>CATOTI010000001.1 GCA_951813295.1 uncultured Pseudomonadales bacterium
TGGCACCACGAAAAGCCTGGTCAGGATGCGGCTGAGCGACTGGCGCGAAGGCTCGAATGGATGGCATAAACTGCCAGGAATTGGATCCAAGAACCCAGTGGCTGCTGACCTGTATCTGGGTTATGGGCCTGTACAATATGATCGAAGAATAGGAACGCGCTTAGCGCATGGGTCGGCGATTCAAGCTGAAGGTTCGGCAACCGTACGTCTTGCCGTGCCGGAAGAACATGAAGATGACATCGCCAACACGCTGGCACTGATCGACCAATTTGGCACCATCGGCGGGCGCAGCCGCAATGGCTGGGGGTCGGTATCGCTCGAACCTCAAGACGGAACGCCGGAACTGGCGGTTGATGCCGGGAAATTCACCGCCAGGCTGGAACGCGCGTTACAGAGAGACTGGCCCCATGCCATAGGATGTGATGACAGGGGCGGCTTGCTGATGTGGCAGTCGGAAGCGGTTGCCAACTGGCAGAAGGCAATGACCCAACTGGCGCAACTGCGCAAGAATCTAAACAGCACATTCAAAACAAATCGACATTGGCTGAACTATCCCGTCACGAAACATGATCCCAAGAATTGGGGCAACAAGCGCCTGCCGAGCAGCCTGCGTTTCAAGGTGGTTCCAGCCTCCAACAGTAAAGTGAAGGCCCTTGTGTTTCATTTACCCTGCCTGCCGCCGCTGGATTTTTCCCCGAACAGAACCGAGCTTGTGACGATGTGGAAACGTGTCCATGAATTTCTGGACGACGACCAACACGATATCCAGCGGAAACCAGCATGAGCACCCCAGACACCTTCTGGCAGACCAAGCTGCACGCCCGCTTGCACGACCCGGCGGAAAAAGCCCTGGTGCTCTTGCGCGACCCGGCAGGCCATGAGGGCGGCACCTGCAAGGCGCTGCACCGCGACCTCGGCTTTCACAATCTACCGGTTGGCGACTGGCTTGATCCGGACAATACCGATGTGCTGGCCGGCGTGCTGTTCAAGAATGGTATTCCCATCACCCTGTACAAGGATGTCAAACGCGCTGATTGGTGGGCCGCGGCAGCGGATCGTCCCCAATGGCCTATGGAAGAAATCACGGTCGAAACAAAAACAGGCGCAACAAAAACCTTCAAGATCGCACCCGGCTGTCAGGTGCGCTGGACTCAATCGCCCATCCTGATTCACCCCTTGACCGGTGAGAGACTTGACCTGAAACGGCTGGCGGAAACAGACATTACGGACATCAAGCAACGCAGCTTCGAGCATTTTTCCAGCCTTGTCATCAAGGATGGAATCAGCGACAAGCCCGATTGGCAAAAAACCCTGCTGGCCTGCTGGCGCTTCGGCCCGAAACTCAGCGAGGAAGATGACGACGGCAAGCTGGGTTTTCTGTGGCCGTTGTTACCGGCGGATACCCGCGTGCCGGACCATTCCATCTGGGATCATCTGGACCTGACCAGCGCTTTCGCCGGTACCTTCGCGGCGGATGGCAAGAGCGAAGCCGCGCTGCTGGCGCTGTCGCTGGGGCCGGTGCAGCCTTTTATTGCTGCGGCCCGCTCTACCGCCGACCTGTGGGCCGGTTCGCATCTGCTGGCGCGGCTGTCATGGGAGGCCATGAAAGTCGTCTGCGAACGCCTGGGTCCGGACGCCATTCTGTTCCCGCGCTTGCGTGGCATTCCCCAGGTGGATGTCTGGCTGCGGGATGAAATGGGGCTCCCGGCCGAGTGGTTTAGCGATTGCGACTGGGCGAAGTCGGCAACAGATGCCAATCCCTTGTTCGCTGGCGCCCTGCCCAATCGCTTTGTGGCCGTCGTGCCTGCCGATCAGGCGAAGGGGCTTGCGCAAGACATCGAGCAACAGGTTCGGTGCTGGCTGCAAAGCATCGGCGAGCAAACCGTGAACTGTTTGCTGGAAGAGATCGGCGCGACGGGCGGCGACGAAAAATACTGCCACACACAAATGCGTGACCAACTCGACGGCTTCCCGGAAGTCCACTGGGCCGCGGTGCCTTTCTCTTTGATCAAACCCCGCAACGAAGACCAGCAGACCGACCTGGATGTGTCTCGGTTACAAGAAGCCATGGCACCGTTCTTCGACGCAAACGAAGGCGGGGTCGGCGGCTTCCTGGCATCCGATGCGTGGAAGGTGCTGGTGGAACGGTGGGACGACAACACCACCTTCTGGCGTCCGAATCCCGGAGTGCTTTATCCGGCGGTCTACGATCTGGCCGAGCGTGCCCTGTCCGCCGCCAAGGCGGTGCGACCCTTCGACCAACTGACGCAAAAAGGCTGGCGTGATTCCCTTACAGGGGAGAGCGAATGGCTGACGCTGGACCGGGCAGACCTTGATAAGCCGCAAGGCCAGCGCGACGACACGCTGTGGCAAAGGCTGCATGACAAAAAACCTTCCTGGGCCAAAAAGGGGGAATATCTCGGCGGGTTATCGGCGGTGAAACGCCTCTGGCCAACCCTGTTTGCGGAAGAGGTTGGGCGGGCGACAGAAGCCCGGGTCAATCGCTTTGTCGTCTCCACCCACACGATGGCGCTGGCGGCGCAACTTGAAAGCTGGCTGAAAAACAATAGCGAGCGTTCCGACGAGGCGCAGAAGCTACTGGACAGATACGACCCAGACCCAATGGCGCTACCCCGAAAGCTCATGGCGGATTACCGGAGCCACCCATCAATAGATCAGGCGAAGAAGCTGGCTGGCCTGTTGGACAAGGCGGATGACCTGGAGGATGAGCAAGAAGCGGATGAACTTCGCAAAGAGGTCAAACAGATTCTTGGCCTGGGCGCACAGGACCAACTGGAAGCCTACTACGCCCTGCTGTTGCTGGACGGCGACAATATGGGGCACATTCTGTCGGGCGATGAGAAGTTTGCAATCTCCTATGAAAAGAGTTTCCACCCGCAACTCCGGGAATTCGTGAAGAAAAAAGCGCGAGACAACGCGAAAATCGGGGAATACGCAGCGTCGCCCCGTGCACTCTCGCCCAACCGCCACCTGGCGATATCCGCCGCGCTGAACGACTTCGCCCTGCATGTTGTACCGCATATCGTGGAACGGGAGCACCTTGGCCGTTTGATCTATGCAGGTGGCGACGATGTATTCGCCATGTTGCCGGTGCAAGACCTGCTGCCGGCCATGCAGCGCTTGCGCAACGCTTGGAGTGGTGACGACGCGGACTATCAGAACAAAGACTGGGGCGATATGCAGCGGGCAAGGCAGGCGGGGAAGCTGGTCTGTAAGAAAGGCTTTGCCTTGTTGCGCAATCAACTGTTCAGAATGATGGGCGGAGCCACCGCCAGTTGCGGCGCGGTGATCGCCCATCACAAGGCACCTTTGGCAGCGGTTCGCCGGGAAATGAAAGACGCCGAACAACGCGCCAAGTGCCAAGGCGGGCGGAACGCCTTCGGTATCACCATCGTCAAGCGCGCTGGCGGCGCGCTAAAGCTGACTGGCAAGTGGGGGGAGTTGCAGTTGCTGCAAGATGTGCGGGAGTTTCTCGCTAGGCCTTCCGTATCCCGCCGCGCCGCCTATCACTGCCTGCTGTGGCTCAAGGACCTGCCGCACGATGCACCGCAGGACATGCTCGGTAGCCTGCTGGATGACCAGCTCCAGCGGCAGGCAGGCACTGGCGAGGACAAGGAATTCTGCCGTGAACAATTGCTCGCGAGTCGGTTGGCGACGCTCGCGATTAAGCAGGAAGACCGCCTGGACTATCTCGAAAACTTTCTCGGTGTGGCTGAATTTCTCGCGCGGGAAGTGCGCCTCGATAAACCGGAGCCAACGGCATCAGATCAGGAGAAGGTGAATGCACCCGCTGATTGAGCAGCATCGTGATCAAATCCTGACCCTGGCGCGACGGCGTGGTATTGAAAATGTGCGCATATTCGGCTCTATGGCGAGGGACGACGCGGACGAAAGCAGTGATGCGGACCTGTTGGTGTCCATTCCCCGCGACAAGAGCGCCCTTGAGTTGGGCGGGCTATTGGTGGAGATCCAGAGTCTGCTCCATCGCCGTGTGGATGTGGTGAGCGATCGGGGCCTGCATCCCGCATTGCGGGATCGCGTTCTGGCCGAGGCTGTGACCTTATGAAGCCCACGCGACAATCCGAACGGGTTCTGCTTGACCATGTACGCGAATGCATTGAACGCATCCGTGAATACACGGGTGGAGCGCAGGATACTTTCCTGCAGACGCCCATGGTCCAGGATGCGGTGCTCCGAAACCTGCAAACGCTGGCCGAGTCCAGCCAACGACTAAGCGCAACAACCAAGGCAACGGAACCGGGAATTCCCTGGGCGGACCTGGCCGGTTTTCGAAACGTGCTGGCGCATGGGTATCTCGGGATTGATCTTGAGGTCGTATGGAATGTGGTTGAGCGTGATCTGGCTGATTTGTTGGCGGCCGTTGAGCGCATGCACCGATTTATCGAAGGAGACGGTGCCTGATGACAACCTGTTGTTTTATCGAACCGCACGATGTGCTGTTCCTACGCGGTAACCAACTGTTCGGTGAGGCGGGCAGTTACGGCGAGAGCCTAGTGCCGCCGCATCCCTCCGTTATCGCTGGCGCAATTCGCTCCGCGCTGATGGTGCGCAAGGGCATTGATTTTGGCGCATTTGCCAACAACCGCGATTTTATGGATGCCGAGTTCGGCAATGCTGCCCGCCCCGGCGCTTTCCGGCTTACCGACGTGCAACTGGCGCACCGCGGCAAGAATAGCAAGGTAGCGCCCCTGTACGCGCTGCCTGCTGATCTGATCTCTCTGTGTCGAGTCCGGGCGCAGGATGAACAGAGTGGCGATCGAGTCGTGCGCCGTATCATGCCCGGTACGGCAAACACCCTGATGACCTCCGCGGTCACCGCACATCTCGCCGTGCTGCCCGAACCAGAACGCGGCAAGCCAGAAAGCGGCTTTTATCTCAGTGCCGCAGGCTGGCGGGCATACCTCTCAGGCGAGCCGATTGTTGACAGCCACCTGCTGGCTCAGGACAAACTCTGGCAAACGGAAGTACGCACCGGTATCGGTATCGAGGCCGCCAGCGGCAGTGTTGCCGAAGGCAGGCTGTTCACCACCCAGGCCGTGTCTTTCCAGCAGCGGCATCAAGGCAATGACTATGATGTCGGCTTTCTGGCGCGAACCGAGGGGGCCGAATGGCCGCCTAGCCTGACGCTGCGCCTGGGTGGCGACGGACGGGCGGCGCAGGCAAGCCTGATTGATGGCGCCGACGTCGATGGTGAACCGGATTGGGAGGCGCTATGGGAGCAGATATCCGCCAATCAACGCTGCCGTATTGTTCTCATCAGCCCGGGTATTTTTGCCGGCGGCTGGCGGCCTACCGGCCTCGACGAAAGCCGGCAGTTTAACCTCGGTGGCGTAACGGCCAAACTCGTTTGTGCCGCCGTCCCCCGTTCCAAAATCATCTCTGGCTGGGACTTGGCCGCGAAGCAACCCAAACCCGCGCAGCGGGTAGCACCAACCGGCAGCGTGTATTGGCTTCAGGATTTGCAAGCCACACCGGACGCGCTCCACAAGCTTGCCATCTACGGCCTGTGGCCCGACGGGGCGGACAATGGCGCACGTCGGGTGGAAGGTTATAACCGCTTCGTTTTCGCGACCTACTGATCAACCACCGAACCACGGAAAGCACCATGTTTCAGAAACAGGCAGCTATTTTTCTCTACGCCATCAGCCCGGTGCACATGGGCGCGGGTACGGCCACCGGGCTGATCGACAATCCCATCCAGCGTGAGCGTCACACCCATCATCCCAGCTTTGCCGGCTCCGGCATCAAAGGCGCGCTCCGGCACAGCTTTGAAGCCATTGGCGGGGATGCCGAATTGCTTCACCCGCTGTTCGGGCCCCCATCCGACAGCCAAAACCATCATGCCGGGGCCATCAGCTTCGGCGATGCGCAACTGGTCACCCTGCCGGTGCGCTGCCTGAAAAACGGCTATGTCTACGCGACCTGCCCGCAAGCCCTGGCGCGTTGTCAGCGGCTGCTGGCGCTGACGGGCCAAAAGGTCGCGTGGGGTGACCTGTCTGCGAAGGAAGGGAAATGTGTGGTCGGGAATGACAAATTACTGTCCGCAGACAACAAATTGCACCTTGAAGCCTTTGAATACTGCGCGCACACGGACGAGGCGATAAAAACCATCGGTAATGAGTTGGTGGATCGTGGTCTGCCCGATAGCGACGAGTACCAGTTTTTCCGGGAGAAACTGGCCGATGATCTGGTTATCTTGTCCGACACCGACTTCGGCTACTTCGCTGAATACGCCACCGTGGTCGAATCCCATGTGCGCATTGATGATGAGACTGGCACAGCCGCCGATGGCGGACTGTTCTATACGGAAAACCTGCCGCCGGAATCCCTGATGATCGCCCCGCTGCTGGCCAGCCGGAGTCATGACGAGAAGAGCAAGATGGAAGCCGCCGAGGTGATGGAAAAGATCAAAACCATCATTAACGGCTGTCCGCTGTTACAGCTCGGCGGCGACGCCACCACCGGTCGCGGCCTGGTGACGGCGCGAGTCGTGAGCGGGGGTTGATATGCCGAAAACAACCCCGACGCCAACCCTGGAACAGCAACGCGCCAGACATGCCTGGGACAAGAGCAAGAGCTGCTCAAAGGAATACACGAACCTGGCCAAGGGCCTGCCCGCGCTGATCATAAACAGCGGGCTGATGCAGGTAATGGCTTTTCTGGAGCAGAAAAAAGGCGGCGAGCACGAACAACTGGCAGGACATCTGCGCGGTTGGCTACATCAGCGCAAGGGTGTGCCCGAGGATTTCGAGGGTTGCATGGAGCACCTGCTGCAAACCGAGCCACGCGAGTTTCAAGAGATCACCACCGAAGCGATGGCCTGGCTACGCTGGATGCGGCAGATCGCTGCGGCGCAGCATGGCGGTGATGATCCAGCCCAATCCCGCTCGGATGGACCTGTTGAAGGGCCGGATGCCCGGCGGGGAGGCCAGTGAGATGCCTGTAGCTGCCGTTCCGAAATATTTGGGAGACAGTTTCAAAGACGCTTCGCCTGCCTCGCGATTCGGCATGTTCTTAAAGTTATGGCAGAAGGTCGATTGGTCCAAAGAGACCGATAGCGTATCTGCGTCAAAAGAAGCAGCAGCTATCAACCCCGCTGATCGTAAAATGTTGGACGCCTTCGGCAAGCGCCAGAAGGCGGTGTTTGCGAACCTATCGGAGGAGTCGCAGCTTCAACTGATTGCCAGGTCAGACTCGCCCTTCGCCACCGGCCTGGGTAACGAACACCCGCTGGAAAATGGTTTCTCCTTCCTCAACCCCTACGGCCTGCCGTATCTGCCGGGCAGCGGTGTCAAGGGCGTGGTGCGACGGGCGGCGGAAGAACTGGCCGGAATCGCGCCGAGTGTGACCTGGGCGGCTCAGTCCGAAGATGGCGTATGGACGCAGGAAGCCATTAATACCTTGTTCGGACCAGATTCCTCTGATGCGGGGCATGGTGCCCTGTCTTTCTGGGATGTCCTGCCGGAAATATCCGGAGGCAGGCTCGCGATCGAGGTCATGACCCCGCACTATTCTCACTATTACCAAGGCAGTGCCTCGCCCCATGACTCGGGCCAACCCATCCCCATCAATTTTATGACCGTGCCGCCAGGGTCGAATTTCACCTTCCATGTGGTTTGCGACCGCAAGCGCCTGACAACTGATCTGGCTGAAAATGATCGTTGGAAAACCCTGTTGGAATCCGCCTTTGAACACGCTTTCGAATGGTGTGGTTTCGGTGCCAAGACCGCCGTGGGGTATGGGGCGATGCAACGAGATACGGGGCAGGAGGCCGAGATAAAGCGTCGGCACCAGGAACGCCAGCAACGCGAAATGCAAGAGAGGCAGCGGGCCGAACGCCTGGCGGCGATGTCCCCGATAGAACGGGAGATCCAGGAAGTGCTTGAGGCGCGGACGGACAAGAACATGACGGAAATCGCTGCAATCATCCAGGCGGTGAAAGATGAGCTGTGGCGAGGTCAGGACAAAATCACCGTTGCGGAGGAACTCAAAGCCCGGATGCAAAAAGCAAAACAATGGCGTGAGACAAGTGCAAAGAAAAGGCCTGCCAAAGACAAGGACCATCAGAACACCCTGCGTGTCATGGCTTGGCTGACCGGCCAATGAACTCTTACCCCATCGTTCGCTACCGCTTCGAGTGCACCGTGCAGCAACCGCTGTCGCTGCCGCCTTACAGTGGCTCCATACTCAGGGGTGCCTTCGGCGCGGCCCTGCGGCGCATGGCCTGCGTCACAGGACGCACGGTGTGCGATGGCTGCCCGGTTCAGAGTGGCTGTTCCTATACGGCTGTTTTCGAGCCTGTGACCAGCGGTCCTGACCACCGTCAGCGCGCAGCGATGCTGCCCTATGTGATCGAACCGCCACCCCCGGGCGACGCCATGTTGACTCCGGAAGATCAACTGGGGTTCCACATGGTGCTGTTCGGCAAAGCGCTGGCGCAACTGCCGCTGATCATCCTTGCCTGGCAGCAGGCCCTAGCTTGCGGGCTCGGTCGGAGCAAGGTGAAGGCGAGGTTATGCCGCGTCAGCCGCTGCGATGGCGAGCGGCACGAGAGCATCTGGCATGAGCACATGCCGGAAATCCCAACACACGAACAGCGTACCCGGGTGACTGCACCAACAGACGCCACCAGTATCCAACTGCGCATGGAAACCCCGCTGCGATTGCAACGCCAGGGCAAGGTGCTGGGGACAGCCAGACTGACGCCGGCGGATTTGATGGTCAGTTGCCTGCGCCGCATTCGCCTGTTTCAGGATACTGCTGGCCTGCCGTCGGATACCGGGGACATCAGGGAACTCACCGAACAGGCGAAAACGCTGGGGAGCGAACACAAGCTGCGCCTGCTCCACTGGTCTCGCTATTCCTCCCGGCAGCAGCAGAAAATGCACCTGCCCGGGCTGGTCGGTGACTGGCGCATCACCGGCGAGTTGCGATCTTTCCTGCCGTCCCTGTACCTGTGTGAGTTGCTGCATGTCGGCAAAAACACCGGATTCGGGCTTGGGAAGTTCACAATTCACAACGTGACATGAACAGCCCCGCTCTGCCACCCACGTAAGGGATGAAAATCTGATGGCAAAACTCAAAGCGCATATCGGCTTCGTTTCTGATCAACCCTTGCCGAACATTTTGCCGATGCTGCATGAGGGCATGAAACCGGAAAAGGTCTATCTGCTGTGCAGCGATCAGCAACGAGACAAAGGCAATGGCAAAGCCCAGCGCGACGTGATTCAACAAATGGGTGTTGCCGTGGAACTTGTGCGGGTCGCGGATGCCTTCTGTTTGCAAGGTATTGAAGATGCCGTAGACGGGCTAATCAACAAACACAGTCCCCACGAAGTCGTATTCAACGCCACCGGCGGCACCAAGCCGATGAGTATTGCCGCGTTCGAACAATGTTCGTGTCGCGGCGTTGGTGTGTTCTACGTGCAAACGCCCGAAATTGTCTGGCTGAACCCAACTGGCAATGAAAATAGCGAAAAGATCGTGATTGCCGGGTCGCTTCCGCTCCGGCACTTTTTGCAGGCCCATGGCATTGATCTGATCAAAGACGAAAAGTCCGATATACCCAAATATCTCCGTGACCTGGCCGGCTCTTGGGCTAATAGGGCGGAAAAATACGCCAACGCATACAGTACGCTCAACTATTACGCAGGAGAAGCGGAAGGAAAGCTGGAGCTGACTATAGACATACGCGAAGACAATAGGCCGAAACATCTAACGGATCTGTTAAGCGAACTTGAGAACGATAAGAGTTGATCAAGTTCATCAAGAAGGACAACCAAGATTCGGAGCAGTACAAATTCAAGGATGAATCCACGCGCCAGTTTGTCAACGGTGGTTGGCTTGAAGCACGGATATTCGATGAATTGAAGTCGCTAAGAAACGAATATCGACAAATCGCTGCGAGCGCCCGCAACGTGACCGTCCAACACCGTGCTGGCGCGACCAGAAGTGCGGTAAGAAACGAACTGGATGTGATCGCGCTGATCCATCACCAAATGTGGGTGTTCGAGTGCAAGACCGGCAGATTCCATCCCAATAGCGGGCGCTCCGACCGGCGCGGCGGAGAGGACATGGTCTATAAGCTGGCAGGCACTATGAAAAACCTGGGTGGCCTGCGCACCCGGGGCTGTGTGGTGTCGTTCAATCCCCTGAGAGATGTAGAGAAGTCTCGTGCCGATCTACTCGACATCGCCGTGATAGACGGTGGCAACCTTGCGAACCTGCGAAGCAAACTCGTCACCACGCTTGGGCTGGCGTCATAGCGGGCGCTCGCGACGACTGACCTGAAGCCCTGCCCCCTTACCAACACTGAACGGGATAACACCCCTTGAAACGCTGGCTTGTTACCCGCCACCCGGGTGCGGGGCAGTGGTTCGCTCGGCACGACTATACTTTCGATCACCATATCCCACACGCAGATGTGAGCCGCATGGCTCCTGGCGATGCGGTGTACGGCACGCTGCCAGTGCCCTTGGTGGCTGAGTTGTGCGAGCGCGGTATGGAATACTGGCACCTGTCTATTCCCATGAAGGCCGCAGATCGGGGAAGAGAACTGTCTGCCGATGACCTCGACAGCCTGGGAGCGACCCTGGAACGGTTTTGGTGTGTCCGGCACCCCAAGCAATAACCGACTGATGAAAAAGGCCAGTTTGCCGGGCGACAAGCTTACCAGCCCGGCATAACGCAGCCCCCGGCACTAACCTGTGCAGCAACTTTCGACAACCCCGGTGGCACCATGCCAGAGCGTCAATGCTACTTGTTCGCCTACGATATCCGCGACCCGCAACGGCTCCGCCGTGCGCTCACCGTCCTGAAGGACTACGCCTGGGGCGGTCAGAAGTCTGTGTTCGAGTGTTTTTTGACGGCAGCGGAGAAGCGCGAACTGTCCGCGCGGATCCGGGCAACGATTGATGAAGATGAAGACAGCCTGCTGGCGGTCAGAGTACCCGCTCCGGAGCGCATTCAAGGCCTGGGCATTGCCTGCCTGCCCAGGGACGAGCCACTGTTCTATGTTGGGTAAAACCATTTCGGGAGAGCAACGCCATGGCCACGCTGTATATTGACCGTCAAGGCGCTGCGCTCAGTCATGAACGCGGCCGACTGTGGGTTCGCTATGCCGAGGAAAAACAATCGGTTCTGGTGAGGAGCCTGGAAAGGGTAGTGGTCACCGCAGGATGCACCCTGGACAGCCGAACGCTGCTGATGCTGAGCGAGGCGGACATTCCCATCGTCATTCTGCACCCGCGCAAACAGACGGTGAGCTGGTGTGGCGGCTGGCACCACGGCAACACCGCCCGCCGCATCGCGCAATACCAACTGGCCCAGGATACCGCGCTGTGCGCCGAACTGGCCCGGCAATTGGTCAGGCTGAAACTGATGCGGCAAAGAAGGTTGTTGCGCCACTTGATGCCTCGGTATCCGGCGAAGCGCCGGGCGCTATTTGTCGGCTGCGCCAGGTTGGCTGAACTGGTCGACACGATTGGCACGCAGCGCATGGATGAAATACGCGGCCTGGAAGGAGCTGGTGCCCGCAGCTACTTCGCTGCCTATTGTCAGGTTTATCCCGAACGTTTCGATTTTACCAACCGCAACCGCAGACCACCTCGCGACCCGGTCAACGCCTGCCTGTCGCTGGCCTACACACTGTTGACGACCGACGCCTTGCGTGCGCTGCATGCCAGTGGACTGGACCCGACCATCGGCTTTTACCACCAGCCCGCCTACGGTCGGGCATCGCTTGCCTGTGATCTGGTGGAAATCGTCAGAACCCAAGCCGACTGCTGTGTTTTGGATATGTTCCGCAAGCAGGTGCTGGACAGCAAGCACTTCAAGCAACGCGATGGTGGTCTGTTTCTCGACAAAGAAGGCCGCCGTCGCTTTTTCTCCCGCTGGGAGCGGCAGGCCGATTCGCACCGCCGTTTTTTGCACCGGACGGCATCGGCCTGGGCAACCCGGGTAATCCAGTTGGCGGAGCATTCTTGAGCCGCTGCCTGATGATAGACGCCTGCCAGCCGACTCGCCTACGACTGGATGGGCCATCATTGATGGTGCAGCGCACGGGTCAAGCCTCGCGACGGTTCCCCCTGCGCCTGTTGCGCCAGGTCGTCGTCACCGGCTCGCAGCTTGACGGCTTGCCTGCGGCCATCGAATGTGCCGCGCAACAGATCAACGTGTACTTTCTGAACGCCAGCAGTGAAATACGTGCCCAACTGATCGGGTACTTCCCATCCGCTGTCGAATGGAACGAATGGTTCGACCAATGCCGTTGGAGCCAATCATGGCTTGGCGTTTACGAAGCCGCCATTGCTCAGTCAGTGCAATGCCTCTGCGTTGAATCCCGGCTGTTTGGGCAGTTGCGAAACAGTGGCCGCAACCGCTACTACCAACAGACCGCTGCGGCTTTGAAACGCCGCTGGGGAAAATCGGCATATGCCGACGCTCGACAATGGTTGCGCGGATTTGCCACAGTCACGGCCACCCAGGCCATGCTGGAAACTGGGGTCGCGTCTGGCCACCGTTTCAAAGCACGGCTGCTCCAGGACGCCACGCAACTGCTTTTTATGGATGCCCTGTTCAACTGCCACCAGGATAACTGCATCGCGCCACCCGATAATGCTCATGGCGCAGGGGTCTATTACCATGCCCGTGCGGAAGTCTGGCGTTCTCTGCTGACACGCCTCTACATGTCGCTGGAATATCACTTTACCGAAAAAGAAAAACTCGACGGGCTGCGGCCATGAAACGCGATTATCTGGTGTGCTACGACATTGCTGACCCGAAAAGACTACAGAAAGTGCACCGCCGCGTGGCCAACGAAGCGGAATTCATCCAGCTATCCGTGTATCACTTGTCGGCGGACCAAGAGTCACTTGAGGCGTTTGTTGCAGCGCTAGATGAGTTGATCGACCAGCATGCCGACGACGTAAGAATATACCCGCTATCCTTAAGCGCCGAACTCGAAACATGGGGCAGGGAACGCCGCGTAAACGGGCTATACTTGTTGGAATAGCTTCCGCCATGCGATGCAACCAGCGGACATATCTCGACACTGTACCGACCCACGACCCACGACCCACGACCCACGACCCGCGGGGGATGAATCAGCACAGTCGGAGAAGGTTGACATCGCCCTGCGCGAATGCGCATATTGCCCCAGTGGCTCTTGACGGACTCATTAACAGTTTGTATTTAGTAATCTGGCAAGAACACCTCTGAAGGTGGCTGGAATGGTCTTTGGTCGTCAACTTTTTTTCTGCACTGCAGGCGGTGATGTACCCATCTATCGCATTGATAGTAGTGGTATTTTTGCAGCTAGCGGTTGGAATCCTTCCCTGATTTAGAAGGGATTAAGACGGTCGCGCCTCGGCGCGGGCGAGCTCTTCGTCCGGGTTGGAATCCTTCCCTGATTTAGAAGGGATTAAGACAGGGCCATCGCCCTGGCGGCTTCGGGCGTTCGCCCGAGTTGGAGTTGGAATCCTTCCCTGATTTAGAAGGGATTAAGACCCCCGTTTCGCCGACGACGGACGAGCCGATCTCGATCCGTTGGAATCCTTCCCTGATTTAGAAGGGATTAAGACCTCTCGACGCCGATGGCGATCGCCTCCCATGCGCATGGCGTTGGAATCCTTCCCTGATTTAGAAGGGATTAAGACCTCGCTGGCGACGGTCACCGCGCACGATCCGGCCATGTTGGAATCCTTCCCTGATTTAGAAGGGATTAAGACCGAGCGTGGCGTTTCGATAGGCGCGCGCGACCGTCGAGAGGTTGGAATCCTTCCCTGATTTAGAAGGGATTAAGACTTACCCGTGCTGAGGTGGAAGCCGCCACGCGCATTACGTTGGAATCCTTCCCTGATTTAGAAGGGATTAAGACTTTCGAAGAACGTGTGATGCCGTCGCGAACTTGAACCGGGGCGGAAACGTCTGGATCGCAGCCGCCTCTCGCACGGAAATCGTCGTGCGGTCCAAATCCGGATGACCGAAGCGCACCTTGGCCGGCGACCGCGCCGTTAAGCCCGACCCCGCAGTCGCAGAGCGCTTGGCCTCGGCATCGTCGCCTCCGTATGTGAGGTCGAGATCCTCACCGCGGTAGAGGCGCACGAGGTTGGCGAGGAAGCCGATCTGCGCGGGCGTCCAGTCGTGAGTTATGACTGAATCTGGTGTCTGACGGGATTTGAAGTATGCGGCGTGCCTTGTTGAAATCGGTTTTGCCGAACTGATTTTGACAAGAGGAACACGCCACACATGGACAACGATAATGTGATTGATCTGGCGATGCCAGAGGAGAAGGACACCCTCACCGCAGTCTTGCGAGAAGGTGCGAGACGACTGCTGGATCAAGCGATCAAAGCGGAAGTGGAGGAGCTGTTGAGCGGCTACCAGGACGAGGAGACCGAGATCGGTCACCGGCGGGTGGTTCGCAACGGCTATCAGCCTGAGCGGGAGATCTTGACCGGTATCGGCAAGGTCGCCGTCCAAGTGCCGAAAGTCAGAAGTCGACAAGGCGAGCCAGTCAGCTTTCGGTCGGCACTGGTGCCGCCGTACATCAGGAAAACGGCCACGATGGAAGCAGCCATCCCCTGGCTGTACTTGAAGGGTATTTCCACGGGTCAGATGCAAGGGGCTCTGGAAGCGCTGGTGGGTCCGCAAGCGAAGGGTTTGTCGGCCAACGTCGTCGGCCGCCTCAAGAAACAATGGGAGGCGGAGTATCAGACCTGGTGTCAGCGCTCGGTTGCCGATGACTGGGTCTACATCTGGGCCGACGGTATCTACAGCGGACTACGCGGTGATGACGGTCGGTTGTGTTGTCTGGTGATTATCGGCGTCAACAGCCGCGGCGATAAGCACTTTCTGGCGATCGAGGATGGTGTTCGCGAATCGAAGCAAAGCTGGCGGGAAGTGCTGTTATCGCTGCGGCAGCGCGGCATGAGATCGCCAAAACTGGCAATCGGTGATGGCGCACTGGGTTTCTGGGCAGCGCTGGAAGAAGTCTATCCGGAGACGACCGTTCAACGCTGCTGGATGCACAAGAGCCAGAACGTGCTGAACTATCTGTCAAAGGGGACGCAGGACAAAGCCAGAGAGGCGTTGAAGGACATCTGGATGGCGGAAACCAGGGTCGAAGCAGAGACAGCCTTTGACGCGTTCGAGACGCGATTTGATGCGAAATATCCGAAAGCGGTCGAGTGCTTGCGCAAGGACCGTGAGAGTCTGCTGGCGTTCTACGACTTCCCTGCCCAACACTGGGTCCACATCCGCACGACGAATGTGATCGAGTCCAGCTTTGCGACGATCCGACATCGCTCGAGACAGGCCAAAGGCTGCGTCACCCGCAAGACGATGCTGACCATGATCTTCAAGATGGGCGAATGTGCCGAACGGAACTGGCGCAAACTGAGAGGATTCAAACACCTGGCAAAGGTGATTGACGGAGTCAGATTCCGTGATGGAATCGAGCAGAGCAAGACCGACAAGGACGCCGCTTCGTCACGTCCTTAGACACCAGATTTGACAATAGCTCTGGGAAGCGACGTGCAGCTTTCGCGGATAAGCTAATTCGGCTATCGGCGTTCGACGAGCCGGTCCTCATCACCGGTGCGAGCGGGACGGGAAAGTCAACCCTTGCGCGGTGGATCCACGAGCAATCAGGTCGGTCGGAAGGACCAGTCGCACGTTGGGGTTGCGGCGAGTTAAATACTCAGCTTGTTGAGGCGACGCTGTTCGGCCACAGCGATCAAGCCTTCACGGGTGCCCAACGTGAGGTCGCGGGCATGTTCGAAGCCGTTGACACCGGCACATTGGTTCTGGACGACGTTGACCAGCTGAGCCGTGACAATCAAGCCAAGCTTCTCAACTTTCTCGACTCGGGCAGTTACCACCGATTGGGGGAAGCTGGCGCCACCCGTCACGCAGACGTCCGCGTGATCATTACCACCAACAAGAACCTGTTGATGCTCGCCGATTCCGGCGAGTTCCTCCCCGACCTGCTTTATCGCATTCGAAGCTGGTGGATCGGCCTTCCTAGTCTTAGTGAGTGTAGCGCCGGTGTTCCACCGCTCGCGAACCACCTACTGACCTATTACGACGCGGCTGTCGGCCGCTCATCGAGGCGCTTCGATGAAACGGCCAATCAATTGTTCGGCCTGATGTCATTTCCCGGCAACGTTCGCGAGTTGAACGACGTTGTTCGTGCAACGTCCACCTATTGCGATTCGGTCGGATTCGTCAGCGCCCGAAACCTCGTCGAGACCCTACGCGATCATGTATACGGTGGGCTTTCGACCTTCGGCATGACGAAGGCGACAAGACGGAGCCGCGATGGTGCGGTACGTAGGTTTTTGCCTTTGTTGAACTACAACGCGCGCCTAACTGCAGTCGTACTGGAGTGCTCGCATCAGACGGTGTACGACGCGGCCCGGCGACTGGGCTTGTTGCCGCGCGCGGAGGGTTAGCGCGGCGACCGAACGTCTCGCGCTGCGTCAACCTGTCCAATAGCCCAACTCTTGGGCGACTTTGACACGTTCCTCTTGATCCAAAATTACACAACCTATTGATTCAGTTTAGAAACTACTTTTGGCACGAGGTTTGCTTGCTGATCGTGGCATGTGCGTTCACGTTTCGCGTTCCACCATCTGCCTCTTCGCTGCTCTGGCACTCGGAGCAGCCCATTCGGTAGAACCAGCCGAAGGTTCGGGGACGCGCCTCGGACGCGACTATTTGCTGTACCTCGATATCTCGGGGTCGATTATCGATGGCGACAGGGGATCGAACGAAAGCCCCGCCGCCGTTATGAGGCGACAGCTCGATCGCTTACTCACCCAAATTGAGGACTACCGCGTCGATTCACGGATCGACACCGTACAGGTTCTAACCTTCGGCTCGTTGGTTAGACCGCTCAACGGTGATTGGCAAGATGCCCTAGCGACCTGGGCCGAGACCCGGCCGTCGGACTTCACGAACATCGAAGCTCTGGTCGAGGATCTTGAGGTGCGGATCAATCCGCAAGTCGGTCGCAACGGCGCAATCAGACCAAGGTTCGTGATCATCGCTAGCGATTTTATCCATGACTACGAGCCTCTGAACTCGTCGGGAGTCCGGATTGATGTCTGCTCGCGCAACGGCCGAGCGCAGGGGCAGTCGTTCGCAGACCGCGCGCAAAGTCGCATCGCCAACAAAGTAGCCGCACTAAACCCTGAGACAGTCGAATCCCGCGGCTACGCTTTCAAGACGGCTTTCGCGCTGATGACTTACCCAACGAGAAGCCCCTACGGGAGCGACGAGGGGAACGCGTGTTTCGGTCGATTGGCGCAAGAGGCGTTGTCCTAAACTCATTCGAGCAAGAATTCAGCACATCACGGATTGAGTTCAACGACCAGGACATTTCCGTGGCCGTCGACAATCTCGCTCGAGCACTGCGACAACCCCTCTCCGCCTGTCCTGGGATGACGGAGGGCGACATTTGGCCGTTTCCCGAACCTGACAGATTTGATGAACTCTACGTGAAGTTTGCGAACACGAGCTCTAGAACTCAGTATCTTTCAGAACTCGAAATACGGGTTGACGACACACCGATACGCCGAATCGAAGCCGAACTCCCAATCGGCGCCTCGACCGAGACGGCGCTAATCCCGATACCACTCCAGGACGTCGTCAACCTGCTTGATCGGGGGAGTCGAGTTCAGGTTGCCCCTATCGAGATCATTGATGGCGTCGAGTTCGAGTCAACCCCTTGCGAAGTCATCTCTCAACGATCGGCCCCCGCGATAACCGGGTCCTTCTTTGAACTAGAGCCTTTTCGGCTAGGGCTAGAACTTCATGTCGAAGAAGAAGGTCGCCGTACTCCCCCAGATCTTGAGATACGCGGTGCCGGTACGATCCGTTTGCCGGAAACGCGCCCCCTCACTAAGGGTCGAAACGAGGTGCTATATCCGCTGGTCGGTATAGCACCGACGCGGGGGGTCTACGAGCTCCGACTGCATCCAAATCAAAGTTGGCATGTCGTCCACCTCGCAACCGATCCCATCGAGTCCCTTTCGCCAGCAGAGCTCGTTATCCCAGACACCGCCTCTACACCAGCACTCTTTGAATTGCGCGTGAATCTCCGCACCGGGGGTACCGCACCCAACCAATTGACTGGCGCGTCGATCGCTGGCGGGGATACCTTCATGCCACGCGCATATACGAATGATCAAGAGCCCGGATCACTCGTTACCATATCACCCGGGCCACCGCAGACCGTCTCCATCGGAATACCGGCTGCTCAAGCTAGGGAGCTGGCGCGGCAAGCGGACCCGCGCATTCGCTTTACTGACATATCCCAGGCGGGAGAAACTGATGTCCTTGTCATCATCCCGGCTCCTCGTGTCCAACTCATGGTCGCTGCATCAGATCAGAACCCCGCTATTGATCCCGACCAGCTAATAAATGTCGCCGTCTTAAACAACGCGCCAGTTCCTATTCATATTAGTCGATTGGTAGTTGACGAGTCTGAATCAATGCTTCTGACGCCCTTCCAGGCAAGCTCCTGTCTTATCGAAGCTTACGGTAGCAACGATTGCGCATTCGACCCAGCCAGCATGCGCGACAGACTAAAAAGCAGCAATTGGGTGGTTGCCGTACGCAACCAGTCGGACAACGACTCTTCGACGTTCGATATTTCGCGAGGAACGCATACCTTTGTCAGGAATGCGACCCTCAAGCGCCACTCTCTCTACTCAAAAGTTTCCGCAACAGTTGATATCACATCGAAGGACGACATCAAAGCGATCACCGTACAACTACTCGTCCCAACTGGACGGTTATCAGGACCACTCGGGTCCGAAATGCCCGGGGTCCCACTCGGCAACGATCGTTACGTCGCGGAGTATCGGTCTTCGGACTTCAACTCTGAGCTCGATCGGTTGGACGCGACCTTTAATGAAGTCATCGTTAGTGTTGTTCTAAACGGGGACGGCGGGTTTGTGCTCAACGCCTACCCGAAATTCGATCAGGTAAACGAAGCAATCATGCTCGTAGTCTATTTGGTTGGTATTGTGATCGCCGTCCTAATTCATGACAAACGTCGAGCGACATTCGCGACTTTCTACAGCTTGGCGTTCCCGCTCATATCAGGTGTTGTCGGGGCCGTCGTTCTACTTTCCGGCAACGGCTCCACTGCGCCGGCATTCCAGATCGGAGTAGCAACTCTGTGTGCGCTTGCGGTGGTAGCAGTTGGAATCGCAACGTGGAGTAAGAATGCTCCATTGATCGAGCTCCGACTCGCAAGCCAGGGGGCGTTTTATACGGACGCATTAGATACCGAGACGAGGCGCCTGCAATCAAGACTTGTTTGGTGGGTCTTCGGCGCTGGGACAGGTGTTTTCGTTGCTGCGTACCATATGCTCGACCTGCAAACCGGCGCCTTTGGGGTTTTCTAAGGACTAAATATGACTTCGTTTCCTGGGGCGGTACGACGGATACCGACACTTTTCGTCGGTGCGGGTGGTACGGGTATAACAACCGCTCGAATAGTCAAAACAATCGGTCGCAAAGCCGATGATTCCGACCTTTTCGAGTCAATCAGGCGCGGCGCGTTCCAATTCGTTGGGGTTGATACTGATCGAAACGCCAATACCCGAAGGCGAGATTTTGACCCATCAATCATCCCGACCGATTCGCTCCTAGCAGGTGGCCAGCAAGTCTCGTTCACATCATTGGATCAGCTCGAAGGAGATCAATTCGTCGCGCTGAGTGCTAGATCGATCGCGAATGCACTAAACGCGATCAATGCGGACGCGACACTGATTCAAGCCGGTGGGGGACTTTCGGGGTTGCGTCACCCTGAGATTGCGGCCTGGTTCCCCGGGAACAATACACACGATCCAAATTCTCACCGTGATACACAGTCGACCGCCCGCATTGGCTACGGTGCTGCCGCGGCCAACGGTGCGGCCCAATGGCGCCCCCTTGGGCGCGTTGGTCTGTTTCTGTCAGCGGGTGCGATCTTCGCGAAACTGAGGTCTGCGCTTGAGCGAGTCCAGAGCGCGCTTGACAACCAAAGTTCAATCCACGCGCCTCCTCGGGCATACATCATTTCGTCACTAGCCGGGGGAACTGGAAGTGGGATGTTCTGGGACTTGGCCTATATGTTGCGGACCCTAAATCCGGAGCTCGACATTCGAGGAATTTTCCTTCATCCCGCTGCGTTTGACGGATTAGATCAGGCAGGCCGGATCTACGCCAACGGATATGCCGCGATCAAAGAGCTCGTGATGATAAAAAACTGGACTTGGGACGTTCCACACGAATTCCGTTGGCCCGGTGTACCCGCGACATACATGGCGCAGTCGGGCGCCGCTCCAGCTTTCAATAGCGTGTATCTGTTTCCCGGGATTAGTGCCAGTGAGGCAGCGTCAGATATCCATCGGGCACGTGTTGACCTTACATGCCTACGAATGGCCGAAGTATGTCTAGCGCAAACCCGAGACGATCTCTATGCCGATCTAGATCAAGGTAATGCGAATGAGCGGAGCGATAGCCGAGAACTATCAGGGCAGCCGGGTGCCCGGTATGTTTTCTCCACGGCTGGCGCCGCGCAGTTTGAATTCCCTGGTGAGGCAGAGATTCAAGCAGCGACCTACCTCGATGCACTTCCAAGGCTGGTCCACGACAACGAATCGCCATCGAACGACAAGGACTCGCTCACGTCGCGTCTCAAGGGTGGAGATCCCGTTAGGTTGATCGCAGGAATCGTCGAGTCGATGGACAGAAACCAGGCCGCGCTCACAAAGTGGGCCGAACAACTGGACGGCCAATCAATTAGTGAAGACCCTGTCCGTCGATTTCAAGAACGGATTCCGCAAATAGTCCGTCGACGTTGGGCCGACGCCGTAGCTACAGCGGCCACTGCACAACCTACCGACCATGCCTTGTTTTCGCCCGAGGAGCTTCATGGGGATGCGCTGGTCGGTGCCGTAGAAGAGCTATGCAACGTCGTCTCGCGCCATATCGCCCGGATATCAGAAGACCGCAGCCTTCTATCTCGCGAGGATCGAAAAGCAAGTGAGAAGGTTATTGAGTGGCTGAACAAGCTACCGCGCGATTCACAGCGCCTTCACAAGATGCTAATCCCGCCGCAATACATCCAGGGATTCAGCGACCTTCAGCGTGCTGCGGTTCCGCGCCCGTTTCTATTTGGATGGATCTTCCGCATGCTCGATTGGATCGGAAGATTCGGACGGCGACAAATTCTCTCGGATATGGTCGACGAGATAATCCGATCGACAATGCTGCAAGTGCGCGAAATTGGTGACGCCAAGGCCGACGACGTAACGACTCAACTTTCGCGGAGCTTATCCCGCACTGGCCAATTGGACGTACTACTGAGTTCACTCAAACGCGTTGTCGAGATCGATGATAGAAACCGAGAACGTCGACAGCAACTTCGACATGCCATCGACATCGAACGGTCACGCCTCCAGCTAGATGACACGGGTGAGCGATCGCCGATGCTTCTTGATCACTTGGCATCAATAGGCGAAGAGATTCGTCGACTTACATTGGATGAGATGGCTACGAAAGATCTTGTCGCAGATGCAGTCGAAATCTGGCAAGACGTTGAAAAACACGTTGAAAGTGGAGTGGCCAACAACCCTAGGTCAGTTTCGCCGAACCCCGCGTTCTGGCGCGACCTATTCAAGGATGCATCCCCTACCGACGGAAAAACGCTAGTTGAATGCCTAGCCGAAGCGGTAACGAAACGCGTGCCGTTTTTCGACATCGATGACGCAGGCACTATGCTCAGCAATCTCATCGTATGGCGTTCGGTATTCTTCACGGTTTTGCGCGCGTGGACTCGTCGACAAGAGGTCGCGCTTGCTCGACTTGGAAGCGAAACCGGAATTGAGGGGCGTTTGACCCAAGTCGATACTCCAATCTTCACTAGCGGCTCTTTGACGAACCCGATTTCGATCGACAAGGTCGTTCTAGTCCCTCCAGAGAGAACCCACATAGCTGTGATGCCACTCGACTTAAACGCCACGCAATCAGTTGAGCGCGCGTTCAAGAATCATGCAGGCGCGACGCTGCAAACGGAACCCAGCGTCTCGCGAACTGGTAGCGATCTACCGATCCTATACATGGAAAAACGCTCCCGATCCGTGGACGAGATCAAGGGGATCGAAGAGCTTCGACGAAGTTACATCGACCTCTCACTCGATGTTCGTCCGCTCTATCATATCCTCCACGGAATCGCCGATGCACCAGACGTCGCGACGGCATCGGCGTCCCCTTTCCCTGTGAAGTGCGGCAACGTCGGCTGTGAACGCGACCTCCGATATGACTCACGGATGCTGACCAACTGTGCTGAATGTAGCCAGCCGATTTGGAACCGCTGCGGAAATGAACAGTGCGCAGAGGATAACCTTCGAAACCGCTTGCTTAGAGAGAACGGCGGGGTCTTACCGAAACGGCTTCCTAATGAATGTCCCGAATGCAACCATGAGTTACTCACCTACTGGTGGCGCTGTGCGCACCACCCCGATATGCCGATTCCCGCAGACAAGTCCAAGTGTCCGAACTGCCTTGCGGAATACCAAGCAGGAAATCGGCAGTACAGCACCGTGGCGCAGCGATCGGATGCAGACTCGACCGAGTGTCCCGGATGTGAGCAACTAGGAGCCCCACAAGCCGAAGTAACGATAATTCCATCGAGTCTACGTAAGTTCTACTTCGACGGCGTGAACGGTCACGACTCGGTGACGTTTCCGGAGCTCGTTCAGAAGCACAAGCTAAAGCCGCATGAATGCGGGTATCCCGCACACAGGCACTTCCTGTTTCCAACATGCCCTGAGCCATCGGAGGACGGCGCGTATCACAACCTTTACCGCGGGCCACATGGGCAGTTCATTTGTCCAAATCACCCGGCCAAGCGATTCTTCAGCTGTTTCCATTGCGATTATCCGATCGATTCAGATGATCACAACCTTCGCGCGGACGGGACGACGACTTGTCCGCGATGTCTTCGCGGCATACGAGTGTGTACGTTTTGCACGCCGCAGAACCAGCATTTGTTTGAGCCGCAGCCACAGGGTTCTAGTCAGCGGTTGCACTGCCCGAACTGCTCCAATCTCGTTAGCCCCATCCGTGATCGTGCAGCAACATTGGATCTCAACGAAGATTTTCGACCCGAACGACCGGGGTATTGCCCTAACACGACCGGCTGTGACGCGGGAGCAGCGCCTTGGGACACAGTTGCGAGGTATGACATCGGCACTTGTCGAATCTGCGACTCTGCGCAGTTGCTGAATCGAAGCGAGTTGGTCGAGAACATCAGTCGCTGCCCGGTATGCGTCTCGGTCTTTGGCACTCCAACGCCGACCCAGCGCACGCCGACAACGATCCCGGCCGAACCGGATGATCTACGGGAGCACTTTGATTCGCTCAAAGCGCAACGGCCTTACGCGTTGGAGCGACTGAATGAGCGCTGCGAGACGTGTGGAACAATTCCAAGCCGAATGTTGAGCGCAGGCAACATCGCGCTTGATGACGAGGATCTAGATGACGACCGCTTTCCAGCCGCTGACGCAACGGTCGAGATTGGGTTGCAACCCTTCTCGGTTATTTTTGAGGTTCTCCTTCGTAATCGGGATGATCTGGCGGCGCTTGACGCATTGAAGGAAATCGAGATTTTTCGTGCACATCGCGGCGATATTCGCGAGCTCATGAGTAAGTTTTTGGACCCGGTCGATACGCAGTCCGCTGCAGGTCGATCGCTGGAACGTCGATTCGATGCGGTCGCAGCTCTGCACGAAGAGGAGATGCGACGAGAGTCGGGAGGACGGATGTAGCCGTTGCGTCGAGTTAGGTCTTATTGACTCGCTTCGAGCGGAATTGTTTCTGCAGAGTACCGTAGTCATCCCCGGGTACGGACGGCGTGGATCTGGAGTTTTCTGGCATGGTGAACGTGCAGGGAGACTCGAATACAACGATCGCGAGTCACAGAAACGCTGATCCTCTCGATCCTGAAAGAAGCGCTGGGCTGAATGCGAAGGAGATTTGCCGCAAGCACGGCATCAGCGATGCGACGTACTACACCTGGAAGAGCAACTTTGGTGGCATGAGCGCGTCTGATCTGAAGCGCTTACGTGAGGTCGAAGACGAGAACGCTGTCAACGCCGGTTGAAAAATGCCTCCCTTAGGGCTGAATGCCGGAGTAAATGTGACCCCGTCGGTTTGTGTTGAGCGGCCGACTGACCTCTTGGTCAGTCAGGCGGCTGCGTTCTTCGTGCGATGTGCCATACCGGCTTTGCGTTTGTCTTTGAGCCGGTAGCTGTCACCGCTGATCGAGACGATGTGGGCGTGATGCAGTAGCCGATCGAGTAACGCGCCGGTGAGCGTCTGATCGTCGGCAAGCGTCGTGGCCCAGTCGGAGAAGGTCAGGTTCGAGGTGATGATGATGGAGCACGTTCGTAGCGCTGTGTGATCACCTGCAACAACAGATTGGCCTCGTCGCGACCGAACGGAAGATAGCCGAGCTCATCAATGACAGCAGTCGATGACCCAGTGACCTGCCCGACTTTTTCGGTCCATTTGGAACTAGAGGATGGCGGTTGAAATTGCCTCCTGGGGCAACTGGTTGATGAACTCGTTGGGGGTGAGATAGCCGAGGCTCGAATGCGGCCTGACAGCGTTGTAGTCGCGTCGCCACTGCTCGATCAGGATGCAAGCTTCGCGACGGGTGCGGAACCATTCCACATTCAAGCACTCGTCGCGAAACTTGCCGTTGAAGCTCTCGTTGATGCCGTTCTGCCAGGGTTTGCCGGGCTCGATGAACGCGGTGTCGATGCCCACCTGTCGTAGCCATCGTCGAACCGCAGCAGCAACGAACTCCGGACCGTGGTCCGAGCGAATGGCACGAGGTGCACCGTGCAGGCTCATCAGTCGGCTGAGCTCGGCAATGACCTGGCCCGATCGCAGTCGTCCGGCAACATGGATCGACAGACACGCGTGAGTGAACTCGTCGACGACCGTCAGGCACTTGAGTATCTGACCATTGGCACAACGGTCGAACACGAAGTCGATCGCCCAGAGGTCGTTGGCACGGGTTGCCGGGCGTGGCCTCGGTTGCGACGCCAAACGCCGCCTAGGGCGCTTCTTTGGCACTTGCAGCGCGGCTTTGCGCCACAAGCGATACGTTCGGTCAGAGCTCATCGGGTAGCCCTCGCGATCCATGAGCACCTGGATACGGCGGTAGCCGAAGCGCGGACGGCGCGCCGCCAGGCGCTTCATCACGGCGAGAATCGGCGCATCCTTGACCTCGAGACGCGATCGGTAGGCAAGCGTCGATCGCGACAACGAGACGAGTCGACAAGCCCGTCGCTGCGACAGACCACGGCGCATCGCGTACGCCGCTTGCTGCCGTCGAACGCGGGCGCTCACCATTTTTTTGCCTGGATCTCCTTCATGATCTCTACTTCGAGATCACGCTCCGCCAACAGCTTCTTCAGCCGGGCGTTCTCTTGTTCGAGTTGCTTAAGCTTGCGCACGTCGTTGACGTCGCCGCCCCCGTACTTCTTGCGCCAGGCATAGATCGTTTGATCGCTGACCCCGTGGCGCTTGGCGACCTTCGGAACGGACTCCCGATCCGTCTCCCTGAGGATCCGAACCATCTGCTCTTCCGTGAATCGACTCTTCTTCATGACTTCCTCCGTCGGAAGCCATCCTCTCAACTATCCTGCGGTCCGAAAATCACCTAGCAGGTCACCCGCGCTCATCCATCTCCTCAAAGACTTTCGCCACGCAACGCGAAAGTCGACATCGCATTGCCAGATATGACCGTCACGTACTGCACGCCGTCGACCGCGAAGGTGACGGGTGCCATGACGATCTGGCCGCCCAGACTCGCCTTCCAGAGCATTTCGCCGGTCTCGGCATCGAGCGCGTAGAAGTAGCCCTCGCGGCCGCCCGTGAACAGGAGGTTCGTGGCGGTCGTCAGCATGCCCGCGTCGCTGACGTCGAAATGATCGAAAGTCCAGGCGGGATCGCCCGTGTCGGGATCGAGTGCTTTCAGTGATCCGTAACCGACTTCGCTCGTCCAGTTGTTGATCGGTGTGGTCCGTCCGATGCCTATTCCTGGGGCGCCATGGACGGGTGTCTTCACCGTGAAGCCGCCGCCGAGGAATGCTTCGCCGGGTGTGTATTCCTGCTCGAGTGGTGCATAGATCGTGGCGTAGTTTTCCCAGGCGTGGAAATAGAAAAGATCCGTCCTCGGGCTATAGGAAGGCGGATACCAGTTCGTGCCGCCCTGGTTGCCGGGCCAGGTCGGTTGACCGGCTGGTTGCGTCGTGACGATCGGTCGGCCGTTCTCGTCGAGACCGCTCGACCAGTTCACTTTGACGAACGGTTTGCCGAGTAGAAACTCGCCGTTGGTTCGGTCGAGCACGTAGAAGTAGCCGTTTCGATTGGCCCACAGCATCAGCTTGCGGTCTTCGCCCTTCCACGGACGATCCACCAGAACCGGGACTTGGACGGCGTCGTAGTCGTAGGGGTCGTTCGGAGTGAACTGGAAGTGCCATTTGAGTTCACCGGTATCGACGTCGAGTGCGATGACCGAGTCGGAGTAGAGGTTGTCGCCGGGGCGCTGTTCGGCATTCCAGTCCGGACCGGGGTTGCCGACGCCCCAATAGACCAGGTTGAGATCGGCATCGAAGGATCCCGTGATCCAGACGGGCGCGCCGCCGTGTTTCCAGTCGTCGCCTTCCCACGTGTCGTGGCCGGGTTCTCCTGGCCCTGGGATCGTGTAGAACTTCCAAGCTTCCTCGCCCGTGTCAGCGTCGTAGGCGACGACGTAGCCGCGAATCCCGAACTCGCCACCGCCAACGCCCACGAGCACTTTGTCCTTGATCGCCAGCGGCGCCATCGTGATCGAATAGGCGCGTGTGACGTCGCCGACCTCGACGTCCCAGATTCGTTCGCCGTTGGTTCGGTCGAGGGCGAGCAATCGCCCATCGAGCGTTCCCGTGAAGACCTTGTCGCCGAGGACCGCAACCCCTCGATTGTTGGCGCCGCAGCAGACCTGGTAACGCGCGTCGGGGTTGTGCTGGTAGATCCAGAAGACGCGCCCCGTCATGGGGTCGAGCGCGATCACGTCGTTGGGTCGCTGGGTCAGGTACATGATCCCGTCGAGCACGATCGGGTTCGACTGCCATGCGCCGAACACGCGGTTTTGGAGCACCCACTGGAGCTCGAGATCGGCGACGTTGTCGGGCGTGATCTGATCGAGCGGGCTATGTCGCTGACTCAGGTAGCTCCCGTTGTAGGTGAGCCAGTTGTGTGGTTCCTGGCTGCGAGCATTGTCGATCCGCTCGAACGTGACGTCTGACGCATACGAGCCAAACGAGGCAAGGAGACACGACACGAGGAGGTAGCTAGTGAGTTTCATCGGCGTAGCGTCAATAGATAAGCGACGAGGTCGGCGACGTCGTCGTCGGAAAGAAGGGTGGGTTGGTGCGTTGGCGCCTGAGCGACCTCGAACCGAACGAGATCGGCCTTCGCGAGCGATCGTAGCTGCCCCTTGGCATCCATCAGCTGCACGGTGAAGGTGTCTTCGTTGAGACGACGTCCTTCGATCAGCTCTTCATCTCGCGTCAGAATCGTGACGGCTCGGTTGATTGGTAACAGAGCCGTTTCCGGCTGGCGGATCGCCCGCTGGAGTGCGGCCGGCGTTCGTCGCCGTGCGACGTTACTGAGATCGGGTGCGGTGTAGGGACCCACGCCGTTCACTCGGTGACAGGCGCTGCAACCGCCGGCTCCGTTGAAGACGGTAGCGCCTCGCCGGGCGTCGCCGAGCATGACGGGTTCGCCATCGGGGTCGAACCCGGTACGCATGAACGCGATGATCCCGTCGAGACGGTTGGCGTTCAGGTTGAACGCTGGCATACGCCCGCCGGCTGCCCCTTCGGTGATGACGCGCCGCAAGTCGGCGTCGGTGACGACCGTTGGGAACTCACCTCGGGCCAGGTTCACGTCGGGGACCCACGTCCCGTCCGGACCATGACAGAGCGCGCAGTTCTCCACATAAACTTCGGCGCCAGTCGCGAGCGCTTCGGCGGTGTAAGTGTGGTCCGCCATTTCTGCACCGCCTGCGGTCGTCGCGGCGATCGTGGCGGCGGCCAAAAGCGTTGCGCCGATTCGTCTCGATTGGTCGAGCGCATCCGTCCACCACGACGCACCCCCGTTTGCCGCTTCGGGCATCCTTCCCCCAAGGTTCTGTTCGCCCGCTCGAGGGGCGCTTTATTTACATTAAGCGAGTTCGTTCCGGCTCGCGATGCGTGGCTTTTTTGCTAACGCGCGATTGCGCGAAACCCGTGTTGATCGCGGTGATATTGCGAATCGAACGTCTGCATGCTCTTGAACCACTCGTGCCGTCCGTCGGTTGCAACCTGCTCGACGCGCTTTTCGAGCGCCTGCATTTCGTCGGCGGTGTACGGCTCGAAGTCGTCCGCGATCGCGACGTCCTGGTCGAGGTCGGCATCGCTCTGGATGCCGCAGACGAGCGTGCTGATGCCGAGCGTCAACGAGTAGCGGCGGCATTCTTCGGCCGTCAGACCGACATCGCTGACGATCTGACCACCGCCGCCGAGGCTCTTCATGCCGATCACGCCGATCCCGCGGCGTTCGAGTTCCGGCAACATTTCATGCTGAAACGATCGGTAATGGGCGTCCAGTACGTTGATCGGCATCTGGCAGGTGTCCCAATCGAAATCCTGCGCGAGCATGCCCTTCAAGATGTGGGGGCTCTTGTGGCCCGTGAACCCGATGTAGCGGATCTTGCCCGCCTCGCGGGCGCGAAGCGCCGCCTCGACCGCGCCGTCGGCTTTGAAGATCCAATCCGGATCGTTGTCGTAATTCACCTCGTGGAACTGCCACACATCGATCACATCGGTTTTGAATCGCTTAAGGCTTTCGTGGAGCTGTTGCTCCGCGCCCGCTCGATCGCGAGCGCAGACCTTCGTCATGAGCACCACCTGGTCACGCTTCCCCTCGAGCGCGATCCCCATGCGGCGTTCCGCTTCTCCGTCGGCGTACTCCCAGGCGTTATCCATGAACGTCACGCCACGCTCGATGGCGGCGTGGATCAGGCGAACCGTCGTCGCTTCGTCGATCCGGGCGTTGGCAGAGTGACCGCCACCGAAGCCGATGATCGAGACGTCGAGTCCCGTTTTGCCGAGTTTGCGAGTCGGAATGCTCATCAAAGGGTCCTTAAGCTCACGAGCTGAACGATGAGGTTGGCGCCCGAGCGGTTGATCGGCAACCCCCACGAAGCGGCGGGCGTTCCTTGCAGGGCATCGACTGTTCAGGAGCCATCAGCTGACCAAATGCTTCAACTGGAAGTTAGCGTTCGAGACGTTTTGCGAGACTTACCACTTGCGTAGCCTGCGCCCGCACGTTGGGTCCCTAAGTGCACTCGGGTTTTCCCCTGCGACCAGTTTGGTCCTCACATGTTCTCGACGTTGATCGACCACGGCAGCGAGCGTTCACTAGCGAACCCACGGCGTTCTTGCTGCGAATCCCCGGCTCTAGTGAGCCACTGGCGACTAGGTGCCGTCTTCCCGGACTTCATGGATGGGATCAACCGCTCGCTCCCGATCGCCCGTGCAATGTTCTGGTGGTAGTAGATCAGCGCTGGTTCGTTGCGACCAAAGACCAGGTCTGGCAGCGCACCGCTCGCAAGATTGCTGTGGATCGAGACACTCTGTGGGAAATCCTCTTTGGTGGTCACATCCCAGACCAGGTCAACGTTGAGATGTGCTTTGCGCTCCGCGTCGTCGTCCAGTGGGCCTGGCCAGAACACGTTCAACTCCACGAGGCAGCGATCCGCCCCATCCACCGGGTACACACGCCAGAACTGGATGTGATCCACCTGATGCGTCAGCAGCACGTTTGGTGCGATCAGGTATTCCGTCGTGCAATACGGCAGCGGGCTTCGCTGATCTTCCGCTGGTTTCTCGAACTCTCGGTCAATCGTCTTGCGTGGCGACATCAGGTGCACCACTTCGCGCATCCGATCCACCAGTGTTGAATTCGAATAACAGAAGGGGCTGATGGAGTTTTTGTGCAGCGGGGCGATGTGATAGGTCTCCGCGAACCCATCCAGAAAGAACTTGTAGTTGCACGCCAGTTCCGTGGACCGGCGATCGATGTAGACCGTGCCGGGTATGTCGAACAGCTCGAGGTCGGGCAGGACATCACCCACCAGCTGATCCACCTGAGCCTCAATGCCCTCGCCCTCCAGCAGGACGAAGATCAGCCCCGCGGTTTCGTGACATTCCACTTCGATGAGCTCGTCGTAGCGGCTCTCCGCGGCCGCAAACCCTTCGTGGCTGTTGGGCCGCGCGATGATCTTGCCATCGAGTCCCCAGTTCCAGGCGTGGAACGGGCAGGAAAAGGAGGACTTGTGCCCTTGCCCCTCGGCGATGCGGGCGCCGCGGTGCCGACACGCATTCAGATAGGCGCGGGCCTTGCCGTCCTGATCTCGCACCAGCAACAGCGCGGTGTCGATTACGTCATGGGCAAGGTAGTCGCCTGGGTGCGGAAGGTGGGGGGTGAGCGCCACCAGCAGAGGCCGCTTGCGAAACAGCGCATCGATTTCCTGCTCCGTTTGCTCACCGGAGACATAGTGGGAGGCGGGCACCTGGAGGGCGAACGGCGCCATATCCGTGGTCTTGCTAGCGAGCCGTTCGCGAATCCGCTCCAGCATCTCGCGTTGTTTCTCACGTCGCACTAGTTAGGCTCCGATCGGGCAACATTGACAAAAGCGCACGCGATCGCCGCGCCGCCCTGGGCGCACGCGCTGACGGTCATCCGGGTAGCTGGAATTCTTCGGCTAGCACCATCGAGCCTTCGGTGTTGTTCAGGCGGTGATGGATGATTGCTTGATACTCCGGCGAGTCATACCAGTCGCGCGCCGCCTGGCGGCTGGGGAACCTGACCACAACCGTCACTGGCTCTGGCGACCCTTCCACGACCTCGCTGCCTGGACCAGCCACCAGAATCTCGCCCCCGTGTGCCTGAATGGTCGGTACGACCGCAGACGTGTAGGCGCGATACGCGTCCGGGTCGGTGATTCGGTAGTTCACGACAATGTATCCGGACATTGGACAAACTCCTGAGTTTTGAAGGGCCATCTCGACGTCGAAGCGACTAGAGTAATTGCTCTAATAGAGCAATTACTCTAGGTTGCCCTCGACGCCTGGGCAAGTCCATTGATCAGGTGCCCGGCGACCCGATCCAGCGCCGTTCCATAGCTTGAGAGGACTGCGTGGGAAATCGCGAACGCATCATCGATGCAGCGATCGAGCTGATGAATCGCAGCGGCAGCGCTGTGGGTACGAATCAGATGGCCGAGCACCTGTCGATCAGTCCGGGAAACCTTTACTACCACTTCCGCAACCGAGAACAGATCGTGCGGGAAATCCTTCAGCGGTTGCGCTGCGACCTGGACGCGGTGCTCGAGATCGAAGCAGACCAGAGTCTTGACGCAAGCCGACTCGCTGACTGTTTCGCGGGTGGTGCGAAGGTGCTCTGGAAGTACCGGTTTTTCTTCTCCGCTTCCCTGGAACTGGTCACGCGGGATGAGCAGTTGGCTGAGGCTTATCGCGATTTCTGCGCTCGGGGCATCGATCAGGTGGAAAAGGCATTTCGACGAGCCGTGGCGACGGCGCCCGGTAGATTGTCCCCGGCGAGCACCGAAAATCGCATGATCGCCGTGAACCTGTGGGTGCTGTGGACCAGTTGGCCACGGTACGTCGACGTCTTGCGGGCAGAGCCAGCGGGGGAGTCCGAGATCTTCCGCAGTCAGCACCACCTCTCGTTGATGCTGAAACCCTACCTGGCACCCGACTACTACACGGCCGTCGTGACTCACATGCGCGAACTCATGCGCCGCTGACGGATTAGCCTGCTGGTGCCGCAAGCCCGACCTCAGCCTGCTGGAGCGTCGCGTTGCCGAATTGAATTTGTGCAGAATGATCTGCGTCGATAGCTCGATGAGCGAGACGGGAACCGACGGAGAATCGGTCAGCCGTGGGTTGCTCCGGAATGCCGGACAACGCTTCCGGCCCGTATCCCGGTGTGCTGGTCGTTCTCCAACACCACCTTGCCGCTGCAAATCGTCGCGCGATAACCCTCGGCGTGCTGGACGAAACGCGGCGCATCGTTCGGCAAATCATGAACGATTCGCGGCATCCGCTCGTTGAGCCGACCAAGATCGATCACATTCAAGTCGGCTTTTTTGCCCGCCTGAACGACGCCTCGGTCGGTCAGGCCAACGATGCGGGCGGGTGCCCCGGTCAATCGGCGAACGGCATCCGCGAGACCCAGAATCTGGGCGTCGCGGTGCCAATGCGTCAGCACGAACGTCGTCCATCCGGCATCCATGATCTGGCTCACGTGAGCGCCGGCGTCGCCGAGACCCGGAAGGCAGAAGTCACTCGATATGGCTGCGGCCAGCGCATCCATGCTCCGATTTAGCGCCCGCCAGGCGAACAACGCCCGACCGTCACTCTCGGCGGACATTCGCAGGAAAGTCTCCGCGGGATGTTCGTCCCTGGCGTCGGCAAGTGCCGCCAGAGTGCAATCGGCGCTAGCGACGTAGTCAGGTTTCTCCGCCGCGCCAAGGTAGTAAATGTTGCTGAGGTCAGTGCGCGGTTCGTGCTTCTTTGCATGATCGATCAGAGAAGCCACGAATTCAGGATCACGAATCGCACTGCGTCGCTCGTCGGGCGTTCTCGCAAGCAAGGCGTCCCAACTCCCGCCCTGCCACGGCAATGTGGAATTGAGGCTCATGAGGAAACCGGACGAGCGCGGAATCACCATCGCGCTGACGTCCAGCCCCTGTTCACGCATCGCGCTGACACGCGCCTCGATCTTGTCCCCGAAGCTTCGTGTCCGGCCGGTGTAGTGGCTGAAGAGCACTCTGGCGTATTGGGCTTCATCTTTCAGAAGATCGAGCTCGTTTTCGACGTCACCCATATTCATCACACTCTGCATCAAACCGCCCGCTGAACCGACGGCCTTTGCAATCTCTACGAGCTCACGGCGCCCGGCGTAGGTGCCCGGCACGGAACGCCCGTCCGGGATCTGATGCCCCGGGTTTCGGGAGGTCGAGAATCCAACCGCGCCCTGCGCCATCGCCGTGGCAACGATTTCCACCATCTGCGAAAGCTCTGCATCGGACGGTTGCTCGTCGATGCTCCGGTCCCCCATGACGTAGTAGCGCAGGGCGCAGTGACCAATCATACCGGCAACGTCGACGACGGGGTCGAGCCGCTCGAGTTCGTCGAGGTATTCGCCGTGGTGTTCCCAGTTCCACGACAGCCCCTGCAATATCGCTTCGGCGGGGATGTCTTCGACGGTTTCCATCATCCCGGCGAGGAAGGTATGTTCCCCCGGTCTGCACGGCGCGAACGTAACGCCACAATTGCCAAGGACGACGGTCGTGACGCCGTGCCAGCTCGAGGGCGTGAGCATCGAGTCCCATCCGATCTGCGCATCGAGGTGCGTATGCAAATCGACGAAGCCCGGGGTCACGATATGTCCCCGAGCATCGACTTCCCGCGTACCCCGTTCGCTCACTTCACCCACGAAGGAGATTTGATGGCCGCTGACGGCGACATCCGCGTGGAACGGCGCGCCACCTGTGCCATCCACGACCAATCCGTTTCGTATCACCAGGTCCTGCACAGTGCGTCACTCGAGCGCCATGGGAGGGGATCTTTTACCACCTACCGACCTGCACTTTCGCCTGGTTTGGACCGAGTCTGATCATTGGAACCCATGCGTGAACTGAGTGCGTTTCAACTGGATGTGCCTCAAGCGGAGATCGAGGCTCTTCGACGACGGCTCGCGATGACGCGTTGGCCGGAGCCCGAGACCGTAGACGATTGGTCCCAGGGGGTTCCGCTCAGCTATCACCGGGAATTCTGCGACTACTGGGCGAACGAATACGATTGGTTCAGAACCCAGAGCCGACTGAACCAGTTGCCGCAGTACGTCACGACCCTCAGCGGCTTGCCGATACATCTGCTTCATGTGCGAAGCGCGCACGATGGCGCCAAGCCGCTACTGCTCACCCATGGCTGGCCCGGTTCCATCATCGAGTTTCTCGAAGTGATCGCACCCCTGACCGATCCAACCCGATACGGAGGCGATGCGGGTGACGCGTGCCATGTGGTGTGTCCTTCGCTGCCGGGCTACGGGTTCTCAGGTAAGCCTCGCGAGCCCGGATGGAACGTCGCGAAGATCGCGCTGGCCTGGGATGAGCTGATGGCAACGCTCGGATACGACCACTACTACGCGCAGGGCGGTGATTGGGGCGCGGGCGTCACCATCACGATTGGGATGCAAGACCGGGGACGCTGTCGGGGCATTCACATCAATATGCCGACGGCAGGGCCGACAAAAGATGCGCTTGCCGACCCGACGCCCGACGATCAAAGAACGTTGGATCGCATTCAGTACTTCCAGCGCTGGGGAGCCGGCTATCACAAACAGCAATCTACGCGACCACAAACCCTCGGCTATGGGCTAGCCGATTCTCCCGTCGGTCAGTCAGCGTGGATTCTCGAGAAGTTCTATGAGTGGACGGACTGCGATGGACACCCCGAAAACATCTTCAGCCGCGACCAACTGATCGACAACATCATGATGTACTGGCTCACCAATTCTGCAGCGTCGTCTGCGCGACTGTACTGGGAGACGTTTCAACCAGATTCCGCCGGGACTCGAGGAGCCAAGGTGAAGTTACCGGTCGGGATCAGTCGGTTCCCGAAGGAGATCATGGCCGGGCCCCGTTCCTGGTCTGAACGCGCATTTGAGAACATCGTGTATTGGAACGAGGTAGACAAAGGCGGCCATTTCGCCGCGTTTGAACAGCCGGAGGCGTTTGTGCGCGAGATTAGAAATTGGCTGAAGATCGTCTAGGCCCGCCGGACGCCGACTTCATCGTGGTCGGAGCCGGCGCAGGTGGCGGCGCGATGGCGGCCCGACTTTCAGAAGATCCGGCCAAGCACGTCCTGCTGCTGGAAGCGGGCCGCGACTACGAAGACGAAGGTGATAACGAGCGTCTCCCGGACGCCATTCGATACGGCTATGGCAACCCGGGTAACGGTGGGCCTGCCGAAGTGCGTGGCCATCACTGGTATCCCGACGCCGACAACCCCGTGACCGAGCAAAGAGGTGACCCGTTTCGCGGCGGTCTTTTCGCCTACACGGGTGAAGGGGAGGCTCGCCATGCGATCGATCTCCCGCGGGGGCGGATCGTCGGCGGTTCGACGTCGGTGAACAGCCAGATGTGGCTGCGTGGAACGACCGAGGATTTCGACTACTGGAGCAGGGACCTCGGGTGCCCGACGTGGTCGTTCGACAAAGTGCTCCCGTTCTTCAATGCGTTGGAGACCGACCGGGATTTTGGCGCCGAGGGCTTCCATGGTGACAGCGGCCCCATTCACGTCCGTCGACATCGGCGCGAGGAATGGCGTCAGGCCGACATCGCCTGGTATGAAGCGTGCCTGGCCGAGGGATTCGCCCCTTGCGCCGACGCGAATGCGCCGGGGACGACAGGTGGCGTGGGGTCACTCACACTCAACAACGTCGACCGGGTACGCCAGAGTTCGGCGCTGACATTTCTCGCCGAAGCTCGAGGTCGATCGAATCTCGTGATTCGCGGTGACGCGGAAGTGCTGCGCCTACTTCTCGACGATTCGGATGGCGTCGTGCGCGCGATCGGCGTCGAACTGATCGACGGGTCGGTGCTGCGTGCGAGGAACGAAGTCATTCTCTGCGCGGGGGCGATCGGTACGCCACACCTTCTCCTGCGTTCCGGCATCGGTCCCGCGAACGAACTCATCGCGGCTGGTGTCGAGCCGAAGGTCGACCTACCGGGCGTTGGCAAGAACCTTCGCGACCACATCGCCCTGCCGCTCAGTTTTCGGCTCCGGGAAGACATCGACGGCGACAACGTGGATGGCTCAGCGCATCCCATGCCGATGTACCTCCGCTACACCGCTGATCCCGAACACGGGGCGCCGCGGATGGAAAACGACATGTTGTTCTATCTCGGCCCCATTCAGAGTGAGGTCGGCGAGGTAGAACGACTGAACGGCCACAACACGGCCGGGCACAGACTGTTCGTCATCATTCCGACGCTGATGCTCGAGCTGAGCGCCGGGACGCTGACGCTGCCGCCCGCGAACGAAGACGGGACGCCTGACCTCGAGGCGATGCCAATCATCGAAATGCATTGGTTCGAACATCCAAGAGACCTGGCTCGTCTACGCGACGGCTTGCGGCTCGCCCTGAAGCTCGCGGCGTCAGCTGAGATGGCCAGTGTGATCGAAGCGCCAATCGTCCCCGACGTCGACGAGGTCACCGCGGAATCGACAGACGACGAGCTGGCGGCGTGGGTCCTGAGACGAGCGGTCACGTCGCACCATCAGTCGAGTTCGTGTCGTATGGGTGACCGATCGGACCCGCTGACCGTGTGTGATGAGGAAGGTCGGGTAATCGGCGTCGTTGGTTTGCGCATCGCGGACGCCAGTGCGATGCCTGATTGCCCGAGAGCCAACACGCAAGCGACGGCCTACATGATTGGTGAACGGCTGGCTCGTGTCGTCAACCACGGGACTCTCGATGCGGCTATCCGCGCGGCCAATGGCGACGACGTTGCCTTCGTCCCGCTGACGGGCTGACGTCGATCGGAGTTCTCGCATAGAAGCGCCGTCCTTCGAGCCGCGGTAAATCGTTAACATTGGGCGGACTTGAGAAACAACGGTCCGACGATTGTGGCGACGTCCGGGAAAGAAACTCGGCTTGATCGAGAGCAGCAACCGTTCGTGTTGGGCGAGGTGACGCCGCCGCGCTTTCACGTCGATGATGCGGCGGGTATCCAGGCGCAGCTCGAGGTTGAGGGCTTCGCTTGCGTCGCGGACTGCTTGAATGCCGAGGAACTGGTTCAGGCGCGCGAACTCCTGTGGAATCACCTCGAAGGCACCGAGTGCCCACAGATGACACAGACCCGGCCGGTGGGCTGGCGGCGCGACGATGTCAGCACCTGGGTCGAGGGTCACGGCGACGGCCTGATGACCTCGACCTGCCACTGCGATTCGATGTGGTTCGCACGCACGCGACCGGGTGTCATCGCCGGCTTTCAGGCCGCCTATCAAGAACAGGACGTGATACCGGCCTTCGATCGCATGTCTATCAATCTACCGACTGCGGCGGAGAATGAAGGTGTTCAGCGCCGGTTGGCGGCGACCAACCATGCGCACGGCAGGTTGAACATGCAGGAGCTGCACACGCACAAGAACTCGTTCTACGACGAACGCAACGGCGCGCCCTTTACCGACTTCTATTCGATCGTCCCGTTGTGGGACATGAACCAGGCGACGGGCGCGACGGCCGTCGTACCCGGTTCGCACAAGCGCGTGGCCGAGATCCAGACGATGCGCGCGCGCCATTGGCAAGTCCCGCCGGGCGTCGAGATGCACACCCGCGAGTGGTGGACGGAGCGCAAGTGGGTGGGACCCGGTCGACCGGACGAAGATGTGGAGCAATACACCGCCCTGGGCCTGACGCCCAGTGTGACCAACGTCCGGGCCGGCGATATGGTGATATTCGATACCGCCCTCTATCACTCGGGATGCGCGGCGGCCGATCCCAGCGGGGCGTCCGGCAACGGGACCGACCAGTTGCTGCGAGCGATCTACATCATGGGCATGACGCCGACGCGCCTTAAAACCTCGCGCGAACTGCATGCGCGACGGTTGGCGTTTGAGCTCGACCTGCCGTGGTACCCCGATCATGATCACCTTCAGATCACCGAGCGGGTCTTTGCCGAACACACGAGCGAGGGCGGCCAGGCCGAAAGCGTGCGCCGGTTCAGTGAGGCTTCACGGGAAGTTCAGCTGCTGATCGACCCGACGTTTGCCTAGGCCCACGTCTTGAGAGCTGAGGACGTACGTTCGCTGGAGTGCGGGTCGAACAGGTTTCTTGAACTATCCCGATGTGTTTTTCAGTCGGCGCATTCAACGTTCAAAAGCGCCTGCCTGCCCGCCTGCTTGACGGCGTGTAGGGCGCGTTCGATGGCGGGGACGAGTTCGTTGCGCTCGACGACGCGTTCGCCGTAGCCGCCGGACGCAGTGCAGTAGGCCTCGAATGCGGGGTTGGGTCCGAGATCCGAAAACCGTTGGTCACCGCCCCGCACCGCTTCCCCGTCCGGATAGACACCCTGCGTCGCCCGGGCGACCGCACCCCACGCGGCGTTGTTCGCGATGACCGTCAGTACGGGCAGGTTGTTGCGCGCTGCGGCGTGGTGGCACGCGGCCGGATTGGCAAAGAGGTACGCGCCGTCGCCCATCAGAGCGACCGCCGGTTGACGCGTCACGTGGCTCGCGCCCAATGCGGCCGGCAGCGCCCAGCCCAATCCGCCTGCCGGTGGCAGGAAGAAGTAAGTGCCGGGCTTCTCTCGGCGCAGGAGCGTCGGCAATCCCCAGTACTCGTTGAATACGGTGACGTCGGCATCGAGCAGCTGACCCAGTGACTCGGACATGAAAGCCTTTGTGATGGGCGCCGAAGTCGTAGCGGCATCCCCGGCCGCTGTCGGCTGGGCCAGCGCGCCTTCCGCGATCGAGCGCAGTTTTTCGCGCCGAGCTCGCGTAGGCCCGCTTTCCAGGGATCCCAGCGCTTCCTTCAGCATTTTGAGGATCGCGGCCGGTTTGCCGCTGATGCTGAGGTCGGAACGGTGGGACCGCATGGGATAGCGGGGGAAGAGCGGATCGATGCCTGCCTGGGCGACGAAAGCGTCGTCGCGGGGCGCCATGTGGGCGGAGATCCAGGGCACGTCGCACTCGAGGTAGAGGATCACGTCCGCACTCTCGTAGAGTTGCGGCCGCGCCATGCCGAGGTGCATCTCATGGTCGAACGGCAGGTTCATATAGCGAGGGCTGACCTCCGCGACACCAATCGCGCATTCGGAGGCCACCTCGGCTATCTGACCAACCGCATCGTGGTCGGCGCCAGACGCGGATGTGACGATCATCGGAAAAGCTGCCGCGGCCAGGCGTTCGGCAAGCGCCATGATGGCGCCGCGATCAGGATCACCTTGTTCCGGGATGGCGGTCCGGGGTGCTTGCGCGTATGCGTCGGGCATTTCCTGCGCCAGGATCTCGCGCGGTAGCGTGAGGTACACCGGCCCTTTCGGGCTGGTGTTGGCAATGCCCATCGCGCGATCCACCACCTGATCGACCTGCAGGGGGTTTCTCAGCTCGTAATCCCACTTCACGAACTCGCGCAGCATGCCCGCCTGGTCGAACATCTCCTGCGCCCAGTGAATCATCGTGTCGCGGGAGCCGGTCATCCCGGCCTCGAGCAGCGGTGTGCGGCCAGCGGTGACGAGAAGCGGCACGTTGTCACGCGCCGCGTTTGCGACGGCGCAGATGGCATTGGCCGTCCCGACGCTGACGTGGAACATCACGGCCTGGGGCCGACCAGAAGAGAGGTACGCCCCGTGCGCCATGCCGACGGCCAGGCTTTCGTGAGCACAAAGAACGGGTTCGGGGAGCTGGGTGTTGCTGCCGTTGGCATTGGCGGCGTACGCCTCGGCCAGCGGTGCAAAGTCGGTGCCTGCGTTGACGTAGAGGTGTTCGATTCCGTGGCTGGCGAGTTGAGCCAGGTAGTGGCCGGCGACTGAGGTTTTCATCGTTTCTCCCGCTCTGGTCAGTCGATCGTCCCCGGGTAGATCCATGGACGCCGCCCACGATCAAGCGCTTCGAACGCGTCGATTTCCGCGTGGCGGGAAAGAATCAGTCCAAGATCATCGACACCGAGCAGCAATCCGTCTTTCTTCAGCGCGTTCACTTCAAAGGTCAGGGTGGTTTGCGAGGGGGTCGTCAGTGTCTGCGCCTCGAGATCCAGCGAAAACTCTTTGCCACCGACGCACTCTGTTGCGAGGTCATCAACGTTTGCCAGCACGATCGGCAGGATCCCCTGCTGAAAACAGTTGTTGAAAAAGATGTCCCCGAACCCGGTGCCGACGAGGCATCGGAACCCCAATTCTGCTATCGCGGCCGGGGCACTCTCGCGGGAGCTGCCACAGCCGAAGTTAGCACCACAGATCATGATTTGTGCGCCCGCATAGGCGGGGTCGTTCAAGGCAAACGCAGGGTCGGGTGAACCGGTGTCGCCGTCTCCATCGATATACCGAAGCGGCTCGAAAGCGTAGTGACTGATCGAACGTCCGTTGCCTAACGCTGTCAGGCGGTTCATGGGAGTGATGACGTCCGTGTCGATATTGGGCTTCATGATCGGCACGGCGCGGCTGAGGAGTCGGTTGAGCTTTTCGATTTACATCACCTCCCTAACATCGGCGATCTCGCCTTTGATCGCCGCGTAGGCAGCCATCGCCGGGCTCGCGAGGTGCGTTCGAGCGCCGGGCCCCTGCCTGCCGACGAAGTTTCGATTAGAGGTGGAGACACAGCGCTCGCCAGGGTCGACGTACTCGCCATTGGTTGCCACGCACTGTGAACAACCGGGCTCGCGCCATTCAAAGCCTGAATTCCTGAACCGCTCGTGCAATCCCAACGCTTCCGCGTCGCGCTTGACCTGTCCGGATCCGGGGACGACCCAGGCGACGACACCATCGGCGACGTGTCCCATTTCGGCGATTGCTGCCGCTTCGATCAGGTCGGGAAGGCGACTGTTGGTGCAAGATCCGATGAACACACGATCGATCTCGAGGCCCTGGAGCGACTGCCCGGCCGACAACCCCATATAGTCGATCGATTCTCGCCACGATGCCGCGGCGAGATCATCCGGCGCGTCGAGGGGATCGGGTACAAAACCGCTGACGGGGATTGTCTCCTCAGGACTAGTACCCCAACTCACCTGGGGTTCGATCTGAGTGACGTCGATCGACACTTCGCGGTCAAAAACCGCGTCTTCGTCAGTGAACAGTCCGCGCCAGTGAGCGAGTGCCGCATCCCAGGCCGCGTTTTTCGGTGCGAAAGCCGTGTCTTTCAGGAAAGCGTAGGTCTGTTCATCGGGCGCGATGATTCCGATCTTGCATCCGAGTTCGATCGACAGGTTGCAGAGTGTCATTCGACCGGGCATGGGCAGCCGCGAGATGGTCTCGCCCGTGTATTCGACGGCGTGCCCGACACCGTAGTCTGCCCCTTCGGTTGCGATCAGGTGGAGTGCCAGGTCCTTGGCGGTGACGCCGGTACCCATCCGGCCGTGGAAGGTCACGCGCAACTGCTTAGGCTTTTGTTCGATCAGGCACTGCGCGGCGAGGACGTGAACCGATTCCGATGTGCCGATGCCGAAGCTGAGCGCGCCGAGTGCACCATTGGTACAGGTATGACTGTCGCCGCAGACGAGGGTCGCGCCGGGCAACGTGATGCCAAGTTCCGGTGCGATGACGTGAACGATCCCCTGTTGTGCACTCTCGATATCGAAATAGGTGATCCCTTCGATCGCGGCGCGTTCCCGGAGGACAGGCACCAAACGGGCACTGATCTCGGTAGTTGATTCGTCACGGCCCGGATCGGTCGCGACGCAGTGGTCTGCCGTGGCAAAGGTGAGTTCCGGGTTTCGCACCGCGTGGCCACTTCGTTGGAGCCGGCGCAGGCTCATCGGCCCGCCGAGGTCGTGTAGCAGGTGGCGATCGACTCTCAAGAGCTGGTAGCCGCCCCCGAGTTCGGTAACGACGTGCTCGTCCCAGATTTTGTCGATCAGGGTTGGCATGTCGGGTTCAGTCCTCGTCGTACCGTGCGCCGAGTTCGAGTGTCTCCTGAACGCCGAGCGCCGCCACGGCGTGGCGGAAGCTCTGCCGCGAGAGGCTGATCTGTCCGTCTTGCTTCAGATGATTGAGGCTCGAGCCGAAATCTTCGAAGTGGCGCAGCATCGTGCCGGGGTGGATGACTATGCGAAATCCCCGCCGAACCAGGTCGTCGACCGGTTCCAGCATGCCGTTGTACAACAAGGGGAGGTGCCCCAGTTTGCCGCAGTAATCGTCCAGTGCTCGTTCATCCGTGATGCCATCGACAAAAACGACGTCAGCGCCCGCTTCGATGAAAGCTTCTGCCCTTGCACACACGTCGTCCCAACCATTGGGTTGCAGAGCGTCCGTTCTTGCAATGATCACAAAGCCATCGTCGCGGTTTTCGCACGCGGCTTTGAGCTTTGGCACCATCCGGTCCAGGGGAATCACTTCCTTATCCCGTAAAAACCCGCACCGCTTCGGGAACACCTGGTCTTCGATGTGGATCGCCGAAACGCCCGCCGCCTGATATTCCTCCACCGTTCGAATGACATTGAGTGGGTTCCCGTAGCCGGTGTCGGCATCCGCGATCAGCGGGACTGTCACTGCACTCGCAATGCGACGTGCTTGCGTGACCATCTCGGTCATCGTCAGCAATCCGAGGTCCGGTAGGCCGAAGCCGGCCGCGGTGCCGAATCCCGTCATGTAGACCGCTTCAAAACCAGCCTGTTCAGCGAGTCGTGCCTGAACGCCATCGAACACGAAAGGTGCCACGATCGTGCGTTCATTCGACAACGCTAGTTTTCGTTGTGGTGCTTTGTTGTTGATGAGATCTACCCCGCGATGCGTCGTCGCGCCCGTTGTGTGCCAACGGATAATCTACAACGCGCATGGAAGTGTTTTAGTGATTCATGCTCGATAGCAGAATGTTGCAGTGGTGGACCGTGCCGGGCGATGACGGCGGCGTGCTCGAATTGCGGCGTGTGGCGGTTCCTGTTCCGGCGGCGGGTGAAGTGCTCGTCAAGGTCGCCAGCGCCGGCGTCAATCGGGGCGAGACAGCTCACCCGTGCGGCCTGCGTGGTGGGTGAGGCCTTTCGGACAGGTTGTTTTCGACATTCGAGCACATGCATGAGCGGAGCTAGGCCTGCCAGCTCCACGCATCAGTCGAACTGCTTCTCGCCGCTCGCGAACACCAGGTAGAAAACAAGCCCGAAGAGGGTGACACCTGCCGCGGTCTGGAAGACCAACGCCCACGATCCCGTTTGTTCGAGAATCATGCCGCTGATGTAGACGCCGACGATGCCGGGAACGGTCGCGGCGGTGTTGGTGATCCCCATCAACGTGCCGGCGTGGCGTGGCGCAATGTCCATGTGATTGACGCCGCTGCCGCCGAGTCCCGCCGCGCCAACCGCGTTGCCTGCCGACATGATCGCGATCGCTGCCCATGCCGACTCGACCTCTGTGACGAGGAGGAGCGCGATCGCGATCCCGGCGAAACCGACGGTTTGCATCGTCTTTCGCACCGTCGTCACGGCGAATCCGAGGTGGATGAGTCGGTCGGCGATGTTGCCCGCGACGTTGAGGAACAGAAAGGACGCCAGGTGCGGCATCATCGAGAAAAGGCCGATCTCGTCGAAATCGACACCGAGCCCCTGGTTCACGAACGTCGGCAGCCAGGAAAGCAACACGTAGAGCGACCAGTTGCCGCATGTGTGGGCGACGAGGATTGCCCATAGCGGTCGGTTGGTGAGGAACGCGCGCCACGGTATCGGCCCCGTCGCAGCCTCACTCGCCGGTGCCTCGTTGAGGATCATCTCTCGCTCATTGCTCGAGATCGTCGGATGCATTGATGGCGTATCGCTGATCCGCCGGTTCCAGAATAGAAACCACACAACGCCGACGAGACCGAACGAGTAGAACGCCCATTGCCAGCCGAACTGGGCGACGATGATGGGCGTCACGATGAGGGCGAATACCGTACCGATCGGTACGCCACTGGCGTTCAGCGCTACCGCTTTTGCCCGTTCTCTGTTCGGGATCCAGCGCGTGATCAGGCTGTAAACCGATGGGAAGGTCACGGCTTCGCCCATCCCCATCGCGATGCGGCAGAGGATCAGGAGGAGGAGGCCACCCATCGCGGCGAAGGGCGTGAAGATGGTGAAAAGCGACCAGGACAGGACGCCGACACCCAGAACGATTTTGCCGCCGAAGCGGTCAGCCAACCGGCCACCGACGATCTGGGTCAAGAGGTAGCCGATATAGAACGACGAGAGCACCACGCCCTGGGTCTCGGGACTCCACGCGTAGTCGGCGGCCATGGGAATGATCGCGACGGAGATGTTCACCCGATCGATGTAGCAGACGAACGTCGCGCCGAAGCAGAGGCCGATGAGCGTGTAACGCCTGGGCCAGTATTTTTCGCTCATTGATTTCATGCTCGTGATCCACCCTATCACCGTCGCTTCGAATTCCGCGGCGGTGCGGCCGGATCGCTGGAGTCGTGGTCGAGCAGTATCGACACGTCACGATGCGGGGTTTCGACGCCGACACGCTCAATTCGATCGCACGACGCGGACTCGAAATCGATCGACGTACCGGACCACGAAAATCAGCGCTGAACGCGGCCGACCGGCAAGCAAGGTCGGTGTTTGCGGCCGGCAATGGGGCCGATGGCGATGCGGTAATGAATGGATGCGCGGACGAGCTGATCGAACGCCCCAGCGGAGTTGAAGGTCGAGGAAGTCGTGTTCGGGGTGCAACGGCGCGAAGACCGTTGGTCGCGACTCACAAACGCCGCAGATACTGCTCCTCGCGCAGACCGGCGTTTGCCTTCACATCGCTGTGAAACAGAGTGTAGTCATAGTTGTGATAGTCGCCCGGGGTGAACGGATGGAAGTTCTCCGGGTCCGGGATGCTGACGCGCAGCATCCCTTGCTCGCAGCGAGCGGCCGTGTAGTGCGGCACTGGCGCAGCCGGCGCGGGCAGGTCCTGTCGCGGTACGCGGTCCTCACCCACGACCCGCAAGCTGACCCGTCCGATCTCGGGAACCATGCCGCGGTGCTGCGCCTTGTCCGCCCCGCCGCCGACTTGCCAGGTCACCGGATTCACACAGACATAGGGATCGCTCAACTCCTGTTCTTCGGCTTCGTATTTCGTGCCGTACGTGGACCAGGCGGCGAGACATCCGGTCTGGATCGCTGAGTTGCACAGCGGGGTAGCGATGCCTTCGATCATCGACGACTGCGTGCCACCCGGCAGGTAAGCCACGACCAGGCGGTCGCGCGTGTCGCGGCTCCTCTCGACATCCCGCAGCAGTTGCAGACCGTGCAAGGTGCCCTGACTGTGTCCAGCGAGGATGAACGGGCGGCCACGATTGATGTGGGTGAGGAAGTATTCAAACGCCTCGCGCACGTCGGCGTAAGCCAGCGCCAGCGCGGCCCGGCTGTCGTCGCTGTCGGCATCCAGAAAGGCGTAGATGGTTGCTTCGCGGTACTTGGGCGCATAGACGGCGAAGTCGTCGAACACACTTGCCATGTTGGCCATCATCCAGCGCCTGTTGTGCGCTGCGGCGGTGTCGGGGTCGAGCGGGCTGTTCCAACGTTCACCCCGGAAGTACCCGGTCGGATGAATGAAAAAGACGTCCACCGCGGCGTCGGCATCGGTGCCATATCGCGCCCACGCCTCCGGGCTCGCGTAGTCCGGCGCAACCGTCGGCGGATCATCCGCAAACGCGTGTCGGGGGAAACTGAGCAGTAGCAGCAGGGTCTGCGGACCGACGAACACGAGGCCGGCGGCCACGAGCACGAGGGCGCCCGCAATCATGGCAAAGAGAAACTTCCTCACGCTGGCTGCCCGAATCACAAACGAGCCGCGAAGTCTGCGGCCTGCTGCTTCGAACTGAGCACATGTACGTTCATCAATCCGCGGCAACGCGATGCGAGAGCACGCTCACGCTCGCGCAGCGGCTTCCGGTGCCGCCAATTGCGCCAGACGATACCCCACTCGTCACCGAGCCTCTGCGAGAGCGATTCGTCACAGCCGTCGGGTAGTGTTGTACCGGGCGGGCGGCGCAAACCTCGCCTGAAGGCACGCCATGAACAAAGCCACCAGGGCATCGCGAGGAAGACGAGTGTGTCCGCCCGCGCGAGGAGGAGGTCATCGTCGACATCATTGCTGTCGACGATCCAGCGCTCACCGGCAAGCAGTTCGCGTTGCTTGTCGAGCAACTCGGGCCTGGGCACGCGGACCCAACCCGGCTTCCAGCTGTAAAGGTCGAGACTGATGACGGGCAAGCCCGTCTTCGACGACAACACGCGTGAGAAGGTGCTCTTGCCAGCGCCGGCCATGCCGGTGACGACGATGCGCTCACCAAGAACGGAGCTTGCGTCGGTCTCGTTCACAGCGCCCGCTTACTCACTGATCGCATGACAGTCGGCGCGCCTGTCGTCATCTCGCGCGGATCCATCACCATCTCGCCCAGGGCAACGCCGAGGGCGCGAGTTCGTCGCCAACCAGTCTCTTACCCAAACTTGCCGGACACGGTGAGAAGTCGATCTTCGAACGTTCGGCGGCAAGCGGATCACTACCAGTAGTTCTGATAGATGCGTTCGTTCTCGAACCGGCAGGTGAGCTTCTTGATGCGGGCGCCGCCCAGGCCACATGAGATACCGTGCTTTCTGGCGCCGTAACGGTTGATGTAGTCGTCGATCAACTGGGTCATCTCGGGTCGAATTTCTTCTGGGAGTCGATCCCAGACGTCACGGAAATAGTTGCGGATCTCCGGCAACGTCTTGCCGCCACGAGCCGCCATGCCAAGCCAAGCCACTGCGGCGTAGGGATCCTGCTCGGTGCCGTATCCCTGCTGGAAGAGAAAGCCCACTCTGGCCTGGGCGAGCTTGAAACCGCGCTTCGCTGAGGCATGGAGATAGGGAAACGCCTCCTCGAATCGCCCTTGCTTGTAGAGATAGGCTCCGCGCCCGCGGGCTTCATAGGTCTGCTGCATGTAGTCGTAGGATGGGATCTTGCCGGGCGCCGGCGCATCGGCGGTCACGATGACCTCTTCGTCGGCTTCAGGCAGCCCTTGTTGTTGCGATGCGGACTCGGCAGCAACCGCGATCGAAGCGAACGCGACAGAAGCAATCGCCACTACCCCCGCGACAGACCAGCGTGCTCGAATCGAGTCCCATGAAAAAAGTGCCATTCTGTGAGCCTATCCGATGACCGCTTCAAACCGGCGTTGCCTTTGCGCCCTCGCCATCCGCTAACTCGAAGCGTTGTTCAAAAACGTGAGGTTCCTGTCGGTGAAGGCCGTGTTTTCAGCGACACCCTTCAGCTCGACAAGGCGACGCACCTCGGACTCGAACTCGGAGATGTACGTTCGACCTAACTGAGCCTTTTGCTCGTCGGTGGAACGATCACGCCGAGACGCCATTTTGTAGTCGACGAGGCTCGCGATGGTGGTGAGGGTCGCCGGGAAGTCGAAGTATTCAACGTCGGTGGCGGAGTCACGAAAGATGGTGAGGACGTCGCGAGAGCGGCCATCTTCTAGATCGAGGTGCACGATGTCGCTGGAATACTGGCTTTCGCGGATCTTCGTCATCGTCCGCGAGATCGCTCGCGGTGCCAGCTCCTCAAGCTGCTGCGGGATGTAGATGTGGAATAGGATCGGTCTACCCGGTTTCGACTCGGCAAGTCGAGTGATGGCTGGTTCGAAGGAAGTTCGTCACGTAGCCGTGCGCGAGCGCTCGTGGTGTGGAGAACTCTTCGAAGTCGAGTAATCGCGCGTACTCGAGCAACACGCCCGTTACTGCCGCCGACACCAGGCCGAGAACCAACGTGACGGGCGTGTCCTGATTTCTGTGTGTGAGCGTTGGTTCATATCATCAGGTTGAAGCGTTCGCCGAACTGGATAGCGAGCTGCGCCTTAGCAGCGTGCCACTCCTTCGGCTGCGCCTTCCAGTTCGACTGGGCCTGCATCAGCGACAGATAGATCAGCTTGGTCGCTGCCTCATCGTTCGGGAAGTGACCCTTGTTGCGAATCGTCTTACGCACCTGGCTATGCAAGCTCTCGATCGCGTTCGTCGTGTAGATGATCTTGCGCACCTCCGCCGAGAACGCGAAGAACGGGATGACCTGATCCCACTTCCGCCGCCAGGCCGCCACGATCGGTGGGTATTTCTGACCCCACGATCCGCGCTCGAACGTCTCCAGCGCGTTGACTGCGGCGTCGGCGGAAGCCGCGCTGTAGATCGGACGCAGCGCACTCGCGATGGTCTTGCGTTCCTTCCAGGAAGCGAACTGCATCGAGTAGCGGATCAAGTGCACGATGCAGGTCTGCACCACCGTCTCCGGGAACACCGCCGTGATGGCCTCGGGGAAGCCCTTCAAGCCATCGACGAATCAGGATGTCATCGACGCCACGGCCCTTGAGCTCCGTCATGACACGCATCCAGAACTTGGCGCCTTCGGTCTGTTCGATCCATAAGCCGAGGATCTCCTTCATGCCGCGGCAGGTAACGCCGATCGCCAGGTACACCGCTTTGTTGCGCACGATGCCTTCGTCGCGGATCTTCACCCGCAACGCATCGAAGTAGACGATCGCGTAGGTCGTCTCAAGTGGTCGGTTCTGCCAAGCGACGGCTTCCTCCATCACCGACTCCGTCACCGCGGAGACCAGGTTCGGCGACACACCGATGCCGTAGAGTTCTTCGATATGCCCCTGGATATCGCGCGTACTCATGCCGCGGGCGTAGAGCGCGATGATCTTCTCGTCGAAGCCTGGAAAGCGCCGTGCATACTTCGGGATCAGTGTCGGATCGAACTGGCCGTGGCGATCGCGTGGGATATCGAGGACGACGCGATCGTCGTCCATCGTCACCGTCTTCGATGAGTAACCGTTGCGATGGTTGCCGTCCGCTTGTTGCTCCGGATCCTCGAGATGCACATGTCGAGTGCCCAACAGCCCGCGATGACCAACATCGATAGCCAAAGAACAACGACAAGCGCGCGCAAGTGCACGAATCACGGACGCGTGCCTCACGGTGATCCGAACAAATTGTCTGGCGGGGATCCCTTGCCGCCCATTGAGATCTACTTTCGTCGCGCCGTGACGAATCATTGTGCACGGGAGAAGCTCTCGAAAACCAGATCGCGGCCTTTGCGCTGAAGGCTAGTCCTTGGCCATTCCGCCGTCGACGTTCAACGTCTGCCCGGTGATGTTTGCGGCTGCATCGGATGCGAGAAACAGCACCGCTTCTGCTATGTCATCCGTCGTTTGCTCGCGGCGCATCGCCGTTTGGGGCATGCCATCCCCGACGTATCGGCCTTCGCCGATTCCGACGAACCAGTCGCGCGCGTCTTCGCCTTTGAAACGTGGATGGTGCTCGACCATGCCTTCTGAAATTTCACGCCAGGCATCCGTGTAGATGATCCCCGGGCAAATCGCATTCACGTTGATGTTGTGGCGACCCACTTGATCCGCCAGGACCTGGGTATAGCGAATGAGGCCCGCTTTCATGCTGTGGTAACTGGACGGTATCGGGACGAGGTCGACATGCGGCATGCCCGATCGACCCGCGAGCGACGCCATGTTGATGATCTTGCCGGATCGCTTTTCGATGAGATGCGGCATCACGGCCTCGCACATCAGGGCCGGCGCTTTCAGACTCATGGCGTAGGTCCCGTCCCACAGCGCCTCGGATCTTGCCAACGGGTTGTCCTTGTCGTCGACTTCACGAGCCGAACCGCCGCCCACGTTGTTGACCACGATATCGATCTTGCCGAACGCATCGATGGCGCCGGCGACCATCTCGAGGATGACTTTGGTCCCGGTGACGTCACCGGCAATCGCCACCACTTTCACGCCAAGCGCCTCGATCTCGTTCGCCAGGGCTTGGGTGTTTTCCTCGCTGAACGAATTGATGACGACATTGGATCCCTCCTTCGCCAACCGCAGCGCGACCTCTTTGCCGATGCCTCTGCCACAGGCAGAAACGATGGATACCTTGCCGTCCAGTTTCATGCGGTAGTCCTTTTTGTCGTGTCGTTCAGCGGCGCCGACTCGCTCGAGCGCTCACTCGACGAATTCGGGTCGACCGTCGGCGTCGAGGCGGATGGGTTTCGAGGCTTCTCTGAGTGCCCGGCGCGGCGAGCAGAGGTCCTTACCGGCGGGCAGGGGCGGCGTGAAGTAGCCGAGTGAAGGGCCGGCGACGGCGTAGCCGAGTAGCGCCTGGAGTTTCGGGTCCAAATCCTTCGCGATTTCCGGGGGACAGGAAAGGTACTGGTTGTCCTCCTGTCGAAGCCAGCCGAGGGTGTAGTCGATGTTGAGGCCGACGCGATCGTGTTCGCTCTCGTTAGCACCCGCACCATGAAAGACGGCGCCCGTAAACACGAGCATGGATCCTGACTTCATCTCGGCCGATACGTACGCCTCGTCGGCCGGTATCTCGTCATCGGGTAGCTGGGTTGAACCCGGGGCGATGCGCGTGGCGCCATTCGTCGCCGTGAAGTCGGTCAGCGCGAGCATCACGTTCAGTTGGGGTTCGATTTCCGTCATGAGCCGGGCGAGCACCGGGTTCACCCGGGGTTCGACGTCGGGCGGGAGTTGGATCTGGCTCCAGGCCCAACGATCGCGGTGCGGCATCTGGGCCGTCTCGCCGGGTAGCACGCGGATCGCTTGAGTGACGTGCAGCTGGAACGTGTTCGCGTACGGCGCAAGAAAGGTCTCGACGAGCCCGAGCATTCGGGGGTCGATGGCCAGTTCGCGGCAGCGTGGTGAACGAGCGATCAGGGCGCCGGTTCGCGTCGTCTTGAAACCGCCGAAGTCGCTGGAACTTTTCGCTGTGGCGTTGATGAAGGGTTGCAGGTCGCGGTTGATGGATTCGATCTGAGTCTTCGAGGCGAAGTCCTTCAGAACGACGCAACCGTCACGTTTAAGGATCTTCGCCAGCTCCTCGCTCGGCGTGTCCGCCGGGCGGCGTTGGAGTTCGCGCTGAGACATGGTGTTTCTCCCGTCAAAAACGCCTGAATTTCGGGCTGGCGGCGATCACCTTCTCAGCGCGAGCCAAACTCGGCGCGAACATCGCGCTGAGTACGGCAGGCGCCCGAGGTCCGAGCGGATCGTATACGGGGTCGGCATTCTCGGCGTCCGGGTTGCCATTGGCGAAGTCCGCGGCGTAGGCGTTTTCGCCGTCCGTCAGGGCGATGTCGCGCGGTGCCAGACGACCGCCGGTCAAGCCCTTGGCGAGGAAACGATGCGCATCCAGCAGGCGTTCCGGAATGCTGGGTCCCAGATGATCCGCCCACCGCACCAGCCGATATTCATGTGGGATCTGCTGGTCCCACAGCGTTCGGTGCAGGAATTCCGTGCCCCAATGAAGATTCAGAAGGTCTTCATCGCCGCATTCGATATAGATGGCCAATCCGCTGCTGCGAATACGATCGGCGTTGTCGATGACCAGGTTCGCGGGATTGTCTGCGCGCCAGCGTGTCGCATCCACCGGATCGCCCCAGACGTCGACGTCGATGGTATCGACGCACCACCAATTGTCAGCGCCGAGTTCGGTTTGATAATCCAGATGTGGCAATACGCCTGGCTCGAGAGCGGCCACCGCCGAGAAGCGCTCGGGATGCTTGAACGCCATTTTGAGCGATCCGTATCCGCCCATCGAGACCCCGGTAATGGCCGTATCTTCTGGTTCGAGCGAGACGCCGAATTCTCGATGCAGAAACGATGGATATTCGTCGACGACGAACGCCTCGTAACCATCGGCGTAGAAAGAGAGACCCGCCGTGAAAGAAGCCACGATTGCTCGCGGCAACTCACCCGAGGTCATTAGATCGTCGTAGAGCGGCCTCGCATCGACGAGGCTACGCCGGTCGTCGCCGCCACCGTGCAGGTTGATGATGAGAGGTAGGGTTTCGCCGTCGAAACCGGGCGGGAACAGGACGGATACCTCCACTTCCTTGCCGAGGGCGCCGGAAGCGATGCTGGTCAGGAGCGGTTCGTCGGCGTTCATTTAGGCAAACAAGCCTTGATCTGATTTCGTTGAACCGACAATGCGCGCATTGCTCCTCTTCGGCTGTAACTTTTTTGCGGGCGATCCTTGCGTCCATCTTCGATGTCATCGCCCGAAACCGCGGTTCGCCTCGATACCGATCATAGACGCGGTCCGCGGGACTCGGGTTGTGTCGACTGAGGGCGCTGGCGACGGTCACCTTCGACCTCACTGAAGCCGGCGCTCGACACGTTGATGCGATCGGGGCGGTGTTCTTCTCCATGACCGCGAGAGCGTGCCGAGCGGTTGGATAAATGCATGGGTACCGACGTCGACATAGAGTTTGCCACCGGCTAATCCCTATCTACCTCGAGACCTCACGCTCTTCGCGCCGGCCGAGCCGGACCGAATCGTTACCGCCGATGGTCGTATGCATATGACACGTGTCGTCGATATTGCAGGTGGCGTACCGAAGGCGACTGCCTATCTCAAGCTAACTTCATCGCGCGCCTGCCGAATGCCGAGCGATGCCGCACATAAGGCTATCCTGCCGGCACTGTTCGGCGCCGGTGCGGCGGAAGAACGCCAACGGTAAGAAGCTTGGGGATCGGCAAGGGCTCGACGCGACATGAGCCTGGGTTCGGAGGACCAAGCTGTCGGCTAGACTGCGCCTTCATCCCATCGCGAGAGAGATCAGTGACGACAGTAACGGTTGTGGAACAGATTGCAGCGAGCGCGGACGACGTTTGGGCGATGTTGAGTGATTTCGGCGGCATCAAGGTCGGGGGCCCGATCCAGTCGTTCGAAGTGGAAGGTGAAGGTGTGGGTGCGGTACGAACGATTGGGATGGGGGCAGGCCAAGTCATCGAACGGCTCGACGTCTTCGACCCTGCCGCGAGGACCTTTGCCCACTGCATTTTGAACGAGGACTGCCCGCTGCCCGTGTCCGGCTATTCGGCGAAGGTCGTCGTCACTGAAGATGAGCAGGGCTGTAGCGTCGAGTGGAGCGGAGAATTCGACGTAAAGGGCGGCGATGAGGAAGCTTCGTGCAAGGTGATCCGTGGCATCTATACCGGCGGCATTGCCAGTGCGCGGAAGGCGCTCACGAGCTAAGCCAGCGTCGAATTCGGCGGGAGTTCCTCTGACGAGAGTTGGGCCTTAGTAAGCCGACCTAAGCACACTTCATCGGATGACGAATCGGCCAACACCAAAATTGGCCGCTTTTTTTTCTGGCACTGCGGTCACCTCAACGGAGAGTTCATTTGGCAAGAACCGTCGATTTCTACTTCGATTACCTGTCGCCCTACGCGTATCTGGCCTGGCGTTGTTTGAACGAGGTCACGGATCCGCGCGGGGTCGAGATCACGCCGAGACCCGTTTTGTTCGCGGGGCTCCTCAATCATTGGGGGCAGCTCGGGCCGGCGGAAATCCCGCCGAAGGGCCGGCACGTCGGTCGCGAGACCCGACGGTTCGCGGCGCTTCGCGATATCCCGATTCGTTCGCCGCGCTATCACCCGTTTCGACCCCTGCTTGCACTTCGTGTCTCGCTTGCCGTGGTTTCGGGCGAGCGGCAGAAAGAAGCCATCACGGCGCTCTTCGACGGCGGATGGGCTCACGGGATGGATCTTGGTGATCGAGGCGACATTTGTGCCGCTTTGAACGCGGTGGGTCTCGACGGCGAGCACCTCGTTGGGGCGGCTGAGGAACCCTCGGCCAAGGCCGCATTGCGCGAAGAGACCGACCGGGCGATCAGTCGCGGTGTCTTTGGCATACCGACGATGGTGGTGGAGGACGAGTTGTTCTGGGGGCTCGATCAGCTCAAATACTTGGCCCTGTACCTCGACGGCAAGGATCCACTGGCATCGATCGGCGAGATCGAGGGCTCGCTAGGGCGCGCGGTCGTGCGGCCCGATTCGGTTGGCCGCGGACAAGGAAACGACGGCAAGGTGCTGAAGGCCGCTATAGCGCGGGCGTGCTGGAATTCAGGCCGCCCGTCGAACACGTCCCGTGGACCAGACGAGCGCTTGACTTGCTAAACCTCCTCAACGGGTTCAATCGCTCACGCCCGATCGGCCGTGCGATGATCTGTGGTAGTAGATCAGTGCCGGTTCGTTGCGACCAAAGACCAGTTCTTGCACCGCGCCGCTCGCGAGGTTCCGCGGATCGAGAGGCTCTGCGGAAAGTCCTCTCTCGTGGTCGCATCCCACACCGAATCGACGTTGAGCCTGGCTTTGCGCTCGACTTCATCATCGAGTGGGCCCGGCCAGAATACGATACGTTTAGCTCGACTGAACAGCGATTGGCGCCGTCCACCGGGTAGACGCGCCAGAACTGAATGTGGTCCACCTGGTGGGCCAGCAGCACATTCGGGGCCAGCAGGTATTCCGTCGTGCAGCTTCCTCGACCTCTCGGTTGGTCTGGGGTTGAGTACGCCGTCAAACGCCAGCCGCCCGTCGCGAAGAACGTTCACGGAGCTATCCAGGCATCTGGAATTCATCGGCGAAGACCATCGAGCCTTCGGTGTTGTCGAGCCGATGGTGAATGATCGCCTGGTATTCCGGCGAGTCGTACCACTCTCGGATGGCTGCTTTGCTGGGGAACTTCGCAACGACGGTGACGGGTTCCGGCGTTCCTTCAACGGCCTCACTGCCGGGCCCCGCCACGAGAATCTCGCCGCCATGCGCCTTGATTGTGGGGAGGACGGTACTCGTGTACGCGCGGTAGGCCTCCGGATTGGTGATCCGGTAGGTGGCAATCATGTATCCAGGCATTCAGTCGGTTCCTGATTTTTTGTCTTTCGTCTGAGATTCTATGGTTTTGATGCTAGGCACCGCTCGCGTCCGTGTTCGACTTCGGTCGCGGCCGCTGCTGTTTGGTCGTGTCCAGGTGGAGACCGTCCAACGTTTTTGCGACATCCATGGTGAGTGTTCCATCAATACCGCCCGTCGCGTACTCGATGACGACATGGCGTGGTGACGGCGCGAGCGGGAAGAAGAGCGTCAGCGCCGTCGTTTCGGCAGCGTTGACACTCGCGGGAAGCGTCGAGCGGCGGCGCCTGATTTCGTTGATGACCTTCGACTTGTTGTACGCCCTGACCGTGCTGACCACCAATGCTGCCGGTGCCGCCAGAACCAGACCCGCCGTACCGGCCGCGGCGATCCCGTTAGAGACACCGGAAAGCCCATACCCTATTCCGACCAGGCTCCCAAGCGTGCCACCGAGGAGAATCGCGCCTTCCCCCATCCCGGCCTTCGCCTTGAGCCCGGCTTTGCGATAGCGGCGAACAACCTTCTTGCTGGCGCGTACGAGCTCCCGCCGCTCATCCGCTGTGTCGATCACGACACCGAGCTGGTCGACGACGAACACCCGGTTGATGACGATCGGTTGATCCGACACGTTTTCGACCCGCAGGAGGTATTGGTCCCAATAGGCGTTTTTGGCCCATGTGCCCGGACCGCCCCGGAAGATCACCCAATCGAGTGAAGCCCGTGCCGAACCGTCCTCCGCTGTCGCGAGTGAGACCTGGGTATCGTCGTAGGGGACAACGTGCTTTTCCTTGAGCACCTTCGTCCCTGCACATCCCGACAGCAGTAAGAGCGGCAGGAAGAGGAGTATCGGTCGCCTGTGGCTGTAGATCACCGACGTTTCCGAGGACCATGGACGGCAGAAGTATACGTGTCGTTTTTGTGTGAGATGACGGGGTCGACTTGAGCGCTGCCGCGGCGCCGCCGAGAAGATCGCGCGTCGACGTGACGTCGCGTTGGCGCGAGGGGTTGGCTTCCTTCCGCCCAACGTCTCTCGATAACAGGTGTACGATCGAGATCGAGATCGGGGCCGAGTTCGGGCCGACTCAAAATAAGGCGCTCGCATGCTGATATCGACTCGTTTCGCCATCGCTTCGACTTTCGGATTACTCGTCGCCTGCGGGCCATCGGAGCCCGTCACCGACGCGACGCCGGAGGCTTTACCTGATCGAGAAGAGAGTCAGGGTGTCGTGTTGTTGCGAGGGCTCCCCACGCTCGGCACGAAGCACAGTGTCGCCATCGTGGAGCTGGATCCGGAGGCGGAGAACTTCGGGGAGATACTCTACGAGTTCGAGCCCGGTCTCGAAGGCGAGCCTCTGCACCACCTCTACTACAGTCCACAGGGACGTCTCTATGCGACGGGTTTGGATCCGGCCTGCAGCCTCGCGGAGATCGGTCTGAACCGCGACGCGACCGGATCGCCGGCGGTGACGGGCGTCGATTGCCTCGACACGGCCGGTCAACAGGTGGGCGAAGACATCATGTGGCACCCGGCTGGTGGCACGGAGCGAATGTTCGTCACGTTCATGGGAGGCGATGGGACCGCCGACGGAGGCTCGTTGGTGGCGTTCGATTCGCAAACCAACGATGTGATCAAGGTCATCGAAGCAAGACAAAGTGATGTCGCCCCGGGTGAGCCGTACATCATGTACCCCCACGGAATCTCGGCGTTTGGCAACCGGATGGTGATCACCTCAACGATTCACCCGGATCTCGCGAGCGGCGTCGGTAACTCGATTACGGTGATCGACCTCGATTCGCTGACGCCGACGGAGACGATTCAGGTCGAGGACGCGAAACCGGTCGGTTTCCCTTCTTCACCCGTCGAGGTTCTGTTCGTACGGCCGAGCATCGTTGCTGATGTCGAACCGGCGGTGCTCGTCAACACGATGTTCGGCTTCGAGACTTGGCGTATTCCCTACGACGAGGCGAATGATTCCTTCGGTCCTGTCGAGAAGATTTACGACGGAGCGAGTTCGGGAACGGGCGTGCCTCTGGAGTTTTACGGTACCGCGGATGAGCTTTTCGTCAGCCACGCATTGCCCGGCATCGTGAAGCGCTATGACCTGGCGAGTCTTCCCGATCTCGTTTCTTCAGGCCCCGACATAGAGACGGCGGCCGGCGCACATCACATGATTTTCTACACCACGCGATCGGGTCGAGACGTGGTGGCGGTGCAGAACAATCTCCTGAACCTCGGCAACGCCGCCGACGAAGACCCGACGGACATCGACTTCATCGCCAAAATCAACGACCACTCGATCACCGTCCATGACCTCGAAACGGGGCAACTGCTTGCTGGCGTCAACTTCAAGGAGCGCTACGGCAAAGGGATCGACAACGTCGAGGCTTTGTTTGGCTCTGGCTTCGTCCATCACCATTGAATGCACAGTGCATCGCTTAGGCGGTTGACGCGCACGTCAATCGTCGGCGTAGCCCTGCTTGCTCTGGGCGCGGGGATCTATTGGACGAGCGATCCGGTGCCGACGCCCTTGGCCGATTTTTCGGTGCCGTTCGTCTATGGGAAGTTCGCGGTACCGCCGGACAATCCGCTCACCGTGGAGTCGGTCGAGCTGGGCCGCCGACTCTTCTACGACCCGTTGTTGTCGGGGCCGAATACGGTCTCGTGTGCTACTTGCCATCGCCAGGAATTGGCCTTTACTGACGGAAAGAGCGGATCCGTTGGCGTCTCCGGCGAACCCCTTGCCTTCAGTAGCATGAGCCTCGCCAACCTCCTATGGGGTCCGCGCCGGTTCTTCTGGGATGGGCGGGCGATGTCGCTCGAAGAGCAAGCGCTGATCCCGATTCAAGACCCCGATGAGATGGATCAGGACCTCGATGTCCTCGTCGAGGAACTCGAGGCGGACCCGATTTATCACGATCTTTTTGAACGGGCGTACGGCGAAATCTCTGCGTCCGCGATCGCCAAGGCGATTGCTTCATTCGAAAGAACGCTCGTTTGGGCAAATGCCAAGTACGATCGGTTTCTACGCGGCGAGGTGAACCTCACCGACGCCGAAGAAGCCGGTCGAAAGCTTTTTATGGCCCATCCCGACACGAAAGTCAGCCTTCGCGGCGGCAATTGTATTGATTGCCACAGCCAGTTCCTCACGAGCGGTTTCAGGGCTGCGTTCGACGGTTTCTCCAACAACGGTCTCGATGGCGAAGACGACCTGTTGGCGGGATTGGCCGGTGTCACGGGTCGCGCCGAAGACCGGGGACGATTCAAAGCGCCCACGCTGCGAAACATCGCGTTGACCGCGCCCTACATGCACGACGGCAGGTTCGCGACGCTCGAAGAAGTCCTCGAGCACTACAACAGCGGGATCCAGGACAGCACGACACTGAGTCCTTTGATCGCGGAAGCAACGAACAGCCCGAGCAGCGAGCACAGGATCAGCCTCTTCCTCACGCCCGACGAGCAAGCCGCGATCATCGCTTTTCTCCATACCTTGACGGATCACGATTTTGTGACGGATCCACGCTTGTCGGATCCGTTCTGACGATGCGATTGCGGACGCCGGTAACGCTCGGCCTGGTCGGTCTCATCGCCGTGCTGTCCTTCATCGGGTTCGAGCTTCGTGCGCGGATGGCAACGATGTACATCGAGCTGGTCTTCGCCGCTGTCGCGAACGGCGGCGCGTTGGAAAAGCACGCCTTCGTCTATGACAACCCGGGCGGCGCAGGTCGATTCATGATCCGGGACTTCCAGTTCTTCGTGAGCAACATCAAGCTCGATGGAGCGCAAGGGAGTTACGTCGTGCCCGAGAGCTACCACCTCGTTCGCTTCGACGGCGACGACGGGACGTTTAGGCTCGTGCTTCCTGACGTACCCCGTGATCGTTACGACACGATCGAACTCGCGGTCGGCATCGACCCCGCGGCTAACGGTTCGATCACGCCGCTTGGAGATCTCGACCCCAACGGACGGATGGCTTGGAACTGGGAGACGGGCTACAAGTTCCTGTTGCTCGAAGGAATGCTGGAGCGCGATGGCGCGCGGATTCCGCTCGTCTACCATGTGGGATTCGACGAAAACTACACGCCGTTGTCGTTCAAGACGTCGATCTTGCCTTCCGCGGAACCGACCATCGTGATGTTCACGGTCCACTTATTGCGCCTCTTCGACTCCGATCCCCGTCTCGATCTTGCGACGCTACCCAGCGTGAAATTCGACCGGGCAGACGCCGGTCGGATCGCAGGACAGTTTCCGGCACTGCTGACGATTGGGGAGGATCCGCCATGAGCAATCGTTCCTTGGCGTTTCGCGCGCCGGCGAAGCGCCGATCAGCCCATTGGGCTTCAAAACGAAGTGCGCGCCCGCCCAAGCCCGATCACCTCGGAAAGTTCGATCTGTCATCCTCGCGACCCGGATGACGTCCCTCGGGGCGGCGTCTACTCGAAAGAAAAGGTGAACTGATGAACTGGGAAGCCATTGGGGCGGTGAGCGAGACGCTCGGTGCGATTGCGGTCTTCGCATCGATTGTCGTCCTCATCTCTCAGGTGCGATCGAACACCAAAGCGATCGAGGCGGCCGCCGTGATGGATTTGGAGTCGCAAGTCGCAAAGTCGTGGCATGACGCAGCACAGAACCCCTATACACCCGGTGTTTTCCGTCGCCTTTACGACGGAGAGGAACTCTCCGTCGAGGATGTCGGCCGCTTACGAGCGACGTGGCACGGCGTCTTCCACAATCTCCAGAACGGGTTCTACCAGATTCAGTACGGATTCTTGAACGAGGACTACCCCCTGAAAGTCCACGTATTGAATGTGATGAAGTTCGCCGAAGGTCGACAATTCTGGGCAAGTGCGCATGACACCGTCAGCCCTGAATTTTCTCGTTTCGTCGAGGAGATTGCAGAGGAGACGCAGGGGGTGGAAGTTGATTCTGGCCCCAAAAACACCGATTAGGATCTGGGTTTCATCGGTCGATTTCTCACCCCTGTTTAGTGATCGCTGACCGGGTTCAGATCGTCGCGCCGCAAAGGTCGTGGGACACGCGCATTAAGGTCAGGTCGACTCGCTCATCCGAGGGGCTCTTGGGCGCTCTCGCAACGAAGCTCCTGGAAGATTTCGGAGGTGATCGGTTCAGGCGATTCGGATCGTGCTGGATTCAACGAACGATGCTCGAGCCACCGTACTCTGGGATCTTTCGACGCCCGGAGCGAATCGCGCGCCGCCATCACTTCTGCATCCGAGATACTCATTGGGGCGATCTCCCGTCGACACGTCATCGTTCGAAGTTGCAGTCGTAAGTTTTCGGGATTGTTCGGTTCGTGACCTAAGAGCTCGTCGACGATCGACTCGGCGCGCCGCAAGCTCGAATCGGTGGCTTCGGTGCCGCCGACTTCCGCCGCGAGGACGAGACTCCTCGCCAGATCCCGGCGGAATTCGATGTTGTCCGTGCCGGCCAAACGATCGAGTACCACCAGCGAAGAGGCGACGAAGGCCGACGCATCGTCGGGCCGACCTAGGTGCGCGAGGGCGAGGGCGAGTTCCTGCTCGACCCGGGCGCGACGCGCTTGCCAACGCAGTCGGTTCTGTTCGATGTCGATCAAGTGATCCCAATGATCGAGCGCGTCGCGAAGTAGCTTCTCGGCTTCCGCGTAATCGCCGTTGAGATTGAGGGTGAGGGCTAGGAAATAGGCGCTGATCGCGACATGTGACCGGTAGTACTCATGATCGGGCTGCAGCAGCAGAAGGTCGCGCTTGATGTTGTAGTCGAATTCGAAGCTCGTCCGAGCCTGCGACAAATCGCCGAGCGCGACCGCGACTTTGCCGACGTTGTTGTAGGCAAAGGCGAGTTCGAGGCGCCATTCATCATTGTCGGGAAACCGCGACGTCAGTGTTTCGTTGATTGCGAGTACTTCTTCGTATGCGTCGGCTGCCTTCGTCAGTTCGCCTTGCCGTTCGAGAACGCGGCCGAGGTTCGTGTTGGCGTAGGCATCCTCCATCAACCACTCCGGATTCGCGGGATCTTTCGTTCGCACGTCGCGGGTGATGAAGACGGCGTCCCGAAACCGGTCGGCTGCCGAGTCCAACTCGCCGCGCTGCCAGTGAACGTGGCCGACATAGAAGACGCTGTTCGCGAGAGCTATTTGAGCGTTCAGGTCCTCCGGCGTGCGTTCCGCGAGTTGTGAGGTCAGCTCGTAGGACTCCCGGAACGCGAGGAGCGCGTCATCGAATTTCCCCAGCTCGAGGTGTACTTCGCCGATTTGGCGGAGGTTACGTGCTCGTTGACCGATGGCGACTTCGTCGTTGTCGTCTTGTGTTGCGAAGTACTCAAATGCTTTGGAACCGACACTGATGAAGACGTCCAGCCGCCCGATTGCGCGGAGCTCCTCTTGGAGATCACCCAGCATGAAATCGACGAGATCCTCAGCATCGCGCCGGCGCTTTTCGGCTTCCTGCGTTGCGAGCACGGCATTGATGAGAAGTAGGATCGTCAAGCCCAACATCGCCAGGCTCGCGGTCGTCGCAAGCGCTAAACGCCGGTTTCTTCGGCGGAGATCACGTTGTTTGAGCGCGTCGAAGCCGATCTCGAGCATGCCGGCGGCGAGCTTCAGAAACGCGTCGCGTTTGCCGTCGCCGACGCTACGTGCGTCGGCTGCAATGGGTTCAGGGGGCGGCTGTGAATGAGCTGCTTCGAGTAGGGCCGGCGGGAAACAACAATTGGCGCTTCCGGGCGTTGGATCGCCGCGCACGATGAAACAGAAGACTCGGTGATCTCGGCCGAGTCGTCGGAACTGTCGAATCTCTTCGTTAACCCATTTCGACTGAGCGGCGTCGGGCGAACAAACGACGATCAAGCTGTTCGATTCCGTCAGCGCGTTTGCCACCGCGTCGGACAAACTTGAAGCACTCGCCAGCTCTTCGCGATCACGGAACACGGGGCCTAATGCCTCGGATCGTGGGAGGTTCAGATTTTTCGGCGGACGATAGCGTTCAAGTCTTCGGTGCAGCCACTTCGCGACGGCGGCGTCGCGGTGGCTATAGCTCAGGAACGCCTGATATCGCATTTCGGGAGATCACCTTTGGCCTAGCCGACTCAACAATGAAGTCAGTTGCGGATCACCGGCCTGCGTTCAACGAGTCCGTCTTCCTTCCCGTCGGTTGTTGCGACCCTTGCGACCGTCTCTGTGGTCGTACACGACACGCCGTCCTTGGTGACGGTCAGCGTGTACTCGTACTCGCCGGTTCCACTGGGTTGGAAGGTGGACTTCAACCACTGGCCGTTACCACCGGTCGTCGCGTCGCTGAATGCTTCGTCGCTCCCTGTCGGGCTGAGCGATGTAATGTCGAATCGGTCGTTGTTGTCGTGTTTTTGCCACCGGATCGTGTCGCCGGCGTCGGCGTCCTGTTTGCGCTTACTCAGGACCACAGGTGGGTTCGCCGCAGTGTTCAAACTCACCGATATGTTCACATTCGGCATCTTCGTTTCCCCTTTAGTTTTGCGGCCAATGCAAGGTCGCCGCCCGTGAATCCACGCGCGTTGCGCTGCTCGAAATTACTGAAGGCTCAGTTGGCGCGCAAGCGAATCGGTCTCGCGGAAAACCCGATGCGACGACCACAACTGACGTCGAGCTTATTGGTGAAGTGTCTCGATGTAATCAGCGGCGTCGGTGCTGGATAGCGATGACCGATCACTCGATCGGCGGAATCGTATCGCGGACGTTCGCGAACCAGTTCTGGACAAGCGTGAATGGCACGACGGGTGATTCGGTCAGCTTGACCATGAGGAGCGAGCCGTCGGGCGCGGCGTCGTAGTTCGGTGCGCCCGGCGCGGTACGGTAGCCCCAGGTCAAGAAGTGAACGACGGCTTCGCCGCTCGGCGCGCCATCGACCATTGCGATGGACCTCAACTCATGCTCTGGATAATCAGTCCGGAAATAGAGCCGCCGCCCGGCAACACCCCAGATCGGGCGCGATCCTTTCCCGATCAGGATCGGCGGCGAGTCGTCATCGATGGTTTTTACATAGACGCCCGAAATGCCATTCGCGAAGGAGCTATAGGCGACGAGTCGATCATCCGGACTCACTCTGCCCGCGAACTTCGGCGAACCATCATCAGGAACAACAAGGTCGTATTCACCGGTCTCGAGGGAGAGTGAGACGACGGATGACCCGGCAAAGGTTACTGCGTCGTAGAGCAGGGTTTGTCCGTTGCCTGTCGCGGCGGTAGCTCGGTGGTCTCCTTCAAGTGCGTGTATCTCAATCGGCTCGGTCATGCCGTGTGCGTCGATCCGATAGATGTCCGCATCGTCGTCGACGCGCGAGAAGAAGAGCTCGGTTCCATCCGGGGTCCAGACGGGGCTACGAATATGACGTTCGTCTGCAAGGACTCGGCGTGAGTGCTTTTCGACTATTGAGTACACGACGAGCGAGTCACCATCCCCGGGATCTTCCGCATCTAGAATGAACGCGATCTCCGTGCCGTCGGGCGAGATCCGAGGTTCGCGGTAGTAGTCCGGTGGCAGCGGTACGTTCGATTCGGTTCCGTTATCCGGGTCGATCCACACCAGGGTCGATTTGCGGTGTCCAGATGATAGGTGCCGCTGAACAAGGCGGTCGGTGGTTCGCGAGACGGATATCGGGAGGAGGTAACTGTCCACCTGGTGAATCGCGGCATGCGCGCCCAGGCGTTGCGTCGCGGCGTCGTATCGGGCGGCCAACAGATTGCGTCCGTCGGGCGAGAAGGCGACGAAATCATCCAGAAGGACGAACCCGGGAGCCGTCATTGCTCGCGGTGTGAGCAGCGGCGTGATCGAACGATCGGCGGCGGAGTAGACCGCCAGACCGAACCGGAGCGTCGAGCCTTCTTGGACGTTCAGAAGAATATCGCCGTTTGGAAGAAATGATGGCCGGGTGTGGTGCTTTCCTTCCGTCGCTACTGTCAGAGCTGCGGCAAGCGACGAAAAGGTCGAGGCGGACTTGAGTCCCGGCGTCGACCAATCGGAGAAGACGATTCGATCATCAGGTCCCCACGCCGCGCCATCGGCCCGAGCCCACCCCGACGGGATGTCGGTTGGAACGATCTCGATCGGGCCGCTGGTGCCATCGGTCCGGATGCGCATGTAGTCGCCATCACGAAGGTCTCGGTAACCGAGCCACTCGCCATCGGGCGATAAAAACGGGTCGACAACAAACTCCGCATCGAGCGGTAGTTCAATCGTTTCGGCGTTATCCAGGGAACGCGAAAAAAGGTGGTATTGGCGTCCGCGAAAAGCAAAGTAGACGAGCGTCTCGCCTTCCAAGAAAAACTCGTCGATCCGCTCCACGTCCGGCGGAACCTCGATCGTTGTTCGAACGATCGGTGGAATCGGGCGAGCGGGCTGCGCCTCGACCAGTTCTCCGCGAGCTCCGAAAAACCACCAAGCGGCGCTGGAAAGGCCGATCGCAAGCAGGACACTGAGAGCCATTGTTGGTGCTGAGAATCCCTGGACGACACGCACTGATTGCGCATCTGCCGTCCCACGATCGACATGCTCACTCACGCCTCGCAAGAGCTTAAGGCGATAGTCGCGCTCGCCGATCTCGTACTTAAAGATCGCTTGAATCGTGTTGAGCGACAGGCGGAGCCCGTCTGGGAGTTCGGTCGGTGCGAGGTGAACCGCGAGTAAGGGGCGTTCTTCCTCCAACGCAAAGTGCACTTCCCGCTGGCAATGCGGGCGTTCGACCGACGTCGGGGTTACAAAGAACAGCACGAGCGCCGCTCCAGCGATCGAGCGCGCCAGTTCGTCGCGCCATTCGGATCCAGGACTCAATCCCTCGTCGTAGTAGACGTTGAAGCCCTGGTCGTGCAGCCACTGGATCTCGGGATAGACCTTGGCATCGTCGCCATGGGCATAGCTGACGAACACGTAAGGCTCGTCGCCCGAATACGCTGGGAAGGGCTTCTCCATCCGCGTCGATCGTAGCAAACGATAGAGACGCTTCGCCCGTGCTCAAGGTTTGCCGCACTTCAACCACGCCCGGCGCGCGTCACCGAATATCAATAAAAACACGGGTCCTTCCGATTTTCTGCCAATAGTGCTGCGCCCTCGTCATTGCGTTTCTCTTTATAGCGTCGAAAAGCGCTGCAACGACGCTATCGGTTGGTGAGCCACGTCGAGCCGATGTCGCTGGCGTCGTCGAGGTCGAGGTGGAGCTCGCTGCTGAACAGTTTGTCTACGCGGAAGTCGACCAGGTTGATGTTGACGTCTTGGTGAACGTTTTCGACCACGAAGGCGTGCTCGTGAACCGCTTCGACCAATCGAAACGAGGTAACGAGCCGATTCAGTTCGAGACGAAGAAGACGGGGCTCTATCGGCTCGTCATCGAGCCGGTGGCCGAGGACGCAAATGGCTCAGTGGTCATCGAACTGGAAACGGCCGAGCCGGTTGCGACAGCGCCGGAAGCACGACTTGATCAGCTGCTTAGCCAGTTCAAAGGTGACGACACCCCCGGTGCGATCGTCGCCGTGATCAGGGGCGGCGAGATCGTGTACCTTCAAGCCGTCGGCATGGCGAACCTCCGGCACGGCATCCCGTTTCGTCGCGACACTGTGTCGAACATCGGGTCGGTATCGAAACAGTTCACGGCGTTCGCGGTGATGTCTCTTGTCGATGCGGGCCTGGTCTCCCTCGACGATAACGTTCAGAAATACCTGCCGGAACTTCCCGAGTTCGACGAGATCGTGACCGTTCGACATCTCTTGAATCACACGAACGGCTATCGAGAGTTCCTCAACCTGCTTGGCATGGCCGGGCGCAAGATCTTCGAGGGTGACTATATTGGTCGCCACGAGGTTCTCGATATATTGGGTCGCCAACCGGAACTGCAGGATCCACCCGGGACCGTCTTCAACTACAACAATTCGGCTTTCACTCTTGCTGCAACGCTGGTGGAAAGGGTCTCGGGGCAGCCACTAGCGGCGTGGCTTCAGAGCAACGTTTTCCAACGGCTCGACATGGAGCGGTCCATGTTGCGTTCACGGCTCGGTGAGATCGTCCCTAACGCAGCTGAGGGGTACGTCGTCGGCGACGAGTCGCCGTTTCGAGAGGCTGTCGATCTTGGCGGGGGCGGGGTACCGTCGCCGGGCCTGGCGGGATCTACACGACGGTCGACGATCTTGCTCGATGGATTCGCAACTACGCCGATCCGGTTGTTGGCAACAAAACGATCGTCGACGAGATGACGCGCTCGCAGATTCAGATGCCGGGCAAGGATCAACACTACGGTCTGGGTCTATTTCTTGGGACACATCGCGGCCTCCGTCAGGTCTCGCATGGCGGCGCAGACACCGCACACCGGGCCAGCATGCTCTATATACCCAGATATCGACGCGGCCGTCGTCGCCTTGAGCAACCACGGCAACTTTCCGGGATCGATAGCTGTCGCCACCGCTGAAGCGTTTTTTGCCGAGTACTTTGATCCCGCAGATGATTCGTCCGTTGGCGACGTTCCCAGTGCAGCTGCGGTTGATGCCAGAGCGCTTGCTCGCTTCATGGGGGTGTATGAGCTTGAAACAGGTACCGCGATCGAATTCGAACTCGAGGGAAACGAGGTTCGCATCATTCCGACAAGTGGTGACCCGCTCCCCGTGGAGATTTTGAGCTCGATGAGCGTCCGTGTTCCCGGCGGTGTCATCGTCAAGTTCAATAATGTCGATGGGCATCTGGGACTCACGCTCCCGAACGGTGTTGAAGGCGACCGGCTGCAACCTTGGCAGCCGACTGTCGGCGAACTGGCTGCTTTCGAGGGCCGCTACTTCAGCGATGAACTCCAGACGACCTACGTCTTTGAGGTCAAGGACCAGCGACTCGTCTTCAACCACGCGCGATTGGATGAGGTCGAGCTCCAGGCGAAGAAGAAAGACACCTTCAGCGGCGCATTCCCGTTGCTCGAGGCAGCGTTTGAACGAAACGACGAAGGCAAGGCAACCGGACTGACGGTATCTAGTGGCCGCACGAAGAACATTCGATTCTCGAGAGTTCCTTAACCTGCGAGACGGGTTGGACGTGGTTATCCGACCACCGAGGTTCGGCCGTCAGCACAAAGGCCGATGACGATGGAGAAACCGTTTCCTGCCTACACCGGCGATGAGCTTTACGTCTTCGTCAGCTACGCCCATGCCGATGCAGACAAGGTCTACCCGGAGATTCAGTGGCTCCACGACCAGGGCTTTAACGTCTGGTACGACGAGGGAATAGAGCCCGGGTCAGTGTGGCGTGATGAGTTGGCACGGGCGATCGATGGTGCCGCGCTCTTTCTCTTCTTCGTTACACCGATGTCGATTGGGCGGCCGCATTGCCTGCGGGAGGTGGCTTACGCGGTTGATCACGAGTTCCCGTTCCTGGCCATTCATCTAGAAGAGACCGACCTCGATCCCGGCACCGAGCTCACGCTGAGTTCGATTCAAGCGATTCTGAAGTACGAAACACCCGAGCGGGCTTACCGTCAAAAGCTACTGCGATTTGCCACGCAGCACGTCGATCGTGGTGCTGCGGAAGTCCGCCCGGTGCGCCAGGTGCAGGGCTGGTCGACACGCAACGTGGCGGTCGCCTTGGTCACGTCCGCGGTAGTTCTCAGCGCGCTGAGTTGGTGGCTCGGAACGTCGTCCGTGCCAGTCGACGATTCGACGGATGAGGCTATTCCTGCGGTGGTCCGAACAACGATCGATATACCCGATGACATAGAACGCATCGGCGGTTTCCGCTTGGAAGCTGAAACGTTGGTCTACTTTGGGTATCGAGACCGAAAACCTCGTCTCTTCACACGCTTTCTCGATTCGACCGAGACGATCGAACTACCGGTCGACGCAGAGTTCGCCCTATATCCCTTTTTGTCGCCGGATGGCCAGTGGGTCGGTTACCGGGATTTTCGCGACGGCGACTTCAAGCGGGTGCGAGCCGACGGCACGGGCGCGCCTATCGAGATCGTACCGACGGACATCGCGTCGGGCATGAGCGTGGACAGCGGCGTCGCTTGGGGCCCCGGCGATCGAATCGTGTTCTCAAATTGGACGACCGAGGGGCTCATGTCCGCAACGACCTCGTCATCGATTGCCGCCCCGCTGACTTTCGCGCCCGACGGTACGCGCCATGTCTTGCCTTCGTTCTTCTCGAACGGAGACGTACTCGTCAATGTCCGGGAAGGTTCGACGGGAGAGTTTGGCGTGGCGGTGTATTCAGCTCGCGACCAGCAGGTATTACCGCTTCTTGATCCACAGGCGACCACCAGCGGTGCGTTCATCTTACCCGGCAACCTAGTCGGTCTCAGTCCTGACGGCGTCAACCTGATGGCCGGGCGCTACGACCCGGAGATGCGACGCCTCGGTACCCTTGTGTCGGTCTATCAGGTCGGTAGCAACCTGCGGCCCGTCGGATACTCCACAACCACCGACCGAATCGTAGAACGCGAGCTACCCGCCGACTTCGGAAAGTCGCAGTTGGTATGGGTGGATGCGGCGACCGGTGAAGAGATAGAGCTGTCGTTGCCCGCCGACTACTACCGCGAACCGCGTCTTTCGCCGGACGGTACTGAGGTGGCGTTTGTGCTGGGCAACGACGATGACCCGGAGCCGGGCAACGCGCTCGTCATCTATTCGCTCACGCGAAAACAACTGAGGACGGTGCACACCGACACCCGATACCTCCGCAATCCCGTGTGGGCACCGGATGGCAATGAGCTCTACTTTGGGATGTCTGACGAGAACACCGACATTTACCGTATCGACACTTACGGCGTATCCGGCCTGGTGGCGGTGTTGGTGCGCGACGGCATCCAATCGCCGACTTCAATATCCCCGGACGGACAGACCTTGTTTTACACCGACACCAACGCGATCGAGTTTCACATCAGTTCGCTCTCTCTAAGGAATCGTGAGTACGACAAAGTCGTCGAGAATGATGCGTCGATTTTCTTTGGCGCCATAAGCCCAGACGGCATGTTTCTAGCGTATTCGGATTGGACCGGCGGGATACCCCGCATCTACGTTAAGGATCTCGATGCTGGTACGGCGCCAAGTATCGTGGGTGCCGGTGCGATGCCGGTGTGGTCTCGCACGGGGACACGTCTGTATCACAGAACTTTGGCCTCGAATGCCAAGCCCTTCGAGATGCGCTCGGTCGAAGTTATCAACGGGGCGCCTAGCCCGGATGCCACGATCCACTTTTCGACGTGGGATCACCGGTACTACCCGGGCGGCCCAAACTACGCCGCCGCCGCCGACGGACGTCTCCTGATGGTCAAACGCATCGAGACGCCGGTGGTGCCGTTTACCTTGACCCAGAACTGGTTCGCCAATGTGCGCGACCAGATCCCGCCGATCGAGTAAGCGCTGGCGCGTGTCGGCAACGCCGAAACTCAACTGACGTAGGCTGAGAACAATCGAGCCGCGCTAACATTCGAACCGGAATCCACGCGAGTTGGGGATCTTGGACAAGCCATTTGGTGCCTACACGGGCGACGAACCGTACGTTTTCGTCAGCTATGCCCACGCGGATTCGGCTGCGGTCTTCCCAGAGATTCAATGGCTGCACGACCAGGGTTTCAACGTCTACTACGACGAAGGCTTGAGCCCCGGTTCGGAGTGGCGCTATGAGTTGGCCCGCTCGATCCGCGAAGCGGCACTGGTGCTGTTCTTTGTCACGCCGACTTCGGTCGAGCGAACGCATTGCCAACGTGAAGTGCACTTTGCCTTGGAGGAGGAACGCCCTGTCCTCGCGGTCCACCTCGAAGAGACCGAACTTCCGGACGGCCTACGCCTGTCACTCAATACAATCCAAGCGATTCTCAAGCACAAGACGAGTGAGCGCGACTACCGTCGGAAGCTACTGCGCGTCGCGACGCAACATGTCGATCGTGGGGCTGCGGAACTGCGGCCCGTACAGCAGGTTCAGGGATGGTCGACGACAACGCTCATCGCGTTGGTTGTCGCGTCCACATTGCTTGTTGGTGGAAGCGTTTGGTGGCTCGGACAGTCGACCCCGGGCGCTGCGACCGCGGGTGTTTCCTCGACGCAGCAGGAGGTTTTCAACCCGGACAGCAGTGTTCTTCGGACGTTCGTACCGATCCCCGATGGCACTGAGCACCTTCCCGCGTTACGGCAATTCCGAATCTCGGACGACGGTACCCAAGTCGCTTTTCTTGGTCGCGATAGCGAACGTAAGACCGAACTTTTCGTTTGGGATCGAAGTCAATTCGAAGCGACGTGGATCGATATCGGAGATGACGTCCCACACTTTCCATTCTGGTCACCTGACGGCAACTGGGTGGGTTACCGAAACCTTCGCGACGGGGACTACAAGAAGGTCGCCGTTGCCGGTGGTCCGCCTGTTCGGATCGGTGAATCCGGTTACGGTGAGGCGATAGCCAATGGTTTCGGGGTCACTTGGGCGCCGGACGGTTACGTGTATTTCAGCAATGATGTTTTGCACGGGGTGCAAAGAATTCCTTCCGACCAAGGTGAGCGCACCGCGGTCACCGCGCCTCCTGAAGGCTGTTCGGACTGGGGTGTCGAATATTTGGCTGAGTTGGCCGCACTCATTGTTGGGCGGCTTTGTACAGAGTTCACATGGGGTGACCGGTCGCGAAATATTGTCGGGGTTGACCTTGCGACGGGTCGCGAGACGGTCATCGTCGAAAACGCGGATCGGCCGCATCGGGTGGGACCGTTTCTCGTGTACCGGCACTACAGCGCTTACTGGGCGGCTCGATTTGATGCTGAGAGCCTTTCGCTAACGAGCGAACCTTCGTTAGTCATTCCGGTCGGGCTGGCCGCCTGGTTCGATATTTCTTCCCGTGGTGACATCGTCTTTTTACGGACAGAACCGGAGAACGTGAGAACGTTGGTTCGTGTCGATACGGACGGGGTCGAGTCACCGATCGAGGGGTTGGAACCGTTTGCGAATCTTGTCTCGCCGCGGATTTCGCCGGACGGTGATCAAATCGTCTTCGCGGCAAGAGATGAGAGATCGCGGCCCAGCCTCTGGCTGTACGACGGTGTCGCCAAACGCCGGTTTCGCCTGACCGACGACGAGCGGGGTCGTGGTTGGCCAGTCTGGAATCCAGAAGGCACGCGAGTCGCCACGGCACGCGCAGAGGACCCCGCGACGTTTTCGATCACCAGTGTTGCGGTTGACGGGCTCGGTGAAGAAGAAACGCTTGTACTGGTCGAAGGCGAGCGATTTCTACCTCATCACTGGACAACCGGTGGCGAGATCTTAGCTACGCGATCATGGTCTTCCGAGGCTGCGAACACTGATTTGGTGCGACTCGCAGTCGCGTCTGGCGAACTGCGAGCGTTGATTGCGACGGAACACTCTGAGGCTCACGCGACATTGTCTCGATCATCTCGATGGCTCGCGTATGAATCGACCCGTTCAGGCGACACCAACATCTTTGTCCGGCCGTTTCTGAAACTGGATGGCGGCCGAGCACGGATCTCCGATGCGAGCGCTGGGATCCCGGTTTGGTCCAAGAGTCGTGAAGACGTTCTCTACTACCGCACGGCGAGCGGCGGGTTGATCGAAGCGACGCTCGACGTCGCCGAGGGCGCGCGGGTGCTGTCGCGGCGAGAGATCTTCGACGATAGGGACTATCTGTTGGCTTATGACGTCGGCCCGGACGGCCGGTTCGTATTCGTTAAGCCGAGTAACGATGAGCCGGAACCCATTGCCTATGTGCAGAACTGGATCGCCGAACTCGAGGAGCAAGTTCCCGCCGCTGAGTAACGAATGGCTCGGCTAGCGCGAGGGTCCACTACGCTAGACTTCCGCCGCGATGGATAAGCCCTTTGCCGCCTACGCGGGCGATGAACCGTACGTTTTCGTCAGCTATGCCCATGCCGATGCAGACAGGGTCTTCCCAGAGATTCAGTGGCTGCACGAGCAGGGTTTCAACGTCTGGTACGACGAGGGGATCGAGCCCGGAAGCGTGTGGCGTGATGAGTTGGCCCGAGCGCTCGATGGTGCCGCACTCTTTCTCTTCTTCGTCACGCCAACGTCGATTGATCGTCCCCACTGCGTACGCGAGGTGGCGTACGCGGTTGATCACGAGTTCCCGTTCCTCGCCATTCATCTAGAAGAGACTGACCTCGATCCTGGTATTGAACTCACGCTGAGTTCGATCCAAGCGATCCTCAAGTACGACACGCGCGAGCGGGCGTACCGCCAGAAGCTCTTGCGTTTTGCGACACAGCACGTTGATCGCGGTGCGGTCGAGGTCCGTCCGGTACGGCAGATGCAAGGTTGGTCGACGAGCAAGGGTGCCCTCGTCGTCGTCATATCCGTTGTATCGATGAGCGCACTAACCTGGTGGCTAGCAGCCTCCGTGCCCCTGGAAACCCCGAATGATGGGGCGATCCCCGCGGTCGTTCGAACCACGATCGATATCCCCGATGACATCGAACGCATCGGCGGGTTCCGCTTGGAAGCTGAAACGCTGGTCTACTATGGGTATCGCGACCGCGAACGACGTCTCTTTACGCGCTTCCTTTATTCCACAGAGACGATCGATTTACCGGTCGATGCAGAGTTCGCCCTTCGTCCCTTCTTGTCCCCAGACGGTAAGTGGGTCGGCTACCGGGATCTTCGCGACGGCGACTTCAAGCGGGTGCGGGCCGACGGCACGGGAGCACCCATCGAGATCGTTCGTACCGACATCGCGTCGGGTATGAACGTGGACGGCGGCGTTGCGTGGGGCCCCGATGACCGCATCGTTTTCTCGAATATCACGACCGCGGGGCTCATGTCCGCGACGACTTCGTCATCGCTTGCCGTACCGCTGACCTTCGCATCCGACAGCAAGAGACATGCCTGGCCCTCGTTCTTCGCGAACGGCGACATACTCATCAATGTCCAAGAGGTGGGTGCAACGCAAGTGTTGGGCGTCGCGGTGTACTCAGCTCGCGACCAGCAGGTGTTGCCGCTTCTTGAACCGCAGCCAACCACCAGCGGCGCCTTTGTCCTGCCCGGCAACCTGGTCGGTCTCAGCCCTGACGGGGTGAACCTGATGGCAGGGCGGTATGATCCGGAGACGCAACGGCTCGGCTCCTTGGTACCGGTCTATCAGGTCGGTAGCAACCTGCGGCCCATTGCGCACTCCGCGACCACCGACCGATTCGTCGAACGCGAGCTACCGGCCGACTTCGGTAAGTCCCAGTTGGTGTGGGTGGACCCGGCGACCGGCGAAGAGACCGAGCTGTCCTTACCGCTCGACTATTACCGAGAACCGCGTCTTTCGCCGGACGGTACCGAGGTCGTCTTTGTGTTGGGTAACGACGATGACCCGGAGCAGGGCAACGCGCTCGTCGTTTATTCACTCACCCGGAAGCAACTGAGGACGGTGCACACCGACACCCGATACCTGCGCAATCCCGTGTGGTCGCCGAATGGCAATGAGCTCTACTTCGGGATGGCGAACGAGGATGACGACATTTACCGTGTCGACGCTTACGGCGTATCCGATCTGGTCGAAATATTGGTGCGCGACGGCTACCAATCGCCGACGTCGATATCGCCGGATGGACGGACTTTGTATTACAACGACATCCACGCGATCGAGTTTCACATCAGTTCGCTCTCTCTAGAGAATCGTGAGTACGACAAAGTCGTCGAGAACGATGCGTCGAATTACTTTGGCACCATAAGCCCCGACGGCATGCTCCTAGCGTATTCGGCTTGGATCGACTCGGTACCCCGAATCTACGTTAAGGATCTCGAAACGGACGCGGCACCACTTGTTGTGGGCGCGGGCGCATCGCCAGTCTGGTCTCGCACGGGGACACGCTTGTACCACGGAACTCTGGACTCAAATGCTAAGCCCTTCGAGATGCGCTCGGTCGAAATTATCGACGGGGAGCCGAGCTCGGACATCACGACCCACTTTTCAGTTTGGGACTACCGGTACTACCCGGGCGGTCCGAACTACGACGCCGCCGCGGACGGGCGTCTCCTGATGGTCAAACGCGTCGAAACGCCAGTGGTGCCGTTTACCTTGACCCAGAACTGGTTTGCCAACGTGCGCGACCAGATCCCGCCAATTGAGTAAGCCCTGGCGCAAGGGCAGAGCCCACCATCGTTGACGCCGGCTGAAATCGATCCTAGGTCGAGCGGAGAGCACCGCGAGCCGCGCTAACATTCGAACTGGAACTGACACGAGTTGGGAATCTTGGACAAGCCCTTTAACGCCTACACGGGCGATGAACCGTACGTGTTCGTCAGTTACGCCCATGCCGATGCAGACACGGTCTTCCCCGAGATTCAGTGGCTGCACGAGCAGGGCTTTAACGTCTGGTACGACGAGGGGATCGAGCCCGGGTCAGTTTGGCGCGATGAGTTGGCACGAGCGATCGATGGTGCCGCGCTCTTTCTCTTCTTCGTTACGCCGTCCTCGATTGGGCGCCCGCACTGCCAACGTGAGGTCGCCTACGCCGTCGATCACGGCTTTCCATTCCTTGCCGTCCATCTTGAAAAGACTGACCTCGACCCCGGCACGGAACTGACGCTGAGCGTCATCCAGGCGATTCTCAAGTACGAGACGAATGAGCGCGAGTACCGACGCAAGCTGCTGAGCTTCGCAGGCCAACACCTCGAGCGCGGGGTTGCCGTGCAATCCCCCGGTGCTCGGCCGATCAACCGGGTTCTGCTGATCATTGCGGGTGCTGTGGTTGCCGGGCTCGCTGGGGCGCTGGTCCTACGAGATTCGTCCGATGTGGTCGCGTTGACATCGCCATCACTGCCGACGCGGGTCACCGTGCCGATGCCGGACTCGGTCATCTTGTCCCGGCTCCCACACAGTTTCGCCATCTCTGACGATGGCAGCACCGTCGTTTTTCGATCCGAAGAACGGAACCTACCGCTCTATATTTGGCGGCGCGATCAGCTACGAGCTGAACGCCTCGACACAGGTGACGACTTGCCGCATCAGCCTTTCCTTTCGCCCGATGGCGCTTGGGTTGGATACAGAGATGCGCGTTTTGGCGAGTACAAGCGGCTGCGTCGGAAAGCAGGTTCGAGGCCCGTTCGCGTCGGCCCGTCAGGCATTGCCCCTCGGCGCATCTTCTACGAAAGTCCGGTCTGGACAGCCCGGGATCGCATCATCTTCAGCAACCCGTCGCATCGTGGGCTGCAGACGATCGATGTAGACGGAGGAAGGTCTGCTACACCACTGACCGATGCGGATGATTCGCACAACTATCCGGAGCTGGTGGGCGACGACAATCTTGTCTATTCCACTCGCGACGACGGCGCGTGGTACGTCGTCTCGCATGATCTGCGCAACAACGAAACGCGCCGCCAGACGCAGGGCGAATGGCCCCAGATTGCTGGCGAATTCCTTCTCTTCATCCGTGATCGGCAGCTTTGGGCCGCGCGCTTCGACCGTGGGTTGCTCACCATGACGACCGATGCGGTGCCTGTGCTGACCGTAGGTGCGGTCGGTTTTGCGGACGTTTCGGCGAGCGGCGACTTGCTCTACCTCGAGGGTGATGACGCGACGGTGCAATTGGTTTGGGTCGATCAGGATGGCCGTGAAGAGCTTTTGCCTTTACCGGCGGACCGATACCTTCACCCGCGTGTCTCCCCAGACGGTCGTCACATCGCCATGGTGGTTGAGGACGATGACAGCTTTAGCATTTGGACGTACGACATCCAATCAGGATCGCGGCGTTTGCTGGTCCGATCACCCGATCGGCTAGCCGGTCCTGTATGGAGCCCCGACGGCAGCCAGATAGCGTACGAGGACTATGACTCCGTCAAGTTGATCTCGGTGTTAGGTTCATCGGTTGTCACACCACTAGCGACGCCGGCAATGAGGGATTACCGGCCGGTTCAATGGCACGACGACGGACTGATTCTTGTCGAGGCAAGTGCGGGCCGGCGGCCACTGATTGTCGACGCGGATTCGGAAGAGTTCGCCGAGATCGACCATCCATACTCTGGAGACGCGGGCGGCCAGCGGTTGTCGCCCGATGGAAATTGGCTGTCCTACATGGTGAGTACGTCTGGGGAATCTGAGATTCATGTCAGCTCGTCCCCCACTTTCGATGATTCGGTGCAAGTTTCCGAATCGGGCGGTTGGCGCCCCTTGTGGAATCACGACAGCCGCGAAATCTACTACTTCAAACGAACAGGCTTTGGCCAAGGCTCGATGTACGCGGCAGAAGTCACGGGTGATAACGAGAATCCCATAGGTTCTCCGCGTCGACTTTTCTCCGGCGACTACTTAATCCAAAGGTTCGGTCGGAACTACGACTTAGCCTCGGACGGTCGGTTCCTGATGGTGCGGACACCAACCAGCGAGCCCACTCTCGTCTATGTTCAGAATTGGCTCGCCGAGATCGAAGAACTCGTTCCGCGAGCCGAATAAACGTGCCCAGCGCCTAGTTTGGCTGCGTTTTTGCTGGTTTGTTTTTACGGGTGGAAAAGTCGGGATGCGTGACGCGGCGGGCTGACATTCGCCGTCACCTCCTGCCTCACGCCTCCGGGTACTTTTCCAACGCCACCTGACCAACATATCGACGAATATCCGTCGCCGCATGCGGTTGCATGAACGGACCCGCGCGGACGTCACGGTACAGCCGACTCAAGGGATTGGCGGTCATGAATCCGCCCCCGCCGGCGAGATCCAATGCCTGGTCGACGATGGCGATAGCGCCTCGGTTCACGGTCCACTTGGCGGCCTGGTACGACTGCATTAGCTGGTGAGCCGATTCGATTGTCGGCGGGGTGGACTTGGCGGCGTTGAGCCAGTCGTCGACGTCACGGCCGGCTTGCAGGAGCGTTGCGCGGCAGCGGCGGTATTCGATTTCGAGTTCGCCTGCCGTTTGCTGGAATCCGGGGGAGTCTGCGACGGATTCGCCGAGTCGTTTCTGGTTGGCGGCGGCATCGAGGGCGATTGCGCGGGCGTGCTGCGCGATGCCGAAAAACGCGCCGACCAGCGTCAGGTTGCCGAGCGTTCTGCTGACGAGCGAGCCGATGCTCCAGCGCCCCCACGGGCCGAGTCTTCGCACGGCGGACGGCGCGACTTCGACGTCGTTCAGTTTCACCGACTGACTACCGGAACCGCGCATGCCGAGTGCGTCCCAGTCGTTTTGCGGCTCGATGCCGGCGGTGTCGATGGGCAGCATCGTCGTCGCGAGGTGGTCGCCTTCATCGTCTTGCATGCGCAGATTCATCGCGAGGTGGGTCGCGATCGGCGACATCGTGACGAACATTTTGTGGCCGTTGATGCGCCAACCGGTTTCGGTGCGTGTCGCGGTGGTCATCGGGTGCAGGTTGTCGGTACCGCGTTCGGTTGCGGTTGCGCAGATGAGCATCTTGCCGTCGACCACGGCGCGCAGCGGGGCCGCCGGTCTGTCTGTGGAGCGGCCGGCTCGCTCCGCCTGGTACCAGGCGTCTGCCATGCCGCGGGTCACGCCGAGGTGCATGTTGATGGCGATCGCTGTTGATCCGTCACCCGTGGCGAGGGTCGCGATGCCGACGAGCCAGTCATGCACCGATTGGAGGCCGAAGCCGCCGAGTGATGCCGGCACGAAGGCGCTCGAGAAGCCGGTTCGAACCAGGGTCTCGAAGTTTTCCGGGTTCATGACGCCGTCGCGATCGGCCGCCTCGGCGTTGTCGCGCAATACCGGAACGGACTGTCGGGCGGCGTCGACGAACTGCTCACCGGCGGCGGTCAGCGGTGCCAGTTCATCGCTCGATGTCGCTCCCATATTGGCCTCCGCTGGCATGATCGATTCCGCGTCGGAGGCTCGCTGGAAAGCTGGTCGGCGTCAAACGCTCGCTGAGCGCTAGTCGAACTCGAGAACCGCCCAAGGCAGCGCGAGCGCCAGGAGGCCGAGGGCGGCGGCGATCTCGATCTGTGCGGCGGGGAGGCCGACCACGATGAAGTCGGAAAGCCCCCACAGTGAGGCCACACCGCCGAGTACCACGGCACTGGCGAGTACAGCTTTTCGCTTGAGTTCCTCGCGGCGTATCTTCGCCGTGACGGCGGAGGCAAAGCTCGGGTCGTGAGGCGCATCTTCGGCAAGAAGATCCATCAGGTGCTGATCGGCGGGTCCGGTCGTCGCGGGGCGATCATTCATGCTGATTTCTCCTTCGACGTTCGTTCTCGGACTCGAGCGTCGCGTTGATGCGCGCCTTGGCGCGGTGCAGACGGGACTTGACGGTCCCCGCCGTACTGCCGACGGCTTCCGCGGCTTCGGCCGTGGTGAGCCCGGCGGCGTAGACCAGAACCAACAAGGTTCGATCGATCGGCTCGACGAGATCGAGTAATTCGGCCAACTCGAGCGACGCGGGCGGTTCTGAAGGCGACGGCGTCCCGTGGGCGCTCATCGACTCGTCGCGTAGCGTTCGTGCGTAACGGCGCTCGACGCCCGCTCGGCGTTCCACCATCAGAAACTCGCGATACGCGATGCGCGATAGCCACGCGCCGAACCGCCCGTTTCCCTTGTAGTCGGCGAGGTTTCGCCACGCACGCAGGAACGCGTTCTGGGCCAGGTCGTCGGCGAGGTGAGCGTCTTTCGAGAGGTGCCTCAGCATGCGGCGAAGGCGACCTTCGTGGCGCTCGACGAGAAGAGAGAACGCACGCTGATCGCGACGCGACAGAACGCGCGCCACAAGATCGTCGTCCTTCTCAATCGTTGGCTGCCTCGCGGTTACGCATACGGAAGAGCAGCAGATAGGCGAGCCCGACGGTGAACGGCAGGAGGCCGATGCCCAATAGGGGGCGCGTGGCCTCTGGCACGTCGATCGCGACCGCCAGTCCAAAGATGGCCAAGCTCGTGGCGATGCAGAGAATCCCGCGTCGCCGATCGCGATCTGGCGAGTCCATCGTCCGCAACATTTCCTGCATGACTTCGTCGGGGAGTGGTGGATCGTGTTCGAGGGATGCACGAATCGTTTGATGCATCTCTTGCTGACTCCGGAAACGGAAATAGGTGGCGAGGCTGAAACTCGTCCCCAGTGCCACGAACATCGCGATGGCGATGAGTGAGCTTAAGTCCTCCATCCCGACTCCTTTGTTGACTGGGTGTAGATGCGTAAGTCACACCGTCGGTTGCGTGGATCGGGGCGGACTTTGCGCAACCGGGTCCGGGAGCTGCGCATCCAGTTAGCTCTTGATCGGACGGAGTTGTCGAATGCGGATTCTTCGAATCGGCGGGGTTCTCTTGGGGCTCGCATTGAGCGGCGCGGCGATCGCTGGCCCGATCGATGATGTTCTCGAAGCGCGAAGTCGCGCGAGTTCGCTCACGGCTGCGAGTGATCACGTGGGGGCGGCTGAAACGCTGCGTGCGCTCGTCAGGGACAACCCTTTCGATGGTTCTCTGTGGCTCGATCTTGGTCGGGCAGAACGGCGCGCGGGCAATAGCGCGGGGGCGATCGCGGCACTCGAACGGGCGCTCGAAATCGGCACTGGCAATATCCCGGGCCGCGGTTTTCGAGAGAACGTTTACCTCGAGATTGCTCTCGCTAAAGCGGAACTCGATGATCCAGCGGCGGCGGACGCGTTGGATGCAGCCTTTGCCGCACGTCACCGGAATCCCGCGACGCTGTTGGGGCATCCCGCGTTGGCGGAGGTCGCCCGCGATACGAGATTCGTGGCAGAGAGGCCGTCGGTTGGCGGGGATGGTCGAATTGAAGGATGGCGAAACGACCTCGCGCTCCTGTCCCGGGAGGTCGAGCGTATGGCGGTATCTCAAGAAGGTATTGGTCCGCGCCCGGGGTTCCTCGACGATCTGCAGGCGCTCGCGGCGGATGTCGTGGACATCGATGACGAGACGATCTTCGTTCGCCTCATGCGTCTCATGGCGAGCCTCGGCAATGGTCACTCGAGTGTCTTCCCGACGCCCGCGACACGTTTCGGCTTGTCCATGCTGCCGATCGAGCTCTATGCGTTCCGGGAAGGGATCTTCGTCGTTGGCGGCACGCCGGAGACCGAGCGGTGGATCGGGGCGCGCGTCGTCGAGATCGGTGGGCGTGACGCCGAAGCCGTAGCGCGTGACGTCGAGCCGTTCATTCCGAGTGACAACCCGATCGGGCGCCGTGCGTTCGTTGCCTTCGCGTTGACGATTGTCAGCGTGCTCCGTGAAGTCGGCGTGCCGACCGACGACGGTGTGGAACTGACACTCATCGACGCTCAGGGAGCTGAACATCACACGGTGCTTCGTGGCGGGGGCTTTCGCCCGCCGCCCGGGGCGCCGATCGCAAGCGCTGACGCGACGTTGGCGGGCCGGAATCCCAGCCTCGCGTATTGGTTCGAATCCGTCGAAAACGGCATCTATCTTCAGTACAACGCCATCGTCGAGCGGCCTGATCTCCCGCTACGAGCGTTTCTCGAGCAGCTTCGACGGCGCGTGGACGAGACCGGGGCTCAAAACCTCATCGTCGACCTGCGGAGAAACGGCGGCGGCGACAGTTTCCTCAACCGCGACGTGGTTCGCTCGCTCGTGCACTTCGAGATGGATCATCCGGAGCGACGAATCCTCGTGCTCATTTCGCGCCACACCTATTCGGCGGCGCAGAACCTCGCAACGGATATCGAGCGCATGACGGATGCGATTTTCATCGGCGAGCCGACGGGTTCTCGGCCCAACCACGTCGGTGAGGACAGTTTCTACATGCTGCCGTACAGCCAGCTCGCGGTGTCCGTTGCCTCGCGATTCTTCCAGACGTCAGAACCTACCGACGACCGGCTGTGGATCGCGCCGCACGTAGCAGTCCCGGTAACGGCCGAGGCTTTCTTCGCCGGACGGGATCCCGTGCTCGAACAGGTGACGGCGAGTCTCAGGCGGTAGGTGGCGGGTCGAGCGGTCGCCGTCTAGCCCGATCTGGGTTCGAGATGCCGGACCACCTCGGCGGTCATTTTCGCTCCGGCCTTAAAACGAGTCTTGCGAAAGGCAGCCCAGAGCGCGAGCCCGGTGACCGGGGCGACGGCGAGCATGGCTGCCGTGCCTAGCCAATAGGTCGCCTGGGTTGCGACGCCGCCGTACAACATCTCGGCTGGCGGCGAATTAGCGGATGCCGGGCCGAACTTTTCCAGGCGCTCGGCGACGGCCGGATGGGACCGTGAGTAGAGTCGGCGGTAGGCGTGCCACGCGGGGGATGTGTGCTGTACGTGCAGCCATTCCCAGAGCGCGGGACACTCATCGATGATGGGTAGCACCTCGTCGCTCAGGTTGCCGAGCATGCATTGGAACTGGCCCAGCAAACCGACGTCGAGGTAGCTCATCTTGTCGCCGAGCAAGAATGGACCGCCGTTTTTCTGAAGCAGCCGTTCGAAGTGTTTGAGCGCCGGTAGCGTACGCAGCGGGAGCATCTTGCTCACGATGTTGTCGGGGCCAATCTGCCGCCTAGCCATCGTGATGATGGTGAACATCCAGAGCGTGATAAACGGCCGGCCCAACGTGGACGCGAACCGGGCGAAAAAACTCGGATGCTCGTCCTCCATCAACGACCATTCGTACCAGAACCGCAGATTCCTGAAGCCCGCAGTCCGCATCAGCGGATAGTCGAACATGTTTCTGAACTGCTGCCAGTGGGCTGCCGCCTCTTCGGGCTCGACGCCCGCGAAGAGCGGCGGGTCGGGATAGCGCTCGTCTAAGAACCGAATGATCTCCAGTGACTCATAGAAGCACGTTTCGCCGTGCCAGAGCGCGGGCATCGTGAATTCGCTCTCGGCTTGCTCGGCGTTTCCACCCGCTTTCATCGTGCGGGGTCCCGGTGAGGACGTCATCGAGTACTCGAGCCCTTTCAACTCGAGCGCCAGCATGACCGCCTGAACCCACGGCGAATGGTCTGTGCCGTAGACATGTATGGGCGGCTGGTCGGGCATCGATCTGTCTCTAGGGAACAAGGAGATGCAATTCTAAGGGTCTCGCGGCGTTTCGCGAGACGGGTGGCGCTTCGGCAGACCCGTACACCTCATTCTTGATAGCTTGAATGCATCAAGACGATTTGGAGAGTCCCGTGGCCCACGATCTGGTCATTCGTAATGCACACATTGTCGACGGCACTGGCGCTGCTGCGTTTCCAGGCGATGTCGCCATCGACGGCGACACGATTACGGGGCTCGGCGCGGTCGATGAGGAAGGGCGCGAGGAGATCGATGCCGGCGGCAACGCGGTAACGCCCGGCTTCATCGATATGCACACCCATCTCGATGCGCAGATCGGCTGGGACCCGGATTTGACGTCCGTCACGTGGCACGGCGTCACGACGGCGTTACTCGGTAACTGCGGGGTCACGTTCGCCCCGTGTCGTCCCGAGGATCGCGAGTTTCTGGCCGGCATGATGGAGACCGTCGAGGACATTCCCAAAAAGGCGATCATGAGTGGCCTGCCGTGGGACTGGGCCTCGTACGGCGGTTATCTCGATTCCGTTGAACGTCTGTCGCCCATGATCAACGTGGCCGGATTGGTGGGCCATTGCGCGACACGTTTCTACGTGATGGGCGAACGGAGTGTCGAGGAACCAGCGACCCCCGATGAAATCCGACAGATCGCGGAACTCGCGGCGCAGTCCGTGCGTGAAGGCGCTGTAGGCTTCTCGACGAGCCGTGCATCCGTGCACAAACTGCCGGACGGGCGTTGCGTCCCAGGCACGTATGCCGAGCGGGAAGAGCTGATGGCGATCGCGGCGGCGGTCGGCGACGCGGGCGGCATCATGCAAACGGTCATGGAGTTCAGCAAACCCGACGAAGAGATGGCGCTCATCGGCGACGAAGCGGCGTTCTGCCGGGCCGCCATCTTCAGCGAAGTCTGCTCGCCGTCGGCCGAACAACGTAAGCGTCGTGATGAAACAGTGAAGCGGTTCCGCGCCGAGGGCAAGGACATCACGGGCTTCACCGTCCCGCGGAGTGCGGGCGGCGTCGGCGGGCTCACCACGCCGCACTTCTGGCACTCGCCGAGCTGGAACAAACTCAGAGGGATGGATTTCGAGCGTCGGTTGGAAGCACTACGCGAAGAGGCTTTTCGCCGACAACTCGTGACCGAACTCGAGAACCATGAGCACGCCAAGCAAGCAGCGGAACAAACGCGTACGTGGTACCCGATGGGCGCGGGCGAGCACCCGGATTACACGGGCGGTGCGGAGGAAAGTCTCTTCGCGATCGCCAAGCGCGCCGGTGAGCATCCGGCCGAGACGTGGATTCGGCTAACGCTCGAGTCCGAGGGCAAGGTGTTGTTCCACCACCGTGTGTTCAATCACGACCTCGATGCCGTCGCGGAGACGATCAGTACGGACTGGGCGATGCCCGGACTCGGCGATGCCGGCGCGCATGTCAGCGGCATGATCGACGCTGGTTGGGCCACCTTCGTTTTGTCGCATTGGTATCGCGACGCCGGGCTCTACAGCCTCGAAGAGGCCGTGCGGCGGATGACGAGTGTGCCGGCGGCGATTCTGGATTTGCCCGATCGCGGGACGTTGGCGGTTGGCCAGAAGGCCGATCTCAATGTGATCGATACAGACAAGGTAGCGGAATGCCAGCCGCGGCTCGTGAACGACTTTCCCCACGGTGCGCCGCGGTTCATTCAGCGCGCAGTCGGCTATCAGGCGACCATCTGTAATGGCGAGGTCATCCTGCGTGACGACGAGCACACCGGAGCGCACGCGGGCAAGGTTCTGCGGAATCGCGGTTGAGCGTGCAGTCGAGCCTCAGGGGGGCGTCGAGGCGGATTAACCGAACGTAATCGCCCTTTCGGACTCGATCTTGTCTTCATCGACGTCGAGCCCGAGGCCGACGCCCGCGGGCGGATAGAAAAAGCCTTCCACAGGCTTCAGCGGTTCCTTCAGGAAGAACTGATAGATCTCGCCGAGGATCAGGTGGTATTCGAGCATCGGCGTTGTCATCGCGTTCAACGTAAACGCGACCGGTGCACTCGCGGCGGGTACGTAGACGTGGGGCACGAAGGTCACGTCGTAGGCGGTCACGAGCGCGTTGATCTTGATCATCTCGCTTAAACCCCCGGCCCAGATCGGCTCGAACTGGTAGATGTCGAGCATGTCCCGGTCGAACATCTCCTTCGCCGCCCAGCGCGTGAAGTCGTGCTCTCCGCCGGCGATGGGAATCGGGCTCAAGTTCTTGAGATAGGCGTAACTGTCGCGCAGCGCGTATTGCACCGGCTCCTCGATCCAGGCGGGGTCGTAGGGTTCGAGAAGCTTCGCCATTCGCAGCGTGTAGTCGACGCCCCAGTTTGCCCACGCATCGATCATCACCTGCAGGTCGACACCTGCCGCGTCCCGCAGCGCTTCCATCAACTCGATGTTCGCCCGTTCGCCTTCGAGGCCATCACCGACGCCGCGACGGAAAAACCACTTGGTGCCGATGAACCCTTGTTCGCGGATCATCGCCACTCGCTCAGCGGCTTTCTCTGGTTCGAGTGAATATCCCGCCGTACTCGCGTATGCGGGGATCCTGTCCTGTACGGGGCCGCCGAGCAGAGTCAGCACCGATTGGTTGAGCCACTTGGCCCTGATGTCCCACAACGCATAGTCGACGTGGCTGATCGCGATCATGTTGTCGCCGCTCCGGCCATTCGGTGCCCGGCGATACATCACGTCCCACAGGTACTCGGTCGCGAGCGGGTCCTGGCCGATCAGGAGCGCGCGTAGCTGCGTGCCGAGGTAGTAGGTCGTCGCATCGCCCGTGATGGGGCCGACAACGCCGGTGATTCCCTCGTCCGTTTCGATGTTGAGAAACGTTTGGGTGATCTTGTAGCGGCCGTCACCGACGGCGGGAAACGCCCGGCGCGTCGAGTCTTCGACGTTCAGCCGGCGAAACGCCGGGTAGATGTCGACGGGTTGCGCGCCGCGCTCTTCCCACAGTTCGCCTTCGTGGGGCATCGTGCCCGTCAGTTGGCGGAGCTTTACGTCGGTAATCTTCAATGTGCTGTCCTTCGTTCTGTCCGAGTGCCGAATCGGGCGAACGGTCGCGTGCATCGATCGTTCGGCTCGAGTTTCAACTGCATAGATGAAAGTGACGTGGTGAGTATCAGCACATGTTAGGTCCAACCGTAGAAGGGGACACAGTCAGCGGTCCGACCCGACAGAGGCGCCTCTTGACGTTCCTCGTCGTGACGATCGGTTGGTCGTGGTCGATTTGGGCGCTGGTGCTCTACGGACTTCGTGCAACCACTGTCGCCCCCTCGCTCCTGATGCCGTTGATACTGCTCGGCGCCTGTGGGCCGACGATAGCGGCGATCTACGTGACAGCGACAGGAGGCGGACGGTCTGCGCTCCGAACCCTTCTCGGCAGATTCCTGATCTGGCGCGTCGGCATCCGATGGTATGCGTTGGCAATCGTCGGCCCGCCGGTCGTCGTCGGCATCGGGCTCGCCATAGCGGGACTCGCGGGGGCGGACCTCGGTGACGTGTCGTTTGCGGCATGGCCTCTTGCGTTCGTCTACCTGCTCTCGGCTATTCCGACCGGGGCACTTGCCGAAGAACTCGGTTGGCGTGGCTTTCTGCTGCCCCTGCTCCGCGAACGGCAGGGCGCGGCGATGGCAAGTCTGGCCGTCGGGCTGGTCTGGTTTTGCTGGCACGTCCCGCTCTTCTGGGCGCCCACTGGGACAACCGTGAGCGGCCAGCCAGTCAACGTAATTGCGGTCACCGGCTACGCGGCTTTCGTGGTCAGTGTCTCGTTTCTATTCACCTGGATTCATGACAATACTCGCGGCAGCGTGTTGCTGGCCGTTTTGATGCACGCTGCGCTCAACGCGGGAATCCCTTTCCTTTTTGTCCCGGACGTCCCGCTGTTGGTTGACGGTGCAATTTCCGACGTCGCGAGAACCGCCACCCATTTCGCTGCAGTACCGGTGGGCGTCATCGTCCTTGGAGTATTGGCGTTTTACGGCGCGCGCTGCTTTTCTCGCGCAGATCAGTCCTGAGCCGGTGGTGACTTAGGGCGCGAGGCTCGACCGCGCTTTGACGGCCCAGTGCCCGTCTTCTTTGGTCAGGATATAGAGCGATCGATAGCGGCCAATGCTTTCGTTTTCTTTGTTGAACCGCTCGAAAACGGTCTCGACGTGAACCTTGGCAGGCGACGACATCGTGACGGTGCGCTCGACCCAGCGCGAACGGTCCCAGCCGTTCCGCGTTAGCGCTTCGAAGACGCGGCGGTCCGCAAACTGGGCGGCAGTGTCGTATACCGCGACCGAACCCCGTGCGAAGCGAACGTGCGGGTAGTGCAGTGTCTGCGACCACGTTTGCATTGAGCGTGAGTTGAAGGCGGTCATCCAGCGGTCGAGCGCGGCCATGGCGCCGGCTTCCGCGGCGTCGTCCGCGTAGGCAACTGGAACCAAGAGGCACAAAACGAGTGCAACGGACCATCGTCGGGCGTGCCGCGGGAAAGAGTGGCGGGTGGTATCGACTCGGTGCATGGACGTCCTCGGCTCGACTCAGGAAAGCACGTAACGCTATCGCCTCGGACTGTCGTTCGCACCTCAGCGCCTCGGGTGCGAGTCGGTTTCAGCCTATGATCGAAAGCAGTCGTGGCGACAAAGTACGGACGAATGGGTGGCTCAAAAGACCTCGAATATCTGCTGCAAAGCGCAGGCCCGGCGCTCGATGCCGAGCACTACGTCTTTGTCTGTATGTCCGCGACCTATGGCGATCACGCCCAGTGGCGGCCGATTGCTTCATTCGCTGAAGACGAGGGCCTGACACTCGTGATTCGAGAGGCGACCGCTGATTTGCAGGGCCTCGAGTACGACGGCGTCTTCAGGCGCATCACGCTCGAGGTGCATTCGAGCCTGGAGGCCGTGGGTCTCACCGCTAAGTTCGCCGAGCGTCTGGCGATGCACAACATCAGCGCGAACGTTTTCGCGGGGTTCTATCACGACCACATTTTTGTGCCGGCGGGCGACGCCGATCGGGCGATGTCGGCGCTTTCTTCGCTCAACGACCGGGCGGGCGACCGCCCATCACGACCGCATCACGGTCCGTAGACCGGCGCGACGGGTCGAGCTAGTCAGGCGCCAACAGCCGTGCGGCGTTGTTGTGGAAGATATCGGCTTTCTGCGAATCGTCGAGGAACGGGGCACTGTCGATCGCTTCGAACCCGTCGTCGATGGTCTGCGCCCAACCCATTTGATCGCTGCCGTAGAGGATTCGTTTGATCTGTCCGGCTCTCACCAAACCGTGCAGGAAGTCGTGGAACTCGGCGCGAGGCAGTAGCCAGTTGATGGCGCTTACTTCGACGTAGAGCTGGGGATGCGCGTACATCAGTGCCTTGACGTCTTCGAGGTACGGCCAACCGGCGTGCATCATGTAAATCTTGAGATCCGGATGCGCGATGAGGACCGGCTCGATCTGCATCGGGTTGGCGTTTGCCGCTCGAATGTTCGCCATCAGCCCGCCCTGGTACAGGCTTCCCGGCCCACCCCCAGGTAGGATGTGATAGCCGGCCGGTATCCCGAGGGCTTCGGCGAGCTCGAAAAATGGCAGGACGGTGGGATCGTCGGCGCGCACGCCGGAGTAGTAGGACCCCATTTCGCCGATCGCGTGCAGCTTTCCTGCTTCGTATTGCTGACGAAATCCTTCGACGCTGGTGGGGCCGAGACCGATCATTCCACCGACTAGAATCCGATCGGGGTCGGCCTCGAACCATTCGACAGCGGTACTGCCGCTCGTGATGGCTTTGACGACGTTGTACTTGCGCAGACGCTCGTAGGTCTCTGCGCGCTGCTCAGCGGCGGTCGTTGCGCCGACGTACGTTTTACCCGTCAGGGGATTGGTCCAGGTACCGCCGAGGCCCGTGAGTTCGACCGAAAACGCGTGCAGATGAACGTCGATGACGGGGCCGGTGTACTGGCGCTCGTACACCTCTGCCGCTGTCGCGGCGCCGGTCAGGGCCGCGCAAATCAACGTCATGGCAGCCGTGAATCTTCTCGTCGTCGTCCAGTTCTTCATTGTCGTTTGTGCTCAGGTTGTGCTTGTTTTTCGCGCCCAGGCGCCGAATGTTTTGGCGACGACGTCGGGTGAGAGCAGAAAGTCGTGCGCTTCGCGTGCAAGGTCCGGTTCGATGCGCTGTATCTCGCCCATCGATTCGACGAGGAGCTGCATTTTCGCCGCTCGTTCGAAGAAGACGGCGAGATAGGTGGCTTCTTCGACGCAAGTTCCGGTGGTGATGTAGCCGTGATTCGCGAGAAGGATCGACCGTCTCGAACCGATGCATTCCGAGATGATCCGGCCTTCGTCGTCACCGAAGGGCACGCCGGGCCATTTGGAGAGGTAGGCGCAATCCTCATGGAACATCGCCGTGTCCATGTGCGCGACGACCAGTGGACGTCCAGCCATCGACAACGCAGCCGTGTAGGGCGCGTGCGTGTGCACGATGCAGCAAACCTCTGGACGGGCCCGGTAGATCCAGAGATGGAAACGAACCGCCGGGTTGACGGGCCGATCGCCGACGACCAGTTCGAGTTCGTCGTTGATGACGCAAATGTCGCTTTCCGTTACTTCGCCGAAGAGAAGGCCGAGCGGTAACGTGAGGAAATGATTGGGGTTCGTCGTCGACCGAACGGTGAACTGACCAGCGAGATTGTCCGAGTGGCCTTCGGCCGCAAGGATCCGGCAGGCGGCGATCATCTTCTTGCGATTTTCGATTTCGGCGTTGGCGACGTCTGTCGTCGTTGCTGACGCGTCAACCTCGTCGGGGGTCGTCGCCATCGTAGGGTCCTCCCAGCTCATCCACCCGGGCACGAGGAAGAATGGCACCGTGATTTTTCGGGTAAAGCATGGCGCGTGCCCGGTGGAGAGCGAACATGTTAGACGAATCGGAACGAGCGTCATTCGCGGCCGATGGGGCGATAGCCCTGCGAGGGCGTGTTCAGGCGAGTTAGCTCAGCCTCAAGTGGTCCTCGACGTGGAGCGTCAGTTCGACCATCCGCTCCAACAGCTCATCGGCGGGCGCGCCGGGAAACGTGCGTCGGACCATCTCCTTGGCGTAGAGCCGCGCGATATAGCGTAGTTGCGCGGCGGCGGATCGTGAGGCGTACACGAAGTCCCGATGGCCGTTGTTGACGACGATGACGTTGGCGGCGTCATCGAACCGAGAGCGCCACAGAGCCGCGGGCGCGGGCTCGAATGTGTAGTTAGGAAGTCCCTGACCGATGGACGCCGTCGCCGCCGATTCGATGAGTTCGTCTGCGATCGTGAATATGGCTTCTGCCTCTAAGCAAATGTCGTGCTGCTCGGCGATAACGGATATGCGCACGCGCCCGGGTGTGTGGGGCGCCGTGAAATCGACGGTTTCCCCTCGGGTCGGCTCGAGCGTGCCGGCACCTTCCACGACGCGCCAGGCAAGCTGTACGTTATCCGCGACCCGCCGGCGCGAACGGTCGCGGCAGATGGCACGCAAGGATTTGACGTCGCCGACGCGGATAGCGGCCGATTGCGGGACGATCCGTACGCTGTGGAGGGGGCCGGCGAAGTTGAAGAAGTCTTTTTGCGGTTTGTTCGGTCGGGCGCCGGATTCATTGGACTCATCATTAGAGGGCGCGTCGACATTCGCGGCAGCGCCGCTCGTTCCCCTCGTCGTCCGGCGTACTCGCTCGACGTCGAAAAGGTCGTACTCGTCATTGGGAAGCCCCATGAGGGCTTCGCGGAACGCTCGCTGGATGCTGCGGAGCAACCGACGGCTGGTTTGCTCCTCTTGAGCGCGGCGTCGTTCTTCAAGGAGTGCCTCGAGTTTTGCGGCCACCGGCCGCAGTGCGTACATCAGCGCCTCGAAATGGACGTCGCGGATGATCCCACTGCGCGTTCCCGGCGTGAGCCTCAGAAACGGCGCGTCGATCGTTCCCTCCACGGCTCCCGATACCCAGACCGTATTCGCGAAGCGATCGATCTCGTCCAACGACGCGAGAACACGCGTTCCCGACCGATAGAGCCCGACGCCCGAGGCGGAGTCGGCGAGGTAGAGTTCGAGCTGGACCTCGCCGAAGGGCGTTGCTAGCGGTCCCAAGTCCCGAACAGGCTGGCCGTCGAACTCGCGCGGTTCGACGCGAAACTCGGCTCGAGCCTGGCGATCTTGCACGACGATCTCGACCCCGGAAGCGCGGATGCGGTCCCGTAGCTCGGCGCCGAGATACCAGCGGATCTTATCGCCATGGAACCGTCCGAGGCCCGGCAAGAGCGGTTTGATCTTGAGGTCGGTGCCGACGATGGGCACCAGATCCCTCCGCTTCGAGACCGCATAGTGTGGGCTGTCCCGTCCCATTCGCATCTGGTAGTTGCGGCCATCGGTACCGGCGGAGGCAAGCGTCAGCTCCTCGCCCAGCGTCCAGAAACTCAAGAGCCCGATGCCGAACTCGCCCTGCACGGAACGGTCCGGCTGCTGCTGTTTCTGACGCCGCTTGAGCGAGTCGCAGATATGGGTCGCCACGTAGTCGAAATCGGGTACGCCGTCGTCGCGGACTTGAATCCCGGAACCGTCGTCATGGATCGACAGGAACGCTTCGCCGCCTTCGCGCCCGCGCGTGATCAGGATCTTTTTAGCGCCGGCATCGATACTGTTTTCGACGAGCTCGGCCACGGCCTTGAGCGGATTCTGCTGGGCCATCGCGATGATGCTGATCGCGTTCCAGTCGTCGCCGATGCGTAGCGTTCGAACCATCTTCCTGCGCCTGGCCAATCCCGTTTCGCCTATGTTTGTGTGCCGAGCCGATTTGAACACGTTCGGTCGTGGTCGGAAGCCGTTGGCTGCCCTGGGCTTGGGCAACACGGCTCCGGAGACGATAATCGATTCGCCCGGAAACAGGGGCTCCTCCGTGGCCGCTGATCTCGTCGTCCTCTTGCACATCCTCTACATCGCCTTCGCGACCTTCGGCGCCGCGCTCGCGATTCGATGGCCGCGAGTCACCTTTGTGCATCTGCCGGCGGCGCTGTGGGGCGCGCTGGTGGAGTTCTTCCAGCTTCGGTGCCCACTGACAGACCTCGAATGGTCGCTGCGTGGGCTTTCGGCGGATGAGACGTTCGTCGAGCGTTATCTGATCCCGATTCTCTATCCACCGGGGCTCACCGCCGGTGATCAGCTCGTGATCGGCACGGTGTTCGTGACGATCAACCTCGTGCTCTACGGCGTCGTGTGGCGGCGGCGAGGTCGGCGGTTTCGCGCTTGAATACTTCCGTGCAATGCTCGTCGCTGAGACCAATCGACGGAGATCGCCATGAGCTTGCCGCGTGAGTATTCGAACCTCGGGTTTGATCCCGATGCGCTGCGCGAGAAATACCAGATCGAGCGCGACAAGCGGCTTCGTGACGACGCCAACGAACAGTACGTCGAGGTGTCGGGCGATTTTGCGCACTACGTCGATGATCCTTACGTCGAACGCGAAGAGCGCGACCCGATCGATGACGAGATGAACGTCGTCATCATCGGCGGCGGTTTCGGTGGCTTGATGACGGGTGCGCGGTTTCGCGAAGCGGGGATCGAAGACATCCACGTCATCGAGGCGGGCGGTGACTTCGGCGGAACGTGGTACTGGAATCGCTACCCCGGCGCGCAGTGCGACATCGAGTCGTACTGCTACCTGCCGCTGCTCGAAGAACTCAATTACATGCCGAAGGAGAAGTACTCCTACGCACCCGAGATCTACGAGCACTCACAACGTATTGCGAAGGAATACGACCTCTACGACGGCGCGATCTTTCAGACGAAGGTGACGGAGCTTCACTGGCTCGAAGACGAGGCGCGGTGGCTCGTGAAGACCGATCGAGACGACACCCTTCGGGCTCGTTTCGTGGTGATGTCGACGGGGCCGCTCAACCGCCCGAAACTCCCCTCCATTCCAGGAATCGACGAGTTCGAAGGGCATACGTTTCATACGAGCCGCTGGGATTACGAATACACGGATGGTGATCACAGTGGCGGCTTGACGAATCTCGCCGACAAACGGGTTGCCGTCATCGGCACAGGTGCGACGACGATCCAGGCGGTGCCTTTCGTGGGTGAGCACGCCAAAGAACTCTTTGTGTTCCAGCGCACGCCGTCATCCGTGGATGTGCGTGGTAACGCACCGACGGACCCCAAATGGGCGGCGAGCCTCGAACCCGGTTGGCAACGCGCGCGACGCGAGAACTTCAACGACATGGTGATCGGTCGTCCCGTCGCCGAGGATCTCGTCAACGACGGCTGGACCGAGATCTTCAGGACGCTCGCGAGCCTGATCCCGCGTGACGCGGACAAAGCCGTGTCGCCGGAGGAAGCTGCGGCCCTTGCCGAGATCGCGGACTTCAAGAAGATGAACGGCATCCGCGACCGGGTGGACTCGCTTGTCACGGATTCGGACACCGCAGAAGCGCTCAAGCCCTGGTATCGCCAGTTCTGTAAGCGACCAACCTTCAACGACGAATACCTGCCGACCTTCGATCGCCGCAACGTGACGCTTGTCGATACGAGCGAGACGAAGGGCGTCGAGCGGATCACGAAGACCGGCATCGAGACGGGCGGCCAGCACTACGACGTCGACTGCATCATCTTCGCGACCGGCTTCGAGGTCGGCACGTCGTATACGCGCCGATCGGGCTTCGAGATCCACGGGCAGGACGGCCAGACGCTCTCGGATTATTGGGCCGATGGCTTGCGGACGTTGCACGGGTTCTCGAGCCGCGGTTTCCCGAACTGCTTCCAGGTCGGCTTCTCGCAGAACGGATTCTCGGTGAATCTGACGTCGGTACTCGACGACCAGGCCCAGCACGTCGCTTACCTCATCAACGAGATCAATGCCCGCGGTGCGAAGTACGCCCAGCCGACGGAAGAAGGCGAGGCCGACTGGGTCTCGACGATTCGTCAGCTCGCGGTGGCGAACACGGCGTTTTTTGAAGCCTGTACGCCGGGGTACTACAACAACGAAGGCGACGTCAGCGCGCGGCGGGGCCTCGGCGCCGAAGCGTACGCGCCGGGCGCGAATGCGTTCAATCGCCTGCTCAAAGAATGGCGCGAGGAGGGTTCTCTCGACGGGCTCGAGCTCACTTAAGAACTTCAGATGTCCGGGTGCGCATCGGCGCTCCCGGGGAATCTAGCGCCAGACGAGGGGAAATCCATGCGAAACGACATCGTCATTCGGGGTGGCACGGTCGTCGACGGCACGGGCGGCGAGCCGTTTCACGCCGATGTCGGCATCGTTGGTGATCGGATCGTCGAAGTCGGTGATGTGGGTCCGGGTCGGCGTGAGATCGACGCCGAAGGCCACGCCGTGACGCCGGGGTTCGTGGATCTGCATACCCACCTCGACGCGCAGGTCGGCTGGGACAACGACCTCACGTCGATTTCCTGGCACGGCGTCACGACGGCGCTTCTCGGCAATTGCGGGGTCACCTTCGCGCCTTGTCGACCCGCCGACCGGGAGTTCCTGGCGGGTATGATGGAAACCGTCGAGGACATTCCGAAGCAAGCCATCCTCGCGGGATTGCCGTGGAACTGGGAATCCTATGGCGAGTATCTCGATTCGATCGGTTCGCGCGGTACCGCTATCAACATAGCCGGGATGGTCGGTCATTGCGCTGCGCGCTTCTACGTGATGGGCGAGCGTGCGATCGAGGAGGCTAACGACTACCGGCGCGGTTGGACGCCGCTGGTACGGCCGAGTGACGACGAGATTCAAGCGATCGCCGATCTCGTTGGCCGCTCCGTGGCGGAAGGTGCGGTGGGGTTCTCGACGAGCCGCATGACGGGTCACCGTCTGCCGGACACGCGTGCTGTCCCGGGCACGTTCGCACCACGTAAGGAACTGCGCGCCATCGCTCGTGCGATCGGCAAGCGCGGCATCATGCAAATGGTGTCTGGGTTCAACGAGGCCGAAGAGGAACTCGATCTTCTGGCCGAAGAAGCACGCCTGACCAAAGGCGCTTTGTTCAGCGGCACGGTCGAGGCGGGTATCGACTATTTCGACGAGCGTGTTCGGGCGATGCGCGCCGACGGGCTCAACGTCGCTTCCGTGACCGTGCCGCGCAGCGGTGGTGGCGTCGGCGGCCTCATCACCGACAATTTCTGGCAGACGCCGGCTTGGGACGAGCTTCGAAAACTCACCTTCGAGCATCGGTTGGCGCGGATTCGCGACGCCGATTTTGCCCGCCGCTTGATCGACGAGGTCAAGCAGCAGGATCCGACAGGGCACTCCGCGAGCCGCTGGTATTGGATGGGCGACGCGGATCAGCCGCGTTATGACCACGCCCTCGACGAGGATCTCTCGAGCGTCGCACGCGCGAACGGCGAGCATCCGGTGGAAACGTGGCTGCGCCTGACTGACGCCGCTGACGGCAAGGCGCTCTTCCACATGCGCGGCTTCAACGTCGATTTGGAGGGCGTCGAACGCTTGATCCAGACGGAGTGGATCGTGCCGTGTCAGGGGGACGCCGGCGCGCACGTCAGTCGGATGATCGATTCCGGCTGTACGACCTTCGTGCTTTCGCATTGGCACCGCGACCGCGGCGTCTACAGTCTTGCTGAGGCGATTCGTCGGATGACGTCGATGCCGGCGTCGTTCCTGGGCCTAAAAGATCGCGGCACGATTGCCGTCGGTCAGCGTGCGGATCTCAATGTGATAGACGTCGACCGGGTGGCGGAGCGACAACCCGAGATCGTCCGTGATCTGCCGACGGGTGCGCCGCGTTTCATTCAGCGTGCCGACGGCTACCGAGCGACGATCGTGAACGGCACCGTCGTGCTCGAGAACGACGCGCTCACGGGCGAGCGCGGCGGCATCGTGCTCAAGAGCACGGAGATGAACGGACCCTAGCCCGGCCGTTCTTCTGTCGCAGCGATGTCCCGTCTAAATCGGGTGCAGCCGCACCGGTACGTCTTTGATGCCGCGGATGAAGTTGTTGGGGAGACGCTCGATGTCGCCGACGAGTTCCACGGTGTGGAAGCGCTTCATGATTTCTTCCCACAGCACGCGGAGTTGCAGTTCAGCCAGGCGGTTGCCCATGCACCGATGTACGCCGAATCCGAATGAAACGTGGCTGCGCGCGTTCTTCCGGTCGATGACCAGCTTGTCGGCATCTTCGAAGACGGACTCATCGCGGTTGCCGGAGAGGTACCACATGACGATCTTGTCGCCGGCCTTGATGGATTGGCCGCCCAGTTCGTAGTCGGTGAGGGCCGTGCGGCGCATGTGGATCACGGGCGTCTGCCAGCGAACCATCTCGGCCACCATGTTGGGGATGAGTTTCGGGTTGTCGCGCAGTTTCTGATACTGATCGGGGTACTGATTGAGCGCGATGACGCCGCCGCTGATGCTGTTGCGGGTGGTGTCGTTGCCGCCGACGATCAAGAGCAGGATGTTGCCGAGGAAGAGTTCGGGATCCTCGTTCATCTTTGCGGTTTCGGGGTTGTTCTGCAGCATCGAGAGCCAGGTCGAACGACGGTTCGCGGCCGAGCTTCGACGTCCAGAGCTGATAGAAAGCGCCGGCGCACTCCATGAGTTCCGCGTACCGGCTATCCATGTCGATGCTGTCGTCGCCGGTGATTTCGGGCACGGCGGTCGCTAGATCGGACCAGTGCACGAGCTTGCGGCGTTCTTCGTAGGGGAAATCGAAGAGTGTCGCCAACATGCGAGCGGTCAGCTCGACGGAGACCTCCTGCACCCAGTTGAACGTCTCGCCGACCGGCAGGTTGTCCAGAATGTCGGCCGCGCGTTCGCGAATGATCGGTTCAAACTCGGCGAGGTTTTTCGGGGAGACGCTCGGAGCGACGACGCGCCGTTGCCGGGCGTGGTCCGGTTCGTCCATGCCGATGAAGCTGCGGCTCTCGATCTGACCTTCGATCGCGATGGGATCAGGCAAAGCGATGCCGCCTTTCTCGGAAGAGAACACGGTGTGGTTGGTGTCGACTTCCTTGATGAGCGCGTGGGTGCTGACCGACCAATACGCGCCAAAGGGGCTGTCGGCGAGCCGATGGACGGGCGCTTCGCGACGGAGTCGCTCGAAGTAAGGGCGCCAGGTGTCGTCGCCGAAGAGCTCAGGGCGACTGACGTCGATGTCCTCGAGCGCGATGCTGCTGGCGTCCGGACTGACTGCATTCATGTTCGTTTTCCCATGCGACTGACAAGTAAGGGCTTAGGGGCCGGTGCCCGCGGAATGTATATAGGATACTACTTGTCGGCGACGTTCAACTCTGGTTCGAGTGCGTCTGTGGAACTGCCGAATCAGCCTGATTCGGGCGGCTGGAAGGATGCGGCTCGAGCGAGAATCGTTTCGATCACGTCGGTTTTGGCGTCGGCATATTGTTGTGTATATCGCCATGTCTGCTTCGCCAGCCGGCGTTTGGTCGTTTCGTACAGGTGCCGGTCCTTGGCGTTGCTACGCAAATGGTCGCGGAAAGCGAGCATCCGGCCGACTTCGAGGGATCCCGCGGAGAATACGTGCAAGTTCGCTCGGCAGGTGGCCCCTTCGAGCAACCGGTGTTCGAACCAGTCGGGCTCGCGCAGTCTCAATCGGAAACCTTGCGCCGCGAGGTCGGGCCCGTAGCTGTCTTCCAACGCTGAATCGGCAACGGCAAGAACGATGTCGATCACCGGCTTCGCCGCGAGCGTCGGTACGGACGTTGATCCGACATGTTCGAGCAGGAGGACCCGGTCACCGAGGGCGGTTCGAATGAGCGTTGCTTCTTTCTCGAACCACGCGGTCCAGTTCGGATCGTGCGGTAGGAGTTCGATGGGACCGTTGAGGATCGACGGCCGTCCCACGTTCGCTTCGAGAATCTGCTTTTCAGTGGTCATGCTGGCGGCCGTCGGTGGGACAAGATCATTGAAGCCTCGCTGACGCTAACTCCCGATCGGCGCCTTCAGTTGTGACTGCGCGACGCGTTCGAGAATGGCGAGCCGATATTGCGACTCGACGTCGTGATAGTCGTCAAGACCCGCGAGATTGGTGGTTTCTTGCGGGTCGGTCTGGCGGTCGAAGAGGAGGTAGCACTCACCATCGCGATTGAGGGCCGCTTTCCAGGATTCGTCGACGATCATGAACTCGCCACGAAACTCCGAGATGGCGTTGTCGCGATGCGCGGTCGTGTCTCCCGCAACGATGTCGACCAGTGATTTGGCGAATTGTCGATGCGCATGCTCTCCGCCCGCGATTTCGACCATCGTCGCGCCCGCGTCACCATTCTCGGCCATCGAGTGACAGACGCCGGGGGATTGGCCGGGAATTCTGACGATCAACGGAACGCGTAGTGCGCCGTCCAGGAAGTTCATCTTGTAGATGAGATCCCAGTCGCCGTTCATCTCGCCGTGATCGGAGGTGAAGACGATGGCGGTGTTGTCCCACTCCCCGCGTGCTTTGATCACATCGAAGATCGCGCCGATCTGATCGTCGATCAGCGTGACGTTACCGGCGTAGTTCGCGCGCATCGCTTCGACGTCACCGGGCTCGAATTCGGGTGTCGAGTTCTCCATGTAGTGATCGAGCCAGCCGGTGGGTCTACCCGGCTTGGTGGCCGGACGTTCAACCGGGGCGGGCATATCGGCGGGGTCGTAGCGGCTCGCGAATGGTTCGGGCGTATCCCACGGTTCGTGCGGGCCGCCGAAGCTGACCCAGCAACACCAGGGTTCGCCGCGATCGTATTCGGTGAGGTATCGGGCGGCTTGCTGCCCGACGTAGACGTCGGCGTATTCCTCGCGCGGGAGCGTCGACGGGCGCACCACGTGGGGTTTGTTGGCGAACCGCTCGCGGAAGTCTTCGCGGTAGGCGGCGAGCAAGCCCCGTTCTTCCCACCGGGCGGTCATGTGACTCATCACCCAGGCGCTCGCGCGCGGACCACCGATCTCGTCGACGTCGTCGATGCCGATCTCGTGCATCAGGTCTTCGCGATCGCGCAAGTCGCCCTGGTGCGGGTGGAGGTGGGTCTTGCCGAAGAGGCTCGTGCGGTATCCCGCCTCGCGCACGCGCTTCATCCACGTCGCGGTAGTCGCGGGGATCTCGTAGTTCACGTTCGACCAGATGCCGTTGTTGTGCGGATAGAGCCCGGTCGCCAGCGTGAAGCGTGCGGGTACACAGATCGGCGTCGTGGTCACGCATTCGGTGAACTGCATCCCTGCGGCCGCTAGTTGGTCGAGATTCGGCGTCTCCATCCAAGGCGAGACGCTACCCAGTGCGTCCCAGCGCTGTTGATCGGTCATGACGAAGAGAATGTTCGGTTTGGTCGACATCGGCGGCTCCGTTCGTGTGCTGGGCGTCTTTCGTTGCGTCGCTTTTCGTTTCAATGTCGGCGCTCGCGCGACCGTCTGTGGCTGGGTCGAGCATCGCACCGATGAGTTCCTCGGTCGCTGCGCGGAAAGTCAGGTCCGGAGTAACTAAGTCGTATGCTACTTAGTGTCCACGGATGAGCGGCGACGATCGATAGGAGCGTGACTGATGAGTGATGGAACCTCTGACGAGCCGATATTGCTCGAAGAAACCTACGGGGGCGTGCGCCCGTCAAACTGAACCGCCCCGATCGCAAAAACGCGCTATCGCCGGATCTGACGCGCGCGATCGTCGATGCTGTCGATTGCGCGGCCCGCGATGATTCCGTGCGTGTCGTTGGCCTCACCGCCGTCGGCGATACATTCTGCGCGGGCGCTGATCTGAGCCCCGCCGAGAACCGAAAACGCGGTGATGACACGGTCGATACCGCCGTCCAACTCGTGATGAACATCCGCGTGCACTGCGAGAAGCCGGTCATCGCGGGAATCAATGGGCTTGCCATCGGTGCCGGGTTGTCGCTCGCGATGTGCTGCGACATGCGGATGGCAAGCAGTAACGCGCGGTTCATCCCGGTTACGCCCGTGCCGGGACGTCGCCGGATTGCGGATTGACCTGAAGTCATGGCGGAAGTCCTCACTGAAATTCGAGATCGCGTTGCCATCATCACGCTCAATCGGCCTGATCAGCTGAACGCCTGGAACGGTGCCCTGTGCGCACAACTCGACGCGGCGTTGCGTCGCGCGGCGGACGACGATCGAGTGGGCGCAGTGGTCATTACGGGTGCGGGACGCGCGTTCTGCGCGGGCGCCGATCTGAGTTCTGGCGGCGATACGTTTGCCGACGGCGGTGCGTCACGCCCGGGTGACGATTTGGAAGCGCGCACGCCGAAGTTTCTGCCCTGGGACGTACCGAAACCGGTGATCGCGGCGATCAACGGTCACGCGGTTGGCGTCGGCGCGACCTATGCGCTCGCTTGCGACATCCGTTTCGTTGCGGCGTCCGCCAAGATCGCGTTCGTCTTTTCGCGGCGCGGGATGCTGGCCGAGCTCGGCTCGCACGCGCTTTTGCCGCGGGTGGTGGGGTTGTCCAATGCGTCTGATCTGATCCTCTCCGGACGGCCGGTGGATGGGAACGAAGCCGGCCGGTTGGGATTGGCGACGACGTGTGCCGATGGCGATGCCACGAAAACTCTGGCGATAGAACGAGCGGCCGAGATGGCGACGATGAGCGCCCCAGTTTCGATGGCGATTTCGAAGCGGCTCCTCTGGGAAGGTGTCGGCCTAGACGCCATGCGAACGCGTGAGCAACCGCTCTTCGATTGGGTGGCCGAGCAGCCGGATTCCGTCGAAGGCGTGGTGTCGTTCCTTGAGAAGCGAACGCCCGAATGGAAGATGTCGGCGGTGGCGGATTTTCCCCACGATCTCTTCGATGACGGCGGCTGAACCGTCGCTCAGTTCTTTGCGGCGACCAAGCGCCAGTCGTCCGATCCCGGCGCGTAGCGGTTTCGAAAGCCCGGATCGTAGGTATCGGCCAATGGCTGGATCTCGGCGGTCGCGGCCCGATAGGCCTCGATGAGCGCGTCTTCGGTCTCGTAGTCGAACGGGTCTTGCAGACGCTGTTCGGTTTTGGAGCCACGACGGATCGGGTGGTCGGCTAAGTGTCGGGCCGTCGACGCGAGTGCGTCGACCGTTGGTACGAGGTCCCGGTAGCCGAGATCAAATCGAATCGCGTCAACACTTAAGCTTTGGTGTGACGTGTGTTCGCCCATGAGAAACGGTCGCGCGGGTGTCGCTAATGCCGCGGGGAGGCTGACGAGTTCTACTTCGGCATCGAGCGCTTCCGTCAGTACCTGGATGGTCTGCGCCGTTGAAAGACTCTGTTCGTCCGCGACGTTGTAGGTCTTCCCGGCCGCACTCGCCTCGTCGGCGGCGAGGGAAAGCGCGTGGCCGACGTTGGGGCCGTAGCCGACGGTGCGAAGCGTCAATCCACCGTCCGCGACGATGATGCGGCGTCGTCCGTCGAGAACCCGTCTCACGACCAGCCATTCGCGCGGCAACAGCTGGCCCGGCCCGTAGATCAAGGGGTAGCGAAACATCGTGCCGTCGGGATGATGCTCGAAGACGAGATCTTCGCTCGCCACCATCTTTGCGGTTTTCTCGTTCTCGGTGACGTCCGAGCGCGGCGCGTCCTCGCGTGTTGGGACGGGTAGACCGGGTGGCTCGAGAGCGTCCGGCACGGCGTAGCCGCGGTAGCTCGGCATTCCACCGACCGCGACGAACTGCCCGGTCCGACCGACGAAGAAGGCGGCGAGATCGCGCAATCGGCCATACATCGAATAGACGACGTCGAACGTTCGATTACCGAGCGCGCCGGCGACGGATTCGATCCGAAAGGGATCCGTATGGATGTGCTCGACGTGGTCGGGAATCGTGTCGACCTCGTGACGGCCGGTGTGCAGGATCGCCGCCGTGAATCCCCGGGCGATGAGCCCATTGACGAGGCTCGGACCGGTCGGGCCCGTCCCGCCGATCACGAGTGCAGTCCGGCCAACCATCGGCCGGTTCAGCCGAACTCGATGCCGTCGAACGTGCCCGCGGCGCGCCAGTCGGCGAGAATCCGGAAGAACTTGATCGGTCCGCCACCGTAGCCGGCCGTGAAGAAGCCGTTCGGATTATCGGGCTTTCCTTCGTTGTTGTAATAGCCGGGCGTACATTCGACGCGAAACCGCTCGCCCATATTGGCGGTTCGTCTGATTTCCTCGAGCCATGCGGCTTCGCCCGCGGCACTCGGTTCCACGGTCGTTGCACCGCGTTGACGAGCTTCGGCGAGGATGTGGGCGACGTGAACGGCTTGCTCGTTCAGTGCGTGCGGCACATTGACGGTGATCGCGGCTTGCGTGAAACCCAGGAAGAAGCAGTTCGGGAAACCGTGAGTGCTGAAGCCGTGCAGCGTCTTCAGCCCATCGCCCCACTTTTCGCTCAGTCGCTCTCCGTCTCGCCCGGTCACGTCGTATCCGGCGCGGCGCGTGTAACCCGTACCGACTTCGAAACCGGTCGCGAAGATCAGGCAGTCGAGTTCGTGCTCGACGCCATCGACGACGACACCTTTCTCCGTGATCCGCTCGACGCCTTTGCCATGCGTGTCGATCAGATGGACGTTCTCGCGATTGAAGGTGGGCAAGTACTCGTCGTGAAAGCACGGTCTTTTGCAGAATTGCCGATACCAGGGTTTAAGCGACGCGGCCGTCTCCTCGTCTTCGACGATTGAATCGACGCGGGCGCGGACCGAGTTCATCTTCTGATAGTCGGCCATCTCCATGAGGTGACCCTTCTCCGCCCCCGATAAACGCCGGCCCAGTTGTCGGGAAACCTGCTTGGCGGCGATCCCGGTCAGATTGCGGAAGATATCGGTCCAACCATCGGCTACGAGGTCTTGGTCTTGGTCGCCGCCGCTGACGAGGACGTTGAAGTTGTCCATTCGGTCGTATTGCCAGCCGGACTCCAACGTGTCGGCCCATTCGGGGTCGGTCGTCCGGTTCGCCCGAACGTCGACAGAAGACGGCGTTCGCTGGAAGACCTTCAACTCCCTCGACCACTCGCCGAGGTGCGGGATGCACTGCACGGCCGTTGCTCCCGTGCCGATGATGCCGACGCGTTTGCCTTTGAGGTTGACGAGGCCACCGCTCGCGTTGCCGCCCGTGTAGTCGTAATCCCAACGGCTGGTGTGGAAGGTGTGGCCTTTGAAGTCGTTGATGCCGGCGATGCCGGGGAGTTTGGGTCGGTTGAGCGGGCCGTTTGCCATCGCGACGTAGCGGGCGCGCATTCGGTCGCCGCGGTTGGTCGAGACGATCCAGTATTGTTCGGCTTCGTCCCAGGATAAGTCGGTCACCTCGGTTGAAAGGCAAGCGTTTCGGTAGAGGTCGTAGTGCTTCGCGATGTTCTGCGTGTGCGCCATGATCTCGGGCGCGAACGAGTACTTGTGCTCCGGGATGTAGTCGAGCTCCTCGAGCATCGGCAGGTAGCAGTAGGACTCGACGTCGCACATCGCACCCGGATAGCGATTCCAGTACCAGGTCCCGCCGAAGTCGCCGCCTTTTTCGATCACGCGAATGTCGTCAAACCCCGCCTCTCGCAGGCGTCCGCCGAGCAAGAGGCCGCCGAACCCACCGCCGATGATCACGATCTCGACCGTGTCGTTCAGGGGGTCCCTTTCCATCGGTTTTGCGTAGGGATCGTCGACGTAGTTCGAGAAATCGCCTTGTACTTCGATGTACTGATCGTTGGCGTCGTCGCGCAGGCGCTTGTCTCGCTCTTCGAGATATTTCGCCTTCAGCGCTTGCGGGTCGAAGTCGACTTCGCCCAACGCCATTCGAACCACATCTTGTGAAGCTGACTCCGCCATCTCTCCTCCTTGCTAATCGTCGACCGGCCACGTAACCGCGCTAGTTTCTCACGCCGTCTGGTCAGGTTTGCGTTTTTGAAGGGTCGAGGTTGTGCGAGTCGATCGTCGGGGGAGCTCATACCCGCGGCTTCCTGAACGTTGCGCCGTGGCGGGATCTGGGCTTTTCTCTAGCTCGAACCTGGACGCTTCGGTACTTCGGCATGCTCAAAGACAACCAGGAGCGACTTGCGGGCTCGGATCGCAAATAACCACGGGGAATTCCATGACGTTTCTTCGCGTACGAACGAGTCGTTTGACCGCCGGCTTGCTGTTTTTGCTCCTCGCTGGGGGAGTTTTTGGCGCCGACGCGGCACGCACCTTCAGCGCGGACGATGTCTTCGAGCTCGAATGGGCGCGGGACCCGCAGATTGCCCCTGACGGCGCGAGTGTCGCGTGGGTGCGGACCGGCTACGACCGCCAAAGTGACCGTCCGCGAGGGGGCTTGTGGATGACGGATATCGCGAGCGGTCTTTCCGAGCCGTTGGTGACGGGAAAAGGCAGTTACCACAGCGCGCGTTTCTCGCCTGACGGCAGCCGTCTCTTCTACCTCGCCAGCGAAAGCGGTGGCACGGAGCTTCGTGTCCGTTGGCTCGCATCGCAGCGCGAGACGCGCGTCGCCGAACTCGAATCCGTTCCGCGCCAGATGACCTGGTCGCCCGACGGGGAACAGATTGCCTTCACGATGTTCAAACCCGGTGAAGGTCTCGATCTATCCCGACCGAAACCGCGCCGACCGGACGATGCGGCATGGGCGGATCCAGTGCGCGTGATCGATGATCTCGTGTACCGCTTCGATGGTCGTGGTTTTCTGAAAGAAGGCGAGGATCAGGTCTTCGTCGTCCCCGCACATGGGGGTACGCCCCGTGCGGTCACCGACGGCGGTGACGGCTACAGCTCGCCGGAATGGAGTGCCGACGGTACGACGCTCTACGTCGTCGGCAACGATGGCGAGCGACCCGAGATGGACCCGATCGAGTCGGAAATCTACGCCGTCGATGTCGCGACCGGCGCGCGCACGCAGCTCACGGATCGCGACGGTCCCGACCAGAGCCCAGCCGTTTCGCCCGAGGGGAGACAGCTCGCCTGGCTCGGTCTCGATGACGAGCGGCTCTCCTATCAACAGACCCAGGTTTACGTCCGGACGCTGCCGAACGGCGAGCCGCGCCTGCTATCCGGCGACTTCGACCACGACGTTTCGAATATCAGTTGGCGCGCGGACGGTGGCGCTGTGTACGTCCAAGCCAACGTGTCGGGTGCCCTACATCTCGTCGAGATCGATCTGGAAGGCAATGCAACTACGCTCGTGAGCGACATTGGTGGTACGAGCCTCGGTCGTCCCTATGGGTCTGGCGATCATGCGGTCCATGGTCGCGGCAGGTCGCGCGTGATGGCCTGGACGGCCGGTGATTCCATGCGCCCGGCGGAGCTTGCGATTCGCATCGGCAATGCGTCGGCGCGGATCGTGACGGATCTCAACTCGGATCTGCTCGAGACCATTGCGCTGCCGCGTATCGAGGAACTGCACGTGCCTTCGCGCCTGGACGGTCTCGAGATCGAGGCCTGGATGGCGATCCCCGCCGGCGTCGAGGCGGACGGCACGGCGCCGATGATTCTCGAGATCCACGGCGGGCCGTTTGCGATGTACGCGCCGACGTTCGCCGCGGAAATCCAGCGCTACGCGGCCGAGGGCTACGTGACCGTCTGGGCGAACCCTCGTGGCTCGACGGGCTACGGCGAAGCCTTCGCGAAAGAGATCGATCAGGCCTATCCGGGCCCGGATCACGAGGACCTGATGAGTGTCGTTGACGAGGTGGTCGAACGCGGCTGGGTCGATCCGGCGCGTCTTTTCATCACAGGCGGCTCCGGCGGCGGTGTGTTGAGCGCGTATGCCACGGGTATGACGGATCGTTTTGCCGCCGCCGCGGTGATCAAACCCGTGATCAATTGGTTCACGATGGCGTTGGCCGCGGACATCGGCGTTGTCGTGAAACGACATTGGGTGCGTGGCGATCCCTGGGAAGACCCGCAGAAGTACTTCGACTTGTCGCCGATCCGCGTCGTCGGCAACGTCACGACGCCGACGCTCGTAATGGTCGGGGAGGAAGACTGGCGCACGCCGACCTGGGAGGCGGAGCAGTGGTACACGGCGCTCAAGATGCGCGGTATTCCGGCCGCCTACGTGCGCGTCCCGGGCGCGTCACATTCGATCGCCTCGCGGCCGAGTCGACTCGTTTCGAAGACCGATACGATCATGGCGTGGTTCGAGAAATACGACCCGGCGAAGGCCGACGATTGAGGGACGAAGCCATGGACGACGACCAACGAACTCGTGCGAGAAACGCCATTCTCGGTGCCGCCGTCGCTGACGCGGCCGCCCTCGGAATGCACTGGATCTACAGCCAGCGCCGCATTCACGAACTGGCGCCCGAGGCACCGGAGTTTCGCGAGCCTGCCGAGGCCGACTATGCCGACGGGGTGGGTTATTTGGCGCATGACGGTAAGCGCGCGGGTGATCTCTCGCAGTACGGCGAACAGATGCTCGTGATGTTGCGCTCGCTTGCGAACACGGGCGGTCGATACCAGCGGGTCGATTACACCGAAGCCTTCCGCCGGCATTTCGGCTACGGCGGCGAATTCGTGGGGTATATCGATCGGCCCACCCGGCAGACGCTCGATCGGATCTATCGCGACGAGAACGCGGCCATGCAAGCCGTGGATGAGTTGCCGTACACGGGCGATGAGCGCGATCGACACAGCATGCACACGAAAGTACTCGCCGCCATCAAGCAGTACGAGGGCGAGGCGCTTCGCGAACGCGTCGCGTGGTATGCCGGCGGAATGCCGGATCCGGACCTTTCGTTGCAATACGGTTTTGCGCTGCTCGATGCGCTGGCGCCCTCGGACGCTTTCCCGGGTGCGGTCGATGAGCAGCTTCCGGCGGTGAGCAAGTTGCCGCCGTTGGTCGCCTGCTATCTCGATGATCCCGAACTCGTCGACGTGAGTGCCTCGGCGATCCGTGTGACGAATAACGCCCCTCGCGCACTCGATTTCGGCCGGGTATGCACCGAGCTTTTGCGGTCGTCGATCGCGGGTGCGTCGATCGCGTCGAGTATTGAGGCGGCGGTCGACGAGGGCTCGCCGAGTGCACAGGACGTTCTCCGGCGGGCACTGTCCGACGATGGTTCCGTACGCGAGGTCAGCAAGTCATTCGGCCTGCACTGCGATCTGGGGGCGGGTGTGCCGAGCCTGATGCACAACCTCCAGTCGGCGACGAGCTTCACCGAAGCGGTCCGCCGTAACATCGCCGCGGGCGGTGACAACTGTGGTCGAGCCGTGGTGCTGGGCGCCGTGGGCGGCGCCGCGTTCGGCGTCGGCGGTGACGCTGGAATTCCCACCGCGTGGCTCGAGCAGGTACACCGGATTGATCACATCGAAGGCCTTATCGATGCGGTTCTCGGTGACGGTTAGGGGCGCTTAGGACAGAAGCCCCACATCGGCGTTTCCGTTTGCAAAAAGGGGTTGGAGTTCCGGCCAGCGGTCGAGACATGCACGGGTTTCGGCGAATGCGTCGACCAGCAGCACGCCGTCGCGCCACAACGCGACACCGTCGACGGCGATGGTCGGGTCGAGCACCATCCAGCAGATTTCGCCAGGCATCACGCGATCGCTGCAGGTGTGGAAGTGCAGAAACCGGGGGTTCGTGAAGACGGTGTTCGACCATCGGTCCGGGTCCGTCGTTGCGGGTTCCGTCGCATGGCTACCGGGGTGCACACCCGCGTGCCAGGAGTGAACCACGTCCATTTGGAGCCTGAACTGGTCAGCGATACGGCGATAGTGGTGTTGGATCTGCCGGACGCTTCCGGCATCGCCGCGGTAACCCACGATTCGGCCATCCCGCAATTCCGCAGTCACGGGCGCGTCGAGTTCGATCCACAGGGGCTCATAGGTGCGCGAACCCGTCGAGGTCAGATAGCGGAATAGCTGGATTTCGCCCGAGAACGCCTTAGCGTGGATGGGTGCGTGCACCCCCATCGGGAAACGCGTGATGGTCACTTCATCGGTGTCCTCGACGCGGATGTCGTTCGTGCCGCTTAAGCGAGTTCCGCGGGGGCATGAGATCGTGATGGGCGCTTCGGCCAGAAGGGCATCGATCGTATCCTTCAGATCGACGGTGGCGGCGTACTCGATACGACCGTAGTCGGACGCGAGCATCTCGAGCGTTCGGGCGTAGCACATGACGCGACGCCGCTGGTCGCCGGACTGCCTAAAACGCAACTGATCGCCGATCCGCGTAAAGAATATGCAGCAGTCGTAATCGACATTGGTGAGTGCGGTCTCGTCGAGCTCGTCGTCGATGAAGCGGTTGTCGGGCCCGCCGGTCTGCTGGATCGTGACGAAAGCGCCTCGCTCGCGCGCAAGGTCTGCCACCAGGCGCGGCGCCTTGTCGTCATACCAGCCGAGCGCGGGGTCTTCGCACAACAGCAACAGTTGATCGCCGGCGGTGAGCTTCGCTGCCCGGAGTAGGTTCTGCGCACCCGTGCGCGCTCGTTGCGCGAGCGTCATGGCTCGTCGGCCTCCCGCCGATAGGCGAAAGCCTGTGCGAAACGCCATTCGAGATAGTCGCCGCACGTAATGGGTTCGGCCGCGCTTCCCGTGCCCACATCACGGCCGTCGATCACCGTTTCCGGGTTCGGATCGAACGCGAGAACCAGTGACAGGCGATCGCCGGTGGAGGGGCTCACGACACGATGTGGGGCGGAGCGAAAAGCGCCGTTCGTCCAACGCGCGAGCAGGTCGCCGACGTTGACGATCAATGTGCCTGCGATTGGCGGTGCGTCGAGCCATTGACCACCCGGCCCTTCGATCTGAAGCCCGCCGACGTCGTCCTGGCACAAGATCGTCAGTACGCCGAAGTCGGTATGTGGTCCGACACCGAAGCGAGCGTCATCGGTGCCCGCGTGACGCACGTAGTGGACATACGAAGCACGGCTCAAAGGCTTGTCGACATGCTTCAGGAAGAAATCGGGGTCGAGGTCCAACGAGGTGGCGATACCGCGCAACAGACAGATTGCGAGTCGCTCGGCGCTATCGAACCAGGCCATGGCGTGGCGGCGAAAGTCGACGAGTTCGGGCCACCGGTTCGGCCCGCGTAAGGAATGATCCGACGAGGCGGCGTCGGTAATCGAGCGACCCCAGATGAAGCTCTCTTTACGGTCGGCCGGAACGTCGTCGGCCATCTTCGCCTCGCCAGTGCGGAGCCAACCCCGGTGGTGTCGAGAGACTTGTACCTTCGCCTTCGTCCCCTCGGGGGACGCGAAAAACGTCACCGCGCTCGAACGCGCGGCTTCGATGATCGTGTCGTCTATGCCGTGGTTCTCGATATAGATGAAGCCGGGATCCTGGCTCGCCTCGCGCAATGCATTCGACGTTTCTCGACAGACTTCGCCGCGTACGAGCGCCGCGACGTCGACGACGGGAATGGCGACTTGCGCTTGATGGCTCGTGAGGCTCATTCGTCGTCGGCGGAGTAGTAGCCGATGACGTCGTCTTCCGTCGTGACACCCAAACCATTGAGGCTGCGATTGACGTAGTTGAAGTAGCAGACGATCTGATTGACCTCGAGGATCTCGCCGTCGTCATAGCCGGCGGCGCGCATCGTTTCGATGTCCGCTTGTGCGACGGATGCGGGGCTGAGGGTGAGCATCTGGGCGTAGTCGAAGAGCGCGCATTCGCTTGCTTCGAACGCGTCACTCGGCCGACGTGCCTCGAATGCTCGTTCGATGCGATCGGCCTTCGGGTCGTCATCGATCAGGTGGCGGGCGTTTGCCCAGTGATTCGCCAAAGAGTAGCCGCACTCGTTCAGGATCGAGACCCACGACGCGATACATTCCTGCAGCCACGCGGGCAGCGTATTGGCATCGTCGTGGAGAACCGCGCGGTACAGCACGACGTGACCGACGAGCGTCGAAGGTCGTAGCGAGTGCACCCGCATGACGTTGTCGACCGTTCCATGTGGTGTCCGTGCGAGGGCGAGCGCTTCGCGAAGCTCATCGTTTGCATTCGTGTCGTCGACCATTTCGATCCAGGCCGCGGCCATCTGATTACTCCTGCTGTAGTCACGCAGCGCCCATCGGGATCTAGCTCGGACGCCGTCCGAGCAAGAATAGCTCGCGCGCGATCAGAGCCGCGCGGTGGTCAACGGTCGGCGCCAATTTTCCTCAGCGGCACCTCTTGCGAATCGACGCGGCGTCGTTGCGAGCCGCGATGCGATAGAAACCTTCGAGGTAGCGTCGCATCTTCTTGTAGGTCTTCGTTTGGAGGCCGTCGATGCCATCGAGTGCTGCGAAGACTTCGTCGCGCGCTGCCATGACGTTGCCGAGCGCCTCGTTCCAGACCGCGTCGCTCGTGCAGAAACCCCGGAAGCGCCGGTCGCGGACGTCTCGGATGCCGAGTTCGGGGTTTCCTGCCGCATAGGCGACGTTGACGATGCCAGCGCGGTCGAAATCGTAGGGCACGCTGTAGATCCGACCGTCGATCGCGACGGGGCTCGAGTTGTGGCAGCAGTCGTCACCTGCAGGACCCGATATAAAGGAGAAATCGGTATTGCCGATCGCGTAGTGGAACAGCGAGGCGAGCGTCATGTGGTGCGCGTCCAACTCCCGCGAGGCGAATCTCTCGGTCAATAGCTGCCCCCCGATCCGCGCGACGAGTGCGTCTTTCGATTCGATGACGAAGGCGTGGTGGGAACTCGACTGTCTGCCGTCGATATAGGTGATGTGCAGGCGGCGTACCCGGAAGCTCTTGTCGGTCAGGAGGTTCAATAGTCGATAGGCGAAGTACTCTTCCATCACGTTGGCGTTGGCTTCTAGACCCACCTCGCAATGGGTGACGAGTTTGAGCTTGTCCTGCCCATCGAACGGCGCACCCGATACCAGATCTTTGTCGAAGTTCAGGCGTAGCGGCGGAAAACGGCAGTTCGCCCGACGGAAGTTGCCGCGGGGTCGAACTTTGACGGGCACTTGCACGCTATCGACGGAAAGAACGAAATCACGCTCTTCGGCGGGATCGGACTTGTCTCGGAAGGTCTGTCTGACCGGACCTTCCAATGCGACGGTCAGCGGATCCGAGGACTCGAAAAGCCCCGCTGCAGTGGCGGGGACCGCCAGGATCGAGATGAGAAACGCGATTCGGCATCGCATCCTGGAGATTGCTCGGTGGCTTTTCCGACCCACGAAGCGTAGCAAGACGATGGCAGGCTGTTGGCGTCGGGTCCCGGACGCGCTCGAGGGCGGTTAAGCCGACGTCATGTAGTACTTCTTGAGCCGTTCGGTGATGTGCCAGATCATCTTCGAGCCTTTCGGTACGAACACCACCTCGCCGGGACCGAACGATTCCGCGACCCCGTCGGCGTTGGTCATGGTGAGCGCGCCCGAGATGATCGTCATCATCTCGTTGACGGGGTAGTTGTCGATCTCGAGCTTGCAGGGCGCGCACTCCCAGACACCCGAGGCAACGGAGCCGTCGTCTGCGTCGTAGAACCGCACAGTGGTCTCTTCGCTGTCGTCCGATGTGAAACAGGCTTTGGGAATCAGCCTCGAGGTTTTTTTCTCGCCGACTGGGTCAGGGAGGATTTTGAACGTGCTGGCAGCCATTGATATCCGTTGGTAATGGGTTGTCGTCGGGGTCAGATCACGGGCGTGTCGGGAAAGCCCAGGTTAAATCGAGTCCGTGCTGGCGGTCGACGTTCGCTTTTCGCCAGGTCTCCGTCGCCACCATCCCCTGCAGGGCTTCCAACGACGGGTAGCGGACGAGGTAGAAGTCCTCCCACGTCTCGTCGGAAACGACCGGCAGCGCCGCATCGAGAACGATCACCGGTGCTCCGCCGCGTTCGAGCACCATGGGCAAGACGACGTTGCCGTACTTTTCGTACTCCTCGCGCCCGCCGTCGCGTTTGAAGCGTAGGAGATTGACGACAAAGATCTCGGACCCGCCTTGCGTCGCCACGGTCCCGATTGGCGGGCCACCTTCTCGTTGGCGAAAGGCATAAACCATGGTGCGCGCGAGGCCGGCGGCGCGGTCGGCGAGGCCGGCTTGGTATTCGGGATCGGTCACCATGCTCATGAACGCGGACGGCGAGGGGTAGTAAACCAGGATGACTTCGTCCCAATGCCCGGCGCCCGGGGTGTCGGCGAGCGGTACGCCACGGTAGAGAACCTTTGCGCCCCGCTTTATGAGGTGCGGCGCCGTGTTTGCACCGTACTTGGCGTACGTTTCGCCACCGTCGCTGAATTCCAGCAGATTCAACATGACGAACGGCTCGTCCGGCATCTGGGCCAATGCCGCAATCGTTGCGGGTTCGGGCGATAGGTTCGCGTTCCTCTCGAGGTCGGTTGCCGTGGTGTCGTGTTCGGTCGCGGCGTGTGCTCCGAAACTGGTGCAAGCCACGAGAAAAGCTGCCGCTACCACGATGTACCGCTGAACGATCATGTATCCCTCCCGCCATTGATATGGCGTGCAGTAATGCGTTGCATTAAAAGATACCTGCAATAGTATCCTGCGGGGAAAGGTGCGGGGGCGCTGATGAAGATAGTGAAGTGGATTGGCGGGGTGCTGGCGGTCTACGTCGTGTTCGTCATTGCGTTCGACGGGGTTTTCCTCGGCTACTTCCAGCCCCAGCTCGAAGCGACCGGCATTCCCATGCTCGTGCTGACGACGACGGACGATTCGGGTGAAGCAGGCGATCGCATGCTGGCGCGGATCGAGATGGGGGACGAGCTGTATGTATCGGCTCACCATTGGCCACGGGGTTGGTATCACAAAGCCCTCGCGCGTCCGGACGTGCGCGTTGAGATCGATGGCGAAATCGCGGATTACCGTGCCGTTCGCATCGAAGGGGAGGAGTTCGAGCAAGTTGCGACCGCGTTCCCTCTCGGATTCGTGACGCGTTTCCTGATGGGGTTTCCGCCGCCGCGTGACATCCTTCGCCTCGATGCGGTCGCGCCTTGGGCGAATACGCTCGAACGAAGGCCGAACGTCCTACTGATCGTGGCCGATGATCTCGGGTATGCGGATGTCGGGTTCCAGGGCGTCAAGGACATCCCGACACCGAGCCTGGATGCGTTGGCGGCAAGCGGCGTTCGGGTTACGAACGGCTACGTGTCGAGTACCTGGTGCAGCCCGACGCGCGCCGGCTTGCTGACCGGCAAGCATCAGGAGCGATTCGGTGAAGGTGGGCACGAAACGGCTCCCGGTCAGGCGATGTCTCTCGCGGAGACGACCTTGGCGGAACACCTGCAAGCAGCGGGATACGTCACGGGCTTGGTCGGCAAATGGCACCTCGGGACCGAGCCCGAGTACCACCCGATGGAAAGAGGGTTCGATGAGTTCTTCGGCTTCTTGCGGGGCGCGCATACGTTCCTTCCCGAGGTTCCGATCATCATTTTCCCGGACGAGGAAGGGAACGGCGTCGATTTCGGCGCGACCGAGGCGCGTGCGGGTCTCGACGGCCAGATTCAGCGCGGCCGGGCTTTCGTGCAGGAGGAGGCCCATCTGACTGATGCGTTTGGACGCGAGGCCGTTTCCTTCATCGAACGGCACGAGTCGGATCCGTTCTTTCTGTACCTGTCTTTCAACGCGCCGCACATGCCCATGCAGGCAACCGATGAACTACTCGACAAGTTTGCGAGTACCGAAGATCCCGTGCGGCGCCTTTACAACGGCATGACGTTTGCGATCGACGAGGCGGTGGGCGCCGTGATGGCGCAATTGCGGCGTTCGAATCTGATCGACAACACGCTGATCTTTTTCATCAGCGACAACGGCGGTCCGACGGTGCTGACGTATGCCTACAACGCATCCAACAACGCGCCGCTCAGGGGTTCGAAGGGCACGGCGCTCGAGGGCGGGATACGCGTGCCCTTCGTCGTGTCGTGGCCGAGCGTCGTTCCGGCTGGAATCACCTTCGATGAGCCGGTCGTGCAGCTCGATATCATCCCGACCGTGCTCGCTGCCGCCGGGCTCGAGCCGGCGCCGAACCTCGACGGCGTCGATATCCTTCCACAGCTCACGGGGATGAGCGCTGCCGCGCCGCACGATGCGCTTTACTGGCGTTCGTTCGGCCAGATGGCGGTGCGCCAGGGCGATTGGAAACTCGTCACCTACCCCACTCCGGTGGATACCGATGAGATGCCGCACGGCAATCCGCCTTACCGTGGGCCCTTGACGGAGCCGCGGCTCTACAACCTGCGCGACGACATCGGGGAAGAGAACAATCTGGCCGATTCGGAATCGGCGCGCGCGGCGGAACTGCTCGCGCTTTGGAATGCGTGGAACGCCGAGCTTCAGGCGGCTGCGAGATGATTCGTTGGACGTTGGATATGGGCGCCGATCGATGAAGAAGGGCAGTGCTCGTGTCTGAAACCACGGGCGCCGAAGCACGGCGTTTCAGCCTGCCCTCGGTAACGCCGGCGGCGACGGCCTGGATCTACGGCTCGCTGAGTTTCCCTATCGCGATGCTCGGCTATCCGTTGGGCGCGTACATCCCGCGACTCTATTCGACGGAAATGGGCGTCAGCCTGACGATGATCGGCCTCGTGATCACCGTTGCAGCGATTTTCGACGCGATCACGGACCCCTTGATGGGTCATTTCAGCGACCGCTGGCGTACGCGTTGGGGAAGGCGGCGACCGTGGATGGTCATTGGCATTCCGATATGGCTCTTCGCCGTCTACATGTTGTTGAACCCGAGCATCGGCGTCACGGTCGTCTATCTCGCGTTCTTCTACATCTTCATGCGGGCGGCATCGACCGTGTTCGGTCTGCCGTATGCCGCGTGGGGTGTTGAACTCTCGAGTGAGTACCACGCGCGCACCATGATCCAGTCGGCGCGGGAGAAATACGTTCTCGCCGGTTTGATCGCATCGGCTGCGATGGTGGCTTTGTCGGAGGAGATCTTCGGACGCGCCGACGCGAGTTTCGTGCTCGCGAATATCTCGCTGGTGGTCGTCGTCATGGTGCCGCTCGCGACGGCCCTGGTTCTCGTCAAGGTGCCCGAAGTCCCCGACTTCAACGCGCCACGCGTGTCGTTCAAAGCCGGTATCAGCCGGATGTATCAGAACAAGCTCTTTTTTCGTCTGTTGATGATCGAGCTCCTGATCGCCGGTGGGGAGAACTTCCGCAACACGCTCTCGCTCTTGTTCCTGCAGGACTACGTCGGCATGGGCGGTATCGGTCGTGCGCTGATTCTCTATTTCGGCGCCGGTCTCCTGGCGATTCCGTTCTGGGATTTTCTGGCCAAACGATTCGGCAAACACGTCTCTCTCGCTTCGGCCATGGTGCTGGTCGGCGCGGTCTCGCTCGGCGTGCTGACGCAGGCGAACAACCCCGGTCCGCTGTTCTACCTGCTCTTTGCGCTCAAGGGTTTTTGCTTCGGCGCATTTGCCTATCTACCGCGTGCGATGCTCGCCGATGTGGTTGATCTCGATACGCTGCGTTCGGGTGCAGCGCGTCCGGCGAGCTATTTCGCGATCCTCGGGTTCGTCACGAAGTGCGCCGCGTCGTTCGGCGGATTGTCCTTGCCGATACTCGCTTTTGTCGGCTACTCGGCGGTGGCGGGCGCGTCGAACAGCGCCGACCAGCTTATGTGGTTGGGGGTGCTCTACGGGGTCGTCCCGACGGCGGTGTTCGTCTTTGCCTTCTATCTCTGCATTACCTGGCCACTGACGGACAAGCTGCACGCGAAGGTCGAACGAATCGTCGAGAAGCGCGTCGCGCGGCAGGTGGCGAAAGCGGAAAGAGCGGCCCGGGAACAGGAAGGCGGGTCGACACCGTCGGACCGGCCCTGATCTAACTGGCCGTGCGCTAAGGGTTTCCACGTGTTTGCCCAGGCGCGGCATCGGGCGAAACTCGCGGCATGCGACAGGAACGAATTCTGGTCGCCGTCGACCTGACGACGGACGAGGGACGAGGGACGCACGGTCATCGAGGCCACCGCGGCGCTCACCCGTGGCGGGGCCATGCTTCACGCGGTCACGGTGCTACCGCCGATCGCGCTGCCGTTGCGGCTTGAAGGCGTCGACGAGGAGACGATGGAACGTATTACCGCCGATGCGGCGGTCTATGCCGGCGAGCGCCTGCGTGAAATCACAGCGCCCTATGGCGTCGATGCCGAATCGGTCTTCGTGCGTGCCGGCAAGCCAGCCGATGTGATCCTCGAGCTTGCTGACGAACTCGAGACCGACGTCATCGTGATTGGCAAACATGCACGACGGGGCGAAGGGCGAACCCTCGGTTCGACAGCGGCCTCGATTCTGAACGGCGCCTCGCGCAGCGTGTTGGTGGTCAAGGTCTAGCGTTCTCGGTCGGTGGATCTCGGATAGCCTTGATTCACGCGGTCGTTGGCAGAGCCGCATACCAGTCCTTTGTGGTCACGCCTCCCTATAAACAAAAAGGGCGCCTGTCGGCGCCCTTTCTCGAAGTCTGGTGGCGTCGCGGTAACGGCGCCTTTCGGATTGCCTTAGAAGGCCATCCTGACCCCGAACCGGATCTCGTAACGCGAAGCATCACCAATCCGGGCTTCCGGCGTGGTGCTGTTCTCGTTGACCGTGTTCGGGAAGTTGGCCTTGTAGAGCACGCCCCAATCGTCATTGATCAAGTTCGTCAGATTGTCGATGACGAGGAACGCCGAGGCGTAACCCGTACCGATGCTGAGTTCCTGCTCGACGCGGAAGTCCACCTTCCGCCACCACGAACCCGTCTCCGAGTTCCGGGAAACGCCTGGGCGCAGGACGTTGTCGCGGAAGTCGAGGAATGGCGTGAAGCCGTAGGGATTGATGGTGCCGTTGAACGTGCGGCTGTACGGATAGCCCGAGTTGACCTGACCGTAGAGCGAGAACCGCGTTGTGTTCTCACCGAAGAGATTCACTTCGTAGTTCAACACACCCGTGAAGCGGTGCTCGATGTTGTAGTTCGAACGGGACAAGACCTCTTCTTCGGGATCGAAGAAAGCACGGTTCTGGTAGTTCGAGAACGCGACCGAGCTCGTCATCGGCGCGACGTCTTCGGCGTCCGTGTAGGCGTAGCCGAAGGTCCAGTCGATACCGTTGTCATATCCATGCGAGAGAAAGAAGGACGCGCCGATGGATTCGTCGCCTTCGGAGCTGTTCGTCAGCACAAAGGTCGGCTCGCGCGCGCTGTCGTAGATCGGGTAGCCGTCCGGATTCGTACCGACTTGCTCGAGATCGCCGTGCTTGACGATGGCGGTGTCTTGGGCGCGCGTCAGCAGCACGTCGCCCATGAGTTGGAGTCCGTTGTCGAAGACATACGTTGCACCCAACGAGAACTTCCACTCACTCGGCAGTTCGAAGCTCGGGTCGAGATAGTTGATCTCGAAGTTATCGCCAACGCCGCTCGCGACTGCTTCGTAGAGCTCGGACGGGATCCCCCAACCGGGCCCGTTCGGCACACCTTCCTCGAGACCGAGGTAGACGACATCGTCATCGAATAGCGAGCGGCTGCCGTCGGTGTAGCCGAACGAGCGGCCACGTTGACCGAACTGCAGCACGTTGTTGTTCGAGAAGTTGTTCGACAGCCACACGTTCGGGTTACCGCCCGAGTAGAGGCCGACCCCGCCGCGCAGCGTCAGCGCGTCGGTCGCGTAGTAGGTCAAGCCGATGCGCGGCTGCACGAGGCCTTCCCCGTCGACGGTCGTCGAGTTCGAGAAACCGTAGTCCTGGACAAAGGTCGGGTTCTCCTCCGGCGCGTCGTCGGACGTGTACCAGTCGTAGCGGAGCCCGGCGACGACGGTGAGCTTGTCCATGGGCGAAAACTCGTCCTGGATGAACAGCGTGTTGACGGCATAGCCCCAGTCTGCGGCGGCGTCGTTGGAGTTATTCGACGGCGCGTTGTTGTAGTAGATCGCCCGCGGCAGGCCGGCGCGGAAGTTGTCCATCCCGCGGAAGCGGATTTCGGTTTCCGTGTGCTGGACGAAGAGGTTGAAGACATCCAACTGCTCGCGCTCGACACCAAAGCTCAGGGCGTGTGAGCCCATGAGATAGTTGGCGCGCAAGGACCAGTTCAAGACGTCGTAGTTCAGCTTGTTCGACTGCCGGCTGTCGTCGCCACCGAGGTAGACGTCGACGTCGTCGAGCTCGACGCGAATTTCGCCGAAGTCCGTACCGCCGACTGTGGCCTGGCGGTTGTCGAGTTCGATATAGCCGAGACGGAGTTCCGTGCTGAAAGTCTCTGTCCAGTCGCTGTAGAGCGTACCGACGTAGGAGGTGAGTTCTGCGCCACGTTCATAGAGATGGTTACGGAACTCGAACTCGTTGAGATCGCCGTCCGATTCCGTGAAGTTGTTGCCGTCGTTGTAGTTATAGGTGAAGGCGAAGCGATGGTAGTCGTTGATGTACCAGTCGATCTTCACGAGCAGCTTCTCGTCTTCGTTAGCGAGGCCGGTCGGGATACCGCCCGGATCGTACTGATAGAGGGAGTTGGCGATGCTGACGATTTCATCCAGCTCAGCCTGTGAAACCTGAACCTCGTTAACCGCGCCGGAACCGATCGCGCCACGCTCGAACAGGTTCACGCCCTCGAGCTGTTCGTAGGCCGCAAAGAAGAAGAGCTTGTCCTTGATGAGCGGCCCGCCGACGTTGAAGCCGAAGCGGGTTTCATCGAACGACCCGGTGACGATGGGGTCACCCTCGAGTGAGTCGTTTCGCAGGTCCTCGTCGGTGTAGTCGTAGAAGAAACCGCCGAAGAATTCGTTGCTACCCGACTTCGTGACGGCGTTGATGTTGCAGGCGCTGAAGCCACCGTACTTGACGTCGAAAGGTGCCAGTTCGACGGCGACCTGGTTGATCGCGTCGTAGGAGAACGGCATCCGCTCCGTCGGGTAACCGTTCGAATTCAGACCGAACGAATCGTTGTTGCGCACACCATCGAGAGTGAGGCTATTGAAACGCGAGTTCTTGCCACCGCACTGCACGGCGTTGATGTCGCCGCGCGATTCGTCGACGAAGATTCGCGGATCGACACGAAGTACGTCGGTGATGTTGCGGTTGATCGAAGGCAGCGTCTCGAGCTCTTTCAAGCCGAACGCCGCGTTCGGTCCCACCGCGACCTGCGAAGTAATGCGCGTGCCTGTCACGACCATCTCTTCGACACCGGACGAAACCGACAGCCCGAAGGAGAGGTCGGTGGTTTCGCCGAGAATGAGTGCAACGTCTCGCAATGTCTGCGTGCCGAAGCCGGTACGGCGCACCGTGACGGCGTAGTCATCGTCGACGGGTAGATTGCGGATAGAAAAAACGCCTTGGGCGTTTGAAGTGGCCGAACGAGAGAGCGATGTGCCCTCGTTGCGGATAGTGATCGAGGCGTCGGCGAGCGGGGTGCCGCTCTCGTCAGTTACCACGCCGCGAACACCGGATGACGTCTCGATGGCGAGCGCGGTGCTCGTCAACAGAGACAGAAAGAGAACGGCGACGAAACGCATTCCAATTGTTCCCCAACAGCCAAAAAAGCGCGCGTATTCTACAGGCGGAACGTGAAGATCTGGTTAATCCTGGCGTCGTTTTTGCGCGGCTTTTGAGCGCGGGTGCAAACGAGCGAGGCGGGGATCCGTGCCCAGGCGCCGAGGAACTCGTTTGGTTCGGCGAGTTGACGATCGCGCGTCGATCGTTGCACGTTCGTGGAGAGAAAAAGGGGGATAGGTCTCGTGCGTTTGGTTCTCGTTATCTGTTTCTCGATTACGTCCGTCTGGCTCGCAGCCGCGGAGCGGACCGTGGAGACGCACGTCCTCGACGGTCTCGAAGGTCCCGCGGAGATTCGAATCGATCGCTGGGGTGTCCCGCACATCTACGCGTCGACCCATTACGACGCTTTCTTCGTGCAGGGCTTCAATGCGGCTCGCGATCGCCTCTGGCAGATCGACACTTGGCGACGGCGCGGGCTGGGTCGTCTGGCTTCCGTTCTGGGCGCAAAGTACGCGGAACAGGATCGGGCGAACCGGCTCTTTCTCTACCGGGGGGACATGTACCGCGAATGGCTCTCTTACGGATCCGACGCCAAGGCAATCGCGAGCGCGTTTGCGAATGGGATCAATGCCTATATCGACCTGATCGAGCGCGAGCCCGAACGTCTGCCACCTGAGTTTGCCGTCCTCGGCTACTCGCCGGAGCGTTGGCACGCCGAGGACGTCGTCCGTATCCGCAGCCACGGCCTGTGGCGCAATGTCTCGAGCGAAGTTCAGCGGGCCGAGCTGATCTGCCGATTCGGCGTGGAGAAGGCCCTCGCATGGCGAAAACTCGAACCGGCGTGGCCGCTCGTCGTCCCCGAGGGCCTCGACCCGTGCGCCATCCCGAGCGACGTGCTCGATACTTACCGTCTCGCGAAGGCGGCGGTGGTGTTCGACCCCGAAGCCGATGGTGTGGCGACGATTCCACGCGACGATTTGGCCGGGCTCGGTAGCAACAATTGGGCACTGGCGCCTGAACGCACAGCGAGCGGGAACGCGATTCTTGCCAACGACCCGCACCGGGGCCACGCGGTCCCGTCGCTACGCTACATCGCGCATCTCGTCGCGCCCGGACTCAACGTTATCGGCGCGGGTGAACCGGGCCTGCCGGGTGTCTCGATCGGACACAACGAGCGCATTGCTTTCGGCCTCACGATATTTGGCCTCGACCACGAAGATCTCTACGTCTACGACCTCGATCCTGATGATCCGACGCGTTACCGATACGCCGACGAGTTCGAACCGGTCCGGCGAATCGCGGAAACGATTCCGGTCCTCGGGGCGGATCCGCAAGACGCGGTGCTCGAATACACGCGCCACGGCCCTGTCATCCATCGCACCGACGAACGACTCTTCGCGGTGCGGGCCGCGTGGCTCGAACCCGGCATGGCACCGTATTTCGGTAGTGTCGAGTACATGCGCGCCGAGAATTGGCGTGAGTTCGTCGCGGCGCTCAACCGCTGGGGTGCACCCGCCGAGAATCAGGTCTACGCGGATGTCGACGGCAACATCGGCCACAAACCGGCCGGGCTCTTTCCGCGTCGTTTGAATCACGACGGCGTACTGCCCGTGCCCGGTGACGGGCGCTACGAATGGTCGGGTTATCACGACATGGATGCGTTGCCGGAGACCTACAACCCGGCGTCCGGGTTCGTTGCCACGGCCAACGAGATGAACCTACCGGGCGACTATCCGATCGCCGCGCGACGCGTCGGCTTCGACTGGTCGGCGCCGTGGCGCAAACGACGGATCGATTCGGTTCTCGAGCGCGCGGACGGCCACCTGCTCGCCGATTCGCTGGCCTTGCAGACGGATACGACCTCGCTTTTCGCAGCAGAGGTCATCAGTCGATTGCCGAATGCGATTCCCGGCGCCGCGAAGGCGCTCTTTGCGAACTGGCGTGGCGACATGGCCGCCGGGTCCGCTCCGGCCGCGCTTTTCGGGACCTGGTACTACCAGCACTTCCTGCCGGCCATGGCGGAATCCGAGTTCGGTGCCGAGGCAGGCATTCGATCGCTCGATCTCGATTTCATGCTGGCGGCGGTGGCCGATCCTCGTCGCGCAGCCTTGATTGAGACGACGTTGGTCGCGGCGCTCGAGAGCCTCGAGGAGACCCTTGGCACCGATAGAAAGAACTGGCGGTGGGGCGATCTGCACGAGATCGCCTTGCGACATCCACTCGAGGAGCATCTCACCGACGCCGACCGGCAAGCCTGGGCGTTGCCTCGATTCCCGCGTGGTGGCACGGGGAACTCACCGAATGCGGCGCACTTCGATCGCGACGATCTCGATGTCCGCGCAGGGGCGTCCTGGCGCATGGTGGTCGATACGGGTGACTGGGACGCGGCGATGATGGCGAACACACCGGGCCAATCGGGAGATCCGCGCTCGCCGTTCTACGGCGATCTACTGGAAACCTGGGCAAAAGACGAGAGCGTACCGTTGCTCTACAGCCGCTCGGCGATCGAAGCCGCGACCGTCGTCGAGATTCGCCTCCGGCCGCGCTAGGAACAAGACGTGCATTTAGGAACTATGAAGATGACCGGATCGCGCCGTTGGGTTACCTCGTTTGCCGTTGTCCTGATGTCGTTAGGCGCGTTCGGGGATGATCAGAATGTCCCGACAGGCACCGATATCGTTGGGAGTTTTCCCTGGATCACCGATGGGCTCGGCAACCATCAGTCGAAGGTGGAGCAGGCTTATGCCGCTGGGCGGGTGATTGAGCGGTTACGGGATTTCTTCGCGGATGAGTCCAGAACGAGGATCTGGAATCACGGCGCGGGCAAGCGCAAACATCCTCGCCTACCCGTCGACCTCGATAGCTTGCCGCCTGGGGTAGGCCCATTCGGGCTTTTCGTCGCCTTCGAACCCGCGGACATCGACCTTTACCGCGCGCTTCTGCCACCAAACTTCGACATGCCGAGTGCCCCCGCGGTTTCCATCGTCGCGATCGACTACAACCAACCGAACCCGGTCCGGCGCTACAAAGAGGGCATGGTGATGCTCAAGGCCTTGGCGTCGAACGGCACGGAGACCTGGTATGTGCACAGCATGCCGGTGGAAGACTGGCTGATGCTCGCGATGGGCCACGACTGGGGCTTTCGCAAAGAACTCTTCGACATGGTGGTGTCGAAAGACCACGCGGCGGTGCATCGGCGCGATGGCGGTCTCTTCTACTCACTCGAACTAATCGAGGAGCGATACAACGAGGCAACGGCGATCGTTCCCGATGGTGGTGCGGGCGGTATCAACAACATGGCCGTCGTTTATCCGCCGAATCCGGCGATTGCGATGATCCACGGGGTCGAAGGCGCCGTCCGCGCGATCGAGAAAGACCGATCGATGGTGCGAATCCGCGTCGGCGATGATGTCGATTGGGCCCCGCTCGTGCCCGCGTCGGGCGAAGCACCGGGTTACTTCCAGCGCTTTGTTTATGACCGAGCGAACGGATTCATTCTCAAGATCTGAGGGCGTTGCTATTCCCCGTGTCGATCGATGCGCTCGAGCCGAATGATTTTTCCGCCTGTTCGATCTTCGAGTAGCAGGTAGATCGTTCCGTCCGAGCCCTGCTCGATGTCTCGGATCCGCCCGACGCCTTTGATGAGGGTCTCCTTGTCGAGCAGCCGGGTACCGTCGAGGCGGACGCGCAAAAGACTGCGCGCCTTCAAAGAACCGACGATGAAATCGCCGCGCCATTCGGGAAACTGATCGCTATCGGCAATGATGAAGCTCGACACTGCAGGTGATGGCGAAAGATCGACGATCGGTTGTTCGATCGCGCTGCCCTCGATATCGATGTCGAGTTCAGCGCCGTAGTCGACCGGTGATCCATCGTAGTTGGTGCCGAGCGAAGTCAACGGCCAGCCGTAGTTTCGACCGGGGCGCAGGTGGTTGATCTCGTCACCGCCGCGCGGGCCGTGTTCCGTTCCCCATAAACCGCCCGCGCCACGGTCGAATTCGAGGCCCTGAGGGGTGCGATGGCCGTAGGTGTAAGTGCTTGGGTAGACGCCGTCGAGTGATACGAACGGGTTGTCGATCGGAATTCGCCCGTCATCGTGCACGCGGTGGACTTTGCCGCACGGGGCGCGAAGGTCCTGAATACCTTCGATGAATCCGCACTTCATCCCGATGGAGAGAAAGACGTGTCCGCGATCGTCGAAAGCGATGCGTCCGCCGGCGCCGTAGTCCCCGGTCGGCATGTAGTCTTCGAGTCGCGCCTGCCAGATGACCTGCTCGTCCGTCCAGACACCGGCCGCGATACGGCCGCGGACCAGGCGATTCATCGACACGCCGCGGTCGTGTTCGCGACTACGCCGGTTACAGCGTTCACATCGGTGGCTGTGGGCGAGGTAGACCCATCCGTTCTCGACGTAGTCGGGGTGCACGGCGATGTCGAATAGCCAACCCTCGCCGAGGTCCGTATCGAGCCCTTCGATCCGGAAAATGTTGTGTAGCGCGACGGGCGTTCCTGCGATCAGCTCGGATTTCGCACCGGCGGCCGTCACGATGCGAACGCCGCGCGTTTTCTCGACGACGAGCAACTCGCCGTTCGGCAGAGGCGCGATGGAATACGGCAGCGGATCGAGGCCGTCTGCCACGCTCGCCAGCCGGAAGTCGTGCCACTCGGTTTTGAACGACGTCGACGGGATCGACATCGGCGTGTCGTAGTTGAAGCTCGCGTAGTTGATGTCGGCTCGTGCTTCGAGGATGTAGAGAGCGATTCCTTTGATCTCGATCGGCGAGAACGTCGCCCGCCAGGCGGGCATGCCGGCGGATACCGAACCGACGGCGATGCTCGCGGCGATCTCGTCCACCGATTCGCCTTCCGATAGATCGGCGCGCAGCGATGTGCCTTGTGCCGCACCCTCGAGGTTCTCGCCGTGGCACACAGCGCAGTGCTCCTGGTACCTCAGCCTCGATTCCGTGACGCCCGAATACGCGGCGATTTCCTCTTGAGCGAGGCTCGCGGCGGACAGCACGACGGCTAACGCCATGATCCATGGTCGGATCGACGCGATCAGGAAACTCTCGCCACGCACCATTGGGGATCGACCCTCATCTGCTGGGGAATCCAAGTAAACACTTCTTGAGGAGACTGCCGCACGTCTCCAAGAAGTACAGCGGTCAAGTTTCCGGCGTCCCGTATTCGGCTAGGTGATTCCCACGGTGTTGGGGGTTCAGGGCCGCTCCTACGATCAAGAACCCCATATTCAGGAGCGTGCGATGGTGCGTTTCGCCCCACTTCTTCTGCTGCTTCTTCTCGTTGGCTGCGGCGACCTGCAGCAACGCGGTTTCAGCCTGCCGGAAGGTGACGTCACCAAAGGCCAGTCCGTGTTCATGGCCCTCGGATGCCGGGCCTGTCATCACGTGGACTCGAGCAATCCGGATCTTGTCGTCGCGCGCGACGATGAGTCACTCACGGAGATCGACGTCGGTCTCGGTGGTGAAGTCGGTAGGAGCAAAACCTACGGCGAACTCGTGACGTCGATCATCAACCCCTCGCATCGGATCTCGCCCGAGCATCTTCATTCGCGTTATTCGGTGGACGGCATATCGCGAATGGCGAACTTCAACAGCGTCATGACCGTCGAAGAACTCGTCGATCTCGTCATGTACCTCGAGCGAGCGTACGAGCTTCGGGTGGTTCGTACGCCTTACCCGAATTACCCGTACTACCACTGACGTCGGTTGGCGGCCGCTGAATCGTCTTCCGGGCTCGGCCAGCGAAAAGTGCCCCGACGATACCCGGTCGCGCGGGTTAGGCACTCGCGATCGGGACGACGTCGTCACCGGGATTGAGATACATGACCTGAAAGCAAGATCACAACACCCGTTCGCTCATTTCGTGTTCGTGGAATGGCGATCCGGCGGGTCTCTTCCGGGACGCGCTCCAAGGCGCGATGTGGCAATCGTCGCCGACGTAACGCAACGCGAGCGAGCGCCGCGTCTCGCCGTCGCGCGTCGCGCCCCCGCCGTGCAAGGTGCCGACGTGAAAGATCACCACATCGCCAGGTGAGCAGGCGTACGAGACGATGTCCCATTCGTCGCGGTTCGATTCGATCGCGGGGATGTCCGCGGCACGAAAACTACCGTAGATCGAGGAGTACACGGGGCCCAGATGAGACCCTCGGACGACCTCCAGCGAATGCGCGGCGTCGACAGGATCGAAACACATCCAGACCGTGACGGCGTCGAGCCCCTCGCAGCCGAGATCGGCGGCGTCCTGGTGCCAGCCGGTGCGCTCGCCACCTTCCTTCAGGAAAACCTGCTCACCGATGAACCAGGCGTTTGATGTTTGATTCTCGCCGGCGAACAGAGTGCCGAGCGCGGCGGTGATTTCCCCGGCGTCCTTGACCCCGCGATAGATCTCGCGTGCATGTGGATTGCCGAGGTCCTGGTAGAAGAAACCGCGTTCCGGGTGGTCGATTAAGCGCGCCGCCGCTTCGCTCGTCACTGACGCCAGGTCGTTCGTGTAGAGGCGCGAGGCGAACGGACCGGCGTTCTCGATGCTCCAGCGCCAGGCGCGTTCCGCCTTTGCGAGGGTCTCGGCGGAGAGAACGCCGGGTATATGCACCACACCGTCACGCCTGAACCTTTCCTGTAGATCAGCGGCTTCGGTCATCAACGTTCCCATCGCGCGCCAGCTTTGCTGGGGCGGCGTTGCTACTTGAACTCGTCCGGAATGTCGTCCGGAGTCATCTTCCATTCGGGCGGACGTTTTTCGAGGAACGACACGACGCCTTCGGTGGCATCGGATTGGTTGCCGAGCCAGGCGAAGGCTGGGTTCTCGTCGTTCATCATGTCTTCGGGCGAGGAATGCAGACCTCGCCACAACAGTCGCTTCGTTATCGCGACCGATGCCGGTGCGGTGTTGACGTAGTCGGCCGCCATCGACCGGGCTGCCGGCAGCAATTCGTCCTTGGGTAGTACCTTGGAAACGATGCCCATTTGCGCGGCTTCTTCGGCGGTGAAGATGCGTCCCGACATCAGGACATCGGCCGCGTTGGAAAGGCCTGCAACGCGTTGCACGATCAGATGCGCCGCCAGCTCCGGCATCATCCCGCGCCGGGTGAACACGAAACCCAGTTTGGCGCCTTCGGCCGCGAGGCGAATGTCGCAGAGCATCGGATAGGTCATGCCCACGCCGACGGCCGCGCTGTTGATCGCGGCGATTACCGGTTTGTCGATCTGGTAGGGGTGAACGGTTCGAACGTTGGTGCCGGGCTCGGTCGGTTCGGGCCGGTCTCGATTCGAGAATGTTCCCCCGCCCCCTTCGAGGTCGGCGCCCGCGCAGAAAGCCCGACCGGCGCCGGTAAGTATGATCGCTCGTACGTCGCTATCCGCGTTCGCGTCGAGGAGGGCAGCCGAAAGCTCGGCGGCGACCGTTCCGTTCCAGGTGTTCATCTTGTCGGGGCGGTTGAACGTGATGGTGGCCACGTGGTCCGCCACCTCGTAAAGCAGAGTCTCAAAAGCCATGGATGTCCTCCCTGGGTAGCAGCTCTTTTCGCGTTGCCGCGAGGGCGACCGAATCGCAGCCCCTTCGTCCACTATCGTAGTGCACCGTCGCCGACGGTTGGCAGCTCGTCTCGGATCGCGGTGAACCACCGAAACGGCTCTGCCGCCGATCAGCATCCGTGCTGGCCATCAATCGGCGCGCGGATCAGACTGCACGCACCTTCAGTTTTTCGCGGCGAGGGAGTCGTTTGAAGAATCGAGTGTTGTTGGTGCTCCTGGCAGGTCTCGTCATGGGTTGCGGCGGCGAGCCGAACCAGACGGCGGACAGACCGGCGGACAGACCGGCGGACGAATCGGCGGCGAGCGAGCCAACCGAGGTGTCGAGCGGGTTGATATCGTCGGAACGTGAGGCGCTGGCGGCCGAGTCCGATTTTCCGCAGCCGACGACGGAAACGGCGCTTTTGAGCTGCGAATCGATGCAAGGCATCGACGTTCATTGTGGCTACAAGAATCCCGAGGATCTCGTGATCGTGCCGAACGGTGAACAGCTCATCGTCAGTGAGATGGGCGAGTTCATGCTCGATAGCCCCGGCAAACTGTCGATGCTCGATCTTGCGGCGGGCACACGTGCCGAGATCACCATCGATTGGTCAGCGGATGGTCGGGCCTGGGGTGCCGATTCGTGTCCCGTGCCGGACGTCGCGGCGTTCAGTCCGCATGGGATCGACCTCATCACTCGTCCCGACGGTCGTCATCAGTTGCTGGTCGTCAATCATGGCAAGCGAGAATCGGTCGAGTTTTTCGAACTTGTCGAGGGCGACGCGATGTGGTCGCTCGCCTGGCGTGGATGTGCGCTACCGCCGGGCGATCCGTTCATCAACGATGTGGCTGGCCTCGCCGATGGTGGATTTGTCGTGACGCACATGTGGGACAAAAGCATGCCGTTGGAGACGGTCGTCGAGCGTCTCGGTCGAGGTGAAAACTTCGGCTGGGTCTGGGAGTGGCAAGGCGACGCGGGGTTCACGAAACTCCCCGGTTCGGACGAGTTGATGCCGAATGGCATCGCCGTGAGTGCCGACAACAGCAAAATCTATGTGAACGTCTATCTCGGTAATCGGGTCATCCGCATCGATCGTGCTTCGGGCGAGCGCGATGGGGTCATCGACGTTCAGCAACCCGACAACGTGACGGTCGATGACGAAGGTTCTCTTTGGATCGCGTCGCATAAGCATGATCCGATCGGTCAAACCTGTGCCGCGGTGACCGCGGGTCCGTGTCTCTTGCCTTACGAAGTTCTGAAGGTGGATCCGGTCGCGTGGGAAGCGGAAGTGGTCGCCGCTGGCGACGGCGCACCGATGGGCTATACAACGGTTGCGCTTCGTGTGGGGGAGCGCCTGTACCTCGGGAGCGCACACGGCGATCGTGTGGCGAGTCACCCGATCAGCCACTGACATTTCTGGAGTCGAACGATGAACACCCCGTACTACCCTCAGCCGATATTCGGCAAACCATCGGCTGGCGTCGTCCCGCGTGTTTTCGCGGCACCGCCGAAGTACGTTCAAGGGCCGGGCGTCCTGGACCTTGCCGGGCACTACCTAGGCACGCTCGGATTCGCTCGGATGGGGATCATGGCGTCGAAGCGCGGCCACGGCGCGGAAGCGGGTCGGGTCGCGGCAAGCCTTGCCGAGAGCGGAATCCAGTCAGTGCCCGTCACTTTTGGCGGCGAATGCTCACTCGAGGAGATCGATAGCGCGACGGCTGAACTCCGGCAGGGCAATGTCGATTGCCTCATCGCGGTTGGTGGCGGCAAATGTGTCGATGCCGGTAAATGTGTCTCGGTAAGGCTCGACGTTCCGGTCGTCATCGTGCCGACGCTCGCGTCGAATGACGCGCCAACGTCGGCGGTCGCCGTGATCTACACGCCCGAAGGGGTCAACGCCGGTGCCGAGTTTCAACCGAACAACCCCGTCATGGTGATCGTCGATACCGACGTCGTCGCAAAAGCGTCGGAACGCTACCTCGTGGCCGGGATCGGCGATGCGATGGCGACGTGGTACGAAGCGCGGGTCTGTTTCGACAATCCCCGGGCGAGCAACGTTGTCGGGTCGCGACCGACGTTGGCGGCAACGGCAATCGCGGATATCTGTGCGCGTACGCTCTACGAGGACGGCGAAGCAGCCGCAAAAGCCGTCCGCGAAGACGAAGTCAACGACGCGCTCGAGCGGGTGGTCGAGGCGAACACGTTACTGAGCGGACTCGGCTTCGAGAGTGGTGGCCTGGCGGCTGCGCACGGCGTTGCTGGCGGCCTCACGATTTTTCCCGAGGTCGAAGAAAACAACTTGCACGGCGAACTCGTGGCGATCGGCACTGGCCTTCAGGTCGCCTTGGATGGAGACGACGTCGAAGCGGACAAGGTGACGGAATTCTTTGCCCGCGTCGGTCTTCCGGTGCACCTCGAACAGGTCGGCATCGATGTCGCCGACACCGATGTCATGGATCGTCTCGTCGACGAAGTAATGAAGTTCGGCCCGCTGAAGAACATTCCGCGCGACATCGATGCCGAAGCTGTGCGGAACGGCCTTTTGGCGGCCGATCAGCGGGGTAGAAACGTCTCCGCGCGTTTGGGCGACTCACCGTTTCGAGCGCTGCGGGCGTCCTGAAGAGCGGTGCCGGTGCGTCGAACGACGTGGGTCAACCAAACTCCAGCGGCCGACCGCGGTCGGCCGGCCTAACGACTCAACTGCCGACGATGCCGCCATCCTTGCGCCGGACGGCGAGTGTGCAATCTCGCGGCACGGTTTTTCCGTCGTCCGCAGCCGGAAAGCTGGTGACGGCGGGGTCGCCGTTCCCCGGGTGTTGTACGTTCACGAACAAGGTTCGTCGATCGGGCGTTGTTGTGAGTCCAGTGATCTCGCAGCCGGTGACACCCACGAGAAGCCGGGATAGTTGTCCGGTCGTCGTGTCCGCCACGACCAGTTGATCGGGTTTACCTTCGAACTGGCGTCCATCCGTGCAGATGAACAAACGACCGTCGGGATCCGCCCACAGGCCGTCGGGACTGCCGAGGCTCTGTTCGGTTTGGTAGATGTCGTCGCAAATCAGGAAGTGATCCCAAGTAAAGGTCGTTCCCACGTGTTGGTTCGCATCACGCCAGCGGATGATCTGGCCATAGGGATTGGGCGCGTTGGGATTGGCCGCGTCGGCGACGGACCGCTGCGTGTTGTTGGTCAGCGTGCAGAACGCATCGCCGTCGGGCCCGACCGATATCCATTCGGGGCGGTCCATTGGCGTCGCGCCGACGAGTGTGGCCGCGAGGCGTGCCTGAAGCAGAATCTCGGCCTGGTCGTCGAACGCGGCGGCGAGTTTCGGTTGCTCGAGTGTCAGGGGTAGCCAGACACCCGTGTTGTCGTCGTCGAATCGCGCGACGTAAAGAACACCTTCATCGAGCGGGCTTTTGCCGGCGCTCAGCGTTTGCCGCCAGTCGTCGTTCGCGACGAACTTGTAGATGAACTCGAACTGCTGGTCGTCGCCCATGTAGACGACGGCGCGTCCGTCGCGACCTTCGGCGAACGCCGCGCTCTCGTGCTTGAACCGGCCGAGCGCCGAGCGCTTGACGGGCTTTTCGGCGGGATTGGCGGGATCGATTTCGACGACCCAGCCGAAACGGTTCGATTCGTTCTTGTAGTCGGGGTCTGACAGATCGAAGCGCGGATCGAATGTGTGCCAGCCATAAAAGCTCGCACCGGTGAGGCCATAACGTGCTTGTCTTTCAGTGGGCTCGAACGCCGAGTTCGCGCCGAAGTAGAAGTTGAAGTTCTCCTCGCACGTCAGGTAGGTGCCCCAAGGGGTCTGCCCGTTGGCGCAGTTGTTCAAGGTGCCGAGGATCGGATTGCCGGCGGGATTAGTGATCAGCGCATGCCCTTCGACGGGCCCCGACATCGTCATTTCGGTGTTGACGTGAATGCGTCGCGAGAGGCGTGAGTCGGCCACGACTTCCCATCGACCGTTCGTTTGGCGGATTTCGATCACCGATACGCCGTGCGCATGTTGAGAGGCACGGACTTGATCCAACGTCGTCGGGGTGTCGACGCCGAGCACCGCCGGGTTCGAGCCGTACTCGTGGTTGAGCGCGAGCAAGCCGTGTTGTCCGCTATCGTCGAGCGCGAAGAAGGTCATACCGTCGTGGCCGATGCCCACTTGCTGGGCTTGCGCGCTCGCCGATGGCGGCCATTGCCACGCCGGTGCGCCGCTCGTGAGCGGTTCGCCCCACGGAACGAAGGTCTCGTACTCGTACTCGTTGGCGATCACGATGTGCTTGCCGTCGGGGAAAGTGCGGGGGACTGGCGTGAATCCGACGAGTTGGTCGCTCGATGCCGACGCACCGCGCGTGGCACACCCGGCCAGGAAGCCGAGGCCCGCGAGCATTCCGCCCTGGAGAACGCCTCGGCGGCTGATTTCACTGCTGATGACGTTCCTCCTCGCGCCGCGTTAGCGGCATTCGGTCAGGGTTCTTCGTGCGAGGTTAGCAAAGCTCGGTTCGACGACGATGAAGAACCGATGATGATTGGCGGGAGCCGACGTTTGTCGAACGCCTTCTCGTCTGCTGGGTGATAATCGCGCGCTGGTGCATACCGAGCCGAGGAGCAAGGCGAATGAGTCAGGTCGAGGTTCATACGCTCGGGGCGCTCTCGGACAACTACTGCTTTCTTGCCGAGACGCGTCGTTGCAAGGACATTTTCTAAGGGCATAACCGATGACAAAAACGGGGGCGCCGCGCTACACGCCGCGGGAAATGCTCGATGCACTCGTCGCCTTTCCCACGGTCTCTTCGGAATCGAACCTCGCTTTGATCACGTTCGTCGAAGAGTACCTTTCGACGCATGGTGTCGAGACGCATCGTGTGATGAGCGATTGCGGAACCAAGGCGAATCTCTACGCGACCGTCGGGCCCATGACCTCGGGCGGGGTGGTGCTTTCCGGACATACCGACGTCGTGCCGATCGAGGGGCAGGATTGGCATACCGATCCGTTCGAGCTGACGGAGCGGGATGGCTTGCTCTACGGGCGGGGCACGTGCGACATGAAGGCGTTCAGCGCGATCGGGCTCGCCCTGGTTCCCGAGATGGCGAACCTGAAGCGGCCGATCCACTTCGCACTTTCATACGACGAAGAGATCGGCTGCCTGGGCGCGCCGCGCCTCATCGACACCCTCCAGGATGAATTGCCCCCGATCCACGCGGTTTTCGTCGGTGAACCGACGAGCATGCGCGTCGTGACCGGCCACAAGAGCATTCTTCATTTCGACACGTACGTGACGGGACACGAGGCCCACTCGAGTCAGCAGCATCGGGGCGTATCGGCGGTCATGGTCGCGGGCCGACTCATCAACTGGCTTGGCGAGCGCCAGCGCGAAAACGCCCGTTCAGCCGATCCGGACTGTGGATTCGAGCCGCCGTATTCGACGCTCCATTGCGGCGTCGTCCACGGGGGTACAGCGCACAACATCACGGCGCGCGACTGCGGTTTCGTCACCGATATCCGTACCGTTCCGGGCGACGACCCGAAGACGTTCTATGCTGAGTTCGAGGCGTTCGCACGGGAGGTCGTCGAGCCGGAGATGCATGCGATCAGTGCCGATACCGAGATCAGGATCGAGATTCATGCCGACGTTCCGGGTTTCGATGCACCCGCCGACAGTGAAGCGGTTCGATTGGCGAAGCAGCTGTCGGGTCAGAACGACACGGACGTCGTTCCTTTCGCGGCGGAATCGGGTCAGTTCCAGCAAGCGGGTTTTTCGGTCGCCATGTGTGGGCCGGGGTCGATCGACCAGGCGCATCAGCCCGATGAGTACATCTCGATCGCGCAGCTCGACGAAGGCACGGAGTTCCTGCGGCGGCTCATCGCGCACCAGTCCGCGTAGCCGGGATTTGCGCGAGGCCTGCAAGATTCAGGCAGGCTCGTAGGGGAGCGATGAATGGTGCAACACGATGCGTAACGTACCGTCGGCGTCCTTCTTGTAGCCCCAACTCTTGTCGACCCGCGTCACCGCGCCGTGCTTGTCGGTGAAGGTGACGCTGCCCATCCACATCGCAATGTCGCCCTCGACGAAGGTTGCTGCGGTTTTCGATTCGACGCGACGCCAGCCTTTCAGACCGAAACCGCCATCGCCCGGATACTCCGGGTTCTGCCCGACGAAGTACGACAATGCCCCCTCGCGGGTCGGTCGAAAGGCCTGCTCGCCGCTCGCCATCGTGGGTTTGAACAGCACGGGCCCCATGTTGAAGCCATAGACCGCATCGAGCGCCTGATTGGCGATCTCGGTCGCCGCCGCCAGGCCTCGATCATCGAAAGCCGTCGAAATAGCCACGAGGGCGTCGCCCCACTGCCTGCGCGCGGCCTCGAGTTCGGTCTCTGCAATCGTCGTCATAATGGGTGGGAGTCGAAGGTCGCGCGGAGCCTAATCAAGAACGGACGCGGCTGGCAAAAAAAAGGCCCCGACACGACTGAACCGCATCGGGGCCAAGCCCCCCTTGGATCTCGGAACTCAGTCGACTGAGATTTTCTGGCGCGTTGACGCAGCCGCTTTCGGCACGGTGATCTCGAGGACGCCGTCGGCGAGCTTAGCGAAGGCCTTATCGCTCGCGACATCGGCCGGTAAGGCCACCGTTCGCGACACGTACCCGCGGCTCATTTCGCGACGGACGTAGTTGTCTTCCTCCTCCGAGGACTCTTCACGCGACTCGGCTTTGATCGTGACCGAGTTGTGATCGACGCTCACGTCGATGGAATCCTTCGTGAATCCCGGAAGCTCCGCGCGGACGACGATCTCGTCTTCGCGATCGACGACGTCGACGCTCGGTGCGGCGTTCTGGCCGCCAACGTCGGATAGATCGAAGAAGCTCGGCCAGCGTGATCCGAAGAATCGGTCGAGCTCGGATTCGAAGCCACGCCGTATTGGAAGGCCTCGCTTAGGTGCTTCTGCCATGTGTGCACTCCTTGCTGCTTGGTGGCGATACGGCTTCATTTTGGGGGTGGGTGTTGGCGCCCTAAATCGAGGATTTCCCGTACGCGGAGTTGCGCAGACGTGTGGCGCGTCCGCCTCGTTGGCTATGTAGTTGGTCGGGGGAATCCACGATATGTCGCGTGATGGGGCGACAAGCAGAATCGCGGCTTCAACCGACGAGGGATGTGCGCGTGACGCGTCGAGTGATCATCTGTGGCGCCGCCGGGCGCGACTTTCACAACTTCAACGTCGCGTATCGCGACTCCGCAGCGGTCGACGTCGTGGGATTTACCGCCACGCAGATCCCGGACATCGCCGGGCGCCGTTATCCGCCGGAACTCGCTGGCGCTCGTTATCCCAAGGGGATCGAGATTCACGATCAGGCAAACCTCGAAGCGCTCATCGCTGAAACGGCCGCGGACAGTGTGGTGTTCGCGTACAGCGACGTTCGCCACGAGGAAGCGATGCACCTGGCGTCACGGGCCCTCGCGGCCGGCGTCGACTTCGAAATTCTCGGACCTGATTCGACGTACCTCGACGCCACGCGTCCCGTGGTTGCCGTATCCGCGGTGCGAACGGGCTGTGGTAAATCGCAGATCGCACGACATCTGGCGGTAGCCCTCGGAGCGGAACGACGCGTGGTCGCGATCCGCCACGCGATGCCTTATGGCGACCTCGCGGCCCAGGCCGTCCAGCGGTTCGCGTCCGCTAAAGACCTCGATGTCGCGGATTGCACGCTCGAAGAACGCGAAGAGTACGAGCCGCATATCGAAGCGGGGGTCGTCGTGTTTGCCGGCGTCGACTACGCGGGGATTCTCGACGCGGCGAGTGCGGAGGCTGACCTCATCGTCTGGGACGGAGGCAACAACGACTACCCGTTCGTGCGGCCGGACGTCCACGTCGTGGTGGTTGATGCACTCCGCCCTGGGCACGTGACGACGCATTTCCCTGGCGAGGCGGTGCTGCGGATGGCCGATATCGTGGTGATCAACAAAGTCGATGCCGCGTCACCGGGCCAGGTCGACGAAGCGCGCCGGCGAGTCGCCGATGTTCGCTCGGATGTCCCCGTCATCCTGGCGGATTCGCCCGTCGAGCTGGAAGGCGCGGCCTCGCTTGCCGGTAAGCGTGTACTGATCGTCGAAGACGGTCCGACGCTGACGCATGGCGACATGGCCTATGGCGCCGGCTATGCGGCCGTTCACGACCTCGACGTCGAGATCGTCGACCCGCTTGATTACGCAGTCGGGAGCATCGCGACGACCTACGAAAGGTACGGCCATATCGGCGCCGTGCTGCCGGCCATGGGCTATTCCGCCGAACAACGGAGCGATCTCGCCGCCACCATCCGGGCGAGCGGCGCCGAGGCCGTCGTCGCGGGAACGCCCATTGACCTTGCGCGCGATGCGGATCTCGATGTACCGACCCACCGCGTGCGATATCGGCACCGCGACCATGGTTCGCCGAGGCTCGTCGACCTTGTTCGAGACCGGCTGTGACAGTCGTCGTCGCGGTGGGTGGCCACGCGATAGCGGGGTCGGACCGTACTGCTGAACGGCTCGCGATCCGCAAAACCGCGGCTGAGATAGGTACCGCGATCGGTTCGACGCGCCTCGTGCTCGTGCATGGCAACGGACCGCAAGTCGGCCGCTTACTCCCGGCTGATCATTCGATCGACGAACTCGACGTGGCGGTAGCCCAGACGCAGGGCGAACTCGGCTATCTCTTCGCTGAAGCACTTGCGGCCGTCGGTATCGAAGCGGTCGGACTCCTGACGCGCGTTGTCGTACCGCGCGATACGGGGCCGCCCGTCAAACCGATTGGATCGGGCCGTGTTCTCGTGCCATCGCCACGACCGTGCGGGGTAGTCGAGATCGATGCAATTCGCACACTCGCCCTAACGAATCACGTCGTTGTAGGCGGTGGTGGCGGTGTGCCGGTGGTGGAGGACAACGGCATTCGTACGCCGGTATCGGCTGTTGTCGATAAGGATTGGACGGCGGCCTTGATCGCCACGGCGATCGAAGCAGAGCGGCTGCTGTTCATAACAAATGTCGACGCGGTTCTTGATGGAGCGGGCAATTCGATATCGTCCCTCGATGTCGACGCGGCGGATGATTTAGCGGCGAGCGGGATCGCTGCAGCGGGGTCAATGGGTCCCAAGGTCGCGAGCGCGGCGTACTTTTCACGCAAGACCGGCTGCGAAGCCATCATCACTTGTCCGGGCCAACTGGCGTCGGCGATGGCGGGTGCAGCGGGCACGAGCGTGTCGCGACAGGAGGCCCCGGTATAGGGCGTCCGGCGGTCTCAGGCTGGAACTTCGCCCAATACGGTCGAGCGGTACATTTCGCGTCGGTGCGGCGCAAAGTCGTCGAAGGCCTGATGAATGACGAGCCGGTTGTCCCAGATCACGAGCATGTCTGGTTGCCAGCGGAGGCGGAACTGATAGATCGGCCGGGTGACGTGTGAAATGAGATAGGAAACGAGCGGTTCGGCTTCGCGCCGGTGCAGACCGGCGATGCCGATCGTGTAGTTCTCGTCGACGTAGAGCGCCTTCTCGCCGGTCGCGGGATGGGTACGGATGAGCGGATGCGGTGTTGCGGCCGCGAGATCCTGCTCGATCGGCGAGATATCGAGCGCGCGCTCCGGGTCTTCCCGCCATTGCTCCATCGCCCGGGTGAGGTGCGTGCGGCTGTAGAGGCCCTGCAAGGGTTCGAGCAGCGTCTGCATACCTGCGGAGAGGTCCAAATACGCGGCTCGACTGCTGCTGAAGAGCGTGTCGCCACCGAACGGTGGCACCTCGACACTGCGTAGCATGCTGACGGCCGGCGGTCGTTCGAGAAACGGCGAATCGGTATGCCAACGCGCGCCGAAGAAGAGTGGGGCACCCGGTCCCGGTTCCCGGATGACGGGTTGAATCTCGCGGTAGCCATCGACGCCATCCGTGAAAGCATCGACGCCGTGTTCGCCGAACCGTTTTGTCAGCGCGACCTGATCCGCGTGTGAGATCCGTTGCGCCGGAAAGACCAGGACGCCAAAGCGAAAGAGTGCCGCTTCGATCTGCGCGAAGACGTTGTCATCCAGCGCCGCGAGATCGACTTCGTGCACCTCGGCCGCCAAAGCCGATGCAAGTGGACGGGTATCAATCGGCTGAGATGTCACGACGTACCCCCAATGATCCCCTTGGTTCAGCGATTACCGTACGGCGCGGCTATGGCTGGCACAACGCGTCCCGCGATCACACGAGATCGAGCGCGTTGATCCGATTAGCGTAGCAACAGACTTCAGCTGATCACGCCCGCCGCGAGCAGCTTCCGCCGTGCATCGGCATCGATGCCCAGCGACTCGAGGATCTCGACGTTGTGCTCCCCGATTCTCGGTGCCGCGCTTCGCACCCGCGTTGGCGTGCGTGAAAACTTGACCGCCGGTCCCGTGATCGGCGCGGCCGTTCCGTCTGGCATGACCGTCTCCTGCAGCATGTCACGCTCGAGAACGTGGGCATCCCCGGCCGCTTCGCCGTAAGTGTTGACGGGTGCGATCGGTAGTCCGGCGCCACGAATCTTCTCGATCGCTTCGGCGCGGGTCTGCGTGGCGAGCCAGTTGGCGAGCAAAACGTTGCATGCTTCGCGGTTCTCTATCCGTTGGTCGCGGGTCGCGAAGCTCTCGTGATCGGCGAGATCCGGCTGACCGATGATCGGTGCCAGCACGCGCCAGTGTGAATCCAGGAGCACGCCGGTGAAGACGGCGCCGTCACGGCATTCGAAGACGTTCGTCGGTACTGCCGCACCGAACTCATTGCCGTATCGTTCGGGCTCGACGCCCATTGCGCCGAGCGTCGGCAGGCCGTTGCTCTGGAACAGCAAAGCATCCAACAGTGAGACGTCGACGTGTTGACCCTCGCCGGTGCGATCCCGATGACGGAGCGCGGCGATGGCGCCGAGTGCGCCATGCAGCCCACCGAGATCGTCGGCGAGGTAGGTGCCCGCTTTGGTCGGCGGTCCGTCGACGGGTCCCGTGATCGACATGAATCCCGACGACGCCTGCGCAAGCGGGTCGTACCCGGCGGCATGGTGGTTCGGCCCGAATTGGCCCCAGCCGGTGATGGATACGTAGACGATGTCCGGTTTGACCTCGCGGAGGTGTTCGTAGCCGAGTCCGTATCCGGCCATCGTGCCGGCTTTCAGATTCTCGACGACGATATCGGCGCTCGCACCGAGGTCGAGAAAGACATCGCGGCCCGCGTCCTGACGGACATCGAGCGCAAGCGCGCGCTTGTTCCGGTTGACGGTCGCGTGCATGAGGCTCAAGTCGCTTCCCGGCAGCTTCGGAACCACCGCCCGACTGATATCGCCCGACGGGATCTCGACCTTGATCACGTCAGCGCCGAAATCCGCCAGTACGGCCGCGCACATCGGCCCGGCCCAGGTGGTGCACGCTTCGATGACTCGCACGCCGGCCAAAGGCCCATCGATGTCGTTTCGCGCGTCGCGGTAGAAGTCTTGTTTTCTCATCGGCGTGTCTCGACCTGCACAACTCGGGGGAACGATCGCGAGCATTACTCATGTCGAGTTGGTTTCGCGAGCTACTCGAGCGAAACGCGGTCGCCTAGTCTTGGCTTTCTGTCCCACGATGCGACCCATGCGCGAACCCCAAGCGATTCTCTTCGACATCGGTGGCACGTTGTGGGAAGAGCTCGAGTTTGATCCTCACCGCGGTACCGAGCAGGTACTCGCGCTCGCCTCGGAGAATCCCAACGGGACCACCGCCGACGAGGTTCTCGCGCGGCTCGAAGAATTCGAACGCGATCTCTTCGAGCGTCGTGAATCAGCGTGGCTCGAGATATCTCCGTATGCCGTGCATCGGCTGGTCTACGAACCCGCCGGCGTTCGTTTTGCTCGCCCGTTCGAAGCAATCGAGTTGGCGTTCTGGCGCGCGGCAATGCGCGTCGTGCCGATCCATGGCGCGGTTCAGGCGGTCCGCAATGCAGCCGGGTGTGGGATTCCGCTGGCGGTCGTGAGCAATTCGACGTTCACGAGCCGTACGCTCGAGTGGCAGCTCGGCGAAATCGGTTTAGGTGAGTTGTTCGAGTTCGTGATCTCGAGCGGCGACTACGTGGTGCGTAAACCCCATCCACTGATCTTCCAGACGGCGGCCCGCAAGCTCGGCTTCGAGCCCCGCGATATCTGGCACGTCGGCGACTCGTTGGTCTTCTACGTCGCCGGCGCCGCGTCGGCCGGAATGCAGGCGATCTGGTTCGATGCGGTCGGGGAGAAAGCGCCTGGCGATCACATCGTGGTGCGTTCGTGGGCTGCCTTTACCGATGTCTTGGCACGTACTTCGCGTGGACCGACCGCATAGAGCCAATAAAGCATGACCGCAAGTGGCGCAAAACTCAGGAGCGACGGGAGCAACGAATCGTTGAACCAGGCGGGAAAGACCTGCGGTTGCCCGAAGAACAGAGAACCTGCCGCGATGAAGAACGATGCGCACAGGCGCCAGAGGTGTCGGCGTTGACGTGCGACGTTCGATAGCTTGCCGATAACGAGCACACGGATTTCGCCGATCAGTGCCGCCGTGCCCGCCAGCAGGAAGATGGCGAAAGCTTGTGGCGGTGAACCGTCGACGGTACCGCTCGGATCTTGAGTCGCGTGGTAGGCGAACCAGGCGCCCATGCCGGTGACGAAGAGCGCGGCGATGAGCCCGGCAACTTCCTTGTAGCTTGTCGTGAAGTTCCGACGTCGCGCCGCCGACACGCCCGAAACCAGAAGATAGAGCGCCAGGATCCCGGCCACGAAATTGGGCCGCTGGCCGTGTGCGACAAAGGGTGCGACGGCCGCGGCGATGACGTAGCTGATCCCCATCGCGGCAAAGAAGACGCGTCCGCTCGACCGATGGATTTTCTGCCCCTTCTTGACGGTGCTCGCGATGGCCCCGCTCGTGATGCCGACCACGCCGCCGCCGATGTGAAGGACCAACAGCAGAACTGCGCCGAGATGCATCCACGCCGGCGCCTCATCGGGCACCTGTAGCGTCTCGCCCCACGACGCCGTTGCGACGAGACAAAGGCCGATTGAGGAGAGACGGACTTTCATGCCACCGGCTCCAGGCGAAGTAATCGGCGTGGCGCAAAACCACACAGAAGGCGCAGTAGGAAACCCATCCGATAGCTCTCGAGCACCCGCGAACGTTCTTCGGCCACGACGTCCTCCGCCCGATAGCGTTGCGTACGACCATCGCGGACGACCTCGAGTTCACGGTGTCGCCGGATCGCGTGGTACCACGACCGGAACCAATGGTTGGACGAGACGTAAAGGATGTCGTCGAGCCAGTGGCCGTAGACCGTGCGCTCGAGCGTCTCGCCGTTTTTGCCCCTGATACGAAGCGTGACACCTCCCTCCATCGGCGGTTGTAGGCGCCAGGCCAGCGCTTCGGCGAGGAGCACGAGGCCGACGTAGACGACGAGAATGGACGCGACGACATCCACTGATCGATACTCCGCGTTGATTGGTACGTTGTACGAAAATACGTACAGTGTACGACGAAATCAAGGAGCCGACTTGGCCAAGGCGAATCCGAGCAAGAAGACGTCGACGACAAAGAGGGCGCGCGCGGCAAACAAGCGCGGGAATAGGGCGCTTTCAGATGCCAGGATCCTTCGCGCCGCGGTGTCGGAGGTTGAGCGCGGCGGACTCGAGCGCCTCAGCATGCGCACGCTGGCGGCACGCATGAACACCGGCGCGATGTCGATCTACCACTATTTTTCGAGTAAAGACGAACTGCTCGATGCAATGGTCGAGTGGGTCGCGGCGAAAATCGACCTTGGCAGCGAAGAACTGCATTGGCGAGCGGCCGTCTCGACGATCGCTCTGTCGGCCCATCGGACACTGATGGCGCACGGCTGGGTGATCGGGATCTGGTCGAAACGCAAGCTTGGGCCGGCGCGCCTCGCCTTCATGGAATCGATCCTGGCGGCCCTACGGCGCGGCGGTTTTTCGGTCGAACTCGCGTGCGATGCCTACCATGCGATCACCGTGCACGTCGAAGGCTACACGCACCACGCCGTCGGGTTTCCGCTCGAAGCCGGCGACTTTCCAACCGCGGCGGCGGACTTCCTCGCGTCCGTTACGGAGCCCGATTCGATCCCTTTCTTTGTGGAGCACGTCCAGCACCACGTCGACCATCCGGGCTCCGGCACCGGCCAGTTCGAGTTGATGCTCGGCATGATCCTCGATGGGTTCGAGGCACGTTTATCGAGCCAAGAAAGCGCCTGAAGTGGCGCTTCAGCCAGGCGCTCGCAAACTCGCGAGTTTCCGGTAGAGCACCCGTTCGGAGAGACCGAGCTTGTCGGCCAGCTCCTTTCGGCTACCGTCGAAACGGGCAAAGACCTGGCCGAGGTAACGCTGCTCCAGCTCGTCGAGTGGCACGATCTCGTCGAACTCGTCGATCGCGGCTCGCCGCGGTGGTGCTTCCGCCGCGGCTCGACACTGCCGCGGTAGATGATTCGGGTGAACGACGCCGTCGTCGGCGAGCAGCACGGATCGCTCGACGATGTTGCGCAGTTCCCGGATGTTGCCCGGAAAGTCGTATGCCGTGAGGGCGTCGATGGTGGCGTTCGTGAACCGGACACGGCTCGCACCGAGGCGCGCGAGGATCGTCTCGATCAGGAGTTCGAGATCTTCGCTGCGTTCCCGCAGGGGCGGTAGCTCGATCTCGAAGACGTTGAGCCGGTAGTAGAGGTCTTCGCGGAACGTCCCGTAGGCCACCATCTGGGCGAGGTTCTTGTTCGTCGCGCAGATCAGCCGGAAATCGGCTTCCTGCCAGTGGCTCGAACCGACCTGGCGATAGCGCCGTGTTTCGAGCAGACGGAGAAGTTTGACTTGGTCGGCGAGCGGAATGTCGCCGACCTCGTCCAGAAACAACGTTCCGCCTTCCGCCGCGGCCACGAGTCCCGGTTTGTCGGCGGTTGCACCCGTGAAGGCCCCTTTGACGTAGCCGAAGAGTTCGCTCTCGAAAAGCGCTTCCGGTAGGCCGGTACATTCGACCGGCACGAACGGCATCTGACTGCGTGGACTGAGGCGGTGAATAGTCTGCGAGACCATCTCCTTACCCGTGCCCGATTCGCCAAGCAGCATGGCGTTCGCCTCGCTCGGCGCGACCCGTTCGACGAGGCTCAACATCGCCTGAAAAGCGGCTGACGTTCCCACCATGCGCGTTTCGTCGGAGGTCGTTGAGCCGGCGTCCGATGGATGCATCTGTTCGATGAAGTACTCGACCTCGCCGCCAGCGTTCTTGACCGGCCACATCTCGACGTTGACGTATTCCTCACCTCGCGGGGTGTGATGGATGTGCAGCACTTGCGTGTTTTCACCGGTCTCGAGGCTTTCCCGCAACGGGCATTCCTCGCCGGCCATATCGCACGGCACGGCGTTCTTGTGCGACACCTCGTGGCATTTGTGACGCCGAGGCTGGTCGGTGAAGCCATAGGTCGATCGATATCGGTCGTTCGCGGCGAGGATCCGGTAATCGCGCCCGAGCAGGATCGCCGCGCGGGGCAGGCAATTCAGGATGCTGATGATATCGGGTTCCATGTCCTTGCTCCTGACGGCGACTGCTGACATGCCGACTGTCGTTTTTGACAGTTACGTAGGCGGAATTGTATGCCGAAAAGGACAGTCATTCGGCAAGTCCCGTCGCCGCTTGTCCGTAACTAATTGTTTTTATTAGTCAATCGATTGTTGGCACGGATATCGCTCTATTAGGCCCGCACGTTTCTTTCGTTATGCGTTTTGTCTATTTGGAGGTGTGCCATGGCGATAACCGTCGAATCCTTCTTCGATCCGGAGACATTCACTTACAGCTACGTCGTCGCGGATCAAGCGACGTCGGCGGCTGTCATCATCGACCCCGTGCTCGACTTCGATCCGGCGTCCGGGCGCGTTTCTACCACCTCGGCGGACGCGATCAGTGCCTACGTCGAGCGTGAATCGCTCAACGTCGCCTGGATTCTCGACACGCACGTTCACGCCGATCACCTCTCGGCGATGGCGATCATGAGGGAACGCCATGGTGGCAAGACGGGCATCGGCACGCGCGTCACCGAGGTCCAATCGATCTTCGCCGAAATGTTCAACGCGCGTGAGATGGCGCGGGATGGCTCGCAGTTCGATCGACGATTAAACGACGATGATGAACTTGTCTTCGGTGAGAGTGTGGTACGGGTCATCGAGACGCCCGGGCATACCCCCGCATGCGTAACGTATGTCATCGACGAGGCGGCGTTCGTCGGCGATACGTTGTTCATGCCGGACTACGGCACCGCTCGGACCGACTTTCCCGGCGGCGACGCGGGCGACCTCTACGGCTCGATTCAGCGGATTCTCGACCTGCCGGGCGAGACGACGCTCTACCTGTGTCACGACTACGGTTCGGACACACGCCCAGCGTTTCACAACGTCACGAGCGTGCACGAAGAACGCGCCGGCAACGTTCAGGTCGGCGGCGGTGTCGAACTCGATGCATTCGTGGCGGAGCGGCGATGCCGGGACGCCGGTCTCGCGGCGCCGAAGCTCCTGCTGCCGTCGATCCAGTTCAACATCCGCGCGGGTCACTTTCCCCCGCCCGAGGATAACGGGACGCGTTACCTCAAGATCCCCGTTCGGAGCGCCTAGATGATCGCTCTGTTGGCATGGCCCGGCGCCATCGCGATCGGCCTTAGTCTCGGGCTCCTCGGTTCGGGTGGCTCGATTCTCACGGTCCCCGTACTCGTTTATCTGTTGGGACAGGACGAAAAGCTCGCGATCGCCGGTTCGCTGGCGATCGTCGCGGCGATCGCGGCCGCCGGGAGCCTGCCCTATGTGCGCGAGCGTCTGGTGGACTGGCGTAACGTTTTGCTCTTCGGCGTCCCGGGTATGGCGGGCACCTATCTCGGCGGCTGGTCTTCGGTTCTCGTTTCCGGAACCGTGCAACTTGCCGTCTTTGCGGTCGTCATGGTGCTGGCCGCGTACTTCATGCTGCGACCGCGCGATGACCTCGAAACCGTCGGCCAACGCGAGATCCGAGGCGGACTGAGAATCACCGTCGATGGGCTTGCTGTCGGCGCGCTGACCGGATTCGTCGGCGTCGGGGGCGGTTTTCTCGTCGTTCCGGCGCTCGTCCTGCTCGGCGGCTTGACGATGCATCGAGCGGTCGCGACGAGTCTCGTGATCATCGCGATGAAGTCCGCCGTCGGGTTCGCCAAGTACGTGCAGATTCTCGACGCTGAAGGGCTGGTACTCGACGTCGACGTTCTCGTCACGGTTGCCGCGATCGGTATTGCGGGTAGCTACGCCGGGAGTCTGGTTGGCAAACGCGTGCCGACGGACCGGTTGCAGCGCTACTTCGGCGTATTCCTGGTGGGCATGGGGACCTACATCCTCGTGACCACCGGCGCGAGCCTCCTCGGTTAGGCGGTGCGCATGAAACTTCGACACCTGGATCGCGATGTTTACGTCGCCGATCAACTCACCGTCGCCGACCTCGAAGCGCTCGCGCACCGTGGCGTGCGATCGATGCTCGGCTGGGCGCTCACTTCTCTCGATGCCAAGGGCGTCAACGCTGTCGTCGAAGCCGTTACGGGAGCGGGCTTCGACACCGCGACCCCGGGCTTCGCAATCACCAAAGAGACCAATCCCGCTTGTCACAAGGAAGAAAGTTAATGGCTCAACATAGGAAGAACGTCGTCATCGTAGGCGGTGGCGCCGGGGGCATCGCTGCGGCGAGTTCGGTCCTGAAGCGAGAATCGAACGTGCACGTCTCGATCGTCGAGCCGAGCGATACGCACAAATACCAGCCAGGCTGGACGCTCGTCGGCGGCGGCGTGTTCGATCAACGCGACGGACTGCGGTCCATGGCCGACGTGATGCCGAAACGCGCGACGTGGGTTCGCCAAGCCGTAGCGGGCTTCGAGCCGCGCACCAACACGGTCATCCTCGATGACGGTGCACGCCTTCGATACGACGCATTGATCGTCTCGCCCGGGATCGAACTCGCCTGGGACGAGGTCGAAGGCTTGTCGGAGTCCCTCGGTCGAAACGGCGTCACGTCGAACTACGACATCCAGCACGCGCCCTATACATGGGAACTCGTTTCCGGTTTTCGCGAAGGTCGGGCTTTGTTCACCCAACCGCCGATGCCGATCAAGTGTGCCGGTGCGCCGCAGAAGGCGATGTACCTTTCCTGCTTCGATTGGGAGCAGAAGTGCCACCTCGGCAACATCGACGTGGCTTTCCACAACGCGGGCGGTGCGCTTTTTGGAGTCGCCGACTACGTGCCGGCGCTCGAGGGCTACGTGTCGCGCTATGGCATCGATCTGAACTTCAATCAGAACCTCGTCGCCGTGGATGGCGAAGGCCAAAAAGCGTGGTTCGAGGTGGATGGTGAACGTCGCGGCGTCGAATTCGACCTGCTGCACGTCTGCCCGCCCCAGCGCGCACCGGCGTTCGTGGCGCAGAGCTCGTTGGCGGATACCGGCGGGTGGATCGAGGTCGATCAAACCACGCTGCAACACGCTCGATTCGAAAACGTCTTTCGGTCTCGGGGATGCGATCTCCGCGCCCAACGCGAAAACGGCGGCGGCCGTGCGCAAGCAGGCGCCCGTCGTGGCGATCAATGTGCTTCGTGTGCTAGCCGGGCGCGCACCCGGAGCAGCGTACGACGGCTACGGTTCGTGCCCGCTCACCGTCGAACGAGGCAAAGTCGTGCTCGCTGAGTTCGGCTACGGTGGCAAACTCTTACCGAGTTTCCGCGCTGGTTGAACGATGGGAAAACCGCGACGTCACTTGCGTGGCGACTGAAGGCGAAATGGCTGCCCGGCATCTATTTCGACCTCATGCTGAAAGGTCGCGAGTGGTTGGCGCATCCGCAGTCGATCGCGGCACCGGCACCGACGCCGATCACGCAGTCGTAACGGGGTTTTCCGCTTCAGGAGAAGGTCATGGGTGACGCGATTCTCGGCGGGATGGTGATCGGGCTTGCCGCCGTCACGTTGATGTTGAGCCACGGTCGAATCGCCGGCATCAGCGGTATTGCCGCGACGGCGCTCACGCGTCCGTGGCCGCGATGGGCCGTGCTCTTCGTCATCGGGCTGCTGATCGGTGGCGGCGTGACGACTTATCTGCAGGGACTTTCGGTCGAGCGCGATTGGTCGGCGGTTTCGCCATTGCTCGTCGTCGGTGGTGTGCTCGTCGGTGTGGGCACGCGCCTCGGGTCGGGCTGCACGAGTGGCCATGGTGTTTGCGGTATCGCGCGTTTTTCGAAGCGATCGATCGTGGCGACGGGGACGTTTCTGATCGTGGCGATCGTCACGGCGACGGGCGTACACGGATGAAGGGTTTCACCGCGCTCCTCGCTGGCATGCTTTTCGGTATCGGGCTCGCCTGGTCGGGTATGTCGGACCCCGCCGTCGTGCTCTCATTCCTGACGATTTCACTCGATTGGAATCCGGCGCTCATCGGGACAATGGGTGGCGCGTTGGCGGTGACCGCCGTCGGCTACGCGCGGGTCAGGCGCCTCGAGCGACCGCTCTTCGAAGCGGATTTCTCCATTCCGACGGCCGGCGCGGTCGACAAACGATTGATCGCCGGGGCTTCTGTTTTTGGCGTCGGCTGGGGGCTTTCCGGTTTCTGTCCGGGGCCGGGACTCGTCGCCTTCGCCGTGCTCGATGTACGAGCGCTCACTTTCGTTGCGGCGTTCCTGGGTGGCGTGTTTCTGTACGAAGCGTTGAATCGTGAACGCGTCGCCGTGCGTGATCACACAATCGCGGACGGCTGACGCCCGAGTGGGAGGTTAGCGGTGGAATTACTGCTCGACGCCGTCTTTCTCGCCCGGATCCAGTTCGCCTTCACGATCGCGTTCCACATCGTCTTTCCGGCGATCTCGATCGGCCTCGCGGCTTATCTGGCGGTGCTGGAGGTGCTCTGGCTCACGACGGGTCGCGAGCTTTACTTCGCCGTGTTCAAACGCTGGTTGAAGCCCTTCGCGATCGTTTTCGGCATGGGCGTCGTGTCCGGCGTCGTCATGAGCTATCAGTTCGGCACCAACTGGGGGCCGTTTTCGGATCTGACCGGCCCCGTGCTCGGTCCGCTGATGGGCTATGAGGTCTTGACCGCCTTCTTCCTCGAGGCGGGTTTCCTCGGCGTGATGCTCTTCGGCGCCGATCGCGTCAGTCCGCGGATGCACTGCTTCGCGACGCTGATGGTTGCCGTCGGTACCGTCATCTCGGCCTTCTGGATCCTCTCGGTGAATAGCTGGATGCAGACCCCGGCGGGCTACACGATCAACGACGTGGGCCAGTTCGTTCCCGCCGACTGGTGGGCGGTGGTGTTCAACCCGTCTTTCCCGTACCGGCTCGTACATATGGTGTTGGCGGCCTATCTCACCACGTCGTTTCTGGTCGGCGGCACTGCGGCGTGGCATCTCTTGCGTCGGCGGGGTGGAGAAGCGGTGAGGCTCGATTTCTCCATGGCGCTCTGGATGGCGGCTTTGGTAGCGCCACTGCAGATCGTCGCGGGCGACCTACACGGGCTCAACACGCTCGAGTATCAGCCGCGAAAGGTGGCCGCGATGGAGGGCCATTTCGATACCCAGCGTGGTGCACCGCTCATCCTCTTCGGCTGGCCCGACGAAGCCGCTGGAGAAGTCCGCTTTCCCGTCGAGATTCCGAACCTTGGCAGCTTGATCCTGACGCACGAATGGGACGGTGAAATCGTCGGCCTCGACGCCTGGCCACGCGAGGAGTGGCCGAGCGTCCCGATCGTCTTCTGGAGCTTTCGCATCATGGTCGCGCTCGGGTTTCTGATGGTCGCGGCCGGGATGGCGAGTCTTTGGCTGCGCTATCGGCGCCATCTGTACGACACGGTCTGGTTTCAGCGCGCCATGATCACGCTCGCCCCGAGCGGATTGATCGCGCTCCTTTCGGGCTGGGTTACGACCGAAGTGGGCCGCCAGCCGTACACGGTTTACGGGCTCCTGAAGACGGTCGATTCCGCTTCGCCCATCGATTTGCCCGCCATTTCGGCGTCGCTTGCGGCGTTCGTCGTCTGCTATCTCGTGGTGTTCGGCGCGGGCATCTTCTATCTATTGCGTACCCTCAAGCGTATGCCCGATGAAGTTGCGAGCGATGCGGTCGACGAATCGCCGAGTGTCAAAGGCCACGTGCTGAGTAGCGGCGGTGGCTGAGGTGGAAATCCTGCCTCTGCTCTGGGCCGCGGTTCTTGCAGCCGCAGTGTTGGCTTATGCCGTGCTCGACGGCTTCGATCTGGGTGTCGGACTGGTCTTTCCGTTCCTTGCGGAAGATGAAAAGAGCACCGCTATACGCACCATCGCACCGATCTGGGACGGTAACGAAACATGGCTCGTGCTCGGTGGGGGCGGGCTCTTTGCGGCGTTCCCTCTCGCCTATTCCGCCGTCTTCACCGCGTTCTACGTGCCGCTCATCGTGATGCTCTTGGCACTGGTCGTTCGCGGTGTCTCGCTCGAGTACCGAGAGAAGACCGAACGATGGCGGCCGTTCTGGAATGTCGGTTTCTGGGGCGGCTCGTTCGCCGCCGCACTCGCGCAAGGCATCATGCTCGGCGCGTTCATCCAGGGCATCGAAGTCGAGGACCGGGCGTATGCCGGCGGTTGGTTCGACTGGCTGACGCTCTATTCCGTGACGTGCGGCGTGGCGATCGTGCTCGGCTACGGGCTCCTCGGCACGACCTGGCTGGTGATGAAAACCAACGTCGTCTCCGCGCGTATGCGACCAGTGGTGCTGCCCCTCGCCGTGGGCGTTCTGGCGATGATCGCGTGCGTGAGCATCTGGACACCGTTCCTTGATCCGCGCCTGACGGAACGCTGGTTCGTCTGGCCTGAACTCACCTGGCTGATACCCGTACCGATCGCGATCGGCGCCGTCGGCGTCGCGCTCCTCGGCGCGATCCGAAGCGGTCGCGATGGCGCGCCGTTCTATCTCTCGCAAGCGCTCTTCATCGTGACCTTTGCCGGTTTCGGCATCAGCACCTACCCCTATATCGTCCCGCACGAGGTGACGATCTGGGAGGCGGCGTCGCCCGAGACGAGTCTCGTCTTCCTGGGGGTCGGCATGTTGGTGCTGCTGCCGGTCGTCATTGGCTACACCGTGCATACGTATTGGGTGTTTCGTGGCAAAACGCCCGAGGGCGGCGGCTACGAATCGCCATGAGGTCGAAACCCACCCAATGGCTCTGGTTCGTATGCCTCTATCTCACTGGCGCGAGCGCGGTCGCGGGTATCGCTTACCTCATTCGGTTCTGGCTCTCGATCTAGCCACTACCCCTTCGGCTCGATGACATGCATCTGTGCACGCCCTGAAAATGCCGCGTGTTTGATTCAGATCAAGTCGTGACACGTGGCGGGCTTCAAAATGCTTCGAGCCCGCGCCGGTCGCGGAAGGGGAAATCATGCCGAACGAAGCGCAAAGCGAAGCCACTCATGTCGACGTCCTGATCGTCGGTGCCGGGATCTCCGGCGTCGGGTCGGCGTATCACCTGAAAGAGCAGTGTCCCGACAAGAGCTTCGTCATCCTGGAAATGAAGGATACGTTCGGCGGCACCTGGGAAACGCACAAGTACCCGGGTGTCCGCTCGGACTCGGACCTCTACACGTTCGGTTACCGCTTCAAGCCCTGGATCGGCGCGCCGATAGCGAGTGCCGAAGAGATCTTGAAGTACATGGGTGAGGTCATCGAAGAAAACGATATCGACGACAACATCCTCTATGGCCAGCGCATCACGGGATGCAGCTGGTCGAGTGAAGACAGTCGCTGGACGGTGCGCGCCATACGCCTGGCCGATGGCGCCGAGCTGACGTTTACGGCGGGTTTCCTGTGGATGTGCCAGGGCTACTACGATCACGAAAACCCCTTCGTCCCGGACTGGCCCAGCATGGATCAATACCAGGGGATGTTTGTTCACGCGCAGTTGTGGGATCCAGACATCGACTACGCGGGCAAGAAGGTGCTCGTGATCGGCTCCGGCGCGACGGCCGCGACGATCATTCCCGCGATGGCGGAAACCGCGGGTCACGTCACGATGCTGCAGCGTTCACCGACCTATTTCTTCTGCAGTGAAAACCGTAACGAACTGGCCGACCGACTCCGCGAGATCGGCATCGATGAACCGACCGTGCACCGCGTCGTGCGAGCTCAGATCACCCACGATCAGGACCTCATGACAAAGCGCTGTCAGACCGAGCCCGACGCCGTGTTCGAGGAGCTGAAGGCGTTGGTGCGCCACTACGCGGGCGAGGATTTCGAGTTCGAACCGCACTTCACGCCCAACTACCGCGTGTGGCAACAGCGTCTCGCGTTCTGCCCGGAAGGCGATATCTTCAAGGCGGCGGTCGCAGGTCAGCTCAGTGTGGTCACGGATACGCTCGAGACCTTCACCGAAAAAGGCGTGCGGACGAGTTCGGGAGAAGAGATCGAAGCCGACATCGTCATCGCCGCCACGGGTTTCCGCCTCTCGGTGATGGGTGAAATCCCCTTCGAGGTCGATGGTGAAGCCGTCGACTGGCACGAGACGGTCAACTATCGCGGGATGATGTTTACCGGCGTACCCAACCTCGCCTGGGTGTTCGGCTATTTCCGCGCGAGCTGGACGCTCCGCGTCGACATACTCGGCGATTTCGCCTGCAACCTCTTGAACCACATGGACAAAATCGGCGCCCGGCGTGTCGATGTCGCAATGCGCGACGAAGATGCCGACATGCAGATCCTGCCGTGGATCGAACCGGACAACTTCAATCCGAACTATCTGATGCGGGACATCGATCGGCTACCGCAGCGTGGCGACAGACCCGAATGGCGTCACAACCAGGACTATTGGCGCGAACGCGAGGACATTCCGGCGACCGATCTGGACGGCCCGGAGTTCCTTTACGACGGTGAGCGCCGTTCGCGCGACGCCATGCAAAACGCGGCCGCTGGCTGACATCGACATCGGCCCGCCTGACGGCGGGCCATCGGCGCGGTTTTTGATTCGGATCAATTCATCCGATGGCGCGATGCCGCAACCTTCGTCCACGTCCATCGTCTGGGTTAAGCGTCATGCAAGAGAACACCATCGAAATCTATGAGACGCCGATGCAGGTGTCGTGGAACTTCGACTACGCGGGCGAGATCGACAAGCTCGACGACCTCTACAACCGCGCGAAAGAAAACCAGTGGAATGCAGCCGACCTCGATTGGGACACGCCGATCGATCCGAGCAATCCCATCGTCGCCTCGAACAACACGTCGTACGCCGAGATGCCGTTCTTCAAGCGGTTGTCGGATCAACAGCGCGAGACGTTCACCGCGCACTCGACCGCGCAGATGCTGTCGCAGTTCCTGCACGGCGAGCAGGGCGCGCTCTTGACGGCGTCGACGATCACGCACGGCGTGCCCGACATGAAGGCGAAGTATTACGCCGCGACGCAGACGATCGATGAGGCGCGTCACGTCGAAGCCTACGACCGCTATGTCTCGAAGCTCGCGATCCACTATCCGATGGTGCCGTGGCTGAAGAAGCTCATCGATACGACCCTTCAGACGAACGACTTCCGGAAGATCATGATCGGCATGAACATGATCATCGAAGGCCTCGCGCTCGGTGCGTTCAACAACATGTACCGTCAGACCGAGGAACCGCTGCTGAAGTCGGTGACGTTCAACGTCATGCGCGACGAATCGCGTCACGTTTCCTTCGGTCATGTCTTCCTCACGCCGACGATCGCGACGCTGCACCAGGACGATCGTGAGGATCTCGCGCAGTTCGCCTTCGATGCCGTCGGCATTCTGGTGGCGGGACAGACCGGGTCGACCGATGCGGGCTTCCTCAAGGTGCTGGAGGTCAGCGGGATCGATCCGGCTGACTTTGCGGTCGGCCTCAAGGAGGCGGCGAAACTCGGCATCGCGAGAGACCTGCCGCCCGGTCAGATCCATTCGTTGAAGGACCTCATGATGCCGGCGCTCGTCAGGGCGGGCCTCATCACGCCGCGCACCAAGGAGCTCTTCGAGGACGCCGGCATTCGCGTCAACGCGGACCTCTCGGTGCTCGAGGCGATGGAGGATGCGAAATCCGACGTCAGCGTCCTCAACGAAGCCGCGGCGAATTACTAGTCGGCTGATGGACTGGGAGGAATTCAGCGCCGAGGAGCTCTTCCTCGGCTTGCCGGAGCCGGCGATCATCCTCGCGAGCGACGGGCGTGTTCTCGCGGGTAATACCTGCGCGGAAGAACTCTTCGAGATGCCGGGATCGTTCGCGGGGCTTTTGGTGACGGACCTCGTGCCGCAGCCCGAACGTGCACGGCTCAACCCGCTCGAATGGCTCTCGAGGTGGGCCGACCGACCGGACGCTCCCGAACTCGAATACGTCTACCTGACGTGTCGTACCCATGTCGGTTGCGAGAAGCAGTTGAGCGTTCGGGTGAGCAAACTGGGCGCTTCGAACTATCTCGTCACGATGCACGACGTCAGCCGATGGGAGGAACGGCTGCATGCCGAACGTGATGCCCATCGACTCGCGGCTCGAGTGCTTGCCATTTCGACCGACGCGGTCGTGATCACCGACGCGGCACGTGTCATCACGTACGCCAACGCGAGTGCGCTTGCGCTCTTCGGTTATTCGGCCGCGGAGCTCGAAGGGATGGTGCTCGGCGAACTCATTCCCGCGCGATTTCGAAGCAAGCATGACGAGTTCATGGACCGGTTTGCTGGCGAGACGACACCGGCACGCATGATGGGTGATCGTCGCCCGGTGCTGGCACTGACGAAGAGCGGTGAGGAGATCCCCGTCGAAGCATCGATCACCCGGGTCGCGGTTCGTGGCGAACAGATGTTCAGCGCACATCTTCGCCGTCGAGGGCGTGAGGAACCGAGCTAGTGCCGAGCGTGACGTTTGTCGAGGCGGACGGGACAGAGCACACGGTGGACGTGCCGGTGGGGACGTCCGTGATGCAAGGCGCGATCAACCATCTGATCCCCCGGGATCGAGGGGGATTGTGGCGGGCTTTGCGCGTGCGGGACCTGCCACGTCTACGTTTCGGAGGGGTGGCAGGCGGTGTGCGGCGCGGCGGACGAACTCGAAGGTGCAATCCTTGCGTTCGCCTACGAAGTCGATGACCGAAGCCGACTCTCCTGTCAGATCGTCGTGGATGATTCGCTCGATGGATTGGTAGTGAACCTGCCGAATCGTCAGTACTAGCGCCGATACCGGCATAGGTACTTCCCCCGGTTTACCGGGGAGGGCGTAGCTTCGACAGTCGGTTGCATGAACATCCGAGCAGATACCGCCGTTCGCGCGGCCGAGGTCGATGCCACCCGATGTGTTCGATGCCCGACGCGAAACGCGTGTGTGGCGTCGTCGCTCCGCATCGAGGAACAAGCCCTCGTGCCCACCTACATGGCCTGCTCCGATGCAATCGATCGCGGCGTGCATCTCTACCGGGCGGGCGATCCGGCGATTGCGCAACTTCACATCCGCTCCGGCATGGTGAAGACGTACGTCATCAGCGCGTCGGGTGACGAATGGGTGACCGGGCTCTTTCTGCCGGGCGAGGTGGTGGGGCTCGGGCATTCGGATGGCATCTACACGGAATCCGCGGTCGCCCTCGAGTGTGTTTCCGTTTGTGTGCTCCAGGAAAAAGACCTCGAGACCGCCGCGAACTTCCCGCGTGCGCTGGTTCGCCACCTGGGGAATTTGTCCGCGTCGCAGCAACGTCAGCAACTCAACCTTCGCCAGACGTCGGCCGAGGTTCGCGTCGCGGCGTTTTTTATCGACTACAGCGCGCGGCTTGCCAAGCTCGGGCGTGACCCATCGTTTCTGCCGACGCCGATGACCCGAACGGACCTCGCAAGCTATCTCGGCATGGCGCTCGCGAGCCTGCCGCGTGTGGTCTCGAGGTTCAGCGCGGCTCGGATTCTCGATGCCGACCGACACGCCATCGAGATTCGCGAGATGGAAGCATTACGCGCGATCGCGCTACCGGCGCTGACTTGAGGTCTCGCGAGCGAGACCGAAAAGGTTGACACTAGGTTCCCGTGCGCGTTCCTCTAGCACGGTATTCCGAATCGGTCATTAGGGCCCCTTTCGCGACCCAGTTATTTAGGTTCGCAGTCAACACTTCATGTCGGGCCCTAACAGCAGGTTTCTCAACTGATGCCTGGGTTATGTGGCGCTGAAAATCAGCGAGATACGCGTATCGTTCGTCGATCTTGAAGGCTTTCATTTGCGCAACCTGCGCATTGAGCTTAGCCATAAATGTGCGAACGAAGTCCCAAAATTTGTCTTTCATAGTCGCATCCGAAAAATTCTCCCAGGCCAACAAGATTAGACTAACCGTTATCGCTCTGTTCTTTAGAAAATCATCTGATGAACCTAGACCCTCTCGCAATGCGTCGAGGACCGCTACTATATCGACAATATCGGTGCTTGATGGATCAACCTCCTCGTGCTGTTTAACGAATAGTTGCAGATCGACGTGTCGCGCCCGCGCGAAATCTTTTGATTTCGAGTACGTGAAGATCTGGAGTAGAACTTGTGCCGCAGTCAGTTCTTTTGCATATCGTCGAGTAGGGATGTTGACAGACTCAAAAAATGGGTGCTTTCCAACTCTCTCGTTCTCAAAGATCAGGTCTCGCATTCCGCCGATCATTGCGTGCAGTTTTTCTCCTGCGTTGATCAAAGCGCCTAGATTAAGACGTAGGAACTGGAGGTTGAACTCTTGAACGTCGGAAGCATTTGATAAATGGACAGTCGTAATAGTGTAGTTTCTCACCGTAGCGCAGGCATCTCTCGCGATCACATGTAGATCTGATGTTTCATCCGATGCTAGCGCCTCTAGTTGAGCGAATGTACGGCCGCAGAGCGCATCATATTCCGTCGCCAAGCCACTAGAGATCTCGTTCTCAATCATAAGCGGAAACCCGTTGTCTCTTTCGTCCGACGGGTTATCGTTGAGAAACGACATAATCGCATTTAGCCGCTGCCTCCCGTCAATACATTCGAGAACGCCGTTATCTTTAACATAGAAATAAACCGATGAGATGTCGAATTGGCGTAGAATCGAATCGATTAGGCGTTGCTTTTGCTGTCGCGACCAAATATCGGGTTCGCGCTGATATTCGGGAAAGTCGATTCCCACGAACATGCCTCTTAAATCCTTGATAGAAAGCTGTCGAGATGTTCTTTCCATAATGTTACCCCGCCGTTTCCGCGAAGCTGCTAAAGATCCCGGCTTCGGTTTCAAGATCACCTAACTCCAAGAATAGGTAATCGCTCATCTGTGTAAGCCAGTACGAGAATGGATTGGAAATCTTTTCCTCCGCATTTCTTTCGACGACCGTTTGCCTGCTTTCGCTGAGCGATAGGAGAGGCGTGGGCCTGAGCCCCAACAATTCCCCCACTATCTGATTTCCGATATCTGGCAACTCGGCCAACCATTTGATTTCTAGAAAGGGAAACATCGTTCGTAGTCTTTTAGCCGTATCGGGCCAACCAATTACCTCGATGTCGTAAGGGCGAGCGGAATCGTGCGTGTTTCGCGTAGAAAACAACAGAGAAATTAAATCCCAATCGTTGGGGCCTAGATTGCATCCGATAATACGTAAGACATCGCAATCGAGAAGCTCTCGCGCCGCGCCCCAGATTAGGTTGAAGGGGTAGTCGGTCTTCTGTTTATTAATTCCTGGAGGTATCCATATACCTTCATCGTGCTCTAGGTTGACGCTAATAGGCCATTGCTGCCTCCAGCCAAATGAACCATGCATTTTTAGGACCTTGATCGACTGCTCTGTGGTTCGCTCATCATCGACGTTGATGCCATAGTCAACGTTGCTACCGAGACGATCCACGATAGCGTGTTCCAGAAAAATGTCGTAATTTAGGGTCAGGAATCCTTGAAGATGTTCGAAGTTGCCTTTTACGTTGTGCATATCGACGAGTACGGCATATAGGGCGGATTTCATGTCTCCGAGTTCTTGTTCTACATGCGTTAGTTCGTTACGCAATACCGTCGAGAAGACGTCTCGTAGGTTTTGGGCGAAATCTCTGTACGCCCTCGTGGGCGTGTCTTCCAAGAACGTAATCAGCTGCTCTATATCGAGGCTGTCGTCCGACAGGCTATTCGTTAGTCTAGTAATCCCAGAGTGCTGCTCGTCCTCCGCCAAGGCCGTTCGGAGCTCGGTGGCGATTGGGGTCGCCAAACCTTCCATAATTAAATTGCGGTTGCTTCCGGAGTAGTCAATACAACCTTGCGTAGCGCCGGCGCCTAAAAGGTAGACGACCCGACGTGATCGAGAGTCGACGTTATGTATAGCGGCTGCAGAAGTCGCGGTTTGGGACATTTCGGGCTACCAAGGTGTTATACGTTACTTGAATACAAGAAGTGATTCGTGGGGCGGGCGCTTGTTGCGGTGTGAGCGTGCTCTCGTGTTCACGTTGGCCATGGAGTGCGGGACGTTGAAATCAGTCCGGGCGAGCAAATTGCGTCCGAATGTGTTGAAGCTATTTGTGACGAGCTCTTGCAGGTCGACATGGATTGACTTGTAGTGCGAATCTTGTACAACGAAGGCTATTCGGCCGTTTATGGTCGATGCTAGGAATTCGATATTGGAGTGGATTTCTCGAAGGTAGTTTCGAAGCCAAGGAGCGTAGTAGTTCGCTGAACCATGCGATGGGTGGCTCGAGACGCGGTCGAGTAACTTTGTGAAAAGACTGGGGAGTGTAGCATCGAAACTTGCGACCCCTTTGACGACTGGGGTCCCCGTTGATTTACGCCTTAGTGCCTGGATCGTTTCGTCGCTCACGCCGAGAACCGAAAGTTCTGGGATGGATCCCTTGATGTAATCGATTCTGGTTGCATAAGGCGGCGATGTTAGGCAAGCGTCGAAGTGCGGCAGCTTTGCTAAAACGTCTCGTGCCGCGCCAGTTAGGATCGTTGAACCTTCACTCAGCGTGAACTCGTGAATGCGAAGTCTTGACGTCAGATACTCAGCTCGGATCAGGAAACTCCTTCGTATTGAGTCTGCGTTCGGGGCGATTCGGTGTCGCGGTGTCTTAGGAGTAGCGAGCCATGTCGGGTTTGAACCGCGGAACGGGCGGAGAATGTCACGGGTCGCGGCAAAAAGCGCTGAATAGAGGAAAGTCGTTACGATCGGTAAACCAGATGGCGCATTCGTGACGGCGTTGCTCAGATCTTCGATCGAAGTGCTTCCATCGGTCGTTGTTACAGAGTGAATCGCGGTCTGGAGCTTTCGTATGACTAACGCTGAGCTTGGGTTGAGCCACTTGAGTAGTGGGTCTCGGCGTCTCTGGACCGGCACCAATCTTTTTGAAGTACGAATAATCTCCGCGGCTAGCAGCAAAAGGTCGTCAGCGAACGGTCGGGGCATCAGGCGCGCACGCGCGATGATCGATAGTGCGGGGTTAATGTCAATGCCGACGGACGTTAAACCGATTGATGCGGCGGCCGCAGTTGTTGTGCCGGATCCGTTCCAGGGATCGATGATTGATTGAGCGTTGGGGAAGTATGCTTGGATGACGTCTCGCGCAAAGTCGTATGAAAACCCGGCGTAGTACGGATACCAATCCTTTAAGCGCTCCGGCTGTGGTTGCTTTGGCGAGGAAAGCGGGGCCCGCTGGTGATTGTCGGAACGTCGCGATGAATGATAGATGGAATTGGTCTCCGTACTATTAGGACCTTTCGCGGATGGGCGTGTAGGCGCACACGACGTCGAAGCGTGCATTGGTAAAGGTTCTACGTCCAGGTGAAAACCGGCCCATCGAAGTGGCTCACCCTGGTGTGGCGCTGGTAGAAGCCGACTTCGCGGAACTGATAGAGCATCGCGCCGGTCGGCGCGTAGATCCACGTGTCGGAGAAGTTCATCGACAGCACCTGCCGGTCGCTCTCGGGGATCGATTCGAGCCGGGGTGAGTCGGTGCGAGCGAGTTCGCCGAAAGTGAAAGAGTGAATCGACTCGACCTCGATGGGGTCCGGCACCAGATCGAGCTCGTTGAGATCCGTCCAGACGACGACGGGTGTGATCACGAAGCCGGAGCGCGTCTGGTAGTCGTCGAGCGTCCCGAGCACGGACTCGGGCGGTAGCTCGAGATTGACTTCCTCGTGGAGCTCTCGGAGTGCCGCCTCGATGGGTGTCTCGTCGCCGTCGATTCGACCACCCGGCAAAGCCCACTGGCCGCCGTGGTCCTTCAGGCGCGGCATCCGTCGGGTCACGAGCACCGCTCCCTCGCCTTCGTGGTTGACGATCGTGATCGCCACCGCGGCACCGGTCAGTGCCTCCTGCGCGACCCGATCGTCGCGAAACTCGTCGATGTTCGCCGTGATTTTCGCTTTCAGATCAGCGTTGAACGTGAAGTCGGTGATGTCAGCCATCGCCGGATTCTAGCAACCAGGACACGGCGTCCCGCTATGCTCGCGGCTCGTGTCCGTTTTTCTAGCGAGGTTGGCCGTGGAAGAAGATCTGGAAAACTACGAGATGGTGTCGATCTACCGGTTGAATCCCGAGGATCAGGAGCGCTTGTTGTCCACACAGCGCGAATGTGTCTTCAACTGGTGCACGCGTGATGAATGGCCGATGGGCGTGATCATGTCGATGCTCTGGCACGATGGGCGCGTGTGGCTGACGGCGGGCGGACACCGCCATCGAATCTCGGCCGTGCGGCGTAATCCGAAGGTTTCCGTGGTGGTGACGAGCACCGGTACGGACCTGGGACCCAGCAAGACCGTCACCATCAAAGGGCGATGTGTCATCCACGAAGATGCCGAAACCAAGGCGTGGTTCTATCCGAAGTTCGCGCTACATCTCCGGCGCGAGCAAGCGGCGGCCGATGCGTTTGCCGAGATGCTCGATTCTCCGATGCGGGTCGTGCTCGAGGTCATCCCGGAGAAGTACATCACTTACGACGGGGTGAAGATGCGTCAGCACACCGAGGGTACGCTCGATGAGAGCGAACTGGCCGAACCGCTCGAGGTCGACACGGTGCGTTTCGCCGCGGAAGCAAAACGCCGCGGACTAACGGAATAGACGAACGAACCATCACATTGATGAGGGGAAGAAGTTGAGCTATCCGATCGTATCGGCAGACTCGCACATCACCGAAGCGCCGAACACCTACACGGACTACATCGAGAAGAAATACGTCGACACGGCGCCGCGGATCGAAAGCCTCGGCGACAAGGGCGACTTCTTCGTGATCGACGGCATGGACTCGCCGATCGCTTTGGGCCTCGTCGCGGCGGCGGGGAAGAAGCCGGAGGAACTCAGCATCACCGGGTCTCGCTTCGAGGATCTGCATCGATCCGGCTGGGATGCGAAGTACCGCCTCGGGGATCAGGACCGCGACGGTGTCTCCGCCGAGGTGATCTACCCGACGGTCGGCATGATGCTCTGCAACCATCGCGACTTCGACTACAAAAAGGCGTGCTTCGACGCCTACAACCGATGGATCGGCGAATACTGTTCGGAAGCGCCGGCACGCCTGCTCGGTTGTGGTCAGACCGCGATGCGCAGTCCCGAGGAAGGCATGCGTGACCTCGAAGCGATCAAGGCGGCGGGGCTGCGCGGCGTCATGATGCCCGGGAACCCCCTGCAGGAAGACTACGATTCCCCGATTTACGATGAATTCTGGGCCGCCGCCGTCGAACTCGGTCTGCCGTTGTCGTTCCACATCCTGACGACGAGAAGTTCGAACCTGACGGAAGCACGCGGGCCACGCATCAATGGGTTCTTGAGCATCATTCGGGGTAACCAGGACATCATGGGCACGCTCGTCTTCGGCGGCGTCTTCGCACGACATCCGAAACTCAACGTTGTCTGCGTCGAGGCGGACGCCGGTTGGGTGCCGCATTACCTCTATCGGATGGATCATGCCTACAAGCGCCATCGCAATTGGCTGGCGCTGGGCGTCGACCTCGAGAAGCTGCCGTCCGAGTACTTCTCGGAGCATATCTACACGACGTTCCAGGACGATTGGGTGGCGTTCCAGACGGCGAATCTCATGAACTGGCGCCGTCTCATGTGGGCAAACGATTTCCCGCACAGCGACTCGACCTGGCCGTGGTCCCAGGAGATGCTCGCCGAGCAAGCCCAACACCTGACCGACGAACAGCGCCACGCGATTCTCAGCGGCAATGTCTGCGAGCTCTACGGGATCGAGCCCGCGACGCTGCCCGTCCACTGAACCTCAACACTTACGGATGAACAAGACATGCTGACGGGAGAACAGTACCGGGCGTCGCTCAGGGACGGCCGGGAGGTCTACTACGACGGTGAACGCGTCGAGGTGGCCGACCATCCGATCTTCGAGCGGGCGATCCAGATTGCGGCGGACTCGTACGACCGCTACTACAAGCCGGAAGCGGGCGCGATCAGCGACTACCTCCAGACGCCGTCGACGATCGAAGAGATGCGCGATCGGGCCGAGCTCAAAGCCGAGCAGCTCACGAGTGGCAGCTACGTTTCGCTCATGACGCTCCTGACCGCGGCCGACCGTATCGAGTCTGTCCGGCCGCAGGGCAGCGCAGCGATTCGTGACTACGTTCGGGAAATGCAGGTGGCCGATTTGCGGTTGGTCGAGTGCATCACCGATGCAAAGGGCGACCGGGCGAAACGGCCGGGGCAGCAGGAGGATCCGGACGCTTACCTGCGGGTCGTCGAGCGTCGAGCAGACGGTGTGGTCGTCAACGGCGCCAAACTCCACATCAGCGGTGCACCGATCGGTCATGAACTCATGACCATTCCGACGAAAGCGATGAAGCCGGGCGAGGAGGACTATGCGATCGCGTTCTCGATTCCGGTGTCGACGCCGGGTGTGAAGACGATCAACGTGACTTCCGAGACCCCGGACATGAGCTTTGCCGACATGCCGTTGTCGGAGTTCAAGCATGATCCCGTGGGTTTCGTCATCTTCGATCACGTCTTCGTGCCGAACGAGCGGGTGTTCCTCGACGGCGAAACGGAAGTGGCCGCGGCGTTCGCTCATTCGCTCGGTCTCTGGGTCCGGATGAACGGCCTCAAGAACATGGCCGACGAGGCGGATCTCATGTGTGGGTTCGCGTCACTCCTCGCCGAAGCGAACGGCCTGGATCGGGTGGATCACATCAAGGACAAGCTCGCTGAGCTCGTCATTCACGCGACGCTCATCCGCTCGACTCTCGAGGCGTCGATCCTCAACAGCGAAGTCACGGACGACGGCGTCGTCGTCCCGAACGAACAGTACGCGAACGCGGGTAAATACCACGCGGCCGCATACCGCACGGCGATGCTGCAGCACATTCAGGACATCGCCGGTGGGTCACTCGTCACCGCGCCGTCGAGCCGAGATCTCGAGAGCGCGGACGTCGGCCACTTCGTGCGCAAGTACATGTCGACGAAGCAGTCGGTCGACGGCACCTATCGGTTGAAGCTCTTTCACGCGGCGAAGGACCTGACATCGGGTGCGCACGCCGGCTACAACGCCGTCGCACAGCTCCAGGCTGGGGGTGGGCTCTACGCGCAACGCACCGTCACGCGCGGCCGGTACGACCTACGAGCGGCACGCGCGAAAGCGTTGGAAGCGGCGGGTCTCTCGAACCCTGCTGAGGCGGAGTAGCGCTACGACCAGCGGTCGAAGCGCATGACTTCCTCGACGGGCTGGCGCGTCACGGGGCCGAAGTTGCCGAGCGGATAGCCGACGGGAATCAGGCAAAGTGCCGCGAAGGTCGGCGGTAGGCCGAGGGCTTCACGGACGAGGTTCTGATCTCGCAGCGCCAGCGTCGTCGGCGCGGCGCCCAGGCCGAGCGAGCGCGCGACGAGGAGCAGGTTCTGCACACCGGGCCAGAGCGACCCGCCCTGGCGATAGACCTCCAAACCCTCCGGCGCTTCCTCGTAGTCGAAACACGCGACGATCAGCGCGGGGATCTCGTGCATGTGATCCATTTGCCAGACGACGGCTTTCAGCATGCGGGCGTGTGCGTCGTCGCGCGGGTTGTCGAGCGACGGCTGAATGTAGGGCGCGGCCCATCGTCGATTGAGGTCGGCGAGTTTCTGTTTTTGCGCAGGATCGGTCACGACGACCCAGCGCGCACGTTGTGAGTTCGAGCCCGTTGGTGCCTGATTCGCCGCATCGATCAGCTCGACCAGGCGTTCTTTCGCGACGGGTCGGTCCGGGTCCAGCCGACGCATCGCCCGGCAGTTATAGATCGCCTCGATAAGGTCCATGGAATCTTCCTACCAGGGGTGGATGTCGCCGTTCCACTTGTAGAACTTGCCGGAGTCTTCTTTGGTCTCGCTCGCCATGACGTTGCGGAGACCCGAAGCACTTTCCTCGGCGGTGATGTCCGCGTTCGGGCCGCCCATGTCGGTTTGCACATAACCGGGGTGCGTAACGACGACGGTGATCGGGTCTTTTCGCCAATCGAGTGCGAGGATCTGAACGACCTTGTTCACGGCCGCCTTGGTCGTCGAGTAGATGTACATCCCGCCCATGGGCCAGGTCGACGCGGCGAGTTGGCTCGAGACGATCATGAGTTTGCCGTCACCTGAGGCCGCGAGGTTTTCCTTGAAGGCGCGCGCGATCAGCATCGGACCGATCGTGTTCGCATCGAAGGCCGCGTGCCACGCGTCGAGGTCGATGTTGTCGAGCATCTGCGGCATCGCGCCGAGTACGGCACCCACTACCATCACGACATCGAGCGGTTGATCACCGACGGCTTCTGAAGCGGCGGTGATCGACTCGGGGCTCGCGATGTCGAGCTGCACGACACGCACGTTGTCCGCGCTGGCCGCGAATTCGTCGAGTTGCGCTGCGGCAGATAGGTCGCGTGCGCCGGCGATGACGGTGTCACCGGCGCCGGCATATTGGCGCACCAGTTCCAGGCCGATGCCGCGCGAAGCACCCGCGATCAGGACGTTTGCCATTGGTCGTTCTCCAGCCGTTGATGCGCGGATTGTACGCGGCGACGTTCGCCGTTGGCCCTTCGGTGACAGCGCCTATCGCCACTTCATGGACCGTCATCGCTGACCGGGTCCAGGTGATCCTCACTTCATGACGAACGGCAACCCGATCGCCGGGTCGCCGCCGGTCGGTCCTGCTCAGTCGAACCGATGACGGAAGCGAAGGCCCACGGTGCGCGGCTTGTTGATCGTGACGCGTTGATCGTAGGTCGCGCCGTTGATGAACACCTCACCGCGTTCATCCGTCACGTTCTTGACGAACAGTTCAAGAGCCCACGTACCGGAATCGACGCCCACGGAGATATGGCCGACCTGGTAGCCGTCCTGCTTCCGTCGCGTTCGTGAGACGGAGTCGATGTCGTAGAGAAGGTTGTACGACTCGCGGACAGACGTGAAGGAGGCTTGTACGAAGCCCGGCATATCCATCAGTTGGAACGTGTAACGGGTCGCGAGGTTCCACTTCAGATCAGGCACTCGAGGGAGATCGTTGCCGCTCGGCGCATTGGGCGGTAGGCCCGCTGCCTGATTCCCTGGGTTGACCCAGTAGTCTTCCGTCAGCTGTGAGTCGATGCTCGACAACCCGAAACTGATGTCCCAATTCTCGTTGATCAGATACGAGCCTTCGATCTCGAAGCCGTCACTCTCCGCTGAACCGACGTTGTCGGTCAGCGAAATGACGGAGACCGAAGTGTCGATCTTCGACAGCTGGAAGTCGTCCCATTCCTGTGTGTAGAAAGCCGCGTTGACCCGTAGTCGACCTTCGAGAAGCTCCGCTTTAACGCCGAGCTCGAAGCTTTCGACGATGTCCGCCTTGTAGGCGCCCGCAATCGCCGTGACGCTCAGCCGGTTCAAACCGCCAGGTCGATAGCCTTCAGCGTAGGTGCCGTAGACCATGACGTCGTTGTTGACGTTATAGGTGATGTTGAATTTGTTGACGCTATCCGATTCGTCGATCTGCAGGTCATTGTTGATTTCGCCGGGTTGGCGCGGCCCATATCGACTGGGCCACCAGATGGTTCCCGAAAATCCGATCAATGACGACTCGAACTCGAAATGCCGGGTGCTGTAGGAGATCGTCAGATCTTCAGTGACGTCATAGGCGACCTCGCCGAAGTACGCCGTCTCTTGGTTTTCACGAAGCTGCGCGGTGGTCCAGTAGATGTCGGGATCTTCGACGTACGCAGGCGTACCTGCGCCTGAGGTACCCGGCGTAATGCTCGCGAGGCCCAGAACATGCCAGTCGAGGTCGAAGTCGTGGCTGGCATCTTCATAGAACGCGCCGACGATCCAGCGCAGCCGACTGTCCTGCGCCGAGACCAGGCGGAGTTCATGATTCTCCCGCTCCCACTCCTGATCACCGGTGTACAGCAACGTCGGGTCGGCACAGATCCCGAAGTACGAGACGTAGCAGGCGTAGTAGCCGACGACGAAACCGGGCGAACCGTTGCTCGGATCGGAGTAAAGCGAATAGTCGGCGTTTTGATACGACTCGCGGTCGAGATCTGCGTACGAGTAAGTCAGCGACATACCGGCGATCGTGCCTTCCACGGTCATCGCCAATTGCGTCCATTCATCGTCGTTGGTGTCGGGCTGAAAACGAACGACCTGGAGATCGCCAATATCGTCCGGGTCGTGATCCCAGACGCCTTGGGCGTCGAGTTCCTGGCGCATGATGCCGGCTGACACAGTCCAGTTTTCGTCGAGGTCCACGCGTAGCGTGGCGCGACCACCGATGGTTTCCGCCTCGTTGAAGTTGTCTGCTACCAGGTCGGCGTTATCAATGGTCTGGTCCTGCGCGAGGGCCAGGAGCGCCGGGTCACTTCCGGCCTGCGCGGCGCGGACGCCCGAAAGGTCGAACGTATGGGTGCCGAATACGTTGTCGATGTAGCCCGCCTCGTCCTTTCGATAGCCGGCCACGCGGATCGCGGCCCGATCGCCGATCGGAACGTTGACGAACCCTTCGAACAAGTTGCCGACGTCACCGTCGGTGATCGAGTTCACCTCCAAGTCGTAGCCGGCGGAGAAAACCCCGAGCTCGGGCTTGTTGGTGATGATACGGATGCTACCCGCCTGAGAGTTTGCCCCGAATAGGGTCCCTTGGGGGCCGGCAAGCGTCTCGATCCGTGCGACGTCGTAGATGTGCGGGTTCAAAAACGACCCGACGGCCGTAACCGGCTGCTCATCCATGTAAACCGCAACGTTCGGCGTCGCCCCGAGAAGGCTTTCCCCGCCACTCGAGATACCGCGCATGTAGACGTTACCGGTACCTGGGCCGAGGGATACGTAGTTTAGTGACGGAATCAGATGGGCAAAGTCCTCGAGATCGCCGACACCGTTGTCCTCCAAGTCGCCTTCCGACAAGACATCGATGCTGATCGGCACGTCCTGAACGCTCTCATCTCGTCTCGTCGCCGTGACGATCACCTCCTCCATGACGAGTTCCTGCGCCAGGGCAGGCGGAACACCCGTCGCCGCGACGGCGACGGCAAAAGCCACCGGCTTCATGACGAATCTTTTTTCGGTAGGGAATCGGGAACTCATCGGGTCACCTCGGCGGATCGTTCGGAAATGGTCTTTGCGCGATGGCCCGGGCTGGTCTGGCGCTCGAGCTGTACCCGAGAGCCAGTCGGCAGGAGGAGGATAAAGTCACCTGAAAGCAGCAAGATGCGACCATGTTCGCATGTCGCCAATGGTGGGGCGAATTGCGGATGGAGATCGTCAGATAATCACGCTGCTTCGTACTCGCGAATACGGGCTTCGAGTACGCCTCGCATGGGCGCGAGATGCTCATCAAAGTGCTGCCACTGTTCTACGGCGCTAGCGTAGAGGGGTTGGCGGACCTGCTCTGAGCTCGCGGTTCGCACGGGCCGGTCGGTCTCGTGAAACGACAGGCACGATGCCTCGAAAGGTAGTTCACAGTACGCGAGCACGCGCCGAACTTCCGATTCCAGGTCGGCGACCACCGCCTCATAGTTGACCCGCAGTACCTTGCCTGGCAGCACGGTGTCCCAGTGATCCATCAGGCGTGCGTAATCCGCCCAATAACGCGCGACATCTTCCTGCCCGTACGTAAAAGACTGGCCTGCCGCAAACAGCTGCTTGAAACCACTGAAGCAGGTAGCCATCGGGTGTCGGCGCGCGTCGATGATCTTTGCTCCAGGCAGAATCAGGCTGGTTAGTGCTATGTGTTGAAAGTTGTTGGGCATCTTGTCGATGAAGAACGGCGCATCGCCGCGCTGGATACGCGTCTTTTCGATGTACTCCTCGCCGAGTTCGCGACACTGACCTTCGGTGAGTTCCGCAAGGACGCCGGGGTAGAGGGACTCGTCATCCCGGTTGCGTTTACCGCCGAGGCGACGTGCGATTGCCATCATCTCTCGCAGTTCCGACGTCCCGTCGACCATGGAATGGCTGGCGAGGATCTGCTCGAGCAACGTCGATCCCGAGCGTGGCAAACCGACGATGAATATCGGATCGGCTGCAGGGGAGCCCCAATCCTCCTTTCCCTCGAACAACCCACGTCGGCATTGCTCGATGAGAGCGCTGGTCTCGGCGGTTGTCTCGTCGGCGTCGTAACCTTCCAGCTCCTTTTTTCTGGCATTGCCAAGTTCGTAGAAGTGGAACGAATCTGCGTATTCCGCCTGGTCTTCGAGACCTTTTCCAAGCGCGAAGCAGAGATGAAAGAAGTCGCTGTTCGATAGTTGGTCACCGTCGATCATCGTGCGCATCTCGAGCACGTCTTCATCGGTGAATCGGAACGTCTTCAGGTTGGCGAGGTTCCAGTAGGGCTCCCCCATACCGGGTCTCGTCGCGATCGCGCGCCGATACGCCGCGATCGCTTCTGCCTGGCGGCCAAGCGTCTTCAGCGCATGCCCGTGGCTGTTGTGCAGTTGTGCGTGCTGCGGAAAACGAAGGGTCAGGTCCGTATATCGTCGTACCGCCGCTTCGTAGTTTCCGATCATCACTTCGATGGCGGCGGCCAGAATGCTGTGGGATGGATTCGCCGGATCGGCCTTCTCGAGATAGTCGATTTCCGCCATGGCCTGTTCGTATTTCTGTGCCTGGCTGAGTGCATTCGCGTAGGTGTTGCGGGCCAGATGGAAATCGGGCGCGAGCGCGAGGCAGTCCTCGAGGAGTATTTCAGGATCGCCTTTGACGCCCAGTCTCAGTCCGATTTCGGCGAGCAGCCGAATGACGGTGACATCAGTTGGGTGGCGCTTTAGGTAGTCGCGACAGATACCCTCCGCCATGCCGTAGCGCTCCTCACGAACGAGGTCGAGGGCTTTGAGAATTCCCGGGTGCGTGTGGGTGGCGATCATGGCCTGGCGATAGGCTTCGCTCGCTTCTGCTTCGTTGCCCTCGCCGGTCAGCGAATCGCCTAAGAGCTTCCAGCTCGTCGCGAGCTTCGGATTCAGTTGCACCGCCTCGCGCAGCGCGACCACGGCTTCGTCAATTCGCCCGGCCGCATGCAACGCATGGCCTAGTTCCTGATGAATGACCGGGACGTCGCTGGTGCCTTGCGCCAGTGCCTCCAATCGCTCGATGGCTTCGTCAAGTCGGTTGAGATGGCGCAAGGCGATGGCGCGCAGATAGTTCGATTTAGCATCCCGCGGGTGAACTTCGAGAATCGCGTCAACTTGCTCGAGAGCCAGGGTGAAATCGCCTGCCTTGATGAGCGCTTGAACACGCGCGAGCGCTGCTTGGTAACCCATCGTTTCGGTCATGCGTACTTGGTCACTAGTGGCTTCAGGACGAGAACGGTTAAGCCGCCGCATGTGGGCCCGACTCCCAGCATTGCGCGGCGAGCTTCTCTTGGGCGACCGCCGTCGAGTTCAGAGAAATGTGGACGCTCGCGATCAGCCGCGCAAGAGACCGTCGCTCGCGGCGTAGGGACCCGACTCCTCGACCTGACAGAACAGGTGCCGGAAACGCCAGATTCCGTCGATGCGCTCGTAGCGCTCGCTATACCAGCCGATGATGCGCTGATAGCGCTTCGCCGGGTCGTCCGTTCTTCGCGTATAGAGCATCACGAGTCGCCAGTGTCCGGTTGCCACGTCGCCGTCGACTTCGATGGCGGGATTGAAGACGTTGTGTGCGGTCTTGAGCATTCGCCCCGAGTCCCGGAGCGCCTGAAACCATTCGGCGATGCTCGTGTGGCCCTCGTTGCGCGTTTGCCCGGCGACCTCCCAGATGCCGCCCTCGGCGAAGAGTGCGGCCAACCGTTCGGGGTTGTGGTCGTCATCACAGGCCGCGCAGTACTCGGCCTTGAGCTGCTTGATGGCTTCGATGTCTTCGAGCCGCTGGATGCGCTCAGCGAGGGCGCTAGTCGATTCGGTTCCTGTCATGATCGCCGCCGTGATGCGTGGCTTGCGAGTGAGCACGGCTTTCGAGAACCGCGCAAGCGCACGTAGAAAAAGGAACGGGAGGCAATGATGGGAAGAGTCGAAGGCAAGGTCGCGATCGTCACGGGCGGCGCGTCGGATCCAGGATTGGGACGGACGACGGCGCTGCGGCTGGCGGAGGAAGGCGCCAAGGTCGTCGTCACCGACATCGACCTGGCAGGTGCGGAGAAAACGGCCGCGGATATCGAAGCTGCCGGTGGTGAAGCGCGAGCGTTCCACCAGGACGTGGTCATCGAGTCGCGCTGGCAGGAGATCATTGCCGAGACAGAGTCGGCGTTTGGGCAGCTCGATGTGCTCGTCAACAACGCTGGTATCGAAGTCTTGATGCCCGTGTCCGAGATGACGCTTGCCGATTGGAATCGCCAGATCGAGGTCAACCTGACGAGCGTCTTCCTTGGCTGCAAGTACGGGATGGAAGCGATGCGGCGCAGCGGCGGCGGCTCGATCGTGAACCTCTCCTCGGTGGCGGGCTTGATCGGCCTGCAGACCTGCGTTGCTTACGGCGCGGCCAAGGGCGGTGTTCGGCTCATGACGAAATCGATCGCACTCGAAGGCGCGGCGGACGAGATCCGCTGCAACAGCGTTCATCCGGGTGTGATCTGGACCAACATGCAGAAGCGTGCCACCGGCGCAGCCGAGGCGAGCGAGGTGAACGTTTCACCCGCTCGCGTCCCGCTCGGTCGTGCCGGGACGCCGAAGGATATTGCCGACGCAATCCTCTATCTCGCGTCGGACGAAGCGAACTACGTCACCGGTGCCGAGATCGTTGTCGATGCCGGTATGACGGCGCAGTAAGGCTTCGGGAGCGAAAGAATGGTCGATGCGTTTCGACTCGACGGTAAGCGGGCGGTGGTGACCGGTGCCGGTAAGGGCATCGGCCGAGGTATCGCCCTCGAACTTGCGCGGGCGGGGGCCGATGTCGTGTTGAGTTCCCGCACGCGGTTGGATCTCGACTCGCTCGTGGCGGAAATCGAAGAACTCGGTCGTCGAGCGGTGGCCGTCACGGCCGACGTCACCAACGCCGAGCAACTGCGGCAGGTGGCTGACGCCGCGATGCAAGCCGGCGGCGTCGACATCTGGGTCAACAACGCCGGCGGGTTGCCGGACGCGACGCCACGTTATCTCACCAGAACGCCCGAAGATCGCTGGGACGCGCAGCTCGATCTCAATCTCAAGGCGGTTTTCGTCGCGTGTCAGATCGCGGCGGAGCATATGGAGGAAGGCGCGATCGTCAACATCTCATCGCGCGCCGCAGCCGGTGGTGGGAGCTTGAAAAACGGGCCTTACGCCGCATCGAAAGCGGCGGTGAACAGCCTCACCGAGACGTTTGCGCTGGAACTCGCCCCGAAGATTCGCGTCAATGCGGTAGCGCCCGGGCCGATCCCAACAGACAACTTCAACGAATCGACGAATTTTCCCGCCGACCGTCCGCTCGAGCAGATGCTGCGCGTGCCGCTCGGTCGGCTCGGGACCCCGGAGGACATTGGTCAAGCGGTCGTCTTCATGGCCTCCGATGCCTCGAGTTGGATCACGGGGCAGTGCTTGTACGTGTCGGGCGGTTTGTAGCCGACGACTGGACCCTACGCGGTCTCGCCGATAGGTCGCTCCCCGGTTACCCGGCGGCGATTGGTGACCATTCGCTCGTGGAGTCCGGTGATGCACGTGCTGCCGGTTTTCTCGAAGCAAAACGGCAGGATCGCGTGGACGGCACAGCAGAACGCCGCTTTCAGCATCGCTAGTGCAAACCCCATGGCGGCGAGGAAGTGCTCGCCGTAGGTTTCGCCGACGGTGGCGGGATGTTCAGTGAATCTGGCCTTCAGTGACATGTGATTCTCGCCTGATACTCATCGCAGGAGTGCGGTTCATTCTCCTGGACCTTCGGCGGGCCATTGTTCCTGGTTTTGATCATTCTTGATGAAAATGAGAACGTTCGTTCCACATTACTTCTAGAACTGGAACGAATGGACCAACGTGACCGTCAGATCCTTCGAATTCTCCAGGGCAACGCGGCCATTTCGCTGAACGACCTGGCCGAACAGTGTGCGATGTCGAAGACCGCCGTCTGGCGTCGCGTTCGAGAACTCGAAGCGCAAGGCATCGTTCGCGAACGCGTGACGCTGCTCGATGCCGAAGCCATGGGGTTCGGGCTGACGATCTTTGCGATGGTACGTACGAATCAGCACAGCGACGGCTGGTTTTCGACCTTCCAGAAGGCAGTTCGATCGATTCCGGAGATTCTCGAATTTCATCGCACGAGCGGCGAGATCGACTATCTACTGCGCGTTGTCGCGCACGACATGCGCCACTACGACGAGGTGTACAAGCGCTTAATTCGTGAGGTGGATTTCGCGGACGTCAGCTCGACGTTCGTGATGGAGACCTTCAAGTCGGACACGCAGCTCCCGATCTAGAGTCGCGTGGGACGACTCAATGCGTCCAAGGCAGGTCGTCGACTTTGACGGTCGCGAGGTTGGCCGCGGCGATTCCGCGTTCGTTGATGAGCCGCTGCACGCGCGCGTCCGCATAGAAGGCTGGATAACGCAGTTTGTCGAAGTCGGCCCAGCGTTTGAGCGCGGGATCGACGGCCAGGCTCGGGAAGACGGTGGATGTCGACCGACGATGCGCGCTTAGATCTCGCCGGAGCGATGCGACGAGCCGGATTCATGTGCACGGCTGTCGTCGTGAAGTTGCTGGCGGGTGGTCATTCGGGCGAATGATTCGCGCGTGATGAGCTCGTTGTCGCGAAGTGCTTGATGCCAGCGGAAAAGATCGCCGGTCGTCGAGACCATCGCACGGGCGGCGTGAGCTTCGGTCATGCTGATGAACGCGGCCGGTTGATAGGTGTGCGGTGCCGTAGCTTCGTAGCCGGATGCGCGGTGGTCGATGAGTTCGCGTTCCTCGAATCCCGTGCTGCCTAACTCGAGCGGTGACACGATGTGCGCCTCGAGCGCGTCGCTGTATTGCCTTCCGGTCACGGATTCGATGGCGGCGCCCAGCAGAATGTATCCCGCGTCGCTGTAGGAAAATCGCGCGCCGGGTTCGAACTCGAGCGGCCAGTCGTCGAAGACGTCGATCAGTTCGGTAAGTGATAGGTCGCGGCGGATCGTGTTGCCGGTCATGTAGGCCGCATCGTCGGTATAGCTTCGGATGCCCCCGGTGTGCGTGAGGAGCGCGGTCAGCGGAACGTTCGACATCGGTTTCGGCAGCCCTTTGACGTACTGGCCGACCGGGTCCTTCAGACGAAGCGCGCCGTGTTGTTCGAGCTGGACGAGGATCAACGCGGTGAACTGTTTCGTGATCGAGCCGATGCGAAAAACGTTTCTGGTCGTCATCGGGACCGCCAGCTCGATGTCGGCCATCCCGAATGCGGCGTGCAGGACGATCTGGTCGTCCTGGGCAACCAAGACGGATGCGCCCGGCGCATCCACCGAATAGACCGATCGAAGATAACCTTCGAGCTCGGCCGCTGCGGCGAGAGCCGAGACGCTGAAAAGCGTAACGACAGCGGCAAGCGCGACGCGCCGATCTGGTCCACGCGCGGCCCGGCCGAATCGCGCAGCGCGGCGCGTCTTCACGCCCCCGGCGCCACCCCCACCACATTCCCCTGGTGTTGCTCCGTCGACGCCTGGCTGTCCAGTAGCTCGACCACCTCGCAGACCAATCCGTCGCGCGTCTTGGCGAAGAGCACGTATTCCACGTCATAGCTCATGCCGCGACGGCTTTTCGCGTGCATGTCGAAACGAACCACGCTCGACTCCTCATTGCCGATTTCGTCGTGGATGACGACGCGCAAGGAATCGTTGTCGTAGATCTTGTTGAAGACGGCGTCGTTGAATCCGGTGACAGCGTTTTTGCCGACGTGTGGTCCGGCGATATTCGGCGGCAACGAGTGGTTGAGGCGCCAGGTGATGTCGTCGGTGTACATGGCGGCGAGGGCTTCGCAGTCGCCAAAGGCTTCGACGATGCGTCGGGCGGGTGTGGGTGTTGTCATGATTGTCCTCCTCGTTGGATCGGCCACTATTCGATCGAGATGATTACCGACATCGGGCGCGTGATCGACGTCGAAAAAGACCTGCGGTAATCAGATAGAACGCTTGTCGCATCGACGCGAACGGAGCGAATTTCTACGTTGCTGCAAACCGACGCCTGCCGGGCGCACACTCGCACGATCGACAAGAAAGCCAATCATCGTTGGACGGTTGCAACAATGACACAGCTTAGCGATTTCCTCGGCGGACGCGACATGGCTGAAGCCTATCGGGATTTCTGGGTGCCAAATGCACTGGAACCCTTCGGCCGCGACCTCGCTGCCGGGGTCGACGTAGCCGTCAATGACATTCTCGATCTCGGTTGCGGGACCGGTGAGGTGACCCGGTACGTCGCCGAACGCGTGCCCGCGAGCACCCACATCGTTGGTATCGATCCCACGCCAATACTGCTCGACGCGGCACGCGGACATAGGGGCAATTCGTCGAACATCGAGTGGGTCGACGGCGCGGGAGAAGACCTACCGTTCGATGACGCCAGTTTTGATGCCATCGTGTGCCACCAAGCGATGCAATACGTTACGGACCGACGGGCGACCTTTGCCGAAGCCGCACGGGTGCTCCGTCCTGGCGGACGCCTGCACGTCAGCGTCTGGTCGGGTGGTCAAGACCAACCCGCCATCGGCTCGATCGAGGTCGCGATGGGGCTCCATTTTGGTGACGAACACTACCCCGCGCATTCGTGGAGTTTCGGCGGTCTCGATGAGCTCCAACGCCAAGCGTCGGCGGCCGGATTCAGCGTAGAGGTCCTCGAGCAGCGTGTACTTCTGTGGCGCTTCGATTCCATTCGTCATCTCGCGAATACGCACATTGCGGGGGCGGGGCGCACCGATGAGAATGGTCAGCTCGCCATGGGGTTAGTCGATCTCGAGGATCCATCCGCCGACGAGCAAACGGAAGCATTTGTTCAGGAACTGGCGCAGACGCTCGCCGGCTGTGTGACGGACGAAGGCGTCGTCGCCCCGGTTGGTTCGGATCTGTTGGTCGCAAGAGTCGGCTAGGACGGCTTTTCGGGCCGTCGAGAGCTTCGATACGTCGAACCGGCAACTCGTGAGCCACTCGCTCGACTGAGGCCGCGACTGCAAATCTCACCCGATCTACGAACGACTTCTACGCGCGAACCACGCGGCGCGGTCGATAGACATTTCGATCATATCGACGTGTTCCTCTTCATAAGGGATCGCTTCAGCCTTTCGGAAGCGCTCGCGAAACCCAACAGCAGTGAAGCAGCAGACGGCCCGTTCGTTCCGCCCATGGGTCGTGAGCTCAATTGACTCTGCTCCGAGATCACGAAACCCATGCGTGACCAGGCGTCTCACGACTTCTCTTCCGAATCCGCGGTTCCAGTAGTTTCGATCACCGATAACGATGCCGAGTTCGAAAAGAGGCTCTGAGCTGGAAATCATCTTGAGCGAGCAGTAGCCGATGTAGTCGTCGCCGACGACGATCGCAAAATGGGCGTGTTCACCCACGGCGTCGCGGAGGAAGTTTTCGACGACCTGTGGGTAATCATGTGGATTGCCAGAATCAAGCCAGGCCAGCTCTCGATCGGTCGCGAATTCACGGTGGGCCACGACGTCAGCAGGCCGGACGGGTCTCAGCAGCACGCGTTCGCCATGTAGCACAGCCATGTTGCGAGGTTAGTCTATGCGCGGTTGAAGGTATTCGAGTTCTGCTCGTCGTCTCCGTCGTTTGCACATGTTCTTCCCCACAAGGCGACGAGAGAATGATCAGAAGTTTTCGACCCAGGGCCGAACGGCGACTTCGTTCGACCAGGCCGAGCGGTCCTGGCGTATGAGGGCGAGATAGGTCTCGGCGATGGCGTCGGGGTCGAGCATGGAATCAGGCCGGTCGGCGGGCTCGGTGGTGCCAGGATTGCGGATGCCACCGTCGACGTTGATCCAGGCGACGTGGATGTTGTGCGGGTGGAGTTCGCGCGCCATCGATTCGGCGAGGCCGCGTTGGGCGAACTTGCCCATGGCGAAGGTCGCGGACCGGGCAAATCCTTTGACGCCGGCGGATGCGCCCGTGAAGAGGATCGTGCCCTCGCCCTGTTCGAGCATGACCCGCGCGGCGGCTTGGCCCACGAGAAAAGAGCCGAATGCGGTGACGTCGATCGCGCGATGCACGGCCGCCGGTTCGAGATCGGTGAGGGCGCCGCGAACGCGCGCCGAGGGGTTGTAGACCGCCACGCTCAACGGGCTGTCGAGTGCAGCGAAAAGCGCGTCGACCTCGTCGGCATTGGCGGCGTCGCAGGCGTGCACGGAAGCGTTAGTCGCTTGGGCCAGAGCGTCGAGTTTGTCGACGTTTCGCGCCGCGAGCGCGATGCGATAGCCCTCCCGGTGCAGGAGGCGCGCCAGGGACGCGGATAGTCCGTCGCCGACGCCGACGATGAGTGCCAACGGTGGGTTCGACATGCTTGTTTCTCTCACGTGGGGTCGAGGCGCCATGATGCGGGATCCGCCGGTGTGGGCGGGAGGGATTTGCGCGTTTTCGTGCTCGCATCTCGCGATGCGGATCGGCACTGTCGGCGTGTCGAGATATCAGCCTGCGCGCACAAGGTGCGCACGATTGGAGATCGAAGAATGGAGACCATTGAACGGCTGTTCGGGATTCGCGATGACGTTGCCATTGTCACAGGTGCCGGGCGCGGCATCGGCGAAGGGATAGCGAAAGTGCTTGCGGGCGCGGGCGCCCGGGTGATCTGTGCCGCGCGGCGCGAGCACGAGGTGCAGCGGGTGGCCGATGAGATCGTCGAGAGCGGTGGGAGCGCGATTGCGGTCGCGACCGACGTAACCGATCTTCAGGCGGTCGAGACCGTGGCGCCGCGCGCGACGGAGACGTGGGGTCGCCTGGATATCTTGGTCAACAACGCCGGCGGCTCGCCCCTGCAAATGCCTCTGATGGACCTGCCGGATGAGGAATGGGATGCGACGCTTGCGCTGAATCTGACAGCACCTTTTCGATGCATTCGTACAGCGGCCAATCACATGGAAGAAGGCGGACGAGTGGTCAACATCTCCTCGATTGCGGCGCGCATGGTCGTACCGGGGAGTGGCCACTACAGCGCCGCAAAGGCGGGACTCAATATGCTCACCCAGACCTTCGCCCAGGAACTTGGGCCGCGCGTGCGCGTCAACTGCATTATGCCGGGAGCGGTGCCGACCGAGATCATGATGAAGGCGATGAAGCTCAGCGACGACGACGTGCCGAGGCTCGAGAAGGCGTTGCGATTACCGGCGGGGCGCCTGGGGACGCCGGAGGACCTGGGTGCTGCGGTGCTTTATCTCTGCTCACCGGCTGCTGCCTGGGTGACCGGGCAATGTATTTCGATTTCCGGCGGCGCGTGAAGCAATGAGGCTTCGGATGGGTTCAAAGGTGAAACTCGGCGCCACGATTGTCGGGACCGTGTTCCTGACCGCGGTGTTCGCCTACTTTCTTGATCCGAGGCCGGAACGCGTTGGTGCCCCCGTCGTAGAAGGCGCGCCCGTGGATGCGATCGTTTTACCCGTTAATCCGAGCGATTTGTCGGTCGAGAGCCGAGCCGTTGAATCACCGACGGTGTCGAATCGAGCGACGGCGCCGATCGATGCGGCGGCGGCTAAATCAACCGCCCATCCCGTGATCGACGGGCGACTTCTCGCAATCGCCGCGGCGCCACAGTCGACGTTCTGGACGCGTTTCGATGCCGTCGGTCGTGTGCAGGTCTATCTGCATCTCGACGAGACGTTCGCGCCGGTCGACATGACGGAGGTGTTGGCGCCGCATGGATTCGAACTCGAGATCCACAACGCCGATCTCGGTATCGCGTAAGGCTGGCTAGCGCCCGAGCGCCTCGAGGATGTGTCGCGTCTCGACTTCGTGACACGCATCACACCGCCCGTCTACGGACAACCGCGGCAAGGCTCCCGACTGACGGAAGGCGACGCGATCCAGCTCACGAACGAACTGCGCGTCCTCGGCCTCGACGGGGCAAGTGTGAAGGTCGGCGTCATCTCTGACGGTTTCAATGGTTGGACGCTGTCTCGTGATTCGGGCGATTTGCCGTCGGATGTGACGACATTTGGCGCGTGCGAGCCCCGCGAGGCGGATCTGGAAAACTGCCTGCAGGCCAACCAATGTAGTGAAGGCACGGCGATGGCGGAGATCATTCACGACATCGCGCCGCAGGCCGACCTCGCGATCGGCGCCGGATTGGGCTCGAGCCTCGAGTTCATCGATCGGGTGCGGGAACTCGTCGACGATTTTGGCGCTGACGTCGTCGTCGACGATCTCGGCTTCTTTGCGGAACCCTATTATGAAGATGGACCGATCGCACAGGCCGTCCGTGACGTCCTCGACGAGGTCGTCTACGTCTCGTCCGCCGGCAACACGGCGCACCTTCACTATGAGGGAGAGTTTCGCGCGGACGCGTCGGAAAACCATGACTTCGGTTCGGCGGCGGGGGGCGTGACCGACACATCCATGTCGATCCTCGTCGGCGCGCAGTCGACGGTCGTTCCGATACTGCAGTGGAACGACGAATTCGGTCAGTCCCCCAACGATTTCGATTTTTCGCTCCTGGAGGATGGCAGCAGCGACCTCGCCTGCGACGGCTGTTCGAGTGTGTTGCCGCAGGATGGCGACGACGACCCGATCGAGGGGTTTTGCTTCTACAACAACACCGACGTGACGGTTCGCAAGCACATCGAGATCAACCGGTTTTTGGGTGCGAACCGCCGTCTCGAACTCTTCCTCCTAGGCAACGCGAGGATCGAGGAATACGGCGTCGAAGCGGGGAGCGTGTTCGGTCACGCCGCGGTACCGGACGCATTAGCGGTTGGGGCGATCGATGCCGCCGATCCCGCGAACGACGAGGTCGAGTTCTTCAGCTCCTGGGGACCGACCCGGATCGACTTTCCGACACTTGAGATCCGCTCGAAACCCGACCTGGTGTCGATCGACGGTGTATCCGTCACGGGCAACGGCGGATTCCCGACGACGTTCTACGGCACCTCCGCTTCGGCGCCGCACGTCGCGGGGCTCGCGGCCCTTCTGGCGGGCGCGGATAGCTCGTTCACCCCCGACGACATTCGCACCGCGATTCGTGGCGGTGCCTTCGACTTAGGTCCCGAAGGCTTCGACATGACCTACGGTTGGGGACGTGCCGACGCGCGCGGTTCGCTCGATGTCCTACGCCTCGATCTGGACGACGACGGCACGCTCAATTCATTCGATGCTTTTCCGTTCGATGCCAGCGAATCGACCGATACGGATGGTGATCTGATCGGCGACACGGCGGATACCGACGATGACGGCGACGGTATGCCGGATGATTTTGAGATCGCGTCCGGCTTCCATGCGCTCGATGGCAGCGACGGCGACCTCGATGCCGACGGTGACGGCGTCTCGAACGCTCGAGAATTCGCGCTCGGCACCGACCCGCTCGACGCGGAGGATTTCGCGACGGCGTTGCACGAGATTGGCTTGCTGCCGGCGTCGACGTCGCCGCTTCAGCAAGGCTTCGTGCGCATCACGAACCTGTCGATGCTCGAAGGCGCGGTGACGGTTAGCGCCGTCGACGATACGGGCGTCGAAGGGCAGGGACCGATCACCTTTACGCTCGGGTCGCTCGAATCCAAGCAGTTCAACTCCGACGATGCCGAAGTCGGCAATGTCGACAAAGGGCTCACCGGCGCGTTCGGCGACGGCGAGGGGAGTTGGCGTCTGACCATTAGCTCCACGCTTCAAATTCAGACCATGGGTTTCATCCGGACGACCGAAGGATTCATGACGTCGATGCACTCGGTCGCACCGTCGACAAGCGACGGTCGACTGCACGAGGTCGGTGTCTTCAACCCCGGAAGCAATACGCAGCAGGTGAGTCGACTTCGAATCACCAACCTCGGTTCAGCGGATTCGGTGGCAGAGATCTCGGGTATCGATGATGCGGGTGTACCGGGCGAAGGGACGGTGGTTGTCGAGCTGGGGCCGAATGAGACAACGGAAGTCTCGGCGCAGACGCTTGAGGCCGGTGGCGAGGCCGTGAAAGGCGCGCTCGGTGATGGTCAGGGGAAATGGCGCCTGACGGTCACGACGACCGAACCAGCGACGCTGCTCAGCTTGCTCGAGGCGCCCGGCGGTTATCTATCCAATCTCTCGCCGATCCAGAGCTCGGACTAGCGCTTTGTTCAGCTCGCGATCGCGCTAGTGAAGGTCGCCATGTCGAAATAGTCGCGCCATTCGCGAATCTTGCCGTCCTGCATCTCGAAGATGCCGAAGCAGGGTAGTTCGACGTTTTTGCCCCCAACGATCATGCGGTCCATGCGCTCGACCGCAACGCGGTCGCCGTCGGCAATGAGGCTCAGGATTTCCCAGTCGACGTTTTTCCAATCGGCCGAAAAACCGCCGATGAAAGCCCGCAGGTTGTCGTGTCCGGAGATGGGTTGCGCTGGGATGTTGTGATAGACGCCGTCCGGTGCGAAGTAGTCGACGATCTCATCGACGTCGAGATTCGACCAGGCGTTGATGAAGGCGCGTACGGTTTCAGCGTTCGACATGTGATTTTCCCCTTGGCGACGAGCCCGAGTTTACGCGTGCTGTCGGCGAACGCCCGCATCGATGCGTTGTAGAGTGCGGCCGTCGGGGGTGGTACGGCCCATCATCGGAGAACGACCCATGTTTCGAGCCCTTCTCTCTTTGCTAGTGCTTGTCGCGGCCGATGCTTTTGCGGCGAGCGATGTTTCGTTCGAGGACGTGATCTCGTTGCGTGCGGTGACGTCGACACCGGCGATCTCGCCCGACGGGAATGCCGTGCTCTTTTCTGTGCGTGGGGCGAACTGGAACGAAAACCGTTTCGAGACCGAGATCTGGCTCGCGCGCGACGACGATTCGCCGCATCGATTGGTCGACGGTGCCGCCGGACCGGCGGTCTGGTCGCCGGGCGGCGATTGGGTTGCGTTTTCGAAGCTGCAGGCCGGTAAACCGCAGCTGCATCTGATGCGTGCATCGGGTGGTGAAGCGTTTGTCGTGACCTCCGGGGATGAAGGTGTCGGCGCGTATGACTGGCATCCCGACGGGCAGATGATCACCTTCGTTCGTCTCGACGCGCCGGATGCTTCGATGAAATCCCGGGACGCGGACTACGGTTCGTTTGTCGTCGAAGGTGCGGATCTGCGCATGAATCATCTCTGGACGATCGATGTCTCGGCGTGGCTTGCGCGCACACCCGAAGCAAAACCCTGTGCGAGCGGTGCTGCAGCGGAAGACGATGCCAACGAGGACGCTTGCGCGACCGCCGCTGAACGATTGACCGAGGGTGACTTCTCCGTCGTCGGATTCGATTGGGCGCCCGATGGTTCACGGCTCGTGATCACGCATCGCACCGATCCGCGCCTGCGGGGTTTCGGCGAGAGCGATCTGTCGATCGTCGATGGCGAAACAGGGGTAGTCACGCCACTGATCGTCAGACCCGGGCCGGACTACGCCGCGGTCTGGTCACCCGATTCGGCGTCGGTCGCGTTCCTCACGGGCGATGGCAACAACCAGACGAGCATGTTCGCGACGACAAACATCGCTCGAATCGATGTTGACGGTGGCACGCCCGTACGCCTTGCGGCGGATTACGACGAAATCCCGTTCGGTCTCGATTGGACCCGGCGGGGAATCTTCTTTGTCGCCTTCGACAAGACGCGTTCGTTGATCTACCGGGTTAATCCGGCCAATGGCGGCATCAAGGTCGAGTTCGATGAGCTTCGCAATGTACTCGGCGTCGACTATGCCGACGACGGCGCCACGATGGCGATGCTCGCGCATACGCCGACCACGTTGCCGGAGATCTACCGCGGTACGGCCCGGCGCCTCGATCGGGTCACGAATATGTCGCATCAGATCGGACCGTGGACGCTCGGGACGAGCGAAACCGTCGAATGGCAGAGCCGTGACGGCACAACGATCGAAGGCGTGCTGCGCAAACCCGCGGATTTCGATCCGAACCGTCGCTATCCGCTCATGGTGGTGATTCACGGCGGACCGCGCGGGGTAGACCGCTTGTCGCCGACGGTGTCGTCGGTCTACCCGATCCATCAATGGCTCGCCAAGGGCGCGCTCGTACTGCACCCGAACTATCGCGGCTCCGCCGGTTACGGCGGGGCGTTCCGCGCGCTCAACTATCGCAATCTGGGCGTCGGCGATGCGTGGGATGTGCTGTCGGGTGTCGATCACCTCGTGGGGCTTGGCATGGTCGACACCGATCGGGTGGGCGCCATGGGATGGAGCCAGGGCGGCTATATCTCGGCGTTTCTGACGACTAACTCCGACCGGTTCGCTGCCATCTCGGTGGGCGCGGGAATCTCGAACTGGATGACGTACTACGTCAACACCGACATCCCGCCGTTTACCCGGCAGTACCTCGGTGCGACGCCTTGGGAAGACCCGGAGGTTTACGCGCTCACGTCTCCGATGACCAACATCACCGCCGCGTCGACACCGACCCTGATTCAGCACGGCGAATTCGATCGGCGGGTGCCGACGCCGAACGCGTATGAACTCGCCATGGGCCTCGCGGACGTGGGCGTCGAGACCGAACTCATCGTCTACAAGGGTTTCGGCCACGGCATCACCAAGCCCAAGGAACGGCTTGCCGCCGTCTGGCACAACTGGCGTTGGTTCGCGCGCCACATCTGGGGCGAGGCGGTCGATTTGCCGATCGACGCCGCACCGGAAGGCGACGCCAGCGACTGAGGTTTAGCGGGGCGTTAGCTCGAAGAGCCACAGCGTGCCGTCGGCGACCTGGCGGCGCATATCGGCGAGCAGGGCGTCGCGCGCATCGTCTGTATCTGGGATACCCATCGTGGGGGCAACGTACTTTGCGCCGATCTGGCGCAATATCGGATCGAGCGCGGGGCCCTCGCGAAACCGCACGAGCATGCGTTCGTAGATGGTGTCGTCGACACGCAGCAGCGCTCGGCCGTCGACCTCGGCTTCGGGCGGCCATTGCTTCCAGAGCTTGCCGAAGGAGGTCGTCATATATCCGCTCGGGATGAAGATCCGCCCGTCGTGCTCGGCAATCCAGGTGGTGCGGGAGCGCGCCGGCTCGAGGAGCTGAAACTCGACCTCGCTACGTGTCCGCATCGCGCGCCAGTCCGGTTCCGGCCCGCTATAGAGTTCGCCGGTCGTGAACGGGCCACCCGCGACGATGCCGCTTGGACCATCGGCGAAGCGCATGGCGAACACGTAGATCGCGATGACGAGGATGAGTGCCAGGAAGACTAGGCCGATCCATTTGAGGATTGAGAAGACCGCTGTCATGGATTGATCCGCCTTCGAGTTCGTCTGTCGATCATATCGCCAGGACAGAGCGACGCGCCTCCTATCGCGTCGCCGTCTGGCCGAAAAGGTTTCCCGGAGCAACGTTTAAGGCTTGTCGTGGCGACGACCCGTGACGAACATGTCAGGCAATCGATGAGAAGGATGCGCCATGCGATTGGAAGGAGAGGTGGCGATCGTCACCGGCGGAGGATCGGGCCTCGGTAAGGCGATCGTTGAACGATTCGTCCGCGAGGGCGCGAAGGTCGGCGTTTTGGATCGTTCGGCGGATCGTTGCGACGCTCTCGTGACGCGATGGGGTGAAGACGTCGTGTGTACGGTCGGTGACGTTCGCTCCTATACGGACAACGAAGCGGCGATTGCCGCGACGCTCGAGCGTTTCGGCCGACTCGACTGTGCGGTCGGCAACGCCGGGATCTGGGATTACAACGTGACGCTCGCCGACCTACCCGTGGAGAAGCTCGAAACGTCCTTCCACGAGCTTTTCGACATCAACGTGCTCGGCTACATGATGTTGTCGAAAGCGGCGTTGAAGCCACTGGCGGAGACCCGCGGTTCGATGATTTTCACGGTATCGAATGCCGGTTTTCTCCCGGCCGGCGGGGGGATGCTCTACACGGCGACCAAACACGCGGTGGTCGGCATGATCCGGCAGCTCGCTTATGAACTCGCACCGTACGTGCGCGTGAACGGCGTCGCGCCGGGCCCCATCCCGACGCAACTCGGTGGCCCGGCGAGTCTCGGCATGGGCGAGCGGAAGTTCCCGGGTGAGCGGATCGCGGCCGGCGCGCAGGATTTCATGCCGCTCGGGCGCGTACCGATGCCCGCGGAGTACGCGGGTGCCTATGTGTTTTTTGCTTCGCGCGAGGATCACCTACCGGCGACCGGTACGGTTCTCAACCACGACGGCGGATTCGGCGTACGCGGGATCGGCGCGGTGCCTCGCGGTGGCGATGATCTTCTGGACAAGCTCTCTCGTGAGGGCGAGGAAAACGAATGAAGTACTCGGTAGCTTTTGCGTCGGAAACGGACTCCTGGCGCTGGACCAAGAAGGCCGAAGGGCTCGGCTATCACGCCGCGTGGTTCTACGACACGCAGCTTCTGAACCCCGACGTTTTTATCTGCATGGCGTTGGCAGCGCATGAGACGGACCGTATTCGCCTCGGCACCGGGGTTCTCGTCCCGTCGAACCGGATCGAGCCGGTGACCGCCAACGCGCTCGCCTCGCTCAACAAGATCGCGCCGGGTCGGATCGATTTCGGCGTCGGCACTGGCTTTACGGCGCGGCGCACGATGGGATTGGGCGCAATGACGCTCGCGCGAACGCGCCAGTACATCGAACGTGTCCAGGCGCTACTCGAGAACGAGATCGTCGAATGGGACTTCGAGGGGCAGCAGCGAAAGATCGGCTTCCTGAACCCCGACCTCGGTCTGATCGACACGGGCGCTTCGATCCCGCTCTGGTTCTCAGCGTTCGGGCCCAGGGCAAAAGCACTTTCCGCCGAGCTCTCCGCCGGCTGGCTCAACTTCGGTACCCAAGGCGCGGCGGAAGCGCTCGATGAAGCCCGCGACGCCTGGACGACGGCTGGCCATTCGGCCGAGACGCTGCAGTCGAATCTGTTCTTTCTAGGCGCGGTGCTCGATGGTGAAAGCGACGATCAGAAACTGATGCAACAGGCGGCGCCGCTGACGGCGGTGATGTTCCACAACTTTGCCGACGATACGGGACCGATGGGCGGGGCCAACCTGCCACGCGGGCCGCTCTCGAACGTCGTCGCGCAGTATCTAGAGACCCACGCGAACTACGAGCCGGCGGATGCGAAGTATCTGAAGAACCATCGAGGCCACTTGATGTTCGTGCGGCCCGAGGAGACGCATGTCACGCCGGAGCTCGTCAAGAACACGACGATGAGCGGTACGCGCGAGGAACTGATCGAGCGCATCCAGGCGCTCGAGAATACCGGCTACAGTCAGGTGACCGTGCAACTCGTACACGGTCACGAGGAAGCGATCGAGGAATGGGCCGATGTTTTCCGAGGGGCCGGCTGCGAAGCGGCGGCGTAGCTCGAACGTGATGGCGAACGGCTCGATCGACCCCATCGGCTGGGTCGTACGCACGTAGAAAGGCCGGCAGGTCTCGCAGGACCGCATTACTGTGGATGCGCGTACGGCTCGAGAGTCGCGAGGAGGCGAGCAGGATGACGATTCGGAGTCCTTGTGGATGGGCGGTGGTGCTGATGCTTCTCGGCACCTTCGTTACCAGTGGGTGCGAGCAGACGCCCGAAGTGGACATGCAGCCGGGTGAGACGGGATTTCCGCCGGAACGCATCAGCGATGCCACGCGAATCGGTGCGCTCTGGGCGCGAACTTGTGCCCTGTGTCACGTGGATGGTAATGCCGGCGCACCGATCGTCGGCGATCAGGATGCTTGGGCAGCACGGGTCGCGAAGGGGCGGGAAGCGCTCATGACGAACACGCTCGATGGGTTGGGAAGCATGCCGCCCCTCGGCTACTGCATGGCGTGCACGCGGTCCGATTTCGATGCGTTGATCGATCTGACGATCGGTGCCGCACCCGACGGAGCGAAATGATGGCGCAAACGAGACGACAATTTTTTGCTCGCAGTGCACTCGCGGGATTTGGTCTCGCGGCGTTTGGTGCAGCACCAGACGTCGTGCCGACACCTTGGCGCAACTGGTCCGGGCACCTGTCGGCCACACCCGCCGGACGGTTTTCGCCCGCTTCGGATGAAGAGCTCGCGGCGATTCTGGCCAGGAGCACGACGCCTTTTCGGCCCGTCGGCGCCGGACATTCGTTCTCCCCGCTCGTACCCACGGACGGACACCTCATCGCCCTCGATCGGTTGAGCGGACTCATCGCGCACGATCCCGCCAATCTGCGCGCAACGTTCGGTGGCGGCACGCGGCTTTCGGACGTCGGCGCGCAGCTGGGCGCGATCGGTCAAGCGATGTCGATTCTGCCGGATATCGACCGGCAGACGCTGGCTGGCGCGACGGCGACGGCGACGCACGGCACGGGGATCGAGTTTCCTTGCCTTTCGGGCTACGTGACGGATCTCCGACTCATCACGCCGTCCGGCGAGGTGCTGGACCTCGATGCGGAAGACGAACGGTTCGGCGCGGCGCAGGTCAGCCTTGGCGCGCTCGGCGTCGTGACGCGGATGACGATTCAGAACCGCAGTCCCTATCGGCTGAAGGCGCGCAATTGGGCGCAACCGATCGAGGACGTTCTCGCCACGTTCGACGAATCGGCGGCGGCGCATCGACATTTCGAAATGTTCCCGCTCACCCATTCGAACTATGCGTTGGTGCTCGCGATCGACGAGACGACCGAGCCTGTCAACAATCCGCCGCCCGATCCCGAAGAGAGTGCGGCGTTTGCCGCAGCGATGGCCGCGTGGGCGAGCCTGCCGCCGCGCGAGCGATTACCTCTGATCGACGGCATGGCCGCGCAGATCGGCGAGACGAGTGCGGTCGACGACTCCTACAAGATTCTCTCGAACATTCGAAACGGCCGATTCAATGAGATGGAGTATTCCGTGCCGGTCGAAGCGGGCGCCGACTGCTTGCGCGAGGTGCTGCGGACCATCATCGACAACGAGGTGGATGTCGTCTTCCCGCTCGAGTATCGCTACGTTCGCCGTGACGACACGTGGATCGGCATGAGCGCGGGTGATCACGATCATGCTGCGATCTCGGTCCATCGGATGGCGGGGGCGGACTTCCAGCCGTTGTTCGATCTCGTCGAACCGATCTTCTGGAGATACGACGGCCGGCCGCACTGGGGCAAGGTTCACTCGTTGGGCGCGCGCGAACTACGCGCCTTGTATCCCCGTTTCGACGATTTTCGCTCGTTGCGACGAGAGCTCGATCCCGAGAGAAGACTCTTGAATCCGCACCTTCAGAAAGTCTTCGGCGAACCGACCTGATGCGGCGCCGAAGTCTGCTCGCGTCGTCTGTCGGTCTCGCTGGCGGGCTCCTCTGGGCACCGTTCAGTCGGGCGGCACCGGGGTCGGGCCACGATGCCTATTTCGCGCGGTTGAATTCGCTCCTGAAGGCGCGCGGACCGGGTCGGCCCGTCATGTTGATCGACACGGAGCGTATGCGGCACAACATCGACTCGATCACGGCGTCCGTGGGGACGGAAAAGACGTACCGCGCTGTCGTCAAATCGTTGCCGTCCGTGAAGCTCCTCGAGGCCGTCATGGCGCGCGCAAAAACCCGCTCGCTCATGGTGTTCCACCAACCCTTCCTCAACGAGGCGGCGGATTCGTTTCCGGATGCCGACGTCTTGCTTGGTAAACCCATGCCGGTCGCCGCGGCCCGGACGTTCTACCGGAAACTCCAACGCGGACGGTTCGATGCAGCCACCCAGGTGCAGTGGCTGATCGATTCCGTCGATCGGCTGCGCCAGTACCAGGCGCTGTCTCGAGAGCTGGGTGTCGCCATGCGGATCAACTTCGAGATCGATGTCGGGCTCTTCCGCGGTGGGTTCAGTGAACCGGCAGCGCTCGCGGCGGCGCTCGAGATCATCGAAGAGGATCCACGTCTCGAAGTCGCGGGCGTCATGGGGTACGAGCCGCATCTCACCGGCCTCAAAGCAGAGCTTTCGCACCCGGCGGTGCAGTCGGTGCTCGGTCGCTATCGTGGTTTTGTCGACACGATCCGTGAATCGGGGATCGATCCCGCGAAACTCACTCTGAATGGCGCTGGTAGCCACACGCTCAAGATTTATGAACGTGATCGGCTGATGAACGACCTCGCCGCGGGGAGCGGCGTCGTCATGCCGACCGATTTCGACACGTTCCACCTCAACGATCACCGACCGGCACTCTTCATCGCCACACCGATTTTGAAGCGATATCTCGAGAATCCCGTGATGGCGGATCCACCCGCGAACCTCGCGCAGATCTACTACATCTATGGTGGTTACTGGAAAGCGAAGATGGTGTCGCCCCCGAGCGTGGGAAAGCCGATCTACGAGAGTACGAACCAGAGCCCGATCGGCACGGGTGTCGAGGTGGACCTCGACATCGACGACTACATGTTCCTACGCCCGACGCAGAGCGAATTCGTCATGTTGCAATTCGGCGACCTCTTGACGGTCACCGACGGTGAACTCGACGAGACGTGGCCGGTCTTTCATCAGACCGGCTGATCGCACCGCGTTGACGTAACGCGCACCGCTATTGCAGCGCGCCGGCTTCCGCCGCGTCTATTGCCGCGCGTCGGCATTCGCCGCTCCTATTGCAGCGCGCCGGCTTCCGCCGCCGCTTGGATCGCTTCCGCGGACATACCGAGCACGTCGCGCAAGACCTCGTGGGTGTGTTCGCCGAGCAGTGGCGCGCAGTTGTGCGGACCCGCGTCATAGCCTGGGATCACGAACTGCGGCCCGGCGTACGGCACCGAACCCATGTTCGGATGGTCCTGGAAGTGGTGGAAGCCGCGGTGCTGGTACTGCGGGTCGACCGCGAGATCGCTCGAGCGTTGCACCTTGCCGGCCTTGATCCCGGCCGCGGTGAGTTCATCCATCACGGCGTCAGGTGATCGCGTCGACGTCCACTCGGTGAGGTGCTCATCGATCAGATCGTGCGCCGCGAGGCGACCGGCCGTCGTGTCGTAGGCGGTATCGCGTGCCCAATCCGGGTTGCCGAGATGTTCGCGCAAGCGCTGCCACTCTGCGTCGTTGTCGATCGCGATCGCGCACCACTGATCCTCGCCTGCGCAAGCGTAGACGCCGTGTGGAGCGTGATAGGGCGATCGATTGCCGAGTCGGGTGGCGGTGTAGCTCGAAAGCTGCAGATCCATGATCTCGGGTGCCAGAAACTGTAGGGCCATCTCGAATTGGGCGGCGTCGATGTGCTGGCCTTCGCCCGTGCGCCGGCGATGATCGAGCGCAGCGGCGATGAGTGCGGCGACGAAGTGGGGGGCGATGCAGTCGGTATACGCCAACCACGGTCCGGATGGCGCCTGGCCGCCCCAGCCCGTGACCTCGTAGAAACCCGCCATGGCGCCCGCGTGATAGCCGTAGCCGGCGACCTGCCGTGTCGGTCCCGTCTGCCCCATGAGGCTCGTGCTCAGCATGATCAGATCCGGATTGATCTCACGGTTGGCTTGATAGTGAATGCCGGCTCGCTCGGTCGCCCCGGGCGCCCAGTTCTCGATCATGACATCCGCCCAGTGGATGAGATCCCGGAGGATCTCAACGGCGCCCGGTTCCTTCAGGTTCAACTGAATGCAACGTTTGCCCGCGTTGAACTCGCCGTAGAAATGGGAGCCGTTCCAACCCGTCTCTTCCTCGACAATGGGACCCAGCCGGCGCACGCCATCGGGGCGCAACTCCGACTCGACCTTGATGACGTCCGCGCCGTGGTCCGCCAGGTAACGTGCGGACGCGGGTCCCGCAATAACCCAGGTGACGTCGAGCACTTTGACGTTGTCGAACGGATTGCCGTTCTTGCTCGAGCTGACGGTGGGGCTGGCCGGTCGACGAGGCGATGAATCGAGCTCCGCTCTAATCTCCGCGCCGTGCTCATCGAGCTTCGGCGCTGCTCGGTCGAGAACGAGCGGAGTCTTCGTCGCGAGTGCGAATCGTCCCGGTGCGAGCACCGTCGACCCGCCGGGTAGCGGCGTTTCGGGAAACGCCTCGCGGGCTTTTAGCTGTTCGAGTTCGAGCAGGTCGGCAACGCTGTTGACGGGCGCGAGTGTGACGTCACATTCGAGCCCGATCTGAAAGAGATCAGATTTGTTTTTGCGGCTGAAGAATTCGGCGATCGCGGGCGCGATGATGTCCGGACTGATCTTCGGTATCTCGCCCTGCAGCATCCGCATCAGGTACGTCGACCAGTCCTCTTCGAGCCAGCTCTCATCGGCGATGCCTTCGCCGAGTAGATGGCCGAGGAGTCCGGCGGCGCTGTCGGAGGACGGTACGGCGACGACGTAGCCGTCCTTGCAGGGAAAGACGGGATCGATCGCAATCGTGCCCATCTGGACGGTCGAGCCCATGCGTTCGAAGTCGGTTCCGTCGATAGCGAAGGAATCCATCGCGTTCATCATCGTCCAGGTCGAGGCGCATTGGGCCGAGACATCGACGAACTGTGCTTCCCCGGTCGCGGTCATGCGTGCGTGGCCGATGAGCGCGGCGGCCGCGCCTTCCGCGCCCGCGTGCCGCCAGATCTGCGGCACGGTGATTCGGATCGGTGCGCGGTCGGCCGGGCCCTGGATTCCCGCCTGACCGCCGAGCGCGGAGAGCGTGAGGTCATTCGCGGGGCGGTCCGCCGCTGGGCCGGTCGAGCCGAACGGGCTCAGCATGACGTGCACGATCTTGGGGTTTGCGCCCTTGAGTGCGTCGAAATCGAGCCCGTAGTCAGCGAGGATGCTCGGCATGCCGGATTCGATGACAAAATCGCTACCACGCACGAGTTCGACGAGAGTGGCCTGATCCGCGTCGCTCGCGGGGTCTAGCACGATCGAGCGTTTGTTCCGGTTGAACGCCTGAAAGGGCAGGCTCGCGTCGAGTGCGTCCGCCCCGTCGATCCGCGGATACGTCGAGCGGGCGGCCGTACCGCCGGGCGGTTCAACGCGAATCACGTCCGCGCCCATGTCGCCGAGGATCATGGCGGCGAGTTCGCCGCGGTCGTCGGTGAGGTCAAGAACTCGATAGGCTCGGAGCATGGGTCGTTCCGCGGATTCAGACCGCGCCATAGTGGCAGGCTCACGCCTCGGGGCGAAGGGGTTCACGTGCCTGAGTGGCGCACTTCGTTGGCAATTGGACGTCTAGCTATGGGCGAGACAAAACCTCACCAGCACGAGAAGGCGGCCGGGTGGCTCGCGCTCGTTCTGGTGCCACTCTTCTACGCGTTGGCGAGAACGGCGGAGTGGCCGACCTCGGTGGTTCTTTCGGGCGTCCTGCACTGGGTACTCGCGGGGCTCGTCATTGCCTGGACGTTGATCTGCCTCAGCGGTGCAAAGGAGATCGGCCTTCCGCGCCCGCTCCTCGGATTCGTCTGCTTCCTTGCGGTGATCACCATCTACTGCGGTGTTCTCATTCTGGCGTTCGGGTCCGATCCGTTGGCGCAATGGCAGCAAAGCCAGATGCACGGTCTCGATCGCTGGGGCGTCGTCCTCATCGCGATCACGGCCGGGTTTTGCGAGGAAGTGATCTACCGCGGCTACATGATGTCGACGCTCAAACGCACGGGCCATCCGGTCTGGCTCTCCATGGTGCTGTCGACGGCATCGTTCGTACTCTTTCACGGCATTCTGCCGCTCCCGCTGATGGCCGGTTTCTTTGTCGTCGGAATGATCTTCGCCGTGATCTACCAGCGCACGTCGTCGCTATGGACAGTCGTCTCGATCCACGCCGTTTGGGACGCGACCGTGCTGTTGGTCCCCTGGGATACGGTCTTCGCTTAGAGTCCTCGCTCAGGCCCGGCCACGCCGGTCGCGATACAACTTGCCCATCAGATCGAAGAGCCGGACGACATCGAGCCCGGCTTCTCCATCCCCTCGGTAGCTACGATAGAGGGCGTCGACGGTGACGACGATCCGCTCGAAATCGATCCAGTTCGAGTATTCGCCGAGGTCGATCTCGAAAGCGGCATCCTCGGCCGAGAGACCCGCATCGAAGCATCGACGGGCTTCGCCATCGACGAAGCTCAGATAGTCGCGCATGCGACGAACGCCCCCCTTGTCGGTCAGCGGCCCATGCCCGGGCACGATGTGATCGACGTCTAGATCGAGGATCAGATCGCAGGCTCGGAGCCAGTTCTCGACCGGGCCCGCCCACATGATCGGCGTACCTTCGATGAAGAGAATGTCGCCGGTGTAGATCACTCGATCGGCCGGCACGTGGACCAGTACGTCGCCCGCGGTGTGGGCCGGGCCGACTTCGGTCAGATGGACGTCCTTGTCGCCGACCTTGAGCGTCAGCGCGCCGTTGAAGGTTTTTGTGGGCAACCGCATGTTGACGCCGGCGAAGTCGAACGGCCCGAAGCAATGCTGGAAGTACTCACCCGTCTCGCCCATGTTGGGCGCGTTTTCGAGGAGCGCGGCGAGCATCTCCGGCGGCGTCTCGTTCATCTCGCGCGTGCTCGCCTCGGAAGCGATGATCTCGGCGTTGGTCGCGAGACCATTGCCGTGCGTGTGATCACCGTTGGCGTGCGTGTTGACGACGGTGGTGACTTCGGCGCCGCCAACCCCCGTCGCGTCTTTCATGGTGGTGAGCATCTCGGCGGTGAGGTGTTCATCGAACAGCGTGTCGACGAGCAGCGATTCGTCGCCATCGGTGACGAGGCCCGCGTTACTCCAGCCCCACGAACCGTCGGGTTGCAGATAAGCCCAGGCGTGGTTGCCGAGCTCGTGGAGACCCTTGCTAAAGGCCACGTCGACCTACGAAGCGCCCGGCAATATCGCGCCGCGTTTGGCGTCCGTGTAGCCGGACTCCGCCGTCCAGGCGACTTCGCCGCCGACGATCACGGTGTCGATACCCTCGGGATCGCGTACATAGCGGCTGCCGTCGCCCGGCACGTCTTGTTCGTAGTACTCCGGCCCGCGGTCGACGGTCTCCGGATCGAAGATCGTGATGTCGGCGACGTAGCCATTGCGCAGCAGTCCACGTTCGTCGAGCCCCCAGATCGCGGCGGTGTCGGCGGTGATTTTCTGCACGGCTTTCTCGAGGCCGAACTGCTGCAAATCGCGGACGAAGTGGCCAAGTAGATAGCCGGTGTCACCGTAGGTCGCGAACGACAGAATGTGTGCACCGCCGTCGCTCGCACCGACGTGGACCAGCGGATGGTTGAGTAGCTGAGCGACCGCCTCATCGTCGTTGTGACCCATGTTGGCGGCGAGGAAGTGGGCGTCGAGGTCTTCTTCGAGCGACAGGTCGATCATCGCCTCGATCGGGGTCGTCTGGCGGAGTTCGGCGATCTCGGTGAGCGTCTTGCCGACGAGCGACTGGTTGGCATCAGACTGGACCTGACGCAGCACGAGCCCCGGCCAGAGTTCGCCCCGCATCGATGCTTCCTGAACGAACCCCGGACGGCGATCGGGGTCGGCGAACGCTTCGAGGATGTCCTCCTTCGTGCCGAAGCGCATCACCTGATACCAGCTCGGGAAGCGGATGAAGAGGAGACTCGGGACAGCGAAGCTGAAGCTCAGGTCGATCGGCCGGGTCTGCACCTGCGGCCAGACCCGGGCGCCCGCCGCGAACTGTTCGTCGACGCGCTGCATGACACGCTCGACGCCGTCGGCGCCCGTGTTGTTGACGAAGAGCGGTGAGAAGGTGGTCGGGATGCCGAACTCGAGCGAGAGTTCGGCGAGTTGATCGATGCGCGCGATGTTGAGATCGGGATCGTAGAACTCGGGCACGATCTGCAGCATGCGGCCGTATTCACCGAGCACGCTCGCGAGTGCCCGGAGTTCGCTCGTGTCCGCGTATCGGCTGGGGACCGGCTTCAGGGTCTCGTCCATGTCGACGAAACTGGTCGAGAGACCAACGGCGCCGGCATCGAGGCACTCGCGCAAGAGGTCCTGCATCGCCTTCACTTCGTCTGGCGAAGCCGTGCGTTCCATAGACGCGTTTTCCATTACCCAGAGGCGCAGCAGGCTATGGCCGACCAGGGGTGCAACGTTGATCTTGAGATCCGCGCGAATGCGATCGAGGTATTCATCGAACGTCTCCCAGTTCCATTCGACGCCTTCGGCAAATGCCTTGTGCGGCATCTCCTCGATCTGGTTGAACATGCCGACGAGCTTCATCCGATGCTTCTCTTTGAGCGGCGCCAGGGAGAGCGAGCAATTGCCTGGCACGATGGTCGTGACGCCGTGCGCAAGTGCGGGTTTGGCGGCGCCGTCCCACAGGAGTTGCGCGTCGAAATGTGTGTGTGGGTCGATGAACCCGGGTGCGACGGCGAGGCCCTCGGCGTCGATGGTCTGCGCCGACTCGGCGTCGAGTCGACCGATCCGCGCGATCCGCCCGTTTCTAATGCCGAGATCCGCGCGGTATCCGGGCACACCGCTGCCGTCGACAATGAGTCCGTTCTTGATGATGAGGTCGTACACGGCGTGTTCTCCGTTGGTACCGACGGCTTCGTCAGCGCGTCGCCTTGAGTTGATCGGGATTGAATCGATTCCAGGATTTGGCCAGCGCGTCGCGGACGTGGTCCCAGCCGACGCCGATCAGATCGTCCGAGGCTTTGGCGGCGCACTGGCGCATGAGCGCATCGGCGGCGATCTCATCCATTGCCACGTCGGACAGGCCGCCGTTTGCATGGCGTAGCGTGACGATGAGCTCGGCCACGCCTTCGTGCGCCGCGGCGACACGGACGTGGGCGATGGTCGCGTCGGGCGGGCAATCAGTCATTGGCTGCGCGGCGCCTCGAGGAAGATGACGTCGCTCGGCAGAATCGGTTGCGCGGGGTCGTTCCGCCGCATGAAGACGTGCATGTTCCAGCTCTGCAATTGACTCACCGTCGTCGTCGGGTCGTCATCGGGGAACTCGCGCTCGGCAATCGTCTCCCAGGTGTCGTTCGGCTGCGGGAACGTCGATCGACGCACGGAACCGGGTGCCGTCATTCGATGACTCCTTCCGTCTTGATGTCTTTGTCACGTCAAGCGAGCGAACCCACTGAGCGTCGCGTCGCGCACCGACGATAACACTCGCATTCCCTGGGAGCTTTCACTTGTCAACGCCCATGCTGCACTACTATCCCCCGCGTCTCTTCTCCGAGAAGATTCGCGCGCTCTTCGTCATCGAGCGCGAGGATGATGAGGCGGGGCGCGTGATCGTGCATTTCCCTAATATCGGGTTCGAAGTCGTCCACGTTTGAATGAACGTCGGATCAGATCAAGGAGAGAACCCATGTCGATGACCGACCACCTGCAACCCATCATCGCGAGCGACGAAGAGATCCGTCGTCACCTGGATGAAGCGCATATCCCGTCGCTCATGCTGGCCCTCTGCCATCTGACCGGGGATCTCGACGTGATCCGCGGTGACATCCAGCCGAAGATGGAGTTCCTCAATCCCGACGACGGATTGACCGATGCCGATCGTGCTTACGTCCGGGATCGGGCCGCGGCCGCTCTCGCGCGCTTTCGTGACGAAGGGGCGCCGTTGCACGATCCGACAAATTCGGAACTACGCGAGATGCTCGACTTCCTTGTCGGTGCCCACGTGGCGGACTAATACGTCGACTTTCTGACATCGGAACTCGGCATGCATGGCGAGGATCCGTACGCACAACCGGAACTCGACGCGATTCCGCACGCCGACCGAGCAGGCTTGAAGGTGCTCGTGATCGGTGCGGGCATGTCGGGAATCCTTTCGGGCATCCGCCTGAAGGAAGCCGGTATCAGCTTCGAGATTCTCGAAAAGAACCCGGATGTGGGCGGGACATGGTTCGAGAACACCTACCCGGGCTGTCGAGTCGATAGCGCGAACCACACCTATTCGTACTCATTCCGTCCGCAGGATTGGCCGCAGCATTTCTCGGAACAGCGGGTCTTGCACCAGTATTTCGCCGATACGGTCGACGACTACGGACTGAGCGACTCGATTCGGTTCAACTGCGAGGTCCTCGGCGCGCGCTACGACGAGGAGACTCGGCTGTGGCAGGTAGAGGTTGCGTGGGCGAGCGGCGGCGAAGAAACGTTGTCGGCGAACGCGATCATCTGTGCCGTCGGACAACTGAATCGGCCGAACGAACCGATGATTGCTGGTCGCGACGATTTCGCGGGTGAATCGTTTCATTCGGCGCGATGGCGTCACGACATCGATCTTACCGGCAAGAAGGTCGGCGTCGTCGGCACCGGCGCGAGTGCTTTTCAGTTCACGCCGATCATCGCGGAGCAAGCCCAGAGTGTGACGCTCTTCCAGCGCACGCCGCCCTGGATCGTGCCGAATGCGGACTACTTCAAGCATGTTCCCGAAGGAAAGCACTGGCTCTTGAACCATGTGCCGTTCTACGCCCGGTGGTTCCGCTTCAACATGTTCTGGCGTTCCGCGGAAGGTTTGCTCGGCGCCGTGACGGCGGAGGAGGGTTGGAACCGGCCCGAAGAGTCGGTGAGCGAGGCGAATCAGCATTTCCGCGATGCACTGGTCGGCAACCTCCAGATGCACTTCCACGATCGGCCGGACCTGCTCGAGAAGTGTGTTCCGGCCTATCCGCCGGGCGCGAAGCGCGCGTTGATCGACGACGGCCGTTATCTGAGTTCGTTGAAACGTGACAACGTTGCACTCATCGCCGATCCCATCGAAAAGATCACGGCCGGCGGTATCGAGACCTCATCGGGGAATGCTTACGATTTCGACGTCATCGTCTTTGCGACCGGCTTCAAGGCATCGAGCTTTCTCTTTCCCATGGAGTTCTATGGCATCGACGGCAAGGAATTGCACGATCAATGGGCCGGTGAGCCGCGCGCCTACAAAGGAATCTCGGTGCCGGGGTTTCCGAATCTCTTCATGTGCTACGGCCCGAATACGAACATCGTCGTGAACGGCAGCATCGTCTTTTTCTCCGAATGTGAGGTCCGCTACATCCTCGGTTGCCTCGCCATGTCGATGGCGCACGAGAACAAAGCGCTCGACGTACGCGAGAACGTCCACGACGGCTACAACGAGTGGATCGACCGGGGCAATCTCGGCATGGCGTGGGGGCAGTCCGACGTCAGTACCTGGTACAAGAACGCCTCCGGGCGCATCACACAGAACTGGCCTTTCACGTTGCTCGAATTCTGGCAGCAGACACGGGCACCGACCGCGGATGAGTACGAGCTTGTCTGACTTTCGGCGAGAACGATAAATTCATGCGAACAAAATCAATCAGTTAGGGGAACTTCATGAGCGAACCCACCTTTCTTCCGCTTCTCAACACGATTGCCGTCAACGAAGGCAAAGCAGAGAAGCTACTGCAGACCTGGGCGGATTCGACGGCCGACGCCGAGCTCAAATCGGTGCTCGAATTCGTCGCGATTCGTGAAGGCGAACACGCGATGGCATTCACCAAGCGAATGTGTGAACTCGGTTACTCGGTTGATGAGTCGAGCGCGTTTCAGGTCTTTAGCGACTTCGACGGGCTCATGGCGTGTGCCGGGTCCGATGCCACCGACGCTGAAAAAGTGGCCATGCTGACGGGCGGGAATAGCGGCGACGATGCGCCCGATCCCTTTACCGGCTTCTTCAACGACACGACGATCGACCCGGAGACCGGCGCGCTGCTCGGGCGCTATATCGCGGAGGAGCGGGACAGCGGCCGGCGTTTGAAAGCGCAGTACGATCGTGTGTGCGCCAATGGCGCAGCCGATGAAGTCGCTTCGCTACGCGCGGCGATCGACGATCTTCAGGCGGAAGTGGCGCGGCTGTCGAAGGAAGTGAAAGCGAAGAAGACCACACGTAAGGCGAGCGCCAACGCCTGACTCATGCGTGCGCCCTAGCGCGGGTGCACTTGCGGGAAACGAGGGTGGCGGAACGGCGCGCCCTTGCCGGCTTTCTTGGCGAGCGCCATCGGGTGAACGGATTCGCTTTCGGTGACCGCGTCGACGCGCTCGGGCGTATCGCCCGGCCGCCACGCGACGCGTGCATCGTCACCGAAATAGCGTAGCGAAAGCGTATTGCGTCGCTTGTTGGGCGCCGCGGGCGCGCCGCCATGCAGCATCGCCGGATGAAACGCCACCACGTCGCCCGGTTGGACGGCGAACGAGACGATCTCGTAGTCCTCGCGGCGAGCCTCGATGTCGGGTAACCGGGGCAGTTCTCTCGTGCCGTAGAGAGGTAACGTGGCGTCGTCGGGATCGAAGCGGCTGCCGTCGAAGAGCGTGCCGTGGTGCGAAGCGACGACGAATTCGAGCGATTCCGCTTCGCTCAAGGGCTCGAACGGAATCCAGATCACCGCGAGATCGTCACCCTCGATCGGCAGATAAGGCACATCCTGGTGCCAGGGTGTTCGCCGTGCGGCTTCTTCCGAATCACCGGTTTTGACGAACACCTGCTCGTACATGAACCAGACGTCGGGCTTGCTCCAGAGTGCGCTGACGAGGTCCGGGAGTGCGGTTTCGGTATTAGCGCGGGCATAAGCACCGAACGCGTTCGGGTTGGCGAGATCACCGTAGAAGCTGCCGGGTGAACCGGCGATGAGGTGTTTCGACGCGCCGCGGCCGGGATGGCTGATGGACCAGTCGAAAGCGGTGCGGGCGATTTCGAGGTCCGCCGGGTTCAACACCCCGTAGAGCGGAACGACGCCGTCGCGATGAAAGCGTTCGATCGAGTTCGTATCAATCATGACGACATTGGAGCGTGTTGGTTGTCGGGGGGCCAGCGCGACGCATCGACCGGCTCTCGCCCCTCGCATGGTGGTCGAACGATTCCACAAAAGGACGAGATTTTACGTAGACCTATTCGCGCGATACCGACAAAATTGTTGATGGGGATAGTTACAACAAAAATTGCATCCAGGAGGGGCATAAAATGTCCGCGTTGAGAACTGGTGCACGCGTCTTCGCGTGCGCGTTCCTGCTGGCGCCGTTTGCCGCCACAGCCGAGGAGGCTGATGACGGCGGGCGCCGGATCGAGGAGATCACGGTCACGGCTGAGAAGCGTGAATCCACCGTCTCCGACACATCCATCTCCATCACCGCGTTCGGCGAAGACATGATCGAAGATTTCGGCCTGCAAGGTGCCGATGAACTCGTCAACTTCATTCCCGCAACGACGCGTGATGCCTACGACATCCGGATTCGTGGTGTCGGCAGAAACTTCCGCGCGTTGGGCGGCGATCCCGGTGTCGCGACGTACTACAACGGCGTCTATTCCGAGGACTTCGGCATCGCCGCGTCCGAGAACGGTCTCTATGACGTTCAGCGCATCGAGGTATTGCGTGGCCCGCAAGGCACGCTCTATGGGCGCAATTCCATTGGCGGCGCACTCAACTACATCACCAACCGCCCGACCATGGATTTCGAAGGTGAAGCCCGTACGATTCAGGGATCGCTCGGTACGAGTGAGTACTACGGCGTCCTGTCGGGTCCGATCATCGCCGACCGGCTGGCGTATCGGTTCACGGGCGTCAAGCGGGATCGAGATCCTTCGATCGACGGCATGAACGGTTCGCCCGGCATCAACAGCATCGACGATCAGAACCTGGGGCTGTCGCTCGAGTGGATCGCGAGCGATACGGTGACTGTGTTCGCCCGTTGGAACGATCGCTCGTCCGACCGGATCATTGGCGGCTCGATCGTGCTCGATCAGGGTGTGCTCGGCGATCGCGGCCGACGCAACGTGGACAACTACGCGCGGGGCGTCGTGCCGACGGCCGCGGGTACGCCGGGGGCGTTTGCTTTCCCGCACCCCAACGGCACCACGCTCTACGGCCGTCTGCCAGTACCCGGAGTCGACCGGGCGACATCGAGTGTGCCGAACGCTGGGTTCGGTTTGACGGGTCTTGAAGTCGACACCGACATCGACGATCTCAATAACCGGCTCGCCACGAACGGCGACAACCACGAGCAGTTCGATCAGAACGCCGTACAGTTCGAAATCGCATGGGATCTGAGCGAGACGACCACGATCAAGTATCTGGGCGGCTGGATGGATTTCGACTACACCTTCGATATCGATCTCGATAGTACGAACGGCACGTTTGCGCAACCGCGCTCGACCGTGCTCGAAGCGGTAGAGACCTACTCGCATGAGCTGCAGCTCCTGTGGCAACTGGGCGATAACCTGGAACTCACCAGCGGGGTCTACTTCTTCAACTCGGATCGGTTGCAGAACTTCGCGTTCCGCGACCTCCACAGTCAGGGACGTTACGTCAACCCGGTGAACTATGGCGGCATGGCGGGATTCCTGCCGTTCGTCACGACCGGTGGGGCACTCAATCACGTCCGTCGCGGCGATGCGCCGGTCGGCACCCAGGTGCTCGGTATCTGGGAAGGTGATCCGTCCGGCGCCTACTACGAGTACTGGAACACCGTCGAAACCGACGCCACCGCGGTCTACACGCAAGGCACCTACACCTTCAACGAAGAGTGGGCGCTGGTTGTCGGTCTGCGTTGGGCGGAAGACGAAAAGACCGCGTTCGAGGATCGTACGGGCTATTTCGAACTGAACCCGGCCGTGCTCGGACCATTCATCGACGGTGCTTGCGACGGCGTGTTCGGCTTCGACTGCACGCTGATCGGCCTGACGAGTCTTGCGGTGACGAACGTCTTCATGGGCAATGCCGCACCGACGTTCAACCCGGCGGCACCGATCGCGCCGGCTTGTGGCTTGACCGACCCGAACTGCGCGACGCCGCTTCGCCTGCAGGGTATTCCGTTTTCCTTCTCTGACCGTGCGGCGGGGGATGACGACTGGGGCGATACGTCCTGGCGCGTCAACCTCGACTGGACGCCGACCGAAGATCTGCTGATCTATTTCTCGGCGACGACCGGCTATCGCGCTGGCGGATATTCGCTGGGGATCGGTGACTCGCGCGGTACGCCGCCCGGCGGTCTCTCCGGCATCGAGCCGTCGGCATACGATCAGGAAGAAGTGATCGCCTACGAGATCGGCTACAAAGGCCTGCATTTCGACGGCCAGTTGCAAGTGAACGCTTCTATCTATCGCTACAGCTATGACAACTATCAGGATCGAATCAACGTCTATAACGAGACGTTGGGCGGTAGCCAGGACCAGGTGCGCAACGCGGAAGAAGCCGAGAACGCGGGCTTCGAACTGGAAGTTCTGTGGCTCGCTACCGACGCGCTGACGGTCGGCATGAACGGGTCGTTGACCAGTACCGAGTACAAGTCGGATCAACTGCAGCTCGAAACGGATAACCCGGCCTATCCGACGACGATCTTCAACGACTCTCTCGATCGAGATAACTTCCTCGTGCGGAACCTGAACGGCAACGATCTCAAGCGGATCCCGGAGAAGAAGTACACGTTCTGGGCTTCCTACCAGTGGCAGTTCAACAACGGCGCGCTGACCGCCGGTATGACCCACTCCTATACGGGTGAGTATCAGTCCGACGGGATCGTTCGGTTCCTCGACAAGGTACCCGCGCGTCGTCGCACGGACATCCGGCTGACGTGGCGCGAATCCACGGACCGTTGGGTCGTGAGCGCTTTTGTCGACAACGTCTTCGACGACATCAACCTGCGCGGACTTGGTACCGGTGGTATCGGCGGCGACTTCACGTTGACCGGCGCATCGCTCTACCCGCGTTTTGCCGGCCTCGAGGCGACGTATCGGTTCGGTCCGCAGTACTAGCGCTTCCGAACTTCGCTCGTAGCGAAAGCCCCATTCAGTGATGAATGGGGCTTTTTCTTTGGGTCGGGATTAGATGACGAACGCGCGCTCGTGTTCGGTGATGTGCTCGCGTGGTGGCGGGTATGCGCCCGTCACGCCGGTCGGCCGAAACCCCAGGCGTTCGTAGAGCGCGATAGCGCGGGTGTTGCTGTCTGCCACGGTGAGCAACACCCGCTTGACGCCGGCTTCCCGTGCGAAGGCGACGACGGCGTCGCCGAGCGCCTCGGCCACCCCACGACCGCGCGCGGTCTCGGCGACCCACATCGAAATCAGTTCGGCATCCTCGGGCGCGTGGCCTTCGGGACTGATGCGCACGAAGCCGACGTCCACGGTCCCCGCCGTGGCGATGAAGGTCGGTAGATCCGCCGCCTGTCGTAGCCAGACTTCGTCGGGCCAGGTCTCAGCTTCCTCGTGCGTCGTGCCGAAGGCATCAGGCGCATCGAGGAGGGCCCGGAGGCGGATCTTCTTCAGCCGCCGCCACGCTTGTTTGCTCAAACGCTCGATTCGCATCCGCCCAGCGTACCCGGCTTCGGCGGGCGCACGCGCGATCTAGCGCAGTTCGCAGGTTGCTCTACTGTGGAGACCCCGACGTAGCCAATTTTCATGGGTTCATTTTCTACGAGGGTTCTGGTCAATCCGGGTCTTTCTACTTCACGCACTTAGGTAGCGGTGGGGAACTCGCAACGAGTGACAAAAAAGGTCGGAATTTTGATCATTGGTGGCGTCCGCTATCGGACCCACAGGCGACATTTGCAGCTCCTTAACTCCGCCACCTCTCCGTTTCGCGCAGCGTGGCGACCACTCTCACAAACCCGAGGTTCCTGCCGGCGTCTGTCTCCACCATCTCTGCATCGCCCTTCACACCCCCCGCCTCCTCGCAGACGCGATCCCAGTGGGCCCAGAACTTCCAACCGTCTTGGAGCCAGTCTGCGGTCTGCACGTCGAACTTGCCGATTCGATCCCAGTGCCGAGACCACCAGTCCGGGGAGTGAAACGAGGCGAAATCCCAAGCCCAACCTGGTTGTAGATGTTCCGGAGGATCACGCTCGAACTCCCTGAGGAGACCAGGAGAAACGATCCCGATTTGTCCGCCTTTCTTGAGAAACGGCGCGAGATTGCCGAGATAGAGATCGTCGGTGCCAAAATAGTGGAAGGCATCAAGGCTAACGATTACGTCAAAGAACGCTGCTTCGTAGGGTAAGGAATGCGCTTCGGCGTGAACCGCGTGAATCTGATGGGTCAAGCCGGCTTCGCGAATCCGAGTCTCGTTGACTGACGCGGGTATCCACAGGTCGTTTGCCCACACTTCGACGCTAAATTCCCGGGCGAGAAAGATTGAGCTCATGGCTTTGCCGCAGCCCAGATCAAGAACCTTCATCCCCGGCTTCAGCTCAAGTGCTTCGGATAGGAACTCGGTAATCCAGACCGCATTAGGTCCCATGGAATTCGCGATCATCCAATCGCGGTCGTACTTCGTTGATCGAGGAAAGCGCTCACGCGCAAAAGAGTCGTCTAGCTGCACAGTAATGGTCCCCACGCGGCCCACCGCAATTTGGCGAACGGGAAGTAAATTTTGGTGATGGTTACCGGTCGAGAAGCGGTGAATGATAGCCGCCATGCTAGGAAGCTATATCGCCTGCGTCTCCTGAATTACAGCGACGACACTCATTGACTTACCCCTATTTCCATTGCGGAGGCGCGCAGGATATCGGAGTCGCGTGACCGCTTCTGGCCGAGAGCAGACATCCGCTTCCGACCCAGAGTGGTCTTTCACTAGCTGTACAATAGCAACAGAAAAGCCACCCCAATTAGAATCTAATTCTGATGATGTAATACAACTGATGGATATAGCTTGATGCGAGCGATAAGAACCCTAGGAATAATCGCACTTTTCTACATTGGAGTCGTTATCGTATTTGAAGCAGGATTGATTCTAGGCCAACCTGAGTTTGACGACACGTTTGTCATCACGACGATGGATCAGGACGGTGCCAAGAACGATCGGGTACTGGTTCGCAACATGAGCGGAGGGAAGCTCTACGCTTCCGTGAATCATTGGCCGCGTGGTTGGTACCATGAGGCGATCGCAAACCCTGACGTCTAAGTCACGATCGATGGGATCAGCGGCGAATATCAAGCTGTCCCGGTTGATGGTTCTGAGTACAAGCAGGTAGAAGCGGATAACCCGAGTAGCCTCGGTTTTAGAGCGTTGACTGGATTCGCGCCACGACGATTGCTTCGCCTAGATCCCAAGAACTAGCCATTCGATTCGCGGATTTCGACGTAGATGGACTCTTTGGTTGTCCGCTTCTGGCCGTTGGTACCGTCCGCTATCGACCGGCCCGCGGTTTGATCGACTAGCATAAGAGAGCGGGACTCACCGGAGGAAAGCGTTGATTACGACCAAGCTGATTCAGATCTTGGCCGACTACAACAAGTGGCAAAACACCAGCGCGTATGCCGCAGCGACATCACTGACAGAGGTGGAACGCAAAGCCGACCGCGGCGCGTTTTGGGGCTCAATCGAAGGCACGCTCAATCACATTCTTTGGGGTGACCGGCTATGGATGTCGCGACTGGGTGGTGGTGTACCGCCGAAATCCAAGTCGATGCAGGAAACAGTTCTTGAAGGCGGTGAGTGGGCTGAGTTGCGACACGCGCGCGATGAACTGGACAGTACAATCTCGGCATGGGCTGCGTCGGTCGAACAGTCGCACCTCGACAGTTCGATCACCTATGTTTCGGCGGCGATCGGTAAGGAGTTCACCCAGAACGTGGGCTTGTTGACGATCCACATGTTCAATCACCAAACCCATCACCGCGGCCAGGTCCACGCGATGCTGACGGCTGCAGGGGCCAAGCCGGAGGATACGGACATTCCGTTCATGCCGAGGTTGCGGTCAAGCTAAGCGCCGGCAGTAGAACCGGGCCCTAGGCGGAAAGGCCGCGGTGGTCGCGAGTGGCTTAATGCTTCTCGCGGACATGGGCCTTCGCGGCGGTTCCCCTCGCGCCCATTGTCGCTATCTACGAGGTCGGCACCTTCCTAGCAATCGATCGCCAACGGGACATCGTTATCCTTCTCCGTGGCTCTTCGCAGGATCTGCCGCGGTGGTTCTGTTGCCGCGGCGACGTTATCAGAATGAACTTCGTTGCCTCGTTCCGCGAGTGGATCGACTCCACATCGAGCCATGGGTCTACGGTTGCTCGAGGGCCTGCGCTGCTACCCGCTCGGCTTCGACAACCTGTTGTCCGATCGCTGTCATCGTGGCGTAGAAACGCCGGCAGTCGGGGGGCCCCAGCTGCTCGATGACCCGATCGCCCAGCGCCGCAAGGCGAGGGTCCTCGTTGAGCCGTGCGAACCCGGCATTCCACCAAGCTCGCCCGTAGGCGGAGGTGAACACCTCGCTCAATGCGGCCTCGGGGAAAATTGTCGTTTCACCCTGTAGCTCGGACATCGCTTGGCGACGCCGAAGAAGGTTGACGCGGTTGGTATAGAAATTGTGCAGCGTGGTGATTTCCCCCGAATCCAGAGCCGCTGGATCTAGACACGCCTTGGCTACAGCGGACGCGGCGTCCTCGCCGAGCATGGCGTTGCGGTTGTCCATCGAGCTCATGAACGCGTCACTGGTGAGTTGGCTCTGCGCGATCGTGTGGGCCTGATTCAAATCCCAGATGACGAGCGCAAGACCACCGACGACCGCGAGACTAGTCGCGGTCTGTACCCAAAGGTTCAGCCGAGTGGCGCTTAAGCGCTTTTTTGGTGGTGGTTCAGTCATCCTTTTACCCTAGCGCGAGCGGCTGTTATCGACGCAATGAAACGCTCTTTGGAGCTGCTAGCGTCTGGCGTAGGTGTGGCGAGTTACGCGGTCGTTTTGGCTTCGGAGCTTCGTTCGATTTCCGCGCCGAGTTCATCGATGAGCATTCCGAAAGCGGGTCTCATGTCGACGTTTTCCAGGACGCCCCAGTCCTGCCAAATTGGCACCATCTTGCGAATCTGCGGCAAAGTCATGTGCTCCCAGTGCGAGTCGGTGATGAACCCCTGCTCGCGTTGGAAGTGGGAGTTGTCGAGTCGCCAGAACGTCGCCAATGCCATATCGCGACACCGAGACTGTTCCTCCGGATCAAGATCAGCAAATGTGCCGCTACGAAGTTTTGCAGCTATCGGCGGCATGAAAGTCGACTCGCCTCTTTCTCGGTGCGCCTCATCGAGAGCGGTGGCACGAACCTGGTATGCCTGAGCGAGTGCGAGTTTGTGCTGGTTTTCGAGTGCGCGTGTGTTGGCCTCGACCGCGTGTTTGCTGTATCGCACCTGCACGGCCAAGTAGATGATGGTCCCAAATACCGCTATTGCCCCGAAAAAGTCGCCGAGGTTGCCGAGTAGCTCAGCAATATCCATTCCAGTCATACCAGTCTCCACGTAGTTAGCGGAGGCTAACGATTGGGGTTCGGATCGGCGAGATTACTGGCCCTTTCGGACAAGGCCAGCGTTCGATTTGGGCGGTAGGCGGCCAACGGAGTGGTTCGTGGGTGAGGGATGTCGGACCGCTGGCAAGGTAGCTGGGTTCTAGCTCACGCTGGTGTGGATCGCCTGCTGACAGAGCAGAATGACGCGGGTGGCTGTGGGCGCCGATCACGAAGCGCTGATCACGTCGGGTTGCTGTGGTCTACCCGGTACGCGTCGAGGTACCGGCGGGCCGCGCTTGCGGAGCTCGTTGGTGCCTTTGTCGCGCTGCACTACGAGACGCTCCTCGGCTGGCAAGGAGGTTGTCACTTCATCTGGGGCCTGACCGACGACGTCTTCACCGAAGCCTGGGGACGGGATTGGGCGTCGAGAATGAATGCGCGCTTCGATCGCATTGCCGACGCCGGCCACTTCCCGCAGAACACACACGGCGCGAAGGTCGTCGAGCTGATCCTGGCCGGTAGAGGCTGAACAATGCTGAAAACGGAGCCACGAAACCAGGGGCTGTAGCCACTGTCCGGTCTTGTTTCGCGAAGTTGAGCAATTTCGATCAAGGGATCGAATCGCGCCGTCGCTAGAGTATCCGGGTGAGTGATACGTCGATCATCAATCGCGCCATCTGGTTCGTCGAAGCACAACTGGCGCATCGCCTGACGCTTGAACGCGTCGCAACGTTCGTTGGCGTTTCGCAGGGGCACCTCTCCCGGATTTTCGCGCGGGCGACCGGATTTACCGTCATGCGCTACGTCCAGGCGCGTCGGTTGAGCCTCGCGGCAGACCTTCTCACGGGGACGACGGTCCCCGTCCAGGACGTGGCGGTGAGCGCGGGCTACGCGTCGCACGAAGCCTTCTGCCGAGCCTTCCGACGTCGGTTTGGCTGCACGCCGATGGATGCACGACGCGGGCTCTCGATCGTCGCGTGTGTCCCGCCGGCATCACGCGGACTGCTGTCGCTGTCGGCGCCGGTTGCAGAAATCCGCACACTCGGGCCATGGGTCGTGGCGGGTCTCGAGCGGACCTACGAGAAAAGCGCGGACCACTATCCCAACCAATGGCACGACTTCCAGCAGCAAGGCTGGAATCCCCCGCTTCGCGTGGATCGGACGTTCTTCGGTATCCGGCAACCGGACACGCGCGGGCTGCAGCACAGCTATTTGTGCGGCATTCGCCTACGGCGGGAGAGCGATGCGCCGCCGGGATGGTGTGTCGCGCCGTTGCCACGACGGACATACGCCGTTTTTACACACAACGGCCACGTTGCGGACATCCCGAGTACCTGGCTCAGCATCTGGACGTGCTGGAGCCCACCTGACGGCTATCGAATCGACCGATCGGCCCCAACGATCGAATGTTACGACGAGACGTTTGTAGCTTACGCCGGCACGAGAGGAGTCGAGATATGGATCCCGATCTCTCGTTGAGAGTCTGGCTCGTCCTGGCATTGCTGGCCTGCTCGATGTCCGCCAGGGCCGACTCGGTGCCGCTGGTTCTCACGAACGCAACCATTCACACGCAACCCTTCGCGGCGCCGATCCAGAACGGCACCGTCGTCGTACGTGGATCGCGGATCGCCGCCGTTGGACCGAGCGAGAGCATCGACATCCCGCCGGACGCACACCTGATCGATTGCCGAGACAAGACGATCACCGCGGGCTATTGGAATAGCCACGTGCATTTTCTGCAGCGTAAGTGGGCACGGGCGAGCGACACCTCCGCCGCTGTATTGACCACACAACTGGCCAATATGTTCACGCGCCACGGTTTCACGACGGTGATCGATGCGTGGTCAAACCATGGCAATACCCAAGCGTTGCGCAAACGTGTCAATGCCGGCGAGGTTCACGGGCCACGGATACTGACCGCTGGAGCGCCGATCTACGGCCCCGGTGATCCGCCCGCCAACGTCGCGGCAATCTGGGAGGCGTTGGGTTTCTTTTCGCTGGACGCTATTGGGATCGACCGCGTGGCGACGAAAGCCGATGTCGAGGCAGCCGTCGTCCGACGAATCGAACGAGGCGTCGACTTCATCAAGCTCTACGCTACATCGCCGGGTAGAGGGAGCTTTCGAATCGGCGAGCCACTGCTGAAGATCGCGGTCGAAAGCGCCGCCCAGGTCCCGGTCCTGATTCACCCCTCGGTCGAGTCGGCACTGGTGGCCGCGGTCTCTGCGGGCGCGGATGTCATCATGCACACGACGCCACAATCGGGGCTCTGGCAACCGGCCACCGTGGCGCTCATGAAAGCGCACGACGTCGCGCTCGTTCCCACGCTCTCGCTCTGGCCGTACGAGATGCGGCACGAACGCGCCGACGTGGCAGAACGGTTCGCTCGAGAAGCCGTAAACCAGCTATCCGCGTGGGTCGCCGCCGAAGGCGTCGTCTTGTTTGGCACCGACGTTGGCTACATGGCCGACGATGACCCAGCGAAGGAGTACGCCTTGATGGCCCAGGCGAACATGTCGCCCGCGGAAATCCTGGCATCGCTGACCACGAACCCGGCGTCTCGCCTCGGCAACGCGGACGAGAGTGGCGCGATCGAAGTCGGCGCGCGAGCCGACCTGACGGTTCTCGGCGGTCCGATCGACAGCGCGCTCGGATTCACCGACGTTCGGATCGTCATTCAGAGAGGCGCAGTCATCTACACGCGCGACGACTGAATACCGCGATTTTCTGATCGTCGATCGGCGCTCCGTTTCGCGAGCCGCCGGGCCACGAACCCACGACCGAACCTTCTCCACCCCGCCCCGACAGTTCTTAGGGGTACCGGCTATGCGAAGTTCGCTCGCGCTCGTCATCGCAACCATTTTCTTCGCGGCGATTGTCGAGGTCGCCGCCCAATCGAGCGACGTGCACGTCGCCGATGATTCCGATTTCGGCGTACCGCCGGCTGATCGGTAATCAAGCGACTAACGAACGCGGGGCACGAGCGTCGCCACCTTCGCGACGAATTCGGAAGCGTGTTGGACTGTGTCTTGTTGCCGCGCCTCGTGATTGCTTTTCACGCCATCCACCCCAGCCTACGCGATGCCGCATCGGTCGGATGTGAATGTTGGCGCTCACACGCTCGTAACAATTCGTTGTTTAGGCGTTCGCCGGCGGGATGTATTAAAAACGGACCAACTCGAACAGCGGCAAGTCCCACATCAGCACGACGTAGGTCCCAACCACGGCGGCAGCGACGAACACCAGGATTTGATCGAAGCGCGGTCGCCGAAAATAAGCGCCCAAAAAAACAAGCTGCCGAGTGCACACGTGAATACAAGCTGGTTGTAATCGATGGTTCCGTGCATGAGGAAGTACTGCGGTTGAACCAAGACCCCGAGCAATCCCCAAAGTACGTAGAACGGCACGCGAATCGATTCTATGTGTTTGCGAAAATTCGTAACCGGTCGATTCGGGAGAAGTACTGTTGCGGACTGCAGCACAATCAGCGGAGGCACTAAAATTGCGCAGAACTTCGCGAACGTCCATATTTCGACGTCTGCCTGCATCGCGGTGCCGAAGAATACGGTGAGGTGGTTAACAAGCAGCAAGACCACCCAAAGCGTATGCACCCAATATCGTTCGTTGGATTCGAGGACGGGTGCCACGTTCGAGAGCGTTCGCGCAAAACTGAACGACAAGACCAGCGTTGTCGCGATGGTGATGTACTCAAACTGACTCATGGCATCACCAAAGGGAGCTTCGAATATTTTGATTGTGTTTCTGGCGCTACGCGGATAGGCGAGATTACCGGCCCTTTCGGACAAGGCCAGACTATCGATTTGGGCCGTAGGCGGCCAACGGAGTGTTCGTGGGTGAGGGGTGTCGGACGGCTGGCAAGGTAGCTGGGTTCTAGCTCACGCTGGAGGTGGGGCTGGCAGGCCACCGCGGCGTTCAGTGAGAATCCGTCGCGGTCCGCCGTGAAGGGCTTGGCGACGTTTCGTGCTGCAGCGCGGGGTTCTTGAGCGTCAGGGTGCGGCTGCCGGCGCAAGGGCCTATGGCGATCCGGTAGCGGGCGGACGCCTCGCCCAGGAGATTAAGCGTGTCTTGTGGCTGCACGTTCAGCCACGGTTGTTCCGGATCCGCCACGAGCAGCTCTTTTGAGGCTTCTGATCGCGCTGCGGGAGAATCTGCGATTTACTTGACCTCGCGTTCCTCGGAGTGAATGCGTGTCACTCTTCGAATACATCTCGATCGCGACCTCGCTGATTCTGTCGTTCAGCCTAGCGCGTTCACTCACCAACGTGGCGCCGATCTTCGCCGCCGAGCGGCGCGATTGGGTTCATGCATCCTGGGTGGTGGGTCTGCTCGCCTATCACGTCACGCTCTTCTGGCAGCTCTGGGCTTACGGGGAAGCGCCTTCCTGGACGCTGATCGAGTTCGTGCTGCTCCTAACGGGCCCCATTTCGGTGCTGATTGCCGTTTCGTTACTCGTCCCTCTCGATCACGCAGCGGACTATCGGGCGCATTTCGAGTCGGTGCGGGTGCCGTTCTATGCGGTGCTCGTCACGATGCAGATCCAGCCGGTTCCACTCTTCTACCTGGCGTTCGATTTGCCGCTCGCGTTCCATCCGATGTTCGTCAGCAACGTCGTCTTCGCGTTGGCCGGATTGGTGGGACTGGTCGCACGACGCCGTGTCGTTGATGGCACGTTGGTGTGCTTCTTCCTGCTCGGTCTCTTCGGCGCTCTCCTGACCTTGAACACGCACGATGCGTTGCTGGCGACGGTTCGCCAACTCACGTCCTAAAAGCGTCAAGCAGCCGTCTTTACGTCGCTGAGGCGGGCACGTTCACGCGCCCCGCCCGCGCGAATGAGGAAAGGACCAACGCAGCTTGCCGCCATGAGTCCGGCGAGGATCAGGAAAGCGAGCTGGTAGCTACCCGTCGTGTCGTGGATGAATCCCGCGAGGGGTGAAGCGGCGAGTACCAGTGGTAGCTCGACGATGCGCAGCACGCCGTTGGCGTTGGCGAACGATCGATTGCCGACCGTGACCGACAACGCGAACGTGCGTAACGGGCTCATTCCGGAATAGCCGAATCCATAGAGGCATCCACCCGCGGCGGCCATCAGGAACGAATCGGCGTAAGCAAGAACCGTCAACGCGATGCCCTGCGAGACGAGGGCGGTCCAGATCGTCAGACGGGAACCGAACGCGTCCGCCATCCAACCGACGACTGGTTTGCCGAGGGCGGCGAAAAGGGCGGTCACGGAAAGCACGTAAGCGGCGTCGCTGCCGGGCAGGCCGATATCTTCGACGTGACCGAAGAGGTGCAACATCGTCGCGGAGTACACGCATCCCATCGAGCCGAACATGATGGCGATACTCCAGAACGCCGGTAGCCTGATGAGTTCCTGCCAGATCCAGACGCGCTCCTCCGAAGCCTCCGCGGTCTGCTCCTTGGGATTGGCTTCGACGTAACGATGGCCGTCGCGAATCTCGCCGATCTCCTGGGGCCGGTCTTTCAGGAAGATGATGACGAGCGGCACGAGCGTGACCACGGTCGTCGCGGCGAAAAGCACGAACGTGTAGCGCCATCCGATCCACTCGACGAGGTTGGTGACGAGCGGTGGCATAGCGACCCCGGCGAGCGATGCGCCGAGTACGCCGAGCGCGATGGCGCGTCCCCGCCAGTGGTCGAACCAACTGATGATCGTTCGGTGCCAGGCTAGGTTCCCCATGCATGTCATGCCGATACCCATGCCGATACCGACGACGATGTAGAACTGCCAGAGCGTGGACGTACCCGCCAGGAGCAGGTACGAAACACCAACCACGCCGATGCCGATCATGATGATCTTCTTCGGCGATCCGCGGTCGAGAATTCGACCGACGAAGGGGGCGAGGAGCGCCGTGGTGACCGCGGCGACCGAAAAACCCATGGCGATCTGAAAGCGCGAACCGTCCGCCAGTTCTTCGGCAAGTGAAGGCAGGAAGACGCCGCGTGAGTAGGAGTAGAAGCCGGTACCGAGGAACGTCAGGATCGCGCCCACGACGACGATCACCCAGCCGTAGAAGAACGGTTGGTTCTGAAGTCGCGATGTAACGGACATCGAGGTCAGCTCGAGCAGGCGGATGAGGCGTTCAGTCGATCACGATCCTTGCATCGACCGCGATCGCGCCCTCGGGATAGGCCATCATCGGGTTGAGGTCGAGTTCGCGTACCTCGGGATTGGCTTCGACGAATTCGGAAACCTTGAGGATCGCGTTTTCGAGAGCCGCTCGATCGACCGCCGGCTGGCCACGAACGCCGTCGAGAATCACTTTGCCCTTGATCTCGTCGATCATCTGTTTCGCGTCGCGTGGTTCGACGGGGACGACCCGAAAGGTGACGTCCTTCAGGACTTCGACGAGGATTCCGCCGAGGCCGAACATGAGAACCGGGCCGAACTGCGGGTCGGTCGTCATGCCGACGATCACTTCGGTGCCCTGCGGCGCCATGTGTTGAACGGCGATACCGGTGATCTTCGCGTCCGGCACGGCTGCCAGGGCGTTGGCGAGAATCTCCTGGTAGGCATCCTCGACGGCCGTTTCGTCTTCGAGACCCAGTTTGACGCCGCCGACGTCACTCTTGTGCGAGATGTCGGGACTCACGATCTTCAATACCACGGGGAAGCCGAGTTCCTGGGCATGCGCGCGAGCTTCGGCCTCGCTTGTCGCGAGGCGGGTCTGTGCGACCGGTACGCCGGCGTCGTGCAGTAGAGACTTGGCTTCCACCTCGCTCAGCAGTGAGCGGCCTTCGTTTCGGGCCTGGTTTGCGATGGCTTCAAGACTCATGAGGGCACCTCACTGGACGATTCCGAATCGTCGTCGCCGAAGATGTCCGGCAATCCTTCGCGATAACCCTTCCATTCGATCATGCGCGAAACCGTTCTCGCCGCGCGCGCGGTGCTGGAGAACATGCCGATACCGGCGCGGTAAGCCGCTTCGCTCATGGCGTCGTTGTCGAAGCCCATCATCTGGGCCATTCGCCCGGTGCGGAGGAGGCCGACGACCGGTGTGTTCGTGTCATCGGCGAGGCTCTTCATCTGCACCGCCGCTTTCTCGGCCAGTTTCTGTCCCCGATCGCTCGACGTGCCGGGATCTTCGGGATCAGATTTCTGCGGAGGTCGAGGTGGCCAGCCCGTCATCGGTGACATAAACACCATGTCGATGCCGTTGGCGGTCGCGACGGTGCGTAGCATTTCGTCGAGGCGATCTTCGGGCGGAAACGCGTCGATCGGGTTGTTGACGCTGCTACCAGCCACTGGAATGTATTCGCGCATCTTGTCGACGGCGGCTTTGTCGAGCTTCGGTACGGTCAATCCTTCGCGGTCGATCGCGTCGGCGGATAGGACGGCGAAGCCGCCACCCGCGCCACCAACCAGCGCGACGCCGCGTCCGGTCACGTGCCGGGTGTTGGTGGCAGCGGCGACGACGAGGTCGTGCAATTCATCCATCGTCTCCGCGCGCATGGCGCCTGCCTGGCGGCAAGCGGCGTCGAACACTTCGATCGATCCGGCGAGGGAACCCGTGTGCGAATGCGCCGCATGTGAACCCGAAGCGGTTCGACCGCCCTTCAGAATAATGACCCGTTTGACCTTTGCGCAGCGCTTGAGGGCATCAAAAAAGGCGCGACCGTCCTGTACGCCTTCGATATAGGCGGCAACGATATCGCTCTCGGGGTCGGCGGTCGCGTAATCGAGAAAGTCATGCGCCTTGAGGTCCGCGCCGTTGCCATACGAGACGGCTTTGGAGAAGCGCACGCCGCGCCCGGCCAGCCCGCCGACGATCTCGCCTGCGTTAGCACCGGATTGGGATAGCAGGAAGACGTTGCCGGACTCTTGCGGGAACCCGCTCATGAACGCGAGCCGGCTCGACGGGACGTATAACCCCATGCAGTTCGGGCGATGGCGCGTATTCCGGCAGCCTTCAACTTGGCAACCATTTCGTCTTCGACGTTCGCCATGTCGGTGTCGCCCGTCTCGGAAAACCCCGCGGTGAAAAAGTGGATCGAGCGGACTTTCTTCTCGACGCATTGATCCACGAGTTCGGGGACCACGGCGGCCGGGACCTGCGAAATCACATGATCGACGGGATCGGGCGTGTCGAGCAGGGATCGATAGCACTTGGCCCCGTTGATCTCATCGACTTTGGGATTGACGGGATAGAGACCGCCGGTCTCGCCGAAGCCAGATTCCAGAAGTGAATCGTAGAAGCTGCCCATCATGCCGGAGGCGGGGTTGGAGCGAACGCCGACGACAGCGACGGCACGGGGATGAAATACGGGATCGAGGGGATGAACGCTCAAGGTTTGTCGGACTCGTGGTCAGTTGGCGGGAAAAACGAAGGCGGCAACATAACGCAGGCCGCCGTGGGCGGCCACGTCAGCGGCCGGAATCTGCGGGTTCGAAGAGCTCGATGACGTTTCCAGACGGGTCCAAACATAGACATTGGCGACCACCGGGACCGTCGAGGATGTCGTTGAGGAAGCCAACGCCTTGCGAGACCAGGCCGCGCCGCGTTTCGGTCAGGTTGGCGACGGTCATCACGAATCGGTTCCATCCGCCGGGTTCGGGCGCGCGTCCGTCAGGCATCGGTTTCGACGCCGATGCAGCGGGTCCGGCGAGCCAGAGCCTCAGATCCCCGTGGCTGACGATTGCCATGGCAGGCCCGTATTGCTGCTCGAGCTCGAAGCCGAGGAGATCACAATAGAAAGCAACGGATGCGCTGACGTCCGCGACGATGTAGCGAACCTGAACCGTCATGTCGTACTCCTCGGCGCGCTTGCGTGAACGTTCAGTCTTGCTGGCGCCAGTGCTCGGCCAAACGGGCGTCCGGATGGACGACGATCCCGTCGTAAAGGGTGTCGAGCGGGTCGCGACCGTCGACCCCGTTACCGAACGGGTAGTAGCCGAGCAGGCGCTGCAGCTTCTTCGGCATCTCGCGCACGACGTCACGCGGCACGGAGACGAGCTGCAGGTCGGAGGGGCGCAGATAGCTCACCAGGTGGCTGATGAAGAACCCCATCCGTTCGCTCGTCGCCGTGGTGTTCGCACCGCCGCCGTGCCAGAGCCCGCCCTCCCAGAAGATCGCGCTGCCCGGTTCGAGCTCGACCTGGATCGATTCGACCGACTGATCGACCGGTTTTGTCCAGGTGTGGCTGAAAGGCACCACATGGGTTGCCCCTTTCGCACGGGTGAACTCGTCGAACGCGATGATCACGTTGCAGAGAAACGATGGGTGCGGGCGCGGGATCGGCCAGAGGCCGTCGTCCTGATGCAGAGCTTGTCGAGTTTCGCCCGGTAACGTATTGAAAAGTGTCGCGATATTGATCTGGCTGTACTGCCCGATCACGCCGTCGACGATCGCCCGCAGTCGCGGGTCGAGGAAGACCGGGTCCGCGGCACGCGTCTTGGCGAGCAGGTTGTGCGCGCGCCAGGTTCGGCCGGTGGAGGTTCCGATCGCGCGCATTTCCGTGAACATGACCTCGGTGTTGAAGGCGCGCTCGATCGTCTGCATGAGTGACGAATCGAGAAATCCTTCGACAACACGATAGCCCTGTTCGTGTATGTCGGCGACGACAGCGCCGACGTCGAGGCCCTCGATGACGACGCCGGTCTGATCGACTGGATCGTAGGGCGTGGTTGGCGGCATTGGTGGTTTTCTCCGGTCGCAATCAACCGTTAAGGAGCTGGCGCGCGATGATCAGGCGCATGATTTCGTTCGTGCCTTCCAGGATTTGATGCACGCGCAAATCGCGGACGATACGCTCCACCTCAAATTCGGAAAGATAGCCATAACCGCCGTGAATCTGCAGCGCCTGGTTGGCCACATCGAAGCAGACGTCGGTGACGAAGCGCTTCGCCATCGCGCAGAACTTGGTCGCATCGGCGGATTTCTGATCGAGTCTCCGGGCGGCGTCGTAGAGAAAGCTTCGTGCGGCCTGAAGTTCCGTTTCCATGTCGGCGAGCTTGAACTGCACGGACTGGAATTCTGCGATGGCCTGGCCGAATTGGCGCCGCTCGACCGCGTATCGAAGGCTGCGGTCGAGCGCTTCCTGGGCACCGCCCAATGAACACACGGCGATGTTGACCCGGCCGCCGTCGAGGCCGGCCATGGCGAATCGAAAGCCGTCGCCGGCGGGACCGATGCGGTTGCACATCGGCACGCGGCAGTCGTCGAAGTTGACGATCGCTGTCGGCTGCGCGCGCCAACCCATCTTTTCTTCGTTCTTGCCGAACGAGAGCCCGTTGCTGCCGGACTCGACGATGAACGCGGAAACGCCGGCCGCGCCATCATCACTCGTGCGTGCCATCACGACGTAAACATCGGAAAACCCGGCGCCCGAGATGAAAGCCTTGGTGCCGGAGAGTACGTACTCGGAACCGTCCTTGACCGCTCGCGTTTTGAGACTTGCCGCGTCGGAGCCGGAGCCGGGCTCGGTGAGGCAGTAGGAAGTAATGAGCCGTCCGGCTACGAGTTCCGGTACCCAGCGCTTGCGCAAGGCGTCGTCGCCGAAGCGATCGACCATCCAGGTCGCCATGTTATGGATCGACATGAAGGCGGCCGTTGCGACGCAACCTTTGGAGAGCTCCTCGAAAACGAGGGCCGCATCCAGTCGACCGAGTGCCGAGCCGCCGACATCCTCCTTGACGTAAACACCGCCGAAGCCGAGTTCCGCCAACTCGCGCAAGACGTCACGGTCGAGATGCTTTTCGGCGTCCCATCGCGCGGCGTTCGGTCGTAGCTGCGCGTCCGCGTAACTCTTCGCCGCGTCTCGGATCATCGTCTGCTGTTCAGTCAGCATGTTTTATTGCCGCTTTCTTTGGTGACACGAGCCCGCGTGAGCGATGCCGCCAGCCGGCCGTCGCTTGGCGTTGATGTGAGCATTTGAATCGAAGGATTCGACGTCACAAGCGGCGCGAGCCTACCTGATCGGCGCGTCGACCTCACATGGCGCGCAGACGTTCCCTGGCTTTCGTGGCTCGCGTTATGATCAGGCGCGCTTGAGCGCGAGGCGCAAAAAACAAAGGGACACAACGAGATGATTGAGTTTCATTTGAATGGCGAAGTCGTTCGTACCGACGACGAGGCCGACACGCCTCTGCTGTGGGTCGTTCGGGATACGTTCGGCCTCAAAGGAGCCAAATTCGGCTGTGGCGCGGCACTCTGCGGGGCATGCACGATGCACGTCGACGGCGAAGCGGTTCGCACCTGCGTTCTGCCGGTGAGTGCCGTGGCTGGGAAGGAAGTCACGACCATCGAGGGCCTCGGAACGCCGGAAGATCCGCATCCCCTGCAGAGCAAATGGGTCGACGTCAGCGTGCCGCAATGCGGCTACTGCCAGCCCGGTCAGATCATGTCGGCGGCCGCGTTGCTCGCCAAGACCGCGAGTCCCAGTGAATCCGAGGTGGAGTCCGCGATGGCGGGCAACATCTGTCGCTGCGGCTGCTACCCGCGGATCAAGAGCGCGATCCTCGCCGCGGCGGAAGAAATGGCGTACGAGGTGAAGGCATGAAGGCGTCACGACGAAACTTTCTGATCGGAACCGGCGTTGTTGGTGGCGGTCTCGTAGTGGCTTTCGCGATGCGCCCCGGGCCGGGTGCGCCCCGCATGGCGTCGGTTGCGGATGCGCATGCGCCGAATGCGTTCCTGCAGTTGAGCCAGGACAACACGATCCGCTTCTATTGCCCGCGTGACGAGATGGGGCAGGGCGTGACGACCGGCCTCGCCACCCTCATCGGCGAAGAGCTCGACTTCGATCCGGCAAGCTTCGTGATCGAAATGGGCGCGCCACATCCGGCTTACACGAACCCGTTGTTCGGGTTGCAGGGCACCGGCGGCAGCACATCGATGGCCGCTCATTTCACTCAACTACGCCAGATTGGGGCCGATACCCGGCGCCTCATCCTCGACGCGGCCGCCATCGATCTCGGCGTCCCGGCGCCCGATCTTTCGACCGACGACGGCTACGTCGTCGCGGGTAACGAGCGTTACCCGTACGGTCGGTTCGTCGCGACGGCAACCGCGTTGCCGATGCCCGAGGCGACGCCGATGAAGTCGCCCGCCGATTTCGCCTACATCGGCAAAGAGCTCCCGCGTATCGACAGCCTCGACAAAGCCACCGGTCGGACGGAATTCGGCATCGATGTCGAGCTTCCGGACATGCACTACGGCATCGTGCGGCACGCGCCGGTCGCAGGCGGCTCCGTCAAGAGCTTCGATGCCAGCCGGGCGTTGGCGATGACGGGTGTGGTCGACGTCGTGACGGTCGCTACCGGTATCGGTGTCGTCGCAGAGAAGTATTGGCAGGCCAAGAAAGCCGAGGCCGCCCTCGAGGTCGAGTGGGATCTTCCGGATCTAAAGGATGTCGATAGCCAACGGCTACGAGCGGATTATCTGGCGGCGCTCGACGAAGAAGGCGAGTCGGCCGAAGAGGAAGGCGATCTCGCCGTCGGGTTCCAGGACGCAACGACCGTGACTGCCGACTACTGGGCGCCCTATCTCGCGCACGCCCCGATGGAACCGATGAACGCGGTCGTGAGGATCCAGGATGGTATTGCCGATATCTGGTCCGGCACCCAGGCGATCGGCGTTGCTCAGGGCATCGTTGCCCGCGTGGCGGATCTCGACAAAGAGAACGTCCGTGCGCACAACACCTACCTTGGTGGTGGATTCGGTCGGCGTGCGACATTGACGCACGTCGTCGAAGCCACGGAACTCGCGATGTCGTCGGGCAAGCCCGTGAAGGTGCTCTGGTCGCGCGAAGACGATATTCGTTCCGGCGTCTTCCGCCCGGCGTCGCTCATGCGAATCAACGCGGCGATTGCCGAAGACGGCACGATATCGGCCTGGCAGGCCAAACGGTCCGGCGGCAACATCATTCCCGAGACGTTGCGCAACGCCATGCCCGGGGCGCTGCCGACCGCTATCCCGGACGGCTTCATCAACTGGACCGCGGACGTTGCCGAGAGTGTCTTCGGTGGTTGGATGGTGGACGGCTCGAGTGTCGAAGGGTTGGCCGGCGACTACGACTTACCCAACCGGGAAGTTCGCCACGTCACGAAGGATCACGGCTTGCCGCTCACGTTCTGGCGCTCCGTGGGCCACTCGTATACCGCGTTCGCGAAAGAGTCGATGGTCGATGAGTTGGCAGCCGCCGAGGGGCTCGATCCCATCGAGGTGCGCCTCAAGAACACGGCCGCCAACCCGCGGCTCAACAACGTGATCCGGGTTGCAGCTGAACGGATGCGTCGCATGCAGCCGGGCGAAGGGCGGGCGCTTGGTTTTGCCGCGCACAGCTCGTTCAACTCTTCGGTTGCGGAGGTCGCCGAGGTTTCGATGGTGGACGGACAGATCAAAGTGCACAACGTGCTCTGTGTCATCGACTGCGGACTCGCCGTCAATCCAGACGTCGTACGGGCACAGATGGAAGGCGGGGTGATGTACGGGCTCACCGCAGCGTTGCACGGTCAACTCGACCTCGAGGCGGGCGCCGTCACGCAAAGCAACTTCCACGATTATCCGATTCTCCGCATGGATGAAGCCCCCGCAGTCGAAGTCGTGATCGTGCCTAACACTGGTTCACCGACGGGTGTCGGCGAGCCGGCAGTACCGCCGATCGCGGCGGCGGTCGCCAACGCGGTCTTCAACCTCACGGGCGAGCGCCTGCGCGAACTGCCGCTGAAACCAACGCTCGCGTAGCTCGATAGGACGTGACGACGAGGGGTAGGGCGGTGACGTCCCTACCCCAACGCCAGAGATGCAGGCGGACAAGAGACCCAGCGGCCCGTCGCGCATGCGAGCAGCCGATCGAACGTCATATGACGTCGATTGCCTGATCGTCGGCGGCGGACACTGCGGCTTGAGCGTTGCCGCGGCTCTAAAAGAGCGCGGCATCGACACGATCATCCTCGAAAAGAACGCCGCGATCGGCGACCAATGGCGCGAGCGATACGAGCGCTTGCACCTGCATCACATCACCGACGCAATGCACCTGCCGGGTGTGCGCTACCCGAAACACGTGCCGCGTTATCCCTCCCGGCTCGATCTTGCCGACTACCTCGCGGGCTATGCGCAAATTCACGACCTCGATGTTCGTCGTAATCACCGCGTCGAACGTCTCGGCGTGGACGAAGGCGGCATGTGGCGGGCAGTCGTTGACGATGGCGCCGGCGAGCGGGTTTTCACGGCGTGCCACGTCGTCATCGCGGCGGGCTCGACCGGTGTGACACCCTTCATTCCAGCGATCGAAGGACGAGACGAATGGGATGGCGAGGTTCGTCATTCCGTCGAATACACAAACGCGGATGGTTTCGACGACGAGCGCGTTCTGATCGTCGGTTCCGGCAACTCGGCCGTCGAGATCGCGTGCGATCTGTACGATCACGGCGCAAAACCGGCGATGCTGATTCGCAGTCCCAATAGCTGGATCACGCGCGAGGCGTTCGCGATCTATCACCGGTTGTTGCTGATCGGCGGGAAAATCCTGACCTACGTGCCTTTCGCCTGGCTGTTCGCGCCCCTCGTTCTTCTCATACTCGATCGGTATCTCAAACACGAGGTCCGACAACGATATGGTGATCTCCGATCCAAGGGCGTGATCCCGCACGCCACGCCGCCGATGCGACGAATGGCGGAAACGGCGGCCCGCAAACCACCGGTCTACATCGACGGCACATGGGGTGACGTGGGGACCTCGGTCTTCGATCTGATTCGTGAGGGCGAGGTCGTCGTCTACACGAGCGAAATCGATCGGCTCGTACCCGCCAGCAACACGGTGGTGTTCCAGGATGGCAGCCGGACCGACTTTGACTTCGTTTTGCTCTGTACGGGTTTCGAACCGATCGCCAAGCACTACGCGACCTTCATCGATCGGCCGGTGCTCGCCAAACTCGGTCGACCGGGAGTTTTCAAGATCGGTGACGAAATCGACGGCATCCCCGGCCTGTGGTTGTCCCTCGGCGGACTCTCGAGTACGCGGTTTTCGCAGCAGGTCCTCGCTGAGCGTATCGCCGCGAAAATCCAGGACCGCCCCGCGCCGCGCCGAATACTCAGCGGCGCGACGGCGTTTTTCTTCGCCGGGATCGACCCGGGCGCGTTTCAGATCAAGAAGCGGGCGATTGTGATCAATGCGATCGCGACGATTGCTCTCGTCGGTTGGCTAGCTGCCGCGCTGATCGGCTAACGGCGGAATCAGTTCGGCTGCTCTGGGTCGTGTCTGGCGACGTGGCGTCGTCGAATACGAAGGACCTGGAGCGGGCGTTTTGGTCACGATCTCAGTATTTCGCGAAGACCGCCTTCCTCGGCTGAACGGGTCTGCCGATAGCCGCTGGCCAACCGCGCATGGAAGCCCCAATGGTAGCCACCCGGATCGGTCACGTAGAAGTTGCGTACGCCGTAGTCCTGATCGACCGGCGCCGGCGCGTCCACTCCCGCGGCGTTCACACGTTCCCATTGCGCGTCGACATCGTCGGTCCAAACGACGAGGTATTGATCCGGCCCTCGGCCGGCCGGTTCGTTGTCCCAGTAGCCTTCACCATGACCTGACAACCACACCTCGTTGTCGCCGACATAGATTTCGGCCTGCCGTACGACGTCGTCGTCATCAACGTAGCGTGCTCTCTCCTGGAACCCGCAAACTTGCACGAGCCACTCGATGGCGGCCGCCGCGTCCTCGTACCGAAGGTTCGGCGTCACACCCTGAAACCTGATTCCGCTTTCCACCTGTGTTTCTCCAATGGTCGATGACGACCGTTTCACGAACGGGATGTACCATCGCAGCACCGTATGCCAGCTGTGGCGACGTACAGATTCGGCCACTTGACTGGATAGTTGGTCGATACCGCTGACCGTGACGGTTACCTCCGTGCCGGCGTCCACCCCTTCGAATTCGACTTCGACCGTGCAACCGCGCTGGTCGTTAAAGGCGAATAGACGGTGCGGCTCCCAAACGCGGATCTCGCCGATGGTATTGCCGTCTTGCGTCGCCGCTTCAGTCACATCAATGAAGCGACCCCCAACGCGCCCTTCAATACGTAAGGTGACCGTGCGCGTTGGATCGGGGACAGTCCCCGCGTCGATTCGGTACCAGTCTCCGATGCACTCCGTAAACATCCGGAACGCATCGCGCTGTGAAACGGGTACAACCTCCGAGACCGAGACGACGTCTGTGGTGGACGAGTTCATGTGGAAGCCTTGTTGGATTCGCTCGCAAAGTTCCGGAAGCGGGCAAGCTGATCGCGCCATTCGTGATCAATTTTGTCGAACCAATCCCGCGCCTCAGCCACCCGCTCCACGCGTAATCGATACACCCGCCGGCGTGCGTCGTCCGGGGAGAAGTCAACGTCCACTAATCCCGACCGCCGCAAGATCCCGAGGTGCCGGCTCATGGCGTTGCGGGCGAGCCCGACGCTTTCCGCGAGTTCGCTCGCCGGCCGCGCGCCAACCGCCAAGACCTGCAAAACATGGCGTCGGTTCGGATCGGACAACGCACTGAACACGGGGTCAATATGATTCACCATATGGTGAACTATTCAAGAATGATCAGACTAAAGTCAAGCATTCGTAACGGAATCCCTTCTCTAAGGCCCGACCGTTAGCAACGGGGGACGCTCGACTTACGTGGTCCCCGCTAGTGGGCTCGGCCGAATCCACGATGTTCAGCCGAGAATGGCCTTCGTATCGTGACCGAACCACTAGCGCGCCACGGAGGCGAGATGGAGAAAACGCCGCAGTGCTACTCGGTCCTCGAGATCCTGGCCCACCGGAAGGTGGCTGATGCCTACGAGGTCGCGACGGATGCCCAGCTCAAGATCGGTGAGATCCACACGATCCTTCTGCAGCTCGAAGAAGGCGGCAAGGTCGAAAGCCGTCGCAGCGCGAAGGACGGTTCTTCGCGACTCTTTTACCGGCTGACGGTGGACGGCGTCGAACTGTTGCACGAATACCAGGACGAATTTGGCCCGACTGTAAAACTCGGGCTCTTGAGTCAGGTGAAAAACGAGCTCCTGACGGCGATCGACCAAGTCTGGAGCGGCTTCTTCAATGTCGGCGTACGCCGCGAGAAGGAGCGACAGGGACAATCACCCACGTCTTGAGGGGCTTGCTTCAGGTCTTCCGCCATTGGATGAGGGTCGCGTCGTCGTGATCTTCGAAGGCGACGGAGACCTCATCGCCGATCGCGACTGCCTGGCTCGGATCGCCGAGCAGGTTGCCGAGAAGCTTCACGTTGTCGGCGTTCGTGACTTCGACGACGACGACGAGATAAGGCACCCGGTCGGCGAGGGCCGGGTGGCTCGCATTGTGCACCCGCATCCAGCTGTGCACGACGCCCGTTCCCTCGACTTCCTGCCAGTCGAGGTCCAGCGCGTGACAGTGGTGACAGATCCACTCTGCCGGCATTTGGAACCGCCGGCACGCTCGACATCGTTGCAGCACCAGCCGGTGTTCGGCGGCGCCTTCCCAGAACGACGCGTCGACGCCGTCGCGGGCAGGGGCAGGAAGCGACAGGCCCGGGAGGTAGGGTGAGTCTCGTTCGGTCATCGGACGTCCGTTCAGTTCGTGAAGATCAGGCTGCTGACCGGTGAAGACGCGGGTCCGCCTGCAACGAGGGAAACGTCCGCGCCATCTACTTGGTTGGGCGATGTGCCGCGTATCTGGCGAGCCGCCTCGATGACGAGTTCGAGACCGTGCATATAGCACTCGGCGAGGTTTCCGCCGCTCGTGTTGATCGGTAACTTGCCGCCGACGGTCAGGTTGTCGGGCGTGAAGAACGCCATCAGATCTTCATCGAGCGGCAGGCCGTGTTCGACGATCGACATCACCACCGCGCCGGTGAAGTTCTCGTAGATCTGGGCGACGTCCACCGCCTCCGGGCCGATGCCCGCCTGTTGCCACAACCGAGGGGCGACTGTCGTGAAGTTGGCGGTCCCGTAGTCGTCGTTGAAGTGCCCGAAGAGTTCGTAGCGGGGACTCATGCCTTGTGCCGCGGCCATGAGCTTCACCGGCTTGTGTGGATGATCTGCCGCCCGATCGGCGGTCGTCAGAATCAGGGCGGCCGCACCGTCGTTCTCGAGGCAACAGTCGAACAGACGAAACGGCTCGGCAATCCAGCGTGACGCGTAGTACTTCTCGCGCGTGAGCGGCCGGCCGTACATGATCGCGTCGGGGTTGTTCTGCGCATGTGCGTAACTCGCGAGCGAGACGGCGCAGAGAACTTCGTCCGTGACATCACGCTCGTGCATGAACCGTCGTGTCCGCAACGCAATCTGGTGCGCCGCGTTCATGGTGCCGTAAGGCAATGTGTACGCGAAGCGCCCCGAAGTACGCCCCGGTGCTCGGCCTTGCCCAAAACGACCGAACTGGCCCTGGGCGAGCGATCGATAGACGACGGCGTATTTACAGTAGCCGGCGGCGAGGGCGGCTGCGGCGTTGGCGACGGCGCCACAGACGCCGCCACCACCACCGCCCCAGAACATGTTCACGAACGCGATGTCGGGCGCGTTGAGGGCCGTACCGATGCGTGTCGGATCGCTGCGTTCGTCGGAGTACGAGCAATAGCCGTCGATCTCCGATGCGCTGATCCCCGCGTCTTCGGACGCCGCGAGAATCGCTTTCAATGCCAGCACAAACTCGGGGTCGGGCGACTGGCCGTGTTTGTAGTACGTCGTCTGGCCGAGCCCGATGACCGCCACCTTGCCGTTGATCGAATGCTCTGCCACGCGGTCTTTCCTTCCCTTGCTTAGTTAGCCAGGCGTTTGAGTAACGAATCCTCGAACGACCAGTCGAAATCGGCGCGCTCGGCCCGACCCGTTTCGACGTACCACGCGTACGTCTGTGCGACGGCTGATTCGAAGGTGTATTCGGGCTCCCAGCCGAGATCCTCGCGGGCTTGATCGATGGCGAAGAGCAGGTGTTCGTTCCATCGATAAGCGGTGCCGAGTCGTTGTACCAACGCGCTCGCTTCCCAACGGTTGCTCGCCCAGATCTCCTCCATCAAGGCCGGCGGCACGGATTTCCGCGCGGGCGTGATACCGAGCACGCGTTCGAAAGTGTCGACGTAGAGGTTGTCGGTGAAGTAATCGTTGCCGGTGACGTTGTATCGCTTCCCGAACGTGACGGGGTTGGCGAGCATCATGCGGATCGCGCGCGACTGGTCGTCGACATGGCCTACCTGGCCGAGCGTGTTGCCGTCGTGCGGAATCAGCACCGGTCGGCCACGCAGGAAGCGCGCGAACATGCGCTGTTCGCGATCCAGGATGTTGTTGTGCGGGCCGAAAACCATCGAAATCGCGACGGTCGTTGCCGGCACGCCGCCATGGGTGTACTCGCGGAAAAGATGCTCCTCGATGTCGAGCTTGTTCCAGCCGTAGGGCGTCTGTGCGTCGCGATCGACAGCGACTCCTTCGCGAATCGGCAACGCGCTCGGACTCGTGTAGAGCCCGGTGGAACTGATGAAAAGGTAGTGGCCGATGCGCCCCGTCATCACGTCGATGAGCGGCTTCACATCATCGTTCAGGGTATAGGCGGAGACGTCGACGACGCAGTCGAACTCGCGCTTGCCGAGGACGGCTTGTAATGCGCTGGCGTCATGGCGATCGCCGCGCAGTCGTTCGATACCGCGCGGTAGATCATCAGTCGACTTGCCGCGATTGAACACCGTGACCCGATGGCCGGCTCGGAAAAGCTCGTAAACGCATGCCCGGCCGTTGAACCGAGTCCCGCCCATGACGAGCACATCCAGAATGCTCATCGTTCGCCTTCTGGTCCCGCCATCGAGAATGTCGATCTGAACAAGCGTCTCACTCTCTTTGCGTCGCGAACCCGCCCTTCGCGGGCGAACTGATGGTCGCTCGGCGCTATTCCGAAGGCAACCAACGTCTGGTGTCCGGGCGCGCGAGTCGAGCGCTTGCAACGACGTGTCGTGGGACGAGTTTCGTCCGGGGTTTCCGCAATAGCGGCATGGCCGACCGACAGGCAAACATCGACGTGTCACCGTTCTGGAGCGAGTCTGATGATGGCGGCGCGCGTAGCAGTTCTGGTCGGTCTCTGTCTGCAGTCGGCATCCGTGGCCGCTGCCGAAGACGCGTCGGTGAGCGAGTTCGTGGACCTCGCCTTTCGTTACCGTTTCGAGTGGGTCGATGACGATCGGTTCGACGAGCGCGCACAGGCTTCGACGTTGCGCTCGCGCATCTCCCTGACGGCTCCCGAGGTCGTTGGCGCGACCTTCTTCATCGAGGTCGACAACGTCTCGCGGATCGGCAATGGCCACTACAACGCGGGCGCTGGCAACACCCCGCATCGGCAGAACTTCCCCGTGGTAGCGGATCCGGTGGGTACCGAACTGAACCAGGCGTGGGTCAACGTCGCACGCGATGATTTCGCCGCTCGTCTCGGACGTCAGCGGATCAACTTCGACAACCAGCGCTTCGTCGGTGGGGTTGGCTGGCGGCAGAATGAGCAAACCTTCGACGCGATCAAGCTCACGTGGGAGTCCGGACGCTGGCTGACCCGCTACGCCGCGGTCGACAAGGTGTACCGGATCTTCGGAGAAGACGTGGACGCCGGAGATCACGATCTGAGCGGGACGCACCTGGTCAATGTTTCGTTCACCGCATCCGATGATCTGACACTCGGTGGCTATTACTACCGCGTCTCCAACGACGACGTGCCGGCGAATTCGTCGAACACGTCCGGACTACGTGCCACGGGTTCGATCGATCGGTTCTCGTTCGAAGCCGACTGGGCCTCCCAACGCGATCGCGGCGGTTCGACTTCGTATCGCGCGTCGTATGGACGGCTCGATGTGAGAATGCGTGTCGAGGCCGTCAGGCTCGGCGTCGGCTGGGAATGGCTGACGGGCGACGATCGCCCCGGTCGCGCGTTTCATACGCCGCTCGCCACGCTGCATGCCTTCAACGGCTGGGCGGATCAGTTTCTGGCGACGCCGGACGCTGGCCTCGACGATCGCTACGTTGTGGTGTCGTTCAACAAGGACGGGTGGATCGTCGACGCGCGCCTGCACGATTTTCGGACGGACGCAGGAGGACGTAGATTAGGGCGCGAATTCGATCTGCGGCTCGGCTACAAAAACTCGAAAAACCTCCGCACGGACGTCTACTTCGCCGCTTTCGACGGTGGCTCGGGCCGCGCGGACGTCACGAAAGGCTGGTTGGTCGTTACCGCGTCGCTCTGAAAAGAGCGGGCCAGCTAGTCCTTTTCCCCGTTTTTTGTCTTGGCGAAGTATTCGTCGATTGCGGCTTGGCTCATGCCTTTGGCCCGCATCGCCTGGACGAGATCGTCGCGGCTCATTGGCGTGCGGGCCGACGCGCGACCGGTGAGGCTCTTGTGACGTTCGGTCGGTTCGTTGAACGCGGCCCTGAACGGGTAGTCGTCACCGACGATCCGACCGAGTTCGTTACCCGCCGGCGGAATCACCCAATCGCAACCGGGCGTCTCGTCGGGTCCGTCTGTCCAGCACGAGAGGAGTTCGTCGAAGTCCTGGGCGAGGCTGCCGGGCTTGTTAGGTGGCATGTGGTCGTTCGGGTGCCAACCGCTCGACATGAAGAGCGCGGCCGTGGACATGCCGATCCGGTGGCATTCGAGACAGCCGTTAGAATCGATATGGATCGTGCGCATATCCCAACGATCACCGCCGATCGCGAAATAGGGCAGGTCGTACTCCATGTCGCGATCGCGCGTCCTGATTTCCGGAACGACCGGCTCGTCGGTACCGGGTAGCTTGGCCGCATCGATGAAATCGCTGTGGATGAACGGATCGTTCTGGTGGCATTCGACACACTGTGTCGTTTGCGGGGTTCGGAACGCGCGGTTGAAACCGTCCGGATCGTCGATCCAGGGTAATTCACCGTGCATTCGGTATTGATCATCGAGCGTCACCCAGGGCGCAATCGCATCGGAACTTTCGAAGAACGCGGTAGCCCCGGTGACCTCGTCGTAGCCGATCATCTGTACGGATCCGAAGACCTGTAGCTTGCCGTCTCTTTCGAAGCTGGCATTGCGCCCGAAACTCACCCAGACGACGTCCGGCAGGCGTTCGCCCGAGCGGGTTCGACCTTCGAACCGCTCGAGCACCGAACCCGAGACACAGCCTTTGCCGAGGCGGCTGGGGTTGTCGCAGCGCTCGAGCACGCCGTAGGCAATCTCGCCGTCCTTGTACATCGGGATCTCGACGCCGTTCGAAAGATCGACTTTCGGTGGTACGCCGAGAATCGGTTCGACGAGTTTGGCGAACTCGAAGGCGCTGGCCGGGAAGAGGTGGGCCGGTTTCGCGTCGTCGTCCGCGTTCGCGGCGAACGCCAGGACGAAGAGTGCGCATGAGATCAGTCGTGACGCCATGGATGCTCCGCGATCGTGTAACGCTAGCGGGGACGGTCGCCGATGATTGTGACGCGCTCCATGTGACGCTCGTTCGGCCAATAGTCGGCGACGGCGTAGTGTTGCGCTGCGCGGTTATCCCAGAAAGCGAAACTGTCGGCACGCCACTGAAAACGGCACTGGTACTCCGGCAGCCACGCTTGAGCGTACAGCGCATCGAGGAGCGTTGTTGATTCGTCGGGCGCTATGTCTTCGATCGATCGCGTAAAAGCCTTGTTCACATAAAGCGACTTTCGGCCGCTCACGGGATGAGTCCGCACGACCGGATGGCGCTGCGGCGGAAACTCGCGTCGCTTTGCCTCGATCTCGTCTTCGCTCGCGCCCCGCATGCGCATGCCACGCAGGAAACCTTCGTTGTCATGGACGGCGACGAGCCCGTCGATTCGCGTCTTCGTTTCGTCGTCGAGTCCCTCGTAGGCGGCCTCCATGTTGGCGAAGAGCGTATCGCCGCCGACTGGCGGGACGACGCGGGCGCGGAGGATCGAACCGAGAGATGGCACGGCGCGCCAGGTCACGTCGGAATGCCAGATGTTGATGTACGGCGGGTTTTCCCGGTCGTTGTCGAGATGAATGACTTCCGGGTGTTGGCTCTTGCCCGTCTCGAAGAACGGATGGACCTCCAGTTCGCCGAACTGCCGGGCGAAGGCGACATGCGATTCGACCGCAACATTCTGATCGCGAAAGAAGATCACCTTACGTTCGACCAGGAGCTCCGCAAGCCAATCGATCGTTGTCGAATCGACAGTCGCGATGTCGATCCCGTGCACCACGGTGCCGATCGTCGGCGAGAGGTGCTCGAGCTCGAACGACTTGGGATCGATGTGATGCAGGGCGTTGTGTGCTTCGGCCATCGTGGACCTCCGTGAACTGAGCGCTAAAGAGAAATCCGACCGATCGCGTCCTTGAATCGCGGCACCTGGGTGCGAAACGTATCCGGGTCGAGCTTCTGAAGCGTCGCCATGTGCCAGGCCAGAAGTTGGGTCGGCACCGTCGTCAGGATAATCGAGAGCCATTCTTCGGTCGCTGGTACGGCGAATTCCGGTTCGACGGAATCGAATCCCGAACCGAACACCGCCACGGATGCGCCGAGCCTGGTGAAGAGGTCGTACGCCTCCCGCGATCGGGCCGTCGCGCCCCCGTCGACGTGAATCAGCACCACCGGATCGTCTTCCTGAAGACAGATCATCGGTCCGTGGATGAACTGCTCAAGGGCCATTCCGTCGATGCGCACGTACGCCGCCTCGCGACCCTTGATCACGGCCTCGAGGGCAGCGACTTCGCTCGGGCCGCCGCCGACGACGTAGGTTTGCCGATCCACACACGCCCTGGCGAGGGCTTCGAGGTCGTCTTCGTGGGCAAGCATCGATTCGATGTTCTCGGGTAAGGCTTCGACGGCTCTCCGTAGTTGCGCGACGCCGTCGACGCCGCGTCCTTCGGCTACCGCGACTACGACCTGTGCGAGGACAGCCATCGCGGTCGTGTGTGATGAGGTGAACGCCGCCGAACGTTCACGTTCGGTCGTTCGTAGAATCAGAGTCGAACCGGGATGTTCGGCCGCGGTGCCGCCGACCGACAGCACGGTGGCGCCCGCGGCGGCGCCGATCTCCATCGCCGCGAGCGAGTATTGCTTCGCGCCGGAGTGGGACAGCACGAGCACCACGTCGTCGGATGAAAGCGGGAACGCGGCGGGGTAGTTGGCAAAGTCGTACGACGAGATGGCGCGAGCATTGACGCCGATGCTGCGGAAACCCCATTGCCCCATGAGCGCGGCGTGGTAGCTCGTGCCGATGCCGACGATGTGCAGGCGTGCCGCGCTTGCGATAGCGGCGGCAGCCGCGCTGGCATCGCTCCAGTCGTCGAGCACATGGCGAATGTCGGCGGGTTGACGGTGAATCGTCTGATACATCGCCGATTCTTTTCCGATTCCGGTCATGACGTTCCCTTTCCGCTAGCGTTTTTCGAGCGCTTCGTACGATACACGCGGGCATGCCTCCCGGCCGAGTGCCAGCGGAACGTTCTGCGGTCCAGCGCCGGTTCATCGTTTCGATAGGAAAAATGTATTGACTAGGAAAAAAAGTTTTCCTATAACATTCGCATGCAGCAAGCCGTTCAGTTCTTGATCGACCCTGGCCAGGTCGCGGCGGTCGCGAATCCGATTCGCGCCCGGATTCTGGAAGCCATGCAAGTGCCCACGACATCGGCGGCGATTGCGCGCTCTTTCGGCCGCTCACGCCAGTCGATCGGCTATCACGTGAAAGCCCTCGAAGGCCTCGGGCTCTTGCGCCGCACGGGCGAACGGCGCAACGGCAACTTCGTCGAACAGCTCTTTCAGGCGACGGCACGCCGGTTCGTCGTCGGGTCCGACTTTGCCGCCGATCCGGAGCGCCTCGCGGGCGTCTTTCGTGACCAGGTCTCACTCGCGGCCTTGGCGCAAGTTGGCGAGACGCTGCAGCGTGATGCCGTCTCGTTGATCGATGCCGCCGCGTTCCGCGGTGTCGAGATCCCGAGCGTCAGCGTCCAAGCCGAGGTGAGTCTGCCCGACGAAACCGCGCGCACGGCATTCATGACCGATGTCACGACGGCAATCAAAGCGGTTCTTCAGAAACACGGCGTTGCGTCAGCCGATCGATCGGATGATGCGGATCGTTTTCGTGTGGTGTTTGCGACCTATCCGGACGACGTGTCCGGGCAAGGAGAATGACGATGACGGACGATTTCGAAAAGACATTTGTAGTGGAGATCGCACCCGCGGACGTTTGGCAGCGGCTCATCGATCGCACGATGACGGTCGACGGACAAACGCATTACGTTCTGCCCGGTTTCCCTTCGATGGAGCCGCTGCCGATCGACGGCGCGTCGTGTTCACCGATCGAAGTTGAGCCTGAGCGGCTGTTGCGTCTTTCCAAGGACCACTGGCCGTGCGCAGGGACCGAGATCATCGTCGAGCTCGAAAGCGTCGAGAGCGGTACGAAGATCCGCGTCGTGCAGTCAGGGTTCGGGGCGTTCATCGACTTTGCGGGCCGCGACACGGTCTTTCGCCACGGTGAACAGATCGTCGATGACCTGCGACTCTTCATCGAACGAGGCCTCACCGTGCCCGGCACCGCGTGGGGGGTTAGCCTCGGTGCGGTTCCGCGGCAGACGCCGGTCGGTCTCGAACTCACGCGAATCGATGGCGGCTTCGCCGAAGCGGCTGGGCTCGAGGTCGACGATCTGCTGCTGACGCTGCGGGGTGTTCGAATCCACGACCTGCAGCAGCTCTGGACGGTGCTCGCGTTGACGGAAGGCGCGTCTAGGGCAGAGGTGACGGTCGCGCGGGGGCGAGAGCGAGTGACGGGGAGTGGTGTGTTTTAGGTGGGTGGTGTGCGGGTGGGCTGGGAAATGGGATTGCGGCGCTGGGGAGTGGAATTGGGTGGCGCTGGGAGCGGGATTTGCTGGTGCTGGGAAGCTCGGTTCGATGGTCTGGGAAGCGCTGATTGGTGGGCTGGGAAGCGTTGACTGGCCGGAGGAGTAGGCTGGAATGTGGTTTGCTCTTTCTTGTGGGGGCTCCGCCCCCACGCCCCCGCCGGATCGGCGCAGAGTCTGAGATGGCGGATAGGGGAATCTCGCCGCGCGCCCTTCGGCGCGGGGTTGCAGCGGGTGGTTCCCCCCTGGCGCGCTTGCGCCGGGGGCCCCGGTGGTGGGCGTGTTCGCCGGAAGGCTTCGTTCGACGTCGAAGCCGGTTATCTCGGCTACACGAAGCCGCATGCCTAGGAGAGTGGCTCGAAAAAAATCTGCTTCGACAACGCACCGGTCGGCCTACTCGCGGTAGTCGTCGTGGCAGGTTTTGCAGGATTGGCCGAGGCGGCGAAACGCCGTTCGCAGATCGTCGGTGCTGGCGGCCGCTTGTTCGAATGCGATTGCGGACGCTTCGAATTCTTCCAGGGCGACTTGAAAAGCCTCGGCGTCTTCCCAGATTGCGGGTAGTGCTTCGGAAGCCCCGATGTTGCTGCCGGCCGGAAAAACGAGCGGTGCGATTGACGCGAGTTCGACCATCGATCGGGCATGGAGTGCGAGTCGTTCGCGGTGGATGTCGCGACGCACGATCGTGGTGATAGCGCCCATATGACCGCCGATCGCCTGCATGACGCCTTCGCGGTACTTGTACTCACCGCCGTTGTCCGCCGCCGTCTGCAGGGCAAACGCGACGAGGAGGGCGAGGGCGATACTTCGTGGCTTGCCGCCGGCTCCGGTCATGGATTCGTCCGTGCGGCGGTCGGCCGATCGCCCTTGATCATGAGCCGTCGCATTTCGCGTCGCTGGCCTTGATAGTCGTTGAGCGCAAAGTGCTGCGTGCAGCGGTTGTCCCAGACGACGAGCGTGCGCGGCGTCCATCGGACGCGGACGACGAATTCCGGGCGGGTCAGATGGTTGAAGAGGAACGCGAGGAGTGGCCGGCTTTCGGCTTCGGTCATGTCGTCGAATCGATACGTAAAAGCAGGATTCACGAAGAGTCCCGGGCGCCCTGATTCGGGATGGCGCCGAACGACCGGGTGGACGACCTCGCGGGTGGCTTCTGATTTCTGGCCGGCGGTTTGCCGGAAGGCCGACTGGTTTCGTGTCGCCGCGACACCGTGTACCCGTTCTGCGCAATGCACGGCGTCGAGTTCGACGAGCATGTCGCGCATGCCCTCCGACAAAGCGTCGAACGCCGCCTGATTGTCAGTGAACATCGTGTCGCCGAGTCCCTCGGGCACTTCGATGGCGTATAGCATCGTGCCGAGCGGGGGTTCCGGCATGAACGTCATGTCCGTGTGCCAACCACCGCCGACGTTGGTTCTCTCGTGAGGTTCCTTGGCGATCTTCAGCAGTTCGGGGTGTCCCGGAATCGATTCGCGAAACGGGTGGATCTCGAACTCACCGAAATGTGCCCCGAACGCGAGTTGGTCCCGTGGCTCGAGCGTTTGATCACGAAAGACGAGTACTTTGTGGCGATTGAGCGCGTCTCGTACGGCGGCCATCGTGTCGTTTGAGACCGAGGCCAGTTCGACGCCACCGATCTCGCAGCCGATCGTCGGCGTAAGTTTTGTCATGGCGATTTCGACTGTCTTCGCTTCTGCCATGTCGCGTTCCTAGCCGATGAGCGCCTGGACGTCGTGTTCGAGCGCGGTTTCGACGGCGTTGACGAAAAGATACGACCACACCTGATCAAGCATACCGGGAACGCTCTTCATGCCGACGGCAACGACGACGGTAACGAGCAGCGCCCGCCGAAAACGCTCGTCGACCTCGCCCCGCTCGATCGCGAAGCCATCGCGGATCTGCGTTTCCGTGTAAACGTCCAAGAGATCTTTTTCATACGCGCATGACATGAAACGCGGCAGGTTCATACCGAGCGCGTGGGCGAGGTCCGCTTCGCCCGGTCCGATCACGGCTAACGCCCAGTCGAGCAACACGGCATCGACTTCTCGTTCGTGGAGTGTGTAGAAGGCGTTGGCGAAATGTGCGTCGCCGTGAACGATCGTCGCGTCGAAGGATTGCTCGCTCGCCACGCGATCGATGTTGTCGCGAATCGCCTCAATGAGACCAAAGGTCGCCGGCGGAAAACGGTCACGTTCGATGGTCTGCAGGAAACTGTCGAGTACGGCGGGGACATGCTCACTGCCATCGGTGATGTAGCGATCGCCGGGTACGTGGGCGAACAGCGCGTCGAGGTCGAATTCGCGCGCGTGCGCATGGGTGTGCGCGAGCGCACGAACGAATGCTTCGATGTGTCGATAGGCCGGCGGTTGGTACGGCGCGGGCGCGTGGGTGGCCGCAACGTCCTCGAAGAGCATCCACGGAATCTCGTCGTGTTCATCGGAACGAACGAGCGCCGGGCCGACACGAATGGGAAACTGGCGTAACACGTCGCGGTTGACGATGAGTTCCTTTCTGACACCGGGAGCGAAAGCGGGCGAACCGGCCTGTTTGAAGATCATGCTCGCGCCGCCGCTTCGCACTCGCGCAACAAAGCTGTGCGGCAACGTGTTGAGCGCTTCGACCGATACCGAGGGGTCGCCCGCGTCCCACCCGAGGGCCGTACACACCCTCGTGAGCGGGTCGAGCTTCAACTCGTCCATCGATTCGATCTCCGTTGGGGGCGAGTCGCTCTTTCCATCGGTTCAATCGTGCACGAATCTCTTGGTTGACGCCCAGGACGTTCCGCGTGATGGTCGAGATCTCGAGCAGGGAGCGTGGAGGGGTCTGGATGCGAGCTGCTGTTTTCAGGGAGGCGCACGCGCCGCTCTCGATCGAAAACCTGTCTGTCGACAAGCCGAAGGGACGCGAAGTCCTGGTTCAGACGACGGCGACGGGTGTGTGCCACAGCGACTTCCACTTCGTGGATGGACATCTCCCGCATCGCGGCGGACCGATGGTGTTGGGCCACGAAGGTGCCGGCGTCGTCGAAGCGGTCGGTGAAGACGTAACGAGCGTCGCGCCCGGCGACCATGTCGTCGCGTGTTTGTCGGGCTTCTGTGGGACGTGCGATCAGTGCCTCGACGGACACCCGAACCTCTGCACCCGACGGATCGTCAACCGCGGTCGGGGCGCGCCGTCGAGGCTCAGACTCGACGACGAGGACGTCGTGCAGTTCGCCGATGTCGGAAGCTTCGCCGAGCTGATGCTGTTGCATGAGAACTCGCTCGTGCGGATCGATCCCGAACTGCCGCTCGACCGGGCGGCGTTAGTCGGCTGTGGCGTTCTGACCGGCGTTGGCGCTGCGCTCAGGACCGCGCGCGTCGAAGCGGGTCAAACCGTCGCCGTGTTTGGTTGTGGTGGCGTAGGCCTTTCGATCGTGCAAGGCGCACGCATCGCCGCCGCGAGCCGCATCATTGCGGTCGATCAATTCGACAGCAAACTCGAGATGGCGAAGTCCTTCGGCGCGACCGACGCGGTGTCTTCGAATGATGGTGACGCGGTGGCGGCCATTCGTGAACTCACTCGCGGCGCGGGCGTCGATCACGCGTTCGAGGCGGTAGGTCTTCCGCATCTCGTCCGCCAGTGCATCGAATCCCTCGCCATCGGCGGTACGGCGACGATTGTCGGCGTCTTGCCACTCGACGCGAACATCGAGTTCCCGTGGGTAGCGATCCGTCCGGAATGCAAGATCCAGACCTCACGGATGGGCTCGAATCGATTCCGTATCGACATTCCGAGATATCTCGATTTCTACCGGCAGGGGCGCCTGCAACTCGACGAAATGGTCAGCCGCCGCGGGCGCATCGACGATATCAATGAAGCCTTCCGTGCGATGAAGGCCGGCGAAGTCGCACGCAGCGTTCTGCTGTTCGACTAACAACTAACGATTCGGTCGGCACGGGGAAGTTATGTCTGAAGACACTGGTACCGAAGACTCGACCGGGGAAGCGCCGGATGACGAGGCCGCTAGCGATACGGCGGTCGGAGGGCGCTACGCCAACTATGTTCTCGGCGTCCTCTTCATCGTCTATATCTTCAATTTCATCGACCGCCAGATCCTTTCGATTCTGGCGGAAGAGATCAAAGCCGACCTCGGCATCACCGATGGTGAGATCGGTTTTCTGTACGGCACGGCGTTCGCGGTCTTTTATGCGGTATTCGGCATCCCGTTGGGGCGTCTCGCGGATACCTGGGTGCGCAAAAGCCTGATCTCGATCGGGCTTCTGTTCTGGAGCGTCATGACGGCGTTGTCCGGTACGGCGCGAGGCTTCGCTACGCTCGCGACCTACCGGATCGGTGTCGGTATCGGTGAAGCGTCGGCGTCGCCGGCGGCTTTTTCGATGCTCTCGGACTACTTCTCGCCGGCCCGACGAGCCACGGCGTTGGCGATCTACTCGAGTGGCGTCTATGTCGGCGCGGGAATCGGCATCTTCCTGGGTGGCATCATCCTCGACGGCTGGAATGCCGCCTATCCGGTCGATCCGCCTTTCGGTCTCAAGGGTTGGCACGTCGCGTTCTTCGCCGTCGGCCTGCCGGGCATTCTGATGTCGATCTGGGTGTGGACGTTACGCGAACCCGTTCGGGGTCAGAGTGAGGGACTCATCACGCCGCCACACCCTCATCCCTTTCGGGAGACTTGGCGCGAACTGACGTCGATCCTGCCCATCGTGAGTCTCGCGCGGCTCGCCGCCGGCGGAAGCCGCATGGTAATGATCAATCTCGCCGCGGGTGTCGTGACGGCGCTCCTGGCTTGGCTACTCATCGTGCAGACGGGCAGTACCGCGCAATGGGTCGCGCTCGGAATCGGCGTCTACGCCTCGTTTTCGTGGGCGCAAAACCTCGCGATCGCGGATCCCGCGACGTTTGCAATGGTGTTTCGTTCGAAGGCCGTCATCTACAGCGTGCTCGGATTCCCTTCGATTGCCTTCGTGAGCTACGGGCTCGGGTTTTGGGGCCCGCCTTTTTTCCAACGAGTACATGGTGCGAGCGCTGCCGAGACGGGTACCGTCCTCGGCCTCGTGTCCGCGGCCTGTGGGCTCGGCGGTGTGGTCCTCGGCGGCGTCCTCGCCGACCGGCTCCGAGTGCGCTACGCCGCGGGCAAGATCTACGTCGGGTTGCTCTCGGCGATCACCTCCATCCCGACCGCGTTTCTAATGGTGATCGTGGAAGACAAGATCGTCGCGTACGCGCTCTTTGCGGTCTTCTCGATCACCTCTCCCATGTGGATCGGACCGGCCGCATCGATGGTGCAGGACCTCGTGATGCCGCGCATGCGAGCGATCGCGTCAGCGTTCTACGTATTGATGGTGACGTTCATCGGATTGGCCCTCGGCCCGTATACGATCGGGCAGATCAGTGATACCGCCCAGCGCGGCGGCACGGACCCGTCGGCCGCCCTCACCGAAGGGATGCTGATCGGCAGCGGCATGCTCTTCGTTGCCATCATCGGACTCGTCGCGTCGATGCGCCACATCGAGGCGGACGAAGCGAGCCGGCTCGATCGGGCGAAGGCCCTAGGCGAAACGGTCTGAGGTCGCGCGCCGCTTAGCGACGCGCAAGCACTCTGAAGGCACCAGCAGTTTTTGCGCGCGCAAAAACTGCCAACGCGCCGCTACGCGGCGCGCCGCCGCTACGCGGCGCGCCGCCGCTACGCGGCGCGCCGCCGCTACGCGGCGCGCCGCCGCTACGCGGCGCCCGCGTTATATCGCCAGTTACCGTGGAAGCCGTAGGGCACACGGTGCGGAAGTTCCGCGAGGGCGAGCGGACCTGACCCGACGTTCTCTGCATCGAAGATCGCGAGATCGGAGCGGTTCTCGGCCGCCCGGTAAACCGTCGTGATGAGATAGCCCGTGCCTTCGGGAGCGTCCTTCGATTTCGGGACGAAAACGGGTTCGCCGGTTCGGTCTCCTTCGCCGAGCTCGAACGAGTCACGCGTGTCGCGCTGGAAGTCGTGCGCGACGATCGTGTCGAAGCCGAGGCCGCTATCGCGTGAAGCCGACGCCGCGTAGTAGCCGTGGCGGTAATCGAGCCCCGCAAATCGTTCGTCGAGGCGAGGAAACTCCCCTGTGATGTCGTCGAGGTAGCGGCGTTCGATCGAGTTCGAGTTGCTGCCGAGGTCGATGACCCATTCACACAGTCGTGCGTTGGCTTTTTCCGGGTCCGTGGGGCTGCCGTCTGCCTTCGGAAAAAGCGGTGCCTCTTCGAACTGCATGACGTGCGCGATGATTTTGTTGCCGTCCGTGAAGGCATTCATCGGGTGGAAGACGTAGCAGGGGTCCGTCTCGAACCAGCGGATGTCAGCCGCCGAATCACCCCGGGCCATGATGCCGACATGCGTGCCTTTGTCCGGCTCCCAGGCGAACGCCGGTTTGCCTTGCATCGCGCGCTCCATGCTTCCCGTCAGCGGAAAGATCGGAAAGATCGCGTGCTCATCGGTCGTGATGAAGTCGTGCACCATGCTGGCGTAAGGCGCCTGAAAGCGCTCGGAACGCGTGAGCGTGCCGTCCGACGCGACGACCTGGTAGCTGATGCCCGGCGTGAACGGGCCGTCGGCCATGTAGCCGAAAAAGAGCATTTCGCCGGTTTTCGGATCCATCTTCGGGTGGGCGGTCATCGGTCCTTCGAGGCTGTCGCCGAAGCGCCACGGGCCGATGGATTCGAGCGTGACGGGATCGATTTCGAACGGCGCATGACCCTCTTCGAGGGCGAGTAGCTTGTTGCCGTGCCAGACGACGTTAGTGTTGGCGAGCCCTTCGTCGGCGGCACCCGCCGTGCGTGGATCGTTCTGCATCGGATTGAAGGGGCTGTAGAGCGCTTCGCCCGCTTCATGCTCGAGCTTCCACTTGGCCGTGCGAACCCAACGGTTGCGATAGGCGACCTTGCCGCCCTGGATCCGGAACATGTGCAGCATGCCGTCGCCACCGAACCAGTGGTGGTCGCCGCGCGGGGCGAACTGCGGGTCGGGACCGTTGCGGTAATAGGTGACGTCGAGATCGTCGGGGATTTCGCCGCGCACCACGGCATCGGCGATATCGGCTTCCATTCGCAACGGCGCGAAGTTACCCCGTAACTGGGGGTGGTTGGGATAAGGCTGGGCCATGACTTCTCTTAAGCGATAGGTATGGCGCGGATTCTACTGAACGCCTGTCGACGACGCGTGAGGGTTGATTACTTCGTTGCGTCGTCGAAGAGTGGGGTCGCAAAAACAGGAGGCGTTGCGGTGCTCAAAGACTACTCGGACGAAAGTGCGGCTGATGATTTCGAGCTCGAATTCGCGATCCCGCATGGTCACTCGGCGGATCCATTCGCCTGTCCCTGCTGCGCCAACGTCTTCAGCGAAGTGCTGCGTCTCACCGGACGCGACCTGGCGGCGGAAGCGCTGACGATGCGACGGGGTGCCGAACCGACCATGGGCTCGGCGTTCGTCAGGAATGCCCGCATCCTCACCATGAATGCGGCCGCGCCGGATGCCGATGCCATGATCGTCCGCGACGGGCGGATCGTCTGGATCGGTCGTGAGGCGGATGCCCCTGCAACGGGAGAAGACGAACGCGCGATCGACCTCGAAGGCAAGGTGGTTCTGCCCGGCTTCATCGAACCGCACATGCATCTCGCGCCGCTCGCGATGTTGAACGTCTATGAAAACATCGGACCGTTTCGATATGCCGATACGGCCGCGGCGCTCGAACGGCTGAAGGAAGTCGCGGCCGACACGCCACCTGGGGAATGGGTGCTCGGGCGCCAATTCGATCCCTCGTTGCAGCAGGGGCCGGCGTTCCTCACCCGCGATCTGCTCGACGACGTCACATCGGAGCATCCGGTTTTCGTCTACAACGCGTCACTCCACCTCGCGTACTGCAACAGCGTCGCTCTCGAGATCGCGGGTATCACGCGCGCGACGGAATCCCCGGCCGGCGCGGAAATCGGCACTGACAGCAACGGCGTGCCGAACGGGGTTCTCAAAGGCGGCCCGGCGATAGCACTCGTCGCGCGGCACAATCGAAAACCGCGCGAACAGAACATCGGCGACGCCTGCCTCGACGTCTTCGCGAATGCGAATCGCAAGGGGCTCACGATGCTGGCCGATCAGGGCACCGGGCTCTTTCAGGGCGTCACCGAACTCGACCTCTACCAGCGCCTGCGCGACAGCGATCGTATGACAGCGCGTTTTCGCTTCTCCGTCGGCCAGGCCCTTGCGCATCGCTGGGACGAAACGGACGTGCACTTCGGCCAGGGCGACGAATGGGTGCGGGCGACGGGTTGGAAGATTGTTAGCGACGGGTCGAATCAGGGATACACGGGACTGCAGCGAGCGCCGTTCCTGAATTCGGACAGCACTGGAATCGCCTACATCGAAGTCGATGAGTTGAACGAGGCCGTCGGCAAACGTTTGGGCGAAGGCTGGCCCGTGTGCGTGCATGCCAACGGTGATGCTGCGATCGATCGTGCGTTGGCCGCGTTCCAGCGGGCCGCCGACCACGGCTTGGATCCAGGGTCCATGCGTTGCCGCATCGAGCATTGCAGCATCCTGCACGACGAGCATGTCGAGCAGATGGCGAAACTCGGCATCTCGCCGAGTTTCCTGATCGGGCACGTGTACTTCTGGGGTAAAGCGTTTGTCGACGATGTCTTCGGCTTGGAAAAAGCGTCGAAGCTCGACCGCACCGGGGCTTGTGAGGCAAAAGGGATTCGTTGGACCGTTCACTCCGACGATCCCGTGACCGAGATGGGCCCCTTGCGGTGTATCGAAAACGCGGTCACGCGCGCCATGTGGCGGTCGGATGAGCTGCTTTCGCCGGATGAGCGCATCTCGGTTGACGCGGCGCTGCGGGCAGCGACGATCGATGCGGCGTGGCAGTGCCACTCCGACCATGAAGTGGGGAGCCTCGAGGAAGGCAAGTTCGGCGACTTTGTCGTGCTCGAGAAAGACCCGCGCACCGTCCCGACGAACGAGATCGGCTCGATTGCCGTGCTCGAAACCTGGGTCAACGGTCGCCAGGTTTACGACGCTTCTGCTGCGTAGCCGGTGATGGCCGCGAAGGCCGCGTTCAGCTTCCCCGCAGGAGGACGGCGGGTTTCAGGTGCAATCGACGCATGAGGTAGTCGGCGCCGATGTAGAGGCACACGGAGGTCACCCCGAAGGCGGCGAGCACGGCCGGCCAGAGGGGAAAAGTCATCGGGAGGCGTAGCTGAAAATGCAGCAACGGCAGGGCGATGAGAATGCCGAGCGCCAGGGCAAAGACCGACGTGACGAGAGCCAACAGGACGTATTCCATGCTCAGGCTCGTACGAATGACGCTGAGACGAGCGCCGATCGTGTGGAGGATCGTCGAGTAGTAGACCTGGCGTGAGCGATGGCTCGCCATGACCCCGGTCAGTACGAGCAGGCTTACGCCGAAGGCGACGCCCGATACGACGGCCAATCCGGCAACTGCTTTGCCGAGCAGGTCTTTGGCGGTGGCCACGATGGTCGCCGTCCGCACCGAAACGACGTTCGACGCGAGTTCAGCAATCCGTGTCTGCGCGGTGATGGCGCTTTCGGTCGGCATGAAGCTCGCGCCGACGTAGCGCGTGATGAAAGGATCCAGGGCACCGTCCGAAAGAATCGCTTCGAACCAGAAGCGAGTCTGCAGTCCGCGTTGGCGGTAGATTCCGGCCAGCTCGGTGGTCAATTCCGTTCCGGCGACATCGAAGGTCAGTTGATCACCGACCTCGACCCCAATCTGGTCTACCTCGCGATCCTCCATCACCACCTGGGCGCCAACGGCATCTTCGTCCCACCAACTGCCTTCGACGAGCGTCACGCCGTCGACGTTGCCGGCGCGATAGGTCAATTTGTGCTCGTCCCTCGCTTCGCGCTGCGCCTCCAGACTGCTCGCTGAACTCGGCGATTGACCATTGATGGCCGTGAGCCGCCCTAACACGAGCGGCGGCATGTCGATTCGGTGGGCGCCATTGCTCTCGAGGATGTCGATGACCGCTTGGCGCTGGTCGGGCGCTACGTCATAGAGGACCAGGTCGGGTGATTCTTCCGGGATGGTGTCGCCGATGGTTTCCAGGAGCGCCGAGATCAGGACCGTACAGGCGACGAGTAGCGTCAGTGATGAGCCCAACGTCAAAAGCGACGCGCGGAGCGCCGTGCCGTGTCGATGGAGATTCGCGAGTGCCAGATGCAATGCGAAGTGACGCCGGGTCGATGGGCGGGCATCCATCGTGAGGGCCAGACGTCTGATCGCGCGGACGATGCCATCGAGCATGAGCAGGAGACCCAGCACGGTCCCGACGAATGCGGCAGCGAAGATCGGGTCGGGTAGCGCGATCAGGACCGTCAGCACGACGATGGCGGCGCTGGCGAGTGTCACGATCCACCAACGTCTGGGCGTGGTCGTTTCGACGCCATCCAGACTGCGAAAGAGTACGGCCGGATCGACCGACAGTGCGCGACCAACGGCAGGTGCCGCGAACGTCATGGCCGTCGCGAGTCCGAATACGGCTGCCAGCACCGCGGGAAGGAAAGCACTTCCGATGGCGGTGTTCACCTGCACTTGCGATTCGACGAAGAAGGATCCTGCCAGGGATAGGGCAAAACCGAGGGTGGCGCCGGTGACGCAGCTCAAGCCGCTCATGATCAGCACTTGGAGTAGGTAGACCGTTGCCAACGGTCGGTCCGTGAGCCCCAACGAGCGCAGCGTCGCGATCGTACCGAGCTTGTTCGAGAGATAGGCCTGGACGCTGTTGTAGACGCCCAAGCCGCCGATGAACAGCGTACTGAAGCCGACGATCAGGAGCGCGGAACCCGCCTGGGCCAGCCGTTCGCCGATCCGATCGCTACGATCGACGAAGGTACCGACCTCCCAGTCCGTGCCGGGAAACGTGGCGAAGAGATCCCGTTGCCACTCGTCGAGGTCCTGGTCCGTGCGCACCCGATATTCGTAGTCGACGCGGCTACCGGGAAGGATCAGGTTCGATTCGAGCAGCGCGGCTTCAGACATCATGACGGGCGTCCCTTGCCAGGAAGCCGTCAGGCGACGATCCGGTTGTTCGGCGATCAGTGCGCGTACCTCGAGTTGCAGCGCCCCGATATCGACGGTCTCGCCAATGGAGATGTCCAGGCGCTCCGCGAGTACGGGGTCGATGGCCAGTCCGAACCGGCCTTCCTCGAGGTGTGTCACCTCTTCGAGCGGTAGGGGCGGATCCAGCGTCAACGCCCCGTAGAGCGGATAGTGCTTGTCGACACTCTGCACCTCGACCAGTTGGAAGCTGCCCTCGGACGTTCCCATCATCGTGTTGAGTTCGACCAAGAGGGAGACGGCGCCGCGTTCTTCCATCCAGGCGATCGCGTCAACCGGAAGTCGCGATCGCGACTGTACATGCAGATCGCCGCCGCTGATCAAACGGCTATCTTTCTCGAGCCCCTGCCAGACTTGCTGATACAAGCCTCCGGTTGCGGCGACGAGCGTCACGCCGAGCACGAGGCAAGCACACAGAACCCATAGCGAGCGGCCGCTACCGCGGAGATCTTGCCAGGCGAAGCTAAGCAGAAAGCGCATGAGCATTCGTTTCGACCAGAGAACCGCCGTCGAGGCGTAGCTGGCGATCGCAGCGCGACGCGAGGGCCACGTCATGCGTGACGAGCACCAACGTGCTGCCGAGGCTGTCATGTAGCTCGAACAGGAGATCGCTGATCGCGCGACCGGTCTCTTTGTCGAGGTTCCCGGTCGGCTCGTCCGCCAGAATCAGGGGCGGCGTGTGCACGAGCGCCCGTGCGATCGCCACACGCTGTTGTTCGCCGCCCGAAAGCTGGGTCGGGTAGTGCGACTCGCGATGTTCGAGCCCTACGCGCTCGAGCATGTCGTGCGCGTTGGTTTCTGCGTTGGTGGCGCCGGCGATCTCGAGCGGCAGCATGACGTTGCCGAGCGCAGTGAGACTCGGGATCAGATGAAAAGATTGAAAGACGATGCCCATCCGATCTCGCCGCAAGTTGGCCAATTCATCGGCCGACTGCGTATCAAGCCGGGTCCCCTGGATCTCGATTGATCCGGCGTCGGGATGATCGAGACCGGCCAGCAGCAACAGGAGGGTGGTCTTGCCCGATCCGGACGGGCCGATGACGGCGACGCTCTCACCCGACGATATGTCGAGGTTGACGTCTTCCAGGACGGTGATCCGGGATTGCTCGACGGGATAACTCATCTGAACGTTACGTAGCCCGATCATCGTCTTTCGCCTTCGCTGCACACGCGTCGATTACATTCTATGGGCGGGAGGTTAACGGCGAGTAAAGCGCCGGATCGTCGATCGAACGCCTACTCGTCGAGAAAATCGGGTCGACGATCGCGTACCGACGTTGGAAGCTCGGGCCGTACGAGTTGCGGCTGACCGGTAGGTGTCGGTCGAGTCGGGCGGCAATAGAACCGATCGATATCCCGGCGCTCGCGCGCCGAGAGTTGCGCCGGGGTATTCGAAGCGCGGTAGCGCCTCGCACTCGCCGCTTTGGCACCCAGTGGCACGACCCAATCCGGGGCGACGGCGTTCAGTAGCGCAAAACGATCCGCGCCGCTCGTATTGAGTTCGTTGCAGGCGCGATGCCACGTACGCGCGTCGTAGAGGAGCGCGGAGCCCGCCGGGGCGGTCATCTGCTGGACGTCCTGATGCTGGCCGACGCCCATGCGCGTGCCGCCCAGGCTGTACTCGCGGGGCGGCCAGGCGCGCAGGCGATGTGATTGTGGAACGTACTGGGTCGCTGCGTTGTCAGGGCGAAACGCATCGATACAGATGTTGAACTGAACGCCGTAGACCGGCGCTTCCGGCCAGAAATTGTCCGGAAAGATGTTCGGGTGATAGGGGTAGTCGCAATGCCAGCCCTCCTCTGGAAACGTACCGAGAAGGTTCTTCGTCGGGCGCATGGCCGTGAGCCCGGCCGGATGACAGCAATGAATGTCGGGGGTTCCGAGGTAGCGCTCGAGCACCCAGATGGCGACTGGATTGGTGGCCGCACGAGCGATGTCAGGACTCCAGGCCAGCGCGTTCGTCCAATGCACACGGTCGTCCGACTCGATCGGCTGATTCTGCTGGCGCGCGAGCTCCCGGTAGGCGCGCCGCTTCAGCCGCTCGATGGTCGTCGGGTCGAGCAAACGCTCGACCACCGTGAGCCCGCGGTCGCGGAGCTCCGTGAGATGTTCAGACGGTAGGCGTGTCGGTCCTTCGCGCACGGTCAGTCCAGACCCGTCGACGGCGACGTCCGGCACCGTTGCGGATGTCCAGCCGAGGTCCGTGGGAGTCCACATCGCGGCGTCGTCCGCAGTCGATGCGCGGCTGCCGTCCGCGCGTAGGCAAAGGCCGTCGTCGTCGATCAGCAGGTAGAAGTCGGTCCCGTTGCTCATGACGTCTGCTAGCGCCAGGTCACCACCTCGCCGGCCGGTGTCTCGGTCGGCTCGCCGAGAAGCGCGATGTGGTGGAGCGCGCGTGGACCGACGTCGCCGTAATCCGATACGGCGTAGTGATTCGTGATCCGGTTGTCGTAGAGGCATACGTCCCCGACGTCATTCCATCGCAGGCGAACCTGGTACTCCGGGCGTTCGGCCATCCGGTAGAGAAAGCCGAGAATCCGATCACTCTCCTCCGGTTCCACGTCTTCGACCGCGCGCGTGAATCCCTGATTCGCATAGATCGAGAATTCGCCCGTGGCGGGGTGTCGGCGAATCAGCGGTTGTCGTGACGGGGGATAGGCATCGATCAGGGTCTCGACGTGTCGCGCGAGGATGTCGTCGCCTTGCTCGGCGAGGCGCGCGGCTTGCTGCTCCCAGATCGGGAAAGCGTGGCGCCAGTCCATGGTCTGTGTGAGTTCCGACGTCCAGGCCTGCACCTCGTCGGGTAGGCCCCGAAATGCTGCACCCATGTCCGCGAAGATCGTGTCGCCACCGACCGGCGGAAGGACGATCGAGTTCAGTACGACGGCGGACGGCGGCTGATCGAAGAAGCCGTCGTCGAAGTGGAAACCGTTGGCGCCGTTCTTGACGACGTCGCCGGCGATCGCCGCCGCGCCGAATTGGCCGGGCCGATGCGGCTTCAGCTTCCGGGGAGCGACGTTTGAACTCGCGCGGAGAGGTTTTTTCCGCACCGAGCGCTTTTCGGCGGCGAACGGTTCGAAGTTTTCGACATCTTCGCTGGCGCGGAGCGCGTATTGCTTGCCGCCGCCCGTCACGGAGCTCGTCGGCCAGACGTGCGAGTAGCCACGCTGCCAGGGCAGGAAGGGGTGAACCGTCAGTCCGGATGAATGGTTTTGTTCTTTCTGCGGCGTATCGGGGCGGATGTCCCAATGCTCTGATAGCTCGCGGCAGAGCCGCGTGTGCGCATCGACATCGAGGCGCCAGGCGCCTTCGCTTCGAAACATGAGCACTTTGTAGCGCAGGAACGCCTGTGTGAGCGCGGCGAGCCGCCCCGCCTCCAGTGGCTCGCGCAGATCGACGCCGTGGATGCTCGCGCCGATCAACGGGGTTTCGGGAACGACGGTGATCCCACCGTCGAGTTCGATCCTGCCGAAACGTGCCGCGTCGGCGTCCCAGTCGATGGCGTCGATCGGTGCGTTCATTGTCGCCTCACGTTTGTTTAAGAAGCTCGGCCGAGCCTTTCATGAAGCGATACATCATCAGCATGTCCGCTACCTCATCGCCGGTTGCCGGATCCGTCAGGTGGCATTCCCACCAGCAGTACTCGGTTTTCGGCGTCTCGCCGGTGGCGAGGATTTTGCCCTGGGCGACATAGTCGCGATCAACGAAGAGCGGTCCCTGGCGAACGTTGATCTCTATCGCACCGTAGAGACCGACCGCCTCCTTCACGAGTCCTCTCACGCTGAAGCCGCCGTTCAGAAGCCGGAAGGCTGTGACCGGCGTCGTGATGGCGCCGCCCCAGGGCGAGTCGCCCCAGTACCAATCGTGCGGCGCGGTCGTCACGGATCGCCGCTCGTCCTGCTGGGCCATGTCGACGCGGACGTTGACGGGATCGAGCGTCTCGCCGGCGACGAGGTCGGCGAGGATGACGGTTTCGCCCGGCTCGCGTCTCGCGTCGAAGCGCTCGCGCACGTACGAGCGTTCGACCGGACGTCCGAGGCACGCGGTCCCTTCGAGGACCGTGAAGCCTTGGTCGGTCTGCTCCATCGACAGGCGAATCTGGGAGTTCTCCACCTCACCCGTCGGAACGTCGGCGAAAGCCTGGACGTCTTCTGCGTGGGTCGATGCCTGCAGGTAGTAGAGCGATATCCCGCCGCGCTCGAACCACGCCGGGCCATAGGCGTCGAGCAAGAGCGGCGCAAACTGCTCGTGGTGAATGATGCCGGCGATGGTGCCGCCGCGGAATCCGAGCTTCGTCGCCACGTTGGCGTTGTGGATGCTGCCACGCTTGGCCTGATGCAGATTTCGCGGCTGAAGGACGGGGCCGACGATCCGACCGTCTTGCCTTACCGGTGCGTTCATGACTTTCGCCTTTGCTGCTGTTATTCCTGGATTGGTTCCGAGGCATAGTCGCCCAAATCGGGGTAACTGATGCCGAGCTGTTCGAGATAGGAATCGTATCGCTCGGGGTCGTAGTGGAGCGCTTTGATTGCGCCACGAAACTCGGCTTGCGTCGCTGCGTTCTTGTGGATCGGCGGCGGGTCGTCGGCGGTGATGAACGGCTCATAGCTGCCGTCGTTGGTCTGCTCGTCATGGAAGTACGCCCAGGCGTCTTTGAGCAGTTGGTCGTCGTCCAGGAGGTCGATCATGGTCGCGGCCATCACTTTCGCGCCGACCTTCGCCCCTTTGTGAGCGATCGGGGTCGCGCCCGCGATGGCGCTCGACCAGTGGTGGAACGTGGCGCCACTGATGTTGCTCGGATACCAAAGCGTGATGGTCGGTACGTTCCAACTGATGTCACCAATGTCGTCGGAGCCGCCCGATACCGGTTTCTCCGGCGGGTCGTTTACGCCGCGTGGTTCCGTCGGCAGTCCGGTGATCTCGTTCGCTTGCATGAAGCGTTGGAAGGCCCGCGCGAATGCCTGATCGTCATCGCTCCAATCCGGCATTCCGATCGCTTCGATATTCCGACCCATCGCCAGTGCAATGGGTTTGTTGAAATGCCGTGGATAGGCCGTCCCGACGATGCGCCGCTCCAGCGTCGTATCGGTCATCGTTGCGGCGCCTTGGGCGATGCGCTTCAAGGTTTCGAAGTTCTCGTGAATGCCGCTCGCCTCGATCTCGCGAATGAAGTACCAGACCGTCGCGGACGACGGCACGACGTTGGGCTGATCTCCGCCGTCGACGATGACGTAATGTGAACGCTGCAACGGATGCAGGTGCTCGCGGCGATAGTTCCAGCCGACGTTCATGAGTTCGACCGCGTCGAGGGCGCTTCGACCCTTCCACGGATCGCCGGCGCCATGTGCCGCCGTGCCGCTGAAAGTGAACTCCGCGGACACCAGACCGGTTCCCCGCGTCGCACCCCATCCGGTGCCGAGAGCGGACGAAACGTGATTGAAGAGGACCGCGTCGACGTTGTCGAAATAGCCGTCCCGCACATACCAGGCCTTGGCGGCGAGCAGTTCCTCCGCGATCCCCGGCCACAGAACGATCGTTCCGGGAATCTTGTCGCGTTCCATGATCGCCTTGACAGCGAGCGCGGCGGCAATGTTGACGCCCATGCCGGTGTTGTGACCTTCGCCGTGACCTGGCGCGCCTTCGACGAGCGGCCGATGTTCGAGCACGCCGGGTGTTTGCGATGACTTCGGAATCCCATCGACGTCCGTACCGAGCGCGATCACCGGCTTGCCTTCACCCCAGGTCGCCCACCAGGCGGTCGGGATGTTGGCGATGCCTTGCTCGACCTCGAAACCGTTCTCCTCGAGAAGTGCGGTGAGGTAGCGCTGTGTCTCGGTCTCCTGGAACCCGAGTTCCGAGAACGAGAACAACGAATCGACGATCTCCTGGATGAGCTTCGTATGCTCGTCGACCAGCGCGACGGCCTCGGCTTGTCGCGGTGTCAGCGGATCGGCTTCACCGTTCGCGAAAGACGACGCGGCGCCGGTGATGAGCAACGCGGCAAGGAAGGTCTTCATGTCGGTCGTATCAGTGCTTTTTGAGCCGCCGAGTGTCGCACCCGGCGTATGCCGTTTGCACGCATCGCGGCCGTCCGGGGGGAGGTCGATGGCGTTTCCGCGAAACGCCCGTTCCGCCTACGATGGGCCTTCAATCATTCGGGCGAACGAAATGGCAAAGACAGACGATCACGAAATGGTGTCGATCTATCCGTTCACGGACGAACAGGTCGACGAAATCATGAACAACTCCGGCGAATGTGTGCTGATGTGGGGAACGAAGGACGGTTGGCCCGTCGGCGTCACCCACGCCTTCGTCTGGCGCGACGGCAAGATCTGGATCACCTTCGCCGAACACCGCCACCGCGCGGCCGCGATCCGCCGCGACAACCGCGTGTCGGTGAACGTCTCATCGGCGAGCTACCGACCGGACGCACCCCCGCAACTCGCGCGCGGCGCGATCACGTTCAAGGGCACGGGCGAGTTCTTCTCGGACGACGAAACCAAAGCCTGGTTCTATCCGGCACTTTCCAAGAAAGTGAATCCGACCAACGCCGCGGGTGAGGAGTTCTTCAACAACCTGCTGGACTCACCGCTGCGGACGATCCTCGCGGTCACGCCGACGAAGGCCATCATGTACAACGCGGGTCTTGCTGGGCGACACATGGCGGGCACGGTCGACGAAGACGAACTCGGTGAACGTCTCGAGTCCGACAAGGTGCGCATGAACAAGGCGCGCGAGGACCGGGGGCTCGATCCGCGGTAGTGCGCGTCGCTATGCGTTGGCAGTTTTTCGCTGGCGCGGAAAACGCGCGCGTCCTAGCCGGGTTTCTGCTGGGCTAGCGCGCGTCGCTATGCGACGCGTTGGCAGTTTTTCGCTGGCGCGAAAAACGTGCGCGCTCTAGGCAGGCTTCTGCTGCGCCAGCGCGCAGACTGAACTCGAACCAATCGGGCCTTCTTCATCGTGGAGGTAGCACTCGGCGATCGCGATGCCGTCCTGGGATTGGTGGTTGACGACCTCGAAGCCGATCCATTCGGTAACCGGTGGTCGATAGTTGTAGATCGTGATGTCGCTGTTGATGAACTCCAGACCCTTCTCGCCGGCGTTGGCGAAGGGACTCGTGAAGTCGGCGGCGAGCGCAACTCGCGTCCAGGGCGTGAGCGGCTGGCCGTTCACGAGCTCACGAACTTCACTCATCCAGATTCGGCGCTCACCGAGGCTACCGAACGATCCGCTGATCGGTCGTGTCGTCCACTTGCCGCCGAGTGGGTCTCCCTCGATCGGTGGCTCGAGCTCGCCGGGTTTCGGCGCGTCCCAGGGTTCGCGCCGCCAGACGTTACCGCCCGGCTGATTGCCACGTCGCAGGAGCTGACATGAAGCGCGCCCGACGCTCACGTCGCCGCTGATGAACTCGGCGTCGACGACCCGAATACGTCGACCGTCGCGGACCCGATTGGTCGTGACAGTGACCGGCGAAAAATCGGGTAGGCGGTAGAGATCGACCGTCAGGCGCGTCGGCTGGAAGTCCTCGTCACCGTGCGCGCGTTCGATGGCGTGCGCGAGTAAACCGGCAACGACGCGGCCGTGGAGCGATTCCGGATTCCACGGGCCGACGCAGGGGGGTAGGGGTTGGTAGCCGCCCTCGGTCGGGCGGAAGAAGGCTTCATTGGTCATCGTAGTCCGCTGCCCACGCCGAATAGCGCGACGAAGGCCTTCACGCGTATGTTCCTTACGTCTTGATAGCTTGAGGAGGGATCATGGCGGATACGCCGCTCGATGCGTACTGGGCATTCTTCACGAACTTCAATACGCGTGATCCGGTGACGTTTTCATCGGCGCTCAATTACCCGCACGTTCGACTGTCACCGCGTCGCGCGCCGGGCGTCGTCCCGACGCTCGAGGATCACGCCGCGGCGATGTCGTGGGATCGTTTCATCGCGGACGGATGGGACCACACCGTCGGCGTCGAACCGGAAGTGTTGCAGGTGGGCGAGGACCGAGCGCATATCCGCGGTGGATGGACCCGTTTCACCAAGGACGGCGATCCGATTCTTACCAACTACGTGACCTATATCGCGACGCGCTTGCCGTCCGGCTGGGGTATTCAATCGCGTTTCGGAATCGATGGGGGTGTCGATAGCGCGGACGACGACATCCTGGCTGCGGCTGACGCATTCGTAACAACGTTATCGAGCGGTGACTCGAACGCCGTCGCGCATGCAATGCACCTGCCCAACGTTCGTGTGGGGGTGGGCGTGGTGGACAAGTTCGAGGATCGTTCTGCACTCGTCCAGTCGCTCGATGCCGACCCGGTGCCGGCGCTCGACGGGGTGAGTCGCTCCATCGTCTACGGCGGCGTGGACGCCGCGACGGTCGTCATCGCGGGCGAATGCACGGCGGGGCGGTTTCAGGGCCTCTTCTTTTTCAGCCGCGTGGACGATCAATGGGGCGTTCAGGCGCGCTCGACGTTCATCTCGTGATTTTGGGGGCCGATTGACAATCGTCGAGTCGGGCTCGGATGCTTCAAACAGACGAAACGGGGAGTGATGCGATGGGCGCGTTGGAAGGCATGCGGATTCTCGACATGACGCAATACGAGGCCGGTACGTCGTGTACGCAGGCGCTCGGGTTCCTCGGTGCGGACGTCGTGAAAGTGGAAGCGCCCGAGTTCGGCGATCCGGGCCGGCGCGTGGGCCTCGGCAAGGACGGCGGATACTCGGCCTATTTCTGCAACTGGAACGCCAACAAGCGCAGCATCGCGTTGGACCTTCGGACCGAAGCGGGCAAGAAGCTCTTCTTCGATCTCGTCCCGAAATTCGACGTTTTCGTCGAGAACTACGGCCCCGGTGTCGTAGAGCGCCTGGGCATCGACTACGAGACGCTCTCGGCACTTCACCCGGGTCTCATTCACGCGCGCCTGAAGGGGTTCGGTACGTCGGGTCCCTACGCACACTACAAGAGCTTCGACATGGTCGCGCAGGCCGCCGCGGGTGCGTTTTCGGTGACAGGCGAACCGGAGGGCAAACCGCTCATTCCGGGGCCGACCACCGGTGACTCGGGTACCGGCGTACAACTTGCCATGGCCATTCTCGCGGCCTACATCCAGCGCGGCCGTACCGGGGAAGGTCAGTCGATCGAGATTTCGATGCAGGAGGCGATGACCTACTACATGCGAACTCGCATCGCGACGGGTTCGGCGTGGGGTCAGGAAGCGGCCTCTCGAACGGGAACGGGCGGTGGGTTGCCACCGGTCGACCTCTACCCCTGCAAGCCGTTCGGGCCGAACGACTGGATCTACCTCATGCCGATTACGGCAGGTCAATGGGATGAAATCTGCGCGGTCATCGATCGACCGGACCTCGTCGTCGATGAACGCTTCGCGAATCCGCGTGATCGCTTCGAACACCGTGATGAGGTGTACGAGATCTTTTCTTCCTGGACGCGAGAACGGACGAAGGTCGAGGCGATGGAGGCGATGGCGGAAGCGGGTGTGCCTTGCTCCGCCGTACTCGACACGGCGGAACTTCACTCGGATCGCCACCTCGTCGAGCGTGGATTCGTGCATCACCTCGATTTACCGCTGCACGGGGAAGTCCCGTTGCTTGGGTTCGCGCCCCGGCTGTCGAACTCGGACGTGCCGATGACGGCGCCGCCCTTGCTCGGGGAACACACGCGAGAAGTGCTCGCCGAGGATCTGGGCCTCGCCGCGGACGCTCTCGATGCCTTGGCTGACGAGGGCGCGATCGGCTGACGTCGGTCAGCGCTCCAGCCGAATCGGCGTGCATGAATCCGAGTCGGGCGCAAAGAGATCGACGTAGCGATCGGCAAGGCCGTACTTCGCATCGCGCAGTTTGTTGTAAACGGCGCAACTCCCGGGATCGGCGCTCGCGCGGTACTCGCGCGCCACACCGTCCCGCTCGATCGTCAGTGACGGATCAGCCGTCAGCTTCGTGATCCAGTAGTCGGTCGGATCGCCGTGTTCGATCCACGTGCCGTTTTCGTCTTCGACGATCCAGACCCGTACTTCATCGGTCGACCCGTCGACCGCCTCGCGGTGCAGCACGACGACCTCACCGCCGAGTTCGCTCGCCAGCATGATCGATCCGAACATGAGCAGCGGCAGGGCGATGATGAGCACGACGATCCTGATGAGCCACTTCATGTCCGGGCCTCCTTGCGTGACGTCAACGTGCGGTAAAGCCGCCGTCGACGATGAGTTCCGTACCAGTGATGAAGCTCGCTTCGTCCGAAGCGAGGAACAGGATGGCGTTGGCGACTTCTCCGGGTCGGCCGAGGCGTTTCAGGGGAATCGCCTTTTCTCGCATGGTGATCGCCGCTTCGCCGTGAAGACGCTTGTCGTCGTCGAGGATCGGGGTGTCGATCGAACCCGGGTGAATCGAGTTGCAGCGGATGTTCATGCGCGCGCAGTGCATCGCGATCGACTTCGTCAGGTTGTGAACACCGGCCTTTGCCGCGCCGTAGGAAAAGTAGTTCGGCGAGCCGATGAGTCCTGCGATCGACGAGAGATTGACGATCGATGCTGAATCGCTCGCTTTCATGAGTGGTAGCGCCGCGTGGCAGCCGATCGCCATGCTCTCCACGACGATCGCGTGAATCCGCCGCCAGGTATCGAGGTCGAAGGATTCGACGTCGTCGTGCGGCGAGATACCGGCGTTGTTGACGAGCACGTCGAGACGTCCGCGGCTCGTCTCGAGGTGTTTGATCAACGCGCCCCATTGCACCTCGTCCGTGACGTCGAGGAGCACGAATTCGGCGCCGATGTCGACGGCGACGGACTCACCGGCGTCGACGTTCACGTCGGCAATGACGACGTCGGCGCCTTCTTCGACGAAACGTCGAGCCGTGGCTTTGCCGATTCCCGACGCGCCGCCCGTGACGAGCGCGATCTTGCCGTTCAAACGATCCGCCATCAGGTGTTGATCTCCTCGATGGGTTGACCGAGCTCGCGGGCGATACCGGGAACGACTTCCTCCATCCAGAGGCGTAACGACTCGGTTGCCCAGGCGTGCGGCAGGTCGCCGAGTTTCGCTTGCAGGACGAGGTCCGTGATACGCGCGTCGCGGATCTCCTTCGCTGCCCGTTCGATGCAGGTCTCGGGGTCGCCGATGATCAGGCGGTCGAGCAGTTCGTCGATACTCGGTTCGCCCTCGAAAGGCTGTTCGCGCACGACGTAGTCGTCGAAGACGTGCTCCGTGCCGCGTCGTAGCGCGGCCGCAATACGCGTTTGATAGAGCGTGCATTCGGCGTATTTGCGAGCGCGGGCCTTGTCTTTCGACACGAACGCGTAGCGCAGCAAGCCGAAGCGCATCGATCGACTCGTGCCGAGATGATCGGTCACGGTCTCGTCGATTCTCGAGCGCAACTTGGCAATCGAATCAGGCCGCCCGAGCAGGCCGGACACGAAAATCGCGTGACCGCGTTCAGCGGCACGTTGGTGGAACGCGGGATCGTTGCCGACGAGCCAGACCGGTGGAACTTCGCTCGGGCGAAGTGGAATGGAACTCGGCGGCTGATTGAAATGTTCACCGTCGTAGCTGAAATTCGGCGTCGTCAGGCCCTTCTCGATCATATCGAGGATCTCGAGCGTCATCGTCTTGTTGGTGGAGAGGTCGATGCCGAAACGGTCGAACTCGAATGGTTGGTACCCCGCGCCGAGGCCGAGATCGAGTCGTCCGTCGGTGAGGATGTCGACCAGTCCGATCTCAGATAGCAGGCGCATGGGCGTATAGAGGGGTGCGACGATCACGCCGGTGCCGAGTCGGATGCGCTTGGTCGCCTCGGCGCAGCGCGCGACCATCATCAATGGGGAGGGACACAAGCTGTAGTTCGAGGCGTGGTGTTCCGGGAACCAGCAGGAGTCGAACCCGAGTTCATCCGCCACACGCGCTTGATCGAGTGCTTCGTCGACCACCTGCCTGGCGCTCGTCGTGTCGGGCGAGCGTTGCTGCATGACGTTGAAGACGCCGAATTTCATGAAGATACCTCGAGCTGGTGGTCGACCGGCGAGCGGATGATCGGTGGGTGATACAAGGCCGTCGGCATGATCGGGCTCGTATCGAAGCGGGTCAATTCGCGTCGCGCCGCGTGAGGACCAATGCGATTCCGCCCAGGGTCGCGACCGACGCGAGTAGTAATTCGATGCTGAGCGGTTCCGCCAGGAATACGATCCCCGCGAGCGCCGACAGCACCGGGCTCGATAGCTGCGCGGTGCCGGCCGTCGTTTGTCGCAAGCGGGGCAGTGCCGCGAACCAGATGACGTAGCCGACGGCTGACGTGACGACGCCGGAGATTGTCGCGAACGCCAACCCGGTCGCCGTCATGGCGGCGACGTCGACCAGCGGCACCGAGAATACGACGACCACCGGTAGGGCGTAGACGAAACTGATGGCGGTGGCTTCGATCGGGTTGTCGGCGGCCCGCCCGAGCAATGAATAGATGCCCCAGGCGATGCCGGCGACCGCCATCACGAGCGCCGCGACGGTGGGAGTATCGCTCAAGGTCGGTGCGACGATGGAGAAGAGTCCGCCGATCGCGAGCAGGACGCCGAACCAGCCGGCGCCGCTCAGCCGCTCGCCAGCCAGCAAGCCGCTACCGAGCATCGTGAGCTGCGCGAAGCCGAAGAGCAGCAACGCGCCGACCCCGGTCGATAACTCGAGATAGGCAAACGTAAACGTTGCCATATAGAGGGCGAGCGCGGCGGCGATGGGCCAATCGAAGGAAGCGAGCGATCTGATTCTTCCCGTGAACGCGAGCCAGATGACGAGCGTGAGCGTCGCGCTGACCGTGCGGACCATCGCGAAGGTGCCAGCGTCCAGTGATCCGTCGTGAAGTGCCGCACGGCATAAAAGCGAGTTGCCGGCGAAGGCGAACATCGCAATCGATGTGAGCCACACCGTCCTGCTTTGCGTCATTGTTGATCGCCGCTGTCGGGTCGTATGAGCGAGCTTAGGCCCAGTTGTTCAGTGCCGGCCCGAGGGCTTCTTTCAAGGGATCGAGCCAAGGCTCGAAAGGCTGCCATGCCTCGGTCGCTTCGCGGTAGATGGGTTGACGTACCTGCTCGGAACTGGGTGTCCGGATGCTCCGTTCCGTCTCGTAGAACGTCAGGCAGCGGGAGTCGAACGGGAGTTCGCAGAAGTCGAGAATCCGTCGAACCTCGCGTTCGAGGTCATCGACCACGTCCTCGTGGGTCACGCGAAGAACATCGCCCGGGAGCACTCGATCCCAATGCGCCAGGAGATCGACGTAATCGCGGTAGTAGCGCCCGACGTCTTCGAGCGAATATGTGAACTCCTGACCTTCGGCGAAGAGCTGTTTGAAGCCACTGAAGCAGCACGCCAGCGGGTGCCGGCGTGCATCGATGATCTTGGCGTTCGGCAGGATCAGCCGGATGAGACCGATGTGGCGGAAGTTGTTCGGCATCTTGTCGATAAACCGCGGCGCGCCCTGGCGATGAATCCGGGTCTCGTCGATGAACTTCCGCCCGAACGTCGCGAGTTCTTCGTCAGAAAGTTCCCAGAGATTCTCCGGGTATTCGGCGTTGCCATCCTTCCGGCCGCGGCGGCGTAGTGACTGGGACAACGACAGAATGTTCGGAAGTTCCAGCGTGCCGTCGACGTCCGGATGAGACGACAGGATCTGCTCGAGCAAGGTCGAGCCCGCACGCGGCAGGCCGAGGATGAAAATCGGATCGGGCGACGAATCGCCCGTTGGCCCCCGTGATTCGAATCGATCGAACGTACAGGCGATTTGTTGGGCGACGAGATCGTCGTGCATCTCGTCGGCGTCGTAGCGGCTCGATGACTTCTTGACCCGGTTGCCCGCTGCGTAGTGGCGGAACGCATCCTCGAATCGGCCTTGATTCTCGAAGGCGCTCGCGAGGGCGAAGTGCACGTAGACGCGCTCGTTCTCATCGAGCTCGGAGCCCGCGATCAACGTTTCCATCGTCCGCGTTTCGTTTTCGGTGAAGCGGTACGTCTTGAGATTAGCGAGGGAATAGAAAGCCTCGCCGTGGGTGGGGCGGGCACGAATCGCGCGTTGGTACGAAGCGATCGCCACGCCGGTCTTGCCAACCGTCTTCTGCGCGTGGCCGCGGGACGTCAGCGTGACGGGGTCATCGGGGAGCTTCTCGAGCACGCGATCGAAGGCGGCGATCGCCGTCTCCGTGTCCCCTGTCTGCATCGCCTCGATCGCGTAGATGGACTGGAATTGTGCGTTCTCGGGATTGCGCTCGAGTAGCCCCTTGGCTTCCGCGAACGCCGCGGCATATTTCTGCCGCTTGCGTAACGCCCCGATGTAGTCGATCCGAGCCGGAATGTTGTCGGGCTCGAAAACGCAGGCGCTTTCGAGCAGGAACTCGGCATCATCGAGCACGCCGAGGCGAATGCCGATGTCCGCGAGTAGCCGCATACCCTCGACGTGTTGCGGCGCGCGCTGAAGAAACTGACGGCAGAGATCCTCTGCCTGAAGGAGACGCCCCTCGCCGACGAGATCCATCACCCCGAGCAGCGGTTTCGGCAATGCCGTCAGATAGTCGAGCTGTGCCTTGGCCTGAAGCGCTTCGTCGCGACGACCGAGCGAGACGAGCAGTTCGACCTGCGCACGCACGCTCGCGATCAGTCCCGGATTGATGCGGGCAGCGTGGCGGAAGGACCGAAGCGCGGCTTCCGGATCACCGACCGCGCGGTTGAGATGTCCCTCTTCCTGACGCGCCCGCGCATACCCGGGGGCGACGTCCAGGAGTTCGTCTAGTGCCTCCCTCGCCGCGGCGTAATCTTGCCGATAGCGATGCGAGACCGCGCGAATGTAGAGCGCGTCGATATTCTCCGGCTCGTCGGCCAGCAGCGGTTCGATTGACGCCAGCGCGGCATCGAGGTCACCTTTCGAGAGTGCCTGGCGTGCCGCGTCGATCGACAGTGGCACGCCTGGTGCATCGGCCATCGACGGCGACTAGAACTCGAACGATGCGCGAACACCCACCGTCAGCGGGCGTGCATAGCTCACGCGTTCGCGGTCGAAGACGTAGCTTCGGGCAAGTTCGGCCTTTTCATCGAAGAGGTTGTCGATGAAAAGGGTCGCGGACCAGGTATCGGCGGCCACGCCCGCCGTAGCACCCACCATGATCCAGTCATCCATGTTGGAGTTGTTGATCGAGATGACGTCACTGCGCGCCGACGACGACCAGGCAACGTGCGGCATCAGGTGCATCTCCAGGCCCGAGTCGGTGTACCAGCGCCACCGAGCCGAGACGTTTCCTTGCATGTCGGGTGCGAAGGCGAGTTCGTCCCCAGGTCGCACGTCGTTCGTCGGCGTGATGACGCTGGTGATGTCCGTGTCGAGCACGGAGATCGCGGCGTTGACCGTCAAGTTGTCGTTGACGTTCCAGGTGAGGTCGCCTTCGACCCCATTGATCTCGGCATGGGCCGCGTTGTCCGAGAAGAACAGGTTGACGATGCTGGGATCGAAGATCGTGGTCTGCAAATCGCTGACGTCGACGGAGAAGATGCTGCCGTTCAGACGCAGCGTGCGGTCCATGAGATCGAGCTTCCAGCCGAACTCGAGGTTGATGACTTCGTCGCTCCGCAGCGCAAAAGGCACCGTATAGCCGTTGGGACCCGCGGCGCCGCCCGGACGGTTCAACAGTCCCGGCCGAAAACCTTCCGACCACGTGCCGTAGAAGAGCAGGTCGTCGGTGGCGAGCCACGAGACCGTAAACTTGCCGATGATGCCGTCGGTCTGGGCGGATTCCGGCGCTTGGAGTGCGCCGACGACCTGCGCGGGCGTTGCGGGATCGTCGATGTCCGCGGTGGTGTAGGTGATGTGGTTAGCAGTGGTGCAAGAGCCTCGGAAAGTGTATTGACCGTCGCCGTTGTAGAGGTCACTGATGTCCGTGCCGAAAGCGTTGGCGTCGGGCTGGAAGGAGTTGCAGAACGATGAATTCGCGCTGCCCTCGAAGTCGACGTCGATGTCGTAGTAACGCAATCCGACCGTGATGGCGACCGAGTCCGAAATGTCGTAGGTCGCCTCGCCGAAGACGCCGTATTGTTCGTCCGTGCGCTTGACGTCGTTGCGGAAAATGACGTCTTCGGGGAACGGACCCGGATCGGAGAAATAGCCCGTCATGAACGGGAAGTTCGGCGCGAAAGGCCCGAACACACCGGCCGCGACGGAGCCCGGGTAGGTGAAGTCATTGCGTTCGGTGAGTTCCATGTCGCTGAAGAAGACGCCGGCGGTCAAGCGAATGGGCTCCTCCACCGGGGTCGTGAAGCGAAACTCGTGCGACGTGATCTCCATGTTCGTGAGCGATGCGACGAACATGTTGGGTGGCTGACAGGTCCCGCTGGGCGCAGCCGAGCCCGGATAGCTCACGCTGCCATCGCAGATGTAGTAGGGCAGGTATTGCCCGACGAAGAGATAGTCCGTGTAGTCGACGCGCTGATTCGATTCACGATCGGTATACGCACCCGCGTAGACCACGTCGAGAGCTCCCAACCGACCTTCGAGCGTCCAGTTGGTGTTGGTGAACTCGTCGTCGATGTTGTCGGCCTCGTAGCGCTGGATTTGCATGTCGCCGCCGAGGTTCGGATCGGCAAAGAACACCCCGTCTGAATCGAGGTTCTGCGCCATGTGCGAGGCGTGCAGGGTCCAATCGTCGTCGATGTCCCACAGTCCGCTCAGTCGGATGCCTTCGTATGTCGTCTCGTTGAAGTTCTCGGAAACGAGGTTGGCATTGTCGGCCGGCAGGAACGTGACGCCGGAAAGGTCGGCGCCGGCCTGAAAACCGCCGCGGTTGGATGAAACGGTGACGCCGTTGCTACGCCGAGTACCGGCCGCTCGAAAGCGCGCGCTGTCCTCGACGCTGGCGGTTCCCGCCACGTTGTCGATATAGCCGCCCTGTGAGTCGACGTAAGCGACGCCGCGCAGTGCGAAATTGTCGCTGACCTTGAGGTTGAGCACGGCCTCGACGTTACCGCTCGGGTCACCGTCCTTGGTGAACGACGAGCCCACCTTCACGTTGCCGTAAGTTTCGGTGGGGTCCGGGCGGTTGGTGATGAGGCGAACGTTGCCGGCCTGTGAACTAGCGCCGAACAGCGTGCCCTGGGGGCCCGAGAGCACCTCGATTCGATTGAGATCGGCCGTGTAGACGTCGAGGTTACGTCCGGGCTGCGACAGAGGCTGCTCGTCGAGGTAGAACGCGACGTTCGGCGCGAGCCCGGCGACCCCAGCGGTCGTGAGGTTCGGTGTGGTCGACGCTAACCCGCGGATGTAGATGGTGTTTTGAGAAGGGCCACTACCCCCGGCGGTGACGCCCGGGAGCTGAACCAGGTATTCCTGGAAATTAGAGATCCCGAAATCGTCGAGCTTGTCTTCCGTCAGAGCCTGCACGGCGACGGGGAGATCCTGAGCTGATGCCGCGCGCTTCGTCGCGGTGACGATCACTTCCTCGATTTCGGCGGCGATGACCCCCGTGGTGGTTGTCGCTGCCATCGCGGCGATGATCGCCTGGTTGAGTTTTTTGCGCTTGAAACGCGGCATTCGAAGCCTCTTTTGCGATTGCTGAACCAAAACGAAACCATCGCGACGTCTGGACGCGAGGTTCATCAAGGGGGGATGGTTTGATGACAAAGTATCATATAAGCGCCGATTGCCACAAAATCACCGTGTTTTCAGGCGCTCAGGCGAATGAACCGAGCGATTCGTTCGGTTTTTTGTTTGACGTCTAACGAATCCAATCGGGGAGGAGCGGCGATGGCGGAGGAAAGGTCGACAACGCGCCTCGACAGTGGGGTGACGAGCGAATCACACCCGACGGCCCCGAAGGCGCCGCTCAACCGGCCGGTGTTCGGCTGGTCGGCGGGCATCCTTATCGCGATGGTGCTTCTGACGGCGTTCTTTCCGGAGGGATCGAACGCGATGTTCTCGGCGCTGCTCGCGGGCATCGTCGCCTACGCGGGCTGGTACTACGTTCTCGTGGTCGCGGTGATCCTCGTCGCCGTCACCTTTTTTGCGTTGTCACGTTACGGCGAGATCAAGCTCGGTCCCGACCACGCTGAGCCGGAATACGGGGCGATCTCCTGGTTTGCGATGTTGTTTGCGGCGGGAATGGGCATCGGGCTCATGTTCTTCGGCGTCTCCGAACCCGTCATGCATTTCGTCGACCCGCCCCAGGGTGACGGGGGCACGGTCGCCGCGGCGAAAGAGGCGATGCGCCTGACGTTTTTCCATTGGGGAATTCACGCCTGGGCGATCTACGCGATCGTGGCCCTCGTGCTCGCTTACTTCGGCTATCGGCACAACCTTCCGCTGACGCTACGTTCGGCACTCTACCCGCTCGTCGGCGAGCGGATTTACGGCCCGCTTGGAACCGCGGTCGACGTGTTCGCAATCCTCAGCACCACCTTTGGTGTGGCGACATCGCTCGGGTTCGGTGTCGAGCAGATCAATTCCGGACTGAATTACCTCTTCGGCGTCCCAAAAGCGACGTGGGTCCAGATCATTCTCGTGGTCGTCACGATGTCGTTGGCGACCGCCTCCGTGATTGCCGGTCTCGACGCCGGTATCAAACGTCTCTCTGAGATCAACATCGGCCTCGCGGTCGCCCTGATGCTGGCGGTTCTCGTTCTGGGGCCGACGGTGCTGTTGCTGCAGACCTTCATGCAGAACTCGGGCAGTTATGTCTCTGAGATCGTCAATAAGACTTTCAATCTCTACGCCTATGAGCCGAACGAGTGGATCGGCGGCTGGACGATCTTCTACTGGGGCTGGTGGATCAGTTGGGCGCCGTTCGTCGGGCTTTTCATCGCACGGATATCGCGTGGCCGCACGATCCGGCAATTCGTCGTCGGCACGATCCTGGTGCCGAGCGCCTTTACGCTCCTGTGGATGACGATCTTCGGCAATTCGGCGATCGATCTGATCCTGAACGGTGGCCAGGAACCGCTCGGCGCGGCCGTGCAGGCCGACACCTCGGTCGCCCTGTTCCAGTTCCTCGAATACTTTCCCGCCGCCGGCGCGATCTCGGCGCTCGCCGTCGTGATGATCGTGGTTTTCTTCGTCACGTCGGCCGATTCGGGCGCCATGGTGCTCAACATGCTGTCGTCGAACGGTCGGGACGATACGCCCCCGTCGCGCCGTCTCTTCTGGATGGTGATGATCGGGCTGACCGCCATCGTTCTGTTGCTGGCGGGCGGTTTGACGGCCCTGCAAACGGCGGCGATTGCGGGCGCGTTGCCGTTTTCGGTCGCGATGCTGGCGGCGATGTGGGGACTCCTGAAAGCGCTTCGCGTCGACGACGTCAAACGCCAACTGCTGCTCGTCGGTGTGCCCGCGGCCGGCGGCGGTGCGCCAGAGACGCGCGAAGCCGACGATGCGGGCTGGCGACACCGTCTGGGCCGGTTACTGCATTACCCGACGACGCCGCAGGTCGAGGAGTTCATCGGAACGACGGTGCTTGCGAGCATGCGCGAGTTCGCCGAAGAGTTGGAACGAAACGGCGTGACTGCCGAGACACGGACCGATGAGCAAGGTGCGTCGGTCGTCGAGATCGGGCAGGGCGAAAACCAATCGTTTGTTTACCGGGTCGTTTGTGGCGAGCAAGCAGGTTTTGAGGTGAACGGCGAAGACGGCGCGAGGGATCCCACGGTCGTGGCGGAAGTGCATCTTGCGGAAGGCGGGCAGGGATACGACGTCATGGGCTGGTCGCGCGAGCAACTACTCGCCGACGTGGTCCTGCAGTACGAGCGGCACCTACGCTTTTTGAGCTCGATCCGTTGACGACGGCTCGTCTTCGCCCGACGTAGCGGACTCGGTGATCGGCTGGACCGCCAGCAAGGGCGATGCTTCGATTGCCTCGGCGTTCATCATCCGCGCGACTCGTTGAAAGGCGGCGGTGATGAAGTTCTGCTCCCAGTCGTCCAAGGCGCTGAACGCGTCGATGAATTCATGCTGCAACGCGGTGGGTGCGTTCTTGAGCCGATCTTTGCCGATTTCCGTGAGAAAGGCATACACGCGACGACGATCCTTATCGCTCCGCCGGCGAGAAATGAGGACCTGCCGTTCGAGGCGATCGAGGATGGCGGTGACGGTCGCGACGGAAAGACTCACGCGTTCGGCGATCGTGCTGACCGTGAGTTCACCGTGCTCGAGCGCAAGGAGAATGACGAGTTGCGGTGTGGTGAGTCCCGTCCGCTTTTTCAGGTTCTTCGAGTACAGGTCGGTCGCGCGCATGATCTGGCGCAGTGCAACGAGTACGTCATCGGTTGGACTATCCACCCGGTGACTATAGGCCCTCGCGCGAGATCGCGCATCGCGCTTTCGTGACGGTTCAGGGCAATGACGCGGTTGCCGCGCAAACGAGCTCGTCTCTCTGATTCAAGCCTTGCACGGCGAAGTCGGTTTGCTCGCGGCGACCGGTCAGGCGAACCGTGTCGCCGACCCGCCACGGCGTGATCGCGCGTAGCGTCAGGTTCAGACCTTCGGCGATCTTACGTCTCGACACGTTTTGCTCGAGCAATGCGTCGACGTACGACATGGTGGCAGGACCGGAGTTGACCGTCGCTTCGAAGATGCTCGCCTTGGCGAAAGCCGGATCAGTGTGGATGTTGCTGCCCACGCCCCGCGCCCCCACCAGACGGAATGCATCCTTTCGATTCATCGAATCCTGCGTTTCGGTGATCGTGAGTTCGCCGAGATTCGGCTCCAAGGCTTCGCGCGGTTGCGCGGGACTCGATTTGGCCGCTTTCGCCCGAGCGAGATCGAAAACGCACGTGTAGTCGTAGTGCCCGACGAGTACGTCGTGCGCCTTGTAGGCGGTGACGCGGAAGGTGACGAAGCGACTCCCTCGTCTTTCGAACTTCTCGTGTACTTCTCTTGTGCCGCGGATCGTGTCACCAGCGTGAACGGCCATGCGGCTCACCAGCGTGCATTTGGTGAACGGCGTTTGCCGCCGGTCGTGCTCGGATTGTTCGTAGGCGACGAAGCCGTTGGCCTGGGCGATCGTTTCCCGTAGCAGCGGGGCCGCGGACAGCAGCATTGTCGCCATCGCGACGTCGGAACGCGTTTCGGCATGGGCGAGTGCGGCGTACTCGGCAATGTCGGCGGCGTTCACGGTCACGGTTGTTTCGATCCCACATTGGCCGACTTCGACCGCGTCGAAGCTCCAGAGGTTTTCGCTCATGTTTCTAGGAACTCGATGCACGCCGCGAGACTGTCGACCACCGGCCAACCGGTTGCCTCTAGTTTCTGGCGGTGATGGTGGCCGGTTGAGAGCAGAACACACTGCGCGCCGAGCGCCGTGGCGATTTCCCCGTCGTGGGTCGTGTCGCCGACGAAAAATGTTGTATCGGGATCGAGCGCGTTGCGTTCCAACAGTTCGGCGGCCGTCTCGAGTTTTCCGCGCGCGTGGCCGTCGGATTGTCCCCGCACCTCTTCGAACGCAGCGCCGATACCGAACCGACCGATCATCCGCTGCAAGAGCTCGTGTTCCGTCCCGGAGAGGAGCAGCTGACGAACACGGCGGGTCTGGAGTGTGGTGAGTGTCGGCGCGACGTCGTCGAAGAGTGCCGATTCGTCGAGACGGGCTTCAAAGGTACGCCGGAAGTGCAGGCTCAGTGCGTCGAAGTCGACCTCGTTGAAATCCATTCCCGCCCGCTCGTAGTAGCGCTGCACGGGGAAGTCGAATATCTCGAGGTAACGCTCGCGCGTCAGGCGCGGGAGAGCGTGGTCATCAAGGATGTCGTTGACGACGTGGATCGATAACTCGACGTCATCGAGCAAAGTGCCGTTCCAATCCCAGATGACGGCGCGAGTCGCGGGCATGTTCATCCAATCTCGTTGGTTCAATCGAAGTGTCACGAAAATCTGTTCCGATGCCCAGTCGGTGGCGCGTCGGGAAGGCCCGCTCGCGCGGGACGCCCTCGGGTCGGAGGCAAGGCGGGTAGTGTGCCGAAGGATGTGCAAAAAGTTGGGTGGCCATGGTGTGCTTTTAGACACGACATCAAAAAAGGCACACACACGAGATGACCACCCAGAAGAAGCGTAAGACGACGGCAGTCGAACTGGAAGAGGTACTCAGCAGCGAGGGCGACCAGCTGCGCACGATGATGCGCGAGATGCTCCAAGAGCTATTGGAAGCGGAGATGGCCAAAGTGCTCCGCGCGCAACCCCACGAACGCAGCGACGAACGCCGGGGCTATCGAGCCGGTTACTACCCGCGCGGCTTGTTGACCCGCGTCGGCAAGCTCGAGCTGCGTGTACCGCGCGACCGCGAAGGACGCTTTTCCACGGAGCTGTTTGCGCGCTACCAGCGTTCCGAACAAGCCTTGGTCAGCGCGCTGGCGCAGATGTATATCGAGGGCGTTTCGACGCGCAAGGTCAAAGCGATCACGGAGGAGCTGTGTGGCCACAGCGTCTCGGCCTCGACCATCTCGCGGATCAACAAGCGCCTCGACAAGACGCTCACCGCATTCGCCACCCGACGACTCGAAGAACCGACGCCGTATCTGATCCTCGATGCGCGTTATGAGAAGGTCCGTGAGGCGGGAGTGATCCGCTCTCGAGCCGTGCTCATTGCCATTGGCATCAACTGGGAAGGACGCCGCCAGATACTGGCCGTGGAGCTCGCTCAACGGGAGAGTCGAAGTAGCTGGAAAGAGTTCCTCACCACGCTGCGTGATCGCGGCTTACACGGCGTCGAGTACGTCGTCAGCGATGATCACGATGGGCTGCGACGGGCGATCCAAGAAGTCCTCACCGACAGCGCCTGGCAACGCTGCTACGTGCACTTCCTGCGCAACGCCCTCGACCACATTCCGCGCAAGGCCGATGACGATTGTCTGCAGGAACTGCGCTGGCTCTACGATCGTCGCAACGTCGATGAGGCGCGATCGGATCTCGCCGCTTGGATCGGCCGATGGCACACGAAGTATCCGAAGCTCACCGACTGGGTGGAGGAAAACATCGAGCAGACGTGGACGTTCTATCGCCTCCCGCATCGCCATCACAAGCACATGAAGAGCACCAACATGCTGGAACGGTTGAACGAGGAAATCCGTCGACGAACGTATGTGGTGCGGATCTTTCCGAACGCGGCGAGTTGCTTACGCCTGGTGCGGGCGCTGGCCGTTGAGACCCACGAAAACTGGCTCGAACAGAGCCGCTACTTAAACATGGACTTGCTCAAGGAGCTGAAGAAGGAACAGCTCCGTCAAGCCGCTTAACCGCATGCCAGGCCACTCAACCCTTTTGCACAACTTGCGGCACACAACTGCAAGGCGTGCGAGACTGCACAACACGGATCGATGGTTGGTTTGGCGTGTCATCACTATTCAGCCGGGCGAATGCCCCTGTTCGCTCGATACCGCTACTGCTGCTGCTTACCGTCTGCGCGTGTACGCCGGAGGTACGCGACGCGCCGATCGTCATCGCTCATCGAGGCGCGAGCGGATATCTACCCGAGCACACGATTGCGGCCTATGCATTGGCCTACGGCCGGGGCGCCCAGTTCATCGAACCCGATCTCGTGCTCTCGGCCGATGGGGTCATTTTTGCGCTCCATGACATCACGCTCGAGCGCACCACGAACGTACGAGACCGATTTCCGGGGCGCGCGCGGGAAGATGGTTCTTTCTACGTGATGGATTTCACGGCCGCGGAGATTGAGTCCCTCAACGTGGTCGAGCGTGTTGAGGGACGCTTCTCCGGCGGACGTTTCGGCGTTCCGCGATTCACCGACGTCCTCGATCTCGTGAAGGGCTTGAACGCGGTGGGCGATTGTCGCGTCGGGCTGTACCCCGAACTGAAATATCCGGCTGTGCACCACGAGGCGGGTCTCGATCTTGCGGAGAACGTACTCGCGACGCTGCGTGCCGCGGGTTTCAGCGCGCGTACCGATCCCGTCTTTCTGCAGTCGTTCGACCCGGGCGAGTTGTCGCGCGTGCGCCGTGAGCTCGATTCGGATCTGACGCTCATTCAACTCATCGGTGGGCGGGATGCCGAAGCCTATAGTCGGCAAGCGCTCGAACGGATCGCCGACTACGCCGACGGCATAGGTGTCTTCAAGGGCGTCGCCTACGAGCGAGGCAAGGCATTTGTCGACAGCGCAAAATCCCTAGGACTTGCGGTGCACGTGTTCACGTTGCGCGAAGATCGGGTTTTCGATGGATTCTCAAGCTTCACGGCCGAGGTCGCGGCCCTTCGCTCACTCGGCGTCGATGGGGTCTTTTCCGATCACCCGGGCGCGACGCTCGCCGCACTCGGGCAACCGATCGACCCGGTTTGCGGCCGACGTTGATCTACCAGTCGTTTCTCAGCTCACGAAGCCCGAGGAAGACGTCCTTCGGCGTTGGGTTCTCGGGCAGCGTCGATATCGACTCCTGCAGCTTTTTGATGACCGTCGGGCTCGTCAGTCGGAAGAACGTATTGATCTCCCGCTCCTGGGCGATGGTCGTGACCATTGCGCGGGCAGGATCGTGAGTTCCTTCGAGATCCTTCAGGAGTGCCGCGGCTACATCGTTGTCGGGCTCGCGATCGAGTGTGAACCCGAGGTTGTTCGTCAGATAGTCGTGGCCGGGGTAGATCATCGTCTCGTCGGATAGCTCGGCGAGTTGCGAGACGAACGTCTCGTAGAGTTCGGCGGGATGGCCTCCGCCATGGCAGTTACCCGCCCCGGCGTTGAATAGCGTGTCGCCCGAGAAAAGCGCGGGCGTGTCGGTCTTCGACAGCAGGCAGACATGGCTCATCGTGTGACCGGGCGTGTCGAGCGCAAGAAGCTCGACGCTCGAGCCGACTTTGACGACGTCACCGGCGGCGAGCCCCACGTCCATTCCCTCGATGCGGGATCCGGCATTGGCGTGCGCGAGAAGTTTCGCGCCGGTGGCTTCGATCACGGCGGCGTTGCCGCCCGTGTGATCGCCGTGCTCGTGGGTATTCAGGACCTGGGTGATCTCCCAGCCGTTGTGTTTCGCCGCGGCGAGGCATTTCTCGTGGTCCAGCGGGTCGATTGCCAACGCCTCGCCGGTGTCCGTGCACGCGATCAGGTAGTTGAAGTTACGGAACGCGTTACCGGTCCAGATTTGCTCGACGATCATGGCTTGGCACTCAGAAGCGGGAAAATTCGAGTCTAAAGGAAACGCTCGGTCAGTCGCTCGATGATCCCGTTTGCATCGGTCTCGATGACGGGGCCGTGCGTGACGATGATCCGTGATACGTCGAAGGACCTGAGTTTGCGGCAGAAGGCCGCGAACGCGGCTTGGTCCTTGATCATGAATTTGAACTTGAGCGGCGGGGCTATGCAGATGTCCTTGAATCCGGCGGGCGCGAAGAACAGCCGCTGGATCCAGCTCGTCCGGAGTTCGGGCGGATGGTTCTGAATGAAGTCGGTGACGATCAGCGACTTCGAGGATGAGTGATAGAACACGTGCTCGTCCAAGAACGGGACGTCGCCCATCTGTGCCGAGTCGAAGTCGTGCGGGAACTCGGTGCCGTCGAGTAATCGAAAGTCCGTCAGGTCTTTGAGCTTTTTTGGAATGCCGCGGGTGACATGTACGGCGGCCAGAGGGTAAGCACGAACCCACTCGAGCAAGAACAGGTTGTGAGCGTTGTTGCCGGCCACGATATGACCGACAGGGCCGATCTCGGTGAGCGATTCGCGGATCGCGTCCGTGAGCGGTATCGGCGAATGAACCCATGCCGAGCCGTCGTTGAGTCGACAGACCGTCGAGCGCAGGTCGATGTCGGATCCGCCGGCGAACGCCATCGTGCCCTCGACGATCCAGATCCCCTCGTCGACGTATTTCATTGCTCGAGGGTCGCGGTGGCCGCGGGAACCTCGGGTAGGAACCGATATTGGGAATCGGCGATCGCGTGCTGCTTGATATCGAGCATCTCCCGCCACGTCGCGCGTAATCCGTGCGGCGCAGGTGGTAGATCGCTTTCGATCGCCGCCCGCAGCTTCGGCAGATTGTAGAAGGGCACCGCGGGATACATGTGATGTTCGAGGTGGTACTGCATGTTCCAGTAGTAGAACGCGGGCAACCACGAGCAGGTGAAAGTACGCGTGTTGTAACGGAAATCCGGCACGTCCGAGTTCAGGCCATAGTGCTGCGGAACGCCGCAAAGAAATCCGAGCCAGCCGCAATACGTGGTGCCGATCGTGAAGATGAAGATGAGAAACGGGTGGCCCGCGGCGACAAGAGCGGCCGCGATCAGCCCGTGCCCGACAAGCAGCGTTTGAGCCCAACGGCGGTGGCGACGACGTAGTTCGGGGTTCGATTCCGGCAACACGTGCGCGTACCACTCGCCTTGGACGTCACCGTTCGCGTGGCGCCAGACCAGCTTGATTCGATTCCACGTGTTGCTCGGGTTCCAGGCCAACAGCCCGAGCCAAACCCGCCAGTTCGAGAGGCTGAAACGCACGGGTAGTAGAACTTCACCGTCGTGCTTCGCGTGACAGGTCGCGAGGTGGTGTGTCGGATGGCTCGCCTGATACCAGATGTAGTCGGACCAGCTGATGAACGCGTAGACCACTTCGAAGAACTCGTTGAGCTTCTTCGAACGAAACACGGTTCGATGCTGGAGTTCGTGAATTGCGATCAGACCCATGAAGGGGCCCATCGTGCCGTGCACGAAGAGCAACACGATCAGGAGCGGAACGGACCAGATGGCGTTGTCGGGGTCGATGGCGAGAAACGCCGCATAAGCGGTCGCCCCAGTCACGAAGAAGAGGCCCAGGTGGCTGACCGTCTGTCGCCAGGCCTTACGATCGTCCCGGCGCATGAGATCAACGAGATAGGCCTTCTCGATCGGGCTCCTGTACCAGGAGATTTTGAATTCGTTGTCGAAGCGCGGTTCAGCCATGGCAGCGATCGATGGTGCTCGCGACAATTGTAGACCGAGGCGGGTCAGTCGAAAAAAACCGTTGGTCTCGAAAGGTATTCGAAGGCTGCGATCAGGTCTTTTTGGAGGATTCGGTCGGTAGAGAGTGGCGGGAGGTCATTCAGCGCGAAGAAGCCGACATCGGTCGTTTCGATACCGGGTTTGATCTCGAACGTATCCACCGTCTCGCAGAGAAAGAAAAGCTTGTAGAAGTCGCGAAGATCCGCGTCGTATTCGTGGCGTGCCTTATGTCGGACGCCGATCAACGCGTGAGCACGGGCGTTGATGCCGGCTTCCTCGAAGATTTCCTTTTCGACGTTCTCGGCGGGTGAGAAGCCGACCTCGGCGAAACCGCCGGGCAAGGTCCAACCACCATCACTTTTCTCTCGAACCAGAAGGATGCGGTCAGCTTCGATCACCGCGCCGCGCACGTCGATCTGCGGTGTCACGTAGCGCGTAGCGAACTCGCCCAGAGCGATGGCAATGTCCGCGGGGCCAGCATCGGTCAGCGTGCGGAGCATGTCTTGGGCGATCTCGGCGACTTCGTCGTAGCGCTCGCGGTCGTAATCATCGCCGCGTGCGTCGCTGTAGAACGCGCCCGTCGAGGCGATCGCGTGCAGGCGTTTGGCCCAGGCGAGCCAATCGGCGTCAGAAGGGTCTATCGCCCTGTACCGTGACCCGGTAGCCGGAGCGCACCTCGGGGTAGTAGTCCCACATCGCGTGATGTTGGACGCAACGGTTGTCCCACATCGCGATGGAATCGACTTCCCATCGGAACCGGCACTGGAACTGCGGTTTTGCGACGTGTGCGTAGAGGAAGTTGAGGATCGCTTCACCCTCGGCGGCCGGGATGCCTTTGATCTCGGTTGTGAACGTCGGGTTCACGAAGATGCCCTTACGCCCGGTTTTCGGGTGTTCACGAATGACCGGGTGTTCGGCGTTCGGGTACTGGCGCGCGGAATCGTCGAAACCTGATCGGCGCGCGCGATCCCGGTAGTTCGGCGAACCGTCGTGAACGGCGGTCAAGCCTTCGAGGTAGGACCGCATACCGGGCGAGAGCGCGTCGTAGGCGGCGTACATGCTCGAGAAAAGCGTGTCACCACCGGACGGCGGGATCGTGTGCAGTCTCAGGATCGAGATGCTGGGCGGTTCCGGATCGCACGTCACATCCGAATGCCACTTGTCGCCTGCCGTGCGCTTGGTCTTGGCGTCGGCGTGGACCTTGAGGATCTCGGGATGGCCTTCCGCCCCGGGTGGCGCGGAAGGGTGGATATGCAGGTCACCGAACCGGCGGCCGAGCGCTTTGTGATCGTCGATCGACAACGCCTGCCCGCGGAAGAACAGTACCTGGTGCTCGAGCAGCGCGTCTTCGAGTGCGCTGAACTCTCCTTCGTCGATCGCCGCCAGGTCGACATCGCGCGCGAGAGCGCCGATGACGGGTGTTAGCTGTTCGAGCTGCATGATCCTTGCCTCCGATACCTACGGTTTTCGTCGCTCGTTTTCAGGCGCACGCGACCGCGCCGCCGTCACACGCAATCGTCTCACCGACCGTGTACTGACCTGCGCGCGAGCTCAAGAAGATCGCGAGCCCCGCGATATCTTCCATGGCGCCGACTCGTCTACTCGGATTACCGGCGCCGACGCGGCCCCAATCGACGCCGTCGCCTTCGACCGCACCGCCGAATCCGACGCCGGCGGAGAGCATCCAGGTCGGAAAAGGACCTGGCGCGATCGCGTTGACGATGATGTTCTCTTTGATGAGGTGCGCCGCCAGAATTCGCGTCAGGTGATGGACGGCCGCTTTGGACGCGCCATAGCTGAAGTTGTCGAACGCGGGCGTCTTGATGCCGTCGACAGAGCCGACGTTGATCACACGGGCGGGGCTCTCCGGCGATGCCGACGCTCGCAGAAGCGGTAGGAGTTTCTGCGTCAGAAAGAAGATCCCTTTGACGTTGGTGTCCATCACCTTGTCCCAACCCGCCTCGGGGAATTCGTCGATCGGCGCGCCCCAGGTCGCGCCGGCGTTGTTGACGAGGATGTCGAGTTGACCCTCGCCTTCGCCGATCTTCGCGACGATCGCCTCGATGCTGGCGAGGTCGGACAGATCGCCCGGCACGGACACGCACTCCGCGTCGAACCGACCGTTGAGTTCAGCCGCCGTCGCGTCGCAAACGTCGGCTTTGCGGGAATTGATGTACACCTTGGCGCCGCTTGCCAGGAAGCCCTCGGCGATCATCGCGCCAATGCCCCGAGATCCGCCGGTAACGAGGGCTACCTTGCCCTGGATCGAGAACAGGTCCTGCACGAAGACTCCTTTCATGTGTTGATCGTTCGAGGTCGCATTATGCGCGACTCACCTTGCGACGACCCTCGGCGGGTATTTGGCGTGCCCGACGACCTCCCGGCGAGTAACGAAAGACCCCTTCAGTTAGGATGCCGCGTCCGCTCGGTATTGGCATGGCATGAACCAAGTATTTGCGATCACTGTTATTTGTGAAGGCGACGAAGTCGCGACTTTTTCGGCGGAGGACGTTCCGCGAAAAGGCGACTACGTGATGGGTGACAACGGGGAGACCTATTCGATCCTGCACGTGGTCTGGAACACAGGACAGGCAAAGAACGACGACGTCGTCGTGACAGGCGTCGCTTTGATCACGGAGCCTGTCGAAGAGAGCTGAATGACATGGCGGCGCTGTTCCTGGATGACCTGCCGGTTACAGAACTCACCGCGATTCAGTCGGACATCGAACTCGTCATCGGCCGGATCGACGTCTTTGACAGCGCCATGACGGTTGCTGAAAGCGAAACCTTCCGCGGCAGCCGTCGGGCGGATTTTTCTTCGGGTCGTCGCGTCGCTCGGCTGGCGCTCGAGCGGCAGGGTTTCGTAGACACGATAGAGCGGGCCGATCGTCGCCCCGTCTGGCCCGCTGGTGCCGTCGGCTCGATTACCCACGCGGCCGGTCGCGCTATCGCGATCGTGGCGCACGCCTGCGACTATCGCGGCATCGGGATCGATCTCGAGGCACTCGATGCGGTGTCCGGGGAGGTCGCCGAACGCATCGCGGCTCCCCACGAGCACCCGCAATGCACTGGCGGAGGCGCCCTGATCTTCAGTGCCAAGGAGGCTATCTACAAAGCCGTCAACCCGATCGTCGGTGAATACCTGCCGTTTCGCGCAGTCGAGATTGGTTGGGATCTCGGTGCTCAATCGTTCAGCGCCAATACGGTGGAGGACCGGCCGTCGCGGAGTGCCGTCGCGGCCGGGCAGGGTCGTTTTCAACGGGTGGGTGATTGCTGGTTGACCGTCTTCACGGTCGCGCGGTAAGCGCCAACGGCGTGAAGCGGCTATCTTTTGCCAAACTGTCGAGAGATGAACGATGACCGATTTCCCGATCCACGGATTCGTCAAACCCGGCTTCGAGTCGATCCGCGATGTCTTTGAAGCCAACTTCGACGACATAGAGGTCGGCGCGAGCTTCTGTGTCGTGCTCGATGACGAGGTGGTGGTCGATCTCTGGGGCGGCTACCGCGATCGCGAGATGACTGAGCCGTGGGAGAAAGACACGCTCGTCAACGTTTATTCGACGACCAAAGGGATCGCGGCGACGGTCGTCGCGACGATCGTCGAGGAAGGCAAGCTCGATTACGACGCGCCGGTCGTGAACTACTGGCCCGAGTTCTTTGCGGCTCGCAGCGGATTGACGGTCGGCCAATTCCTCTCGCACCAGTCGGGCGTCTGCGGATTGCGGCAGAAAGTGACGGTCGAAGATCTCTACGATTGGTCGAAGATGACGCGCCTCATGGCGTCGGAGGATCCGCATTGGGAGCCGGGAACCGCGGCCGGTTATCACGCGGTCCTGTGGGGATTCCTCGCGGGCGAGCTTGCGATCCGAACGACGGGCAAGAATTTGGGGGCGCTGTTGCGCGAACGGATCGCCGGACCACTAGGCGCTGATTTCCATATCGGGCTACCCGATCAGGAACACTATCGCGTGGCAACGATGATCGGCCCGAACCATGCACGCATTCAGCCCGATCCGGCGTCCTTGCTCGGTGTCAAAATGCCCGAGTTCTATCCCTTCGCCCTGCAGAATCCGTCGATTCGGCCATTCAAGGATGTCTCGAGCCCGGCCTGGCGACGGGCCGAGATCGCGGCTGCCAACGGTCAGGCCAACGCGCGGGGCATTGCCAAGATTTACGGCATGCTCGCGCGCGGCGGCGTCTCGGGCGGCGAACGTTATCTCGGCGCCGATGCGATCAAGGCCATGACGCGTGAAGAATGGGGAATGGAGGACGACGTCGTCCTCGGTCGTCCGATGCGGCGCGGGCGCGGGATCAATCTCAATACCGAGGCGCAGTACGGCCCGAATGAGGGTGCTTTCGGTCACAACGGCGCGGGCGGTTCGATCGGGTTTGCCGATCCGGAGCGGAAGCTCGGATTGGGCTACGCGATGAACCAGATGCAGCCCGGAATCGAAGCCGATACGCGAGGGACGCGCCTCGTCGGCGCGACCCTCGCGGCGATCGGAGCCGTTTAGGGCTTCCTGAACTTGAGCGTGAAGCGGTCGGTGTTGCCGCTGACGGATTTGCGCCCGACTTCGTAGCGCAGTTCGTCGTCGGCGCGGTAGTGCAGATCGCTGTAGTCGACGAAATCGAAACCGGCGGCTTCGATTTCCTTGATCGCGTGGACTGGATCCATCCGCCGCCAGTTCTCGGCCGTCTGGGCCTGCATGTGGCGACGGGTGTGGTCGACCACGCCGTAGATACCGCCCGACTTCAGCGCATCGAACGCGGCGACGTTCATCGCCCGGCGACCGTCTTCGTTGAAGTTGTGCAGGTTGCGGAACGTCAGGACCATGTCGAAACGGTCATCACCGAGCGCGAGGTTCGCGATACCGGCCTGGCGCGAACCGGCGGCCGGCGGAACGAAGGTCCCGGATTCGATCACATCGACCTCCCAACCGAGGCCCTTGGCCATCTCACCCGCGCGTGTGGCGCCGATCGCGAGCACCAGTTCACCGTCGCCGGCGAGCACGGGTGCTAGAACCTTCGTGTACCATCCACCGCCGGGAACGAGTTCCAGGACGCTCATGTCGGCATCGAGGCCGAAGAATTGCAGCGTCTCGAGCGGTCTTCGGTTCGCGTCCCGACCGCGTTCCTGTTCGTTACGGACGTCGCTTTCGAGTGCCGCGTTGACGGCGGCGGTGATATCCGCATGGCTGCTGGCAGCAACGGCCAGCGCGGCGAAAAGTGCTAAAAAATGCTTCATCGATTCGGGCCTCTCATCATGGGATAGGGTTGCCACCGCTCGAGTGGCGTTTTAGGCAACACGGTCGGATTCACAGCCGACATCGGCCACTTGCCTTGCAAAACCAGCGACACCTCACGACCGGCCCGACGACGGGCCATCGGCCGCATCCGGGTCGAAGCCGACGCAACGTGGGGTGTCACGACGACGTTGGGCATGAAGAGCAACGGATTCTGAGGATCCGGCGGTTCCTGCTCGAGAACGTCGAGTCCGGCGCCCTGCACTTTGCCGCTATTGAGTGCGGCGATCAGATCGACTTCCTTAATGATGGGTCCGCGGGCGGTGTTGACGATAATGACGCCGTCTTTCATCCCGGCGAACGCGTCGGCGTTCAGCGAATGCCGCGTTTCGGCGTTGTCGGGCGAATGCACACTGATGTAGTCGGAACGCGCGAGGAGTTCATCCTTGGAAACCGGTTCGACGCCGTGCGAAGCCACTTCGAGTTCGCTGACGTAGGGATCGTATGCGATGACGCGTAGCCCGAATGGTTTGGCGCGCGCGGCGACACATCGCGCGACGTTGCCGAACGACAGAAGGCCGAGTGTCTGTCCCATCAATCGTGAGGTGTGGTTCAGTTGCGGGCGGCCTTTGGACCACTCGTTCTCGGCCGCCATGATGTTTTGCTCTTTGGTACGACGGATCATCGATAGGAGCAGCATCATCGCGTGGTCGGCGACCTCTTCGATGAACGTGTCGGGGCAGTTGGTGACGACGATCCCGGCTTCGGTGCAGGCTTCCACGTCGACCATGTCGACGCCAACCGACGCGAGGCCGATGACTTTGCATTTTTCGAGCTTCGAGATGATGGCTTCATCAATTCGCAAGCCCCACGAGGTGATGACCCCGTCGCAATCGGACGCGCCTTCGGCGAACGCTTCCGCGGTCGGGCTCTCGACCTCGACAATATCGGCTATCGGCGCGAGCGCCTCAAGTTCGAGAGAGTACTTTTCCTCCAAGTTCGCGACGTCGGCGCGGCGTGGCAGCTGCATCGCGACTTTCTTTTTCGTCATCGGATATCACCTTCGTTAGGGGTCATTGAGGTCCCGCGGTTGCGGGACCCCGCCTCAAGCGGACGCGGAATTCTATACAATCGCCGCCGACTGGAAAGCAGCAACCGAGGGAGTCGATGAGGGAGAACAAGGCGCTGGCGACATGGCGTGCAGGCGGGCAGACGGTGGGAGGTTGGCTGAGCATCGGCAACGCCTATACGGCGGAGACGATGGCGGGCCTGGGTTTCGACTGGCTCTGTGTCGATCTTCAACACGGGGTGCTGTCCTACGATGACCTGACCTACATGCTGCCGGCGATTTCGGCGTCCGATACGACGCCGATCGTTCGCGTGCCGTGGAATGAACCCTACGAAATCATGAAAGCGCTCGATGTTGGCGCGTACGGCGTCATCGTGCCGATGGTCAACAATCGGGAAGAGGCGGAGCAGGCGGTGTCGGCTTGCCGATACCCACCGGACGGCCAGCGATCGTTCGGCCCGATCCGGGCCGCGATGTACGGCGGGCGTGGTTACATGCACGAAGCGAACGACCAGATGGCCTGCATCGCTATGGTCGAGACGGCGGAGGGCATCGAGAATCTCGACGAGATCGCATCGACGCCCGGCCTCGACGCGATCTACATCGGACCGGCCGACCTCGCCTTTGCGCTGGGTCTCAAACCCGGACAGGACGATGAGCAGATTCATATCGACACGGTCGCGAGAATTCTCGCGGCGTGTCGCCAGCACGGCATCGCAGCCGGAATCCATACGGGTAGCCTCGCGCGTACGCAGCAGTATCTCGAGCAAGGCTTCAACCTCGTCACGCTCGGCACCGACGGCGCGTTCATGGCGCGCATGGCGGCCACGGAGCTCGCCCAGGCGAAACAGACGGCCGAAACCACGCGCGAGAACTCCGGTTACTAAGCGCGACAAGGCATAGAGGACAACCGATGTTTGAGACGATCCTGGTCGATAAATCCGATGACATCGCGACGATTACTCTGAATCGTCCCGATCGGCTGAACGCCTGGACCGACAAGATGTCGATCGAGCTGTCGCAGGCGATCAGCGACTGTAACGAGGACGCCAACGTCGGCGCGATGGTCCTCACGGGAGCCGGACGCGGGTTCTGTGCCGGCGCGGATATCAAAGATAACTTCCAGACCCGCATCGACGCGGCCGAGGAATCGAACAAACCGGCGCGCGCGCGAACCCGCGGTGACTGGATCGAACTCATACGCACTTCGAAGCCTTTGATCGCGGCCATTAACGGCGCGTGCATCGGTGTCGGGGCAACGATGGTCCTGCCGATGGACGTGTTGATTGCCTCCGACAAAGCTAAGTTTGCGATGGCTTTCGTCAAGATGGGTGTCACCCCGGAGCTGGCGAGTTCGCACTATCTCGTGCAGCGAATGGGCATCGGCCGAGCGAGCGAGATGGCGCTCTCGGGCCGACTCTACTCCGCCGAGGAAGCGCTCGAAGCGGGCTTGGTCGACCGCCTGGTTCCGCACGACGAGTTGCTAGCGACGGCGCAGAATCTTGCCCGTGATATTGCGGCCAACCCCGCGCCGCACCTGCGCTGGGTGAAGGAACTCCTGACCGCGAATGGATCGGAAACCGACATGAAGGCCGTGCAGCGGCGCGAACTCGAGGTGCTCACCAAGGCGTTCGCGTCCGACGAGCACAAGGAAGCCGTTTCGGCGTTCATCGAAAAGAGACCCCCGCAATTCAAACGTTGACCGGTCCCGAAGCGATCTACCTCGCGGCGTTCATCGCCGCGATGATCGTCACGGGAATCGTCGTTCGCTACGTCGTACGCAAGAATTCGGCGCTGGAACTCGACGCGGCGCTGGGTCGGCAACTGGAGATGTCCGGCGCCGAAAAACGGCTGCTCGAAGAGCGTCTGAACGTGCGCGTGAGCGTCGCTGAACGGGCAGAAGCGGAAGTCCTGGCTATTCGCCGCGAGCTGCGCGAGCTCTCGGAGCTCCATCAGGTGGCGACGGCCGAAGCGATCCACCTCGGGACGGAAAACAATCAGCTTGCCGGAGCACTCGAAGCGAGCCGCGAAGAGGCCGTTCGTGAGTCGACGAATGCGGCGCATGCGCGCCTCGAACTGACCGAGATCAAAACCCGCCTCGATGAAACGGAGAAAGCGTTCAAGGAAAAAGAGGCGCTTTTCCGCGAGACCGGTGATTCCTTGAAGAAGGAATTTCAGCTCCTCGCCAACCAGATCTTCGAACAGCAGGGCGAACGCTTCCAGACGAAGAACGTGGAGCAGCTCAACAACGTGCTCAATCCGTTCAAGGAGCAGATCTCCGACTTCAAGCGGAAGGTCGAGGAGGTCTACACGACCGATGCGAAGGATCGCGCGTCGATCCTGACGGAAGTCCGTAATCTGCAGCACGCATCGGAGCGGGTGAATCAGGAAGCCGAGAACCTCACGCGCGCGCTCAAAGGCGACAAACGCATCCAGGGGAACTGGGGTGAACTCGTGCTCGAACGGGTGCTCGAGGACTCGGGTCTGCGCAAGGACCACGAGTACTTCGTTCAGACGACGTACCGGAATGAAGAAGGCAGCATGCGTCGTCCTGACGTGATCATTCGCCTGCCGGATGAAAAGGACGTCGTGATCGACTCGAAGGTCTCGCTCGGTGCCTATGAACGCGCGCTGACGACGGAATCGGACGAGGTGCGCGAAGCATCGCTCAAGGAGCACGTCGTGAACGTGCGCCGGCACGTCAAGCGCCTGTCCGCGCAGAGCTACGATCAGCTCGACGGCATTCGTTCGCTCGATTTCGTGCTTCTCTTCATTCCGGTCGAAGCCGCTTTTACGCTTGCGATGGAACGTGATCCGCAGATCTTCACGGAGGCGTTCGAAAAACGCCTGGTCATCGTCAGCCCGACGACCTTGATGATGACGCTCAGAATCATCGACAACGTCTGGCGCTACGAAAAGCAGAACGCCAACGCACAAGAGATCGCCCAGCGGGCGGGCGCGCTCTACGACAAGGTGCGTGTGATCCTCGAGGACATGGACCAGTTGGGTCGACATCTCTCGACCGCGTCACGGTCCTTCGATATGGCCTATTCGCGCCTCGCCACCGGTCGGGGCAACCTCGTGCGCCAGGTCGAGCAGTTCCGGGAGCTCGGCGCGAACGTCAAGAAACTCCTGCCGCGCGGCGCCGTCGACGCGGCCGACAACGATTCGAGCTAGTCCGGGTCGGAGGCTGTCGCCATCTCGATGAATGGGGGCGTTTCGACGACCGCATAGGGATGGATCAGCGAGTCGTCGAGGATCTGGCGGTGGATCTTCACCGGCTCGGCGGCTTCGCGGTGACGGAGTTCCTCGGAAGGGTAGAGGCAGACAGAGTCGAGGCCCTCCCAGATCGGGTTGATGGGCATCAGCTTCGAGAACTTGCAGCGCGTGTCCCAGCTACCCTTGTGGTATTCGAGCACGTCGATGTCTTCGATCCATGCCCAGTAGGCGAATGCCGGTTCCGGCGATCCTTCATCGACCCGGGCGAAAAGCACCGGAAGGGACCGCCCATCGGTCTTCGCTTCAGCCCAGAGTTCCCGTGCGACGACCCAGGGATGCGTGTCGCGGTAAGTACCCTCGGCCGAGTTCTCCAGGATCGCGTCGAGCGCCTTTTGCGTGACGACGGTTGCGATCGTAAAAGGCGTCGGCTGGGTCATCGACCTACCCCGCCGCGGCGGTCGACCAGTGCTGTATGGATATACATATTTCTTTGCTAAGCTCGTTCTTCCTGTCGTCTTCGATCATCCGCCATCGACGCCTTGCCGACCTCCGATTCCATCCCCCGTCAGCTTTCGTTGTTGCCGCTCCTGATGCCGCGCGTCGCGCCGCCGGCGGGCTATTACGCGGACAACCTGCTCGTGATGCTCGAGACGATCGATCAGCAGTATGCCGATCTCCTCGATGAAGCGGAACGCGCGCTCCTCGACGCGCTGATCGATCTGCCGCAAGGCGCCTTGCGAATGTTCGCGCGACTGATTTCGCGCAAAGGTCCTTACATTCGTGTCGACGCGCTCGACTATGCCGAGATCGACGATCACGACGAAGCGATCGAACGCCTCGTCGAACACCGACTCGTCGAACGTTGCGGGCATGCCGATCCCGCATTGTTGCTCTCGAGACTGCGCCGTGACGAACTCGAGGTCGCCTTTCCGTTCGAGCCGAGGAATGTTCGAAAGCATGCGCTGATCGATCGACTCGTGACACGGTTTACGCCGGGCACGATCTATCAGAAGGTCCGCCGCGTGACGCCTTGGGTGTCGCTGACGACCGATGCCGTGCTCGAGCGATTCCGGATCCTCTTTTTTGGTGATCCGTATCAGGACATGACGGCCTTCGTGATGCGGGACCTCGGCATGGTTCGGTATGAAACCGTCGAGGTCGGTCGTGCGAACCGGCTCTTTGCCGATCGGGTCACGTTCGACGCTTATCTCGATCTCCTCGCGCTCAACCGAGAAGCACGTCATCTGGGCGATGGCATTCAAGCGTCGGTGCCCGAAGAGACCGCGATGGCGTTGATCGATCGCCTCTGGGACGAGCAGCCGCATCGCACGCTCGAACGACGTCGCAGTCGCACGCTCAATCGACTCGGTCGGGCGCTCGAACGCCAGTGCGCGTTCGATGCCGCATTGACGGCTTACGCGCGTTCGACCCTGCCGCCCGCGCGCGAACGCCGCACGAGGATCCTCGATCGGCTGAACGACGAACAAGGTGTTCAGGCCATGCTCAAAGGGCTTCGCGAAGCCCCACTCTCGGCTGAGGAGCGCGACTTTTCGGGTCGCTTTCGTCGCCGCCGATCCCGGCGCGACGTACCGATCGATGATTTCGAGATCGATCCATCGGCGGTGGAAGGATCGATCGAACAGTTCGCGTTGGAGCAGTTGACCGAGGACGGTGGCACGGGCTGGCATCTCGAGAACTGCCTGCCCATGGCGCTCTTCACGCTGGCCTACTGGGAGTGGATCTTCGCCCCGATCGATGGCGCCTTCGTCAACGCGTTCCAGTCCGGACCACTCGATCTCTTGTGGCCGGACTTTTTTGCCAAAAGATCACATCTCGAACGCCCGACGACGGCTGAACTCGATCGCACGCTGCTCGATCGAACGGCGCAGAAGGAGGGCACGGCCAATCCGCTCTTTCGATGGCAACGTTGGGTCGATGCCGCACCTGCCGTTCTGAAAGCCATTCCGAATGCCGATCTCGAGCGATTGATCCGGGTCGTGGCCGACGATCTACCGCGTGCACGAACGGGATTTCCCGATCTGACGGTTGTCTACCCGTCAGGTCGTTACGAATTCATCGAGGTCAAAGGCCCGGGTGATCAGCTGCAGAACAATCAGCTTCTGTGGATCGCCGCGCTCGAGAAACACCAGTTACCCGTGCGGGTGGTGCGTTACTCCGCGATCGATGAGCGCGAGATGACGTAGGTGGAGGTCACGGTCTCGATCCGGGATCTCGCCCAATTCGTCCACCGGACGGGCGACCTTCACTACCGCTACGAGTCGGCGACGCTAGGCGAGGAGGGTATCGCTGCGCAACGGCGCTACCAGGCGAAGATGGCGTCGCACTATCGGCGAGAAGTACCGGTCGAAGGCAGCGTCGCGGGGCTTCGGCTGCGGGGTCGAATCGATGGCTGGGATTCGAAAGCCGCGCGTGTCGAGGAGGTGAAGACGACGCGCACTGACGTAGCGCTTCTACACTCGCACATCGGCGAGGTGCATTGGGCGCAGGTGCGTTTCTACGCAGCGCTCCTGATGCGCGCGGATGTGAATCTCTCGTCGCTGCAACTCGCGCTCGTGTACCTGCATCCCGACACCGATGAGAAGACGATCTTCGAAGAGAGTCGTTCGCGGGAATACCTCGAGCGGTTTCTCGTCGAGAGTGCCGAGATCTACCGCGAGTTTCTCGACCGCGTCCTCGCCCGCCAGGCGCGACGAACGAGCGAGTGTTCGACGCTCGATTTTCCCTATCCGCATTTTCGCGACGAACAGCGCCGGCTGGGGCGATCCGTTTTCCGTGCCATGCGATCGGGAGAGCATCTTTTACTCGAATCACCGACCGGATCGGGGAAGACCGTCCTGACGTTCTATTCGGTCTTGCGCGCGATGGGCGAGGCGCATCTCGATCGGGCCGTCTTTCTCTCGGCGCGCACGACCGGCCAGCGTGCTGCCCACCAAAGCCTCGCGGACCTCCTGCGTGCGGACGGGTCGATTCGCGCCGTCACGATTACGGCCAAGGAACGGGCGTGTCTGAAGGAGACGATGGATTGCGATCCGGCCGTCTGCGAATACGCCAGCGGATACTTCGATCGTGCGGGCGATGCCCGCGATGAGCTCCTCGATGTCGCCCTCGTCGGCCAGGCCGAAGTCGAGCAAGCCGCCCGTCGCCACACCGTTTGCCCCTTCGAGTTGTCGCTCGACGTGGCCGCCTGGGCAGACGTCGTGGTCGGCGACTACAACTATGTCTTCGATCCGCTCGTGCGGCTCAAGCGCCTCAGTCACGCGATCTTCAAACGTGTCGCCGTGCTCGTGGATGAAGCACATCAGCTCGGCGATCGTGTGCGCTCGATGCTGAGTGCGGAACTCGATCGCGACGTGGTGGCGACGGCGATCAAAGCCGTGCCCGCGTGGCGGTCGCGATTGACGGCGATCGATCGTCAGCTACGCGAAGCGAGTCGATTGCATATCGCTCCGAGGGACGAGGTCGAGCGTGACGAACATCCCGCCGAAATCAAGCGTCCCGATGCCTTACATCGGGCGTTGGATCGTTTCATTCGCGAGGTGGCCGTCGAACCCGCCACGTTCGAAGAGCTGACGGAAGCACTCTTTGCGGCACTCAAGTTTTCCCGCGCGATGACGTGGGCTGATGATCGATTCGCCTATACGGGGATCTCGGCAACGCGGGACCGCCGCGTCGCCGTCGAGTGCCTGTCGCCCGCCGAGCACATCCGCACGACGTTATCGGAGTTTCACGCTTCCGTGCGACTCTCCGCGACCCTGACGCCGCCCGATGTCTTCCAGACGATCCACGGATTTTCGATGTCCGATCCGCTCGCGTATTCGAACGGCTCTTTCCCGCCCGAACGGCTGGGTGTCTTCGTCGTCTCGGGCATCTCGACGTTCTTTCGTGATCGCGAGGATTCTCTCCCGGCGCTGGTCCGTGCGATCGATGCGCTCACATCGACCAAGAAGGGAAACTACCTGGCCTGTTTCCCTTCTTACGCCTACGCCAACCTGGTCGCCGATGCCTTGACTGATGCAGGTATCGATATCGAATGCCGGTTTCCTGCCCGCGGACTTGCCATCGAACGGCGGGACGAAGTGATCGAGTGGATCGGCGAGTCGGCCGAGAAGAGCCGCTTGTTGCTCGCCGTCATGGGGGGTGTGTTTACGGAGTCAGTCGATTATTCGGGTTTGTCCGGGGTGACCGTCGTCACGACCGCGATCCCGCCGCATTCGTTGGGGCGCGACCTGATCGCGCGTGACGCGGACGAGCACGGGACGGACGGTGAAGAGATCGCGTATCGACAAGGTGCGATGACGCGGGTGGTGCAGGCGGCGGGTCGGGTGATTCGCAAAGCAACCGATTCGGGCGTGGTCGTTCTCATCGATCCACGGTTTCGCCAGTCGGCTTATCGAGCGTATTTCCCCGCGCGTTGGCAGCCTTGGCTGACCGAGCCACACGACCTCGCCGCGACACTTCACGACTTCTGGCGGAATATCGAGGCATTGGACGGGACAGCTTCAGATGCGGCGTAACACGAAAATCGTCTGCACGATCGGTCCGGCGACACAATCGGCCGAGGCCATCGCCGGGCTTGCCGATGCCGGCATGAACGTCGTTCGGATCAACATGTCGCACGCAAGCCACGAGGATGCCGTCCGGATCATCGGTTGGGTCCGGGACCTGAACCCGACGCTGCCTCACCCGCTTGCCGTCATGCTCGACACCGCTGGACCGGAAATCCGCACGGGCGTACGCACAGAAAGCCTGATGATGGTTCGCGGCGACCTCGTTGATGTAGGCGCCGATGAACGCAACACGGAAAGCGCGATCGAGGTCGACTATGCCGAGATCGATCGCGTGCTCGACGTGGGCGATCGCGTGCGCCTCGACAACGGCCTCATCGACCTCGTCGTGCGCGAGAAACACTCGCGCCGGCTACGTTGCGAAGTGTTGAATGACGGTGAACTCGGCAGCCGCAAGCACGTCAACTTACCCGGTGTGCACGTCGATCTTCCCGCGCTGACCAAGAAGGATCTCGACGATATCGCGCTCGGCGTGGAGCAACGAGTCGATCTGATCGCGCAATCTTTTGTACGGTCGAGCGACGACGTCGATGCGCTCCGAAGCGTGTTGGGTCGTGGCGCGCATGCTCGGATTATCGCCAAGATCGAGAGCCGGGATGGCGTCGCCAATGCCGAATCGATCGCTCGGACGGCCGATGGCGTGATGGTCGCACGCGGCGATCTCGGTATTGAGACGGATATCGCGGAGCTGCCCGTCATCCAACGAAGGTTGATGGGTATCACCGCGCGCGAAGGGCGTCGCAGCATCGTCGCGACGCAAATGCTCGAATCGATGATCGAACACCCGATTCCGACGCGGGCGGAAGTCACCGACGTCGCGAATGCCATCTATGAAGGCGCGGACGCCGTCATGCTCTCAGGCGAGACGAGCGTTGGCGGTTATCCGATCGAGGCGACTCGTCAGCTCGCCAACATCGCCGCGGTGAGCGAGCGAGAAGTCGGATTCGCTCTCGAGCAGTCGCTCGTGAGAAGCGAAATCAAACAGCATGTCGCGATGGCCGCGGTGGGATTGGCCCAATCGATCGATGCCGCCGGAATCGTCGTCGTCACGCGGCGAGGTATCGTCGCTGACTTCGTCACCAACGCTCGTCCACGTGTGCCGATCTTTGCGTTTACGAACAACGCGACGACGGAGCGGCGACTCGCGCTTTCGAGGGGTGTGTTCGCCTACCGCACGCGGTTTCGTCCCGACGCGGAGCGAACGATTCAAGCCGCGCTCGACGAGCTCGTTCGGCGGCGCGATGTCGAGCCCGGTGAGGCGGTAATCGTCATTTCGGATGTGCTCGCCGAGACGCCGGTCGACAGTATTCAGATCCGCTATCTTGGTCCTTCCATGTGACGCGAGACCCGCGGCGCTTAGATGATTAGGAGACGCTGATGGGCAGACTCGACGGCAAAACGGCAGTGATCACCGGCGGCGCGAGCGGTATGGGCGCCGCCACGGTCCGGCGGTTCATCGCGGAAGGGGCGGCGGTCTGGATCGCCGACCTGCAGGTCGAGAAAGGCGAAGCGCTGGCTGCGGAACTCGGCGTCGATTGTCATTTCGTTGAGACGAACGTCGGCATCGAGGCGGACGTCGAGGCCGTGATCGCAGCAGCGGTTTCCGCCACCGGTCGTCTCGACTGCATGTTCAATAACGCCGGCTTTGGCGGTGTCGGTGGTCCGATCGACGAGACCGACATGGGCCCGGCGTACCAACAAACGGTCGATGGACTGCTCACGGGGCCCGTCCTCGGCATGAAGCACGCGACCGTGCAGATGAAAGCTCAAGCGTCGGGCAGCATCATCTCGACGGCGAGCGTCGCGGGGCTTCGCGGTGGCATGGGACCGCATGTCTACAGCGCGCTGAAAGCCGCGGTCATCGGCCTGACGCAGAGCGTCGCCGTCGAGCTTGCCGAGTTTCATATCCGCGTGAATGCGATCTGCCCGGGCGGGATCATGACGCCGATCTTCCTCGGTGGTCAGGAGTTGAAAGCGGGCAGCAATACGACCCTCGAAGATGCGCTCCGGCCGGTCTTCTCGACGATTCAACCGATCCCACGCGCGGGCGAAGGTGCGGACATCGCGGCGATGGCGCTTTTTCTCGCGAGTGACGATTCGACGTTCGTGACCGGCCAAGCCATGGTGGTCGATGGCGGATTGACGGTTGGGCGGCGCCGTATCACGGCGCCCGAGGAAAGCCCGATGCGCCAAGCGCTCGCCGATCTCGTTGATGAGGATTCGGAATGATCGAAGGTTGATCGGAAGCCGGCGCGAGCGAATCGTTCAGAACACCAGCACGAAACGAGCGCCGCCGTTCGGCGGGCGAACGTGATTGATCGTGCCGCCGTGCGCCGCCATGACCTGGCGCGCGACAGCGAGGCCGATACCGCTACCGTCGACCTTCGTTGTGAAGAACGGGATGAACATCGATTCGGCGGTTTCGGCATCGATCCCAGGACCGTCGTCGGATACCTCGATCACGGTACGCCCGCGCTCCAATCGCGCGACGATCTCGATGTGGGTAGCACCCGCTTCGATGGCGTTTCTGGCGAGATTGATCAGGACTTGCTCGGCGAGCGCTCGATCGGCATCGAGCGACAGCGTCGGCGGGTCGATGCGAATCTCGGCGCTGCATGAATCGGGGATGAGCTGGGTCACCTCGGCAAACGCTTCGGCAAGCACGAATCTCGCCCGTTTGACCACGGGGGGGCGGCTGACGGTGCGATAGCTCGAGACAAAGTCGATGAGGCCGCGGCTGCGTCGCCCGATCGCTTCGAGCGCCGCGTCGACGTCGTCAGCTCGCGCACGATCGCCCATCAACGCCCGCGAGGTTTCGGCGAGCGACGTCACGGGCGTGAGCGTGTTCATGATTTCGTGAGAGAGAACGCGCGTTAGATCGCGCCACGCGTTGGCTTCCCGATCGGCGAGTTCGGCGCTCAGGTTTTCTAGTGTGACGATGCGCTCGACGGCGCCCTCGATACGCATTTCACTGGCCCGGATACGTAGATCGATTGGCTGGTCACGGATCATCACCGTGGCGACCGTCGCTCGCCCGGCGGGTACCGATCGGATGATCTCGGGAAGCTCGGGCGCGATGGCTTCTAGTTGTTTGGCGGTTGTTATGTTCGCGATTTCGAAAAACCGTCGAGCTGCCTGGTTCGAATATCGGACGAGATGATCATCGCCGATGACCATCAGCGGAATCGGTACGTGGCGCATCAGGAGGTCGAGCCGATGCGCGGCTGCGGCAGACTCGCGACGTTCAGATCCGAGTCGGTCGAGGACCGCATCGAACGCTTGCGCAAGCTCCTCGTCGTACGTGCTCTGGGAATCGGCGAACCGCCGGCCGATATCGGCATGCGTTGCGGCGCTCAAGAATTCCCGCACGGCGGTCGTGTTCGCGATGACGTGTCGGTATAGCGAAACACCGACGGCAATGACGATCAGAACGAAGGCGAGCGGTAGCGCCACGAATCCGGCGACGAACCCGGCACCGGCGGCGGCCGAAAGTGCGGTGATGGCGAATGAATGCGCCGCAAGCGTCGAGACGAGCTGGCGGCGGTAACTCATTTCGAACGGTACTTATCCAAGCGGCGATAGAGCGCCGCGCGGGTGATACCGAGGGCGTCCGCCGCGCGGCTGATGTTGCCGCCATGACGCTCGAGGGCCATTTCGACGAGTTGCTGTTCGTGCTCTTTGAGGTCGAGGCTCGTGCCCGACGCGGTCGAGCGTGCGAGCCCGAAGTCGTCGACCGCGAGCACGTCGCCTTCAGCGAGGATGAGCGCCCGTTCGATCGCGTGGGAGAGCTCGCGAACGTTGCCGGGCCAGTCGTGCGTAAGGAGTGCTTGTATTGCTGCCTCGTTGGGCTGCTTCGTGGCGAGGCGGTACTTGCGGGCGTGCATTTCGATGAAGTGCTCGATCAGGCGGGGAATGTCCTCGCGCCGATCGCGTAGCGGCGGCAGTGGGATCTCGATCGTGTTGATTCGATAGCGGAGATCTTCGCGAAAGTTCTCGTTCAGGTTCGAGTTGGTTGCGCACACCAGGCGAATGTCGACCGGTGTGCTCGCGTCGCTGCCGAGGGGCGTCACTTCGCGGGTCTCGAGCACGCGCAGGAGCTTGGCCTGTGCGCTGGCCGGCAGATTGCCGATCTCGTCGAGAAACAGCGTGCCGCCGTGCGCCGCGAGGAGACGTCCAGATCGAGCCTTGTCCGCGCCGGTAAATGCGCCCTGGGTATGACCGAAGAGCTCGGACTCGAGAAGCGTTTCGGGGATCGCGCCGACGTCGACCGACACCATGGCTTCTTCACCTCGCGGGGATGCTCGATGCAACGCCTGCGCGATGAGCTCCTTGCCGGTACCGTTCTCACCGACGATCAGGACGTTCGCATCGGTCGGTGCGGCACGATCGACCATCGACAGCACCCGTCGCATCACTTCTGCCTCGGCGATGAAGGGGTGGGGATCGGGGCGCAGCGTCTCCTTCAGCGGCGCAATGCTCTGGCGTGTCGCGGCGAGATCGGCGGCGACGGAGATCGTCGCGACGAGTTTTTCGTTCTGCCACGGCTTCAGGACGAAATCGGCGGCGCCTTCCTTCATGGCCTCGACAGCAACGTTCAAATCGCCGTATGCGGTCATCAACACCACGACCGCGTCCGGTTGCGTTTCGCGGATGCGCCGCAGCCACTCGATACCTTCGGCCCCCGTGTTGCGTCCAATCGCGAAGTTCATGTCGAGCAGGTAGACGTCGATGTCGCCGCCGAGGTGCTTCTCGATCGCGTCCGGGTTCGATTCGACCACCACGTTGCGGAAGGTTTGGCCGAGGAGAAGCCGCGCGGCGGTCAGTACGTCGGCGTCGTCATCCACGACGAGAACGGTAGCGGGGTACATGGCCGCGACTCTAGCAAAGTGTTCGTTTTCGAACAGTAGTGTTCGCGTATGAACACATGAACAAGCCGGTGAGTCTCACAACCTACTGATTTATATGAAAAATATCGTTGGCACGGTATTCGCTTCTTGAGGTAATGAACTCGCCCATGGACCGGAAGATAGAACGATCGCCGCGCGCCAAGATCTGGATCGGCGGCGGCGTTGCCGCGGTTGTCGTTGTCGCGATCGTGTCGATCACGATGATCGATCCGACGACGTCCTACACGCTCGCGGGCGAACGGTTGCGGATCGAAACGGTGCGCGAGGACGTGTTCGAAGACTTCATCCCGCTACGCGCGAACGTCGAACCCGAGCAGATCGTCTATCTCGACGCGATTGAAGGTGGACGCGTGGAACGGGTCCTCGTCGAGGAGGGCGCTTTCGTAGAGCCGGGGCAGGTGCTGCTCGAACTCTCCAATACATCGTTGCAGCTCGATGTGATCGCCCGGGAAGCGGAGGTGAGCGAACAGCTCAACAACCTGCGCAACACGCAGCTTGCCATCGAGCAGAACCGCCTGAAGCTCAAGAGCGATTTGATCGAGATCGACTTCAAGATCGTGATGCTCGAGCGGCGTCTCGAGCGATTTGAGGCGTTGGGTGAGCAGGAATACATCTCCCAGCACGAGCTCGACATCACCACCGACGAACTCGATTACTGGCATCGGCGCCGAGAGGTCACGCGCGAAAGCCAGGAGCAAGACGAGATCATTCGCCTCGCGCAGATCGAACAACTCGAAACGTCGGTCGAGCAGCTCGAACGTAATCTCGGCATCGCCCGGGCGAATCTCGACGATCTCACGGTGCGTGCGCCGCGCGGCGGACGCCTCACGTCGTTCGATTCTGAAGTCGGCGAGTCGAAATCCCGTGGCGAGCGGCTCGGGCAGATCGACGATATCGATTGCTTCAAGGCGACCGCTCGGGTCAACGAGTTCTACCTCGATCGCGTGCGCGTCGGGCAGAGGGCGCAGCTCGAACTCGGTGATCAATCGTTCGATCTCGAAGTCACGAAGATCTATCCGGAGGTGGTCGCGGCGCAGTTCGAAGTGGACCTCGCATTTCGCGGCGCAGGGCCGAGCGATATTCGCCGCGGCCAGACGCTGCAGCTTCGCCTGGTTCTCGGCGACCTCACCGAACGGGCCGTACTTCTGCCGAATGGCCCCTTTCTCAACGACACGGGTGGCGCGTGGGTCTTTGTGCTCCAGAACGGTGTCGCCCATCGCCGGGTGGTCCGTCTGGGACGTCGCAATCCCAGCGCGATCGAGGTCGACTCCGGCCTCCTGCCGGGCGATCGCGTGATCGTCTCGTCATACAGCAATTTTATGGAAGTCGATCGCCTGACGATCGAACCCTGACCAAGCCTTTTAGGAGAACGCCATGCTCAAACTGCACGATGTTTCGAAGGTCTACCGAACCCGGGATGTGGAGACGACGGCGCTCGACAAGATCCATGTCGAGATCGACGAGGGTGAGTTCGTCGCTGTGATGGGTCCGTCGGGGTGTGGGAAGTCGACCTTCCTCAACGTCGTCGGCATGTTGGACGAAGCGTCGGAGGGGCACTACGAGTTCTTCGGCGAGACGGTGACTGGACGAAGCGAACGCGAAGTCGCGGACCTCCGCAAACAGCACATCGGCTTCATCTTTCAGAGCTTCAACCTCGTCGAAGAACTGACGGTGGCTGAAAACGTCGAGCTACCGCTCCTCTATCAGAGGATCACTTCTGATGAACGCCGACGGCGAACCGAGGCCGTGCTCGAACGAGTCGACATCGCCCACCGGGCGAACCATCGGCCGCAACAGCTCTCGGGAGGCCAGCAGCAGCGCGTCGCCGTTGCCCGCGCCGTCGTGACGGAGCCGAACCTGATCCTCGCGGACGAACCGACCGGTAACCTCGATACGAAGAACGGCGACGAGGTGCTCGGACTCCTGTCCCGACTCAACGAGGAAGGTACGACCATCGTCATGGTGACGCACGACCCCGGCCACGCGGCGCGGGCGTCGCGGACGATCCATCTGCTCGATGGTCGGGTGCTGGCGGAGAATCTGTCCGAAAATCTGTCCGAAAACCTGTCCGAAAACATTGTCGCGCTGGATCAGGAGAACGAAGGAGCAAGCCATGTGGGCTAACTACGCAAAGGTTGCGTGGCGAATCCTCACCGGCAATCTACTCTTCAGCGCGATCAACATTTTCGGGCTCACCGTCGGCCTTGCCTGCTGTGCGGTGATCACGCTTTTTGTCCGCTACGAGCTGTCGTTCGATCAGCACTATCCGGATGCCGACCGGATCGTTCGGGTGACGCGCGACTTCTTTAGCAACAACCTCCGGCTCGCGGCCGTGGCGCCACCGATCGCGCCCCTCATCGAGCAGGACTTCGACGATGTCGAAGCCGCGGTACGCGTCTTGCGGGCAACCGGTCTCTCGTTCACGCGCGACGACCGCACCACGCTTGAAGACGCGGCGGTGTTTGCGGACCCGGCGCTGTTCGAGTTTTTCGACCTCACCCTCGTTAGCGGTGATCTCGACGGCGCCCTGGACGTCCCGACGAATCTCGTCATGACCGAACGCGCGGCGAGCCGGTATTTCGGCCCTGAGGATCCGATTGGCCAGACGTTGTCGCTCATGGGCCAGGCCGATCTCAAGGTAGTCGCCGTGATCGAGGATCTGCCCGACAACACGCACATGGCGTTCGAAATGATTGGTTCGATGACGCTCATCCCGGCGTTTATGGGCGCGGACGAACTCGAGCGCTGGGGTAGCAACAATTACTACACCTACCTGCGGTTGCGCGAAGGCACCGACTATCGCGACCTGGAGACGCAACTGCCCGCGTTCATGGTGAAGCACTACGACCCCGACGCGGAGTCGTCGACCCGATTGGAACTGCAGCCGATTGCCGACATCCATCTGCATTCGGACCGGGACTCGGAATGGCGGGCGAACGGTAGCATCGCGATCGTCTACACATTCACGGCCATCGCCATCGTCGTGTTGCTCATCGCGTGCATCAACTTCATGAACCTGACGACGGCGCGTTCTACACAACGTGCGCGCGAGGTCGGCGTTCGCAAGGTGGTCGGTGCACGACGCGGCGAACTCGTCGGGCAGTTCCTGGGCGAGTCGGTCTTCCTGACGCTGATCGCGATGCTTTTTGCGGTCGTGCTGGTAGAAACCGGATTGCCGCTCGTGAGCGGGTTCCTCGAAAAGCCGCTGACGCTCGATCTGTCCAACCCGTCGGTTCTCGGCGTGGTCCTCGGTGCGACGGTTTTCGTGGGGCTCTTTGCGGGTAGCTATCCCGCGTTCTTCCTGTCGTCCTTTCAGCCCGCCCAAGTCCTCAAAGGCACGTCTTCCTCAGGTGGTTCGGCACGTCTACGCCAGGGCCTCGTGGTGCTGCAGTTCACGATGTCGATCGGGCTCCTGATCGCGACAGGGGTCGTGGTCGTCCAGATGGACTACGCGCGCACGACTGATCTGGGGCTCGATCGGTCGCGGAATCTGGTGACCCCGTTACCTTTCTTCCAACCGATCGATGCGACGTACAAACCCATGCGAACGGCGCTCGAATCAAATCCGGGCGTCCTGTCCGTCACGTATTCATCCCGTGTTCCCGGGATGCAGAACCTCGATGGGTCCGGCTACATCTCCGCGGGAGCGCCGCTCGTCATGGACAACGTGCACGGAATCTCGGATATCAAAGTCGACTACAACTGGTTCGATCACTTCGACGTCGAGCTCATCGCGGGCCGGGCGTTTCTCGAAAACGAGATGGTCGTCAGGATGCCGAGCGAAGAAGAACCGATCACACAAGCGGCCGTCATGCTGAACGAGTCGGCCGTCGAACGCTTCGGCTGGACGCCGGATGAAGCGGTCGGCCAGGTGGTCCGTGATCTGCAGAATCGTGAGCTCACACAGTTCATCGACCGGACGGTCGTCGGCGTCGTGAAGGATTTCCACTTCTCGTCGCTGCACGATGAGATCAAGGCGACCGTGTACGCCGAACCGAATCCCGGGTACGGACGTTGGATGTCGATCAAGACGACGGGCGACCCGCGCCTGGCGGTCGAGGCGCTCGAGGAGATCTGGGCCGAGGTGGTGCCGAACGAACCCGTGCGTTGGGAGTTCCTCGAGGACCGCTTCGATGCGCTCTATCGTGCCGAGGAGCGCCAGGCTCAGGTCTTCGCGATCTTCGCTTTCCTCGCGATGCTGATCGCGACGTTTGGTCTGTACGGCCTTGCCGCCTTCTCGACGGAACGACGGACGAAGGAAATCGGCATCCGCAAGGTCATGGGCGCGTCGGTGGCGGATATCGTGTTGCTGCTGACGAAGGATTTTTCGCGCCTGGTCGCGATCGCAATGGTCGTGGCGTGGCCGATCGCTTATTTCCTCATGCAGGATTGGCTCACGCGCTTCGTCTATCAGGCGCCCTGGACCTCCTGGGCATGGCTATTCGTCGCTGCGGGGCTGGCCGCGTTCGTCCTGTCGTGGTTCACCATCGGTGTGCACGCCACTCGCGCGGCGCGAGCGCGCCCGATCGGTGCGTTGCGCTACGAATGAGAAACCGAGCGATCAACGGCCGGCGAACTTCGGTGGTCGTTTTTCGCTGAAGGCTTTGATGCCCTCTTTGTAGTCCTCGGTTTCCCGCGCGCGGTCCTGCCCCCAGGACTCCTGCGTCGCGGCAAAACCGGGTGGTTCGGAAAGCCCACGTAGCACGGCGGTTTTCGTGAGGGCGAAATGCGCGGTCGGTCCGGCCGCCAGTTCATGTGCTAGATCGAGGGTTTTCTCCATGAGCGCCTCGCCCGGCACGACATCGAGCAGAACGCCCGTCGCGCGCGCTTCGTCCAGCGGAATGTCTTCAGCCCGATAGAGCCAATTCAGGGCTCGGCTGTAGCCAACCAGTCGCGGCAACGTCCACGTGATGAGATTGTCGGGGTGGATCGCGCGCTTCAGCCAGATCGGGATCAGGCGGGCGTCCTCCGCGGCAAGCCGAAAATCACATAAGAGCGCGAGGCCGAGGCCTCCGCCGGCGGCAACGCCGTTCACTGCCGCGATCGTCGGCTTCGGCAGGTTGAGGAGATCCACGCACCACTGGAAGAGGGGCTCCGCCGGTCCCGTCGGCCACGGTCGTCGATCGTCCGTCGTGAGATCGGCGCCAGAACAGAATCCGCGTCCGTTGCCGGTCAAGACGACCACGCGGACATCGTCGTCCGTTGCCGCGCGATCGATCAGCGCCCGAATGGAGTAACGCATCGCGCCGTTGAAGGCGTTCAGCCTTTCGGGGCGATCGAGTGCGACACGGAGTACGCCGTCGGCGAGGTTTATGTCGAGGGCATCGAGGTCGGCGTAGGACTTCATCAAAGGCGTCTGATATCTTGCGGCCGTTCAGCTTATTCGGTGATTCCGCATGTCCGCACGGCCTATCGTTTGTTTGTTGATGTTGTTGTTTGTTGCGCCGGTCTACGCCGACGAGCACGGGGAGTATGTCGCGCCGCGCGGTCCCGATGGCGTTCATCCGGATCTGAACGGGATCTGGCAGGCAATGAACGAGGCCAACTGGGACGTGGAGTTGCACATGGCGCGCCCGTCGTTGGGCCTGCGTGAAGGACCCTTCGGCCCTGTGCCTGATCTCGCCACCATGCAAATGGGCGCGGTCGCCTCGGTACCGCCTGGTCTCGGCGTGATCAAAGGCGGCGGCAAGATCCCTTACCTTCCCGAAGCACTCGAAAAGCGCGACGAAAACCGGGCGAACTGGGCGGAGCGTGATCCGGAGGTCAAGTGCTACTTGCCGGGTGTACCGCGCGCCACCTACATGCCGCAACCGTTCCAGATCTTCCAGGGCGAAAAAGAGATCGAGATCGTTTATCAGTTCGCGGGCGCGAACCGGAATGTCTACGCCGAAGATCCGGGACCGGCGCCGGTCGATTCGTGGATGGGACAGTCCGTCGCGAGTTGGGACGGGGACACGCTGGTTCTCACCGTCACCGCGCAGAACGATCAAACCTGGCTCGATCGCTCCGGCAACCACCACAGCGATCAGATGACCGTCGTCGAGCGATACACGCCGATGAGCCCGAACCACCTCTGGTATGAGGCGACGATCGAAGACCCGAAGACCTTCAGCGAGCCGTGGACGGTTGCGATGCCGCTGTATCGACGCATGGAACCGAACGCTATGTTGCTCGATTTCAAATGCGTCGAATTCGTCGAGGAGTTGATGTACGGCGAATGGCGTCGTAACCCGCTGCCGCGCTAAGGGCGTCGGGTGAAACCGTCGCGTAAGGGGCGTGTGATGTCCTGGATCCAGCTCGGGTTCGGGACCGCCGCGGTGATCCTGCTAGTGATTGCTGCCCAGAACGTGTTCGGTGATGGCCGAACGGCTGATCCTAAGCCGGACTTCTCCGGCCATTACGACATCGCGACGCTGACGCCGCTGCAACGCCCAGCGGCATTTGGGGACAAACTTTTCCTGACACCCGAGCAAGCGCGGGCGATGGAACGACGCGCCGCGATTGCCAAGGCGGAGGGTTCGAAGAATCAGGATCCCGATCGTGAAGCTCCGCCGGAGGGCGGCGACGGATCGGGTGGTGCCGCCGGCAACGTCGGCGGTTACGACACGTTCTGGATCGACAACGGCGAAACGGCTTCTCTCGTCGACGGTAAGTTCCGCACTTCGATCATTACGAATCCGGTGAACGGCAGGCGCCCGCAGGCTACGCCCGAACGGACTCGTTGGTTTATGGCGCGGCGCGCGCGATTCCGCGAGAACAAGGGCGAAGCTTGGTGGGTCCACGAAGGCGACGGGAGCGGTCCCTACGACAATCCCGAAGAACGCCCGTTGGCGGAACGGTGTCTGCTGGGTTTCGGGTCGACGTCCGGGCCGCCCATGCTTCCCGTGCTCTACAACAACCACAAGCGGATCGTTCAAACCGACGATCGCGTGATGATTCTCAACGAGATGGTTCACGACGTGCGCGTGGTGCGAATGAACGAAGAGCACCTGCCGGACGACATGCGTCGCTGGTTGGGCGATTCCATCGGATGGTGGGAAGGTGACACGCTCGTCGTCGATACGACGAATTTTACGGACCAGCCGGCGCTCGCGGGCGCGACACGAGATCTTCACGTCGTCGAGAAATTCTCGATGATGGAGGACGGCGATGTACTGTATTCGTTCACTGTGGACGACCCGAATACTTGGGTTGCGTCCTGGGGCGGCGAGTATCCTTGGCCGCGGTCCGACGAACCGGTGTACGAATACGCCTGTCATGAGGGAAACTACTCTTTTGGCAATATCCTTCGCGGCGCTCGTCGACTCGAGCAGGATGCGATCTCAGCAGGAGGTGAAGAGTGAAGATTGAGTACGTTAAGCGCGGGCTCGTAGCGTCAGCCGTCTCGGCCATTTTGTTGGCCATGACGCCATCTGCCACGGCGCATCACGCGTTCGGCGCGGAATTCGATCCCAACCGTCCGGTACTCCTCAAAGGTGCCGTGATGAGGATCGAGTGGACGAACCCGCATGCATGGTTCCACGTCGAGCACGAAGAGGACGACGGTTCGAAAACGGTCTGGATGGTCGAAGCGGGCACGCCCAACACGCTCTTGCGTCGTGGTATCCACCGAAACTCGATCCCCGTTGGCACGCTCGTCGTCATCGACGGTTATCAATCCAAGGACCTGTCGCTCAGGGCCAACGGCCGCAACATGACGCTCGCGAACGGCGAGACGCTCTTTATGGGTTCGAGTGGTACCGGCGCACCGCTCGACGGCGCGGATCCGACCGAGGACTGAGCTTTGGTTCACCGGGCGCTCGAAAGCGCTCGGTCCACCTCGTAGCTAAAACCGCGAGATCGCTTAGCGACTCGCGGTTTTTTGTTTGTTCAGGCGTGCGCGATCGAGCGCTAGCGGCAGAGCGTGGGCGTGTGGTCCGCCCAAGGTTTCGCTTTCTCGAACCACGCTGCCGCCTTCAACACCAGCGAATCAGCGCCGCGCGCGCCGACGATCTGCAGGCCGATTGGCAGTTCGTCGTCCGTCTTTCCGCAAGGAATGGACGCGGCCGGTTGACCGCTCATGTTGAAGGGATAGGAGAACTCCGCCCAGGACAACCAATCCCAGTCGTGCGCTGGCCAATGCGCCGGCTGTAGACGATCGGCGGGGAATGCGGCGACGGACACTGACGGGGTCAGCAGTAGATCCCAATCCATCATGAATCGGTGCAGCGACTCCACGTAGTCGATCTTTCGTTGACGCATGGCGAGGTAGGTCTCGGCGTCGGAGCCGGATCCCGCCCGAATGCACGCGACGAGCCCCGGGTCCATCCGGTCTTCGAAATCGGCGAGAAACTGGCCCAGCGGCGCTTCGTGGACGGACCAGAAGTAGCGGGCGAGTTCTGGCCCTAATGGGCCGAATTCGGGTTCGATCGGCTCGACGTGAAACCCGTTTGTGGTAAAGAGTTCAGCCGCGTCGGCGACAGCGCGGGCGATCTCGGGGTCGACCCGTGCATGGCCGAGGTTCGTACTGAAACCGATTCTCAATCCCTCAGGCATGTCATCGAGTTCCGCGGCGAACGCCTCGACCGGCGCCGCGAATGACGTGTGGTCCCACGGATGGGCACCGGCCGTGACGTCTAGGAAAACCGCCGCGTCGTGTACTGTGCGTGACAGGGGTCCGACGTGTGACGTCTGGTCGTTGTTGCGCACGGGCCAGTTTGGAATCCGACCGTAGGTCGGCTTCAGGCCGAACACGCCGCTGAAGTGGGCGGGCATACGTATCGATCCGGCGCCGTCCGAACCTTGATGGACGGGGCCGTACCCGGCCGCGGCCGCCACACCCGCGCCTGCGGAGGACGCCCCGGCGTTGAAATCCTGCCGCCACGGATTCGACGTGATACCGGTTCTAGGACTTCGGCTGACGCCAGTCCAGCCGAACTCGGACGTCGTCGTCTTGCCGAGCAGCACGGCGCCCGCATCGATCAGCCGTAGAACCATTGGGGCGCTTTCCTTGGCAACGTGGCCGGCGCGGATATTTGATCCGGACTCGGTCAGTTCGCCTTCGACATCAAAAAGATCCTTGATCGACGTCGGGATCCCGAGCATCGCGCCTCGATCACCCCGGGCAAGGCGCCGATCCGCCGCCTGGGCTTGGGTCTTCGCCTGTTCGAAAGTCGTCGTCGCGAATGCATTGAGCGTTGGTTCCAGGCGCTCAATCTCGCCGATGACGGCTTCGAGGACCTCGACGGCCGATGTACGACCTGTGTCGAGTTCGTCGCGTAGTTCGGCGATCGTCATGGTCGCGAGGTCGTTCGGCATCGTGGCGCTCCGAAAATTGCACTTCCCCGCCAGTGACCATAACGTGGGTTGCGGTTGATCGTCGTGCTTGGACGGTCCGTCAGATCGTTGTTTCGTGGTGGGAGGAAGGCGCGATGGCGTTTTTCGAGAGAGCTTGGTTCTTAGGCCCACACCCGCGTCACGTTGCTCGGCGAGTCCGATCCTTGGCGAGCCACCTTCTCCTCGTCTGCGTATTTTCGGCGTCCGCGGCCGACGACCCCGCGAGCGGTAATGTGACCGATGCGCGCGTAATCGAAGAGGCTGGCACCGGCACCAACTGGTTGCTGAAAGGGGGAGACTTCAGCGGCCAGCATTACTCGCCACTCGCCGAGATCAACGAAGGTAACGTGGCGAATCTAGGGCTCGCCTGGTCGAGCGTGTTGGCGATCCCGGACGGTATCGCCACGACGCCGATCGTCGTCGATGGCGTGATCTATATCTCCGGTGCCTCGTCGCTCACCTATGCCGTGGATGCGGCGACGGGTGAAGTGCTGTGGCGGTTCGATCCGAACGTGCGCGCGGCGTTTGGCGAATATCCGTTCTTGTCGTGGGTCGCGCGCGCCAGCCGGGGCCTCGCGGTCTGGGATGGCGGCGTGTATGTGGCGACGGCTGATTGTCGTCTGATCGCGCTCGATGCGGCCAGCGGCGAAGAGCGCTGGTCGCGCCAGACCTGTGACCCGGATCTCGGTTTCTTCATCACTGATTCACCCTACGTTGGCGGCGGAATGGTCTTCCTCGGCAACGGCGGGTCGGAGTCGGAAGAGAAGGGCCGGGGCTACATCAGCGCCTACGACGCCGCGACGGGGGACCTGGCGTGGCGTTTTTACATCGTTCCGAGCGACAACCGAACAGAGAACGACACACCCGCCATGAAGATGGCAGCGGAGACCTGGTCGGGCGACGCGCTGGCGAAGTATGGCGGTGGAGGGCATAGCTGGAACGAGATGACGTACGACCCCGCATCGAAACAGCTCTTCTTCGGCACCTCGGGTGCCTATCCCTACTACCACGCCGAACGGAGCCCGGCTGGCGGCAGCAATCTCTTCCTGTCTTCGGTCGTGGCGGTCGATGCGGAGACGGGCGAGTACCGCTGGCACTACCAGACGGTGGACCGGGACAGTTGGGACTACAACGCGACGATGAACATCGTCCTGGCCGACATGACCATCCACGATCTCGAGCGCGAGACGCTCATGATTGCGCCCAAGAACGGCTTTCATTACACGCTCGATCGTCACTCCGGCGAACTACTCGCCGTCGGCCCGTTCGCGAAGACGACTTGGGCATCGGGGATCGACACGGAGACCGGCGCACCCGTCTACGACCCGGCCGGCGAGGTCTGGAATCTGGGCGAGGGCGAGACGACTTATCTCTGGCCCAACAGTTGGGGCGCGCATAGCTGGCAGCCGATGGCATATCACCCGAAAACCAACTTGAGCTACATCCCGGTCGTGGACGCGCCGGCGCACGTCAGCGCAAGTGGAGAGCACGAAGCGATCGTGATGCTCACCGAGGTCGATGGAGAACCGCACGCGCCTGGCAAGACTGTCGCGATCGATCCGGCGACGGGCAAGGAGCGTTTTCGTATCGATCACAAACTGCCGTTCAACGGTGGGTTGATGACGACTGCAGGCAACCTGCTCTTCCAGGGGCTCGGGACCGGTCATTTCGAGGCCTATGCGGCGGATGACGGTGAGAAGCTCTGGAGTGTGCAGACGGGGTCCGCGATCAATGCAGCACCCGCGAGCTACGCCCTTGCCGACACGCAATACGTCGTGATCCCGGTGGGTGCGGGTGGCGGGCTCCAATATATGTACCCCGAGATGCACGGTTCGGCGGAACATCGTGGTCCGACCCGTTTGATGGCATTCACGTTGGAAGGTCAAGCGAGGATTGGCGCGGGATCGATCGACGGTCCCGCGCTTCCGGATCAACCGAAGCGGGATGCATCAGACGACGCGTTAACCCATGGTGAGGCCCTCTATGGCGGCTATTGCAAGATCTGCCACGGCTCGAAAGTGAATGCGCGTGCAGGTGGCTCCGTCCCCGATCTGAGATACGTGACGACCGAGACGGTCGAGGCATGGGATGCGATCGTCGTGGGTGGATTAAAAGCCCAAGGCGGGATGCCGGCGATGGAGATTTCCGTCGACGATTCACAGAAGATTCTGAGCTACGTGCTCTCGCGCGCCGACGCGCTGCGCGCCGCGCGCGCGAATGCCAAGCCCGACTAGAACAACCTAAGAGAGACCGCATGCCCCATCCACTCGACCCGCTGTCCGCAGACGAAATCACCCGCGCGGTCGCCCGTTTTCGCGAGGCGCATGACGACGCACGGGCGTTCTTCTCGTCGGTCGGTCTCGTTGAGCCACCGAAGGAATCGGTGAAATCCGGGACAAACGTTTCGCGCGTCGCACGTCTCTTGGGACTCGATCAGACACCCGACGGCGGATTCGTCGCGGACGTCGCGCTCGACAGCGGAGAAGTGTCGATTTCGCGTCTGTCGGGAAACGCGCAAGCACCCTATGGTTTCGTCGATCTCGGGCTCGCGGTCGTTCTGACCAAACAGCACGACGAATGGCTCGCCGCCGTGGCGGCGCGAGGCGTGGCGGTCACGACCGAAGAAGACCTCGAGCGGATCCAGATCGATCCGTGGCCCGCGGGCGGGTACGCACATCCGGACATCCCCGAAGGCCATCGTGCCGTTCGATGTATCGCGTTCGTGCGAGAAGATCCCACCGACAACGGCTACGCCCGTCCGATCCACGGTCTCATCGCCCATGTCGATATCACGGCGGGCAAGGTGGTCGCGATCGAAGATAACGGCGTCGTTCCGATGCCGACGACGAGTGGGCGGTTCGATTCCGCCAATCAGCCGACGACGCGAACGGGTCTGAGAGATCTATCGATCACCCAACCCGAAGGTCCGAGTTTTTCGATCGATGGCTACGCTATCGATTGGCAGGGCTACCGAGTCCGCGTCGGCATTCACCCGGTCAACGGGCTCGTGCTGCATCAACTCTCGCTCAACGACCGGCCGATCCTTTACCGAGCGGCGTTGTCGGAAATGGTCGTGCCGTACGGGGACGGCGATCCGATGCATCGCTGGAAGCATGTACTCGATGCCAGCGAGTACAACCTGGGCCAGTGCATCAATTCGCTCACTCTCGGTTGCGACTGTGTCGGCGAGATCCACTACTTCGACATCGATCAGATCACGCATGAAGGCAAGGTCAAGAAGATCGAAAACGCGATCTGTCTGCACGAAGAGGACTACGGCATCCAGTGGAAACACTACGACAGCGACTCGCAGACGAGTGAAGTCAGGCGGTCGCGTCGGCTGGTGATCTCGTCGATCTTCACGATCGGCAACTACGACTATGGGATGTACTGGTACCTCTACCTCGACGGCACGATCCAGATGGAGGTCAAGCTGACGGGCATCGTCGGCGTCAGCGCGGCGACCGATGGTCGGGTCAACGCGGGGCAGTCGCCGTTGATCTCGCCGGAGCTGTCGTCACCCGTGCACCAGCATGTTTTCTGCTTTCGGCTCGACTGGGAACTCGACGGTGGGCGCAACTCGCTCTTCGAGAATCAGATCGAGATGCTCCGCATCGACGATGACAATCCGGAAGGCACTCAGTTCGCCTCGGTTTCACGACACCTGCCGGACGAGTCGAGCGCCAAAAGGAATATTGCGCCTGAAGTGTCGCGCTACTGGAAAGTCACTAACCCGAGTTCGCTCAATGGTCTGGGCCAACCGGTGGCGTACAAGTTGCTCCCGCAAGCGTCGCCGCCGCTCTTTGCCCATCCTGATTCGCAGGTCGTCAGGCGCGCGGGATTCGGCAAACACCATCTCTGGGCGACGCCGTATGTCGATGGCGAACTCTTTGCCGCCGGCCCGTACACGGTCATGCACGAAGGCCAGGACGGGTTACCCGAGCTCACCGCCCACAATCGCGATATCGGTGAATGTGATCTCGTCATGTGGCACACGGTGGCCGTGACCCATGTGCCTCGTCCAGAGGATTGGCCTGTGATGCCGGTCGAGTACTGCGGGTTTCACCTCATACCGGTCGGCTTCTTCGACCAGAACCCGACGCTCGACTTGCCGTCGTCCTGCCACGCCGACTGACGCTTCTGCCGTTGCTAGGCGCGAACCTAGCTCGTCTGCCAACCGATGGCGATGCCGCGCTCGTAGAGGTCGGATCGCTCGGCATCGGTCAGGCCGAGTTCGGTGAGCACATCGTCGGTATGCTCGCCGAGCTCGGGCGAAGGGGAGCGAACACGGGTCGGCGTGCGTGAGAACTTGACGGCCGGGCCCGTGATCGGGGCTTCGCCACCGCTACCAAACGAGACGTTCTGCAACATGTCCCGGGCAATCACCTGCTCGTCCTGGGCGGCTTCGACGAAGGTTTGCACGCGTGCGATGGGCAATCCCTTGCCGGCCATGATTTCCATCGCTTCTTCGCGGGGCCGCGCGGCGAGCCAATCGCCGAGCAGGACGTTGCAAAGATCGCGATTCTCGGCGCGCGCTTCGCGCGTCGCGAAGGCGGGGTTCGTCGCGAGATCCGGTTGATCAAGAATATCGTTCGCGAGCAATTGCCAATGGCTGTCGAGCAGGACGCCGACGTACACGGGATGATCCGCGCAGTCGTAGACGTTGGCCGGCACCGCAAAGCCGAACTCGTTGCCGTTGCGGCCCGGCTCGATGCCCATCGCGCCGAGCGTGAGTAGTCCATTCGCCTGGAAAAGCATCGCATCGAGCAACGCGACGTCCACATGTTGGCCCTCGCCGGTTTGATCACGATGTCGCAAAGCCGCGATCGCACCGAGGGCGGCGTGCAAGCCGCCGAGATCGTCGGCGAGGAACGTGCCTGCTTTGGTGGGTGGTCCATCCGGCGTGCCGTTTATGGTGAGAAAACCCGAGGTCGCCTGTGCCAGCGGGTCGTAGCCGGCGTCCTTGAACCGCGGCCCAAACTGTCCCCAGCCGGTTACTGAGACGTAAACGATGTCCGGTTTGATCGCCGCGATGTCCTCAAATCCCAGGCCGTAGCGCTGCATGGTGCCGACCTTGAAGTTCTCGAGGAAAACATCCGCGCTCTTGGCGAGTTCGCGGCAGATCTCACGGCCCTTTTCCTGGCTCAAGTCGAGCACGACGCCGCGTTTGTTCCGGTTCACCGTGGCTTGCGCGAACCCCGTTTCGGTTCCCGGCAGGATCGGGAAAATCGCACGACCAACATCACCGCTCGGGATCTCGACCTTGATCACCTCGGCGCCGAGATCCGCAAGCACGGCCCCGCACATCGGGCCGGCCCAGGTCGTGGCGACTTCGAGCACGCGGACCCCGTGGAGCGGACCGGTCAGATCGGTGCGCGCCGCTTTGTAGAATTCTTCTTTTTCCATCGAACCCTCTGGCTCCAGTGACGATTCCGCTTGGCGGTCGAGCCGCTACGGATCCTTCTCAACGTTAGCTTCGTTCGCGTTCGTCGACCACCCGGGTGGCTTGCCCCCTCGGGTCGATCGTCTTGTCGCGACTCTCGGGTTCGAGTTCGAGCAGATCGCCCGGCTCGATTGACGTCGGGACGCGTCAAAAGAGAAGTCGATCATGTATTGGGTCACGTACTCGTGAGGGACGCCGGGTTGTCTTCGGGCTAAGGAATTCCCTCGTAGCCAACACGGGACGACGGCCTTGCTAGACTTCGCCGCTCACCCGTCGCAAGCGCTTCCTGCGACTTTTTTTGACCGAACCGCAGGCAACCGCACGCATGACCTCACCGCTTTCCGGAGTCCGTGTTCTCGATTTCACTCGAGTCATCGCCGGACCACTGGCCACGCAGCATCTGGCCGACCTCGGCGCGACCGTCATCAAGGTCGAAGATCCTGTCAACGGCGACGATGTGCGCGGGCGCGACGGAAAAAAGGCTGGACGGAGCAGCTTCTTCCGCGCCTTCAATCGCTCGAAACAGAGTATCGGCGTGGATCTCAAGGCGGAGGCTGGACGAGAGGTGATCCTGCGTCTGGCGGCAAGTTGCGACGTACTCATCGAGAACTTCCGGCCCGGCGTGATGGGTCGACTCGGGCTCGATCACGAAACCGTCCGAGCGGTGAATCCGCGGCTGATCTACGTATCGATTTCCGCCTATGGTCAGACGGGTTCGATGTCGGATCGCCCGGGGTTCGATCCGGTGTTGCAGGCGGAATCCGGGATGATGGCGCTCACCGGGCGTCTGGAAGATCCGCCGACGCGTCATCCGCTATCGATCGTCGACATCATGACGGCTCAAAACGCCGTGGGGGCGATTCTAGCGAGTCTCTTTGCGAGGGAACGGACGGGGCAGGGCGAAGTGGTGGACCTCAGCCTCTACGACACCTCGATCTTGGCGCTATCGAACGCCGCTCTCGGCTATCTCACCACCGGTCAGATGCCGGAGCGTTCGGGGAACGCGCACATGCAATCGACGCCGACGGACCTCTTCGAGACGGGCACCGAACCGATGTACATCGTGGCGGGTAATGATCGAATCTTCCGGCGGTTCTGCAACGATGTCCTGGATCTACCGGAGCTCCCGACCGACGAGCGGTTCGGCAATGTCAACGATCGGCGGGCGAATCGCGATGCCTTGAAAACGATCATTGAAGGGCGGTTGAAGACGGCGCCGCTCGAGACATGGTTGTCGAAAGCGCGCCATCTGCCGGCGGGGCCGGTTCGGGGAATGGATGCCGCGTTGTCGGCGCCCGAGACGCTGGAGCGTGACCTCGTCGTCGATATTGCCGATCCCGAAGGCTCGATGCGGTTGCTCGGGAGTCCCTACAAGCTCAAAGAACACGAACTTGCGACATTCGAACCGCCGCCGCACCTCGGTTCGTCGACGCGCGCGGCGCTCGAACGCGTCGGCTACGAGCCGGACGAGATCGACGAGCTAGTTCGTCAAGGTGTGCTCAACGACGGTCGAGATCCTTGATTTCTCGATCGAGCTGAAACGTCGTATCGGTGACGATCGATTCGAGCGCGCGAACACGTTCTTCGAGCCGGCCGTCGTGCTCTAGCGCTTCGACGCGCGCTTCGAGTTCCCGTAGCGCCGGTGCGCCGCGCTTCTGTGATCGTGTGTAGTACTTGTAGCCTTCGAGCAGGATGCCGCCCACCACGGCAATCGCAATCAGATCCCAAAGTCCCATTTGGTGCGCCTCCATCCATCACTGGCAACTATGTCTAGTATTACTCAAGCGGACGCGATCGGATTGCCGCGTTGCGCGATACCTCTGTTGACGATTGAGTGAGCAATCCCTGTGCCAGTTCGTAAGTGATTGAATTAACGGGTATCGGCGGTCATGACTTCGCGGATTTGGCCAAGAATTAGTAGACTCGCAAATGCCCACACGCGAGCTACTCGAATGAAAAGAACCTCCTGGACGGTCGCGCTGTTGGCGCTTCTCGGCGTCGGTTGCGAACAGACGGTCGAGGTCCACGCGCCGCCGCTCCCGCCGGTTGGCGACACACTTCACACCATGACCTGGTACCTCGAACCGGCGGCGGACACGATCTGGGATTCGGCGGGCTGGGTGATCACGGATGAGGGTGAAGAGGATTTGTCGCCGACCTCGGACGAGGCGTGGGCGCGGGTACGCCACGCCGCGGTCGTGTTGGCGGAGGGCGCTAATCTCCTCATGCATCCCGATCTTTCGGTCGATCAGGCGGACTGGGCCGAATTCTCCAAGGCAATGTCCGATGTGAGCCTCGAGCTCATCGATGTTGCCGACAACCAGGATCCGGCCGCGCTCTTCGAGAAAGGCGGCCACCTCTACAACGTCTGCAAGGCATGTCATCAGGTCTTCGACCGGGAGGAGTGATCGTCCTTCCCACGGCTGATCGGACGTGGGTCCCGTTAGCTGTACTCGTCGCGTGTGTCGTCGCGTCGAACGCGCTGTCGCACGCGATCTCGAACGAGAACGCCGCGTTCGTCGAGGCGCTCGTAGGGCCAGCACCCGGTGCGTTCGGCTATCTGGGCGCCAAGCACATGGTCACGGGCATGGACCATCTGCTCTTTCTGGTCGGTGTCGTCTTCTATCTCCGACGGTTACGCGACGTGATCGTGTTGGCGTCGCTTTTCACGCTCGGTCACAGCCTGACGCTTACTGTCGGGGTGCTGGCGGATCTGGGCGCAAATGCCGCGTTGGTCGACGCGGTGATCGGGCTTTCCGTCGTCTACAAGGGATTCGAGAACCTGGGCGGATTCGGCGACCGTACGCCGCCCGCGATGCTCGTGGTCTTCGGTTTCGGCCTCGTTCACGGCCTGGGACTCGCGACTAAGGTGCGCGATCTGAGCCTTTCCGACGACGGACTCGTGGTGAACCTGCTGAGCTTTAATGTCGGTGTCGAGATCGGTCAGGTCCTCGCTCTCTCATTGATCGTGGGCGTACTGTTCTGGCTCTCGCCCCGGGCGACGCAATCCCGCACCGGCGACGTGACGAACGTCCTTCTGATGGTTGCGGGGTGGATGCTTGTCATCCTCCACTTGACGGATTATTGGCGACAATGACGAGTGAAGGAGATGACCGTACGCGCGCACGCGCGCTCATGACGCTGACGGCGAGCATCACCGTGGCGGCGATTCTCTCGATCGTCGTCATCCTGCCGGCTGAGATCGGTTGGGATCCGCTCGGCACTGGCGAAGCTCTCGGGGTGATGGGCTTGAGTGGGTCAGACGAGGTCCGCCAGGTGGTGGCGACGACGGGCGACATCCGTGGCGACGAGCGAACGTTCGTCCTCGACCCGTTTGCGTCCATCGAGATCAAGTACGACATGTCGAAAGACGGCTCGCTGGTTTACGACTGGTCGGCTGGCGGCGAAGTGCTCTACGACCTGCACGCCCATCCGACGATCGGTGGGGTCGAGGCAGCGGTCAGTTTCGACCAAGCTCGCGCGACGGGCGGCGCCGGAATGTATATCGCCTCGTTCGATGGCTTCCACGGTTGGTTTTTCGAAAATCGGGACCATTCAACGGTCGAAGTGACGTTGTCGGTCGTCGGTTTCATCGACGGCGCGACACTTTATGAAGGCAACGATCAACGCCGCGTCGAGTTGACCGAATAGCACGGTTGCGACTCGCGGAAGGCTGTAGAATCGCGCCACTCGAAAAGCTGGTGTCGCCAACCCCGGAGCTTGAATGAGCATCTTCAAAAAACTGGCTGAAAAGCCCTGGATTCAAGACCCGAGCGATGTCGCGGAGTTGCGTTCGGCGTCCTTCGCAACGAGCAATCAGAAAGTTGCGTTGGTGACGTTCCTCGCGATCGTCGCGGTGTTGTTCTTCCTCTTCTTCGCGGCCTATCACATGCGCATCGAGCTCACGACCGATTGGGTCGCGATTCCCGAGCCGCCGCTCATGTGGTTCAACACGGTCGTTCTCATCGTTGCGAGTGTGGCGTTCGAAATCGCGCGAAAAGCCGTCGGAAAATCGCAAGCCGGGTTGACGAAAACGGCCTTCAACATCGCGGGCGGTCTGACGATCGTCTTCCTGGTGCTGCAGTTCGTCGTCTGGAACCAGATGCTCGCACTCGGCTATTACGCCTATGAGAATCCGGCGAACGCGTTCTTCTATCTCCTGACGGCCGTGCACGGACTGCATCTTTTGGGTGGGCTCGTCGCCTGGGCAAGGGCGAGCTGGCGGTTTGCCTACGACTCCGATCAAGGGCGCATCGCGCGCAGTGTCGACCTCTGCGCACTCTACTGGCACTTCCTGCTCCTGATCTGGGTGGGCCTCTTCGCGATGTTCCTCAACACCTGAAGAAGTGGAAGCCCTTCGCCTCAATCTCGATATCGAAGGCATGACGTGCAGCGCTTGCGTTGCACGCCTCGAAAAAGCGCTCAGTCGAGCTGACGGCGTGCTCGAAGCGCACGTCAATCTCGCGATGGAAAGAGCGGCAGTCGAAATCGATACGGCGAGGACGGGCGCTCAGAATCTGACCGAGGTCGTTGCCCGGACGGGCTTCGACGTACGTACCGAAGAGCGCTCGTATCGCGTCGAGGGGATGACGTGTAGCGCATGTGCGAATCGCGTCGAAAAAGTGTTGCTGCGTGAGCCGGGCGTGGTCGGCGCCGCGGTCAATCTGGCCCTCGAGCAGGTCACGATCAGCGTGCTGACGACCGGCGTGTCCGAGGCAAATCTCACTGATCGTGTCGAGCGCGCGGGTTATCGCCTGATCGTGGCAGCGGGTGAAGACGACGACGTCGCTGCCGACCGCGCGCGGGTCCAGCGCGAGGAGGCCGAACTCGCGAGCGAATTCCGCCTCGTCATGATTTCGGCGCTGATGACGTTGCCGCTCGTCATCAGCATGGCGCTGCAGATCTTCGGGCTCGACGAATATCACCTCATGCCGGCCGGCGAGGTCGTGCTCGCGACGCCCATCCAGTTCGTGATCGCAGCGCGTTTCTATAAAGCAGCCCTCAATGCACTCAGGGGCGGCTCGGCGAACATGGACGTGCTGGTGGTGATGGGCACGACCGCCGCCTATATCTACTCGTGGTATTTGCTCTGGGTGATGGGTGGTGCCGCCGACGGTCAGCTCTACTTCGAGACGTCCGCCGTGATCATCACGTTGGTGTTACTCGGCAAGTACCTAGAAAGTCGTGCCAAAAAAGCCACCACACAATCGATTCGCCAGCTCATCGAACTGCGCCCCGCGCGAGCTGCAGTGCGCCGCGGCGACGCGATCGTCGACGTGCCGCTTCGCGACGTTCGCTCCGGCGACATCGTCGTGGTCCGTCCGGGCGAGCGAATTCCGGTGGATGGCGAGGTCGTCGTCGGCAGCGCCGATGTCGACGAATCGCTCCTGACGGGCGAAAGCCGTGCGGTAGCGCGCAACGTCGGTGATCTGGTGACGGGTGCTTCTGTGTCGATCGATGGTTATCTCGAAGTTCGAGCCACTACGGTCGGGCGCGATAGTCGGCTGGCGCGGATCATTCGCCTCGTGGAGGACGCGCAGACGGGCAAAGCTTCCGTCCAGCGTCTCGTCGATCGGATCAGCGCCGTGTTCGTACCTGTCGTCGCGGTTCTCGCGGTTGGTACGTTTGCCGGTTGGCTATTCTTCACCGGCTCGTTCGAGTCGGCGTTCGTTGCCGCGGTTTCCGTGCTCGTGATCGCCTGCCCGTGCGCGCTTGGACTCGCCACGCCGACGGCGGTGATGACTGGAACGGGGGCAGCGGCGCGCTCCGGGATCCTCATCAAGGACATCGACACACTCGAACGCGCGCACCGCATCGAGACTGTCGTTTTCGACAAAACCGGTACGCTGACGCGTGGTCGACCCCGTGTCACCGCCGTGCGGGCCGAACGAGGTGATGAAAACGAAGTCCTGGGCCTTGCCGCCAGTGCTCAGCAAGGCAGCGAGCATCCAATCGGGACCGCGATCGTCGAGGCCGCCCGGGAGCGTGGTCTGGATCTGGCGCGGCTCGAGGGTTTTGAGAACCATGTCGGTGCCGGCATCGTTGCCCGCGTCGATGGCCAAGAGATACGGGTCGGCAACGAACGGCTGATTCCCGGTGTGGAAGGGGCTGGCGCCGGTACGACCGTCTGGGTCGCCTCGAACGAGCGCCTCATCGGCGCTATCGAACTCGATGATTCGCTTCGCGACGAAGCTGGCCCGGCGATCGAGTCGCTCAAGAGCGCCGGCGTCCATCCGGTCGTCCTGTCTGGCGATGCACCGACGAGTGTCGAGAAGGTTTCCAGAGCGCTCGGAATCGATGAAACCGCCGCGCGCGTGTTGCCCGAGGACAAGGTCAGTGCGATCGAACGGCTTCGCGGCGAAGGCACCGTGGCCATGGTGGGTGACGGTGTCAACGACGCGCCCGCGCTTGCAGCCGCCGATGTGTCGATCGCCATGGGTTCGGGTACGGACGTGGCGATGGAGACGGCCGGCATCACGCTGATGCGAAACGATTTGCGCCTGGTTCCGGCGTGCATCGACGTGAGTCGCGCGACGTTCCGCAAGATCAAGCAGAATCTCTTCTGGGCGTTCATCTACAACGTGGTCGGTATTCCGGTCGCGATGCTCGGCCTCTTGAGCCCCACCATCGCGGCCGCGGCGATGGCGTTCTCGAGCGTTTGTGTAGTGGCGAACGCGCTGTTGTTACGGAATTGGAAGGCGAATGTCTGAAACGATCGAATTGGGCGTCGAAGGAATGAGCTGCGAAGGCTGCGTATCGAGCGTCGAAAACGCGCTACGGCGCATCACCGGGGTCATCGATGCGACGGCACAACTCGACGCCAAACGAGCGATCGTCACGATCGACCCGGCGCGAGTGGATCGCGACGCCCTCAAGGACGCTGTCGACGACGCCGGGTTCGACGTCGTCTGATACCTCAGCCGGCGGGTTCCTCGCCCGGCGTCGGACTCCGCGCGGGAAAGAAAACGTGTGCGTGTGCGGCCGCCATCAGGAACCACATGAGGTTGTGGAGATTGATCGAAAGGCCAAAAACATCGAGGTGAAAATGCGTCCCGCTTGCGGCAATGAGGCCCAGGACGAGGAAAACGATGGGCCACAGGCGTCGATAGAAAATCTGGCTCAAGCTTGCTCCGTATATGATCCGGTTGAGAAGGCGCGCCCCGTCGTCGCCACGCGGACGAGTGCAAAAAACGGCGCGCATGATACATGTGACGATGCGTGGTTCGGGCGGCGTGCGCGGACTTTCTGGGATTTGCTCGATAAAGCTTTCAGGGGAGGAGGTCTATGGCCACACAACAAAGGGACGCGGCAATCGTGGGAATCCACGAGTACCCGTCGCGTGACGTCGAAGGCGAGGTAACACCGCTCGACATCAAGGCCGACAGCGCGGCCAGGGCGCTCGAGGACGCCGGGCTGACTTTTGCCGACGTAGACGCGATCTACGATGCGGGCGAGGGCGGCGTGAATGGCCTCACGATCTCGGAATACTTTGGTATCAAGCCGACCGTCATCGACACCACGATGGTCGGCGGCTCGTCGTACGAATACCACGCCGCACATGCCAAACGCGACATCGCGGCAGGCAAGGCCAAAGTCGCGCTCATGACCTATGGGTCGACTGCCCACAGCAACGTCGTGCGCATTGGGGCTGGCGGGCGTGCTGGTGGTACTTATCCGGGTGACAACCTCGAAGTCTTTACGGGCGCGACGTTGATCGCCAACTACGCCCTGGTGGCCCACCGCCACATGCACGAGTACGGGACGACCTCGGAGCAGTTGGCCGAGATCGCGACCGCGACTCGCTACCACGCGATGCGTAACCCCGAAGCGGTCAAAGCGATGGAGGACCTCGAGTTTCTCGACATCCGCGAGACGACCATCGACGACGTCGTTCAATCGCGCATGATCGCCGACCCGCTGCATTTGCTCGATTGCTGCATGATTTCCGACGGTGGCGGCGCCTGTGTGATTGCCTCACCGGAAGTCGCGCGCGATTGTGCCAAACCGCCGGTTTGGATCCTCGGCTCGGGCGAAGCGACCAAATATCCCGAAGCGGGTGGCGACATCACGACGAGCGCGGGGGCTCTGTCTGGCCCGATCGCTTTTGCTGAAGCGGGGGTTTCGCCTGCCGAGATGGATGTCGCGATGATCTACGACTCGTTCACGATCACGGTTCTCGCGATCCTCGAGGATCTGGGTTTTTGCGCGAAAGGTGAAGGCGGTGATTGGGTAACAGGCGGCAAACTCCGGTTCGACAATCCAGCCGGCCCCGCGCTCAATACGGACGGCGGCGGACTGTCATCGAACCACCCGGGTATGCGCGGCCTTTTCCTGCTGCTCGAAGCGGCGCGCCAATTGCGAGGTGAATCGACCGCCCAGGTAGCTGATGCAAAACTCGCCGTCGCGCACGGTAACGGTGGAATGCTCGGAACCCGGCACTGCGCCGGCACGGTCGTCCTGGCCAAGGATTGAGGGGAACAAGAAGATGAACGAACCGACTCGCCCATTACCACAAGCCCAGGAACCCCAGATGAGCGCCTTCTGGGCCGCGACGAAGAATCACGAGCTACAGTACCTTCACTGCGAAAACTGCGATAGCGCCGTCGATGTCGCCCTACACCGGTTCTGTCAGCGCTGCTCGCACGACGCCGTCGAAGCGCGCGTTGCTTCGGGCCGGGGTACGGTCTACTCCTACACGGTGGTTCGACAGAGCTATCACCCGTTCTTTCGCAACCACGCGCCGTACGCGGTCGCCTACATCGATCTGGAGGAAGGGCCGCGAATCATGTCGAACGTCATCGGGGTTGACGATCCACTGACGGATATCTCGATCGGCATGGCCGTTGAAGTCGTTTGGGAGGATCACGAAGAACTCTCGATCCCGCTATTCAAACCCGCGACCTGAGGGCTATCGAGTTGATGTGACGTTGGTGCGGGCGTCCGAAAGTTCGATGTCGAACCGATCGATCAGACATCGCTCGCGGTTCTCGCCCCAGCGGCCATCGCGGCGAACGAGTTTCGCTGAACGTCGACCGGCGCTGTGACGACGCGCGCCGAGAGGGGTTTGACGATCTCGGACATGGGGCGTGTCAGACCCCGTAGTCTGTAAGCTTTGTTACCTCATGGGTGCGAGGACGAGATGGACCAAACCAGCGCGCCGAAGAGTCGTCTATCGCTCGCCGACTCCGCTCACATCGCCGAAATCTTAAGCGCAATCGCGGTCGTCGTGTCTCTCATCTACGTCGGCTACGAACTTAGTCAGAACACACGGGCCATGGAGACGGCGGCCAAGATCGAGTCACAGCGGATCTGGTACACACTCAACGACCAGCAATTGGCATCGGCAGGGCGTTTCGGCCTCGGCGCGGAAACGTATGACCCGACGAAATCGCTCGATGATTTCGAACGGGTCGACCGTCTCTGGCTAGGCCTCTTTGTTCGTACACAACTCCAGCGCTACCAGGAATCGTACTACCGGGCGGAAGCCGGTTACCTCGACGAAACAGTGTGGCTTCGCCAGAGCCGTAACCTGGCAACCAGCATCAAAACGTTACCTATTTGGCGTGAGGTTGGGGAACAGGACGCGCCTTTTGTGGCGCCCGACTTCGTCACCTACGTCGACGGCTTGGAGCCATCGGGATCCGTTAACCAGGTCGGTGCTAGCACGCTAGAAACCGAGCGCGAGCAGCCAGGGTCGAGCGACGCCTAACTCTCGATGGATCACGCCCGCGTCTCGTCCTCAAGAATCCGCTCGCGTACTCGGTCCCACGCCTCGGTTACCACTTCGACCGGAATCCCATCAGCCCGGTTTCGAGCTCGAGAATCTGGGAGCGCGTCAATCGCCTGCACGAGCACTATGGCGGTCGTTCGGCGCTGGTGCGGTTGGCATGTCTCGCGGGTGCAAACGCCGCCGTAGGGTAGAAATGAGGCAGCCTCGGGCGAGGCTGCCGGGGTTTTGCAGGCTAGGCCGGCAGGCGTGCCGTGGCGGTTCCGAAAACTCGGGTTTCACCGGCTTCGTTGCTGACCGTGATGTCGATCTCGACGGTCAGTTCGTCTTCATCGATGTCCGTCACGACGCCGGTGATCGTGTGGGTGTGATCCACCAGAACCGGCGCACGGAAAATGGTGTCGATCGCGGTGATATCGGCACTCGGTGCCCACCGGTGGATCATCGCGCCGAGGAATCCCTGGCTGAGAACGCCGGGGACGATCGCGCCGGGGAGCCCTTCCTTGCGTGCTCCTTCGTGATCGGTGAAGCGGGGCGATTCCCAACCGACGAATTTGCCGAAGCGCTTCATGTTCTCGATGCTGGTGTCGGGTTCGAATGAAGGCAGCTCGCCGCCGAACTCGACTTCACTGATCTGGTTGACCGTATCACCCACGAGGCTTCTCCCTGATCACTGCCCGCGTATCGGCGTTCGCCACATGCGTACCGGCTTCGTCGAAAAGCTCCATTCGCGTGACGAGGAACACCATGCGACCTGAGCGCCCGGTCTTGGTGTAGATGTCATGCAGGTGGCTTTTGCCGGTCACTGTCGTACCGCCGCGGATCGGAGCCATCCACTCGACCGATTTACCGGCATCCATGCCCATGCCGCCGAGGTCCGGGAAGTTGTCGGGGTAGTTCCGACGACCAACGAGGGTTGAGACGAAAGTCGGCGGCGCCTGGAAGTCCGCGTCGCTTGGGTCGGTGAACTTGGCCGCCGTTTCGCCGCACGCCACGGCATACTGCGCGACGCGGTCGGAATCTATCTCGAATGTCACTTCGTCGAACTCGACGTTCAGGAATTGCTCTTTGAGCGCCTTGATGTCGTCATCGACTTCTTGCGTTTCGGCCATGCGATTTAGGCCTCCCTATTGGTAATCGCTTCGAACTCTTCAGCCTTCAACGCTGCGACCAGCTCGGCTTCCGAGATGATGGGGTTCGTGAATTTGGTGGCGCATCGTCCGATGTGGCTGACGATGTGGGAGTCGCTGCCACCGATGCCAACGTAGCCGAGTTCGTCCGCCATCGCGGCGGCGATCTTGTCCTCGTCGCCTCGGCTACCGCCGTTGTAGACCTCGACGATTCGAACGCCCGCCGGGACGCCGTGCTCCTCGATGTGTGCGGACATGCCGACGCGCGGGCGACCCGGATGGCAGGGCGCCGCGACGGCGCCGTGTTCATTGCACTTTTCGATCACCATCTCGAGCTTGAGACCGAGCTCCGAGAAATCGAATTCTTCGTAAAGCGCTTCGTTGACGCCGTAAAGCAATACGTGGCCGTACTCAGTTTCTACTTCGGCCCCTTTGAGGATCGTGATGCCGGAATCGGCGGCGAGTTCGGAATAGTCCGACTCGAAATCGAACTGTCGGTGCTCCGTGAGCACGAACCCGTCGATCGGCACGTTCTTGGTCTTGATCCACTGGCAGTAGTTGTTGACCTTCGCGCGGCCGTCGTCGGATTTGATCGAATGGGTATGGAGATCGAGGATCACGCTGCTGTCCTAATGTGGGCCTGATAAACGTTCAAGCCGAGAGCTCGGCCCAGACGGTGTCGAGTTGCTGGATGAGTTCCGCTTCGGTACCGGAGTTGTCGAACTGGCGGTCGGCTTTGGCGGCGCGTTCGTCGTTGGATAGCTGCGCATCGATACGTGCCTGGATCGCGGCGGCGTCGACGCCATCGCGCGCGGTCGCCCGCTCGATCGCCGTGGCGGGTTCGACAGTCACGACCCAGACCTCATCGACTTCGCTTTCCCAGCCCGCTTCGAGGAGGACGGCCGCTTCGAGGACGGCAACGGCCTTGCCGTCGGCTGCCGCGGCTGCGATGCGAAGCTTTGCGAGCTTCATGATTTCGGGCCAGACGATGTCGGTGAGTTGTTCGAGGCCGCCACCGCCTTCGCCGAATACCTTGCCGCCCAGGACCTTGCGATCGATCTGGCCGTCCGCGCCGACGATATCGTCGCCGAATACGGAAACGACGCGATCGAACCCTTCGGTGCCGGGCTCATAGACCTCGTGGCCGAGCTTGTCGGCGTCGATCATGACGGCACCGCGTTCTTCGAGGTAACGTGCGGCAGTCGATTTACCGGACGCGATTCCGCCTGTCAGGCCAATTGTGATCAATGGGGACGACCTCCGGACACCTGCCGACCGCGAGGGTCGGCCAATGGCAAACCGCCAATTTTAGCGGCTCGGTCACCCGCCCACCACCGCTACTAGGTAACATTTCAGTGTGACCGACGCCCAAGCCCCTTTCATCCACGTCGATTTCGTTCATCCAGATGGAACGATCGAGCGCCACCCGGCGACGATCGGCGCGTCGCTCATGGACTGCGCGTTCGACAACGGCGTAGAAACGATTCTTGGTCAGTGCGGCGGTGGCTGTACCTGTTCGACCTGTCACGCCGCAATTCACGATGACTGGTGGGGGACCGTCGGTGCGCCGGTCGGTGATGAGGCAGAGGTCCTCGAATACGTACCCGAGCGAATACCAACGAGCCGGCTGCTTTGTCAGGTGCGCATCGATGCTTCCATGGACGGGCTCAAGGTCATCCTGATCGAGCCCGTTCCAATCCAGGATTAGGCCGAACGGCGTCTAAAGACCGGCGAGGGCGTGGATTCGGTTCTCATCGCGGCTCGTCCGGTAGAGCCGCAGCGCAGCGAGCGTCGCGATGACGGTCAATCCGACCGGCAAGGCGATCCAGAAGCCGTACACACCGAGTTCCGGCACGCCGAACCAGCCGAAACCCATGAGGCAGCCGATCGGTAGCGCGATGAGCCAATAGCCGATCAACGGGTACGTCATCGCCACACTCGTGTCCTTGTAGCCGCGCAGTGCGCCCATCAAGAGCCCCTGGCTATCGTCGGCGAGTTGGTAGAGCGCGATGAAGATAACGAGCGATGCCGTCATCGAGACCACCGCCGGGTCGCTCGAATAGATCATCCCGACCTGATTGCGCAACGCGAGAAGCAATATCGATATTGTCAGGGCGTAGAAGGCAGAGATGACGAGTCCCGTGACGACGACGCTGCGTGCGCCCCGCAGGTCGTTTGCGCCCACCTCGTTGCCGACGAGGATCGTCGTGGCGCTTCCGATGGCGATCGGTATGACGAATGTCGCCCAGGCGATGTTGGTCGCGACGCTGTGTGCGGCGAGCGGGATCACACCGAGCGTGCCGATCGCGAAACTGATCACGGTGTAGAAACCCATGCCGGCGAACGAGCCGATGCCAATGGGCAGGCCGATGCGAACGATTTCGCGCATCGTCGCGACGTCCGGTGCCTTGAGCTTCCGCCAGAAGCCCGCGGCGCGGAAGTAACGCAGTCGCGTCAAGGCGAGCATGCCGAATGCCTCGAACCACATGACGATCGCGGTCGCCACACCGCAACCGGCGCCACCGAGTTCCGGAAGGCCCCACTTGCCGTAGATGAACCCCCAGTTGAGCAAGCCGTTGAGAATGAGCGCCGTGCCGACGAGGAGCATGGGTTCGACGGGGTGGGCGAGACCTTCCGATCCATACCGCATTGTTGTGTACATGAGCCCGGGAACCAGGCCCAACGCGGCGGCCGATAGGTAACCGGTTGCGATTTCGATCACCTGATCGTCGATCGGAAAGACGTCGAAGAAGCTCGTCGCGACGAAGATGACGGCGACGCCGATGGCGCCGAGCAGGGCGGTCGCGTAGAGCCCCTGGTGAAGTTGGGCGCCGACTTCGCGGTTACGTTGCGCGCCGACGAGTTGCGCGGTGATCGGCGTGATGGCGAGCAGGATGCCCGAGATCAACATGTAGACGGGCCAAAGGATGTTGCTCCCGAGCGTGACGCCGGCAAGATCTTCGGCCGAGTAGTGACCCGCCATGGCGGTGTCCAGGAATCCCATCGCCATGTAGAAGAACTGTGTCGCCATCATCGGCGTGCCGAGGCTCACGAACCGTTTGGCAAAGCGCCATGAGAAATGCTCGGCAACGAGTGCGATGGGTCGGAATCCGGGCAAAGACGGTTCAACGAGCATGGTGTTAGGCCACGCATGCTAGCGGTAAACTGAACGGCGTTTTTGCTTGATGACGAGGAAATCCCCGTTGGCTGAATTGGATACTTTCCGCGAGGAAACGCGTGCCTGGCTCGAGGAAAACTGCCCGCCCGGAGCGCGTGGTCCCGGTCAGGTCCCGAACGGCAGTACGAAGGTCAAGATCGCGAACCCCGACGTTCGTGTCTGGCTCGACCGCATGATCGAGCGGGGTTGGACTGTGCCGACCTGGCCGAAGGAGTACGGCGGCGGCGGCCTCAGCAACGCCGAATACCTCGTTCTGCTGCAGGAAATGCGGCGTATCGGTGCACGCCCGGCGTTGTCAGGCTTCGGTACGTCGATGATCGGGCCGACCCTGCTCGAGTTCGGGACCGAGGATCAGAAGCAACTGCACGTCCGTCGGATTGCGCAAGCCGAGGTCGAATGGTGTCAGGGCTATTCCGAGCCGGGATCGGGGTCGGACCTCGCGAGCCTTCGCACACGGGCCGAAGATCGAGGCGATCATTTCGTGATCAACGGCGCGAAGATCTGGACGTCCGGCGCGCACCTCGCCGACTGGATGTTTGCCTTGGTGCGAACCGATCCGGACGCGTCGAAACACGACGGCATCAGCTTCGTCCTTCTACCGGTCGACCAGGACGGCGTCACGATCAAGCCGATTCAAATGATCAGTGGCGAGTCACCCTTCAACCAGGTGTTCTTCGACAACGCGATCGCGCAGAAATCGGATCTGGTGGGCGAGCTCAACAAGGGTTGGACGGTCGGCAAGCGACTGCTGCAGCACGAGCGATCCGGTATGGAGTCGCTCGCGGCGGGTGCGGCCGCATCCGAGGAAACGACGGTCCCGGATATGGCGAAGGATTCGGTTGGCGAGGCCGACGGGCGGATCGCCGACAATGGCTGGCGCTCGCGCGTGGCATCGTACGAGATCAACTCGCGCGCTTTCACGCTTGCCCAGCGTCGGGCAGTCGAAGAGGCCAAGGACGGCGCGACGCCGGGTCCCGTCACCTCGATCTTCAAGGTCTACGGCTCGGAACTCATGCAGGAGTACTACTCGATCGCGATGGAGTTACGCGGTTGGGAAGCCTACGGCGTCGATCCCACGACGACGGATCAAGGTGATATCGAGATGCAGAAGCAGTGGCTCTTCAATCGAGCGTCGTCGATCTACAGCGGCAGTAACGAGATCCAGCGCAATATCATCGCGAAGCGGGTACTGGGACTGCCGGACTGATGGAAGGGCGCCCACCGGTCTGGGTCGGTCACGTGACGTTGCACTCGCGTGATCTCGACGGAACGGAGGACTTCCTCGTCGAGATCGGCATGCGCAAGATCTTCAAGGGCGACGGCGTCGCCGTCCTCGAACTTCGCGGCGGGACGCACGTGGTGGTCCTACCCGACGGCGAAGTACCCGAAACCGCCGCGTTCGATCTCATGGTCGAAGACCTCGACGCGGCGTGGAAGGAGTACAGCGCGGCGGGTCTCTCCGTCACCGAGATCGAGCGCGGTCGGATCCACGATTCGTTCCACGTCTCCGAACCCGGCGGCAACAAGATCGTCGTCAACTCCACCCACGTACCCGATCACGACTTGGTCTGACCGCGGATCCCTCGGTCCGCGTACGCAGGCGACCCAATACTGTAGATAGATACAGTATTGCTTCGTTCTTTCGGTTAGGATCGGCGCTATGCAGCAAAGCACGGCGCCAACCCCGATGGAGGTTTCCGGCACCGACCACCCTGAGTGGTCGCGCATCGTGCTCCATGCGGACATGGACGCCTTTTACGCGGCTGTCGAACAGCGAGACAATCCCGAACTCGTCGGCAAACCGGTACTGATTGGCCCGAACAGCTACCGCGGTGTGGTGCTGACGGCGAGCTACGAGGCGCGCCCTTACGGCGTAGGCAGCGCGATGCCGGTCGGTGAAGCGCGGCGGCGGTGCCCGGACGCGATCATGGTCGAGCCACGGTTCGACCGCTATCAGGAAGTCTCCGGTCAGGTGATGGATATCTTCGCCGACTTCTCGCCGCGGGTAGAAGCGATCTCGCTCGACGAAGCGTTTCTCGATATGACTGGTGCGACCAAAATCTTCGGCTCACCACGCGAGATGGCCGCGGAACTCAAACGCCGGGTGCTGGCGACGACCGGGCTACACATCTCGGTCGGCGTTGCGGCATCGAAGTACGTGGCAAAGGTCGCCAGTGCCTACGACAAGCCGAACGGCCTTACCGTCGTCCCGCCGGACGAGACAGTTGCCTGGCTCGCGCCACAACCCATCTCACGGCTCTGGGGTGTGGGCCGGAAAACGGCGCCCAAGCTTCAGGCGATGGGGTTGTTGACGATCGGCGATGTCGCCGCGGCGGATCCGAGAAAACTAGAAGAGCTTTTGGGGCAATCCGGACGGCACTACTACGCGTTGTCCCACGGCGAGGACCCGCGCCCCGTGCTGCGCGGTCGTGCAGCGAAGAGCATCGGATCCGATCGCACGCTTTCAAAGGACGTCTCAAAGCGCGAGGACATCGAACGCCACTTGCGCCGCTCCGCTGACCGCATCGCCCGGCGCGTCCGGGCCAAGGACTATGTCGCGAAGGGCATTCGCGTGAAGCTCAAGACGACCGAGTTCCAGCTTCTGACACGCCAACGTATGGTCAACCGGCCCATCGACAGCGCGGAGGAATTCTTTCGCATCGGTCAGGAGCTTCTGGGCGATTTCGATCACCGGGGGCCGTTCCGCCTCGTCGGCATGGCGGCGTTTGATCTCCGCTGGCGTTGTGAACCCTTGCAGATGGATCTCTTCGACGACGGGCTCGAGCGTAGTCTGGAGACGACGATCGACAAGCTGATCGATCGCTTCGGCGCTGAGGTATTCGTGCGCGCTCGCGATCTCAACCGACGCGAAACCGTGCACAAGAACGGCGTGAATCTCGATTTCCTCGACTACCGCGACGGTGAGCGGGTCGCGACCCCGGCTGCGCCGACTTAAGCGCAGGCAAAACCTTCAAGGCGGCGGTGAAATCCTCTCGGGTAACGATGCCCGAGACGACTTAGACTGAGTCGTCCTCCTGCTGCGCGCCGCTCAGTGATTCTGAATCGAAATCTGACGATCCTGATCGTCGCACAGCTCTTTTCTGTCGCGGGCACGGTCGCCGTGGTCACACTTGGTGGAATCGTGGGCCAGCAGTTCGCGCCGACCCCGACGCTCGCCACGCTGCCGGCGTCGCTCATGATCGTCGGTACGGCGTTCGCGACGATCCCGGCCGCGCAGCTCATGTCACGCGTGGGGCGCGCGCGGGGGTTCGCATTGGGTGCGACGTTGGCCGCGTTCGGCCAGGCCGTTTCGGTGCTCGCGATGATCGAGACTTCGTTCGTGCTCTTTTGCACCGGCACGGGGTTGATCGGATTGTCGCTCGCGTTTTCCCAGCAATATCGCTTTGCCGCGGCCGAGTCGGTGTCGGTTGAAGACGGGGCCAAGGCCGTCTCGATCGTGCTGGCGGGCTCGATCGGTGGGGCGTTGCTCGGTCCGTGGGTGGCCGCGAACGGCCAGGATTGGCTGAGCGCGCCGTTTGCGGGCACGTTCGCTGTGTTCTCCGTCGCCGCGATCGTGATGGCGGGTTTGCTGCTCGCGTTGCGCGATCGTGTGCCGACGTTGGATGAAGCTGGTGATGGGCGGGCAACCCCCATCCGTGAACTCTTCGCTAATCCGCTCTTCCCGATTGCGGTGGGGGCCGGTGTGGTCGGACATGGCGTGATGACGTTCGTCATGACGGCGACACCACTAGCGATGCATGTGGTCGACCAACACTCCCTCGACGCCACGGCACAGGTCATCCAGGCGCACGTCCTTGCCATGTACGTCCCGTCGCTATTCACGGGCTTGTTGATGACGCGGTTCGGCGTGCATCGCGTGATGGTGGGCGGCGCGATTCTCCTGATCGCTACGATCGTTGCCGGGTTCTGGGGGCGCGAGGTCCTGCATTACGGGATCGCCATGACGGCGCTCGGCGTCGGCTGGAACTTCCTCTACATCGGCGGAACGACGCTGCTCGGGCGTTCGCATCGCTTCGAAGACCGCTTTCGAGCACAAGCCGTCAACGAGTTTTCCGTGTTCGGCTGTTCCGCCGTCGGTTCGTTGGGCGCGGGGACGGTCATGGTCGTTTTCGGCTGGAACTGGGTATTGACTCTCGCCCTGGTGCCGATCCTCGTGATCGGGTTCGCCCTCTCGTCGCGGGCGGCGCGCGCGGCGGCCTGATCGCTTATCCGGCTCTTCTGTCCGACAGTCGGGCGATGGTGCGTTAACTCGAACCAAACCACGAATCTTTGCGACTTTCGAAATCGACCGAGCGGGAGCGGTGCGCGCTATACTCCCGCGCAAATACCAGGAGTACCTACAAAAATGTTGAAAGCGGTTTTCGGCGTTGTAGCGCTCGTTTTGGCTTCGGCCGCGCTAGCGGAACGCGTTGACAACTTCGTGTTGCTCGACCACACGGGCGATGCGCACGAGCTTCACTATTATTCTGATCGCGACGCGGTCGTTCTCATGGTGCAAGGCAACGGCTGCCCCGTCGTTCGCAATGCCCTGCCGGACCTGCGCGCGGTGCGCGAGCAGTTCAGCGACGCGAACGTCGAATTTCTGATGATCAATTCGAATCTTCAGGATCATCGCGTATCGATTGCGGCCGAAGCAGAGGAGTGGGGAATCGATCTACCCATCCTCGACGACGATTCGCAGCTCATCGGCGAATCACTCGGCCTCACCAGAACGGCCGAAGTGTTCGTCATCGATACCGACGACTGGTCAGTCGCGTACCGTGGCCCGATCAACGATCGGTTGAGCTACGAGCGCCAAAAGAAGGAAGCGTCGAAGCACTACGTGGCCGATGCGCTGAACGCGGTGCTTGCCGGCGAAGAACCGTCGATCACCTCGGAAGGTGCGATCGGTTGCCTGATCAACTTTCCGGGTGAGAAAGAACGCGAAGCCCACCGGACGATTTCCTACAGCGACACGATCGCGCCGATGCTCGAGGACAACTGCGTCGCCTGCCATCAGGAAGGTGGTATCGGTCCGTGGGCGATGTCGAGCTATGAAATGGTGCGCGGATTCGCGCCGATGATTCGCGAAGTCGTGCGCACGAAGCGGATGCCGCCCTGGCATGCCGACCCGCATGTCGGCGATTGGCAGAATGATGCGGGCCTCACGGTCGAGGAGCGCCAGACGCTGATCCACTGGATCGAAGCTGGCGCGCCACGCGGCGAAGGTGACGATCCGCTCAAGATGTTCGTCGCTGACGCGAACATCTGGCCGCTTGGCGAGCCGGATCTCATCGTCGAATTGCCGTCGTACGATATCCCGGCCTCGGGTGTGGTCGATTATCAGTTCCCGTCTGTCAAGAATCCGCTCGATGAAGATGTCTGGGTTCGGGCGATGACGGTCGTCCCGGGCCGCACCGAGGTTGTCCACCACGTACTCGTCGGTGCTACGGCGGCGGGTCAAGCGCCGAACGAGTCGGAAGGTGTCTTCGACAACTATCTCGGCGGTTACGCACCGGGTACGGGTTACACGAAGATGCCTGAAGGTACGGGCGTTTATCTCCCGGCCGACTCGCACTTCATGTTCCAGCTGCACTACACGCCGTTCGGCAAGGACGTTTCGGATACGACCAAGGTCGGTCTCTACTTCCACGACGAACCGCCGGGCAATTTCCTGCGTCACGGCGTCGTCTTGAACCCGACGATTCGTATCCCGCCCGGCGCTAAGCGCCATGAGCAGGCGGCTTACTATCAGTTCGAGAAGGACGCGCACCTGCACACGATCCTGCCGCACTCGCATTATCGAGGCCGCAGCTCGTCCTTCGTGCTGCGCCATCCGGACGGTACCGAAGAGATGCTACTGAACGTACCGAACTACGACTTCAACTGGCAGCGCGGTTACGACTTCGCCGAACCGAAGTTCGTGCCGGCGGGCTCGAAGCTCATTCACTCCACGGTGTATGACAACTCTGTGCAGAACCCGGCCAACCCGGATCCCGAAAAGCTCGTGACCTGGGGCCTGCAATCGTGGGACGAGATGCTGTATGGCGACTTCGTCTTCACGTGGGTCGATGAGACCTCGGATCAACCGATCCACAGCAACGAGCGCGCTGACGCGTTCCAGACGATCGGGTTCCTCGATCGGGACATGGACGGGACCGTGCAACTTGAAGAGCTTTCCGATCGGATGCGTCAGCGCATGGCGCCGATCTTCCAGGCGGCTGATCACAACAAGGACGGTCTCTCGGCCGAGGAGTACATTGCCTTTCGCATGGTGATGCGGATGAACCGTCCGCAGCGCAACGCCAGTAGCGGCGGCGAATAGCGTAATCGAGCCACGTTCCTTCGGGAGCGTGGGTTGAGAATCGAGATAGCGCGCCTGTTTAGGCGCGCTTTTTTTTGTGCCCGTCTCGAGGATCGAGCTAGGCTCGCCGCTTTTGCCGGTCGACGTGTTGAAAACTAAGGTCCCCGCGCTGCGTGACCTCGTCCTGGTGGGCGGTGGCCATGCCCAGATCCAAGTCGTCGAACGATTCGGCATGCACGCCGAGCCGGGGATTCGTGTCACCTTGATCGCGCGTGAAGTCGAGACGCCGTACTCGGGTATGTTGCCGGGGCTCGTCGCTGGCCATTACGAATGGTCCGATGTAACGGTCGATCTGACGCGTCTCTGCACATTTGCCGACGTCCGGTTCATCGATGCGGAAGTGGATGGTCTTGACCTTGAGCGGCAAGAAGTCCGGCTCGTGGGCCGTCCGCCCGTTCGCTTCGACGCGCTCTCGATCAATGTTGGCGGCACGCCTGGTCCCGAACACGCGTCACCGAATGTCACGCCGGTCAAGCCGATCGGTGCGTTCCTGCCGGAGTGGCAAAAACTCGAGCCCACGATGAGTGGCGGCGATGGCGTTCGACCAAAGATCACGGTTGTTGGGGGCGGTGCGGGCGGCGTGGAACTTGCGTTGGCGCTCGACCATCGTGGTGCCCAGGTCACGATTGCCACGCGTTCGAAGGACCTCGTTCAGGAGTTCAACCGCGGCGCGCGACGCCGTGTTCTGAAGCTGATGGGTGAGCGCGGCATCGATGTCCGCCCGGGGTTCGATGTCGAATCCACCCGCGGTTCCCACGTGGTCTCGACGGCCGGTGAAGAACTGGCTGGCGAGCACGTCTTCTGGGTGACAGGCGTCAGCGCGCCAGCGTGGCCGAGGGGCACGGGACTCGCGCTCGACGACGCGGGCTTCATTGCCGTCGACGAACACCTCCAGTCGACCTCACACCCGATGGTTTTTGCGGCGGGCGACGTCGCCTCGATGGCCGGACAACCGCGGCCGAAGTCGGGCGTTTATGCGGTCCGCCAGGGGCCCTATCTTGCGGAGAACCTCCGGCGTTATCTGACGCGCCGACCCCTGAAGCGCTTTCGTGCGCAACGCAACGCGATGGCGATCATGGGATTGGGTGATGAGTCGGCGATCGCCGTGCGGGGCGCGTTCACCGCGTCGGGGGCCTGGGTCTGGCGCTGGAAACAATGGATTGATCGTCGCTTCATGCGACGCTTCACCGAGCTACCGGAGATGAAGGCGGAGGTATTCGACGTCGCACCAGCGCTGCGCGACGAGGCGCCCGACCCGATGCGATGTGGTGGTTGCGGGGCGAAACTCGGTGCGAACGTGCTTGATCGTGTGCTTCGGCGCCTCGACGTGACGACCTCGCCGACGACGGTTCGGGGGATTGGCGATGACGCGGCAATCGTGGAATTCACCCACGGGCGACTCGTCACGAGCTGCGACGGATTCCGCGCGATGATCGACGATCCGTACCAGTTCGGTCGGATCAGCGCACATCACGCGCTCTCCGATCTCTTCGCGATGGGTGGACGGCCGACGTTTGCTCTCGCCATCGCGACGGTGCCCGTCATGGCGGATGCGCTGATGGAGGAAGATCTGTTTCAGATGATGGCGGGCGCTTTGGCCGTGTTCCGTGATCACGACATCGATCTCGTGGGCGGCCACTCGGCGGAAGCCAGCGAACTGTCCGTTGCGTTTTCGGTCTCGGGGATACTCGACGGCGAGCCGATGACCAAGGATGGTCTGCGAGAGGGACAAAAACTCGTGCTGACCAAGCCGCTCGGTACGGGCACGATTCTGGCGGCGGCGATGCGCGGTGACGCGACGGCGAAACAACTACGGGGCGCACTCGACTCGATGGATTCATCGAGCGCCGCGGCTGCGCAGATCTTCAGTGATGCCGGCGCCACGGGATGCACTGACGTGACGGGCTTCGGCCTCCTCGGTCATCTGAGTGAAATGACGCGTGCTTCGACCGTCGGCGCGCGGCTTTTCGTCGACTGCATTCCCGATCTAGCGGGCGCGCACGAGCTAATGGCGACCGGTATCGTCAGCTCGCTTCAGGAGAACAACGAGCAGAGCCTGACGGATGTGACGATTTCGGGCGGTAGCCCGGCGGATCCTCGGGTACGACTATTGGTCGATCCGCAGACTGCCGGTGGTTTGCTGGCTGCCGTACCGGCTGAGACGGCACAAAGGTGCATGGCGGATCTGCGCGAGAACGGCTATCCGCGAACGTCGATCATTGGCGAAGTGACAGAGAACGGATTGGAGGTGGTGCTATGAAACCCCGAGTCGTCTTCGTCACGGATCCGATGTGTTCGTGGTGTTGGGGGATGGCGGACGCGATCGATGTCGTTCGTGAAAAGTTTGCAGCAAGCTGTGAGTTCGACATTCAGCTCGGTGGGATCAACACGCACGGCACGCGCCCGATCGGTGACTACGGCCGGCGACGTCTCAAACGGCTATGGGACGAAGTGAATGCGGTCACGGGTGTGACTTTCAGCTACGAGCTGGCACCGGGGTGCATCTACAACAGTGTTCTACCTTGCCTCGGATGCGAAGCGATGCGCGACCTGACGGAGCAGCCGCCGTTCGAGATCGTGCGTCGCATGCAGCACGCCTTTTTCGTCGAGGCCGTCAACGTCAACGACATTGGTGTCATTGGCGATATCGCGTCCGAGTTCGACGTCGATGTTGAACAATTGCGGGCGCGGATGGACACCACCGAGGTGCGGACACGCACCCGTTGGGGCTTCGAGACGAGTCGTCGCTACGGTACGCAGGCGTTACCGAGCGTGTTGTTCGGACAGGACGACCTGGTGCTCGTGGCGGGCGGCTTCATCGACGCGGACACGCTGACGCGCGAAATCGACGTCCGCCTCCACTCGATGGAGTAGTCAGAAGAAGCCGGCAATCACCGGACGAAAGCGATCCATGTCCACGAGAAAGGAGTCGTGGCCTTGGATCGATTCCAGCCCGTGGAAGCGGAATTCGCCGACCCGATCGGTTAACCCGTCCGCAATTTCCTGCTGTTGGCTCAGCGGAAAGAGGATGTCGGTCTCGACGCCGATGACCATCGCCCGTTCTACATCGATGAGCTTCAGGCCTTCCGCGACCGTGCCGCCGTAGTCGGCCACGTCAAAAAGATCCATCGCCCGCGACAGGTACAGATAGCAGTTGGCATCGAAGGTGCCGATGAACTTGTTTGCGTGCGCCTCGAGATAGGACTCCACCTCGAAATCGATGCCGAACCGGTCGTTCGGATCACCAGCGTCGGTGGTACGTTCGCGGCCGAAACGGGCGGTCCATTCCTTTGCCGAGCGGTAGGTGATCATGCCGAGCTTCCGCGCCAGCCGCATCCCGAGAGCGGGCGATACGTCGATGTTGTACTGACCCGCGTCCCAGACCGGATCCGAGCGGATGAGCTCGCGTTGAAGCGATCGCAGGGCGATCGAGAAAGGCAAGCTCCTCGCGCCGGCGGAAATCGTCACGAGCCCCCGAGTCCGCGACGGAAACAACATGGCGTAGGCGAGGGCGGTCATACCGCCCATCGAAGCGCCGACAACCGTGTGCAGCTCGTCGATAGCGAGTGCTTCGACGACCGCGTCGCCAGCCGTCGCGATGTCCTCGAGGGAGAGGACGGGAAAATCCAGCCGGTAGAGATCACCGGTCGTGGGGTCGATGCTGGCGGGACCGGTCGATCCGAAGCAACTGCCGAGTGAGTTGATGCAAATGACGAAGTAGCGCGTCGTGTCGATTGGTTTATGCGGCCCGATGACGTCTTCCCACCAACCCGCGCTGGGATCGGCGTGCGATGACGCCGCATGCGCGGAAGGTGAAAGGCCGGTGAAGACGAGGATCGCGTTGTCGCGGGCCGCGTTCAGTTCGCCCCAGGTCTCGTAGGCCACGGTCGGATCGGTGATCGTGCCGTGTTGCATCACGAACGGGCCGTTGATCGTGACGTATTGGCGGGCGTCGGGCATGGCGACTCGTGGTTCGAATGGGCGCCGGAGTATCGACAAAACCGAAGAACGGGGCCAGTGCTGGTCGCGGCCAGCGGTACGGCTCGATGTGGTCGAACGGGTGGGAGACGGACGTTCGATAGCCTAGAATTCGCGTCCGCGACTGTACCCGTCCGATAGAGGCGCCCACATCTCCATCGCAACGACAAATGCCCCGGCGTCTTCGATGACGCGTGACTTGATTGCCCTGGCGAAACCGCGCGTGACGGCGCTGGTCCTGCTGACGGCCGGCGTAGGGCTTGCGATGGCGCCCGCCGGGGTCGAGATCGAACTTGTGGTCGCTATGTTGGTGTTTATGACTCTGCTCGTGGCGGGTGCCAACGTACTCAACTGCTGGTGGGAGCGCGATACGGATGCGCTCATGGCACGTACTCGTACGCGGCCGCTACCGGACGGTCGCCTCAATGCAAATGTTGCCCTCGGATTCGGCCTGATTTTGGCCGTCGTGTCGCTGCCGGCGCTGTTTTTCTTGGTCAACCCGCTCACGGCATTGCTCGGCGCGGTGGCGCTCGGTTCGTACGTTCTCGCCTACACGCCGTTGAAGGCTGTTCATCCGATTGCACTGGCGGTCGGTGCGGTCCCGGGCGCGATGCCCGCTCTCATGGGCTGGACGGCCACGACGAACGAAATCGGTTGGGGCGGCATCGCCCTTTTCGCCATCGTTTTCGTCTGGCAGATGCCGCATGTGATCGGTCTCTCGTGTAAGAACGCCGTCGAATACGCCGCTGCGGGGATGAAGGTTCTGCCGATTTTGCGCGGTGAGTCCGTGGCGAAATGGCACGCCGTCATCTGGTGCGTCGTGATGGTCCCGACGAGCCTCACGCCGTTCTGGTTCGACCTCGGCGGTGTCGTGTACGCCGTCGGTGCGGTGGCCCTGAGCCTCGTGTACCTCGCCGCGTCGCTCATCGGTTTCCGCTCGGATTCCGCGGAAGTCTGGGGGCGCCGTCTCTTCGTCACGTCACTTGCCTACCTGCCGCTCGTCTTCGGTCTTCTCATCGTCGACACGGTTTAGTCCCCGCTCGTTTCCGCTCTTGGAGGATTGCTGATGTTGGATGCTGCTGGCCGCAACCAGACCATGCTCGAAGTGAACGGTGTGTCCTTGCGGACCATCGTCGAAGGCGAAGGACCGCTCGCCGTGCTGCTGCACGGCTTTCCGCGCTGTTGGTACCTCTGGCGCCATCAGATCGATCCGTTGGTGGCCGCGGGTTTTCGTGTCGCGGTGCCGGATCAACGTGGCTATGGGGCGAGTTCGCTGCCTGAGCGTATCGAGGACTACAACATTCTCGAGCTCACGGCTGACGTGATCGGTTTGATCGACGTACTCGGCGAGGAGCAGGCCTACCTGGTCGGCCACGACTGGGGATGCATCGTTGCCTGGTACACCGCGCTCCAATACCCCCATCGCCTGAAGTGTGTGATGGGGCTTTCGGTTCCCTTCCTACCGATCGGCCCAGCCGCAGTGAATCCACCCGGACGGGACGATCAATTCTGGTACATCCGCTATTTCCAGAACCCCGGGGTGGCGGAACGCGAGTTCGAGGCGGACATCGACCGCACGATGCGCTTCTTCAACGGCGTCAGTGAAGGTGCGGGCCAGCCAAAGGCACGGGACGATTCGATGTTCGGCTCGGCTCCCACGCCGAGTCGCCTGCAAGAGCCGTTGACCGAGGAGGACCATCAGTACTACGTAAAATCGTTTACGGAGTCGGGTTTCCGTGGGCCGCTTTCCTGGTATCGAAACATGGGCGGGATCCCGACGCTGACACCTTGGCTCAAAGACGCGAAGATTCAGGTTCCGGCCTGGTTTCTCGCGGGCAGCGACGATCCCGTCTTGCAGTTCGCGGCCGGTTCGGTCGATCTCCAGGATCAGTTTTTTGCCGACCTGCGTGGCAAAACGCTCATCGACGGCGCGAGTCACTGGGTTCAGGAGCAGAAACCCGATGAGGTGTCCGCGGCAGTCGTGGATTTTCTGAGCTCGATCCGCGCTGCGGGCTAAGCCAAGTCGCGGGCGGCGTGTTTCGGCCGCCCGCCTGAAGACGCTAGAGCTTATCGAGGACGATCGACCCGCCGCTTGCGCGGACGCGCAATGACGGCCCGCCGCCGTTGACCTCGCCCCGTAGCGAGTCCTTCGTGGCATCGCCACGGAAATCGAGGTCATCGGAAGCGCGCAAGCGTCCACCGGACGACTTCGCGTCGAGGTCCACGCCGACCCCGTCCGCGAGATCGACGGTGATCGTTCCGCCGGACGTCCTGAGTTCGCTCCCCTGGGTGGGTTGCGCGGTGAATGCGATCCGGATACCGCCACCGGACGTCTTGGCTTCGACGGATCCATCCGCTGACTCGATGTCAATGCTGCCGCCGGACGTCGTGGCGACGACGTCACCGCCGACGCGTCCGAGTTCGATCTTTCCGCCCGAGGTTTGCGCACGAACCTCGCCCGCGATGTCATCCAGTCGGATCGCACCGCCCGACGTCTTGAGTTCGGCGTTGGCAACGGTACCTTTGACCTCGATGGACCCACCGGAAGTCTCACCGTCGATGTCGCCGTTGATGTCATCGAAGTGCATCGAACCACCGGAGGTGTGTGCTTTCACGAAACCCTCGATGTCTTCGACGTGGACCGTCCCGCCGGACGTGTGCAGGTCGAGATCGACCCGTTCCGGCGTATCGATTCGAATCGAGAGACTGCGACCGCCAAGCCAGTTCGTGAGCTTTCGGCGTTTTTCGACGCGCACGGACACGCGTGTCGACGACGCATTGATGTCGATGTCGTAGTCGTCCTCGATCTCGCCGCGCGAGTCGTCGCCGCGCGTAATCGAAACTGACACTTCGTCAGCGCCTCCCTCGACCGCGATGCGTGCGCCTTCCGCGTCGACTTCCACCGTCGCCCCGCGGTCGACGTCGAATGATTGTTCGATTCCGTCAGCAAAGGTGGCCGTGCCCAAGACGATTCCTCCTATGGCGATCGCGTGTCGCCAAGAACTGCTAGCAAGGTTGCCGTTAGCCCAAATCATGAATGATTCTTCCGTTGTGGTTAGCTACTTAGTCGTCGTGCCTGGTGTTTTGGTTTGCGCGGCATCGACGGGATGGCGAAATGCCGAGTAGACGATGCCGTCGGGACGCGATCCGGCCGGTAGGTAGCCGATCACCCTGGCCGCGTCGAGATCGACGATCGCGATCCGGTCCTCGAGGTTCAACGACTGGAAGGCGTAGCGGCCGCTCGGATGAACAACAAGGCCTTGGGGGACCGCGCCCGGCAAGTCGATCGTTGCAGCCGGGGTGTCACCGGCCCGTGGGAGGATGCGTAATTCCCCGCCCCGAAGATCGGGTACGAGCACACGGCTTTCGTCCGGCGTGAAGACGATCCGATAAGGCCATCTGAAGCCGTCGGCGATGGTCCGAAGATCACCCGTCTGGGGATCGAGAATGGAAACCGTGCCGGCGGCGTTGCTGCCAACCCACACCTCCCGGCCGTCGGCCGTGACCGCGATCGCCTCGGGACGTGGTCCAACCGGGTGTTGTGCGTAGGCGATCTGCGAGTCGAGGCGGAATGCGGTTACCCGATCCGCGGCGCCGTTGGTCGAGTAGCCGGTCGAGCCTGCGAGGGCGACCATATGCGAGCCATAGGTCGTGTCGATCGAACCGACGATTCGTCCGGTGCCGATATCGACGCGAACGATCTTTTGCGACGGCCCGGAGGTGACGATGACCTCATCCGACGTGCCGACGAACACCATGCCGTGGGGTCGCGGGAACGCGGCGAGATCGATTGTCCGGAGTGGGCGGAGCTTGCAGATATCGAAGACTGACAGGGAGTCGCCGCCGACGTAGTCGGACACGACCACCTGGCAGCCGTCGCTTGCGAGCACCGCCTCGTGCGGTCCTTTGCCCGTCGGCATCTCGGCGAGAACCGTGGCGCTCGCGACATCGATGACGCTCACGGAGTCCGTCGCCTTGTTGACAACCGCTAGCGTGCCGGACAACTCGACGTTTGCTTCCGCGGCGCTGCACGGCCCGCCGAGCAGGCCGATCAGAACCGCGAAAAACCCCCACGTCTTCATCAGGCCACGTCCTCAGTGAGGATGCATCGACTATTCGATGATCGCGTGGCGAACGGCGTTCTCGAAGTTGGCCTGCGTTCGTCCATGCGGTTGCTGGAGCATGATGACGCCGACCAGTTCGAGGGTGGGATCGGTCCATGAGCGAGTGCCGAACGCGCCACCCCAGCCGAAGGCTCCGGCGCCACGTGGGCTGTTGGCCGCGACCGGGTCGAGTGTCACGCCCACCGTATAGCCGTAACCGACGCCACGGTCATTCTGCGAAAAGCCCTTGTAGATACCATTGATCTGATCGCTGCTCATCTGCTGGACCGACCAGGGACTCAAAATCCGGTTGCCGTCGAGTTCACCGTCGTTCAAGAGCATTTGCTCGAATCGGACGTAGTCGCGCGCGGTACTCGTGAGGCCCGCGGATCCCGAAAAGTAGGACGTCGTTCGGCCACGGAAGCGCGACATGTCGCGATCGTGGATTTCGACGCGCCGTTCTTCCTTGCCCGGCGGGACGTTGTAGTGCGTATCGACCATGTCGAGCGGATCGAAGATGCGTTCCTGCACGAACTGATCGTAAGGCGTCTCGGTGACGATCTCGATGATCCGCGCCACGACATCGAGTCCGGTGCCGGGGCTGTACATCCAACGGCTGCCGGGTTGGAAATCGAGTAGAGCGCTGCCGAGCGTCGGAATATAAGTCGCCAGGGTCGAGCCGGGTGTGTAGCGAGCCATTCCGGGCGGATCGACCGCCGTGCCGAGGCCACCGCTGCGCAAGCCCGATGTATGCGTCAGCAGGTCGTGAATGGTGATCTCGCGTTCCGCGGCGACGACGCGGTGTTCCGGCACGTTCTCACGCCGAACGTAGAACGGGCTGACATCGGTATCGGCCGGTTCGTTCAACACCGCGACCTGCATATCGGCGAATTCGGGAATGTAACGAGACACCGGGTCGTTCGCGCGGAAGAGACCTTCCTCCATCGCGATCAGCGCCGCGACACCGAGTACGGGCTTGGTCGACGACATCATGATGAACATCGCATCGTCTGCCATCGGTACATCGTTCGCGACGTCCATCTTGCCGTGCGCCTCGTAGTGCACGAGTTGGCCGCGACGGGCGATGGCCGTCACCGCGCCCTGGATCTCGCCCGCGTCGATGTGGCGCTGCATCACTTCGCCGATCCGCGCCAACCGCTCGGTTGACATGCCGACCTCTTCCGGCGTCGCGCGCGGTAGTTCGGCGGCCGCAAGCGGCGCCCACGCCGCGATGACAAAACCGATCGTGAGAACGTGTTTGAGCAATTTTCTGATCACGGAACTCCCCTCTTGAACATCACGCGGAGAGCTTCGCGCGATTCACCCGATCGAACAATGGCCTTGGCGGGCGTCGATACGCGTTAGTTGGGGATGGCGTCCGAGGCGATCTTCCGTTCGAGCTTCGATTGGCGCTTTTTGCGCGCGTGATCTTCTTTGCGAAGTTCGAGGGCGGTGTCTTCGAGGGCTTCCTTGCTCGGGAAGAGTGCGAAGCGTGTGTGGAAGATCAATCCGATGGCCCAGAACCCCGCGACGATCAGGCTCCAGGGGAAACTGGTCGTGAGTGAGTTGATGACCGCGAGTCCGGTCACGACGACGCCGTAGGTGAACAAGTGGTTTGTCCACGATCTTCGTTTTGCCCGTCGCGCACGATCCAGTTGGAGTTCTTCCTCTCGCTCGCGGTTCGCGATGTCGGCCTCCATGCTTTCGATCACGAGCGCGTCGCGGACCTGACTTTCGGTGACCCCGCATTGTGCTGCGATCTCGAGCAAGTCTTCGAGGTTGTACGTCGGCGTCGCGTCTTCGGAGGTGCGGTCCACGAGGGCGCGGCGAATCACCGAGACAACTTCATCCTGGCTGAACTGTTGGGCCATCCGAGAATCCTAACGCCGTTCGGCTTACCGATCGCGGGGCGCTGACGTGCGATCAGACATGATGTGCCTCGCCGTCGAGCACATGGGTGTCGTCGAGCCCCGGGATGTAGTTGAGCGCTGTGCTCGAACGATAACCGATCAATTGGCGCGCCCGCTCGGGCAACTCGGCCAATGCTTGCGCAGGAACCGCGGCGAACTGGTTCTCCTCCTGGATGAGGTAGTTCACGCCGAACGAAAAAATGATGCCGGTTCTCGGGATGCCGGTGTGGTTCGTGCCGAGGCCGTGATAGACGCTGCCGAGCCAGGCGGCGACCGAACCACGGCCCATCGTTGCCTGGATGACCTCGTCCTCCGACGGGCGTTTTCCCTCCGCCCAGGCGTTGCTCCCGGGGATGTAGCGCGTCGCGCCGTTTTCGGCCGTGAAGTCCGTGACCGCGACCATGAACGCGAGCGTGAGTTCGGGACCTGCCGGATCGCGATGCATATAAGGCAGGTAACGCCACTCGTCCCGATGCAGCATCTGGTTGCCGCCGCCGGGACAGACCTGCATCGCGACAGTCGCGTTCAGATGGTAGTGATGGCAGTTCGGGCCAACCGATTGATCGATCGTCGCCATCATCGACGGGGCTTCGACGGCCGGTGATGAAGCCGCCATTGGCTTCTCGGGTAGCAGGATGCCATCCGCGAGTTCGAGCAGACGTTCGTTCAGCAGCAGCGTGTCCGAGAAGACCTTTCCGCGGGCGAAGATGGCGTTGACGGAGCGCTTCTGGAACCCGAAAAACTCGCCACCGCCGGGCGTTTGAGCATCGAGGGCGGGATCGAGCTGCTCGGCAAGAGCGTCCATTTCGGCGGGGCTGAAAAGGTCCTCGACGATGACGACACCGTTTCGGCGAGTTTCGGCGACCGCCTTCGCCATGTCGTCCGAAGGCGCGAAGCGGGCAATGTTGGTCTGCATGACGCCCTCTAGCGTGTCCGGCCCATCACGAGGTCGCCGCACCGTGGCGCAGTAGTTTGCCGGGTGTAGCACCAGTGCAGTCACCGTCGCGGAACGTGACCTCACCATTGACGACGATCGCTTTGTAACCGATGGCGCGTTGCACCCGGCGCCATTCGTCCGCCGGGAGATCATGCTCGACCGCACCGACCCAGGGCGGATCAACCGCTAGCGCATCCATCTCGTAGATCACGACGTCGGCCGCGGCACCCTTGGAAAGTACGCCACGATCTTTGAACCCGGCCGCCTGTGCGGGCAGGTTGGAGAGGCGGTAGTGGGCTTCTTCGAGGCTGACCAGTTCTTCGTCCCGGACGAGCCAACTCAGGAAATCCGTCGTGAACGCGCCGCCCGTGAAGAATTTGGTGTGCGCGCCGCCGTCCGAAACACCGGGGATCGAGTACTCCGAGTCGTTCATCATTTCGGCCATGTATTCGGCGTTGCTGCCGCGATCGGGGCCGAGAAATTCGACGTTGAGATCGCCGGCGAGCGAGAGATCGAGCATCACTTCGATCGGGTGTTTACCTTCGTCGAGAGCGATGTCGCCGACCGATCGTCCGACGTAAGACTCGAGCTCCGGCTGATCGTTGACCGATTGCACGACCAGTTTCTTCGGATCGCCGCCGACGCCGGCCTGGATGGCGCGCAGACGCCTGTCGGCCTCTTTGGCTTCGTCGACCAGCGCGCGACGCAGTTCTGGATCCTGCATGCGTTCGATCTTCTCTTCCTTGCTCCCGGTCGTCACGGCCCGCCACGCGGGTGATGCGTCGTAAAGATTCCAGTGTTCGAGTGTGAAGGCGAAACCAGCGCGAACGGTGCCGCATTGTGCGTAGAGGGGCAGTCCCTTCTCCCGGCAGGCTTCGATCCAGCGCATCGGTCGACGATGCACCTCGGGATTATTGCGCGAGGGCACGACGACGTTGTGCAGGATCGGTCGTTGTGCGGTATCAGCCAGCCTTTCGAGGAATGCCTGGTCTTTCTTGAGCGGTCCCTCGGCCTGCGTGATCTGAATGAATCCTTCGCCGCGCTCCCGGAGCACCTCGGCCAGTGCCAGGATGTCCTCGTCGGCCATCGTGTCGGTGACCATCGGCGAGCCGTCGAAATCGGCCTGTACCGAGTCCGGGCCTAGGCGCTGAATCGAGAATCCACACAGACCCGCGTCCATGCCCTCGTGCAGCAGGCGCTGCATCGTCTTGCGTTCGGCATCGGTCGCCGGGCGAGTCTTGGCGGCTTCGAGCCCCATGACGTATGTCATGAGTGAGGCGGTCGGCATGTACTGGATGACGTTTACGCCCTTGTCGGCGCGCTCGAGACTGTCGAGGTATTCGGGGATCGTTTCCCAATCCATGCCTTCCTTCATCGAGTTGTAGGGAATGGCTTCCGTACGCGTCATCGTCAACATGCTGCGATCTCGAAAATCGGGATGCACGGGTGCGAAGCCGAACCCACAGTTACCGAGCACGACGGACGTGACGCCATGCCAGCCGGAAATGGTGCACCACGGATCCCAGCGAATCTGGGCGTCGTAGTGAGTGTGGAGGTCGACGAAACCGGGCGCGACGATCAAGCCGGTGGCGTCGATCGTTTCTGTCGCATTCCCGTCGTGTACGCCGCCGAGGCGCGCGATCCGCCCGTCTTTGATCCAGACGTCGCCAACGTATCTGGGTGAACGGGTACCGTCGACGATCGTACCGTTGGTGATGTGTAGGTCGAATTGAGTCACGAGCCTCCCCCGCGTAGTTGCGCGCCGAGTAGGCCCTCAAAACGCCTGCGGCGCCGACCCGAAGACTCTATTCCTTGTGAGCCGAGTGGGGAAGGGCAAACGCTAGTCGTAGCGAAATGCGCCGATGACGCCGGGGAAAACGACGGGGCTCTCGAGGCCGTCGGCGTTTCGGCTCGACACGCCGAAGAGATAGTTGTCGATTACGACGTTCTCAAGCGTGAATTCCGTCACGTCGCCCACATTCCTCGACCAGCGCCATTGCGCATCGGTCGTCAGTCGCCAGTGGATCGTGTAGGAGGCCGCGCCGTCGACCGGGCTCCATTTCAGCGTGGTGTCGGGCGAAACGCGCCCTTCGATCGTGACGTCCTCCGGGGGTGCCGGCGCCCAGGCGAGGGCCGCGAGTGCGACGCTGTTGAGTGCGGTCACATTCGCCGCATAGTCGAAGTCGACGTACTCGATCGTGTCGCCGAAGTGGCGGCCGCTTTCTACGCGCAGATTCTGATGTTGTCGATCGTAGTGTTCGTTCGTCTCCATGATGCGCACACCCGGAAAGCCGAGGTCGTTGAACGGCCGGTGATGGCCGCCGCGGCCGAACCGATCGAGCCGATAGATCATCATGGCGTCGAGATTGGTGATGTACGTGTCGGCTATCCGATCGATGAATCGCGCGAGGTTGCGTGACGGGGAGTCGACCTCGCCGCCGGTGAATCGCCGGATCCGCGCTTCGGCGGGGGTTTCGTTTGGACGCGTTGCTTCGGAGAAGACCCGTACCGTCGAGTTGTCGTTGACGCCATTGATGCCAGCGGTGTTACCGATCATGTCGTTGTTGAGCACACCCTCGATGAACCAGCCGTCATCTCGAGCCGCCTCCGCCATGATCATGCCGCCGAAAAGGCCCTGTTCCTCGCCGGAAAGCGCGGCGAACACGATGCTCGCGGGAAAGCGATATCGGCTCAACACACGTGCGGCTTCGAGCGTTCCCGCGACCCCCGAAGCATTGTCGTTAGCGCCGGGCGATTCGGAGGTTCCATCAAGGGGATCCGTCACGCGTGAGTCGATGTCACCGGACATGACGATGTAACGATCGGGATCGGACGTGCCCGGCAGAACGGCGATGATGTTGACGACCTCGGTCGGCTCGGGAATGCGTGTCACGCCCGTGACGACGCGCGACTGGCGGGAGACCTCGAGGCATCCGCCACAGTCGGCGGAGATACGCTGGAATTCCGCCTCGATCCATCGGCGCGCAGCACCGATACCGCGCACGTTCGATGCCGTTTCCGAGAGCGTGTGTCGTGTGCCGAAACCGACGAGGGCGGTGATGTCGCGCTCGATCCGATCTGCCGATGGGGCTGCGGCGATGTCGTGGAGCTCGGGCGGCGATGCGGTTGCCGGAATGGCCAGAATGAGCAGTAGCCCAAAACCCCAGCATTTTTTCATAGGTAGCGTTTCCGAATAGGTGCCCGGGTCGAGGGGAGGCGCCCGAGCAGGCGATGAGAGCACAGATTCAAGTGGGTAGGGGTGTCGGACCTTCTGCCGGGTGCTTGTCGTTTTACGGCGAGGGGTCTATACGGGTTAGTACGTAGAGGGGGTGTCTATGAAACGGATCGTTTGTTCCATTGGTTTCTTCGGGTTCGTGGTTCTGCAACCAACGCCGGTCTTCGCTGAAGAAGCTGAGGATCAGTTTATCGAGGAGATCACCGTCACGGCGCGTCAGCGCGAAGAGACGGCCCAACGGGTTCCGATCCCGATCACGGCCCTCTCGGGTGATGAACTCGAGGAACGGGCATCGTTCTCGATGCGCGATCTCGAACGCTTGACGCCAAATCTCTCGTTGCGCAACTCCGCTGTGGCGAAGAATTCGGCGAACGTGTTCCTGCGCGGCATCGGTCAGGTCAACTGGGGACCAGCGCAAGACCCGAAAGTCGGCACCTACGTCAATGGCGTGTACATGGGCCGACCGCAGGGCGGCCTCTTCGATCTTCTCGACATCGATCGTGTCGAGGTTCTGCGCGGACCGCAGGGCACATTGTTCGGTCGCAACACGACGGCAGGCGCCATTCACGTGATCTCGCGTGAGCCAAGCTTCGACAACGAGGCCACGGTGCGCCTTGGTGCCGGCATCGACGGCCAGTTGATCGCGGCGGGTATGTTCAACGAACCAGACGCCACGGCTCGAGGACTACCATCCCGAAGTCTCGTCGAACTGGGAATTCGGCATGAAGTCGATGTTCCTCGACCGGCGTGTGCGCTTCAACGTCACGGCGTTCTACAACACCTACGAGAACCAGCAGATCTCGGTCGGCCGGATCATCGATAACCAGACGGTCGTCGCGATCCTGAACGCCCAGGAAGCGACTCTCATGGGCCTCGAGGCCGATTTCATTTTCGTCTTCGGCAACGGCTGGTCGGTTGCCGGATCCTACGGATACGTACACGGTGAGTACGATGAATTCACCGTCGTCGACGTCGAATTCGGACCGCCGCCGCAATTGGAAGAGACGGTCGTCGTGCGCGACATCTCCGACACGAAGGTGATCCGCGGGTCGCCATACACCTACAGCATCGGCATCACCAAGCAGTTCAACTTCGATCGAGGTGATTCACTCATAGCGACCCTCGGCTGGTCTTTCCGTGGACGTCGCTACGACGACCTCGAAGCGCCCGCGCATTCATACCAGCCGAAATACGGGCTCGCCGATGCGCGCTTCGTCTGGACGATGGCGAACGGCCGCACGGCCGTTTCGCTCTGGGCGAACAACCTCTTCGATCGTGAGTACTCGCTATCGCGTGGCGGTGGTCCGGACACGATCATCCAGCGCCAGTACTGGAGTCAGGGTCGCCGCTTCGGGGTCGAGCTGACCCACAACTTCGCCAACTAGCGAACCCGCTTGCGCGGGTTCGTCCGCAGTTTTTGCTTTCGCAAAAACTGCGTCTGGGCGGTGGGTTAGCACGTCCGCCGGCGGCTTCCCTCGATTGGGAAGCCGGTCGGACTATTCAGTCACCCGTGATTAGTGACTCGTGATGGCCTTGAGCGCGGCGACATCGTCGGCGCTCGGCACGTGATTCAATCCCACCAGAACGCGAGCGAGAGCCCGCACGGATTCCGGTAGCGCATCGTCAGCTTCGATGGCGGCGACTTTGGCGGCGTGTGTGCCCGTCACCTTGTGTTGGATCGCGGCGATCGCTTCCGCGAGTTGCCGTTCGGCGGCACTACTCGAGCCATCGGCCGCGATGGCCGCGAGCGATTCCTTGGCCGAGTCACTCGGAAAGTGCTGCAACTTGATCACGATCTCGGCCATCGCCCCGACGTTGTGCGCGTCGGCTTGGGCGAAAGGTGCGGCGAGGGCGAGGCCTGCCACGATTGCGGTAAACGAGAATTTCGAAGTTCGGGTCATGACATATCTCCAATCCAACTGCCGTGAAAACCATAAGGCACGCGTACGGGTAACTCGACCGTCGCCATGACGGCCATGTCGCCCGCGTCGACCACGACGAAGTCGCTTTGATCACGTCCTTTGTCGTAGATCCAGGCCATGAGGTAGCCGTCATCCTCGGCGGTCGCGCCTTCGCGCGGTACAAAGACGGCCTCGCTCGAGCTACGCCCCGGTCCGAGATCGAGCGACCGGCTCGTTCCCGCTTTGAGGTCGTGCTTCAGAATTCTTGGGAATGCTTGTCCGGCGACCTCGACCGAGTAGCCGTAGCGGTACGACTTGCCATTGAGATCCGGATGACAGCGCGGGAATTCCTGCGCGCGATCATCGATCCGATCGATCGATACGTTTCGTGTCGTCGGATTGATCGTCCAGCGATCGAGGGTCAGATCCTGGTTTTCGGCGAACGGGCCGCCGGTGTGACCGTCGGCGAACATTTTGTCGTAGCGACAGACATCGAGCACCACGTTGCCGGCGTCGTCCTCGAACGCGTTCATCGGATGAAAAACGTAGCAGAGGGGAACCTCGGTCCAGACGATATCGTCGGCACCGCCGTTGCGAGGCAGCAAGCCCACACGAGCGCCGTATTCCGGCCGCCATGTCATGGGAAAACGAAAGCCCTGTTGTGCGAGCGCGGGATCGGCGATGACGGGCAGGTCGTAGACGGCGACCCAGTTCGGCGTGATGCTGATGTCATGCACCATCGCGGGACCGGGAATCGGAATGTCGACCGTGTGGACGACCTTGCCGGTGGCGCTCACGACGAGATACGTGAGCTTGAACGGCGGTGGCCCGGGGCTGTACGTCATGACGTGTAGCGCGCCCGTGTCGGGGTCGAGTTTGGTATGGGCGCTGAACGCGCCGTTGAGCGTGCCTTCGAAATCGTAGAGACCGAGCGGTTCGAGTTCGTAGCCGAGTTCCGACGGCCGACCACCTGCCTCGACGATGGCGATCGTCTTGCCTGCGTGACCGATAACGTGCGTGTTCGCGCCGCTCTCGACGTAGCGGTTGCGATACCAGACCGCGCGACCGCCGTCGATGTGGATGCCGTGGACCATGCCGTTGCCGACAAACCAGTGATGGGTTGCCGCGTCGGCCGACGGCCCCGGGTTGGGCCCGTTGCGCAGAAAGCGGCCGGTAAGTTCGGCGGGTAGCGACCCAGTCACGGACAAAGATTCGATCGTCGTTTCTTCGACAGGGCCGAAGTTGCCTTGAAGATAAGTCGAGGCGTTCTTGCCCCATTGGCTGGCGTTCGCGAACGCGGCGCCGCCCATGAGCGGTAGGGCAGGAATCGTCTTGAGCAGGTTGCGGCGCTTCATCGAAAAAGCTCCCTTACTTGGTTGCCTGATCATGCCACGCGGCCGACGGAGAACGCGTCTTCATCGCAACGCGAAAACCCAGATCGCCGGCCCGCCGACGGGCATCGGCAGTGTCTTTTCACCGCGACTTGAGAGGAACTCATTCGTCGCTCCAGTCATCGCGCGCAGGTGAATGTTCGAAACGCCGGCGACGATCGCCAGGTACTGAACCCCATCTACCGCGTAGGTCGCCAGGCTCGAACTCGGCGCGGCGTCGAGCGGGCTTTCCCACAACACTGAGCCCGTCGCGGCGTCGAATGCCTTCAGGGACGGATCGAGATCGCCCGCAAAAACGAGGCCGCCGGCGGTCGCGAGCGTCGCCGATGCGATCGGACTCGACTGATCGTGCTGCCAGGCGAGTTCTCCTTCGATGACGTCGAACGCCTGCAAACGACCGATCATGCCGTCGTCGTTGAGCGTCGGATGTTCGGTGCTGTCCATGCCGACGCCTGAGCTCAAGAGCGCGAAACCTTCGGCTTTGTCCATCGTCATGCACCATTCGGCGAAGGGCGCGTAAACCATGCCGGTCGCGGGACTGTAGGCGGTCTCCGGCCAACTGCGCGCGCCCCAGGCGGTCGGACAGACGACGGCGGGCCGCGAGAGATCGGGAATGGTGTCCGGGTGATACGTCTTCGCGCCCGTGTCGGGATCGATCGCCGTGATGATGTTCTGGATGCCCGGATCCACCGAGAAGAGGTATTCGCCGGTCGCGGCATCGAGCGCTTCGAGGATGCCTACCTTGCCGATGGTCATCACGATCCGTCGCTCTTCGCCGTCCCAGGTGATATCGGCGAGTTGTCTTTCGAACGCCCAGTCGAGATCCCATTGATCGTTCGGCGCATGCTGGTAGTACCAGACGAGTTCACCGGTCACGGGGTCGAGCGCGAGCGTGCAGTTCGTGTAGAAGGCCTCGTTGGTGACCCCTTCCTTGCCGATGGGTTTGAGCAGCGGGCCGGTGTCATAGGTCGGGGCGGCGCCGTAGTAGACCAGCCCCAAGTCGGGATCATAGGTGCCCTGATGCCAAACCGAGCCGCCGTTCCGTCGTTCGGCGGGGAGGTCGTTCCAGGTGTTACCGCGGGGATCGTCCGGTGCGGCGACCGTGTCGAACTGCCATGCCTTCTCCCCGGTTTCGAGATCGATCCCGAGGATGAACCCGCCTTTGGGAATATAGGTGGCGGTCACGCCTTGGATCACCCGGCCGGCCGCGACGAGCGGGGCGCTGCGAAGTTGATAGCGCGGGCGCATCATCGGCACGGGTAGTTCGATCTCGTGGTCCCAGATCAGAGTTCCCATCTTCGCATCGAGGGCGAGTACGTGCTTGTCCGAAGTCGGCACGAGCACTTTGTCGCCCGCAAGGGCCAAACCCAGCTTCTGATTTGCCCGGCCTTGCGTCGCGTGGACGTAGCGCCAGAGCACGTCACCATTGGTCGCGTCCAGCGCGAGCACGGTATCCGGATGGGTATGCAGGAACATGACCCCTTCGTGCACGACCACGTGTGGCATGTTCGGGCCGACCGGCAGCGGTTTACGCCAGTCGAGCGCAAGACGAGCCACGGTCTCGCGATTGATCGTATCGAGCGTGCTGAAGCGCTGCCCGTCGTAGGTGTTTCCCCATTGCAGCCAGTCGCTCGCGGGCGGGTCGATGAGCATGGCGTCGGTCACGGCCGAGAGTCCCGCGAGGCGTTCGCGTTGGGCATCGCTCAGCGCGACAGGTGCAGTCTCATCTACCGTACCGCCACCCGCGGAGGGGATCGTCAGTCGCTGTTGTGCAGTGAGCGTGGCGGGCATCGGACCGGACTTTGCTTCGATACCGTTCTCGGCCAGTAAGTAAGCAAGCAGTGCGGTCGCCTTCCTATCATCGAGATCTTCGGCCTGTTGTGGTGGCATCCGACGAATATGGAACGAGAGGAGCGATGCGCGTCGGCCCCGCCACGTCATGTCGAAGCGATCACCGACGAGCGCGGGGGCAAGATGGATGCCTTCGAGATTGGCCCCGTGACAACCCGCGCACTCGGCCGCGTAGGCTTCGCGCCCCGCGTCGACCTGCGCTTTGTCGTAGGGCAAGGCTTGCGCGAAGCTCGGTTGACCGGCCGCCACGATCGACACGATAAAGGCGCCGAACAAACGTGCGCGGCCTCGCACCCATCCTTTGTCTTGTCTTCTCACTACGATTTATTCCTTTCTCGGCTCTCAGCCAGTCAACCGGTTCGGCCGGGTTGCCGCAAGCACGTAGGCGAGATCCGACGTCTTTGCGGGTAGGCTTGATCGCTCAATGCCCAGGGAGATCACCATGCGTCCCATTGCACTCTTGTTCGCCGTCGCATTCACGGTTCCGGCCTTCTCCAACGCCGACACGAAGTCAGCCGGGATCGATCCCGTAGCGCTCGAGGCGGCCGCGCAGCACGTGGCGTCGTTCGTCGAAGGCGGTCAACTCGCGGGCGCGCTTTTCGCCGTTGCTCATCGCGGCGAGACGGTGCTCTGGCACAAGGCGGGTTTCGCGGACGCGGAAGCGAAGCGTGCGATCGCCGACGATTCGATTTTCCGAATCTATTCGATGACGAAGCCGATCATCGGCGCGGGTCTCATGGTGCTCTTCGACGAAGGCAAGTTCGCGCTGGACGATCCGGTGGCGAAGTACCTGCCGGCGCTTGCGGATCTGCGCGTCGCCACGGGGCCGGCGGGCGAGGATGGTGTGATTCCGACGGAGCCGGCCGCGAGCGCGATGACGATTCGCCAACTCCTCACACACACCGCGGGTTTTACCTATGGGCTCTTTTCGTCGGGTCCTGTGGACATGGCCTATCGCCAGGCCGACGTGCTCTCGAATGATCAGACCCTCGAGCAATTCATGACGAAGCTCGCCGCGATTCCACTGGCCTACCAGCCCGGCACCGAGTGGCAATACAGCGTCTCGGTCGATGTGCAGGGGCGACTGATCGAGGTGTTGAGCGGCATGAAACTGTCCGCGTTTCTCTCCGCGAGGCTCTTCGAACCGCTGGGCATGGTCGACACCGCATTCTGGGTGCCGCCGGCCAAGGCCGATCGCCTCGCCGCACTCTATGCGAGCCGCAATGGCCAACGGATGCGTTTGCCGAACGGTGACGCGGTGCTGAAGGAGCAAGCGTTCGAGTCTGGAGGCGGTGGCCTCGTCTCGACGGCATCCGACTACCTGCGCTTCGGTCAGATGCTCGTCAACGGCGGCGAACTCGACGGTCAACGTGTGATCGAGGCCGATACGGTCGAGATGATGTTCGAGAATCACCTCCCGGCAGCGGTGCCCGCGATTCATCCCATGGTCGGTAACCCGGGCAATACGTTTGGTCTGGGCGGCGCGATCGTGGCCGAGCCGAACGAGCAGATCGAGCATTCGCGCGCGGTCGGCGAACTCTGGTGGTACGGCATCGGCGGCACGTGGATGGGTATCCATCGCGAGGAAGAACTCGTCATCGTCGGCATGATCCAGAGCATGGGCGGCGGTGCTGCACGTGCCGCGCGCCTCGACTCGAAACGAATGGTCTACGAAGCGCTGCACTGATACGGGTGAGCCGCGAAACGCGCGATGGATCTCGCGACCGAGCGGCTTTCGATTCGATCGTTTCGACGCGACGATCTCGACGCCTATGCCGGGATCGTCGCCGACTCTGACGTCATGCGCTATCTGGGTGGCCCGCTGACGCGTCCAGAGGCTCGGGCGTACATCGAACGTTCGCTCGAGCACGAACGTACGCACGGGTTCGCCCGCTACGCCGTCCTATTCGAAGGTGACCTGATCGGCATGTGCGGGTTCGCACCGATCAGGGACTACATCGATCTCGGTTACCGGTTCGCCAAGACGAGTTGGGGGAATGGATTCGCGACGGAATCGGCGCGGGCGGTGATCGAAAAAGGATTCTCAGCGTTCGGTTTCGACGAAATCGTCGCGTCCGTGCTGAACGGCAACGGCGGGTCGCTTTCCGTTATAGAAAAGCTCGGTTTCACCTACCAGCACGACGAACTGACGCCGGGCGGGCTCGCGGCGAAGCGTTTCGTCTTGCGCAAGGATGTCGCCGGACACTAGCTGCACCGGGAGGTTCAAATCAGACATTTCTTGTTGGGTATTGGCCTCTTCGTGCTCGTCGAGGCGGCGTGGCCTGCCGAATCGGATTACGCGGTCGATCCCGAAATCACACTGCTATCGACGATGCTCGCGAGCTTCGCTGGCGAGGGCGAGTGGGGATTCAGTGCGCTGATCGAGACCGAGGCCGGGAGCGTGTTGTTCGACACTGGCTTCAAGCAGGCGACTGTTTGGCGCAACAGTCGGGTGCTGGGTGTTGATCTCAGCGGGGCGCGGGATGTCGTTCTGACGCACTACCACACGGATCACACCGGCGGTCTCATACATTTGAGAAAACAGTTGATGGAGGCCTTTCCCGACGCGCTCTCGCGGGTTTACGTCGGCAAGGGATTCTTCCAACAACGCTTCATGCTGGACGGCCAGCCCGTCTACTCGTTGCCGGGCGGGTTAAATCCCGACGAATTCGACACGCCGGAGGATTTTCGTCGCGCCGCGGAGGGGTTAGGCATCGAATTCATCGAGATCGAGGAAGCGCGTGAGATCCTGCCCGGTGTTCATCTCACCGGCCCGATCGAACGGCGTCACGACGAACGGAATGTCTCGCCAGGTCGCTTTTTGGACGCGGCCGCGCGTCGACCCGACAACATCCCGGAGTCGCAGGTGATCGGGCTCCTGACTAACGCGGGGTGGCTCCTGGTTTCCGGATGCGGCCACGCGGGCATCGTCAACGCGACGGCGCGCTGCGGGAAATCCGTCCCGTACCCGTGACAATGGCGGTGGGTGGATTCCATCTCTTTCGGGCCTCGCCGGATGTCCTGGATTGGACCGCGCAAGCGCTCGAGGACGTGGGGCTCGAGAGCTTTGTCGGCGCGCATTGCACGGGAACGCCCGCGACGTACTACCTGATGGATAAGCTCGAGCTTCCCGCCTCGAAGGTCTCGATTGGTGCGGTGGGGACGCGCATCGATTCATCGCGCGAGATCATCAGAGCATCGGTGGAATAGGGACGACGTCCGCGTTCAATTGGGGGATCGGCGAACGTTAGGGCCCTTCGAGAACGTTAGGGCTTTTCGAGAACGTTAGGGCCCTTCGAACTGTTCCTCGAGCCAACCGAACCAGCGCTGAAAAACGTCACGCGAGTGCACCGGGTCACCGGGAAAGTGGCCGGGCACGGGATAAGCGACGAACTTCACGGGCACGTCGTGGTCACGGAGCACGCTGTAGAGCTTGAACGACTGCGTCACCGATACTCGCGGGTCGAGCGTCGTCGACAGGATGAGGGTCGGTGCGCGGATGTTCGTGGCGTATGAGATGGGTGATTGCGTGCGGTAATGCTCGTCGTTGCCGTTCTTCCAGGGTGAACCGTCGAGGCCGTAGCCGCTCCAGACGTTCATGTCGGAAAGGGTGTACCAGTCGAACCAGTCCGTGACGGCCGCGCCCGCGACCGCGGCTCGCCAGACGTCGTAGTGCGCGGTCAACCAGACGGTCATGTAGCCACCGTATGACCAACCCGTACTGGCCAAGCGGGTTTCGTCGACGAATCCCTTGGCAATCACTGCCTCGACACCGGCCATGACGTCGCGCCCGGGGCCCGCCCCCGCGTCGTTGATGACAGCGCTCTGAAAGGCGTCACCTCGGTTGTTGCTTCCCCGGTAATTGGGCTGGAAAACGAGCCATCCGTGGGCGGCCGCGATCTGCCCGAAGATGTTGAATTGTGTCGTGGACGAGCTCATGGGTCCGCCGTGGATCATCAACACGAGCGGATAGCGCTTGCTGGCGTCGAACTCGGGCGGATAGATCAGTACGCCGTCCTGATCGAACCCGTCGTTTGTCCACTCGATCGTTTCGACCCGACCGAGCGTGCGTTCGGAGAGCCCAGCGTGAAAATCGGTCAGTTGGCGCGGTAGCCCATCGACGCCGTCGAGTACGTAGAGTTCGGTGCCGCTCGCCGCGGTCGAACCCCGGAAAAGCAAGCGCCCATTCCTAGCGACACTACCGCCGCCGAAAACCGTTTCGCCCAGCTCGACCTTGGTTGGTGGCGCGTCGATCGGCTGGTACCAGAGCGATATGGTCGTGCTATCCGGTGCCGCCACCCAGAGCGCTCGTCCGTTGGGGGCCCACTCCGCCCAGAAGATGTCGCGGTCGATCTGTGCGGTCAGATCGCGGCGTGCACCGCCCGCCGTGGGTATGGCGAAAACGCCGCCGGGATGGAAAGCCATTTCCTCGCCCCGGGTTTTCACGAATGCGATCCATTTACCATCCGGCGAAGGCGATGCGCCGCCGTAAGGTGCTGGATCGGCGAGCAGAGCTTCATCGTCGCCGGCGAGCGAGACGCGTCGCAACGACCCGCGCAGAAACGATGCGCTGTAGGCATCGGGTTGCGCGCCGTAGACGATGGATTGGCCGTCGTCCGACCACGCGAACGAGCCGACGAGATAGGCGAGGGTGTGATCCGTGGTGAGTCTCTTTGGCTCGCCCTCGTCCGCGTCGACGCGCCAGATGTGGCGTGCGGGTGAAACGCGGTCGGCGAGATACCAATCGCCACCCACTTCGAAGGAGCGATTATGTTCCTCCTGACCCTCCCGTTGCGTCGGGGCTTCGGGTGCAACGAACGCAAACGTGGTCCCGTCGGGGCTCCATTCGAAAGCCATGACGCTGGTTTGCGGACGCGCGATTTTCTTCGCTTCCCCGCCGCGTAACGGCATCACATGAATCGTCGATTTCTCCTGCTCGTCCCGGGCGAGAAAGGCGATTGATTCGCCGTCGGGCGACCAGCGTGGATTCGAAACCGCATGACGGTCATGCGTGAGCGCTCGACGTTCCCCCGATGCGACATCGACGAGAAAGAGCTGATTCTCCATCCGGTTCGCATCGAAATTGCGGCGCCGGACGATGACGAGTGCGCGCTCGCCATCCGGGGAGATACGCGGATCGATGAGACCCAAGTCGAGATGGAGGTCATCGAAGCCTAGCGGCTCGGCGTTGGTCGTCGCCGCGAACGATACGAGACAAGCGAAAACCAGGCGTCGAACCGCTCGTCCGTCGACGATTCGTGGGCGATGGTCAAGCATCAAGCGATCCTCGCAAGGTGGTTTTTTAGTTGTCGCGGCGCGTCAGGCCTTCATGGCCACGCTAGAGCCGAACGATACCGCTCGTCTTTCGGATACTACGAAATCAAGCGTGCAGGCGTGGGGCGTTGGATCGTAGGCTTGTCCCAAGGGGACATCCGAACAGAAACTCGTCGTACGAATCCGCAAAGCATTCGAACGGTAGGGAACCAAACAGGGAGTTGGAGCATGAGTGATTTCACAGACAAGGTGGTCGTCATCACCGGTGCTGGTGGTGGACTGGGCAAGGCACATGCGCTCGAGTTCGCCAAGCGTGGCGCTAAGGTCGTCGTCAACGACCTGGGCGGTTCGGGTGACGGCGTCGGATCGGGTGACGCGGCGGATGCCGTCGTCGAGGAGATCAAAGCCGCCGGCGGCGAGGCGATCGCGAACAAAGCGAGTGTCTCCGATCGTGCCGGTGCGCAGTCCATCATCGACGATGCTGTCAGCGCTTTCGGCACGGTCGACATCCTCGTCAACAACGCCGGGATCCTGCGCGATAAGAGCTTCAAGAACCTCGTGCTCGACGATTGGGATATCGTCGTGGATGTGCACCTGAATGGTTCGGCCTACGTCACGAAAGCCGCTTGGCCGATCATGTACGAGAAGAACTACGGACGAATCGTGCTGACGAGTTCGGTGTCTGGGATTTATGGGAATTTTGGCCAGACCAACTACGCGGCGGCGAAGATGGGCGTAGTCGGGATGATGAATGCGCTGTCCATCGAGGGTCTGTCGAAGAACATTCGGGTCAATACGCTCGCGCCGGCCGCTGAAACGCGGCTGATCGGAACGATCCCCGGCGTGGAAGTGAATCCCGACAATCCCGCGCCCAATCGGCATCCGAAGTTGGTGACGCCGGCCGTGCTCCTGATGTGTTCCGAGGACGCACCACGGAACAAGATCATTCATGCCGGCAACGGCGGTTTCTACACCAGCGCGATCTACTCCAACGAGCAGATCGAGATCGGTGTCGATGCGACGTATGAAGATCTGCTCGAACGGCGCGAACAGTTGTTCGATATGGGCGGCGCCCAGGAGATGTCTGGTCTCATCCGCCTGCAGCAACAGGCCGAGAAACAGTAACCGCCCCCGAGGCGCGCCGCTTGCGGCGCGCCGGCCCCTGCGAGCAGTTTTCCCGTGAGGGAAAACTGCCAACGCGCCGCATAGCGGCGCGCCGGCACGCCTCAGGCGGCGACCCGTTTGCCCAACGCGATCCGGTAGAAGACCGGCACGGCGAGCAGCGTGAGCAGCGTCGCGAAGGCGAGCCCCGCCATGATGCAGACCGCCATCTCGAGGAAGAATGCATCGGCAAGTAGCGGCGACATGCCGGCAATTGTTGTCACCGCGGCAAGCAACACCGGCCGAAGCCTGCTGAGACTCGCGGCGGCCATCACGCTGATCGACGCGTCGTTCTCATCGAGCCGTTTGTCGATTTCGTCCACGAGGACGATGCAGTTCTTGATCAGCATGCCGGAAAGGCTCAGCAGCCCGAGGAACGCGGGGAACGTGAAGGACAGGTCGGTGATCAAGAGTCCGACGACCACGCCGCAGACGGTCATCGGTACGGTCAACCAGATGACGATGGGTTGGCGCAGGCTGCCGAACAAGAGAATGGTCATGAAGAACATCAAGCCGAGCGCTGCCGGGATGCTTGTGCCGAGGGCGGTATTGGCCTGGATGTTGGCCTCGTATTCGCCGCCCCACGCCAGCCGATAGCCGGGAGGCAGATCGATGGCTTCGACGTCGGCTCGGATACGCTCGAAGGTGAGCGTGGCGTTGTGGCCCGCCGGCGGATTCGCGAGCACGCCGATGGTGCGAATCCGATCGAGGCGATGAATAGAGGCATCGGCTGGCACGAGATCGAGCGATGTCACGACCTGGGAAAGCGGTACGTGCTGCCCGAGCGCGGGACTCCATACCAACCGGTCGGCCATTCGTTCGATGTCGCCGCGCTCGTCCGCTGGTGCACGCGCCATGATCGGTAGCAGCTTGTCGGCGTCGCGAAAGAGCCCGATCTGCACACCGAGGGTCGCGAACGCGAGACTCTGGGCCACGTCGTTGCGCGTGATCCCGGCGCGCCTGGCACCCGCTTCGTCGAACCGAGGGACCAGTTCCATCGCGGGTGCCCGCCAGTTGGTCTTACGGTCGACGAGCTGATGCTCGAGGTAGACGTCGAGCGTTCGTGCGGCGATGGCGCGTAGAACACTCGGGTCTGGCCCCGAGAATCGCGCTTCGATCTTCGAACTACCGCTCGGCGTGAACTCGGTCCGCGTCACCTGAACCTCCGCCTGCGGGCGCAAGGCGGTCAACGTTCGCGCAACGAGTTGCAAGGTGTCGTCGATGCGCCCGAGGTCAGCCACGCGAACCACCATCTGCGCGTAGGCCGCGTTCGGTTGCTCGGGGTTGATGATGGTGATGAAGCGCGAAGCCCCGGCGCCGACAAAAGTCGTCACGGCCTCGATGTTGTCGAGTGCCGCCAGCTCGGTTTCGAGGTCGAGCGTATCGGCCGCGGTGGTATCGATGTCGGTGCCTTCCGGCAGGCGGTAGTCGACATACAGAAGCGGTGTGTTGGTGTGTGGAAAGAAGCCCGGTTTGACGTACTGAAAGAGCCACAGGCACGAAAACGTCACCGCCAGAATGCAGAACGTGGTGAACCACGCGCGGCGGAGCCCGAAACTCACGAGCCCCAGATACAGGCGATACACCGGCGCGTTGTACAACGTCTCGCGCTCATCGCTCGTGCGCAGCAACCGGCTTCCCAAGAGCGGTACCACGGTGACCGCGAGCACCCAGCTCAGCAGAAGTGAGATCGCCACGACCTGGAACAGGGAAATCAGAAAGTGGCCGCTCGAGTCTTCCGAAAGGCTGATCGGACCGAAGGCCGCGATTCCGATGATCGTGGCGCCGAGTAACGGGAACTGAGTACGTTGCACCGCCCGTTCGCCGGCCTGGGCCGGCGTGAAACCCTGCTTGACCCCCATGACCATGCCTTCCGCGACCACGATGCCGTTGTCGACCAACATGCCCATGGCGATCATCAACGCGCCGAGCGAGATACGCTGCAGTTCGATGCCGAGCAGCGCCATCACGAAGAGCGTCCCGAGCACGGTCAGCAGCAGGACCGAGCCGACGACGGCGCCCGCACGCCAACCCATGAAGAGACAGAGTGCACCCACCACGGTCGCAACGGAGAGTGCGAGGTTCTGCAGGAACTGATCGATCGCGTCACCGACCACTTCGTGCTGTTCGTAGATCGGCGACATCTCGACGCCGAGAGGCAGCTCTGCCATCAAGCGTTCGAGCCGAGCTTCGATGGTGCGTCCCACTTCCACCACGTTACGACCCGGCACCACGGAAACGCCCACGGTGAAAACGCGCTCGCCGCGGTGGCGGATGATCTGCTGCTGTACCTCCATCGGTTCGCGGGTGATGTCAGCGATGTCGGCCAGACGTACGAATCCCGTCGTGCCGGGCGTGCCAACGCGCATGTCGGCCACGGCGGCGACGGAATCGAAGGCGAGTTCGGGCGCGATGCGCAGGCGACGGCCATCGAACGCGACGGACCCTGCCGGGGTCACGCGATTCTCCACGCCGATGCTCGAGAACAGCGCATCGACCGGTAACCCAAGGCGTCCGAACCGGTTGTGGTCGATATTCACGTAGACCGCTTCTCGCGGAATACCGGCGATGTGTACCTTGGCGACGTCGGGGATCAGCTTCAGCGTCGTGGTGATATATCGCGCCATGTCGGTCCGGTCCGCGACCGTGTAGCCCGGTGCTTCGAAGGCATACAGGAGACCAAACACGTCGCCGAAGTCGTCTTCGACGAGCGGCGTCCCCGTGCCCGGTGGCAACCGACCGGCTGCTTCGAGCACGCGCCGACGCAACTCATCGTAGATCTGGGGCGTGTCGTCGGTATCGTACTGTTCCAGAAGCTCTACCGTGATTTCCGAACGCCCCGGTACGGACCGCGAGGTCATCTCGTGGATGTAAGGCAGTTCCTGCAACGATGCTTCGATGACATCCGTGACTTCCTGTTCCACCTCGACCGCGGAAGCGCCCGGATAGGTCGTCACGACCAACGCGGTCAGGATGGGAAAGGTCGGATCTTCGAGACGGCCGACTGAGTCGATTCCCCAGGCACCACCAGCGATGCACGTCGCGATCACGAGCCACGTGTAGAGCGGCCGTTCGATACTGAAGCGAGCGATCCCTCCGGCGGTGTTCACTCGTGCATCCGCGAGGGCACACCCAACGGCCGGATGCGCATGTCTGCTTGGACCTGATCGGCGCCCGTCACGACCACCATGTCGCCGTCGGCAAGGCCCGCCGTGACGGGTACGCCGCCGGCTGCGGGCGTGGCAGTTTGCACGGCTTTGAATTCGACGGCACCGGTGGCGGCATCGAACAACCACACGCCGAAACCGCCGTCCCGGGCCGCCACCAACGCATCGCTCGGCAGCAAGATTCGATCGCTCCGGTCGGCCTGGCCGAAGCTCACGTGCACGGTCGCCGTCATGCCGGGCAACACGAGGTAGTTCTCTGGATTCTGCATGGCGAAGGAGACTTCGTAGGTCTGCGCGACGTCGTCTGCTTCGCCACGGTTCTCGAAGAGTTCCAACGCGAAGCGCTCGCCGGGGGCGAAAGGGAATTCGGCTTCCAGCGAGATGAGGTCCTCCGGCGTCACCGTCGCCGCCAAATGCTCGGGAATATGCGCGACCACGAGCAAACGATGCAGGTCGTTCAAGCGTGCGACGGGTTCACCGGGCGCGAGGTGCACGAAGTTGTCGACGAAGCGTTGCGCGACGTACGCATCGAACGGTGCGTGGACACGACTGTCGGCGAGCGATTCCTGCGCCTGTGAAAGCCGGACGAGTTGTAAGTCGTAGACGGATTGAGCGTCGACAGCCACTGATTGTGCAACGCTCCCTTGGCGTGCCATCGAGAGCTTCCGCTCGAGGTCCTGGCGCGCGAGCTGGACCTGGACTTCCGCCTCGCGCACCGCGAGGTCGTAGGTTGCCGCGTCGAGTGCGGCGACCGATCCTCCTCTCGCGACGGTCTGGCCTTCCAACACCGGTAACTCGGCGAGGATCCCAGGGACCTCGAAGGAAAGATCGATCGACTGCGCCGCCTCGACCTGGGCGACGAATTCATGGCGGCTCACCGCGGTGTCCGTCGTCACGATCAGAATGCGTGCCGGTCTGACGAACTGATCAGCTGGTGGTGGTGGTACGCGATCGCACGCTGTAAGTAGAGCGATGACGATGGTGAGCGTCGCGGTGCGCGTCATGCGCGCACCTCGGCGGCCATCTGATCCATGGCTTCCTGTGCGGCGGCGACCTCGTCGGACGACATCGGGCACAGGTCGAGCATCTGCAGGAATACCAGGCCCTGGAAAGCGAGGAAAGCGACGCTCGATTGCCCGAGGGCCGTCGACGTCGCCCGTAACTCGTCGAATACGTTGCCGAAGTAATCTCGTGCGGGCGCGAGCAGGTCCGGATTCTCGGCCGCGGCAGCGAGAATGGCTCGTGACATCGCGCGCTCGGTATCGCTTTGACCCGATTCGGTGCGGATCATCGCGCGCAGGATGTTGACGGCCTCACTCGAGGTTTTGACATGGGCGCGAGCACGGCCGTCGATGCCATCGATCAGCGCGGACAACATCCCTTCGAGCAATGCCCGTTTGTTGGGAAAGTGGTACAGCACGCCGCCCTTCGAGAGCCCGGCTTCCTGGGCGACGGCATCGATTGTCAGGTGCCCGGCGCCGGTTTCCTCGACGACGCGGGCCGCGGCATCGAGAACGACCTGTTTCTGATTGTGCCGCTTGACCATTTTTGGCGCTCCTTTCGGGAACGAACTATACCGTCTGGACGGTATAGTTATCTACGCCGATCAAGCTGGCGTCAGCTCTCGGGTCATCAGGACAGAACGAAATGCACCGGGGTTTCGAGCTCGAGTTCGGCCATGAACGCCTGCACCTTGTCTTGATCACGATCCGTGCCGAGCACCATGGCCTCCTCGATCTGGTCGTCGAACTGACGGACGATGAGATAGATCGCGTCGTCATAGGCGAGGTGGAGGTGCTCGACGAGATCACCGCGTTCCTCGAACGTGCCTCGTACCGCGGCGAGCCCACCAAAGTCGGCGTAGCGAGGATGGTGAAACGTCGCCAGCGGCCATCGAGCGGCACCGGGCTCGAGTTGGTGGGCACGGAGTCGTCGAATCGAGCCGATACGGTCCGTCGGTGCGATGCGTTGAATGTCGCGCCGATACTCTTCGAGATCGCAATCGCGCAAGAACCAGCGCTCTTCGCCGGCGTCGAACAATTTTGCTTCGAGGAGTGCCATCGACACGAAGTACCAGTAGCCATCGGCGACCGAGAGCGGCACGCGTTCCGTCTGGTTCTTCACGGCACGTTGCCAGGAGACGACCTCTGAGCGCCCGAGAGAGCCGTCCTGTAGGCCTTGAAGGATCTCGAGCATGGTCTCCCGCGTGGGGGTCTTGACGAGCAGCATCGGTGTCAGGCCGTCGGCGTCCGCACGGTTCGACCGAGTGTTTCTTCATAGACACGCATCATGGCGGTCGTGTCGTCCGCCCCGAAACCCATGCCACGGGCGAGGCGCATCAGATTGTGGGTTTGCGCGCCGAGCATCAGGGGAACACCGAGTTCGTCGGCGAGTTCGAGTGCGAGGTGAAGGTCCTTGTGGGCGAGGTCGAGCGCGAACGCCGGCGTCCAGTCGCCCTCGAGGCTTCGCTGCGCGATCGCCCGAAAGCCGCCGCTATCCCCGGAACTCGTACGAACGACATTCTTGAGTGCCTCGGGATCGATCCCGGCGGCGACGCCGAGCATCAACCCTTCCGCGCCTGCCGCCATCGTCGAGAACGCGATCATGTTGTTCACGATCTTGGCGATCGCGCCGCAGCCGAGCGGGCCGAGATGGACGATGTTCTCGCCGAAGGACTCGAAAACAGGCAAGCAGGTTTCAAACGCCGATCGGTCGCCCCCCACCATGATGGCGATCGTCGCGCGCTCGGCGCCGACAACACCGCCTGACACGGGTGAGTCGATCATCGTGATGGATTGTTTTTCGAGTTCGGCTGCGATCCGGCGGATGACGGTCGGCGAGTTGGTCGAGAGATCCGCGTAGATCGTCCCCGGCTTGGCGTGATCACGGATTCCGCCGGGACCGAGGGCGACTGCTTCGACATCGGCCGGCATCGGTAATGAGGTCATGACGACCTCGACATCGGCCACGGCCATCTCGACCGAAGTCGCGGCGCGACCGCCGACGTCTACACATGCCGCGACCGCATCGTCGGAACGATCGAACACGGTGACATCGTGGCCGCCTTTGATGATGTTACGGCACATGGGGCCGCCCATGTTTCCAACGCCGATGAATCCGATACGCATGGCTTCCCCTTTGCTATCGCTGTGGCCCAACGCTGGCACGCCACGTGGCTCCCTGCCAAGTGCGCGCAGTTGCTCGAAATCGTGGGCCGATCACCCGGACGGGATGTGGCTTAGAAAAAGATGCTCAGGTTCTGCGCGTTGATCGCGACGAAGTCGGGAACGATTTTGCGCCGCGCGATGCGAAACGAATCGCCTTCGACGCGCAGTCGATCCTCGCGCGCGCCGGCGAAGAAATCCTCGTCGTCGCCGAGACCCTCGTTGCGCGAGCGATAGACGAGGAAGTTTGAGAGGGCGACGACATCGGCATCCACGGTGCTTTCTTCTACTTCGACATTCGAGATGTAGTGGCGTGTACGCGATGGCGGATCTTCTGCCCACGCCATCCCGGTGCGCAGGCGCTCGATGCGGCGACCGAGTGAGGTCTTAGTGTCCTCGAAATAGGCGAGCCCGGTCTCATCCTCGATTTCGTCGGCCACTGACCATCTCTCCTCGGCACCCTCGCGCAGACGGTTGTAGCGCGTCGGCATCCAGTACAGGCAGTCGTCGGTGAAGAGCTCGAACCATTCGTCGAACCGTCGTTGGTCGAGAAGCCGCGCCTCGCGAAACAGAAACTGCTGGACGCGCAATATCCGCTCGACGTTCAAAACCGACTTTCGCGAGCGAGCAGGGCGACGTTGGCCGCGTCGGCGGACCCGGTGAGTTGCTCGTACCAGCGCTTGTAGAAACTCCGCTGGACGACTTCGGATGTACCGCGTCCCACATGCTGGCCGGGGAGTTCGGGATGCTGCCACTCGTGACCGGATCCCATAGCGTAGTTGAACGATTGCTCGCCCATCACGGGGTTTGAGACGGATCGTGCGCAACCCGTCCAGTTCTCCCCGTCATCCTGCTCGAGCAATCCGCTAGGTCCGAATGAGTTCGTGTATTGCCGGCGCATGGCGTCTTTCACCTCCTGGGGAGCCGCCGTGTCGACAAGACAGTACGACCAGACCTCGGTCTTGTCTGGACCGCGAGGGTGGTAGGTGCGAATGGTGAAACTCCCGGGTATCCAACCGAGGTTGGGAAACACGTTCCCCGCGATGAACTGCAGTCGGCTACCCACCGGGCCGAGCCGATCGTGGTTTCGTCGCGCGACGTCTTCTCGCCACGCCGTCAGGACCGTGCCCTGCTGGGTCGGGCGCGGCATGGTGGCACTGGGTTCGTTCAGGTAGGCGACGAGGGTATGGCCCGTTGCGGCGGAAATCTGCAGGCGGTTGTCGTCTTCGTCGAAGAGAGCAGGATTCTGATTAAGGCGTGCGAGCGAACCATGCGATACCGGAACGTGGTACCAGTCCCCGGCGTTGTTGTCGCAGCCGAGCTTCCAGTTGGTGTCGATGACCCATTTATGCACACCCGTGACGAGTTCGGTTCCGCCGTCGTCGGCCTCGAGGACCGTGTCCATGTACCAGGCCATATCGCCGAGGTAGTTGAGTAGCGACGGTGCCACCGGGTCGAACGTTGCGAAGATCAGACCCTTGTACGTATCGACCTGTGCCGCGGTGAGCAGGCCGTTGCTCTCGAGATCAAGCTCGCCGTAGTAGCCCTCGCGATGGCGCGGCACCCCGATCAAGCCGCCATCGACGCCGTAGGTCCACGCGTGGTAGGGGCACGAGAACCGCCGCGCGTTACCGCGGTCGGCGCGGCAGACGCGCATGCCGCGGTGCCGGCAGCTGTTGATGAGGACGTGAATCTTCTCGTCGTGGCCACGAGTGACGATGACGGGTTCTTCGCCCATGTAGCTCGTCACGAAATCGCCTGGAATTCGCACTTGGGACTCGTGGCCGACGAAAAGCCAGCATCGTTTGAAGATCTCTTCCTGCTCGGCCGCGTAGATTTCGGGATCGCGGAACGCGCGACGGCTGACCCGGGTCTGGTTCCGATCTGTCAACGCGGCGTAGTCGATAGTCACCGTGTTGCCCTCGCGAATGACGACTGACGAGCAAAAAAGAGTACTCCTCGTGTGGCGACGGCTCAAAGCCGCTGAGGCCGACCGGAAGCGCTTCAATCGGCGGATCTTATTGGCTGTGGTAGGTTCGGATTGCCACATTTTGGGGGAGAAATATGGGACTCAAGGGAGTCTTCTTAGCCGTAGCAGCGCTTTTGTGGATGACCGCCGAAGAAGCCGTGGCGGACGCCCACGGCGGTGCAGATGAAAACAAAGCCTGCCGACTGGAGGCGCAAGGGTTGAGTCTGGGCAAGTATCGGATCCGAGGGCACGACGTGGCGCAATCAGCGCCGCCGGTCTACTCACACTATGAAAACCTCGTCGTTGAAACCAAAGAGGTTCGTCCGGGTGTGTTCCGGACCGAGGTTCTTGAATCCGATCAGGACGGAGTAGTTCCTTATTGGGAATACGACATCAATGCGGGAGAGATCAGGGGGCTCACCTGGTTGAAGCCGTCGGTGTTGAAGTTTGAACAGACCTGCGAACGGTTCGAGTACGACGGCCACGCAGTCTACGCATTCACGGATGTATTCGTTGCTGATCATGCGGCATTCGAAGGCCTCAGTCTTACGTACGAGGATCGCACGATGCTGCTTAGCGACGGGTCGGAGACGTGGGTCCGTCTGCTTCGAGACAACGCGGTCCCCGGGGGTCAGAGGTTGCCGTTCGCCTCGACTCGATCGGTTCGAATCGAATAGGTACTCGAGCCGACCGCCGTGCTGTGATTTCTCGTCCGAGGTACCGCGATGCCCTATCACAATGTGACACGCCAAATCGCCGCGAGCGCTATTGGCCTACTCTGCGCGTTGGCCGCAGGACCTGGCTGCGCGCAGGGGGACACGCGGTCGGCGCAGGTGGACCAGTTGTTCGCCCAGTTGGACCGCCCCGGCTCGCCGGGATGTGCCGTGGCCGTATTGCAAGACGGTCGGATCATCTATCAGCGTTGGCTACGGCTATGCCAACCTCGATTGGGATATTCCGATTACGCCGGAGACCGTCCTCTATATCGGGTCTACGTCCAAGCAATTCGCCGCGGCGAGCGTGGCCCTCGCCGCCGCGCAGGGCCACTTGTCGTTGAACGACGATATCCGGAAATACTTCCCTGAAATCCCGGAGTTCGGACGCACCATCACGGTTCGGCACCTCGTACATCACACGAGCGGAATCCGCGATTACCTCACGCTCCAATACCTCGCCGGGCGGGAAGCCGATCTCTACAGCGACCAGGACTTCATCGATCTCGTTGCTCGTCAGGAGGCGCTGAATTTCGACGAGGGCACGGAGTGGTCATACACGAACTCGGGATATGTCCTCCTTTCGCTGATCGTAGAGCGAGCGACGGGGAAGAGCCTCCGGGAGTACGCGGAGGAGCACATTTTTCGCCCGCTGGGTATGGCGAACACCCACTTTCACGATCACTCGGTACGAACGCGGCCGATCCGGAATAGAGCAACTGGATACGCAGCGGACCCGGAGCACGGGTTCAACATCGCTTTCTACGGCAACTTCGACAAGGTCGGTGACGGCGGGCTTTGGACTACCGTCGGCGATCTCGCCCGGTGGGACCGAAACTTCTACGAACCGGTGGTGGGGGGGAGCGAGTGGGTCGCGGCGCTTCAGGTACCCGGACTGCTGGACAACGGTCAGCCGTTGGCGACAGCGGCGGGCGAGCCTGTGCCGTACGCCTTTGCGCTGATACCCGGCACCTACCGGGGGCTCCCGATGATCGGGCACGGGGGCGGTTTCATGGGCTATCGGGCTGCGTTCGATCGGTTCCCGGACCAACGGTTTTCAGCGATCTGTCTGTGCAACTTAGGAAACATCAACCCGGGTCGTTTGGTCCAACAGATCGCGGACATTTACTTGGAAGAGCATTTCACCGAGCCGGCGCCAACGCTTCAGCAATCCACGGCCGACGAGGGCGGCACGTACAGTGTCGCTGCGGAGGAGCTGGCGGAGTACGCGGGCAGGTACGACAGCCCCGAACTTGATGCCACCTACGAGATAGGGGTGATGGAGGGACAGCTCGTGGTCCAGGGGCGCAATCTGCCAAAGATGATGGTCATACCGAAAGCCGCGGATGCGTTTCAGTTTCGGGGTGCTGAGCTTGGTGGAGCAGCTGAGGTCGAGTTCGCGCGGGACGCGGGTGGACGGGTTATCGGATTCACCTTGAGCGTGGGTCGTGCGCACGGCATCAAGTTCCAGCGTCGGTAGCACGGCACAGACTGCGGGACATCGCCTGCGGCGTTTCTTTCAGTATCTGGCGGAAGAGGTAGGAGTCGAACCCACCAGACACTACGCGCATCTCAACGGCTTTGAAGGCCGCGCGCCCCACCGGGGACGATACTCTTCCGCGGTCGAGTATAAGCCGGCGGGGGCTGAACGCGAGTGTCGCTAGAGGGGTTGGCGCATCTCGTCGCCGATCGTGGTGAAGCCGAGCTTCTCGTAGAAGGGTTTGTTGTGTTCCGTGCGGCCGGTGACGAGGTAGAGGCCCATCTCGGCGCAGCCGGCCTCGCGTGCCGCGTCGATCGTCGCCTGCACCAGGCGCGCGCCGGCGTTGAGACCGCGTGCGTCGGGTGAGACGAAGAGTTCCTCGAGTTGGCCGTAGGTGCCGCCGTACCGAATAGCGACATTGAACGACACGGTGGCGATGCCGAGGACGACCCCGTCGCGGTCGGCTACTCGGATCCCGCCGCGCTCGCTGTCGACCAGAAGGTCGTAAGTCTCCGCAGCGCCTTCGGCGAGTGAGCCCTCGGTGTTGCCTTCGCGAAGTGCGCCGAGGAGCGCGAGGCATGCTTCTTTATCGGCCATCGTGGCCGGTCGGATCGTGACGTCTTGTTGGATCATGCGTGGGCGGAGATCTTGGCGTTCGAGTCGCTGTGGATGCTACCGGCGCTTGCGTAGGCCGATCCATTCCGGGCAAGCCACAAGGGCCCAGCGATCGTTGTTGCCATTGGCCCGGTCTCCTTTTGTTGTCTTTCCCAAGAAAGAGAGTCTGACAGGTTGATCGCGACCCGCCAGCGATGTTGCGTGGCGAGGCTTCGGACGATCTACCGGGTGCTCTGGCATTCGTATTGACAATGATGTAAACGTCGAAGGGCTGGTCGAGCAGCTCGGTTTATGGGGGTTGTTTACCCCGGCAGTACTAGGAGTGGGGCCGCAACGACCGGCGTACTGCAAACCAGGAGGGGAAGCTATGGGATTGTCCCATCTGCGTCGTGTCGTCGGGGTGTTCCTCGGCGTCGCCATGTGCTCGACGAGCCCGATCGTCTTCGCGGCGGAAGAGGAAGATGAACAAGGTTCATCGCCCAGACGAATCGAAGAGGTGACCGTCACGGCTGAACGGCGTGAAGCGTCGATCAGCGATACATCCATTTCGATTACTGCCTTCACGGCCCAAGCGATCGAAGACTTCGGTATTCGTAACCAGGAAGACCTGCAGGCAATGGTTCCAGCGGCCGTCATCGAGCCGTACGACATGGCCATTCGCGGCGTGGGTCGAAACTTCCGATCCCTGGGTGGTGATCCGGGTATCGCGACTTATCAAAACGGCGTGTATTCCGAGGACTTCGGTATCGCCTCGACCGAAGGCGGGCTTTTCGACGTCGAACGGATCGAGTTTCTGCGCGGGCCGCAAGGCACGCTCTACGGCCGTAACGCAATCGGCGGTGCCGTCAACTTCATCAACAAGCGCCCGACGCAGGACTTCTCCGGCGAGGTGCGCACATTGGTTGGCGACTACAACCTCCTCGAGGTCTACGGCGTGGCGTCCGGCCCCATCATTCCCGACGTGCTCGCGGCACGAATTGTCGGTATGAATCGCTCGCGCGACGGCTACTACGAAGATCTCTCCGGCAATCCCGATCCCGGCGACTACGGCGACGAGAACTACGCGCTATCGCTGCTCTTTACGCCGACCGACAACCTCGAGATCCACATGCGCGGTAACGAGCGTAGCTATCGCCGCATGATGGGTGGCGCCGATGCGGCGGGCATCATCAACATCAGCCAACGCGGCGGCCTCGACGCGACGCGTGATACAACGACCTATGCCTGGGGTTTCCGTGCGGTCGATCCGAACATCGCATGCCCGAACATCTTTACGCGGACGCCTTATGTGGCGACACCCGGGGTGATCAACGGCACGTCGTGTGCGATCTCGGGACAGGAGATGTTCCAGTTCCAGAATCCCGTCAATGGCAGCACGGTGTTCGCCCAGCGTGTGACGCCTGGTGTGGACAAAGCCGTGGCCGGTACGACCGATTCGCCCAACTACGCCTATGGCCATGACCCGGCACTGCAACGGCTCGTCGGCGTCAGCGGCCTCGATAGTGGCGATCTGGTGACCGATACCAACGGTCAGCAGGATGAGTTCTTCGACCATCAGGCGTTGTCGATGGACGTTTCCTGGACGCTCAACGACCAGTGGGGCCTGAAGTACATCTTCGGCTACACCGACTATTTCTACGATCGTGAGTCGGATGTCGATCTCACGAGCAACCCGCTCTTCGATCGCACTTTTTATGTCAGTCAGGACACCATCTACGAATCACACGAGCTGCAGGTCTTTTGGGATCCGAGTGATCGGTTCTCGGTGACCGGTGGCGCCTTCTGGTATACGGCGAGCATCCGCCAGCGTGGTGATTTCTACGACTTCAATTGTGTTGGGAATCAGGACTGTGCGTCGCGTTACGCGCAGGACGATGCTTCCGGCATTCTGGCGGGGCTCGGCAAAGCCGATCTCTTCACGGCGCAGAATGCGGGACGTGCGTTCGAGCAGGATGGCACGGCGTTGCCGGGAACCTGCCTCACCGGTGCACAGATCGCGGCCCAGAACCAGCTCGACTATTTCTGCTTCGGTGAGTGGTTGGGAGACGAAGGGGACAACATTCCCCACGGCCCAACGACGATCGCGACGGATCTCGAGTATCAGACGGGAACCGAACGGGATGCGACGGCGGTCTTTGTCCAGGGTGTCTACGATCTCAACGAGCAGTTTGCGTTGACCCTCGGCCTACGCTGGGCGCGCGACGAACTGACCGGCAGCGAAGCGCTCTTTTACTACGCGGAAGACGCGATTGTTCCGCTCGGCTTCGAAGATGCTTTCTTCGCGGGTGGCGGCAATGGCTGTACGGCGGATTGTGGATCGAGCCTTGCGTTCATGAACCAGGCGCTCGGCTACATGGACGCCGACGGCAACATTCTCGATCCGAACCGGCTGATGGTCGCGGGCATCCCGGCGAGTATTTCGCTTGCCCGGAATCTCGCGAAAGACACCGAGAAAATGACCTGGCGGATCAATCTCGACTACTCGCCGACCGAGGATCGTTTGATCTACATCTCATCGACCAAAGGGCTACGCTCGGGTGGCTTCAACCTGGTCTTCTTCAGCGAACAAGGAACGTTCGATCCGGAAGAACTCGTAGCGTTCGAGATCGGCTACAAGGACAAGCTCCTGGATGGCCAGTTGCAGATCAATGCGGCCGCGTACTTCTACGACTACGAGAACGTGCATACGTTTGCCAACGGCGTGTCGTTCTCCGGTGGATACACGACCAACGTCGTGCCGGTGCCCGCGGCGGAAATGATGGGCGTCGATGCCGAGATCACCTGGCTCGCGACCGAACGTCTGTCGCTCGGATTCCACGGCAGCTACACGGGCACGGAGTACACCGAAGACTTCTTTGTCATCGACCCCAACGATCCGACGCAACCTGAGACGCTCTTCGACGCCACGACGAACCTGATCAACCTCAAGGGCAACAGCATGATCCGCGTGCCGGAGTACAAAGCCGGTATGTGGGCGATGTACACGATGCCGGTGGGGCAGGGAACGGTGGATTTCACGGCGAGCTATTCGTACACGTCGCGGGTTTACTACTCGGTCTTCGAACGACGTGATCAATCGGCCAACCCGTATGACCGTCTCGACTTCCGCGTCACGTGGAACCCGTCGGATCAGTGGCTGATTGCTGCTTTCGTCAACAATATCTTCGACGAGATCGGCTTCCGTCAGATCGAGCAATACGGCGCGACGGAACCAGGCGGCTGGCGTCGTACGGGTACGCCGACCGATCCGCGGCTCTATGGCCTCGAGGTTCGCTACAAGATGGGCGCGCAGTAGAGCTTACGCTCCGGCCTCATCTGTCCTTTATGTGCCGCCCCCGGTCGAACCGGGTGGCGGCACTTTTGTTTCTAGCTCGTTCGTTCGAGCCGCGTCGACGATCGGCGGATAGTTTGGACCTGACCCCATGACCAGAAGAATGTCCGTTTTCGGATTCGCTCTCGCTCTGGCTTTGAGCGTCGGCTTTTTCCCGGCGCAAGCGGCTGACGGTCAGCCGAATTTCGTCATCCTCTTTGCCGACGATCTCGGCTACGGCGATCTCGGGAGCTACGGCCATCCCTACATACGCACGCCGAATCTCGATCGACTCGCCCGAGAAGGCCAACGCTGGACAGACTTCTACGTCGCTGATCCTGTCTGTTCGCCCTCGCGCGGTGCACTGCTGACCGGGCGACTCCCCGTGCGCACGGGACTCTACGGGCGCCAGATCGGCGTGCTCTTTCCGGACGACACCGCGGGAATGCCTGCGAACGAAGTCACCGTCGCTGAAGTGTTGTCGTCCGCCGGTTACGCGACGGCCGTCATCGGCAAATGGCACCTCGGTGATCAGCCCGATGTCTATCCGACGCGCCATGGGTTCGACTACTGGTACGGCATTCCCTACTCGAATGACATGAACTGGGTGGATATGCCGACGCTCGACGAGTCGGTTGCGTTGCGCGCGGCCGGACGGGCTGACGAGATCGCGGGCCTATCGACGGAACGTATGCGCCGTTATTTCGATCCGAAGGTCGAATACTGGGACGTGCCGATCGTCCGAAGCGAGATCACGGGTGGAAGGTTTCGTGACGAACTCGTCGAGCGACCTGCGGTGCAGCCGCAACTGACAAAGCGCTACACGGAGGAAGCGATCTCGTTCATCGACCGGAGCGATGATCGACCCTTCTTTCTCTACGTACCCTATTCGATGCCGCACACGCCGATCTTTGCTAGCGCCGACTTTGCCGGTAAGAGTGCGGGGGGACGCTACGCCGACGTCATTCAGGAACTCGATTGGAGCGTTGGCCGGATCGTCGCGGCGCTCGAGGAGCATGGGCTCGCTGATGACACGCTCGTCGTCTTCACGAGCGACAACGGCCCCTGGCTCTTCATGAACCACCACGGCGGTTCGGCCGGCCTCTTGAACAACGGCAAAGGTACGACGTTCGAAGGTGGGATGCGTGTTCCCGCCGTCTTTTCGTGGCCGGGCCGAATCGCCGAAGGAACAGTGAGCGAAATCGGCTCGACACTCGATCTCTTCGACACGGTGCTCTCGATGGCGGGATTACCCCGACCCGACAACACCGACGGGTTTGATCTGTCGCCGACGCTCTTGTCGCGCGCGCCGAGTCCGCGGGATTCGATCGCCTACTACCGGTCAGGCGAGTTGCGCGCTTTCCGGCAGGGCGCTTTCAAGCTACACCTCGTCACCGAGGGTGCTTATGGCATGCCGCCAACCCGGCAGGTTCACGATCCGGCGGTCCTCCATCACCTGACGGACGATCCGTCGGAGCGATTTGACGTCGCAGCGGAATATCCGGAAGTCGTTGAACGGATACGACAAGCGATCGAGCGGCATCGCGCGAGCGTCGACGTCGCGCCGCCTATCTTCGATCAACGGCTGGCGCGCGGACGGTGACCACTTCGCTTTCGCGCCATCCGTAGCGCACGGCTTTCACCTCGTATTCGCCTGGGTTCAGGGGCTCCGTGTAGAGCCGCCAGTGGGGATTGCCGAGGTGCCGATAGCCGATCGATGCATCGACGTCGCTCGTGATGGAGACTCTCCGGGCGATGTCGATCGTAGGCGCTGGTGTCTCGGGCACGGCGTCGTTCTCGACGAGGCCGGCGTAACTCGGCTTCCGGCATCGCGCTCGTGTCACCGAATCGCTCGAGTTCGACCTCGAGGAGGCGTCGCATACGTGCAAGATCGCGACCATATGTCTCGTTTGTCACCAGGTTATCGAGTTCATACGGATCGGCAACGAGGTCGTAAAGCTGCTCGGCCCCGACCGGCTCGAACCACCGCCGCTCCGTGGGCGTCAACGTGCCTTTTTGATACGCGGCCCGCCAGGCACGCACACCATCGAGATTGTCGCGGTAGTTCAGCCGATGGCCGCCCGGCACGTCCGGACTCCAGCTGCGGATGTACTTGAACCGGTTGTCGCGAACGGCGCGTTGATGATCCGGGACTTCGTCTATTCGGTCGCGTCCCGCGAGGACGAACGAACGCTCGCCGGTGAGGAAAGATCCACCGTGCAGGTACTCGGGCCGGTTGATGTCGGCGAGTTCGAGAATCGTTGGGGCGAGGTCGACGAAGCTTACGAGGCGCGGATCTTCTCGTCCGGCCGCGTATTCGTAGCGGTGCGTCGTGCGAAGGGCTTCCGGCCAATGGAGGATCATCGGAACGTGAATGCCCGAATCGAGCACCTCACGTTTTGATCGCGGCAATCCGTCGCCGTGGTCTGTCGTCCAGATGACGATCGTCGAATCGTCGAGTCCGTCGGCGGCGAGCGCCGCGATGATTTCGCCGACTTGCTCGTCCATCCGCCGGATATTGTCGTAGTGGCGCGCCAGGTCCGCCCGGAGTTCGGGGAGATCGGGATAGTAAGGCGGCAGGATAACGTCGGCCGGATCGGTGACGGTTTCCGCGATGAGGTCGCGACCGCGGCGGAGTTGCTGTGATCCGGCATGCGATGGCGAGTAGGGCTCGACGTCCATCCGCATGACGCCGCTTTCGTGTGTTTGAACAAAATTGATCAGGCCGAAGAACGGTTGGTCTTCTTCGCGCTCTCGCCAAGCCCGCCACGTCACACCATCGCGATCCCAGATCGAGAACGGTCCCGTGCCGGCGCGCACCTCGCTGAACTGATAGTCGAGCTTCGTGTCGGTGAACGTGAAATATCCCGCCGCTCGCATGAGCTCCGGAAACGCTCTGACGCCGCGTTCCGGCTGCGCGAAATACCGACCGGCTGGTCCGTTCCAGGTACGCATGTGTTGGCCGCCGAAGCTGAACTGATACTGGCCCGTAATCAGTGCGGCCCGGCTCGGCGCGCAGACGCCCGCGGTGGTGAACGTGTTCGTAAAACGCACACCTGCGCGGGCGAGTGCATCGATATTCGGCGTCTGTGCAACGGTATCGCCGAATGCGCCGATCCGTGGGCTCAAGTCTTCAGCGACCAGGAGCAGGATGTTGGGTCGAGTTGCCGACTCGTTCGCGTTCGCGTTGAGGCAGAACAAGGCAAGGAGTTGGGTGAAAAATAGACGTATCCGCACCTTCAGTCCCCCTCGATCGATGATGCGCGCCGGGTGGCGAAATGGCGTTTCCACGAGAACCGCATGCTAACGAATCGCCGATTCGGGTCGGTTGTGCCACCAGAATGGTTCCAGCGCCGCGGTCCCCCGCGTTTGCTCCGTCAGGTTGGCGGCGTCGTAGATCCGGCCATTCAGAATCACGAACGCGATGTCGTCCGTGTGGTGGATGTCGGTGCGTGGGTCGGCGTCGAGCACGACGAGGTCGGCTAGCTTGCCCGGTTCGATCGAGCCGAGATCGTGATCGAAGCCCAGATGCTTGGCGGGGTTGATGGTCGCGGTCGCGAGGGCCTGCATTGGCGACATACCGCCCCGCGCGAAGCTCCACATTTCCCAGTGTGCGGCCATGCCCTCGCGTTGCCCGTGAGCGCCGATCGACACCAGAACGCCGGCGTCCATCAGCACCTTCGCGGCGCGGGCAGCCTGATCATCACGGAACTCCTCTACCGGCGCGGCCACTCGGCGTACGGAGCGCGGCTGCAGGACGGTCGGCGGAACAAAGTGCGAGAGGATCGGGTGTTTCCAGACCTCGTCACGCTGGTAGTAGTAGTCCTCGGCGGTGAGGCCGCCATAAGTAACGACCAGGGTGGGCGTATAGCCCGTGTCCGACTGCGACCAGAACTGCGTGACGTCGTCGTAGATTTCGAGCGGGGGAATGTTGTGCTCGATCCCGGTGCTGCCGTCGCTGATGAGATTCATGTCCATGTGGAAGAGCGACCCCCCTTGCGCGACATTGATGACGCCGGCGTTGCGTGAGGCGGCGATGACTTGCTGGCGTTGATTGCGGCGCGGTTGGTTGTAGTTCTTGATGCTGGTGGCGCCCTGCGCTACGAGCCGGTCGATGTGGCCTTGAGCGTCCGTCATCGAGTCGATCGGCGCCCAACTCGTGCCGCGCGCGCCGTAGACGATGTTTCCCGTCGAAAAGATCCGCGGCGCGAGGATACGTCCGGCGCGGGCGTACTCGGCGGCAGCGAAGACGAGGCTCGCGTTGCTCGATGGGTCCTGCAACGTCGTCACGCCGAGGGCGAGATGGGCGAGAGCGCTCCAGTTTTGTTGCGGGATGATTTCGCCGCGGCCGTATGGTCCATGTGCGTGAGCGTCGATGAGCCCCGGAATGACGGTTTTGCCGGCCAGTGAAACAACGTCCTCGACGTTGCCTATATCGACTCGGTCGGAAGGGCCCACAGCAATGATCCGGTTGTCCTGAACGAGGATGACGCCGTCTTCGATGACCTCGCGCGCGTCGTTCATCGTGATCACGCGGGCGTCGGTCAGCGCGATTGTGCCGCGGGGACTCTCACTGGCGACCACCATGGAGAGGTTTTGGTTGGTGGTCGCGATTTCTGCCTCGCTCATCAGCCAGTCGTCGGTGACGGTGACCGTTCGCATCTCGGCACCGGACGACCAGCTCAGTACATCGCCGACCCAACGTACGTAGAGCGCGCCGTCCGTGCTGACGCGACGTATGGGGAACCCCTTCTGCTGCCGGCCGATCGAGAGTTTGTTCGCGCTCGGTGTGTAGGCAGCGACGTAGAGGTCGAAATTCTCCGTGAACGCGAGGTAGCGACCATCGGGAGAAAGCTGGATGTCGGTGGCGTGCTCACTTTCCGCGATGACGCGCTCGTCCAAACCATCGAAGTCGATGGAGATGAGCTGGGTTTTCGCGGTATCGGAGCCGCGTCCGGACGGGCGTTGTCGCTCGAGCACGTGTACCGACTCGCCGGCGAAACGTGGCGCAAGCCCCGCCTCCCGGATACGCCGCGATTCGCCACTATCGATGTCGATCACGTAGACGCCGGGGTCTACGTCGAACTCGGGATGCAGGAATACCGACCCCGAGAGTTTGCGATACGCGAGGCTTTCCCCGTCGGGCGAGATGGCGAGCGAATCGAACTGACCGCGCATCTCGCCGATCGACCGGGTTCGCCCGTTGCGAACGTTCAGGGCGTGGATCGAACTCAGCCGCGCGTCGTGCCAGCGTAGGAAATAGACCGTTCGGCCGTCCGGTGCCCAGACAGGTGAATACTCCATCGCGCTGTCCGAATCGCGCGTGAGGCGTTCTGCGTCGTCGTCACCGGATTTCAGGAACAGGCGCCCCAGCGATTCGTACACGACGTGGTCGCCACGGGGCGAGGGGATCGGAAAGCGCACCATTTTGGTGGCGAACTCCTCGGGAGCAACATCGATCGGATATCTCGGTGCCGGGTAAACCTGGCGTTCGTCGTCGACCGAAAACGGAATCTCGGTGAGCGTGCCGGTCGCGACGTCGACCCGCTGGATCTGGCCGCCCGCCCAGAACACGATCGTTTCGCTATCGGGCGTCCAATCCATGTTCGGATAGAAGCCGTGGACGGCCCAGGTTTCCTGCATATCGGGATCGAGGTCGTCGACCAGCATTCTTTCCTCGCCGGTCGCGAGGTCTTTCACGAAGAGCCTGGAGAGCGCGCGCACCCGTTTGACGAACGCGAGCGAACGGCCGTCCGGTGATGGCGTCGGCCTGACGGCGCCGCCGGGACCGTCGGCCACGGTCGTCGTTTCGCCGGTCGTGAGATCAACGGCGAGGATTTCGAAGAGCTGAGTGTTGCTGTCTTCCCGGTAGATGAACGTATCTCCGGGCGTCGAACTCTTGGTGTAGTAGATCGTGTTTCCATCGGGCGAGAAGACCGCCTCGCCGAGTTCCTTCTGGTAGGTCGGGCCGGGGCGTTCCACGACAACAGCGCCTTTGTTCTCCTTGCCGCCATGGGCGTGATAGAGCCAGATCTCGCCGGTACCGAGCGAGCGCGATGTGGTGAAGTGCTTTCGAGCGGCGATGTAGCGTCCGTCGGGCCGCCATGTCGGATTGTTGAGGAGTCGAAAATCCTCAAAGCTGACTTGTCGTGTCGTCGCGGTCTCGAGGTCCAACACCCAGACGTTGTCGCCGCCGGAACGATCGGAAATGAAAGCGATCTCAGAACCGTCGGGGCTGAACCGAGGCTGGATCTCCCACGCCAACCCTTCGAGCAGCCGTTCGGCGGCGCCGCCTTCGATCGGTAGACGATAGATGTCGCCTAACAAGTCGAAAACGATGGTTTCGCCATCCGGGCTGACATCCAGGCTCATCCACGTGCCTTCCGTTACGTCGATCGCAACGTCACGGGGATCGACGTCGGCATAGGGCGCCGTGGTGTCCCAAGACGATTCTTCGGCCTTGGTGGGTGCGACCGTGATCATGGTCGTGGCCAGGATCGCGGAGGTAATGAGTCGGTAGGTCACGGAGACTCCCTGGCGGATTCTGTGGGCGATGTTCTATTCGAGGACCGATTGCGGACTACCGACAACGCGCCGGACGTTGTCATCGCGGCGCGTAAAGCGTTTGCGATCGAAGTACTCGAGGATCTCGATCACAACGTTGCGCCCGATAGACGTCGCGTCGCGAAAATCGCGCACGCTGAACGGACCGTTGCTGCCGAGTTGTTCGGCCGTTTGCGCAAGGCCGAGGAGCTGTTCGGGCAAGAAGTAGCGGGTATCGCTGATCCGGATGGCGAGGTTGTGGGCGCTTAGTGCTCGCATGGCGCGCTCGAAATCACGAAACGGTCGTTTGAGTTGCTTAGCGAGGTCACCGAGGCTCGGCGGTTGGCCCGTAGCAAGGAGAGGTTCGACCTGCTCGAATAGCTTCGTCACCTCTGGTGGTACGTGGGCGCGATGATCGGGAAGGGCGTAGCGACCGTTCCTGACCGCAAGCGTGCCCGCATCGACCAGCCGGTCGAGCACCGCCTGCCACGCGTCTCGATGATCGCCTCGGCTAGGCACGATCGACGCGGCACCGACGCCGTCCATGGAGGCGTCTTTCGCGAGTTCCGCCTCGACGTTCTCCATGAGGGTTTGCTCGTACTGAGCGATGAGCGTCTCGTCAAAGCGCCACGGACCCACCTGGACACCGCGGATGTCGTCGAAGAACGACACCGGTCGATTCCACCGCCGCGCGAAGTCGGATAGTTCGACGGGCTCGAGCCGGGTCATGGCGGCGAGTGTGTGAGCCGGTTGCGTTTCGTCGATCGCGGCGAGCAAGGTGCGCCGCTCCTGCGCCCGGCGCCGGGAGGGCGTGGGACCGAGATCGATCACGCTACCGCCGCCGAGCGTTCGTTCGAGGTCGTGGTCGCGAACGATCACTCGGTCGCCGACTTTGACGTGCAGGGGCGCATCGAGAGCGACGTCGATCAGACGCTCCTCGCCAGGTTTGATCTCGGTCTCGTCGATTGCCAGGAGCCGCGCTTGGGCGTGCGTCGTCGCGTGGTAGATGTGAACGGGCGCACGATGCTTGACCGGGCGTGGGAAGTCGGCGAAAACACCCAATCGAATTGTTGCGTGATAGACCGGTTCCCGGCTTTCCGCGGAGACGACCCAGTCGCCGCGCTCGGCCCCTTCCACACCGGCGAGATTGATCGCCGTTCGATCGCCCATCGCGGCGACATCGGCTTCCTGGTCCTGGACATGCAGGCCGCGGACACGGGCAGTCTGACCGTTTCTTGCGAGCACGACCGAGGCGTCGCGCGTGATCGATCCGGAGATGACGGTGCCGGTCACCACGAGGCCGGCGCCGCGTACGTTGAACGATCGGTCGACGGCTAGCCTGAACGGCTCGTCCGCGCGGGCGACGTCTTGTGCGCGCGCCGCGTCCGCGAGGTGATTCTTGAGCGTTTCGATGCCGGTACCGTCGATCGCGGAAATCGGCACGATGGGTGCTTCGGCGAGGAAAGACCCGTCGAGGAGTTGACGTATCTCGCGCTCGACCTCGCGCCGACGGTCCGGCTCGACCCGGTCGATCTTGTTGAGGGCAACGACCCCGCGCTTGACGCCGAGGAGCGAGAGAATGGAGAGGTGTTCGCGTGATTGCGGCATCACGCCGTCGTCGGCTGCGATGACGAGCAGGGCGTATTGGTTGGCGGCGACGCCCGCCACCATGTTGTGGATGAAGCGATGGTGGCCGGGCACGTCGACGAAGCCGATGCGTTGGTCATCGAGGCTCAAATACGCGAACCCCAGATCGATGGTGAGGCCGCGACGTTTTTCCTCTTCGAGCCGATCGGTATCGACACCGGTGAGCGCTCGCACGATGGACGTCTTGCCGTGGTCGACGTGGCCGGCGAGGGTGATGATCACAACGTCGCGACCGTTTCGATGATTTCGTCCAACGGTTCGCCACAGCGTATGTCCAGCCAGACCGCCGAATCGTGCAGGCGGCCGATGATCGGTGTCGACAAGCGCCGGAGCTTTGCCTCGAACTCACGGGCGTCGCGATCGCGCTCGAAACGCACAACGGCGGCACGGCTTTCGAGGCGTTGATCAGGCAGCGCGCCGCTTCCGAGCTGTGAGAAACACGGCTCCACGGTTACCGAAACGCCGGTCTGTGCGCGCAACGCTTTCGCGAGACGTTCGGCACGTTCCTCGAGTTCTCCGAGGGGGCGTGTGAGCGTCGCCAGCACGGGAATCTCGTCGATCAGCCGCTCGTCGTCTTCGTAGATTTTGAGCGTCGCGTCGAGCAGTGCGAGGGTGATCTTGTCGAGCCGCAGCGCCCGTTTGAGCGGATTCTGATCGATCGCTTCGATGAGATCGCGACGGCCGACGATGATGCCGGCCTGCACACCTCCCAGCAGCTTGTCGCCGGAGAACGTAACGAGATCGGCGCCCTGCGCGATAAGTTCGCTCGGCATCGGTTCGTGCGGTAGGCCAAACCGGGTCAGGTCGACGAGGGTGCCGCTACCAACGTCGACGACCACGGGAATCGACCGCTCTCGGCCGATGTCGGCGAGTTCGGTGGTGCTGACTTCCTTGGTGAAGCCTTCGATATGGAAATTGCTGGGGTGGACCTTGAGGAGGAGTGCGGCCGTCGCCGCCGCGGTGCGATAGTCCTTGGCGTGCGTGCGGTTGGTCGTACCGATCTCGACCAGTTCACAACCTGCCCGCGCCATGATCTCCGGCAGCCGGAAACTACCGCCGATCTCGATGAGTTCGCCGCGTGACACCGGCACTTCGCGCGCCATGGCGAGTGTGTTCAAGACGATCAGCAGCGCGGCGGCGTTGTTGTTCACCACGGTTGCCGCTTCGGCGCCCGTGAGCAGCTTGAGACGGTGAATGACCGTCGTGTCGCGGCGCCCGCGTTTTCCAGTGCGCAAGTCGTATTCGAGGGTCACCGGTCTCGTGGCGGCGCGAAGTGCTTCGTCGAGCAACGCGGGGCCGATCAGTGAGCGGCCGAGGTTGGTATGGATGACCGTACCGGTGAGGTTGAATACCGATCGATAGCCGTGACCTACGTTTTTCTCGAGCCAGCGCGAGACGGCGGCGCCGTAATGCGCGGGATCACCGGCTTGTGCGCTGATCTCCGATGCGGCCCGATACTCCGACTGAACCTCTCGAATGGCGAGTTTGACGGACTTCTTGCCCCATTCACCGATGACGTCGCCCAGCGCGGCATCCCGGAGGACGCGATCCACTGACGGCAATCGAGCTTGAGCCGACGTGCTGCCCGCCGGTTTGGCTGCGTTTTCTTTCCTCACCCCGAGATTCGAACAAGCTGCGATGACCCGCACTTTAAGCGCTGTCGCGGCGCGTGAGCACGTGTCTTTTCGAAAATGCGCCCGATTCGGTCACGACGACCTTCGCCTCGGTGGGGGCATTCGGTAAGGTGCCGCCTTCGATGGAGGGATCACATGAGCGAATCGAAGAAACTGGCGTTTGTGGGACTGGGGGTCATGGGATACCCCATGGCCGGGCACCTCGCCCGGGCCGGTCACGACGTCGTCGTCTACAACCGTACGGCGGCGACCGCGGCACGTTGGGTGGAGGAATACGACGGTCGCTCGGCGACAACGCCGGGTGCGGCGGCGGCGGATGCGGAAATCGTCTTCATGTGTGTCGGTAACGACGATGATGTGAAGAGCGTCTCACTCGGGGATGACGGTGTGATCACAGGCGCAGCGGCCGGCTCCATCGTCGTCGATCACACGACCGCCTCGGGGACCCTCGCCAGGGAACTCGAGGTAGCGGCCGAGGCTCGCAACGTCGGCTTCCTGGACGCCCCCGTGAGCGGCGGTCAGGCTGGTGCCGAGAACGGCCAGTTGACGGTGATGGTGGGTGGCCGAGCAGATGTCTACGCCAAAGCCGAGGCGACCATCGCGACGTACGCCAAGATGGTCAAGCTCATGGGTGATGCCGGTGCCGGCCAATTGACGAAGGCGGTCAATCAGATCTGCATCGCCGGCATTCTGCAGGGCCTCTCCGAGGGGCTGCATTTCGCCGAGAAAGCGGGTCTCGACATCAACGAAGTCGTCGAGGTGATCTCCAAAGGGGCCGCGCAGTCGTGGCAGATGGAAAACCGTGCTGCAACGATGGCGAACCGGGAGTTCGAGTTCGGTTTCGCCGTGAATTGGATGCGCAAAGACCTGGACATTGCCCTGACGGCGGCCCGGCAGATGGATGCGAGGCTCCCTCTGGCGGCGTTAGTCGATCAGTTCTACGCCGAAGTGCAGGCGTTCGGCGGCGGGCGCTATGACACGTCGAGCCTGATCGAACGTTTGCGGCGCGTGGAAGAAGGCTGAGACCGTGGCGGTCGGTCAGGCAGGGGGTCGCGATTGACCAAATTCCCGGAATTGCCGGATGACGACTACCCGATCGTGCGCCTGTCCGAGACAGACAAGGCGCTGCCGGAGACGCTGAATCCGCGCACTCGCTACGCGTATTTCAAGACGATCGCGCGTGGCGGCAAGTCGCTTATTCAGTCAGCCAAGGATCTGCATCTCGGCCGAGCGGTCTGCTACAAGTCGCTCAAAGCCGAGTTTGCCGACGACCCGATCGAACAGACGCGGCTCGTTCGCGAGGCGCGCGTGTCGGCGATGTTGCAACACCCGAACACGGTGCCGACCTACGAGATCGGCCGCGATTCGCGCGGTCGGGTCTACTTCACGATGAAGCTCGTGCACGGCTACACGCTGCGCGAAATCCTCGATTATCGCGAGCGCTACGACTTGAACCAGTTGGTCGACGTCATCGTTCAGGTCGCCCAGGCGCTCGACTATGCGCACAGTCACGGTGTCGCACACCGCGACATCAAGCCCGAAAACATCCTCGTCGGTCCGTTCGGTGAGGTGCTGTTGCTCGACTGGGGGCTCGCGAAGGTCTGGGATCCGACCGACAAGGGGCAGAGCGAGAGTGCCGCCATCGAGGTGAGTACGTTGGATGACCTATCGCTCACCGCGCACGGCGCCTTACAGGGCACGGCCGCGTTCATGTCACCCGAGCAGATTCGCCGTGATCCGAATATTGACTATCGCACCGACATCTACAGCCTGGGGGCGATCCTCTACGAAGTCTTGACCGGCGTAGCGCTATCGCAGGGCGACACCTTCGATGCGATTCTCGATCAGACGCTCAATCAGAAGCCCGCCTCACCGAGCGATGCATCGCGCGTCGGCGCGGTGCCCGGACGGCTCGAGACGATCTGCATGAGGTGCATCGCGAAAGCCCCCGACGATCGTTACCAGAGCGCGGGCGAGCTGGTGCGCGAGTTGCGCGAGGACTGGTAGCCCGGTTCGAGTGTCCCGATCAGGAACGCTGGTCGATCGGTACGAAGTCGCGCCGCGTTTCGCCGAGGTAAAGCTGGCGGGGGCGACCGATCTTGTAAGCCTCGCCCACCATTTCGTCCCAATGTGCGATCCAGCCGGGCGTTCGGCCGAGCGTGAAGATCGCCGTGAACATCTCGACGGGAATGCCCACGGCCTTCAACGTGACGCCCGAGAAGAAGTCAACGTTCGGATAGAGCCGCTTTTCGACGAAGTACTCGTCCTCGAGCGCGATCTTCTCGAGGGCTTGCGCCATCTTCAGCGTCTCGTTGTCCTGGACGCCGCGTTCGTTCAGCACCTCGTGGCAGGTGTCCTGCATGACTTTGGCGCGCGGATCGTAATTTTTGTACACGCGATGCCCGAAGCCCATGACCCGGAACGGGTCGTCACGGTCCTTTGCCTTGCCGACGTAGGTATCGATGTTGTCGACGGAGCCGATCTCGTCGAGCATGTTGAGCACGCCTTCGTTGGCGCCGCCGTGCGAGGGTCCCCACAACGCGGCCACCCCCGCGGCAATCGCGGCATAGGGGTTGGTACCCGTCGATCCCGCGAGACGCACGGTCGAGGTCGATGCATTTTGTTCGTGGTCGGCGTGGAGCATGAAGATGCGATCCATGGCCCGCGCGATCACCGGGTTGATCTCGTAGTCCTCGTCCTCTGCAAACGTCATGTAGAGGAAGTTTTCGGCGTAGTTCAGATCGTCACGTGGCGGCAGGAACTTCATTCCCTTGCCTTGCCGGTACGTGATCGCCGCAAGCGTCGGCACCTTGGCAATCAGATCGCGACAGACGCGCTGCCGATCGTCGTCGTTCGTGATGTCGATGCCCGCGTGTTCTTCCGCCGCCAGAGCACCCATCAGCGCAGTCATGATCCCCATCGGATGGGCGCCTGCCGAGAATTGTTGGACCATTGCCTCGATCGCAGGCGAAACGGCGCGGCGGCTCGTGATTTCATTGACGAACGCGGTTTTTTCCGCGGCGTTTGGCAGCTTACCGTGCAGCAGGAGGTGGCAGAGTTCGAGGTGGTCGGATTGCTCGGCGAGTTGCTCGATGGGATAACCCCGATGCAGCAAAACGCCTTCGTCACCATCGATATAGGTGATGGATGAGTTGCAGGAAGCCGTCGAAACGAAGCCTGGATCGTAGGTGAAGTATCCGTTCGAGGTGAGGGCGCCGATATCGATGACGTCTGTACCGAGTGTCGGGCTTAGCACCGGCAGGTCGATAGACGCGCCATCGATGGATACTTGTGCCTTTCTCTCGTTGTCTAAACCGCTCCCTTCACCTTTAGCCATACAACCCCTTCCCCAGTCCTCGCCCTTGAGAGGCGCACAAGCTATAGAGCCACTTACCGTGCGTCAACGCGCGAAGAGCCTCGGACACGGGCTCCAGTCGGGCCACGACGTGACCAGGGAGGACGTGTTTTGAGATCGATTCGGATCACCTGGTTCCTGCTACTACTCCTCGCGCTGGCGTACGCCCAAGGGACTTCGGCGAGCTGCGTGTCGACACAAAGTCTCGTCGAAGGCTATGGATGGCTTGACGAGATCAGGGCTTCCGCCGGGCTCGAACCCTTCGGCCGCCGCGTGGAGCTCGAATTGGCGGCGCGCGATCACGCCGCCTACCTCGCCCAACACCGTACGACGTCGCACGCACAGCTTCCCGGTCGGCGCGGCTTTACGGGCGAAACCCCGTCCGACAGAGCTCGTGCACGGGGTTATTCAGCGAATGCGAGTGAGAACGTCTCTTATGGGCATGCCGACGTTCGTGCCTCGATCGACGGCCTAATGGCGGCGATCTACCACCGGATCAACTTTCTCGATATCGAACGTGACGAAATCGGCATCGCTGGATGTAAGGGCGGCGGTAGCTACGCCTTTACCTACAACCTTGGGTCATCGGGACTGGCTCGGCTATGTGACCGCCCGCGTGAAAGGCCGATCGGGCGGGTTCTGATCGGACTCTGTGCACAGTCGCGGCGGATGTTGCCGGAAGCTGACGTGGCGCTCTGGCGTGCCGAGGTGACGAGCAAATCGCCCGATATCATCGTCTGGCCGCCACCCGATCGAGTCGTCGACCCCGTGTTCTTCGAAGAAATCCCGGATCCGTTGCCCGATCTCGCGGTCTCGGGATACCCGGTGTCGATTCAGGCACACCCGGGGCGATTCACGACGCTCGAACTCGAACGTTTCTCTGTCGCGCTCGAAAACGGCGACGAGGTACGGCGGCTCAGAGTTCTCGACGTCGACAGCGACCCGCACGGCAAGCTCGGCCGCCGTGATGTCGTGATCTTCCCGCTCCGCCGTCTCGAATGGGATCGGCGCTACCGAGTGAGGGCTACCGTCCGGCTCGATGGTGAATCGCGCGAGCTCGATTGGCGCTTCCGCACGGCGCGCGCGGACGGGGAACTGATTGAACTCGAGGCGCGGATGCCTTATCACGTCATCGAGCCGGGCGTCCGCTACGACATCTATGCACCCCCGCCGGCGTTTGCACGTCTCGCGGACGGGGTGAGCTGGCGCTATCCGGCGGGCGTGACGCTCGAAACCTCGTTCCAGGACGCCAACACGCTCATCCTGACCGTCAAGGGGCGGGCGTGTGCACCAATCGAGTTGCGCCTCGAAGACGGGACCCAGCGGTTCGACGCGAGCGCGGCGAGCGGCTGCTAACGTATTGCGTTTTCACGGTTTCTTCGGCTCGCGGGCACGCTCGCTGGTACTGGGGTTATGCCCGTTCGGCACGTGATAGTGGCGCCTCCCTCAGTGTATTTCGGTAGGGGCCTTCGACTATTATCCCGCCGTTCGAATCCAAGAATCCGAGTCATGCGTAGCGACCGTCCGGTCAACCTTCCTTTAGTTTCGCTGTTCTTCCAGATGCCAGTCACCGCGACCGCGTCGATCCTGCATCGGGCGAGCGGTGTCGTGCTGTTCGTCGGCGCGATTTATCTCTTCTACCTTTTCGATCTGGCTATCGACGGGGACGACGGTTTTGCCGAAGCGCGCGTCCTGATCGGCGGCGGGATCGGCCGCCTGGCGCTCTGGGCCGTGCTCACGGCCCTCGGCTATCACTTCCTCGCCGGTATCAAGCACCTCTTGTTGGATTTTCACGTGGGTGACACACCCGCGAGCGCCAAGGCGGGGGCGTGGATCACGATCGTCCTGACGGTCGTCGCGGCCATCGGCGCGGGGGTGTGGTTGTGGTAACGAATGTCACCAGCCTCGGCCGCAGCGGCCTTTCGGATTTTGTTCTTCAGCGTGTCTCGGCGGTGATCCTCGCGGCCTACGCGTTGTGCATCACCGGGTTCTTCGTAGTCTCGGACGTCGATCACGCGTCGCTCGTCGCGTTCTTTTCCCAGACGAGCATCGTGATCTTCACCACGCTCGCGATCCTGTCGTTCGGCGTCCACGCCTGGATCGGGATGTGGACGATCGGCACTGACTACATCCTGGCACACCATGTCGGCAGCGGAGCGACGTTCCTGCGCATCGGCTATCAGCTCGTCTGCCTCGCCGTGATCTTTCTGTTTTCTTTCTGGTCGCTTTCGACAGTGTGGAGTTTGACTTGAGCCAGACCCGTGTCATGGAATTCGATGGATTGATCGTCGGTGGTGGCGGCGCGGGCATGCGTGCCGGGCTCCAACTGGCGCAATCCGGTCTCAAAACGGCGGTGCTGTCGAAGGTTTTTCCGACCCGTTCTCACACCGTTTCGGCGCAAGGCGGCATCACCTGCGCAATCGCGAGCGAAGATCCAGACGATGACTGGCGCTGGCATATGTACGACACCGTCAAGGGGTCGGACTATATCGGCGATCAGGACGCGATCGAGTACATGTGCAGCGTCGGCCCGCAGGCGGTTTTCGAGCTGGAACACATGGGCTTGCCGTTTTCGCGTACCGAATCCGGGCGGATTTATCAGCGCCCGTTCGGCGGGCAATCGAAGGATTTCGGCAAAGGTGGCCAGGCGGCACGCACGTGTGCCGCTGAGGACCGAACCGGCCATGCCCTCCTGCATACGCTCTATCAGGGCAATCTGAAAAACGGCACGACGTTCCTGTCCGAATGGTTCGCCGTCGACCTCGTCAAGAATCAGGACGGCATCGTCGTCGGCGTGATCGCCATCGAGATCGAGTCCGGCGAAGTCGTCTTCATCAAGAGCAAGGCGACGGTGCTCGCGACCGGTGGGGCGGGGCGAATCTACGCCAGCACCACGAATGCGCTCATGAATACGGGTGACGGGGTCGGTATGGCGCTACGCGCCGGCGTGCCGGTCCAGGACATCGAGATGTGGCAGTTCCACCCAACCGGTATCCATGGTGCGGGTGTGCTCGTGACGGAAGGCTGTCGTGGCGAGGGCGGTTATCTCGTCAACAAGGATGGCGAGCGGTTCATGGAACGCTATGCGCCGAACGCGAAGGATCTCGCTGGTCGGGACGTCGTCGCGCGTTCGATGATCCTCGAGATCCTGGAAGGCCGCGGTGTGGGCGAAGACGCCGATCACGTGCTGTTGAAGCTCGATCATCTGGGCGAAGACGTCCTCAACGCACGATTGCCCGGCATTCTCGAACTGTCGCGAACGTTTGCCCACGTCGATCCCGTCAAGGAGCCGATTCCCGTCGTCCCCACCTGCCATTACATGATGGGTGGTGTGCCGACGAACGTCGCGGGTCAGGCATTGACGCAGGATACGAGCGGCACTGATCACGAGGTCGAAGGCCTCTACGCCGTCGGCGAAGTCGCTTGCGTCTCGGTGCACGGCGCCAACCGGCTAGGCGGCAACTCGCTGCTCGACCTCGTCGTGTTCGGCCGGGCGGCTGGGATCCATATCGAAGAGGTCATGCGCCAGGGCGTCACCTACCGGGATCCGAGCGACAGCGATCTGGAGGAAGCCCTTTCGCGGCTCAATCGATGGAACGACTCCTCCTCCGGCGAAGGCGTCGCGGAACTCAAACGGGAGCTGCAGGACACCATGCAGGTCAATTTCGGCGTTTTTCGCACCGAAGAGCACATGCAGACCGGCATCCAGAAGCTCGACGAACTGCGCGTTCGGATCGATAACGCGCACCTCGCTGACAAGAGCAATGTGTTCAATACCGCGCGACTCGAAGCGCTTGAGCTCGACAATCTTCTCGAAGTGGCGGAAGCGACGGCGATCGTCGCGGATGAACGCAAGGAGAGTCGCGGTGCGCATGCACGGGACGATTATCAAGAGCGCGACGACGAAAACTGGTTGTGCCATTCGATGTATTTCCCGACTGACAAGCGGGTGGGCAAACGCGGCGTCAACTTCGCACCGAAGACCGTCGACGCGTTCCAACCGACCGAGCGTAAGTACTAGGCACGTCTCCTGGTACGACTGATCGAAGAGAAAAACTGAAGATGCAAATCAGCATTTATCGCTATGACCCCGACGCGGATGAGAATCCGCGGATGGAAACCGTTGACGTCGACCTCCCGGAAGGTCGCGACCTGATGGTCCTCGACGTCCTGGAGTTGGCTAAGGCGGCAGATCCGTCGATCACCTATCGGCGCTCGTGCCGCGAAGGGGTCTGCGGTTCCGATGGCGTCAACATGAACGGTACGAACGGCCTTGCGTGCATGACGCCGGTCTCGAGCGTCGCAAAGAACGGCAAGCTGACGCTTCGTCCGCTGCCCGGTTTGCCGGTGGTCAAGGATCTGGTCGTCGACATGACCCAGTTCTATCGGCAATACGAAAAGATCCAGCCGTATCTGATCAACGACACCCCGCCGCCGGCGCAGGAGCGTCTTCAGACGCCGGAGGAAAGGAGCGAACTCGACGGCCTCTACGAGTGCATTCTGTGTGCGTGTTGCTCGACATCGTGTCCGTCGTTCTGGTGGAACCCCGACAAATTCATCGGCCCGGCGGGCCTCCTGCAGGCCTATCGGTTCCTGGCGGACAGTCGCGACACCGCAACGGCGGAGCGTTTGGCCGCCCTCGAGGATCCATTCAGCGTATTTCGCTGCCGCGGGATCATGAATTGCGTGAATGTTTGTCCCAAGGGCCTCAATCCCACCCGTGCGATCGGCAAAATACGTACGATGTTGTTGAAGGCGGGCACCTGAGGAGTTCCTTCGCTGCCCGCCCGGATTCTCGTCTCTGGTTCCAACACGCGCCTGAAACGATGGCCGATGCGTGATTGGGACGTGATTTGAAAGGACAGCGATTTTGAGCGAACCGACGTTCATGGAGCGCATGCAGCGCTCGTCGCACTTGGCCGGCGGCAACGCGGCCTATATCGAGATGCTATACGAGGCCTACCTCGAAGATCCGACGAGTGTTCCCGAGGTCTGGCAGCAATACTTCAATCGCCTGCCGATGGTCGAAGGGGTCGCCGGCGACGTCTCCCACAGTACCGTCATCCAGCATTTCGAGCGGCTCGGTCGCAATCGCCTGAAGGCACGTCCCGAAAGGGTCAGTACCGAGGTTTCGTCGGACCACGAACGCAAGCAGATCCGCGTGCTCGAGCTGATCAGCGCCTACCGGCGTCGTGGCCATCTCAAAGCGCGGATCGATCCGCTGGAAATGTGGGTACGCGAACCCGCGCCCGAGCTCGAACTCGACTACCACGCGCTCAACGATGCCGATCTCGACACCGTCTTCCACACCGGCTCGGCGCAATTCTTCGAGAGTGGCCAGGCGACGTTGCGTGACATCGTGCAGGCCCTGTCGGAGACCTATTGCGGCTCCATCGGTGCCGAGTACATGCACATCACCGACGAAGCTGAGCAGCTCTGGGTGCGCCAGCGTCTCGAGTCGGTCCACGCGCGCGCTAACCTTTCCGCGGCGTCCAAAGAGGCGATCCTCGAACGGCTGACCGCCGCCGAAGGGCTCGAAAAGTATCTTCACGCACGCTATCCCGGCACCAAGCGGTTCGGGCTCGAGGGCGGTGAAAGCCTGATCCCGATGGTGCACGAAACGCTGCAACGGTGCGGTTCCCACGGGGTCGTCGAGACGGTCATCGCGATGGCGCACCGCGGTCGCCTGAACGTGCTCGTCAACATCTTCGGCAAGGACCCCTCTGATCTCTTCGACGAATTCGAGGGCGTCCTGCCTCGATCCGATCACAGCGGCGATGTGAAGTATCACCAGGGTTTTTCGTCCAACGCGCAGACGCCGGGCGGCGAGATGCACCTCGCTTTGATGTTCAACCCGTCGCACCTCGAGATCGTCGGGCCCGTCGCGACGGGATCGGTACGCGCGCGTCAAGACCGGCGTGAGGACCAACATGGTGACCTGGTCGTCCCGCTTGTCGTCCACGGCGATGCCGCTTTTGCGGGCCAGGGCGTCGTCATGGAAACGTTCCAGATGTCGCAAACCGCGTCGGTGGAACGATCCACCTGATCGTCAACAATCAGGTCGGCTTCACGACGCACCGCCGCGAAGACGCACGATCGACGGAGTACTGCTCGGAAGTCGCCAAGATGGTGCGCGCACCGATCTTCCACGTGAACGGCGACGATCCGGAAGCGTGTGTGCTCGCCGTGCAGCTTGCGGTCGACTACCGCATGCAGTTCAAGAAAGACGTCGTCATCGATCTCGTCTGCTATCGGCGCCGCGGTCACAACGAAGCTGAAGAGCCGATGAAGACGCAGCCGCTGATGTATCAGGCGATCCGCAAGCACCCGACGACGCGCACGCTCTACGCGAACCGTCTGATAGAGGAAGGTCTGTTGGATGGCGAAACGGCCGACGCCCAGGTCGATAGCTATCGAAGTGCGCTCGATTCAGGCGAACACGTCGCGCTTGCGCTGGTGCACGAACCCGACGAGTCGCTGTTCGTCGATTGGCGACCCTATCTCGGCCACGACTGGGAAGCGCCGGGCGACACGAGCGTCGGCTTGAGCGATCTTCGCGAACTCGCGGAACGGCTCGACGACGTGCCCGACGGCCTGGCGCTCCATCGTCAGGTCACCAAGATCGTCGAGGACCGGAAGAAGATGCGCGCCGGCGCGCTGCAGCTCAACTGGGGGTTCGGCGAGACGATGGCCTACGCGACACTCCTCGCCGAAGGCTACAACATCCGTCTGACGGGCCAGGACGTTGGTGTCGGCACCTTTTCCCATCGCCACGCGACCCTGACCAACCAGAAAGACGGATCCCGCTACGTCCCACTCGATGCGCTCGATGGGGATACGCGTTTCTGGATCTACGATTCGCTGTTGTCCGAGGAAGCGGTACTCGCGTTCGAGTATGGCTATGCGGCCACGACGCCGCGCACACTCGTCATCTGGGAAGCGCAGTTCGGCGATTTCGCCAATGGCGCGCAGGTCGTCGTCGATCAGTTTGTCTCGAGCGCCGAAGCCAAATGGGCAAGGCTGTGTGGTCTGGTTCTACTGCTGCCGCACGGCTATGAAGGGCAGGGACCCGAACACTCCTCGGCTCGTCTCGAGCGTTACCTGCAACTGTGTGCGGAGCACAACATGCAGGTCTGCATTCCGACGACGCCCGCGCAGATTTTCCATGTGTTGCGCCGCCAGATGATTCGTCCGATGCGCCGCCCGCTCGTCGTTCTGACGCCGAAGAGCCTCTTACGCCACAAGCTCGCGACCTCGACGCTCGAAGACCTGACGGAAGGTGGTTTCGAACCGGTCATCGGCGAGCAGGACGATCATGATCCGGATGCGATTCGGCGCATCGTGCTCTGCAGTGGGAAGGTGTACTACGACCTCCTGACGCAACGAAGGGAAGACGCGAATCCCGCCGTCGTCATCTTCCGGATCGAGCAGCTCTATCCGTTTCCCGAAGAGCAACTCGTCAATCTCATGAGCCAGTACAAGAACGTCACGCAAGTGGTCTGGTGCCAGGAAGAACCGAAGAACCAGGGCGCCTGGTACTCCTGTCAGCATCGACTGGTCCGCGCGACCGAACGTCATCAAGCAGGACTTTCCCTTCAGTATGCTGGTCGTGAAAGCTTTGCGGCGCCGGCGGGGGGTTATGTCGCCCGCCACGTCGAACAACAGCATCAACTCGTTAATGCCGCTTTAGGACCGCCTTCGTGACGATCGAGATCAAAACACCGACTTTTCCGGAATCCATCACGGACGGAACCGTGGCAGCCTGGCACAAGGCAGTGGGCGAGGACGTCAGCCGGGACGAGCTCCTCGTCGATATCGAAACCGACAAAGTGGTGCTGGAAGTCGTCGCGCCAGCCAATGGTGTGCTGTCATCCATTCTCAAGAATGAAGGCGATATCGTTGAATCTGAAGATGTTTTAGCGATCTTCTCGACAGAGAGCGTGGCGGATCCAGCCGCGCCGAGCGATGTGCGCGCTGAAGAAGCGCCGACGACGGAGCCGGTTGAAACGCTCGAAGCGGTGAGCTCACATCCGGCGCCTTCCGCTCGTAAGCTCGCTGACGAACAGGGTATCGATATCGGTGCCGTTGTCGGAACGGGTCGTGGGGGGCGCGTCACGAAGGAGGATGTGCGGCGAGAGATCGATGGTGGCCTTGCGGATAGCGCTGCACCTCGCCCGGTTGAACCGCCGATAGCGGAACCTGCCGCCGCGGCGCCGCGACCATCGGCGGAGCCGACGGGACCGTCCTCGCTTACGGCCGCGTCGACGGACGACGAACGTGTCGAACGACGGGTACCGATGACGCGCCTGCGCGCCAGCATCGCCCGACGGCTGGTCGAGGCGCAGCAGACGGCCGCGATGCTGACGACCTTCAACGAGGTCGACATGGCGCCGATCATGACAATGCGGCGGCGTTACGGGGAAGAGTTCCAGGCACGCCACAACGGCACGAGGCTGGGCTTCATGAGTTTCTTCGTGCGTGCCTCGGTCGAAGCGCTCAAACGGTTTCCGTCGGTGAATGCCTCGATCGACGGCAGCGATGTCATCTACCACGGCTACTACGACATTGGCGTCGCGGTCAGCAGCGAGCGAGGGCTTGTCGTCCCGGTGATTCGTGACGCCGATGCGCTCGGCCTGCACCAGATCGAAGACGCTGTGGCGGAATACGGCGAAAAAGCCCAGACGAACAAACTCGCGATCGAGGACATGGCGGGCGGAACGTTCACGATCTCGAACGGCGGCGTCTTCGGTTCGCTGATGTCGACCCCGATCCTGAACCCGCCACAGACCGGCATTCTCGGCATGCATAAGATCGAAGATCGCGCGATCGTCGTAGACGGCGAGGTCGTCGTTCGACCGATGATGTACTTAGCGCTTTCGTACGATCACCGACTGATCGACGGCCAGGAGGCGGTTCGCTTTCTCGTCACGATCAAGCAACTCATCGAAGATCCCGCGCGGATCCTGTTGGAGCTCTAGATGGGACCTTTCGATGTCGTTGTCATCGGCGCGGGCCCCGCGGGCTACGCGGCGGCGATCCGTTGTGCACAACTCGGCTTGTCGACGGCCTGCATCGATTCTGCCCTCGACGACGAAGGCAATCCGACGCTCGGCGGAACGTGCCTCAACTGGGGCTGTATCCCGTCGAAGGCGCTCCTGGATGCATCACATCACTTTGCCCAGGCGCGCGATGGGTTCTCTCAAATGGGAATCGAGGTTGGCAGCCCCACCATCGACGTCGCGCAGATGATGCGGCGCAAGGAGGAGGTCGTCGACAAACTCACGGGCGGTGTCGCGGCCCTCTTCAAAGGCAATGGTGTCACGTCGCTGGCGGGCTTCGGGAAGCTTCTCTCGGGCGGCCGCGTCGAGTTCACGGATCACGCGGGCGAAACGACGTTGATCGAAGCGGCAAACGTCGTCCTGGCGCCGGGCTCGGTACCGATCGAGATTCCGCCTGCGCCGACCGATGGCGAATCGATCGTCGATTCAACCGGTGCGCTCGCATTCGATTCTGTACCCCAGCGCCTCGGCGTCATCGGTGCAGGGGTGATCGGCCTCGAACTGGGCAGCGTTTGGTCGCGCCTCGGATCCGAGGTCGTCGTGTTGGAAGCACTCGATACGTTCCTGCCAATGGCGGATCGTCGAATCGCCCGTGATGCCGAGCGGGCGTTTCGCTCACAAGGTCTCGACATCCGACTCGGGACTCGAGTCGTCAGCGCAGCCGTCGAGGACGGCGTCGTTCGCGTCGGGTATCAGGAAGGCGAAGAGGACAAATCGCTGGAAGTCGATCGCCTCATCGTCGCCGTGGGTCGTCGGCCGTACACCGAGGGCCTGCTGGCGGAAGACAGCGGCGTCAATCTCGACGAACGTGGGTTTCTTTACGTCAACGACCTCTGCGCGACGGACGTGCCGCATGTGTACGCCGTCGGGGACGTCGTTCGGGGGCCGATGTTGGCGCACAAAGGCACCGAGGAGGGTGTCATGGTCGCGGAGCGAATCGCCGATCAGAAATCGCTCGTCAACTACGAGTGTGTCCCGTCCGTCATCTACACTCACCCGGAAGTCGCCTGGGTGGGCAAAACGGAAGAAGAACTCAAAGCCGATGGCGACGAATACACGGTCGGCACGTTCTCCTTCGCGGCCAATGGCCGGGCATTGGCGGCCAACGACACCGTTGGTCTCGTCAAAGTGATCGCGGACGCGGAAACGGATCGCATTCGAGGGGTGCATATCGTTGGACCGAGTGCCAGTGAACTCATCGCCCAGGCGGTCGTCGCGATGGAGTTCGGCGCCTGTGCCGAGGACATTGGCCTCACGATGTTTGCGCATCCGACGCTATCGGAGGCGATGCACGAGGCAGCCCTTGGCGTCAACGGCCATGCGATTCATATGATTAACCGGAAACGAAAGTAGGTCGGGATCGCGACGGGTCTGGCCCACAGCCGATCAAACAATGGAGGCGCTTGAACTGAGCGCGAAGACGAGGCGCTTGTTCGCGCTCGCAGGGGAGGAAAAAACAACGACATGAACTTGCACGAATACCAATCCAAGGCGCTTTTTGCGGAGTACGGGCTCCCCGTCTCGCGCGGGATCGCCGTCGATACCGCCGATGAGGCAGTGGCGGCCGCGGAAGAACTCGGCGGCTCGCAGTGGGTCACCAAAGTCCAGGTCCACGCCGGCGGGCGCGGCAAGGCAGGCGGGGTGAAGCTCGTCAACTCCCTCGACGATGTCCGCGCGTTCGCCGAGCAATGGGTGGGCCAACGACTCGTCACCATTCAGACGGACGAAGAAGGCGCGCCGGTCAGCAAGATCTATGTCGAAGAAGCCTCCGACATCGACCGCGAGCTCTATCTGGGACTCGTGATCGATCGCTCTTCACAGCGGGTGGTCGTCATGGCCTCGACCGAAGGTGGCGTCGAGATCGAAAAGGTCGCGGAGGAGACCCCCGACAAGATCCTACGTGTGACGATCGATCCGGTGACGGGCGCACAGAGCTACCAAGGCCGTGCACTCGCTTTCGAACTTGGCCTGTCGGGCGCGCAGATCAATCAGTTCGCCTCGCTCTTCGTCAATCTATCCAGGCTCTTCCACGAGCTCGATTGCTCGTTGGTCGAGATCAATCCGCTCATCATCACGGCCGGAGGCGACGTGCACTGCCTCGACGCGAAGGTGAACATCGACAACAACGCGCTCTATCGGCAGCCGAAGCTGGTCGAACTGCGCGATGCATCGCAAGAAGACGAGCGCGAGTCGCAGGCCGACGAATTCGGTCTCAACTACGTCGCTCTCGATGGCTCGATCGGCTGCATGGTCAACGGCGCCGGTCTTGCCATGGGCACCATGGACCTCGTGAAGCTTCACGGCGGCAATCCGGCCAACTTCCTGGATGTCGGCGGAAGTGCTACTCAGGAAGCGGTCGCCGAGGCGTTCAAAATCATCTTGTCCGATGCGGCGGTGAGCGCGGTTCTGATCAACATTTTCGGCGGCATCGTCTCGTGTCAGGTCATCGCCGAGGGGATCATCGCGGCGGTCAAACAGGTCGGCGTTGAAGTACCCGTCGTCGTTCGTTTCGAGGGCAACAACTCGACGGCGGGTCTCGAGACCCTCGCGAATTCGGACGTCGACATCGTCACGGCGGAATCGTTGGTCGATGCGGCCGAAAAGGCCGTGGCGGCGGCCGGAGGTGCGGCATGAGTATTCTCGTCGACAAAGACACCAAGGTGATTTGCCAGGGATTCACGGGGTCGCAGGGCACGCTCCACAGCGAGCAGGCGATCGCGTACGGCACGCAGGTGGTCGGGGGTGTGACACCCGGGAAAGGTGCAACCACGCATCTTGACCGGCCGGTTTTCGACACGGTCCAGGAAGCGGTGGATGCCACAGGTGCCACGGCGACCGTCATCTACGTCCCGGCGCGTTTCGGCAAGGATTCGATCTTCGAAGCCGTCGATGCAGGAATCGAACTGATCGTCTGTATCACCGAGGGTATCCCGACGCTCGACATGCTCGCCGTCAAAGAACGACTCGATGCGCGCGGACTGCGTCTGATCGGGCCGAATTGCCCAGGCGTCATCACGCCAGGGGAGTGCAAGATCGGCATCATGCCGGGCGACATTCACCTACCAGGCAGAGTTGGCGTCGTTTCCCGCTCGGGAACGCTCACCTACGAGGCCGTGAAGCAGACGACGGACAAGGGCTACGGCCAATCGAGCTGTGTGGGCATCGGCGGTGATCCGATCCCGGGATCGCATTTCAACGACATCCTCGGGCTCTTCGAAGCCGATCCGCAGACCGAAGCGATCGTGATGGTCGGCGAGATAGGCGGTACCGCCGAAGAGGAAGCTGCGGACTTCATCAAGGCGAACGTCACCAAACCCGTTGTCGGCTATATCGCGGGCGTGACCGCGCCGCCGGGTAAGCGCATGGGCCACGCCGGGGCGATCATCGCCGGCGGCAAAGGTACGGCGGACGAGAAGTTTGCCGCACTCGAGTCGGCGGGCGTTCGAACGGTGAAGAGCCTCGCCCAAATCGGCGACGCGCTCGCCGAGATCACCGGCTGGGATTGAACGCCGCGCCAGGCTCGCGCTGTGCGCGGGCCTGGTGAGTGACGCCCAAACCGTGCCCCGGCGTTGGGGTTCGCCAGCGCTCGTGCGAATTCGGGCGCTTGAAATTTGTTTGGCGGAAGCCATATTGCCCGCCGTAAACCAATACGCGTGAGTCGACGTATGTCCGAAGCCACCGAAACCCGCGGTTTCCAGACCGAAGCCAAAAAGCTCCTGAAACTGATGATCAACTCGCTGTACTCGAACCGCGAGATTTTCCTGCGCGAGTTGATCTCCAACGCCTCCGATGCGATCGATAAGCTCCGTTTCGAGGCACTCAACGACACCGGACTCTTAGGATCCGATCCAAATTTCGAGATCAAGATCGAGTTCGACAAGGACACGCAGACGCTTGCGATCGTCGACAACGGAATCGGCATGTCGCGCGAAGAAGTGATCGACAACCTCGGCACGATCGCCAAGTCGGGCACGGAGGAGTTCTTCGAGCATCTGACGGGTGATCAGCAGAAGGACGCGGCCCTCATCGGTCAGTTTGGTGTCGGGTTCTACAGCGCGTTCATCGTCGCGGATGACGTCGAAGTGCTGACGTGCCGTGCGGGATTGACCCAAGGCACGCGCTGGACCTCGGCTGGCGAGGACGAATTCACGGTCGAAACCGTGGACGATCTTCCGCGTGGTACCCGCGTGGTGCTCTCGCTCAAGGACGACGCCGCGGAGTTTGCAGACGGATTTCGACTGCGATCGATCGTCAGGCAATACTCGGATCACATTGCCGTTCCGGTCGTGATGGACAAGGAAGGCGACGAGGAAGGCACCGAGACGGTCAACGAAGCGAAGGCACTCTGGACCCGCTCGCGCTCGGACGTCGGCGAGGACGAGTACAAGGAGTTCTACAAGCACGTCTCGCACGATTTCGACGAACCGCTGACGTGGAGTCACAACCGTGTCGAGGGCAAGCTCGAATACACGAGCCTTCTGTACATCCCGAAGCGTGCTCCGTTCGACCTGTGGAACCGGGACGTGCCGCGCGGCCTCAAGCTCTACGTCCAACGCGTCTTCATCATGGACGACGCGGATCAGTTTCTGCCGCTCTACCTGAGATTCGTCCGGGGCGTCGTCGACTCGAACGATCTACCGCTCAACGTTTCACGCGAGATCCTCCAGCAGGATGAATCCACCCGATCGATCAAGAATGCGCTGACAAAACGCGTGCTCGACACGCTCGCCAAGCTCGACGCCGACGACTACGGTGCCTTCTGGGACGAGTTCGGCCAGGTGCTGAAGGAAGGTGTCGGCGAAGACTTCGGCAATCAGGAACCGCTCCTGAAACTCATGCGGTTCGCATCAACCGCCGATCCCCTCGATCAGCAAAGAACGTCGCTCGCGAGCTACGTGGAACGCATGCAGGAGGGGCAGGACAAGATTTACTACATCATCGGCGAATCGCTCAGCGCCGTCCGACAGAGCCCGCATCTCGAAGTTTTCAAGAAGCGAGGGATCGAGGTGCTGCTGCTCGTCGACCGGATCGATGAATGGTTCATGTCGTTCGCGAACGAGTTCGACAGCAAGTCGTTTCAAGACGCATCGCGCGGTGAACTCAACCTCGAAGACGACGAACCGGAAAACGAGGCCGACGAGTCGGTCGATGAGCCGCTGCTCGAGCGCATACAAGGCGCGCTCGGTGAACGCGTGGCGTCCGTGCGGCGTTCGAAGCGTCTGACTGATTCGCCCGCATGTCTGGTGTTGAACGAAGAAGATATGGGCGCACAGATGCGGCGCATCCTGGAGGCGACCGGTCAGGAAGTTCCAGAGACGAAACCGCATCTGGAGGTCAACGCCGATCATCCCTTGATTCGCCACCTCGACACCGAACCCGACGAGGATCGATTCAACGATCTGGCGTGTGTGGTCTTCGATCAGGCGAATCTCGCCGAGGGCAACACGATCACCTCGCCGGGTGAGTACGTGCAACGGGTGAACCGGATTCTGGTCGAATTGCTCCACTAACAATCTCGACGGCTCACTTCGCTACACTAGGGCGAGAAACGTCGCGGTCGTTGGAGCGGATAACTGCGCGACAGCGGATACCGCTCGCCGCGACGCATTCGGATTTGGACGGAACCGGTTGATTACCGAGGTGTCGGTGAAGTCATGAAACGAATCATGAAGCTCTCGGATCGCCCCATTGGCCCGTTTCTGACGCTGGCGATCGGCGTACTCGCGATCGCGGAGGGCGCATTCGCCGACATCGACATCGAGCCGTTCCCCGGATCGACGGTCGAGCGGACTGAAACCCGCGCCGCGCAACGCGCACACCAGTTCATCACGGGCCCCGTCGACAAGATCCGCCGCGACGTTCGGATCGAAAAGAGCGTCCGGGTCGCCGGCGATCTTGAACGGCGCACGTACCGCATCCCGAGCTATGAGCGGCCCGACGAAATCTTCGCCTACTACCAGAGTGCGGTGATGGAACGCGGCGGCGACATCATTTTCGATTGTCGCGGTGCCGATTGCGGCCGAAGCACGGTCTGGGCGAACGATGTTTTCCGCGTAGCCGTGCTCGCCGCGCCGGTCAACGCGCAGCACTATTTCGCCGCACAGATCCCCGGCGATCGCTCTCAACTGATCGCCGTCTATGTCGTCCAGCGGGGTAACAAGCGGATTTATGGCCACGTTGAAGTGCTGACGACGGATGGCGCGGTCGAGTTCGACGTAAACCGGGATCTGTCCGGCCTGCTCGCGCGGCGAGGGTGGACGATCATCGAAGGCATCACGCCGGATCGACGAAGCGGCAATCTGGACGACGGAGCACTCGCTGAACTCGATCGCGTTGGCGAAGCGCTGCGATCGTTTGCGCGTGAAGACCTGGTCGTCGTTTGCCACCTGGGCGGATCGCCGGATGTCGAAGCGCTCATCGAGCGCTCGAACCGCTGCGCCGCGGCGGCCGCGGAACGGCTGACGGCGGCTGGACTCAAGGCGGAACCGTTCGGCGCGGGCCCGTTGATGCCGCGCCAGGACGTGCCGAACGAGCGGGTCGAGATCGTGCGGCCCTATCGCGATCGACCGTAACGCGACCGCGCGGCAGAGCGCGATCGACGCCTGTCGCGCCCGACTCGAGAAAGCGGACCTCCATTTCGGCCACGGTTATCTCGATGCCGAAGCGGAGGCTGTGGCACTCGTCGATGCGGCGTCGACGACGGACGATCCCGAACGAACCCTCGCTGCCTGGCTCGAACGGCGCATCGCCGACCGCGAGCCGCTCGCTTATATCCTCGGCAAGTGTTTGTACTGGGGGCTCGAACTCGACGTCGACCTCGGGGTCATGGTCCCGCGCTCGCCGATCGGCGGCATGATCGTGGAAGGGCTCGTGCCCTGGATTCGTCGGACACCGGAACACGTTCTCGACCTCTGTTGCGGCGTCGGCTGCCTCGGAGCGCTCGCGGCGCGCGTATTCCCCGACGTGCAGGTCGATCTGGTCGACATCGATCCCCGGGCCATCGAACTCGCCCGGCGAAACACGGCCGCGTTTGCCGATCGTGTGCAGGTATTCGAGGGCGATCTCTTCGAGCCCGTGGGAACGACCCGTTACGACCTCATCGTCTGCAACCCGCCCTACGTCGCCGCGGACGAATACGCTTCGATTCCACCGGAATACGCGCACGAACCGCGGCGGGGTTTGGAAAGCGGATCGGACGGCCTGGATCTATGGCGACGGATCCTGGCGACGATCGACGATCATCTGATGCCGGGAGGGTTGCTCGTGGGTGAAGTCGGCAACGGCGCGGCTGCGTTCGATCGCAGTTTTCCGGCGCGCCAGCCGATCTGGGTAGAACTCGCCTGGGCCGAGCCGCAAGCGGACGGTACCTTCGGTGTCTTCGTCTCGGGCGGATAAGGGCGGAATCCTCAAGTAAACTCGCGCGCCGGTACGCACACTGCACAACGGATGGTTAGCCCATGGCGGGTAACTCGATTGGTCAGGCCTTCCGGCTGACGACCTTTGGCGAAAGCCACGGACCGGCGCTTGGCGCCGTCGTCGACGGCTGCCCGCCGGGACTGTCGCTCGATGAGGCCGACCTACAGGGGGATCTGGATCGCCGTCGCCCCGGTCAGTCGAAGTACACGACGCAGCGGCGCGAACCCGACCAGGTAAAGATCCTCTCGGGCGTCTTCGAAGGGGTCACGACCGGTACGTCGATCGGCCTCGTGATCGAAAACGTCGATCAACGTTCACGCGACTACGGCAAGATCAAGGATCAGTTCCGCCCGGCACACGCCGACTTCACGTATCTGACGAAGTACGGTGTGCGCGACTACCGCGGTGGCGGTCGAGCGAGTGCACGTGAGACCGCCATGCGTGTCGCGGCGGGCGCGATCGCGAAGAAGTACCTCTCGACAGTCGCCGGAACGCGGGTCCGCGGTTACCTCTCACAGATTGGCGAACGAACACTCGACCTGAACGACTGGACGGCCGTTGATACGAACCCGTTCTTCTGCGCCGATCCGCAATCGGTCGACGCGATCGCGGCCGATATTGATGCCCTGCGGCGTGCGGGTGACTCCGTCGGCGCCAGAGTCACGGTAGTGGCCGACGCGATGCCGGTCGGCCTCGGTGAACCGGTGTTCGGCAAGCTCGACGCGGATCTCGCCGGTGCGCTCATGGGCATCAACGCGGTCAAAGGTGTCGAGATCGGCTCTGGTTTCCGCTCCGTCACCCAGCGTGGCAGTGAGCATCGTGATGAACGCGACGGCAGCGGTTTTCTCAAGAACGACGCCGGCGGCGTGCTCGGCGGCATCTCATCGGGTCAGGATCTCATTGCGCATATTGCGCTGAAGCCGACCTCGAGCATCACGATCCCGGGTCGCAGCCTCGACACGGACGGCAACGAAGTCGAAGTCGTCACGACTGGCCGACATGACCCCTGTGTCGGCATTCGCGCCGTTCCCATCGCCGAGGCGATGGTAGCGCTCGTCCTGATGGATCACTTCCTGCGCGATCGCGGACAGAACGACGGTGTCACGCGGCCGACGGACTGACCTCGGGCGGCGCTAGTCGCCGTGCTCGCCAAGCGTCGCGAGAAACGCGGAGGCGGCGTTACTGAGCGAGCGATGTGGATGGGTTATCGAGCCGAGTTCGCGTGACATGGGCGCGGTCGCGACGGCGAGTTCGCGGATCTCGTCGGTCAGGAGCGTCCGTGGCAGCACGCTCCAGCCGAGCCCGATCCCGACGAGCATGCCGATCGTTTCGAGGTAGTTCGTCGACATCTCGGGTTTGAGATCGAATCCTTCGGAGCGAAATCGATCTCGCACGATGCGCCCTGTATAGGTTTCCAATCCCGGCAGGATGCTCGGCCGCTCGGCGAGTTGAGCGAGCGTCAGCGGTTCCCGCGCTTTGACGTCACGTTCCGTGACGAAGACGAGCGGGTCCTGCCAGAGCGTGCGGCGGACGAGGACGTGATCGGTATCGATGTCGCCGCGCGGATCGAGCGTCACGACGGCGAGTTCGGAACGCCCCTCGGTGACGAGCGCGTGGGCAGCTTCGGAATCTTCGAAACGAATGTCGAGGCGCACATCAGGATAGCGACGCGCGTACTCTCTCAAAACCGGCGCGAGGCGGTGCAAGCCCACGTGATGGCTGGTGGCGAGCTTCAGGACACCGGCGATCTCGCCTTGTGTATTGCGTACCAGGCGTTCGGCATCGTCGCGCTGGCTGAGGAGTTCCTTCGCCCGCGGTAGCAGGAGTTCGCCGGCGTTCGTCAGGTGCGCTCGTCGCCCGATCCGATCGAAGAGGGGGACGCCGAGACGTTCCTCGAGGTTGCGAATACGTTTCGTGACCGCGGGCTGCGTGACGTGCAAAGCCGCCGCCGCTTGCGAAAAGGAGGCGCCGTCGGCGACGAGGACAAACGCTTGTAAATCATTCCAGTCCATTATGGAGATTATAAAAATGATCAATTGGTTTTATCGATTGTACGATCCTATGATGCGCGCCCTGTAGCTCCGAAGGCGGAAAAGTGAATGGCTCCTCAGACGCTCTACGACAAAATCTGGGATGCCCATCTGGTCGCTGAACGCGATGATGGGATGTCGATTCTCTATATCGATCAGCATCTGCTGCACGAAGTCACTTCGCCGCAGGCCTTTGAAGGACTGCGCCTCACCAACCGCACGCCTTGGCGCGTCGGCGCGAATCTCGCGACGCCGGATCACAACGTGCCGACGACCAATCGTGCGGCCGGGATCGGCGGCATCGATGACGAGATCGCCCGAATCCAGGTGATCACGCTCGATGAGAACTGCAAACGCTACGGCATCGAGCAGTTCGAGATGACGGACATTCGCCAGGGCATCGTGCACGTAGTCGGCCCCGAGCAGGGCGCGACCCTGCCGGGAATGACGATCGTTTGTGGCGATTCCCACACGTCGACCCACGGTGCCTTCGCGGCCCTGGCACAAGGGATCGGCACCTCGGACGTCGAACATGTGCTCGCGACCCAATGCCTCGTTCAACAGAAGAGCAAGAACATGCGCATCGAGGTCACGGGCCAACTCGGCGCGGGCCTGACCTCGAAGGACCTCATTCTCGCGATCATCCGCGCCATCGGCACAGCCGGCGCCACGGGTCATACGATCGAGTACGCGGGTGATGCGGTGCGTGCGTTGTCGATGGAAGCGCGGATGACGCTCTGCAACATGTCGATCGAAGCGGGCGCGCGAGCCGGTCTCGTAGCGGTCGATGACACGACGATCGACTATGTTCGTGGTCGACCGTTTACGCCCGTCGGCGATGAGTGGGTCCAGGCGGAAGCGCTCTGGCGGGGCTTCGTCTCCGACCCGGATGCTGTGTTCGATCGTGAGATGACGTTGGATGCGGCAAGCCTCGTTCCGCAGGTGAGTTGGGGCACATCACCCGAACTCGTCGTCGGCGTGAACGAGCCGATTCCCAGTCCCGATGATTTCGACGAACCGGGGAAAAAAGAACTCTGCTCGCGGGCACTCGACTACATGGATCTGAAGCCGGGCCAGACGATGTCCGAGCTGACGCCCGACCGGGTTTTCATCGGCAGCTGCACTAACGGACGCATCGAGGACATCCGCGCGGCGGCGGCCGTCGCGCAAGGGCGTCACGTGCATCCTTCGATTACCCAGGCACTCGTCGTGCCGGGCTCGGGGTTGGTCAAAGCGCAGGCCGAAGAGGAAGGCCTCGATAAAGTCCTGACGGCGGCCGGGTTCGAATGGCGTGATCCGGGATGTTCGATGTGCCTCGCGATGAATTCCGACCGACTTTTCCCGCAAGAGCGCTCGGCCGCGACGTCGAACCGCAACTTCGAAGGGCGCCAAGGGCATCTGGGGCGTACCCACCTTGTGAGTCCGGCGATGGCGGCCGCGGCCGCTGTCAGTGGTCATTTCATCGATGTGAGGGAGCTCGACTGATGGATGCCTTTTCCACCCACCATGGCCTCGTCGCGCCGATGAATCGCGCGAACGTCGACACAGATCAGATCATCCCCAAGCAGTTCCTGAAGTCGATCCGACGCACGGGTTTCGGCGACAACCTCTTTGATGCTTGGCGCTACCACGACGAGGGTGATCTCTCGAAGACGGCCAACGAGCGCGAAATCAACCACGACTTCATCCTGAACCAGGCGCGCTATCAGAGCGCGAGTGTGCTCGTCGCCGGAGACAATTTCGGCTGCGGTTCGAGCCGTGAGCACGCCGTCTGGGCGATTCAGGAGTTCGGCTTCCGCTGTGTCATCGCGCCGACTTTCGCCGACATCTTCTTCAACAACTCATTGAAGAATGGCCTGCTCCTGATCCGTCTCGACGAGGCGGTTGTGAAGGGACTGATGGAGACGATCGAGTCGACGCCCGGGCTGCACCTGACGGTCGATCTCGAGAACCAGACGATCACGGGCGATGGTGTATCGCTCGCGTTCGACATCGAAGCCGATCGTAAGAAGCTCCTGCTCGAAGGTCTCGATGACATCGGCCTTACGCTCTCTTATGCCGACGAGATCCGCGCGTTCGAAGCACGCCATCAGAAAGCGATGCCGTGGGTGTTCGGAGGGTCGCGGTGAGCCACCAGCTGCTGGTATTGCCCGGTGACGGCATCGGCGCCGAAGTCATGCCGCATGTCGAGCGGGTGCTCGATGCCACGGGTGTCGACTTGACCGTCAAACACGGCCTTCTGGGCGGCGTCGCGATCGATTCCGAAGGCGTCGCGCTACCGCCCGAGACACTCGAGAAGGCCAAAGCGTCGGACGCGATTCTCCTCGGCGCAGTCGGCGGTCCCGCGTGGGATCACCTGCCGATGATGGATCGACCCGAGCGGGGTTTGCTCGGTCTTCGTTCGGAGCTCGACCTTTTTGCGAATCTCAGGCCCGCGATCCTCTTCGAGCCGCTCGCGCACGCCTCGTCTTTGAAGCCGGAACTCGTCGCGAATCTCGACATTCTCATCGTTCGAGAACTCACCGGCGGGATCTACTTCGGTGAACCACGAGGCGTCGAGGAGGCGGACGGCCAACGGCGCGGCTTCAACACCTATGTCTACGCCGAGGACGAAATCGATCGAATTGCACGGGTCGCGTTCGATCTGGCGCAAAAACGAAACGGTCGCGTGTGCTCGGTCGACAAGGCGAACGTGCTCGAGGTGACTCGGTTGTGGCGCGAAGTGGTCGATGAGACGCACGCGGACTTCGAAGACATCGAGCTCTCGCATATGTACGTCGACAATGCGGCGATGCAGCTCGTCCGCGCGCCGAAACAGTTCGACGTGATCGTGACCGGCAATATGTTCGGCGACATCCTGTCGGATGTTGCGGCCATGTTGACCGGATCGCTCGGTATGTTGCCTTCGGCGTCGCTGAACGGCAGTGGTCAGGGTTTGTACGAGCCCGTGCACGGTAGCGCGCCCGATATCGCCGGGCAGAACGTCGCCAACCCGCTCGCGACCGTGCTCTCCGCGGCCATGATGATGCGCTACAGCCTCGACGAAATGGACGCCGCCGATCGCCTCGAGCGTGCGGTACAGAGCGTTCTCGAAGCAGGCTTTCGAACGCCCGACATCATGCTCGATCACTCGAACACGAAACTCACGCGAGTGGGTACGGACGCGATGGCGGACGCGGTGATTGCCGCCCTGAGATCGTAGCGACCGACTCTAGTAAATCGTGCGCGTCCGAACGCGCGAATCGCGCGCGAAAGCCGCGCATAGAACGAGGTATGTCATGGAAAAGCTCAACGTAGCTGTCGCCGGTGCCACGGGCGCTGTCGGCGAGGCGATGTGCGAAATCCTCGAATCACGCGAGTTTCCGATCGGCGAGCTCCGCCTGCTGGCCTCGGAACGTTCGGCCGGAAAACGCCTGCAGTTCGGCGGCCGGTCGGTGAAGGTCGAAGTGCTCGACGATTTCGACTTCGCCGACACGCAGATCGCCCTTTTTTCCGCCGGGGGTTCGGTGTCCGGAGACCACGCGCCGCGAGCGGCCGCCGCCGGTGCAGTCGTGATCGACAACACGTCGCGCTTTCGCATGGAAGACGGCATTCCGCTGGTCGTGCCGGAGGTCAACGCACACCGAATCAAGGACGGTATCGGGCCGAACATCATCGCCAACCCGAACTGCTCCACGATTCAGATGGTGGTCGCGTTGAAGCCGATTTACGACGCGGTGGGGATCCGGACGATCAACGTCGCCACCTATCAAGCGGTGTCCGGCGCCGGCGCGTCGGGCGTTCTCGAACTCGCGGGGCAGACGGCGAACCTCCTCAATACCAAGCCGATCGAGACGTCGGTACATCCGGTGCAGATTGCTTTCAACGCCATCCCCCACATCGCCGATTTTGGTGAGAACGGTTACTCGACCGAAGAAATGAAGATGGTCAACGAGACCCGCAAGATCTTCGAGGACGATTCGATCGAGGTGAATCCGACCTGCGTTCGAATCCCGGTCTTCTACGGTCATTCGGAAGCGGTCCATATCGAGACGGTCGATCCGATCGCGCCAGAGACCGTGCGTGAACTGCTGAGCGTAGCGCCCGGGGTGGAAGTGATCGATCAGCTCGAGGGGGGCGGCTATCCGACGGCTGTTTTGCATGGGGCCGGTACGGATCCGGTCTATGTGGGACGGATTCGTCGCGGTCTCGCGGGCACGAACGCCATCAACCTCTGGGTCGTATCCGACAACGTCCGCAAGGGCGCGGCGCTCAATTCGATACAAATCGCTGAATCCCTCAAGGAACTGCTCTAGTCTCTGGGCTTAAGGATTCTCGGGTACGTCTATGAAGAAATGGGCAGCCGTTCGCACGGCCTTTGCGCGCTGGTGCATGGTCACCGCGTTGATCGTGACGCAGGGCGTTCAGGCGCTCGAATTGGCCGATGCCCGTCGTGAAGCAGACGGTGCTCTCGTCGCGTCGCTCGTCGGTGCCGACTCGTTTACGCCGACGAGTGTCTTTGTTCGTCTCGCGAGCGCTTCGGCGCACAGTGAGCGCGGCGTGGCGCGACCCGAGGCCGACCTTCGTTTTGCGGTGCAATCCGGGGCAAACGGGCTGGTGCTTCGAATCGTCGGCCCAAATGGTGTCCCGGCCGACGCTTTCCTGATCGAGGTCTTCTCACCGAACGGGCGAGAGGTGCTGCGGTTTGATACGTCCACGACACCCATGGTGGCCACGGCTCTGCCGAGTGAATCGGTGACGGTCACGTCACCCGCCGTGGCGGCGCCGAGCCCCGCGGTCGTCGAACCGTCCGCGATGCCAGCTCGCCAGATCGAACCGGCGACGCAGCCAGCAGGACGCACGGTGACGGTGCAACGCGGCGAAACCCTCTGGGCGATCGCGGGTCGGTACCAATCCGGCGGTATCTCCACCGCACGCATGGCGCGCGCGATTCAGGATGGGAACCCGCAAGCCTTTTCTCTGCGCGATCCGGATCAGATTCTCGAAGGTTCGGTCATCACGATTCCCGATCTTGCCGAAAACGTTCTGGCGCGAACGCCGACGCCGCCACCGGTGTTGCCTACGCGCGAAGGCGACGAAGCCACGCGTCGGATCGAAGAGGTGATCGCCGCGCGGGATGCCCGCCTCGAACGACCGGCCGAGGACGACAATCGGCGAGACGTCGTCAGGCAGCTCGAGCAAGCCCGGTTCGGCCAACGTCAGGCCGAGACGCGGGTGATGGAGCTCGAGAGCCGGCTCGCGGGCGTCGAGTCCGAACGCGATGCGCTGCGTCGGGAAGTGATGAGCCTGACGAGTCGGTTGGAAGCAGCCGACACGCAGCAAGCCGCTGCACCAGCGCGACCGGCACGTTCCGCGGACGACGCGGGTCAGACGATGACGTTGCGCGAGAATTCACCGCCCGCCGGTCAGCCTCAACAGAGGCCGGACACGCCGCGCCAGTCGGCCACAGCGCCGGCCGGCTCGCCGCCGAGCGGCGGTATGGGCTGGATCATCGGTATCAGTGTGTTTGCCGTCGTTGCGATCGGAGCGGTCGCGACCGTGATGGGTATTCGACGCAACCGCAAAGCAAAAGCCGAGGGATCGGAAGCGGAATCCGACGCACCGGACGAATCTCCTGCTGCGCCCGAGCCGACGCCGGCTGACGATTCGGCGATGAATGAAGAGCCGGCCACAAACACCGCCGCTTATGAGCCACCGCGGGAGCCGGACGAACCGCCGGCAGAAGCCGAAGTTGCCGCATCGGCCGCCCTCGAGGATGAGGAAGACGATCTCGAGGATATCGGCCTCATCATCCCGGACGCTGGCACGAAGCTCGCCCTGGCGCGGGCTTACGTCGACATCGACGACGCCGAGAGCGCACGCGAAATCCTCGTCGAGGTCATTCGCGAAGGATCGGACAAGGAACGTTCGGATGCGGAAGCATTACTAGCGAAGATCGACGCCTGACCGTCGCGCTCGGCGTCGAATACGACGGAACGAGCTTTCGCGGCTTCCAACGCCAAGCCAACGCCCCCTCTGTCCAGGCGGACCTCGAAGCGGCCATCTCACGGGTCGCGGACGAACCTGTCCGCCTTGTTGCCGCGGGGCGAACGGACGCCGGGGTGCACGCCACTCAGCAGGTCGTCAGTTTCGAGACGAACGCCGAGAGAAGCGCGGATGGATGGCGACGCGGGGTGACGTCGCTTACAAGTGACGGTGTAGCCGTCGTCTGGGCCGAGACATCGGTGCCGAGAGGATTCCACGCGAGGTTCGATGCCCACTCGCGGCGCTATTGCTATGTGATGCTCGATCAGGACGACGTACTCGTGATCGGCAGAAACCTGTGTACGACCACGGCGGCCCTCGATCACGAACGTATGCACCGGTCCGCGCAGACGCTCGTCGGTGAGCGGGATTTTTCGAGTTTTCGGGGCGCCGGATGTCAGAGCCGAACGCCCTGGCGCGCGGTGCACGAGATTACCGTTCGTCGCGCTGGGGCGTTTGTCGTCCTCGAGATCGAAGCCAACGCCTTCCTGCTGCATATGGTGCGCAACATCGCCGGCAACCTGATCGAGGTCGGCATGGGTAAGCGAACGGAAGCTGAGTTCGTCGCGCTGCGCGATGCCCGCGATCGACGGCTCGGCGCCCCGACCGCGCCACCGCAAGGGCTCTATCTCGTGCACGTGGGCTATCGATCGCTCGAACTCGCGCCGCGCGACCCGTTCTTCCTACGCGCCCTTTAGCCCGCCTCGCGTCGCCTGTAGACTCGCGCATCTTTTTCCGCGCCGGTTCTTCCGATGTCTCGTGTTCGCGTCAAGGTTTGTGGGGTGACGTCCGTCGACGACGCCCGCGCCGCTGTCGACGCAGGCGCGGATGCCATCGGGTTGAACTGTTTCCCCCGAAGCCCGCGATTCATCGACGTCGAGCGCTTGGCGGCCATCGTCGACGCGGTACAACCGTTCGTGACGACCGTTGCCGTTTTCGTCAATCCGTCGGCGGAAGCCGTCCGACAGGTCGTCGAGGCGAGTAACGTCGATCGATTGCAGTTTCATGGCGACGAGCCGGCCGAATTCTGCGGCCAGTTTTCTCGACGCTATGTGAAAGCGCTCGGTGTGGGCGCCGATTTCTCGTTCGAGGACTACGATCGCGCGTTCCCCGATGCGGATGCCTTCATTCTCGACGCGTATGCACCGAGTGAGCGCGGTGGCACCGGACATACGTTCAGTTGGTCGCTGTGGCCGTCGACGGATCGTACGTTGGCGCTCGCTGGCGGCCTCGACCCCGACAACGTCGCGCGGGCAATTCGCTGCACCCGCGCACGGGTGGTCGACGTGGCGAGCGGTGTGGAAATGAGTGGCGACAAACGACGTAAGGATCGCGCGAAGCTCGACCGGTTCATGGCCGAAGTTCGTCGCGCAAACGACTGACATCAGGAGAACGCAGGAACGAAATGACCATCGGTAACCGACCGCCCTACGACGGTCCGACCGAGTCGGGCCACTACGGGGAATTCGGCGGACGTTACGTAGCGGAAACGCTCATGAGTGCCCTCGACGAGCTGAGTGAGCTGTTCGAGGAATGTTGGAACGATCCGGACTTCCGGGCCGAGTACCAGCGCGATCTCGTGGAATATGTCGGCCGCCCGACGCCGCTCTATCTCGCTGAACGGCTGACGAGCGAAATCGGTGGCGCGCGCCTCTACCTCAAGCGTGAAGACCTGAACCACACCGGCGCGCACAAGATCAACAACACCCTCGGTCAGGCGCTACTGGCCAAGCGAATGGGCAAAGAGCGCGTGATCGCGGAGACGGGTGCCGGCCAGCACGGTGTCGCGACCGCCACGGTCGCTGCCCGCCTGGGGCTCGAGTGTGACGTCTTCATGGGCGAGGAGGACATCCGCCGACAGAGCATCAACGTCTTCAAGATGAAGATGCTCGGTGCGCGTGTCATCCCGGTTCGATCGGGATCACGCACGTTGAAAGACGCCATGAACGAGGCGATGCGCGACTGGGTCACCCACGTCGACGATACCCACTACATCATCGGCAGCGTCGCCGGACCGCATCCGTATCCGATGCTCGTTCGTGAACTTCAGAGCGTCATCGGCAATGAAGCGCGCGCGCAGTGCCTCGAGAAGGAAGGGCGTTTGCCGGATCTTCTGATCGCTTGCGTCGGCGGCGGATCCAATGCGATGGGGCTTTTCTATCCGTTCGTCGACGACGAAAGCGTCGACATCGTCGGGGTCGAAGCGGCCGGTCACGGCATCGAATCCGGCGAACATGCCGCGCCGTTGTCGGCAGGAACACCCGGTGTGCTCCACGGTAGCCGCACTTACGTTCTCGACAACGACGATGGCCAGATCGAAGAAGCCCATTCGATCTCCGCGGGACTCGATTACCCGGGGGTCGGGCCCGAGCACTCTTACTGGAAGGATATTGGTCGGGCGCGCTACGTCAGCGTCAACGATCAGGAAGCGCTTGCCGCGCTCAAACTCTTGAATCGAACGGAGGGCATCCTGCCCGCGCTCGAGTCGAGTCATGCACTCGCCTGGGCTGCCCAGGAAGCGGCGCGGCGGCCAAAAGACGACGTCATCATCGTGAACCTGTCGGGACGGGGCGATAAGGACATCGACACGGTGGCGCGGATCGAAGGGATTGGATTAGCCGATGACGCGGATTGAAACGACGCTGGCGCGATGCCGCGAGTCTGGAAAGCGTGCGCTCAACACGTTTATCACCGCGGGTGATCGTGGCCTCGACGTCACCGTGCCGGCGATGCATGCCCTCGTCGAGGGCGGTGCCGATCTGATCGAACTCGGCGTGCCGTTTTCCGATCCTGAAGCGGAAGGTCCGGCAATCCAGGCGAGTTCCGAGAGGGCGCTGCGCCACGGGGTGACCCTCGCGGACGTGATCGACCTGGTGGCGTCGTTTCGCGAAAACGATCCGACGACGCCCGTCATCCTGATGGGCTATCTCAACCAGTTTCTGAAGATGGGTGTCGACGGATTCGTCGATCGTGCGGCCGATGCGGGCGCGGACGGCGTCATCATCGTCAACCTGCCGCCGGAAGAGGCAACGGATTTCGCGGCAGCCCTCGAGCGCCGGGATATGGATCTGGTGCTTCTCGCCGCACCCACGACAACGCCTGGAAGAGCGAAAAAGATCGCCGACATGGCGAGCGGCTTTCTCTACTACGTGAGCTTCAAGGGCACGACCGGGGCCGACCTCCTCAACCCGAAAGAGGTCGAAGGCGCGGTGGCCCGACTGCGGCGCGCGACCACGTTGCCGATCCTCGTGGGATTCGGGATCAAGGATGCGACTTCGGCACGTGCGATCGGTGCGTTTGCCGATGGTGTGGTTGTCGGCAGCATGCTGGTGAACGCCATGGCATCAGCCGAACTCGAGGCGATCCCTACGGTTCTGAGCAAGCGCACGCGCGAGCTCCGCGACGCACTCGACACGCTCTAGCTCCATGGCGCCTCTCGACGACTGGCTCGCGTCGTTCGGCACGACGCATCCGAGCCATGTGCTCCGTGGTCTCGATCGGATCCGAGAGGTTGCGCGGCGCCTCGACGTGAACCCGCCGGCGCCGACGACGGCGGTGATCGCGGGAACCAACGGCAAAGGCTCGACAGTCGCGGTGCTCGAGACCCTTCTCGGCGTCCGACATCGCGTCGGCGCGACCATTTCGCCGCATCTGCATCGATTCAACGAACGTGTTCGGGTCGCCGGCAAGGATGCCACCGACAATGAGCTGATCGACGCGTTCGAGGCAATCACGGCGGCGCGAGGCGATATCCCGCTATCGTATTTCGAGTTCGGCATTCTCGCGGCGCTCTATCGCCATCGCACGTCGGAATGCGATGTGAGCTTGCTCGAAGTGGGCCTCGGCGGGCGTCTGGACGCGGTCAATATCGTGGATGCCGACGTCGCGGTGATCACAAGCATCGGCCTCGATCATCAGCAATACCTCGGTGATACGCATGAGTTGATCGGCGCCGAAAAGGCGGGCGTCCTTCGCAGGGGCGTACCGCTCGTTTTCGGCACGAATGACCCGCCAACCTCGGTCCTCGACCGAGCCGCTACGCTAGACGCGCCAGTCTTCCTGGCTGGACGAGACTTTGGCGTGATGGACGATCACTACTTCGTGACCGACGCCTCGGCCAAGCGCCGCGTGCTGCCGACCGCGGCCTGCGATGTGGATTCGACGAACGTGGCGACGGCACTCCAAGCAGCCGCGCTCATCGATCCGCGATGTCTCGGCGACTGGGATTGCGTTGCTGAAGACATCAGAAACCCGGGCCGGTTCGAGGTCGTCGCACGGGGTCAGGCGACCTACGTAGTCGACGTTGCACATAACGTCGACGGCGCGCGCTTCCTACGGGGCCAGATCGAGCAACACTTTGGATGTGTCGATTGTGCCCTCGTCGGGACGCTCGAGGACAAGGATGTCGAAGCGATCGTTGGTGAGCTCGATACCGTCACGCGCCACTTCGCCTTCGTCGACACGCATGGTCAGCGCGGTCAGCGCGGGGTCGATACCGCCTCGCGCGCCGCGGTCGATTCGATCGCCAGCGGAAGCCTCGAAGAGGTGCTCGAGCAGGTCCGAGCGTCTACATCGAGGGGCAACGGTGTTATTCTCGTTTTGGGTTCCTTTGATCTCGTGGAGAGGATGCGGGACTGGCTTGCACGGTGAGCCATCCCGGTGGTCGACGCCATTGACGGACCAAACTCGTTATCGCATCACTGGAACGATTTTCCTCGTCGCCGTGGCGGCTATTACGCTGCCCATGCTCTTTGACGGCGATGGAATCGCCATCGAAGAACTGCCGCCGCTCGACGTGGCTGCACCCGAGGTGACGGCGCTCCAAGAACCACCCCCCGATCCTTCGTACGCGATCGAAACGCGTGATCTCCTGGAGACGCTAGTGGACGAAGACGGCTTCGCCCGTGACACGGGTACGAAGCTCGGCGAGCCGGTCCTGTTGGCGGAAAGAGATTCAGCCGATCTCACCTGGGCCCTGCAACTGGCGAGCTTCACCGAACCCGAGCGGGCGCGGGACCTTCGCGATCGACTCCGCACGGACGGCTACAACGCCTTCATGTCCCGACACAAAAGTGGGGAACAGATATCCACCCGCGTTGCCGTCGGCCCCTTCGTCGAACGAACGCATGCGGCTGATCTCAAGCGCGAACTCGACGTGCGCTACGAAGTCGAATCCATCGTCGTGCACTTTTCGCCATGACTGATCTCGCCAGCGCGGACATCGTCATGGCCGTCATCGTCCTCATCTCGGCCACGATCGGACTCTTGCGCGGGTTCATCAAGGAAACCGCGTCGATCGTGATCTGGGTCGCGGCATTTCTGCTCGCGGTCGCTTTCGGCCCCTATGTCGCCTCGCTGATCGAAATCGACCTGAGAGACGTCGTGCGGCTCGCGATCGGTTGGGTCGCCGTTTTCATCGTCGTCCTTCTCATCGGCGCGCTCATCCAGCGGTTTTTGGGGGCACTGGTCGAAACGACCGGCCTCTCGGGCTTCGATCGAATGGTGGGCCTCGTCTTTGGCGCATTGCGCGGGGCCGTCGTGCTGATTTTTGTGCTTGTCGCGATCCGACCGTTCGCGGAGAACTACTTGTGGTGGGAGACTTCCGAGATTCGCCCTGTACTGTTGCAGTTCGAGGAGGACGTATTCGCGATCTTCCACGGCACGATCGCAGGCGTTTCGGAACTGTCTGAACAGGCGCAGAGCGTTCGAGAAATCTAGGCGTTCGAGGGGAGCCGAGAGGATGTGTGGAGTCGTTGGGATTGTTGGGAAGGGGCCCGTCAATCAGCAGATCTATGACGCGCTCCTGGCATTGCAGCACCGCGGTCAGGACTCCGCGGGGATCGTCACGTGCGATGGAACGCGGGTCGAGATGCGCAAGCACACCGGGCTCGTGCGTGAGGTGTTTGCCGATCGGCACATGCGGCGTCTCGCCGGCCATGTGGGTATCGGTCATGTCCGCTATCCGACCGCGGGATCGTACGGGTCCGATGAAGCACAGCCCATGTACGTCAACTCGCCGTACGGCATCAGCCTGGCCCACAACGGCAACCTCACGAATGCCCGCGAACTCGAGGAAGAAATCTTCGAGCAGGACAAGCGACACATCAACACGGGCTCGGACTCGGAAATCCTGCTCAACGTTCTGGCGTCGGAACTCGAGAAGTCGGGCTCGTTGCGTCTCGATCAGATCCACGTATTCGAGGCCATCAAGGGCCTGCACCGGCGTTGCCGGGGTGCCTACGCGACGATCGCCATGATCAACGGCGTCGGCATCGTCGCCTTCCGTGACCCGAACGGCATCCGTCCGCTCGCCTACGGTGTGCGCTACTCGCCGATGGGGCCCGAGTACATCATCGCGAGCGAAAGCTGCGCGATCGAAACACTCGGCTATCAATTCGTCCGGGACATCCAGCCGGGCGAGGCGGTGTTCGTCTCGGACGACGGCACGCTCGCCACGCAGATCTGCACCGCCGGGGACGTCCCGCACACGCCGTGCATTTTTGAGCACGTCTACTTTGCGCGCGAGGATTCGATCCTGGATGAGGTGTCGGTCTACAAGGCGCGTCTGCGGATGGGCGAGAAGCTCGCTGAACGGATCCTCGAACGGTTCGGCTCGGACCACGACATCGACGTCGTCATTCCCATTCCCGAATCGAGCCGAACGGCTGCTATTCCGCTCGCCTATGCGCTCAACGTGAAGTTTCGCGAAGGGTTCGTGAAGAACCGCTACATCGGTCGAACGTTCATCATGCCGGGCCAGACCGAACGGCAGAAATCGGTCCGGATGAAACACAATGCGATCGCGCTCGAGTTTCAGGACAAGAACGTCCTTCTGGTCGAAGACTCGATTGTTCGCGGGACGACCATGCGCCAGATCGTGAAGCAGGCACGCGATGCGGGCGCGAAGAAGGTCTATATGGCGGTGGCCGCGCCGCCCGTCCGTTATCCCAACGTTTACGGCATCGACATGCCGGCGGCGCGCGAGTTCATCGCCTACAACTCCACCGAAGAAGAAGTCGCCCGGAAGATCGACGTCGACTGGCTCATCTATCAGCAAATCGATGACCTGATCTCAGCAGCGGCCGAGGGAAATCCAGAGCTCGCCGGGTTCGAATGTTCCGTGTTCGACGGCGACTACGTCACCGGCGATATCGACGAGGAGTATCTGGACCTGCTGCAACGCGACCGCAACGATGGCAGCAAACGCCGCCGGCAGATCGCGGAAGGCGAGCAGGGCGTCATCGAACTGCACAACCACGCGTGAGCGAAGCGACGATGCCCGCGCGGCTGCGCCGTACGCCGTGCGTGGGGATCTGCTCGACCACCTACGGCGATCTCGTCTGCCGAGGCTGTAAGCGGTTCTCCCACGAAATCGTCGGGTGGAACGGATTCTCGGAAGCGCAGCGCGAACTGGTCTGGACACGGCTCGTGACGTTGCTCTCCGAGGTTGCGGAGTCCCATATCAACGTGGTGGACGCCGTCCGGTTGCGCCGTAAAGCCGCGGAGTTCCGGCTGCCCGACGCCGTGCGTCTGCCCGACGGTGCGCTCGCTTTCCAGCTCCTACGGCTTCGTCCACCGGACCTCGCAGCCATCGGCGTTGCGGCCAAACCGCAAGCGGCGACACAGGACGTCCGAGACGTCGTCCGAACAATCGATCGCGACTTCTACGAGCGTTCGACCGCGCACTACGAACGCAGTTTCAAGATCCGGGCGAGTTGAGTGCAGGAGTTTCTGACCACCGCGACACCCGAGGCGTGGTTCGAAGCGGCGACCGACGATCCAGAGACGCTTTTGATCGATCACGCCAACTGCGAGAAAAAGGCCGCGAGCACGGCACTCTCGCTTCTCTATCGCTATGTCGAACACCCGGAGTTGGTGCATCGACTGTCGCGCCTGGCGCGCGAAGAGCTACGCCACTTCGAGCAGGTCCACGCGCTCATGCAGCGCCGAGGAATCGTCTACGGCCAGTTGTCGGCGAGCCGCTACGCGGGCGGGCTACATCGGCTGATCAGCGGTGAAGAGCCCGATCGCCTCATCGACACGATGATCGTCGGCGCGATCGTCGAAGCACGTTCCTGCGAACGTTTCATTGGCCTCGCGCCCCGCCTCGATACCGAGCTTCGATCCTTCTACGAAGGGTTGGCCGAATCGGAGGCCCGACATTTCAACGTCTACCTCGACTTCGCCCGGCACTTCGCGGCGGGTCACGATGTCGACCTCGATCAGCGACTTGCGATGTTCCTCGAAGCGGAAGCGACGCTTTGCACGTCTCCCGATACCGAGTTCCGCTTTCACAGCGGACCGCCGGTAGACGCAGCGGCTTAGTCGAAGCCGAAACAGATCAGCCGATCGTCATCGGGATCGGCGCTCATTTCCAGGCGCCAGCCGCAGCGATGCCAGTCGCCCAACACGACCCGTTTACCTTCATCGGCGCGGTGAATCGCGGGCCGATGCGTATGTCCGTGCACAAGTGTCGAGACCTCGGCTTCGCGCATCGCCTCCGCCACCGCACCGGCGTTGACGTCCATGATGTTGGTGGCTTTGTTTTCGTTCACTGCCCGGCTACGCTCGCGAAGCCCCTGCGCAAACGCGCGGCGCTCATCAAGTGACCGACCGAGCATGTCGTCCTGCCACGCGGGCGATCGAAACATCCCGCGCATCGCCTGATACTCATGATCGTCAGTGCAGAAAGCGTCGCCGTGCGCCACGAGGATCGATCGTCCGTCGATAGTGACCGTACTCGGGTCCTGGAGGATCGTCAGACCGCAGGCCGACGCAAACGATTCGCCGAACAGGAAATCCCGGTTGCCATGGAGGACAAAGACCTCGGCATGCTGTGACGCACGCATGAGCGTCGAACGAAATCGGTCCGCGAAAGCCGAATCATCGTCGTCGCCGACCCAGACCTCGACCAGATCCCCCAACAGGAAAAACGAATCGAAGGACGGCACGACCTCGTCCACGAGCCGCTCGAACGCATCGATTCGCTCGGGGCAGGTGTCATCGAGATGCAGATCGGAGATGAAGAGCGCGCTCATAGCGGGTCGGCCGTCTCGGCCGAATCCAAGGCGTTCTGCAGCATCATGGCGCGCGTCATCGGCCCGACGCCACCGGGTACGGGCGTGATCCAGCTCGCTTTCTCGGCGACTTCATCGAAACGGACGTCGCCGGCCAGCCGACCATCGGCCTGCGCGATGATCCCGACATCGATCACGATCGCACCATCCTTGATCCAATCGGCCGTGATAATGCCCGCGATCCCCGTCGCCGAGACGACGATATCGGCGCGCGCGACGTGCTCGGCCGTGTTCCGCGAGAAACGATGCACGGTCGTGACCGTACATCCCGCCAGCAAAAGCTCGAGCCCGGTCGGTCGGCCGACATGATTCGAGGCACCGACGACCGCGGCATGCAGGCCCCGAATCGGCACGTCTGTGTGTTCCAGAAGCTTCATCACGGCGAGTGATGTACACGAGCGAATCGCCGGCTCACGCAGGACGAGACGACCCATGTTGAACGGATGCACCCCGTCGACGTCCTTCGACGGCGACACGGTCTCCGTAACCGTCAACGCATCGATGTGCGCCGGCAACGGCAACTGCACGAGGATGCCGTCGATGGAGGAATCCGCATTCAGCGTCTCGACGATCTCGACGAGTTCAGCCTGTGTGGTCGATGCCGGGAGATGACGTACGTCCGACTTGAACCCCACCACCTGGCAGTCCTGGCGCTTCAGCCGGACGTACACCCGTGACGCCGGGTCATCACCCACCAGCAGCACGGCGAGCCCGGGGGCACGATGCCCGGCGGAAACACGGGCGGCGACGCGTGTCTTAATCGCCTTGCGGCGCGCACGCATGATCGCTTGACCATCAAGAATCTCTGCCGCCAATCGAACCTCCCACGAGTCGAGCGCGCATTCTAAGCGAGCCCCAATCCACCACGACACCGATCCGACGCGGTTGCGCCGTCAAAATCGAAAAGAAACGTGCCCGAATCGGTTTTGCCTGCACGCGAGCCCACCTTTATGATCGCCGCCTCGCTGGTCGACGACCAACGAGTTCGGGGTATAGCGCAGTCTGGTAGCGCGCCTGCTTTGGGAGCAGGATGTCGGGAGTTCAAATCTCTCTACCCCGACCAAATTGCGCCCGTAGCTCAACTGGATAGAGCATCGGCCTTTGAGCGATCGAGATCGATCACGAGGAGCCGCTGTCGGGAAACGGGAACCGACAGCGTGGACTGCACCGTAACGGGGAAACCTCAACGTTCGTCGAGAACACTGGCAACCCCGTGGAAACCGAGGCGATGAAAGGCCGCAGAAGCGGGGTACATCGCCCACTTCGCGAAAGCGAAACGGGCTCCGTAGAGACTAGACGTGCAGCACCTGAGACGGTGAAGGGATAGTCCAGACTCCAAACCGCATCATGCGGGCTACGAAAGTAGTGGTGGGTAAGCTAAGCCGAGGGTTGAAGGTTCGAGTCCTTCCGGGCGTACCAGATTTGTCGTTTTAGATCAGCAAGTTAGGGTGTGGGTCGAAAGCCTTGCGCCAGCATTTCGCTCGGGCAAGCCGACTCAGAATGCCTAGGTCGAGGGCCAGCTGGATGAACATCACTCCGATGCCCGGTTCGTCGGCCCGGTTGGTGCTGGCGCTCATGGAGGAAGTTGCAGCCGTCGCTCGAGCGGACGGCGCGAACATCGCGCAGGATGTACCGTCAAAGGCCCTGGCCGCACTCGTGGGACGTGACCGCGTGCATTTCTCATCGATCACGGTCGACCGTCTGCAGGGCCGTCGTTTGGAATGGCAGGTACGCAACGCCGTCGTGGGTGAGCGGGGTAGGGCACACGGCATCGCCACACCCATGAACGACGCGATGACGGCGCTGCTGCGCGCTGTGGATGGACAGCCGATTCCTGATCCCACGGCGCTATAGCAGAGCATTGTCCTGACTCCCCCCGGTCGTCTCCGGCTGTTACTTCACCGCGCCAACGCCGTTCGGAGTGCAGACTTCAACGCGGCGCGTACAGCGCCACAGGCAGCCAGTTGCCGTCGAACTCTTGCGTGTCGCGCCACACCCGGCGCTGTGGATCGGCGTCCAACGGGCGTTCCGCGACGCGACCACCCACGCGCTCGCCGGCGAACTCGTAGGCGCTGACGGCACCGGCTTCGACGTCGGCGACCGAGATGCCGGGTCTGTGGCGCGAGGTCAGCGTTCCGGCATTCAGCAGCGTCAGCCCGTGAAAGTCGATCAGCACTCGATAGTGCATGTGCCCGTTGACCAGGAATCGGGTTCTGCCTTCGGCGACGAGGGCGTCGAGCTCCGCGCTGCGCTCGATCGGCATCCGTTCCGTGCCAGGCCAGACTTTGCGGAGGTCATTGCCGCCAACGCCGTGGCAAAGCAGTAGCGCGCCGGCGACGGTGTCGATCTCGATCGTCGCCGGCAACGTGTCGAGGAACTCGATGCTGGCGTCGAGGAGATCTTCACGGCGATGTGCCTGGGCAATGTGACGCACCCGGTCCTGCAGCAGCCAGCGATCGTGGTTTCCGCGTACGGTCAGCGCTGCCGCCTCGTCGAGGAGGCGGCAACAGAGATCGACGTCACCGGGACCGTCGGCAACGTCGCCAGTGCAAATCACTGCGTCGACGCGTTGACCGTGCAGCCATTGCAAAGCCTCAGCGAGACGGCCGTGCTCCGCGTGCACGTCGCCGACGATTCCGATTCGGCGCACCGGCGGTTGATCGCTCATCAAGTGACCTGGTTGTGACTTCTCGATACGTTGTTCCGTGTTCGGCGGCGCAAGGGCAAGCGATTGGCGTGGATAGCTTCGGCACAGATCCCGAGTGGAGTGCGCATGATCACGGATGGGACAACGCAGCGCCGGGCGATTCTACTCCTCGATTCGAAAGCCCCAAGCGAACCCCATCGGGACTGCCAGCGATTTCGGATCGTCGGCAACCCGAACAAGATTGACCCAGTGGCGGTACCCGTCGTCTAGCACCGTGCTCCGATAGATGTACTCGTAACGAACGCCCTCGAACACGCGCGTATGTCGGTCCTCGATCGCAAAGAAACTGTCGCCGGACTGGTACTTGAACTCAAGGTCGTCCGTCGGTTGGTCGTCGTTGTTTTCACGAATCGTTCCGGCGGAGAAATCGTATTCCCACGTCTGGGCAGTACCGTCGTCGCTAACGCCTTCGGTGTAGCCCGGACGGATCTCCTTCTTGGTTTCAATCGCGTGCTGGCTCTGTTGGGAAGGCGGCGCTAGCCCGGTCACAAACCGAGAGCTCACGCTCTGTTTGCCAAGCAACATACGCTCGGCTTCGATACGGCACTGTGCGTTCTCATCGACCTCTTCGTGCCCGTCTGCAACGGTGTTTGCCGTCAAAACTGTTGAAAAACTGCTGCTGCCAACGCCGGCTTCTTCATGTCCCGCCCCAAGGATGATGTTCCCGATCGGGTCAGCGTAGCACTGGACTAGCTGGTCGACGGATTGAATGGCTCAGCGTCATCGATCGGGTCGCTCAACGAAGGCTTGGCAACAGAACGCCAGTCGCGAACGATCCCTATGAGTTCAGCGCCCGATTATTCCGTTTCCGTGGCGAGAAACCAGCCCGTGATGCTGTAGCGCGCCGCCTTGGCGTACGGCGCGACGTACGACACGGCATGCACATGCTTCACGTCGAAGAGACTCAGCACGTTGAAACCGGGCGCCCAGGCATCTCTCGGCGTGCCGTCATTTTCGTAGAACTGTAGTAACCCGCCCCAGTCCGGGTGCCAATCCGGGGTGAAGCTGATCACGTAGGCCAGACGGCGCTGCTCGGTGGCGTGCGTGTCCTTGTGACGTGTCAGGAACTGGCCGGCGACGTATCGGGTCGCCTGCGCGCTCGCGGAAACGACGTCCCGATGACCACTCAGATCGCGTACCCATCCCAGTACGGTTTCGCTGTTGAGCCATCGGTGCAACGAATGGAGTATGGGGTTGGATTCCTCGCCGAGTTTCAGGGCGTGGCGACCGTAGAGAAACCCGATGCCTTTGCCGGCGTTTGCCAACACGTCTTGCTGGATTGATTGCTGTTCCTGGGTCGGCAGCCGTCGGATCTGGTCTTCCGTGACGTTTAGATTCTTTCCCTGACTGAAAAGCGCCAGTTGGTACACGACCTCGCTCGATAGGGCGTGGTTCAGTTGTTGGGCGTTCTCTGGCCTCAGGAAGTCGCGAATCCGCAGACGGGCATCGGTCCTGAATGATCGTTTGATCTGGGGGAAGTTCAGCCCTTCGTTGAACCCGATTTCCACTCCGTCGGGCCGGCGGGGCTCAAGCGCCGTCGGTCAGTTTCAGCTGCATGAGCTGAATCAGGTTGCCGCAGGTGTCGTCGAGCACCGCGATCCGCACGTCGCCCGCGTCCATCGGGTCCTGGACGAAGCACACGCCCAGGCCGCTGAGTCGCTCGAATTCGGCGTCGAGATCGTCGACCTGGAAGGACGTATAGGGAATCCCGTCGGCGACGAGTGCTTCGCGAAACGGGCCTACGGCGGGATGTGCGCTCGGCTCCAGCAAGAGCTCGGTACCGTTCGGTTCACCCTTGCCGGTCACGGTCAGCCAGCGGTACTCGCCGACGGGAATGTCGTTCTTGAGCTCGAAGCCGAGCACGTCGGTGTAGAACGCAAGCGCCTTGGCCTGATCGTCGACGGGAACGCTCGTGGCGTAAATTCTCATGTCCAACCTCTTGAGGTGCTGTGCGAGTGCTTCGCCCGGGCGGCGCTTCAGCGCACTCTACATCGCCTCAAGTTCGTCCGGCACACGCGCCCAGTGTGGCGCATCGTCGACGAAGACCTTCTTGCTCGGTTGGAAACGCTCGGGATCGTCGAGTGTACCGGCGGCGACGCTCACCAAACCAAAATCCGTGACGCCGAAGAGATTGCTGCCACACTCGGGGCAGAAGTTGCGACGTACAGTTCTTCCCTCCTTGGACTGACGGGAATGCACGCGCGGTTCGCCCCGGACGACCGCGAAGTGGGACTCCTGGACCATGTATCCGCCGTAACCGGACGTACCGGTGGTCTTCAGGCAGTCGGTACAGAAACACAAGACCTGAAGGGCAGGTTCGGCGCGGATCTCGTAACGAATCTGGCCGCAGAAACAGCCGCCGCCGAGCGTGTTGTTGGACATGATGTCGACCTCTTTCGTCTAGCCCGTCGTTGGAAGCGCTTTTCGTCGTACGGCGTTTCGGTGCCGCTAGCCCGGATCTGACTCGGAACCCGACGCTTGGCGAAGCAGTCCTCGAAACGCCTGGGTGGGTGTTCCTTCGCCGCGTATCACACGATTGACTTCATGGGCGATGGGCATTTCGATCTCGTGCTCTGCGGCCAGCTCGATGACGACCGGCGCGGACTTGACGCCTTCGGCGACCATGTTCATTTCCGAGATGATCTGATCCAAGGGTTGTCCCTGACCGAGCTTCTCGCCGACGAAGCGGTTACGGCTCTGAGGGCTCGTACAGGTCGCGACGAGGTCACCCATTCCGGCGAGCCCGGCGAAGGTTGCGGGTCGTCCCCCCATCGCCGTGCCCAACCGCGTGAGCTCTGCGAGGCCACGCGTGATGACCGCCGCGCGGGTATTGTCGCCGGCGTTCAGCCCGTCGCCCATCCCGGCGGCGATCGCGATGATGTTCTTAAGTGCGCCGCCAAGCTCGCAGCCCGCGACATCGGTGTTGGTGTAGACGCGAAAAAGCCCCGACCCCACGAGGTGCTGAAGGCGCTTGGCGATGGTTTCGTCTTCCATGGCGATGACGCTTGCGGCAGCACTGCCAAAGATGATTTCTCGCGCGAGGTTCGGACCGCTGATAACGCCGGGGGGATGACCGGGCAGGATCTCCTCGATGATTTGGGTCATTCGCAGACGCGTGCCGATCTCGAGTCCTTTCGACAGGCTGATCACCGGGACCCAGGGACGAATGTACCGCGCAACGGTTTCCAGCGTGTCGCGGAAGGTCTGTGCCGGTACACCGACGATCAGGACGTCGGCGAACGTGACGGCTTCTTCGAAGTCCGCCGTCGCACGGAGACGTTGGGCGAGCTTCGCACCCGGGAGATACGTTTCGTTGCGGTGCTGCTCGTTGATTTCCGCGACCGTCGCCGGGTTGCGCGCCCAGATGAGTGTTTGGGTGTTGCGGGCGACGACTGAGGCGATCGTCGTCCCCCAGGAACCGCCCCCTAAAACCGTTGCTCGTAGTTCCATTTGCCTGCCGACGGTGCGAACGCGTGACGCGGATGAACCTAGTCTAGCCTGCGCCGAGGCACGCGGTTCACGTGAGCGGGCAGGACCTGCGGCTCGTGTACCTGAAGGCCACGGGTAAATACGGAGGGTCCTGGTGCCGCCGCTTCGCCTAGGCTTCAGGGCAGAGGAACCAAACGATGCTCGTCGTCATCGGCGGTCTGCTCGTCATCGGTCTCGCCGCCGACGTTGCCGGTCGTCACACACCTTTCCCGCGCGTGACGCTGCTACTGCTGGCGGGCCTTCTGATCGGACCGTCGGGATTCGACGTCATCCCGGGCGACTTCATCTCGGCATGGTTCGACGTGCTCACCACCGTTGCACTGACCATGATTGGTTTCCTGCTGGGGCAGCGCGTGACGATCGGCGCGCTACGCGCCGAAGAGAATGCAATTGTTGCGCTCGCGACGGGCAAGGTGGTCGGGGCTGCGCTCGCGGTGTTCATCGGGCTTCTTTCGATCGGCGTTGATATGACGCTCGCGCTCGTCCTCGCGGGTATTGCGCCTGCCACCGCACCGGCAGCCACGTACGACGTTGTGCACGAGATCGATGCGCAAGGCCCCTTCGTCGATCGTCTACTCGGTATTGTCGCCCTCGACGACGCATGGACGCTGATTCTCTTCTCAGTACTGCTCGCGGCGGCGACCGTGGGTACGGGTGCGGACACCCAGAGCGTGATCATGACGGGCATGATCGATGTCGGCGGCGCCATCGTTTTCGGGGCGCTAATGGGTGTTCCGATGGCCTATCTGACGGGCCGGTTGAGCGACGGCGAGCCGATCCTCGCCGAAGCCCTTGCCTTCGTCTTCCTCTGTGCCGGTGGCGCGAACCTGCTCGGGATCTCTCCGATCCTTGCCGCGATGGCGATGGGTAGCATCGTGGCCTCACTCGCCACGCACCACCAGCGCCCGTTCCGCGCCATCGAAGGGATCGAGTGGCCCTTCATGGTGCTGTTCTTCGTCCTGGCAGGCGCGTCGCTGCATATCGAGGCGGTTGCCGGCGTAGGCTTTGCGCTCTTGGTATATCTTCTCGCCCGCGCGACGGGTACCGTGCTCGGGATCGCGGCGGCGGGCTCGCTCAAGCGCGAGCCGGACGACGTGCGCTGGTGGATGGGGCCTGCACTTCTGCCGCAGGCTGGGGTGGCGCTGGGCCTCGCCCTGGTGGCATCGCAACGACTGCCCGAATACGCCGAGCCGATCCTCACGATCATGCTCGCCTCGACGGTCATTCTCGAGGTGACGTCTCCCGTCGTCACACGCGCCGTGCTGCGACGCGTCGGCGCTGTCTCGCGCGACTGACGAAACCCGTGGGTCAGCCCGGCGCGTTGGCTGTGCCCAGATCCTCCGTCAGCCATCGAACAGTATTCAGGCAGAACTGCGCGTTCTGATCGGCGAGTGGGTGATTCATGCCCATCGGCATCTCGGCGGGGCCGGCGAGCTGCGCCGTACACATCGCGGCTTCGCCGAAGAACACGATGCGGCCCTGTTTCCAAATCCGAGCCGCGCCGTGCGTCCAGCCGGCGACCGAGAAGGACGGCCAATCGCGATAGGGGCCTTGCTGGAATCCCTGCGGCAGGCTCAGACGCATGCGTGCGTCGTTACCGAAGACAAGCAGCGGTTGCCAACCGTCGGTGAGCTTCACCGCTTGACCCGTAAAGGTCGCGACGTGAGTCACGGGCTCGCCCGATCCGCGTCCCTGCAGGATGTCGTGATCTCGAAGTGTGCCGTCTTCCAGGCGGAACACGTCCGGATTCGAACCGCCGGACGCGTAACCGTCGACCATGGCGATCCCGAGCATCGCCCCGAGATCGCGCGCGGCACCTGCCATCGGGGCGTGATCGGCGAACAGTAGCAACCGGCCGCCGGCCTCGATCCAGCGCAATACAGCTTCGAGTTCGCTTCGGCCGAATGCAGACGGGTGCGGGTATGTCCACTCGGACGAGTTGGCTTCGCCGACCGCGTTCGCGATGACGACGACGTCGCATGCCTCCAACGACGTCTCGGAGAAAAGCTCGGTCGAGGGCTCGACATCGAATCCGTCGGCGCGAAGCAGGCGAGCGAACGGGGCGTAGCGGCCACCGGATGTGTGGAAATTGTGATGGGCCTCATCGAAACAAAGACGCGGACCCGCACCGCGAGAAAACGCGGGGTCGGTGATTTCGAAGTGGTAGTCGGGGTCGCCGGATTGCTGAGCTGTCGCCCAGATTGCCGAAAGCACGATGATCACGATTGCTAGAGGTTTCGAGACGCCGAGTTGCATGCCATGCCTCCTTGGGAGGTGATTCCGTCACTCGATTCGAGCGTTACGAGTCGCACGACGGACGATGGTAGTGTCTTCGCGACGAGACGAGGAAAGTGAAAGAGAAGATGCGATACATACTTTTGATCGTCGCGTTGGGTTCTTGCGCCGCGTGGGCGGATGACGTCGCCCTCGTCGGCGGACGGGTGATGGACCCCGCTTCCGGATTCGACGCGATCGCAAATGTCGTGATCGAGGGCGACCGTGTCGTTTTGGTAACCGGGGAACCTGTTGATGCCGACCGCGTGATCGACGCGAGCGGACTAGTCGTCGCGCCAGGGTTCATCGATCTGCACGCCCACGGGCAAGATCCCGTCAGTAACCGCTTTCAAGCGGGGGACGGCGTGACGACAGCGCTCGAACTCGAAATCGGCACGAACCCCGTGGCGGCTTGGTATGCGGCTCGTTCAGGTAACTCGGTCCTCAATTACGGCACGAGTTCGGGCCATCCTGCTTCCCGTGGCGTGGCGGTTTCGGCGGGATCGCGCGGGTTGGGTGTGGCGGCCTATGCGGCGCTCACGGAAGCAGAAACGATCCGGATGCTCGAACTCATCAAGGAGGGCCTCGATCAGGGCGGCCTCGGTATCGGCATGGGGATTACCTACACGCCGGCAGCCGATCATCGGGAGATCTACCGAGTTTTCGAGTTGGCCGCGGCCGAGGGACGGCCGGTCTTCGTGCACATGCGTAACGCGAGCAAGCTCTCGGGCGATCTTCTCGCGCCGTTACAGGAAGTCATCAGCAATGCCGTCGTCACCGGCGCATCGCTTCATGTCGTGCACATCAATTCGAGCACCAACACGGCCGCGGAAACCGCGGTCGAGATGATTCGACGTGCTGCCAATCAAGGCTTCGACATTACGACGGAAAACTACCCGTACACGGCCGGCTCGACGCGCCTCGAAAGTGCGCTTTTCGACAACTGGACGGACTACGCCAGTCTGCAGTGGGTCGCCAGGGAGAGCGACTGACGAAGACGACGTTCGACCAATACCGCAAGACCGGCGGCTGGGTGATCATTCACGGCCGTAGCGAAGAGCAGAACGCGTGGCTCGTCGCGCAGCCGGATCTGATCATCGCCTCTGACGGCATACCTTTCGTGGATGGGTTGTCCCATCCACGCAGCGCCGGCACGTTCGCGAAGATTCTCGGCCGTTACGTACGCGAAGAGCGGGTTCTCGATCTCATGGAGGCCCTGGCGAAGATGACGATCATGCCGGCACGACGGTTGGAGAACTTCGTGCCGCAGATGAAGACTAAGGGGCGCATCGCGGAAGGTATGGACGCGGATATCACGGTATTCGATCCGGACACCATCATCGACCGGGCGACCTATACCGAGCCCGGACAGTACTCAGCCGGAATCGAATTCGTTTTTGTCAACGGCGTGGCCGTCGTCGATGACGGTGAGGTCCTGGACGACGTCTATCCGGGTCGCGCGATTCTCGCGCGGTAGGTGGCGATGCGCGTATCGGCGCGCTCAGTTCGCGGGGATCTCCCAGTGCCCGTAGAAGACCCGCAAGCCGCGCAGTATTGCCGCGACCGGTACCGATAGATGGGTCTCATACGGCATGTTGTAGCAACGCACGGTGAGCCCCGGATAACCGCGTGACTCGAGCTTGGCGGTAATTTCGGGCGTGATCTCCGCCATGCGCGGCCAACCGTGCTCATCGTACGACGCGGCCACCGCATCGCGCGCTTCTGCAGGCATCATTTCCGAGTTGCGGACCTGCTCCTCGAGGGCCTCTCGCACCTCGAGGCTGCCGGCGCTGAAGAAGACGTCGGCCGGTAGATCGTCGTGGCTGGCCGCGTAGGCTTCTTCCCATTGCCAGACCTCTTCGCCGTTCCACCAGATCGATGGGCTGACGCAGAGATAGCGGTTGAAGGATTCCGGCGCGTGCAGCAGCACCCAGGTGGGAAAGAGACCGCCGAGCGACGCGCCGCCGAGAATACTGTCGTCCGGGTCGACATCGAATTGCGCTTCGATCGTGGGGCGGAGTTCCTCGCGCAGGAAGTCGAGGAATGCCGCCGCGCCGCCGGGTGGGTAATCCGAGGCGCTGCCCGCGCCGGCGAGCGTCGTAGCCTCGAGCGCGCCGCCGGCATTAGGCGTCAGGTCGCGCTGGCGAACGGCCATCGTTTCGGCGAACGTGTCCACGGGATAGCCGATCGAAACCACATGCATCTGCGGTAACTCATAACCGAGGCTCATCAAACGAATCGATTCGGCCGCGGCATAATTGGCATTGCCGTCGAGCGCGTAGAGGACCGGGTGCTTCGTGTCGGGCTCAGGCATCAACGGCGTCGCGACGAAGATTCGATACGAATCGCCGACGTGTTTCGATTCGATGTCGGCAAAAAAGGTGTTTGCCAGACCTTCGATTTTCTTGAATTCGACCATGCTGTCTCTTCCTGGTGGCTGTGACCGCCCGGGGATCGTAACTCCCTACCAACGCACCGATACGAGCGGGGCCGCACCGGAACGAACGAGATCGGGGATCTTTTCGGACGCATTTTCCCAGACCAGCAACATGGAGCGCTTGTTCGAGAAGCCTCGATGACGGATGTCCGCTGGCATGCAGGCCACGTCACCGGCCCGCATCGTGACGACGGCACGCGGTCGACCTGACTGACCGTCTTTGACGTCCCAGACGATTTCGTCGGAGAGCTGAATGAACCACTCACATCGGTCGTTGCCGTGGTCGACAGGCAAGATGAACTCCTCGGTGGTCGGACAGAAGAGACTCTCCCGCACGACGGAACAGACCGATGGATTCCACGTGACGTCGGAGCGCGACAGGTAGCCAAACAGGTTGTAGGCCGAGACCTCGGATTCGAATCCCGGCTCGGCGTGGATTTCCGGCTCGCTCTGATCGACGTCCGTGAACATGCGGTTCACAGGATGAGTGGCATCGGTGCGAAGCGGCGTATCACCCGCCACCCCGACCATGCGCTCCGCCGTCACCCGCTCGCGTGACAGCGCGTCGTCATTCGATCCAGACTTGGCGCCCCACGGTGCGTTCGTTTCCATGGGAGCGGCAAAAGGATCGTATCCCTCGATCGTCCAGTCCGAGAGCATCTCCCGAAACGTCGACACGAGTTCGTCCGAGCGGAAGCGTTGGATGAAGTCGTTGCCGGTAGCCGTGTAGCCATCGTTCATCGTGCCCGCGAACATCTCGACTTCGCCGTAGTAGTTCGTCGTCCCGAAGACGTCGTCGAAGTTAACGGTGCCGTAGAAGAATCCCCAGGCGACGTCGCGCATCAGGGCGCGTAGGAAAGCGTCGATCGCGAGCTGATGTCGCCCGCCGGGCCAGGTGATGTGGGCGAAGTAGGCGTCCCGCCGAAACGAGAAGCCGCCTGCTTGGAACGACCGATAGCCGTCTTCGTTGGCCGGCGGTGTGCTGGCGTACGCGTCGGTGATGGGTAGACCGCGCGGATTGGAAATCGTCGATTCGCTCATGTCGGTACTCCTGCGGCTAGTTCTGCTGACAGATCGTTTCCCAACGCTTGAGCGTCAGTGCGCCGTCGAGCGTCTGAATCAGTACCGTGGCCGGTTCGCTCGACGTGAACCGATAAGCGGCACCGAGTGGGAGTAGGGCTTGATGTCCGCGGCGCAGGACGACGTATCCCATTCGCACGCCAACGGGCGGCTCGTCGAGCGCGACCGCACCGTCGGTGCCGGGCGCTACCGCGTCGTTGTCGCACTTCATCAGGTCGATCCGCACTTCGCCGTCCATGCAGAGGGCGAACTCGTCATGATCGGCGGCAAACCAGCGTGACTCGCCTTCCGACCGCATCGCCTCGACGACGTACTCGAAGTTCTTCGCGACGCAAATGCGCTCGAAAGGCGATGCGGCTTTCGCGACGGCGAAGACGTTGGAGAAGACGTAGTTCTTGGCGTCGTCGTCGATGACTTGTACGCCGCCGGGGTCATAGTCGCTGAGAGAGCCGAAAACCGTTCTGGACTCCACGGTGTCCTCCGTCGGGATGATGTTGTTGGGACCGATACTACGCGGCCTGAACGCCGCCCGATGATCCTCGGGCGAGGCCTGTTCCTTGGATTGACCCCGTCGAGGCCGCATCATCGTTAACGACCCTTCGGAAGGACTGTCATGGACGTCGTACGCATCATCTGCTCGATCCTCCTGCCGCCACTCGGTGTGTTTCTACAGGTCGGCATCGGGCTGCACTTCTGGATCAACATCCTTTTGACGTTGCTCGGCTATATCCCCGGCATCGTCCATGCCGTGTGGATCATCCTGCGGGAAGATTGATTACTTCGTGGCGGTCGTGACTGAACACGATTCGATGCGCGCCCGGCGAGGCGAGGCGCTTGATCGATGTGACGTATTGATCCTCGAGGTTGTCGTGCGCTTGTACTCCGGGATCGCCACCGCGCTTGAACTCGTCCGCCGTGAAGCTCGCCTGTGCGGCAATGATCGTACGCGTCGTACCGTCGTCGATGAGCGCGCTCTGGTGGCCGGGCGTGTGCCCAGGCGTCGTGAGGAGGGTGACCTGTCGATGAGGCTGATGGTCGCCGTCGACCACGTGCAGATTCGCAGCGTCGTAGTCGAACCATTCATTCACGGTGTAACGCGTCGATCGAGCGATCTCGAGCTCTCGTTCCTGGACGTAGATCGCGGCGTTCTCGAAGGTCGCGTTGGTGCCGCAGTGATCGAAGTGCAAGTGTGAGTTGACGACGATCGTGACGTCGTCGGGCCGGAAGCCGGAGCGTAAGAGTTCGTCGACGATCACACGATCGCTCGGCGCGAAGGTCGTATCGACGTAGTCGTTACCGAACCCCACGCCCGTATCGACGAGGATGACCTCGCGGTCGATCGCGATGAGGTAGGCGAAGACGTCAATGCGGGTATCTTCGAACGTCGGTGGGTTGAACTTGCCGGCGAGGTTCACCCGCCCGGCGAGGAGTTGACGCAGCACGATGTCGCTCTAGGTGAGGATTTCACTCATCGCGCGGAAACGGTGTCGGGTCACCTTCGGCGGTAGGAATGTTGAACGTGTTGAGTGTCATCGAGACAAACGTGTAGAAGCCGATCGTCTGGATGATGTCCATGAGCCCGACCTCACCCCACTCATCGATCGCCGCGTCATATAGGGGCCGCGGGAGGTCTTTCGTTTCGTGGAGCGCGCGACACACTTCGATCACGAGTCTTTCGTCCTCCGGTGCATCCGCCGGGAGGTCGGTCTGATCGAAGACTGCTTGAATGACTTCTTCCGAGACGCCTTCGTTTCGTGCCATCTGGGAATGCGCGACCCATTCGACGTTGCTCCGCCAATGCCGCCCCGTGACGATGATCGCGACCTCGACGATGCGTCGTCCGACGGCCGTTCGCTCCCAGACGAAGTTACCGAGGCTCATTGCTCGCTGTGCCACTTCGGGGCTTCGAATCCAGGGGTCGAAGGGTCCGCCGAGCTGTTCGTCGGCGCGGGGTTTCCGGGATTTGCTGATGCGGTCGTGCTGTCCCTGCTGTTCGGGCGTGAGTTCCGCGTAGCGCTTTGGCGTGAGACGGCTGGTCATGGTATTCCTTCGGTCGAAACGTTCGATTTATACGCGGCGCGGTGCAGGCGAACTAGTCTTTGCGTTTCGCGGGCGCGCGAGGAGTCCTGATATGGCTGAATTCGACGATTCCCAGCTCAACATCGAACCAGATCCCGAGCTTTCGCTGCGCACTGGCGAGTTGCAGGATCCCTGGGAGACACGGCTCGACGAACTCGATGTCAGTGACTCACGCCTGTACCAACTCGACGCCTGGCGACCGTACTTCGAACGCTTGCGGCGGGAAGATCCGGTTCACTACACGGCCAATAGCCCGTTCGGCGCGTATTGGTCGGTGACGACGTTCGACGACATCAAACACATCGAGAGCCACCCGGAAGTTTTTTCCTCCTATCCGACGATTGCGATCGGCGACGTGCCGGAGGGACAGACCATCGAAAACTTCATTTCGATGGACGCACCAAAGCACAACGAACAACGCAAGGCGGTCGCACCGGCCGTGGCGCCCAGCAACCTCGTCAAGCTCGAACCCGTCATTCGTCGTCACGCGGCGGAGATCCTCGATTCGCTGCCCGAGGACGGCGTCGAGTTCGACTGGGTCGACAGCGTCTCGATCGAGTTGACGACGCGGATGCTCGCGACGCTCTTCGATTTCCCGTTCGAAGACCGGCGCAAACTCACGTACTGGTCGGATCTTTCCATTGGTTCGCCGGAATCGACCGGGGCGGACGAAGGCCCATCTCCCGAAGAGGTTCGCGACGGCCTGACAGACATGGCGAACACGTTCATGCGCCTGTGGGCGGAACGCGCCGCGGCGGACCCGACCGATCGGAATGATCTGATCACCATGCTCGTCCACACCGAAGAAACGAAGGACATGGTGACGCGGCCGCTCGAGTTCCTAGGCAACATCATGCTGCTGATCGTCGGTGGTAACGACACCACTCGAAACTCGATTAGTGGTGGCGTACTGGCCCTCAATCAGTTTCCGGACGAATACAAAAAGCTGCGACGCGATCCGTCGCTCATCCCGAATATGGTCTCCGAGATCATCCGCTGGCAGACGCCGGTGCTACACATGCGTCGGTCGCTCAGCGCGGACTATGAGCTTCACGGCAAGAAAATGAAGGCCGGGGAGAAGGTCGTCATGTGGTACATCTCCGGCAACCGGGATGAGACGGCCCACGAGAATGCCGACCAACTCGTCATCGATCGCCCGAATGCGCGTAAACATGTTTCGTTCGGCTTCGGGGTGCACCGCTGCATGGGCAACCGGCTGGCCGAGATGCAGCTTCGGATCGTCTGGGAAGAGATCGTGAAGCGATTCAGCCGGGTGGAAGTAACGGGCCCCGAAGCGCGGCTTAAATCGAACTTCATTCGCGGGATACGCGCTTTGCCGGTGCGGCTACACCGGCATTGAACACTGGGCGGGACGGCGCGAACGCGTTTCCCGTCAGCTCCCGTCGACCTGATCCAGGAACTCGCTCAAGCCGTAGCCCTTGCGTTCGCCGTCGAGGGTGTACTCGGTCATGCCTTCTCCGACGGTCGTGTTGCTGCCGGAGCGGCGGTTACGCAGCGGTACGTAGCACATCACTCGACCCTCGACGACGTGTTCGCTGCCATCCTCCATCGTCACGTCGGCTCGCAAGGCGGTGTGGTAGTTGGTGTTCGGTTCGTGGCTTGAGTGAATGGCGGCCTTTTCGATACGTTGGATTTCGTCACCGCGCTGAAAAAGTCCGCGCCCAATGCCGTCGCCCGTGGTGGTGATCACCATGCCGAGATCGTCGCCGAAGTTACCCGTAATCCAGCGATAGGAAGGCGTCGATTGCCAGTATCGCGGCCCCCACGAGTGGTCGCGCACGCCCCAACCGGCAAAAGGCACAGGCGTATCGTCGCCTAGCGTGAGCGAGCCAGCGACCCGCATGTGTTGTTCTGTGTGGGCGCGAGCGAAATCATTGCCGTCGTCCGGATCACCGACGTGCCCGTAGAGGGGACCGACGGCGTGGTGCTCGAGATCGATTCTGATCGAGGGGCGGGGGTTCTCGCGGAACGCCTTGCCGGGATCCGCCATGGCGCGAGGATCTTCGAGAAAGAGCGCTTTGCCCTCGTAGACCGTGCGCACGTGTTCGGCAGGCGTCAGGATCTCGATGTTCAGACCGCCCGCGTTCCAGCCGTCGTTGTGACTGATCTCGGGTTTTTTGTAGTTGAAATACGCCGAACCGTCCGGATTCCAGACGATGACGGTCATCTCTGCGTAGCCTTCGTTGGCGCGATTGCCGATCCGCACGAACCCGCCGCGGCGTTCACGCGGATCGAAGAAGTTGAAATAGACCGATTCGTTGAAGTTTTCTTCCGGCCCTAGTTCGTGCGTGTAGTCGTCTTCCGCCCTGATGTTGCCGATCAGTCGAACCATGGGGTGGGCACCTTCAAAATCGTTGCGCTTAAGCCTAGCGTACGCGCGGACACGTGCGACCTGCGGCTGAAGACGTATCCGCGCGGTTGGGTGAAAAAGGATCAGGGAAGGAAGATGTCGACGGCTCCCCGCGGGGGAAGCCGTCGATCGATCACGAACTAGAGCTTGTAGCGAACCTCGATACCACCCATACGCGGGTTGGTCGGCTCGAGCACACGAAGATAGTTCATCGACTCACCATAGTTGAACGAGTTACGGACACCCAGTTCGTCGGTGATGTTGTTGAGGAACCCGGCAACGCTCCACTTCTCATCAGCACTTTCCCAGGTCACGCGTGCATCCCAGCGGATGTACGACGGGGCCAGGTCCAGCGGACCGTTGACGCGGGGGCGGCCACCCGGGGCGAACTCGTCCGTCAGGCCGATGTTCGTCATGTAGGTGATGCTGCCGCGCTCGCCGAGCGACTGGACGTACTCCGCCCATGCGGTGAGCTTGTTCTCCATGATCCGCGGCAAGCTACGGCCGTTGACCGGGAAGAGCAGTTCCTGGTTGGTGTACAGCGACTCGGGCGCATCCGCGTTCGTCAGTTCGATCACGCCGACGTTGCCCGTGAGCGGATCGATCACTTCGCCCGTGTACTCGGCGTTCGTATAGCTGTAGCTGAAACCGAAGGTGATTTCAGGTGTCGCGAGCCAGAGAATGTCCGCCTCGAGGCCGGTCGTCGTCGCTTCGGGCGCATTACGCACCGAGGTGCTGTTGCCCGTGAACGTACTCGTCGTGAACTGCAAGTGCACGTTCTCGTAGTCGTATCGGTAGAGCGACAGGTTGACCTGCATCGTGCCGTCGAAGAGCTGACCTTTGTAGCCCAACTCGTACGCCAGAATGTCTTCGGATTCGTACGACGGAATGAACGAGAAGTACCCGAGGTTGAAGCCACCCGAGCGATAACCCGTCGTTGTTGACAAGTAGAAGAGCTGGTCATCCGCCGGCGTCCAATCGATGTTGAAGCGCCAGGTGAAGTTGTCGAAGTCGTTGAACATCCGACGATAGAGCGATTGGCTGAACGGGATACCGTTCACGCGAACCGGAACTTCACCCGAGATCCCGCGAGCCGACAGCGTGCCGTCCGGGTTCAAAGCACCCGTCATGATGTTGTAGTCGCAGAGCGTACCGCCGCCGCAGCCGTAATCAGGCATGTTGGCGACACCGGCACCGTATTCCTGATACAGGAACAGATGCTCGACGCCTTCGCGACGGTCCTTCGCGTAGCGCATACCGGCCGTCAGAGCCCAACGCTCGTTGATCTGCCACTCCGCCTGCGTATACGCGGCAAGCGCCTCCGTGCGGTTTTCGCTATCCCAGATGAACGTCGTTCCGTTCGATCCGTGCGGACTGCCGTCGGTTACGCGACCGCGCTCGCCAGACCAAGGGCCTACCGCGATCAGCACCGACTCCAGCGTCGCGTCACTGAATTGCGGGGTCGGGACGACGCCGACGAGGTCGAACAGGGCGAGGTTTTCGGCCGAGCGTGCTTCGACCGTACCGAACCCTTCGCCGAGGTAGAAACCGGAGACGCCCGCCAGCAGCGTATCGGCGCCGACCGGGCCGTAGTCGGCCGCGTGCGTGTAGCGCGTATCCGACGCCGGGCCCGTGCCCCAGAAGTCGAGTTGCTGGTCGATGTCGTTCTGATAGTAGAAGAGGCCGCTCGTGACAGTGATGTCCGAGCCGATGTCGGTGAAGATCTGCAGTTCGTGCTGGAACTCGTGCTTCTCCTGCGCGGCATAGAACTGCTGGTCGAAGACCAGGCTGCCGGTGCGGTCGTCTTCCGTCGTGCGGTGGTAGAAGTAGTCGGTGTAGTTGCCGATGTACTTGACCGACAACCAGTCGTTGACGTCCCAGGTGATGTTCGTCGTACCGGCTTGCTGATCGAAGTATTCATCCTGGTAGCCATTCGTGACGCTCACCAGATCGTCACCCGAAAGCTCCGGCACCGATTGGCCGTCGCCGACCGCGGTTCGATTGAGCTGATTGGGGTCGGAGAAGAACGCATAGCTCGGGCGTGAGAACCCGTTGCCTGTCGTCACGCCCGTGATGTTGCCGCTGGCATCCACGATGGGACGACCTTCGGAGCGGTCGACACCGGGAACGAGGCGCTGACCGTGCCGGGTGATGCCGTTGTAGTCATACGTGAAGATTTGACGCCCAGCGACCGGACAGAGCGGGTCGGTTCGATCCGTCAGCGAGGCACATGCCGCCGAATTGGGATTGACCGGGCGGTAACCGAAGACGTAGGCGCTCGTATTACGCAGATCGCCCGTCACGTCGTCGCGCCGGCCGCCGTTCTCGGCGTAGATGATCGCGCCGGCACCCTGTGCGCCGCTCATCGCTCGACGGTAGCTGCGTTCGTTGCCGCGAACGTAGATCTCGAGGTTGTCGGTGGGCGTGAACAGGAACGACAACGCGTAGTTCTCATCCCCCCAACTGTTGATGTCCTCGTTGGGCGAGCCATCCGGCCCCGTGCCGATGTCGGGGATGAAACCGTCACGCGTTCGCTTCGACGCCACGGCGCGATAGGCAAGGATGTCCTGGATCATGGGCCCCGAGATGACGCCGTACATTTCCTGGGTGTCGTAGCTGCCGTAGATCGCACGAATTTCACTCTCGAACTCTTGGGTCGGTCGCTTGGTGTGAAAGTTCACCGCGCCGCCGATTCCGTTTCGCCCGTAGAGCGTGCCCTGCGGACCTCTGAGCACCTCGATTCGTTCGACGTCGAAAAGACCGCCTTCCGTCGATGCGATGCCGAAGTCTTCCGAGAACGCGTTGTCGTAGTAGGTTGCGATACCCGGGTCGCCGCCGAGCGATCGGAACAGCCGTCCAACGCCTCGAATCGAGAGGTCGTACGGTTGGATCGTCGTTGCGGGGATGTGCTGTTGCAGATCCTCCTGGTTGCGAAGCCCGAAGTTCTCGATGAATTCGCCGGTAAACGCCGTAATCGAGATGGCCGTGTCTTGTACCGTCGACTCGCGTCGTTCGGCCGTCACGGTAACCTCTTCGATCCGGCGTACGCCGTCGTCGCCGTCTTCCGCCGCCTCTTCCGCGCCGAGCGCGAGGGCAGGGAGCAAGGCGGCAACGCGCCATAGTCCTTTTCTCAAAAGCACGTGAGTTTCCCCTCCTGGAATGGTCAAAACCGGGCGCCGCAAACGAGCGGTACCATAAAACCCGGGAGCAAATACTCGAATTTGCTCCATATAGCAAGAAAGAATGCTCTTATAACCAAGCGCTCGCACGCGTTTGCCCGACAAAGGGCCCGAGCTCAGCCGGCGGACACTTGGCTATCCCAACGCGTTTCCAAGCGATCGAATCATCGCCGCGCCGTCGCCTCGATAAGACGATCCGTGCATGCAGGCGAGCAACGTCGGTTCGACGTTGGCGAGCTTGTCGATAATCTCTGAATCAACCGGGGTCGCGAAATAGCCCGGCATACCCGCGCGCATGGCTTCGCTCGGCGTGAGCACGTCGTTCTCGGTGACCGGCTCGTGGCTGTCGCCGGGTTGCGTGAACAAGTCACCACAGAATAGCGTCCGTGTCGTCTGCTCGAAGAGGTGGCCACATTCCCAAGCGTGCGGAAAATGTGGTGTATCGAGCCATTGCACGCGGTGGCCGCCGAGGTCCAGCACTTCGCCGTCAGTCATCGCTCGTGCCGGGCGGTCGGCCATGTCGTCGATCGACACCATCTTAGCGACGGCGCTGCATAGGGGTTCGGCACCGTTCGCGAGCGCGAGAAAGTCGTTCAATGCGCCGCATTCGTCCGATTCGTAATGACTGAAGGCGATGTAGCGAAGTGAGGTTACGGGCAACACCGAAGCGACGGCTTCGCGCACCATCGGGAACATTTGCCGCCCGCCCGTGTGGTAGAGGAGCGGCGCGTCGCCCCGGATCAGAAACTGATTGAAGGTGAAGCCGCCGGGCATCACCTCTTCGCCGACGGCCGTACTGATGCGGAATATCCCGTTGGCGATCTCGTCGACACGAGTTGGGGAGTCAGTCACGCTTGTATCCTTTTGTTTTAGCTCGCCTTTTTGATGGGCGGTTCGTTTTCAGAGTTGTCCCAGATCACCTGGTCGGGCGTCTCGATCACGCGCTGATAGCGACCGTCGGGGTAGTTCGTCATGTGCGGTCCGGCGGCATCGACCCCGGGTTGCGCCACGCTGCCGCCGCTATCGGCGAAGGCGGCGGGGCGCTTGTAGCGCGCGAGTTCTTCGGCGTTGATCCCGGCGAGCGCCTGAACTTCCGGGTCGATCCACTGCTCGGCGTCGATCGGTTCGCGCGAATAGGAGAGTTCGAGGGCGAGGTTTTCGGGGCCGGCGAAGTAGATCGAGACGCACATGCCGTGATCCATCGGTCCGAGCACCGGCACGCCTTTCGCGCGCAACCGATCGCGCATCGCGAGCAAGGCATCGTGGTCTTCGACCCGCAGGGCGACGTGTTGCATGACGCCCGGCGCGCAGTTAGCGCCGGGATTACCCGCGTGGGTTTCGCCCAGGCGCACGGGAATCTCGGCGATCTGTGGGTTGTGAACGAGAGCGACGGAGCTCTCGTCGTTGAGGCGAAGGAAGCCATGCCACGTGTTCGCCACACCGTGCATCCAATAGAGCGCGACGAGTTCCATACCGAGCTTGTCGGTGAAGAACTCGATTTGTTCTTTCATGTCCGCTGTTGTGATGGCGAGGTGGTGAAGACCGTCGATCTTGTTCATTTGCGAATGCTCCCAAGAAGCAGGGGTTCTTACTCTTAGGCAGAAGGTAACGCGCTCGGAAGCGGATTCGAAGCGGCGCTCGTCTGGTGTTGTCGGGTGGGTTGAGCGAGCATTTCGGCCTGAAAGGCGAATCCCGCCAGGAGGAAGAATGCATACCCTCGAGCATCAGTTTGAACTCGGCTCGGACGCCTGGCTCGCCGAAACGCGGCGCGTCCTGGTGAGCTGGACGGCAGATATGGATGTCGATTTCTCGACGAGCGCGCGACTGACGAATACGCCGCCGCATCTCGAGCTGCCGAACGATCGGGCCGATTGGCGTATTTCCTGCCATGGCGGTGGCGTCGACGTGACGCGGACTTTCGATCGAGAAGCGGATGTCGTCGTCGAAGCCGACTACCAGGCGGCTCTGATGGTCGCGCAGACGATCGGCGCGGGATCACCTTCGAAGATGACCGCGATCGAGCGTGCGGTCGCTGAGTGGCTCGGTGAAAGCGCATACCGGCGAAGCGAGAGGCGGGCCCTCACGAGCGAAGCCCGCGCGATCAGCGATCGATTGCACGATCATCTCGGCCGGCGCACGGTCGAGAACCCTGATCTCGCGCATCGAGCCGAACGCCAGGGGCTGCTCAATCACGTTCGAGAGATGGAGCGCGACGGCTATACGGTGATCGAGAACGCGATCACGGCCGATGAGGCGGATCTGCTTCGTGAAGAGACCTTGAGGGCTCTCTCCACCCACGAGCACCCGACGATGCAATGGATGCTCTATCACGGCGAGGTTTTCGAGCGCGTGGTGATGAATCCGTTCTTCATGACGCTCGTCGATGCATCCCTCGGTCGCGGCGCCGTCATCGCGTCGATCAGTGCGATTCAGCGCGGGCCCGGCAAGGGATTCATCCCGCTGCACTCGGACTACGTTCACATCCCCGAGCCGTATCCGGAGTTTTCGGTCACAGGCGTCGGTGTGTGGGCGCTCGAGGATTGGACGCTGAGCGCAGGTCCGACGTGGCTGGTACCCGGGAGCCATTTGAAGCGCCGTGGTCCTCGCCCCGGCGAGGCGATGGATGGTATTCCCATCGAGATGCCCAAAGGCTCTGTCGTCTATTTCCAGCACGGTGTCTGGCATTGGCAGGGCGACCGCACCGATCCAGGTGAGCGTGTGACGCTGCACAGCCATTTCAACCGCGGGATTCTTCGCAGCCTCGAGCCGAAACGGGTCGATGTGCAGATGGTGAATCGTAATCCGCCACGTTTGGGTGAAGCGCTCGGCGAAGACGACTGGTTCGACAAGATCGACGCGAACGGTCGGGATTACGTCCGCTTCGGGCACATGCTGGCCCTCAACCGATTCAACGACGAACAGAAGGCGCGGATTCTCGACGGGTCCCGAGGGAGCTCGCGGAGTCATTCATCGGCCGCCGTCGCGGATTGAGCTCGATCGACGGCGAGGAATGGATCAACAGACCCGCGTCGGGACCCACTGGCGTGGTGCCACGATGAAGTCCCGAGTCGGTGGGTGGCGGTTCCCGGGCTGGCGCATGGTGGCAGTCGCGTTTTTTGTCGATTTTGTCGCCGTTGGCTTCTTCTTCTATTCGTACGGGGTCTTCTTCAAGGCGATCGCCGAAGAGTTCGGCGGCTCGAGGCTCGGCGTTTCGATCGGCCTCACGATCACGAGTGTGGTCGGCTCACTCGCCGCGCCGCTCGTTGGACGAGCACTCGATCGATATGCGTTATCGCGGGTCCTGGGGGTCGGTGCCGTGTCGATGACGATCGGCTTTCTCGTTCTCGGCTTCGTCCGCACGCCGCTCGAGTTCTATCTCGCGATCGGGGTCTTCATTGGCTTGGGGGCGAGCGGGATGGGAAGCCTCGCGACCGCCAAGTTGGTGGCCAACTGGTTTGTGCGACGGCGCGGCATGGCACTGGGAATCGCCGCGACCGGGATATCGGTTTCGGGTGTTCTGATGCCGTATATCAGCGCGGCAATCATCGAGGGGTTCGGTTGGCGCGAAGGATTTCTCATCTACGCGGCGTTCACCGGACTACTCATCGTTCCTCTCGTTTCGTTGCTCGTCATCTCGCGGCCCGAGGACATCGGCCTTCGGCCTGATGGTCAGTTGAAGGAAGAGCCCGGGTCGGCAACGGCAACCCCGGCGAGTGATCAGTCCTTATCGCAGGGAACGGCGGGTCAGAGCGTGCTCCGGGAGCGGAACTACTGGGTTCTGGTAGTCGTCGTCGGTCTCTTGTTCTCGTCCTCCGGCGGGACGTTGACGCATATGGTGCCGCGCCTGACCGACGCGGGCGTCTCGTTGGCGGGCGCGTCGCTCGTGATGTCTTTCAGCGCTGTGTTCGGGATCATGGGCAAGCTGTCGTTCGGCTGGTTCGGCGATTGGTGGCGCGGGCGAACAGCAATCTGGTTTGCGATCGTCTGCCAGATCATCGGCCAGGTCGTGATGGCGCTCACCGTCGACGTCGTCTTCTTTGCCCTCGGTGCGGCTATCTTCGGCTATGGCATGGGCGGCGTCGTGCCGCTCCAAGGCACCCTGGTGGGCAAGCTTTTCGGGCGCGACCGGTTCGGCAAAGCCATGGGCGCCATGCGTCCCGCCATGCTGCCTTTGCAGGTGCTGGGCGTGCCAGCCGCCGGGTTCATCTTCGACACGACCGGGTCCTACGACGGCGCATACGTCATGTTCCTCGTCTTCTATCTGCTCGCGGCCGTGGCGGCGTTTTTCTTCGTCGAACCGAAACGAGGGGCTCGCAGACGCGCCGAACGGGAAACCGAAGCCCGCGAAGCGTCCGCGACTGGTTCATAGCCTTCCCTCTTGGCAGCATGCACGCTGCCTTTCTGGAACTGATTTCATGCCCGAACGACCCATACCGCCGATTCGTGATCCTCAGACAACCGGGTACGTGGCGGCCCGCATGCTCAGCGACGGTGATATCCCGCCGGTCGATCAAAACGGCAATTTCGTGGTCGGCCCCACCCACGAGGCGCACCCGATGATGGCCGAGCCGGATGATGGGCTTACCGGCCAGGTCCACGAGTTCGTAATGAAGTCGAGCGATAGCACCATCTATCCCGGTATTGCCCGCGACGAAGGCACATTCGGGTCGCCCGATCCGGACAATCCAGCCCGATTGATCGTGACCACGAGCCGGCCGAAGCGGTATTCGCGCAAGGCGGCGCTGTACCTGCCGCCCGGCACGCACCGAGACCTGCCGTTCGTCGTCGGTACCGACGGGCCGGATCGAATGCTCTTCGTTGCTCTCGATAACCTGATCCGAGGCGGTGTCTTACCGCCCATGGCGGCGATTTCCTTACGGAGCGGCGGTGGTGACGCGCAAGGCAGTCAGCGTGGTCTCGAATACGACACGATGAGCGGTGTCTATGCTGAATTCGTCGAAACGGAAGTCATTCCCCGACTCGAGGAGGACTATGGAATCACGCTGACCCGCGATCCGGAGAAACGCATCGCGATGGGTTGCAGTTCCGGAGCCGCCGCGTCGTTCAGCATGGCCTGGTATCGCAACGACCTCTATCGACGTGTACTGAGTTTGTCGGGCACCTACATCAATCAGCAGTGGCCATGGAATCCGGACTCGCCGATGGGTGCGTGGGGTTACCACGAGGACCTCATTCCCAACCATTCACGCCGGCCGATCAGGATCTGGATGGCAGTTGCCGATCAGGATCTCTACAACCCGAACGCGATGCGCGACGACATGCACGATTGGGTGCTCGCCAACGAGCGGATGGCACACGTGCTCGACGCCAAAGGCTACGACTACCAGTTCTCGTTCGTGCGCAACGCGCGTCATTGCGATCCCCAGATGAAGGCGCAACTACTGCCGCAAGCACTCGAGTGGCTCTGGCGCGAAGGCGTGGGCTAGGCATTCACGTCGCCCGGCCGCGAAACCCGTCCGGTCGGGGCCTCGAGGTTCGCTTTCGATTGCACCGCGGTTGCGGCAGAGTGCGGCATCGGAAGAGGGATCGGTATGGCTGAAGAGAACGAAGGTTCGTCGACGCAAGATTCGACGGACGCGCCGGCCGACGGGGGCACCGACACATCTGAACCGGGCAGCCCGCCCGCGGAGTCCCAGGTGGGCGGACGCTATGCGCACTACGTCCTCGTGGTGCTGGTCATCGTCTATGTCTTCAACTTCATCGATCGGAACATCCTTTCGATCCTCGCCGAAGACATCAAAGCGGATCTCGGTATCGGCGATGCCGAGATGGGGTTTCTCTACGGCACCGTGTTTGCCGTCTTCTATGCGGTCTTCGGCATCCCGTTGGCGCGCTTCGCCGACGTGTGGACGCGTCGTAGCCTGATCTCGGGTGGGCTTCTGTTCTGGAGCGCGATGACGGCTTTGTCGGGGACCGCCAAGTCGTTCGGCGCATTGGCCGTGTATCGGGTCGGCGTCGGCATCGGCGAGGCGAGCGCGTCGCCCGCGGCCTATTCGTTGTTGGCGGACTACTATCCGGTAAGAATCCGCGCGACGGTCATCGCCCTCTATTCCGCCGGTGTCTACATCGGTGCGGGGATCGGACTTTTCCTCGGCGGATTGGTGCTCGATTACTGGGCGACGACGTATCCCACCGATCCGCCGTTCGGCCTCAAGGGATGGCAGGTCGCGTTCATGGTCGTTGGCTTGCCCGGCATTCTGATGGCGATCTGGGTGAGAACGCTGCGCGAGCCACAACGCGGGATCAGCGAAGGGCTCGTGACGGAGGCCCACCCGGCGCCTTTCAAGGTGCTGCGCGACGAAATGCTGGCGGTGATCCCGCCGTTCAACCTGATCGGCCTCGCCTCGCATCGGGATGTGCTCGTTCGGAATCTGATCGCGGCGGTTCTGCTTGCGGTCGTGGCGTGGGGGCTGATCGTCGTCACCGGGAGCACGGCGCAGTGGATCGCCACGGGCATCGGCGTCTACGTCACGATCTCCTGGGCGCAATCGCTCAAGCTCAAAGATCCCGCCACGTATTCGCTGATGTTCGGCTCCCGCGCCTTCATCTACACGATGATCGCCTTTCCGACGATCAGCTTCATCGGCTATGGCGCTGGTTTCTGGGTACCACCGCTTCTGCTGCGCGTCCACGATGTCAGCAGCGCCGAAATCGGGCTCTGGATTGGCCTTGGCGGCGCGCTAGGCGGACTGACCGGCGTCACGCTCGGCGGTGTTCTGGCGGACTACCTGAAGTCTCGGATGGCGGGCGGGCGCATCATCATCGGCTATGTCGCGGTTGCCGGGTCAATCCCGACACTCATCGCGCTGCTCTACGCCGAGAGCCTGACGGCGGCGTTTTTCCTGAACTTCCTCTTTACGGTGCCGAGTGCGCTCTGGGTGGGGGTGCCGCCGAGTACCGCGAGCGATCTCGTGATGCCGCGAATGCGCGCCGTCGCGGGCGCGTATTACATTCTCGTCAACACGTTTATCGGGTTGGCGCTGGGACCGTACGTGATGGGCCAGATCAGCGATTTCTTCCAAGCAGGCGGCATGGATGATGCCAGCGCGCTGCGGCTCGCGATCGCCGTCTCGATGGTGATGTTCATACCGACCGTGATCTTCCTGGTCCTGGCGCACCGCAACCTGCCGAAAGACGAAGCCTCACGGCTCGATCGAGCGCGGGCGATGGGGGAGCCGGTCTGAACGACCGGCCTTTTAGGCGCGGTTGCTAGATCAGGACGCTTCTGACCGGCGGTAAATCGCACGCTACCAGCGACCAGTCGTCACCGTCGTTGGCGCTCGTGAAGACACGTCCGTCGCGCGTACCGAAAACGATCGTTTCGTCATTGCTCGCCAGGGCCGGCGCGTCGATGTTGTCGCCGAGCCACTGATCGAGCGGCGCGGTTCGCTCGAACTCGCCGGCGTCCTTGGCGCGTCGATAGACGGCAACTTCGTCGCTGCGCGGGCCGTGGGAAGCCGTGACGAAGATGGCTGATGTCGTGGACGTCACCGCGCGCAGGTAATGGCCGTGCAAACCGACGTTGTCGAAGGACCAATCCGACCCGTCGGCGCTGCGGGCGTAGCCCTGCGCGCTCGCGATCAGAAGATCACCCTCGCAGGTTCTCGAAACCTGGTGGACGTCGGTCTTGATGGGGAGCTTCGTCTGCTCCCAGTGCGAGCCGGCGTCGGCGCTGTGCACGATGCCGCCGACATGAACGTTCACCCAGACGTCTTCATCACTCGTGCAGGCCGACCAGATCGACGGCGGACCGCCCCACGGCGTATGCCACTCATCTCGTGTGGGGACGTGCGCAAACGCGTCGTCGCGGACGAACGCGTCACCGACAAGTCGGTAGACGTGGGCACCGGATGTACCGACGTAAAGGTTTTCTCCGACCGGCAGGATCCATCTCGCTCGGATGCCTTCCGGGAGCGTGCCGAGACGATGCCAACCATCCGCGTATCGCCACACCTCGCTGTCGGTCGCGGCAAGGACCGCCTCGCCATGCCGGGCGAGATGTTTGATGGACGCCGTCTCGAAGACGGGCTCAATCGTTTGATCGTGATAAAGACCTTCATCCGTTCCGATCCACATCGTTTCGTTCTCCCGTTCGCGTCGCTTCGATCATGCGCTTGAAGCGTCTGTCGCGTCGATTGCATTCCGCTTACCGTGGGTTCCACCGAGAATCACGGACCGGCCATGAAAGCGCTAACCCTCTACGGATCCCCCATGTCGCTCTTCACGGGCCGCGTGCGTAGCTATTTCATCAAGGCCGGGATTCCCTTCGAAGAGGAACCGCACGCCTCGCCGCACTTTTTCGACGTCGTGCTTCCGAAGGCGGGAGGCCGACGGGGGATCCCGACGATCGAGTTTCCGGATGGGCGCGTGATTCGTGATGGCGTCGCGATCGTCGATCATTTCGAAGCGAAATCGGGTGACTCCTTTACGCCGCCGTCACCGAATCAGCGGCTGGTGTGCCTCTTGATGGACGTGATTGGTGCCGAAGGGCTCCTACGTCCCGCCATGCACTATCGGTGGAACTTTCCGGAAGAGAACCTCGAATTCCTACGCCCTCATTTCGAAACGGTCTTCGTCGATGAGACCGGTGAAGCAGCGGACGCTCGCATGAAGGAACTACGCGAAGTGGTGTCCCCTCTCTTTGGCGCGTCGCGTCATTATCTCGACGCGATCGAGACGCTGTACGTCGAGTTGCTCGAGAAGCTGAACACCCATTTCAAAGCGTTCCCCTATTTCCTGGGCGGCAGACCGAGCCGCGCGGATTTCGCGATGATGGCGCCGCTCTATGGTCATCTCGGCCGCGATCCCGCGGCGCTGCGCGTGATGTACGCCCATGCGCCCAGGCTCGTTCGATGGGTCGAACGAATGAATCGCGCCGATCGTGACGTCGGGGAGTTCCCGCCGCATGCGCCTGAATACCTGCCGGACGACGAGGTCCCGAAGACCCTCATCGACGTGCTCGTTCATCTCGCCATCGACTTCGTGCCGGAGACGGAAGCCGCTCGCGAGCGCATCAACGCCTGGCTTGGTGAGCAGAACGATCTCGCGCCGGGAACGGAATGCGTGCGTGGTGTCGGTATGGCGGATTTCGTCGTTCGAGGTACTGCCATGCGCGCGATGGCTCAACCATTCCGCTTCTACCTTCTAGACCGATTGGCCGAGCACCTCGAGAGCCTGGCGGAACCGGCGCGCTCATCGGCCGAGGCACTCCTCGCCCGATGCGGCATGGCGGGGATCGGGGACCAGCGCCTCGATCGTGAGATCGGGCGTCGTGACAACCTCGAGGTCTGGCGCTAGCTGCGCCCGCGCCGAGAGCCAACCCACTCGACGTATTCGGCGAGGTAGGCCGCGAGCCGTTCCTTCAGCGCGTCGTCGGTCATCGTGCCGTCGTCGAAGACGTTATGCGCGGCGCGGACGAGGAACGATCCCTGATCGGTCCAGAGCGGCATTCGAAGCGTGCGCAGTATCGGCAACCAGGCAACTTGCGCGTTGGCGGTGCCGGTCGGGCCGGGTGTCGCCCCGAGGAGGCAGACCGGTTTGCCGTGCAGCACGCGGGGTTGATCGGCGATCGGGCGCGAGAGCCAATCGATGAGGTTCTTGGCAACGCCGGGAATACCCCCGTTGTATTCGGGCGTTGCGATCAACAGACCGTCGGCTTCGGCGACCCGGTCTTTCAGTTCGCTCACGGCGGTCGGGAAATCGTTCGGCTCCAAGTCCTGGTTGTAGAGCGGGATCGCCTGGAGATCGGCGACGGACAACTCGGCGTTGGCGGGCAGCGCCTTGGCGGCCGCGTTCAGTAACGCCGTGTTCCAGGACGTTGTCCGCAAGCTGCCCGAAAGGCCGATGAGTTTGATGAGTCGGTCGTTCGCCATGGTTTTCCTTCTAGCCCCAGCGCGAGAGGTCCGCAGTGAGTTCGTTTTCTTCCATCCACGCCTTGAGTGGCACGTCCTCCGGTTCGGGTGAGGAATAACCGCGCAGCGTGACCTTAGTGCCCAGGAGCTGTCGGCGAATCGGAGAGCAGTCGCGCAGATAATGTTCGATGCTCATATCGTCGCGAGGGCGAATCCAGCGAAAACTGTAGCCGTAGAACAGCACCTTACGCGTGATGTCGGCACCGTTGGGACTCGCGGTGTGCCATAAGCGGCGATCGAAAATCACCGCGTCACCGCGTCGCGCGTAGATCGGCGTCGCACCCGGCGGATCGACCTGGCGCTGATCGCGCGGGATCAGTTCGTCGTTTTCCTGACTCCCCGGAACGACGTAGAAATTCCCCATACCGTCCTCCAGGCAGTCGCTCAGGAAATAGGCGACCTTGAGCGAGAGCATGGGCCGTGGGTGGTATTCCATCTCGACGTTCAGCCGCCCGCTATCCTGGTGCCAACCTTGTTTCTTCGTGGCGAGATCATTTTCGGGTGGGGTGTAGACGAGGTGGCTGTGGTAGATCTGGATGTTCCAACCCATCAGGCCCCAGACCTTGGGTAGCACCGTCGGCCAGTCGACGAGTTCGAGGAACTCGGGATCCCGGCCGATGAAATCCATGACGGAAAGGCGCGCGTCGGCGGCAACGTCATGTGCCTGACGTTCGCGCGCGTCGAGCGTATCGCCGGCTGCCTCCAGACGATCACAGTGTGCGTGCTCGAGCGCGCCGGGCACGACCATGTAGCCGTCCGTCTTGAACTTTTCGTATTCGGTATCGCTCAGCAAATGGTTCAGCGCCGATGTGTGCAACGGAATCTCCGCAGTCCCGGGAAGCCCTCAGGCTATCGATTTGGCTGCGCTCCGACTATCTCGGAATGATCGGCGCCGGGATTCCAGGGCAGTGATGGCCGCTGGTAGGACAAATGCATCGACATCGTACGAGCGGAGGAATACGTTCCTTGCCACTGATCAGGGGGAAACCATGACCAAGATTCAGACCTTGTTGGCGACCGCGTTGATGTTGGGGACGATGTCGGCACTGGCCGGGATGTGCAGCGGACCGGGCCCGTCACCTACGTCGATCCTCGGCGGCAGCACGTTCGGTTCCGCGACCGTCGTGACCCGTACGCTATCTACCGACCGCACGTACCGGATCGGCCGGGTGGCTTTTTCGAAGCGCGACGCGCAGGGCGAAAAGATCCGCTATTGCGTGATGGTCGACGGTGAGGCGAAGCGCATCACCAAGAGCCGCCTTCGCGCGCTCCAAGGCGCTTCGGTCGACGACTTTGCGCTTTCGCTCGTCGACTGCAACAACCCGGGCCAGCTCGCGCTAGCCAAGGTTGAAGAGCGCGAGAAGATCCCGCAAATCCTCTACTACATCGCCGCGCACTACGAAATGAGCCTCGTTCGGTTGTCGCCCGAGGAACGGTTGGCACGCCGCGCGAAACGCGAGATGCAGAACGCTGTCGCTTCGACCCACTAATCGCTGACGATGTGCTGAAACGGCCGCGTTTGAGCGGCCGTTTTTTGTTGGTGGTCAGGAAGATTTCGGCGCGGCGCTAGCCTCATTCACGCCAGGGCTCGACGAGGATCTTTGCGTGTTCTTCGGGCGATGCGAGCGTATCGAAGGCATTGGCAACGCCCGACAGGCCGACCTTGCCGGTGACGAGGAGATCGGGTTTCAGTTCGCCCTCGGCGAGGAGCGACAGCGTCGTCGCGAATTCGTCGGGCGTATAGCCCAGCACGAACTGTAGGTTCGCCTCGATGCCGATCGCCTGCATGGGTTGAATGACGTCCTGCTCCATACATACGCCCACGATGACGAAGCGGCAGCCGCGCTCGGCACCGACGAGCATCTGGTCGATGACGCCGGGCACACCCACACACTCGAAATAGACACCGGGCGGAAGTTGGCGCTCGCCCGACAACGGGTTGACCGGTGCGCGTTCACCCTGGGCGCTGGCGCGTGCCGCGCCTTGCCAAGACGCATAGGGAGACTGCACCGCGGGGTCGATGACGATGTCGGCTCCCATTGCCTCCGCGAAACGTCGCCGAGCGGGGGAGTAGTCCGCTGCCACGATCGGTCGAACGTCGCGCTTGGCGAGCGCCGCGATGACGGACAACCCGACGGGACCACATCCGATGACGAGTGGTACGTCTTCCGCTGTCAGACGCGCCATCTCGACGGCGTGCCAGCCGACGGCCATCGGTTCGGTCAGTGCCGCGATTTCGGTCGACAGCCCGTTCGGGACTTCGAGCAGCATCGCTTCGGAGCGCAACATATGCTCGCCGTAGCCGCCCGGATATTCGTGGCTGTAGCCAACCGAGTGCACCTGTCCAGCCGTGACCGTCATCGGCACTGAGCAAGCCCGGCTTCCGACCGGAAGGGCCGCTGTACAGCCTGGACCATACTCGAGGACCTCAACACAGAACTCGTGGCCCATCACGAGGTCGCGGCCGACTTCGATCTGCGTACCGAGGAGGTCGGGTCCTGCGGCCGCGAATTCGACGATGTGTTTGGCGGCATGCAGGTCCGATCCACAGATCCCGCATGCGAGCGTTTTGACGAGTACCTGTCCGTCCGCGGGGACCAGTGCATCGAACGAGCGGACCTCGATTCCGTTTCCTGTCAGGGTGGCGGCACGCATGGGCTCTACTCGCGCGGATGGGTTGTCGACGTTGCCCGACGACGATACAAAACGCGAGGGTTCGCGTGCGCATCGCCGTCGTAGGACGGGTGCAGCGCAGCCACCTTACGGCGCGCTGACGAAGGCCAGTCATCGGGGATCGGCTGCGTTTTTTTCACCATCTGCGCCTTGATAGAAGGCGCGAGGCGCGAGAACGCCGGTTGGAACCAGAGCGTGATGACGGGGCGCCATCGATCACTCGCGTTGGCGTGTGCGGCGTGCAAGAGACGCGCATCGCCAATGACGAGATCGCCGGCTCGAACCGGCACGTCCCGCTCATCCGGCTGACTGGAAAACGCGGGATCGCCGAGATCTTCGGCGCTCGAGAGCCCTTGCGAGTGGGGGTTGTCGATCTGATCGTGGATTCGGTGATGGGTTCGATGGGAGCCTGGCAGGACGCGGAGACAGCCGTTCGCGACCCTCGTGTCGACAAGGTAGTACATGAAGAATACTTGCAGCGGATCGGCCTCGTACGCACTGGGGTGGTTCCAGGCGAACCAATCGTAGTGCCAGAAGAGCCGAGGGCTGTGCGGCGGTTTGCTGATGATGTACCCGTCGGTGAAAGTCGGGTCGCTGAACTGCATCGCTGCCAGGGCTTCGAGTGCCGGCGGATGCGCGATGAGGTCTGCAAGTAGCGGATGGGCCATCGCCGATAGCATGACCCCTTGTGAGCGCCGTCTGGCTCGGTCGCCTGGCGGAACCGACATCGCGAGGCGCGTGATCTCCCGATTGAGCAGTGCGACGAACTCGCCATCGAGAACGTTGGGAACGACGCAGAAACCTTCTTCGATCAAGGCTTCTCGTTCATGGCGCAAGAACCTATCCGTCACAGTTGCTGTTTCCGTTTTTCCGTCGCGCTATTCGCCGAGCGCTTCATCGATCGACTTGGTTACGATTCCAAGCGTAACCGCGAAAGGGGATCGTGATGGCTGAAAGGGTGGATTCGGGAATGACACGTCGATCATGGCTTGGTGGCGCGGCGGTCGCCGCCGCGGGGCTCGCGATCGATTCTTCCGCGCACGCGGCACCTGTGCGATATCCGCGGCCCGATGTCGTGACGCTGGACCCCTCGTTTTCCGGGTTCGTCTTCAACACTCCGATCGAGCGGCTCTACTCGAGTTCCGCGATGTACTGGGCCGAGGGCCCCGCGTGGAGCGGCTGGGGCAACTACCTCGTCTGGAGCGATATCCCGAACAACCGACAGCACCGCTGGTTGCACGAAACGGGTGGTGTGTCGATCTACCGTGCCGACTCCAACTACTCGAACGGGAATACGTTCGATCGAGAAGGCCGCCAGATCTCGTTCGAGCATCGCACGCATCGAGTTGTTCGCTACGAAATCGATGGGTCGACCACGGTCCTGGCCGATAGCTATCGCGGCAAGCCGCTGAACGCACCCAATGATGGAGTCGTCGATCCCGATGGCCACTTGTGGTTCACCGATCCCGGCTACGGCCGGCTCGGTGATTACGAAGGTGAGTTATCCGACACGGGATCTGTCCAGCCGCATCAGAAGGAAGCGATTTACCGGCTGGACGGGCAGACCGGCCAGCTCGACCAAGTCGCCGATGACGTCTTCAAGCCCAATGGACTGTGCTTCTCGCCTGACTATTCGAAGGTCTACGTGGCCGACACGGGTGCGTCGCACTATCCGGACGCGCCGCGCGTGATTCGTGTCTGGGACGTGGACGGCAAGCGCCTCGTGAACGGCCGCGTCTTCGCGTCGATGCCGATGATGGTGGACGGTGTTTTGCGCAATGGGTCTGCCGATGGCATTCGCTGCGACGCGGACGGCAATGTCTGGGCGAGCGCGGGATGGGGTGGCCCGGGGTTCGACGGTGTGCACGTGTTTAACGTGGAGGGTGAGCGTGTTGGCTTAATCCAACTTCCCGAGACCTGCGCGAACATCTGCTTTGGTGGGCCGCGTCGCAACCGACTCTTCATGACCGCGAGCCAATCGCTCTACGCGATCTATACCAATACCCGGGGCGCGCACTTCTGTTGAATCAAGGGTCGAAGAAGCTCCGCATGAGGGCCCGACAGCGTTCAGGCCGGGTCAGGACGGCGACGTTGTCCGTCACCTGATCGATGGTGCCAGGTGCCCGTGCGTGGGCTGCGCTCGTGTCACCCGATCGAAGAGCGGAAGCGAACCGGTCGCCATCGATGACACGAAACGGGCGGTCATGAAATTGTCGAATGCCGGGCTCGAGCGGTGCCGTGATGTCGAGTTGGTTGTGGGCCCGCGCTAGGACCTCGACGGCTTCGGCGTAAGCATCCGCAAACGTTGTGTAGTTCGGGGGCGCTAACAGCCGTTCGGTGCTCGGGAACTGTGCGGCCAGCGAGAGTGCGTCGAACGCCGCGCCGAACCACTTTGGATACGGAGCCCAGGTTCGCGTGATGAGGAAGGCCAGTTGCATCAGGTCACGCACGAGCCACGCGGCGAGGACGCGCCAGCCAGCATCGCTCGACATCGCCGCCCGGCCGACGAGGTGCTCGTTTTCGCCGATGCGTGACCAGGCGCTCGCCATTGCGAAACGCCAGATATCGTCCGGATAGAAAAGGAGCCGGGCCAGATGATCGGCGACCCCGAGATCGTCACGAAAGAGATGCCCGTGCGCGACGGATAAAAGCTTCTGTGTCGGCGTCGCAAGCCAATCGAGCGCACTGATCGATCCGGCCGGATCGAAGCCGAGGTAGCCGACAAAGAACCTCGATCTGTTCGCCACCGTTACCTGATGCGCGACGCCGTCATCGGGGACCTCGTGCGGCGGTTCCGGACGATGGGTGTTGCCGAACGCAACCGGAAAGCTCGCATAGCTCTCTGGCAAACGCGCCGCGAGTTCCTGCCAGATCGCTCGTCTCGTGCTGGGGTTCGTGTCATCGAAGAACAGCTGACAGCGGGGTCCCCAGTCGTGGTCGCGGGACATTTCGGTGTCATATCCAATGACGTCGGAACCCGGCCCGAAGAGCCCGGCACTAAAGCGTAAGGCCGGGAAAGATCGCTGCAGGACAGGTTCGACACATTCCCGAAAGAACTTTGCGGCGAGTTCGCTGCCTTTCATCCGTTTCTCGAGCGTAGGATCGGGCTCGTCACCGCGTTGCGAGGATCATTCCCGATGGTACTACTCGAACCTGCGTCCGTTGCTGCGCCGGCGGGGCTCGAGAACATGCTGCACGAACTCGGCGACGGCGAGTCGGGTTTTGGCGGCACAACATTCGGTCGGGGCGAGGAGACGTTGGCGGCGTTTCTCGACGAGCGTGTGCGTTATGCCGACGATCACGACTTGCCGGTTGGTCGGGTGCCCGAAACGACTTTCTGGATCATCGCCGATAGCGTCACCGACGGGATGCTCAGAATGCGCCACTATCTGAACGACGGCCTTCGCGTGAAGGGCGGCCACATCGGCTACTACATTCGCCCGTCGGCGCGCGGTCGAGGCGCGGCGACGCAGGCGCTTGCGCTGGCACTCGAGGATCTCGCCAGACGGGGAGAACCCAAGGCGATGCTGACGACCGATCCCGACAACACGTCTTCCATTCGTGTCATCGAAGCCAATGGCGGCTACCTCGCGGGTCAGATCCCGGACCCGGATGGCTCGGAACTCATCAACCAGTACTGGATCGACCTCCGGTAGGCTTCGGCCCGCGTCAGGTCTGTTCATCGAAGTAGATGCCGGCCCCGCGCAGACGCTCGATCACCGCATCGAGGTCATCGACATAACAAGCCTCCATGTTCCATCTCGCGATGGCTCCCGCCATGGAGAGCGTCTCGACCGCCATCGCTCGTTGCGGTTTGCGCGATACGTATTCGCCGCGTCGCACGTTGGTGAAGCCATCGGAATCGAGCGTGAAGAGGGTCGGCCGGAAAGACTCGACGACTGGGCGATGCATCTTGTTGATGAAGATGTGGGCGGTTTTCTTAGGTGAACAGCTCAAACCGAGCGCTTCGAGCCGTGCCGATCCGGCGTCGACGGAGCGCACACGTACCGTTCGTACGCGCGGAAACAGGTGAATGCTGACCTCGTCGAAATCACCCGCATAGAGGACCTCATCCACAACGTAGCCGTCGCGCGGTCGTGTGGTGCTGCTCTCCCAGTCCGGCGTGTGCCAGAACGGGGAGGGATAGAAATCCATCTCGGCTCGAGGCGGTGTGACTTTGTAAAGAAGGCCGTTCAATGCTTCTGCTCGCGATTGGCGATTCGTCAGTGGCGCGCCGTTAGGATGTCGACAACGCAGGGTAAGGGTTTACCGGCATATGCGTTCTGTCTCGGCTCTGATCCGTCACCACCCGGGCCTTTCTCTTTTCTCCGTCGCCTTCGTGCTCGGTACCACGCCGTTAGCGCTCGTTCACGCGGGATTCCTACCGACGAGCTTTTCGCAACTCGGTGCGCTGAGTGCGAGCGCCGCCGGCTTCCTGCTCGCGTACCTCGAAGGTGGCCGGCGAGGCGTGCGGGAACTCATTCGACGCGTGCTCATCTGGCGCGTCGGATTCGGTTGGTGGGTCGCGGCCTTGCTCTACACCGCGATCGCGGCCGGGGGCGCGGTGTTCCTCGCCGCGTTGATCGATCCGGAGATCGTCGTCGACTGGGGCGCGCTGCCACCAATTCTCGATGTCGTGCCGATGATGCTGGTACTGATCGTCCTGGCCGGATTGGGCGAAGAGTTCGGTTGGCGCGGCTTTCTTGTACCGCGTCTACAACGACGCCATAGCGCGCTGGTTTCGAGCCTGATCATTGGTGTGTTTCACAGCCTGTGGCACGTGCCGTTGTTTCTTGTCGATGGCACCGCACAGAGCAACTGGGCTGAGCAGGTCGGCTTGGTTCCGGCTTTTTTCGGCTACTCACTCTTTGTCGTCGCCTGGGCGGTCCACCTCTCCTGGTTCTTCAACAACACGAAAGGGAGCGTGTTGATCGCCGCCGTGGTGCACGGCGCGGGTAACGCCTGGATCGGCGGTTATTTTGATGTCGCCGGGGTGACCGGGATGCTCGGCAACGCCGTGTTGGCGATCCTGATGGCGGTCACCGCTGTCGTCATCGTGGTGATGGCCGGCACCGTCCATCTCTCGCGCACGGCTTCTCGAGATGTATTAGGCGAAGGCTGAATCAGAACGACGTCAGCGGCGACGCGTGATCGTCGCTCACTCGGCCGTTTCGATCCGGAGGGCGTTCAGGCTTCGCCGTAAATCGCCCGCTGGATGTCTTCGCGCGGTACGCCCGATTCGTCGTCGCACAGCGTTTTCAGGATGTCGTCGATTTCGCGACGCGTCAGGGCCGCGTGAACCTCGGTCGCGTTGGCGAAGGCTTCCGCCGATGCGACTTTGTCATCCCGGGCGCGGAGATCGCGTACAAACGACGGCACGATGCAGGTCAGCATGGCCCAACGTTCCTTTCCCGAAACGTTCAATTCGGGCGGTGCTCGGTGATAGGTGCGCGAGTCGTAGAGGATCCCGGACCCCGCCGGATAGGACATCTGAACCACATCCTTGTGCGGTCCGACGCCTGCCACGGTCGGCACGGCGTTGATCTCGGTGGGTGGCGGCGAGTCGAATTCGTGCGAGCCGAGGACAAACTGTGTCGCCCCGGCCTCTGGGGTGAAATCGGTCAATGCGATGTTGAACTGCATGCCGAGGCGAGCTTTACGTTTCTTCCAGTCGGGGTAGAGCGGCGTGATGGAGGCATCGAGCTTGTCGAACTCCTCCGGTCCCAACATGCCCGTGTGCGCGTCGGTCTCGCTCGTCAGCGGATAGGGGTAGTCGGAATGCCAACCACCCGGTTCGACCCGATCGTTTTCGCCGATCTTCTCGGCCGGTCGGAGGATCGAAATGGCGGGGCCTTGGCAGTAGTGGATCGAGTCGACCCCGAGGTAGTTTTCGATCAACCAGAGCGAAACGGGGTTGACGAGTGATTGAGTCACCGCAGGCGTCATGCTGAGGAAGCTCTCGCCCTCATCCATGAGAGCGCGCGGCCGGATGACGTTGTCGTTCGAGCGGTAGGGCCGTGCATCCTGCGCTTCCTTCACGCGGGCTTCTTTGTCGGCCGCTTGCTCGCGCACGGTGTTGATGTTCGCGATCAGGTTCTCGAGCATCGCTGGGGTCAGGACGTTCGAGACGACCGTCCAACCCTGATTCTCGAGCTCCGCGAGGTGTTCCGACGGCAACCGTGTCGGCGCTTCGCTTACCGCGAAAATCCGCTGATCACGGGGGAGCCCCGATGAGTGCGATTCGTCGACGAGCGCGTAGCGTTTCGGTACGAGGCGGTTCGCGCCTGGGCCGAAGATTGCGTCGATCGCCGCGGCTTCCTCCGCGCTCGGCGGGGTGCCGGCGGGCGCGACGGAGATCGTTCCACCAGTCACCGCGTTCGAGAGAGTCGTCTCGTTTGCCCATTCCCAGATGCAGTTGTCGTCGCAACGGCGGTGGAGTTCGAGCGCGCTCTCGTTGCGCGCGCGCAAGTGCAGACCAGTGTTTTCGCTGGCCAACAAAACATAGTTGTGCACGGGGGCCTCATTCTTTGCCGACGAACGCGGCGCAAGGTATCGCAGCCCGGTATGGCCTTGCCAGGCCGCGCCGGGTTATGCCACCTCGTGCTGGACCTGGATGGTCTCGCCGTCGACGTTCACCGCGCGACAGACGTGACCGAACCCGAGGCCACGTTTCATCACCGGATAGGCCCTGCACGTCGCAGCGGCATAGGACGCGGAAATTACGGCCGCCTCGCCATGGCGCGACGCGATTTCGTCGCGTAATGCGCCGACTTCCTCGCGATCGTGGATGGCCGCTTCGGCGAACCGGAATCCCAATCCGGCATCGCCTGCGGCATCGAATCGACGGGCAATGCAGGCTCTGATGGTGGCGGGATCGACGCCGGCGCGAAGGGCCGTGTTGACGACGAGTTGAACGCAAGGTCCGCAGTCGCCGTCGAGGACGGAGGCGAGCGCGGCACCCGCCCAGATTTCAGGAGCCGGTTTCGTCATTTGAGAAAGCAGCGGCAAGCCGAGATATCGCATCGCCGCACTCGCCGACACGTCCGTGATCTCGTGCAAGTACGTCGTGTCGTAGTCCGCGTTTTCGCCGAACTTCTTGAACGCCTTGTGAAGCAACCACTTGATCATGTTGCACCTCGTTGTTGGATACGCAGGAAACTATTCTTCGAGTGCGTGCACTTAAGCCGCAAGCCCTTCCTCGACCGTTGGTACGTCAATGGACCTCGTCACCTTCACTCGTCTTCCTCACGTTGCATTGGCGGTCGTGGAATCCAGCACGAGCTGGTCGGTCGCGAGGGCTCGTTCGAGCACGGTGCGCTTATCCTCAACCGCATCGCGGAAATGTTTCGGCTGAAAACGGGCGATCCAGTTCAACGTCCAGAGGATTCGGCCGAGCTGAAAGGAGAGGATGTCGCCCGATGGGAACGTCGCGACGCGCTCATAGCCGGTTGTAAAGGCGTCGACATAGCGCGCGTAGGCTTCCGGCGGCACCGCTTCTGCGAGATCGAGCCAGGCCATCGCAATGTCGTGTTCGCGATAGCCGAGGATCGTGTCTTCGAAGTCGATGGGGCTCAAAACGCCTCGACGGATCTTCACGTTCTCGTGCCAGAGGTCGCAGTGAATGACCTGGAGTTCGTTCGGCGGCATTGCTTCGTAGGCTCGTTCGACGCGTTCTCGCGTTGCGTGGAGCACGACCATCGAATCGTTCTTGACGAGCGTCTCCTTGCTCCCGAAGAGCAGGTCGTCTTCACCGCGGCCGAGAAAGCGGGTGAAGGAAGCCCGCGGGAAATCGACCGGCAACGTCCAGCCGAGCGCGTGCGCATGTAGTGTCGCGAAGAGTTCGCCCAACTTGCCGACGTTGATCGTGTTGAGCCGCTTGGCAAGGGAGATACCGGGCAACCACTTGACGAGCAAGGCGCGCCGTTCGAGGCCCGAGTAAGGATCGGTTAGCCGGACGAATGGCTCTCCCGATCGGGCTTCGACGACTTCAGGCAGGGGAATATCAGTATCGCGCACGAGTGCGCGTAGCCAGGCGATCTCGGCGCGAAGGTTCTCTTCGGTGCGCCAATTCGCGGCGACGACCCGCAAGCCGTACAGACCACCGTCCCCAGTGCGCGCACGGTAAATGAAGTTCGTGCTTGCGCTCACGAAATCGACGCGTACGAATTCGATTCCGTAGCGCTTGAGCGCTTCGTTAGCGACGCGCCTTTGGCGGCGTAGCCAGGTCCGGCGTGTGATGCGGTTCTCTGCCATCGGTCGATTGAAACGCCAAATCGTCTCGTGGTTCAAAATCCTGCGCGTGAGGCCTTCGCTCACGTCTTCATTACGTTCGGCACGCCTATAATCGCCGGATGAAGATTCGTACCCGTATCGCACCGAGCCCGACTGGCGATCCGCACGTCGGCACCGCCTATGTTGCGCTGATCAATCAGGCGTTCACCAAGAGCCAGCAGGGCGAGTTCATCCTGCGGATCGAGGACACCGACCAGGAACGCAGCACGGCGGCGTCCGAACAAGCGATCTTCGATGCGCTGCGGTGGGCGGGTATCGAATGGGACGAAGGTCCGGACGTCGGGGGCGAATTCGGTCCGTATCGACAGAGCGAACGGCGTGAAATCTACGCGCGATATGCCCAGCAACTGGTCGAAGGCGGCCATGCTTTTGTTTGTTTCTGCAGCCGAGAACGCCTGGACGATGTTCGACGCGAGCAGCAGGCCAACGGCGCGACGCCGCGTTACGACGGTCATTGTCTCGGGCTAACACCCGCCGAGGTCGCCGATCGCGTGGCGGCCGGGGAACCGCACGTCATCCGCATGAAGGTACCGGTCGAGGGCGTTTGCCGCTTCTCGGACGGGTTGCGTGGCGACGTCGAGATCCCTTGGCAGCAGGTCGACATGCAGGTGCTTCTCAAGACGGACGGCTTCCCGACCTACCATCTCGCCGTGGTAGTCGATGACCACCTGATGGAGATCACCCATGTCTTGCGCGGCGAAGAGTGGATCAACTCGATGCCGAAGCATGTGTTGCTCTATCAGCACTTCGGCTGGGATATGCCGCTGCACTATCACTTGCCGCTGTTGCGTAACCCCGACAAGAGCAAGATGTCGAAGCGCAAGAATCCGACGAGCATCAACTATTACCGGGACATCGGTTTCCTTCCCGAAGCGCTCCTGAATTACCTCGCGATGATGGGCTGGTCCATGCCCGACGAACGGGAGATCTTCAGCTTCGACGAGATGGTGGCGCAGTTCGATCTCGATCGGGTCACGCCGCGCGGTCCGGTGTTCGACATGGAGAAACTACGCTGGCTGAACGGTCAGTATCTTCGCGCGTTGTCACCCGATGATTTCCGTGAGCGTACGCTCGAGTGGCTCTTGGGCAACGATCGATTAGCGCGGCTCGTCCCCATGATCCAGGAGCGCACCGAACGCTTTTCGGACGTGATCCCACAGGTGCATTACCTCCTGGGTGATCGCGGCGATCTTCGAGCGGAAGACTTCACGCCGACGCGCGGATCAACGGAAGGCAACTTGCGCATTCTGTATCACGCTCTGGCCTGTCTCGAAGAAACCGACGATTGGACGAGCGAAGCGCTCTACGGTCGGCTTCGTGCGCTCGCCGACGCAATGGATATCAAGATCCGCGACTTCCTCGCACCGTTGTTCATCGCGATTTCCGGACAGACCACCTCGCTACCACTGTTCGACTCCATGGTCTTTCTCGGCCGCGACGTGACGCGCGTTCGTGTTCGATCAGCGATTGACGCGCTCGGTGGGGTAGGTAAAAAGGCAACGAAACGTCTGGAACGCGAGTACCGAGACCTCACCGGATGAAAAGACTATCGAGACGACGACGCCCGGCGCTGCTCGCGCTTGGCGTGTGCTTGTGCGCCTTGGGCCATCCTGCGGTCGCAAAAGACGATCCCCCGGAAGCGCCCGAGACGGCGGAGAGCAAAGACGTCGGCGGCGAAGGTTTCCTACCCGAAGGCGTCGACAACATCCCCACCGTCGATGAAATCCTCGCGGGGAATTCCGGCGACGCGGGCTACCAATCGGGCGATCGGCGCAACTGTATGCCGTTACGATCGATTCGGCATATCGAACCACTCGACCGCCATCGTGTGCTCTTCATCATGCGGCGCGGTGACGTCTATCTGAACGACTACCAGAGCAGGTGTGACGGCAATATCCTGCCGTCGTTTCGTGCGGCCACGCAGTCTCGCGGCGCGACTTCGCAGCTATGTCGAGGCGATCGGATCGATTGGTTGGATACATTCAATTCGTTCTCGTTTTCCGTTCAGTGCCGCCTGGGTGCTTTTCAGGAGATCACTGAAGAACAGGCTGATGCGCTGAAGGTCGCCCTCGACAATCAACGCAAAACCGCGCGTGAGAGGCGCCGGCAAAAACGCCGCGCCAATTGAATCGGAAGCGTTAGCCGAAGAAAGCGAAGTCTTCGGTGTTGTTGAACGGGAAACGCGCAGCACCGGTCGTAGAATCGAGATCGAGATAGCTGCGGATCGCTTTGTGCACGTGCTTTGGATAGATGATCGTGCCGCCGTTGTCGTCACGGGCGAGCGTCGTGGGATTGATCTTCTGCGCGAAATGCAGCGCATCCGTCTCGCCGACAGCCCGGTTCGTCCAGGTCTGATTCTTCTCCATGATCACGAAGCTGCCGATGGGCCAGTGATCCTTGCCGTCGTCTGAGTTGTAGAAGTTCGTGCGCCCGAAATCCGACCCGATCACGACGAACAACCGATCAGCGACGCCGTTTTGTTCGGCGTAGTCCCAGAGATAGTCGACCGCGTCGGTGAGATTGCCGAAGAGCCAGTTCTGGCCCGGGTCGTTGTCCGAGTGCGTGTCGAAGCCACCGAGGATCAGATCCGCGCTGGTCGATGCTTCTGTCGCGAACGCGAGCACCGTGAGCTGAACCTGGCGCCGGAGCTGACTCCAGTAGGTGTCCCCGTTGAGGTTCACTGACACGGGTTGCTCGAGCTGGTCCTGTGGCGGGATGGCATCGGCAAATCGTTTCAGCGCCTCGCCCGAGGCCAGTGCGCTCTGGAAATGACCGATCCGCTGTTGATCTCCAGGCAGTAGATTCGCCTCGCTCGCGAGCCGACCGATCGCATCCAGGCGATAGTTTTCGATCGACGCCCAGTTGTCTGCATTGAAGAAAGTCATGCCCTCCGGATCGTCGTCGTTGCCGTCACCTTCACCACGCGGGTACGCGACCGATTGCAGTAGGTCCGGATTGTCGAGCCGGGTGTAGCGGGTGAGGCCGCCGGTCTCCGCATAACCGCCGTAGTTGATGTAGGGCAACGGCTGGCTCGGCACCTGCGAAGCCATCAATGCGGTCGTCCCGGGGTAGCCTTCCGAGTTTCTGCCACTCCAGTTGTGCACCACAACAACGGTGTGCGAGTTCGTTTGCGCATCGACACCGTTGATGACGAGCGTTCGGTCGTAGTACTTCTCGAAGAATGCCTGGTTGGCCGCGAACGGTGCGTAGGGAACGTTTCCCGCGAGGCGCGTCTCGTCCGTTTCGGCCCAGTGGTTGATGACCCGCTCGCCGGGCGTGTTCATCTTCGGGTCGCAGAAACTCGTCGGATCCCAGGCCCCGGCTGCTTGAATGAAGACCAAGAGCTTGCCGTCGTGATCAGACGCTTCGACGACCGGGAGTCTGAAGCCCGTGCCGAGCCCGGTGAGCGCAACCGCGGATCGCTTGAGAAATGCACGTCGATTCATCGTGTCGTCCTCTAGAAGTGGAGGTAGCGGTAGTCGGTCAGGAGATAGGCCAACACCACCGTCCACGTTCTTGCCGCGTAAAGTGTGTCAGGCATCTCGGTCTCATCGATGAAATTAGAGATACCGTTCCAGTCCCAACCGAGCGGCTCGCCATATTCGTTGGTCTCCTCGCGCCATAGATCATCATCGATGCCGTCGAAGAACGAGCGATCCGTATAGAAATCGCAGCGGTTGATTTGCCGGAAGTCCGGCCCCTGATCCGACGCCGTCTGGTTCTCCCAGACCTCGACGAAGAGGTTGTAAGCCGCGTCTATGTCCGGCGCCTCGGCGTCGAGCGTGAGGCCGAGAAGGCTCTCGTGAAGATCGACGAGCTTGGTGCGGATCGCCGTCCGCCCGGATGGTGTTGTCGGTGTCCGGGTTGGGTCGATGCCGGCAAAGAGGCGCCGCTCGTCGTCGTCGAGAAGGTAAAACTCCTTCATGACGGTGGGGCAACTCGTCGCGACCGCAAGGCGCTTCGCGACGCCCATCATGATGGGCGTGAGGTCACGCGCACGTTCGGTGATGCCGTCCGAATCGATACCCCCGTAGAGCAGGCCGTATCCCCACTCCGGATTGGTCCAGTCCCTCGCATCGACCAGGTTCCCCCACGTAACGTGGGTGTTCCAGTGGAAGCCGGTCAGGGCAGCCGTCTTGCGGGCGAGCTCTTCGGGCGTCAGTAGCCGCTTTGCGCCCGCTTGGGCCAGCGCCACGGCGCGAACAGGGTCGTCATCAATGAGCGTCTCGGCGCGGAACCAGGACGTCATCACGATCTCGACGAGAAGGTCTTTGAGGTTGTACACGTTGCCGCCGTTCCAACCGTCACGGAAACCCGCCGCCAGCGTCGCGACCACTTCGGCCTGCGCGTTCGACTCGACCAATCGTCCGTCGAAATCCGCATCGCCGTCGGCCGGTGGATCGGCAATCTCGTGGCCTATGATCGTCGGCCACCAGAACTCGACCGTGGCCGCCGCAAAGCGCGCATCAGTGACGGCCTCTTGGGCTAGCCAGGCGGTCGAAGCGTCGGTATCGGGTGCCGGATCGCCATCGAACCCGGGATCGCGCATGTCGCGATACCACGTATCGCCTTCCTGATAGAACGGTCCGCCGATGGAGATCAGGAGCGTGCCGTCGCGGCCCTCGGCTTCGTCATTCTGCCAGCCGACCCACGCGGCGACCTCGACGGTGTAGGTCCCGTCGGCCGGAACGTCGACGGGCACGACGAGCGTCTCGCAACAGATATCGGCACTCACGCCGTCCCAATTGCGCGTACTCACGTCCTCGAGCTCGATGTGTTGGACCACATCGCCGAGTTCGTTCGTGAGTGTCAGGTAGTCGACGTGCAGGTTTGTATGACCCCGGTCCCCTGAATTGACGGTCTGGAAGCCGATCTCGCGGCTGCCGGCGGCCATCCAACCGTCTGCCATGATGAGGTGAGGCACTTCCTGGCTCGCGTCGATCGTGACGTCGCGTTCACTACCGTCGGGTCGGTATTTGTAGAAGAAGTCGAGCGAATCGATGCCGCCGTAGGCGGACTTGTAAAAACCGCGTTCGTCGAAGTTCTGAAAGGTGCCCGCGACGGGATCCATGACGGCGTGGCAGACCGTGCAGTTCGGGTTGTAGAGCGTGGGGTTGTTCGTGTCGGCGAGCGCGTCGGGATCGGTCGTGCGAGGCGCTGACTGCTCGATGTCGATGCTGAGGAAGTGGTAGTGGGTCCAGCGCGAACGAGCGCGGTTTCGATTGGTCGCTGTCGTCGGGTAGCGTTTCAGGAACGCGGTGGTATTGAGAATGCCCGCGTGCGGATAATCGGTCGCGCAGGGCCCGGGATCGGTGATCACGGCCCCGACGTCCTCGACGTATTCGATCTCCGTGCCTTCGCAGTGGCGGTAGTAGGTCTCGATCGTGGCGGGGCGGAATTCGTTCGGGTCGTCACTGTCATCGAAGATCGTCGAGGCACCATAGGCTTCTGCCGAGCGCGGATTAGCCATGATGTAGTCCGCGGCCAGGATCTCGGTGTACGGCAGATCGTTCTCGACGACGTGGGCGACAAGTTCGAGCGGCGCTCGAATGAACCCGTAGTCGGTCGCCGCCCGCCATCGCCAGTAGGCGTTGAAGGGCCGATCGTCGTCTTCGTTGGCGAGTGCTTCGACGTACTTCTCATGGTTCGTCTGGTTGAACGTGTAGAAGTAGCCGTCCCCGGGATTGATGACCCACTCTTCCCGGTCCGTCAGCAAGCGGTCGTTGGTGCTGCGGATCAGGAAATCGTGGAAATCATCGCCCTGCATGAGCGAACGAATGGTCGATCGAAGATCGGCTTCATCGCCTGATTCGACAGCGGCGTATTCCTCGGAGGTCGGTGCGCGCCCGGCAAAAAGGATGGCGGCGCGGCGAAGGGTATTGCGAGGCGCTTCGAGCTGAACGCCGTTGAAGAGTGTCGCCGCGGAGATCCCGGTCTCGCCCACGTCGCCGCCGAGGGACTCGAGGAACGCCTCCATGTCGGCGAATTCGTCGGTGCCGGCTGCCACTTGAATCCCACCACCGTGGCTGACGCCTTGAATCTTGTTCAAGACGTAGTCGGCCTCTTCTTGCTCGAGCAACGCCTCGAACATGCCGCGATTCTTTTCGAGGTGGTCGGGATCGGTATCTGGGACAAAGACCAGCCGCGTGGACCGGAAGCGCCGCCCCTCACGTGGCAGTTGTCGACTGCACGATGGCGGAGACGGCCGTGAAATCGCTGACGTCACTCGCCGGACCGACGCCGCGTCCCGGCGCGGTCGAGAGATTGGTCAGGTGTCCCGTGGGGCTGCGAAGCAAGCTCATCGCGATGATCGGCCGATCGGCCGTCAGGTTGAGTTGCCACTTGGCTGCACCTGCCGCTTCCGCCTTGATCGAGGTATCGTCGAACCCGAGATCGGTCAGTGCCGAACCGGGCGGCGGGACATCGACGCCCTCGAGGTGCGCGAGTCCGGGCGTTTCGGATCGTGGCGCGTGGATGGAGCCATCGCTGCCCCGGGGATCGTCGAAGCTCGGAAGTCCGAACGTCGTGAGTAGCGAATCACCGACACCGGCATGGGCGCCGGGCACGACAGCTCACCCGCCGTCACGATGGAGGTCGGTGTCGATGCGTAGAGCGTATTCGGCATGCGCTGATGGGCGATGGCACTCTGGTTCGCCGTGCGGGCTTCCCAGCGCTGGAGCTGGCGGTGACGCGAGCTCTGATCGCCCGCGGCTCTGAGTCCACGCTCGAAGGTCGCGGTGAGATCGTCTACGGCACCCGAGACTGCCGCTACGGCCAGGGTCGTGACGGAAGCGAGCCAGCCGAGCCTACGTCGAAACAAAAAAACTTATCGCGGCTCCATCCGAGCGGCTCTTTGCGAGTCCTTTTTCTACGCGGCAAGCGCGGAAATCCGTCGAAGATCAGCGAATCCCGCGCCACGTGCAAAATCCTAGATCGCGGCTCGACCGGGCGCCACCGCGTTCGGACAAGAATGAACGGCTCGTTCATAGACGAGACAGCTTCGCACTCGTCTTCGCTCAGGCCTTGATGACGTCGATGAGCGGTGAGGTCTGGACTTCGTTGCCCGGGAATCCGGCCTTTGCGCGCACGGGCATCGTGGTGCCTGATGGTGTGTAGAACCGAGCGACGGGTACCGAGAACCGACCCGGTGACAGTTCGATCGCCGGATCCTGCGCATACCAGGTGTCGGTGTAGACCTCGAGCGAAACGTTGGCGGCGGATGGCGCCGTCTCGATGGCGATATCGGTTTCCATGTTGCCGACCATCTGACCATCGGTAAGCCCGGCGATAACGACCTCGTCATTCGCCAAGGGATCCGGTGCGGGACCCGTATAGGAAAGGTCGACGAGCCGAACGCGTGAAGCCGCGCCGAGCGCAGGCGTCTGGTTTTCGAGCAACCAGATGTTGATACGAAGTGGCAGGCGGATATCGGGTATCTGATCAATGTCCGCCGCCTCGAGGCGCCGCTCGGCGAGCGTCGATCCGTCCGGCGCCAGGGCTTGCCATTCGAGATGGTCCTCACCCCAGTCGAATATGAAGGTGGTTTCGCCGCCGCGGGGCAACGCGAGGTGGTGCTTGGCGGAGTTCTCCGCGCCCCCGTTCTTCGGATAGAGCGTGAAGTTGAGATTGTTCGGCGGCGCGAACTGGGCAATCTCGACGTCGATTTCATGGCTGCCGTCGGCCGCGTCACCGGCGGCCGGATAGTTGAAGAAACCGAGCACCGCCATGTTGTCAGCGATCTGGCCGAGATCACCGTCGACGACGAGCTCATAGCGCCCGAAGTGAAGTTTTTAGCGGGTACGAAGCTCTGCACACCCCCACACACCGTTGGAGCGCTGATCCATCACGACGGAAAGCTCGCCGGTCGGTTCGTCGACCACGTGATCACGGAAAAACGAGTTGTTGCGCGGACCCGTCACACCCGCTTTCACTTCCCAATCGAAGCCGCCGAATCGATTGGCTAGTCGGTACCAGTGCTCCATCGTCCATCCTGTCTCGTACGAGGCTGACACGGTAACCGCTTCGCTTAGCGTCGGCACGGATCGGCGGCTGGTATGGTTCGGCGGCGTTGTTGTGGGGAGCGTGCATGCGGCCGCTAATCGTGTTGATCCTGGCGCTCGGGGGTGTGACCGGCGCAGCAGAACGCGGCGCGTCCGACGGGACCGCTCCCACCATCGGCGAACGTTGTTTTGCGGGACCCGACGAACGCGTGTCGAGCGAACCAAATCGAGTCCTGTTTGATCCGAGTCGGCAAGGTGATTCCGCCTCGAACGATCGTCCGGACCAGCTACTCACGCCCGAACTCATCAAACAGCTCGAACGCCAGTTCGGCTTCGATCGTCGGCCGTGCTACGCGTTTGTGGGTGTCACGGCCATCACGATGGCATCGCCCGCGGTCATCGAAAACGCGACCGTCGTGGTCGATGGCGATCGAATCGTCGCGGTTGGCTCTGCCGGCGAAGTCGAACTCGCCGAACGGGTCCTGCGTATCGATACGGGCGGCTATCTCATGCCGGGGCTCGCCGACATGCACGTCCACGTCAACTCAGAGGAGCATCTCTGGCTCTATCTCGCGAACGGCATCACGACGGTCCGAAACATGTGGGGTTTGCCGCTGCATCGTGATTGGCAGGCACGGATCGATTCCGACGAGCTAGCCGCGCCGACCATCTACACCGTAGGTCCGTTGATGGACGGTCCGGGGAGTTTCTGGCGCATGGCCACCGTCCTCGACGACGTCGAGAAGGTGCCCGATGCGGTCGACGCCGTCGCCGCCGCGGGGTTTCCGGCCCTCAAGGTCTACAACGAGCTTTCCGTCGATGTTTACGAAGCACTCGTTCGCCACGGGACCATGCGGGGTTTGCGCATCGAAGGGCACGTGCCGAACGCCGTGGGGATCTCCCGCGTGATCGACGCGGGCCAGTACGCGAATGAACACCTGTCAGGTTTCGAGCGGGCCACGATCAGTCGCGAGCTGATGCCGCGCTACGACGAGATGGACTGGCGGTCGCGGCAACGGGAACTCGGACGCCTGGCGCGTGCGATCAACGACGGCACGTTGAGCCTCGATGAGGTGCATGACCCTGAAATCCTCGCATCGCTCGCCCGCCGAATGGCGACCGCCGGATTCTGGAACGTACCAACGCTCGTGCTCTCTACGGGCCGCGACGATCCGCGCACACGAGACGCGATGCGTTTCCTCGATCCGTTCACCAAGGGTTCGTGGCAAGACGATCCGAACGTCGCCGCGGACCGACGCGCGATCGAAGCGGTGTGGCATCGCTACCGCCTCTCGATCGTTCGCGCGCTCGAAGCAGCAGGCGCGCCCTGGCTCGTCGGGACCGATGCGCCGAACCCATTTGTCGTGCCTGGTTTTGCGATCCATCAAGAGCTCGACAATCTTCTGGAAGCAGGGCTCTCGAGAGAACGGATTCTTCGCGCGGCGACCCGGGATGCGGCCGAATTCATCGGGGTCGACGATGTCGGCACGATTGCCGTGGGTCAGCGTGCCGACCTCGTTCTCCTGGCCGGCGATCCGCTCGAGGATTTCGAAGCGTTGGCCCGTCCGGTGGGGGTGATGGTGCGTGGCGGGTGGCTGCCGCGGTTCCTGATCGACAAGAAACTCGCCGAGATCGAATCCCGCTGGGCCACCGTCGACGCCCCTGGAAACCGGCCCGAATAGCGCACGGGGTGTTTGCCGCCCCCGGGTGCCGGCTATAGCCTAGCGACGCTGCCACGCAAGCTTGGGAACACACGCGATGTCGGACTTCTACACACAAGCGCAACGGGATCTGCAGGACGAGTTCGAATCACGGGCCTTGGCGGATCGGTTGTCGACGGCGATCGTGACATCCGCTCTCGCCGACGAGCAGATTCGGTTCATCGAATCGCGCAACATGTTCTTTCTCTCGACGATCGACGATACGGGCTTCCCGTCGACCTCCTACAAAGGTGGCGCGCGAGGGTTTGTGCGCGTCCCGACGCCCGGCTCGATCGTCTTCCCGGCCTACGACGGTAATGGCATGTTCGTGTCGCTCGGCAACATCGAAGACCAGGGAAAAGTGGGCATTCTCTTCATCGATTTTGAAACGCCACAACGTCTGCGCGTGCGTGGGGATGCGCGTCTCGTCCGCGACGGTGCGATGTTCGAGAGTTATCCAGGCGCATTGCTCGTCGTCGAGATCACGATCGACAGTATCTGGCAGAACTGCCCGCGTTACGTGCACAAGATGGCGCCGGTCGACGAATCGCCTTACGTGCCCGACGAGAGCGGCCACGCCCGGATAGCACTGTGGAAAAGGATCGACGCGATGCAGGACGTCTTGAGTCCGGCTGATCGTCAGGCCGCAGAAACCGCCGGACTGATTTCGATGGACGAATACGGCGCGCGGCTCGCTGCGGGAGATGCCTGATGAAATGGAACCGAATCGCCCGAACCTCGATTCGCGCGGGCTTGGCAATTCTGGTCGCGGGCGGAATCCACGCGTCTGCGTCGGAACGCCTCGATCGTGAAGCCGCGCAAACCGCCATTCGTGATCTTGCCGAGGCAGCCCTCGCCGATAGGGCGATCGGGCTTTCCGTCGCGGTGGCCTATGGCGATGAGTTCGTGCTGAACGATGGCTTCGGGCTCGCGAACATCGAACACGACGTCGCGGTCGATGCGGACACGACCTTTCGGATCGGCTCGATCACGAAGCAGGTAACGGCGGCGATGGCCATGCGCCTCGTCGAATCCGGTGAGATCGGCCTCGACGATCCGATTACGAAATTCGTCAGCTATCCGGTCGGTAGTTACGAGGTCACCGTTCGCCATTTGTTGACCCACACGTCGGGGATCAAGAGCTACACGGGAATCGATTCAGTGATGAGTACGATCGCGCTCGATCGTAGTCACGATGAGCTACTCGCGTTCGTGCGCGAGGAGCCGTTCGACTTCGCGCCCAACGACGCCTACCTCTACAACAACACCGGCTATTATCTCTTGGGGATGATTCTCGAGAACGTAACCGGCAAGGCGTATGACGAGCTCGTCGCCGATCTCGCCAGCGAACTCAAACTCGAACGTACGACGAACGGCTCGAATGCGCGCATCATCGCGAACCGCGCCCAGGGCTACGAAATGCAGGGCGGCGAACTCGTGAACGCCCGCCTGATCGCGATGACGCAACCGTTCGCGGCCGGCGCGATGCTGTCGAGCGCGGGTGATCTCGTTCGCTGGCAACGCGCACTCATCGGCGGCGATGTCGTGAGCGATGCGAGCTATGCCGCGATGATCACGCCCCACGTGTTGAACGATGGCTCGGCGACGACGTACGGCTTCGGGCTCGGCCTAGGGGAGGATCAGGGCGATACCGTCGTCCAGCACGGCGGCGGCATCTTCGGATTCAATTCGATGCTGAGCTACTACCCCGACACGGACGTCAGCATCAGCGTGATCTCCAATGGGCCGTATAGCGCTGGCCTCCTGGCACAACAGATCGGGCGAGTACTACACGGCACGACGATCGAGATCGACGATCTGACGGTCGAGGCGCAAGAAGGCGCCCGTTTGAGTGGACCTATCGCATGGTGGCAGGTGATCTCGAGCTGACCGTCAGTTACCGCGACGGCGCGATCTTCATCCAGGCGACGGGTCAGCCCGAAGCAAAGGCGCAGCCGCAAGCGAATGGCGAATACCGCGCCAGTTTCGACCCGGCCGTGCGCTTCGTCTTTCAGCCCGGCGACACCAGCCCCGGCTTCACGCTGCACCAAGCGGGCGAGATGGCGTTCGAGCGCATCGAGTGAGTTAGCGCGGTCGGACCTCCGTTCCGGCCCCCGCCGTGATGAAGAGCGCTGTCGATTCTTCGTCGATGTCCGCGGTATGCCACACGCCGGGCTCATTGATCAGGTAGTGGGACGGACCGATCGTCTTGGTGACGAGAGTGCCATCGGGATACTCCTGGTGCATCGTGATGGACCCCGAAACGCAGAGCACAAGCTCCGCCCCTTGCGGGTGCATTTCCCACGTCGCCCATGACTCGGTCTGCTGGCTCATCATCACGAGGCGACCCTCCGCGCCTTCGTCGTCGTGACGCGCGCCGTAGCCCATGAACCATTCCATGTCGCCCGTGAACGTCGGTGCGATTTCGATGGTAGCCCCGGGGCCAAGATGTGCGGGGCGAGCGGTGATGTCGTGTCCGTCCATGAGTACTCCTGGTGCTCGTTCGAGGTGAGACTAACAGCGACTCGTGCCGGTTGTGCGCGGATGTGGTGCCCGCGGGCCGCAACTGGTCTCATACGCGCTGATCGATCCAATGAGGTGGTTTGTGTCCCAAGATCTCGGTGTCGAGCCTGAGCACCTGCGTAGCCACTTTGGCCTCGAAACCGCGCGGCTCGTCGAAGAAACCTTCGGGGATGGCGTGGATCGCGCCGTTCTCTTGATGCGCCACAGCGCAAGAACCTTCGACCGCTCTATTCACGACCTGCTGAACTGCCTCACGGACCACGGCCGGGACCTTTGTCGTACGTTTGGCGAACGGCTGCCCAAAGACGTCCATGTCCGAGGCTATGCGAGCCCCCCGGACCGTTGCATGGAGACCGCGCAGATCGCGATCGAGTCGCACGTTGCGACCGGCGGGCAGGGCGGTCGTACGCGCGCGGTCGAAGCGCTGGGCGTCTTCTACGCGCTCGACCAGGCGAAGATGTGGAAAGGAATCAGCAGCGCCGACGGTCTGGCCGAATACGTCGGCCAGTGGTTCGCGGGCGATGTGCCGGAAGACGCGATGATGCCGGCCGAGCAGGCGGTTCGACTGCTGTCACGCGCCCTGCAGGCGAAGATGGCCGTGCCGCCCGCCGATCCCGACGGTCAGAAGCGCCTCGACCTCTGCGTAACCCATGACCTCACGATCTACACGATGCGCCATGGTCTCGGTTTGGAGCCGATCTCCGGCCCGCCGGTCGAATTTCTCGACGGACTCATCCTTTTCGAACGAAACGGTCGGCGATACGTTCGGAGTCAACACGGGGGTGAGGTCGAACTCGCGGACTGATCCGACGATCGACGGATCTGCCGTTCGCCGACGTATGAACGGTCAGAGCAATTCGTCGCAAAGCGAGGTGTCGGTTTGCAGGACATCGCGACATTCCAGGCCCTGCATCGGTTCGGACTGGGCCCCGCGCCGGGCGATGCGACCACGATCGGTGATGATCCGCGTGGTTGGGTGCGTCAGCAGATCGAACCCCAGCGAATCCCAGCTGCATTGCGCAACTTCGAGAGTTCTGCCGACATCTTGTCGGCCATTCATTCGGCGGGTGCCCAGGGGGCGCAGGAAGTGCAACGCGCGACGCGCCGAGCGATGCGTGCGGCTTACGCAGGCGAAGTCGTCTCCCGGACGCGCGAGATGATCGTGAGCCGACGTCCTTTTGCCGAGCGGATGTTGCTCTTCTGGTCGAACCATTTCACCGTCTCGAGCGCCAAGGCGATCATCGGTCCGTCGATCCCCGCCTACGAGCGCGAGGCTATTCGGCCTCACGTCTTCGGCCGGTTCGCCGACATGTTGAAGACCGTCGTCCGCCATCCCGTGATGCTCAGCTATCTCGACAACGTCGCGTCGGCCGGCGACGACTCGCGCCTCGGCCGGCGCCGTCGTGCTCGTACGGGCACAAAAACGACGTTGAATGAGAACCTCGCCCGCGAGGTGCTCGAACTTCACACGCTCGGCGTCAACGGAGGGTACTCGCAGCACGACGTGATCGAATTTGCCAAGACGATCACGGGCTGGAGCCATGGCGGCATGCGGCGGCCCAATGCCCCGCGCCCCTTGCACGGACGATTCGAGTTCAGGCCGGAGTTCCATGAACCGGGCGCGAAGCGGGTCCTCGGAAAGAAGTACGCCGAGGACGGGCAGGAGCAGGGGTTACAGGTACTCGACGATCTCGCGCGGCATCCGGCGACCGCGCGGTTTATCGCGACCAAGCTGGTTCGCCACTTCGTGGCGGATGATCCGCCCGCGGCGGCGATCGAGCGCATCGCGAAGACTTTTCGTGAAACGGACGGCGATCTCTCGGCGGTCTCGACGGCGCTCGTGGATCTGGATGCGAGCTGGCAGTCGCCGCTCAGCAAAGTGAAATCACATTACGAGTTTCTCATCGCCGCTCACCGGGCGATCGGTGCTCAAAACGTCGGTCCGCGCGAGATCATCCGCCCCCTGACCGAACTCGGCCAGGTGCCTTTCGCAGCGCCGTCGCCCCAGGGGTGGGGTGACACGGCGGCCGACTGGGTAGCGCCGGAAGCGCTCATCCGTCGCATCGAATGGGTGCGTCGGTTCTCGGCAACCCGTCCGGTGACGATGCCATCGGACGTGATCCTCGATGACTTGATCGGCCCGGTCGCGACGGATCCGACACGTACCGAGGTCGGACGTGCGCCGTCGGGCGATGCAGCGCTGGCGCTCATTCTCGCGAGCCCCGAGTTCCAGAGGAGATGACGTCGTGAACCGAAGACGCTTTCTCAAGACGACGACCGCCGCGCTTGCAGCGATCCCGACGGCGCGAATCGCCTTGGCGTCCGCGCCAACCGAAAAGCGGCTGGTGGTGGTGGTTTTGCGCGGCGGGCTCGATGCGTTGCACGCGCTGCCGCCGTATGAAGATCGTACCTACCGTCGACTCCGCCCGAGCCTGGCCCTCACCACCGCCGACAAAGCGCCACCCATGGATCTCGACGGTTACTTCGGCCTGCACCGCGCGCTCGCACCGCTCGAATCGATCTATCGCGCCGGCGAACTCCTATTCGTTCCCGCGGCGTCGACGCGGTACCGGGATCGATCCCACTTCGACGGGCAGAACTTTCTCGAAAACGGTTCGGGCGCGCCGTTCGGGGCGGAAACCGGTTGGCTCAACCGAGCGTTGCTGGGCTTGGCAGCCAACGATCGACGCCTCGGGCTTTCGATCGGCACCGTGACACCGTTGATCTTGCGCGGCGAGGCCGGTGTCCAGGCTTGGGGGGATTCCAACCTGCCCCAAGCCGATGACGACTTCCTTCGCCGCGTCGGCCGCGTCTACGCCGAAGATCCGATCTTCAGCGCCGCCTTCCAGGCGGCTAACGATGCGCCGCAGCTCGATATGGGCATGGCCGATCGTCGTAGTGGGCCGCGGCGCGGCGAGGATGTCGTCCTCTCTGCGCGCGCCACGGCGGATCTTCTGTCGCGCGATGACGGGCCACGGGTCGCCGTGATCGACATCGACGGTTGGGACACCCACTTCAACCAGGAACCGCGTCTTGCACAGCTTTTCGATCCGCTCGCGAACGCGATCGTGGCACTTCGACGGGGCCTCGGCGGGCACTGGAAACGCACGCAAGTGCTGGTCGTATCTGAGTTCGGGCGAACCGCGGCCGAGAACGGCAACCGGGGCACGGACCACGGCACCGGTGGCCTCGCGATCCTCGCCGGCGGCGCTGTCCAAGGTGGTCGGATCATCGGGCAATGGCCTGGACTGTCGAAGTCGGCACTCTGGGAGCAGCGCGACCTCAGAACCGTCAACGCGTACGAGTCGATCTTCAAGTCGGCGCTCATCGAACATCTCGGTATCGATCAGGGCTTCGTCGAAGACGTGGTCTTTCCGGGTAGCGCCGATCTTCAGCCGATGGACGGGTTGACCTGATCAAGGTGGTCCAAATCGTCATCTCGCACTTTTGTATGCTCTTCCGACGATTTTCGGGAGAGCCCCATGAGTGACGACCAGCCCCTGATCTACGAGGAAGACGATCACATCGGCGTGATTACGCTGAATCGGCCGGAAGCCATGAATTCCATGAGCTATCAGCTCTACGCCGATCTCGAGGACACGGTGCGTCAGTCGACGGCGCGCGTGCTCGTCATCACGGCGCACGGCCGGGCTTTCTGTGCCGGCGACGACGTCAAACAGATCCTCGGCGGCGGCGAACCACCGCCGGCTGATTTCAAGGATCGCAGTGCCGCGACCGGCGGGCTCACACCCGCGGCGGACGCGCTCCTCAACACTGATATCCCCGTCATTGCCGCGGTCAACGGTGCGGCGGTCGGCTGGGGCATGGAACTGGCGCTCATGGCCGATATTCGGGTGGCCTCGACCCATGCGAAGTTCGGCGAACTCTTCGTCATTCGGGGCCTGTGTTGCGATGCGCCGGGGCTCGGTCGTCTGGCGGCGTTGGTCGGCCGCGAGAAGGCGGCTGAGCTGCTTTTCACCGGCGAAATCATCGGTGCGGCGGAAGCCAAGGAAATCGGACTCGTCGGTTACTGCGTTCCGCACGAAGAGTTGATGGACAAGGCAATGGAGATCGCTCGAAAGATCGCCGGCAATCCACCGCTCGCGGTGCAGGCGCTCAAGGCGGGGCTTCGCCGCACGGTCGAGCCTGACTGGCGCGATGTCGGCCGATGGGCGATCGAGCAGATCCGATACCTGCGCGGTACGGAAGATTCGAAAGAAGGCGTCGCGGCGTTTCTCGAAAAGAGAGAGCCGGTGTATCAGGGGCGTTAGCGGCGCTTCGACTTGATCGTCAATATCGACGTTCCCGACCTCCGCTCGGCGGTCGCTTTCTATACCGCTGGAATCGAGTTCACGTTTCGGCGTTTTCTCTTTGGCGGGAGCGTTGCCGAACTCGAGCGTGAGGGGGTCCTCGTGCACCTGATCGAGGTCGAGGCGCCACGATCAGCGTTCCCCGGCGGGCCGGTGCGGTCGTATTCACGCCACCGGACGCCCGTGCATATCGATCTGGTGGTCGACGAACTCGACGCCGGCGTTCATCGAGCGGTGGCCGCCGGCGCGCAGGCGAGCGGTGATGTGATCAAGGGTCGATTCGGCAAGGTCGCGCCCATGTCTGATCCCTTCGGCCACGGTTTCTGTCTCGTCGAACTGACGAGCGACGGTTACGACGCCGTCGCGGATTAGTGTCGGATCGGATTAGCGCTCGTCGTTTTCCTTTCCGGCGTTGTGCCCGTTCGCGCGACCCGCGGCCGCACTCAGACGGCGAGCGCGCCATCGATCGAAGCCGCGCAGTAGAAACGCACAGCCCGCGGAGACGAGCACGGCTGCGGCGATGATGAAAGCGGTTTCCACGGTTCGCTCTTACTGCCTTCCCGTCTGACACGGTAGGGAAGCGAAGCTGAACGAACGCTTACGCCGCCTTCATTCGGGCGTCAGGGCGCCCGAAAAAGGTAGATCGCCCAGCCGAGCGTATCTCGCGCCCATTTCATATGCACGGCGTCGTACTCCCGACGTAGCGACGTCAGTTCCTCGGCGTCGGGATCGTCCGGGTTGTCACGCACATATTGCTCCGCTGCGAGCGTCTGCAGACCCTCGTAGCGATCCCAGTCGTCGGGATTCCCCACGATGGCGTACAGCAGGGTCAGTCCATGCTGTTGGGCGATCTCGACGTTTTCGGCGTGCGTCACGAGGCTTGGTACGAAATCCGGGTCCGCGGCGACGAAGTCGGGATGCGGATCGTGTCGTTTGAAGGGTTCGCCGATCGCGATCAGACCGCCCGGTACGACCGCTTCTTTGAGCGCGTCGATCGTTCCGGCATAGCCCTGCCAGACCCACGTCGCGCCAATACACATGGCGAGATCGAAAGAGTGGGGTTCGATGGTGACGGCCGCTCCGTCGCCTTCCACGATGGCGATTTCTCCCTCCAGGTCGAGCGCGACGATTTTTGCGCGTGCGGCTTCCACCTCGGCGGGCGCGATGTCGATGCCAAGCCCCGAAGTCCCGTGACGAGAAGCGATGCGGGCGAGGAATTCGGCTTTCCCGCAGGCGACATCGAGAACTCGGCCACCTCGCTCGAGCGGTAGAAGCCCGACCAGTTCGTCGAATTTCTCCGACGACATCGGGTTGCAGAACACATGGTTGCGATGAGTGATCGCGTAGTACTTCCATCGATCCATCAACACGTCGGCCTCCAAGATCCGCTTGCCTGCAAAAGATCGTAAGGTGGTTCGCTTCGATTAGCAGGCTCCCGAACGTCTCGAAATGCAGAAGTTTTTTGCTCTCCTCGTCGTGTTGCTGTTCTCGAGCGCTGGCGCGGTCGAGTCCGTCGTCGCGGAACACGGCAGCGATGCCTACCACTACGTCTCCAGTCACTCGATATCGATCGATGCGGCTCCCGACGTCGTCTGGGTTCATCTCGAGCGGCTCGACTCGTGGATGTACGAATTCGAGCTGTCGCACGTCGCGGGCGAGCCGGGGCGGCCCGGCGAAGTTCTGCGGCTCTATCCCGAGCAAGCCTTCTTCGTGCAGATCCTCGAGATCGACGCGCCGAAGCTTCTCGTGATGGCGAACCTGCCGTCGGTTTTTGGCGATGAATCGTCGACCGGACTCGGCGTCGTGAGCCTTCATGAGCGCGCTGATGGGACGGAAGTTGCCCTGACGATGAGTCGTCGCTACACGTGGCTCGGTGAGGGCGAGAACCCGCAACTCGCCACGAGATCGTCGGCCGCGTTCCAGGAGGCGACAAATGCGATGTGGGGGCGTTTCCTCGACCGGCTAACAACCCTGGCGGAGGGCTAACCGCGTGGCGGCATCATCGTGTCGATGATTGAGGGGCGCGCCTCGAGCCGTTCGACCCAGTCGCTCACACTGCCCCGTTTTTCGATTTCCTCACCGAGATCGACGCGTGGAAGCACCAGCACGAACGGCGCGTAGGCGACATCCGCCAACGAGAAGTCGTCGACGAGCCACTGACGCCCGACGAGCTCAAGCTCGAGAACGTCCAGGTGAGCCGCGATTTCCGTGCGCCCGGACTGAACCGTTTCGTCGGTCCAGTCATCGGCTAGACCGGCCGGAAGGCGCGGCGCCATCCATTTCTTCCAGGCCGCGGGCCAATAGTCGGTGCCCCAACACACGAGCTTTCGAATCGTCGCGCGCCGTTCAAGGTCATCGGGCATGAGGGCGAGGGTCGGAAACTTCTCTTCGAGGTATTCCAGAATCGCAATCGACTCGGCGATCACGAAACCGTCATCGTCGAGCACCGGGATCTGGGCGAACGGGTTCAGCTCGAGGAACGCAGCCGTGGGCGACGCCGTGTAGAGGTTGGTCTCGACCATCTCGTAGTCGATCGCTTTTTCGTGCAAAGCGATCCGGACGCGCCAGGGCACGATCGAAAACGGATGTGTGTATAGGCGTATCAACGGCAAAACGAGTGTGTGTTTTCCGCATTGGACACCAGCGCGATCGGACGTGCACGATCGGTGGTCACGGAAGAGCGAATGGCTGGCGCCCGGTGACGGCAAAGACGCTGACTCGATGGTACGGACGGCTTTTCAACCAGAGGATGCGAAAGTCGCTGGACGGCCCCGGATCGCGGCTCGCGAAGACGCACCTTTTACTTTCGTTCGACGGCCGAAAGAGCGGCAAGCGCTACACGATTCCTGTCAATTACCGCGTCACCGAACGCGGGACCTTCGTCATCGGCACCGAAGCGTCGTGGCGGCACAACTTCAGGGAAGGTTGCGAGGTCGAGCTTCTCGTCGACGGGCGACCGATCGCGGGTCGCGGCGTCCTGGTGAGCGACGCCGACCCACGCCGAGACGCCATGGGGAGGGCACTCTCGGGGTTTACGTGGGGACTCTTCTCGAAGTCCCTCACCCTCATCGAAGTCGAACCAACGGACGTTTGATGCCGTCGGGCGCAGGCGCCGTTTACCGGCCCAACCGCAGCGGGTAACGTCGGGGTTCGTTTTCCGACTTCGAGATGCCCGTGCGATCCGACGCCGAACTTATCGAGCACATCTTCGACCTGATCGATCAGCAAACCACCGACATGGGTGACGAGACCTGGTACGAGCCGGTCGAGAACTACAACTCGCGTGAACGATTCGAGGCAGAGCGGGAGCTGATGCGGCGCGTGCCGATGGGCTTTTGCCCCGTCGCCGCGCTGCCGGAGCCCGGGTCGTACGTGGCGCGCATGGCCGCGGGCGTGCCGATCGTCGTGGTGCGCGATCTCGAGGACAACATTCGCGCGTTCCGCAACGCCTGCCGACATCGGGGTATGCAGCTCGCCGAAGGCGCGGGGTGCACGAAGATCTTCCGCTGCACCTATCACGGCTGGGCATATCGGCTGGACGGCCGGCTCGAATATGTTTCTCAGGATCATGGCTTTCCCGAGCTCGACAAGGACACCCACGGCCTCGTTCCCGTGCACGACGTGACGGTGAAAAACGGCCTCGTCTTCGTGACGCAAGACGAACCCGTCGGCGAAGGTGCGCTCGAGTCGCTGCCGGATTTGCTATCGGACAGCCAAGCTATCTTTGCTTCGGGTGAATCGGTCACCGAGATCAACTGGAAGCTCCAGGCGGAAGGCACGCTCGAGGGCTATCACATCAAGCACACGCACCCGGAATCGTTCTTCCCTTATGGTTTCGACAACCTCAACGTCATCGAGACACAGGGCCCGAATATCCGCATCTGCTTCCCCTTCCGACGGATCGAAAAACTGCGCGACGTAGCGCCCGAGGCGCGTGAACTCGGCCGCACGGTCACGCTGGTAAACCACATTTTCCCCGGCACATCGGTGACGCGGCTCTCGGATCACTACACCGTGTCGTTTGCCGAGCCCGAAGCGCCGACGCGAACGCGTTACTACACCTACAAGCTGAGCCCGCCGACGGCCGACGGCGGCGCGCCGAGTGAGGATGCGCTGCAGCGGGCCCGGAAGGACGTGGCATTCCTGTCGGATCAGGGCAACAAGGAAGACGCCAAGGTCGTCGCCGATATCCAAGCGGCGATCGGTTCGGGCGCGAACTCGCACTACACGTTCGGGCGTTTCGAATCGGGCATCGTGCATCTGCATCAGAACCTGGCCCGATACCTCGATCGTCTCGGCGATGCGGAAGCGCAGAGGATCGAGATCGCGCGAGCCTGACTGCAACTGTTTGGAGTTTTCGAGATGCTTCGATCATTCGGACTGCCGTTGCTCCTGGCGGCGCTCGCCATCGGCGGCTTGATCAATGGACAACCAGCAATGGCGGAGGAGCAGATGACCGAATCCCCGGTCGAAGGTGTCACGTTGCGATTCATCGAGGCCAATGGCCTGCGTTTCCGGATCGCCGAAGCAGGTGATGACGGACCGGTGGTGCTGCTGGCGCATGGGTGGCCGGAGTCCTGGTATTCCTGGCGCCTCCAGTTGTCGGGCCTCGCTCGGGCGGGCTATCGCGTCGTTGCCCCCGACATGCGCGGTTATGGTGCGACAGACGCACCGCCCGATGTCGACGACTACGACATGAACCACCTGACCGCCGACATGGTGGGCATTCTCGACGCGCTGGGTGTGGAGACAGCGACGATCGTGGGCCACGACTGGGGATCACCCGTCGCGCAATACAGCGTGCTCTACTACCCGGATCGATTCACCAGCCTCGTGATGATGAGCGTGCCGTATCAAGGGCGCGCGCCGGCTAACCCACTCGAGCGGATGCGCAGCCAGTTCGGCGAAAACTTCTTCTACATCCTCTACCACAACGAACCGGGCGGGGTGGCTGAAGCCGAGTACGACAGCAATCCACGGGGTCTCATCAGTCGCCTGTATCTCTCTCCCAATTCACCACGCGAAGCGCCAACCATTACCGATCCCCACCGCTCGGCGGGTGGTTGGATACCGCGCCTCGGCGCACCGAAGGGATTACCCGCCTGGCTGACCCAGGAGGACCTCGACTACGTGGTCGGCCAGTTCGAAAACGCCGGCTTTCGTGGCGGCGTGAATTACTACCGAACCTTCGGGCGAAACTGGGAACAGAGTGCCGGCCGCAAGGACTTCACGATCAAAGTGCCGTCGCTATTCCTCGCGGGTTCTCGCGACGTGGTGATTGGGGGTGCAACGAAAAGTGCGCTGACGGCGATGATGGCGCCCCTCATACCGGATCTGCGTGACGTCGTGCTGATCCCCGAGATCGGCCACTGGATTCAGCAGGAAGCACCGCTGGACACCAATCGCGTCTTGATCGAGTTCCTCGATGGACTGAACGGACGGTAGACGGTCGCCGCTGCGTGGAGTCCCGGCGAGACCGACAGAAATGCCGGGTCAGCGACTTTCGAGTGAAAGTCCGGGCTCAAGCTGCCTTGGCGTGGCGATGAAGGGTTGGCTTTCGATCGCGCGGATCGCCTGGTTGATCCGGGTTCGATCGCTCAAGAGCCGATTGAACTGCGCGTCACAGCCGGAAATTGGTGTCGGATAACCCGAAATGGCCCGGTTGAGGCGCACTCTGGCATCGAGAAGTCCATTGAATGCGTCCTCAATCGCGGATTCGTAGTCCATGGGAACCTCCTGTCAGGCCGCCATCCTACGCCGATGAGTTTTCACCGGGGTTAGACGAAAGGCTTCCCTATCACCGCTTGTCTGAACGTTATCGAGAAGAAGAAGTGTGTGGCAGTGCCCCGTTCTAACGCGTGATGGTAGGGGTCCTGTCGGCGAGGATATCCGTAGGCTACATTCACGTCCGAGGCCGTCGCGAGCTTCTAAACGGACTGAAAACAGAATCGAGGTAACGCCGTGATCACACTTTTCCGCTTTGGTCCCGCTTGGGAGACCTTTGGTTGCATCAGCCAGTTCGTGCTCAAGGTCGAGACGTATCTGCGCATGGCAGGCATCGATTTCGAGACAAAGAGCCTCGGCGTGACGTTTTCCGAGACCGCACCGAAGGGCAAGCTGCCGTATATCGATCATGACGGTACGACCGTCGCCGATTCGAGCATCATCGTTGCGTATCTGGAGGATCAATTCGGTATGCGCCTCGACGGATCGCTCGACGCGGTTGACCGGGCGCGGGGCCACGTCATCCAACGTATGGTCGAAGAGCACATCTGGTGGCTCATGGCGCGCGAGCGTTGGTGGGCGCCGGAGAACCCCTACTGGCATACGCCCGGGCTCCTGCAAGGCGTCGATCAGGCGAGCTACGAGGCGGTACGTGATGAAAACCACCGCAAGTGTCAGGAGCATGGCGTGGGTGCTTTTACCGACGAGGAATTTGGCGATCGTGGCCGTCAGGACATCGACGCGCTCGCAACGTTGCTCGGCGATTCGCCGTACCTTCTGGGAGACCAGCCGACGTCGGTCGACGCGACGACCTATGCCTTCTTGTGGCAGATCATGAATGCGCCCTATACCTCGCAGTTGAAGGAAGCCTCACTCGGCCACGCCAACCTCGTCGGCTATATTGACCGCATCCATGAGCGGTTTTTTACCGACGATCCTCGATCCCTCGAGCGGGAAGTGTCATCGGCCTGAGCGACAGCGGATGTTCGGCAACGCCTATCGATTGGTATTCTTGATCTCGTCACCACGTTCCCGGATTCACCATGGCAAGTGTTGAAGCCAGTCTGACTGGCGTACTGCATTTCTTGACGCCCGAAACCGAATCATCGCTTTACCGCAACGATCAGGTGCGGATGACCCGGGACGACCGGGGTAATTTCGTCGAAGCCGAAGGCGTATCGACCGAACCGCAGGAAATCGCGATTCAGAACGCTCGCGCGCTCGCATCGGCGGAAGCTATGACGCTCGAGCGAAACGGGTTCGAACTGCGCGACGCGACGGTTGCCGACTACGACTTCCTCGATCACGAGGCAGTCATCACGGGTTACTACCGCGATTGCGAAGCGCTCCTGGCCGAAGCCACGGGTGGGCGCGTGTGGGCATTCGATCACAACATTCGCTCGGCGGGCGGCCAGGCGGAGAAGCGCCAGGTCAAAGGCGGACAAGACGTCCAGGGTCCCGCGCACATCGTCCACGGCGACTACACCTTACAATCGGCGCCCGAGCGCCTGACCCAGTTGACGCGTCTGCCGAGCGTCAACGACACGCTGAAGGACATCATTCCCGAAGGCGAGGGACTGATCCCGGAAGACGCCGCGGCGCAAGCGCTTGCCGACGGTGGGCGTTTCGCGATTATCAACGTGTGGCGAAACATCGACCCCGTACCTGTCGCCACGCATCCCCTCGCGCTTTGTGATGGCCAGAATGTCGAGCCGGACGACCTGGTCGTCTTCGAAATCCATATGCCCGATCGGATCGGCGAGAACTATTGGGCGAAGTTTGACGCTCGCCACAGGTTTTACTGCTATCCGGCGATGACGCGCGATGAGGCGCTGCTCATCAAACAATGGGATTCCGCAGGCACGCTGGCGCGGAGTGACGGTTCTCATGCCGATCGTGAATCGGACGGTCCGTGCACCTTCAGCTTCCACAGCGCGTTTCAGGATCCGACGACACCGGAGGACGCACCCGACCGCTGGAGCATCGAAGTGCGGTGTGTGGTCGTGTATTAGGAAATCGCCCTAAGCGGTTGATTAATATCCGTTAGTTGGCTGGTGGGGCGTCGCCTTGGCGGCGCCGGATGATCCAGATGACCCAACCGAGAAGGGTCGTGACGACACCGATCAGGAAGAGCGCCCTCTTCATCGGGGTGAGAAACGCTTTGCCAGCCACGAGGTCGGCCGTGTCCGTGAGTGCGAGCACCTGCACGATCCCCTCCAGGAGGTCGACGGCGACGAGCCCGATGAAGGCCCAGCCAAGGAATCGACCGAAGGTCGGGTAGAACCGGTAGGCTGCGCCGATGAAAAGCGCCCCGTACGCGAGCGGGTACGCGACATCGAGCGTGGCCGTCACCCAGACGTGCACCACACGTTGTTCCGCCGAGAGTGCCGCAATCGCGTCGCGGACCGCCCCGGGATCCGAGATCGGATCGATAAACGACATGGCCCAGATCGACCCCACCACGGGGAAGCTCAAGGTGATGAGAATCGTCGCGCCGAAAGCCAGCCAGAGATTTCGAGTCTCCGCGAGCGAAGTGAGAGGTCCCATTGGTCTTCTTCCTGCTGCTACCTGAACGCGCGGTGTGTCAGTGCTTTGTTGAGGTCAGTTCAAAGACGGTCGTCACCGTATCCCCGTCGAACCGGCGAACCCGTGGACGCCAGGAATCAGCATCGTCGGGATCGGCGAACCAGAACTCGAGCACATAAACCGTGTCGCCATCGACCGCGACGCCGGTTGGCGTCCAGGCGTCTTCGCCGCGCAGCACGATCTCGTGACTGCCGTCCGGCGAGATGCGGAATACGGCTCCGCCACATGCCATGCCGGCAACGTAGACGGTGTGGTCACGGGTAACGGCGAGACCGCGGAGGATCGGCCCACCCCGGTGGGGTAGCTCGTAGTTGCAGCCCGGAATCGGGAGATCGTCGGTGATGATTCTCGTGGCGTTCCCGACGACGCGGCGTATTGCCTCTTTTTCCGCGTAGTAGACGCTGCCGTCGGTATGCACGGCCAGCCCATGAATCCAGAGCGCTTTCCAAGGTTTCATATACGGGCTGATCTCGTCGACGACGGGGAGTTCGGCGACGATCTGTGGTTCCGCGCCCCCGCGCATTCGCTTGAGTGCCATGGTCTCGTCGAGACGGGGTTCGGCGTAGTAGAGGTCGCCATCGGGGCCGATCGCGATCGGAAAACTCGTCGCGCCGAGCAACGTCCCGTCGCCGGCAGTCTCGATTTCGGCGTCACCGGGAACGATGACACCGGGGCGGTGGTGCTCGAGGTACTTAGGCCAACGCTGGTGGGTGAAAGCGCGGCGATGATCGTGGGCGAGGAAGTGGAATCCGGCCCCGTCGATCTGCCGGTGGCTTCCGCCAGAGACCTCCCAGATTCCCTTCCCGGTATAGCCGACCAGGATGCGATCACCGTCGATGACGATGCCCGATCCCGGATGGCCGAAGGCGCAGGTTGCAACCAAAATGGTCGCGACAAGTGACGCTCGCGTACCCCATGAACTCTGGCGGGCCATCCGTCACCCCCGATCTCTAAACGCAAACTGGTCGTTCCGGGATCATGGCGCGTTTGAGCCGTCACGTCTTGGCGCTGAGGCACGGCCGAGCAACACGGGGAACGGCTCTCGCACGCCTGCAACATGCCTGTTGAGCTCGCTTGAAACCCGAGCTGGGGGTTGATCATTCGACCCACTCGGGTGTAGCCGACTAACATCAAGCGTGGCTCACCAACGAACGGAGATCGTCCATGTCTAGATTCAAGAAAGTCCTCATCGCCATCGATACGACCAGCGAAGCCGGGCGTGTGATCGATCTTGCGAAGGACTATGTCGACGACGGCGCGGACTACACGATCATCTCGGTGATCCCACCGATTACCACCGTCTATGGCTCGGTCGACAATGCTGGCCTCGTTGCGCTCACCTCAGCCGGCGAGTTCGACCAGGAACTCATGGCCGATGCACAGAAGAAAGTGGCCGAAGAAGCAACGCGTAGCGGACTCGATGCCGACAAAACGATCGTACTGCGCGGGCGGCCCGCCGATGAGATCTGCCTCTACGCCGAAGAAGGCGGATACGACGTCATCGTGATCGGATCTCACACGCGCGGCCCGATCCGACGTCTCTTGGGATCGACGGCGGCGGGCGTTCTACATTCCGCGGTTTGCGACGTACTACTGGCCCGCGTTCCGCTCGATTAACTTGAACGCTAGTCTTTGGCGCGTCCTCATCCCAGCAAGCTCGACTGCACGATCTCCTGGCTGACCTGCAGGCCGATCCAGAGCGCCAGGACGATACGCTGGGTCGACAGCGTCGATGCGACGAAACCGACGATCGCGAGGCACATCAAGCCGACCGCGGTGGCTTAGCGGCGGTAGCGGCGTATCGGCGGCGGCCAGCGACAGGAAAAAGATCACCTGGGGAATGAAAGAGAAGGCGAAGAACGGTTTTCGAATACTCAGAAAGTACAAATCGAGGTCGAGATGGGTGCGGTGGGCGAGCTCGGGATTCAGGATCCGGCACCCGAGATACAGGAACACCGTGTACTGAAAATAGGGTAGGACGTCGAAGATCTTCGCCGAAGGACTGATCGTCGATTCCGTCTGCCAGATGCCGAAAGCGAGCGCCAGGCCCGCAAAGAGCATCGCCAACAACCAGACGGGCAGGAGCCAGGCGTAGTCGATCCGCTCCCGGTATTTGAAGAGATCGCCGATCGCGCCCAACAGATTCGTCATCGCAAGGCCGATGACGATCAGGTGCAGCGTGATGACGAACTCGAGGGCGGACACGGTTTCTCGGGCTTTGTTGTTGGCGACAACAATAGACCCGAATGACCAACGCCGCGCGGCCTGGACTTGCCTGTTTACGAAATCGCGATCTTGACCACCTGGAACGTCGCCATCGAATCGGCGGTATCCAGGAATACCAATGTGAGAATCAGGAGCATCGGCCAGTACATCGGCAGACGTCGATGCTCGACCGTCGTGCCAAGCTGCTGACGCCGATGCTGGCCGATGCCGACGACAAGCCCCATGAGCATCAGAACCAGGATGCCGTTGTAGACGATGTAGACCTCGGAGAAGAGGTTGGTGACTTGAAAGGTGAGGGCGATCAGTAGCCCTGCGAAGCCTGCCCTCGCGAAAAAACCGCGCGATCTGACGAAACTCAACACGCCGACACTCCAATTGATGTGAACTGTTGTTCACAATAACGCGGGGAATACGTGAATGTAAACACGGGTTCACATAACGCCATGGCCCGATGACCCGATCGACCAGACGCGTAAGAATGCGTCCATGAGATACCGAAGGTTTGGAGAAACCGGTCTGGCGGTGTCGGAGCTGGTTTTCGGCTGCGGCGCGGTCGGCGGTTTGATGATCAACGCGACCGACGAGCAACGGCAGGACGCCTTCGATCTGGCCCTCGCGAGCGGGATCAACTGGTTCGATACGGCCGCGTCGTACGGGCAGGGACGATCGGAAGAACACCTGGGCCGACTGCTGTCGACCTGTACGTCTCGTCCGCATGTCTCGACGAAGCTCACGATCGACACGCGAACCGCCGACTACCGAGGTCAAGTAGAAGCGAGCCTCACGCAGAGCCTCGAGCGCTTGCAATCGGAGCGCGTGACGTTGCTGCAACTTCATAACCCGATCGCGCGGCGCGGTGATGGACGGACGATCGGTGTCGACGAGGTGCTAAAACCCGGCGGCGTGCTCGAGGCGATGGAGGGCCTTCGCCGACAAGGTCTCTGCGAGCACTTCGGTATCACGGCCCTCGGTGAACCCGGCGCGGTGGTCGACGTCATCGAAAGCGGACGTGTGGCGTCGGCTCAGGTCTACTACAACCTCTTGAACGCGAGCGCGGGCACGTCGTTGCCGGCCAACTGGCCGCACTATTCGTTCGACGGAATCATCGACGCATGTAACCGCCACTGTGTCGCGCCGATGAACATCCGGGTCTTCTCCGCCGGCGTCATTGCGACGGCTGAACGTCATGGCCGTGAACGTCCGCTGACCGTGGGTGATTCCGTCGACAGCGAAACCGCGAAAGCATTGCACGTGCTCAACTGGCTTGGCGTGGAGGATGGTGCGAGGGCACAAACGGCAATCCGCTTCGCGCTGGCCGAAGCGCGGTTGGCCTGCGTGGTCGTCGGGCTTGCCGAGATCGAGCACCTTCGCCACGCAGTCGCCGCGGCCGAAGCGGGGCCGCTGTCCGAATCCGTTCTCCGTACGATTCAAGACGCGTGGTCGGCCTATCGGCCGAAATGAGACGACGACCGTGACGAAGTCCCGGGAACTGAGCCTCGCTGAAGCGGCGAAGCGAGGTCTCTTCGAACGCGTGGAGGATCGAGCCAACAGCGCGGACATTCCGGCGGTTTTCGAGCGGGCGATCACGGATTTTCGAACCGTCCGCCGCAACGAAGGACACCGCCGGATTCTCGCGTGGTGCCTCGAGGCCGGGCTCGACCCGCTCGCGCGCGTCGGTTGGTTCGACGTGCCGGCGATCGTGTTAGCCGCGCACTTCGGCAATCGTGAGTTCCTTACCCTCGCCGAACCGCTCCCCGATGATCCCCGCGTGCACGCCGCACTTGCCGATGTCGAGTTACCGTGGGACTTCGTCGACGACAACGGCTTTTCCCTGCTGATGTATTGCGCGATGTCGCGCTTCGCTGAAGCGAAGACCTGCGAAAAAGCGATCCGCAGCGGTGTCGACCCGCGTCACACCGTGCTCAATCAGCTGCCGATAGACGCCGCGTTTCTTTGCGCCGCCTGTGGTGGACCAGCCGACATCATGCGCCAGCTTGTCGCGTCGGGCGGCGTGCACGCAGGCAACTACCACCAGACGATCGAACACGCGCTCGAACCCCACCAACGCAGCGGCGCACCGGCGGCAGAACTCGCTCGCGTCGTCCTCGACGGCGGTTTCGACATCAATGCCATCCGCGAAGACCAGGGCAGGACACTGCTCCACGGCGCGGCCAATCGAGGCACCGTCAAAGCTGTCGAATGGCTACTCGCCAACGGGGCCGACCCCAACGTCAAAGACTCGGTCGGTCGCTCATCACTACACGTCGCGGCGCTGCGTAACACGACGACCGGCGTCGTGAGTAGACTCGTCGCGGCCGGTGCGGATCGGAACAGCATCGATGACGACGGGATGACGGCGATCGACCACGCCCTCGCGAAGAAACGCGTGAAGGTGGCCAGCTTTCTTGGCGATTTGGACTGAATTTCGCTCCGATCCGGGCAACGCGAACCGATCGCGACTAAGGAGCGACGTTGACTGTTATTGTTAGCCCTTCGGGGCCGAGGAGATCAAATAGGGTGTTGAAGTTACTGAGATTGGTGGCGATCGCTGCTGTGGTTTCGACAGGCGTCGGCGCCGCGGCGCAGGAGGCGGAAACCGAGGCACCGCCGACCTATAACCTGAGTGCAGTCGCGCCTGGTCATCTGGACACGGCCTGCAGCGTCGATTGCGATGCCTTCGTCTGCGTGCAAGGTGTCCGGACCACACAGAACTACTCGCTCGCCACGGCGATCTATCACAACGAAATGGTCCCGGCGCACCGTGATTTCTGCACCAACCGCGGCCGCGTGGCCTGCAACAACGTCTGGTTCGTCCCGCAACGCGGCAACCAGTACGTCGTGCACGCATTGACGCAGTGTCGAGAGCGACAATAGGGGGAGAATCTCTATCGGACGACCTCACGCATCACGTCGATGGCTCGTCTTCGTGGCACACCATTTCGATGTTGTGCCCATCCGGCCCGATGACGAAGGCCGCGTAGTAGCGTCCGCTATATTCAGGCCGTAAGCCGGGAGCACCATTGTCTTTGGCACCGGCCTCAAGCGCGGCCCGGTAGAAGGCATCCACCTGCTCGCGATGCTCTGCGACGAACGCCAGATGAAGATGCGACGGCGTCTCTGGGACGCGTCGGATACAGAGCGACGTTGCGCCGTCCGCGCTCATCTCGATCCCGAGCGGTCCCTCGTAGAAGACGGTGATGCCAATGGGTTCCAGGGCCTCGAGGAAGAAGGCCTTGCTGGCTTCGTAGTCGTTGGTGCCGAAGACGATGTGATCAAACATTTGGGGGGCGGCTGAAGACGGCTCTTTTGGGTGGTGAAGTAGCGGATTCTTTTTAGATCGAAGCAACGATACGTATAGAGCCGATTGATTCGAACCTTCTGGTTTTTCTCGTCGTTAGCTCACGCGACGAGTCCCGGCCCGCGAATCGATAGAGTCGGCTATTGGCCCTTCAGCCATTCGCAAGGATCCTATCGAACTCCTCGAAGACGTGCTTGTCAGCGGGCCGGTCGTAGTTCGAAAGGATAGATATGGTGGTGTCCACGCTCAGGGATTACAGTCTTCGAAGGCGCCTACGGTTACGCGGCTCTCGCACATGTTCTCGGATGCACGGAGCGATAATCGACCGCGGGTTTTATCTTCCGGCGCTCGTAGCAGGAGCCGCGGCTGATCCCACGAGAGCGTGAAAGGGTTGTAGTCGACTCGGACCAGTTCGTGCTGCATCCAGTAGTTGAACATCCGGCGGAACTCGGCCTGCCGTAGGGCTTGCTGATGGTGCGTCAGTGTCTCCCACCAACGAGCGATGTCCTTTCGCTTGATGTCGCCGCGATCCGGAAACAGCTCGGCGAACCGATACATCACGTACGTACGGTTGCGCCAGCTGGTCTTCGACTTTGGAAATGGAGTCGAGGACTCCTGGTGCGCGATGTAGCGGTCGACTGCGTAGCGGGTCGAGCCTCTGTGCGGTTTGTTGCGCGTAGACGGTTCATAGCTATCTCTGACGGCATTGGCTTCTTCTGCGACGCGGTTCGCCTCAGCTACGGAATCGGCTTGGAACGTCTTGAACGACCGATCGGTACGGCAGTATCGAAAGTAGCCTGGGCGGCCGCGAGCATCTTTGTACAGGTTGTCGGCCAGCTCTACGCCGTCAACGATCCGACGTTTCTTTTGCCCCACTTTCATCCCAGCAGATCAACTCCGTTCAGTTGTTCTACATTCGGCGCCGGTCCGAGCGCAAATTGATCCGCATCGACGAAGACCTGACTGCCGATCACCCGACCAGGCACTTCGCCCGACTCGACCCATTCTCGGACAGTTTTGAGCGGAGGTTTCGAGTCGTCTTCAAACGTCTCTCTGACCCACTGTCGAGCTTTGACTAGCATGCTCGTCTCTCCGTTGCGTTCCGAGCCACTGCCCGCAGCAGCTCGGCGAGCGTCTTGCCTTTGCCCTCGAGCGCGGCGATCACGTCTCGTCGATCGAGTCCTCGACGACCAGTCGATGTGCGATCACGGGCTTCTCTTGGCCTTGGCGGTGAAGCCGGCCGTTGAACTGCACATACTCTTCGAGGCTCCACGTGAGCCCGTACCAGACGAGGTGGTGCGCTCCGCGTGGAAGGTTCAACCCGTGGCCAGCGCTCGCCGGGTGGGCTAGGAGGAGCGGCACCTCGCCGCGTCCCCAACGCTCGATCGCGCCAGCTTCGGTCACGCTCACGGCCTCGGGGTGACGCTCCCTGATCCGTTCCTCGTCGAACTAAAAGCTGTACGCGAGGAGCACGTTGTCGTTGATCTCCCCAAGCAGATCGTCGAACGCGTCGAGCTTGGCGGTGTGCAAGCTGTGAACATCTCGTTCGGCGTCGTAAATCGATCCCTGGCACACCTGGCGAAGTTTGTTGGCGAGTACGGCGGCGGAGCCGGCCACCACGTTTGCGCCTTCCTCGTCGAGAGCGATCAGAAACTCGCGTTCGAGCTTGCAATATTGCTTGCGTGCCACCGGCGGTAGGTCGACGACGACATCGCGAACGATCAAGTCGGGCATGTCGAGGTAGTCGTCGGCGGAAAGACGTAGCGTGATATCGGCGACTCGCTCGTGGATCTCATTGGGCGCTCCCGGCAGCGGGCGCACTTCGTGGGTGAATCGGTTCTCGTCGAACCATCGCCGTTTGAAGTCCGTAAAGGTCCGACCCAATCGCTCTCCGCCATCTAGCAGATAGAACTGGCTCCAGAGGTCAGTCAGCCCGTTGGTGGCGGGCGTCGCCGTCAGCGCCACCGCGTGGTCGGCCATATGGCTTGACACGCTTCAGCTTCTTGAAGCGTTTTGTGGAAGGCGATTTGAAGCTCGACGACTCATCGATCACCACGGCGTCGAACGGCCAGGTGTCCTTCGGGAACTGGTCGCACAGCCACGGGATGGACTCGCGGTTGGTTATTTAAATCTCTGCGTCCGCCCTCAGAGCTTTCGCTCGCTGTTTCGCGGAACCGACTACGAGCGAATAGCGTAGTTGCTTGGTGTGCGACCATGCCCCGATCTCGAAAGGCCAAACGTATCGCGCGACGCGTAGGGGCGCGATGACGAGAGCCTTCGAGACGTCGCATGTCATGAAGAGATCGGCAATGGCGGTAAGGGTCGCGGCGGTCTTCCCGGTACCGCAATCGGCGAAGAGCGCACAGCCTCGATGCGTCTTCACGAACTCTGCCGCACGTCGTTGATAGCCGTGAAGGTCGTCGCTACTCAACATAGGAGTAGTACCTTCTCGTCGCTACGGCGCTTACGGCCGAGCGCGTAAGCCCGAATGCTTCGCCAATGATCGTGGTTTTGACGCCGCGCGAGCGTAGGATCTCCGTCGCATCGATCGCAGATGAACCGTCTGTGTAGACCTGCCCGTCTGCCGTTCCCGGGTTGTCGAATCCCCAAGCGTCGTCCGGCTGTTTCGACCCCGCTACTTCGGTAGCCGCCGAGTGCGATGTGAAAATATATTCCTTGCCGTAAGCATCGGAGCCATCGGCCCCCGCAGGACTCGCGAAGACGTTGATGTAAGTGATGTCCGTATCTGCGGGAGCCTTGTACCCCATCGCAATAACGTAGTCGGTCGAAACCGGGGTGAACGAGTCGCCGGTCGCGTCGGAATTCTCGTGCGCGTACCACTGACCGGCGGCCGCATCGAACGTCGCGGTGAACAGGCCAAAATCACAAGCGGTGCCCGGTTGATTGGCCCAACCGAACCGGGTTTCTGCGTCGGTCGCCCCCCACACGATGTAGAAGCGGTCGTCGCGAGGATCGTTCGCCCCCTCCCACGGCGTGTACAGGTCCGCCGTGGAGGTGTTAATCGTGCGCACGGTCGTCTGATCCGGCAGCACGAAATCACCTTGAGTGAACTCGATTTCGCCCGCATTAGTCGATCCGGCCGCGCGGTTCTCCGTGATCTTGCATTCCAGCACGCCGCCTGTAGCGACACGAATCCCCGGTGGCACGGCGTCTATTCCGTCCGCGCCATCGCTCCCATCGTCCCCGTACCGACCAACAACGCCATCCCAGGACCAGGTATCCGTAACAGCGTCGTCGAACGCTGGCGCGCCCTCGATGGCCCGTGAGTATCGGTGCAAGTACGGATTGCTCGCGTCGATTGTAGAAGCGCCGTCTGTGTAGGTCTGGCTGTCTGCCGTTCCGGGGTTGTAAAAACCCCATGAATCCGACGGCTGCTTTGATCCGGCGACCTCAGTTGCAGCCGAGTGCGACGTGAAGATGTATTCCTTGCCGTGGGCGTCCGCTCCGTCGGCTCCGTCTGAGCCGTCCTGACCAGGTTCACCCGACCACTTGAATGGTGAGGACCAGTCCTCTAGGACCGTCGTGCCGTCAAGAGAAAGGCGTGCAAGCGATACCCAAGTGAACTGGCCGCCCGGAGGTGTTGTCGGTGCTGTTGCCCAACCCGACGGGTTCGGATCAAGACTCGTCGGTGACGTGGGCTGCGACGCGGCGTTTTTGTAGACGAACTTCGTCACACCGAGCGCCGAACCCGGCGTACTCACCACTGTGTTTTGAACGACGTCGTTGTCGCTCTCGGTACCGTTGTTCAGCACCGCTCTCGCGATGATCTTGTAGGTCTCGCCATCGGCCGGGAGCTGGAATCGACAGACATCGTTGGCGGCGCATTGGAAGTGCGGCACGGGGTCAGGATCCGCCGACCGTCGCGCTGTCGTTCCTACCGACCAACTCCACCGAGGATTTACGGTCGCGCATCCGTCGCGCCGAGAGCAGGGACTTTGGCGGAAGACGGATATGCTGCTCGCACGCTGGTGGTTCGACGAGGCAGGTGGCGAGGACATCATTGCCGACATCCGCGATGACTCGGCTATCAAGAGTCGGCTTGGAAATCATTACGGTCCGGCCGAGAAAGAGGAGGTCGGCCGGACTGGCATCAAGCCATCGCATGACGCTCGATCGGAATCGGTGGGAGCGGGAGAGTGCGGACGAAGCCAGAGGTGTGGCGTTTTCGGTTGTGTGAACGCGCGCACAAGCGAAGAGACCGGCAACGTCATCAAACACGGCCGACTAACGAAGCTGTATTGGGAAGCGACGACGGCGGGCGTGCTTCTTGGAGTGGGATGAGAGCGGCTAGAGCGGCAAGAACAGGACGCAGAAAACTCAATCGCGCCGAGATTAAGGCCAAGCCGCAAGGCGCGTTCGTGCACGTCGATGGCCGGGGACGCCGTGAGCGACTTGGCATCCGCCACACGAGGCGCGGGCCCGTATTCTGTGATGTGACTTACGATGATGGGGCCCCGGTGTTTCGCGACATCCGCCCGCACCGGAACTCGGACGACATCGAGGACGACGACTAGCTTGAGTCCCCAAGGCGAGACTTCCGCCACTTCCGCCAACTGGTAACTCGAAGCATTTCGCGGGGGTGATCTCTGGGCGGCCATCAAAAAACTGCGAGATGGTAGTGTATGGGGAGCCGCCGAGGACTGACCCCATGACCGATCTCATTGACCGTCTTCAAGAACTTCGACGACGAGCGGAGAGCCAGCGCGATCACCTCAAGACGGAGGAAGCCACCAAGAACGCGCTTGTCATGCCCTTACTTTCGGCTCTCGGCTATGACGTGTTCGATCCGCTCGTTGTTATCCCGGAATTCACTGCTGATGTCGGGACTAAGAAGGGCGAAAAAGTCGATTACGCGATCATGCGCGACGGTGAAGTCTCGATCCTGATCGAATGTAAGAAAATCGATTCCGTGCTCGACGCTGAACACACGGCCCAGCTCTTCCGGTATTTCACGGTGACAGAAGCCCGCTTCGCGGTTCTCACGAACGGCGCCGAGTATCGTTTCTTCACCGATATCGAAGCTCCAAATCGTATGGACGAGCGCCCCTTTTTCGTTTTCGATCTTATGGCTTTCGAAGACCATCACATCGAGGAGCTAAAGAAATTTAGCTACGCGAACTTTTCGCTTGACGAGATCCTCGAGACGGCCAGTGCGTTGAAGTACGTGGGCGCCGTAAAGGCGATCCTCGCGCGGGAGCTCGAACAGCCATCCGAGGCGTTCGTCAAATTCTTTGTTTCACAGATTTACGACGGACGAATTACGCAACAGGTCTTGGAGCAGTTCACTCAGATCGTTGCGGAAGCACGCGTTCAATTCATCAATGACCAGATCAAGGCAAGATTTACATCTGCACTGAAACCAGAGCACGCGGTTAGCGCCGATAGCGCTGACCAGGAGCAAGGCGGTGACGTCGTCACAACGGACGAAGAACTCGAGGCGTATCACATCGTTCGAGCAATCGTGTCCGAAGTCGTTGATCCCGAACGAGTAGCAATTCGTGACACGAAGAGTTACTGCGGTGTTCTACTCGACGACAACAATCGTCGGCCGATATGCCGATTGCATTTCAACTACTCACAGAAGTATCTGGGGGTCTTCCGGGACAAATCTGAGACCCGCATCCCCATAGCAGGCCCCTCCGAGATCGTCGTCCATGCAGCCACTATCAAAGCCACCGTTGAGGAGTACCTCAGTCCCAACGAGCGGCGCGACGAGAACCAAAACCATGGCGAGGATCGCTTGCGTCATAACGACTACTGAACCGCACGAACCGATCGAGAACTACGCTGCGCCCGGAAACGGAACGACTTTGACGTCAGCCACATAAGCCTCGTCCACGCCTATCGGTGGTCGATGGGTGAAGGAGTCCGACGACGCCGCCCCGGTCACGGGGATCAAGACGCACCGTGGTGGGATCACAAGAGGGTATTGGAAGGCGGGCGACGCGGTAATCGCGACTGGTCAGTTCTAGAGTCGCCGTAGGGACTTGGGGATTTAGGTTGTAGGACTACTCGGCATCGTCGCGCGGTTCTGGAATGGGTTCACCGCAGGCGAGTTCTTCGTCGCGATAGGCGGTCGACCAGTTCTTCGCCTTTGTAACCTGATCGCAGTCGAGGCGTCTGGCGGATCGAAGATCGACCCCGCTGAGATTCGCAGCTTGGAGAGTGGTCTTTGTAAGATCTGCCTCACGGAGATCGGCGTGCCTAAGATCGGCCTCCGTAAGATCAGCCTCGCGGAGGTCGGCCATATTGAGGCTAGCCCCAAAGAGTTTTGCTCTGGTGAGATCGGTGGTTGGTCGGTACCTCGGGAACATGAGTGGGGGTGATGGTGATATACCCGAGTCCCGGGTACGACCAGAATCTGCTTGCGAGCCAGTTCGGTTGCCGTGTCGCTAAGAACGGCTCCGCTAAGATCGGCGAAGTGGAGAAAAGCCTTGCTGAGATTGGCTTGGAAGAGTGTAGCCTCGCTGAGATTGGTGTGGTGGAGGTCCGCTCCGTTGAGATCGGCCCCAACAAGATAGGCTCGGCTGAGATTGGCACCTTCGAGAACGGTGTTGCTGAGATCGACCCCGGGTAGGTATATCTCGCTGAGACTAGCGCCGCGGAGAGTGACTTCGTTGAGGCTGTCCTTGAATGTCCAGACGAGATCTCGAAGCTCGATGACAGACTCTTCGTGCATTTGGGCATCGCCAACGAACGTCAACACTGCGGACCACGGATTCCCGAGAATTGGCGCCCACCTCGCTGCACGGTTGCCACCCGTCCAAGGGCTTGCTTGTACTGTGCTCCGCTCGTCTGGGCGATTAGGGCATTCACGCGGTTCTCAACTCGATCGAGCCTGTTTTCGTAGTAGCCCACCGCGAGTGCGTGGAGAGCCAAGTATGAGCTGATGAGCCAGAACCCAATACTCGGCTGCTTCTCCTCTTTCGGGTGCCAGTGACCTGCTAGGCGATTTTCGGACCGTTCGATAGTTGAGAGGATGGCTTCCGACGGAGGAAGTCATGAAGCAGAGTCGATTCACGGAAGAGCAGATGGTGCGGATCCTCAGGGAGACGGACCGGGAGTCGGTTCCCAAGGTCGCCAAGCGCCACGGGGTCAGCGAACAAACGATCTATGCCTGGCGCAAGAAGTACGGTGGCGGCGACGTCAACGACGTGCGCAAGCTCAAGCAGCTCGAACAAGAGAACGCCCGGCTGAAGAAGCTGTTGGCGGAGCGCGATCTCGAGGTCGAGATCATGAAGGAGATCCAGGCAAAAAAGTGGTGAGCGCCCGCGTTCGACGGCAGCAAGTGATGTACGCCATACGCCGGGGTCTGTCCCAACGACGGGCTTGTCGCCTTGTTTCCGTGGCGCGATCGGCGCTCGCCTACCGCTCACGTCTCGAGGCCAAGGATGCGCCTGTTCTCGCGGTGATGAAGCGCCTCGCGGCGCAGCGTCCGCGCTTCGGCTATCGCCGTATCCAGGTGCTCATGGATCGCGAGGGCTACCCAATGAGCTTCGACCGAACGTATCGCTTGTGGCGCAAAGCCGCGCTACAAGTGCCGAAGAAGCGCCCCAGGCGGCGTTTGGCGTCGCAACCGAGGCCTCGGCCGGCGACACGAGCCAACGACCTCTGGGCGATCGACTTCGTGTTCGACCGTTGTGCCAATGGTCAGGTACTCAAGTGCCTGACGGTGGTGGACGAGTTCACCCATGCATGTCTGTCGATCAACGTGGCGGGTCGACTCCGATCACGCCAGGTCATTGCCGAGCTCATCCGGCTGATGAGTCTGCACGGAGCACCGCGTGCCATTCGATCGGACCACGGTCCGGAGTTCGTGGCGTCCGCGGTTCGACGATGGCTACGACAGGAGGGCATCGACACCGCGTTCATCGAGCCGGGTAAACCCTGGCAGAACGGCATCAACGAGAGCTTCAACGGCAAGTTTCGCGACGAGTGCTTGAATATGGAATGGTTCCGCACACGTCGCGAAGCTCGCATCCTGATCGAGCAATGGCGCCGCGACTACAACGCCGTCCGGCCGCACTCGAGCCTCGGTTATCTCACCCCCAACGAGTTCATCAACCAGTTGCCCCAGGAGGCAATTTCAACCGCCATCCTCTAGTTTTGATTGGTCCGAAGAAATCAAGCAGGCCACCAGAGCCGCCAGACGTACATCACGAGCGAATCCCAAACGAGGATTCGTAGCGACCGAACGGGCTCTTCGTCGAGCAGCTCGTGAATAGCGATGACAAACGGCGATCGGGTGCGACTTTCCCTCTTGTCGTCGTCAGTCATCTCGCACCTCTAACCAATCCCAGCTCATCGCGGCTACTCTAACGGCTATGGAACGCTTACCACTTATCACGCCCGAGCTTGTCAATGCACCGTTCGACCACGTCGACTGGATCTTCGAGATCAAGTACGACGGGTTCCGCTCGGCGGCGTACATCGACGACGGCAAGTGCGAACTGGTCTCGCGTAGCGACCACATCTACAACCGCTACGAGCCGCTGTGTCGGTCGCTCCCGGGAAGTTTCGCCTGCGACACGGCGGTGTTCGACGGTAAGCTTGTCGTTCTCGACGAGCAGGGTTTGAGCCAGTTCTACCCGATGATGTTCAACAAGCAGGCACCCATCTTTGCCGTGTTCGATGTCTTGATGATCGATGGCGATGATGTGCGTGAGCTTCCGCTGTGGCAGCGAAAGTCGTTGCTCGAGGGCCGCATCGTGCAAGGCGCTTCGAACGTGCTCTTCGTCGATCACGTCGAGGGGAAGGGTAAGAAGCTCTGTGAGCAGATTTGTGCGTTGGATATTGAGGGTATTGTCGCCAAGCCGGTCGAGTCACCGTACGGGATGGTGAAAGGGCGTAACCCTTGTGGAAGATCAAGAACGCGGCATATAGCCAGGCTGAGGGGAGGGGTGAGGTGTTTCATGGGCCGGGGAAGGTCCATAGACAAGAAGCAGCGATTTCGCGCCACTGATGGAGCTTGCCGACTACCTACAGGAGCTGCGCGATCTGGTGCCTTCGCGATTCGATCCTGCGCCGGTCGGTGATAATCAGATCTGGCAGACACGCTTGGTATCTATCGGTATCGGGGCTCGAGTTCTAGATCTCGAAGACGCGGTAGGCAAGGTCCAAAGTGATGTGGCGCAAGCAGTACTTGCGCGGTCGCTCATCGAAACGGCCGCTCTGCTATTCCGGCTCTGGGAGTTGGTGCGCGATCAATGGGGTAGCCCCGAGTTCGAAACTACGCTTGAGTCGATCGGTCTTGGAAGTCGAGACAATGCGACGGACTACAAGTCGATCAACGTACTCACGTGCATTGACCGATGCGACCGATTCCTGACCGCTAGGGGCTATAACTCGGGGGGAGTTCGCGAGATCTACGATGGGTTATCCGAAGCGGGTCACCCAAACTGGGTCGGGGCCGGGCTCGCATACATAGACACCGCTAACCTAGCCGTACGCACCCAGGGCGAGTTCGAGCCGCGGACTGTCAAGGTGGCAGTGGAGATTAGCGTTGCGGTTGCGGCGTACGCGCTCGATGCAATAGTCGCGGAGCTTGATGGGTTTGAGACGAAGCGTTAGCGCGATTCCATCTCGGGACTGTCCGCCCAAGTTGTGCGCCCGTAGCTCTTTCGGCGACGTCCTCGCTACGCTGTTTCCTTACGAAACAGTAACTTACGTGGCTAGGCATCGCGGCAAATTGCGCCTGGGCAGGTTCAAGTCCCGTCGAGGCTGAGGGCTTGTTCCCGGTACCGGGAACAGAAGTCGGGCGCGATACAAAGCGATGTTGTTCACTCGGCGCTGAGATCGCCGTAACCCCTTGAAAAATATGGTGGAGCTAGTCGGGATCGAACCGACGACCCCCACAATGCCATTGTGGTGCTCTCCCAGCTGAGCTATAGCCCCACGTCCGCGTTGCCGTGCGGGAACGGGAGCGCGATGTTACGCCGTCGATTCGTTCGGGCGCAACGCTCGACGGTCAGTGGCATCGCTTGTCGTGCGCAACGGCCGGTGCTGTGATAGGCGCTCGATGATAGGGAGGGTTGCCGATGGTCGTTCGGGCGTTACTGATCGGTGTCGCGGCGTTGGTGTCGGTCTCGGCGATGGGCAATGCCGAGACGTTGCGGGCGTCGATCGACGACTACTACGAGAGCCACCTGAAGGATCTCTTCGTCTGGTTTCATCAGAACCCGGAGCTTTCGTTTCTCGAGCACAAGACGTCGGCGCGGTTGGCTGATGAGTTGCGCACGCTCGGGGTCGAGGTGACCGAAGGTGTCGGGGGCACGGGCGTGGTCGGCGTGATCGAGAATGGGCCGGGGCCGCGGCTCTTGATCCGCGCGGACATGGACGGTCTGCCGGTTCGTGAGGAGAGTGGGTTGCCGTATGCATCCGTTGCAACCCAGGTGAATCGTTTAGGTGCGGAAGTCCCGGTGATGCATGCGTGTGGTCACGATGTCCACATCACGTCGCTCGTGGGGACCGCGAAGCTTTTGATGGATCAGCGGCGGGATTGGTCGGGCACGGTGGTGCTGATCGGTCAGCCGGCGGAAGAGCGGATCGGAGGGGCGCGGGCGATGCTCGATGACGGGCTCTACGAGCGCTTTGGCGTGCCGGATTATGCGCTCGCGTTTCATGTGGGCTCGGATGGACCGGCGGGAAAGGTCGGGGTTTCCGGCGGATTGGTCTCGTCGTCGTCGGATAGCGTCGATATCACGGTGCGCGGCATTGGCGCGCATGGGGCGAGCCCGCATCGCGGTAAGGATCCGGTCTATATCGCGGCCCAGTTGGTGGTCGCGCTGCAGGGCATCGTGAGTCGGGAGCTGTCGCCGCTCGAGCCGGGTGTGATCACGGTCGGTTCGATCCACGGGGGTTTCAAGCACAACATCATCCCGGATTCGGTCGATTTGCAGTTGACGGTACGATCGGACTCGAACGCGACGCGAAAGAAGCTTCTGGATGGCATTCGACGGACGGCTGAGCATGTCGGGCGGTTGAATGGTCTACCGGACGATCTCTTGCCAGTCGTCAAGATGGATTTCGAGAGCACGCCGCCGAATATCAATGACGATGCGGCCGTGATGAGGGTACGTGATGCCTGGGTTAATCATTGGGGCGATGACGAAAGGCTCTTTTCCCGCGATCGCGAGGGCATGGGGGCGGAAGATTTCGCCTACTTCGTGCAGACGGAGCATCAGGTCCCGGGTGTCTATTTCGGCGTCGGCGGGACCCCTGAAGATGAGCTCGAAGCGGCCGCTTCCGGAAACATCATCCGTCCGTCGCATCACTCGCCGTTCTTCAAGATTGAGCCCGAGTCGTCGGTGACGACGGGCGTCGAGGCCACGTTTGTTGCGGCGATGGAGCTCTTGTCGAACGAATGAACCGACGGAAGGTGCCGCGCTGATGGCATTTCAAGGCGGCTGCTTGTGCGGTCGATTCCGCTACGCGATCGAGCGGCGGTCGTTGAAGGCGATGCACTGCTATTGCGACATGTGTCGCAAGGCGCACGGCACGGCGTTTTCCACGCACGCGATCGTTCGCCCACACCAGCTTGTCTGGCAGACGATGGACGAGCTGGTGCCGTATGAGTCGTCGCCCGGTGCGTTTCGCCAGTTTTGCCCGTCCTGCGGCGCCCATCTTGTCGTCCACGGGCAGAGCGGCGATGGCACGTATGCCGTTCCGGCCGGTACGCTCGATGGCGACCCGACGCTCGAGATTCTCGGGCACATGTACGTCGAAGAACGCGTTTCGTGGTTCGAGATTCTCGACGATCTCCCGCAACACGCTCGCTGGCCGGCGGGATTCGGTCCGTCGTCGGGATGAGCGCTCGTTAGAGCGGAATCTCGCCGGTCGCGATAAACGCCGGGATGATGGCCTTCAGGAACGGCCAACCGATGGTGAGGTAGAGCCCGAGCCCGCTGGCGCGCCACGCGATGTCATCGAGGATGTCGTCGAGTTCCTCTCGATCGTAGTAGCGGCCGCGGTAGAAGATGGCGTCGATCGTCGTGGTGTTTTCAATGTCAGCCAGCGGATCCTGATTCAGTAGAACGAGGTTGCCGACCTGGCCGACGCGAATGCTGCCGTGGGTTGCGCGTCGTTTGACGAACTCGGCCGGTACGACCGTTGCCGTTCGTAGCGTATCGGCGGTCGAGATCCCGGCACCCGCGAGGAGCGCGAGTTCATCGTGCAGGCTGAATCCGGCGTAGATCAGGAGATCGGAGGTGTCGGTGCCGGCCATGATCTTGACCCCCGCCGCGTGAGCACGCGCCGTCACTTCTACACCACGCTCGAAGAACTCGTAGTAGGCCGCGCCAATGTCGGGTCGTTGCTCGAAGAGGCCCGCGTAGCCGGTTGATTGCCGCGACCAACTGCCGTCGATGAGCGGCGCCATCGTGTACCGGGAACGATCGTCGGTCAGGTAGCTCCGCTCGTGCGCGACGGCTTCGGCGAGGCGGGTGAGGTGGGTCGGCACGTAGTAGCTATCCGCTGCCGCCCAACGTTCGAAGAGGGCATCGCAGCGGTTCTCGTCCGCGGTCTCGAGCACGGCAATGTAGGTCGCGCCAAGATTGGGGCGCTCGTCGGCACCATCGAGAAAGCGGCGGTAGGTCTCATGCCAGCCGGCGTTGTCCTCGGCGCAATCGATGAGGGGATAGCGGGCGTGCTCGATTGATCGATGGCCCGCAGCGACCGCCTCGTCGATCGTCAGGGCCCAGGGAATATGGCCGCCTACGTAGATGCCGAGACGTTCGGCTTCTTCGATGAGGCCCCGATAGGCGGGCGGCGGGACGGAGTTGTAGGTTTTGATGAAATCGGCGCCGCGCTCGACATGAAATCGGGCGGTCTGGATCCCGTCTTCGCGGGTCGACGGCGCAAGAAATGCAGGCTCGGGCAGCGTGCCGTAGCCGCGTGGTCCGTGCACGACACCGCTCGATAGCTCGACGATGTCCGGTCCCAGCCATTCGTCGTCATGAAATCGCGCGTTCATGTCCCGCATCTCGTCGATCGAGCGCAGGAGCACACAATCACGACAGTCGCTCGAGAGGTCACGTACGTAGAAAACGCCGTTCGCGACGAACGCCGCCGCGTCGAAATAGTGCGAGGAACGGTTGCCGAGGTGGACGTGCATGTCCCAGAGCCCCGGCATCAGATACCGGCCGTTGCCGTCGATGACCTCGATGCCGGCGGGCGGTTCCACGTGGTCGGCGTTGCCCATGGACGTGACGACACCGTCCTCGATGACGACGAACTGACGGCGACGAACGACGCCCGCCTCGACGTCGACGATGTTGACGTTCGTGAAGGCGACTTCGGGCAATTCATCGCCCGATGGGGACGGCACGTTGCGTGAGCCGATGAAGAGCACTAGCCAGCCGACGGCGACGATCCCGACGAGCCACAAAACGACGCGCCGGATCCACTTCATTTAGCGCGTACCCGCGATGATGTAGATGCGTTTGTCGAGCGCGATGCCTGACCAGCTCACGCCATCGAGTTCGACGGGCGCGGACGCCACGAGTACGTCGTTTTCGGGTAGCCCCGCTATCGCCCTGAATGCCCAGTCGACGAGCGTGACGTCGTTCGGATCACCGACGAAGACACGGCTTGTCTGCGGGGGCGTGGGCGCTTCCTGACGGACCCACGAAACTGGCCCGCGGTGACGAATGCTGAAGACCGACACGTTGGGGTAGTGCGGTTCGAGCGCTCGTTTGATCGACCAGGCCGTCGCCTCGGACTCGGCGTTCCAGCGCGGGTGGTAGATGCCGATTGCATCGTTGCCGTCGAGTGACGGAAGCGCCGCGATTACCTCTCGTTCGCTACAACCGTCGAGGATGATGTCACTGCGTCGGGGTGTCGACGGGCACCGGTCCGCAGCGTTGGGAACGCCGTCGTCGTCATCGTCGTCCCGCGAGGTGCGGGCGGAACGTCTCGGACATTCGGGTCGAAGGATTTGCGCACACGGTCGGCGGGCGCCAGGTCCCTACGAATGGCCGCGAGATGTTCGTTCATCTCGCGCAGATAGGTGATTTCGGCGCCCGACGTCGTCGGCGTGCTGGATTCGGACTCTAAGCTCAGGAAGAACCCGGCGATGCCGGCAATCGACGCGACGACGCCGATCAAGGCGCCGATCTGCTGCCAGAACTTCCTGGCGAACGACTCCGATTCCGCCACCGTGGTCCGCTAACCGACCTCGGCGAGACCGTTCTTGATGCCTTCCGCCGCCCAGCCTTGCCAGGGGAGCGTGAAGAACTTGAAGCCCGTCTCGATCAGCCAGCTCGGTTCGATGCCGGGCGGAACGAAGAACATGCCGGGGACGACGCCGACTTTGGCGCAAGCCGCGGCAATCGTCTGGAGTCCTTCAGTGTAGGTCGAGCTCGTGTAGTCGAGCGGAACGCCGAGGTTGATCGAGAGATCGGATGGACCCACGAGGAGGACGTCGATGCCCGGTACGCTCAACATGTCGTCGAGATTTTCCATCGCTTCGACGGTCTCGATCATCGGGATGATGAGGAGTTGCTCGTTCACCGCATCCATGTACTCGCGATAGTTGGCGAACTCGCCCCATTCGCCGCGCATGCCGGCCGAGCTGCGCACGCCGTCGAACGGGTACTTACACCAACTCACCATGTCTTCCGCTTCTTTGCGGTTGTTAACCATCGGCACGATGATCCCTTTGGCGCCTTGGTCGAGCGCGTAGCAGATCTGATCGGCGCGGTTTTCACCAACGCGGATGATCGGAATCGCGTGCTGACCACGCATCGCCGCGACCGGTCGTTGCAGGCCCTTGATCGTATCGGGCGAGTGTTGCGTGTCGAACAACAGGAAGTCGTAACCGGCGCCGGACAGAAACCGGCTATCACTCGTTGCTCCCGCGGTGGTGCCAATACACGCCTCGCCGCGCTTGAGCTTATCTTTCGCTAGATTCATTTCCTTCCCCCTCGATGGTCGTTGTTCGGTCCGCGGTGGATGCTAACCCGAGTGCGTTGCTTGCGTTAGTTCAGCGTCTCATCGACGAACTCGACGAGCCGATTGAGCCCGTCCTCGAGCTTATCGAGGGACTGCGCGAAACAGATGCGCAGGTGCTCTTCGTTGTTCGCGCCGAATGTATAGCCTGGTGCAACGCCGACGTCTTTCTTGGCGAGCAGCGCGGATGCGAACTCGTAGCTGTCGGTCATCCCGCGGATTCTGGGAAAGGCGTAGAAAGCGCCTTCCGGCGGGCTGAGGTCGATGCGGGGGTGATCACCCAGCACATTCATCACGATTTCGCGCCCGCGGGCGTACTGATCGCGCAACTCGTGCACGGTGCCTTCGCCTTGCTCGAGGGCGGCAATGGCACCGACTTGCGCAAACACCGTCGCGCCCGTGTTGAAGCATTCCGACAGCGTCATCCACTGCACGAGGTGCGATTTCGGCGCGACGACCCAGCCGATGCGCCAACCGGTCATGGCCCACGCTTTGGAGAATCCGTTCACGACGACGACGGGATCGTCGTCTCTCGCGATCGAGAGAAACGACGGGGCCGCCTCGCTGCCGTAGACCGTCCGGTGATAAACCTCGTCGGCGATGATCTGAATGTCGCGTTCGCGGCAGACCTCGAGGAGTGCCGCCTGTTCGTCCGTGGGCATGACCCAGCCGGTCGGGTTGCAGGGGCTGTTGACGAATATCGAACGGGTCTTCGGAGTGAGCGCCGCGATGATTTCCGCGACGTCGATCACCCAGCCGGTGTCGGTTGCGCGCTGGCGAACTTCGTTGACGTTCGCGCCGGTCGCCCGATAGGTCATGGTGATGTTTGGCCAATGTGGACCGATCACGAGAGCCTCATCGCCATCGGAAAGGGCCATCTGGGCCGCCAGTGTGACGCCCAGCATTGCCGCGCCCGGTACGGAGACCCGGTCGAGGTGAACGTCGATCCCGTAGAGACCGTCGAGGTAGGTTTTGATCGCCGCGCGCAGTGCCGGGTGACCATGCGAATGACTGTAGAAGGTCTCACCGGCCTCGAGCGCATCGATTGCAGCGCGACGGATGTATTCCGGCGTGACGACGTCACCTTCGCCGAACCAGAGTGCGATGACGTTCGGATCGTTCAAACGCTGGTAGGCGATCTGCGTGATGCCGTTTTGTTCCATCGCGGCAATGCGATCTCGAATGCTCAAGGGTCGTCTCCTCACTAAACGAACGCGATCGGCGCCTGCTCGCGCGATCCGCGCGCGCAGTCTGGCGTGGTCGATGCCACCCGGGAAGGGGAGAAGCGGTAGGAAAGGGCGATATCGTTGGGTGGCGAACGATCGTTCGCTAGAGTGGCGCCAACACGCAGCGAGGAGCGCTCGGAGATGGCTGAAGCGACGCAAGCAACTCGACGGATACATGAGGCTGCCAGGGCGGTCCTGTCATTCGACAACGAAGCTGATTTCGAGCGGGCGGAGCGGGGTCTGATTGCGCAGCATCCGACCGGACTGATCGAGGTCGATGGGCGGACCGTTTGGGACGTTGCCCACTACGACTTCATTCGCGAATCCGAGCAAGCCCCCGAAACCGTGCATCCGAGCCTGTGGCGGCAGGCGCGGCTCAACTGCCTGCACGGTCTCTACCAGGTGGCTGACGGTATCTGGCAGGTGCGCGGCTACGACATCTCGAATATCACGTTCATCGCAGGGGACACCGGCTGGATCGTGATCGATCCGCTGACGACGCCGGAAACCGCGCGCGCGTCACTTGTCCTGGCAAATCAGGAACTTGGCGAACGGAAAGTGGTTGCCGTGATCTACACGCACAGCCACGTCGATCACTACGGCGGGGTAGAAGGTGTGGTCACCCGCGAAGACGTCGCGGCGGGAAACGTGCGCATCATCGCGCCGGTCGGTTTTCTACGCGAAGCCATCTCAGAGAACGTCATTGCGGGCCCCGCGATGCTCCGACGCTCGCTCTTCCAGTTCGGCCCGCTCGTTCCCAAGGGCCCCGACGGTCAGGTCGATGCCGGTCTCGGCAAGGGTCTTCCGGCGGGTGCGCCCACGTTGATCGCGCCGACGGAGGAGATTACGGCGACCGGCGAAGAACTCGTCGTCGATGGCGTGCGCATCATTTTTCAGAACACGCCCGATGCCGAGGCGCCGGCGGAGATGAATTTCTTTTTCCCCGACCATGGCTGGCTCTGCATGGCCGAAAACTGCACGCACACGCTACACAACATCTACCCGCTGCGCGGGGCGCAGGTGCGCGATGCCCTCGCGTGGAGCAAGTACATCAACGAGGCGATGTATCTTTTCGGCAACGACACCGATGTGTTGTTCGCGAGCCACCACTGGCCCCGCTTCGGCGGCGGCGACGCGCGTGTCTTCCTCGCCCGCCAGCGCGACCTCTATCGCTGGCTGAACGATCAGACCATGCGGCTCGCCAACCGGGGCTATACAGCGAGCGAGATCGCCGAAACGCTCGAGATGCCAACCTGTTTCCACGCCCACGGCGACTCACGCGGTTACTACGGTACGGTGTCGCACAATGTCCGCTCGGTTTATGCGCGCTATCTCGGTTGGTACGACGCCAACCCCGCACATCTCAATCCATTACCGCCCGAGGCGGGTGCGACCAAGTACGTCGAGTTCATGGGTGGTGCTGGTCGGGTCGTCGAACAAGCGAAGGCGAGCTTTGATGCGGGCGAGTATCGCTGGGTGGCGGAGGTGCTCAACCACGTCATCTTCGCGGATCCCGCGAATCAGGCGGCGCGCGATCTGCAGGTCGCGGCGTTCGAGCAGATGGCTTTTCAGTCTGAGTCGGCAACGTGGCGGAACGCCTATCTGCAAGGCGCACAGGAACTCAAATACGGGCCGCCCGGACTACCGATGCGTACCAATCTCGCCTCGTTCAACGCGATGACGGCCGAGCAGATCGTCGATTTCATCGGTGTCCGGTTCGATCCGGACGCGTTCAGCGGCCCGGGTGGCGAACTCGTCATCCATTTCACCGACAACGACGAATCGATCGGTCTCGGAGTCGAGGAAGCGGCCGTGTACATGCCCGAGGGCGTCGATCCCGCGGCGTGCCGTCTAACCGCCACCCGTTTCGTCGTCGGCTCGATCGTGACCAAAGTGTTGACACTTGATGACGGCCTGGCCGATCAGTCTGTGGCGATAAACGGCGACGACGATCTGTTGAGGCGCCTGATCGAAGCGCTTGATGGGCCGCAGTCGATGTACGCGGTGGTCGAACCGTGAGCGGTTAGCTCACGGTCCCGGCGGCGAAGAGTTCGTCGATTTCGGCCGCGGAGAGGCCCAGCTCGGCGCACACCTCGCGCGTATGCTCGCCTCGATCGGGCGCGGGGCCGCGCACCGCGACATCGGCATCGCGGATCTGAAACGGTGTGTTGACGATTTCCATCGCGCCGGCCTGCTCGTGCACGACCAGCGCAAAGGCGTCGCGTTCGCGCAGCGCGGGATCTTCGACGACATCGGGTAGATCGGCGACGGGCTCCCAGATGAGCCCGACTGCATCGAGCTTTTCTCTCCAGTAATCAAGATCTTGGCTCGAGAACATCGACCGAATCTCAGGAATCAGCTCGAGCCCGTTCTGCATGAGGCCGAGCACGGTCTGGAATCGTTCATCGTCGCGCCAATCGGGCCGCTCGACCATCTCGCAGAATTTTGGCCAGTAGTTGAGTGCCATCGGCATCACCAGCAGGATCACGCGCTCGTCGCGTGTGCGGTAGAAATTCCAGATCGGGTTCGGCGGTTCGACATGGCTCGTCTTGGCCGGTTGCAGGCGATCATAGAGCGCGCCGTTGACGTCGCTCGCGAGCGCCCAGATACCGGTGCGTTGCAAGGTCACTTCGACGAACTGGCCTTCGCCCGTTTGATCACGCACCCGCAGGGCCGCTAGCAGGGCAGCGAGCAGGTTGAGCCCCGTCGTGCGATCGCCATAGCCGCCGCGCGATATCAGCGGGCCGTCGTCGCGGTCGCCAAAGATCGACATGGCGCCCGAGCGTGCCCAGAAGGCCGTCTGATCGAACGCCTGGCGGTCGCTGTCGGCACCGTCGGTGCCGAAACCCGACAGTACCCCGTAGACCATTCCCGGCTGGATTGCATGCACGTCCGCATCCGTCAGCCGGTAGCGTGCGAGTCGCTCGGCGGTGAGATTGGTGATGAAGATGTCGCTTTCGCGCACCAATCGATGCACGACGTCGATGCCGGCTGGGTCTTCGAGATTGATGCACACGCCGCGCTTGCCGCGGTTGTCGAACTGATACGACGGATGCACGGCGCCGTCGCCCATGAGCGCGTCGTACATGCGCCGGTAAGTTTCTCCCCCTGGCGGCTCGACTTTGACGACCGTCGCGCCCATATCGGCCAGCAACGCGGCACAGCAGGGCGCTGCAAGCCAACTCGCGACTTCCAGTACCCGAATTCCCTCAAGCGGCGCGGTCATCGATCGACTCCTCATGGTGCAAACGGGATCGATTGTATGATTCCGTCTTCGAAAGGGGAGCGACTATGGCGGCGATAGATACCGGAACCGACGATCTTCTGGCCGATCTCACTGATCGGGTGCTGACGATCACCCTCAACCGGCCCGAGGCACGCAACGCCTTGTCCCCCGAACTCACCACGGCGTTTCGACAGACGCTTAAAGATTATGACGATCACCCGGATGTCGGCGCGCTGGTCGTGACGGGGGCGGGCGGTGCGTTCTGCGCCGGCGGCGACGTCAAGGCGATGGCGTCACGCGGCGTGAACGACCAATCGCTCGAAGATCGTTTCCAGGAAACCCGGGCGCGGCATCACGAGACGGCGGGGACCATCCATCAGTTGCGGATCCCCTCGATCGCCGCGCTCCCTGGCCCCGCAGCCGGTGCCGGACTCGCGATTGCGCTCTCCTGCGACATTCGCCTCGCGGCCGATTCGGCTTTTCTCGCGACCGGCTACGCCCGGATCGGGCTTTCCGGTGACTATGGCATCGCCTGGCTCCTGACCCGTGCCGTGGGACCTTCGCGGGCGCGGGCTTTGCTGCTGACGGCGGAGCGAATCGAAGCGGAACGCGCCGCGTCGATCGGGCTCGTTCACACCGTTCACAGCGCAGACGAGCTCGCGGGGGCGGCGCAGGATATGGCGGTCCGGCTCGCCAATGGTCCGCGGCTCGCGTACGGCTATATCAAGGACAATCTCGACGAAGCGCTCCTGATCGATCATGCAACGGCCATCGATCACGAAGCGGAGCGGCTGATTCGCACGCAGAGTACGCAGGACCACAAGGAAGCGGCCCGTGCGTTCGTCGAGAAACGTGACCCCGTCTTCACGGGTCAGTAGCCGCCCGCGGCCGAGTCGTTAGATGGTCGTCATCGGGCTTCTCGTTTTCGCGCTTCTGATCGCGGCGATCGTTCGCTATACGGTGGAATGGTCGCTGCCCCGCAAGACACTCTTTGGCCTGGTCCTCGGGATCGCGTTCGGCGCGGTGCTGCAGACGGTCGGTGGATTCGGCGTCGATTCGACCGCCATCGCGACCATGATCGACTGGATCAACGTCGTCGGGACTTCCTACGTGAAGCTCCTCAAGATGATCGTCGTCCCGCTCGTGCTCGTGATGATCCTGGCGGCGGTGTTCAAAACCCGCGCCTTTGCCGCGATGGGGCGGATCGGCGGGATGGTCATTGGTCTCCTGGTCGCGACCACCGTGGTCTCGGCCCTGATCGGGGTTGGGGCGGTAGCGCTTTTCGATCTTTCGGCGGAAGGCATCGTGACTGGCGATCTCGACGCGGGATCGCGAGAAGCGGCGCGGCTCGAGGTCGTCGAGCCGCGCGCTGATGTGATCGATGATCTGAGCTTTCCTGATCTCCTCGTTCGATTCGTTCCCGACAACATCTTCGAGGATCTGGCCGGACTTCGACCGACTTCGGTGATTGCGGTGGTGCTCTTCGCGGCGCTGTTGGGGCTTGCTTGCATTCGGGTGGCTAACCGCGACGAGGGGAGAGCGGCCGCGATCGAGCAGTTCATCGACACCGCGCAGTCGATCGTGCTCGAACTCACGCAGTGGGTGCTGCGTCTCACCCCCTACGGTGTGCTCGCACTCATGGTGAAGGTCTCGGCGAGTGCGAGTTGGGCCGATGTCATTCGGCTCGGTGGGTTCATCGTCGCGTCGTATGTCGCGATCGCGGCGATGTTCCTCGTGCATTTCGCCATGCTGATGCTCGTCCGCTTGCCGATCGCCGCCTACCTGCGCGACACGTGGTCGGTTCTCACTTTCGCCTTTGCCTCGCGCAGTTCGGCCGCGACGATTCCGATGAACGTCGACGCGCAGGTCAACCGGCTCGGCGTGCCAGAACCGATCGCCAATGTGGCCGCGAGTTTCGGTGCAACGATCGGTCAGAACGGCTGCGCTGGCGTCTATCCCGCGATGCTTGCTGTGATGGTGGCGCCATCGGTCGGCATCGATCCCTGGACGGTCGAGTTTCTCGCGACGCTCGTGGCCGTCGTCGCGATCAGCTCGTTCGGGGTTGCAGGCGTCGGCGGAGGCGCGACATTCGCCGCCCTTCTGGTCCTTCCCGCACTGGGGTTGCCCGTCGTGATCGTCGCGCTCCTGATATCGATCGAACCCCTGATCGACATGGCGCGTACGGCCCTCAATGTGAACGGTGCGATGACGACCGGCGTATTGACGGCACGATGGGTCGAAGTCGAGAACTCCGTTGAAACCGTGGAGGTTGGTACACAATGACACTTCATTTTCCGGGCGAAGACTGGGCACACGCCGATCCCGAAGCCGCAGGCATCGCGCCGACCGCCCTCGAGCGCGCCACCGAGACGATCTTCTCGATCGAGGAGCGCTACGGCTTCCTCGTGAGTGTCGACGGGCAGATCGTGCATGAACACTACGTGGAGGGGCCTGAGTCCACGAACCGTATCTTTTCTCTGACGAAGGGCCTCGGCGCAACCTTGGTCGGTGTGGCCGTTGAGAAGGGGCTGTTGTCCGTCGACGACCACGTTGCGAACTGGTTGCCCGTACGGCACCCCGACATCGTCGAAGATGCCCGCATCCTGCATCTGCTCAACATGAGCGCCCATGCCGAACCTGCCGGGTCCGGGTGGGCTTACAACAGTGCTAAAATCCTCAATTCGCTGCCCGGCATCCTCTGGCATGCGTCCGGAATCCCACCGGTCGAGTTCTACGACCGATACCTCCGGGCGCGGATCGGGTTTTCGTTCGATTGGCCCGCCAACGAGCACGGTTGGATCCAGATCGGCAGTCGCGGACCATTGCCCGTGATCGAGGCGACGCATCGCGATATCGCAAGACTCGGTCTCTTGTGGATGAATCGTGGCGAGTGGAACGGTGACGTCGTGATGCCCGCCGACTACGTCGAGGCGGGCCTTCGAGCGCCTCACGCGCAAGTGAACAGCGCCTACGGATACCTCTGGTGGCTCAATCGCGCGGATGGCCGCTGGCGAACGACCGGTAAGCGCAGCGGCACTGGCCGGTGGTTCCCAGACGCGCCGGAACGCATGTTCCTGGGACTCGGGGCTCGGGGAAAGGTACTCGTCGTGCTGCCGGAAGAGCGTGTCGTGGCCGTGACAATGGGCGATACGCCGCAGGAGCAATCGGCCAATTATCTCGAGACGATCGTCGGCGCCGTCATGTCGTTGGTCTGACGGCGCCGAACGAGGTCAATCGCGCAAGTACCAACGAACGCCGCAGATATCCACCTGATCGTCCGCGACGTAGCACCCGCGTGCTTCAGCCGTCTCGAGAATGTGGTCACGATTCGCGACCTTGATGTCGAGCCCGCCGAGGCCGGGTCCCCGGCCGTCGGACGCTTCGACGAATCGGACGGATGCGTTGTTGAACTCCATGAACGGCACCACGCCGTCGCGTTGTAGCGGCAGACCGGCGACACCAGCCCAGAGTTCGGCGAGTGCGATCGGATCGTCGCCTTGCAGCTCAACGGCGGTCCAGTCGATCGTCACGTCTTGCTTCACCTTATCTTCCCAGCCGAGGCCGCCAACGGGGTGCCAGTAGCCTTCGAAGTCGTTGTATTGGTCGCACTCGAGTTCGAAGAAAGCCGCCTTCAGATCGCCGGGATGAAGCTGACAATTTCGCCAGTCACCACGATGCGCCTCGTGCGCCACCCGCACGCCGTTGTCGAGGGCACTTTGGCGAATCGTCTGGAACGTCTCGAAGCTGTCTTGCTGGGTAATCACCATATAGCCGCCGTCCCCGTTGCGACGATCGAGATAGCGACCCCCGGCCGTGTTCTCTTCGATGGGTGCGACGACCTCGAGGAAATTGACGCCGATCGGCAGCAGCGTGTTTTCGAGGCCGAAGGCACCGACGCCGGGATCGACGTAGCACCGATTGATGCCGAGGATTTCAGTCAGATCCTCGAGCACGGGCTCGAGTTCTCTGGCAACGAGACAAATCTGGCGTAGCTGGATCGTCATGGTGGGTCCGAATCGATGAAGGAACGAGGCTTTATGCTGACGTAACTCTTGACCGTTCGGCTAGCGTTGACGTGCGCCGTCGACCCTGGCAGCGGCGCGCCAATCGGCGACTTCCTCCCGCAGCGCAATCAGCTCCTGGCGCTCTGCCTGCATGCGCGACCACACCGCCGCCGTTCGCTCGTCGGGGCCGAACGCGCTCGGCGGCATCAGGAGTTCTCGCTGTGGGTCCGTGAGACCGGGGTAGTCGTCGGCGTTGTAGAAGCACGGTGCCCAGGCGACGGCGTGCGGCGAGTATTTGTAGAAAACGGTACGGCGTTCGTTTTCACCTTCCCATGGCACGGTGCCGTGAGCGCAGGCTTCCGTGAAGATGATCGCGTCACCAGCGTTGACGGCGACACGATCGACGCATTCGGGAATGTCGGCCTGTGTGTCAGAGAGTTTCCAGTCGCTCGGCAGCTCGAAGTTCACCTTGTGGCTGCCGGGGACACACGCGAAGCCACCTTCGCCGGCCGCGACGTCGTCGAGTTCGAAGGCGACCGAAACCAGGCCGTTGTAGAACTTGCCGTTGTTGTAGCGATAGAAGCACTGCCCGCCATCCGTCGGTCCGACGAGATCGGTCGGTCCGCCTGCGCCCTGGCCACCACCGTGCAGATAGAGCTTCCCCGGCCGTGAGCGATTGACGATGTTGATGTAGTCGTGGTCGAGCCGGTAGTTCCGCCCGAGCAACGTCTCGAGATAGGGCGCGATTGTCGGCAAATCGATGAGATCGACGTAGCTTCCGCCCCAACTGATCAGCGAAGCCGCCGACCAGGCGTCACCCGTCAGTTCAGTGCGATCGGATCCAAAGTGCGCTCGATCGCCTCGCTCGCGTTCCGCTTCCAGCCGATCGGAAAGATCCGCGACCTGCGCGGGCGTGATGGCGTCACGGACGATGAGATATCCACGGAGGTCGAAGAGGTACTTTTCGGTGAGATCCACGGGCGTGTCGGAGTAACGGGGAAGCGGATCAGCATAGGTGATCTAAACGGCGCCCGGCTACGATGCGCTCCAGTGAAAGCCAGGAGATGGCGAAGATGGCGGACCACAATATCGACGGCGAAACGATCTACGAGGAGCGCGACGGGATCGCGATCATTGCGATCAACCGCCCTGAGAAGAAAAACACCCTCACGAACGATGTGATTCAGGGCATCGAAGACGGGATTGATCGCGCGACGCGATCCCCGGACGTCGCCGCGATCATCATTCGCGGGATCGGCGATACGCTGACCGCAGGTTACGACCTCACCAACCAGGGTGAATGGGATACGCCTTACGGGGCGCCGTGGGTCGATCACCGCGAAGGCGCCTGGGATCCCGTGCGTGACCTCCAGTTCATGGGCAACAACGTCCGTCGCTTCATGCGTATCTGGCAATGCCCGAAACCCGTCCTTGGTGAGATCAAGGGCTGGGCAATCGGTGGTGCAACGGACCTCATCCTCTGTTGCGATCAGCTCTACATGGCGAGTGACGCGCATATCGGCTATGCGCCGAGCCGCGTTTACGGCACCCCCACGACGATGCTCTGGGTCTATCGGCTCAATCTCGAGCACGCCAAACAGTTTCTGCTGACAGGCCGCGCCATCGATGCCGCAACGGCGTATCGGATCGGCCTGGTCTCGAACGTCGTCGAACCGGACGAATTGGCCGGTTTTATCGAGCAGGAGGCCCGGCTCTTCACGCACATCCCGGCGAATCAGCTCGCGCTGAACAAGCTACTCATCAACCAGGCGTACGAGAACATGGGCCTACAGACGACACAGCTTCTCGGCACGCTCTTCGATGGCATCACGCGCCATACGGAGGAGGCGTATCGATGGCGTGAATCGTTTGCCGAGAAAGGCTTCCGGCAAACGATTCGTGATCGCGACGCGCCGTGGCAGGACTACGGCGAAGGCCGTAGCGCCGACGACGTCGCTGACGACTAGATTTCGATCCCGAAATCGCGCAGGTGGCGGTTCTTGGTGTCGACGTAGTGCCCGGCCGTGTAGACGAAGTAGCCGAGTTCGTCCTCGGTCAGCGGTCGAGCCTGGCGCACGGGATTGCCGAAGTAGAGATAGCCCGATTCGAGGGTCTTGCCGGGTGGCACCAGCGTTCCGGCGCCGATCATCACGTCACTTTCGACCACCACGTCGTCAAGAATGCGGGCGCCAATGCCGACGAGCACCCGATCGTGGATCGTGCAGCCATGCAGCGTGACCGAATGGCCGACGACGACGTCGCTACCGATGATCGTCGGGCTGCCACCCGGGCTGAACGGACCGTCATGCGTGCAGTGCACGACCGACCCATCCTGGATGCTCGTACGCTCGCCGATCACGATCGGCAGCATGTCGCCGCGAACGACGGTACAGGGCCAGATCGACGAGTCATCGCCGATCGTGACATCGCCGGAAACGACGGCACTCGGATCGATGAAAACCCGTTCGCCGAGTGCGGGTGCCACGCCTTCGAGGCTTCGGACTGAGAGGTTCGTGTACATCGTCTAGCTCTTCGGTCGCGGGGCAGCGCCGACGCGCGCCATGCCACCGTCCACGGCGACCACCTCGCCCGTCATATAGCGCGAAGCATCGGACGCAAAGAACAGCACAACGTCGCCGATGTCATCGCCGAAGCCCCAGCGTTTGAGCGCGATCTGATCTTCCATCTGCTCGATCAAGCCCGGGATGTTGTTGCGGTTGTCTTCCCAGATCGCGGTGGCGATGAGTCCTGGACAGATGGCGTTCACGCGGATGTTTTTCGGCCCCCAATCGGCGGCGAGCGCACGCGTCATGGCGTCGACGGCGCCCTTGGTTCCGGCGTAGGCGACCCGCCCGAGCGGACCGCGCAGGCTCGCGATCGAGGAGATGTTGACGATCGAACCGCCGCCGCGCGCGGCCATGCTCGGTCCCAGGCCGAGTGTCAGCATGAGCAGGGATCGGACGTTGATCGAAAAGACGAGGTCGAAATCTTCCTCGGTCAGAAGATCGGGCGTACGTCGCATCGGGATGCCGGCGTTGTTGACGAGGATGTCGACGCCTTCGACGTGGCGGAGCACCTCTTCCGCCAGCGCCGTCCCGGCACGGGCTGGCGCCAGGTCCGACTCGATGATGATCGGATCGTTGCCGAGTTGTGCCGCCACGCGCTCCATATCGCTCACCGTCCGGCCGGTGAGGACGACGCGCGCGCCCGCGGCGTCGAGGGCTTTGGCGCTCGACTCGCCGATACCGCGACTTGCGCCGGTCACTACCGCGATTTTGCCGTTCAGATCCGTCATGGCTATTCCAGTCCTCGAGAAACGAAGCCGCGGAGGCTCGCATATTTCGACCCCGGTCGAGAACCTCGGGTTTGCGTTTGCGCCCGGCGCGATGGCTGGGACTGTTGCCGCGGGGAGGGCACCCACAATTTTGCGGCAGGTCGAATCGGTGCGATCGAAAACAAGAACCGACGACGTGTTATTCGACCATCGTTTCTGGGATGGTGGCACCGTGACCGGTCCGGATGACAGCCCCCGATCGCGGCATCGCGCAACACGCGGGGCGCTCGCCCTCGTGTTGGTTTTTGCTCCCGCTCTGACGGGGGTGGTTCGCGGGGACGCCGTAGGAGCGCGTGATCTCACCTTCACGCACGGAATCTCCTATTTCGGAAACTTGAGCCTCCCGCCGGAATTCGAGCATTTCGAATGGGCCGATCCGGCGGCACCGAAGGGAGGGTCAATCCGCCTCTCGGACTTCGGCCGCTTCGATACGTTCAATGATCTCCTGGAGAAAGGACGCGCCCCACAAGGCATCGCCAACTTCGGCGATGGCAACATTCTTTACGATCGCTTGCTGCAGGAGGATGCGAACTCACCCTGGCAACGATACGGACGTCTGGCCCGTTCCGTCGCAGTCTCGGACGACCTTGCAACGGTCGCTTTCCGCCTGCGACCCGAAGCGCGCTTTCATGACGGTGTCCCGATCACTGCGCACGACGTCAAGTTCACTTTCGACATGATCAAAGTGCACGGCGGCCCCACGTTGCGCACGATTTTTCGTGACGTCGAGCGAGCCGAAGTCGGCTCCGAGCACGAGATCGTTTTCACCATCGCTCCCGGCCGGGCGCGCAACATGAACCTGGCGTTCTTCATTGGTCAGATTTACGCGTTGCCACGCCACTATTGGGCTGATCGCGAATTCGGTCGTACGACCGTGGAGCCCCCACTCGGCAGCGGGCCGTATCGGATCGCGGAAACGCGCGACGGGAGTTTCATCGCGTACGAGCGCGTGCCGGACTATTGGGGCCGTGATCTCGCCGTGAACCGCGGCCGGTACAACTTCGACCGAATCAGCTACGACTATTTTCTCGACAAGCACGTGCAGAAGGAGTCTTTGAAAGCCGACATATTCGATCTTCTGCACGAGGACACGGCCAACGACTGGGCAAACAACTACAACGTCGTCGAGGTCGAGCGCGGCTTGATCGTGAAGGAAATTCTGGCGCTGAAGCAGCCGAGCGGGTTTCCGGTCTCCACGATGTGGAATCTGCGCCGGCCGATGTTCCAAGACATCCGGGTGCGCGAGGCACTTTGGCTCTTGCGCGACTTCGAGTGGTCGAACCGCGTGCTGTATCACGACTTCTACCGTCGCGCGGACAGCTACTTCACGAACACGGGATTCGGCCATGACGGCGGCCTGCCGACAACGGCCGAGCTCGCCCTGCTCGAACCGTTTCGCGAGCAACTGCCGCGCCGAGTGTTCACGACCCCCTATCGCATGTCGAAGACCGACGGCGTGGGGGTCCCGCGTGACAAGCTTGCTCGTGCGCACGAACTCTTAACGGCCGCCGGTTGGGTGCTACGCGACGGAAAACGCGTCCATGAGGAAACCGGTGACTGGATGACGATTCAATTCGTGCACCCCGCCGACAACCTCGAGCGGGTCGGGATGCCGTTCTTGAACATGATCGAGCGTCTGGGCATTCGAGGGAAGTCTCGCACAGTGGAACCGTCGAACTACGTCAGCCAACTACGCAGGCGAACCTTCGACGCCACCATCCTCGGCTTCACAGGGAGTTTCACACCAGGCGCGGAACTGCGCAGCCGGTTCGGTTCGGCAGCGGCTGATATCGATTCCTCCCAGAACCACATGGGCATCAAGGACCCGGTGGTCGACGCACTCGTCGAGCGCGTCATCAACGCCAAGACGCGCGCGGAGATGGAGGCGGCAATGGGTGCGCTCGATCGCGTGATGCTTTGGAATTTCTATGGGATTGCCGGCTTCTACGCCCCCGGGGTCCGCTACATCTATTGGAATCGTTTCTCGCGCCCTGATCGACTCGGGATCCATCGCTCCGGTTTCCCCGAGACATGGTGGTGGGACGAGGAGAAGGCAGATCTGGTCAGGGTGCAGAAGGGGGAACTCGACCCGAATCCGTAGCCGGTCCGATCGGCGCGAGACCCACCCGGAAATGACGCGATCGACTGGCTTCAGTGTTCGAGAAGAGCTCAGGCGAGAACGAGAGAGGAACGAGCATGGATGCACTGACCGCCCTGACAACGTGGATTTCCGAAAGCGCCCTGCGCGAGAACGTCATCTGGGCGCTATTCAATGTGCCGGGCCTGCCGCCGATCGTGCAGTCAGTGCATATCCTCGCGGTGGCGATCGTCATGGGCACGATCGTGTTTCTCAACCTGAGAGTTGTAGGGATCGCGGTGCCGAGCCAGGTGCCCACAGAGATGGCACGGCGTCTGCTGCCGTGGTTCTTCTCGATGTTGCCGGTGCTTCTCGTGACGGGCAGTGTCTTCGTGATCGCGCGGCCCGGGCGCTATTTCCTGAATCCCGTCTTCGGCATCAAGATGGCCGCGCTCACCGCGGCGATCGTGCTCGCACTCGGCATCCGGTTCGGCTCGTGGCTCGATCGTGAACCGCTCGGCTGGCCCCTGAAGGTCCAAGCGGTGGCATCTGTGGGCTTGTGGATTCTCGCCATGCTCGCCGGTCGTTGGATCGCCTACGTCGACTATCTGTTCTGGCCGGAGGAGTAGGCGTGGACGAGTTCTGGGATTGGCTTTCCGGCACCGAACTGGCATTTCAGATCGGCGCGACCTGGTGGTTTCCTCTGCTCGAATCGTTGCATGTCGTTGCGCTCGCCGTGGTCGTCGGATCGATCTTCTTCGTCGACCTGCGCCTTTTGGGCGTCATGGGGATGCGCTACCCGGTGAGGGTTTTCACGCGCGAATTGCCGCCCTGGGCATGGGGAGGCTTCGGGGTCGCGTTCATCACGGGCCTCGGCATGTTCATCACGCGCCCGGCGGCCTATGCCGCCAACCCGGCGTTTTTGATCAAGATGGGATTACTCGTCGTCGCCGCAGCGAACGTTTTTGTCCTGCATCGGCTCATGCTCGACGCGTCGGCCGAGGATTCACGGGGTGCAAAGCTAACGGGCCTGATCTCGCTTCTCGTCTGGATCGGCATCATCGTGGCGGGGCGTTGGACGGGTCATATCAACTGACAAAAAGCGCCCTCGCTATGGGCGAAGCGGGTAGGCTCGCGGCTTCGACTCCCACACGAGGATGGATCGTTGGCCGACATCACGCATCGCAAAATCACGACGGATCAGATCGAGATGTTCATCGCCGAAGCAGGCGAGGGACCGCTCGTCGTTCTATGCCATGGCTTCCCGGAGTCCTGGTACTCCTGGCGCCACCAGATCCCCGTGTTGGCCGAAGCCGGATTTCATGTCGTCGCACCCGATCAGCGTGGCTACGGCGAGACCTCCGCCCCGGAGGAGATTGCTTCGTACAGCCTGCCGTTTCTCGTCGGTGACATCGTCGGATTGGTTCACGCGCTCGGCGAAACCGAGGCCATTATCGTCGGTCACGATTGGGGCTCCCCCGTCGCCTGGACGGCGGCGCAGTGGCGCCCGGACATGTTCCGCGCCGTGGCATCGCTATCGGTGCCGACCGGCGACCGCGGTCCGTTTCCTCCCATTCGCGGGATGCGGGAATTGTTCAAGGACCGATTTTTCTACCAGATCTATTTCCAGACCCCGGGCGTTGCCGAGCACGAACTGCAACACGACGTGGCACTGACCATGCGCAAGATGCTGGTCGGTGCCTCGGGCGCGGTGGAGCGCGGGAGTATCGGTTTCGATCCGACCGACGCGCCGCCGGCATCGGATTACATGCTCGAGCACATGGACGATCCCGGTGACGATCTCCCCGACTGGCTGACCGCCGAAGACGTCGCGTATTTCACCTCACGCTTCGAGCTGAGCGGTTTTCGTGGCGGGCTCAACTGGTATCGAAACATCGACGCGAACTGGGCGCTTGGCGGTGCATTCCAGGGGCTCAAGATCCAGCAACCCGCGCTCTTCGTCGCCGGCGACCGCGACGTGGTGCCGTTCAACGAAGCGGCGGAACAGTCGATGCGTGCCACGGTACCGAACCTCGGTGACGTCATCGTTTTGCCCGGCGTCGGTCACTGGACACAGCAGGAAGCACCGGCGGCCGTGAACGAAGCCCTGGCGAGTTTTGTAAAGTCGGTCTGAGGCTCGGCCGAAAAGGAAAGAAGACGATGGCTTTTAACTATTCATCCGCCCCTTACGCGATCCGCGACGACATTCCGATCGCATACGACGAGTACTGGCAGCGCTTGTCCGCGCCCGGATCGTGGTGGACGGGTGCCGAGCGCGTCGCAATCGCCGAAGAAGTACGCACGGCGCTCGTTTGCGAGTTCTGTCAGGAGCGTAAGACGGCGTTGTCACCCAACAGCGTGACCGGCGAACACCATTCGACGACCACGTTGCCGAAGCTTGCCGTCGACGCCGTCCACCGCATCATCACGGATCAGACGAGGATCACGCAGTTGTACGTCGACAGCCTTGTCGAGGGCGGTATCTCGAAAGAGCAATATGTCGAGCTCGCGGGCATCGCGGTGACAGTTTTCTCGATCGATGAGTTCAATCGCGCGCTTGGCATCGAGGTTGAATCGCTGCCGGATCCGTTGCCCGGCGAACCGAGCGGTTACCGTCCCGAGCGGGCGGCGGAAGGCACGGGATTCGTGCCGATGTTACCGCGCGACGGCGCCGTGGATGCGGAAGCCGATCTCTGGCCCAACGGTTTCTCGGCCAACGTGCTGAGAGCCTTTTCGTCAGTACCGGACGCGGTACGCCATTGGATGGGGGTCGCAGGCGCCCAATACCTCTCGATGAGAGGCATGGCGAACTTCGGCCAGCAGGAAGATCGATCGATCAATCGGATGCAGATGGAACTCGTCGCTGGCCGGGTTTCCGCGGTCAACGAATGCTTCTACTGAACTGGCGCACATGCCCGGATGCTCCGTGTGAGCGCAGAACAGAATGAAATGGAATACGACTTGCAGGGGATTGGTGGCGACGCCGATGCGGCTGCTAAAGGCATTCCATACGGCGCCGAACTCATGACCTTTGCCGATGCGATTGCGAGCCGCGATGAGGCGTCGCTCGAGAGCGCGCGTAACGCCCTTCATGCCGTCGGCGGCGACGCAGTCGTGGTCGATGCGGCAGGCGTCGCCGGCAACTTCCAGCGGATGGTGCGAATCGCCGACTCGATGGGGATTCCCGTCGATGACATGACCAACGAGATGGGCCGGGAAATCCGCGCCGAACTCAATCTCGACCGATTCGAGAGCGCGAAGAATTCAGGCGTTGCCGCTTAGCGACGGATAAATCGCCCGAAGTCCGGCAATGAGCCGCGCGAGTTCGCGCCCTTGCTGGGTTTCGACGCTCAGCCAGTTCGCCGGATCGGAATACCGTTCGAGTTGCGTGAAAAATAGCTCTCGGTCGCGTTCATTGAGATCGACGATGGATTCGACCAATCGATCGAGAACGCCTGTCTGCTCGTAGCTCGAGTCCTTGAACTCGATGAAGATCTCCCAGAGCAGGGCGCGTTCAGGGTAGTTATTGCCCTTGGCGGCCTTCAGGTAAACGTCGATGCGCTCGACCACATCAGCCTGGTCGGCGATTTCATAGGGTGATCCGATGAGGCGTTCGCCATAGTGGCCAAGCACGGTGAGCGCCGTGTTGACTCTTGTCGACAGGAGATGCGATGCTGCGTCGTGCAATGCGTCGATCTCCTGTTGTAGATCGTGGTTCGCAAACCGCGCGACGATGATATCGAAGGCGTTCAGGAACTTGACCTGGGCCGCGATTCGTTCATCCGCGACGAGTTGTCGGATCGTCTCGACGAACACGCCCGGTGGCCGACTACGGAAGTTACCCTCGGCTTGAATGACGTTGGCCGCCAGTGCGAAGTCGTCGAGAAGCTCGTTCTGCAGGAGCGTCGTCTGGACGGCGCCGATCGATGCGTTCACGACTTCGCTGGTGCGCGTATCGACTTCTCGACGAAGGTCGACGGTGGCTTCCGTGACGGCTCTGACGACCTCGTCCTGCACGACGGACTGAATCTGGAGCGAGATCGCCCCGGTAGCGCCACCAAGTCCGATCAGTGCCAGAACCGAAAAAATGATCGCGTTGCGTTTGGCTCGTCGCTCCTCGCGCACGAGGATTTCGTCGGTGACGAGCTTGGCTGCCTTCATGACCACCAATTCGAGCGACTCTTGCGTAACGGGTGTTTCCTGGTCGGCCATCGTTCCTCCTGCTCGTATTCTAGTAGGGCTGCGCACAAAGATGAGTAGCGCGGGCCGCGATGAATCGATCATGATCGGTCGTAAGAAACGCCCGTACGGAGGGAACCTACGATGTGCGACAACGACACACTGGCCGATGACGACGCCTATCTCGCCAAGACCCGAATGAGCCGGCGGCGGTTTTCCGGACTTGCCCTCGGTGCAGCGGCCATGGCGACGCTCCCGCGCGTCGCCCACGCGGCGTCCGTCGTCGAGTCGGACGTGATGATCACGACACCGGACGGCGAGGCCGACTGCTATTTCGTGCATCCCGAGAGCGGGCGTCACGCCGCGGTTCTGGTCTGGCCCGACATTGTGGGTCTGCGACCGGCGTTCCGGGCAATGGGTAAACGGTTGGCGGAGTCCGGTTATTCGGTCCTCGTCGTCAATCCGTTCTACCGTCAGAAACGTGCACCGGTTGTCGGTCCGGGCGCGAGTTTTGCGGATGCAGAAACGCGGGCGATCCTTCTGCCACTGGCGCGATCACTCACACCAGAAACCAACGTGACGGACGCGAAGGCGTTTGTGGATTTCCTCGACGCGCAAGGCGCCGTCGATACGTCGCGCGGGATCGGCACGACGGGCTATTGCATGGGCGGCCCGATGACGATGCGAACGGCCGCGGCGCTCCCCGACCGGATACGGGCAGGGGCCTCGTTCCACGGTGGCGGACTTGCGACCGATCAACCCAATAGCCCGCATCTTCTCGTCGACAATATGCAGGCAGACTTTCTGTTCGCCGTCGCCGAGAACGACGACGAGCGGGATCCGAAGGCGAAGGACCTTCTGCGCGACGCGTTCGCAAAAACGGATCTCAACGCCGAAATTGAGGTTTACGAGGGTGCGATGCACGGCTGGTGCCCACCCGATTCGCGCGTCTACCACGAAGCTCAAGCAGAACGCGCGTGGGCGCGCCTTCTTGTGCTGTTCGAGCGGGCGCTCGCCTAAGCCAGCGTTCGCTTAGCCGCCGAAACGTCGCTCGAAGGGCGGTCGCTGCAATACCTCGTTGCCGACCGCCTCCCAGGCGCGACGCTCAGCTTCGTAGGGACCTTCAAAGACGCCCGTTTGCTCGCCGATCATCATCGTCTCGCGCGAACTTCCGTAGGTCGGCCAGTTGCCGAGCGTGTCGGTACTCGGGTTGCCGGTTCGGGCAAACGCGACCCACGCATCCATTGTCGCGCTCGAGAGCGCGCGTGCCGCCGGCCCGCTACCGAATGCAGCGGCGTACGTCGCGTCGAGTTCGTGCGTACCGAATACCAGACCCAGCTCGATGCCATGATTCGCGCCGGCCGCGCCGTCGCCCGCCGGCGTCGACCAGGTAACGACGTAATGAAAGACATCCCGGTGCGTTCGTTGCGCTTCCAGCAGACGGATGCACGGAATCCGCATGACGGCGTCCGTCGAAATCGCGCCGGCAATATCGACGTCGCCGATCCGCGCCAGGCGGTTCATTCGCGCGGCGCGGTAATCGTCGAACATGCCGGTGACGTCGAGGTTGTAGGCGTTGCCCGACGCGACGCCTCGGGCCGCCGAAAAGTCGGCGTTGGGCGGTAAGGGGGCGCCGAGTTCATCCCGTGTCGTACCCGCCATGAGATCGACGTTCGCAGCCGATCCGGCCGCCACGCGATCGAGCACGGTGCCGGGTAATACGGCTCCATCGATGACGGCACGGTGATAGCGCGTTCCCATGGCACCAGTCGACATCTCGGCGATGCTGCGTGTGAACGACATCCCGGCTGCGAGAACCTGCTCGACCGGTAGGTCGAGGAGGGCGTCGACGTCGTTGCCTGAAAGCCCGACATCGGCGAGGAACTCTTGTCCCAAGTCGACACCATGACCGAGCGGGAGTGCTGCGTTACCCACACCGCTCTGCGCGATCGCCCGGTGAAAGAGCCCGGCAGCGGCCGGCATCGCCATGAGCGTCGACACGGACCAGCTCCCCGCCGACTCACCGAAGATCGTCACGTTGGAAGGATCGCCGCCGAACGCCTGAATGTTCTCCTGCACCCACGCCAACGCCGCGACCTGGTCGAGGAAACCCTCGTTCCCGGTCGCCGGGATGCGGCCGTCCGTGAGTTCGGCAAGGTGTAGGAAACCGAGTGCGGCGAGGCGGTAGTTGACGGTCACGATGACGGCATCGCGCGATGCCAGCCGGGCGCCGTCGTAGAGCGGCTGCGATGCGGCACCAAGGCTCAAGCCGCCGCCATGGATCCAGACCATCACCGGACGGCGCGCGTCATCGCACCCCGGTGTCCAGACGTTGAGGTAGAGACAATCTTCACTCTGCGGCCCGTCCACTTCCATGATCTTCATGGGTAACGGAAAGGGCTCCTGAATACAGGCGTTGCCGAACTGGTGGCATGGGCGAACGCCTTCCCAGGCATCGTGTGGCTGCGGCGGATGCCAGCGCAGGGCTCCGACGGGCGGCGCGGCGAACGGTATGCCGCGGAACACGTCGAGCCCGTCCTCTCGTAAACCTTCGATCCGGCCGTGGGTCGTTTGAACCTGGGGGTTTGCCATCGGTTTTTTGTCCTTGTTTGCTACGCCCTTTCGGTGCGAGTGGCTTGTTAACCGAGGACTCAAGCCTTCGGTCGTTTCAGGTGCCGATCAAAAAAGCGCCTGGTGTACTCGAACCACTCATCGTCCTCGAATCCGCCGTGGCCCGCGAGGGGCAGGGAGACGAACTCGTGCTCGACACCGCGATCATTGAGTGCTTGGACCAGCAGCTCGCTCTGGTGGTGTGGAACCAGGCGATCCTGCTCGCCGTGGACGACGAGGAAAGGTGGTGCGTCGTTCGTGAGATAGGTGATCGGATTAGCCCGTGCGACTTCATCCGGGGCCTCTTGAATCGGGCGGCCGATCAAACGCGATTCGGGCGAATCGGCTCCGTCGTGGACGATGTCGTCGCTAATGGAGTTCGCGTCCATCGCGAGAAAATCGGACGGTCCGTAGAAGTCGACGACGGCGCCAATATGACGTGCGCCGAAATGTGTCTGGCGGGAGGTCGCGCCTGTGAGAGCGGCGAGATGGCCGCCGGCGGACGGGCCCACGACGCCGATTCGGGCCGGATCGATCGAAAGCGTGGATGACTGGTCGATCAACCAGGCGATTGCGTCCCAGACGTCTTCGATCTGGGCAGGAAAAGTCGCGATCGAACTCAGCCGGTGGTCGATCGACGCCAGCGCGTAGCCGTGCCCAACGATGTTCGTGAACGACATCCAACTCTTCACTTGCTCGCGATCGCCCGCCATCCAGGCGCCGCCGAAGAGGTACACGATGAGTGGCGCCGGTTCATCGTTCGATGTGGCGGGGTAGAAGTCGAGGTGCAGCGAAAGCGGTTCGTCCGCGTCGTCGACGGTCTTGTAAACGAAGGTTTCCACGTTCGGACGCCCCACGTTCAATGAGGCACGATAGCCTACGCCCTTTGTCCGGTGGCCGTGTCCGCAACGTTCGTCCGAGAGCGTTCTACGCGACCAGAGGCTCACTCCGCGCCGCCATCGACCGTACCTGTCGATTCAGGACACCAAACCCGATGATCGCGAGGATGTAACAGCTCGCGCCGATTGCCATTGCCATCGTCGTCGACGCCGATTCGGCGATGGCGCCGAGGAAGAGCCCACCGGCGGGAATCAGGCTGTAGCCGATCGTGTGGATGCCCATGACCCGCCCGCGTAGCTCGTCGGGAACGCGCAACTGCATCGTCGTCATCGAACCGATCATGAAGACGGAGGCAATCACCGCGGCGGCGAAGGTCAGGGCGATCGCGAGCCAGAAGAACCCGGCGCTCGCCGCCACGGCGAACGCGAAGACGAGTAGCGCGGATAGGGCGGCGGTGACGAGAACGACACGGCCATCGCGGCTCAATGGGCCAAGCGCTCCGACGATCAACGTGCCGGAAACCGAGCCGACGCCTCCAGCGCTCAAGAGGAACCCGAAGCCGGTCTCGTCCGTGCCGAGGAGTATCGCAAACGACGGCATGAGCTGAACGTAGCTCATGACGAAGAACATACCGGCGAACGTGATGACGAGAAGGCCGAGGAAAAGCGGTTCCCGCCAGACGAACGTGACGCCCTCCAAGAGCTGCCCCAGCGGCGATCGCTCGGTGCTCAGCTGGACTTGCTTCGTCTCGATTCGAGCAACGACGAGGAACATGATGGCAAAGCCGATCGAGCCGATCGCGAACACCGCATACGTATCGACGAACGCGATCACCAATCCGCCGACCGCCGGGATCGCCATCCGGGTGACCTGCCAGACGAATGAGTTCAGCGCGACGGCGCTCGTGAACGCGTTACGCGTGACGAGTTCGGGGTAGAACGAGACCCGCGCCGGCCATTCGAATCCGGTGATGACCGACGTGAGCGCGGCAATCATCAGGATGTGCACGACCGTCACGGCGCCGAGATAGTCGAGCACGGTGAGCGTCGCGAGCAGAACGGCTGTCGCGCCGCTCGCGACGAGAATGATCAGTCGACGATTGAATCGATCGGCAAACACGCCGCCAAAAAGCGTGATGGCGACGTTAGGCAGTGCGGCTGCCGCGCCCAGATACCCGAGGTAGAGTTCCGATTCGGTCAGCTCCCAGATGAGCCAACCCTGGCCGAGGGTCGCGAGTTGCGTGCCGCCTACCGAAGCCAGCGACGCGAACCAGTACCGGCGAAAGACGGCGATACCGAGGGCCGGATAGTGGCGCGTGATGAATGCTGTGATCGCCGACAAGCTGAACCGTTAACCGCGATTGCGGAGTGCGTCTCGATAGGGGGTCATGTCCATCTCAGGATAACGTCGTCCGACCGCATCGACGGTCTCGTCCGTCCAATAGGTGTCTCCGGGGGCCGCAAAACCCAAAGTCGCGCGTTGCGCGACGGAGAGTTCAGCCAGGTAGCGCGTCGGGATCGAGGCCATCGGCCAGGAGAAACTCTGCCAGGAGATCCACTCGGCATTCTTGTGCCGCCAGACGTGGTGATGTGTGTGTCGTACGCGCTCGAGCGCCACCGGCGTGCCGCGGTGCCACGCATCGAGGCGGTAGAGCACACAGGTACCGACGCGAAAGCGAATCGGCTTTTCGTCCCGATAGCGCCGCTCGACGCGTTCGGGTGCTCGCGGGCCGGTCGCATTGCCCGCTGAGCCGTTTTTTGTTCCCGCAACGAAGTTCGGCGGGTTGAAGGTTGTCGGCTCGTACGATGTGAGTTCTTCGGCATCGGCAGGACAGAAATGCGTTGCGCCACCGGCCTCGTCGACGTCGGCGTAGTAGCAGAGGCACGCAACCGCTTCGGGCGAGCTGGTCCTCGGGGGAACGAGAAGCGTGTTATTGCCGTAATCGACGTGGATGTCCTGATCGCCCTCGATCGTGATCCGATCACCCTCGTCGCGTGTTGCCGGGTGTCCGACCTTGGCGATGACGTGAGACTGACTGATCCTGAGATCGATCGGCTCGCACTCGATCAGACTCGCTGCCGCCGCGAGAGCGCGCGGATGCAGGCTCATTTGATTGAGTGCCGCGTCGGCGGCTTTTTCGTCGCCGCGGAACCAGGGCATCTCACTGAAACCGCCATGCGCGTTCTTGGCGTTAGCGAGGATGCGCTCCGCGGGGTGTAGCGACCGAGCCTCATCGACCGCGCGCGCCATCAGCTCGGCGGGCCAGAGGTTTTCCACCACGACGAACCCGCGTTCGCGGAACCGTCGACGCTGTTCGGGGCTCAACACCTCGTCCGATCCGATGTCGAGCGTCTCGGCGTGCCACCAGTCGTCGTCGGCGAGCTCCCGATAGGGGTCCGGGTTGACGTTACGGACCATTACTCGTCCGCCTCGGTCATTCGCTTCCCGGCGATGAGCGGGTAAATCGCTGCGATATCGGCGCGTTCGTCGATCGCGGAGAGTCGCTGCCAGGCATCGATCACCGCGGGGCTGACCCAGCGGTCGGTATCGAGCCCGTCCGCGGCTGCTGCGTACAGGCGCAAGTCCTTGAGAAGCTGATCGACACGGAATCCGAGCTGCATCGTGCCGGGCACGATCTCCCGCGGAAACTTGTCCGCCGTGGCCGTGTTCTGCCCACTCGATACATTGAGTACGTCCAGCATGGTCTCGAGGTCGAGTCCAGCGCGTTGGCCGAACGCGATGGCCTCACTCGTCGCGGCCATGGCAGTGCCGGACAGAAAGTTGTTCAGAATCTTCATCGCCTGGCCGGTACCCGCGGCTTCGCCGACGTGGAAAACGTTACCGCCGAAGCTCGAGAGGATGGGGCGTGCTCGTTCAAAGACGTCTCGTGCCCCTCCGCACATGACGGCAATGGTGCCGGCGACGGCTCCCGCCACACCGCCCGAAACCGGTGCGTCCAGGTAGACGAAACCGGCGACCGCGGCGTCGCGTGCGTGGCGTTCGGCCGGCTCGACGCCGATCGTCGATGCATCAATGAAAAGTTCGGTAGCTCGATCGTCCGCGCTGATCACCGCGGCGAGTACGTCGCTCACCACCCGGCCATCGGGTAACGACGTGACGATCTCGCGGCAACTCGCTGCGACCTCGGCGGTAGTCGCGACGAACGTCGATCCGGACGGTGCTCGAGCGCCGCCCGCGACGTCCGTGCAGACGACTTCATATCCCGCCGTGACCAGATGACCGGCCATCGGTGCTCCCATGTTGCCGAGCCCGATGAAGCCAACGGTTCGTTCGTTCATCTCAGAGCATCACTCAGCGCGTTCCGTGAGGATGCGCCGTGCAATCTTGAACGCCGACACGGATGACGGGATCCCTGCATAGACGCCGACATGGAAGAGTGTGTCCTTGATCTGTTCGATGTCGCATTCGTTATTGAGTGCGCCGTTGAAGTGGAGTTCGAACTCCTCCCAACGCCCGAGCGAGGCGAGGATGGCCAGGTTGATGAGCGAACGCTGTTGGTTGTCGAGCGCATCGCGGCCCCAACAAGCGCCCCAGCAGTATTCCGTCACGAACTGCTGAAAATCCCTGTTGAAATCGTCCGCCGTCTTGGTTGCGTTTTCGACGTATTCGGCGCCGAGGACAGCCGTGCGAATGGCCAATCCTTTATCGTGAACTTCCTGATCCATTGATCCCTCGCCTCGTTTTGTGGATATCAGGAGAATGCTAGAACTCATCCTCGCTCGAGTAACCCAAAACATTGCACGCACGGGCGCACGTGTCGGGCGGACAGTGAAGATCAGGGGGCCGGTTTCGTCCCGGCTACGATCCAGAGCGGATCGCCGACGTCAGGGGAGCGGTCGATGAATCGAACGTCGTCGAAGCCGCTCATCGATAGGTAGGCGCTCACGAGTTGCACGCGTTCATTCGCCGAGAGTTGGCGGAAAGCGGCGATCGCCTTCGTCGGGAAGCAACGGTGGCTCATGGCGATGTAGACATCACCGCCGGGGCGGAGCGTCGTGAGCATCGACTGGGCCACATCGAAGGGGCGGGTTAAGTACTGAACGGAGACGGTGATCAAGATGCGATCGAAGCTCGCCGGCGGGTAAGGCAGTTGCGGATCGACGTTGAGATCGTGGACCCGATGGTCGTCGAGCACGGGGTTATGTGCGAGCTCCGCTTCGTTCATGCCGAGCCCGCTGACGCGGCCGAAGGTGATGTCGTCCGGTAGATGCGAAATCCACGAGCTCATGAGATCGAGTACGTCTGACCCGGCCGGAATCGCATCACGGTAGAAGTTCGTCAGGGCATCGATCGTCGCCTGGTCGATATGGGCGACAAAGCGTGGTTCGCGGTAAAAGCCGGTATCCGCGGATTCGTCCACGCGCTCGAAGAGGGCTGCCGGTAGCCCGTGCTGGTCGTCGGCAGTCAAGGCGTTTGGTCGTGCGCAAGGGTACGCGTGAAAAACTCGATGACTTTTTCCCATGCGTCTTCGCTGGCGTCCTCGCGGTAGCGCTCGGGACTCGGGAAGTTCTGAAACGCGTGTCCAGCACCATCGTAGCGATGGAATTCGTGCGCGACGCCGACGTCCGACAGCGTGCGGTCGATGACGTCGACGTCTTCCGGCGACGGGTTGGCATCGTCGTTACCGAAGAACCCGGCAACGGGGCAGCGGATATTGGCTGCGAGGTCGATCGCGGGCGGTGTCACCGGTCCCATGCTCTTCAGGATGCGACCCCCATAGAAAATCGCGGCTGCCCGACAGGCCTCGATGTGTGCGGCGCCGAGCCACGCGATTCGTCCACCCCAGCAATGCCCGGCGATTCCCATTCGGTCGGCATCGACATCGCTCTGGCCGCGCAGCACCTCGAACGCGGCCTCGAGATCGAGGCGCGTCCAATCGTCGCGGCTGCCGTCCCGCTTCACTTCGATCGGATCCGTTTTCGGCCACCAGTGAAAGACGAATGGCGCGACCACGTAGAAGCCGTTCGCGGCGAAGCGTCGGGCCGTCGTGAGCGTGAATTCGTCGTTTTCGATACCCGTGTGGCCAACGGGGATGTGCTGCGCGAGGACGAGACCCGGATGGGACCCCGTGGACTTCTCCCGGTCCGGTGGAAAACAGAACACTTCCATCTCGCTCGTGCCGACGGGAACGGTTTCAATGTGCACGACGAACTCCTTAGGCTCTGGTGGCGAGACTAGCGTGTCATCCGAGCGCATGCGACGCTCGGCCGTTCCGAAGGCTGGCGGGTAACACGGTGAAAGGGGCGGTCCATCGGGGCCTCAAGGGTCGAATAGGCGCGGAGCTCCGTCTTCGCCAGCACAACATCGACAACCGTCGCGGCATCGTCGATGCCGACGCGCAGCGCCACTTCGTGATCGACGACGTCCTCCCGGCGGACGTTTTCGATCGCCTCGTGGAGCGTGTGGCAGGTGAGACGAGCTGGGTCCGAAGCTCGACCACCTGGCGCAGTGGCGAAGCGATCGGCGGGCATGAACTCGAGGCCCGCATGGCGGAGGAGCTGGCTTACCTCGATGGCGACGACTTCATCGCCAAACTACGCGCGGTCACAGGGTTCGACGATCTCGAGTTCGTCCCGGCGGTCGATACGAACCGCTTGAGCATGCTCAGGTATCGGAACGAGGGCGATCGAATCGATTGGCACGTCGACGGCAGTATCTACCTGGGAGCACGCTGGGCAGGAATCCTGACCCTCGTCGAGAAGACATTCGACGAGCAGGCGAAGCTCGAACTCATGCCCCACGGCGAATTGGTGAACCTGCCGGCGGCGAGTGCACCTAACTCGCTGGTGCTCTTCCAGGGCGATCATGTCCGCCACCGCGCGCGGCCGCTCGTCCACGGCGAAGAACGGATCGTGCTGAGCCTGCTGTTGTCGACGTGGCCCGTGCGGACGCTGAATCCTTTCCTGCGTCGATACCAATCGCGCGTGAATCTGACGTTCTACGGCAATCCCGACCCTTGAGGGATTAGCTCCCGTTCACCTCGCCGAACGTCAGATCGCCACCGTGCGCACTGAGTTTCGTGGGTTCGAGACGCAGCACGATACGATCCGCTAACTCGGTTACTTCCTCGTCGGCCTGCGGCTCGCCGAGGTACTTCGCTCGCATGGCGACGAGAAGCCGGGCTGCGCCGGTCTGATGGATCTCGAAGTGGCCGTTGCCCTTCACCTGGCGGTTTCGCCGAAAGTTCTCGTCGCCTTCGTCGATGTCGACACAGAACGATCCGCGCGGATCCGCACGCAGGCACCGCACGTGGAACTTGTCGATCTCACTCGTCGTCCAGAAGGCACCGTCGCGCCACAGGAACCAGCAAGGCAGTTGTCGTGGACTGCCATCGGGCGCCAGGAATGCGATGGTGGCGGTTTTCGGCAGCGTCAGGATCCGGGTGATTTCGACGTCATCGAGCATCGCGTGACGTTGGGCGCGGATGATGGTCCTCAACGGCTCAGTCCCCGGGCCGGACCGCGCGGAAGAAGAATCGGTCGGTGTTTCGGTAGATCTTCTCGTCGTAGACCATAAGCGTGTGTTCGTCGGCGGGGTTCCCGTAGAGATCGGAGGTCGCGACGATCTCGAAACCGCTCGATTCGAGAAGACGTCGGGCAATGGTGGGTTCGATTCGATGTAGCGCCGCGTTGTCCTGACCCGCAACACCGACGTGATCGGTGACGCCCAGCACGCCGCCCGGCTTCAGCGCTCGATAAATGGCGTCGAGGAAGCGCAAGGCCGCCGGTTCCCCGTCGCGGTAGTAGAAGTCGTGCAGGATGTTGCCGAGAAACGCGACATCGACTTCACGATCGAGCCCGAAATCGTCGTACGACGTGATATGCAGCACGGTGTTCGGCAGTCGATCACCGGCGAGGCGCTCGTCCATCGTTCGTTCGTAGTAGCCGTCCGCGTATCGCTCGAGCACGCGTCGTGTGTTGTGCGAAAAGACTTTTCCGGTCGGTCCCACGGCCGCGGCGAGCATTTCGGTCGTGTATCCGGCATATGCGCCAACGTCGAGGGCGGTTATACCGGCCGCAACTTGGAGGAAAACGAACGCATCGTATGGTTTTCTGCCCGCATCTCGCGGTAAATCGAAGCGATGGCGGTCGGGCGTCGCCTGCTGTGCTTCGATTCGTGTCCGCATTGCCTCGTCGGCAAACGAAGCGATCGTCAGGAGTGCAACGACCGTAGCGAGAAACCCTCGACGCATGACGCTAACCGTTCGCGAAGCGCTCGGACGTCGCTCGGTCGATGACGAGGCGGCGAGGCGAGCGTTTCGTGTCGGCGAACTGGGCGACGTCTTCGGCAATGATCTGGCTGCCGCCGGGTTCGGTGAAAAATTTTTCACGAAGGTCTTGGACCGAAGCGAAGCCGCAGAGCGCGAATCCGTCGTACTCAGCACCCGATAACGTCTGGACGACCGAGAGTTGGTGGTAGTGAGTCATGACGCCATGCTGGATGAGGGCCAGCGGCGCATGGCGATCACGCCAATGGTCGTCCGAATCACGGTGCGTGAGTTCAGGATGGTGCACCATGGGGAAGAGGCCGATCGCCTCCCAAGAGCCCGCTTTGATGGTGCGACGGCAGATGAGGTAGCTACCGACGTCCCCGACCGAGCGCAGATAGTCGATGTCGTCACAGGAGCCCGTCACCAGTGCTCGAAACGGTAGGCGGTCCGTGTCCCGATCATCGACGTAGCAACGCCCGTTCAAACGCGCGTGAATCGCTTCGATCGAATCGAGATCGTTGGTCGCGACGGCGACTTCCATTTCACTTGCTATCGTCATTGATACCTCGGCTGGGTGTTGGCTCACTCGCGCGTGACGAAGACGCTCCGCGCGGTTTTGATCTGCGCCGCGCGACCCCGCGCGTCGTCACCCGCATCGTCGAGCTTTGAAAGCCAGCTGTCGAGTATCGACACGTCGGCCCCGCCGACTTCGTCGGCCAAGGCGATCCACGCCAACATTCCGCTGTTGTCGTCATGGGCCGACAGCTCGAGCGCTTGTTGCCAGGCGGCTTTCGCGCCGGCGATATCGTTTGCGGCGAGACGATGAGCGCCGAGAAGCCAGGCATGGTTGTGGCGTACTTCGACGTCGATCTGATGCTCCTCGCCCAGACGGACGATCATCTCGGCAGCGGCAAGTCCCGCACCCTGGTGATCTTGCGTAATGTCGATGCCTTCTTCGTCCCAGCCGGGCCACGTCATGCTGGCCAGGTCGTAACCGATACCGAAAACCCGCTCGCCGAAACCGTTGGCGTCGTCACGATCCGACTGGGCATTCGAAATCGCCGTCGCTAGCAGATGCTTGGTCAGGGCCACGTAGGTCGGGAGGTCCTTCTTCTCCCAATAGAAGACGCGACGCACGTTCTGACCGACAGCGCGCAGTTCGCTCGGTGTGAGGTTGTCGGCGCGTAGCAGCGCGTCGGCGGTTTCGGCCATGGTCGGCGCTCCGTAAGCAATGATGAAGATGGCGAGGACGGTGGGAAATCGGCGTCGTGGCATCGGCGGTTCCTTCATCGAGAAGACGCAGCGAGCGTAGGCATGGTTATAGGTAGCGACAACGCAAAGCAGGTGACATCAGGCGACACGCCCGTGGGCGCCGACATGTCGTAACCGTGCCACGGCTTCATCCGGCCATGGGCCATCGGGGCATAGACGAGACCATTCGAGCGCGATGTGTGCACGTAAGACCGGTTGTGTCGTCGCGTTTACGTCGGCGATGTCGAGCGCCGCTTGGGCTTGGTCGCCGAATCCCGCCGTTCGAAGAATCCGCGCGGCGTGTAGAGCGGTCAGCGCACGGGACGACGGCGCGGCGGAATCCGCCAGTCCCGCGAGCGCTGGGGCGAGTTCGTCGCCACGAACTGCGCCGTCGTCGGACTGGACCTCGATTTCCAGCGAGAACATCGCGTGGCGGTGTTTGCCATAGGCGTGATTAGCAGCGAGCGATGCGTTCCCGAGCCCGTATACGGCCCGCTGTTGGACCTCGAGATCGCCGGTCTCGAATTCGAGCTCACAGAGGTGCGCCCACGCGATCGACTCGTTGAGGGCCCGTCCCAGTGCGTCGTAACGCGCGATGGCTTCCTCGATCAGCGCGCGCGCTTCATCGAAATCGCCGTAGTCGCGCAGGACGTCACCGAGGTTGGAGATGTTCGCGGCGATGTTGAGGTCGTCGTCGAGGGCATGCGCGGTATCGAGACACTTTCGATAGGTCTCGATACAACGCGGGAGATCGCCAGACGCAAAATGATGATGGCCGAGCAACATCGTGGCGCGCAGTTCGATGGTCGGTTCGGGCAGTCGTGCGGCGAGCGCATAGGCCTCGGACGCCGCGCTGTAACTCGCGCTGTATTTGCCCTGCCGAAAGAGCGCCATGGCGAGTTGTACGAGCAACGAGGCGCGTTTGCGCGTATCACGCTCGCCATGCAACAGGGCACGCAGAACGGCTTCAGCCGTTTCGAGCTGGCCCGATGGCGTCAGCAACTCGGTCAGATTGTTCCGTTCGACGCTGTCACGCGCGATGTCGAGATCGCATTCCGCGTTGCCATCGTCCTCGACGTCGATCAGAAAGCGTCGATCGATGGTGAGCAGTTCCGCGAGCGCACTGAGGTGACGCGCGCGTACGTGCGGGGTTTTACCGGATAGCCAGCGCGAGACGGTGCGCGGATGGACGCCGATGCGCTCGGCGATCCACCACTGCTCCCAGCCGAGCGAACGAACGCGCTCGCGAAGGAAGGTGGCGTTGAGCGGTTCGAACTCGATCGCGACCTCCGCGCGCCTAGAGCGTCCGCAACCCCCGCGAATACATCGCTACGAGGCGTTGATCGGTATCCCAGTCGCCGGCTGTCGCAACCCGGTTGCCCGTCAAGCGCACGAGCAGATCCTGGGCCCGGGCGTCCGCCTTTTCCACGTGATAGCGATCGAGTTCGTCGGTGCCGATCGAGGCGAGCGCCGATTCGACGCCGTCGAGGCAATCGTGGCTGCAGGAGACGAGATCGTGTTCGGTCGTACTCCCGAGCACGTGCCCACAAAAAGCGGCGTAGATATAGAGCGGCTCAAAGAGGCGGAAGCTCCTGACCGCACTCGCGTCGAGAATCTGGTCGCCTCCGAATGGGGTGCGGTCGAAGTGCGCGCGTCCCTGGCTCAGTTCACCGAGAAACGATTTCGGCTCGCCAGGATCGATCGTCAAGTTCGTGCTGGCGCGCGGGATGCAGAGGTACTGAGCCTCAGGCCCGGTACCGACCTTGATGATGAGGTCGCCGACGTTCTCTGCCGCGGCGACCCAAGTCTTCGAACCCGAGAGTGTGCCGTTGTCGATCGTGACGCCGGGGAGTGGCGGATTGCCTTTGCGATCTTCCGTCGCGGCGTAGGCAACCCAGTCGTCGAAGCTCGCCTTCGGGAATGCGCGGCGACAAGCTGCCTGATAGCCGGCGACGAACACCCACGCGAGTCGATCGGCGACGAGTCCGCCGGTCACGGCCATCGCCAACAGATCCTCGTGGGGTTGGGCGTGTTCACGCCAGAGGCCGTGGTACTGGGATTCTTCCGCGGCGGTTTGGCGTCGGGGGCCCGACGCGACGAGCGGTTTGTAGAACTCGCTATAGCTCACTGATCAATCTCGGGCGCTATGGACGCGCGCCATGGTAGCGAAAGTTCCAGAACGGCTCGCTGCGGTTGTCTCGAAGGGATCTCGGTCTGCATAGTCGGTGTATTCGAGCAATGCATGTTTTGGGGGGAAAGATGAGCGAACACCCGTTGGTCGAGAAGTACCGAGAATTCAGCCCGCGGTCCGCCGAACTCGCGGAGCGGGCGAGTGATGTCTTTCCGGGCGGTGATACACGCTCGAGCGCCCACTATTCGCCTTATCCGCTTGTCATGGACGAAGCGAGTGGTTGTCGGCTCCGGGACGTCGACGGCCATGAGCTCCTGGATTTCATGAACAACTTCACCTCGCTCATCCATGGTCATGCACGCCCCGAGGTCGTGGACGCTGTTCAGGCCCAGGTGGCGAAGGGTTCGGCGTACGCAGCGACGAGTTTGGGCCAGATCGAGCTGGCCGAGCGGATCGTGGACCGCGTCGACTCGATCGAACAGATTCGATTCACGAGCTCCGGTACCGAGGGCACGCTGATGGCGTTGCGTTGCGCCCGGGCCGCCACGGGGCGCCAGAAAATCATGAAGATGGAAGGTGGCTATCACGGTAGCTACGAGCTGGCCGAGGTTTCCCTGGTACCGATTCCGGGACAAGCCGGCGGGATTGACGCACCTGCATCGAACGCGATCGACGCGAGCTTCCCTGACAGCGTGTTGGGCGACACCGTGATCTGTCCTTTCAACGAACCGGAGCACGCGCGCAACCTGATTCGCGCTCACGCTGATGAACTGGCGGCGATCATCGTTGAGCCCGTGCTCGGTTCGATGGGCATGTTGCCGGCAACACCTGCCTTTCTGCAGGCGCTCCGCGAGGAGGCGACGGCCGCGGGGGTCGTGCTGGTCTTTGACGAAGTCATCACCTACCGGCTGGCGACCGGCGGCGCGCAAGAGCGCTACGGCATCGCGCCGGATCTCACGTGTCTCGGCAAGATCATCGGCGGCGGTTTGCCGGTTGGTGCGGTAGGCGGTAAGCGCGAACTCATGCAGCTTTTCTCGCCCGCGCGAGAAAATCCCGTCATGCACGCGAGCACCTTCAGCGGTAATGCACTCACGATGGCAGCCGGACTCGCGGCGATCGACGCCTACGATGAAGCGGCGGCCGACCGAATCAACACGCTCGGCGATCGACTGCGCGAGGGATTCAACCAGGCGTTCCTGCAGAGCGGCATCCGCGGCCACGCGGGAGGCGTCGGGTCGTTGGTGAACGTGCACTTCACGGACAAGGCGCTGAATGACTCTCGTCAATCATTCGACGCGATGTTGGAGGCTGGTCATATCGCGGGGCTGCTCCATCTGACGATGCTCCGCCATGGCGTGTCATCTGCATCGCGCCTCATGTACTGCACGAGTACTGCCATGGGTGAAGCGGACGTCGATCAGGCCATCACGGCAATGCACGAGTCACTCGGCGAGCTGCGCCCGCATATCGCGGAAGAACGGCCCGCGCTCCTCGCCTGAGGAAGCGCTTCTGTTGAGTCCGGGGGGAGGACAGGAATGAGCGAAACGTTTGCAGGATTCGAGACGGTGCCGGGGGAAAGCGTCGGCTTTGATTCCGACCGGTTGGGAAAAATCGGCGCCTACATGGACCAGGCGGTCAGCGATGGGGCGCTCCCTGGCGCGGTCACGGTCGTCTTGCGGGGTGGGCGTGTCGCGCACACGCACGTTACCGGGAAGCTCGACGTCGAACGCGAAGCTCCCCTCACAATCGACAGCCGATTCCGCATGTACTCGCAGACGAAGCCCGTCACGGCGGCGGTGATCATGACGCTCTTCGAGGAAGGCGCTTTCGCGCTCAACGACCCGATCAGCAAATGGCTGCCCGAGTTCGCCAATCCGCTGGTCGCCCGCCCGCTCCAACCGACGGACGTCGTACGCGGCGCGCTTTCGCTTGGCGCGGTCGAGTCCGCGCGCCGCGAAATCACGATTTTCGATCTCCTCACGATGACGTCGGGGCTTGCCGCTTTTGGACGCACGCCGGCGACGTTCTGGCCGACACTCGCGCCGGCCTGGGAAGGAACCGGTTTTTCGCCGCTTGATACCGACCGATTCAACGATCCGATAGGCACGTACGAAGAGTTGGTCGTGGCCCTTGCCGAGACCCCGCTTTTCGATGATCCCGGTCAGACGTGGAATTACGCGTCGGATTTCGACGTGTTGTCGCTGTTCCTCAATCGCCTGACGGGTCAGTCGCTCGACGACCTCTTTCGTGAGCGGATGTTCGAGCCACTCGGTATGTCGAGCTCCTCGTTCTATTGCCCCGCTGATGCCGTCGACCGGCTCGTGACCGATCACGGCTGGGACGAGGCAGCCAATCTCCTTTGTCGAGATCGACCTGAAACCGCCGAAAAGGCGAACCGCACGAATCGCGACCTGATGTCGGGCAATGGTCTCTTCGGCGGCATGCTGTCGACACCGGCCGACTACACGCGATTTGCTCAAATGCTATCGAACGGCGGCGAACTGGATGGGCGTCGGGTGCTGGGCCGGAAGACGGTCGAACTCATGACGGCCAATCATCTGGGCGATCGAGAAATCGACCTCATCGGCGAGCCGGGATTCGGCTTCGGATTCGGGTATGCCGTACGCAAAGGTGTCGGGCCGTCCTACAGCCAGGGATCCGCGGGTACGTTCGGTTGGGGTGGTGCCGCCGGTACCTGGTTCTTCGTCGATCCGAGCGAAGATCTCGTCGGCCTCTTCTTCACCCACGTCTTCGGTTATCAGTTAAATCCCGAAGCCGATGCGATCGAGCGCTTCCAGCGCATGGTCTATCAGGCGCTCGTCTAGCGTTCACCCATGGCAAGACGTGATGCGGCTGTTCTGGACGGTCTTCGAGTACTAATCATTGGTGATGCGACGCCGGCCCGTGTGGCCGGTTGGTGGATGTCGGAGGCGGGCGCGAAGGTCTCCGCTTTTGGTTCGCGACGTTCGACGAACACCAAGGCACGGCGCCTGACGGCGCAGTTGGCGCGTCGGGTCGAATTGATCGAGGCGCTCGATGGCGAAATGTTCGACGTCATCGTCGGGCGCACCGAAGCGCTCGAGGAACTCGGCTGGGCGCTCGACGATATCGATCATGTTGCGATCACCTCGCCGCTCGAGGAAGGGGAATCCTTCGACGACTCGCTCGTACACGACATGGCGCTCTATGCCCGTTCCGGGCTCGGCTACCTCACCCGCGAGATCGATCACAACTGGACGCTGTCACGACCGGCATTGCCGCTCAACCGCCAGGCCGGAATTCTTGCCGGCATCGCGGCAGGGCTCGCCGCAGTCGCGCTCGACCTGGAGGCGCATGCGGGATCTAGAGCCGCGCGGCGGATCGAGATTGACCAGCTCGAGCTCCTGGCGTTGATGCCCATGCAACCGATCGCATTTGCCGAGTTCCTCGGCCGAATCGTCGGCCAGGACGTGGCGGGTCGCGGTGTCGGCGGTACCGTCGAATCCGCCGACGGGCTGGCTTATGTGGGGGCGGTCGAACCTGCGCACTGGGCGAGGTTGTTGAAACTCATCGGCAACCCGGGCGAACTCGCGGATCGGGTCGAAACCGACCCCGGCGTCGTGCGTGAGAAACGTGAACTCGTGGACGAAGCTATTCGAGCCTGGTCACGCGAGCGAACCACCGACGAGATCTCCGATCAGGGTCAGGCCGAACACCTGCCCGTCGCACCCGTCTATCCGCCGGCGCGCGTCGTCGCGGATCGACACCTGAACGAACGGGGATTCTTTCGTGGTGATCGAAGCGGCATCGAGGTGCCGTGGTTGACCGAATTGGGTAAACCGGGCGCTAGCCCCGCGTTGCGTTTCGAAAACAAAGTACGGCCATCGCCGGGCGATCAGCACAACCTACCGCTCGCGGGTCTGCGGGTTCTGGATCTCAGTTGGGCGTGGGCCGGTCCTTTCGCGACGACGATGCTCGCGGACCTCGGCGCCGAAGTGGTCAACGTCGAATGGCACCCGCGGGCAAGTAATCTGCGGCGTAACGCGCCGTTCGCTAACGATCGGAGCGAATCGCACAACACGGCCGGTTGGTGGAGCGCGAACCACCGGGGCAAGCTGTCGATCGGCGTCAATATGAAGGCCGAACGGGGACGGCAGGTCGTGCACGACCTCGCGGCGGTGTCCGATGTCGTGGTGGAGAACTTCTCGCCCGGCGTCGTGGATCGCCTCGGCGTCGGCTTCGACGATCTGGTGAAGGTGAACCCCCGAATCGTCTACGTTTCGCTGTCCGCCTTCGGGCAGTCTGGCCCTCGATCGCATTACGTCGGCTACGGCACCCAGCTTTACACGGCGTCGGGTGCGGGCCACGCGACGAGCCAGGATGGCAGGACGATCTCGCAGATGTTCATTCCGTTCCCCGATCCCGTATCGGGACTCGTCGGCGCTTTCACGATAGCGGTACACGTCAGACATGCGCGACGCACCGGCACGCCAGCACGCGTGGACGTCTCCGAACTCGAAGCGATCGCCGCGGTGGCGCTCGAACCGCTACTCGACGTACTCGATGGCGATGCCGACGTGAACGAACGTCGTTATCTCGTGGTCGAGTCGAAGGATCGTGAGGTTTTTGCGCTGATCGCACGAGAAGAGGCTGATTGGTCGGCTTTTGCCGTCGCGATGGGCGCAACGGACGCAAGCGATGCGGCGCTCGCTAGTCAGGCCGCGCGGATGGCGCGTGCCGCTGCGCTCGCCCAAATCGAGAAGGCCGGCTTGTTTGCGGTGGCCCTTGCCCACAGCGGCGAGGTGCTCGCCGATACCTACCTCGAGGCGCGCGGGTTCTGGCGCCCCGACACGTCGGTGGAGGTCGCCTCGACCGGCGCGTGCATTGGTGGTTCGCTTTTCACCGTGGACGGGCAGCGCACGGATATCTGGCGCGGTGCCCCGTCGCTCTTCGGCGATTCACGTGCCGTACTCGGCGACCTGCTCGACTATTCCGCCGAGACGATCGATTCGCTCCTCGAAGAGGGTTCGATCGCCGCCAGCGATTGAGCCGCGGCGATCGGCCTTAGGCGGCTTCCGACGTTCCCCAACGTACGGCGTTGTCGAGAATCTTCGCGTAGACGTCGGTCTCCCACACGCCGCGGAAGGTTTTCGGTGGCAAGCGATCCTCGGACACTGACTCGTGCACCCGTGTCTGCACGTTCGTCAGCGGACTGTGCGTGTGGCCGGGTGCGAAGTAGGCGACCGCGCCGCGGCCGACCTCACGGATGAATCCGAGCGCGCGTGATTCGCCGTCGGGTAGCAGGGATGTGTCAGAGCCGTAGATCTCGGCGGCTGAGGCGGGTGCGTCGATATCTTTGGTCGTGAGCAGCACCCGAGTGCTTTCGGGATCGAGGATCTCGACCATGTAGGGCTCATCGCGAATCGTGAACGTCTCCGGTAGTCCGTCCATCAGGGGATGGGTGCTGTCTTCGACGGACACACGCATTTCGCGAATCGGCGGATGCATCAAGAAAAAACCGCCAAGCGTGTGGTGGTATTGCTCCTTGACCCACCTGCGCTGCCGATCGGCACGGTCAGTGCGAACGGCCTTGCCACCACAACTCCCGTGCAAAGCGACCCAGCGGCCACCCCCCGCGAGCCACGCTTCGATGATGGCCGTCTGTTCGTCATTCGCATAGGGGCCCGCAACGTAAGTCACCAGCAGCCGACAGTCAGCCAACCATTTGTCGCAATCCGTGAAGTCGCCGCTCACGGTCGTGTGGACGTTTTCGTTCGCCTGCAAAAGGCCCAGGAGTCGCAGGCGGGCGTAGTCCATGTCGTGTCCGGCGTGCTGACCGGCGGGAAAACCGCCGGCCACCAGATGAACGCGAATTGGGTCTGTCATCGTGTTTCTCCTGTCGAGGTAGGTCTCGTCCTACCGGCGAACGTTGTCGAATGGCGCGGGTAACGATACGGGCAAGCCTTTACGAAGACCCGCCCTTAGCTTCGTACTCGATGTTACTGCGAGTCGGTATTCGGCGGTATTCTCGGCGGCGTCGCAAACTCACGCATTAAGGTTCTTGGATGGCGGGCCAACGCGCGCAGCTCTCGGCGGTGACACTCGAGTACTTCCAACACGGCAGCGGGCCGGAGCGGGTCCTGTTCATTCACGGCTTCCAGGCGTCGGGCCGGATCTGGCACGCGGTACAGGCAGCCCTACCAGCCGAGCAATACACCTCGGTCGCGGTCAATAACCGTGGCGCGGGTGCATCGGACGCACCTGCCGACGAGTCCGCGTTTGGCGTGCAGCCGTTCGCAGCCGACGCGCTAGAACTGGCAGCGCAAATGGGATGGGAATCATTCACGCTCGTTGGCCATTCGCTGGGCGGCGCGACCGTCGCGCAGATCGCGGTCGATGCGCCTGAGCGCATCAAGGGTCTCGTTTTGCTGGACCCCGCGGACCCCGACGGGCGCGACATACCCGCGGGCGACGTGGAGACGTTCCTCGATGAGCGTATGGCCGCACGGCGCGAGCAGCAGGCCCGCGGCGGCGGCGGTGATGGTCTCGACGCCGCCGACATGGATAGCGAACCGTGGCGCGCGGCGTTGGTGGCCGACATCGCCGCGGCGCCCGAACGGCGCCTGCGCGGCTCGCTGCGCTCAATGTTCGAGCTGCGCCTGGGCTCACGTGTAGCGACGCTGCCGATGCCTGTGCTGTTGGCGGGCGGCGATGCGGATGCGCTCATCCCGCTCGGCGCGATGCTCGATACGTGGCGAAAGTATCCGCCAGGCACTGGTCTGCATATGTGGCACGGTGTGGGTCACTCGCCGAACGTCGACTGCCCGGATGCGCTAGCGGCGCTGCTGCGCCGTTTCGTGGAGGAAACCATTCCGGGCCGGGTGTGATTGCGGTGCCGGAAGACCGTCGTTCGATCTACAGAACGTCGCCGAATCGGATGGGTTCGAGCTTAGGCGTTTCGGCTGCGACGATGTCCTGCATGCCGTCCCACTCTTCCCACATGTGCGTCAGCGCGTGTTTCGAGCGGACGAAGGGCTCATTGCCGTTTTCGTAGTCGAGCCACTCGCCCATCATGCCGCGGTCCGGGTGATCACTGACGCCGGTCACGACCTTGTCGGGTTGCCGCTTCTTGTTGCGGATCCTGAAGATCATGTTCTTGCGTGATTCGGTGCCGAACTCGTTGCGAGTGCCGGTATGCGGCATCTGGAAGATTGTGATGGCGGCATCACCGGGTTCCATCAGGATCTGCGTTGGCCTCGGCCAGGGCTTACCATCCGGCGTGGTCTCGGGCGGGTTCGGGTCGAGTGCGATGAGCTTTTCCTGTACCGCGTCGGGCAGATAGATATGCCCGGCCCCGTTGGGTGCGGTGTAGTCGAACCGCGGCCAGCCGGGGCCTTCCGGACCAACGTTGCCGTTCTGCTCGTCCTGCCAGCGATAGAAGCCCTCGAGCACCCGGTGACCGCCGGGAACGACCGCGGTCTGCCCACATCCTTCGATCATCTGATCATTCAGGCAGACGATGACGAAAGCGGTGAACGATCCAACGGCGAGCGTCATGTCCGGATCCTGGAAGAGCGGATACGTGTTCGTACCGATGACGTCCGCGCTCCGACCGATATCGCCGCGGGGACCTGATCCGATCATCTTCGCGTAGCGTTCCGCCGGGGAACCCGTGAGCGTCTCCTGCGGCGGTGTCGTCGTAAAAAGACCTTCGGCGTGCATGCCGTGGCCGAAGTAGGGCAGATCCCGATCGCGATAGCCGAGCGGCGTGAAGTGGTCTCGCGGTCCACTCTGCTTCGTGACGCCCACGTGCACCAGACTCGGCGGGTCGAACGCACCCATCGCATCGGTGAGGATTGGGGTCACGTTCGAATCGTTCACGAGGTCGGTCAGCTCGACGGCTGGAGCGAGGCTTTCGCCTCGCTTCGCCGCCTTGATCCGCGCCCGCGCCCGATCGACGAGATGTTGCGATACCGCATTCTTGATGACGATGTAGCCGTCGTGAAAAAGCCTGACTTTCTGTTCGTGGGAGAGTGCTGCTGCCATTCGTCTTTGCTCCGGATCGTCCCGGTGGTCGTAGGTGGTGTCGGTTACGCCCGCGAGGCGCGGCGCTCTTCGTCGATCGATATTCGTGACCCGATCGGCTCCTGGTGCGTCATCGACGTCATCCACTCGGGATCCTCGGTGAAGCCCCAGGTTCGTTCGTTGCCGTCCGTCAACGCCGCAATGATCGCGCGCCCCGGCGCATCGCCCTGGTACATCACGACGTAGCTTTCGATCGTCGCGTCACCGACATGCTCGACGTCGTTCTTGCGCGGGAACGCATCGATCTCGCCCTGGCAATCCTGATATCGGAACGGACTGCTCGGCGGCGTCGCCGAGTAGACGCCAAAGGCGTGCTTCGTCAGCAGCCCGCCGTTCGACGTGACGAATCCTTTCGCCTGTGCATCGTCGCGCAGGATCTCCGCCATCCGCACGATCGCGTGCATGACGTAGTTGTTGAGCGGACCGCCACCGAACGTGAGCCCACCGGTGACCGTCAGGTCGCGCGTCGGATCGATACCGAGTTCTTTCGCGGAGACTTGCACGGCGCTCGGGAAGCAGCTGTAGAGGTCGAGGTGATCGATATCCTCGACGCTCACCTCGGCGAGCTCGAGGCAGCGATTACCCGCCACGCGTATCGCGGGCGACGTGTGGAGATTGTCACGATGCGACACCTGTTCGGTGTCCGTACCGTGCGTCGATGCCCAGGGGTAGACCCATTTCGATTCTGGAATGCCGAGTTCTTTCGCGGTGTCGGTGTCGGTCAGGATCAACGCCGCGCCCTGGTCGACGTTGTTGTTCGAGTTCATGAGCTTCGGGTAGGGGAAGGTCACCGCGCGGTTGGCGGGACCCACCGTGCGGATTTCTTCGGGCGTTCGAACTTCCTGGAACCAGGCATTCGGATTTCGTGAAGCGACGTCGCTGAAGCGCGCCCACAGTTCGGAAACGCGTTTTAGATGTTCGTCGATCGACTCACCGTTTGCCGCCCGGATCGCGTTCTCGAAGAGCGCATACCACGTCGTCGCCGCGCCGAGACCGACCGTACGCTCCTGCGGATTGGCGCCAAACCCGCCCTTGTCGAAGAGTCGATCCGGCGTACCGGGCGCTTCCCGCCACGCGACCCGCTCGCCATCACGACGGGCTTTCGCCATCACGTTGCCGCACTCGGCCCCGGTGACGATGACGACCTTCTGTCGGCCCGCTTGAATATCGAGCGCCGCCTGGCTGACGGCGTACTGAACCATGTTCCCGCCAAGCCCCGTCAGCCCTGTTTCGGCGTCTTCGATCCCAAGCGCCTCGACGATCGCGGCCGCCGGGTTGCCGTACCACCAGAGCCCGCGAACCACGTGCACCGCATCGACGTGCGCGTAGAGCCCATCGACGCCGGTATCGCGTTTCGCGGCCTCGACCGCCCGAATCATCAGGTCGAGGGGTTCATCGCCCTCCGTCCAATCCTTGATGCGCTGCTCGATATGGGAAATACCTACGAGGATGGGCGTTCGGTCGGTCATGGTCTCTCGGTGCTCCGGTCGAAGCGGCGAAAGATAGCGTACTTTTTGCTTGTGGGGGCTCCGCCCCCACGCCCCCGCCGGATCGGCGCTGAGTCTGAGTTGGCGGATGGGGGAGTCACGCCGCGCGCCCAGTTCGGCGCGGAATAGCTGCGGGTTGTCCTCCCCTGGCGCGCGGACCGCGCCGGGGATCCCGGAGCGTGCGAAAAGAAGCGCAAAGGCGCCGCGGGTTTGAATCTGGCGGCCCGGGAAGCGTTGGCAGGCGATCTGGAAATGGTCGATCCGGCGGCAGTTTGAGGCTGAAATTTCCTGGCTTTTCTTCTAGGGGGGACCCTCCGGGTCCCCCCTAGGACCCCCCTGCGTCGCGGCGAAGCCGCGCCGGGCTCGAGGTCATCGATTTCGCTGATTGGGGTTTGCCGGCTTTAGAACCAATTGGTAGTGTGCCGAAGGATGTGCAAAAAGTTGGGTGGCCATGGTGTGCTTTTAGACACGACATCAAAAAAGGCACACACACGAGATTGATCTTCCCCCGAGAAACCGGACACCGGATTTGAGTCGTACCATGATTCGAAACGAGGTGTTGGATGACGAAACAGAAACGGCGGCGATTTACCGAGGAGTTCAAACGGGAGGCGGTTCGGCTGGTCACAGACCAGGGTTACTCGTTCGGAGAAGCGGGGCGGAGCCTCGGGGTGCGTGGCGATTTGATATCGCGCTGGAAGCGCCGATTCGCGGCCGCTGACGAGACGTCGGACCGGGAGGTCTCAGAGCAGCAAAGGATTCGCGAGCTCGAGGCGGAAGTCCGCAAGCTGCGGATGGAGAAAGATATTCTAAAAAAGGCCACGGCCTTCTTTGTGCAAGAAAAGCCATGAGGTATCGATTTATCGATGCGCACAAGAAGGTCTGGCCCATCACCCTCATGTGCGCGGTGCTGAAGGTCTCGCGCAGTGGCTACTACGAATGGTGCGACCGGCCGCCAAGCGATCGAGATCGCGCCAACGCGGTGCTGGACAACGAGATCCAGGCGGTCTTCGAAGAACACCGCGAGCGTTACGGTTCACCACGCATCACCGACGAACTGAACGACCGGGGCATCGCGTGCAGCAAGAACCGGGTGGCGCGACGGATGCAAACCCGCGGGTTCCGCGCGGTTCAGCGTCGGAAGTTCAAAGTGACAACGGACTCGAGCCACGATAAACCAGTGGCCGAAGACCTGATCGAGCAGGACTTTGCCGCCTCAGAGCCAAACGAAAAGTGGGTGAGTGACATCACTTACGTGTGGACCGACGAAGGTTGGCTGTATCTCGCCACGGTGATGGATCTGTACTCGCGGGCGATTGTCGGCTGGGCGATGAACCGGCGCATGACGCAGCAGCTGGCCATCGACGCATTGACGATGGCGTTGTTCCGACGGGGCTTTCCCCGGCAGACGATCATCCACTCGGATCGCGGCAGCCAGTACTGTTCAGCGGCCTACCAGCGGTTGATCAACCACAACGGACTTCGTTGCAGCATGGGCCGTCGTGCCAACTGCTATGACAACGCTGCGATGGAGAGCTTCTTCCATACGCTGAAGGTCGAGCTCATCCATCGCGAGCGTTACCGGAGTCGCGCGGCCGCCCGTCGCGCGATCTTCGAATACATCGAGAGTTACTACAATCGACAACGAAAGCACTCAGCTATCGGCAATCAAATCCCGATGCTGATGGAGGACGCGGCTTAACTGACTGTCCGGTAAAACGGGGGAACTTCAGATGACCACCCAGAAGAAGCGTAAGACGACGGCAGTCGAACTGGAAGAGGTACTCAGCAGCGAGGGCGACCAGCTGCGCACGATGATGCGCGAGATGCTCCAAGAGCTATTGGAAGCGGAGATGGCCAAAGTGCTCCGCGCGCAACCCCACGAACGCAGCGACGAACGCCGGGGCTATCGAGCCGGTTACTACCCGCGCGGCTTGTTGACCCGCGTCGGCAAGCTCGAGCTGCGTGTACCGCGCGACCGCGAAGGACGCTTTTCCACGGAGCTGTTTGCGCGCTACCAGCGTTCCGAACAAGCCTTGGTCAGCGCGCTGGCGCAGATGTATATCGAGGGCGTTTCGACGCGCAAGGTCAAAGCGATCACGGAGGAGCTGTGTGGCCACAGCGTCTCGGCCTCGACCATCTCGCGGATCAACAAGCGCCTCGACAAGACGCTCACCGCATTCGCCACCCGACGACTCGAAGAACCGACGCCGTATCTGATCCTCGATGCGCGTTATGAGAAGGTCCGTGAGGCGGGAGTGATCCGCTCTCGAGCCGTGCTCATTGCCATTGGCATCAACTGGGAAGGACGCCGCCAGATACTGGCCGTGGAGCTCGCTCAACGGGAGAGTCGAAGTAGCTGGAAAGAGTTCCTCACCACGCTGCGTGATCGCGGCTTACACGGCGTCGAGTACGTCGTCAGCGATGATCACGATGGGCTGCGACGGGCGATCCAAGAAGTCCTCACCGACAGCGCCTGGCAACGCTGCTACGTGCACTTCCTGCGCAACGCCCTCGACCACATTCCGCGCAAGGCCGATGACGATTGTCTGCAGGAACTGCGCTGGCTCTACGATCGTCGCAACGTCGATGAGGCGCGATCGGATCTCGCCGCTTGGATCGGCCGATGGCACACGAAGTATCCGAAGCTCACCGACTGGGTGGAGGAAAACATCGAGCAGACGTGGACGTTCTATCGCCTCCCGCATCGCCATCACAAGCACATGAAGAGCACCAACATGCTGGAACGGTTGAACGAGGAAATCCGTCGACGAACGTATGTGGTGCGGATCTTTCCGAACGCGGCGAGTTGCTTACGCCTGGTGCGGGCGCTGGCCGTTGAGACCCACGAAAACTGGCTCGAACAGAGCCGCTACTTAAACATGGACTTGCTCAAGGAGCTGAAGAAGGAACAGCTCCGTCAAGCCGCTTAACCGCATGCCAGGCCACTCAACCCTTTTGCACAACTTGCGGCACACAACTAACCAATTTGCCCTAAGGAAGTCTGTAGCGAACCGATCAGCCTGGAAATCCTTTCCAGGATATCGAGCGGAGGGAGAAGCTGCAGAATCCTGCAAACCCGACTAAACCATCCTACGAATCGCGCTCGATATCGACCGACGCCTTCCGGCGAACACGCCGACCCCCGGGGCCCCGGCGCGAAGCGCGCCAGGGGGGTACCGCCCGCTGCGATTCCGCGCCGTACTGGGCGCGCGGCGAGATTCCCCCATCCGCCAACTCAGACTCGGCGCCGATCCGGCGGGGGCGTGGGGGCGGAGCCCCCACAAGAAAAATGTATGGGCCACCCCATCGTTGCAACAGTCATTGGCGACTTTGGCAATCAGTCGGTCTGCACAAATGTATCCGGCCTGTTAATGGGCTATTTCACGCCCTGGCCTGAGTGGGATCCGCGGCTCGTCGGCTCAATTAGCAAGGCGGGTTCGTAGACCCCTTTTTCTTGCCCGAGCTTCGACGAAGCTGGATCGACTGATGAAGCCTGCCGCTAACGAGATGCCCGATGGGCAACCAAAATCCGTTCCCTACAACTGCCGCTACGCGCGCCCTGGATCGTACTCCTCACCACTGCGCAGGACTGCCCATGACAGGCGCGCCAGTTTGTTCGCTAACGCCGTGATGATCACGTTCGGGTGCAAGCCCCGCGCCTCAAGGTCATTCAGCCAAACACCTAGGCGGTGATCCTCCCGGCACAGGTTGTAGTAGCAGCTGCGCGCGCCGTGTATCAGCAGACTCCGAACGTAGCGGTTGCCGCGTTTGCTGATCCCCAGCAATCGCGTCCGGCCGCCTGTCGAGTGTTGCCGTGGCACCACCCCGAGCCACGCCGATACATCTCGGGCGCGTGTGAACTGCTCACCCTTGCCGATCGCCGCCACCAACGCCGTCGATGTCAGCGTGCCAATGCCCGGAATCGTCTGCAGACGCCGGCAGTCATCGCGCTCTCGCGCGATCTGCTCGATCTCCCGGGTAATCGTGCGAACTTCATCATCTAAGTAACGCCACTGTCGTTGCAGTAATCCCAAAAGCGCGCGCAGACGCCGCGACAATGTGCTCTCGTCGTCCGCCAGTATCGTCGGTAAGGCCTTCGACAACGCTGTCGGACTCGTGCGCACCGTGATACCTCGCTCCAACAGAAACGCTCGGATCTCGTTGATGACGCTTGTGCGCGTCTTCATGAGCTGCTGACGGACGCGGTGTAGGGCTTGCTGATCGTGTTGCTCGATCGTCTTGATCGGCACATATCGCATGGTCGGGCGGCGCACCGCCTCCGCAATCGCCAAGGCGTCGTTGAAGTCGTTCTTGTTGGTCTTCACGTACGGCTTGACGAAGTGCGCTGCCATCAATCGAACGTCATGACCGTCGCGTTCAAACTGCCGCGCCAGGTGTTGTGAACCAGCGCACGCTTCCATGCCGATCACACATCGGCTGTGAGTGGCGACAAACTCAGCAAGCTTCGCTCGGCTGAACTGCTGCCGGAACACCGGCTTACCCGTGTGCGTCGTACCGACCACGTGGAAGGTGCTCTTGCCGACATCGATACCTAGGGTCACGATCTGCGTCATGCGATGGTCTCCTCGAGGGAACGTCGTGTGGGGACACTGATTGTCCACTCGGGGTGGACCATCCCATTAGCAATCAGAAATCCAGCCTACTCCTCCGGTGAAGCGGGCTTCCCAGCGCCGCCGGATCCCACTTCCCAGCCCACCGATTGCGCAACACCCCGACCCATACGAGACTCAACCCTCATCACCGAGGAGCAAGCCATGGAAAAGAAAGGATTTGGTGGTCAGCCAGCGGATCGGAGCGCGCTCGAACTGGTCGAGGTCGGTTCGTTGTCGTTGGCGGTGGAGTACCGCTTCGTCGGTGCGGAGCAGGGGCCGTCGATTCATGTGTTCGGGCCCGTGGGTGGCGCGGATGAGGAGATCCTGCGGTTCGATTGCTTCGATGCTGTGCCGCATTATCACTACGGGTTTTCGTATATCGATCAGGCGATGGTGCCGATCGATACGGCGGCGGTGGGTGACGCGTTCGAATGGGTGTGCAACACGGTTGAACGTCGCTTACCTGACCTGCTGGCGAAGGCGGATGCGCCGGACGCCGCGGCGGCGGTCGACATGACCGGCCTGGCCGAGGCGATGGTGACGATTCGCGACCGTGGACGCGCACTCGCGGCGGCGCACGCGTAGGGGCCGTCCGTCAGGGCGCCGCGGGGGCCTGGTAAAGCTCCACTTCGTAGCCGTCGGGATCGGTTAGAAAGATGATGATGGGGCTCGACGGTGATTCGTCGTCGACGCGCCGCCAGCTGGATCCTTTCGCTTCGGCTTTGGCCGTGAGCCCGAGCGCGTCGTTCGTCATCAGCACGATCCGGCCGTAGGCGGCCTTGGCGTCGGGGAGGGGATCGTCGCTGAGTTTCGCGAGTAGCAGCATCATGCCATTGCCGCCGGGCCGTACGAGGCCGATCTCGATGGGATCGTCGCTACCGGGCGGAAACGCGAACGTGCGCTCGAAGCCGAACACCTCGTTGTAAAAACGTTCAGCGCGATCGATGTCGGCGACGTTGACGCCGACCGCGGACAGCGAAATTTCTGTCGGATCCGCAGCAACGGCGTTCGTTAACAGGACCGCGGTGAGTGCGGCGAGCATTCGGGTTTTCATCTTCTGAGCTCCTCGTTCAGGCCGACTGTGGTGCATCGATGGGGCGTCGTTCAAGGACGGGCGGTTGGTGCGTCGCGGCAACTGCATGTAGTTTCGTTGTAGCGGCGTGGCGAAAGGGGGGGAGAACGATCATGCGGTATTTCCACGGGAACTCATCGGTGCGACGCGTTTTGGGCATCGTCACCGCGCTGATTCTGATGGGGTGTGGCGCGGATCCCCCGACGGTCGAACCCGTCGCGGTCGAGCCGCCGAGCGTCGCGGCAGGCGCGATCGACGATGAGCGAATCATCGACGCACCGGGTGTCGAACCCGGAAGTTGGTTGAGTTACGGCCAGACCTACAAGGAACAGCGGTTCTCCCAACTCACGCAGATCACGCCGGAAAACGTCGACCAACTGGGGCTCGCTTGGACGCGGGATATCGGCGACTGGAACATGCGGATGCAAGGCACGCCGATCGTTGCCGACGGCGTGATGTATGTGACGAACGGATGGAGCGTCGTCTCGGCGCTCGATGCGACAACCGGTGAGGAGATCTGGTCGTACGATCCCGAGGTCGATCGCAGTTTCATTCGCCTCGCCTGTTGCGGTCCGGCGCACAATCGTGGGGTCGCCGTCTATCGCGGCAAGGTCTATGTCGGCACGTTTGATGGTCGGCTGATCGCGGTCGATGCGGCGACCGGGGATCTCGTCTGGGATGTCGACACGTACCACGAGTCCGCGCTGGGGCGATTCAATATCACCGGCGCGCCACGAGCCGCCGCGGGCCGTATCTACATCGGGCAGGGCAGCTCGGAGAGCTGGAAACGACGTGGCTACGTGACCGCGTATGACGCCGAGACCGGTGAGATCAGTTGGCGCTTCTACATCGTGCCCGGCGATCCGAGTAAGCCGTTCGAACACCCCGAGATGGAAATGGCGGCCAAGACCTGGGGCGGCCGTTGGTGGGAATACGGCGGCGGGGGGACGGCCTGGAATTCGCTCGTCTACGACGAAGAACTCGGCAGCCTGTATATCGGTGTCGGCAACGGCGCGCCTTGGCCGCGCCAGATCCGATCCGGCAACGCGTGGGAGGAAAAGACGCCCGAGAATCCGCTGGCGGGAGACGATCTGTTCCTCACGGCGATCATTTCGGTCGACGTCGAGACCGGACGGATGAACTGGTACTACCAGACCGTTCCCGGCGACAACTGGGACTACAGCTCCGCCATGGACATGACACTGTCGGAAATGGACGTCGATGGCGTGCGCCGGAAGGTCCTGCTGCAAGCGCCGAAGAACGGCTTTTTCTACGTCCTCGACCGGACGAACGGCGAGTTGCTCCGCGCACACCCCTACACCGACGGAATCACCTGGGCGACGCACATCGACATGGAAACCGGGCGCCCCGTCGAGAACCCGGAGGTCGTCTACGAAGAAGATCCGCAGTGGATTCTGCCGGCCAACGCCGGCGCGCATAACTGGGAACCGCAATCGTGGGACGAAGAGAACGGCCTCATGTACTTCTATTACCACGACTACGCGAACTTCTATTCGCTGGCGGAGGAGTTCGTTAAAACCGGCGTCTACAAGATGCGTGAGCGCGGCCTCTCACTCGGCTGGGGCGAAGGTGAATACCGCCGAAAGCTGGAGGCGCAGGCAGCCCCGCGGCCGGAGTCAAAGGGATTTCTAGGCGCTTTCGACCCATTGACAGGCGAGTACAAGTGGCGCCACCAGCTCGATTCGGTGTTCAACGGCGGCGTGTTGGCGACCACGACCGGGCTTCTCTTCCAGGGCGAGGGTGATGGTCGCTTCGTCGCCCGTAGCACCGAGACCGGGTTACCGCTCTACTCGTTCGACGCGCTCGGTTCATTCTCATCGTCCGTGATTTCCTACGCGGTCGACGACACCCAGTACATCGCGACGATGGTGACAGGGGATCGAACGATCGACCTACCGGGAACGCTGCTCGTCTACAAGCTCGACGGCTCGGCCGAGCTACCGGCCGTAGCGTCTCGCGAGGTGGTGATTCCGGAACAGCCGGACGTCGACGTGACGCGTGAGTCGTACGTCGCGGGCGATTCGCTCTACCACACCCATTGCGCAACCTGTCACCGCGGCATCGGCGTCACGTCGATCGTGCCGACGGTGGCGGCCCCGGAACTACGCGCGATGACGCCCGCCGTCCACGAGGCGTACACCTCGATCGTGCTCGAAGGTGCATCGGAAGCGAACGGAATGCCGGGCTTCGGCGATACCTTGAGTGCCGAGGACGCGGAAGCGATCCGCGGTTTCATCGTGACTCAGGCAAACAATCTCAGGCGCTGGCAAGAGTCTCGTGGCATCGAACCGTTGCCGACCGATAATCGTGGCTAGCCACTTCGTATGAGAGTTGAGGAGGGAACCATGAGCTTGCATATCGAACCGGTGCCGGAGAAGTCATTCGGCGCCATTGTCCGCAACGTCGACCTGCGGACGATTAGCGATGACGATTTCGCCCAACTTCGTACCGCGTTTCTAGAACACGGGTTTCTGGTCGTTCCCGGCCAGAACCTGAGCGACGCGGACAACATCGCGTTCGGCCAACGTTTCGGGGATCTCGAATTCGGCGGTTCGCCAATGGCAAACCAGGAAAAGCAAGCCGATGGGTCGTTTGGACGGGTGTTTGATCTCGATACCCAGGTGATGCGGACGAACGTCGGCAACGAGGCCTGGCACACCGACTCGACCTACAAGCCGATCAGCAGCAAGTGCGCCATGCTCTATGCCGTCACGCCGCCCGAGACCGGCGGCGAGACCGAACTCGCGGATATGCGTGCGGGCTACGAGACGCTCGATCAGGCGACGAAGGTTCGAATCGAGGGAATGGCGGCTTACCACTCGACGCAATTCTCGCAAGCCAACGACGTTGGCGATTTCCCGCCGGTGAACCCCGAGTCGATCTACCACGGTGAGGCGTATCTGCGCTCGATCGTGAAGACGCATCCCGAGACCGGCAGAAAGAGCCTCTTTCTTGGCCGCCATGCATTCGGTATCCCGGGGCTTTCCCGCGATGAGAGCAGGACGCTCCTGAAATCCTTACTGGAGCACGTGATCTCCGACCCGGCGCGGGTCTACACCCATCGCTGGCAGGCGGGTGACTTGCTCTTCTGGGATAACCGCGCGCTCCTGCATCGGGCGCGACCGTACGACTACTCGAAACCGCGCGTGCTGACCGCGACTCGGGTGGCCGGTGACTCGACGGAACTCTCCTACTATCCGGACGATCCGGCCGCGGCAGCGGGACGCGCGGCACTCGCGGAAGAACTCGCGCTTCTGCGCGAAGAGAAAGTCGGCATTCGATTTCCTGACGCAACCGCGGCGCGCGCGAGCTGAGTCCTACCGTTTGCTCGCGTCGAGTCGAACCGGCTTGCCGTGCGGGGTGGCGAGATAGGCGGCGCGCCATGCGCCCGCTCGCTCGCCGATGATGCCGGTGTTGATCCCGGTCGCTTCGCCGAGCGCCTCTTCCAAGGCGTCGAGAACGTCCTCGAAGTAGCGATCGTGGTCCGGCTGATCCGTCCGGCGTCGCGCCGCAAGCGCTTTGGTCATCGCACGGGCGTCGACAATGCCGTGTTCCTGAAGCGCGAACACGGTCGCCATCAGTTCGGCCTGCCAGGGCTCATCAAAAGTTGGCGTTGTCTCAGGCACGGTTGAGCTGATGCTCGAAGCAGTCGAGCGTGACGATCACGTTCTCGTCGACCTCGGGTCCCCAGAGTTCACGTGCGCCAAACTCGACGGCATAGAGATGCGTCGGCGCTTCGCCTTCACCGTGAGCGCTCGTGTCGGGCCGGATGAAGGTGCCTTGAAAACGCACGACGACGCCCCGTTTGGCGCGCGCGTACATCGGCAGGCGGGTGTGTCCGCGCGGCGCGAAGGTATCCGTCACGACGGTATCGCCGGGCTTGAATGCCGGTGGGGCATCGGCTACACGCTCGTAGGAAAACTGGCGGTAGGGATCGATACGCGAGGGCGGGACAGGTTCCGAGTCGGCCCTGCCTTCGGCGACACCCGTCGTCCATTCCGTGGCCGTCACCATGCCGGCTTCCATGAGTTGCATGCCGAGACCGGCCAACCAACGTTCGAAGTAGCTCTTCGTCAGATAATCGCCCGGCGGTAGACGCTCGAGCGCATGCCGGCTCGCATCGATCGTGGCCCCCTCGGGCCGCGTCGTCGCGAGGCGCATGCCCCAGACTCGCGCCTCCCAAGGGTCATGGAAGGCCGCTTGATCGCGCTCGAACCGCACCCGGCCGAATCCTTCCCGGCCACCGAGATCGTGAACGCCATCCATCAGCTCAACACCTCCGCGCCGATCATCGAGTCACGCGTGACGAGATTCGCCAGCGCCGCTTCGTCGAGCTGATCCGTGCCTTCAGGACGTCTCGGGATCACGAGATAACGAACCTCGGCGGTTGAATCCCAGACACGCACCCGTGTGGCGTCGTTGAGCTCGACGCCGAATTCCGCCAACACTTCGCGCGGTTCGCGTACCACGCGTGCGCGGTATTCGAGCGTTTTGTACCAGGGCGGCGGTAGTCCGAGCAGCGCCCAGGGATAGCACGAGCACAACGTACAGACGACGATGTTGTGCTCCTCTGCCGTGTTCTCTACCGCGACGATGTTGCTCGCCTCGACACCGGGACACCTAAGTCGCTGATCACGGCCGTCGCATCCGCGAGGAGGCGCTTTTTGAACGCATCATCCGTCCATGCTTTGGCGACCACCGCTGCACCATTTCTGGGGCCGACATCCGTCTGAATCGACTCGATGAACCGGTCGATCGTCGCTGGGTCGACTAACCCTTTGTCGACGAGCAAACTCTCGATCGCCTTGACGCGTAGGGCGATATCCGAAGGAACGTGGCTGTGATCGTGGCGGTTGTCGGACACGGTGAGCCTCCGTTTGGCATGTCGAGTGAGCATACGGCGGCGCTCGACGGTGCGGAAGGCATCATTCACACGTCGCCAGGACCCCGTGACGGGACTGCGTGCTAGGCTCATTAAGCGAGCGGATTAGTTGGGGGAAAGGGACGAATGAGCGAGGCATTACGTGGGATTCGGGTCTTGGATCTCACGAGGGGGCCCGCCGGCGGCCTCGCGACGATGATCCTGGCGGATTTTGGTGCGGACGTCCTCGTCCTCGACCAACCCGGTTCACCCCAGCCGATCAATGAGCTTCCAGCAACACGGATGTGGCAGCGCGGTAAGCATCGACTTGAACTCGACGTTCACGAATCGAGAGACACGTTCGATGCGCTCTGCCAAGGCGCGGATGTGTTGATCACGAACTGGCGCATCGCCGCGCTCGAACGTCACGACCTGACGTTCGAAGCCGTGCGAGGACGCCATCCGCATCTCGTTTTCTGTCACGTCTCCGGCTTCGGCAGTAAAGGCCCCTATGCCAACTACCCGGGCTACGAACACGTCGTCGCCGCCCGTGTCGGCCGAATGCGCGGATTCGCGGGACTCGTCGACCGCCCGGGCCCGGTGTTCTCGGCGCTGCAGGTCGGCATTCATGCAACGGCGCAAAGCGCAGCCACCGGGATCATGGCGGCGCTTCTGGCGCGTGGCGACTCAGGCGCTGGACGCCTCGTCGAAACGAGCGTCATGCAGGGGCTGTTGCCGTACGAACAGGGCGGGACGCTCGGTCTTCAGTTTCGCGAGCGCTTTCCCGACATGTTCCCCGGTACTGCGCCACCGGCGCCGCCCGGCGCGATCGTCGAGCCGCCGCCCCTGTCGCTCTACTATCACCCCGCGCAGACCAGCGACGGCCGCTGGCTGCAGTTCGGCAACCTGCTGCCTCATCTTTTCGACAACTTTATCCGCGTAACCGAACTCTTCGAGATACTGGCGGATCCGGACTTCAGCGCGACGCAGATGATGCTGCCGCCCGAGAAGCAGGAAGCCTTTCGGCGACGGATGCTCACGCGGATTCAGGAACGCTCCGCCGATGAATGGATGGCCGACTTCATCGAAGACGGCGGCGTGGTCGCAACCAAGTACCAGACGACGCAAGAAGCGCTCGATGATCCGGACATCGTCGCGAACGGTCACTGCATCGAACGCGAAGCCGGCGGCCGCGAACTCGGCCCCGTGGCTCGACTGACAAAAACGCCGGCCGTACCCGGACCGATGATCGATGACGGTCAAGACATCGCCGCCGAATGGTCGCGCTCGCCGCGGCCCGCGCCCGCAGGATCGGGGCCGGTCGATGCGCCGCTCGCGGGGATCAAGGTCGTCGAATTCGCCACGATCATCGCCGCGCCACTCGGTGCTTCGTTCCTCGCGGACCTCGGCGCTGAAGTCATCAAGGTCGAGCAGATCGGTGGCGATCCATACCGCGGACTCGCGATGGGCGTCGGATCGGCTCGCGTCAATGCCGGCAAACGTTCCATTAGCCTCGACCTCAAGTCCGACGACGGCCAAGCCGTCGCACGCGAGATCCTGCGCGACGCCGATGTCTTGATTCACAACTTCCGTCCGGGCGTGCCCGAACGCTTAGGCATCGGCTATGAAGCGATCGCCGCCGTGAATCCAGGGATCGTCTACCTGCAGAGCAATGGCTACGGTCCGGACGGTCCAGGTGCGTTGCGACCGAGTACCCACCCGGTCCCGGGGGCTGCCATGGGCGGCGTCATGTTCCAGTTGGGCGAACGGGTGCCGAGCAACCAGCAGGAGATGGAAGACCTCGTATGGATGACGCGCGTGATGATGCACGCCAACGAGGTGAATCCCGATCCCAATACGGGAATGGTCGTGGCGACGTCGGCCGTGCTCGGGCTCATGGCCCGTACGACGACCGGTTTCGGGCAGCAGATATTCGTCGACATGTTCGGCGCGAACGCCTACGCGAATCATGACGATTTTCTCGAGTATCCCGGCAAGCCGGACCGCGCATTGCCGATCGAGGGGCTCTACGGGCTCGGCCCGACCTACCGACTCTATGAGGCGGCCGATCTGGGGTGGATTTTCTTGGCTCTGGTGACCCCGGCTGAAAGAGACCGATTTGTCGAACTGCTCGGCAGCGAAGGGATCGAGATCGAACGCGAGCTTCTCGACCAACCCGATGCCGACATCGAACTCGGCCGGATCTTCGCTAAGCGAAGCGCCGACGCTTGGGAGTCGCTCTTCGCCCCGGCCGGTATCGGCTGCGTGCGTGCCGATGACCTCATGCCGGCGCAATTCTGGCTCGATAACCCGCAAGCGGAGGCGATGCAGCTAACGTTGCCCGTCACGCATCCGGCGTGGGGCGACTATCGTCGCCACGGTGCGAATGTCCACCTGGATGGTCAAGCACGGTCCCTCACACCGCCGCCAATGGCGGGACAGCACAACGAGGCGATCCTGCGCGAAGCGGGATTCGACGATGCAGCGATCGCCGGATTCGTCGACGCCGGGATCGTCTGGCATGAGGAAGTCGGTTAGTGAAGTTCGGTTTCGAACGGTTCGAAACGAACCCGCTGCTCGCCGTCGGCGGCGGGGTCGGCCTCGAAGAAAACGTCAACGGTCCCTCGCTGATCCGCGTTCCCGAATGGGTCGACAACCCACTCGCCGACTTCTATCTCTACTTTGCCCACCACCAGGGCGAGACCATCCGCCTGGCCTACGCGGATCGGCCGCACGGGCCATACCACGTGCATCCCCCGGGGGCGCTGCATCTCGCCAACTCGTTTTTCCCGACCTCCCGGCCGACGAACGCACCGCTCTATTTCTACGCACATATCGCATCACCCGATGTGCACGTGGTGCCCGAGCGTGAAGAGATCCGGATGTATTTCCACGGCTGGCACGAAGACGGCCGCCAGCTCACGCGCGTGGCGACGTCGCGTGACGGAATAAACTTCACGGTGCGCGAAGAACTTCTGGGGCCGAGCTACTTTCGGGTCTTCCGCCATGACGACGCCTGGTACGCGCTCGCGATGCCAGGCCTGCTGCTGCGCTCCACCGACGGCCTCACGAACTTCGTCCCAGGGCCGACGCTGTTCAATCCGAACATGCGCCATTCGGCGTTGCTGAGGCGCGACGGCCAGCTACACGTCTTTTATACCCAGGCAGGAGACGAACCCGAGTCGATTCTGCACGCCGCGATCGACCTCAACGGTGACTGGCAGACGTGGCAAGAAGGGGAGACCCAGCGGATCGCGGTACCGATGGACGATTGGGAAGGCGCTCGGGAACCCGTCGAGCCCTCCCGACGCGGGGCGATCCTCAAACGGGTACACCAGCTTCGTGATCCGGCGATCTTCGTCGACGGTGACGATGTCTTGATGTTTTACGCCGGTGGCGGCGAGCACGCGATCGGTGGCGCCCGCCTTACCTTCGATTAGTGTCCAGGCAGGTCGAGCGCCGGATTGCGTTCGAAAAAGCCGACCGGCTGCAGCATGAATCCACAATATTCGACGGGCATAACGGGCCAGTCCTCTGGCCGCGGCACATGCGTGACGCCGACCGTATGCCAGACGACGAGGTCCTCATCGACGATCGAACGGTTACCGGCCGTCCAGGCGGGTAGCCCGGCGCCGCCCGGATGTAAGTTGGTCTCGTCACCGGCCGCACTCATTTCACCTGCTTCGAATGGCGTCACCCAGAGGTTGTGCGCCCCGAATCCGGCGCGCTTGCCCACCGCTGAGTCGGGCGAGGCAAGCAAAACCGGCGTCGCGCTCGGCATCAGCTTGTAGGCCACGGGCTGCCCCAATCGATTGAGGCGATCGGGTGCCACGACCTTCCAGACCCGCCCCGTTCTCGGTTCGATCTCTCGTTTGGCGTCTGCTTCGCGCTCGAACAACGTGGCGACGGCCGCAAACCCCGTGCCATGCGGGTTGTCGGAATGATCCGACGCGAGCGCTTCGGTATTCACTTCATAGACCCGATTGGCGACGCCGTCGAGATCGAAGTCCAACCTGAAGTTGAATAGATGCTGGTGGACAGGTGAGGCGAGGCCGGGGGCGATGAGGGGCGCAAACTGCGGCTGCTCGTTTCCGGGCGCAACGGCGCTGACCCCGACGATGCCGGTCAGCTTCACTTCCATCTGAATCGTGCCGTCGAGATAGAGATACCAGAAGAAGCCGTATTCGTAGTTACCGACGGTGTGGATCGCGCTGATCACCAGTCGACGGGAGCGTCGCACCTCCTGTCTCTGGGTTGCGGCGTCATAGTGCTTCCAGAGGATGCCGTAATCCTCCTCGTGCATGCAGATCGCGTTCTCGATCCGGCGCGGTTCGCCTTTGTAGTTGATGATGTCGATATCGAAGTAGTGAATCTCACCGAGGCAATCGCAGCCGAGCGTCAACGAGTTGGGAATCGTGCCAATCGATGCTTCACTCGCATCGAAGACGTGCTTCCAGTGGTGCATCGGGTCGGGATCGCCGTACGGCACGACCATATCCGAGAGCGATGCGCGGTAGAGGATCGGTCGCACACGATCGCCGTCCTCGATGCCGAGTTGATGCAACACCAGACCGTGGATCGGGTGCATCGACACACGGAACTGCCACTTCTGCCACCGAACGGCATAGCCGTCGACCTCGAAGCTGACGCCGTCGTTCTGCGTGATGGAGATCGGTTTGGGTGCTTCGCGCAGCGACGGTTGGCTGGCGGCGTCATATCGACCGTGCTCGGGCGGAAGATCGACGACGCCGTGGTCTTCGAGGTGCGCTACCACACCGGCGGTGATGTCGACGTGCGCGATGAGCCCTTGCACCGGTCGGGCGTAGCCGTTGTCTTCCTTGAATTCGCGCACGAAGCTGATTGCCCGCATCGCCCGGTGACCGGCCGGGATCGACGAATGAACAAAGCCGCCTGTCGGCCAAGGATCGATCTGGACGTTCTCGATATCGGTGATTCCGCGCGCCTTCATGGCGGCGAGCCAGCCAGCATCAGACTTGGTGATGCCGATGACCTTGGCGACGTCGCGAAAGTTGATCGGCGCCTGACCGCCCGTCACCGTCTCGTTCGAGCAGACGACTTCTGCCTCGACGTCCACGACGAAACGTTTGGTGCCGACCTGCCGATCGAGGCCGACCACGGTGATTTCGCGCGCCGCCGTGCCAGCCGCGACCGATGCCTTGTCTGGCTCGTTCAGCGCAACCGTGGCGAAGACGAAATCAGGCGCAACCGACTTGACGAGTCTGGCCGCTGTTTCGATTTCACTTGTCGTCGGCGGGTCGAGCGGATGCGTCGATAGCGTTTCGGTCTCGATCGCTTGGGCCATGTCTACGCCTCCCGTTTGTCTTCGTTCACTCCGTCAGTCGTTTTCCGTTCCCTCGATCGGCGCCACGGCGGGTTCCGTCGACTCGAGCAGATCCTTGGCGCCCCGCGTGACCAACGCGGTCGCGGGAGGCGCCTGGAAGAAGTTGAATCCAGCGCGGTCGCGCCAGTTCACCGGACCACCGAGCGCAATGCCTTTCGAGAGAACGATGTCCTTGACCTTCGTGATCATGGCTTCGTAGTCAGGGTGGCCCTGGGGGATCCCGGAGAAGCTGAAGAGATCGGTCGCAGCGGTAAAGATCACGTCGACACCTTCGACCGATGCGATGGCTTCGGCATTGTCGACGCCGGCAGGTGATTCGATCATGCCGACGACCATGATGTTGTCGTTTGCGGTCTGGCGGTAATCGCCGCCGTAGAGCGCGCCGTACTGACCGCCGCCGAGGCTCCGCACACCGCGTGGTGGGTAGCTGCCGAATTTGACGGCGTCTTCGACCTTCGATTCCTTGACGACCATGGGCACGATGATGCCGAGCGCGCCGATATCGGTCGCCTTCTGGATGTCACCCTCGGTTGCGTCCGGTACGCGGATGAAAGGAACGGCAGGGCAGTCGCGCGCCGCCCAGATCATGCGCGCCACCTCTTGATAGGTCAGCGGGCTGTGCTGCATTTCGATCCAGATGAAGTCGAACCCCGAACGCGCCATCGCCCGATAAATGTCCGGATCAGGGGTGTCGATCGTGCCGCCGATGACCTGTTTTCCGGCGGCGATCTTCTCTCTCACGGTGTTGTACATAAGGCTCCCCCCTTGTGATGTGTGGTGTGCTGGGCGCATCGATGGATGCGCACCTGACTCGAATGGAGACGCGAGCCTACTAAATTTTTGCGAAACGATTGGCGACGTTCGCGCGATCGGACGCTATAGTGGCGCCTCCCAGGGCCCGCATGACTCACCTCACGGTAATCCAGGGGCAAGTTCGATGCGTCGTCGTCGGCATCGCCGCGAATCGCAAAGAAAACGTCACACTCGAGACGAGACTCATCCATAAGATACAGGTCGTCCGCTTGAGCCGGGGATCCAAAAGAAAACCGACTTCGACGATCGCGCAATCACCATCTCACTATCTGTAGCACGCAAATGACGCTGCGCTCATGCGCCGGCGTGATATGCGTGGTCGGGTACATAGGAATCAAATGAAACTTTACGTAGGAAACCTCCCCTGGAGCACCACCGACCAGATCCTGTCGGAGCTCTTCGAAACTATCGGTAGCGTGCAGTCTGCACGTGTGATCACCGACCGTGATACCGGTCGCTCCAGAGGCTTCGGTTTCGTGGAAATGGCTGACGAAGACGGCCAGCGCGCTATGGACGAACTGAACGGCCATCGGCTGGACGGTCGCGAGCTTCGTGTCAACGAAGCGCAGGACCGCCGGCGCAACTTCTAGCGCGTCCTAGGGAAACCGCCCGGAAGGGCGGTTCTCCTCATGTGCTGGTGGGGCACTGCATTCCACCACATCACGATTAGATACTCCGTGATCGTCGCCGCGACGGCTACGGAACGATAGGCATTGCCGCGCGTCATAGAGAGTAAATAGGTGACTCGCATGACGTACCGCAAGGTCCTGACGCTTTTCTTCTGTATTGGCGGCTGCTTCGCCGTGGGCTGCGCGACCGTCACCCGCGGCACAACCGAGACTTTCGTCATCGAGACCGAACCGAGCGGCGCTCGCGTGCACTCGAGCGATTGGTCTTGCGTGAGTCCCTGCGAAATCGACGTGCCGCGGCGTGGCGAATTCTTCGTGACGATTCAGCTCGACGGCTACGAGACCTATGTCACGACCGTCAAGAGCGTGCCGGTCTCGGCATCGAGCGGTGTTGGTAATGCCGTCGAGAGTGTCGGTGGGATCCTCGGATCGGCGGTCGATACGGTTTCGGGGGCGCGCCACGCGCATCAACCGAATCCGCTCAAGGTCAAGCTCGAGAAGTCGCTGACCAACTAATCCTTGATGCGATACATCCGCAGGTATTGCGCTTCCGAACGATTCAGAAACCGGGAGAAGTGCTCCATCTGCTCGGGATCCAGCACCTTCGTCATGTTCTCTTCCGCCTTGCGGCGGAGGATGCCCACCTCGCGCTTCATCATCGTGTCGAAGGCACCGCGCTGGCGCATCAGGACACGCTCGGCGGCCGAATTGCGACGCCTGAAATAGCGGCGCAAAACCTTGTCGAATTGGGCTTGCTGGTCCGGGCGGATCTGCATCGCCTGCATCGCGTGCATCATCGAGCGGGTGTAGTTTTCCGCGGCGCCATGAATCGGCAATGCGATCGTCACAGCGAACAACAACACGGCGATGTAGCGAGGAATTCGGTTCAGCATGGCCCGACTAGACAATGACAGCACGTGCGAGCCGAGAGCTTGGATGATGGTCCCGGGCGAGTCCAGTCTCGACGCTCAGGCATCGGACTTCGTCAGTTCCGTAGGTTTGCTTTGCTCAGCAATTGCTGACCAACCGTCGTTCGTGTGCAGTTGAAACATCGTCACTCGCTCGGCGAGTTGTCGCGCCGCAACCTCGTCGCTCAAGCCCGCGTAGTTGCCGAAACGGAAATCGAAGGCCGCGAGCTCCGCTTCGATCTGCCGCTGGGTCGTGCGGTACAGGCGCCATTTGTCGCTGAATCCGCGGAATTGTAGCCATGCGGTCACGCCCGCAGCGCCGGCCGACAGGACTGACGGAACGACCTTGGCGAGCCAATCATCATGGCCGTAGCTCACGAGGAGCGGCACGAGAAGCGTGGCGACGATCACGACGAGCGACGAGGCGAGGCTCTTACGTTTACTGGCGCGTGCCTTGTCGGCGAAGTGAGTGATCCACTCATCGGCAAAGAGACGAACATCGTCCATCGGCTATTGGGTGACTTCGTGAAAGATGTCGGTGCGTCGTCTGTTCGGATCGTCTTGCCAGTCGCCATAAACCTCCCACGTCGTGCCGGTTCGGACATAGGGCGAATCTTCGATGAAGCGACGGACAGCGTCGTGTGCTTCCCGGAGCCCGCCGTAATCGCCCATGAACGTGAGATGGGCCGCGATTCCCGCCGGCGTATGCGCCTTCACGAAGTCGGTGGGCGCGTCGAAATCACCTAGGATTTCCACACCGACCGTCATCGCGACGTCTGTAGGGGTCGGATCCGTGTAGATCCATATGTTGTGGTCGTGCTGGAGGCCCTCGCCGCGAATGACGTCCCACAAGGCGTCCATCTCAGGCCTGGCGGTCGTACCGATCGTCGGCCAGGGGGAACGTGTCTGCCGCCCGAGAAGTTGTCGGGCGTCGACGGTTTGAATGGTGATATCTGCCATGGATACCTCGACTGGGCGGTTCTTCAGGCCATGAGCGCGCGACAGATGTCGTCGGCTTCCTTTTCGACAGTCTGTGTCGCGTCGACCCTCAGATCGGCCCACTGTTCGTAAAGTCGCTGGCGCTCGAGAAAAGTCTCCTCGATGCTCTGGTGCGGTGGTTTCGCGATACCGCGCTTCGAGAAGTCGCCAATTCGCTCGACGACGTCATCGATCGAAAGTTCGAGGTAGACGATCGTCGAGATCTGCTTCAGGAGCGTCATGGCCGCGTTCGAATACACCGCGCTCCCGCCGGTGGCGATGACGTGATCGCGGTAGTCGAGACCGAGCAGGACCCGCTCCTCGGTATCACGAAGTGCTTGATAGCCGTCGCGATCGAGAATCGTCTGTAAGGACTCGCCGACCGCATCCTGGATCGCGATATCGGTATCCATGAAAGGCCGCACGAGACGCTTGGCGAGAACGACGCCCACGGTCGATTTTCCGGCGCCGGGCATGCCGATCAATGTGATTGCGCGCACCATCGACATGATCGTGACACGACAGAGCGCGGCTGCCCAGACCGGTACCGTCGTGTCGGGTTCTTGCAGCGCGCCTTTGTTGATCGAGCCGGGTGAACCACTTAGGCTGCGCGGCTTTTCGCCGCCCGAGGACCCGCCGCGAAGGGACGGGGCGACGACGAGACCAACTTGATCCAACGAGGACGTTCCTATGGGCAACCGCATCGCCAGTCGAATCGATCACCTCGGCACGGAGACCGCCTTCGCGGTGTCAGGTGATGCGGCGGCGTGGGCATCGTCGGGCCATCAGGTGTACCCGTTCCACCTCGGCGATATGAACATTCGCACGCCCGAAAACATCATCGAAGCCGCCCATCGCGCCATGCTCGACGGTAATACTGGTTACACGCCGGCGGCGGGAATTCCCGCCTTGCGCGAGGCGCTTGCCGACAGCGTTTCGCAAAGTCGCGGCATCGCGGTCGATCCGGCCCAGGTTTCGATTCAGCCGGGCGGCAAGCCCGTGATTGGCAAGTTTCTGACGGCCGTCATGGAGCCGGGCGACGGCGTCCTCTATCCCAACCCGGGCTACCCGATCTACGAGTCGCAGGTCGACTTTCTCGGCGGCCGGGCTCAGCCCTACAGCTATGTGGTCGAGGGCGGTCGTTTTCGTTTCGACCGGCGATCCGTCGAAGCGGCGCTCGACGAAACGACCCGCGTCCTGATCGTGAATGCGCAGCACAACCCGACCGGGGCCGACGCCGACGCGGCTGACATCGCGTGGCTCGCCGCTCTTGCCCGGGAGCGAGACCTCTGGGTGCTTTCGGACGATCCCTATATCGACATCCGCTATGCCGGACGTAGCCACACGATGCTCGATGCCGAAGGGCTCGAAGATCGAACAGTCGTGCTCTATACGTTCTCGAAGAAATACGCGATGACCGGTTGGCGGTTGGGCGCCGCCATCGGACCGCAGGGTGTGATCGACGTCATCACCAAGATCAACACCAACGACGAGTCCTGCACGAGTCACTTCATCCAGCACGCCGGTATCGAGGCGCTGACGGGCGATCAGAGCGGTTCCGAACAGATTCTCGAGACGCTGCGAGCCCGGCGTGATCTGATCGTCGACCGGCTGGAATCGATTGACGGTGTGAGCGTGCCGGCCACCGATGCGACGTTCTACCTCTTTGCCGACGTCACCGAGGTCTTCGATCGGATGGGTTATCAGCACGACCGCGAGGAGGACGTGCAGGCGTTTCGCGTGAAGTCGATGCAGGAAACCGGTGTGTCGTTCTGCTCGCGTAGTCATTTCGGCCGCGTACAACCGGCGGAAGAGCGGGTCTATGTTCGCTTCGCCTATTCCGGTATCGACGCGGATGTCGCCGACGAAGGACTGACCGGACTCAAGGCGTTCTGGGAGCGCTGAAGGACGGTCGCCCCTCCAAGGCGGCGCGAAAAGCGCCGAATCGCGCGATAATCGAACGAGTCCCCCAGTCGAACCGACGCAAGGATCGTCCGTGGCTCGACGTAAATCCGGTTACACACTGAAGGCACCCGTACCGCACCACCAGTGGAGCGCGGACGCGCTCGCACTGCTCGAGGACGTGCCGATCCGGGTCTTCGACCCTGCGAAGATCATTCGATTGCCGTCGGTTTTTCTCGGTCTGCTCAATCGAAATCGCGACCTCGCCAAGATCTACCGGCAACGCTTCGGCACGGATCTCAAGGACGGCTTCCCCGCACCAATCGAATCGCTGTCGCGGCTGACGCAGTCGGAGGAGGGATTCGATCAGTACGTCGACTGGTACCTCGCGCGCATCGAAGGCCTTCTGGCGAAAACGACGGACGAACTCGAACCGATTATTCGCGGCTCTGGTTCGGGTTCCTTTCGACGTGCGGATGCCACTGACCAGGCGCGCGTCGCGGCCGCGATCGAATCGGAGATCTTCGAACGCTGCGTCGAGTTACGCGACGACGCGGCCGCGAAACGGCGGCGCACGTTGCGTTTTTTGCAACCCTATCTCGATCTCGAACTCTGGCTCACCGACACGAGTAACGCCCTACCGATCGAGCTGCTGTTCCAACTGACGCCGACGTGGCGCTGGTTCAGCTTGCTATGGGTCTATCGAGCGGTTCGTGATCACCGCTTCAGCGCCGACCCGGTGCTTCCGGCGTGGGGACTACCCGGGCTCGTTTTTCGCCTCTGCCGTTTCGATGAACACCGCGTCGCACTGGTCGGCCCGGTTTATGAGTCCCAGCAAGCGGCGAATCGGGCGACCTTCATTCGCCGCCACGCGGATTCTCTGAAGTTTCTTTTCGAGACGTTCCATCGCGCGAGTTCCGACTACTTCATCTCTCATGCGCCGAGCATCGCCGACGTCTCGCACGCGTTGTCGAAACGAAACCTGTTCGACGGTGACGTCGTAGGCGAGAAGCTCGATCGGCTGACGACGGCGATTTCCTGGATTCGTTTTGCAGACGTCGATGAGGTCTCACGCGGCGGCATGTTGACGCTCGCCGTCGTCGCGGGCTTCTGTGCCCGTCAGCAAGACATCCTGCCGATGGACGCCGAGCTCGTCTTTAGCGTCTACGCGCAGGACGACGGCGGCTGCGAAGTGGCGGTGAGTTGGGGTGACGGCGCCCCCAGCTTCACGTTGCGCCACGTCGACTATGCGGTCGCGCCGGGTGTCAGCGGGTTCGGCGCGAAGCACCTCGAACGGCGATTTCTCGAAATCGTCGACCAGATGCGAACGAGCACGCGGGCACAGAACGCAATCCGCGGACAGATGCTCTACAACTGGTTGGAGAAACACTTTGGAACGCTGACGCTCGACCGGCCGTCGGCCGTGAGCCAGAGCGATTTCGCCGAACGCGCGCACATCATCGAAAACAGCACGATGGAAGCCATTGCGGCGACCTTCCGCGCGCAGTCATGCACGCTGTATTGGCGCGACTATGGGGCGCTACGTCCGCTGGTCGCGCGGGGTACTTTCTCGGTCAATCCGAGAGAGCTCCATTCACTCGAGCAACGCCTCAACGAGGCCAACGCGGCGTGGCTCGAACCCGAGGCGGAACACGAGTCCTTCGTCGTTCGAGCGATGCGAACCCGAGCCCCGGTCTATTGCCCCGACGTGCGATCGGCGACCGGCCGCGGCCGTGGATCGTCGTACTGCTATCCCTTGATGGTGAACGACCGGGTGGTCGGTGTGCTCGAGATCGCCGGTACGACGATCGACCAGTTCCGCTGGACCGACCGATACGAGTTTCACGACATCAACGCGATGATCGTGCCGATCTTCTATCAACGTCAGGTGTTTGCATCGCTCGATCAGATCTACTCCGCGTTCGTCAATCAGGCCGATCGTCTTCCACCCGACGGCGTCGTTGACCGGCGCACGGGCGATACGATCTGTGCGGCCCTCTCGGAGATCTTCCTGGCCGACGTCAGCAATCTCTGGGTCCGCGATCGCGCCAATCTCACGAAATTCATCCTGACAGGTAGTACCCACCGACGCTTCCTCGAGATCGAACTGCCCGAGGCGCGCAACTATCGTGGGGAGTACCAGATCATCTTCGATCGCGCTTTCCTCGATTCGATTCCGAACTACGTATCGCTCGAGTTCGACGAAACAATCGAGCACGACCGCGTGTTGATCGAAGGTGAGCGTTACCGCGCCGGGCGCGAACGGATGCGCCAATCACCGGTACTCGAGGTCATCGTCACCAAGTGGGATATGCGCGAGCAACTGCTCGTCGCGGTGCGCACCGACTCCGATTTGGTGCCGCGGGCGTTTATCGCGCTGCACCAGGATGCGGCGAAGAACGTCCCGGGTATGTGGGATTCGATCGTCGAACTCGTACGTCGGCAGATGCTGTCCGGCTTCAGCGTTCTCGGCGTGATCGAAACAGAGCAACGCCAGACCACACGATTCATCCATCACGAGATCCGCCACGACATCAACCAGATCATTGCGCTCTCGACGAAGCTCCGCGGGGAGGTAAGGTCACTGCGCCGCGATTTCGATTCGCTCCATTCTCTCCTCGGGCGCGAGCTCAAGGATGACGACTTCGATGACCGCCTCGGTGAAACACAAAGACAACTCGACAACCTGAAGGCCATTCGACACAGCGACGATCGCGACGTCGCCGAGGCGACGTCGGGTTTCCTGTCGGCGGCGCTCACGCTCGAACCCGACATCTCGGACATGCTCAAGCGCGCCTACCGCACCTATGCCAATCAGGAAAAAGATCTCGAGCAACTCTCCAAGATGCAGGATGCCCTCGATCTCAAGCGGGAGATGTTGCAGACGGCACAACGGGTTCGATTGAGCGATCTCTTTGGCGATCGGGCCGAAAGTGTCGACCTCGAACTCGTCGACGTCTTCGATACCGTCAAGGGCGTGCTTCGCACCTACGAGAGCCGGCTCAAGAGCAAAGGTTGTTGGTATGAGTTCTCCGTCCGTGACAACCCTCGGATCGAGGTCGTTCGTGAACCTTTCCTACGCATCGTGACGAACCTCGTCGACAATGCCTGGAAGTATTCGCTCGACAACTCCGTCGTCGAGGTCACCTGGGTCACGGGCGCGCAACGGCAAGGGGTGGATACGCAGTGGTCGCTCGCGATTGCGACTGAAGGACCGCCTACGGGGGAATCTTTTCAGCCGTTCGAATACGGTGTGCGTGGGGAGAATGCCGAGGAAGCCGAAACTCCGGGTGAGGGGGTCGGGCTCTTCGTCGTCTCCCAAGCAGCGCGTTTCTTGGGGCTCCAGGTCGACTATTCGCAATACGACCAGGGGCAACGCCACTGGCATGAATTTACGATACGCAAAGGAGCGCGCGGTTGAGCGTGACCTGCGCGATGAGCTTGGAAGAAACCCCGTGAAGAAGGTGATTTGGCTGGACGACAGCGACGCGCTGATGTCGACCATCGACCCCATACGTAAACGAACCGGCCATGAGCCGGTGTTGTGTCTGAACGTCGACGAGTTCAAACAGGTCTGCGAGGCACACGCCGATTCACCTGATGACATCGCTGGGTTCATCGTCGATGCGTTGCTGCCGATCAAGGACCTCGCATCGCTTGGACTCGCCGAGATCACGACCGACGGTGGCCATGAGGCGGGTGTTCGAATCGTCGAGCACTATCTCTTGAACGTCGACGAGTTGCCGCCCGCCAAGACGGTTTCGAGCGCCTTCGCGAACAAACCGATCCTCGTCTTCTCGACGTCGCTCGGCGTGGAATCGGTTTTCGGCGCGTTGCGGGACGTGCCGGGGTCGAACGTCAGCTTCGATACGAAGGGTTCCGAACCGCACGTGCAGGTACAGACCTGGATCAACGCGCTCGGCATGGGCGGTGCGGCGTGACACCGATTGAAAGCACTGTCGAGGCCCTCGCCGTCATGGTGGCGGTGGTCGTGATCATCATCACCGCGCTCGGGCCGGCGCTCATCGGTCGACTCCGCCTCGTCGAAGAAGCGCGGCTTTCGTATCTGCACGCTCGCAACGAAGAGATCGTCGCCCGTCTGCTGCAATCGGCTTACGCAGTTTACCGCACGAGCAAGCTGCAGCCGAGCTACATCCCGCCGAATGCGACGCCCGAAGTGATCGCCGAGCGACGACATAACGATGTCGTTCGCGCGGTCTATGTACACAACCGGTCGCTCGAGATCGGCAGCCTGCTCATTCGCCTGCAATCGACGGACATCAATCAGTTGAAGCTCGTCTTCGAAGATCTCTACAACGAGGTCTCACTCGACGAAAACGGTGAATGGTGCGGCTACCTTCGCCTGTACGTTCGCTTGCTCCTCGATCAGAAGATCGAGAGCAAGGAACACCGCGAGATCCTCGATCGGTTGTTCGATGCCTGCAAAGCCGTCGAGCCGAACCTGAAGCTCCTCGACGTCGGTCACGATCGCTACCGCGAAGTCGCGAATGGCGCCATCGCGATCGTCGTCTTCTTTGCGGGAATCGGCATGTTCGCGCTCCTGACCCGCCTCGTGTAGCGATGCGCAGGCGTTTTCCCTGGTCGGTCGTTTACGTCGCGATGTTCGTCGCCGGCGTCGTCGTTGCCTACGTGCTCAGCACGCCGGAGACGCAAGCCACGATTTCGACGGCCTTCGCCGCCTTGATCGAACGGTTCTGACGCTCAGCGGTCGAGTTCGAGCCCACACTGGCGCACGACGTAGTCGGGGGCAGTGCGAGCAAGGCAGGACGCCCAATTCATCTCACGGGCGAGTGCATCGGCGATGCGCGCTTCCCGCGCGTCGCGTTCGAACCACCAGAAAAGAGCGCCGATGCCGAGACCGAGGACGAGCCCCATGATGAACCCCTGTACCAGCCAGCCGCGCTTCACGTCGGAATCCTCGGACTGGAAGCTCTTCTTGGGTGCGACCGGCGGGCCGGCAGGTTCGCTCACGACTATCAAGCCTTGCTAGGTGAACCGAGCAGTATGCGCCCCGCGGTCTGACCTATCCATGTCGGGCGATGTTCGAAAGACGCGGATTGGCGTCCGGGTTTTTGCGGTACAAGACGACGATCTTGCCGATCCGTTGCACGATCGCCGCGGACGTTCCCGCGGCGAGTAAATCGCCGACCTCACTTCGAGCCGAACGATCCTCGATCGAGAGTCGAACCTTGATGATCTCGTGATCGGTTAGCGCTCGATCGACCTCGGCCATCACCGCCTCGCTCGGTTCGGCGACCACCGTGACCACCGGGTGCAGTTGATGCGCGATCGTGCGCAACGCTTTGTCGTTCAGCAACGTGAGGCTCGTCCAAAAGGGGGCGGCATTGTAGTGCGTAGCCCTTCTGGCGACGATGCGCTATCGAGAAATCTTGGTTTACGCGGCCGCGCTCACGTCCTCCTCGTTGACCTCCGTCGCGCCTTCCTCATCGTGGGTCACGGCCTGTGATCGGTAGAGGAAGTCGAGCACGAGTCGACGGCAGTGGTTGTACTGCGGATGCTCGGCTAGCTGCAGCCGGTCGCGCGGGCGCTCGAGCGGAACGTCGATCACCTCGCCGATGGTCGCCGACGGTCCGTTCGTCATCATCACGATGCGATCGGAGAGTAGAACGGCTTCGTCGACGTCGTGGGTAATCATTATGACGGTGTTCGCGAGCTCACGGTGGATGGCCATGGTGCTCTCCTGGAGCTGTGCTCGGGTGAGCGCATCGAGCGCACCGAAGGGTTCGTCCATCAAGAGCACTTTCGGTTGCATGGCCAGGGCGCGAGCGATGCCGACGCGCTGCTTCATTCCACCCGAGATCTCGTTCGGGAGCTTCTTCAGCGCATGGCTCATGTTGACGAGCGCGAGGTTGTGCTTAATCCAGTCGTCCATCTCCGCTTTCGTTTTCTGACCTCGGAAGACGCTACGCACGGCGATCGCCACGTTCTCGTAGACGGTGAGCCAGGGCATGAGCGCGTGGTTCTGGAAGACGACCGCACGATCGGGGCCCGGCTCGGTAATGAGTTCGTTTTCGAGAAAGACACCACCGGTCGTCACGTCGAGGAGACCGGCAACGATGTTGAGAACGGTCGACTTACCGCATCCGCTGTGACCGATCAGTGTGACGAAGTCGCCTTGATCGATTTTCAGGTCGACGTTCTGCAAGGCCTCGAAGTCGCCATCGTCGGTTTGAAAGGTCTTTCCGATCTGACTGATGTTCAAGAATGTAGACATAAAGATTCCCCCTGATCTGCCGTCAACGAAGAACGGCGGACTTATCCCAACTGAACCGGCCTTGCAGAAACAGCATGCCGCGGTCGAGCACGAAGCCGATGAGACCGATCGTGACGACGGCCACCATGATCCGACCCAGTGAGTCGGACGAACCGTTCTGGAATTCGTCCCAAATGAATTTCCCGAGTCCGGGATTCTGCGCGAGCATTTCGGCGGCGATCAGTACCATCCAACCGGTCGCCAAGGAGAGCCGTAACCCGGTAAAGATCATCGGCACGGCGGAAGGCAGCACGATCTGTCGAACCTTGGTGAACGCCGAAAGGCGGATCACGCGGGAGACATCGATCAGATCACGGTCGATGCTCGCGACGCCGACGGCGGTATTGATCACAGTCGGCCACAAACAGCAGAGTGCGACGGTGAATCCGGAGTTCAGGAACGATTTATCGAGCATCGGATCGTCGCTGACGTAGAGCGCCGAGACGACCATCGTGACGAGCGGCAACCAGGCGAGGGGCGAGACGGGCTTGAACACCTGTATCACCGGGTTGATGGCCTGATAGACCCGATCACTGAGTCCGCAGACGATGCCCGGTGGGATCGCGAGCACGCTGGCGAGGCCGAAGCCGAACGCGACGGTGACGATGCTCGTCAGTATCTGATCGGCGTATGAGGGCTTGCCGGTATAGGTCCGCCACTTGGCGACGGCGTCGGGGTCTTTGGCCAGTTTTTCAGCGTTGCGTTTTTCCTGCCGTTCGTAGAACGCGGCCGCCTTGTCACGCTGGACGACATGCTCGTCGTAAAGGTTGATCGACTGTTCCCAGACCTGTGCGGGTCCCGGAAACTGGCCAAGCGATGTCGTCACGCTCTTGGCGGCGCCATGCCACAGCAAAAGAAAAACCATCACGCCGATGGCTTGGAACACGATTCTGATGACCCCGGGGGGAATGGAGCGCTGAATCAGCGCTCCGCGATGTCCGCCCCCGCCCGAAGAGACGACCTCGCTCATAAGACCTCACCCTTTAGGCCGATCGGGAACTGTTCGAGATACGCATTTGGCGTCGTGCCGTCGAAGACGACGCCATCGATGAACTCCGACTGCGGCGCTCGAAATCCGGTTTCGACCTTGAAATCAGGAAAATCCGACGATGCGAGATGACCCTCACGAATGAGCTCCTTCGCCGCGATTTCGTAGATGTCGGGCCGGTAAACGTCTTTCGCGACCTGGTGATACCAGTCGTCGTCACGCGGCTCTGCGATCTGTCCCCAGCGGCGCATCTGCGAGAGGTACCAGACGGCGTCCGAGTAGTAGGGATATGTCGCGAAGTATCGGAAGAAGACGTTGAAATCGGGGATCGCACGCTTGTCGCCGCGTTCGTATTCGAACGTCCCGGTCATCGAGTTCGCGATCACTTCCGCGTCGGCACCGACGTACTCACTTCGCGAGAGAATTTCGACCGCTTCCATCCGGTTGGCGTTGTCGTTCTCGTCGAGCCAATGCGCGGCACGGAGTAACGCCTTCACGATCCTGACCGTTGTGTTCGGGTAACGCTCCGTGAACTCCTTCGTCATCCCGAACACCTTCTCCGGGTTGTCTTTCCAGATCTCGTAGTCCGTGATCACCGGTACACCGATACCCTTGAAAACGGCTTGCTGGTTCCACGGCTCGCCAACGCAGTAGCCGAAGATCGTTCCGGCTTCGAGGGTCGCCGGCATCTGTGGCGGCGGCGTGACCGAGAGAAGAACGTCCGCATCGATCTGGCCGGTGATGTCGCCTTTGTGCGGCGCATAGAAACCCGGGTGGCGGCCACCCGCGGCGAGCCAGTAACGTAGTTCGTAGTTGTGCGTCGAAACGGGGAAGACCATTCCCATGTTGAAAGAGCGACCATCGTCCCGATACGTCTCGACCACCGGCTTGAGGTAATCCGCCTTGATCGGATGCATTGGCCGACCGTCCTTCATCTTCGGGATGTTCGGCTTCATCGCATCCCAAACGGCGTTCGAAACGGTGATGCCGTTGCCGTTCAGATCCATCGAGAAGGGCGTCACGATATGTGCCTTGGTCCCGAATCCGATCGTCGCCGCCAGAGGTTGGCCGGCGAGCATGTGCGCACCGTCGAGTTGACCGTCGATGACGCCGTCGAGCAGAACCTTCCAGTTCGCCTGCGCTTCGATCGTGACGAAGAGCTCTTCGTCTTCGAAATAGCCGTTCTCATAGGCAACCGCGATCGGTGCCATATCCGTCAGCTTGATAAACCCGAAGGTGAGTTCATCCTTTTCGGGTTCACCAACTTCTGCGAAGGCGAACGGGCCGAGCAACAGCGCGACGAAAGTGAGCACGGCCAGTTTTGAGCGGGACATTACGTTCGAGATCCTTATTCGACGGCCGCTCGACGCGACCTTGCTTACGGAGAGGGAGGGGAATGGACTCATTCAGAGCGTGTAGTTGAAGGTCAGCCACACCTTGGTCGTATCCGTGGCGAAGTCGTCCGCGAGGAAGTGCGCGAGCTTCAACTGCGCGCTGCCTTTGCCGATGGGAAGGGTGCCGACCACGTCGATTTCCGATCCGAAATCGACACCACCCTGATCAGATGAGAAGTCGTGGTAGGTCGCGGCGAGGTTCAGTTTGCCGACCTTCGTCGACGCCCCGACATAGAGATCCTCGATGCCGTTCGATGGGGTCGCCAGGAACTTGTCGGCCCAGCCCTGGAATTTGTGCAACGTCGCAAGCGGGGTTCGAAATGCGGCTTGTCCATCGTCACTGGCGAGGAGCTCGTAGCCTGCGTTCACCTTGACCTTGCCAATCGGGGCGGAGGCGCCCAAGGCGAAAAACGGGGCCTCATAATCCAGCGGTGATTCGCCGTAGTCGGTCTGGACCGCGGCCGTGGCGTGGAGAGCGACATCGCCTACTGATGTGCGATAGGTCCCGCCGTAAGTAGCCGTCGAGTTCGGCACGCCGTTGCCGTTGTCGAATTCGAGCAGGTAGGAGAACGCGTCGAACGTGTGGTTTTCGGCGGGCACGTATTTCGCCGTGATGAGGTGCGCATGGCCGTGCCAGTCCGAGGGCTGCACGCCACCGTCGGGGCCGAAAATACGATTGACGTTCCACGCGTAGCTGTAGTCGATGCTGAGCTTCTGGCTCGCGGCGTACTGGCCGCGAACGGCGTCGTAGGTCTGTTCGTTCTGGCGCCAGCCGACACCGCCGACAAAACGCTGATCCGCGTGGAGGACACGCTGTCGGCCAGCCGTGAACGTGAGCTTGTCTCCCTGGTATCGGGCATAGGCCTGGTTGAGATCGAAACCTTGTGGGTCTGCGACCACCGGGAACGCCGTTTCGCCATTCGTCGTCGAGTTGTAGCGTTCGGAGCCGATCGGGGCGACGTAGTCGACCTCGAGCCCGTAAGTCCAGTTGGCGTGATCCCCGGAGGTCCAGGTAAACCGAGGTCGTAAGGTGAGGGCGTTGGCATCGTTGCTCGCGCCGACTTGGTCGACGAACTCGTGGCGTAGGCGAAAGCTCAGCTTCGCCTTGCCGTCGGCAACCGCGTCGGAAAACGAGTTGGCCTGGGCATCGGTAATAGGAATAAAGGAAACAGCGCCGATCAGGCTGACTGTCGTGGCGTAGCGTCCGAACATTGAGGTCTCCGGTTGGTCACGTTTGCGCGTCTTCGCCGCTTTTGGCGGCTTGCTTCCGCTATCCAAAAACCGGGCCAATCACTAAAAGGTGGGCTACGAGCGGGTCTGAGCGCGGATTGCCGGAAAGAACGTCCCGGCTTGGTGCATCGTGTCCGGCGCCCGCTCAGATCGGTGCACGCTCGACGTGCCGAATCGGTGCGCGCGCACGCCATGGCGGTGCGCTGTGCCTCTTTTATCGGGCGGATGTGCGCTCGAGGGCCGTCTTCGCGCTGGCATGAAGCTTGCTGACCCTATGCGACGCCGTTGGTCGGGTAGGGAGTGAGACGTTGTCGAAATTGGTGATCGTGGGAAACGGAATGGTCGGTCATCGACTGATCGAGCTTCTTCATGACGCGGACGGTGCGGCGGGGTGGGACGTGACGGTGTTCGGCGAGGAGCCACGCCTCGCGTACGACCGAGTACACCTGTCGGATTACTTCTCCGGCGCTTCGGCCGAAACGCTCGCCCTCGCAGAGGAGTACCCGGGTGTCGCGACGCATCTTGCAGAAAGTGTCATAGCAATCGATCGTGAACTCGGGTCGATCTTGACGTCCTCTTCTCGCCGCGAACCCTTCGACAAACTGGTTCTCGCGACCGGTTCTTATCCCTTTGTTCCGCCGATTCCGGGCAACGACCGGGCCGGTTGTTTCGTCTATCGAACGATCGAAGATCTGGACCTGATCCGTGACGCGAGTCGGGGCGCGAAAGTTGGCGTCGTCGTCGGTGGCGGACTGCTCGGGCTCGAGGCAGCGAATGCGCTCAAGAACCTCGGCCTCGAAACGCACGTCGTCGAGTTTGCCGACGGCCTGATGAGTGCGCAGCTCGACGCCGGCGGAGGCCAGATGCTTCGGGGGATGGTCGAGGACCTCGGTGTAACCGTGCACCTTGGCAAAGCAACCGAAACGATCGAGGCGGGTTCCCATCGAAACCTCGAGCTCCAGTTCGCCGATGGCGGCCGTCTAGAGACCGACCTCATCGTCTTCTCTGCCGGGATTCGCCCGCGAGACGAGTTGGCGCGCACGGCGGGCCTCGAGATCGGCGAACGTGGTGGCATCGTCATCGACGATCAGTGCCGCTCGAGTGACGCCAATATCTTCGCTATCGGCGAATGCGCGTCTTTCGATAACCGTGTGTATGGGCTCGTAGCGCCGGGCTACGACATGGCCAAGGTCGCGGCCGATCAGATCGCCGGTAACGCTGAGCTCGTATTCCGCGGGGCCGATCTCAGCACCCAGCTGAAGCTCCTCGGTGTCGACGTCGGCACGATCGGAGATGCGCACGCCCGCACAAAAGGTGCTCGTTCCTATACCTATGTCGATGAGCAAAAAAGTGTCTACAAACGGCTCGTGGTCAACCGAACGGGTAAGCAACTCCTCGGTGCGGTGCTCGTCGGTGATGCTGCCGATTACGGCGTTTTACGCCAAACGATGCAGAACGAGCTGACGCTGCCAACGAACCCCGAGGCGTTGATCCTGCCGCAAGTGGGGTCCGTGTCGCCGGTCGGGATCGGCGTCGAAAACATCGCGGCCGGCGCGCAGATCTGCTCGTGCCACGATGTCAGCAAGGGTTCTATCGTCGATGCCATTCACGCCGGCGCGACGACGCTCTCAGCCGTCAATGCCGAGACAAAAGCGACGTCGGGCTGCGGCGGCTGCAAACCGCTCGTTGCGCAACTGCTCGATACCGAACTCGTCAAACTCGGGATGGAAGTCTCGACCGATCTGTGTGAGCACTTCGCGTACACGCGCCAGGAGCTTTATCACCTCGTGCGCGTGGAAGGCCTTCGATCATTCGATGAGCTGATCGAAAAGCACGGCTGCGGTAGCGGTTGCGACATCTGCAAACCCGCTGTTGCGTCGATCCTCGCGAGTTGCTGGAACGAACACGTACTGGCGCCGAGCCGCGCGGGTTTGCAGGACACCAACGATCATTTCCTCGCGAACATGCAAAAAAACGGTACGTATTCGATCGTGCCGAGGATTCCCGGCGGTGAAATCACGCCGGAAAAACTGATCAAACTCGGCGAGGTCGCACAACGCTACGACCTCTACACCAAGATCACCGGTGGCCAACGCATCGACCTTTTCGGTGCCGAAGTGCACGAGCTGCCCGCGATCTGGCGGGAACTGGTCGACGCGGGGTTCGAAACCGGACATGCCTATGGGAAAGCCGTGAGGACGGTGAAATCCTGCGTCGGAAGCACGTGGTGTCGTTACGGCGTGCTCGACAGTGTCGGCATGGCGATCGGTATAGAGAATCGCTACAAGGGCCTGCGCGCACCACACAAGCTCAAGTTTGCCGTTTCCGGCTGTACCCGGGAATGCGCCGAAGCGCAGAGCAAGGACGTCGGCGTCATCGCCACCGAGGTGGGGTGGAACCTCTTCGTCTGCGGTAACGGCGGGATGCGACCACGCCACGCCGATCTTTTCGCCACCGGACTCGATGACGCGACACTCATCCGCTACATCGATCGTTTCCTCATGTTCTACGTCCGCACGGCCGATCGACTGCAGCGGACCTCCGTCTGGCTCGAGCAGCTCGACGGCGGCATCGACTATCTGAAGTCCGTCGTGATCGACGACTCGCTCGGGATCGCCGACGAACTCGAACGCGAGATGGCGCACGTGGTGTCGACCTACGAGTGCGAGTGGCGCTCCACGATCGAAGACGAAGAGAAATCCAAACGCTTCCGCACGTTCGTGAACTCCGATGAGCCGGACGACTCGCTCGTCTTCGTGCGGGAGCGCGGTCAGCGGCGACCCGCTGATGCAGAGGAGGTGGCGTAATGGCGGCAACGGCTCCGGTGGCGCGGTGGCGCTCCGTCTGCTCGTTCGACGACGTGCTCCTCAACATGGGCGTCCGCGCGCTGGTCAACGGTCGCCAGATAGCGGTTTTTCGCTCGAGCGACGACCGAGTGTTCGCACTCGACGCGATCGATCCTTTCTCTGGTGCGCCGGTTCTATCGAGGGGCATCGTCGGCGACGTCGATGGACGTCTCGTCGTGGCTTCGCCGATCTACAAACACCATTTCGAGCTCGAGACCGGACAATGCATCGAAGATTCGACGGTCGTGATCGATACGTTCGCGGTGCGAACGAACGGTGATCGCGTCGAGGTGGTGGTCTGATGTTGTTTGGCCGTCGAAAAAAGAACCCGATCAGGATCAACAACAAGGACGTGGCCGAGTGGCGCTATACCACCTGTGGGTACTGCTCTGTCGGTTGCTCGATCGAAGTGGGGCTCGATCGCTCCGGTGAGCCCGTCACGACGCGCGGCGTTGCCGACGCCGACGTCAACCGCGGCAAGCTCTGTATCAAGGGCCTGACCGAGGCCGAGATCTTCAAGGCAGTGGGGCGCGGGACCGAGCCGCTTGTCCGCCGTGATCGATTTGCTGTCTGGCAACCGTCGCCCTGGGACGAAGCGCTTGATTTCGTCGGCAACGAAATACAGCGAATACAAGCCGAACACGGCCGTGATTCGGTCGCCGTGATCTCGACGGGTCAGCTCATGACGGAAGAGTTCTACACGCTCGGCAAACTCGTGCGCGGCGTGATCGGGACGAATAACTACGACGGCAACACGACGCTCTGTATGGCGTCCGCGGTGTCGGGCTACAAACGATCGTTCGGCTCCGACGGACCGCCCGGGTGCTATGACGACTTTGAACACACGGACTGTGTGTTGGCGCTCGGTTCAAACCTGCCCGAGCAGCACCCGATCATCTATTGGCGCTTGAAAGAGGCGCTCGAAAAACGCCGCTTCCCGGTGGTCGTCGTCGACCCGCGGGTCACGATGTTCGCGCAGTTCGCGGACATCCACTTACCGATCACCCCGGGGACCGACCTGGTTCTGCTCAACAGTCTTGCGCACGTAATCATCGATGAAGGGCTTCACGACCGTGCTTACATCGATGCCCACACCGAGGGGTTCGATGCGCTCGAGACGCTGCTCGCGGAATACGAGCCGACGCGAGCCGCGCCAATCTGCGGGATCGACGAAGACACGATTCGAACTGTCGCGCGCCTTTACGGGGGGGCGGACGCGGCGATGTCGCTCTGGACGATGGGCATCAATCAGTCGACCCATGGCAGCGACGGCGTCTGCGCGATCAACAATCTGAATCTCCTGACCGCGAACATCGGCAAACCGGGCGGCACGAGTCTCTCGATTACCGGGCAGTGCAACGCGATGGGAACGCGCGAGTGGTCCTCCTGCTCCGGCCTACCGGGCTATCGGCAGCTCGAGAATGAATCCCATCGGCGCGAAGTCGCCGATTTCTGGAACGTCGATGCCGACTTCTTCCCGGCCAAGCGCGGACTCTTCCAGACCGACATCTTTCCGGCGATCGAAACGGGGCAGATCAAAGGGCTCTGGATCATCGCGACCAACCCCATGACGTCGATGCCGAACTCACCACGGATCCGCAAAACACTCGAGAAGCTCGAGCTCTGCGTCGTGCAGGATTCCTTCGTCGACGTCGAGACGACGCAATTCGCCCACGCGTATTTGCCGGGCGCCGTCTGGGCGGAAAAGGAAGGTTGCTTCACCAACACCGAGCGCCGCGTGAACCTCACGCGCCAAGTGCGTGAGCCGATCGGTGATTCGAAGCCGGATCACTGGATCTTTACCGAGCTCGCGAAGCGATGGCCCGGTGCCGAACGACTCGACTGGCCCAAAACGACTGCGGGGATCTTCGACGAGATGAAGGTTCTTTCGAAGGGTCCCGGCCGTAACCTCGACATCTCCGGGATGACCCACGATTCGATCGAGCAAAACCGTGGAATCCAGTGGCCCATGCGCGAAGGCGACACGAGCGGCTCACCCCGGCTCTACGCCGACGGTCATTTCGCGTTTCCGAGCGGACGGGCGAAATTGCTCGCGCTCCCCTACGTCGAGAATAACGAGCGACCTTCGGGAGAGTTTCCGTTCTGGCTCAACAGTGGACGTGTCGTTGAACATTTCCATACGCGCACGAAGACCGGGAAGGTCGGCAACTGCAACAAGTTTTCCCCGACCCCGTATATGGAGATGAACGCCGACGCGGCGGATGAACTCGGGATCGGTCAGATGGACTACGTTCGGCTGGTCTCGCGCCGCGGTGACGCGGTCGTGCTCGTGCAGCGCACGCAACGAGTGCCCTACGACATGGTGTTTATCCCGTTTCACTTCCACGAGTGCGTCAATCGGCTGACGCTCGGATTACTCGACCCGCACAGCCGCCAGCCCGCCTTCAAACAATGTGCGGTGCGCGTCGAACCGGTCAGTCAGGACGACGCAGCACGCTTCAACCACGAACGAAGGGCATTCTGATGATCCCGATTCGTGAAAATGAGCCGGAGTACGCCCGACTAAGCGCAACCCGCGAGCGCGAGATCAATCAATACGGTGCGCCGATCGAGCTGATCCCGCACGACGACGGGGTGAGCCTCAACATCAACGGCGACGCGGGAATCGGGGATAACCCCAATCGCACGCGCCAGCACGCGTTTCATTTCACGGCGGACAACTGCATCGGCTGTCATGCGTGTGAGGCGGCGTGTAGTGAGAAAAACGACCTCCCGCCACACCTGGCGTTTCGATCCGTCGGCTACGTCGAGGGCGGCACTTTCCCCGACTTCACGCGCCTGAACATCTCCATGGCGTGTAACCACTGCGACGACCCGGTCTGTCTCAAGGGATGCCCGACGCGCGCGTACACGAAGCACGCCGAATACGGCGCTGTCATCCAGGATCCGGACATCTGCTTCGGCTGTGGCTACTGCACCTGGGTTTGCCCTTACAACGCACCGCAGCTCGACCCGGTCGCCGGCCAGGTCGAGAAGTGCAACATGTGCGTCGATCGGCTCGAGGTCGGTCTGAAGCCCGCCTGTGTCTCTGCGTGCGTCGGCAACGCCCTCGATTTCGGCGTCGTCGAGGACACACCAGCGCGCCGCGACCTCACCGACGTCCGCATCCCCGGGTTTCCCGATCCGTCCATCACCCAGCCGAATATTCGATTCGAACAGAAGCGTTCGCTGCCCCTCGAGGTCGTTCGAACCGACTCTGCACCTGTGAAATACCACGTCGCGAGTGACGGACAGTATGCGCCCGAGGTCGACCCCAAAGACGGCGCGGAAAAGCGCTGGAATCTAGCGCGGCTATCGTCGCGAGAGAACCCGCTCGTCGCGTTCACGCTCACGACGCAAGCGGCGATTGGCGCTTTCTCGATCGGGTTCATCGAGGGAACGGCTGGAGTTCTTACGTCATTGCTGACGCTCGCACTCGTTGCCCTCGGGATGGCGCTGTCGACGACCCATCTCGGTAAGCCAATGCGGTTCTACCGCGGTTTCAACAACCTTCGTCATTCGAATCTGAGCAGGGAAGGGTTGGCGACCGTCGTCTTTGGCGCGTGTGTTTTCTTACACATGGTCGTCCACCCGTTCACGCAAGCGTTCGGATACCTCGCGCTGATCGGCGGGGCCGCGACGATCTACTTCATGGTCCGGTGTTATCTGATTCCGGCGCGCCCATTCTGGAATCATCCCCAGACGGCGACATCTTTTGCCGGCGCGACGCTCGCGATCGGTGGTTGGATCGCGTATTTCGTGGCACCGAGTCGAATAGTTGTCGCGGCGATCCTGCTCGGTCAGCTCGTCAGCGCGATGGGCCTAATCTGGCATGCGCGTTCGATGTCCCGCGCGCCTCATGAAGGCGCGGTTTCGCATTACATCCAAAAGACGACCTTTGGCTGGACGTACTGGACCCGAAGCATTCTTCTTCTACTCGCATTGCTGACAACGGGAAGTCTCTTCCTGCTCGTCGATAGCATCCTCATCGGGATCGCAGCCGCTTCCGTATCGCTCATCGAAGCCATCGTCGGGCGCGCGCTCTTCTACGTGGTCGTTGTCCCGACGACCATGCCGGGCGCTTTCTTCTGGCGAAACAAGGCTTTTGAGCAACACGCGCGCGACATCGGCCTGGCAGCGAATCCATCGGTCGGGGTCGCACTGCGGGATCACTGACCTCGAACGGCTTTGTTTGCCGTCGAGATTCTAGTCGGTTAAGGATGGGCGAGGTCCCAGAACCTTCAAGTGGCTTCGACGCGCGCTCTCGCAACGCCGATAGCCGAGCGCCTCATAGAACCTCGCCGCCGCTTTCGTATCCGTGCGGAGTTCGAGCATTTGAGCGCCATGCGGTACGGAAGCCTCGAGCGCCGCGATGAGCTGTCGGCCGACGCGCCGACCGCGTTGGCTGCCATCAACGTAGACGCGGCGCAGCCGGAACAGATGGTTCGACATCCGTGTGACGCCGCCAATACCAACAAGCTTGCTATTACGATCGCGGACCACGAAAAGGCTCTCACCGGGTCGATCAAACCGCGCGTGACCGGACAAGAACTCGTCGATCAAACGGCGAAGGAACCGAAATCCCTCCTGTTGCGACTGTTCAAGGAGATCGTCGAAGTCGTCGGGTAGCTCGTTGATACGTGAAATTTTGATCAAACGTTGGTCGTTTTCGTTAATGGAACGTCGGCTCCTGCGTCTGGGATCTAGAACATTTTCCTTTATTTCAATGAGTTATGGGTTGGCCTGGATGTTGCTGTTCGGGCCGTTGCAAGAGCGCATCAATCCGTTGTGCTCAAAGTCCGGGCCCTTCATGCCATACGGTCGACAGATTCGATGAACCTGATCAAGGTTTTCACGGAACATCGCCTCGCCGCCAACCTTGGCATGATCGTCATGCTCCTCGCCGGGCTCTGGGCGATCACGGCGATGCGCGTGCAGCTCAATCCCGATGTCGAGCAGAACGTCGTCGAGGTCAACGTCACCTGGCGCGGCGCAAGCTCGGAGGATGTCGAGAAACTCGTCACGGTGCCGCTCGAACAGCAGCTCCGAACACTCTCGAAACTCGATTTCGTGCGCAGCTTCACGCGCGATGCGTTCGTCAGCGTCGAGGCGCACTTCGAGCCCGAGACCGATCTTCAGCGTGCCATCGACGATGTAAAGCAGCGCGTGTCGCAGATTCGAAGCCTGCCGGTCGACATCGAGCCACCCGTCATCTACTCGCGCGAACGGCGCGACCTCGTTTCAGCCGTGATCGTTACCGGACTGGACGATGTCGACGAGCTCATTCCCACCGCGCGGGACATGGAACGGGAACTTCTCGCTCGCGGTATCGACCACGTCGACTTTCAGGGATTGCCCGAAGAGGAGATCGCGATCCAGGTAGGCAGCGAAACGCTGCTGAACCTCGGTCTCGATTTCAACGAACTGGGCGCACAAGTCCGATCGCTGTCCCAGGACGCACCGGCGGGCACGGTCGGATCGGGGCAATTGGCGCGTCAGTTGCGCAGTCTCGATCAACGGCGCGCGATCGACGAGTTCAACGACCTGCCGGTCTATTCACCGAACGCCGACGCGCTCACGCGCTTGGGCGATATCGCGACGGTGGAACGCCGCGGGGTCGTCGATCAGCCGTACAGCACCATCGGCGGGCAGCCGGCAATCGCGCTCTTTGCGCGCCGCAACGCCGACGGGGATTCGCTCGAGGCCGCCGAGACCCTCAATCAGTGGCTCGAAGAGAAGCGCGAGACGCTGCCGTCGGGCGTCTCGATCAATCTCTTCCTCGAAGCCTGGACATTCATTCGCGACGAACTGTCGCTGATCATCAACAACGGCCTTTTCGGTCTGGCCCTCGTGATCGTCGCACTCATGGTGTTCCTGCAGCTCCGGGTCGCCTTCTGGGTAATGGTCGGCATCCCTGTGACCTTTTTCGCCGCGCTGTTCGGTTTTTACTACATGGGCGGGACGATCAACGCGATCAGCTTGATCGGCATCGTGATGGCGCTCGGTATCGTCGTCGACGACGCGATTGTCGTCGGCGAGCAGGCTCAGACGGAACTCGATCGTGGCTTGCCGCCAGCGGAAGCGGCGTCGACTGGTGCGCGCAAGATGCTCGCGCCCGTCATTGCCTCGTCGCTCACGACGCTCTGCGCATTCACACCGCTGCTCGCCCAGGACGGTGCCCCGATCAAGGAAATCCCACTCATCATGTTGTGGGTCATCACCGCCTCACTGGTCGAGTGTTTTCTCATCTTGCCGGGACATCTGCGTCATGCCTTCGAGAAAGCGCAGGCGAAGCCGCAGTCGGAGCGACGGCAACAGTTCAACGCCGCCTTCATCCGGTGGCGTGAGGAGCGCTTTCGGCCGCTCGTCCGGCACGCGATGGCAAACGGACGCGTGGTCATCGTGCTCGCGTTCGCCATGTTCCTGATTCCGCTCACGGCGTGGATCACGGGTTGGATCAAGCAGGATCTCAGCCTGTCGCTCGATTTTGAGCAGTTGCGGGCCGATGTTCGGTTCGTCACGGGCGCGACCGACGCCGAAAAGACGGCCTACATGCGCTACCTCGAAGACACACTCGCCGAGGTCGACGAAGCATCCGGTGACGGGAATGTCGTCGCGTTTCTCACCACGAACAACCGCGCCGTGATCAACAATCAAGGCCAGCGGGGAAATCAATTTGCGTCGATCAGCGTCGAACTCGTCTCACCCGAGAAACGTGATCTTTCGGCCGACGAGATCGCCAATCGGTGGTTACGCGAGGTCGAGCGCTCACCAATCGTCGACTTCCTGAACGTTGCTGAAGAGAAGCAGTTCTGGGCCGATTTCTCGATTCTGCTGAAAGGCGCCGATGCCGCGACACTCAAGCTCGCGAGTGATGAGCTGATCAAGGAACTTCACACGCTCGAGGGGGTTTCGAATCTGCGCGACGACCTGCCGTGGGGCAAGGAGCAGTGGATTCTGAAGCTCACGACCGCGGGGCGCGCGCTGGGACTCTCGACAGGGGATTTAGGACGCCAGCTTCGTTCGGCCTATGACGGGCATCGAATCCAGATATTCCAGGAAGAGGAATCCGAGCTCGAGGTTCGACTCATCTTGCCGGAATCCGAACGAAACGATCTCGCCAAGATCGGTCAATTCCCAATCAAGGTCCCATCGGGTGCGATGGTGCCCCTGTCGAACGTCGCGATCATCGAGGGCCAACGAGGCATCGATACGATCCGTCATCACGACACGGAACGGTCGATCACGGTGCGCGGCGACGTGGATATGTCGATCATCACCGGCGGTGAGGTGATCGCCTATTTCGATGAGAAACTAAAGGACGCGCTCAAGGAGAAGTACGGGATCGCGACGGGGCTCGACGGCAAGAGTCTCGCGGAGGCGGAAGCCGAGTCGGATTTCGGTACCCAGTTCCTGATCGTGCTCGCGCTCATCTATGTCGTGCTCGCCGCTGTTTTTTCGTCCTGGACCTGGCCGATCGCCGTAATGTTGGCGATTCCGCTCGGACTCACGGGCGCGTTGCTCGGGCATATGGCGCTCGGACTCGTGATCAATCCGATGTCGATGCTCGGGCTCTTCACTCTAACGGGGATCATCGTCAACGATTCGATCGTTCTGGTCTCGGCCTACCGGCGCAACCTCGACGAGGGTATCGAACCGGCGCGAGCGATCGAGGACGCCGTTTGCTCGCGCCTTCGACCCGTTCTCCTGACTTCCGTCACCACCATCGCGGGGCTCTTCCCGCTGTTGTTGGAACAGGCACCGATCGCCGCCATGTTCAAGCCACTCGCCGCGGCGATCTGCTTCGGCATGGCCTATGGGACGTTGCTCGTTCTATTTGTCATTCCCGTACTGCTCGTCGGCATCGTGCGGCTCACCGAACGTTTCGAGCGTGGTCTCGGCCGCGCTGGCTCTGCACTCGATCGCTGGGACTTCCGTCCGCTCACGCATAGGAAAATCGCCAATGACTAAGCCATCGTTGAAGGTTCGCACCCTCAAGTTCGTCGGAACGCGCAACGGCATGCTCGCGGCGGTACTCGGATCGACCGCAGTCATCATGGGCGGATTGGTCGGTTTTGCACCCGAACCGGATCAGGTCGAAGCCACCGAGGTGGTTTGGCCGGTCACGACCGCACCGGTCGCGTTTCACGACCTCGAGCCCGAGATCACACTGTACGGCCGGGTCGAAACGCCGCGGACGTCGACACTGACCCCAGTGGTAGGTGCCGTGGTCGAGGCCGTTCATGTCAAGGAAGGGGAGCGAGCAGAGGCGGGACAGATCCTCATTCAGCTCGAAACGACGGATGCCGATCTTCTCGTCGCCAGACGCCAAGCCGATCTCGTCGATGCCGAGGCGAAGCTCCGCTCGCTCATTCGCTCCCACGAAGACGACCGCACCGTACTCGAGCACCAGCGCGCGCTGACGGCTCTTGCCGACGATCGGGTGGTACGCCACGAACAACTGCAACAAAGGAGCTTGATCGCCGAGGAGACCCTCACGGCCGTCAAGCGCGAGCGTCATCAGCAGGCGATCGCGCTGTCACGCCAGGAGAACCTCGTCGCGAACTTCGAAAACAATCTTGCGCAGTCACGGGCTCGCGTCGATCAAGTCCAGGCGGCGTTGATGGAAGCGCGCGTTCAACGTGACAGAACCGAGATCCGTGCCCCGTTCGCCGGGCGCGTCACGCAGGTGACCGTATCGCCTGGCGAGATGGTTTCGCCCGGGGTCGTCGTCGCCGAAATCTACGACGACAACGATCTCGAAATCCGTGTCCCAATCCCGAACCTTCATCTGCAGAAGTTGCAGGGCGCGCTTGCACGCGGCGAGTTCATTCATGCCGACGCCCGCATCAACGGCGAGGCGATACGCGCGGAACTCGTACGCCTGTCCGGCCGGGTCGCGAAAGGGCAGACGGGCGTCGACGGGCTCTTCCGTCTGGAACGTACCGTGGAAGCGGATCTCGGGCGGGCCCTGCAGGTCACGTTGGTCATGCCGACGCTCGATGCGGTGGCATCGGTACCGATTCAGTCGCTCTACGGCCACGATCGGGTGTTCGTCGTCGAGGACGAGCATCTGAAATCCGTTCGCGTGGCGCGTCTGGGCGAGCACACCGCGGCCGACGGCACGCTTCGTATCATCGTTCAGTCGGAGGAACTGGCGCCGGGTTTACCGATCCTGACGTCGCAACTGACGAACGCCGTCACGGGCTTGCCCGTATCGATTTCCAATCCCGAAGAGCATCGGCTAGCGGCAGAGGACGCGAGCACGGCGAGCGCGGTCGCCGCGAACGTCAGCAGCAGCAACCTGGAAGGCTGAGCCCCAAGCGCTATGCTCGGCCGCACTAAAGCTTCTTGCGGAACCGAGCCTTGCAGATCGGCGCCACGATTCCGAGGGCCCTATTCGGCGACCTGGCCGAAATCGAGACGTTCGTTCGTGGTGTCGAAGAGCTGGGACTGCACTACGTCCGCTTGCCGGATCGTGTCACCAGTAGAACGGACGACCCTACCCACGAACCGCTGCTGTTATTCGCCTACCTTGCGGCGATCGCCCAGGAGATCGAGTTCGTACCCGCGGTTCTGATCGCGCCGTCGCGTCAGACCGTTCTACTCGCAAAACAGATCGCGGAGCTTTGCCTCGTCGCCTCGGGGCGATTACGCCTCGGGATCGCGGTCGGCGGTAATCGGCGCGAGTACGCGGCCAGCGGAATGGCGTTCGAGCGGCGTGGGTTACGCCTCGAAGCGCAGATCGCGACACTGCGCTCGCTGTGGCAAGGACGACCGACGACGGGCGACGGACCACTGGATTCGACGACCACGGTCACGATCGCACCGACGCCGGAACACATCCCACCCATCTGGATCGGTACCGGCGAAGCACCGCCGCAGATCGCCCGACAGCGGATCGCGCGGCTCGCCGACGGATGGTTCGTGCCCGTGTTCCACGCGGCGGCGCCGGTCTTCGACGACATCAGACGATATGCCGAGGAGGACGGGCGCGACCTGACCGGATTCGGTGTCGAAGGTGAGGTGTCTCTCGTGACATCGGCGTCGTCCGTCGCCCGCTCGATCGCCGCGTGGCGTGAGTTGCCGTTCGTTTCGCACATAGCTTTAAGCACCTGGGCGCTCGAGTCCAACATCGCCAACGCCCACCTCGGGCGCTTGAGCGTGGTGGTGGACGCCCTGCGTTAAGGTTGTTCGCTCGAAAGAGGAGCAATGCGATGGCCGTCCGAACGATCCTACTCGCTCTGCTGGTGACGCTCTGCGCTTCGCTCGATGCGAAGGAGACGCGCACCGAACACACTTTCCAACTCGCTGACGGTGAAACGCCGCCGAGCCATACCTTCGATGACATGACGTTGCTGATCGGCTCCTGGCGGGGTACGGCCTTCGGTAACACGTTCGAGGCATCATGGGCGCCGCCCTCGGCCGGTTCGATGGTCGGCACTTTCAAGCTCATGGACGGCAATACTGTCGTTTTCTACGAGTTGCTCGTGCTGAAACCCGATGCAGAAGGCAGGTTCGGGATGCGCGTCAAACACTTCACCGATGAATTCGTCGCGTGGGAAGAGAAGGGCGATTTCGTTCAGTTTCGATTCGTCGACGCGGCATCCGATGCACTGCATTTTTCGGGCATCAGCTTCTATCGACGCGGTCCCGACATGATGGACACCTACATCGTGATGCGCAGCGGCGAAAAGATCCGCGAAGAGAAGCTGATCTACCGGCGCGTGATGGACTAACCCGCCGATCCCGGGCTTTAGCGCTTCCCCGAGAGAAGGCGCACAATTGCGAAGAATGTGTCAGGCAGGGGCTGAACATGCGTTCCTCGATTTCCTTGGCGGTGCTACTTTTGGGACTCACGCTGGCAGGCTGTGGCGAGACCACGCCACCCGCCGCGCCAGCGCCGGACCCAGAACCCGCGGTCGCCGAAATGCCATCGAACGTCACGGTACATCCGAACAAAGAGGCGTTCTTCGGCGATCTGCACGTGCACACGAACCTGTCGTTCGACGCGTTCCTGTTTGGTACCCGTCGCACACCCGAGGATGCCTATGTCTTCGCCAAGGGTGGCGCGATCGAGCACGCCAGCGGTTTCGTCATGCAGATGAAGAAGCCGCTCGATTTTCAAGGCGTGTCGGATCATGCGTTCTATCTCGGCATGATGCGGGCACTCTCCGATGAGTCCGGGCCGCTCGGCGAACATCGACTCTCAGAACTCGTACGAGGTGCCACAACGCCGCTCGGCGCAGGCGCCGCTTTTCAAGGCGTGCTGGGACATATGGGCGCGGTGAATCGTGGCGAAGTCGAAGACGACCTCGACGACCGCGGCATTGCGCGAGACGCTTGGGAGGAGATCATCGCGGCCGCCGAGCGCCACAACGATCCCGGCACGTTTACCACCTTCGTCGCGTACGAATACACGTCGAGCGGACCCGAGGCGGAAAATCTTCACCGCAACGTCGTTTTCAGGGACGAACCGGCCGACCTGCCGTTCAGCCGCCTCGACTCGCTCAACCCCGAAGACCTCTGGCGCTGGATGGACACACAGCGCGAGGCCGGCATCGACGCGATCGCGATTCCGCATAACTCCAACGGATCGAACGGCTGGATGTTCGAGCGCACGTACTGGCGCAGCGACGACCCGATCGATGCCGCCTACGCGGACCTCAGAATGCGGAACGAGCCGATCGTCGAGAACACGCAGGTGAAGGGAACATCCGATACGCACCCCATGCTCTCGCCGAACGACGAGTGGGCCAACTTCGAAATCATGCCGATCCGTGTGGCGAGCGTGTTGCCGAGCGACCCGCCCGGTAGCTATGTGCGTGATGCCTATCTCCGGGGCCTCGTGATGCGCGAAACCCAGGGCTTCAATCCATACGAGTTTGGTGTGGTCGGGTCGTCCGATACGCACAACGCCGCGGGCTCTTTCGAAGAAGACAACTACTGGAGCAAGACCGGCATTCTCGACATCAACCCCACCCAGCGCGGATCCGTACCCCTCGATCAACCGGCCCAGGATGGTTCGCCGTACGCGAACGGTGCATCGCAGTACTGGGGCGGTTCGGGACTAGCCGCCGTGTGGGCGGAATCGAACACACGCGAGTCGATTTTTGACGCGTTCCGTCGCAAGGAGACCTTCTCGACGAGCGGACCGCACATCAAGGTGCGCTTTTTTGGCAGTCACGATCTACCCGACGAGTTGGCGACGTCGAACGATCCGATTCCCGCCGCGTATGCGAACGGCATTCCCATGGGCGGTGAGCTCACGCGCACGGAGCAAGCACCGGATTTCTTCGTCTGGGCTATGCGCGACGTCGACAGCGGCACGTTGCAACGACTCCAGATCATCAAGGGTTGGGTCGACGGCGGTGAACCGAACGAGCAGGTCTACGACGTCGCGTGCTCGGATGGTGGCGTCGTCGATCCCGAGACGCATCGTTGCCCCGACAACGGCGCAACAGTCGATTTCGCCACGTGTGAACCGACCCCGGGCAAGGGTGCCGCCGAACTCATGGCGACCTGGAGCGATCCGGACTTCGAACCCGATCAACACGCCTTTTATTACGCACGGGTGCTCGAGAACCCGATCTGCCGATGGTCGACGTGGGATGCGATTCGTGCGGGCGTCGAGCCGCGAGAGGATATGCACGCGACGATCCAGGATCGTGCCTGGAGTTCGCCGATCTGGTATCGACCGGACGAGTAAACGGATTGCCCAGTCACCGATAGTTGCATCCGACCGCCGAGCGGACAACATTACGACATCAATGAACGAGAACGAGGAAACCCATGGCTGAATCACTGCCTGATCCGGACGAAAACAATGTATGGCGATTGGATACTCCCGGGCAATCGGGTTGGTCGCGCTCAGCGCGACCCGACGCGGCTGACAAATTCTTCATGTGCTCAGCCGACGGCCACGTGCAGGAGCCTAATTCGTTTCTCTCCGATCGAATCGACAAGAAATACCATCACCGCCTTCCCGGTGTCGTCGCCCGCACCGCCGCTGAGGGCGAAGCAAAAGGCGAGAAGGAGCTGTTCCAGAAAACGGAAGGCTTCCGCCTCGCGAAGATCAACTGGGCGAAGCCCCTCGAAGGACACGACAAGATCCGCAACGAAGGCGGTCGTGATCCGGAGACCCGCATTCGCGAACTCGCGATGGATGGTTGCGACGCCGAGATCATGTTTCCGAACAAGGGCCTCACGATATGGGCCACCCCGGATGTCGAGTTCAGCCACATGATGTGCAAGGCCTACAACGAGTGGGTGTGGGAAGCATACGGTGCGTACAACGATCGTCTCGCACCCATGGCCGCGATCGCGCCGGCGGCAATGGATCAGGCGATCGATGAGATTCAGCGCGTCGCAGCACTCGGCTTCAAGGGCCTTTCGTTGCCCTGTAAACCGGTCTTCGGCCCGCCGGACGTCGACGACCCGAACTACAACCTGCGCGAATTCGAACCGCTCTGGGATTGCATCGAAGACACGGAGCTACCGGTCACCTTCCACGTGTCGACGGGTCGTGATCCGCGCACCTCGCGCAGTCAGGGCGGCGCGGTGATCAACTACGCGATCCACTCACTCCTGCCGACCTCCGAAGCCGTCGCTAACATCTGCGCGTCCGGGGTGGCCGAGCGCCACCCCAAACTACGTTTCGGCACGATCGAGGCCGGTATCGGTTGGGTTCCGTTCCTGCTCGAAGCCTTGGATGAGGCGTACAAGAAACACCATATGTGGGTTCGACCGAAACTCGAGCTGCTACCGAGCGAATACTTCAAACGCCAAGGCTTCGCCTCGTTCCAGGAAGACCAAGCGGGCCTCTTGCTCGCTCGCGAGTGCGGCCTCGTCGATAACTTCCTGTGGGCGAACGACTTTCCGCATCACGAAGGCTCTTGGCCGTACTCGGCACAAGCGGTCGAGCGGACGATGGGACACCTCGATGATGGTGAGCGCGCGAAGATCCTCGGGTTGAACGCGGCGCGGATCTTCAAGTTCGATATCCCCGAACGCTTCCTCAACCACGACGACGCTGCCGCCGTCGCGGCAGAAGTCAGCGCGCGCTAGGTAAAACCGCGCGGTCGATCTCGTCGATCACGTCCGGGCTGAGCGGCCCGGACGCTTCCGCGCGGATGCACTCATCGAGTTCGTCACGGTTTTTGACGCCGTGTACGACCGTATCGACGCCCGGCATCGAGAGGGCGTATCAGTGTGCCAGAAAGGACGGGGTCTCGCCGATCCGCGCGGCAAGTTCACGAAACGGCGCCGCACGATTCCAGTCCCGCATCTCGGGTGAACGCTCCGGCAGGACCCGGTCGAGCGCGCCGGTCAACGAGCCCGCCGCGACGGCGCGGATACCCATCACACCGATCCCACGCGCGTCCGCGGCCGCGATTACGGCGCGTGGATCGGCCCCTTCTCGCGTGATAGCCATCCCGCCCGGCGAATCCAAGAGATTCGTAATGCATTGAACGACATCGGGGCTGGTTTCCGCGTCGATGACATGGAGGTTCTGTGCTTGGGTGCTGGCCGCGGTGACACCCCAAGCGCCGATTTTTCCCGACATCTTCAAGGCTTCGAAAACCGGCACCACGTGTTCGAAGAACCGACTTTGCGGCACACCGATTCGTTTGAGGATTTCCGGGCGCAGGAGGTCCGATGCGTCATCGGGCACGACGTAGCCATGCAGAATGAAGACGTCGACGAAGTCCCGCTGCAAGCGCTCACATGACTGATTCAGTGATGACGTGAGCGCTTGCTCGACCGCCGGGGCGGGCGTATCGCCCAGCATGCATTTGGTTGTCACGCGGCTGGCCGAGGGGTAACTGCCTTCGAACGCGAGTCCGAGAACGGTTTCCACCTCGCCGTCGCCATAGAGCGGCGCCATGTCGAAGCAGGTCACGCCGCGCGCGTAAGCGTCTCGTACCGTCGCGATCGCCTCGTTGCGATCGGTTGACCCCCAGACCTGGCCGATGCCACCACCGCCGAGCGTCAACCTGCTGACGGCGTCGATCGATCCCAAACTGCTGATTTCCACTATCGACCCCTTATTGCCATGCTTCTCGAAGTCGTCGTGTCGCGCGAGAACTCGCCATCTTGATCGCATCCGGCGAACGCCCGAGGGCGGCCGCTGCTTCCTTGCTCGTCGATCCGAACACCCGACAAGCAAGCCATGCGTCGTACTCCGACGGACTCAACACCTCCTCGGCGCGGGCCAGAACTTCCTCCAGCTCGAGGTTCTTGGCCGGGTCGCCGGCCGGGTTGATCGCATCCGGCGGGTTGTGTTCCCGACGCATCACATCGATCCACCGGTTCCGTGCCGTGCGAAAGAGAAACGCGCGTGGATGCTCGATGTCGGTCCACAAGCGTCCAAGCCAAGCGAAACCGAGCAGGAGCGTGTCGTGTGTGAGATCGGCTGCGTCATCGGCATTGCCCGTCAACCGGCGACAGTGCGCTGCTAGTGCGTCACGCTCGGATTCCAGGTGACGCTCGAACCGATGCCATTGCAGCCTTCGGATCTGCGCGGACCACGCTGCTTTCGTGTTCACCACGTCGGGCATGTTACCTATCGCGACGCTCGCCCGTCTCATCATCACGTTAAGAGCAAGGCCGCTTCATGTCTGAAATCATCACCTTCCACACGAGCCCCGGATCGCACCACTGTCGTCGCGTCGCGCTTCTGATCAAAGAAGCCGATCTTGACGTCGATGAACGTTTCGTCGACGTGCGCCCGCCCGGAATGGGCGGTGAGAACGAGAAGGAAGAATTCCTCGCCCTGAATCCCAACGGCAAGGTACCGGTGCTCGAGGCGGGTGAGAACACTTTGACGGAGTCGAACGCCATCATGGTGTACCTCTGCGATCGCTTCGAGTTGGATCAGTTCCTCCCGCGTCAAGCGATCGAGCGCTCGCGCGTGATGGGATGGCAGTTCTGGCAGGCGTCGCACCTTTCGCCGACCTGCGACGCGCTGATGGCCGAGAACATGCTGAAGCCGACGATGGGGCAAGACCCGGACGCTGCGCGTATCGGGCAGCTCCTCGCTGAGTTCGACCGCTGCGCGAAGGTGATGGCCGTCGCGCTCGGGGACTCGCCCTGGCTCTGCGGACACGACGTCACGAATGCCGATCTCGCGATCGGTGCTGCTCTCATGTACGCATCGGCCTGCGAAATCCCGATCGGCGATTACGCCACGCTCGACGACTGGTTCAAACGCCTGCGCGCGAGGCCGTCGTGGCAGGCGACGCAGCCGCCAGCGTTTACGTCGTAGCGGCCGCCGCCGAGGTTTAGTCGCCCAAGGATTTCAGCGACTTTCCCTTATTGGCCTCGATCACGTCGGTGTTCCAGAGTTCAGCGAACTGGAACGACCGCGGGCAATGGAAATAGGCCTCGTCGATGTTGAGCTCGATTCCCTGCACGAGGCCCGAATTCGCGTCGGGATTGAGAACCTCGGGCGCAAGTCCACGTTGCGCGAGTTCTTCGCCGTCGACGATGCGGACCCGGCCGTTGACGCGCGCGGTCACGTCCATGCCGGGGATAATGAAGACGAAACCCGCCTTCGCGTTCGATTCGAAGTTCGTATACGTCTGAAAGAGGCGATTACCGCCGATATCGGGGATGAGGAGCGTACGCTCGTCCACGACTTTGACGAATCCAGGGACGCCTCCTTTCGGCGACGCGTCGCAATCGCCATCCGCGTTGGCGGATGCCATGACGGCAAATGGTGCGTTCTCGATGAAGGCTTGAACGTAAGGTTCGAGATGGTCCTTGACCTTGTTGACGGCGGCCGGGTGGGCACCACCGAGCTGCTCGCGGAGCGCATTGCTTCGACTCATGGATATCCCTCGCGGTTCGTGGATTTCATGCAGGCTAATAGAAGTACACCGTAGCGCGAAGCGGAAACGCTTCGCTGACGCGACATGTTTCGAGAGTGTGATCAGGTCTTACGTGCATTTCGCTTCGACAGTGCATTGAACGGGAATTGGGCGATGATGAGTATCGAGCAACTCTTCCGGTCCTTCGAAGCCGATCTGGCGGAAATCGACGGTGACGAGTTCCCGCGCTCGACGCTCGGAACGTACCTCGCGCGGGCGCTTGATATGACATTGCGAGGGCTGTCGTTCGAGGAAACGGACTGTTGTCTCGATATGGGGTGTGGCTCCGGACTACAAGCGCTCACGATGCTGAACGCGGGCGCACCAAACGTCGTCGCGTTCGATATCAACGAACGCGCAATCCAACTCGTTTCTGCGCGCTTCGAACGGCTAGCGCCCGGTTCGAGCATCGACACCGGCATCGTCGACGTGACCAACGTACCCCTCGCCGCGCGGGCGTATCGGGTAATGGCTTTCAACCCACCCGGATTCGTGAAACCGAGCGCACGCACGACAACGCTCATGGACCAGGCGCTCTTTGCCGGCTCGAGCGACGATGTCCAGCGGCCGTTGCTCGTCGATTTCCTCGCGAAGTGGGTCGCCCCCCCAACTTCAGACGGGCGGAATCGTGGCCTTCACGTGGGCGACGTTCGTTCGCGTGCCCGGCCGACGGCCAGACGCGAGCGGTCTCATCGAAATGATCGAGGACGCGCTCGACGCCAAGATCACGGGTGCGCCCGACGACACGATCGATGGGACTCGAGCGCCGCTCGCCGGTTATCCCGGATACGACGTCTTCGAAGGTTTGTCCGAAGAGACCGTGCACCTCGAAAAGATCGATTTCGAGAGTTCGACGTTTGAGTTCTACGTCATCGTCCTCGAGCGTATTGCGCCCGCCACCTACGAATGGGTCGATCCAGGTCTCACGCGCGACAAATAGTTGACATCGAATCCGTAGAGTTCCGCCGCATTGCCGTACAGCACACGCGACGCGGCCTCGCCGAGTGAGGTGCGGATCAGATCGATACTCGGTTGGCTTTCCGGCCACGTGCCTTCGTCGTGTGGGTAGTCGTTGCCCCAAAGGAACCGGTCGGACCCGGTGAAATCAGCGTTGTGCAACGCCACCGGATCATCGGTGATCGTGATGTATCCCTGACGACGGAAATAGTCGCTCGCCTTCTCGGGCAGGTCTTTGCGGTAGAGGTGCCGACGACGCTGCATCTGATCCATTGCCTGCAAGGCCCACGCGAGCCAACCACATTCCGATTCCGTCACGACGAACTGCAGGTTCGGATGACGTTCCAGCACGCCCGACGCCGTAAGCTCGAGGATCGGGGCCATTCCGGCGGCCATGCCGATCACCGTATCGAGATGTTCGGCGTGCTTACGTCGCTCGCGCCCGTACTCGACCGTGAGCGCTAAGCGCTCCTCGCTCATCCCGGCCGCGTCGGCGAACTCGCCCCCGAACGACAGATTACCGCTGAAGACATGGAACGTGATCGGGATGGCGGCTTCCTCGAGACGCGCCCAGAGCGGTTCGTAGATTTTCAGCCGATAGGGCTGCCACGGGACCACACAAGGCAAGAAGACCGTCGCAAACCCGAGTCCAAGCACCCGGTCGACCTCCGCGAGCGTCTCCTCCATGTCGTCGAGCGGAACCATCGCCGCAGGCTTGAAGCGTCGACGTTCGGGCGAGAACGCTTCCAAGACGTAGTCGTTGTAGGCACGCGCAAACACGAGCGAGTACTCGGCCGACTGATGGCTGCCGCCACAATCGAGCGCGACGTTCGGAAAAATGACCTGCGCATCGACGCCCTCACGCACCATGTCCGCGATGCGCCAGTCGAGATTCGTGCCGAGGGAAAGATCACTGCGGAACTCGAGTTCCTTATCTCGTTCCGAGAGCGTCTTCCACGACGAACGGTTTTCGGTTTTACCGTTGACCTCGACATCGTGGTCGCCGCCTTTGCCCGGTACCAGCAGCGGCATCCGTTCGCGCATCGCCTCGGGGAGACGTGAACGAAGGGCATCGGATTCGCCGACGTGAGCGTCGGCACTGATCAAAAGGTCGAGTCCGTCCATGGCGAGTGCTCAGCCGACAAGGTCGAGAGGCCATCTAGAAACCAGGGCGCGACGCTGTCAAGCCGGTCCGAGCGCGGCGATGATCGACAAGATGATGGCAACGATTGCGAGGCCGATTGCGAACCAATTGGCGGGACCGAACGGTCTCTTCCAAGACTCGATAATACGCAGTCCAAGCGTTCTTGATCGGTCCCTTGGTTCGCCCCCTCGACATTCGATCGGAGCGCCTAGAAGAAAATCGCGTAGACGAAGCCCACGATGCCGACGCCTAGCACGGCCCAATGAGCCGGGCCGAAGGGCTTCTTCCATGACGCGACGTAGGACGCCCAAGCGCTTTTCAAGTTGATAGCCATCGATCGCTCCTAGTGGGGTCCGTATGTGCAACCGAAGTCAACCGACGCAACCGTGACGGTTGCAAGCGCAAGCGGAACACTTATCGCCAGGGACGGCACGGTCACAATGGTCAAGAGGGCCAACGGTAGTCCTGCGGCATCCGCAATCTTACAAATCATAGGCTGCTCATTCTCGGGTGGTAGATCGCTTGTAGGCGACGCCAAAGTGCCTCCACCCACGTCCGATGACGATCCCCCTGAGCCGTCGTCGATCGGCGTTCGTGCTGTAGATTCTTCGTAGTAGCCCGCGCAAAAAACTGGCGGCGGTCCAAACGCACGGCTCGGATGTTCACAGAAATCTTCTTTCGACTCCCCGAGGCCGCACCTCAGCGTCATGGTATCTGGGTCCCATTCGCACGCCGAAGCGATACCACCGACCGAGGAAATCTCGACCCCGAAAGGGTTTGTAGGAATGAGTAGCAGGGCATACAGCCCAACGATCAACAATCGTTTCAAGCCGACCTCCTGATGTCGTATGAATGCGAGGCGCCACGACGCCTCAACTCGTGGAACGCGCGTGTGCTGGACGGCTGCCGACCGGCTATCGAATAGCGCTCGGGGGTCGAGGAGATCTGGGCGGTTCACGAAGGACACGCTACTCGGCAGTCGGTTCGCGAGAGCGCGGTGGGTAAATCTCGTACAACCCGCGCTACGGAAGTCTCACGCTGCAGCAGTTTTTGCATCGCAAGAAACTGCCAACAAGCCGCGAAGCGGCTCGCGGCCTGTCACCTCATCAGCCTTGAACGACCGATGCGCGATGGGGAGCGCGAGGGGCAGAGCCCCTCGCAAGAAAAATGTATGGGCCACCCCATCGTTGCAACAGTCATTGGCGACTTTGGCAATCAGTCGGTCTGCACAAATGTATCCGGCCTGTTAATGGGCTATTTCACGCCCTGGCCTGAGTGGGATCCGCGGCTCGTCGGCTCAATTAGCAAGGCGGGTTCGTAGACCCCTTTTTCTTGCCCGAGCTTCGACGAAGCTGGATCGACTGATGAAGCCTGCCGCTAACGAGATGCCCGATGGGCAACCAAAATCCGTTCCCTACAACTGCCGCTACGCGCGCCCTGGATCGTACTCCTCACCACTGCGCAGGACTGCCCATGACAGGCGCGCCAGTTTGTTCGCTAACGCCGTGATGATCACGTTCGGGTGCAAGCCCCGCGCCTCAAGGTCATTCAGCCAAACACCTAGGCGGTGATCCTCCCGGCACAGGTTGTAGTAGCAGCTGCGCGCGCCGTGTATCAGCAGACTCCGAACGTAGCGGTTGCCGCGTTTGCTGATCCCCAGCAATCGCGTCCGGCCGCCTGTCGAGTGTTGCCGTGGCACCACCCCGAGCCACGCCGATACATCTCGGGCGCGTGTGAACTGCTCACCCTTGCCGATCGCCGCCACCAACGCCGTCGATGTCAGCGTGCCAATGCCCGGAATCGTCTGCAGACGCCGGCAGTCATCGCGCTCTCGCGCGATCTGCTCGATCTCCCGGGTAATCGTGCGAACTTCATCATCTAAGTAACGCCACTGTCGTTGCAGTAATCCCAAAAGCGCGCGTAGACGCCGCGACAATGTGCTCTCGTCGTCCGCCAGTATCGTCGGTAAGGCCTTCGACAACGCTGTCGGACTCGTGCGCACCGTGATACCTCGCTCCAACAGAAACGCTCGGATCTCGTTGATGACGCTTGTGCGCGTCTTCATGAGCTGCTGACGGACGCGGTGCAGGGCTTGCTGATCGTGTTGCTCGATCGTCTTGATCGGCACATATCGCATGGTCGGGCGCCGCACCGCCTCCGCAATCGCCAAGGCGTCGTTGAAGTCGTTCTTGTTGGTCTTCACGTACGGCTTGACGAACTGCGCTGCCATCAATCGAACGTCATGACCGTCGCGTTCAAACTGCCGCGCCAGGTGTTGTGAACCAGCGCACGCTTCCATGCCGATCACACATCGGCTGTGAGTGGCGACAAACTCAGCAAGCTTCGCTCGGCTGAACTGCTGCCGGAACACCGGCTTACCCGTGTGCGTCGTACCGACCACGTGGAAGGTGCTCTTGCCGACATCGATACCTAGGGTCACGATCTGCGTCATGGGATGGTCTCCTCGAGGGAACGTCGTGTGGGGACACTGATTGTCCACTCGGGGTGGACCATCCCATTAGCAATCAGAAATCCAGCCTACTCCTCCGTTGAATCGGAATCCCCAGCAACGCCACGAGTCGCAGCCCTTGCCAAACGCGGACCGGATGCTTACAAGGCATGGGTTGGGGGATCTGACTATGCAGCGAATTCTGGCTCTCTTTTGCGCCTTGCTCGCCTGGGTCGCCGGGGCGAACACACCGACCGCCAAGGACCTTTTAGCCGAGGCCCAATACACCGGGGTGCAAATCTCGCCGAGCGGCGAATATTTGGCGGTAACGAAACGAGAAGGGGACGACAACTGGTTTGCCGCGTTCACCTATCCCGAACGCGAGCTGACCTTCAGCTTCAACCTGGGCGACGAGCGGGAGATTGCCCAGATGGTCTGGGTGGACGATGAGTTCCTTGTCGTCACGCCGAGACGGCGCATCTTTGCCGACGTCATGGGCATGACGGGCGAGCTGATGTCGATTCACGTGGAAAACGGCCGTACCCGCAACCTGGGCCGCGGTACGGTAATTCACACGCTCCCCAACGATCCGGAACACGTCCTCGTGCGGGCATCTGCCGATCGGTTCGCCGAGGTGTACCTGCAGAACGTCAGAAACGAGTCCCGCCGCCGGGTGGCGCGTGGTGCTGTGCCGCGTGGCGGTTTCGTGACCGACGAAGAGGGCGAGGTGGTCTTCTCGACCGGAACGAACGCGGAAAACGAAGCGGAGGTCTATCGGCGGCGTGGCAACCGGTGGGATCTCATCGAGCAAACGCCATTCGGCGAGCAGGGTTGGCGACCCTTCGCGTTCGGGCCGAAACCGGACACGTATTTTACGTGGGACACCCGTAACGACGGCGGCCACGCGGCCCTCGGTCTCTACGACGACAAAACTCGAAAGCACCAGACGGTCTTTCATATTCCGGGCGTCGATCTCAATCGGGTCGTTCGGGACAACGACTACCGCATCTACGCCGTTCGCTCGGATCTGCACTATCCGAAAGAGCACGACCTCATTCCGAGCCATCCGCTCGCGCAGATCCGTGTCGCGTTGAACAAGAGCTTTCCGAACGAGGTCGTGACGTTCACGAGTTCGACGCGGGATAACCAGAAGGCGATCGCGTACGTCAGCGGCGATCGAAACCCCGGCAAGTTCATCCTCGTCGACCTCGAGGCCAAGAAAGTCGAGCAGCTTTTCGCCGCCAAACCCGAGCTTGAAGCCGCGACCCTGGCCGAAGTGATGCCGTTCGAGCTAGAGACGCGCGACAAGGCAAAAATCTACGGATACCTGACCAGCCGTGCCGATGCGCCGCGGCCGGGTCCGATGATCATCAACGTGCACGGCGGACCCCACGGCACGCGCGATTTCTGGTCGTTCTCCGCCGAGAACCAACTCATGGCGGCGCATGGGGTGCACGTTCTACAGGTGAACTTCCGCGGTTCCGGTGGCTACGGGCTCGACTACGAGTCGGCGGGCTTCGGCCGTTGGGGCGGACTCATGCAGGACGATGTGACCGACGCAACACACTGGGCTATTCAGAACAAAATCGCCGATCCTGAGCGGATCTGTATCTACGGCGCGAGCTACGGCGCTTACTCGGCGTTGATGGGTGCCGCGCGAGAGCCCGATCTTTACCGCTGCGCGGTGGGAGCGGCCGGTATCTACGATCTCACGATCATGGAATCCTTCGGCGACGTCCGCTCGACGCGCTCGGGCGTCGCCTTCATGCGACGTGTGCTCGGCGACGACGCGAAGCTGGAATCGCGGTCTCCCGTTTTCCTGGCCGATCAGATCACGACGGATGTTCTGCTCGCTCACGGCGCTCAGGATCGGCGCGCGCCGCTCGAACACGCAAAGCGCATGCGCGACGCACTCGAAAAGTCCGGCTCGCACGTCGAATGGTACCTGCGCAACCGCCAGGGCCACGGATGGTTCGGCACGCAAGCACAACTCGAATACTACGGGCGACTGCTCGATTTCCTCGCGCCGCGGCTCGGAATCGACCGGCATGCGGTGAAATCAGGGAAGGAGGCGGCCGATGGGTACGATTCGGCGGGCTAGGCCGGCGCCGTCCTCATAGGCAGTGTCGCGAGGATCAACGAACGAGGATTCGACCATGGTCGACAGGATGCGTTTCGGAATCTTCATGGCGCCGTTCCACAAGCCCGGGATCAACCCGACGCTGGCGCTGCAGAACGACCTCGAACTGATTGCCTGGCTCGATCGTTGCGGCTTCGACGAGGCCTGGATCGGTGAGCACCATTCCGCGGGCACCGAGATCATCGCCTCGCCCGAGGTGTTCATGGCGACCGCCGCGGAACGTACGCGGCATATCAAGCTCGGCACCGGCGTCGTGAGCTTGAGCTATCACAACCCGCTGTGGGTGGCCGAACGCATCGTGCTGCTCGATCACTTGACCCGAGGTCGCGTGATGCTGGGTGTAGGACCTGGGTCGCTCCCGACCGACGCCGAGATGATCGGCCTGTCGCCAGGCGAAACCCGCGATCTCATGGAGGACAGCTTCGAAGTGATCATGAAGCTCCTCCGATCCGAGGAGCCCGTTACCTTCAAGAACGATCGATGGGATTTACGCGATGCCCGGTTGCACCTGCAGCCGTATTCGGATTTCGACATCTGCTGCGCCGCTGTTGCATCACCTGCTGGCCCGCGGCTCGCCGGTCGACACGGGGCAGGGCTCTTGTCGATCGGGGCGACAATGGCGGCCGGGTTCGATGCGTTGGCGCTGCATTGGGACGTGATGGAAGCGGAAGCCGCCGCGAACGGCGCGACCGTCGACCGGCACGATTGGCGGCTCGTCGGCATGGTGCATATCGCCGAGACGATGGATCAGGCCTACCGCGACGTCCAATACGGGATCGAGCACTGGTTCGACTACATGCAGAACGTCGCCGCCTTCCCGCAGATGGCGGTCGAAGGCCAAAAAGTGGCCGAGATGGTCTCGTTTGTGAACGATTCCGGGCTTGGTGCGATCGGTACGCCGGAAATGGCGATCGCCCAGATCGAACGGCTGCAGGCGCAATCGGCCGGATTCGGCGCGTATCTCATGATGGCGCACAACTGGGCCGATCCTGAGGCTACGCTCAAGAGCTATGAACTGATCGCTCGCCATGTGATGCCGGCTTTCCAGGGACACACGAAACCCATGCAGGCCGCCGCGGACCGGGCTCGCGCCGCGCGTCCGGAAATGGCGGCGGCACACGGTAAAGCCGTCGAGGACATGACCGCCCGATACCAGGACGAAGTCGGCTCCCGACGCTGATTCGCGGCTAGAGAGGACGACGGATTTCGACCGTCGAGTACTCACGCTTGAGATCCCGCGTACGGCGTATGCGCTGGTTGGGGTGGTGAGGGAACGGGTTTGCCGACCATCGACCTCTGCACGCGACCAGATGAATCGCCCCGTTGTCTTTCCGGCGCAGAAAGCGTGCGTGCGGGACGTTCGAGCTGGCAATACGGTGTGCCTTCACGAGCGGTGCTGCTGGCTGCGCGTCGGTCGACGTGCAACGTTTCTCTCACCCGCGGCTCGTAATATTTGCTCATATGCGCAAATATGCATTTATGGATTCGACACAGACCCAAGAAGTCGCAGACTTTCTGAAAGCCCTCGGCGAGTTCAACCGCCTGTCGTTGGTTTATGAGCTGTGTCGGTGCCATGAACCTCAGAACGCGATGTGCCTGTGTGGTTGCTGCAGCGTCGATGCGTCTGTGGTGTCGCGCCATCTGAAGATTCTCACCGAGCGCGGCATCGTCACTTTCGAAAAGAGAGGACGCGAGCGGACCTACACGCTCAATCGATCCGCGGTCGCCAATCAGCTTCGGGCACTCGCCGATGAAATCGAAGAACCGACAAGAGGAGGTCACGATGGCCAACGAACCGTGCGAATGTGAATGCGAGGACCGGGCTTGCTGTAAAGCGAAGACTTGCGATTGCTGCAAGGAAAGCTGCTGCTGCTAGCTCGTGTCTGATTGACGAAGAAAGCCGGCAATTGCCGGCTTTCTCTTTGTGGGTCCAGCGGCCAACGGAAACCCGAGTCATCACCTTGTGGCGCCGAAGCCACCGCCTCGCGCCTCCAACGTGGGGCCAACTGCTAATGAGCGCCGCCCAGTAGGCGCGATGACGGAAGCTTTGAACGCCCTTCTAGTGAACCGGGCGATGCCGGTAGAGTTCACCGTGAATCTCACGACGCATTGGCGGTGAAACGATGAGCGAAGCAACCACGCTCGACGTCAACTCGATTCCACTCGATCAGTTCGACGTTAGCGAACCAACCCTTTTCGAATCGGATACATGGCAGCCCTGGTTCACGCGGCTGCGCGAGGAAGCGCCAGTGCACTACGTCGCTGATTCGCCGCGTGACTCCTATTGGTCGGTCACGACACACGACCTCATCAAGCAGGTCGATACCAATCACGACGTTTTTTCATCGGCCGAGGGTATCGGCATCGTCGATTCGCGGGACGGCGACGACGCCATGGAAACCGATGTGCCGATCGAGAACTTCATCTCCATGGACCCGCCCGGGCACGGCGTGCAGCGTGCGACGGTTTCGCCGTCGGTCTCGCCAACGAACCTCGCGAACTTCGAACCGCTCATCCGTGAACGCGCCGCGGACATCCTGGACAACCTTCCTGTCGGCGAAACGTTCAACTGGGTTGATGCCGTATCGGTCGAGCTGACCGCCCGCATGTTGGCGACGCTCTTCGATTTTCCTTACGAGGAACGTCGCAAGCTCATCTATTGGTCGGACATCACGACGAACGTGCCGGAGCTCACCGGGCTCGACCTCGATATGGCGCAGCGCCAAGCCGATCTCATGGAGTGCGCGCAGGTCTTCATGGCGTTATGGCAAGAGCGCGCGGCAGCGGAACCCAAATTCGATCTCATCTCGATGCTCGCCCACGGCGAGAACACCAAGGACATGATCGAAAACCCGATGCTTTTCTTAGGCAACGTGTTGCTCCTGATCGTCGGCGGCAATGACACGACCAGAAACAGCATTTCGGGCGGTGTCATCGGGTTGAATCAGTTCCCCAACGAGTACGACAAGCTCCGCGCCAACCCCGCCCTGATCCCGAACATGGTTTCTGAAATGGTGCGTTGGCAAACACCGGTCATCCACATGCGCAGGACCGCGAAGCGAGACTTCATCCTCGGCGGCGCGAAGATCCGCGAGGGCGACAAGGTCGTCATGTGGTATCTCTCCGGCAACCGCGATGAGAAGGTCTTCCCGGACGCCGAGCGATTGCTGATCGATCGCAAGAACGCGCGCCATCATGTGGCCTTCGGTTTCGGCATCCACCGCTGTATGGGCAACCGGCTGGCGGAAATGCAGCTTCGAGTGCTCTGGGAAGAGATCATGAAGCGTTTCGAGAAGGTCGAGTTGGCCGGTGACGTGAAACGGCTACCCAACAACTTCATCCGCGGAATCGCGGAGGTTCCCGTTCGCTTGGTGCCGAAATCGGCGGCCTAGAAACTGCCTGACGGAGCGGCGCCAGTAGTTTGCGCGAGGCAGTGAACTCGCGACGGAGGAGGCGACCCTTGATCAGACTCATCGCACGAGGAGCATTGGTCCTCCAGCTCGTTATCGCGGGAACAGTGTCTGGCGCCGAGATCTTCGATCTCGTCATCCTCGACGGTCGTGTCATTGACCCCGAATCCGAACTCGACGCGGTCCTCAACGTCGGCATCGTCGACGATCGGATCGAGATCGTGACCGACCGGCCCATCGAAGGCCGAGCAGCCCTGGATGCGCGCGGGCTCGTCGTCAGTCCGGGGTTCATCGACTTGCACGTCCACGGCTTCTCGACCGAAGCCCAGCGCTACCAAGTCCGCGATGGCATCACCACGGCGCTCGAGCTCGAGAGCGGCGTCGCTGAAATTGCAAACTGGCTCGATTCCCTCACGGGGCACTCCATCGTCAACTTCGGAGCAAGCGCGGACCATTTCTGGGCGCGGTACGGCGCGATGTCGGCGAATCGTGCCGAGGTTTCGGAACTTCAGCAGTCACTCAACCGGCACGGACGGCAGAGCCCACAGTTCCGACGCTGGCGGTTCGACCGGGCCAGCCGCAGGAAGACGCTCGAACCGACGGAATATGCTGCCATGCGCAAGCAACACGTACGGGCGCTCGATGCCGGCGCGGTAGGAATCGGCTTTCCCGTGGGCTACCACCCTGCGGTGGATTCGCGGGAAGTGTCCGAACTGTTCAGGTTCGCCGCAGATCGGGAAGTTCCGGTCTTTGTTCATGTACGGATGCCCGACGGGGCCGACCTACTCGGCGTCCAGGAGGTCTTGGCGACGGCCATGGCACATGGAACGCCGCTGCAGCTTGTTCATATCAACAGCGTCTCGCGCGGGTCCATCGACGTTGCGCTGGCTCTGATCGCCGGCGCGCGCGAGCGAGGCCACGATGTGACGGCGGAGGTTTATCCGTACACGGCTGCGTCCACCAACATTGCCACGGCCATCTTTGATACCGGTTGGCAGGACCGAACGGGTATGGGGTACGGCGATTTGCAGTGGCAGGCGACCGGTGAGCGTTTGACCGAGGAGACATTCAATCGGTTTCGCGAGACCGGGGGTGTGGTTATTGCTCACATGATGCGTGAAGACTGGATCGAACAGGCAATTTCTGCGCCGGAGGTGATGATTGCATCTGACGGCATGCGATACGCGCCGTTAGCACACCCGCGAACCGCTGGAACGTTCTCGCGAGTTTTGGGACGTTATGTCAGGGAGCGGTCGCTCATTCCGCTTAGGCAAGCACTGGCGAAGATGACGTGGCTACCGGCCCAGCGTTTGGAAACCGTCGCTCCGGCAGCGGCCCGTAAAGGTCGTCTGCAGGCCGGCATGGACGCTGACATTGTGATCTTCGATCCCGACACGATCATCGACACCGCCACCTACACCGACGGCTTGTCCTATTCGCGGGGTATCCATCACGTCCTCGTCAACGGTGAATTCGTCGTACGCAATGGAGAGAACGTGCCCGACGCGCGTCCGGGTCGACCGCTTCTAGGCGAAGCAACGTCTGGGATGTAACCCGACTTCCTGACAAACCCGCAAACCATCCAAGCGGTAAACGCCGCACCTAACGGGTCAGTCGCAAGCTCGGATGCGACTCGCAAGCCAAAGAGGAGATCGTGGGCCCAGAAGGCTACACTTTCGGCTACAGCGCGGCTGCTGTGGCCCTGATGGCGTTCCGCACCGCGGAATCGCACGCGGCGTTCTTGCTGCGCGAACTCAAGCCCCAGATGTCGCTACTCGACGTTGGATGCGGACCGGGAACGATTACCCTTGGCCTCGCACGTGCGGTCCACCCGGGGACGGTCGTTGGCATCGAACTCGACCTCGAGCAAACGCGCCATGTCGCAGAGCAGGCGCACGATGAAGGGCTCGATCTTTCCTTCGCACGAGGAGACGTCTATGACCTCCCGTATTCGGATGACAGCTTCGACGCCGTCTTCCTATCTGCTGTCGTCGGGAATCTGCGACATCCAATCGACGGATTCCGCGAGCTCTATCGGGTCCTGAGACCGGGCGGTCTGATCGGCGTAAAGGAGTTCGATCACGGCGGAAATCTCGCGTTCCCCGAGCCTGAGCACATCAAAAGGGTGAACGAACTCGCCAATCGACTACGCCTTCGCAACGGGCATGATCCCGATAGCGGACGAAAAGTATCGAGCTACCTCGACGCGGCCGGATTCGCACGGATTCGGGCGAAAGCGACCTTCGAGAACCTACCGCCCGCGCCGGGTATTCAGGGTAGTCCGCTCATGGAGTCGATCGTCCGAGAGGAGTGGGGACCGAAGTTCGTCGAACTCGGTTGGGCGACGCAACAAGAGATCGACCAGTGGATCGAACAATCAGCGGCCCACGTTCGCAGTGGCACTGAGTTCACCGCATTGGCCTGGGTCGAAGCGCTGGCCTTTAAGCCAACAGGATGACGTCCGGTGGCGCATTCGTTCGCGTTTCGTGTGCAAACGTCAGTGCTTGTCCACGGGCATCAAACAACGGCGCTAAGTTTGTTATGTGCAGGGTCGTGGCTGAGGCTGCAGGTGCGTACGACGACCGGATATTGGGCGAATGTGCTCGCAGTACTCGCCGCCTCGTCGATATCGATCGGCGTAGCCGGAGCCGATGACGGTTCCATCCGCGTGGCGTTCAAGTACGACTACAACCGCGTCATTTTCGTCGTTGGTCGGCGCGGGCCTACCATGCGTTCGTACGGTCAAAACCCACTCTACCTGCGTGACCCCCAAGCCCAGCTCAGTGGCCTTCGGCTGCTTGAGACAACGCCATCAAACGCCGCCGACGTCGAGTCGATCTCAAGTGGGGTCTCGGCAGGCGATCGATTCGTGTTGCTTACCGGGCGACAAAAAGAGATAGGCGTCGTCGTGGACCGTCTGATTCCGGGCAACCTCTGGTGTGACGGCGTAGCGGTAGCGTTGGGGACCGTCGAGCGTGCCGATAGGCGCGCATTCAGCCGCACCCGAGAAAAGTACTATCTCGTCACACCACGCTCGCCCGGAAAACCCTCAGATGGCCGTCTCGGACTTGACTGGTCACCTCTCAGTGCCACCCAAGACGGTATGGTCCGAGGCACTCTAGCGGCTCTGTTCGATGAACATCTTCCATCGGTCATCGACGAGACCAACGACTACGCGCGTCTTGTGGAGCGCGGAATCCGATGGCCGCTCCGGTGGCTAGCCCGTAATGAGGCCTTACGAGAAAGACGCGGACGCCTCACTTACGACGCCCAGAGACTGACCCTCGGCGGTGATGACCCAGTGTTGTTTGTCCGGGCACGCTGGCTGATCGGTGGAGCGACCGTCTTTGGGTTAACCGCGTGGGTAAAAGCCGACACGGGAAGGCCGATAGAGGTCCACGACCAGGTAGCCCGTTGGCTTCGAATGCCCGTATTCCAGGGGCGGGATCTGGGCGAGCCTTACCACGGCATGGTGCTCAACCTTTTTGATCACGACCGGGACGGTCGCGGCGAAGCCTTGATGTACCAGCGCGGCTACGAGTCAGCCTCGGTGGTACTCCTGGAGTACGACGGCGCGCGGATGGTTCCGACCGGTGTCGAACTCTCCTACGGATGCTAGCGACGAGCTAATCGCACGGACGCCTGATCCTCTGTTAACTCGTTGATTTGATTGGTAGGCGCGATTGGATTCGAACCAACGACCCCCACCATGTCAAAGTGTGGAAATCAGCATCGTAAGTCGCTGAACTACAATAGGATTAGCTGGCAACTAATTGATATATAAGGACCTTGAGTATGCAGGCTGGTGCATCGCAACGCGGGCTAACGTAACATCTCTGCACTACTGGATGCACTACCGGCGACACCTTGCCCGCGTTTACAAAAACCTACCTCGATGCTCTTGAACCTATCGGTAAGCCGTATTGGCGCAGCGATAGCGGCGGCAAACACAGCGTTCGCGGGCTGAAGGTTCGCGTCAACCCGAGTGGTCGCAAGCTTTTCTACTTCCAACCGGCGCGCGGTCGATACATTCCGCTTGGTGACTATCCGACTGTCACCATTTCCCTCGCTCGATCGGAGTGCGCGCGCGTCCTCACGCGGATTGCGAACGGTGAGGATGGAAAACCCGAGTATCGTCGTCCTGCACCCAAGCGCAAATCATCGCCGAGCGTTTGGACAGTATTCGACGAGTACGAAAGTGATTTCCGCGCTCGTCGCGCACAACAAGGCTATGACGGCCGGTCGACGGAGGTTGCGAAGACCGCCGTCCGTACGCTCCTCAACCGGAATAAGAACGTTCGAGGTGCGCTGACGGTCGACGAGCGCGAGATGTTCGACAAGCCGATAGTGGCCATGTCGCGCGCTGAGGTCATGCGGTGGCACGAACGCCAACGGCGGTCGAGAAGGCCGAGCACGGTCAACAGGCGTCTAACGGCACTACGGTCATTCTTCGACTTCGCATCCGGACTCGATGGTTTCGAACTCGCGAATCCGACAGCCGGACTCAAAATCGAGCGTGTCCGCAACGCCGAAGTTCGTGCACGGGTGCTGACCGAAGACGAAGAACGAAGGTTACGAGAGGTTGTCGAGCGACGCACCGGTCACATTCGGCCGCTCGTTTTGGTCGCATTAGGTTCCGGGCTCCGACGCGGCGAGTTGTTTCGATTGCGTTGGCAAGACGTTGGCGACGAACATTTACACGTCGCCGTCACCAAGTCGGGGCGACCGCGAAACGTTCCAATGACCCGGGATGTACGAACTACGCTCGACGGGTCAGCACGATCTGGATCGGTGCCCCTGTGCCGTCGGAGCGCACCCGCTTGAAGTCGCCGTCGCGAATATCGCGGTAGCCGACCCACTTGCCATCAGGCGACAAGAAAGGGAAAAAGGCGAATCGCGCATCGACCGGTAGTTCGATCGTCTCTGTCGAATCAAGAAAGCGCGTAAAGAGATGTAGTTTGCGGTCTCGATACCCAAAGTAGACCAACGTTTCGCCTTCCAAGAAGAACTCAGCTTCGACGCCGTTCAAGCGGCCAATGCGCTCGATGTCATCGGGGATGTCGATCGTTGTTCGAACCACCGCAGGGATCGCACGATCTGTCGGGTCTTCCACTGCCACGGAGGCTCCCAGCCGCCAGGCTAGCGCGCTCATCAATACAACGGACGTGACGACGACGAGGCCCACGTTGCGTGTCGACCAACCTTGCAACTGCCGAACGGGGCGGACTTCAGCAGCGCCACGGTCGACGTGCTGTGTGGCAAATCGCAAGAGCTTCTAGCGGTACGCCCGCTCGGGTGTGTCGTACTTGAGGATCGCCTGAATCGAACTCAGCGTGAGCTCAGTACCGGGATCGAGGTCCGTCGGCTCTAGATGAATGGCGAGGAACGGGAACTCATGATCAACTGCGTACCCCACTTCCCGCAGGCAATGGGGCCGCTCGACCGACGTTGGGGTGACGTAGAAAAGGAAGAGCGCGGCACCATCGATCGCTCGGGCCAACTCATCGCGCCACACAGTACCCGGCTCGATCCCCTCGTCGTACCAGACGTTGAAGCCTTGGTCATGCAGCCACTGGATCTCCGGATAGACCCTGGCTGCATCGGCATGGGTGTAGCTCACGAAGACGTACGGTTCGTCGCCTGAGTACGCGGGAAAAGGTTTGTCCATCGAATGAGCTTATCAACGACGCCTGCTGACACGGACGACGTCTTTTCAACCTGGATTTCGACGATGACACCGACAGATCGCCCAAAGTCCCTTCTTGGGCCGTTAGCAGACATACGCCTGCCTCGAATCTCGCCATGAGCCAGTATCGATGAAAGCGGGGCTTACGAGCCCCAAGCGCGAGAGCGAATTTCGCGATTCGACGCTACGGAAGATCTTTGAGGGCTTGTTGGGCCGCGGCGTCGTCCAATGCAGGAACGATTGACACGTCCAGGACGCTATTCCATTGCACGTTCCAGGCTGCGAGGACCTTGGGGTCATCGCATTCGATTATCGCGACCCCGTTTCCCGCAACAATATCGTGCCACCGGCCAACGATTCTCAGGCCTTCTGGGCCGGCCAGTTCAGGGCCGTCTAGGTCTAGCGACGCAAACATCTTGTAAGTTTCGTGCCTGCTGGCTTCTCGGACTTTGAACCGGCTTAGGTAGAGCATTCGAGATTTCCTTAGGGCCATTGGACGCGGTTTGACCCGCGATTATGACGAAAAATGAGATACATGCACTTCGCTACCCCACGAGGGACTCGTGGTTCGTCGTCGCCGGCGTGATGTTGCCCTGATTGCCTCGACAACCTGACGCGTCGCGTTCGGTCAAGGCAATCAGTACGCGTCCGCTTCTGGCCGACGGTACACGTCTACTCCCTCCCCAAGTCGACGTCCTCTAAAAAACGAAGCGATCGTCCGAGAGGAATGTATCGGACCAATGCTTGGAGACCCATCGGCGAGGTCGTCGGGGCGTCGACATAATCTGACCTGAATCAAACCTAGATCAACTAGCAGAATCGATTCAGTTTCTAGCGTCGACTTCTTGCTGGTACTTCGCTGCCATGTCTTCGACGGCTTTGCCATGCTCAGTCTGAGATTACGTATTGCGCTGATCCATTGAATCCGCACCCATTGCAGACATGCAACAACCTCTCAGCTAACCTTTCTGCATCAATTCAGATGGGATTTACATGAACATTATGGAACTAGGAGCGCTGGGCGAATTTGTTGGCTCAATCGGTGTCATCGTGACATTGATCTATTTGGCTATCCAGATTCGCCAAAACACTGCACAGCAAAAGCAAACGGAATTGTACTCGCGAGCAGCCGCTGTTAACGCCAGTGCAACGGCTTTGCGCGACGCACGTAGGGACATCTATCAAGATTCGGAACTCAGCGTCATTTGGTCGAAAGGCATGAGCCAGCCAGAGGAATTATCTGAGATCGAATTTCTCAAATACCGACTGATGATCCAAAACACAGTCGATGGAATATGGGATATTCACGCTAGAACAACCGTTACAGGTGTCTCGCCAGAAATCTGGCAGTCGCTGGGGGTCAAAGCCGTTGAGAGAATTGTTGCGACAACAGGCGGCCGACGCATTTGGGAACAATTCAAGTCAGCCTATCCTGAGGAATTTCGCGATGAGATTGACCGCGTGTTAGCAACTAACGCATAGATGTACGGCTGTTTCTGGAGGGTCAGTGACCGTCTGCTCCTGGCCGCCGATAGCCGCCATCCCGCTTGACAGGGGGCGGTCATGTCAATAGGGTTAATCTGTAGTTTGTCGGGGGTGCGCCCGACCTTCCTTCGAACCTCGCCTTGGCGGGGTTTTGTGTTTGAGGTCGGCTCCTAAGTACTTCGAAGCTAGGCGTCGTTCGCCCCGACCTCCTCAACGATGAGCGAGAGGGTCGTCTTATCAATCGTCACGCTCGCTGGCTCACCGAGGTTAACGAGCAGCGAGGGCGCTATTCGTTCACCGGATAAGCTGATGTCCGTGGCGACCAACGCCGAATCGTCGGTCTGGTGATTTACCGTCAACGCGAACGACAACGTCCCATCGATGACGATCTTGCCTTGTTCGCCCTCATAGACGACGAGGGTCGGCTTGGCGAGCGCTTGGCCATTGACGCTCAGTTCCGTGCGGACAACGAACGAGCGCCGAGAGATCGCCGCGCACGCGTCGGTCGCTAGCGACTTCGAACCGTGAACCTTACCTGAGCCTTGTCGAAGGACCGGTGTCTCAACGTTCCAGTAGCACGCCAGATCCGTCGTTTCCGGCGCACTTGTCGCGCACCCGACGACACCGAGGAAGACCATTAGCGTGAGCACGTGATAGCGCATCTGAACTCTTTCTTAAGAAGGTGCGTATGACCTTAGTTCGCATCGTCAGACGGGACAGCGTTGGTTCAGCTTAGCAGCGACGAAGATGTAGTCGCCGAGGAGTGGCAGCACATCTTCATGCAGTTCGACTCGGGCGGTGACCTATTAGGTATTCGCGTCAACAATCAGGCGTTGAAAACCAGTGCGCTGACGACGGTCGTGCAGCAAAGCACAATAGGCTTAGAGATCGGTTCGTACCTAGGGGGCAATTTCTGGGACGGCTCGATCGATAGCGTGATGTGTGGCTGCGAAGCCGCCGGCATGACCAGCTCTTTCGCCGATATAGCGGCAGCCCTCTACAACGGCGGCAAGGGACTGAAATACGCCGATCTCACCGCAGCCAACAAGACCGCCTACGGTCTTGTCGAAGCGTGGGACATGGAAGACGACACGACGGGCGAACACGCGTCGGTCGCGCTCACCGAAAACGGCTCGATCACGATTGGCGGCGCTGAAGGCGTGAACTACATCTCGGGCCTCGTCGGCTGCTGGGCACAGACCAGAGTGGCAACAGCAACGACCTAGAACAAAGCGATATCGACAAGCGGCCACTCTTCGAGTCGTACATCTTCGGCACGAACGGCGGGATCCTGTTCGATGGGGTCGACGACCTACTCGAACGTGCAGAGGGTTTTCTTTCAGGGTCGGCAGGGGCTGTGTTCGCCCTGATCCACCCCATTGGGTCACCAGATTCGGCTATGGATGTGCTCGCGTCTGCCGACGAAGCAACGTCCAACAGATACATCCATTTCTCGGCCCGGCGTGACGACACCGACCCGAACATTCAGGTGCAGCAAAAGGACAACGATACGGCCGACACCGTGCGGGGCAGCACGAACATCAGTGCCGCGAACAGCTACATCGTGGCGTTCATCAGCGACGGAGCTGAATACATCCATCGCGTAAATGGCGTCGAAGAGAGCGACACCGTCGAAGGTGCTGGGGCGGATAACGGCGACTGGTTCACCGAGACCGCCGACCGCGACAATGTCACGCTCGGCGCGCTCAAGCGGGACTCAATGAGCGCATTTTTCGATGGATATATCGGGTTGATCTACGTCCTCGAAACCGAACCCACCGCCGCGAACATCACGAACATCGAGAGCGCCATCGACGATTACGCAGGAGGCGGCCTCTTGGCCGCGTAGCGATGCCAACCCGTAGAGGAACGATGCACTTCATCGCAGTGCAGGACAGCCAGAAGGCGGCGATGCTCGCCCTGGTCAGTGCTAACCCGAGGGTGTGGAGCCGCAGCGCGCCGAACTTCCTGCAATCGCAATACACGGATGAAACCAACACGTGGTGGGCCAGCAACGGCCCGCTGTCGCCGGCGATGCTGCAAGCGCTTGATGACAATGAAGGCTGGCAGACGTTGCTCGGCGCGGGCCTTGCCGTTCAGGAGAACAGCGAGCTCACGCCGATACCGACGATCCTGTCGACGCATGGGTTGACAACGGTCAGCACCGAGGAATAGGAGAAACCCATGGCTGAACGCATCACGCTCTATTCCGGTCAGAGCGGTGCACACTCAGGCACCGCCCAAGATCTCGAAGGGCACGAGCACCAGCACCGATTCAAGTACGCGTGGTTTCTCTACGGTGACCTCGGTGCAGGGTATGCGCAGATCGAGTTCCAAGGCCCCGACGACAATTGGTATGTGGCGAAGGGGACCAAGAAGACGGACGACGACATGGAGAGCCCCGCAGGCGCGACACCCAAAGCGACCGTATTCGAGGTCGATATCCCAAACCTCGGCGGGACGATGGCTGTGCGCGGCTACCAGAGCGCGGGCACGACGATCACGTCTGAGTTGACGCCGATCGATTGAATGCCTCGAGCTGAACATCGGTCCTTCTACAACTCGAAAGTCTGGAAGAACACGAGGCGTCGACAGCTAGAGCGCGAGCCCTTCTGTCGAGCCTGCCGTAGAAAACTGGCAACGGACGTCGACCACATCGTCCCGATCAGCCAAGGCGGTCAGCGCCTCGACCCGCGCAACCTTCAGAGCCTCTGTCATTCATGCCACTCGGTGAAGACGGGCGAGGACAACGGCGCCAGGACCAAGGTAGCGGTTGGTGTCGACGGGTTGCCGATCGATCCTCGTCATGCGTTCTTCAGTTGACGCTTGGCGGGTTAGAAAGACTGGAGAATTCGAGCGACCGCTTCGGGGTCGTACTCGTCTGCGATAACTAAGAGGCCGTCAGAGTTATCGGTTCGTAGCTGAACAACTTTCTGGTACTCCGGCGAGTTGTACCAGGCGTGAACGGCTTCCTTGGACTCAAACCTAAGGACCACCGTTACAGATCCTGGTGAACCTTCGATCGATTCGGATTCGTAGTCGGCCACAAGTATCTCAGCATCGTGCGCTTGCAGGCTCAGAACGGTCGGAGCGGGGTAAGCCTTGAAAGACGCTGGGTCAGTGATCTCGAAATTCGCTATTACGTATGCCGCCACCTTCGCCTCCTACGTGTTGGTAACGCTCACGGTACTGCCGGCTACGTTCCAATCCAACCGCGCGAGTTGCGGCGGAATCAGTCCGGAGGGGCGGGTTCGATCTCTAGTTGAGAAGGGCGAAAGACCGCAGGGGTGCCACCTTTCTTCTAACTCGTAAGGTTTTTTAACTTCGGGCCGATCGAAAGTCCTAGTCGTTGGAGACGAGGCGGGCTCCGTACTTGCGTGCAATCTCGTCGTAGTCCTTTCGGGTAAGCACAGCTCCATCGCTGATCCGCTCGTCGATCTCGCGGAACTGATTCTCGGCCCCGGGCCGGTCCAAGACGAATACCACCTCGAACGTCGAGGTGGTGTCGAGGTTCCGAAGCTCGTGGCTCTGGCCTTTTGGAACGAACACGATATCGCCTTGCTCGGCGACATGGATGCGATCGTTGATCAAGACCTCACCCCTGCCCGAGGAGACGTAGAAGAACTCATCGGCGTGGTCATGAATGTGATTTCCGGTGGTAAACCCGCTCATTCGCTGAACCACCATCAACCCACCCTGACTCCCGGTGTCTTTCGAGACTTTGATGACGAGGTTGCCGCCCAAAAGGGATTCGCCGTCGCCTTTCCGGACGATAAATCCTCCGTCATCGCTGTAACCAACCGAAGCCGTGGCGACCGCGAGGATAGTACACGTTGCCAGGAGTCGTCCGTTCATCGGATGCCTCGTTTCCAAATCACCTTGTTGAGCCTAGCTCGACTTCGATCCCCATTTCGATAGGAACACGAGTAGATGCCACGAAAAAGCGCAGCGTCGCTCGCGGTCGTACCCGACCCGGTGGAGCTCGATCGACGGCTACCGCTACCTGAAGAGCTCACGCCTGAAGAAGCGCAGATCTGGCAATCGATTGTTGCGACGAAGCCGTCCGATTGGTTTCAACAGGACTCCGCGGCGCTGCTGGTCGCGTACTGCCGCCACATCACAACGTCACGATTTCTCGACGAGCAGATCACGGCGATTGAGGGGCGAGGGCCGTTGCGAACGCCCGATGAACTCGACTTTTACAAGACGTTGATCGACAAACGCGAGAAGCAATCGAGGGTACTGGCGAGCCTCGCGACGAAGATGCGGCTATCACAACAGGCTCGCTACGACACGTAGAAGGCGGCAACCGCCGATAGGAAGGCCAACGGTAAGAAGCTGTGGGACCGCGAGCCCGACGCAACGTAGCGTGGATCGAGGAGCACTGTCGTGTTCCCGACGGTCAGTTCGCTGGCCAACGCGTCAAGCTGCGGAAGTTCCAGAAGGACGTCGTCGCTGGCATGTATGACTCGCCGACGCGCAACGCGATCGTTTCGTTTGGACGCAAGAACGCGAAGAAAACGCTCGCGGCGATGCTCTGTTTGTTGCATCTCTGCGCCCCGGAAGCGAAGCCGAACACCCAATTAATCTCCGCGGCGCAGAGCCGCGACCAAGCGACGTTGTTGTTCGCGCTGATGGCAAAGATGGTCTTCATGTCGCCGGATATGAGCGACGTGCTGATCGTTCGAGAGTCGAAGAAACAGGTGCTATGTCCCGACCTGGGCACGTTCTACGCAGCGATCTCGGCGGACGTGAAAACAAACTTCGGCGCAGACTTCGACTTCCACGCGTAGAACCGCTGCTCCCAGATACCGTGCTTGCGCACGATCTCGGCGACCGACAGTCCTGCATCGTGTTCTTTCAGGATGCCGATGATCTGTTCTTCGGAATAGCGTTCGCGCTTCATCCGGACTCCTCACTTGCGTCAACCTAGGGGAAAACCTCAATCGCAATGACCAAAAACGCGGGAAGGGTCAGAGGTAATCAGGCTTCGTCTGCGTCAGACTGTCAGAGGCGCAGAATGACCGCCGGATGAATTTTCTCGATGTTGGGCGAGGAATTCATCTGGCCTAGTTCGACGGTGCGTTACGTTGCATGACTCGTCTCCAGAGGTCGGAAGAAATGGCTCTAGACGAAGATCGCGTGAGTGAACTAGCCGTTGAGGTGTTTAAACACCTCAACGGCACGATGATCACCGCGATGACCGTGATCGGCGACGAGCTCGGGCTTTACCGAGCACTTGCTTCTTCCGGTGTGGTGACGAGCGAGATCCTCGCAAGCGAACTCTCGATGTCCGAACGATGGGTCCGCGAGTGGCTGCATGGGCAAGCGGCGGTTGGCTACGTTGACCACCTAGGCGATGGTCGTTTTGAGATGTCAGCCGAGGCCGCGGCCGTGTTGGCCGACGACTCGCATCCGCGCTTCTCCGCCGGTGGGGCAGGGATGATCGTACCGTTGCTGTCACGCTCGGTACCGGCCATGAAACGTGTATTTGAGTCGGGTCGTGGACTAACGTACGACGAATTCGGCGGCGCCCAGTTCGCCGAAGCACAAGAGCGTATGTGGGCACCGTGGTTTCAGCACCAGCTCGTCGACACTGTGTTACCTGCGCTCGATGGCGTGGTCGACAAACTTAAACATGGAGGTCGGCTCGCCGATACTGGCTGCGGCGCGGGTGTGGCAGTGATGGAGATGGCGAGGGCGTATCCAGACGCTGAATTCGTTGGTTACGACAATTCTGAACATGCACTTGAGCGTGCGAACCGATCGAAACGACAGACGAATCTTGAGAACGTTCATTTCTTGAATCCCGACGTCGACCCGCTGCCATCCGAGCCGACGTACGACGTCATCACGACGTTCGATTGTATTCACGATATGGCACATCCGACGCCCGCGATTCGTGCTATTCGCTCTGCTCTAAAGGGCGACGGGACTTGGTTCGTGGCTGATGTTCACGCGGGAGATTCGCTCGACGAGAACCTCGAAGAGGCGAATCCCCTGCTGCCGATGCTCTACGGCTTTTCGGTCCTGTGTTGTCTTTCTTCGAGCATGTCGTCACCCGATGCCGAAGGCTTCGGAACGCTGGGGTTCGGCGAAGCCAAAGCCCGACGGATGGCCGCGGAGGCGGAGTTCTCTCGCTTTAGACGCCACGATTTCGCCAATCCCTTAAACGCTTACTATGAGATTCGCCCCTAGACGCCGTAGCCACTTGGTCTGGGCTTTGTTCACGTGGCTCATCGTTGAAACAAGCCTGGCAGGCGCCGAAATTCAACAATCACCGAGTGGTACACCCGATTTCACGGGCATGTGGTATTACGGGACCGCGACACCCATGGAGCGGGAGAAGGCACTAGGCACACGCCGTGCTTTCAACGTAGCCGAAGTACGGAACCTTGAAATATCAGTTCTGAACGAAGCCGATCGTCGAGCGGCGCCGAAATCACTCAAGCTACCGACCGCCGGCGCATCCATTGCGCAAGAAGCCGATCACTATCCGCTACGAACCCGTCTTGTCGAAATCGATGGCGAAGTCCGAACCTCGCTGATCGTCGATCCGCCCAACGGAAGACTCCCCTTGAAACCCGGCGGTTCTGACTTCTTCGACCAACTTCCGATTCACGACGAGTTTGATGGGCCCGAGGTTCGGCCAACCAGCGAACGTTGCATCCACGTCGTCGGTCCGATGGCACCGATGTTTCCAATGCCCGGCAACGCCAACCTCCGCATTCTTCAAACACCAACGCACGTACTCATTCGCGGTGAGACACAGTCAGCGCGAATCATCGATTTACGTCAAGACCAGACTTCGGGAATGCCTCGCTGGACCGGTGAGTCGACGTCGAAGTGGGTAGGTGAGACGCTGGTTGTTCATACGTCGAACTTTCGTCCCGAAGGATCTTGGGATCTGTATCGCTACTCCGATGCATTGCGCGTCGAGGAGCGGTTCACGCTCGTCTCAGCAAACGAGATCCTGTATGAGTACAAGGCAGACGACTCGGGGATCTACACGCGACCCTTCACGGTTCAGACCACGCTACGCCGACGTCCGCGCAGCGAACCAATCTATGAATACGCGTGCCATGAAGGGAACCACTCACTCGCCGCGATACTGCGGGGCGCGCGTCTAACGGACACCGGCCACAACGGCACTAAATTGGCGGAATCGTTGAACCCGAATACGGATGAGCGATGAGTTCGACTGCCGACGATGACCCAAGCCAGTTCTATACCGGGTTAGTCGCTGAACTCTACGAACCCCTGGCAAGTCACCTACCCGCGATCGAACCGATTCGGCGTTTTGTGACCCGATATGGTGGTCCGTCACTGGAACTGGCCTGCGGCGCGGGACATCCGATGCTCCCATTGATCGAAGAAGGTTTTGTCATCCACGGTGTCGATGCGTCCGACGACATGCTTGATTTATGTCGAGCCAAAGCGCGGTCGAAAGGTCTAGAGCCGACGCTCTTTCATCAGCGTATGCAGGACTTGAATGTCCCGTACCGGTATCAGAGTTGCTATATCGCGGGGGCGTCCTTTTGCCTCATCGAACAACTCGACGAAGCACAGCGAACGCTTGATGCAGTTTTTGCGCATCTTCGGCCAGGTGGTGCGTTTCTGTTATCGACATTTCGGCCGAATCCTCGCGTAGAAGGTGCTCAACCAAGTCAACTGACCAGAAACGATGGCTCGGTGATCTCGGTCGCGGCGATATCGGCGAGCGAGGATCGGGGGTCACAGCTTGTTCGGACACGGCTTCGCTACCGGGTCAAGAGAAGTGGTGAGGTGCCCGAGACGGTCGAGAAAGACTGGGGCGTGCGTTGGTACTCGGCAGCGCAGCTGAAAGGCATGCTAGTTCGCGCTGGTTTCGACGTCGGTCGATTTGTCGACTTTGACGGCCGTGACGCGACCCCAGAGACGACCGATCTTTGGACAGTTGCCGTCAAGACAACGCAGCCCACGTTCGCTTCGTGAATCTGCCTCCTCGTCCTTCCTCACCCGCTATATCGCGAAGTGGGGACTCGTCGACTATCAGAACGTACCGGTGAAGCTGGAACGTGGCTTCAAGATAACCGGGAGGCGGGTGACGAAATACTTGCTGACCCTACGGGTTTGCACTAGCGGAGCACCTGGCCGCGGGTGATGACCGCGTGCTTGTCGGCACTGCCAGGCTCGACTCGATGAACGACATGAACTCCGGTCTGCCCGTAAACGAATCCCAGAATTCTCTTCCTGACGCCGATTCGATGATGGGTTTCATGTTGCTCACGATCGTGTCCTCTGATTGAACGTCCCCGATCTCAACGCTGCGCAAGTACATGACCTGGCAGTGGAACACCATCTGCGAGAGGAGAATGCGAAACCGAGATTGGTCGATTGGGTCGAGGCTCGAGTGGTTGGCTAATCCCGTCTCCCACAACTCGGCAAGCGTGCTGTCAACGCCGGTTGAAAACTGACCCCCTTAGTGCGTCGAACGCCGGAGTAAATTTGCCCCCCCTGGGTTGTGTTTGAGCGGCCGACTGACCTTTGGTCAGTCAGGCGGCCGCGTTCTTCGTGCGTTGTGTCATACCGGCTTTGCGCTGGTCTTTAGTTGTGTGCCGCAAGTTGTGCAAAAGGGTTGAGTGGCCTGGCATGCGGTTAAGCGGCTTGACGGAGCTGTTCCTTCTTCAGCTCCTTGAGCAAGTCCATGTTTAAGTAGCGGCTCTGTTCGAGCCAGTTTTCGTGGGTCTCAACGGCCAGCGCCCGCACCAGGCGTAAGCAACTCGCCGCGTTCGGAAAGATCCGCACCACATACGTTCGTCGACGGATTTCCTCGTTCAACCGTTCCAGCATGTTGGTGCTCTTCATGTGCTTGTGATGGCGATGCGGGAGGCGATAGAACGTCCACGTCTGCTCGATGTTTTCCTCCACCCAGTCGGTGAGCTTCGGATACTTCGTGTGCCATCGGCCGATCCAAGCGGCGAGATCCGATCGCGCCTCATCGACGTTGCGACGATCGTAGAGCCAGCGCAGTTCCTGCAGACAATCGTCATCGGCCTTGCGCGGAATGTGGTCGAGGGCGTTGCGCAGGAAGTGCACGTAGCAGCGTTGCCAGGCGCTGTCGGTGAGGACTTCTTGGATCGCCCGTCGCAGCCCATCGTGATCATCGCTGACGACGTACTCGACGCCGTGTAAGCCGCGATCACGCAGCGTGGTGAGGAACTCTTTCCAGCTACTTCGACTCTCCCGTTGAGCGAGCTCCACGGCCAGTATCTGGCGGCGTCCTTCCCAGTTGATGCCAATGGCAATGAGCACGGCTCGAGAGCGGATCACTCCCGCCTCACGGACCTTCTCATAACGCGCATCGAGGATCAGATACGGCGTCGGTTCTTCGAGTCGTCGGGTGGCGAATGCGGTGAGCGTCTTGTCGAGGCGCTTGTTGATCCGCGAGATGGTCGAGGCCGAGACGCTGTGGCCACACAGCTCCTCCGTGATCGCTTTGACCTTGCGCGTCGAAACGCCCTCGATATACATCTGCGCCAGCGCGCTGACCAAGGCTTGTTCGGAACGCTGGTAGCGCGCAAACAGCTCCGTGGAAAAGCGTCCTTCGCGGTCGCGCGGTACACGCAGCTCGAGCTTGCCGACGCGGGTCAACAAGCCGCGCGGGTAGTAACCGGCTCGATAGCCCCGGCGTTCGTCGCTGCGTTCGTGGGGTTGCGCGCGGAGCACTTTGGCCATCTCCGCTTCCAATAGCTCTTGGAGCATCTCGCGCATCATCGTGCGCAGCTGGTCGCCCTCGCTGCTGAGTACCTCTTCCAGTTCGACTGCCGTCGTCTTACGCTTCTTCTGGGTGGTCATCTCGTGTGTGTGCCTTTTTTGATGTCGTGTCTAAAAGCACACCATGGCCACCCAACTTTTTGCACATCCTTCGGCACACTACCGGTCTTTAAGTCGGTATGACCTGTATCGCTAGTCAGCGGGTTTCCGCACGGGATCTTGCCAATGGATGAAAAACCCGAGGACCCTTCGTTGTCTCTACGCCAATCCCCAATCCAGAAGGCATCTGAGTGGTTGACGTTCGCCTCGAACATCGCGGTGCTGATCGGCGTTGTTTTCGTCGCGCTAGAACTGCAGCAAAACACCGCAACCGTGAAAGCGGCTGCAGCTGCTGCTTCCCAGGATTCCCTTGCGACGCTCAACGAACAAATGGCATCTCAACCGCAGTTTGCGGAGATCGTTCTGCAAGCCGGAGCAGAGGGCTTCTCGTCGCTTCCACCGCTGGATGCGATCCAATTGAGCTTTGCAATGCGAGCGGTTATGCAGCGTTTTGAGTCCCTGTACTTCCAGTGTCAACGGCAACATAAGACTGACCCCTTTGGGATCGGAATCGGCAAGATAAATGTGACCCCCTGGACCGTTGATGAAAGCGCCGCCTGACCCTGTGTCAGGCAGGCGGCGCGTTGTTGCCGGCTGGCGTTAGCACGCCGGCCTTGCGTTTGTCTCGCAGCCGATAACTTTCGCCGCGGATCTGAATGACGTGCGCGTGGTGCAGTAGTCGATCGAGCATGGCCGCGGTCAACGCCGTGTTGCCGGCGAAGGTCGCGTCCCACGCGCCGAACGACAGGTTCGAGGTCAAGATGATCGAACCGCTCTCATAGCGCTTGGCCACGACCTGGAAGAAGAGGTTCGCCTGGTTGCCCTGCAACGGCAGATAGCCCACCTCGTCGATGATCAAAAGACTCGGGCCGATCAGCGCCCGCTTCTGTATTGATCCAAGCGACCCTGCTGCTGCGCTCGTTCTAGCTGCACGACGAGATCGGCGGCGGTGATGAAGCGCACCTTCAGGCTCGCCTGGGTGGCCAGATAGCCGAGACCGATCGCCAGATGGGTTTTACCGACGCCGCTCGGCCCCAACAGGATGACGTTCTCGCGCCGCTCAACGAACGCCAACGATTTGAGCGTCTGGATCGTCTTCTTCGGTGCGCCAGCGGCGAACTGGAAGTCGTAGTCTTCCAGCAGCTTGATGGCCGGGAACCCCGCCAGCTTCGCCAGCACGGAGCGTGATCGTGACCGTCGTTCGTCTTGCTCTGCCTTCAGACACTGCTCGAGGAAGTCGACGTAGCTGTCATCGGCTTCCACGGCGCTAGCGGCGAGGGTCGGATACTGCTCGGCGATGGCGGTCAGCCGTAAGCCTTCGCAAGCACTTCGGATGCGCTCGTCTTGCAGGTTCATGCCGACTCCAGCAGCGCCTGGTACACCGACAGCGGATGCTGCAGCGTCTCGACAGGAAAGGTCGACGGAAACGAGCGTTCCGCCACATCGGGTTTATCACCCTCACTGAGGCGACGGCGTGGCAGTGGCTGCATTGCCGCTTGTTCCACCGCGAGACGCTCAGCCGGGATCTCGCCCGTCGTGCCATGGACACGGATGTTTGCGGTGACGCTGAGCCAGTGATCGAACTCGACGTTCAAGACGGTGAGATCCAAGGCCTCGTCGAGTTGCCGATAACGTGACGTCAACGGCACGAAAAAGCTCTGCCGGACGTAGCCGATACCTCGTTCGACCTTGCCCTTGGTCTTCGCTCGATAGGGTCGACACAGACGCGGCATGAACGTGTAGTGCTGCGCCAGGTCCTTGAGCCCTGGGTGGAACCGGTGCAGGCCGTGTCCGTAGGCGTTGCGCTGCTGCACGACGGTTCGCATGTTGTCGTAGAGCACCTCGCGCGGAACCCCGCCGAAGGCATCGAAGGCCTCTTCATGACACGTCCGCAACGTCTCGAATCGTTCATTGTCGACGAACCGGCCGAAGTGGTAGCGGCTCCAGTCCAGGGTCGCCAGAAACAGCGAGATCCGCTCATTGCCGAGCTTGAAGGCACCCCAGTCGACCTGCATCTGCTCACCCGGCGTTGTCTCGAAGCGCACCAGCGGATCGTCCCGCCGCACCGGTCGTAATGTCGCCAGGTAGTTCCTCACCGTCCGCACACCGCCCGTGTACCCCAGTGCCTTGATCTCATCGAACAACACCGTCGCTGGGATCCAGTCCGGATGCGCTGCAGCCACGCGCGACTTCAGATACGCGTAGTAATCGTCGAGCTTCGTCGGCTTCGCCTGCCGCTTCTGCGCCTTCGGCACGTCTTCGGCTCGCAGATACTTGCGCACCGTGTTGCGCGAGACGCCGAGCTCACGGCTGATCGCCTTGATGCTCATCCCCTGACGGTGCCTAACCTGAATCTCCACAAAACCCTCCTGTCCCAGCATCCAGCGCCCCTTCTATCCGAAGGCGCGCACCCTACAGGGGGTCACTTTTATCTTGCCGCTAGGGGGTCAGTTTCGCAGTGCCGGTGACACCAGTATGAAAGCGGGCTACTCGAACCAAGGATTTGGTCAGTACGGCGTGCGTGGGTAGCCGGGTTTATTCGCTCTCGAACAGCCGAAGTGTGGTGGGCAGAAGAACGCGCCACGTCGAACTTCACACCCGAGTTCATCCAAGAGATCGAACAAGCAGTGCCGGCTCCGATCGGCGGGACAGGGTTATCGGACGGAGTGGTCGAATGACCCGATCCAGCCGAACGCTCGTCAGGCGCATTTGCGGATTTGTGTAGGTGTCTTCGGACATTCGTTGTACCAGACGGAAACAGTTGGGCGTGTGCAAGCCTGTCGTCCAGGCTACTGGCGACTATCCGCGTGAACTTTCACTTTCGAGGCCTAGTTCACGTCGCGTTAATTAGCGCGGCGGTTACAGTGACGTCCAGTGCGGATGCGAACGGTGCGGAGGAACTCGATCAATTCTTGGCGTCTGAACTCGAGAGCACTAGGATTCCCATCGTGGTCGCGCTGGTCGTTGATGAGGAACGCGTGTTGTTGGGGAGATCGTCGAAGCCGTCTCCGGAATGGCTTTAGATCAATTCTTCGAGGAAAGGCTCTTCATCCCCTCGGGATGGTAGATACGTCATATCGTGTTCCTCCCTCTCAGCATCATCGCGTCGCAACCGTCTACCGTCGTAATGGCGCGGCGGGTTGGATCGAGTTGGCACTCCCGAACAAATTCGAGAACCCTATCCTTGGCGATGGTGGCTTGTATTCGACCGCACATGACTACGGCCGGTTTATCCAGATGATCCTCAAGGGCGGGCTATCGCCAGAAGGACGCCCTCTAATTTCGGGCGACACTCTCCGAATGATTGGGAAGAACCACGTCGGTGACGTTGTTGTCGAAACCCAACCGGCGGTTGACGAAATTCGAACCAGGCCGTTTCCGCTCGGCGCCGGCGAAGACAAGCTCGGTCTCGGTTTCCAGTTAGCGTCGGATCGTGGGCAACGGCGGATGCGTTCTTCCGGAAGTCTGAGTTGGGCGGGGATATTCAATACGCAATTCTGGATCGATCGCTCCCCGGGGGATTGGAGGCGTTTTGATGATGCAGTTCTTGCCTTTCTACTGTAATCCCCCGCTTTTAGTGGTGCTCAGAGGTAGGGTTATGCCGCTTGCGCGAGCTTCTATTTTGGCATGTGTCTCCGATGGCCGTGTTCAGCCGTTCCTTGTCGTACTGCCACTGTGTGGCTGTGGTCTGGGTTTGCATGATTGACTCGAGCAGATGGAGATCTGGCCACTCGTTCGTTGGGTGTGAGATTAGCCATGGCTCGAGTGCGGCCGACCGGCGTTGAAGTCGAGTCGCCACTGCTCCATCAGGATGACCTGCTAGGCGATTTTCGGACCGTTCGATAGTTGAGAGGATGGCTTCCGACGGAGGAAGTCATGAAGCAGAGTCGATTCACGGAAGAGCAGATGGTGCGGATCCTCAGGGAGACGGACCGGGAGTCGGTTCCCAAGGTCGCCAAGCGCCACGGGGTCAGCGAACAAACGATCTATGCCTGGCGCAAGAAGTACGGTGGCGGCGACGTCAACGACGTGCGCAAGCTCAAGCAGCTCGAACAAGAGAACGCCCGGCTGAAGAAGCTGTTGGCGGAGCGCGATCTCGAGGTCGAGATCATGAAGGAGATCCAGGCAAAAAAGTGGTGAGCGCCCGCGTTCGACGGCAGCAAGTGATGTACGCCATACGCCGGGGTCTGTCCCAACGACGGGCTTGTCGCCTTGTTTCCGTGGCGCGATCGGCGCTCGCCTACCGCTCACGTCTCGAGGCCAAGGATGCGCCTGTTCTCGCGGTGATGAAGCGCCTCGCGGCGCAGCGTCCGCGCTTCGGCTATCGCCGTATCCAGGTGCTCATGGATCGCGAGGGCTACCCGATGAGCTTCGACCGAACGTATCGCTTGTGGCGTAAAGCCGCGCTGCAAGTGCCGAAGAAGCGCCCCAGGCGGCGTTTGGCATCGCAACCGAGGCCACGCCCGGCGACCGGTTTTATCAACCCGGAAACCGGCGAACCCCTTGATAAAAGCATCTCCCAGATGAGTGTCGAGAATCGCTTGCGCACCTGGGTCTATCAGAACCAGGACTACGACCCTGCCACGTTCGACATCCGCGCCAATCGAGGCGACCTCGCCCGCGCATCCGCCATTCTCGATGTGAACAGCGCGGATCTGGCCCGGTTCCGCGAGCGCGGCGGCAAGCTGCTGCTGGTTCAGGGCTGGAACGACTATCCGGTGCGACCGACGGGCATCATCAACTACCTCAAGGAAGTCGAGGCCGCGAACGGTGGGGCGGCCCCTACGCGGGAGTTTGTCCGTCTGTTCATGGTGCCCGGCATGGGTCACTGCGGTGGCGGTCCGGGCGCTCACGTCTTCGACTATGTGAGCCCGTTGGTGGCGTGGGTGGATGAGGGCACAGCACCGGAAGAACTGATTGGGGGCCGCCCTGATGGCGCGTTCACCCGGCGCCATTGCGTGTTTCCCTCGACGGCCCGCTATACCGGCGGCGACGTCAACGATGCGGCAAGCTATCGCTGCATGGCGCCGCCGTAAGCGAGTGGGTTGCTCGGTAAATGCTGTCACTTATGTGTGGGACGGTTGCTGCATATCAGGCTCGTAAATGTGGCTTTGCGCGCAAACCACAGCGACAGAACTATTGGGCGACGGCGTCGACGTCCATACCTTCATCGTGCGCGAATCCGTGACGACATCCGACGGCGAGATCGCCCAACGGTTCCTCGCGGACGGCCGAACGCGATTGCAGGAGTCCATTGCCGATATCGCCGAATCGCTCTCCGCGACGGCTCTCGAACGACCTCGAACTCGAATTCGTCGACCTGCCGCCGAGTAGTAACGTCGGCGCCGACGTCGTCGCAAGCGAGCAGGTCATCCTGACCGGCAGCGGCACGACCGTGGCGAGTATCACCACCGTGCCGACGGAAGCGGCGGGATTGCCGCAATGGGCGCCTGGGCGGCGACGCAGGACCTCGGTGAGTTCCGCGGCCGGCCGGTGGTGTCGATCAGCGGCGACGGCGGCTTCGGTCAGTACCTGGCCGAGTTCACCACTGCCGTGAAGTACGGCATGAACATGACCCACGTCCTGCTCAACAACGCGCAGGCCGGCAAGATCTCCAAGGAGCAACTGGCCGGCCAGTGGCAGGTGTGGCAGACCGATCTCTCCAATCCCAACTTTGCGAGCTTCGCGCGGTTGTGTGGTGGTCACGGCATGCGCGTGACTGAGGCGATAAACTGGCCGGCGCGTTCCGCGATGCGCTCGCCCACGAGGGTCCGGCGATTGTCGAAGTGATGTGCGACGCAGAGCTGATCTGAGCGCGCGATGGCGTAGTCGGCGCAGGCGGGGTTGCTGCGTTAAATCCGCTGTGGTTTATTGCCAGCGTTCGTCAAGGTCGGTGGGGCGGTCTTGTTGCACGTCAGTCGCATCGGCGGCGCGCTGCCTTTAGTCAGCGCTGCAGCCCTCATTCTCGTATTGGCCGCGTGCGGCCGGGAACCGGCCGTGCCGATGGCGCTGCCAGCGGTGGCGCTCGACCGCGCCGAACCGGTTGTGCGTGAACTCCTCTCCGAGCTGTACGAGCAAGCGCAGTCCGCCAGCGAATCCTCGGCAGCGCGCGGTCGTCTCGCGATGGCTCTGGAGATCAATGGTTTCCCGCCTGCGGCACTGACCGTCTATGCGCAAGCTGCGGCGCTGGATGACGACCGTTTCGTATGGCCTTACTTTGCGGCGGTAGAACTCGCCAGACGGGCAGACTATGGCGCGGCGCTCAGGCAACTGGATGCGGCCATCGACATTGATGACAGGTATGTGCCTGCCCACCTGTATCGCGGTAACTGGCTGCTTGAAGTTGGCGATGTCGAGGGCGCGCTCGATGCCTTCGAGGAAGCGGCTCGCCTGGGCGGCGAGCCGGCGTCGGCGGCGTCGGGCATCGCCAGGGTGTATCTGCGGCAGGATGACGCCGAAGCAGCGTTGCAGGTGCTGATCGGGGTTGTCCGGCAGCACGACTACCCGTATCTGCAGCGACAGCTCGGGCGGGCCTACCAGGCACTTGGGCGGGCGAACGAAGCGCGCATCGCCTTCGCCCGTGGCCGCAAGGACCTCGGTTTGCGGTGGCTCGATCCCCGGCAGAGTCTGAAGCGCGAGTTCATCGTGAGCTTTGGCGCGCGGCTCAGTGAAGCGGAGCGTTCGCTCAAGGCGGGCGATGTCGATCGCGCGCTTGCGGAGCTGCAAGCATTGCGCGAGTTGAGACCCAACGACCTGACGCTGCTGCGCGTCCTAGGCACAGCGTACCTCCGAGCCGGGCAGCCGCAGCGGGGCAAAGCCGCGATGAAGCGCGGTCTGCGTCTCGATCCGGACAATTACTTCCTGCACTTCTACCTGGCCGGCCTCTACCGTGAGACCGGTGACAGCGGCAAAGCGCTGTCCCACATGAGAAGGGCGGTCGAGATCGTCCCGGAACGCGGGCGTGGTCACTATCTGCTCGCGACACTGGAGATGGATCGGGGCAACTACGACGCGGCCCTGGCCAGCTTCGATGCGGCTCTTGGTCACGGCGTCAAGGACGTCACGAGCGCGCTCTATCTGGCCGGCATGATCGAGGTACGACAAGGTCGTTACGCACAGGCGCGAACACGCTTTGCCCGCGCTGTGCACCTGGACCCAGCCTTTGCCGACGGCTACACGTCGCTTGCCCGTACGCTTGCCGAACTGGGTGACTTCAAACGCGCACGGCACGCGCTCAAGTGGGCGAAGGCCGTCGGCGCGACGCCGGACGCGCTGCGCGGTGCGGGACAACACGTGGCCGAGCGCGACGCAAGCGATGCGTAGCGCGTGCCTCGTTGCACTTCTCCTTGCCGGGTGCGCAGAGTCGGATCGCGCGGCCGAGCGCGTGCCCGCGGTGCGTGCCGAATGGTTCACTGATATCGCACACGATGCGGGAGTGGACTTCGTCCACGACTCGGGGCACGCCGGTCCTTACCTCATGCCCGAGATCATGGGCAGCGGTGCTGCGCTTGCCGACGTTGACGGCGACGGTGACGTCGATCTTTATCTGGTGCAGGGCGCGGCGCGCAATGCGGTGGGCAACGCGCTGTATCTCAATGATGGTACGGGTCAGTTTCACCGCGCGCCGGACGATCACGGCAGCGGCGACACGGGTTACGGCATGGGCGTGGTGGCGGCCGCCGACTACGATGCTGACGGCGACGTCGATCTCTACGTGACCAACGTCGGGGCAAACGTGCTGCTGGCGAACGACGGCGCGGGACATTTCACGGATGTCACCGACCGGGCGGGCGTTGGTGACACAGGCTGGGGTACGGCGGCCATGTTTGCCGACCTTGATGGCGATGCGGATCTCGATCTGCTGGTCGTCAACTACATTGTCTGGTCGCCTGCAGTTGAACCGGACTGCTATCAGAGCGGCGTGCAAACGTACTGTGCGCCTGAGCACTTCAATGCCCCACAGGCCGATCGCCTGTACCGCAACAACGGCGACGGCACCTTCACGGACGTGTCGCGCTACGCCGGGCTCAACCTGATTTTCGGGAACGGTCTGGGTGCTGCGATTAACGATTTCGACGATGACGGGGTGCAGGACCTGTTCGTTGCCAACGACATGAACTCGAATCAACTGTGGCGTGGTCAGGGCGGACTGCGTTTTGCCGAGGAGGCGATGATGCGCGGCGTCGCGGTTGATGAGCATGGCGATGCCAAAGCCGGCATGGGCGTCGCGCTGGCGGACGTGGATGATGACGGCGATCCGGATCTCCTGGTCGTGAACCTCGAGAAGCAGTCTGACTCCCTGTACCGGAACGATGGTGCCCTGTTCGCCGACGCGACAGCGGCGATGGGACTGTCGGTGGTCAGCCGCCGGTTCACCCGATTCGGGGTTGCCCTGGCCGACTTCGACAACGATGGCTACCTCGATCTGTACGAGGCCAATGGCCGCATCATGCCGGGTGAACCGCTCGACCAGGACGTCTTTGCCGAGCCCAACGTGCTGATGAAGGGGCGCGCCGGGGGCTTCGTGCCGGTTTCACCGCAAGATGGCACTAAAGGCACGCCGATTGCGACAAGTCGCGGTGTTGCGGTCGCCGACGTTGACCGGGACGGCGGGCTGGACATCGTGGTTGTCAACCGGGATGCCGTACCGCACCTGCTGCGCAACGTGGTGTCGAACCGGGGCGGCTACCTGTGGCTGCGCGTACTGGGTGCGGCGGGCGGCGATGCGATTGGCGCCCGTGTCGAGGTTGAACTGGCGGGCAGTCGAACGCTGACGCGCTGGGTGCAGCCGTCTGGCAGCTACCTGTCGTCGAGCGAACCAGCCGTGCATTTTGGACTGGGCAGCGCCACCATCAACGAGGTCCGGGTTGTCTGGCCGGACGGTCACACGCGGTCATTCGGGATCCTATCGAGCGGGCGGCACACACTCGCGCGGTTCGCCGAGGGCTAGTTCGGAGCGACTGCAGGCAGGTCCAGGATGGCTCGCTGCAGCCGGTCGAAGCGCTGCCATGTTTGCTCGTCTATGCACGCCAGCACGTCCGTTTGCGTAGGCCGGAGAGCGCGCGTAAAGAACGCGTGCTGGCCGCGGCGCATGCGTGTCGAGTGATTCTGCGTGCCGCTGTGCCACAGGTGTGCGTTGTACACGAAGCAACTGCCGGCCTTGCCGAGAACGCGAATCTCACCGGGGATGGGAGCATTGAGATCCCGCGGTTTGCGGTCTACGCGTGACCCCACGGATTGATTACGGGTTGAGGCCTGAAAGAGCCTTAGAGCACACAGTTTCGTTGCACTACTATTTGCACTACCAAGATCTGTGGCGAATCGCGCGTGCCACGTAACCCTTTGATTTGATTGGTAGGCGCGATTGGATTCGAACCAACGACCCCCACCATGTCAAGGTGGTGCTCTAAACCAACTGAGCTACGCGCCTGCAGGCCGCGCATTCTAACCAAGAGATGTGACGTGCTGCACGTCGTCCGCGGCCAAAATCATTCGTCAGACGAAAACGTTGTCACGGGTGAGGAGTTCAGCGGCGCGTTCGAGCGGTGCGGCAGCGGCATCGATGGTGATTCCGTTGTCGCGAGCGATGTTTTCGATGTGATCGGCGAGTGTCTTGCTGCCGTCGGCGCGGTGCACGAGATGCGCGATCAGCGGTGAGACGGGGACGTCTTCCCGTTCACGACCGCGGACGACGTAACCGCGCTCGAATCGATCGGCGCCGAGCACGGCGGTTCGGATGAGTTCGAGGCCGTCGGCTAGTCGAGGGCGATCCGGTGTGGGCTTGGTCTCGACGGCCGGTTGTTCCTCGATCGCGCGCGTTAGTGCTTCGGGCAATTCACCGTGGGCGAGTACCGAGCGCTCGTAACCGATCGCGGCCTGGCCGGAGACCGCGCGGATGAAGGCCTGGCGTGGCGGGCGGTCGTCCTTCGTGATCCGGCGGGTTTCCCAGAAATAGGAATCGACGCCGCGGTTACCGGCGTAGAAGAGCCGGGCGAGTTCGTGAAAGTGATCGTATTGCGTTCGGTAGAGCCGCTCGTAGGTGGTGCGTGCCTCGGCGGCGAGGTCGGGATCATCGTGTTCCGTGACGACGAGCGCGCTCGCGAGGTGTGCCCCGGATACGGCGAGATGAACGCCCGTCGAGAAGAGTGGATCGACGAAACAAGCCGCGTCGCCCACGAGTGTGAACCCGGGGCCCGCCATTTCACGGGCGACGTACGACCAATCCCGCGTGACGTTGAGATCTCCGGTTCGATGGGCGTCACCGATAAGCGCCTTCGTTCGGTGTGTGGCGCTGAGCTGATCCGCGAAAAACGAATCCACGCCTCGTTTTCGGATCTCAGCCGCGCCGAAGTCCCGGTCGACGACGAAGCCGACGCTCGAGCGTCGGTCCGCGAGCGGGATCTTCCAGACCCAACCGTGCTCGAAGGACTCGATGAAGATGTTGCCGTCGTCGGGTGCGTCAAGGTGATCGCAATTTTCGAAATAGCCGTACACGGCGAGGTTTTTGAAGAAGTCGTCCCAAACTTTGAGATTCTTCTGATTTGCGATGAGGCTTTGCTGACCGGAGGCGTCCACGACGGCATCGGCGATGATTGTCTCGCCGGATTGCAGCTCGACGCCGATCGCGCGGTCGTCGTCAAAGACGACGCGCCGGACGGGTGTGTTCTCGTATACGCGCGCGCCACATGCACGGCTGTGATCGAGGAGAATCTGATCGAAGCGGGGTCGCCAGACTTGAAAGCTCGTGGGATAGCGCTGGTTGGTTTCGCGGAAGTACCAACTCCATGGCTCGCTCGTATTGCCCCACGCCATCGTCGCGCCGGCTTTGACGGTAAATCCTTCTGCCGCGACTGCGTCCAATACGCCGATCTCGTCGAGGATTGCGAGCGTCGCGGGTAGCAGTGATTCGCCGACGTGAGCCCGGGGGAAAGTGGCGCGCTCGTAAATTGCGACGTCGATGCCCGCGCGCCGTAGAAGGGTTGCGACGGTGCTGCCGGCCGGCCCGCCGCCGATGACGACGACGTGGCTCATGGCCTAGCGAGCCGCGAGAACGACACTACTAGCCAGCCGCGTGCTCGTCCGCGTCTTCCTTCGCCGGCTCGTTGGTCTTCGGGTCCATCTCGAAGGGGCCTTTGAGGTCGAGTTCCTTACCCATTTCTCGGACGGCCGGGATCACTTCTTCGCCCATCAGTCGGAGCGAGCGCATGGCGTCGTCATGATCCATGGCGCCGTCACCATCCCAGAAGAAGATCGTGCCGGGGCGAATCGTCTCGAGGACGTGACGAATCTTCGGAATGACGGTGTCCGGCGTGCCCGAGATGATCGACATCTTTTCCGTCTGATCGAGGTAGGTGTCCTTCGGTGGGGGCGGTGGGGCGTTCTTTTCGCCTTCTTTGAGGTGCTGGTCGGCGCGCCCGCGGGAAGCCGCCGCCGCGAAACTCTTCATCGTCGGCAGAAGGTTGTTGCGTTGCGTCAGGCCCGGGAGGTTTTGAATGAACGGGCGCACGACGCCCTGGTTACCTTCGAGGAACGGGTTACTCGGGCCCTGAACGTATTTGCGCCCGGCCTGTTCGGCGAGTTCTTCGGTCTCGTCGACGTGAACCTTGAAGAGGTAGCCACGGTGCTGTGTGCCCGATTCGAAACCTTCCTCTTTCGCCACCTCATCGTAATAGGCGAACGATTCGACCGTCGGCTGCAACTCCGTCGCGAGCATCAGGTAGGGATAGCGGTGTTTGGCGGCCCAGGCGACCGTGTTGCGGCTCATGACGCCGGGAATCCAGATCTGCGGATGCGGTGCCTGGTAGGGGCGAGCCCAGGGATTCACATAGCGGTAGTTGTAGTGCTCACCTTCCCAACGGAACGGTCCCGGTCGGGTCCACGCGTCGACGATGAAGTCGTGTGCCTCCTGGAATCGCTCCCAGTTGTAGGGCGCGGCGGCGTTGTGGGCGACGCTCTCGCGGCCGGTCCCGCGCACCCAGCCCGTCACGAGACGCCCGCGGGAAATCATGTCGATCTCGGCGAGCTCCTCCGCGAGCCACAAAGGATCGTCCCAGATGGGCAGGATGTTGCCGAGCAATACGATCTTGGCGCGATGCGTGATCCGGGCGAGGATCGCGGCCTCGAGGTTCATCACGCCACCCATGCAGAACGGCGTCGAGTGATGTTCGTTCAGCATCAGGCCGTCGAACCCCATCTCCTCCGCGTACACCTTCTCGTCGAGGTAGCGGTTGTAGAGGTCGGCTCCGAGACGCGGGTTGTAGCTCGCGTTCGACATGCCGAGGTCCATGAGGTTTCGTCCGGTCGCACCGAAATACCCCGAATCGGGATCTTGGTAAGGCCTTTCGGTGAAGTATCCGATGAACATGAGGTGTTCCTCGTGGGCTTCGGCTCGAGAGCCGTTCTATTGAGAGACGAAGTTCCGAATGAGACTCGCGAACGCGGTGGGTTGCTCGAGCTCGACGACATGCCCGGCGTCGGCGACCGATTCGATCGTCGCGTTCGGCAAGGCTTCAGCGTACTGATCCGCGCAGATCCGCGGCACGATGTGGTCAGCTTCGCCCCAGACGATGAGTGTCGACGTCTCGACGTTGCCGAGTAGCGGGGCCAGCCGGCGATTGAACATGTAGGGCTTCCACGTGACGCGCGCCGTCATTTCGCGGGAGAAGTCCCAGAGTTGGGATACCTCCGGCGGCGGTTCTTCCGCGCCGAGATACGCCTCGTAAGCGTCCTTGTCGCGGAAGCTCTCTTCGATGTACTGGCGGTGCGACACCATCATCTGATCAGCGATCTCGCCTTCGTCCGGTTTGAGGCCGGCGGCGCCGACGAGAACGAGGTGATGCAGCCGATCAGAACCGATCGTCGCGAGTTCCGCTGCCACGAAGCCGCCAAAGCCGAGCCCCACGATCGTGGCACCGTCCGGCACGACACGATCGAGGAAATGCCTCATCAGGATCGCGATGTCGCGCGGATCACGCGCCCAAACCGGCCGAGCGGACCCGCCCCAGCCCGGCAGGTCCGGCATGATGACCTGATGCGTCGCGGCCAACGCGTCGTGGTAATCGAGCCAACCGGGATTTCCCCAGCTGTGATGGAAGACGACGATCGGCGGTCCGCTACCGCCGCTGAGGTACTTGATCGTTCCCGTCGGAAGATCGAGCTCGTGCTCGGTGTAGGCCTCCGAATGGCTCGGTTCCGAGTCGCTCAACGTCCCCTCCTGCGTCGGTTTCGGGATAGAAGACGAAACCAACCGTTATCGCTCGAATGTGCTTCGAGTCTAGCGGGTAGAATTTCGACGAGCCACCAGTGCGCGTTTAAGGGTAGGGAGAGACCGGGTGACGACTATTCGCCAAGACGATTTGATACAGAGCGTTCAAGACGCGTTGCAGTACATCTCGTACTACCACCCGCCGGATTTCATCCGGGCGATGGCCGGTGCCTACGAACGGGAAGAATCACCCGCCGCCAAGGCGGCCTTGACGCAGGTCCTCGTCAACTCACGCATGTGCGCACTCGGTAAACGCCCGATCTGTCAGGACACAGGCATCGTCATCGTCTTTCTCGAAGTCGGCATGGAGGTTCGCTGGGAGAGCGAGCTTTCGGTCGAAGACATGGTCAACGAGGGCGTGAGACGCGCGTTTACGTTCGAGGAAAACGTGCTGCGCGGTTCCGTGTTGAACGACCCCGACGGCGCACGCAGCAACACCCGCGACAACACGCCCGCCGTGATTCACACCAAGATCGTTCCTGGCGACAAGTTGAACGTCGAAGTCGCCGCCAAGGGCGGCGGCAGCGAAGCCAAGGCAAAGTTCGCGATGCTGAATCCATCCGACTCGGTGGTCGATTGGATCCTCGATGTCGTACCGCAAATGGGCGCTGGATGGTGCCCGCCCGGTATTCTCGGAATCGGCATCGGCGGGACGCCTGAAAAGGCGATGCTGCTCGCCAAGGAATCAATGATGGACCCCATCGATATCCAGGACCTTAAGGCTCGCGGCGCTTCGACTCGACAGGAAGCGTTACGCCTCGAGCTCTTCGAGAAGGTCAACGCGCTCGGGATCGGCGCACAAGGCCTCGGCGGCTTGACGACGGTGCTCGACGTCAAGATTCGTGAATATCCAACCCACGCGGCGAACAAACCCGTCGCGGTGATTCCCAACTGTTCAGCGACGCGGCATCTGCATTTCGAACTCGACGGCTCGGGTCCCGCGGATTTCGAGCCGCCGGATCTCGACGATTGGCCGGATATTGCCCTCGAGATGGGTGACGACGTTCGTCGCGTGAACCTCGACGCCGTCACCGCCGAAGACGTCAAAACCTGGCAATCGGGTGAAACGCTGCTGCTGTCCGGAAAAATGCTGACGGGCCGCGATGCAGCGCACAAACGGCTCGTCGACATGATCGAGCGGGGAGAGGATCTGCCCGTCGATTTCACGAATCGCTTCATCTACTACGTCGGCCCGGTTGATCCCGTGCGAGACGAGGTCGTCGGTCCGGCGGGTCCGACCACCGCGACGCGAATGGACAAGTTCACGCGCGCGATGCTCGAGAAGACGGGGCTCATTGGCATGATCGGCAAAGCGGAACGCGGACAGGTCGCGATCGACGCGATTCGTGACAACGAAGCGGTGTCGCTGATCGCCGTCGGGGGTGCCGCCTACCTCGTCGCGAAAGCCATCACGAAATCTACGCTGCTTGCCTTCGACGATCTCGGCATGGAAGCGATCTACGAGTTCGAGGTGAAGGACATGCCCGTCACGGTTTCGGTGGATGCGCGCGGAGAATCGGTCCACCGCACGGGCCCCGCGATCTGGTCGGCGGAGATCGCCGATCGAATCGCGATCAAGGCGGTGTAGTCGAGCTAAACGGCGAGCTCAGGGCGATCGGCGAAGGCCTCGAGCACTTCCGGATTCGCAAGCGCGCTCGTGTTTTTGACGGGTTCGCCATGCACGACGTTGCGAACCGCAAGCTCCGCGATCTTCCCGCTGCGGGTTCTCGGCACGTCCGGGACGGGGAGAATGACCGCCGGGACGTGGCGGGGGCTCGCATGTTGCCGGATCCTGCGCTTGATCTCCGATTGCAGTTCCTCGGTGAGAGCGGCGTTTTCGCGCATCACGACGAACAGTACGATCCGCGTGTCGTCGTCCCATTCCTGGCCAATTGCCAGCGAATCGACGATCGCATCGACGGTTTCCACCTGGCGGTAAATCTCGGCCGTGCCGATCCGCACGCCGCCCGGGTTGAGGACGGCGTCCGAGCGGCCGTGGATGATCATGCCGTCGTTTTCGGTGAGTTCGGCAAAGTCCCCATGCGACCAGATGTTCGCAAGCGAATCGAAATAGGCAGCGCGGTACTTCGCCTCATCGGGATCGTTCCAGAAACCGACCGGGGCACTCGGAAACGACTGCCGACAGATGAGTTCGCCTTTCTCGCCAACGAGCGATTCGCCTCGTTCGTCGACGACGTCCACGTCCATCCCGAGTCCCTTCGCCTGGAGTTCACCCTCGTTGACTGGGAGCCAGGGCGAGCCGAGCACGAAGCAGGAGATGATGTCGGTACCGCCGGAGATCGACGCCAGCCAGACGTCTTCTTTGAAATCGCGGTAGACGTAGCGAAATCCTTCGTGCGTCAGCGGTGATCCCGTCGAAAGAATCGACTTCAAGCGATCCAGCCGGTGCGTTTCACGCGGCTTCAGACCCTCCTTCTCGATCGCGGAGAGGTACTTCGCACTCACGCCGAAGACGCTGATGTCCTCCTGATCGATCAGATCGATGAGCGCGGTCGGCCCGGGCGCAAACGGCGATCCGTCGAAGAGGACGAGGGTCGCGCCCGTCGCAAGCCCCGAGACGAGCCAGTTCCACATCATCCAGCCGCAGGTCGTGAAGAAAAACAGCGTGTCGTCGGCCTGTAAGTCGACGTGTAACTGGTGCTCCTTGACGTGCTGGAGAAGAGTTCCGCCAGCGCCGTGCACGATGCATTTGGGCTTACCCGTCGTTCCTGAGGAGAACATGATGAAGAGCGGATGATCGAACGGGAGCTGTTCGTAGCGCGGCTCGGCGTCGCCTTTCTCGGCGTAGATCCTATCGAGATCGTCATCGACAAGACCCAGTATCGAAACCCAAAGCGTCGACTCGATGCTGGGGATGGCGCGGGCCACTTCGTCGACGCGTGTTCGCACGTCGAAGGTCTTGCCACCGTAGGCATAGCCGTCGCACGCCACCAGGAGGCGCGGTTCGATCTGTCCGAACCGATCGAGCGCGCCTTCCGTGCCGAAGTCGGGAGAACAGGACGACCAGATCGCGCCACGCGAGGCCGCCGCCAACATCGCGACGATCGTCGCCGATACATTCGGTAACCAACCGGCGATGCGATCACCCGGCGCGATGCCGATGTCGTCGAAGTGGCGGCCGAGCGCCGCGACACGACGGGTGAGTTCCGCATAGCTCATCGTCGATCGGGCGCCTGTCTCGAGCACTGAGACGAGCGCGGTCTTGTCGTCGCCACGCGAAAGGAGGTTCTCGGCGAAGTTCAGCCGGGCATCGACGAACCACTTCGAGCCAGGAAATTCATCACCCCGCTCGAGCACTGCCGTCGCCGATTCGCTCGACTGGACGTTGCAGAACGACCAAATCGCCTGCCAGAACGATGGCCGGTCGGTCACGGAAAAGCGGTGCAGGTTCGCGTAGCTTCGGCGTGGATCGGTCGGGTCGAGTGGATGACCGACGACGTCGGCAAATCGCGTGAGGTTCGCGGACGCGATGCGGGACCCGTCCGGTTGCCAGAGAAGACTGTTCATCGCGCCATTATAGGAATCCGCAGTCGCGAGTCGGGGCCTATTCGGCGTGCAGTTCCATCCAGGGCGTACCTTCGTCCTGCGAGGCGATCACGAATTGGCGAATCTTTGGCGCGAGTTCGCTGAACGCGAGCTCAATCGCGTCGAGGGCGTTGTTCTGCTGGCTGACGTGACCGACGACGACCGTCTCGAGCGCTGGGTGAAGAATCTGCTGCAGGAACTGTGCGGCTTGTTCGTTCGAGAGGTGTCCGAAATCACTCACCACGCGGCGCTTGAGGGCCGCTGGGTAAGGCCCTCGCATCAGCATGCCGACATCATGATTGCTTTCCATCAGGATGCCGGTACAAGGCCGAAAGGACTCGACGACATGTTTCGTCACCACGCCGATGTCGGTCAGGATCCCGACGCTCGCGCCGTCGCAGTCGAACCGATACTGCGACGGTGCCCGCGCATCGTGACGCACGGTCACCGGTTGGATACGGATCGGACCGATGTCGAACGACGCATCCGGGTCGAAGGGGTGTCTGAGGTGCGATTCGAGCCCGCGCAGGGCCGCGAGCGTGCCGTACGTGCCATAGACCGGAACGTTGAAACGGTTCGCAAACGCCGCGATCCCGCCGCTGTGGTCGGAGTGTTCGTGGGTCGCAAGGATCGCGTCGAGATGCTCGGGTTCGACATCGATACGACGTAGTCGGGCCCAGGTCTCTTTGACGCCGAACCCGCAATCGATCAGTAGGTTGGTTTGATCGCGTTGGACGATCGCGCCGTTGCCTTTGCTTCCGCTACCGAGTGAAGCGAAGCGCATGCTCGCGTTTGCGACTAGGTCGCGAACGCGCGCACAGTCGCGAGGACCCGTTCGCTCAATTCGACGTCGATGGGATTGTCGGCTTCATCAACACACCGAACCACGTGCCCGCCGTCGATTGCGCTGATCCGAATCCGAACCGCTGTGTCGTCGCGTGACGACCCTGATCGTCGGAAGGGATTGAGACGCCCAAAGAACCCCGTCTCCTGGCGCACGATGAAACCGTCGCGCACTCGGGCTCGGAATGTCGCGGACTCGCGGTCGACATCGAGGACTTCGACTTCAGCACGCTCGAGCGCCTGACCCACCGTGGCCCACGCCCGGTCGAAGTCGATCATCAATCGCAGAATGGGATAACCGTTGACGTCTCGCTCGACGACGGCCTTCGGCAACGCCGCAACAGCGCTACCCATCAGGGACACGGAAACATCCGCGTACCCCGAGGCATAGAACGCGCCCAATTCCGCTAGGAGTTCGGCCTCGATTTCCGGAATGGCGGAGGCCGTGTCGAAATCGACGGAAGCGACCGGAGCATCGCGCCGGTCGTGGCGCAGGTGGATCTCGGTCGAACCGTGTCGGATGCCTTGCTCGACGCGAATCCGAAGACGGTTACCGCCTTCGAAATCGCGAAGGGGCTCGCGCATTTCGCGCACGACCGCTCGTAAAACGTCGGGATAGTCCTGGTTCTCGACATCGAACCACTCGCCGACGACGAGACCTTCTTCGGCGTTCTCTTCGACCACACTGATATTGCTGTCGGCGAAGAACTGCATGACGACCGGCCAGACCAGTTCCGGTTCATCACCGACGATCATCCATTGACGCTCACCGAGGCGCTGCAGACGCACCGCCTGATCGTCATCGCGTTCGACGAGCGCGGTCGGTCGCGGTGCATCCTTCGGAAAAACCTGTGCGAGCGGATGATCCTGGATTTCGGGGATCGGTAAGGGATCCACGATCTCCGCATCCATGTCGGAGGGGAGTTCGAGCTCTTTGCCGGTCTGCGCCTCGAGATAGTCATCCCGGCTCGATTCGAGCGCGCCGCTCAAGCCCGGCACACGACACGCGACGAGCCCAAGGAAAACACCCCCGACGAGAATGACGCGAAAAGCCGCAACGCCGAACGCGCGAATATCACGCGCGTTCACGCGGGACCGTGATGATGGCTTCCAGGCCACTTTCAGATCACCTTCGATGGCAAGTTATAGCGCGCCGATCGCTTCCAGGCGTTCACGAACGACCGCCTGACCCGCTTGCGATAGGCCGATCAACGGGAGTCGTATTCCCGGTTCGATCTTGCCCATCGCCGCGAGCGACCATTTGGTCGGAATCGGACTGGTTTCGACGAACAGGATTTCGTGGATCGGTTGCAGCTCGGCATCGAGCTGCCGTGCCCGTTCGTGGTCGCCATCGAGGTGTGCCTGGCAGAACGCCGACATCTTTGCCGGGAGGACGTTCGCCGTCACGGTAATCGTGCCAACGGCACCGTGGCCGAACATCGTCATGGTTTGCGCGTCTTCGCCCGAAAGACAGATGAAATCATCGGGTACGAGCGCACGAATCTCCTTGACCCGATCCGCGTCCCCGCAGGCTTCCTTGATCGCGACGATGGGGTCGAGTTCCGCGAGGCGGGCAACGGTGGACGCTTGCATGTCGACGGCGGTCCTCGGCGGTACGTTGTAAAGCACCATCGGCAAGTCGACGACCTCCGCGATCGCGGCGAAGTGGGCATATAGACCGTCTTGCGGCGGCTTGTTGTAGTAAGGCGTCACGGAAAGGTGGAAGTCCGCACCAGCGGCTTGCGCCTCCCGCGCGTACTCGATCGCCTCGGCGGTCGCGTTGGCACCCGTGCCCGCGATCACCGGAACGCGCCCGTCGACACGCTGGACGGTTTGCGCGACGACCTCAATGTGTTCCTTCGGCGTCAGAGTCGCCGACTCACCCGTCGTCCCGACAGGCACTATGCCGTGGGTGCCGCTCTCGATATGCCAGTCGATGAGTCCATCGAGGCTCGCCCAGTCGACCTCACCGCTGGTGGTCATGGGCGTAATGAGAGCGACGAGGCTTCCTTGGAGAACGCCGGCCATCGTCTAGTCCCGCAAAAATGCCATGAAAAAAGTGGCGCACAGTCTACTGTCTAGATGCCCGAGCGACTACAACCGTTGGCGCGACGAGTGCGTCACGCGACTTCTTCGGCGATATCCTCTGTCGTCGGCCAGGCCGAAATGATCGCTTTGACGAATGTGGCCAGCGGAATCGCGAAAAACACGCCCCAGAAGCCCCAGATGCCACCGAACACCAGCACCGCGATGATGATCGCGATCGGGTGCAGATTGACGGCCTCCGAGAAGAGCAACGGCACGAGGATGTTGCCGTCCAACGCCTGGATCACGATGTAGGCGAGGCTCAGATAGAGGAGTTCGACCGACCAACCGTATTGCACCAGCCCAACGATCGCGATCGGCACCGCGACCACCGCAGCGCCGACAAAAGGCACGAGCACGGAAACACCCGTGATCAACGAGAGGAGGGCGGCGTAGTTGACCCCGAGCAGCGAGAAGACCGCGAAGGAAACCGTGCCGACGATCAGGATCTCGATCACCTTGCCCCGCACGTAATTCGCGATCTGCACGCTCATCTCATTGCCGACTTCGGTCATGAGCCGGCGGTTCTTCGGCAGAACGCGCATAAACGCGCTGGCCATCTTCTCGCGGTCCTTCAGGAAGAAGAAGACCGCGATCGGCACGAGGACGATGAAGATCAGGATCGAAACGACATTGCTGAGCTGTCCGACAATCGTCTGAACGAATACGGCGCCGAGATCCGTTGCCTGCTGACTCAGGGTCGATATCCAGTCTTCGATCCGTGCCTGAGAAAAGAGATCGGGATAGGTGGCACCCAGTTCTTCAGCGAGTTGGCCGAGCTGCTGGAAGAATCTCGGCGTCGCGGCCACCAGGCCCTCGAGTTGGGCGCCGACCAGCGGTAGGAGCCCGAGGATGAGTCCGATCAACGCCCCGAGAAAGATGATCTCGACCAGGCAGATCGCGAGTAGTCGCGGCACACGCCAGGACTCGAGCCGCGTCACGAGGCCCTGCAGCAGGAAAGCAAACACCAGGCCCGTCAAGATCGGCGCGAGCACGCCGCCGAGCGTGAAGAGCACGATGAGCGTGACGAGAATCGCGACGACGAGAAAGATCGCCTCTTCGTCGGCGAAGTGCCGGTTGATCCAGCCGCCAATGACATGGATGAAATGCACGGATCGTCAGGAGGCTTTCTTCTGCAAGCGGTAGAAGAATTCGCCGTCGGCTTCGCGTGATTCCAGGAGGGCGTGTCCGCTCTGCTCGGAAAAGACGCGGAAATCACGGACTGATCCTGGATCAGTCGCGACGACGGTCAGAATGTCGCCGGGAGCGAGTTCGTTGATTGCCTTTTTGGCCTTCAGGAGCGGCATGGGACAATTCAGGCCACGGGCATCGAGACTTTTAGCGTTTGAATCGGTCATAGGATTATCGTAACCGAGACGAATATCGCGGATGGGCATTTTGAACCTCAGCACGGCGACCACGTGCAGCGACTAGGCTTTCTTGTCGGCATAACGCTGGCCGCACTCGCCTGCGCGTTCCCGGGTTATGCCGCGGAACTGCCGAGCCTCGGCGACGGGTCGTCGGCGATCGTCTCGAAGTCCGGCGAACAGGCGATCGGACGAGCGGTCCTGAAGCAGATTCACTCGACGTCGCGCACGATCGCGGACCCCGTGCTCAAGTACCACATGAGCCGGCACCTCTTTCGGCTCGCCGAGAAGGCCGAGCTTCACGATGTGACCCTCGTTCCCGTTCTGATCGACAACGCGCAGATCAACGCCTTTGCCGTACCGGGCGGTGTTGTCGGGATCAACCTCGGTCTCTATGTCTACGCGGAGGACGTTCACGAGTATTCCTCCGTCGTCGCCCACGAGCTCGCCCACCTTTCTCAGCGTCACTTCGCCCGGCAGGTTGAAGTGCAGAAGGGTCTGAGCATCGCCAACATCGTTGGCGTGCTCGCTTCCGTCGCCATCGCGGCAACGGTCAGCGGCGATGCGGGTATGGCGGCCCTCATGGGAAGCCAGACAGCAGCGGAGGACAGTATCCTGCGCTACAGCCGGGCAAGAGAGCAGGAAGCAGATCGAGTCGGGATCGCCACGCTCGCCCGCGCCGGTTACGACCCGCAGGGCCAGGCACGGATGTTCGAACGCATGCAGCGCAATTTCCGGTTCGTGAAGCGTCCGCCCGAGTTCCTGCTGACCCATCCCTTGAGCGAGACGCGGATCGCGGACGCGCGCAATCAGGCGAGCGAGTACGACGTGGTCTCCGCAGTTCCCTCGACCGACTATCAGATGATGCGGGCGCGTGCCCAGGCGTACTACGCGGAAAGCCCTCAGCGGGCGGTGCTCGAAGCGAACGCGCGCGACCAGGACGACGTGGTCACCCGCTACGCGCGCCTCGTCGCCTTCGGCATGAACGACCAGCACGAACGCGCGATGGCGCTCGGCCGACAAGTACTCGAAGAGGTGCCCGACAGCCTGCTCGTCGCCGCGACCTATGCCGAAGTCCTGATCGAGGCCGGCGAGTTCGACCAGGCCGTGCGATTCGTCGAACGTCAGCTGGCCCTCACGCCCGACAACCCGGCGCTGACGATGATGTACGCGCGTGCCCTCAACGGGCTCGAGCGCTTTGGCGAAGCCACGCGCGTGCTGCGTCGCCATACCCGGCTTGATTGGAACGACGTCGACGCCTGGTTCCTGCTCGCCGAAACCGCGGGCTTGGCCGGTGATATCGTCGAGGTGCACCGCGCGCGAGCGGAATACTTCACGCTGCACGGCGCTTACAGCAAAGCGATTCAACACCTCGATTACGCACGACGACAGCTATTCGATTCACAGACGTCGTTACACGCCGCCGTGACACAAAGGATCCAGGATCTAAGAACCGAGGCGGAGTCGTATCGCTAGCGTGATCTAACGCGGGAAATCCAACATCCGCTGCAATGGCACCATGGCGCGTTTGCCGATCTCCGGATCTATGAACACCTCGCCGGTTCCGTTCTCGAGGGCGAGGGCAAGGGTCTCCAGCTCGTTCATCGCCATCCAGGGGCAGTGCGCGCAGCTCCGACACGTCGCGCCATCACCAGCCGTGGGCGCTTCGATGAAGGTCTTGTTCGGTTCTGCGCGGCGTAGTTTGTGGAAAAGCCCGCGATCGGTCGCGACGATGAACGTGTCGTTTGGTAGCTCACTCGCCGCCTTCAGGATCTGTGTCGTCGAGCCGACGGCGTCCGCCATCTCGATCACGCGAGCAGACGATTCCGGATGGACCAACACACCCGCGTCCGGATAGATCCGCTGCATGTCCGCCAGGGCTTGGAACTTGAACTCTTCGTGCACGATGCACGCGCCGCTCCAGAGGAGCATATCCGCACCCGTTTTCTCGGCAATGTAGGCACCGAGGTGTTTGTCGGGCGCCCAGAGAATCTTTTCGCCTCTGGCGTCGAGGTGCTCGACGATCGCGAGGCCCACGCTCGACGTCACGACCCAGTCCGCCAATGCTTTGACGCGCGCCGAGGTATTGGCATAAACGACGACCGTCCGGTCGGGATTGTCCCGGCAGAACGCTTCGAACTCATCCGGCGGACACCCGATATCAAGTGAACACTCGGCTTCGAGCGTCGGCATGAAAACGCGCTTTTCGGGTGAGAGGATCTTCGCCGTTTCGCCCATGAACCGAACGCCCGCAACGATGAGCGTCTCGGCATCGTGGTCACGCCCGTAGCGCGCCATTTCGAGCGAATCCGATACACAACCGCCGGTCTCTTCCGCAAGATCCTGCACGTCGCCGTCGACGTAGTAGTGCGCAATCAGGACGGCGTTCTTTTCAGCGAGCTGTCGCTTGATACGCGTCCGCAGTGCTTCGCGCTTCTTTGCAGTGAGTACCTCGGGATCAAACAGCGGGACTTCTGCTGGCTTGAGGCTGTAATCACGTACCATGCCCCATCATACTTGAAGGGTGCCGAAGCGATGTACCGGCTTTTCGAGATGGGCGACTCCGGTAACTGCTACAAGGTTCGCCTGCTGCTCAACCAACTCGATATCGCCTACGAGCGGATCCCGACGAACATCCTCGTCGGCGAGTCGCGCACCGACGAATTCCTCGAGTTGAATCCGAACGGCCGCGTACCGCTCCTGATCCTGCCGGACGGCCGACCGCTCGCCGAGTCGAACGCAATCCTGCTCATGCTGGCGGAAGGTAGCGGGTTCATTCAAACCGATGCGTACGAACGCGCCGTCATGACCCAGTGGCTTTTCTTCGAGCAATACAGCCACGAGCCATTCATCGCGACCAACCGCTTCTGGATCCACATCGCGGGAGAAGCCGAGGAGTACGCCGATCGGATTGCCCTCAACGAGCCGCGGGGCTATCAGGCACTGAGCGTCATGGAAACGCACCTCTCAGAAGTCGATTTCTTCGCAGGTGCCACCTACTCGCTCGCCGACATCGCGCTTTACGCCTATACGCACGTCGCCGACGAAGGCGGCTTCTCGCTCGACGGCTTTCCGTCGGTGCGTGCCTGGCTCGAGCGTGTGCGTGCTCAACCGCGGCATATTCCGATGACTGCCTGACCGACGTGTTTTCGTTCGGCCTGATCGCGTCGCTGGAGGGCGTCGCGACCAACGACAACCTGACGCGCATCGAAGCGGCGCTACGCTCTGCCGGGATCGAGGTCGAGGTATTCGATCATCACGCGGTGAGCATCGATGACGGCGTGGTCGTCGCTCATTCGCCGAATGGTCGATTCGACCTCTCAGCGCTTGATCGTATCTGGCTCTTCGGATTCGGCGCGGGCGGCTCGTTCCTCGATCGGATGCAGATTCTGCGTTCGTTGCCACAAGACGTCTTCGTCAATCACCCGGACGTGCTGGTCAACCTGCACGGCAAGATCTCGTTGCGTTCGATGGACGGCATCCCGACGGTTCCGGGGATCCTCACGAGCGAACCCACCGAGCTACTACGGCGGATCGACGCCGGCGGTGATTGGATTCTGAAACCGCCGGCCGGGAGCTTCGGGCGTGACGTCTACCGTCTCAATGCGGCCGACTCGAACAAACTCGCAATCATTGAGTCGATGACGCGCGACGGTCGTTATGCCCTGCTCGAACGTTTCGTGGCAGCGCCGGGCATGATCGAGAAACGTGTGCTCCTCGCGGGCGGACGGGTGATCGGAGCTTACGCGAAGCGCCGAATCGACCATCGCGGCAATCTCGACGCGGGGATGTCGGCCGAAGAAACGAATCTCAACGACGAGGAACACGCGCTGCTCGACCAGGTGGGCAAGGCCCTCGCCCAGCGCGGCGCGCTATTCGCTGCGATCGACCTCATTCACCCCTACGTGATCGAGGCGAACGTCGCGAATCCCGGTTTTCTCTCGACCTACGAGCGACTCACCGGCGAAGACCTCGCCGCTTCGGTCATCGATGCGCTATGCGCGTGGGGTCGGGCTTAGAACGAACCGCCGTCGATCCTCAAGATCGCCCCCGTCGTGAAGCTTCCGGCGTCGCTTGCGAACATCAACGCCGCACCGATCACTTCGTCCGGCTGCCCGCCGCGTTGCAACGCGATGTTGGTCTTCGCGCGCCGCTCGAAATTCTCCATATCCCACGCCTTTGAGATGTCCGTCAGGAACGGACCGGCCTGGATGCAGTTGACCCGGACTTTCGGTCCGAATCCGCGTGCAAGTGAGAGCGTCAGCGAGTTGAGGCCGGCCTTCGCAGCACCATAGGGCTCCGAATCGGGTGACGGCTGGGTGGCGGCATTGCTACTGACATTGATGATCGAACCGCCATCACCGGCCGCCATACGCTCACCGATGAGTGCTGAGAGTCGGTAGGGGCCTTTGAGGTTGACACCGACCACCTTGTCGAAGAGTTCTTCGGAAACGTCCGAAAGTTTGGGGTAGAGCGGCGACATACCAGCGTTGTTGACCAGGATGTCGACCTTGCCGAACTCCGCGTAGGCCGCGTCGACCAGACCATCCAGATCATCCCAACGACCCACATGACAACCGTACGGCAACGCGCGGCGCCCCATCGAGCGAACTTGCTCGGCGACTTCCTCACAGATCTCGGCTTTGCGGCTCGTGATGACGACATCGGCCCCATGTTCGGCAAAAGCGAGCGTCATTGAACGACCGAGACCACGGCTGCCGCCCGTCACGAGTGCCACCTTGCCGGACAAATCGAATCGGTCGCTCATGCTCTTTCCTCTCTATTTGGCTTGTTGTCTTGTTGTCTTTGCGAAAAGGCGACGTCACCGAGGGTTTTTCGGCGCCGTGCCGCAGGATTTGTTGTTTTTGATTGGGTGCGCAATACACTGTGCGCCCTCAATTTCATCGATTCTATCGGAGGACGTCATGGGTATGTTGGACGGCAAAGTCGCACTCGTCACTGGAGCTGGAGGCGGCCTCGGCAGAGCGCACGCTTTGTTGCTCGCCAAGGAGGGTGCAGCCGTCGTGGTCAACGACCTGGGCGGTTCGCGCGACGGAACCGGCGCATCGAGCAGCATGGCCGATCTAGTGGTCCAGGAGATCAAAGATGCCGGCGGGCAGGCGGTCGCCGACTACGGTTCCGTCACGGACAAAGATCAAGCCGCCGCGATGGTCAAGGCGGCAGTCGACAACTTCGGCAAGCTCGATATCTGCATCTGTAACGCGGGCATCTTGCGCGACAAGTCGTTTAAGAACATGACGGACGACATGTGGGACGTCGTCAACGAAGTCCACCTTCGCGGTACGTACCTTTCCGCCAAGGCCGCCTACGATCAGATGCTCGAGCAGGGCTCGGGTGGACGAATCGTCGTGACGAGTTCGACGTCGGGTCTGCTCGGTAACTTCGGTCAGACCAACTACGGTGCCGCCAAGGCGGGCATCGCCGGTTTCGCCCGATGCCTCTACCTCGAAGGGGCGCGATATGGCATCACGGTCAACATCCTCGCACCGACGGCCCTATCGCGTTTGACGGACGACATCCTGCCCGAAGCCGCCAAAGCCACCATCCCGCCCGAGAAAGTCTCGCCGGCCGTCGTGTGGCTCTGCACGGACGAAGCGAAGGAAATCACGGGGCGCACCTGGCTCGTCGCGGGTAATCGTGTGTCGATGCTTTCCTGGAACCTCGAAACGATCGCCGCGAAAGACGAAGGCGAGGAACCATGGGATGTCGAGACGGTGGGTGAAGTGATCCTTTCGACGAAGGACAACTGGCCGCCGATCAACCCGATGCAACGCGCCGGCTGAGCCTTCGAACGCTAGCCACCGTTAGACAGAGGAAAGGCGCCCGACCGACAGGTGGGGCGCTTTTTTTTGTTACGGATCCGTAGCGGTTGCTAGCGAAGCTTCCACGGTGGGATCGCGTCCCAGTCGAACGGCTCGATGCCGTCGTCCGTGATCAGCCAGACGGACGGGTCGGCTTTGCCGTCATCGAGATCAAGAAAGCCGATCGTTCCATATTGCGTGTCGTAGTTGTGCGGGTAGGTCGGTGAGCCCGGGTTGACACAAAGAATGCCGTAACACTCGGTGATGATCTCGGTGTGGGTATCACCCGAGACGAGCACGTCCGGCTTGCCGTCACCCCAGTGTTCCCGAATCAGGTTCTGCATCGCCTGATTGCCGGTCCGGTTGTCGATCGGCGCGTAGTGGGTCAATCCGATCTTCACGTTCTCGATCTCGAGCGCCCAGGTGTACTTCACACGCGGATCCTCGGGCTGGATCGGCCGGCCACCCGATCCGTCCTCGCCGTTACCGCGTGCGCAGTAAACCGGCGCGATCGATTCGAACGTGTCCAGAAGATCGAGGTCGTGCACATCACCGCCGTGGAAGATGTAGTCGACCCCTTCGAACGCTTCGTAGACCTGTGGCCACAACGATTTCCTCGCTTCCGGGATATGTGTGTCCGCGACGAGTCCGATTCGTGTGCCCATGGCGCTCCTTGTTTCCTGGCTCTTTTCTTGAATCACTTGCCCGTCCTGGCCCGGGCGAATCGGCTACCCTAGGTGGCCAATCGGGGGGATTCAAGATGTTGGACTGGGAACGGCTGCGCTCTTTTGCGAACGATGACGGCGAGTTTCGCCTGCACGCGCGCTTCTGGAACGCGACGATTCGGCTCGGTGTCGGGGACGATAGCCTGAAGGTTCGAATCGACGACGGCGCGATCGCTGAGATCGGCCCGTGGTTCGGGGTGCTCGCCGGCAATCTCGCCATCACGGCGCCCGAAGACGACTGGCAGGCTCTGCTCGCCGCCAAACCACGGCCGTTCTACCAGGACCTCTACCCCGCGACCATCCACCACGGTTTCGACGTGGCGGGCGATATCAGGAACTACTGCGCTTACTACCCGGCCATCCGCCGGCTGATCGAAATCATGCGGGAGGTGAACAATGAAGCAGCTTGATGATGCCGTGGGTCGATACGCACGGATCGAACTCGATGATGTCGAGCACCGCGTGTACTTCGAGACGACGGGAGAGGGTGACATCGGCCTCCTCATGCAGCACACGGCCGGCGCGGACGGACGCCAATGGCGCCATGTCCTGGAAGACAAGGAGCTCCAGCAACATTTCACGCTCGTTGCCTACGACTTGCCCTACCACGGCAAATCCGTACCCCCGGAAACCGATGCGTGGTGGCAGCGTGAGTATCGCCTCACGAAAGAGTTTCTGATGAGCGTGCCCATCACGCTGGCAGCGGCGCTCGATCTCGATCGCCCCGTCTACATGGGCAGCTCGATCGGGGGTCACCTGGCCGTCGATCTCGCTTTGCACTTCCCGGAGAAGTTTCGTGGGGTCGTCGGACTCGAAGCGTCGGCGCATACGCCCGGCGGCTATATCGACGAGTTCTATCACCCCGAGATCGGTAACGACTTCAAGGCACACGTCATGTACGGAATGATGGCCCCGTCGAGTCCCGAAGCGTTCCGTCGCGAAACGACGTGGGTCTATTCACAAGGCGCACCGTCCGTCTTCAAGGGCGACCTCTACTACTACTCGATCGACCACGACGTACGAAACACCGCCGCTACGATCAATACGGACATCTGTTCGGTCGACATTCTCAATGGCGAGTATGACTGGAGTGGAACACCGGAAGCCGGAGAAGAACTGGCAGCGATGATTCCCGGGGCGCGCTATCGCACGATGGCGGGGCTCGGCCACTTCCCGATGAGCGAAAACCCGGGCAAGTTCCTCGCGGAGATCAAACCGGTGCTCGAGCGGATCATCGCGAACTGATGTCTCGCGCCGCGGCCCGGCTCAAGTCGTTGCGGCGGCGTGAGCGGCGAGGTCGCGGTCGAGTTCACGAACAGGCCGTGAGACGCTGATCAGAATCAACGTCGCGACGAGGAATACGATCCCGCTCACGACGATCGCGACCGACACGTCGTAGCGCTCGGCGATGAGGCTCATCGGGATGATCCCGAGCGGCATGAGCCCATGAGACATCATGTCGATACTCATCACGCGCCCGCGCATCCGCGGTTCGGCGGCGAGCTGCATCACACCGCGGTTGAGTGACATGTTCCACGAGGAAAGCCAGCCAACGGCCGCGATCGCCAACATCGCGACCCAGACGGACGCCGCCATCCCGAACCCGATCGTGGCCACCGCCCAGAGGACGGCAGTCGAGACAACCCACAGTCCCTTGCGCGGCAAGTCACCGGCACTGGCGAGCATCAGCGAGCCGATAATGGCGCCGCCGCCCGTGGCGGACATCAGGAAGCCGAGATCCTCCGGGCCGCCGCCCAGCACGTCCTCGTTGAAGGCGGGGAGCAACGTGTTCAACGTCATGCCGAAGAGGAACGGGATGATCGACAGGAGGATCAGCGCGAGCACGGGGCCGTGGTTCATGACGTACGACACACCCGCGCGGATCTCTTCCAGCGGCGAACCGCGGTCCGGATTGGGGTGCGGTTTGCCGGTCTTCGAGACGAGGAACATCGTCGCCGCGGAGATGAAATAGAGCACGGCAATCACAACGTAGACGATGCCGACACCGAACGTACTGGTGGTGTTCCCGGCTGCCAGGACCGCGATCAGAATTCCGGCGAACGCGGGTGCCACGATGCGCGCGAAGTTCATCCCGGTCGTGTTGAGTGCCATGGCGGTGATGATCTGGTGCTGTTTGACGAGTTCCGGAACGAAGGCGTTGCGCCCCGGAATCGAGAGCGCGAGGACGGTGCCGTTGAACGCACCGAACCAGATAAAGTCCCAGAACGTAATACGACCGGTGAGAATGATGATCGCCATCGCGATCGTCGCGATGCAGTTGAGCCCCTGCGCGAAGACCAGGATCGAGCGTTTGCGATGACGATCCGCGAGGACACCGCCCCAGAGCGAGAAGATCACCTGCGGCACCATGAACGACATCATCACCCAGGTGAGGGCCATCTCGGAGGACGTGAGGTCGTAGACCAGCCATCCCCGCGCCACCATCTGCATGTTCATCGCGAACGATGAACCGAGGTTGCCTATCCAAAGCCATCGAAAATCGCTTTCGCGGAGCGTACTTGCGATATCTCGAGCGGCCAAAGTGGTAGTGAGCCCGGGCGGAAAGGGCCGGCGATCTTAGCATGCCCGCCCGTCTCTCCGGCCGCGGAAACGCCTCGAATCAGCGCAAATCTACGCGCTATTCGTCGAGTCGATACACCTCGCCGTCGCGCGCGAGATGGCCAGCAGTGGGGCCAGCGAAGTGCGTGCCGATGATGAGCACCGGACGGTCCGCATACTGATTCAAGAAGCTCCAGCGAGTCGCCGCGGCCGCATCCTGGTCCGTGTCGGCTGTCGTCGACCAGTCCGGATGCGCGATCTGGCAAGGGTGGTGAATCATGTCCCCCGTGATAATCGCTTCTTCGCCGCGTGAGGTGATGTGCACGCTCACGTGGCCGGGCGTATGCCCGGGCGTCGGTTCGAGCCGCACCTCGTCATTGACCGCCGCGTCGCTCGCGACGATGTCCGCCAGGTCCTGATCGAAGATCGGCTGCACCGAGTCTTCGATGACGGGACCGTATTCGTCGTCGGCCTCGGCACCCATCGAACGCCAATGCGCCCACTCTTCTTCCGCGTAGAGATAGCGCGCGTTCGCAAAGGTCGGGGCCCAACCGGCGTCCGTTCGATAAGTGTTCCACCCAACGTGGTCGACATGCATGTGCGTGCAAAGCACCTGGTCGACGCGGTCAGGCGCGAAACCCGCCGCGCCGAAATCGTCGAGGAAACTCGTCTGCATCATGTTCCAACGCGGATAGTTGCGCTCTTTTTCGTTGCCGATGCAGGTGTCGACGACGATCGTCTGGCCCATCGATTCGACGACGAGGCTGTGGAAGGACATCACGAGGCGTGCTTCGTCGTCGACAAAAGGATCGATCCAGTCGATGGCCCGGATCGCGTCCGGCGTCGCCTGCGGCAGGATGTAGTTGCCGATGCTCGATGATGTCAGCTCGACGATCCGCGTGATGCGAACGTCCCCAACCTGCCAACGCATAAAATCCATGGTTTCCCCGACGATCCTCCCAAGTGATGCGACGTTACCTCCGAAAGGGGTAGCGAAAGTAGTGGCGTACACAAGAGGATCCTCGTCAACGGGTCAGGCTAACGACGAGGTAAACGACGAATCGCGCCATCACCGCCGGCCAGCAACGGGGCGAACCGAGCGAATAGCATCGGACCGCACCGATACCGCACACTAAGCGCTTGTGGAACACCGCGAAGAGGCGGTCGTTTCTAACGTTAGGAACGAAACAGGAGAAGCCATGCGCTACGGGGACATCGAAGTAACTCGCGACGGCAACGTCGCCCAGCTGGAGGTCCAGCGCCCGCCGAACAACTTTTTCGACGTCGACCTCATCAACGACATGGCGGATGCGTTCGAAGAACTCGAAAAAGACGTCAACTGTCGCGCGATCGTCCTGTGCGCGGAAGGCAAGCACTTCTGTGCCGGCAACAATTTCGGCAAACCGCGTAGCGAAGCCGAGAACCGCGCGCGGGCCGAAGGGAAGGGCAATCCTCTGTATGCCGCAGCCGTGCGGCTATTCGATGCGAAACTGCCGGTCATCGCCGCCGTGCAAGGTGCTGCTGTCGGTGGCGGATTCGGCCTCGCGGTCATGGCGGACTTCCGCGTCGTTTGCCCCGATACCCGCTTCACCGCCAACTTCGTGAAACTCGGGTTTCACCCCGGGTTCGGCTTGACGCACACGCTACCGCGGATCATCGGTCAGCAACGCGCCAATCAGATGTTCCTGACCGGTCAGCGGATCAACGGCGAAACGGCACTCGAATGGGGCTTGGCGGAAGTTTTCACGGACCGCGAATCACTTCGTGACGAAGCCATGAAACTCGCGCAGGAAATCGCCGAAAATGCGCCGCTCGCGATCAGAAGTGTTCGCGCGACGATGCGTCAGGGGCTCGCGGATGCCGTTCAGACCCAAACCGATCACGAAGCGATCGAACAAGCCCGCCTGCAACGAACGGAAGATCACAAGGAAGGCGTGAAAGCCGTCGCCGAGCGGCGCGTCGGGAACTTCCAGGGCCGTTAGTGAACCTCGAGTGCCGGACGACGGATCGTCCGGCACTCGTCTACCTCACGCCGCGGCGGCGATCCGCCGGCGGAGCGGCTCTCGCAGTGTTTCCGCGAGTTCGGTCAGAAGCGTTTCCGTTTCCTCCCAGCCGATGCAGGCATCCGTGACGGACACGCCGTAGGCAAGTTCGCCGTTCGGATCGAGTTTCTGATTTCCCGCACCGATGTTGCTCTCGATCATGAGACCGATGACGGATTGATTCCCTTCGGCGATTTGAGCCGCGATGTCGCGTGCGACCTTCGGCTGCTGCGTGTGATCTTTGTTCGAGTTGGCATGGCTGCAGTCGACCATGATGTTGGCGCCGAGGCTCGCCTTCGATAGCGCATCTTCGCAAGCCGCGATCGATTGACGGTCGAAGTTCGGTCCCTGAGAGCCTCCGCGTAGAACGATGTGCGCGTTGGCGTTGCCGCGCGTTTCGATGATCGAAACCTGGCCAGACTGATTGATGCCGAGGAATCGATGCGGACTCGACACCGATTGCAGCGCGTTGATAGCGACTTCGAGTCCGCCATCCGTACCGTTCTTGAATCCGACGGCGGAGGAGAGCCCGGAGGCCATCTCTCGATGGGTTTGCGACTCGGTGGTCCGCGCACCGATCGCCGACCAGGAGATGAGATCTTGCAGGTACTGCGGGGTGATCGGATCGAGCGCTTCGGTCGAGAGTGGCAATCCGAGTTCGGCGATCTCGATCAGAAGCCGGCGTGCGACGCTGATACCTTTTTCGATATGAAACGTATCGTCGAGGTGCGGATCATTGATCAGGCCTTTCCAGCCCACCGTCGTTCTCGGCTTCTCGAAGTAAGCGCGCATGACGACGTACAGCGTGTCGCTTGTCGCTTCGGCGATCCGGGCGAGGCGGTCCGCGTAGTCACGCGCGGCGTCGACGTCGTGGATGGAGCAGGGACCGATCACCACCAGCAGGCGGTGGTCATCGCGATTGAGAATCGCTTCGATGTGCCGGCGTGAGTCGGCCACCACGTCTTTGACCTTCGTCGGTGCCGGTAGACGGTCCTTGACCTCGTACGGCGTTGGTAAGACTTCTTGAGCAGTCACGTTGATGTTCTCTGTACGTTCGACCATGTTCGCCGTCCCCTAAAACGAAAAAACCCCGATGGCGTCGCCGATCGGGGTCTGTCGAAGGGCGACTTAGCGCCCTCTTTTTACAAACGAGTGCGCTTCTACTTTTTCCAATACCAATAGCCCAGCCCGCCGCGTGCGACGTCTGGGACGGTAAAGAAGAAATGTGAAGCGTTCGTCATAGCGGGCGCGATTCTTCGTGCATCGCCCTCAAATTGCAACCTCGACGAGACGCCCGAGCGACGTGAAGAGGATTCCGAAGCGCTTTCCGTCGGAAGCGTGGCGATCGTCACCGGCATTCGTGTAGTCGCCGACGCGAGCAGTAACGGCCGCTTCGAGATCGGGAAAAGCGGAAAAATCACTGGTGTCGAAAGTAATCCGACAACCGTCCAGCACACGATCGACGACGAAGTTGCCGGAATGGGCGGCGGCCGCCGTCGCGCTTCCCGTCAATAGCACGCGACGACCGTCCTTCGAATCGAGCGTGGCGTCGCGGTGGCGCGCGAGCGCATCGAGGAGCGAAGGATGCGTTTCGAGCGTTTCCTTTTCCCAGATGCGCCAGATCGGGAGGCGATCCGCACTCGATGGGGCCGCGCCAGTGCGCGTGATCGTGGCGAATTCGCGCCGGATCCACTGATCGAGCATCGCACCACTACTCGGTCGCGCGACTGGATTGGCTGGACGAGGCGCAAGCGGTGCGCGCCTCGGGGGTTGCCACACGTAGGCGAGCGGCAAACGGTTAAGAACCTGCCGGGTCACTTTCAGCGCTGGTTCGGCCTGGATATATCGCACCTCGTTCGCGATCGCGGGCCAGAGGAGCTCGAGCATGGAGCCGCGCGGTGGCTTCGCGTCGCGATCCTCGAGGGAACCGATGAGCGTCAGGCTTCGTCGAGCCCGCGTGAGCGCAACGTAGATCAGGCGCTTGGTCTCGTTGCGGTCTTTCTCGCGTTCTTCGCGCACGAGCCACTCGTAGAGCGCGTTTCGGGGATTTCTTTCCTTGCAGGCGATCAGAAAATCGTCACCTTCGGCGCGCCACAACAGCATCGGTCGCGGCGTATCGCGCGTCGTCGCCTCGAGCGACGGGACGATCACGTGATCGAATTCGAGCCCCTTGGAGCGGTGAATCGTCATGACATCGACCGCGCTCGGATCGCGTGAGCCCGAGTCTGTGTTCATCAAATCGTCGAGCCGGCGCGCGAGTTCATTCGGTCGGTCGATCAGATCCAGCTCGTCGTCGAGTAGCTCGAAGAAGCGCTCAGCGCCGGCTGAGGTGGCATAGGCTTCGCTGCCACCGAGTTCGAGCCACGCTTCTTCGACACGGGTTCGCGGGGGTGTCGAGCGCGGACGAAGGTCGAGTGCGGCGCGGAGGCGTTCTTGTCTGCGATCGCCCGCGACGAGTCCGAGGTCGAGGTCCCGGATCGGCACGAAGTCGGCGAGCGCTTGATTGGCACGCTCGATTTCGCGGCTCGTGAGTCCGATCAGGGGGGAACGCAGGAGCGCCAGACACGACAAGCGGTCGCCCGGATCGTAGAGCACGCGAGTCAGCGCGAAGAGGTCGCGGACCACCGGTGATTCCGACAACGACTCGATCTCCGTGCCCCGGTGGAGGATGTCGTTGTCACGGAGCGCCGCGAGAATCGGCCCGAGGGTCGCTCGTGTACGGACCAGAATCGCGATCGATGCGTGCGGATCGTCGGCGCGGATCGCGAGGATACGATTCGCAACTCGAGTGGCGCTTTCGCCGAGCACGATATCGACGTTCGCTCCACCGTCGTCGTCGACGATGGGATCCGCGGGGGCGAAAGGCACGCCGCCGACGATCGGGTCCTCGTGTCGCGAGAAGATCGAACGGCAGATTTCGTTTACCCAGTCCACCAGCGGTTTGCTCGAACGAAAGTTGGAGCTGAGTTCGAGCGAGGTCAGTTCGCGGTTCGGCAAACCGTTCGAGTACGTGTCGAGATAGAGCCGAACCTCGGCGTCGCGGAACCGGTAGATGGACTGCATCGGATCACCGACCGCGAAGAAAGAATTGCCATCACCCGGCGTCCAGCCTTCGGTCAGTTTCGTCAGCAAACGAAACTGCGCAACGGACGTGTCTTGAAATTCATCGACCAGCAGATGACGAATTCGGTAGTCGAGAGCGAGCGCAAGCTCGCTCGGCAGGTCGTCGGCGCCGAGCGCCTGGTTTGCACGGACGGTGAGTTCCGTGAAATCGCTCAATCCGCGACGGCGAAAGACATCACCGAGTTCGACCAACGCAAGAGACAGTACGATCGCGATCGGTTCGAGTGACCGTTGCTCCATGAACTGGGGTAAGTCGGCCATGCGCGCTAGGGGCGCGGCAAGATCGCTTTCGGCGAGCTGTGCGGTCGCTCGCGAGGCTCGCTCGCGTAGGGTCGTTTGGCCGGGGCCAAAACCGCCGCGCTTATCAAAGCGCTTGCGCGGTGTGCCGTCCTTTGTGAGCAAAATCTTCGCCGCGCTTGGCCAACGCGAATCGCCCGCGTCGAGACCATCGACCACGGCGACGATATCGTCCCGCAGGGATGCTTCGAGCAATCCCTCGAATTGTGATTCGGCGCTCGCCCGGAGATGACCGACCCCACGACGAATCGAATCTCGCACGCGGTTCACGGCAGAGGCGATATCGGCGACCACCATTTGCCATTGATCTCGTCGCGTTAGGGCATCGATCAAGAAACGCCGCGCCGAGGCGACGTCATTTTCGAGCGTCGCAAGAAAATCGGCGATCGTCGACGCGAGCGGATCGTCGTGCACGACGCGAAGGAGCAGCCGATCGACGGCCTCCTGATAGAGCGGCAGCGGATTGTCCGTCGGGCGAGTGCTGGCGACGCCGCTCGTCATCGGCATCGCATTCGCGAGCTGGAGCGAAAAGCTGTCGATTGTCTGAATCTTCAGGCGATCCGGCCGCGTGGCGAGATCCCAATCGCGCACGCGTGCACTCAAATCGCTGTGCTCGTCGAGCCGCGCGAGCACACGTTCACGCATCTCGAGTGCCGCTTTGCGTGTAAACGTGATCGCGAGGATCGCCTCGGGTTCTTCGACGGCCGCCAGCAGTTTGAGGTAGCGCTCGACGAGCAATGACGTTTTTCCAGACCCGGCCGGCGCCTTCACGATCACCGAGCGAGCGATGTCGATCGCCCGTTCGCGCTCCCGCGCATCGCGGGGCGCGGTCAGCGTTGTGCTAGCCACGAGAGAACTGCCGGCACAATGGCGCGAGATGGCATTGGCTGCAGGCACGCGTCGAAGGCATCGGCGTGTTTGAGCCCGACACGATTTCCTGAGCAAGGGTGTCGAGTGCTTCTCGCCACGCGACCGCGAGTTCGTCCATCGATGTGAAACCGAGTCGATCGGCGGATTGGATTCCTTTGCTCCGGACGTGCGAATCGCCGATCCCGCTCAGACGAACACCGTCGTCGAGTTGCAGATACGCGGCCGCATCTGCCGCCTCGTGGAGGAAGTACAAAGGCACTTGCGGCGCATCGAGACGCGGTGGCAGCCAGTCGTTGATGCTCGATCGCCCACTCTTGTAGTCGATCACGATTCGCGATTCGCCGGACTGGTCGATCCGGTCGACACGGGCACGAATGCTGATGCCGCCGATTTCGACCTCGATGTCCTGCTCGACCGAAACGACGTCAAACTCAGGTCGAGCCAACTCGAGCGCGAGCCAGGCACGTATGAGATGACCGACCCTGGCGGTTTCGATCCGGGCGAACTCGGTCGGCCATTCTTGTGCGTCGATCGCCGAGTCGACGATCTGATCGAAAGCGCCTTCCGATGCGCCCGCGAGCGTCTCGCGGTTCGGCATCGCCTCGGTCGTCTGCGCCAGTACTTCGTGGAGTACCGAGCCGAGTTCTGCCTTGTTGGGAAGGATCGTCTGTAACGTCGGCGATCTGATACCCAGTCGATGGATCGCCCAGCCGCGGAATGCACAAAGTGACTGATCGGTAAGCAGCGCCGTGCCGCCGGCGATCGTGGACGCCTCGGTGGAAGCTGGCTCGGGCGGCTCGTCCTCGAACGGTTCGAAAGCGGGCTCGGGTGTTCGAGCAAGGGGATGGCCGGCTGCGAAGATCGGCTCGTCGTCCAGCGCTCGGCTGGAAGAAGGGATCATGGGTGAACGGCTAGCCCCGAACGACGCGCCTTCGTCGGTGATGACGCTCTGCACCAGCACTCGCGTGCTCTGTTGCCACCACGTCTGAAGCTCCTCGGCGTCGTCGCGGCAGTTGGACATGCTACCTCCGGGCACCAGCACGTCGCGGTAAACCTGATTCGGCAGAAACGGATTCCGACGTGGCGGCGCCGGAAAGTTGCCGCGTTGGCAACCCGTGACCCAGATCGCATCGAGGGCGAGCCCGAACGACTCATCTCGACCGAGCACCTGGATCGGTGCGTGGTGAGCCTGAGGCGAAAAGACGGTTCGTTTGACCTGGTCCGTTAGCATCGCGAGCACGTCGCGCCACGACGGACGGCCCGCAAGACGCAGCGCACGCGCGACGCCGTCGATCAAACCCTCGAACTGCGCGACCGCCTGGAATTCGCGACTGTCGAGTCCTTCGCCGGGCCAACCCCATGCCGCCAGGCATCGTCCGAGTTGCTGCGCGAGATCATCGCGATCGGGCGCATCCGCAAAACACTCGAGGCCCGGTACCTCGACGCTGCCGAGCGGGACGAAGGACAGTTGGTGTCGCGCGAGCTCTCGGAGGGCCCGCGTCGGTCGAAGGAACGGCGAGACGAGAAGCGATCGAGAGAGATCGCCGTCAATGCCCTCGATCATCAATGTGAGCGCGGCGAGTGCGTGCGCGACCGGGCGTTCCTGGGCAAGCGAAACACCCCCCGAAAAGCTGACGATTCGATCGAGATCCGCGTCGGAAAACGCCGCTTGGAAACGCTGGATGACACGCGCCGTGTTGGCCCCGAGTTCATCGACGATGACAGCCACCGTATCGACGCGATCGAGCATAGAACGCGCCCACTCTGCCGCCGCCCGCAGTTCGTCGTCCGCACTCGTGAACGATGCGTGGCGACAGTCCGCGGAGCCAATACCCGTCAGTTCGATCGATACGACCGGGTCCATGATTGTGCTCGCGGCGTGCTGGCTCGGCCGGAATCCGTAGCTCATGATCGGCGGCATCCCCACGCCTCTCTGCCGGGTAAGGCGTGGGATCTCCGCCGCGCTCGAATATCCCATCGACGCCAGGCGCCCGGCGAGAGCACGCGCCCAGGCAGCAAATGTTCTGGTCGCTTCGTTGGTGCCGAACATCGCGTCGTCGAATTCGATCCCCGCCCGATGGCAGCGTTGCCACGCGTCGAGGAAACCGTCGACGTGCTCACGTAACGCCGGCCGCAGCGCACAGGCGCGGGCAATGACGCGCAGCCCCTCGGAGCTCAACAGTGCGGTGTCGATCAATCCATCGTCCTGCGCGATACGCCACTGGGAGAGCCAGAACTCCGTCTGGCTGACACAATCCGCGCCTCGAATGCCGTTTCGTTCGGCGTGGTAGGAGATTTCGCGCGCCTGGCGCTCAGTTGCGGTCACGATCGAGGCACCGCGCTCGAGCGCGGCGTCGAGCGTCGCAACGGCTGGGATGATCGACGGGCGCGTCAAGACGAAGCGCTGCCGGGTTTCACGCCGTCTGGATGGATGTCATGGCGTCACTACTCGACCGATCGCTCTTGGCGATCGCGCGACGTGGATCGAGTGCATCACGGACCGCTTCGCCGATGAAGATCAAAAGCGTCAACAGCATGGCCAGCGTCAAAAAGACGAAGAGCCCGAGCCAGGGCGCTTGCAGGTTCGCCTTCGCTTGCGAGAGCAAACGCCCGAGCGACGGTGAGTCGATCGGTAGTCCGAATCCGAGAAAATCGAGGGCAGTCAGCGACGTGATCGATCCGTTGAGGATGAACGGCAAGTAGGTCAGCGTCGCGACCATGGCATTCGGCAGGACGTGCCGGCGCAAGATCGTGAAGTTGGAAACGCCGAGGCCCTTTGCCGCGCGGACGAACTCGAAATTCCGAGCGCGCAGAAACTCGGCCCGAACGACCCCGACCAACGCCATCCAGCTGAAGAGCGCGAGAATGCCCAATAACCAGAAAACGTTCGGCTCGACGATGCTTGCCAGGATGATGAGCACGAAGAGGATCGGTAACCCCGACTGGATTTCGACTAGCCGTTGGCCGATCAGGTCCACCAATCCGCCGAAATAGCCCTGCAGGGCGCCGACCGTGACCCCGATCACAGAGCTGATCAGCGTCAACGACAAGCCGAAGAGGACGGACAGGCGGAATCCGTAGAGCAGCTTCGCAAAGACGTCCGTGCCCTGATTATCGGTCCCCAGCCAGTGCGTCGAGTCCGGTGGTGAGGGTGTGATGTTGTAGGTGTAGTCGATCGTGCTGTACGAAAAGCGTAGCGGGGGCCAGATCAGCCAACCATTCGACTCGATCAGGTCGATCACGTACGGATCGTGGAAGTCGGCTTCGGTTTCGAGCACGCCGCCCAGTTCGATCTCCGTCACCGTCGTCACGAGGGGGAAGTAGAGCTCGCCCTGGTGAGAGAAGACGATCGGCTTATCGTTGGCGATGAATTCGGCAAAAAGCGAAACGATGAACATCGCCAGGAAGATCCAGAAACTCCAATAGCCCCGACGGTTGCTCTTAAAGATCTCCAGGCGGCGTTGATTGATCGGGCTCATTCGCGAGCCTCGAAGTCGATGCGCGGGTCGACGAACGTATAGATGACGTCGCCCACCAACTGCATGAACAGGCCAATCAACGTGAAGCAGAACAGCGTACCGAAGAAGATCGGGTAATCGCGTTTCACGACCGCTTCGTATCCCAACAGGCCGATCCCATCGATCGAGAAGATCACCTCGATCAAAAGGGCACCCGTGAACAGGAGCCCGACGAACGCAGCCGGGAAGCCGGCGATGACGATCAACATCGCGTTGCGAAAGACATGCCCGAAGAGGACACGTTTCTCCGTCAGTCCCTTGGCGCGCGCGGTGAGGACAAACTGTTTATTGATCTCTTCGAGGAAACTGTTTTTCGTGAGCATGGTCAGCGTCGCGAACCCACCGATGGTGAGTGCCGTCAGCGGCAGGACGAGATGCCAGAGATAGTCCGTCACCTTCTCGAAGAACGGCAGTTCAGACCAGTTCTCGGACACCATGCCGCGCATCGGAAACCAATCGAAATAGGTCCCACCGGCGAAAACCACGATCAGCATGACGGCAAACAGAAAGCCGGGGACCGCGTACGCGACGAAAACGACCGCGCTCGACCAGACGTCGAACGGCGTGCCATCGCGGACTGCCTTCATCATGCCGAGCGGTATCGAGATGGCGTAGATGAGCACGAGCGCCGAGAGCCCGAGCGAAATCGAAACCGGCAGTTTCTCGATGACGATGTCGAAGACCGCCCGTTCCTGGAAGTAGCTCGTACCGAAATCGAGCCGGACGTAGTTCCACATCATCAAGCCGAAACGTTCGAGGGGCGGCTTGTCGAAACCGAAGGCGACTTCGAGCTTCTCGATGAACGCGGGATCGAGGCCTTCACCCCCCGTGTAACCGGATTCCGCCGAAGGCCCCATGCTCGAAGCCGACGACACCGAAGCCGTCGACGACATGTTCATGCCCGACGCCTGGATGATCGCTTGTTCGATGGGTCCGCCGGGCGCGAACTGCACGATCACGAAGTTGATCACCATGATGCCGAACAGCGTCGGCACGATCAGCAGCAGGCGGCGAAGGAGATAACGTCCCATCGGCCTACTCGCCCAGAAACTGGGCGACGCGCCCGGCCCGTTCTTCGTCCCACCACCACGTGTCGATATGGGCCTCGCGGATGAGATTCTCCGCATCGGGTGCGCCGAAGCGGTCCCAGAACGCGAGGCCGATCCGAGTCTTTGTCATCCCGGGCACGAAGTAGAAGTTCCACAACATGACCCGATCGAACGCGTGGACGGCCGCCACGTACTCGTCGTACGTCGCCGCGCCCTGGATCGCCGCGACGATATGGTCGATCGCCGGATCACGCAGATTCGACCAGTTGTTGCTGTATTCGAGATCTGCCGTCGCGCTCGAGAAGTTGTTGGCGACGAGTTGCGTCGGCGTGAAGTCCGGCAAAAACCAGATCGCGCCGCCGTCGAAATCACCAGAACGCATTCGGAAGAGCCAGTTCGAGATTCCGGTGATTTGGCGGACGACGTGATACCCAGGCGCTTGAGATTGCGCATGTACGGAATGAACGAACTCGCGAGGGCAGGCGAGACCGCAACGAGACGGACATGCATCGGCTCGCCGGTCGCTTCGTGGACGCGGCTGCCGTCCCGCACGACCCAACCGGCTTCGTCGAGGAGCATCGAGGCCCGGATGAGATTGTCGCGATGCCAGCCCGGGCCGCCATTGGGTGGAGGCCGATACGGTTCGGTGAAGACACGCGGCGGCACGAGGTCTCGAATCGGCTCGAGGACAGCTAGCTCGAGCTCGCTCGGCAATCCCTTCGACGCCAGCCGCGATCCGTGGAAGAAACTTTCGGCGAGGTCGTAGAAATCGTAGTTCTTCCAGTTCAGATAGACGAAGTCCGATATGAGCCAGAGCGCTTCTCGTACGCGGACGTCCTGAAATCGTGGTTGCTCCAGATTCCAGAAGATCGGCCACCAGAGGCCCCAGGGCTTTCGTACCGGCAGCCATTCCTTCTTGAAGACGCCGGCATGAAACGGCGGAAAGTCGTAGCCCGTTTCCCACAACCGCGGGAGATTCTCGATATGGACATCGATCACGTCGCCCTTTAACGACTCGGTCTGTACTTGATCGTCGCGAAAGTAATCCCACTTCAGTTCGTCGAAATTGAACCGCCCCCGCATGACGGGAAGATCCGCACCCCAGTAGTCCGGATCCCGCTCGTAACGGATCTGGCGTCCGACGCTGAAGGACCTGATGCGGTAGGGGCCCGATCCAATCGGCGGATCCACGGTGGTCTTGGTGACGTCGCGGTCTTGCCAGTAATGCTTCGCGAGGATCGGTCGCAGACCGATTCGGATCGGCAGCAACGGATCGCCACGCCGGTCTTCTTTGATGCGAAAGAGGATCTCGTTCTTGCCGATCACTTCGATCGTCTCGACCGCCTCGAGCGGTGTCGCGACCGTTGGCGATGCTTCGGTCGTGTAGGTTTCGAAAGTGAAGAGGACGTCGTCGATCGTTACGGGTTCGCCGTCGTGCCACCGAGCATAGTCCCGGATCTTGAAGGCGATCCACGAACCGTCCGGCGCGACGGCGATTCCCTCGGCAAGGCGTCCGTAGATCGTCGCCGGCTCATCGGCGGCTTTCGCCATGAGCGAATCGTGCAGCAGATTGAGATGCGGCTGGTCGAGGTTCAGCCCTGCCACCATCTGGCCACCGGGGATCGACATCGGGTTGAAGTTATCCCACGAGCCCATCGCGGCAATGCGCATCCGGCCGCCTTTCGCCGCGTCCGGGTCGACGTAATCGAAATGCTGGAAACCGGCCGGATAGGCAGGCTCCGCGAGGAACGCGTAGCCGTGCTCGTATTCGACCTCGACGTCCGCCGCGTGAACGGCGGTCGCGAGCGCGCCGCACACGAAGGCGCGCCAGATGAAACTTGATCTCCCCACAGCGCGGGAAGCTACCACAGCCCCCGAGGTCAAGCGCGAGCTAGATCGGGGCGCACGGCCGGCTTAAGGTGCGCGCACGTCGGTCGAGGGATTCAGATGGGTAAGGTTCGCGTTGGCATCGTCAGCCTCGGTTGTCCGAAGGCGCTCGTCGATAGCGAGGCCATCGCCTCTGCGCTCGGCGACGACGGTTTCGAGACTGTCGAGGGACGTGACGGCGTGGACGTCGTCGTCGTCAATACGTGCGGATTCATCGACCCGGCGATCGACGAAAGCCTCGCCGAAATCGACGCCGCGCTCGCCCAGAGCGAACACGTCGTGGTCACCGGCTGTCTGGGTGCCAAGGGCAACATCGTTGCCGATCACTTTCCCGATGTCGCGGCGATCACCGGACCCCATTCGCCGGCTGAAGTCGCGAAGGCGGTACGCTCGATCGAGACCGCCGTCGAGACGTTCGAACCGAGCGTGTCCCAAAGCCCGACGCTGCCGGGTGTGTTTTCGGAGACGTTGCGACTCACGCCATCACACTATACGTACCTCAAGATCTCCGAAGGCTGTAATCATCACTGCACCTTTTGTGTGATACCGGATCTGCGTGGCCGGCTGGTCTCGAAGACGCCGGACGACATCGTTCGCGAGGCCGAAGCGTTGGTCGAACGCGGCGTCAAAGAAATCCTGCTCGTTTCGCAAGATACCTCCGCTTACGGCGTTGATCTGCGCCGTGACCGCAGAGGTGCCCATACCGATGCGGACATCGTGTCCTTGTGCGAACGGCTGGGACCGATTGCGCCCTGGATCCGGCTGCACTACGTCTACCCGTACCCACACGTCGACCGGCTGATCCCGCTCATGGCCGACTCGCTGGTGTTGCCGTATCTCGACATGCCGCTGCAGCACGCCTCGCCCGAGATCCTGAAGGCGATGCGTCGACCAGCGGCGGCCGAGGCGGTACTCGATCGCTTTCGCCGATGGCGTGAAGCCGTACCCGACCTCACGATCAGGAGTACGTTCATTGTCGGATTCCCTGGCGAGACCGACGAAGACGTCGATCAGCTCATCGATTTCCTGAGCGAAGCCGAAATCGACCGGCTCGGATGCTTCACGTATTCGGACGTCGAAGGCGCCCAGGCCAACCAGTTGGCCGATCAGGTCTCAGAAGCCGAGAAGCTGGATCGGCAGGACGAGATTCTTGGGGTACAGCAATCGATCTCGGAAGCGCGGCTCGCGCGATTCGTCGGGCGCGTCGGCCCGGTCATCATCGATCGTGTCGACGGCGCCGAACTCGTTGGGCGGAGTACTGCCGATGCACCGGAAATCGACGGGATCGTACGGATCGAGGGCGTCGGCGGTGTCGGACGTGGCGACATCGTCGACGTCCGGTTTACGGCGAGCGACGATCACGATCTCTTCGGCCGGATTGTGACTTGAAGAACCACGACGGGTTCCGGCCATTGGTGCACCGGTTGACCTGGTGGGTGCCTTTTTTGCCGCACCTTTCTGTTAGGCTACGCGCCGTCGTGAACCCGGGGGACCCACCATGTGGAACCTGATCGAACACTTCTTTGACACACCCCTGATCGTCAAAGCGATGGTCGGCGTCGGCTGGCTGGCGATCGTGATCATGGTGTTGAGCTTCGTCTCGCCCCTGTTCAACTAAGCCCCGCGCGCAGATATGTGGCTCTCGTCGCTGAGCGAAACCCAACGCGACACGCTGCTTGGGTTGGCGCACAACGTCGTCGTCTCGGACGGACTACTGGATCCGAACGAAGAGTTCATGCTCGACGAGTTCAAGCGCGAGATGTCCATTCGCCCCGAGAGTACCGCCGACTATCAGGAACTCACGGGTATCGAGGACGTTTTCGATACCCATCGGTCTCGCACGGTCGCGGTACTGAACCTTCTGCGGCTCTCTTATGTCGATGGCGCTTTCGAGATCGAAGAAGAGTGCCTCTTGAAAGAGATCGCCAAGACGTTCGGTTTCAGCGACGACTATTTTCTTCTGCTCGACAACTGGGTTCGACGTCTCGTCACCCTCGAGCAGGAAGCTCAGCAGTTCATGCGCCGATAGCGACCGCGTCCTCGGCAATAACTACTAGTCCCCGAGCAGCGTTCGCTTCGCCTCGTTCAAGGTCGCGGCAAGATAGTCCGATCCGCCGTGGTCGGGATGCAGTCGATGCATGAGCCGGCGATGCGCGACGACAACCTCTTCTTCATCAGCGGACTCGTCGAGCCCCAGGACCTCGAGCGCCTTCTCGCGCGTCATCGTGCCTTCACTCGGCGGCGGTGGGGCGTTCACGTTGGCTTGCCAGTCCGGTGCGCGTCGGTCGAGATAAGCCGTCAGTAACTGTACGGACTCCCCGAAAGGCGACCCGCGTTGTTGCCAATCGGCCGCGACGGTCACGAGCTCGTCGACACTGAGCGTTGCCAGTTCCCGTCCCGCGAACTGACCAAAAAGAATCTTGCCGACCATCTCGCCACTGGCGTGATCGAGGGCCATTTCGAGGTGTGGGGTCGCGGTCGAAGAGCTATTCGGGGCCGCGCTTCCGGCCGTCTGCGTCGGTCCACGCCGACTCATCCACGACTTGAGCGCGAGGTTGCCGAGCGGTCCGATAGCGAAGCGCGCCATCGATTTCAGGAACGGCAGAACGGCGGTCGCGATCGCCGGAATCCAATGCAGCCGACCCGACGCCGTCAGAAGCAGGAGCGCGCCGACGAGAATCGTGGCCGCGAGAGCCACCGTCCCGCCCAGTTTGACCGGCTGGGCTTTCGACCACAGAAGCTTCATCAGAAGCACAAAAGCACCCGCGCCGATCACGGCCGCGAGGATCAAGAGGATCATGGTGGCAGTTGGGCCAGAAGCTCGCGAGCGACACGTGGAAGATGGCGCTCGTCGAGTTCGCGCCGCCCGGTCGCCGCATATCGCGCGACCGCGCCCAACAACGCGCGCAGGTCGGCGGCACTGCCCGACGAGAAGGGTGCGTGGGCGCCGCGGGTCAACGTCGCAATCGTGTTGAACGCATGAGCGACGTCCGCGCTACGCCCTTCCTGGAACGCAAAAACCGGGACGTTGTAGAGCCCGAGTTGTCCGGCCGTTTTCGCGATCGACGTCAGAGACTCTTCACAAGCATCACCGATCAAAATGCAGGCCTTCACGTTCGACGAACGCGCTTCGTCGATGACATGGCGCAGTGTGCGCTCGATCTGGGTCATCCCGCCACGACAGCGCACGCTCGTCATAGCCTCGAGCAGCATCTGGGGATCCGTCGACCAGGGCGTCGCGTGGAACTCGTTGTAGCCACGGTAATAGACGAGCTGAACGGCCATTCGGCCGATGTCGGCGGCGGCCAAAAAGAGTTCGGCATGGAGCGAGGTCGCGAGATCCCAGGTGGCTTCACGACTCGCGGTGGCGTCCATCGCGAAAACGATGCGACTCGACACGCTTTCGGCGGGCGGTTGCGCGCGCCGAACCTGCTCGAGAAAAGCCGATACGTTCTCTTTGACGGGCGGTCGCTGGACGGGCGGTTTGGCCATTGCCGATCGGATTGGCACGCTGAACAATCGGAACCTATCATGCGTGCGGTTCGCGAGCCTTAGCAAATGATCTGCTCGCACTTAGTGAGTGGGGAAACAGCGTGGAACAGAGCGAGATTGTTCGGATGCTTGAGCAGTTTCGCATCGAGCATCGCGATCTCGACGAGGTGATCGAGGTGCTTGTCGATTCACACCATCCAGACGACATGAAGATTCGCCGACTGAAGAAACGAAAACTGCGTCTCAAAGACATGATCGCTCGCCTCGAGAGCGAGTTGATCCCCGATCTCGATGCCTGATTCGACGGCGCATCCGCTGACCGTCGCGATTTCTTCGCAAGCACTCTTCGACCTATCCGAAAGTGACGAGGTCTACCGTCACGAAGGCCTCGAAGCCTATCGCCACTACCAGATCGCCCACGAGGACGATCCACTAGCGCCCGGTGAGGGCTATCGATTCGTGCGTAAGCTCCTCTCGATCAACGAGCGCCTGCCGAATCGGGTCGAAGTCATCCTCCTGTCGCGCAATTCCGCGGACACGGGGTTGCGTATCTTCAACTCCATCCAGGAGCACGGCCTCGATGTGATCCGGGCGGCATTTTCGGGCGGCGCGAGCCCCTACCGATACGCCGCCGCGTTTCAATGTGACCTGTTCCTCTCGACGAACTCGGACGACGTCTCGAACGCAATCGAAGCAGGCGTCGCGGCGGCGACGCTCCTTGGTCGGAAGATCGATTCCGGCGGCGATCCCAATTCACTCAAGATCGCCTTCGACGGCGATGCGGTGCTCTTTTCCGACCAGGCGGAGCGCGTCTACGTCGAACGCGGACTGCATGCCTTTTCGGAGACCGAAGCGATGGCCGCCGATCGGCCGCTCGAAGGAGGCCCTTTCAAGCAGTTCCTCGAAGGCCTCCACCGTCTGCAAAACGAGTTTCCGGAAGGGGACTGTCCTATTCGAACGGCTTTGGTGACGGCTCGCGGTGCTCCCGCGCACGAACGGGTGATCAAGACGCTCAGGCATTGGGACATCCGTCTCGACGAGAGCTTCTTTTTGGGCGGGCGCGACAAGGGCGCGTTCCTCGATGCCTACGAAGCCGACGTCTTCTTCGACGATCAGACGGCGAACTGTGAATCGGCCGCCGAGTATGTGCCGGCCGGGCATGTACCGCACGGGGTCAAGAATATCGACTGACGACCTCTTGATATTCCCAATCGGAACGTTATCTACTCGCGGATATATCGTTTCGTGATAAGCAGTACGGAGTATCGACCCGTGAAATTGCAGCAGCTTCGCTATATCTGGGAAGTTAAAAAGCACGACCTGAACGTTTCCGCTACGGCGGCCCATCTCTATACGTCTCAACCTGGGATCAGTAAGCAGATCCGACTGTTGGAAGACGAGCTCGGCGTCGAGATTTTCGCGCGCTCCGGTAAACATCTGACCCGCGTGACGTCCGCGGGTGAAGTCATCCTCGAGCGCGCCGGTGAAATCCTTCGTCAGGTGGCAAGCATCAAGCAGATCGCGGATGAGTACAGCAATGACGCGAGTGGCCGGTTGTCGATCGCGACCACCTACACGCAGGTCCGCTACGTCCTACCGAAGATTCTCTCGACGATCCGTGAACGTTATCCCGACGTCTCACTGCACATTCGCCAGGGCACGACCGAAGAGATCGGCGAACTCGCCACAGCCGGCGAGGTCGACTTCGCGATCACACCGGAGGTCGTCGACCGATTCCCCGAACTCATCATGATGCCGTGCTACGAGTGGAACCGGTGCGTGGTCGTGCGTCCCGATCATCCGCTCGCGTCGACCAAACGCCTCGCGTTCGAAGATCTCGAGCGCTATCCGCTCGTCACTTATGACGCCGGATTCCGCGAGCGTCTGCCCGTCGATTCAGACGACGAAACACCACCCGATCTCAATATCGCGATGTCGGCGGTCGATACGGACGTGATCAAGACTTACGTGCGTCTCGGTTTCGGCGTCGGCGTCATCGCGACGATGGCCTACGATCCGGGCAACGACGACGATCTCGTTGCACTCGACGCCAGTCATCTCTTTACGCCGAGCACGACGTGCATCGGCTGCCGGAAAGGTACCTTCCTGCGCAAGTTCATGCTGGAGTTCGTCGAACTCTTTGCGCCGCATCTGACCGCGGCCGTTGTCCGGCAAGCCTTCGCGACGAGTCAGGCGCGGGAACGCGATGAACTCTTCCGCGACGTGCTCCTGCCGCACCGCTGAGTTAGCAACCTGGCACGCGCGAACGATTGTCGGATCAGTCCCGCTCGTCAGCAGAACAAGACGTCAGGAAACGATTCGAATCGGTCGAGCGATGTTTTGCGCATGCAGGCCGCATTCCTTCGCCGAGCCGTCTTCCCACCACCAGCGACCGTTGCGCTCGTGTTCGTGGGGGCCGACCGCGCGGGTGCACGGTTCGCAGCCGATCGAGACGAAGCCTTTGTCGTGCAACGCGTTGTATGGCACCCCGTGGTCGCGAATGTAGGCCCAGACGTCCTGGCCCGACCAGTTGGCGAGCGGGTTGAACTTCTCGATCGGATGGACGGACGTGCCGAACGCGGTGTCGTCCTCCTGATGCTCGAGGTTTACCCGGGTGACGCTCTGATCGATTCGCTGACCCGTGATCCAGGCGTCGAGGTCCGCGAGTTTTCGTCGCAGCGGATCCGTCTTGCGAACGGTGCAGCACTCCTGATGACCGTCCTCGAAGAAGCTGAAGAGCCCCTTCTCCTTCACGAAGCCGGCGAGATCATCAGCGTTCGGTGAGACCAGTTCGATATCGATCCGGTAGAAACGCCGGACGTCCTCGATGAACCGATAGGTTTCGGGATGCAAGCGCCCGGTGTCGAGGCTGAAGACCGCAAAGTCGTCGACGAGTTCGCGGGCCAGGTCGATCAGCACGACGTCCTCCGCCCCGGAAAAGGAGATCGCGAGGCGATCGGGCGAATAACGCTCGAACGCATCGAGCAGCACCCGGCGGGCTTCAACCTCGTAATGAGGCTCGTTTTCGGCGATGGCGTTGGTCATGAGTTGTCACGAGATTAGGCAATTCCGGCACCCTAACGATCCCGCCGACGACGAAAAAAGACTTTTGCGTCATATGCTTGGGTGTCTGGAGCGCCATAAGCTTACGCGCCGCCGCGGTATATCCTTAAGGCGCGAAAGAACTCGTTTCCGGTGATCCGAACGCCTCCTACGCCCCTCGAAGACGGGATCGATCGAGACCGGAAGACCACCACGCCGGGCGAGCCTGTAGAATTCGCGACCTTTCAAGTGACGGAGTCGCCCATGGAAACAGCGGGCCAACGCTTTCGCGCGGCGATCGCGGCCGAGAAACCCTTACAGGTGGTCGGCACCATCAATGCCTACGCCGCTTTGATGGCCGAGCAGGTCGGCTATCGCGCGATCTATCTTTCCGGCGGCGGCGTCGCGAATGCGTCCTACGGACTGCCCGATCTCGGGATGACGTCGATGAATGACGTCCTCGAGGACGTTCGGCGTATCACCGCGGCAGTCTCGGTGCCGCTCCTTGTCGATATCGACACGGGTTGGGGTGGCGCTTTTAACATCACGCGTACGGTGCAGGAAATGATTCGTGCCGGCGCGGGGGCGGTTCACATCGAAGATCAGGTTGCGCAGAAACGCTGCGGGCATCGGCCCAACAAAGAGATCGTGCCGATCGAGGAAATGTGTGATCGCCTCAAGGCTGCCGCCGACGCCAAGACGGATCCGTCGTTCACGATCATGGCCCGCACCGATGCGCTGGCGGTCGACGGTCTCGACGCCGTCGTCGAGCGGGTCGGACGCTTCGAGGAAGCCGGCGCGGATGCCATTTTCGCCGAAGCGATGACCGAGCTTGAGATGTATCAGCGCGTCACGGACGCCGTGTCCGTGCCGGTGCTCGCGAACCTGACGGAGTTCGGCCAGACGCCGCTCTACACCGTCGACGAGCTCGCGAACGTGGGTGTTAGCATGGCGCTTTACCCGCTGTCCGCTTTTCGGGCGATGAACAACGCCGCCCTCGGCGTCTATCGCACCATTCGTTCAGAGGGTACGCAGAAGTCCTTGGTCAACTCGATGCAGACGCGCGACGAGCTGTACGAGTTTCTTGGTTATCACGAATTCGAACGCAAGCTCGACGAGCTCTTTGCGGCAGGGGAGGGACACGATGGCTGATAAAAAACTAGGCGGCGCGGGGCTGCGAGGCCAGAGCGCCGGCGATACGGCACTCTGCACCGTCGGTAAAACGGGCACGGGGCTGACATACCGCGGCTACGACATTTCAGAACTGGCGGAAGGCGCGACGTTCGAAGAAGTCGCTTATCTGATCTTCCACGGTGAATTGCCGACACAGGCCGAGCTCGACGCCTACAAGGCCAAGCTGAAGGCGAACCGCGGATTGCCCGATTCGCTCAAAGAGGTGTTGAAGCGTGTGCCGAAGGACGCCCATCCGATGGACGTCATGCGAACGGGCTGCTCGATGCTCGGCAACCTCGAGTCGGAAGGTGGTTTCGAGAACCAGCAAAAGGTGGCGGACCGCCTCCTCGGCGCGTTCCCGTCGATCATCAACTACTGGTATCGATACTCGCACGACGGCGTCGAAATCGACGTCGAAACGGATGATGACTCGATCGCCGGTCACTTTCTCACGACGCTGCGCGGTGAAACGCCGAGCGAGCTGCATCGGCGCGTGATGGACGTGTCGCTCATTCTCTATGCCGAACACGAGTTCAACGCGTCGACCTTCACGGCGCGCGTCTGCGCATCGACGCTCTCCGACATGCACTCCTGCGTCACGGGCGCGATCGGTTCTCTGCGGGGGCCACTGCACGGCGGTGCCAACGAAGCCGCCATGGAGCTGATCGAGCAGTTCAGCTCGCCTGAGGAAGCATCCACGGCGGTCAAAGGCATGCTGGACCGTAAAGAAGGCGTGATCATGGGCTTCGGCCACGCGATCTATCGTGAGTCTGACCCGCGCAACACGATCATCAAAGCCTGGGCCGAGCGTCTCGCGGACGAGGTCGACGACAAGGTTCTTTACCCGGTCTCCTGCGCGGTCGAAAAGCTCATGTGGGACGAGAAGAAACTTTTCGCCAACGCCGACTTCTTCCACGCGTCGGCTTATCACTTCATGGGCATCCCCACGAAGCTCTTCACGCCGATCTTCGTCTGCTCGCGCGTATCGGGTTGGACGGCACACGTGATGGAACAGCGCGTCAACAACCGCATCATCCGTCCGAGCGCCGACTACATCGGCCCGGAACCGCGTTCGTACGTGGCGATTGGGGGTCGTTGATGTCAGGAAACGTAGAGACCAACGTCCGCCCCGATCCCGATCAGGAACTCGTCGATATCGCGGCTTACGTCGCGAATCAGGCGATCGACAGCACTGAAGCCCTCGATACGGCAAGAAATTGCCTGATCGACACCCTCGGTTGCGGTTTCCTCGCGCAACGGTTCCCGGAGTGCGCCAAGCACCTCGGGCCGATCGTGCCGGGTACGGTCGTTCCGAACGGCGCGCGCGTACCGGGAACCCAGTTCGAACTCGATCCCGTCAAAGCCGCCTGGGACATCGGCTGCATCATTCGCTGGCTCGATTTCAACGACACATGGCTCGCGGCCGAGTGGGGTCATCCCTCCGACAACCTCGGCGGCATTCTCGCCGTCGCCGACTACGTGAGCCGGCAAGCCGTCGCTCAGGGTAAAGCACCGCTCGTCATGCGCGACGTGCTGACCGCCATGATCAAGGCGCACGAGATCCAGGGCTGTCTCGCCCTCGAGAACAGTTTCAATCGGGTCGGCCTCGACCACGTCCTACTCGTGCGCGTCGCTTCGACCGCCGTCGTGACGAAACTGCTCGGCGGCACGGAGTCGCAGATCGTCGACGCCCTCTCGCACGCCTGGGTGGACGGATCCTCGCTTCGAACCTATCGCCACGCGCCGAACGCCGGCCCTCGCAAATCATGGGCAGCCGGCGACGCAACGAGTCGAGCCGTCAGGTTGGCAATGCTCGTTCTCAAGGGTGAGATCGGTTATCCGAGCGCGCTCAGCGCACCGACCTGGGGCTTCTACGACGTCTCGTTCGGCGGGAATTCGTTCGATTTCCAGCGCGCGTACGGTTCCTACGTGATGGAGAACATCCTGTTCAAGATCTCGTTCCCGGCCGAATTCCACGCGCAGACCGCGGTCGAGGCAGCGGTGCGCTTGCACCCCGAGATCGACGGCCGCATCGATGACATCGAGAAGATCGTACTCACCACGCACGAATCCGCGATTCGCATCATCAGCAAGACCGGTGCGCTCAACAATCCGGCTGATCGCGATCATTGCCTGCAGTACATGACCGCCGTCGGGCTCCTGAAGGGCGATCTGACCGCCGATGACTACGAAGATGACGCCGCGGCCAATCCGCGCATCGATCAACTTCGTGAACTGATGGTCGTCGAAGAAGACGAGCGTTACAGCCGCGAATATCACGAGCCGGACAAGCGCAGCATCGCCAACGCCGTGCAGGTCTTCTTCAAAGACGGTTCCTCGACCGACAAGATCGACGTCGAATACCCCATTGGCCATCGCCGCCGACGCGAAGAAGGGATTCCGGTGCTCGAGCGCAAGTTCCGCGCGAATCTCGGGGTTCGGTTCCCCGCCGCGCGAAGCGAGGCGATTTTTGAGCTCTGTCTCGATCAGGCACGCCTCGAAGAGACGCCTGTGAACGAGTTCATGGATCTGTTCGTGATCTAGCGAGCCGTCACCCGATGATCCCGGCACGCTGTCTGGCGTGCCGGGCGTCAAGAATCTGCAACGGAGTAACGTATGGCGGACGCCGTGACATCCGCGAGTCCGTTCGAGGTGCAGTTCGGCTTCTGCCGGGCGCGGAAGGTCGGTTCGCGCATTCTCGTCGCCGGCACGGCACCCATCGGGGCGGATGGATCGACCGTCGCCCCGGCGGACGCCAGCGCTCAAGCAAGACGCTGTTTCGAGATCATCGTCTCGGCCGTCACGGAACTGGGCGGCGATGCATCGAAGATTGTTCGCACGCGCATGTTCCTGACCGACATCAACGACTGGGAAGCCGTCGGGGCCGTGCATGGTGAGTTCTTCGGCGACGCACGACCCGTCGCGACGATGGTCGCGATCGATCGATTGATCGATCCGAGCTGGCGCATCGAAGCCGAAGCCGATCTCGCGGCCGAACCGCCACGCGACTTCGCAATCCTCTAGCCAGACGTCAGGGGAGACGCATCTCCTGATGCGGGATGCCGGCTTCTTCGAACTCAGGTCCCCGAGGCTCGAAACCAGCCGCTTCGTAAAACGAGACCACGTCCGCCTGGGCCATCAGGAACACGTCCTGACCGTGTCGGTGCGCTGCGTCGACAACGGCATCGAGGATCGCGCGCCCGATACCGTGGCCGCGATGCTCGGGCAAAACCGCCATCCGGCCGATCTGACCCGTATCGAGTAGCCGTCCCGTGCCGATGATTTCGCCGCCGCGGCGAGCGGCAAAATGGCGCGCTTCCTCATCCGCGTCGTCCCATTCGAGATCCGCCGGAATGCCTTGCTCCTCGATGAATACCGCCTGCCGGATCCGGCGGAGCTTGTCGCCCATCGTCGACCAGTTGACCTCTTCGACTTCGACATCCGACCCGAGTGCTTTGAGCGCCAACCGTTCCGCCAAGCCCACATAGGCGGCGGGCGTGATCCGGGCGAGGTTCGCGCGATCGGTCGCCGTGAGGTCGAGTTCGGTCAGTAGATCTTCATAAACCGCTCGATCGAGCTGACGGCCCCGGGTCGCGGCCTTTAGCGCTTCGTAGGGTTCCGCCGCTCCGGCCCGGCGCATGATGGTCTGCACGGCCTCGGCGAGGACTTCCCAGGACTCATCGAGATCCGCCTCGATCGCGCCGTTGTTGACCTCGAGTTTGCTCAAGCCCCGGCGTGCGCTCGAAATTGCGACGAGGGAATACCCGAAGGCCGTACCGATGCTCCTGAGAACCGTCGAGTCCGAAAGATCACGCTGCCAGCGGCTGATCACGAGTTTGCCGGCCAGATGTTCGAGAACGGCGTTGGCCAGCCCCAGATTACCCTCTGAATTCTCGAAATCGATCGGATTGACCTTATGCGGCATCGTCGAGCTTCCCGTCTCGCCTTCGACTTTGCGCTGGCGGAAGTAGCCGATCGAGATATAGCTCCACACGTCGCGATCAAAATCGAGCAGCACCGCGTTGAATCGCATCAACGCGTGGAAGAGTTCGGCCACGTTGTCATGCGGCTCGATCTGAGTCGTATAGGGGTTGAAGGCGAGGCCGAGTGATTCGACGAAACCGCGACCGATCGACGGCCAATCGGCGTCGGGATAGGCCGCCAGATGCGCGTTGTAGTTCCCCACCGCGCCATTCATCTTGCCGAGCAGCGGCGAAGTCGCGACGTGATCGCGTTGCCGCTCCAACCGGGCAACGACGTTGGCGAGTTCTTTGCCGACAGTCGTCGGTGAAGCGGCCTGTCCGTGGGTGCGCGACAGCATCGGTACACCGACCAGCGGTCGAGCGAGCGCGACGAGTTCCCGAACGAAGGAATCCATCGCCGGCAGGAGCACGTCGTCACGCGCGCTCTTCAGCATCAACGCGTAAGAAAGGTTGTTGATGTCTTCCGACGTACAGGCGAAGTGAACGAACTCGGTGTGAACCGCCAGACCCGGTACGGACTCGAGCTTGCCTTTGACAAAGTACTCGACCGCTTTGACGTCGTGGTTGGTGGTCGCCTCGATCTCGCGCACCGCCGCCGCATCCGCCGGCGCAAAGGACCGCCAGATCGATCGCAGGGATTCGATGTCCGCGGCCGAGAGCGGTGGCAGGTCGGCGATCGCCTCAGTCGATGCGAGGTGGATGAACCACTCGACCTCGACACGTACCCGGTTCCTGATCAGGCCGAACTCGCTCACGAGCGGCGCCAGCGCTTCCAGGCGATTCCGATAACGGCCATCGAGCGGCGAAATCGCCATCAGAGTTGCATCGTCTGTCATGGTCTTCCTTCGCTTAAGCTCGGATGCGCCCGCCCCCGAGGCATTCGTCGCCCGAATAGAGCGCGACGTACTGACCGGGCGTGATCGCGCGCTGCGGCTCGTCAAAAACCACACGAATCGTATCGTCATCGATCGTTTCGATCGCGCAGGTCTGTTCGCGCTGTCGATGACGGATTTTCGCGCGACATCGCGCGGGTCGCTCCGACGAAATCCAGTTCAGCGTATCCGCCGTGAGCGCACCGCCCAGAAGGTCCGTCTCGTCCTGGGTGACCGTGAGTTCGTTCGACGCCATGGTCTTCGCCGACACGTACCAGGGTCGCTCCGGTCGGTCCTTGAGCCCGCCGATACCGAGGCCCTGGCGTTGACCGATCGTATAGAACGCAAGGCCTCGATGTTCCCCGAGAACAGCCCCGGCCGGATCGACGATCGGTCCCGGATCGCGGGCGACGTAACGCGAGAGGAAGTCGGCAAACCGACGTTCGCCGATAAAGCAGATGCCCGTACTGTCCTTTTTGTCGTGCACATCGAGTCCCAGTCGACGAGCCGTTGCACGGACCTCCGACTTCGGAAGTTCGGCGAGTGGGAAAAGGCATTTCTCGAGTTGGGCAGCCGGGACCGCCTGCAGGAAGTAGGTCTGATCCTTGCCTTCGTCCGCCGCCTTCAGAAGTCGAAACGGTTCCCCCGGCGGCGAGCGGTCGGCGTAATGCCCCGTCGCCACCAGCGGATAGCCGAGAATCGCCGCATAGTCGATGAAGAGATTGAATTTGATCTCTCGATTGCAAAGCACATCGGGATTCGGCGTGAGTCCGGTGCGGTAGTCCAAAAGAAACGCCTCGAACACCGAGTCCCAGTATTCGGCCGCAAAACTGGCCGTGAAAAGCTCGATGCCCAAGGCCTCACATATACGCTCGGCGTCGGCGAGGTCGGCCTCCGCGGTGCAATACTCGGTCCCGTCGTCCTCGTCCCAGTTCTTCATGAAGAGGCCCGCCACGTCGTGGCCGTCGTCGATCAGACGACTGGCGGCAACGGCGGAGTCGACCCCGCCGGAGATTCCGACCATGACGGCGTCGTGGGACATTGGCGCCTCGCGAAAAAGGCGCGCGATTATAGCGCCGTTGCACGAACGCGACGCGCGAGCGCGTGACCAACAAGCCACCACGGCACGTGCACAATGAAGACCTACCGAGGGAGCGCATCTGCCGTGATTCGAGGAAGCTGCCTGTGCGGCGCGTTTCGTTTCGAGCTGGACCGGATCGTCGGGCCGTTCGAACTCTGCCATTGCTCGCGCTGTCGCAAGGTCAGCGGCGGCATGGGCCTGCCGATGATCGGTGTGGAGGCCCAAGACTTCCGCGTGCTCCACGGCAACGACGCCCACGTCACGTACGAAGCACCGCTACTCAACACGCCGCCGCGCTATCACGTCTACTTCTGCAGAACGTGTGGCACGGCGCTGCCAACGCCGAATCCAGCCGGGTGGCTCGAGATCCCGGCGGGACTCTTCGACGACGACATCAGCGATCGGCTCGATCGACGCATCTACGTCGAGCACCGCCAAGCGTGGGAAGCCGAAATCGGCGACGTACCGGCGCTCGATCGGGAGGCGATCGGGGCATATAGGCGCGCCATGGTTGAAGAGGGTAACGACGACTAGCGCCGGGCAAGCACACTAGTGGAAGTTCCTCGATCGGAACGGTTCGCCCGCGTTGTCTTGCGCCGCGAGTTGCACGAGCTTGTGGCTCATGTCGCGCACATGCCCCGCCACGACGTGAATCACCGCACCTTCACGCTCGACGACGCCCTTGATCGCGAGTAGCTGGGATTGCAGCAACTCGGCTCGAAAACGCTCGAGAATCGAATTCCAGATCACGATGTTGCTGTTACCGGTCTCATCTTCGAGCGTCATGAAGATGACGCCCGACGCGCTGCCCGGACGTTGTCGACAAGTAACGATTCCAGCCACCTGGATGAATTGATCCTGCCGGTAGTTCGCGAGCTCCTCGGCCGTTCGACAGGTACGGAAGTCCTCATCGTGGCGCAGAAGCGACATCGGATGCGGACCGAGCGTCAGCCCGAGGTAGCGATAGTCGGACAGCATGTCCTCACCACGAGTGGGTGCGGATAGCTGAACGTCGGTCCGATAGGTTGCCGTCGCGTCCGCCACCTCCCAGAGCGGGGCAGGGTGGTCGACGCCGGCAGCATCCCAATGCGCCTGGAACCGGTGGCCGGTGAGCGACTCGAGTGCGCCGGCGCGAGCCAGGAAGGTGAGATCCTGATCGGAAAGTCTGGCGCGCGAGGCAAGATCGTCGATGTCGACGAAAGGTTGTGACGCCTCGATCAAAAGGGCCGTTTCTTCCTGCAAGCCTTTGATTTGTCTCAGCCCGACGCGGAGTGCGGGTTGCGGGTTCTCGACGGTGCGGTCGTCCTCACGCCACTCACGGAGTTCAGCCGCCGTTCGGCCGTTGGACATCCAACTCGACGCCGTTTGTCGTTGACCCGAGGCAGTACCCGCCTGCTCGGCGACATCGCGGCCCGGTTCGAGTCGGAAATCCCATCCACTCTTCTGCACGTCGACGGGCAGGATCTCCACGTCGTGCGCCATCGCGTCCTGCAGGAGCTGCGATGGTGTGTAGAAGCCCATTGGCAGACTGTTGAGCAATCCGCAGTAGAACGCGCATGCTTCATGCCGCTTGAGCCAGGCGGAAAGGTAGACGAGGAGGGCAAAGCTCGCCGCGTGAGATTCGGGAAATCCGTACTCGCCGAATCCCTGGATCTGCTTGAAGACCCGCTCGGCAAACTCGCGGCTGTGGCCATTGGCGAGCATGCCGCTGATGAGTTTCTCCTCGAAAGGCCCGAGTCCTCCCTTTCGTTTCCACGCGGCCATCGCGCGACGGAGTTGATCGGCTTCACCCGCCGTGAAATTGGCCGCTACCATCGCGAGTTCGATCACTTGTTCCTGAAAAATCGGGATGCCCAGCGTTCGAGACAACACGTCGCGGACCTTGTCGTCGGAATACGTCACGGCCTCGAGGCCCTGACGACGGCGAAGGTAGGGGTGCACCATGTTGCCCTGAATCGGCCCCGGTCGAACGATGGCCACTTCGATGACGAGGTCGTAGAACGTAGCCGGCTTCAGCCGCGGCAGCATCGTCATCTGCGCGCGGGACTCCACCTGGAAAACCCCCACGCTGTCGGCCCGTTGGAGCATTTCGTAGGTGGCGGGATCGTCACGCGGGATATCGTGGATCGACGTCACGGTGGAACCGTCGATCGGATGCGCCATCCTGAAGTCACCGAGACACTCGATGGCTTTGCGAATCGCCGTCAGCATGCCGAGGCCGAGCACATCGACCTTGAGCAGTCCCAGCGCTTCCAGATCGTCCTTGTCCCATTGGATGACGGTACGATCCTCCATTGCCGCATTTTCGATCGGCACCAACTGCGCGAGCGGCCCGGCGGAGATCACGAATCCGCCCACGTGCTGGGACAGGTGACGAGGGAAGCCGAGAATCTCGTTGACGAGATAGATGAACTGTTGGCTGGTGCGGCTTTCCGGATCGATGCCGACCGACATGAATCTCTTATGAAGTTCCTCGCGGTTGTCCCACCAAGCCATTGATTTTGCTAGAAGATCGATCAGGTCCGCATCGAGTCCCAGCGCCTTGCCGACGTCACGAATGGCACTGCGCGGTCGGTAGGTGATCAGCGTCGCCGCAAGCGCTGCCCGATCACGACCGTACTGTTTGTAGATGTACTGAATCACCTCCTCGCGCCGCTCGTGCTCGAAGTCGACGTCGATATCGGGGGGTTCGTTGCGCTCCTTGGAGACGAACCGCTCGAAGAGCAGATGCAACTCGGCCGGGTTCACCTCGGTGATGTAGAGGCAGTAGCAGACGGCTGAATTAGCCGCCGATCCGCGCCCCTGACAGAGAATGCCGCGACTGCGGGCGAACTGGACGATGTCGTGCACCGTCAGGAAGAAATATTCGTACTTGAGGTCCGCGATCAGACGAAGCTCTTTCTCTACCAGTTCACGGACATCGCCCGGCATCCCGTCCGGCCAACGCTTCCACGCACCGGCTTCCGTGAGCTGGCGAAGGTACTCCGCCGGGGTGAGGCCCGGCGGTACGAGCTCCTCCGGATACTCGTAGCGCAGTTCATCGAGTTCGAACTCACATCGATTGGCGATGAGTACCGATTCAGCCAACATCTCCTCGGGATACAGCGTTGGTAGGAGCTCCAGAGGTTTCAGGTGTCGTTCGCGATTCTGATCGAGAACGACACCCAGCTCGGCGACCGTCGACTTCTCGCGGATCGCGGAGAGGACGTCCTGCAACGGTTTCCGATCGACCGCGTGCATTCGTGGCCCACCGGCAGCGACCACCGGTAGGTCGAGGCGAATCGACAACGCCAATGCATTGGCCGTCTTTTCGATGTCATTCGACTCGAAAAAGAGTTCAAGCGCGATCCAGAGCCGTTTCTCGACCCCGATCGGCGTGTGGAGAATCGAATTGAGCTTCTCCCCTTGATCCGCCAACAGCTCGATCGACACGCATCCGGGCAGCCAGAGCATCAGGCAGTCGTCCAATCCCCAGCGCAGATCGTCGAGACCCAGGTCGTACTCCCCCTTGGGACAACGACGTCGGGCACGGCTGATGAGCTCGGAGAGTTGCCCATAAGCACGCCGGTTCGGTGCAAGAACGACGAGGTGAATCTCCTCCCGGAGATAGAACTCGGCGCCGACGATCAGCTTGATGTCGAGATCCTTGGCGGCCATATAGGCCTTTACGACACCGGCGACGGAGCATTCGTCGGTAATGGCGAGAGCCTCGTAACCGAGCGCATAGGCCGCGCGTACCATCTCCTCGGGATGTGAAGCGCCGCGTAGGAACGAGAAGTTCGAAATCGCATGCAGTTCTGCATACGCCGGCCCCGCTCGACGATATTGGAGACGCAAGGAATCAGCGCTCTCCTGCCAGACATCGGACTGTTCACCGCCAGGATTGAGCTTGCCGCCGCCTGGACGCTCGGCCTTACGGGTGCCGGGATCGCTGCCACCCGAGCCGAAGCTCGCACTGGTGACACGAACGTCGGGTGACGTATCGCCGTGCTCGTTCTTCATCGTCCCGCCGGCTTAAGCGAAGTAACCATGGATGAACCAACGTGAAGATTCGTGGAAGGCCCAGCACTGGGCGCCATTGTTCTCAGCGGCAATGTAGTAATCGCGACGCACCCCATGCTCGTCCCACCAGCCCGTCTCGAGTCGCTCGGGTCCGGCCAACAGAGTGAGCCCGTCGGGGGAGATCGCCCTCGGCGGCTCGAGGAGCCACAGCGGACGGTGCGGTGAAAACGACGTGGGGGCATCGGTCGCCGAGAGCCGATGGGTTCCCGGCAGCCACGCGAACTCGGGTCGGTGATCGTTGGCGGCGTGGATACATTGCAGTGCGGCTTCACCCAAACGAGCCGACAGGCTGTCGATCAAGTCGCCATTGTCGTCGCGGTTCGAGCGTAGATCGTCGCCCAGAAGGTCGGTGTAACGCTCCTGACTCGGCAGGGTGCTCCTGGCGCTCAGCCGAACGCTCATGATCTCGTTCGGCAACGTGCTGTGCTCGAGCTTCAGCTTGCTGATCAAGAGCATCGACTGCGGATCATGGCGCGGTGTCGTGAAACGAATTGCGAGCGTCTCGCGCTGGCCACGAAGCGTCGAAAACTCCCACACCAGACCCAGCGTGCTCAAACGGTGGGCCAGCAACCAGGCACCGAGATCCGCCAGGAGTTGCTGCATGGGTTTGAGCAAATCCGCATGGTTGGACAACGACTCCAGGAGGTGGATGCCAGAACGGAATCGTTGCACCGGCAGGATCGGTTGACGCGGATCACCCAGGTCACCACGCAGCCGCGCGACGATGGTCGTCAAGTTGCGATCGAACCGTTTGCCGAGCTCCTTGAGCGGCAGATCGAGAATCTGGCCGATGCGCCGCAAACCCATGTTGGCGAAGCGTTCACACTGATTGAGCGGCAATCCGAGATAACTCAAGGGGGCATCACGAAGCACCTTTCGACCCGCCGCGACCCAATCCTCGGCGGATGGATATCGATCGAGTCGATGCGATTGAAAACGGCTCAGGGCTTGCGCAGCGAGCGGCGTCTGCGCCGCGCCCGGGCGACCGTAGTGACCAAATGCCCGCAGAACCTCGAGTACCTGGCGGATCAATGGCTGCAGGCCGCCGAAGAGCCGTATGCTGCCGCGCACCTCGAGTAACAGGCACAACGGGTCGGCGGTGCTGACCTGCGGGGTGAAGCGATACAGCGCCTGGGCGAGGAAATGGAGCCGACTCTGCTCACCCTCGATGTCGCGGTTGTAATGCGTCAGATCGGTCGAAATGCTGTGCGCGGTGGCCAGGCTGCTGCCGACGGCAATCCGCAACTGCCGCGCGGCACGGTTGCGCACGATGACTCGATTGTCGTCGAGCAACACCGTGGGCTGGTTCGGATCGGCGTCCGCGGCACGCCGATGAAAGAGTTCGAGGCCGAGATAGGGCAAATGAATGGCGAGCCAGAGCGGTGCCGGTTCGGGCGATGGCGTCGCCTCGGACGCTGTATCTGGGGCATTCGAAATCAGTGATCGGGGTGCCTGCATTACCTCCTTGGCTTCTTTTCTTGCTTCTTCTCTTGCTCCTTCTCTTGCTTCCCTTCCTGCTTCTCTTCCTCGCGCTTCTTTTCTCGCCTCTGCTTTTGCTACGTCGAACGCTGGGGAGAGAGACAATTGCGCGCCGCGGGCTCTTTTTTCCCCTGGCTGCGGCCGGTGCTTCTCCGGGGCTTGATTCGGTTGAGGCTTCGCCCGGGCACTCGATCCTGGCGCTCGATCCGACGGATCGACGTCCTGATCCGAACGCAGAACGTCAGGGTCGGCCAAGCCGACCTCGTCGCCGAAGTCGAGACGTGCCTCGGCCACTTCAGATGGCGTACAACGACGCCGGGTTCGTCGGCTCGCGGCGCGGCGTATCCGCCATTGCCGTCGATGCCTTCACTTGTTTCTGCCGCCAGATTTCGAGTTCGGCTTCGAGCGCTTCACGCGGATAGCGAATCGGCGCATCAACGAGTTCGAGATGCAGATCATCGATCGCCCAGCTTCCCTTACGCTTGATGATGTCGACGTCGAGCCGATTGCATCGCGGCGAGTGTCGACGCCGCAGCTTGAGCCTGAGCTCGGCAGGGGACGCGATGGTCGCCGCGCTGTTGGGGCGAAACAGGTTCGCCCAGGTGTGCCCCTGCTTCGCCGCGAGCTGCAGACGGCGCAACTCGGTAAACGAGAGCTGGGATTCATCGAACCAGGCGAGCACCGTGCTGCACGTGCCCGAGCGCAGGGACTGTTCACAAGCCCACAGCGCCTCCTGATGGCTCTTCGGGTGAATGAGCAGGATCTTCGAGGTGTCGATGCCCATCGCCTCGAACGCCGGTGCATAAGGCACATAGGGCGGATGAATCCACGCGAGCCAACGCTCCTCGGCATGCGACAGTTGCTTCAACGCCGGCGCCAACAGGCGCAGTTCACCGATACCGGGCACATCACTCATCAATTCGACGAGTCCCGACGTCGGCCATCCGCCCTCGAACAACTCCGCGTTCAAGGCACCGAAGCCGGTATCGATACCGTCGACGAGATACGCGCACTCCCGTGCACGCCAAATGTCGTGGTGGTGGAGTAGAGGATTGGGCTTTTGCTGTTCGTTTTTGCTTGGTTGCTGGTGTTCCACGGCCTCTGCACTCGCTTTACTGTTTTTTTATACAGCATTATCTGTATCAGAGGGCTGTATGGATGAACAGGGTTTTTTCTTTTTCTTTGCGGGGCTTCGCCCCGCCGGATCGGCGCCTTTTCTTGCGGGGGCTCTGCCCCCACGCCCCCGCCGGATCGGCGCTGAGTCTGAGTTGGCGGATGGGGGAGTCACGCCGCGCGCCCTTCGGCGCGGAATCGCTGCGGGTGGTTCTCCCCTGCGCGCTTTGCGCGCGGGGCCCCGGTGGTGGGCGTGTTCGCCGGAAGGCGTTGTTAGATGTCGTGCGGGATTTCGAGGCTGGTTTCGTCGTCGCGTGATGCGCTGGGAAGTGCTGTTCGATGATCTGGGAAGCGTTGATTCGATGGGCTGGGAAGCGGGATCTGGTGGTGCTGGGAAGCCCGCTTCGCCGGAGGAGTAGGCTGGGATTCTGATTGCTAATGGGATGGTCCACCCCGAGTGGACAATCAGTGTCCCCACACGACGTTCCCTCGAGGAGACCATCCCATGACGCAGATCGTGACCCTAGGTATCGATGTCGGCAAGAGCACCTTCCACGTGGTCGGTACGACGCACACGGGTAAGCCGGTGTTCCGGCAGCAGTTCAGCCGAGCGAAGCTTGCTGAGTTTGTCGCCACTCACAGCCGATGTGTGATCGGCATGGAAGCGTGCGCTGGTTCACAACACCTGGCGCGGCAGTTTGAACGCGACGGTCATGACGTTCGATTGATGGCAGCGCACTTCGTCAAGCCGTACGTGAAGACCAACAAGAACGACTTCAACGACGCCTTGGCGATTGCGGAGGCGGTGCGGCGCCCGACCATGCGATATGTGCCGATCAAGACGATCGAGCAACACGATCAGCAAGCCCTGCACCGCGTCCGTCAGCAGCTCATGAAGACGCGCACAAGCGTCATCAACGAGATCCGAGCGTTTCTGTTGGAGCGAGGTATCACGGTGCGCACGAGTCCGACAGCGTTGTCGAAGGCCTTACCGACGATACTGGCGGACGACGAGAGCACATTGTCGCGGCGTCTACGCGCGCTTTTGGGATTACTGCAACGACAGTGGCGTTACTTAGATGATGAAGTTCGCACGATTACCCGGGAGATCGAGCAGATCGCGCGAGAGCGCGATGACTGCCGGCGTCTGCAGACGATTCCGGGCATTGGCACGCTGACATCGACGGCGTTGGTGGCGGCGATCGGCAAGGGTGAGCAGTTCACACGCGCCCGAGATGTATCGGCGTGGCTCGGGGTGGTGCCACGGCAACACTCGACAGGCGGCCGGACGCGATTGCTGGGGATCAGCAAACGCGGCAACCGCTACGTTCGGAGTCTGCTGATACACGGCGCGCGCAGCTGCTACTACAACCTGTGCCGGGAGGATCACCGCCTAGGTGTTTGGCTGAATGACCTTGAGGCGCGGGGCTTGCACCCGAACGTGATCATCACGGCGTTAGCGAACAAACTGGCGCGCCTGTCATGGGCAGTCCTGCGCAGTGGTGAGGAGTACGATCCAGGGCGCGCGTAGCGGCAGTTGTAGGGAACGGATTTTGGTTGCCCATCGGGCATCTCGTTAGCGGCAGGCTTCATCAGTCGATCCAGCTTCGTCGAAGCTCGGGCAAGAAAAAGGGGTCTACGAACCCGCCTTGCTAATTGAGCCGACGAGCCGCGGATCCCACTCAGGCCAGGGCGTGAAATAGCCCATTAACAGGCCGGATACATTTGTGCAGACCGACTGATTGCCAAAGTCGCCAATGACTGTTGCAACGATGGGGTGGCCCATACATTTTTCTTGTGGGGGCTCCGCCCCCACGCCCCCGCCGGATCGGCGCCGAGTCTGAGTTGGCTGATGGGGGAATCTAGTTGTGTGCCGCAAGTTGTGCAAAAGGGTTGAGTGGCCTGGCATGCGGTTAAGCGGCTTGACGGAGCTGTTCCTTCTTCAGCTCCTTGAGCAAGTCCATGTTTAAGTAGCGGCTCTGTTCGAGCCAGTTTTCGTGGGTCTCAACGGCCAGCGCCCGCACCAGGCGTAAGCAACTCGCCGCGTTCGGAAAGATCCGCACCACATACGTTCGTCGACGGATTTCCTCGTTCAACCGTTCCAGCATGTTGGTGCTCTTCATGTGCTTGTGATGGCGATGCGGGAGGCGATAGAACGTCCACGTCTGCTCGATGTTTTCCTCCACCCAGTCGGTGAGCTTCGGATACTTCGTGTGCCATCGGCCGATCCAAGCGGCGAGATCCGATCGCGCCTCATCGACGTTGCGACGATCGTAGAGCCAGCGCAGTTCCTGCAGACAATCGTCATCGGCCTTGCGCGGAATGTGGTCGAGGGCGTTGCGCAGGAAGTGCACGTAGCAGCGTTGCCAGGCGCTGTCGGTGAGGACTTCTTGGATCGCCCGTCGCAGCCCATCGTGATCATCGCTGACGACGTACTCGACGCCGTGTAAGCCGCGATCACGCAGCGTGGTGAGGAACTCTTTCCAGCTACTTCGACTCTCCCGTTGAGCGAGCTCCACGGCCAGTATCTGGCGGCGTCCTTCCCAGTTGATGCCAATGGCAATGAGCACGGCTCGAGAGCGGATCACTCCCGCCTCACGGACCTTCTCATAACGCGCATCGAGGATCAGATACGGCGTCGGTTCTTCGAGTCGTCGGGTGGCGAATGCGGTGAGCGTCTTGTCGAGGCGCTTGTTGATCCGCGAGATGGTCGAGGCCGAGACGCTGTGGCCACACAGCTCCTCCGTGATCGCTTTGACCTTGCGCGAGGCCGACGTAGCCGGCACCGAACAGCGTGACGCGCATGTTTTCTCTACACCATCTCTACACCAGGGCCTCGATGAGCGACGGTCCCTTGTGGTTGACCGCCTCGACAAGCGCTTTGTTGAACTCATCGACCGTGGCGGCTTTCCTTGCCGGGACACCCATCCCCTCGGCGATCTGTGTCCAACCGAGGTCTGGATTCGTGAGATCGAGCATGCTCATCGCCTTCGGGCCTGGATTGTGAGCCCCGACGCGCATGAATTCGACCTGCAGAATTGCGTACTTGCGGTTGGAAAAGATGATGGTGGTGATGTCGAGGTTCTCGCGCGCGTGGGTCCAGAGTGCCTGGACGGTGTACATCCCGCTGCCGTCTGCTTCGAGGGCGAACACCTTGCGGTCGGGGCAGGCAACAGCCGCGCCGGCCGCGAGCGGCAATCCGATGCCGATGGCGCCGCCGGTGAGGTCGAGCCAATCGTGCGGTGGGGCACCTCGTGTCGCACCCGGGATCGCGAATCCGGAGGTTGCCGCCTCGTTCACCAGAATCGACTGCTCGGGCATGCAGGCCGCGAGCGATTGGGCGATCGCGACCGGCGTGAGGTCGCCACCACTCGCCATATCCGGCGTCAAGGGTTCGTTCAGGATCGGTTGGATGTTCGTTGCGCCGAGCCCATCGACGACCGCTTCCAACGCACCCAAGACGTTCTCGTCGGGTCGTGCGAGCGTGAGCGGCGTACAACCTTCCGGCGTGAGGTGACTTTCGCGGCCCGGGTAGGCGAAAAACGTGACCGGCGCTTTGGTACCCACGAGGATCAGATACTCGAGCCCGTCGAGTACCTGGCTCGCGTCTTCGGCGAAGTAGGGCACCCGATCGAGATCGACACGCCCCGCACCCCGAGCCATACGTGTAATGAAAGTATCGCCCAACAGCACCGCGTTCGTTTGCTGGGCGATCTGATTGGCGAGCCGCAGGCCCGCCTCACTCACGGCATCGCCGTTGAGCAGCAAGGCCGCCCGCTTGCCTGATTTCAAGGCGTCGACGACAGTCGACACCGCGCTCCCGTCCACCTCGGCCGCGGCGGGAATCGGTAGCGGCGCGGCGGGCCCCGAGGCGTCATTCCAGGCGGTGTCCGCGGGTAGGATGAGCGTCGCGATCTGGCCTGGCGCGGTCATGGAGGCCTGCACGGCCGCTGCACCATCCGCCGCTACCTCTTCGGCCGATTCACTCACCCGGATCCAGGCGGAAACGGGATCGGCAAAACCTTCGATGTTCGAGGTCAGCGGCGCATCCAACGATCGGTGATACGTCGCGTGTTCGCCGACGACATTGACGATGGGGACTCGTGCTCGTCGCGCGTTGTGCAGGTTCGCCAGGCCGTTGGCGAGCCCGGGACCGAGGTGCGTCAAGGTGCAAGCCGGTTTGCCCGCCATGCGGGCGTAGCCGTCGGCCGCGCCCGTCACGACCCCTTCGAAGAGGCCGAGGATGCCGCGCATGCCGTCCTGTTTGTCGAGTGCCGCGACAAAATGCATCTCGGACGTGCCGGGGTTCGTAAAACAGACATCGACGCCGGCCGCGACGAGGGTTTCGAGCAGAGTGTCCGCACCGTTCATGACTTTCCTATAGGTGTGATCCAGCCGGCGAGCATAACGATTTCGGGGCATTCCGAGGTCCTCCGACCGAACATAGCGGCCAGCCCGAAAGCCAGAGACCAACCGAAGCCGGTCTGACCTCGTTCTGATGCAGCGATCGCGCATTGATCCCGTGCGGCCAGCCGGCGACACTGCGCCGTCCGTTCGAGCGAGGGGGTGGGGTGGCCGAATACGACTTCGATCTGTTTGTCATTGGCGCGGGATCCGGCGGCGTACGCGCGGCTCGCATGGCGGCGAATCTCGGCGCCAAAGTCGCGATCGCCGAAGAGCGCTACCTCGGCGGTACGTGCGTGAACGTGGGCTGCGTACCGAAAAAGCTTTTTGTCTACGGATCATCGTTTGGCGAAGAGTTCGAAGACGCTTCCGCATTCGGCTGGTCATCGGACGCGCCGCGGTTCGATTGGCCGACGTTGCGCGACAACAAAACGCGCGAAATCGAACGTCTGAACGGCATCTACGAGGGGCTTCTCACCGGTCCCGGCGTGGAGATTTTCGAAACCACGGCCACCTTCGTCGATCCGCACCGCCTGAAGGTGGGCACGCGGGAAGTGACAGCCGCCAAGATCCTGATCGCCACCGGATCCTGGCCAACCGTGCCGTCGTTTCCCGGATCCGATCTCGTCATCACGTCGAACGAAGCGTTCTACCTCGATCGCTTTCCGGAGCGCGTGCTTGTCGTCGGGGGAGGTTACATAGCCGTCGAATTCGCCGGGATCTTCAACGGACTCGGCGCACAAACGACACTTTCCTACCGGGGCGAGCTTTTCCTGCGCGGTTTCGACGTGGGTATCCGGTCCTTTGCGCTCGACGAGGTGCGTAAAAAGGGTATCGACGTACGCCTCGAGAGCAACGTCACCCAGGTTGAAAAACGAGGTGACGTCTTCAAAACGACCTTCGCGTCGGGCGAGACGATCGACACCGATCTCGTCATGTACGCCACCGGACGGACCGCCAACACAAAGGGGCTCGATCTCGAGCAGTCCGGCGTCGCGACCCGGAGCAATGGCAGCATCCCGGTCGACGACGAGTACCGAACGAACGTCCCCCATATCTACGCCATCGGCGACGTCATCGGACGCGCCCAGCTAACGCCGATCGCGATCGCCGAAGGGATGTGCATCGCCTACAACGTCTTCAACGACGAAAGCCGGCGCATCAACTACGACCTCATTCCCACCGCCATCTTCTGTCAGCCGAACATCGGCACCGTGGGGCCGACCGAGGACGAAGCGCGCGCCCTCTACCCGGAACTCACCGTCTACGAGTCGAGTTTCAAACCCATGAAACACACGCTGAGCGGGCGCGACGAGCGCACCCTGATGAAGATTCTCGTCGACGGGGCGAGTGATCGTGTCGTCGCCACACACATGTGTGGTCCGGACTCCGGCGAAATCATTCAGGGCCTGGCGGTGGCCATCACCGCCGGGGCGACCAAAGCGCAATTCGACGCCACCGTCGCCATCCATCCAACCGCCGCCGAAGAGTTCGTCACGATGCGGGAGTCAGTTCGATGAGAGCACCATTTGTGACCAGCCTAGCGTCGCTCCTGGTCGCAGCAACTGGCGCAGCGGGCGGGGCGGCCGACGGCCACGGCACACGCAACGTCATTCTCTTCGTCGGCGACGGCATGAGCGTCGCGACCGTCACGGCGGCTCGGATTTTCGAAGGCCAGCAACGCGGCGAAACCGGCGAGGAGAACTACCTCGCGTTCGAGGAGTTCGAGCACGTCGCACTCGTCAAGACCTACAACACCGACATGCAGGTACCCGACTCCGCCGGCACGATGACGGCGCTCGTCACCGGGGTTAAGACCCGAGCCGGCGTATTGAGCATCGGTCCCGACGCCGAACGCGGTGTTTGCGGCGGCGAAGAGACCCATGTCGAGACGATCGCCGAGCAGGCCGAAGCGGCCGGTTTCAAGACGGGGATCATCTCGACGGCCCGGTTCACGCACGCAACACCAGCCGCGCTCTATGCCCATTCGGCCGATCGAAATTGGGAGGCGACAACGCCCGATGAGGCGTGTGCCGACATCGCGCGACAGTTCGTCGAGTTTACGCCCGGTGACGGTATCGACGTGGCGTTCAGCGGCGGCCGGGCGATGTTTCTCCCGAACGCGGTGAACGACCCCGAATACACCTTCCGGAACGGCCAACGGATCGATGGACGGAACCTGATCGACGAATGGCTCTCAGCGCACTCCGATCGGCATTTTGTCTTCGACCAGGCCGGCTTCGATCAAATGCCGGCCAGCGGCCAACTACTCGGGCTCTTTGAACCGAGCCATATGCAATGGGAAGCCGATCGAAGCGGTGATCCCGGCGGTGAACCATCGCTCGCCGAGATGACGAAGCGTGCGATCGAACACCTCCGCAACGACCAGGGGTTCTTCTTGATGGTGGAATCCGGGCGGATCGATCATGCGCATCACGCGGGCAACGCGCACCGCGCTCTCGTCGACACCGTGGCCTACGCCGATGCGGTCGGAGCGGCAGTCGAAGCTACCGACCCCGCCGAGACGCTCATCGTCGTCACCGCGGATCACAGCCACACGATGACAATCGCGGGCTACCCGGGGCGCGGCAATCCGATCCTCGGCTACGTCGCCGCGGGAGGCGAAACGCAGAAGGACGTGGCCGGCAACGTTTACACGACGCTCAGCTACGCCAACGGCCCGGGAGCAACCGACGCGGCGACAGCCGCCCGCGAGAAACTCTCACCCGATGATGTGGACTACATACAGGACGCGGCGGTGCCGATGTTCGTCGAAACGCACGGCGGTGATGACGTCGCGGCGTATGCGCACGGGATCGGCGCCGAAGGCATCCGCGGCGTGATGGATCAGAACGAGATCTACGACGTCCTCGCGAATGCACTGTTCGGCGGTAGCAATTGATGGAAACACTGCGCGACATTCTCGACTTCATGGACGGCTACCTCGGTAGCGCGGCCTACTTTCCCATCGCACTGCTGCTCGTCGGCGTCTGGTTCACGTTTTATCTCGGCTTCCCGCAGGTCAGGTACTTCAAACGTGCCTTCGAGACGTTGCGCGGCAAGCACACGCGTAGCGACGCGGAAGGGGATACGACCCATTTCCAGGCACTCTCGACCGCGCTCTCGGGCACGATCGGTACCGGTAACATCGGCGGTGTCGCGTTTGCGATCTTCCTCGGCGGCCCCGCGGCGCTCTTCTGGATGTGGGCAACCGCGTTCGTCGGTATGACCACAAAATTCGTCGAAGTGACGATTTCGCACAAATACCGCGTCAAGGACTCGAACGGTCAGATGGCCGGCGGCCCCATGTATTTCATGGAGCACGGCATGAACGCGAAGTGGCTGGCCGTGTTCTTCGCGATCGCCACCGTCATCAGTTCGCTCGGGTCCGGCAACCTGCCGCAGAGTAACAACATGGCAGCGGGGCTCGAGGCTTCGCTGGGCATTCCTCCATGGATCACAGGCGCGGTCCTGGCGGTCGTCCTCGGACTCGTGATCATCGGCGGGATCCGCCGAATCGCCGCCGTCGCGTCGCGCATCGTGCCGTTCATGGGCGTGCTCTACGCGGTTGGCGCGCTAGCGGTGGTACTCGCCAACTACGAACAGATCATCCCGTCGTTTCTGACGATCTTCGCCGATGCATTCACCGGTAGCGCCGCGGTCGGTGGATTCCTCGGCGCGTCATTTGCCTACGCGTTCAACCGCGGCGTCAACCGAGGGCTCTTTTCGAACGAAGCAGGCCAGGGATCCGCGCCGATCGCACACGCTTCGGCCAAGGGTGACGAGCCTGTCTCAGAAGGCATGGTGTCGATTCTCGAACCCTTCATCGACACGCTGGTGATCTGCACGTTGACGGGCCTCGTGATTCTCTCGAGCGGGGTGTGGTCGGAGAAGTTCGAAAACGAGTTCGAGAACTACTATCTCGAATTCGTGGCGGGTCAATACGACGACGACAATCCGGCGGATGTCGAAAAGCTGTTCGAGCACCTTGCCGGCGGTGCCGAATCCGATGTCAGGTCCGCCGACGGCACATATCGCGTGGTCAACGGCATCGTCGCCGGCGACATCACCGTGATCCACAACCGCTCGATCGCGGAAAACGTCGTGTTCTACGACGGCGACGAACGCTACACCGGCGATCTGGTACTCGACGATGGTCAACTCGATTCGGATGTGACCATTCGTGGTGAATCGCTCCTGCACTCCGTTCCGCTGACGGCAGAGGCATTCAAACGCAGCTTCTTCGGCGATTTCGGCCAATACGCGGTCACGATCGGCCTCGTGTTGTTTGCCTTCTCGACGGCACTCGCATGGTCGTACTACGGCGATCGGGCGATGGTGTACCTGTTCGGCATACGTTGGGTGATGCCCTACCGCGTGGTGTACGTCATCGGCTTCTTCCTCGCGACGATCGTCGACACGTCGCTGGTCTGGCTGATCTCGGCGGTGACGCTGGCGCTCATGGCGCTGCCGAACCTGATCGGCATCGTCTGGATGAGCAGGGACATGAAGGAATCAGTCGACGACTATTGGCGCGATCAGAAGGAGCGCGACGACTAGCGCATGAGCTCACAGTTCATGCACATGGCGTACGTGTGCCGCGGATCTTCGAGTGCGGTGAGGCGCTCGAAGCGTTCGAGCCAATCGACCGCCATCGGCAATAACGCGCGCGGCTTGATGATCTCGACGTCGAACAGCGAGAAGTTGTCGCTCATCTGTTGGATGAGGAGTTCACTGGGCGTCAGCGGTTCGGTGAGTTCCCGAACGTTGTAGCTCGCCATGCTCGCGAGATCGGCGGCGGCGGCGATGGCGTCGTCGAGGTAGCCGAGGCCGTCGACGAGACCGAGATCGAACGCCTGGGCGCCCGTCCAGATCCGACCCTGCGCCACTGCCTCCACAGCTTCAGGGGTCAGATCGCGCCCGCGCGCGACGGTGTTGACGAACCGACGGTAGGTGAGATCGGAACCCGTCTGCAGAATCGTGGCCATCCGGTCCGAGACGCCGCCGAACGGTTCAAGTTCGCCAACGAGCGGTCCGGCGACGACACCCTCCGTGTGGACGCCGATGTCGCTCAACGTCTCTTCGAAGGTCGGAATCATCGAGAAGACACCGATCGAACCAGTAATGGTCGAGGGCGCCGCCCAGATCTGATCTGCCGTGGCGGCGATCCAATAGCCACCCGACGCAGCAGTCGCACCCATCGAAACCACGACCGGCCGCCCGCTGTGCTGGAAGAGTTCGAGTTCGCGGCGAATCTGCTCGGAGGCAAACGCGCTGCCCCCAGGAGAGTCGAGTCGAACGACGAGCGCGCGCACGTCGTTGTCGTTGCGCGCCTGGCGAATCAAGCCCGAGACGTTGTTAGCGCCGATGATGCCGCGCGGCTGACGCCCCGGCAGGATCATCCCGCTCGTCGATATCACTCCAACGGTGTTCGGCATCGGTAGCTGCGGCAACGCATCGCCTAGATAGTCGGTGATCGTCACGTGCCGAAACGTCCCGTTTTCGGCACCGAGCGTCTCGATCAGGCGTGCTTCCACAGCGTCATACGTAAGCAACTGATCGACGAGACCGTTCTCGAACGCGAACCGGGGCGTATCGCCCTCAAACTCGACGGCGGCCTCCTCGATCCTCTCGAAAAGCCCTTTGACAACTTCCTTGTCCATCAAACGATTGGCGGCGACCCGGTCGACATAACGCCCCCAAAGCTCGTCCACCACTGCCTGATGTGATTCGCGGGTATCGTCCGACGGACCCGATTCTGTATAGGGCTCGACAGCCGATTTGTAGCGGCCGGACCGAAAGACTCGGACGTTGATCCCGTAGCGGTCGAAAAAGTCGCCGAAGTAGGTGCCGATCAGGCCGTAGCCGGACGGCAGCACATCGCCATACGGATCGGCATAGATCTCGTCGGCGTAGCTGGCGAGGAGGTACTGATCGCGCCCAAAACCCGCACCGAACGCCGTGACGCGCTTACCGGACTGTCGGAAGCGATCGATGGCCTGACCAATCGCTTCGAGATGCACAGGGCTCGCGCCGAGAAGATTGGACGGATTGATCACGAGTTCCGCGATCCGGCTGTCACCAGATGCACGATCAATCGCTTCCAGAATGTCCGCGAGCCGCGTTTCGGCGCCGACGGGCAGGGCTCCTGAGAGCGCCATCAGCGGATCGACCTGGCTCCGGGTTTCGACGATCCGCGCCGGTGCGACATAGAGCGCCGACCCTTGAAGGACGGGTTTGCGATCCGAGGGCGAGAACATCGCGAGCGCAATCACGACCACGATGACCAATACGATCAGGTTACCGAGAGCGACACGCGCGAACGTGAAAGCACGGGCCAATGCACGGAAAAACTGGGCCATATTCGATCGAAACGACATATTCGAGCGTGTCTTCGGCGGATATACGCGGTCCATTCTCGTGGGGGTACCCACAAAAAGGAACCCGACGCCCGACGCGGCTCGAAGACGCTCGCGTTAGTGAATCGACGCCTCGAGGTTTGCCGCAATCGCGCTCGGGCGTAGTCTCCAGCGAAACGAACGGCAAACGAGTTGAGCTATGGAAGATTTCGTCGGCAAGACCGCCATCGTGACCGGCGGGGCAAGCGGGATCGGGTTCGGTCTCGCGGAACGGTTCGCCGAGGCACGCATGAACGTTGTGTTGGCCGATATCGAGGAAGACGCGCTCGAGCGTGCCGTCAAGACGCTGGAAGACCGGCAGGTTCCCGTACTCGGCGTCAAGACGAATACGATGATCCAGGCGTCGGTCAACGCCATGATCGACGAGGCCGTCGAACGGTTCGGCGCCGTCCACATCCTCTGCAACAACGCGGGTGTCGCCAGCACGAAGTCGAGCGGCCCCGTTTGGACCGTCCCGACACAGGATTGGGACTGGGTGATGGGCGTCAACTTCTACGGCGTACTCTACGGCGCGCAGGCGGTGATTCCACACATGCTCGAACATGGCGAGCCGAGCCACATCGTCAATACCGCCTCACTCGCGGGCCTCATGCCAGGCGCTGGTACCTATGGTGTCTCGAAGCATGCCGTGCTCGCCCTCTCGGAATCGCTGGCCTCCGATCTCGCCGAGACGTCGATCAGCGTTTCGGTACTGTGCCCGGGCTTCGTTCGAACCAACATCGCCGCGGCGGAACGCAATCGGCCGGGTGATCTGAATGTCGCGGAAACCGAGACCCAAAACGAACTCGACGAGGCGGTCTTTACCGGGATGCTCGAACGGGGCATGGCGCCCCGTGACGTCGCTGACGTCGTCTTCGGCGCGATCGAACGAGATGACTTCTACGTCCTGCCGCACCCCGCGTGGGACGAGGTCGTGCGGTCGCGCTATGACGCGGTGCTCGCGCGAGGCAAAGTCGCGTCGGTCGACTTCGAGACGTTGATGGCACGTGCCGCCAAGGGCGAGCAGATCTAGCACAAGACGTCGAGAAGACAGCCCAATGGCGCTCTGGGATTGGACCGAACTCTGTCATGCGCTGCGCTGTCCGCCGCGCCGCGGCCCGGACGTGGACGGCATTCAGTTCGACACGCGCAAACTCCAATCCGGCGAACTCTTCATCGCGTTGCCCGGTGATCCGGGGCCTCGATTCCACGCAGCGACCCTCTCCTCGCGTGATGGCCATGATTTTCTCGAAGCCGCATCGAATGCGGATGCTGCCGGTGCGGTCGTCAATCGACCCGATGCGACGTCACTACCGACGTTGCGCGTGTCGACGTCGACGATCGATGCGTTCTGGCGAATCGCTTTGCACCGACGTCGGCAGATCCGAGGGCCGGTGATCGCCATCACGGGCAGCAGCGGCAAGACCACGATGACATCGTTCGTTTCGACCGTGCTCGGGCTCGAGACACCCGCCGGTAGCTTCAACAACTACATCGGCGTGCCGTACCGATTGGCCAACACGCCGCGAGGGCAGAGGGCGGTGGTGGTCGAAATCGGTATGAACCATCCCGGCGAGATCGCGCCGCTTGCTCGGCTCGCCGCGCCGGACATCGCGGTCGTCCTGAACGTCTTGCCCGTTCACGCTGAAAACTTCGACTCGATCGACGGAATACGAGCTGAGAAATTCTCCATCGGGGAAGGTCTTTCGACCGACGGCGTCCTGGTCCACTCCGCATCCGAGGCACCTACAAACACGCGACGTACCGTCACCTTCGGCAAGACGGACGCTGACGTTTCGCTCGTCGCCCTCGAAGGTGACCTCGCGGAGATCGACATCCTCGGCACCAGAAGGCGTCTGAAAGTGCCCGGTGGCGGCGAACACCGGGCGATGACCGTCGCGGCCACCGCAGCCGTCATCCAGGCGGCCGATCTCGATCTCGCCAGGCTCGATGCGCTCGAACTCGTCGAGGTACCTGCTGGGCGGGGACAGATCGCCCGCGTGGCCGGGATCGACATCATCGACGAGAGTTACAACGCCAATCCGACGAGCACGGCGGCGGCGCTGACGACTGTTTCGGCGATGCCGACGAGCGGGCGACGCATCGCCGTACTCGGCGAAATGCTCGAGCTGGGTGTGCAGTCGGCACGATTCCACGCGGAGCTTGGGCCGCTTTGTGACGACCTTGATGGCGTCGTCGGGGTCGGCGAAGGCATTCGGGATCTACTCGATGCGCTCCCAGCCTCAAAAGTCTGGGGCTACCACCCGGATTCGAGCGATGTCTTGGATGGCCTCGTCGACAAGCTCGAGGCGAACGACCTCGTGCTTGTCAAAGGTTCGAACCGGGTCTTCTGGATCCACAACTTCGTGCCGCGGCTCAAAGAAGCCCTGATGACGAAATTCGCGCGCGAGCACATGAGCTGAAAAGCAATCGAGCCCGAGATCGCCCTGGTATGATCCCGCCTCTTTTGCCCGACCCAGTAAGGTCTCAATGATCGTCGATGTGCTCGGACGCCGTTTCCGCAATCTTCGCGTCAGCCTGACGGCAGCGTGCAACTACGCTTGTACGTACTGCGTGCCGGACGGCAAGCGCTTACAAGCCGCAGCGATGGAGCTTTCGAGTGACGAGATGGTGAAGGCGATTCGCCTGCTCATCGAGTCGGCCGGGATCGAGAAGCTTCGCATCACCGGCGGTGAGCCGCTGTTGTCGCCCAAATTCGACGAGGTCCTACCGCGCGTCATGGACCTCGGGCTCGACGACGTTTCGCTCACCACCAACGGCCAGCTCCTGCCGCGTAAGGCCGAACTCATCAAGGCATCCGGGCTGGAACGTATCAACGTGAGCCTCGACACGCTGGACGCTGACCGCTTTCGCGCCATCGCCCGTAGCGGCGATCTGGCGACGGTGTTGCAAGGCATCGAATTAATGCTCGACGCGGGGCTCCGCGTGAAGGTCAACATGGTCCCGATCAAGACGGCCAACGTCGATCAGGTCCTCCCGATGCTCGAATACTGTCTCGATCGACGTATCGAACTGCGTTTCATCGAACTGATGAACATGGGTTACTTGAAACACGACAACGCCTACACACGTGATTTCTTCGGCATGGAAGAAATCCTCGAGCTCATTGGTTCCTCGTACGAATACGCCCGAACGGACGCGCCGTTCGATTCGACCTCCGTGCGCTACGAGATCCCGGGACGCGGCGTATTCGGCATCATCGCGAACGAAAGCGAGCCATTCTGCGCTTCGTGTACCCGTCTCCGGCTGAGTTCGAACGGTTATCTTTACGGTTGCCTGTCGAACACGGCGCGTCACGACATCAAGGACGTCCTCGCCATGCCCGACGATCTCGCCCGAAAGGAACTCCAGGGCCGGCTCTTGAACGCATTGGGCGACAAACAGACGGCGTCGTTCACCGGTGAAACGACGGTCATGAAGTTCATCGGCGGCTAGTCGCTTGACGTCGCCGTTCGAAACGCTCCTCGCAACGGTCGAGGATCGAACATTACCGCCGGTCGCGACCTGGCAACCCGACCGAATCGGTTCGATCGACATCCGAATCGCAACTTCCGGCGATTGGTATCACGACGGCCTGATCATCAAGCGGTTCTCGATCGCCAAGGTCTTCGCCACCATCCTTCGACGTGAAGGCGACGATTATTTCCTCGTCACACCCGTCGAAAAGCTCAAGATCATCGTCGAAGACGCACCGTTCATCGCGACCGACTTCGAAGCGACCGGCACCGACCGCAAGGCACGGATTGCCTTTGCGATCAACGTCGGTGACGTCGTCGTCGCGGACGACGACCACCCAATTCGCGTCGTCGAGACAGATGAGGGACCACGTCCTTACATTCACGTGCGCGACGGACTCGAAGCAAGGATCGTCCGGAGCGCGTTCTATCGGCTCGTCGACCTCGCGGAGGTCGACGATGCCGGCGTCGTGAGCGTCTGGAGCGCCGGTTCCCGGTTCACGCTCGGCAACGCCTGATCACGAGCTACATGTTCGGGTAGTTCGGTCCGCCGGTCCCCTCGGGTACGACCCAGGTGATGTTCTGCGCGGGATCCTTGATGTCACACGTCTTGCAGTGCACGCAGTTCTGCGCGTTGATCTGAAAACGCGGGCCGTCGGCTTCCTGGATGACCTCGTAGACACCTGCCGGGCAGTACCGCTGCGCGGGCTCGGCGAATCGCGGCAGGTTGTCGCGAATCGGCAACTCCGGGTCACTAAGCGTGAGATGGCAGGGCTGGTCTTCTTCGTGGTTCGTATTCGAAAGGAAGACGGACGAGAGCTTGTCGAAAGACAGAACACCGTCCGGTTTCGGATACCGAATAGGCGTCGCGTTAGCCGCTTCGGTCAAGGATTCGTGGTCCGGATGCGGATCGGACAACGTGAAGGGCATCCGTCCGCGCATGATCTTCTGATCGACAATGGCGTAGGCACCGCCCATGAGCGTACCGAGGCGATGCAAGGCCGGCGCGATATTGCGCACCTGGCGAAGTTCCTTGCCGAGCCAGGAGTCCCTCATGCGACCTTCGAACTCGACAAGGTCCGTGCTCGCTTCGCCGCGCTCGAGCGCATCGACGACGGTTTCAGCGGCCAACATGCCCGACTTCATAGCGGTATGGGAGCCCTTGATCTTGAGCATGTTCAGAAAGCCCGCGTCGTCGCCGACGAGCAGCGCCCCCGGTACCGTCAGTTTCGGTAGCGCCTGCAAGCCGCCTTTGACGATCGCGCGCGCACCATAGGAAACCCGCGTGCCGCCTTCGAGGCAATCGGCGTACAACGGATGGTGTTTCATCCGTTGGAGCTCATCGAAAGGCGAGAGGTAGGGGTTTTTGTAGTTGAGGTCGACGATCACGCCGAGGGCCACCTGATTGTTCTCGAGGTGGTAGAAGAACGAACCGGCGCCCGGGGCGGAAAAGCGACCGAGCGGCCAGCCGATGTTGTGCATCACCCGGCCGGGTACGTGGTTGGCCGGATCCACGTCCCAAAGCTCCTTCAGGCCAATGGCGTAGTGTTGCGTTCCAGCGTTCGCGCGCAGATCGAACTTGTCCATGAGCTGCTTGCCGAGATGTCCTCGACAGCCTTCCGCGAAGATCGTGTACTTCGCGTGGAGTTCGTAGCCCGGCTCGAACGTGGGTTTGGCTTCGCCATCGGCACCGACACCCATGTCCTGGGTCGCGATGCCTTTCACACTGCCGTCCTCGTTGAAGAGGATTTCGGACGCCGCGAAGCCCGGGAAGACGTTCACGGCCAGGTTTTCGGCCTGCTCACCCATCCAACGGCAGAGGTTGCCGAGCGAGAGCGCGTAGTTACCACCATTCTTGCTCTGCGCCGGCACCATCGAATACGGGACTTTGACGTGGTTGCGCTCGTTCGGGAGGAAGTAAAAAAGGTCTTCGGTGACGGGATTGTTGAGCGGTGCGCCTTGCTCCATCGCGTCCGGGAAAAGCTCGAATAGAGCGCGCGGATAAAGCACTGCGCCCGAAAGGATATGCGCCCCGATCTCGGAGCCCTTTTCGACGAGACAGACCGAGAGCTCGGGCGAGCGCTGCATGAGCCGACAAGCAGCCGCCAAACCTGACGGGCCGCCGCCGACGATGACGACGTCGAACTCCATCGATTCACGCGTTCGTTCTTCCAAAGGGCCTCTCCATATTTCAACTGGGCGCCATTATAGAGGCGTCACCGACCGCTACTCACGCGACCGACGAGCACATTAGAGATGTTCCCGCGCGCGACGGGCACCGCCCGCGCGGCTCCTTACCTTCCTTGTAGTCGACGAATGTAGGAGAATGCGCGCCGCTTGATTTAGGCGCCGTTCTCAAGCCACCAAATCATTTGTCGCGAAGGCTCGTGTTGGGCTCTCCGCGCGGCGCCATCATTGTCGAGGAAGAACAGTCCATGAAGGTTATGGTTCCCGTCAAACGGGTCGTCGACGCGAACGTCAAGGTCCGGGTTAAACCCGACGGGACCGGCGTCGACCTCAGCAACGTCAAAATGGCGGTCAACCCGTTTTGTGAAATCGCGATCGAAGAAGCCGTGCGTCTCAAGGAGGCCGGGACGGCGGAGGAAGTCATCGCCGTCGCCGTCGGCGAGTCGGCTTGCCAGGAGCAGCTTAGAACCTGTTTGGCACTCGGTGCCGACCGGGCGATCCTGGTCGAGACGGAAAACGCCCTCGAGCCGCTCGCCATCGCCAAGGTGCTGAAGGCCGTGTTCGATAGCGAAGCACCGGGCGTCGTGATCTTCGGAAAACAGAGCATCGACGGGGACAACAGCCAGACAGGGCAGATGTTCGCCGCGCTGACGGGCCTTGCCCAGGGCACTTTCGCCTCCGAGCTCACCATCGACGGTGACTCGGCCGAGGTCATCCGTGAAGTCGACGGCGGCCTGCAGACCGTGAAGCTCACCATGCCAATCGTCGTCACGACCGACCTACGGCTGAACGAACCGCGCTACGCCTCTCTGCCGAACATCATGAAGGCAAAGAAGAAGCCACTCGACGTGACGAGCCCGGACGCTCTCGGTGTCGACGTCGCTCCTCGTACTGAAGTCCTCGATGTCGTACCGCCATCGGAACGACAGGCCGGGGTCAAGGTCGAGTCCGTCGAGGAACTCGTCGACAAACTGAAAAACGAAGCGAAGGTGATCGAATGACCGTTCTAGTAATTGCCGAACACGACAATTCGGGCCTTCGCCCCGTCACACTCAACGTCATGGCTGCCGCGCTCGAAATCGGTGGCGGCGTCGACGTGCTGGTGGCTGGCAGCGGTTGTGAGTCGGTCGGACCCGCCGCGGCGGCGATTCCCGGCGTTGGAAAGGTGCTCGTCGCCGACAATCCCGCTTACGAAAACTCGCTCGCTGAAAACATCGCACCGCTCGCCGCCGAAGTGGCGGCGCCCTACGATCACGTCCTTGGCGCGCACACGACGACGGGCAAGAACTTCATGCCCCGCGTTGCGGCGCTACTCGACAGCCAGATGGTGTCGGACATCGTCGGCGTCGTCGACGCGGAGACATTCCAGCGACCGATCTACGCGGGCAATGCGATCGCCACGGTCAAGTCGAACGACGCCAAGAAAGTCGTCTCGGTTCGTGGAACCGGCTTCGACCCTGCGCCGGGTGAGGGCGGTTCCGCCTCGATCGAAGCGGTAGGCGCTGCCCATGACGCGGGCCTCTCGAGCTTCGTCGGCGAAGAAATCGCGAAATCGGAACGTCCCGAACTGACGGCAGCCTCCGTCATCATCTCGGGCGGTCGCGGAATGCAGAGCGGTGACAATTTCTCGCTTCTCGAAGGCATCGCCGATCGCCTTGGTGCCGCGATCGGTGCTTCGCGAGCGGCTGTCGACGCGGGCTTCGTCCCGAATGACATGCAGGTAGGGCAAACCGGCAAGATCGTCGCGCCGGACCTCTACATCGCGGTCGGCATTTCCGGCGCGATCCAGCATCTCGCCGGCATGAAGGATTCGAAAGTCATCGTCGCGATCAACAAGGACGAAGACGCTCCGATCTTCCAGGTCGCCGATTACGGCCTCGTGGCAGACCTCTTCAACGCGCTGCCCGAACTCGAAGGCGAGCTCAACAAGTAGCGTGGCTCTCGCGGGTGGTCCCGATGCCTGTCGGGATCACTCGGTCTTTCTTCTTTCTTCTTCTCCCTTCTCTCTTCTCTCTTCTCTCTTCTCTCTTCTCCTTTCTTCCTTCTTCCTTCTCCCTCTGGCGCTCACGTCGAACGATGGCGGACCGGCGTTCGCTTGTCGGTGTACCAACGTACCGGGCGGGCGTCCTCGTGTACGTAGTCGACAACGTCCAGTACGAGCGCAAATAGCGCCATCCGCACTACTACACCGTTGTCCGTCTGCCGAAAGATCGCAAGATTCGGGTTCTGGTTCAGGTCCACGTCGAGTTCTTGGGCGGCGTCGCTCGAATCGCGCGGTAGCGGATGCATGATGACCGTGTGAGGTTCGCAGTGTTCGGTGTAGATCGCCTGATTGAGCCGAAAGAGCCCGCGGTAACGATCCGCCTCCGCGGACGATTCATAGCGTTCGACCTGAGTACGAGTGACGTAGACGATGTCCACGTGATCGATCCCGCCAGCCATCTCGTGGTGTTCCGCCACGACATGCTTTGCCGCCTTCAAGCCCTCGACCAGCTCGGGCGGTGCCGGCAGATCGGGCGGCGAAACAAGGTGCACTTCGACACGATCAAATAGCGTCAGGAGCTTCAGCAACGAATGCACCGCGCGCCCGTATTTCAGATCCCCCATTAGGGCGATGCGCAAGCCGTCCACGTCACGACTCTGGGCGGCGAGTTCGCGGCGGATCGTGTAGAGGTCGAGCAGCGCCTGGCTCGGGTGCTCGTTGGCTCCATCACCGCCGTTGATCACCGGGACGCGCGATGCCTCGGCAAATTCCGCAACCGAGCCGGCATCGGGGTGACGCATGACGACCACATCGCTGTAGCCGGACAGCACCCGGGCGGTGTCGTGCAGCGATTCGCCCTTGGCGAGCGACGATGACTCGATGCCCGTGGTCTCCTGGACGTGTCCGCCCAGTAGATTGAACGCCGAGCCGAACGAGACGCGTGTGCGCGTACTCGGCTCGAAGAACATGTTCGAAAGAACGGCACCTTCGAGCACTCTCGTGGTCATGCGTCGTGTCGCATAGGGAACCATCTGGTCGGCCACGTCGAAGAGAACTTCGATCCCTTCACGATCCATCTGATCAACGGTCAGGATGTGTTTGCCGACGAATTCCATGGTGCCCCCCGCTAAAGCTCTCATCCGCGTCGAACCACCCGCACACACTCCACCCGGTCATGTCCGCGGCTCTTATGCGCGCGGTGACCGAGAAAAGCGGAACGACCGCCTCGAGGATCGGGTGATATTAACGTGCGGATTCAGAGAATGTTGCGCGACAGGCGGAGATAGAGGAAACGACCCGTGATGTCGTAGGTACGCGCGTCGTAGCTGTCGTTGAAAGCGGCAGCGGCAAACGGCGGCGCCTTGTCGAACACGTTATCGACGCCAAAGCTGACGTCGACCCATTTCGACTGGGCACCGAAGAGTCGTGCTTGGATGTCATGCACTAGCCACGGCCTGATCGTCCGTGTCCCGTACCCGGCCGGGATTTCTTCGGCGATGCTCCCGACGTAGTGAACCGTGTGGGCAACGAGCAACGTCTCGGTGCGCCAACGCCAACCGACGTTGACCTTCCAGTGCGGCAGTGCCCCGTTGCCGCTGGACGCCTGATCACGAAAGGTCCCGGCCTGATCGACCCAGTCGGTCTCGGGCGTCAATCGGTCGCGAAAATGAGACAAGTACGTCGCATTGACCACCCAGTCCATCGTCCCGCCGAGTACAGACGTTCGATACTCCCCCTGCAGGTCTGCCCCGAGAATGTCGCGCCGACCTATGTTGATCGCTTCGGCCCGAACGAAGGCGATGTTGCCGAGATCGTTGCGTTCGATCCGCTCGCTGAACCGGCCGAGTTTGGCATTGGCGTTGACGATGTACTGCGGGTTCACCTCGATGATGTCGCGCGCACGAATGCGGAATAGATCGAGGCTTGCCTGGATTTCGGCACGCGGTTGCCACGTGATCCCTATCGTTGTCGTCGTCGCCGTTTCAGCGTTGAGATCGGGACTCCCCACCTTCATCGTGAGGAATTGACTGAGGGCAGGATCGGACTGCCGGGCGCAGCCGACGTAGCGGGTGACGTTCTCGGCGACCGAGCACGGATCATTGAGCTGCTCGAACGATGTCGACGACGAATTGAAGAGTTGCTTGAGGCTCGGTGCCCGAAAACCGCGAGCGATCGCGAAGCGCGCGAGCAACTCGCTGCTCGGGCGAAAAACGAGGGTGAATCCGGGCGCCGTCGTCGTGTCGAATCCGTCGTATTGCGCGACGCGGGTCGCCAGATGCAGGTCCAAGTCGAAAGTCCTGGCGTCACGAACGAGGGGAAAAAGCGCCTCGGCAAAGATCTCGTAGGCGCTGCGGCTCCCGCTGACCCGGCCGGTTCGAATGCCGCCGATCGGACGCAGGTCGGGATCGTCGGGATCGATCGTCAGACGCTCGTGGCGCACCGAAGCCCCCGCCGCGATCTCGACCGCGCCGGTCGGCAGGGAAAATGGTTGGCCCTCAATGGTGGCCGAAAACTCACGCAACTGGCTTTCACCCGTGACGAACGACGACGTTCCGACGAAGCCGAGCATGTCGTCGCTGATCGATCCGAGCGGGCCGAAGAGGTTCAGGGGCACACACGGCAACACACAGCGCGCACCGAGGGCTTGTTCGACGTGATCTCCATCAAGCAGGTTGTCCATCCGTTCACGCGAACGGGTCGATTGTAGCGAAAGGGCCAAATCCCAGGACCAGTTCGAGGCCGTCGACCCCTGTAATCCGAACAGGAATCGAGACGTGAGCGAGACGTTGCGCTGCCTCCGAGGGGGTAGTTCCGCGAAACGCCGCCTGAGATCGAAGATCGGCTGATCGAAAGGGTTCACGGGGCTCGCGATGACCTCGATGGGCACGTCTTCGAACGCCGTGAAGAGCGGGGTAGGGGCAAGCGTGTTGGTCGCTTCGGTTTTGGTCATCAACCCCCGCGCGTAGAACGTCGCCATCGTGCCGATATCGTGATCGGTCGAGCCATAGAGGGCATAACGACGCAGCGGGACGATCGACGCCGTGTGCTGACGGTAGTCGTACCGATCCTCGATCGTCGCCGGCCGAAACCCGTCGTCATCGAAGATGAGAGGCTCGTTGCCGACGAAGAAGCGCGACGGCACGGTGGCCGATGAGCGTTTGTCTATGCCGCCCTTCGGGCGATCGTCCGAACTTGCTGACAGCACCCGATCGCGCGACCAGAGTTCGCCCTGATCGAACGCCGAGAGTCCCACCGTCCACTGCGCCTGATCGCTCCATTGCCCCAAGAGCAGATCGACGGACGCCGTCGTGCGATCGCCGTGCGAAGAACTCGCCAAGGTCGAGCTCGCCACGAGCCCGTCGACGTCGTCGCGAAGGATCACGTTCACGACGCCGGCGATCGCGTCCGTTCCGTAAATGGCCGAGGCGCCGCCTTTGAAGATCTCGATACGTTCGACCCAGCCGAGCGGTATCGAGTTCAGGTCGACCGCGCTCGCGCCGAGCCCCGACGCGTTGGCACGACGCCCGTTCAGGAGCACGAGCGTATTGCTGGCAGGGAGCCCACGCAATGTGACCGTCGCCGTGCCGTCCCCGCCGTTGCTGATGAGCGTACTGGTCGAATTTCCCGCCACGGCCGGCAGGTAGCGCAGCAGCCCGCCGAGCGATGTCGCGCCGGAGAGTTCAATCTCCGCCCGCGACATGATGTCGACCTGGCGATGATCGCCGATGCGCGGGTTGCGCAGGCGGGAGCCGGTGACAGGTGAGGCCAGCACCGTCACTTCTTCATAGTGATAGGGTGATCGGGCCGCGGCCGGAACGGCCACTTCACCCTTCGACTGCCTTTCACACTCCGCGGTGATCCGATAGGTATTCACGGCGACACGATTGGACGTGAGGCAGGCGTCTCCCAAAAGCGTTCGGAGCGCATCGTCCGTCGCGTATTCGCCCGAGACACCGGGAGTCTGCAACGACTCGACCATGCTCGTCGGGACGACGATCGATACGCGAGCACGAACGCCGAATTCCACCAAAGCGCGAGCCAACGGGCCCGCCGAGATGTCGAAACTCGTGGTTTTGGCACTCGCCGTGGCCGCGGCAAGGGCGATGAGGCTGGTGAGAAGGGTCTTTATTGTCGTGATCGTGAACGTCAGCACACGCCGCTGGCGTCACTAAGCGCTTTTAGCTGCCCTCACGCAAGACCCTGGTCAGGCAATCCTTAACTGCGAGTAACGAGAATCAGCCGGTCAGAAACCGCCTTCCAGCGGAGGTCGAGCGAGCGGCCCAACGCGTCCAGCATCTCGTCCGAGTGGGCAATCGTGAGCACCGCCGTGACCCGGAGATCCGCCAACGACCCGTCGCCGATGGCGATTCGTTTCTGGCTGTAGCGGCTGATGCTTTGCAGAACTTCGTCGAGCCGGGCATCTTCGAAGACCAGCGACCCATCCCGCCAGGCGTGCAATACCTCGGCATTGATACGACGCTCATCGAGCGTGGCTTCGTGCACGTGGGCCTGCTGGTCGACCGTCAGACGGGTCGACGCATGCGGAGCGACGACTTCGACAATTCCTTCCGCAACGGATACCACCATGCCGTTGGAATCGGACCGAACACTGAACGACGTACCAATGGCGATCGCGTCACCCCAAATGGTCGATACGACGAACGGCCGATCGCCGGGAACGACGTCGAAGAACGCCTCACCCTGGTCTACCCGATAGCCGCGCACGTCTTTTTGTTCGGTTTCGACGACAGCACTCGCCGTATTCACGGTGACGCGACTGCCATCGGCGAGCAGCACGGAGCGAATCTCGCCGATATCGGTTTGCCAGGGGGTGGTCGGATCCTCGGCCGGCGGGCGGAACGCTATCAGGACGGCTAGAAGGGCGATGCTCGCCGCTGTCGCGAACGCGGCGATCGAGAATGCCCGGCGACGAACGAAACGTCGCGTCCGCCCCGCATCGAGGGCCGAACCGACGACGTCCCAGAGATGCTCGGCATCGATGTACGCCTGCGTGTTGGCCGTCGAGTCACTCAACCAGCGCTTGAACCGGGCGTGCTCGTGCTCCGACATCAGCCCCGAATTGACGCGCGCCAGCCAGCGCGTCGCTTCTTCCTGGACGCTATCGTCGTGAGCTACTGGGTGGTCGTCGTTAATGGTGCTGCGCCAGTCGGTAGAACTTCTATCGTCCTACTCAAAGATGAAGGTAGAACGAAATACGTCGCGAATCCCTCACCGACAATCGGACAAAAACGCCTCACGACACGTCCTCTGTGGTGAAGGCAGGGGTTTGTGCACCGCACAAAGGCCTCATTCGTGCCTCCGATCTACAACGCGGCGCGAAAATGCCGCAGCGCTCGAATGATGTGCTTCTCGACCATACTGACCGAGACATCGAGCTCGCGGGCAATTTCCGGATATGAAGCACCACGCAGGCGGTGCATGACGAATACTTGGCGACACTTCTCCGGGAGCGTCTTCAAGGCGTCGTTGATCGCACGCATTTCCTCACGCGCCGCGGCGTCGCGTTCGGCCGACGGTGACTCGGTCTCGCCCAACTGCTCCTCGAGTTTGTCATGGCGTTGCTCGAGGATTCGTCGGCGCGCGCGGTCGATGCCGAGATTCGTCGCGATCTGGAAGAGATAGCCGCGCGGATTGTCGAGCGAGGCGGGGTCCGTTAACCCGTAAAACTTCAGCCACGCTTCCTGCGCGATCTCTTCGGCATCTTCACGGTTGTGAAACCTAGCCGTGAGATAAGACAGGAGTGGCTTGGCGTGTTCGCGATAGCACGCTTGAACAAACGCTGCTTTTGACTGTCGAACGCGCAAGGACATACCTCCGCCACCGGCGACGGATCTTAGCACGATGTACGTATGCGCAAGGCAGAACACAAAAGCGGTGTTCATCGGCGGTTCGATCGTTCGTCTTTAGTTTTCTAAACCCCGATCGCGCCCGGCCGCACGAACACCCGAGCCGAACACGTAAGAGTATGATCAGCACGCACGCCCCAGTTGGTAGCTAATGGCCGAATCCGCGACAGAGACGACCGAAGAAGGGAGCATCGAGCAATCCAACGCGCATCGCGCGACGCCGTTGCCATTCGCTTTCGCCAAACGATTCGGCGTCGTCATCGTACCGGGTCTCGATGAGACGCTGATCGTTGCCTACGTTCGCGCGCCCAGCATCTCGACGATGGCAGAGATTCGGCGATTCTGCGCCCGGCCGTTCGAATTGAAGGCCGTCAGCGAGGGCGAGTTCGAGACGCTCCTGGGTGAGGTCTACTCCACGGACGCTTCGGCCGCAAAGCAGGTTGCCGAGGATATCGGTGAAGATCTCGATCTTGCGGAACTCGCCGATTCCGTACCGGAGACCGAAGATCTCCTCGACCGCCAGGACGATGCCCCGATCATTCGGCTGATCAACGCCTTGCTCGCCGAAGGGATTCGCGAAGGCGCATCGGATGTCCACGTCGAGACATTCGAACGAACAGTCCGTGTGCGTTTTCGCGTGGACGGCGTCATGCGCGAAGTCGTACCTCTCAAACGTGAGATCGCGCCGCTGTTGGTCTCTCGTATCAAGGTGATGGCGAAGCTCGACATCGCCGAAAAAAGGATTCCTCAAGACGGTCGCATTCCGCTACGAATCGGCGGGCGTGAGGTCGACGTGCGAGTCTCGACGCTGCCGACGGCGGTCGGCGAGCGCGTCGTCATGCGCTTGCTCGACAAACAATCGAGTTCCCTGGCGCTCACCAAACTGGGTATGGATGACCTGACGCTTCTGCGAGTACGCGAACTCGTCCATCGGCCGCACGGGATCTTCCTCGTGACGGGCCCCACCGGATCGGGAAAAACGACCACGCTCTATGCCGCGATGCGTGAACTCGATGCCGATTCGACCAACATCCTGACGATTGAAAACCCGATCGAGTACAACATCACGGGCATCGGTCAGACGCAGGTCAACGAAAAGGCCGACATGACCTTTGCTCGCGGGCTTCGCGCGATTCTCCGCCAGGATCCGGACGTCGTCATGGTCGGCGAGATCCGCGATATTGAAACCGCCGAGACGGCGGTGCAGGCGAGTTTGACCGGCCACCTCGTCATGTCGACGGTTCACACGAATACCGCCGTCGGGTCAGTGACCCGGCTGGTCGACATGGGGGTCGAACCGTTCCTCCTCGCCTCGAGTGTCGTCGGCATGCTCTCGCAACGTCTCGTGCGGGTTCTCTGTCCCGACTGCAAACGGCCCGAAACGCCGACCGAGTTCGAAAAACGATTCCTCGGGGGTGACGGCGCGGACGTCGTCTACCGCCCCGAAGGTTGTGATGCGTGCGCACAGGCCGGTTTTCGCGGTCGCACGGGAATCTATGAACTCGTCACCGCCGACGATCACCTCCGCTCGCTCATCCACGATCGCGCGTCGGAACAAGCCTTGAACGACTACGCGCGCGAACACTCGCCGGGTATCGCCGAAGACGGGCGCCGGAAGATTCGAGCAGGCATCACCTCCGTCGAAGAGATCATGCGCGTCGCTATAGCGGAATAATGGCTGTCTACGAGTTTGCGGCGCTCGATGCCAACGGCCGCCAGAAGAAAGGGCTCATCGAAGGCGACAGCAGCCGACATGCCCGCCAATTGCTGCGCGATCAGGGCCTGGCGCCGCTTTCGGTCTCGTCGGCCAAGGAATCCAACGGCAGCGGGACGGCAACGCTCGAACGAATCGGAGCCGGACGCTTGTCCGGAGCGGCCAGGCTCTCGCCGCTCGAACTGGCGCTTTTTACGCGTCAACTGGCCACGCTTGTCGGGGCGGGTTTACCGATCGAAGAAGCGCTCGGCGCGGTCGCACAGCAGAACGAGAAGCAGAAGAACCGCGCCATGATTATGGACGTGCGTAACCGTGTCCTCGAAGGCCGGTCGCTCGCCGTCGCCATGGCCGATTTCCCGAAAACGTTTGCACCGATGTACCGCTCGACAGTCGCATCGGGTGAACAGTCCGGCTATCTCGATGCCGTCCTGACCAACCTCGCGAGCTATACCGAAGAACGCTACGAATCGAACCGCAACATCCAGATGGCGCTCTTCTACCCCGTACTCCTGTTGATCATCTCGCTCCTGATCGTCTCGGGTCTGATGATCTACGTGGTACCCGATATCGTCGAGGTGTTCGCCCATACGGGCGACGATCTACCGATGCTGACACAGGTGATGATCTCGCTGTCGGCGTTCCTGCAGGACTATTTCTGGGCCGTTGGACTCGTCATCGCCGCCACGATCGTCATCATCCGATGGTTACTCGCGAAGGACGACATCCGCCTTCGTTGGGATCGGCGCAAGCTCTCGCTCCCGCTGATCGGCAAGGTCACCCGCGGCGGCAACGCTTCACGGTTTGCGAGCACACTGTCGATTCTCACGACATCGGGCGTACCGCTGGTCGATGCGATGACGATCGCGACCGAGGTGGTTTCGAACCGAGCGCTCAAGAAGCGACTCACCGTAGCCCTGCAGCGCGTGAGCGAAGGGTCGAGCCTGCGCATGGCACTCGATTCGGTCGGCTATTTCCCACCGATGATGCTGCACATGGTCGGCAGCGGCGAAGCGAGCGGACAGCTCGACGACATGCTCGCCAAGGTCGCGGAGTATCAGCAGCAGGAACTCGAACGGTTCCTGCAGACCCTCATTCAATTGCTCCAGCCTCTGATGCTCCTCCTCATGGCCGGGATGGTGCTCACGATCGTCATGGCTGTGTTGCTTCCGATCCTCAATATGAACCAACTCGATTTCTAAACGATGCACATGAAACGTCCCAACCGCAGCCCTCGTTCTCGAACCGGGAAACGCGTACGGAAAACGCGCGGCTTCTCACTCATCGAGATCATGATGGTCGTCGTCATTATCGGAATCATCGGTGCGATGTTGGTGCCGAACCTCATCGGCCGCGGTGACCAGGCGCGAATCACCGCGGCGAAGACCGATCTTCGCTCGATCGCGGCTGCGCTCGACCTTTATCGACTCGACAACAGCGTCTATCCATCGACGTCGCAAGGGCTGGCAGCTCTCGTTTCGAAACCCGCTGGCTTTCCCGCCCCGAAACGCTGGGGACCCGACCCGTACCTCAGGAAGTCACCGGTCGATCCGTGGGAAAACGAATTCGTCTACTCGAACGAGGGGAGGTCATTCACGCTGATGTCGCTCGGCGCGGACGGTATCGAGGGCGGCGACGACATCAACGCCGACATCCGCTACGCGGATCTCTGATTTCCGGTCGATGTCGCACCGCACGGCGAGCCGCTCGAAGGGGCTGACCCTCGTCGAGGTGATTCTCGTCGTGGGGCTCATCGGCGTGCTGGTTGCGACTGTGATGTCGACGCTTGGTGGTGCATTCAACAAACACGAACTAGAGGCGGAAGCGAAACGCCTCGCTTCGGTTGTCGAACTCGTGCGTCGCGAAGCCGTGCTACGCAACGAAGCCCTCGCGATCGCAATTGACCCCGACGGCTATTCCGTCGTACAACCAGTCGCCCAGGGTCGCTGGCCCCTGGTCGGACAGCCACCGCTGGGGCGTCACGACGTGGCCGACGGAATCGAGATCTTCGTACCCGTTCGAGGCAAGCAGCGACGCGATACCGTCGTGGTATACGAAAGCGGCGAATTGACGCCTTTCGACGTCCAGCTCACCGCTATATCCGCCGAAGAGGCGTGGTATGTCGCCAGCGACGGACTCGCGCGCGCGGAGGCAAGTCTCAGCGCACCCGTCGACCGTCGGCCTAAATCCGTCATCCTGTCGATGTGAGCACTCGGCGCGCCGCAAAGAAGGGATTCACGCTACTCGAGCTGATGGTCGCCCTGGCGATCGTCGCAACGGTCGCGGCGACCGTCTTCAATCGAGGCGGCGACGCGATCACCACGATGATCAGACTCGAGGATCGAACCCTCGCGCGCTGGATCGCGGAGAATGAAATCGCGACGATCCGGATCGGACGGATGACCATCGATGATGCGATGCCTATCCGCACGGAGCGGCGCCGGGTCGAGTATGCGAATCGCGCCTGGCAGGTCATCGTCGAGACGTCGTCGACCCGGCATCCCTTACTGCGGCGTGTCGACGTCAGCGTCTTTTCCGATACGACGGCGTCCGATGCCGTACCGATCGACATCCTCACGACTTTCGTGGGCCGCTACTGATGTCCCGAGCGCGAGGGTTCACGCTGCTGGAGATCGTCGTCGCGTTGGCCGTTTTTGCGGTAATCGGCGTGTTGTCGAGTCAGCTTCTCATGCGAATGGTCGACATCACGCACGCGACCGATGCACGCGGCAGCGCGCTCGTCGACCTTCAACGTGCCCTCGACGTGCTGCAACGCGACCTCGAGCAGATCGCCCATCGGGGTATCCGCAACGAATTCGGCGATCACGAAGACGCGATCCAGCTCGGCGCCCGCGGTTTCGTCGAGTTCACTCGGACCGGATGGCGCAACCCCTTAGGCGAGGCACGCTCCGAGCTGCAGCGGGTTTCTTTCACATTGAGTGAGGGGACGCTTTACCGGCTCTACTGGGACGTTCTCGATCGCGCGCCGAACAGCGAACCGCGCGTGCAGGCGGTGCTTGGTGGCGTGACACGCGCGAGCGTCCGGGCGATCGATCAGTGGGGAAACGCCCACAGCTTCTGGCCACCAATGGACGGTGCCGACGACGTTCCCTATATCGCCGCACTCGATGTCGGCCTCGAGGTCGAGTCCGTTGGGCCGATCAACCGTGTCTTCCTGATCCCCACGGATCCGATGCTCGCCAGTCCGGACGCGGAAGAGCCGGGGGAGGGCGAGGAGTGAGCGTGGCGAGATCCAACGCGACACGACGGCCCCAGGGGATCGCCCTCGTTGCGGTTCTGATGATCGTCGCACTCATTTCGATCCTCGCTTACCACCTGGTCTCACAGCACCTTCTGATGGTGTCGTTCGCCCGGCAGAGCCTCGAGGTCGTGCAAGTCCGCCAGCTCGCTCGCGGCGGTGAAGCGCTGGCGCGTCAGTTTCTCTTCGAGGACTGGGAGGACGAGGCGCGACGTGAAATCGACGCCTTAAACGATGTCTGGGCGGGGAAGATCGAGACGCTGTCCTCGGACAACGGCACGATCGAACTACGCATCAGCGACGCGACAGCACGACTCAACGTCAATACGATCATCAACGAGCCCGAACATCTGGCGCGCCTGCAACGCGTACTCGATTATCACGAGATCGATCGAGCCGTCGCCGATCGTTGGCTTGATTTCATCGACGAAGACCTCGAAACAAAAGGTTTCGGGGCGGAGGACGGTGACTATCTTCTGCGCGAACCTCCGTTTCGCGTCAGCAACCAACCGGTCACGTCCGTCGAGGAACTACTGGCGATCGTCGAGCTGACGGAGGAGGAGAAGTCCGCGTTGCGGACGAGCCTCGCTGCCTTACCGGCGGATGTCATTACGATCAACGTGAATACGGTGATGGACGAGGCGGTGGTTTCTGCCTTGGGCGCAGGCGTAACGCGTGCCGACATCGATCAGTTGCTCGAAAGCGACCGCGAGTTCGAGAGCGTCGAGGAGGTCACCGGCCCCTTCGCCGTGTTTGCGGGCAATCCGGACTACCTCGCCACCACGACCCAGTACTTCGTCGTCGAAGTCCGCGCGCGTCAGGGTGAATATCGCGCTGACCTCCGCTCAGTGGTTTTCCGCGACCCCGCCACGGGACATCTCAAAGTGATCGCGCGCGATTTCGGTGGACGTGTCGATTTCGAAGACCAGCAGGCGCGTCCGTCGTGACGGTCACACACGCGCGCGAAACCTTCGACGAAACCGGAGTCATCGACGAGAATGGCGGCGATCGGCACGCCTCCCACGCTTGGAGAAATGCCGATTCCGGAGTAACTCATTGATGCCTAAGCTTTTTCTTCGAATCCGCGACCATGAAGTCGACTACCTGGTACGGGGCCTCACCCCGGCCGACGCTATCGACGAGTCGAACCAGCCGAGCGAACCCGCGCAGAACTCGGTTTCCGGTTCGTGTGCGCTCGACGAACTCGCCGATGTCGTCGCGGAATGGGTCGGCAGCGATCCCTGGACGCTCGACCCGACGGCCGTTGTCGTCTTCATACCGACCGCCCAGACCCTCTCGATCACCTGCGAGGTGCCGGGCCGCAACGTAGCCCAGCGACGTCGAGCTTTGCCGTTCGCCGTCGAGGAGTTCGTCACGGCGAACGTCGAGTCACTCCATATCGCTACGGGTGAAATCGAACGGGACAGGGCGATTCGCACGCTCTGTGTCCCGAAAACGACGATTGACGAATGGCTCGACGTCCTGCGCAACGCGCAGGTCGAACCCGGGTTGATGACGGCCGATGCCTACGCGCTTCCGGCACCGGTCGATGAAGCCATCGTCTGGTTCGAAGACGACCTCGCGACGATCCGCTCGCCAGCGCAAATCGCCACTATCGACAGCGCCAATCTCAACCTCGTCCTCGCGAGCCTGCGCGAAGAATTCGACGTCGACGAAGACAAGCCAGTGCTCGTTCAGATCAACGGATCCGCGTCGACAAAAGCGCTTCGCGACGCCGGGTTTCTGACCAACGAAGTTCGCTCGGAAGTGGTCGGCCCGGCCCTCGAGTATTTCGCCGCTCAAGCGGACGAACGCAAGCTCGATGGCCCTCCTTATGCGCCGATCAACCTGCTGCAGGGCGACTACCGACCGATCAAGCGCCTGAGTTCCACGAGCGAAGGCTTTCGATCGGTGCTCCGCTGGGTTGCGAGCGTAGCGCTGCTGGTCGTTGTCCTGACCGCAGTCGAAGGCGTCTGGGCGTCTCGTCGGGCCGATCTCGAGCGTGTGCGAGCCAACGATCTCTACGAAGAACTCTTCGAAGCTCGCCCGAGTGGTAACCCTGCAGCGCGAATGCGGCGCGCACTCGGCCGGATGCCAGACGAGGACGGCGCGGATTTTCTACCGCTCCTCGACGCGCTGGCGCACAGTCTCGAAGCAAGCGTGACGACGTTTTCGTTACGCAACCTCTCTTTCGCGAAGGGGCAGCGAGGACTCGTCGCCGATCTCGCGGTGCCCGACTACGCCTCGCTGGACGCCCTCGAAGAGGCCGTGACGGAGCGTGGCCTCGCCTGGACGTTGAGTTCCGCGCAACAGGAAGACAACCGAATACGTGCCCGCATCATGGTGGAAGCACTGTGATCGAAGCGCTACGTCGCGAATGGGCGCGTTCATCGACCGGACGCTGGTTCGTCCGGCTGACGAGCCGTGAGCAGTGGCTCGTGCGGACGTTCGTCGCAGTCGCCGCGTTCGCGCTCGCTTACCTTCTGGTCATCCAACCGATCGTCGATTACCGCCACGCGCAGGTCGAACGCTGGCGATCAGAGGCAGGTGGCGTGGCCTGGATCGAAGCCAATCGCGAGCAGGCGGCAAGCCTCGACGCCACGACCGGCGCCGCGGATGAATCCACGCGCCTCTCGACCATCAACGCGGCGGCGGAAGCGCTCGATGTCCCGCTACGCTCGATCCGACCGGAGGCCTCTGGCGGTTTCAGCGTGAGGATCGAGGGTCAGGAGTTCAACGCCGTACTCGCGTGGATCGCGATCCTGAACGATCGCTACGGCCTGCAGGTTGCCAACGCGCAGATCGATTTTCACAGCGCCGGGCGCGTCGACGCGCAGTTCACCGTGATTTAGTCGGTTCCTCGTCCGCGTTCCTGCTCGCTGCGCCGGTAGCCGACTCCGCGCGGCTTGCTTCGACTTCGTCGAACCGACGTTTGGCTTCCCGGGCCATCTCCTCCGCCTTAGACGAGGCCTTAATCGCATCATCGCGATGCGCGTCGAACAGGTCGATGAAAACATCACTGCGACGCCCGAGATGAAGAAGTTGCTGGAAGTAGTGATCGGGCGGCTTGGTGCGATCGACGAATCCCATCACCGTCGCCGCGATCGAAATCGGGGAAAGCAGCAGGTCGCGAATGCCATCGGCGAGCAGCTTGAGTTGGAACACCAGGAGACGCATGACGACTGAACGGCGATCGCCGGGCGCCGGGTCGTAGAGCTCGTCTTCGTCAAATTCGTCCACAGCGCGACCTCTACCGGTTCTGTCCCGTTCGCGTTTATCGATTTCGTCGCTGGCCATCCCCCCTCCTCGCAAGAACTTCCCGGCTTTCCCGGTTCGCCCGGCCTGATCTACTCTCGACGCCTCACGAGAGTAGGGCGATGGATTTGGTGCAGCAACCACACGAATCAATCCGCGACGAGGATCGACACGATCGACGGCGTCGAAATCGTGGCTGATCTTCCTAGCAAGGCACAGGTCGTGATCGTCGGTGGCGGCGTGGTCGGCTGCTCGATCGCCTACCACCTCGCGCAGATCGGCTTCAGCGACGTCGTCCTACTCGAGCGCAAGCAGCTCACCTCAGGCACCACCTGGCATGCTGCCGGGCTGATCGGCCAACTCCGCGCGACGATGAATATGACCAAGCTCGCGCGCTACACACGGGAGCTCTACGAAGGGCTGGAAGAATCGACCGGGCAAGCCACCGGCTATCGCGGCAGCGGCTCAATCTCGATTGCTACGACCGAAGGTCGGTTCGAGGAACTGAAGCGAAGCGCCTCGATGGCGAAGGTGTTCGAGCTGCCGGTTGCCGTCGTTTCACGCGACGAGATCGAAGCGGCCTATCCGTTGATCAGATCCGACGATGTGCTCGGTGGTATCAGCATTCCGAGCGATGGCTACGGAAACCCCGTCGACATCACACAGGCGCTCGCGCGTGGCGCTCGTAACGCAGGTGTGGTGATCCGCGAGGACACCGCGGTGACGAATTTCCGGACGGATGGGCGGAGGATCACCGAACTCGACACCACCGCCGGTACGATCCTGGCCGACGTCGTCGTCTTGAGCGCCGGAATGTGGACGCGTGACCTTGCCGCGACGGTCGGCGTCAACGTGCCCCTACAGGCGTGCGAGCACTACTACGTGCTCTTCGAGTCGGTGGAGGGAATCCATCCCGGGCTGCCGGTTCTTCGCGACTACGATGCCTGTACTTACTTCAAGTACGACGCGGGCAAGCTTCTCGTCGGCGCTTTCGAACCACGTTCTCGACCGTGGGCCGTCGACGGCATTCCGGAGGATTTCTGCTTCGACGAGATCGCGGGCAGCTTCGAGCACATGGAGCCGGTGCTCGCATCGGCAATCGAGCGCATCCCGGCGCTCGAACGGGCAGGGATCCAGAAGTTCTTCTGCGGTCCCGAAAGCTTCACACCGGACGTCCGCTACCACCTCGGACGGGCACCCGAACTCGACAACTGTTTCGTTGCCGCCGGGCTCAACTCGATCGGTATTCAGTCTGCCGGTGGAATCGGCAAAGTCCTCTCCGAATGGATTCGCGACGGGGAACCACCGGTCGATCTCTGGGAGGTGGATGTGCGGCGCAACCTGCCGTTTCAACGCAACCGCCGATACCTCGAAGAAAGAGCGACGGAGACGCTCGGACTTCTGTACGCCACGCATTGGCCTTTTCGCCAGTACGAGTCCGCCCGCGGTGCCCGTCGTTCGCCGATCCACGATCGGCTCGTCACACAAGGCGCCTGTCATGGCGAAGCGTTCGGCTGGGAGCGCCCCAACTGGTATGCGCCACCCGGCGTCCCCGCGCAGTACGAATACAGCTACGCCCGGCAGAACTGGTTCGAGTACTCGGCCGCCGAACACCGTGCGGCTCGTGAGCAGGTGGCGCTCTTCGATCAGTCATCGTTTGCCAAGTTCCGTGTCGAGGGGAACGATGCGGCGCGAATCCTGAACGGCATCTGCGCCAACAACGTGGACGTCGCGCCCGGCCGCGTCATCTACACGCAGTGGCTCAACGAGAAGGGCGGCATCGAAGCCGATCTGACGGTCACGCGCCTGACGACGGACAGTTTCATGATCGTCACGGCAGCCGAGACCGAAGTGCGCGACTTCGACTGGCTGAAACGGCACATCCCGCCAGACGCACATTGCATCGCAACCAACATCACTTCGGCACTCGCCGTGATCTCGATCATGGGACCGAACGCCCGCGTCCTGCTCGAATCGCTGACGCCCGACGACCTGTCACACGAAGCGTTTGGGTTCGCGCGGTCGCGGGAAATCGAACTCGGCTACGCCTTTGTGCGGGCGACGCGGATCACGTATGTCGGCGAACTCGGCTGGGAACTCTATATCCCGACGGAGTTCGCCGCGGGCGTGTACGACGCCATCGTCGAAGCGGGCCAATCATTCGGGCTCGTGCACGCGGGCTATCACGCGCTGAACTCGCTTCGCATCGAGAAGGGGTATCGGCATTGGGGGCACGACATCACGGATGAAGACACGCCGTTGGAAGCGGGCCTCGAGTTCGCGGTCCGGATGAAGAAGGACGACTTCCTCGGTCGCGACGCACTTGTGCGCCAGCGCGCCGATGGCGTTAAGCGCCGTCTCGTGCAGTTTCTTCTTCGCGATCCCGAGCCGATGCTCTATCACAACGAACCGATCTGGCTCGGGGACGCCATCGTCGGCTACATCACCTCGGCGGCCTTCGGGCACACGCTCGGGGCCAGCGTCGGCCTGGGATATGTGAACCTCGCCGTCGCCGGCGGAGAGATCCCACCCGAGGGATTCGAAATCGAAGTGGCAGGTGTTCGGTTTGAAGCACTGGCGTCGCTCGAACCACTCTACGATCCGGCGCGAAGCAAGATTCTCGCCTGACGATCAAAGGACGCCCCATGACGAACACCGACGAAAAGCTCACGATCTATCCCGCGAGATCGGTCATCACGATGGAGCCCGCCTTGCCGCGGGCGACGGCGATCGCGGTCCAGGGAGACCGGATCGTCGAGGTCGGAAGCATCGAGACGTTCAAGCCTTGGCTCGATAACCGACCGTTCGAGATCGACGATCGGTTTCGCGACAAAGTGATCATGCCGGGATTCATCGATCCCCATCTCCACCCGTCGATGGCCGCGATCCTCTTGAACATGCACTTCATCACGGCGCTCGAGTGGCAACTGCCGTGGCAACGGGTTCCCGCCGTGAAGACGCCCGAGGCATTTCGCGCGCGGCTCGAAGAACTCGTTGCGTCGGATGAGGGGAGGGAACCGATCTTCACATGGGGCCACCATCCGCTCTGGCATGGCGATGTCGGCCGCGCGGATCTCGATGCACTTTCACCCGATCGTCCCCTGATCGTCTGGCATCGTGGTTATCACTCACTGGTGGTGAACACCGCGGCGCTCAAATGGATGCAGATCGACGAGGACAACGCCCGCCGGCACATCCACATCGACCTCGATCGTGGGTATTTCTGCGAGACGGGGTTGTCGGTTGCCTTTCGCTCGATCAACCGCTACGTACTCGACAAGGAGCGGTTCACGGCAGGGCTCGAACGTTTGAAGCAGGTCGTCCACCTCGGTGGCCACACGACGATCGGCGACATGGCGACCGGCATGTACGATTTTGATCTCGAATGGGGATCGCTCAAGTCCGTGTTCGAGCGTGATGACACGCCGTTTCGTATCGATCTGATTCCGACCCACGGTGCGTTCGGCGGCCGCGGCGGGCCACCTGACGAGACACAGCTCGACGCGATCGCTAACGCCAAGGCGATGAACACGCACCGACTCCGCTTCGGCAACCAGATCAAGATGTTTTCGGACGGGGGATTCTTCGCTGAACTCATGCAGCTCGGCGAACCCGGTTTCATCGATGCACAGCACCACGGCGAATGGCTGATGCCGCCCGAGACTTTCGAAGCGACCGCACGCGCCTACTGGCATCGAGGATTCCACATCCACGTGCACTGCACAGGTGATCTCGGCCTCGAGCTCGCGCTCGATACGCTCGCTAAACTGCTCGACGAGCGGCCGCGGTTCGATCACCGATTCACGATCGAGCACCTGGGCGTGAGTACGCCCGAGCAGGCACGGCGCATGGCGGCTTTGGGCGCTGCCGCGTCCGTGAACGTCTACTACGTGCACGAGCTTTCGCACAGCTTCTACCAGCACGTCCTCGGCTACGAGCGCGCCGCGCAGATGTCGCGACTCGGTACGCTGATGCGCAACGGCGTCACGACTGCCATTCATTCCGACTACACCATGTCGCCTGCCATGCCACTGTTCAACGCGTGGGTCGCGGCGAATCGAATCACCGAAGCAGACACCGTGATGGGCGCATCGGAGCGCCTCACCTTGGATCAAGCGCTCCAGACGATCACGACGAACGCCGCTTTCGTACTCGGGCGCGAAAACGATATCGGCAGCCTTCGGGCCGGCAAACTCGCTGACTTCACCGTGCTCGACGCCGATCCGTACGAGTTACCGATCGATGAGCTCAAGGACATCCCGATTCACGGCACGGTCTTCGAAGGAACACCGTTCGATCTGCCCGCGTGATTCCGGCGGTCCTGATTTGCGGCTATCTCGGCGCCGGCAAGACGACGCTCGTCAACCGGTTGCTGAACCAGGCGAACGGTCGGCGACTCGTTGTGCTCGTTAATGATTTCGGTGGCATCAACATCGACCAGGAGCTCATCGTCGATGCCGATGAAGCCGTCATCAGCCTGGAGAACGGCTGTGGGTGTTGCACGATTCAAGACTCACTCGGCGATAGCCTCGACATGGCCCAGGGGATGTCACCCGACGGCGTCGTCATCGAGGCGAGCGGTGTCGCCCTGCCACAAAAGATTGCGGCCCTCGTCGACGGCTGGCCCGGTATTCGATTAGCGGGTTCGGTAACCCTCGCTGATAGCCTCAACCTCGAGATGCTGCTCGCGGATAAGTTCGTCGCTCCGCTCGTGCACGATCAGGTTCGCGGTTCATCGCGAATCGTTCTCACGAAGGAAGACCTCGCGGCCGATCACACAATCGACACCGCCATCGCGCACGTATCTCGTCTCAATCCCAACGCCGAAGTCAGGATCGGCAGTTCGAGCCTCGTAATAGATGAACTCTTCGGTTCCGACGCCTCGGGGGTCGAGATCGTCGATGGCTTCGCCTCACATATCGCGTTCGATACGGCGGCGTTCACCGGCACGGGCGTGTTCGAGCGCAACACGCTCACGACGATGCTCGAGCAGGTGCCAAAGGACGTCTGGCGTATCAAAGGCTTCGTCTATCTGACGCATCCGACCGGCGAATCGACGCGTCATCTCGTCCAGCGGGTCGGCCCCCGAACGATCCTCGAGGAAGACGCGGCAAGCGCGACCGACCCGGATTACGAGAACCGCGTCGTCTTCATTACCCCGAAAGGCCTTGTTGAGCTCGACGATCACATTCACGCGCTGGCGTCGATCATCCGCCCGAGTCCCGCGTGAGCGGCCTGATCACAGCTTCCGAGAACTCGTTCAGCATCGCCATCTCTTCGTCGTGCTCGAAGTAGCCGACGTGATGCCAGAGGAAGAACTCGGTGATGCCGTAGGTTTCGTTCAGCCGTGAGACATCGTCCAGCACCGCTTGGCGCGATCCACCCCAGACTCGTCCCATCGGCACGTTGTAGGGCTCCGCGTTGTAAGCGAAATTGAAAAGCTCCTCGAATCCCGCGTAAAGCGACGCACTCTCAGCGTCGTTCCGCCCGAGCAACAGGTGACCGCCGAGCGCGAGAATGTCGTCGGCGCCGGCCTCACGACCGTGTTGGCGGGCTTCTTCGAGACACACGTCGATCGTGATCGGAATGAACTCCTCTTTCTCGGGGCTCACCATGCTCATCATCTTGCCGCCCTCACGCGCCCAGAATTTCGCCGTCTCCATGCTGTAGCTGAACGGCGCATAGACCGGCGGGTGAGGGGACTGATAAGGCCTCGGAACGATTCCAATCTCCTTCAAGCGCCCGCCAGCGACCGAATCGGGCGACCAGGCGTTTGTCGGGCCGAATGTCCATTCCATGTCCGGAACGCGCCAGAACTCACCGTCGAAGGCGACCGTTTCCTGCGTCCACAACGCCTTCAGGAGATGCCAGTTCTCGACGAAGGCGCGACGATTGCGTTGATCGGCTTCGGATTTGTCCGATTCGGTCGAGGTGATGTTCACGTGCTGCCCGAAGGTGCCGGTCCAGCGCGGCGTGTTGCCGCGCGAGAATCCCGCAAAGAGGCGGCCTTCGGTGAAGTGGTCGAGCATCGCAAGATTCTCCGCGAGCTGGATCGGATTGACGGCCGTGAGGTTCATGCCGAGTTGGCCGACGCGCATCCGCTCCGTGTGCTGCGCAACGAAGTAATCCCAGAAGAGGGGATTAGTCGTCGTCTCGATGCCTTCGACCTGCAGGTGCTGCTCGGTCATGCAGAAGCCGGTGAAGCCGCGCGACTCGGCGAACTGCATCTGTGTCTTGAGTTCGGCCATGAGGGCCTGAAAGCGCGCAGGATCCGAACCGGCACGGCCAACGGTCTCGCCACGACGCCGCATGTACGGCACGGCAAGGATCACGAATTCGAAACTCATCGGGAAGGTCCTTCAGCGAGTGATGCGAGATACGCAACTGATGCAAATGAGACACCTTTGTATCACGGCTGTGAAAGACACGTGAAGCATCGACCTGAACCTGCGTCATATTCGCCCGCATACTTTGGCCCGTTCAGGGTTACTATTTAACATAATATATATTATGCGCATATTTCAGTGGGGTATGATCACGCCGCAATTGACGCCGTAAGACACGATCGTCCTCGCGCGCTCGCAGACGAAAATGCGAGCCAAAGACGCAATCGCACACCCCGAGGATCGACGCCCGATGCCGAAAGCTACTCACCGAAACCGAAGCCGAACCGGACTGACGGTCCCAGTCGCGTGCATCGTCGCCGCTCTGACGGTCACTTCGTGCGAGTACATCCCGTTTTCCGGCGGTGCGCTCGAAGGCACCGTCGCGACCAGCCCGGCGGTGGTCGCCCGGCAGATCACGGACGCGGCGATCTACAGCGACTTCATGGACGGTTATGACGAGAAATACGGCGTACGACCGCAAAACGAGAACGTCGGCGAGATCTATTTCTTCGAACTGACGGGGCGCTGAGTCACGCGTCAGGCGAGAAGTTCGGAAAGGCTCCCGATCGTGTAATCAGCGGTCGCGTGTCGTCTCGCGATCTCCTTCTCGTCAGAGATCGGCAGAAACTGGCGCGTGAAGACGGCCGTCATGCCGAAACGTTTTGCACCGTCTAGTTCGTGAGAACCGCCGTCGCCGACGAAGATGGCGCGGCGCGGCTCGACGCCGAGATGGTCGAGACAATGCCGGTAAACCGCAGGATCCGGCTTCGCGAGGCCGACCTGCCAGGAGAAAATCACTTCATCGAACGCGCCGTCGAGCGGTGAATCGGACCAGCCATTCGTCTCGATGACGTCCGCATTGGTGATCAACGCCGTTCGAATGCCACGTTGGCGCAAGCCCTCGAGGACGAGCAGCGATTCATCGGGAACATTCGCGAGAAGCACGTTGAACCGTGCCAAACGCTCCTCCGTCGCCCGCCGAATCACCGATTCGCCGATCCGAGGATCGATGGCGTGCGCCATTGCACGGATGATCTCGTCCGGCTCGCTGAGCGCGCCGGTCAGCCGACGATGGTCTTCGGCGAAGGATTGCGAGCGCCAAGCGGCTTTACTGACCCCGAGTGCTTCCCAGGTACCACGGACAGCACCCGGAAACGCGGCATCCGGGGATAAAAGCGTCGCGAAGAGATCAAAAACGACCGCCTCCGCATCGGCAATGGCTTCGACTAACGACAGAACGGCGCCTAATTTCTTATGAAATCAACGATTTACCGACGACTCTTAACGCCAGGGTCTCTTCTGCCCCTTCGAATATCGAAAGCACGCGAGCGTCGGCGAAGTAACGGCTGACGTCCGTTTCTTCGGCGTACCCCATGCCACCGTGGATCTGCAACGCTTCGCGCGTCACCCACTCGGCGACTCGGCAGGCGAGTAACTTGACGAGGCTCGCCTCGAGCTGCCCTTCGTCCCGATCCATCAGGTTCGCCACGCCGTAAGCGAATCGTTGGCACGCGGTGATATACGCCACCATCTTCGCGAGCTTCGCGAGCGTCAGCTGGTAACTCGCGACCGGTTGATCAAAAACGTGCCGCTCTTCGGCGTAGCTGAGCGCCTTCTCGAAGGCTGCTCGCATTACGCCGCAAGCTCGCGCGGCCGTCTGCAATCGACCGCCGGAGAAGCCGCGCATCGTGTAGTAGAAGCCCTTCCCCATGCCGGCTTCTTCACCAACGAGCGCATCGTCCGGCACGAAGAAGTCGTCGTAGAACATCTCGAACGAATGCATACCGCGATAACCGATCGTCGAAATCGCTCGCCCGCTGACCGTGCCGCCACGCGGATTCTCGTAGACGAAGTCGTGGTCGTCGGTACTGGGTTTTTCGACGACGAAGAGCGAAAGCCCGCGGTGCGGCGGCTTCACGTCGGGATCGGTTCGGGCCAGGACGAGAATCACGCCCGCTTTGCCCGCAAACGTACACCAGGTCTTGCCGCCGTTCAGGAGCCATCCGCCATCGGTTTTGCTCGCCTTGAGCGCCACATTTGCTACATCCGAACCGGTGCCGGGTTCGGTCACTGATATCGCGCAGAGCGGATCACCCGCGGCGAGCTTCGGGAACCATTTTTCCTGCTGGGCGGGCGTGCCACCTTCCATGAGGGCACGCGCCATGATTTCAGGCCGCGTGATGAGACTGCCCGCCGCACCGAGCGAGCCGCGTGACAGCTCCTCGGTAACGACGACCATGCCGAGACTGTCTTCGTCCTCGTCGGGCTTGAGACCACCGAAACGGGCCGGCACGGACAGTCCAAAAACGCCCAGTTCACGCAAACCGTCGAGGATGTCATCGGGGATCATGCGATCCTCTCGATGGATGCTCTCGGCTTGGGGCATCACGACGTCTTCCGCGAACTGGCGAAACGTGTCTCGCATCATCGCCTTTTCGTTGTCGAGTCGATCGTCCGGTAACCGGCCGTCGCGATCGCGGATCGCCGATCCGAGCCCCGAAAGGGACTCGGGCGAGAGGGCCTGGTCGACGAAGGTGAGCAAGTCGTTATCCACGGAACCCACCGCGAGCCCGTAAGCGCTCGGCCGCGAGCTCAGCCGCGTATTGAGGTTCGTGAGTGCGTCGCCACAAAAGACCACGGCAATCTGGCGTCGAAAGGCGTCATCGGCGCCCTCCTCCGCGGCGAACTCGACGAGTTCACGTGCTGCCATGAGTTCGGCGGTCGAGAAAGCCAGGTCGTAGACCTGTGTTTGTACTGCGTCGACTTCACTGTCTTTGAGAAAAGTCTTCGCTGTTTCCAAGAGCGCATCGGCTTTATCGAGCGCATCGACGGCGCTCTCGAGAGAGATATTCATAGGGCGGCGGATTCTACGCGAATCGAGAGCGCATTCGATTGATACCCGCACGCGTGCCGCTCCGCGGCACGCCAGCCGAAGGCGACGGCACGTTTCTCCCGCTAGCGGCACGCCAGCCGAAGGCGGCGGCACGTTTCTCGCGACAGCGAGAAACTGCACTCGTGCCGCTCCGCGGCACGCCGCCCCGATGCATAATCTCGCCGCCTCGAAACCCAACGCGACGCGTGAAGGAGACGTCCATGGCCATTCTCGAAGGAATTCGCGTTCTCGATTTTGGACGTTACATCGCGGGCCCCTTCTGCGGCGCCCTGCTCGGGGATCTCGGCGCGGATGTCATCCGAATCGAGAAGATTGCGGGGAGCGAGGACCGTTATACCTCGCCCGTGACGGACGATTCTCAGGGCTCGGGCTACCTTGCGCTCAATCGCAACAAGCGAGGGTTCACCCTCAATCCGAAAGCCGAAGGTGGCCAGGAGGTGCTCGAACGGCTCGTCGCGACGGCCGACGTGGTGGTTGCCAACCTGCCGCCGAAGACGCTCGCCTCGATGGGGCTCGACTACGAGACGCTCAAAGCCATCAAGCACGACATCATCCTGACCACGAGCACCGCGTACGGGTCGACCGGGCCCTACGGCGATCGTGTCGGCTTCGACGGTGTCGCCCAGGCGATGTCGGGCAACATGCACATGACGGGCTACGCGGACGAGCCGATGAAGAACTACCACCCGTACGTCGATTACACGACCGGTACCCTCAACGCGATGGCCACGCTCGCGGCAATCATTCACCGGATGAATACGGGTGAAGGGCAACACCTCGAAGGCGCCCTCCTCGCTTCCGCGCTTACGGTCGCCAACGGCACGCTGATCGAGCAGGCCGTGATCGAGAAGGACCGAGTCGGCACTGGAAATCGGGGCCAGACATCCGCGCCGTCCGATGCGTTCCAGACGAAGGACGGCTGGGTGCTGGTGCAGATCGTCGGCAATCCGCTCTTCGAGCGCTGGGCGCGGCTGATGGGCGAAGACACGTGGCTGGCCGATCCCCGCTTCGCGACGGACGAAACCCGCGGCGACAATGCGTCGCTGATCAGCGAACGGATGTCCGCCTGGACCGCGGACAGGACAACGGCCGATGTCCTCAAAACCCTCGAAGAAGCACGCATCCCGTGCGGTGAGATTCTCAAACCGCGCGACACACTCGCGAACGAACAGGTCGTCGCGCAGCAATACCTGGTGCCGACCGCGTATCCCGGGCTCGACCAACCGGTACCGATTGCGCGGATGCCCATCGACTTTTCCGGCGTCGACACATCGATTCGACGCCGTCCGCCGACGCTAGGTGAACATACGGATAGGATCCTCGCCGAACTCGGCTACGGTGACGTCGAAATCGCTTCATTGCACGAAGGGGGCGTCGTTTGAGCAGCCAGCAGTACGTAGAGGCCGCACACCACTCGTTCATCAATTTCCAATCGTCGATCGTCGGCGCTCTCGAAGCGCTGGACGGGCGCGCCCAGTTCCAGGGCGAGACCATCGAGACGCCCGGGGGCGGCATCTCACAACCGCGCGTGCTCTCGGGCGGCCAACACATCGAAAAGGCCGCGGTACAGTTCACCCACAGCGTCGGCGCCGCGTTGCCGCCGGCGGCGAGCGAGCGTAATCCGCACCTCGCGGGCAGACCGTTCGAGGCGGTAGCCATCAGCCTGATCGTGCACCCACGAAATCCGCACGTACCGACGACACACATGAACCTGCGCTTTTTTGCGGTCGACGCTGAGCCAGCGCACTGGCATTTCGGCGGCGGCTTCGATCTGACGCCCTACTACCTCTATCCGGACGACGCGATCGAATGGCATCGCGTGGCCGAACGCGCCACCGGCGAGCACTACGCCGAGATGAAGAAGGCGTGCGACGAATACTTCGTCCTCACGCACCGAAACGAAGCGCGGGGGATCGGCGGGCTTTTCTTCGATGATTTCGGTTATCCCGATTTCGACGACGCGTTTGCGCTCGTCGAGCGCATCGGTTCCGCGTTCATGGAAGCCTACGGGCCGATCGTCGAGAGACGCCGGGACATGCCTTATTCCGAGGCCCAGGAGCAGTGGATGCTGATCCGCCGCGGCCGTTACGCGGAGTTCAACCTGGCGATCGACCGCGGCACGCGCTACGGCATTCAGTCGGGCCGCCGGATCGAGTCCGTGCTCGCCTCACTACCGCCCCGCGCGGAATGGCACTACGACCACCATCCCGAACCCGGTTCCGCGGAAGCGGATCTGATCGCCGCTCTCGAAAAACCGCGCGAGTGGTTGGGTTAAGCAGAACTATCTGATCACCGGCATGATTCTCGCAACAGCGAGAAACTGCACTCGTGCCGCTTCGCGGCACGCACGCTAGGGCATCACTAACAGCTTTTCGATCACGCGCTCGACGCCGCTGACGGATTTCGCGATCTCGACGGCGCGTCGGCGTTCCTCCTGGGACTTCACCTGCCCGGTGAGCCCGACGACGCCCTTGTTCACCTCGACATTGATCGCGAGCCCACGAACGATTTCATCGTTGACCAGTCGCGCCTTGATCTTGGTGTGAATTCCAATGTCGTCGGTGACCTCGCCGACGGTCCGCGACGTGCTGTCTTTCTGGTAAGAAGCGCAACTCATCAAGAAGGTGAGACACAAAAGTGATATCCAGCGGATGGACTGCCGCATGAACTACCTCGTCGATCGATCAGTGATGGTATTGTCGTGCGCCGCGCACGATCGGTTTTACCGAACCGCGTATTCGAGCCTTCGGGTGATGAACCGGACGGCGCAATCAGACCGTAGCACAGCGCTCGAGGTCGCTGGGCACGCCGGAAGGGGGAATCCGTGACCAGCTACACCGTTGAAGCCGAGGGGCTACGTTTTCCGGAAGGACCAATCGCGATGCCCGATGGTTCGGTGCTGCTCGTCGAGATCGAGCGCGGCACGCTTTCCCGGGTCGCGGACGGTAAGGTCGAGGTGGTCGCAGAGCCCGGCGGCGGCCCCAACGGTGCCGCCATGGGCCCGGACGGTAAGTGCTACATCTGCAACAACGGCGGGTTCGCATGGGTCTATCGGGACGGTCGAATCTTTCCCGGCGAGCAACCCGCGGACTACACCACGGGACGCATCGAGCGCGTCGACATCGAAACGGGTGAGGTCGAAGTGCTCTACGAGGCCGTCGACGGTAATCGCCTGTGCGGACCGAACGACATCGTGTTCGATTCGACGGGCGGTTTCTGGTTCACCGACCACGGCAAGACGCGACCCCGCGATCGCGATCGGACCGGCATCTATTACGCAAGGACGGACGGTTCGTCGATCGAAGAGGTGATCTTTCCGCTCGAAGGACCAAACGGCATCGGCCTTTCGCCGAACGACGACGAACTCTACGTCGCTGAAACACCCACAGGTAGGCTCTGGGCATTCCCGCTGGAATCGCCCGGCCAAATCAAAAACGGACGCGCCGGCGGGCGCGTGGTCGCCGGCCGCCAAGGCTATTTCCTCTTTGATTCACTCGCGGTCGATGCCGACGGCGGCGTTGCGGTGGCGACCCTCATCGATGGCGGTATCACCACGCTCGATCCGTCCGGTGGCGAACCACATTTCGTCGAGATGCCCGACCGGCTGACGACCAATATCTGTTTCGGCGGTGACGACCTCAAAACGGCGTTCGTCACACTGTCGTCCATTGGCCAGCTCGTCTCGATGCCCTGGCACGTGGCGGGAAACCCGCTGCACTTCCTGAACCGCTAGATCATGCGACACGTTTTCATTCTCGCGATCCTCTTCGCGGGTCTTTCGAGCTTTGCCGACCGGCTGCACGTGATCATCCCGGCCGGTCCGGGCGGCGGCCTCGACGGCACGGCGCGCGAAGCCGGACGCGCGATGCAAATGGCGGAGCTCGTCGAGTCGATTTCTTTCGAGAACGTCTCGGGCGGCGGCGGACGCGCCATGGGGCAGTTCATCGAGATGGCCGAGCGACGCGCGGGGGCAGACCTGCCGCTGTTGATCAACTCGGCGCCGCTGATCGTCCGCTCACTCCAGGGTCTCTTTCCCTACAGTTTTCGCGATCTCGAACCGATTGCAGCGCTTGTCGCGGACTACGGCATTTTTGTCGTGCGCGATGACGATCCGGCAACCGGTTGGCAGGACATTCTCGATCGGCTGAAGGAAAACCCCCGGGGGATCGTCGTCGGCGGCGGTTCGGTGCGTGGCAGCCTCGACCATATCGTGCTCGCCCTCGCCCTCGATGCCGCTGGTATCGACCCGCGACGCGTTCGATATCTGCCGTACGACGGCGGTGGCAAGGCGGTGCTGGCGCTACTCGGCGGCGAAGTGGATCTCTTGACGACCGGCGTCGGCGAAACGACCCCGTTCGTTGATTCCGGCGAAGTCCGGGTTCTCGCGTCAACTTCCCCCGAACGGATCCGGGCGATCGGCGCGCCGCCTACGTTGCGCGATCTCGGCTACGACGTCGTGTTCGCGAACTGGCGCGGCGTTTTCGGCCCCGCCTCGATGGATTCCGAACAACGCGACGGACATGTCGAGCGCATTCGATCCATGCGTCAAACGACCGCCTGGCAGGAGACGCTCGAGCGCCGCGGCTGGGGTTCGCTCGACGTCGATGGCGACGAATTCACGCAGTTCCTCACTGCACAGGAAGAACAATTCGGCAGCGTCATGAGGAAGCTCGGATTCATCCGGTGACCGCGCGTCTCGTTCCCGCGCTACTGGTCGTTTTCGCCGCCGTCTATCTCTGGCAGACGAGCCTCATCCCGCTCGACCCGTGGTCAGCGGAGGAAGCGATCAGCGCACGCACCCTGCCCTACGCGTACGGGGTCGTTCTTCTCGTACTCGCGGGCATTCGCCTCGTCGCGACCACTCGAGTCGAGCACGAATTCCTGCCGGGTTCGTTGCGGCGCCTTCTCTTGATCTGCCTTCTGGTCATCGTGTACGGGCTGGCGATTCCGCGTATCGGTATCTGGCCAGCGACCGCGCTTTTCACCGGTGGGTGTCTTTGGGTCGAGGGTGAGCGGCGAGCCGCCGTGGTCGTGGGCCTGCCGATCGGGCTCGCCGTGGCTGGCTACCTCCTGATCGAGCTCCTCCTGAACGTCTATCTGCCACCCGGAATCTGGTTCGAGGGCTTGCTGGAAACCGCGCGCTAGATGATCGAGGGACTGATTACCGGCCTGTCGACGGCGCTCGATCCAAACAATCTCTTTTGGGTCGTGCTCGGCTGTTGCGCCGGAACGCTCGTCGGCATGATGCCGGGGCTCGGACCCATCACCGCCATCGCGATGATGATCCCCGTGAGTTATGCACTCGATCCGGCGGCCGGACTCATCATGATGGCCGGCGTCTACTACGGTGCAGTCTTTGGTGGATCCACTTCATCCATCCTCATCAACGCACCGGGGGTGGCGTCCACCGTGGCGACCTCGTTCGACGGCTACCCGATGGCCCAGCGAGGCGAAGCCGGTCGCGCCCTGGCGCTCGCTGCCTTTGCTTCGTTCGCAGGCGGTACCGTCGGGGCGATCGCCCTCATGCTGTTCGCCTCCCCGCTCGCCGCGCTCGCTACCGAGTTTCAATCACCCGAATACACGCTGATCCTGATCTTTGCCCTGTCGAGCATCGCGGCGTTCGCGGAACGCGGGCAGATCGTGAACTCACTCATCGCCGCGGTATTGGGTCTAATGCTCGGAACCGTCGGCACGGACCAGGCCGGCGGTGTGCAGCGATTCACGTTCGGCCGGCTCGACCTCACGGATGGCATCAATTTTGTACTACTCGCTATGGCGACATTCGCGCTCGCCGAAGCGTTTCGCATGATGACGGATGCCAACCGCGCACCACCGGCGACATCGATCGGTAAGTCCGTCCGGCTACAGCCGGGCGACGGGCGCGCTATTCGGCCCACGGTGGGGCGAAGCTCGATCCTGGGCTTTCTGGTCGGCGTTTTGCCGGGCGCCGGGGCGACACTCGCGAGCTTCTTTGCTTACGACCTGGAAAAACGATTCCGTCGAGGCGACGAGAAGGATTCCGCCCGCGGAATCGCAGCACCCGAAGCCGCCAACAACGCCGCCTGCACGGGATCATTCGTACCGTTGTTGACCCTCGGTATTCCAGGCTCCGGTACGACGGCCGTTCTGCTCGGCGTCATGCTGAGCTACGGCATTCAGCCAGGACCACGACTGCTCGAGACAGAGCCTGCCATGTTCTGGGGGGTGATCCTGTCGATGTATATCGGCAACCTCATCCTGCTCGCACTCAACCTGCCGCTCATTCCCTACATCGCCAAGATCATCCAACTGCGGCGCTCCGTACTCATCCCGTGCGTGGTGATGTTCTCCCTGCTCGGCGTGTTTCTCACCTCCGGGAATCCATTCGACGTTTTCCTGATGCTCGCGTTCGCGCTTGCCGCGTGGGGACTACGGCGTTTCGGGATCCCGATGGCCCCGCTGCTGCTGGGTTTCATCTTGTCGAAGATGCTGGAGGAGAACCTACGCCGAACGATGCTCCTGGCGGACGGATCGATGTCGATCTTCGTCGAACGACCCATCACGATCGCCCTCGTCGTGCTCTGCATCGCGATCTGGATCGTGCCGTTGCGACGCCTGCTGAAGGCCCGCCGGACCGAACGACAGCCGAGTAGCTGATCTAGGTGAAAAAACCCGTTGGCGTGCTCTCCGCTAGATGCTATAAACGTAGCAGGAAAGCGCGACCTGCCATCGATCGATTGCACTAGCGTTTTCTTCGGTCGCTAAACTAGACTTCGCGTCTTTCGAGAGCCGGGAGGGGATCCGTGCGCAAAGGCTTCCACAAACACGGTCGCGACGACGACGACGAAGGCAAGATCAACCTGACGCCGATGCTCGATGTCGTGTTCATCATGCTGATCTTCTTCATCGTGACGGCGACCTTCGTCAAGGAGATCGGCATTGACGTCAATCAGCCCGAGGACGACAAGCCGAAGACGGTCGATCCGGACAAGAAGAGTATCGTCGTGCGCATCACCAACCGTGACCGGATCATCATCGCCCAACGCGATGTGGACGTTCGGTCGGTTCGCGCCAATATCGAGCGTCTGCACGCTGAGAACCCGGAAGCACCGGTCATCATTCAGCCGCACCCCGACTCTACGACCGAAACGATGATTCACGTCATGGATTCGGCACGGCAAGCCGGCGTGTACAACGTCTCGCTCGCCGCGGGTAGCTGACGAAGTCCAAGACGTTCTTCGAGCGGCCGGTCGAGGTTTACTCGGCCGCCGCCGATCCCACCTGCCGACACTCGAAGTCCGCCGACGGATACGAGTCGCGCGATGATTGATCTCCGCTCCGATACGGTCACACAGCCGACCGACGCGATGCGTGCCACCATGGCAAGCGCACCGGTCGGCGACGATGTCTACGGCGAAGATCCGACCGTCAACCGCCTGGAAGCCGTCGTTGCCGAGCGCCTTGACCTCGAATCCGGACTCTTCGTCACGAGCGGTACCCAGTCGAATCTCGTCGCCTTGCTGACGCACTGCGGTCGCGGCGACGAGTACATCGCCGCGGAGGGCGCTCACACCTATCGATTCGAAGGCGGCGGCGCGGCCAGTCTCGGCGGTATTCAGCCCCAGCCCGTCGGCACACTGCCCAACGGCGGCGTCGATCTCGTGGCGGCCGAGGCGGCGATCAAACCCGACGACGTTCACTTCGCGAAGACGACGCTTCTCTGCTTAGAGAACACCCACGGCGGCAAAGCCACGACCACCGACTACTTCGCAGAAGCGAGAACACTCGCCGACCGACATGACCTGGCCCTCCACCTGGACGGTGCACGTCTGTGGAACGCCGCCGTCGCGACGCAGACGGAACTCTCGGCGTTCGGCCGCTACTGCGACTCAATCTCCGTTTGCCTTTCAAAAGGCCTCGGTGCGCCTCTGGGTTCGGTTCTCGTGGGCCCGCAAGGCTTCATCGACGACGCTCGTCGTTGGCGCAAAATGGTGGGCGGCGGGATGCGCCAAGCCGGTATCGTCGCCGCCGCCGGCTTACACGCCCTCGAGCACCATGTCGAACGCCTGGCCGACGACCACGAACGTGCGTCACGGCTCGCCGCCGGTTTGCGTGCGCTCGACCTAGATGTCGAGTGCCACACCAACATGGTTTTTGTGGACGGATTGAGCGCGGACTTCGGACTTTTTGCCGCGGAACACGGCATTACCGTTTCCCGCGGTCGATGGGTGGTACATCTCGACATCGACGATGCAGCCATCGACCACGTCATCGCTACCGTCGAAACCTTCCGACGCCGCTAGCTACTCGACCCCGAGGCGAACAAGGTTCCACTCGATCGACATCTGCCGATCGACGACGATCTCGGAAATACCGACCGATGAACGTTCGCCGTCGATGGATAACGCCCAGAAAGCGTCTCGCGGAGCGGCGACACCGGCGATGGATTTCACGAAGGCGCCCGCACCGGGGTAGCTGTCGACGTCTGTGGAGACGACGCGGCGCATAACGGTGAGTCCGTCCATGCCTACGTCGACGTTCGTCACCATCGAGTACTCGAGGCCAGAACCCGACAATTCGTCCGTGACCTGAATGGTGACGGCAACTCGTTCAGCCGCCTGAGCGAACCCGGCAACGAGCACGGCAAAAAAGATCGCCGCTAACGCGACGAACCGAACCGGGAATCGCGGGGAAGTCGCGATCAACGCACCAGCTCGGGCGAACGCACCAGCTCGGGCGAACGCACCAGCTCGGGCGTACGCACGAAACGTGCGACGCTCGCACCGACCGAGAACAGGGCGACCGTCCAAACGAGGTTTCCGGCGAGGGTCCACTTGAGGAACGGCAATCCGGCGACCCAGCTCGCAACGAGCCCGGCGACGCCGGCCTCGTAGTACGGGGTAAACGCCCACACTGCCGCGTTGGTCACCAGATAGAACGCAAAAGCCGAGACAACGCTCCCGCCGAGCACCCACGCGGCCGACGCATCACCAGATCGGGCGCGGCGACCGAACCAGAGGCACAAAATGCTCATGCAGTAGACAGACGCCATGACCCCGGCCGTGTAGGTCCCGACGACGAGATCGCTCAACACCAACCCGAGCAAGACCACGCCGGCGCCGAGCCGAACGGATGGAAAGACGAAAGCCGCAAAGATCGCGACCGCCATGACCGGCGCGAAGTTCGGCGGATGCGGTAGCAACCGGGCCGCGACGATCAAAGCAACCAGAAGCGCGGCGATCGTGAGGTTCTGTGCGGCGGAATCCGCCTCGATCTTCAGCATGTCTACCTCCAATACGCGGCGCATCTTAGCGAAGCGCTCCGGTGAAGAAATGCAGATTTCTCAAACCCGCGATCGTCTCCTTCAAGACACGAGCCCGGCGATCGTCCCGGTAATGCACGCCACGATCGTTCCGGAGACGAGCGCTTTGGGACCCAGCGAGAAGAGATCCGGCTTACGTTCCGGCGCCATCGCGCTGACGCCGCCGATCAGGATCCCGATACTCGAGAAGTTGGCGAATCCGCACAGCGCATAGGTCATCACGATTCTGGTGTTTTCGCTCAGCGAGTCGCCGAGCGCACCGAACTGAATGTAGGCGATCAGCTCGTTCAGGATGACCTTCGTGCCGAGCAACGTGCCTGCCACTTGCGCATCGACCCAGTCGACGCCCATGAGCCAGGCGATCGGCGACAAGAACCAGCCAGCGATCCGCTCCAGGCTGATCGGCTCACCGCCGACGACGATGCCCGAAATGACATAGTTCACGAGCGCCACGAGCGCGACCAGAACGATGACCATCGAACCGACGTTGGCGACGAGTCGGAGACCATCCGACGTGCCGCGCGTGATCGCATCCATCGTGCCGTTGTAGACCAGCGAATCGGCGACGTCCCCGTCGAGGCCGACGCCGGTGTCCGGCACCATCACGCGCGCGACGACCACGGCACCAAAGACGTTGACGATGGACGCCGTCACGACGTGACCGAGCGCCCCCGGCACGATCGGCTCGAGGAGATTGGCGTAAAGCACCATGATCGAGCCGGCGACGGTCGACATCCCGCAGGTCATCACCGTGAAGAGCTCGGACCGGCTCAGATGCGCGAGGTAGGCCCGGATGACGAGCGGCGACTCGACCATGCCGAGGAACACCGATGACGATGCGGCGACCCCCACCGCGCCGCCGACGCCGAGTGTGCGGCGCAACGCCCAGGCAAAGCCACGAACCACGTAGTGCAGCACGCGCCAGTACCAGAGGATCGCCACGAGAACGCTGAAGACGAGAATCTGCGGCAGAACCCGAAACGCGAAGATGTAGAGGTTGGCGTTCTCGTTCATCACGAACGGTGGCGTTTCGCCGCCGAGAAAGCCGAAAACGAGCGACGTTCCCGCCGTCGTCGCCGTCTCAATCGCGACGACCAACTGGTTGAGGACGAGCAACCCGTCTTTGATGAACGGGACGCGCAGCAACACGACAGCGACGGCGATCTGGATCGCGAGACCGATCGCCAAACGTCGCACATCGACGCCGCGGCGGTCTTCGCTGATGGCCCAGGCGATACCGATGAGCACGACGATTCCTATAACTCCTTGCATGCTGACGGTCGCCGTTAGTAAAACGCGCGAGTTTAAACGAGGAGGGGCGTCCACTATCGACCGCGTGCTTGTGACCGGAACCGCTGCATTCGACTTCGTCGGCACCTATCCGGGTTCCTTTACGGCGTTGCAGCGCCATACGGGAATCAACGTGTCCCTCCATCTCGACGACGTCGACCGCCAGTTCGGCGGCTGCGCGATGAATATCGCGTACTCGTTGCACGGGCTCGGTGACGCCCCTACCCCTTTCGCCTTCGTGGGTTCGGATTTCGAAAACTCCGCCTATGGCCGGCATCTGCGTGATCTCGGCATCGACGCTTCCGGCATCCGACCGACATCGGGTACCAGCTCACACGCCTTCATCTTCAGCGATGTCGACGGCAACCAGTTCACGGCATTCTTCCCCGGCCCCGCGCGAAACCCCGGATACCGGGACGAACTGGATGAATTCGTCTCGAATGGCACCTTCGCGGCGGCGATTGCGGGCCCGGACATTCCCGAGAATATGATCAACTGTCTCGACATCTGCCGGGCCCGATCGATTCCCGTGATCTCGGACCCCGGCCAGGTGATCACCGACTTCACCGACGCCGACATCGCCGCACTCATCGCGCGTACGGAGACGCTAATCGTCAACGAATACGAGCACACGACGATTCTCAATGCCGTGGGCGACGCCCAGCTCGCGAACGTGAAACGAGTCGTCATCACGCACGGCGGCCAACCTATCCGCTGGCGACGCGGGGCAACTTGGGCCAGCGTCGAAGTACCGGTCAGCCAGATCGTCGACCCGACCGGCGCGGGTGATGCTTTTCGGGCGGGATTCCTGCACGCGGATCTGCGGACCGACGATACGGGCGTTGCCGTTCGATCGGGCGTCGTGACCGCCAAAGCATGTATTGCACAACGCGGTGCACAGGTTCACGATCTCGCGCTTTTCACGGATCAATACCTTGAGACGTGGGGAGAATCGCCACCGTGGCTGGGCGATTGAAAACCGTTAACTGGATAACATGACCGATATGACACCTGGCCAAATCATCCTGCTCAACGGCACGTCGAGTTCGGGAAAAACGACGCTTGCCACCATGGTGCAGCAGATCCGACCGCGGCCGATTCAGCTCATGAGCCTGGATCAGTTTCGCGACGGCATGGCCGGGCGTTTTAGGGGATTCAACTCGGCGTCCGGCGAGCCCGGCGATCAGGGACTCAACATCGTCCCGATCGAGCACGATGGGCAACTGGCGACGGACGTCCGCTTCGGCCCCTATGGGCGAGATGTCCTCCGCGGCATGCGTCGCGCCATCGCCGCATTCGCCCGGACCGGCAACGACGTCATCGTCGATGACGTATTCCTCGTCGAAGACGCTCTCGACGACTATCTAGAGGTCTTCGAAGATCTCGACGTGCTGTTCGTCGGCGTGCGCTGCAACCTCGACGTCATCGAGGAACGTGAGTCCACGCGGCCCGGTCGATTTCCCGGCACGGCGAGCACCCACTTCCACAGCGTCCACGCGGGCTGTGAGTACGACGTCGAAGTCGACACGGCCACGATGAATCGTCGCCTGTGTGCCGAAACGGTTCTCGAGTGTGAAGCTCAGTACCCTCGTGTCTTCGAATCGCTACGACGCGCCCGTCATCAGGTCGCCGATGCGAGCCATCACTAGCGGAATCCGGTCGTTCCCGAAGTACATATCCGTCTCGTCGATGAAAAACGTCGGCGACCCGAAGCCGCCTCGCGCGATGAGCTCATCGGTGTTCTCGCGCAACATCGCCTTGTAAGCATCGTCGTTGATCGCGGCAAAGTAGGCGTCTGAAGGAAGCCCCACCTCAGCCACGATGTCGGCCAGCACTTCGTCTTTCGAGATGTCGCGAAGCTCCGTCCAGTAGCTCCTGAAGACGGCACGTGCGTAGGCCTCGAGGCAGCCCTGTTCCAGCGCAAAGAATGCGCCACGCATCGCCTTCACACTGTTGACCGGAAAGACCGGCGGCTGGCCGATCTCGATGCCGACAAAGCGCGCCCAGTCGGAGAGGTCCTTGCCGTAGTACCGGCTCTTGACGGGGACCGGGTTTGCGCGAGCTTCGTACACGCTCGGGTTGACCGTGTTGAACACGCCACCGACCAGGAACGGACGCCAGACGAGATCGACGCGATCGTCGGCGATGACTTCCCGCGTCGACCGCCCTATCTCTTCGAAGCCGAGATAGGTCCACGGGCTCGAACAATCGAAGAAGCATTCCAGACGGATCATCGTTTAGCCTTGTCGTCAGATGAGGGGGCAAACATGGCGAATCCCGTAGAACAGTTTCGCACGATGATCGACGGGGCATCCCGCATCGTCTTCTTCACCGGAGCGGGCATCAGCACCGAGTCCGGGATCCCCGATTTCCGCAGTCCCGGCACCGGCCTCTGGAACAAGATCAAACCAATCGAGTTCGACGACTTCATCGCGAGCGAGGAGCATCGGCACGAATATTGGTCTCGGCATTTCAGCTCGAAGGACACCACTTGGGCCGACGCCAAACCAAATCGCGGTCACCTCGGGATCGCGAAACTCGTCGATGAAGGCAATTCGACCGGCGTGATCACGCAGAACATCGACAACCTGCATCAGGACGCCGGCGTCCCGGACGACCTGGTCGTCGAACTGCACGGCAACCGCGCCTACGCCAAATGTCTCACCTGCGGCGCACGTTACGAACTCGACGATCTCAAGGCGCAGTTCGAGCGGGACGACGCGGTTCCGCCGTGCCGGATCTGCGGCGGCATCATCAAGACAGCCACCATTTCCTTTGGCCAGGCGATGCCCGAAGAGGAAATGCAGCGCGCCCAAAACCTGACGATGGAATGTGACCTCTTCGTCGTCGTCGGATCTTCACTCGTCGTCTACCCGGCCGCCGGGTTCCCCCAGATCGCCAAGCGCATGGGCGCCGAACTCGTCATTCTCAATCGTGAACCGACACCGCTCGATCCGATCGCCGATCTGGTCTTGCATGAGGAGATCGGCCCGACGATGGGCTATCTGCTCGACCTGAACTGAAAGCTAAAGCGTCGCGTTCAGGAGATCGTCGGCGAAACGTTCGATGTCCTTCAGCTTGGTGCAGAGTGCGACACGCGTGCAGTACGGCGCGTAACGCCGCATCTCCGAATCGCCTTCCCGCCACTGTTCGCGCGATTCCGGGTTCAACCAGAAGACCTGCTTACAACGGTTCGTCAGCTCTTTGAAAAGGCTGATGCGGGGGTCGTAGAAGTTGTTGCGACCGTCGCCGAGGATGATCAGCGTCGATCGATGGTCGAGGTTCAGCACGTACACCGTGGAGCGTTCCCGTTTCTGCATACGCCATCGCAGATCGAAGAGGTTCCCGTCGTAGGCGACATTACGACGCAGCGTCTTGCGAACGTCGAGTTGTCCGCGTTGCGCACGCTTCTTACGCCGCCGGTGCTCCCGGGCAAGTTTGTCCGCCAGTTTCAGTACGACGGCACGCACGTCGTCGTGATATGCCTTCGGTAGCTGGTCGAGGTTCGACCGCAGGGCTGCATCGAGCAGTGCTTTTTTGCCGGTCGCGTCGACGTTCAGGCGATATTGCTCGTCGACGTAGTCGCGGATCTGGTCACGGAAGTACTTACGCAGGTATCGGAGTAGCGCGCCGCGTTGACCCTCGATCGCCGCACCCTCACCTTCGCGCAGGAAGAAGTCGAGCTCGTCGACCTTGAGCGCACGCTCGATCTCGCCGACCACGAGGGGCTTCTCACGCAGCGACGCCATCCGGTGCACACCCGCGCCCTCCCCCGCCTGGGCGACGGCGAGCGAGAGCGCCGAATGGTCTTGGGCGATCGCCGTCTCGAGGTGTGCTTTCAGCTGCCCCGATAGCTGCGCGTCGAGGGATTTGAGCAACGACTCTGTATCCACCGGACGGACAAACGACGACTTCACCGGTTCCTGAAATGCGAGCGAAAAGAACCGCTCGAACGTCTCGTCGAAGCGCGCCTTCTCGTCGATCGACTTGGCGAGCGTCAACGCCAAAGCGTCTTTTAGGAGGGCTCGATCCTGAAAACCGACCCGCTCAGCAACCTCGAGAGCATCGATGGTCTCGGCCGGCGATACCCGAACATCGGCGTGGCGCAGGGCAGACGAGAAGCGAGCAAAGGTCGTGTGCACGGTCACCTGGTTCGGATGGTCTGAAGTGAGTCTAACGGTGCGACCCCCAGCCAGTCTGCCAACTTGGGCGCTGTTAACCTGCGCGCTGTCAGTTTGCCGCCCCAGACCATCCGATGACGCCAGAAGAGAAAGCTAGAGCAACCATTGCCCGCCTCGCGGGCGACGTCGAGCCATCGAACTTCACGTACCTGAGCGGCGGTTACAGCAACGTCAACTTTCGCTACGACGTCGATCGTGAGTCGTATGTCGTTCGTGTCGTCGAGATCGCCGCCCCCGAGAAACGCCGCGACATCGAGCAGCGTTATCTCGAGGCGGGTCTCGGGCCTGAGGTCGTGGCGTTCGACTTCGAGTCCGGCGCGATGATTTCGAAGTGGGTCGACGGTCCGCTCATCGTCGACGAAGCGCCGACGCCGGAGCAAGGCGGCACCTACTTGCGCGAACTGCACGAGAAGATTCCGACGGGGGTTCACGCCTACCAACTCGATTCCATCGTGGATCAATATCTCGCCGGATCACGTCCTCCCGGCCGCGTGCAAGACGCGCTCGACGAAGCCTGGCGGCCAAGGACGTCCTGCGGGTGCCACAACGATCTCAACCCCTGGAACGTCATTCGGGGTAGAGACCGCTGGTACACGCTCGATTGGGAATTCGCGGGGGACAACGATCCGCTGTTCGATGCCGTGGGGCTGGCGTTCGGGCTCGGCTGGAGCGCGGCCGAAATGCGCCGGTGTCTTGCAGCTTACGGACTCGCCGTCGATGACGAGCGGATCCTCGCGACCGAGCGGGCGTTCTATCTGCGCGAATACGCCTGGGCGGTCGCGCAACTCGACCGCGGCAATGTCCGAGAGGAAATCGAGGAGCAACGCGACGACATGCTGGCACGCTTGTAACCGCTCAGCGCGAAATGCCGGGCTGGAAGGTTTCCCACTGATCGATCAGTTCCGCGCCGCGAAAGACGTCCAATCGATTGAGCCATCGGATCGCGTCGGCTTCCCAGGGCTGGTAGAAGATGAAATCGCCTACCTCGAGCGGTAAGTCACGTGACCCCCACCACCGCCCCTGATTGGGGAGCAGGTTCACTAACCGGGGCGGTTTTTCCGCCCGCGCCGGATCAAGGTTCTGCGTCAGCCCGTCCGGGTAGATTCGCGACCCCGGAAAATCCCCGGTCGTCATGTAGAACGCGACTTCTACGTTCCGGTTTCCGTGCGCGATCCCCGGCAGGAACGATTCATCGAACGGCGTTTCAGCGGGATCCGTGCGTTTGAGAATCGGGGTCGCGAAGAAGCTCGCCGCGCGGAGCCCGTGGTCGTCTAAATCGTGGAAGTTGCTCGGATAGAAGAGCGCCGAGCCAACGGCGACGTCATTGACGGGCGTGACCACCTCGTCGACGTATTCGTGATAGGTCCGACTACCGCCGCCGTTGAACACCTGCCGACCGTCGAAAAGCGCCGGAAAGGCCTGCTGGCCCGTTCTGACGAAGCTGTCGTAGCGCCGTTGCACGAGCTCGAACTCGACACTCGGTGCCGTCTCTCCCGCCGCGAACGGCACATGGCCGTCGTATCCCATCAACCCCGCGAAGCGCAGGTTCTCAGAAGCATCGATCAGACTGAGCATGGCGAGTAGTTCCCGCTCGCTACGCGCACCACCGCGACGCAAGCCCACGTCGATTTCGAGGGCGATGTCGATCGGCTCATGACGATGCTCGGCAAACATTGCGTACTCACCGAGGCGCGCCTCGGTGTCGACGAGCCAGCGCACCCGAGAGGCCGGATTGTGCTTTTCGTCCTGTTCGTCCAACCGTTTGAACGTCCGCTCGAGCGCACCAATGGCGGCCGGGCGTCCGAGAAGAATGTCGACACGATCGCCGAAGCGAAGCAGCAGCTCACCCACCATGCCCTCGGCAAAGGCCATGATCCGATTCGTACCGGCCGTCACCATCATGTACTCGAGGAGATCGAGACACGGCAGGCTTTTCGCTACCAGTCGTAGATCGATCCGGTGGCCGAGCGCGCCGCCGACGCGCGTCAGGTTGTGGTCGACCGCATCGAGGTCGACAAACGCGGTTTCACGGCCCGCTGCGTCCGCCCTGAGCGCGCGGTTCCACGCGGCGAACCTGTCCGGATCAGGCGGGATCCGCGACGTGCGATCCGTGCGCCCGGATGAGTGCGGCAGGTCGTTTGCGGCGGACGATTCGTTGGTCATGCGTGTCGTCGATCAACCGTCGCTATCGAGCGCGTCGAGCCATCGGTCGACCGCACGACGTGCATTGTCGAATCGTTGCGAGCCTTGCCCCTCGATCACGACGAACGGCTTGCCGATGTCTTCGAGCGCGCTTTCGTAGAGGGTAAACAGGCGCGCCAGGTCGTCTCGCGACTCGCGTAGCGGATCCGGCTCCCACGGGAGATCGGGGCGACAGAGGAGATAGAGCTTCGGTGCGTCGGCCCGGCGAAGGATATCGTCAATCCAATCCGGAACACGCCCGAACCGTTCTCGCCACCAGATCGCCATCACCAGCAGGTCGGTATCAGCGATCGTGAACCGCGTATCACGTGCCGCGCATTCGTTCGCCCATTGCGTCCGCGCGATCGTCTGGAGGTCGTCCTCCGTATAGGTATCACGTCCGAGCGACCGCGCCTGCTCCAGGTACTCTCGCGCGAACTCCGTCACCAGAGCCGCGTCGAGGTCATCTGCCAGCCGTTGGGCAAGCGTCGTCTTGCCCGTCGATTCGGGTCCGACGAGAGCCACGATCGGCGCTAGAGGGCGACTCGAGCCTTCAGGAAAGAGCGAAATCACCGACAACGACATCGCGCCAGCCAAACGGGTGGGCACCAGCAGTCGTTGCGAACGAAGTCGACGTGCGAAGGATTGTCGCGGTTAGCTCCGCCGGCTCGATAGATGCGCCGATCCGCCGGGTGGCTTCACAGAAGGCATCGCGAAAAGGCACAAGGCTCGTCAGGACTTCGCCTTCGCTTTCGGCCGGAAACGTTTCGTCAAATGGTAGGAAGATTCTCACGACGCGATTTGTACGCGTGAATCGTGAAACGACTTGTCATCGATTGTGGAGAAACCGTGGAAGAGTCATGAGGGACCTATCGTCCGGTTTTCCCCACCTCGCTCAAAGCGACCGTCGAACGGCGTACGACTACTGGTAATACGCGTTTTCGGTCAGCGAGTGATCCGTTTCGTCCCGGATCTCCGTGAGTTCCGGAATCTGCGCCAGGAGCGACTTCTCAACGCCTTGTTTCAACGTGATATCAACCGCTGCACACCCCTGGCAACCGCCGCCGAACTGTAGAACGGCGACGGACGACTCGACCACCTCGACGAGGCTCACCTGACCACCGTGCGCTGCCAGGCTCGGGTTGATCTCGTTGTAGAGCACGTAATTGATTCGATCTTCGATCGGTGAATCGGCATCGACGTTCGGCACCCGCGCGTTAGGCGCCTTGATCGTGAGCTGCCCGCCCATTCGATCTTCCTGGAAGTCGACCATGGCATCGACGAGATACTTCTCGCTCTTCTTCTCGATCCATGCCGTGAAACCGTCGTAGTCGAACGGTTCATCACCTTCCTTCTCTTCGTTCGGCCGACAGTACGCGATGCACGTTTCGGCGTTCGGGGTGCCGGGTTGCGCGACGAAGATACGAATGCCGCAGCCTTCATCTTCTTTGGCCAACAGGTCGCGCAGATAGGCCTGCGCTTCTTGGGAGATATCGATCATTCGCCGAATACCCGACTAAAACAGTCGGCAATTGTAGCGGGATTTCAGCCGCGCACCAGATGCACGTTTCGAGAAACATGCACACGATTCAGCTTCGCTTGCACGTGCCCGAGGTCGGTTCACGTTCCCGCCCCGCATAATGCCGCGTCGTCAAAGCCCCAATTACCGTTTATGCCGCACCCCACGCACCTCGCCGATGCGCTTGCCGAACGTGTCCTATTGCTCGATGGCGCAACCGGCACGATCCAGCAGTCGTTCGAGCTCACCGAAGAGGACTTTCGCGGTCGACGTTTCGTCGATCATGCCGTGCCACTCAAAGGTGATGGTGACGTTCTGACGCTCACCCGACCCGACGTCGTCGAAGCGACCCATGCCGCATATCTCGAGGCCGGTAGCGACATCATCGAGACGAACACGTTCACGGCCACCTCGATCGCGCAGGCCGACTATGCGCTCGAGGATTTCACCGCGGAGATGAACCTCGAATCCGCGCGCCTCGCCCGTCGTATCGCGGACGAGTTTTCGACGAGCGAACGGCCTCGCTGGGTCGCCGGCGTCCTCGGTCCCACGAATCGCTCGGCAAGCCTTTCCCCCGACGTCAACGATCCGGGTGCACGCAACGTGCGCTACGACGATCTTTTCAAGTCTTACTACGAAGCCGCCGAAGGGCTGATCGCGGGCGGCGCCGACTTCATCATGGTCGAGACTGTCTTCGACACGCTAAACGCAAAAGCGGCGATCTTCGCCGTCCAGGCTGCCCAGGAAGCGGCTGCAACGGATTTGCCGCTGATGGTATCGGGCACGATCACGGACGCGAGCGGGCGTACTCTCTCGGGCCAGACGCCGGCCGCTTTCTGGACGTCCGTCGCGCACGCCAAACCCCTCATCGTCGGGCTCAACTGTGCCCTCGGCCCCGACGCGCTGCGCCCGCACGTCGAAGAACTGGCGAAGGTTGCTAGTACATTCACGAGTGTGCATCCGAACGCCGGGTTACCCAACGAGTTCGGCGGTTACGACGAAACACCCGAAGAGATGGCAAGCGTCATCGGCGATTTCATCGACCGGGGGCTCGTCAACATGGTCGGTGGTTGTTGCGGCACGACGCCTGACCACATCCAGGCATTGCGCGAACGCGCCGATCGAGCGTCACCGCGCTCTGTACCCACCCGCAGACCAGCACTCGAACTCTCGGGTCTCGAAATGCTCACGATCAACGACGATTCACTTTTCGTGAACGTCGGTGAGCGCACCAATATGACCGGGTCGGCACGGTTTCGCCGGCTGATCAAGAACGATGACTTCACGAGCGCGCTCGACGTTGCACTACAGCAGGTCGAGAGTGGTGCGCAGATCATCGACATCAACATGGACGAAGGCATGACGGACGGGGTCGCGGCGATGCGGCGATTCCTCGACCTCGCGATGACCGAGCCCGACATCGCGCGTGTGCCCGTCATGATCGACTCCAGCCGATGGGACGTCATCGAGACGGGTCTGAAGAGCGTTCAAGGCAAAGCGATCGTCAACTCGATCAGTTTGAAGGAGGGCGAAGATTCGTTCCTCGAGCAGGCGCGGCTTTGCCGCCGCTACGGCGCCGCGGTGATCGTGATGGCGTTCGATGAACAAGGTCAGGCCGATGACCTCGAGCGTCGCAAGACGATCGTCAACCGTTCCTACCGCCTACTCGTCGATGAAGTCGGTTTCCCACCGTCAGACGTGATCTTCGATGCGAATGTCTTCGCGATCGCCACCGGTATCGACGAGCACCGCAACTACGGCGTCGACTTCATCGAAGCCGTGCGATGGATCAAAACGACCTACCCCGAGGCACACACCTCAGGTGGTATCAGCAACGTGTCCTTTTCCTTTCGTGGCAACGACCGTGTGCGTGAGGCGATCCACGCGGTGTTTCTCTACCACGCCATCCGCGCGGGTCTCACCATGGGGATCGTCAACGCCGGTCAGCTCGCCATCTACGAGGACATACCGACCGACCTTCGCGAAGCCGTCGAAGACGCCGTTCTCAATCGCCGGGAAGACGCGACCGAGCGTTTGCTCGACGTCGCGCAGCTCTACTCGAACGAGTCCGTCGATCAGGAGCAGCAGACCGAAGCCTGGCGGGAAGCACCGGTCGCAGAGCGATTGAGCCACGCGCTCGTCAAGGGCGTCACGCGCCATATCGTCGAGGATACGGAGGAAGCGCGACAGCAAGCCGCACGCGCAATCGAAGTCATCGAAGGCCCGCTCATGGACGGCATGAACGTTGTCGGCGAACTCTTCGGGGCGGGCAAGATGTTCCTCCCGCAGGTGGTCAAGAGTGCGCGTGTGATGAAGCAGGCCGTTGGCCACCTCGTGCCTTTCATCGAAGCGGAGAAGGACGAGGCGACCGCGTCGAACGGCAAGATCGTCATGGCGACGGTCAAGGGTGACGTCCACGATATCGGCAAGAACATCGTCGGCGTGGTTCTGCAGTGCAACAACTTCGAGGTGATCGACCTCGGGGTGATGGTGCCGGCTGAGCGCATCATCGATACAGCCATCGAGGTCGGCGCCGACCTGATCGGCCTGTCGGGTCTCATCACCCCGTCGCTCGACGAGATGGTGCACGTCGCCGGTGAGATGGAACGACGCGGCCTCGACATCCCCTTACTGATCGGTGGTGCCACGACGTCGAAAGCCCACACCGCCGTCAAGATCGCGCCGGCCTATTCGGCGCCCACCGTTTACGTGACCGACGCATCAAAAAGCGTGCAGGTCTGCACTTCGCTGGTCTCCGATTCACTCAAAGACGCCTTTGTCGAGACGACCGCCGCGGACTACGAAACCGTGCGCGAACGGCGGAGCGCAGCCGCTGGGTCGGCGCGCAAAAAACGCACGATCGAACAAGCGCGCCGTAATCGCGCCCCCATCGACTGGACGGGGTACACGCCGCCGACGCCACGTCGGGCGGGTGTGACGGCGTTCTCGAACTTCGAGCTGGCGGAACTCGCGCCCTATATCGACTGGACGCCGTTCTTCTCCACCTGGTCACTCGCCGGGAAGTTCCCCGACATCCTCGAAGACAAGATCGTCGGCACGTCCGCGACCGAGCTCTACCAAGACGCGCTGAAGATGCTCGATCGGCTCGTGGCGGAGCGCGCCCTCACCGCGCATGGAATCGTTGGCTTATGGCCAGCTAACCAGGACGGCGACGATGTCGTCATCTGGACCGACGACGATCGCACCGAGGAACGCGCCCGGGCTTTCCATCTTCGCAACCAGAGTGCCACCGCCGCCGACAATCCCTGTCTCGCAGACTATGTCGCGCCACGCGGGATGGCGGATTACATCGGCGGATTCGTCGTCACCGTCGGCGCCGAAATCGATGAACTCATCGAAGCGCGGCAGGCCGACGATTTCGACTCGATCATGATCAAGGCATTGGCGGACCGCCTCGTCGAGGCTTTCGCCGAACGCCTGCACCGGAAAGTCAGAACCGAGCTCTGGGGCTACTCGAACGATGAGGGGCTCGACAATGCAGATCTCATCAAGGAACGCTATCAAGGCATCCGCCCCGCACCCGGCTATCCGGCTTGTCCGGACCACACCGGCAAGGAGCTCATCTTCGAGCTGCTGGACGCGACGAGCGTGACGGGATGTCGGCTGACCGAGAGCCTCGCCATGTGGCCGGCGTCCTCAGTGGCGGGCTGGTATTTCTCACACCCCGAGGCGAAGTATTTCGGCGTCGGCCAGGTCGACGACGATCAGCTCGAGGATTACGCCGCACGCCGGCGGGTCGCACCGAAGGACATCGAACGATGGCTATCGTTCTCGCGTCGGGATACCTGATCAGCCCGACGACCACGACCGCATCGAACACCTCTCGCGCGGTTCTATCGATATAGCTCCAGCGAAGGGGTCGACCGCGGACATTTGAGGCATGCTCTCGCGCCGAATTCGACGCACCCGGCACGAGATGTACCGATACAACGATTTCGATCAGCGGTTTCTCGACGAACGAGTCGAGCAGTACCGATCGCAAACGAACCGCTATCTCGCGGGCGAGCTGACAGCGGATCAGTTCCAGCAGCTTCGCCTGCGCAACGGGCTCTATATTCAGCGATTGGCGCCGATGCTCCGGATCGCGGTCCCCTACGGGATTATCTCCGCCGAGCAGCTTCGCTGTGTCGCGCGGATCAGTCGCGACTACGACAAGGGTTACGGCCACCTGTCGACGCGCCAGAACATCCAGCTCAACTGGCCTGAGCTCGAGGAAGTGCCGGACATCCTCGCTGAACTCGCGAAGGTCGAGATGCACGCCATCCAGACGAGCGGGAGCTGTATTCGGAACATCACGACGGATCAGTTCGCGGGCGTGGCGGCTGATGAGATCGTCGATCCGCGACCCTATTGCGAGCTGATGCGGCAATGGGCGACTTTCCACCCCGAGTTCGAGTGGCTGCCGCGCAAGTTCAAGATCGCTGTCAGCGGTTCGGCGTCCGATCGTGCGGCGATTCACGTGCACGACATCGGCATTCAGATTCGTGATACGGCCGACGGACCACGATTCGACTTCCTGGTCGGCGGTGGGCTCGGCCGCACACCCGTCATCGGCAGCCTGATCAAAGAAGGCGTCGAGGAGCAGGATCTTCTGACCTACCTCGAAGCCATTCTGCGGGTTTACAACCGTTTCGGCCGTCGCGACAACAAGTACAAAGCGCGCATCAAGATCCTCGTTCGTGCCATGACGCCGGCTGTCTTCGCCGAAAAGGTCGATGAGGAATGGCAGCGCCTGCGTGACGGACCGGACACGGTCCCGGCAGACGAACTGGATCGCCTGAAGGCGTTCTTCGAACCACATCCTTACGAGTCGCTGACGAACGAGCAGGAAACTCTCGCCACCGAGCGTCTGAAGAACCCGCTCTTCAACACCTGGATGCGCAACAACACGGCACAGCACCGAGTCGACGGTTACGCCATCGTGACCCTCTCGACCAAAGCGACGGGGATTCCGCCGGGTGACGTCACCGATGAGCAGATGGATCTCGTTGCCGATTGGGCCGAGACCTACGGCTTCGGCGAGTTGCGGATCTCGCACGAGCAGAACTTCGTCCTGCCCGACGTCCCGCAATCGAAGCTGCCCGAGCTCTTCGCCCGAGCGCAAACTGCGCAGCTCGGCGAAACGAACATCGGCCTTCTCACAGACATGATCTGCTGCCCGGGTGGCGACTACTGTTCACTCGCGAACGCGAAGTCGATCCCGATCGCCGAGTCGATCCAACAGCGCTTCGACGACGTCGACTACCTGCACGACCTCGGTCCGATCGATCTCAACATCTCGGGCTGCATGAACGCTTGCGGCCACCATCACGTCGGCCACATCGGGATCCTCGGCGTCGACAAGAAGGGTGACGAGTTCTATCAGATCTCCATCGGTGGCAATCAGTCGAACGATGCATCCCTCGGCCAGATCGTCGGGCCGTCGTTCTCGCGCGATCAGGTCACCGATGTCGTGAGTCAGATTCTCGACGTCTATGTGGATTCGCGCGAAGACGGTGAAGAGTTTCTCTCCTGCTTCCGTCGAATCGGTATCGACCCTTTCAAGGAACGCGTTTATGCCGACGCTGGTTAGACACCTCGAGATCATCGAAGACGACTGGGTGCGGGTCGACGGAGACGAAGAATCGTCCGTCGAGCGCGCCATACTTCCATTCGGCCGCTGGCAGAACGAGCCAGGGACCGGCGTCTGGCTCGACAACGATGTCGAGGTCGAATCGATCGGCTCGGAAATCGCCGCGGCGCCACTCGTCGCGGTGCATTTCCCGCTCTTCGCCGACGGACGGGGCTTGAGCATCGGCGCCATGCTGCGCAAGCACTTCTCTTTCGCGGGAGAGCTTCGTGCGTTCGGCGAGATCCTCCCGGACCTGGCGGTTTTCATGCACCGGTGCGGATTCGATTCCTACGAATTCGCGAACCAGCAAGACGCGGAAACGGCCATCGAATGTATCAAGGCAACCACGCACCACTACCAGTCCTCGGTGCGCGAACCGACGCCGCCTTTTCGCCGCGCCGCTTGGTAATCTGAGGGCGACCTCAAGCGCAGGGACCGCCATCGAATGACTGATGGCATCATCGAGTCGTTCTTCGTCATCTTCAGCGGTGCCGCAATTTTCGCGACGCTCGCGCTCTATACGCGCCAACCGCTGATCGTTGCGTATATCGTCATCGGCTGTCTGTTCGGTCCCCACGCCTTGCAATGGGTCACCGATCCCGCGCTGCTCTCGGAGATCGGCGAGATCGGCATCATCTTCCTCTTGTTCCTCGTCGGCCTCGACCTCCCGCCCGCGAAGCTCCGGGACATGCTGCAGAAGTCGATCATCACGGCTCTCGGCAGCTCCCTCGCCTTCTTTGCCGTGGGGTTCGGCGTGCTCTTCGTCTTCGGATTCACGCTGATCGAGGCGATCGTCGCGGGCATCGCCTGCATGTTTTCAAGCACGATTCTCGGCATCAAGCTGCTCCCGACCACCGTTCTGCACCACCGCCATATCGGTGAGATCGTCATCAGTCTGCTGCTCATCCAGGACATCCTCGCGATCCTGGCACTTTTGATCATCGGTGGTATCAGTACACCCAGTGCCGATCCGATCTACACCGTGCTCACGGTCGGCGTCGGACTACCCGTACTGGCGATTCTCGCGGCGCTCGGCGTGCGCTTCGTCATCGAACCCGTCGTCCGGCGATTCGATGCGTTCCACGAGTACATCTTCCTGCTGGCGATCGGCTGGTGCCTCGGCATCGCGAGCCTCGGGCACCTGTTCGGCCTATCGCTCGAGATCGGCGCGATCATCGCCGGCGTCACGCTCGCCAGTTCGCCCATCGCCCAATGGATCACCGAAAACCTCCGCCCGCTACGAGATTTCTTCCTCGTGCTGTTCTTCTTTTCGGTGGGTGCGGCAATCGACCCTGTGTTGCTCCTCAAGATGATCCTGCCGACGGCCATCCTCGCGGTGCTTCTGGTCGCGGTGAAACCGCCCGTCTTCCGCGCCCTGCTCAACTGGCAGGGCGAACCGGGCGGTGCGTCCCTGGAAGCCGGGTACCGACTCGGCCAGGCGAGCGAGTTTTCGCTGCTGCTCACTTACGTCGCCGGTACCGCGCTCCTGACGGCGGAGGCGGCCCACGTGATCCAGGGCGCGACCGTGATCACGCTTCTCCTGTCGACCTATCTCGTGATTCTCCGCTACCCGAGCCCTATCGCCATTTCGCGCGAGTTGCGCCGCGACTGATAAGTCGCGCGGCGACCTAGGCCGAAACCTTCACGAGCCCGCGACCGACCATCTCGCCGGCGAGGATCCGATCGATCGCCGGGGACAGATCGTCGAGGGTGAGTTCCTCGACGAGGGCTTCGAGCCCGTCGAGGTGCCAGTCGCCCGCCAATCGTTGCCAGACCCGTGCCTTCTCCTCGATCGGAAGTTCGACGGAGTCGACGCCCAGTAGATTCACGTTGCGTAGAATGAATGGGAGGACCGTCGCGCCGAACTGCGGCGAGGCAACGAGCCCACAGGCGGCGAGACTGCCGCCGTACTTCAGCGATTTGACGGCGTTGAAGAGGATATCGCCCCCGACCGAATCGACGACACCGGCCCAGATTTCTTTGAGCAGCGGTCGATTGGTGCCTTCCTGCAAGTCTTCGCGCGAGAGAATGGACGCGGCACCAAGTTCTTCGAGAAAGGCGTGCTTGTCCGCCTTGCCCGTCACCGCATGGACCTCGTAGCCGAGTTTCTTCAACAGCATGACGGCGACAGAGCCAACGCCGCCCGTCGATCCCGTGACGAGGACGGGGCCCCGCTCAGGTGTCAGACCCATCGTCTCCAACTTGTCGACGCAGAGCGCGGCCGTGAAACCGGCCGTACCGATGACCATCGCGGTCCTCGCATCCATGCCCTCGGGCATGGCTACCGCCCACGCGGCCGGGACGCGGATCCGTTCGGCGAAACCACCGGACGTCGACATGCCGAGGTCGAAGCCGATGACTATCACTTCGTCACCGCGCGAGAACTGATCGGATGAGGACTCGACCACCACCCCCGCCGCGTCGATGCCTGGCGTATGTGGGTAGTTACGCGTCACGCCCGGGTTGCCCGTCGCCGACAATCCGTCTTTGTAGTTGAGCGACGAATAGGCGACATCGATCAAGAGCTCGCCGTCGGGCAGGTCGGCGACGTCGCGCTCGATCACGCTGCGCGAAAACTCGCCTTCTTCTGATTTCTCGACCCGAAACGCGCGAAAAGTCGTCATTTGATGCTCCCGATGATCCGACTGACGGTCTGTCGCCAGCCTTCGTTGAGTTGTCCTAGCACGCGCTCGAGCGGTCGTTTGGGTTGCACCCACTTCACCTCGAATACTTCGGCGCGATCACACGCGGCGGCAAGATACTCATCCGACGTCGCGAGTTCATCTATGAGCGCCAGATCCTTGGCGCGCTGACCCATCCATGCTTCGCCCGTGGCGATCCTGGCGACGTCGATCGTCGGCCGGTACGAACCAACGAACTCGCGGAACAGCGTATGGACGTCGTCGAGTTCTTCCTGCAGCTTGGCGCGCCCCGCATCGGTGTTTTCACCGAAAACGGTGACCGGGCGCTTGTGTTCACCCGCCGTGTAGACGTCGTACTCGACGTCGAACTTGCGTAGTAGCCGATGCACATTCGGGATCTCGGCCGCAACGCCGATGGAACCGACCAGCGCAAACGGTGCGGCGAGAATCCGATTGGCGACGACCGCCATCAGGTAACCACCGCTCGCGGCGACGCGATCGACCGCAACCGTCAACGGGATCTCGCGACTTCGAACCCGCGCGAGCTGCGATGCGGCCAGTCCGTAGGCGGATACCTCTCCGCCCGGGCTGTCGACCACCGCGACCACTTCATCGCTTGGGGTCGCCGTGGTGAGGATCGCCGTCACTTCGCGGCGCAGCGCTTCGACCTGACTCGCGTGGATATCACCCTGAAAGCGAATCACGTACACGCGAGGTCTGGCTTCCGCCGGCGCCTTGTCTTCGGCGGCGCGATGCTTTCGTTCGACCTTGTCCGCTTTCCGGTACGCCTTCGCCGAAAGGCCGGCGTGGCCGACAGCGTGCTGCCAATCACGGAGCCGATCGTTGAAGAAGGTGATCTCGATATAGCCTTCGTGCGGCTTGGGCGCGCGTCTCGCGCTCAAGGATGCGAGCGCCATCAACACCACGACGATGCCAATGACGACGGTCGCGACCTTGAGCAGAAAAGCCGCGTAGTCGAGCAGGAATTCCATTCAGGGGGTTTCTCGAAGCGAATCAGCTAATCTAGCGCAATACCGAACGGCTCGCGATGAACGAGAACAAAAATGGATCTAGCGCAAGAACTCGAAGCTCGTTTCTCACCCGAAGGGGCTGTCGAGTGCGATATCAGAATCGGCATTGTCGTCGCTGAATCGCTCATCTGCGTCTTCCACATCACCAACCGGAAGCTCTCCCGCGTCGACGATCCGGCCGAGGTGACGTTCACCTTCCCCGACCGTGAGACCGCCTACTCGATCGCGCTAGGCGAGGAAGACCCCATCGCGGCCTTCATGCAGGGCCGTTTTCGAAGCGACGGGCACCTGCTCCTCGTGTTTCTCTTCCTGAGCCTGTTCGTACCGGGCCCCAGAATCATCGCGCCCGATTAGCTCCCCGCCGCCGCTTTGGCGGCCGCTTCTTTTTCGTCGATGAATTCGTTGATCAGCCAGCGCGAGATCGCCGTGCCGCCCGGCACGTTCGGCATTTCGTTCCATTTGAACCAACGAGCCTCGGCGATCTCCTGGTCCTGGCACACGATCTCGCCGCCCAGGTAGTCGCAATGGAACCCGAGCATCAGTGAGTTGGGAAACGGCCAGGACTGGCTGCCGAGATAGCGCAGATTCGTCACGTCGAGCCCCACCTCCTCGCGAACTTCGCGATGCACCGTCTGCTCGATCGACTCGCCCGGTTCAACGAAACCGGCCAGCGTCGAGAACATCCCGGTCGGCCACGCGGCGTTGCGCGCGAGGAGCATCTCATCACCGTTTCGGATCAGGACGATGATGCTCGGCGACAGCCGCGGATAGACCACGAAAGCGCAGTTCTCGCAACGCATCGCCCGGTCCTCGACCTGCTCGTCCATCATGCTGCCGCAGCGGCCGCAGTAGCGATTGTCGCGATCAAACTCGATGATCTGCTTCGCGCGCCCGGCGAGATAGAAAAGCTCGGGTTCGACACGCCCCAGCCATCCCCTGAGCGGCGTCGCCGCGAACCCCTCGGGCACGGCGCCTTTCGCCGCCAGGGCGTAGCACGCCTTGCGGTCGAGCGTGCCGAGGTAATGCTTGAAGCGGACCTCGAGATCGAGCCAGCGGAACTCATCGCCCGTCACGGGCCGTGGGATGCCGTGCTCCGAAATGGACAACAGATCATCGCCGATGAAGGTGAAGTAGAGCGCTTCGTCTTCGTCGACCTCGCCGGTCTTTTGGAACTCAGAGACAAAACGCGCCGGGTCGATGGGCCACAACATCGGAAAATCCTATTGCTATACTCGCGCCGAAAATTCTAGCAACACTCGATCGTCGGGTTCGCTCGCCATCAAAAGACGCATTCGACGAGTCGTGCAGTACCCCTTTTTGCCCGGAGTTCCCCATGTCGGAAGGCACCACATCGCGCACCCTCAACCCCTCGTCAAGCATGGGCGCGACGTTCTGGTCGAATTTCCTCGGCCATTCGCCCGACTGGTACAAGATGACCATTCTCGGGTTTCTGGTCGTCAACCCGTTTCTGCTCTTCATTGCGGGGCCGTACATCACGGGCTGGGCCGTCGTCCTCGAGTTCATCTTCACCCTCGCGATGGCGTTGAAGTGCTATCCGCTCCAGCCCGGCGGGCTCATCGCGATCGAAGCGCTCTTCCTGGGTCTCGCCAATCCGCACACCGTCGAGCACGAAATCGTCGCGGCGGTCGAGGTCGTACTCCTGCTGATCTTCATGGTCGCGGGCGTGTACTTCATGAAAGACCTTCTGATGTTCACGTTCACGAAGCTCCTGACAAAGGTACGCAACAAGGTCGTCCTGTCGCTGATGTTCAGCATCGCCGCAGCCGTACTTTCCGCGTTCCTGGACGCCCTGACCGTGACGGCGGTGATCATCACCGTGGCCGTGGGGTTCTATTTCGTCTACGTGCGTGTCGTCGCGGGATCGGAGAACGACGCGGATGTACCAGACGAAAACCAGGCCGAGTTCGAACAATTCAGGGCGTTCTTGAGAAGTCTCATGATGCACGCCGCCGTGGGTACGGCCCTCGGTGGCGTGATGACGACGGTCGGCGAGCCGCAGAACCTCTTGATCTCCACCCGCCTCGAGTGGGACTTCGTCGAGTTCTTCCTCCGAATGCTGCCGGTCACGGGACCGGTATTCCTCGTCGGGATCACGACCTGCGTGCTCCTCGAAGTCTTCAAGGTTCTCGACTACGGGACGAAGATCCCACCGTCGGTCATGAAGATTCTCGAAGACTACGACCAGACTGAGACAGAAGCGCGAACGCGTGCGCAGGTCGCGAAGCTCATCATCCAGGCGCTGACGGCAGCCTTCCTGGTCGTCGCTCTCGGACTGCACCTGATCTATGTCGGCTATATCGGCCTCGCGATCATCGTCCTACAGACCGCGTTCAACGGTGTGATCGAGGAACACGACCTGGGGCCCGCGTTCCATGAAGCCCTGCCCTTCACCGCGTTGCTGGGCGTTTTCTTCGTCGTCGTCGCGGTGATCGCCGATCAGGGGCTCTTCCAGCCGGTGATCGCCTGGGTGCTGTCACTACCCATCGAACAGCAACCCGGCATGTTCTACATCGCCAACGGTGTTCTCTCCGCGATCAGCGACAACGTGTTCGTCGCGACGGTCTACATCGGTGAGGTTCATCAGGCGTTCGAGGCCGGCGTGATCTCCCGTGAGCAGTTCGATTTCCTCGGCGTCGCCATCAACACCGGGACCAATATCCCGAGTATCGCAACGCCGAACGGGCAAGCCGCCTTCCTGTTCCTTCTGACGTCATCACTCGCACCGCTCATCCGGCTTTCGTACGGGCGCATGGTCATCATGGCCCTGCCATACACCATCACGATGGGAATCGCCGGTTGGTTGGCTGTGCTCTACATCCTGTAGGACGAGGGCTTAAAGGGGCATGAACGGCCGTCAACCGCCGTTCGCGCCTACCATCGACCGCCGCCGCCAAACGGCGCCTTCGGGTGCTTTCTCGTCGAGCGTGTCGAGGTAGCCTTCATGCGCCGCGACCTCCACCTCATTGGCGCGTCGGATCAACGAAGGTCGGCGCGTTCGGGGCAACCTCAAGACCTTTGACTCTTCGCCCATCGACTCCTGATCGGTCGGGAAGAGCGACGTCTGCCCGCCTGTCATCAACAGGTAGACGTCAGCCAGGATCTCCGCGTCGAGCAGCGCGCCGTGGAGTTCGCGCGCCGAGTTATCGACTTCGTAGCGGCGGCAGAGCGCATCGAGGCTGTTCTTCTGCCCCGGGTGCAGATGTCGCGCGAGGGCCAGCGAATCCGTGACTTGGCAACGTTGCGTCAAGGCACCGTTTTGCTTGATGAGCCCGAACTCGTAGTCGATGAACGAGATGTCGAACGCGGCGTTGTGAATGATGAGCTCGGCCCCGTCGACGAACTCGAGGAACGCGTCAGCCACCGCGGAGAACTCGGGCTTGTCGGCGAGGAAGGTGTTGGAGATCCCGTGGACTTCCATCGCCGCGGCATCGACCTCCCGATCTGGCTTCATGTATTCGTGAAAGTGTCGGCCGGTTTTCTTCCGGTCGACCATCTCGACAGCACCGATTTCGATGACACGGTGACCCTCATCGGGTTCGAGGCCCGTCGTTTCCGTATCGAGGACGATCTGCCTCACGAGGCGAGCATCTCGTCGATGGCCACATTGGCTGCTTGATCGACCATTTCGTTTTCCGTGTGGCCGCTGTGCCCCTTGATCCAGCGCCAGTCGACCTGATGCGCCTGATTGAGTTCGTCGAGGCGTTCCCAGAGGTCACGGTTTACCACGGGCTTCTTCTGGGCGTTGACCCAACCGCGACGTTTCCAGCCGTGGATCCATTCCGTGATACCGCGCCGAACGTACTGAGAGTCGGTTGTCAGAACGACGGACGAGGCACGCTTGAGTGCCGCCAGACCTTCAATCGCGGCCCGCAACTCCATTCGGTTGTTGGTCGATTTCGGCTCGGCACCGTTGATCAGTCTTTCGTGCTCGCCTTGGCGGAGCAGTGCGGCCCATCCACCGGGCCCCGGGTTACCACGACATGCACCGTCCGTGAAGATTTCAACCGTACTCAAAGCGACTCCCTGGACCGAACAGCGGCGGGATGAACGACGATCGAATCAATCGATTGAGGTTCGACCGAGAAACGCCGCTGCACATCGATCGTACCGAACGCGACCTTCGTCGCGGTCAGCACGTAGACGCCGCCGAGCGGCAGTTGCCATTCAGCGACCACCTCGCGGATCTTGTCGAGCCGCTCCGAGCGCCATTCGATCGGCAATGCGCCACGATACGCCAGATAGGCCGGACGTGACGGCTCGAGGCCAAGCACGGATAGCCACTCCTTGAGGCGCCAGATTGATAGTGAACGCATCGCACGAAACGGCCGTCGAGGCTTCGAGAGCAGCGTTGCGGAAAAAGGGTTGAACCCCACGATCAACATGCGACCGCCCGGACGAAGCACTCGCGCCGCCTCACGCAACGTGCTGCGGCGGTCGCGTGAAAGATCGAGCGCATGGTGGAGAACGACCCCGTCCATTCGCCCCGTCGAGAGCGGCAGAGAACGGTAGTCCGTCATCATGCCGTGATCGGCTTCGGACGCCGGCACGGGGGCCATTTCGCCGGCCAGGAATCGATCCCGGACCATACATCGTGCGGTCGTCGACGATATGCCCACTGGCGGACCCAACCACAGAAGTTCGTCGCCGTGGAGACGTCGAACACGGGATTCGATCTCGGTTCGTTCAGCCTCGGCCACACGCCTGCCCGGCGCGCTCTCGAACCATGCGACCAGCTCCCTTTCCGTCAGGTTCATCGGTAAATCCGGTCCGTTTCGTCGGTTGCGCCCATCATCTGATTCACGCAGAGTTACGCCGCTCAAGATTCTGACGGCCGTGTTTTTCGCCCGCAATAACCGATGCGTTCTCGAGTGCTTTTTTGCATCACGGTCGTCACCGTGCTTATGGCCTGTCAGAGCGCGCCGCCGCAGCGCGCCGTCAGCTATGAACCACCCGATGTAAGCATTGGTCCGGAAGCCGACTTCCATTCGAGCGAACTCAATGATCGCCCTATCCTAGTCGCCGCCGACCGGCCCGAGACATCCTTCCTCGATCGTCTCACAGCGGGCTTCGTACTCGATCATCACGCTGACAACGAGCGTGTTCGTCAGGAGCTTAACTGGCTCAAGCGCAACGACGACTATTTCCTGACGAAAGAGGAGCGCGTCGACCGCTACCTCACCTATATCTGCGATCGGGTGCTCGCCGAAGGTATGCCGGGCGAGTTATGCCTCCTGCCGATCATCGAAAGTGCACTCAATCCCTTCGCTTTCTCACCCGACGGCGCGGTCGGCCTTTGGCAGTTCATGCCGCGTACGGCGCGTTCGTTCGACCTGAAGACCGACTGGTGGGTCGATGAACGACGCGACGTCGTGGCGGCGACCCAAGCCGCACTCGATTACCTCGACTATCTCTACAAACGTTTCGAGGACTGGCCGCTCGCATTGGCGGCATACAACTGGGGCGAAGGCCGCGTCTCCCGTGCGTTACGCCGGGAAGGTCGACCGTCGAACATCTTCGACATGAAGCTGCCCCGAGAAACCGCCCATCACCTCGCCCGCCTTTATGCCTACGCGATCGCGTTCAAGGATCCCGAAAAGGTCGGCATCGAGTTCCCTGAAGCGATGACAAGCGTCGATGAACCCGCTTTCGTGATCGCCGAAATGCCTGGACAAGTTGATGTGGCAAAGGCCGCGGATCTCATCGGCATCGATCTCGAGACCCTCTACGCATTCAACCCCGCGCTCAACCAATGGGCGACGCACCCCGCGGGGCCGCACCGGCTCATTCTCCCAGCTTCAAAACGGGAAGAGGCGGATCAACTGACCATGCTCGCGCCTGATCAACGTCTCGACACGACACCGTACATCGTCGCCGCTGGCGACACGCTGAACTCCGTCGCTACTCGCTTCGACACGGATGCCAACGCCGTGCGGGGCGCGAACCGGCTCAACAGCCGCGCCCTTCGAATCGGTTCGACGATCCACGTACCGACGCCGAGCCTTGCCATCGAAGCTTACCCGTCGCCCAGTCATCTCGGTATTTCCCGCCAGGTCTACGTCGTCCAACGAGGCGATTCCCTATGGACGATCGGACGGCGGCTGGGTATTGGCATGAACGACCTGATGCTCGCTAATCAACTGACGTCGAAATCGGTCCTGCAAATCGGCCAGGAACTCGTCCTGCCCAATCGACGCATGGTTCGAGAGGTCGTCAGTCAAACAGAGGACGAGGTGGTCAACTACCGCGTGCGAAGCGGCGATTCACTCTCGACTATCGCGAACCGGTTCCGCGTCAGCGTCGCCAGTATCGCGCGATGGAATTCGATCGACCCGAAAGGACTCATCCACCCGGGCCAGCAACTGGTTCTACACGTCGGCGGTGGTTGAACCGCCTACTCGCCCTCATCCGCGAAGAAAACGCGATCGAGACTCGCGTCCTGACGCAGCGCGTTGATGAGCGACATATACGAACGGCTGGTGGCCAGCTGACTGACTTGCGTCTCCAAAGACGTTCGATCGGCCTCCGTCATCGCCGAGTAGTCACCCAGGCGGGCCGCCGTCAGGAGCACCAATACGCTCGATCCGTCGGCGAGTTGGGCAACCTCCGCCGCGCGATCATCGCTCGAGGCTTCGAGCGCAAAACCGGTCGCGAGAATAGCGTCGTCAACCTCGTTGTTCTGACGCGTTGTGCCTTCGAGACGTTCCCAATCGGTATTCGCTCGCATTGCGACGTCGGTCGGCGATGTTCCGCCGAACAGGTCGTCGAGTGCCGCATCGGCCGCACTTCGTGACAGTCCAACGGTCTGCTCGGCAACCAGTTGCTCGCGAATTTCGTCGCGTACCTCGATCAGCGGCCGCTCCGATGCCGGTAGCCGGTTCGCAAGGCGTCCCACCAGCACCTCGTCGGCATTCGACGCGATAGCCTGGCTGTTGAAGCCACCATTGACGACATCGTCTGCCATGAAGGCGTCGCGAACGCGAGGATCGACCAGCACACCTTCGAGGCTGAAGCGGGTGACCCCGTCCAGTCGCTCGATCGCGAGTCCAAAGGTCTCGACCAGCTCATCGAGGGAGTTGGAGGCTTCGAATGCCAGCTCATCCATTTCCCGTAACCGTTCATTGAAGAGCGCCCGACTCTCTTCGCGACGAATCTCCTCGACGAGTTCGTCTTCGAGTTCGGCAAACGGTGGTACCTCTACGGTCTCCACGTCATCGAGTCGAATCAGATGAATCCCGAACTGGGTCTCCACGGGTCGCGATATCTGGCCCAGCTCGAGTGCCCACAACGCGTCGGCGAATTCTGGAACGAAATCGTCTCGCGCGGAAAATCCTAGGTCACCACCATTCTCGCCCGACCCGCCATCGGCCGATTCGGCCCGTGCAAACGCCGCAAAATCTTCGCCGGCCATGACCGCGTCACGAATCTCAGAAGCACGCGCCCGGGCCGCCGTAAGATCACCATCGTCCGAGGCCAGCAGCAGGATATGTGACGCGCGACGCCGGGGCGAAGCCAGCATGTCTTCGCGCCGGTCTTCGTAGCGCGCGCTCAAAAGGTCGTCGGTAATCTCGATTTCCTCCTCGAGATCCAGGAGGCGGAGTCGGAGAAACTCGAAATCGAAGGTCTCCTCCGTCATGTAGTTCTCGATGAAGGAGGCGTAGTGATCCGCAATGGCGTCCTCGTCGACGAGTACGTCGTCGCTGAATCGATCGAGCGGAAACTCGAGATAGGCGATGTCGCGCCGCTGCGCGACGATTTCCGCAGCGCGCCGAAGCTCACGTTCCGTCATGAAACTCGTCTCGCGAAAGCCGGTCGTGAGCTGGTTCATCCTTTGGCTGGTGGCGACTTCTAGCTGGAACGCTGCCGGGGTGAATCCCATGGACGCCAGCCGCGAGCGGAAAGTCGCTTCGTCGAGATCCTCTACGCCAGCCACGAGATCGCGCATGCGCGAATTGATCGCAGCCGTGGAAATCTCGAGATCGAGATCACTCGACGCCTGCTCAAGCAACTCCCGATCGATCAACGTCTCGAGCATTCCGGCCGGGGTCACGATCTGATCGAGGAGAGCGTCAGTTGCCTGCGGACCCAACTGTGAGCGGTAGACCTCTTTCTGACGCGCCACCTCGCCATCGAGTTCACGCTGGGTGATGTCCTCGCCGTTGACTGTCGCGACGGCCGGTTCATCCACCTGGAAGAGGTTGAACGAACCGAAACCAAAAGCCGCCAGTACGAATACGAGTAACGCCATAACGATCTTGGCGGCGATACCCTGTGCGCCATCGCGCATTTGTTGCATGACCACGAGATGAAGGTCCTACAGGCACGTGAATAGAAGGCGGGACACTCTATCGAGTCTGCCGACGTTCGCAATATCAGTGTCGACCGCGCGAGACCGGAAGTCCCGCGGGGTCATCAGGGATTCAGCGCGTCCCGCAATGCCTTGCCCGGCTTGAAGGCCGGGACTTTAGAGGCGCTGATCTCGATCGATTCGCCTGTCTGCGGGTTACGGCCCGTGCGCGCCGCGCGTTCCCGCACGAGGAACGTGCCGAATCCGACGAGCGACACCGGCTCCGCGTTTTCGAGAGACTGCTGGATCGAGGCAAGCATCGCATCGAGGGCTCGCGTTGCCGATGCTTTCGATATGTCGGCGGCGTCGGCGACGGCATCGACTAGTTCTGATTTATTCATATATAGAGGGCCTCGATCTTTGTAGACCGCCCACCGATTGGCGGACGGGCGTATTCGACTATCTGTCTTCTAAATCGCTGTCCAGCGGCTGGAACCTGACAAGCGGCGGGTCAGCACACATCCGACGGACGTGTGCCTCAAAGGAAGCAACTCTGGTACGGCCCGGGAACGCTGTCAACAGCTTCGATCAGGCGAAAAATGCAGTGTTTTTGCAGGCGAAACGTCTTTCTTTCAGTGCGATGTCGCTGGCGCACGATTCTCGTTGGCTTTCTCGGCTTCGGCCACGATCTCATCGTCGAGACGAGCGACGGGTAGTGACTCCAGCGCGATCTCGATGACCTCGTCCATCCACTTGACCGGAATGATCTCGAGATCCGCCTTGATGTTGTCCGGCACTTCCTTGAGATTTCGCTCGTTCTCGGCGGGAATGATGACCTTCGTGATGCCACCTCGATGTGCCGCCAGGAGCTTTTCCTTCAGCCCACCGATGGGTAACACCTGACCGCGCAACGTGATTTCGCCGGTCATCGCCACCTCGGCGAGCACGGGGATTCCCGTCAGCACACTCACGAGCGCCGTGCACATACCGATCCCCGCACTGGGCCCATCTTTTGGCGTCGCCCCTTCGGGGACATGGATGTGGATATCCGCATCCTCGTGGAAGTTCTTCGCGACGCCGAGCGATGCCGCGCGGCTACGTACGAACGTAATCGCAGCCTGAATCGATTCCTGCATGACGTCGCCGAGCGATCCGGTTTTGATCTGGCGACCCTTGCCGGGCACCGAAACCGCCTCGATGTTGAGGATTTCTCCACCGACCTGGGTGTAGGCAAGCCCCGTCACGATGCCGACCTGGTTCTCCTCTTCGGCACGGCCGAAATCGAACTTTCGCACGCCGTTGAGCGCTTCGATATCGTCAACGTTGATCGACGTGCGCGCCTCGGCGCCGAGCGCCTGCTCCGTCACGACCTTGCGGGCAAGCTTGGCGACTTCGCGCTCGAGGCCACGCACCCCCGCTTCACGCGTGTAGAAGCGGATCAGGTGGCGAATCGCCTCCTCCTCGATGACGAGATCGTCATCGCCGAGGCCGTTCAGCTTACGCTGCTTCGGCACCAGAAAACGTGACGCGATGTTGAGCTTCTCGTCTTCCGTATAGCCCGGTAGACGAATGACCTCCATCCGATCGAGCAGCGCGGCCGGAATGTTCATCGAGTTGGACGTACAGATGAAGAAGACGTCCGATAGGTCGAAATCCATCTCGACGTAGTGATCGTTGAAGGTGTTGTTTTGCTCGGGGTCGAGGACCTCGAGGAGCGCGGAGGCGGGATCACCGCGGAAGTCCATGCCCATCTTGTCGACTTCATCAAGCAGGAAGAGCGGATTCTTGACGCCGGCCTTGGCCATTTTCTGCAGAACCTTACCCGGCATGGATCCGATATAGGTACGGCGATGCCCGCGGATTTCCGCCTCGTCGCGCACCCCGCCAAGGGCCATGCGGACGAACTGGCGGTTCGTTGCACGAGCTACTGATTCTCCGAGTGACGTCTTGCCCACACCCGGCGGCCCGACGAGGCACAGCACGGGTCCCTTGAGCTTTCGGACGCGGCCCTGGACGGCGAGATACTCGACGATCCGCTCCTTCACTTCTTCGAGGCCGTAGTGATCCGCATCGAGGATTTCCTGGGCAGAGGCGAGATCCCGGCGTACCCGGCTCTTTTTCTTCCAGGGCAGCTTGAGCGTCCAGTCGAGGTAGCTTCTAACCACCGTCGCTTCCGCTGACATCGGTGCCATGAGCTTCAGCTTCGCCAGTTCGTTCTCGGCCTTGGTGCGGGCTTCGGCCGGCATGCCGGACGATGCGATGGCCTCCGCGAGGTCATCGAGTTCGTTACCACCCTCGCCTTCCCCGAGCTCGTTCTGGATGGCCTTCATCTGCTCGTTCAGGTAGTACTCGCGCTGCGTCTTTTCCATCTGTTTCTTGACGCGACCGCGGATCTTTTTCTCGATCTTCTGAACGTCGATCTCCGTCTCCATAAAGAGCAGGAGCTTCTGCATGCGTTCATCGAGCGCGAAGCATTCGAGTACCTCCAGACGCTGCGCGAGCTTGAGATCGATCTGGGCCGCGATGGTATCGATCAACCGACCCGGCTCGTCGATCGACGAGACAGAAGCGATGACGTCGTCCGCTACATCCTTGCGCGACTTCACGTAACGGTCGAAGTGATCCATGACCGTGCGCGTCATCGCCTCGAGCGTGCCCGCATCGGGCATCTCGGCTTCGTCCGACGCGACATCGGCTTCGATGAATTCGGTATCAAAAAGCGCTTCGATCGCCGCTCGCCGCTCACCCTCGACCAGCACCTTTACCGTACCGTCGGGAAGCGGCAGTGTCTGGAGGATCGTTGCAACGGTACCGACGGGGAAAAGATCGGCCAGGTTCGGTCGATCAACGCTTGCGTCGAGTTTGGTGGCGAGCAGAATCTGCCCCCCGGCTGCACTGCCCGCTTCGAGGGCCTGGATAGATGAGGCCGTGCCGACAAACAGTGTCGTGATCGCCTTCGGGAACACGACAGTGTCTTTCAGTGGAAGGACGGGAATTCGCTCAGACATCGGGTTCTCCTTCCTCGCGCCGACCGCTGGCAGACGAGCCAAACGAAAAACGCCCATTGAACATGGGCGCTACTGATTTGCGGCGGCTCGCGATCAGCGGAGCCGCGCAGGATGACCTCAAATCGACCTATTCGGCGTCGACCGCCTGGTCGACGTTCTCGTAGATCAGCATGGGTTCGCTTTCTTCGGCGATGACGCTCTCGTCGACCACGACTTTAGTGACGTTTTCGAGTGACGGGAGGTCATACATCGTCTCAAGTAATACGGCTTCCAGAATCGAACGTAGTCCACGCGCGCCGGTCTTACGTTCCATGGCTTTGCGCGCCACCGCCCGTAGGGCGTCATCTCGGAAGTCGACCTCGACGCCTTCCATGTCGAAAAGCTTCGTGTACTGCTTGGTGAGCGAATTCTTCGGCTCGGTCAGGATCTGAACGAGCGCGTCCGTATCCAGTTCCTCGAGCGTCGCGACTACCGGTAGACGACCGACGAACTCGGGAATGAGCCCGTACTTGATCAGATCTTCCGGCTCGACCTGGCGAAGGGTTTCGCCGATGTTGTCGCGGTCTTCCTTGGTCACGACGTCGGCCGAAAAGCCGATACCGCTCTTGTCGGAGCGATCGCGGATGACCTTGTCGAGGCCGGCAAAAGCCCCGCCACAGATAAAGAGGATATTGCCCGTGTCGACCTGCAGGAATTCCTGCTGGGGATGCTTGCGACCGCCCTGCGGGGGAACTGACGCGATCGTGCCTTCGATCAGTTTGAGCAGCGCTTGCTGAACGCCTTCGCCGGACACGTCGCGCGTGATCGAGGGGTTGTCGGATTTGCGCGAGATCTTGTCGATCTCGTCGATATAGACGATGCCCACCTGCGCCCGATCGACGTCGTAGTCACACTTTTGCAGGAGCTTCTGGATGATGTTCTCGACGTCCTCTCCGACATAACCCGCTTCGGTCAGCGTGGTCGCGTCGGCGATCGTAAACGGGACATCGAGCAGCCGGGCCAGTGTCTCGGCGAGCAATGTCTTGCCGCAACCGGTGGGCCCGATCAGCAGGATATTGGACTTCGAGAGCTCGACTTCGTCCTTTTTCCCTTTGTAATTCAGCCGCTTATAGTGGTTATAGACGGCAACGGAGAGAACCTTCTTGGCGTGGTCCTGACCGATCACGTACTGATCGAGGATCTCCTTGATCTCGACCGGTACCGGCAGCTTGCTGGACTCTTTGCCTTCCGAGCCTTCCTGGACCTCCTCACGAATGATGTCGTTGCAGAGTTCTACACATTCGTCACAAATGAAGACGCTGGGACCGGCAATGAGCTTGCGGACCTCGTGCTGGCTCTTGCCGCAAAACGAGCAATAGAGGGGCTTCCCTGAATCGTCGCTTTTGTTGTCGTCAGCCATACCGCTCCCTGCTCAATTTACGTGTTCCAGTAGCACGTTCCACGCACCTTGCGGCGTGGATTCGTAATTTGCAACCCCGCACAGATCACCATCGTTTCGGCGGGGTGGATCAGACCTTCTTGCGCGCTCCGTGCGCGCGGAGGCGCATCCGAATGGCCTCAGTCCCGCGCGCGCGGGTGCTTCACTTCGTCGATTAGTCCGTAGGCTTTCGCTTCGTCAGGGTCCATCCAGTAGTCCCGATCGGTGTCTTCGGCGATGCGTTCCGGCGTCTGGCCGGTGTGATTCGCGATGAGGCCATTGAGCTGGTCGCGCATCTTGAAGATCTCTCGGGCCTGAATCTCGATATCCGCAGCCACACCGCGCGAACCGCCCGACGGTTGATGCAGCATCATGCGCGAGTTGGGGAGCGCGCGGCGCTTTCCGGCGGCACCCGCGGCCAGTAGAAAGGCGCCCATACTAGCCGCCTGGCCGACACACATCGTCTCGACGTCTGCCGAGACGAACTGCATCGTGTCGTAGATCGAAAGCCCGGCCGTCACCGACCCACCCGGCGAGTTGATGTAGAGGCTGATGTCCTTGTCTGGATTCTCGTAGTCGAGATACAGGAGCTGAGCGACGACGAGGTTCGCGATGTTGTCGTCGACGGGACCGACGAGGAACACGATTCGCTCACCCAGGAGGCGAGAATAGATGTCGTAAGCACGCTCGCCGCGAGCACTCTGCTCGACGACCATGGGTACGAGGCCCAGGTTGCGGGTGGGCTCGCTGTGATTGAATTGTGTCAAGTTCTTACCCTCTTCGTTGTTGGGTCGTCGTCATCCGCGGATGTCGCCCACGAGATCTTTACCAGCACCGATTCGAGACTGCCAGGCCTCACGCGGAGTCTTTCGACTGGTCCGTTGATTCGGCATCCGGACCTTCGTCGACGTCGCTCGATGCTTCGGCCGGCGCCTCGGCCTCGTCCGCCACGACATCGCTCGTCTCGTCCGTTTCCGGGGATTCGACTCCGCTGTCCTCGGATGCAGCTTCCTCGACCGGGGGCGGCGGCGCGACCGCGATCCCCGAAAGCACCCCTTCGTAATCAGTCTCGACGATCTCGACGCTCGCAGACTCGACCACGTGGTCGACGACTTGCTCTTCGAGTACGGCCATTTCGATCTCTTGCAGACGCTCCTCGGTACCGTAGTAGTAAGCGATGACCTGTTCCGGATGCTCGTACGGTTGCGCAATCGCCTCGATACGCTCGCGCACCAGTTGTTCGTCCGCTTCGAAGGACTGTGCCTCGATGATCGCGTTGATCACGAGGCCGACGCGAACCTGCCGGGTCGCCTGATCCAGGAAGATCTCATCCGGCAGTTCGGGCGCGTTAGCCCCCTGACCGAACTGTTGAACCATGCGCGCCTTCTGCATCTGCACTTCGCGGGCGATGAGCGCTGCCGGGATCTGGAAATCGTGGAGATCGTTCAAGCCGTCTAGAACCTGGCGTTTGACCTGGCCGTCGATCGCGTTGTTGAGCTCGTTGGTCATGTTTTCGGTGATATCGGCGCGCAGCTTCTTCTCACCGCCCTCTTCGATGCCCAGCGCTTCGAAAAACGCGTCGTCGAGCTCGGGCACGTTGGGCTGTTCGATCTTCTTCGCCGTGATCGTGAACTCGGCCGCCTTGCCCGCGAGATCTTCGTTCTGGTAGTCGTCGGGGAACGTCACCGGAATGAGGCGCTCCTCGCCCGGGGTCATCCCGACCATGCCGGCCTCGAAATCAGGCAACATCTGGCCCGCGCCGATATTGACCGGGACATCGGTGCCTTCGCCACCTTCGAACGGCTCGCCGTCCACACGCCCGATGAAGTCGGCCGTCAACCGGTCACCTTCGACCGCCGGACGATCGACGTCGTCGTACTCCGTGCGCTGTTCACGCAGTCGTTCGACCATCCGATCGATGTCTTCATCTTCAACGGCGGCCGTCGGTCTCTTGACCGAGACCAGGGAAAGATCGCAAACGTCGACGATGGGGAAGATCTCGAAAGTCGCGGTGAACTCGAGATCGGCGCCTGGGTCGAGATTGATGACGTCGAGGCTCGGTGCACCGGCAGGCGACAATTCTTCCTGCTGTACGGCTTCGACGAAACTCGATTGCATGAGATCCGCGGCGACTTCCTGACGAACGGACTTGCCGAAACGACGTCGCACCTCCTTGAGAGGGACCTTGCCCGGCCGAAAACCCTTCAGTCGCACCTGGGGCGTCGCCGAGCGCAAGCGCTCCTGAACTTGCTCCTCGAAGGACTCCGCCGGCACGGCAATTTTCAGCCGCCGTTCGAGTCCACCCGTTGTTTCTACCGATACGCGCATCGATTCAACTCGCCAATTACTTACCCACGCCGCCTCAGATGGTCGGCGTTCGAACGATCAAGCCGTGGGAAAACGTCAAATGGGGTGGATGATGGGGCTCGAACCCACGACAACCGGATCCACAATCCGGGGCTCTACCTACTGAGCTACACCCACCACTTGTCCGCACCCGCAGGGCACGAAGCGCGGCATTCTACACGTCGCGGCGGCGCATTCTAAGCCGCCGCCGCATAGAACGCGACGCCTCCCGAGAAACCGACGCCGCCGAGCTTTGTATGCGTTCCACGGATTGATCCGCGCGCGACGGTTCGAACTGCAAAAAGCGAAAGAGCGCGCGCTTGGATGCCTTCGATTGGATTTTCGAGCTGGATGCGCCTTTCGAGCCGTTCTATGGTCGGGCCACCGCAGCTTGAGTGAGATTTCGATGGGACGACTGGATGATCGCGTCTGTCTGATTACGGGTGGCGCACGGGGTCAAGGTGCCGCCGAGGCCGAACTATTCGCGGCGGAAGGCGCAATCGTGTGGGTTTCCGATGTCCTCGATGCCGACGGGCAGGCCGTCGCGGCGAAGATCGGCGGGCAATATCGCCATCATGACGTCCGCGACGAATCGTCATGGGCCGGGCTCATCGATGAAATCATCGACACTAGCGGGCGCATCGACGTGCTCGTGAACAATGCCGGCATCTTCAGGACCGGGCGCCTCTTCGAGATCGAGCCGAGCGACTTCCAGGAGGTGATGGACGTCAACTGCTTGGGCGTGTTTCTCGGCATGCGCGCCGTCGCGCCGAGTATGCGCGAGGCAGGCCGTGGCGCCATCGTGAACATCTCATCGGTCGCCGGACTCAACGCTTCGGCCGGCGCATTTGCCTACGGCACGTCGAAATGGGCCGTTCGCGGGATGACGAAAACCGCAGCGGTAGAGCTCGGACGGCGCGGTGTGCGGGTGAACTCGATCCATCCGGGCCTCATCGAAACAGAAATGCTCCACCAGGTGCCCGGTTACGCCGACAGCGACCGGATGGTCAAACGTGTCCCCCTCGGTCGGGTCGCCGAGGCGCGCGAAGTCGCCAACCTCGCGCTTTACCTCGCAAGCGACGACAGCTCGTATTCGACCGGGATGGAGTTCGTCGTCGACGGCGGAGTGTCGGCGCTCTAGCGATGGCCGCCGATCCCCATATCGCGCAATTGCTCGCGTCGCAGTCGACTCTGCGCACGGTCGAATACGACGACTCGCCTGGCTCGATCGACGCTTTCGATACCGACATCGACCACGATGCGGTAACGCATGCCTATGCCACGCTCTATACCGCCGTCGGCGATTGTGTCGCGACCGCCGATGATAACGACCGTTGGCATCTCCCCGGCGGCGACGTTCGCGGCGGTGGCATCTGGTACGACGCCTTGGGCTCCCTGCTCGCGCGGCAGTGCGGCGCCGAGATCGTCGACCTCTTTCCTTTCGCGGTGTTCCGGCCCCAGGCATCGACAGGGCTTCGCGTCATCACGATCGCGATCGCGCGCTTCGTCGAAACGCCGACGGACGAGGAGCGATTCAGTTCGATCCTCGCGACCACGTCCGCGCTCGCCCAGGACCTCGTGCGCGAATCGTCAGCCCGCGACGCGGGACTCCTCGCCGTCGCGGACGCCATCCGAGTCGCGACCGGATTCGGCCAGGCCTGACGGCTCGGGGCGGTCCCGCGCGTCGAGCGGCGGGGGTAAGGCGATCATTGCAAGCGCACCCGGCACGAGCAGTGCCAAGAGCGTAAGGAACGCGGCGTCGTATGCACCCGTGAAGTCGAAGATCCAGCCTGAAAACAGCGCACCAAAACCACCGAGCATCGTGAAGAGTTGCACGAGCCCCATGACCTTGCCGAACGAGCCCGCGGCGAACCGACTGCCATAGATGAGCGCCATGACCGGCAAGACACCGCCGGTCGCAAGCCCTTGCATCACGGCGGCGATATAGAGGTAGTCGATGCTCGGCGCCCAGACATAAACGACCAGAGAAGTGGCGAGGCAGGCGGCCATCACCCAATAGAGTTTTCGATGATCGAGCCGGTCACCGAAGCCGCCGAAGATCAACTTGCCCGCGACCATGGCCGCACTGGTCGTCGCCACGAGGGCCGCCGCGAACGAGAGCTCGGCGCCGAGATCACGAACGTAAGCGCCGAGGTGGAACTGTACGCCGCTGAAGGAGGCATTGACGGGTAGTAGGGCCGCGATCGGAATCCAGAACGAGCGGCTCGTCAGCACATCGCGCCGACCGCTGATCGGCACCTGATCGCGACGTATCGAATGCGTCGGCGGCTCGCGTCTCAGCACCCACCACGATGCGGGTCCGCAGAGAATGAGCGCGACGACCGCGATGATCTGCAACGTCGTCTGCCAATCCGACCAGGCCATGAGATTCGCGATGACGAGCGGGAATACGACGCCGCCGATCGACGTTCCCATGGCGGAGATGCCGACGGCGACGCCCCGTTTGGTCGGGAACCATTGCAGGACCATCGTCTGCGCCGCGAGCGTTCCGCAGAGCACGTTGCCGATCGGCAACAACGTCGCGTGGATGAGGATGATCTGCCAGAACGCGGTCGCGAGCGACATCAGACCAAAGGCGACGACGATGCAGCCGATCCCAATCATCACGAGATTGCGCAGCGGTACGCGGTCGAGATACGGACCGACAAACGGCGACAAGATCCCGGCGCCTACCTGCATGGCGACGGCCGCGACCATGATCTCCGAGCGGCCCGAATCGAAGGCATTGAGCCAGGGAACGACAAAGAGCGTGAAGCTGTAGACCAGGATCCCGACGCTCACGGCTTGGTTGACGAGCGTCAGACCAACGACGACCCAGCCGTAATGCCAGCGACCGGTCGACGTACTCATCGACGGGCACGCTGGCGTTCGAACGCACGCAGGGTCGGCGCGAAGAGGTAATCGATCGGACCCCGGACGAAATCGGCATTCGGGTCGACCCGCCCACTCTCGAACGCGGCCTCGCAACCGATGCCGAACGTCAGGCGCTGCTTTTGATCGAGTGCCGATCGCGCGGTCAGGACCAGCGCAATCATGTGCCGTGCGCGTGGCGAGCGGTTCGGAACGCCGCGATGCCAGAGTCGCATGTCGCGAATCAGTACGTCGCCGGCCCCGGCCTCGATTTGAACGGGTGTCGTCGTCTCCCGCACGCTCGCCTGCGTCTCGTCATCGATCCGATTGTCACGACCGAAATAGGCGACCCGGTGCGTGCCGGGCCAGAGTTCGATCGCCCCGTTGCTTTCATCCATTGGCCCAGGCGGTACGTTGACGACGACCGAATGGGTCGACAGGACGGGTTCGCCCGGCGCCGAGCGGTGGCCGGTGTCCATATGCAGTCGCTGCGTCGTGCTGCCGGGAAAGTTGGTATTGCCGTTGTAGAACGTGAGGGCCGGTCTTGCGCCGACGATCGCCTCGCAGACATCCATGACGACGTCGTTGGCCACGATGTCCGGATAGACGAAATCGACAAACGGTGGTGGGCCTTGCTGCAAATGCCCCTCGTCGCGGGGATTCCCGCCGAGACGTTCGCAAAAACGCAGGAGATCGACCGTGTCGCGATCCATTCGCGCCCGCAATCGCCGCAACGGTTCAACGGGAACCACACCCCGCAGCACGACATATCCGTCGTCACGGAACCGGTCGATAACCCCACTGTGTAAACCGCTCATGACATGACACCACCGGTCCCCGCTGGATGAGCAGCGTTGACACCCCTAAAGACCACGATAGGCTGCGCGCACTTTTGACGAGAGCAACCATCGTGAATACGACTGCCGAAGAATCGACGATAGTCGATACGCATGAGTTTGGATTCGCCACTCGCTCTGTACACGCGGGTGCCCGCCCCGATCCTACGACCGGCGCACGCGCCACACCGATTTTCCAGACATCGAGCTACGTATTCGAGGATCCGGAGTCGGCCGCCGCCTACTTCAACCTGCAAGAATACGGCAACACGTACTCGCGGATCATGAATCCGACGGTCGCGGCGCTCGAGGAGCGCCTCGCGAACCTCGAAGGCGGCATTGGATCCGTCGCGTTCGCGAGCGGCCTGGCCGCGCAATCGTCCGCGCTCTTCACGCTTCTTCAACCGGGCGATCACATCGTCGCAAGCGCTGCGCTGTACGGCGGTACGGTGACCCAGCTCAAGCACCTTTCACGCAAACTTTCGTTCGGCATCGACTTCGTCGACCCGGACGATCTCGACGCTTGGGGCCGCGCGGCGACACCAGAAACGAAGCTTTTCTTCGGCGAAACCATCGGCAATCCGAGCGGCAACATCCTCGATATCGAGTCGATCGCCCGGATCGCCCACGCGGCCGAGTGTCCCCTCCTCGTCGACAATACATTCGCAACGCCCTACCTCTGCCGACCGATCGAGTGGGGCGCCGACATCGTCGTGCACTCGACGACGAAGTTCATCGGCGGACACGGAACGAGTATCGGCGGTGCCGTCGTCGATTCGGGGGATTTCGACTGGTCCAACGGTCGCTTCCCGGTCGTCGCCGACGCATCACCCGCCTATCACGGCCTTGCCTTTCACGATACGTTCGGCAGCTACGGCTACCTCATGAAGCTGCGAACGGAAACGCTTCGAGACCTCGGCGCCGCCATGAGCCCGTTCAACGCGTTTCTCTTTCTACAGGGCGTCGAGACCCTACCGCTGCGGATGGACCGCCACGTCGACAACGCCTATCGCGTCGCGGAATGGCTCAAGACGCGAGGCGACGTCAGCCGCGTACGCCATCCGGCCCTCAACGCGAACTATCGGGAACTGGTGCAGAAGTACCTGCCGAAAGGCGCCGGCGCCGTTTTCTGTTTCGACCTCAAGGGCGGGCGAGAAGCCGGCCAAGCCATGATCCGGAAGGTGCAGCTCTTTTCACATCTAGCCAACGTCGGCGACGCCAAGAGCCTCATCATTCACCCGGCGAGCACGACGCACCGTCAGCTCTCCGACAGCGAACTCGAAGCAGCCGGGATCGGGCCGGGGACGATACGGCTTTCGATCGGAATCGAAGACGCGAATGATCTGATCTGGGACCTGCAACAAGCCATGAGCCAATAGGGGCGCGAGCGTGACCACGAACATCTATCAGGATCCCATCACCATCCAGCGCGTTCTCCATCAGGCCAAAACCGTGGCGGTCGTCGGGCTCTCGTCCAACCCGCTACGCGCAAGCCATTTCGTCGGTTTCTATGCCCAGCGGCACGGCTATTCGGTCATCCCGGTCAATCCGCGAGAAACCGACGTCCTGGGCGAAACGTCCGTCGCGAGCCTGCGCGACATCGAAGGGAGCGTCGACATCGTCGACGTCTTCCGTGCACCCGATGCCGTACCTGAGATCGTTGACGATGCGATCGCTATTGGCGCCAAAACACTCTGGCTGCAATTCGGTGTGATTCACGACGAGGCCGCCGCGAAGGCCGAGGCCGCCGGGATGGACGTCGTGATGGATCGATGCCTGAAGATCGAGCACGCACGGTATATCGGACGGATGCATACGCTCGGATTCGACACCGGCACCATTTCGGCGCGGCGTCGGACCGAATAACCGTCTAGACGTGACGTCGCTCACCGCCAACGGCTCGAAGTAACGCTCGAGCGCGACGTGGCGGTTATTCGAGCGTTCGGTTCATCGAGTCGACCAATGCTGGATCGACGCGCCCGATTTTCTCCGTCGTACCGACGATTTGTCCGGACTCGTTCAAGAACATGATCTTGGAGGTGTGATCGAACTCACCGTTCGGGAGCAGCTTGTACTTCACGCCCAGCACGCCCGCGATCGTGCGCACGTCTGTTAGCGCGGGGCGGGACATCACCCATCTCTCGTCGAGACGATGGCGCACCATCGTCTCGCGCAGCACCATCGGCGTGTCCCGCGCCGGATCGATGCTGATGGCGAGAAAACGCAGGCGCCCGGCGTCGGGACCCAGTTCCTTCGCCGTAGCACTCATCGTGCTGATGATGGTCGGACAGACATGCGGGCACGTGGCGTAAAGCATCGTAACGAGCACCGGATACCCACGATGGACATCCAGCGCGATCGTCCCGCCGCGATCCGACTCGAGCTCGACAGAGAGGTGATAAATCGAGTCGTCGGGCAACCGCCGATCGGCTGCGCCCACGGACGAATTGCCGAACAAAGCGGCCGCGATGATCAGGACGAGCGGAATACCCATCATCGTGACACATCCCTCGCGCAACGAAAGCCGAGGTTCGAGGTCGAAAATCGTGCCTCGAGGGAACTCAGCATCGCGATGCGCATCAGCGTCGCATAGTTCTCCTTGGCCTCGAGGTTGATCGCACCCGCACCACAGAACTTCAGAAGATCGGCACCGCCTTGTTCCCGGCTGTCACCAATGACGAGAAGCGAACTGAAGTCGTCGACCCATTCCCAGACGAGCCCGTGGAGATCCTGTATGCCGTAGGCGTTGGGGTCGTTCCTGCCGACCGGTTCCACAGACGTACCGGTCGTGGCGTACCAGTCGAGGATCTCCTGGCGCCACGCCGCACTGTCGCGCGCGTCATGCAAGACCTCGCTCGCCGCCGCCACGTATTCCCACTCGTACCAGGTCGGCAGGCGAGCATCTTGCGAGGCGCAGTACGCATTGGCCGCAAACCAGCTGACATGCGTGACGGGTTGATCCGTTTTCGTCGTTTCACCCAGCGCGATCGGGCCCGCCCACGTGGACAGGTATTCCGCATCGGCGAACAAGGCCTTCACCCTGCCGCGTTGCCACTCGGGCTGGTACATGACGAAGCGCAGAAAGTCCGCATTCGTGACGGGCGTGGCCTGCAACTCGAAAGAGGCCACGTTCACCTGGTTGTTGCCGACTTCAACCGGCACGACAGAGCGAAACTCCCCGCCCGGCACCGCGACAAAATCGTTCGCTTGCGCCGTCGCGACGCAAGCGATCGTGATGCAAAGAACTCCCACCATGTGGATGTTCATCGCCTTACTTGGCAGCCCCCTCGGGGCGAGTTGTCGACGCACGAACACCGCTGACGGCTTCAGCCGCGACGATCCCGCCGGCGTTGTCCCAGCTATTGAGCACGAACGTCAGGATGTCGGCGATCTCGTCGTCGTTGAGCTGGCTCATCGGCGGCATGACCGTGTTGTAGTCGACACCGTTCACGGTGACCGGCCCGGTGAGCCCATTCAGGACGATACCGATGGTTCGATCGATGGGCTCATCCGCGAGGAAGTCCGCTGCGGCGAGCGGCGGAAAGACCCCTGGCAGCCCGGTACCGTCGTTCTGATGGCAGACCGAGCAGGTGCCGTTGTATAGCGTGCGGCCGGCATCGATACGTTGCTCGAGCGTGATCGCGCCTATGGCGCGCGCCTGTGTCACTTCCGCGACGGCGCTGAGATCAGCGCCCGCGGCCTTGTCGCCGAGGTAGACGTTGTCCACTTCTTTACCGGAGTAGACGACGAGATCTTCGTCGCCGCCGACCTTCAACATGCCGAGCGCGCCCTTGTTAAATGCGCGGAAGATCGAGTGATCGACGAGGATGAACGTGCCAGGGACCTCGACGCGAAACTCCGTCACGGCGGATCCGCCGGCCGGAACGAGCGTCGTCTGCACGTTTTCCTGGTATCGGGTTCCACCTTCGTAAAAGACCTTGTCGAAGATCTCGCCGATGACGTGAAAGCTCGAGACGAGGTTCGGACCGCCGTTGCCGACGTAGAGCCGTACGGTCTCGCCGACTTGGGCCGTAATCGCGTTGTCACCGGCGAGAGCGCCTTCGGAGCCGTTGAAGACGACGTAAGTCGCGTTTTCTTCGATCGCCTTCTGCATGTCGAAAGGCTGGTGGCCTTTCTCGCGATACTTGCCCACGGTGTAGAAGTCGCCCTGCATGACGTAGTACTCGCGGTCGACTGGCGGTAGGCCTTCCGGCGGTTCGACCAGGATCAAGCCGTACATCCCGTTCGCCACGTGCATCCCCACAGGAGCCGTCGCGCAGTGGTAGACGTAGAGCCCCTGGTTGAGCGCTTTGAAGCTGAAAACCGTCTCGTGCCCCGGGGCGGTGAAACTCGACGACGCGCCGCCACCGGGTCCCGTTACCGCGTGCAGGTCGATGTTGTGGGGCATCTTCGAGTCGGGGTGGTTCTTGAGGTGGAACTCCACGCTGTCGCCCTGGCGGACACGGATGAAGCTTCCCGGAACGGTTCCACCGTAAGTCCAGAAGGTATAGGTGACGCCTTCGCTGATCTCGAGGTCGAGCTCACGCACCTCGAGATCGACGATCACCTTGGCCGGATAATCACGGTCGATCGGCGGCGGCACCACCGGTGCGGCGGTCAGCACTGCCTGAATGGGCTCGCCCTGCGGCGGGCCCAAGTCGCCAGCGGCGGATCCACCCGTATCAGTTGGCGCAGCGTTCGTCGAAGGATCGGCCGCTGGCGTCGGCGTACATCCGCTCGCGACGAAGAAGAGGGTAGAAAGAATCCCCATGAGGGATATGGATCGTCTCGAGAGCCAGCGCGCGGTGTCCAGCCTAGAGTGTGCGAATCGGGCAGGTCGTTTCCGATCGAGAATCATTTGAGCTCCGTCCCCTTGTGAGGCAAGGCACGGAAGAGCATGGGGTTGGTCGTCGAGTCGTGAAAATCCGTAGATCTACCGGAGAGGCATCCGTAGGTTCCCGAATGTCGTCGTGGACTTGGACATCATCAACCTCATGCCAGCCTCGATACCCATCGCGAAACCCAGTCTTTGAACGGAGCAACCGATGGGATTGACCTAGCCCGTGAAGACGCGCGTCCCGACCGGTACGTCTTCCAACGAAATGCCGGGCAGAAAGAGTCGGTAAAGGCCGCACTCTTCGCGGTATTGCACTGCCGCGTGCAACGCGCTGCCATCGGGGCGCAGGAGCGTGACGCGGGCGGCGTCATGACGTACGACAACGCTTGGCTCGAGTAGAACACCGCCCTCAGGCGGTTGATACCGATCGACGACTTCCTCGAGAACGAGAGTAGCCAAGGTTCAAAAGAGCAACTGCACCGTGACGCCGTCGAACTCGGCGAGCGTCGAACGGTAAGGCAGGATGATGGGATCGCCCAAAGTCTCGGCCCAGCGCCGATGAGCGGTCCGTAGCCGGTCGACGACGTCGGGATGTCGTGCGGCAAGGTTCACCTGTTCACCCGGGTCGGACTGAAGATCGTAGAGCGCGACGAAGAGCTCGCTGGCATCGGCCGCGACGCGCCAGGCGCCGTCGGGTGGCACGAGTCGACCGGTCGCATCGAGATCATCGGTCGTGAGCGCCGTCTTTTTGTACTCGATGAGCTTGTAACGGTCATCGCGAATGGCCGATGTCGGCCCCGAGCGCCAATACAGATACTCATGGGGGCGATCGTTCGATCGACCATCGAGGAAAGGCAGGAGATCGACACTGTCGTCACTGACCCCGTCGACCCCCGCGGCCGCGAGGAAAGTATCGAGGATATCGAGACTCGACACGGGCGCCGACACACGCTGCGGCGCGATTCCGTCAGGCCAATGCATGACGAACGGAACCCGAATACCGCCCTCGTGGTGATAGCGCTTGAACCCGCGAAGCGGTCGATTGCTGGGGTCGTGTGACTGAGGAAGAGCAAGAACGGTCCGTCCGCCTGTCCTGCCGCGTTTCCCACGGCATGGTCTTCGATAAACCGAACGCTTCTCTCCGTGAAGACATCCGTCAGGTAGGCACCGACCTCGACTGGCCTCTCGTCGTCCCAGACGACGTTGCGACGGGTCGTCAACTGGCGCCCCCAATACTCGACGCCAGGCACGGATGAATCGATGAAAGTGGAGCCACCTTCCAGGATGCCGAAATATTCGTCGAAACCCCGCGCGAGCGGGCGATACGCGCTTTGCATGCCGAGATGCCACTTGCCGACCAGCCCCGTGCGGTAACCGGCACGCTTCAGATGATCGGCAATCGTTTGCTCGTCCAGCGCCAGGCCATGATTCGCGTCGCGCCCGGCCGGATTGAACTCCCAGCCATGGCGCTGCTGGTAGCGTCCGGTGACGAGGCCGGCACGCGAAGGGCTACAAACCGGATGCGAGACATAGCCGGCCTCGAAGAGCGCACCACCGCGCGCCAGGGCATCGATGTGTGGTGTCTGGATCACGTCGCCGCCGTATGCGCCGACATCGCCGTAACCCAAATCATCAGCCAGGATGATCACGAGATTCGGTCGATCGGCAGCGGCGGTGACGACGCTGAGCGCGACGAACACCGCGAGAATCAACCAGCGGATCCCACGTAGACGGATCATCGGGCACATTGGCGGGTCATCGTGCACCTTGCGGCTCGAGTTCGGCATCGGGTGGTACCGATTCCTTGCCGATCTCTCCGAGGATACGTGCGTGCGTCGACGCATCGAGCGGGTAGGCGAGCGAAACCGCAAAGAGCGCAACGTTCGCCACGAGCGGACAGATCGACATCATGATGTTGATCCCATTGAGCGTTGCGGGCGTCTGTTCGACGTTGGCAACGTATCCGAACCAGCCAAGGACCGCAGCGACCGCCGCGCCACCGAGCGCCTTCGCGAGCTTCTGGAAGAAGCTTGCGGTCGAAAAGATCACGCCGTCGGCTCGAACCCCCGATTTCCACTGCGCATACTCGACCGTATCGGGAATCATCGCCCAACCGAGAACCGCCACCGGGGCGCCGCCGATGGCGAGCATGGACCCCCAGAAGAAGACTCCGACGACGCTCGACGGCGGCGTGAGGTAGAAACCGATTCCGGCGACCATCGCGATGCAGGCGCCGATCCGGATAGCGCCGGCCTTTTCGAAGCGATACGCGATTTTGGGTATCGCGATCAGGCTCAGCGTCATCACGCCGAGCGTCACGAGGAAATAGAAACTCAAGAGCTCGGGGCGGCCCATGTTGTACTTGAAGTAGTACCAGGCCGATGCCTGTCGGAACGTGAAGGCGAGCATGCCGAACGTGAAGAGAAAGATGACGATCGCAAGCGGTTTGTTGGAGAGTAGCGCCCGAAAGGCGTCGCCCGCCGATATCGACTGCACCGGCACGACCCCGCGCTCGACCGTGCGCAGAAATGTGATGAAGAGAAAGATGGTCGCCGCCACGGAGAAGACGACGAGCGTCATCTGCCACCCCACCGCACCACCGCCGAGAGCCTCGACCAGCGGCAGGGTGCCGACGGACGCCAGCAGTCCGCCGGTGAAAGCACACGCCATTCGCACCGTCGAGAGCGAGGTCCGCTCCTGCGACTGATCGGTCAGAAGTGCGGTCAACGCGGCATAGGGAATCGTCACGACCGTATAAACGACCCCGAAGAGTGAGTATGTGACGAACGCCCAGATGATCTTCCCGGTTTCGTCGAAATCCGGAACGGTGAACGTCGCCACGCTGATGAGGCCAAGCGGAATGGCGCCGTATACGAGATAAGGACGAAAAGCGCCGTAACGCGTCCGCGTGCGATCGGCGATGTAGCCCATGAGCGGATCGGTGACGGCATCGATGATCCGTGCGACGAGAAAGACCCACGCCGCCACGGCCGCCGATAGGCCGAACACGTCCGTGTAGAAGCCCAGAAGAAACGACATCACCGACATGAAATAGAGGTTGATGCCGAAATCACCGACGCCGTAGGCGAAACGTTCACGCGCCGTCATCCGGTTTTCGATCGTCACAGCTCCCCCCTCGATCGAACAGGTGGTCTAGTATCGCCAATCCTCAAGCTCGACGATATTCCATGCGGATCGACGATTGCGCGGTGCCACGGTAATGGCAGATCTGAGCGGCCGGGTCGCCGTCGTCGCGGGCGCGACACGAGGTGCGGGTCGCGGCATCGCCACCATGCTCGGCGAGCGCGGCGCGACGGTGTATTGCACCGGACGGACGACGCGATCCACAAAATCACCTATTGGTCGGCCAGAGACGATCGAAGAGACGGCCGAGGAAGTCACCTCACGCGGCGGGCAAGGCATCGCCGTTCGTGTAGATCACAAAGTCCCGGACGAGGTCGAAGCGCTGTTCGAACGCGTGAGGAATGAGTCCGGCAAGCTCGACATCCTCATCAACGACATCGGCGGTGAAAACGAAGCGGAGTGGGCGCGCCCGTGGGAAGCAGACGTCGAGCGCGGTCTCGCGTTCATCGAAACGGCGGTCAACACGCACATCATCACCGCCCGCTACGGCCTACCCTTAATGCTCGAAGCCGGCAACGGGCTCGTCGTCGAGATCACTGACGGCGATCACGCCGGATACCGCGGCGCCTTCTTCTACGACATCGTAAAGAATCAGAACATCCGCATCGCCTTCGCCCTGGCCGAAGAATGCGCTTCCCGCGGAATCACGGTCGTCGCGGTCACCCCCGGGTTTCTGCGCTCCGAGATGATGCTCGACAACTTCGGTGTGACCGAAGCGAACTGGCGCGATGCAATCGACAAAGCCACGGGGTTTTCCGAATCAGAAACGCCCTACTTCGTCGGTCGCTGCATTGCGGCCCTGGCTACCGACCCCACGGTCGCCGAGAAATCCGGTGGTGTTTACTCATCCTGGGACCTCGCCGACGAATACGACATCGAGGACGTCGACGGTCGTCGTCCGCATTGGGGCCGCTACGTCGAGAGAACGCTGACAGAAATCATCGACAACGGCGGGCCGGGCAACGACGCGGAGAAATACTGGGCTACCGCCTGGTACCGAACCCTCCGGGATGAACCCCGCCACGCCGAACTCATGGCGCGACTCGGACGCGTCTTGAGCTAGCATTTCGTCTCAGCTTAAGAACGGATTCGGCTCTTGGTACACACCTTCTCTGGAAATCCGCTGGATCGCGAGGATGCCGGTCGTCGGGACGACGTCTGGATCGACACCGCTCGCGACGACGACTCCACGCGCTTTCTCGCGCTCGCCGACCTCAACGTGCCGATCGAAGGCGAGTCTCTGCATTGGCTCCACCGTGAACATTTCGACGAAAGCGACCTCGAAAGCGCCCTGTTGCTCGGCTCCGAAGAAGGTGCAGCCCGATTCGTCGTCGATCTCTCTAACGAGAGCGCGTCGGCCGACCGATACGTCGACGCACGATCTGCCGCCACCTTCCTCTCGATGGAAGATGCCGGGGTCGTCGCACACGCCCGGTCACTCGTCGACTGGCACCGCAGAAACCGTTTCTGCGGCCGTTGCGCCAGTCCGCTCATTCCCAAACGCGGCGGCAATGTCCTGCAATGCGGGCAATGCGAAGCAAACCTGTTTCCGCGAACCGACCCGGTCGCGATCATGGTGATCGTCGACGGCGACCGTTGCCTGCTCGGTCAGTCATCCGGCCGTATGGCGAGATCCAATTTCTACTCAGCGCTCGCCGGATTCATCGACCAGGGCGAGTCCATCGAAGAGGCGGTGCGGCGCGAAGTGATGGAAGAAGGCGGGGTGCGCGTCGGCGATGTGCGCTACCACTCATCGCAGCCGTGGCCGTTCCCGAGTTCCCTCATGATCGGCTGCCACGGACTTGCCGAGACGACCGAGATCTCGATCGATGAGAAGGAAATGAACGACGTGCGATGGTTCTCGCGCGAGGAAGTCCTGGCGGCGCTCGCCGAGGAGAGCGACGTGCTCCGGATCCCCGGTCGGATGGCGATCGCCCACCACCTCATCCACGACTGGGCGACCGGGACGATCGAAGTCTGAACTAGGCCAGTATTGGCCCGTGATGAGAGCAGTTCATGCGCCAGCATGAACCGCCACGCGCCGCCAAAGGCGGCGCGCCGGCTCAGATACGAGTCGCCGTCGCCCGGAAAACCTCGTTGGACGGGCTTTCGGGTGCCGCCGAACTCTCTTCGGTGACGGTCAACGTACGGCTGTACTCGAGCACCGCGAGTGCGGTCGGCGAGATCTCGACACGCGCTTCGCGTCCGAGCGTCGGCAGTTCGCCAAGCAAAAGGCTTTCCTCGCCCGACGTGACCCACAGGTGGTGTGATCCCGACGTTGCAGGCTGCGCGTTTTCAGCGCGGACGCTCACGGTGCCATCGACCGTGTTGACCCCCACCACCCACATCGGGTTATCGACATCACCGACAACGGCGACGTAATCCGTCACGTTGGGATCGGCGGAAAAGTCGAGATTCGCGATGTAGGGAATGATCGCGGCGATCAGAGCGCCCAGCGTGCAGGCCTTCCAGAAACCGGTTGATTGAAAGATTCCATCCGGTTGTTCGTTTAAGTCTTGCAACGGAAATCCACCCCTCGCTGATGTGGCGCGCAACATACCCAGATCTCGGGCTCGAGAAAAGGGTTTAGCCTGATCGGACCCCAAGAATGCGTTCGGCGATCTCGCGGTCTCGAAATCCCGGATCCGCGACGTACTCGCGAATCGTCAAGTCATCCGGCGGAATGTCGATTCGCGCATCGACGTCGGCGCCCTGCTCGAGCAGCCATTCCACCATCGGCAGATGTCCGTACGTCGCCGCCTGGCTCAAGAGCCGCCAGTTCTGGGCGGTCCACGGTGCATCGATGAGAGCGGGTTCTTCGGCCAGCAGTGCCGCGAGTTCGTCGACCAAGCCTTCGGAGGCATAGTGTTGTGCCCGAAAACGACGCGCGAGCTCAGCGAGCGACAACCCGTCGTCGGGGTTCTCCATCGCATACCAATCCGGCTTCTCGCGGGCGATCGCCCCGGCCGTCGCCAGGTCATTGGCGAGTAGCGCCCGTCGAAACCGGGCGAGCCCGGGGAAGCGTGCTTCGTCGTAGTCGAGGAACATCCCGTTTCGCCGGCCGGCGCTTCAGCCGCCGAGTGTCGAGAGAACCTGCCAGCGGCCGTCGCGCACGACGGTCAGTGTCGTCGATTCGGCGCCGTGATGATCGTCGGGTCCGAACACCACCCGGTTGCCCCAGATATCGGTGTAGTCGTTGATGGATTCGAGCGCGTCGATCAGCTTTTCCCGGGTCAAATCACGACCGACCTTCTCCATCGCCATGATGATCAGATCCGCCCCACGGTAGCCCTCCATCGCCGAAACGTCCGGTGCACGGTCGTAGCGCTCGACGTAACGGTCGTACCAGGCGCGCACCTCGGGCGTCAGCTCGTCGTCTTCGTAAACCTGTGTGAAGGCGACGAAGGCGTAGTAACCCTCGGTCGCGCCGGTGTTGTGCTGGGCGATGACCTCGGCGTAGGCGGCGTTGTTGCCGACGAAAGCGACATCCTGCCAGCCGAGTTTTCGTGCCGCTTCGAGAATCAGGATGGTGTCACGGTGGATCGTGCCCATCAGCACCAGGTCGCAGTCGGCGTCACGGAGCCGCAAAACCGCAGCCGTGAATTCCGTCTCCGTCGTCTTGTGCGCCGATGTCGCGGCGATGCCGAGGCCCAGAGCTTCCGCCTCGTCCTGGGCGCCGTCCAACACCTCGAGACCGTAGTCGGTGTCTTGATAAACGACGCAAGGCGTTGTTTTTCCTTCGTTTTTCGTGAAGTGGCTAACCGCGGCACGCATTTCGTCGTAGTAGATTCCGCGTTGCGAGAACTTGAGACGATGGAAAGGTTCGACCATCGACCGAGCGCCGGTCAGCGGAAACAGATTCGGTACGCCGTTGCGAAACTGCTCTTCCATCACTGCATTGTTGGTCGGGGTACCCGCGGCGAGCACCATCGCGAAGATCTTATCCCGATGGATCAGCTTGTTACCGGCCGAGATCGCACGGGGGATCTGGTACTGGGTGTCTTCGACGACAAACCGGATCTGCCGACCGTGCACGCCACCCGCATCGTTCGCCTCGTCGAAACGCATCCGTAAACCGTTGATCGAGCCGACGCCCCAGATGGCGACCGGTCCGGAAAGATCCGTGTGTGTACCCAGCACGATTTCCGAGTCGCTGACCCCGGGCGTCGGTGGTGTCGCCGAATCCTGAGCCGGCGCTTCGGACGGACCACAACCAGCAACGAAGAGACCCGTCGTCAGAACCAAAAGTGCACGTTTCAAATCCATATCCCCTCAGCCACCTCGGTACATGCTTTCGATGAGGTCGGCATATTTTTCATTCACTACCTTGCGTTTCAACTTCTGCGTCGGCGTCAGTTCGTCGTCCTCCGGGTCGAGGAGCTGGTCGATCAAGCGGAACTTCTTGATCGTCTCGACACGCGCGAACTTGGAGTTGACCGACTCGATCTCATCCCAGATCAGATCTTCGACCTCTTTCGCGTGACACAGCGACGTGTAGTTCGTGAACGGTACGTCGTTGTCCTGGGCGAACTTGGTGACGTTCTCATCGTCGATCATCACGAGGCAAGTCAGATACGGCCGTTTATCGCCGACGACGACCGCATCCGTCACATACGGCGAAAACTTGAGCTGGTTTTCGATTTCGCTCGGCGTAATGTTCTTGCCGCCGGCGGTGATGATGATGTCCTTCATCCGATCGATGATGTAGAGGAATCCGTCATCGTCGATACGACCGACGTCGCCCGTGTGCAGCCATCCCTGACGGATCGTCTCCGCTGTCTTCTCGGGCTTGTTCCAGTAGCCCGCGATCACCCCGGGACTCTTGATCAGGATCTCGTTTTCGTCCGACAGCACGACCTCACAGCCGTCGGTGGCTTTACCGATACTGCCGATGCGAAAACCCTTGGCATCATTCGCCGTCGCGATCCCGGTGCACTCGGTCTGGCCGTAGACCTCGTACATCGGTTTGCCGAGCGCCCAGTACCAGTCGATCAGGTCTGGCGCGATCGGTGCAGCAGCAGTCGATAGCCAGCGACATTCGTCGATTCCGAGGAGGCGCCGGATGTTCTTGAGCACGGCGATGTCGGCTAAGAAGAAGGCGAGTTGGGTGAGTACGCCGACCTTCTCCCCCGCCTTCAACGCCGCGGCGCGCCTGAATCCGACGCTGATCGCCACGTCGTACGCCCATCGACCCAACCACGTCGATTCCTTCAACTTGATCTGGACGGTCGAGAAACCCTTTTCCCAAACGCGCGGGACCGCGAAATGAATCGTCGGAGAGACTTCCTGCTGGTCCTGGTTCACCGTCTCCAGATTTTCGACAAGGTTGACGATCGAGCACGATTCGAGCGTCGTGAACGTATAGAACATCCGTCCGGCGACGTGGGCGAGCGGTAGAAATCCCACTTGCTCGTCGCCCGGTTCGATCCCGTAGCAGCGTTGCAGGTTCTGCATCATGAACATCATGTTCGATTGCAGAATCATCGCGCCCTTCGGTGGCCCGGTCGTACCGGACGTATAGGTGAGGACCATGAGATCGGACGGTTTCGCCTTCGCCGTCTCCTCCGCCCAGGCATCGGGGTTCTCGGCCTCGAATTCTCGACCGAGCGCCAGGAGCGAAGCGAAGGAGATGCACATCGGATCATCGAGATGCCGAAGGCCTTCCATGTCGAAGATGATGACCTTCTCGAGCGTCGGGGTGCGGTCGCGAACCTCGAGCACCTTGTCGAGCTGTTCCTCGTCTTCAGCGAAGTAGAAGCGCGTATCCGAGTCCGTGATGAGGTACTCGACCTGACTCGGTGAATCCGTTGGGTACACGCCGTTGGTGACCCCGCCGATACAAATGACGCCAAGGTCGGCGAACATCCACTCTTTGTTCACCTCAGACGCGATCGAGCAAACATCACCGCGGGCGAGCCCGAGCGCCTTCAGCCCGAGCCCCGCGTAGCGTGCCGCCGTTTCGTAGTCCGACCAGGTGTATTCGTTCCAGATGCCGAAGTCTTTTTCCCGCAGTGCAACGGTGTCCGGAATCTCGGCAGCGCGTTTGAGAAAGAGCTGCGGCACGGTCTCGCACCCTTCGATGACCGTGAATGACTGATCGACAGCCTGATTCATATCGAGTCCCCTATCGCCACGTCTTGCGTTGCTTCCAGCGTCGTCGGCCGCGCACGCCCTGATCTTTCATGCCAAGGTAAAACTCTTGAATATCAGTCGCTTGCATCAACCGCTCGCATGGATCTTCCATCACGATGCGACCGAGTTCCATGACGTAGCCGAAATCGGCGATCTCGAGTGCCATCTTCGCGTTCTGCTCGACCAGCAGAATCGTCACCTTCTGCTCTTCGTTGAGCCGTTTGATGATCTCGGCTATCTCCGCCACGAGCCGCGGCGACAGCCCGAGCGAGGGTTCGTCGAGCAGCATGAGCGTCGGACGTAGCATCAGGGCACGACCGATCGCGAGCATCTGTTGCTGCCCGCCCGAAAGGAACCCCGCCTCGAGTTTGCGCCGTTCGGCTAGCGCCGGGAAGTAACCGTAGACGAGCTCCAGATCGCTCTTGATGCCGTCGCCGTCGCGCCGCGAGTAAGCCCCCATCCGCAAGTTTTCTTCGACGGACAAAAACGGAAATACCTCGCGTCCCTCGGGAACGTGCGCGAGGCCGAGACGGGCCACGCGATCCGGATCACGACCGGTGATTTCCTCGCCCTGAAAGGTGACCGATCCCTTCTGCGGATCCATCGCACCACTGATGGTCTTCAGAACCGTCGTCTTACCGGCCCCGTTCGCGCCGAGAATCGTCACGATCGACTCTTCCGCCACCTCGAGCGACACCCCGCGAATGGCCATGATCGGGCCGTAGTAGGTCTCGATATTGCGCAGCGTCAACATCATCGGGATTCAGTCTCCGAGATAAGCCCGTTGAACTTCCGGGTGGTTCTGGATCTCGGCCGCGCTGCCAGTCGCGAGCACCGCGCCGTCTGCGAGTGCCATGACGCGCGAGGAGACGGTCGCGACGAGATTCATGTCGTGCTCGACCATCGCGACCGTAATGCCGAGATCCTCGACGATGTCCTCGATCCAGAACGCGACATCCTCCGTCTCCTCCGGATTGAGCCCCGAGGACGGTTCGTCGAGCAGCAGCAGCTTGGGATCGAGACAAAGCGCACGCGCGATCTCGACCATCTTGCGCACGCCGTAAGGCAAGCTGCCGATACGCTGCTCGCGGTAGCGCTGCAGATCGAGGAGATCGATCACCTGTTCGATGCGGTCACGGAACGCGAGTTCCTGAGCGCGCACGGAAGGCAGATGCAGGAGCTCCGCGGCGAGGTTCGTCGAGCGGTGTACGTGACGGCCGATCAACATGTTGTTGAGCACCGTTTCGTGCTCGAAGAGCTCGGTGTTTTGGAACGTTCGTGCGATGCCGAGCTCGGCGACCCGGTGGGTCGGGATCCCGCTGATGTCCTCGCCCTCGAAGTGCATCTCGCCGGCTTCGAGCGGGTAGAAATGGCTGATCAGGTTGAAGATCGTCGTCTTGCCCGCGCCGTTCGGCCCGATGATGCTGAAAACCTCACCCGGCTCGATCGCGAACGACACCTCGTTGACGGCCTTGATACCGCCAAAACTGACGCTCAACTGGGATGCTTCGAACAGGGCCATGCTCAACGCAACCGCTCGGTGCGCAGGTAGCTCTTCTGGCGTTTGTATGTCGCCTTGCGGTAGAGCGGAAACTCATCGAAAAAGAGCCTGATCTTCACCCATCGCCCATGCAGGCCCTCGGGTTCGAAGATCAGAAAAAGAACGAGGATCAGCCCGAAAATGCCGGGCTCGAGTCCCGGGATCTGGCTGACCACCGGCGGCAAGATATCACGCGCAAAGGCGATCAGTTGCGGCAGAAACCCAACGAAGACCGCGCCGTAGACGATGCCATGAATCGAGCCGAGGCCGCCGACGACGACCAGCAGCAACAACTGGATCGACGTCTGGATCGAAAACGCGTCGGGCGCGAGATAACCCGCCTTGTGGGCCATGAGACATCCGGCGAGGCCTGTAAACGCCGCCGACAGGCCGAACGCGAGCGTCTTCGTCCGGGCGACGTTGATTCCCATACTTTGTGCGGAGACTTCCGAATCGCGGACCGCGATGAACGAGCGCCCCGTGGGACCCCGTAGAAGGTTCATGAGCGCGAGGAGCGCCAGCACCAGGATCACGAGGCAGAGGAAGTAGAACGTCGTGCCGTCGAGCAGATCGATCCCGAAAAGTGTCGGATCGGGCACACGCATGCCACGGAATCCGCCCGTCATCGACTCCCAGTGTTCGATGACGTGCGCAACGATCCGCTCGAACGCAAGCGTCGCGATCGCGAGGTAGATACCGGTCATCCGGAGCGCAGGAATCCCGACGAGTGCGCCGATGAGTCCCGTGAAGGCCGTCGCGATCGGCGCGGAGATCAGAAACGGCACCCCGTAGCCGAGCAGAATCGAGTGCATATATGCACCGAGCGCGAGAAACGCGGCGTGGCCGAGGCTCACCTGACCGGTGTAGCCGACCAGCAGCATGAGTCCAACGCCGGCAATCGCCCAGATGTAGACGAGCGCCAATTCGCCGAGATAGAACGCGTCGAGGAAAAACGGCGCCGCCACCAACCCAAGCGCCAACACCGCGTACCAGAAGCGCTGGCCATTGTGCTGAAAGAGGTCGACGTCCTGCGCGTAGCGGGTTTTGAGAACGAATCTCATACTTTTTTCTGCTGCAACGTCGCGAAGATGCCTTCCGGGCGCAGGAAGAGCATGGCGAGCAGGATGACGAACGCACTCACATCAGCCGAACCCGGCGGCAGGAAATAGCCCACCATCTGTTCGGCAATGCCGATGATCAACCCGCCAACGATGGCACCCGGCAAGCTGCCGAAACCACCCACGATGGCGGCGGCAAACGCTTTGATGCCGACGAAGCCCATGAGCGGTTCGATGAGCGAAACGGGTGCGACGAGTACGCCCGCCGCGGCCGCGATCGCGGCGGAAAGCCCCCAGACGAGAGAGAAAACACGTTTGACCGGAATCCCGACGTAGAAGGCGGCGAGCTGGTTCTGCGATGCCGCCTGCATCGCGATCCCCAGGTTCGTGTAGCGGAAGAAGAGGAAGAGCAATCCGCAGAGAACGGCGGTACCACCGATGATCGCAAGATTCTCGATGCCGATAATGACGCCCCCGAGTTCGAGGGTCTGACCGGCGTAGGGAGTGTCGATCGAGCGCGGTTCGTTTCCCCACACCGCGCCCGCGACCGCCCTGAAGAGGAAACCGAGGCCGATCGTCAACATCAACACGGCGAACGGCGGTTCGCCGATCATGGGTCGCAACAACGTGCGTTCGAGCGTCATGCCGAGGAGCATCATTGCGCCGAACGTCACCGCGACACCGACGACAAACGGCATCCCCATGATGTTGATCACGGTGAACGCCACGTAGGCGCCGAACATCATGATGTCGCCCTGCGCGAAGTTGACCATTTCGGTCGCCTTGTAGATCAAGACGAACCCGAGCGCGATCAATCCGTAAACGCAGCCTTGCGACACCCCGCTGATGAGGAGTTGTGCAACCTCCATCGGGGAATTAGTCCTCGATCAGACGACCGTCTTCGTCGCGTATTTCAGGGCCGTTGACACGCACCCGGCCGTCACCGAACGGTTCGTCGCGGCTTCGCAGCGCGCCGTTCAAACCCATCTCCGCAACCCGTTTGCCAAAGCCGAGCGCAGCTTTGGAGTTGTGGCCGCGTACGTCGTTCTCGACGGCCATCCGCTGCAAGGTGCGCGCGCCCATGAGCTCGAGCCCCATGTTGATGATGCGCTTGTTGGCCGACAGGAGATCGGGGTCGATCCTCGCCAGGCGATCAGCGAGCTGTTCGACTTCGAACTCGAGATGTTCTTTCGGGACGGCCTTCAGAACGAGACCAATCTGCTGTGCTTCCTTACCCGTGATCATGTCGCCGGTCAGCATCAGTCGCTTGGCCCACTGCGGACCGACGTTGTAGAGCCACATGTTGTTCGGCAACGCGCCGAGATCACGTGCCGGCGGGAATCCGAAAAGTGCGTCTTCGGCGCAGACGATCATGTCGGTCAAGAGCGCGACATCTGTGCCGCCCGCGAGACAATAACCATGAACCTGCGAGATCACGGGCTTGTGCATGTCGAAGAGTGCCATGCGATAGCGCTGAGAACGCTCCATCTGCCACGCATCGTCGTCGACGCTGCGCCCGCCGCGATAGCTGTTGGAATCGTCCTGCGCGCGCGAAACCGGAATGTTGCCGTCGGCGCCGGTGAGGTCATAGCCTGCCGAGAACGCCCGCCCTTCGCCGCGAAGAATGACGCAATGCACGTCGTTGTTGTTGTCCGCCTCCCAGAGGGCTTCGTTCAATTCACTTTGCAGCTTGAGCGACAAAGCGTTGAGCTTTTCGGGTCGGTTCAGCGTGATACGCGCACGCCCTCGATCGACCTCGTAGATGATGCTTTCAAATTCCGACATACCCCTCCCCTCATCGCCTTTCGGCTTGTTGGCGGCTAACTGCTGACGACCACCGATTGCGTGCAGAGATTCGCCGATCCGTGATCGCGCCCGCGCCGAGTGTTCGCCGCGCGCGGCTTCGAAGGGGCGGTAGACTACCACCTCAGCCAGGCCAAACCGCACGGAAAACGAGGGAAGATCTTGACCGATCGATTGCAGAACAAACGCGTCTTATTGACGCAGGCAGACGACTTCATGGGGCCCATCACGCGGGAGGTTTTCGCAGAGGAAGGCGCCGATGTGATCGCCGACACCCGCGACCTCACCAACCGCGAAGCATGCGTTCAACTCATCGAAGATAGCGGCCGAGTCGATGTGCTCGTCGCGAATCTCGCTTCACCTAATTTCAGCGGCATCAACGTCGGTGATTTGACCGACGATGAATGGAAGACGCCGTTCGACATGATGGTCCATCCGCTGCACTGGCTCTGCCAGGCGGTTTTGCCCCAGATGGTCGAGCGCGAACAGGGCAAGATCGTGGTCTATGGCAGCGCGACGGCGCTCAGGGGACTCAAGACCGTTGCTGCTTACTCGGCCGCGCGCGCGGCACAGGTCGGTTACGTGCAGGCCATCGGTGTCGAAGTCGCACCGGCAAACGTGCAGATCAATCTGATCGCGCAAAACTACGTCGAAAACCCGGACTACTACCCGCCTGAGCTGATGGAGAACGAAAACTTCGTTCGCTCGCTTAAGCGTCAGGTACCGGCCGGACGCTTAGGCACGGCCCGCGAAGACGCGATGTTCGCCCTCTTCCTCTCGACCGACGAATGCAACTTCTTTGCCGGCCAGGCGTTCCCGTTCGCCGGCGGATGGGTGCAGCGTTAGGCCGCCGACGCAACTCGCCGACGAATGGTACGCGCGAACACGGCCAGCCCGAGCAGTGTGAGGACACCGGCGAAGAAAAACGCGGCACCGGGAAAGTAGACCGGCGCGACCGGTGAAGAGTAGTAGGCGAAGAGCTGGGGCATCACCGGAGGCGACAGGACATACGTCAAGCTCGTCACGCTGCCGATCGCACCCTGCAGCTCACCTTGCGAGTCGGCCGGAATCTGCGCGGACATGATGCTGTTGACCGCCGGACCGATGAGCCCCGAGCCCGCGCCCACCACGATCCAGACATACATCATCCATCCGAAAACCGAGAACGCGTAGCCGAAGAAGCTGATCGCGCTCACCAGTAGTCCGAAGATCGCCACACGCTCCGCGCCGAAACGCGGAATCACGGGCCGGATGACGACCCCCTGGACGAACATCATGCAGATGCCGACCGCACCGAGCGAAAAACCGACGTCGCGCGGCGTCCAGTCGTATCGCTCCATCACATAGAACGACCAGATCGACGGTAGCGAATCGTGCGCCAGGTTGTAGAGGAACATGGCAGCGAGCAGCGCGACGACGAGCGGGAATTTGCTGAGTTCGCGAAGTGCCCCGAGCGGGTTGGCACGTCCAATCTCGAAGGTACGTCGCTTCGACTTGTCCAGCGATTCGGGCAGGACGAAGAAGCCGAAGACCACGTTCAGCATTCCGATCGCGGCCGTCGCGAAGAACGGTACCCGCGGTCCGAGATCGCCGAGGAATCCCCCGATGACCGGCCCCAGGATGAATCCGGCGCCGAACGCCGCCCCCATCAAACCAAAGTTCTGCGCGCGCTCTTCCGGCGGGAAGAGATCGGCGATGTATGCGTTGGCGATGCCGAAGCTCGTCGCGGTCATCCCGGCGATGATGCGCCCGACGAACAGCCAGGCGATGGTCGGCGCGAAACCCATGATGAGGTAGTCGAGCGCAAAGACCGAGAGAGAAACGAGCAGCACCGGCCGGCGGCCGAAGCGATCGGACAGATTGCCGACGATTGGCGCCGTGAAAAACTGCATGAACGCATAAACGAACGCCAGGTAACCCCCGATCTTCGCCGCCTCGTGCAGTTCGCCGCCCGTGATATCGACGATCAGACTCGGCATCACCGGCAGGATGATGCCGAACCCGATCGAGTTCAGGAGCACGGTGATGAAGATGAAGATCAGTGCACGATTGGCGGACATGGGGTTTCCAGACGATCGCGCGATCCTATCGCCGGAATTCCGCGCTGGATAGGAGCACTCGTCGACGCTCGTGGCAGAATCGTGCGACTCCCCAAAAGCAGACGATCGACATGTCCGAAGTGAACCCGTTTTCCCTCGCGATCAACGACGACGACCTGGCCGACCTCAAGACCCGGCTGTCGTTGACCCGCTTGCCCGAAGCCGAGCCGGTCGACGACTGGACCCAGGGCATTCCCTTGAGCTACGTGCGCGAACTCGTCGACTACTGGGAGAACGAGTATGACGGTCGACGGATCGAAGCGTTCCTCAATCGCTATCCGCAGTTCACGACAGAGATCGACGGCGTCACCGTGCATTTCCTGCACGTACGTTCCTCGATCGAATCCGCGCGGCCCTTGGTGATCACGCACGGCTGGCCGGGCTCGGTGATCGAATTCTCGAAAGTGATCGAGAAGCTGACCGATCCGCTCGCGCACGGCGGCAACGAGCAGGATGCCTTCCACCTGGTCCTGCCGACGATCCCGGGGTACGGCTTTTCGGGCAAACCGACGGAGACCGGCTGGGGTGTCGAGCGAGTCGCACGGGCTTGGTCGACGTTGATGCTGCGACTAGGCTACGAACGCTACCTCGCGCAGGGTGGTGATTGGGGTGCCGCTATCACCGCCTCGATCGGCGTGCAGGACCCGGAGCACTGCATGGGCCTGCATACCAACATGCCGATCGTGGCGCCGAGCGGTGATCTCCTCGAGAACCTGACCGAGCAGGAACTGGATGCGCTCAAGGCGCAGCAGTTCTACCAGGACTGGGACTCGGGTATTCGAAACAACAGAGCACCCGTCCGCAGACACTCGGCTATTCACTCGTCGACTCGCCCGCGGGCCAGGCGGCCTGGATCGTCGAGAAGTTCTACCAATGGACGGACTGTGACGGACATCCGGAAAACGTCCTGACCAGGGACGAACTGCTCGACAACGTGATGATGTACTGGCTGACCGCGTCGGGTGCTTCGTCGGCGCGGCTCTACTGGGAAAGCTTCGGCGGCGCCCGCTCGATGGACGCCATCACCGTCCCTTCAGGCTGCAGCATGTTCCCGAAGGAGATCTTCAAGGCTTCCAAACGTTGGGTCGAGTCGCGCTTTACGGATCTGCGCTACTACAACGTGCTCGATAAGGGCGGCCATTTCGCCGCTTTCGAGCGGCCCGACGTCTTTGTCGACGAACTGCGCAAGGCGTTCGCCACGATGCGGTGACGGTCGGGTGAAAGGCGAGATGAGCGATCGGATATCGGTCGATTCGATCGATCGTTACCGGGTAGCACGCCTCGCGACGACATCCGACGGGATCCCGCACGTCGTACCCGTGGTTTTCGTCGTTCGGACGGGGTTGATCTGGATTCCGATCGACGGCAAACCCAAATCGACGACCCGGCTGAAGCGAGTTCGAAACATCGAGTCGAATTCCAGGATCTCGCTGCTCGTCGACGTCTACGACGAGGATTGGCAAGCGCTCCAGTGGAGTCGCGTCGACGGCAACGCGTTCATCGTCGACACGCCATCTGACGTCGCCCGATTGCTCGTGCAGAAATACCCGCAATACGAAACAGTCGAGATCGGTACGACGGCAATCCGGATCGAACCGGTTCGGACGTCGTCGTGGGCGATGAACGGACGTTAGGCGGCGTCCGGGCGCCGCGGCGGTCGTACGAAAAGAATCAGCACCGCGGCGATCAGGTTTGCCGACGCGACGATCGCGAGGCTCTCGTCATAGCGCCCGATCGTGTCGTGCACATACGCGACCGCAAGCGGTGCGCCGGCACCGAGAATGAGGGAGAAGGGCATCGCGGCACTGCGGACGGCGCCGAGGTAACGGCGTCCGAAAAATCCCGCCCAGATCACCTCCTGAATAGGAATCATGCCGCCCCAACCGACGCCGAGCATGAAGTAGGCGAAGTACATGAGTGGCACCGAGCCCGAATTCGTCGCGTACACGATCATGAGGAGTGCGCCGCCGGTGACGGCGCTGCCGAGCGCACCGAGCGGTCGGGCGGCAACACGATCGATGAAGAACCCCCAGATCGGCTTGGTGAGTGCGGCGGGAACGGAGATCACCAGAATCATCTGCGCGCCGAAGGTCGCCGAGAAGCCGCTGTCCACGACATAGGGCACCCCGTGAAGCAGCACCACGCCGATATTGATCGTGAAAAGTCCGAACGCGACGATCAAGGCATAGAACGCACCCGTTCTGACCGCCTGGGCGCGGGTCATCGAGTTCGCGAAGTCCGCGGTTGCGAGCGCCGTCTTGCCGGACGCGACGTCCTCGTCCGTGCGCCCGTCCGGGTGCAGTCCGTAGTCCTCGGGCATGCGGCGCATCAGGAGCGCAACGGGCAAGCCCGTGACCAGGGCCGAAATCGAAAGTACCTCCCAGGCCGAACGCCAGCCGTAGGTCTCGGCGACCCAGCCGACCACCGGCGTCACCACGACACCGGCCGCTGAAACGCCCATGGCAGCCATCGCCACGGCAAAGCCTCGACGTTCGACGAACCACTTCGAAAGCGTCACGTTGACGACAAGGTTGCCCATCATGGCGGCACCCATGGTCAACAGAACGCCGTTGATCACGATCCATTCAAAGAGCGTCGTGACACGCGAAGACCACCAGAGCGCCGCCGATGCCACGATGACGCCCACCACCATGAAGCGGCGCCCGCCGTAGCGGTCGACATAGGTACCGATAACGAATCCGAGGAGCGCCATGACGGCGAAGCCGAGCGACCTCGGGATCGTGTATTCGGCCCGCGTCCATCCAAGCTCCTCGACCATCGGCAACATGAGCGGGCCGGCGGAGTAGTTGGTGACGCCGACCGAAACGAGTTGCGCTATGAAGGCGGCCGCAACGAGCCAGTAGCCGTAGTAGATGGGGCGTGATTCAGGGATCGATCGTCAGCCTGGGCTTAGCGGCCGAACCGATATCTGAGCTTCACGATGAAGACGTCGATGATCGGGTCGGTCAATGCATCCCGATAAAGTTCCGTGAATTCGTCATCGACCCGATTGTCGAGGTTGCTACCCCGCGTATAGACCACAAAAAGATCCGACAGGGGCGCGATTTCCCACCGGTAGCGGAGTTGCGCCGTCAGGCGGCTGATCGCGAAGTCGTCGACCGGCAATCCGAGCGCACGCGATTCGTCGGCGGACATTCCACCAATGAGGTAGTTGTCGCCCTCGGGCAGAAACCACTCACGTTGGGACTTCGCGCGGATCCCGGCCCACTGCATTGTGAACCGCAACTGTTGCCGGGCGCTGAAGAAGACGTCCATCGCGAGGCGTGGTTGCCAGTCGTTGCCGTTGAACGTCGCAAAGCGGCGGTCTTCCCGATGCAGGAGCCATCCGTTGCGGTAGCGATAGTTCGCATCGAAATCGAGGGAGAACCGATCGATCGGTTTGAACGTGAATCCCGCGCCCAGGCTCCATGTATTGGTACCGAAGTCCTCCTGGCGCAATCCAGCCTGTACGCTGAAGCTCAGTTTTCGGCTCGTGTCCGTCCCGAGCGCTAGTTCAGCAAACCAACGATCGGGAACGCGATAGGCGCCGTTGCCGCGGCTCTCGAGGTCTTCCCAACGCTTCGGGAAGTAGCTCAAGGTCGACCGGAACTCGTTCGAATTCTTGAACGTCAACGTGTTGAAGAAAAAGATGCCCGTACGAACGTTCCGGTAATCCTGGTTGAGCCAGTGACCTATCGAGACCCCGGATGCGAGTGTCTTGAGACCGAATGCGTTGGCTCGCACCATCGAAAGCCCGTAACGGCCGCCGACCAGGTTGTTGCGTTCGAGGAAACCGAGATCGTTGATGTCGAGGTTTTTGTCGAAATAATCGAGCGAGAACTGATGCGTGAGCCCACGCCTCGGCGTGTAGCGCAGATCGATCCACCCGCCGTAGCCATCCACCTCGTCGACGCTGCTCGAGAGCGTCTGGACGTCGGCCCGAAGCTTGCCGCCTGGCGAGAGGTAGTGCAGGTCGACGCCGTGCACCTGCGCGTCGAGGAGTTCGTGATCGACGAGCGTGGCGACGTACCCGATGGACTGACGGCCCGCGCCGACCCGCTCGTAGAGCACCCGGCCAACGCCGAAATTTCGTCCATCACTCGTCACCTGCACGGTTTCGCCGTCGCGCCGACCGTAGAGCTCCGCCTCGTCCTCGACCGCCGCCAGCACCCCGTAGCGAAACGATCCGGATTGCCCCGTGACCTTGACCGCGCCCAGGAGATCCGTCGGTTTCGACTTTTCGATGGCAGGCACATCGACATCGTCCGGGATGTCGACGACCGCCGCGCCGCCGATCCGGCGGGTGTTGAGGACGGTCGAAGGGCCGCGCGTGAAGGACGACGCTGTTCGCCGCCCGCCACTCCCCTCGGTGCTGGAAATCGTGCTGGCGGAGCGCTGTGTCGAAGTCGACGAGCGTGGTGAGGTGACGAAGAGCTCATTGCCTTCGACGAAGAAAAGCCGCTTCTCGGGAAAGAACGTCTCGGTCGCGGTCAGATTGACGACCACATCGTCCGATTCGACGGCACCGAAGTCGGGATAGGCCGTGGCCGTCAACTGGAGGTTCGACGTCGGCCGCCAGAACACATCGACCCCGGCGCGATAAGTGCCTTCGACACTGTCAGGCGTTTTGTTCGAAGCGTTGTTCGCCGTCGCCGAAACGTAAGGAAACGCCGAGATCTGCTGGCGCGGCGCGACCTTCGGTAACGCGACGGGTTGGAGTGCCGACATGAAGCGCGACATGGTGTTGGGCAGTCCGGGCGCACTCCAACGCTCGTCGAGGTGGGCGACTTTACGGTTCGTCCAGACACCCATTCGGCGCTGCCCGTCGCCGCGCGGCATCGACATCATCGACCAGGGCAGGAACATCTCGAGACTCCAGCCGTCGGCGAATTCAGCCGTCGCGCTCTGCCAAGGACCGTCCCACTCACGCGTGAATTCACGCTCCGGCGCGACCTGGCCATCCTCCACGGTTCCGCCGAGATTGACCGTGAACCAGTAGCCGTACAGTCCCTCGCCGGAGGTATCGAGGGCGATGCCCCAAGAGTCCCGGTTGACGCTCTCGTCGCGCGAGGACAATCGAGCGATGAACGTGTCGGGCGGTTGTTCGTTCCAGACGCCGATGTAGAGCCCGGCATTGGTGTAGACGAAATGCGTCTCGGTCCGATAACTCGTCGCGCTGAGCGTGTCGGGTTCGATGACGACCATGTCGTCGTGCGGCTGCACGGCCTGCCAAACGGCCTCGTCCAGGCGGCCGTCGAGACGGATGTCCACCACATCCTGATAAGCGACCTCGAAGGCATCACCGACGTCGATTTCGAGTTCGAGGGGCATCGGCTCACCGGTCGGCGCGGCCGGCTGTGCTGTTACGTGATCGGCCGACCGCCGAAGCACATTGAGCCCAATCGTGCGAGCTTCACGGGTATCGTCGAGCGAGGCAGGCCGGTCGCTCGCCACAGCGCGGGCCGGCACTGGCGACGTCACCGACGGCGCTTCGTCCGGTCGAGGTGTTAAGGCAGCGGGCGGCGAGGAAAGCGCGTCCGCATAAGAGATCCAGGCCCCGTCGATGCCGAGTCGATCCGCCACATCTAGTGCCGGTCCCGCCGCTTCGGCGCCCGAGACGGGAATCACGACGCGGAAGTAGCGCCGTCCATTGATTTCGACCTCTTGAATCGACGCTTCGAGGCCGAGCGCCGCGACGTCATCGGCGAGTCGATCCGCATTGGCAGGGACGGCAAAACTCGCGAGTACGACACTCGTCGCCCCGACGCTTAACGAAGCGCCGAGCAACATTGCAGCGAGTAGGAGTCGCATGAAACTACCGAGGCGAAAGAGCCAGTATAACGGCTCGCTCACCCGTGACGCGCCCCGCGAGCCGTTTCAAGCGTTCATCCGCCGGTTAGACCACGCTCGCAATCGCGCTCAGGCAGCCTCCAACGCGACGCCATCGATCGTCACCCGGTGCATCAACCGGCGATGCCCCTGATAGTCGTTCAAGGCGTAGTGCCAGGTGCATCGGTTGTCCCAGAACGCGACCGTACCCGGCTCCCACCGGTGGCGGTAGGTGTGTTCGGGTCGCGTCGCGACCTGATAGAGGTAATCGAGGAGTGGCCGCGACTCCTGTTCGGTCCAACCGTCGAGATGCAGCGTAAAACCCGGGTTGACGTAAAGTGCCGGTCGGCCGGATACCGGATGACGAATGATGACCGGGTGGACCGCGTCCTGCGTCGCAAGATCGGGGCTGTGGTAGCGCGGATCGGGCTTCGCCTGGCGAACACCGGCACGGCCGAAGACGTGGCGGCTCGAATGCACGGCCGAAAGCCCTTCGAGCGTTTCCTTCAGTCCGTCCGAGAGCGCGTCGTAGGCTGCGTACATACTCGCGAAAATCGTGTCTCCACCGATTGGCGGGAGCTCCACGGCATAGAGCATCGAACCCATCGCCGGGACCTCGTCGTACGAATGATCCGTATGCCAGCCGCCGCCGACGTTCGTCTCCTGATCGGGTTCTTTGAGCACCAGCGCCACCCGTTCGTTCTCCGGCACTCTGGCGAAGAAGCGGTTGACGTTGATCGGGCCGAACGCTTCGGCCGCCGCAAGCTGCGCATCGGGCGTCAACGACTGGTTGCGGAAGACGAGCACGCCGTAATCGGCATGTGCACGAATGAGCTCTTCAGCTTGGGCCGACGATAGGTGCTCGAGGTCGACGCCGATTACTTCCGCGCCGCAACCGGCGTGGATGGGTTGGATGTCCAAACCTACCCTCCGAAAGCGCGATAGAACTCACGCTTGTATGCGTGGCTAAAGGGATCCCAGAAACCCGGCAGCCGTTGGGTGAAAACGAGACCGGCGGCGTCGAGCCGCGGACACATGAACGTGTGCGTGCCTGCGGCACCACCCCAGTGATACTCGCCGACGGCGTTTGCGCCTTCACCTTCAGCCGGCTGAAGTTTGAGAGCGAAGCCGAGCCCAAAGACCGTATCGGGCATCTTCCAGGCCGGTAGATCGACGCCCTTGCCCGCGGGCAGTTGATTGGTGCGCATCAGATCCAAGGTCGCCGGCTCGACGAGCCGATGTCCTTGATACGTTCCGCCGGCCATCAGCGTCTGCACAAAATGTGTGTAGTCGATGATCGTCGAGACCAGCCCGCCACCGCCCGAGTGAAACGATTTGGGCTTGTCGAACCCACCGACCAGCGAATCGGGCACACACCGAACGCCCGAACTCGAATCGCGAGCGTCGATCGGCACGTAGTTGGCGCACAGACGATCAAGCGAATCGGCAGGCGCGTGAAAACCCGTATCCGGCATATCCAGCGGTTCGAAGACTCGTCGTTCGAGGAACGACGCGAACGAATCGCCCGTGACGATTTCGATCAATCGCGCGAGAAGATCCGTCCCGACGCTGTACTGGAATTTGGTTCCAGGCTGGGTGGCGAGCGGAATGTCGGCGACGGCGCTCGCGAGGGCTTCGAGGGTCGAGTCGGCACCCAAAAGGTCCGCTTCGACGTAGGCGGCGTCCGCGACCGACTCCGGGAAGAGTCCGTAGGAGAACCCGGCGCTGTGGCTGAAGAGCTGGCGGATCGTCGGCGGCGTCTCGAGCGGTTCGACATCGTCGAGCGAAGTCGCCCCCGCGCGCAGAACCTTGAGACGAGCGAAGTCGGGAAAGAAGATCTCGGCCGGATCATCAAGATCGAAATGCCCCTCTTCCCAGAGGATCATCGCGGCGATCGAGGTGATCAGTTTGGTATTGGAATAGATCCGATAGATCGAATCGAGCGCGATCGGCACATCGGCTTCGCGGTCCTGATGGCCCCAGAGGCCAATATCGATCACCTCACCCGCCTCGACGATCACACTCGCGGCCATCGGCAGTTGACCACCGTCGACATAGCTTTCGAGCGACGCGTGCAGCGCGCTGAAGTCGCGCCCGCTAGGCGCGACTTCCAAGGTGCGGGACATGTGCGCGTTCGCTACGAGCGCCCGACCTGCGGATCGTACTTACGCAGTTCCGCGCGACCAACGACCAGGTGATGCACCTCGTCGGGTCCGTCGGCAATCCGCAGCGTTCGCTGGCTCGTGTACATGTTCGCGAGCGGCCACCACTGCGAAACGCCAGCCGCGCCGTGGATCTGAATCGCTTGATCGACGATCTGGCAGACACGCTCCGGCACCATGGCCTTGACCATGTGAACCCAGATGCGTGCTTCCTGGTTGCCCAGCACGTCCATCGCTTTGGCGGCCTTCAAGACCATGAGGCGCATCGCTTCGATCTCGATCCGAGCACGCGAAATCACCTCGAGGTTCTTGCCGAGCTGTGCGAGGGGTCGCCCAAAGGCTTCGCGCGACATACCGCGCGTCACCATGAGATCGAGCGCACGTTCGGCAGCCCCGACCGAGCGCATGCAGTGATGGATACGACCCGGTCCCAGGCGACCCTGCGAGATCTCGAATCCACGACCTTCGCCGAGGATCATGTTCTCCTTCGGCACGCGACAGTTCTCGAACTTGATGTGCATGTGGCCGTGCGGCGCGTCGTCGTGGCCGAAGACGTGCATCGGACCGACGATGTTCACCCCGGGCGCGTCCCGCGGCACGAGGATCTGTGATTGCTGGCGATGGCGCGGCGCATCCGGATCGGTCTGCACCATCGTGATCATGATCTTGCAGCGCGGATCGCCGGCACCGGAGATATAGAACTTCTCGCCGTTGATGACCCACTCATCGCCTTCTAGGCGCGCTTGCGTCGCAATCTGCTTGGCATCGGACGAGGCGAGGTTCGGCTCCGTCATCGCGTAAGCAGAGCGGATTTCACCGTTCAGGAGCGGCTTCAACCACTGCTCCTTCTGCTCCGCCGTGCCGTAGCGCTCGAGTACTTCCATGTTGCCGGTGTCCGGCGCCGAACAGTTGAGGCATTCAGAGGCGATCGGGTTTTTGCCGAGTTCGGCCGCGATGAACGCGTAGTCGAGATTCTTGAGTCCTTCGCCCGTGTCGGCGTCCGGCAGGAAGAAGTTCCACAAGCCGTTCGACTTCGCTTTGTCCTTCAAGGAGCCGAGAACGTCCTCCTGGCGTGGCGAGAGACTCCAGCGATCGCCGTGTTCGCCGGCTGACTCGACGTACTCCTGCGTACGCGGATCGATTTCTTGCCGGATGAACTTGGTGACCGCGTCATAGAGCGGGCGTACCTGGTCGCTCATCACGAGGTTGTTGAGATCTTTGTCGATGTCGGCTTCCGCGACTTCGGCCATGTGTGTCCCCTCTTACTTGCCGTTTGGTGAAACGCCGCATTCTAGAGAGCGGTATACCCGAGTGAAAGCAACGCCCCCTATCGACGGTTGTATAGTCCGCCCACCAAGCGACGTGTCCAGACGCTTTAAGGAGAGGCGATGATCGAGAAACCGAAAGATGCCGCCCTGCGAGAGCGGGCAAAAAGGGTCATTCCAAACGGCATGTACGGTCATATGGCGATCGGTGCACGGATGCCGCAGAACTATCCCCAGTTCTTCTCTCGCGCCGACGGGGCCCGGCTCTGGGACGTCGACGGCAACGAGTACATCGACTACATCTGCTCTTTCGGCCCGATGATCCTCGGCTACAACGACGCTCGCGTGAATCAAAGCGCCGCGTCCCAACGAGAACGGCTCGATATCGCCAATGGACCGACGGAGGCCGTCGTACTCCTCGCCGAGCAGATGGTCTCGATGGTGAGCCACGCCGATTGGGCGATCTTCAGCAAGAACGGTAACGATGCGACGACGACCTGCGTGATGGCCGCTCGCGCCTACCGCGGTAAATCGAAAGTGTTGGTGGCCGACGGCGCGTACCACGGTGCCCAACCCTGGGCGAACCGCCGCGCACCCGGTGCACCCTCAACCGAACACGACGCCTTCCCGACGTACCAGTACAACGACGTCACGAGTCTCGAAGAAGCCGTGCGTCAGAACGCCGGTGATATCGGCGGCATCATGGTTTCGCCGTTTCGCCACGACGCCGGATTTCCGCAGGAAGACGTCAATGCCGACTTTGCGCGCGCCGCACGACGGCTGGCCGACGAAAACGATGCGGCACTCATCCTGGACGATGTTCGCGCCGGTTTTCGCCTGAGTCTCGACGCGAGCTGGTCACGCGTCGGCGTGCAGCCGGACCTGTCCGCATGGGGCAAGGCGCTCGCCAACGGCGAACCGATCGCGGCGACGCTGGGCTCGGCGAAGTTCCGCGACGCCATGGAGCATGTCTTCATCACCGGATCGTTCTGGTACCAGGCCGCTCCCATGGCCGCGGCTCGGACGACGTTGACGATCCTCGAGCAGGAGAACTGCCCTGCCTATCTCCTGAAGATCGGCAATCGACTGCGCGACGGAATGGATGAGATCGCACGGCGCCGCCAGGTACCGCTCAGCCAGACCGGACCCGTGGCGATGCCCGCGGTGATGTTCGAGGAAGACCCGAAGTTCGAGATGGGCTACGCCTTCTGCAACGGCCTGCTGGACCGGGGCGTCTACTTCCATCCGTGGCACAACATGTTCCTCTCGATGGCCCACACCGAAGCGGATATCGACAAGACGCTCGAGGCAGTCGACGAAACGCTTCGCACGATCTCGATCTAGATGCCTAGTCCGCTCCCCATAGCACCGCCACGCGAGCGCTTCGACGTCGACATCACGTTGCCCGGCAGCAAATCAATCGCCCTCAGGCAGCTCATGATGTCGGCAATGGCGGCAGCGCCCACGACGCTCGACGGCATCCCGCGCTGCGACGACATCGAATCGATGTTCGGCGCGCTCGTGTCAATGGGAAACGGGGTGCGCCGCGAAGGCAAGCGCGCCACGATCGAACCCGGACACCTCGATGGCGATATCGAACTCGATCTCGGCATGAGCGGCGTGTCGCTACGATTCCTGATCGCCAACGCCGCGCTACGCAGCACGACCACGCGAATCACGGGCCACGAACAACTGCACGCACGCCCGAACCAGGACCTGCTCGATGCGCTCGAGAGGTTGGGTTGTCTCATCACGTCGCACGACGGGCGTTTACCGATCTCGATCACGGGGCCGGAACGTCCGGCCGACCGAACGAGCCTTCGCGTCGGCGTGACGAGCCAGTATCTCTCCGGGCTCCTCCTGAGTGCTCCGTGCTTTCGCGAAGGCCTCACGATCGAACTCATGGATGAGCAGACCAGCCGGAGCTATATCTCGGTCACGACCGACGAGATGGCGAAACGCGGCGTCCAGGTTCGGATCGATCCGGGTTCGGTGACCGTCGCGCCGCAGACCTACACAGGCGGCCAGCACACGATCGAAGGTGACGCATCGGCCGCGACCTATCATATGGCCATGGCAACGCTGCACGGCGGGACCGTCAGGATCTCGAATCTCGGTGAGTCCACGCGTCAGGGCGACTACGGCTTCCTGGGACTCTGCGAGCGAATGGGCGCGCGCGTCGAACGCGGCCCGGATTCGATCACGATCAGTGGGCCGCGGGAGCTCCAACCGCTGGAGCACGTCGACATGATCGACATGCCCGATGCCGCACAGACCGTCATGGCGATCGCGCCGTTCCTGCCTTCGCCCACCCACCTCGAGGGGCTCGCCACGCTCAGGGTCAAGGAATGTGACCGCATCGCGTGCACCGCGACGGAACTTCGCCGGGCCGCTGTGTCGGTCGATGAGTTCCCTGCCGCGATGACGATCCATCCGATCGCTGATGGCCCTCGCCACGCCACGTTTTCGACCTACGAGGACCACCGTATGGCGATGGCCTTGTCAGTGCTCGCGAGTAAAACCCCGGGGGCGGCAATCGCGGATCCGGGATGTGTCTCGAAGACCTACGCAGACTACTGGGAAGACTTCTCGCTCTACGCTTAGCTCATTTGGTATTCGCTTTCGACAATCTTGCGCAACGAAGCGAAGTAGCGCGGCGTCGAATGTGGCCAGAGCGTGAAGTTGCGGTCGTTCTCATCCGTGTACCACGCCCGACAACCGCCGCCGAAGACGGTCTTGGCGAGATCGCGTTGAATCGTCGCATCGAACGACGCGGCCGACGCATGCGTCGGTTCGATCGTCGTTGCGCGGCGGCGCTCGAGTGACAACAGCGCCTTCATCACGAAACGAGCCTGCGCTTCGATCATCAGAAGCACCGAGTTGTGACCGAGCCCGGAGTTCGGTCCGAGGAGGAAAAACAGATTCGGAAACTTCGGCACCATCATCGTTCGGTGTGCTGCAATCGCGTCGCGCCAGACCGCGTAGAGGCGGATACCGTCTCGTCCGACGAATTCGACTGCCGTCGTGACGTCGAACGGACGAAATCCCGTCGCCGCGATCAGAACGTCGAGTTCGATTTCCCGGCCATTCACGAGGCGCACGCCACCCGGGCGCACCGCGTCGATCGATTCCGTGACGACGTCGACGTGGGGTCGGCTTAGCGATCGGTAGTAGTCATCGCTCAGCATGAGTCGTTTGCAGCCGATGTCGAAGTCCGGCGTCACGCGTTCGCGCAGTCGTTCGTCCGCGATTTCACGCGAAAGAAACGCCTCCGCCTGACGCCTGACGAGCCGATTCATCCAATGGCCCTTCTTGACGAAGAGGCCACGTGTCTCGAGCGCGACATAGAGGCTCCACCGGAGCAAACGGTTCAGCGTCGGCGTAGTCGCCAGTCGCTCGGCCATCTTCGAATCGATCGCACGATCACCACGCGGCACGACCCATCCGGGCTTGCGCTGGAAGACGGTCAGTTCGCGACATCGATCGACGATCTCTGGAATCACCTGAACCGCCGTCGCGCCGCTCCCGACGATTCCGACCCGTCGATGGTCGAGCTCGCAGCCGTGATCCCATCGCGCTGTGTGAAAGAAATCGCCGGAGAAATCCGCGAGACCCGGCCAATCGGGCACGTTCGGAAGATGCAAACCGCCGAGTGCACTGACGACGACATCGGCCGTCAAGACGCCCCGATTCGTCTCGATCGTCCACTTCGACCGGTCGAATCGAACGGCTTCGACCGTGCATTCATACAAGCTGTGCGATGAGAGTCCGAAGCGGATTGCCGAGCGTTCGCAGTATTCCTGGATCTCTCCACCGGGCGAAAAGAGTCGCGACCACGACGGATTCAGGTCGTAGGAGAACGAATAGAGATGCGACGGAACATCACACGCGACGCCCGGATAGGTGTTCTCGCGCCAGGTCCCGCCGACCCGATCGGCCTTCTCGAGAATCACGAAGCGCTCGATCCCGTGGCGTTTGAGCGCCGCACCCATGGCGAGCCCCGACATGCCCGCGCCCAGCACGGCCACTCGATAGTGCATTGGCGGCGCTACCGGCCGATGTCTGCTACCGGGTCATAAACGTTCGTCCCGCCATCGACGAACGGTACGGCTTGCCCCCAGAGATCGCCCGCTTGCGTGTAGATCGGTGCCCCGGCGTATTGCGTGAGATAGACCCGGCGCTGCGCGCCGGTGTGATTCGGACCACTTCGATGCAAGCTCGTGCTCTGAAAAACCGCGACGCTACCGGCCGCCATCTCGATCAACGTGCCCGGCTCATCACCGCGGTAGCCGATCAGGTCGTTGGTCCCCGGTTCGTGTTCGTGGTCAAAGATCCGATCCCGCGAACCAGCCACGTCATGCGGCAGTACCGAGATCGTGCCGTTGGCGGCGCTCATGTCGTCCAGCGCTGCCCAACACGTGAGATAGGGCGCGTGCTGCGTACCCGGATCGCGGAACTTCACGTAGCCGGAGTCCTGGTGCCAAGCGAACTTCATACCTTGCTCGGCACCTTTGACGACCCATTGCTCGTTGAAGAGATAGACGGACTCGCCGAGGAATGCGGTTGTGATGGCCTGCATCGCCGGGCCATAGACGTAACGCCAGAGCCGTTCACTCTCGCGATAGCGGTTGCCGATGAAATAGCGTTTGCCGCGATGGGTAATGCCTTGCACATCCCGACCTTTCGCCGCGAGGTGGCGGTCGGTGGCGGCAACGAAAGTGGCGCACTCTTCGCGCAACATATCGAGCGTCGCCGGATCGATCGCATTTTCGATGACGGCGAACCCGTCGCGATGAAAATCGTCGATCGCGGCCGCCCTGATCTCGGGCACCTCGGCATTCATCGGTCGGTCCCAGCGCTTCTAAGGGGCCACCATGCTCCCACTCATCGGCAGCGAACGCCAAAGTCATGCAACGTTTCTGCAAGTCGGAACGCACCAACGGCGCGCGTTGCCGCGGTGCTAGTATCGATTGATGCGCAAAGTCCTGGTTGTCGACGACGACTCACACATTCGCGAGGTCGTTTGCTTCGCGCTTCGACGTGGTGGTTTCGATGTCTGCGAAGCGGCAGACGGCCGCCTGGCACTCGCCGAGTTCGAGCGCGCCAAACCCGATCTCGTCATCCTCGACATCCTCATGCCCGAAATGGACGGATTGGATGTCTGCCGGCGGCTGCGCGACATGAGCAACGCGCCGATCCTATTCCTGTCTTCCAAGGATGCCGAAGTCGATCGCATCGAGGGGCTCGAGGTGGGTGGCGACGACTACATCACCAAACCCTTCAGTCCGCGCGAGCTCGTCGCTCGGGTCAAGGCGCAGTTCCGTCGAATCGACACCCTGAGCGATCCACACGCGAGCGAACTCGAAGTCGGACCGCTCCTGATGGACCTCGATTCGAAGGTCGTGCGCGTCGACGGTCGGGAGATCCTGCTGACGCGCACCGAATTCGGCCTTCTGTCGACGCTCGCACGGCGGCCGGGCAAAGTGCTCGACCGCGATAGCCTCATGAACGGCGCCTACACGGGTAATCGCATCGTGAGCGACCGGACCATCGATAGCCACGTGCGCCGTTTACGCGCGAAGCTCCGGGAAGTGGGCGTCGATCCGATCGAGACGGTGCACGGCGTGGGTTTCCGGCTGGCTTTCGATTGAGTCAGTTCCGGCTCAGGACCGTCCTGGTCGGTTTCAGCCTCTTCATTCTCGTTCTGCCCGTCGCGGGCATCCAGGTGCTCCGCCTGTACGAAAGCGCCCTGGTGCGCCAGACCGAGTCGGAACTGATCGCACAGACGGCAGTCGTCGCGGCGGCTTTTGCCGCCAGTTTCAAGGATCTCGGTCTGCCGGTCGGCAACCACTCCCGCGAGGCAGAGTCGACGGCGTATCGCGATGCCCTACCCCGGTTCGCCGTTCTCGACCTCGCCGAATCGAAAGTCTACGACGTGCCAAAGACACCGACCCTGCGGGGGGAACCGGACCTCGTCGCAGACCGGATCGGGCTCTCGATGGAACCCGTCATCGCCGCCGTGGAAGCAACGACACTCGCACGTATTCGCATCGTCGATCACCGCGGGACGATCGTGGCCACCACCCGAACGGATCGGCATACGTCATTGAACGACTGGCTGGAAGTGACAGACGCGCTCCGCGGTGTGCCGCAGAGTCGCCTGCATCGTCGATCGGACGTCGGTCCCGCGCTCGTGGCGCTCAGTCGTAGCGATGCATTGCGAGTGGCGGTGTCGACCCCCGTCGTGGTGGACGATCGCATCCTCGGCGCCGTGCTTGCCGAGCAAACACCCGCCACGATCGTGCAAGCGCTCTACCACAAACGCTTCCTCCTGTTGCAGGCCGGTACCTTCCTGCTCCTGCTCGTGGTGGGCGGCGCGATCTTCGCTTCGCACTCCTATGTTCGGCCTATCGAGCGCCTGGTGGATGGCGTACGCCAGATCTCAGCCGGCGACGCAACGAGCCTCACGACGAGTCGATACCGGATGAAAGAGATCGACGAACTGACGCAATCAGTCGCCGCGATGGCCGAGACTCTGCAGCAACGGACGACGTACGTTCGCGAACTCTCCCGAAGCGTCGGGCATGAGTTCAAGACGCCGATCACGGCGATGGCAGGCACACTCGAGGTGCTCGAAGATCACATCGACGAGATGGAAACTGCCGAGCGTGACCGTTTCCTGAAAAACCTCACCGAAGACGTCGATCGCCTCGAACGCCTCACGCAGCGGCTCCTGGAACTAGCGCACGCCGATATGCGTGGCCCGTCGAAGAGTTATTCCTCGATTCGCGACGCCGCACCGCGCGTCGACAATCTCACCGTCCATCTCGAAGGATCGGCCGTGGAAACACCGCTGCCGATCGACCACGAAGCACTCCGGGCGGTGCTCCAGAACGCCGCCGAGAATTCGTATCAGCACGGCGCAAAAAACCTGACGATTCGCTGCGACGTCGAGCCCTCGACGACGGTCGTCGATCTGATCGACGACGGGCGTGGTATCTCACCCGGTAACCGGGACAACGTGTTCGAGCCGTTCTTTACGACACGACGCGACGCAGGTGGCACCGGTCTCGGACTCGCGATCACGAAGTCACTCGTACAGAACGCCGGCGGTTCGATCGACTGCCGCGCACCCGCCGCCGGCGAAGGCGCCGTGTTCAGACTCGCCTTTCCGAACGAGCCAGCGGCCGCCTAGTAACCGAGATCCTTGTCGATGACGCCTTCGAGCGGTTCGTCGCGAACCAAACGCTCGAGATTCGAGATGAATCGATCGACGTTTCGCCCGGCCCGGAACTGACTCGCCCCCGCGGTGTGCGGCGTCATCACGACGTTCGGCAACGACCAAAGCTCACTTTCAGGCGGCAGCGGCTCGCGCGGCACCACGTCGAGCCCTGCACCGAGGATTTCGCCACTCTTGAGTGCGGCGACGAGATCGTCCTCGACCACGATTTCACCGCGCGTCACGTTCACGAGAAACGCCGAATCCTTCATCTGCCGAAACGCGTGCGCGTCGAATTTGTCCTTCGTTTCAGGGGTCAGCGGCGCACCGATCGCGACGACGTCGGACTCGGCGAGTATCGCGTCGAACTCGTCGACCCCACGTACGTGAGGTACCTCCGCCGTCGGCGCGACAGGATCACGGTCGAGGGCGGTGATCTGCATGCCGAAGCCCGCCGCACGTTTCGCGATCGCCTTACCCGTGCCGCCGAACCCGTAGATTCCCATCGTAGCCCCGGTCAATTCGACTTCCTGGATACGCATCTCGGGGCGGTGGTTCCACGAGTCCGGGCCATATCGCAGCGCCGTTGCGAGTTGGCGTGTCAGCATCAGAAGCAAGCCCATGGCGTGATCGGCGAGATGATCCCCCACCAGGCCCTTTTCACTCGTCAAGACTACGTCGCCGGCCTTGAACTCGTCGTAAAGGAACGCGTCGACGCCCGAGGAAATCGCGTGCACCCAACGCAGGTTCTGGGCACCGAGGTACATCTTGCGATTGACGAAGCCGAACACGACGTCGGCGTCGGCGATCTCTTCGTGTGCGCCTTCGTTGTCGGTCACGACGACGGTTGCATCGCCACCCGCCACACGAATTCGCTCGACATCCTCGGGGGTGACTTCCCGTAGCGTGAGACCGGGAATGACGACGACTTTCATGAAAGGCTCCTTTTGGCGATCAAGCGGCGTCGCGATGGTCGTCGATGATCGATCGCCAAGCCAGTACGTCTTCCGGCCTCCGGATCGGCTCCGCCATCCCCGGCATCGGTGAAACGGGAACGAGGACGCGGGTCACGCCATCACCCGCGTAATCCGCGAGACGGTTCACGTCCTCCGGACAGCTCAACGAGATTTCGAGCGCCGCCGGATCACGACCGTGCTCCACGGCCGTCTGTCGGGCCAACTCGATCAGTTCTTTCGGGTAACCACGGGCCGGGAAGAAGCCGTCACCGAGGCGTCCGGCGCGCCGGGCCGCCGCTTTCGAATGACCACCGACATGGATTGGTAGAGGACCCGTCGGTGGTTTCGGTCGGCAGAAAACCTTCTCGAACGAGAAGCACTCACCGTCGAATGACGGGCAGTCTTCCGTCCAAAGCGTGCGCAACACATCGACGTATTCGTCCGTTCGCAAGCCGCGATCGTCGAACGGTACGTTGAGCGCGGCGAACTCTTCCGCCAGCCAACCGACGCCGATACCGAGCAGGAAACGACCGGGTGCGACGACGTCGAACGTCGCCAGTTGCTTAGCGACGACGATCGGATTGTGCTGCGGCAGGATCAGGATTCCCGTACCGAGCTTGATGCGCTCGGTCCGCGCGGCGACATAGGTCATCCAGACGATCGGATCGGGAATCGGGAAGTCGCTGACGCCGCCCGCGATTTTGCCGTCGTCGGAATACGGATAGGCGGACTCGTAACCGTCCGGCATGACCGTGTGTTCGACGGTCCAGGCGGATTCGAAACCAGCCTCCTCCGCCGCCTGTAGGAATTCGATCGCCGCGTTCGCATCCGTGAACCGGCCCATATTGAGATAGCGCAAACCGAACTTCATCGCCGCTCCAAATCTGCTAGAAAGATGGATTCAAGATCGTGAACGCGGTTTTCGCCAGCAAAATCTGCCGTGCGTCATCACTGCGGCGCGTATCGAGCGGTTAAGTCGAAGGGAGCGGAAGAACCATGCGCAACGGATTTCGAGTACTGGATACGGACGCACACCAGATGGAGCCACCGACGATCTGGTCGGACTACATCGATTCGAACTACGCCGACGCGGCACCCAGGATCGGTGACATGGGCAATGGCCGACCGGGCATGCTGGTCGAGGGCGAACCCATCACCAAGCAGGACGGCAGCTATCCGATGCACTCGAAAGAGTTCCAGGAAGCGGCGGCGCGCGGCATGGAAAAACACGAACAATCCCGCGCCGAGGGGTTTCGTCCCGAAGCACGGATTCGCGACATGGAGAGCCAGGGCGTCGACGCACAGGTCATCTATCCCACCGTCGGCGGCCAGATCCTCGGCAAGGAATTCACCGATCCCGAACTCCTTGCCGCCGTCTGTCGCGCCTACAACGACTGGAGCCTCGAATATTGCAGCCACGCACACGACCGGCTGCGCATGGCGGCGATGCTGCCGATGCAAGCGCCCGATCTCGCGATCGAAGAAGCCCGGCGAACGTCCGCCGCGGGTGCTGCCTGCTTCTACGTCCGACCGAACCCCGTGTGCGGACGCAACCTCTACCACGACGAATACGATCCCGTGTGGAGCGCGATCGAAGAGATCGGCAAGCCGATCTGCATCCACGACTCGGGCTCACCGCATCTGCCGTCGTACGGCGAACGGATGCACACCCACACGTCGGGCCACATCATCGCGCACCCCTTCGAAGCCATGGTCGCGATGATGAGCCTCATCTGGTACGGGGTGATCGAACGCCACCCTGAACTTTCGGTCGTGCACGTCGAAGCAGACGCGGGTTGGTTGCCCTACTGGCTGCAACGCATGGAACAGCACTGGGACTTCTCCGGTAACGCCGAGCACCCCGATCTCAAACGGCGCCCGACCGAGTACTTCAAATCGAACTTCCTGGTCGCCTGCCGCGGCGATGAGATGACCCTACCGGCGGTCTGCGATCTGGTCGGCGACGCCTATGTCACTTTCAATACGGACTACCCACACCCGGACGGCACCTGGCCGCTCGGCATGGAGAACCTCGAGAAGCAGCCCCTATCGGAGGAATCGATCAAAAAGATCTTCTGGGACAACGGCGCGGCGCTCTTCGGACTAGCTGCCTAGCGAAATCCGGCGGCAAGCCGACCCAGGCCTGAATCGAGCGTTTGCGCAACGGGTGTGCCCCTGGTGACGGGTTCAGGCGGTGGCTGGCCGCATCGAACAAGACTGAGGATCCCCGCCTCCGTTCGAATCATCGAGCGTCGTTCACGACCAAAGGACGCAGCCATCGAAGCGCTGTATCGACCGTCTCGAAAAAGCGTACACAAGGGTGTGAGCGGTGATCTCGAATCAACTCGGTCACCCGTTCCCCGAAGGCATGGTCCGCTGGCACGACGATGGCGAGGTGGAAGCGGTAGTTGACGAACTTCTGAAAGATCGCACCCGCGATTCCGTTCGAGAGATCGAAGAAATCCGGGTGGAGCTCGGCTGGCGTGACAATGCATGCCGGGAGACCGCTCACCATGATGTCGAGTGCATCCTCTTCGGAGTGCAATGTCAGATTGGCTTCTTTCGCCAAAAGCGATTGCATCATCCGTTCTCGCCTTCGATCGCTCGAGGGTCAGTGGATGGAGCGCGCGACGTAGCGCGTGCCCGTGTACTGACCGAAGAATTCCCCTAGCGCCGGATGCTCGATTTGCGACGTGTCGTCGCTGTGCTCGAGATGTCGCTCGGCGACATAGGTCGTCTGCGCCGAACCGTCGACCAGCACGTGGTACCAGGGTTTGTCCTTGGGAGGACGCGACCGTGCGACCGCGTCGTACCACTCCTCGGTCAATGAAAACGTCGCGTCCACATCGACGACGACGCCGCGGTAGCCGAATCGTTGGTGGTCGACGATTTCCCCGACGCCAAACTGCGGTCGATCCAAGCTGAACTCCCTTACTACCTCTGTGGAACCAAGCGACGCGGCGGGCGTCGAAACCGACAGGTTCTCGGCCCAAGTCCGTAGAAGCCACGACTCAAACAGGGGAACGCACCGATGCGCCTCGTTTCGATTATCACGCTTTTTGTGTGCGCTAGCTGGTCCTCGCCCAGCGACGCTGCGACGATGAACGGTCAATGGCGCTACGACCCCGCCCAGTCGGTGACCGAAGCGCCTCGCCAGGGCGGGCGATCGATTTTCAGCAACGTCAAGCCGACGATCGTGATCCAGGGTATTCCGGTCCCGCTCCCAGGCGGTACCGCCGAGGATGATTCCGAGTCGCAAAGCTCGCCCAAGAACCCCGACGTGCTCTTCTGCCAATCGATGACGATCGAGGACGACGACGAGCGCAAGCGCATCACGTACGACCGGTTGGGCGTTCGCGAATTCGTGCCCGGTCGCCATCGAGGTCGAACGACCCGGTTGACCACGAGCCGTCTGGTCGAGAGCTACAAGACGACCTCTCGCAGCGTGAGCCAGGAGTACGTGCTCGAAGATGATGATCGATTGGTCGTGACAGTCGTCATCGACCCCAAGGGCGACAAAAAGACGGTCTACAAACGCATTTTTTATCGTGCCGGGACTCGCACGCCGATCGAAACACAAGAAGTCGAGTCGAATCTGGCGGCGCATCTGACGACGCCCTGACACCACCCACCCCTCGCTCGTCGATCCGGCCTAAGATCTGAACGCTTCTGACGGAGGGCACGATGAGCGACATCAAAATTGAGACGGGGTTGGGGGCGATCCGCGGCACGACGGGTCCGAGCGAGGGACAGATCTTTCTCGGTATTCCCTTCGCGGCCCCACCCGTCGGAGACCTACGTTTCCGGCACCCCATACCACCCGACGGTTGGTCGGGCGTGCTCGAAGCGACCACGTATCGGGCATCGGCGCCACAGGGACAAAGCGTGACGCCCGGAATGGCCGCCGAAGGGGCCATCGCGGAAGATTGCCTCTACCTCAATGTCTTCACGCCCGGATGCGACGCCCAACGGCGTCCGGTGATGGTCTGGATCCATGGCGGTGCGTTCACCCTCGGCGGCGCCTCGGCGCCGATCTATGACGGCGAGCGCTTGAGTCAGCTCGGCGATGTCGTGGTCGTCACGATCAACTATCGCTTGGGTGCGCTCGGTTTCGCGCGTATCGACACCGAGGCCAACCATGCGCTCTACGACATGATCGCCGCGCTCGACTGGGTGCACGAACACATCGAGGCGTTCGGCGGTGATCCGGAGTGCGTCACGATTTTTGGTGAATCCGCCGGCGCCGCGGCGATCGCAGCCCTGCTGGGAATGCCGGATGCCGACGGGAAGTACCACAGGGCCATCGCCCAGAGCGGCGCTGCCGCGCGAATTGGATCACATGAGGACGGCATCGCCCTGGCCGATGCCTTGGCACGTAGCGTCGGGGTCGATTCGAGCGCCGCCCTACGGCGCGTTCCCTGGGAGAAGATCGTCGCTGCACAAGGGACTGCCGCGGGGGAGGTACGTGCCTGGGGACCGGTCTTTGGAACCGACGAGATGCCGGACCCGCCGCATGAACGCGCGCGAAGCGGACACGCGCCAGACGTGCCGCTCCTCATCGGAACCAATCGTGACGAAGTGCGTCTCTTCACCCGCATGGCGAAACCGGACCCCACGCCGATCGACGACACGACGTTGATCGATCGATTGAAGCAGCAGACCGAAGCGGCGCTGCACGCACGCCTCGACACGATCGTCGAGGTCTACCGAACCAGCCGTTCCAGTCGTCGACTGCCGCATACGAATCGCGACCTCGAAGACGCGATTCTCTCCGACTATCGATTTCGCCTGCCCTGCCTCGACCTCCTCGAAGCGCACACCGCGCATGGTCGCGCGGGCTTCAACTACCTCTTCACACTGGAATCACCCGCGCGCCGCGGCGCCCTCGGCGCGTGTCATGCGCTCGAGATACCGTTCGTCTTCGGTACCACGGACGCCCCGACGCAGGACCGCTTCTGCGGTACTGGCGAGCACGTCGATCGGCTCTCGCGAATCATGATGGAGACCTGGACGGCATTTGCGCGTAACGGCTCGCCGGACGGCGAAGGTTTGCCCGCGTGGCCATGCTTTTCCACCGCGCGTGAGACGATGATTTTCGGCACGAACAGTGCGCTCGCGCTTGCGCCACTCGATGCTGAGCGCAAAGTATGGACATAACGTCGATTCGAGCGATCGGCGCGCCACACACGAGGAATCAATCATGACCAACCCGGCACCTGGATTTGTCGACCACCCCAACCACGTCGTGGCCATAGAGCCCTTCGATGGCAGGATCACCGTCAACGTCATGGATCAAGCGGTTGCCCGCTCGGATCGGGCTTTCATCGTCAAAGAGTCACGTCATGGCGACGTCGCCTATCTGCCGATCGAGGACGTCGATCAGGCGAGCTTGACCGCCACCGACGCGACGAGCTATTGCCCCTTCAAGGGCCACGCAAGTTACTGGTCGGTCACGGTCGGCGACGAGACGCTCGACAATGCCATGTGGAGCTACCAGGAACCGTTCGATGAATGCGAAGAACTTCGTGGCCTGGTCGCCTTCTACGATGCGAAGTTCCCGGGTCAGATCAGCGTGACGCTCGGCTGATCCACGTGCTCAAGCAGATCACTTATTTCCAGAAGCGTGACGACCTGGACATGGCGGCATTCCGTTCGCATTGGCAGAACGTTCACGCCGACATCGTGACCCAGCTTCCGGGCATCCGCCGTTACGTTCAGAACCACATCGTCGAACCGTTCGGCGATCCGAATCTCATGCAGATCGACGGCATCGCCGAGGTCTGGTTCGACGACATCGACGCGATGCGCGCGAATCGCGACCACCCGGCACTCGCCGCCATTCGCGAAGACGAGCCGAAGTTCTTCGACACCGACACGATGGGATCGATCATCACGGAGCCGAGCGTCTTCGTCGACGGTACGGCCGAGGGCGAAAAGCTCGTCGTCCTGGTGTCGCCGTTGCCCGGTGTCGAGCCGATGCATTTTCATCAGCAATGGCGCGACGAGGTCGGGCCGCGCGTCGCCGAGATTGCCGAAAGGACGGGCGCGCCGCGTTGGTACGGCCAGGACCACCTGCCGGCGTCAGCCTACGACAGCGGCCGCGAGTTCCGTTATTCGGGCATGGCGACCTTCTGGTACGAGGATCGCCAGGGGATGGCGAAACTGATGAGTGATCCCGCGTTCGGGGCGATCGCGGCTATCGAATCGAAGGCGACCGATCTCGCCAAGATCCGTGGCGGCTGGGCCGAAGTCGCGACGATCGTGTAACGGAGAACGACATGAGTCGAGATTGGAACGAACCGGTCCGTTATCCGGATCCCGCCATCCACGTGATCGATCGGAGATTCCGGCCGTATCGGATCGGCAGCGCCGCCGTGGAGCGGCTCTACGTCGGTTGTCGGTGGGCCGAGGGACCGGTCTGGTTCGGCGATTCGCGATGCCTGCTCTGGAGCGACATCCCGAACGATCGAATCCTCAAATGGGACGAGGATTCAGGCGCCGTCAGCGTCTACCGCCAACCGGCCAACAACGCCAACGGCAACACGCGCGACCGCCAAGGCCGCCTCGTGACCTGCGAACACGGCTCACGACAAGTCACGCGCACCGAACACGACGGCACCATCACCGTGCTCATGAGCGAGTTCGAGGGTAAGCGTTTGAATGCACCGAACGACGTCGTGGTGCATCCCGACGACGGGATCTGGTTCACGGATCCGGGCTACGGCAGCCACGGATACTACGAGGGCCACAAGGCGGAGCTCGAGTTGCCGTGTGTCACCTATCGGATCGATCCGGACACGCTCACCGCCAGCGTCGTCGACGACACGCTGAAGAAACCCAACGGCCTCGCGTTTTCCCCGGACTACTCGATCTTGTATCTGGTCGATACCGGGGCTTCACATTTCCCCGGCCACCCCCGAACGATCACGGCGTTCGACGTCGTCGACGGGCATTCACTCGCCAACACGCGGGTTTTCTGTGACATGGGCGGCGGGAGTTCGGACGGCATTCGCGTCGACGTCGACGGTAACGTCTGGTCGGCCGCGGGCTGGGGCGGCGATGGCTACGACGGCGTTCACGTGTTCGCGCCCGATGGCGACAAAATCGGCGAGATTCATCTACCGGAACCGGTATCGAACGTCTGCTTCGGTGGTGTGAAGCGCAACCGGCTCTTCATGACCGGTTCCCAATCGATCTACTCTCTCTACGTCGAGACGCAAGGCGTGCCTTACGTCTAGCCGAACGCGCGTGACGTGACCAGCGCCTCGATCGCGGCGTCGTCTTTGCCGAGAACGTCGCGCATCACGGATTCGTTGTGCTCGCCCAGGAGCGGCGCGGGCGAGCGGAGACGATGCGGTGTCTTGCTGAATCTCGTCACCGGACCGTCGTACGGCGTCGGCCCCATCACCGGATGGTCGAGGGTCACGAAGAATTCCCGCGCTTTGAGCTGTGGATCTTCATAGAGGTCCGACGGGCGCGCGACGACGGCCGCGGGCACGCCCGCATCACAGAGCGCGTCGGCCGCGTCGATTGCATCGCGTGCCGCGCACCAATCATCGAGAAACTCACCCGCGAGAATCGTATCGAGCGCATCGCGTTGCTCGTTCGTCTCGACGCCGACTGCGATGTAGCGCTCTTCGCCGGCGCAACGGAAAACGCCGTGTGGATCGAGAGCAGTCGACGCCTGACCGAGACGGGTCGTCAGACGACCGTTCGCCTGATAGTCCAGGATCAGAGGTTCCAGGAAACGGATGCCACATTCGATCTGCGAGAGATCGATGTACTGACCGAGCCCCGACTCGTCCCGCTCAATGAGCGCGGCCGTCAGCACGCTGACGCCGAAGCGGGGCGTGATGAAATCGGTATAAGCGCCCCACGGCCCGCTTGGCGGTCGATCGGGCCAGCCGACGAGATCGAAGAGCCCCGCGATCGCGGCGCCTTGTCCGCCGAAACCAGAATACGTTCGTTCTCGCCCGGTCTGTCCGCGCATACAGGTCGACAGCATGACGAGGTCGGACCGATCACGACTGAGCGTTGCCCAATCGAGCCCGAATCGCGCCATGGTGTCCGGCGAAAAACTCTCGAGGACGACGTCCGCCCAATCAGCGAGCTCACGGGCCACCCGTTGAGCGTCGGGGTTCTTGAGATCGAGGGTGACGCCACGTTTCGAGCTGTTGAAGTTCGCCATGAATTGCGCGCGATCCGGGCCGGGTTCGCCGTCCTTGAACGGCGGTACGGTTCGAAGCAGGTCCAAGCGTCCGGTCGACTCGATCCGAATCACCTCGGCGCCCTGGTCCGCGAGTGCTTTGCCGATCATCGGACCGACGCCGACCCAACTGAAATCGGCGACCCGTAGGCCCGAGAACGGCATCTCCGGCGCGTGGCGAGACGATCCCCGCGCCCTCTCGAGTGTTTCGAAGCCTCCTGACGAGCCGAGCTTGGGTGCCGCGCGGTTGGCTGAAAGCGGTGTTCGGGAAAGCTTCGCGAACGGGCCGGGATAGTGGCGCCCCTCGTGCTCGATCCAGAATTCGCGATCGGCGAGATGGGGATCGGCAAGCAGATCAGCCGCGTCGTAAATCGCGCTCAAGAGAATGCCCGCCTCGGCGGAGAAGCTCTGCAGTTCGCTCTTCGTCCGCTGCTCCATGAAACGCACGACCCGGTCAGCCGTCGCCTGGATGAGTTCCTTATCGAGTTTCCCTTCACGCATATCGGTCATCCAACGCGAAAGGTCGAGGTTTGCCATGGCCTCCGGCAAGCCTTCAACCCGCGCGACCCAACGTCGAAGTGCCTCGAAGGTCCGCTCGCCGATGATTGCCATCTGGAAACGAACGAGGGCGTAGCCGTCGACACATTCGATCACGGCCGGTAGGCGGAGGTTCGCGACCACAGGATTACCCTGGCCCCGAAATTCGCTCGTGCCCGGCGGATTTCGACCCATATTCGGCGGATAACCCGTCGCGTTCATGAGCGTCCAGACAACCGCCGCTTGAGCCGAAACGTCGAGATGTTGGCCGCTCCCGCCGCGTTGCCGCCACCGGAGTGCCACCAACGCATCGGCCGCGGCTTGCGCGCCGGCGTGAAATGCCGCCTGGGGCATCGATCCCATTGGCACGGGCGCACGATCGCCGTTGCCTTGAAGATTGACGAGACCACCGGCGGCCTCGACTGTCACCTCGGCCGCACACCGGTCGGCAAAAGGGCCCGTCGTACCCCACGGGGTTATCGACACGTGGATGAGATCCGGAAACTCCTCGGTTAGATCGCCGCGACGACCCGACTCGAGGAAGACGTCGGCGTCGTGAAGCAGCGAGGTCAGGTCCGACGTCACGGCACTCCGCTTTCCGGCGCCGAGCGCTTGCCAGTAGAGCGACTCGCCGTCTGCCATCGGACCGACGTGTCGCGCGTCGGCACCTTCGGGCGGTTCGACCTTCAAAACGTCCGCGCCCAGCTCCGCGAGGATACGACCGGCCATTTCACCCCACCGCGTCGTCGCATCCACAACTCGGATTCCAACGAGCGGCGGTTGTTGCTCTGTTCGGCCCATGTCCATTCCTCGAAGCGCCAACGGTCAAACACAAAGCGCAGCGACTACTTGCCTCGCCGTACCCCTTTCACTTTTCATCGTAGGACGAGAATCCCGCGAGACCCAAACTTTGCAACGATTTGTCCGGCTCCTTTCAGCGGTCGTCGTGTTCACCGCTGCGGTCGTGGTCGCCGGCACCGCGGCACCCGCACGATCGACGGCCGAAGCATCGGCAACCGAACTGGCCGAAGCCATCGCCGGGCGGCTTCAGATCATGCCCGACGTCGCCGCGTACAAATGGATCAACGATCTGCCGATCGACCGGCCGTTACGCGAGGCGGAACTCATCGATCGGATCAGCCTCACGGTTGCGGGCGAGACCGAACGATCGGCGGCTCAACGGGCTTTACGCGCCCAGATCGAGGCGTCGAAAGCAATCCAGCGCGCCCTCTTCGTGCATTGGGAAACCCGGAATGCCCCAACGAGCGCGGTAAACCTCGACGAATCGCGCGTCAGGATCGATTCGGCGACCCGGTTCTTCATGCTCGCTCTCGCGGATTTCAACCGGCATTCAATCGATGACCGATGCCGGCAAGCGCCGGCGCTCAACGAGCCGCCGACCCGCCTCGACACGCCACCAGCGGCCTGGCGAATCGCGATCGCCGGGGTGATCCCGACGCGTTGCGGTCACGTCGCCGAGCAGGGCTAGACGTCAATATGCTTCGCGAGCCCGACCCGCACCGTCCGCGCTTTCATTTCACGGCCCCCGAAGGATTCTGTTCGCCCTTCGATCCGAACGGCGCGATCTACTGGCGTGGTCGCTATCACCTGTTCTACATCTATCAGGACGAGCGCTTCGGCCACGCCTGGGGGCACGCGTCATCACGCGACCTCATCCGCTGGATCTTCCATCCACCGGCACTGATCGCCACGGACGAGGACCCGGAGGAAGGCATCTTTTCGGGTTCGGCATTCCTCACGAAAGACGGCCGCCCCGGACTCATCTACTACGGCATCAACGCCGGCATCTGCGTCGCACTGGCGGCCGACGATGATCTCGAACGATTTGTGCGTCTTTCCGACAACCCCGTGATCCCGGAGCCGCGCCGCGGCGACACGAACTACGACGTCTACCGGGTCTTCGACCCGCACGCGTGGTGGGACGGCGAACGCTACAACGTGATCCTCGGCGGTCGCGTCAAACCGCACGACCTACGCGACACCGCGTATCTCTTCACCTCACCAGACCTCGTCGATTGGGCGTATCAGCGACCGTTCTACAACCCCAATCCGCACTGGACGGATGAGAACGAGGATTGCGCGTGTCCGGACTTCTTCCGCCTCGGCGACAAAGACGTCCTCATGTGCATCAGCCACGCGCGGGGGTTGCGCTACTACGTCGGCCGGGTCGAATCCGACACATTCATCCCAGAGAGCCACCATCGGATGAACTTCCCGGGCGGGCCTTGCTTTGCCCCGGAATCGCTCGAAGACAATCTCGGACGGCGGATCGTCTGGAGCTGGGTATTGCCGGCGAAGCGGGAGCGGGAAACGTTCGCGACGATGACGCTACCGCGCGTGTTGTCGCCCGGCACCAGCGACGGTCTGCGTGTGGAACCGGCCCGCGAACTCGAAATCCTGCGCCGTCGCTTCCGCTCGCTGCCTCGAGCAACGCTCGATGACAGCGTACGTACCCATGCGTCTCTCGCGGGCACGGCGTTCGAGTTGCGCCTCGCCATCCGCCCACTGACGGCCACTCAAGTCGGCGTCATCGTGCGTGCCGCACCGAACGGCATCGAGGAGACGCGCATCACCTACAACGCCATTGCACGGGCACTCTCGATCGACACGACGAAGGCGAGCCTCGATCCTGCGGTGTTTCGTCCATTCCCCATGATCTCGAACGAGCCCAAGCGGGACCTCGCGGTCCAGACCGCCCCGCTCACGATCGATGAAATCCTCGAACTCACGATCTTCGTCGACCAATCGATCATCGAAGTATTCGCCAACGACGAGCTGGTTCTGACGGCGCGGACCTATCCGACCCTCGCGGGGTCTCGGCAGACGCGGGTCTTCGCCACTGGCGGGGTAGCCGAATTCTCCGAGTTGCACGCCTGGGACCTGGCCGCACTCACACTCCTGCCGCACGTCGGCTAACCTCAGAACCCACCGCCAGCGTCGAGGTATTCCTGTTCCTCGGCAGTCGAATCGCGCTCGAGTACGGCATTACGATGCGGAAAGCGTGCGAACCGCGTGATGACGTCGCGGTGTCCGCGCGCATAGCCGAGGAAGCCCTCGACGAACTCGCGCCATTCGGCCGGTACTTCCTCGGCCAATGTCTCGAAGAGAGCAACCGATCGATCCTGGTCGCCCGCGTCCTCGCTGTGTTCGAACGGGTGATAGAGAAAAACCCGTTGCGGAATCGTCATCTCGAGGTGGAGGCCCGACTCGACGGCGCGCATCGCGATTGCGCGTGCAAGTGCATCACCGGAAAACGCTTTGGCCGTGTCGCGAAACGCGTGGCGGGTGAACTGATCGAGCAGAATCACATGCGCGGCTGCACCATCGGGCGATTCAGCCCACTCGAGCAAAAGCCCGAGCAACCCCTGCTCGATCGTCTTGCCGAATCGCGTGCGGATCTCTTCGTCGATCGCAGCGCCGCCGCGATACCACTTGGTGCTGAATTCGCCGATGGACCCGACCTCGATGTCGCTCGGTCCGAGCCAGAATTCACAAATCTCGTGCGGTTCCATCAGTGCGTTTCCTCGATCATCGCGAGCACGGTGTCGCGGTCGGCGTCGAGGCGCGGTGCCGCCTTGAGATCGACAGCCCCTTCGAAATCGCCGACGAGCGCGAGGCTTCGAATGCCCCGCCCATCATCAAAGAGCTGGGCTCGCGCTTCAGGCTCGACGAAGACCTCTGCCATGTCGTTGAGCCGACCGGCCGGTACCTTCGCGGCATGCAATGCCTCGAGCAGGTCGTCCTGGCGGCGCGCACGAAAGAGCGCGGCGAGCTCGGCATTGAGTTCATCGCGATGTGCGACGCGGTCCGCGTTCGAGACATATCGAGGGTCGTCGAGAAGTTGGGGACTTTTCAGCACGTCGAGAAGCGCGCTGAACTGTGGTTCGGTACCGACGGCGAGCACGACCGCCCCACCATCCGCCGTCTCGAAGATCGTGCCGTAGGGCACGATGTTCGGATGCTCTGAACCCATACGTTGCGGCACGGTTTCGGCAACGAGGTAGTTGGTCGCCTGGTTGGCGAGCGACGCGACGGCGGAGCGCATCAACGATGTCGCGACATAGCTGCCCCTGCCGCTCTTGGCGCGCTTCAAAAGGGCGAGGAGTAACCCCTCCTTCAGCTGGTGTGCCGCTAACAGATCGATCAGGGCGACGGGCATCTTGACCGCATTACCCGTCGCTTCGCCGTTCAGAAACGTAAACCCGCTCTCGGCCTGCAGGATGGCATCGAAACCGGGGCGAGCGTCCGCCGTACCGTAGGCGGTCAATTGCAGGTAGATCAGCCCCGGGTTCTTGTTTCGTACGTGATCGTAGTCGAGGCCGAACTTCACTTCGTCGCCCGGTTTGAAACCGACGATGACGACGTCGGCCCAGCCGACCAACTGCTGCACGCGTTGTGCATCGCGGCGAAAATCGAGCGCGATCGAGTGTTTGCCGCGATTGACGCTCGAAAAGTACGCCGACACCGCATCCGCCCCTTCGGTCGTCAGCCGCCACCCCCGCGTGGGATCGCCACCCGACGGGTGTTCGACCTTGACGACCGTGGCGCCGAGTTCCGCACAGAACTGACCGACGGCCGGCCCCGCGAGGATGTTCGCGAATTCGAGCACCTTGAGCCCTGCAAAAGGCGGTTCAATGGATGCGGCTTCTTCACTCATCTGTGACTTTTGTACCCCCTGATGAACGCGACGCGAGATTATCGGGCGCTTCGATCGAGTAAAGTAGGGGATTACCCCGCGATGAGGCATTTCTTTTGGCGAGCGTGATCCCCGCACCGGACGAGAACAACGCCTGGCGCCTCGAGACCCCCGGTATCGAGGGTTGGACCCGCACCGCACGACCCGATGCCGACGACAAATACTTCATGGTGTCGATGGATGGTCACGTCCAGGAACCGGCCGACCTCTGGGCGACGCGCATGGACGCCAAGTACCGCGATCGCTTGCCAGGCGTCTCGGTCACCGGCGATGGCAAGAAGTATCAGAAGACCGAAGGCTTCAGACCGCTGCGGATCCGCGACATCAAGTTCGAGGGTGAAGACGGGCTCCGAAACCGTTCGGGGACGACGCCCGAAGAGCGCATCAGTGATCTCACCGCCGACGGCGTCGATGCCGAAATACTCTTTCCTAACAAGGGCTTGACGATCTGGGCCACACCCGATGCTGAGTTTTCTCAGGCGATGTGCCGCGTCTGGAACGATTGGGCGTGGGAGGTCTTCGGCGAACACAACGACCGGCTCTCGCCGATGGGCTGTATTGCCGCGGCGGACATCCCCGGCGCGATAGCCGAAGTCGAACGCCTCGCCGAACTCGGTTTCCGCGGGCTCTCGCTGCCGTGCAAACCCGTCTGGGGGCCCGGCAACCACGAACACCTGAACTACAACCTGCCGGAGTTCGATCCGCTCTGGCAAACGATCGAGGCGGCCGACCTGCCCATGACGTTTCACGTCTCGACAGGCCGCGATCCACGCACATCGCGCGGTAACGGCGGCGCCGTCATCAACTACGCCGTGCACTCCCTCGCGCCGACGATGGAGCCGATCGCAAACCTCTGCGCATCAGGTGTGATGGAGCGATTCCCCGGCCTCAAGTTCGGCAGCGTCGAGGCAGGTATCGGCTGGGTTCCGTGGGCGATCAGCGCCCTCGATGAGGCATACAAAAAACACCACATGTTCGTTCGTCCGAAGCTCGAAGGGCTACCGAGCGACTTCTTCCGCGCGGCCGGGTTCGCGACATTCCAGGAAGACAAGGCCGGGCTCGATCTCGCGCGCGACCATGACCTCGTCGACAATTTCATGTGGGCGAACGACTACCCGCACCACGAAGGCACGTGGCCGCATTCCGCGCCCGCAATCGAGCGGACGATGGGTCAGCTGACCGATGCCGAACGCGCGAAGGTGCTGGGGCTCAACGCGGCGCGCGTTTTCAAGTTCCCCATCCCCGACCGATATCTCGCCCACGCCGACGCACGCGCCGTCGCCGCGGGTTAGAAACACCCAACCGGAGCGATCACAGACTGGTTTGAAGCTTTCTCTACCGACACGCGGCTTGGCGAAGATGTTCCAGGCCCTCGAAGTCCGGGACTTCCGTCTTCTCTGGGTATCCAACCTGGCAGCGAGCTTCGCGATGCAGATGCAGATCATCGCGCGCGGCTGGCTCATCTACGACATGACCGAATCGCCCATTGCGCTGACCTGGGTGATGCTCTCGTTCATGCTCCCGTCAGCCCTCTTTTCGTTGGTCGGCGGTGTCATCGCCGATCGAATGCGCAAGAAAGCGATCATGATCTCGGCGCAGCTCCTGAATACGGGTGCCACGTTTCTGCTCGCCTGGATCATCTTCACGGGCAACGTCACCTTCTGGGACTTCATTTGTTTCGGCGTCTTCAACGGCACCGTGTTGTCGCTCTCGATGCCCGCCCGCGCGTCGATCATCCCCGAACTCGTTCCGCGCGAGGGCGTGGTGAACGCGATGGCGCTGCAGAGCGCGACGTTCAATCTGTCGAGGATCGCGGGGCCAGCCATGGCCGGCGTCTTCATCGCCTGGTTCGGCGCCGGTGACACGAGCTCCGCCCGCGGCGTCGGCATTGTCTTCTTCGCGATCGGCGCGCTCTACATCACCTCCGTGGGCTGCACCGCCCTCCTGAACTACCGCGGTGACCCGATGGCGCGGACCGGATCGCGGCCGTGGCAGGACGTGGTCGAAGGGTTCACGTATCTCAAGAACGAACGCTTGATTCTCGGGCTCGTCCTGATGGGGCTCATTCCGATGACCTTCGGGTTCGCGCCGAGCATGTTCATGCCGGCGTTCAACCAGGACGTGATCGGCGGTACGGCCGAAACGCTCGGTTATCTGAATTCCGCCATGGGCGTCGGAGCGCTCGTTGGTGCCTTGGCGTTGGCACGCTACGGCGACGTCGGGCGCAAGGGTCGAGTGCTTTTCTGGGCGGCCTACGGCTGGGGCGCCGCGGTGCTCGCCTTCGCCCTGTCGAACAACCTCGGCGTCGCAATGTTCGTCGGGCTCTTCTCAGGCGCGTTCGGATCGATCATGGGGTCGCTCAACATGAGCGTCATGACGCTCGCGATCCGCCCCGAAATCCGCGGCCGTATCATGGCCATCAACATGATGACGCACGGGTTGATGCCGCTCGGCATGATTCCCCTCGGTGCGTTGGCCGAGTTCTACGGCATCCGCACCGCATTTCTCGCGAGCGGCGCCCTACTCATCGTGACGATGGCGTGGATCGGCGCGAAGTTCCCGGAACTGCTGTTGATAGACAAGGGCCATGAGCCGATCGATGATGCGAGGCCAGACGAAGCTGACTGGTCGGACGAGCCCGATCCGGCCGCTGGTCAGAAAGTGAGGGGAGAAACCAGTTGAGCGATCTGACGTACGTAACACCCGAGATGGAGTCGGCCCAGGGACAATGGTCCGAACCCCGTTTCGCGCCACCCATCACCGCGACCGATATCCGCCGCTGGGCGATGGCGACGCACTATCCCGAGAAACCGCCGCGCGTCTATTGGGATGAGGAATACGCCCAGACGACGCGTTGGGGCGGCATCATCGCCCCGCCCGATTTCAACCCGTTCGCCTGGCCACTCGAACGCCCGGCAGCGCTCGCCGCGAATCTCGCGGGTGCGCGACCCGACGGCAAGCCCCTGACCGGCATGAACGGCGGGCAAACCGATACCTACGGCGCGCCGATGCGCCCGGGCGACGTGATCTCAGCACGTCAACGCCTGGTCGATTGGAACGAGCGTGAAGGTCGGCTCGGCCACACGCTCTACGTTCGCAACGAGATCGAGTGGCGCAACCAGAACGACGAAGTGGTCAAAACACGCATGTCGATCGGCATCCGCTACTAGCCCATCCGCCCAGAATCCGAACGAGGTCCAAAGCTATGACGATAGATTTCAACGATGTAAACGTGGGTGACCAACTGCCCGATTGGTCGCGCAAGACGAGCTTCGCCGAGTGGAACCGCTACGCCGCCGTGAACGATGAGTTCGTACCGTTCCACATGGACGACGAAGCGGGCCGGAAAGCCGGCAACGAGGAAGGCGCTTTCGGCATGGGCAACCTACGTTATGCCTACATCGTCAACGCACTGCATGCGTGGATCGGCGACGCAGGTGTCGTGCGCGAAGTGGGTTGTCAGTACCGAGCGATCAACCAGAAGGACGACGTTCTGACGGTGACGGGCGAGGTCACGGAGAAGAAGGTCGTCGACGGCGAACAGCGCGTCTTCCTCGACATCAACGTCATGACACAAGACGGCGCCAAGACCTGCCCGGGTCACGCCGTCGTCGCGCTGTAGCGCCAACAAGATGAGTTACGCGGGATCACGCGTCATTTTCGACGCCGACAGCCATCTGATGGAGATGGCGGATTTCCTGTCGAAATACGCGAGTCCCGAGTTCAGCGAAGCGATCCCGAGTCTCGACGACATCGAATTCGGTGACATCAGCGCGGACATGCGCGCGCTCGACGGATCGCCCGGCCACAACGAGGCAACCGTTGCCGAACTCGTCGCCCTCGGCGACAACCTCACGCGCGGCCCCAAATGGCACGCGGCCCTCGGCTCGTTCGGCGGCCGTGAACGCGGCGTTGCGCTCGACCTTCTCGGTTTCCGCCGGCAGGTGATCTTCTCGTCGTTCTGCGCGCGCAAGGTGTTCGCTGCTCAATCGATCGACGTGCGCTACGCGACAGCGAGCGCGCACAACGCCTCCATGGCCGAATTCTGCAACGCCGACGACCGCCTGCTTGGCGTTGCCATGGTGCCGTTCGACGACGTGTCCGCGGCGCTACGCGGTATCGACGAAGCGATCGACCTGGGATTGGGCGCCATCTGGATCGCTTCTGAAGCGCCGGGCGGACGATCACCCGGGCATAGCGACCACGATCCGTTGTGGGCCAAGCTCGAAGCGAGCGGTTTGCCATTCATCCTGCATGTCGGCAGCAGCGACCTGTCGATCCCCGATGCGTGGATGAACGACGGATTCAGCGAACGCGAAAGCGCCCGGGGCCGGGCCGAAGTGATCGGCTCGAAGGACCTGAGCGTCATCTTTCATAGCGCCCAACGGTTCATTTCGACACTCGTCCTGGATGGCGTGCTCGAGCGGTTCCGCGGTTTGCGCGGCGGCGTCATCGAACTCGGCGCCGGTTGGGTGCCCGACACGATCCGTCGCCTCGACCACGCGGTCGAGATCTGGGCGAGAACGGAAAAACACCTCGCCACGTTCAGCAGGCGCCCGTCCGAACAGTTCAAGGATCAGTTGCGCTTCACGCCGTATCCGTTCGAAGACGTCGGCCGGCTGATCGGAGAGTCCTGCCCTGAGCTCTACCTCTTCTCGTCCGACTATCCACATGCGGAAGGTGGCCGCGACCCGATCGGTCGGTTCGAACGCTCCCTCGAAGGTCATTCCATCGACACCCAGGATCTCTTCTTTCGCGCCAACGCCGAAACGCTTTACGGCGCCGTGGCGTGAAGACCCAGTAACGTTCAGGAACGGTTCAGATTGCACCACCGAGAATGCAATCTGACGTTTAGAGGAGTCGCTCGATGATGAAGCAACTCACCGCCCTCACGGTTCTCGCCACCGCCGTTCTCCTGACGGGTTGCATGCATCGCGGCCCGAGTCCGTTGAGCGAGCCGATCGTCGATCGCCGCGGTGTCAATCTCACCGCGTACGAAACAGACCTCGCAGACTGCAAACGCTACGGCGCGGAAGTAGGCGTCCCGCGGAAAGTCTTCCTCGGCGCCGTCGGTGGCGCTGCCGTCGGCGGACTCATCGGGGCCGTTGTCGGTAACCACGAAACCGCCGAGCGAAACGCCGGCGTCGGCGCCGTCGTCGGCGGCACCCGTGAAGGTGTCAGCGGTCTGCACGAGCGCAATCGCGTGATCAAGAATTGCCTCCGCAATCGCGGCTACAAGGTGCTCAACTGATCGAGCACGACTGACCGCCCGCTCAAACCGGACGGTCGGACGCGGCCATTCAAGACATTCCCCCATCGCGAGCGCTTTTCTCCGTGGCCTTCGCGATGATCTCTTCCTGACGTCCAGCATTTCTCACCTCGGGCGCGCCAAATCACGCCTGCCGACTCGCTTGGCTTGACGCCGCGCGGTATCTTGCTCGGCGATCACGTTCGATCGAAGGGGGAAGCGATGAGCGATATCGACGCATCATCAGGGCGCCATCTGCGAGGCGAGTACGCCATCGTCGGAATCGGCGAAACGACATATACGCGTGGCTCGGGAAAGACGACGCGGGCGATGGGCACTCACGCCATTCGTGCCGCCATCGAGGACGCCGGGCTCACGACAGACGATATCGACGGCATGCTGTCCTACAACGGCAACGACTCCACACCGTCGCCGATGATGGCGGGCGATCTCGGTATCCGGCTCAACTTCTACATGGATTGCCAGGGCGGCGGTTCGTCGACCGAGGCCCTCGTGGGCATGGCGATGGGCGTCATCGAAGCCGGAATGTGCAAGACCGTCGCGATCTTCCGGTCGATGAACGGCTATTCGCAGGTCCGCATCGGCGGAACCGGTGGCCGCGCGGCCGGTGGCGGGGGAATGTCGGGTGACGCCCTCTTCTCGCGCGCATACGGCCAGGTGAGCGCGGGTCAGAGCTTCGCGCACACGTTCATGCGCCACATGTACGAATACGGCACGACGCCCGAGCAGGTCGCGCACGTCAAAGCAATCCATTCCGAACATGCTTCGAACAACCCGAAGGCGTACTACAAACATCGGGTGACAGTCGACGACGTGCTGTCGAGTCGCATGATCTGCAAGCCCTTGCACCTGCTCGACTGCTGTGTCGAGACCGACAACGCGAATTGCATCATCGTCACGACGATGGATCGCGCGAAGGACCTCAAGCACGTTCCGGCACAGATTCTTTCCGTCGTCGGTCGCTGCTGCAAACCGCGTATCGACAATCACTACCAATCCGGCCCGATCACGACGGTCGCCGGCCACTACGCGAAAGACATTCTCTGGCCGAACGCCGGCGTCGGTCCGGAAGACATCCAGGTCACGGGGTCATACGACGCCTTTACGTTCACAACGATGTTGCAGCTCGAAGACTATGGCTTCTGCAAAAAGGGCGAAGGCGGCGACTACGTGAGTTCGGGCGCCATGCGGCTCGGCAACGAGCGACCCAACAACACCAGCGGCGGACACCTCTGCGAGGGTTACACCCACGGCATCGCGATGGTGATCGAAAACGTCCGCCAACTGCGCCACGAAATCGACGATAGCTGCCCGATCGGGCCCGACGGAAAACGTCAGCACACCTACGACTACTCGGAAGGCGGCTGTCGTCAGGTCAAGGACGTGGAGCTATCGGCTAATCTCGGCTGGGCGATGCCGGGCACCGGCAGCGCGCTCGTGATGGCAAGGGGGGCTTAAGCGATGGCACTAGAAGGCGAATATCTGGGGATGCCCGTCGCGATCGATGATCTCGACGTCGCCAACCAGGAGTTCTACACGCATTGCGCGAGCGGCGAGCTACACCTGCAGTACTGCCCGGCGTGCGATCTACTGCGCTATCCGACGACGACCGCCTGTCCATGGTGTGCACGCGCCGATTACGAATGGCGGCCGGTGAGCGGGCGCGGGACGATCTACTCCTACAGCGAGATTCACCACGCGATTCAGCCGATCTTCCGCCAGTACGCGCCGTATCTGTTGGTTCTCGTACAGCTCGATGAGCAGATCGACAAACCGTTCGAATACGACGGCTTGCGGATCAACGGCAATCTCGCCAAACCGTCCGGCGAATTGGCCGACCCCGACCTGGTGCGTTCGGTCGGGATTGGTACGCGCGTCAAAGTCGTGATGCACGAAATGGGTGGGGGTATGGCGCTACCGCTCTGGTGCGTGGACGACGAGGCCGAACAGCCCGAATCGCCCTGGCGCTACGCGATCGAATAAGTCCGAGGAGCAACGTTGAACTTCAATCTGGCCACCGTCGCCGAGGTCATCGCCGACGCCATCCCCGATCGCGAGGCCATCGTCTGGCGCGATCGACGCCTGACCTATGCGGACGTGCAGGACCGTACCCGGCGATTCGCCAACGTCCTGATCGACGCCGGTTTCGGCTGCCACACGCCGCGCGCCGAACTCGCCGACTGGGAGTCGGGCCAGGATCATCTGGGCATCTACCTCTTCAACGGCAATGAGTATCTCGAAGCGATGCTCGGCGCTTACAAGGCCCGCCTCTCGCCCTTCAACGTCAACTATCGCTACGTCGACGAAGAGCTCATTTACCTGTTGAACAACGCATCGACCAGGGCGCTCATCTACGCAAGCTCGCTTTCGGAACACGTCGACTCGATTCGCGCATCCGTGCCGAGTCTCGAGCTCCTGATTCAGGTCCAGGACGACGATCATCCCCTCCTCGACGGTGCGGTCGAGTACGAATCCCTGATCGCCGGAGCGGATCAGAAGCGCCCCGATCTCGACTGGGATCCGGACGACCTCTACATCATCTATACCGGCGGTACGACGGGTATGCCGAAGGGCGTGCTGTGGAAGCAGAGCGACATCCTGATTGCGACCCTTGGCGGCCGGCGCGGTGGTGGGAACGTGATCGAGAAGCTCGACCAATACGTCGAACGGGCGGTGTCGGGTGATCGACGCCATCTTCCCGCACCGCCATTCATGCACGGCGCTGGCCACTGGACGGCGTTCCAGGCCTTCAACACCGGCGGCACCGTCGTGATTCAGGACAACGTCAGCCGCTTCGACGCAGACGACGTCGTCTCGATCATCGAACGCGAGCACGTCAACAATATGCTGATCGTCGGGGATGCTTTTGGTCGACCACTGGTCGATGCGTTGCGTGCTTCGGGCGCGAACTGCCCGAGTCTCAAGAACCTCATCACCGGCGGCGCCATCATGACCGCCAACACCAAGACGGAACTCCTCGAACTGCTACCGCACGTCAACATCATCGACAGCGTCGGTTCATCGGAGACCGGCGGACAGGCTTCGCATGTCAGTACCGCGAAGAGCGGAGCGGCCACGGGCCGGTTTACGCTGACAGCCAACAACGCGGTCCTCTCGGATGATCTCTCGGAGATTCTCGAGCCGGGCCATGACGGCCTCGGATGGTGGGCGCGGACCGGCAATATCCCGCTGGGTTATCTCGGCGACGAAGCGAAGACAAAAGAGACCTTCCCGACCGTCGACGGCGTCCGCTATTCGGTGCCCGGCGACAAGGTTCGTCTGTTGCCCGGCAACGTGCTCGAGTTACACGGCCGTGAATCCGTCACGATCAACTCCGGCGGCGAAAAAATCTTCGCCGAGGAGGTCGAACAGGCCGTCAAACACCACCCGGCCGTGTTAGACACCGTCGTCGCCGGTCGTCCGTCCGAACGATGGGGCAGTGAAGTCGTCGCGATCGTCCAGTTCCGCGAAGGCCAGCAGGCATCCAGCGAGGAACTGCTCGAGGAGTGCGCCAAGCACATCGCGCGCTACAAGCTTCCGAAGGATTTCATCTTCATCGACGAGGTATTCCGCAGCCCGAACGGCAAGGCCGACTACAAATGGGCGAAGACGATCGTCTCGGGATCGTGACTGGAGGAATGTATGAGTACGCTTGACCTGTCGACCATCAAAGCGCTGACCTTCGACGTCGGCGGGAGCGTGTTCGACTGGCAGACGGCCACGCGCCGTGCTGTTTCGAACCTTGCCCAAGAGCGCAATGTCGAGGTCGACGACCGCGAGTTCTGCTTCACCTGGCGCCGCCGCATGTTCGAAGAATTGCGCGACATGCGCCACGGCGAACGTGAGCGAACCAACGCCGACGGCCTACATCGCTTCGTTCTCGACGAGTTGGCCGACGCCCACCCGCAACTCGAACTCTCAGCCGCCGATCGAGACGAACTCACCACCGTCTGGCACGCAATGGACGTCTGGGACGACGTGCCCGCCGCCCTGCCCCGCCTGCGCGAACGTTACGTCGTTTCCATCCTCACAGTCCTGTCGCTCGGCATCGTCGTCGATAGCTCCAAGCACGCCGGCATCGATTGGGATGCCTACATCAGTTGCGAGTTCCTGACCCATTACAAGCCCGAACCCGAGGCCTATCAGGAAGGTGCTCGGCTTCTCGGCTATCGAACCGACGAGGTCATGATGGTGGCTGTGCACCCAGGTGACCTCGCCGCCGCCCAGCGTGCTGGGATGAAGGCGGCCTACGTCGCACCAAAACTCGAAGAGATGGGATCGGCCGGATCGACCGACGGCTTCGAGGTGATCGCGACCGACTACGGCGACCTGGCCGACCAGATCTGCGCCTGACGCGACGCCGTGTGGGTCGAACCGGCGTACGTTGACGCCTTCAGGCGCGACGGATTCACCGTCATCCCGGGCGCTCTCTCCGCCGAAGAGGTCGCACGGTGCCGGGAAGCGCTCTTCGCGATCTATCCGTCACCGGCGCAGTACTTCGCCGACCCTCGCGCGCACGATCAGTTGCTCGAGCACCAGTTCGCGGGTCTCAAGGTGTTTCCCTTTGCCGCGCTCGAGTTGAACCTGCTGGTCGCGCATCCGCGCGTTGTCGCGGCGGTACGCCAGCTTCTCGGCATCGACGATCTACGTCTCGCGAAAGCAGAAGTCTGGGCGAAATACGGCGGTGGCGACTACCAACAGGAACTGCATCGGGACTACGGCAATCACACGCTGCTCGTACCGCGACGCGACGGCGCCTGGCGTGAAGCAACGACGTTCATCTATCTCTCGGATATCGATGACCAATGCGGCCCCACGGCGATCCTGCCAAGAGAAGCCTCCGATGAAGTCGCCTTCGGGCTCAATCGCCATCCGCAGAAGACCCACCCGAGCGAACGCCTCGCCACCGGTCCCGCGGGCTCACTCATGGTCTACTCCTATGAGGTGTTCCATCGGGGTACGGCTATGCTCGATCCGAAGGGCAGCCGCTTCACCGTGCTCGCCGACTACCGGGCGGATGATGCCACCTGGATCGGTAAACACGCGTTTCCAACACACGGGCTCAATCCGCACATGGCCGAGTTCCTGGCGGCAATCGATCATGAACAACGCACGATCATGGACTTCCCGCCGCCCGGTCACCCGTTCTGGAACGATCAAACCATCGCGGATATCAAGCTTCGTTATCCGCGAATGGACGTCACCCCCTACGCTCGGGCCTATCGATCATCGTAGGCTTCGCCTTTCACGCTCGAACGACTTTTTGGGGGATCCATGGCAAGACTCGACGGCCACGTCGCCATCATTACCGGCGCTGCAACAGGTATGGGGGCGGCAACCGCGACGCGGTTCGTGGAAGAAGGTGCTCGTGTTCTGATCGCCGACCTCAAGGTCGACGAGGGTCAGGAGCTCGCGCTCCATCTCGGTGAGAACGCGAGATTTCTGCGCACTGACGTTACGCAGGAGAGCAACATCGAGGCGATGTTCGACCTAGCTCTCGCGGCTTGGGGACAGATCGACTGCGTCTACAACAACGCGGGATTCGGGGGCGCGCTCGGCCCGATCGAGGAGACGACCGAGGACGATTACGAGATCACGATGGACGTGCTCGTCAAAAGCGTCTTCTTCGGCACGAAGCACGCCGCGAAGCACATGAAAGAGCGTGGCGGATCGATCATCAACACCGCATCGATCGCCGGGATGCACGGGGGCTGGGGGCCGCATATCTACAGCGTCGCCAAAGCCGCCGTGGTTCAGCTCACCAAAACGACTGCACTCGAACTAGGCCCATTCGGGATCCGCGTGAATGCGATCTGTCCGGGCATTATCGCGACGCCACTTGCGATGGGGCGAGGCGATCGGGAGAAGTTCGACGCGGTCATGGCGGAAGATCAGCCCTTGAAGCGCGTCGGCGAAGGGAGCGACATCGCGAACCTCGCGCTCTTTCTCGCGAGCGACGAATCGAGCTTCATGACTGGCGAAACGCACGTGATCGATGGCGGCGCGACCGTCGGCCGCCGCTGGGATCAACAGCCGAAGTTTCAGACGGTTTATCGGCCGATCACGATTTATCGACCGCCCGGGCGTTGACACCCGAGGGGCCTCCGCGCGACGCCGCCGTCGACGATGTCGCGCAACGAGCCGACGACCGGACACATCCGGCGGTTGTCGATCTGATCGAAGGCCGGGTAACCCCCGACACATTCGAGCAACGCCTCACGGCACTGGACGCACCGCTCGTCGAAGTCGACCCGAAATCACCACAACATCGCCTCGTCACGTTCGTCTGGAAGCTCGGCGACGAAGCGCGCCACGTTGTTTTGCTCGCGGGTGGGTTTCCTGACCCGATCGACCACGTCCTCGCGCCGATTGCCGACACTTACTTCTGCTATGCGACCTACCGGCTTCGACGCGACGCATTGATGCGCTATGCATTCGTCGAAGACCTGCCAGCGAAACGCTGGTGGACGAGTTCCACGAACAACGCCGATCAACTCGATACGTTTCTGATTCGCCACCGCACGGACGCGGATCCGCTGAACCCCAGAAGCGTAGAGACGCCGGGGCTTGCCCGAGAACGGCGAAATTCTCTGCTCGAACTCGATGGCGCGCTCGACGATCGATGGCTCGTGGATCCCCGAGCGCGCGGCACCGTCACGACGCATCGCTTCCATGCCGACATCCTCGCTAATACGCGAGACATTCAGCTCTATCGACCGCCCGGGGGACGAACACCTGAGCGTGTCCTCGTCGTTTTCGATGGTGAGTGGTATCGCTCGATCGTCCCGACACCGACGATCCTGGACAACCTGCACGACGCCCACGCGATCCCGCCGACTGCCGCCGTTTTCATCAACAACGTCGATCGCGGCCATGAACTGCCGTGTAACGACGATTTTGCGGATGCGCTCGCATCCGAACTCGCACCGTGGTTGCACAAGCTCACCGACCTACCGGTCGAGCCCCGCGCGTGGTTCGTGGCCGGATCCAGTTTCGGCGGATTGGCCGCCATTTGGGCCGCGTTTCGCCATCCCGAGGTGTTCGGCAACGTCATCAGCGCCGCGGCCGCGCTTTCCTGGGACTGGCAGTCGACGAGCCCCCGATCGTATGCGGCTATGCGCGCGGCGGGGTATCAGTTCGATGTTGTCCATCGCGCCTTCGAATCAGCACCGACGTTGCCCGTGCGGTTCTGGCTCGAAGTCGGCCTGCTCGACGCCTTCGAGATCAACATCGAGCCGAATCGGCGTTTTGCGAAGATTCTTCGTCGGCGCGGTTACGCCGTCGACTATCACGAGTATCCCGGCGGTCACGACTTCGTTCTGTGGCGCAAGACCCTCCCGCTCGCACTCATCGAGATGCTCCGCTAGCGGCACCCTTGAGAAGCGAGGTAACTTCATCCTTCGCCCGCTCGAGACCCGACCCCATGGCCTATATCGAAGACCGCATCGTTCACGACGCCGATTCACACGTCATGGAACTCCCCGATTGGTTCGACGCGTTCGCTGAAAGACGAGTCGTCGACGCCTTCAAGGCACGGTTCGGCAAGAACGCCTTCGAGACGATCGTCGCCCAGCACGATGACGCCGACTATCGTTCGCGCGACGCCGATGACGTGATGGCGCGCAAGAACTACGCCGCGATCGGATCATTCCGGCCCAACGATCGCCCGAGCGTGCTCGACAACATGGGTGTCGCGACCCAGCTCGTATTTCCCACGTCGGCGAATGTCTGGCTCGAACAGCTCGAGCACGGCGATGATCGAGAGCTTCTCTTCGCGACAGCCCGGGCGACCAATCGCGCGCAGGTCGAGTTCTGCCGCGTCGACCCACGTTTGCTCGCCGTGGCCTACGTTCCGCTCGCCGATCGCGAAGAAGCCCCCAAGATCGCCGCCGAGGCGATCGAGGCCGGCGCGAAAGCCCTCCTCGTTCCCTGGGCGTGCCCGCGCGACCATGCCACCAGCCACGTCGATTTCGATCGCGTCTGGGCCCAGGCCGTCGACGCGGGCGTGCCGATTCTCTTCCACGTCGGCGTCGCCGATCGTGTGTTGCCCCCGTCGCACAAGATCAACGGGTTGCCGGTCGTGCCGGACTTTCACGGTGGCGAAGAGAATTTCCGATCGATCTCCTACATGGCGATTCCCCACGGGCCGATGCAAGCCCTCTCCATGCTCATCCTCGACGGCGTGATGGAGCGATTCCCCGCGCTCAAGCTCGGCATCATTGAACTCGGCGCTTCCTGGATTCCGGGATTCATGCGCCAACTCGATTCCGCGTTCGAAGCCTTCTCACGTCACGAGGAACGTCTACAGACGCTGAACCTGAAGCCGAGTGAATACGTTCGCCGCCAAGTCCGCGTGACTCCCTATCCGACCGAACCGACCGGCTGGATCATCGAGCAATCCGCGCCCGAGATCTGCATGTTCAGTTCGGACTATCCACACGTCGAAGGCGGGCGAAATCCCTATGGTCGTTTCGAGCGGTCGACAGAGGATCTCGACGACGCGGCCCTCGACGCGTTTTTCCGGCGCAACTTCGAGGACTTGATGGGTCGCGCCTCGTTTGGAGGATCCCAGTGACAGACTGGATCATCGCGTTCAAAGCCCACCTCGGCTGGGTAAACGCCGTGGGGATCGCGAGTACGGACGACGACCCGGGGGCACGGTTCGTCGAGCGCATCGAACTCTTCGAGGGCGCGCCACGCGAAGCCATCGAGCCGTACCACGTCGCCGGCGGTTGGCAAGGCCTTACGCAGGTAGAGGCGCCCGACAATCCCGCAGAAATCGTCGTGCGTGGCAAAAAGCTGCAGGTCGAGGCCGCGACCGATGTTCTCAGCGCGTTGCGCGATCGACTCGACGGGACATTCAGGCTCGGCGTGATCCTGGAGGGACGCGGGATCAACGTCGGGCTCGAGCACGATCTCGATTCCCACGCACACATACACGTGGCCGAGGGACGCGCCGTTCGTGAAGCGATACGCAGCGCCCTCGATCACCTCGAGGTCGACTGGCTCGACTACGACGAGAAGAGCATTCTCGGCGCGACCGCCGCCACCCGCGGCGAGGACGAACCGACCACCGACACTGTATGGAAGCAGGCGAAGCCCGCGACGACGCGCAAGTGGGCGAAAGAAGAACGCCTGCTCGCCATGGCGGCGTGGCTCAATCGCGCCGACGATTAGTGACGAACGGCGGCCGAAGCGCCACAACGGAGGTCCGCGAAGAGCCGAGTATTCGCAACCTCGTCGCGCAGCTCTCCCACGGGATGTTCGGCCAGACCGGATTCCGACTCATCGGCGCGCCGACATTCCTGCCGGCGTACCTGTTTCTCCTCACCCAGTCCGATCTCTTCGTCGGGCTCGCGCGTTCGCTTCAAGCGGTCGGCACCGTCATCACGCCGCTCATGGGCGCGGCGCTCATCGGTCACCGGAGCAAGATTCTCGGACCCACGCTCGCTTCGAGCGGCCTCATGCGACTGTCGATCCTGGGACTCGCCGTCGTCGGCTTCCTGACCGGTGCCGACGGCGTCAGCTGGGTCGCCGGTTGGGCAGCCGTGTTCTTTCTCACGATCATGGGCGTCTTTCAGGGCGTCTCGCAGGTCACGATGAACGCGCTACGGGCGAAGGTCATTCCCCTGCATCGCCGTGGCATCGTCAGCGGCGCCCGAAACTTCCTCGCCGGGATCACGTCTGCCGGCGTCTCCTACTTGGCAGGCGCGTATTTCATCGAGCAGGACGTCTTCGGCAACGGCTATGCATCGGTTTTCCTGTTTGCGTTCGTCATCGCCACCATCGGCCTGTTGACCCTAGCCCTCACCGATGAACCGAAGTCCGCGGACGTCAGGCCGCGCGCATCCATCGGCAAAACGTTTCGAGATGTTGCGCCGCTGCTCCGGGAGGACGAGGCGTTTCGGCGCTTCTTCATCGCGCGATCGCTGGGATCGTTCGGGCGCATGGCCATGCCGTTCTACATTCTCTTCGCCGGTACGACCCTCGAACTGACCGGCACGTTGCTCGGTATCGTCACGACCGCGTGGATGCTGACATCGAGCACCACGAATCTGATCTGGGGCCATGTCGCCGATCGATCGGGCTACAAGATCGTCATGGCGACGACGCTCGCGATTTGGATCGTCGCCCATGGCACGCTCTTTTTCATTACGGACGCCACGGGCCTGATCGTGTTCTTCGTGCTGATGGGAATCGCGTCAGGCGGGTTCAATCAGGCGGGACAAAACATGGTGCTGGAGTTCGGCCGCACCGCCGACATCCCGATTCGACTCGCGGCGTCTGGCTCCGCCGTCAATCTGATCGGCGCGATCGGCCCCGTTCTCGGCGGCTTGATCGTCGCCGGAACGGGCTACGCGCCGTTGTTCGCCATCACCATTGCAACGCAGCTCGTCGCTCTAGCGCTCATCATCGGCTGGGTGCCCGAACCGCGACGGCGCTAGTTCGCCCCAAAAACGGCCATCACACGAACCTCGATGCTGCGCCGCGGCTTCGACTCGAGCGTCGTCGTCGGGTCATCGAACGACGTGTGGGGCGTCGTCGTAGCGCGTTCCGAGCGCGTATCGAGTTGCTTCAGGATCAAGACCTCATTCGGCGTCATCGTCCTGAAATAGTAGAAACGGTGCCCGGGGCTCCACAGCGGGATGCTCGAGCGACCGTCACGATTGCCGAACCCGGTGTAGCAGTACTCGACGATGTCATCGTCCGCGAGCGTGGTCGCGTCGATAAAGGCGAGAGGATTCGCTTCTACGTCGTTGTCGAGCGGTTGCCACGTGTTGTACCAGGCGAACTCGGCATCGCGGTACGCCTCGACATCGACACCTCGCTTTTTCAGCAATTCCATCGCGGAGTCGCGCGGATCCCGTAATCGGTAATCGCAGTGGATGAATCGCGCGTAGGCTTTGTTGAAATCGGACCGATCTTCGGTTCGAACGACGTGCTGCGTGAAGAAGACTTCGTCGGCCCCGGTTTCGGCTCGAATGAGGTCTTCGACCCGCGGGTAGTACGCGCCCTGCACGTGGGCATCGTCGTGGTAGTCACCCGGGAAGCCCTCCGCACCACGGAGCACGAAGCCGTTGCGATCCAGGCTGAAATCCCCGTCCCGGCCGTCATGGATCTCGACTTCGACCTTGTTGGTGTTGGATCGGCGCGATTCGCGCGTCCCGATCTCTGGCACTTCGTCGCGCCCCCGCCACTCCTGGTTCAAGTAGCGAACATCAGCTCGGAGCATCATCCCCTCCTGCGTATTGACTCGACGCCTCGCCGCGCCTAATCGGTCGATTGTTGATCCGGACGAACGGTATCGCAAGCGGTCGTGGTGTTCGCAACGCGCCGGGCGCGGGCAACGTCGTCATCATGGCGAGGTGCCCGTCGACGGCCGAACGCAACGAGACTTAGTACCACGCGGATTTATTCACCACGTTGGCGAGCGACTCCCCTGCGATGAACCGTCGTGCGTTGTCCCGCAGGAGTTCGTAGCGACGCTCCGGGATGTCGTCGGCATCGGCAACCGCCACGTGCGGCGTAATGAGGACGTTCTCCATCGTCCAGAGCGCGTGGTCTTCCGGCAACGGTTCGACTTCGAAGACATCGAGCGCGGCTCCCGCGATCAAACCGTCACGCAGGGCCGTCACGAGATCGTCGAGTTTGGCGGTCATGCCACGGCCAATATTGATGAAGTAGGCACTCGGTTTCATGAGTGAGAAACGGCGCGTGTTCCACATGAACTCGGTCTCGGGGGTGTGCGGCACGGTTGTGACGACAAAATCCGCTTGCCCTAGCACCGAATCGAGATCCTCGGGTGCGACAACATGCCCGGGGCAAGGATGCTCCGGTCGCGGGTCGATGCCGATGACGTCCGCACCCATGGCGTCGACCAGGCGCGCCGTTTCCGCGCCGATACCGCCCACGCCATTGATGAGAACGGTCGATCCGACGATGTTCCGATAACCATGCTTGCGCGCACGATTGTCCCATTGGCGGCGCGCCTGCGCCGCGACGAAATACGGCAATCCGCGTGAGAGCGCGAGCATGAACATCAAGATGTGATGCGCAATGTGATCGGAATAGATCCCGCGCGGATTGGTCACGACCACCGGATGCTCGGCCAGCGCTTCGTAGTAGTAGCCGACGAACGGTCCCGCGAACGGGTTCTGCAACCAACGCAGGTTTTCCGCGTTCGGTAGCTGTTCCGGCGAGACCCACCCGTAGGCCGCATCGGCGGTGGCGATCGCCGTCCCCGCCTCGTTGTCGTTCTCCGCGACGATCACCTCGAGTCCCGCCACGTCGTTCCCGAGGCGGCGCGCCCAGGCGCGCATATCGTCGTTGATCGGCGGCATCATCACCAAGCTAACCACTGGATTCCTCCTTGCCATTTAGGTCTACTCGTCGCCTTTCGGGCGGGAGGGTTTAAATGTTAGAGCGATTCAAGGTACCTGAAGACATCGCGGTTCGTGTGCCGCAAGCCGATATGCGGGCCGCGGTGGAGAGCATCCTCACGACCCTCGGCATGCCGGCCGATGATGCCGCTAAGTCCGCCGACGTCTTGCTCTACGCCGATGTGCGCGGGATCGACTCCCACGGCGTCAGCAACATGATGCGGCCCTACGTCGCAGGCCTTAAAGGTGGCCAGATCAACCCAACCCCGAGCATGCGCCGGGATCGCGATTTCCCAGCGAGCGTTTCCATCGACTGCGACCGAGGGCTCGGACTCGCGCAGGGCAAGGAGATGATGGACCTCGCGATCGAGCGGGCTCGAACCAACGGCATTGGCGTCGTGACGGCGTTCAACGGCCGCCATTACGGCCCGTCGGCCTACTATGCCCACATGGCCCTCGAACACGACATGGTCGGCGTTTCGATGACAGCCGGCGGCGTTCAGGTCGCCCCCACCGGCGGCGCGGAACCCCTACTGGGTCTGAATCCGATCGGTATCGCGGCACCGAGTTCGAACGAGGTTCCCTTCATTTTCGACGCGTCGATGAGCTCGGTTGCCGGCAACAAGATCCAGCTTCTCCGACGGGTCGGCGGTGACGTACTACCGGGCTGGATCACGGACGCGGAAGGCGCGCCGATCATGTCCGAGGCCAAAGTACCGGACAAGTTCCTCATGCTGCCCCTCGGCGGCACGAGGGAGATCGGCTCCCACAAAGGATTCGGGCTGTCGATGATGGTCGAGATCCTCTGCGGCCTGATTACAGGTACCGGCGGTGGTCCGCACCGCCGTCAGGGTGTCGGTCACTATTTCATGGCCTACAACATCGCGGCGTTCACCGATGTGGACGTCTTCAAGCGCGACATGGACGAATACCTCCGCACGCTGCTCGACTGCCAACCCGCACCCGGCGAAGACCGCGTGGTCTATCCAGGCATCCCGGAGCACGAGGCTGAACAGGATCGCGCCGCCAACGGCATTCCGTATCACCCAGAAGTAATCGGGTGGTTCAACGGCGTCATGGAGGAGCTACAGATCACGTCACCGTTGCCGAACGTCGAGGCAGCCTGAACGAACCGATGGCCATCGAAATCGCCGAAACCATCGCCGCGCGGTTCGTCGACCGGATTGGCGGCCCGCTGCAGGCACTGCGTGAAATCAACGAACGACTCGGCCACGTCAGTGCCGACTCGCAACAGGTTGTAGCGAAGATCTTCAACCTGAGCGGCGCGGACGTGCGCGGAATTGTCAGCTTTTACGAGGACTTACGCGATCAACCTGCGGCGCTGTCGCACATTCGCGTCTGTCAGGCCGAGGCTTGTCAGGCGGTCGGTAGCCGCGCCCTGACGAAGCGCCTGGCCGAGCAGCTCGAAGTCGAATTGCATCAAACGTCCGCGCGCGTGACGCTCGATCCTGTCTACTGCCTGGGGCTCTGCGCACAGGGCCCGGCCATCACCATCAACGGAAAACCCTACGCTCGGGCCGATCTCCTCGACATCGGGGCGCTGCTCGGACAAACGCCATGAGCTCACCGGGAACCGTTTACGTCCCGCGCGATACGTCGGCGGTCGCGACGAATGCCGATGCCGTCGCCGCGCGCTTCGCAGAGCTTGGCGCCACCGTCGTGCGCAACGGTTCGCGCGGCCTTTCGTTCGCCGAGCCCCTCGTCGAGATCGACGACAGCGGCGTACGGGTCGCGTTCGCCAACGTGACGGTCGACGATGTCGAATCGATCCTCGGCGAACGATCGACGCATAGCGCGTGCCTCGGTCCGACGGACGAACTCGACTACCTCTCACGACAGCACCGTCTGGTTTTCGATCGCGCGGGGCTCGACGCGCCGCTCGAGCTGCCGATCGGTGATGCACTGAAAAGCGTGATCGAACGGGTTGACGGACTCGTCGGCGAAATCGAAACCGCGGGCTTGCGTGGCCGGGGCGGCGCCGGGTTTCCCGCGCACATCAAATGGCGCACGGTCCGCGATACGCCGGCCGATCAGAAATACATCGTTTGTAACGCCGACGAAGGTGACTCCGGCACGTTCGCCGACCGACTCCTGATGGAGAGCGACCCTTACCGTCTCATCGAAGGCATGACGATCGCCGGACTCGCAACCGGCGCCACGCACGGGCTCATCTACCTGCGATCGGAATATCCGCTCGCCAACGAGATCCTGGAAGCGGCTATCGCCAAAGCCTATGGCGCAGGCGTGCTGGGCTCTCGCGTGCTCGGTACTCAGTACACGTTCGATCTTGAGGTTTTTGTCGGCGCCGGGGCCTACATCTGCGGCGAGGAAACGTCGCTGCTCGAGTCGCTCGAAGGCAAACGTGGCGAGATTCGCTCAAAGCCACCCGTGCCGGCCATTGCTGGTCTTTTCGGCAAACCGACGCTCGTACACAACGTCATTTCGTTCGCGGCGGTACCCGCGATCTTCCAGGCGGGACCCGGGACCTACGGTGAGCTCGGTGTGGGCCCGTCCGCGGGCACGATGGCGTTTCAACTCGCCGGCAACGTCAAGCAGGGCGGCCTCATCGAATGCCCGTTCGGCATCACGCTGCGCGAAATCGTCGAGTCGTTCGGCCGCGGTACGCGCACTGGACGCCCGATCCGTACCGTCCAGATCGGCGGCCCGTTGGGTGCTTATCTGTCGGTCGCTGAACTCGACACCCCGCTTACCTACGAGGCGATGGCAGCCCTCGGCGCGGGCATCGGTCACGGCGGCATCGTCGTGTTCGACGACAGCGTGAATCTCGCCGAGCAGGCGCACTACGCTTTCCAGTTCTGTGAGGTCGAGTCGTGCGGCAAATGCACACCCTGTCGAATCGGCGCCGTGCGGGGACGTGAAAAAATGGACAAATGGCTCGCCGGCGAGGCCGATGAACGAGACCGCGAAGCGCTGGCCGACCTGCTTGACGTGATGGAGAGTGCTAGTTTGTGCCAGATGGGCGGTATGACCCCGATCCCGGTGCGTAGCGCCATGCAGCGATTTCCCGAGGATTTTAGTTAATGGCTATCGCGGTCCCAGATTTTGGAACTCCGGCTGTCTTCGACCCGAAGGCAGCGATGGTCGATGTCGTCATCGACGGGCAGACGGTCTCGGTTCCCGAGGGGACGTCGATCATGCGTGCCGCTCGCGGCAACGGCCTCGATATCCCGAAGCTTTGCGCGACGGACAACGTCAACGCGTTCGGGTCCTGTCGAATGTGTCTCGTCGAGATCGACGGTCGGCGCGGCTTGACCGCTTCGTGCACGGAGCCGGTACAGCCCGGCATGGTCGTCAGGACACAAACTGAAGAAGTCGCGCGAATTCGACGCGGCGTGATGGAGCTCTACATCTCCGACCATCCGCTCGACTGCTTGACCTGCGCCGCTAACGGCGATTGCGAGCTACAGGACGTCGCGGGTGCCGTGGGTCTACGCGACGTTCGATTCGAAGCGCCGACGAACCACCTCGGCAAGGCCAAAGACGATTCGAATCCCTATTTCACGTTCGATCCCTCCAAATGCATCGTTTGTTCGCGCTGTGTACGCGCCTGCAGCGAGGTGCAGGGGACGTTCGCGCTCACCGTCGACGGTCGAGGGTTCGATTCCGTCATCGCAACAAGCAGCGACCAGTTCTTCGATTCGGAATGTGTTTCCTGTGGCGCTTGCGTACAGGCCTGCCCCACCGCGACGCTGATGGAGAAGTCCGTCATCGATCACGGTGTACCGGACCGCAGCGTGCAAACGACCTGCGCCTATTGCGGGGTCGGCTGTTCGTTCCGCGCGGAGATGAAGGGCGATCAGGTCGTGCGCATGGTGCCGTACAAGGACGGGAAGGCGAATCACGGCCACTCTTGCGTCAAAGGGCGCTTTGCCTGGGGCTATGCCAACCATCAGGACCGGATCACCGAGCCGATGATTCGGGAGTCCACGGACGATCCGTGGCGACGTGTCGGCTGGGACGAAGCCATTCAATTCGCCGCCGAGCGGTTGCAGTCGATTCAGACCGAACACGGCACCAAGTCCATCGGCGGCATCACGTCGTCACGATGCACGAACGAGGAAGTCTGGGTCGTTCAGAAACTAGTGCGCGCGGCATTCGGCAACAACAACGTCGACACCTGCGCCCGGGTTTGCCACTCGCCGACCGGTTACGGCCTGAAGCAGACTTTCGGCACGTCGGCGGGAACGCAGAATTTCGATTCCGTCCACGAAGCCGACGTCATCATCGTGATTGGCGCCAATCCGACGGAGGCTCATCCCGTATTTGCGTCACACATGAAGCGTCGCCTGCGCGCAGGCGCCAAGCTCATCGTTTGCGACCCGCGTGAGATTGACCTCGTTCGTTCACCCCATGTCGAGGCGGACTTTCACCTGCCGCTCAAGCCGGGCACGAACGTACCGATGATGAATGCGATCGCGCATGTCGTCGTCACGGAGGGGCTGATCGACGAGAGCTTCGTCGGCGATCGCTGCGACCTCGAATCGTTCCAATCCTGGCTCGCATTCATACGCGGCAGCGAGCACGCACCCGAGAATGTCGCCGAGATCCTCGGTGTCGATGCCGAGACCATTCGGGCCGCGGCACGGCTCTACGCGACAGGCGGCAACGCGGCGATTTACTACGGGCTCGGCGTCACCGAGCACAGCCAAGGTTCGACCATGGTGATGGCGATGGCCAACCTCGCCATGGCGACCGGCAATATCGGCCGACCGGGCGTCGGCGTGAACCCGCTGCGCGGGCAGAACAACGTTCAGGGCTCGTGCGACATGGGCTCGTTCCCACACGAACTATCCGGCTACCGGCCCGTTGGGGACGCCGCCGTGCGGCAGGTCTTCGACACCCATTGGGGCGTCACGGTCGATTCGGAGCCGGGATTCCGAATACCGAACATGCTCGATGAGGCGGTTGCCGGTGGATTCCGGGCGATCTACGTCCAGGGCGAAGACATCGCCCAATCCGATCCCAACACGAAGCACGTCGAGGCGGCCCTCGATGCGATGGAATGCGTCATCGTTCAAGACCTCTTCCTGAACGAAACCGCCAAGTTTGCCCACGTGTTCCTTCCCGGCACGTCGTTTCTCGAGAAAGACGGCACGTTCGTCAACGCCGAGCGGCGCATCAATCGCGTGCGCGCCGTACGCCCGCCCGTGACGGGCAAGCACGAATGGGAAGCCACTCAGATGCTCGCCAACGCGTTGGGCTACCCGATGGCGTATGAATCGAGCGAAGACATCCTCGCGGAAATCGCCGAACTCACCCCGACCTTCGCCGACGTCACGTTCGACCTGCTCGATCGAGAAGGCAGCGTGCAGTGGCCCTGTAACGAATCATCGCCGACCGGCACGCCCGTCATGCACGAAGACGGCTTCGTCCGTGGCAAGGGGCTCTTCGTCGAGACCGAATACCAACCGACACCCGAGACCGCGAATCGCAAATTCCCGCTCCTCCTGACGACGGGGCGCATCCTGTCGCAGTACAACGTGGGGGCTCAGACACGGCGGACGGACAACCTCGCTTGGCTCGAGGAGGACGTTCTCGAAATCCACCCGGCCGACGCCGAGACGCGAGGTGTACGGACAGGGGATTGGGTTTCGGTGCAGAGTCGCATAGGCGAGATAACGCTGTCGGCGGAAGTCACCACAAGGGTGGCCCCCGGCGTCGTCTACACGACCTTCCACCACCCCGAGACCGGCACGAACGTCGTCACGACCGAACTCTCGGACTGGGCGACCAACTGTCCCGAGTACAAAGTGACGGCGGTTGAGATTCGACCCGCCAACCACCGTTCCGCCTGGCAAGAGGGCTACTCGGCTCGCGTGAAGAAACAGGTCGAAGCCCTACCAGGCGAATGACCGAGTCGACCATCCCGGCACGGTCTCGACCAACGGCGAATGATCGGGTCGAGATCGTGATGGTCGGCGCCGAGCGAGAGCCGACGACGGACCTGATCACCGTCGAAGAACCGCTCGAGATCCAGGTTTCCTCGCACGACGTTGACGAGAGCCTCTCGATCACGATGCGCACCCCTGGTGAGGATTTTGAACTCGCCGTGGGGTTTCTCTTTGCCGAAGGTATCGTCAAAACGCCGAACGATGTCGTCACCGTCGAGCACTGCGGGCCACCGAGCCCAGATCGAGGAATACACAACACCGTCAAAGTGACGCTCGCGGACGACGTTGAGTTCGACATGGCGTCGCTTTCGCGGCACGTCTTCACGTCGTCGAGCTGTGGCGTCTGCGGCAAGGCTTCGCTCGATGCGATCAGCGTGCAACTGCCGGCCAAGCGCAACGACGGATTCCGAATGACACAAGCGGCTCTATCGTGCCTGCCCGAGCGACTCACCGAGCGGCAAGCGGAGTTCTCCCGCACGGGTGGTCTGCACGCCGCCGCTTTGATCGATGCCGACGGCACGATTCTGCGCACTCGAGAGGATGTCGGGCGCCACAACGCGCTCGATAAACTGATCGGCTCGATCGTTCTTGAAGACGAAGTCGGCACCGAGCACGGGCTTCTCCTGAGTGGCCGAATGAGCTTCGAACTGATTCAAAAGGCTGCTATGGCGGCGATTCCGTTCGTCGCAGCAATCGGCCCACCTTCGTCGCTCGCCGTCGACCTGGCGCGCGAACAGGACATGACGCTCGTCGGATTCCTGAAGAAAGATCGGTTCAACGTCTACGCCGCACCCGAACGCGTACTTTGAGATCGACGACCGGTCTCATCCTGGCCGGCGGTCGAGCGACTCGCATGGGTGGGGTCGACAAACCGCTCGTCGAGCTGGCCGGTCGGGCGCTCATAGATCATGTGCTGGAACGCGTGCGTCATCAGGTCGAGGACGTCATCGTCTCCTACAACCGCAACTTCGATGCCTACTACGCGCGGGGCCGCACGATGGTCCAGGACCGCGACGCAGACCAAGGACCCATCGCGGGCATTCTCGCCGCACGCCCCTTCATACGAACCACCCGAGTGATGGTCGTGCCCGGCGATACGCCGCGGTTGCCGCTCGATCTCGTCGAAAAACTGCTCGGCGCGGCGGCGCCGATTGCGCTTCCGCGAACCGCGGGCAGGCGTCAGAACCTGGTCTGCTTGATGGACATCGGCGAACTCGACTCGCTGGCCGCGTTCTACGCCTCTGGCGGGCGAGCAATGCGTCGTTGGCTCGACACGCGCCCGGTGGCGGAGGTCACGATGCCCGAAGCGGCGTTCTTCAATGTCAACTCGAGAGAAGATCTCGAACGCCTGTCGGCCGAACTCGCGGCGTGCTGAACGGCCGCCTAATATCATCTTCCCTTTTCCCGACGGAAATCCCAGTGATCGAAATCGACCGCGCCGAGAAATCCCTCACCATTCGTTTCAAGGATCGCTTTCTCGACAACGCCGCCCTCGACGCGCTGGTCGATGCCATCCGCGATGCGAAAAGCGACGAATCCGTGCGCGCGCTAGCGATCGACGTGAGCTCCGACGGCGACGCCGGTGACGAAATGGGTCCCCTACCGGCGCGACTGACGCATCGAGCCTCGGCTGGATCACACGGGCCGGGGCCGTTGCTTCAGCAGGATGTGATCCGCGCGCTACACGACTACATGAAACCGACGATCGCCCTCCTGCATGGCGATGTTCGCGGGTTTGCGCTCGACATCGCCTGCCTCTGCGACATTCGCCTCGCCGCACCCGACGCGACGATCGTCGACGACCGAATTCACCAGAGCCGCGCGGCGGCAACCGGCATCACCTACGTGCTACCGCGACTGATCGGCCAATCGCAAGCCATGCGCCTGCTGCTCCTCGGCGAAACGATCGATGCCGTCGAAGCGCATCGAATCCACCTCGTGCACGAGATCGTCGATCCGGCCGATTTCGGTGCGCGCATCGACGCTGTCGCCGCCCTGCCAACGCGCTCCTGGGAGGTACACAAGCTGCAGGTGATTCCGCAGCTCGACCTCGGCTTCGATGCGGCGATGACGCATTGCCTGGGTGTGCGTCAGACGCACGTGATCGAAAATCGCGTCGAAGGCATGAAAGCCTGGCGCGAACGTCGCGACCCGGAGTTCACCGGCCGATGAGCGATCCCGACAGTTTCAAGATCGAAGACGACGGGGCGATACGACATCTCGTGCTGAACCGCCCCGACAAACTGAACGCCATCGACCTAGATCAGCACGTCCGCATCAAAGCGAGCGTCGAGGCCGCGACGGATGATCCGAACGTTCGTGTGATCTGCCTTTCCGGGGTCGGTCGTGCGTTCTGCGCGGGCGACGATCTCACGGCCGCGCGCGCGGACGGCCCGGATCCTCTCGAAGGTCGGCGTGTCGATCTCGATCTCGGTAGTGGCCCGACCTTCCTGCTGGAGTCCGCCGGTGTCTTGCGACGCTGCCCGAAGCCGACCGTCGTGTTACTGCACGGTCACGCGCTGGGATCGGGGTACGACTACAGTCTGTCCTGCGATTTCCGTCTGGCGACGGCCGATGTGAGTTACGGCGACCCGCGGATTCATCGCGCGCTCTGGGCTGCCGAAGGCTGGTCGTACAAGCTACCCAAGCTCACGAATCAGTCGCTCACCACGCCCATTGCCTATCTCGGCGAAACGATGGACGGCGCCACAGCACTCGCGCGCGGATTGGTCCACGAGGTCTTCCCGGCGGGCGCGGATCTGCGGGTGGCGGCGCAACCCTTTCTCGAGCGGCTCGCGAAACTCGACCGCTCGGCTTACGCCGCGACGAAAACGATGATCCTCGACGGCGCCGACTTACCTTTCTCAGCCTCGATGCAAAACACATGACAGAACCGAAACTCCTGAGCGACGCGGAGGTACGCGAATTCATCGTCAACGGGTTCATCGTGATCCAGCCCGACGTCGAGCCGGCACTCCATGAATCGATCGATCACCAGCTACAGAACGCGTGGGAAAACGAGAGCTGGTACGGCAACAACATCGTCTCGCGGGTTCCCGATCTGCACCAGATCGTGCGCTCCCCACGCGTCGACGGTGCCATTACTTCGATCGCGGGGCCCGAATACATCAACCACCCGCACCGCGCGATGCACGTGAGTACGCCGGTCGAGGACACATCGATCGACTACGCGGCCGATGTCAACGCGCCGCCCATGGGCAAAGGCTCCGTCGCAGGCTCCGGCTGGCACCAGGACGCTCACTCGCCGCTGGCACGGGCACGGCATCACCATCCGCGGTTTCTGATCGGGTTTTACTTCCCGCACGACACACCGCGATCAATGGGGCCGACCCGTATTCAGGCGGGCTCCCATCTTTACTCACAGCCGGTCGAACCCCACGCCGTGGTGTTGCCCGAAATCCTTCCCGCCGGGTCGTTCATGCTCGTGCATTTCGACATGGTGCATGCGGCGTTCCCCAATCGGTCCGATCGCGCGCGGTTCATGGTGAAGTTCGTCTTCACCCGCACGCGGCATCCAACGGCGCCAAGCTGGAATCACGTCGAGTCAAACTGGCAGAGACCCGATGCGGGGCTCGTGGGTTACGACATCACGCCGGCCTGGCAGGCGACCTGGAACTGGATGCGCGGCGTGCCCATCGAGACCAATGGCCTCGCACTACTCGACCAGCCCTGGCCCGATGCGGACGATCAGGTCGCTCGACTCAACACGATCTACTCGTTTCCCCACGACCAGGCGACGATCGAACGACTCTACGATCGTCTTCTCTCGAACGCCGGCAAGGACAAGCACAAACGCATTCTCGCGAGGAACCGTGACGGCGACCCCGTCCCGCGAGACGACACCACCGGCTTTCCTCGATGCTGGAACGAACGCGCAATCGTCATGGAAGACGAGGCTTACGCGCTGACGGCGATCGGCGCCGCCGTAGCACCAACGGTCGCCGCCATGTGTGAACACGACGACCCATGGATTCAGATCAACGCGGCTTTTGTCCTCGGCGAACTGGGCCCCGCTGCCAGGAACGCCCTTCCCGCCCTGGTCGAGCTTCTTCAAAGCCCGGTGAGCGCTGTCGTTCGCCAGGCGCTCGATGCCATCGGGAGTGTCGGAGTCGGTATCGAATTGGCGCTCGATGAGATCGAACGGCTACTCAAGACGACCAACGACGACTGGCAGGAGGCGCAGGTGATGCGCGGATGGGTCGACGCCGACCAGGTCCGCCTCAACGCCGCCTTCGCGCTGGTGAACGCGGTGACGGTCGGTGGATTAGACGCCGCGACCGCCGCGACGATCGAGGGTTTATTGATCGATTCGCTAGACGATCCAAACGGTTACGTCGGCGCGATCGCGGCGGACGGACTCAAGCGAATGAAGTCGCCGTCCGCCATCGACGCCGCGTTTCAGTACCTCGCCGATCGTCGCTGGGACGAGAGCTTGAGCAAGCGCAAACCGTTCTAGGTGTTGCGCTGCTGACCCGCGGCCTGATTGATCACGATCAAGTAGTCCTCGGCGGCGGCGTTGCCCGATTCCATCCGTTCGATGGAGTCCTCCATCCGACCCGTGAGGTCATCCATTTCGGCGATCGATTGCGCCATCGTGGGCAATGCGTCGCGACGGAACTGACGAAGATCGTTGAGCGCATCATCGACGTCCTGGAACGCCTTTTTCAGCACATCGAGATCGAGCTGCGCTTCGGTCGCCTGTTTCTGAATAGCCGTACCCTGGGTCTTGAGCTGCTCGGCCGTTTGACCGATCAATTCGTTCGTCGTCTGGTTGACCGCCTGAACACCCTCGAGCACTTTCTTCTGCCGGACCAGCGCGATCTGCAAGGTCGCGGCGGTATTGAGTGCCGTCACCGTGACGTTCATGGCCCGGTCGACGCCGAGGATCAGTTGGCGGTTGTTGCGAATGATGACTTCCGTCGCGAGCACACCTTGCTGATTGACCGCCAGTTGCTGCTGCAGATCGATGATCCGCTGGCGTAACGGGAAGAGCAGTTCTTCCTCCATGAACTGCCGCTTGGGCTCGCCTTCCGCGATCTCAGCCGTAGCCGCCGTCAGCCTCTCGTCCAGAAGCTCGCCGAGCCGCACATATTCCTTCAGGTCGAATGTGAGTTCGCGCATGCGACGCTGATCGTCCGTGAGCGTGTCGTTATCGCGCTCGAGCTGACCGCGGCCGTCTCGCAGGCTCTGGATGATGTCTTCGATCACCTTGTCGACGCGCTGATACTGCGCAAACCACTTCGACAACGGCGTGCCGAATCCAGGTAGCTTCGACAGGAAACGGCGCATGCCCGACATGTTGAAATCGACCCGATTGGGATTGATCTCACTGACTTGCGACTGCAGCGTCAGCAGGTTGTTGGCGACATCGCCCCCTTCTTCGGCGTCGGTCATGAGCGTCGCCATCGGCGTCTTCATCAACGTGCTCTGCTGGCGCAGCTCTTCCTGCACCTTGGTGCCGAGCTGACGCATGGCACGCGCCTGACCATCGCGCCGCGTGAGGTCCTTCGGGTCGATCGCGACTATCTGCGCCACCAGCGCATCGGCCTGGGCGACAAGGTTCGATTGATCCGACTCTTCCTTCAGTTCGAGATCGCCCGCGATCGCTTCAGCCGTCACTGTGATTGGTTTGTCCGTTACTGCCATCGTTTTTCCTTAAGAGCCCGCCGGACGAGTTACTTGAGTGAACTCGCCCGTGCAGTGAGGCGTTGGAGGTCCTTGAGCGCAACTTCGAGTTCAACTTCGGCGCGCCCGGTCTGCGTATCCGCTTCGGCCACGGCTGCCGTGACCGCGTCGAGTTGTGTCAGCGCCGTTTCGTTTTTTCGGTGCAGGTTGGAAGCTTCGGTAATGCGCGAGTGCAAGAGTTCGCGACGTGCCCGCAAAGCCGTGGTTCGTTCCGTCGCGTCGGCGTCGACCCGACCTTTCAAACGCGTGATTTCGCGCTCGATGTACTTCGCATCGATCGCACTCACGGATTTGGTCAACAAGGTGACCTTCTCGAGATTGTCGAGCCCGCCGAGCATGACCTGCTCGGCGGCGGTGACGAACCGAATGTAAGTGAGTTCCGTCGGTTCGAGCTTGCGGTCGAGAATGTCCGTGAAGTTTCGGTACTTCGCCTCGAACGACTTGAGCTGTCGAAGGCCGACTGGATCGCCGATCTCCGCAAGTTCCTTGCGCAATTTACCGAGCGCCTTCTTGCGCTTCCTGTCGAGCGACCGCGCGACTCGTTGCGCAATGCGGTTGGCGTTTCTGTCGCGACGCACGAAGACCTGCCAAAACCAGTTCGCCGCGGAGAGCGCAAACAAGCCACCGATGAGCCCCAAGAAGGTCGCGATCGTGCCGTTGAAGAGCCCGTAGACGACCACGAGGACAGCCGCGGCAATGGGATAGACCGTAAACGGCCGCTGAAGCGCTTCCGACGGAACGCGAGATCGGACGGATTCCGGGGAAAGCTCGTCCATCAGGCTTCCCGCAACCGCGAAGGCGGTGCTTGGGCAACTTGCATCGTCACGGCATCCAAGGCGTGGTCCGCGGCGTCCGATACTTCCGCGGGCGGACCCGAGTTGGTCGCCGTCAACGAGCGAAAGATCAGTATCAGGATCGTGCCGAGCACGACGAGCACAATCGCAAACTTCGTGTGTCCGCGCATCTAAGGCTCCGAGAACTCAAGTCTGACGAAGGGAACTGCCGTCACTCGCATTCGGCCGGGAGCGACAAGGACCATATTCTCTTCATCGAACGTAAGAAAAGTCGATTTCCGCATGGCTAAAGCCTCAACTTCGAACGGTCGTGATCAGTCTTCTCGACCGACCGTTGTTGAGCCTAACCGTCTCGCACGAAATCGCGAAGTCGCCGCTTTTGCTCGACACGCCGGAAACTCGGCCGTCACTCTTCACCTGTCGCCACAAAGACACCATTACAACTGGGGGCAACCCCTTCGCGGTTCAAGCCATCACGCCGAGCCTTCGCTCAACTAACGACTGATGTCGTCGCAACCCACTTGAAAGTTTCGTCCGAACGCGCGCCAGGGCAAGCGAAAGCTCTCGCCCAACGCCCATTGCGCGAACGTATTGCTGTTCGGCCCCGGCCAGTACCGATAACGATCACAGAAAGGATAGGCATCCGCCGCGCCTTCGAGCCGATCGACGATCTGCTCCGCCACGTCACCTTCGAACGCCGCGAGGCGCCACCCCGGTCCGTTACCCACGCCTTGCTGCGGTGCCAGCAGATCGAAATGGAGGTGGCCACGACTCCCCGCCTTGAGGTTCGGCTTCTGCCAAACCTCAAACCGGTCGCGGCCGTTCACGACAAGCCAGCAATGCACGGCGATCGCGCCGATGAACGGGATCCTGGCGGCGTAGACCTCGACGCGACACACGTCAGTCGAAGGCACCGGCTCCCGCGAGCATCCGTTCGATCATTGGAAGATGCTGCCGACCGAGGAACACCTGCCCCTGAACGTGATAGCCCGGTGTCGCGAATAAACCGAGTTCATCGATACGTGCCTCGTTGGCGGCACGCAGGTCTTCGATATCCGCCGTGGCCACCGGGACGTCTACCGCCTTGAGGCGTGCGGCGATGGTCGGCTCGTCGAGGGTTATCTCGTTGGCCCAATACGCACGAAGCGTGTCGGTGGCAAACGAGCGTCCCCGACCGTGCCGATTGGCCAGGAGCATGGCGTCGATAGCGCCTTGCGTGTCGATCGACGCCGGTTCGCGGGCGAGATTGACGCCGAGCCACGCGGCATAGCGACGCTGATCAAAAGCTTCGTATTCGGCTCGCACCCGAAAATGTCGCTCGGACACCGTTTCCTCCGCCTTCTCGGCAGGAACGGGGCGCACGTCACGCGCCATCGGGAGCAATTCGAGGTCGATGCCGAGGCGATCGACGAACTGCATCGTGCGCTCAAAGGCGAGAAACGAGGGAAGCGTGGCGAAGTCGAAAGTGAAGCTGAGCATCACGTCCAGCTACCCGACGGTGTCAACGAGGCGTCTGTTTCGTAAGCGACGTCAGGCGCAGGACCCTCCCTGCCCGTTAGAAGCCATCGAATGATCGGTAGGTGCTCGCGACCAAAAAACCGCTCTTCCCCGACAATGTAAGTCGGCACGCCATAGATACCCGCTTGGTGAAGACGTGGCTGGAACTCGTCGTGCGCGCCGCGCCCTTCCCCCGTAGCGTAGCTCGAGAAATCAGCCGCGGACGCACCTGCTTCGGCGACCAGCGCCGCGACGACATCGAGCGACTCGATGTCGCAATCCCGCTTCCAGAAGCGTTCATAAACCAGATCCAGGTATCGCGCCTGAGCGTCCGAATCGGTCTCACCGAGAAACGTCATGGCGATCGAGGCGAGCGATGAGTCCCAGATCTTCTGTGTCCCGTAAAGCACGATGTCGCGCATTCGTGCGTAACGTTTCGCGTCCATGTAGGCATAACGAACGCCTTGCCACTGCCGCGGCGTCCGGTTGCTCTCGACGACCTTGCCTTCCTTGTTCGTCTTGGCCGAACCGAGATAGCTCGGGATATCGAGCGTGAGCGGACGCCAGTCGATCGATATCCCGATCTCCTCCGCCATCCGACGTGTCGGGTCCTTCGCGAGGTACGCATAGGGACTCTTGATGTCGAGGTAGACGATGAGGTCGGCACGGGAACTTAAGGGTTCGGAGTAGCTCATGAGCGCCATGATAGAGTCCGCGGCTTCGCCCTGGAATGGCGCCAGGGCCGCACGAGTGGAAAGTTAGATCATGAGTTGGGACAAGGAAGTTGCGGAACTCGAACGCCAGACGGCGTTCGCGAAGGCGATGGGCGGCGAGGACAGCGTCGCCTTCCACCACGGCCGCGGAAAACTGACCGTGCGCGAGCGGATCGACTTGCTGGAAGATCCGGACACTTTTCACGAAATCGGCGCAATCGCCGGGACGGCCACTTGGGACGACGACGAAGTCAGCGCGCTGAAGCCGGCCAATTCCGTCGTCGGTACCGTCAAGATCGACGGGCGCAAAGTGGCCGTCTCCGGTGGAGATTTCACCATCCGCGGCGGCGCGTCCGATGCCGCCATCGGCAACAAAGGTCAGTTTGCCGAGCAATTCGCCAGGAAGGCGCGCATCCCGTACGTTCGCCTGCTCGACGCCACGGGCGGTAGCGTGCGCACGTTCGAACAAATCGGCCGCACCTACCTGCCGGGCAACTCGGGGACGAACATCTCGGCCGAGCTCATGCAATACGTTCCCGTCGTCTCCGCCGTATTGGGCTCAGTCGCCGGTTTACCCGCCGTGCAGGCATGTCTCTGCCACTTCAACGTCATGGTGAAGAAAACGAGCCAGGTGTTTGTCGCGGGCCCTAAAGTCGTCGAACAAGCCACCGGTAATGCGATCACCAAGGAAGACCTCGGTGACGAACGCATCCAGGTGAAGAACGGCGTCATCATGAATCTCGCCGAAGACGAAGCCGATGCGCTCCGCCAGATCCGACGTTTTCTTTCCTATCTACCGTCCAACGTGTGGGAGGAACCGCCATCGATCGAGTGCGACGACCCGATCGAGCGCCGCGACGAGAGTCTGCTGCAGGCCATTCCCCGCGACCGGCGCAAGATCTACGACCCGCGCAAGGTCCTGAACACTGTCCTCGACCGCGACAGCTTTTTTGAAATCGGCCCCTACTACGGCAAGGCTCGGGTGACGGGCCTCGCTCGCGTCAACGGCTATCCGGTCGGCGTGATGGCCAACCATCCGAAATTCAACGGTGGATCGATGGACATCGCCGCCGGCGAGAAGACGATTCGTCTGATCGAACTCTGCGACATGTTCCACCTGCCGCTCGTCTATTTCGCCGACGAACCCGGCTTCTCGGTGGGCCGGGCACAGGAAGTCCAGGGCATCGTCCGGGCCGGGGCGCGCGTCGTCACGAAGACGGCACAAAGCGAGATGCCCTACATCACCTTCGTCTTGCGCCAGCTCTACGGCGTCGCGGGCGGGCTGCATCAGCGTGGCGGAGACGCCCTCTATCGGCGCTACTGTTGGCCATCCACCCACGGCGGCTCGATGCACATCGAAGGCGGAACGGCGATCGCCTACAAGCGGGACATCGAAAACGCGCCCGACCCGGAAGCGAAACGCGAGGAGATCGAGGCCCGCCTGCAGGCGATATCCTCGCCCTTCCGAAACGCCCACGCGTTCGGCATCGAAGAGATGATCGACCCGCGCGACACGCGGCCCTTACTCGTCGATTTCATCGACGATGCCCGACGCGTCATCAAGACGCAGCTCGGCCCGCGTTCGGGACCCGCCTATACGCCTTGAATCTGACAGGTGACGCCGTCAATACATAGACACCGATTCGGATCAGCCCCTCAGGAAACGCCCATGTCCAAGCAACGTATCGGCCGGCGCGCTGTCATCTGTGGCGCAAGCCTCGGCGGATCTCTCGCGGCGCGTGTGTTGGCGGACTTTTTCGACGAAGTCGTCGCCCTCGAGCGTGACGCGCTCAGCGAGTCGCCCGGCCATCGGCGGATGACGCCACAAAGCCACCACGTGCACGTTCTGCTCAAAGGCGGCGAGCTCGCGATCGAGCAACTACTCCCGGGGTTCTCTGAGGAGATGCAAGCCGCCGGCGCCGAACCTATCAAAGCCGGTCGCGAATTCATCGCCGGTGGTGAACGCGGCTTTGCGCCGCCTTGGGATGCACCCTGGAATCTACTCGGCCAGGGCCGTCCAGAGCTCGAACACCTCGTGCGCGAAAGGGTTCGGCGTTACAGCGGCAATATTACGATCCGCGACGGGGTGACGGTCCGCGGCCTCACCCACACGGACGGGCGCGTCGACGGCGTCATGATCGAGTCCGAGGGCGGTGAAGAAACGCTCGCAGCCGACCTGGTTGTCGATGCGAGCGGGCGCGCCGGCAACGGTCTTCGCTGGCTGGCTGCGGCCGGGTTACCCGTTCCCGAGGTCGAAGAGGTCAAGGTCGACTTCGGCTATACGAGCGGCATCTTCCGGCTCGCCCCCGACCCGGAACGTAACTGGAAGAGCGTGATGGTGGGTACGACGCCGCCGGCCGCTCGGGGCGCCTTGTTGATGCCGATCGCGGACGGGATGCATATCTGTAGCGTCGGCGGCCGGTTCGGCGATTTCCCTCCGGAGGAGCTCGGCGGATTCCTCGATTTTCTCGAGAGCCTGCCCCAGCGCCTGATCTTCACGGCGGTACGCGACGCCGAGCAGCTTTCGGACCTCACGACGATTCGCTACGAGTACAACCGGTTCAGGCACTACGAGCGCATGTCGGACCGACCGATCGGCTACCTGCCGTTGGGTGACGCCCTGTGCGCCGTCAATCCGACCTATGGGCAAGGCATGACGTCGGCCGCACAACAGGCGCGTGCCCTCCAGGAGGCCGTCCTGGCGAACGAGGATCGATCGATCGAAGCGATCGGCGACGATTTCATGGATCGCGCGGTCACCATCGCCACCGTGCCCTGGCAACAGGCGAACTTCCGCGACTTCTCCTATCCCGAAACCATCGGCGATCGAACGATGTTCAGCGAAGAGGAACGCACCCGACGGATGGCGCTCGAGCTTCTACAGTTCGTCAATCCGGAGATCCGGCTGAAGCTTTTTCAGGTATCGCAGCTCGTCGAACCGCCGAGCATTCTCGACACGCCCGAGATCGACGCGATGGTCGACGCGGCCATCGCCCAGTTCGAAGCCCAGCAGACGAACGCGGCGGAATAAAAAAGCCGGCACATGGCCGGCTTCTTTCGCGAGGGTCAGAACGTCGACTAACGGCGGCGACGCGCGAGCGGATCGAACGGCTCGGCAGCGGACATATCCGTAACCTTCTCGATGTCGTCCATCATCTCTTCGAACGTCGCTTCTGCGCCAAGCGAGATCCCTTCGTTCGTGTACGTCTGGGAACGCGAGTACCGCCCACCAGAGGCATGGATGGTGTTCGCGGACGGCGCGTCTTCGCTACACATGAAGAGAACGGCCGGCGTCACGAGCCCGGGGCTCATCTCGGCGGGAGGATTCGACATGTCGATCGTCGATCCCGGTACGCTCGCCGTCATGCGCGTCGCCGCGCCCGGTGCGAGACAGTTGACCCGGATATTGTGACCAGCGCCTTCGATAGCGAGCGCGTTCATCATGCCGAGCATGGCCATCTTGGCGGCCGCGTAGTTGACCTGGCCGAAGTTGCCGAAGATGCCCGACGTCGAACTCGTCAACACCACCCGACCCCAGTTCTTCTCGTACATGGTCGGCCAGGCGAAGCTCGTCACGTAGGCAGAGCCGCGAAGATGGACGTCGATCACGAGATCGAACTCGTCGAGCGACATGTTCTTGAACGACTTGTCGCGCAGGATCCCCGCGTTATTGACGACGATGTCGATCGTGCCGAATGCGGCGAGCGCGTCGTCGATGATGCTCTTGGCACCGTCTCGATCCGAGACCGACGCTTTATTGGCGATCGCTTCGCCACCAGCCGCCTTGATCTCAGCGACGACTTCATCAGCGGCGTCACTTGCACCGTCGCCGTGTACCGAGCCTCCCAAATCGTTGACCACGACCTTTGCGCCGCGCTCGGCGAACGCTAGGGCGTGACTACGACCGAGACCGTTGCCGGCGCCGGTGACGATCGCAACCTTGCCTTCAAAATCACTCATTACACATTTCCCGCTTTTAAATCGCGCGCTATTTCAAACCAACGGGGAACGGTGATACAAGGATTAAATGAAGCTCGAGAACAGAGTCGCGGTCATTATCGGCGCCGGGCAGACACCCGGCGAGACGATCGGTAACGGTCGCGCGGCGGCTTTGCTCTATGCCCGCGAGGGCGCTCGGGTGATCCTGGTGGACAATCGACTCGAATCCGCCGAGGACACCCGATCCGCGATCGCCGACGAAGGTGGCGAGGCACGATCGTTCCAGGCCGACGTTCGCCGCGAGGACGACTGCCGAGGCGCGATCGAATTCGCCCAACAGACTTACGGCCCGATCGACATCCTCCACTACAACGTCGGCCGCAGCCAAGGTGATTCGGAAATCTCGGCGTTGCCGGCCGAAACGTGGGACGACCTGATGTCCCTCAACCTGCGGGGTCTGTATCTCACGTGCAAGCATGCCCTGCCGTCGATGCGGGAACGCGGTCAAGGCGTCATCACTGCGATCTCATCGGCTGCCGCCGTCGCTTCGGGTAGCAACATGACGTACAAGACATCAAAAGCGGGCATCAACGCGTTAGTGCAATCGCTCGCGATCGACAATGGCCGCTACGGCATCCGCGTCAACGCGATCATGCCAGGCTTGATGGATACCCCAATGGCGATCGAGCGTCGCGCGCGCGAACGCGGTGTCGAGCGGGACGTCGTTCGCAGCGAGCGTGATCGTGCGGTACCGCTCTTGAGGAAAATGGGGACCGCGTGGGACGTCGCCCATGCATCACTGTTCCTTGCCTCCGACGAAGCGGGTTACATCACGGGGATCGCCCTGCCCGTTGATGGTGGCATCACGGCACGTGTCGGCTGAAAGACGCTTCGAAGCCCCAGTCCAGCCCAACCATCCGACAAACGAAAAAACGCGGTGCAGAGCACCGCGCCTTGTCGAGCTATTTCGTCGCGCTATTTCGTCGCGCTCTCCTCGAGTTCGAGACGCATCGGATCGGCGTCGACGATCGTGACCCGCGCGCCAGCGTCGATGGCCGAACGGCTTTTAACACGCCAGAACGTATCCCCGATCTGGATGCGCTTCTCGCGGTTTGCGCGCAGTTTCTCTGGAAGTCGAAACGTCTGACCAATCATCCCTTCGGTACGCGTTTCCGGTAGCTCCTCGACGTCTTTGGACTTCGCGTCCTTCAACACCGTGTAGTAGAGCGCGGTGGCCGTGACCGAAGAGAAGGCGAAGGTGACAAGCTGGGTTGCGGTCGACAGGTCCGGAAAGATCACCAGGAGCACCGCCATCAGGAGCGCGCTCGCACCCGTACCGAGCAGGAACCCGCCGATCCCGAGCGCTTCGGCAATCAGGATCAGAAGTCCGAGCACGCCCCAGTGCGCCGCCGTGAGTTCGAATAGCCAGCCCATCGAGACCTCCTAGCTTCTCTTTTCGTCGATGACGTCCTTCGCCAGTTCACTGATCCCAGCAATCGAACCGATGACGCTGGACGCTTCAAGCGGAATCATCATCACTTTGTTGTTGCTGGATCCGGCAAGCTGACCCAACGCATCGACGTACTTCTGTGCGATGAAGTAGTTGATCGCACGTGAATCTCCATCCCGAATCGCGCGGGACACCATCACCGTCGCCTCGGCTTCCGCTTGCGCGAGACGCTCGCGCGCTTCGGCTTCGCGGCGAGCCGCTTCGAGCTCCCCTTCGGCACGCAGGATCGCCGCTGTTTTTTCCCCCTCGGCAATGTTGACCGCCGCTTCGCGGGCGCCTTCGGCTTCGAGCACCTGGGCACGTTTTTCTCGCTCGGCTTTCATCTGACGCCCCATCGATTCGACCAGGTCGCGCGGCGGCGAGATGTCACGAATCTCGACGCGCGTCACCTTGACGCCCCAGGGGTCGGTGGCTTCGTCGACCTTCATCAACAGCTCCGCGTTGATGCGGTCTCGATTGGAAAGCATTTCGTCGAGTTCCATCGACCCGAGCACGGCACGGATATTGGTCATGACGAGGTTCTGCATGGCGAAGGTGAGATTGTTGACCTCATAAGAAGCCCTGGCGGCATCGAGGATCTGGTAGAAGCAGACCGCGTCGGTCGTAACTTGCGCGTTGTCTGAAGAAATGACGTCCTGGGGAAGGACGTCGAGCACCTGCTCCATCATGTTCTGCTTGTGACCGACAAGGTCAATGAACGGAACGATGAACTTGAGACCGGGCGGGAGGGTTCGGGTGTAGCGGCCGAACCGTTGAACGGTCCACTGAAATCCTTGCGGCACCATCTTGATCGAGCTCGAGATGATGACCAACGCAAGTACCACAAGAACACCTGCCGTAATCAATTCACCCATGGGGGTATCTCCTTTTTGGGTTCGGGCAAGACGTTGAAGCCATTCTGGCCCCCTTCGTCGGTTTCAGCGACCGGACATTTGCCCAACGTTCCGTCGCTTCGGGGTTAGCTGTTTCATCGCAGCGGCCGACACCCTTCTCGGCGCTCACGCCCACCTTGTTCGGGTGGGCACGACGCTTTTTCTGCGCACATTTCCGGCTCGCGCCGACCACAACTGCGCCGCGGCGGAGCCGATGACGACTCATGGCGCTCAATGCGGAATGGGCAAAGCGAGTCATAAAATCAACAAATGTCATTTATTAACTCCATAAGTCTCTTTAACGAGACATGGAGCGAACTTACGCTCATGAGGCGACACCGTCAACATTTGTTGTCTATCATTGACATAAATAGTTGTTGGGTAGCACATGAAGCTTTTTGATTCGCCCGCGATGCGCGAAACCATTCGCCGTCTGCTGCGTTCGCAGATGGCCGCCAAGGGGGTCGAGTACCGCGAGCTCTCGCGTCGGCTCGCAGAACTCGGGGTCGTGCAGTCGGAGACGAACCTGCGCTCTAAGGTCAACAACGGCAGTCTCGGCGCGCAGCTCTTTCTCTATATCCAATTGGCGCTCGATACCCGGCGGGTCGACCTTGCCGCGGTCAGCGAGATCCTCGCCGACGTCGAAAAGGACCTCGAAACGCCGGCTGAATAGCCGCTATCCAACGGCGGACGACTTCAGTAAGGTGCGCGCTCGCTCGCGTCCGACCACGCTATGGAAATCAAGAACGTAGGCATCATCGCGCACGTCGACCATGGCAAAACGACCCTGGTCGATCGCCTTTTTCAACAGACGGGCGCCCTCGCCCGACGCGACGACGGCGTCGAACGGGCGCTCGACTCGAACGATCTCGAACGCGAACGCGGTATTACGATTCTCGCGAAGACCACGGCGATCGAATATCAGGGCGTGCGCATCAACATCGTCGACACGCCCGGGCACGTCGACTTCGGCGGTGAAGTCGAGCGGATCCTGTCGATGGTCGACTCCGTGCTGCTCCTCGTCGACGCGGCCGAAGGTCCGATGCCGCAAACTCGGTTCGTGACACAAAAAGCGTTCGCGCAAGGCTTGCGACCCATCCTCGTCGTCAACAAGATCGACCGCACGGGTGCCGAACCGCACCGCGCGGTCGACGCCGTCTTCGATCTCTTCGACAGCCTCGGTGCGACCGAGGAACAACTCGATTTCCCGGTCGTGTTCACCTCGGCGACTCTTGGCGTCGCCGGCGAAGATCCCGACGATCTCGCGACGGACATGAGTCCTCTACTCGATCTGATCGTTCGTCATGTGGAAAGCCCCAAGGTCGACGTTTCAGCGCCATTTCAGATGCAGATTTCTTCGCTCGACTACTCGACCTACGTCGGCGTGATGGGCATCGGTCGGGTCAACCGTGGGCGCGTCACCGCGCGTGCACCCGTGACAGTGGTCGATGCGTCCGGCGAGACGCGCAAGGCACGCGTTCTCTCCGTCCTCCGTAGCGTCGGTCTCGAGCGTCACGAGATCGAGACGGCCGAAGCGGGCGATATCGTCTGCGTCACGGGTATCGATGAAATCGGCATATCCGAAACGTTGTGCGACCCCGATCACATCGAGCCACTGCCGACGCTACGTGTCGATGCGCCTACGCTCACGATGAGCGTGCACGTCAACACCTCACCGCTCGCCGGCGATGACGGCAAGTACCTGACGAGTCGCCAGCTCAAGGAACGGCTTTACCGAGAGGCCTCGCACAACGTCGCCTTGCGCATCGAAGAGACCGACGACGCCGATCGTTTTCTGGTGTCTGGTCGCGGCGAACTACACCTGTCGGTGCTCGTCGAAACGATGCGCCGCGAAGGCTACGAGCTCGCCGTATCGAAGCCCGAGGTGATCAAACAGTCGACCGCGGAGGGTTTGATGGAACCTTTCGAAAACTTGAGCGTCGACGTCGAGGAAAAGCACCAAGGCAAACTCATGCAAGCGCTGGGCGAGCGGCAAGCGGAATTGCTCGACATGCAACACGGCGCCGATGGTCGCGTGCGAATGACGTATCGCGTCGCGACCCGTGCCATGACGGGACTACGTCAGGACTTTCTGACGATGACCTCCGGCACCGGCATCATGTCCGCCGCAAGCGCTGGCTATGGGCCCGATATCGGCGAACTGGAGACCCGAAGGAACAACGGTGTCCTCGTTTCGAACACCGCCGGTGCGGCGGTCGGTTACGCGCTCTTCAATCTGCAGAACCGAGGCCGACTCTTCCTCGGGCCCGGCGACGTGGTGTACGAGGGAATGGTGGTCGGTATCCATAGCCGCTCCAACGACCTGGACGTAAACCCGACCAAAGAGAAGAAACTCACCAACATCCGCGCCGGCTCGAGCGACGAAAACATCCTACTGAACGCACCGATCCGCATGAGCCTCGAGCAGAGTATCGACTTCATCAACGACGACGAGTTGCTCGAGGTGACCCCGACCGCACTGAGAATCCGCAAGAAGCACCTGCGCGCCATCGACCGAAAGCGCGCCGGCTCTACTCGGCTACGCGACTGACCGTCCGGTCGGCTTCGCCAAAAAGCCCTTCGCGCAGGAACTCGAACGCGTAGTCGATCTCTTCAGCCGGAACCTCCGGGTGCAGCCCAGGATTCGCGTGCAGACGCTTGTTGCCGCTCGAGAACGCATCGAACACGGCGAGATAGCCATCACGTGGGAACAGTTCGTCCTCGAGTTGCATCAGGAACGCGAGCGGACAGGTGATCTTTGCCGCATCGTCGAGAATTCGTTCGCCGAACGGACGCCCCGCCTTGGTGGTACCGAGCAGCCCCAGCACAGCCACGTCGACGTCGCCGAGTGCGGCGACGAGGGGAATCCCGAAAATCGATCCCATCGAAAGACCGAAATAGCCGAGTCGGTCACCTACCACAGCCTCACCATCAACGGCGCCGATGGCGGTACGCCAGTCCGCCACCATGTCATCCATGAAAGTCGTTCGCTGGGCTTCCGCGCCGAAAGCTTCCCGACCTCCCGGACCGACCTGACGCAAGCCGTGAACAGGGCCGTCGATCGATAGGCAGTGCACGCCGAGCGAGTTCAACCGGCCGGCCAGATGGCAAATCGGCGCCTGGTAGCGATCGCCTGAAGCACCATGGCCGAACAGCATGAGCGGCGCGCCGGGTTCGCCGCGCCAGAAAGCTCCCGTCACGGGACGCTCCGTTCCTTCACGCTCGAGCCTGAATTCCTGAACCGGCCGCCCCGTCGGGTCGTTCGTGTCCTGCCAATCGTTCACTGCTTTTCACCTATCCGTACCGAGCGACAAAAGTGCCATACTCACGGCCGACGTACACGAGGGGGATGAGGTTCATGCTCGAATTCGTCGGAATCAACTGGTGGGCCGTGCTGGTCGCGACCGTCGCTGCGTTTGCTCTCGGCGGCCTGTGGTACGGCCCCGTCTTCGGCAAAGCCTGGATGGCGGCGATAGGGAAAACGGAAGAGGACATCGAGCCGTCCCCTGCCCCGTTCATCATCAGCGCCATCACCGCACTGATCACCTGCATCGTCGTCGCTGCCCTCATGCAGATGACGGGCACGACAGGATTGGCCTCGGGTGCTCTCTTCGGGCTGATCACCGGCATCGGGTTCATCGCGACCGCTATGGCGTCCGATTCCACGTTTTGCGGATGGGGCGTCAACCTCTGGCTGATTCAAGCCGGTTATCGCGTGAGCTACTCGGTGATCATGGGCGCGATCATCGGCGTCTGGCCGTAGCCACAAGCTAACGGACGCGCGCGATGACCTCGCGCGCAAATCGCTCCGAATAGTCGCCCGGGCCCGTGCGTTCGGTTGGCATGGGATGCGGAACAACGACATCGATGCCGAGGTCGTAGCGCTCGATTTCCTCGAGATGCGCCGCGATCTCGCTGGCGTCTCCCGAAAGCGAAAACGCACGTTCGGCGTCACGACCGAGAAAGTCGACGACGTTCCCGGCCGCTTCGAGATCGGCCGCGTGATGAAAGTCGGGCCAGACTTGGCGACGCAATTCCTCGACATCGGGCCCGCGCCATTCGATCTCGGCCTGGTCGAACAACATAGGCGAATACTCGTAATACCCGGCAGCGATCGAGCGTGCGATCGCTCGCGCACGATCGCCGTCACTCGAAAAGACCGTATGGAAAACCGCCCGGATCCGCACGGTGCCGGACTCGCGGCCCGCTTCGGCCTCACCTCGACGGACACAACCAACGGCATGCTCGAGCAACCGCCGATCGGTTCCTACCCGGATGACGACCCCATCGGCGACACGTCCGGCCATCTCGAGTGTCTTGGGGCCACCGGCGGCAACGTAAATCGGCACAGGCCTCGCATGGCGCAGCCGCGCTGGTCGTGCCGCAGCTACTTCGACCGAATCACCATCGAGTAACGACCGCATCAGGCGGATCGACTTCTCGAGGCGCGCGATCGTGGCGGGTCTCCTGCCCATCAATCGAACGGCAGTGTCGCCGACGCCCATGCCGAGCATCACCCGACCAGGCGACAAGCTGTCGACCGTCGAGATGGAACCCGCGATGACCGCCGGGTGACGCATGATCGGGTTCTCGATCAGCGGCCCGAGTTCGAACGTCGTCGTCGCCTTGAGGGCGAACGCGAGGTTGACGTACGGATCGTGCGCCAGCAGCGGTGACGACGGAATAAACCCGCAGTCCCACCCGAGCGCCTCCAGCCGTGCCGCATCGTTTGCGAAGGCGTCCGGCGATGACATGTCCAGGCGATTGAGACCGAAGCGAAAGGCCATGTATTCCCCGATGTCCGACAAGCGTGTGACACATAGAATGCACAAGCATGTCCAAACGGCCAAAAGAAGCAGCACGATCCGTCGGACCACGCGTCCGGGGTTTGCGTGTATTGGCGCGCTGTCTCGGGTTGCTCACGTTGCCCACACTTCGCGGCCTCGGCCGATTTGCTGGGTTCTGGCTACTGGCCAGCAACAGCCGGGCCGGGCGGAACACACGAACGAACGTCGAAAAGGTGTTCGGCGACGAGAGCGCCGACTTCCGTGAGCGGCTGATCCGTGAAAGCCTCACCCAGACGGCAACGACCGCAATCGAGGCCTTGGCAATCTGGACGTGGTCGGACGACCGTCTCGAGAGCTGTGTCATCGACATCAGCGGCAAATCGCTACTCGAGGATCGACCGAAAGACAAAGGCGCCATCCTGCTGGCACCGCATAGCGGCAACTGGGAGTACCTGAACTTCGCTTTGAGTCAGGTCGAGCCGGTGACAGCGCTCTACGACAGGCCGAAGAACCCTGCGATGGATCAGCTCATCCGGGACGCGCGAATGCGGACGGGCAACGAACTCGCGCCCAATTCGATCGCCGGGCTGAGGCTACTCATTCGTCATCTGAAAGAAGGGCGTCTGATCGCCGTCCTTCCGGACCAGGTCCCCGTCGAAGGTGCCGGCGTTCTGGCGCCTTTCTTCGGACATCCGGCGCTCACGATGACGCTCGTTCAACGGCTGATGCAGAAAGTCGAGTGCGAGGTCTTTGTCGGCGTCGCGCGCCGCGTGAGGGGTGGCTTCCGGGTCACCTACGAGCGCGTCAACGTCCCGCATGAGGACGAAAAACAACACGCCCAAGCACTAAACGGTATTGTCGAGAGCGTCGCCCGTGACGCCCTCGCGCAGTACCAATGGGAGTACAAACGCTACCGAATCCCGGGAAAACCCAACGACTACAAGTGAATTTGCATCACGCAAACCACTGATCCCAAGCCCCCGTGATCGCAACGGTAATACCGGGCGACTGGATGTTGGCGAACAGCCAATTCTCGACGAAACACGCGCCACACCATTCGACGGCCCGAAAATCACCGGTCAAACCCCGGTAGCCATCGAAGGTAGCGTTGTTTTCGGCCAAGACCCGGATCAGCCCGTCGCCATCGAGCATCGACATCCGGGTCGGTGCCCGACCGCCGTCCTCGCAGAGTATGAGACCAGCATCGACCGCAAAGATGTTGTCAGGCTGATGCAAGACGTCTTCCGACCAGCTCTCGAAGACGAGCGTGAGTGAGGACGTGTCGAGGTCGAGCGACCAGACCTGACCAGACTTCATCACGCCACCGGTGGTCGAAACGAACAGAAGTTCCCGATCGTTGATCGCGACACCTTCGAGGCGCTTGAACCGTTTCCCGCCGTGGGCGAATCCCTGATCGAACGTTCGCGTCTGTCGCGCTCGCGGATCGTCGATCTCGACCCAATGCACGGCCTGCGTTTCGCCGACCCGCCACATCGAGTCATCGCGCGGCGCTCCCACGATCGCGAGCATTTCGAGGCGCCCCGAGCGCAGCCCGCGTGATCCCGGCGCGCTCGGAACGAAGCGGTAGAGCCCCGCGTTACGATCGTCTTCCGTCAGGTAAACCATGCCGGTGACGGGATCGACCGCCGCGGCTTCGTGGGAAAAGCGACCGAGTTGGTCGAGCGGTTCTCCCGTCGTCACACCGCCCGGAATCACTTCGAACACATAGCCATGAGAATGCCGCAGCGGGCCTTCCGCCACCTGCTCCGTTTCCTCGCACGTGAGCCAGGAACCCCACGGTGTCGTTCCGCCGGCACAGTTGCGGATCGTTCCTGAGAGCGAGCCCTCGGCGCTCAGCCACTCGCCCCGGTTCAGGTCGAACGCAAGCGTCGTCGTACCGCCACCAGCGCCCGGATCGAAAACAACAGGCGCTGCGAACGGCGGTTGCACGCCGATTTCGTGGTTTCGAACGAGGTCGACCACGCCCTCGTTCTCACGCAGAATCGCGCCCATCCCATCATGCAGACCCGGCACGAGCGTCCCGTCGCTCAGGCGATCATCTGTCCAACTGAATGACCTATATCGAAAACCCGGCGGCAATTTGATGAGGGACAAACCGGTCGTTTCGTCCACCGTGGGCTCAAGATCCTCGAGGCCGGCCACGCCTTGGTCACTACAGGCAGCGAGCAACCCGCCGAGCCCGGCCACGGCCATGGGCCGACTCGTCAGCGCCCCGGCCCGCAGCGCGCCCAAGCCACCAGCTGCCGTCAGCAGCCGTCGTCGATTCAACAACACCTACCCCCCGTTCGTCGGGCGGTGCATCGGGTTCACCGCCCGTTCGTTCCGAACACGCCACCCCAAAGAATGAAGATCGTCCAAGTGCTCCCGGCGCTCGAAGGCGGCGGCGTTGAACGTGGCACGCTCGAGATCGCAAGAGCCCTCGTAGCCACCGGCCATGAATCGATCGTTATCTCCGCGGGCGGTGCCATGGTAGCGACACTCGAGGGCGAAGGCAGTCGGCACGTCACGATGGCGATCGGAGAAAAAAGCCCGATGACTTTCGCGCTCGTGCCGAAACTCGCGCAATGGCTCGATGCCGAACGCCCCGACGTCATGCACGTGCGATCCCGCATGCCGGGATGGATTTGCTGGTACGCGTGGAAAAGCTTGGACCGACCCCGTCGCCCGCGCTACGTCGCGACGCTGCACGGGTTGCACTCGGTGAGCATCTACAGCCGAATCGTGACGAAGGCCGAGCACGTGATCGTCGTTTCGGACACGGCTCGTGAATACCTCGAAATGAATTTTCCCGGCAAGGACCCACGCCTCGTCCACCGGATTCATCGCGGTGTCGACCGCGCCCAGTACCCATTCGGTTTCAGACCGAGTCACGAATGGCTTACCGCCTGGCATGCCGAGTTTCCATCGCTCGAGAACAAACGCCTCGTCACGCTGCCGGGACGCATCACACGCCTGAAGGGTCACCTCGACTTCGCGGACGTCATGCGTGCCGTCAAGGAGGAGCGAGAGGACGTGGTGGGTCTCGTCGTTGGCGGCGTCGATCCGTCGCACACGAGCTATCGCGACGAAATCGCCGAACGAAACCCCGATCTCGTCTTCACGGGCGCCCGTAGCGACCTTCGCGAGATCCTGGCGATGTCGGCAGCATCCGTATCGTTTTCTATCCGACCCGAGTCCTTCGGTCGGACCGTCGTCGAATCGCTTTCGCTCGGCACGCCAGTGCTGGGTTACGACCACGGCGGGGTCGGCGAGATTCTCGCCACGGTATTCCCACCCGGACGGATCGCTCTTGGGGATCAAACCGGCGCCGTCGAGCGGTTGATCGCGCTGCTCGATGGCGAGCTCGACGAACCAATCGCTGCTGAACATCCGTTCGAGCTCGACACGATGTGCCGTCAGACCCTCGAACTCTACGAGACGGTCTGTGCTTGATTGGGGGGTCATCGTTGTCGCGATTGTCTTGCTCACGGCAGGGGCGTCGATCCGATTTGCCTGGTGGCGGCGGACGGTGCCGTACGAGCGGCCACGCATCCTGATGTACCACATGGTCCGAGAACCGATCGCCGGGACGAGATTCAACAAGCTGCGCGTGCCGCCCACGCTCTTCGAAAAGCAGCTCGATTGGCTCACGAGAAACGGCTGGCAATTCTGCTTCGTCAGCGAACTGGACCGAGCCGGCCCGAAATCGGTCGCGATCACGTTCGACGACGGTTATCGGGACAACTACATCGCCGCGGACCCTCTGCTCGAGCGCTACGGCGCCGTCGCGACCCTCTACCTCGTCGTCGATCGATTCGATCGAGACTGGTCGACGACCAAAAAGGCGCATCACGATTCCGGTGAACTCATGCGCGAAGACAAGCTCGCCGATGCGGAAGTGCAGTCGATGCTTGCGAACGGGCGCTGGGAGATCGGCGCCCATACACTGACGCATGCCCTTCTACCCGCCCTTTCTCCTCACGATCACGAAGCGGAGATCGTGACGTCGAAAACGGCTCTCGAGGATACGTTTGCCGTCGACGCTCAGAGCTTCGCCTATCCGTTCGGCATCTACGACGCCCGCGATGTCGCCGTTGTCGGAGCGGCGGGTTTTCGATTCGCAATGACGACCGATCAGGGCATTGCGGCGGATGTGGGCACGTCTGCACTCACGTTACCGCGCGTGAAGGTCAGTGGGACGGAGGGTTTGCGTTCTTTCGCGCTACGTATGCGAACCGGTCGTCGAGGCGCTTTTTCGTGAAAGTCGCCCTGTTGCTCGCAAGCCTCGAAGAGGGCGGCCTCGAGAACCATGTTATCGACCTCGCCAACGGCCTCGTCGGCCACGGCGACACCGTCACGCTACTCGCCGATCCCAGGTACTTTGATCGATGCGACCCGCGTGTGCAGGTTCGCGCCATCGATGCCGGCGCAAGCCGCCACAACCTCATCAGTCGGGGACGCACCCGAGACGCCATCACGACGAGCGGCGCAGATATCGTTCACGCGCACGCTGGCAAAGCGACAGCGATCGTCGCGCAATGCTCGAAGGCCTTGAAGCGGCGCGGCATCAGAACGGTCTCGACGGTCCACGGCCTCAAGGGTTCGCTCAAGGCGTATGCATCATGTGATCACGTCATCGGCGTGAGCCACGGCGTCGTCGAGCGATTATCCGCAGATGTTGCGCGAACGGTGGTCTATAACGGCGTCAGCAAGCCCCCCGAGATCAAGCGGTCGCGCAATGAACTGGCCACGCTCCTGGGTGTCGACGATGCGCAAGCGATCTCCATCGCCGTTGGTCGCCTCGCACCCGTCAAAGCCTATGACCTTCTGATAGACGTATGGCGACCCGCATTCGGTACGCTCGCCATCATGGGCGAAGGCCCCGAAGAAGCGTCACTGCGCGAGCGCGCCCGCGGCAAATCGATCGTTTTCACCGGTTTCTTGTCCGATGTTCGGTCCTGGTACTCAGGCGCCGATCTGATGATCTTTTCTTCGAGCCGCGAAGGCTTCAGTTACGCCATGGCGGAGGCATTGCGCGCCGAACTTCCGATCATCTCCACCGAGGTTCCAGGTGCGCGAGAGATCCTGCCGAGCGAACTGCTGGCCACGCCCGCGACCCTCGGAGCGACGATCGAACGCGCGTTGCGCGACCTCGCCAGGACGCGCGAATTGTCGAGCCCTGTTTTTGAATGGGCCGCCCAAACGTTGACTGTGGACGCAATGGTCGATTCCGTACGCGCGGTCTACTCGAGGCTCAGCAAACATGACTGAGGAGCAGGTGCGCGAGCCGCTCAAAGTGTTGATTCTCTCGGACGACCTACCCGGCCACGTCAACCAATCGCGCGGGCTGACGCGATGGCTGTCGACGCGAATCGGCGTGGCGACGTCCGAGTACGTCGTGAAGCTGAAGTCGCGCGCGACCTCACGCGTCTTTGTCCGGTTCCAGCTCAACAGTAAAACGCCACGCCGCGTCTTCGAGCGCTACCACACCGCGGCCCCTTTGGATGACCTCGAGCGACCCGACGTCATCGTTTCCGCAGGCGGGAACACATCGTTCGCTAACGTACTTCTCAGCCGCTATTTCGACGTACCGAACGTCTTCATCGGCTCGCGCCGGCACATCCCGCCCGAGTCATTCAACGCACACATTACGCTCGAACCCACCGGCGCGGCTTCAAACATCGTCGTCCACGTCGCCCCGTCGATGGTCGATCCAGCCGAGCTTCCAGCCAAGGCCGAGGCTTTTCGCGCGGACCACCCGCTCGAGACATGCGACTACTGGCTGCTCGCGGCCGGCGGTGACGGCGCGGGGATCTCTTATACGGAAGACGACTGGCGGCGCCTCGGCGACTGGATCAACCGTACGGCGCGAGAGCACGACATCCGTTGGCTTCTCTCGACATCGCGACGGACCGGTGCCTCCGCCGAGGCGATTCTCAAGAAAACCATCGACCACGACGTCATCGGCCATGCCGTCTGGTGGAGCGAAAAACCGGAGCGGGTACTCCTCGGAATGTTCGGTTGTGCAACGAGGCTATTCGTCACGACCGATAGCATGTCGATGATCAGCGAGTGCATCGCCGCGGAGCGACCCGTTACCCTGGTACGCTGTGGCAGCGGCAAGCACGAGGATCGATACCAGGCGGCCCTCGACCGTTATGTTGGCTCTACACTTTGCACCGTCACGAACTTATCCGACACGCCGAAGACGATGCCTCGCCCGCGCGCAAGCATCGCGGCGATGCATGAAGCCCAACTGGGGGCACTCATCGAACGTATCCATGGCTAGTCGACTCGAGCCGCTGCTACGGCGGATGTATGCGCCGATCTATCGCATCGGCCATCGGCAGGCGACGAACTACCGCTGCCCAATTTGCGAATATGTCGGGCCCTTTCGTTCGAAGGCGAATCGGCAGGACGCCAAATGCCCGCGTTGCGGCGCTTTGGAGCGCGCTCGGTTCCAGTACGACGTGCTACGGCGCGAGATGCCGACTGGCCAAACTCGTCGCGTTCTGCACGTCGCCCCGGAACCCGGTGTCGCGAGGTTGTTGACGGCGAAATTCGACGAGTACGTGTCGGCCGATCTCGAGCGATCCGACGTCGACGTCGGCCTGGACGTGCAGCAGATGCCGTTCCCGACCGCCGTATTCGATCTCGTCTTTGCCTCGCACGTACTCGAGTACCCCGAACGCGACGATGTCGCACTCACGGAAATCCGGCGCATACTCGCGCCAGGCGGCGCGGCGGTGCTGCCCGTCCCGCTCATGCACCAGCGCACCGTCGACCGGGTCGAGCGTCATCCGGTGACGAAGGTGTTGCACGAACCCGGACTCGACTACTTCGATCGGATGAGAACGATCTTCGATACCGTCGACGTCATTCGATCAACCGACGTCGATCCCACTATCCAACCGTTCGTTCGGTCGCGTGATCGTTCCGTCCCGATGCCACTCGAGGAATCACCGGGCGTCTTCATCGACATGATGCCGATCTGCCGAGTGGACTACGGATGACAAGCGCGCGAATTCTCGTCGCCGCTTTTCTCCTTCTCGCCGCGGGCGCGACGACGCACGCTTTCGAAAAGCTCGTCTACGACGCGAGGGTCGGTTGGATCGAAGCAGGCTCGATCGAGATGATCGCCAATCGCACCGCAGACCGGTTCTACATCGCGGGTTCCGTCGAGACCAAAGGCGTGATCCGGCGCCTCATCAAATGGCGAGGGTCCTTTTCCGCAGTCGGGTCCATCGTCGACGGCGAACCCGAGGGTGAGGCCTATCTGCTGCTGGAAGAGAAAGGCGACGAGCGGGAAATCCTGCTCGCCGCCAACAAGAAAACGGTCATCTATTCGAACAATCGACCCACGCAAATCATGGATCACCCGGGCGGCAACGACCTCATGAGCTCGCTCTTCCTCGGTCGGCATTGCTTCGAGCGACGCGTCGTTCACGACGGCGAAGATCCCTACGAGCTCGAACTCAACCGCATCTCGACGACCGAAATTTTCGAGCCCAAGCCCTACTACCGCGGTGCGACGACGCGCTGCGACTACCAATACGCCTACAAGGAGCGCGTGCGTCGCGTTTCGGTCTGGGTCGCCGATGTTGAAGGCGTATCTCGACCCGTGCGTATCCGGGTTCGAGTTCCGTTTCGACCCGATGGGGTGTTGCGCCTGCGGACGCGATGAACTGTCCGATCTGCGCGAACGATACGTCGACCCCCTTCGGCACGAAGAACGGTTACACGCTCGAAAGATGCACACGCTGTGATTCGCTGTACGTGAATCCCATGCCGAGTGCGGCGGAACTCGCCGCCTTTTACCAGGATTATCACAAGACTGCCCAGTATCGCGCGAAGCTCGCATCGAAAATCCGTCGCGCCAAGAACCGCATTCGACGCATCCAATGGCGTCGCCAAGGCAAGTCGTTCATCGACGTGGGCTGCAACGTCGGCTTCGCGGTCGAGGCGGCCCGGCGGTTGGGCTTCGAGGCAATAGGCGTCGACGTCGACGAGGTCGCGATCAACGAGGCGCGAGGACTATTTCCGGCGGCGCGCTTCGAGGTGGCCGACGTATTGGATCTGGCGGCGAGTGGTGAGGTTTTCGACGTGGTGTACTGCAGCGAGGTCGTCGAGCACCTCGCCGATCCAGGCCCGTTCGTGGCGGCCTTGCGCCAGATCCTGGCGCCCGGTGGTCGAAGCTTCATCACGACGCCGAATATCGCCCACCGTTCATTGCCCGATGACCTGATGACGAGCGATGAGATCCGTCCGCCCGAGCACCTGCTCTACTTCACCCCGGATTCACTCCGGGGCCTGCTCGAGCGCGCCGGCTTTCGTTCGACTCAAATTCAGTGGACGAACAAGCCGACCCTCAAGATCATCGCGAGCTGATGAACGTTCTCTCTCCAGCGCAAGGTGTCTCGTGATTCCGCTCGGCGTTCTCGACCAGTCACCCATCGCCCCGGGCGAGGACGCGGCGACCGCCCTCGCGCATTCCGAGCAACTCGCCCAGCACTGCGACGGCCTGGGTTATCACCGCTACTGGCTCGCGGAGCATCACGCCTCGAAGACGCTCGCGAGTTCGTCCCCCGAGATTCTAATCACCAGGATCGCGGGCGCGACGTCGCGAATCCGGGTCGGGTCGGGCGGCGTGATGCTTTCGCACTACTCACCCTTCAAGGTCGCCGAGAACTTCCTACTCCTGGAAACGCTCTACCCGAACCGCATCGACGTAGGTGTCGGGCGAGCGCCGGGAAGCGATGGTCTGACGGCTGCGGCGCTCGCCTATGGCAATCCACTCGGCATCGAGTACTACCCGGCAAAAGTGAAGGATCTCGTGGCCTTCCTCACGGGCGAAACTCCGCTGACCGAGGCATTCGAAAAACTAAAAGCGTCCCCGGCCGTGCCGACCGCACCCGAGGTCTGGATGCTCGGTTCGAGCATGGATAGCGCTACCTATGCGGCCCGATTCGGCCTCGCGTTCTCCTACGCCCACTTCATCGCGCCGGAAGTCTGCATCGACGCCATGCAGCACTACCGCTCGACTTTCGCGGCCGAGCACTACGAACGACCCTATACATCGATCGGCGTCGCCGCGATCGCGAGCGAAGATGCGGACAAAATCGATCTCTACCGACGAATTCGCGAACTGACGCGCCTCCGAAGGAGCGCCGGCCAGAGAAATCCGGTGACGCCGGAAGAGGCGATCGACTTCCCGTTTGACGACGCGTCTCTCGAAAAGATGAACGACAAGCGATCCCGTCAGATCATCGATCAACCGGTCGAGGTCGCGCGGGCGATTCGCGACCTGGTGGCGGCGAGCGCGGCGGACGAAGTCATCGTGCTGACCAATACACACGACTTCGAGGATCGCCTACGTTCCTATGAACTCCTGATGAAGGGATTCAACGAACTGGAGGACTGAAGTTCAGTCCAACCAGGCATCCACGTGATCGAGGGCGCGTAGCACGCGGTCCTTTGCGCGGATGAGGTCATCACCACGCCGCCCACCGACCCAAAACGCACCCAGCACGAGCCCTGCGCGAACGACGGACGCGCGAAAGTCGTCATCGAACGAATCGAACGGTAGTGCTTGTCGATACGTCGAAAGACGTTCGGCGACATCGTCGCCTCCATGAAAGACCGCCCAGTGCGCGAGATCATCGGTCGGCAACCCCACCGCCGCTCGCTGCCAGTCGATCAGGCAGGCCGTCCCGTCCGTCAGGAAACAGAAATTGCCCGGGTGCGTGTCGCAGTGTTGCAGCGTCACGCCGCGCCGCGCGGTCAGGCGCTCGTGAACCATCGCCCAACAGGGATCGTCGATTAGATCGGTCAGTCGGGTTCGTTCCGGTCGTGGCAAGTCGAGATCGATACACATTTCCTCGGTTCGCCGGCGCACACGCTCGCGCCACTCACCGGGCGGTGGGAATCGCTCGAGCGCCGCATGCTCCCAAGTCGATCGATGCAACGCTGCAAGGCAACGCACGATGCGCTCGTTCGTGTTTCGCGGCGATTCCTCGAGCCGCGCAGACAAGTCGTCGAGGATGAGGACATAGCGTCCGTCGTCGTCGAGCCGCCCCGTCACGTACCCCGCCGTCGGAATCTCCGGCAGCGCGGACCGCAGTGACCGGTAAAACCAGAACTCGTTCGCGATGAAGGGCCGAAGATGGTCATCCGGCCGCGCTCTCGACGTCTTGACGAACAGCGGTTCGTCATCGACTCGAAAGTGGCCGTACTGAGCGCCCAGCGTGGTGCCCCGGCGCCATCGTTCGACAGAAGACACCGGACGTTCGAGCGCACGCGCGAACCAGCCAGCATCACATTCGTCCAGGTCTTCGATCAGCTCGACGATCACGGCCTCCGGAAGCGGCCTCGATTGGATCGGGGTTTCGCAGTTAAATAGTCCGCCGAACGATACAGCGGCGCTCGGCTTCGACGAAGTGTCGACTGACAGAGAGAACCGCTCGAACAAGGGGGAGACGTGGTGCGAGCATTGGCGATCGGCCTTATGGCCATAATGATGACGGCGTGCGGACAGAGCCCGGCGCCGGCGCCCGAGGAATCGGCACCAACGGCCGCGGACTTCGCGGCTGAGGCAGCGGCGGAAATCGCCGCGCTGCCACCGCTGCCGACGCACTGGTTGAACGACCGCGAGATCGGTCTGAACGAAGGGCCGGTCACAGCGGATCACCTGCTCGGCGGCACCAGCGACCCGTCGAAGTGGGTGCTTTACGGCGGCGACTACAACAACCACCGTCATTCACCGATCACCGACATCAGTCCCGAAAACGTGGGCGACCTACAGGTCGCCTGGGCGTTCCCGACGGGTACCACCAACCAGTTCGAAGTGTCGCCGACCGTCTACGACGGCGTGATGTACGTCACGACGTCGTTCAACCGACTCTTTGCCCTCGATGCCGGTACGGGCGAGATCTACTGGCGCTACGATCATCAGCTGCCGCCCGACCCGCGCCTCTGCTGCGGTTCCGTCAATCGCGGGGCGGCGATCGCCGGCGACCTCGTCCTGATGGCGACCCTCGACGCCAAGCTGATCGCGTTCGACCGAAAGTCAGGCGAAATCGTCTGGGAGACGGTCATCGCCGACTACGCGTTGGGATTCAGCGCCACGTCGATGCCCATGATCGTCAAAGACATGGCCATCATCGGCATCGCCGGCGGGGAGTTCGGCGTACGTGGTTTCTTCGACGCTTACGATGTCGCCACGGGCGAGCGCCGCTGGCGCCACTACACGGTGCCCGATACCGGCGAACCCGGCGTCGAGACCTGGGAAGGCGAGTCCTACAAGACGGGTGGGTCCCCCGCGTGGACGAGCGGCGCGTACGATCCCGAGGCCGACGTCCTGTATTGGACGACGGGCAACCCGGCACCCGATTGGAATGGCGACTCTCGCGAAGGCGACAACCTCTACTCGAACAGCCTCCTCGCGGTCGACCCGGATACCGGCGAGCGGTTGTGGTACTTCCAGTTCACCCCGCACGACGTGTGGGACTACGACGGCAATACGCAAGTATTCCTGGCCGACGTCTATCGCGACGGCGAGACGGTCCAAGGCATCGTGCAGCCGAACCGCAACGGCTATTTCTACATTCTCGATCGAACCAACGGTGCGTTCATCGACGCGAAGCCGTACGTCGAGAGCGTGAACTGGGCAACGATAGACGAAACGGGTCGACCAATCGTCAACGAGGAAGCGAAACCGATCGAAAACCCCGATTACCGGGTCTGCCCGAGCAACCTCGGCGGTATGAACGGCGCGTGGACCGGCGCCATGAACCCCGCCCTGGGACTCGTCTACGTGCCAACCGTCGAAGCCTGTCAGTTCTATGAGAAAGGCATCTCGATCTTTCAGCCTGGCCAGCCATTCCTCGGTGGCACCCCGGTGACTGTTGATGTCGATGAGGGCAAAGCCTACGGCCATCTGTCAGCCGTCGACGTTCACACCGGCGCGATCCGCTGGCGCTATATGGACGCCGATCCGATGATGGGCGGCGCCCTCTCCCTGGAGTCAGGCGTCGTTTTCACCGGCAATCAGTCGGGCCACGCACTCGCGCTCGATGCCGCCACCGGAGACGTGCTGTGGCGCTTCAAAATGGGTAGTGGCGTGCGAAGTCAGCCCGTCGCGTATCAGCACAATGGCAAGTCGTACGTCGCGATCGGATCCGGTAACTGGAACTCGTTCGCCGCGTTCGCGGGCGGGCCGACGGCGATTCCCGACGGCGGTCATCTGTTCGTCTTCGCGATCCCCGATTGATGCGCTGGACCGTTGCCGTGCTGGGTGTGTGTTTTCTACAAGCATGCGCCCCGCCACCGAGCCCCGCGGATGCGTTCAGCAGCAGCCAGGAGGACCTCGATCGGGGTCGGTCGATCTTCATCGGCACCTGCGCCGGCTATTGCCACAGCCCGACGAGCGAACGGGATGCGCCGTTGCTATTCGACTGCACGACGGTTCACGGCGCCGAAGATCAGGCCGTCTTCGACGTGATTGCGAGCGGCGTACCCAATACACGAATGATCGGTTTCGGCGACAAGCTGCCGGAAGGCGACGACGATATCTGGCGACTCGTCGCCTACATCTCCTCGGAGCGCCCGAGTTGCTAGAACCGTAAAACGCGTCTGACGCTACGGACCTAGATCGGCGTAGACGGGCGCATGGTCAGAGGCCGTGTTGCCGTCCTTCTTCTTGCGGTATTCACGATCGATTTCGACGCTCTGCACTCGCTCGGCGACGCCCGGGGTGCCGAGTAGCATATCGATCCTGAGACCCATACCGCGGTGGAACGCGCCGCCGCGATAGTCCCACCACGAGAACTTCTGCTCGTCGGGATGCTGGCTTCGATAGAGGTCGACGAGACCCAGGTCGACGAGCGCCTGGAAGCGGCGGCGCTCCTCATCAGTGCAAAACACCGTGCCGTCGGCGGCGTCGCCGCGCCAACAATCGACTGGTTCGGGGACGATGTTGAAGTCACCGCAGAGCACGACTTCGTTGCGTCGGTCGACAGTTTCGAAGTAGCGAGCAAGAGACTCGAACCAAACCAGCTTCTTGGGGAAGTCGTCGTGCGTGACGTCCTTGCCGTTCGGGCAATAGACCGTCGTGAAGTCGATGCCCTGAAATGTCGCACGGATGAGCCGAGAGCCCATCTCATCTTCGTCCGGGAGTCCGAGTTGAACGACCTCAACCGGCTCGCGCGACAGGATGCCGACACCGTTCCACCCTTTCTGGCCGAGAATCGCGGCTTGATAGCCGAGATCCGAAAAGAAATCGAACGGAAACTCATCATCCGTGACCTTGAGTTCCTGCAGGCCGACGAGATCGGGTTGTCGGGCGTCGAGCCAGTGCTGGACAAAATCGATCCGCGCTCGAAGGCCATTCACGTTCCAGGTCGCTATTCGCAAGGGCTCATCCTCGTTCTGTTTCAGTGCGAGACGGCGTCGCTCACGACGAGTCTCGCGCAATCACACGTTCTTCCAGCAGCGCCATGATGAGATCGATCGTTGGCGTTTCGATCGCGACGGCGCGGCCGAGTTCCTGAACCGCGCCGATCAGTGCGCCTGTTTCAAGCGGTCGATCGGTCTCGAGGTCCTGCAGCATGGACGTTCGATGGGCGCCGACCTCCGCCGCGCCGTCGATGCGCCGCTCGATATCAATCGCAAAGCGCACCCCGAGCCGTTCGCCGATCCGTTGCGCCTCGAGCATCATCGCACGCGCGATCGGCCGTGTTCGTGAAGACGTCGCCAGCACGTCGAGCGTCGCGAGCGTCAACGCCGACAAGGGGTTGAACGAAAGATTCCCCCAGAGCTTGACCCAGATCTCGTCGCGCAGCTTGGGCCGCACAGGCGCTTTGAATCCCGCGTCGATCATCGCGGCCGAGAGCGCTTTGACGCGGTCAGACCGCTCGCCATTCGGCTCGCCCAGGGTAAATTTGTTGTCAGCCAGATGCCGGATTCGACCGGGCGCGACGATCTCGGTCGATGGATAGACGACACAACCGATCGCTCGCTCGGGACCGATACCGTTCCAGATGACGCCGCCGGGATCGACGCTCTCGATCGGCCGCGCCGGAAGATCACCCGGGTGACCGTGGAAGTACCACCAGGGAATCCCGTTGACGGCGCTCACGACCATCGTCTCCGGCCCCAGCAGCTTCTGGATTTCACCGACGACCGGCGGAATCGAATGTGCCTTCAGCGTCACGAAAACGACGTCTTGCGGTCCAAATTCACCCGCGTCGTCACTCGCCGCGAACCGCGCCGTCCGACTCTCTTCGGCGGTCTCGAGCGTCAATCCATCCGCACGAATTGCCGCCAGGTGTGGCCCCCTCGCGACGAGCGAAACTTCATGCCCCGCCTGCGACAACGGGACGGCGAGATAACCACCCGTCGCGCCCGCGCCAAAAACGGTGATCTTCAAGAATCGAGTCCGAGCGCCTTGGCGAGACCGATTCGTTGGATTTTTCCGGTCGGGCCCTTGGGAATTTCCGGCACGAAAAGAATTTTGCGCGGCACCTTGAAGTCCGCCAGACGATCGGCGGCAAACGACCGCAGATCGCGCTCGGAAGCTTCCTCACCGTCCTTGAGTACGACCGCCGCCCCGACGTCCTCGCCGAGCTTGTCGTGGGGAACGGCAAACGCGCAGACCTGAGCCACCGCCGGGTGATCGAGCAACACCTCGTCGATCTCGAGGGGCGCAATCTTCTCGCCGCCCCGGTTGATGATTTCCTTCAATCGGCCCGTGATCTTGACGTAGCCGTCCTCATCCATGACCCCTTGATCGCCCGTGCGAAACCAGTCGCCGTGAAAAGCCGTCGCGTTGGCTTCGGGGTTATTGAGATAGCCGGTGGTGACATTCGGTCCACGAATGCAGATCTCGCCTTCACCGCCTTGCGCGAGTTCAGCCCCGTCGAGTGATCGGATCGAGACTTCCGGGCCCGCCGCGGGGCCGACGCAGCCCGCCTTTCTCGGCCGGGGTGGTAGAGGATTCGAACACATCTGATGCGCCGCTTCCGTCATCGCGTACGCCTCGATGACCGGCGCCCCGAAGGTTTCTTCCAAAGCGCCCATCACCTGTGGGGGTAGCGACGCCGACGACGATCGGATGAATCGCAGCGTGATCGAGTCGATGACCGCCTGATTACGATTCGAGCGAGCCAGAATCGCCTGGTGCATTGTCGGCACGGCGCTGTACCACGTCGGCCGTACGGAATCGAGCCAACCGAAGAACTTGAGCGCATCGAAGCCCGTGGTGCAATGCACCGATGCGCCTGCGCGGAGACTCGCGAATACGGGCGCCATCAAGCCGTGAATGTGGAACAGCGGCATGACGTTCATGCACAGATCGGACGCTTCCAGCCCGAGCGTCGCGGCGATATTCGACGCCGACGCGACGAGATTGGCCTGGCTGAGAGGCACCATCTTCGGCCGGGAGGTCGTTCCGGACGTGTGCAGGATGAGCGCCGTCGCATTGGCCGGGCGTTCGACCGGCTCCCCTGCCTCGACGCCCAACGTAAACTCACCCGCGATATCACTCTCGGCGACGCGAACCACTCGAACGCCGCGTGCCTCGGCGACGCCGATCGAAGCCGATTCGGATGCTTCGTCGACCAGCAGCACCTTCGCCTCGAGATCATCTAGATAGAAGTCGAACTCTTCCGCTTTGTAGGCAGGATTGAGCGGGGCGGTGGTACACCAGGGCGCCATACAGACAAAGGCCGTCGCCATGGTAGGACCGTTGCCGAGCACCATCGCCACCCGGTCGTCGGGCCCGACGCCGAGCGCCGCCAGTTCGCCGCCGATTCGCCGAGTCTGCGCCTGCAACGCAGCGTACGTCATGTCCGCTTTGTCTTCGGCGCGGATGGCAGGATCATCCGACGCACCACTGGCCAAGAGCTCGATAAGTGAGTCCACGCACACGCTCCGCTTGCGAGAAAGTCGTGCAATATAGCGCCTCGCTCGCGACCTTTGGGGAGGAACATGGCAAACGGAAACGCGCGACTCGATGGCAAAGTGGCCATCATCACGGGAGGCACAAGCGGAATCGGCGCCGCAACCGCGGAACTCTTCGTCGACGAGGGAGCGACCGTCGTGTTAGCGGGGCGTTCGCGCGAAAAGGGCGCCGCGCTCGCCGAACGGCTGGGGGAGCGCGCGTCTTACGTCTACCAGGACGTGCTCGTCGAAGACGACATCCGCTCGGTGATCGACGACACCGCGAGTCGCCACGGGCGCCTCGACATTCTGTTCAACAACGCCGGCGGGCCGACGCCTGGCAACCTCTCCGACATCACGGCAGAGCAAATCGCTTATTGCTACAACCTGCTGTTCACGAGTTGTGCCTTGGGGATGAAGTTCGCCGTCCCCCATATGATCAAATCCGGCGGCGGTTCGATCATCAACAACTCGAGCGTGGCCGGGATTCGCGCCACGCAGGGCAACATCATCTATTCGGCCGTCAAGGCGGGCCTCACGCACTACTCGAAACTCGCCGGCGTCGAACTCGGACCACACGGCATTCGCGTCAACGTCATCTCGCCCGGCGCGATCGCGACGCCGATTTTCTACGGCGGATCGCAGGTCGCGAATACCAGGACAGACGAGCACAACCTGAAATCGATGGCTCGTCTCGAGGAGAACCTCGCGCGCGCCACCCCGCTCAAGAAAACGGGTCTCGCCTGGGACATCGCGACGGCAGCGCTTTATCTCTCGAGCGAAGAGGGCCGTTTCGTCAACAGTCACGATCTCGTCGTCGACGGCGGTCGGACATCGGTATTCAACGAATATCCCGCCGACTGATCCCGACAACATGCAGTTCGCCCTCCTCGTCCAGGCATCACCGACATCGGGTGTTCATCGATCCGCGCAGTCGTTCGTCCGGGCGCTATACGGTCAGGGCCACGCCGTGTATCGGCTTTTCTTCTACCAGGACGCGGTGCTGGTCGCGAACCGCTTGGCCGAAACCGAGGATCATGTGCGCGAGGCCTGGGAGGCGCTGAAGGACGAGCACGGTTTCGAGATGGACGTCTGCGTCGCAGCGAGCACTCGCCGCGGCATCGGCACCGACATCGCCAGCGAAGCTTTCGAGATCGTCGGACTCGGCCAGATGGTCGAAGCTATGGAAGTGGCCGACCGCACGGTCACATTCGGATGAAACGGGTCGTCTACGTTCTAGGGGGGCCACCGGGAATCGCGACGAACGAAACCGTCGACCTGATCCTCGTCTCCGGCGTGTTCGAACAGTCGACGGCAATCGTCTTCGTTGGCGACGGATTGCTGCAGTTGCACGCACTCGCCGAACGGCAGTCGCCGCTGAAGGCGCTGCCGACCTATGACGTCACCGAGCTCTATGCGCTCGACGCATTGACGCTTCCGGACGAGGCGGTACTTCCCGTGGCGGCCATCGATTCGGCCGAATTCGAGACATTGCTCGATTCGGCGGACGTCGTGATCAACGGCTGATGTCGACGCTGCACCTCGTTTTCAGTCCGTCTGGCGCTCTGCGTTGCCGCGCGGCTGGGATCACAGACCCGATCGTCCTGATCGGTGATGGTGTCTACGCGCTCACGACAACCACATTCGAACCCAGCGCAAAAGCGGTCGATGACGACCTCAAAGCGCGTGGGATCGACGGCGCCGCCGAGACGATCAGCGTGGACGACCTCGTCCGTCTGACCATCGAGTCCGAGCGGACCGTTTCGTGGCGCTAGCACGCCTGAACGAGGAAGGTTTCCTCGAGGATTACGAGACCTGGTCGCCCGACTGGGCGGCGGCGATCGCGCGTGAGGAGTCCCTCGATCTCGACGATGCGCACTGGCTATGCATCGAGATCGTCCGGCGGTTTTACGCCGAAACGGGCGTCGCACCCGCCAACCGACCGCTAGTCAAGCTACTCGACGCGGGCGGCGGGCCAAAGGGCAGCATCGCCCTGATGCAGCTATTCGGCGGCCGCGCGGCGCGTACACTCGCTCGCATCGCAGGGCTCCCCCGCCCGGAGAACTGTCTCTAGGCGGTGTTCGCTATACCCAGACTCGCGACACGGCCGACGATCGTGGTCGTCGGGCCTTTGATTTCCCGTTCGGCGACGACCTGGGCAACACCCTCGAGCGTCGTTCGAATCACGACCTGATCCGCGAGCGTGCCGCGCGAAACGATCGCGAGCGGTATCTCGGGGTCGGCACCGTGGGCGAGAAGCTCCGCGCAAAGGCGAACAATCGAGGCGAGTCCCATGTAGATGACCAAGGTCTGGTCGGGTTTCGCGAGCTCGGGCCAATCGAGATTCGTGCGATCGTCACTGAGATGACCCGTCACGAATCGCACGGACTGCGCCATGTCGCGGTGGGTGAGTGGGATTCCCGCATAGGCGGCACAGCCAAGCGCCGCCGTGATGCCGGGGATCACTTCGAAGCCGATGCCGAGGCTGTTGAGGGTTTCGATTTCCTCGCCGCCCCGACCAAAGATGAACGGATCACCTCCCTTGAGGCGAACCACACGACGACCGGCATGGGCATGCTCCACCAGGAGATCGTTGATCGACTCCTGGCGCGTGCTCGGAAAATCACGGCGTTTACCGACATAGATACGCTCCGCGTCCCGGCGTGCGAGATCGAGCACCCCGGCGCTCACGAGATTGTCGTAGAGCACCACCTCGGCACGCTGCAACGTCCGCAGCGCCCGCAACGTCAGGAGGTCGGGATCACCCGGTCCTGCCCCGACAAGCGAGACGAGGCCGGTCTGCACCCCGCCACCAGCGAGCAACCGATCGAACCCCGCTTCCGCGCGGGCAAGATCGCCACGATAGACGTCGTCGGGAACGCTGCTCGCGAGTACGTCGTCCCAGAACTGTTGGCGCGCGGCGACGTCATCGATGGTGGCCTTGACGCGGGGGCGCTTGCCACCAAAAAACCGCGCGAGAGCACCTGTCGCATTCGGCAACATCGTCTCGATCCGCGTGCGGATGTAGCGCGCGAGGGTCGGAGACGTCCCATCCGTCGAAATAGCGACAGTAACGGGGTCACGGTCGACGATCGATGGAAACGTCACAGTCGAAAGCTCGAGCGAGTCGACGCAGTTAATGAGGATCTTGCGTGCTCGGCACGCGCTGGCAACCGCCCGATCGACGTCAGCGACGCCGGTGGCGGCCACGACCAAGTCCGACCCGTCCACGTCGTCCGTGCGGAACGCTCTTCGCCGCCAGTCGATCCGGTCGTCGCTGGCCAGCGCCGACACCGCCTCGATGCCATCCGGTGCGATAACGCGAACGGTAGCGCCGGCTCTCAGCAGTCGTTCTATCTTCCGAAACGCCACGGCCCCGGCGCCCACAACGAGGATGAAGAGCTCCTCGGCCCTGAGGGTGAGCGGTAAACCGGCCATTAGCGCAACTCGAGCGTCGTCTCGCCGCCGAGATAGGGCTGCAGCACGGTTGGGACATGCACCGAGCCGTCACCGTTCTGGTAGTTCTCGAGCACGGCAACCAACGTGCGACCTACCGCGAGGCCAGAACCGTTCAACGTGTGTACAAGTTCGATATCGCCGCTCTCAGCGTCTCGAAAGCGCGCCATCATCCGGCGTGCCTGAAAATCCAGGAAGTTGCTGCACGACGAGATTTCCCGATACGCGTCCTGGCCCGGAAGCCAGACCTCGAGATCGACCGTCTTGGCCGAAGCGAAGCCCAGATCACCGCCGCAGAGCACAACGGACCGATACGGTAGATCGAGCTTTTTCAATACGGTCTCGGCGTTCGAGGTGAGTTCGTCGAACGCATCCCACGAACGCGCGGGATGGACGATGTGAACCAGTTCTACTTTTTCGAACTGATGCTGGCGGATGATGCCGCGCGTGTCCTTGCCATAACTTCCCGCCTCACTTCGAAAGCATGGCGTGTGTGCCACGAATTTCAGCGGCAGCTCCGCTTCGTCGAGAATCCGGTCCCGGACGAGGTTGGTGACCGGCACCTCCGCGGTGGGGATCAGGAAATAGTCCGCCCCGGTGATGTGGAAGAGATCATCGGCGAACTTCGGAAGCTGACCGGTGCCGCGTAGCGAATCACGGTTCACCATGTAGGGGACGTAGAGCTCCTCGTAGCCGTGCTCGCGCGAGTGAAGGTCGAGCATGAACTGGGTCAGTCCTCGGTGTAGGCGCGCAACGCCGCCGCGCATGACCGAGAAGCGGGAACCGGTGAGTTTGCTCGCCGTTTCCATATCGAGATCAACGGGCGCCAGGTCGACGTGGTCCTTGGGCGCGAAGTTGAACTCCGGCGGCTCTCCCCACCGGTCGACTTCGACGTTGTCTTCCTCGGAAGACCCTGCCGGTACCGATGTGTCCGGTACGTTGGGCGTCGAGTCGAGCAACTCGTCGAGATCCGTCTGCACCGTTTCGAAGGAGGTTTTGGCGTCATCGAGCCGTGTGCCGAGATCGCCGACGGCGTCGAGCAACGGCTGGATGTCCTCACCTCGCGCTTTTGCCTGGCCGATCGACTTCGACGTGCGATTGCGCTCTTGCTGGAGTGACTCCATCTCCATCTGCAATCGTTTGCGATCCGCTTCAAGCGTCTCATAGCGCTCGAGATCGAACGACATCCCACGCAACCGCAGTCGGTCGGCAATGTTTGCCGCGTCCTGCCGCAACTTTCTGGGATCGATCATCTACAGCCCTCCTCCGAGGCGAAAACCCAACCACGCCATGCCGATCGAGCCGATGACATTGGCAAGAACATATACGCCCGCGGCAACCATTCCGCGGTCGGCGACCAACGCCAACGCCTCGATCGAAAAAGTCGAAAACGTCGTGAATGCGCCCAACAGGCCGATCACCAACAGCGGCCGGCCAATCGGTTCGAACCACGGCGCGTCGGCGAAGGCGCCAATGGCCAGACCAATCAGCGCCGATCCCGTCACGTTGACGACCAACGTCGCCCACGGGAACGACTGGCTGTCGATCCATTGCGCAATCGCCCATCGAGCTACCGCGCCGGTCGCGCCGCCGAGCGCGATCCAAACGACAACAGGAACGTGCACTACCTATTCCTCGGCGTCCTCACGGCTATCAGTACGGTTTTCCGGCTGGGTCGATTCGTCGGAGAGACCCGCGTCGTGACGAGCCTCTCGATCGAGGCCGCGTAGTCTATCCAATCTCTCGGCGATTTTAGCTTCGAGACCGGCCGGTTTCGGCCGATAAAACACCTCATCGTGCATTTCATCCGGGAAATAGCGCTCGCCCGCCGCGTAGCTGTCTTCTTCAGCGTGGGCGTAGCGGTAACCGTCACCGTGCCCCATCGCGGCCATCAAGCTCGTCGGTGCGTTGCGGAACCGATTCGGCACCGGCCAGGACGGATGCTCTTTGACGAACTGCATCGCGCCGCCAAAGGCTTCGAGCACGGCGTTGCTCTTCGGCACCGAGGCGAGATAAACGACCGCCTGCGCGAGCGCCAACTCGCCCTCCGGCGATCCCAGCCGGTGGTACGCCTCGGCGGCATCGATCGCGACCGAGAGGGCCCGAGGGTCGGCGTTGCCGACGTCTTCGCTCGCCATTCGCATCAACCGCCGCGCGACATAGAGAGGATCGCATCCGCCATCTAACAGGCGCGCAAGCCAATAGAGAGCGCCGTCGGGGGAGCTGCCACGCACCGACTTCTGCAGCGCCGAGATCTGGTCGTAGAACGCATCGCCGCCTTTGTCGAACCGACGATAGGTCTGACCGCTCGCTGCCTCCACGTCGGTTTCGGCGATCGTCTCAGTGACGAGCTGCGCCGCCATTTCCAGCGTATTGAGGGCACGCCGGGCATCGCCATCGGCGACGGCGACGAGCGCGCGGACGGCCGCATCATCGATCATGAGGTCGGGATAGGCCGCGCCTCGAGCACGCGCGAGAAGCGCGACGAGGTGTTCTTCACCGAGCGGTTTCAGGACGTAGACGCGTGATCGCGAAAGCAACGCCGCATTGACTTCGAACGACGGGTTTTCCGTCGTCGCGCCGATGAAGGTGACCGTGCCAGCCTCGACGTGCGGCAAAAAAGCATCCTGCTGAGCTTTGTTGAACCGGTGCACCTCGTCGATGAAGAGAACCGTTTTTCGATTGACGGCGCGCGCTTCGTCGATCGCCGCCCGGACATCGCGGATCCCGGCCAGCACCGCCGACAGGCTGATCCAGTGAACATCGGCCGCATCCGCGAGGAGCTTCGCCAGGGTCGTCTTCCCAACGCCGGGCGGTCCCCAGAAAATCATCGAGTGAATGCGCTTTCGCTGCGCAAGCTGTGCGAGCGGTCTATCGGGCCCGAGCAGGTGCTCCTGGCCGATGAAATCCTCCAGCACTTTGGGCCGCATCCGTGTCGCTAGCGGCGCGCCGTCGTCGGATTCGGTGAACAGTCCGCCTTGACGCCCGTCGGCCGGCTGCGGGCTCACGGCATCCGCGCCGGCGGAACGTCGCCGACCACGTCGACATCGGCCGGGATCTCGAAGACGAAGACGTCGTCATCGAGTTCGATACCCGTCGCCACGTCGAAGAACTCGATCGTCGTCAGCGACTCCAGATGATCACTGATGATCATGGCCGCGATTTGCCCGTCGTCGAACTGCAGAACGAGATCACGAAAGATCGAGTCCGCACCAATCGGCTCCAGGCGAAAGGACGTTGCGTCCAACCGCGTGACGACGTGGTCGGCGAGAAAAGCATCTGTGCCGGCAATAAAGAGACTTTGCTGGGCTTCGCTGACCGACTCGATCGGCCGGACGCTGACTTGCAAGAGGTCCGGATCGTAGACCCAGAGCTGGTGGCCATCGGCGAGCACGAGCTGTGGGTAGGGCTCCTGCACGGACCATCGCAATCTTCCCGGAACCGAGACCTGAATCGAACCGGTCAGAACCTCGTCGACATAGCCTGCCGAGTTCTCGGTGGTCTGCTCGAACCCCGCCGTCATCGTCTGCATCGCGTCGATGAGGCGTCCGAGTTCGGCCGTGGGCCGTTCCGGTACCGGAATCTCGTCGACGTCCGCGAAGCCCACCACGCCGATCAGGACAACGAAGCAGGCGATGAGTGAATGAATTGCGCGCACCTTCAGTCCCTCGACGGCACGACGACTTCACGACTGCCGTTCGAATTCATGGGCGTCACCAGACCCGCATGTTCCATGGTCTCGATCAACCGTGCCGCACGGTTGTAGCCGATGCGGAACTTCCGTTGGACTGCCGAAATGGACGCACGCCGGGTTTCGAAAACAAAGGCGACCGCTTCGTCGTATAGCGGCTCGGACTCGCCTTCCGCGTCAACGCCCGGAAGGTTCGCCGAGACGTCGAGCATTTCGCCATCGCCCAAGATGGCATCGATGTAATCCGGATTACCGCGCGCCTTCCAGTCCGCAACCACGGCATGTACTTCCTCGTCCGAGACGAACGCACCGTGCAGACGGATCGGAACCGCGGTGCCGGGCGGTAGGAACAACATGTCGCCGTGGCCGAGTAGCTGCTCGGCACCGCCCTGATCGAGGATCGTCCGGGAATCGATCTTGCTCGAGACCTGAAAGCCGATCCTCGCCGGAATGTTCGCCTTGATGAGGCCCGTGATGACGTCGACGCTCGGACGCTGAGTTGCGAGCACGAGGTGAATCCCCGCCGCCCGCGCTTTCTGGGCAATGCGCGCGATGAGCTGTTCTACTTTTTTGCCGACGATCATCATCATGTCGGCGAATTCGTCGATCACCACGACGACGAACGGCAGGTGTCCGAGGGTCGGCTCTTCCTCGTCGTCGAGATCACGTCCTTGCGTGACATCGATCAACGGCTCACCGGCGGCGTTTGCCTCCGCCACACGCCGGTTGTAACCGGCGAGGTTACGGACACCGATGCTCGCCATCACGCGATAGCGTCTTTCCATCTCGGCAACGCACCAGTTGAGTGCATGCGCGGCCTCCTTCATATCCGTAACGACGGGCGTCAGGAGGTGTGGAATCCCGTCATAGACCGCCAGTTCCAGCATTTTCGGGTCGACGAGAATCAGGCGCAGGTCCTCGGGCGTCGATTTATAGAGCATGCTGATCAACATCGCGTTGATCCCAACCGACTTACCCGAGCCCGTCGTGCCCGCCACCAAAAGGTGCGGCATTTTCGAGATATCGGTCATAAACGGTTGACCGGAAATGTCTTTTCCAAGAGCAAGCGTCAACGGCGCGGACGATTCGCGATAAGACGGCGTGTCGAGGATGTCGCGCAGGCGGACGATTTCACGCGATTCGTTGGGAATCTCGATACCGACAACCGACTTGCCCGGGATCACCTCCACAATACGCACGCTGATCACGGCCAACGATCGGGCGAGATCCTTGGCAAGCCCGGAGATCTTGCTGACCTTGATACCTGCTGCCGGTTGGATCTCGAAACGCGTCACCACCGGACCCGGCAGGACCGAAACGACTTCGGCTTCGACGCCGAAATCGGCCAGTTTGAGTTCGAGGAGATGGGAAAGACTCTGCAGCGACGCGTCGGAAAAGCCACCGGAATCATCCTCACTCGACCCCTCGAGCAGGTCGACGTCCGGCATTTCCTGCGTGATCGTCGGTTTGAAGAGCTTCTTCTGGGAGAGCGGCGAGGGTCGCTCAGCGACCGGCACGACCTCGACTTCACGCGCCCGAAAACGGGGCGGTTTGCGCTTCGGGGGCGCCACCGCCTCCGCATCGGGCTCGAGCACTTCTTCTCGCCGCTCGAGAGACCCCGGGTCGACATATTTCGACTGCGGGACGTGTGGCGACGTGGCTCGGCCCTGCCGTCGTTGCCACCAATCGAGCGCGGCGCGAAAGCCAAGCACGATCAGTCGCCCAATGCGCTCCACCACATCGACCCACGAAAATCCCATTGCGGCCTGCAGCCCGAGCAACACGGCCGAGAACGCGATGATCGTCAGCCCGAGGGAACCCAAAGCGACGAGACTGAGCCGGACGATCGCCGTGCCGACGACACCACCGGCTCCGGCGGGCAGCCCCGCACTACTCTGATGAAGGGCAAAGAGCGTACAGAGTCCGACCGTCGCGATGATCAAGCCCGAAACCCGAACGGCGGCCGACGCGTTGTACACATCGATCGCCAGACGAAGGCGCCCAAAGAGCTGACTCATCACCCAATAAAGGCAACCGAGCGGCAGGAGGTAGGCCGACCAACCGAACGTCATGAGTGCGACGTCGGCCGTGAACGCCCCGAAACGACCGACGACGTTGCGTACTTCAAGGTCGGTACCCGCGACGCTCCAGGCCGGATCCATCGGCGAATACGACAACATCGCGAGCGTCGTGAAGACGACCATGACACCCGTGAGCGTCAACGCGATTTCCTTTAGCGGTATTCGAGATTCCATGACGTCACCTTCCACTCGGCCGGACTCGTTTCGATCACGTCGTCGCAGTCCGTCTGTCGTCCATGCATCGTCGCTTGCGGCGCCCAAACGGAACTTTCCGTGGCGGATGGCATTGCGTGATGAGTTTCCGTTGTCGCGCAGTTTACTCCTCTCAGCCATCACCGCATTTCATTTTCTGTAGCAATTTCAGCCCGTTACGCTGAACGTTTGCTTAACGCGATGGCCAAGCCCACCGGAAAAAGACGACCAGCGGGCGCTGCGCGTATGATGCGCGTTTCGCGCGCACCTCGGAGTTATCTTGTGGCGACGGCCAACGCACCCAAAAGCGCCCCGCGGGCGCGCCCCGACAAACAGAAGATCGTCGATGAAGTATGGGACGACGCTCGCGTCGCCTCGTTCTTAGGCAAAGACACACCGCGACAGACCGGTACCGATCTACCCGGCGATCCCGATTTCTACGTATTGCGCCACGCGTACCAGAACATGCGCCCGCACGATTTCGAACGGTTTCTCGGTCTCTATCGAGCGGCTGGACGCGACGTGAACGCGCGCGACGGCGACGGGCGAACGTTGGCCGACGTCATCCAAAGTCATCGCCACGCCGCACCTTTCATCGAACTACTGACGGCGTAATGGCGACAGAGCACCATCGCCTCATCGTCATCGGCTCGGGGCCGTCGGGCTATACCGCGGCGCTCTACGCTTCGCGCGCCAACTTGTCGCCGCTCCTCATCACCGGTGTCGAGGTCGGTGGACAACTCACGACCACGACCGACGTCGACAACTGGCCGGGCGACTACGACGGCTTGCAGGGGCCCGATCTCATGGAGCGCATGCAAACGCATGTCGAGAAGTTCGGCACCCGCCTGGTCCACGATCACATCAAAGCAGTCGACTTCAGCGGTCGCCCGCTACTCCTCGAGGGCGACGATACGACCTACGCGGCGGACGCGGTCGTGATCGCGACCGGCGCATCCGCCAAATACCTCGGCCTGCCCTCCGAAGACGAGTACAAAGGGCGCGGCGTCAGCGCTTGCGCGACCTGTGATGGTTTCTTCTATCGGGGCCAGGACGTGGCGGTGGTCGGCGGCGGCAACACCGCGGTCGAGGAAGCCCTGTATCTCTCGAATATCGTCAACAGTGTCACCGTGGTGCATCGACGGGACGCTTTACGCGCCGAAAAGATCCTGCAAGACCGACTGTTTGAGAGGGCGCAAACCGGCAACGTCGAACTCCTGTGGGACCATACGCTCGACAAAGTCGTCGGTGACGACATGGGTGTGACCGCGGCATCGATCGCCCACGTCACGTCCGGGGAACTCAAGACCCTCGATGTGGCCGGGATCTTCATCGCGATCGGTCACACCCCCAATACCGACATCTTCAAAGGCCAGGTCGACATGCGTGATGGCTACATCACGATCCAGAGCGGGATCGACGGCAACGCAACGGCGACCAGCGTGCCCGGCGTCTTCGCCGCCGGCGACGTTGCAGACCATGTTTACCGACAAGCCATCACCTCGGCAGGATTCGGCTGCATGGCGGCCCTGGATGCCGAACGATATCTCGACAGCCTGAGCTGAAGATTGGCGTCCTTCGCGTATCTCGGCGAGCGTACGGGGTTTCCAGATCCCAACGACGCGAGTGCCGACGGGCTCGTGGCCGTCAGCCAGCGGTTAACGACCCAACGACTGATCGCGGCCTACGAACGCGGCATCTTTCCCTGGTTCGACAGCGACGATTCGCCTGTGCTCTGGTGGTCGCCCGATCCCCGCGCGGTCCTGCATTTCGACGCAATCCGCATCACCCGGAGCCTCAAAAAGCGACTTCGTAACGGCGGTTTCGACGTCACGATGGATAAAGCTTTCGATGCCGTCGTCGAGGCCTGCGCCGCACCACGCGTGCGCCCCGTGACGGAACGTCTTGGCGGTCTGGACCCGACGGACGCCCATTCGGGGACCCATTCGGGAACCTGGATCACAGAGGAGATGGCTTGGCACTACGGGCGCTTACATCATCTCGGCATCGCGCATTCCGTCGAGACGTGGCTCGACGGCGAACTGGTAGGCGGACTCTACGGCGTCTCGCTCGGGCGGATGTTCTTCGGCGAGTCGATGTTCAGCCGAACGTCCGACGCATCGAAAGTCGCCCTCGTACGCCTCGCCCAAACACTTGATGATTGGGGATTCCGACTCATTGACTGCCAGATCATGAATCCACATCTCGAGTCGCTCGGCGCCACGCTCATGCCGAGGCGCGACTTTCTGAGCCTCGTTTCCGCCAACTCGAGCGAACCGACGCGTCAAGGCACCTGGCAGTTCGATGGATAATCCGCAGGACGACATCGGCTCGAAGCGGTTCTTCCTGACGCCTTCCCATCCGTGCAGCTATCTCGACGACCGAGAAGCGCACACGCTCTTTCTCGACCCGCGCGACACCCACAGTCCCCAGACCTACTCAACGCTCACCAAGCTCGGTTTCCGGCGCTCTGGCGGCCACCTCTACCGTCCTCATTGCGGTACGTGCACGCAGTGCATTCCGACGCGCATTCCCGTCGATCAGTTTGTCTATTCGCGCCGATTTCGCCGGGTCCTCAAACAGAACGAGGATCTCGTCGTCCGTTTCGAGCCGGCGATGTATACCGGGCGCAACTACGACCTTTACGATCGGTACATCGCCGCGCGCCATCAGGACGGCGACATGTTCCCACCCACGCCCGAGCAGTTCCGTGCCTTCCTGCTCGCCAGTTGGAGCGAAACCCGGTTCTTGAGCATGTATCTCGACGACGAACTCGTCTGCATCGCGGCAACAGACCTGATGTCACACGGACTATCGGCGATCTACACGTTCTTCGACCCCGCCCTCGATCATCGCAGCCTCGGCGTGTTCGCGATCCTCAAGCAGCTCGAAGCGTGTCGGGAACGCGGCTTGCCATTCCTCTACCTCGGCTATTGGATCGAGGATTGCGAAAAGATGAGCTACAAGACCGACTACCGACCGATCGAACTCCTCATAGACCATCGTTGGGTGCGAAGCTAAACTCCGCGACTTCGCGCGATGGGCCGCACGGCGCGGATGATTCACCAATGCGAGGGGGACAACTTTAGCGAGACGGCAAACCAGTGCCCGATTGGCCGCTGGGGCATCTTGGGTATGACACCGTCGCGCGCATAAACGAATAGAGTATGGCGAAGGAAGAACAGATCGAAATGGAAGGGACCGTCATCGACACCCTTCCGAACACGACGTTTAGGGTCGAACTCGACAACGGTCACGTCGTGACCGCACACATCTCCGGCAAGATGAGGAAGAACTACATCCGCATCCTGACGGGCGACAAGGTGAAGGTCGAGCTCACCCCGTACGACTTGTCGAAGGGACGAATCACCTTCCGCGAACGTTGATTGATCCGGTCTCTCGACGATTGCCGAGAGACCGTTGACCCTCAACCGAATCGACGCAAAATCAAACCTTGGCGGTACGCGGCTCGACGTCGAGCTTGAGTTCACCGTCTTCCACGGTGACCCGCACCGTGCCACCACCGTCCGACAGATCCCCGAAAAGGATGTCCTCGGCGAGTTGCCGCTTGATCTTCTCCTGGATCAAGCGCTGCATCGGGCGCGCGCCCATCTTCTCGTCATAACCCTCATGCGCTAACCATGCGCGCGCATCGTCGTCGGCAAGGACTTCAACCTTCTTGTCGTCGAGCTGGGTCTGCAGTTCCGTGAGGAACTTGTCGACCACCGTTTCGATGACCTCCATCGACAACGCGTTGAACTGCATGATGGCGTCGAGCCGGTTGCGGAATTCAGGCGTGAACATCTTCTGGATCACGACCATCGCGTCCGTCGATCGATCCTGATCGGAGAAGCCCACCGACGCGCGGGCCTGCTCTTGCGCGCCGGCATTGGTGGTCATCACGAGCACGACGTTGCGGAAGTCGGCCTTGCGGCCATTGTTGTCGGTCAACGTGCCGTGATCCATCACCTGCAGCAGCAGATTGAAGACCTCGGGGTGCGCTTTCTCGACCTCATCGAGCAGCACGACGCTGTGCGGGTGCTTCGTCACCGCTTCAGTGAGGAGCCCCCCCTGATCGAATCCGACATACCCCGGCGGGGCCCCGATCAGCCGCGAGACGGTGTGGCGCTCCATGTACTCCGACATGTCGAAGCGAAGCAGTTCCACGCCCATGATCTCGGCGAGTTGACGGCACACTTCGGTCTTACCGACGCCGGTGGGTCCCGCGAAAAGGAACGAACCAATCGGCTTTCCTTCCGTCTTGAGACCGGCGCGGGAGAGTTTGATGGCCGAGGCCAGCATGTCGATCGGCTCGTCCTGGCCGAAAACGACCATCTTGAGCTTCTGGTCGAGATCGCGGAGCGCTTCCTTGTCCGAAACCGTCACCTGGTTCGACGGGATGCGGGCAATCTTCGCGACCACCTGCTCGACGTCGGTCGCGCCGACGGTCTTCTTGCGCCGGCTCGGCGACACGAGCTGCTGTGCCGCGCCCGCTTCGTCGATCACGTCGATCGCCTTGTCCGGCATGAATCGATCCGTGATGTAGCGATCGGACAGTTCCGCCGCAACGCGCAACGCCCGGTCGGTGTAACGCAGTTGGTAGTGATCTTCGAACCGCGACTTCAGGCCCTTCAGAATCAAGTAGGTGTCGTTGACGTCCGGCTCGATGATGTCGATCTTCTGAAAGCGTCGCGACAGCGCCCGGTCCTTATCGAAGATGCCCCGGTATTCCTGATAAGTCGTCGATCCCATGCAGCGAATCTCGCCCGACGCGAGCATCGGCTTCAGGAGATTCGAAGCATCCATGACACCGCCGGACGCAGCGCCCGCACCGATGATCGTATGGATTTCGTCGATGAAGAGAATAGAGCCTTCCTCTTTAGCGAGGTCGGCGAGGAGGACCTTCAGCCGTTTCTCGAAATCACCTCGGTATTTGGTGCCGGCGAGCAGCGCACCGAGATCGAGCGAGTAGACCTGTGAATCCGCAACGACTTCCGGTACCTGGCCATCGACGATCCGCTTGGCGAGCCCTTCCGCGATCGCCGTCTTGCCCACCCCGGATTCCCCGACGAGCAACGGGTTGTTCTTGCGCCGACGACAGAGGATCTGAATGACTCGCTCGACTTCGTCGTGGCGCCCCACCAGCGGATCGATGTTGCCCGACTTAGCCCGTTCGTTGAGGTTCGTAGCGAAGGTATCGAGCGCCTGATTGTCGCCCTCTTCACCACCTTCCTCACCGATGGGCGACGACGCCGGTTCGTCATCGTCGCTCGACTTGCCGATCCCGTGGGCCACGAAGTTCACGACATCGAGCCGCGCGATGGATTCTTCGTTCAGGAAGAAGACGGCCTGGCTTTCCTCTTCGCTGAAAATCGCGATCAGGACGTCTGCGCCGGAGACCTCCTTCTTGTTGGCCGAGCGCATGCGAAAGACCGCCCGCTGGACGACCCGTTGAAACCCGAGCGTCGCGTCCGGTTCCTGTTCGTCCTTGCCGGGTGGGATGAGCGGTACATGCTCATTGATGAAGTCGTTGAGCTTCTTGCGAAGGGCTTCGACATCGGCGCCCACGTTGTCCAACACGTTTCTTGCGGTCGCATTGTCCAGCAGCGCGAGCAAGAGGTGTTCGACCGTGATGTATTCGTGGCGGCGATTCCGCGCTTCCTTGAACACGTCGTGGATCGAGTTCTGCAATTCTTTGCTCAGCATGCAACGGTTCCTCTACGCGTGAGTTCTGTCAGCCGATTTTTCGTTGAATTCCTATCGCGACGAGTTCTTGTGTCCTCATCGCTCATTTACAACCGCGTTTTATCATGATTGTGCCGTGAAACCAGCGTGACAACGTGGCGTGATCACCTAGTCCGTCATTTCGACAACGGAGCGTAGCGGATACTGATGCTCTTGCGCGTATTCGTTGACCAGCTCCGACTTCGTCTCGGCGATGTCTCGCGGAAAGATGCCGACGACCGCACTGCCGGTGGTGTGCACTGTGAGCATGATCTGAGTCGCCTTCTCCCGATCCATGTGGAAAAACTTCTCCAGTACGATGACCACGAACTCCATCGGCGTGTAGTCGTCATTCAGGAAGATGACTTTGTACATCGGCGGTCGTTTGAGCTTGGGCTTGCTCGTGACGGTCGCGATATCGCCCTGTCGGTCGTCCTCATCGCCATCTTGCGCTCTGACGACGAATCGTTCCGGATGTCGTGTGATACGCGTGGCCGTGGATCGGTTCCGAGGTTTTTTTGACCGCGTCGACAACGCCTGCAATTCCGCCTTCAAGATAAAGTCCATCATAGCTCGTGGGCTCGATCCGTGGCCGCTCGTCGCGATCCCGGTGTCAACCGCCCTGCTCCCCATCGGCCCAACTCTTGCGCCTTTCGTGATCGGCCCGTGTCGACGCGATCCACGTGTCACCACCGCTGCGCCGTTCCTTTTTCCAGAAAACGGCATCGGTCTTCAAGTAGTCCATGAGGAATTCGCAGGCTGCAAAAGCGTCGGGGCGATGGCTCGAGGCGACCTGAACGAAGACGATCTGCTCCGCGGGGGCGAGATCGCCGACTCGATGGATGATCACGACATCGAGGAGGTCCCAACGATCGGCTGCCGTGTCGATCGCCGCATCGATACTCGCTTCGGTCATGCCGGGATAGTGCTCGAGGTAGAGGGCACGAACCGAATCGGCCACCTCGACCGTGCCATCGAGTTCGCCCGGCTTGACGCGATCGCGAACCAACCCACCGAACGCGGCGATCGCACCGACGTCACCGCCGCACCGGTCCATCGCGCCGCGCCATTCGCTGGCTACGTCGAAGTCGTCCGTCTGGATACCGATCTTACGGTGCATCAGCCGCCGGTAACCGGTGGGAGAAAAGCCACTTCGTCACCGTCGTCCAGGAGGAACGGCGGATGGACGAGCGACTGATTGACCGCGATGCGCACATCGGGCTCATAGAGTGCATCAACAACGTCACCCGCCAACTCGCGGACGAGCGCGGCTTTCAGACTCGCGGCGTCACGACCGTCCATCGTGAGCGCGATCTCGTCACGACCGGCAACTTCCTTGAGCGTCGCGAAGAACTTGACCGAAACATTAGTCACGTCGATAAGTGCCTGATTTACCACCTGATTTTTCCAACAATTCGACCCGCTCGACCGTCATCGCCTTATCGACGGCCTTACACATGTCGTAGATCGTCAAGGCCGCGATCGACGCACCGGTGAGCGCCTCCATTTCCACACCTGTCTGACCCGTCACGCGGCACGTACTCGTCACCGTGAGCTCGCCTTCGCCGGTGACGTCGAATTCGATCCCCGCCTTGGTGATTGGTAGCGGATGGCACAGCGGGATGAGGTCGCTGGTCTTCTTGGCGGCTTGAATGCCGGCGATCCTTGCAACCGCCAGCACGTCGCCCTTCGGGATATCGCCGTCGACGATCAACCGGAGCGTGTCCGGCTGCATCCGGACGACGGCTTGGGCGATCGCCGTACGATCGGTCGATTCCTTGGCGGATACATCCACCATGGATGCTTCGCCGCGTTCGTTGGTATGGGATAACGACATAATGGGCGCGGAGGATACCATCGGATTTCTCGATCTCGCGTGGCCGTGGATTGCGCATCCGTCGATCCCGCCCGACGCATTAGGGCGTTTGAGAACACAGGCGATACACTCCGCGCCGTGATATCGCTTCCCGCCGAGCCGAACGACACCACCCGCATCGCCGTGATCGGTCTCGGCTATGTGGGATTGCCCCTGGCCGTCGAATTCGGTCGTCATTTCGACACCGTCGGCTTCGACGAAAACGCCGATCGTGTCGCGGCGCTGGGCGACGGTGAAGACGCGACGCACGAGGTGGCGAAGGCTGAACTCGAAGCGGCGCAGCGGTTGACCCTCACGACCGATACGAAAGCGCTGGTCGGCTGCGACGTCTACATCCTGTGTGTGCCGACACCCGTCGACTCGAACAACCGACCCGACCTCGCGCCGTTGCAGCGCGCGAGCGTCACCGTCGGGCAAACCATCCGCGAGGGCGGGCTGGTGATCGTCGAGTCGACGGTCTTCCCCGGCGCGACAGAAGACGTCGTCGCGGCCGTGGTCGCAGAGCATTCGAAGCTTGAATTCAACGCGGGGTTTTTCGCCGGTTACAGCCCCGAGCGCATCAACCCGGCCGACCCGAACCGCCGCCTCGCGATGATCACAAAAGTGACGAGCGGTTCGACCCCGGAAGCCGCCCGCTTCGTCGACGCGCTGTACACAACGATCGTCCAGGCGGGAACCCACCGCGCCCCCAGCATCCGAGTCGCCGAAGCCGCCAAGGTCATCGAAAACACCCAGCGTGACCTCAACATTGCTCTCATCAACGAGTTGGCGCTCATTTTCGATCGGCTCGGCGTCGACACGCCCGACGTCCTGGCGGCCGCGCGAACCAAATGGAACTTCCTCGACTTTCGCCCGGGACTGGTCGGCGGACATTGCATCGGCGTCGACCCTTACTATCTGACTTACAAAGCCCAGGAAGTCGGTTATCACTCCGAACTGATCCTCGCGGGTCGGCGGATCAACGATTCCATGCCGACCGAGGTGGCGCACCGAGTGATCCGCCTCATGACGCAACGGCACATCGCGCTTTTCGAGGCGCGCATCCTCGTGCTCGGTTTCGCGTTCAAGGAAAACTGTCCCGACACGCGTAACACCAAAGTCGAGGATCTCGTGCGAACGCTGCTTGCCTACGAGATCGACGTCGAGGTCTACGATCCGCACGTCAACCTCGCCGACTGCCCGGCTGATATCGATTTCGTCACCACGCCACGCGCGCCGTACGATGCGATCGTCGCCGCCGTCGCCCATGACGAATTCCGGGCGATCGACGCGGCCCAGGTGCGGGCCTGGTCGACGCCGAACGCCGTCGTTTTCGACCTGAAAGAGCTCCTGCCCCCGGACATCGTGTCCGCGCGCTTGTGAAATGACGACCCTGGTAACGGGCGCCGCCGGGTTCATCGGTTCATCGACGGCCGCGGCTTTGCTCGAGCGGGGCGAGTCGGTCATCGGGCTCGACAACCTGAACGATTACTACGACATTCGCCTGAAACATGCCCGTCTCGATCGCCTGGAAGCGATTTCCCCGTCCTTCGAGTTTTTCACCGGGGACGTGGCGAGCGATCTCGTCGGAGAAATCGTGTCGGCCCATGGCGTCGACCGCATCGTCCACCTCGCCGCCCAAGCTGGAGTACGCCATTCGCTCGAGCACCCGGAGACGTACGTCAGCGCCAACGTCATGGGGTTTCTGAAAGTTCTCGAAGCCGCCCGCGCGCATCCTGTCGAACATCTGGTCTACGCCTCGACGAGTTCCGTGTACGGCACCAACACGAGCCTACCGTTCACCGAAACCGATACCGCCGACCACCCCGTATCGCTCTACGCGGCGACGAAGCGCAGCAACGAGCTGATGGCGCATTCCTACAGCCATCTGTTCGACATCCCCACCACGGGATTGCGCTTCTTCACCGTGTACGGTCCATGGGGGCGTCCCGACATGGCGCTCTTTCTCTTCACCCAACGGATTCTCGCTGGCGAACCCATCACGCTTTTCAACTACGGAAAGCACCGACGCGATTTCACCTATATCGACGACATCGTCGAGGGAATTACACGCGTGCTCGATCAACCACCGTCGCCGCAACCGGCCGCGGTTCCGCATCCCGGCGCGTCGCCGTCGGCGCGCTACCGGGTCTTCAACATCGGCAGCAACGCGCCCATCGAGCTGATGCGCTACGTCGAGCTCCTGGAGGAGAACCTGGGGCGCAAAGCCACGATCGAATTCGAACCGATGCAACCCGGTGACATCGAAGCATCACACGCCAGTGTCGACGCCCTCGATCGAGCCGTTGGCTACCGCCCGGCGACGCCGATCGAAGTCGGCATCGCCCGGTTCGTCGAGTGGTACCGGGACTACTACCGGCCATGAGTCGACGAATCCCGCAGGCCAGCGCCGAATGACGATCCTGATCACCGGCGGCAATGGCTTCATCGGCAGCCACACAACGGTCGCGCTCATCGATGCCGGATACGACGTCATCGTCGTCGATAACCTCGCCAATTCACACCCGAAGGCCATCGAAGCCGTGCGAACCATCACCCAGCGTCCGGTGGCGTTCGAACGCGCCGACATCCGCCGAAGCGAGGAACTCGATCGAGTCTTCGACGCCTTCGACATCGACGCGGTGATCCACTTCGCCGCGCTGAAATCCGTCGAGGAATCCGCCGACGACCCGCTCAGTTACTACGAGACGAACGTCGCCGGTTTGCTAACGCTCATCCAATGCATGAGGCGCCACGAGGTTTCGAATCTCGTCTTCAGCTCGTCGGCCGCCGTCTACGGTGACTGCATCGATCCACCGATCGACGAGGATCGACGCCTCGAACCGACCAGCCCCTACGGACGCACAAAGGCGATGGCCGAAGCGCTTCTGACGGACCTCGCAGCATCACAAAGCGCCTGGAACATCTCGATTCTCCGATACTTCAACGCCGTGGGCGCGCATCGTTCGGGGCAACTCGGGGAATCGCCGAAGGGCGTCCCGCGCAACCTGCTTCCCGCACTCGGCCGCGTCGCCCTCGGGATCGACGACGGACTGATCGTCAACGGCACGGACTACGACACACCGGACGGTTCGTGCATCCGCGACTACATTCACGTCGCGGATCTTGCCCGCGGCCACCTCCATGCGCTGGAAGGGTTTGAAAAACACGGCGGCCTGAACACCTACAACCTCGGTTGTGGGCGCGGCTACAGCGTGTTGGAGACGATCGAAGCCTTCGAGCGCGCTTCAGGCAAAGCCATTCCTTTCACGGTCAAAGCGCGACGGCCCGGCGACATTCCCGAATCGGTGAGTGACGCCAGCCGTGCCGAGAGGGATCTCGGCTGGCGGGCGGAGTACGCCATCGAGGCGATGTGCGCGGATACCTGGCGCTGGATGCGCTCATTTCCGCACGGCTACGACGCACGCGCTTAGCCGACGAGATAGGACTCGCGGATCTCCGCAATTTCGTCACGCAAGGCCGCGGCATCTTCGAATTCGAGGTTTCGGGCGTGCTCGAGCATCTGATCCTCGAGCTGGCTCAAGAGCTTGCCGATCGCCTTGGGATCATCCGGCATCGGGCGTTTCGACGTCGCCGCTTTGCCACCGTCGCGCTTTCCGCGTACCGCTTTCGGCGCGCCAGGCGCATCCCGTGCACCCTCCATCACGTCCGCGATGGCCTTGGTGACACTGCGTGGCGTGATGCCGTGCTCCCGGTTGAAGGCCTCCTGCTTGTCGCGCCGCCGGTTCGTCTCGCTGATGGCTCGGTCCATCGACCCGGTCATCACATCGGCGTAGAGGATCGCGCGCCCGTTGAGATTACGCGCCGCGCGGCCGATCGTCTGGATGAGCGAGCGTTCGGCACGTAGAAAGCCTTCCTTGTCGGCGTCGAGGATGGCCACCAGCGAGACCTCGGGCATATCGAGGCCCTCTCGCAGCAAATTGATACCGACCAGAACGTCGAACTTACCGAGCCGTAGATCACGGATGATCTCCATCCGCTCGACAGTATCGATGTCCGAATGAAGATACCGAACGCGGACGCCGTGCTCGTCGAGATAGTCGGTCAGATCCTCGGCCATTCGCTTCGTGAGCGTCGTCACCAGCACCCGCTCGCCTTTGGCAGCGGTCCGCTGAATCTCGCCGAAGAGGTCGTCCACTTGGGTGGCCGCCGGACGAATGACGACGTCTGGATCGACCAATCCGGTCGGCCGGACGACCTGCTCGACCACCTGACCGCCGCGCTCCCCTTCATAGGGCCCCGGCGTGGCCGAGACGAAGATCATCTGCGGTGCCAGCGCCTCCCATTCATCGAACCGTAGCGGTCGGTTGTCGAGCGCCGAGGGGAGCCGGAAACCGTATTCGACCAGCGTCTCCTTGCGCGACCGGTCACCTTTGTACATCCCGCCGATCTGCGGCACCGTGACGTGCGATTCATCGATGATGAGCAGCGCGTCCTTCGGCAGGTAGTCGAACAACGTCGGCGGCGGTTCGCCCGGTTCGCGCCCCGACAAATAGCGCGAGTAGTTCTCGATGCCGTTGCAGTAGCCGAGTTCCTTGATCATCTCCAGGTCGAACCGTGTTCGTTGCTCGAGCCGCTGGGCTTCGACGAGTTTGTTAGCGTCCTTGAGGATCTTCAGGCGGTCCTTCAGCTCCTCCCGGATATCGTCCAGCACACCAAGAATCCGATCCCGAGGCGTGACGTAGTGGGTCTTCGGATACACCGTATACCGCGGCACCCGGTTGATGATCTCGCCCGTGAGCGGATCGAACACCGACAGGTTCTCGATCTCGTCGTCGAAGAGCTCAATGCGAACCGCTTCCTTTTCCGACTCGGCCGGAAAGATGTCGATCACGTCGCCGCGCACCCGATAAGTACCGCGCTGAAACACCATGTCGTTGCGCGTGTACTGAAGCTCCGCGAGGCGCGTCAGCACGTAGCGCTGATCGACCCGATCGCCGCGATCAAGATGCAACACCATCTGCAGATAGGACCCTGGATCACCGAGACCATAAATCGCCGAGACCGACGCCACGATGATCGTGTCGCGGCGTTCGAGCAGCGCTTTGGTCGCCGACAAGCGCATCTGTTCGATATGCGCGTTCACCGACGCATCTTTCTCGATATAGGTGTCGGACGACGGCACGTAGGCTTCGGGCTGGTAGTAGTCGTAATACGAAACGAAGTACTCGACCGAGTTGCGCGGGAAGAACTCGCGAAACTCGCCATAAAGCTGCGCCGCGAGCGTCTTGTTGGGCGCAAGGACCAACGTCGGTCGCTGCACCGATTCGATCACGTTGGCGACAGTGAACGTCTTGCCCGATCCCGTGACACCCAACAGCGTCTGGTGGGCAAGGCCCGACTCGATGCCGTCAACGAGACCGTCGATGGCCATTGGTTGATCACCCGCCGGACGGTAGTCGGCGACCACATGAAGATCGGCTACTTGCTGCATGCCGGGATCCTAACGGCTTTTTCCTGCGGAGGCTCTGCTAGCCGGCCCTCCAAAGCCGACAAAAACGTGCCGCAAATCCCGCTCTAAATCCCACAACGCGTTCCGGCGAACACGCCCACCACCGGGGGCCCCGCGCGCATAGCGCGCAGGGGGGAACCACCCGCAGCGATTCCGCGCCGCACTGGGCGCGCGGCGTGACTCCCCCGTCAGCCAACTCAGACTCGGCGCCGATCCGGCGGGGGCGTGGGGGCGGAGCCCCCACAAGAAAGAGCAAACAGAAATCCAGCCTAATCCTCCGGTCAGTCAACGCTTTCCAGGAACCGAACTACGCCTTCCCAGCGCGTTCGAATGCGTGCGTCGAGCGATCTGGAAACTGTCGATTGGATGATCTGGAAATCGTCGACCGAGCGACCTGCAAACCGTCTATCTGACGGCAGTCTGAGACTGCAATTTCGTGAACTTTTTCTTCTAGGGGGGACCCTCCTGCGGCGCGGCAAAGCCGCGCCGGGCTCTTACGTCTCGATTTCTCTGATTGGGATTAGCCGGCTTCAGCGCCAATTTGCCCTTAGGAAGACCGTAGCGAACCGATCTACCTGCGAATCCTTCCCAGGACATCGAGCGAAGGGAGGAGCTGCAGGATCCTGCAAACGCTTCCCAGCACACCCTGCGAATCGCGCTCGACATCGACCGACGCCTTCCGGCGAACACGCCAACCTCGGGGTCCCCGCGCGCAAAGCGCGCAGGGGGGAACCACCTACGGTGATTCCGCGCCGCACTGGGCGCGCGGCGAGATTCCCCCACCCGCCAACTCAGACTCAGCGCCGATCCGGCGGGGGCGTGGGGGCGGAGCCCCCACAAGAAAGAGCAAACAGAATTCCAGCCTACTCCTCCGGCAAGTCAGCGCTTCCCAGGACATCGACCGACGCCTTCCGGCGAAAACGCCAACCACCGGGGTCCCCGGCGCGCAACGCGCGCCAGGGGGGAATCACCTACGGTGATTCCGCGCCGCACTGGGCGCGCGGCGAGATTCCCCCATCCGCCAACTCAGACTCAGCGCCGATCCGGCGGGGGCGTGGGGGCGGAGCCCCCACAAGAAAAAGCGCGCCCCCGCCTAAAGATAAAACAAAAACGCCAGCACAAAGCACGTCATCGCGAGCTGGAAAACAAACGTCGCCACCAGCGCGCTGTGCATGACACGGCCCGGCCGCACGCGGGGGTCCATGTGTTTGCGTTGCAGGAAGAGCGTCGCGCCGCTCTGGATCGGCAGCGTAATCGCTGCGAATGTCGCCGAGATCTGCACCAGCGTGATCGGGTTTCGTCCCCATATGTAAAGCGCCAGCGCCAGCACGGGGATCAGGAGGACGTAGCCGCGCGTCCATTTGCGACGTTGGATGACCTGGCGGGAAACGAAGCCGAACTCGATGACGTAATCGGGGAACACGCGCCCGCCGGCGCCGACGCCGGAAAGCGTCGTCGAGAAGAGGATGAAGAACGCACCGAATCCGAAGAGCCACAACGACCAGGGGCCCAGCGTTTGCGTAAACATGGCGGAGAGCACGTTGACGGTCTCGATGCCTTCGGGGGTCGCGCCAGTCTCGAAAAGCACGCCGGCCCCGAGAATGAAAAACGGCACCGTCGCAAAGGTGAGAATGATCAACGTCGCCCAGACATCGGTCTGAAGTACCTTGATCCAACCCTTGGCGCGATCGACCCAGCCCGGGTCGTCGCGATCGGCGCCGATGTACTTGGGATAACCCTTCTCGACGCACCAGTAGGTGTAGGCGGCGATCTCACCGGAATTGACGCCCGTGTAGCCGTACATCGCGATGGCGAGAGCGGCGTATTCGAGCGGAAAATCGAACGAGAATCCGAGCGCCAGATCTTCGCTCGTCACCCCGTATTCCGTGAACTGCATCATCACAGCGGAGACGATCGTCGTGATGGTGAAGCCCATCACGAGGAACAACATGATCTTCTCGAAGTAGCGGTAGGAACCCGTCGCGAGGATCACCATCGCGACACCGGCGACCAGCGTCGCGCCGATAATCGGATCGATTCCCGTCAACAACGCGAGCCCTTGGCCCGCGCCGCCGACGATGCCACCGAGACCGGGAATCCCGATGAAAAAACCGAGGACGGCGAGCCAGATCGGCCACCCCACCGGGCCTCTCGGCCCCTGGATTCGACCGGGTACCCGATGCAGCGCCCGCATGTACGTATCGCCGGTCGTGATGCAGTAACGCGTGAGTTCCGCCTGCACGATCGACTTGCTCCAGCAAGCGACGAAGACCCACCAAAGCAGGACAAAACCGGCCGTCGCGCCCATGCCCGACGTCAGGAAGATCTCGCCCGATCCGACGATCGAGCCCGAAACGATCACGCTCGGGCCGAGATGTTTGAAGCGTCCGGCAAAAGAATTCGGCGGCGCGGCGGTCGCGCCCGCCACCTGGGTGTAGGGATCGATTTCAGCCATGACTAGTACGCGTACTGATCGACGCGAGCTTGCGCTTGCGAGATCCCTTTGCCGCGAACGATGTCCGGATCGAGCCAACGGTCGATCGCCTCGGCCTCGTAGCCGAAACCCCGCTCGACCAGCTCATCGCGCTGCAGCCATTCGCCGTCGTAGCGTACCGGGAAGCCGTGTCCATTGAGCTCGTAGGCATACACACGTGCCAGTTCGTCACCTTCGTCGAAATCGCCGACATACGTCATCCAGGGAACCTCGATTTTGAGGCGTTCGCGGGTGGCCGCATGCGCCGACGCGATGTAGTTGCCGAGATCCCAGTCCGGAATCGCGCGTTCGTGAAACGTGGGCCCACCCGGCAAGGCATCGTCGAGCAGGAGAAAACGATCGTCGTTCTGCAGAAGCAGTCGCGCGTTCGCGATCCGTTTGTCGCTGTGGAACGCAACGACGTCCCGGCCGTCGGGCGACAACGCCTCGTACGCAGCGTCCGAAAACTGGAAATAGCCGGTCGCGGGCGGGTGCCGGCGGGCCGCGTACTTGTTGAAGAATCCAATGCGGTGCTTGTCGCTCACGTTCGGTGCGGCCTTATGCCAGAGATGCATGTCCATGAATAGCAGATCGCCGCGACGGATTTCGGGGTCGATGAATGCCTCGTTATCCGGTCGAACGGCGGGGTCGATCTCGAGGACCGGCCCACCGCGATCCCGAATGCGATCGAGCCGGTGCGACCCAGGCGCGATGAAAAGCTGACCAGTCTCCGCGTCGAAATCGTCGAGCGCCACGATCGTGAAGAGCCATTTCATCGACGAACCGACCGGTCGCCAGCGTTTGTAGTCGTTGTGCGCCGGGATTCCCGGACCACCGGGCGTCCGGTCGTAGATGACGAACGCGGTCAACATCGGATCGTCGTCTAACAGCGCGCGGGCGCCATCGACGATCGTCGGATGTTCCGCCACAAAAGCAAGATCCGGATCCGCCATGCAGCTTTTGGCGAGCGTATACCGGCCCGGCGCGGGATAGACGCCCGGTACCGGGCCGTCGAGTGGTGGATGACGATAAAACGCGCGTTCGAAGCGCTCGATTTCTCGTTCATCCAGTGCCCCCCGAATCGTCGTGAAGCCGTCGCGCGCGAACTGCGCCCGTTGCTCTTCGGCCAAGGCTCGGAACATAGTGATCTCCCCCGTGAGGCAACTGTTTGCCAAAACTGGTCCAGGAAATCCACCGATGTCGACGCCAGCGTTAAAGCGCCGAGCTACCGTCGCACCGTTGCGAGCGGCGTTTTTCGCCACCTGCGTCGTCGTCATCGGGGGCTGCACGATCACGCGCCTACCCGAACCGCCACCGCTCGACCTGTCACCCGTTGCGTGCGGTCACAAGTGGATTCAGTCCGCCCATTCACCGCGCACGCGGCACGTCTGCGGTGATGACACGGCAGAACTGGGCGCACGGCTCGAGCCCGACGCGACCGACACACTGTGGGATGCGGCTCGGATTCGCTGCCCCGCGGAATGCGAGCCGGTCGAACTCGAAGACCCGTTCGACGACCACGGCGCCGAGTTCACCAACTGCAAAAACGACTGGATCTATCTGCGCGTATCGAAATTCCTGCACTGTCAGCCCTGATCTAAGGGGAGACACCGATGCATGCGGGCGGCGAGCCGACTATCCTCGGGAGGTTCGAAGTCTGAGGATCGCATGAGCCAGGAATACGTCGTCTACGGAGGTGAACTCTCCTACTTCACCCGCAAACTCGAAGCCGCCATGGTGTTCTACGGGGCCGATTGGCGCCGAGCGCCTAAAACACCCGACATTGAAACCCGGGCGGCGACCCATCAAGTCCCCGTTCTGCGGACGCCCGAGAACTGGGTGATCGCCGATACGACGCCGCTCATGCGGCTCCTCGACGCTCGCTTCCCCGATCGGGCCCTATTTCCGCCGGGCGCGCTCGGCGTCGCGGTGCACGCCCTCGAGGAGTACTTCGACGAGTGGATCGCCCGCACGATGGTCCACTATCGCTGGCACTACGAGGAGTCGGCACGATTCGCTGCCCTCAAGATGTCGGGCGGCGACGAAGCACGCGCGGCCAATGTGTTGAGCTGGGGCCCACGCGCCTGCCGCGCAACCGGCACGGAATCCGAGCAACAGCAGCGCGCGGCCGAAGACGAGTACCAGCGCATACTGACGGCATGCGAAACCCAGCTACAGGAAACAGCATTTCTTCTGGGCGAACGACCCACGGCCGTCGACTGTATCGTGCTCGGCGGTCTTCGCGCCCACACCTACATGGATCCGACGCCGAAACGACTCACCGAACAATTCCCCACCGTCGTCGAGTGGACGACCGAGCGCGCCGATACCTGGGATGGCGGCGGCGAGCTCATGGCGCTTGATCAGCCGACGCCCTTCGCCGCGTTCGTGCTGGGCGAGATGCAGACGACCTATTCACCCTACGCGCTCGCCGCACGCGATGCCGTCGGCGCCGGCGCCAAGGCGTTTCAGGTCGAGGTTTACGATGAGACGGTGAGCTATCTCACCCGCCCCTATATCGAACAATCCCGGCAGATGATCGTCGATCGCATCGACGACCTCGACGCGGGTGAGCGCGCCGCGGCCCACCGGTTCCTCGATGACAACGGTCTCAGGCAGGTATTCGCATGAAGTTTTCGGTCCTCCAGTTCTTTTCCTGGCCAGAGCGCCGCGTCGAGTTGTCGACGGTGTATCAGCGTGCGCTCGAGCGTGTGCAGATCATGGACCAGACCGGTTTCGATGCCGTGTGGTTGGCCGAGCACCACTTCTCGACGTACAGCGTCTGCCCGTCGGTTCATCTCATGGGCATGCACATCGCCGGTCTGACGAAGAACATCCGCATCGGCATGGGGGTCTCCCTCGCCGCCTTCTACCACCCGCTACGTCTCGCCGAAGAAGTCGCCCTGCTCGATAACCTCTCCGGGGGGCGCGTCAACTGGGGCGCGGGTCGCGGCTTCGACCGCAAGGAAATGGAAGCGTTCGACGTCAACCCCGAGGAAACCTACGCGCGCTTTCGCGAGAACGTCGACATCGTCAACAAGGCGTGGCAACCGGGCAAGATGACCTACGAGGGGCAGTTCAGCACCTTCAACGACATCGAGGTGCTACCGAAACCGCTGCAGGATCCCTTGCCGACCTGGATCGCGTCGTCGTCATCCGACGCGGTGAAATGGTCCGCCGAGCACGGCTACGCGATTCTGATGGACCCGCACTCCTCCCACGTCGAGATCCACGACAAGGTGGGACTCTATCGCGACACATTGGCTGCCAACGGCCATCAAAATAACCAAGACATTCCCATGGCCCGGCTGATGGCGATCGCCAGCACCGACGCCGAGGCGGAGATGGTCGCTCGACGAGGCGCTGCCTGGACGGTCGATTCCTACGCCAACCCGAAAGTCGGCAGCGGCCGCGGCGAACAACCCAGTCGTAAGGAACGTCTCGACCGCTACGTAAATGAGGTCATCATTCACGGTTCGCCTGCACGCGTGGTCGATCAGCTGAAGGAACTGGAGGAAGAGATCCCGCTCAACTACCTCATCGCTTCCGTGCTCTCGCACGAGACCTTCATGTTGCTTGCCGACGAGGTCATCCCGAGGATGTGAGGGTCAGACCGGGCGACCTTCTGTGTGGTCCGAATAAACGTAGACCCTGTGGCCATCCGGGTCTTCGATCCGGAAGCGCTGGTGACCGATTTTGGCGTGCCAAGACGTCCCCGACGGGGTGATGCCAGCCGCCAAGAGCATTTCTTGATAGGTGTCGAGATCGTCGACCATCAGATCGAAGACCGGATCGAGCGTCATCTGCATCTCGTCATCGACCTCGATCAGCAGCAGATGCGTTCCACCGCGTAGCTCGAGGATGGCCATCCCGTCCCAAGCCATAACCGGCCGCAGGCCTATCGCCTCGTAAAACGCCGCGGACTCGGCGACATCTCCGGTGTGCAGACGGACATGGCCGACCGCGACGACCGGTCGATCATCCGACATATTGGTTGATCTGGAAGCCATTGCCGTCGGGATCATTGACGAGCGCCATCCGTACCGGAATGTGTTCGCGCGGCTCGAGGATTCGTTGGACCTCGCCACCCGCGGCCGTCACGCGTTCGCAGTACGGTTCGAGATCATCGACGCTCATCGAAAAAGTCGTCGTCATCGCGTCGAACGGATGCGGGTCACCGCTCGTGGACGCTTTCCCGCCATGTAGGGCGAGTTCGAGGCCGGGCAGCACGTTGAACGTCGACCATCCCGGCGATTCCGACGTCGCCTCGAGCCCGACGGCGCGGTAGAACGCGAGCGCACGCTCCATGTCTTCGATGTAGTGGATGATGGTTGCTGCCGTGATCACGCGTTTCTCTCCCCAGTAAACAAGACCGCCGATGCTAGAGTGTCGGGCGCTCCTTGGCTGACGGTATCGTGACAAAAGCTAACGGCTTGCCGCCAGGAATGACGCTGATGACCGCGGACGAACTGCCGCGCCGGGTGGTCGCACGCGTGCACGAGTACCCCGAAGGCAACAGTCAGGGTGGCCACGCCCACATGCGGGCCCAACTCGCGAGTCCAGATCGCGGCAACGTCACGGTCGCGACCGAAGATGCGACCTGGATCGTGCCGGCCGGTTGGGCGGTCTGGCTGCCGAGTATGGTTTGGCACGATATCCGCAGCGACGCGCCGCTTCGCCTCTTCTCGGTGTACCTCGAGCCCGGGGACGCGACCGCGCTACCGCGGGCGTCGTGTCTGGTGACCGTCCCCGACCTGCTCGCGCGGTTGATCGAGCACGCCGTCGCGCTGCCCGAGTTGTACGAGCAAGCACAGGAAGAACGCCTGATGGCGGTTTTGATCGACCAGATCGTCGCCGTGCCGCGCGCCCCCCTGGCGGTCGTTCGACCACGCGACGAACGGCTGCGCGAGGTTTACGACGCGCTCATCCGGCATCCGGACGACCGCCGTAGCCTCAAGCAGTGGGCCAGTGAACTCGGCATGTCCGAGCGGACGCTGTCGCGCCACTTCGTCACGCAAACGGGGGTGCCGTTCAAGACGTGGCGCACACAGATCCGGTTGATCGAAGCGCTGGCCCGTCTCGCGAGCGGTGTTCCCGTGACGACCGTCGCCATCGAACTCGGCTACGGCAGCATGAGTGCTTTCTCGGCCGTGTTCCGCAAGTATCTCGGCAGCACGCCGAGTCGCTATTTCAAGCGCGCGGCGAGTCGTTAGCGCCGCGTCGACCACCGTGTCGGTGAAGGCATCCGTTGGTCGTCGAAGCCACTGATCGACAAAGAGCGGCTGCGCGCAGAGCTTACGCTGATACCCGTACGACGCGTTTGCCCACGTTCCCGCCGGCCAGCAGGTCGACGAACGCCGTTGGCGCATTTTCGAGACCGACGACCTCGTCGATCCATGGGACCAGCGATCCGTCGTTCATCCAACCGATCATTTCCTCGCGCGCCGCCGGGTACCGATCGGCGTAGTCAAAGACGAGAAAGCCCTCCATCTTGAGGCGCTTATTGACGAGCAGCCCGGGCACGCCCTTCGGTCCGGGTTCGGGAGTCGAGGTGTCGTATTGGGAAACCACACCGCAACACGAAATCCGGCCATTGAGGTTCATCCGGAAGAGCGCCGACCCGAGCACCATGCCGCCGGTGTTGTCGAAATAGACGTCGACGCCGTTCGGTGTCACTTCCTTCAGCTCGTTGCGGAATCCCGCATTCTTGTAATTTACGGCCGCGTCGAACTTCAGCTCGTCGACCAATCGGCGACACTTCTCGTCGTCGCCTGCGACGCCGACGACACGGCAGCCCTTGATGCGGGCGATCTGCCCAACGAGATGACCGACCGCACCTGCCGCCGCGGACACCATGACCGTCTCACCCGGTTGCGGATCCGTGATATCGAGCAAACCGAAATAGGCCGTCATGCCGGTGCCGCCGAGAAGGCCGAGGTAGTGAATCGGGTCGACTTCGTCGCTGAGCACGGTCAGGTCGGCCGCCGGTTGCACCGAATAGTCCTGCCAACCGGCCCCACACGTCACGATCGAGCCGAGAGGAACCGCGTCGTCTTCCGATTCCTCGACTCGCGCCACGACCGTGCCGTTCATGACGATGCCCGTCGTGGGCGCACCTGCGTAGCTCGCACTCCCCTGCAACCCGGCACGACTCCCCGCATCGATCGATATCGCGAGCGTCCGGCAAAGGACTTCGCCGGCCGCGGGGTTCGGCGCCTCGAGCGTCACGAGTTCGTAGTTCTCCGCCGCGAGGGATCCCTCGGGCAGAGATCGGATCAATACTTGGCGGTTCGTCGGCATGCTCGGATCTCGCGGCTGATTTTGAACCATGGTAGCGCCAACCTGATTGCAGCAGGTCGACGATTGGCGCAGAGTCCCCGCACGCGAGCCTCACCGACCCGACCGTGACCCATCAGCTCCTCGACGACGACTCCATGCAGTCGTTCATCCGCGACGGATTCATCCAGCTGCAATCCGAACTCGACGACGGTTTCCACGCACGCATCCGCGCAGCACTCGAACCGCTCGACGAAGGCGGTCCATACGGTCACAACAACCTCCTACCGGCGGTCCCCGCTCTCGCGGACGTTCTGAACGAACCGGTGGTCGCTGGTGCACTCGAGTCGATCCTCGGCCGCGATTACCTGCTGCACTTCCATCGTCACGATCACGTCAACCTGCCGGACGAAGCCCAGCCGCTGCACAAAGACGGCGACAACCATTCACACCACGCAATCGATCAGTACCGGCGAATGCATCGCACCCGGTTCGCGATGCTCTTCTACTACCCGCAAGACACACCGCGCTCGAAAGGTCCGACGGGAATCGTGCCGCGGAGTCAGTATCTGCCACGATTCGACGTCGAAGAAATCCGGCGCGAGTGGAGCAAGCTCCAGAGGGCGCTCTATTTCGATGTAGAGCGCCGCATCGGACGGCTGATCGAGTCGGCCGAAGCGCGTGCCGCGTTTGCCGAGGGGCAAAAAGCGCTGCGTGAGCAAAACCCCGCGCTCGTCGCCCGGATGGAAGAAGCGGACAAACCGTGGGAGCAGGCCAAGATCCCACTAACGGGTCCGACCGGAACCGTAACCATCGTGCACTTCGACGCCGTACACGGCCGCTTCAGCGGCAATCAGACCGATGAACCTCGGCACATGGTGAAGTTTCTGTTCGCTCGATCCGAAGAGCCCACCGCACCGAGTTGGGACTCCCGGAACGAATCGTGGCCAGGAACCGGGGAAAATCTCGATCCGGTCTGGTCCTCGATCTGGGATTGGCATCGCGGCGAACGCGGTGCCGCGCCGAGCGCACCGGTCGCCCCGCCAATCGATGAAGCGGCTCGTATGGGCCAGGCGTACGCGACGGGCGCGGCGGGTCGCATCGATTCGCTTCTCGCCGATTTCTTCGGCGAGGCCGTCCCGGCGAGGACAATGGCCGCCTACGGTCTGATCGAATCGGGTCGATCGGTCGTCGCTCGCTTGCGCGACGAACTCACCGGGCAGGACATGTCGAGCCGCGTTCGCATCCTCGACGTACTGGGCGACATCGGTCCGTCGGCGGTGGACGCCCTTCCGGAGGTGATCGAGGCGTGTGCCGACGACATCCCCGCAGTGCGCCGGTACGCTGTGGAAGCTCTAGGTACGATTGCGCAAAGCGCCGATCCAGCTGCGTGCGAGGACGTGGCCGATGCGCTCGCGACCGCACTCGGTGACGAGGATGCCATCACGCGCCGCAACGCGGCTTTTGCGATTGCCCGTCTCGCACCGCGCCTATCCGGCGATCTGAGCGGGCTGATCGCGGGCCTCGACGCCAATCTCCACGACTGGCACCACCACGTTCGCGGTTGGGCGATCGAGGCGCTGCGGCGTCTACGGGACCCCGAAGCGCAACGTCGCGCCCTCGATCACCTCCTGGTCGCCCGTTGGGATCCTGCACCGAAGTCCGGCGATCGCAACCCCGACCCGCGCCGCCCGATGCTAGAACACGAACCGTGAGATGCGTCTGATCGTCGTAGGCGCCGGGTTCGCCGGTCTTGGCGCCGCACAAACGCTGAATCGTCTCGGCGCGGACGTCATCGTTCTCGAAACCGCCCAACGCGCCGGTGGACGCGCGCGCCCGATCATGATCGACGGTCGCGAGGTATCGACCGGCGCATCATGGCTGCACGGCATCAACGACAACGCACTACTCCCGCTCGCACGCCAAGCGGGCGTCATGCTGGCGCCCTCGAACGACGAGGACTACACGATCTTTCGCCCCACGGGGGCGCTGACCGCCGCCGACTACGACCTGGCCGACGAATTCGAGGCAACGCTCGATTCGATGCTCGAAAGCGCGCCCTACGGCACGTCGGTGGCTTCGGTCGTCGACGGTTTTCGCACGCGTTTCGATACCGCCTGGGGCGTCGAAACAACGGACTACTGGGTACGCGGCATGATCGACGAGGAGTACACCGCCGATCCAGGGGCAATGGATGTCGCAACGACCCAGGAGGGCGACGAACCAGACGGCGGCGATCTTTTGCTACCCGAAGGCTTCGGGCGGTTGATCGACAATCTGGCGGCTGGTCTCGATATCCGCTTCGGAGAAAGCGTCGCGCGGATTCAGTACGGCGATGGAGCGACGGTCACCACGGGGGCGAACGAGTATCGGGCCGACGCCGTGATCGTCACGGTTCCGCTCGATGTCCCCATTCGATTCGAACCCGATCTACCGGATGACCACCGATCTGCCAGGACCTCGCTTGCCATGGGTCAGGCCGCGAAGATCTTTCTCACGTTCGATGAACCGTTCTGGCCCTCGAGCGTTATCGGCCTGACGGCCGCCGACAATCCGTGGGTGAACTACTACGACGTCTCCGTCGCGGGACGACCAACGCTGATGGGATTCGCGTGCGGTCGCGATGTCGCGAAGATCGGCACAGACGACGACGCGGTGATCGACGCCGCCTGTCGCGCGCTAGCGGTCGTTTCCGGTGTCGTTCCGCGTGCTCGGGCGGGCGGAATCGTTCGTTGGTGCCTCGCCCGCGAAAGTGCTTACTCGTATGTTCCCGTGGGCGGTAATCCCGACGCCAGGGCGACGCTAGCTCGGCCGATCGGAGAAACGCTCGCCTTTGCGGGCGAGGCGACCTCGAGCCGGTTCCCCGCCACGACGCACGGCGCGTATCTGACCGGCATCGAAGCCGCCGAACAACTCATGCGCGCGCGCTAATACAACGCGGCCCGGATTTTGGCGGCGTGTTCCTCGAGCACCGCCCTATCGGCCATTTCACGTGCATGAAACTTCAAAGGCTCTTCGCCATATCGCGGGATCACGTGAAAGTGCAGGTGGAAAACGCTCTGACCAGCAGCACTGCCGTTGAACTGCATGATCTGCACACCGGCCGGGCGGAAAGCCGTTCGTACGGCGAGGGCAATGCGCTGGGTCGTCGCGATCACGGCTTCGAGGGTCACGGGCGATATCTCGAAGATATCCTCGACCCGCTCCTTGGGAATGATCAGCGTGTGACCATCGCTCTGCGGCATGACATCCATGAACGCGAGCGTTCGATCGTCCTCGAAAACCCTCGCGGCGGGCATGTCGTCACGCAGGATCTTGGCAAACGGATTGTTGGGGTCGTAGCTCATGGCCTTATCGTAGAACGAAAAGGTGATGTCGGGACACGTGAGCGCCGTTGGCACGCACGCGATGGTTGCAAACCAGCGGCGACTACCTAAACTCCAGCGCGCTCCTCGAACCCAGAGTTTTCCCTTCGATGTTTGACCGGTTGGGCATGTTGCTTTCAGGCGTTTGCCTCGTGCACTGCATCGCGCTGCCACTGATCTTGTTGGTCTTCCCGAGCATCCTCATGACCCAACACGCCGACACGACCGTGCATTGGGTGCTCCTGGGCATCGCCGTGCCCGTATCCGGGTTCGCCCTGTGGCAGGGTTTCAGGCGTCACGGCAGTCGCTATGCGATCCTGCTCGGCACGCTGGGCCTCGTACTGCTGACGCTCGGCGTTCTCCACGTGATGGGGCAATCGCTCGAAGCGCCGCTCACGGTCGTCGGCGTGATCGCGCTCGCCGCGGCGCACTGGATCAATCTCCGAGGTTATCAACATGAATGACCCCGGCCTTTTCCAGACCATGTACACCGCCCGGGCATTGCGCCGCTTCACCGATCAAACGGTCAGCGATGAAGTCCTGTTCCAACTGATGGACGCGGCGATCCGCGCCCCCTCGGGCCAGAATGCCCAGGATTGGCGGTTCGTCATCGTGCGCGATCAGGCGTTGAAGGACGCGATGCACGAATGGGCGCAGACGCCCTGGCTGCGCTATCAGGCGCGCTACGCCGACAATCCGGACGCCATCGACGAGTTGCCTCGATCCCAGCGGCTGTCCCTGCGAAGTGTCGAATATCTCGTCCAACACTTCCGGGAAACGCCGGTCGTGATACTCGTCTGCGGCATGCGCGGGCGACACTCGACACCGGGCGGTAGCGCGTTCCCGGCGGTTCAGAATCTCCTCCTTGCCGCCGCGGGACTCGGGCTATCCGGGTCCGTTTTCAACTTTCCGCTCTCTCACGAAGACGAGCTACGAGAACGACTCGCCATTCCCGAAAACAATCAGATCTACTGCGTCTTGCCGATCGGATACCCGCAAGACAGCCATGGCCCGTTGGGGCGTAAGCCCGTCAAGGCCGTGGTCTATGCCGACCAGTTCGGTCAACCGTGGGACTATGCCGAGCAGCAGGGCGATCGCGGATTCGAAGACCGCTGGATCTGAGCTCTACTCGACGGTCACGCTCTTCGCGAGGTTGCGTGGTTGGTCGATATCACACCCGCGGTGCAGTGCGACGTAGTACGCAAGAATCTGCAAGGGAATCAGCATCGCCAAAGGCGCCAACGCGGGATGCGTTTTCGGCACGACGATCTCGTCATCGACCGAAACACCGCTCAGCGGCACCTGTGTAATCGCGACCACCGGGCCACGTCGAGCCTTGATCTCCTCGATCGACGCGAGATTCCGTTCGATCAGATCGTCATCCGGAATGAGGGCAACCGTCACGGTCTCCGGCGAAACCAACGCCAGCGGACCGTGTTTGAGCTCCGACGCCGGGTAGGCCTCAGCGTGTAGATAACTCACTTCCTTGAGCTTGAGCGCGCCCTCCATCGCCATGCCGTAGCCCAGGTTTCGGCCGATGAAATAGGCGTTCTTGAAGTCGACGTACTTGCGCGCCAGCGCTTCGATCTGTTCGTGTTGTTCGACAAGGTCTGCGATGAGCCCCGGAAACGCCGCGAGCGCCGTCGTCAACCGCTCGCCTTCGCCCGGTGACATGTCACGCATGCGGCCGAGGAAAAGACCAATCAGAACGAATACCGTGAGGGTGCTCAAGAAGGTCTTGGTCGCGACCACGGAAATCTCCGGACCCGCGTGAAGATAGACACCACCATCACACGTCCGGGCGATCGAACTGCCAACGGCGTTGACGATGCCGCGAACCGTGCCGCCCTTACGCTTGATCTCTTCGACCGCGATCTGCGTGTCGTATGTTTCGCCGGATTGGCTGACCGCCAGATAGAGCGTATCCGGCTCGATGATGGCGTTGCGATAGCGAAACTCCGCCGCGGGTTCCGCATCGACGGGCACACGCGCGAGTTGTTCGATCAGTCGCCCGCCGATCAGACCCGAGATGTAGGCCGATCCGCAGCCGAGAATCTTGATCCGGCGAATGCTGAGAAGGTCCTGCGCCGAGAGGTTCAGGCCGTCGAGACGGGCGCTGTTGAAACGGTCGTCGACGCGGCCGCGAAGCGTGCGCTGGATGCAATCCGGCTGATCGGCAATTTCCTTCAGCATGAAGTGGTCGAAGCCGTCCTTTTCGAGGCTACCGATCGACGTCTCGATCGCCGATTCGTCGCGTTCGACGGGTGACGCATCGAAGTCGGTGATCTCGTACCCGTCGCTACGTACCGTCGCCACGTCACCGTCGTCGAGGTAGACCACGTTGGTCGTGTGACGGACCAGTGCCACGGAGTCGGACGCCACGAACATCTCGCCGTCACCGATGCCGATCACGGCAGGACTGCCGTTTCGAGCGACGACGATCTGGCCCGGCTCGTCACGATCGACGACGCAGAGCCCGTAGGCCCCGGAGATGGACTTCAGTACCTGGCGTACGGCGTCGGCGAGCGTTGCCGCAGTCTCACGTTCAAACGCGATGAGATGGGCGAGCAACTCGCTGTCGGTGTCCGAGGCGAGTGCGACGCCGCGCTCTTCGAGATGACGCCGAATCTGGTGGGCGTTTTCGATGATGCCGTTGTGCACGATCGCAATGCGATTGCCCGAATCGACATGCGGATGCGCATTCTGATCGTTGGGCTCACCATGCGTCGCCCATCGAGTGTGACCGATGCCGACGCTCGCGCGCACGCGCTTCGGAACGGTTTGCGCGACTTCGCGGACCTTACCCTTCGATTTGTAAACCGCGAGCTTGTTCGCGCGCACGATCGCGACGCCCGCCGAGTCGTAGCCACGATACTCGAGCCGACGCAAACCTTCCAAAAGAACGGGAATCGCACTGCGCGATCCGACGTATCCAACGATGCCACACATACGAAATCCCCTAGCCGTAGATGATTCGTCGGACCTGACGAACGCTCAGCGCGCTCGCCGGAAATCGCCACTCACCGACCTCGGCCGCGATCAGATCGTAGATCCGGTCGTTCTTGAGTCCGCTGAATTGCAACTCGCGATGACGCCGGCGAACGTATGCCTCGACGCTTTCGTCGAAATACGCGAGCACCTCTTCGATCAGATGGCGGGCTCGTCCGGGCGATACGCCCTGACTCAGGACCAGTTGGTCGACCAGAGGACTCAGTTGTTCGCCGCGGTGACCATTCGCGTCTTTCTGAAGCCGCTCAGGCAGATCGGTAGATGAACACCATCCGAGGCGCGGCGGTGCTTCAGTTGCGATGGCAATCCGGGGTCCGACATGGGCGCGCAGTATTCGGCGTTCGGCTAGGAGTGCACGGATTATGTCCTGAATCAGGCAAAATTGCCCGGAATCGGGCATGAATCAGCCCGATGCAGGCTATAACACGGACAAATCGACAAACCATCAAAAGCCGGGCACAAAAACGGCGCTGCCACGAGCGCCGTTTTGTGGGGCTATTTTACCGTGTCTATTCGTTGTTCCCAAGGGTTCCCGAAAAGGGCGAAGGCGAGCAGAATGCGCGACCCTTTTCTCCCGATGAGGTGCCGATGGCCGACCGCGAGCTCGTACGAACCAAACCGTCGTCCCAACTACTGGCTCAATTGATCGATCTCCCATCCCTACCCGCACTCGTTCCGCAACTCAAAACACCCACCCTCACCCGCATCATCGACTCTGTCGGCATCGACGACGCCGGCCCGATCGTCGCACTCACGACCACGCATCAATTGCGCCGGGTTTTCGACGAAACCCTATGGAAACGCCTCGCGCCGGGCGTGCGAGAACGACTTTCGCCGGAAGAGTTCGTGCGCTGGCTCGATGTCCTGAACGAACAGGGCCAGGCTTTCGTCGCCGAACGGTTGGAAGCCCTCGGTGTCCAGTTTCTGGCGTCACAGCTCGCGCTCGTCATCGAGGTGCAAGACAAGGACATGGTCTACAACCCAGACGACGTCGTGCTCGACGAAGCCGAGGACTTCGGTAGTCACAAGGTCATCGCCAAGGTGCCCGAGGACTGGGACATCCTGCGTACCGCGCTTGCCGCGTTGCACACCGACTTCCCTCGATTCCTCGAACGTGTGCTCGACCAGTGCACCGCATCCTGGGCGACGTTCGGTCCCGAACGGGCTTACGTGACGGCCCTCGAGGACGAATCGGCCGATCGGGATGCCCGACGAGAAGCAGAAGGCTATGTGACGCCCGACACGGCGTCGGCGTTCCTTTCGGAAGCTCGCGTTACGGGGATCGAAGATCTCGTCCTCGACGACGACTACGACATTGTCACGCGTCGTTTTTTCGCCTCGAACGCCGCCGCGGTCGTCGACCCGGAAATCGAGGACCTACCGCCCGTCGACGAGGCCGAGTTCGAGGCGCTCGACTTCATGCTGCGAGAAGCGGAAGTGGTCGATCCACGCTTTCAGCTTTCCGGACCGACGACAGCGGCACGCAGCCTGATCCGCGATGCCCTCGATCGGCTGGAAAGCAACTCACCGGACGTTTTCGGCGCACGCTTGCGAGAACTGGTCTACATCTCCAACGTGCTCGTCGTCGGCACTCAGGACCCGACCTCTCGATTAACCGAGGTCGAGGCGGCCCATGCCGCCCTCGATATCTGCAATATCGGCGCCGGTTACTGGGATCGCGCGGGTTTGCCGACCGAAGATCTCGTGAACGAAGCGCCCGGCCTCATCCGCGCCTTCCGAATCGGCTGGCACGTCCTCCAGCGGATTCCGCCGCGCTCGGCGCGACATCTGGTCGACGTGCTGCGTGCACCGACGGTACGGGCGCGACTCGAAGAGAAAGAGTGGATTCTCTCCGAGGTCGACACGGCGATCGCTGACCTGGTGAACCGGATCGATTTGGCACGCTTCGCGGACGTCGACGATACGTTGAGCTTCGTCTCACTCGTTGTCGAAGCGGAGGCGATCGCCAAGCTCAAGGTCGTGATGAATCCTTTCCCGCGCATCCCGCTCGATGTCGAGCAGGTCGTCGAGGATGTCCCCGGGAAGCCCAAGCGCGAACGGGTGGCCGTACGCACTCGAGCAATCGCGAAGATAGAAGATCTCCAGGAGATCGACGATTTCCTCGCAACCCTGGCCGACGAGGTGAAGCTCTAGATCTCCAACCCGCGCGGAACGCCCGAGCCTTCGACGGACTGGACCTGCTTCAGAACGTCCTGGAAACGCTCTTCCTGCTCCGGCGTCTCGCGCGGCATGGCCATTCCCATTCGCGAGGCATACTCGCGATGTTCAGCCATGAACTCGGGCAGCTTGTCGTACGTGCAGGTCTGGCCGAGTTCCAGGATGTCGTCGAGTTGCACGGTGTCGTGCATCTCCTGCCATTTGCCCTGCAAAGACAACGCGTGCAGCTTCTGTCCCAACTCGTCCAGTCCGTGCAGGTTCAGGACTTTGTGATAGGTGCGCGTCGATCCGTAGAACGACAGTGCGCGCCGCATCGCGAGTGCCTTCTGCTCGATTTCACTGTCGTCCTCGCCGACAACGAGATACCCACTCTCGGAAATCTCGATGTCGTCCCAGGTTCGGCCGGTCTTGACCAGACCTTCGCGCACCGACGGAAGGAGAACCTCGCGCATGTACTTGTCCGACATGATGCCGCCATGCGGCATGACCACGTCGGCGACCTCGCCCGACACCTTCGCCATGACGGGACCCACCATCGCGAGACCGATCTTCGGGCGGCCGACGTCGAGCGGGCCCGGATTGAAGTTCGGCGTCATCAACGTGTACGTGTATTCCTTACCGAGAAATTCGGCAGGCTTGCCGTCCTGCCAGGTGTCCCAGACGCCGCGAATCATCTGGATGTATTCGCGCATGCGCGGCGCCGGCGGGCTCCAGGTGCCGCCGAACCGTCGCTCGTTGTGGCCCTTGACCTGACTGCCGAGGCCGAGCGTGAAGCGACCACCCGAGAGCTGATGGATATCCCAGGCTTCCATGGCGAGGACCATGGGGCTGCGCGGAAAAGCAATCGTGACGGACGTCTGGAGATCGATCTTCTCGGTCGCCGTAGCGGCCACCGTCATCGTCACGATCGAGTCGTGGGAGAGCTCACCACAAGTCGCAATGTCGTAACCGTCCGCCTCGGCCTTCTGCGCCTGCGCGGCAACGGCACTCGGCCAACCGCCTATCCCGGTGACTACTTTCATACGTTCTCCGTTGATTGTTTTGCGGACACAGTGAAGCGTTGTCCCGGAAGTCGGGTCAAGCGGCGCGCGGCTTTTCAATGAGGTAGCGCGATGCTTAACTGCCTGCGCCGTTCTAAGGGGATAAGAGATGGGATCACGAGCACACCTGATCGTCGGCGGATACCCCGTCGGCTCGAGTGCGGGCCACGATATGGACTACGCACGCATCCAGCTGCTCGAAAAGCTGTACGCGGGCGGTTACCAGACGACCGTGGCGAACGATTTCGAGGACATCGAAGCGCGTCTACAAGGCACGGACTTCCTCGTCTCGTATGTGGCGGGACCTTTCCCGGACGCGAGCCAATGCGAAGCGATCGATCAATGGCTCGCCGCGGGCGGGCGCTGGTTCGCATTGCACGGGTCGACCGGCGGCAAAGCGGCACGAGTCGAAGGATCACGACGCCGCAAGATGGTTCGGCTCGCCCACCACGATGCGTTGGGCGCCTTTTTCCTCAACCATCCACCGTTATCGAAGTTCGAGGTCGCGGTCCAAGAAGACCACCCCATCACGGATGGACTCCCGGCCACGTTCGAGACCGCCGATGAGCTCTACCTGATCGAGCCAATCGGTGCGAGCCGGACGCTTTTGACGACGGAACTCGAACGGGACCCATCGCCCGACGGATTCGGGTTTGCATACGATGAAGACACGTCCGTCGGTGACGACGGCAAGACGCGCGTCCTGGGTCTCGAACGGCAAGTCGGCGACGGCGCGGTCGTCTACATCGCACTCGGCCATTGCCACAACCCGTCGACCAACGCCCAGCCCGTCGTCGATGAAAGCCTCGCAGCAACCGGCGAAACACCGAGGACGTTTCGTGGCTCCTGGGAGACCCCTGAGTTCAACCGCATCCTCGACAACGCGGTGGGTTGGGGACAGGCGCAGGCTTAGCCGACGCGCCGTTGGCGGCGGACCTCAAAGAGTACGATCGCGGCGCTGACCGATGCGTTCAGCGAGTCGACAATGCCCGCCATCGGTATCCGCACAGCCGTTCCACTGAGCCAGCGTTCGTCGAGCCCCGCATGCTCGGGGCCGACGACCAGGGCAACGTCGGCGCCGTAGCTCACTCGGTCGTAGTCGTTCACGGCTTCCGGGCTCGTCGCGACGAGCTGGGTTCCGCGTGAACCTAGAAAAGCCCTTGCGGATTCACCCGAACATACCGCCACCGGCACGCTGAACACCGCCCCGAGACTCGCCCGCACGACGTTCGGATTGAAGAGGTCCGTCACACCATCCGCGACGATCAAACCACTGACGCCAGCCGCATCGGCAGTACGTAGCATGGCGCCGAGATTCCCGGGCTTCTCGATCCCGACGGCGACGAGCCAGATCCCGGCCGGCAGCTCGACGAAGCGCTCGAGGTCGGTCGCATAGGTCGGCGCAACCGCGAGTACGCCATCGGGATTCTCGCGATAGGCCATCCGCTCGAACACCTTAAGGTCCACCCGCACGGTCTCATGGTCTGCGCGCTTCATCGGGACCGGATCGAAGTCGATGCCGTCGGCCAGGTACAACGTATCGATCGCCACACCGAGGGCGATTGCCCGGGCGACTTCAGTGCGCCCCTCGATGACGAAGCGCTCGAGTCGGTCCCGGTGGCGCCGGGACCGCAGTTTGGCGACCTCCCGCACGCGTGGGTTTTTTGTGCTCTCGAGTTTCACACCTCGGCAGCCGTTCGCGGTGGGCGAACGTTGAACCGGTGCCGGACCAGGTGATCGAGCATCGTCACCATCCACGGCGCGGATGATGCATGGCGACGCAGAATCTCGACGGTCAAGCCGACGACGTAGCGGTCATGATCTCGTAGCCCCACGGCGCTCAGCGCGTCGAGCGCCACATCGGGCAGACGTCGGTTGGCCAGCGCATAAGCCACGCTCTCGCGTACGGTCGAACGGCTCATGAGGCCGTTGTTCGTGTTGTCGGGTTGGTTCGCCGGGTCGAGCGACGCGATCAGTCGCAATGGATCGACGAGCTGCGGCGACGATCTCGAGATACTGCCGAGGGCATAAGCGGCGTTCGAGCGCGCCAGGTCGTCTTCGTCTTCTTCCAGGCACACGAAGAGGGCATCGACCACCGCCAGCGAACCGAGTCGAGCCTCGCCGGCCGAGGCAACGGCCAATCGCCGCGTGGTCGCGGCCGGCGCCCGACACGCCTCGATAATCGCCGCCTCAGCCGTGTTGCCTGCCAGTCCCAGCGCGTAGGCTGCCGCTCGCCGCGTTGATTCGACCGAGTCGAATAGCAGTTCGCCAAGTTCGACGCAGAGTCTTGCGTCCCGCCGGGCACGAATCCCCAAGGCATAAGCGGCACGGGTTCGCGTGTCCTCCTCGCGAGCATTGACGAGCTCGGCCAGCGAGACGTCGACGCGCGTGCCACCCGCACCCGCCGCGCCAAGCCACGACCAGATCTCCGCCGCCATCGGCGACCGATCGAGCGTCGCCGGTGCGCGCTCGTGACGCCATGTCGGCACTTGCGGGTCCTGCGTGCGGAAGTAGTAGAACTTGTACATGAAACGGCGGTCTTCAATCTCCGGTGCTCGACGCGTGCCGCGATGAAAGATGTCGTAGTGCGCAAGCACCACGCGCCCGCGCGGTAGTTCGAGCTTTTGGCGGGTGACGGATGGAATGCCGAGACTGTCGACCACTTCCTGAATCCGCCGATCGCGCGCCGTCAGATCGTCTTGCGCAAAGTCGTCGGGATCAGCGTGCTTGTCGACCGCGTCGCCGCGATACCACGTACCATCCGGTTTCTCGAAATCGGTCGTCCAGTACTGCGAACCCGGAAGCACCTCTGTCGGGCCGAGGGGACGGCGGACTTCCTGCGGATAGTAGAAAAGCACCACCCAATTCGGTTTATGCGATCGGTAGTGTCCGCGGTCGTTCCACGGCAGATTGCCGTCCTGATGGAAGCTCTGGTCGCGGCGCGAGGATTCGTGAACGAAGTTGTGCGGGTGTAGCACGTAGTCCGGCCCCAGCAGGCTCGTCAGGGCGCCATGAATCGGCGGCGCTTCGAGCACCTGATCGATGGCCGGAATCCGGGCGCGAAGGTTGTCGCCCGTGACCTGGATGTGATTGCTGTCACCACCGATGGCTTGCGCCTCGTCGTGTACACCTCGGGCTTCCGTAAAAAGCGCTTCGTGAACTTCTGCGTCGACCCCGGGATCGAGTTCCACGAAACCGTTGACGAGAAACTGTGCGACCGCTTCATCGTCGAGCAGATGACGCCGATCCATGGATCCCTCCCCTGATCTCACTGACGCACGCACTCTAATGAGCCGCCGCGCCCGATAGAAGCGGTGCGCTTTCCACCGCGTGCGAAATCGGCGTAACTTCTCGGGATAGGCTACGAATCATCTGGCTACGCTTCGGAGGAGAGATCATGGCGGAAGCATCGATCGTTCAACCCATATCGGCCGACTCACACGTCGTCGAATCAGAGGTCGTGTTTACGGGTCTCGCCGAGCGGTTCGGTGACGATGCACCACGTATCGTCGGTGCTGGAACGGTGAAGGATTCGATCGTGGTTCCGGCCAAGGGATCGAAAGGAATACGTCGCCGAATGGGATTCGCGGGCATGCGCCTGCGAGACGGCATCGAGATTCAACGTCGCCCCGGCCACAAGCCCGAAGTCGACGATATGACCGACGCCGAAGCGCAGCGAATCCTCGCCCGCGGCTACGACGGATTGCGTGCCGGCATCCGCGACGGGGCCATGCGACACGAGGATCAGGACGAGGACGGCATTTCCGCAGAATTTCTCTATCCCGGCTTCTTCGGGCTCTTCAGCTTCGAAAACACCGAACTCCTGGTCGCGTGCCAGAAGAACTACAACGACTGGTTGCACGACTACGCTGCAGCTTCCAACGGTCGTTTGTTCGGACTAGCAGCGATACCGGTTCAAGACATCGATGCCGCTGTCGAAGAGCTCGAACGAGTCATCCGAAAAGGCTTCAAGGGCGGCTGCATCCCGTGCACGGCGCCACCCGAGCGACCGTACAGCGACCCGGCTTACGACGTCATCTGGGCTCGCGCTCAGGAGGCGCGATTCCCACTGTCGATGCACGTCGGCACGAATGCCTACGTCCCGCCCGCGTATCGCGAAAAGCGGATCAACCGCGACGAAACGGCCGACTACGCGGCCTCGCCGATGACGATCCAGCGAACGCTGGTGGATCTCATCTGTCGCGGACCGGCCGAACGTTTCCCGACCTTGAACTGGGTCGTCGGTGAGTTCAACGCAGGCTGGATCGCCCATTGGCTCGACCGCGTCGATCAAGGCATCCATCGAGAGCACCGATTCCGCAATACGGAATACACGGGCGAGCGTCCCCACGATGTCTGGCGACGCCAGTTCTACGCGACGTTGGAAGATGACCGACCCGCCCTTCTCACGCGCGAAATCATCGGCGTCGACAATCTGATGTGGGGTTCCGACTACCCGCATGTCGACTCGACCTGGCCTTGTTCGATGCAGGTCATCGACGAGGTCTTCGACGGCATTCCCATCGAAGACCGCAACAAGATCACGCACCACAACGTGCGCACGCTTTACGGAATCTAGTGATGCAACCCTAACGGAGAGTCAACGCGAGCAGTTTCATTCCGACGGCTATCTGCATATCGAAGGCGCATTCGACGCCGCCGAGGCGCGGCATTACAGCGATGAGATCGACCGGATCCGCGCGTTGCCGGGATACGAACCGTTCCCCGATCCCGAGTTACCGATCGGCCACTACAAATGGATGGATCAGACGCCGGATCAGGATCTCGGTGGGTTCATGGACCGGCGTGAGTTACTCACCTACGGCCCCTCATTCATCGACCTCGTCGACCGCACGCCAATTTTCGACTACATCGTCGACCTCATGGGACCCAACATCCTGTTATCCATGACGCAGGCGATCGTTCGTCCGCCGACCGAGTCCTTTCCAGGCTACACGCACACCGACGGTGGCGAGTCATTACGCATGATTCGCGTGGCCGAAGAGGGACCGCCGATCGCGCTGAAGGCGATGTACCTTCTGACCGACGTCACGGAGGAGGATTCCGGCAACCTGACCGTCTTTCCCGGCAGCCACAAACGTCAGATTCCCTTCAGCGGCGATCGGGTGATGACGCCCTATTCGCCCGGCGCCGCCCAGCTCATGGGCAACGCTGGCGACGTCTATCTCTTCTCGCACTCGCTCTGGCACGGACCAGCCAAGAATCTGTCGGGACAGAGCCGCAAAGTCCTGCTCTACAACTACTGTCAGCTCTGGGTGCGCTGCTACGACTACAACGACGTGCCCGACATCGCGCAGCGATGCACGCCGCGTCAGCGACGACTGCTGGGCGATCTCGGCTACGACTTCATGCCGGGTTCGTACTTCTACGTCCCGAAGGACCAGGCCGCGGTCATCGAAGAGCGGGCCTGAACTTCCCGATGCCGAGGCTCGAGTTCCTCAACCCTCCGGTTTGACGAACTTGAGCACGAAGCGGTCGGTCTTGCGCCGAATCGACGGGTCGAACACGAGCGCGCTTCGCGGATCGTCGGCATTGCGGAGAATCTCGCTCGACGCGGCAAGCTCGAATCCAACGCCTTTCAGTTCGTCGATGACGAACGCCTCGTCGATTCGATGCAGGGTTCCGACGGCGCCGATGCCGCTGCCGTCCGCGGCCGCATGATCGACGATCGCGAGAACGCCGCCCGGCTTCAACGCATCAAAAATCTGCGCGTTGAACTTTGCGGTATCGATCTTGTTCCAGCCGCGCTCGGGCGCGACCCAATAGACGTCGTGGAAGCTCATCACCATGATGACGAAATCGAGGCCGTCCGGTAGCCCCATCGCTTCAGCCTCGGCCACCGAATAGGTGACGTTGTCGAGGCGCCCGGCGAAGCGTTGCTTCGGCGCATCACCCGCGAAGTTCGCATAGCCCGTGTTGTTGAACGCTGTGACGTGGCCCGTCGAACCGACGGCGCGCGCGATGATCTCGGTGTAGTAACCGCCGCCAGCCATCAGGTCAGCAACCTGCATGCCTTCCTCGAGACCCAGAAACCCGAGAACTTCGGCGGGTTTCGACGTGGCGTCGCGTGTTCGATCTTCGTCCGATCGGTCGGAATGGGCGACGGCATCGGTGATCCCGGCCGCCAGGCTGGTCGCGCCAACGAGGCAGGCCAGCGTCGTGAGTGTTCTGAGAGTTCGAAGCATCCTGATCCCCTTACTGCGGTTCCGCGCAGTTCCTCGTGTCGATGACATCGGCATCATCGCAGTGTCACAAGCAATCCACATCACCAATCGGTGACGCCGTCGGACGATGCACGCGCGGGAATCGATCGCTAGGCTCTCCCCATCGAAGGGGAATCCAATGAATCTCGGATTGAGTCTGCCGAACAATCAGGGCGTCGCGAGTGTACGCACGCTCGTCGACATCGCCCGCGAAGCCGAAGACCTGGGCTACACGTCCGTGTGGGTGAGCGAGCATCTATTCCACACGACGTACGTGGCCGAACGACTCGGCAACGCGCCCTATCACGATCCGCTGACGATCCTCGCGGCCGTAGCTGGCGCGACGTCCTCGGTTCGGCTCGGAACGTCGGTGCTCGTCCTGCCCTGGCACCACCCCGTACGGCTCGCGAAAACGCTGGCGTCGATTGACGAATTATCGGATGGCCGCGTCACGCTCGGCGTCGGCGTGGCGGTCACCGAAGATGAATACGCGAACCTCGGCGTCGATTTTCGCCGCCGGGGCGCGATCGCCAACGAGATCCTCGAAGTGCTGAGGATTCTTTGGACGCAGGACGAACCCAAGCACCAAGGCGACACGTACGCGTTCGAAGGACTCGGTTTCTGGCCGAAACCAGTTCAGGATCGTTTGCCGATCGTCGTTGGCGGCGCGAGCGAAGCCGCCTTTCGACGGATCCATCGATGGGGAGATGGCTGGCACGCCCTCAGTCGGTCGGCCGACGAGATGGGTGAAGGTATCGAACGGATCAAGCCGGCTGGCGATCGCGCTTACCAGCACTCGGTTCGACTCATGACCGAAATCGTGAGCGAACCTTGGGATCGTCCTCTCACCGAGCGGCGCACCTTGCGTGGCACGGCCGATGAGATCGGCCTGATGTTGGACGCCTACGCGCGGGCGGGCGTCGAGACGGTCGTCATCGACGCGAATTCACCTGATGTCGGGATACTCCGCGCACTCATGGCGGACACGATGGCAATCGCCGAGCGCGCGGGCGTGATCTAAGCGTTCTAACCGAGACGCGCGTTCCACTCCGCGACGCGGTCGGCTTGCGCTTCGAGAAGAGCGTCGACCTCGCCATCGATCGCGATCGATTCAATCGCGTCACCTTGCTGGATGGCGTTCACGACGTCCTGATCTGCACTCCCCACGACTTCGCCGAAAATGCTGTGAGCATCGTCGAGCCATGGTGTCGGGACATGCGTGATGAAGAACTGTGAACCGTTCGTCCCCGGCCCCGCATTCGCCATCGAGAAACGGCCCGGACGATCGTGACGCAACGACGCATCGAACTCGTCCTCGAACTGATAGCCAGGTCCGCCGGTCCCCGTGCCTTGCGGGCAGCCGCCCTGAATCATGAAGTTCTCGATCACGCGATGGAACTTCAAACCATCGTAGTAACCGCGGCGTGCCAGGTTGACGAAGTTGGCAACCGTAACGGGCGCTTCACTCGGGAACAGATTCAGGTTGATCTCGCCCTTCGTGGTCGCGATCCTGACTTTGAGGCTCATTGGGACTCCGGCAAAGGGTGCGAAGCCTATCACGGCCGATTCTCGTCGAACCGACCCCTCAACCGGTCGTCGCTAGTGCTTGCGGCGGGTCGTCTCCGTCGCCGAATCGCGCCGGCCGGCCCTGGCGGGCGGCGCCCGCCGCCTCGAGTTCGAGCCGGCGTCGCGCAAGGCGAGGTTCTTCGATCTGATCTCGGCGAGCGACGCCTGATCGTCCAATCGATCGAGCAGCTCGCCATTCACGTTTTCGTCGCCTTTGGCCATGGCTACTTACGCTTGTACCAATCCGTTTCGCGATAAGGGCCATCCCGCCAGGTCAGCGCTTCTTTGAGCCCTTCGTCGCGCATCTTCTCCTGCCAATCGTAGGAGAACCCGGTGAACTGGCCGGCGGCGTCCAGGTCCGTCGAACTGTGCACCGACGAGTAGATGCCCATGTTCTCGTAGAACCGGTTAATGTTGAGCTTGAGGATGGCGAGGTGGTCGGCGGTCATCGTCGCGATACGGTCGGCAAAGGCGATCGTACGATCCTCGAGTTCTTCCTTCGGCCATGCGTAATTGATCATGCCCATCTCTTCGGCCTCGTTGCCCGTGACGTTTTCGCCCGTGTAGTAGAGCTCCTTCGCCTTGCGCATGCCGATAACGAGCGGCCAGATCACGCCGGTCCGTGACGTTCCCAGTCCACGCAACCCGGGATGTCCAAGCTGCGCATCTTCTGCCGCCACGACGAGGTCGGCCATCATCGCCAGTTCGCATCCGCCCGCCACGGCATAACCGGACACCTGGGCGATCGTGATCTTCGCCATGTTCCAGAAGTACATGTGGATGCTCGTGATCTGTTGCATCCCCGTGCGAATCCCCATCAGGAGTCGGCGGCCTTTTTCGTCGACGGCGCGATGACGTCGGACGACCGCATCGGCCCCTTTGCCCTGTGGCGGGGTCAGATCGTAGCCCGCACTGAACGCACGTCCGGCGCCTCGCACGATGATCACGCGACAATCGTCGTCCGCTTCGAGCATGTGGAGCGCATCGTTGAGCTCGTAGAGGAGTTCCTGCGAAAGCGCGTTGAGCTTCTCCGGTCGATTCAACGTGACTCGACCGACACGATCGTCAGTCCCCACGCGGTCGATGATGAGATTTTCGTAATCAGCCATGGTCTCCCCTCTTGATTCGGCCCTTCAGTTTCGGTGTGGACACTACCAGCGCCTCGATCGATTCGACAATCACGGCCGCAACGTACCGATGTAGCAAGGTGTCGTCATATGCCGCTCGACGACACCGCCGAACTCCCGCTCGGCAACGTCGACGAGTTGCCCGAGAGCCCAATCCCGACGCTCAGGCGTGAGTTTTTGAATCGGCGAGAATCCCGCATAGAGCGCACGACCCCCCGAGCTCGTGAGCTTGAGCGACCAGCGGTAGATGTCGACCGAAACGGACACGAAGCGCCCCGTCATGACGAACTCCGTCATCCGATCGCCCCGTTCGAGCCCGCCGAGCGGACGATCCGCCGCCGTCTGCTGTCCCGGGAGCTCGTCGAAGATCCATTGCGTCGCATCGTGGAAATCATCGCGCTTGTCGTCGTCGCGAAAGAGGTTCCAGACCAGCACGATCGTTCCGCCTGGTCGGAGTAGCGAGGCGAGGCGCGGCATCCGATCGCGCGGTTCGAGCCAATGCCACGCCGTGCCGACGATGGCGAGATCAAAAGAGCTGGGTGCCAGCTCGACATCCTCGAACGTCGAGTTTTCGATTCGCGCCTGCGCCGACCTACCTTCGAGAAACGGCAGGAAGCGCGAGTCGGGTTCCACGAACGTCACGTCGGTCAAACCACGGTCGATGAACCCAAGGGATGCGAGGCCGTTGCCCGCGCCAACATCGACGAGTGTGCTCGAGGCGGGTGAATGGCCTCGAAGCGCGTGCTGATAGATCGCTGCGGGATACGGTGGACGCGCGTCGTCGTAGTCGCGGGCGGCGGCGCCGAAGGCGGACCGACCGTCTTCGCGCGAAATCATTGCGGCAGCGTCAAGGCGGGCGAAATCACGCGCGGGTCCACCACGAGGTGGAGGAGGGCCGGCCGCCCCGCTCTCGTTGCCTCGAGGGCACGCGCGAACGCCGGACGGAGTTCGTCCGTCGTTTCGACACGTTCGCCGAAAGCGCCGTAGGCCGTCGCGATCTGCGCGAACTCGGGGTTCTGAATCGATGTCGCGTGCGTGCGTCCGGGGTAGTCGCGCTCCTGGTGCATCCGAATCGTGCCGTACATGGCGTTGTCGACCACGACGACCAGAACGGCCGCGCCTGCTTGCACCGCCGTACCGAATTCCTGGCTGGTCATCTGGAAGCATCCGTCGCCCGCGAAGCAGATCACATCTCGATCGGGGTGGCGCAGCTTCGCGGCGACCGCCGCCGGCAAGCCGTAGCCCATCGATCCCGATGTGGGCGCCACTTGATCTCGAAATCGCCGAAACCGATGGAACCGATGAATCCACCCCGAGTAGTTGCCTGCACCGTTCGTGACGATGACGTCGCCCCCGCAGGTTTCGGCGACAACCGCTATGACGTCACTCATATCAAAGCTCGGCGTATCGGGAAGCGCCGACCAGGCGATATAGGCGCCCCTGAGACCCGCGATGTAATCCGAGCGATCGCCTTCGGCTCGCGAGCGGTGTACGAGATCACCTGGATCACCGCACACCTCGAGTTCGGCCTCGTGAACTTTGCCTAGTTCGGCAGCGTCGACATGCACGTGAACGACGCGTGCCCCCGCAGGAGGTAATGCGTAGCTCTGGCTCGGAATCTCGGAGAAGCGGGTCCCCATAAGCACGATGAGGTCCGCCTGCTCGACGGCTTCTCTGAGCTTCGGGTTTACGCCGATGCCGAAATCGCCGACGTAGTGAGCAAATTCGTGATCGACGAGGTGCTGTCGGCGAAAAACACACGAGAGCGGCACGCCGGCGCGCTCCGCGAAACTGCGCAACGCCGCAATCGAGCCGTCGGACCAGGTCGAGCCACCCACGAGCACGATCGGGCGGGCCGCCGCATTCAGGAGCGTATCGAACGCCGCGAGATCACCCGCCGTCACGGACCGATCCGGGGTCGGGACCCGTTCTCGGGCCGCATTCGTCGTGGTCTCGGTGCAGACGTCTTCGGGAATGGCGATCACCACGGGGCCGGGCCGCCCGCCCATAGCGATTTCGAAAGCCTGCGCCATCACCTCGGCGACCTCGTCGGCATCGGTGAGCTCGAATACGGCCTTCGCCATACCGCCGAACAGACTCTCGAAGTCGATCTCCTGAAACGCATCCTTGCCGCGCATCGAACGTTCGACTTGTCCGGCGATCATGATGAGCGGCGTCGAGTCCTGCTGGGCCACGTGAATGCCCGAACTCGCGTTGGTGGCACCGGGCCCACGCGTGACGCACACGACGCCGGGCAAGCCAGTCAGCTTCCCCTCGGCTTCGGCCATCATGGCCGCACCCCCTTCCTGGCGCGCCACGACCGTATCGATCGTCGAATCATGCAGCGCGTCGAGCACGCCGAGGTAGCTCTCGCCCGGGACGCAGAAGACCCGCTCGACGCCTTGCTGCTCGAGCGATTCGACGAGCACTCGCGAGGCCGTCATTTCATTGGATGCGGCCATCGAGAGCCCCCAAGTGTCTGATGTGTTTCTAGCGACCCGCGGCGACGTCCTTCGGCAGCTGCTCGATCGGCTCGAGCGGCGGTTGCCCGAGGGCAGCCCGATAGTTCTGATGGAAGTGATGCAGCGCCGGTTCGTTGCGACCGAACATGATCTCTTTCAACTCGCCGTTTTCGGCCGCGCGCTGCTGCATTTCTCCCATCCAGTAGTCTTCCTGCTCGACGGTACTACTGAAGACTTCGAGCGAATTCTCGAGACTCCGTCCCTGGTCTCCGGCTTGCGGGTCGTAGACCTTGTCCGGATCGAACTCGGCGCGCTCGTTCTCGGCCGCGAAGTCGATCGCAGCTTGCGAGTAGTAAAAGCTGATGTGCGTGACCGATCGGCCGGGACCATCCGCGTGCGGATAGATTCGAATCAGTGTCGTCGCGTCATCGCTCGTGATGAGTTGGATGTTGGGGAAGAGATGGTAGAGCACGAACGTGCCGTATTCGATCCGCCACTCCTCCACGGGTATCTCGCGTAACGCATCGATCGAAAGGCTGGCCGTCACGAAGCGATGATGACGACCGAATTCCTCGAAGTGGAGGTTGTTGCCGTGAAACAGCCGCCCGAGCGTGTCCTTGTGCAATTTGCCGAAGTGATAGGTCTCGCCGAACGTGTCATTGGCGAACTTCCAATTGAGCTTCTTGTCGATGACGGTACTGCCGATGTACTGGTGTCCGTCGATTCCATACGAGCCGAGTTCCGGCGCGAGGTCACCGAGCAGTTCGTCGACGTCGAACTCGGCCCCCACTTTCGGATGAACCCACAACAAACCATCGCGTTCGACGGCACAAAGTTCCTTCAGGCCGTGACAGGATTTGTCGATCGCACCGAAATGATCCTCGTTCGGGATGTTGATGAGATCGCCCGTGTTCGCATAACTCCAGTGGTGAAACGGGCACATGAAGACTGAGCGTCGACCCCGCGCCTCGGGGGCGACGCGAACCGATCGGTGCCGGCAGGCATTCAGAAACGCGTGAAACTGACCGTTCTTGTCGCGCGTGGCCAACAGCGGTGTGCCGAAGTCGTCCATCGTGAAAAACGATCCGGGTTCCGGAAGATCACCAGACAACCCAATGAGTTGCGGGTGGTTCTGAAAGAACTCCTCTTGTTCGCGGGCGGCCTGTTCCGGGCAGACGTACGTCGTCGTTGGCATTCGGTATTGCACGCCGGCATCGACGTTGCGTCCTTCGTCGAGCTGCTCCATGAGCTCTTTGAGAATCTTGACCTGGAGTGTGTGTTCCACGGAATGCTCCTATGTCGGACCGGGATGAGGCGCAAATGGTAACGACAAATCGCGATCGCCGTAGCACCTGCTTGCATCACATCCAGGCCCAACACTTCTCGGATGTGCGGTGACAGCGGCAATGACCATTCAGTAGTCTTCAGCCTGCTGTTTTTTGCAGATCAGGGGGACGCATCACATGGCGGATCAGGATTCTTCAGCCACTTCTCGTCGTTCGTTTCTCAAAGCTGGCGCGGCTGCAACCGCCGCGCCGCTGATCGCGTCGCAGGCAACCGCTGCGCCCAACACCGGTCGCGTGCAACGTTATGCCCGGCTCGGTCGCACCGAACTCGAGATCGCCGACATCTCGTTCGGTTCGAGTCGCCTGCGCCCCAACCAGGAATACCTCGTCCATCACGCACTCGATCGCGGCATCAACTACTTCGACACCGCCGAAAGCTATACGGGCGGTGCGTCCGAGACCGTGCTCGGCAACGCGCTCGTCGGTGAGCGAGAAAAGGTAATCCTCGTATCGAAGATCATCGCGCACGAAGCGATGCGTCAGGCGGACTTCATGCGCGCCCTCGACGGCTCGTTACGGCGCCTCAAGACGGACTACATCGACATCTACATGAGTCACGCCGTCAACAACGTCGCCGTACTCGAGAATCCCGAATGGCCCGCGTTCCTCGAGGCCGCCAAAACCGCGGGCAAGATCCGCTTCACCGGTATTTCCGGACACGCGGGTCGTCTCACGCGATGTCTCGACTACGCCGTCGACAACGACATCGCCGACGTTGTCCTGGTCGCCCACAACTTCGGGCAGGATCCGAAATTCTACGAAGGTCTGACGCGCTCCTTCGACATGGTCGCGACACAAGACGACCTGCCCCGCGCGCTGGAGAAAGCCAAGGCCAAAGACGTCGGCGTCGTCGCCATGAAGACGCTGATGGGCGCACGCCTCAACGACATGCGACCGTTCGAGCGCGACGGCGCGACGTTCGCCCAAGCGGGTTTCCGCTGGGTGTTGTCGAACCCGCACGTCGACGGGCTCATTATTTCCATGACGACCGAGGCGAACATCGATGAGTTCCTCGGCGCCTCCGGCTGGCAGGAGCTTGCCTACGGGGATCGCCCGCTACTCGATCGCTACGCGAAGTTGCACGGCCAGACCTACTGCCGCCAGGTCTGCAACGATTGTGAAGGCGCCTGCCCCTACAACGTCGACATCGCGGGCGTACTCCGCACGCGCATGTATGCGACGGACTACCAGGACCTCGAGTTTGCGCGTAGCGAATACGCGATGCTCGGGACGAATGCCGCCGCGTGTCTTTCGTGTTCGGGCGAGCCTTGCCAAAGCGCTTGTACGCACGGCATCGCGATCAACGAAGTCTGCGGTCCGACGCATTCGCTTCTGGCTTGAGCCTTGGGCCGACAACTCCACTACGAATGTTTCTCCGGCATATCCGGCGACATGCACCTCGGCGGGATGCTGGATCTCGGCGTTCCGTTCGACGTGCTTCGCGACCAACTCGCGCGTCTCGAGCTCGCACACGAGTTCGAATTGATCGCCGAGCCCGATCATAAGTTCGGCATCCACGGCACCAAGGCGACGATTCGCCTGGCCGAAGGCGTCGAAAAACCGCATCGCCATCTTTCGACGATCAACAATCTCATCGATCGCGCAGGCTATTCGGCGAGCGTGGCGAGGATGGCCAAAGACATATTCCTGACGCTCGGCCGTGCCGAAGCGAAAGTACACCGCACCGACATCGAGTCGATTCACTTTCACGAAGTCGGCGCAACCGATTCGATCGCCGATATCGTCGGCGCGGCCATCGGGCTCGAATGGTTGAATCCGGATCACGTCACCTGCGGAACCGTTGAACTCGGCGGCGGTATGGTGCGGTGCGAACACGGCCTCTTGCCGGTACCGGCTCCGGCAACCGCGGAAATCCTCGTCGACGTTCCAACGAGTCGCGGTCGGGTAGACAGTGAAGCGACGACTCCGACGGGTGCCGCGATCCTCAAGACCGTCGTCGACGAATTCAGCGACCGGCAATCTTTCAATACGACGTCGATCGCTTACGGGATCGGGCAGAAGGATTTCCGTGTACCCAACGCGCTCCGGATGACGTTGGCCGAAGGGACATCGCACTTCGAGACGGAGGTGAACCTCTTGATCGAGTGCAACATCGACGACATGCCCGCGGAGTCATTCCAACCCCTCCAGGCCGCATTGTTGACCGGCGGCGCAAAGGACGTTTTCTTTGCGCCCATCATCATGAAAAAGACCCGCCCGGCCACAAAGATCTCGGTGCTCGCTGCGCCGTCCGAGGCCGACGCACTGATCGAGACACTGTTTCTCTCATCGACCACGATCGGCGTACGAACGTCCGAAGTAACCAAGCAGATGCTGCCGCGGCGCGCACAAACGATCCCGACCAGCGTCGGCGACGTTACCGTCAAAGTCGTCACGCTGCCGAACGGCGAAGAACGCTGGAAGATCGAGCACGACGATATCGAACGGCTCGCCACGACCGTCGGCAAGAGCTACTTCGAGCTGCGAACGCTACTCGAGGCCGAAGTTGCTCGGGGCCTTGCGTGAAGACCGTCGACGAACTGCTTGAACTCGTCGCCAGCGGGGCCATCGATCAGGCACAGGCGCGCGCAGAGATCGAAGCCCACTTCCTGCAACCGATGAACGAGACGACGATCGATCACGACCGGGAACGGCGAACGGGCGCGCCGGAGGTGGTCTACGGTGGTCACAAGACCGCGGATCAGATCGACGTGGCCATGCAGGCAATCGTCGCGCGCGGGCAGAACGCCCTCGCGACCCGGGTGAGTGACACCGCAGCGCAAGAGATCGTCGCACGCCGACCCGAATGCATTCACGATCCCGTCTCGGCAACGCTCGTCGCCAAGATCAGCACGGGACCGAAGGCCGCGACCAGCGTCGCGGTCGTGACAGCGGGAACTTCCGATCAACGAGTCGCCGAGGAAGCCGCCGTCACGGCCGAGTTCTACGACAACCCCGTGTTGCGCGTGAACGATGTTGGCGTCGCGGGGATCCACCGGCTTTTCAACCGGATCGAGGACATTCGCAGTGCACGTGTGGTGATCGTGGTTGCCGGGATGGAGGGGGCCTTACCAAGCGTCATCGGCGGGCTTGTCGACAAACCCGTCATTGCCGTGCCGACGAGCGTCGGCTACGGTGCCGCGTTTGGCGGACTCGCCGCGCTCCTCGGCATGCTCAACAGCTGTGCGAGCGGCGTCTCGGTCGTCAATATCGACAACGGCTTTGGAGCCGGCTACCTCGCAAGCATGATCAATCGGCTATGAACCCCGAACTCGCCAGCAAATACGACGCACTTCGTGCGCACATCCAGCGTTTCGATCGCGTCCTCGTCGCGTTTTCCGGTGGCGTCGACAGCTCACTGGTCGCTTTCGTCGCGGCGGAAGTGCTCGGACCGAGCGCTATGGCGGTGACGTCCGGATCAAAGTCGCTCAAGCGCAGCGATCTGAGCCTGACGCTCGATCTGGCCGAGCGTTGGCAAATGCAGCACCGCGTGATCGTCACCGACGAACTCAGCAAGACCGACTATCGCAAGAACCCGGTCAACCGCTGCTTCTTCTGCAAGACGTCGCTCTACGAGTCGCTCAAGACGATCGCCGACGAAGAAGGTTTCGACGCGATCCTGAACGGCACCAACGTCGACGATCTGGGCGATCACCGGCCCGGACTCATCGCCGCTGATGATTTTTCGATCGTCTCGCCCCTCGCCGACGCCGGCTTCACGAAAGCCGACATTCGCGCGTTGGCCAACCATCTCGGCATGGAAAACGCCGACAAACCGCAAGCCGCGTGTCTCTCGAGCCGGTTTCCCTACGGGTCCCACATCGACGAGGAACGCCTCGCGCAGGTGGAAGCAGCCGAAGACGCTCTTGCCGAACTCGGGTTTCGTCAGTTTCGTGTCCGTCACCACGAGGAAGTGGCACGCCTGGAGATCGACGTGAGCGAACTCGATCACGCCTTTGCGCAACGCGACGTCATTCAGGATCGAATTCGCGAGGTCGGCTATCGCTACGTCGCCCTCGATCTGGGCGGCTTTCGTTCGGGCTCGCTCAACGAAGGTCTCATCAACGTCGTGCAGATACACGAGCCGTCATGATTCCCAAAATCCCCTTTGGCCAGACCGGCCATCTGAGTTCCCGCACGATCTTCGGCGCGGCGGCATTCGGCGGCATGCGTCAGTCGAAGGCGGATCAGGTGATGGAGATGCTGCTCGAGTTCGGCGTCAATCATCTCGACACGGCCGCGAGTTACGGCGATTCGGAGCTGCGACTGGCGCCCTGGCTGCGCGATCACCGCGACGAGTTTTTCCTCGCAACGAAAACCGGTGATCGGACGTACGACAAAGCCAAGGAGAGCCTGCACCGCTCGCTCGAACGCCTCGAGGTCGACCACGTCGACCTCATCCAGATGCACAACCTTTCCAACGAACGCGACTGGCAGGTCGCCATGGGCGAAGGCGGTGCACTCGAAGCCCTCGTCGAAGCGCGAGACGAGGGCCTGGTGCGAAACATCGGCGTCACGGGGCACGGTACTTTCGTCGCCGCGATGCACCTGAAGAGTCTCCAGGCGTTCGACTTCGCGTCGATCCTCGCACCGTACAACTTCGCGATGATGCAGTCGGAACCCTACGCGACCGAATTCGAGACTCTTTACGAGCACTGTCGCGCGAACGGCATCGCCATTCAGACCATCAAATCCATCGCCCGGCGGCGTTGGCGCGATGCCGACGACGATCCACATTTCTCGTGGTACATGCCGATTCGGGACGACGCGGCACTCGAGCGCGCGGTGCGTTTCGTGCTCGGACGCGATGGCCTCTTCCTGAACACGTCGAGCGACACGACGTTACTGCGACGAGTTCTCGAGATCGCCTCGGGTCCGCTCGAGGTGCCGTCCGATGCCGAGATGCAAGCGGATGTCGCCGCGGAAGGCCTGGAGCCGCTATTCGTGCGCGGCGTGTCCGATAACGTCTAGCCTCCCGCCGGCACGGATCAGTTCGGCCAGTAGACGTATTCATCCTCCGGCTCGACTCTGACCGCCCGCGTTTTGTCGATCGCTATCGGCGTTTCCCTCGTCGCACGCCAGAGCGGCCCAACCGCGTTTTTATGGTGTGCGTCCAGGAGCGCCTCCAGCGCCGCCAGTTTGTCCGGGCGGCTATCCGCCAGGTTGTTCTGTTCCGTCGGATCGTTGGCAAGATCGAAGAGCCATTTCTTGTCACGTCGACCCTCGAGGAGAAGCTTCCAGTCACCCGCACGAACGACCTTCGTGTAGCCGGTCTGCCAGAAAAGCGCATCGTCGGGCCGCGCGAGCGAGCCGGTACCGGTCGCCACCGGCAGGAGATCCTGGCCATCGATCTCGACACCGTCCGGCAACTCGGCACCCGCCGCCGCCGCAATCGTCGGCATCAGGTCGATATGCGCGACGGGTTCATCGACACGTGTCCCGGCGGCAATTCGATTCGGCCACTTCATGAAGATCGGCGCGCGAATCCCGCCTTCGAAGAAGGTGATCTTCCAGCCTCGATAGGGCGCGTTGACTTCGGGGAGTCCGATGTAGCCGGCGCCGCCGTTGTCGCTCGAGAAGATGACGAGCGTATTGTCAGCGAGCCCCGTGGCGTCGAGTCTTTCTTCGATCCGGCGCACGCTGCGTTCGAGCGAGCGGACCATCGCCGCATAGACGCGCATCCTGTAAGGCTCGAGCTCGCCGACCGCTTCAAAGTCCTCACGCGTCGCCTGCAGCGGCGTGTGAACGCCCCAGTGCGCGAGATAGAGGAAGAACGGACGGTTGCGATTCGCTTCGATGACTTTCAGGGACTCATCGGTCCAGTAATCCGTCAGATAGCCCCCCGGTTCGAACAATTCGCCACCATTCAGACGCGTGGAGTACCGCCCGCGGGACCAGAGGAACTTGTCGATCGGATCGAAATCGAGCTTCGCGCTGACGATCTCCGGATCGTCCTCCTTGCCGAAGAGGTTGCCGACCATTAAGAGGCTCTCATCGATCCCCTGATCGTTGGCCGCCATGCCGTTGTCCGTACCGAGATGCCATTTGCCGATATGGACCGTGTGATAACCACGCGCCTTCAGAAGCTCCGCAATCGTGATCTCTTCGGTCGGTAGACCCTTCGACGAAAAAGGCGGTTGATTCGCCTCAAGCGCTTCGTCATAGATCACGCGTGGTAGACCGGAATCCATTTCGTTGCTGAGCCGCGACACCACGCTGCCGAAACCGGGCGGTGTCGGCGTGAACTCGAACCCCGTGCGCGTCGGATATCGGCCGGTCATGATCATCGCCCGGGACGGCGCGCACGTGCCGTGACCCGCATACGCCTGCCTGAACATGACCCCGTTTTCCGCGATCGCATCGATCGATGGCGTCGGTACCGCACCACCCGCGACACCGCCACCAAAAGCGGTGATGTCGTTGATGCCAAGGTCATCGGCCAGGATGAAGATGATGTTGGGCGGACGTTCATCCGGTGGATCGGCCGCCACCGAGGGGCCTCGTTGCCACTCGATTTCGACATTGGGCGCGATGACCGGCGGTTGCGCCTGGGCTGTTGGTTCCGGCTCAGGAGGCTGTGTTTCCACGCGCGGTTCCGGCGTCGATTCTCCCTGGCACGCGACCAACCCCAACAGTGTCACGGCCAACAAACCAGTAATCCGTCGCATGTCATCGCACCTTCGTGGTTGTCCGGAGGATAGCCGATGACATGGAGCGCCGACGCGCATCGGAAAACGCCTCGAAAAATTCCACCCGCGATCGAGATCTATACTCGAGACGTCTCACACCACGGAGCCCGCGATGGCGCTCTTTACGAAACCATTCAACCCGCGCCTTATCGCCGGGGGGCTTGCCCTCCTCATCTCGAGCGTGGGCGCTGCGAACGACGATGGTTTCGTCCCGGTAACCGACGCGATGATCACGAATCCAGATCCGGGCGACTGGCTCTCCTGGCGTCGGACCCCGGCGGGGTGGGGATATAGCCCGTTGAGCGAGATTAAGCCCGACAACGTCGGCCAACTTCAGCTCGTCTGGACACGAGGTTTGCATCGCGGAAGCCAGACCGCGACACCCCTCGCCTACGACGGCGTGCTTTACATGCCGAATCCCAACGATGTCATCCAGGCGCTCGATGCCGGGACCGGCGATCTCATCTGGGAGCACCGTCGACCGATCCCCGACGATTTCCGGGGTTTGCTGCAATCGAACAATCGCAATATCGCGATCTACGATCGGCTCATCATCGATACGAGCGTCGACGACTACGTGTTTGCGCTGGACGCGGTCACGGGGGAGATGGTGTGGGAAACCGAGGTGCTGAACTACAAGACTCATCCCGCCATCCAGGGCGCCGGGCCGATCATCGCGAACGGCAAGATCGTCACTGGCCGCAGTTGCTCGCCGTCCGCCGGTCCCGACGCCTGCGTGATCGTGGCGCACGACGCGAAGACGGGCGCCGAAGCCTGGCGTCGTCGCACCGTACCCGCACCGGGCGAACCGGGCGACGAGACCTGGGGCGACGTACCGTTCGAGAAGCGTGTGCACGTCGGCGCGTGGATGCCGCCGAGTTACGATCCGGTCCTGGATCTCGTCTATATCGGTACGTCGGTCACCGCACCCGCGCCCAAGTTCCTGCTCGGCGGCGCGGACAAGAAACACCTCTACCACAACTCGACTTTGGCGCTCGATGGCGAGAGCGGCGAAATCCGCTGGTTCTACCAGCACGTCATCGACCACTGGGATCTCGACCATCCCTTCGAGCGAATGCTCGTCGATACGGCCGTCGCACCGGACAAAGACGACGTCGCATGGATCAACCCGAACGTGACGCCCGGTGAACGCCGGCGCGTCGTCACGGGCATCCCCGGAAAAACCGCCCTCGTCTACACGCTCGACCGGGAAACCGGTGAGTTTCTCTGGGCCCGCCCAACCGTCGAGCAGAACGTCATCCTCGAGATCGACGGCGCGACGGGTGAAGTGACGGCCAACGAAGATTACGTCTTCAGCGCGATGAACCAGGTGATGGTGATCTGTCCGTCGATGCACGGCGGTAAGGACTGGGAAGCCGGCACTTACAGCCCCGCAACGAACACGATGTACTTTCCGCTTCGCAACGCCTGCATGCCGACGTTGACGACGACCGCACCCGACGCGTCGCACCGTTCGTACGCGCTGTCCGTCAAGTTTTCGTTATCGCAGGGCAAGGAGAACCTCGGCTCGATCTACGCGATCTCTGCCGAGACGGGCGAGACGAAGTGGCTCTACGAGCAACGCGCTTCGACAACCTCACTCCTCGCCACGGGCGGCGGACTCATCTTCGGCGGCGACATCGCCGGGCGTTTCAAGGCGCTGGACGAAGCAACGGGGGAAGTCCTATGGGAGATCAATCTGGGATCGCCGGTCACGGGCTATCCGATGACGTTCGCGCACGACGGGCGCCAGTACGTTGCCGTCAGCACCGGTAGTTCGGCGACGACGGCGAGCTTTCTCGGCATGACCCCCGAGATCCGACCGAGCTTCAGCAACAATCTCTTCGTCTTCGCGCTGCCGAGCGAGTGAAGAGCGACTAGGGCGTGAATGGCCCCACCTCGATCGCCCTCAACGCCGCTTCATTGATCGGCAACGCGTCGGGACCGCTCGGGTAGCCATTCGCTTCGAGGAGATAGGCAACCACGGCCGCATAGTCTGTCTTTGCCAACGTGCCCGGCGCACCGGTGGGCATCGTGCGCGCCACACGATCGAACAGGTCGAAAAGCGTCAAGTCAGCCCAGCGGAAACGAAAAGCCACACCTTTTAGGCCGGGCGACATCTCTTGCCCGGAAAGGTCTTCGAGATGGCATTCAGCGCAATAACGCGTGTAGAGCGTCGCACCGCGCTCGGCCTGTACGATCGAAAAAACGCCGTCCGTAAGAGATCGTGATTCCGCCGCGACGCCCAGCGCCAGAACACTTGCGAAGACCCATCCCAATCGTTGGGCCCAGGTAACCATCTCGCCTCTCGACCGGCTGGAGTGAACGTGGATCGTCATCGGTTTCCAATTGTGCCCGCGCGCTGCTATTTGTGTCGCGAGTCCACCCAAGGAGCATCTGATGGACGACCTCCCCGATCATTTCGAATCACCCGAAGACGCCTACTTCGGCTTTTTCCGTGCCGACAGCGCAAAGAACCCTCGAGGATGGGCGGCGGTGATGAGTTATCCGCACGGGCGGGTCTCCCACACGGGCCTGTACTACTGCGCGACGGCAGAGGAGTACGCGGACAACGCCGACTGGACCGCGCGCGAAGCGACCGGATGGGTACGATCCGTGGGTCACGAGCCGATTCGATGCCACGCTTCGCCCGATAAGGTGCACATCGTCGGCGGCTGGACGCGGTACAACCGCGACGACGAGCCGATCCTCACCAACGACGTCGCCTACATCCTCACGCGCGTCGACGGATCCTGGGGCATTCAGGCACGGTTCGGCGTCGACTCCTTCTCGGGCACCGACGAACGCGCAGGCGACGCTGCCGTTGAGGTGGTCCAACGTTACGTCGAGGCTCACCGCACGGCCGACTACGACGCCTGCGCGGGCCTCATCCGATACCCGTTCGTGCAGGTCAATCCTGCCCATATCACGCGCATCGACGACGCCGACGCCATGGTCGCGTTCGTCAGCGCCAACCCCGCCAGCAACGTCATCGGGGCTGAGGTGCAGGCCCTTCGATCAGGGAAAAACGGCATCCTCGTCACGCTCGAACGTTCTTACTCAGGCGGCGGAATCGAGTCCAGCATCGGCCTCATCGTTCGCGAGGCCGGCGCATGGAAGATCGCCGGGGCGTCGTCCTTGTGGCAGGACGGCTGACGCGTGCGTCAGCTCGCGAGCGCGGTCTGCATCGCCACGTCAGCCACGATCTCGAAGGATCGTTTGCGCGCAGCGTGATCGAAAACGTGTGTCGTCACCATGAGCTCATCGACGCCGGTGCGTTCGAGGAAGCGATCGATGCCTTCACGAACCTGATCCGGGTCACCGACGACGAGTCCGTCGGAACCCTCATTCAACATCGCACGTTCGGCGGGAGAGAGGGTCGTCTCGAAATCTTTGACCGGCGGCGGCAGACGACCGGGTTGGCCAGTACGGAGACGCAATGTCGACTGCTGCCCCGACGTTCGAAGGAACCGGGCCTCGTCGGGGGTATCCGCCGCAACGACACTCAAGCCGGCCATCGCGTATGGCTCAGCCAATGTCGCTGACGGCTCGAATCGATCACGGTACATCGCGAGAGCTGCATCGAGGGCTTGCGGTGCGAAGTGCGAAGCAAACGCGTACGGCATGCCGAGAAGCGCCGCGAGCTGGGCTCCGTACAGGCTCGATCCGAGCATCCAGATCGGCACGCCCTGGCCCTTGCCGGGAACCGCTTGTACACGGCCCTCCTTGTCGCTGAAGTACTCCCGCAGTTCGACGACGTCACGCGGAAAGGCATTCACATCACCGTCGAGATTTCGACGCAGCGCATAGGCCGTCATCTGATCGGTACCCGGCGCACGGCCGAGCCCCAGATCGATGCGTCCTGGAAAGAGTGCATCGAGCGTACCGAACTGCTCGGCGATGATGAGTGGCGCGTGGTTCGGCAGCATGATGCCGCCGGCGCCCACCCGGATCGTCGACGTGCCTTGGGCCACGTGACCGATCACGACCGAGGTCGCCGCGCTCGCGATGCCCTGCATGTTGTGATGCTCGGCGACCCAGAATCGATGGAAGCCGAGGCGTTCGACGTGACGCGCCAGATCGAGCGTGTTGTGAAGCGACTCGCCCGGGCTACCCCCTTCGACGATCGGCGAGAGATCTAGAACCGAGAGTCGCACGTGCTAAGGCGTCGTCGCCTTGAGCGGAAGATCCATCGTCTGCGGACTTCCCTGGGGCTGGACGGTCACGACAAAGCTCGACTCGTTCGGGCTCGAATACTTGAGTGCATCGAGGAACCCACCGTTCGGCGCCCGAAAGCTCACCATCCGCTCACCGATCTCGACGAGCTCCATCACCAGCGGCTCAGGCGTGCGTGGTTTCATGCCCGGGTCCCATTGCTGGATCCGCAACTCGAGCGACCCATCGACCTCATCGATGACGATCAGCTCGACCATCGAAGTCGCACCCGAACCCGTCATTCGTACAAGCGACTGAATCGAACCGTCCATCGGCGGATTCCAACGCTCCTCCAGGCGATTGGGGCCGAGCTGACCGGCCCAGTTACCCGTCATCCAGGCGAGATCCGAGATCTTTGCCGCCGGCGGTTCGGCGTATGCAACGCCAGCCGTGAGTAGAGCGAACGCGATCATTGAGCGCATGGGACATCCTCGATGGAACAAACGAAGCGCGAAGAGTAACCGAACCCGGCATCGAGAATCGTCGCCGACGCTCGCTGGTATGCTACGCCGCCGCGTGCGCCACCCCACCGGCGCTGAGACCATCCGTACCGAGGAGCCAGCCGATCAAGAACCTAGTACGTCGCCTCGATGCCGTCTTTCGACCGCAGGGCCACGTGTTCTACGGGTGGTACATCGTTCTCGCCGCGTGTGGCATCCAATGGTTGCCGGGCGTCCTCTTCATGCAGTCGTTCGGCGCTTACACGGCGCTCATTCAGGAAGAAATGGGCTGGAGCAAAGCAGTTCTCGCCGGTGCTTTTGCACTGACTCGGGTCGAGAGCGGATTGCTCGGTCCATTTCAAGGATGGCTCGCGGATCGGTTCGGGCCGCGGATTGTCCTGACGGTCGGGCTCGGGCTTTTTGGTGTCGGGTTCATCCTCTTCGGTTTCATCGAAACGGTCCTCACCTACTACCTCGCCTTCGCCGTTATCGCTATCGGCTCGAGCCTGGGCGGCTTTCAGACCCTGATGGTCGCGATCGTCAACTGGTTCGATCGTTATCGCGCTCGCGCCGTCGCGACGTCACAACTCGGCTATTCGATCGGCGGGCTCTGCGTACCGTTCGTCATCATCGCGCTGACGCAGTTCGGTTGGCGCGCCACGGCAATCGCCTCAGGTGTCGCGGTGATCATCATCGGCATCCCGCTAGCCCAGCTCGTGAGGCATCGCCCGCCCGCCGACCTCGAACCCGATGGAGGCAAGGTTCAGACCGACGAAGAGGGAGGTTCTGAATCCGATGGCGTTCGCGACTTCACGGCACGCGAGGCGATGCGGACCCGCGCGTTCTGGTTCATCTCGCTCGGTCACGCACTCGCGCTGCTAACCGTCTCGACCGTCATGGTGCATCTCATCCTGCACCTGACAGAATCGCTCGACTTCACCTACGCGACTGCCGGTCTCGTCGTCGCGCTGATGACGGCATTCCAGATGGTGGGCCAGATCCTAGGCGGTTTTCTCGGCGATCGGTTCAACAAACGTTACGTCTGTGTGGGCTGCATGCTCGGCCACGCGACCGGATTCTTCCTCCTCGCGTACGCCGATTCCCTGTCGATGGTGGTCGCCTTCACCGTGCTGCACGGGCTCGGTTGGGGGATTCGCGGCCCGCTCATGGTCGCGTTTCGCGCCGACTACTTCGGTCCCGGTTCATTCGGGACGATCATGGGGTTTTCGTCGTTGATCGTGATGTTCGGCATGTCGAGCGGTCCCATCATCGCCGGGCTGATGGCCGACGCGACGGGCACGTACGAGAGTGCGTTCGCGCTGCTCGCCAGCGGTTCGTTGCTCGGGGCGGTTTTCTTCTGGGGCGCCAGACGGCCCGATCCGCCGACGCGCCTGACTACCGCGCCGCAAAGTCGACTATCGGCTTAGCTCAGGAAGGCTGCCCGGCCCGGAAGCGGCACGTCTTGGCGCGTCTCGAACGACCACGCTGTCGGATCATCGAGCAACGCGCGAACAAGGCGATTGTTGAGCGTGTGCCCGGACATGTAGCCGACGAACTCCCCCACCACCTGATAGCCGAGCTGGTAAAGGTCGCCCATCGCGTCGAGGAGCTTGTGTTTGACGAACTCGTCGTCACAGCGCAAGCCCTCGGCATTGATGATGCCGTCGTCATCGATCCCCACCGCGTTGGCCTCACTCGACGCCATGCACTTGCCGATTGCCTGCGCTTTCGGCAGGTCATCGAGGAGGCCGAATGTGCGCGCCATGCTGACATCGCGCTCGAAATCGGCCTCGCCGAAGTCGAGTTCGAGTTTGGTCGGGAACCGATTGATGACGGGATGATCAACCACGTAGGTATAGCTCGAACGAAACCCGTCGTGCGGCTTGAGTTCGGCGTAAGCCTCACCGTCCTCGACGCGCACGGGCCGGTCGATGCGGATGAAGCGGCGTGACTTTCGCTGCGCACGATATCCCGCTGAACGGATGAGTTCGACAAAGGGTGCTGATGAACCGTCGAGGATCGGCACCTCGGGACCATGGATTTCGACGAGGGCGTTGTCGATGCCGGTGCCCCAGAGCGCGGCGAGGAGATGCTCGATCGTCTGGATGGAGCCTTGTGTATTGCCGATCGTCGATGCGAGAAACGTGTCGCTGATAGCCGCCGGACTCACCCGCACGGGTTGCATGTCGACGTCCGTGCGCACGAACCGAATCCCGGTATCCGCGGCGGCGGGGCGGAGTGTCAAACGAGCATTCACCGCAGTGTGGACCCCGAGGCCTATCGCGTGAACGGGAGAACCAATGGTGGTCTGCGGGATCTGCATCAATAAACACTCCAACCCATTGGCGCCGAACTATAGCGAATCGCCAAACGATTATGAAGAGATTATGGAGAAGTCTGCAGAAAATCGACGAAAAATGGAGGGGCGTTCTGACGGAGGGATTTGAAGCCCAGCAGTTTCTCGCAAAGCGAGAAACCGCCGACGAACCGCGAGGCGGTTCGCTCAGTCGTGACGCAAGGCCTCGATCGGATCGAGGATTGCCGCGCGACGCGCAGGCCAGATGCCGAACACGAGCCCGACACCAACACTGAAGATCACCGCCAGCGCCACCGCATCGGGCGAGATGAAGACGTTCCAGCCGACAAACGTCGACAATGCCCACGCCCCGGCCGAACCGAGCCCGATACCGAGCAGGCCGCCGAGCGCACCAATCGTCAGCGCTTCGATGACGAACTGCGTCATGATGTTGCCCCGCGTGGCGCCGAGCGCTTTACGCACGCCAATCTCGCGCGTTCGTTCCGTCACCGACACTAGCATGATGTTCATGATGCCGATCCCGCCGACCAGCAAACTCACCCCTGCGATGCTCGCCAGTAGGTAGGCGAAAATCTCGGTCGACGCTTGCGCCATGTCGAGGAATTGGCGCCGGTTCATGATCATGAAGTCGTTGTCGCGCCCCGGTCGGATTTTGTGTTCGCGACGCAATACCCGTTCGATATCGACCATGCCGACTTCGAGCGGCACATCGGCCGCAACCTGGGCCGACAAACCGCGCAAACGATCGGACCCGAACAGGCGAAGCTGCGCCGTGGACCAGGGCACAAAGATCGCGTCATCGACACTCGGGCCCCACGACGAACCAACCTCGTCGAAGACGCCGATGATCTCGAAATTGACGCGCCGGATGGCGATCGTCTGACCGATCAGGCTCGCGGGCTGAATGCCGAGGCTGTCCGGCACGCTATAGCCGAGAACCGCGACACGCCGCCGGGCAGTGACGTCGGCTTCGGTGAACATGGATCCGACGAGAAGATCACGACCGTTCACGCCGAGGTAATTCGGTGTCGTTCCCGTGACCGACTGATAGATGTTCTTGTTGCCGTACTTGATCTGACTCCCCGACGTGATTTCGGGCACGACTGCCGAAAGGAAGCGGGAATCACGCACGAGCGCTTCGTAATCGTCCACCGTCAGCGACACGCGGTTGGCGGACGCAACGCCCCGAAACATCGATTGACCCGGAAAAACCGACAGCAACCTCGCGCCCAGCGAGTCGATCTGCTCGTCGATCGCGCGCTGAGCGCCCGAACCGAGCGCCACCATCGTGATGACGGCGGCGACCCCGATGATGATGCCGAGCATCGTCAGCGTGGAACGCAGAAGATTCGAGAGAATCGAGGTGAGCGCTACACGAATCGTTTCGAGGACGGACAACCTACCGGCCTCGGCTCAACCCCGGAATACCGACGCGACCGCTCATCCGCTCCTGGAACTGTTCCTGCGCTCGAACGAGCGATGCGCTCGGCAGGATCAACACCGCGTCACCTTCTTCGAGGCCGGCAATCACCTCTGACCGATCCATATCCGTGATGCCCGTACGGACGCGCAGCGCCTGAACCTTGCCCGCACGCTCCGCAAAGACGATGTAGTCGCCACCCATCGCGCGCGTGCGCTGACGCGCATTGCGCTGCCCACCCGGTCGGCCGCCCGGACCGCGACCGGCCCCGCGTAGCTTCTGCATCAACGCGCGGTCTTCGGCGTTCGGCTGCTCGCCGCGCTGAAACTTCTCGCGCAGCGCGGTCATGCGTTCACGGTCCCCGGCGCTGAGTTCGCCGGCCGCTGCTGGATTGGGACTCCCTTCGCCCCTTCGCGAAGCACGTTCCGGCAAGGTCGATGCCGCCAACATCTCGCGTACTTCGTCGGGCGCAAATCCAAGTACCGCACCCGCCGATTCGACGTCCGCTTCCGTGCGCAACGCCGCATTCGGTACGACGAGGACGGCGTTGCGTTCGTCGATCACGACCTCGACATCGGCGTTCATCCCGGGTTTCAGGAGCCCTTCGCTGTTTTCGATGTCGATCAACACCGGGAACATCGTGACGTTCTGCTCGACGACCGCTTGTGGTTCGACCTTGACGACTTCGCCCCGAAACGGGCGGTTCGCGAACGCCGCGACGATGACGGTCGCGCCGACGCCCGGTTGCACTTTACCGATGTCGATCTCGTCGACCAGCATGCGCACTTGCACGCGCGAAAGATCCGCCATCTTGAGCAGCAGCGTGCCACCGCTGACACTGCCCATCGGGGACGAAATCACGGTGCCCTGCTCCACCGCCCGTTCGATGACGGTGCCGCTGATCGGCGCTAAAACGTCGGAGTCACCGAGCTGGATGACGGCGTTTTCGACCTGAATTTCGCTTCGAACGACCTCGGATTTCGCCGTCGCGTGTTCCAGCGTGGACGTCTCGTAGTCGGACTTCGACACGGCCTTACGCTCATAGAGCGACTCCACCCGGTCGAGCTGGGAGCGTGCGTTCGCGAGACGGGCTTCGGCGACCTCGAGCGAGGCCCGTGCCTGCTCGAGCGTGTTGTTGAGCACCCGTTGGTCGATGCGGGCGAGCAACGCGCTCTCGTCGACACGGTCTCCTGTGTCGACGTTGAGCTCGAGAATTTCCCCCGAGGCCTTCGATTTCACCTCGACCGTCGTCACGGGCTCGATCACCCCGGCGGCTTCCACCGCGATTCGCAAATCACGTTTGACGATAGAGATCTGTTCGTAGAGCGGTTCGGCTTCGATCGGGGCGATTTCGTCGTCCAGCGCGATCATGTCGCACGCCGCGAGCCAACCGAGGGCACTTAGCGCTATCGCGCGTCGATCAATCGATCGCATTCATCGTTTCCTTCTGCTCGACCCGGTAGTCCTCGACGATCACGCCGTCGCGGAGGTGGAGATGGCGTAACGCACGGTCGGCGATATCCATTTCGTGTGTGACGAGGATGATGGTCTGTCCCTGGCCGTGAAGTTCATCGAACAGGCGCATGATGTCGGCTCCCGTTTTCGAATCCAGGTTGCCGGTCGGTTCGTCCGCCAAGAGGATAGCGGGATCGTTCACCAGTGCACGCGCGACCGCAACGCGCTGTCGTTGACCACCGGACAATTCGTTTGGTCGATGACTCATACGATCGGCGAGCCCCACGCGCTCCAAAGCCTCGCCGGCGCGGGTCTTGCGTTCACGGCGACGCATACCCGCATAGAGCAGCGGTACCTCGACGTTCTGTAGCGCTGATGAGCGTGGTAGGAGATTGAACGTCTGGAAGACGAAGCCGATCTCCCGGTTTCGAACGTGCGCGAGGTCCTTGTCCGTCAACGTCGAAACGTTCGCTTCGGCCAGCCAATATTCGCCGGCGGTCGGGCGATCCAAACAGCCGATGATGTTCATTAGCGTCGATTTCCCCGAACCAGATGGGCCCATGATCGCGACATACTCGTTACGGTCGATCGCACAATCGACGCCCGCGAGGGCATCGATCGTCTCGGCCCCCATGGAGTATCGCTTTGTGATCCCGGCAAGCCGGATCACCTGATCAGACAAATCGCCACCTCGACTTCTCGACGCCGTCGGTTTGTACGTTCAAAAGCACGGTTTCCCGTCGAAACTTTTCCATTCTACCGGGCGTGCGCCGTCTGGTTCCCACCGTCGCGTTAAAGCAGAATGCGCCGCCACTGGAAGCCTCTTCGAAGCAAGATGCCCCCGACCGATCAGAACGCATGGCGGCTCTGCGTCGCCCCGATGATGCGCTACACCGACCGTCACTGTCGCGTGTTCCACCGCATCGTCGCACCAAACGCGCGGCTGTATACCGAAATGGTCAGCACGGACGCGTTGTTGAACGGCGATCGTGATCGGCTCCTGAGACACTCGGCCTCGGAACATCCCGTTGCCCTGCAGTTGGGCGGACGGGACGCGGACGACCTCGCTCGCGCAAGCGAAATCGGCAACCGCGCCGGCTTCGACGAAATCAATCTCAATGTCGGCTGCCCGAGTGAACGAGTCCAAGCCGGCGGCATCGGCGCGTGTCTCATGCTCGAAGAAGAGCAAGTCGCGGCGGCCATCCGGGCGATGCGCGCGGCGACCAACATCCCCGTCACGGTCAAGTGTCGGCTCGGGGTCGACGGCCACGACGACTACGATTTCATTCGGCGGTTTGTCGCGACCGTCGCCGAAGCGGGCATCGAGACCTTCATCGTGCATGCCCGAATCGCCCTTCTGAAAGGTTTGAGTCCCGCCGAGAACCGCGAGATCCCACCGCTTCGCTACGAGCGGGTCGAGCGGCTCGCCACCGATTTCCCCACCCTCAACTTCGTGCTGAACGGCGGAATCCGCACACTCGCGGAAGTTGACTCCCTGCGGAGAAGACACGCGGGGCTCATGATCGGGCGCGCGGCGTACCACGATCCCGTTTTCCTCGCCGAAGCGGCCGCGCGACTCGAGAATCGACGCCGGCCACCGCTCGCGGAGATCATCCGGGCCTATCGTGCGTACGTCGTGCGAGAACTCGAAAGCGGCAACCGCCTGGCACCCCTCATCCGCCCCATCCTCGGACTCGCCAAAGGTCGCCCCGGTGCCAAACGTTTCCGCCGCGGTCTGACCGAGGGCACTCGTGATCCGAAAGCGGCCGTCGAGATCCTCGATCGTTCGCTCGAATACATCGATTGGGACGGCGACATCGCGGCCGCTGCTTGACGCACGGGCTCAATCGCCAAAACTCCCGCCAGATGAAAGAATCCGCCACGCCATGATCAACAAACTGCGCCAATACCTCGGATTGAGCGACACGCCAGACGACGACGAAGAAGAACTCGGCGTTCCTCTCGCGGCGGCCGTCCTGCTGCTCGAGGTCGCCTGGGCCGACCACGAAATCGAGCCCGGCGAGATCGACACGATCGCCACGGTTCTGAAATCGGAGTACCGCCTCGATCAGACGACGCTAGATGACCTGATGGTCCAGGCGCGCGAACTCCATCGCGAGAGCACGGGCCTCTTTCCGTTTACACGCGTTCTCGTCGAGGGCTCAACGCGCGAAGAACGCCTCGCCGTGCTCGAACACCTTTGGCGCCTCGCCAAACTCGATGGCAGAAACCATCGTTACGAAGAGCACTCGATCCGCAAAGTGGTCGATCTCTTGTACCTGAACCACTCGGATTTCATCGCCGCGAAGCGTGCGGCGAGCGAGGCGTAGCGCTAACCGGACGCCTCGAGGTTGGCGACGAGATGCGCGAAGGTTTCGCGATTGCCTTCGTTGATCGACATCAACGTGCGATGAGCTTCGAGAACCCGCATTCGTGTCTCTTCGGTGGAGGAAGGACAGCTTTCGGCCTCTCGGAGCTGATCGATTTCTTCGAGCGGCCGGTCGATCAGCCGGAAGACGTCGTCGAGCCCCATCGTTTCGATCACACGAGTGATGTCAGGGTTCGTCGACACCACCATCGGTGCGGCTTTGTCCTCGGCCTGGCAGCGAACCGCCAGCCGCGCCAACAAGCCGAGCGTCGTGCTGTCCACGCCTTCGACGGCGGACAAATCGATCAACACAGCCGCGAAATCGTCGTCCTGGAACATGCCTTCGATACAAGCGTCGATGGTCGCGCTGATCGTCAGGCGAACGTCGCCGACGAACTTCATGAGATAGGTGTCGTCGCGCTTGGCGACGAGAATTCGACCCCGCGTCATCGGCAGCGCTGCACGACGAGGCAAGTCGAATCATCCGGCCCGGGTTCACGGCCGAGAACACCAAGACCCTGCCAAATAGCATCGATATCCGGCGCTTTTGCCACTACGCCATCCAGTAGCCGTTGTTCCTTCTCTTTGAGCGTGGGCGCTTTGAGATATTCGAGGACGCCGTCCGATTGCACGACAAGCACGTCGTTCTGGTGCATCTCTCGTCGTTCGGTTTGATAGGAGACCTTGGGGAAGAGCCCGATCGGCTTACCTTTGTTGGTGAGGTACTCGCCGGATCCCGAGGCGACGAAAATCGGCTGCGGAAAGTGGCCGGCATTGGCATAGGCCACCTCGTTCGTGCGGACGTCCACGAGCCCCAGAAAGTACGTCGCGTGCTTGCCGACTTCTAGGTCCAGAAACTCGCGGTTGAGCCGGGCCAGCATGTGCGCCGGATCCTCCGGTATTCCACGCGGGGGAACCTCACGAAGCACTTTTCTCGACAGATTGCGCAGCATGAGCGTCACGAAAGCAGACGACGCGCCGTGCCCCGAAACGTCCGCGATGTAGAAAGCCAGCATGTTCGCGGTGATGCGGAAATAGTCGACGAAGTCGCCCGAGAGCAGCAGCGACGGGCGCATCGCGTGATAGAAGCGGTAGCCATTGAGCTCGAGGGGCGTTTTCGGCAACAGACTACGCTGCACCTGTCGTCCCGCTTCCTGGTCCCGCTCGACGTCGACGAGAAAGCGGTTGTCGAGCACGGCGTCCTGCGTCTTGGCGATGGCGATGTCGATCCGTTCACGAAGCTTGTAGACGCTGTCCACAAAATCGCTGGCGCCGTGGCGGAAAAGATCGAGCAGGTGCTCTGCCGCCGGCATGGCCGGAGCCGCCGCAATGATGGGCACTTTGGCAACAAGGGAACGGATCCGAGCGATCACCTCTACATCAGTTCCCGTCACGATCAGATCGGCCGATTGGAGCGTGGCGCGATCGTCGCCGCGCGCAACGATCGAGTCGAAGCCGCTGTCGATCAGGTGTTGGAGAATGACGGCGACGCGTGCGCCGTCCGAATCCACCACCGCAATCGTCATGACTCAACACCCACCAGCGGGACCGATGGGAGCCGAACCGTACTCCTTAAGCGGGGCGGGTACAACACAGCGCGCGTCACGCGACGATCTGACTCGACAAAACTGGTGAACTCGGTTTTCGGTCATCGCTACAAGAGACGGACGAAGCCGACGACCCCTCATTCCTCAACCTCACGAAGTGCCAGGACGCCCGCCAGGCGTAGCTCCTCGAATGTCGTAAGAACGTTCTTTTCGACGCGTGCAGCGGGCTGACCCAACTCATCGGCAACAGCCGCAATCGTTCGCCCCAAATCGCCGCCCGCGCCGTCGAGGTGCTGGAGCAGCCGGAACGTCGCCGCATTCGATTCCATGAACTTTACGCGGTCGTCGGCGTCGCGATAGACGATGAGATACGTCGGATGCTCCGGCGCGCTCACCGGTTGGTTCTTCGGACCGATGAGATGTACCGGGTACCGGTACTGCAACGGCCACGCATACGGCGACAGGCGCAGCTGCACTTCATCCAGGTGCTCCGCGTCGAGCGGCTCGTCGAGGTAAGCGACGGGTTCGTCCTCACGAAAATCGAGCGCGAGTTCGACCCATTCGTAGTGGCAGAGTTCAAGTCGAAACGGGCGCTCCACATCGGCTGGCGCTTCGTCGGAGAGGAACTCGAGGAATTCCTCCGGGATCTGGATGAAGTAGGGCGACTCCGAGATATGGCGGTGCACGAATCCGCGCACCAGATCATGCCATTCGGTATCCGACGTGATCGATCGGAACACTCGGAAGGTCGAAGAAAGGAAGCCTTCGATATTCCGATAGAAGAGGTCCGCGTAGATATCCATACGCCGCGCTTCGATGCCTTCGGGCGGCTGATTGCGCTCCGGATTGCGAATGTACGCCGCGAAATCGAGCTGCAGCGCCTGGAATCCGGGGAGGTTTGAGCCGTCTGACATCCGCTGTCAGGCGAATCGCGCTTGCAGCGCGCGGGCGTGCTCGACCTCGTCGAGAAGCTTCGCGACCGGGGGGAAATTGAAGTCGCGCTCGATCAGCGTCGGTCGGGGTCCATAGAGTTCGTAAGCGCGCTCGAGCAGGTCCCAGACGGGATCGATGACCGCGGCCCCGTGGGTATCGATTCGGATGTCTGGCGCTTCGACATAATGGCCCGCAACGTGGATGTACATCGTCCGATCGCCCGGTAATGCCTCGAGAAACGCGTTGGCGTCGTAGCCGTGATTGATGCTGTTGACGTAGATGTTGTTGACGTCCAACAACAGTCCGCAGTCCGCTTCATCGACGACCGCGTTGATGAACTCGACCTCACGCATCTCCGCACCGGGCGCCGCGTAATAAGAGACATGTTCGATGCCCACCGGACGCTCGAGCACGTCGGCCGTCGTGCGAACCCGATTCGCAACGTAGTGAACAGCCTCTTCCGTAAACGGAATCGGCATCAGATCGTAGAGATGGCCCATATCGCTGCACGCCGAGAGGTGCTCGGTGTACCACTCGATCTCGTGTTCATCGAGAAAGGCTTTGACGTCTTTCAGAAAGTCGATGTCGAGTGCGCTCGGACTTCCGAGCGAGAGGGACAGTCCGTGGCAGACGAACGGAAAGCGCTCGGTAAAGTAACGAAAACGGCGGCCGAAACGACCGCCGATCCCGATCCAGTTCTCGGGTGCGACTTCCATGAAGTCGACACCGCGGCTAACCAGGTGCTCGTGGTCGAAGAGGTCCGGCATCATGCCTCGGCGAAGCCCGAGGCCGGCCCCTTCGACCGGCGATGGTGGGCGCGTCATCTGTTGAGTCATTCGCCTAGGGGCGATTCAAACGCGCCATTAGAGCTGCTTAGGCTGCGCCTCCGCATTTGCCTTCGCCGCACTTACCTTCGGTGTCGCCGCCGTCGCCGCACTTGCCTTCACCGCACTTGCCTTCAGCGTCGTCGCCTTCGCCGCACTTACCTTCGCCGCACTTACCCTCGGCGCCGTCATCTTTGCCTTCGTCGCCTTCGCCACACTTGCCTTCGCCGCATTTACCTTCGGCGTCGTCACCTTCACCACACTTGCCTTCGCCACACTTCCCTTCGCCATCGGCGTCGGCAAGAAGGTCGAAACCGTCTTCCAGGGACGTGGCTTCGAACGGATTGACGTCGACGTCCGCCGATGCGGTTGCCAAGGACGCAACAAATACCGTGCCGACCGCTGCAGCGATGGGCTTCATTTTCCGATTCAACATGTTCGTCATCTCTCCTTCGGCGTTGATGCGCCTTGTGTTTTTTTGGATCCCAAGATCTCAAGCACGCGAAGCGTACAGGCTTTCTGACCGATCGCGATGGCAATAGTTCATCTCGAGCGCCGACCGTTCGACCGCCCGTCGGACGCACCTCGGGTCACTTACTCAACCCGAGTTGCTGCTCGACCGGCTCGAAAATCCTTGCCAGACGTACTTCTGAAACCTTGCCACGGGTTTTGATCTTCTGACTGAACGTCGCGACGCGAAGCTCCTGGATCGCGTAGCCGAGCTCACTCGTCGTACTCGTCCGTCCCGCATCGTGGATGATGGCGTCGAGCCGTGCCTGCCACTCGCTGATCGTGACGATCCCGCGCTGATCACGCTCGACGTTACCCGCCAGGTTCGTCAGCCGATAACTGAGCGCTTGTAGATACCGGGGAATATCCGCCAAGCGATCCTTAGGCAGCTGGGCCAGGAAGTCCTTACCGACCAGGTCGGCAAGCTGTGCACTCGCGTCGGCTTTTGTTTCTTCGAACGCGGGCGACGTCATCGAATCCAGCTTCTTGGCGACCTCGAATCGCCAGGACAACATCTCGCGGACGTGCTCGACGGTCGTCTGGAAGGTCGAATAAAAGCCCGCGCGACGCGCCGCCATCCGTTCGTCGAACGCCGCCTTGGTCGTCGGCAACGGATCGCCGTCGAAAAACGTAAACCAGGCGCTCGCCATGATGACGCCGTCGACGAGCTCGGCCATCGTGCCAAGAGATGCGAAATGAAGCGCCGTGCGGGTTTCGCGCTCGAGTTCACGCCGCATCTGGCGAACCGCGCGCCTCTCAGCCAGAAGCGCAAGGCGGGCGTAGCCTTGCCGGTTCGTGAATTCCTTTCCTTTCGCAGTCGGCTGGATGATGAGGTCGACGGATGAGCCGCGATCGACCAGCACCGGGTAGACCATCGACTGGCCCGCCGGAGTCTTGACGCGCTTCTCCGCCGGAACGCCATCGTCGGGAAAGGCTTCGAGCGCGGCCGCTTCGTGCACCTCACGAAAATCGCCCGTGAGCTGCTGTTCGACCCGCGCGATGAGACGACTTTTGAGCGCCGCGAGATCCCGTCCCTGATCGACGATTCGTCGTTTTGCACCAACCACCTGGACGTTCACACGGAGATGATCCTCGATGATCTCGTCGCGGAAATCCTCGGGCCGCGCACGGACGCCGTAAAGGCTCGCCAACGCATCGCTAAGCCGATGCAACAGCTTGCCCTGGCGGTAGATGGACGAACCGAGCAAAACCGGCGTCAGGTCGCTGGCCCGGTCGGGGATCGGCACGAGCTGTCGACGGATCGATTTCGGCAAGCTCTTCAGAAGGGCCGCAATCTTCACTTCGAGAAAACCGGGTACGAGCCATTCGAGCGGTTCTTCGCCGAGCGCGGGTAGAAGCCCGAGATCGACGCGGATCGATACGCCGTCGTCGCTTGCGCCCGGCGCGAATTTGTAGCGCACCGGTAGCTTCAACACACCGACCTCGAGGGTTGCGGGGAAGGCCTCGTCCGTCAGATGGACGTCAACGTCCGTGGTGAGGTCAGCCTCGGTCATCGTGAGCAAATCGAGGTCACGCTGCTTCGCGCGTTTCAACCACACCTCGAAGGTTTTGACGCTCAACACATCCGCCGGTAGACGGTCGAGGTAGAAGTCGCGTCGAACCGAGTCAGCAACGAGTAGATCCGCTCGGCGACCCTTTGCCTGTCGTGTGCGTACTTCGCGCTCGAGCGCTTCGTTGGCATCGAGAAACGTTGCCTTCAGGCGACGGTCGCGACTGACGATCGCCGACTCGACGAAAAGCTCTCGACTGACGACCGGGTCGATGTCCGCGTAGCGTTTCGGGCGATCGGCGACGACCACGAGGCCATAAATCGTCACACGTTCGGAGGCGATCACTTCGCCGCGCCGTTCGTCCCATCGCGGCTCGGAATAGGTCCGTTTCGCAAGGTGCGAACCTGCCTGTTCGACCCAGCGCGGTTCGATCTCCGCCGCCGTACGCGCGTAGGTCGCGCCCGTATCGGCGATTTCGGCAGCGAGAAGCCACTTGGGACGTCGTTTCTTCAGGCCCGAACCCGGAAAGATGCGGAACTTGAGACCGCGCGCACCGTCGTAGTCGCCCTTGTCGTTCTTCGTGCCGATGAAGGCGAGCGAACCCACCACGATCGCGCGGTGCACGCTCGCGTACTCGGCGGGCGTCTTGTTGAGTTTCAGCCCGAGCGTCTTGCACGTCGTCAGCAACTGTCGATGCGTCGCGCGCCACTCGCCTACCCGCAAGGGGCTCAGAAACTGGCGCTCCATCGCCCGGCGAAAGCCACTTCGAGTGGTCTCGCGGCGTCGCTCGTCGAGCCATGACCAGACCTTCAACAACGCAAGAAAATCGGACGATTCGTCATTGAAGATCACGTGCGCCTGATCAGCCGCATCGCGCCGATCCAGCGGACGCACGCGCGGATCCTGAATCGCGAGGCCCGAAACGATGATTAGGACCTCCGCGAGCGCGCCGGTCCGACCCGCCTCGATCAGCATTCGCGCGAGGCGGGGATCAACCGGCAGGCGAGCCATCTGATGACCAATCTTCGTCAACCGGTCGCCTTCGATGGCGCCTAGTTCAACGAGCAGCCGAACCGCATCGCGTACGACGCGCGGGTCTGGTGGATCGATAAATGGGAACCGCTCGATGTCGCCCAGCCGGTGCGCGCGCATCGTCAACACCACCGAGGCCAGATTCGTGCGCGTGAGTTCCGGATCGGTGAACTCGCGCCGACCGTCGAAATCCGATTCTTCGTAGAGCCGGTAAGCGACGCCTGGACCAACCCGCCCGCAACGCCCCGCCCGCTGCGCGGCACTCGCTTGCGACACCGCTTCGATCGGCAACCGCTGCAACTTCGACCGGTAGCTGTATCGGCTGATGCGCGCGAAGCCCGGGTCGATCACGTAGCCGATGTTCGGCACCGTCAAACTGGTCTCGGCGACGTTTGTCGCCAGCACGACGCGTTGCCGCTGACTCTGCCTGAAGACCCGCTGCTGCTCGCTGAACGGCAAACGAGCGTACAGCGGAAGTATCTCGAACTGTTCGGAGAAACGTCTCTTAAGCCATTGTGTTGTATCGAATATTTCCCGTTCGCCCGACTGAAAGACCAGTACGTCGCGTGCGCTCGTGCCTCGTTTTCGCGCGATCCCCTGCAAACAATCTGCGAGCGTCTCGAAGGCGTTCTCGGCAACCGGGCGATACTCGATGTCGACCGGATAGCCGCGCCCGGAAACCTCGACGATCGGTGCATCGTGGAAATGCCTCGAGAAGGCTTCGACGTCGATCGTCGCACTCGTGATGATCACCTTGAGATCGTCGCGACGATCGAGCAGCCGCTTCATGTAGCCGATCAGCAGATCGACGTTGAGGCTTCGCTCGTGGGCCTCGTCAATGATGATCGCTTCGTAGCGCGACAGGAGCCGATCCGACTGGATCTCGTTCAGAAGCAAACCGTCCGTCATCACCTTGATGATGGTGTCGTCAGAGACGCGGTCGTCAAAACGCACGGCGTAGCCGACTTCCCGGCCAAACTCGACGCCCATCTCTTCGGCAATCCGCGCCGATACCGTGCGTGCGGCTAGTCGTCGGGGCTGCGTATGGGCGATCTGCCCTCGCCTGCCAATGCCGGCCGCAAGGCAGGCTTTCGGGAGCTGGGTGGTCTTGCCGGATCCGGTCTCGCCTGCAACGACAAGGACACGATTCGTCTTGAGCAGTTCGACGATTTCATCGATCCGGTCGGTGATCGGAAGTTCCGGCGGGAACACCGGTTCCGGCAGCGTCTCGCGCACAACCGGCGCGCCACGTGAACGCGACGCCTGAGCACGGCTTGGTGGGTTACCCGTCGATTCGGGCGTCGCGTGAGCGCCACCACGGCGCCGACGACGGCGACGCGACGAGCGCGCTACGCCGCCCTCGTTGGGTGCCGAGGGCGCAGGCGTGGGGGGGCTTGCCGAACGGCTACCGCCCGCCTCGTTGTCCATGATTCGTTTCCTCGCGGAAACCGCCCTACTTGGAGAGTAGGTTCATCCCTTCTTCGAGCCCCCGGATCGTCAGCGGGAACATGCGTCCCTCGACGAGTTCCTGGGTCATCGAGACGGAAGTGGAATATTCCCACGTCTCCTGCGGCGTTGGATTGATCCAGACGAGCCGTTCGTAGAGCGAGGAAAAGCGCGACAACCACGTCGCCCCCGGCTCTTCGTTCCAATGCTCGACGCTTCCCCCCGCATGTGTGATTTCGTACGGCGCCATCGTGGCGTCACCGACGAAGACCACTTTGTAGTCCTGTGCGTACTTGTTGAGGATTTCCCAGGTCGGAATCCGCTCGTTCATCCGTCGGCGGTTGTCTTTCCAAACCGACTCATAAATGAAGTTGTGGAAGTAGAAGCTCTCCAAGTGCTTGAACTCGGTGCGCGTGGCCGAAAAGAGCTCTTCGCAAACCTTTACATGGGCATCCATCGACCCGCCGATATCGAGCAACAGCAATACCTTGACGGTGTTCTTCCGCTCCGGGCGCATCTTGATGTCGAGCATCCCGCCGTTGTGCGCGGTCGAGCGGATCGTGTCGTCCATGTCGAGTTCTTCTTCTCGACCGGTACGTGCGAACTTGCGAAGACGCCGTAGCGCCATCTTGATGTTCCGGGTCCCGAGTTCGACCGAATCGTCGAGGTTTTTGTACTGACGCTGATCCCAGACCTTCTTGGCCTTCTTCTTCTTGCCCCGTCCGAGGCCGCCCTCGCCCTTCTTGCCTTCTTTATCGGCGTCGCCTTCGTCGCCGTCCTTACCTTCTTCGCCCTCTTCGGCTTTTTTCGCCTCTTCTTCCTTTGCCTTCTTGAACGCTTCGATCAGCTTTTCGAGGCCGCCGAGCGATTCGATTTCGGCCAGCTCTTCCGCGCTCAACGACTGTTCGAACTCGTGACGTAGCCACTCGTCCGGAATGAGCGACTCGAGCATGCCGTGCAGGTCTTCCAAGCCCTTGAAATAGGAACTGAACGCACGGTCGAACTTATCGTAGTTCTTCTCGTCTTTGACCATGCAGGTTCGCGACAGGAGGTAGAAATCGTCGACGTTGCTGTAGACGACCCCTTGATCGAGCGCGGCGAGCAAATCCATGAGCTCGCGAATCGTGACCGGGACCTTGTAGCGTCGAAGCGTCAGGAAAAAGTTGATGAGCACGATGGTTACCTACGGCTTGTCTTGGGGGACGGCCCTTTCGGGCCGCCGTGACACCCGGGTGGCACGAGGCCACCCGGTCGGGGGCTACCCGCGGCTATCGCGTCGATTCATGAACGCGAGGCGTTCGAGGAGATGCACGTCCTGCTCGTTCTTTACGAGCGCGCCGTACAGCGGCGGAATCGCCTTGCTCGGATCGCGGTTGGTCAGAATCTCGTCTGGAATATCGTCCGCCATCAAGAGCTTGAGCCAGTCGATGAGTTCAGAGGTCGACGGCTTCTTCTTGAGACCAGGCACCTTACGGACGTCGAAGAAGATCTCCATGGCGTCCTTGACGAGGCTCTGTTTGATCTCGGGATAGTGCACCTCGACGATCTGCTGCATCGTTTCCCGATCCGGGAAGTTGATGTAGTGGAAGAAGCACCGGCGCAGGAACGCGTCCGGAAGTTCCTTCTCGTTGTTCGATGTGATCACGATCACGGGACGATGCTTCGCTTTGACCGTCTCACCGGTCTCGTACACGAAGAACTCCATACGATCGAGTTCTTGCAGCAGGTCGTTCGGGAACTCGATATCGGCCTTGTCGATCTCGTCGATCAAGAGGACCACACGCTTATCTGAATCGAATGCGTCCCACAACTTGCCGCGCTTGATGTAGTTGGTGATGTCCTGAACGCGTTCGTCACCGAGTTGCGAGTCTCGCAGGCGGCTCACCGCGTCGTATTCATAGAGGCCTTGCAACGCCTTCGTCTGGGACTTGATGTGCCACGTGATGAGTTCCATTCCCATCGAGCCCGCCACTTCCTCGGCCAGCATGGTCTTGCCCGTGCCGGGCTCACCCTTGATGAGCAGGGGGCGCTCGAGCTTGACGGCCGCATCGACGGCCATCGACAGCTCGTCGGTGGATATATAGGTATCGGTACTTTCGAATCTCATGCAGTGGCTCTCGTGATAGCGAAGGTCAGGCCGGCGCTTGGGCAAAAGTACGCCGCATCACCGGCCGGCTTGCGGGCAAAAACGGCTACTTTAACCGCTTTGCCCGCGCCATGAATAGCCGGCGAACCGACCGGTACGTTCATCGCCGGAGACGCTGAACCCCAAAAACGGCCAGAACACCTGATAGTGCGGCGCCCCAGGCCATGAGCGTGATGATCCACGCCCCCGACGGGTCGGCGTCGGCTTCGAAGACCGTACGAAAGACGGCGACGGCCAGCGCCGGCGCAAAGTGCTCACCATCGAAACGGTACGGCGTACAACATGTCGCGACGATTCCGGCTGCGAATATCCACCGTACGCGCCCCAGCACATCGAGCTTGACGACGACGATCGTCGCCAGAACGAGGCTGACGACCGCCATGATCGACCAACCGATCGCGTACGGACTCAATCGTCCATCCAGACAAGGGGCGATTCCTGCACGTCAGCGAGCTGTTCGTCGAGGTCATCCGGATGGATACCCGCGGCGGATACCACGTTGCCGAAGACGCTGATGCCCGCTTCGACGACGGTCTCCGCACTTCCCGAAACAAGCGGATGCCACCAGGCGAGATCACGCCCGGCCGCCAGCCGACGATACGCACAGGAGTCCGGCAGCCAGGTGTATTCGTGCACCGTGATTGGGTCGAGGACGACACAATCCTCGATCAGTTCAATCCGCTCCGGATAACGCGTGCACCGGCAATTCCCGAGATCGAACAACTCGCAGACGATCGACGAATTGAACACCTCGCGCGTTTCTTCGTCTTCGACCTTCAACACACAGCACCGACCGCAGCCGTCGCAAAGCGATTCCCACTCGGCGCGACTCATCTCGGCGAGCGTCTTCGTTCGCCAGAAGGGTTCAGCCATTGAGCGTATCGGGAATGGTGATCTTCGGCACGTCACCGACGGGTTGCGGCGGCATCTGGAGATAGAAACCCGACTCGTCGATCGACGCGAGCACCCGCGCCGGCTCGGCGCGCGCGAGCTTTCGCGCGGCCGTGAGTTCGATGCGCATGCTCTCGACGGGACGGCCGAATCGGCGCAACAGGTCGTTCGGTACACGCGCGAGTTCGTCGGCTTCCGCGACGAACAGGTACATGTCGTTGACGACCTTGCTGCGATAGATGATGACGTTCATTTCGAGCCCTCCAAGACCGTGAAGAACGGTTCGCCAATGAGTTCGTGGCGCCAGTTGCCGAACCAGTCGGGAAACGTCCCCTGATCGCGATACGACCGAAAAACCGCCTCGACATCGCGCTTACGCGCCAATAACTCCGGCGCCATTCCCTCACGTTCGGCAACCACCGAAGCGATCCCGCGGAGTTCTTTGACGATGGCCGCCTCGCGGCTCTTGATCGGTTGCTCCGGTGCCGCGGGGATCTCGGCATCGGCCTGGGCTTCATCGAAGGTTTCAATGAGGGCCGCGCCGTAGCGCCGCACGGCGCCCCTCGGCAATACTTCCGCCAGGTCGCGCTCCGATATCGACTGCCACGTGGCAATCGTCAAAAGGTGCTCGTCACGAATGGTGCGTGCCCGCGGCACGTCCCGACGCCGAGCCTCCAGTTCACGCCAGGTGGCCAGGTGCTTGAGCGTACGCAGGGCTTCGGGCACCAAGCGCCACGCGCCTTTCATCGTGCGGAAATAGTCCTCGGGTAAGGCGGTGTTCGGACCGATACGGTCCATCTCCGCTTCGAACCATTCGAAACGACCGAGGCGTTCGAGCTCGGCTCGGATGGCCGCCCACAACGGCAAGAGGTGAAGCACGTCGTCGCGGGCATACGCGAGTTGCTTCGTCGTGAGCGGGCGTTTGAGCCAGTCGGAGCGCGTTTCGTCCTTTTCGAGCGCGACGCCCAGGTAATCCTCAACGAGTGCCGCGTAACTCTTGGAAAATTCCGCTTTCACGAACGCATGCGCGAGCTGGGTGTCGACGAGTGATCGCGGGAAGATTCCGAGGTGCGTTTTCAGGACTTCGATGTCCTCGGAACACGCATGCATCACCACCGTGCGGTCGGCATCCGAGAGTGCATCCATCAACGGGTCGAACGACAGCTCAGCCGTTGCGTCGATCAGGGCGAGGTCCGTCGTCGTCGCTATCTGATAAAGCGCCGGGATCGGGAAGAACGTATCGGTGCGCATGAACTCGGTATCGAGCGCCACGTCACCGGCGCCACTTAAGGCGTCCGCGAGGACGGTATCCGATGTCACGAGTTCGCTAGACAGGTCGGCGGCCTCGGATGGCGTGAACGATCGTGCCGCCATCGACGTATTCGAGCTCGCCGCCAAGCGGCACGCCGTGGGCGATGCGGGAAATGGTGACCGCATCGCCTTTCAGGATCTCACCGATATAGTGTGCCGTCGCTTCGCCCTCGACCGTGGTGTTCGTCGCCAGAATTACCTCCCGCACACCGAGCGACAGCACGAGATCGCGCAATTCGTTCAAGCCCAGATCGGCCGGTCCGACCCCGTCGATCGGCGACAGCCGGCCGTGTAGAACGAAGTAACGTCCGCTGAAGGTCGCCGTCTCCTCGATCGCGAGGATGTCGGAAGGTGACTCGACCACACAGAGTACGCTCTGATCGCGACGCGGATTCGCACAGATGTTACAGACCGCCTCTTCCGTCAGCGTGCGGCACTGTGTGCAACGGCGAATGTTCTCGACCGCGTCTTTGAGGGCCGTCGAGAGCTTGATCCCGGCGTCCCGATTGTGTTGCAGGATAAAAAGGGCGTTGCGGATCGCGGTCTTGGGGCCGACGCCAGGCAGTACCTGGAGCGCATCGACGAGTTGATTGATGAGCGGGCTCAGTGCCATGGGCGCCTTAGAATGGGAGCTTCATACCAGCCGGCAAGCCCAATCCGCCTGCGAGCGATGCCATCTTCTCCTTCTGCATCGCCTCGACCTTACGAACGGCGTCGTTGATCGCCGCCGCAACGAGATCTTCCAGCATCGTCGGATCTTCGCCGATGAGATCGCGATCGATCGACACGCCGACAGATTCGTACTTGCCGGTGAGCGTCACACGAACCAGCCCGGCGCCCGACTCGCCTTCGACCTGCGCTTGCGCCAGCTCTTCCTGCAGTTCGGCCATCTTGGCCTGCATCTGGCTCGCCTGCTTGAAGAGATCTCCTATTCCTTTCATTCAAACCTCTTGTGTTCGGGACCGGCGTTCTGCTGATCCGAGGCCGGATCGATCGACGTCACCTCCATGAGTGTCGCGTCGAACTCGCGCATCAGCACCTGGACCCCTTCGCTGGACAACAGCGACGTACGCGCTTGTTCGTATCGTTCCCGCTCGAGCCGCTGCTTGCGCGCACCGGGTGATTCGTCGGAAAGCGCCCCGACTTCCCAATCGATTCGCACCGAAGCGCCGAGATACTGGCAGATGGAAGCACCGATCTCCGTCTTCTGCTTTTCGTTCAGCAGCGTGTCGTGATCTTCGTCCAGACGGATCGCCCAGCGGGCGTCCGAGCGTTCGACGAGATTGCTGTTATCGAGAATCATGAGCGCGACGCCACGCGGCGCGAGTTGCTCGACGATCGCGAACCAGTCACCGGCCGGTGTCGGCCGAGCGGGCGCTACTTCGTGGGCGTCGATCGCTTGATCCCGGGTTTCCGTATCGCGCGCGGGGCTTGCTTCGTCGGCGATGCTTGCCCGAGCGTCGGGCACTGGCGTGACCGCGGGTGTATCGACTGCGAGGGGTTCCAATTCGACGGGGAAATCGTCCGGCGGAGACGGATCCGCCAACAGCGGCGTCGCCTCCGTTGCCGACATCGCGTCGCTGTCGTCTTCACCGGGCGCCGCGGCCGTCAATTCATGCGTCGGCGGCAACGTCGACACCTCATCGTCACCGGCGGATCCGATTTCGTCGCCCCCCATCGGCTCGAAAGATCCGAGCCGAAGCAGTGTCATGTCGAAGCCGGTTTTGGCATCGGGTGCAAACGGCAGATCGCGGCTGCCGACGAGCGCGATCTGATAGTAGAGCTGTAGATCTTCGGCGCTGAAGGCGTTGCCAAACGGCACCAGCGTCTCATCACCAATCGAGCCCGTCTCGAGCCCGATCGCGAGATCATGGAATGCTCGAATCATGGCGCCCAGCACATCGGCGAGGTTAGCGGCGCGGTCGGACAACTCATCGGCGACCGCCAGCAGCTTCGGCGTATCACGATGGGCGAGCGCTTCGAGGATCGCGGCGATCTCATGACCACCGGCGACGCCCAGCATGTCGACGACACTCGCCGCAGTGACGGTCCCGCCGCCATGCGCAATCGCCTGGTCCGTCAGGGACTCGGCATCGCGCATGCTGCCATCGGCTGCTCGTGCGAGGGTCCGCAGTGCATCCTCTTCGAACTCGATCTCTTCACGATTCAGGATCTCGACGAGCTGATGAACGATCGTGTCGGGCGGAATGTTTTTCAGATTGATCTGCAGGCAACGCGAGAGGACGGTCACCGGGATTCGTTTCGATTCTGTCGTGGCCAGCAGGAATTTGACGTGCTCTGGCGGCTCTTCCAGCGTCTTCAGCAACGCGTTGAAGCTCGACGTCGAAAGCATGTGGACCTCGTCGATGAGGTACACCTTGAACCGGCCGCTCGTCGGCAGGTATTGCACGTTGTTCAAAAGATCGCGCGTATCGTCCACACCGGTGCGCGAGGCCGCATCGACTTCGATCAGATCGACGAACCGCCCCTCGCGGATCGATACGCATGCCGAACACTCGCCGCAAGGCGTCGACGAGACCCCTGTCTCGCAATTCAGGCAAGCCGCCAGGATCCGCGCGAGCGTCGTCTTGCCGACCCCACGGGTCCCGGTGAACAGGTACGCGTGATGCAGCTGATCGCGATCGAGCGCGTTGGCGAGAGCACGTACCGCGTGCTCTTGGCCGATCACTTCGGAGAATCCACGCGGCCGATACTTCCGCGCCAGCACTTGGTAACTCATGATGGCGGGATGTTACCTCAATCGCCCTTCTTCCCCCGGCCATTCGTCGTCATCGGACATCGCGGAGCGGCCGGACTCGAGCCCGAAAACACGTGCCGAAGTTTCGCCAGAGCGATCGAGCTCGATGTCGACGCCGTGGAACTCGATGTGCATGTGGTCGAGGATCGACTCGTCGTGATCCACGACCACAAACTGGATCGGACGACCAATGGGAAAGGCAAAATCCGCTCCGCAAAACTCGCCGACCTGCGCGGTCTCGACGCGGGCGCGGGCGAACGGATCCCGCTGCTCGAAGAAGTCATCGACCTGACCGCGCCGACCGAAACGCCGATCAATATCGAGCTCAAGGGAAGGGGCACCGCGAAGCAAGTTGCCGCTCTGCTCGATCAGTCCGGTCGATTTCTCGTGTCGTCGTTCAACCACGACGAGCTCAGAGCGTTCCGAGCGTTGCGCACGGACATTGCGGTCGCACCGCTCTTCGAGTGGTGGCGTGGCGACGGGATCGAGACGGCGAAGGAACTCGACGCCGTGTCGATCAATCTTGGCGATCGCATCGCAACGAATCGCCGGGTCGAGAAGATCCGTGCCGCGGGGTTCCGCGTACTCGTATACACGGTGAACTCAGCCAGGCGGGCACGCGAGCTCGGAGAAATGGGCGTGGCTGGGGTGTTTACAGACCGACCCGACGTGGTAGTCGAAGCCGTCCGTTAGCGAGTTCGATCAGAGCGAGACGCGTTCCCGGTGCGGCGGTACCGCTCGTTGGGACGACTCCAGCTCCTCGAACTCGCTCTCGAGCGTGTAGCGGTCGTCGGTGACGATCTTTATCGAGGGTTTCGACACGTTCACGCAGCGCGAGGACCTCGGCTTCCAGCACATCGATCACTTCGTCGCGCTGCTCGTCATCCTGACGTTGTCTTGGCCGACGCGTCCAGATGGCAAGCAGTGGTACGGCGAAGATCATCGCGGCGACCATGACGATGGCAAAGCTGGTACTCATGCTTTCTCCTGACTGCAGTCCACTTCCAGCAGACGTCGTAATCTAGTTGGCGTTGGCGCCGCGGGTTTCAAGTCCCTCGCCACTCACCTGCCGCACGTCGCGGCCTTTCGCTACTCGCTCAGGCGGCGCACGCTACCGGCGCCGAGAATCGATTTGTCCACTTTGGGCGTGCCCGCATATTCCACCGAGCCGGCCCCGGCGATGAGCACGTCCAGCGCTTCGTTGGCCCAGACTGTCGCCTTGCCCGCGCCTTTCAGGCTGATTTCGGTGCTCACACTTTCGAGCCCAGGCGCTAAGTATTTGCCGGCTCCGGCGATGTCGACGACCTGCCGTCGTACGCTACCGTCGAGTTCGAAACTCGAGGCACCACGCGCTTCGATCAGGAGCTCATCGGCCGACAGGTCGGAAAATTCATAAAAGCCGCTGCCGCGGTCTTCTATCACGAGGTCGTTCGCCTCGAGCCCGTCGCTCGAGAGCTTGACGGCGCCGGAGCTGACGAATTCGGATAACGTGACGACCGTCAGGTCGAGCTTTACTTCGTGCGATCCGAGTTCTTCGTCCACCTCGACGAAGAGAGCGCCGTCCGACACCTCGACTTTGACGAGATCGCGATGATCCGGCGAAACCGTCAAATCGACATTCGGTTCGTCGCCCTGAGAGAGGCGAATCGTTGCCGCGCCGTCTAGGTAGATCCGCTCGTAACCCATGGTCGGGCCATAGACCGAGGCGGATGTAAGATCGGCGTTCTGCTCTTCTTCGTCGCCCATGTTCCAGGCGATCCCCGCACCAACAACCGCGAGCGCGGCTATGGCTGTCTTCATGACTCAGCTCCGATTTTCTTCAGCTCGCGCTGCAGTTCGTATTGACCCGATGTGACATGCGACTCCATGCGCCGGAGCCGCAATTCGATCTCGTCGAGATCCGAGTGGATATAGCGAAGGCTCGCACGCGGCGACCAGTGCAGGCCGAGTTCCGTCGTCTGACTGGGCGCCTCGATGGCGCGCGCCGCGGGGCGGCGTCGAGACGCGGGCTGCGGCTCTTCGACGATCTCTTCGAAGAGTTCTTCTTCGACCGATCGGTCAGCCGGTTCATGCGCACGCATGTCCTCATCGCGTTCGCGACGGCGCCGACGCACACGCTTGGTTCGGCGTTTGCGTGACTTCTTGGGCGGTTTGTCCATCGCGAAGTACGCGATCCAGTAGGCGGGTAGCGTCACCGACGGCATGAAGATGAGCCCGGTCACGGCCATACAGCGGACGACCCACGGTTCAACACCGTAGTAATTGGCGATGCCGGCACAAACACCGCCGATCTTTTCGTTGTCCACGTCCCGATAGAGCTTGCGGGAGCGGTTGCGACCACCCCACTCCCAACGGTTCCAGTTGCTCGATCCCCACCAGACTTCGGCGCCGTAGCGACGGTCGTCGTCGTAATCCTCGTCGCGGTCGACGCCGTCATCCACCCCGTCAACCCGTTCCCGGCGCGGGCGACCTTCGGTATTGCGTCGCTCCGGTCGTTCCTCGCGCCGCCGACGACGGGCTTCCGTACGTAGACGACGACCTGCCTTCTCGACGTACTCCGTTGCTTCTTCATCGCCCGGCGATGTCTCAACGAGGTCGTCGATCGCACGCTCCAACCGATCGACTGCGCTATCGAATTTTTTATCCGAGCGGTCGTCGGCGGAGCGGCGGCGACGTTCTTGGCTTGGAACCTTTTTCACAGGATCTCCTGTTCCTTCGCGTCTCTTTTCGCCTAACGATCCGATGCGAGGCGATTACGCCACTCGGGCGTGTCGGCATCCAAGATCGCTTCGAGGGTCTCGATTCGTTGACCCATTCGCTGTGCGGCGATCGCGAGGCTTTCCAGCTCCGCACGTTCCTCTTCCGTCAACGCCGACTGCTCACGCGTCTTCGATCGGTAGTGCAGGAAAAGCCACAGCGGGACGATGAAGATCAGGAAAACGAGTGCTGGCACAACAAATTGAATCACGTTGACGAAATCCACCTATTCCTTCCTTAAAGCGGCTATCAAACGTCGTGCGAGGTGCCGTTGCCGTTGCCCATGCGGGCTTTCAAGCGCTCGAGTTCGTCATCGACACCATCGTCGGCAACGAGATCGTCGATCTGATGGGTAAGGCTCTTCTGACCCAGGTCGAACGATTCGATTTCGCCTTCGATCGCATCCATCTTGCGCTCGTAGAGCTCGAAGCGCTCCATTGCGTCGTCAATGGCGTGATCGGAGAGCTGCTTGCGGACACCGAGACGCGTTTGAGCGGCTTGACCGCGGAGGATGATCGCGTTCTGGCGGGTTTTCGCGTCCTTGATCTTCTGCTGCAGCGCCGTGATGTCGCCGTTGAGCTTCATGAGCGTTTCGTCCAGTACGAGGAGATCGCCCTGCATGGTCGCGACCATCTCGTCAGCCTTACCACGTTCGACGAGCGCCGCCCGGGCCAGGTCGTCACGTCCTTTGGTAATGGCCAGTTCGGCCTTGCGTTCCCACTCGTCGGCCTCGTGCTGGATGACCTCGGCGCGACGGGAGAGCTCTTTCTTATCGGCGATGGCACGCGCCGATGTCGTGCGAACCTCTACCAGGGTCTCTTCCATTTCCTGAATGATCAGCCGCACCATCTTTTCGGGATCTTCAGCCTTGTCGAGCAAGGAGTTGATGTTCGAGTTGATGATGTCGGTGATGCGAGAAAAAATGCTCATCTTCATGAACCTCCGGGATCACTTGCGAATTCTCTTGGCTGGTCTTTAATCAACATCCGTGCCAACTTTTTCCTTTTCCTCTATCCTTTTGAATTCAAAAGAATTTTTATAGCCGCATCGTTTTCGGGTCCGACAATGTGGCGAATCGAACCAACAATTGGCTCCGCACTTGAGGAAATCGACGACGCCCAATGCCAACTTCACGCGATTCTGAACGCCTGGTCGGCGAAGCGCCGGCGTTTCTCCAGGTCCTCGAAGCCGTATCGCGCGCGGCGCCACTCGAGAAACCCGTCCTCATCGTCGGCGAGCGCGGTACCGGCAAGGAACTGATCGCGGCCCGGCTGCACTATCTCTCCAATCGTTGGGAGAACGAATTCCTGAAGCTCAACTGCGCGGCGATCAACGACACGCTGATCGAGAGCGAGCTCTTCGGCCACGAAGCGGGATCCTTCACGGGTGCAGCGCGCACGCACCAGGGACGCTTCGAGCGGGCCGACGGGGGCACGCTCTTCCTCGATGAGCTGGCCACCACATCCGGCCTCGTGCAGGAAAAACTGTTGCGCGTGATCGAGTACGGAGAATTCGAGCGAATCGGCGGACGCAAAACGATGCGTGTCGATGTCCGGCTGATCGCTGCAACCAACGAAGACCTGCCGACTCTCGCGACCAGCGGGTCGTTCCGTCTAGACCTGCTCGATCGATTGGCTTTCGACGTGATCACGTTGCCCCCGCTCCGGCATCGCCAGGAGGACATCCCTCTGCTGGCCGAGTACTTCGCCACCAATATGGCGAAGGAACTCAACCGCGACTACTTCGCCGGCTTTTCCGAAGCCGCGATAGACGCGATCTACGCCTACGACTGGCCGGGTAATCTCAGAGAACTCAAAAACGTCGTCGAGCGCGCGGTCTACCGAACACCGGATGACGTCCTGGTCGACGAAATCACCCTCGACCCGTTCGACTCACCCTATCGCCCCGGCCAGAAAACGGCAGCGACCCCTTCGCCAGCCGTCGTGGCGGAACCGCAGACACCGGCCGCGAACTTTCCGATGGATCTCAAACAGACGATCCAAGACGCGGAGATCGAGTACGTGATGGCCGCGATGGCGGAAGCCAGATACAACCAGCGCCGCGCGGCGGAACTACTCGGTCTCACATACCACCAGTTTCGCGGCTACTTGAAGAAGTACGACCTGCAGAAGACCGAGGACGAAACCCCCGAATGACGAGAGTGATCATCAGTGTCGTTCTTGCCGTCGGTGTCACCGCATCGGTATTCGCCGATGTCATCCTGATCGGCACGCCCGGGGACTATCGCCCATTCTCGTATCGTCTCGATCCATCGAATGAACGCCAGGGAATCGACGTCGAGATCGTTCGCGCCTTCGCGGCGGACCGCCATCATGAGATCGAGTGGATCGCGACGAGCTGGCCGACACTTGCAGGCGATGTCGAGCAGAAGCGGTTCGATTTCGCGATTGGCGGGATTTCACGGAACCCGGACCGACTCGCGATCGGCGCGATGACGCAGCCCTATTTCATCACCGGCAAGACGATCCTCGCGCGCTGTTCCTTCGTGACAGAACTCGACATCGATACGTTGAACCGTACCGAGCATCGCGTGATCGTGAATCCCGGCGGGACCAACGAACGCTTCGTTCGGCGTCATCTCGATCGCACGTCATTCACTGTTCATCGCGACAATCTGAGCGTCTTTCGTGAGTTGGCCACGGGCCCCTACGACTTCATGGTCACCGATGCCGTTGAGGCAGCCATCGAAGCCGCTCACGACCCCGCGCTCTGCAGCACGCCCGGGCACCGCTTCAACCGGGTCGAAAAAGCCTTCTTCGGCCCCACCGGCAACGCCTACCTCGCCGCGATCGACCGATGGCTCGCGGAGTCCGGAGCGGCCGTGAGGTCGATCATCGAGTCGAACCGCCCGTAACGCGCCTATAGCAGCGGGTTACCGACCTTCCGCTCGACGCCCGGATAGGTCTCTCGCTCGGTTCTGATCATGCCTTCCCACACGCGGCGGAAGTGAGCGAGCGAAACGTCACCCGCGAGGCCGCGTGGCGCGAAAGGATCTTCCATCTCGAGCAGTTTCTGCTGGGCCTCGATGATGACTTTGTCTTCCATGAAGCCTTCGAGCAGGCTCGCCTGTAGCGACGCCGACACGGCCGGATCGTCGAGTCGGTAGTTGTGCAGGTAGTTCCAGAAGAAGTGGGTCGTCGTGCGAGTTTCCGGCGTCATGTACTGACAGTTCCGGTACTGCTTAACGCCCTCGAAATCGTCCCCGTCCGCGTTCCAACCCACGGGCGCGAACAAGGTTTCCATGAAGAAGAGCCCCGGCGTGTGCATGCGCACGGTGTTGCGGCGATCCACTTTCGCGGGCGCATCGGGGTTCACCTTCAGATGATAAGGCGCCGGTGCGTCGTTCCGACTCCAGCGTACGATCGAGAAACCGTCATCATGTTTATCGACCTCCGGATGCGTCACGAACGCGTAGTCCTCCGAGCCGCCGAGGGTGTTCGTGTGCACGAAGGCGAGATGCGAAAAATCGGCCAGGTTATCTACGATCAGGAGCCAATTCGCGTCGTAGTGCAGGTACGACTCTTTCTCGAACCCCCGCCAGTTCGAATCCGACAACGGCGCAAAGTCGTGGATCTCGTCCGGATCGGCGAGTTCAGGATCGCCCATCCAGATCCACAGAAGATTGCCCTTTGAGACGATCGGATAGCGGCGAACACGATGGTTCGGACCGATCGTGTCCTGTCCCGGTATTTCGATGCACACGCCATCAGGACCGTACTTCATGCCGTGATACATGCAGCGAATGCAGTCGCCTTCGACCCGGCCCATCGACAGCGGCGCCGCACGGTGACAACACCGGTCGTCGAGTGCGACATAGTCGCCACTGTCGCCTTGATAGATGACGACGGGCTTTTCGAGGAAAGTCCGCGCCAGCTTCACACCGCCTTCGAGTTCGTGCTCCCACGCGGCGGCATACCAGCAGTTCCATAGAAACATCTCATCGACTGAACGCATCGTGTCCCCCTGCTTCTATCCCTTCCCCAACGATGGCACGGCGTGGGTGTCCATCGCGATACAGACGTTCTTCGTCTCCATATAGAAGTCGAAGCTGTAGTCACCGCCATCGCGACCCACGCCGCTCGCTTTCATGCCGCCGAACGGCGTCGGCAGATGGCGGTTGTTCTCCGAGTTCACCCAGACCATGCCGACATCAAGATCACGCGCGACGCGCATACTCCGCCCGCTGTTGCCGGTCCAGACGTAGCCCGCGAGCCCATAGGCGACCTGGTTGGCGACCGCGATCGCCTCGGCTTCGTCCTCGAACGTGAGCGCAGTGAGCACGGGGCCGAAGATCTCTTCCTGGGCGACCCGCATGGTCGAGTTCGCTTCGGTGAAGAGCGTCGGCTGGACGTAGTTGCCGGCACCAAAATCGCCGATCCCACCGCCGACCCTAACGTTCGCGCCCTCGGCGCGCGCGACGTCGAAGTACCGACAGACCTTTTCGCGATGCGTGGTGTGAATGAGTGGCCCTACTTCCGTCGCTGGATCGAGCGGATGGCCGACGCGAAGCGCGGCGACGCGGGCTTCGAGCCGATCGAGGAACTCGTCGGCCACCGACGATTGGATGAGCAAACGGCTGGACGACGTGCACCGCTCGCCGTTCAGGCTGTAGATCATGAAGACGACGGCATCCAATGCCCTGTCGAGATCGGCATCGTCGAACACAATGACCGGGTTCTTGCCGCCCAGCTCGAAATGCACTCGCTTCAGCGTGTCGGCGCCCTGGCGCATGATGTGGCTTCCCGTGAGCGACTCGCCCACGAACGCGACCGCTTTGACGAGCGGGTGCTCGGTCAACGCACGACCCGCGACCTCGCCAATCCCGTGCACCGTGTTGACGACACCAGCCGGCAATCCAGCGTCCTGCATGATCTCGATCAGGAGTGACGCCGTGCACGGCGACCATTCCGCCGGTTTGTGCACGACCGTACAGCCGGCCGCGAGCGCCGGCGCGATCTTCCAGGTGGACAGCATGAACGGCGTGTTCCACGGCGTGATGACACCGACCGGACCAATCGGCTGACGCAGCGTGTAGTTCAAGTGCTCATCTGCCGGCAACGACAACCCGTCGCGTGCACCCGCCGCCCGATCCGCGAAAAAGCGGAAATTCTCCGCCCCGCGCACGGCAGCCTTGCTCATGAACCGCAGGGCCTGCCCCGTATCGAAGCTCTCGACGAGCGCGATCTCGCGTGCGTTCGACTCGATGGCGTCTGCGATTGTGTGCAGGAGGTCGCGCCGTTTGGCCCCCGAAAGCGCCGCCCATGCGGGAAACGCGCCGTGCGCGGCTCGAGCGGCCGCGTCGATATCATCGACCGTGCCTTTGGCGACATCACCGATTCGTGCATTGTCGATGGGTGTCGTGTTCTCAAACACCGCCCCATCGCTCGCGGCGCAAGCTTCGCCACCGATCATGTGCTGGATGGGCTGATCCCGAAATCGGGCAAGCGCGGCGCCGACCGCTTCGAGGTTCTCGGTGAGTTCGGCAGATGGCATGAATGATTCCCCGTCTTCATTGCGCGGTTGACGAGCCGATAATACTTAATATATTAACTAATTCAACGCGAGGGAGATCCGCATGAGATTCGTAAGCTTTCAAAACGACGCAGGCGAAGCGAGCTTCGGCGTGGTGACGGATGGTGGGGTCGTCGATCTCGGCGCCCGCCACGACGACTTGGCGGATCTTCGCGACGCGATCCGCCGGGACGCGCTCCTTCTGCTCGGTGAAGAGGCCGCAGTCGCGTCGCCGGATTATTCCCTCGACACCATCGAATTCCTGCCGACGCTCCCCAACCCCGAGAAGATCATCTGTATCGGCGTGAACTACGCGAACCGGAACGCCGAGTACCAGGACGGAAGCGATGATCCAGAGTACCCGAGCGTCTTCATGCGCACGCGGGAATCCCTCGTCGGCCATGCACAGGAAATCCTCGATCCGCCCGAATCCGACCAGCTCGACTACGAGGGCGAGATAGTTCTCGTGATCGGACGCGAAGGCCGCCGGATCGCCGAAGCCGATGCCCATCAGTACGTCGCCGGAACGACCATCATGAACGAGGGTTCGGTGCGCGATTATCTGCGCCATGCCAAATTCAACGTCACCCAAGGGAAGAATTTCGAGCGCTCCGGGTCGCTGGGCCCGTGGATGGTGACGACCGACGAACTCGATCCGTTCGACAACCTTCAGGTCATCACACGTGTCAACGGCGAGGAGCGCCAGAACGACGTCACCGACAACCTCATGTTTCCGTTCCGGTATCTCATCAGCTACCTGTCGAGCTTCTATCGCCTGAAGCCGGGCGACATCATCGCGACCGGTACGCCGAACGGCGCGGGTGCACGTTTCGATCCGCCCCGATTTCTGAAGCCACAGGATCGTGTCGAAGTGGAAGTCCCCGGCATCGGCGTTCTGAGCAACAGCGTCGTCAGCGAAACCGTCGAATAGTTGTGTCCCAGCCTCAAGGCCAGGAGGAGACCGTGCTCCGGGCCGTATCCCGTAGCCTACCGATGCAGCTTCTCAGGGCGCGCGAAGCGACGATGGAACATTTCCGGCCGATGCTCCGCGGCTTTGGACTGACCGACCAGCAATGGCGCGTCATCCGAATCCTGGCGACCCACGGCAACATCGACGCAACGGAACTCGCCCGCCGGAGCATGATCCTGCCACCGAGCCTGACGCGAATTCTGAAGAACCTCGAAGCCGACGGTCTCGTTCAACGACGACCGGGCGCTCAGGATCAACGCCGGGTACAGCTTTCGCTTTCGCCCGCCGGACGAGAGCGATATCAGGAGGTCGTGCCATCATCCGAGGCCATCTATCGAGCGATCGAGGGGGAATTCGGGAGCCAAAAACTCGAGAAGCTCCTCGATCTCCTCACCGACCTGAACGAAACGCTTGCGCCCGATACTTAAGACCCGAAGGCGACACCTATGCTGACAGACGAAGAGATCAACCACGCCGCCGAACGACTCGACGAAGCCGAGCGAGAACGTCGGCAGATCAAGCCGCTCACATTGACCGCACGCGATATGGATCTCGACGACGCTTACCGTATTCAGGCTCGATGGGTCGAGCAAAAGGAGGCTCGAGGGGCACGCGTATCGGGCTACAAGATCGGCCTGACGTCCCGAGCCATGCAGCAAGCGATGAATATCGACACGCCCGACTACGGCGTTCTCCTCGACGAAATGCGCATCAACAACGGCGCATCGATATCCGCTAGCGACTACCTCGACGCGCGCATCGAAGCCGAATTCGGCTTCGTTCTGAAATCACCACTCGAGGGGGAAAACGTCACCCGCGCGGACGTGCTCGCGGCGACGGACTACATCGTGCCCACGCTCGAACTCATCTCGGCCCGATCGACACGAACCGACCCCGACACCGGCTACACGCGCAACGTCTTCGACACCATCGCGGACAACGCCGCCAATGCCGGGTATATCCCCGGCGACGTGCACGTCGACCCCGCGGAAATCGACCTCACGTGGTCCGGCGCGTTGCTGTATCTCAATAACGTCATCGAAGAAACGGGCCTCGGCGGTGGCGTGCTCGGCCATCCGGCCGAGGGCATTCGCTGGGTCTGCAAACGATTCGCTCGGCACGGCATCGGCCTCGAACCTGGGCACTTCATCCTCTCGGGCTCGTTCACCCGTCCCGTCGCCATCAAAGCCGGCGATCGCGTCCAGGCCGACTACGGCGCCCTCGGCACCATCGACATCACCTTCGTATAGACGACCGCCAGATTCGAATCAGTTGTAACGATCGTCCGCCCAGCCTTTGTCGTAGTCGACGCTGATTCCCGGCCCGGCGACGGTCAATCGCTCGAACATCCACTCGCCCTCGACCCGGCGATACGACTCGCGGTAACGCGTCGACTGCCATTTGGCCTGGTTCTTCTCGCCTTCTTTCTTCGCCGGAAACGTGAACGGCCCGAAGAAATACCACGACGCCCTCGCCGCATCGCCGTCGACGCTGATCCGTGGATTCATCGCCATGTGCTGGGTGAAGCTCATCATGTCCCCGAACCGCTCGAAGAGTGCGCGGATCTCCGCATGCCCCGTCGCGGTACCGATGCCCTTACCTTCCCAGACGCCATCGTCGGTGAAGATCGTCACGATCCGATCCGGATTGTGATGGTCGTCACATATCTCGCAGTAAAGCGCTTTCAACTGTTTGATCGCCTCGATGTCTTCGAGGCGCTGAATCCGTTGCTCGAGTGATTCCATGCTGAGCCCTCCTTTAGGGGAAGTGTAGCCGCCTGGCGGATCAGCCCCGTCGCTAACATCCTTTATATTCAGCGCCCCCGACGGAGTCACCCATGCCCTTGCTTGCCAATCTGCGCGTCGTCGAGATCGCGCATCCGCTCACCGAATACGCCGGCCTCGTACTCGCGGGCCTCGGCGCGGAAGTCTTGTTGATCGAACCCCCCGGCGGTTCCCCGACACGACAACGCGAACCGCGCGTCCCCGGCGCGGGATCGTCGTCGCGAGGCAGCATCGCGTTTCTCGCTCGGAACGCGAACAAGCGCAGCGTCGTGGTCGATCCTGGGCTAGCGGCCGATCGTGAACTCTTCGCGCGACTTGCTCGACGCGCCGACGTGGTGCTATCCGTCGACGGGCACCCGTTGGCAACAGAAATCGCTTCGGCAACGTCCGTCGTCACGATCGAGGATCGGTACAACCTCGGCAACTCGTCGATCGTTCCATTTGCGGCGAGTGGCGGCCTGGCGTCGAGCGGCTGGCCGGAACGACCGCCGTGCAATGCGCCGTCGTACCTGGCGCCCGACGGTGCGTCGATCTACGCCGCCGTGATGGCGCTGATCATCGAGTTCACCAGACAGCGCGGCGGCGGCGCGGCGCACGTATCGATTCCGCTCGATGAAGCGGCCGTCGCGGCGATCACGCCTTGGACGCGGCCACTCCGTTCGTACGAAATGCAGGCGACCGGCCAGGGCATGAAGACCGAGCGGCGCGGCCCCGGCGGGTTCCCGATCTACAAGGTGAAGGACGGCTATATCCGCGCACTGACCGTGACACCGAAACAATGGGACGCCTTGGTGGATTTGCTCGGTTCGCCGGAAGATTTCACGACGGGCCCGTTCAAGGACCCCGCGTTTCGCCAGGAGAACGCCGACGTCGTCGTGATGATGTGCGAGCCGCTACTGGCGGATCGAACCGTCGAAGAACTCTTTCGAGAGGGCCAGAAGCGAGGTCTGACGATCTCGCCCGTCTACGATCTACCGTCGTTTCGGGCCGATCCGCATGTGCTCGACCGGCAGTGCTTCACGACCGTCGACGACGAGGAATTCGGCGAAATGGCGCTGATGCGCCCGCCTTGCCAACCGGCCGACCTGAACGCGCCGGTCCGCGGCGCGCCCGCGCTCGGCGACTTCAACGCTAAAGCGGCAAAACTCGATATTCCCGACGCGAAACCCGAGGTCGCGACGACGACGATCGATCCCCTCATGCCCCTCGCGGGTGTGCGCATTCTGGAACTCGGTGTCGGCGCGGTCGTGCCCGAAGCCGCGTCGCTACTTGCCCAGTTCGGGGCGGAGGTGATCAAGGTCGAGTCGCGCGTGCGCGTCGACTTTCTTCGACAGAACGGCTTGGCGGGCTACATGGACGTCAACAATTCGCCTACGTTCAATCAGCTAAACCTCGGCGTCAAAAGCCTCGCGGTCGACATGAACCACGCCGAAGGCGTCGCGCTCGTGCGCCAGCTCGCCGATCAGTGCGACGTCGTGATGGACAACATGCGTGGCGGTATAGCGGCCGGCTGGGGGCTCGACTACGCGGGAATCTCCTCCACCAACGCTTCGATCGTCTACCTCACGAGCCAGGGATTCGGTCGCGGCATCTACGACGGCTACCAGACCTACGGACCCAATCTACAAACATTCGCCGGCGTGACCGCCCAGTGGGCGCATACGGACGACCCCTACCCGGTCGGCACGACGCTCAACCACCCCGACCACATGGCGGGAAAACAAGCCCTCGTCCCGCTACTCGCGGCTCTCATCGAACGAGAGAAGACCGGGCGTGGATGCGAAATCGAAGGGGCACAGTTCGAAGCGGCCGCCTACCTGATCTCCGATCGGCTGCTCGAGCAGACGATCATGGGCGACGCACCGCTGCCCCCCCTGGGCAACACGTCGCGCGATTTTGTCCCGCATGGCTGCTACGCCTGCACGGGCGAGGATCGCTGGATCGCGCTCGCGATCGAGAACGATGCCGAATGGCAGCGCCTCGTCGACGTCATCGGTGACGTTTCCCTCGACGATCCTTTGCTCGGGAATCATGCCGGACGGTTGAAAGCGACCGAGCGAATCGACGCCGCGATCAGTCGGTGGTCGTCGGCGCGGGATGTCGAAGCGGCCGAACGGGCACTGCGGGACGCCGGTCTTCACGCTTCTCGTATCGTCACCGGGCCCGACATCGAAAACGATGCGGACGCCCACACATCGGGTTTTTACGCGGCGCTATCGCACCCCACATCCGCGTCTCGCCACTACACCGCACTTCCCGTTCTCTTCGAGTCCGGCGACGGTCAACGGCGTCGCCCCGCACCGAGGCGAGCGCCTCTACTCGGGGAACACACTGAAGCGGTTGTCTACGACATCCTCAAACTCACGCCCGCCCGGGTTTCCGAACTTGTCGCGTCCGGCGTCATCGGCACCTAACGGCGCAAAGCTCGATGGACGAAACAAGAAACACCGGAAACGTCTACATCCCGGACTAGCGCTTCTGTGCGCATGCGCAAACCCGGAACAGACCCTAGCGTGTCGTCGGCAGCCCTCTGTCGCGCGCAAAATCCCGCGCCGCCATCGCCACCGCGCGTGCACAGTCGCCCGGCGTCTCGCCGCCAGCAAACATGTCACGGCAGGGGCCCGAAAGAACTTCGCTTCGTGTGCTCGCGATCCACCCGAAGAGTTCCTCGAAGATCGGTGGGTCGTCGCCCGCAAACGTCACAGCGCTCACCCGCTCGCCATCGATTCGCAGCCGGAACGTGTCGGTCGCCTGGTAGCCGAGCGCGGCGCCGAAGTCGTCGTTGACCGTGATCGCACAGACCCACTCGCCGTCTTCGAAGCGGCAGGATCGGCGCTCATCCACCGTGTAGTGCGCGGCTTCGGCCCACGCCTGGTAGTAGAGAACCGCGGTCGTCTCAGCGCCCGGCGCGAACATCTCTTCGAGCGCGGCGCGATCATACGAATAGAACGCCGAGACGAACGCCTCAGCCACTCGCCCGTCCGCCATCGCGCCCCCTCCTACCAGAATCAGACACGTCAGAACTGTCTGCCGAACCCACATCTTCACGAACGGCGCTAGAGAAAGCCGCGCAACTGTTCGAGCGCGCGTTCGGTGTCATCGACCAGATCGCTCATGATGTCGGCACACGATCGAACCTCGTCGAAGTAGGCAATGCTCTGGCCCGCGCCCGAATGGATCAACGGCTCGATGTCGTGCTCTTCGATGGCACCGAGGAGATCACCCACGAGCACGTCCTGGTAGGGCATCTTCAACGGCTCGGGCGCACCGTCCGCCTCCCATTCCTGGCTCCACGCGGTCCTGACCTGGCGAAACGTCTTGCCGCTCTCGGAGCGCGTAATCACCGTGTCGGCGCTACCAGCGGCTTTGAGCTTCTCCCGATTGACGGGGTGCATCTCGTCCTCGTGCTCCTTCGAGAGCAACCATGCCGTTCCCATCCAGACCCCCTGGGCACCCATCGCGAGCGCCGCCGCGATATGGCGCCCAGTGGCAACGCCTCCGGCCGCGAGCACCGGCGTGTGTCCGGCCGCATCGACGATCTGCGGGACGAGCGAAAACGTCCCGATCGGACCCGTGTGCGCTCCCGCGTCGTAGCCCTGCGCGACGAGAACATCGACGCCCGAGGCCCGGGCGCGGGCGACATGGTGTGGCGCGCCGATGAGCGCGAGCGTGTTTTTACCGAGCGACTTCGCCCGGCTGATGATCTCGGGCGGTGAGCCGATTCCGCACGCGAAGAGGTTGACGTCCGACTCGAGGACCGCCGCGATCTGCTCCTCTTCGATCTCCGTCGAGCGAATGAACCGGGTTCGCATCCCCGGTTCGGTCGCCGGCGGCACCGCATACTTCTCGATGAGTCCGTCGACGAAGCGTTGGTGCGCCGCGGGGATCTCGGCTTCGATCGCCTCGCGCGAGTTGTGCTCCGGCATACCGGGCGGCAAGACGAGATCGACGCCGAAGACCCCATCGCCGACGAGTTCGCGAATCTCGGCGAGTTCGTCCCGAATTTCCTGAGGAAATCGACGCGTCGCGCCATACACGCCGAAGCCGCCGGCTCGACTGATCGCCGCCACGGCTTCTACGGAATGTGCAAAACCGAAGATCGGGTACTCGATCCCGAAACGTTCGCAGAGCGGGTTCTTGAGATTCACTTGGACGACTCTCACCGGACAGTGCGTAGACTCTGCCAGGATCCCACGCGCAACCAAAATCGAGCGCGAGAAGGAATCGCTCGACACGAAGCCTATGCCAAGCCCGACCACGCCCGCGCGATGCTGAAAGGATTCGACGACGCGGGCGCGGCTACACCAACGTCGAACCGCCCCGCTAGCGCTGCGTCTTGACCTTGTCGACGGCCTGCTCCCAGCCACGGATCAGTTCCGCTCGACGCCAATCCGCCATACCGGAGTTAAAAGCCCGCGCAGTCCGCCAGCCGGCGCTGATTTCTTCGAGCGACTCGAAGATTCCGATCTGCAGGCCCGCGAGGTAGGCGACACCGAGTGCCGTCGTCTCTGTTTCGACGGGTATCTCGACGGTCAGATCGAGCACGTCCGCAAGAAACTGACAGACCCAGTTGTTCCTGACCATGCCGCCGTCGACGCGCAGCGCTTGCGGTGCGATTCCATCGCGCCGGGTCGCTTCGATCAGGTCGAATGTCTGGTAACAGACCGACTCGAGAGTCGCCCGAACCAGCTGCGCCACATCGGTATCTCGCGTGATACCAAAGATCGCCCCGCGGGCGTCCGGATCCCAGTGCGGTGCACCGAGCCCGGTGAACGCCGGGACGAGATAGACGTCGTGATTTGAATCGAGCGACGCGGCCAACGCTTCCGTCTCGTCCGCGTCATCGATCACACCAATGCCATCGCGCAGCCACTGCACAGCCGACCCGGCAACGAAGATCGACCCCTCGATGGCGTAGGTGGTCTCACCGTTCAGCCGATAGCCTACCGTCGTCAACAACCGGTTCTGACTCCTGACGATCTCCGTACCCGTGTTCAGCATGAGGAAACAACCGGTCCCGTAGGTCGACTTGATCATGCCGGGTTTGAAGCAGGTCTGACCGATCAACGCCGCATGTTGGTCGCCGGCGACTGCAGCGATTGGAATCGCCTGACCGACGACCACCTCGTCGGTCATGCCGAAGTCGTCGGCACAATCAAGAACTGTCGGCAGGATCGCAGCCGGAACGTCGAAACGCGCCAGAAGATCGTCGTCCCAGCGTTGCTCCACGATGTTGAAGAGCAACGTGCGCGAGGCGTTGGTTGCATCCGTCGCGTGAACGCGACCGCCCGTGAGCCGCCAGACGAGGAATGTATCGACGGTACCGAATGCGAGCTCGCCCGCGGCCGCGCGCTCCCGTGCCCCATCCACCGAATCGAGGATCCAGCGCGCCTTCGTTGCCGAGAAATACGGATCGAGAAGGAGCCCCGTTTTGTCGGTGATCTCGGGTTCGGCGCCCGTCGATTTCAGCTCCTCGCAGAAGCTCGCGGTTCGCCGGTCCTGCCAGACGATGGCGTTGTGAATCGGTTCGCCCGTTCGCTTGTCCCAGATCAGCGTCGTCTCGCGCTGATTGGTGATACCGATGGCGGCCACCTCTCGATTCGTCCCCGCGGCTTCCCGCAGCGCATCGCGCACGACCCCGAGCGTGCTCGCCCAAATCTCTTCCGGGTCGTGCTCGACCCACCCGTCGGCGGGGAAGTACTGCGTGAATTCGTGCTGGGCCGTAAAGAGGGTCTGGCCATTCGAGTCGAAGAGCATCGCGCGCGAGCTGGTCGTGCCCTGATCGATGCTCAAGATGCATTTATCCATGGAAACGTTCCGTTAAGCGCATCTGTTGCGCGAGTCGAAGTATTCATCGAGCTGTTCTTGCGCCGCGTCGCCAAAGAGGTAACGACTTGCCGCCGCGAGCCCCGCGGAACGACGTAGCTCAGCCTGCGGGACCAGAAGCTCGATCTTGGAGCGGCGCCGAAGATAGTCCTCGAGCCGAACGATCATCTCCTCGTTCGCGAGGTGCTCCATCTCGACGCCGCATACGCCGAGGTTTTCGATGAGCGGCTCGGCAAGACTCCGGTCGACCGCGATCCGATCGAGCATGGGATGCGCGTCCTCGCCGTAGCGCCGCCACAGCCGTTCCGAAAGCGACTCGCCCGTGTCCGCCGCGACCATCGAATCGAGGCCAAGCTCATTGGCGCGGGCGAGGAATTCCTCACGAACCACCGCACCCGGTTCGCCATACCACTTGCGTTTGAGGCGGATCGGCAAAGCCACACCGAGGCGACGCACCAGATCCGCAACCTCCTCACCGACGTTCAGGCAATCGGTCATCTTGCCCCCGAAAACCGAAACGTATGACGCCTCGAAGTCCGCTTCGATCACATGCTTTCGCGATAGTCGTTCATGGTGGCCACGGCGCCGGTCGTCCGCTTTGATGGCGAGTGGGCGCACACCACATCGCTCGGCAATGATGTCGTCTCTCGTCAGCGGAAGCTCGAGATCTAGCCGTGCATTGATGTTCGACAGGATGAACTCGCGGTCCTCGTCAGTGACCGTCGTGGCCGCGTCGTCGACCAAGGTATCGGTCGTCCCGACACAAGTGCGATTGGCCATCGGTATCGCGAAAAAGAGCCGTTCGTCGTCGGCAAAAAAAGCGAGCACTCGATGATGTGCGGAGATCCGCGGAACGATGAGGTGCACGCCCTTCGAGAGCAGATGGCAGAAACGGGTTTCGATCCCAGAGAGTCTGTTGTAGTCATCCGCGAAAGCACCGGTCGCGTTGACCACCACCCGCGACCGGACCTCGAACCGTGCGCCCGTTACGGTGTCGACCACACTCGTCGTCCACGCGCCGTCATCGTCGCGTCTTGAGCCGAGCGAGCGAACGTAATTCGCCGCCCGGCATCCCTTCTTCATGGCATCGCGGACGAAGTTGAAGACGAAACGTGCATCGTTGTCGTGCAGAAACGCGTCCGAATAGACGATGCCGGCCGACGCGAGCGTGCTGTTGATGAGTGGTTCTTCGAATTGGATTCGGCGCCGGCGCAGGAAGCGCGGGACACGGGTGCGGGCACGACCCAGCAGCCAGTAGAACCAGGTGCTCATGAGGATCACGAGGGGGTGGAACCGGAAATTGCGGTTCAGCGTCATCAGAAACCGAATCTCTTTGACGGTCGATGGGAAGCTGTCGAGCAGGTCGTTGCGCGCCCGACAGAGCTCGGCGACGAGGCCAAACTCGTAGCCTTCCATGTACTTGATCCCGCCCCAGACGAGATTCGACGAGTGCTGGCTGCTGAAGCCCGCGAAATCCCGCGCGTCGATCAGCCCGACCCGACAACCCCGCGACGCAAGCGCCGCCGCCGAGACGACGCCGTTGATTCCACCACCGACGATCAACACGTCGAGGTCCTCGCGACGCAACGCATCGAGTTGGGTATCGCGCAGCTTCTTACTCACGTCGCGACGAATTCCCGCTAATACGCGCTGTGATCAGATGTGGCCTTCAATACCTGCTCGGTGTTTCCGGGACGATCACGCCGACCTCGGCCGCGTACGCGTCGTAAGCGGCAATCAGTTCGTTGACGAGCTCGACATTCGCTGCCGCGACGTCGTTCTGCTCGCCCGGGTCTTCGGCCAGGTTATAGAGCTGCCACTCACTCGTTCCGTACGGTGGTTCCTGGTACAGCAGCTTCCAGTCGCCGCGATAGACATAGCGACGATTGAAGGTTTCACCGGCGATCGCCTCGTCGGGAGCGTACGCCGGCGCCCCACCTTCGAACCGCGCCAACAAGGACCGACCCACCACGGACGCATCCGAAGAGCCGCCGGCAATCTCGACAAACGTAGGGGCAAGGTCCATCACGCGCATGAATGAGCGATCGATCCCGGCCTTTCCATCGGGGAGAACGACAAACGCCGGAACACGGATGCCGCCTTCGGCCACCTTGCTTTTCGAATCTCGAAACGGAGCCGCCGTGGCGCGTGCCCAGGACGGGCCAAGCGTCACGTAGGAATCCTTGGTACCGATGTTCGCAACGGAATTGTCGAAGTTCGCGGGAACCCACTCGTCGTTCCCGCCATAGAATTCCATACGGTGCGCCTCGGCCCCGTTGTCGGCCATGAAAACGATCACGGTGTTGTCGAGATCGCCACGCTCCGTGAGAAACTCGAGCAACCTGCCGACGTTCTGGTCGAGGCGATCGACCATGGCGGAATAGACCTCCATCTTCGCCACTTCGACCTCCTGCTGGTCCGCATCGAGCGACGACCAGTCCTCGACCCCCGGCTCGGTAGGCACACCAACGTGGTCCACCCCGACGACGCCTTCGCGAATGGCGCCCGCCATGCGCGCATCGAAGAGCGCACGCCAACCCGCGTCATATCGACCACGGTAGGTCTCGATATCGGACGCCGGCGCCTGCAGCGGCCAATGCGGCGCCGTGTATCCGAGGTAAGCGAAATACGGAACGTCCTTCGGCGTTTCACCGATATACGCCATGACCTTGTCCGTCATGAAATCGGTCGAATAGAAATCATCCGGTAGCGTGATCGGTTGATCGTCTTCCAGCCAGCTCGCTTCGTAGTGGGAGAAAATCGGGGTGTCGTCGAAATGTCCCGCCCCGCCTTCGAGCAGCACGAGGCTTCGCTCGAAGCCACGTGCATTGGGTAGCGCGTGAGCCTCCGTTCCCAGATGCCATTTAGTCGACGCGACCGATCGGTAACCAACTGCGCCGAGTCTCTCCGCGACCGTCGGCACGGATGGCAGAAGCTGATTCTGGTACGCGGGACTGACGCGCTGTCTTTCGGTTGCGTTCGATTGCGAGCCCATCCCGGCGAGATGATTGTCGGTACCGGTCATCAACATAGCGCGCGTCGGCGCACAGCTCGGGCCCGTGTGGAAGTTGGTCAGCCGCACACCCGAACGCGCTAACCCATCGAGATGCGGCGTCGCGATCTCGCCGCCGAACGAACCAAGATCCGTGTAGCCGAGATCGTCCGCGACGATGAGGAGAATATTCGGCGGCTGAACCTCGACGGAGGGCACGGTCTCGTCAACCGGCGCTTCGGGCGAACCGCAGCCCAGAACGACGAGAAGCCCTCCAACGCTTAAGAAACGTCGCATCTTTTCCCTCCGGCGAAAGCGCGAGTGTTGGCGATCCCGCGCCGTTGCGCGAGGTTTTTCGCCAAGAAGCCTTCGATTGACGACACCAACGCAGATGTTTCATAACGCCTGCACTGTCGTCCAGGAAAACTCCATGCCCGAGCCACCTAAGCCCACACGACGAGAAGTCCTGCAGGTCGCCGCAGGCACCGTCGCCACACTCACACTCGGTGCGGGCAAAGCAATCGCCGCGAGCACGGATGACCCTCGGCCACTGCACTACCAGACGCTCACCGAGGTTGCTGACCAGATTGCCTCGGGCGACCTGACCTCTGTCGCCGTCACCGAAGCACTGCTCGCGCGCATCGAAAAACTCGAGCCGACGCTGCATACGTATTACACCGTCCTCGCGGATCTCGCGTTGGAACAGGCGAGCGCGGCGGACCGGCGACGCGCGAACGGCGAAAGTGTCGGCCGGCTGAACGGCGTACCGATCGCCGTCAAAGACCTTTGCCACATGCGCGGCACGCCGACGACTGCCGGGCATGCTTTTCGGCGCAACGCCATCTCCGACTCGGATGCGACCGTGGTCCGTCGCCTCCAGGACGACGGTGCAGTAATCGTCGGCAAGCTCGCAACGACGGAAGGCGCGATGGTCGGTTACCACCGCGATTTCGCGGTGCCACGTAACCCCTGGGGCGAACTCGACCGCTGGCCCGGCGTTTCATCGGGGGGCTCCGGCGCTTCCCCCGCGGCGGGACTCTGCTTCGCCGCACTCGGTAGCGACACGGGTGGCTCGATCCGCTTTCCATCCGCCGCGAACGGACTCGTCGGCATCAAACCGACGTGGGGGCGAGTCAGTCGCCACGGCGTTCTCGACCTCGCACCTACCCTCGATCACATCGGTCCCATGACGCGCAGCGTCCGTGATGCCGCGCGGATCTTGCGCGTGATCGCAGGGCAAGACGTCAACGATCCGACCTCGTTGTCGGCTTCGGTACCGGACTACGAGGCCGGCATTGCAACCGGCGTCGAGGGCCTTCGTATCGGATGGGATGACGACTTCGCCACGCGCGATGTCGAGCCGTGGGTCGCCGAAGCCGTTCGGGGAGCGATCGACGATTTCCGCAACCTGGGTGCTTCGATCATCGATGTCACCGTGCCGGAAATGACACAGGAAGAGAACGACGCCTGGAGCGTGCTGGCGGCGGCCGAAGCCGCTGTCGGTCACGCAGAGACTTTTCCCTCACGCGCCAACGAATACGGCCAGTACTTCGGCGAGTTCCTCGCCGGCGGCCACGCCACCTCCTCCGTCGACGTCGCCCGCGCAACGATCGCCCGGCAAAACGCGAGCGGGCGCGTCGCGCCCGTATTCGACGGCATCGAGATGCTGGTCACGCCGACGCTCGCGTCGGAGTCGTTTCGCTACGACCCTGATGACGCCTACGGTGGGTTCGATCCTAACCGCGGCACCCTCGCCGGCGTGCCTTTCGCGTTCTTCGCGCGCAGCGGGCGGTTCATCTCGATATGGGACTTCAACGGCTATCCGACCTTGTCACTACCCTGCGGTTTCTCGCCGGACGGTATTCCGCTCAGCCTGCAACTGATCGGTAAGCCGTTGAGCGAAGCCACATTGTGTCGCGCCGGTTACGCCTACGAGCAAGCCCACGATTTCCATCGGATGCACCCCGACCTCGGCTGAAGCTCAAGATGCACCGGCGGCCGCGACCTCGCGCTTCCACATCACGAGAACCAGCCAGACGATGAAGAGTTGTCCGGGCGCGGGAATGGATTCAGGAAGCTCGGCGATCGCCCTGTACCAGAGCAGTGACGTCGGCGTGATGGTGCCGAGCAGGTCGTCGCCCTCGAGAAGAAGGAACGTCCGCCGGAAAATACCTTTGGCCTTCAGCGTCAAGCGCCGACCGCGATGCTCGATGTCGAAAGTCCGTCGAAGGTTGCTGGCTTTCGCGGTAGCGATGACGGTATCGCCCTCGAGGAGATCGAAAGTACGGTGAAGAATCCCCTTCGCGCGGAACTCGTAACGCGCACTACCTAGACGAAAGCCGCATCGCTCGCGCAGCGAGACATTGAGCTCGACGTCTGGACCAGGACTCGCCCGAACGTTGAAGCGCCAGGACCACATTGAGCAGGGTTTGACCTCGAGACGCTGCATTCGCGCTATTCGATTTTTCGGGCACGCTGTGCCGCGCCGCCCTGGTGCAGCGTGACGATGTCGGCGAAGCGGATCACCGGTGACTCGCGCGCCGGGATCGAGACGCCTTCGCGCACGTGTTCTTGTACGGCGTCGTCGATCGCGACGAGTCCGTCCTCGTCCATCGAAGCCAACACGATGCCGGTGAACACCTTCGAGATCGAGCCGATCTCGAACACGCTGTCCGCCGAGAGCGGCATTCGCCCCGGCCCCGGATCCCCGTAGGCCTGAACGCGACGCGTACCGTCCGCCTCGATCACCCCGACCACGATCCCGATGGCGCGGTCGTCGTCGACGCGTGTCCGGATGATTTCGAGTAGCCCGGCGTCGTTCGGAAAGTGTTCCGCGGCAACCGGCACGGCGAGCGGAATCAGCGAGAAAAGAAGAAGGACAAATCGACCCATCGTGCGATCACCTCGGTTCGGCGGAGTTAAACCCCGGGTCGTGGTTCAGTGTGTGGATCTCAATCAGCCGCGAGAAAGACGCAACTATCGCAAGCTTCAGTACTCGCGTCGTCCGGGACGTCACTTTCAAGCTGATACTGCGGCGTGTCGAAGCGTTGGACGCGATCGTCTTCGTGCGCGGATTTTTCGCTGGACGCCTTCTTCGACGGGCGCATCACCCCGTCTTTCCAATCGTCATCGTCTCGCCAGCGATACGGCAGGTCGACAATAGAACCCGAAGTATCGGCCGATGCCAGCACCTCGACGGCACTCTGCATGATGGCCTGCTGCATCGCGAGATCGCCGGGCTTACCCGTCGTGCGACCTAACGGAAAATCGAGATAGAGCGCTCGCGGCGGGTTCGCGGCTGCCGTGATCGAGCGCGCGCTCGACAGGCTCACGGTCGCAATCCCACGTTGTTCGACCTCTCGCGCAATCAGTCCAACGGACTGATGGCAGACGGGTCAGACAGGGACCATGACGGCGACATCGACCTCGTCGGCCACTAATCGATCAGCGAGCGCGGGTGCCAGGACGTCGCGGACCTTGCGCGACGAATAGATGCCGCCCATGAACGTGTACGCATTCCCGGCGAGCGATCCGATCGCGCCTCGCTCGACGAGGTTCCTGAGCGCCGCCAGGGGGAAGACCGTGCCCGGATCCCGGCGTGAATCCGTCAGATCGTAGGCGAAGTGTGTCGTACGAAGGTCTTCGTTCGGCGTATCGGCTGCGATTTCGCGATACGAGAGATCGTCTTTGAAATGGAAGGCGATCTGGCCTTTGACGTAGATCCCACCCGACGCCACGAGGCCCACCCGCCATTCGTGGGCCGGTTTGTCCGGTACGGTCAATGCGACGGCGTCCGGGTTTTCGACCCATGTATAAGGCGGAAAACCGAGCGCGGAGTATTGCTCACGCGTTCGTTCGATGTAGTCGACGGGCGGTTGACGTTGGCTCACGCGGCTTACTCGCTCTACTGAAGTGCCGACGTTATCAAGCGACCGAAGCGGGTCAAGCTTGTGCACTTGATGTTCTTATAGAAGATGTATAATTTCGTTATATGACTTCTATAACTAATCCATCTTCCCGCGAGGAAATTCCATGTCCCACGTCACGGGCCGCGTCATCAACGACGCCGACAGCCATTTGATCGAATCGCGGGGCTGGCTCGAGTCGTACTGCTCCGAGTACGTTCGCGAGAACCTCCTGTCCGGGATCTTCTCGCTCGACCTGCCGATACTAGATCCGTTCATGGCAAAAGCCGACGAGCGCCTGCGCGGCGACGCACCGGAAACGACCGATGCCATGAAAGCCGATCTCTTCGGGCACAAAGGAAAGTACAACCAGTGGATGGCGTTTGGTGCCGTCGACAAAACGGAACGCAGCGAGGCGATCGACATCATCGGCCTCGGCAGTCAGCTCATCTTCCCATCGATCGCGGCCGGTCGATTCGCACGCCACACGGATCTCGATGTCGTCTACGGCGGCTGCGATGGGTTGAACCGGGCCATGCTCGATTTCTGCGCCGACGACGAGCGCATGCTCCCCGTCGGCTATCTATCTCTCAAAGATCCGGCACGCGCCGCAACGACCCTGAAGGCCGCACTCGACGACGGCGTTCGCACGATCTGGATCGGTAGCGACGCGGTGGCCGGACGTGCCCCATCACACGTCGACTACGATCCCCTCTGGGCGATGCTCGAGGAAGCCCGTGTGCCGTTGACCCTGCACATCGGCAGTGGACTGAACATGCCGCGTGACTACATGAACACCGGCGTCGAGCGGAAACTCGACCCGAGCGCTTCGAATATCGAGACGACGCGACCGAAGGATCTGCCCGTCATCCACCATTCGATCGAGCGTTGGCTCACTTGCATGATCTACGACGGCGTTCTGGAACGCTTCCCCGAGCTCAAGATCGGCTTCATCGAGCTCGGTGCGAACTGGCTGCCGGCGTCGCTCATGAACCTCGACATGGGCGTCTCCCTGCTCGGCAAATTCGACAAGGCGCTGAAAGCGCTTTCCCTAAAGCCCTCGGACTACGTACGACGGCAGGTCCGCGTCGCGCCGCTGCATACCGAGAACACCGGCTGGATCTTGAGAAACGTCGGCAAGGACATCCTGATGTTCAACACCGACTACCCCCATCCCGAAGGCGGTCGTGATCCTTTCGGCGACTTCGAACGAAGCCTCGACGCGGTCGACGCGACCGAAGAGGAGCTGGATCGCTTCTACACGCATAACTACGAGGACTACCTCGGCTTGCGGGCAGGCTGACGATCGATGGCCGCGGTCACCGCCACAAGAGGGCGCCGTTTATCGGCTGAGGAGCGGCGCAATCAACTGCTCGACGCCGCGCGCACGGTGATCCTCGAGCGCGGCCTGTCGTCCCTCACGATGGAACTGCTGGCGACCGAAGCCGGCGTCAGCAATCCGTTGATCTACAAGTATTTCGATACCCGACTCGAGCTCTTGCAGGCGTTACTCACCCGCACGCTCGACGAGTTCGGCGATCTCGTCGTCCGGCAACTGGCCGAGCAGGACAGCTACGCGGACATCGTCAGGGTCTTCGTCACGACCAACTTCGATCAGTTCGAGAAAGGCAGCATCATCAACGTCCTGCTCTCGCAGCCCGACATTCGTCGCGCCGTCAGCGACGTCGAAGGCAAGCGCGCCGGAACCTATCTCGTGCGCGAACTGACACGGCACTACGGCGTCGGCGCAAAGCAGGCAGAACTTCTAGTTGTGATGGGATCGGGCGCCTCCCAGGCCGCCGCGGAGCGTTACGCCAACTCATCACGCAATCGACGCGCGGTGATCGACGATGTCGTGCGATTCATCGTCGCCGGGATCGACGCGCTGGCGAACGCTGAGTAGGCGCCCCGCACGGGAAGCATTTCTAGCGACGCTGAAGCTTTCCGCTGAACGCCGCGTCAATCCGCCGCTTCCAAGACCGCTCCCTCATCGATGTCGTGGCGGCGCTTGAAGTAGTAGTAGAACGGTAATCCCGACGCGATCAGCGCGATCCCGGCCAGTGCACGCCCAGGCGTCACCAGGAGCGTGTTGATCAGCAAGTACGCCGAAACCGCGATGAAAACGATGGGGACGACGGGATAACCCAGCACTCGGTACGGCCGTTCGTAGTCGGGAAAACGTCGGCGGAGAACCATCACGGCAACGCCGATCATCGCAAAGAAGACCCACAAGACGAAAACGTAGATATCCGTGAGCACGTCGAACGTACCGCTCGCCGCCAACACGACCGACCAGATCCCGATGCCGACGACCGCGATCGCCGGGACCGCCTTATCGTTCAGCTTCGCCAGGCGCGCCGGCGCCAACCCGGACTGCGCCATGGTGTAGGGCACACGCGGACCCGACAGCAGTCCCGCGTGCAATGTGCCGTAGGCCGATACCATGAGACAGGCCGACATGAGTGCGGCGACACCCGAGCCCATGAACCGGGAGGCAGCTTCGAAGGCAACGGAGGTCTGTTCGCCGACGCTCGCCACCTCTTGCGGTGTCAGGACGTAGAAGTACGCCGCGTTGATCAGGAGGTAGAGCACGACAATGAGCAACGTACCGCCGAACAGCGCCAGCGGGATGTTGCGCGATGGGTCTTTGATCTCGCCTCCCACCGAGACGACGATAGCCCAACCGTTGTAGCCCCACAGCGCACCCAGCATCGCGGCCCCGAATCCACCGATGCCGAGCCGCGCGCTGTCCGGTACGCCTTCGCACGTCCCGCCGGTACCGGTGAGCGAATAGTTCGACCAGTTACCGTCTGCGAGGAGGAACGCGCCGCCGCCAATCGCGACGACGAGCGCGACCTTGATCGCCGTCAGAGCCGTTGCCGCGTGGCCGTTGAAACGCATCGTCGCGAGGTTGATGGCGGTCGCCACACCAATCACGACCAACGGTAGAAGCTGCAAAGCCATCGTCGACAGCGCGCCGTCTAATAAGTCGTTCATGAACACGACGCACAGAATCGCGATAGCTGCGAGCGACGCGCCCATTGAGAGCGTCTTGGTCCACCCGAAAAGGAATGCCCAACGTGTGCCGAACGCGGCGCGCACAAAATGAAACTCGCCGCCCGGTCTCGGCATCATCGAGCCGAGTTCTGCGTAGACCAACGCGCCCGCGAGCGTGAGCAAGCCCGCCACCAACCACACGACCAGCACGAGTTCGGGGCTACCGACGTTGCAGGTCATGACACGGGCTTTGACGAAAACTCCGGTGCCGATCACTGACGCCAGGATCAACGCCGTCGCAGGCACGAGGGTCAGAACACGAGCCAATCCCGGCTGCGCCGACTCACTCATCGCGCATCCCCGACCGGCCGACGAAGGGAAATGGCGCCGACAGCTCGAAAGGCCGGTGATTGGACATACGGAGTCGCTTCGGGGGTGATCGCGCCAGCATTCCGACATCACGCGGATGAGTCAATCGTGCGGTTACCATGCGGTGGATCAAGCAATGGAGATATCCATGACGCCGCAAGAGAAGGATGAGTTCTTCGCCGACGTCGACGCCGCTTGCAAGAAAGCAGTCTGGTGCGCCCTCGCGACGGTTGCGGGTGATCAACCGCGGGTGCGCGTCGTGCATCCCACTTGGGAGGGCGACACATTGTGGGTCGCTACGGGTCCCGACTCCCCCAAGACGCATCAGATGCGGGACAACCCACATGTCGATATCCAGTACCAGGTTGCGCCGCCAGACTTCGTGCACGTGATGGTGCGCGGCACGGCCGAACTCATCACGGACCAGGAGACGAAGAACCGCGCCTGGGAGGCGATCGACTACGACCTCACGCAGTTCGGATCGAAGGGACCTGACGATCCCAACTTCCAGCCGGTCAGGATCACGCCGACGCGCGTTGAGCTCTCTGAGATGTTCGGTTCGACCAACAAGCGAATCTGGCGAGCCTGACGGGAGATGCAAGCGAACCTCGACGACTACCTTGCCCGGATCGATTACACAGGACCGGTGGCGGTCGACGTCGCCACCCTGACCGCGATCCATCGCCGGCACCTCCTCTCTGTCACCTACGAGAACATCGACGTGCAACTGGGCGTTCCGCTCGACACGGACCCCCACAAGGCCTTCGACAAAATCGTCAACCGACGACGCGGCGGCTGGTGTTACGAAATGAACGGCTTGCTCGGCTGGGCGCTGACCGAGATCGGCTTCGATATCACGCCCGTGGCGGGTGGCGTCGCTCGCGCCCTGATCGGCGACGCAGCGCTCGGCAATCATCTCGTGTTGCTCGCCGATCTCGACTCACGTTGGGTCGTCGGCGCAGGCTTCGGCGATGGGTTCATCGAACCTTTGCCGCTGCGCGAGCACCAATTCAACGATCGTGGCTTCAACTTCCGACTCGAGAAGCAAACCGACGGCTACTGGCGATTGCACAACCACCAGTTCGGCGCGGCCCCCTCGTTCGACTTCAACGAAGCGCCGGCCGATCGGGACCTTTTCGCGCGGCAGTGTCAGTGGTTACAGACCGCAACAGATTCCCCCTTCGTCAGAGCTCTCGTTTGCCAGCGCTTTCAAGAGCACGGCTACGAGATCCAGACCGGACTCATCGCCAAATCCGTCACCCCGACCGAGGACCGACGCGAAACGATCGATAGCTTCGATCAGTTCGTCGAACGGCTCGCCAACGTGTTCGACATCAACCTGCCCGGTCCCGACGCCGCACGTCTGTGGGAACGCGTGTCGGAATCACACGAGAGGCACATGGCCGGGCAAACCTAGTTTCCCGACGAAACGCCCAACGCCACACCATCCGAACCCGGGTCCGCACCACCGGCGAGACGGCCGTGGCGTCGCTCGATGCCGTGTACGCGGCCGATCTCGAACGTGTTCGGCGATCGCACGACCTCGTAACCCAGCTCACGAAGTGGCTCAACCGTGTATTCGGGAATGCGGTTGGTCACGTCGATCAGGTTACTCGTCGCCGAGAAGCGCGGGGCGGAAACGGCTTCGACGATCGGCATGTCGAAATCGATGATGTTGAGGAGTGACTGCAGCACACCCATGGCAATCTGCGTGCCGCCGGGCGCCCCAATCACGATGCGCGGTTCACCTTTGTCGAAAACCATCGTCGGGCAGAGCGAGCTGAAACGACTCTTGCCCGGCGCGATCGAGCCCGCCCGCCCCGGACGCGGGTCGAAAACCGCCATACAGCCGTTGTACATGAACCCGAGCCCCTCGGTGACAACGCCCGACGGCATGCCGAGGCTATGCGTCATGGTGACGCAGTTACCCGCGCTATCGATCGCGGCAACGTGCGTCGTATCGCGCGGCTCCTGCACCTTGAAGCGCTCGACGGTGATCTTCTCCCCCGCCCGGATGCGTTCGGCGTAATCGCCACCGAGTTGCTTGTCCGTCAGCCGCGCCAGGGGTACATCGACGAACGCCGGGTCGCCCACGAACGCTTCCTTATCGGCGGTCGCGGCCTTCATCGCCTCGGCGACGACGCGAAGGTATTCGCTCGAGTTGTGCCCGAGTTCGGCCAGGTCGAAGTGTTCGAGGATGTTGAGCATCTCAATCAACATCACACCGCCGCCCGGCGGATGGTTGGTCGCGATATCGAGGCCGCGGTAGGTGGATCGCAGGGGATCCGTTCGTGTTGTCCGATAGGCCGCCAAATCATCCGCGGAAAGGAGCCCGCCGTTGGCGGCCATGTCCGCGGCGATCTCTTCGGCGATCTCACCCGCATAAAACGTCTCTACCCCGTTCTGCGCGATCCGCCGGAGCGTTCGGCCGAGATCGGGATTGAGGAACCGTTCACCGATCGCCTTGAGACGTCCGTCGGGGTAGTAGAGACGTCTACCTGCCGGGGTGAACTTGAGCCGGTCCTCGACCGGCACGCGGCCGAGACTCGCGCCACTCACCCACCATCCATAAACCGCGGGGCGGACGACAAAGCCGCTCTCCGCGTAGTCGATCGCGGGTTGGCAGATATCCGCCCAGTCGAACGTGCCGAATTCATCAACCGCTTGGGAATACGCTTTGAGGCTGCCCGGCGTCGCGATGGCCTGATAGCCGAGATCGTTGACGTTGCCCTCGAGAACGAACCCAAAACCATCCCGGGTCTCCGCGATCAGTCGGTCCTCCCACATGGCCGGCGTCGCGGCGAGCGGCGTCTTGGCATGAAAGTCGATACAGACGTGTTGCCCCTGGGCGGGGCTGAAGATCTGGCAGTTGCCGAAACCGGCTATGCCGGTCATTTGCGGGTCGACGACGCCCTGCACGAGTGCGGCGGTCATCGCGGCGTCAACCGCGTTTCCGCCGCGCATCAGCACACGTGCGCCCGCTTCCGCGGCTTCCGGCTGCGCCGCCACGATCATGGCGTTTTCTTGTTTACTCATGAACGCATATTCCCCGACGCCAGCATGGGGCTCAAATCACCTTCACGCGGACGCGACACCGAGGCGTTACCATCGCGCCAAACGCGTGGAGAGTAAGAACGATATGGCCCGATTTACCTTGACCGTAAACGGCGACCGACACGAAGTGGACGTCAGTCCGGAAATGCCGCTCCTCTGGGTGCTACGCGACAAACTCGGCCTGACGGGATCGAAGTTCGGCTGCGGTATCGCGCAGTGCGGGGCTTGTACCGTGCACGTCGATGGCGAAGCGGTTCGCTCCTGTGTTCTGCCCGTATCGGCGGTATCGGGTGCGGTCACGACGATCGAGGGGCTCGCCGACGGCGGCGATCTGCATCCGCTACAGACAGCGTGGATCGACTACGACGTCGCCCAGTGCGGCTATTGCCAGGCGGGGCAGATCATGACCGCCGCGGCATTGCTCGAAACGAATCCCAAACCGACCGACGCGGACATCGACGCGGCTCTCGCCGGCAACTATTGCCGTTGCGGGACGTACGTGCGCATCCGGGCCGCCATCCACGCGGCCGCGGGCGAAGGCGTCGCGTTCTACGACGCGTCGGCCAAAACGGGAGCGCAAGCATGAGCAACGGGAAGCTGAGCCGACGCGGACTCTTCAAGGTTTCCGCCATCGTCGGCGGCGGTCTGATGATGGAGCTGACGTTGCCGTCCGCTATAGCAGCCGAAGACGAAGCACTCGTGCGCTCCAACGAGCTCAACGTCTACATCAAAATCGATTCCGACGGCCAGATCACGATCTATTCCAGCGTGCCGGAGATGGGCCAGGGCATCAGAACGACCCTGCCCATGGTGATCGCGGAAGAAATGGGCGCGCGTTGGGAAGACGTCGAGGTGATCGATGCTCCACTCGACCCGTCGAAGTATGGCCTTCAAGGCGCAGGCGGGTCGACATCGGTACCGCGCAACTTCGACACGATGCGCCGGATGGGCGCGTCGGCACGCGAGATGCTGATCGGCGCCGCGGCGTTGCAGATGGAGGTCGAGCGCGAAGGCCTCGAAGCGCGCGACAGCCAGGTCTTCCACGCCTCGGGTAACAGCCGAACGTTTGGTCAGCTAGCGGCCTTGGCAGCGCAACAGCCCGTGCCTGAGGCCGAGATGTTGTCGTTCAAGGATCCCCGTTCATACACGATCATCGGCACCTCGATCGGCGGCGTCGACAACCTCGTGATCGCGACCGGCCAATCGCAATTCGGCATCGATGTCGACGTGCCCGGTATGCAGTACGCGACGTACACGCGTTGCCCGCGCATCGGCGGTCGGGCAATACGTTTCAATCAGGCCGAGATCGAGCGCCTGCCGGGCGTCACATCCGCCTTCATCGTCGAACCGGACGATCGCGCGGGCGAGGCCTCCATGCCGTTCCTGCGCGGTTTGGCCGTACTTCGTGGCGGCGTCGCCGTGGTCGGCGAGGACACGTGGTCCGTGCTCGACGCCAAGAACAAGCTCGAAGTCGAGTGGGATGACGACTCGGCTTCGAGCGACAGTTGGACCGGCATGATCGACGCTGCGAAGCGCATCGCGGCGGACGGCGGCGGCACCGTGAGGCTCGAAGGGGACGGTGTCGATGATGCCCTTGCCGATGGCGCGAACCAGTCGATCGAGGCTTTCTACGAATTCCCGTATGTCGCGCATGTCTGCATGGAGCCGATGAACTGCACTGTCGACTACCAGAAGGGCAACGGCGGCGCGGAAGACACGATGGAAATCTGGCTCGGCAGCCAGTTTCCGGGCCAGGTGAAGGAAATCGCCGCGAATATGCTGGGCCTCAAACCGGACAACGTCACGGTCCACGGCTTACGGATGGGCGGGGGTTTTGGTCGCCGTGCCGTCCACGATTTTGCGTCGGAAGCGATGGCGGTCGCGGCACGTATCGATACCCCGGTCAAACTCACGTGGTCGCGCACGGACGATATCCACAACGATTTCTTCCGTGTCGGCGGCTTTCAGAGCCTGAAGGGCGCGGTGAACGCGGACGGCAAACTTGCCGCCTGGGATCAGCACTACATCGGTTTTGGCAAAGACGGGCGCCCCGTCATCGGTTCGGGGCTGAATGGCAACGAGTTCTCGATGGTCGCGATCGACGGCGCGCGCGTAACGCAAACGCTGATGGACGTCGTCACACCGTGCGGTGCGTGGCGCGCACCGGGCTCCAACACCAACGCGTTCGTCGAGCAGAGTTTCATCCACGAACTTGCCGAACTCGCCGGCCGTGACCATCTCGAGTTCCTGATCGAACTCATGGGCGAGCGTCGCTGGATCGCCGAAGGCAACGTCAACGCGCTGAATACCGGCCGAGCAATCGACGTGATCCAGCGCGCGGCCGAAGCCGCCAATTGGGGCGCCGCACTGCCCGCGGGTCGTGGTCGGGGCCTGTCCTTCTACTTCTGCCACGCGGCACACGTCGCCGAGGTCGCGGAAGTCACCGTCAACGCCGACCGAACCTTCTCGGTCGACAAAGTCGTCGCCGCCATCGACGTCGGCCCGATCATCAACATGAGCGGCGCGTTGAGCCAGGTACAAGGCTCGATCATCGACGGTCTCTCGACGATGGCGATGCAGCAGATCACGATGGAAGGCGGCGTTGTCGAGCAGGACAACTTCCACGAGTACGAAGTCATGCGAATCGGCGCGACACCCGAAATCGACGTGCACTTCATCCAGAGCGACAACGCCTCGACAGGTCTGGGCGAACCAGCACTCCCACCTCTCGCCCCCGCTGTGACGAATGCGATCTTCGCCGCGACCGGCGTGCGAATTCGGTCGATGCCGCTGACCAACGAAGGGTTCAGGCTCGTCTGACGACCCGGTGATCTGATGATCCCGCAGCGGGAGGTAACGCCATGACGTGGAGTCCATTCCGGGCCGACGTCATGGCGGACCCGGGCACCGGGCACGACGAGTTGCTCGAGAGGGCACCCGTGCACCTCTGCGAGGCGTTCGATCCACCTTTCTACACGTTGTCCCGCTACGCCGATGTCGAAGCGGCATTGCGGGACGTCGAGACGTTCTCGAGCCAGCACGGCCAGGGACCGCGGTTCACGCCGCCGCAGGGCATGCTCGCCGACCCACCGCAACACACCGAGATGCGCCGGCTCGTCCAGGGTGCGTTCGGGCCGCGCGCCATGGCGAGGCTCCGCACACGCGTGGAAGCCGTGACCAGGCAGTTGATCGACGACATCGAAGCCGGCCCGGTCGAGTTTGATCTGCACGATGCGCTCGGATTCCCCCTTCCGGTCATCATCATCGCGGAGATGCTCGGCGTACCCGAATCGGACCTCGAGCGCTTTAAACGTTGGTCCGATATCCAGGTCGCGGCCATGGGCGCCGAGGACCCACGCGAGTACGCAGCGCCGCAAGCAGAGTTCTTCGCCTACATGTCTGAACGCATGGCCGAGCGGCGTGTACGCGTCGAAAGCGGCAACGACGTGGCAGACGATCTGATGTCAGCGGTTGCCGCCAGTCGAACCGCGGATGGCGCACGCATCGACATGTCCGACGCCCTTTCCATCGTCATGCAGCTCCTCGTCGGTGGAAACGAGACGACGACATCGCTCATCACGAACGTCGTCTGGCGTCTGTTAGAACGCGGCCACTGGCAAGATTTGGCGGCCGAGCCCGCTCGCATCCCCGCGGCGATCGAAGAAAGCCTGCGCTTCGACCCACCCGTGCTCGGGCTCTACCGGAATACGACTAAAACCGTACGTCTACACGACGTGACGATACCCGCGGGCAGCAAGGTCTATCTCTATTACGCTGCGGCTAACCGCGACCCGAGGGTCTTCCAGAATCCGCACCATTTCGATCTTTCACGGCCACGGACCAGGCGACACCTGGGCTTCGGCCTCGGCATCCACATGTGCCTCGGTGCGCCGATGGCGCGACTCGAAACCGAAATCGTACTCAGGGCGCTGCTCGAACGATTCCCGACACTGACCCTCGTCGATCGCGGTACCCGCATCACACCGTTTTTCCTCTGGGGACGGCGCACGCTGACGGTCCGACGAACATGACGAAAAGCGCCGGCGCTCGGCGCTTAGCTGCCGTCGGGGCTCTTCTTCGGCTATTTGGGGGTCGGTCCGCCCAAACCGCCGGCATATTCCGGATCGGGGTCGTGGCCGAGCATGATCGAGCCGAGATCCTGATAAAGCGGGTGCGACACCCAACGATGCGTCGCGCAACCGTGGGCGTCGCGCAGCTTTCGCTCGAGCGGTGAGTGCATACGAATCCCCGTCGTGCCAGCCGTGTTGTGCAGCGTGTCGACGACCTGCATACAGGCATTGGCGCCGTGGACGCAGGCGAGCCGGGCGTCCTGGGTCGTCCTGGCCCCCGGTACTTCGGCGCCCGCATGGAGCTCTTCTTCGATCGCGTTCATCGATTCCATGACGAACGCACGGGCCGCACGATACTGCGCCATCGCTTCGCCCATGCGGTATTGCGCGGTGGGTCGATGCGCGAGGCTCGCGCTCGAGAGCAGCGGAATCTTGTTCTGTGCCAGGTCGGCGAACGTTTCGAGCGCGCCCTTGGCGACGCCGAGGGCGATCGCGACTTTGTTGTACGAGAGTCGAAGCGGCACGGGCATACGAAAAACCGGGTTTTCGTGACGCGGTGGGATCGTCACGAGGTCGACATCGACGTGCTCCGGGCGGACATATCCACCCTCCGTCTTGACGTCGTTGCTGCCCGAACCCCTGAGCCCGGCAACGTCCCAGGTATCGACGATCTCCCACTGATCGCGCGGCAACATCCAGAGCTTGACGATCGGATGACCGGCATCGCTGGTTTCCATCTCACCGCCGCGCATCAAGGGCGCCAGAAGAAAGCACCAATCGGCGTTGTGACACCCGCTGATGAAGGTCGCATGAGCCCAGACCCGGACACCGCCATCTTCCTGCCGCTCGGCACGCGACGGGGTCGTCCCGGGGCCGCCGCCACCGCACATGATGACGCGCGGGGTGTCCAGAAAGACCGACTTCGCGATTTCCTTTTCCATGCCGCCGGCCGCCATGGCATTGATCTCGGAGCCGAGCATCACGTTCCACGCGACGGAGGCATCGATCGCCGCCATCGCCTCGAGGATCGTGATGGTGTCCATGGAACTCGCGTCATCCCCACCGAGTTCCGTCGGTAAGGCAAATCGAAAGAAGCCTTCATCCACGAGTTGCGCGACGATTCCGTCCGGGAGCCGGCGCATCTCTTGCGCTTCATCGCCCGCCGCGAGGATCGGTTCCCGCAGGGCTTCGATCTGGGCCAGGCGGTTGTCCAACTGGGATGCTTCCAAGCATTTCTCCAATGAGTTTCGAGTCGAAACTTATCGTCGAGAGCTTACTCTTGCGATACAGCGAGTACAGCCAATCCAGAGACTAAACACACGGGCGCAGGGCGAGGCGATCGTGGTAACCGATCTCGAGGTGCGGAGGTCGACAAGCTCGCGACTTGGCTCCACGATCGGATGGCTTCTGCGCCTTCCCAGCCCCTTAAGGAAACAAAGCGTATGAAAATCGGACTGAACGGTACGGGCCTCGTCAACCACGCGGATGTCGGCCGGATCGTTCAACACGCGGCCGACGCGAAGGAAGACGGTTTCACGAGCTACTGGCTGGCCGAACACCCGACGGGCGGATTCGACGCGCTCACGGTGCTATCGCTGGTCGGACAACGCGTCGCAGGAATCGAACTCGGGACGGCGATCGTGCCGACCTATCCACGCCATCCGCTGGTGCTCGCGGGCCAGGCGCTCACCGTCGCTGGCAGCATGGACAACGAACTGACCCTCGGCATCGGTCTCTCCCATGAGGCGATGATGGAAACGCTGGGCATCGATTTCGAGAAGCCGATCCGGCATCTGCGCGAATTCTTGAGCATCCTCATGCCGCTCATGCGCGACGGCCAGGTCGACTATTCAGGCGAAACGTTGAAGGCGACGGCCAAGCTCTTCAGACCACCCAGCAAGAACGTGCCGGTAATCGCCGCGGCGCTCGGTCCTCAAGCGCTCGCCGTCGCCGGGCGGCTCTGCGACGGGACGACGCTCGCTTGGGTCGGCCCGAAGACCGTCAAGGATCACATCGTCCCGCGTATCTCGGATTCGGCGGCGAAGGCGAACCGGCCCACGCCGCGCGTCATTGCCACGCTGCCCGTCTGCGTCACCGACGACGAAGCGGCCGTCCGCGCCGAGATCGGCAAACGCCTTACCATGTACGCCCAGTTGCCGACTTATCGGGCCATGTTCGAGCGCGAGGGGGCAGACGGACCGGGCGATGTCGCGATCGTGGGATCGGAATCGCAAGTGCAGGACGGTTTGGCGAGGATGGCGAACGCGGGTGTAACCGACTTCGCGCCCTCCGAGTTCTACCTGAACCCGGGCGAGAAGGACGCAACGCGCGACGTCTTGAGAGCATCACTCTAGGCGACAACGGGAGGAAGAAAGCGTGACGCAGGCCGACGATTGGTCTGACTACTGGCGCAAGGAAGGCGCCGAGGGTGAGGTATTCCTCGACGGCGCAGGTGGCAAACACCCGGAGCTCGAAGCGCATTGGCGGTCGGTCTTCGCCGAACTAGCGCACGCCACAACGATCGTCGACATCGCCTGCGGCGGCGGCTCGATTTTCACCGCGCTGCCCGACGATCACACGCACGTCCTGCACGGCGTCGACGTATCGGATGAAGCGCTCAAGGTTTGCGCCGCACGCCACCCCACCGCGACGCTGCACCTCGGTTCCGCCGAGGTCTTACCGTTCGAAAAAGCCACGTTCGACATGGCGGTCAGCCAGTTCGGCATCGAATACGCACCCGACAAAGTCAAAGCGTTCACCGCCGCCGCCGCATGCGTTCGACCGGGCGGGCGAATCGACTGCCTTTGCCACCATCAGAAAGGTCACATCGATCAGAAGATCGCCCCGGCTTATACCGGCACCCAGGCCGTTCTCAACACGAACTTCGTCAGCAACGCAATCGCGTTGGTCCATACAAAAAAGGACCACCACGAGAGCGCTCACGTTCTCGCGCGCAATCTCTTCATCGATAGCGAACGCAAAGTCGCGGCCGCGATGCGAGAGGCGCGTAGCGGTATCCACGTGCACCTCTACGGCGGCTTCAAGGAAATGTTCTCGAGTTTCGAGAAGTACAACCCAGACGAAATCGTCCGGTGGCTCGGTGAGATGCATGAGGAGATCGTGCGGGCGGATGCCCGCTACGCGCAGATGGCCCAGGCAGCCCTGAGCGAGACGCAGATCGATGCGATCAAGGCCTGCCTCGTCGAAGGCGGTTGCGAAACGGTGTCGGCCGAGCCTTTCTTCACCTCGACCTCCGAGCTACCGCTCGCGTGGCGCATCCAGGCGACGCGCTGATCGCGATGGCCAACGTCGAGAAGATCATCTCCACCGCCTACCAGGCTCATCAGAAGGGTGACGCCGCGAAGGCGCGCAAGCTCCTCGCCCGTCGCAAAGAGCCGCAGGCGCTACATATCCTCGGACTCGTCGAGCGCAAAGCCGGCAACTACGAACGCGCTGCATTCCTGCTCAGCAAAGCAGCAGCAGCGCTCAAGAAAGCGGGCCAGCACGACCACGACCTGTCCCGAAATCAGGGCCTGGTTGCACGCCAACGAGGCCTTGCGGATCACGCCGAACGCTTCTTCCGACAATCCGTCGCCCGCCAGCCCGATTTCCTCCCCGGCTGGATTTCACTCGGCCGGTTGCTCCTGGACCTCTCGCGCTGGGGCGAAGCGCTCGCCGTCTACCGTCGAGCGGAAAAACTCAGTCCGGACAACGACGACGTCCGTTACGGCATCGGCGCAGCACTGCTCGGGCGTGGTGATGCCGAAGTCGCTGAGGCGCTGTTCTCGAGCATGATCGACGATGCCGCCAAAGCCGGAACGCCCGATGGCTATCTGCGTTACATGCGAGGGCGGGCGCGTCTGGAACTCAATGACGAATCCAACGGCTACCTCGATCTCCACCGCGCCCATGCCGAGACGCCGTCGCCGACGACACTGCGAACGATGGCTAACGTCTTGTGGATGCAGGGACGCCAGGACGAACTCGACACGCTCCTGCGCGAGTCGAGCGAGCAAGGTCCGCTGGTGTCGACGGTGCTCGCGATCTACCGGGAGAGCGACGACCTCGATTCGATCCGCGAGCTGGGCGACAAACTTCCGCACACGCTCCGCGCGGACCCGGATATCGCAGCGTCACTCATCTGGTGCGAGATCGAGGCCGGGAACGCGATCGCGGCAAAGGCGCTCTTAACGGCGAACCCGGCGTCGTCGACCGAACGGGGCCAACCGTCCACGCCACTCATGGATTCCGCTCGCATCGTGACGGCGCTCATGACGGGCGACGCTGCGGTCGCACAACCCATCATTCGCGCACGGCGCAAGCTAGAGCCCCTCGGTCAACATTGGCTGGCCTACGAAGCGACCGCGCTACGGCTCACCGGTGGCGAGGATCCGGAAAGGCTCAACAGCTTCGACGCCCACGTCCGTTGCTACGAGATCCCGACCCCGGACGGTTTTTCATCGCTGGCGGAATTCAATCGTGACTTCGCCGCCTTACTCGGCGAAATGCACGCGACGGCACGGCATCCACTCGATCAGAGCGTTCGGACCGGTACCCAGACCCAACACAATCTCGTTACGCTCGATCAAGAGCTGATCCGCGCCTATCTCGCCGCCCTGGCCGATCCGATCGAGCAATACCTCGCCGAGATCGGCACGAGCGACAAGATGCCGCTCACGCGGCGCAACCAGGGACGATTTACGATCGAGAACTGCTGGTCGGTCAACTTGGCAGACGGCGGCTACCACGTCGACCACGTGCATCCCGAGGGCTGGATCAGCTCGGCCTACTACGTCATTGCCGAGGGCATCGGTTCACCGGAGACCCGTGCGGGTTGGCTGCGTTTCGGCATGCCGCCATTCCTGACGGATCCACAACTCGCGCCCAGCGATTGGATCGAACCCCGCGCGGGTCTGATTGCCCTTTTTCCGTCCTACACGTGGCACGGCACCGTACCGGTCGCCGACGATGCGCCACGCATGACCGCCCCCCTCGATATCGTGCCGGGCTGAATCCGCCGGGGTGACGGGATCGATCACCGCGAAGGCGGAATGACGCGCTTGCCGGAAAACTGGTTGACGTAAACCTTCCACGGGTAGTGATCGCCCTCGCCTTCGGTGCCGACCACCTTCAGATGCTGCGTCAGCGCCCTACGCCAGGTGTTCGTCTCGTTGGCCGTCGTCATGTGCGGCGTCTTGCCGTGATGGAAAGTCACGGCGCCGAGTTTCAAGGGACATGCAACCGCACGCGTCTCGTCCGGTGCGCACGAGAGCAAATCGCTTTGCACGTTTTCCGGTTGACGATGCGTCAAGACACCCAGCCGATGGCCTTCGTCGATGAAGTGCATGCAACCCATCTCGACGCCCACATCGTGGAACGGCATCCAACAGGTGATGCCGCGCTCATCGAGATTTCTTCCCCAATACGCTTCGTCCTGATGCCATGCCGTCGGCGTTTCGTTGTGCGGCGGCTTGGCCAGGAACTGGTCGTACCAGAACTCGAGTGCATCACCGAGAAGCGCGGAACCGAATTCGATCGCCCACGAACGGAACGGTGCGTCGTCGAATTCCGGCCATTGCCGGGTCGGACTGGCTTGCACGATCTTGAATGCACGCGCATCCCGCGCGACCCCTTTCTGCCAAGCCCAATCGAACGCCATCGTCGATCGGTTGGCCAGAATTTCATCGCAACGCGCCATGAGATTCTGCAGATCATTCGGATCGATCGCATCGTCGACGACGAGCCAGCCGTGTGAGCGGAAAAACTCGATGTCCGATGTGCTCGCTTGTGGGTATGCCATGGTCGCGAATTATCACGGTGCGGGCGTCAAAACTAGCAGACGAACACTGCCGGATCCGCATCCGGTAAGAGGGTATCGTCATCATTGAAACAACCAATCGCGGCACACCGAGCGGGGTCAGCTCGGCAGCACGCACGGGGAGGTTCATCGTGCCGCTACGACCGCACGCGTTCAGCATCGAAGAGAAGCACCATTACGACATCGAGGGCTTCGTCATTCGACATGACGCTTTCGATACCGAAGAGACCGCGTCGCTGATCAGCGCCGGTGAAACGTTGGTCGAGCAACTCGTGCGCGACCGCAACACGCCGCGTCAACGCTTCGGCAGCTATACCTTCGACGGCGATGTCGATAACAGCGTCATGATCAAGTGGGAAGGTGATTCGGACGTCGTCCACGGCATCGAGCCGTTCGCGCACCTATCTCCAACTTTGCGCGACGCCGCGGCCGATCCGCGTTTCATCGAGCCGATGAAGGACATCCTCTCCTGCGCTGCGCCTGCCCTCTTTACCGAGAAACTCAACCTCAAACGGCCACACGACGGCGGCGCCAACCCGCTCCATCAGGACTTCCCTTACTGGCTGAACGTCGCCGAGAACGCAGCAGAGGTCGCGACGGCAATGCTGTTTCTGGACGACGCCGATCAGGAAAACGGCTGCCTGTATGTCGTGCCGCGCAGTCACGACCGCGGCGAATGGATGTTGTCCGAAAGTGAAGATCGGTTTGCCCGGCACGAGCTTTCGCCGGACGACCTCGGCGGTTTCGAGTTGATCCCGGTCGAAGCCACGGCTGGATCGGTGATCTTTTTCGGGCCCTATCTCCTGCATCAATCCGCACCGAACCAATCTGATCAGGGGCGACGCGCGTTGCTCTTCAGCTACCAACCGCCCGGGCGAGTGACGCAGCGCGAGGTACTGACGCGGGCTTTGAAAGCCTCGCGATGACGGATAGATCGCTCGATTGCCCCACGTCGATTGACTAAGGTCGAGCCAAGGGAGGAGGCGAACATGCAAGAAGACGCAGAAGAAGAAGAGCGCGTCAGCTCGGGAAGCTACGTCTTCCTCGTTTTCCTGACGTTGCTGAACGTCATGAATTTCGTCGACCGGCAACTCCTCGCGAGCTTCGCGAACTACATCATGCCGGACCTCAACCTGACCAACACCGAGTTCGGACTCCTCACCGGCTCGTCTTCCTCTTCTTCTACTCGATCATGGGTGTGTTTATGGGCGTGCTCGCCGACAAGGTGAACCGCACCCGCCTGATCGCCGCTGGCCTCGCGCTCTGGAGCATCTTGACGGCCGCCTCCGGCATGGCGAAGGGATTTCTGAGCCTCGCCCTCCCGCGCATGTTCATCGGCGTCGGCGAATCGATCATGACGCCGACCTCGATGTCACTCCTCGCCGATCGTTTTCCGGCTCGCTCGCTCGGTTTCGCGTCCGGTTTCTACTACATGGGCGTGCCGATCGGCGCAGGCTTGAGCCTGCTCGTCGTCGGTTATCTCGGGCCCGCCATCGGCTGGCGGAACTGTTTTTACCTGCTGGGCGGCATCGGCGTGGCGTTGGCGATCGCCATGCTGTTCATCAAGGAGACGCCGCGTCGCCATCTGTTGAAATCGAGTGCCGACGGTGAATCGGCAGGCGAACCGCAGATCGGATTCGTCGAGATCGCCATCACCGTCGCCAGGACGCTGCCGAAATCGCCCGCGCTCATGATGACGATCGGTGGTGGCGTCGCCTTTCATTTTGTCCTCGGCGCAGCCGGATTCGAGCAACTCTGGTTCGTCGAAGAACGGGGCTTCGATCGCGCCGAGATCGCTCGCTACACGGGCTGGATCGGCATCGTCGGGGGCGTTCTCGGCAATCTGTTCGGCGGCCTCGGTAGCGACTGGTTGCAGCGCAAGACTGGCATGGGACGGCCGATGTTTCTCTTCGTCATCATGCTGATCCTGGCACCGATCAACATCGTCTATCGCATCGTGCCGGGTGATTCGATCTGGTTCTGGATCGGCGTTTTCATCGCCTACTTCCAACTCGGCACCTTCTACGGACCGACATTCTCGACCGTGCAGGAGCTCGTTCCACCGACTGTTCGCGCCACGATCGTCGCGTTCTATCTGCTGACGCTGAACCTCGTCGGTGTAGGCATCGGCATCACGGCGGCGGGAATCGCCGTCGACGCCATGATTGCCGCCGGTTCGACCGAGCCCTACACGATCGTGCTGCTGGTGTTCACGGTGATTTCGTTCAGCTGTATTCCGCTCTTCTACTTTGCGGGCCGGCGCTACGAACGCGACCGGGCGAAGCTTTACGAGTCCGTCGAATCACCGTCGAGCGCGGCCTAAGCGCACGAATCGGCGCTGCAACGATCGTGCATCGCCCCACCCGATCCACAGACCACGCCCGGCCGACCCGCGTCGGCTTCCCGTGGTACGACGTCGGCACAGCAAAACCCGGCTGGAATGCGCTTTGGGATTCCCTTCGTCCGAACCTCGACGAATTGGGCTTCGGACCGCTCGACAGGCGGCTCGACCGACGACCCGGCCAATCCCAGTGGGCCGATCCCGCGCTGCTACTGAGCCAGTGCTGCGGCCTCGATGTCGTGGGCCGGACATCGAATCTGCAACCCATCGCAGCGCCGGTGTTCCGTGATCTCGAGTGCGAGTCTGGTGACTACTACAGCCTCGTCATCGCCCGAGACGAACCGCCAACCCACGCCGTGGTGGCCGTTAACGACCCACACTCCCGGTCGGGCCACACGTCGCTCATTTACTGGCTGGCCGATACGCACCGTCGAGCAAAACGCGTGATCTTCACCGGATCTCACGCGCGGAGCATCGAGATGGTGCGGGCGGGAAGGGCCGACATCGCCGCCATCGACGCGATTTCTTGGCGCGCATTGGAATCACTCGACGTCGAGATCATCGATCGCACGCGGTCCGGTCCCGCACCCCCCTTCATCACGCGTAACAACCTGTCGGCGGAACCGCTGCGGCTCGCGCTCGCCGCGGCGATCGACGCGCTGGGGGCCGACGGCCCGCTTGGCTTGAACGGAATCGTCCCTGTCGACGCGAGTCGATACGACGTGTTCCGCGACGACTTAGCCCTTATCGAAGGCGGCGACGAGTGGTCGAGCTAGACGCGAGCTGGGTCACTGCCAACGAAGTTCTGGTTCGATCGAGCACATCGGTCACGATCTTCGTTCTGGTCGCACTGGCCGAGATCATCATCCCGCGCCGCGCCCTCGAGATCGGTAGGGTTCTGAGGTGGGCAAGCAACCTTGCCCTCGCGGTACTCAATGCGCTGATCATCCGACTTCTCTTTCCCATCGCCGCCGTCGGTACGGCGGCGTTCGCCTCGGCCAACGAGTGGGGAATCCTGAACCGATGGGACGTATCGTTCGGCGTCACGCTTGTCGCGTCGATCCTGATCCTCGATTTCGTCATCTGGGTACAGCACCGGGCGTTTCACGCGATCCCCGCGCTCTGGCGGGTGCACCGCGTGCATCATGCCGACCCGGATTACGACCTCACCACAGGACTCCGTTTTCACCCGATCGAGATCTCGATCTCGATGCTGATCAAAATGCTCGTGATCGTCGCCATCGGCGCACCGATCACCGCGGTGGTGCTCTTTGAGGTCCTGCTCAATGCGACATCGACCTTCAATCACGGCAACGTCCGTATTGGCTTCGGTTTCGATCGAATCCTGCGGTGGGTCATCGTGACGCCCGACATGCACCGCGTGCATCACTCGGTCGACCAAATCGAGACGAACTCGAACTTCGGTTTCAACGTGCCCTGGTGGGACCGACTGTTCGGCACCTATCGAGACCAGCCCGTTACGGGCCACGAAGCGATGGTGGTCGGCGTGGCGGGCTTCGACGACATTCGGGATGTCTGCCACTTACCCGGCGTGCTAACAATGCCCTTTCGGCGACCACGCGGCCAGGATCGAGGTTCGAATGAAGGATGATTGGAACGAACACCGGCAGAAACTCGCCGACGACGGCGCGATTCTGATTCATGGCGGTTTCAGCGAAACCGAAATGCAGCTAGTGGACGCCGCTTTTCAGTGGATGGTCGACAACCCCGGTCCCGGGGCCGAGAAACGCTACACGCACGAAGCCGCCACGTTCTACGAGTCGACCGGTTACGCACCACACGAAGATGCCTTTTCCTCGATCTTCGCGAAGACCCGGATCGTCGACATGGTGAAACGCCTCTACGACGGCGGCGACGTCTGGTATCTGGGCGAGCAACTCTTCTGGAAACACGGCGGCCACGCGCGGCGCACGCCCTGGCATCAAGACCTCTCCTATCTACCGTTCACCGGGTCCTCGGTCATCGGCGTCTGGATCTCCCTCGGCGATCTGTCGCAATCGAACTGCCTGGAGTTCGTTCGCGCCTCCCACCGCGGCGTGCTCTACAACGGCGCAAGTTATCTCGATCTCGAAGACGATACGCACCCGATCTACCCCGACTCGAGCATGCCGCGGCTGCCCGATATCGAAGCCGATCGAGACGCGTGGGACATCCTCTCCTGGCCCGTCAAGCGCGGCGACCTCATCGTCTTTCACCTCGCCACGTTGCACGGCGGGGGCCAGACGACACCTGAGATCGAGCGTCGGTCACTCACGCTTCGTTTCTTCGGTACAGACGCCATCTGGACCGAACCACTACCGCAACCGAATCCGGAAGCCTTCGCCGCTCGACGCGCGAAAGCCGTGCAGAAGTCCGGCACACGGCCCGCGCCGAAACGCCCCCCGGAACCCGGCGAGGCAATGTACGCCGGCGGCCAGTTTCTCAAACTCGAGTCCGGCATCGGCTAGCATATGACCGATGGAAGTGGCCGCGACCGGCTACCTTCAACCGACAGCAAACCTGAGGAGTACCCATGGCAGAGCTCATCCTCTACCACAACCCGGGATGAGGTAATTCACGCACCGCAATGGCGACATTGCGCGAGCAAGACGTCGAGTTCGATGTCATCGAATACCTGAAAACCCCACTAACAAAAGCCGACTTGGAACGAGTTCTCGAACTCATTCCGAACAACCCGGCCGATCTCGTCCGCAACGACAAGAAGTTCAAGGAACTCGGCCTCGACAAAGCGGACTATCAAGACGCCGACAGCGTGGTGGCACTGCTTCTCGAACACCCGGCGCTCATGCAGCGGCCAGTCGCCCTGAAGGGCGAATGCGCGATGATCGCGCGGCCGGGGGCGAGCGTGACCGAGATGCTCGACTAGCAGAGACCGACCCACCGTCCCGTCGCTCAAGCGTGAGCGGCGGGCGAAGACACTAAGGACGAAGCATGCCCATGCGTGAAGCACGACGCTGGACGATCCCCGACGCGAGCGATCCTGGAGGCACGATCACGATCGCGGGGTGGGACTTCGGCGGCCATGGGCCGATTGCCCTGCTCCACCACGCCAACGGTATGTGCGGGGCCCTCTGGGAGCCGCTCGCGCACAAGCTCACCGAGCACTACCGGATCTTCGCGATCGATGCACGTGGACACGGTGATTCCGATGCACGCGTCGCGCCGGAGGGATACGAGTGGGACTACTTTGTCGAGGATCTCGCCAACGTCGCCCGGGCACTGATGGACGAGTTCGCCGTTGAGCAGATCGAGTACGGCATCGGCAGCTCGTTCGGCGGCATCCTCACCGCCGCGGTCGAGGCGCTATACCCCGGCACCTACAAGCGCGTCGCCATGCTCGATCCGCCCGTCCACCCCAAGGCCGAAGCGCTGGCAAAATTCGGTATGGATCCCGGCGTCGAACCTCCGCCGAGCCAGAAAGCCGAACGCGTGTCCCAAACTCGGCGTCGACGTGTCGTGTGGCCGTCACGCGACGTCATACGGGATGCCTGGCACGGCAAACCACTCTTCGCCGCGTGGCTCGATGAAGCGTTCGAGATCTATCTCGCAGACGGCTTTCGCGATCTGCCGAGCGGCGAGGTCGAACTCAAATGCCATCCGTCCGTCGAAGCCCACATCTTCGAAACCACCGGGAGCTTGGAGACGACCGAGTTCGCGCCCGAGGTGAAGGCGCCGGTGCTGTTCGCGCACGCGAGCCGCGGTTTCTTTCCGCCCGAGTACTTCCGTCGCGTCGCCGGGCTTTTTCCTCGCGGCGAATTCGTCGAGATCGACGCAGGGCACCTTCTGCCGCTCGAGGTGCCGGAACAATGCGCGACCGAACTCGAGCGTTTCGCCGAGGGCTGATCGCTCCAGCCCGAGCCGAGGGGGCGCGGGCACAACTCAACCCGTCAGAGACCCGACCCAATGAAGTCCATTGCCTTGCTGATTCTCGCCGTGACGTGGTCGATGGCCGCTGTTGCCCAAGACGCGACCGGTAGCCTGCGCGTATTCATCTGCGGGAGCTCGTCGCCACTTGCCGATCAGCAACGTGCACAAGCCTGTATTGCCGTCGTCACGGATGATGCTTACGTGCTTTTCGATACGGGTTCCGGCTCCGGCACCCGACTCACACTCGGCGGCCTGCCGGCGCCACGCCTGGACGCGGTACTCCTCACGCATTTCCACTCGGATCACATCTCGGACCTCTACCCGATCAACCTCACCTCCTGGGCGAGCGGTCGGCGGGACCCCCGCTCGCGGTCTACGGTCCGCAAGGCGTCGATCTGGTCGTGGCAGGCCTCAACGACGCATACGAACTCGATCGCAACTACAGAGTCGCGCACCACGGCGCCGAACTCCTGAAGCCGGACGCGGGGCTTCTCGAAGCCAACATACTCGCCCCAGGCGCGACCGAGACCATCGGTGGCCTAACGATTACGGCAATCCCCGTGAACCACGAACCGATTCATCCCGCGTTCGGTTACCGCGTCGACTACGGCGACCGCTCGGTCGTCATCAGCGGCGACACGGTTGTTTCGGCATCGCTCATGGAAGCCGCCGACGGCACCGACCTCCTCCTGCATGACGCGCTTTCGCCGATGATCCTGAACGCCGCCGTCGCCAACGCCGAACGCATGGGAATGGCTGTCCGCGCGCAGATCCTGCGGGATGTGATCGGCTATCACGCCCACACGACGGCGATCGCTGCAGCGGCAGCCGAAATCGAGATTGGATTGCTGGCCTTCTACCACCTCGTCCCACCACCGCGAAACGCGCAGATGGAAGGCGTCTTCATGCAGGGCGTCGACGACGACATAGTTCTGACGGAAGACCTCATGTGGTTCGAACTGCCCGTCGGGAGCGACACGATCGAGGTCACGCGGCCGGTGAATTGAACGAACGCGCAGCAACCCGATGACCAACGAAACGAACGCCAAATCCCCCGCGCGACGGCGGGCTGACGAAATCAAGCCGTACCGCTGCAAGAACCTTATCGCCGTCGTCGAAGAACCGAGCGACATGAGGAACATCGGCACGGTCATTCGCAACGTCAACGCGCTGGGCGTCGAGAAAGCCTACGTGGTCGATCCTCGCGGCGCCCTTCCCGATGACTGGCAGGACATGAGAGAGCAGCGCCCGCTCTCGAAGACGTCCGTTTCGGCCGTGAAGTGGAGCTTCGTCAAACGTTTCGACAGCACCGAGGAATGTCTTGCCCACCTCGAGAAGCGCGCGACCAACCCAAGCGGAGCAACCGTCTATACGCCGGAAATCTCGATCCAACGGGAGTAACGACGCGCGACGCGGATCTCGCGCGTCTCGATCACCTCTCGGCCCAAACGCGCGAACTACGCCTCGATCGCCAACGCCTTCTCGGCGAGAAAGAGCACGTGTCCACTGTGGGCTTGCGTCTCGAGATTGCCGCCACGCTTCCTCGACATCCAGTTACGCACGCGTTCGAGCTGGTAGTGAACGCTGCTTCGGGCGACGTGGTCGGCGCCCTTTTTTGCATCCAGTAATTCGGCCAGCATGGAAACGTATTCGACTTGCAGATTCTGACGCTGTGTCGATACGTCACCGCGGAGGTCGTCGACGAAGATCGCATCGCTGAGATCATTCAGCATCGATGCGACGTCGTACTCGTTTCCGTAGAGCCGGGTATTCGTCATACGCTGCAGGGCGACCGGATGCAGCAGGAAGTCCAGCACCCGGCGTTGCATCGCGAGCACCTGTTGGTGGAGCGGTGGATCCTCCGGCTTCCCGGAGAACCCGAACCCTCGACGTTGCGGCTGGAGACGACGCAACACCTCGGCATCCGCAAACACACCCCCCGCGAAGACGTACTCCGCCAACGCATTCATCGCCCGATGTTGTTCATCGATCGGTATGGGCTCGTAGGGCGTCGCGTCGCTCCCGGGCGGTAATCGCGTGACGTAGACGCCGCCCACGTATCCCGCGATCACGCGTGCCGCTTGACCCCATTGGCCGACCAGCCGTTGGAACCCGCTACGCAGCGGCTGCCACGTGTCGTAGTGGTCGTACCGATCGAGCATCGAGCCATGAATCTCACGGATGTGCTCGATCCGCGTGATCGCGTAGCCAACCGCATCCGCGCCGAGATCCCACGTGTTGACCCGCGGATCGATGCCACGCCCCGGGGCGCGCATGTCATCGGCGTCGTTGCCGAAGGCGAGTTCGCGCTCGCCCGATCGCGCCAGAATCGTATCGAGGCGTTGCCGCTCCGCCGCCGGGTCGGAAAGCGCGGGCGAATAGCCGAACTCGATCGCCCAGTCGTCGTAGGGTCCGGGCCGCGATTGATAAAAGAGCGTCTGCTCGCGCCCGGATGGGGCGACGTTGACCGCTTCGTAGTCCATGACCGAGCCAGAGAGCCCGTGCGCGGCCACCGCGACGGCATCGAACGGATCCAAGCTCATCTGGCTCGCCCGCATGTTGTGATTGAGACCGAGCGTGTGGCCAATCTCGTGCAGGATGAGCATCGAGAGAGCGTCTTCGAAAAGCTGATCCTGGAGCTCTTCGTCAACACCCTGCACATCGAGGCTCAACCTCGCGAACTGGAACTGGCTCTGCATCATCTGCCCGAGCATGCAGTGCCGGGTGGCATCGAATCCGGGATGCGAGTCTGGTTGAAGCAGTTCCTGCGTTCGGGCCAGATTCGCGACGAAGCTGAACTCCAGCATGATGTCGGCACCGAGAATCTCGCCCGTGCGCGGATTCGTGAACGACGGTCCCATCCCACCGAAAGGCGGCCGCGGCGACGAGGTCCAACGCAGCACGTTGTAGCGAATGTCGCCAGCGTCCCACTCGGCATCATCCGGCTGAGTCTCGACAGCGATCGCGTTGGAGAACCCCGCCTTTTCGAACGATGAATTCCAGGACAGCGCGGCTTCGCGGATCGTCTCGCGAAACTCCAAAGGCGTCGTATTCTCGATCCAAAATGTAATCGGTTCGACGGGGTCGGAGATCGCCGCGGCCGGATCCTTCTTGACGAGACGCCATCGATTGATGAGGTCGCGATACGGCGCGTGGCTATCGGAGGTGAGGTCCGTCACCTCGTTGGTGAAGTAGCCGATCCGGTAGTCGTCGAAACGGGGCTCGAAGCCGGCGTCCGGCATCGCCACGAAAGAATGTTGAATCTGGATGCTGACCGAGCGGGCATTCGTGACGTCATCGCCACCGCGCTGTACCGGGGCGGCGTTTTCGTACACGTACTCGACCACCACTTCCGTGTTGCGCGGGTAACTTCTGACCGAGATCACCTTGCTGCGCCGCGCGTTCAGTTTGCCGAGCCCGAAGCGTTCGCCGGGCTTCGCGTTCGGATTCGGCGTCGGTTTGATCTGCTGCAAGTGCTCTTTCAACACCACGTCGTCGAAACCGATCACGATCGCCTCGTCGTCCTCCGCCACGATTTTTCGCGTCGCCAGAATCGCCGCGGTGACGTTCGCATGGCTCGCCCGAATCAGCGGGCTTTCGGGATCGAAGAAGAACTTCGCGTTCTCTTCGACAATCTCGATTCGATCGAAATGTCGTCTCAGTTCGAATACCCGCCCACCGCCGTAATTGCCTCGGAAGAGGCCGAGTTCAGCGACACCGTCGACGACGTGCGTGTGGTAGATGAACTCCTGTCCGAGCTGATCCGGGCGCACGAGCAGCTGCAACTTGCCGTCTTCGCTTCCCCGCAGCAGCGTGAAAAAACCCGCTACTTCTTCGCTGCCGTCACGGATTTCCGCCACCGTCTTCTGGTTGTCCGCACCGTTCTTCTTCTCGTCGTCGCCGGTTGTTTCTTCAGCGCCGAAGGCGAGAACCCCGAGCAGACTGACGACCGTGATGCCTACCACCTTCGAGAAACGGCCACGGAAAAAACCACACATCGAACAAGCCCGGGTTTTGACGTACCGCCCCACTATGCCGATCCGCCTCAAGGGCATCTACACGCACTTCGTCGCGACCGGACACACCATTTTCGCTGCCGACGTTGGGCGTAAACTGTCGTCGAAGGTCAAATTTCGCCCGGACGACGGGCACTGGGGGAGCTGAATAGTGATGGCGAGTATCGACGGCGTTGCAGTCCTCGAGAGATACTTCGAACAATCACGGGAGATGCTCGAGCTCCTCGCGGCCGAATTCGTAGACGCGCCGGCCCTCGCCGTCGACGCGGCGTCTCGAAACCTCGACACAATCGCGCCGGGGATGCCTTACCTCGATAAACCGCAAAGCCCCGTGGCCTACGCCATGTTCATCTGCGCTTCGGTGCTGAGCCTCTACATGCACCTTCGGACGAAAAGCGTGAACGTGCACGACTACGGCTCGAAGTACGTGGAGCTTTCGCGAATGCGACCGCAACCGCCCGGGCCCGATGAAGACGAGGAACCCGACCTCAGCGAGATGGACGCCGCGATGGCAGCGAAGAAAACCCATCCCGGCGAATTCGACATCGAGGTGGTCCAGGGCGACGGCGAAACGTTCGACTGGGGTTACAACATCAAGTCCTGCGCAATCTGCCACGTGTTCTCCCAACACGACGCAATGGATCTCGTGCCGTACATGTGTGCCTACGACGACGTCGCGAGTGACCAGGGCACCTTGGGTCTGCGCCGGACCGGCACGATCGCCTTGGGGGCGAGCCATTGCGATTTCCGTTACCAGCAAGGCAAGCCGACACAGCACCTGGCGAACCTTTATCCGGAGCGGATCCGCCTGGTGAAAGACGCATAAGGAATCGCGACGGCCTGGCGTCGTCGGGCGACAAGAGGCGTTCACCGTGACCGACTATCCCTTCAACCGCGACTATCCCCGGGACCTGGTCGGCTACGGCGCATCACCACCGCACCCGCGCTGGCCGGGCGATGCGCGCATCGCGGTGCAGATCGTCATGAACTACGAGGAAGGCGCGGAGAACTCGGTGCTGCACGGCGACAGCCACTCCGAGACGTTTCTTTCGGAGATCATCGGCGCCCACGCCTACGAAGCTCGTCACATGAGCATGGAGACGATCTACGAGTACGGCGCCCGCGCGGGCTTCTGGCGCCTACACAGACTCTTCACCGATTTCGATGTCCCCATCACCGTCTACGGCGTGGCGATGGCGCTTGCGCGCAACCCCGATGCCGTCGCGGCAATGAAGGAATCCGGCTGGGAGATCGCCTCCCACGCGCACCGCTGGGTCGACCACCAGTTCATGCCCGAGGCCGAGGAGCGCGCCGAGATCGAGCGCGCAATCGAGATCCATACCGCCGTGACCGGCAGCCGACCACTCGGTTGGTATACCGGCCGCGACAGTCCCAACACGCGCCGACTAGTCGTCGAAGCGGGCGGTTTCCTGTACGACGCGGATGCCTACAACGACGATCTACCCTACTGGCATCCCGACTTCGAAGGTCACCTGGTGATCCCCTACACGCTGGATGCCAACGACATGCGTTTCGCCACAACACAGGGATTCAACACGGCCGATCATTTCTTCACCTACCTGCGCGACACGTTCGACTTCCTCTACGCGGAGGGCGCGCAAGCACCAAAGATGATGAGCGTCGGGTTGCATTGTCGACTCGCCGGTCGCCCTGGACGCGCAGTTGCGGTCAGGCGATTCCTCGAGCACGTGCTCGCGCACGAGCGTGTCTGGATCACACGCCGCGTCGACATCGCGCGGCACTGGCACGCCCATCACGGTTTCAAGGCGAACCCAGAAAGCTGAGCAGCGCCGCGCGCTCGTCCGGGGCCATTGCCGTGAGATTCGCGAGCGGCATGAACTGCGTTTCGAGAGACGTCACGACACGCGCGCGGTGTTCGCGCAGGTCATCGGGCGTGACGAACACGAGGCCCGCGGGCGGCACGACGTAGCCGGGCTGAGTCGGCGACGCCGCGTGGCAACCCGTACAGTGACGCGCGACGATGCCGGCCACCTGTCCAGGCGCGAGTTCCCCCGTGGACGTCGTCGCTTCCTTACGCGTCTCAATACCGAGCAGCAACACCAATGCGACGAACGCGGCCGCCGCGACGACGAGGATCATCGGCCGGTGGCGTCCGGCGTGTTTCTCGTTGAAGTAGTGGCGCGCGTATGCCGCGACGAGCGCGAATGCGGGTACGAAGAGCCACGCCACCGCGTGGCCGTAGATGAACGCCGCATGCGTCGACAGCATGCAGAGCAGTACCGGTAGCGTGAGGTAGTTGTTCTGTGTCGACCGTTGCTTTGCAGCGGTGGCTCGGTCGACCGGCGGATCCTCGCCCCGCTCGATCGCGCTGACGAAAGCCTTCTGGGCCGGGATGATCACGAGAAACACGTTGGCGGCCATCATTGTCGCCAACGCCGCGCCGACATGGAGCATCGCCGCACGCGCCGCGAAGGTCTCGAACGCCAGGAAGCTCAGCAACACGACAAATGGGACCATGAGCCCGAGCTGTAGCGCGACCGTGCGGGCAATCTTGCGCATGATGAGCTCATAGACCGCCAACGCGGCCGCGAGATAGAACACGCTCGCGGCCACCGCGGCGGCGGGCGAGCGCGCCCACAGATCAGGCCCCACGAGATACGCATCCGACTGGACGTAGTAGACGATGATCAGGAGCGCCGTGCCGCTCAGCCACGTGCTGTAGGCCTCCCACTTGAACCAATGCAGATGCTTCGGCATCGGGGTCGGGTGGGTGCGGTATTTGCCGACTTCGTAAATGCCACCCCCATGGATCGCCCAGAGTTCGCCGCTGATCCCCCTACGGTCGCGTTCCGCCGAGGGAGTGATGAGCGACAGATCGAGCCAGATGAAATAGAACGACGCGCCGATCCACGCGATCCCGGCAATCACGTGGAACCAACGCAGGGCGAAGGCAAGCCATGTCAGGACGTCCACCTCGATCGTCACCGCACCACCTCCGTTGGCCGATCTTGCGCGGGCTGGCGTCGATGGCGGAGCACCCCGGCCACATAAGTACGCGCCACTGCATGTTCAGCGCCGAGAAAGATATAGGCGAAGACCCTCTCGGCGACCGTCGTCGCCGCCTCGATCCGCTGCGCGAGGAGCGTCCCGGGGGCCGCGTCGAGTACCACGAGATCGGCCTCGGAACCGGGCGCGAGAGTGCCGATCCTGTCGGCGAGCCCAAGCGCGTCTGCCCCGCCGCGCGTGATGGCATCGAGAGCCGCCAGCGGGTGCCAGCTTTTACCCGCCATCTGGGCCACCTTGTAGCCATCGGCAGCCGTCGCCAGGAGCGATAGATGGGTACCGCCGCCGACATCGGAACCAAGACCCATCAGGACACCACGTTCCTCCAGGCGCTCGAGGTCGAGGAGTCCGCTGCCCAGGAAGAGGTTCGACGACGGACAGAAGGCGACCGCCGCACCGGCCGCGCGCATACGTTCGAGTTCGGCGTCCGACAAGTGGATTCCATGCGCGAAGATCGCCTTGTCCGTGAGAAGTCCGTGCCGCGCGTAAACGTCGAGGTAGTCGCTCGCCTCCGGGTAGAGCGCCAACGTCGCCGCGATCTCCTCGGGATGCTCCGAAATATGCGTTTGCAGGTAGACGTCTGGATGTCGCGCCATCACGTCGCCCGCCGCCGCGAGTTGCGCCGGCGACGACGTGATCGCAAACCGTGGCGTCACTGCGTAGTCGAGCCGTCCCGATCCGTGCCAACGCTCGATAAGCGCGAGCGTCGCCGCCTGGCCGTCATCGGCGTCGCACAGATCGCCGGGCGCGTTTCGATCCATCAGCACTTTCCCACCGAGCATCCGCGCGTCGACCCGCGCGGCCGCGCGGAAGAAGGCGTCCGCCGCATGCGCGTGGACCGTGGTGAACGTCATCGCGGTCGTCGTACCGAACTCGAATAACCGGGCCAGGAACTGCTCGGCCACATCAATTGCGTGGGCTTCGTCCGCGAAGGCACGCTCGGCCGGGAACGCATAATCCGCGAGCCAATCCATCAGTTGCCGACCGTAGCTCGCGATGATGTCCAGCTGCGACGAGTGCACGTGCAGGTCCACCAGCCCCGGTAGAATCAGGCCCGGCCGAAGATCGTCAACGGCCTCGAGGCGTCCGCCTTCCCGTTCGAACTGATCGAGGCGCAGCACCGAGCGAATGAGCCCGTCGTCGATCGTGACCACCGCGTCGTCGAAGTAATGCACACCGTGGTGATTCTCATCGTCGGGTCGCGCGCTGAAGGAAAGCGTCGCGCCGCGCAAATGCTCGAGCGACACTCAACTACCCCGGTAGGTCGTATAGCCGTTGCGATTGACGAGCAATGGAATGTGATAGTGGCCGGACTCCGGTGGATCAAAATCGATGGCGACCTCGGGATAGAGACACCGCCGACCGTTTTCCGCGTACCAGGCGCCGGTCGCGAACGTCACGCGTAGCGCATCCCCACCATCCTCGACAGACCATCCTGTAACCCGTCCATCCGCATCCGTCGTCGCTTCGAATAGAACCTGGATCTCCGTGCCGCGTCGACGCGCCAGCGTCACGCGCATGCCGCCCGCCGGGCGACCGGCATCGAGATCCAGCACATGACTCGACAGCGTGATCACGACGCGTCGAAATGCTGACGCATTCGCAGCAGCATGATGTCGCCCTGTTCACGACTCGCGTTTTCGATTTCCGTCACACGATCGTTCTCGATTCGCGCTCGAAGCAGGCACAACATTTCCTCGGCGCTCTTCCCCGTCGCGCAGACGATGAAGATGAACCCGTGCCGCGCGAGGTATGCCCGGTTTTCCTCCGCGAGCGCATCGAGGGTTGCATCGCTCGCGCCGAGCACCTGACCTTGTTCCGCCCGCGCACGATCAGCGAACCGTTGGCGCAGCGCCTCACGATCACCAATCAGGGGGTGCGCGGCGAAAGCCTCGAGCCGGTCTTCGTCGGACACGTCGCCCCACGCGGTAATCGCGGCCGACAAGACGCGATCTTCGTCGGCATACGGGCGTTGGTCGACGAGGGTCGTCGCCCATCGCTCGCTCGCACAAAACCCAGCGGCAATCTCGAGCGCGGTCTCTCGCGTCGACGCGTTGAACCTCGCCAGCGCGCCGTTCATTGATCGGTGCCGGGCGTTTGCACGAGCGCGGTCTTGATCTGGCGCCAGGTCAAGCCGTCCGCGCGAGGTCCTCGTTCTTCGAGGGAAAGCAACTCAGTCACGATCGACACGGCAACCGCCAGAGGTTCCTTGCGGGCCAGCGGCGTGCCGACCGGGCAGCGCACGCGCGAGATGTCCTCGGCATCAAAACCGTCGCGGTTCAGGCGATCCGAGAACCGCCGCCATTTGGTCGTCGACCCGATCAACCCGATGGAACGCGCCGACTGTCTAAGCAGCGCGCATATGAGTTCGAAATCGAGCTGATGATCGTGCGTGAGGACGAGCGCATGACCGACATCAGCTTGCTCCATAACCCATGCCACGGGCGCATCGCACCGGATCGCGCCGACTTCGTCGGCAAGCGCACGGTTGTCGAGCCATGTCACGTGTACATCGAGCTCACGCAAGAGACGCACGACCTCTCGCCCGACATGGCCCGCGCCGAATACGGTCACGGCAAAAGACGGCGCGAAGCTCTCGTACAGCACTGTCACGCTCCCGCCACAACACTGCAGCGCGGCAGCCGCGAGCGGGAACTGGCGGATCGTTTGCTGATCACGCGCCTCATCGAGCAGGCGGCGTGCCTCGTCGATCACAAGGAGCTCGAGCTGACCGCCACCGAGCGTGTCATGAACGCCATCGGCCGAGACGACGATTTTTGCGCCCGGATTTCGCGGCGTCGATCCCGTCGTCGCGAGGATGGTGGCCACGACGAAAGCCTCGCCACGCCCCGCGAGGTCGGCGCTCGCCTCGAACCAACGCTTGGTCGACACGTTCACCGGCGCCGTGCCTCTTGGACTGCGTCGAAGACCGCCTCCGGCGTCGCGGGTACGGCCAGATTTGGTAGCCGACTCCCCGCCGCCCGGCATGCCTGACCAAGCGCCGACCAGACGGAAATCGCGAGCATCAGCGGCGGTTCGCCGACTGCCTTCGAACGGTGCACCGTCGGTTTGGGATTCTCGGCCTCGTAAAACCGTACGTTGAAAACGGGCGGGCACATGTCGGCCGTCGGAATCTTGTAGTTCGCCGGGCTATTCGACGCCAAGCGCCCGTCGGCATCCCAGACGAGTTCCTCGGTCGTCAGCCAGCCGAGACCTTGCATGAAGCCACCTTCGATCTGGCCCACATCAATCGCCGGATTCAGCGATGCTCCCACGTCGTGCAGGATGTCGGTGCGCAGGAGTCGATGTTCGCCCGTCAGGCAGTCGATCATGACCTCCGAGGCGCACACGCCGTTAGCGAAATAATAGAACGCCTGGCCGACACCTTTCGCCTTGTCGAAATAAATCTCGGGCGTCGCGTAGAACCCCGTCGCCGACAGTGATATCCGTGCCAGGAAAGCAGCCTGCACGAGTTCATCGAACGGGATCATGAACTCGCCCGCCCGCGCCAGTCCTTGCTCGAATTGCAGCGTCGCAGTCGGGCTCCCGAGCTCAGCCTCGGCGAACGCGCCGAGCCTCGCCTTGATCGTCTCGCAGGCGTTGACCACCGCCATGCCGTTCAGGTCGGTTCCCGCGGATGCCGCTGTCGGGGTGGCGTTCGGTACCTTGTCCGTCCTCGTGGGCGTATGCGATACGTTGTCGAGCGTGACGCCAAACGACGCCGCTGCAATCTGGCGGATCTTGGTGTGCAGGCCCTGCCCCATCTCGGTGCCGCCGTGATTCACCTGGACGGTGCCGTCGCGATAGACGTGCACGAGCGCCCCGGCTTGGTTGAGATGCGTCGTCGTGAACGAGATGCCGAACTGTACAGGCGTCAGTGCGATGCCCTTCTTGACCTCGGTATGGCTCGCGTTGAATCGGTCCACCGCTTGCCGTCGCCGCGCATAATCAGACTGTGCCGCGAGCGTCTCCATCATGTCGGCCAGTACGAATTGTTCGACGCGTTGCTCGTACGGCGTCACGTCGGCGCCGGCTCGGTAGAGATTTTTCTTACGGACCTCGAGGGGATCGAGGCCGAGGGCGTGGGCGATTTCATCGATCGCGCCTTCGATGCCGATCATTCCCTGCGGGCCGCCAAAGCCACGAAACGCCGTATGTGAAACCTGATTCAGTTTCCGGTGATGCCCCGCGAGCCGCACGGCGGGAATGAAATAGGCGTTGGTCGCATGAAAGAGCGCGCGGTCCATGATGCCGCTCGAAAGATCCGGCGAATGGCCGCAGTTGGCATGCAACGAGAGGTCCGCCTGGCGTAGCAGTCCCTCGTCGTCGAAGCCGATTTCGTAGCGCCATTCGAACGCGTGTCGTTTACCCGTCTGAATCATGTCGTCGTGGCGCGGCACGCGATACTTGACGGGAGTCTGGAGGCGACACGCAAAAAGAGCGGCGAGGCAGGCAAACGGGGCAGCTTGCGACTCCTTGCCGCCGAATCCACCGCCCATACGAGCCGTGATCACGACGACTTGGTTCATGGATAGCCCGAGGACCTTCGCAACCTGATGCTGGACGTCGTCGGGGTGTTGAGTCGACGAGTGCACCGTGACGCTGCCATCGTCGCCTGGTAATGCCAGGGCCACCTGTCCCTCGACGTAGAAATGTTCCTGGCCACCAATCTCGAACGTCCCGCGTATGACGTTCGGGCCGGCCGGCGGGAGCGTCTCCGCGCCCCAGAAGCGTGACGGCAGCACCGTGGACTCTGCGTTGATCGACGCCTCGATCGACAGAATCGAAGGTTCTTCATCAACCTCGAAGCGCGCCAGACGAACCGCGCGTTGGGCCTCGCGCAATGAAAGTGCCGCGACGGCAAAAACCGGTTGGCCGTAGAACTGGATCTCTTCTCGTACCAGCAACTCGTCACCAGGGAAAACCGCGCCGACGTCGAGTTCGCCCGGCACGTCCGCCGCCGTTATGACGTCCACGACACCCGGCGCCGACACGACCGCGTCGAGGTCTACGCGGCGTAGTCGGCCATGGGTTTCGGGCGCATAACCGGTTGCAACGAACAGCGCGTTGTCCGGCAAAAGAACGTCGTCGACGTAACGGGCCCGTCCCGTAACGTGGCCAAGTGCAGATTCATGCGCCCGGCGTGTACCGACGGCGCGCTCATTCGTCATCAAACGACTCCTGCCAGAGATCCATCGACTCGCCGTCACGGATTTTGTACAGGCACTTTCTGACGATCGCCCCCGTCATAGCTCGTCGATAGTCGGCCGAACCTCGAACATCCGATATCGGCTCGACCGCGGCCGCGGCAAGGTCTGCGACCTCGTTGATCGCATCGTCGGAGAGCGCGCGGATCGAGACGTTCGCGAGCGCTTCTTCGACCACACCGAGCCGCACGGGCGTGGCGGCGACGCCACCGAAGGCAACGCGCGCCGTCGTGACGACATCGTCGTCGTTCGTTTGGGTATAGACGGCACCCATTACGGTCGAGATGTCGTCTTCGCGCCGTTTGCTGATTTTGAACGCGGCCAACCGGCGCCAATCGGGAATCGTGAACTCGATCGACACGATCAGTTCGTCCGCGGCAAGCGCCGTCATCCGATAGCCATGGTAGAAGCTCGTAAGCGCCATACGCCGCGCGGCGCCGTCGAACGACATGATGTCGAGGTTCGCATCGAGCGCGAGGAGCAGCGGCGGCCAGTCGGCGATGGGCGATGCATTGGCGATGTTGCCGCCGATGGTGCCTCGCGAGCGGATCTGCGGTGAGCCGAACCGTGCGACGACATCGGTGATGGCATCACTCGCATGCGGCCCCGCGGTGAAGAACTCGAGTAAGCGCGCGTGACTGACAGCCGCGCCGATCCTGACCTGGCCGTCGGAGAGATCGAGACGGTTGAGTTCAGCGACCCGGGTCACGTCGACGATCGTCGGAAAGTCGCGGTACTGCTGGCTGACCTCGAGCCAGGCGTCGGTCGTTCCCGCAGCGATGAGCACATCCTCTGGATCCTGGCCCGCCAGCCGGTGGCGCAACGCCGCCAAGTCACGCGGCGCGGTATACGGCCCCTCCGCATCCGCGATGTCGCTGCTCGTTGCGAGCATCCACTCGCAACCGGGTTCACCCTCGATCGCACAGAACGCCGAGATGATCGGTCGATACCCGGTGCAACGGCAGAGGTTGCCGCTCAGAGCGGCGACGGCCGCCTCCCGGTCATGGAGTGAGTCGAGCCCCACGCTTTGGCGCTTCAAGCCGTCGCCGATCATCGCCATCACGAAACCGGGCGTGCAGAAGCCGCACTGCGAACCGTTCGCTTCGATCAGAGCCTGTTGTACCGGATGCAGATCCTCGGGCGTCCCCGCACCTTCCACCGTCAATACCCGACTACCTGCAACCGCGCCAACGGGCGTGATGCAGCTATTGAGCGTGTGGACCTCGCCCGCCCCATCGGCGACGACGACGGTGCAAGCGCCGCAGTCACCAGAAGCACAGCCTTCTTTGGTGCCCTTGAGCCCCAGATCGTCCCGGAGAAACGACAACAGGCTCTGACACAACACCGGCGGGCGAATGTCGATGAGCCGTTCGTTTACCACCACCTGCGCCATACCGTCTCCAGTAAAGAATGCGCTGATCGCACCGTCTCCAGTAAGAATGCGCTGATCGCGCGGGGCTAGACTGCAAGATTCCGGCCAACGCGATCCACCTTTGATGCCATCCGGACCAACGCTCATCGTCAGGCCTCGAACCCTCCGGCATGATGACCACCCCTCAAAACCGAGCGTCTCATTGTCCGGTTCGACCCCGTCGATTTCGCCGTCCGCCGCAACCACGAAGCGCCAGGATCGACACCTCCTGGGAGGCCAGCGCCATGATGCCTGAGGCCGTATCGCAGCGGTTGGAAGCCGCACGACGGGTCATCGCTCGATGCCACGAACTCGCTACTTGCTCGGCCCGAGGTGACGGCATCGAACGAAGCTACCTGACGCCAGAGCATGCGGCCGCGAACGAACTGGTGGCGCGCTGGATCGAACAAGCAGGACTGCACGCGCACATCGACAGCGTCGGCAACATCATCGGTGAGTCGCGCATCGAACGTGGAAAGACGCTGATGCTCGGCTCGCACCTCGACACGATTCCGAACGCCGGCGCTTACGACGGTACGCTCGGCGTCGTTCTCGCCATCGAAGCGGCCGCGACTCGAGACTGGAAGCATTGCCCGTATGCGTTAGAGGTCATCGGTTTCGGCGAGGAAGAAGGCAGCCGGTTCGGCACCACGATGATGACCAGTCATGCACGCGTCGGACGTTGGGACCCCGACTGGTGGCAACTGACCGATGCGGACGGGGTTTCGCTGGCCAACGCTTTCACCGACTTCGGCCTGCAACCCGAGGCGGTCTCGACGGCCCACCCGGAAAAGGATCTTCTCGGCTACCTCGAGGTACACATCGAGCAAGGCCCTGTGCTCGAAGCGTTGGATCTGCCGATCGGCATCGTGACGGACATCGTCGGCGCGCGTCGCTTTAGCGTCACCGTGACCGGCCGCGCGGGCCACGCCGGCACCGTTCCGATGCGGATGCGAAACGACGCACTCGTCGTCGCCTCGCAATGCGTCCTCCTGGTCGAAGACCTCGCAAACGAGTTGGACGTCGTCGCAACCGTCGGCGTGCTCGACTGTGCACCTGGTGCCGTCAACGTCATTCCCGGGTCTGTCACGTTCTCACTCGACGTTCGAGCCGGCGACCCGTCGAGGATCGACGCCTTCATAGTTCGTTTTCTCGAACGAGGCCGAGCCTACCTGCGCAACGGCATGACCCTCGAACACCATCAAACGCACGACGCCGAACCCGCGACGTGCGCGCCGCGATTGCGGCGAGCCATCGGCACGGCAATCGACGACCTGGGCATTCCCGCGCACGAGATGATCAGCGGCGCCGGCCATGACGCGATGGTCCTGGCGCGCCTCTGCGATGTCGGCATGCTGTTCGTGCGCTGCGAAGGCGGCGTGAGCCACCACCCCGACGAAGCCGTCACGATCGAAGACGTCGCCTGGGCGTTAACAGCCCTCGAATCGACCCTCGAGCGATTGGAAACGACATGAGCAAAACCCCGCATACCGGCATGAGCCGCACGACCGTAGCCGCGAATCACGCCCTCATCGCTCCCGAGTCGCACGTGCCGATCTCCATGCCGACGTGGGCAAATGCCACGGCCGTCGTGCTGATCTCGCCCGAGATGGGCGCGAAATTCACACAATGGCTGATCCGCTGCCAGACGAACGCCCGGATCGATCCGCTACGTGCGAGCGACGAGACCTTTGTTCTCGTCCTCGCGGGGGAGCCCGTGATCTCGTTGGAGGACGAATCGTGGCGTTTGAGCACCGAGGACTTCGTCGCCTTGCCGGCCGCGACTTCATGGCAGATCACGAGTACCGCGGACGCCGACCTGTTGGTGTTCTCAAAGCCCTACGTCGACGTTGGCGATGCCCCGCCCCAGCCGCTGCGCGGTAGCCTCGAGGACGTCCCCGCCGAGCCATTCCTCGGTGATCCCGCGGCGCTCCTCAAGGTGCTCTTGCCCGACGAGAAGGCCTTCGACTGGGGCATCAACGTATTCGAGTTCAAACCCGGCGGCACGTTGCCGCAGGTCGAGAGTCATTTCATGGAGCACGGCCTTTATCTACTCGCCGGCGAAGGGGTCTATCGGCTGGGAGAGGACTGGTACCCGGTGACCGCGGGCGACGCGATCTGGATGGGGGCCTATCTGCCGCAGTGGTTTGCCGCGACCGGAAAGCACAACACCCGCTACATCTACTACAAGGAGATGCAACGTGCGCCCATCGCACCTTGACGAACTCTCCATCGATGTCGAGCGGTTGACCGGCGAGCTCGATCAGCTGGCCACCTACTCCGACACACCGGCACCTTCCGTCACACGCGTACTCTTCACGCCGCGCGACGTCGAAGGGCGCGCCTATGTGAAAGCCTTGATGCGCGACGCAGGCCTCTCCGTCCGTGAAGACGCTGCTGGCAATATCTTCGGTCGATGGCAGGGTCGCGCCGACGGCGCGGTGGGTACCGGATCGCATTGCGATGCCATTCCCCACGCCGGGAAATACGACGGAACCGTCGGCGTGTTAGGTGGCATTGCCGCCGTTCGTTCCCTCAAGGCGGCGGGGTTCAGCCCGCGGCGAAGTATCGACGTCATCATGTTCACTTCCGAGGAACCGACGCGGTTCGGCATCGGCTGCGTCGGTTCACGCCTCCTCGGCGGTGCGATCGCCGCCGCGGGCGTCGACGCGCTGACGGACGCGGACGGAATCAGTTTTGCTACCGCTCGGTCGCAGGCGGGCTACGAAGGCGATCTTGCGGCCGTCGAACTCACCGAGCAGCACTACGACTTCTTCGTCGAACTCCATATCGAGCAAGGTCCCGAGCTCGAACGCCAGGGGAAAGACATTGGTGTCGTGAGCGCGATCGCCGCGCCCGCATCGTTACGTGTGAGCTTCGAAGGCGACGGCGGCCACGCAGGCACCGTGCTGATGGGCACACGGCAGGACGCGCTCGTGCCCCTCGCCCGCCTCATCGCGCTCGCCGAAGACCTCGCGCGAACAAGCGAAAACCCCGACACGGTCGCGACGACGGGGATCGTCGAAGTACACCCCGGCGCCATCAACAGCATTCCGCGGCGAGCCACCGCGACGTTCGATATCCGCGGCACCGATCTCACCGCACGACAGCGGGTCGTCGACGGCGTTCTCGATGAAGCGCGCCGACTCGCTGACGCGCGAGGACTCGGCCTCGAAGTCGAGACGATCAACGCCGACCCGCCCGCCGAGACCCACCCCGCCATCGTCGATGCCGTGGTAGCGGCTTGTGAAGACGAACGCTTCGGCCACACCTCCCTCGTCAGCCGCGCCTATCACGATGCCCTCTTCATGGCCCGCAAGGTGCCGATGGGCATGATCTTCGTACCGTCGAAGGACGGCATCAGTCATCGTCCGGACGAGTTCACGACGCCCGACGAAATCCGCAGGGGCGTCGCCGTGCTGGCACGAACCTTAGCGGGCCTCGCGGACGGCGCATGAATCCGATCGATAGACGAGCCGCTGCGCTGTCCTGTTTTTTAGCGGCGGGCTCAGCGGCTGTCACGACGGCGATCGCTCACGGCGATGAGAAAAGCACGAACGCGATCGAAGAAGTCGTCGTGGTGGGCTCGCGCTTGCCAATTCAGGACTACAAGCTCGGTAGCGTCATGACGACGCTCGATATACGAGAGATCGAGAGCACCGGCCTGCCTTACGGCGCCGATCTTCTGCGTTTCGTCCCCGGCGTCGCCGTGAATCGTTCGGGCGGTTTTGGCGGCGTCAGTCAGGTCCGGTTGCGCGGCGCGGAAGGCAACCACGTTCTGACCCTGATCGACGGCGTCGACGTGTCGGCGGCCGGCTCCGGCGAGTTCGACTTTTCCTCCGTACTCAGTAGCGCCCTCGAGCGTGTACAGGTTCTTCGTGGACCCCAGTCCGGACTCTACGGCTCCAACGCGCTCGCCGGTGTGATCAGCATCGAGACAGTCGATCCCGCCGAGGGTTTCGAATTGAGCGGCGGCATCGAAGGCGGCGCCCACGAGGCATCCCAGGGGCTGCTTTCCGCCGCCGGCGGCACGGACCGCCTGAAAGCGCGTCTCAGCGTCCAGCGGCGCGTTTCCGAGTTCGATCTATCGGCCGACGACACCTTGGGATCGGAGGACGACCGGGAGGAGAATCTCACGGTCAGCGGCAAGGCGTTGTTCGTTGCCAGCGACGCGCTGCGCTTCGACCTCGTTGGACGGTTCACGTCGAGAAACACCGAAACCGACGGCTTCGATTTCAGCGGGGGCCCGCTGCAGGGACTCGCGGTCGACGATGACAGCTTCAGCAACACAGAAGACCTCACCCTCGCAACGCGCGCGACGCTTAGAGCGGCTGACGATCGTTGGATCACGGCGGTTTCTTTCGAGCATACGGACAGTGAAACCGACGGCGGGAGTTTCGGCTCCGAGGCCGCACGAACGCGCGCGGTACTCAGCAGTAGCTGGCAGTGGCACGACGTCGGAACGCTGCGTCAACGCACCAGCGTATTCCTCGAAGAAGAAGAGGAGACTTTCCGCAACACGGTGCCCTTCGACCCGAGCCAAGTGCCGACGCTGGATCGAAACCTATCGGGGCTGGGGTTGGAACACCGAATCGACGTGCACGACCGACTCTTTCTCTCCGGCACGGTGCGGCGCGACGAGAATGACGCTTTCCAGGATCAAACCACTTGGTCCACGAGCGGTTCCTGGATCGCCTCCCCGGGCACACGCTTTCACGCGAGTTACGGCATCGGCGTCACCAACCCAACGTTCTTCGAGCAGTTCGGCTTCGTTCCGGGCCGGTTCACGGGCAACCCGAATCTCATGCCCGAGGAGTCCGAAGGTTGGGACGTCGGCATCGAACAGACGATGCTCGAAGGCGCATTAGTTCTGGATCTGACGTACTACCAGGCTGACCTCGAGCACGAGATCCAGAGCTTGTTCCCGTCGGTCGTCAACGGGGGCGGCGAGAGCGACCGGCGTGGCATCGAGATGCACTTTGATTACCGCCCTTCAGCCAGCACGCTCGTGCGCGGCGCCTACACGTATACGGACGCGGATGAACCGGGAGGACAAGCAGTGCGACGCCCAGCGCACACGGCCAGTCTTCTCGTCGATCAACGCTGGCTCGACAATCGTCTCGGGGTTGGCGCGAGTCTCGTCTACAACGGCGAGCAATTCGACAACGACTTCCGCAACTTCTTCGCGACGTTCGCGGCCGAACGCACGCCGCTGCGCGGCTATACGCTCGTCAACCTCAACGTCCGGTACCAGGTGCTCGACACACTCGAAATTTACGCGCGGGTCGAAAACATCACCGACGAGGACTACGAGGAGGCGATCAGCTTTGCCACGCCGGGGCGCTCCGCTTATGCGGGCCTGCGCTTTCGCTTCTGAGCATGAACCCTCAGCCGCGGCGAACGACCCACCACGACGGAGGCGAACCACGATCGACCTCAAGGAATACAAGCGCCTGCCCGAATGGAATGCGCACACGATACCCGCTGGTTTTTCGCCGCCAACACAACACCAAAGAAGGAACCTGGGCACGCTTGACCGTGCTTTCGGGTGCGCTGCGTTTCGACGAACTCTCCGACGCGGGCGACGTCACCTCGTCACGGATCATCGACACGGACAGCGGGCCCCAAGTCGTCAAACCGGGTGCGTGGCACAAGATAGGGCCGGTCGAGGATGCGCTGCGCTGACAACTCGCGTTTCTTTGCGAACCCGACCGCTACCTGGAGAAAAAACACGGCCTCACCGCGCCGCATTCCGAAGTCCGCGCCCTCTTGCCCGCGCTCGAGCGCGCGGTCGGCCGCACGATCCTCGACCTCGGCAGCGGACGCGGGCGGAACAGTTTCTTCCTTGCCGAGCGGGGTTTTGTGGTGACGGCTGTCGGCCGCTCGGAAAAGGCGATCGAAACGCTGCGCCAGATCGAGACAGTCGAGGGCTTCAAGCTCGATTCGCACGTTTACGACATCAACAAGGCGGCGCTCGCCGACGTGCTACCGCCGGACGGCGTCGACCACATCGTAAGTACGGTTGTGTTCCAGCTCCTGGATGCCGCGCGCGTTTCCGAGGTGATCCGCGACATGCAATCGGCCACCCGGAGCGGCGGATTACATCTGATCGTCGCGCCCGTTACGTCGGAGGAGGTCCCCTGTCCAATCGCATTCCCGTTCGTGCCCCGCCGCGGCGAGTTGGTCGAGTACTACCGAGCATGGGACGTGCTGCGCTACGACGAGCGTCCCGGCGAATTCCACAAACGAGACGAATACGGCGAGCGATACCGGGGCGAGTTCGCGACACTCATCGCGCGTAAGCCTGGACCACGCCGCTGAATCGCATACGTTGAACAACGGCAATCGCAGACCGACCCCTCTGGGCGTGCTGTGGCACCATCGGAACTCGACCCCTCGTTACCGGTCAGATGGCGGCATGAAGATTATTGCCCGGGAGCTCGAAAGAGACGCCCATCCACACGCCAAGTTCACCGACCCCGATATCACGGCCGACGGTACTCCGCGCGCTCGGGTGACGCCGCGCAACCTAGAGACCTTGTGGTTCAACACCGGCACGATGTGCAACCTCACCTGCGCCAACTGCTATATCGAGTCGAGCCCGACCAACGACCGTCTGGGCTTTATCTCACGCACCGAGGTCGCTGAGTACCTCGCGCAAGCCGAGACGCTCGACGCGCCGTTGCGCGAAATCGGCATCACGGGCGGCGAGCCGTTCATGAACCCCGACATCATCGGCATTCTCGACGATTGCCTGGAAACCCGCGCCGAGGTTCTGGTGCTCACGAACGCGATGCGGCCGATGATGAAACAGGCTGCCGAGTTGCTCGCGCTCCATCGACGATTCGGTGCGCACCTCAAAATCCGAGTGTCGATCGATCACTTCGAGCGATCGCTGCACGAAAGCGAGCGCGGACGGCGATCCTGGCAGCCGATGATCGAGGGACTGAACTGGCTCTGCGAAAAAGGATTTTCGGTTCACGTCGCCGGCCGGACCCGATGGGGCGACGATGAAGCAACGCTGCGTGAAGGATTCGCCGCACTTTTTGAGGCCCACGGTTGGCCGATCGATGCTTCTGATCCGACAGAACTCGTTCTCTTCCCGGAGATGGATCCCAGTCTCGACGTGCCGGAGATCACGACGGCATGTTGGGGCATCCTGGACGTCGATCCAGCGACCTTGATGTGTGCGTCGGCACGCATGGTGGTCAAACGGCGCGAGCAACGGACGCCTGAGGTCATCGCCTGCACGCTCCTGCCGTACGAACCCGAGTTTTCCCTCGGCAGCTCGCTGAAGGAGAGCCTGCGCCCGGTCGCGCTGAACCACCCTAGCTGTGCGAAGTTTTGTGTGCTGGGCGGCGGTAGTTGTTCTTGAGCGTCATTGCGGCCGAGCGCCTACGCCCGTAGTACGCTGACCCTCAGGCAGGGTCGATTCCCGACACGTGCGAATCACGAGGAACAACATGAAAAACATCATCACGGCCGCTTTCGCGATCGCCTTGGCCGGGCTGCCGGCGAACGCGGACAAGTGCGGCGAAAAGGGATACCTCGCCACGTTTGAGATCGATCCCACGAACGCGGAAGCATTCGAGGTCGCGATCAGCGCCCTCGCGGCGAAGGTCGTCGAGGTCGAATCCGGCGTTCTGCTCTACGCGCCCTTTCGAGACGAGACCAATCCGGCGCGCTATTACATGTTCGAGCGCTACGAAACCGAAGCGGCCCGGCAAGCACACGCCAAGGATCCGGCGGTGGTCGCAATGTTCGGACCCCTCATGGGCACACTCGCCGGGCAACCGGAAATCACCCCCATCGCCGCGCTCTGTGACGAGTAGCCCAGACATTCGATGCCCGCACGGGCCATACGCGCGAGCACCTCGGGTCGACCCGTTTGGCGACCAGGACGTGCCGATGACATGACGAGCCGACCCAGAACGAATGGAGTGAGACCATGGCCGCGCCCCTCGACGGAATAACGGTCGTCGAGGTCGACAACTACATGGCCGCGCCATCGGCCGGCGCGATCATGGCCGACATGGGGGCGGCGGTGATCAAGGTCGAACCGCTCGCCGGCGATCCCATGCGCGGTATGTCGCGCAAACCCAAGATCGACGACGAGGCGGCGCGGCTCTACGACTATCAGTTCGACGTCGACAACCGCGGCAAGCAATCCATCGCGGTCGACCTCACCACCCAAACCGGCACCGATCTCGTGCGCCGGCTGGTCGAACGCGCCGACATCTTTCTCTGCAACTTGCTCGACAACCGCCAGAAGCGTTTCGGGCTCGACCCGGACACACTCATGGCCGTGAATCCGCGGCTGGTGCACGCGACCCTCACCGGCTACGGCACCGACGGCCCCGCCGCCGAACGACCAGGTTTCGACGTCACCGCCTTCTTCGGTCGCTCAGGCCTCTACGACGCCATGCGTGAAGGTCCGCAAGGCACCGTCCCGATGGCGCGTCCGGCGCAGGGCGATCACACCACCGGGCTCGCCCTCCTGGCCGGCATCCTGGCCGCCTTACGGATGGCCGAACGTACGGGCGAAGGACAGGTGATCGAAACATCTCTCTATGAAACCGCCGTCTGGACGCAAGCGACCGACTTCGCAACAACCGCCGTCGACGCCTCGCCCGTACGGCAGCGGGCGCGCCACGAGCAACTCGGCCCGATGAGCAACCGGTACCCCTGCAAAGACGGCAAATGGATCGTGATCAACATGCTCGATCAGCGTCCCTGGCCCGACTTCTGCCGCGCGATCGGACGGCCTGACTGGGCCGACGACCCCGACCTCGCCGATGCCATGAGCCGCTACAAACGTATGGCGGAGCTCGTCCCCGCCATCGACGAGGCACTTTCCGTGCGCACCCGTGACGAATGGGGCGAGATCTTCGACCGCGAAGGTTTCATCTGGGGACCGGTGCTGCAGATGCACGAAGTCCCCGACGACCCACAAGCCGCGACGATTGGCATGTTCCCGACGATCCAGAGTGCCGAGATCGGCGAATACCGAACCGTCGGCGCACCCATGCGTTTCAAGACCGCGGCCGTACACCCGCGCGGCCCCGCGCCGAAGCTCGGCGAGCATACGCGCGACATTCTCAACCGCGCCGGACTCGACGACGCCGAAATCGACGCGTTGATCGCGAGCCGGGCCATCGACGCGTCGTAGCGTCAACGCCGGCAACAGCGAAGAACCACCAAGAAAATCAAGATCGATCCAGGAGTTTTTAGATGAGTGAGTCAGTCGCGGAAGAACGACCCGTCTTCCGTACCCCCGAACAGGAACAGGCTGCCAAGGGCGCGAATACACCCGATCCGCACGAGATGCCGATCGAGGACATCAACCCGCTCAACGCACACCTCTTCGCCAACGATCGCTGGCTCGAAGTCTTCGAGCGATTGCGCGCCGAGGACCCGGTGCATCTCAACGAAATCGACACGGCCGGACGCTACTGGTCGTTAACCCGCTACCAGGACATCAAAGCTGTCGATGCCGATTGGCAGAACTTCTCATCCGCACACGGCATTACGCTCGGCTTCAAACTGGGCACCGAGCCCGGCGGCGGGCTGGTCGATGGCAGCGAACCACCGTTCATCTCGCAGGATCCGCCGCGCCACGACGAACAGCGCAAAACCGTCACCGGCATCGTCGCCCCCAGCAGTCTGAAGAACCTCGAACCGCTCATCCGCGAGCGTACGGCAAACGTCCTCGATTCACTCCCTGAGAACGAAACGTTCGACTGGGTCGATACCGTCTCGATCGAGCTGACCACACTCATGCTCGCGACCCTGTTCGACTTTCCGCTCGAAGATCGACGCAAACTCACGCGCTGGTCCAACGTCGTCTTCGCGATCCCGGAACCGGGCGGCGTCGTCGAAACGCAGGAAGAAAAGCGCGAAGCCTTCATCGAATGCGTGACCTATTTCTCGCGACTCTGGCAAGAGCGCCGCGAAAACCCGGGCGACGACCTGGTCTCGATGCTCGCCCACGGCGAAGCGACCAAACACATGGAGGCGAACGCGCACCTCGGCAACCTGCTGCTGCTCATCGTCGGCGGCAACGACACCACACGTAACTCGATGTCCGGCAGCATCTACGCGCTCAACCGGTTCCCCGCCGAATACGACAAACTGATCGCCAACCCAGCGCTCGTGCCGAAATTCGTCGCCGAACTCATCCGCTGGCAGACCCCGCTCTCCTACATGCGACGCACCGCCAACGTCGACATCGAAGTCGGCGGCAAAACCATCAAGAAGAACGACCAAGTACTCATGTGGTACGTCTCGGGCAACCGCGATGAAGACGTCTTCGAGAACGCCAACGACCTCATCATCGACCGCCCCAATTCGCGTAGCCACCTGTCGTTCGGCTTCGGCATCCACCGCTGCATGGGCAACCGCCTCGCCGAGCTACAGCTCAGAGTTCTGTGGGAAGAGATTCTCGAGCGTTTCGAGAAGATCGAACTGCAGGAGGAGCCGAGCCGGACGTTCTCGTCGTTCGTGAAGGGCTATACGCATCTGCCGGTGAAGGTGCGGCGGAGGACGAGCTAGCCCGCTAGACCCTAACCGTCGGGCGTTCGTGAGCGCGTCCGGAAACGGAACGAGCAATCCGAGGGGGTGAGTAGTGAACTGGAAACGCACAACACTACTGTCCCTCGTCGTCCTCGTGATCGCTGGCACCGCGGCCTTTCTATTCCGTCAGGAGGTCCTACGGATGCGCTCCGGACTGCCCGCGTTCACGCACGGCACGGGCGAGGAGTTCGACACGATGGTCGCCATGCAGGACGGCACCCGACTCTTCACGACCATTCAACTACCGGACGGCGGCGGCCCCTTCCCCGCGATCCTGGTTCGCAGCCCCTACGCACAGGTCAGCCTGATTCTGCGGGACACCCTGTGCGGGCGTTTCGTCCGCTACGGCTACGCCTGCGTGTTCCAGGACACGCGCGGCCAGGGCGGATCGGAGGGCGGGTGGAACCCGGGCGGCAACAACGAAATCGAAGACGGGCGCGACACCCTTCATTGGCTGGCCGAGCAATCCTTCCAAGACGGCAACATCGCCATGGTGGGTTCGTCCTATCTCGCGTCGGTGCAGTTTGCGGCGTTGGCCGGCGGTGCCCCGGACGAGCTGAAGACCATCGTCCCGGCGATGTACACCACAGACAACCGCGGCGTGATGTATCAGGACGGCATGTTTCGCCACGAGACCTACACCGCCTGGGCCAGCATGATGCGAGGATCCGGCCTATCGCTCGCGAGCGCCGGCGACGAGTACCAGCAAGCCATTCGGTACCGACCTCACATAGACGTCGATCAAGCAGTCTTCGGCCTGCCGATGCCCTGGTACCGGCAAATGATCTCCGCGGAGTCCCCGCGTTCCGACTATTGGCATCGCCCTGACACGGTCGCGGTGCGCCAAGTCCTCGAAACCACTCATGTCCCCATGCTGATGATCGGCGGTTGGTACGACGTCTTCTTCGGTCCGCAGTTCGAGGACTGGCAGCGGTTGGCCTCGCAGCCCGACAGCCGCTACATCATCGGCCCGTACACCCATTCAGGAACGACGGGCGATCTTCCCACCCCGAACTCGGAAGGTGGACGCTTCCAATGGAAGCAGATGCTGCCCTGGCTCGAACACCACCTGAAGGGTAAGCCGCTCACGCTCCCGACGGGCTTGAACATCTACGAGATGGGCGACGGGGAGTGGCAGGAGCGGGAACGCTGGCCCGCTGCGACGACACAAAAAACCTTCCACCTCGCGAACCTGCCTGACGCCAACGCCTGCGACGGCGGCGTACTCGCCGAGCTACCCGGCCAGGGCGAAGTACGATTCCGCTACGACCCCGACGACCCGGTACCGACACGCGGCGGCGCGGGAATGCTCGCGTTCAACCTGCCCGGATACGGCGGCGCACCGCCGGCTAACGTCGAACAGCTGCCGAGCCCGACACGCCTCAAGCCGGTGCAGCATCACGCCGCCATGCCTTTCGAGGCGGTCGCCGAGTTCATGCAGGAGCTGGACGCCATCGAATCGATCTCCGCGCGGGCGTTGCAGTGGCTCATCCTGACGGCGACGCGAAGTCGCGAGACGATGCTCGCCACGTGGGACGAGATCGATCGCGACAACGCCGTGTGGACAATCCCCTCCGAGCGCATGAAGGCACGACGGGAACATCGAGTGCCGTTGTCACCCGCGGCGGTACGTCTACTCGACCGCCTCACGCCCGTCGCTGGTAATCCACACGTCTTCGTCGGCACCCGAACGGGCAACCCGTTGTCATCGATGGCGCTACTGAAGTGCATGCGAGACCGAGGCTATGGCGTCAAAGGTCATCGCGGTCCGTACGTCCCGCACGGCTTTCGGTCGAGTTTTCGCGACTGGTGCGGCGAGGTATCGAGCTACCCGCGCGATGTCGCGGAGATGGCGCTTGCACATGTCATCGAAGACCGCACCGAGGCGGCTTACCGTCGTGGCGATCTGTTTGAGAAGCGGCGCGCGATGATGGATGACTGGGCGGCGTTCGTGACGGTGACGTGATCGCCCGAGCGTTCATTCGTTGATTGCGAGCGAATTGCATCACGCCTCCGGTACACCTCCAGACTCTCGCGGCACCTTACGACGCATGAAAAGGATACTCACTAGCGTCGTCGTGGCGGTCGCGATCGCGATCGCGGCACCAGCGACGGGCGATTCCGGGGTGGCGCTTAGCGATCTCGATGCCTCGTTTCAGACCTTCTTTGAGCAGCTGCGCCGCGCCGTCGACGAACGCATCGCGTGTATCGAGCCATCGACCCCCAGTTCATCATCGAGCGAGATTTCGGCGGCGTGTTCCGGCATGACGTGAATGTCGTGGAGAATTTCCAATACGCGTATCCACTTGATGAAACCGGTGGGGATCCCGAGCTCGCCGGGCAGGGATGGGGCGAACTTGCGGAGGATCTCCGGTCCGGACTTTTCGACCGTCTCGGCGATGAATGGTGTACACCCGCAGGCGCGCAAGGCGCGCAGCCGTTGCCGCGATCGCAGATCTGCCTGGCGCGCGGCGGATTCTTCGTCGAGTGGCGACTCCAGCGCTTTGTTCAAGAGTGGCGACTAATGCGAATTCCGTTGGTCCCACGGCTTCTCTGTAGGGCGGTTACGGCATCAGAAACGCTCACTCAACGGCTAGCCTAAGCCGACTCGCTGAGCGCTTATCGCCATCATCAATAGCGAGATCGAAACGCGCTGACACGGCAACCGATCCATCGGAGGCCCGCCCGGCAGATCGAGCGTCGCGGCGCTCTCGAACGCTTCCATGAGATCGTCAATGCCCGTGCACCTTGCGCCGGCGTTCGCGGCCTACTGTTGTTCGGGTATTCGCCCCGGCAACCGGAGGCCGCGCTGGCTTGGCTACCGCCTGTCAGCCAGGAGTTGCTCGCCTCCGTTCCGATCTATTGTTCGTTGCGCCGGCCGGCTCAAGCCGTACGAGGGCAAGGTCTCCGCCGGCCGTGGTCAGCGCACTGGCCAAGGCGTGCGCTCAGCCGTCGTCGTGAAGGTCAACAAAGGCCACCGTTGGCGCCTGAGGCCTGACCGATTACCGGCGGACGCCGATTGGCGAATAGGGTGGCCGTCAGGTTGAGGTGATTGCTCTTCTCGATGCGGAGCTGCGAGTTAATGTCTTTGGCGCCGCGGCGATCACTCTCGACCGGCAGCTCGTCGTCAAAGGCGGCTTCTCGAACGGCGGCAAGGTCAAGTTCCGCAAGCGCCGTGGGAAGAGCAGGAAGTCCCTCTACCACCCGCACGGGCCGTCTGTGGGCGGGACGTTCAACAACCCGCTTCGAGCGCAAGGCGATGGTGAAGTCGGCGGAGACGAAAATTCCGCGGTTGATCGAGCGGTAGTTCGAGAGGTTCGCAAAAAGCGGCTGAGCTCTGACGATTACGATTTACACCTACAAGAGAGGCAAACTATCGTCTAGCTCAAAACGAGGGGGCAGCTTGGAAAACGTAGCGAGTTCGGCGGGGGTCTTTTCGAATGTAGTCGAGCTCCTGGTCCAACGGTATCGTTCGTACGACAAAGACGATCGTCCATTGGTCATCCTGGTGTTCGGAGCACTTGCATCGCATCCGCACATCTCAACTGACTGGCGGTCGATGGTACGTCCGCTTCTCGAAGCTGCCGTCACGGCGAACGGACAGGGAATCGTCGACGATCTATACGATGAGCTATCACATGTTGTCGGCTATCCGGACCCAAACTTTCCAGACATCCGAAAACTCCTCGAGCAGCGAGCGACAGTTGAGCAACTAACCGACGCCATACAGCGTTCGCGCCGGCTTCGGGCTGTGGCACAGGAAGCGGTCGCGACAAAGTATCGTGGGCATCTCGAATCCGACGAGTTCGAACACCCGCCACACCTCGGCTACGAACTCGCAGCTCATTGGCTACGCCATGGTTACGTTGATCACATCATCTCTTTCAACTTCGACAACCTTCTCGACGTAGCAATTCGAAATGAGTTTCATGATGAGGGTTGCGAAATAATTGCATCGGAGCACGACCTAAGTCAGTCACCTAATCCCAACCAGCCAAAAGTAATCAAGATTCACGGCACTGTCGAATCACCCGACACTCTTCGGTTTTCGCTAAACGACACTCGCACGTTAGATTTAACAATGCGACGATATCTTGACGAGCTCGTGTTTCCGGCGGAATCGAAGCGCCAAGTTAATTTCGTCAGTTTTGGATACTCTTGGCAAGATTTGAATATAGCCACGTGGCTGCACTCAAGAGAACGACGAATAGCGAAGATCTTCGTCTTTCGCGGATCGAGTAAAATTCCCGAGCTGCTTCGCGCATCGCCGTGGCCTAAGGTTCCCGACCGGAACGTCCCAGGAAAGGAACGCGAAACCGAAGAGACACTACCCGACCTCGTCGAAGTCGCGTCCGCAAACGACCTTTTTCTTTCGAAAAGCAGACCCTTCAAGTCGGTAGCGAACACAATCTCCGCAATCCAAGAAAAAGTCGAGAAAGAGCTCAACCGTCTAGGGATACACTATCACTCATCCGGTAGGCATGAGGTGGTTGGTCGAATATTCGGTTTTAGGGACAATGGGAATATTAAACACACGCATCTGGAACGACTCGATCTGGAGCTATTCCTTCATCTCTTCAAGTGCAAGGGTATGCTAGTCGTAGAAAATATCGCCGAAGACAAACGCGTGCAGCGATGCTACGAAATCTATAGAAGATCAACCAAGGACATCGTCGATAAAGGTTTCTACCTGGACAATGGGCTATGGGACGGCCTACTAGACTATTCGAAGGACGTCGATCTAAAGGACGTCTATTATGCTGGTGGTCATTTTCAAGAATGGGTTGATCGCTTTTACCCACGCTTTAGCATCGACGCATCCTATGAGGTCTCGAAACCAACGTATTTATCAGAAGACGAAAGAAGGTCTTTCGTGCCAACCAACGATCGTTACATTGAAGGCGAAGACCTTGATAGCGTCCGCGCTGGCATATACAACATGCGCGTCAATGCTAAGGCATTTTTTGAAAATCGGCTAAAGGCGGTGTTTGATGCCGCGGAGACAGAAGTCGTCGCCGGCATGGATAACCGCGATCAATGGCTGTTCTATGAAGCATCTCCGATACGGTCGCACATCGAATTGAACGAGATTACCACGCGCATTCTTCGTCAAGACGGGACTGCGCTACTCTGTGTCGCAGAGTCGGGTGACTTCATTTCAAGGCATGACGCAAATTTTAAGGGTCGCGATCTTCTGTTAGTCTCGGCGCGATACGATATCAGCAAATGGCCCGTTGGAAAGGAAAAGCACCAAGCTGTCAGAGATCTTGGCCCGACACTCGAGTTCGGACTTCATTGGAAAGTTCACAACCGCCACCTGACGATGGCGATAGACGAAGAAGCACGAAAACTAGGGCCGGCGATCTACTTTCGACGTAGTCATAAAACGACACGAGTTCAGCCGGTCTATATTACAAATACATGGGACCTTATCGAAGTACTACTAGTTTTCTTTCTTTACGTTTCTCGGTCTATCGGGCCGATTCAAGGTAAAGATCCCAAAGATGATACAGAAACTCTCAAACGACTTGGCGATATCAAAGATCTCGCGCTAGAAAGGATCAATTCGCAAGAAGGTCGCGAGAAAAGGCGGGAGGACTTCCGCAGTCGCCTGAATCAGGCCTGGTTACAAGTCGAACGATGGTGTAATACGCCGAAAAGTAGCGGCGGTTAGAAGTAGACTTTTCCAGCAAGGGATAGAACTACGAATGAAGAAGAGCCGATACACGGAAAGTCAGATATTTCAAATACTTAAGGAAGCCGAGTCGGGCGTTCCGGTAGCCGAGTTGTGCCGCAAACACGGCATGAGCAACGCCACGTTCTACAACTGGCGATCGAAGGTACAGGTCCGATCTGCGATCGGGGGCATGGACGCCTCGAGCATGAGGCGGCTGAAGGAGCTCGAGGAAGAAAACGCACGCCTGAAGAAGATGTACGCCGAAGAGAAGCTGAAGGCGGAGATCATTGCCGAGGCCATCGAAAAAAAATGGTAACGCCATCTCGACGCAAAGAGATGGCGAAACGAGCAGTGGCCGAACACGGCCTATCGATCCGATTCGCGTGCAAGACGTTCCGCGTTTCGGAGACCTGCTATCGGTATCAACCGAAGTTGGGCGATGACAATGCGCGAATCGCCGACTGGCTGTTGCGGCTGACAACGGCGCACCGACGCTGGGGGTTCGGGCTGTGTTTCCTGTACCTGAGGAACGTGCAGCGGCTGCCGTACAACCACAAGCGGGTGTATCGGATTTACCGGCAGCTGGAGCTGAATTTACGGATCAAGCCCCGGCGCCGGATCCAACGCGGTGCACCCGATCCGTTGGACGTGCCGAGACAGGCGAACGAGGTGTGGTCGATCGACTTCATGCACGATCGGTTGGCCAATGGCCGCGCCCTTCGCACCTTCAACGTGTTGGACGACTACAACCGGGAAGGTCTTGGTATCGACGTCGACTTCAGTCTGTCGGGACCACGGATTACCCGGTGCCTGGATCAGATCATTGAATGGCGCGGAAAGCCGAAGGTGATCCGCTGCGACAACGGCAGCGAAATGTGCAGTGCGGCGTTCCAGACCTGGGCCGAGGACCGGGGCATCCGGGTGATGTTCATCCAACCCGGCAAGCCGACCCAGAATGCCTACGTTGAGCGGTTCAACCGGACGGTTCGACACGAGTGGCTCGATCTCCATCTGTTCGAGTCGATCGAGCATGCCCAGAGCACCGCGACGCAGTGGTTGTGGCAGTACAACAACGAACGGCCGAACACGGCCATCGGAGGCATCACGCCAAGACAGAAGCTTGCGAAAGCAGCGTAACCCTACTTCCAAACGTAGCTAGAAATGGGGGATTACACCGCGATGTCGTCGATCTCGTGCTGCATGTCCGCAATCGACCAGGGCAAATTCAACAGCGGACAGAAACTATTGGCCGCCCCACCTACGTATTGAAAGCAATTGATCTTCCAATCGTGAGATTTCGTAAATATCTACCCGAAGGAACTGACGTTAGTGACAAAAGGTCGAACGCGTCCCTTTTGTCGGTTTTGTCAGTCCTGTCGCCGAAGGATCCAGAAAACGGTTGCTCGACCGCGGCCGTTGTTACTTGGTTTGCCGAGATTCGCGACGGGGCGAGTAGTTCACCCTCGCAGGTGAGGCGGCGTCGACAGCCAGATCGTCGGCTTGACCGCAACGCCGGGTGAACGGGGGTCAACAGGCTCTCCGATCAAAAACTATCGTTGACCAAGGAAACGTTTGTCGACAACTCGTCGCGGCCGTGCCGCGCGACCGTGCGGGACAAGCGCGTTCGACGAGGAGTTCGGTTTCTCACTGCGCCGGTTGACGTTCAAGGCCACAGCTTCGAAGTGATGATCGTTGGCTGGGGCGTGCGCTTCGAGCGGTGGATCATCGTCCGGTTCGACATCTCGCTAAGCGAGCGCCGAAAAAACGAGTTCGGAGACCTCGCTCGATTGAACCCCGCGGCGTTTCTTGTGGATTGGGTAATGCTTCGGTCGCGCGTGCTCTCGCGGCGGTATCCGGTCGACAACGACACGGGGCCATTGCCGAGAACAATCGTCTTCGGGAACGGTCGGTCCAGGTCGTTGAAGAACCGATTGATCCGTTCGCCCGATATCGAGGTATCGACGAGTTGACCGACACAGACACGCGAGTCGTCGTCGACGATGTTGAGAATCCGGATACGCTGCCCCTTCGCCAACTGATCGTGCAGTGCTCCTTGAGGATTCCAACGATCTGTTCTTAAGACTATCGCTTGCGCTTCATCCGGATTCTCCTCTTGCCTCAATCTACCGGGAAAGGTCTCAATCTCAATGGTCAAAATCGCCGGGTGGAAATCGGATCCTAGCTCTCTCGATCGGGCATCGCCGAGGTTTCTGGCGGTTACCCAAAGAACGCAAAATCCTCGGTGTTGTTGAACGGGAATCGCGCAGCGCCCTGGCTGTTCTCGAGCCCGAGGTACCGGCGAAGCGCCTTGTGTACATGCTTCGGGTAAATGATGGTGCCGTTGGCATCGTCACGCTCAAGCGTTGTTGGATTGATGCGATGAGCGAAGTGCAAGCCATCGGTCTCGCCTACAGCCCGGTTCGTCCAGGACTGATTCTTCTCCATGACAACAAAACTGCCGATGGGCCAATGGTCCTTTCCGTCGTCGGCGTTATAGAAGTTTGTGCGCCCAAAGTCTGAGCCGATGACAACGATCATACGGTCGGCCACACCATGCAACTCCGCGTACTCCCAAAGATAGTCCACCGCGTCGGTGAGATTCGTGAACAACCAGTTCTGGCCGGCGTCATTCGCGGTATGTGTATCAAAGCCCCAGAGATGAAGATCCGCGCTCACCGCAACGCCGGTCTTGAACGCGAGTACGGTCAGCTGGACCTGACGACGTAGACCGCTCCCCAAGTAGCCAGGTCCGACTACGAGGTCCTCGAGGTCCTCGTCGCGAGGCAGGGCGTCGACGAACCCTTTCAACGCCTCGCGAGACGCAAATGCGGCGTCGTAGTGATCGAGGCGTCGACGCTCACCCGGCAGCAGCCCGGCTCTCGCCTTCAGGCGAGTAACAGTTTCGAGTCGGTACCGCGTCATGGCGTTCCAATCTTCGAAGTTAATGAATGCGCTGTCCTCGGGCGAGACGGACCCTGGCCACTCGCCCTCACCACGTGGGTACGCGATTGAACGTAAAAGGGCCGGATTGTCGAGGCGTGTGTACCGTGTCAGACCGGCCGTGTGCGAGAAGCCGCCGTAGTTCACGTACGAAAGCGGGAGCTCAGGCGCGCGGGTCGCGGCCATGAGTGCAGTCATGGCGGGGTAACCTTCCGAGTTCCGACCGCTCCAGTTGTGCACGACGCCCACCGAATGAGAATTTGTCTGCGCATCCACCCCGTTTACGACCAGCATGCGCTCGTAGTACTTCTCGAAGAACTTCGCGTTATCGGCAAACGACGCGTACAAGATGTTGCCGGTTTCGCGGACCTCGTCATTCTCGGCCCAGTGATTGATCACCTTTTCGCCTGGAGTGTTCACTTTGGGGTCGCAGAAACTCGTAGGGTCCCAGCCGCCTTCAGCCTGGACGAATACACACAGTTTGCCCGAATAGTCGGAAGCCCCGACGGCCTGCAGGACAGGGCTGGTCAAGGGTGCTGCCATAACACTTCGAAGGAACGTGCGTCGATTCACGATGTTGGGCCTACAGATGAAGGTATCGTGGGTCGGTCATCAGAAAGGCCAAAACGACCACCCACGCGCGGGCGGCATAGTGTGCATCGGACCAGTCCACGCGACTCCAAAACTCATCTATTTGCTCCCAGTCCCACCCCAATTGGTTCCCGTTTGCATCAGGCGCCGTGCGCCAAAGGTGGTCGGCGATCCCGTCGAACGAGCGGATATCAGAGAATATGTCGCATCGTTGTGCACCGATCCCGGACCATTCGCCCGAAGTCCTCCCGCGACGCCAGACCTCGACAAACAGATTGAATGCCGTTTGGACCTCGGGCGAGTTCACCTCCGTCTCGGTGCCGAGAAATTTGTCGTGGAGCTCCACTAGTTTGGATCTCAGTGCTTGTTCCCCCGCCGAGTTCGTCTCTGACGTCACGGCCACGGCGAGGCGCGCCGACTCGTCGCCATACTGGTCCGCCCAAGTAACCAGTTCGATGGTGTAGTGCCCCGCACTCGGTATCTCCAACGCCGCCTCGACCGCGCCGCACGTGCTCCAGAGGGTGAAGTTGTCATGTTCATTGGTTTCGAGATTCCACGAATGGCCGTCGCCACATGGATTGTGGAGAGCTGGTTCGAGATCCCTAAGGCTCCTGTCCTCGATGAGTGTCCCCTTCGAGTTCCGGACTCTCAGCCAGTATAGGTGGACGTTTCGGTCCCCGCCTTCGTCGGCGTAGTCGTTGGTAAAGGTGATCGCGACTGCGCTGTTTCCGGCCGGTAGATTGCCCGAAAGCACGAACGTCTCCCGTTTGCTCCAGGAGTCCCCCTTGATGGCGAAGGAGCCCGAGAACTCCGAGATCGGTGTCACCGTTGGGTCGATTCCCGCAAACAACCTACGCTCACCATCCGGCAGCAAGTAGAGCTCCCGCATGATCACGGGGCAGCTCGTCTCGGCTGCATTACGCGCGGCGATTCCGGCCATCACCGACGTGAAATCCCTATTGCGTTTGGTAATCCCGTTCGAATCGATCCCGCCGTAGAGCAATCCATACTGGCTGCTCCAATCGTCAGTACGAATCCAGGGGTGGTCGCGTGATTCACGTCTATTCCATCTAAACCCCGTAAGAGCGCTTGTTTTCTGTGCCAGCTCCTCTGGCGTAAGTAATCGTCGGGCCCCCGCGTGCATCAGCGCTCTTGTGATCGCCGCGTCTTTCGTCCTCACAGAGTCCACACGAAACCACTTCGTCAACACGATTTCCGTCAGCAGATCCTTGAGGTTGTAGGGGTTGCCGCCGCGGACCCCGATACGGAACATGGTTGCGAGGCGGTCCGCTTCGGCTGCCTGGGCCTGGGACGCTAGCAGCGCTCCCTCGAACTCTATCCCGTTGCCATCTGTGGGCGGTTCGACAACATCAGCACCCATCAGCGCCGGCCACCAGAACTTCACCGTGGCGACGGCAAACCGGGGATCCTGCGTAATCTGCTCAGCGACCCAGGCGAGGCTGCTGGCGGCGTTCGGTACCTTATGGCTGTAGAACCCCGGTGCGCGCATATCGCGGTACCAGGTGTCCCCTTCTCGATAGAACGCACCGCCGACCGAGATACGTAGCACACCCCGATCACCTTGCGCGGTCTCGTCTCGCACGCCACGTCGCGCCCCAACCTCTACCGTGTACGTCCCGCTAGCAGGGACTTGAACCGGGACGAAAAGTGGCTCCCAGAGCTCGAAACTTCGACCGTCCCAGACCGGATCGCCTTGGCCAAGCTCCACGAGCTCGAAATGCTCGACGATCGAGCCTGAGTCGTCTCGAAGCGTAAGGTACTCAACGTGTACGGACGTGAGGCCGGGGTACGCCCACACGTTGTTGAAGAGCCCGATTTCTTGCCGACCAGCGCCAAGGAATCCTTTGACGCGAACGACGTCGATCTCATCACGGGACGATTCGATCGGCGCGTGGATCTCGCTATCCTGACCCGGAGCGAGGCCATACTTGTAATCGTCGTCCAACGAGTCGGCGCCCCCATAACCCGACCTATACAATCCGACTTCATCATAGTTCTGGAAAGCGCCGGCGAGCGGATCCAACACGCTGTGGCAAACCGTGCAAGCGGCGTTGTGCATCGTCGGGTTGTTCGTGTCGGCGAGTGCTTCCGGATCGGTGGTTCGCGACGCGGACTTTTCGATGTCGACGCCAAGGAAATGATAGTAAACCCAACGAGCGCGCGCGCGATTGCGGTTCGTCGCGGTCGTCGGATAGCGCAAAGGGAACACGGTAGCGTTCAGAAGACCTGCATGAGGATAAACAGTTGCGCACGGCCCGGGATCGACAACCCGCTCACCTACAACCGGGTCCTGCTCCAGAACGCGCCCTTCGCAGTTGCGATAGTAGCTGGTGATTCTCGACGGTTGGAACTCGTGTACGTCGGCGGTGTCGACAAAAACCGTATCCGCACCGTAAGCGACGGCCGCAGGAGGGTTTGCCATGATGTAGTCGGCCGTCAGGACCTTGGTATATGGGAGGTCGTTCTTGGCAACGTAAGCGATCAGTTCCAATGGAGCCCGCCCGGCCCCGTACTCCATCTCGTCGCGCCATCGACGGTAGTTGGGGGACTGCCACGGGTCCTCGTAAGCCTCAAGGGCTTTCAACGTACGCTTGTTGTCCTCTCGATGGAACTCGACAAAGGTGCCACCCGGTGAGTTGTCGATAACCCTTCGCTCCCGATCGGTTAGCAGTCGATCATTGGCACCGCGGATGAGAAAGTCGTGAAATCCGGGCCCTTGCATGAGACCGCGCACGGTGTCGCGGAGTCCGCGCGTAGGAAGAGCCGCGTACTCCTCCTGCGTTGGGATCCGTCCGGCAAGGACGATGGCGGCGCGGCGTAGCGTGCTTCGTTCTGACTCGAAGGTGACATTGTTGAACAGGGCATCGGGGGACAGCGTTGATGGCGTGATGTCAGCGCCGAGTGACGCGAGGAACTGTTCCATGTTGCCGAACGCATCGGTGCCAGCGCCGACCTGGATGCCACCGCCGTGGTCAACCCCTTGGATCTTGCGCAAGATCAAGTTGCCCCCATCCGGAACCGCGGATAGGAACGTTTCAAACACGGCCAAGTTGTTGGTCGCATCATTCGAGGCGGCATCGGACACGAAAACGAGCCGCGTGTGCCCCGACGGTCCGCCTTCGACATGGCAGTTCGAACACTTCGATTGCACGACCGCTGATATCGATGTCGCTGCCGCCGTCGCGTTACCGAGCGCGCCGAGCTGGGCGCCTCGACTCGGCGCCGTTGAGAGATTGGTCAAATGGCCCGTGGGACTACGTAGGAGACTCATGACGTGGATGGGTTGGTCAGACGTCACGGTCAGCTGCCATTTGGCTGATCCATCCCCCAATGACCCGTCGAGTGCCGTCCCCAGTTCTAGATCCTGCGCGCTGACGGTGCGGGCGCTTTCCGCCGCCATCGACAAGTGCACGGCACTTTGCGCGGGGTTACCGTTGCCGTCGACGCCGCGAATGGTCACGTTCGCGGTCCAAGCAGTGCCGGGATTGATCAGACGTAGCAGGCTTTGTTGTTGTTGATTACTGCCGGGGTTGAACACGGCAACTCGATAAAGGTCACCCAGGCTGGGGGCAACGTCATGCATGGCCGTGAGGAAGCCGTCCGTGGTGCGGATGTAGGACAGCACTTCAATGTCGAGCTCGCTGCGTAGATCGAGACGCCAGTCCCCAATACCCGATCCCACACCCGCCGACAGCCCCTTCGCGGCGTTACCGAACTCGAGGTCATCGGAGTTGAAGTGCACGACTTCATTCGCACCGATACTGAGCGTGATCGGTTCGTAGTCCCAAGCCGACTCGTCGTAGGCCCGCATCGTGACGGTACCGGCGCTATCCGAGTGGTTAATGATGCGCGCGAAGCCCTGTCGTCCCGTCGCGTCACCGGCGAGCGGGAACATCGGCACTGCGTGGACGCCGTCAAGCGTTCCAGGGCTTGCTGAGGAAAGATTGGTCAGATGGCCCGTCGGACTTTCCAATAGGCTCATCACCACAATCGGTTGTGCCGAGTCGATGTCGAGACGCCATTTGCCCAGACCGTCACCAAGGGCACCATCGAAGCCCGAGGAGCCGTGCTCTAGTTCAGCCGCGGTGATCTCCCGTACGGTTCCGCTCTGCACGGATAAGGCCACGGTTGACGTCCCCGCGCCGCCTCGATCGTCTCGGCCACGAACCGTGACGGCAGCCGTCTCGGGACCGGGGTTGATGATCCGCAATCGGCTGACTTGGTTGCGATTGCTACCCGGGTTGAAGGTGACAATCCGACTTCGCCCATCGGTGACGGGGGCCACATCGTTCATGGCGGTCAAAAACCCATCGTCAGTTCGGATGTAGGCGAGTACTTCGATGTCCAGATCACTCGACAAGTCGAGACGCCAGCTGCCCTCGCCGACTCCTGTGGCACCTTCAAGCCCCTTAGCTTCATTCCCCGATTCGAGGTCGTTCGAGTTGAAGTGCACCGTTTCGTACGCGTCGATCGACAAGGTCAGGGGCGCCACCGAACGTCCATTGTCGTCCATCGCCTCGATGCGGACCTGTCCCGGCACAATCGAGTGATTAATGACGCGCACAAAACCCTGACGAAACGGTTCAGAAGCCGCAGGAAAGAGATAGACCGGATGAGTTTCGCCCAAACCCGGTTCGGCAGCGCTTGTGGCCGGCAAGCCGAGGTAGAGGCGCCGCGCTTCAGCCCGGTGCACCGCGCTCCTGATCGCGTCGGTCGTGGCCACCGATGTGTCGAGGGGCTCGCTCGCGTCGGCTGCGATTCGGGTCGTGGGTGCGACCGGCAGTCTGGTGTCGCCATCTCCTCGACGGCCCACTGGTACCACGTGACGGTGAAACGGCGCCGGCAATGCAGGCGTGTTCAACGGGCTTGGCGTCGAGGCATACATCGTGTTGGGCATCTTGGCGTGAGCCGCCGACGCGCGATGACGATCCGCGTCACGTCGTCGGTGCAACGCCTGCTGTGCTTGTCTTTGCGCCTGAGCTTGTTGCCACGCCGTCGCTTGTGCTATCCGCCTCGAGGGCTCTTGCTCGGCGGCATCGACTGGCATCGACGCCAGCACGAGCCCCGCCACGACCCAACGCAGGACCAACCTCATCATCACCACGCGCCTTTGTTCCACCCCGATCCTACGCCGGTTCCATCAAATCTGCAGATCGGCTCAAAATCCGAGCAGGCGGCCGCACCACCGGGTCGCACGTCTCCCGCCCCAACGTCTGGACCGGACGCACTGCTTGTTCGGTACGTAACACGCGCGGGAACGTCCGAAATTGGGGCCAGAAAAGCGCGATTCGAGGGGCTTAAAGGGGGATGAGGCAGAAAGCCGTCGCCATAAGCCATTGAATCTTCGTCAATTTATCGCTGTAGATGGCGGACGGTAACGCCGCCGCAAAGGCGATACCCCCACCCTTCGCCTTGAGAGCGGCAGGTACTGTGTTGAGACAAGGGAACACAGGCCGAGAAAATTTCCCAGGACTTGCCTATGGATCATCGATCTTCGTATGCGCGTCTGAATCCTTATCGCGTTCTAAGGAAAGCCCACCGCTCGCCTCCACTCGTCGCCTGATCTGGCCCTGTTCCAAAGCGAACTGGTATCGATCCCGGCGACCGGGTACGGCGCTGAGCCAGCGGTAGTAAGCGCGATTCCCTGTGCCGAAGCACCGCTTGACCTGCCGCAAGGTCGCGCCGCGGGTAAGGCGTCCAAAGATCGCCCCTTCACCAGCTTCGTTCAGCCGGTGGACCTGGGCGCGAATGATCTTCTGGCCCGCCATAGTTCGTCCTTCGGAAAATAATTTGACCGAGTCCAATAATAGCAGACTCGGGGGTGCTCTATTGCCATCGCACTCGCCTTTTCCAAGGGGGGGCTTACACGCTTTACACGCCTTTCACGCTTCCAAGTAGAAACTTCTTAGATCTACCTACCCATATGCGATAGGTAGTTTTCGAAATCACACGTGAAAAGCGTGAAAGGCGTGTACCCCCTGGGAGCACACCCCGAGGCTGGGGGCATCCAGCCCGAGATGAAGTGGCGATCCAGGTGCCACCGGCTATGTGATCGGAGCAGCGTTGCCAAATCCCTCGATGCTCTCGCAAACTGAACGTGGCGCGACGAGACGGAGCCCACGAAACCCTCGTTGACTACCGACACGCGCCGCGTCTATCCGTCCGTCGCATGCCTCCACCAGCGCGCTTCGAAACTGCAAGAGCGTCTGCCCATCCCAGTTCTCGCACCACGCCTTGTACGCGTTGTAGAGCTCTTGCGTCGTGTGCTGACCCTCGCGGTCAAAATCAAGAGATGCCTCAATCCATTGGCATACGACGGAACCTTTGGATCGTTCGCGGGCGGCGGCCACGTTCACCGACGTTTCGGTAAACGAGCCATTCCGATAAAGACGCTCCAATCCAGCGAGCGACCAGTTCAAGATCCCGGGTAGCTCCTGATGAAGCCGGTCTGTGAGGGTTCGATCCTCGCGACCGAAGAAACTCGTTCGTGTCTCGAGCGTGATAAATCGCGAGCTCAATACCCCCGCAGAGTCCTCAAAGCGAGGTAGCTCGTTCGAGAGGATCAGGAGTCGGGTGGGGAGCGTACCGACCCAGTCGTCCTTGTACTTGCGCTCCACCGAGATACGGTCCTCGCCCGATAGGTTGAGCAGCCGTTCGACCAATACCGATTGGTCGCGCTTGCCCGAGAGTCGGGCGTCGGGGATGATCGCGATCGGCGAATGGATCAGTTGCATTAGGCCGAAGTTTTTGCCGGGGCGGCTCATGTCGAGACTCGCTGCGTGATCCCCGTGGAGGGCACTGAGAACACGCGCAATGACGCCTTTCCCGCTTCGCTTCGGACCGATGAGCAAGAAGATTTTCTGAAAGCTCGTGTCTGTCGTCAGCAAGAGGCCGAAGACCTCTTGGAGAAGATCGATCTGCTCGCTGTCCTCGTCGAACCATTCGTCGAGTTTTTCCAACCAGAGCGGTGACGTCGCCGCTGGTTCCCACGATGTGGCGAGCACATGCGTGTTGAAAACGTTCGGCAACGGCGAAGCCAACCGGCGTTGGCGAGGTTCGAACGAACCGTTCTGTAGAAACAACAGTCCATCAACATCGCGCAAGCTGTCGTTCAAGGCGCACGGCGGTTCGCGGTCACGGGAATGGAAACACTGTGCTTTCAGTGCTTCCAACACCTCGCTCACGACCCGCTGGGTAGCGTGGAGCGTGATCGTCGCGCCGCGGGAATCCGTGGTCGATTGGCCTTCCAGGAACGCATAAAGGCGCGATCGAACCGATTGATCCTCCAATGGCCGCCAGACGCACTCATCGTAGTGATAGAAGACGCTCTGATAGAAGATCAGACCGTCGGGTTCGCTGGCTTCCACAAACGCGGCAGCTCGACCAACGGGATCGCGTGGGACATCGACGACGTAGCCCGCGGCATTGGAGAGCTTGATGATCGACCGCGCGGTCGCGGGGCGTTGACCCGGGGTCGGACCGAACGTTGGCCACTTGTCCTCGATCTCCTCGATATCGAAGTTGGTCGAGCGTGACGACCAATCGATCGCGATCAGTAGCCCCTCAGTCGACCCCCCGGTCTCGTGGTGGATGGCAGCAATCAGCCGAAGCCATTCGTCGTAGCCGCCAGCATCGGGATCGACTAGCTGCAACCGGGCGCGGAGCTCATCAGGCGAAAGCCCTACGGTGGGCATGAATGCCATAAGGTCCCCGGACAACCGATCATCTGCATTCAGCGTCGCATCCCGCGCCGACATGGCAGTCTTGTCCCGAGGAGACCATCCTGCCTCCTCGGCGCGTTGCTCGAACCGGCTGATAACGTCCAACGCCTGGGAACCCGAAAGGCGCGGAAGATCCTCACGGCGGAGGGCGTTCAGATCTCGGTCCCACTCGTACGGCTTACCGGTATCCGGGTGAATCGCATGTGTCGCACACTGCTGCCCACGCGAGAGAATCTCGACGACGTGCTCGGCGCCTTCATCATCAACGAAGACACGACTCCGCAACTTCTTGAAGGGGGCGCCGTCGAGTTGATACAGCAAAAGCGTCTTGGGCGGTCTCCCGACCCGCGTCGGCGCATCGCCGAGATCCGCCTTGAGCTCGGGAACAAACGACTCGACGAACGCAGCGTCGTGAACGTCGATGTCGATCGCCGGCGCAAACTTAGTTCTAACCCCTGCACCATCAGCGTGGTGTTGTCCGCTCAACCACGTCTCAATCTGATCTCGATCGATGGGGAGCGTTGTCCACCCCGTGGCGTGACAAGCCTTGCTTCCGCGCGAGATGGGGACGGGTTCGAATCCGTTCGTCAGCAGGTCGACTGCATATTGCCTGTACTCGCCGCTCATCGGTTGCCACGCATATCAGATGACAGGCTTTGAGATCTGGGCGTGTGAGCACTCTCGTTGGGCGAAATCGGGACATCAAGACCAAGAATCTCGATGACCTGGTCCTCGACCACCCCGGATTCGATCAACCGCCTGGTTAGCCGTTCTCGGCTTGTTGGTGAGAGCGTCGAGCGCGGGCGTACCGGGTGTAAGGGACATTCAACCAAGTGGCAGCAGTGGACCTGCTCTCTCCACGTTCCCGCGTCGGCAGGATCGTACGTACAGTGTCGGCAATAGGCATCGACGCACCGGCGGAGGCTCGTCATGCCCGACCTCCTCGTGACGATTGCACGCGGTGCTCAATCCACTCGTCGATCTCGCTCTCGATCCAAGCAACGGCACGAGGACCAAGCTTGACCGGGGTCGGGAACGCGTCCGCAGCCATCAGTGCGTAGATGGTGCTTCGGCTAAGTCCTGTGTGATCCAGGACCCTAGGAAGGCGCAAAAGATGTGTCGCCAAAAGTCTGTCTCAAAATGCTCAAAGAGCGATGACGACATCCTTGTTCGGCTGGGATCGCGGTAGCGGGAATTCCCGTACAGGTTGCGGGGATTCCCTCAAAGAGTTTCCCGATCGATTACGTCACCAAGAGTTTCCAACGCCTCATCGAGGTATCTCGCGATCGTCTTGCGGTCGAGATCGAGGCCCAACATTGCGAGGTCCGCATGGATGCTGCCGAAATTCTCCCCGGTCGCTTGGTTCCTTGACTTCGACGGGTCATAACCATACTTCGCGACGGCGACGCCGTAGACGAGCTTGAGCAGCGAGTTGCGTTCGGTCGTGCCGACTTCGTTGTGAGGCGGCGATTCTCGCGCCGCTAGTTTCTCCTCGCGCACATCAATAGCCTCGATCTCTTCTGCCATCGCCGCCGGAAAAGGCAGACCAAGCCGCTCGAATTCCGTTCGCCAGAACTTGGCATCACTTGGCCCGATCATTCCGCGCGAGGAGTTCCTACTCAACCGATCGCGTAAAGCCTGCGCGTCAGCTGGAACCAACGTCCAGGATACGCCGCCAGTCCAACGACGACGTCGGTCGGGGTCATAGCCCATGGCAAGCAGTGCCATATCCTCAGCGGTGATGCGACTAGCCGACGCCCATGCTCGATCGACTTCGGCGTCTACGGCGATACGACTCCTATCGGTTCGCGCCTTGGAGACCGCTGGCGCGTTAAATGGCGAGCTATCAAAATCGTTCATAGTCGCTCACTGAAGAGCTTAACCGCGCGGTTTCGAAGGCAAGAAAACGAATTCGATGCGCTCCGGCCGTGCGAACGGCAGGATGTTGTGTCCACGACCCACGTGACGGTGCAACTTTTCATAAAACGCATTTGCTTCGAGAAACATCACATGCCTCTCAAGAGCGTCCTCGGCGACCCGGAGCCCGCTCCCCGTATCGAAGCAAGGAAGATCCCCGTCGTCGATAGACTGCAACAGATCGGCCTCCGGAATCGAAGTGCGTATCGCAGCTTCGGCGATGGTATAGGCAAGTTTCGGTGCAACGCTCATGAGCGAACTCCTTGTACAAAGTGGGCTGCGGGTAGAACGGCGTCGTTCCGCAATTGTTCACGAGGCACTTTGACCAGCGTTCCGACTTCGGTGGATGGTTCAAAAGCACATCGTCCATTGCTGGATCCCTTCGGACTACAACAGAACGCAGCTTATGGCGCCGGCTCAAAATCAGGCGACCAGAAAACTCACCCCGTTTTCCGTCCGAGAGAGACGCTAGCCGCTGAGCGACAACCGCTGTCAAAGCGGCGCCCAGCGGGCGCGCCCTGCGGATTAGCTCTACTTGCCATCCTCGGTTGGAGGGGCTTTCGTCACCTTGGTGAACCGAGCGAGCACTCTCTCGCGGCGAGCCGACTCGCGATCCGCCCACCCACCGCCAAGCATGTACTTCTCAATCCAGATCCGCAGGTCAGCCTCTTGCCATTGCCGACTCACCGCGTCCCGCACGACGCTTGCACTCACGGCATATTCATCGGCGACGGCGGCCTTCGCGTCGACGGCAGATTCGCCGCTATATCTCCGCCGCAGGCACTCCATCGCCAAAACGACATCGCGTTCCAGATCGATCTTGGGGCGACCGTCGCCCGGCAACGGCACTACCCCGAAGGCTTGGTCAAGCGAGCACTCGTTTGCTAAGTAGTACGTAAAACCGTCTATCAAGAAATCGCGCATAGGTGCATATCTGTCGATGCCTACGCGAAGACACCTAATCGCTTCGAGAAGTAACGACTCCGCGGATTTCTTCGACAACTCACCGTCGCGAATTAGAGCCCAATAGTGGATCAGGTTCGCTTGGGTGAGGCCGTCATAGCCCTCCGAGACCGTCGAATCGTCCCAGATACCGCGATTTCTCTGATCGTCTTGGGGGTCCATTTGGGGGTCTTTCGCCATGATTCATTGCGTAACTTATTGTTTTTGTTAAACAAATAGCTAAAGCGTGGCGGTGCACGCAGTCCTCAGCAAACACGTCTCCGCAATAGGCGCTTCTTGCAAGAGTACCCGCGCAATCCCAAGCAAAGTCGCGCAATCTCGCGCATCCAGCAGCGGGTGTACACTACCCCTATCAAGAGGGCGCAAGCACTCCTGAACGGCTTACTTGACGGTCTATGGAACCGCCTCAGCGTTAATCAAAGTAAGCGCCACCGTTTTCATTTGACACGAATGAACTCACCGACCGATCCGCTGACGTTCGCGCGCTATGCCCGGGTTCGACGCGAAGAACTTCGAGCGCCTGGACCTGCGATTCGGTGAGCACCAGGCCCTCGGCAGCGACCTTCGTTTCGAGTACTCTAAGACTCGGTCCTTGAAGCGCGCCAGATCATGGCGTCGCCAGACGCTGCGCACCCCGCTAGCCATGGGCTCCTTACTTTGTTACGGGGCGCTCGCTCGAAACCCGTCGAGCGCCGCGCCGGTGATCTTCCCGCCCGACGATCAGGCCGGTGACGATCAATGCCGGCGAGCGGGCGGCCAACCTCGTTGTCACCAGCCTCGGCCGGATCACCGACAACTCCCGCGAGCCCCTGCCGTCGTCTACAAGATCGGCAATGACAAACTCAGCGGCGCGCGGATCGATGCGTGATTTCTTCGTAGAACGGTTAAACGAGGATGACTGGACGGACTTTGTGGAGTCTTCCGAGGCGTACCTCGAAAGCTACTCGCGGGGAGATCCGTTGGTCGTTGCGTAGTGGTCCGTGTCGATCTCTCGGAAGCGATGCGGCGCGTTTTGGGTGCCGAAACGCTTCGATCCGACTTTATCTCGTACAAAAGAGACGGCACGGTCCCTGATCGGTTTGGCCGCGACGCGCCGCTCAACGATCCCCCGAGCGCGAAGCTCTCTGAAATCCAGCACATTCATTTGCGCCGGCGCTTCTCTAAATGGGAAGGAAAACGTCGGTACAATCGTACGAGTGATACTTGGCTGGTCTACACGCAGGGGTTCACCGACCCGGAGTGCTACTACCTCATTGCCATCTTGAAGAACGACGCGCACGGGCGTGCGCGTAGAACACAACTGATGATGTCACTCATGCGTACCGCAACGATCACTAGTTGATACTGTAAGTACATCCAGAACGATCGTTAGAGTTATAACCGAATCTGGTGTCTGAAAGAATTTGAAGTATGCGGCGTGCCTTGCTGAAATCGGTTTTGTCTAGAAATCGAAAGTAGCAAGAGGAGCACGCCACACATGGCAAAAGATACTGTGATTGATCTGGGTGTACCAGAGGGAATTGATCCACTGACAGAACTACTCAGATCGGGTGCGAAGCAGTTAATCGCCGAAGCGATCCAGGCAGAGCTGGATGAGTTGATGACAAAGTATGATGGTCAAAAAACAACTGACGGACGACGGCGCGTTGTCCGCAGTGGCCATCATCCCGAACGAGAGGTGATTACAGGGGTTGGCAAGGTCAGCGTCGAGGTGCCAAAGATCCGCAGCCGTGAAGGTACGCCAGAAAGCTTTCAATCTCTGGTTGTACCGCCCTACATCCGGCGGACGGCGACGCTGGACGCGGCGATCCCCTGGCTTTATTTGAAGGGTGTTTCGAGTGGCCAGATGCAGAGCGCACTGGAAGCTATTGTCGGACCCGAGGCTAAAGGGCTGTCGGCCAATGTCGTGGGGCGTTTGAAACGGCAATGGGAAGCTGAATACAAGCAATGGTGTACTCGAGCGGTGTCTGATGAATGGGTCTATATCTGGGCTGATGGCATCTACAGTGGTCTCAGAGGCGACGATGGCCGATTGTGCTGCCTGGTTATCATCGGCGTGAACAGCCGAGGCCAGAAGCACTTCCTGGCAATCGAAGATGGTGTCAGGGAGTCAAAACAGAGCTGGCGTGAGGTGTTGTTGTCTCTGAAACAACGGGGTCTGGACCAGCCCCCGAAGTTGGCAATTGGAGACGGTGCTCTGGGCTTCTGGGCCGCAGTGGAGGAAGTGTATCCAGAGACGGATGTTCAACGTTGCTGGATGCACAAGACCGGCAATGTGTTGAACTATCTGCCGAAGTCTGTCCAGGAGAAAGCGAAGCAGGGTCTGCATGATATCTGGATGGCAGAAGATCGAGCTGATGCAGAGAAGCAATGGAAGCGCTCATTCCTGCAAGATACCCGACCAATCCCGAGCAGATTCGGCAGACGCACCAGGGCCGAATGCGAAAAAGATAGGGCCACGACTGGCGAGAGGGTACCAATGAGAAATCCGGCTGGATGATCGAGGATGACAAGCTGAAGTGCAGCCGGGGCCGCGCGGTCCGTACAACAACGGATTTCAAACCGAGACACTTACGGGTGCTGCTGCGTCTACAGCGCGATTGTGGCACGCTCATCTGATGCACGGGTATATGCATACGATTCCGCACTTCGAGGCAATCACGGGCTTCGAACCGTATCCGTGGCAGGTTCGCCTCTATCAGAAACTGCTACGGGGAGACGTTCCCTTTGAACTGACTCTGCCGACAGGAACCGGCAAGACAAGCGCGGTACTCCTTTACCTTCTCGCGCTCGCCCAAGGTGCCGACCTGCCAAGACGTCTTGCCTACATCGTCGACCGACGCGCGATCGTTGATCAGACCGCCGAGCAACTGGACGACTGGGTCACGAGACTGGAGACGATCCCAGAGGTCGACACCCGAATCGATGCGCTTTCGGCATTTCCAAAGGTCGAACGTCTGGTGCCAATCGGGGTGCTCCGCGGTGGTTCAGTCGATACCGGACAATGGCGAATCGATCCGGCCCGGCCAGCGGTCGTTATTGGAACGGTCGATATGATCGGGTCACGGCTATTGTTTTCTGGGTATAGCGACGGCCGCACCCGGCGCGCCTTGCACGCCGGACTGCTTGGATATGACACAACCGTGATCCTCGACGAGGCCCATCTATCCACGCCCATGGCGCATCTACTACGCGGCATCTACAACCTGCAGACGGCGTGCTGGCAGCCTCGGTTCCGTGTTCTAACCATGTCGGCGACCCCGGATTCCCCAATCAATCGGGGCGGGGTCTCGCCAGAGGACCATGCGCATCCGACATTCCGAAAGCGCTTGGAAGCGAGGAAGGAACTCAGTCTCCATCACGCGGCAAAGGCAAAGAAGCGCGACCGACTCGTCGAACTGGCGTTAGCTTACCAAATGGGGTCGATCCTGTGCTTCGTCCGTACTGTAAAGGATGCCGTCGGGCTAGAACGGAAACTAGCCGGTAAGGTCGGGGCTGATCGTGTTGCGCTTCTAACCGGCACACTGCGCGGCCAAGAGCGATCGGCGATTAGCGAGTCGCCAATCTGGCAACGGTTTCGGCCGCAACGCAACCGAGTCGACGACGAGTCGGTGTACTTGGTTGCCACAGCAGCTGGAGAGGTCGGTGTCGACCTAGACGCCGACCATGTCGTGATGGATCTCGCGCCGATCGACAGCGTTATTCAACGCATCGGCAGAGTGAACCGAACGGGGGATTCCAACGGAGCCAATGTCCACATCGTCTACAACGATGCCGACGTTGAGGTGAAGAAACCCGCAAAGCCGAAGACGTGGCGAGATCGGCTCAACACCGCCCATAGGCGAACACTGAAGCTCTTGAAGGGGCTAGCAGAGCTCTCGCCCCGCACCTTGATGTCGATTGATCCTGTAGCCCGGAAGGCCGCCTCAACGCCAAGCCCGCGAGTCGGACGCCTTGAGCGCGAGCGCGTCGATCTTCTCGCCGCGACATCAATGTCGTTGCGTGACGCCGGCGTCGCCGTGTTCCTTCGAGGCGACACTGACAATCCTGAACGGCCGGAGACCCAAGTCGTCTGGCGCAACGACATCGAAACGCTGATTGAGCAGAACGTGGCCGAATCCGCACTCGGCATCTTCCCGCCGTTGCCGCATGAGGTGTTGAAGGCGCCCGCCCACTACGTGGCGGCCGAGCTAGGCAAGATAGCCGAACGAACGGCCGGCAAGTGTCTGCTCCGAGATCGAACGGGTTCACTGCATGCACGTCGTCTTAGCGAGCTTGACGACATCGACTTCGGGACGATCTTTTTGCCTGCTTGTCTTGGAGGACTTAGTCCTGCTGGGCTCTTCATAGGAAGCGAAAAGCGAGCCGTCGAAGACATCGCAGACAGTAACGAACGCGTCCGCTATCGGGAACGTGACTCGTCGCCACCAGACTGGATCGACCAGGCGATCACACTTCGGATTCCTCTGCACGAACCTGACGACGAAACGGAGGACTGGCTGATCTATGCACGGAGGCGGATAGGCGAAATGACGTTGGGGGCCGACAACGATGACGTGACACGGCTCGCTGCAAGCGCACAGACTCTCGAAGAGCACGGGACATCGGTCGGCGAGGCAGCTGGTGCTCTCGCGCGCAAAGTGGGTTTGTCGCCCGAACTCGTCGAAGCGGTTCAGACGGCAGGTCGTTACCACGATGTCGGGAAGTCACGGCGAGTCTGGCAACTCGCGGCAGGTAACCGGGGTAAACCGATGGCGAAGTCCAGATCGGGGGTTATGAACGCAGCATGGCTCGGCGGCTTTCGGCATGAATTCGGGTCACTCGTTGATGCCACACAGGACGGATCTTCGAGTGAACTTACGTTGCACCTTATCGCGGCACATCACGGTCACGCGCGTCCAGGGTTCCCCAACCCCCGGCAATGGGATCCGGAAATCCCTGAAACGGTGAACGCCCGTCTGGCCGACGAAGTGGAGCGTCGATTCGCAATTCTCCAGCAAACCTACGGTCCATGGGCTCTTGCTTGGCTAGAGAGCCTCGTTAAGGCCGCAGACGCGTGGGTCTCTGCAGGTAACCGACCATGAAGGTCACCGTTGATTCGAACAACCTCGGCGAGGTCCTCGCGTGCTGTGGGATCGCTTCGCTGGCCGCAAGAGCGGACCCCCTAGCGGAGTCCGGATTCGTCGGCGAAACGTTTGAAAGCGCCGATGTCGCAATGACGGACCTCGTCGAGTCCGCCAAACTAGAGATTGGCGGCATTCAGCTTGACTGGTGGGAACCGTGGGGGTTGAACCCGAACATGAAGCTATGGGCAGGCCAGCAAAGCGCGACGTCAGTACTGAAGAACCTCACCCACGCATGCAGCGCGGGCCAAAACGAGCCGTGGATCGATTTCACCGTACCCACAACCGGTCGGCTGGGCGTCGATCCATTGGGATCCTGGAACGCGTTGACGATCGGTTGGTCGCCCAACGAGCACAAGGCTGTCAAGATGCTCTGTCGACCTTTCGTGGAGCTACTCGCGTTCGTCGGCTTGCAGCACTTCTCGGTCGGCGGAAATCGTCACGAGGGGTTCACGTACGCGCTCTGGCGGCCGGTGGCGTTCCCCCTTGCACGGATTGCGTTTGCGGGGCACGGGCGTTTCGCGAGCGACAGGCATCTGGTTCACACCACCAAGTCCGGCAGCAACACGATTTTACTCTCGGGAAGGAAGGTTACATGACGATCGACGACCTGCTCAGCCCCAACATGGTCGCGTTGCACTATCGCCAAAAACTTGAGCCGGTTGACGGTCGAGACCTGGCCATCTTCCCACCTACCTATCCTGCACCTTCGCAACAGGGAGCCAATCGGCATGACACCCCTTACGTGATCAATGAGTTGAGTGATGGTTCGCGCATCGTTTCTCTCGACTCCGTACCGTCGCAAGCCAATCGGATGGAGGCGTGTTTCGCGTCAATCTACGCGGACTGCGTTCCGCGGGTAGGCGTCGAGGCCGGCGGGAAGACCGTGATGGTCACCCAACTCAGTCACCGCCTAGCCGACGCCGCGATACGCGCCACAGATCTCGAAGAAGACATCCGCTCCGCCTTCGAGGACTACGCCCAAGGCAACGCGGTGTCGGTGGCGAAAATTTGTCCGACGGCTTTGGTTTTCGGCGCTTGGGACTCACGCGATACACGAGTCAAGATCCCTCGACTGATCCGCTCTGAGATCGTTGCGCACGATGTCGATGTCCTCACCAGATCGGCTCAGTTCTCCAGGACGTTCAACCAGGAGGATCTCGGGCTCACAGACGGCGAGTGGAAGAAAGGTGCCGACGCAGGCTTTGCACCTACTCCTATCGTTGATGACCACGGCGGCGTGCGCGTCCGCGGAGACATCTTCCATTCGGCGGTCGTCCACCTTGGAGGTATCCGTCACCTTGAGCCAAAGGAGCTTAGTGCCTACGTGCTCGGGATCGCCCTCGTTGGGCTGATCTACGGGGCGAGAGACTACGCACTGCGTGCGGGTTGCTGGCTCGTCCCGGAGGGGGATGCAGAAACGCGCGTTGTGCTCCGCAACGGAGAACGATCAGAGGTCCTGATCGGTGACATTGACGAGTACCTAAGGGAGGCGGCGAACAAGGCTCGCGATGAACTTGGTATTCCTATCGGTGATCCGCCGCGGGTCGCGGCATTCGACGTCAAGCGAGCGAGACGCGCCCTGAACAAGAAGAGCAAGGCCGAGGACTGATGCTCCAGCTCACCGTGGAGTGGCTAGCTGGTACTTATCACGGAGCGGAGTGGCCGCCGTCCCCGCTTCGGGTTTTTCAGGCACTCCTCGCCAGTGCACGACGCTACCCCAGTGGGGAGCATAACTTCGACGTCATCCTTCAGGACCTTGAGCGCACGCCTCCGCCCGTGATTGTTGCACCCCTGCCGCGAGCTTTCGCTGCGGTACGAGCGGCGGTCCCCAACAACGATACCGACCGTGAGTACGAGCACCTCGCAAGAGGCGATGTATTAGGCGCCCGCAAGTTGCGTGACAAGCTGAAAGCCATTCGCGAACGGTCGGGACGCCTGGTAGATCAGCCTGTCCACTATCAGTGGGAATGCAATCCGTCGCCCGCATGGGAAGCGTTGGCCGACCGTGTGACCTGCGTGGGTCAGGGCGTTGATCTCGCCTGGGCACGCCTCAATCCGACAACGCCAACCGGGTACTTGTTCGAGCCTCGTGGTGAATCGGGGGATCGCCTCCAAGTCCCGTATTCTGGCGTGCTCGATGTCCTCGAAACGCGTTACTCGAAATTTCGGCAAGCGATCGGGCGCACGAGTGTCGTTGGCGTGGGCGAGCCCCGGCACGCGACACAGATCTACCGCTCGCCCGTTTCCCTGCCGAGGATTCGCTCCGCAGTCTTTCGACTAAGAACACTTGACGACCGGCCGATGGCGGCGAGCCGTGACAGAGGACTCGCAATCGCCGCGATGGTGCGGCACGCCATTCATGAAGCTGCAAAGCGTGCCGGGCTCGAGCAGGATCGCATCGCTGCGATCATGGGACACGGCGACGGCAAACAAAGGATCAACGCAATACCCGCGCCGAATGCTGGACACGCTTGGGCCGATGGACGTATTCGACGGGTTTTCATTACCGCTAGCGACGCAATCCCAGAGTCCGATTGGAATGCCATTGTTCGTCGCCTTCGCGGTGCCGAACTGACTCCCCCTCACGCGGCTCCTTGGGCGTTGCTAGCGGACGCGTCCGCAGACGACAGAGTCGCCGATGCGTTCGTGCACTCGTCGTGCCGATGGACATCGGTAACCCCGGTTGTACTACCCGGTTTCGACCATCGTCGCGGCAAACCACGCCCGCAACGCACAGCACGACGCCTCCTTCGACACGCGGGCATCCCACAGGCTGCTGTTCAAAGAGTTGTCCTTGAGCCGACAGGGCGCTTACCCGGAACCGGGCACGCGACGGACTACCCGGTTCCGCGGCACCTCGACCAATATCCACGGACCCACCTGACGATCGAATTTCATGATCGAGTGCGTGGCCCCCTCGTTCTCGGCGCGGGCGTCGGGGTCGGATTGGGGCTGCTAGCGCCGTGCGAGCGCTGAGGTGCTGGCGGTTGCTCCGCGGAGCGCTCGTTTTCAGATTTTTCATATAGAATCAATTCGCTATGGGCGAAAAAGAGTAGTACATACCGCGACGACCAGACTGCCCACAACCCGAAGGTGAAGCGCTCGCAAAACGGGCTCCAGACGCAAGTATGGTACGGCTCGCCGAACGGCCCCCTTTCCCCCGGCGTTCTGCCGGGGTGTCGTTGAAGGGGGATGTCAACGCCGCCAGCACAGCCAGCGTGCGCGCCTTTCCCCCGGCGTTCTGCCGGGGTGTCGTTGAAGGGATCTGGCACCTTGACGCCCAGGTTGCCGTCGGGCACTTTCCCCCGGCGTTCTGCCGGGGTGTCGTTGAAGGGGGACCGATCAGGTGTGCATAGCAGAGCGCAGCGCAGAGCTTTCCCCCGGCGTTCTGCCGGGGTGTCGTTGAAGGGAACGTCAATTGCGCATCCCTCAATAACAAACCGACCGTGTACATCCGGCTTAGGTATGACACAGACCACCTCGAGCGAACTCGAACTCACGGTGGTATCAGCGGGACTGGCGGGTTCGAGCCGCAGCTTCAGCGTCACACGATAGTGAAACTCGTCCGCTCCGCCGTCGACGTGATGGCCCTCATAGCGAAGAACTGCGCGTTTGCGGGCACCGAACATCGGGAAACGATCGCGAAGTACCGCCTCCAGTCCCCAGTGAATCCGGTCATCTGCGTGGAGCTGGACAAACGAATCCGCCTCGACACGAGGTAGTTCACCCCACTGAGCTCCCGGCAAGTCCTGCGTCGGGTCCAATCCTCCCGACGGCCAACGCATCGCGAGATCCCCGGGCGTTGCACTCAATGCGGCCTCGACCCGGTCGCGGACCTTGCTGCGATCATCTCCGAACGCGGGACGAATCAGGTCGAACCGTTTCAGCCAGACCACGATGTTGTCGTTGACGGATCGCCCAGGCGCCGGCCCGGCGAATGCGCGGTACGAGATGCTTCGGGCACCATCGCCATCCCGCCCGTGACTGTAAACGAATCGGACTATACGGCCGCTCGTATCCAGGACGACGCAAAGCCCGTAGGGGAACAACCTGAAAACGGGCTGATATACGTTCGAGTACGGGAGCACTTTGTCCACGTGAGCAACCGTGACGACGAACTCATCGAATTCCGCAATCAGCAGCAGGGCGGTGATGGTCTTCTGGCTACCGAGTCGCTCCCTGACATCAAGATTCCGCGCCTCGAAACCGAGCACTTCGGTAAACAGGTCGCGGACGGCTTGGACGCGATGGCCCCCAACGCCCGGACGGCCCAGCTCATTGAGTGCCGCGAGTATGTCTCGATTGCCTTCGATCGGAATGACGAAAGGCTCAAAAAGCTTCAAGCAGTCCGGAAGGTCATCAGTGCGCGCCGGCGATTTCGGTCGCTGCACCGCTTCAACCGATACTCCTTCTGCTTCCGCGATAGCCGCATTGAGCTCGACTATGTGCTGCTTATCGAGATCCCAGTTGACTCGCTCGAATGCAGTCTCGAACGCTTCAGCTCGGTTGACGCTCCCTAGAGCCCGAAGTGCAATCAGCAGTCCACGTGCTGTCGCGGCATTTTCATTCACGTTCGGGGCCCAATAGTCCACGAAGAAAGTGTGAAAGGATCCGGGCGTTCGTCCTCCTCACCCGAGCAAGCGATTTCGATTCAACTTGTCTGATTCGCTCTCGAGTAACATCGTAATCCCGCCCCACCTGTTCAAGTGTGTGGCGTCTCGGCAACCCGACGCCGAGACGGCGTTTCAACAGGTCGAAATCGCGCTCCTTGTTTTCTGCCTGGCTGGCCGTTCTCGTCTCCCGCCCCAGTTCGGTCGACAGGATCGCAGACACGAGACGTAAGGCGTCCTTGTACGTAGATGGCGAGGTCAGGACCGCATTCGGGTCGGCTGTCAGGTCGACAAGCGACTCTTCGATCGATGTCCCGGTGCCACTCGTCATCCAGGATGTGGGCCAGCTCGGCTCTGCATAGATCGCCAGTCGCCACACCCTCTCCTCGTCAAGGTTCAGTTCGTGCGCGGCCGCTCTCACAGCGTCTGCCACCGGCCTTCCGGATCGCCAACGCGCCGTTGTCGCCCGGTGGAGCCGTGTGATCTCTTCCGCCAAATGAACCGGAAGTCGAATCGGGTTCCGATGGTTCATTGCAGCCCGCGTGATCCTCTGGCGGATCCACCACGTCGCGTACGTGGACATTTGGAATCCCAGATCAGGTTCATACGTGTCCAGTGCTCGATTGAATCCGACCAGACCCTCCAGAACCGCCGTACGGTGATCAAAACCCCGCGCGTGACGAGACGCCAGGCTGACTACGAGACGGATGTTTCCTTCCAGTATTCGGCTACGGCAGTCGGATGCAAGGTCGCGCCAGAATCCAACGGGTTCGATCACGCTATTGTCTGACTCAATCAGATCGCCTACGTCGTCCAGATTCCGCTTGATCGAATCACCGATGGCCTTACGGTCGAACCCCTTCGATTCAAAAAACTTGGCCAATGCGGACGCCGACTCACTCGAAACACCGGACAGCGAAGGAGCTAACAGACCACGGGCTTCGTCCTTCAACGCTCGTGCCAGATCAGTCAGGTCGGAATGGGGGGACATTGCAAGCCAACCGATCAGTTGGCATTCGGCAAGTTGAAGTCTGACCAGCAGTTCATTCCGCTCGCTAGAAGCCTGAACCGGCGCAAGCGTGTCCTCGGGCTCGTCGGCGGGCAACTCCTTCAGCTCGGTCGGCAACTCGTTCAGAGGGACGACTTGCGCTTGTCGTTCCAGGTTACGTCCGTCCAACGGCACAAGTTCGTGCTGGACTGCGAACCCTCTTATGTTTGCCAATGTCGCAACAAGGGCAGGATCCCACGCGTCTTGAGAGCTGTCCTTCGTCCCGTTGTTCACAACGACAAAACCCCGCGACAGGTTCCGCACTCGTTTTCGACAAGCGGAGGATCGCACTGTCGTGCACCGTTCGGACCAGGCCGCGGCTTTCGCGAAATCAACCCGAGACGATCTCCGAAACGAATTCCGAAATTTCGCTCGAGTCGATTCCGCCCACGTCGTTGTCCATCGTCACGATCAACGTACCATTCGGACCACCGCCTTTTTCTCTCGGTAGAATCCCTGATGCCTCGTAATCCTGCAGCTTTCGTTGCCATCGTCGAAAGTACTCGGGGTTATGCAGCATCCCAAGATGCTCCCAGTAGAAAACCTCGCCCGTATCATCGTTTTCGATTGTGAAATCCGGATACCGGACCGCTCCCGATGCCAGCTTCAACTCCTGCTCGTACTCGTAACGATCGATCCCTTGCGCTAGCAGTTCGTTGGCGACGATCACCTCCGATTTCGACCGAACGAGATCACCTCGTTTGGTGCGGTCAGTTCTGTCATTGGATTGATGTCTTCTACGTTTGATTCCTGGATGCACCACATCGGCCAAGTAGACCACATGAATGGCGGCGAGAGACGATCGCCAGATCGGCACCATCTTCTCTAGACCAGGTGGTCTCTGCAATCCGGTGGCCCGAAGCGCATGGCCCAGAAACCAGCAGAAACAAAGGCTCCGCGGGCATCATCGGTAGAAAACAAGGTCCTGCTCTACCAGGTGACGACTGCGTGGCGGTGCACGCAGTCCCCAGCAAACACGTCTCTGCAATAGAAACGCTCATTCCCACAAAGTACCCGCGCAATCCCGCGCAAAGCCGCGCAATCTTGAGCATCAGCATTCCTCACCCGGAGCGAAGCCCCAGTGTTCCTTCAATCCACGCCCGGCCCTTTGGGCCGGGCGATGTGTCGTTCATCTTGGCCTCATTGAAGCCAGACCGGCGGTTCGACCAGCGCGCATCGGACGGTCGTGTTTTTCCGAGGCGAAAGCCTCGGCCTCACTGAAGCAGGCGGTCTGCGCTTCCGCTCGCGAGAATACGCCTCGGGATGGCAGGTCAGCACCACTTGTATCTGGTCTGCCGCCGCTTCCAGAAACCCGCGCATCGCAGCGATTCGCTCGGGGTCCGTCTGCGTCGGTTGGTCATCGAGCACGACGAACGCCCCGAGCACTTCCGCGGCAGCAGTAATGCGATCTGCTCCTGTGTCCCGACCGAGAGATGCTCGAACGAGCGCACGCCAAGGTTGTACGTTATTAAAACCAACCCGAAGGCCGATGTCGGCACGCGTGCTAGCGAAACACCAGCCCTGACTTGAGTTGCTGGCGCCTTGCCTGCGTGCAGGACACCACGGCGGCGTGGATCTCTTGCTCGGCAATACGCGTCAGCTCGACGAGGTCTTTGACGGTTGCGTCAAAGTCGTTGAGGAGATCATCATCGCTCGCGAACTGGCCCATGCCCACGAAGAGCCCTCGGATATCTCCCAGGTGCAGCATTGCGTTATGGGCAGTTTCGGGCAGATCCATGGCCTCTTCGTCGCCAAACAACCCGTCCACAAACCCCTCGAGTTCTTCGCGTCGAACCCGGGCATAGCGCGCGAACGTCAGCGGGTCGGTCGGTGAGTTCATTCGTGTCAAATGAAAACGGTGGCGCTTACTTTGATGAACGCTGAGGCGGTTCCATAGACCGTCTAATAAGCCGCTCAGGAGTGCTTGGGCCGAGGCCTCATCTTCAAACTCCGGCAACTCGCCTCCCCAAAGTGCTTGAATCGCCTGTACCGGCGAACCGACCGGCCCGGCGATGTTGCCGAGAAATCGGGTGCGCACCGCATGAAAGGGTGTTGGACACTGGTACGTCGCGAGCAGCACTCGAAGTTGTTTGTCCGTCGGACCCGCGTCTTTCTTCTTTCCTTTCATCTTCCCCCCTCAACGTTGAATCGAACTTCCGGCCACACGCCCAATACCGATATCTTCAAAGGCCAAGTCGACATGCACGACGGCTACAGCCATCCGCTGCGAGCATCAACCTTGTAGGTCGTCCACGAACTCAGAGGCGGGGTCAACGCCGGTTACAAGAAGGTGATCCCGCGCTCGAGTGCACGCGACGTATAGCAAGTGGCGTTCCGTGTCGTAAACCTCTTGAAGATCCGCGTCGTCCGCAACGGATTCGATTCGCTCCTGCAACGGGATCACTTCATCGTCGCACGCCATCACAACGACGGCGCGGAATTCGAGTCCCTTGGCCAGATGCATCGTACTGACCGACAGCACGCCATGTCCGCGGCGAACTCCGCCTGTTGGTAGTGTCATTTTCGAAGGCGACACGTTCATGGCGCGGGAGGAAGAAACCGCGCAGGTCACCGCCATGCATTTTTGTGCCACGAATTAACCCCTTGTTTGTTGTGTTACGAAAATCGCCGATGTAATGTGCTCGCGCTGTCAAGAAGGACGTTAGGATGGCTAGACCCCGAGTAGAAAATCCCAGAACAAAATTCACGAATATCCGCCTGACCGAGAACGAGCGCGCAGAGTTTGAAAGCGCCGCGGACTCCCTCGGCTACAAAAATGTCAGTGAGTACATTCGTTTCCTACACAGTCAGCATCTTGGAGAACAATCACGCGGCGAGGAATGGCACCCTGAGAACGAGTCCGATTTCCCGGGTTCGCTCGTTCAGCCGTTCCTGTCGACCGAACACGGCGAGGTGCTTTGGGGAGACAGCCGTGGCTACTTGTTCGGAAAGGCAAAGCCGAACAGCATTGATCTGATCATGACGAGCCCGCCATTTGGCCTCGTTCGCAAGAAGAGTTACGGCAATGAAGACGCCGACCGGTATTGCGATTGGTTTCGTCCCTTCGCCGACGGCTTTCACCGCGTTCTGAAAGACAGCGGAAGTCTCGTCATTGACATCGGTGGAGCGTGGCAACCCGGGCAACCCACCCGGAGCCTTTATCACTTCAAGCTTCTGGTGATGCTAGTCGAGGAATACGGCTTTCACCTCTGCCAAGAGCATTACTGGTGGAACCCATCTAAGCTACCGACACCTGCCGAGTGGGTGAATGTTCGGCGCGTAAGGGTCAAGGATGCGGTGAACACCGTCTGGTGGCTCGCGAAAAGCCCATATCCGAAGGCCAACAACAAGCGCATTCTGCAGCCGTATTCCAAATCGATGCAGGACTTGCTGAAAAACGGATACAAGGCGAAGCTTCGGCCGTCTGGCCATAACATTTCCGACAAGTTCAGCAAGGACAACGGAGGGTCAGTCCCCCCGAACCTGCTTGCTATTGCCAACACCGAATCCAACGGACGCTATCTGGACCAGTGTCGAGCCGAAAACATCGCGATTCATCCAGCGCGGTTTCCAACACAGCTGCCGGAATACTTCATTCGGTTCCTGACGGATCCGGGCGATCTGGTTGTGGATCCCTTTGGAGGCTCATGCGTGACCGGTGTCGTTGCCGAGAACCTTCACCGTCGTTGGGTTTGTTGTGAACTGTCCGAGGAGTATCTTCTGGGCGCTAAAGCGAGGTTCGTCCCTACGGTTCAGCCGCTCCCGAAGGAGCGCGGCTTTCCTTATGCGATCACATCGCCTTGCGCACTTCCGGTGGAGGAGAACAACGTACCGCTCTTCGGCGACGGAGGTGCAAAACGCCCACCCGAAATGAAGCGGAACGCTCTCGCGAAGCCACCGGTGCCGCGTTCGAGCAAGGCGGCGATCTGATTAGAGATCAGGGTGCGGTGAGAAGCCTCTCCCGCACCCAGTTTTGCACCTTGCCCGCTGCAATGGCGGCGAAGTCGACCGAACGTGGTGCCACCGCCGATTCATACACCATCCGCGGTGCTTCACGGCTCAGCGCGATCAGGGACCGGCGGATAAGAGTTGGGAGATCGCCCTCGTCGCAAAAGCCTCGAGCATAGCGAACGATCTGGGCGGCCGCCTCGCGGAAGCGAGCGTTGCCCGTGTCGCCTGCGAAGTACTTTACCTCCACAATTGCTACCGTGCGTCCGGCATCGGTATCGACGACCACGAGGTCGGGCCGCTCCTTCGACGAAGACATCCCATATCCTGTCAAGATTTCGTCGAACCTGACTTCGGATGGCTCCCTTAAAGGGGGAACGTAAAATCCACTCCCAGTCTGCCAGAAGACCGAGAACCGCCCGCAACGCAAGACTGGTTCTCTCGGTCGCGAACCAAGTATCGACAGTCGCATCGGCACCCCAAGCTCCAGCGAAAGCGCTTCTCCGACCGAGGCTGCGACCGCCAGTTCGAAGCGCCGCCAGTCCTCGAGTGGGCCAGTCAACGTGCTGTCGAGAACTGCGGTAAGTGCCTCCTTGTCACCAGCCTCCATCGCGGTAAGTGTTCGGTATGCCGAAATCGCTCGCCTGTAGATTTGTCGCCGTGATCGCGCAGCATCGCGGAGAGCATTTGGCCTTGGCCTGCGGCCTGACGTGGCATTCTTCAGCGGTTCCCGCAGCGCATCGAGCCGTTTCACCGCCGAGATTTCTCCCATCGCGGCTTCGATCAGGTCGGCGTATGCGGATGTCTTTGGCTGCAGCACAAACAGCCTTTCAGCGTGGACTGCTGCAGTGTGCACGACCCATGCAATGACCTGGTTGGGACCCGTGTTGAACGAGCGAACCGGCTCCTCTGAAACGATCAGGGAGGGATGGCCAACCACCCGGCGCGCGATCATCGAGGCGCGGGCGTCGATGCGGCCACGGGCAACGGCATCGTCGCTGCGACGTTGGAATTGCAGCAGCGCCTGGGCTTCGTGTCGATTGGCGAGCAAGTATTGAAGGAACAATCGAACTGGCGCGGAGATTGCCCAGTGCGCCCGCAACAGGTCGAGGTCTCGGGCGAGTTCGAGTGAAGGGCGATCCGCCCCAAGCAGCACTCCCGAACGAAAATGCCGCAAGAAGATTCCGGCGGCATAGTCAGAAATCGCCCGGTCGATCCCCTCCCTCACAGCGCGACCGCCATCATTCGCCGCCTGATGCGCTGCTGCTCATCGGAGACCAGACCAAAGGCGTCGATGGCCGCGTCAGCGAGGATATCTGCGTCTTGGACAACGATCCCGTCGAGCATAGGCAAGAGCACCATGTCCACTGCATCCAGCAGGGCTTCTCTCATCGTCGGCGAAGACGTGGCGAAGAAATCAGCGGAGTCCTCCAATGCCTGCACAGCCTTGATTGCATCAATGATCGGAGCTGGTCCGAGAACACGCACCTTGTTGATCGCTGTCCAGAATTTGGCCAAGGGACAAGGAGCGCCGACAGGCGGTCCACGCCAGGTTGGATCAGCCTTTCTCAGATACGCTTCTATGAATCCCGCCGTATCACGAGGCGCATCGACGTAGACCCAGCCAAACCTGCGACTCAGCGCATAGGACATCTGGTAGAGCGCAGCATTGTCGATCGAGTTGATCGTCGCCACGAGGCGCCAGTGTGTCCCTGGCGCAAATTCATGCTCATTTGTAGATGCCTTGCTCTCGGGGAGGATCACGTATTGTGGGCTGTCCTTGTCCTCTATGTTCAGCCGATAGGGTAGCGTCGTCTGCTGACCGCTCAGTACCGTGAACAAGGGTCCGATGACCTTGTCGATGTCGCAGCGGTTCAACTCGTCGATGATTAGCGGGCGATCAAACCGTCGAAGTAAAACGCCCGGAATGAAGGCAACACCTCCATCACCGACAGGTTGATAGCCGCCGATGATGTCCTGCGAACTCCAGTCCGAGGAACCCGTTACCAGCGTCCATTTGCCACCGGTGAGCGATGCGGCAATCCAGCGGGCCAAGGTTGTCTTGCCGGTCCCCGGAGGACCATAGAGCATGATGTGCTGCTTGCCCGATTTCAGTGCAGCATTGATTTGTCGGTAGACAGTTGGATCGATCCCGAGAAGGTCAGTGTTCTGGGGGATTTCCAGTTGGGTGGGAGGCGTGATTTCGTCTTCATCGTCGCTGTCGACTTGGGTGCCAGTTTTCGGCTGCGCCGGCCCTGCTGCCTGCCAGGCATCGACGACCATCTTCTTGAGCCGGTCCATCTCAGTCTGCTGCGTGAAGTCGAACACCGGCATCGGCGCAGCCGCGTTCCCAGCCGGTGCAGACTTGATATCGGCCGAAAGCGCATCAATCACCTCGCCATAGCTGATCGTGCGCGTCGACCCATTTTCTGTGATGGTGATCTGTGTGGAACGTGGCTCCAACCCGAGCAAACCGCAGCCAATATAGTCGAGCGGCTGCCTCTTGAAGCGCATTTGGCCCGTCGCCGGATCAAAGTTGAATGGTTCCGACGACGATCCCTGCGGAGTAGCCCCATGGAAGACGAACAAGGCATGGACTTCGAAGTCGTCGTTTTGGGTGAAGTCGCCCGCCCCCTGTTGAATCAGTGGAGTAACGCGAAACACAACACCAGCCTTGTCTTCCTGAGCGGTGTTGATCGCACCGAGATTGGAAGCCCCTCCCGCCGGGTTTTCCGCCCGCAGCGTCCCGGGTTCTGGAATAACATGGTAAAGCCAGCGCGGCGGTTTGCTGGCAGAGTAGTTCGGCTCTTTCCAATAGCCAGCACCGAGGTCGATCTCGTGCCGCGCGCCCAGCCCGCCGCGATTCTTGAAACCACACTGCGAGAACTGTAACTCCTTGTCTTTCAGGAAGATCCTGAACCACGTGAAAAACTCGCTTTCAAAATTACTTCCGCTCGCCGTCATTCGCCTTGACCGCCACCTACCTTATTGGCTTTGGGAAGACTATCGGTCGCCCGAGGCCGAGTCGCAAGCGCGAAACCACTCTAAGGCTCATGTGCCGTGCATATGCGTAACCGGCGGATGCTCGGCTCACCCAGCACGACGTCGCCTTTGTGGTCGCCGGTGCGGCCAAGACCGAACTGGTGAGTGATCGCACGGCCGTCGATGTCGCGCTCACTGACGGCGAAACCCTGGCCAGCTTCCGAAACCATAGACCATCCGTGCGGTAGCTCGAAGACATCCAGCGTGACAGCGTCGAGATAGGCGGTTTCCTCCGTAGGCTCTGTGAGCTTGATTCACGACGACCATCACGTGCGACGTCCAGCACCTGGTGGACGCGCGTATTGCTGCTCAGTCATCTGGTGGAATTCGCAGCTAGTGATATCGAGCTGCTCGATGTTCGCCACATCGAGACTAGCGCTGGAACTGCGACGTGCTAGGACCGGTGCCGTGTGGTAGTGTATAACACTGCGACTCGTCCAACAGTTTAACATGGCAAGCACGAAAGTTGAGTTCTACAAGGGCACCTTTGACGACGCGACGTTGACGAAACTTGAGATCTACGAACGCTATTTGCAAGAGTGGTTACCGGTGCCGTTCTCAGGTCGAATGGGCGTCTCTGGAGCCGCGATCTACGACCTTTTCTGCGGACCAGGGCAGGACGCGGAGGGGAACGACGGTAGTCCGCTTCGCGCAGTGTCCGCAGTTCGGCACCATCACGAAAACATCGCGGGGAAGTTCGTTTCCCTGCGCCTCGTGTTCAACGACTCCCACGGCCCTCATGTTGACGACTTGAAGCGCAGAGTCGGAGACCGGATCGTTGTCGAAGGCGACCGTGAGCTCTGCGAGGTCGAGTACCACTCACGTACGTTCAACGACGTTTTCCGCGACCTGAAGCCCCGGATGGAAGGCGCGGCGAATCTTGTTTTCCTCGACCAGTTTGGCGCGACTGAAGTGGACCCGGATTTTTTGCGCGATCTCAACCGCCTGGGTCGGACTGACGTGCTTTTCTTTCTGGCGACCAATTTCTTCAAGCGGTTTGCGGGGCGACCGGAAGCGCCAGATTTCGCGATTGAGAAGTCGGAAATGGTGGATGTGGAGTACGACCACATCCACAGAGCGATGACGGAGCAATTCCGAGAGATAGTTGGCGGAAACTTCCACTTCGCTCCTTTCTCCTTGAAGAAGGAGTCGAACATCTATGGCCTAGTGTTCGCCAGCGGCGATGTCTTGGGCCTCGAGAAGTTCCTCAAAGTCGCTTGGTCGGTCGATGCGCACGCAGGCGAAGCTAACTTCGATATCGACGGCACGCGCGATCAGGCGTCACTGTTGCAAAAGCCACCGGTTGAACGCTTCCGTTCGGATCTTCGGAAACGGCTGCTAGATGGCGAGCTTGAAACCGACTGGGCGGTGTTCGTGCACGCTCTAAAGAGCGGGTTCATTGGGGAGCATGCGCGGCAGGTCGTTCGCGATTTACGGCGCGACGGCAAGATCGAGTGTCGCGACAGCCGCGGGGTTAACGTGATGCCTCGAATCTCGAACACCGCGAGAAAAGAGCCGAGGACTATCAAACTCATCTGACGGGGTGCCGTCCCCACTGGACTCCGTCCAATGTCCGTCCGCAGCGCTTTTTTCCGAACCGCCCCATTGGCTCGCTCAAACTGGTGTCGATCGCACGGGGTACGTCCTTGTGCTCTGCCAAAGGAGCCCAGTCACCCCACTGTTTGAAGTGGAATGGAACGCCCGCAAGATTGGATTGGTCGCGGATCTGGCGGAACCAATTCGGGTCGGAGGGGCGAGCACCTGGCCCACTTTCGCCGCCCGCGATTACCCAGTCGAGTTCGCTCAACCACGAACTGAGATCGAGTGTGGAGCGGAGCGGTTCGCAAGAAAGAAACCTGATCGAAGCGTTCGATGCTGCGAGATGTGGAATTCGCTTCGCAACGAACTCGTCGGACTCGACTGTCGTTCCTAGCCAAACGTTCGTTGGCCAGTTGCTCCCCCAGGGCGTCAAGCGTTCTGCGAGGTGAGGTCGTTTTGTTAGCAGTAGCCAATCTAGGTGTGGCGTGGCTTCGATCAAACGCCAAAGTCGTGAACGCCACTTACTAAGTTCGCCGCCCCATTCGAAGACGTCAGCCATAGACGCGCAGAAAACTCGCGCTCGCGACTTTGTTTTTCTTGCGTCGGCTTCCCATCGAATGGGTTGCTTCCAGTAGGTGTCGCTTAGGAATCGACGAGACGAAGTACCCCAAACGTCGTGGCCAGTGCGCTTTGCCCATGCTTCCGCGTAGCAGTTGTCGCACGCAGGTGAGACCTTCCGACACCCCCACCAGGGGTTGAATGTGTGCTCAGTCCATTCGATCCGCGAGTTCTTTGCCATCAAACGACTCCTGTTTACATGTCCAGACTACGACGCATCACCCGAAGATTCTCTCGGTTTTGGCCTTCGTGTCGTCGTCACCCTTGATGTAGACCTCGCACTCGCCGGTGGCGACCAGGAGTTCGGCGAGAAAACGCGATTCGAACGATGCCTTTCGGCGGAGACCGCCGAACGCCTCGTCGAAAAACGAGGCTGAACATCTCGCGAGTCGCGACATATCGACAACGACTGTGGTTGCCGACGAGGACAACGCCGGGACGAGAAAATCCTCGCGAAGCCGCTGTCCCGATATTGGGGCCGTCGAGGCGACGCGACAAGAACCCGTGCACGCGTTCATCGAGTTCACCACAGAGGTTGACCTGTGTGTCAGTCATGGTGCCGCCCACGGATCAATGAGCTCAATGTCTATCTCCATGAAATCGCGAAGGTTTCGCGTCGCCACCGCCATGTTGCGGGAGCGGGCAATTGCGGCGATCTGACAGTCGGCCGTTGCGATAGGCCGCCCGATGATCGGCGTCCAGCCGATGCCGGCGCTTTCACGGTGTCGTCGAGATTGCGGATCGTGATGTTCGCCATTGTTCTGCCTATACATCATATCAAAGGGTGGCACTTCACCGACTTGTCGGACGCCTCGGGCCGGGATCGGCCTCGCCATATGCGTATCCCGGTCGACACTGGGAACTAGATGCCGATGGTCAACCGACGCATCGGATCATTCCGGCTCGTCGTCGGGCTGAATTCATCACGCCGATTCCGAAGCCGAGGGGTAGGAAAGACCAGGTGACCATCCAATTTGATGACGCGAAAGGGCTCTCCACCGAGAAGCAGGGGTATCACGCAGCACTCATCAACGGCGTGCGTGAAGAGGTCAACCGCTGGCGGCGACTGCCCGGTAATCAATGGCGCGTGACGCCGGAAACCGCACGCTTGCTAGAACATTGGCGCGATCACGACTTTAGCGGCATACGACCGTTTTCTGTGTGGTTGTCGTCGCCAACGTCGACGTCGTCGAACAGCTGCCCCGTCACGGATACCCACTGCTCGCCGCCGGAGAAATCAGTTAATGCCCGAGGATGGCCTGTATTCGGGCTTGCAGGGCTTCGGTCAGCGCAGCGCGTCCCTCGGGTATTGTTAAGGTAGCGAATACGGCGACAAGACCGCCCGGTCCGGGCGCTCACCACTTTTTTGCCTGGATCTCCTTCATGATCTCGACCTCGAGATCACGCTCCGCCAAGAGCTTCTTCAGTCGCGCATTCTCTTGTTCGAGATGCTTGAGTTGGCGCACATCGTTGACTGTTCCCGCCGCCGTACTTCTTGCGCCAGGCATAGATCGTTTGTTCGCTGACCCCGTGGCGCTTCGCGACCGAAGGAACCGACTCCCGGTCCGTCTCCCTCAGGATCCGCACCATCTGCTCGTCCGTGAATCGACTCTTCTTCATGACTTCCTCCTTCAGAAGCCATCCTCTCAACTATTCAGTGGTCCGAAAATCGACTAGCAGGTCAATTCGATAGGACACCGAATGAAAGGTTCCTATCGACAAATTCAAAATCGTATATTGAATTACGCACGCGGGTTCCGTAATCTTAGCGGATGATTGATAGAGATGTTGAACCACGTTTGGTGAAGGCGGCCCACACGTACCCTGCTATCACACTTACCGGGCCACGCCAGAGCGGCAAGACCACTCTATGCCGTAAGGTGTTCCCCGATTACGAATACGTAAGTCTTGAGGCGATGGATATTCGGACGTTGGCGATAGATGACCCCCGCGCATTTCTGGCCAGATATCCCCAAGGCGCGATCATTGATGAAGTGCAGCGGGCACCAAACCTGCCATCGTATCTTCAGGGTGTCATCGACGAAAACCCGGTGCCGGGACGCTGGATACTTACCGGCTCGCAGAGCCTGTCTCTGAGTGAGGCGGTCAGCCAGTCACTTGCTGGAAGGACGGCGGTCTTCCACCTATTGCCTCTTGCACGTAGCGAAGTTGAACGTTTCTCACAATATCCCATGACGCTCGAAGAGACGCTTTTCACTGGCACCTATCCACGTATCTTCGACTCCCGACATGATCCTTCGGAATGGCTCTCTGGCTACGTTTCGACTTATGTGGAAAAAGACGTCCGAACGATCAGCAATGTGGTCGATCTAATCACGTTTCAGCGCTTCTTGGCTCTATGCGCCGGGCGCACGGCGCAGTTGCTCAACTACTCGTCGCTCGCAAGCGACTGCGGCATATCGCAGCCAACTGCGAAAGCTTGGCTTAGCATCCTTGAGGCTAGCTTTCTCGTCCATCGTCTGCCACCGTTCTACGCCAACATACGTAAGCGCCTCGTGAAGATGCCGAAGCTCTATTTTCACGACACTGGCCTCGCTTGCTGGCTACTAGGTATCCGCACGGCCGAACAGCTTCGTACGCACCCACTCCGCGGCCCTGTCTTTGAAACTTGGGTTGTCTCGGAGATCATAAAGCACCGCGCATCAATCGGGGTGAAATGGCAGGCCTATCGTTCTATCGTGACCACGCTGGATTGGAGGTTGATCTCGTTATCGAACATCCATCGAGAATCACACTTGTTGAGGCCAAGTCGGCGGAGACAGCATCGCCGAGCTTGTTCGACGGTGCTAAACGCGCCGCAGATCATCTCGCCGAGTTGACGCGCCACTGCCCTATTGTCGTCGCCTATGGTGGAGATCGTTTCGAGAAACGCCCTGCGGGCATTTTGATGCCTTGGTCCGAGTTACACCAAGCCGGGTTCCTGCACGCTGAGTGTGTCGTTTCGGTACGCTCGGGAGACCAGCCGATTGTCGGTGCCGATGTGCTTGCCCTGTTCCCCAACCGAACTTGGAGGCGGACAACAACAGACCGGAGCGGCCGCGCCATTCTTGACTTGCATTCGGCCCGCTTGCCAATGACCGTGTTCGTCGCCGCCCATGGATTTGCAGCTCGGGTCAAGCGCGACTGGATGCCGATCAACAATCCCCTTGATGTCACATTGAACATACTGCCAGATGGCGGCACGGCAATTTTCGAGAATGGAACGGGGCACATTTACAATTTAGAGGGGCGGCTTAACCCAATTCTGGATACTCAGGGCCGCACCTACCTCTATGCCGACAACATCGCCATCAACGGTGGGCTTCAACAGCCGGTTCCCTTCACATTTGGCGAAGAACTAGAGCTCAGCGATGCCGATGGGCGGACCGTTACGGCACAGATCGTCGATATCGTTGGCCAAGCCTCACTCGTGCAGTGGAGAATAAATCAGGGATCATGACGGACTGTAGCCAGTTCTGGAGCGCTGTGTTTGTTTTGAAGACAACAGAGACCTGTGTGGGTGCAGGATCGGCCCGATGTCTCATTATCCTTGCCCGCGAGAATGTTTGAGAGCGCCCGTGGGATGTTCTGTGGGCTCTTGTGACCGCGACAACTAACATATGGTCCTTTTTTCGGTCGTCTCGTGCGTTCTCGGCAAGCCGTGCGGTAAAGGCGTCGGGTATCACGCCGACCTTCGTAAACTGATTGTGCAGCTGAAGGCGATCTCGGCCGAGTTTGAGACCACGTTAGTTGAGGTCAACCTACGTGATCGTTTCGCTCGGACTCGACGAGGCGTTTCCTGCAGCTGCCTGGATGGCTTCAGCAATCAGCTTCTTGGCACCGGTGCTCAACAACTCGGTCAACGGATCAATCCCCTCTGGATTGTCCAGATCAATCACAGTATTGTTCTTCATATGTGGCGTGTTCCTCTTGTTTCAATTAGTTCTACAAAACCAATTTCAACAAAGCACGCCGCATTCTTCAATTTCTTTCAGACACCAGATTTGGTTATAACTCGCGAATCACGACGAGCAGGTCTATGACAAAACTTGGATCTTTCCTTTTCCTGCTCGTGCTTCTTGGCATCGTACTCGGAGGCTGCGCTTCTGCTGATGGATCAGCCCTTGTTGTCGGACAAACCAGGCCTCCAATTGAGGATCACACGACCGTTGCCATTCTAACGAAAATGCCTGAAGGTGCCGAAGAAATTGCGATCGTAAAGGCGTCATCCGACTCTGGACTTACACAACAGGCGAGCCTCGACTTTGCGGTTAACGAGCTAAAGCGACGGGCGGCGAAGGTTGGGGCAAACGCCATAGTCCTTTTGGGCCGAGCCACATCAAGTCAACCCGTTGGCGTCCCGGTGCAGGGTGGCGGCACCATCGTGACTTCCTCAGAATCAGAAGTCGTTCAAGGCACGGCAGTCTGGCTCCCGGAACAGGATTAACGGGCCGTTTGGGTGCGCATGGCGGACAACAATCAGGTCTCGCGTTTCTCGTCGATCCCCGAAGAGCGAAGGCGCCCCGAAGTCGTTACTGCTCTCAGCTCGGGGGCGGCGTCCAGCCCCTACTCCTGTGCTGGAGATGCAGAGACTGGTTGGCAAGGCGTCGAACGATCGCCATACGGCAGGTGAGTTACTCACCGAACTGTCCGGGGGCAGGCCGTACTGCGCTCGAGCCCAAGGGTCGTGGGTCGTTCTCCCACACCTCGCGCCCCATTCCTTGAGCGAGAACGGTGGATTGGCGATTACGCAGTCGAAGGTAGCGAGGCCCCCGGCACCATCGGTGAAGGTGGGATCGCGGAGGGTGTCCTCGCGGGCGATCTGGAAGTCCTCGATGCCCACCGCAGCATTAGCGGGGGTTCTTACCGAATGCTATAAGGATTCGTTTTGGCGTTGGTGTCTTTTTGGTGAAGCGGTTGAGCATCAAGCGACAGATTCAGCTCGCCCGACACGCACGGTTGGTTTTCCGTCGGAATCACCGCGGCTCAGAGGGGCGTAAAAAAACTATTTCCTCTTCAAGCACTGTCGCTAGGCGCAGAGTTCCCGCACAGTTGGACACGATTGAAGTCGACTGTCCTGAGTCGTTGGTTCTCGCGAGTTCGTACGATGCTATCGCCAGATGTGTTGGCCAAATTGACGAAGCCGCGCACGCTAAGAACCCGTTTTACATCAACTTTCGGAACGTGACAGAAGTTGACATCCCGGGCGCTCTTGTCAAGGCTGCGCATGAGTTACACCGATCACGGACACTCAAGGGTTATCGCGGATATGGCTTGAATAGAGATGTGCGCGCCTATACTAAGGAACACCACCGCGCGGGAACGTACAGAGCTTGTAGCCTCCGGGGCGAGTACCGGTACGACTACGAAGGGACGGCTCCTTCAGGTGAAGAGACTGTCCTGGATCACTCTGCTGAACTCCCGGGAACCCTAATTGAATGGACAATGGAGTGCGGATGAAAACAGTGCGTATCTCGGTCGCGAAAGACTTTTCCAAGGTCCCTGCGGGGCGGTACTCAGGAGACGGTTCTTTTAGCGGCCAGAAGTTTCGAGAAGATTATCTAGTTCCCGCGCTCAGATCGGGTGCGACTGTCGTCGTAGATCTCGCGGGCGTCGCAGGCTATGGGTCATCATTTCTTGAGGAGGCGTTCGGTGGGTTGGTCCGCAAGGAGGGGTTCGAAAGAGATTTCGTCGAGAGGAGAGTCGTTTTGGAGGCATCCGATCGAGCCTTTAGACCCTATGTTGGCCTCGCGAGGCAATACGTCGAGAGAGCAGAACCGGAGTAGAACGGCTGGAACCCACAGCATTGCTAGGCGTTTTGGGCGGAGCTATTGTCGCGGGTCTCGTTGCCTTTATCGGGTCTTACGTGGCGCAAGGGGTCTCGAATCGAATACACAGGCCCATTGACAAAACACAAGATCAACTGCAACGCATTTTCGACCTTGGGATCGAATACTGGCAACTAGACGAACCTGCGGAGCGACAGCGCGTCGCGCTGGAGGCAAACATCATTGCGGCGACCCATCTCTTACTTGTTTTTGCAGATGTTGTTGCTAGCCGGAGCCCGTCGTTCCGGCAAGAGAAGGACGATCTCTGCAGGCACGTTCTTGAGGCTGCGAGCGGTGGTGACTTCCAGACCACAGGACGTGAACAAAGTCCGGTACGGGTACAAGAGATCGCTGTCGCGGTGGGTCGTTTCTATTCGGCCCTAGATCAGTCGCGTGACGAATCTTGGGCCATTCTGGTAGAGGATCTGATCAAGACGCGATTCCACGGCCCGCCGTGATGCAATCGCGCCTGCCCCTCATCACCCCGGCCGAAACTCCCTTCCACCACGCCGACTGGGATCGCCAGGGCCGTACCACGGTCGCACAGGTGAACCGGTCGCCGAGGGATGGCGAGGGACGCGACAGTGGGTCTCGATCATCACGCGAACTTTGACCGCTTCACCTTCCGATCCGATCGCGGTCACGGTCATGCCCATCGCTCGGATCATCGACCTAGAGAACCCCGATAGAATCCATGAAAGACTGGCATCGTCGAAAACCTGAACTATTTCAACGAAAACCAATCAATCATCCGGGACCTGACACGCGGCAGGTATTTCAGGTCCATATGCAGAAAGCCCGGCTCGTACGTCTTGAAGGGTTTGTGGCCACGCGCCACGTCTCCGTCACCTCTGAGCTTGCGCAGGTTGCCCAGCCCATGTCGTCGCAGACAGCGGTCCAGGCCGGACCGGGACACGTCCGGATGAATGAACTCACGTGTGACCCGCAACAGATCATCCAGCGGCACCAGCAGCGTTCTTCGCAACTCGACCACCACGAGCTCCTGTGCCGGCGAGAGGGTCGTCTGCAGACGGTGCGCCGTGTGCGACTGGTCATGAAAATCGCTCCGGGCTCGCCATTTGCGAATCGTGACCTCCGTTACCCCGAACCGCCTCGCCAGCACCCGAACCGGTTCGTCACTGGCCGCGATTTCCGCCCGCACGGCCGGTGTGGTTCGCGCGCCTCGGTGCAGTGCAATCTTCGTCCCCGACCCTCCAGCCTCGAACGTGGCGTACGCTGCGCCAACAGCTCATTCAATGCCATTCGCACCTGATAAGGCGCCCCTCGATCCAAAACAATGCTACCGTCCGGGATGTGACACGTAGCTAACGCGGTTGGCGAGAATGCTGAGATGGGTCGGTGCGATTTGGATTCTCTTCGGAGTCGCCGATCTGCTCCTCTTGCTAGCAGATCCGCCGACGCGGGGCTTCGGCGTGCACATCGAGGGCACGATGCTCTCCTATATCTTCCCGGGGCTCGTCGTCGTCGGATTAGGTTCCGCCTTGGGGCAGATACGCGACCAGCTTACCTCCGATCGACCGAGCCAACCAGCAGCCCCATTGAAGGTGCCTAGACCGGCCGGCAACGACTCCGCGAGGCTCCCGCCGAGAGAAAGCGCTCCCGCCGGCACGAGTCCTGTGACGCCGGTTACGCCCGAACAAGCCTCGACTAACCTCCGAGCAAGCCGGCTTCGGCGTCAGTTCGACGCAGGCGAAATCACGAAAGAGGAGTTCGAGGCGAAAATCGACGAATTGACGCCGCGCTGAACCTTTTTTCGGCTGAATCCCTTTTTAAGCCCCACCCAGCGTGGGGCTTCTTGTAGCTGGAGTCCACAAGATGGCTCGAAAGCCTCGCGCCGAGTTTGAAATCACGGCCGAAGATCGCTCGCGCGCGGTTCTCGATCAGCTCGCTGGCAGCATGACGACGATTCAGCGTATAGCGCGCCGTGCCGGATTTGCGCTCGGTGCGCTTGTCGGCGGCTTGACGATCGCCGACATGGTGCAACTGACCGACCGAACGAATCAGCTCTCCGCTCGAATCCGTACTGACCTGCTAGGCGATTTTCGATTCACGGAAGAACAGATGGTGCGGATCCTGAGGGAGACGGACCATCTGCTCTTCCGTGAATCGACTCTTCTTCATGACTTCCTCCGTCGGAAGCCATCCTCTCAATTATTCAATGGTCCGAAAATCGCCTAGCAGGTCAAGACCGCCACCCTTTCGTTCTAACATAGCGTTGGATGGGAGGGTCTATGGCGAGGAGCGAGTTGATCGTCGATTTCGTCGATCGATATCTTTCGACGGAAAAAACTCTTGCGGACGTCAGAGCCGAATGGCAGCGGCTTCCCAATCAGGAGGAGATGGACTGGAGACATCCTATTCTTTTCGACGACGAGGTAGTCGGGTCGCTTTTTGCCAAAGTGAAACCGCATCTGGAGTCATTCGGAATCGGATTGCTCATTCAGGATTCATGCGTCGCGCGCATCGACCACGGGCCTAGCCTGTACCACATGAATGCCGGCACGAGATTACCGATCGAGATCGACCGCGTGGTTCGAGGTCCGCACTACCACACTTGGGACTTGAACAAGGCGTTCGTCCGCGGAGCGCAGTTGCCGCCGAAGTTGGCGTGGGCGGTGGAGCTCTCTGGTAAGGTAAACGTCGATTCTTTGGATGCTGAAGTGCTTTTCGTTCGTTGCTTTCGCCATTTTTGCGGCGACATAGGCCTCGTCGTGAACGACGACGAGATTCCCGAGTATCCGAAAAAGAGGATGCTGTTTTGACATCGATGAAGTGTGTTCGTGAAGCGCTCGAGAGTGAGTGGTTCGCGCCGCGTGAAGTAAATGGATTGGTCGTTGTGCCAACCTCTTGCCTGTACCCAGGCGGCTCACCGGTACGCGTTTTCGTTCATGGCGGCGAGCGCTCGGCTGTTGTTCACGATGATCGGAATGCTATCTGGGAAGCGGAGCTGTCGGGGATGGATGTCGGGGATGCGGCGCGTCGAGTTCGTGCTGCAGGGAAGAAGTATGGAGTGATTGTGACGCCAACCGGGATCATCACATCACCGACGGTCACGTGCGACATGCTCGCTCCAACCGTTGTTCAGGTGGCAAACGCATCACGTGAAGCGGCCGATTTGCTTCTTCGTGATCCACGGAAGAAGCCTGTCACGGACGCGCGAACTGAGCTTCGGTCGATTCTAGACACTCACTTCAAGGGGCGTGTCACGCATGGAGATGTCCTGGCCTGCTCAAGCTCAAGAATGCGTTCATTCGAGAATATCGTGAGGATCGGCGATCGCCAGCATGTCTTTGATTTCGTTAAACACGATTGGCGCTCGATCAACTCCCGTGTCGTAGCAAACGTCGACTTGGCCAAGCTAGGTGATGACCTGATTGACCAGAGGATCGTCTACGACGATCAGGAGGATTGGGCAGCCGATCAGATAGGGACGCTCGCGATAGCCGCGCGACCAGTGCCTTTCTCGACGGTCTCGAATGTAATCGAGCGGCTAGCGGCATAGTCTCGCGCGACCATCGCGATCGTAAACGATCTTGTAGAAGCCAGATGGGACGCTGTGGGGTTCGTCGGCGTGCGCCATCGCAGTCATCGGTCGCTCGTAGAGCGTGCTGTACTGCTCGATCAAGAGCGGCTTGCGGCTGGCGTAAAGCGTCCAGGTGAGCCGCTTCGGATGCGCTTGCTTCGTTCGAAACCGGGCTTTGACGTCCTTCTGTTTGAGAACGCCACGGCGCCTTCGGACCGCTCGATTGGCGATCGTCTCGACCTGCCGGCCGCCGAGCTATTGTCAAATCTGGTGTCTAAGGACGTGACGATACGGCGTCGTTGTCGGTCTTGCTCTGCTCGATTCCATCACGGAATCTGACTCCGTCAATCACCTTTGCCAGGTGTTTGAATCCTCTCGGTTTGCGCCAGTTCCGTTCGGCGCATTCGCCCATCTTGAAGATCATGGTCGGCATCGTCTTGCGGGTGACGCAGCCTTTGGCCTGTCTTGATCGATGTCGGATCGTGGCAAAGCTGGACTCGATCACATTCGTCGTGCGGATGTGGACCCAGTGTTGCGCGGGGAAGTCGTAGAACGCCAGCAGACTCTCACGGTCCTTGCGCAAGTGGACTGAGCTTCAGTGTCCTCGACAAGATCGCGGAAGCCGAGGCGACCTTGGATGGTCTTAAAGACGCTTTGGAGGGGTAATCCCAGTCCAGGCTGAGCGGAGGCCATCCTCCATCTGGCTCTCACCATGGATTGCATCACAACAATTCGAAGGATCGTTTGGCATTTCAACTAATCCTATTAATCCGAGTTCGCGGTCGCCAGTTCAGCCTGCCGTAGAACGAGTTGCGTTGCCCCTTCCGCCAGATCCGGCGGGTAGCCGTACTGGGCCAACAGGCGGCGCACATTGCGCCGCAGGCTCGCCCGCACGGACTCGCGCTGCGCCCAGTCGAGCTTGGGCATCTTCTTGACCATCTCGGTGAGCTCCCGCGCCATGAGCCGCAACGTATCGCTCTGCATCGCTTCGATGGCCGACTCGTTCTCCGCCAGCGCATCATAAAACGCAGTCTCCTCGGTGCTCAGGCCCAGTTCCTCGCCATGCTTCCGCGCGTCCCGCAGGCTTTTCGCCAAATCGATCAGCCGTGCGATCATCTCCGCAGTCGTGATGGCCTTGTTCGTGTAGCGCAACATCGCGTCTTCAAGGGCCTCCAGGAACTTACGGCTCTGCACGATGTTCGTCCGCTCGGTCACGCGAATCTGGTCATTGAGAAGCTTCCGCAGCGTCTCGAGGGCCAGGTGCCTCTGCTCCAGCGCCGCCACCCGTTCGAGGAACTCGTCGCTGAAGATGTCGAGGCGAGCCTCGTCGAGACCTGCAACCGCGAACAGATCAATCACGTCATCTGCATCAACCGCGCCACCGATGACCTGACGGACCGCGGCGTCGATGTCGCGCGGCCGGGTGCGATCCGCGTCGCCGCCGCGGTCATCCGCCAAACGCTTGCGGATCATCGCGGCGGCGCGCTGGAAGAACGCGAGATGCGGCGTGATCGCCTCGGACTCCGGCCGCGGCACGGCCAGCGCGAAGGCGGTCGACAGTTCCTTGACCAGCGCGCGGAAGCGCTTCCAGCCGTCGTCCCGCCCGAGGACATGGTCGACCGCACGCAGGTAGATGGCGAGGACGTCGCGGGGGGCTGCGTTAAGCGCCGACTCGTAGTCGCAGCCGTGGAAGAAGTCGCGCAGCTTCTCGAATGCCGCTTGCATGGCCGGCACGGCCTCGTCCTGGACCTGCCTGACGGCCTCGCCCGTCCCGCCGGCTTGCGTGTAGGTCGCCAGCGCGTCCGCGAGTTGATCGGCCAAGCCGAGCAGGTCAATGATCAGACCGCCGGGCTTCTCGCCGTGGACGCGGTTCACCCTGGCGATGGCCTGCATCAGATTGTGGCCGGCCAGCGGCTTGTCGAGGTACATCGTGTGCGCCGGCGGACAGTCGAACCCGGTCAGCCACATGTCGCACACGACGACCAGGCGCAAGTCGTCTTCCGGGCTCTTGAACCTCTCGGCGAGTCGCTTGCGGGCCGCCTTGGTTCGCACATGACCGCGCAGCGGCTCGGGATCGTCGCCCGCCCCGGTGACCACCACTTTCATCGCCCCACGCTCGTCGTCCGCGTCGTGCCAGTCCGGGCGCCGCGCGCGAATCGCCTCGTACAGTCGGGCGGCGATGTCCCGGCTCATCGTAACCACCATGGCCTTGCCTTCCATCGCCGCGCGGCGTTTTTCCCAATGTTCGACGATGAAGGCCGCAAGACGCTCGATGCGTTCCCGCGCACCGACCAGCGACGCCAGCGGCACACGGTACCGTTCTTCGGCCGACCCGCCGATTCGGTCGCCGTTGACGATGGACTCGACCTCTTCCTCGGCGACTCGCGCGCCGTGCTCGTCGACCTTCAGCTTGATCACCCGCGACTCGTAGTACAGCGGTCGTGTCGCGCCGTCTTCCACCGCCTCGCGGATGTCGTAAACGTCCGCGTATTCGCCGAAGACATGGATCGTGTTCATGTCATCGCGCTCGAGCGGCGTGCCGGTGAAGCCGACGAAGATGGCGTTGGGCAGGGCCTCGCGCATCCACCGCGCGCCGCCCTCGACGAAGCCGTACTGGCTGCGGTGTGCCTCATCCGCCATCACCACGACATTGGATCGTTCGGAGATCACGCCGTGGGCTTCGACGAACTTCCCGCTTCATGCCCTGGCGGCCGCTGGGCGACGATGGGGGTGGCGCGCCGACGCTGGAGGCACTGATCCGCGGGTTGTTCGAGCCGCGGGCGCTGGTGGACTACCTGGGGTGCGCCGCCACCAGGTGCAGCAACAGTTCCCGATCGTGGGGCCCGAGGGACGTCTCGATGCGCTCCGCCAGTTGTACGGACAGCATCTCGTGACGCCACTCGTCGGGCAGGCCGTGGCGCGCAAAGCGCTCATGAGCCTTCAGTCCCGACGCCGACTTGGCCCACGGCTTCGGCTGCATCCATGCCTCTCCGGCGCAACGATGGCACGTCCCGCGCTCACGCGTCTGCTCGCCGATATCGAGGCGGGGCGCATCGACACGGTGGTGGTTTACAAGGTGGATCGCCTGACGCGCTCGCTCGGTGACTTCGCCCGCATCGTCGAGGTGTTCGACAAGCAAGGGGTGTCCTTTGTCTCCGTCACGCAGCAGTTCAATACAATCAACTCGATGGGCCGGCTCACGTTGAACATGTTGCTAACTTTTGCGCAGTTTGAACGCGAGGTCACCGGGGAACGGATCCGTGACAAGATCGCCGCCTCGAAGCAGAAGGGGCTGTGGATGGGCGGGTTGGCGCCGCTGGGATATGACGTTATCGACCGCAAGCTCGTCATCAATCACCCTCATTCGCACAAAGTACCCGCGCAATCTCGCGCAAAGTTGGTCAATCTTGAGCAGATTCAGCAGGCGCACCAGGGCAAAATGCCATAAGACATCGCCACAACTGGCGGGCAAGGTGTCCCGCTGGACATCAAAGGAGCCGGACGGGCCGCAACCACGATTGTTCGCGAGCGGTCATGCCCCGGTCCGTTGGTCACTTGATACCCACGTGGAGCGCGCCCCCTCGACGGGCCGTGCGGTGGGATTCCCGGCGCGCGTACCCTCGACATTGACCTGAAGACGTCCAAGCGTATTCTGGTTCGGCATTGGATCGCGACGCGATCGAACAAGCGGAGGTGGACGAATACCTAGACATGGACACTCTTTCCCCGAGAGAGCGCAGCGAGCGAATGTCCCGCATCAAATCGAAAGGATCAAAACCCGAAATGCGACTGAGGCGCCTCGTTCACTCGATGGGTTTCCGGTACCGCCTCCACGGCCGGCACCTTCCAGGAAAACCCGATCTCGTGTTCGCGTCCCGGCAAAAAGTCATCTTCATGCACGGGTGTTTCTGGCATCGACACCCGGGCGATTGCAAGCTCGCGCGGTTGCCAAACTCGCGCCAGGCATTTTGGCAAGACAAACTTGAGCGAAATCGGCTAAGGGACCTATCGCAACAGAGGGCGTTGGACAAACTAGGTTGGCGATACTTGGTGGTTTGGGAGTGCGAACTGAAGGACGAAGACCTCGGTTCGCGGATCCGAAAGTTCCTGGAGGAAGATTGAACTCGATCGAACTGTTTGCTGGCGCGGGTGGACTGGGTCTAGGCGTTGGTCGCGCGGGCTTCGACAACCTAGCGACGGTGGAGCGGGACCGATGGTGCTGCGAGACGTTGCGAGAGAACCGAGAAAAGGGCCCTGCTGAAGTTCAAGCCTGGAAAGTTCATCAAGGCGACGTCCGAGATCTTGACTACCGTCGGTTTGAAGGAAACGTCGCACTCCTCACCGGTGGACCGCCATGCCAACCATTTTCACTTGGCGGAAAACATCGTGCCAACGGCGATCAGCGCGACATGTTTCCGGCTGCGGTTGCGGCCGTACGCGACTCCCATCCGAGCGCTTTCATGTTCGAGAACGTTAAAGGCCTTACTCGATCGTCATTCAAAGAGTACTTCGAATACATCAAGCTGCGCCTCACGCATCCCGAGGTCGTCTCGCGAGCCGACGACGACTGGACCGATCATCTGAAACGATTGCGCAACCACGGGCGTGGGCGGGACCTCGGGCTTAGGTACGACGTCCGAACGAAACTACTGAACGCCGCGGACTACGGGATTCCGCAAAAGCGGGAGCGTGTTTTTATTGTGGGTTTCCGATCGGATCTAGGCACTGAGTGGGAATTCCCTTTCGCCACACACACTCGGGAAGAACTCGAATGGGAGAAATTCACGGGCGAGTACTGGGATCGCAATCGCGTTCCGAGCCGCCAGCGCGAAAAGGGCGAGCCGGTAACTAGACCCCTCCTCCCTTCGAAACCGTGGCAAACGGTTCGCGAAGCGATTCACGACCTGCCTGACCCCGAGCGATGTACTCGCAAAGCAAAGCTGTGGTCGAACCATGTGTTCCAAGCGGGTGCTCGGTCCTACGTCGGCCACACCGGCAGCCCCCTGGATGAACCGGCAAAAACTCTCAAAGCGGGAGTCCATGGAGTGCCTGGCGGTGAAAACATGATGCGCCACCGTGACGGAAAATTGCGCTACTTTACCGTCCGTGAATGCGCTCGCCTCCAAACCTTCCCGGACGAATTCGTCTTCCATGGTTCTTGGTCAGAGACCATGCGCCAGTTGGGCAACGCCGTACCGGTCGATCTCGCTCAGATTCTCGCGGACGCGATCCGGGCCGAGCTGAACCGTGTCCGACGTGCAGCCGCCGTATAATCCGCTGGACAAACGCGAGCTCGCGAATAGCGTCGCACAAGCGCTCCTAACGCAAAGCGCCAAGCCGCTTGAGTCCGAGATAGATTTTATCGGACCAGGCGTTTACGCCATCTACTACTCCGGCCACTTCCCTGCATACCAACGGCTGGCTGAGAAAAATCGCAGCGGCGATTTCCGTCTTCCGATATATGTCGGAAAAGCAAGCCCCACCGGCGGTCGCAAAGGTGGGTTCTCCGAGGACGCCTTAAAAGGAAACGAACTCGCCAAACGTCTCCAAGATCACGTCGCGTCGATCGCCGACGCGGCAAACCTGGACCTAGCGGACTTCTCTTATCGCGCATTAGTCGTAGATGACATCTGGATCGATCTCGGCGAGCGTATCCTGATCGACGAATTCGGCCCACTTTGGAACCAAGTTATCGATGGTTTCGGCAATCACGCTCCAGGCAAAGGTCGGCGCAATCAGAAGAAATCAAAATGGGATGTTATCCACCCCGGACGACGCTGGTCGTCGGGACTCCCCCAAAACCAAAATACCGTCGACGAGCTCCTCGCCGAAATTGACGAATTCCTAGCAAAGGCATGAACTCAGCGGCTGCTAGGAAACGTCTGAACAAGGTGCCAAAGTGCGGGGATTTCGTTGATTTGATGGATGGTGGTCCCGGGAACGGCGTGGAAGTGCGCGCCTTCGGTATCTAAACTAGGATTTCTAGAGCGGCTGGGCGCACCCCGGGCTTCATCGCGACCATCCAGTTGACCTGGCGGCCTTCGTGCTCCGGGCGTTTGTGCACTCCCTGGTAGCCCGAGTCGCCCCATATCCCCACTCCTCCCTGCCGTGCAACAGTTGGTCGACCCGCGTGACATCGGCGACGTTCGCGGCGGTACCGCAAACGCTGTGTACGCAGCCCGTCGCGTCCACCATGGTTCCAGGCTTCAACCGGGAACCATGGTGCTCCAGGTGCCGGTTAATCTCCTTCAGCAACACCTCGCCGAGACCGTGCCGCTCTAGCGGGTGTCGGAAGTTGAGGATCGTCGTCTCATCCGGCAGGGCATCCGACAGGCGTAGACCCACGAACCGTCGAAACGACTCCACCTCGTCAAGCAGGTCTTCCGTGGCAGGGTCGCTGAGGTTGTAGAACAGCTGAACGCAATGAATGCGCGGCATCGTTCGCAGGCGATAGGGTCGGCGACCACGACCGGCCCTCGGGTTGTCCGCGGATGATCCGGTTCTCCAACCGCTTCCACGGAATCAGGCCATCCATCCGCCCCAGGAACTCTTCGCGACGCTTCTTGTGCTCGTACTCCAACTCAGCAAACGTCTTCTGTTCCACCCTCTGAACACCTGGTTGTCTCCTTCACACAAGCATGCCCGCTTCGCGGTACTTGTTCAGAGTTTTCCTAGAGAGGCGTTTCAGCGATACCTTGAAACTGTATGCATGTCCTGCACTGTCGCTGGACGCCTACCCTCCGTGAATCTCCCGCCTATAATCGCGCCGCACATCCGGCGCCTCAGAGATCGAAGTTCGCCTTCAGGTAGTCTACGAGCGCGTCTTCAACTGCTTGGCCAAAGGCGTCGAGGATGAAACGGGCGTCGCCACTACCAAAATTGCCCTGGCCCAGGGTCGGATACACAATGATTGGATCGACGAGACTTCCATAGTTCGCCCAATCAACGTTGACGACGAAGACGTAATTGTCCCCCCAGTCACGCGGCAAACAATCTACCGCCGCGCTAAGAAACAATTTTGGCTCCTTGCCGCCGAGGTCCTGGACGTCGGCTAGGGGCTGGGGCTTGATGCGGCTGCGCACAATCGCTCCCTCGATGATCTCCGCAGCCCTCGATCGCCCGAACGGGCATTCAGGCGCCACGTTTAGGTCGTACGTCAGGGCATTCGGATCAGGTTGTTCTATCCAGCTGCGCCGATGATTTTCAATCACCTGCTCTAAGAACTGTTTGACGTGGGCGACACGCTCGTCGTCCGGGACCTTGCTTGCTTGCGGATCATCTGCGTTGGCTTGCGCGCCAAGCAGGGCGATCAGCAACAACGCGGCGGGTTTAAGCGTTGCCATTTAGTCTCCGATTGAATCGCCCCGCTGTTTCGCCGACTCGTCGTGGTGGTCGATAGTACGCCACTTCCTCGCCGCGCGCGAAATGGCCTGCAACTCATGGGGCCCGTGCGATTCGTTTCAGCAGGCTGAGACCCACCTGGTTGCCGTAGGGGTGGGCCAGCATCATCAATCAAATGCTTCCCTTTCATGCCCGTTCGTTTCAACTGTGCAGTGAGTTTTGATCGCTTCAGCCGCTTTCGCGAAAACTACTCGACATCATCTGCCACGCTGGATTGGTCCACGATTTTCGGAAGATTTTCCGCGAGAGCAAGGACCGTGGACGCCGAGCCACGCGCCGCCATGCGGCGGAAGTCATCGTAAAACTCGGCGGCACCTTCACCGTCACCGCCATTCCCGTCTTGGAGGGAGCGGAGCGCGTGCTCGTACCCGAGCATGAGGATGCGCATCCCCAAAATGTACTTCTCGGTCACCACCTCACGGGCCACGTCACCTCGCTGCTGGAGCCGGTACTTCAGGTGATAGGCATTGTCGTAATTGACCTTGTAGACGACACCTTCGGCACCTAAGTCCTCAATCACGCCACCGTCATGCTCGTTGAAGTCGGTAGGCCAGCGCTCCACCCCATACCCATCGACATCCCTGCCATCCTTGGTAAGCAGGATGCACTTCGGAAGCCCGAGCGTCGGGGCGTTGTCGCCCTTACCCTTGCCGCTTTTGCCCTTGCCGCTTTTGTGTTTGTTTTGTCTCGTCTTCCGATCTGGTGGTGGCGGCGTGTCTTCATCTACCACTCTCAGGACCATTTCCTCGCTTTCGACGGCTTCGGCCATCGCCTCATCCTTTAAGGCAATCTTGAACGAAAACGTGTCGCCAACCGACAAAACACTCTCCCGCAGTTCAAAATAGACAGTCAGCCGCCCAGCATGCAACTGCTCCCGAATACCAAACTTCCTGCGCACCTCGTCGTCGACGATGACCTGGCCAGGGTTGTCGGTACGATTCAGGTAGCCGTTTTCCGCGTCCGTTCGCGCCGCCACCGGACGGGCCCGGTTGATCGGCACCTCAAGGCCAGCTTTGTTGTGACGCTCTTCCAGGCGCACGAAGGTCGGGCTGTATTTGCCTTCGTCCCACTCGCCACCGCCAGCCTCCGAACCGGTTCCGCCACCGCCTGAAGCGGAGACATGAATCGTCGGGTCCCGCTGGGACAGAAGCCCCGCCAAATTACGGTCGGAATCCACCAGCTTTTGAAAAAGCTCGTTGCTCTCAGCCTTGCTAGCACGCTCAAGCTCCTCCTGGGCGATCTTCTTTTGCAGTTCCTTCAACGCCGTCGATTCCTTGATCGTCGTCGTCACCATTTCCCGGTAACGCTCGCCAACGACGGTGTTGCTGACGTGTTCACGGTCACCCTTCCACACATAGTTGTGGGCAGAAAACGTCAGGTTGCTGGCGTCAACCACGATCACCACCCGGTCTTTCAGGGCTGGGAACCTACACTGGGACAGGTAGCCGCGCGTCTGCTTGTAATGCACCTGTCCGTTGACAGTGTGGAACACGCGATTGTTGTTCTGGGGTGCTTTCAACCAGCCTGGAATGGTCCGCTTGAGCGGAATGGCGCTAACGGAAATCTTCCCGATTTCCGGGTCTTCGATGATCCCGACCGAAATCTTGTCCTCGTCGCCCGCAGCATCCTCCTCCTCGTCTTCGAGGCCTTCCTCCTTATGGGAGCGCAAAAGCAGGAATTCCATGCCGTAAAAAGGGCGCGCGTCAACGCCCTCCGCACGGTCACCGCCACGTTTATGCGCGGCCGCGCGGGCCTTCTTGGTTTTCGGCAACTGCCGGAAGTCCAGAATGCGAAACGGCAGAATGGTTTCGACCAGGTTTTCGTTCAGGGTCTCGCGCGCGCCCTTGAAGCTGAGAAACTTGGACCCGACCTGATAGTCAAACAGCTTCACCACCGTCCCCGTCTTAAGCATCACCCCGTCATACCGCTTACCTGTCATGGTGCGGAACGGGTGCAGGTAGTCGCTATCGAAGGACGGGATTTTCGTCTTCCCCAGAATGAAATACTCCGCCACCGGCATACTGTCGCCATCGTCCGGGCGGCAACGCATCAGCGTCCACGCCCAACCACTCTTGCCATCGTGACGGCGCGAGACAATCAGCTTGAACCAGCGCCGCCCACAGTACCGCAGCACCCCGGAAGACCCCATGTTGTATTTGCCCTGGACGAAGGGAATGCTCTTCTTGTTCCCGGCGCTCAGGGACAAGAAGGTGTCTTCAAAGTCCTCACCCCGTTGGCCTTCGCCGTTATCGACGAAGGTATAGCAGGGCAAACCCTCCTTCTTGGACTTCGCCCCGGTAATACCGATGACCAGATTCTTTTGAGCGAATTCCCGCAGCCACAGGTCTTTCGGGTCCAGGTTGACCAGCTTGCCGCCGTGCAAATTTTTCACTAGCACATCCACGGCATCGTACATGGTCTGCGGCGCGGTCTTGGCCTTCGGGTCGATACCCTTCTGAAACGCGTGTTTCATCAGAACCGCGTCCACCATGTTGGTCATGAGCTCGGTCAGTGCCTTGCCACCGTCGGACGCCTGGTTGGACGTTACGTTGAAGTTCGTGTCGCGTTTGTCGAGCGGCTGCCAGTTATTCCGGTCCTTCATTTCCGGGACCGATTCGATAACTTCCTGCACCGCCGCCTCAGTTTCCGCCGCAAGCAAGCGCAAGCATGAGTCCTTACCGTCCATTCCTAGTCCCTATTTCTCTCTTTGGAGAGAGAATCGTGCCTGATTGAGTTTGTTAGGTACTCGGCAAAAAACGAAGCTAACTTCGGTGGAACAGCATTGCCGATCATTCGCGCGATGGGCTCGATTTGCTCAGTGGGGTAGAATACGTAGTCATCGGGAAAGGACTGAAGGATAGCGGCCTCGCGTAGTGAAATGCCGCGTATCTGTTCTTCGTCGAAGTGCCCGTAGCGCCCGTTGGAAATACTGTGGCATTTTGTAGTGATCATCGGTGATGGCCGGTCCGGGTGCATTCTCGTATAGACGTCAGAGAAGCACCTTGTGTTGAGGCGCTTGTTGACATTGCGGTGACAGTCCAGCGACAGATCACCGAATCTGGTTTTTTCCATATACGCGTTAGATTCGCCCGGCTTGGCGCAGGACAAACGCTTGAGGTTCAAGTCGCTCAAGTTTCGTGCGCGGTGATTCGGCACTTCCTCGTGGGTTTCTCCCGCTTCGATGGGTGGCAGGTGGTTGATGGCTTCACACACGGAGACCGTCAGGGTATTCGGGTCGGCGTCCGGCACCAAGAGATCGGAACCCGCCATGCCTGTGAGGCGTTCGTCCCGCACCAGGTCTTTGCGTACCGCCATGAGGATCGAGCGTTTACGGTATTGAGGAATGCCGAATTTTGAAGTGCAAACCACCTTGCAACCGGTGACGTATCCCAACTCTTCAAGTTTTTGGCGGAAATCGTCCCACACGCTGCCAAAACGGGGTTCCTTGATCCCGGCCACATTTTCAGACAGGACAAGCTCCGGCTGAAAGTGCCGAACGAACTTGGCGGCCTCCAACAGCAGGTTGCGGTCCCGCTTGCGCCCTTCCTTGCGCTCCTCGGTAAGGTTTTTCTTTGACAGGTTTGTAAAGGGCTGGCATGGGGCGCAGATGGCGAATAGGAACGGCACATCCTTGGCTCGCGAGCGGTAGAGGGGGATGAGGTCTTCAAGGTCAGTGAAGAGATCGTCTTGCTGGCCGTCCGCGTAATCACTGTTGGCCGGAAAAACGTCACGCTTCAGGAAGCGCGGCACGCAATAATCGATATAGGTGTTGGCGTTGTTTTCGATGTAGGTGCGCTCACATCGAGCGTCCTTGTCGATACCAGCGATCACGTAACCGCCAGCGTCAATCAGACCGCGCGTGGTCCCACCAGCCCCGCAGAAGAAATCGACCGCCAAGAATGAGGGCTCATTCGAAGCCGTTTTGCTTTTCTTTTTTCTTATCATTTAGATGGCCTTCCCCGCCGTTGCCGACTCCCTCTATCAAACCTGGTATTCCGGACGCGCCGCATCGGCGAAGTAGACCACCTGAACGGCGTCGAGAGACGATCGCCAGATCTGCCCCATTTTCTCTAGACCAGGTGGTCTCTGCAATCAGGTGGCCCGAACTCGAAGGCCCACAAACCCAGCAAAATCAAAGGCGCTGCGGACATCATCGGTAGAGACCTGGCTCCCGCTCTGTCGATGGACGACTGCGTGGCGGTGCTCGCAGTCCCAAGCAAACACGTCTCTGCAAATAGAAGCCTCATTCCTGCAAAATACCCGACCAATCCCAAGCAAAGTCGCGCAATCTCGCGCATCCAGCAGCGGGTGTACTACCCCTATCAAGAGGGCGCAAGCACTCCTGAACGGCTTACTTGACGGTCTATGGAACCGCCTCAGCGTTCATCAAAGTAAGCGCCACCGTTTTCATTTGACACGAATGAACTCACCGACCGATCCGCTGACGTTCGCGCGCTATGCCCGGGTTCGACGCGAAGAACTTCGAGCGCCTGGACCTGCGATTCGGTGAGCACCAGGCCCTCGGCAGCGACCTTCGTTTCGAGTGCTTTAAGACGGTCCTTGAAGCGCGCCAGATCATGGCGTTGCCAGACGCTGCGCACCCCGCTAGCCATGGGGCTCCTTACTTTGGTACGGGGGCGCTCGCTCGAAACCCGTCGAGCGCCGCGCCGGTGATCTTCCCGCCCGACGATCAGGCGTCAGGCGGTGACGATCAATGCCGGCGAGCGGGCGGCCAACCTCGTTGTCACCAGCCTCGGCCGGATCACCGACAACTCCCGCGAGCCCCTGCCGTCGTCTACAAGATCGGCAATGACAAACTCAGCGGCGCGCACACCTGAACCTTCATGCGTAACCTGGCCACCCAGCGCCGGCATCAGTTTGGCCATGCTGGTGTCGCGCGGCGCGCGCCAGCGAACCTCCGGGGAGTCAGGGAAGTCGGGATGCAGGGCCAAATCTTTACGCCAACAATCCTTGGTTTGCCGTTACAACGGAAATACCCTGGCCGCGGAAATCACCATCATCCGTAACCAGCTTCAAGTCCTCTCGCCGGCACAGCGCTACAATAACCTGATCGTTGAAATCCGCATCACCCCGCGCATATTCCGCAAGCAGACCATCAATATCCAATGCCTTAAATCCGTTCTCAACACGACTGCAATGATTCAGCACGAGCTTAATGTCGCTGGCGATGTTCTGGGCAATCGGCTTGAAATCCTGGCTCTTGCGAAATCGCTTAAAATCACCGTGAGGCTTACCCATGACATTCCACTTCAACCTGGCATAGGTATTGATAAATTCTGAAACAATCAGCACGTCGATATAGATGCGGCTGTTGGCGGCAAGAATATTGTCAAGCGCTCGCGAATAAGTCGCCACTTTCTTATTCCCCGGCTGCCCATGATCTCGCGCTTGCTCTCGAAGTCAAAATCCGCGTCGCACGTGCCTCGAAGCTGAGCCAGGCGGTCCGTATCGGTAGGCTTAGCCACATGAGCGACGATGTTGTACTTCGCCCTGGGAGACACACGAATCCGTCGTACTCGTTCTCGCGCGAGGATCCAAAGCAGGCCCTTCCTCAGGACCCAAACGACGCCCGCGCCAACGACGATGATTGCTCCGAGTTCAGCCATTCTCTGGCCGCGCGGCGTTGTGCTTAGTCCGTGGGATCACAAAGCCGCTAGGCCCTCTTCTTCAGGACCTTCTCTGCCTGCTTCTGTCGCATTCGGGCGGTCTTCAGCGCTTGCTGGTACTCCCGCGTCAAGGCGTTGCGTAGCGGGTCTGTCGTCGATTTCGTGTTCTGTGCAGTGTGGCGTTCCGGACCTGGGCCGAGGACCGGGGCATCCATGTGATGTTCATCCAGCCGGGCAAGCCGACACAGAACGCCTACGTCGAACGGTTCAACCGGACCGTTCGACACGAGTGGCTCGATCTCCATCTGTTCGACTCAATCGAGCACGCCCAGGCCACCGCCACGCAATGGCTGTGGCAGTACAACAACGAACGGCCGAACACGGCCATCGGAGGCATCACACCAAAACAGAAGCTTGCGAAAGCAGCGTAACCCTACTTCCCAACGCAGCTAGAAATGGGAGGATTACACATCAACGAGAGCTTCAACGGCAAGTTTCGCGACGAGTGCTTGAATGTAGAATGGTTCCGCACACGTCGCGAAGCTTGCGTCCTGATCGAGCGGTGGCGACGCGACTACAACGCCGTCCGGCCGCACTCGAGCCTCGGCTATCTCACCCCCAACGAGTTCATCAACCAATTGCCCAGGGAGGCAATTTCAACCGCCATCCTCTAGTGACCAATGGTCCGAAAAAACCGGGCAGGTCAGGCCACCTGGGCGAATATTTCGGCCATCGATGAAGAAAGTCGATCATCTAACGAGTTCACGGCACCGGCTATGCTGGACGGCTGTGCGATACATCAGATCAAGGCCTCTCATAGAGTTCACGGTGCTTCGATCAAGAGCCCGGATTCATGAAGCTGTGGGGTTCGAACTGCAGCGTTTCCCAACTGCTCAAGTGCGGCAACAATCGGATTGCCGATCACTTTCTTAAGTCGTCCAACGGCTTTCAGTGGGTGCGCGCATTCCAAGCAAGTGTGGTTGGTGCGCGGGGTGAAGCCATTTTCCCCCGAATCAAAGTGACTAGCTCCGCATGCGCTGCAACGAAGGTCAGTTATCCGATGCGCCAAGTGCGGCAAGGCGCTTTGAGCCATCCTGAGTCGGACCATATCTGCATCGAGTGTCACGTCGTCAATCGTCACCTGACTATACGTGTCATCGAGCATCCTTGACCCGAATTCGTCGTATGCGTGCACGTGGATACCGGACTCTTCTGAAATAGGGTTGGTCCAGAAAATAGCGGGATTCGAGCCCCAAATCTGAATACCGCCGGGGTAGTCCGTTTGCCTGAACTCCACAGCCCGTTCTGCGGATTGCGAAGAGCGTCGGCCAACACTCCCACTGATCGTCGAAACTGGATTGCCAATCGCTCTTCTTAGGTCTCTGAAGTGCTTGCCGCACCCGGCGCAGAGATGAGTTTGATGAGGGTGCACCGCAAACCAATCTTTGTCCAAGTGGGAGTGGTTGCAATGCGTACACCGAATCTCTATCGGCTGAAAGCCGGCTATATGACTTACCATGAAATAGATGGCGTCCAGCTCCGTGAGGGTCACTTGGACACGGTCGTCATGAGATTGCGAGTGGACCATCTACTAGTAGCGCATTCTTCCCGATGACGTAGTTTTGGACCCTTGCTTCGAACTTCTCATCATCGCCTGGATTGTGATGGTCGAGCGCATGTCGATTGCCCTGTCCGTCGCAGATGATGTTTCCGAGGACACGACCTTGCTCATCACGGTGGAGTCGTTGCTCTGGAAATCGCCGATAAGCTTCCATTGAATCAATGATCTCATCGACTTCAAAGCCTCCAATCACATATTGCTGGAGGTTCGGAATCTTTCCCGAAACAACGAAAAGATGGTCTCCCCTTTCGACCTGCCGTCTGATATGTGGCATACACGCACCTAATGACGGTGTGTCACCGAGATAGGGGTCCTTAACGTAGTCTCCACGCTCTGGATCGTAGCCAGAACTCGTGACATAGATGTAGCCTTTGTTCTCATCCATCCTCAGGACCCTCTTCGCGTCTCTCCCAATGGAACTCTTGCTTTAGCGTCCTGCCTTGGTAGTGCGCTAGCACACCTTCGCGCTGGAGCCTACCAATCAAGATGCCAGGTCCAATGTCTGCTGCTTCGGCAAATGCCATGATCGCCGGTTGATCAAAGTGCCCAGTGCGAATGAACTCTGTGAGTGCGCTCGGATTGATCAGCGTGTCGGCTGCGAATTGATTCGCTTCATCCTCGACCTTCTGAATCATTGGATCGACGACTTGGTCGTGAAGGTCTTCATTTGCGTTGTCGACAATGAGCGAGTGCTGTTTGCGGTGGAGAAGGACGTGACCTAACTCGTGAAAGAACGTGAACCACACCTGATCATCGGTCTTGTATCTTAAGGTGAGCGCCACGATGGCTCTATCCTTACTGACCCAACGCGTGCACCCACTAATCCCCGTTTTCGGGAGAGCGGGCACTAGAACGAACGCTACACCCGCGCGCGCACACAGTTCTCGCGCCCTCTCAAGGGCTTTGTGCCCTCGAATCCGAGTAAGCCTACGCAGCTCAGGAAGGCTCTCCTTAACTGTGCCTGCGTCGAAGGCTCTGGTAGTGATTTTCTCAGCAGCGACTTCGACGGCACGTACCCATGCGCTAATCGCGTAGTCAGTCGTTTCGAACATTCTTGTCTGGCGATAGGCCACCTGCGTTGATTCCCAGACAGCCTCCCAATTCGCTGGCGACGCAACGCCAAAGAAGCGCAGCAGCGTTTCTGCCGATGGTCGGTTCGCATCCTGTTCTAAGAAGTCGTACTTTTTCATCGCAGTAAGCGGGAACTTTTGAGCCCAGTCGTTCCAATCGCGGGCGTTCTCCTGCTGGCGAACTCTTGCGTTGGTTTCCTCATACTGCCGCTGCAGGTTCAACCAGAGATGTGCTGGCCGATCGAATACAAGCTCAAGCGCTAGCGCAGTAGGAGCCGTGATGCTTGTTTTGCCACTACACAATTCACTGACAGTCTTGGTCGACAGACCGGACCGTCTTGCAAGCTCGCGTTGGTTCCACTGGCGATCACTCAGATACTCAAGGATCGTCTCCTTCGGGTGGATTGTGCTTTGTGGCTCATATGCAAAGGAGTTAGCCATGTGTGTCCTCTATTCCGGTAATCTCAACTTCGTCAACCGATTGCCAATACTCTTGCTCTGACTGTCCGTCGTCACGAGTGTCAGATGCGTCGATGAAGATGAGGCGATACGGGTGCTCAAGGTCCATTGAGAAGCTTCCCTTCAACGCACCCTTCAGCTCATGGCAGCGCTCAGGCCCGGTGCTAGGTGGCCAGAAATCCGCCAACGAGTTAGCTGCCAGCAGAGCCGCCATTCGAAGATGGATTTTCTTGGCCATGACCTTTCCGAATGCCTTGAGCCTTTTTCGATCGTCCTCGATGTTCGATTTGAGCCTTCGCCCATGGATTGTCACTTTCACGTTACCAATACCGTAACTATCTTACGATCTGTATAGTTACCGAAACGGTAACACTAATCTTATCGGTGGTCAAATCCGTATGAAGTTAGGCGTCTGTGGCGACCAACGGCTCGGACTCATTGAGCTAGAGCGATGCAACGGTCTCACGGCGTCGGCCAAACTCTACGAGGCGTGCGACTCGCGATTGCAGGTGCTGACGTTCATGCAAGTGAGCAGTACCGAGGTATCGCTCTAGGCCAGCGCCACGAGTTAGCTTCTCGCTACAACAACACCGAGATCGAAGTAACCCCGAGCGCGCGCGCTCGATGTTGCAGACGCCCTTTAGCCGCAAAATGGGACTGGGTTGCTATCTGCAACCCTGCCCTTCGGCGAGAAGCAGGGGTAGCAAGGGCAAGTGGAGGGGGATCACCCGGCCTGCAAAAACGCAAGTGCGAAAGGTCGGGGAGACCACTTGAACGCACGAGGGGCGGCAGCCGCCTACGTGCTGACGTTCCTGACCGCCGAGATCGAACGCCTCGTCGCAAAATTCAAAAACGAAACCGCCACCACGGGTCGCGCCGATCTCAACGATTACCGACTGGGCGCGTCGCGCGCGATCCAACTCACCCTCTCGATGGCGCTCTCCGATCGTCGAAGAGCCGAACAAAACCACTCGACTGGCACCGCCCTCGTCGTCAGAAAACGCGAACTCGTCGCCGAGAAATTCGACATCTCGTACTCGAACCGAGCTGCGAAAAAGGAACGCCATTCCGACGCCGCCTTTGCTGGCTATCGCTACGGCCGAAACGTCCGTCTCCAAACGGGTGTGGCGAACCAAAACGCCGATCGCGCCGCCGTACGCTGATCGATCCTCCACCCGGGTCCGACCCAGGTCGCGTCGGCGACGCAATCAATCGGATATGAGGGTCGAAATCGGCGCAGCTAGCGCCTAGCAACTCGCCTAGCAACCCACTCTGGAACGAGGAACGACCTCTACCTCGCCCAGGAAAGCGTGACCGCGTGAGGGGCATCGAAGGCGTACAACACTGTGGGTAACCAGCGGTATTCCGTTTTCCCGCACATCTCGGATCGCTCTGGGAGCATGGTCATAACCGTAAGTCTCGCTCAATTCTTCGTTGGTTATTATTCCGTGCTTGAGGATATGGTCGATGACGACACGAGCGCGCTTGGCCCGAACGCTTCTACACAGGGCTAGCAATTCACCACCAAGCGAACTCTCAGGCGTGCGGGCTATCTCGTCCAGATCATCCATTAGCGCTCAAGCAGTTCCACGGGCTCAACGTCGAGGGCTACCGCCAAGGCCTCCAGAGTGGAAACCGTAATGTTGCGCTCAGCGCGTTCGATCGAACCAATGTAAGTTCGGTGGTAACCGCATCGGCCAGCGAATTCTTCTTGTGAAAGCCCCAACAATAACCGTCGCTCTTTCACGTTCGCTGCGATCACGCTTCGCAGATTCGATACTCGCCTTTCGGCTCCGTTCATCTTGCGATTGAAACCGGTTAGAACACTATGAGTCTACAGACTTTAGTAGTCGTCAGCCCGCGCAAGGACCAAGGTGCTCTCACCACCCGATCTTGAAGGAACCATCAGTTCGGACGCACACGTCTCAGCTCCTCCAACCAACTTCAGATTTCACCCAAGTCCGTATACTCACTGTGTTTGACGTTCGTCTGGGTAACGTGCGGCTATGCGAGCACTTTCGATCAAACAGCCCTACGCGTACTGGATTCTCGACGGTCGCAAGACCCTCGAGATCCGATCGTGGCAAACGCCGCACCGGGGACCGCTCATCATCCACGTGTCGAAGAAAGACGCGTCTACCGAGTTGTGCCCCCAGCCGTCGCCAGAATTACCTCGGGGTGCGTTCGTTGGGGTCGTGCAATTGATCGACGTTCGCCCAATGACGCCCCAGGACATGACTGCCGTGTGCATCACGTCGACGCGACGCCCGATCGATGAGCTGTATGCGTTCGTTCTCGAAAATCCGTGCACATTCACGACACCCATCGCCGGCCGGGGAACGACGTACCTGTTTACGCCGCCCGATCCGGCGATTCGTCGCGCCCGCCGCCTGTCCACTCGTACGAGTAGATCTTGACCTTCTGACGGAAGCCGGTCTTTCGCTGCATGTTGCCGCCCGCTTTCAGCGTGCGAATCTAGCGCCGCACCTCGCGCAACGCCCACAGGTCTTTTTGCTTCGCTCGAGCTCGCACGAGCGGTTGCACACTGAGCTTCGCCCACACGCTGTAGCCGTCGTCCCACATCACGCGCGAGCACTCGTTGATGAACCGGAGCCCAATGCCGAGTCCCACGTAGTCGGGATGAATCACACAGCGGTTGCTGTGCATCTTCATTCGCTCCCGGCCCCGTTGGCTTTTGCGGTACGGCACGTAGTTCGCGAAACACTCGAAACCGATCTGATCGTCGCCGTTGAACAGGCCGAAACACTCGATTCTGCCGGCGGGAAGCCGCTCACTCAGATAGTGATACTTCGCAAAGCGCGGGCCAATGATGTCACAGAGGGGCATGGCCTGCTGCTCGCGTATCCAGCATTTTCTTGTGCCTGACCCAAGGTCATACGCGCGCTGCTGCATGGCCTGGGAACCCAGTGAAGGGTGGTAATATCTGGCGAGAGAACCCACTGGACTTTCCTGGCCAGTGGAGCGGTGATGCACGCTGTGTGATAAGCCGGTGGTACCAGCTGATAGGAAACCATTGAAAACCCGTCAACAAAAACAAACCCGTGGGCGCGCAACGGCTCGCGCGGATACCGGCGTTCGCCCGACCTCTGCTGAGTTGGCTGAGGAACTGGCGTCGCTGGATGATCTCGACCTGGCCGGTCTGCGGGCGGAATGGCACCGGCTCTATGCCACGCAACCCCCACTGCGTGCCCGCCGCGACCTGCTGATCCTGGCGATTGCCTGGAAGCTCCAGGAGCAGGTTCTGGGCGGGCTGACGGTGGCGCAGAAACGTCAACTGGCAGGGATTGCTACGGCGTTGCGGGAGACCGGGGAGATTGCCGGTCATCCGGCAATCCGTCTGAAGCCGGGTGTGACCTTGGTGCGGGAATGGCGCGGCGAAACCCACACCGTGCGGGTCCATGAAGACGGTTTTGAGTGGCGGGGGACGCATTACCGCTCGCTGTCGTCGATTGCCCGGGAGATCACGGGTACGCACTGGTCCGGACCGCGCTTCTTCGGCCTGAAACGACGGCCAACACCCCTAGCCGGCAAGGACAAGCGCGATGCCTAGCCGGGCCAGGCGTGAGACCCACTGTGCCATTTATACGCGCAAGTCCTCCGAAGCGGGTCTGGAACAGGACTTCAACTCGCTTGATGCCCAGCGCGAGTCCTGTGCGGCCTACATCAAGAGCCAACGGCACGAAGGCTGGACGGCGCTACCGACACGCTATGACGATGGCGGCCTCTCCGGCGCAACGATGGCACGTCCCGCGCTCACGCGTCTGCTCGCCGATATCGAGGCGGGGCGCATCGACACGGTGGTGGTTTACAAGGTGGATCGCCTGACGCGCTCGCTCGGTGACTTCGCCCGCATCGTCGAGGTGTTCGACAAGCAAGGGGTGTCCTTCGTCTCCGTCACGCAGCAGTTCAATACAATCAACTCGATGGGCCGGCTCACGTTGAACATGTTGCTAACTTTTGCGCAGTTTGAACGCGAGGTCACCGGGGAACGGATCCGTGACAAGATCGCCGCCTCGAAGCAGAAGGGGCTGTGGATGGGCGGGTTGGCGGCAACATGGTGCTCACGCCCGCGAGCCCAGCCTGCTGGCGGGTCTGATCGTCGACCATCATGGCGAGCGGATGACCCCCAGCCATGCCAACAAGCAGGGCCGCCGTTATCGTTATTACGTCAGTCAGTCCTTACTCAAGCGGGGTCGCTCAAAAGCTGCCGACACGGCGCGGCGCGTACCGGCAGCGGAACTGGAACGACTGGTGGAGCAGCGAATCATGGCGTTCCTCCGGGACGAAGGCGCGTTGCATGAGGCGCTTGTCCCGCGGGCCTTGCCGGCGCATGAGGTGGAGACGCTGATCACCGACGCCTCGATGCTGGCCGAGCGCTGGCCGCGCCTTTCTACCATCGAGCGACGCCGCTGGCTTCAGGTGTTCATCATCGGCGTGACGCTACACCCGGAGAAGCTGGAGATCCGGGTGCACACCGGGTATCTGGCCGAAAGCTTGCGCTGCGATGATCTTGTCAATACTGGCGAGTTGAACGCGCTGTCATGCTCACGCTCGGCAGGTTCCGTGCTGGTGTTGACGGTTGCGGCGCGGTTGAAACGAACGGGCATGGAAAAGAAGCTTTTGATTGATGGTGCCAACCCGCCCTCCGGCCACCAGGAGGTGGACCCCAGCCTGCTGAAACGAATCGCGCGGGCCCATGAGCTGCAGGCCATCTTCACGCGCGGCGGTCAGTCGATGGCCGAGATGGCAACCGCCGCTGGCGTGAGCAGTGCCTGGTTCACCCGACTGTTACGCCTCGGCTTTCTGGCACCCGACATCATTCAGGCCATCCTCGAGGGCCGCCAGCCCGCGGACCTGACCGCCCGCCAGTTGATGGCGGACACACGTCTACCCATCAACTGGCAGGAGCAGCGTGCCGTGCTCGGGTTTACTGACCCCACCACCGCCACTCCCGACTGATGCCCCGCGCCCGTACGGAAAAACCGGTAGAAATGCTGGTTTAGATACCGAAGGCGTACACGTCCACGCCGTTCCTGGCACCGCGATCCATCAAATCAACGAAATCACCGCACTTTGGCACCTTGTTCAGGTGTCCGCCCCGTCAAGAGGGCTATCTCTTTTCTGTCCGCGTCGCGAAGCTTTGGTGCAAGGACGCGAGCGTCTGAAATTGTCGCCCGTCGAACCCGTGCTCGCGTGGTCAAAGGCTGCCGAATTCCCGAGCGCGTTCTAGTCGGGCTTCGATCTTTGGCCTGATTGCCATGTCATCAAGGCGAATCTGCTCGAGTACGAGCTCTAGAATTTCCGCTGTCTCCCGATGTGCAGCAGCCCACATCAGAGGAGACTCAAGCTTCTCAAGCTGCGTTCGCGCGATCGCCGCAAACCTTCGGGCCTTCCTTAATACGCCCTCGCGCCGTTCGGGTTCAAGCGTGCCCGCTTGCAGGCGATACACCGTGGCTAGTTGTAACGCCACTCTCCCCGCGCGAAAGCCGACGGGCGCTACTTCCTCCCACTCCGCCTCAAGGAATTCAACAGCTCGCGCGATAGTCCTTGCCGTCGGATTGAGCTTTACCGCAAGAACGGATCCAAGATTCCTAATGTATCCGTCGCTGGTCTCGATCCACCGGTCAACGCTCCGATCGTCGTTAATCGCGTAGGCATAAACAAGCTTGGCCAGGTCATGAGTGTATGAGTAGCCGAGATCATCCCGCTGCGGGAGTCGTGATATCGCGGTCCGAAACAGGTTGAGGTCCAGTCGAGTGACACCCGCCTCGATTGCCCAGGCATACAAGTACGCCACACTCGACGCCATATTCATCCGACTCTCGTCCGGCACACCATCGAAGGCTTGGTCGAGCTGAACCAAACTATCCGTGAACAGCGACAAACGTCCTTCCACTAGGTGCAGCGCGGCTCGATGGTAAAGCAAACTCTCTCGCATGTGGTCCTGGAATGGTCCGTCAAAGAGCGCTCGATCTTCATCGGAGAGTTCGTCGTACGTGGCTCCAAACGACAAGGTGGGGTCAACGAGGTCTCTTTCCAGATAAGCAACACTCGCCAAAGCCGCATCAAAACGCGGCAGTGACGCAGGCTCGGCGTGCGGTACCTGTGCGAAGATCGCTAACGCGGCGCCTAGGGCGATATACCGTTGGTTACGGATTTGGATTGGGTTCATGCTCATAATCAATGTCAGTGTCATCAGGGGCAACTTCACACGCCTTGCGCTTCCTGTACAGCATCAGGGCGTTCCGGTACGGGGTCAGCTTTACTTCGGCGCGGCGCTACGATGCAGCGTTTAATGCCTGACTAAATTCATTATTCTTTGATGTGGTCATCAGTAAATACTCTTGCGCCCTCGTCATACCGACATACAGCAGGCGAGCACTGTTGCTCTTCTGCTCATCATCGATATTTAGTGCGCCAATTCCCAGTATCATGACGCGCGGAAACTCCAGCCCCTTGCTGCTATGAATGGTCGATATCGTGACTTGCTCTATAGCAGAGTCATATGCCTGCTTTCGTTGTTTATCGGCCAGCCACGTATGCGGGATATGCAAAGCCGCGATTTCTTTCGCGAGCCGCTCTCCCTGCCACTTCTGTACAACCAATACCGCAATATCGCGTAACGGCACTTTGTTGCGTTGCCACGTTTGTACACATTTGAGCGCATAAGCCACCTCGCGACCGAAGTCCTCAAACCGCTTGATGACAGGTACACGACCCCGCGCCCCCGCAGCTTCTGGTTCAATCAGTGGGATATGGTCGTCATCGGCACGGCGCGGGCCGAAGTATTGCCGTGCAAAGTTGTAAGCGAAAGCCAGAATTTCTTGTGTATTTCGATAGTTCAGACGCAAGATACTTGTTCTACCCTGTGCCTTTATGCCTACACTCGATAGTGTGAATCCCAGACCAGAAGGCGTGCTATAAAGCGATTGCGCATCGTCATAGAGCAGCAATAAAGAATCCGTATCCGGATCAATCATCTGCACGATAAGTCGCAACCAATTTTCTTCAAAATCATGACCTTCGTCAATCAGCAGTGCGCCGTACCGCGCACGAGGGATAAGCTCGTTCTCAACCGCGTCGATTACCGATTCAACTTGCCGCTCAAAATAGAGTTTATCCGATTTCTTGATCTCAACACGATACACTTTTAATTGTTCACCACACCAATCATGGAAGTGGTGAACCTGAACCTGACCGCCAACGCCCCTGGCAATCATGAAAGAACGCAACTTTGCGGCCAGGGTCACGTTAAAGCACAACACCAGAATCGGTTTACTCATCGCCTGAGCCAAATGCAAACAGCGATAACACAGTATCAATGTTTTACCCGAACCCGAAACGCCATGAATGACGCGATGCCCTGCCCCCATGCTGCGAGCCAACTGCTCTTGCTGAATATCCATAATTCGGATGACTTCGGGCAAGGACTCTTCCAACTCAACGTCTTTTTGCGAGTCGTCGGCAAACAACTCTTCCTGAGTACTATTGATGCGGATCTCAGGGAATAAATGCCATCGCACCCGATTGACTTGCGGCAGCGTTAGTGCACCACCAAATTGATAATTAAACATACCCCATAGTTGTTCCTGAAATTGTTCAGCATCGGCATTTTCCTTCATTTCATCTCTATACATCATGAGATGGTCGGGCAATAAGCTTTCACGTTCATCGTCCGGAAACGCTTCTTGAACCTGCCGGCGTGTGATGTTGGTCAACACTGCACCCCAACCATAAGGCATCATCACTTTGCCCTCATGTTTTCCGGATGACTGAACCAACCCGGGGTCACGTTGCAAGACATTAAGCACCGCATAAGCATACTGACGCGCTTGTTCCAACGGATGTACATTCCGAACAAGGCCGTTATTCGTCAGTAATTCAACATCGGTTTTGCTGATTTTTTTCAGCGTGTCGAGTTTCCAATCTTTGACTTCCAAGAACAATAAGCCGCGGGCGGGATGCAAAATAATGAAATCAGGATATCGACGTTTCTTGCCCAGCGGCACGTCATACCAAACAAGGCAGTCGTCTTCGAGTAGTGATTTCAGCCGACGAGCAAGGCGTTTCTCGCCCATCGTCATGCGGCTTAGAATTTGTTTGTTGAGAGTGGGTATTATTTCAGCCATCGAGGGAAACACGGATCAATCGTTCGATCCGTCAGTGTATCATGCAAGAGCGAGGCGAGTAATACGACGCAACGGACGTTTGCCGAAGCCGAATATGAAAGCAAGAAGCGCAAGACTCGCCGTGAAAGGTTTCTGGACCGTATGGATGGCCTGATTCCCTGGGGAAAACTGGAGCACCAGCTGGCAAAGAAGTACTCAAAAGGTATCACCGGACGTAAACCGTATCCGCTGCCGGTGATGCTGCTATAATCCTCCCATTTCTAGCTGCGTTGAGAAGTAGGGTTACGCTGCTTTCGCAAGCTTCTGTTTTGGTGTGATGCCTCCGATGGCCGTGTTCGGCCGTTCGTTGTTGTACTGCCACAGCCATTGCGTGGCGGTGGCCTGGGCGTGCTCGATTGAGTCGAACAGATGGAGATCGAGCCACTCGTGTCGAACGGTCCGGTTGAACCGTTCGACGTAGGCGTTCTGTGTCGGCTTGCCCGGCTGGATGAACATCACCCGGATGCCCCGGCCCTCGGCCCAGGTCCGGAACGCCACACTGCGCATCTCGCTGCCGTTGTCGCAGCGGATCACCTTCGGCTTTCCACGCCATTCAATGATCTGATCCAGGCACCGGGTAATCCGTGGTCCCGACAGACTGAAGTCGACGTCGATGCCCAAACCTTCCCGGTTGTAGTCGTCGAGCACGTTGAACGTTCGGAACGGCCGCCCGTTGGCCAGCCGGTCATGCATGAAGTCGATCGACCACACCTCGTTCGCCTGTTTCGGCACGGCCAACGGGTCGGGTGCACCGCGTTGGATCCGGTGCCTGGGCTTAATGCGTAAGTTCAACTCCAGCTCCCGGTAAATCCGATACACCCGCTTGTGGTTGTACGGCAGCTTCTGCACGTTCCTCAGGTACAGGAAACACAGCCCGAACCCCCAGCGCCGGTGTGCCGTCGTCAGCCGCAACAGCCAGTCGGCGATCAGCGCGTTGTCATCGCCCAGACGCTCCTTACAAGAGTACCCGCGCAATCCCGCGCAAAGCCGCGCAAAGCCGCGCAATCTTGAGCATCAGCATTCCTCACCCGGAGCGAAGCCCCAGCGTTCCTGCAATCCACGCCCGGCCCTTTGAGCCGGGCGATGTGTCGTTCATCTTGGCCTCATTGAAGCCAGATCGGCGGTTCGACCAGCGCGCATCGGACGGTCGTGTTTTTCCGAGGCGAAAGCCTCGGCCTCACTGAAGCAGGCGGTCTGCGCTTCCGCTCGTGAGACCGTCTCGGGCCGGGGCTCGTTCGCTTGCAGCATCGGACGGCGACGCCGAATCACCACGGGCGGTCCGCCTGACGCAAGATTCACCACGTTCACCCCTTCTCCAGCACCCCGATACGCCCCGGGATGGCAGGTCAGCACCACTTGTATCTGATCTGCCGACGCTTCCAGAAACCCGAGCATCGCAGCGATTCGCTCGGGGTCCGTCTGCGTCCGTTGGTCATCGAGCACGACGAACGCCCCGAGCACTTCCGCGATCGATAGTACGCTAAGGCCGATGTCGGCACGTGTGCTAGCGAAACACCAGCCCTGACTTGAGTTGCTGGCGCCTTGCCTGCGTGCAGGACACCACGGCGGCGTGGATCTCTTGCTCGGCAATACGCGTCAGCTCGACGAGGTCTTTGACGGTTGCGTCAAAGTCGTTGAGGAGATCATCATCGCTCGCGAACTGGCCCATGCCCACGAAGAGCCCTCGGATATCTCCCAGGTGCAGCATTGCGTTATGGGCAGTTTCGGGCAGATCCATGGCCTCTTCGTCGCCAAACAACCCGTCCACAAACCCCTCGAGTTCTTCGCGTCGAACCCGGGCATAGCGCGCGAACGTCAGCGGGTCGGTCGGTGAGTTCATTCGTGTCAAATGAAAACGGTGGCGCTTACTTTGATGAACGCTGAGGCGGTTCCATAGACCGTCTAATAAGCCGCTCAGGAGTGCTTGGGCCGAGGCCTCATCTTCAAACTCCGGCAACTCGCCTCCCCAAAGTGCTTGAATCGCCTGTACCGGCGAACCGACCGGCCCGGCGATGTTGCCGAGAAATCGGGTGCGCACCGCATGAAAGGGTGTTGGACACTGGTACGTCGCGAGCAGCACTCGAAGTTGTTTGTCCGTCGGACCCGCGTCTTTCTTCTTTCCTTTCATCTTCCCCCCTCAACGTTGAATCGAACTTCCGGCCACACGCCCAATACCGATATCTTCAAAGGCCAAGTCGACATGCACGACGGCTACAGCCATCCGCTGCGAGCATCAACCTTGTAGGTCGTCCACGAACTCAGAGGCGGGGTCAACGCCGGTTACAAGAAGGTGATCCCGCGCTCGAGTGCACGCGACGTATAGCAAGTGGCGTTCCGTGTCGTAAACCTCTTGAAGATCCGCGTCGTCCGCAACGGATTCGATTCGCTCCTGCAACGGGATCACTTCATCGTCGCACGCCATCACAACGACGGCGCGGAATTCGAGTCCCTTGGCCAGATGCATCGTACTGACCGACAGCACGCCATGTCCGCGGCGAACTCCGCCTGTTGGTAGTGTCATTTTCGAAGGCGACACGTTCATGGCGCGGGAGGAAGAAACCGCGCAGGTCACCGCCATGCATTTTTGTGCCACGAATTAACCCCTTGTTTGTTGTGTTACGAAAATCGCCGATGTAATGTGCTCGCGCTGTCAAGAAGGACGTTAGGATGGCTAGACCCCGAGTAGAAAATCCCAGAACAAAATTCACGAATATCCGCCTGACCGAGAACGAGCGCGCAGAGTTTGAAAGCGCCGCGGACTCCCTCGGCTACAAAAATGTCAGTGAGTACATTCGTTTCCTACACAGTCAGCATCTTGGAGAACAATCACGCGGCGAGGAATGGCACCCTGAGAACGAGTCCGATTTCCCGGGTTCGCTCGTTCAGCCGTTCCTGTCGACCGAACACGGCGAGGTGCTTTGGGGAGACAGCCGTGGCTACTTGTTCGGAAAGGCAAAGCCGAACAGCATTGATCTGATCATGACGAGCCCGCCATTTGGCCTCGTTCGCAAGAAGAGTTACGGCAATGAAGACGCCGACCGGTATTGCGATTGGTTTCGTCCCTTCGCCGACGGCTTTCACCGCGTTCTGAAAGACAGCGGAAGTCTCGTCATTGACATCGGTGGAGCGTGGCAACCCGGGCAACCCACCCGGAGCCTTTATCACTTCAAGCTTCTGGTGATGCTAGTCGAGGAATACGGCTTTCACCTCTGCCAAGAGCATTACTGGTGGAACCCATCTAAGCTACCGACACCTGCCGAGTGGGTGAATGTTCGGCGCGTAAGGGTCAAGGATGCGGTGAACACCGTCTGGTGGCTCGCGAAAAGCCCATATCCGAAGGCCAACAACAAGCGCATTCTGCAGCCGTATTCCAAATCGATGCAGGACTTGCTGAAAAACGGATACAAGGCGAAGCTTCGGCCGTCTGGCCATAACATTTCCGACAAGTTCAGCAAGGACAACGGAGGGTCAGTCCCCCCGAACCTGCTTGCTATTGCCAACACCGAATCCAACGGACGCTATCTGGACCAGTGTCGAGCCGAAAACATCGCGATTCATCCAGCGCGGTTTCCAACACAGCTGCCGGAATACTTCATTCGGTTCCTGACGGATCCGGGCGATCTGGTTGTGGATCCCTTTGGAGGCTCATGCGTGACCGGTGTCGTTGCCGAGAACCTTCACCGTCGTTGGGTTTGTTGTGAACTGTCCGAGGAGTATCTTCTGGGCGCTAAAGCGAGGTTCGTCCCTACGGTTCAGCCGCTCCCGAAGGAGCGCGGCTTTCCTTATGCGATCACATCGCCTTGCGCACTTCCGGTGGAGGAGAACAACGTACCGCTCTTCGGCGACGGAGGTGCAAAACGCCCACCCGAAATGAAGCGGAACGCTCTCGCGAAGCCACCGGTGCCGCGTTCGAGCAAGGCGGCGATCTGATTAGAGATCAGGGTGCGGTGAGAAGCCTCTCCCGCACCCAGTTTTGCACCTTGCCCGCTGCAATGGCGGCGAAGTCGACCGAACGTGGTGCCACCGCCGATTCATACACCATCCGCGGTGCTTCACGGCTCAGCGCGATCAGGGACCGGCGGATAAGAGTTGGGAGATCGCCCTCGTCGCAAAAGCCTCGAGCATAGCGAACGATCTGGGCGGCCGCCTCGCGGAAGCGAGCGTTGCCCGTGTCGCCTGCGAAGTACTTTACCTCCACAATTGCTACCGTGCGTCCGGCATCGGTATCGACGACCACGAGGTCGGGCCGCTCCTTCGACGAAGACATCCCATATCCTGTCAAGATTTCGTCGAACCTGACTTCGGATGGCTCCCTTAAAGGGGGAACGTAAAATCCACTCCCAGTCTGCCAGAAGACCGAGAACCGCCCGCAACGCAAGACTGGTTCTCTCGGTCGCGAACCAAGTATCGACAGTCGCATCGGCACCCCAAGCTCCAGCGAAAGCGCTTCTCCGACCGAGGCTGCGACCGCCAGTTCGAAGCGCCGCCAGTCCTCGAGTGGGCCAGTCAACGTGCTGTCGAGAACTGCGGTAAGTGCCTCCTTGTCACCAGCCTCCATCGCGGTAAGTGTTCGGTATGCCGAAATCGCTCGCCTGTAGATTTGTCGCCGTGATCGCGCAGCATCGCGGAGAGCATTTGGCCTTGGCCTGCGGCCTGACGTGGCATTCTTCAGCGGTTCCCGCAGCGCATCGAGCCGTTTCACCGCCGAGATTTCTCCCATCGCGGCTTCGATCAGGTCGGCGTATGCGGATGTCTTTGGCTGCAGCACAAACAGCCTTTCAGCGTGGACTGCTGCAGTGTGCACGACCCATGCAATGACCTGGTTGGGACCCGTGTTGAACGAGCGAACCGGCTCCTCTGAAACGATCAGGGAGGGATGGCCAACCACCCGGCGCGCGATCATCGAGGCGCGGGCGTCGATGCGGCCACGGGCAACGGCATCGTCGCTGCGACGTTGGAATTGCAGCAGCGCCTGGGCTTCGTGTCGATTGGCGAGCAAGTATTGAAGGAACAATCGAACTGGCGCGGAGATTGCCCAGTGCGCCCGCAACAGGTCGAGGTCTCGGGCGAGTTCGAGTGAAGGGCGATCCGCCCCAAGCAGCACTCCCGAACGAAAATGCCGCAAGAAGATTCCGGCGGCATAGTCAGAAATCGCCCGGTCGATCCCCTCCCTCACAGCGCGACCGCCATCATTCGCCGCCTGATGCGCTGCTGCTCATCGGAGACCAGACCAAAGGCGTCGATGGCCGCGTCAGCGAGGATATCTGCGTCTTGGACAACGATCCCGTCGAGCATAGGCAAGAGCACCATGTCCACTGCATCCAGCAGGGCTTCTCTCATCGTCGGCGAAGACGTGGCGAAGAAATCAGCGGAGTCCTCCAATGCCTGCACAGCCTTGATTGCATCAATGATCGGAGCTGGTCCGAGAACACGCACCTTGTTGATCGCTGTCCAGAATTTGGCCAAGGGACAAGGAGCGCCGACAGGCGGTCCACGCCAGGTTGGATCAGCCTTTCTCAGATACGCTTCTATGAATCCCGCCGTATCACGAGGCGCATCGACGTAGACCCAGCCAAACCTGCGACTCAGCGCATAGGACATCTGGTAGAGCGCAGCATTGTCGATCGAGTTGATCGTCGCCACGAGGCGCCAGTGTGTCCCTGGCGCAAATTCATGCTCATTTGTAGATGCCTTGCTCTCGGGGAGGATCACGTATTGTGGGCTGTCCTTGTCCTCTATGTTCAGCCGATAGGGTAGCGTCGTCTGCTGACCGCTCAGTACCGTGAACAAGGGTCCGATGACCTTGTCGATGTCGCAGCGGTTCAACTCGTCGATGATTAGCGGGCGATCAAACCGTCGAAGTAAAACGCCCGGAATGAAGGCAACACCTCCATCACCGACAGGTTGATAGCCGCCGATGATGTCCTGCGAACTCCAGTCCGAGGAACCCGTTACCAGCGTCCATTTGCCACCGGTGAGCGATGCGGCAATCCAGCGGGCCAAGGTTGTCTTGCCGGTCCCCGGAGGACCATAGAGCATGATGTGCTGCTTGCCCGATTTCAGTGCAGCATTGATTTGTCGGTAGACAGTTGGATCGATCCCGAGAAGGTCAGTGTTCTGGGGGATTTCCAGTTGGGTGGGAGGCGTGATTTCGTCTTCATCGTCGCTGTCGACTTGGGTGCCAGTTTTCGGCTGCGCCGGCCCTGCTGCCTGCCAGGCATCGACGACCATCTTCTTGAGCCGGTCCATCTCAGTCTGCTGCGTGAAGTCGAACACCGGCATCGGCGCAGCCGCGTTCCCAGCCGGTGCAGACTTGATATCGGCCGAAAGCGCATCAATCACCTCGCCATAGCTGATCGTGCGCGTCGACCCATTTTCTGTGATGGTGATCTGTGTGGAACGTGGCTCCAACCCGAGCAAACCGCAGCCAATATAGTCGAGCGGCTGCCTCTTGAAGCGCATTTGGCCCGTCGCCGGATCAAAGTTGAATGGTTCCGACGACGATCCCTGCGGAGTAGCCCCATGGAAGACGAACAAGGCATGGACTTCGAAGTCGTCGTTTTGGGTGAAGTCGCCCGCCCCCTGTTGAATCAGTGGAGTAACGCGAAACACAACACCAGCCTTGTCTTCCTGAGCGGTGTTGATCGCACCGAGATTGGAAGCCCCTCCCGCCGGGTTTTCCGCCCGCAGCGTCCCGGGTTCTGGAATAACATGGTAAAGCCAGCGCGGCGGTTTGCTGGCAGAGTAGTTCGGCTCTTTCCAATAGCCAGCACCGAGGTCGATCTCGTGCCGCGCGCCCAGCCCGCCGCGATTCTTGAAACCACACTGCGAGAACTGTAACTCCTTGTCCTTCAAGAAGATCCTGAACCACGTGAAAAACTCGCTTTCAAAATTACTTCCGCTCGCCGTCATTCGCCTTGACCGCCACCTACCTTATTGGCTTTGGGAAGACTATCGGTCGCCCGAGGCCGAGTCGCAAGCGCGAAACCACTCTAAGGCTCATGTGCCGTGCATATGCGTAAAGTAACCGGCGGATGCTCGGCTCACCCAGCACGACGTCGCCTTTGTGGTCGCCGGTGCGGCCAAGACCGAACTGGTGAGTGATCGCACGGCCGTCGATGCCGCGCTCACTGACGGCGAAACCCTGGCCAGCTTCCGAAACCATAGACCATCCGTGCGGTAGCTCGAAGACATCCAGCGTGACAGCGTCGAGATAGGCGGTTTCCTCCGTAGGCTCTGTGAGCTTGATTCACGACGACCATCACGTGCGACGTCCAGCACCTGGTGGACGCGCGTATTGCTGCTCAGTCATCTGGTGGAATTCGCAGCTAGTGATATCGAGCTGCTCGATGTTCGCCACATCGAGACTAGGGATGGCACCCGACAGCTAGACCATGAAATCAATCGGACGGTTGTGGTGATTCCGACGCGTCGCTTTTTCGGCCCGAAGAATCGTCCTCATTGGAGCGGTCATATACGTGGAAGTCTTGAGCTCTTTCTCGGTCTTACCCACGTACCTACTAATCGCATTTGCAGCCGCTTGACGTACAAGCGAATCGTTTGCCTCAAGCTGACCAAACAGGTCGTGCGTCGAGGTGTGTCTAAAAACGAGGCGGCCGCGCGATTGTTCTGACGTAGCAGGGAAACCGGAACGGCGGAGACGGCCTGCCTCAAGATCGGTGCAGTAGGGGCCATCTTTCTGACGAATGTAGTAGGCCCCGGTCAAGCGTTCACCCGCCTCTCTCGCATGTAGGTACTCCGCGAGATAAGCAAGTTTGTGTAACCGAAAGTAGGAGAGCGACCCCGATTGTGCGAGTAACTCGGTCGCAAGTGAAAGTGCGTCTCCTCGGGTGCGTCCCCCGTTTTGGCCTCGCGGCTTCGATCGCATGCTTTCGGCGACGAACTGGTAGTCGGATCGCTGGTTTGCCGCGCTTCGATGGGCAACGCTCCTTCCGCCGGGGTGATAGAGCGGGATGATCCATGTCGCAGGCGACCCGCCACGTTGATCGACAGACACGCATGGGTGAACTCGTCCACCACCGTCAGGCACTTGAGTACCTGACCATTGGCACAACGATCGAACACGAAGTCGATCGCCCAGAGGTCGTTGGCTCGTGTCGCCGGCCGAGGCCTCGGTTGCGATGCCAAACGCCGCCGGGGGCGCTTCTTCGGCACCTGCGGCGCGGCTTTGCGCCACAAGCGATACGTCCGGTCGAAGCTCATCGGATGGCCCTCGCGATCCATGAGCACCCGGATACGGCGGTAGCCGAAGCGCGGACGGCTCGGCGCGAGGCGTTTCATCACCTCGAGAACGGGTGCATCCTTGGCCTCGAGACGTGAGCGGTAAGCGAGCGCCGATCGCGCCACCGAGACAAGTCGACAAGCCCGTCGTTGGGACAGACCCCGGCGCATGGCGTACGTCGCTTGCTGCCGTCGAACGCGGGCGCTCACCATTTTTTTTTCCTGGATCTCCTTCATGATCTCGACCTCGATATCGCGCTCCGCCAAGAGCTTCTTCAGCCGGGCGTTCTCTTGTTCGAGCTGCTTGAGCTGGCGCACGTCGTTGACGTCGCCGCCGCCGTATTTCTTGCGCCAGGCATAGATCGTTTGATCGCTGACCCCGTGGCGCTTGGCGACCTGCACAACCGACTCCCGATCCGTCTCCCTGAGGATCCGCACCATCTGCTCTTCCGTGAATCGACTCTTCTTCATGACTTCCTCCGTCGGAAGCCATCCTCTCAATTATTCACTGGTCCAACAATCGACTAGCAGGTCAGGGGCGTTTTTCAGAGATGCCCTAGCTGGTCGGGTGCCATCCCTAGTCTCGATGTGGCGAACATCGAGCAGCTCGATATCGCTGGTTGCGAATTCCACCAGATGACTGAGCAGCAATACGCGCGTCCACCAGGTGCCGGACGTCGCACGTGATGGTCGTCGTAAATCAATCTCACAGAGCCTACGGAGGAAACCGCCTATCTCGACGCTTTCACGCTGGATGTCTTCGAGCTACCGCACGGATGGTCTATGGTTTCGGAAGCTGGCCAGGGTTTCGCCGTCAGTGAGCGCGGCATCGACGGCCGTGCGATCACTCACCAGTTCGGTCTTGGCCGCACCGGCGACCACAAAGGCGACGTCGTGCTGGGTGAGCCGAGCATCCGCCGGTTACGCATATGCACGGCACATGAACTCTCTAGAGAGTGTCAGGTCCCGGATGATTGATTGGGTAGGCGGGCAAATCGCCGCGCAGATGGCGTGCAAGAAGTGTCGTCTGAATCGACGGCAGCGCCCACCGGCCTGCAGCCCTGCCGAGAAGCGCATGCTGAAGTGGGGTTTCCTTGTGCTCTTCCCATGCCGAGATCAATCGTCCCCGCCCAGCGTCGTTCAGATAGACGCCACCGCCCGGCGTATGAACGAAGTCACTCGGCCCGACCTGTCCGCGGCGAATCAGTGTGACGACGAAACGGTCCGTCAGCGCGCGCAATTCCTCGGCAAGGTCAAGCGCGAGCGAGGGCCGTCCTGCGCGCGGGCGATGGAGAAATCCGATCTGATAGTCCAAGCCGACGCTTTCCGCCGCGCCACTGTATTCGGTCACCAACATGCCTAGAGGGTGCCACGTGCTTGACTAACGCTCTCGCTCAGCGCGCGTAGCTCGTCGGTGCCACTTTCGATTTCGCCCTGAAACATGGCTGCGCTTTGGCGTGCACTACGAAATGTCTTCGCCATTTCCTGCGCCGCGGCCTTTGCGTCTGCTGTCTCAAGGAAAGCTTGCGAGGACTCTTCGAGGGACCGCTTCGATAGTTCGACCATTTCGCCCATGGCTTGAGAAAGACTGGCATCGTCGACAACCTGAACTATTTCAACGAAAACCAATCAATGATCGGGGACCTGACAGGACATGCATACCGTTTCAAGGTATCGTCGAAACGCCTCTCTAGAGGAAATCTGAAACATCGAACCGGATCTGGTCCGAGTATCGAAACCCGCGCTCGATTCGGTCAAAGAGCTCTTGAGAAACCGGATCGCGCTGAACGATTCGACCGTTCGCGATGCCTCGTTCAAGCACGGCAATTGGCTCGACTCGACTCATCCGATACTCAACGAAGCTACGCGAGGTAATGAACTCATGCTCGCCTGGTTCAACAGTGCAGGTGATGTCATAGGTCCGCTTGCGAATAGTGCTAATAGACGCCAGCAGAGTCTGGTGGGGTGCGTTTGGCAGCGGGTCGGAGATCACGACAAACAAATGCATCTTGTCGCCGCCAGTCGGCATCAAGAACGTATCGCGACACTTTAGAGTCACCTACAGAGCAGCAAAAACTCGATCAATTTCGCGCTGATCCTGGATAGCTCGCGCTTCCTCAACCGCCTCCTCCCGAGACCGTCCCAGCGCGACGAAGACATCGCGGTCATGGATAGGAAATGAAGATCCATCTGGATCGCGCCACTCAGCACAATGGGTGTGCGTGTAGTCGCTAAGTTCGAACGGGGACATCGCCGAGAACTGCGCCCATACCTCTTCCAAGACTTCAAAGTCCGCGTCCGATAGGTCTTCAAGATCGTCGCGCCGAAACTCATTCGAGCGCAATGACACGTAGTGGTCCTCCCGGTCGTGAATCCATCGCTCCCAGGCCTGACCGTCCTGCTTTCCCGCGAAACCGTTAGCCAGATTCAGCGTCATCGACGGGACGGGGCCGTGCGGCATGGACACCAATCGGTCGAATGTAATCGGGTAACCGTAGCGGTCCATGGACTCGCGATCGGAAAGGTAGATCAGCTTGATTAGGCGAAGCACGTTGATCCTGCTTCCTGCCTTCTCTGTGAAGAACGCCGCGACCTGAGCCGAGCGTTCTGCGCTGAACAGCATGCGTTGTCTCCTATCTGCGCGCGAATCGTGCCATCAACGCAGCCCATATACCAATCCGCGATAGATTCCCCTGGGGAATACAATTCCTTCCAACATTTCCGCGTTACCGGATCACGGCTGTGCCCTGGAGGTTACATGAGTTCGCTGGAGGTAACCAAGAGCGGGCCGCTCGTATCGGGACGTAACGCGTGCGGGAACCGGGCTCGGCGTGTTCGAATCCGTGGAGCGGGGGTAAGCGCGCGAGCCCACCGATAACGGACGGGGACTGATGATGTGCTTGACCTGCGCCGCAGGACGACCCTGTTCGCGCGGCATGCCTCCGACGAAAGCGCGTCGCAACTCCTAGAGGACCGAGCGAACCATTTCCGTGATCGTCTCAGGCCGCGTCAACAGCTCTCTCTTGGCGGTCGCTCAATTGCCCTGGCTGACCAGGAAGAGACCATTGAGACCTTGTTTGATACGGCACTCGCGGCGACTCGACCCGTCAGGTATTCGAGATCGAGCGGCCTTGCCGACCTGATAATGGATTCCGATCACGGCGAGGATCTCGGATCTCGCCGGACCCGTGACCGGAAAACACACCGCCCGCATCACGCTGTCGAAGCGGAGTGACAATTTCGACGCGAAGATCTGACCTTGGTCAATGCCGACGCCACCCTAACCGGTTCGGGCACGACCTACACCGTGACCCTGACACCCCGGGGCGAGGGCAAGGTATCGGTCTTCGTCATGCCCAACGGCTTCTCAGGCGTCGCCGGCAAGAGGAATACGGTGGCTTCCAACACGGTCAGCGCCATCTTCGACATCACCACACCGGAGATCACCCCGCCCGACTACCTGGTGGTCGGGCGCAATGCGGGCAAAACCACCCGCCGCTTTAACGTTACCGGGCCGCTTTAATGTTACCGGGCTCGATTCGGTTTTCGACAGGGGGACACCCAACCGTCGCCCTCGTCTACAGGGTCGAGACGATGACGTGATCGACGACGCGCATGCTTTCCCGATCGGCGAGACCACTGTGACCATGGATGCCCGCGACGACGCCGGCAACGAGGCCGAGCAACAGTCCTTCAGCGTCACCGTCCGCCACCGATAGCACCGCGCAGTGGCTGACCCGGTTGGGGCGAACGGTCGGTGACGGTACTGTCGCGCAGATAGAGGACCGAGCGAACCATTTCCGTGATCGTCTCAGGCCGCCGCGGCCACTATAGCTCTCATTTCTGATCGGGTGCGGAGTGCAGTTGAGGAGGCCCCGTGGTTGCGAAGCGCTCTGGCGTTTGTCGCGGGATCGTGCTACCTGTCGGGATTCCAAGCGATTTCTTTCGCTCCAACCTCAAAGCTCGCTCGATCACCGTGCTCAGAGTCCGAAGGAGCCCCGCAACCACTTGCGACGACTCGGGTGCCTTCATGAGTTGGTCAACCGTAGATTGATCATCGAGCAGCTCTCGGTTCTGTGCGAGGTCAGCCAGAAACGCTGAAAAATCGTGCTTGGGGAAGTCAAGTTCCGAACCTGCTTCGCAGCGTGATGTCGTACCGCAGCGGCTAGCGAGTGAACTGCACCTGGACTTAAGCTGCGAGAGCTGGGTCACGTCCTCGGCGGAAATCACGCGATTGAGTGCATCCTTAACCGATTCTTCGGACCCTTTCGCGCGGTCGGACGACTTGTAGGCCGATACGGCACCGTAAACGGACGCGACAGCCCCGATGATCGCGACCCCGTTCATCACGGCAATAGAAAAGAAGTCCACGGATTTCCCTTACCGGCGCGCCACGGCCTCTACAATCGCTCGAATCTGCTCACTGGACAGCTTAAACCGATCTCCGTATGTCCCTTGCCAGACCTTCAGCATTCGGCGATAGCCGTCGAGGCCCGGACCAGACCCGTGCGAGTTCAGCCCGTCCTCGTCTGTCTCTTTTAGCTCGCGCCACTTGCCCAGATCATAGATGAGATAACGTGCGTACACCCATTCAACGGTCTCCTCGTTGCCGTCGAAACCGCGGAAAGGATACGCGTGCGCACTTATTCCATCAGGAGCGCTCTCGCCCAATCGCCTCATCGAGAAAGTAATCGCCCGGTACATATTGAGGATATCAACCACTTCGCAACTACGTTCTTTAGCCCCGATCCCCAGATAGAAAACCCAATAAAGCAGAAAGCCTTGGCTGTATAATGGTTAGCGATTAGACAGACCATCACCCAATGGGTGCACAGCTCAAGGCTTACGATGATTCTACCCTACAAACTCGGCACAACAAACGATTTACTCACCTCGCGAGCGGGTTTATTGAGTATTGCGGAACTCATGGAGTCTGTGGGTCTGGCCGAACGCATTGATCAGCACTTTCCGTTGCCTGGTAGTAACCGGGGCTATCAACCTTCCGAGCTCGTCAAAACACTGATCCTGATGCAGCACGAAGGCAGTTTTCATCTGGATGACATTCGACATTTTCGTGATGATGACGCCCTGCTCATGGTCCTTGGGCTGGACAAACTGCCCTGTGCGACCACCCTTGGAGACTGGCTCAGACGAGTGGGTTCCCAGCCACAAATCCAGGATGCCTGGGTGAAGGTTAACAGGACGATGCTGCAATCAGCGTTGCACCACTGTCATCAGGTGACGCTAGATATCGATGCGACAGAAATTATCGCCAATAAAGCGGATGCAGAATGGACCTACAATAAAAACAAGGGTTTTATGCCCATGGTTGGACATCTTGCCGAAACTGGACAGATTGTGGCGATAGACTTTCGCCAGGGCAACACGCCACCAGCGCAGGCAAACTTTGAATTTATCCAGCAATGCATGCGGGCGTTACCGGCAGGCTGTACATTAAAAGCCCTGCGCATTGATGCAGCAGGTTACCAAACGAAAATCATCCAACACTGCGATGCTGAAGGTATCGAGTATGCCATTCGCGCCAAAACAAGTGCCGCGCTGCGGTCGCAGATTGAAGCGATCAACGAGGGTGAATGGCAACCCATGCTAAGCAGGCAGGGAGAGGTTGTTAGTGGTGAAGAGGTTTGCCGAACAAGCTTCTGCATGGGTGACTATGAGCAGGCTTTCACGTTGGTGATCCAGAGGAAAGCGATTGCTGGCCAGGTAGAACTGGTGCTGGATTCAACGGACAGCGCAGATGAAATGACACGGGGCACCTATATCTATCGTGCCATAGCCACCAATCGTGATGGCTTGAGTGATAGCGAAATAGTGCATTGGTACAACCAACGTGCCGAGGACAGCGAGAATCGTATTAAGGAACTCAAGCTGGACTTTGGCGGTGATACGCTGCCGTGTTCAGATTTTAATGCCAATGCCTTGTATCTATTAATATCTGCTTTGTCTTACAACCTGTTCGCACTGATGCGCCAGTTACTGCCTGAAGATATGGCGCAGCACAGAGCGATAACCATCCGATGGCGGCTTTATGCGATAGCAGCAAAGATTGTCAAAACGGGCCGGCAACTGTTTGTGAAATTGAAAGATCAACATCGAAACTTATTGGACCAGGTGCTCACGGCACTGAAGAGGCTTGAACCGCCGCCGATCTGAGGACATCGGCACTAAAATTGATCGTTTGACAGGATAGATCCGTCCTCAAAGGGCCATTTGGCTGTGGATCACATGTTGGGCAGCATTTGTCGTTCAAGTCCTCCACGATGTGCGCCTCAACAGTCATCAACTGGTCGGCAAAGTAGCCCGAACATGGCTTCAGAGCGCAATCAATATCCTATCTGGGGATTTGGGAGTCATAAACCCGCTCGCGAGGTGAGTAAATCGTTTGTTGTGCCGAGTTTGTAGGGTAGAATCATCGCAAGCCTTGAGCTGTACACCCATTGGGTGATGGTCTGTCTAATCGCTAACCATCATACAGCCAAGGCTTTCTGCTTTATTGGGTTTTCTATCTGGGGATCGGGGGTTCAATCAACGCTGGCCGATCTCCGGGTTGGCCCGAGATCGGCCAGCGCAGGGAAGCGGGGCCGCAGTTTGTCCGATGTTTCGCGCCACGGCAGACGAGCATCGGCGGCACTGTCTTGCACGAACGCCGTGCGAATCACTGCCGCGACCATCTGATGCTGACGGCGCGGCACATGCCCGAGCGCGTTGCGCAGGAAGTGCACCCGGCAACGTTGCCAGCTCGCCGTGAGAGTCTCGGCGATCGCTGTCTTGAGACCTTCATGAGCATCCGACGTGACGAGTCGCACTCCGTCGAGGCCACGCCCGATGAGATCTTTGAGGAAGTCTTTCCAGAAGGCGTAGCTCTCCGATGGTCCCACCGCCATGCCCATCACCTCGCGGTGGCCGTCCTCGTGGGCACCAACGGCGACCACGACGGCCTTGTTGACGACATGACCGCCATCGCGCGACTTGATGTAGGTCGCATCGAGCCAGACGAACGGGTAGCGGCCATCGAGGCGGCGCGACAAGAACCCGTGCACGCGTTCATCGAGTTCACCACAGAGTCTCGATACCTGGCTCTTGGAGATCCCGGTCATACCCATCGCCTGGACCAGATCATCGACCTTGCGCGTGCTGATGCCCTGGATGTAGGCCTCCTGGACGACCGCGACGAGTGCCTTCTCGGACGCTTTGCGCGGCTTCAAGAACGATGGGTAGTCGTAGCTTCGGCACCTTCAGCGCCATCGTCCCGATGCGCGTCTCGAGTTGCCGTTGGCGATAGCCATTGCGTTGGTTCACCCGCTCGGCGCTGCGTTCGTTGCGCTCCGCACCACACGCGGCTTGTGCCTCGAGATCCATGAGTCGCTGCAGCGTGAACTTGCCAAGCTCGCGGAGGAAATCCCCATCCGCGTGCTTCTCGGCCAACTCCAGCAGTGCTATATTCTCCTCGGTCATCGTGCGCTCTCCGTCTGGTCGTCTCACAACTTCCAGTCTACGGAGAAGCGCGATGGCCCCTACTAGGCCATCGCGCGGGCTACACCACTTCCCGGCCTCATTGAAGTCGCACCTCCGCGCCCCCAACCCGCGCCAGACATGGGCGTTTTTCCGAGGCGAAAGCCTCGGCCTCATTGAAGTTCGCAACCGCCTCAGGGCTGCACCCGATCCGCACGCGGTTTTTCCGAGGCGAAAGCCTCGGCCTCATTGAAGCCGAACGCGAATTGCCTGCCAGTGCCGGGACATCATTGAAGGCTGGCCGACGTCCGGCGAAGCACGCAAGCGCGCGGACAACCGCCAGGCCAGGCTGCACAAGCGCCGCAGGAACTGAAGCTGGAGGCACAGATTTCCCCCTTGCCGCCCGTGGTGCTCGTCGTGTCACAAGACCTTTTGAACGAACTGTAAGGGCAAGTCAGCTCCCACTGCAAGACCTTCGCGGTTGTAGTCGTCCAACACGTTGAAGGTGCGAAAGGCGTGGCCATTCGCCACTCCGGGTGGTGGTCCATGCGCTCCGCAAGCAACGCCGACTGGCTGCCCGATCGCTATTCGGTCGTGCCCGTCAACAGCTTCCATTGGCGGGTTAAGGTTTTCCTTGCCAAGTGCTTGCAGCGTGATGCAATCTGCCGCGGTGAAGAGGGTGCCGCGTTGTCGATCTTGGCTGAGCAGCGTGACGTTTCGCTGTCTCGGATCACACGCTAGGCCCATAGCAAGGGCGAATCACAGATGCCGCAGACATTCCCTGCGGCAAGCGGAGAGGGTGGATCTTGATGCAACCTGCCTTTGCCGAAACCGCCGATTTCTACCGCGTCGACGCGTCGCTAAAGCTTGACCCCAAGAGACGGTCGGGGCTGGGGCAGTACATGACCCCGGTTCCGATTGGGCGCTTCATGGCCAGTCTGTTTGAGGACGTTTCTGGTGCTGTGCGTGTGCTCGATCCTGGGGCTGGCGTTGGCTCGCTCAGCGCTGCGTTTATCGAACGATGCTCGCATGAGAAGAAAAGACCGCGTTCCGTTTCACTGACCTGTTATGAGATCGAACCACTGTTGATCGATTACCTGGAGTTCACGCTGCAAGGAGCGGAAACCCAGGGTAGGGCGGCGAAGATTGCCGTCAGGGGCCATGTCTACGCGGACGATTTCATCCTGGCGCGCGCTCATGGCTCCCAAGATGACTTGTTCGAAACTGGCGAGGCCCAGAAGGGCGAGCCGTTCACGCATGTGATCATGAACCCGCCCTATAAGAAGATTAATTCGACATCCGGGCATCGATCAGCACTCCGGCAGGCCGGCCTTGAAACCTCGAACCTCTATGCCGGATTCATGTTTTTGGCAGCCCAGCGCCTACGTGCCGGCGGCGAAATGGTCGCGATCGTCCCTCGGTCGTTTTGCAATGGACCGTATTTCAAGCCATTCCGAGAGCAGTTTTTCTCGATGATGGGCTTGCAGCATGTACACGTGTTTGAAAAGCGAAATTCGGCCTTTAAGGGCGATGAAGTGCTTCAGGAGAACATCATCATCTATGCGGTGAAGGGAGAAGCTCCGGCAACGGTGACGATCACAACCAGCCGGGGGCGGGGCTTCGAGTTTGCTCCGCATTCCCGTGAATGCGTCGGGGAAGACATGACGCAACGGATTGTGGCCTACACATCGGTGATTCGGCCGAGTGATCCTGACAGCTTCGTGCACATTGCTTCGAACGATCTTGAACAGGGCATTGTTGATCGCATGGCGCACTTTACAGCCACGCTGGCCGACCTTGGTCTGGAGATTTCAACAGGCCCCGTGGTCGATTTTCGTTTGCGCAAAGACCTTCGGGCCAAACCAGAGAAGGACACTGTGCCGCTTTTATACGCCGCGCACTTTCAGGGCGGGACGTTGGAATGGCCCAAGGTGATGAAGAAACCGAACGCGATCGCGGTGACGGAGAAAAGCCGTAAATGGCTCTATCCGAACGAAGGGCATTTCGTGGTGACGAAGCGATTTACTTCGAAGGAAGAGAAGCGCCGGGTTGTTGCTTCGCTGTATGCGTCGGACCTTCCTGGGGACCTGATCGGCTTCGAAAATCACCTAAATGTTTTCCACGCCAATCAGAAGGGGGTTTCCAGATCGTTAGCGGTAGGCCTGCGCGTCTATTTGAATAGCAGCCTGGTCGATCGCTATTTCCGCCAGTTCAACGGGCATACCCAGGTGAACGCCACGGATCTGCGATCGCTCCACTATCCAGATCGGGAGGCACTAGAGCGCATCGGGAAACGGACGTGCAAAACAACACTCTCCCAGCGGGAGATTGACAATCTTATTGAAGGGGAGCTTGCGCACATGACCGATGATGAAAATCCGCTAGATGCGCAACAAAAAATCGATGAAGCGCTGGCGATCGTAAAAGCGCTTGGGATGCCACGCGGCCAGCAGAATGAACGTTCAGCGCTCGCGTTGTTGGCGTTGCTGGATCTCAAACCGGATGGGCGCTGGGCTGTCTTGCGCAAGCCCCTCATGGGGATCACGCCGATCATGGAGTATTGCCGCGAGCACTATGGTCGGGAGTACGCACCGAACACCCGCGAGACGTTTCGCCGGCAAACCATGCATCAATTCGTTGAAGCCAGCATCGCACTCTACAACCCTGATAAACCGGATCGGCCGGTTAACAGCCCGAAAGCTTGTTATCAGATCAGCGCGGAGGCCTTCGCCGTTATCCAGACGTTTGGGACTGATGGCTGGCAAGGCACCCTCGAGCAATACCTCGAGGGCCAAGAGACGCTTGCGGCCAAATGGGCCAAGCATCGTAAAATGCAAATGATCCCGGTGCAGGTCGCCGAAGGCCAGGAAGTCACCCTTACGCCTGGCGCGCACTCTGAGTTGATCAAACAGATCATCACCGAATTCGCCCCACGGTTCACGCCGGCGTCCGAAGTGATCTATGTCGGTGATACCGGCGACAAGGTTGGGTACCTCCAAGCGGATCGCCTTGTGGAGCTGGGCGTTACTGTCGAGAAACACGGGAAGATGCCAGACGTAGTGCTCTACTTCGGCAAGAAAGACTGGTTGCTCATGGTTGAATCCGTGACTAGTCATGGCCCTGTCGATGCGAAGCGCCACAATGAACTTGGCGATTTGTTTTCGGAAGCGAAGCCTGGGCTTGTCTACGTCACGGCGTTTCCTGATCGCGAGATCATGGGCCGATATCTCCGCGAGATTTCGTGGGAAACGGAAGTTTGGTGTGCTGACGCGCCGACGCATCTCATTCACTTCAACGGCGAACGGTTCCTTGGGCCGTATGAGGGGTGAGCATGGCAGATGAGCGAAAGCACAAGCATGGAACTCGTTCAAAGCGTCATTAATCGTTTCGACGAACTCCTTTTGCTCAAGGGCTGGAGCGTCGTTTTGATTTCAGCCCCTTTTTGCTCTGTCGGCTGCCGATAGTCGCCCAGCACTTGTTTTCCTTGCCTATATGTCACATCGCGGACGATAGTATTGTTTCGGATCGTGGGGCGGTTTGTCAGGCGCTAATGTTACTGAATGAGCTATTGGCGCAGCGTTCGCCACGCTCCAGGCTGGAGGGTCGGGGATGAAGATTGCACTACACCGAGGCGCGCGAACCACACCGGCCGTCCGGGCGAAAATCGCGGCCAGTGACGAACCGGTTCGGGTGCTGGCGAGGCGGTTCGGGGTAACGGAGGTCACGATTCGCAAATGGCGAGGCCGGAGCGATTTTCAAATCTGGTGTTTAACGACATGACGATGCGGCGTCGTTGTCGGTCTTGCTCGGCTCGATTCCATCGCGGAATCTTACTCCGTCAATCACCGAACTCATTCGCGATCGTCAGGCACTTCAGGATCTGGCCGTTGGCGCATCGATCGAATACGAGGTCGATTGCCCAGACAACGGATAACTTCACGGGCGGGATAAGCCGCGACACGAAACAATACTACCGTCCGAGGGATGTGACATTTAGTGATGTCATCGCATCTCCGCGTACACGCCTATATTCCGCTCGGGGTACTGCTCGTAAACGCGCTCGAAGACGGCCGCGCACCTTGGCCTTGGTTCGCCTCATTGAAGTCAAGGACGACAGCAAGCGCCCTCTATATGCCAACGGTATTGGTATCGTTGCTTCGCACCACATCACTGGCATTCACACGCATGGAAAGGGGAAACCGACCAATGAAAATACTAATGGCCGTGCTGGCGGTTGGGTTTGGCTTGTTAGCCATACCCGATGCGTCGGCGCAACAGCCACACGCTCGCACGGGCGAGCAACTTGAAAGCGACGGCAAGAAATGGACACGCCTGCGGGACGTGCCCGAACCCTTGCAGGGCGCGATTGTCACCGACGAAGCCCCTCTAATCGACTACTTTCAGACGCTGCTCGGACCCGCCGGCGACGGCCCCGACATTCGCTTTGAAGGGAGGCAGTTGCGCCAAGGCCATGGTCAGCCGAACACGTATGAATTTCGTCAGTACATCTTCGGCGGCCGCACTCGGCATACGATCATCGTTGAGGTATCCAGCGAAACGCTTGGGGTGACTTCCATCGGCGGGCGCTACCTGAACGACATTGAGCGGCACCGTAACGATCAGATTACCCACGAGTACAATACCAAGCGCAAGGCTGTGCGTGCTGTGCTCAAGTACATTAGCAAGGGCGGCCAACGCACGTTCGCGGTCTTCGATTACTCAACGCCAGACGTCGTCAAGCATGGCGATCATCAAGTGGTTTATGAGTACCGTGGCGAGAATGCCGATAATCTCTGGCTGGGCGTCGGCATTGAAGTCGATCACCCACGCCGTGATGAAGGCGAGGAATGGGTGCATGAGTGGTACTTGATTGAACCCGTTCGGCAACATCATGCCGTGGGTTGACACCGTCACCATGCCCGTGGATGTCGTGGTCTGCGACGGTCGCAACAACAATGTGCCACTCTGCAGCGCGGGAAACCAGCCGATAGTCATCAACCAATTGGGCGAGTGCCAGGCAGGCTACATCTGTACTGGAGCCAACAACTAGTACCGCACGCCGGAACGGGCAGTGAAGGCCGTCGACGCCATGTGGAACGACATTCGCGGCACGACCAACTGCTGCGATGTCGGTCAAAACAATCGGGATTATGGTGGCAACGTTGAAATTAATGTAGGCGGGCCGATCACTGTGCCGGGTGCCGACGCGGTTTACATATCGCATGTGATGGGCCGCAACCAGATTCGGCGCGCGGTCATGGTTGTCGATGACGCTGGCGGTATCCCGCCAGAACAGCTTAAGCGTGTGATCGCGCACGAAATGGGCCACGCCTACCACGCCGATCAGTCGTTTAGCACTTACCAGCTAAACGACACCGGCATAGGCACGCGCCGCACCCGCCATGAACAGAAGGCCGTCAAGGAATCGATAGCCGACATCAACGAAATCATCTTTACCAACTACACGGGCAGCGGCTTTTCAGTACCGTCCAATTTTAGTCCGGTTAGCGTCGCTGGCGACTATAGCAATCAGTTTGACTATGGCGACATAAGCGGCGCAAAAAACCCTTATGTCAACGGTCAAGTTGGCGGACATGCGTTCTATGAACTGGTGCAGTTCGTTGGCTTTGAGCGAGCCGCTCGCATCTTTCTAATCAGCATTAGCTACCTACAGGACGATGATCGCAACAATCAGCTGTCATTCATGGAATTGCGGCAAGCGATGATTGATGCGGCTAAAGCGATGGAGCTACCGGCCGCCACGATCAATGCAGTCAACGATTCGTGGAACGATGTAGGCGTAGGCGGCCCTAGCCAGGGCGCGACCGTACAGCCCGTGACCACGCCGCCACCGCGACAGGCACCGCCGGCACCGGCCAGTGTGAGCGTATCGCTCAGCGTGCCCTGTCAATTCCCGTGGACCGGCTATCTGATAAGCTACGGCCGATCATCTGGCGCCACATTCTACGAGGTATACCATCGTTTCGGCAGCGGGCCTTGGCAGCTGACAGGATTCACGACGAGCAACCCTGAAACGTTCTGGACAACGGGCAATGCGCAAGTGACTATTCGTGCGTGCAACGCGGCGGGATGCTCTCGGCTTTCAGATGATGTGGAGAATGCACCCAACAAATGTCTTTAGGGAAACACTAGGCGGACCTATCCCGCTAAGTCGCCATATGTGGTTCAGCCCGCAGCAGATTCGCAAAGCCTGACCGACGCAGATCGATCACATTGTGGTTTCCAGATACGGTATTTTCGTGATTGAGACGAAGAACTACACGGGCTGGATATTTGGCGACGCCAAGTCCAAGCAGTGGACCCAAATCGTGTTTAGAGAAAGGAACCAGTTCATGAACCCACTACGACAGAACTACAAGCACACAAAGGCCACGGAGTCGTTCTTCTCACTGGGATCAAAATACATTCATTCAGTGGTTGTATTTGTCGGGGATGCGGAGTTCAAGACCAGGGTTCCCGAAAACGTGACATGCCGACGGGGATTGTGTCCGTATATCCGTTCAAAGCAAGCGATCTTGCTAAGTACGGATCACGTTAGAGACCTTGCTCGGAAGTTGAGCGCATTCAAAGAAGGCACCCTCGAAGAGGAACCATGCGTATCGGTTGTGAGGCGCGAGCCAAACTGCCCGAAATGTGGCGAGGCGATGGTGCGCCGAACTGCAAAAAGAGGAAAAATCGCTGGAGCGGAGTTCTGGGGATGCACCAAGTTTCCGAAATGTCGGGGAGTCAGGCAGGTCGTCCCTGATATAGGCAACGCCAGCTCGGCTACTCTATTGGACGGTCCGCCGCGCGGGGTTTAAGCTCTCGCAATCTCGGCCATCGGGGGAATGGTGACGCGTTTCATATTGCTGCTGATGTTCGGTGCCGTCTCCGTGTCCGCCGACACTTTCATTGTGCACTGCCCTGTTGGATGTCCAACGAGCCCGGCAACGAATCACCTCGTCATTCGACATCTCTATGTGCTGAGTAACAACCCAACCCGCCGGTTCGCCGACTGGGTGGCGTACGAAGTCGACATCCTCAATTTCGGTGACTCGCCCGGCCGCGCGTGGAAAAACGAAAGTTCCATCCCCCACGACGAACGCATTGAGGACGCCGACTACACTCGTTCGGGATATCAACGGGGCCACCTGGCCCCGCTCGCATCCTTCGCGGGCTCGGACTACTGGCCGGAAGTCAACCTAATGTCCAATGTCGTACCTCAACTGGAGGACATGAACAGTGGCCCCTGGGGCGACCTTGAAAAAGCGGTCCGTGACGCGGTTGGGTTTCGCGACTCGCTCTTCGTCATTACAGGCACGCTCTACGAGCGACCGATGACTGCGATGGCGCACGCCGACGAACCCCACAGCGTCCCATCGGGCTTCTACAAGATCGTTTACGATCGCGATGGTCGCGCGAGTGCCTTCTTCATTGATCAGACCGCGCGACGGACCGCGAACTACTGCAACGCCGAAAAGACGGTCGCCGAGATTCAAACCCGACTCAACGCGATCGGGACCAAGCTACCACCGCTTACCGATTCATCGGCAGTCAAGCATCGGATCGGTTGCTCGACCCCTTAACTCCCCCGCTCGAAACGACGACGAGCAAAGCACGCATCACGGGTCGGACGATTCTGGTACTCAGGTTACGCCATGCAGGACATCCCGAGCGCAGATGTATGGCCGAGCAAGCCTCGGATCGACCTGCTGCCAAAAAGCGATGTACTCTGATGTTTCCCGTCCAGCTTCGGCGACAAGCAGAATTTCGGCTTCGGCCTGCCCGACCCTCAAAAAAGACGACGAGAGCTAGGCACCTCAACGCTCGCCTTACCCCCACTCGGGCCAAAGGTTAAGATCGATGCGCAGCATCGCAAAGTCCTTCGGAGAGACCTACCGTGTTCGTTTCGCAATCAGTGGACAAGATCAGCAGCGAACTCAAAGTCGATGAAAACGCTCGGCAGGACGCCAGCAACGAGATTCCAGCAACGAACTCTGCCGACCCGACACCCACCGAAACTGCTCTCCACGCGTTTCATGAAGCGCAAATCCGAAAGGCTGAGTCCGACGCCGACGGCCATGCAAAAGATCTCGAGAACCGACGACTGACCATCGACATCGACGGCACAAAGAGCGAACTGAAGCGCTCCCCGTCCGAGGCTCAGCTACGTATCAATGCTGTTGACAGTCGACACGCCGACGAACGAACCCGCCTGATGGAACAACGATCGAACCAGCGATCGAACTATCAGCACTTTAAGAACAAGAACGGCCTAAACGGCACCGCCGACTATCCGAAATCGCAGCTTTGGCACTGGGCCATCGTCGCGACTGTCATCGTCGGCGAGACGATTCTAAACGCGTACTTTTTCCAGAAAGGGAACGAACTGGGTTGGTTTGGGGGGTTTTGGCAAGCACTGATCTTTTCGTTGATCAACGTGGCGTTGGCCATCGGGTGCGCGAGGGGCTTCTGCCACCATCAACACGTTCGTCTGATAAACGCCATTGCTGGCTGGGCGGCCCTCGGTGCCTTCGTCCTGCTGGTCTTGGGATGGAACCTCCTGCTCGGCCATTTTCGATGGGCCCTCAACGAAATCCTGCAAGACCCAAGCCGCGAGGCAGGCGAAGCGCTCGCGCTGGCCGTACAGCGCTTTTCGGATGCACCTTTCCGACTATTCGACTTCGAAGCCGTCACCCTCGTGCTCTTCGGCGTCATCATCGCGGTCGGCACGTTCATTAAGACGTATACCGTGCAGTCACCCTATCCAGGCTTCGCATCAGAACAGCGCAAGCTCGACGCGATCGAGTCCGACTGCCGCGACGCCAAGCGCGACATGCAAGACGAGGTCGAAGAGGCGATTGAGGAAATCAAGACCGATCTGATCGCCACCCGAGGAGGGCTCAACGACAAGCTGACCGAGTATCAGCAACTACTAACGCCAAGCGGAGAAGATTCCCGACAACCTGGCAAAGTTCTATTCCGAACAACAAAGCAACTACGCGACACTCTCACGCCAGTATCGCCAAACGAACTCACAGATACGTCAATCGCCTCCACCTGCGAGATTCGATGACCAGCCATCACTCTCGATTGAAAAGCCTGAGTTCCGCCTCGAGATCGAATCCGAGCAAAAGGCGCTTCAAGCCGCCCGCAAGGAATTTGGCGAACTCACACAGCTCACGAACACGTCGTTGGAAGAGATTAATGAGCTCGGCAAGGAGTCCCTTAGAAAGCTCGACGCGGCGTGGGAAAGTTGACCAAGCGCCGACGGCCGCCTAGAAAGCCGCGCTCGTCTAACAGCAAACGACAAGCGGATCGACAAGCCATCGCGCTACTGACCGGGGTCGTTCTATTCCTCGGCGCTATGCTCGCGGCCGCGTTGCTTTACGAACCCGACAGAGTCGACCCCGAGACCGGGTGTAGCCTATCCAAACCGTACGACTGGGCCGTTTTCATGGTGGACGCGACGGACCCGCTTAGCGCCAGTCAAGCTGCAACCGTTCAGCGCGAGATACAGCAACGCGTAGCCGCGTCGGCCGGGGGCGTGCGCCTACGCTTTCTAAACTTGAGCGAGGACGGGGCATCGCTCGTCTCGGATACCTGCAAACCTCAAAACGAGGATGAGGCCGATCCCTTGTTCGACAGCCAAGTCCTCACGCGACGAGCGCTGCAACGTTTCCTTACGCGTGTCGAGGACTCCACCAAGGAACTCATCGGCACTACCGATGCGCCCGCAACCATGACACCGCTGATGGAGTCGCTTAGCGACCTCGGAACGGAGATCAGCTCGATTCGACGCCAGGATCTAGAAAAGGGATGGACCCGAGACATCTCGGTGACTTTGTTCTCAGACCTACTTCAACACACATCGGGCTTCTCACAGTATGAGGAACAGGTCCGATTCCAAGATTTTGCAGGCCGTCCCTACGCCCTTCGCGGCGTGTCTTCGCTAGACCGAGTCCGTGTTCACGTCTTCTACCTGATCCGTCCTACTGCGCTAGAGCGGGGTCTGCAAGGCGAAAGCCACAAATCGTTCTGGGTCGACTATTTCAGCGCGACCGGCGCCCTCTTCCGACTCACCCCCACCTAATCGCGAAGGGTCTACACCGTGACGCTCGACGAAATGAGACGTGCTTTTGGCTGGGCTTTGTTCGTCGGGGTCGCCCTAAGCATCGTCGCGCAGACGGCCGTCGAGACCCAGTGGCTGGTGATCGCACCGCCGTTGGCGGCTATGGGCCTATACATCTGGTGGTATCGACGTGAGGCGTCACGCCGTGAGCACGTCCGAACCTTCGCGGACTCTCTCTACTATCTCGGCTTCGCCTACACCCTCCTCTCGTTGCTGTTTGGCCTCCTTCCCAGCGTTTACGCTGGAGAACTCGACCCCGCCTTGCTGCTGGGGCGCCTATCGATCGCGCTATCCACCACCATCGTCGGTCTCGTCGGACGGGTTCTGTTCATCCAGTTTCTACCGGACGACGAACGGGCCGTGCAGGACGCGACGCGCGCACTCGTCGATTCAACCAACCTCATTACCGCAAACGTCAGCAATTTCCTGGAAGAGATTCGATCCCTCGAGCAGGTCATTTCAGGCGCCCTAAAGACCAACGGCGAACACCTTGATCAAGCCATGGGCGAAATGGTCGAACTATCGAAGCGGTCCCTCGAAGAGTCCTCGCAAGCTTTCCTTGAGAACACAGCAGAGGCAAAGGTCGCGGCGCAGGAAATGGCGAAGACATTTCGTAGTGCCCGCCAAAGCGCAGCCATGTTTCAGGGCGAAATAGAAAGCAGCACCGACGAGCTACGCGCGCTGAGCGAGAGCGTTAGTCAAGCACGTGGCACCCTAGAAACACTTGGCGACGCACAATCGCTAACCGAGAACATTCGCTCCTCGTTGGAGGAACTAAGGCTCGCGACCGCCGCCACCGTTGAGCCGGCGGGCCAGGCATCAGACGCATTGGATGTCATCATCGACGCATGGCGGAGCACGGCGACGGGTATGGAGGAAACACGCTCGATACTGGCCTCCTTTAGCCAACGAGTTTCCGAAAGCACTCGTGAACTCGAGCAAACCGTTGGTGTTTCGTCAGAGATCGCAACACAGCTTTCCACGTTGGCGAATGCCGCGAGTCTCGCGAGCAGTGAACTAGGCAAGGTTCGTGTCGCGACGGATGGGCTCAATTCCGCGAGCCAGGCAGCACAAACCTTTTCGGAGAAGGCGACTAGCGCCAGTGATGCATTGGAGCAGCTGTCCGCGTACCAGCTCGAAACCGAGCGCATTGACCAGTCTTTCGACGATTTGGTCCGTTATCTTGATTCACTAAGATCGCGCGACCTCGAGCAAGTCACTGCAGATCTGGTGGCGAATCTTGAGCGGTCCGGCAACGACGTCGTGAGGCTCGAATCGACTGTCGGCAGCGTCCTGCAACGCCTCTCGCAAAAGCTCGAGAAGCTGGACGACGAGTAGGCTATGGCACTTCGATCACTTTCTATCGCAAAGTCAAACGAGATCGTCTCGATTTCGCTCATCGAGCTTCTCGTGGTCTTCATCTTCTGTCTGCTGATCGTTGCATTTGTCTATCAGCTCAACGAATCGCGCTCAGAAAATCATCGCGAGGCGTTCATTTCGAAGACGGCCGAACTCGGCGCTCTGGAATACTTTTTCGGGGTCGAGGCTGACCGCACGGAAACCCAGCCCAGGGGGGAGAGGGAGCAGGCGGGCGTTGCTCTACGTCGGTACTCCCGAATCGTCGACATCGCCAACGACGAACTTGAAAAGCAAGGTTCGGATCAGTTGCGCTACTCGGAAGCCGCGAGGCTCTGGGAGACCGTCGGCAACATCGAATCGGGCGACGTCGTCCAGAAGATGGCGGTTGAGCTTGATCGGGTGGCCGCGCAAGCGGGCAAGGCCGAAGACCTCGAACAGGAAAACGCATCTCTTTCGTCGGCTCTAGCCAACTCCGAAGCACGGCGCCAATCCGCCGAGCAAGCCCAGGAAGAGTCAGCATCGCGCCTCAGGCAAGCGCAGGAGCAACTAGACGATCTAGTGACACGTCTTGCTCACGCGGGCATCGAAATCGAACGCTTCGGACAGGGAACAGGCGAAGGACCTGGGCCTTGTCTGTTTACAATGCACGCGGTCGGGCCCGCGATAACTCGTAAGGAACACGATCGGATTTTCCAGATCACGATCGAGAAGAACCGACTTCGAATCGAGAAGGCATGGAAGTCGACACACGATGCGTTTGTAGCCCAACTCACGCTGCCACCGACCATCGTGACTGGTGCGGCGCACCACGTCGAGTACGGTTCGCTCGCTGCGACGTTTCCTAAACTGATCGAGTATGGCAACGCGAACGACTGCCGATTCCAAGCAGTTATCATGGATTCGCCCGACGTCACCAAAGACGTTTTCGTCACCGGCTTGGCCGAGGTGGAGCGATTGTTTTTCAAGGAAGCTCGTTACGACTAAATGAACGCGTCGAATTCCAAGCTGGAGCACGACTACGAGCGGCTTGAGCGGGCATTAGAAAGGGTCGAGCTTCGGGTCGACCGGGCAGTGCGCGCGCCCCGCTTGTCCGAACGACTTCGGTCTGCCCTTCGGTGGTTCCCTGGCCGGCTTTCAGGTGTCTTCAGAAAGCGCTCGCCCCCCGGTTCCGGTACCAGAACAAGCCTGTAGTGCGCTCGACGATCACGAACCAGTCCGATAGCTCCCTCTTGCGCGTCATCGCATCGGCGAAGTAGACCACCTGAACGGCGCCGAGAGACTATCGCCCGATCTGCGCCATTTTCTCTAGACCAGGTGGTCTCCGCAATCCGGTAGCCCGAAGCGCATGGCCCTCAAACAAGCAAAAACAAAGGCTCCGCGGGCATCATCGGTAGGAACCAAGCTCCTGCTCTACCAATAGACGACTGCGTGGCGGTGCACGCAGTCCCCAGCAAACATGTCTCTGCAATAGAAGCGCTCATCCCCACAAAGCACCCGCGCAATCTCGCGCAAAGCCGCGCAATCTTGAGCAGATTCAGCAGACGCACCAGGGCAAAATGCCATAAGACATCGCCACGACTGGCGAGAGGGTACCGATGAGAAATCCAGGTATTGCGGTTGAGTTCGCGGCCAGCGAACGTGCTCGTGCTCCGACGCGCATCGTGTCGCCGGCGATCGTCAGTGATTGTCAATCAGGCACACGTGCGTGCGTCTCTCATTCGTGACCGACTGGCCGCCGCAGTTCGCCACGGTGGGTCTCGAGCCGATACGGCCAACCACGCCGTACAACGCTGGTTGCGCGACGTGGCCAACGTGTGCATGCCGTACCCGTCTGTACGACGGGGTGTGCGACCTATGGCGGACGAGAGAAGAGCAGAGAGGCGTGAATCTATGGCACGAGGCAGCGCGACACGACCGCCCGTCGTCCCGCCAATGCGACGGATGAACTATACTTCGGCCTCGCTGTCGCGTCTAAGGTCATGAGTTTGAATATTCGTTCTACCTCACGTCCCCGTTCGGACAACGTCCGATCTCGCGATCCGTCGCTCGGTCACGGCCCCTCGTTCCTGGTCTCGTAATCGCAGGCTGCTCAATGCCCCCGGAGATTACGTCAACGCCCGTGGGCTCGGGGCTTCGGCCTACTTATACACTGTTGCTGCCGTAGACGATGGACCGACAATTATCTTTCCGTTTCGGGCCCGAGTTGGCTTTCGGCTCGCTCGCGAAAAAGAACAAGCAAGAACAGGGTCATCCCATGATTCGCGAGCGGATCAGTCTGCAGATCGCACGCACGCTGGTCCGTTCCAAGATACGCAACTGTCGAACCCTGCTTCGCCGCCACGGAACCCGGCGGGAGGTCGACATCACCCTCGGCACATTGCGCGATCTTGGGAACCGCGCGCTCCGCGCTCGCGATGCTGGCCAACTGCTCGGCATCGAGGGTGCGGCGGCCGCCGCCTACTTCCCCGCCTGGGGCAACCTGCTGGACAACGCCAGCGGCACCCAGACGTTCGACTTCGCCAAACGCAATCGTCGTCCACCCACCGACCCAGTAATTCGGATCGCGAAACGATCGGACAAACGCCGCATAGCCCCCGTGGCTCCAGCGACTTGCATCGCTTGCGTTCCAGCCGATGCCTTCTTGATCTGCAAGCGAAGCCCGTCAGCATCGTGTTGGCGAGGCTCTCGGCTACATCAGATGAACCCAAGGCGACCCACTACCTAGAATGCCCTTTGACAACATTATAGGGAGGCAACCTTTCTTGATTCTTTTTCATATACTCATCAATCCAGTAACTTTCCCATTCGAACTTATCATCATCGCCAACAAGGCTGTACTCGATGCGATCAAAGTCCCAAGCGTCCCTTCCCTTCTCTCGTAACCGATCCCGAACGTTGCCCGCCCCGATATACATAATCTCCCCATTCTTCCTATAGCGGTAAATTCCTGAGTGCTCGGTTGGTATCGTGCCAGAATCATCACGCTCCACCACGATCTCAAAAGACGGCGCGAACTCCACAATCCAAACTTTGCGCTCAGGTCTCATTTTCAAGCGACGGTCATTGGAGTCTTCTGCAACAGCAACGCTAGCTATCCACGGGTAGCTAGCAATTAGTCCACTGCTAGTGCTTCTAAAACTACTTTCGCTGTCGCTTCTAGGAAAGACAGAATAGCTATCACCGTCGTCTTCATCTGTGAACTCGAACCCGAGTTTTCTTTTATCCTCATCAACATGATAAATGACACGGGTACCGTTATTTAGCTTACATAATCGCGTCGCAGCGACATTGTAGTGAAAGTGATTCTTACCGATGGAAACGTAAGGGGACGTTTTGTCGACTGTTTTCTTACGCTCGAATCTCTTGAATCCCACAAAAAACTCCGCAAATAAAGGTTTCTTCCACCGTGACTGGACGGAGCTATTGTCAAATCTGGTGTCTAAGGACGTGACGAAGCGGCGTCCTTGTCGGTCTTGCTCTGCTCGATTCCATCACGGAATCTGACTCCGTCAATCACCTTTGCCAGGTGTTTGAATCCTCTCAGTTTGCGCCAGTTCCGTTCGGCACATTCGCCCATCTTGAAGATCATGGTCAGCATCGTCTTGCGGGTGACGCAGCCTTTGGCCTGTCTCGAGCGATGTCGGATCGTCGCAAAGCTGGACTCGATCACATTCGTCGTGCGGATGTGGACCCAGTGTTGGGCAGGGAAGTCGTAGAACGCCAGCAGACTCTCACGGTCCTTGCGCAAGCACTCGACCGCTTTCGGATATTTCGCATCAAATCGCGTCTCGAACGCGTCAAAGGCTGTCTCTGCTTCGACCCTGGTTTCCGCCATCCAGATGTCCTTCAACGCCTCTCTGGCTTTGTCCTGCGTCCCCTTTGACAGATAGTTCAGCACGTTCTGGCTCTTGTGCATCCAGCAGCGTTGAACGGTCGTCTCCGGATAGACTTCTTCCAGCGCTGCCCAGAAACCCAGTGCGCCATCACCGATTGCCAGTTTTGGCGATCTCATGCCGCGCTGCCGCAGCGATAACAGCACTTCCCGCCAGCTTTGCTTCGATTCGCGAACACCATCCTCGATCGCCAGAAAGTGCTTATCGCCGCGGCTGTTGACGCCGATAATCACCAGACAACACAACCGACCGTCATCACCGCGTAGTCCGCTGTAGATACCGTCGGCCCAGATGTAGACCCAGTCATCGGCAACCGAGCGCTGACACCAGGTCTGATACTCCGCCTCCCATTGTTTCTTGAGGCGGCCGACGACGTTGGCCGACAAACCCTTCGCTTGCGGACCCACCAGCGCTTCCAGAGCCCCTTGCATCTGACCCGTGGAAATACCCTTCAAGTACAGCCAGGGGATGGCTGCTTCCATCGTGGCCGTTTTCCTGATGTACGGCGGCACCAGTGCCGACCGAAAGCTGACTGGCTCGCCTTGTCGACTTCTGACTTTCGGCACTTGGACGGCGACCTTGCCGATACCGGTCAAGATCTCCCGCTCAGGCTGATAGCCGTTGCGAACCACCCGCCGGTGACCGATCTCGGTCTCCTCGTCCTGGTAGCCGCTCAACAGCTCCTCCACTTCCGCTTTGATCGCTTGATCCAGCAGTCGTCTCGCACCTTCTCGCAAGACTGCGGTGAGGGTGTCCTTCTCCTCTGGCATCGCCAGATCAATCACATTATCGTTGTCCATGTGTGGCGTGTTCCTCTTGTCAAAATCAGTTCGGCAAAACCGATTTCAACAAGGCACGCCGCATACTTCAAATCCCGTCAGACACCAGATTCAGTCATAACTCACGACTGGACGCCCGCGCAGATCGGCTTCCTCGCCAACCTCGTGCGCCTCTACCGCGGTGAGGATCTCGACCTCACATACGGAGGCGACGATGCCGAGGCCAAGCGCTCTGCGACTGCGGGGTCGGGCTTAACGGCGCGGTCGCCGGCCAAGGTGCGCTTCGGTCATCCGGATTTGGACCGCACGACGATTTCCGTGCGAGAGGCGGCTGCGATCCAGACGTTTCCGCCCCGGTTCAAGTTCGCGACGGCATCACACGTTCTTCGAAAGTCTTAATCCCTTCTAAATCAGGGAAGGATTCCAACGTAATGCGCGTGGCGGCTTCCACCTCAGCACGGGTAAGTCTTAATCCCTTCTAAATCAGGGAAGGATTCCAACCTCTCGACGGTCGCGCGCGCCTATCGAAACGCCACGCTCGGTCTTAATCCCTTCTAAATCAGGGAAGGATTCCAACCTGCGCCTGCGCGACCGGCTCGGCATCACATTCGCGCGTCTTAATCCCTTCTAAATCAGGGAAGGATTCCAACGGGCATCGTCCGCTCTCATGGCCCAGGTCGAGGCCGGTCTTAATCCCTTCTAAATCAGGGAAGGATTCCAACCGACGGCATCAAGGTCGGCTACCGGAAGCTGCCGGGGTCTTAATCCCTTCTAAATCAGGGAAGGATTCCAACGACCCAATCGGGTCCGGGTCGAAGCGGCGGCCAGTCTTAATCCCTTCTAAATCAGGGAAGGATTCCAACAGCGAGACAGACAAGCAATGAGAGTCGCCGAATTCGTCTTAATCCCTTCTAAATCAGGGAAGGATTCCAACCGCTAGCTGCAAAAATACCACTACTATCAATGCGATAGATGGGTACATCACCGCCTGCAGTGCAGAAAAAAAGTTGACGACCAAAGACCATTCCAGCCACCTTCAGAGGTGTTCTTGCCAGATTACTAAATACAAACTGTTAATGAGTCCGTCAAGAGCCACTGGGGCAATATGCGCATTCGCGCAGGGCGATGTCAACCTTCTCCGACTGTGCTGATTCATCCCCCGCGGGTCGTGGGTCGTGGGTCGTGGGTCGTGGGTCGTGGGTCGTGGGTCGTGGGTCGTGGGTCGTGGGTCGTGGGTCGGTACAGTGTCGAGATATGTCCGCTGGTTGCATCGCATGGCGGAAGCTATTCCAACAAGTATAGCCCGTTTACGCGGCGTTCCCTGCCCCATGTTTCGAGTTCGGCGCTTAAGGATAGCGGGTATATTCTTACGTCGTCGGCATGCTGGTCGATCAACTCATCTAGCGCTGCAACAAACGCCTCAAGTGACTCTTGGTCCGCCGACAAGTGATACACGGATAGCTGGATGAATTCCGCTTCGTTGGCCACGCGGCGGTGCACTTTCTGTAGTCTCTTCGGGTCAGCAATGTCGTAGCACACCAGATAATCGCGTTTCATGGCCGCAGCCCGTCGAGTTTTTCTTTTTCGGTAAAGTGATATTCCAGCGACATGTAGAGGCGTGTCAGCAGGAGAACGCCAGACTTCCGCACGGGCATGGTAATAGACCCCTGCGCCATGAGCATTATCGGGTGGCGCGATGCAGTTATCCTGGTGGCAGTTGAACAGGGCATCCACAAAAAGCAGTTGCGTGGCGTCCTGGAGCAGCCGTGCTTTGAAACGGTGGCCAGACGCGACCCCAGTTTCCAGCATGGCCTGGGTGGCCGTGACTGTGGCAAATCCGCGCAACCATTGTCGAGCGTCGGCATATGCCGATTTTCCCCAGCGGCGTTTCAAAGCCGCAGCGGTCTGTTGGTAGTAGCGGTTGCGGCCACTGTTTCGCAACTGCCCAAACAGCCGGGATTCAACGCAGAGGCATTGCACTGACTGAGCAATGGCGGCTTCGTAAACGCCAAGCCATGATTGGCTCCAACGGCATTGGTCGAACCATTCGTTCCATTCGACAGCGGATGGGAAGTACCCGATCAGTTGGGCACGTATTTCACTGCTGGCGTTCAGAAAGTACACGTTGATCTGTTGCGCGGCACATTCGATGGCCGCAGGCAAGCCGTCAAGCTGCGAGCCGGTGACGACGACCTGGCGCAACAGGCGCAGGGGGAACCGTCGCGAGGCTTGACCCGTGCGCTGCACCATCAATGATGGCCCATCCAGTCGTAGGCGAGTCGGCTGGCAGGCGTCTATCATCAGGCAGCGGCTCAAGAATGCTCCGCCAACTGGATTACCCGGGTTGCCCAGGCCGATGCCGTCCGGTGCAAAAAACGGCGGTGCGAATCGGCCTGCCGCTCCCAGCGGGAGAAAAAGCGACGGCGGCCTTCTTTGTCGAGAAACAGACCACCATCGCGTTGCTTGAAGTGCTTGCTGTCCAGCACCTGCTTGCGGAACATATCCAAAACACAGCAGTCGGCTTGGGTTCTGACGATTTCCACCAGATCACAGGCAAGCGATGCCCGACCGTAGGCGGGCTGGTGGTAAAAGCCGATGGTCGGGTCCAGTCCACTGGCATGCAGCGCACGCAAGGCGTCGGTCGTCAACAGTGTGTAGGCCAGCGACAGGCAGGCGTTGACCGGGTCGCGAGGTGGTCTGCGGTTGCGGTTGGTAAAATCGAAACGTTCGGGATAAACCTGACAATAGGCAGCGAAGTAGCTGCGGGCACCAGCTCCTTCCAGGCCGCGTATTTCATCCATGCGCTGCGTGCCAATCGTGTCGACCAGTTCAGCCAACCTGGCGCAGCCGACAAATAGCGCCCGGCGCTTCGCCGGATACCGAGGCATCAAGTGGCGCAACAACCTTCTTTGCCGCATCAGTTTCAGCCTGACCAATTGCCGGGCCAGTTCGGCGCACAGCGCGGTATCCTGGGCCAGTTGGTATTGCGCGATGCGGCGGGCGGTGTTGCCGTGGTGCCAGCCGCCACACCAGCTCACCGTCTGTTTGCGCGGGTGCAGAATGACGATGGGAATGTCCGCCTCGCTCAGCATCAGCAGCGTTCGGCTGTCCAGGGTGCATCCTGCGGTGACCACTACCCTTTCCAGGCTCCTCACCAGAACCGATTGTTTTTCCTCGGCATAGCGAACCCACAGTCGGCCGCGTTCATGACTGAGCGCAGCGCCTTGACGGTCAATATACAGCGTGGCCATGGCGTTGCTCTCCCGAAATGGTTTTACCCAACATAGAACAGTGGCTCGTCCCTGGGCAGGCAGGCAATGCCCAGGCCTTGAATGCGCTCCGGAGCGGGTACTCTGACCGCCAGCAGGCTGTCTTCATCTTCATCAATCGTTGCCCGGATCCGCGCGGACAGTTCGCGCTTCTCCGCTGCCGTCAAAAAACACTCGAACACAGACTTCTGACCGCCCCAGGCGTAGTCCTTCAGGACGGTGAGCGCACGGCGGAGCCGTTGCGGGTCGCGGATATCGTAGGCGAACAAGTAGCATTGACGCTCTGGCATGGTGCCACCGGGGTTGTCGAAAGTTGCTGCACAGGTTAGTGCCGGGGGCTGCGTTATGCCGGGCTGGTAAGCTTGTCGCCCGGCAAACTGGCCTTTTTCATCAGTCGGTTATTGCTTGGGGTGCCGGACACACCAAAACCGTTCCAGGGTCGCTCCCAGGCTGTCGAGGTCATCGGCAGACAGTTCTCTTCCCCGATCTGCGGCCTTCATGGGAATAGACAGGTGCCAGTATTCCATACCGCGCTCGCACAACTCAGCCACCAAGGGCACTGGCAGCGTGCCGTACACCGCATCGCCAGGAGCCATGCGGCTCACATCTGCGTGTGGGATATGGTGATCGAAAGTATAGTCGTGCCGAGCGAACCACTGCCCCGCACCCGGGTGGCGGGTAACAAGCCAGCGTTTCAAGGGGTGTTATCCCGTTCAGTGTTGGTAAGGGGGCAGGGCTTCAGGTCAGTCGTCGCGAGCGCCCGCTATGACGCCAGCCCAAGCGTGGTGACGAGTTTGCTTCGCAGGTTCGCAAGGTTGCCACCGTCTATCACGGCGATGTCGAGTAGATCGGCACGAGACTTCTCTACATCTCTCAGGGGATTGAACGACACCACACAGCCCCGGGTGCGCAGGCCACCCAGGTTTTTCATAGTGCCTGCCAGCTTATAGACCATGTCCTCTCCGCCGCGCCGGTCGGAGCGCCCGCTATTGGGATGGAATCTGCCGGTCTTGCACTCGAACACCCACATTTGGTGATGGATCAGCGCGATCACATCCAGTTCGTTTCTTACCGCACTTCTGGTCGCGCCAGCACGGTGTTGGACGGTCACGTTGCGGGCGCTCGCAGCGATTTGTCGATATTCGTTTCTTAGCGACTTCAATTCATCGAATATCCGTGCTTCAAGCCAACCACCGTTGACAAACTGGCGCGTGGATTCATCCTTGAATTTGTACTGCTCCGAATCTTGGTTGTCCTTCTTGATGAACTTGATCAACTCTTATCGTTCTCAAGTTCGCTTAACAGATCCGTTAGATGTTTCGGCCTATTGTCTTCGCGTATGTCTATAGTCAGCTCCAGCTTTCCTTCCGCTTCTCCTGCGTAATAGTTGAGCGTACTGTATGCGTTGGCGTATTTTTCCGCCCTATTAGCCCAAGAGCCGGCCAGGTCACGGAGATATTTGGGTATATCGGACTTTTCGTCTTTGATCAGATCAATGCCATGGGCCTGCAAAAAGTGCCGGAGCGGAAGCGACCCGGCAATCACGATCTTTTCGCTATTTTCATTGCCAGTTGGGTTCAGCCAGACAATTTCGGGCGTTTGCACGTAGAACACACCAACGCCGCGACACGAACATTGTTCGAACGCGGCAATACTCATCGGCTTGGTGCCGCCGGTGGCGTTGAATACGACTTCGTGGGGACTGTGTTTGTTGATTAGCCCGTCTACGGCATCTTCAATACCTTGCAAACAGAAGGCATCCGCGACCCGCACAAGTTCCACGGCAACACCCATTTGTTGAATCACGTCGCGCTGGGCTTTGCCATTGCCTTTGTCTCGTTGCTGATCGCTGCACAGCAGATAGACCTTTTCCGGTTTCATGCCCTCATGCAGCATCGGCAAAATGTTCGGCAAGGGTTGATCAGAAACGAAGCCGATATGCGCTTTGAGTTTTGCCATCAGATTTTCATCCCTTACGTGGGTGGCAGAGCGGGGCTGTTCATGTCACGTTGTGAATTGTGAACTTCCCAAGCCCGAATCCGGTGTTTTTGCCGACATGCAGCAACTCACACAGGTACAGGGACGGCAGGAAAGATCGCAACTCGCCGGTGATGCGCCAGTCACCGACCAGCCCGGGCAGGTGCATTTTCTGCTGCTGCCGGGAGGAATAGCGAGACCAGTGGAGCAGGCGCAGCTTGTGTTCGCTCCCCAGCGTTTTCGCCTGTTCGGTGAGTTCCCTGATGTCCCCGGTATCCGACGGCAGGCCAGCAGTATCCTGAAACAGGCGAATGCGGCGCAGGCAACTGACCATCAAATCCGCCGGCGTCAGTCTGGCTGTCCCCAGCACCTTGCCCTGGCGTTGCAATCGCAGCGGGGTTTCCATGCGCAGTTGGATACTGGTGGCGTCTGTTGGTGCAGTCACCCGGGTACGCTGTTCGTGTGTTGGGATTTCCGGCATGTGCTCATGCCAGATGCTCTCGTGCCGCTCGCCATCGCAGCGGCTGACGCGGCATAACCTCGCCTTCACCTTGCTCCGACCGAGCCCGCAAGCTAGGGCCTGCTGCCAGGCAAGGATGATCAGCGGCAGTTGCGCCAGCGCTTTGCCGAACAGCACCATGTGGAACCCCAGTTGATCTTCCGGAGTCAACATGGCGTCGCCCGGGGGTGGCGGTTCGATCACATAGGGCAGCATCGCTGCGCGCTGACGGTGGTCAGGACCGCTGGTCACAGGCTCGAAAACAGCCGTATAGGAACAGCCACTCTGAACCGGGCAGCCATCGCACACCGTGCGTCCTGTGACGCAGGCCATGCGCCGCAGGGCCGCGCCGAAGGCACCCCTGAGTATGGAGCCACTGTAAGGCGGCAGCGACAGCGGTTGCTGCACGGTGCACTCGAAGCGGTAGCGAACGATGGGGTAAGAGTTCATTGGCCGGTCAGCCAAGCCATGACACGCAGGGTGTTCTGATGGTCCTTGTCTTTGGCAGGCCTTTTCTTTGCACTTGTCTCACGCCATTGTTTTGCTTTTTGCATCCGGGCTTTGAGTTCCTCCGCAACGGTGATTTTGTCCTGACCTCGCCACAGCTCATCTTTCACCGCCTGGATGATTGCAGCGATTTCCGTCATGTTCTTGTCCGTCCGCGCCTCAAGCACTTCCTGGATCTCCCGTTCTATCGGGGACATCGCCGCCAGGCGTTCGGCCCGCTGCCTCTCTTGCATTTCGCGTTGCTGGCGTTCCTGGTGCCGACGCTTTATCTCGGCCTCCTGCCCCGTATCTCGTTGCATCGCCCCATACCCCACGGCGGTCTTGGCACCGAAACCACACCATTCGAAAGCGTGTTCAAAGGCGGATTCCAACAGGGTTTTCCAACGATCATTTTCAGCCAGATCAGTTGTCAGGCGCTTGCGGTCGCAAACCACATGGAAGGTGAAATTCGACCCTGGCGGCACGGTCATAAAATTGATGGGGATGGGTTGGCCCGAGTCATGGGGCGAGGCACTGCCTTGGTAATAGTGAGAATAGTGCGGGGTCATGACCTCGATCGCGAGCCTGCCTCCGGATATTTCCGGCAGGACATCCCAGAAAGACAGGGCACCATGCCCCGCATCAGAGGAATCTGGTCCGAACAAGGTATTAATGGCTTCCTGCGTCCATACGCCATCTTCGGACTGAGCCGCCCAGGTCACACTCGGCGCGATTCCGGCCAGTTCTTCCGCCGCCCGTCGCACCACGCCCTTGACACCGCTGCCCGGCAGATACGGCAGGCCGTAGGGGTTGAGGAAGGAGAAACCATTTTCCAGCGGGTGTTCGTTACCCAGGCCGGTGGCGAAGGGCGAGTCTGACCTGGCAATCAGTTGAAGCTGCGACTCCTCCGATAGGTTCGCAAACACCGCCTTCTGGCGCTTGCCGAAGGCGTCCAACATTTTACGATCAGCGGGGTTGATAGCTGCTGCTTCTTTTGACGCAGATACGCTATCGGTCTCTTTGGACCAATCGACCTTCTGCCATAACTTTAAGAACATGCCGAATCGCGAGGCAGGCGAAGCGTCTTTGAAACTGTCTCCCAAATATTTCGGAACGGCAGCTACAGGCATCTCACTGGCCTCCCCGCCGGGCATCCGGCCCTTCAACAGGTCCATCCGAGCGGGATTGGGCTGGATCATCACCGCCATGCTGCGCCGCAGCGATCTGCCGCATCCAGCGTAGCCAGGCCATCGCTTCGGTGGTGATCTCTTGAAACTCGCGTGGCTCGGTTTGCAGCAGGTGCTCCATGCAACCCTCGAAATCCTCGGGCACACCCTTGCGCTGATGTAGCCAACCGCGCAGATGTCCTGCCAGTTGTTCGTGCTCGCCGCCTTTTTTCTGCTCCAGAAAAGCCATTACCTGCATCAGCCCGCTGTTTATGATCAGCGCGGGCAGGCCCTTGGCCAGGTTCGTGTATTCCTTTGAGCAGCTCTTGCTCTTGTCCCAGGCATGTCTGGCGCGTTGCTGTTCCAGGGTTGGCGTCGGGGTTGTTTTCGGCATATCAACCCCCGCTCACGACTCGCGCCGTCACCAGGCCGCGACCGGTGGTGGCGTCGCCGCCGAGCTGTAACAGCGGACAGCCGTTAATGATGGTTTTGATCTTTTCCATCACCTCGGCGGCTTCCATCTTGCTCTTCTCGTCATGACTCCGGCTGGCCAGCAGCGGGGCGATCATCAGGGATTCCGGCGGCAGGTTTTCCGTATAGAACAGTCCGCCATCGGCGGCTGTGCCAGTCTCATCATCAATGCGCACATGGGATTCGACCACGGTGGCGTATTCAGCGAAGTAGCCGAAGTCGGTGTCGGACAAGATAACCAGATCATCGGCCAGTTTCTCCCGGAAAAACTGGTACTCGTCGCTATCGGGCAGACCACGATCCACCAACTCATTACCGATGGTTTTTATCGCCTCGTCCGTGTGCGCGCAGTATTCAAAGGCTTCAAGGTGCAATTTGTTGTCTGCGGACAGTAATTTGTCATTCCCGACCACACATTTCCCTTCCTTCGCAGACAGGTCACCCCACGCGACCTTTTGGCCCGTCAGCGCCAGCAGCCGCTGACAACGCGCCAGGGCTTGCGGGCAGGTCGCGTAGACATAGCCGTTTTTCAGGCAGCGCACCGGCAGGGTGACCAGTTGCGCATCGCCGAAGCTGATGGCCCCGGCATGATGGTTTTGGCTGTCGGATGGGGGCCCGAACAGCGGGTGAAGCAATTCGGCATCCCCGCCAATGGCTTCAAAGCTGTGCCGGAGCGCGCCTTTGATGCCGGAGCCGGCAAAGCTGGGATGATGGGTGTGACGCTCACGCTGGATGGGATTGTCGATCAGCCCGGTGGCCGTACCCGCGCCCATGTGCACCGGGCTGATGGCGTAGAGAAAAATAGCTGCCTGTTTCTGAAACATGGTGCTTTCCGTGGTTCGGTGGTTGATCAGTAGGTCGCGAAAACGAAGCGGTTATAACCTTCCACCCGACGTGCGCCATTGTCCGCCCCGTCGGGCCACAGGCCGTAGATGGCAAGCTTGTGGAGCGCGTCCGGTGTGGCTTGCAAATCCTGAAGCCAATACACGCTGCCGGTTGGTGCTACCCGCTGCGCGGGTTTGGGTTGCTTCGCGGCCAAGTCCCAGCCAGAGATGATTTTGGAACGGGGGACGGCGGCACAAACGAGTTTGGCCGTTACGCCACCGAGGTTAAACTGCCGGCTTTCGTCGAGGCCGGTAGGCCGCCAGCCGCCGGCAAAAATACCCGGGCTGATGAGAACAATACGGCAGCGTTGATTGGCGGATATCTGCTCCCATAGCGCCTCCCAATCCGGTTCACCATCGACGTCGGCGCCATCAATCAGGCTTGCCTGCGCCGCCCGTCCGTCGCCACCCAGGCGCAGCGTCAGGCTAGGCGGCCATTCGGCCCCCTCGGTTCGCGCCAGAAAGCCGACATCATAGTCATTGCCTTGATGCCGCTGCTGGAAAGACACGGCCTGGGTGGTGAACAGCCTGCCTTCGGCAACACTGCCGCTGGCGGCCTCGATACCGATACCGGTGCGTACTTCCGTTTGCCAGAGTTTGTCCTGAGCCAGCAGGTGGCTGTCAACAATCGGCTCGCCTGAGAGGTATGCCCGCCAGCCTGCGGCACTGAGATAAAAGCCGCTTTCTGGCTTGCCGCGTTCTGGTTCGGGCAGCACGGCGAGATGTGCGGTGACCGCGGAGGTCATCAGGGTGTTTGCCGTACCGGGCATGATACGGCGCACGACTCGATCGCCACTCTGTTCATCCTGCGCCCGGACTCGACACAGAGAGATCAGATCAGCAGGCAGCGCGTACAGGGGCGCTACCTTGCTATTCTTGCCGCGGTGCGCCAGTTGCACGTCGGTAAGCCGGAAAGCGCCGGGGCGGGCAGCATTGCCGAACTCGGCATCCATAAAATCGCGGTTGTTGGCAAATGCGCCAAAATCAATGCCCTTGCGCACCATCAGCGCGGAGCGAATTGCGCCAGCGATAACGGAGGGATGCGGCGGCACTAGGCTCTCGCCGTAACTGCCCGCCTCACCGAACAGTTGGTTACCGCGTAGGAACAGCACATCGTGCGGTTCGATAAAACAACAGGTTGTCATCAGGCACCGTCTCCTTCGATAAATCGGTGCATGCGCTCAACGGCCGCCAACAAATCAGCCAGATCACGCTCAACCACATTCCATACGACCTCAAGATCAATCCCGAGATACCCATGCGCCAGCACGTTTCGAAAACCGGCCAGGTCCGCCCAGGGAATTCCCGGTTCCGTTGCCTTGGTTGTTGCGCTTAGTCGTTGGCTGGACTCGGCCAGCGTTTGCAGGTTTCGGAGCACCGCATCCTGGACCATGGGCGTCTGCAGGAAAGTATCCTGCGCTCCACCCGTGTATTCACGGATGCGTTCAATGCATTCGCGTACATGGTCAAGCAGAACCCGTTCGGATTGTCGCGTGGGCTTCATAAGGTCACAGCCTCGGCCAGAACGCGATCCCGCAATGCGGGATGCAGGCCCCGATCGCTCACCACATCCACACGGCGATGGAGCAGACTCTGGATCTCCACCAATAGCCCGCCCAACTCAAGGGCGCTCTTGTCGCGGGGAATGGACACCAACAGGTCCGCATCACTGCTTTCGTCCGCGTCGTCCCTCGCCATAGAGCCGAATATGCGCACATTTTCAATACCACGCCGTCGCGCCAGGGTCAGGATTTGATCACGATGCTGCTCAATCAGCGGGTGCATTCACCTTCTCCTGATCTGATGCCGTTGGCTCCGGTTTATCGAGGCGCACTTCCCGCGCGAGAAATTCAGCCACACCGAGAAAGTTTTCGAGATAGTCCAGGCGGTCTTCCTGCTTAATCGCGAGCGTCGCCAACCGACTCGCGAGCAATTGTTCACGGCAGAATTCCTTGTCCTCGCCAGTGCCTGCCTGCCGCTGGAGCTGGTCATCCAGCAGGCTACCGAGCATGTCCTGCGGTGCATCGTGCGGCAGGTCCTTGAGCCACAGCAGGCAGTGATAGGCGGCGCGGCGGGATACGGAAGGCCTAGCGAGAAACTCCCGCACATCTTGCAGCAACTGCAACTCCCCCCACTTGCCAGTCAGCTTTAGCGCGCCGCCAGCGCGCTTGACGATGGTGATACCGAAGGCGTTCCGCCCGCCTTGGCACTTGGCGCGTTGTTCGGCGTCTTTCATTTCCCGGCGAACCGCTGCCAAAGGTGCCTTGTGATGGGCGATCACCGCGCCGCAACTGGCGGTGGCTCCGCCCATCATTCTGAACAGTTGATTGCGCAACAAGGCAAAGCCTTTCTTACAGACCAGCTTCCCCGCCTGCCTTGCCCGCTGCATATCGCCCCAGTCTTTGTTCTGATAGTCCGCGTCGTCACCACTCCAAGCGTTGCGCAAGCGCTGCATGGCCGGCAGCAGGTCTTGCACCGGCAACATGGCGAATACATCGTCGCCACCTGCATAGATCAAACGGCCAAGGTGCTCCCGTTCCACGATATGCGGTACAACATGCAGGGCGAAGTCGTTCAGCGCGGCGGATATCGCCAGGTGGCGGTTGGGCGAGAGTGCACGGGGCGACGCTGCGTATTCCCCGATTTTCGCGTTGTCTCGCGCTTTTTTCTTCACGAATTCCCGGAGTTGCGGGTGGAAACTCTTTTCATAGGAGATTGCAAACTTCTCATCGCCCGACAGAATGTGCCCCATATTGTCGCCGTCCAGCAACAGCAGGGCGTAGTAGGCTTCCAGTTGGTCCTGTGCGCCCAGGCCAAGAATCTGTTTGACCTCTTTGCGAAGTTCATCCGCTTCTTGCTCATCCTCCAGGTCATCCGCCTTGTCCAACAGGCCAGCCAGCTTCTTCGCCTGATCTATTGATGGGTGGCTCCGGTAATCCGCCATGAGCTTTCGGGGTAGCGCCATTGGGTCTGGGTCGTATCTGTCCAGTAGCTTCTGCGCCTCGTCGGAACGCTCGCTATTGTTTTTCAGCCAGCTTTCAAGTTGCGCCGCCAGCGCCATCGTGTGGGTGGAGACGACAAAGCGATTGACCCGGGCTTCTGTCGCCCGCCCAACCTCTTCCGCAAACAGGGTTGGCCAGAGGCGTTTCACCGCCGATAACCCGCCGAGATATTCCCCCTTTTTGGCCCAGGAAGGTTTTTTGTCATGCAGCCTTTGCCACAGCGTGTCGTCGCGCTGGCCTTGCGGCTTATCAAGGTCTGCCCGGTCCAGCGTCAGCCATTCGCTCTCCCCTGTAAGGGAATCACGCCAGCCTTTTTGCGTCAGTTGGTCGAAGGGTCGCACCGCCTTGGCGGCGGACAGGGCACGCTCGGCCAGATCGTAGACCGCCGGATAAAGCACTCCGGGATTCGGACGCCAGAAGGTGGTGTTGTCGTCCCACCGTTCCACCAGCACCTTCCACGCATCGGATGCCAGGAAGCCGCCGACCCCGCCTTCGTTTGCGTCGAAGAACGGTGCCATGGCTTCTTGTAACCGAGACACATCCAGGTCGGTCTGCTGGTCTTCGTTGCGGGGTTTGATCAAAGAGAAAGGCACCGCGGCCCAGTGGACTTCCGGGAAGCCGTCGAGTTGGTCACGCATTTGTGTGTGGCAGTATTTTTCGTCGCCGCCCGTCGCGCCGATCTCTTCCAGCAAACAGTTCACGGTTTGCTCGCCGATGCTTTGCAGCCAGCACCGAACCTGTTGCTCGATGTCTTGCGCAAGCCCCTTCGCCTGATCGGCAGGCACGACGGCCACAAAGCGATTGGGCAGGGCGCCAGCGAACAAGGGATTGGCATCTGTTGCCGACTTCGCCCAGTCGCAATCGCTAAACCACTCGGCCGGGAGCCCCATTTCATCCCGCAGCCAGACATCCACCTGGGGAATGCCACGCAAGCGCGGGAACAGAATGGCGTCCGGACCCAGGCGTTCGCAGACGACTTTCATGGCCTCCCATGACAGCCGCGCCAGCAGATGCGAACCGGCCCACAGGTCGGCGGTAGAGCGGGCCGCAGCAATAAAAGGCTGCACCGGCCCCAGCGACAGCGCCAGCAGCGCGGCTTCGCTCTTGCCATCCGCCGCGAAGGTACCGGCGAAAGCGCTGGTCAGGTCCAGATGATCCCAGATGGAATGGTCCGGCACGCGGGTATCCGCCGGTAACAACGGCCACAGAAAACCCAGCTTGCCGTCGTCATCTTCCTCGCTGAGTTTCGGGCCGAAGCGCCAGCAGGCCAGCAGGGTTTTTTGCCAATCGGGCTTGTCGCTGATTCCATCCTTGATGACAAGGCTGGAAAAATGCTCGAAGCTGCGTTGCTTGATGTCCGTAATGTCTGTTTCCGCCAGCCGTTTCAGGTCAAGTCTCTCACCGGTCAAGGGGTGAATCAGGATGGGCGATTGAGTCCAGCGCACCTGACAGCCGGGTGCGATCTTGAAGGTTTTTGTTGCGCCTGTTTTTGTTTCGACCGTGATTTCTTCCATAGGCCATTGGGGACGATCCGCTGCCGCGGCCCACCAATCAGCGCGTTTGACATCCTTGTACAGGGTGATGGGAATACCATTCTTGAACAGCACGCCGGCCAGCACATCGGTATTGTCCGGATCAAGCCAGTCGCCAACCGGTAGATTGTGAAAGCCGAGGTCGCGGTGCAGCGCCTTGCAGGTGCCGCCCTCATGGCCTGCCGGGTCGCGCAAGAGCACCAGGGCTTTTTCCGCCGGGTCGTGCAAGCGGGCGTGCAGCTTGGTCTGCCAGAAGGTGTCTGGGGTGCTCATGCTGGTTTCCGCTGGATATCGTGTTGGTCGTCGTCCAGAAATTCATGGACACGTTTCCACATCGTCACAAGCTCGGTTCTGTTCGGGGAAAAATCCAGCGGCGGCAGGCAGGGTAAATGAAACACAAGGGCCTTCACTTTACTGTTGGAGGCTGGAACCACCTTGAAACGCAGGCTGCTCGGCAGGCGCTTGTTGCCCCAATTCTTGGGATCATGTTTCGTGACGGGATAGTTCAGCCAATGTCGATTTGTTTTGAATGTGCTGTTTAGATTCTTGCGCAGTTGCGCCAGTTGGGTCATTGCCTTCTGCCAGTTGGCAACCGCTTCCGACTGCCACATCAGCAAGCCGCCCCTGTCATCACATCCTATGGCATGGGGCCAGTCTCTCTGTAACGCGCGTTCCAGCCTGGCGGTGAATTTCCCGGCATCAACCGCCAGTTCCGGCGTTCCGTCTTGAGGTTCGAGCGATACCGACCCCCAGCCATTGCGGCTGCGCCCGCCGATGGTGCCAAATTGGTCGATCAGTGCCAGCGTGTTGGCGATGTCATCTTCATGTTCTTCCGGCACGGCAAGACGTACGGTTGCCGAACCTTCAGCTTGAATCGCCGACCCATGCGCTAAGCGCGTTCCTATTCTTCGATCATATTGTACAGGCCCATAACCCAGATACAGGTCAGCAGCCACTGGGTTCTTGGATCCAATTCCTGGCAGTTTATGCCATCCATTCGAGCCTTCGCGCCAGTCGCTCAGCCGCATCCTGACCAGGCTTTTCGTGGTGCCACTGTCCAACCAGGCATTGCCGAACAGTTGACCTTCCGCTTCCCTGATTTTTTTCCATTCATGGGCATGGCTTTCCGCCACCGCCACGCGCCACCAGTGGCGCAGCAACGCTTTGAAAGGTGGCGTGCGCCATTGGCCGCTCTGCTCAGCATTGCCGAGAAAAGCCGGCGTAGTGAAAGTGACCCGGTATTGCAGTGTCTTCATCATCTCTACAATCGCTCTAATCCGAAGCATCCGCTTCAACCGAAGCGTAGCGTATCGCTTCAGGAGGCAGGCTTAACCCGTAACGGGTTTCCGGTCGTTTACCTGAACTTGCTATTCTGTAGGGCTCAAATAGCTGCGGCGGGAGATTTTTCTTCAAAGCGGCGTTGGTCCGTGACATTTTCGAATCGAATTCCTCCTTCCCCATACCCCTGGAAAATGACTGCTCCGCCTGCTCATAGTCCGCGCTGAATTCGCCGACAATCCGCCGGTATTCGGCAAGAAAAGCCGTGGCGATGCCTGGTCCATCATCATCGTATCTTATGGGGTCCGATCCCTCGCAGCGACGCCGCGCCATCCAGCTGTAAAACGCCAGTTCAGCCGGCGCAATGTCCTCAATCACAACGCCGGAAACCGACAGGCAACGACCGGCTAAATCAATCACCAGTTGCAATGGCCCCAGCGCACTTTGGGCCGCCGCCACCGTGGCGCTGAAACTGCTCGCGCCATTCATCAGGCTCGGCGGCAAGCCCTCGCGCATCCGCACAAAGGGGATTTCGGCCAGAGAAACCTGCGCTTCTTTCGTATCGTAAGCACGCGGCTGCTCACCCCGTGTGTGGATCAACTGGCTGTGCTTCGTTGGATAGTAGAAGTCGGGGTGCGACTCATACGGCGCATTGACCAGCACATGCGAAAGCCGATCCTGGCTGCGCCCGTACAGGCTGATCGCATAACCCAGATAGTAACCCATGGTTTTGCGGCCACCGGCGATAGATGCATGCAGACTGGCCATCGGGTCGGCAGTCAAATCGCGCACCGTTTGGGTGATGGTGTCGGCGCAACGCCGGTTGTCCGCCTCGCTGCGGATATCTTCCAGCAGACCGTCCATGTCGTCACGAATCACCCAGACGTTTTCCATACCGAAATGGATGGTGGGCAGGTCGTACTCCCGGCACAGACGATGAAAGTGCCCGTGCTCCGGATTGAGCAGCGCGTGCCGCACCCGCTCCGCCCCTTCTTTGGTCGTGATTAGATGGACCTCCGTTGGCACCCAGGGGTCGTGCCGGTTGGCCGCGAGCGCATACAGAGTTTCCGTCACCACCTGTGGCGACAGGCCCGTGACAGCCAGCAAAATTCTGCGCGGATAATGGGTCGGCACCATGAGACGGGTTTCTGCTTAACGGTTCGGGCCAAAGTATGCCTTCCGGGAGAACAAGGGGGTCATCACCGCAAGCTTGCGGTACTGATCTCGCAAGCGTACAGGTCGGTTCAGCACTTCGTTGCAGAATCAGAATATGGGTTTGGAGGCGAGCAGACAGATTTCTTTTCGAGCTAGTAGTTGTCACATCCCCGGACGGTAGTATTGTTTCGGATCAAGGGGCACTTTATCAGGCGCGAATGGTATTGAATGAGCTGTT
>CATOTI010000002.1 GCA_951813295.1 uncultured Pseudomonadales bacterium
GATCAATGCCATGGGCCTGCAAAAAGTGCCGGAGCGGAAGCGACCCGGCAATCACGATCTTTTCGCTATTTTCATTGCCAGTTGGGTTCAGCCAGACAATTTCGGGCGTTTGCACGTAGAACACACCAACGCCGCGACACGAACATTGTTCGAACGCGGCAATACTCATCGGCTTGGTGCCGCCGGTGGCGTTGAATACGACTTCGTGGGGACTGTGTTTGTTGATTAGCCCGTCTACGGCATCTTCAATACCTTGCAAACAGAAGGCATCCGCGACCCGCACAAGTTCCACGGCAACACCCATTTGTTGAATCACGTCGCGCTGGGCTTTGCCATTGCCTTTGTCTCGTTGCTGATCGCTGCACAGCAGATAGACCTTTTCCGGTTTCATGCCCTCATGCAGCATCGGCAAAATGTTCGGCAAGGGTTGATCAGAAACGAAGCCGATATGCGCTTTGAGTTTTGCCATCAGATTTTCATCCCTTACGTGGGTGGCAGAGCGGGGCTGTTCATGTCACGTTGTGAATTGTGAACTTCCCAAGCCCGAATCCGGTGTTTTTGCCGACATGCAGCAACTCACACAGGTACAGGGACGGCAGGAAAGATCGCAACTCGCCGGTGATGCGCCAGTCACCGACCAGCCCGGGCAGGTGCATTTTCTGCTGCTGCCGGGAGGAATAGCGAGACCAGTGGAGCAGGCGCAGCTTGTGTTCGCTCCCCAGCGTTTTCGCCTGTTCGGTGAGTTCCCTGATGTCCCCGGTATCCGACGGCAGGCCAGCAGTATCCTGAAACAGGCGAATGCGGCGCAGGCAACTGACCATCAAATCCGCCGGCGTCAGTCTGGCTGTCCCCAGCACCTTGCCCTGGCGTTGCAATCGCAGCGGGGTTTCCATGCGCAGTTGGATACTGGTGGCGTCTGTTGGTGCAGTCACCCGGGTACGCTGTTCGTGTGTTGGGATTTCCGGCATGTGCTCATGCCAGATGCTCTCGTGCCGCTCGCCATCGCAGCGGCTGACGCGGCATAACCTCGCCTTCACCTTGCTCCGACCGAGCCCGCAAGCTAGGGCCTGCTGCCAGGCAAGGATGATCAGCGGCAGTTGCGCCAGCGCTTTGCCGAACAGCACCATGTGGAACCCCAGTTGATCTTCCGGAGTCAACATGGCGTCGCCCGGGGGTGGCGGTTCGATCACATAGGGCAGCATCGCTGCGCGCTGACGGTGGTCAGGACCGCTGGTCACAGGCTCGAAAACAGCCGTATAGGAACAGCCACTCTGAACCGGGCAGCCATCGCACACCGTGCGTCCTGTGACGCAGGCCATGCGCCGCAGGGCCGCGCCGAAGGCACCCCTGAGTATGGAGCCACTGTAAGGCGGCAGCGACAGCGGTTGCTGCACGGTGCACTCGAAGCGGTAGCGAACGATGGGGTAAGAGTTCATTGGCCGGTCAGCCAAGCCATGACACGCAGGGTGTTCTGATGGTCCTTGTCTTTGGCAGGCCTTTTCTTTGCACTTGTCTCACGCCATTGTTTTGCTTTTTGCATCCGGGCTTTGAGTTCCTCCGCAACGGTGATTTTGTCCTGACCTCGCCACAGCTCATCTTTCACCGCCTGGATGATTGCAGCGATTTCCGTCATGTTCTTGTCCGTCCGCGCCTCAAGCACTTCCTGGATCTCCCGTTCTATCGGGGACATCGCCGCCAGGCGTTCGGCCCGCTGCCTCTCTTGCATTTCGCGTTGCTGGCGTTCCTGGTGCCGACGCTTTATCTCGGCCTCCTGCCCCGTATCTCGTTGCATCGCCCCATACCCCACGGCGGTCTTGGCACCGAAACCACACCATTCGAAAGCGTGTTCAAAGGCGGATTCCAACAGGGTTTTCCAACGATCATTTTCAGCCAGATCAGTTGTCAGGCGCTTGCGGTCGCAAACCACATGGAAGGTGAAATTCGACCCTGGCGGCACGGTCATAAAATTGATGGGGATGGGTTGGCCCGAGTCATGGGGCGAGGCACTGCCTTGGTAATAGTGAGAATAGTGCGGGGTCATGACCTCGATCGCGAGCCTGCCTCCGGATATTTCCGGCAGGACATCCCAGAAAGACAGGGCACCATGCCCCGCATCAGAGGAATCTGGTCCGAACAAGGTATTAATGGCTTCCTGCGTCCATACGCCATCTTCGGACTGAGCCGCCCAGGTCACACTCGGCGCGATTCCGGCCAGTTCTTCCGCCGCCCGTCGCACCACGCCCTTGACACCGCTGCCCGGCAGATACGGCAGGCCGTAGGGGTTGAGGAAGGAGAAACCATTTTCCAGCGGGTGTTCGTTACCCAGGCCGGTGGCGAAGGGCGAGTCTGACCTGGCAATCAGTTGAAGCTGCGACTCCTCCGATAGGTTCGCAAACACCGCCTTCTGGCGCTTGCCGAAGGCGTCCAACATTTTACGATCAGCGGGGTTGATAGCTGCTGCTTCTTTTGACGCAGATACGCTATCGGTCTCTTTGGACCAATCGACCTTCTGCCATAACTTTAAGAACATGCCGAATCGCGAGGCAGGCGAAGCGTCTTTGAAACTGTCTCCCAAATATTTCGGAACGGCAGCTACAGGCATCTCACTGGCCTCCCCGCCGGGCATCCGGCCCTTCAACAGGTCCATCCGAGCGGGATTGGGCTGGATCATCACCGCCATGCTGCGCCGCAGCGATCTGCCGCATCCAGCGTAGCCAGGCCATCGCTTCGGTGGTGATCTCTTGAAACTCGCGTGGCTCGGTTTGCAGCAGGTGCTCCATGCAACCCTCGAAATCCTCGGGCACACCCTTGCGCTGATGTAGCCAACCGCGCAGATGTCCTGCCAGTTGTTCGTGCTCGCCGCCTTTTTTCTGCTCCAGAAAAGCCATTACCTGCATCAGCCCGCTGTTTATGATCAGCGCGGGCAGGCCCTTGGCCAGGTTCGTGTATTCCTTTGAGCAGCTCTTGCTCTTGTCCCAGGCATGTCTGGCGCGTTGCTGTTCCAGGGTTGGCGTCGGGGTTGTTTTCGGCATATCAACCCCCGCTCACGACTCGCGCCGTCACCAGGCCGCGACCGGTGGTGGCGTCGCCGCCGAGCTGTAACAGCGGACAGCCGTTAATGATGGTTTTGATCTTTTCCATCACCTCGGCGGCTTCCATCTTGCTCTTCTCGTCATGACTCCGGCTGGCCAGCAGCGGGGCGATCATCAGGGATTCCGGCGGCAGGTTTTCCGTATAGAACAGTCCGCCATCGGCGGCTGTGCCAGTCTCATCATCAATGCGCACATGGGATTCGACCACGGTGGCGTATTCAGCGAAGTAGCCGAAGTCGGTGTCGGACAAGATAACCAGATCATCGGCCAGTTTCTCCCGGAAAAACTGGTACTCGTCGCTATCGGGCAGACCACGATCCACCAACTCATTACCGATGGTTTTTATCGCCTCGTCCGTGTGCGCGCAGTATTCAAAGGCTTCAAGGTGCAATTTGTTGTCTGCGGACAGTAATTTGTCATTCCCGACCACACATTTCCCTTCCTTCGCAGACAGGTCACCCCACGCGACCTTTTGGCCCGTCAGCGCCAGCAGCCGCTGACAACGCGCCAGGGCTTGCGGGCAGGTCGCGTAGACATAGCCGTTTTTCAGGCAGCGCACCGGCAGGGTGACCAGTTGCGCATCGCCGAAGCTGATGGCCCCGGCATGATGGTTTTGGCTGTCGGATGGGGGCCCGAACAGCGGGTGAAGCAATTCGGCATCCCCGCCAATGGCTTCAAAGCTGTGCCGGAGCGCGCCTTTGATGCCGGAGCCGGCAAAGCTGGGATGATGGGTGTGACGCTCACGCTGGATGGGATTGTCGATCAGCCCGGTGGCCGTACCCGCGCCCATGTGCACCGGGCTGATGGCGTAGAGAAAAATAGCTGCCTGTTTCTGAAACATGGTGCTTTCCGTGGTTCGGTGGTTGATCAGTAGGTCGCGAAAACGAAGCGGTTATAACCTTCCACCCGACGTGCGCCATTGTCCGCCCCGTCGGGCCACAGGCCGTAGATGGCAAGCTTGTGGAGCGCGTCCGGTGTGGCTTGCAAATCCTGAAGCCAATACACGCTGCCGGTTGGTGCTACCCGCTGCGCGGGTTTGGGTTGCTTCGCGGCCAAGTCCCAGCCAGAGATGATTTTGGAACGGGGGACGGCGGCACAAACGAGTTTGGCCGTTACGCCACCGAGGTTAAACTGCCGGCTTTCGTCGAGGCCGGTAGGCCGCCAGCCGCCGGCAAAAATACCCGGGCTGATGAGAACAATACGGCAGCGTTGATTGGCGGATATCTGCTCCCATAGCGCCTCCCAATCCGGTTCACCATCGACGTCGGCGCCATCAATCAGGCTTGCCTGCGCCGCCCGTCCGTCGCCACCCAGGCGCAGCGTCAGGCTAGGCGGCCATTCGGCCCCCTCGGTTCGCGCCAGAAAGCCGACATCATAGTCATTGCCTTGATGCCGCTGCTGGAAAGACACGGCCTGGGTGGTGAACAGCCTGCCTTCGGCAACACTGCCGCTGGCGGCCTCGATACCGATACCGGTGCGTACTTCCGTTTGCCAGAGTTTGTCCTGAGCCAGCAGGTGGCTGTCAACAATCGGCTCGCCTGAGAGGTATGCCCGCCAGCCTGCGGCACTGAGATAAAAGCCGCTTTCTGGCTTGCCGCGTTCTGGTTCGGGCAGCACGGCGAGATGTGCGGTGACCGCGGAGGTCATCAGGGTGTTTGCCGTACCGGGCATGATACGGCGCACGACTCGATCGCCACTCTGTTCATCCTGCGCCCGGACTCGACACAGAGAGATCAGATCAGCAGGCAGCGCGTACAGGGGCGCTACCTTGCTATTCTTGCCGCGGTGCGCCAGTTGCACGTCGGTAAGCCGGAAAGCGCCGGGGCGGGCAGCATTGCCGAACTCGGCATCCATAAAATCGCGGTTGTTGGCAAATGCGCCAAAATCAATGCCCTTGCGCACCATCAGCGCGGAGCGAATTGCGCCAGCGATAACGGAGGGATGCGGCGGCACTAGGCTCTCGCCGTAACTGCCCGCCTCACCGAACAGTTGGTTACCGCGTAGGAACAGCACATCGTGCGGTTCGATAAAACAACAGGTTGTCATCAGGCACCGTCTCCTTCGATAAATCGGTGCATGCGCTCAACGGCCGCCAACAAATCAGCCAGATCACGCTCAACCACATTCCATACGACCTCAAGATCAATCCCGAGATACCCATGCGCCAGCACGTTTCGAAAACCGGCCAGGTCCGCCCAGGGAATTCCCGGTTCCGTTGCCTTGGTTGTTGCGCTTAGTCGTTGGCTGGACTCGGCCAGCGTTTGCAGGTTTCGGAGCACCGCATCCTGGACCATGGGCGTCTGCAGGAAAGTATCCTGCGCTCCACCCGTGTATTCACGGATGCGTTCAATGCATTCGCGTACATGGTCAAGCAGAACCCGTTCGGATTGTCGCGTGGGCTTCATAAGGTCACAGCCTCGGCCAGAACGCGATCCCGCAATGCGGGATGCAGGCCCCGATCGCTCACCACATCCACACGGCGATGGAGCAGACTCTGGATCTCCACCAATAGCCCGCCCAACTCAAGGGCGCTCTTGTCGCGGGGAATGGACACCAACAGGTCCGCATCACTGCTTTCGTCCGCGTCGTCCCTCGCCATAGAGCCGAATATGCGCACATTTTCAATACCACGCCGTCGCGCCAGGGTCAGGATTTGATCACGATGCTGCTCAATCAGCGGGTGCATTCACCTTCTCCTGATCTGATGCCGTTGGCTCCGGTTTATCGAGGCGCACTTCCCGCGCGAGAAATTCAGCCACACCGAGAAAGTTTTCGAGATAGTCCAGGCGGTCTTCCTGCTTAATCGCGAGCGTCGCCAACCGACTCGCGAGCAATTGTTCACGGCAGAATTCCTTGTCCTCGCCAGTGCCTGCCTGCCGCTGGAGCTGGTCATCCAGCAGGCTACCGAGCATGTCCTGCGGTGCATCGTGCGGCAGGTCCTTGAGCCACAGCAGGCAGTGATAGGCGGCGCGGCGGGATACGGAAGGCCTAGCGAGAAACTCCCGCACATCTTGCAGCAACTGCAACTCCCCCCACTTGCCAGTCAGCTTTAGCGCGCCGCCAGCGCGCTTGACGATGGTGATACCGAAGGCGTTCCGCCCGCCTTGGCACTTGGCGCGTTGTTCGGCGTCTTTCATTTCCCGGCGAACCGCTGCCAAAGGTGCCTTGTGATGGGCGATCACCGCGCCGCAACTGGCGGTGGCTCCGCCCATCATTCTGAACAGTTGATTGCGCAACAAGGCAAAGCCTTTCTTACAGACCAGCTTCCCCGCCTGCCTTGCCCGCTGCATATCGCCCCAGTCTTTGTTCTGATAGTCCGCGTCGTCACCACTCCAAGCGTTGCGCAAGCGCTGCATGGCCGGCAGCAGGTCTTGCACCGGCAACATGGCGAATACATCGTCGCCACCTGCATAGATCAAACGGCCAAGGTGCTCCCGTTCCACGATATGCGGTACAACATGCAGGGCGAAGTCGTTCAGCGCGGCGGATATCGCCAGGTGGCGGTTGGGCGAGAGTGCACGGGGCGACGCTGCGTATTCCCCGATTTTCGCGTTGTCTCGCGCTTTTTTCTTCACGAATTCCCGGAGTTGCGGGTGGAAACTCTTTTCATAGGAGATTGCAAACTTCTCATCGCCCGACAGAATGTGCCCCATATTGTCGCCGTCCAGCAACAGCAGGGCGTAGTAGGCTTCCAGTTGGTCCTGTGCGCCCAGGCCAAGAATCTGTTTGACCTCTTTGCGAAGTTCATCCGCTTCTTGCTCATCCTCCAGGTCATCCGCCTTGTCCAACAGGCCAGCCAGCTTCTTCGCCTGATCTATTGATGGGTGGCTCCGGTAATCCGCCATGAGCTTTCGGGGTAGCGCCATTGGGTCTGGGTCGTATCTGTCCAGTAGCTTCTGCGCCTCGTCGGAACGCTCGCTATTGTTTTTCAGCCAGCTTTCAAGTTGCGCCGCCAGCGCCATCGTGTGGGTGGAGACGACAAAGCGATTGACCCGGGCTTCTGTCGCCCGCCCAACCTCTTCCGCAAACAGGGTTGGCCAGAGGCGTTTCACCGCCGATAACCCGCCGAGATATTCCCCCTTTTTGGCCCAGGAAGGTTTTTTGTCATGCAGCCTTTGCCACAGCGTGTCGTCGCGCTGGCCTTGCGGCTTATCAAGGTCTGCCCGGTCCAGCGTCAGCCATTCGCTCTCCCCTGTAAGGGAATCACGCCAGCCTTTTTGCGTCAGTTGGTCGAAGGGTCGCACCGCCTTGGCGGCGGACAGGGCACGCTCGGCCAGATCGTAGACCGCCGGATAAAGCACTCCGGGATTCGGACGCCAGAAGGTGGTGTTGTCGTCCCACCGTTCCACCAGCACCTTCCACGCATCGGATGCCAGGAAGCCGCCGACCCCGCCTTCGTTTGCGTCGAAGAACGGTGCCATGGCTTCTTGTAACCGAGACACATCCAGGTCGGTCTGCTGGTCTTCGTTGCGGGGTTTGATCAAAGAGAAAGGCACCGCGGCCCAGTGGACTTCCGGGAAGCCGTCGAGTTGGTCACGCATTTGTGTGTGGCAGTATTTTTCGTCGCCGCCCGTCGCGCCGATCTCTTCCAGCAAACAGTTCACGGTTTGCTCGCCGATGCTTTGCAGCCAGCACCGAACCTGTTGCTCGATGTCTTGCGCAAGCCCCTTCGCCTGATCGGCAGGCACGACGGCCACAAAGCGATTGGGCAGGGCGCCAGCGAACAAGGGATTGGCATCTGTTGCCGACTTCGCCCAGTCGCAATCGCTAAACCACTCGGCCGGGAGCCCCATTTCATCCCGCAGCCAGACATCCACCTGGGGAATGCCACGCAAGCGCGGGAACAGAATGGCGTCCGGACCCAGGCGTTCGCAGACGACTTTCATGGCCTCCCATGACAGCCGCGCCAGCAGATGCGAACCGGCCCACAGGTCGGCGGTAGAGCGGGCCGCAGCAATAAAAGGCTGCACCGGCCCCAGCGACAGCGCCAGCAGCGCGGCTTCGCTCTTGCCATCCGCCGCGAAGGTACCGGCGAAAGCGCTGGTCAGGTCCAGATGATCCCAGATGGAATGGTCCGGCACGCGGGTATCCGCCGGTAACAACGGCCACAGAAAACCCAGCTTGCCGTCGTCATCTTCCTCGCTGAGTTTCGGGCCGAAGCGCCAGCAGGCCAGCAGGGTTTTTTGCCAATCGGGCTTGTCGCTGATTCCATCCTTGATGACAAGGCTGGAAAAATGCTCGAAGCTGCGTTGCTTGATGTCCGTAATGTCTGTTTCCGCCAGCCGTTTCAGGTCAAGTCTCTCACCGGTCAAGGGGTGAATCAGGATGGGCGATTGAGTCCAGCGCACCTGACAGCCGGGTGCGATCTTGAAGGTTTTTGTTGCGCCTGTTTTTGTTTCGACCGTGATTTCTTCCATAGGCCATTGGGGACGATCCGCTGCCGCGGCCCACCAATCAGCGCGTTTGACATCCTTGTACAGGGTGATGGGAATACCATTCTTGAACAGCACGCCGGCCAGCACATCGGTATTGTCCGGATCAAGCCAGTCGCCAACCGGTAGATTGTGAAAGCCGAGGTCGCGGTGCAGCGCCTTGCAGGTGCCGCCCTCATGGCCTGCCGGGTCGCGCAAGAGCACCAGGGCTTTTTCCGCCGGGTCGTGCAAGCGGGCGTGCAGCTTGGTCTGCCAGAAGGTGTCTGGGGTGCTCATGCTGGTTTCCGCTGGATATCGTGTTGGTCGTCGTCCAGAAATTCATGGACACGTTTCCACATCGTCACAAGCTCGGTTCTGTTCGGGGAAAAATCCAGCGGCGGCAGGCAGGGTAAATGAAACACAAGGGCCTTCACTTTACTGTTGGAGGCTGGAACCACCTTGAAACGCAGGCTGCTCGGCAGGCGCTTGTTGCCCCAATTCTTGGGATCATGTTTCGTGACGGGATAGTTCAGCCAATGTCGATTTGTTTTGAATGTGCTGTTTAGATTCTTGCGCAGTTGCGCCAGTTGGGTCATTGCCTTCTGCCAGTTGGCAACCGCTTCCGACTGCCACATCAGCAAGCCGCCCCTGTCATCACATCCTATGGCATGGGGCCAGTCTCTCTGTAACGCGCGTTCCAGCCTGGCGGTGAATTTCCCGGCATCAACCGCCAGTTCCGGCGTTCCGTCTTGAGGTTCGAGCGATACCGACCCCCAGCCATTGCGGCTGCGCCCGCCGATGGTGCCAAATTGGTCGATCAGTGCCAGCGTGTTGGCGATGTCATCTTCATGTTCTTCCGGCACGGCAAGACGTACGGTTGCCGAACCTTCAGCTTGAATCGCCGACCCATGCGCTAAGCGCGTTCCTATTCTTCGATCATATTGTACAGGCCCATAACCCAGATACAGGTCAGCAGCCACTGGGTTCTTGGATCCAATTCCTGGCAGTTTATGCCATCCATTCGAGCCTTCGCGCCAGTCGCTCAGCCGCATCCTGACCAGGCTTTTCGTGGTGCCACTGTCCAACCAGGCATTGCCGAACAGTTGACCTTCCGCTTCCCTGATTTTTTTCCATTCATGGGCATGGCTTTCCGCCACCGCCACGCGCCACCAGTGGCGCAGCAACGCTTTGAAAGGTGGCGTGCGCCATTGGCCGCTCTGCTCAGCATTGCCGAGAAAAGCCGGCGTAGTGAAAGTGACCCGGTATTGCAGTGTCTTCATCATCTCTACAATCGCTCTAATCCGAAGCATCCGCTTCAACCGAAGCGTAGCGTATCGCTTCAGGAGGCAGGCTTAACCCGTAACGGGTTTCCGGTCGTTTACCTGAACTTGCTATTCTGTAGGGCTCAAATAGCTGCGGCGGGAGATTTTTCTTCAAAGCGGCGTTGGTCCGTGACATTTTCGAATCGAATTCCTCCTTCCCCATACCCCTGGAAAATGACTGCTCCGCCTGCTCATAGTCCGCGCTGAATTCGCCGACAATCCGCCGGTATTCGGCAAGAAAAGCCGTGGCGATGCCTGGTCCATCATCATCGTATCTTATGGGGTCCGATCCCTCGCAGCGACGCCGCGCCATCCAGCTGTAAAACGCCAGTTCAGCCGGCGCAATGTCCTCAATCACAACGCCGGAAACCGACAGGCAACGACCGGCTAAATCAATCACCAGTTGCAATGGCCCCAGCGCACTTTGGGCCGCCGCCACCGTGGCGCTGAAACTGCTCGCGCCATTCATCAGGCTCGGCGGCAAGCCCTCGCGCATCCGCACAAAGGGGATTTCGGCCAGAGAAACCTGCGCTTCTTTCGTATCGTAAGCACGCGGCTGCTCACCCCGTGTGTGGATCAACTGGCTGTGCTTCGTTGGATAGTAGAAGTCGGGGTGCGACTCATACGGCGCATTGACCAGCACATGCGAAAGCCGATCCTGGCTGCGCCCGTACAGGCTGATCGCATAACCCAGATAGTAACCCATGGTTTTGCGGCCACCGGCGATAGATGCATGCAGACTGGCCATCGGGTCGGCAGTCAAATCGCGCACCGTTTGGGTGATGGTGTCGGCGCAACGCCGGTTGTCCGCCTCGCTGCGGATATCTTCCAGCAGACCGTCCATGTCGTCACGAATCACCCAGACGTTTTCCATACCGAAATGGATGGTGGGCAGGTCGTACTCCCGGCACAGACGATGAAAGTGCCCGTGCTCCGGATTGAGCAGCGCGTGCCGCACCCGCTCCGCCCCTTCTTTGGTCGTGATTAGATGGACCTCCGTTGGCACCCAGGGGTCGTGCCGGTTGGCCGCGAGCGCATACAGAGTTTCCGTCACCACCTGTGGCGACAGGCCCGTGACAGCCAGCAAAATTCTGCGCGGATAATGGGTCGGCACCATGAGACGGGTTTCTGCTTAACGGTTCGGGCCAAAGTATGCCTTCCGGGAGAACAAGGGGGTCATCACCGCAAGCTTGCGGTACTGATCTCGCAAGCGTACAGGTCGGTTCAGCACTTCGTTGCAGAATCAGAATATGGGTTTGGAGGCGAGCAGACAGATTTCTTTTCGAGCTAGTAGTTGTCACATCCCCGGACGGTAGTATTGTTTCGGATCAAGGGGCACTTTATCAGGCGCGAATGGTATTGAATGAGCTGTTGGCGCAGCGTACGCCACGCTCGAGGCTGGAGAGTCCGGGATGAAGATTGCACTGCACCGAGGCGCGCGAACCACACCGGCCGTGCGGGCGGAAATCGCGGCCAGTGACGAACCGGCTCGGGTGCTGGCGAGGTGGTTCGGGGTAACGGAGGTCACGATTCGCAAATGGCGAGGCCAGAGCGATTTTCAGGACCAGTCGCACACCGCGCACCGTCTGCGGACGACCCTTTCGCGGCACAGGGACTTGTGGTGGTCGAGTTGCGAAGAACAACGCTGCTGGTGCCGCTGGATGATCTGTTGCGGGCCACACGTGAGTTCATTCATCCGGACGTGTCCCAGTCCGGCCTGGACCGCTGTCTGTGACGACATGGGCTGGGCAACCTGCGCAAGCTCAGGGGTGACGGCGCGTGGGCACAAACCCTTCAAGACGTACGAGCCAGGCTTTCTGAACGTCGACAGGCCATGCGCCTATCGACCCTAACTAAACCGTCCGCTGAAGTGGGGTAAAACCCGTACGCAGCCCGCCGCGTCATCGACGCCGATAGGCATCGTCATCCCGAAGGGCCACTCCTTGTCCTTCTTCGTCTGACGCATCTCGGGCTCGGGATCGCGTGCCTTCGCGGCGTTCTTCGTCGACGAAGGGGCCGCTACGATGCTGGCGTCCACCAGAGTTCCGGGCTTCAACCCGGAACCGTTGCGCTCCAGGTGCCGGTTAATCTCCTTCAGCAACATCTCGCCGAGACCGTGCCGCTCCAGCAGGTGGCGGAAGTTGAGGATCGTCGCGGGTCGGGGCGTTGTCATTAGGAGGAGCGACGGAGGGGTAGCTACTTCCCTACAGCGAACTGAATCCCAACAGTCAGCGTCGTTAGTCCCGCATCACCCTCGAACCAGTCGAGATCGCCGCGTAGCGTGATGGTCTCGGTAAGCTCCATGTCCGCACCGATGCCAGCGGTGAACCCGGAGTCACTGTCACCGCCTGAGAGTGAGCCAAGAGAAACGTCCACTTCGCCGACATAGAAGCCCACCTTTCCGAAGATGGACGAGTTACCAGACGCAGACGTAGGGAGGCGTCCAACCGCAACCAGAGTGCCGCCCGAGTACTTAGCCTCGACCGAGACGACGCCAAAGTCTTCCTCAAGTATGCCCGACGAAAGATAGCTCAGCTCCAGCGCGATCCGTTCGCTTAGGTTGATCCCGCCGTAGACGCCGCCGCTCAGAGCACGATCGCTGAAGTTCAGCCCCGCGGAATCGTCGTCTACTGAGACCATCCCCGCCCGTGCCCCAAGGTATCCGTCGGCCCAAACGCAACAAGACATCAAAGACGTCATAACCACTGCCGCAATCCGCGCCTTCGACGCATTCTTTTGCCCGAGAATCGATCCTAGCATTAGTATTTGCTCCAATTGTGTAATGTAAGTTGCGGCGCTGAAAGAAGACGATCTCTACCCTTTGCTTGCCGGCTTGAGGCCGTCGACGACGGCGTTCAGGATGTCCTCTACTCCGCGCCGCTTGGATTAGATGGACCTCCCACGGCACCCAGGGGTCGTGCCGGTTGGCCGCAAGCGCATACAGAGTTTCCGTCACCACCTGTGGCGACAGGCCGGTGACAGCCAGCAAAATTCTGCGCGGATAACCGGTCGGCACCATGAGATGGGTTTCTGCTTAACGGTTCAGGCCAAAGTATGCCTTCTGGGGAGAACAAGGGGGCGTTACCGCAAGCTTGCGGTAAGTTTTGGGGAACGCCTTCTCAACTCAACCAGGCCGTGGCCTTACCCAAAACCTCCCGCTCCTCTCGAAGGCGTTGACCGGGTCGGTTGGCGGCCGACGGTTGCGGTTTCGGAAGTTGGCCGGAGTACGGCATGACTCCTGGTGTTGCGGATGCATCGCATCGGCGAAGTAGACCACCTGAACGGCGGCGAGAGACGATCGCCAGATTTGCGCCATTTTCTCTAGACCAGGTAGTCTCTGCAATCTGGTCGCCCGAAGTCGAAGGCCCACAAACCAGCAGAAACAAAGGCTCTCCGGGCATCATCAGCAGAAACCAAGCTCCTGCTCTACCAGAAGACGACTGCGTGGCGGAGAGAGAGGGATTCGAACCCTCGATGGGGATTAACCCATACTCCCTTAGCAGGGGAGCGCCTTCAGCCGCTCGGCCATCTCTCCGATAGAGGTCAGTCGCGTGAAATGGCGCTCCGAGCAGGATTCGAACCTGCAATCCCCGGTTTCGTAGACCGGTGCCTTATCCAGTTTGGCCATCGGAGCGCAGCGGTCGGCAAGTTTATCCGAATTCGCCGGGGGATCGAGGATTTGTTCGGCTAGTCCACTTCCTCGTCGACCGCGTCATCGTCGAGCCCGAAGGCGGTGTGGATGACGCGTACGGCGTTTTCGAGTTGGCGTTCTTCGACGACGACGGAGATCTTGATCTCGGAGGTCGAGATCATCTGGATGTTGATCCCTTCGTGGCCCAGGGCGTCGAACATCGTCGTCGCAACACCTGCGTGGGAACGCATACCGACGCCGACTGCCGAGACTTTGGCGATCTTGTCGTCGCCGGTGACGGATCCGGCGTTCAGCTCCTGGCCGGTGGCGAGCAGGATCTCGTGGGCACGATCGAAGTCGGCACGGCGTACCGTGAACGTAAAGTCCGTCGTGCCGTCGCCGCCGATGTTCTGCACGATCATGTCGACTTCGATCGAAGCTGCGCCGATCGGGCTTAGGATTCGGGAGGCGACACCGGGAACGTCCGGCACCGCCGTGAGCGTCAATTTTGCTTCGTCCCTGGCATAGGTAACGCCGGAAACAATCGGTTGCTCCATGGAACGATCCTCTGTCGTGATCAAGGTGCCCGGGCCGTCTTCGAAACTCGACAGGACTCGCAACGGGACGCCGTATTTACCCACGAATTCGACGGAACGCGAATGCAGGACTTTCGAGCCAAGGCTCGCGAGTTCGAACATCTCTTCGAACGTCACCGACTCGAGACGGCGGGCGGTTGGCACGACCCGCGGATCGGCCGTGTAGACGCCGTCGACGTCGGTATAGATCTGACATTCGTCCGCTTTGAGCGCGGCTGCGACAGCAACCGCGGTCGTATCCGATCCGCCGCGACCGAATGTCGTGATATCGCCGTTCGGCCCCACCCCCTGGAAGCCGGCGACGACCGGCACAATGCCCGCGTCGAGGTCCGTGTCGAGCTTCGCCGTCTCGATATCCTCGATCCGTGCCTTCATGTGATTGGCATCGGTCTGCAGGCGGATCTGTGTGCCGAGGTACGAACGCGATTTGCAGCCGCGCTGCATCAACGCCATGGCGAGGAGCGCAACCGACGCCTGCTCGCCTGACGAGAGCAGCACGTCCATCTCTCGCGGATCTGGTTGGCCTGCGATCTCGTAGCCGAGGCCTTCCAGACGATTCGTTTCGCCACTCATCGCGGAGACGACGACCACCACGCGATGACCGTCGTCGTGCCAGCGTTTGACCCGATCGGCAACGGCATTGATGCGTTCGACGCTACCGACGGAGGTACCGCCGTACTTCTGAACGAATGTCGCCATCGCTCAACCCCCGAGATCCGACAACGATATCGGCGCGGCACTCCGCTCCGGCGATCGCCGAAGCGGTCGGTGCTTTCGAGTTCCGGTCGCTCGGTTATGCCACGCGTTCACGCACGTATTCCTCGACGGAAGCCAACGCTTCGGGGAGCCGTTCGGCGTCGTTGCCACCACCCGCGCGCGCCGTATCGCCTCGACCGCCGCCCTTTGCACCCACTTGCGCGCCAACGAAGCGAACGAGTTCAGATGCATCGACCCGATCCGTGAGGTCTTTGGTGACACCCGTAATGAGGCTCACCCGATCATCGATGCAACCGAGCACTACGACGGCAGAACCCAACCGGTCCCGGAGGTTGTCGAGCGTCGAGAGCAGTGACTTGGCGTCACCTTCGACAGTTGTTGCGAGAACTTTCACGCCGTTGACGATGATCGCGCCATCGGCGAGATCGGCACCCGCTGCTGCCGCGAGCTTGGCTTTGAGCGAATCGATCTCTTTTAGCAACGCGCGATTGTGATCGTTCAGCACGTTCACCTTTTCGGCCAGCTCACCGCGGCCGGCGCGAACGACGTGTGCGATCGCGTCGAGCGTGTCGTCGGATGCTTCGACCCAGGCTTCGGCATTCGCACCGGTGACGGCCTCGATCCGGCGCACTCCGGCGGCGATCCCGCTTTCCGATGTGATCCGCATCAACCCGATGTCACCCGTGCGACCAACGTGCGTGCCGCCGCAGAGTTCGACCGACGCACCGTCCGCCATCGTCAGCAAGCGGACTTCATCCCCGTACTTCTCGCCGAAGAGCGCCATCGCGCCACGCTCCAGCGCTTCATCGAAGCTGACTTCGTCAGCCGCGACGGCCGAGTTGTCGCGAATCTGCGCGTTCACGATCCGCTCGACCTGGCGCAACGTGTCGCGAGTGACTTCTTCGTCGTGGCTGAAATCGAATCGCAAACGACCCGCGTCGACGAGCGACCCGCGCTGTTCGACGTGCGTTCCCAGTTCGGCACGAAGGGCGGCGTGCAAGAGGTGCGTCGCCGAGTGATTGAGCGCGATCGCGCGACGGCGATCCTGATCGACTACCGCACCCAATTCGTCACCCACCGAAATCTCGCCACGTTGAACGACGCCGCGGTGCAGGTGTTGTCCACCGGCTTTCTGGGTATCGCGCACCTCGAACGAGGCGCCTTCATTGCCGAGCGTGCCTGTATCGCCCACCTGGCCGCCGGACTCGGCGTAGAACGGCGTCTGATCGAGCACGAGGACACCGTCCTCGCCTGCCCCGAGCGAATCGACCGGCTCACCTTCCCGGAAGAGACCAATCACACGCGCCTCGCCGTCGAGTTGTCGGTAGCCGAGAAAGTCGACATTCGAATCGACTCGGATCCGCTGGTCCGTACCCGCATCGAATCGGCTGGCGGCCGCGCGGCCGCGCTCACGCTGCTCTTCCATGAGGGCCTCGAACCCCTCCAAGTCGACGTCGAGGCCGCGCTCACGAGCGACATCGGCGGTGAGGTCGGCCGGGAATCCAAACGTGTCATAGAGCTGGAACGCCACGTCGCCCGGGATGGTCTTGCCGTCCAGATCGGCCACTGATCGTTCGAGCACTTCCATGCCCTGATTCAACGTCTCGGCAAACCGCTCTTCCTCACGGGCCAACGTCTTAACGACGTTGGCGCTGTTCTCACCGATGATCGGATAGGCGTCCGCCATGGCCGTTACGAGCGGTTCGACGAGCCGATGGAAGAACGGCTCGTGAATATCGAGCTTATAGCCATGGCGCAGGCCTCGGCGAATCAACCGCCGCAGGACGTATCCACGATCTTCGTTGCTCGGGATCACGCCGTCGGCGACAAGAAAGGCGGCCGAGCGAATATGGTCGGCGATCACTCGCAACGACGGATTGGCAACCATCAGGTCTTCGTCGTTGATGCCGGCAAACCGACCAGCATTCGTGATCAGGTCGCGAAACAGGTCGATCTCATAATTGCTGGTCTTGTTCTGAACGATCGCCGCGATCCGCTCAAGCCCCATGCCTGTGTCGACGCCGGGATTGTCGAGCGGCGTCAGCTCACCGTCCGGCGCACGATCAAATTGCGGAAAAACGAGGTTCCAGAACTCGAGATACCTGTCGCCATCTTCATCAGGAGACCCCGGCGGGCCGCCGGCGACCGAATCCCCAAGATCATAGAAGAGCTCCGAGCACGGTCCACACGGACCCGTGTCACCCATCGCCCAGAAGTTTTCCTCGTGACGAATGACCCGATCAGGATGAACACCGATGGCATCCGTCCAGATGAGCGCGGCTTCATCGTCCGTCGGATGAACCGTGACCCAGATCTTTTCCCGATCAAGCTCGAGCACTTCCGTGACGAACTCCCAGGCCCAGCGAATCGTCTCGTCCTTGAAGTAGTCGCCGAAACTGAAGTTGCCGAGCATCTCGAAGAACGTGTGATGACGTGCGGTATAGCCGACGTTCTCGAGGTCATTGTGTTTACCGCCCGCACGCACACAGCGCTGGGCCGTGGTCGCTCGCTTGTAGGCCAACGATTCGCGCCCCGTGAGCGCGTCCTTGAACTGATTCATCCCCGCATTGGTGAACAACAACGTCGGATCGTTCGCCGGAATGAGCGAACCCGAGGCGACGATTTTGTGATCTCGTCGCTCGAAGAATTCGAGGTATTTCGATCGGATCTCGTTGGTTTTCATTGCTCTTTTCCTACGCTTTTGAGCGGGAGTACTGACCTACCGTGAAAAAAAAGGCGGCAAGTATACTCGCGTTTGTTTCGCAAACCCTGATGAAAATCCTCGACGGAGGCGCCATGAAGCACACGCGCTCATTCAACGAGATGCAGGATCGTGCTCGTGCTATCCGCCGACGCTATGCGGGTCTCGAGCACGCTCGACACGGTCGATCCTGGAATACAACCGAGATCGCGCTCGGATTCGTCGGCGACGTCGGTGATCTCGCCAAATTGATTCAAGCAAGCGAAGGAATTCGCTCGATCGAAGGACACGAGGCGCGTCTCGAACACGAACTGGCCGACTGCTTGTGGTCCGTGATGACGTTGGCCGATCAGCTCGACGTCGATCTGGAGCGCGCCTTCATGGCGACGATGGACGAACTCGACGCACGGCTGAATGATTCGACCGACGCATCGAACTAGATCACCGGGCTACTGCTCCACTTCCTCCCAAAGCCCATCGATGGCTCGCCTCGACACGCCCGACGAGAAGCCGCGCGATGCCAGGAAGCGCGCCATCCGGGCGTTCAACTTCCGACGTTCGGCGTAGAGTTCCGCGGCCAATTCGCGATCCAATCGCGACTCGTCACTGCCCAGCGGCTCATCGGTCGTTTGATATCGGGCGAGAAGCTCAGTCGAACTCCTTAGAAACCGGCGCCGCACCACATCCGCGGCGCGTTCGTTCCAGTGGGACTCGTCCTGCGGGAAAAACCGGTCTGCGTCGGCCTCAAAGATGCCTTTGTTACGCAGATCGGCGCGGATTCTGAGCTCGCCCTGACCTCGTTCGATGCGCGAGCGAACGAAGATCTCCGTGAAGCGCTCGTCCGACTGAAGTCCTTCCTGTTGGAGCTTGCAGAGGACCTCGTCGACCGTCGACTCGGTGACCCCGCGCCGACGCATCTTCAACCGAAGTTCCTTGCTCGAGTGTTCACGACGGGCCAGCGCGCGAAGCGCGACGGCAAAGCCGAGTTCACGCTCGCGACCGGCATCCATCGCCGGCGGTTCGGCTTTCTGATCGGCTTCGGCTTGCATCATGGCGCTGCCCCTAAACCTCTACGGCGTTCAGCCGTGCTGGCCAGCCCGTCCTCGCTAGTCGACTGAATCGACCGGCTTGAGGAGTGGTTCCGTTGCATCGGTTGATTCGTCGTCCGTCGTCTCCTCAGCGAGCAACGGCAAGAGCTCCGCGCGAATCCGCGCCTCGATCTCCTCGCGATGGCTAGGATTTTCATCGAGCCATTCGGCTGCGTTCTTCTTGCCCTGGCCGATCCGTTCGGTGCCGTAGCTGTACCAGGCACCCGATTTTTCGATGATGCCCTGCGAGACGCCGAGTTCGATGATCTCGCCGTTTCGATGTGTACCTTTGCCGTAGAGGATCTGGAACTCGGTCTGACGGAACGGCGGCGCGACCTTGTTCTTGACGACCTTGACGCGGGTCTCGTTGCCGATGACCTCGTCACCGTCCTTCACCGCACCGATACGGCGGATGTCGAGACGGACGGAAGAATAGAACTTGAGTGCGTTGCCACCCGTCGTCGTTTCGGGCGATCCGAACATGACGCCAATCTTCATACGAATCTGGTTCGTGAAGATCACGAGCGTGTTGGAGTTCTTGATGTTGCCGGTCATCTTGCGCAGCGCCTGGCTCATCAGACGAGCCTGAAGGCCGACGTGTGCATCGCCCATCTCACCTTCGATTTCCGCCTTCGGCGTCAGCGCGGCGACCGAGTCGATGATGACGACATCGACGGCGCCCGAGCGGACCACCATGTCGCAGATCTCGAGTGCCTGTTCGCCCGTATCCGGCTGAGACACCAAGAGGTCGTCGGTGTTGACGCCGAGCGACTCCGCGTAAATCGGATCGAGCGCGTGCTCCGCATCGATGAACGCGCAGGTTCCGCCGGCTTTTTGGGCTTCGGCGATCACCTGCAGCGTGAGCGTCGTCTTACCCGAGGATTCCGGCCCATAGATCTCGACGACTCGTCCGACCGGTAGACCCCCGATCCCCAGGGCGATGTCGAGCCCCAGAGAGCCGGTCGAAATCGCGGGAATCCGCTCACGATCGCGATCGCCGAGGCGCATCATCGAGCCCTTGCCGAACTGTCGTTCGATCTGCGTCAAGGCAGCCGTGAGGGCGCGTTCGCGGTCCGAATTCGATTTATCCATACGTGTTGTACTCGTCTCTTCTCGTGGGCCGACACATGGCGAATTACTGTATATATAGTCAGTATTAGCGTCAACACGAAAGCACGCCGTTTTTCGCCTTCCTACGCCGTGGCTGACGCCCGAACAAAGAATGCACCGGGCTCGGGACTACGAGCGATCGAGTGGCGATATGCTCACACGCACTCGAGCGCAAACTGAAGGAAAGGCGCAAGCAAATGGCCGCGGCCGCTCGGCATACGCCGATGATGCAGCAGTACCTCGATATCAAGGCAGCTCATCCCGATGAGCTGCTTTTCTATCGTATGGGCGACTTTTACGAGCTTTTCTACGACGACGCCGTCGAGGCCGCCGGCTTGCTCGACATCACTTTGACGGCACGTGGCAAGGCGGCCGGTCAGCCGATCCCGATGTGCGGGGTACCGTTCCACGCGGTTGATTCGTATCTGGCGCGCCTCGTGCGGATCGGGCGTACCGTCGCGATCTGCGAACAGATCGGCGACCCCGCGACGAGCAAAGGCCCCGTCGAGCGGCGTGTGCAGCGCGTCGTCACCCCCGGCACGCTCACCGAGGAGAGCCTTCTCGAGGCATCGAACGAGAGCATTCTCGCGGCGATCCGACCGGATTCGACCGGCTGGGGCATCGCCTGGCTCAACCTCGCATCGGGTCGCTTCGAGGGGGCCTTGATCCGCGATGCGGCGGGCGTTCTCGCCGAACTCGAGCGGGTTCGGCCGAGTGAGATCCTGACGACGACGGAACTCGACACAGCACTCGTCGGGCCGGCACCCCAGACGATGATGAGCGAGGTAGACTTCAACCTCGCGAGCGGACGGTTGCTTCTCGAGACGCATTTCGGCGTCGCGCAACTCGACGGTTTCGGACTCCACGAGCCGGTGCTCGTGAGCGCCGCTGCCGCCGTCCTGCGATATGCGCAAAGCGCGCGGCGTGACGACCTGAAATTCGTCGGCTCCTTCCGACGTATCGAGGCCGGCACCTCGATCGTGCTCGACGCGACGACCAGACGAAACCTCGAGATCGACCGTCGCATCGACGGCGCCGAATCCGGCACGGTGTTCGCGGTGATGAATCGCACTCGAACACCCATGGGCGCGCGACGGCTCCGCCGCTGGCTCAACGCACCATTGACCGATCAGAACGCCGTACGCGAACGCGTCGATACGGTAGGCGCCCTCGTGCGGTTCCCCCGCGACGACCTGGCAAGCGAACTCGCCAAGATCGGCGATCTCGAGCGCATCACGACGCGTCTGGCCCTGAAGACCGCCTCTCCCCGTGATCTCGGTCGATTGCGCGGCGCGCTCGACGCCATCCCGCGCCTGGGCTCGAACATCGCGCGCGTCGAACACGAGCACCTGACCGCGCGGTTCGACGGCCTCCAGGAGTTCGATGGGGCACTCGACCTTCTGAACCGCGGGATCGTCGACGAACCACCCGCAACCATTCGCGAAGGCGGCTACATCCGGCCGAGTTTCGATCGGGAACTCGATGAACTCCGAGCCATGACCGAGGACGCCGCGAGCTGGCTCAAGAACCTCGAAGAGCGCGAGCGCGCGAGGACCGGATTGGCAACCTTGAAGGTCGGCTACAACCGCGTGCACGGCTACTACATAGAAACGAGCAAAGCCGCCGCGACTTCCGTTCCCGCCGAATACGTTCGCCGGCAAACACTCAAGAACGCCGAGCGTTACATCACGCCTGAACTCAAATCGTTCGAGGACGAATCCCTCACCGCCAACGCACGCGCCCTGCAGCGCGAGCGCCGCCTCTATGACGAGATCATCGAATCGCTCAATACCTTCGTTCCGGCGATCCGTCGCGCCGCGGACGAGATATCGCGCCTGGACGTACTCGCCTCGTTCGCCGAGACCGCGGTCGAAAAGCGCCTCGTCGCCCCCGAGTTTGGCGACACGCCCGAAATCGTGATCACGGCGGGCCGGCATCTCGTCGTCGAGGCGGAAACCGATGTCGCTTTCGTGCCGAACGATACGTTGATCGATCAGACACAACGCCTGCTCCTCATTACGGGGCCGAACATGGGCGGCAAGTCGACGTATATGCGCCAGACCGCGCTGATCGCGCTCCTGGCTTACGCCGGTAGTTATGTTCCCGCGACCGCGGCGCGGCTCGGGCCGCTCGATCGGATCTTCACCCGTATCGGCGCGTCAGACGATCTGGCCGGCGGGCGGTCGACTTTCATGGTGGAGATGACGGAGACCGCGACGATCCTGAACCACGCCACCGAGCGCAGCCTCGTCTTACTCGACGAAATCGGCCGTGGCACGAGCACCTACGACGGTCTCGCACTTGCATGGGCGATCGCCGAATCCATCACTTCTATCGGCGCACTGACCTTGTTCGCCACACACTATTTCGAGTTGACCCAGCTCGCCGAGACACTAGCCGGGGCGACCAACGTTCATCTCGACGCCGTCGAACACCAGGGCGACGTCGTCTTCCTACATGCGGTCCGGGAAGGTCCTGCGCGACAGAGTTACGGCATCGAGGTCGCGCGATTGGCAGGAATCCCTCGACATGTCCTCGAGGCGGCAAGCGCTCGGCTTATCGAACTCGAACAGGCTGGCGGTACCTCCGTTCAGGGCGATCTCTTCAGCTCGTCCGTCGAGCCGAGGCCGCGAATCACGCCTGCGCGAAGCGCAATCGACGAACGCCTCGAGGCCCTCGACCCCGACACGATGACGCCGCGTGACGCGCTCTCGGCCCTCTACGAGCTCAAGGCACTCGTGGGCGACGATTGATGGCTTTCGGCCGAGCACAACACGATCGATCGGCGTCTCAACGCTCCAGGAGTTCGATCTTGTTCGGCTTGTTGCGCCACTCGGTTTCGTCCGGCAGCGCGTCCTGCTTCTCCGTGATGTTCGGCCAGATCTCGGCGAGTTCGGCGTTGAGTTCGAGGAATCCCTCTTGCCCCTCCGGAATTTCGTCTTCGGAGAAAATCGCCTCGATCGGGCATTCCGGCTCGCACAACGCACAATCGATGCACTCATCCGGATGGATGACGAGCATGTTCGGACCTTCGTAGAAACAATCGACGGGACAGACTTCAACGCAATCGGTGAGCTTACATTTGATGCAGTTGTCGCCTACGAGGAACGTCATGAGAGTGCGGCCAGCTTCGCGAAAACGAGGCATTCTACCCGCGCCCTGCCGGTTCACAAGAAAGATCGCGCGCTAGGGGATCAGCTGATGCGGATCGACCGGTTTGCCGCGCTCACGGATCTCGAAGTGAAATCGGCGCAGGCTCGCGCGCCCGTTACCGACACGAGCGATCGACGAACCGGCACCGACGCCATCACCTTCGGCGACCAACGGCGGCACGTTGACGCCATACGCCGCGAGATACCGTTCGTCGACCTTGACGATCACGAGGTGCAGGAAGTTGCCCATCCCGGGGCCGACGAACACGACCTCCCCGGGTGATGCGGCTCGAATCGTCGTGCCCGCTGGAAGATCGTAATCGACCCCGGTTCCCGCGTGATCGAAACGTTTCGTCGGCTGGATCTCGACTGGCCACTGCCAGCGACCGGTCGGCCCGACGGGGCTCGGACGCGTAATCCGCGGCGCTTGCGGGCGGGCGCGCGGGGCCGTTCTGGCGGGGCCTGGCGCGACGAGTCGAAGCGTCTGGCCCGGAAAGATCGTGAACGGCTCGCTGATGTCGTTCCAGACAACCAGATCGGAAAAGTCGAGCGAATGGCGAAATGCGATCGAATAGAGCGAATCGCCGCGCTGCACCACGTATCGCGCGCCATCGACGGCATCGAGCACCGAACGTTCTGCTACCGGCGCACGTATCGGGGCCGCGCAAGACAGCAGCACCAGCAAAGCGGCGCCCACGATAGCCAAACGCTTCACGATGCCGCGCTCCGCGCGCCCCAAAACACCAAGGAAGCTCCGACTACGATCGTGGCGAGGGTCGCGAGCAACGGTACGTCGGCTGCGCCCGAGAAGGGATTCAACGCATGCGTCGATGCCAGCATCACCGCCGCGAGGAACATGAGGAACATCGCCCGGAATCGGTCGAGGAGGTGCACGAAGAATCGCGGGGCGACGATCAATCCGGCCGTCATCCCGATGACAAGAGGCAGGAGAATGACGAAGTCGAAGCCCGCGACGGCATCGAGGACCGCCGGATAGACGCCGAGAAGCAACAGGAGCATCGACCCACTGACGCCCGGGACCATCCAGGCGCTGATCGCGATGAATCCACCGACACCGACGAGGAGTAGCGACGGGTCGGCGTTGTTCGGTCCCGTGACGAGCGTCAAAGCCCAGCCGGCGACGACGCCGACCACACCGATAGCCGAAACGGCGCTCCGCGCACGCGTATCCGCAGCATCCCGCCAGGCGGTCCGTGCAACGATCAGGCCAGACATCGCGATCACACCGAGGAAAAACCCGGCAACCGGTGCGGGGTAGCGCGCGATGAGCACCGCAAAGACCTGCGCAAAGAGTAACGCGCCCACCGACATGCCGATGACGAGGGGTAGAAGAAAACCACCGTTGGCTTTGCGCCACGCTTCCCGCCATTCGAGCTTCGCGAGCGAAGCCGCGGCGGACGACAACCCCACCAGCGTGCGCATGAGCTCATCATAGATACCGGTGACGAACGCGATCGTCCCACCCGACACGCCGGGCACGATCTCGGCAATCCCCATCGCCACCCCCCGCAAGAGGACGGCCCAGGGGATCACTGCACACCTTCCTTGAGCGGCACGAACCGGACGTATTCGATCGTCGATTGTTGCCACGCGTCGCCGATTCGATCGAGCACTTTGAGCTCTTTGACATCGCCCTCGCCGACCGGAATGACGAGACGGCCGCCGTCACTCAGCTGATTCATCAGGGCTTCCGGGATCTCGTCGGCACCGGCCGTGACGATGATGCCGTCGAACGGTCCCTCGAATCGCCAACCCAGATGGCCGTCGCCGTGGCGTAGCTGCACGTTGGTCAAGCCGAGGGCGGTCATCCGCTGCTCCGCCACGATCGCCAACGCCTCGATCCGCTCGACGGAGAAAACGAGGTCGATCAAGCGGGCCAGGATCGCGGTCTGATAGCCGCTGCCCGTGCCGATTTCGAGTACACGCCGAGGTTTCTTGACCATCAGCGCTTCGGTCATGAGCGCAACGATCAGCGGCTGCGAGATCGTCTGACCGAAGCCGATCGGCAATGCCCGATCTTCATACGATCGGTGGCGCATGACGTCATCGACGAAAAAATCGCGCGGGGTCGCCGCCATGGCATCGAGAACTCGCGGATCACGGATACCGGCCGATTTCAAACGCGCGATCAGCTTGTCGCGCGCTTTCTCGCGCACCTTCTCGCGCGCCTTCTCGCGCACGCGATCGGACGGGGCGCTTTCCTGGCGGTGGAAATCGCTCACGCGAGGTCGACCAGCTCGTTCAAAAACGTCGTCGCATAGGACCCCTTCGGCAGCACAAAGGAAACACCGAGCAGATCCCGACTCTGCTCGATCGCGAGTTCGTCCGCTTTGGCCACCAACGCTCGCCGATCCTGACCGAGCCCGGCAAACTCGAGACCATGCGCGATCGTCGCGTGCACTTCGACGACGGTCGCTTCGAACACCGCGGCCGAACCCGTCGCCTGCGATCGCCCTCGTCCCCAGAGCGGTCCTGTCGGGAGCCCATCCACACAGACGTCGCCGTCGATGGGCGCACGCCACGCATCAGCGTCAACGCGGCCCGCGAGCACGTCGTTGAAGATCAACGAACGAAGCGTCGAAAGGTAGATCGAACGTCGGAAGGCGGGGATTCGTCGCCGTCCGCTCCGAGTTTCGCGTTTCTCTATCCACGCGCTCGCCGCGCCGATGTTCGCGCCGTCGGCGCCGAAGCGTTGAACCCCGAAGTAGTTCGGGAACTCGGCCTCAATCGTGGCTGGATCGATATCGCCCGTCTCGCGAACGACGATCTCGAAGGCGTTTCCGTCGAGATCGCCCACCTTGAGCTTTTTGCCATGCCAATGGCGTTCAACGATACGGATACCGCGATCGGCCGGGACAGCGTCCGGGTTCTTCGGTAACCGGATGCTGAACCATTGTGTGACGACCGCCCACTTGTCCTTCATGCCCGCATAGCCGACATCGATCAACGGCACGGCAAAGAGTTTCGACAGAAGGCTCTGTACGGCGCGCGTCGTCAGACCGGCGCGCTCGACGAGCAGATAGAGATGCTCACCTTCCTCATCGAACGAACGTTCGCGCCGTTCGCGGACGATGAAATCCTCGATCCGAACGCGTAGTCGTCCGGACGTACCCGGCCTCGACGCGGTCGGCCAGCGGGGCGCGATGTCAGTCGACATCCGCACGATCGGCAGACGGCTCGGCGACGTCATCGGCGCCGTCGACCACCTGAAAAAACGTTTCCCCTTCGCGCACCATGCCGAGGTCGCGGCGCGCCCGTGCTTCGATCACATAGGTACCCGTGCCGAGCTCGCGTACTTCTTCGCGCAGCCGTTCGTTACGGTTGACGAGCATCGTGGTCACTTTCTTCTGCCGTTCGAGCTCACCTTCCAGGCGCTCGATCGCACCTTGACCCCGCTCCCCCCAGAAGAAGCTCGCGGACAGGCCGGCCAATAGAACGAGGCCAATCACGATGAGATAACCCATTCCGGCGCTCTCCCGGCCGCTACACCGACGGCCTCATCAGTCGAATTCACGCAACCCGCGGTACTCGGCGCGTGGTCCCAACATTTCCTCGATTCTCAAAAGTCGGTTGTACTTGGCGACTCGATCAGACCGACACAACGACCCGGTCTTGATCTGCCCCGCGCCAGTCGCGACGGCCAGATCGGCGATCGTCGTATCTTCCGTTTCGCCGGAACGATGCGAGATCACGGTCTTGAAGCCGGCTTCGTGGGCCATCCGGATCGCGGCGAACGTTTCGCTCAGACTACCGATCTGGTTGAGCTTGATGAGAATCGCGTTACCGATCCCCTCGTCGATGCCACGCTTGAGAATGCTCGTGTTGGTGACGAACAGATCGTCACCCACCAGTTGCACACGATCGCCGAGCGCGTCCGTCAGGATCTTCCAACCGGCCCAATCGTTCTCGTCCATGCCGTCTTCGATGCTCAAAATCGGATAGTCGCTCGCGAGCTTCTCCAGATAGTCGGAGAACGACGCGCTCGAGTGCGTCTGACCTTCCCCGGCGAGCACGTAGTTCGGCGCCTCAAAGAACTCAGAAGCCGCACAATCGAGTGCCAGCGTGACGTCGCGACCCAGTACATAACCCGCCGCGTCGACGGCCTCCGCGATGACGGCAAGCGCTTCGGCATTCGATTCGAGGTTTGGCGCAAAGCCACCTTCATCTCCGACGCCGGTGGCGAGCCCACGGGCGTTCAGCACTTTGCGCAGCGCATGGAATACCTCCACACCACACCTCAATGCCTCCGAGAACTGGTCAGCGCCGATCGGCTGGACCATGAACTCCTGGATGTCGACGTTGTTATCAGCATGCTCGCCACCGTTGAGGATGTTCATCATCGGCACGGGCATCCGGTTGCAGACCGCATCCACGTTTGCGCCATAAAGCTTGCCGAGATGCCGGAAGAGCGGTTCGCCGTCGTCCGCCGCCGCGGCTTTGGCTGTCGCTAGCGACACGGCGAGGATCCCATTGGCGCCAAGCCTGCTTTTGTTTTCCGTGCCATCGAGATCGAGCATCGTCTGATCGACCCGCGCCTGATCGGACGCATCGAGCCCGGCGAGCGCGGCGGCGACATCATCGCGTACCCCATCAACCGTCTTTCGCACGCCTTTGCCGAGATAACGATCGGCGTCGCCATCACGCAGTTCGAGCGCTTCGCGCGATCCAGTCGATGCGCCCGATGGGGCGATGGCCGAACTCGCCGCGCCCGATACGAGGCGGACCTCCGCTTCGACCGTCGGGTTACCGCGCGAATCGAGTACTTCGCGGGCCGTTACGGATTCAATGGCGGTCACGTTCGCTCCTCGTCTCTAGTGAATCGTCGCTCGATCAAGATTTCAGCCTACCTGCCGCTCGAGAAAGCCGTGGCGCTTCACCACCGCGTCGATCTCGACGAGTTCGGTCAGGAGTTCTTCCATGAGATGTGTCGGCCAGGAGTTCGGCCCATCCGACAGCGCTTCTTCCGGACTTGGATGGGTCTCCATGAATATTCCCGCCACGCCCGCGGCGACGGCCGACCTCGCGAGGACCGGCACCATCTCGCGCTGGCCGCCCGACGAGCTACCCTGTCCACCCGGCATCTGCACCGAATGCGTCGCGTCGTATACGACCGGGCATCCGGTTTCGCGCATGATGGCGAGTGAGCGCATGTCCGAGACGAGGTTGTTGTAGCCGAAACTCGCCCCGCGCTCACATACCATGATGGCTTCATTTTCGGTCGCCCGCGCCTTTTCGACGACGTTGGCCATCTCGGCGGGAGAAAGAAACTGTCCCTTCTTGAGATTGACCGGCAAACCGGCCCGACAGACTCGTTGAATGAAGTTCGTCTGCCGGCAGAGGAACGCCGGCGTCTGCAGGACCGAGACGACATCGCTCACTTCATCGATTGGCGTGTCTTCGTGAACGTCCGTCAGGATAGGCAGATCCAGCTCGACTTTGACGCGTTCGAGGATTCGAAGCCCCGCTTCCATACCGGGACCGCGGTAACTCTCGTGCGAGGTCCTGTTCGCTTTGTCGAACGACGCTTTGAAAATGTACGGGATGCCGACGCGGGTCGTCAGCGCTTTGAGATTCGCCGCCATCTCGAGCATGAGCCCTTCGTCCTCGACGACACACGGGCCCGCGATCAGAAAGATCGGGCGATCGAGACTGACATCAAAACCACATAAATCCACGTCCGTCTCCGTTTCTATTTCGCGGCGTCGGAACCGTTGCCCGCATGGCGGTTGGCGGCGTTGATGAACTGTGTAAAGAGCGGATGGCCGTCACGCGGAGATGAGTTGAATTCGGGATGAAACTGACACGCCACGAACCAATCGTGATCGTCGAGTTCGATCATCTCGACTAGCTCGTCGTCGTCGCTTCGTCCGGCGATCGAGAGTCCATTCGCTTCGAACTCGCTCACGTATTTGTTGTTCACTTCGTAGCGGTGACGATGCCGCTCCATGACGTGATCGGTTCCATAAGCCTTGCGCGCAATTGACGACCCCGACAGGTGGCAGCGCTGTTCGCCGAGACGCATGGTGCCGCCCTTGTCTTCGTCACCGTCGCGGCGCTCGACCTGGCCGCTGACGTCACGCCATTCCGAGACCAGGCCGATCACCGGGTCGCGCGTGTTGGGATTCGATTCGGTGGTATCGGCGTTTTCGTAGCCGAGAACGTTTCGCGAGAAGTCCACCACTGCCGCATGCAGGCCGTAGCAGATGCCGAGATACGGGATGTTGTTTTCGCGCGCGTACTGGGTCGCTGCGACCTTACCCTCGAACCCACGCGCGCCGAAGCCGCCGGGGATCAGGACGGCGTGTTTGTCGGCGAGCGCAGCCGGGCCGTCCCTCTCGAGATCCTCGGCATCGACATAGCAGACGTTGACCTTGGTCTTCGTCTGGATACCGGCGTGAATGATGGCTTCCGAGAGGGACTTGTAGGCGTCCGGTACGTCGAGGTATTTGCCGACGAGCGCGATTTCGACGGTCTGCTTCGGATGGGCGAGCGCGTCGATCACCGTGTGCCATTCGGAAAGATCCGCCGGCGGTTTATCCAGTCGAAAGTGCTCGACGATGATGTCGTCGAGGCCCTGCTCGTTGAGCATGACCGGCACCTGATAGATCGAGATCGCAGCGTCTTCGAGCGATATCACGGCGCGCTCTTCGACGCTGGTGAAAAGTGCGATCTTCTTGCGGGCCGACAGGGGAATCGGATCGATGGATCGGCAGATGAGGACATCTGGCTGCAACCCGATCGAGCGCAGTTCCTTCACCGAATGTTGCGTCGGCTTGGTCTTGATCTCACCCGCTTTTTCAAGATGCGGGACCAACGTCAGATGCACGAGCATGCTGTCACGCGACCCCAGCTCGAGGCGCAGTTGGCGAACCGCTTCGAGGAACGGCTGCGATTCGATATCACCCACCGTACCGCCGATCTCGACGATGACGATGTCGTGGTCCTCGCCAACCGCGAGAATCCGCCGCTTGATTTCATCGGTGATGTGCGGGATGACCTGCACCGTGCCACCGAGGTAGTCACCGCGACGCTCACGTCGAATGACCTCGGCATAGACGCTGCCGGTCGTGAAGTTGTTCTTCTGCGACATCCGATTGCCGCGAATGAACCGTTCGTAATAGCCGAGGTCCTGGTCCGTCTCCGCACCGTCGGCCGTGACAAACACTTCGCCATGCTGAAACGGACTCATCGTGCCGGGATCGACGTTGATGTACGGATCCATCTTGAGGATGTTGACGGCAAGATCGCGGGCCTCGAGCGTGGTCGCGAGCGAAGCCGCCACGATGCCTTTACCCAACGACGAGACGACGCCACCGGTTACAAAAATGTATTGGGTCATGCACCGCCCATCGTTCCGAGAAGAGGCCGATCTCGCCTGTAAAACGATCCGCAGGCGGCCGGAAAGATGGGATTGCACGTTAGCATTTCGCCCGGGACAGGTACACCGACCAATCGCAAATTACGGCTGTTGTTGCACGGCGCCGATCGAGACGGCGCCGACTCGATCTAACCTGCCGGGCGCGACGCGACGAACGAAGCCAGGTCGCGCGCCTCGGGCTCCCAGGACGGCAGGTAGCCATTGGTCACGAGCACGGATTCATCCGTCGCGATGCCGATCACGGCAACGACGTGCGAGTCTTGAACGAGGACGGGCCAATCGCGTCGATCCACCGGCGCGATTCGCGCTTCCCGCAGAAGGTCTTTTACCGATTTGTGGTGATCACGCTGCCCGATCACGCCGTGCTGACGGGTGAGTCGGAGCTTCTCGCCCCGACGAAATCCCGGTGACGCCGGACGCCATCCCACTCGTCCGAATCCCGCGCAGTCGAGCGGTACGCCGACCTCGCACGTCGTATCGAAAGGCTTCTTATGCGCCACCTCGCGCAACCGCCAGACGGCGTCGTGGAGAGAGAGAACGCGTGCCTTGTCGATCTGGACGGTGCCGGAACCTTCGTTCTCGAGCACCGCGAGACGGTCTTTCAACGGCCGCCCCAGGCGGTGTCCGATGGTCGCTTCCAACCAGCGAACGACGGCATCGCGACCATCGTCGCGATCGGGATCCGCGTTGACGGCGATTTTCCGAGCGGCATCCGGATCGTGTGCCTCGATCAGCGGCATGAGTTCGTGGCGGATAAAGGACCGGTCGAATCGTCGATCGTCATTCATCGGATCTTCACACCATGCAAGCTCATTCGCGTGGGCGAATCGATCGATCTCGGTCCCGGACACACCAAGCAACGGCCGCATGAGCATTCCGGGACCGAGCCGTCTCGAGCCGGGCATGCCGACGGGTGGACGGCCCGTCAGCAATTGCCAGATTCGGGTCTCCGCCTGATCGCTCGCATGATGGGCGGTGAAGACCACGTCGCCCGGCGTCAGCAGCGATTCGACGGCGCGATAACGTGCTCGACGGGCTTCTGCTTCGATGTTGCCGGCGGCAACCCGAACGTGAACGACATCGAGCGGCACGTCGAGCCGGCGACACACGGCTTCGCAATGCGCCTGCCACTCATCCGATTGCTCCGCCAGGTCGTGATTGATATGCACCGCGCGGCATTCGCTCAACCGCGCGAAGGCAGAGAGCAGCACGGTCGAATCACGCCCACCCGATAGAGCAATCCAGGGGGCTCGATCGCCGAGCCGGCCCCGGGCGCGCTCGAGCGCCTGCTCGACGCTCAACATCGGCTAGCGGAAAACGAGCGAAACCGCTTCCGTTCCGAAATGTTCACCAAGGTTTCGAATGAGTTCATCACTCGGCGCTACTCGCCAGCCGTCACCCAGGAGGAACTGACCTTCGGCGGTCGTGTTGGAATACCGTACGCACACGGGGCAACCGTCCTCGTCGAGGAAGGGCGACAGCGTCTCTTTGAGCGCCGAGGTCGCCTCCCCGTCGATGTGGCCTAGCTGGACGCTGATCCTGCGCGCAAACCGTTTGCGGGCTTCCTCAATCGATAGGACGTTGCTCGCGCGAAGCTTCGACCGATCCGTGAAATCGTCGATCTGCACCTCGCCTTCAATTACGACGATGGCGTCCTTCTGAAGTTTGTCGCGGTGCTGATCGTAGACCTCTGCAAAGACACTCGATTCGATGCGTCCACTGCGATCGTCGAGCAGGACGAACGCCAGCGTGTCGCCACGGCGGCTGCGGCGCGTACGCGTCGACACCACGAGCCCCGCGACGATTTGTCCGCCGCGCCCCGGCTTCAGTTGTGCGATCGATTTCGGGCAGATTTGGCGGATGTCGGCGATGTATTCCTCAATCGGATGTCCGGTGAGGAAAAGTCCGAGCGTTTCTTTTTCGCCCTCCAGACGATCGCGCTTCGCCAGCGGTTCGAAGTCGACCGTTCGCGCGACACGGGTCGGTTCTTTGAGCCCGCCGAACATATCGTCCATGCCGATCGATGCGTTGCGAGACGCCTGTTCCGCGCCCTGCATAGCCGCCGGCAGCTCGGCCAGAAGACGAGCACGCACGACGTCGATTTCTTCATCCTGACCGAAGCTGTCCATCGCCCCCGATCGAATGAGTGACTCGACAACCCGCTTGTTCGCCCGTTTGCCGTCGACGCGCTGGCAGAAATCATCGAGGCTCGAAAAAGCACCTGCCCGGGTGACCTCCGCTTCGATTGCCTCCACGGGTCCTTCACCGACGCCGCGCACGGCGCCGAGGCCATAGAGGACGGCGCCATCGACTGCACGAAACCGATACGAGCTCGTATTGACGTTCGGCGGGCGTACCTCGAGGCCCATGCGCAGCACCTCGTCGACCAGCATGACGACCTTGTCGATGTTCTGCATGTCGACGGAAATCACTGCCGCCATGAACTGCGCCGGGTAATGCGTCTTCAGCCAAGCCGTCTGGTAGGTGAGGATCGCGTAACCCGCCGAGTGCGCCTTGTTGAAGGCGTAGCCCGCGAACTTTTCCATCTGATCGAAGATCGAATTCGCGATGCCCGGGTCGACGTTGGCCGCGTTTGTCCCTTCGATGAACATCTCGCGCATCTGGGCCATCTCTTCGGGCTTCTTTTTGCCCATGGCCTTGCGCAAGAGATCGGCTTGCCCGAGCGAGAATCCGGCAAGCACCTGAGCTACCCGCATGACGTGCTCTTGATAGAGCATCACGCCGTAGCTCGCGCCCAGGACATCGCGTACCGACGGATGTGCAAACTCGACCGGCGAGCGGCCGTGTTTTCGATCGACGTATTCATCCACAGCCCCGCTTTGCAGTGGACCCGGACGGAACAGGGCGACGAGCGCGATGATGTCGTCCATCGAATCCGGCAGTAGGCGACGGATGAGATCCTTCATGCCCTCGCTCTCGAGCTGGAACACCGCCGTTGTCTCGGCTGTTTTCAGTAGTTCGTAGGTAGCGGGGTCGTCGAGTGGCAGATTCTTGAGGTCGAGTTCCTCTTCACCGATCGAGGCGCGTTCGGCGTTGATAGCGTGCACGCTCCAGTCGATGATTGTGAGCGTCTTTAAGGCCAGGAAGTCGAACTTGACGAGACCCGCCAGCTCGACGTCGTAGAGGTCGTACTGCGAGACGACGCCGCCACCGGATTCATCGGCGTAGAGGGGCACGTAGTCGGTGAGCGTCGTTGGCGCGATCACCACACCACCGGCATGCTTACCGGTGTTGCGCACAATGCCTTCGAGCTTGAAGGCCATGTCCATGATTTCACCGACTTCGTCGTTGTTGTCGATGAACTCGCGCAGTTCCTCTTCTTCCTTGACCGCTTGCTCGAGGGTGACTCCCGGACCAAACGGGATCAGCTTCGACAATCGATCGGCGAGCCCGTAAGGCTTGCCCTGCACCCGCGCCACGTCGCGTACCACCGCCTTCGCCGCCATCGTGCCGAAGGTGACGATTTGGCTGACGGCGTCCTGCCCGTAGCGCTCGGCGACATGCGCGATGACTTTTTCACGGCCTTCTGGGCAGAAGTCGATGTCGAGATCCGGCATGGAGACACGCTCGGGATTCAACAAGCGCTCAAAAAGGAGGTCGTATTGCAGCGGGTCGAGATCGGTGATCCCCAAGCAGAACGCGACGAGCGAGGCTGCCCCTGAGCCGCGTCCCGGCCCGACGGGAACGGAATGATCTTTGGCCCAGTTGACGAATTCCTGGACGATCAGGAAGTAGCCGGCAAAACCCATGCTGTTGATGACGCCGAGCTCGTACTCGAGCCGCGCGTCGTAGTTTTCTCGCGTGCGACCGTTCCAATCGTCGAGTTCGGCGAGGTGCCGATCGAGTCCGGTCCGTGCGGTCGATTCGAGATGCTGCTCGAGGGAGACGCCCTCCGGCACGGGAAAATTCGGCAGGTAGTACGTCCCGAGCTCGACCTCGTAGCTACAACGCTTGGCAATCTCGACGGCATTCGTGATCGCCTCGGGCAAGTCCGCAAAAAGCTCGACCATCTCTTCCGTCGAACGCAGGTATTGCTGCTCACTGTGGCGGCGTTCCCGGCGCGGGTCGTTGAGCACCCGCCCGTGTTGGATGCAGACCCGCGTCTCATGCGCTTCGAAGTCTTCGTCCTCGAGAAAGCAGACTTCGTTCGTCGCGACGAGGGGAAAATCGAGATCGAGCGACCAATCGAAAGCCTGAAGGACGAATTCCTCCTCGCGACCACGCCCCGTGCGGCTCACTTCAAGATAGAGACGGTCGTCGAAAGCTGTCCGCCAGGCGTTCGCGTTCGCCGTGACCCGGTTGCCGTCGTCGCTCGCGATCGCTCGCCCCAGATCGCTCTTTGCGCCCAGCAGGACGATCAGACCCTCACTGTGGGCGAAGAGGTCGGCGCGCGAGATGACACCGTGGCGGGCATCTTCCACGCCGGTGTACGCGCCCGAGACGAGCGTCAACAGATTGCGATAGCCGATCGCCGACATCACCAGCACGACACATTGGTTCAAACCACCGTGATCGTAGGTGAGTTCGGCACCGATGATCGGTTTGACGCCAGCGGCCTGACACGCCGCCTGAAACTTGACGAGCCCGAAGAGATTGCCGCGGTCCGTGAGGGCGACAGCCGGCATGTTTTCCTGCGCAGCACGCCTGGCGAGGTCGCCAACCTTGATCAACCCGTCGATGAGAGAGAATTCGCTGTGCACCGACAGATGCACGAACTCCTCCGGTTTCGGGACGATCTCCTCGACGATGATGGCGTCGAGGTCGCTTGCAGCCTCACTCAAGGCAGAAGCTCCATCTGACCGGACGCGGCCCGGGTCACCGGCGCAAATGACTTTCGGTGCAGCGGGCTCGGACCATGCTCGTCCAGCGCCGCCATATGTGCGGGCGTCGCATAACCCTTGTGTTTGTCGAAGCCGTATTCCGGATAACGTTCCGCCAACTCGATCATTTCCGCGTCCCGGGCGACCTTGGCGATCACCGAAGCGGCGCTGATGGAAGGCACTTTCCCATCGCCGCCGATCACGGTGATCGCAGGCATCGACAACGCAGGCGCGATGTTGCCGTCGATATACGCTACCGACGGCGTCACGCGGAGCGCCGATACCGCGCGACGCATCGCTACCAGTGTTGCTCGCAAGATGTTGATACGATCGATTTCGTCGACGTCGGCTCGGCCCAACGCCCAGGCAAGTGCTCGTTCCCGAACGAGTTTGGCGAGCGTTTCGCGCTCCTCGGGCTCGAGTTCCTTCGAATCCTTGAGCCCCTCGATCGGACGATCGGGATCCAGAATCACCGCTGCCGCGACGACCGGTCCCGCGAGCGGACCGCGCCCCACCTCGTCGACGCCGGCCGCGTCGTGAACCGAATAAATCTGGCCGAAGAGGTCTTGGTGCGTGGTCACGTCCGTATTATTGACTTCGAGGGGAGCTTAAGTCTCGTGCCACGTCGAGCACAGCACGTGCCGCCGTCTCACCGTCGTCGAGGCGTAGCTCACGATGGATTCGCTCGCATTCCTCCAGGTAATCCGGCGTCGTAGAATACCGCTGCCAGGCCTCGACGACGGCGCGACAGAGCTTCTCCGGCTCGCAATCTTCCTGCAGAAGTTCAGGCACGAGTTCACCGCCGTGAAGGATGTTCGGCAGCCCCACGTGCACTGAGTGAGAGAGCGCCCGCACGAACGCGGCGGTGAGCGTACCGACCCGGTAGGTAATCACCATTGGTCGTCGCAGGAGCATCGTTTCGAGCGTCGCCGTGCCAGACTTCGTCAGCACGAAATCCGATGCTTGAATGCACTTTCGCGATTCGCCGACCACGAGTTCGAGGTCGACGTCGACCGCCTTGCGAAGGTTGTCGAGCATCCCGGCGATCTTCTCGTTGACGACAGGAACGATGAACTTCGGGTGATCGAGTTCGGCGGTCAGGAGCGCCGCGGTTGCAAGAAATATCTCGCCGAGGAATTCGATCTCCGAGCCACGGCTCCCCGGCAATAACGCAATCACGAATCCGTCGCTATCGAGGCCCAGATCACGCCGCGCGGCGGTTTTCGCCTCGGCGGATCCCGCATCGAGATCGATTTCGCGCGCGATCGGATGGCCGACGAACACCGCCCGTGCTTGATATTCGCTGTAGAGTCGGGGCTCAAACGGATATAGCGCCAACACCACATCGGTCGATCGACGAATGCTCTTCAGGCGCCCGCGACGCCAGAAATAGACCGACGGACTCACGTAATGCACCGTCGGAACACCCCGGCGATGCACGATCCGTTCGAGCAGCAGATTGAAGACGTTGAAATCAACGCCGATGACGACATCGACTGGTTCCATCCCGTCCGCTCGCCCGGTGAAAACGCGAACGAGATTTCTGAGGATGCCGATCAGGCTCGGCAGGCGAAGGATCGGATCCTTGAAGCCGTTGATCGACAGCACGTCGATCGAATAGAGGCTCTCCATACCGATTGCACGCATCTCGGCCCCCCCGATGCCGATGAACGTCGCGTCGGGAACCTCGCGCAAAATCGCGCGCATGAGGTTCGCACCGAGTATGTCGCCGGAGGCTTCGCCTGCGACGATACCGATCCGGAGCGCCGTCGCGGGCTCAGTCGCGCTGACCGCGCCGTTCTCGGGTGATGCCATTTTCGGAGGCGACGATGGAATCGACGAAGAGTGCCACTTCCGCGCACTTGCGGGACGATTCCTTGAGCGCGTCGAGCGCCGCAGTCACCGTCATGCCCCGCCGATAGACCATGTAGTAGGCATCCCGCAACGCTTCCTTGACGTCGTCATCGAGCCCCAATCGGCGCAATCGCTCGACGTTGAGGCCGACGGCGCGCGCGGGATTTCCGTCGACGGAAACATAGGCCGGAACGTCCTTGGTGACCAACGCCATGGCGCCGATGAACGAAAAGGCACCGATCTGGCGGTACTGGGGAATGCCCGCATAGCCCGACAGCCACGCCTCGTCGCCCACTGAGACGTGCCCCGCGACCGAGGCGTTGTTTGACATCACGATACGATCGCCCAGAACGCAGTCATGACCGACATGAACGTAGGCCATCATCAGATTGTGGTTGCCGATGATCGTCTGGCCGCGGTCCGTCGCGAGTCCCCGGTGAATCGTCACACCTTCACGAATCGTGTTGTCATCGCCGATGGTCAGCGTCGTCGGTTCGCCCTTGTATGCCAGCGCCGGCGGGTCATCACCGACGGTCGCGAACTGATAGATCCGGTTTCGCTTTCCGAGGGTCGTCGGACCCTTGAGGATCACGTGTGGGCCGATCTCACAGTCGTCGCCGATCACCACGTCGGGACCGACCACGGTCCAGGGACCGACCGAAACGTTGCTCCCGATCTCGGCGGTGGGGTCGATAATCGCTCGGGGATCGATCATCGTGCGATCAGCCTTTCGACACAGAGGAGTTCGGCGACGCACGCCGTCTCGTCGTCGACCTTCGCTTCGACCGAAAACTTCATGAGCTGACGCCTTACGGTCTCGATACGACCAAAGAGGTCGACGGTATCGCCCGGCCGTACCGGACGCTTGAAGCGTACATTGTCGACACCAGCGAGATAGTGCACGTACCCCTCGGCCGGTTTGTTTTCGCGCGTTTTGAAGGCAAGGATGCCGCAGATCTGCGCCAGCGCTTCGACCAGCAGAACGCCCGGCACGATCGGGTGATTCGGGAAATGCCCTTGGAAATAGGGTTCGTTGGCGCTGACCTGCTTGCGGCCGCGGATAAAGTCACCTACGACCATTTCGTCGACGCGGTCGACCAGCAGGAAGGGATACCTGTGCGGCAGGTACTCCAGAATCTCATCAATCTCCAAGGCGTCCCCCTCATCCATCAGAAACCCGCGCCTCGCGTTTTTTTGTTTTGCTCGCCGCTACTCAAGCGCGCTCTCGTCCGGCATTTAGCCTGCGAATGACGCGACAATCACGCTGGAATCGCAGCCACCGGGATATGACGACCTAGCTCCCGACGACCTTCTCAAGGTTCGCCAGCCGCTTCGCCAGTTGATCGAGCTCGCCCAGGCGAAGGGCGTTGCGCTTCCAGATGCTCGACTTCTTATGCAAGAAGAGGCCGCTGTAGAAGCCCGGTTCATCGATCGACTGTGTCACGACGGTCTTGACGGTCACGTACACGTGATCCACGAGCGTCACCCCATCCACGCCGCCGATTCCCACGCCACCGGCCAACATGCAGTGTTTACCGATCGTGGTGCTCCCGACGATGCCGACCTGCCCACAGATCAACGTGTGATCGCCAATGGTCGTGTTGTGGCCGATCTGAACCTGGTTGTCGATCTGCACGCCGTTGCCGATCTTCGTATCGTTCAGCGCACCGCGATCGATCGTCGTGTTGCTCCCGACACTGACGTCGTCGCCGATGACAAGTCCGCCGATCTGCTTGATCTCGTGCCAGCGTCCGTTCGCGTCATTCGCGAACCCGAAACCATCATCGCCGAGCACGGCACCACTATGAACCGTGCACCGTTCGCCGATTTCGACCCCGTGGTGAACCGTCGTGTTGGCGAACAGCCGCGTTCCCGCGCCGATGACCGTGCCGGCGCCGACGTAAGAACCCGCGCCGATGCTGACGTCGTCACCGAGCGTCACATCCGCTTCGATCACCGCGAACGGACCGATCCTTGCGAGCGCGCCGATCGACGCGCTCGCATCGATACACGCGGTCGGATCAACGCCTTGCGGGACTGGCGGTCGCGAGTCGAACAACTGGCTGATCAACCCGAACGCGAGACGCGGATCGGCGACGACTAGCGCATTGGTCGGGCAGGCGTTCGCCATTTCTGACCTGAGCACGACCGCCGACGCGCGGCAGCCCTCGAGGGCTGCTTCGAAGCGCTTGCCGGTGAGAAAAGTCAGATCACCGGGTGCGGCCGACTCGATCGACGCGACGCGTCGAATCTCGACCGTGGAATCGCCGGCGATCTCGTTAGGGCAAAGCTGCTCGATCCGTTCGCCGATTTCGGCGAGCGACGGCACGACTAGCGTTTTTCGTTGAGTTTTTCGGTGACCTTACGGGTGATGTCGTGCTTTGCGTTGACGTGAACCAACGTCGTGCGCTCCATCACGAAGTCATAGCCCTCGATCGCCACAAGATCGGCGACGACCGCTTGCGCCTTCGGAATCATGCGCTGCTGAATCTCTTGCTGACGACGCTGTAGGTTGCGGTTGAAGCGCTCGACCTGTTGTTCGAGATCGAAAGTTCGCGAATCGATTTCCGACGCGATCGATTGCTTGTCTTCGTCCGAAAGAATGTCGGCGTCGGTCGCGAGCTTCTCACGCTGTTCGAGCAGCGCTTGTTGTTCGCCTCGAATCTCGTCCTGCTCCGGCTGGAGCTCCGCTTGCAGTACCTCGAGCGCTTCGACGACTTCTTCGGCTTGCGAAATCGCTTGGGCGTAATTGATGACGGCAATCTTCAGCTCGGCGAAGGCACTCGGTGCCATGAGCGCCGCGACGCCAATGAGCACGCCGGCGAGTTTTTTCACGAATCCTCTCCTAGTCTTTCTGTGTCGCGTCCCCGCACCCACATCACGAACAAAGAACGAACGCGGGCGACTTGCGACAACTTTTTTCAATGCGAAGCGGCGAACAACGAGACTCATACTTTTCGCTTTCGCGCTTTCGCTTGTATAGCGGCGGGTTTCAAGCCGCGCGCATTATAGGTAAATAATCAGAACGTTTGACCTACTTCGAAAGAGAAACGTTCCACTTCATCCCCGGGTTTGCTGTTGAGTGGGTGCGTGAGCGCAAAGGTCATCGGACCCATGCCGGTGATCATCGACACCCCGACGCCAACCGAATAACGCAGTTCGTCAGTGTCGAACGTGAAGCATTCGTCATCACCGCGAGCGCACTTGGTCGTGAACACATTGCCTGCGTCGAAGAAGATCACTGGCCGGATCCGGCCACGATTCTCTAGGAACGGCATGGGGAACAGGAGTTCGACTGAGCCCTCGACGACGAGATTGCCGCCGAACGGATCACCCCCAGGACGCGCGGGCAAGCCGCGTCGGGGCAGGACCCGCTGCCCGAGCGTGTTGCGTTCGTAGCCGCGCACCGAGCCGAAACCGCCCGAGAAGTAGTGTTCATAGAACGGGAAGCGCTCTGATCCGCCGAAGGTGTCGCCGAAACCGAGCCGCGTGCGGGCATGGATCGACCAACCGGGACGGAACACCGGAATGAAGATCTGACCGTCGTAGTTGACCTTGTAAAACTCGAGATCACTGCCCGGCATCGTCACGGTCGCACCGAGCGATTGCGAGGTGCCAGCCGTCGGCATGAATCCGCTGTTGAGCGCACTCTGCCGCCACGTCATGTCGAGCTTGTAGTTCATGAACGAATCCCCTTCGGAGAGGATGTATTCGGAAATCTCGCGCGCCGAGAAGAATCCCTCGCGGATGTTGGTGAGTTCCGCCGTCGCACCGAACCGCAAGCGTTGCGTTTCACCGATCGGCAGGCCGAAATTGACACCGACGCCATAGGAATTGGTCGCGAATCGCACGACGTTCGTGCGATCGAAATTCGTTTCCCGCGCAAAGACGTTGAACCCGCGACTGATCCCGTCGGCCGTGAAGTAGGGATCGATGAAGTTGAAGTTCGCGGCTTTCTGGAACTCACTCCAGGAGACCGAAAGGCCGAGGCTGTTACCTGATCCCGCGACGTTCCCCTGCTGGTAACTCGCGCCCAGCAGAATGCCGAACGACGAATAGCCGAGGGTCGCCGAAATACTGCCGGTAGGAACCTCGGTAACCGAGTAATCGACGTCGATCTGATCGTCCGTGCCCGGCACCTGCGGGGTTTCGACCCCGACATCCTCGAAATAGCCGAGCTGATCCAGGCGAACCTTGGAACGATCGATCTGCGCCGTCGACGCCCAGCCGCCTTCCATCTGGCGCATTTCGCGACGCAGGACCTGATCTTGCGTGACGGAGTTGCCCGCGAAGGAAATCCTGCGGACGTACGCTCTCTTGCCCGCCTCGACGACAAAGCGAACGTCAACGAGCCCGTCTTCACCAACCTCGGGCACGCCCGTGGCGCTCGCAAACGTGTAGCCGGAGTTACCGAACGCGGTCTGAATCCGTTCCTCGGTCGCCGTCACCCGGGCGCGGTTGAAAATCTGACCCGACTCGACCAGGAACAGTGCACGAACGATGTCGGGGTCGACGTCCGACAGATCGCCGACAAGCTGAACCTTGTCGACCGTGTACTTTTCGCCCTCGCGCATGTTGATCGTGAGGTACACCGACTGCCGGTCCGGACTGATCGTGACCTGCGTCGACAAAGGCCGGAACTCGACGTAGCCGCGATCCTGGTAGTAGGACTCGAGCTTCTCGAGATCGCCCTGGAGTTTTTCGCGCGAATACTTCGTCGCGCCGCCGATGAAATTCGTGAGCGTGGGGTGCTGCAACTCGATCGCGCTGAGCAGTTGATCCTCGGTAAAGACGGTGTTCCCGACGAGGTTGATCTGCTTGATGCTGGAGTTCTTGCCTTCCTCGACGTTGATGAGAATCGCGACCCGGTTGCGGGCGAGTTCCGTCGCTTCCGTATCGATGCCGGCGTCATAGCGCCCTTGTGCGACGTATTGTCGTTCGAGTTCGAGACCGATTCGCTCGAGGGTCGCCTGTTTGAAAATCTCGCCTTCACGCAATCCCTGCTCGCCAAGCCCCGTCAGGAGATCCTCGGTCTTGATCGCCTTGTTGCCGTCGATCTCGATCGACTCGATCGCCGGGCGCTCCGTAACACGCACGATGAGCACGTCGCCGTCGCGCAGCATGCGGATGTCGTCGAAATAGCCGGACTCGAACAAGAGGCGCATCAGGGTACGCACGTCGTAGTCGGTGATGGTGTCGCCGATCTGGACGGGCAGCACGTTGAAGACCGTACCGGAGGAAACGCGCTGCAAACCCTGGATGCGGATGTCGGAAATTCGGAACTCGGCAGCCACGGCGGCCGAGCCGAACCAGGCGATCTGTACTGCGACGAGAAGCTGGATAGTTTTGCGAATCATCAACGTCCCTAAAACCAGCGTGTGATGTCGTTGTAAAAAGCGAGGACCATCATTCCGACGACGATGAAGAGACCGACTTGCACGCCGAGCGTCTGCGCGCGAATTGAAAGCGGTTTGCGCCGCACGATCTCGGCAATGCCGAAGATCACATGGCCGCCATCGAGGATGGGAATGGGCAGAAGATTGATGATGCCGAGGCTGATCGACAGGAGCGCGAGCAGTGATGCAAACGTCGCAACGCCCGCACGGGCGGAATCACCGGCCACTTTCGCGATCGTGATCGGCCCTGACAGGTTCTTCACCGAAACGTCGCCGAAGATCATCTTCTTCAGGAGTTCGAGCGTCACGATCGTCTTGGCGTGCGTCTCGTCGACGGCACGCACCATGCTCTCGAAGAACGGGTATTCGACTTCCCTCACCTGAATCGCCATTGACGCGCCGATATAGCCAACCATTTCGCCCGAAGCACTTTCCCTCGATGCGGGCGTGACATAAATCGTCTGCTCGCGTCCCGATCGTTCGACATCTACTGTCATCGTCGTCTCGGGGTTCGCCCGGATGGCGGCAAGGAATTCGCCGAGATACGGGCTCGGTGATCCGTCCACGCGGAGGATCACATCACCCGACGCAAAACCCGCGGCTTCGGCCGCCCCGCCTTCGACGACACTGTCGATCACAGCCGGTTCGCCCGGCGCAATCCCGATCGAGCCCAGGATGTCGGGATCGTCGACGCCGGCATGCCAGCGTTCGATCGGTATCGACACCAGTCGATTGGTCGTCGCACCCGAATCGTGTACGGCGATATCGAGATCGCCGCTGTCGCCCAGGCGTCGCGCCAAGGCAAAAGTGACGTCCGACCACGTCTGCGTCTCGCGGCCATCGATCCCGACGATTTCTTCACCGCCCCGCAATCCTGCGGCATAAGCCGGCGCCTCGACGTCCACCCGATCGATCGTCGGAACCCGCGCCGTGATCCCGACCACAAACAGCATCCAGTAGACGAGAAAGGCGAGGATGAAATTCGCGATTGGTCCACCGAGCGCGATCGCGATCCGCCAATAGGGCGACAGGCAATGGTAGGAACGTTCCGAGAAACGAGGATCCGGCTCCTCCGCGTCATTCTCGTCGTACATCGAGACGTAGCCACCGAGCGGAAAAGCGGCCAGGCCGAACTCGGTTCCGTAACGATCCTTGAAACTGACGATCGGTCGCCCATATCCGATGACGAACCGGACAACGTGAACGCCCGACAGGCGCGCAACGAGAAAGTGACCGAACTCGTGAAAGGTGACGAGGATTCCCAGCGTCAGAAGCAGATAGAGGACGTACTGAAGAATGTCGATCATGCGCCTTGGACAGTGCTCACGGGCGTCGGTTCGGTTAGCCGCGCATCATACGGACTCGTTTCGCTGGGCGGGAACGTTTCGGTGGAAATCGTCGGATTAGGCGAGCGGACTCACCAGCTCGAAAGAGCAAACAGGAAATCCGCGACGACCAGCAGCGGGGCCGTCGGTAGCAGCGAATCGATTCGATCGAGGACGCCACCATGGCCGGGTAGCAAGGACCCCGAATCCTTCACGTCGACTGATCGCTTGACGGCCGACTCGAACAAATCGCCGTAGATCGCAAACGGCAGGATGCCGATCAAGGCAAGGCCCAGCGCGCCCGGCACGAAGAGCGCCCCGGCACCACCGACGACGAGTGCGAGTACCACGCCGCCGAAGACACCCTCCCACGTCTTGTTGGGACTGATACCAGGCGCGAATTGACGCCGGCCGAACCGCTTGCCCGCGAAGTAAGCGCCGATATCGACCGACCAGATCGACACGAAGAGCCACAAGATGACGACGGGACCTGTGTCTCGCAGCACGACGAGCGACGACCAAGTGGCGAGCAGGAAAAAAGCGCCCGAAGCGAGAATGCCGATCTTCGAGGACGTCCACCGACCGGTAGTCGTGATCACAACGAACGTGAGTACCCACGTCGAGAGCGCCAAAACGGCGATGAGCGGCTGAAGTTCGGCGTTGGTCCACGTCAGCCACATGAGTCCGACGAGAAGGACGATCGCGATCGCGGACGTCACGCGCGAGCATTCCGCCATCATCGCGAACTCGTAAAACGCCGCGCATCCGATGAGCCCGAAGAAGATCGCAAGGGCCGACGGCGGCGCAAAAAACAGCACGCCGATGACGATCGGCACGAGGATCAGCGCCGTCACAACGCGGGCAAGCAGCATCAGCCGCTCCTACAAGACACGCGCCGACGGACCTCGTCAGCGACTCTTGCGCGCGCCGAATCGACGCTCGCGACGCGCATAGTCCGCGAAAGCTCGGTTCAATTCACCTATATCAAAACCGGGCCAGAAGGAATCCGTGAAGTAGAACTCCGTATAGGCGAAGTCCCAGAGCAGGAAATTGCTGAGACGGCGTTCGCCACCCGTGCGGATGCAGAGGTCGGGTGCGGGTACCGAACCAAGCGAAAGGAAGCCCTCGAACGTCGTCTCGTTGATGCCCGCGACGTCGATCTCACCGGCTAACACCGCCTCGGCCAACTGCTTGGCGGCCTGCACGATGTCCCAGCGCCCGCCGAAATTGACCGCGATCAACAGATGCAGACGCGCGTTGTTCTTCGTCATCTGCTCAGCGCGATTCATGAGGAGCTTGAGATCCGCGGGAAAGGCGCTGCGATCCCCGACGATAGAAAGGTGCACGCCCTTCTCGTTCAGCTCTTCGACATCGTCACGCAACATTCCGCGCATGAGGTCGAACAAGAGCTCGATCTCTCGTTGTGGGCGATCCCAGTTTTCGGTGCTGAAGGCGAACAGCGTCAGATATTCGACGCCCGCGTCCGCGCAGGCTTCGGCGATGGTCTTGACGTTTTTCGCACCGGCTCGGTGGCCCATGGCGCCCGGCAGATGGCGTTCCTTCGCCCACCGGTGATTGCCATCCATGACGATCGCGACGTGACGCGGACGAACCGCGGGCGCCGCATTCGGAGCATAAGCCTCGGACATCGATGACCTTTTGAGCTCTTGCGGGGGCGGATTATACGAAGGTGGTTTCGGCACGCGGCGTCGTTACTGTGCAAGCGCGGCGGGTGGGCATGGGCCTCGGCGGTCGTCAGAAATCCATCAGGTCCGTTTCTTTCGTCTCGAGCGCCGCATCGGCACGCGCGACAAAGTCGTCGGTCAGTTTCTGCATCGTATCTTCGCCGCGCCGACCTTCGTCTTCCGTCGCCTCTTTTTCCTTCACGAGCTCGCGAATGTCGGCGATCGCCTCGCGCCGGACGTTGCGTATTGAGACCCGACCGTTTTCGGCTTCCTGGCGCGCCACTTTGATGAGGTCACGACGATTCTCTTCGGTCAGCGGCGGCATCGGCAGGCGCACGGCGTCACCGGTCGACATCGGCGTAAGGTTCAAGTCACTTTTGAGAATCGCCCGCTCGATTTCGGGCGCCATCTTTTTCTCCCAGGGGGAGATCAAAAGGCTCCGCGCCTCCTCGACCGTGATCGTTGCCACCTGGTTGATCGGCGTCGGATTACCGTAGTAGTCGACCTGCACGCTATCGAGGATTGACGGGTTCGCGCGACCGGTCCTGATCCGAGCAAACGCTGTCTGCAACGCATCGAGAGACTTCTCCATTCGTTCACGGGCGTCTTTTTGAATCTCATCGATCACGTCGTCTATCCCCCGATGCGGGTGCCAACCTTGTCACCGGCCACCAGGCGCGTCAACGCGGCGCCCTCCGCCATGTCGCAAACGACGACGGGCAGGTCGTGGTCGCGACACAACTGGATGGCCGTGAGGTCCATGACCCCGAGTTCACGTGCCAGAACTTCGTCGAACGTGAGCGCATCGAAGCGCTCCGCCGCGGGGTTCTCGAACGGGTCAGCGCTGTAAACGCCGTCGACCTTCGTCGCCTTAACGACCAGGTCTGCGCCGATCTCGATCGCCCGCAGGCACGCCGCCGTGTCGGTAGTGAAGAGCGGATTGCCGGTACCGCCCGCGAAGAGGACCACGACACCTTCCCGCGTCAGGCGCGCCGCTTCGCGCGCGGAAAACCCGGTGGTGATCGTCGGGATCGGGTGGGCGGAGCGAACTTCCGCGCGGATCCCGTGAGTTTCGAGCGCATCGCGGAATGCGAGCGCGTTGATCACCGTCGCCAGCATGCCCATATGGTCGCCGGTGATCCGGTCGAGTCCGAGATCCGCGAGTTCAGATCCTCGAACGATGTTGCCACCGCCAACGACCAGCCCCACGCTCACGTCGAGTCGAACGACATCCGCTATCGAAGCCGCGGTCGCCATCACGACATCGGGGTCGATGCCCAGGCCATCGGCTCCGCCGAGTGCTTCTCCCGACAGTTTGACGAGGACGCACTCGGGACGACTCACTGGAGCTGTTTTTGTACCTCGGCCGCGAAATCCTCTTCTTCGCGCTCGATTCCTTCGCCCACTTCGAAGCGGACGAATGCTTCGCAGGTGGCGCCGGCGCTACCGAGCATCTTGCCGACCTTGGTGTCGGGGTCTTTGACGAAGGGTTGCTCCGTCAGACTCGACTCGGCGAGAAACTTCCGCAACCGGCCTTCGACCATTTTCGCGACGATTTCCGCCGGCTTGCCTGAGTCGGCAGCCTGCTCCTCGAGGATGGCGCGCTCCTTGGCGACCACGTCTTCGGGGACATCACTCGGTGCGACGACGAGCGGGCGCATCGCGGTAACGTGCATCGCGACGTCCTTGCCGACTTCGTCGTTACCGCCCGCGAGTCGAACCAACGTGCCTTTCTTGTTGTCCTGATGCAGGTAGCTACCGATCACGCCGTCGTTTGCCACGAGGCGTTCAGCACGACGGATCGTGATGTTCTCGCCAATCTCCTGAACGAGCGTCTGACGCTCTTCCTCGAGCGCTTCGGCGATGCCGTCGGAACCGTCGACCAGCACTTGACTCGACGCCTTTTCGACAAAGGCGATGAATTTCTCGTTGCGGGCAGCGAAATCCGTTTCGATGTTGATTTCGACGATTGCGCCGCTCTTCTTGTCGTCGGCCAGAGCGACGGCAAGCAATCCTTCGGCGGCTGTCCGGTCCGCCTTCTTCTCCGCCTTTGCTCCACTTTGCATGCGAACGATTTCGATCGCCGCGTCCATGTCCCAATCGGCTTCGACCAAGGCTTTCTTGCAATCACCGAACCCGACGCCGGTGCGCTCGCGCAATTCCTTGATGAGTTGTACGTTCATTCCTCTGCTTCGCCTTCCGCTTCTTCTTCGGTTACTTCAACAAAGTCGTCTTCGGTAAGTTCGCCCGCTCCTTGGTGCTGGCCTTCCGTGATGGCATCGGCGACCGCCGCCACATAGAGCCGTACCGCGCGGATCGCGTCGTCGTTGCCTGGGATGACGTAGTCGACGCCGTCGGGATCGCTATTCGTATCCACGATGCCGAAGACTGGAATACCGAGCTTGTTCGCTTCGGTGACGGCGATCCGCTCGTGTTGAACGTCGACGACGAAGATGGCATCCGGCAGCCCGCCCATCTCCTTGATGCCGCCCAGCGATCGTTCGAGCTTCTCCATGAGACGTCGCTTCTGGAGCGCCTCTTTCTTGGTCAGCATGTCGAGCGTGCCGTCTTCGGCCTGCGTCTCGAGATCGGTCAACCGCCGGATCGACTGCCGAATCGTCTTGTAGTTCGTCAGCGTGCCCCCGAGCCATCGTTCGTCGATGAACGGCATGCCGACACGTTGTGCCTGCTCGCGCACGACCTTCGATGCAGAACGTTTGGTGCCGACGAAGAGAATCTTGTGCTTCTTCGCCGCGAGGCGGCGAATCTCGACGAGCGCGCCGTTTAGTGCCGGCAACGTCACTTCGAGATTGATGATGTGGATCTTGTTGCGCGAGCCGAAAATGTAGGGCGACATTTTCGGGTTCCAGAAACGTGTTTGATGGCCGAAATGCACGCCGGCGGCGAGCATGTCGCGCATGCTGATAGTCGTCATATTGATCACCTTCGGGTTTTAGTTTCATCGCCAATCCGGCGTCCCGATCCGTCGTCGCGCAGTGACTCGCAACGACCACCCGCGGGACTACCGACGCTGGTCGAGCCAGCAATCGATCGGCGATGGTTTTTCGTATTCAGGGTTCTCGTACGCCGACGAACCGCGACCGTCATGAGAGGTTGGGGCTCGTCGAAGCGGCGGCTTTATACCATACTTGCCACCATGGTCGTTAAAGCAAAAACCCCCGACGAGATCGCAAAGATGCGCGTGGCCGGCCGATTGGCGGCGAGCGTCTTGGAGATGATCGGCAAACACGTAAAGCCCGGTGTCACCACCGACGAACTCGATCGAATCTGCCACGAGTTCATCGTGGATGAACTCGAGTGCATCCCGGCACCACTCAACTATTCGAACGGACCCGGTCAGCCGCCGTTTCCGAAGTCGATCTGCACGTCGGTCAACCATGTCGTCTGTCACGGCATTCCGTCCGAGAAGAAGGCGCTGAAGTCGGGTGACGTCGTGAACATCGACGTGACCGTCATCAAGGACGGCTATTTCGGGGACACCAGCAAAATGTTCTTCGCCGGCGAGCCGTCGGTGTTGGCAAAACGCCTCGCCAGGGTGACCCAGGAGTGTCTCTATCGAGGCATCCAGCAGGTTCGTCCGGGCGCGACGCTAGGCGATATCGGTCACGCCATTCAGACCTACGCCGAGTCCCAACGTTTTTCCGTCGTGCGGGAATTCTGCGGGCACGGCATTGGCGATAAGTTCCACACGGACCCGCAGATTCTGCACTACGGTCGCCCGGGAACCGGCTCCAAGATCGTCGAAGGCATGACCTTCACGATCGAGCCCATGATCAACGCCGGCAAACGCCACGTGAAGCTTCTACCCGACCAGTGGACGGTCGTGACCAAGGATCACAAGCTGTCGGCCCAATGGGAGCACACGCTCCTCGTGACGTCGAACGGCGTGGAAGTTCTAACGCTACGCGAAGAGGAAAGATCGAGCGCCGTCGCCTGATGCTCCGACGCTCGAAACCGCCGGTTCCCGAACTCGACATTGCAGACCTGCGACGGCGGATCGGTGAAGCGGACGCGCAACTCGCCGAACGTTTCTGGGCCGGTGCTGATGTCGTTCAACTCGTTGGGGAGCGCTCGCGCTTCATCGACGGTTTTCTGGCCGAAATCTGGCAGCACTTCTTCCGCCTCGACTCCGGCATCGCACTGCTCGCGGTCGGTGGCTACGGTCGCGACGAGCTGCATCCGTACTCGGATATCGATCTTCTAATCCTGGCCCGCCGACCGCATGCCCATCGAGACCACATCGAAGCGTTCGTGCGCCTCCTCTGGGATCTGAAGCTCGACATCGGCCACAGCGTTCGCACCCTCGGCGACTGCAAACGTGAGGCTCGCGCCGACATCACGGTAGCCACCACGTTGATGGAACGCCGCCACCTGGCTGGTGCGGCGGCCCTCTCCGCCAAGCTCGACAAGCTCTACACAAAAGCATCGATCTGGCCGAGCGATGCTTTCTACACGGCGAAGAAAGAAGAACAGGAAGGTCGCCACGCCCAATACGACGACGTCGACTATGACCTCGAGCCGAATATCAAAGGCTCGCCAGGCGGCTTGCGCGACATCCAGACGATCTCCTGGATTGCGGAACGGCATTTCGGCACGGCCGATATCGAGACGTTGATCGGCCAGGGATTTCTCACTGAGCGCGAGCGTGATTGGCTGATCGAAGGGCGGCGTTTCCTGTGGCACGTCCGCTTTGGCTTACACCTGATTGCCGAGCGCAAGGAAGACCGGCTGCTGTTCGACTTCCAACGTGAACTCGCCCGGCGCTTCGGCTACGAAGACACCGAAGCACAGCTCGGCGTCGAGCAGTTCATGGGCGACTATTACCGCCGCGTGCTGGTCCTGCGCGAAGTCAACGACATCATCCTGCAGCACTTCGACGAGATCATCCTGCAGGCCAAGACGAAGACGACGATCGAACCGATCAATGAACGGTTTCAACGCCACAACGAATACATCGAAGTCACCCGCGAAGACGTCTTTCGCGCCGAGCCCACCTCGATCATGGAGATGTTTCTCCTGATGTCCACGATCGAAGGCATCGAAGGCGTGCGTGCAGCCACGATCCGGCTGGTGCGCGACAGCCTCGATCTGATCGACGACGACTTCCGCCGAGACGAACGCGTCACCGCACAGTTCCTGGCCCTCCTACGCGCGCCTTACACCCTCGTCTCGCAACTGACGCGAATGCGTCGCTATGGGGTCCTCGGCCGATACATACCGGCGTTTGGCGAGATCATCGGTCAGATGCAGCACGATCTCTTCCACATCTATACGGTCGATGCGCACACGCTGATGGTGATCCAACAGATGCGCCGGCTTCGCTTCGAGGCGAATCGCGATCGTTTTCCCGTGGCAACGACCGTCGTGCAGCGCTTGCCGAAGATCGAATTGCTGTACCTCGCCGGACTCTTCCACGATATCGGCAAGGGCCGTGGCGGCGACCACTCGGCGCTCGGTGCCGACGACGCCCGCACGTTCTGTCGCCAGCACGGCCTGTCGGAGGGCGATACCGAACTCGTCGCGTGGCTCGTGCAACACCACCTCGTGATGTCGACGACCGCCCAGCGCAAGGACATCGCCGACCCCGACGAGATCAACGAATTCGCCGAACTCGTTCGGACGACTGAGCGGCTCGACTATCTCTATGTCCTGACAGTGGCTGACATCAACGCGACGAATCCCACGCTCTGGAACAGTTGGCGGGCGACCTTGATGCGCCAGCTCTACCACCAGACCCGCCTGGCGCTCGAAGAAGGGGCACAACGAACCCGCGGCGCCGTCGTCACCGCGCGCCGGCAAGAAACACTCGAACGACTTCGTGCAGAAGGGTTCGAAGAAAAGGTCGCCCAGATGATCTGGGCCGATGTCGACGAGTCGTTTTTTCTCCACCATGACGCTTCTCAGCTCGCCGAGCTGACCCGACAGATCGATCAGCACGACCTCGACGACGGTCCCCTCGTTTCGCTCTTCGAACTCGGCGAAGCAATTCGCGACGACGGCGCGACCGAGATCGTCGTTTACACGCGTGATCGCTCGCACCTGTTCGCGACGAGCGTCGCGGCACTCGATGCCGTGGGTCTGCAGATCCTCGGCGCATTCATCTCGACCCACGACGACACAGTGCTGAATAGCTTCATCGTCTTGAACGACCGGGGCGAGCCGATCGGCACAGACGAGAAGCTCGCCAGGCGCGTCACGGAGACGCTGATCGATTCGATCAGGACGAACGAACCTCGCGCATCGCAGCGACGCCTCCTTTCACGGCGCCTGCGTCAGTTGGCGGCACCAACGGAGGTGGAACTTACGAACGAAGCGGAAGACGTCTCGACCTTGAGCGTCACCGCAAGTGATCGGCCGGGTTTGCTCGCGTCGCTCGGGCGCATCTTCGTCGAGCTTGACCTTTCGATCCGCCAGGCCCACATCACGACGCTCGGCGAGCGCGTCGAGGACGTATTCAAAATCACCGACCAGGCGGGCGAACGAATCGAAAACGAGTCGTCGATCAGAAACATCACGGCTACCATCAAAGACCGAGTTGACTCCGAATTCGCCGACGCCGCATGAACCCTTTTCTCGAGCGCCTCGAACCTTATCCGTTCGAGCGTCTCAACGACCTCAAAGCCTCTCTCGTCACGCGGTCGACCCAAGACCACGTCGCGCTCTCGATCGGCGAGCCCAAACACGACGCCCCCGATTTCGTCGTGGCAGCCCTCACCGACGATATGGCGATCCGCAAAAGCCTCGGCAGCTACCCACCGACCCGCGGTGCGCTTTCCCTGCGCGAGACGATCGGTCTCTGGATCGCCAGGCGATTCGGCGTGACGCTCGACCCCGAGCGCGAGATCCTGCCCGTGAGCGGCACACGCGAGGCCCTCTTTTCTTTCGGCCAGGCCGTGTTGTCCGGACGTCGCGATGCGCGGGTGATGATTCCGAACCCGTTCTACCAGATCTACGAAGGGGCCACGCTTCTGCGCGGCGCGGAGCCGTACTTCGTACCCGCGAGCGGCATACCGGATTTCAGCGGTGTTCCGGACGACGTTTGGGACGCGACGGAGCTCGTCTATCTCTGCTCGCCCGGTAACCCCACCGGTTTCGCGACACCCCGCGAAATCCTCGTCGATCTCATCGAACGTGCACATCGCCACGATTTCGTCATCGCCTCGGACGAGTGTTACTCGGAGGTCTACTACGACGAGGCGAATCCACCACTCGGCCTCCTGACGGCAGCCAACGATGCCGGGTTCGGCGTCGATCGTCTGGTCGTCTTCAACTCACTGTCGAAACGCTCGAACCTGCCCGGCCTCCGATCAGGCTTCGCCGCGGGCGATCCGAACCTGATCGAGTCGTACTTCGAGTACCGGACCTATCACGGCTGCGCTCAACCGACGCTCGTGAGCACCGTCAGCGAACTCGCGTGGTCCGACGAAGACCATGTCATCACAAACCGCGCGATCTACCGCGCTAAATTCGACGCCATCCAGCCAATCATCGAGCGAGGGTTCGATGACGTAATCATTCCCGACGGCGGTTTCTACTACTGGCCGAAGACGCCCATCGACGACCAGGCTTACACGGCAAAGCTCTTCGAAGAGGAAAACATCACCGTGCTACCCGGCAGTTTTCTCGCCCGCGAGTTCCACGGCGAGAATCCCGGCGCTAATCGGGTCCGCGTCGCACTCGTGGCACCTCTCGAACAGTGCGTCGCCGCCATCGAGCGCCTCGTCGAGTTCAACGGGCGTTTGAGCTGATGGACGAACTCACCGCCGACGTTTTCGATCTGACCTGTGAGTTGATCGAACGGCAGTCCGTATCGCCGGACGATGCCGGCTGTCAGGACATCATGGCGGCCCGGCTAGAGGCCTGCGGTTTCACGATCGAAGAGCTCCAGTTCGACGACACGCGGAACTTCTGGGCGACCCGCGGGGAAGGTGGACCGATCCTCGCCTTCGCCGGCCATACCGATGTGGTCCCGACTGGTCCCCTCGACGACTGGACGTCGGATCCCTTCAAACCGACAACACGCGACGGAAAGCTCTACGGTCGCGGCGCCGCGGACATGAAATCGGCGCTCGCGGCGATGGTCGTCGCCGCCGAACGGACCGAGGCGGGCCGGTGCGATGGCGGCACGCTCGCTTTTCTCGTTACGAGCGATGAAGAAGCGGCAGCGACGAACGGTACGGTTCGTGTGGTCGACACGCTGATCGAGCGCGGGACGAACATCGACTATTGCGTCGTCGGTGAACCGTCTTCCAGCCAGGCCGTTGGCGACGTGATTCGCGTCGGTCGGCGCGGCTCGCTGAACGGTCGCTTGACCGTCAACGGGATCCAGGGCCACGTCGCCTATCCCGACGACGCGCTGAACCCGATCCACGCGAGCCTCGCTTCGCTCGAATCCCTCGCGTCCCGACGTTGGGACGAAGGCGCGGGCGTTTTCCCGCCAACGACGTTTCAGATTTCGAACATCAACGCCGGCACGGGGGCGACGAACGTCATTCCGGGCGCTCTCGACGCGATGTTCAACTTTCGTTTCAACACGGCGCAGTCTGCGAAAGGCCTCGCGAGCGCGGTGGAAGAAGTGTTCGCCGATCTCGCCGCGGCGTGGTCGATCGACTGGCAGCTTTCCGGTAACCCCTTCTATACCGACGGTGGTGCACTCATCGAGGCGGCGGAAAGCGCGATCGAAGAAACGGTCGCTCTCGTGACGGAAAGATCCACGTCGGGCGGAACGTCCGACGGACGCTTCATCGCTCCCACCGGCACCGAAGTCGTCGAGCTCGGCGCGATCAACGCGACGATTCACCAAGTTGATGAAAACGTCGGCATCGACGAACTCGCGCCGATGGCCGCCATGTACCAACGTATCGCCGAACGCCTCCTGAGGTAATCGAGGCCATGGCCCGTTGGATCATCGTCGGCGTCGTCGCCTTTATCGGCTTCGTCATCGTCCTGGCGCCACCACACCTCGTGACCGACCTCGCAAACGAATCGAGCGACAGGCGTCTCGTAATCGACAGACCAAGCGGTTCGGCCTGGGCCGGACAGGGCGAGCTTTCGCTACGATTGTCGGAGCATCGCCCGCCGGTTGGTCTCGGCACCTTCTCCTGGCGAATCTATCCAGGCGGATTCTCGACGGTTGGTGTCGACTGGCGGCTGGACGGGCGGACCCATCGGTTGAGCGGCGAGCTCATGCTCGGTAACGAGATCGCCGTGACGCTCGAAGGGCGAATGGACGCCGAGTTCGTCAACCCGTTCCTCGCGCCGTACTACATCAACATCTCCGGCGATTTCGAGCTCGACGATATCGCGGCTGAAATCGCCAACGACGACATCGCCGCGCTCTCCGGGATGCTGCGTTGGAGCGGCGGCGACGTCGTCTATCGGCTGTCCGGTAAGACGAACGAGGTCGTTCTCGATCCGCTCATCGCGCGCGCGAACGAAACGCCCGAAGGCGTGTCTATTGTTGCGAAGACCAATGACTCGGAGACCGCCATGATGCAAGCGCGACTCGACAAAGCTGGATGGCTACACGTCGGTATTTCCCGCCACTTCCTCGACTCGGTCGGCCAACCCTGGCGCGGTGACGCGGCCGCCGACGCCATGGTTGTGGAGGTGTCCGAGAAGATTCTCTAAACTCGCGCCGCGCCAACGAACCGGCCATCCCCATGGATCCCCAACGACTGATATTGCACGGCATTCGAGTCGTGCTCGTACTCGTCGTGGCCTTCGTGGGCGCAAATGCTTTCTGGTTCTTCACGGCCGGTCCCGAGCCATTGCCGGTGGCGGTCGAGAACACCCTTCCCGCCGAGCGAGTGGGTGCCGACGTCGACGCCTTACAGGCCATGAATCTATTCGGCACGCCGGCCGCCGCACCGCGGGAACCCACGACCGAAGTCATCCAGGAAACACGACTCTCTCTCGTCCTCGTCGGCGTTTTCGTCGCCGACGAAGCGGAAGCATCCTCCGCACTCATCGCTCGAAGCGGGGCGAAACCGGAGCTTTACAGCATCGGCGACCAGTTGCCCGGCGGCGCGACGCTCATCGAAGTATTCCCCGATCGAGCTGTCATTCGCCGTGGCGGCGCTCGCGAGCTCGTGCGATTCGCGGAGTCGCGTTCGATATCGGTCTCTCGTGTTGGCCCGGCCAGGACAGCGACGACGTCACGCAACGCGCGCGTCCCAGACGAACCGCAACAATCATTCGCCGAGACAATCGAGGAGTACCGAACCGAGATTGACGAATCCCCCGAAGTTGCGCTCGAGCGCCTCGGCGTCGACCCGGTCGTTGCCGGCCAAGCCCAGGGTTACACCCTCGGTTCACAACCGGCGCTCCTTGCCCGCACCGGACTCAAGACCGGCGACGTGATCCTGTCCGTCAACGGTCGCCCCGTCGGTAACGTCAATCAGGACCGGCTGGAGCTCGACAACATCGTCGCGCAAGGCACGGCACGGCTCGAAGTGAAGCGCGGCGCGCGACGCTTTTTTGTAACAGTGTCTCTCTAGACTGACGCGATGAAGGAAATTCACATGAAACGAACGCCGCTGATCGTGTGGCTCATCGCGATCACCGTCGTCGTCTGTACCCGTGCCAGCGCGCAACCGGAAGAGTGGGTGATCAGCATGTCTGACGCACCCCTCGGCTCGTTCATCACCAAGGTTGCCGAGATCACAGGGCAGACGATCGTCGTTGATCCAAGGGTCAAGCAGAACAACAACGTCACCGTCATCTCGAGCGTTGCGCTCGACCGCGCCGGTGTTTACGAACTCTTCCTTTCCGTGCTGCGCGTACACGGCTACGGCGTCGCCCGCACCGGTGACGTCCTGACCGTCGCCCAAGCACCCGTCGTCAAACAGGCGGGGGGACGAATCGGCGACGGCCCCGCGGTACCGGGCGAAGAAATCATCACGCGTGTCATCCCGGCGCAGAACGTTTCGTCGGCCGACCTGGTAAAGACGCTCCGACCGCTGATCCCGCAATACGCCCATCTCGCCGCGGTCGAGAACCCGAACGTCGTCATCATCAGTGACCATGCCAACAACATTCGACGATTGATGGGCATCGTCGCCGAAATCGACATCACCGACGAAGAGGAAGTGCTCGTCCTGGCGCTGGAGCACGCTTGGGTCGGCACGATCCTGACGCTGCTGCAGGAAGTCGCCCCGAATCAGCTCGGGCGCGGTGCAACGGGGCCGCAACGCGTGCAGCTCATCGCCAACGAGTCGAACAACACACTCGTCGTGCGCGGCAAGACCCGTCCGATCGCAAAGGTGCTTGAACTCGTCGAGAAACTCGATCAGCCAGGCACGGCCGTGGGCAGCACCCAGGTGATCTACCTGAACCACGCCGACGCCGTCACCGTCGCGGAACTCCTCAACAACCTCGACGGTATTTCCGCACCGCAGGGGGACGACACCAGCCAACCTTCGAACATCCAGGCGTACGAATCACTCAATGCCATCATCGCGCGCGGCGACCCCAACTCGCTGAACGAACTCGTGGGCGTGATCGAACGACTCGACGTGCGCCGCGCGCAGGTTCATATCGCAGCGGCAATCGTCGAGGTTTCGCTCGACGCGAGCCAAGCGCTCGGTGTCGAAATGGCGGGCGCGGATGGCCGCGGATCATCGCTCCCGTTCGTGAGCACCACGCTGAACGGCATCATCGGCTCGCTGCTCAACCAGGCCACGCTCGACGGCGACGGTAACGGGGCATTCTCACCGATCCAGGGCGTGGCGAGCGCCGCCTCCCCCACTATCGCGGCGGCGAAGATCGATCCCGACGGGATCTCTTTCGGCGCGATCGTCAATGCACTGGCAAGCGAATCGAACGCCAATCTGCTGTCGACCCCGAGCCTCTTGACGCTCGACAACCAGCAAGCGCGCATTCTCGTGGGCCAGCAGATCCCGATCCGAACCGGGTCGTTCACGACGACCACGGACGGCGCAAGCAATCCCTTCACCACGATCTCGCGTCAGGACGTCGGCGTGGAATTGATCGTGACACCGCACATCCACGAAGACTCATCCGTGCGCCTCGAGGTCGTTCAGAGAGTATCGAGTGTGCTCGACGCGGCAACGCAGGCCGGCTTCTCCGACGTCGTGACATCCAATCGCGAAATCGAGACGACGATCCTGGCCGACGACCGCCAGACCATCGTGCTCGGCGGGTTGATGCAAGACGATGTCCGCGATGCCGATCGCAAGGTCCCGCTGCTCGGCGACATCCCGATCGCCGGTCGCTTGTTCAAGAGCTCTTCCAACATCCGCACGAAGCGCCATCTTCTCGTCTTCCTGCGACCGACCATTCAACGCACACCCGCCGATCTCCGGGCAATCGCAGACAAGCACTACGATGGCATCCGCAAGATCCAGATCGAGTCGCACGGCGAGGACGCCGACTCGGCGATCGAAGCGTTCTACGAAGACAATTGAGCCCCATCCCTCGGTTTGCTAAATCGGGGCGAGCCTCGATAGTTTGAGCCGATGAGAGAGGCATATCGACGGCTCCGCTATCGTTTGTCCCGCGGTTTCGTGGGGCTATTCGCGCGCCCCATCGTCATGGGTGAACTCCCGGAATCCGACCGCGAAGTCGTCTACGTGCTCCACAACCGTTCGCTTTTCGACCTCGTCCTGCTCGAACGAATCGCGACGCGAACGGGCATTCACCCGCCCCTGTCAGCGAACCAACTCGGTGAAGAACGCAGCTTTTTCTTCCTGAACCGGCCTTCGACCTGGCGTCGAAAGCACACGATGATGACGCTCTCCGAACGCATGCAGCGGATGGAAGCGAAGATGGCGGCGGAAGAAACGATCGACTGCGATCTGATCGCGGTTTCGATCTTCTGGGGCCGCGGTGCTTACAAGGATCGTTCATGGCTGCACACGATCGTTGCCGACGGATGGTCGCTTTCGTCCCGCTTCCGGCGCTTGCTGAATCTGTTCCTCAATCGTCGCGACATCGTCGTGCACTTCCACGCACCGATCGCCTGGTCGTCTCTCATCCGCGAGGAGCCGATGGCGGAGGAACGTGGCGTGAGACGCACGGCGCGGCTCCTGCGGGTGAAATTTCGCGAGCTCAGAACCCGCGTCATCGGACCCGACCTGTCGCACCGCCGGACGATGATCGACGGCGTCGTGAGAAGCCCGCGCGTGGTTCAGGCGATCGAGTCGCAGCTCGAGGATTCATCGACGCCGCGTGAACGCGCCCGCCTCAATCGGCAGGCCCAACGCAACGCCTTGAAGATCGCATCGAACGTCACCTACCCGTTCATTCGTGTTTTCGAACGTCTGTTGCGCTGGTTCTGGAACCGTATCTACGACGGCGTGGACGTCTTCGGTGAGGAGCGCCTCGAGGCCATCGCATCGACGCACACCCTCATCTACGTCCCGGCGCACCGCTCACACGTCGACTATCTGCTGTTGTCGTACGAACTCCATCAGCGCGGCTACGCGATCCCGCATATCGCCGCGGGCCAGAACCTGGACCTGCCAGTCGTCGGCAGCATCCTGCGCCGCTGCGGGGCCTTCTACATGCGTCGTCGATTCCAGGGGGACCCTGTCTACTCCGCCGTTTTCGCGGAGTACCTCGCCCAGGTATTCCAGCGCGGCAACTCGGTCGAATACTTCGTCGAAGGCGGTCGATCACGAACAGGGCGACTGCTGAGACCAAGACCCGGTCTTCTTCAGATGACGATCGATGCGTACGAAGAGGGTCTACCGCGGCCGCTCGCCCTGGTACCCGTCTACATCGGCTACGAGAAGCTCGTCGAAGCGCGTTCATATCTCGACGAGTTGCGCGGCGCGGAAAAGAAAACGGAGTCGATCGGCGACGTCTTTTCGACCGTTCGTCTGCTGCGTCAGCGGTTCGGCCGGGCGACGTTGTCCTTCGCCGAACCGATCATGCTCGAAGACTTCCTCGCGCAGAAGACAGACGATCCAAAAACGCGCGCGCTGCATTTAGGCCGGGAGATCCTCGAACGGATCAACCATGTCGCGGTCGTCAACGCCGTCAATCTCGTCGCACTCGCGACCCTAGCCACACCGCGCAACGCGATCGATGCGCCCGTGCTCGAAGACCAGGTCCGACTCTATCTCGATCTGGTGTCCGGTAACGCGGAAGCCGATCCCATCGTCGTGGCACCGAACGAACCGGCCGAAATCATCCGCCACGTCGTGAACCTCGGACTCCTGCAGACCGAGACGATCGGACCGAGCGTCGTCTACTCGCACGATTTCACCACGGCGGTGCTGATGACGTGGTACCGCAACAACTCGATGCACTTGATCGCCGCCCACGCCCTCGTCGCCTGCCTGATCGCAAACCGGCGTCGGCCGCTCGACCGAGCCGAACTCGTCACCCGCTTCGGGCTACTATTTCCGTTCATCGCCCGTGAGCTCCGATTCGGCGGGCACGGCGACGTCTATCGAGCGATCGATGATCTCGAACGCCATCACTTGATCGAGATAGACGGCGAAGCGATCTCACCACCGCGTTTCGATCAACCGAATCGGCTCCGCCTGACCATGCTCTCCCGGGTCGTTCTGCCGACGATCGAACGTTACTTCGTCGCGGTCGCCGCCATCGAGGCCAAACCCGTCGATCGCGAATCCCTGCTCACCGAATGCGAGGCGAGAGCAAAACGCGTCGCGCGGCTCTGGGGTATCAACGCGCCGGAGTTCTACGAAGGGCGCTTGTTCGATGAATTCCTGAACGGCCTGGCCGAAAGAGGATTCATCTGCGTCGACGAAGCATCCGGGTGCATTAGCCGTCGCCCGGAACTCGATGAACTCGCAACGACATGGCGAGGTGTCATCCCCCCGGAGGTGCGATCGGCGGGCGTTGCCGATACACGTCAAAACGAACCGCCTTCGCCCTGATCGACCAATCGGGCGCCTCGAGGGCGGGATCTTTCCGCCGCCTTTTTACGACCACTCGCGCAACCCCGCGTGCCAAATCGAGCATCTCGACGAGATCCTCTGTCGGCGTCGGCGCCACCCAGGCTTCGAGCGCTTGCATGCGGCCACTCGCGAGCGCCGTCGTCGGATGAGGCTCGAACATCGGGTCGAGGTAGACCACGTCGAAGTGCTCGCTCGCCCGCCAAAGCCTCGACGCCTCTACGTTCTTGCTCTCGATCGAGACGCCGGGATTAGCGGTCCTTAGTGCGACGATTCGTTCGGCCAACACCGCATGGACCCGCGCGTCTTGCTCAGTTGCGACGACATCGAGGCCGAGGACTGCCAGCGTCATCGCGTCGGTCCCCCACCCCGCCAACGCATCGTGCACACGCCGCGCGCCGCGGCACGCCTTGGCGATCGCGAGGTTGCCGCCGCGAGCCCGCCGAAAGATTTCGTCGACCCCGAGACTGAGTTTCGATCGACCATCGGCAACGACGAGGCGACCTTCCTGCCAGAGGAGTTGCCACCCCGGCGGGCGGTGGTCGATGTCCGAGAAGCGCCAACCCCGCCCCTCTACCATCGAACGTTGCGCGGCCGTCGCATAAACGATCGGCGCTACCGGTTCGGTTGCCAGGGTGAATCCCCTTCGACGTAGAAGGGTAGCGCCGTGCGCGGCGGACCCACTTCGACCAACGGGAGCGCAGAACAGAGATGCGCGAGGGCGACCTCGGCAACCCAGCGCGCGGAAGCGCTGACCGACTCGTCGTCCATCCGCGGAAGTTCTTCGACTTCGCGGAGTACATCGATGGAGGAGAGTTCACCCGAGGGCCCCACCTCCGCTTCGTAGAAAAACCGCGGCCGCGATCGCCTTCGAATCGGGCGAGGAAGGTCGACGAGACCACAAACGCCGAGGCCAAGCGCGGCAGCCGTCGGCACGCGAATCGTCTGGGCGGCGGCCGCAAAGGCGATACCCTGCGCCACCGAGGCGCCGATACGAACACCCGTAAACGAGCCGGGCCCCGCCGAAAATGCGACATAGTCGAGATCGCCAGGTTCCGCTTCGACGGCACGCATGATGTTGTCGATCGCCGCGAGGATCCGTTGGTTATGCAGCCGCGGGGCGAACTGCGTATCCTCGATCCATTCCCCGTCGTTCGCTAATCCCACCGAGCATATTTCGGTGGTTGTTTCTATGGCCAAGAGCATCGTCATGAGCGAAATGCTAAACGTTGACCTCGCCCTCGGGAAATTGATTGCTCTGATCCGCGAAAATGCGGGCGACATCGACCGGGAACGCATTCCGATCGGCGACGCGAGCGGTCGTATCACCGCCGAGACCGTCTCTGCCGGGATCGACCTTCCACCGTTCGATGCTTCCAGCATGGACGGCTACGCCGTCATCGCTGACGAAATAGAAACCTACCGCGTCACCGCGGAAGCGCGAGCAGGGCATCCATCCAATACCCGCGTCGTTCCGGGTACGACCACCCGGGTATTCACTGGGTCGCAGATGCCACCGGGCGCGAACGCGGTCGTTCTACAGGAGGACGGGACTCGCGACGGCGATACCTTCACGCGAACGGCACCCGTCGAATCTGGAGAAAATGTCCGGTATCGGGGCAACGACGTCAACAAAGGCGAATCCATCGCGACGATCGGTACCCGGCTGACACCCCTTCGACTGGCCTGGTTCGCGGCCTGCGGTATCGAAACCGTCGTCGTACACAAGAAAGTCAGAGTCGGCATCTTCTCGACGGGCGATGAACTCGCCGACGCGGGTGCGCAGCTCGCCCCGGGACAGATTTACGACTCGAATCGATTCGCGCTAAACGCGCTGATGGCGCACCAGGCAGCCGTCGTGACCGACCTCGGTCGTTTACCGGACGACCCGTCACCCATTCGAGCGACGCTCGAACAAGCTGCACGCGATCATGACGTGATCGTGACCTCGGGAGGTGTCTCGGTCGGCGATGCCGACTACGTCCGCGGCGTCGTCGAAGCCCTCGGCCGACTCGACTTCTGGCGCGTGGCACTCAAGCCGGGCAAGCCGTTGGCCGTCGGTCGCATCGAAGATGCGCTGTTTTTCGGGCTCCCAGGCAATCCCGTGTCGACGATCGTGACTTATCTGCTTTTTGTCGCACCGGCGATCGACGCGCTCTCCGGAACGGAGCCCACGGCACCGATCCCGGTTCCGGCGAACCTCGACGGACCGATCGCCCATAAACCCGGGCGTCGCGAGTACGTCCGCGGCCAGCTGACGCATCGAAACAGCGCGCTCACCGTGACGCCCACCGGGGATCAGAGCTCCAACCGGCTCTCGACGTTTGCCGGTGCCAATTGCCTCGTCATCGTCCCCGAGCAAGCGGGTGATCTTGAACCAGGCACCGCGGTCGACGTGTTACTCCTGACCGACCAGGGCGCCCTGCTCTGAAGTGAACTAACCCGCGAGCGCGGCTCGTATTGCGCCCGCAATCTCGTCGACACCGCCCGTGCCGTCGATCGCCACGTAGCGCGTACCGCTCGATTCGGACAGCGTCTGGTAGAAATCGACCAACGGATGGGTCTGCCCGTGGTAGATCTTCAGGCGTTCACGGATCGTCGCTTCCTGGTCGTCTTCGCGTTGGATCAACGGCTCGCCCGTCTCATCGTCGACATTTGGCGTCTTCGGCGGGTTGAACGTGACGTGATAGACGCGGCCACTTCCCTCGTGCACCCGACGCCCCGAAATCCGTCCCACCACATCGTCGTCCGGAACCTTGATCTCGACGACCGCGTCGATCGTGATGCCCGCATCCGCGACGGCTTGCGCTTGCGGAATTGTTCGCGGGAACCCATCGAAGAGATAGCCGTTGGCGCAGTCGTCTCCTGTGATTCGCTCTTTGACGAGGCCGATGATCGTCTCGTCATCGACGAGTTCGCCGGCATCCATGATCGCCTGCGCGCGTTTACCGAGCGGGGTACCGGCGGCGACCGCCGAACGCAACATATCGCCCGTCGATATCTGCGGGATGCCCTGGTCATCGCAGATGAACTGCGCCTGAGTGCCTTTTCCCGCGCCGGGGGGGCCTAACAAAATGAGTCGCATAGTGGTGTCTCCTGATCTCTCGAGAATCCGCGTCCGCGAACCTCGATCGGAGTCACGGCGACGAAGCGCGATAGTTTACGAATCAGTGGCGCGGACGGAAGTGCAGGACGTCAAATCTTGTCTTCGACGACACGTTCGACGCGCCTGACATCGGTGATGCGTTCGATACGCTCGATCGCCGTCGCAAACGCCGTCATCGACTCGGCATGCAGGTCGATCGAAATCGACGCCGTCACACCGGGTTCCGTCGCCCGCGCATTGACGCCAACGATCGACGTCGACGACTCGGAGAGGACCTCCATGATGTCGCGAATGAGATCGTCACGGTCGTTGCAGATCACCCGGAAACTCGTGAAGAAACCGGGTCGCTCCTCACGGCCGTGCGGTAACAACGAAAGCTGCCCGTCGTTCTGTGCCGACGCGAGGCGGACGAGGTGGATGACGTGCTGTTCACCGACCCCCACCGCCAATAGGAGTTCGTCTTCCGAGTCGTAGCCGGCTTCACGCGCCAGCGCTTCGTTATCGACAACGATCCCCAGACGCTCGAACGTCTCGCTGAGCAGCGTCCGCCCGGCCGAAACGTTCGACTCGCTCAGCTGACCGCGGAACCATCCCTGGATCTTCGTTCGCGCCCGCGATGTCGCGATGTAGCCGAGCGCGGGATTCAACCACTCCCGCAGCGGACCGCCCTCCTCGGCAGTTTCGATTTCGACCCGTTGACCGGTTCGCAACACCGTATTGAGCGGCACTCGAGTACCGTCGATCCGTGCTCCGCGGCAGCGATAGCCGACATCCGTGTGAATGCGGAAGGCGAAGTCGATCGGCGTCGCGTCCTGGCTCAGATCCACGACATGTCCCTGCGGGGTCGCAACGAAAACCCGGTCGTGCGATTCGAACGAGCCCACCGGATGGGCACCGAGTTCGTCGTGCCAATCGAGCACGTTGCGCAACCAATCGAGTTTCTTCGATTCGAGCCCGTCGTCGCCTTTGTAAGCCCAATGCGCACAAACCCCTAACTCGGCCTCGTCATGCATCTCGCGAGTGCGGATCTGCACTTCGAGCGTTTTACCGACCGGTCCGATCACCGCGGTGTGGATCGACCGGTAGCCGTTGTCCTTCGGGTTGGCGATGTAGTCGTCGAACTCGTCGGGAATATGTGGCCAGGACGTGTGCACGACACCGAGCACGCGATAGCAGTCCTCGACGGAATCGACCAGCACGCGAACGGCTTGCACGTCGTGGACCTCGCCGAAGTCGATCGACTTCGACTGCATCTTCTGCCAGATGGAGTAGATCGCTTTCGCACGCCCGAAGAGCTCGGCGCCAATACCCACGTTGTCGAGCCGAAACTCGAGGTCCTGGCGAATCGCTTCGACCTGCCGTTCTCGCTCGTCGCGGCGGCCGTCGAGCATGGAAGCAATACGCATGTAGGCGTCTTTGTAGAGATAGCGGAACGCGAGGTCTTCGATGGCCCACTTGAGCTGCCAGATACCCAGCCGACCCGCTAACGGCGCAAAGAACTCGAGCCCCTCGCGCGCTGCCCGCTGGCGCGACGGGTTGTCATCGTCCTTCGCTGCTCGAAGGGCGACCACGACGTCGGCCAGCTTGATGACGGCCACTCGAGGGTCGTCGATCAGCGCGACGAGCATGGCCCGTACGTTTTCCGCCTGACTTTTCGATTCGCTGCGCAGGATGCTCGTTTCGGCAAACGGCAAGACATCGATCGAACTCAAGCGCGAGACGGCGACGACCAACCTCGAGACCTGATCGTCGATTTCGTCATGGCCCATCTCACCGCGGGCCAGTGCGTAAAAGGAGAGGCCCGCCATGACTGTCACGAGATCGACCTGCAGGCCGACGAGAAGCTCGACGAGTTCAACGCCGCGCACGCGCGAATCGCCCGAAATCATCGCCAGCAGACGATGCGCGCTACGACGGCCGGGGTCATCGATATCACGGATCTCGTCGAGCCAGAGGTCGAAATCCGGCTCGCCGTTCGCCAGGCGCGGGAGTTCGTCACGTAGCCTAACCACGCGCGAGCACTCCGAGCGTTTCCACATGACTCGTCTGCGGGAACATATCCATGACGTGGAGGGATTCGAACCGATACCCGAACCTCGAGAGGCGGGCTACGTCGGTCGAAAACGTCGAGGGATTGCATGACACATAGACGATCTTCCGGCAATGCCTCGCCCAGCGCGCCGCCTGCTCGAGCAGGCGGGATCCCATACCGGAGCGCGGCGGGTCGATCACAGCGACATCGAACTCGCCGAGCCAATCACCTACGTCTTCAATGTAGAGATTGGCGGCTCGAAAGGTCGCATCACGTACGGCGTTTCGATCGCGGTTGTCATTCGCACGCTGGATCGAATCGGCACTGAAATCGACACCGCGGACGACCGCCCCGCGTCGCGCGAGCGGCAAAGCGAAGTTGCCCAGTCCACAAAAAAGGTCCACGACCTTATGGCCGTCAGCCGCACCGACTGCGGCCGTCACTCGGTCGATCAGCATCTCGTTCGCGGCACCGTTCACCTGCAGGAAATCCGTGGGCGCAAATTGTAGATCGAGCCCGTAAGCCGTGAGTCGATAGCTGAGCGGCGAGCAATCGCCGTCTGGCGACTCGAGGAGTGCGACCGAGTCGAGATTTCCGGGCTGCAGATACACCCGAACCCACTGTTCGTGTGCGAAGCGGCGCAACCCGTCGAGGTCTTCGATCGCGAGGGGTTGGAGGTGGCGAATCACGACGGCGGCCGCCCCATCGCCCTCTGCTAACTCGATTTGCGGCACGACGCTCGGGTCGACAAGCGACGCGATCGTCGTTTTCAGCGGTTCGATCAACGCGGCGAGGCGCGGGGTCAGCGTCAGGCAGTGATTCATCCGGACAACGTAGCTGCCGAACGATTCGCGAAATCCAACGAGCGTCTCACGCGAGCCCGGCAGGTGACGCACTCCCAGACGCGCACGACGCCGATAACCGAGTCGCTTCGGTGTCTCGATGATGTCGATTGCCGGTGCTCTGACGCCGGCCCGGTCGAGTTCGAGCGCCAGCGCCTGCCGCTTGAGCTCACGCTGATGTGTCTCAACGACGTGCTGGAGCGTGCAACCGCCACATCGCGGTGCGATCTCGCAAGGCGCTTCGCGGCGCAGGTAGCTCGCTCGATCGATGCGATTCGCGACCGCACGAAAGGCACCTTTCGATTTAGCCATGACCTTCGCTTCGACTCGTTCGCCTGGCAGTACCCCTTTCACGAGGACCCGTCGTTCAGCGAACGACGTGATGCCCAACATCGAGTCGCGTTCGAGATCGACGATGTCGACATCGATTTCGGGTGGCAGCTTACGTCGACTCACGAGCGTTTACCGGAACGTAGCAGTTCACGGGATTGGAGCGGTTTCTCTCCGAGATGCGGGCGCAACGCGCGACGGAAAATCATGAGCGCCGATCGCGCCACCGCCTTGTCGCTGAAGTCAAATTCGCCGATCGCGCGCAAGTGATTCCCCGGCACGACCAGCGGCGCAGCACCATCGCTTGGCGGTGAATCACTCACTCGTTCGAATCCATCTCCGCGATAACGATAGTCACCCGAGCCGATCGGCTGACCGTCGAGGTCGCAATCGAAGTCGATCCCGTAGCCGAGTTCCTCGAGCAGCACCCTTTCGAATGAACGCAACGGCGGGCTCAGCGGACCGCCAGCCGCCAATGCCACGAGCGTCACTTCATAGGTATCGAACAAACGCGCCATCGGCTCGTCGGTCTCGAGCACGCGCGTCAACACCTCGTTGAGATAGAGACCGCCGACGAGTTGATCGCCCTCGAGCTGGAGGGTTCGTTCAATCTCGTAGCGGTCGATCGAACGTAGCGATCCTTTCCCCCGGATCACGACCTGCAGGCGGCGGAAAGGTTCGATTGGTGGCTTCGTGTTCGATCGGCGTCCCTTTCCCGTCGAGCGTGCACCGCGAACGACGCCACTCAAACGACCCTGTTCTCGACTGAAGACGTCCACAAGGAAGCTCGTTTCGCGGTAGGGCCGGCGGTGAAGCACGAAGCCCGCCAGACTCTCCTGCACGCTTTAGGACTCGTAGCCGAGACGCGCCAGGGCCCGGGCACTATTGGTCCAGCCCGCATCCACCTTGACCCATAGGCGAACCATCGCTTTCTGACCGAGCAGTTCTTCGATATCGCGACGGGCGTCCTCGCCGATCGACTTCAACATCGCGCCACCGCGACCGATCGCAATCGACTTCTGGCTCTTCCGCTCGACATAGATGACGGCGTCGACATCAGCAACCGCTCTGGTCTGGTCCAGACGATCCACCACGACAGTCGTGCGATGCGGGAGTTCGTCGCCCAGCCGACGCATCAGCTTCTCGCGGATCATTTCGCTGATGACAAACTCGGCGGGGCGGTCCGTGACCTGATCCTCGAGATAGAGGTGTTCGCCTTCCGGGATACGTTCGGCGATCTCGCGCGCCAACGTGTCGAGCGCTTCGTTACGTAGTGCCGAAATCGGGATGATCGCCTCGAAAGACCCGACCTGGTCGAGTTCCGCGATCAACGGCAAAAGCCGTGTCTTGTCACCGAGCAGATCGACCTTGTTGATCACGCAGATCGTCGGGCGATTCGCGCGTTCGACCGCGCGCAATGCGAACTCGTCCGCGCTCTTGAGACCGCGTGCGTCGATCAAGAGCACGACCAGATCAACGTCGCGCAGCGTCGAGGTCGCTTGACTGACCATGAAGCGATTGATGGCCCGTTCGCGTGGCACGTGCAGTCCTGGTGTATCGACGTAGGCAATCTGCACGTCGCCTTCGGTCATGAGGCCGAGCAATGCGTGCCGGGTCGTCTGCGGTTTACGCGAAGTGATGCTGAGCTTACGGCCCAGCAGGTGGTTCAAGAGGGTCGACTTGCCGACATTGGGTCGTCCCACGAGGGCAACGAAACCGAAACGCTTCACGACGCGAGTCGATCCAGGACAAGCCGCGCGGCGAGTTTTTCGGCCTCTCGACGGCTGCTGGCGCGTGCGCGTTCGGCTACATCGAGCGAAGCGACGCGACATTCGACAACGTATTCGATCGCATGGTCGCGACCGATACGGTCCGTGATTTCGTAGCGCGGCAGCTCCAGCCCGCGCCCTTGCAGGAGTTCTTGCAACAGCGTCTTCGGATCCTTGGCGCTCTCGTGCCGGGCATTTTCGAGCCGTTCAGCGAATGTTCGTTCGATCACGCCGGTCGCTGCCTCGAGCCCGCCATCGCAGACGACCGCACCGATCACGCCTTCGACTGCATCGGCCAGGATCGAAGAGCGATCTCTCCCACCGCTCTTGCGCTCACCCGGCCCGAGCGACAAAAACTCGCCAAGGCCGATATCCCGCGCGACCGCCGCCAGCGTCGCCCCCTTGACGAGCGATGCGCGCATGAGGGTGAGTTCGTGCTCGTTCGCCTCGTGCCAACGCTCAAAAAGATTTCGTCCAACGACATAGCCGAGGGCCGCATCGCCGAGGAACTCGAGCCGCTCGTTGTTCACAACACCCGCACTCTTGTGCGTGAGCGCTTCGGCCAGGAGCGCTCGGTCTTCAAACGTATAGCCGATGCGCCGCTCGAACTTTTCCAGCATCAGGGCGACGTCATTCGCGCTCTTGCCCGTCAACGTTCTATCTTGAGCGCGGCGAGAAACGCATCCTGCGGGATCTCGACCCGTCCAACCTGCTTCATCCGTTTTTTGCCCTCTTTCTGTTTCTCGAGGAGCTTCTTTTTGCGCGTGACGTCGCCGCCATAGCATTTCGCCGTCACGTTCTTACGCAGCGCCTTGACGTTCACGCGCGCGACGATCTGTGAGCCGATCGCCGCCTGAATCGCGACGTCGAACATCTGCCGCGGCACGAGCTTCTTCATGGTCGTGACGAGATCCCGCCCGCGCGACTGCGCTTGCTCTCGATGCACGATCAGCGCGAGTGCATCGACGCGATCGCCATTGATCAAGACATCCAGCCGCACGAGGGGTGCGGCTTCGAAGCGGGTGAAGGAGTAGTCGAGCGACGCAAATCCGCGGCTGACGGACTTCAACCGGTCGAAGAAGTCCATCACGACTTCCGCCATGGGAATGTCGTAGTCGAGCGACACCTGGCCGCCCGTGAACTGCATGCCTTTCTGGACGGCACGGCGCTCGACGCAGAGACCGATGACGTTGCCGACGTATTCCTGCGGAACCAGGATGTTCACGGCGGCGATCGGTTCGCGCATCTCGACGATCTTGCCCAAATCGGGCAGCTTCGACGGGTTCGAGATCTGCTTCGACTCACCGTTCGCGAGGCCGATCTCGTATTCGACCGTCGGCGCGGAGGTAATGAGGTCGAGATCGTATTCCCGCTCGAGCCGCTCCTGGACGATCTCCATGTGGAGCATGCCGAGGAAACCGCACCGGAAACCGAATCCGAGGGCGTCCGACGTTTCCGGCTCGAAGTGCAGCGATGCATCGTTCAGCGTGAGCTTGGCCAGCGCATCGCGGAAGTTCTCGAAGTCCTCGGAGTTGACGGGAAAAAGGCCGGCGTAGACCTGCGGTTTGACGGTCGCGAATCCGGGCACGGCCGCTACGTCCGGGGCATCGGTCGAGACGATCGTATCGCCGACCGGGGCGCCGCGGATGTCCTTGATACCCGCGACCAGATAGCCCACCTCCCCGGCCTCCAGCCGATCGAGCTTCTTTCGTTTCGGCGTGAAGACACCGACCTGATCGACGATGTGGGTGCGACCGACCGATTTGATGATGATCCGATCGCCGACCCCGACGGAACCTTCGAGAACCCGGATCAGCGAGACGATACCGAGGTAGTTGTCGAACCAGGAGTCGACGATGAGCGCCTGGAGCGGCGCGCCCGGCGAGCACTCCGGTGCGGGAATGCCGGTGATCAGCGCTTCGAGCAGTTCCTCGACACCGCTACCGGTCTTGGCGCTGACCGCTGTGATGCCGTCGGTGGAAATACCGATGATGTTCTCGATTTCGTCCGCTACACGGTCGGGGTCCGCTTGCGGCAGGTCCATTTTGTTGAGCACCGGCAAGACTTCGAGACCCTGTTCGATCGCGGTGTAGCAGTTGGCAACCGACTGCGCTTCGACACCCTGGGCCGCATCGACGACGAGCAACGCCCCTTCGCACGCCGCGAGCGAGCGGGAGACCTCGTAGCTGAAATCGACGTGACCGGGCGTATCGATGAAGTTCAGTTGGTACGTGTTGCCGTCGGTCGCCTCGTAATCGAGCGTGACGCTCTGCGCCTTGATCGTGATTCCCCGCTCGCGCTCGAGATCCATGGAATCGAGCACTTGCTCGGCCATTTCCCGATCGCTCAGACCCCCGCACAGTTGGATGAAACGATCGGACAGCGTGGACTTGCCGTGATCGATATGCGCGATGATCGAGAAGTTGCGGATCAGCTCATGACGTTGCATTAAGGGCATCGTTGGGAAAGCGAGGGCGGATTTTACAAGAGCCAGCGAAGGCAGCGCTCTTCAAGAATTTTCGGCGCTAGTCGTTCATCGGGCGTCGGGACCCGGCGCGCGGCTCACGGCGACGAGCGCGAGGCGCCGTGGCGAGAACCATCGTAGCCCCGCGGCGGCGACCCCACAGCCTGCCAGCAAACCGCCGATGAGCCCGGCCGACGAATCGGTGAGGACGTAGACCAGGCTCGCACCCACGATCGGCAGGAGAAACAGCCACGTGAGCTGACGTCCCGCTGCATCCTCATCGACGCTGATGGCAACGCGATCGCCTGGTTCGAAGCGCTCGCTGTTCGCGATTCGCACGCGAGGACCGAGCACCCCTTCCAGTTTGAAGCTCTGCGAGCCGAGCCGGATGCCACAACGACCGGTACACCCGGGGCAGCGCGTCGAATCGAGTGCGACGTAGGTCCCGCGCGGGCTCCTTCTGACTTCGCCCCCTCGGGTGCAAGCCGAATGGTCGGCCGGTCTCGGCTCAGGGCTGATAAACGACCCCTTCGGCGATCTTGCGCGCCGTCACGACCGGGATCTCCCCGACGATCGTGACGAGGTGCTCCGCGTCCGGTCCATCGACGAGCTTCGTGAAGGCGACGGTTGCGCCGTTGCGTGACACGACGTCGCCGGCGCCTTCTGGCATCGATTCCACGAAGACCGAGAACGCCGTCAGTCCGTCGGTGAACATCATTGTGTAGACGTCCTTCTGATCCGCCGGCGGCCGACGGATGTCGGCACTCGTCATCCGAAATCCACTTGGAACCCATCGCGCGTACCACTTCAGCGGTTCGTTGCGCGAAACAAAGGTCTGATTGCTGGCCGAAAGATGACTGGTGATCGCACCGTGGGAGGTGCTCGGTTCGAGCGCTTCCTTGCTGACGTTGCCGATCTCCAGGCTCGTGAACTGGAAGATTTCGAGATTGGAACCGTCGAGATCGTGGAGTTCAGATCGCAGGAGTAAGCCCGTCTCCTCGTCGAGCCAGAGGCGATAGCCGAACCGGTCCCCATCACGCGGGACGATCGCGACCCGTTTGGCAGGGCGCCCCGCCACACGCCCACTGCCCGCAAGACGTACATCGTAGCTATCGCCGATCGCGTCGAAACGCCGCGAAAACACGCGCGCGTAAGGACCGGCCGGGATCGAGCCTTCGAGCGCCAACAGATCGTCGCCAGGCTCGACGATGCAGAGCACTTCCTGCCCTCGGCGAATGATTTCGCGCGACGCCCCATTCAAATGGACCATGCGCTCGTGCTCGACGCCGTCGATCACTTTGTGCACGACCCGAATCGTCGCGAGGTCGTTGCCGCTGTAGTAGCTGAATACGCCGTCGTAGTCGAAATCCTGGAAAGCGCTGTCCATGCGCGCTACCCAGTCGGTCATCGCCCGCCCTTCGTCGAGCCCGGCGCCGACCGTCGGCGTCGCGCCCAACAACAGCATGAACGCGAGGATGGTCGAGGCGGGACGAATCACTGCGATCGTTCGTCCGCGCGAACCGTGAGAACTTTGACGAACGGGACCGATGCCGTGCGTGTGGCAATCGACGTGTGCTGAGCGTGCTGCAGCATGTAAGCGTTTGCGCGCCGGCGGTCGTTCTCGCTCGGCAATCGCAGCCCCACGGGCGGCGTCGCATCAGCGACGAGCGGCCCACTCGGTTCGGTCTCAAAGAACTGGACGCCGAACACCAACGAGAGGGCGACGGCTACGGCGATGCCACCGCGGATCACCCAATCACTCCACGCCGACTTCGTTTTCGTTGGCGGGTCGCTTTCTTCATCAAGCGGCTCAGGTTCCACGTCATCGGTGTCAGACCCGGTCATCCAGCCGGCAAGTTCGGTACGGGTTCGCGGATCTGCCAGCGACTCGCCGCGCAAAACGGCGCCCAGGAGGTGGTAGCGGTGCCATTTTTCCCGCAGCTCGTCATCGTGCTCTACTTCGTCGAGCACACGCCGAACTTCGAATTCGTCTGCCTCGCCGTCGATCACGGCGGACATCGACTCACGCAATGTCTCGGACATGACTACCTCATCACTCCCATTCCCCCCAGAGTTCCACCACTATTTCCTCGAAATCAGCGGTCGGATGTACTCATCGATCGCTTCTCGCGCGCGAAAGATCCTCGAACGCACCGTCCCCACAGGGCATTCCATGATCACAGCGATCTGCTCGTAGCTTAGACCATCAAATTCTCGAAGAGTTACCGCGCTTTTCAGATCCTCCGGCAATCTGGCAATTGCTTCGTTGATTGCCGCCTCCAATTCGTCCCTTCGTAAGACACTTTCCGGGTCCTCGCGTTCCTTCGGCGTGTCGAGACTTTCCATCGAGTCGGCTTCCTCGACATCGAGGTCGACAGACTGCGGCCGCCGCGCGCGGGAGACGAGATAGTTCTTCGACGTATTGATCGCGATCCGGTAAAGCCAGGTATAGAAGGCACTATCGCCACGAAAGCGCGGCAACGCGCGATAGGCCTTGATGAAGGATTCCTGGACGACGTCCTCGACTTCCTCCGGCGTACGCACGAAGCGGCTCACCAACCCATGAATCTTGTGTTGGTAGCGGACAAACAGCAGATCAAAGGCGGAACGGTCGCCTTTCTGAACCCGTTTGACTAACTCCTGGTCGGTATCGGCAGCCAATCGACCTTAAGTCCTTATGGACGTACATGGCGCTTTCTTTGGCGGACGGTTTCTCGACCCGCAGCGAGCGCTCTGTCTGATCGCGCGCATTCTGCCCTTTGGCTGCGGGTTATACTAGCTGGCCACCTTGTTGCGATGGGGCCAGGGCCGGCACTTGACGCGATCACGAACAGCCAAGCTGGCCGAAACGGCCAATCCGCGACAATCAGCCGACGTCCTGATCCTCGGTAGCGGCGCCGCCGGGCTCGCGGCAGCCCTTCATCTACCCGAGCATTTGAGCGTCCTCGTCCTCTCCAAAGACGCCATTCGGGACGGGTCGACCAACTGGGCGCAAGGTGGGATCGCCGCGGTCCAGGCGAACTCCGACAGCTTCGAATCACATATCGATGACACGATCCGCGCGGGCGCGGGTCTATGCGACGAAGAGGTCGTCGCCTTTACCGTACAAGAAGGCCCCGGGGCGATCGAACATCTGATCTCACTCGGGCTCGAGTTCGACAAACGGGCCCACGGGCTCGATCTGACCAAGGAAGGCGGGCACACCTACCGTCGCGTCCTGCACGTGGCGGATTCCACCGGACGAGCCGTCGAATCGACCCTGGTTCGTCAGGTATTGGGCAAACCCAATGTCGAGGTGCTCGTCGATCGCGTGGCGATCGACATCGTCACGTCCGCGAAGCTCGGCGCCACGGACAACCGGGTTCTCGGCGCCTACGTCTACAACCGTCAGACGACCCACGTCGAAGTGATCGAAGCTCGCTTCGTGATCCTCGCAACGGGTGGCGCCAGCAAGGTGTATCTCTACACGAGCAATCCGGACGGCGCGACGGGTGATGGCATCGCGATGGCCTGGCGCGCTGGTAGTCGCATCGCGAACATGGAATTCAACCAATTCCACCCCACCTGCCTCTACCACCCGGAGGCGAAGTCGTTCCTCATCAGCGAGGCGGTCCGGGGAGAAGGCGGACGGCTGTTGCTGCCGGACGGCACGCCTTTCATGGAACGGTTCGACTCGCGCGGAGAGCTGGCTTCGCGCGACATCGTCGCCCGGGCGATCGACCACGAAATCAAACGTCTCGGTGTCGACTGTGTCTTCCTCGACATCAGCCACCGCGACGATCAGTTCATCGAGACCCATTTCCCGACCATCCTGAAACGATGCCTGCGCTACGGCATCGACATGCGTCGCGAACCGATTCCCGTCGTCCCGGCCGCGCACTACACCTGCGGCGGCGTCGTCGTCGACACGGATGGGCGTACGGACGTTCCAGGCCTCTATGCAGTCGGCGAAGTGGCTTGCACGGGCCTGCACGGCGCGAACCGGCTCGCCAGCAACTCGTTGCTCGAGTGCCTGGTCTTCGCCAGAAGCGCGGCGGAACATATCGCCGCCGCTGACCGGGGCACTCACGAGACGATCGACGTGCCCGATTGGGACGAATCGCGTGTGACCGATTCGGACGAGCAGGTGGTGCTCAATCACAACTGGCACGAGCTCAGACGCTTCATGTGGGACTACGTCGGCATCGTCCGCACAACACGTCGCCTCGAACGTGCCCAGCACCGCCTCGACCTCCTGAAGCGCGAAATCAAGGACTACTACGAGCACCACCGCGTGACCGCCGACCTCCTCGAGTTACGCAACCTCGTGCACGTCGCCGAACTCATCGTGCGTTGCGCCATGTCGCGCAAGGAAAGCAGAGGCCTGCACTACACGCTCGACTTCCCCGAAACACTCACCGTCGCCGAGCGAAGCCTGGTTCATCCCGAGCCCGACCCACTCGACGTGTTGCGTCCGAGAAGGGCCCGCCGCAGCATCGCGAACTGATCTTCCCGGATCGTGCGACGCCGGATGAGCAGCGTTCGATGCCGCGTGGGAATCACGATCGTGGAATCGACCATCCAAACCGATCCTCGAACGTCGACCGTTTCTCGATAGCCGCTTCGGTCTCGACCGGGTCCCAATAGGGCGAGCCGTTCATTCTCGATCACAAGTAGCCAGGTCTCCGCACGCCGCGCGACGTCGAGCCAATGGCGGAACGAGACTATCCCGGCGACGATCGAAAGCTGACCGACGGCCAAAAACCACACACCAGCGAGAAAGAGATGGATGACCGCGACCGCGACTAGCCAATCGAGCCCCGGCGTCCATAGCATCCGTGCGCCGCGGTTCGCGTGCGCCGTCAGAGCCTCGCGGCCGCTGCGATCTTCTCAATCAGCCTCTCGAACTCCGGCGGTGGTCGTCGAACCCCTTGCAACCAGTCCCAAAGCTCGAAATCGTCGAGCCCGAGAAGATCAACGTACCGGCGCTTCTCTTCGCTCGAGAGCGAATCGAATTCGTCCTCGACGAACGCGACGAGCACGAGATCCAGCTCCAACATTCCCCGGCGACTGCGCCAACGGGCCCGGCCTTTTTCGAGCTCGGTCTCTTCGCCATGTTCTGCATGATCCATCGAACCATCGTTGGCGATCGGCGGATGAAGCTCAAGCATCGAATCGCCTGCTACGATGTAGGAGAAGGTCCATTTTCGCGTGCAACGGTTCCGATGAATGACTCCGAACGACAATTCGTCCTGCTCACCCTCGCCGGCCGCGACGCGGCGAGCTTCCTTCAGGGCTATGTCACGGCGGACATCGATGCCATCGCGCCAGCGCACGCCTTGCCCACCGCTTTCACCGATATCAAAGGACGTGTCACGGCTTCCGGTTGGTTGTGGGGCACGGCGGATCATGTCCGAATCCTGCTACACGCCTCGGTCGCCCAGTCGCAAAAGGCCGATCTCGCCAAGTACCTGATGTTCTCGAAGGCCGAATGGCTCGACGACGGGATCGCCCGATTCGTCCGAGCGGACGACCCGGACGCCGCGGTTTCGTTGCCGCCGACCGAATTCGCAATCGCCGTCGATCACACCGATCGGGCGGCCGGCGACGACACGTTCTATCGCGGTTGTGTCGAGGCAGGGATGATCGTCGTGACCGAAGCCATCGCCGGGCGATTTCTACCGCAATCCTTGGGCCTGACGGCAGTCGACGCGGTCAGCTTCAATAAGGGCTGTTACCTCGGACAGGAAATCGTCGCCCGCGCCGAGCACCGCGGACGCATCAAAGTCGGTCTCGCCCGCTTCACGACCCCCGCAACACCGCTCGCGACGGGTGCGGCACTCTTCGTTGATGAGAAGAACGTCGGCACCGTGCTGGCGAGCACCCAAAACCTCACATTGGCCGCCACCCGCCACGATGGCCCGCAGCAAACCGCGGACGGGCTCGTCCTCGAAATCGAACGCTAGGCCGAACTCAGAGATCCGCGAGTGGGTTCTCGGGCCAGGGCGGCTCGAAGTGGGCGAGCACGTGCTCGCGTGTCAGCGAGTCCCAATCGACATGCCATTGGGCCGCGTCTCGGTCGATCAACACCGCGCGGACCCCTTCCGGGAAATCAGGGCGCCGCGCGCATTGTGCCCCGAGGATCATTTCCAGCCGGAAGCAATCGGCGTCGGTGTACCCGCGTGAGCGGTTGATTTGCTCGAGCACGATACCCACGGTCGTCGGGCAACCGACCTCAGCCTTGTCTCGCGCCTGCGCGGCCCATCGCGAAACGTTCGCGATCGTGTCGAGGCCCGCGCGTAAGCCTTCGACGGTGAGGTCGGGATCCGCAAGCTCCCGCTCGATATCCGCCTCGACTTGCGCGAGTTCCGAATCGGGCATGCCTTCGATCGTCTCGGTCGACGCGACGAGCCGGTCACGCCAATCGGCCTGACAAACGAGCTCTACAACGTCTTCGTCCGCGGCCACGACATGATGGGCGAGCCCGATCTTGAGCGCGTCCGCCGCATTGATCAGCGCACCGGTCGCACCAAAGAATCTCGCGATCGCGACATCGAGATCGCGCAGAAACACGGTCGCGCCCGCGTCCGGAAAGAGGCCGATACTCACCTCGGGGTAAGCAAACCGGGACCGTGGGGTCGCCAGGCGTACCTCGCTCGACCCGAAGATCCCCATGCCGCCGCCCATGACCACGCCGAAGCCGTGGCAAATGACGGGTTTCAGGTACGACTTGATCATGTAGTCGAGCCGATACTCCGATTCGAAGAAGTCCTCGGCCAGATTGTCGACGATGCCGCCTACCTCGAGGTTCTTGAGAATGGCATCGCGCAGAATGGTGACGTCGCCACCGGCACAGAATCCACGGTCGCCGGCTGCCGTGATGACGACCCGCTTGATGTCGTCACGGTCCCGCCAGGCCGTCAGGCGCTCGACCAGCGTGCCGACCATGTCGATCGTCAGGACGTTGATCCGCGCCGGGTCATCGAGCCAGAGTGCGCCGATCGTACCGTCGGCGCCCTCGCACTCTTCGAAACGAACCACTATTGCAACCGAATCGTCATGTTGGCGGTCGCCGGCGCCATCTCGTCGAGCCAGCGCGCCGTCACGGTTTTGGTCTCCGTGTAGAAGCGAACGGCTTGCTTGCCGTAGGTGTGGAGATCGCCGAAGAACGAGTCCTTCCACCCGGTGAAGGAGAAGAACGGCAGCGGTACCGGGATCGGCACGTTGATGCCGACCTGGCCGACCTCGATCTCGTGCTGGAAAGTGCGCGCCGCGCCACCACTGGAGGTAAAGATCGAAACGCCGTTGCCGTACGGGTTCTGGTTGATGAGGTCGATCGCGTCAGACAGCGTCTCGACGCCGGACGAGACGAGCACCGGCCCGAAGATTTCTTCCCTGTAGATCGACATCTCGGGGGTGACGTCGGCAAAGAGCGTCGGGCCGACCCAGTTGCCGTCCGGATAGCCGTCGACCGTACAGTCACGACCGTCGAGCACGAGACGCGCGCCTTCCTCGTCGCCACGCTCGATGAAGCCGACGATGCGATCCTTTGCTGCCTGGGTGATCTGCGGACCGTAGCCGGCATCCTCGTCGTCCCAGACACCCGGTCGAACCGCTGCCATCGCCTCGGCGATATCGTCGACCCACTCGCGCGCTTCACCGACGAGGATACAGGCGCTGATGGCCATGCATCTTTGGCCGGCCGCGCCGCACGAGGCACCGACGAGGCTCGAGATCGCCTGATCCTTGTTGGCATCCGGCATGATCACCATGTGGTTCTTGGCGCCGGCGAGCGCTTGCACACGCTTCAGGTTCTGCGCCGCCGTCTGATAGATGTACTTCGCGACCGGTACCGAACCGACGAAGCTGACGGCTTTGATATCGCGGTGCGTGAGCAGCGCATCGACCTGGTCCTTGCCGCCGTGGATCACCTGAAGAATGCCGTCCGGCGCGCCCGCTTCGCTGAAGAGTTCAGCCAGGCGCATCGGCGTCATCGGGTCCTGCTCCGAGGGCTTTAGTACGAAGCCGTTTCCGCACGCCACCGCGAGCGGGAACATCCAGAGCGGAATCATCGCCGGAAAGTTGAACGGCGTGATCCCGGCGCAAACACCCAGCGGTTGGATAACCGAATAGGTATCGATCCGTCGCGCGACGTTCTCCACCGTTTCGCCCATCAGCATCGACGAGACGTTGCAGGCGTGTTCGACGACCTCGATGCCGCGCCAGACATCGCCTTTGGCGTCATCGAAGGTCTTGCCCGTTTCGAGGGAAAGAATCCTGGCGATGTCGTCGTGGTTCGCTTTGAGCAGTTCCTGGTACTTGAACATGAGCCGCGCACGTTCCGGCGTCGGCACTTCACGCCACTCACGCTGAGCGTCCCCAGCGGCAGCAACCGCAGCGTCGATTTCGGCTGCCGTGGCGTACGGGATCGTCGCGAGGACTTCCTGGTTGGCGGGATTGGTCACCTCGAGCGTGTCGCCGGTCCCGGCGACCGTCGCCCCGTTCACGAAATTGCCAAGCTTTGTGGTCATGGGCTAGTCCTCAATAACAAACTGATAAGAGCCGACGAGCCAACGCCCGCTCAAGAACGAATTCACGAAACATCGAACCAATTGATCGGCAGAACGCCGTGCTCGACGAGATACTGGTTGGTCGCCGAAAAATGACGACACCCGAAGAAACCGCGATGGGCCGACAACGGCGACGGATGCGGTGCCGTGAGAACACAATGGCGCGAGCGATCGACGATCGCTCCCTTCTTCTGCGCATAGCTGCCCCACAGCAGAAAGACGACATGATCCCGCTCACGGTTGATGAGTTCGACGACGCGATCGGTGAATGTCTCCCACCCTTTTCCCTGATGCGATCCCGCCCGGCCCTTGGTCACCGTCAGGACGGAGTTCAGTAACAGAACACCTTGTTCCGCCCAGGACGTCAGGCACGCCTTGCCGGGCGGAATGCCGCGATCGTAGCCGCCGCCCGGAACATCGTCATCCGCCATGTCGTCATTGATCTCCTGGAAGATGTTGACGAGGGACGGCGGCGCGGGAATCCCCGGCGGTACGGAAAAACACAAGCCGTGCGCCTGACCGGGGCCGTGGTAGGGATCCTGGCCGATGATCACGACCTTCACTCGATCGAGCGGCGTCGAGTCGAGGGCCGCGAAGATGTTCGGACCCGCCGGGTAGACCTCGCGGCGCGCCCGTTTCTCCGTGACGAGGAATTGGCGCAACGCGACCATGTAGTCGGCATCAAACTCATCGCTCAGCGCCTGTTTCCAGGACGGATCGAGTGTGACGCGATCGTTCATCGGCTATCCACGCGGCCGCATCTGCGGAAACAGCAGGACGTCGCGAATGGTGGGCGCATTGGCGAGCAGCATGATCAGCCGGTCGATGCCAAGCCCCTCACCGGCGGTCGGCGGCATCCCGTACTCCAGCGCGGTGACGTAGTCCGCATCGAAATGCATCGCCTCCTGATCGCCCGCACCCTTGAGTTCCATCTGCGCGCGAAAGCGTGCCGCCTGATCTTCCGGATCATTGAGCTCGCTAAAACCGTTGGCCAGTTCGCGACCGGCGACGAAGAGCTCGAATCGATCGGTGAGCAGTTCGTCACCGTCCGTACGACGCGCCAACGGCGAAACTTCGGCGGGGTAGTCCGTGATGAACGTCGGCTGCACGAGGCTATCTTCGACACGCGCTTCAAAGACCTCCATCAGGAGCCGGCCCCAGCCCCAGCCGTCGTCGACGTGAATGTTGGACGCACGTGCGATGGCGGCGAGTTGCTCTTCGTCGCGAACCTCCTGCTCACTGCGTCCGATTGCCTCGGCGACGGCCGCGACCATCGGCAGGCGGCGAATCTTGTCGCTGAAATCGATGGTCAGAGAGCCGTACTCGACCACCCGCCGGCCGCTCGTGGCCTCGATCACCTCGGTGAGGAGCTCCTCGGTCAGATCCATCATGTCGTGGTATGTGGCGAACGCCTGATAGAACTCGACCGTGGTGAACTCCGGGTTGTGGCGCGTCGACAGACCTTCGTTACGGAAACACCGGTTGATCTCGTAAACACGCTCGAATCCGCCCACCACGAGTCGCTTTAAATACAGCTCCGGTGCGACTCGAAGATAGAGATCGATATCGAGCGTGTTGTGATGCGTGACGAATGGACGCGCGGTCGCGCCGCCGGGAATCGGATGCATCATCGGCGTCTCGACCTCGAGATACCGGCGCGCATCGAAGAACGCTCGAATGGTCTTGATGACGTTCGCACGCAGTTCGAAGACCCGGCGCGACTCGTCGTTCATCAATAGATCGAGGTAGCGCTGGCGATACTTCGTTTCCTGATCCGCGAGCCCGTGGAACTTCTCGGGCAGGGGCTGGATCGCCTTCGACAACAGACGAATCGAATCCGCTTCGACGGTGAGTTCACCCTTGTTGGTCCGCATCATGCGACCCGTCACGGCAACGATATCGCCGATGTCCCAGAGGTTCTTGAAGTCGTCGTAGGTCGTCTCGCCCACACCGTCACGACGGATATACGCCTGGATCCGGCCAGTCATGTCCTGAAGCGTGACGAAGCTCGCTTTACCCATCACCCGACGCAACATGACCCGACCCGCGATGGCCGTCGTCATCGTCTCGGCTTCGAGCGCGGCCTTGTCGTGATCTTTCAGACGCTCGGCCAGCTCACTCGCGAAATGCTCGCGCCGAAAATCATTCGGAAACGCGCTCCCGGCCGCGCGAATCGATTCGAGCTTGTCGCGCCGAAACCCGACAATGTCACCTTCTTCGGTCATAACCCTGCTTTTAAACTCGCTTCGATGAACGGGTTCAAATCCCCGTCCAATACGTTGTTCGGATCGCTACGCTCAATCGAAGTTCGTAGATCTTTCACTCGCGATTGATCGAGCACGTAACTGCGAATCTGACTTCCCCAGCCGATATCAGCCTTGGAATCCTCCAAGGCCTGTTGTTCGGCCCGTCGTTTCTGCAGTTCGAGTTCGTAGAGTTTGGCGCGCAGTTGTTTGAACGCCTTGTCTTTGTTCTGGTGCTGCGACCTTTCGCTCTGACACTGCACGACGACGTTCGTCGGCAAATGCGTCAAGCGGATTGCCGAATCGGATTTGTTGACGTGCTGTCCACCCGCGCCGCTCGCTCGATAGGTATCGACGCGCACCTCACTCGGATCGACCTCTATTTCGATGTCATCATCGATCTCGGCAGAGACGAACACCGACGCAAACGACGTATGGCGCCGGTTGCCCGAGTCGAAGGGTGACTTTCGAACGAGACGATGGACGCCCGTTTCCGTGCGCAACCACCCGTAAGCGTAGTCGCCGCCGACCTGCAGGGTCGCGCTCTTGATTCCCGCGACTTCGCCGGCGGAAACCTCGATGAGCGATGCTTTGAAGCCCTGCTTTTCCGCCCAGCGCAGGTACATACGCAACAACATCTCCGCCCAATCCTGCGCTTCCGTTCCGCCGGATCCCGCCTGCACTTCGAGAAAAGCGGACGAATCGTCGAGTTCGCCCTGGAACATGCGCCGGAACTCGAGCCCTTCGAGCATCGACTCGACCTCGGCCAGCTCCTGGGCAATGTCTTCGAGGGCGCCTTGATCCTGCTCATCGACCGCGAGTTCGGCGAGCTCGGCCAACGCTTCCAGGTTGTCTCCCACGTCACGCAATCCTTCGACGACCGACACCAGATTCGAGCGCTCCCGACTCAGATTCTTTGCCCGATCCGCGTCGTTCCAGACGTCGGGGTCCGCGAGTTCCCGCTCGACTTCTTCTAGCCGGTCTGCTCTTGCATCGAAGTCAAAGGTACCCCCGAAGCGCGTCGCCACGCGCATCGAGAGACTTCAACGAATCGCGTATGGATGTGATCTCTGCCATGGGACCGGCTTCAAAAAAAACGCGCGATCTTATCATGTGGCGGCCGGCTCAATTCGATCGATTCGAAGCTGCAGCGTGTCGTAGGCCCGATAGTCGTTCACGGAGAGCTGATAGACGATCTGCACGCGCTCGGCACGCAGTGGCGGTTGGTTGAACGCGATCCCGTCGACCACGCGCGATCCCGTCTTCAAGACGACCTTCAGGTGTTTCTCACCCACGACGCGTTGCGAAACCACGTCGAACACGCCGTGAAAGGTCGGCTCTTCGAACGCCTGCCCCCACGGCCCGTAGGTCGAAACGAGCTGTGCGTTCGCGAGGCTGATCTCGTCATCGACGAGCTCCCCGTCGGTCAGGATGACGCCGGCGAGGTCGCGTTCCGAAACACGAGCGCGAACGGCGGTCTCGAAGGCGTTCCGGAACCGCTCCAGGTGAATCCGCTTCAAACTGAGCCCCGCCGCCATCGCATGACCACCAAACTTCTCGAGCAAGCCCGGAAATCGTGCGGCCACATCGTCGAGAGCGTCGCGGATATGCAGCCCCGGGATCGAGCGCGCCGACCCGCGCAACTCGTCCGGCGAGCTGTCGCCCGCGTCGGCGAAGGCGATCACCGGACGATGAAACTTCTCACGCACCCGTCCGGCCACGATGCCGATCACGCCTTGATGCCAACTCGGTTCGTAAACGCAGATGGAAGCGACATCATCGGGCGCCATGTTCTCGTGCACGAGCACCTGGGCCTCGTCGTTCATGTCCTGCTCGATCTCGCGTCGCGCCCGGTTGAGTTCATCGAGCGCGATGGCACGTGATCGCGCTTCGCGATGATCATCGGCCAGAAGGCACCGGATGCCTTCGGACATGTCGTCGAGGCGACCAGCCGCGTTGAGCCGCGGGCCGATGGCAAACCCGAGATCTTGCGCGGTCAAGCCGGCTTGCGGACGTGCCGCGGCTTCGATCAGCGCCCGAATCCCGGGCCGGATACGCCCGGCGCGCATCCTTCTCAGGCCCTGAAACACCAGGATTCGATTGTTCCGATCGAGCGGAACGACATCAGCGACGGTGCCGAGCGCAACCAGATCGAGCCATTCCGCGAGGTTCGGTTCGGTGATACCCGTTCGCTCGAAATAGCCGCGGTTCTTGAGCACGGCGCGCAACGACGCCATCACGTAGTAGGCAACCCCGACACCCGCCAGCGCTTTGCTCGCAAACGTGCACCCGGGCAGATTCGGATTCACCAGTGCATACGCAGCCGGTAAGGCATCGCCCGGCAGGTGGTGGTCCGTGACGATCACGTCGACGCCCGCCGCCTGGGCGACTTCGACGCCCCGAATGCTCGAAACACCGTTGTCGACGGTCACGATGATGCGGGGATCGCGGGTGAGCGCGATCTCGACGATTTCCGGCGTCAGTCCGTAGCCGAACTCGAACCGATTCGGCACGAGAAAGTCGACGGCCGTGGCACCCAATCGCGTCAGAACCGACATGCAGAGCGCCGAGGCGGTCGCGCCGTCGGCGTCGTAGTCGCCGACGATCAGGATCGACTCCTGTTGCTCGACGGCGTCCGCGAGGCGCTCGGCGGCCTTGGCGATATCCGGCAGCTCATCGGGCTTCAGGAGATCCGGGAGTCCGAGATCGAGCTCCTCATCCTCATGAACCCCACGGGCAGCGAAGACACGCCGGAGAAACCCCGGGATCGCTCCGGTCAGCTTCGTCTGACCTTGTGGTCGTTTTTCGATGATCACGATTGCCTTCCCACCCACGATTTCGTTGCCAAGCGCCCTTAACCCACGCCACGATGCGGGAGGTCAGCGGTTGGGGGACCAATGAAGATTACTGCAGTGGAGACGTTCGTTGTGGACGCCGGATGGCGTCCCTGGCAATTCGTCGCGGTTCGCACGGACGAAGGCATCACAGGCTACGGTGAGTGCTCGGACGGCCGGATGCCTTATAGCGTGGTCGGTGCCGCACAGGAGTTCGAGCCGATCCTCCAAGGCCAGGATCCGCTCGCTGTCGAGGCTCGGTATTGGGACATGTACCGTGTGGCGCGACAGAGCCCCGGCGGGATCGCGGCCAAAGCCATTGCCGGTATCGAACTCGCCCTCTGGGATATCAAGGGCAAAGCGCTCGGCGTCCCGGTCTATTCGCTCTTTGGCGGTCCCTTGCGGACACGCCAACGGGTGTACTGGTCACATTGTGGTTCTTCGCGCGCTTCCAACGCTGAGCTCATCGGCGTGCCGTCGATTCGTAGCTGGCAGGACATCATCGATCTCGGCCACGAGGTCGTGGACCGCGGCTTTACGGCACTGAAGACCAACATCATTTTCCCAGGCAATCCGGCCCGCACGTTCCGGCCGGGATTCGGTGGCGGCGAAGGATCGACCGACGGCAACATCGACAACGCAACGCTCGATCACATCCGCACCCAGATCGGTACGTTTCGCGACGCCGTTGGTCCCCACGTCGACATCGCGCTCGATCTCAATTTCAACTTCCGCACGGAAGCGGCGACGCGAATCTGCCATGCCCTCGAGGACCTCAACATGATGTGGGTCGAGATCGACATGTACGAACCACAAGCGTTGCGCGAGATCCGCGACGCCGTACGCGTGCCCGTCTGCTCCGGAGAGAACCTCTTCACCGCCCGCGACTACCGGCGCTATTTCGAAGCTCGTTCCATGGACGTCTGCATGATCGACGTGCCCTGGAACGGATTCGCCAACTCGAAGCGCGTCGCCGATATGGCGGAAACGTTCGAGGTGAACTGCGCGCCCCACAACTACTACAGTCATTTGTCGTCGCTACATTCACTGCATCTTTGCGCGATCACACCCAACGTCAGGATCTGCGAGATCGACATCGACGACGTGCCGTGGAAAGACGAACTGGTGACACACCCGATCGAGTTCGAGGCGGGTATGGCCGTCATTCCCGATCGACCCGGTTGGGGATCCGATCTCGTGGAGGACGTCGCGCGCGCCCACGTCTGGAAACCGGGCCAGCTTCCCGGGTACTGGTCGGGCGGGCGACGCTAGCGGATCGATCGCTCTTTGCGGGTCAATCGATCTCCGCCACGCGGATCTTCGTGATCGCTTCAGCGACGCCCGGAAGCGCTTCGATCGCCTGACCCACTTCGGCCATCGTCGCATCGCGCACGGCGTTCGTGAGAATCACGATCGGCACCGGCTCGTTTCCTCGGGCGGAATCGGGTCTCTGAATCGCGCCTTCAATCGAGACGCCATGATTGCCGAGCAGGTCGGCCACATGGCCAAAGACGCCCGGTTCATCGATCGCACTGATCCTCAAGTAGAACGGACAGACGACTTCGTCGATCGGCAATCTCGGCAGCGACCGTCCGCCCAATTTCGGCGGCGCTAACGCACCACGAGCCAACGCCACCAGGTCGCTGACGACGGAACTCGCCGTCGCATCGCCGCCGGCTCCCGGTCCGACATAGGTCGTCGAGCCGACGAGATCGCCGCAGACCGTCACGGCGTTGGTGACGCCGTTGATCGAGCCGAGGAGCGCGTTCTGCCGGATCAGTGTCGGATGCACACGCGCTTCGATCGCGCCGTCCCCGCGTCGCGCAAAGCCCAGGTGCTTGATGGAATACCCCAGTTCCCGAGCGAAACGAATGTCGTCGATCGCAATCGACGATATGCCTTCCGTAAAAACGCCATCGGCGTCGATGGGCGTACCGAAGGCCAGTGCCGCGAGGATCGCGAGTTTTTGCGCGGCGTCGATGCCTTCTACATCGAAGGTCGGGTCGGCTTCGGCATAGCCGAGGCGCTGCGCGTCGGCGAGCGCGTCGGCAAACGTTTTGCCTTCCTCTTCCATCGCCGTGAGGATGTAGTTCGACGTCCCGTTGATGATTCCGGCGAGCCACTCGACGTTGTTCGCCGTCAGACCGTTCGTCAGGGCGTTGATGATCGGGATACCGCCAGCCACCGAAGCTTCGAAGCCGATCGGCTGCGTTTGCGCCAACTCGAAGAGCGCGTTGCCGTCTTCGGCAATGAGCGCCTTGTTTGCGGTCACGACTGGCGTTCGTTCGGCAAGCGCGGTCCTGATCACGTCCGATGCGGTGTCGACACCGCCGATCAGCTCGACGATCACGTCGACCTCGTTGCCCGATAAGGAACGCAGGTCGGTGTCGAAGCTCGCACCACCGATGTTCATGTCTGGCTTCGGCGTTCGGCTCGCGACGCGGACGAGCTCGAGTCGTCGGCCCGCTCGTGCGGCCAGCGCATCGGCATCCTCGACGAGGATCTTCGCCACCGAACCACCGACCGTCCCGAGCCCCGCGAGCCCGATTCTCAGAGGCGGAAGCTCGTCCGCCGTATTCCCATCTGACACTTAGATTCCTAGTTCTTCTGCAAGCTTGGCGGCTTCGATATAGCCGGGAATGACCCGCCCGTCCGGCAGGATGATCGTGGGCGTTCCGGTCACGCCTACGCGCTGACCCCAGCGATACTGATCAGCAATCGTGTTGGCACATTCTCGCGGGGAAATCTCGTCGCCGTTCTTGAGGGCCGTGATCGCCGTGTTCCGATCCGTCGCGCACCACGCCGAAACCATCTTTGTATAAACCTCCGACCCGATACCGGCGCGCGGATAGGCGAGATATCGAACCTCGAAGCCATGATCGAGAAACTGATCGATCTCCTGATGCAACCGTCGGCAATAGGTGCAGTCGACGTCGGTGAAGATCGTCAAAACCGTCGGATCGTCACGGTCGGGACGAAACGAGACGTAGTCGCTCGGATCGATCGACGCGAGCAACTCTTGGCGCTCCACCGCCTTGCGTTCCTCGACGAGCGACGCGGGCCCTGTACCACGCAGCTCGTAAATCTGTCCTGGAATGAGATAGCGGCCGTCCTTGCTGATGTAGAAGGTTGCACCGTCGAGATCGATCTCCACCAAACCCGGAATCGCCGCTTCGCCGAAATAGGTGATCTGGCCAAGCGGGTTCAGGAGATCCTTCACCGTCTGCTCAAGGGCCTCGCGCGACAAGGATTCGCCGGGTTCGGCCGGCGTCTCGGCCCACGTCTCGGTCAGGGAGCTCGCCGAAAGCATCGCCGCCACCAACAAAGACAAAAACGTACCGACCGAAAACTTCGACATGAGTGTGACCACAAAATTGTGAAGAGGGTGTTCTATTCGACTCTTCCGCGGGGGTGATGTTCCGCGTGGAGGCGAGCGAGACGATCGCGAGCGACGTGAGTATAGATCTGCGTCGTCGTCAAGTCCGCATGTCCGAGCATGAGCTGGACCGCCCGAAGATCCGCCCCGTGATTGACGAGATGCGTGGCGAATGCGTGACGCAACGTATGCGGCGAGATCGCTCGATCGATACCCGCGGCGATCGCATAACGCTTGATGGCATACCAGAAGGCCTGGCGAGTCATCGCCGTACCGCGTCGCGTTGGGAAGAGTGCGTCGCTCACCTTGGCCTTGAGGATCTCGGCTCGCGCGACGCCGATGAAGCGAAGGAGCCAGTCGATCGCCTCCGCACCGAGCGGAATCAGCCGCTCCTTCCCGCCCTTGCCGATGACCTGCACCGTGCCACGGTTGAGATTCGCGCTCGTGAGCGTAAGCCCCACGAGCTCGCTCACACGCAGTCCCGTGGCGTACAACACCTCGAGCATCGTTCGATCGCGGAAACCGATCGGCTCTCCCACGGGGTCGTCGCTCTTGGGCGCACCGAGTAGCGCCGTGACTTCGGCTTCGGTCAGTGATTGGGGCAGCCCTCGCGTGAGCTTCGGGAGCTCGACGTGGGCACTCGGGTCGCGATCGATTGCGCCGGTTTCGACCAGGAAGGCACAGAGTCCACGCAAGGACGACAGAAACCGCGCGCTCGTCCGCGCGGACACACCTTCGGCGAGTCGATGAGCAAGATAGGCTTGGATGTCACCGCTCGAAGCCTCGGCGAGCGAAACCGCCTGCTCCGATTCGAGCCAACGCGAAAACCCCACGAGGTCACGGCGATAAGCATCGAGCGTGGCCTGTGCCAAACCGCGCTCCAACCAGAGACGTTCGAGGAAGGCTTCGATCACGATGGACACGAAGCCGCTGGGGTTAGACCTTTTCGCGGATCCGCGCCGCGCGACCACGCCGCTCGCGCAGGTAGTAGAGTTTCGCTTGGCGTACGTCGCCGCGACGCTTGACCTCGATACCGGCAATCATCGGGCTGTGCATCTGAAAGGTCCGTTCGACACCGACGCCGTGCGACATCTTGCGAACCGTGAACGACGAGTTGAGGCCACGATTGCGTCGACCGATCACCACACCTTCGAAGGACTGGATTCTCTCGCGCGAACCCTCACGGAAAAGGACCTGGACGGAAACCGTATCGCCGGGTGCAAATGGAGGCACCTCGCGAATCTGCTCGTTTTCCAACTCTTCGATGATCTTGTTGCGTCGCATGTTCTTCTTCCTTTAGCACCGTCTTCGCCGCTTTTGGTGGCGTTGGACTACTCAGCCCTTCTGACGACCTTCCTCGCGCTCTCGCGATGATTCTTGAAACAGTTCATTCAAGAGGCGCCGGTCGGTCTCGTCGAGTGCTCGATCGAGGAGTAGATCCGGTCGCTTCCGAAACGTTCTTTCCAATGCTTTCCGATGACGCCAGGCATCGATCGATGCGTGGTTGCCGCTCAGGAGCGTCGGGGGCACCCCACCATCGGAAGGCCGCGTATAGTGCGGGTAATCGAGACGTCCGTCCATAAATGATTCGTCTTTTGTCGAGTCGGCATTGCCGAGCACGCCCGGCAGTAAACGCAACACCGCATCGAGCACGACCAACGCCGCCAATTCCCCACCGGAGAGCACGAAGTCGCCGATCGAGAGTTCGACGTCGACCCGGTCATCGATGAATCGCTGATCGATGCCTTCATATCGGCCTGTGACGAGGATGAATCCCTCGCTCTGCGCCATCGCTTCGGCGCGCCGCTGATCGAAACGTTCCCCGTCGGGAGTGAGCAGGACTACCGGTAGAGCCGCCTGAAGACGCTCTGTCACGCAGTCGACCGCGCCTTCGAGGGGCTCGCGCATCATCACCATGCCGGGGCCACCGCCGAAAGGACGATCATCGACCGTGCGCCGCTCGTCCGACGCGAACTCGCGCGGCGAAACGAGTTCGAACTCGACGAGTTCGCGCACCGCACGCCCCACCACACCTTCGCCTAGTGCTGCCTCGATCAACTGCGGGAAGATCGACACGCAGCCGATCTTCATTCGCTCCAGACCTCCTGCCAGTCGACGACGATCTTCTGATCCATCACGACGTCATCCACGTACGAGGCGACAAACGGAACGTAATGTGTTCGATCGCCGCGGATCACCAGCACATCGTGAGGCCCGGTCGAGACGAGGCGCTCGACGACACCGAGTCTGACGCCTTCTCGGTTGACGACCTCGAGTCCCATCAGGTCGTTCCAGTAGTACTCGCCCAGTTCGAGCGGCGGAAGCTCGGCGAGCGGAACGTATATCTCGCGCCCGGTTTCGCGCGCCGCATCGTCACGTGACGACATCGGCTCCCATGTCGCGATCAGGCGTTTACCCGCTTGTTTCTGGATGCGCGGCTCGATCGCGCGTAGCTCGTTCGCGCGCGCGTCGGTGGGCAGATACCAGACGGCGAAGCCGGTCAGATTCTGGGGCGGATCAGTATGCGAGTGGATGTGCACCCACCCGCGGACCCCGAACGGCCGTCCCACGGTCGCGACCACGACACATTCCGCGGCGTTCATCGTACGACGCCGCTGGACGGGTTCAGTTCTGTCGGAGGAGGGATGCAGCTGACGGTCTTTCTCCGCCGTGCGTCGTCGATCAAGAGGTCGGGCGAACCGACCTCGATCGGATCAAGCTTCGCTGACAGCGGCGGCCTGTTCTTTGCGTGCTCGCTTGACGAGCTGACGTACCTTTTCGGACGGCTGTGCGCCAACCCCGAGCCAGTGATCAACGCGCGCCAGGTCGACCCGCAAGGCCGTCTCGCTTCCCCGCGCCAACGGATTGTAGAAACCAACGCGCTCGATGAACCGACCATCACGCTTGGCCGTGCGATCCGCGACGGTCAGGTGATAGAACGGCGATTTCTTTGCGCCGTGGCGCGCCAATCGAATGGTCACCATGGTGATGGTGTCTCTTGCAGGAAAGGCGCGGGATTCTATAAGAAGCCCGCCGGTTTACAAAGCACTACACGAAAGGATTAACGGCGCCGCGCTCGACCAGACTTGCGCGCCCCCTGCTGCTGCGCCTGAACGCCGCGCATCATTCTCTCCATCCCGCCCTTGCGCATGACTTTTTTCATCATCCGCTGGGTGTTCTTGTGCTGCTTGAGCAGACGGTTCACGTCCTGGACCTGCGTCCCGCTTCCGGCCGCGATGCGGCGTTTGCGTGAACCGTTGATGACATCCGGGTAGCGACGTTCCTGTGGCGTCATCGAGTTGATGATCGCCTCCATCCGGCGAAACTGCTTGTCGTCGACGTTCATGTCGTTCGCAGACAGCTGTCCCATGCCGGGAAGCTTTTCCATCATATTTGCGACGCCGCCCATGTTCGACATCTGCTGGAGCTGGTCGCGGAAGTCCTCAAGGTCGAACTTGCGCCCGCGCTGCATCTTGCGGGCGAGCTTCTCGGCCTTCTGCTTGTCGACCTTACGTTCGGCTTCTTCGATCAGCGTCAGGACGTCGCCCATGCCGAGGATCCGGCTCGCGATCCGGTCCGGGTGGAACGCCTCGAGGGCATCGCTCCGCTCGCCCACCGACAGGAACTTGATCGGTTTCTCGGTGATGGCGCGTACCGAAAGCGCCGCCCCGCCCCGCGAGTCACCGTCGGCCTTCGCCAGGATCACGCCCGTTAGGGGCAGCGCGTCGTTGAAAGCCTTCGCGGTATTCGCGGCGTCCTGGCCGGTCATCGCATCAACGACGAAAAGCGTTTCGACGGGGTTCAGCGCACCGTGGATCGCCGCGATCTCGGCCATCATCTCCTCGTCGATCGCCAAGCGTCCCGCAGTGTCGACGATCAACACGTCATCGAAGTTCGTCTTCGCTTCCTGGAGAGCGCGTGTGGCGATGTCGACTGGTGCTTCGCTCGGATTACTGGGGATGAAACGTGCTTCGACTTCCTTCGCGAGCGTTTCGAGCTGGTCGATGGCCGCCGGTCGGTAAACATCGGCACTCACGACGGCGACTTTCTTGCGCTCACGCTCCCTGAGAAAGCGTGCGAGTTTGCCCACCGCGGTCGTCTTACCCGCGCCCTGCAGCCCCGCCATCAACACGATCGCCGGCGGCGTTGTGGCGAGATCGAGCTGGTCGTTCGCGGCGCCCATCAAGGTGACGAGTTCTTCGTGCACTACCTTGATGAAGGCTTCGCCGGGATCGAGCGACGTCAGGACATCGCGGCCGATCGCGCGTGCCTGAACGTCTGCCGTGAACTGGCGGACGACGGAGAGCGCGACGTCGGCTTCGAGCAAGGCCAACCGCACCTCGCGAACCGAGTCCTTGATATTGTCTTCGGTCAGTCGCGCCTTGCCGGAGACGCTTTTGAGCGTCCGACTCAAGCGTTCACTGAGACTATCGAACATAAGTGCGCCAGGACGTAAAAACGCGCTCATAATAGCGGACGCTCGAAACGACCGTCGCGCCGAACGCGCAAGACGACAAACAAAGAGTCTCGCGAGGCGACGACGCACGCGAGGCCAGACCAGACCAACAGATACCCGATGAACGCCGCGCTGACCGGCCTTTTTGCAATCGCGCTCTACGCTTTCGGAGTCTTTCAGATTCTCGCCGCGAGACGCAGCGCGCCAGCGCGCCAAGTCGAAACTGGCCCAACGATCGCATCAGCGCCGAAGCGGACGGTATTCATCTCGCTGGGCGTGGTTGCCCTCGCGCTACATGCGATGAGCGCCTGGTTCGGGCTGGTTACCGAGGCGGGGATCAACCTTTCGTTCTTCGCCATTGGCTCGATCGTCGGCCTGGCACTCGCCGGGACCTCGCTCGGCGTCGCCAATCGGGTCGATTTCCCATCGCTGCTCGCCGTCGCCTACACGATTGCGATCATCACGATCGGCGGCTCCATCGTCCTGCCCGCCACGGCCGAGCCACGTGCCGATCTCGAGGTCGGACTCGTCTTCCATGTTGTCGCGTCGATCGCCGCCTATACGGCCCTCGCGATGGCGGCAGTGCATTCCGTTCTGACGCTGACGCTCGAAAATCGACTGCGACGGCACGAAACATTCTCTCTCGTCGTCGACTTTCCACCGCTCGAATCGATGGTGGTGCTGCTTTTCCGCCTGATCTGGATCGGAATCGCCCTGCTCACGATAGCGATCGGTAGCGGTTTCTTCTTTCTCGACGACCTCTTCGACCAGCGCGTCGTGCATCACACCGTGCTCTCGACATCGTCGTGGTTCGTCTACGTCATGCTCCTTGCCGGCCATCTTCTGTTCGGCTGGCGTGGCAAGACGACCATTCGCTGGACGCTGGTGGCTTTTGCCCTGCTCGCGCTCGCCTATTTCGGCAGCAAGTTCGTCCTCGAATTCCTCCTCGGGCCGACTTGATGGAACCCGATACCGCATCGACGACGATCCTCATCGTGACGCTGCTCGTCCTCGTCCTCGCGTCGGCCTACTTCTCGAGTTCGGAGACCGCGATGCGCGGACTCAATCGCCCTCGTCTGAAGCACCTCATCAACCAGAATCACCGCGGCGCGCGCAAAGCAAACCGGCTCCTCGGCCGTTCGAACCGGCTGTTCGGCGCGCTTCTCGTCAGCAACCATCTCGTCAAGTTCTACGCGGGCGCCATTGCGTCCGTCATCGGGCTACGCTTCTTCCCGGACTACGGCGTGGAGATCGCCACCGTCGTCGTGACGTTGGTCTTTCTCGTCTTCGCCGAGGTGGCACCCTCGAACATCGCGGCCGAGCGCCCCGAGAAACTCGCGTTCCCGTCGTCCTACCTGCTGCAGCCGCTCATGCAGCTCCTGCGACCTGTTGTTTCGACCGTCAACGGCATCGGCAACTTCGTCGCGCGTCCGTTCGTCAGGGCAAGGAAATCGGATAACGAGTTTTCGATCGAGGAGCTCCGCAAGGTGGGCACGCAAGGCGCCGATCTGACCGCGGAACGCCAGAACATGCTCCTCGGCATCCTCGAACTCGACAACGTCACCGTCGACGACATCATGGTTCCCCGCTCAGAGATCCAGGGCATCGACATCGATGACGAGCCGGCCGCGATCGGCGAATTCGTCCGTTCGTCGCAACACACGCGTCTGCCGGTCTATCGGGAGGAGATCAACAACGTCATCGGCGTCCTTCACCTGCGCCGCGCCGGGCGTTTCCTGAGTCGCCCGGCATTCGCGAGATCCGACGTCCTCGCCGAAACCGACGATCCTTTCTTCGTGCCCGAAGGAACACCACTCGGCGTGCAGCTCGTGAACTTTCAGAAAGAGAAGCAGCGCATCGGCCTCGTCGTCGACGAGTACGGCGAAGTACAGGGCATCGTGACGTTGGAAGACATCCTCGAGGAGATCGTCGGCGAATTCACCACCGATGCCGCATCACAAGTCCCCGAGATCCACGCGCAACAGGACGGCAGCTACATCATCGAAGGCAAGGCGCTTCTGCGCGATGCGAATCGCGTCCTCGACTGGGATCTTCCGACCAGCGGACCACGCACCTTGAACGGTCTCCTGGTCGAACACCTGGAGCTGATCCCCGACGGCAACGTCTGTTTGCGGATCGGCCGATTTACGTTCGAGACGCTGCAGATCTCGGACAACGTCATCCGGACCGCACGCGTCGATGTTGCGCCGACTCGCGACGACGCCGACGACGAATAGCGATCGAGACCGATCGCTTTTCGAGGGAATGGACTAAAGAAAGAGCACTATCGCCCAGATCGACGAGACGACCGTCAAGAGCGCCGTACCCGCGGCACCGGCGACTCGCAAGATGCCCTGCACGGTGTCTGCCTTCAGGCCGACCGCATGGGCTATACGCGAAACGACGAGCACGGCACCCATGATATGCATCGCCATATCACCGACCCCATTCATCTCGAGCAGGCCGAACAAAATGAGGAGCAGCGGCACACCTTCGACGAAGTTCGCGTGACGCCGCATCGCGAGCAGTAGGTCTTTGTCGCCGCCGTCGCCGATGGAAATCTGGGTTCGACCGCGCATGGCGCCGGCAAAGGCGGAGATTACGACGGCCATGAGGCCCAACAGCCCCGCATAAAGAATCGTTACCTGGGGTACTTCCAACATCGAGAATCCTCCGAGTCTTTGACTCGGAGGATCTGCCGATCGATCAGATTGTCAAGCGACCCCGCGCCAGCGGCGATTGACCGCCGAGACGATGGCCGTCAACGACGCCGTCACCGTGTTGGTGCTAAGCCCAATCCCATAGCACCGCGGGATAGCCGAGTCCGGCACATCGATCGCGACGATACAGATCGCCGTCGCGTCCTTGCCCGTATCTAGCGCGTGCTCGTGGAAGTCGATGATGTTGAGCGGTTCGTTCAGCGTCTCGACCATCGCGTTCACAAACGCCTCGATCGGCCCCGAGCCCTCACCCGCGACCCGCACCTGACCATCCGGTATCCGTAGTTGCGCCCGGCAGCTGTCACGTCCCGAATGGTGCTCGATTTCGTAATCGATCAGGCAATACGGCTCGTCGATCTGGTAGGTCTCGATCAACGTCGAGTAGATCTCGTCGGCACGGATCTCACGATCGAGACTTTCGGTCATGTTCTGCACGACTTTGGAGAACTCGACCAGCATGTCGCGCGGCAGTGAGACACCGAAATGCTCTTCGAGAATGAAGCCGACACCGCCTTTGCCCGATTGGCTGTTCACGCGGACCGTTTCTTTGTACGAAGAACCCACATCGACGGGGTCGATCGGTAGGTAGGGAACCTCCCATTTCTGACCATCCGCGGTGCCGACGCGCGACATGCCCTTCTTGATCGCGTCCTGGTGTGAGCCAGAAAACGCCGTAAACACGAGATCGCCCGCGTACGGATGGCGTTCGTGAACGGGGAGCTTGTTGATCTCCTCCACCGTCTGGCGAATCCGCGGCATATCGCGAAGATCGAGCTCCGGATCCACGCCTTGGGAAAAGAGGTTCATCGCCACTGTCACGATGTCGCAGTTGCCCGTGCGCTCGCCGTTGCCGAACAAAGTCCCTTCGACGCGCTGAGCGCCCGCCATCAGTGCGAGTTCCGTCGCGGCGACGCCCGTGCCGCGATCGTTGTGGGTATGCAACGAAACGCAGATCCGCTCGCGGTCGGGGAACTCACGACAGAACCATTCGATCTGATCGGCATAGATGTTCGGTGTCGCCATTTCGACGGTCGAAGGCAGGTTGACGATCATGGGCTGATCGGCCGTCGCGCCCCAGCAATCGGCGACGGCGGCACTGATTTCGACCGCGAAGTCGAGCTCGGTGCCGGTAAAACTTTCCGGTGAGTATTCGAGGGTCACATCCGTCGAGAGCCCACGAATGCCGTCCTTGACGAGCTCCGTACCGGCAACGGCGAGATCGATCACGCCTTGCCGGTCGAGCTGGAAGACCACCCGGCGTTGCAGCTCCGACGTCGAGTTGTAGAGATGAAAGATCGCCTGGGGCGCGCCGTCGATCGCCTCGACGGTTTTCGCGATCAATTCCTCACGCGCTTGGCACAGCACCTGAATCGCGACCCCATCGGGGATCATGCCGCTATCGATGATCATCCGAATGAAATCGAAATCCGGCTGCGACGCTGCCGGAAAACCCACCTCGATCTCGACAAAACCGACCTCGAGCAGGAGTTCGAAAAGGCGCAGCTTCTCATCGACATTCATCGGATCGATGAGGGCCTGGTTCCCATCACGTAGGTCGACGCTGCACCAGCGGGGTGGCGTCGAAAGGACGACACCCGGCCATACGCGATCGGGTAAAGAAATCGGTGCGAAAGGTTGGTATTTCTCGAACGGCATTGCGCCCTTCTTACTACCAACATGCGCCTTGGCTCGGCGTTCGTATTCAGCCGAGTAGGGGGAATTCTCGAGCGTGCTCACGGCTTATCCATATCCTCTGTATCTGACTTGGATATTCGGTTTCGAAATGCGGATGGGCTAATGCGGCCCTGTACAGAGTGTGTTGCCGGTTAAACCGGCAGTAGGAGCAGGCCTAGAAGGCGCACGCGAGCAATCGCCGAGGGACGGCGATCAAAAGAAGAGACTCGAGCGTGCGGCTTCATGGCGGCGGACTATAGCGAAAACCAGCGCGGCTTGACAAAGACGATTTCATCGAACGTCAATCGGCAATGACTTGGATCGCCGCCGCGCCTCGTTTCGCCTTCGTGCGCGCCCCATCGATCTCTCGACTGCGAGCCAGCACGACGCCCATGCGACGCTCCCCTCTCACCTCGGGCTTACCGAAGAGTCGAATCGCCGTATCAGGTTCGGCGAGAGCGGCCTCCAGATGGTCGAACGCCAACGCATCCGAGTCGCCGTGTGCGAGCACCACCGCCGAGGCGGAAGGTCCGTATTGACGGATGACGGGAACCGGCAAACCGAGAATCGCTCGCGCATGCAGCGCGAACTCGGAAAGATCCTGGCTGATCATCGTCACCATGCCGGTGTCGTGTGGCCGCGGACTGACTTCTGAGAAATAGACGTCGTCCCCGCGAATGAAGAATTCGACACCGAAAAGCCCGTACCCACCGAGTGCCTCGGTGACGACACCAGCGATCCGTTCGCATTCCTTGCGCGCGGTCGGACGCATCGGCTGCGGCTGCCAGCTCTCCTGATAATCGCCGCCTTCCTGACGATGGCCTATCGGTTCACAGAAAGACACGCCCCCGGTGTGCTGAACGGTCAGCAACGTGATCTCGTACTCGAAATCGACGAAGCCTTCGACGATCACCCGATCGGCTTCGCCGCGGGCACCGGCACGCGCGTATTCCCACGCTTCGAGCGCTTGATCGACGTCCTTGACCGTCGACTGTCCCTTGCCGGACGAGCTCATCACGGGCTTGACGACACACGGGACACCGATGTCGGCAACGGCCGCGAGGTACTCCTGTTCGCTCGATGCGAACCGATAGGGCGACGTGGCGATGCCGAGTTCCTCGGCCGCCAGCCGGCGAATGCCCTCGCGATTCATGGTCAGACGAGCTGCTCGGGCCGTCGGCACCATGCAGATATCGTCAGATTCGAGCTCGACGAGAACGTCGGTCGCGATCGCTTCGATCTCCGGAATGACGTAGTCGGGTTTCTCGAGTTCGATCACCCCGCGCAATGCGTCGGCGTCGAGCATGTTGAGCACATGTGAGCGGTGCGCGACCTGCATCGCCGGCGAGTTCGCATACCGGTCCGCCACGATCGTCTCGACACCCAATCGCTGGAGCTCGATCACGACTTCCTTGCCGAGTTCGCCACCCCCCAACAACAGTGCGCTCAACTTCGATCGACTGAGCGGTGTCCCAATCTTCATTCCGGCCTCCCATTTGGATTCGGCGCGTCCGCCCGCTCGAGGGCGGTGAGGTAGCGGCGGAAATTGCGCACGTAGCGATCCGAGAAATCCGTCACGTCCGCGACTTCGTCGTCGCTGAGCTCACGGACGACCTTGCCGGGTGAGCCGAGAACGAGGCTCCGCGGCGGGATCTCCCGACCCTCGGTGATGAGTGCATTCGACCCGATCAAACAGTCGTCGCCGATCACGGCACCGTTCATGATCACGGAATTGATGCCGACGAGGACGTTGCTGCCGATCGTACAGCCGTGCAGCACCGCCTTGTGACCGATCGTGACCTGCCGGCCGATCGTCACGGGAAAACCTTCGTCCATGTGGATGATGCAATTGTCCTGAACGTTGCTGCGTTCGCCGATCGTGATCGTGTCGTAGTCGCCGCGCAGGACGGCACCCCACCAGACGGACGATTCGTGCTTCATGACAACTTGGCCGATCACGACCGCGGTTTCCGCGATGAACGTATCGCCTTCGGTGGCCACCGAGTGGCTGTCGAGCGTGTAGCGCAAAGTCGTTCCCCCATCAGCGTCGGGCGAATTGTCGATGAGGGCGGTCGACAAACCAAGGCGTTCGTTGCCTCGCTATACTCGTGCCGATGAGATTCTGCAGCACATGCGGGGGCGACATCGTCGAACGCGTTCCCGACGGCGATAACCGCAGTCGGTACGTCTGCTCGCGGTGTCAGATGATCCACTACCAGAACCCGAAGGTCGTCACCGGCACCTTGCCGATCGTCGACAACCGGGTCCTTCTGTGTCGCCGCGCGATCGACCCCCGCAAAGGGCTCTGGACGTTACCGGCGGGATTCCTCGAACTCGGTGAGACCACCGAAGAGGGCGCGGTCCGTGAGACCTGGGAAGAGGCTTGCGCGCGCGCCGAGATCGACGGCCTCTACACCGTCTTCAACCTGCCGCATATCTCGCAGATCTACATGTTCTTTCGCGCGCATCTGCCGGTGCCCGAATTCCGCGCTGGCGAAGAGACGCTCGAAGCCAAACTTTTCGACGAATCGAGCATTCCCTGGTCCGAACTCGCCTTTCCCGTCATCACTAAGACGCTCGAGCATTTCTTCCGCGACCGCACGGTCGGCGACTTTCCCGTGCGGATCGAAGACATCCGCTTTCATCGCCGTTAGGCCAAGGCGCGCGCCGCATTCCGGAAGAGCTGGAGCCACGGTCCGAACTCGCCCCAGGCTGGATCAAAAACGGAGTTCTGTACGCTCCGGAACACCCGCTCGGGGTGCGGCATCATCACCAGCGCGCGGCCACCACGGGAGACCAACCCCGCGACCCCGCCGGTCGATCCGTTCGGGTTGAGCGGGTAGTGCGCGGTCGATCGACCGTGACCATCGACGTACTGCAACGCCACCGCTCGATTCGCCATCAGCGCCTCGAACTCTGCCTCGTCGAGTTCCGCGCGCCCCTCACCGTGCGCGACGGGCACGGGGATAACCGAACCCGCCATGCCGTCAAGCCAGGGCGAGGCCACGTGGTTGATCCGCACCAGGACCGTTCGTGCTTCGAAGCGCTCAGATCGATTGCCGACAAAAAGCGGCCAATCATCGCTACCCGGAACGAGTGCTTTGAGCTGCGCCAACATCTGGCATCCGTTGCAGATGCCGAGTGTGAGTGTGTCGCGCTCGAAGAAACGGCGGAACTCGCCCGCCAGCGCATCGGAGAACGCGATCGACTTCGCCCACCCACCGCCGCCGCCGAGAACGTCACCGAACGAAAAGCCGCCACAGGCCGCGAGCGCCTGGAAATCGTGCAGTCGGTGAGGATCGGAGAAGAGGTCCGTCATGTGTACGTCGACCGCATCGAAGCCCGCCGTGTCGAACGCCGCGGCCATCTCGATCTGACCATTGACGCCTTGTTCGCGCAGGATCGCGACCTTGGGCCGACGTCCGCCGATTTCGAATGGCGCCGTCGGATCGAACGTCAACTCGTAACGTAGACCCGGGTCATCCTCGTCGATGAGTGCCAACTCCTCGGCGGCGCAGCTCGGATCGTCGCGTCGCCGCTGCATCTCGTAACTTGTCGTCGCCCAGATCCGCTCCAGTCCGGCGCGGGTCCCCTCAAAGAGCGTGCCCGACGGATCGACGATGCGAATCGCCTCGTCGTCACGACGCCGCGCGACTTCTCGCGCGACAAGGCCCATTGCCATCACCTCGGCCAGCACGTCATCGACATCTTCCCGGGCGAGACCGACCACGACCCCGATCTCCTCGGCGAAGAGTTCGGCTATCCCTGCCATACCCGATGTTTGAACGTCGATGTCGAGCCCGATCCGGGAGGCAAAAGCGATTTCGAGCAAGGTCGTGATCAGGCCGCCATCCGACCGGTCGTGATAGGCGACGAAACGTTCGCTTTCATGGCTCTCGATCAGATAACGAAGCAGCCTTGCGAGGCGCTCGGCATCGTCTACGTCCGGCGCTTCGTCACCCAGTTCACCAAATACCTGGGCAAGTGCACTCCCGCCAAGCCGCTTTTTCTCGGAAAGCGCCAAGAGAACGAAGACGTCCGCATCTGGCGCACAAGGCGTCAGGGTGAGCCGAACGTCGTCGACCGGCGCAAACGCTGAAATGTTCAGCGTCACGGGCGAGACAACGTCACCGGAATCCGTCGACGTGCGCATCGAAAGGCTGTCTTTGCCGACCGGAATCGCGATCCCGAGTTGCGGACAGAGTTGCCGACCCACGGCTTCGACGGATCGAAAAAGGGCCTCATCCTCACCAGGAAATCCCGCCGCCGCCATCCAATTCGCGGAGAGCACGACGCGTGAGAGATCCGCCACGTCGGCCGCACAAAGGTTCGTCAGCGCTTCGGCCACCGCCAGTCGCGCCGCCGCCGGCGCATCGATTACCGCAACCGGCGCTCGCTCACCCATCGCCATCGCCTCTCCGGCGTAGGTCGAGAAACCGGCGATCGTGACCGCGACGTCAGCCACCGGTACCTGATGCGGGCCCACCATCTGATCACGCGCAACGAGGCCCGTGATGCTCCGGTCCCCGATGGTGATGAGGAACTTCTTGGAGCCGACGGCCGGAAACCGCAACACCCGATCGAGGGCGTCCGAAAGATCGACGTCGTCGAGACGTAAAGGGCGAACGGTGCGCGGCTTCGCATCGAACGAACGTTCCGTGCGTGGTGGTTTACCGAGTAACGTCACGAGCGGCATATCGACGGGCATCCCGTCGAGTTCGCGGTCATTGACGACGAGGCGTCGATCGGCGGTGCTGTAGCCGACCGTCGCGAAGGGACAACGCTCGCGCTCGCAGATAGCTCGAAAAGTTTCGAAGCCCGCCGGGTCGATCGCGAGCACGTACCGCTCCTGCGACTCGTTGCACCAGAGCTCCATCGGCGAAAGCCCACGATCCGCCGACGGGATTTCCCGAATGTCGAACCGGGCGCCGCGACCGGCGTCATTGACCAGTTCCGGGAAGGCGTTCGACAGACCGCCCGCTCCTACGTCGTGGATAAGTCGGATCGGGTTGGCATCGCCCATCGCGGCCGCGCGGTCGATCACTTCCTGGCAGCGGCGCTGCATTTCGGCGTTGTCGCGTTGCACCGAAGCAAAGTCGAGATCCGACGCACTCGTTCCCGAGGCGACGCTCGATGCCGCCCCACCGCCGAGGCCGATCAGCATCGCCGGGCCGCCGAGGACGACGAGCGGCGAATCGACGTCGACTTCGGCCGCGTGAACGTTTTCCGTACGGATCGAACCCAACCCACCGGCGACCATCACCGGCTTGTGATAGCCCCAGGAAAAGCCAGCCGCTCGGGATTCGAAGGTCCGGAAGTAGCCGGTGAGACAAGGTCGGCCAAACTCATTGTTGAACGCCGCGGCGCCGAGCGGTCCATCGAGCATGATGTCCCGAGCCGAAGCGATCCGCTCGGGTCGATCCGAATCGATCTCCCACGGCTCAGGATCGCCGAGCCGGAGATGGCTGGTCGTGAACCCGCAAAGACCGGCTTTCGGTTTCGAACCACGCCCCACCGCACCTTCGTCGCGAATCTCGCCGCCGGATCCCGTCGCGGCTCCCGGGAACGGCGCGATGGCGGTCGGGTGGTTGTGTGTCTCCACCTTCATGAGGATGTGTGAGTCGAGCGTTTCGCGCCGGTAGTGCTGCTGCGCGTCGGGAAAGAAAGTCTCGACTTGTCGTCCCTCGATGACGGCCGCGTTGTCCGCGTAGGCCGACAACACACCTCGTCCGTTGATCGCCTGGTGCGTGAAACGAATCATGCCGAACAGCGTCTGGTGGTCCTTGCGACCGTCAATCGTCCAGCTTGCGTTGAAGATCTTGTGCCGGCAGTGCTCCGAGTTCGCCTGCGCGAACATCATGAGCTCGACATCCGTCGGGTCACGCCCCAACTCGGCGAACGCCTCGACGAGGTATTCGATTTCGTCCTCGGAGAGCGCGAGTCCAAGATCGACGTTCGCTTCCGCTAACGCACCCAACGGTTCGCCGCCGAATGCCACGTGAACGAGCGGCCGTGGTTCGATCGTCGTGAGCAAGTCGACGTTCTCGGACTCGGCGACTTCCTGTGTCATTCGATCGTAGAGGGTCGCAAGCGCATCCGCTTTGAGTTCGGTCGTCGCGTACCAACGAACGCCCCGCTCGACCCGCCGGACCGCGTCGAGGCCGCAGTGCACGAAGATATCCGTCGCTTTGCTCGACCACGGCGAAAGCGTACCTCGGCGCGGCACCACGAGAGCGCGCGGTTCTCCCACGACCTCGGCAACGTCCCGTGTCGGCCCATAGGTGAGGAGTGCTTTCGCGATTCGCATCTCCGCGCCGCTCAAGGGGCGTTCGAGCACGACGAAGTGGACGAATTCCGCATAAAGATCGCCGACGTCGCCCTGTACCCGACGAACCGCTGCGCGCCACTCGGCCAGCCGACTCGGGGAGTACGCCGACGGTCCGTCGAGCTCGATCAAAGTCGTCAAATCCGTGCGTCCTTCCGCTCATGCACACGCCGATGCGCAAAAAAGCTCGTGAGGAGGTTCGAAGCCTCTTCGTCCCGCAGCCCGTCACACCATTCGACCCGATGGTTGAGTTCGGTCCGGTCGAGCAGTGCGGCCGTACTGACGACGGCGCCCGCCTTGGGTTCCTTCGCGGCAAACACGAGCCGACCGATTCGCGCGTGGATCATCGCGCCGACGCACATGGTGCAGGGCTCGAGGGTGACGTAAAGCGCCGCGCCGGGGAGGCGGTAGTTCTCGACGGCCAGCGCCGCCGCTCGCAGCGCAACGATTTCCGCATGTGCTGTGGGGTCGGTGCTTCGAATCGGCTGATTAAATCCCTCGCCGATCACGCGCCCATCCAGGACGACGACAGCGCCGACCGGAACCTCGTCGCGAAGAGCGGCTTCACGGGCGAGCGCCAAGGCGCGGTCCATGAAGTGCAGATCACTCGCGAGACTCGCCTCTATTCCCACTCGATGGTGCCTGGCGGCTTGCCCGTCACGTCGTAAACCACCCGGGAGACGGCCTCGATTTCGTTGACGATGCGGTTGCTCACGCGCGCGATCAGCTCAAACGGCAGTTCCGCCCAATGCGCCGTCATGAAGTCCGTCGTGACGACGGCGCGTAACGCGATCACGTGCTCGTAGCGTCGCGCATCGCCGACAACGCCCACTGACTTGACCGGCAGGTACACGGCGAACGCCTGACTCACCCGGTCGTACCAGTCGGCATTCACCAGTTCTTCGATGAAGATCGCATCGGCTTCGCGCAACACGTCGAGATAGGCCGGTTTCACCTCACCGAGTACCCGAACGCCGAGTCCGGGTCCCGGGAATGGGTGCCGCTTGATGAGCCTCTCCGGCAAGCCGAGCGCCAACCCGACCTTACGGACTTCGTCCTTGAAGAGATCGCGCAACGGCTCGACGAGCTCGAGTGACATCCGTTCGGGCAATCCACCCACGTTGTGATGAGACTTGATGACGTGGGCCTTGCCGAACTTACTCGCAGCCGATTCGATCACGTCCGGATAGATCGTCCCCTGTGCAAGAAACGCGACGTCTTTGATCCGGCTCGCTTCGCGGTCGAAGACGTCGATAAATTTGCCGCCAATGATCTTGCGCTTCGCCTCCGGCTCATCGACGCCGGCGAGGGCTTCGACGAATTCGTTCTGCGCCTCTACCGTGACGAGGTTCAGCGGCAGTGCGTTCGAAGGCGCAAAGGCGGCCTCGACCTCGGCCGCCTCGTTCTTCCGTAACAGCCCGTTGTCGACGAAAACACACGTCAACTGCTCGCCGATCGCCCGGCTCAGGAGCGCGGCCACCACACTCGAATCGACGCCGCCCGATAGCCCGAGGATCACCTTTCGGTCACCCACTTGCTCACGTGCCGACTCGATGGCGCGCTCGATGATGTTTTCGGGATTCCAGTCGCCGTCGAGGCCCGCAATGTCGTGGACAAACCGCGAGAGAATCTCGGCGCCGAACGCCGTGTGGGTCACTTCGGGATGGAATTGCAGGCCGTAGAGGCGACGTTCGTCATCGGCGATGGCAGCAAAGGGCGCGTTGTCCGTCGCCGCGATACAGGCGAATCCTTCCGGTAAATCGTCTACCCGGTCACCGTGGCTCATCCACACCGACTGACTCTCCGGCAAGCCGTCGAGTAACCGATTCGACGCCACCCGCTGGATCACCGCATGGCCGAACTCGCGTTCCGAAGAAGGCGACACGTTGCCACCGAGCTGCGCCGCCATCGCCTGCATGCCGTAACAGATACCGAGCACCGGCACGCCGATCGTCCAGAGCACGTCCGGGATGCGGGGCGTCGAGCCCGTCGTGACCGTCTCCGGGCCGCCCGATAGCACGACCGCGCGGGGCGCGAAGGCAAGGAGGTCTTCGGCCTCGAGATCAAATGGGTAGATCTCACAATAGACGCCGAGTTCGCGAACCCGACGGGCGATCAACTGTGTGTACTGCGATCCAAAATCGAGGACCAGAACACGATCTTCCGGAAGATCCACTAGTGCGATCCAACGCCTCGTAACGCCACGCGAGGCGTCTGGCTAGTTGAGGGGGTAGTTCGGCGGCTCCTTCGTGATGGAGACGTCGTGTACGTGACTCTCCGCCATGCTGGCCGCGGATACTTTGGTGAACTGCGACTCAGTGCGCATCTCGTTGATATCGACGCAGCCCGTGTATCCCATCGCCGAACGAACGCCACCCATGAGCTGGTGCACGATCGATGCGACCGGGCCTCGGTACGGCACGCGCCCTTCGATACCCTCCGGTACCAACTTGCCGTTCGAGGTGTCGTTCTGGAAGTAACGATCGCTCGAGCCGTGTTGTTGCGCCATCGCGCCGAGCGACCCCATGCCCCGATAGGATTTGTACGTCCGGCCCTGAAAGAGCTCCGTTTCGCCCGGCGCTTCTTCGGTACCGGCAAGGAGGGATCCGACCATCACGGCCGCCGCCCCGGCGCTGATCGCCTTGGCGATGTCGCCCGAGAACCGCACACCGCCGTCGGCGATCACCGGCACGTCGTTCAGATCGGCTTCTTCCGCTGCTTCGGCGATCGCCGTGACTTGCGGGACACCGACGCCCGAGACGACCCGGGTCGTACAGATGCTGCCGGGACCGATGCCAACCTTCACCACATCGACACCCGCATCGATGAGCGCTCGTGCGCCGTCCTTCGTCGCAACGTTGCCGCCCATGACAGGTACGCCGGGATATTTCTGCTTGATCCAGCTGATCCGGTCGAGCACGCCCTTCGAATGACCGTGTGCCGTATCGACGACGAGGATGTCGACCCCCGCTTCGACGAGCGCTGCGACCCGATCGTCCGTGTCAGGGCCTGTGGCCACACTCGCCCCGGTTCGTAACTGTCCCGACAGGTCTTTGCACGCGTTGGGATAGGCCTGCGACTTGCTGATGTCCTTGACGGTCACCATGCCCTTGAGATCGAAGCGCCCGTTGGTCAGCAGGACCTTTTCGATACGGTGCTGATGCAAGAGCTCCATGATCGTCTCGATCGGCGTCTCTTCCCGCGCCGTCACCAATCGATCCTTCGGCGTCATCACCTCGTGAACACGGGCGTCGAGGCGCGTCTCGAAACGGATGTCACGCGCGGTGACGATACCGACGAGTTCGTCGCCGCGGACAACCGGTACGCCCGAGATGTTGTGCTCCTGAGTGAGTGCCAGGAGATCGCGTACCGTGGCATTCGGCCCGATCGTGATCGGATCGCGAATGATGCCCGTCTCGTACTTTTTGACGGCGCGCACTTCGCGCGCCTGGTGTTCGAGGGGCATGTTCTTGTGGACGATGCCGATACCGCCTTCCTGGGCAACGGCGATGGCGAGACGCGATTCGGTGACCGTGTCCATCGCAGCGGAGATGAGCGGTACGTTCAACGAAATCTCACGCGTCAGGCGCGTGGTGAGATCGACTTCGTTAGGCAGGACTTGGGAGTAGGCAGGCAGGAGGAGGACGTCATCGAAGGTTAGAGCTTCATGAGCGATCCTCAACATATCGACCCCCATAAAATTTAGCCGCGCACTATACGCGCGCCCCTTGGGACTTGTAAACCGACTAAACTCGACGACGAAACCGGGGCTCGTGCGACCGAAGATATGGCGTCGACATCACCTAGCGAAACGCGATCCGAATCGCCCAAAACGCGTGGCGATCGAATCCGCAGCGTCACCGAAATCAACAAAGAAGCGCGGTTTCTGATCGAGGAACGCTTTGGCCTGGTGTGGATCGAGGGCGAGATCTCGAATCTCTCCCGCCCCGGTTCCGGCCATTGGTACTTCAGCCTCAAGGACAACCGGGCCCAGATTCGCTGCGCGATGTTCGCTAACCGCAACCGGTTCGTACGCGCCACACCAAAAAACGGCACCACCGTCGTCGTGCGCGGTCGTCTTTCGCTTTATGAGGCGCGTGGCGAGTTCCAGCTGATCGTCGATCACATCGCGCCTGCTGGTGAAGGTGCGCTCAAAGCCGCTTTCGATGAACTGGTGAAGACCCTCGCCGCCGAGGGACTATTCAAAGCTGACACCAAGCGCCCATTACCCGCGTTTCCTCGTCGTATCGCCATGATCAGCTCGAGGAGCGGCGCAGCACCGCAGGACGTGCTCGCCGTCATCGCGCGTCGGTTCCCAGCGGCGCGGGTCACCTGGTTCTGGGTCGCCGTGCAGGGGGATGAGTCCGAAGGGCAAGTGCTGACCGCCCTCGACCGCATCGACCGGATGCGTAATCCACCCGATGTCGTCATCGTGACGCGCGGCGGCGGTTCGCTCGAAGACCTCTGGACGTTCAATCTCGAATCGGTCGCCCGGCGACTGGCAAACCTGAGCGTGCCTGTGGTCTCTGCCATCGGCCACGAGACCGACACGACGATTTGCGACTACATCGCCGACCAACGCGCCCCGACGCCTTCAGCAGCCGCAGAGCTAGTCACACCCGACGGCCAAGCCCTCATCAACCACCTGGCGCGTGTTCGCCAGATGCTCGAACGCCGGACGGAGCACCAGGCACAGTCGCGGCAACTGCGGCTCAATGGCGCCTCCGCGCGACTCGTCGATCCGGGCCGCGGGATCGAACAACGCCATCAACGCATCGACGAACTGCGTGCCAGACTCGACCGGTCGATGCGGGCGTCGCTTGCCCTCAAACACCAACGCGCCGTGCAGCACGCAAGGCTTCTCGCGAGCGATGACCCGCGCCAACGGATCGCTCGGATGAGCGACCGGCTCAACGTCTCGTCGAACCGGCTTCTCAGCCTGACGACGGCGCGTATTTCAAACGCCCAGGGCAACGTCGCCGGCGTCGCCCGTACGCTACAGGCGGTTTCTCCGCTCGCCACACTCGATCGCGGTTACGCCATCGCCGCGACGCCGGACGACACCACTTGGGGTAAACCCGTCCTGACGATCGATGCGGTCTCCGCGGGAGACCCCGTCGATGTTCATTTACACGATGGCACGCTGACGACGCGGGTGGTCGATACGACGCGACGTCTCGGCGACGGCGTAAAGCCAAGCGATGGAGAGGACATCAACTGATGCTCGAGCTACTTCTCGCCCTCGCCGTGGGTTATCCCGGCACGACGATCGCGGTTCCCGTACCGGACGACGTCGTCGAAGCCCGCTCCGAACATGGCGCGGCGCTGATCGTGAACGGGCATGCGCTCGTGCCGATCGACCTCGCGGCTAAACTCGGCTCGCGTTCGGTGTCGATCAAGACGCAGGGGCGCGGGTCTTACAAAGTCCAATACGCCGTCGAAGATCTCGACTACCCTGAGAACCACCTCACCATCCAGAACAAGCGTCTCGTCAATCCGTACGCGGAGGACGTGGACCGCATCCAGCGTGAGAGTTCGATCATGCGGACGGTTTTTGCGAGCCGAACCGATCCGATCGATCTCTCGAGCGGGTTCACGCGACCGACCGAAGGTGTCACGTCGAGCCCCTTCGGGCTTCGCCGTGTCTTGAACGGACAACCCCGAAACCGTCACACCGGACTCGACATCGCCGCGAACACGGGCACACCGATCAAGACAATGGCGCCCGGGCGGGTCGCCGCCAGCGGCGCCTATTTCTTCAACGGCAACACCGTACTCGTCGACCACGGCAGCGGCCTGGTGTCGATGTATTGCCACATGAACGAGATCGTCGTCGAAGACGGCGCCATGCTCGAGGCCGGCGAGATGATCGGTACGGTGGGCGCGACCGGCCGCGTGACAGGTCCACACCTGCACTGGACGGTGTCGCTCAACAACGTCCGCATCGACCCGGCTCAGTTCAGCGCGTTGTTCAACGACCTTTACGGTGTCGGATCAACCGCTGGCGGCGGCGATACTGACGCTCACTGAGATTGTTTTTGCGATCGCTGAACGGATTCTTCGTCGTGCGCGCGACGATCTTGATGGGCACGCCCACGAGCTTGAGGCGCTCACGGAAACGATTCTCGAGAAACTTGAGGTAGCTTGCCGGGAGCGCATGCGTCTGGCTGCCGTGCACGACCAGCGTCGGCGGATGCGCACCGACCTTATGCACGTAGCGAAGCTTGATCGTGCGCCCGTTGACCAACGGCGGCGGATGATCGGCAACCGCTTCTTCGAGAATCCGGTTGAGTTCAGGCGTCGTGGTATCGAGTTCGCCGGCCGCGAAGATCTGATCGGCGAGCGGCAGCAGTTCCCCGACCCCGGTGCCATGTAGCGCCGAAAGAAATCGCACCGGCACCCAGGGAACGAACCGTAGCTTTCGATCGAACGACGTCTTCGCACGTTCGCGATCATCCCGAGACAAGCCGTCCCATTTGTTCACGCCGATGGCGAGGCCCGCCCCGGCATCGATCGCGTACCGCACGAGGTGCAGGTCCTGATCGACCACCCCTTCGCGGGCGTCGAGCAGTAAAATCGCCACCTCTGCCCGATCTAATGCTTCGAGCGTCTTGACGACGGAGAATTTCTCGACAGTCTCTCTCACCTTTCCGCGGCGGCGGACGCCGGCCGTATCGATGAGCAGGTAGTCGCGAAACGGTACGTCGATCGCATCGCGGGTGGTACCCGGCTCGTCGAAGACCACCTGGCGGTCTTCACCGATGATGCGATTGACGAGTGTCGACTTGCCGACGTTCGGGCGTCCCACCAAAGCGACTCGTAACCGGTAGTCATCGTCAGCATCGTCCACGGCAGGCGGTAAGCGTTCGAGAACCGCCTCCTTGAGCGCGCCGACGCCGCGACCATGGCTTGCCGAAATCGGCAAAGGTCGACCGAATCCCAGTTCGTCGAATTCATACGTCGCGAATTCGCTCACGCCATCGGTCTTGTTCACGACGAGCAGAATCTCGACGCCGCGGCGACGCAAGTAGTCGGAAATCTCATCGTCGTAGGTCGATCGGCCGCTGCGCGCATCGACGATGAAGAGCACGAGGTCCGCTTCGTCGATGGCGATCTCGACCTGATCCGCCATCGGGCCGAAAATCTCCTCGCGGTCCTCGGACAATCCGCCCGTGTCGATCAGTCTGACGCCTTCGCCGTCGAACGAAGCACGGCCGTACTGCCGATCACGGGTCAAGCCCGGGAAATCCGCCACCAGGGCTTCACGCCCACCGGTCAGTCGGTTGAAGAGCGTCGATTTGCCGACGTTCGGCCGGCCGACGAGCGCGACCGTACCTCGCATCACGAGCCCCGCAATTCGAACTCGAGTGCTTCGATCGTGCCGTCGTTGGCGAGCGTGAAGAGCACGTCGTCCACCTCGAGCATTTCCGAACGGATGCCGTCCTTGAGCTTGTAGCGTCCTAGGAAGCGTCCGTCGCTCTGCGCCAGGACGTGCAGGAAGCCTTCGTTGTCACCGATGATCAGGTAGTTGCCGAAAGCGACCGGACTCGTGAGGCCACGATATTTGAGCCCCTCCTGCTCCCAGGCGAGGGTTGCGTCGCGCTGGTTGATCGCCATCACGACATCGTCCTCGTCGACGACGTAGACCTGCCCGAGACCCAGGGCCAGGCCGCGGAACGAAGAAGCCTCGCGCTCCCAGATGACCGCGCCGTCCGCCAGACGTAATGCCTTCACGAAACCCTGATAGCTCGCCACGTAGAGAAAACCCTGTCCCAGGACCGGGGTTCCGTCGACGTCCACCATCCGCTCGAGCTCGGAACGTCCGGTCGGCAACATGATTCGTTGTTCCCAGAGGGGCCGGCCCGAGATGAGGTCGACGGTCACGACCATGCCATTGGCGAAGCCCGCGTAGACCCGACCGTTTTGGATCATCGGGGTCGCGGTGCCGCGCAGCGACAGCAGCGGCACCTGGGTATCGTAGTTCCAGATCGTCTCGCCCGTTTCGGCGTTGAGGGCAACGATCTGCCCGTCGATCGTATGCGCTACGACGATGCCGTCATCGACGGCCGGTGCCGTCAGGATTTCGCTCGACAGTTGTATCTGCCAGAGCATCGAACCATCGGCAGCATCGAGCGCGAAGAGACCACCACGCGTCGTGCCGACGAAGATCCGTCCCCCGCCGGCACCAATACCACCGGATACAAAGGCAGTCTCATAGCGTTCGAAGAACCGCCAGATCGGCGTTTTTTCTGGCTCGCCGATGCGCGTCCGCCAGACTCGATCGCCCGAAAACCGATCGCGCGCCTCGACCATTCCGTAGGCGTCGGCGAGGAAAACCCGATCGGCGATGACGACCGGCGCGATTTCCATCAGATGCTTTTTGCTCAACCCATCGCCGACCTTGGCCCGCCAGACGCGCGAAACGCGCACCTCCTCGTCGAACCTCGTGAGGTCGACGGGCACGCCCGTTTCGCCCTTGTCGGAGCTGAAATAATCCCGAACGTTCGAAAAGGCAGCGCACCCGCTGAGCGTAAAACTTAACGTCAATGCGGCGACCCAGAAGGCGAACCGCGAGTGGCGGAATCGTTTCGTCATGGACTACTCGACCAGGCTCTTGAGCTTGAGTTCCAGCAACTCGGTGCCGAGGAAGGGCCTCGACGGGTCGCGCTTCGCTTCGTCCACCGCGGCTTGGTAAGCGTCACGGGCAAGATCGTTATCACCTCGTGCAACGTGGATGTCACCCGTCAACTCCGCCACCTCTGCGATCAAGCCGTCACTGCCGATTGATCCGAGCGTCGCGAGGGCTGTATCGAGTTCGTCGAGCTGAAAATCGATCTTGGCGAGCCGGAAGCGAGCAACATCACGCAAGAGATCGCTCTGCGCGATTTCGCCTGCCACCACGAGATGCGCGCGCGCCACCTCCCAATTCTCCTCGCGGACCTCGTCGGCCGCTCGATGCAAGAGCGAGAAGGTGCGATAGCTCGATCCACTGTATTCCTCATCGAGTTGGCTCAGGAGCGAATCGACTGGCTGCCCCAGCGCCTTCGCCTCTAAATACGCCTCGTAGAGATCGGATGCGGCTTCTCGCTGATTCGTCGTGTACTCGTTGTAATACCGCCAGCCCACCACCGCGACTATCGCGACGATCAAACCGACGATGAGGGACGTGCCGTTGTCGTCCCACCACTGTTTGAGCCGTTCGGCCTGTTCTTCGTCGCTTAGATAATCAGACACCGGATTGCTCCGCCGCCAACCGCTCGAGGATCGTCTCGAGCGGTGCGGTCAGTTGTTCGTTGTCGCGTCGAAGCCATTTCATCGTGACGCGATTCTCTGCTACTTCATCTTCACCGACAATTACGGCCCAAAGGGCACCGCTCTTGTCGGCGTGGCGGAGCTGGCTCTTGAGCGATCCGCCGCCCCCGTGCTGCACGACAGCGAGACCCAGACGTTGCCGGATCGCGTTCGACACCGCCGTCGCATCGACGATTTCCGATTCACTTCCGACGACGCAGTAGACGTCCGCCTGACGATAGTCACGCGCCGCCTTCGCTTCGTGCAGTAACACGGTCCGGTCCAGACCCAGACCAAAGCCGGCACCAGGCACACTCTTGCCACCGAGCTTCTCGACGAGCCCGTCGTAGCGACCACCGGCACAGACGGCCGACTGGGCGCCCAGATCGTCGGTCACCCATTCGAAAACCGTGTGAGTGTAGTAATCGAGCCCGCGCACGAGACGCGAATTCACACGGTAGGGAATCTGCGCGCCGTCCAGGATCCGTCGCAACCCATCGAAGTGTCGCGACGCATCCTCGTCGACGTATTCCTCGAGGCGAGGCGCGTTTTCGAGAATCGCCCGCGTCGAAGCGACCTTGCTGTCGAGGATCCGCATCGGGTTGGTTTCGAGTCGCCGCTGACTGTCGCCGTCTAAATCGTCACGAAACGGCTTTAGATAGTCGACGAGCACATCCCGATACGCCTGCCGTGCGACACCCGAGCCGATCGTGTTGATTTCGAGCGTGACGAGGTCGGTGATGCCGAGCTCGCTATAGACCGTCCAGAGCAAGTCGATCAACTCCGCATCGACGTCCGGGCCCGGAAGCCCGAAGACCTCACAACCGATCTGATTGAACTCGCGCGTGCGTCCTTTCTGCGGCTTTTCGTACCGGAACATCGAACCCTGGTACCAGAGCCGTTGCGCCTGATTGCGCAATAGCCCGTTCTCGATGCACATGCGCGCGCAGCTCGCGGTTCCTTCCGGCCGCAGAGTGAGCGAGCGTCCCTTGCGGTCGTCGAGCGAGAACATCTCTTTCGAAACGATATCCGTCGACTCGCCGACGCCCCGCGCGAAGAGCTCTGTCGACTCGAGCAACGGGAGGCGAACCTCCTGGTAGCCGTAACGACAAACGACATCAATGATGATCCGCTCGACCTCGCGCCACCGCGGCGTCAACTCGGGACCGATGTCGCGCATGCCTCGCACGAGTTGGTATTTCTGTGCCATCGTCTCTTTTCGTTGCCGCTAGCGCCCGAGCACCAGGTTCGCTATTCGATTGCGCGTGTGCGGACCCAACGCGACCGGGTCGCCGTTGAATTCGAGGGTCGCCGCCGGCGCGTTGCCCAGGGTGATCGTGAACGGTGCGAGACCGATCAGTGCGACGGAATCGCCGCCGCGCAGAAGGTCCGCGTGAACGGTCGCGCCATTGCGATCCTCGACCTCGACCCAGCAGTCCTCGATCAGGGATAGGACCAGCCTATCCTGCCCCATGGCGAGGCGTCCTTCGTTAGTCTCGCTCGACGCTTCCGACGAATCGGCGAGGGTCACGTTCACGGCGTCCGATTCCGTCGCGACCGCAAGGCGGCTCGCTGCCTCGTCACGCAAGGCTTCAGACGCCGACAGCGTGTCGACGTTCCCTTCGCGCCCGGCGATAGGCTCGGTCCGAGCGGGTTCGACCACGCTCAACGTCTCATCGTTCGCATCGAACCCCGGGAATCCCTCTTCCGGCCAGATCCACCATAGGATCAGCGCGGCACCCACCACGATCAACGCCACGATGCCGCCGAGTACTCGGCCGGGGTGTTGCTGCGGGATCGCACTAATGGATGGCGTCGGACGCGAGACGACCATGTCGTCGTTGTAGAGGCCCACTGTCGCTACGTCGAACTGTTCCACGAGATCGTCCGCGTCGAGCTCCAGGAGTTTCGCGTAGGCGCGGATATAGCCGCGCGTGAACGCAGGCACGGGCAGATCTTCGTAATCGTTGGCCTCGAGGTTTTTCACCACCCGCGCGGATAGGTTCAACGTCTGCGCGACGTCATCGAGCGAAACGTTGACCTCTTCGCGAGCACGTCGAAGGACGTCTCCCGGGCCTTCGAATGTGAGTTCCTGATCAGCCACGTTGGTTACCGTCCGGACTTAAGGGGCCGCTGTCGCGGCCGAGCGCAAAATATACCGCTCGGCGCGGCGTGTCCGGTCTTCTACTCGTCCGACGAGTTGTCCACAAGCGGCCGCGATGTCATCGCCGCGGGTCGTTCTGAGCATGGCCGGTAAACCCGCCTCGAGCAGCACGGTCTGAAATCGCCGGATTCGGTTGTTGCTCGGACGTTTGTACGAGGTGCCGGGGAATGGATTAAAAGGAATCAGATTCACTTTGCAGCGCAAGTCACCGAGTACCTCGACGAGGGCCCGCGCGTCGTCGGGGGAATCGTTGACGCCGTCGATCAGCGTGTATTCAATCGTGACAGTTCGCTTCTTGCCGAGCCCATCGATGTAGTGACGGCACGCCGTCATCAAGCTCTCGATGCCGTACTTTCGGTTGATGGGTACGAGTTCGTTACGCAGTTCATCCGTCGGCGCGTGTAGCGAAACCGCGAGTGAAACGTCAGAAGCCTCCGCCAGGTCGTAAATCTTCGGCACGACCCCGGCCGTCGAAATCGTCACCCGTCGTTTCGATATGCCGAACGCGAAGTCGTCCATCATGACGTTCATCGCATCGGTCACCGCGGCGAAGTTCAACAACGGCTCGCCCATCCCCATGAAAACGACGTTCGTGATCGGATCATCGCGGCGCTCGGCGTTGACCTGCCAGACCTGGCCGACGATCGCCGCCGCCGTGAGATTGCCCGCGTAGCCCTGCTTGCCGGTCGCGCAGAAGCTGCAATCGAGCGCGCATCCGTACTGCGACGAAACGCATAACGTCGCACGACCTTCCTCGGGGATGAGTACGGCCTCGACATCGCTGCTGCCTTCGGCTTCGACCCGCCACTTCGTCGTGCCGTCGCTCGAGTTCAGCAACGGCACGAGGCCGGGCGGGGTGATTTCCGCGATCGTCTTCAGCCGTTCGCGGAGCTTCTTCGAGATATTCGACATCGCGTCGAAGTCAATGACGTAGTGGTGATAGATCCACTTCATCAATTGTTCGGCGCGATAAGGTTTCTCGCCGAGTTCCGCAAAGAACTCGATCAGTGCGTCACGGGGTAATCCCAGAAGGTTGACGCGTTGCATGTCGAATCGTCCAGCGAGCACTAACCGCGCTCGCAGATCTCCTCGGCCGAAAAGAAGTAGCCGACTTCCCGTTCGGCAGACGCGGGGGCGTCCGACCCATGCACGGCGTTGGCGTCGATCGACTCGGCGAAATCGGCGCGAATGGTGCCGGGTTCGGCGTCAGCGGGGTTCGTGGCACCCATCAACGTACGATTCACCTGGATCGCGTCTTCGCCTTCCAACACCTGTACGACGATCGGACCGGAGGTCATGTATTGGACGAGGTCCTCGTAAAACGGTTTGCCTTCGTGCTCGGCGTAAAAACCGCCGGCCTTTTCCGGCGTCAACCGAATCATCTTCGAAGCGACGATTCGCAAACCACCCTTCTCGAAACGAGAGTAGATCTCGCCAATGATGTTCTTCGCGACCGCGTCTGGTTTGACGATCGATAGCGTGCGTTCCAGCGCCATGTGAACTCCGTAATGGACGGACTCGACCGGGAGCCCGCTTGAGGTTGTATGGGAAGGCTCACGGGAAGAGGCCACCGCGCGTCGAGACGCACTTCGGCGGCCGGGTGATCACGCGTTTGCCCAAACCCGCTCGTCGAGCGGCGCGGTATTATAGAGATTCGCCTAGCAAAGTCTGCACCACTTGCGCGACTCGCTGGCCTGCGAAGTCGACATCGTCCTCTGTCGTGAAGCGACCCACTGTGAATCGCAGCGAACTCGACGCGAGGTCGTCGGCGAGGCCCATCTCGCGAAGTACATAGGAAGGCTCGACGGTCGCCGACGTACAGGCCGATCCGCTCGAGACCGCGACATCATTCAACGCCATCAGCAGCGTTTCGCCATCGACACCCGCAAACGCGACGTTCAAGTTGCCATCTAGGCGGGATTCTAGCGAGCCGTTGACCGAGCTGCCGGGGATCTGGCGAAGATGCGACCACAACCGATCGCGTAGCTCGCGAATACGCTGGCCCTCGCGCTCGAGCTCGAGCCGTGCAATTCGACAAGCCTCGCCCATGCCGACGATCTGATGTGTCGCGAGCGTACCCGACCGCATGCCCCGTTCGTGGCCGCCACCGTGAATCTGCGCGACGAGCGGTACCGGCGGTTCGCGCCGAACGTACAAAACACCGATGCCTTTCGGGCCATAGATCTTGTGCCCTGACAGGCTGATGAGATCGATCGGGTCGACCGCGACGTCGATCGGCACTTTGCCCGCGCTCTGCGCGGCATCGGTATGGAACACTACGTCCCGTTCGCGGCAGATCCTCGCCAAGGCGGCGATGTCGTTCACGACACCGACTTCGTTATTGGCGTGCATGACGGAAACGATCCGAGTGTCCGGCCGAATCGCCTCGGCTACCGCATCCGCGGGTACGACGCCATCGCGGCCAGGCACGACGTATGTCGCCTCGAAACCCCTGGTCTCGAGATAAGCCACTGTGTCGAGCACCGCCTTGTGTTCATAGCTCGACGTCACGATATGACCGGATCCGAAGGACTCCGCCACGCCTTTGACGGCGAGGTTGTCCGATTCGGTCGCACCGGAGGTCCAGACGATCTCGCGCGGGTCGGCGTTCAAGAGATCCGCGACATGCTCACGCGCTTCGTCGACGAGTTCGGCAGCGTCCCAACCGTAAACATGCGAGGTCGAGGCCGGATTGCCGAAATCCCCGTCGGTGAGCAGACAGCGGCTCATCTTCTGTGCAACACGCGGATCGACAGGCGTCGTCGCCGAATAGTCGAGGTAAACCGCCTTGTCGCGCTTCTTCATGGTCGAGTGAAAGTTGATGTTGGCGTCAGATCAGACGAGCTGCGATGCGCTGATTCGCCGACTGCCGGGACGCCACCGCGACGACGTCCGATCGCACGACCAGGTCGGCAATCGTGATACCGGCGAGGAAATCGTCGATCTGGCGCGAAAGGTCCGACCAGAGCTCGTGAGTGAGACAGAGTTCGCCGTCCTGGCACCCGCCTTCGCCACCGCAACGCGTCGCGTCGACGCCTTCACCGACCGCCCGAATCACGTCCGAGACGCTGATATCCGCGGCATCTTCGCTCAAGCGGAACCCACCACCGGGACCGCGCGAGCTCGTCAGGAGTCCGGCACGTTTCAACCGCCCGAACAGTTGTTCGAGGTACGAACGCGAGATGCCCTGCCGCTCGGCAATGGCGGCGATCGACGTCGGACCATCGTCCGCGTGGATCGCGACATCGAGCAAGGCGGTGACCGCGTAACGGCCTCGGGTAGTCAGACGCATGGTCGCGGCATCATGCTATAGCCCATGGCACGGGTCTACTGATCCTCGATTGCGCGTTCGATATGCGTGAGGACACCACGCAACATACCCACTTCCGTTTCATCCGCGCGTACCCGCTCGAAGAGTCGGCGTAGACGGACCATCGCCTGACGAGGCGCCTTCGGATCGTAGAAATCGACCGCCCGGAGCACCTCTTCGAGATGCACGAAGAACCCTTCGAGCTCCTCGCGGGTCGCATAGGGCCGGTCCCAGCCGGTTCGAACGTTCGTCTCGCCGAGTTCCGCCGCCTTGTAGAGTTCGTAGCAGACCACCTGCACCGCCATCGCGAGGTTCAGCGATGGATAGGCCGGATTGGCCGGGATGACGAGGTGCAGGTTGCAGCGCTGCAACTCCTCGTTCGTGAGCCCCGAAACCTCTCGGCCGAAAAGGATCGCCACCGGTCGGCCGCGGGAGCCGTCACGAGCCAGTTCGGCGGCAAACTCGGCCGCCGCCTGCGTCGGCCAGGGGATCCGTCGTTCGCGTGTGCTCGTTCCGATCACGAGACCACAATCGGCAATCACGTCCTCGAGGTTCGAGGAAACGGTCGCGGCATCGAGCACATCGGTCGCCTGTGACGCGCGCCAATCGGCCTGTGGATCGGGGAACCGGCGCGGCCGGACGAGCGCGAGATCGTGAATGCCCATCGTCTTCATCGCACGGGCCGCCCCGCCGATATTGCCGGGATGGCTGGGTTCGACCAGAACCACTCGGACGTCGTCTAGCAATGAAGCCCTCCTTCGAACCTTCTCGATATGATGACCGGCGCTTCAATCACCACGCTCGCCGCCGTAGGATGCGCGACCGACTCACCGTCGCCGGCATGGTGACGAGTCACCTGAAGCGAAGTCCAGTCTCGGAGTATCCATGGAACCGATGGTCAACATCGCGCTGCGCGCCGCCCGGCGTGCGGGTCAGATCATCGTTCGCGCGCTCGATCGTGCCGACCTCCTGCAGGTCGAAAGCAAAGGCGCTCACGATTACGTCACCGACATCGATCGCCAGGCCGAGGCCGCCATCGTCGATGTGATTCGCAAGGCGTATCCCGATCACGCGGTTCTCGGCGAAGAGTTTGGCGCCCACGGCGACGACGACGAGTACGTCTGGATCGTCGACCCACTCGACGGGACGACGAACTTCCTGCAGGGGATTCCACACTTCTCGACATCGATCGGCATCCGGCGAGGCGCGACGCTGCTGCACGGCGTCATCGTCGATCCGATTCGCCACGAAGAGTTCACCGCCTCGCGGGGATCAGGCGCGCGCATGAACGGCCAGCGCCTGCGCGTCACGTCGACCGCCAAAATCGACGACGCGCTCTTGGCATCCGACCTCGTGTTCGCCAAGACGGCACGACACCAGCCCTTCTACCTCGACGCACTCGGCACGCTGTTGCCGAAATGCAAAGGCGTTCGCCACCAGGGATCCGCAGCACTCGACCTCGCCTACGTAGCCGCCGGCCGCTTTGACGGTTTCTTCGAAATCGGCCTCAAGCCCTGGGACATGGCCGCCGGGGCAGTGATCGTGCGCGAAGCTGGTGGCTTCGTCAGCGATATCGCCGGTGGCGACCGATTCATGGAGACGGGCAACGTCGTCGCCGCCACGCCGAAGGTGTCGCGCGAACTCCTGAAGACGCTTCGCCAGAGCGCTCAAGCGACCGCCGATAGCGTCATGCAGCGCGGCTGATCGAACGAGTTTCGTTTTTGTCGATCTAACGCCTGATCAGACGAGGAAAGATCGAATGACCAATCGCGTGTGGCTGATCCCGGCCGTTCTCCTCGCCGCCGGATGCGGCGGTGGCGGAGGTAGCAGCGTGCCGGCGCCCGAACCCGTTACGACGCTCGCAGCATCGCCTGTCCAGACCGGCTTTGCTGCCGGTACGTTCGAGCCGAGTGAAGACTATCGCCATCAGTGCGAAGTTCCGCGGACCGGCGACTTCCCTGACATCCAGGGCACGACCGAGGACGAGAACAACTGGCTCCGATCCTGGAGCAATGAGCTATACCTCTGGTATGCCGAGATCGATGACCAGGATCCCGCGGAATACGACACGCCCGCGTACTTCGACCTGATGAAGACGTTCGAGCTCACTGCAACCGGCGCACAGAAGGACAACTTTCATTTCACGATCCCGACCGAGGAGTGGCTGCAACGCTCTCAGTCGGGCATCACCTTCGGCTACGGCATGAGCCTCGCGTTCATCCGCTCGGCTCCGCCCCGCGAGGTGCGCGTGCGCTACGTGGAACCAAGTTCGAGCGCCTCGGGCGCCGGCGTCGCACGGGGCGCCACGCTCGTTGCAATCGACGGCGAGCCCGTACTCGACGGCGACGCCGACACGTTGAACGCCGGGCTCTCGCCAGCCAACGAAGACGAGACGCACACCTTCACGATCCTCGACCTCGGCGCGAACGAGGAGCGAACCATCGAGCTCACCTCGGGCGAGATCAATATCGACCCCGTGCAATTCGAACGAGTGCTGGAAACCGATACTGGACCGGTCGGCTACCTTTTCTTCACGACTCACATCGCACCCGCCGAAGCCGAACTCGTCGATGCCTTCGAGTCGTTCGAGGCCGCCGGCGTGACGGATCTCGTACTGGACGTGCGATACAACGGTGGCGGTTTTCTCGACATCGCAAACGAGACCGCCGCGATGATCGCGGGTCCCGGGCAAAGCAGCGGGCGCGTTTTCGATCGGCTGCAGTTTTCCGACAAGCATCCCGATATCAATCCCGTGACAGGCCGGCTGATCGACGCCGGACTCTTCCACACGACGACGCAAGGGTTCTCCGTGAGCGAAGGCGACCCATTGCCGGCGCTCAACCTCGACCGCGTATTCGTCCTGACCAGCGGGCGGACCTGCTCGGCCAGCGAAGCGATCATCAACGGCCTGCGCGGTATCGACGTGGACGTGGTCCTCATCGGTGACACGACCTGCGGCAAGCCGTACGGTTTCTACGGCTTCGATAACTGCGGGACGACGTACTTCAGCATTCAGTTCCAGGGCGTCAACGAAAAAGGATTCGGCGATTACCCCAGCGGTTTCACCGCCGAGAACCTCAGCTCGAGCGACGGCGTACCGCTTGCCGGTTGTGCGGTGGGCGACGATCTCGACCATACGTTGGGTGATCCACTGGAGGCGCAGCTACGCGCGGCCCTCGCCTATCGAAGCGCCGGTTCGTGTCCATCGGTCGAGCAGACCGCGTTCGCGGCACCCGGCCTCGAGGACGAGTCGCCCGAACGTTTGAAAGAGCCGGCAGACTGGCCCGGCAAGGTGGTGCAGTGATGAACATACGTTCAATCGGTCTGGCGGTACTTGCGATCGTGACGTCGGGGTGTACATCGGTCGGCGTCCCGGCATTGCGGGTCGACGCGACGGAAACCGACCGGGAAGAGCTTCGGCGCGTCATCGCCGACGCCCTCGGAACGACCGTCGTCATCGGACGCGACGCCTTCACGGACGATCATCGGGTCGGTTTCGGCCCCCCGATGACGGCCCGAACGGAAGCCGCGACCGGGCGTATCAGCGAACCCCCGGCTATCTTCGAACTGCGCTCTCGCGCCGGTCGTTGCTATCTCGTCCACGCAGACACGGGGCAAACCTATTCGCTCGAATCGGTCAGGTGTCGGGTGATCGAGCGCTGATCAGGGCGTTTCCGCGAGATCTTCCTTCTCGGGCAGGGCGAGGTCCTGCTTCGTAATGTTCATCGCCAGCAGCACGTTCGCGGCGACGTAGATCGACGAATACGTACCGATCACCACACCGACCGTGAGCGCGGTCGCGAATCCGCTGATCTGCTCACCACCCGCGAACAGGAGTGCCAACAGCACCATCAAGGTGGTCAACGATGTGACCAACGTTCGCGCGAGCGTCTGGTTCAACGACTGGTTGATGATCTCGACGGGTGTGCCGCGTCGCACGCCGCGGAAGTTTTCGCGGATGCGGTCGGAGACGACGATCGTGTCGTTCAACGAATAACCGATCACCGCCAAAACGGCCGCGAGTTCGGCGAGATTGAATGTCCAGCCGAAGAGCGCAAACGCGCCAACCGTCAAGATGACGTCGTGGGCGAGCGCTGTCACGGCACCGACCGCGAACTTGCCTGTGAACCGCAGCATGATGTAGACCATCACCGCGAAAAGCGCGACGAGCATCGCGAGACCACCGTTCTCGGTGAGCTCTTCGCCGACGGCCGGACCGACGAACTCCGAGCGACGCTGGTCGACCGCCGGATCGATCTCGCGCAGCACGGACAGGATTCGAGCGCCGAGATCAGACTGATCGACACCTGTAACGGGCGGAATGCGGATGATGAGATCCGTCTCCGCGCCATAGTTCTGCACGATCGCGTTGGCGAGGCCATTCTCCTCGAGCGTGAGCCTGATCTCGGTCGGATCCGTCGGTTGCGGGAAACCGACCTCGACGAGCGCTCCGCCAGTGAAGTCGAGACCAAAACTGATGCCACGCAAGGCAATCGCGCCGATCGCGACGATGACGAGGACTATCGAGATTGCCGCGGCGATCCGCCGCACACCCATGAAATCGAAGGTCGTCACTAGATCAAGACCTTGTCAGGTTTGCGCCGCTCGTAAATGAGATTGACCAGCACGCGGGATCCGAAGATCGCAGTGAACATCGAGGTGACGATGCCGATCGACAACGTCACCGCGAAGCCGGCGACCGGGCCACTACCGATCGCGAGCAGAATCAGCGCGACAAAAAGGGTCGTCAGATTGGCGTCGAGGATCGTACGAAACGCGCGGTTGTAGCCCGCTGGGATCGCGACTGTCGGTGGCGAATTCCTCAGCTCCTCACGAATCCGGGCAAAGATCAGCACGTTCGCGTCCACCGCCATACCGACCGTCAGCACGATGCCCGCGATACCCGGCAAGGTGAGCGTCGCGTTCAAGAGCGACATCACCGCGACGAGGATCACCAGATTGAGCGCGAGGGCGATGTCCGCAACCAGGCCGAACACTTTGTAATAGATGACCATGAAGATGAGCACGAGGACGAAGCCCGCGAGGACCGCGGTGATACCTCGCTCGATGTTCTCTTCGCCGAGAGAAGCCCCGACCGTGCGCTCTTCGACGACGTACATCGGGGCCGCGAGTGATCCCGCCCGCAAGAGCAACGCCAGCTCCTGGGCTTCGGTGACGTTATCGAGGCCAGTGATGCGGAAGTTGTGCGGTAGCGCGGCCTGAATCGTCGCGACGTTGATGACGCGCCGATCCTCGATCGTGGTGCGGAACTCCACCTCTTCGCCATCGACGACGCGGGTACGTGTGACCGGCTTCTGCTCGATGAAGATCGTTCCCATGCCGCGACCGATATTCGGCGCCGTGGACTCGTGCATCAGTTCGCCGCCGAGGCTGTCGAGCGTGATGCTGACCTGCGGCAAGCCGGTATCGGGGTCACGCGACTGCAAGGCGTTGACGACGCGCTCACCGTTGACGATGACGCGCTCCTGGAGCCGCACGGTGCGGCCTTCGTACTGGAACTCGTCGATCTCCGCCGGCCGGTCCTGTGTATCCGCGACGAGGCGGAATTCGAGGTTCGCGAACTTGCCGATGATCGACTTGGCCCGCGCACTGTCCTGCACGCCGGGCAGGTCGATGACGATGCGAGAACGCCCGAGTTTCTGTACCAGCGGTTCCGCAACGCCCAATTCGTTGACCCGCTTACGCAGACTCGTGAGGTTCTGATCGATCGCCGTGGTTTCGATTTCACGGATCTTGGAATTCTGCACCGTGACCTGGAACCCCGGCCGGCCGTCTACGACCGACGACTCGATCAGATAGTCCGGTTGCGGGAAATCCTCTTCGATGAGATCGACCGCCCGATCTCGAAACGAGGCCGAGTTGAACCCCATCGTGAGCGCGTTGCCCGACACCGGGTTGTCCGACGCGCGGTAACGAATTCGCTCGTCGCGGAGCTTGTCCTTGATCTTCGTGACTTCGTCATCGAGACGTTTGGCGAGCGCCTGTTCGATGTCGACCTGGAGCACAAAATGCAAGCCCCCGGCGAGGTCGAGGCCGAGCGCCATCGGCACCCCGCCGAGATCGCGAAGCCAGTCTGGCGTGGTCTGGGCGAGGTTCGGTGCGACGACAAAGCGCTGGACCTCACCTTCGGGATTGAACGCGGTATTCAAGACCGCATTGCCGCGAAGCTGGTCTTCGCTCGATTCGAGCCGGATCAAGCCACCGAACTGGGTGACCTCGAGCGCTTTGATCGAGATGCCATCGGTTTCGAGCAACTCCTGTGCGCGAATGAGCGTCGTTTCACCGACGCGCAGGCTCGAATCGCTCGCGCGAATCTGCAGGGCGTAGTCCGGCGGATAGAGGTTAGGTGCTGCGTAGATCGACGCGATGAGCACCACGAACACGAGGACGAGGTAGCGCCACGGCGCGATGTAGTTGGCGGGTTTCGAGGAAACGAAGTTGCCGAACAGGTTCGGCTCGGCGTCACGGCGATCGCGTGCCATGCAATCGCGCTAGTTGTCCATCGATTTCAGCGTTCCCTTGGGCAGGGTCGCGCCAACGGAAGACTTCTGCACGCGGATCTCGACGTTGTCGGCGATGCGGACCTTGACGAAATCTTCATCCACTCGCGCGATCACCCCAGTGATCCCCCCAGCCGTCACGACTTCGTCGCCTTTCGACAATCCGTCGACAAGCGACTGGTGCTCTTTACGACGCTTCGACTGCGGCCGGATGAGCAGGAAGTAGAAAATCAGGATGAAGCCGCCGAGAAAAGCGAACTGAATCCAACCCGCGCCACCGCCGCCGGCGGTCGCTTCGAAAACGGGCGTGGCGGAGACCGGGAGCGCGCCCAAGAAGGCCACGCCGATGGCTAGAAAGAGTGCTTTCATCAGGGTTTTTGCATCAGGATGGTTGGTTCCAAGCGGCAATGAGCGAGCGCGCGAGGGGCGCCAATGTACCCGCTTCAATTGCCTCGCGCAATTGAGCCATGACGTCGTGATAGAACGCCAAATTGTGAATCGTCATGAGCGTAGCACCGAGGATTTCGTGCGATCGATCGAGGTGGTGCAGGTACGCCCGTGAGAAGTTTTGGCACGCATAACATCCACATGCTTCATCGATCGGCCCGTCGTCGTCACGATGGCGCGCATTGCGGATCCGCACCACGCCCGTCGAGGTGAAAAGGTGGCCGTTGCGGGCGTTACGGGTAGGCATCACGCAGTCGAACATATCGATGCCGCGCAGCACGCCTTCGACGAGATCCTGCGGCGTCCCGACGCCCATCAGATACCGCGGCCGATCGACTGGGCACCGGGCGACGATGTGGTCGAGCATCCGGTTCATGTCTTCCTTCGGCTCGCCCACCGAAAGCCCGCCGATCGCATAGCCCGGAAACGAGACCTCGACGAGTTGCTCGAGGCTTTCGGTCCTCAACTGCTCGTACATGCCGCCTTGCACGATGCCGAACAGAACACCATCGCGATCCGCGTGGTGGACATGACCGCGGCGAGCCCAACGCATCGAAAGCTCCATCGAGGCACGCGCTTCGTCCAACGTCGCCGGAAACGGCGTGCATTCGTCGAAGGACATCACGATGTCGGAGCCGAGCAGGTGCTGGACGTCCATCGAACGTTCGGGGCTCAAGAAGACCTTGTCGCCGTTGATCGGCGAGCGGAACGCGACCCCGTCCTCCGTCACCTTGCGCAACTCGCGCAGGCTGAAAACCTGGAATCCGCCGGAATCCGTCAGGATCGATCCGGGCCAGGACATGAAGCGATGCAGACCGCCCAGCGCGTCGATCGCCTCGGCGCCGGGGCGCAGCATCAGATGAAACGTATTACCGAGCAGGATCTGGGTGCCCACGTCGTCGAGCTGAGACGGCGTCATGGCCTTGACGGCCCCGTACGTGCCGCACGGCATGAAGACCGGCGTTTCCACCGTCGAATGGCCGGTCGTCAGACGACCACGACGGGCAGCACCGTCCGTCGCGAGAATCTCGAGTGGGCTATCGCTCACAGAACATCGCATCCCCGTAGGAGCAGAATCGGTAGCCGGCGTCGACCGCTTCCCGGTAGGCGTCGAGAACACGATCCCGACCGGCGAATGCCGCGACCAGCATCAAGAGCGTGGACTCCGGCAGGTGGAAGTTCGTCACCATCGCATCAACGACACGGAAGTCGAAACCGGGCGTGATGAAGAGCCGTGTCTCACCTGCATCCGAACCGGTCGCCGCTGCCGCTTCGAGGGTGCGAACGACGGTCGTGCCGACCGCAACGACGCGCCCCGCGCAGGCATCGATCGCCTCGCGGGCGGCGGCGCCGATGTGATAACGCTCGGCGTGCATCTCGTGCTGGTGGACGTCATCCACCCGCACGGGCATGAAGGTTCCGGCACCGACATGCAGCGTGATCGGCACCACACGCACACCAAGGTCGGCGATCGTTCCGAGGAGCTCATGGTCGAAGTGCAAACCCGCCGTGGGCGCCGCGACCGCACCGGGCGATCGCGCGTATACCGTCTGATAGCGCGCCTCGTCCTCCGGTTCCGCGCGACGTTCGATATAGGGTGGCAGCGGCACATCGCCGTAACGCTCGAGAACGGCGTCGACCGGCTCATCGAAGCGGACTTCCCACATCCCACCGGCACGCTCGCCAACGACGAGTTCGATCGAGTCGACGAGGACCCGCTGGCCCGGCTTGGGCGCGCGGTTGGCACGCAAGAGGCAAAGCGCCACGCGTTCTGACAGGAGCCTTTCGATGAATACTTCGACGCGACCGCCACTCGGCTTCCTGCCCAGGAGCCGCGCCTTGATGACCTGCGTGTCGTTCACGACGAGAACGTCGTCGGCGCGAAGCACGGACGTGATGTGGCGAAAACGCAAGTGCCGGCACGGTTCATCACCGCGACCGAGCACGAGGAGCCGGCTGTCGGTTCGAGCGTCGAGCGGACGCTGAGCGATCAGCTCACGCGGCAGGTCGAACCGGAAATCCGCGAGCTCCACCGCTCACTCCGCGGGCGGCTCGATCGACGGCCCGGCACGTACCCGCTCGGCATCACCCGCGATGAGCTCGAGGGCGGCGTCGCCGAAATAGGTCACCTGTCCGGTTCCGGCCACATCGACGACGAGTTCGTTGTTCGCCTTGACGAAGACCTGCCCCGAGCCGCTGACGTCGATGCGAGCATCCTCGGCATCGAGATGTGTCGCGCGATAGAAACCCGAACCCGTGATCTGAAGACTACTGATCGCCGCCCGACCATCGAGCGCAACCCGCCCGGCGCCGCCGATCGTTGTGGTGACCACCCGGGCGTCGAGACCCGTTGCCGAGATGGAACCCGATCCCTGCACTGAAAAATCCAGAAGCGGCCCGCTGAATCCCACGACCTTGACATCACCGGCACCCGACACACTGGTGGCGAACGGCCGCTCGGACGAAAACCCGTAGGCACTCGCTGCGCCACTTCCGGCCACCGTCAGGCTCTCGAGATGCGGTAGGGACACGCGAAACTCGACCGGGACCGTCGGGCGAATATCTTCGATCCAGTCGATATCCCGGCGAAGCTCCAGCGTGTCACCCACACGCTGAACGACAACCGACGGCATCACGTTGTCCTCCGCCGTCACCTGCACGCCGAACGGTCCCTTGCTCACGATGAGTTCACTCGGACCGGTCAATGAGATGCGATCGAAGTCGGCCAAGTCGTGGAGCTCGAGTTCGATCTCGCCCGAACCACGCGCTGAATAGCAGCCGAGAAGCGGCACGACACAAGCGACGCAAATGAACCACCCGACAACGCGCAACTTTCGACCTCCAATCTCCGAGGCCGCGCATTGTACTGATCGGGCGGAGCAAACGTGGGTGAAACGCCGCCCAATCGTCCCTTGTCTTGTCGCTCTTTTCGCGAACGCGCACAATCCGTTCCCCGCACGCCTGGGTGGCGAAATTGGTAGACGCGCCAGACTCAAAATCTGGTGTACGAAAGTACGTGTCGGTTCGACTCCGACCCCAGGCACCAACGGCCCCCAATCCCGACGGAGTGATCGGCCCTAGAACGCCCGGTGCTCACGAGAGCAGCGCAAAGGCATGGTGGTCTTCGATCGCGGCCAGGTTCTTCGGTAACGCAACCTCGAAGCGCCACACAACGGCGTTACGAATCGAGAAGATTTCATCGCCACACACTCAGCTCGCAAACGCGCCCCGTTAGATGGCGAGCAGTTCGCGAACAGCGAGGTGATCGCCACCTTGCCGTCCGGCACCTGACCGCTACCCGCAAAATGGCCGAAGTCCGATTCGATCGGTCGTAGCTCGGCATTCGGCATATGCGCGACTTCGATCGCGCTATCGGCGACGGAAGTAGAGATCCGTCGTGCACGGCATCACGATAGCCCGGCTCGTGATGCTCGAGAGCGCCGCCTCGAAATCACCACCGAAGCGTTCGTTTCGGCTGATGTCGGCGTTTTGCCAGGTCGTGAGCATCGCAAGCAGGTCGTTGGCGTCCCGCCGCATGAAGTAGTCCTGAACGAAACCGACGGCATCATCGACGGTGTCGAGGCCCATGTGCTCGTACAACCGTTCTCTATAGAAGGTCTGCGACAACGCCCAGTTGGCGCTGGCAACGGACGTTGTCATGCACCGTGAAGCTGGGAAATCGCGGTCCGTCGAACGGGGCGTCGGCATTGCTCGGCGATGATGACAAACCATTGCCGAGCATGTTCATTTTGACGACGAAGAAGTCGTCGAGATTGACCTCATCGATCAAAAACTCGGCCTCGTCGTCCTGCGCCGCGTACGAAGTGAGTAGAACGATCACGTTGTCCGCATTCGGCGCCAGCCGACCCCGCGTGTGGTAGGCGAGCTTGAGGTCGGTGGTCACGCCGGCTTCGTTCTCGAAACCCGCAATGTCGAAGAACTGTCGATCCATCTCGGAATCCCTTACGCGCGGCGTGCTCAGCCCCCGTGCCTCAAACGGTCAAGCGTCCGAGTGCTCGATCCACCATTCGCGAACCCGATTAGGAACGCTCCATCCGAGCGCCTCCGTTACCGACCATAGTTCGGCCAAAATGCCTCGCGTCGCGATGTAGATCTCATCCTCGTCCAAGAGGCCAAGTTCGACCTGGTACAGCGCGTTGTTGATGCCTTGGAGCTGCGAATCGATCGACGCGCGAAGTCGTATGTCGGTCTTCGGCGGATAAGTCGTCGATGCTGCCCTCGACCAGCTCCCCTCGGATTCTCGCGATGTTGAGGTCGCTCGCGAGGAATCGAAGCGCGCTCATTCGCATGTCTGTACGCGCCTGAAACACCAGGCTGAGGGAAACACGTCGATTCTCCTCGAGAAGATCGCGGCTGTGGCGTACCTGGATCGCCAGGTAGAGCAACGTCGCAATCACGCCGAAAGATCCAATGAATTCGCCGAGCGAGCCAAGTTCGGAAATCGTCACCAGTGACCGTTCCAGCAGGGGCAACGCGAGCCAATATCGCACGTCCGAGACGGCAGTTCTGCTTCTGGGTCAATCGCGACCATTGCATCGCGGTACGCGACCAGATTCGATCTACTAGGACCATCACTAGGACCATCACGTGGCCGGGACGAACGATGACTCATTGGCAATCCGCTCTTCGACGAACCATCGGTGTAACCGCGGCGCTGATCGCTGGGTTCGGCGCTGCCGACGTCTGCCCCAGCGCGACGCCCGGGGAGAAGCAGCTTCTCTGGGGCGATCTGCACGTGCATACGTCGCATTCGCTCGACGCCTGGGCGTTCGGGGCGATCGCGACCCCGCAGGATGCTTATGCTTTCGCGCGAGGCCAACCACTGCGGCTGATCAACGGTGACACGAAGACCATCGACCGCCCGCTCGATTTCGCCGCCGTCACCGATCACGCCGAGACGTGGGATCAGATGTATCTCTGCACCGATCCGATCTACGCGGACGACGCCTACTGCAGCAACCTGCGCAAGCTGCACGATGCGCGGGAAAGCCTGACGATCTTCAACGATTACCTGCTGCCGGTCGTTGGCGGTACACCGCCGGCATCGCCCAGCGTCTGCGAAAACGACGACTTCAATTGCACCGCCGCACGGATGGGCGAGTGGCGGCGGGCGCAGTTCGCGGCCAACCAGGCCAACGAGCCGTGCGAGTTCACGGCCCTCATCGGCTACGAATGGACGGGGTCACCCGGTGGGCTTCATTGGCACCGTAACGTCATCTTCAAGAGTGCCGACGTGCCGGATCAGGCATTCGATTTCATTCGCTTTCCCGAAGTGCAGATGCTCTGGCGAGAACTCGACGCAAACTGTCGCGAGGCGGACGGCTGCGAGGTGCTCACGATTCCGCACAACCTCAATTGGGCCGACGGCGGGCCGATCTTCGCGGTCGAGACGGAGAGTGCCGACGAACGGGCTTTGCGGGCGCGCTTCGAGCGACTGGCGGAGATGTTTCAGGAAAAGGGCGCGAGCGAGTGCCTGCCGGAGCGACGCGTAGACCTCGATGAGGACTGCAGTTTCAACCTCGTTTTCGAGAATGCGGCGCGTGACAGGCTCTCCGGTCCCGATGAGTCCACGCCGCGGGAGGCCTGGGCGCGCGCTCGGTCGACCTACTACCGCTCGCTCCTCGGGCGAGGTCTCGCGACATCCGGGGCAGGCGTCAATCCGCTGATGTTGGGGGCGATCGGTTCGACCGATACGCATTTCGGCACCCCCGGCCGCGTGTCCGAGTCGGACTACGACCGCGGGATATCGACCCTCTTCGCGACGGACGAGACGCAACTCGGGCGCCTCGACTTCAACCCCGGCGGTCTCGTCGCGGTCTGGGCGGAGGCCAATACCCGCGGAGCCGTTTTCGACGCGCTGTATCGACGCGAAGCCTACGCGACGAGCGGCCCGCGTATCGGGCTCAAGTTCGGCGTTGGCGAGGCCGACTTCTGCGAGCATCCGAATGCTTCGATGACAGTCACGATGGGTGGGACTTTGCCCGCGGCCACGACGCCGCGGTTCGTCATTCAAGCGAGCCGGGATCGAGCGCGCCTGGAGAAAGTCCAGATCATCAAAGGCGAGTACCTCGGCGGCGCGACCCACGAACGCGTCATCGATGTAGCGACGTTTCCAGAAGGTCGCGATTCGGTCTGCTTGACGTGGCTCGACGAGGCGCACGACCCCGCCGCACCCGCCTATTGGTACGCACGTGTGATCGAAGAACCGACGCCCCGTTGGAGCAAACATCTCTGCGAACGAGCGGATCTTTGCGACGAGTTTCCGGATGCCGACACAAAAGAGCGCGAACGCGCGTGGTCGTCGCCAGTGTGGTCACTGCCCCTATAGGCGTCTGACGCGACTACCGCGTGTCCGCGTTCCCGGGTTCTTCGAACCAGTCGACCTGCCACGGGATCGGGACGATACGTTCATCCTTCGCCGCGTCGCGTATGGCAATTGCGACAGGTAGCAATTCATCTCGCAACGACACGTCGGCGGCGGCAATGAACGCTTGGGCTAATCGTTCCGCCCGGCCAAAACGAGCGGCGACGAGAGCAGCAGCGGCATAGTTCAACCGCGCGATTAGATCGCGCCGTTTGACGGCGAACTCACGACGGGCTAGCTCTAGGACCTTGCGGCGATCATCCGCGGACGTGACGGTTGCGGCCGTGACGACGCGGACGAACAAGCTCGCGCTCGCGGCATCGATATCGAGCAAACGCCTCGCGTGATCGATCGCCGCCCGTTGATCCTGACGCCACCAGGACGCTCCGACGAGGGCCCGACGCGCGTGCGCGTCAACAGGAAACCGATCCACCAGTGCATGCCAGCGTGCTTCGGCAGAGTCCGTGTTCCCCACCTGCCAGTCGAGCGAAGCGATCCGGCGAGAAAGGTCATGATCGGTCGGATCCTCGGCCTCGAGAACGCCAAAGTGCGCCCGCGCCGCCGCGGCGTTACCCGAACGAAGGAGAAGTGTCGCATGGGCCATTCGGGCATCCCGATCGGATCCTGGCACCGCTTCCTCGATCGCGGCGACCGCCTCGCGCGCGCCGAGTTCGACGAGCCCCAACAGCGCACGCGGGTCACTGGGTACTTGCCGGAGTACGGCTTCGAAGAACGATCTCGCATCCCCGGCGTTCCCCAAGCGATGCGCAAGGCGCGCCTTGACCAACAGCACCCCGGGGTCATCACCGAGCGTCGAAATGAGCGTCGCGGCAAGGTCGAGACGCCCTTCGACGATCAACCGGTTCACACGCTCAAGCTGCGCGCGCCGCGAGACGTCGAGGCGCGCGAGCGTTTCGCGAAGCGCGGAACTGGCTTGCTTCCTCGGATAGCCGCGCGCCAACGCCGTCCATTTCTCGCCCTGACGCGAGTCGATCCGGGCGAGGAGGACGTAGATATCCCGATGCGGAACGCGCTCGAGGGCATATCCTTCGATCAACGATCGCGCGCGCTCGACATCGCGGTCAGAGAGCGCACGCTGGGCGAGTCGGGTCGTGACAATCACTTGATCGAGCCCAAGCGCGAGGTCGCGGGCATCTTCGAGGAGCCTCTGCGCCCGAGTCCGGTCGTGATCGGTGCCGCGCAGATGCAACAGGTCAGCAAGATCGATCGCCAGCGCTACATCGGCCGGATTCAATCCGTTCGCGATTTGCAGGAGCTCGATCGCCGAATCCGTACTCGTGCGTGCGACGAGCGCGCCCCACCGCGCGAACCAGCGATAGTCCGGCTCGCGGCGCGCCGCCCGTTCGTACGCAACGATTGCCTCGGAAACAAACCCGTGCACATCGAGGGTGAGCCCGTAGTGTCCCCAGGACCCGGCATCGTCCGGCGAGACCCGGCGATGCGCAGTACGTATCGCGTCGGCAACGGCGCCCTCGGCTTGAGTGAGCATCGGCAAAGGCGCATCGGCCTGAGCGCCGGCGGAGGCATTGGCGGCGAGCATCACCGCGACCACGAACCGTACGATGAGGTCTTTGATCCTCATTCGGCCCCCGCGACCGCTTCGCCTTCGCCACGGACAACGACCGACAATCGATCGACGTCGACGGAAAACCGCTCCCGAAAACCGCCCGGCCAGCTCACTTCGACACCCACGCGATCGGTCTCCCAGCTCCCCAGACCGAAGAACGTCGCGGCGTCACGGGAGGATAGGTAACTCGTCGTATGCAGAACCGGTCTCGCCTGTGGCGACATATCTTTCCCAACGATGCGGACCAGGGCGCCGACCGCGTCGCGCGCGCCGTCCCATGCTCGAATTCCGACCCAACGCGACGGCCCGGACACGTTGCGAAAGAATCGCACGCGACCCTCGTTGTCCGATGTGACGAGGTCGAGCGCGCCGTCGCCATCCATATCGCGGGCAACGAGGCCACGCCCGATGTCCTCACGGGAGCAGAAGCCATCGCCCGTGCAATGCGGATAGAACCGCCCGTCGCGGTTTTCCAGGAGCAGATTCGGCTCCACATACGACGCTCGGCTCGGTTCCGACCCGACCCGCCGGCGCACCTTGCCATTGGCGATCGCGAGATCCACATCGCCATCACGATCGGCATCGAATGCGGCAACCCCGAACCCCGTCAAACCGATGCTCGGGCTCGCGAGCCCGTGACGCGACGTCTCGTCGAAGAAACGACCACGCTCGCCGATCCAGAGCGTGTTGGTCTCGACATCGATATGTGTGACGAAAAGATCGAGCGCACCGTCGTTCTGCACATCGGTCAGCGCAACACCCATCCCGGCTTCTTCCTCACCCATGAAGTTGACGGCGAAGCCCCGCGCGACCGCGTCGTCCTGCCAGTCGTCAGCCGGATTCCAGACCTGATTCGGCTGGCCATCGTTCGCGACGGCGACTTCGATCGCACCGTCCCCATCGATATCGAAACAAACGAGCCCGAGACCCGCTCTCGCCGTACCCGCTAACGTCGTCGGTTCGAACCGTCCATCCCCGCGATTCTCGAGGATCGTATCGTTCTGCGGCGCGAACGCATTCGGCGGGCAGAACTCGGGCTCCCCTGCCGCGTTCGGGCAGGAACGAGCGTCAGCGCGAACGTAGTTGGTTACGACCAGGTCCAGATCGCCGTCCGTGTCGAGGTCGCAGAACGCGGCGGAAGCGCCCCAGACGGGATCGATCGCGCCGAGCCGCGCCGATGCGTCGACGAACCGCGCTGGGCCGTTCAACCAGAGACGCGCCACGCCGAATCCGGAGATAAAGAGATCCAGGTCGCCGTCGTTGTCGACATCACCAACCGCGGCGCCCATCAGCATTCCGTCATCGATCGAGGGAAGACTCGCCGATACGTCGACGAACGAGCCGGAACGATCGAGGTCATTCTCGAATAGTCGCGGATGACCATCGGCAGCGCGCACGAGAAAAACGTCGAGATCCGCATCGCCGTCGAAATCGAAGACGGCGAGGCCTGAGCCCATGATTTCGGGAAGTGCGAACTCGTCGTCTTGAAGTGAATCCGGCCGCGCTGGCAGCTCGAGACCAACATCGCGCGTCGCGTCGACGAACCACGGGCGTGGGTCGGCAAGCGTCGCCGCGGCGACAAGCGAACAGCACGTGACGAGCAGGGCCGACGCACGCACAAGTCGAACCGGCTAGCTTCTGGGCTTGTACGGGTGCGCCGCGACGACTCCCTCGTCAAGCTCGACGCCAAGGCCCGGTTCGGTGGGCGGAATGATGTAACCGTCCTCCCACTGGATCGGCTTTTTCAGGATCTCGGCATGAAAGCCCGAAAAGTCCTCGATGCTTTCCTGAATCAGGAAGTTGGGGCTACACGTATCCAACTGAATGTTGGCCGCGGCTTCGATCGGCCCGCAATAGAGATGCGGCGCGATCTGCGCGTAGGACGCCTCCGCCATCCCGGCGATCTTCTTTGCTTCCAGAATGCCGCCGACCCGGCCAAGCGCCATCTGCAGAATGCTCGCCGCTTGCTTGTGCAGCAGTTCCCGGAACTCGTACTTCGTCGACATCCGCTCACCGGTCGCTACCGGAATCGTCGTGAACTGGGCAACCCGCGCCATCTCGTCTTTGTTCTCGGGCGGCACGGGTTCTTCGAACCAGAGCGGGTCGTACGGTTCGAGTCGGCGCGCGAGTCGCAGTGCGCCGGACGTCGTGATCTGGCCGTGCGTACCTACCAGGATGTCACCTCGATTGCCGATCGCCTCACGCACGGCCCGGACGACGGCTTCGGCGTTGTCGAGTCGGTCGATCGGCGGCTCACGCGGATCGAGCCGACCCATGATGTCGATGATCGGATCGAACTTGACTGCCGTGAATCCGCGATCGATGTAGTGGCGCGCACGGATGGCCGCTTCCTCCGGGTCCGTGTGCGGCGAACTCCGCGGTCGCTCGGGATCAGGATAGAGATACGTGTAGGAGCGCAAGCGCTCGTGGAACTGGCCACCGAGCAGGTTGTAGACGGGCTCTTCGAGCGCCTTACCAACGATGTCCCAGCACGCCATTTCGATCGCGCTCAACACCCCCATCACCGTGTGATCCGGGTACTGATGGTGTTGCAGCCGTTCGTGCCCCTCACCGTAGTACACAGAGCGCCAGAGCAGCTCGATACGACGCGGATCGGTGTCGACGGCGTAAGCCGCAAAGACGTCGTCGATCAGATCGACGACCCGTAACGGGTGAAACGGCACGGCGTAGGCTTCGCCCACACCAGAGATACCGTTGTCGGTCGTCAGTTTGACGAATACCCAATGGCGACCACCGCGATACGGCGGCGGCGTCGAGACGACAAAGGATTCACAGTCGACGAGCTTCATTTCGTTCGTCCGCGGCTAAAACGAGCGGCAATGAAGACAAAGACCACGGTGCGGTTTCAACCCGAGCGCTATTCCTCGGTATAGCGGAGCTCAATCCGAGCCAGCGAAAAAGCGGCAGCGGCAAACGCCGCACTCGCGAGACCGGTGAGCGCGAAGATCGACACCCAGGTCGGCGGCGCCGCGACAACGACCGCCAATGGTCCCTCCATGACCGGCAACGGCAGCAGACCCTTCAAGTAGTGAATGATACTGAACGCCTTGAGTGCCGGCGGCAGGATGAAGTGCATCACCTCCCACCCCATCAACAAGGCGATCGCAAAGATGGGGTTCTTGAACCAGACGCCGAACAGAAGGAAGACAGCGCCGTAACCGAGGCACCCGAGCAGCGTCACCCGAAGGTACGCCGCTATCTGCCCGGCCGCGTTGCCCGCCGTCAGGTCATCGAGAAAAACGTCGATTCCCCACGGCAGGTAAAGCAGGACGTAGGTCGTGATGGTGACCACACCGAAAACGAGCAACGTCGCCGCGAATCCCGCGAGGTATTTTCCGAAGGCCAGCACTTCGCGCCGCATCGGCGTCATCAGGTAGTAGTGCAGGCTTCGGTTCAACATCTCCGATCGAAAAAGCCGCGTGAAGACGAAAGCGCTCCCGAAAAACACCACGGCGCCGAGCACGAAGCCGGAGTAGACGATCGCGTAGATCTGCTTCGTCTCGACCAACTGGTCCGCACTTGTTGCCCCGCTCGCACTGCGCAGGATCCCGACGATCGCCAGAAACGCGACCGGCACGAGCGCGAGAACGTAGAGCGGGATCGAGCGCCGGGTCAGGAGGATACGGCCGATCTCGACACGAAAGACTGTGCCGATCTGGCGGCGTAGGAGCGCAGCACCCGTCGCACGCTCCGGCAACCCTTCGTTTCCGATGACGAGATCCACTAAGCGACCTCCTCGGTGGCGGATTGCTCCTCGACGACGAGATGCTGGTAGACCGCCGCCACGGTTTCGTCTGCGGGACCAATCGCCTCGAGTTGCCAATCGCGCTCCACGACCCAGCCGTTGAACGCCGCGAAGAACGCATCGGCATCTTCTGTTCGAACGAAGACCCCTTGCCGGTCGGGATGTAGCCGCGCTTCGACGCAGCATCTGAGTTCGAACACGGACGTCGCGATCTCGACCGCCTGCGGCGAACGGATGAAAACCAGCATCGGACTCGCGACCAGTTCTTCCTGCAAGCCTTCGACTTCGCCTTCCGCGACCACGTAGCCATTATTCAAAAAGACGACGCGGTCTGAAATCAGGTCCACCTCGTGGTGGATGTGACTCGAAACGAGTACGTGCGCGCCCGCATCGGCAAAGTCGCGTAAGAGATCGATCACATCGGCGCGTGCCATCGGATCGAGTCCGTTCAGGGGTTCATCAAGGACCAGGACGCGCGGTAGGTGGGCGACCGATTGCGCGAGGCGTGCGCGCTGACGCATCCCTTTGCTGAATGATTCGACATCGCGTAGCGCCACATCAGCGAGCCCGACGCGACCCAATGCTTCGATTCCGAGCCGTCGCGCATCGCGCCGGCTGAAGCCGTGCACCTCCAGAAGATCGGCGATGAATCCGAGCGCGGAAACGCCCTGCGGGAACGTGTCGTACTGCGTGCAGTAGCCAACGTCTCGAAAAAGCCGCGCATGGTCACGAATCGGCACCCCGAGAACGTCGATTTCACCGCGGCTCGGATGCAACAGCCCGGCGATGAGGTTCATCAGGGTCGACTTACCGGCGCCGTTCGGGCCGACCAGGCCCGTGATGCCGGGCGACAGCTCGAGATCGACACGGTTAACGCCGAGAACGTCGCCGTAGAACTTCGAAACGTTGCGCAGACTAACGCTCGCCGAACTCACGACACCACCTCGAAAGCCGTGACGCGAGCGCGAAGCGCCAGGAGCGCGAGCACCGCCACCACGACCAGGACGACGAAGGCGTGTGCGCCCGGAATCGCCTCGTGCAACATCGAGAGGCCGTAGAGCCAGGCCGCGAACGATTCGTACGCCTCGAACGGGTTGAGATAAGCGCCACGGGAATCATCGAACGCCTCGCGCCAGATGTTGCCGAACGCCGCGGCGATCAGGAATACGGCGAAAAACCCGAGTCTCGCGATGGGCTTCCATTTCACCCACGCCGAGATCGCGAGCGCGACCAGTGAAAGCACGACGATCCAGACGAAGCTCGACGCGGCCATCGCGATCGGCACATGCCAATGCGCGCCGAACCAGCCGGGCTCGCCGAGGAACACCTGCGCGAAGAAGAGCAGGAGCCCGGGCACCCACGTTACCGCCGAGGCGAGCAGGACGATCACGGCCAGCTTGCCCAGGATGTAGTCGGATTTGCTGAGCGGTCGGGAGAGATAGAGCGGCAAGGCATTGTTGCGGAGATCGGGCGACACCAACGCGGGACCGACAAAGAGCACCATCGCAAACGCAATGACGCCGAACGTCGACTGCACGATCTGGCCGAAGAATGCGGCATCGATCATGAGAATGTCATCGAGCGAGATGTCGAGTTGAATCAGCGCCTCGATGTTGTAGCGCAGATAAATCAGCGTGATGAACACAACCTGCGGTACGAGCGAAACGAGAAAAAAACCGAGGAAAAAGCGCGAACTGAAGAGTTCGGCCATGCCGTAGCGAGCAATCACGAGCGACCGGTCGAACGACGAGATGATCGGTGTTTCGATGTCCCGGTAGCTACGCTGATAGACCGCCACCTAAGCCGCCTCCTCTTCTTCCATCGCGCGGAGGAAAATGTCCTCGAGCGAATCGCGTTTGTAGTCGAGTTGACGAATCTGTACGCCGAGTCGCGCCGCCAACAAATAGAGGTCGCGGATCTCGACTTCGGCCGGCAGCACCGCTCGTATCCGTCGGCGATTCGGAACGCCGACATCGCAACCCATCGCCTCGAGGCCATTAATGAATGCCTCATCCTCGCCTTTGATCGAGAGCGTCAGGAACTTCTTGTGAATACGCCGCTCCTCCTCGAGGTTGCAAACCGTCGCGATACGTCCCTGCTTCATGACGAGTACTTCGTCGCAGCAGGCTTCGACGTCCGGCAGAAGGTGCGATGAGATCACGACGCTCGCATCCGAGCCGTCGCGAATCTCGCGGATCAGCTTCAGCATCCGGTTACGCGCCGGCGGATCGAGACCGTTTGTCGGTTCGTCGAGGATCAGGAGCTTCGGTCCGTGCACGATCGCCTGCGCAAGCTTGGCGAGTTGCTTCATGCCGAGCGAATACGTGTCGAGCGCTCGATATCGGGCTTCACCTAGGCCCACGTAGAAGAGCACTTCGTGGGCTCGCTCGAGCGCGACACTCGACGGTAGTCCCGACAGCTCACCCATCATCCGCACGAACCGAACACCGGTCATGCCGGCGATGAAGCTGTCGCGCTCGGGCATATAGCCGATCAACTGACGAACGGCCTTGGCCTCGCGGCGGACATCCCATCCGAACACCCGGGCACTACCCGCTGACGGCCGGTAGAACCCGAGAACCGTGTTCAAGAGCGTCGTTTTACCGGCCCCGTTGGGCCCGAGAAGACCGATGCAACGACCGTCTACGTCGGCCGTCAGCGAGTCGAGCACCGTATTCGCGCCGAAGCGAACAGTGAGGTCGTCGAGCGCGAGAACGGGGGGCGTATCCAGCGATACGCCCCCCGAGCCGTTCGTCGACCCGTTCGCCTCGTCCCGCACTACGCGCGGCCCACCGTCGCCGTGTCTTCCGACTCGCTCGACGATTCGTCGTCGGCAGGCCCGTTCCAGGGCAACGCGCCTTGGATGAGTTCTCCGAAGGCGGCAAACGGAAAGCCGCTCGGCGAGTTGAGCACGAAGCGAAGACGTTCGCTCTCGGCGTACGCATAGAAGAGCGAGGGTCGGATGATGCTCGAGACATCCGAGAGCGCCTCGAGCTGTGCTTCCGACATCGCTTCTTTGGGCACCAGGGAAACCACGTCGCGGATGAGCTCACCCAATCGGCTGAACGCGACCGCCGAGAAGTTCAAGTACTGATCCGCCGGCAACAGGTCGCGGAAGTCGCTCGCCGAAGTAATCGAGGTACCGCTCGAATACGCTCGTTCGGCGCGCTCGAGGAGCGCGACGGTCGGCGTGACGATGAGGTAACCATCGATCGTCGCCAGATGGATCTCCATCTCGTGGGTTTCGCCCGAATCGTCCCGGCCACCGCCGGCGATCCGGTAGATATCGAGCGTCGCATGGTCTACCGGGCTCATCGAGATCGTAACGCCTTCGGCCGATGCTCGATCGTTGGCGGCCTGAACGGCAGTCTCGAGCGAATCAATGATCCGGTTTTCATCATAGACCTCCACTACGACCTTCCAGGAAGGCGTCGGCACCATGGGGCCGTCGACGCCGACCGCGAACTCACCCGACAGGACGCCGAGAATGTCGTCCCGCAGCGATAGCCCGATGCCGTCGAGCTGTGCTTCGAAACCGTCGAAGTCGTCACCATCCTGGAATTCACCGGCATGCTGCTCGGCGAACGCTTCGAGATCGTCGAGGATCCGCAACGGTTCCTCAATCAATAGGGCTTGCACGTACTGTGTCTCGGAAGAGAAGAACTCGAGCGAGCCCATCGACGACGGTTCCCGTAACCACGCCGAGATGCCCGTCCGCGGTGCGGCAAAGTGCACGTCGGCCGACGCGAGCGTTCGTTCGCTGCCATCGTCCGTCGATTCGAGCTCGAAGATCGCATAAGAAAGATCATCGAAGCCGGAGAACGCGAGCGCTTCGTTTTCGCCAGCTATCGCCATGAAGGTCGCGAGGTCGACGGCACCGAGGTACTGCGTGCCTTGTGAGTAAGCGTCGGTAATGACTTGATGGAACGCCGTGCCGCTGAAACCGCTCGATCCGCTCGCAAGCGCCGCCTCCACTGCGCGAATCGCTTCGGGATCGCTGGACGCCACCATCAGATCACCGTCGATCCAGACGGATATCTCACGCTCCTTTGCGTCAGCTGGCGAGTCGATGATGGAGATCCTGACGCCTTCGGCTTCGCCTTCGCCGTGCTTGGCGACGATCTCGTCGATCGTGTTTTGCAACGTCTCCTCGAGTCCGGCGGTCGCGACCTCCGAGAGAACGATCGGTACAAAACCTCCCGTTTCCCTCGCCGCTTCGTCACGCGCAATCGCCAGCACCGTCTCGTCGCCGATGTGCTCGCTGATATCGCGCAGCCAACCCATCAATTCGTCGACGTGTTCGAGCTCTCCTTCATCCTCGGCGCGTTGCCAGATCTCGGCGAGTCGTTGACTCGATGCGAGGCGATCGCGGATCAGGTCGTAGGCCTCGGCGATCTTCGCGCTCGCATTCGGGATACCGACATAAACAACCGTGTCGGCCGGCACCAACTCCATCAGCCGCGACTGGTATCGCGCCGGGGTCTTGACGATCGCGCTGATCTCGTCCTGCAGCGCCTGCAGTTCATCGAGAATCTCCGCGTAGCGCTCGGCGTCCTGGCTCCACTCGATATCGCTTCGAACGTCGTTTGCCGCAAGCAGGCGGGTACCGAGATGTTGGCCCGACATGAGGTTGTGCTGCGTACCGGCGTGATTGACTTCGACCTCGCCTTCGACGACGGCTACCCGTGTGCCTTTAGCACCGTGGCTCACGCCGAAGATCGTCCCCTTGACCGTGACGACCACGTCTTCCGTCGCCACGTTCAACGTGCCGCCTTCGCGCTCGGATGCCTCGACGATGATCCGCCCGCGGTCGACCGCGACACGATTGCCTCCGAAGTGTCGCTTGAACGCGAGCTGCGAGCGTTCGTCGATCTCGACGACCGATCCGTCGTCGAGCTCGATGAAGGCGGTCGAGTCCGCAGCCGTTCGTAGTTCCGTGCCGCCGTCGATCCAATGATTCGGATCGAGCGCAACGAGTCCGGTTTGCGTTACCGCAAAGATCTTCCCGTCGACCGCGTCGACTCGCGCGATGCTGGTCTGATCGAATGCGGGCAATCGCGGGCCGAGTTGCAATGCGAGGGCGATGCCCAGCACGCCGACGACCGCGGCTGCGGCAAGCCGCACCCACGAACGCCGCGGCGGGTCCACGTCGATCGGCGGGGCTTCGAGCCGTGCTCGCTCGCGGCTGACGTCGCGCCTGAGGGCGGCAGATCGATGCATCTCCTCTTCGAACAGAAGCCGTCGGCTACCTTCGAGCTCGCCCGCAAGATAAGGCTTCACAAGGGATGCGTAGTTGTCGATTCGAACGCGCGGCCGCAGGGCGTCGAGCGAAACCGGCTCTTGCTCCATTTCGTTCGCCAATACGTCGCGAACCCGCGCGGGCGCGTCAGAGACGGCGTCGCGCGACGGTGTCGTGCGGCGGACCGCATCGAGAGTCTTGTCCAGGTTGAAGTCGGAATCGCGCGTGGTCATGCCATGTCTCCGTTCTTCGAGTCGTAGTTGAATAGATCGGGCGAAACCTTCGCCAGATAGTCCTTGAGTCGCGCGCGGGCGCGATGGAGGGTGACAGCGATCGTGCTGCTGCTGGTTTTCAGGATCGTGGCGATGTCCTGATTACTGAACCCTTCGAAGTAGTGCAGCGCGACGACCTCGGCCTGGCGCCCTTCCATGGTGCCGAGCGCGCCGCGCAGGGCATCGATGAGTTCTTCGTCGTAGCGAGCATCGTCCGGCCGGTCGCCAGCGCTCGCGGCCATGTCGATCGCGATCGCGCCGCTCACCTCACGGCCGCGTCGGCGAACGATGTCGAGACCGGCGTTGATTGCCGCGCGACAGAGGAATGCGCCGACGTCGGCAATTCGATCGCCTCTGTCACGTTTGATGTAACGCAGGAAGACGGTCTGAAGCGCGTCCTCTGCATCGGCGACGTTGCCGGTGATTCGAAACGCGGCCGTGAACACCCGTTCGTGATGCTCTTCGAACGTCGACGACCAGGGCGCGTCGCGGGGACTGTCTAGGTCGATGGCTGCTGCTCGATCCGCGTTACCGTCGACGGTAATCGCATGCATGCTGTCTCCGTTTTCGTGTCGTTCCACCCTTCAGACGACTCAACATGCGGTTCGTTAACAGGCCACGTTGACTGCTGCATCGATGACCACTCGCTTTCGCAGTTTGCGCTTGATGCAAGATAAACGACCCCGAGCCACGAGTACCTATCTTGGGCAGCTACGATCCTTCCCGTGACCACGGCCTCGACTTCACCTCTCACGTACCGTCGTTCGCCGACGGAACGGATAGCCCGAGGGCCTATCTCGAACGATGTATCGACACCATCGAGCAAAAGGATCCCGAGGTGCGGGCATTTGTCGCAACGAACGTCGACGCCGCGCGCGCCGCCGCCGATGCCAGCAGCAATCGCTGGCGCGCCCGTGGACCGCTGTCGTCGATCGACGGGATGCCGATCGGCATCAAGGACCTGCTCGAAACGCAGGACATGCCGACGGAATACGGTAGTCCCGCCTACCGCGGGAACTTCCCGAGGCGCGACAACGCCGCCGTCTGGGCGCTCCGCGAAGCGGGCGCCGTCATCCTCGGTAAGACCGTCACCGCAGAGCTCGGCGGTTCGCACCCCGGCCCCACGACCAATCCGTTCGACGCGACGCGAACGCCGGGCGGATCCTCCTCTGGCTCGGCCGCGGCCGTCGCGGCAGGCATGGTTCCGGCCGCCATCGGCACACAGGTCGGCGGTTCGATCATTCGTCCGGCCGGTTACTGCGGCAACGTCGCGCTGAAACCAAGCCAGGGCGCGATCAATCGAGGCGAGCGCCAAGCGACGAGTATGAGCACCCATGGTGTGCACGCGAACTCGATCGATGACATGTGGCACGTGGCGATCGAGATCGCCAACCGAGCCGGTGGCGATCGTGGCTTTCCCGGGCTCACCGGGCCGGAAGTCACGCCGAGCGCGCTCGAGCCGAAACGGATCGCCGTCCTCGAGACCGAAGGTTTCAGCGAACTGGACGAGGTCACGGCCCAGACGTTCGCGCGAATGGTCGAGCAAATCGCCTCGCAAGGGGTCGATGTCGTCACGCGTCGCGACCATCCGCTCGTCGAAACGATGGAGCAGAGCGTGCGCGAAGCCCGACGATTCGGCGGCCGAATCACGGCCTGGGAAAACCATTGGGCGCAACGCATCCTGATCGAGCAGTTTCCCGACAAGACGAGTGAACGCCTGAAGCGAGTCGTTCGGACGGCGGTCGAGATGACCCCGGACGACTACCGCGACGTGCTCCGCGAGCGCGATATCGCCCAAGCCACGCATCGAAGCCTGGCGGGGTTCGTCGACGCGATGATCACCCTTTCGTGTCCCGGACCTGCTCATGTCTGGCTGGGAGATGAGCCTGGCAAACCACTGGCATCACGGCCAACGGGCGACGCGGTGTTCAACATGCCGAGTTCGGTGCTCTTCGCGCCCGCGGTGACGGTCCCGCTTCTCGCGGTCGGCGGTCTACCGGTCGGCGTCCAGTTCATGGGGCAGGTCAACGAGGACGCCAAGATGGCCTCGATCGCACGCTGGGCCATGGACAACCTTTCACCCATCACGAGCTAGGATCATTTCGGACGCCGCTGGCCGCGCAGACGACGGCTTGAAGTTCGTCCTCCAGGCCTGGGGCCTGAGTGATCCCGTGCCGATCGAAAGCGCCAGAAACCGCCACTATTTCGTCACCCGCAACGGGGAATCACTCGTCCTGCGGCGATACCGGGACGACCATTTCGACGATCTCGATTTCGAGCACGATGTGATGGCGACGCTCAGGGCGGCGGGATGGCCCGTACCGCGGGTTCTCGATTTCAACCGTTTCGGCAGTGCGGACTGGCTTCTCATGACGCGCTGCGCCGGTGCGAGCAAGGCTCGAACGCCCGCCGAGCAGTTCGAACGGGGTCGGCTGCTCGCTCGATTCCACGAGGCGCTGGGCGACTTCACACGCGAACGGAACGGGTTTCCACATCTCGAGGCACTCGTGCGCAACGATGCGCTCGCACACAAACTGCGCGCGCTGAGCCCGCCACTCAGCAGTCTTCTCTCGAGCCATCTCGACGCGACTCGCGCCATGTTCGATCAATTAGAGACGCACGAGGCGAAGCGCTCGATTCTGCATGGCGACTTCGTGCCGTGGAATCTGCTCTACGACGGCGAAACGCTCACGGGCGTCATCGATTTCGAAGCTACTCATCGCGGACTCGCGGTCACCGATTTTGCCGGTGCCTGGCGCGGTCGCTACGACGATGTCATCGCCGGCTACGAATCCGAGCGAGTGCTCGAACCGGTCGAGCGCGCGCTGATCGCGCCGTGCTACTGGGCCTGGCTCTTTCTCGGCATCGACCACGACCTGCGCCCGAGCCCTGGTCGTGGTGTGACCGCAGCGTCGCAAATGCCAGCGCCGGTTTTCGAGTGGCAGCTCGGACAGTTTGCCCGTCGAGATTCGAAGTATTTCGACCCCTGGCGGTCGATCTTGCCGTCACCGCCAGGAGCCTGACCACTAGTCGAACGCGGAGAAGATCTCTTCGTCGAGTTCCTGATACACATCCGGGCGCTGCAGGATCGACTGAAGGCAGAATTCGTCGACCCCTGCCTCGATGAAGTCGGCGCAGCGATCGATGACGTACTGAACGGAACCGATCATGGTCCAGTCGTTGTCGCCGCGGATCTCCTTTGCACGCTGTTCGTCGCGCACGATCCGTATCGGTACGTGGACCGACTTCTGTATCTCCGTTGGATCCCGACCGATCGCCTCGCAGTGCTCGTTCAAAACCTCGGCGTGAGCCTTGAGCTGCTCCGGGCTCGCGATGACGTTCATGATGTCGCCATAGAGCGCGAGCGTCTTCAAGGTCCGCTTCGGGCCCGTGCCGCCCACCATCACGGGGATCTTGTTGCGCGCCGCGCGCGGATTCCATTGGCCCTTCGGTTGATACGCCTTCGGCGCAAACGGTGCCTGCTTCAAGGTGTAGTACTCACCTTCGTAATCGACCAGGCCCTCGGAGGTGAATAGCAGATGGATCAACTCGCACGCCTCTTCCAGGCGATCGGAGCGTTCCTTCATCGACGGAAAATCCCAGCTGTAGGCCATGTGCTCACGGACGTTCCATCCCGCACCGATGCCGAGGATCGCACGGCCCGAAGACACCTCGTCGATCGTCGCAGCCATCTTGGCGAGCAGCGCCGGGTTTCGATAGGTGTTGCCGGAAACGAGTACGCCGAGCTGTAACTTCGATGTCACGGCAGCGATCGCCGCAAGCAAGCTCCACCCTTCGAGCGTATCGAGCGTATCGGTCTCGAGCACTTCATCCTCGCGCGTTCGCGGCGGGAGGAAATGATCGTAGGTATAGACGCTCGTCCAGCGGCCACTCTCCATGACGTCGAGAACCGAACGGATCTCGGCCCACGACGTCGCTTGATTGTAAAACTGTGATCCAAACACGAAGGTCCTCCCTTGAGCAGATCGAGCACATTGGCGCGCGACCGCTTTCACTCCACTTCAGAGCCCCGGACGGTACCAGAAGATCCACGTCCGTCGGGCGCTGGTGCACTTGCGCGGCATACTGGGGTTTTACGACCGGCTAAAAACGCCATGTGGCCCAGTCGCGCCATCATCGAACTCTTCGGGATCGACGTTCCCATCATCCAGGCGCCGATGGCCGGCGCTTCCGGATCGGACCTCGCCCAGGCCGTGAGTGCGGCGGGCGCGCTCGGTTCGCTGCCGTGCGCGATGCTCGACGTCGACACCGCGGCGGCCGAGGTCGCCGCGATCCGTGCACAAAGTAACGGACCGCTCAACCTGAACTTTTTCTGTCATCAGGAAACCGCGATGACGGCGGCCGACGAGGCACGTTGGCTCGATCAACTGAAACCCTATTTCGAAGACCTCGGCATCGACGCGAGAGGTTCCAAGGGCGGCGCACGTCGAGCCCCCTTCGACGAGGCAATGGCCGGACTAGTCGAAACACTCACGCCCGAAGTCGTCAGCTTTCACTTCGGCCTGCCCGCCGACCGTTTACTCGATCGGGTTCGCGCCGCCGGGGCCAAGGTATTGAGCTCCGCGACGACCGTCGCCGAGGCGATATGGCTCGCCGAGCGGGGCGTCGATGCAATCATCGCGCAGGGCGCGGAAGCGGGCGGGCATCGCGGCGTTTTTCTCGGCGGCGCGATCGAAAACCAGCCGGGCACGATGGCGATGGTTCCGCAGGTGGTGGATGCCGTCGACGTCCCCGTGATCGCCGCGGGCGGAATCGCTGACGGGCGCGGCATCGCAGCGGCGCTCGCCCTAGGAGCTGACGGTGTCCAGATCGGAACGGCCTATCTCTTCACGCCCGAGGCAACGATTTCATCAAAGCACCGCGACGCACTCGAGCACGCAACCGCCGACTCGACGGCGATGACGAATCTCTTTTCGGGTCGCCCCGCACGCGGGTTGGTGAATCGACTCATGCGCGAAATCGGCCCGATGAGTGAATCCGCACCGCCCTTCCCACATGCCGGTAACGCGCTCGCGCCGCTCAAGAAACGCGCCGAGGCCGACGGCAAGACCGACTTCACGTCGTTGTGGTCGGGCCAAGGCGTCGGGCTCGGTCGCGGCATGAACGCGAGCGAACTAACGCTCGCGCTCGCCGATGAAGCGCTCGAGCGGCTCCGTCGTTTGGCGCCCCGCTAGCGGTTCCCGTCAGCTACGGATCACCGTTCCTGCGCACTCGCCCGTCAATTCGTCGTCTCGGAGGACGACCTGACCATTACACAGCGTCGCGTGATAACCGTGCGCTTTCTGGATGAAGCGCGGCGCTCCGAACGGGAAGTCGTGCACGATCTCGGGCATCTGCTCGGCGAGACGATCGACCTCGAACACGTTGATGTCGGCACGTTTGCCGACCGCGAGCGTGCCGCGATCGTCGAGTCCCAGGACGTTTGCCGGGACGGAACTCATGCGTCTGACCGCCTCTTCGATCGAATAGAGGCCGGTATCGCGGTGCCAGTGCGAGAGGATGAACGTCGACCATCCGGAATCGATCATCTGGCTGACGTGGGCGCCGGCGTCACCGAGTCCCGGCATGGCCCAATCGGTCGTGATGAGTTTTGCAAGCTCATCGAGGTTCACGTTGAACCCGCGCATATGGAAAAGCGCACGACCGTCGGTTTCATCGGAGATTCGCAACCACGTCTCGACCGGATGCTCGCCCGCCGCAGCTGCGGCTTCGGCGAGGTTCTGGCCAAGTTCCTGCGTGTAGCACGGCCGCGAAGCTTCGCCCATGTAGAACCAGCGCTTGAGTGCCTCTTCGACGGCGTCGCCCTGCGCTTTCACTTCGTCGATGAGGTGCGCACGGGTTTCCGGATTTCTGATCGCGGCCAGGCGACCAGCGAGGTCAAGCTTGCGAAGCTCGACCCAGGCCGGCGTCAGAAAGAAGTTGTCGGTCGAGAGCCCGCCGACACCGCCGCCGCTGCGCGGTACAGTGACCGATGTCACATTGAGGCCCTCATCGCGCATCGCCATCACGCGCTGGTCGAGACGATCACGCCCGATTTCAACGGCCGAACTGAAGAGGGCGCCACGGGACATCCGGGCTTCGTCGCGGATGAGGTCCATCTCCGCATCAAAATCCTTGAAGTCGGAGACCGTCTGCATGAATCCGCCAAAGGGACCGATCGCCTTAGCAACCGCGCGTAACTCATCACGGTTGGCGAACGTTCCCGGGATCGAACGACCGTCGGGCAGTCGATGGCCGGGTAGGCGGTTGGTGGAGAATCCGAGTGCCCCTTCCTTCACTGATTGCGCGGCGAGCGCTGCAATCTGGCGCACCTCGTCTTCGGTCGCCGGCTCCTCCACCGACCGTTCACCCATCACGTAGAAACGGGTTGCACAGTGCCCGACGAGTCCACAGATGTTGATCGAAGGTCCGAGCGCTTCAAGTGCGTCGAGATAGCCGCCGTACGATTCCCAGTTCCACGGCAGGCCGTGAAGGATGGCGTCCTTAGGAATGTCCTCGACGGTCTCCATCATGCCGGCAAGGAATTCACGGTCTTCCGCCTTGCAGGGCGCAAAGGTGACGCCGCAGTTGCCGAGCAGCGCCGTCGTGACGCCATGCCACGAAACGGATGTCACCTGGCGATCCCAGCCGATCTGCGCGTCGAGGTGTGTGTGGAGGTCGATGAATCCCGGCGAGACGTTGAGTCCGTCGGCATCTATTTCGTGACGCCCCTTCGCGTCAACTTTGCCGATTTCGACGATCTGATCACCATCGACGGCCACGTCCGCGGTAAACGGTTCGCCGCCCGTACCGTCGACGATCGTGCCGCCGCGGATGACTATGTCGTGACTCATGCTGACGTTCCCCTCGCGTGGATGAATCCCAATCAACGCTCGACGTCCGTCATCCTGTCAAGTTGTGGCCGCCTCGATGTCGTCGAGTGCACGGCGCTGGCGCGCGAGTCGCTCGCCCCGGGCCTCGGCGAATCGTTTTACGCCGGCAAAGATCGATTCGGGATCGAGCCGCGCTTCGGCGATGACATCGGCTTCGGTGCCACCCGACAGCCATTCATCGTCGGCATCGGCGTTCAACGAGTACTCGGCGGTGAGCGGACCGACGTCGGCGATCGGCATGACACGATGCGTAGCCGTGCTGACGACCATCATGTCGCTACGAGCACCGGGCGGGAGCACGGTCTCGCGATAGCTCGCGTCTTGTGCACGAAAAAGTTCCTCGCTGATACACGCAATCACTTTGACGTTGATTCCCGCGGCTTCGAGGCGAGGCAACACGCTCACGAGATTCACGGTGGAGGATGAGCCTTGCGCCACAACGTAGCCGTGCCGCGCACCCGGACCAAAATCGCGAATGACGTACAACCCCTTGGCAGCGGCCAACGGATCCGGATCGGCGAACGTCGATCGGTCCGCGACAGGAAAGTCGGGCCGCGCCACCTCGATCACGATCACGCCGACGCGCGGATCGCGCGCGGCAATCGCGGCGGCCGCGAAATAGCCGGGCGCAACGTCGTTGTAATCCCAGAAGGAAAGCGAAATCACCTGACCACGCGGAAAAAGCTTCCACACCTGCGGCGCGAAGATGCCGAAATGCGTTCGCGCGTCCGCCGCGGTTTCCGGGCCCGAATGGCCGGCGAGGATATGCAGTACGCCGACCCGAAACGGACTGTCCTGGTTCTGTTGGCTCCACACACGCGCCGGTAGATACATGAGCGGCGTAAACGCACCGTAGGAACCGGACAACGCCCAGACACCGTTGTGCATCTGCGGGTCGAGCGACGCACTCTGGCCCACCAGACCCACCGCGGTGGACGCGTTACACGCTTCCTGGATGCCTGCTCTGAGCGCGGTGCCCGTGGGATTGGCATCGGGATCGAAATAGCCGAAAAGCGCACTCTTTTGTACGTTGATGGACTCGGCCAGGTCCGCGGCGATCGTGACGAAGCGGTTGTCCGTCACGTAGTTGAGCCACTTGAAGATCTCCGATATCGCACGCCGGGCACCACGTTTACTGCCCGGTTCCTCGAAGAGTCTGATGTTCACCTCGACGCTCCGATCAGAACGATCTGACAGCGTGACGGCTTGCGGATCGCGCGGCAGGTTGGCGAGCGCGAGACGCTCGTCGAGAAACGGATCCGCTGTTCGGTCGATGCCGAGCGCTAAATCGTCCTCGAGCGTATCCCCGATCGCGACCAGCCGATCGGCCAACCAGTCGCCGATGCCATGCGTCTCGAGCACCGACATCAACACGTCCACGTTGGTCTTGAACTGAATGAGCCGTTCACGTTCGTCGAGGTCACTTCGATCGAGATCGACGAACGCGACCTGAAACCGTTCCTCGAACGTCCGCGCGAGCGCTCTGAAGTAATCGCCGTTCAAAGGGAAGCCGTAAGGATGGGAGGCATGGTCGACGATCTGCGCCCCATAGCCCGGAATCTCACCATCGACGGCACCCGGCCACCAGCCTTTCGTCGTATGCGCGACAAGGATCAAGGGCCGACGATCCGCCGGATCCACCGCCTCCATCGCCTGCAGCGCGGCGACGATCTGGCCGAAATCGTGACCGTCTTCGATCTCGAGGACGTGCCATCCGTAGGACGCCCACTGGGCGGGAATGTCGTAGTCGAACTCGTCCGAGACGACGCTGCCGATCAACTCATCGTCGATCCCAGCATTGTTGAACGACAGGATGACGCGCAATCGTTTACCAACACGCTGGGCGACTGCTTGTGTCTTGAGCTCCTGCGCGTGGCCCGACGTCATCGCGAACTCGCCCTCGATCGCGACGATTTTGGGCGCGTCGATCGAGGCACCCATCATGTCCCAGAAGACGGCCTTGCCAACCGCGCTCGCGAGGCCCACGCCCGACGGTCCGCCGTTCACGTCGTTGGTGAGGTCCGTCGATTCGGAATGCCCCGAAAGCGCCCGAATGCCGCGCACCTTGGCTTGCGCGAAGAGCGGGTGATCGGCGAGCTCAAAGTCCTCCAGAAGCGTTGCGAGCGCTCCCGCACCACGCCGGAACCCGATAGCGTCGACGGCCAACATCGACGTCACCGGATCGGCCGCGTAGCGCCGATCACCGGTCGCGAGGTGTTTTCGTGCGAGGGCTTCCCCCATCAACATCCAAAGGGCGTAGGTCGCGGGTGCGTTGTGACCGCCCGCCAGCATGAACTTGTCGCCATACGGGTGCTTCGGCCGTCGGTAGTCGTAGCGCAGTCCCCCCGCCGCGGGACCGATCAAGTGTTCGGCGACCACCAGGGGCGTGTATGCGAGCGGTCCGCCGAAATGCCCGGTCTGCGAATAGTTGCCCATGAGGGCGATCAACATCGCCGTCGCAAAGCTCAAGTCTTCGAGACGATCGCTCTCGATATCCGGAACTTCCAGTTCGAGGCGGCGTCGGCCGCCGAGGTCAATCGAATTCACCGGGGCCAGCACACTTTCGGACATCTCGAACTCCATTTACACGCGACTACACGCGACGGGGGGCCGGTTCGCCAACTCACCCCACCTCGAGTCGCTTGACCCGATGATAAAGATGATTGTCCGACAGGCGGAAGCTTCTAAACGCCAACGTCGATGGGTGGGTCCGGTAGACCGTCAATAATCGCCCGGCGAACGAACTCGCCGAGGCGCCGCGGCACGATCCGCTCCTCTGTGGTTTCGAGTTCGTCGGGCGACCACCAACGCGCCCCGATGACCGCATCACGTTCGTTGTCATCGGGATTGGCGTCGAGGCGCGCGTCGAAGGACGTCGCACGAACCCAGTAGATCGAATCGGTCTGGCGGATGCGACGATGCGCCGGCCCGTAAGTGTAAGTCCGGTGCCAGATGAAGGGCGGAACCGAAGGCAGGTCGAAGTCGATTTCTTCGCGCAGTTCGCGCCGCAGCGCCGCAACCTGCGATTCGCCGGGTTCAACTCCGCCTCCAGGCATCACCCAGAGATGCTTTCCGTCATCGGGATGTGGGAAGCAGATTAGGAGAACCCGTTCGTCGTTAGAGACGATCGCGGCGCGCACCGCGGTACGCGCCGTGATACGGGAAGGCAACTTGGACTAGATCACCGCTGCGCGGTCGTCGCCCTCGGTGATGCCTCGTCGAGGTAACGGAAGCTCAGCGTGCCGAACAGCATCTCGTCCCACGATTGCTGACCCCAGGGTACTTCGCGGGTCGGGTCGGGGTTCGCTGGGTTTTGTGCCGAGTTGTCCCACCAGGTAGTGTGCACGACTTTCGTGCCAGCCGGGAGGATCTTCGGTTCTTCGAAGAGGTACGTCGTCTGCCAGTTGAAGTCGTAGTTCGGCACCGACAACAACACTTCCTCCGTGCCATCCGGATAGAACGCGCGGAACTCGGATGCCTTGCCACGATAGTGCGCATGCGGCAGCGCGCTATAAACGAGGATGTCCCGATCGAACGTCCGGGCAGAAGTTTCGCGATGCGCCTTGGCGTGCGGCGGAATCTTGATGCGCGGGTTCATGAAGACGGCACCGGCCAGGCGATGCTCGGGCAGGCCATCATGGAAGTAGAGGCCCAACCGCGACTGGTCGGTCGTTTCCTTGCCGTACGGCGTGTAGTGCATCTGGAAGGTGATCGTCGAGCCGGCCGGGAGCAGCGTGCCCGTGCCGTCGGGGAAGTCCCGTGTGGTCATGCCGGGAACATAGCCGCCCAGCCCACCGCGGTTGCGGCGACCGTTCGCATCCGGTCTCGAGAACGACGTGATCACGTGGTGCAGTGCCGATCGGTCACCCGGTTGGATCGCAGTCGCGCGGACCCAGACGTCGTGGTCGAGCGGATTCGTGACGCGCGGATACTGGTAGTCGACCACACCGCTTGCAGGCACGGCGTACGCCGGTATGTCGATGATGAGGTCGGGCTCGCCAAGATCCCATTCGCGCCATTCGACGTCGAGCTCAGCGAGCGGATCGGCGCCTTCGCCACGCGGCGCACCCGCGTCGACCCAACTGACGAGCGTCTGGACCTCATCGGCCGTCAACGAACGGTCGTTGGCGAAAGAACCGTGCACGGGATCGGCATGCCAGGGCGGCATCCGCTTGGTGCGAACGACCTCACGAATCATCGGCGCAAAACCACGCGCGATGTTGTAGTCGGTCATCGCGAACGGTCCGATGCCACCTTCACGGTGACAAGTCACACAGTTGTCGACGAGCAGCGGCCCGACGTCGTCGGTGTAAGTCACGCCAGAGTGGTCGGCGAGGCCGTTCGCGACGGCGCAGCTATCCGATTCGGCACTCGTCGGCGCGACGTTTCCGCCTGCCTTGAAGGCCGCCACGGCGTCGTCGAGGCCCTTGGCGCCACGATGCACGACTTGCCAGGACTGCGTATCGATGGCGATCGCGTCGCCGACGGAATCGAACCCGAGGCCCGGGCCGATGATTGCCGCGTCGTCGACGAGAACCGGCACGTCGCCAGAAACGAGTTGCGCGCGGTCGTCAACCGAGTTGACGTACAGGAACGCCACGTCACCGTCTTCATAAAGCGCTGCGGTTTTTGCAAACGACGCGACGTCATCCGCGGCCGCCGCACAAGAATTGCCGTGCGCCATCAGGACGACGAGGCTGTGGTCCGACAGGTAGTGGAGTTCGTGCGAACGACCGTCCGCATCGAGCAATTTGAAGTTGCCTACGGGTGCACCGTTGGCAGCCGCCGCGCCGGCGAACAAAGCCACGGCCGCAAAGAGCCCGGCCTTGAGGCCCGAGCGAGTCGATAGTCGACGCATCGTTATTTCCTCGTTTCTTCCGATTGTGTCCAGGGAATGCCGCGCCGAGACGATCGGCATTGACCCCTTCTTAGGACAATTGCGGCCGAAGGTTAACGAAGCGCGACGCTCCGCGCTACGCACGGTAAAACCCTTGGCAAGCCCTGGAAATATCTCCATCTTACGCGGCCACGTAGAAGCCACACGAAGTGATCCATGATCGATCTGCACTATTGGCCGACGCCCAACGGGTGGAAGGTCAGCATCATGCTCGAGGAATGCGGACTGCCATACCGGCTGATGCCCGTCGATATCGGCGGCGGCGATCAGTTCAGCGCCGACTTCCTGCGCATCAGCCCGAACAATCGAATGCCCGCGATCGTCGATCACGAGCCCATGGGTGGCGGCGATCCGATCAGCATTTTCGAGTCGGGCGCGATACTCGAATACCTCGCCGAGAAGAGCGGCCAGTTCATGCCGAGCGAACCGCGCGATCGTTTCGCCGTGCTCCAATGGGTGCACTGGCAGATGGCGAACCTCGGCCCGATGATGGGTAACGCCAACCACTTCAAGAACTACGGCAAGAACATTGCCGACGACCCGAAACAGCTCGAGTACGGCACGAAACGATTCGTCGGCGAAGTTGACCGGCTGTCCGGCGTGATGGACGCGCAGCTGTCGGTCAACGAATACCTCGCTGGCGACGCGTACTCGATCGCCGACATCATCACCTGGCCCTGGGCGTTCCTGATCGGTCGGATGATCGACGAATCCATGTGGGAACAGTTCCCGCATCTCAAACGGTGGGTCGACCTGATCCACCAACGCCCAGCCGTCCAGAGCGGCCGCCGCGTCGGCCAGGATCTCGGCAAGCGCGAACTCACCGACGAAGAGGAAAAAGCACGCCGCGAACTCCTCTTCAACCAAACGAACGACAAGGTGCGAGCCGCGCGCGAAGCGGCCGCAAAGGCAAACGCATGATCGACCTGAACCGGGAAGGAGACGTTTTTGTCCTGCGCATGGACGAAGGCGAAAACCGTTGGAACACGAGCTTCGTACGAGCGATCGACGCGGCCCTCGACGAAGTGACCGCGAGTGAAGGTGCCGCGGCACTCGTCACGACGTCGGCGAACGAGAAGTTCTTCTCGAACGGCCTCGACCTCGAATGGGTGCAGTCATCGGGTGATCATCCGGGCGGCGACCGACAGGTCTTCGGTGCCGAGTTCATGGCGCTGATGGCGCGCCTCATCACCCTCCCCGTCCCCAGCGTCTGTGCCGTCAATGGCCACGGTTTCGGCGCCGGTTTCATGGCGGCGCTCTGCCACGACGAACGCGTGATGCGCGAAGACCGCGGATTCCTGTGCGCGAACGAAATCGCGATCGGCATGACGATCCCGGTTCCGGAACTCGCGCTTTTCCGCCACAAGATGCCGGCCGATGCGTTCACGCAATCGGTGCTCCTCGCGCGTCGCTGGACAGCGCCCGACGCGCTTGCGGCCGGGATCGTCCAGGAAGCCGCGCCTTTCGAAGCCGTCGAACGCCGGGCAATTGAGCGCGCCGCCGCGCTGGCACCGCTGGGCGCCAATCGCGAGAACATGCAGTGGATGAAGGAAGCGATCTACGGCGAAGACGCCGCGATCAACGGCAAGGACGGCGCCGCCCACATGCTGCGCCATCCCGCCGACTTCCACCGTTCCCGACCCTAGCCCGGTGAAGAGTCGCGCGGAAACATGAGCCCGTCGATCGAAGCGACACGCGCCCGACATCGGGAGATCGTCGCGCGCTTCGCCCAGACCGGTAGCTGGTGGAGCGCGGTTGATCGAAACGTCATCGTCGAAGAGACGCGCAGCGCGCCAGACTGCCAGCTATGCCGTGCCAGGCGAGCCGAGCTGTCGCCCGAGGCCGTCACCGGCGAGCACGACAACTCGGGACGTCTGCCACCCATCGCCGTCGAGGTCATCCACGCCGTCCGCAACGACTCGGGTCGCCTGACGCGACGCTGGTTCGACCACGTCGTCGACATGGGGATGCAGGAAGAGGCGTACGTCGAACTCGTCGCAAGCGCGGTGATCATCGACACGGACTCACAGGCGAAGGACCGTCAGTTCCTCGAACTCGAGGTGCCGGCCCGCGGCTTCCCGGACTTCATCCGAAGCGACGCCGTCGTCGATGTCGGTGCGTGGTTGCCGGTGGCCGAACGCGGCATCACCGGCTCGACCGCCCATATCACGCGCTCACTCGGGCTCGTGCCGAGTGCACTCAAACTCTTCTTCGACACGTTCGAGCCTTCCTACTACATGCAAGAAGGCAAGGCGTTTAGCCTCGATCACGACCAGGTCGAACTCGTGGCCTCCCGTGTCTCGACCGTCAACCAGTGCTTCTACTGAACCACCTGGCATACCGCGGCGCTCCGTGAGAGCAGCACGACCGACGATCTGGATCTCAACATCATCCACAACGATTCGGGCCGAGACGGCGGCGTGTCGGGCGGTCGGATTCTCGCCAACATCGCCGAAGCGACCGCCCGCTGGGACTGGCAAACGCTCGATCAGCATCTCGACCTCGCGCGACGCGTCTTGCACGCCGATCAGATCGACGACGCCTTGCTCGTGGCGGCCGGTTTCAACGGCATCACACGGGTCGCGGACGCGATCGGCATACCGCTGGAAGACCACACCGAGAATTCGACGCGCGAGCTACGCGCCGATGCGGGAATCGACGCGTTCGCGAGATCCGAGAAGTGGGCTCGCGAAGGCTAGCCGTTCTCGATCGGTAGATCCTTGACGGCAGCTTCCATCGTCGGAATGTGAGCCGCGGGTTCGATCCCGCCGCCGAGCGTTCGCAGGCAGAGATGCGATAGACCCGCCTGCTCCCAGTTGACGACTCGATCACGCCACTCCGCCTCGCGCGGTCCGACGACCGCCACGCCGGCTTCGATACCGATTTCACTCGGATTGCGGCCGACGTTTTCAGCATGGGAATCAATCCCGCCTTTCACGTCACCGAATTCTTCGGGTGAGCAGAGGGCGAACCAACCATCGGCTAGTTCGCCGATACGACGGGAGACAACGGGCGACGGCACGCCGCTCGCCCCAATCCACATCGGTATAGATCGTGACGGCAGCGGATTGATGCCGTTCCCATGCACCTGATCGAACTCTCCCTCAAAATCGACGCTCTCCTCGGTCCAAAGGCGGCGCAGGAGCACCATCTGCTCGGAGCACCGACGACCGCGAGTATGGAAATCCTCACCCAGCGATTCGTATTCATCCCGACTGCCGCCGACGCCGATGCCGAGCCTGACGCGCCCGCCGCTCAAGCGATCAATCGTCGCCAGCTGCTTGGCGAGCAACACCGTCTGGCGTGACGGCACGATGATGACGGACGGGACGAGTTCGATCTTCGACGTCACGGCAGCGATGAACGACAAGAGCGCCAGCGGTTCGTGAAGATGCCCACTGCCCGGACGCGCGACCTGATCAGGCACCCGAAGGTGCGCGAGACCGAGATCGTCCGCGGCCTGCGCGAACGCTTTCAACGCACCGACATCGTCCTTGAGTTCTCTGACGGGTAGTGAGATTCCAACTTTCAACGCCTATGCTCCTCTGACCTAATTTCACGGACGGGAGAGCATAGTCGCTCCTCCCGACCCTCCACAAAAACGAGCAACTTCAGGAGTCAGATATGGCGAAAGACGTCGACTGGTACTACTACCGCAGCGGCTGAACGGCTTGTGCAAAAGCCGCCAAGTTCATGGCGGCCCGTGATATCGAAGTCCTCGACAAGACACCCGCGAGCAGAAAACTATCGCGCGAGGACGCTGTCCGTGTCGCAACCGACGCCAAGGCGATCCACGTCGCCCGCGGCAAAAAGGTCGCGGTGCATGACGGAGGGAAAGGTGTCAGCGACGAAACACTCGACGCGATGTTGGGATCCACCGGCAACTTACGCTCACCGTTGGTCGTCGTCGGCGATACCGTCGTGGTCGGATTCAACGAGTCCGTTTTCGAGGAAGTGTTCGCCTGATCACTCGGAGGCGATCGCGACGCCATCCGTGATGAGCGTCTCGATCGTCGCTTCGTCGTAACCGGCCTCGGTCAGCACCGCACGCGTATGCTCGCCGAGGAGCGGTGCCACCTGCTCTGTGGCTGGCGGCGTCGCCGCGAACTTCGCCGCTGGGCGTGGCTGGCGGATGCGACCGAGGTGCGGATGGTCGTACTCCGTCACCGTGCCGTTCACCTTGATCTGCTCGTGCTCGATCACCTCGGGCCGCGACAACACCGGCGCGCATGGTACCTCCTCGGCATCGAGACGTTCGAGCCAGTACGCCGAGGTATTCGTCGCGAGCACCTCCGCCGTCAGCTCGAGACGCAACGCGCCGTTCATCCCGCGCGCCCGGGGCGTCGAAAATCGTTCATCGGTCAACCATTCGGGTTTGTCCAACGCGCGGCACATGCCTTCCCATTCACGGTTTGAGAGCGCGCCAGCGGTGATGTAGCCGTCCTTTGTCTGATAGATGAGATCTCGCGTCCGTTGACCGCGCTTCACGTTGGCTTCGTTACCAACGAACGTCAGTCCCACCAGCCCTTCCGGCCAGAGGAAGGACACGAGCGCATCGAGCATCGCGACGTCGACAGCCTGCCCCTCGCCGGTACGCTCCCGCGACAGCAACGCCGCCGTGATCGCCTGCGCGACCGTCAGGCCGGTCGTCTTGTCCGGGATCACCGTTCGCATCAGGCGCGGGCGGTCGTTTTCGCTCGATGCCTGGATATCCGCCATGCCCGAAAGTGCCTGGATGACCGGATCGTAAACCCGCTTGTGAGCGTACGGTCCTTCTTCGCCAAAACCACTGACAGACACGTAGACGAGCCGCGGGTTGATCTCCCGCAACACCTCGTAACCGAGGCCCATGCCGGAGGCCGCCCCAGGGCGGAAGTTCTGAATGAAGACGTCAGCGTTTGCGACGAGCTTCTTCACGACATCGATGCCGTGCTCGGTGTGCAGATCGAGCGCAATCGAGCGCTTGCCCCGATTGGCCGACACGAACGTGCCCGACAGCCCGCTCCCGCCCATTGCGCGGATCAGATCGCCGTTCAGCGGTTCGACCTTGATGACATCGGCGCCCTGATCCGCAAGCAATGTGGTCGCGATCGGCCCCGAAAGCACACGCGAAAGATCGACGATTCGAAAACCGGTGAGAGGTCCAGACGCCACGTTACTTCTCCGTCCGAGCGCCGCTCGAGCGGCGGGTCATGTCACGAGTCACGAGCAAAGCAGTCCCTGAGAAACGCTGCAAGCTGAGCACGCCAGGCAGGCCATTCGTGCGAACCGTCGACCTCCGTATACGTAAAGCGCACGTTCCGTTCATCGAGCAGACGCCGCAGACGTCGATGCCCGATCGTGCGCCGATCCGATCGCCCGACGCCGAGCCACAACCGACCGATGCGATCCGCCTCGCGTCTGAGGTCCGGTAGCGCCGCGTCGATGTCGAACGTCTCGGCGGACAGCACCCCCGAGGAAAACTCACCGACGATTCCAAATATCTCGGGATGGCGCAGACCGATCAGGAACGACTGCCCCGCTCCCATCGAAAGACCCGCGATCGCCCGCCCGTCCCGATCCGTGCGGCTTGAGTAGCGTGATTCGACAAACGGAATCACGGTCTCGATCAGTTCCGAACGCAGGTGTCGCAACGATCCGGGTTCGTTTCTCGACGGGTCCAGCACACCGCCGACGGGTTCACGCACGTAGCCGTTGGTGAAGACCACGATGACGGGGTCGATCACACCGGCATCGATCAGATTGTCGAGGATGTGGTCTGCGGCACCCGCGTGCAGCCAACTCTCCTCGGTCTGCTCCGCCCCGTGACGCAGATAAATCGTCGGATAGCGCCTGGACGGATCGTAGTCGGGTGGTGTGTAAACCCATAGAAGCCGGTCTTCGTCCCGGGCCCGATAACGGTGGCGATGGAGATCACCATGGGCGACGTCGCGCAGTTGGTCGACGCGCGCCTCGCCCGGTACGTCGACGAGGCTATAGGCGGTGTTGATGCGCCGGCCGTGACGCGGGTTCGACGGATCGGGGATCACCAACCCATCGACGAAAAAGAAATAGACGTAGAGCCCCGGCTCCAGATCGACCTCGAGGGACCAAACCCCGTCATCACCGCGAACGAGACTCAGCGGGCGCGTGAACGGATAGCCGATCGCGACACCCACCTCATGGGCGTTCGGGGCCGCCAAGGCAAAACGCACTCGGCCGCCATCGATCAGCGGCGACGGCGTGGTGGCCTGCTTCAAAGCGCGCGGTGGTTTAGTCACACACCTCTCCTGACAGAATGCGCGCATAGGCGTCGATTTGTTCGGGCGAGCCGCGGCGCTGCGGCACAAAGTCGACATGCGCGTCGAGCGATGCGTTCTTGTCGACGACGACGCCCCACAGCGGATCGACCTGATTTGGTACGACGGAATAGCGAACGTCGATCACAAACGGTTCATCGCTCGGCGAGGCGGGATCGAGGGCGAGGTAATCATCGGAGAACCAACGGAAGCGCTCGATGTCGATTGCCGACTGGCTCTGGGCCGGTAGCCAATCGAATGCATCGAAGCGGGGGATCGACGTGCCGCCACAGTGCTCGAGCCGGGCACCGGCGCGGATCGCGTCGACATGGAAAACGCCGTCCGATTCATAAATCAGTTTCCAGGCGAGGAGGTTCCCGAACCCGGGCTTGGCCGTGATACGCGTCGGTTCGTGACCACGACGCGACGCCAGGTCGTACGCAAGGTTCTCGACACGCGCGTTCTGAATCGCCCCCAGACTCATATAGAAGATCGCCCAACCGACACCGAACAACGCGAATGCCCGTTGGCCGCGCCAAAGCCCCAAGCCGATCGCCGTCACCAGCGGCAACGTGAAGAACGGATCGATGATCGAGACGGTGTTCCAACTCACGCGATAGTTGCTGAACGGCCAGAAGAGCTGGGTGCCGTAGGAGGTACACGCGTCGAGCAGACCGTGCGTCGCGTAGCCGAGCAGGCAAACGACGTAAGCGGTCTTCCAATCGAGCGCGCGCCGGACGAACGGAAAAAGCACAACCGAACAGATGAGGGCACCGACCGGGATGAAGATCAGCGAGTGCGTGAACTGTCGATGGAACTCGAGAAAAAGCAGCGAATCCGTGGACGACTGAATGAACACGTCCAGATCCGGTGCGAGACCCGAAAGCGCGCCCAGCGCCACCACCGCGCCCATCTTCGCGCGCGGAACGATCGACTGGGGGACAACCGCGCCAAGCGCGCCCTGACTGAGCGGATCCAACGGAAGTCTTAGGCCTTCGTCTATCGAGTGAGCGCGTCTATCTAGCGAACCCGGGCACGCGTCGGCAACTCGACGATCGCCGTTGCGTAGGCCGACGCCAAACCGCTTTGATTACGATTCTCGACACTCACTTCGACCAGGTGCGAATCGCCCTCGACGAACGTCCGCAACACCTTCCCGTGGACGGTGTTGGTATCGCCGACCACGTTGGGGTGGCGGATCGACGCGTTCATCGAACGCAGGATCCCATCGTCGCCCATCCAGTCGGTCACCATCTGCGTCAGCCAACAGACGCGCTGCGGACCGAAGTCGAACTGCCCCGGCATGTTGCGACGCTTCTGGGCGTGCTCTTCGTCGAACCGGCCGCCGCCGCCGAGATCGGCAGACCCTTCGGCGTCGAGCGCGGCGCGGGTGCTCCGACCCGTGCCGAGTGCGCCGTGCGTGAAGAGGAAGAGTTCGGTCACCGAATACGTGCCCTTCTTCAGAGGCGGCATTTCTTCACCTTCCACGACGTCTTCGAAGAACCGCGTCTCGGCGCCGCGACGCATCCGTTCCCAAACGAGCGGATCGGCCGGTTCGATCACCGACGCCGCGGTTTCGCCGGCTGCCGGGTTGCGGTCGTATTCGAGCGTGTGGCCCATGTTTTCGTAGCGCGCCATCAACGTCTTTACACGCGCGACCACCTCATGGCGTTGGTTCGTATAGGTCACGAGGCCCGTGTTGAAAGCGATCCCGCCGATACGCTTGCTCGTCTTGCGAACTGTCTCCCCCACACGCTCCGTACAGGTGATCCGATCGCCGACCCAGATCGGCCTGACGAACTCGATATCGGCGCCCGCGTAATTGACCGGTAGGAATTCGGTCGAAACCCGCTTGCGATCGATCGCGCCGGTTTCGCCGGCGACCACGCCCAGGCTCACCGAAAAGATGAAAGCCGGCGGCGCGGTCATCATCCCGAAGCGGCTCGCCGCCGCATGGGTTTCGTCACGAAAAAGCGGGTTGTAGTCGCCCACGCCATCCCCGAAGCGGCGGATATTGTCGAGGTTCGCTTCCTTTGAAGGTTTGAACGGCAGCTCCTCGCCGATCGTTTTTCGGTACTCGTCCTGGAACTGATCGAGCGTCGTGATGACGTCGGACATGCTTCCCCCTTTGTATCTCGCTACTTCTAAAGATCGATCGTGATGGGCGATCCGTCGATATCAAGGACGCCGACGGAGTACCGGCGCGCGTCGTCGAGCGAATACTCGCCCGTGGCGACGTGCGGATAGATGTCCGAGATGTGGAAAACCTCGACACGATGCTCTCCGGCCGTGGGCCCGTGTGCCGTATCGATCCAAAAGGCACCATCGGCACCGCGATTGAATCTCGCCCGCGCGAGCGGCGCGTCTTCGTCGGTCGGCGTGAAAGTCACCCAACCCATGCCCATCGATCCCCCGGCAAGCCGTACTTTGCCCGAAACCGCGATCCTCCGTTTCGGCGTCATGAATCCCATTCGTCGCGCCCAGTGCTCGAAGAGGTTCGTCCACCGCTTAAAATCCGGGTCGCCGGCACCCAGTCCACCACCGTGCTCCCCGAAACCGAATACGTGCAGTTCGCTCGCCACGCCCGCGCGAAGCAGCGCGTCGTAGAAGAGCGTCGACTGATGCGCCGGAACGATCGCGTCTTCATGTGTATGAACGATGAATGCGGGCGGTGTGTCCTCGCGAACCAGCACGTCCGTCGGTGTGTACTCGTCCGCTTTGCGGCCGCGCGCCAATCCATTCGTCACCGCGTAGACCGGCACCAGGAAATCGGGTCGACTCGACTCCCGCTCGATCGCGTCAGTGGCGTCTGCCGCGCCTTCATCCCAGTGGGTGCCGACCATCGTCGTCAGATGGCCGCCGGCGGAAAAGCCGAGGAAACCCACACGACCGGGGTCGATACCGAACCGTTCCGCATTCGCACGAGCAAATCGAATGGCACGCAAGCCATCGAGTTTCGAGACGGCGCTGTGATATCGCTCGCCGACGCGATAGCGGAGCACGAGTGCCACAAAACCGATCCGGTTCAGAAAACGGGCGACCTGCAAGCCTTCGTGATCCGACGCGAGGATCCGGTAACCACCACCCGGCGCCACGACCACCGCGCCGCCATGGCCTTTGGCCGGGCGATGTACGGTGACCTGGGGCGTATCGAGCGGCTGCCCGTTTGTACCCGGTAGCGCTTCGGGCGGGTCGCCTTCCCAGAGGGGAATCGTCTCGTAGTGAATCATGGTCAACCGATCGTCGTCGCGCCGCCGTCGCAAGGCAGCGTGACGCCGGTGAGATACGAACCTGCTCGCGAGGAAAGAAAAATCGTGAGTCCCGCTGCGTCTTCCATCCTTCCCCATCGCTTCATCGGAAAGCTAGCCGTGACTTCCTGGTCGAGCTCCTCGGTCGCGTAGAGGGGCGCGGTCATCTTCGACTTGAACGGCCCCGGCGCGATCACGTTCACGTTGATGTGATCCGCCATCAGGTCCCGGGCGAGCTGTGCGGAGAGCTGGTTGAGCCCCGCCTTGGCGGCGACGTAGGAATAGTTCCTGAGATTCGATGGCTTGAGGCTGTTGACCGATGAAATATTGATCACCGACGCCCGCTGCTCGGCACTCGCCGCGGCGCGCAGTTGCGGAAGCAGTTTCTGCATCAGAAAGAACGGGCTCTTGAGGTCGAGATTGACGATGCGATCCCAGGCCTTCTCGTGGAACTCATCGACGTCGAGACTCCACGTCAGCCCCGCGTTGTTGACGAGGATATCGAGCTTGTCCTCGCGCGCCTGGATCGCACTTGCGAGCACCTCACAACCTTCCAGCGTGCTGATATCGCAAGGAATCGCGATGCAGTCGCCGTAAGGCGCGAGTTCGCGCTCCGCTTCTTCGCAAGCCTCGACTTTGCGTGACGAGATGTAGACCCGGGCACCGGCACGGACGAGCCCCTCCGCGATCATCAAACCGATGCCGCGGGAACCGCCCGTGACGAGAGCCACCTTCCCGCGGACACCAAACAGGTGCTCGTAAAACGACGCGTCCGTCATATCCCCCACTTCCGATGCCAAACGGGCGATTCTACCAGCCGTTCACCCGCGGCCAGATCGTCATCTCGTCGTCGAGCAGGCGGTACTCGGCGTAGGCGGCCGCCGTCATGCAAGCATGGTTCGGGATCACCCGAACGCGGCTACCCACCATCAAGCGGTCGAACGGCGGCGGTTCACCACCCGCGCACGCCAGCATCCCGTGCTCCTGATTGACGTCGGCGACGATGACGTCCGGATGGTCCATGATCCGCCCGTAACCTTCACCGACTTCGCCGCGATCCTTGGATAGCGCGAGGCCGCCAGCGTCGATCAGGACGTACCCGGCGCGGCGGTTGTGTCCAATGACGGTCGCGTCGACGAAGAGCGCCAGATCGTCGTTTGCGCAGGTGCCGAGGCGAACCTGATCGAGGTCGCCGAACATATACACCCCGGGACGCATTTCGGTGACGCCCGTCAGGTGTTCGGCATGCACCATCGTCGGGGTCGAGCCGACGGAGACCTGCGGACAATCGATGTGCGCGGCCCGGATCCGATCCGCCGCACGCACGACCTTCGCTCGCTCCATCTCGGCCACCCGACGGATCGCCGCTATGTCTGTGCAGTGATACGAGTGCCCCGCATGCGTGAGCACGCCGGCAAAGGCGAGATTCGTCGCGCCGTCGATCGCGCCGGCGATGGAGACGAGTTCACCACCGTCCGCTTCGACCCCGGCCCGGCCGGCGCCGCAATCAATCTCGATCCAGAACGGCAGCACCCGATCGTGGCCACGCGTGGCTGCGTCGACCTCTCCGACGGCCGCGTCGACCTCTCCGACGATCGCGAGACTGTCGCCGATGACCCCGATGCGCGCATCGATCGCCATCACATCGGCCACCTTGCCCGGAACGATCCCGACCGCGTAGGTGATGTCGCGTATCCCGTGATCCGCGAAATACCTCGCCTCGGCGAGTGTCGAAACCGTGATCCCGCCGAACTGGCCCGCGGTCGCCAAACGGGCAACGTCGATCGACTTCGCCGTCTTCATGTGGGGGCGAAGACGCACACCTAAATCACGCGCCCTTCGGGCCATCCGCCGACAGTTGGCCTCGACTTTGTCTTTGTCGAGGCGCAACTGGGGTGTCAGCCCGAACGTCACCTCAAGCCGGGTCGAACATCGCGCGCAGGTGTTCGTCCGGCAACGGTTGCGTCGCCTTCGAAACCGCCCATGTCGCGAGGATCGAGACCGCCTCGCCCATCGCCGCACAGCTATAGGGATTCGGCCCTTCGGCATGGAGCCAGGCGACGACCGTGTGGAGCATGCCGCCGGACGAAAACCAGGCGGGGTCGAGCAACTGCGTGTGCAAGACGAGGAAAACGAAGAAGCCGGACGCGAGACCCGCATAAGCACCCCGCTTGGTAACGCCACGCCACAACGCCCCGATGACGAGCGGACCCGCAAACGCCGCCATCATCCCGCCGTTGCCGATCCAGACGATGAGCGCGATGTTCACGTCGATCAACGCCCACGCCATGCCCGTACAGATGATGAGGACGACGACCGTACTGACACGGGAAATACTGAGGACACGACGGTCGACCTCCTCTTCCGAAAGATCGGGGGTGCGCCACGGAACGTAGGTTCGGCGATACAGGTCGTTGGCAATGATCTGCGACGACGATACGACGAGACCATCCGCCGTCGACATGATCGCCGCCAATACGCCGACACCGATGAGTGCGGCGAGCCAGGTCGGGAAGAGCTCGATGAAGAGCAACGGCAGTGACTGGTTGGGGTTACCGCCATCGCCGAGGAGCGCATCCCCGAGCACGGCGCGGGCGATCAAGCCACCCAAACCCAACATGCCGAGCGTCAGACCGAAGATGAACGCGAGTTTGATGAAGGACTTCTGCTGATCCGTGCCCTTGAGCGCCCAAAGCTTGTTACCAAGATGCGGCAACAGCCCCAGGGGGATGTGAGCAAAAAGGATCGCCACGATCGACCACCAGCTGTGATAGAGCGGTGTCTCCACGTTCAACAGGCTCACGAGATTGACGTTCTGCTCACCGATATTGTCGATGATGCCCATCATCCCCCCGTCGACCCCCGCGCCGACGATGAACATCACGATCACGACGATCGCGAGGATGATCATCATGAAGCCCTGTACGCCGTCGGTCATGATGTCGGCGTGCGCGCCGCCCATCGCGACGTAGACCAGCAATACCCCGGTGGTGATGATCAGCGCCCAAATGGGCGGCAATCCGAGCATCACCTCGAACATGACCAGCCCCGAGACGAGCTGTCCGGCGAGATAGAAGAACAGGACGAGCGAGAAGAGGGACACCAGCACGCGAATCCCGTCGGATTGGAACCGATCGCCGAGGTATTCCGGGATCGACCGGTTGCCGAACCGGTTGCCGGACGTCGCGATCAAACGCATCGAGATCAAGACACCGAAATAGACGCCCGCCGGATAGAGGAAATTGCCCCATTGCGACGGGACACCCCACTCGTAGCCGAGCCCGGGGCTACCGAGAAACGTCGCACCGCTCGCCGTCGTCGCGGCAAAAGCAAACGCGAGAAACACCGGCCCATACCCGCCCCGCGCAACCGCGAAGTCGTCCGCGTGGGCGACCTTTTTTTGGCCGATGTAGCCAATCGCCAACATGCCGCCGATGTAGACGACCAGAAAAATCCACGACCACGTAATGAGTGACAAGGACACCTCCCCCGATTTTCCGCGCACCGTTCGTCGAGCGGTCCAGCCGTCCCGACAATATCCGTACCATTTGCAACGGCGCTCAATTGACGCGCGTTTTAACCTGATTCGGCTCATCATTTACAGCGAGTTGGCGAGAAGACTTGAGAGATTCTGTGCGCCCGTTCCGAACAACCGACATCGAAGCGGCCCTCGAACTGTGGGACCGTACCGAAGGACTCGGCATCGATCAGTCCGACGATCCCCGGGCGCTGAAGCGTTTCCTGCGTGCAAACGCGGGGCTTTCGTTCGTGCTCGACGGCGAAGCCGGGCTCATCGGCACCGTCCTTTGCGGCCATGACGGACGGCGCGGTTGCATCTACCACCTCGCGGTGGACACGAACATCCGGCGACGCCGCCTCGGCGAGCGCCTCGTCGACCGGGCGATGGCAGCGCTCCGCGCTCAAGGCATCACGAAGTGCCACGCCCACGTCTACCGCGACAACCCCTACGGACTGCTCTTCTGGGAACGCCAGGGTTGGCGTATCCGCGACGAACTCAACCTCTACTCGAAGATGACGTAATGCAGACGCTCGAGACGGTTTTTGTGCGCGGCGGTACGAGCAAAGGTCTCTTCTTTCGTGCCGAGGATCTCCCGGACGATCCCAATGAGCGCGACGCGCTCCTCTGCCGCGCGATGGGATCGCCCGATAACTACCAGATGCAGCTCGACGGGATGGGCGGCGGGATCTCATCGCTCTCGAAAGTCGTTTTCGTCGAACGGAGTACAACCCCGGGCGTCGACCTCGACTACACGTTCGGGCAGGTGTCGGTCGATGCTGCGGCAATCGACTATTCAGCCAACTGCGGCAACCTCACGTCCGCCGTCGCGCCCTTCGCGCTCTACGCCGGGCTCGTGTCCGCGCCGAGCGACTCTCGCCAGGCCTTCGTCCTGCACAACCGGAATCTCGGATCGAGGATCTCTGCGCGTTTCGCCACGCGTGACGGTCAATACGATCCAGCCGGCGCCCCCAGGGCCGTCATCCCGGGCGTCGCCGGCGAAGGGGCCGCGATCGACCTGAGCTTCGCGGACGCTGCAGAGATCAAGGCGATACCGAGCGGAAACGTCGAGGACGTCATTGCTTTCGATACGTCGACGATCAGAGCTTCGATCGTCTTCGCTTCGGCACCCGTCGTGTTCGTTCGCGCGGCCGATCTCGGTATCCAGGCGATCCGACCTGCCAACGAACACGACAACAACACCGCACTACTCGATTCCCTCGACAAGATCCGTCGCGCCGCCGCCGTCGTCAGCGGGCTCGCCGATACGCCGTCCGCCGTCCCGCTCGCAAGCCCGAAGATCGCGATGGTCTTCGAGCCCCACGACTATCGGTCGAGCGCTGGCGTCTCCATTGCGGCCCCCGACTTCGACGTCGGCATACAGATGGTCTCGATGGAACGCCCGCACCGCTCGATCACGCTTACGGGCGCCATGTGCACGGCGGCGGCCGCGGCAATTGAAGGAACGTGTGTCGCGGCTCTCGCCGCATGCCGGGCGGAAACGATTCGTATCGGTCACCCCGCGGGCGTCATGCGCGCCGGGGCGGATGTCGCCGACGGTCTGGTTCGATCGGTAAGCGTCGTTCGCACCGCAAGACTGCTGATGGCGGGCCGAGTGTTCGTCTGATCGAGGCCATCCTCGCCGTGCCGGACCATCCGTTCGTCACCCGCGCCGTCAGGCCATGCTAATTTATCGCCTTCGTTTTGGAGGGAACTCGACCGTGGCGGACTACAACAAACCCATCCCCCCGCAGGGGCAACACAACAAGCCGTTCTGGGAAGGCGCGAAGGAAGGCAAGCTGATGCTGCCGCGCTGCACGGACTGCAATCGCGTGCACTGGTATCCCCGTCTGATCTGCCCGTTCTGCCACTCGACGAACCTCGAGTGGGTCGAAGGCAGCGGCGAGGGACGTATTCATACCTACGCCGTGCAGCACCGCGCATTCGGTGGGTGGGCCGAGGAAGTTCCGTACGTCACGGCCTTCATCGATCTGGCAGAAGGCGACCGCATGATGACCGTCCTGCGCGGCGTCGACCCCAACGATCCCGAGAGCATCAAGATCGGGGCAAAGGTGAAGGTCGAGTTCGAACAGGCGAACGAAGATTCGTTCATCCCGTTCTTTCGCGTCGTCGAGGAGGCATAAACATGGCTGCAGTCAATCTACGTAACGCCGCAGCCATGGTGGGTGCGGCCGAAGCAAACGAAATCGGCGAATTCGTCGGTCAACGCGATCGCGTCACCTCGCTACAACTGCACATCGAGGCGATCAAAAACGTTTCCGATCAGACCGGTATCCCGATCAAGGACATCCAGGGGGTCTTTTCCACCGGCTGGACGTCCGAACTGTCGGAACACCTCGGCATCAAGCCCCGCTACCTCGACACGACCGCGGTGGGGGGCTGTTCCTTCCAGATCATGGTCCACCACGCCTTGGCGGCCATTCATGCGGGCATCATCGACATCGCCCTCATCAGCCACGGCGAAGCCGGCTCGTCTTATCGCGGCGGCGGTTACGGCGGCGGTCGCGGCGAAGTCTCACCCGGGGCGGAAATGACGTCCGCCTACGGCACGTTCGGTGCACCGTCCCAGTATGCGCACGCGATGGTGCGTCACATGCACCAGTTCGGCACGACGCCGGAGGACTTCGCGCACATCTCGGTCGTGACCCGGCAGTGGGCACAGCTCAACCCGCGGGCAACGATGTTCACCGATCCCGACCAAGCCAACGTGCCCCTGGGTGAACGCTCGCCCAACCCGTTCGGCGGCCCGATCACGATCCAGGACGTCATGGAAGCCCGCCTGATCGCCTGGCCGTTGACGCTCCTGCATTGCTGCCTCGTCAACGACCATGGTGGCGCGGTGATCGTCGCGCGTCCGGAGATCGCCAAGAGTCTGTCGACCAATCCTGTCTGGATCACCGGCGCCGGCGAGACGATGGGCCACCAGAACATGCTGGAGATGGAAGACTTCACCGCCACCTCCGCAGTGCGCTCGGCGAAAACGGCCTACGAGATGGCTGGGCTCTCCGCCCAAGACATGGAAATGGCGATGATCTACGACTCGTTCACGATCACCGCGGCCATCACGGCGGAAATGCTCGGCCTCGCGCCGCGCGGTGAGGGCTATAAGCTCTGGAAAAGCGGCGACGCCGCTCCCGGTGGTCGACTTCCCATCAACACCAACGGCGGCGGATTGTCGTTCAACCACTCGGGCATGTACGGCATGCAGCTTCTGGTCGAAGCCTATCGCCAGCTTTCGCGCACGGCGGAGGACGGCGTCAACGGCATCGAAGGCAAGCAGACCGACGCCACGAGCTGTGTCGTCAACGGTACCGGCGGTACCTTGTCGACGACCGGTACGTTGGTACTGACGTCCGACGACCGCTAGCGCGACGATGCTGGGATCAGCGGAACTGACCGCACTCGCGCAATCCGTGGGTGCGGTTCTCAAGGAACGCGGCGAGACGGTCACCGTCGCGGAATCCGCCTGCGGCGGGCTGATCTCGGCAGCACTCCTGGCCGTTCCCGGTGCCTCGGCGTACTACGCCGGCGGCACCGTGATCTACACCTACCCTTCGCGCCGCGCATTCCTCGGCCTGACGAGCGCCGACGTCGAGGGGCTCGAGCCGATGACGGAGGCGATGGCGAGCCGGTTCGCGACGCTCGCACGTCAGAAGCTCGACGCCGACTGGGCTCTCGTCGAACTCGGTATCGCGGGACCCACGGGATCGCGTTACGGCATCGGCGCCGGGAACGCGGTCGTCGGTATCGACGGCCCGACAAATGCGGCTCGAATGGTCAGTACCGGATCGAACGATCGAACCGCCAACATGGATCTGTTCGCCCGCGGTGCCCTCGAATTCTTCGCGGAAACGCTGCACTCGACCTGAGGATCGATCTTCCAGGTTCATTCGTCGCGCAACGCCAGGAGCACCTCGAGCACGGTGTCGAAGTCGATGAACTTGAAGTTCTGATTATCGCTCGGGGTGTTCACGTCGTCCTGCACGACGACCAGCCCGCCGGGAAAACCCGGCAACGCAATCCCTGTCGCATCCAACCCGTCCGTTCCGCTCACCGCATCGACCGCCCCTTCGCCGACGGTAAACCGGCCGACGAGCGCGTCGTCGGTCAGCGAGTAGACGGCAAAGGTACTGTCGCCCTGACTCGACGCTAAAAGGTAGGTATCGAGCGGCGTGACCGCGATCGCGAGTCCTTCGACATCCGCCGTCAGATTCTGGCCTTCGATCGAATCTAACAACGTTGCCGCCATGGGCTCATCCGGCTCGAACGAGCCCCACCAGATGCCGCGATTCTCCTCGCCGAAGAAGACACGATTACGCGGTTCATCGACGACGCAACCTTCGGGCTGCGTTTCCGTGCGCCAGGTTCGTACCACCTCGATATCAAAGCTCCGTGAAACGCTCAATTGGAGGAATCGACCGTCCTTGTCGTTCAGCACGACGAGCGGGCGTTCCTCGCTATCGAGGCCAATACAGACGCCATAGGGAGCCGGCAGATCGAGGGGATGCTGACGGAGCAGTGTGAGCCGCCGCGTCTCGTGATCGAGTCGGAGCAGGACGAGACGCGATGGCAGCCGTTCGCTCCCGACGACGAGCGTGAAGTCCTCCCCCCAAGGGTGAACGCGCAGATCGACATTGTTGATGTTGCCGATCTCGAGCGCTTCTACTCGGTGCCCGGAAAGATCGTAGACGTCGAGGCCCCAGCGCTTGTCGGTGCCGATGACGAGACTTCTCGCCGGATCGTGCGGATCGACCCAGATCGCGGGGTCATCGGCCGCGTCGTCACCACTCGGCACCGGTTCCGTTTCGAGTGATGCAACGACCGAGATGCGTCCCGATCCATCCAGCGGCGGTTCGTCGACCACTGCCTTGCCGCAGGCGGCGGCCATGGCCGCCGCGAGGACTACCGCGCTAGCGCATCGAATACTGGATACCCAATGCAAACGTTCGCCCGTATTCCTCGAACTGTGCGTTGTAACGACGCTTATTGAAGTACGCATAGAACGGTTCGTCCGTCAGATTGTTGGCCGTGAAAAAGGCGATGAGCCGCTCATTCACGTTCCATCGCGCGCTCAGGTCGACCTGCAGGTGGGCGTCCTGATAGACATCGAAAAGCGGATCGTCCGGTTCTTCGAGTCCTAGCAGCGCATCGCTCTTGTAGGTCGCCGCCAGACGCAGCGACAACCGCTGATCCTCGTACCCGATAGCGACGTTGGCGACGCGATCGGATTGGCGTGGTAACTCGATCGGCGTGTCGCGCAGCGCAAGCGTCGCCTCACTGTCCGTCAACGTCAGATTCGTCGAGACCGACAACCCATTCCAGGGCGCGGGAAGACGCGAGAACTGCCGCACCCAGGCGAGTTCGAAACCGAGTAGATCGGCTTGCTCGCCGTTGATGGGCTGAATCACCTCGGCGTCGTCGATGACGACGTTGCCGACGAACTGCGTGAGATCGGTCTGATCCGCGACGTCGGCGAGCACGATGAACGAATCGACCTGTTTCCAGAACACGCCCGTTGACAAGAGGCCAATGCCTTCGTCGTAGAACTCGATGCTGAGATCCAGGTTGTCGGCCTCCATCGGATCGAGCAACGGGTTGCCGAGCTCAGCGGCAAATTCTGTCTCGCCTTCGTCTTCTTCGAATTCGATCTCGCCACCGGGGGCCAGTTGATCGAACGACGGTCGGGCAAACGTCTGGTACCACGCCGCCCGCAGAAGAATTTCATCGGTGAACGCGTAGCGGATGTTGAGGCTCGGCAGGACGAAGTCGTAATCGTCGGAGAACGACACCAGTTGCGGCACCGGGTCGCCGTCGCCGTATACGTCGTCGATGACTATCCGTCGTCCCGTGGCGAAAAAGTCGGTCGTCTCGACCCGGAAACCTCCAACGACGCGTAGCTGGCCGCGATCGAATCGGGCCATCGCATACACCGCGTCGATATCCTCTGCGAGATCGAAGTCCCCACCGAGCGAATCCACGAGGGTGTCGCCGCCATCGAGTTCGAAGGCTGCGCGGTTATTGGCGACGAAGCCCGCCAACGCACCTCCATCCACCCCCGGGCCGAAGGCGTTGATCCCATAATCGGGCGTCCCCATGACGAACGACATCAACGTCGGGTCGTTCGGAAAGCCGTCATAGACACCCACTTCTTCATCATTGTCCTTGTCGCGCCGCTTGATCTTGAAGCCGGCTTTGAGTTGGAGTTCGCCGCCGGACCGAAGGGCGATATCGCGCGCTACGTCGACGAAAAAGCTGTGCTGTACGTCCTCCGTAAGATTGTCTTCGAGGACGATCTCGTCGAGCTGGTAGTTGCCGGGGTCGAGGGTCGCCGAATCCGCGAAGAGCGCCGGGCGATCGCCCACCGCCGAATAGCCGAGCGTCACGTCCTCGATCACGAACGTCGAATCGATCCGACCGGGCTCTTCCTCTTCGGAGCGCGAATAGCCGTAGCCGAACCCAAGCGTCCAATCGTCGATGAAACGTTCACCGCCAAGCACAATCGACAGGATCTCCTGCGACTCGAAGCGATCCTTCAGATCCCGCTCTAGCGTCGCACCCTCCCACGTCGCGGAGCTGTTCGTTCCTGCCACGGCATCGCCGTCATCGAGCTTGAACTGCTCACGCGTTCGCAATTCATCGTCCTCGAACTGCGACAACAACGAGCGGAAGTAGAAGCTCGTCACGGCAGAGGGACGCCAATCGAGGTTCAGCGTCGCGCCCAATCGGCGTCGTGTGATCACATAGTCACGTTGCTCAATTTCTTCGGCCCCGCGGAACGCAGTCTCGTTCTCCGTCTCGAGTTCATCCCAGCCCCCGTCCGTTTCGACGTTGTCGCTGCCGAGTCCACGGTCGAAGTACGAAATCGCAGCCGCGACCCCGAACACATCGTCCCGACCGTCGACGGAGAAGGTGTTGCGATAGGTCGCCGAAACCTTGGGGCTCGTCTCGCTCTCGAGCTGGTTCCGGCTCGCTTCGACACGTACTTGCATCGTTTCTCGATCAACGTCGAAGCCGGACAGACTCCTCACGTCGACCGACCCGCCGATGCCTGCCGCGTCCATATCCGGCGTGAACGACTTGCTGACCTCGAGCGTTTCCAGAAGCTCGGACGGGATCACGTCCAGCGCGACGGCACGCGTGCCGCTTTCCGGCGACGGCACGGTAACGCCGTTAATGCTGGTGACGTTGAGGCCCGGATCGATACCGCGGATCCCGACGAACCGGCCCTCGCCCTGATCCCGCTCGAGAAATACGCCCGGCACACGCTGCAGAGCTTCGCTCAAATTCGCATCGGGTAGCTGACCAACGTCATCGCTCGAGAGTACCGACTTGATGTTGTCGGCGACCCGTTGCTGGTTCAACGAAGTCGATGTACTACGCGCCTGGCCATAGACGATGATTTCCTCGATCGGATCATCGAGAGCAACTTCGATGGATACCGACTAACCACGGGCCTCGATGTTGACGACTTCGTCTTCGAACCCAAGGTAGCTGACCTCGAGGCAGTGCTCGCCATCATCGATCCCCGCGAGGGCGAATCGACCATCGGACCTCGTCGTCGTCTGCCGTTCGCCAAGACGCACGATCGCGCCCGCCAGACGGTCGCCGCTACTCGAAGCCGTCACGACACCCTCGACGCGAACGTCCGCGTGTGTAGCGACGACAGCCACCAAAGAGCCTAACCACAAGGCAACGATTCGCGCGTGCTTTCCCCGCGATCAAAAAGAAAAGCACCGTAGCGGCGGCGTGTGACCAGCGAGTGACGCCCGATTCGTCTCCAACGGTGCACGTTCGTCCGGCCAGAACACCATTCGTCGCGTGGCTCTTGGCTTCCTGGCACGATCCTGCAACGTTCCCCGCAACAGACAAAACGAGGGCGTCGTGATGGATCACGAGCACCGATCAAAGGCTATAAGCCAGGGACCACATCAGGTCAGGATTCTCTTTACCCTGATCGCGAGCCTCTTCATCGTCCACACAGAGCTGCACGCCGCCAACCTCGACATCGTGTTGGAAGGCGCCAAAGCAGACGAAGGCGTACTGATGATCGCGGTAGCGAATAGCCAAGCGTCGTTCGACAACGACGAACCGGTTTATGCGTCGCTCATCCTGCCCGTGCGCGACGGCGGCAACCGGGTCACGCTGCACGATCTACCCGCGGGCGGCTACGCGATCTCCGTCTTCCACGACGCCGACCTCGACGGCGAGCTCAACACCAACCTCATGGGTATTCCGACCGAAGCCTACGGTTTTTCGAACAACGCCCGCGGGAGTTTCGGACCGCCGACGTACGACGATTGCCGCTTCGACGTCAGCAAGGATGATATCGAACAGCGGATCTCGCTGCGATGAACCGTCGACGAGTCATGACCGGCACCGCGACTTCGCCGCCGCGGGCTTCGGGACGTCACGTTGGGCAAAAGAGCCGCCCGACACGATTGGTCAGCCGGCTTCAGGACTCTACCGCACACGGACCTCGCCGCGGATCTCATCATCAAGGGCGACATCCCGCTAAACCTCCGCGGGACGCTCTACCGAAACGGCCCCGCTCAACACGATGTCGGTGATCTTCGCTACCGTCACTGGTTCGACGGCGACGGCATGGTGCAAGCCTTCCGCATCGACGACGGTGGTATCCACCATCGCGGCCGGTTCGGCGAAACTCACAAGTACCTTGCCGAGAAGAAAGCCGGCCGAGCGCTCGATTCCGGCTTCGATACGCATGTCGAAGACGCGGTCGATGTTGAGCGAACTGTCAGCCCCGCCACGCGAATGGTTGCAGTGGCTCAAAGTTCTTCGTGGCCAGGCCGTCCGAAATGTCGGTCGAACACCGCGATCGGCGATGCCAGAGCCAAGACGTCGAAGGGAAACGAACGCAATAAGGCCACCTCACTCTTTGCGGCCTCGACTTGCGCCATGAACGCCGACGAAGCCGGCTCGCGGAGCTTTCCGTCTCGCGCGACGAACTGTCCCCAAAGTGACGGGCCTTTCGTCACGTATCCGATCGACTTCGCGCTCGCGAGGTAAGCGGGTGGGAAAAGGCAGCGGTAGGCATCGATGTGATAAAGCCACGACCTGCCCCGAACCAACGTTGCGGACGGATAGTCCGCGCTGATCGTCCGGAACATCTCACGGATTTCACGTTGGCGTTCTCCCCGATGTCGACGGCTCAATGTGCCCTTCCGTGCCGGATCTCGAAGCAGGTGAAGAGAGATCGATCGATCGGCCGGCGTGTAGTCGAAGACGAAACACCCGATGCGCGCGGAAGTGTTCGGGGCAGGCCGCTCTTTCAGCCGTTCAAGGTAGAACTCGTACGCCCACCCGGCCAATGATCCGCGCCGACGCCCGATTCCATCGACGAATGACAGCCAGGCGCCCGGGTCGTTTCGTGTGCCGAACAACTCGCCGGATTCGAGCATGGTGTAATCCCGCAACGAATCCTCGAGCGGTAGGTCGACGACCACCGAGACGCGCCGCGCAAACTCGACCTGCAGTTCGACGAACTCCCTGGCGTACTGAAACATCGCTAGCGCCATGCTGCGGAATCATATTCGGGTTTGAGATTGCATTCGGCCCAAACGCGTGCTGTATCTTCGTTACGACAAAGTCCGCCTTCAACGGCTACGAAGCGGCTGTGAGGACGGACCATCACCGACGACATCGACGACATGGTTGATCAATGAAAGTCAACGGAAGCTGCCACTGCGGCAACATCACCTACGAAGCCGAGATCGATCCCGATCAGGTCGTGATCTGTCACTGCACCGATTGCCAGACTTTCTCGAGCGCGCCCTACCGCGTCAGTGTGTTCGGCGTTCCGTCGGAAAATTGCCGGTTTGAAGGGACGGCGAAGACGTACGCCAAAACTGGCGGCAGTGGCAAAAAGGTCATGGTCGCGTTCTGCGGCGAGTGCGGAACGTCGCTCTACTCGACCCGGGCCCACGACCGGAAGCCCTCTGAATCTACGTGTCGGTGCAATAGCTGAGCGCCGCGAACTGGTACCGAAGATGCAGGGGTTCTGTGGTTCGGGCATGCCCTGGGCGACGAATATCGACGGCATTCGCCGGGTTCCCGAACGCGAAAAAACCTGAAGCCCCGGAGGCACGGTCGAACCGGCCGCCTCAATCCACGGGGAACGTCTCAAGCCGATTTCGATCGATCGCGCTCGACATCCGCGCTGATCAGCGCGTAGACCTTATTGCTGCAGAGTTCTCCCGCCGCGTCGCGTTCGTCATGACGCACAATGCCCTCGAACGAAAAGCCGAGCCGTTCGACAAGTCGCCAGGCGCGTTCGTTGCGAACGTCGCAGCGCGCCTCGATGCGTTCCACGCCGAGTTCGTTCCGTGCGACCTCAATCGCCGCCGAGACGAATTCCTGGGCGAATCCCAGCCCCGTCCAGTCCGAACGAAGCCAGTAGCCGATCTCGCAGCTTGGAACCGCACGATCGAGCGAATGTAGATCGACTGAACCGATCATCACGCCACCCCGGTCCCACACCCGCCAAACGTAGAACTCACCCTTCTCGAAGCTGCTTTCCGCCAGACGCGAGACACGCTCCATGGTCTCGAGGTCGCCGAGTTGTGCAGCGATCGAGAGCCAGGGATAGAAATCGTCAAGTGAGACACCGATCGCCTCGCGCAATGCCGCCCCGTCTCCAGCGCGTGCCGAACGCAAAACCAGGCGCTCGGTGCGAATCTCGAGCGGCAGCGGGTTCGAAGATTCAGCCATCTTCATCTCGACGTGAAACTTCAGAACGGATTCCGGGCGGCTGGCCTCGTTTCACGATGGGCTCGTCTCTACCGTCTCTGAACCGAGCAACGACGGCGATCAATACGGCGTGCCGTCTTTGTGCGCGAATCCACTGAAGTTGGTACACATCATGTCGACATCGGAGCACGTCGTGACGTCGTCGGGCTGACGCGAACCCACTTCGAGGTAAAGGGCGACGCGATCGCTTCGATTGATCAAGTGATGTCCATTGCCCGTTCCTTTGGGGAACGCCGCGCAGTCGCCGGCGCCGAGGACCGTCTCGCCATCGTCCTCCACTAGCGTCAGTTCACCCTCGAGGACATAGACGAACTCGTCCTCGAGCGTGTGCCAATGCCGTTGGCTCGACCAATTGGCCGGCGGTAGTCGCATCAGATTCACACCGTAGTCGGTAAGCCCCGCGCCATCGCCCAGGCACTGACGAACCCTGTCCTTGCAAGGTTCATTGAAAATTCGGGGGTAGGAGGTCCCAATCATCTCAGGAACCCCGGACAGGTCGATCTTAGGCATCGAAATCGCTCCTACTTCTTTTTTTGCTCCGCCACCTGTTCGGCCAACGCTTCAGGTCCGCGCGGAAATCGACACACAAATCGTCACGCAAGCCGGAGGTTCTCTCGTTCGTGGGTCAGAGACTAGCGCGCCCGATGAGAGCAACATCCGCGACCGGCAGTCGATGCGCTCGCTAAACGATCCGGCAGCGAAGCGTCTGTTACGTGCGAGCATCTGACAACCGAGAAGGAGGACTTCGAATCGGGGCTTCAGCCGCACACCGCGCCAACGACGAGCGGCGCGCCTACGCCTGGGTTGTCGTGTTCACGACACTCGCCGTGGGGACACTCTACGTCGGATCGGCGCTCGGCGAACTTATCGACTTTCCCGTCGTTCGCGAGACCATAGAAACGATTCCCGTTCTGCTGTGTCTCGCCATCGTGCTGCGTTACACGCCGCCCGCGCCGACGATGACGTTGCACTGGGCTCTACGTTTGCTCTTTCTCGCGGCCCCGTTCGCCGCGCTCACGCTCTCCGACTTCAGTCTGAAGGAAAACACCGACATCTGGATTCTCGGCATCGCTGCCTGGGAAGCCGCGATGATCGGCGTTTCGGAAGAACTCATCTTCCGATTCAGTCTCGAGCGCCTCTGGGCAAGGTTCGGTCCGTTGTTTTTTATCGTGGCCAGCAGCGTGCTGTTCGGCGTATTGCATCTCGAAGACGGCTTGGTGGTGGCGATCGTATCGATGCTCTTTGCCCTGACCTTTGCGTTGGCGCGCGTCGCCGGCATGCCGATCATCGTCCTGATTCTCGTTCACGGGTTTTACGACTATCCGGCGATGATTGAGCGGCATTTGGCCCTGCAGTGAGGCCGACGGGTATCGCCTAAAGCCCCTCCACGTGATCGCCGCGCACAGCGCGCCCGCATGCTTTTTCTCCAAAATGTAAAATATTATTAACATTGAGTTAATCTGGTATAACATCAATTCAAGCAGGATTCGCGGGGAGCACACGTTGCTTGCAAGAGAACGAACGGCGTGGGTTTGGCTGGCTGCCCTCATCGTCGTATTTGGCGTCTACTTCTCCACCGTCAGCTTGTTGGAACCCTCTGGCGCTGAGCTCACATTCCTCGCGCGCATCGGTCTACTCGCCGGCGCACTCGGTACTCTCGCCTTGATCGTCGGCATCGACCGGGCCATCGGCTGGATGCGAAATCGAGACAAAACACCCACCGATGAACGAGATCGTCTGATCGAAGCGCGTTCGTCTGCCATCGCCTATTACGTCCTGATGGTCGGCATGATCGTCGTCGGGTGCGTGATGCCGTTTAGCGCCGATACCTGGCAAATCGTTCACGCGGCGCTACTGTCGATCGTCGTCGCCGAAGTCGTCCACCATGGGTTGGTCGTACTGGGATACCGCGTCGGGTGGCATGTCGGATAAGCGTCTGACCAACAATGTTCGAACGCTGCGTTTTCTTGCTAACGAGATGACTCAGACCGAGCTAGGTCGACAGGTCGGGGTGACGCGCCAGACCATCGCCGCTATCGAGGCCGGCAAATACTCGCCTACCCTCGAAGCCGCGTTTCGCATTGCCGATGCGCTGGGCAAGCCTCTCGAGGAGGTGTTTCGTTGGGACGTGCCCTGACGCGTTGGTCCGCCGTTACCATGGAACACGCAACCCGCGGAGGCACTCGCTAGCCGACCCAGCGTTCCTTCTCCCAAGCAGCGCCACCAACCGTCTGGCCCGATATGCAGGTCGAACCTATGGCGTCGTACGCGCGGGCTCGTCGGCCAACGACCTACCGATTGGTGTGCAGGTCACTGCCAATCCCTGGCGCGAACACATCGTACTTTCGGTAATGTCCCTGCTCGAGTCGAGTTTGATCGGATTCTCCGCACCAGATCTGGCCGTGTTGTAGCCGGTCATGCAACGAACGATCGGGGCACGCCGAGCCGATCCCTGCAACTTGGATCGGTTCCCGCGGTCGGGCGAACGGCTACTACGCGTCTCGGAAAACACAATGGACAACATGACGGTTGAAGCGGTTCTGAATCGGTATTTGGCTGAAAGGGGACTCAGCCGCGCCGACACGTGGCTCTACCTTCTGATCGGTGATTTGCGGGTTCCGTATGTTCCGCTCGCGCCGTTTCGGCGATTCCTCGCGATCCACGATCTACACCACATCATCACGGGATACTCGACGAGTCTTCACGACGAGATCTGTTTGATCGGTTGGGAGCTCATGAGTGGCGGATGGGGTCGTAACAACTGGTGGTACTTTGGTAAGTCCATCAACATCCTCTGGATACTCGTCATCAACCCGCTCGGTATGTGGCGTGCGTTGAGAGACGGGTGGCGTTGCCGAAACCTGCATCGTTATGAGCTGGAGGAAGTACTTCGGATGGAGTACTCGGATGCCTTGGGGCTCGTCAGACGCAACGCCAGAGCGGAAGGCACATGAAGCCAAGTCGTGGCCGGACGAACCGCGCAAATCATGATCGACTGCGCCGCAGCGGCGTGGGTCTGAAAACGGAGCGAACGTGAGTTTCAACAGATTGACCTGGGGCGTGAAAGCCAGCTTCCGAAGCTATGTCGAGGCGGCGGGCGGATCCATCGAACTAGACGAGGGTGCATCCCGTGCTGACGACGGATCGTTCGTCTTCACGGCGCTCCCGGGCGGCGACCTGAACATCGCGCCGGACGGTAGCGCCACGGGATCGATGCGGTTTCAAGGCACAGTCACCTTCGAGGCCCACGGTGGGATGCTCAAATCGACAATCGCGGAACTTGGTTTGGAATCGAGTACCGACGGCCTCGTCGTGACCTCGCTCGACGCGCCGATGAATCAGGACCGCTGCGATATCGCGAAGGTGAGCCAAGTCAACATCGGCGCCGACGGCGCGATCACGCTGGAGACCGAGATCACCATGGACGGCATGTACCAGATTGCCGACAACTATGCCGTCGGTACGCCGCTCGATCCCGTCAGGCTCGACTGAGCGATCTCTAACTTTCAGCGCGTCATCGCATAGACGATGTAGTTGATCGCGTATTTGTAGGCGTCGTTGGTATAGCGCAGCGCATAGAACGGCACGTCGGCGTGTTCCCAGGCATCACCCAGGTCCATGTTGAAGTTGATGACGACCATGAAACGCCCGTCGTCGTCGGCGATCGCGCGCCAGTGCGGGGTGTAACCGTCCCTTTCGTGCGTCATGCCACGCATCGCGGCCGCGATGCCGGGGATCTGCACGGGCTCGTCGAGATCGAAGACGGTATGAAAGATCGGATGTTCACGCGGAATGTCGATGATGCGACGGTTCGGTAGGACACGCCGTATGCCCGCGACGAAACCCTGCCATTCGTAGGAGCCGTGGAAATCGTCGACCAGCAGCGAGCCACCGCGCTCGAGGTATTCGCGCAGGCGGAGTGATTCCTCAGCATCAAAATACCAAGCCCCCGGTTCGACGGCGTAAAGCAGCGGATAGTCGAAAAGATCGTCGTCCATGACGCTCACGAGGCGGCTCTCGTCGGCCGCGCGGATGTTCGTCAGGCGGTTCACGCCGCGTAGCAGGTGTAGATCGGCCTCGGGATAGTCGGTGAGCCATCGCGGTCGCCAGCCGCGATCACGCACGGACCGGAATTGCAGACGCGCGAGCTGGAACTCGGTGTGAAACGCGCGCGGACCCTGCGCATCGTGCCTCGCGGCGTTGTTCGGTGCCGCGTCTTCCGGGAAAGCAAGAACCCCCGTAAGCGCGCAAAGCGCGCCCGCGAGGAGGCGGCAAATCGCCCCGTCCCGCCATGACTCAAGATCGACCATCAGAGGATCATCGCCGACGAGGCGACGTTGCGCACGTCTCTCATCCGCCTTCGGCGTAGATGTCCTCCATCGCGTAAACGTCGAGCGATCGAATGACCGTTTCGCTGCCTTGCGATCGAAACGCTACCAGTCGGCTGTCCCGCCGCTCCGGGTAAACCCTGAGCGCGACACAGGTTCGATCGTTGACGAATACCTCGACGATGCTCTTATCGACGAAGATCCTGAGTTCGACATCGGCTTCTTCGTCGATGAAGACCCGGACCGTTTCGGGCGCCCGACTCGAAACGTCCGCGGCGATCGACGAGCGACTGTTGTCGATCGAAACGAGCGAGTCTTTCGCGCGTTCGAAGTGCACATGGTCGCCGTACCCACGGTTGCGGTACACGACGATACGCGTCGTCTCGACCTCGTCGTCGGCGCCCGGCGAACGAAGAACGTGAATCTCGAACGACTGTGCCTCGCTCGGCGCGATCGATGCGGTGATCTCGATCGCGTCGCCTTCGACGCCCTCGAGGATCGTCGTGCGATTCGCCGGGATCGTCATCGCCCCGCCGCCGAGACGCTCGCGACGCAGCGACATGGCCGTGTCGACCGGTCGCTGTCGTAGTTCGCCACGCTCGTCGATGTCCAAGAGCCTCGGCAGGCTCATGATCTGGTTCCAGCCGGGCGTCGGCTTCGCCGGGTTCATGTTGAAGATCGCGACGACCGAATCGACATCGCCGTACGGCGTCGCCGAAGGCGCATGCACGCCGCCGGGACCCGACGGCCCCTGGTTGAAATTGCCGCCGAATGACACACGGAACTTCTGCGCGTCGCGATCGTAATCGCCGATCAGATACGCACCCCCGCTCATATGGCTGTAGTAGAGCAGGATGTGGCGATCGCCGATCGGTAGGAAGTAGGGGCACGCACCGTCATCACCGAGAAGCGAAAAGCGATCGTCCTCGACGAACGGATGCAGGTACTCCCAGTCGACGAGATTGTCGCTCCTGAAGAGAAAATCGGCCGCTATGGGTAGCCCACCGGGACCGTTCGGAAGCTGCCCGGCCGAAAGGGAGTAGTAGTACTCACCATCGCGCCAGATGCAGGGATCAAACACCCGATAGGGCGCTTCCTTCGGCAGGAAACGATCGGTTTCGACGATCGGAATCACCGCTCCCGCTCCGAGCTTGGTCCAGTTCAAGAGCAGCGGATCGTCTGACACCGCCACCATGTTGCCGAGCTTCGTGCCGTGATACATCGCGATCACTCGATCGTCTTCGACCCAGGTCGACCCCGAAAAACAGCGATCCTCGGGGTCGGGGTAGATGCAATACGGCAGGTCTTCCCAGTGCACGAGGTCGTCGCTGACCGCGTGTCCCCAATGCTGGCGCGGGTCCTCGGGCGGATAGCCCTGGTAGAAGAGATGCCATCGACCACGCCAGAAACAAAGCCCATTGGGATCGTTCAAATGGGCTTCCGGATTCACATAGTGATAAACCGGTCGGTATCGATCGGCGAACGCACGCCGCGCGTCACGCATCCGCGCGAGCAACGGATTATCCGCCAACGCCTGCCGTTGCTCGCGTTCTTCCGTCGGATAGGTGAACGCCGGGACCTTCGACGTCCTGTCGTCAGTCACCGGGCGCTTCGACGATGCGCGTTTCGAAATCAGCCGGTGCAACGATCTCGAGGACGCAGAAATCCTCGGAGCACGCCAACTCTCGATGCTTGATGCCCGGCGTCTGCAGGATGGCGTCGCCTTTCTTGATGGTGTGCTCGCCCTGCCCTTCGTACTCGAACCGCGCCCAGCCATCGAGCACGTAGACGAACTGGAAGGTGCAGTCATGCACATGCCAGGCCTGCACCGCGTCACCTTCTTCACGGCCGTTGGCGCGTACTAAATGCGCGACGTAGTCGCCGTTGGTGCCGTCCTTGATACCGAGATCGCGGTACTCGAAGATTTTTCGAAGTCCTTCGGTCCAGACGGCCTGATCGACTTCGTTGTGCACGAAACGCCAGGCCTCCGCCCCAGCCGGCAGCGTCATGTCGACGGGTTGCTCGCTCATCTTGTCACCCTCGTTTCCCTCGTTTGCGTTCTGATCGTAGGCGATCGGCGCCGCGAACGCCTTTTCTTATCGAGGTGTTGAAAAAGACTCGCGCGAGGATCAAGTTGGTTTGGTTGAGGACCCGAGCGCGAGAAAGAAAATGGCACAGTACGACGCAAAGAACGCCCTACCGGGCGGCGAACCCGGCCCTTGGGGCGAGTCGGTCGCCATCAGCTACGACCGACGCGACGTGCTGCTTTACGCCGTCGGTATCGGAACGCGGGACCTTCGCTTCGTCTACGAAGGCAATGAAGACTTTGCCGTGTTCCCGACATTTCCGATCCGTTGGGGCGGCGCCGGCGCACCCCTCGATCCCGCCCACGTTCCCAGTTCCCCGGGTCCGCTCAACATCGACGCCGAACGCTATCTGGAATCCGTTCGACCGCTGCCGAGCGAGGGCACCGTCCTGGTCCGATCACGTGTCGTCGGCATCCACCCGCGCGGCAAAGGCAACGGTTTCGTCGAGTCCGAGAGCGAAGTGCTGGACGACAACGGCGAGGTACTCGTGCGGATGGCCAACGGCAGTTTCCGACGCGGCGTCGAGGCGCTCGGCGACATCGAACCGTTCGAGGGTTCCGGGATCACCTACTCGCAAAAGATCGAGGTCCCGGACGAAGCGCCTAGTCTCTCGATCAGTACCGTCATCGCCGACAACCAGGCGCATATCTATCGTCTGTCGGGCGACTACAACCCGCTGCATATCGATCCCGATTCGGCACGATTCGGCGGCTTCGACGAGCCGATCCTGCACGGCCTCTGTACGTTCGGGCACGCCGCACAAATGCTTAACGAAACCCTCTGTGGCGGTGACGCGAGCCGGTTTTCGAAGATCAAGGTGCGATTTTCGGCTCCGGTCTTTCTGAACGACGCCTTGACGATCGACGCGTGGCCCGACGGCGACGGGCGAGTGATCTTTCAGGGCAAAGTGGGCGATCGGGTCGTGGTCTCGAACGCCTACTTCGAATACGCACCTCTTGGGTAACGGTTTGGATTTCGATTTCGTCATCGTCGGTGCCGGAACGGCAGGCTGCGTTCTGGCCAACCGACTCACGGCGAACGGCAAGTTCAACGTCCTGCTCATCGAAGCGGGCGGCAAGGACGACTACTTCTGGATCAACATCCCCGTCGGCTATCTCTACACGATCGCTAACCCGCGCACTGATTGGTGCTTCGAAACCGAACCCGAGCCCGGCCTGAACGGACGATCCATCGGCTACGCGCGAGGGCTCGGTCTGGGCGGATGCTCGTCGATCAACGCGATGATCTACATGCGCGGTCAGGCATCGGACTTCGACGGCTGGGCACAACTCGGCAATCGCGGCTGGGGTTGGTCGGATGTCCTGCCGGTATTCAAACGCTCCGAGGATTACCAACACGGCGCGGACGCGTTTCACGGCGCCGGCGGCGAGCTGCGCGTCGAGGAACGCCGCGTGTCATGGCCGATCCTCGATGCATGGCGCGACGCGGCCGCAGCCTGCGACGTGCCGAAGATCGAAGAGTTCAATCGCGGTGACAACTTCGGCAACGCCTATTTCCAGATGAACCAGAAGCGCGGGATGCGCTGGAGCGCCACTAAGGCGTTCCTCCGCCCGGCGCTCGGTCGCCCCAATCTCACTGTGATGACGGACGCCTTCGTCGAGCGGATCACGTTCGACGACACCTCCGATCGACCGCGACGGGCGGCGGGCCTCGAACTACGCACCAAGACCGGCAACATCCAAGTCAACGCCCACCGTGAAGTGCTTCTCGCGGCGGGCTCAATCGGTTCCCCGCAGATTCTCATGCTCTCGGGCGTCGGCCCGGCCGATCACCTCGGCGAGCACGGTATCCAGCCGATCCATGAGCTTTCGGGTATCGGCCGCAATCTGCAGGACCATTTGCAGGTGCGTTCGATCTACCGCGTCTCCAACACGGTGACCCTCAACCGGCGCGCGCGGTCGCTCTTCGGCAAGGCCAAGATGGCGCTCGAGTACGCGATGTTCCGTACGGGTCCCCTGACGATGCCACCGTCGCAACTCGGCGCGTTCGCCAAGAGCGCGCCCGACAAGGCTTCCGCCGATATCGAATGGCACGTACAGCCTCTCTCGCTCGACAAATTCGGCGACCCGCTACACGACTTCGACGCGATCACGCCATCGGTTTGCAATCTGCGACCCTCGAGCCGCGGCACCGTGCGTCTGACGAGCCCGGAGCCCGGCGCACGACCGGCCATCGCGCCGAATTACCTTGCAACCGAGGAGGATCAGCGGATCGCCGTCGAGGGGATCCGGTTTACGCGGCGGATCATGGCCGCCGAACCACTCGAACCGTTCAGTCCAGAAGAATGGAAACCGGGCCCTCATCTGACGAGCGATCAGGAACTCGCGAACGCGGCCGGGGATCTCGGCACAACGATTTTTCACCCGGTCGGCACCTGCAAGATGGGCAGTGACACCGAGGCCGTGGTGGACGATCGCCTTTCGGTACATGGCATCGACGGCTTGCGGGTGATCGATGCCTCCATCATGCCGACCATCACGTCGGGCAACACCAACGCGCCGACCGTCATGATCGCCGAGAAAGGTGCCGAGTTCATTCTCGAGGACCACGCGTGAGCGAGCGTGCCGACAGCGAACCCGCGAGTAGGAAGCGCGCCCCACCGGCGCGCAAAAGCTTCACCGAGGGCCCGGTCGGCAAACACCTGATTCGCCTGGGATCGTTCATGACCGTGGGTTCGGTCAGTCTGATTGCGGCACAGATGGCGGAGACCGTCTTCGTCGGATTTCTCGGGACACAAGCCCTCGCCGCGATGGGCTACGCCTTTCCCATCACGATGACGCTCTTCTCGTTCGCCGGCGGCATCGGCACAGGCGCGTCATCGGTCACCGCCCGTGCGTACGGCGCCGGCGATCGCAGCCGCAGTGCCACGCTCGTGACCCACGCACAGATCCTCGCCGTCGGCGTTGGGATCGTGCTCGGCTTCGTCTATCTGTACTTCATGCGCGACATCGCGACGATGCTCGGCGCGACCGGTGAGACGCTTGATCTGACAGTCAGCTACCTGTCGATCTATCTCCTCGGGTTCCCCTTTTTCATGCTCTCGATCGTCGGATCGACCCTGCTCCGGGCAACCGGGAGTGCAGCGAGCCCGGGCCTCGCGATGACGGTCAGCTCGCTCCTGCAGGTGTTGCTCGCCTGGTTGCTCGTCTTCGGTCACTTCGGCCTGCCCGAACTCGGCATTGAAGGTGCTGCCTGGGCTTATGCGTTATCACGCGCGCTCGCGTCGTTCGTCTACATCTTCCTGCTCTACCGCAACGGGCTGTACCGACTCGAGATCTCGTCCTTCGTGAAGTCCTGCAAGGACATCATGTACGTCGGCGGACCCGCCATCGCGAGTGGGCTTGTGATGCCGGCGGGCATGTTCATCATCACATGGCTCCTATCGCGCCACGGCGACGCCGCCGTGGCGGGCTACAACGTCGCCAACCGCGTCGAAGCGATGGCTCACATGATCCTGTGGTCCGCGTCGTCCTCGGTCGAACCGTTCATCGGCCAGAACTGGGGCGGCGCGCTCTACGACCGTGCGAAACGGGCCCTCTCGCTCACGCACCGCTTCTGTCTCGCTTGGGGCGTCCTCATGTTCGGACTCCTCGCGACCTTCGGTCCGACCCTCGTCGCGGCCATCGACGACAACCCCGAAGTCGTCGCCGTCGCGACCGCGTTCTTCCTCTTCATTCCGCTGAGCATCGGCTTCATGGGAATGACCCAGACAGCAAGCGCTTGTTTCAACGCGCTCGGCAAGCCGACACCATCGCTCGTGATCTCTATGCTCCGGGCGCTGGTGATCTACATTCCGCTCGCCTTGATCGGCGACTACCTCTGGGGCTATGTCGGCATCTTCGTCGCGACCGCGTTGACCAACATCATCGTGGGACTCTTCGCGTGGCGCTGGAATTGGAGCTTCGTGAGGAACGAATCGGCTCGGCTCGAGACCGAAACGATCGTCACATCACGCGCGGCGGGCGGCTGACGGCTTCAACGATCCAGTTGAGTGTGTGACCATCGGACGTTTCCCCTGAAGCGTGTCAGCCCATGAGCGAAACACCCACCTACGAGTGCTTCGATGTCGGCGTGACGGATCACGTCGCGCACGTCCAACTCACTCGCCCCGAGAAGCGCAACAGCATGATCCCGTCGTTCTGGCGCGAGTTGCCCGTCATCATCAAGGATCTCGACGACGACCCTGAGGTCAGGGCGATCGTGATCTCATCGACAGGTCCGCATTTCTCGGCCGGCATGGACCTTGCCGCGTTCGGCGGCCGCGCCGGGGACGATCCCGATGAGCAAAAACGGCAGGCGATCCGTCACGGCGCGAGCTTCTACGACAACGCCCGGCACCTGCAGGACAGCTTCTCGGCCCTCGAGAACTGTCGCTCGCCGGTTCTCGCGGCGATTCAGGGCGGTTGTATCGGCGGTGGCGTCGACATGGTGACGGCCTGCGACATGCGCTACGCAACGGCGGACGCTTATCTCACCGTCTTCGAGATCAACATCGGCATGACGGCCGATGTCGGCACCTTCCCACGACTCGTGAAGCTCATTCCCGAAGGTATCGTGCGGGAACTCGCCTACACGGGCCGACGGATGTCGGCTGACGAAGCGAAGTCGGTCGGCCTGGTGAACGCCGTCTTCGAAGACCAGGAAACGATGCTCGCGGAGGTCATGGCAATCGCCCGCGAAATCGCCTCGAAGCCGCCGCTTGCGGTCTACGGGTGCAAACGCATGATCAACTACGCGCGCGACCACAACACCGCCGACGGGCTCGACTACATCGCCATCTGGAATGCATCGTTCCTGCAAGGTGCCGAGATGCAGGAAGCGATGAATGCGAACCGTGAAGGCCGCCCGGGTGAGTTCGTCGACCTACCACCCCTTCCCGAAAGACGGAAACCCTAGCGATGGAATTCACGTTCAGCGAAGAACAGGAACAGTTTCGCGAGATGGTCCGCCGCTACCTCGCGGACCGCTCACCGACCACAACCGTGCGCGAAACGATGGAGACGGGTCTCGGCTTCGACCCCGCGCTCTGGGCCGATATCAATCGAGACCTCGGTCTCGCCGCGATAGCGATTCCCGAAGAGCACGGCGGCCAGGGATTCAGTTGGGTCGAAACGTGTATCGCGCTCGAGGAAGCCGGTCGGGCGCTGCTGTGCGCACCTTTGCTTTCGACCTCGCTCGCCGGGCTCGCCATCACGCTCGCGGGCGATGAGGAGACCAAGACGAGCTGGTTGCCACGACTCGCCACGGGCGACGTCCGCGGCACGATCGCCTTCACCGAAGCCGACGGTAACTGGGACGTCAGCCAGGCAACGGCACGCCTGACGGACGGCCGGCTGACCGGGGTCAAGCATTACGTCCTCGACGGGGCGAGCGCGGATCTCTTCGTCATCAACGCAGTGAGCGATCAAGGCGTTTGTCTCGCGGTGGTCCCGGCCGACGAGGAGGGCGTCTCGGCCGACGCGGTCACATCGCTCGATCCGACGCGGCGGCTCGCGACGGTCACGTTCGACGGCGCAAAAGCCCAACGTCTGCTGCAATCTTCCGCCGCAACATCGAGCGCGATTTTCGACGCAGCTCTCGTCGCGATCGCGAACGAATCCGTCGGCGGCGCGTCGGCGCTCCTCGAAGAGACCGTCGAATACGTGAAGATGCGTCACCAGTTCGGGCGACCGATCGGCTCATTTCAAGCGGTGAAGCACCGCTGCGCGAACATGTTGCTCGAGGTAGAGCTCGCGAAATCCGTTGCCTACTACGCGGCAGAGGCGTTCGCCGAAGGCGATACCGAAAGTGCGACGCTCGCATCGGCCGCCAAAGCGAGCGCAGGTGATGCCTACCTCCTCGCCGCCCGCGACGCGATCCAGCTACACGGCGGTATCGGATTCACCTGGGACAACGACACGCACCTCTGGTTCAAGCGCGCAAAACACAACGAAGTCATCTTCGGCGACCCGACGTTCCATCGCGAGCGGGTCATGCAGAACGGAGGTTTGTAATGCCAACCGAGTCTTCAATTCGTCAGGAAGTCCGCTCATGGCTCGAGCAGAACTGGTCACCGGACCAGCCGCTCGTCGCTTGGCGCAACACGCTGGCCGACTCCGGCTGGGGAATGCCGGCCTGGCCGAGCGAATGGTACGGGCGCGACCTCGAGCAAGCCCTCGTCCCGGTCGTCGACGAGGAGTTTGCGCGTGCCAACGCAGTCGGTGTCGCTCGTACCGGCGTTCGACATCTCGCCGCGTCGACGCTTCTGGAGCACGGCAACGACGAGCAGAAGCAGCGTTTCCTACGTCGGATCCTGACCGGCGAGGACAACTGGTGTCAGCTCTTCAGTGAACCCGGCAGCGGCTCGGACCTCGCGGGTGCTACGAGTCGCGCCGATACCAACGACGATTCCAACGGCGGTTGGACAGTCAACGGCCAGAAGGTCTGGACGACGAGTGCTCACCACGCGGACTACGGCCTGCTGCTTGCACGTACGGATTGGGATCAGCCGAAACACCAGGGCCTTTCCTATTTCATCCTCGACATGCACCAGGAAGGTGTCGAAGTGAGTCCCTTGAAACAGATGAACGGACACGCTTCGTTCAACCAGGTGTTCTTCACCAACGCCTTCGTGCCGCCAGAAAACCGCGTCGGCGTGGCCGGCCAGGGTTGGCAGATCGCCATGACCACGCTCATGCACGAACGTCGCGGTGCCGACGGCCTGCGCTCCTATGCCCGCGAACGCGATCTGCCCGGTCAGGTCTACGAAGAAGAGCGCGTCGAACTCGTCCACGCGAACGAGCCGTACAAGTGGTACCCACAACGCGCGGGACGGGTCGACCTGGTGATGGATCGCGCGGCGGAGACGGGCCGAATCGACGACCCGAGCGTGCGCCAGGAAATCGCGCGTCTTTTGATCCGCGCCCGCTCCTCGGAGTGGACTGCACGCCGCGCGAGGGCGGCACAAGAGAAGGGTCGCCCGCAGGGACCGGAAGGATCGCTCGGTAAACTGGCTTCGAGCCACGTCGCGCGACAAGCGTCCCACGTGCACACGCTGATCAGCGGCGCCGATGCGCTGCTCGGCGGCACCGACAGCCCGCGCGACGGCATGATCGCCGAGATCCTGATTTCCGTACCAGCGACCTCCATCGCGGGGGGCACGGACGAGATCCAGCACAACATCATCGCCGAACGTGTGCTGGGCTTGCCGAAGGAACCGCGCATGGATACCGGTCCTTTCCGAGACGTGAAGAGAAACTAGTGCAGGCCGCCAAAAACACAGTCGTCGCGTTCACCTATACGATCACCGATGTAGCCGATCAGGTATTGGAGGTGCGCGACGAGCCAACTGCCGTACTGATCGGCCACCGCAACATCATCCGTGGACTCGAATCGGCGCTGGCTGGCCATTCGTCGGGCGATCAATTCATCGTCACCGTCGAGCCCGAGGATGCCTACGGGCTACGCCGTCCCGATTGGACGCAGCGTGTGCCGAAGAAGTATTTCGCTCGGCCAAACCGCCTGAAAGCCGGAATGGTGACGCAGCTGCGAACCGAGGAAGGGGTCAAACCCGTGACGGTCATCAAGGTCGGCGGGAAAGTCGTCGATGTCGACCTCAACCACCCGCAGGCGGGCAAGACCTTGAACTTCGACGTCACGATCACTGACGTCCGCGAAGCAACCCGTGAAGAACTCGCCCACGGTCACGCGCACGGAGCTCACGGCGCGCATCACTAACGGCGCGGCCAACGAGCTGACGATCGATCAGCCGGATTGGCGGTAACGCAACATGGCGCCTGACCCGGCGTGTTGATGTTCGCCCTGCTTGAACGCGACTGTACCGTTGACCATCACGAGGTCGATGCCGTCCGGTTGGCGTTTCGGATCGTCGTAGGTCGCCCTGTCGACCACGGTCGCCGGATCGAAGAGCACAAGATCGGCCCAATAGCCTTCGCGCACCTGGCCGCGCGACGCCATGCCAAACGTCGCGGCCGAAAGGGACGTCATCCGCCGCACCGCTTCGGGCAAGCTCATGAGACCGCGTTCCCTGACGTAGTGGCCGAGAATCTTCGGAAACGTGCCGAACAAGCGCGGATGCGGCTTGCCTTTGAGATCCGGGATGCCGTCCGAACCGACCATCATGTCGGCATGAAGCAGGTTCGTTTCGACATCGGCTTCATCGATGATGAACTGGATACAGATCGTACGATCACCTTTCGGCGCGGTGAGCACACGTTTGACCATTTCGACGATGTCCACGCCCTCGTCCGCTGCGATGTCCTTGAGCATGCGCCCTTCGTATTGGCGGAACGCCGGACAGCTCGCGATCCGAATCACCTCGGCGAGTTCACGACTCGGTGCGTCGAGGTTGAAATACTCGATCATGCGGCCGCTCCCCGCCGTGTAGGGGTAGACATCGAGGGTCACCCGTCGGCCCGCCGCTAACGCCGCGTCGACCTTGGCGAGCGACTCCGAGATCCGACCCCAATTGGCCGGCCCCGCGGACTTGTGATGCGAAATGTGCAGATGTGCGTTGCCCGCCGCCGCAATCGCCAGGGCTTCGTCGACCGCTTCCAGCAGAAGATCGCCTTCGTTGCGCATGTGCGTCGTGTAGAGCGCATCACGCTTGCCCGCTTCTTCCGTGAGCGCCGCAACCTCGTCGGTTTCACTCCACCGGCCCGGTCGATAGATGAGGCCCGAAGAGAACCCGCAAGCGCCCTGGTCGAGCGCCCGTGCGACGTGATCGCGCATCGTTGAGAGTTCGCTCGGCGACGGCGCCCGCCGTTCGAGCCCCATGGTCAACGATCGAACCGTGTTGTGGCCGACCAGCATCATGTTGTTGATCGCCGGGCGACGTGCTTCGACCGCCGCAAAGTAGCCGTCGAGATCGGTGAATTCGCCGGCTGCCCCCGCGAGGATCCCACCGCTGGCGTCCATGTCCTCGCTGCCACCGCTCGCCGGGATCGCGCTGAAGCCGCAGTTACCCGCGACCACCGTCGTGACACCTTGAGCGAGCTTGAACGTCATGTCCGGGTAACGCAGAAAAGCTCCGTCGTCGTGGGAATGCGTATCGATGAACCCAGGCGACAGCGTTGCTCCGGCAGCGTCGATCTCCTGATCCGCCGCGACGCCACTCGGGCCAACGGATACGATCCGGCCGTCCTCGACGACCACGTCGCCGTCGACCGGCGAATTACCCAACCCATCGAGAATCGATGCCCCGCGGATCGCGATCGAAGCCATGCCTTTCTCCTTTGCCCTTCTTGTTGCTTCTAGACGTAGCTCGTGCGTTCGGTACGCAACCACTCACCCACTCTCTCGCCGATCATGATGCTCGTGAGGTTGGTATTCGCTCGCGGCACCGTCGGCATGATCGACGCATCGGCAACGACGAGTCCATCGACGTTGAGAAAGCGCCCGCGTTGATCGACGACGGCCATTGGATCCGCCCGATCGCCCATCTTCACGGTGCCGCACGGGTGATAGCCCGACGCTGCACGTTTGCGGCAAATCGTCTTGAGCGAGTCCAAATCCACTCCACGTGATCGATCCGGAAACAAGACCTCATCGACGAGGTCGGAAAGCGGTCCGTCCTCGACGAACGCAAGCGTGTCGCGGAGCGCGAGCGCGAGGCGCTCGAGATCGGTCGGGTGTTCACAGAACCTGTTCTCGATCTTCGGCGGCGTGCGCGGATCGGCGTCGACCGGCGTCAGGACGCCCGCCCCGAACGTGTATTCGAGTACCGCCGCGATCGGAAACGAATCGACACCCGAGTAGCTGATCTGTTCGATCTGAAGATCGTTTCGCTTCTCCGAGCCCGCCGCGGTATAGCGCAGGATCGTCTGCATGAGCGGCTGATCGAGATCGACGATCGATGGGTCCTTCACACGCGCGTTGACGGTCACGGCCGGATGATCCCGCAGGTTGGCGCCCACGCCCGGCACGTGCCGGACACAGGAAATGCCCACCGATTCAAGCACCTCACGTGGCCCGAGCCCCGAGTGCATCAGAATCATCGGGCTCATCAACGCGCCCGCGCTCAAGACCACGAGATCGGCGCGCCGCTCGCTGATGCCGTCGCTCGTCTCAACGACGACGCCAGTTGCTCGGTCGCCGTCGAGAATGAGACGGAGAACTCGTGTTTCGGCCGAAATCGTGAGGTTTTGCCTGATTCGCGCGGCCGATAGATAGCCGACCGCCGTCGAGATCCGCACGCGGCCGAGCTTGTTCAGCGGATGCGGGCTCGCGCCCCAAGCATCCGGGTCGTTCGCGTCGGGCGCATACGGATAGCCGAGCCGGTCGGCGGACGCCATGAACGCTGCATGCTGGGGCAACAGTTCGTCGTCGCGATAGCGGCGAATCGAGATCGGTCCGGCATCGCCGTGGTAGGCCGCGGTACCGAAATCGAGGTCACGTTCGAGGCGGTTGAACGCCGGCAGGACATCCCTCCAACCCCATTGCGGGCAGCCGAGCGAAGCCCACTCGTCAAAATCCTCGGGCACACCCCTGAGCGCAATCGTCGTGTTGACCGCACTCGAACCGCCCGTCACACGTCCACGTGGCAACGGCAGGGGCCGGTTCTCCGTCGGGAAGTACTCGAAACCCCAATCGTGATCCCGCATCGAGTTGCGATGCCCGTTCACCAGATCGAATGGCGTCGCAGCGATATTGGCGTAATCCGGCCCGCACTCGATCAGTTCGACTTCGACGTCCGGATCTTCCGACAGCCGTGCGGCAATGACACTTCCCGCGCTCCCCGCACCGACCACGATCACTCGCACAACTATTCCTCCCTCGTTTTTCCCTTTCTAACCTGATGCTCGACGGTGAGCGAGTGTGTAGCCTCGAATCATGAATCTCGTAGGGCCATACCTCATTTTCATCGGGGACGCGAAGGACGCGCTAGCGGCAAAAACCGGTCAGGGCATCGTCGACTGGCGGCCCGAACGTGTCATCGGGCAGCTGCGCCATTCCAACTGCCAGGCGGATCTCGGCATCGCCGATCACACGGTCGCTTCCGCGGTCGCGGCTGGGGCGAAAACGCTCGTCATCGGTTGCGTGAACCCGGGCGGTACGTTCCCTTCGAGCTGGATGACGACCCTCGAAGCAGCACTGGCGGCAGGGCTCGATATCGCGAGCGGACTGCATACGAAACTTACCGACTTCGAAATACTCGTCTCCGCCGCCGAGGCGGGCGGTCGCCAACTGATCGACGTCCGCGTTCCCCCCGCCGAGTTGCCCGTCGGCAACGGCCGGAACCGGACGGGCAAATGACTGCTGACCGTCGGCACGGATTGTTCGATCGGAAAGAAGTACACCGCGCTCGCCATCGAGCGCGAAATGACGTCGCGTGGGATCCCGACCGATTTTCGCGCGACAGGTCAAACCGGGATCCTGATCAATGGCGCCGGCATTGCCGTGGACGCGGTCGTTGCAGATTTCATCGCCGGCGCCGCCGAGGTGCTGTCGCCGGCTGCGCCAGACGATCATTGGGACGTGATCGAAGGCCAGGGATCACTGCTCCATCCGTCCTTCGCCGGCGTGTCGCTCGGTCTCCTGCAAGGATCACAACCCGATGCCTTCGTGGTGTGCCACGAACCGACCCGTCAGCGTATGCGCAACGTCGACGCCGTCATGCCGTCGATCCAAACGATCATCGATCTCACCATCGCCCTCGGGTCGAAAACGAATCCGAAGATCCATTGCGTCGGGATCAGCATCAACACGGCGGACCAGGCGCATCGCGACGTTTATCTCGAGGTGCTACGGCGCGAATTCGACGTGCCGATCGTCGACCCGTTGGTAGAAGGGGTCGGGGCAATCGTCGACTTCGCAACCGCAAGATCGCCATGACCGACTCCCTTTCGCTGAAAACAGCCACGGAATCGTGGCCGATCGAGGGTGATTTTCGGATCGCCCGCGGTGCGAAGCGCTCCGCCGACGTCGTCGTCGTGACGATCACCGACGGCAATGCCACCGGTCGGGGCGAGTGTGTGCCGTACGCGCGCTACGGAGAATCGATCGAGTCTGTCCGTACCGCGATCGAAGGCTATCGGGGTCTGCTGGATCGCGACGCGCTCATCGAGGGCATGCCGGCGGGGGCCGCCCGGAACGCGATGGACTGCGCCTTGTGGGACTACGAGGCGAAAGCTAAAGACAGGCGCGTCTGGACCCTCGAAACCATCCCGCCGATATGCCGGGATCCACGCGCCATACCGACCGTCATGACGATCGGCCTGGACGATCCCGACGCCATGGCAGAAAACGCGCGACGGCATGCGGCCATGCCTCTCAAAATCAAACTCGGCGGCACGGCCGATGAAGACATCGTTCGACTACGCGCGATTCGTAGCGCCGCGGGGTCGACGCCGATCGTCGTCGATGTCAACGAAGGTTGGGATTTCGCCACGCTCAAATCCGTAGCGCCCGTCGCGGCCGAACTCGGCGTCGAACTGATCGAACAACCGCTACCCGCGGCGGACGACGCCACGCTTGCCGAATTCTCATCGCCCGTGCCGATCGGTGCCGACGAGTCGTTTCACACGGCCGACGACCTCGACGCCATCGCCGCCCGCTACCAGGCGATCAATATCAAGCTCGATAAAACGGGCGGGCTGACCGCGGCGATGGATGTCCTTCGGCGTGCCCGCGAACTCGATATCGCCGTGATGGTGGGGTGTATGGTCGCGACATCGCTATCGATGGCCCCCGCGACGTTGCTCGCCACATCGGCGGACTTCGTCGACCTCGACGGCCCCCTCCTGCTCGCCAAAGACCGCGAGCCCGGTATCCGTTACGTCGACGGCCTCATTCACCCGCCGGAGAGCGCTCTATGGGGATGAACAGACAGATCTGGTACGACGGTCGCTTCATCGCCTGGGAGGACGCCACGGTGCACGTCCTCGCCCAGAGTATTCAGCGGGGATCGCTCGCCTTCGACTACGTCAGCGTTTACGACACCGAGCGGGGCGCGGCGATTTTCCGTCTACCCGATCACCTCGCACGCCTGATCCGGACCTGCGAGATCATGGGGCTCCCCCTCGAACAAGACCTCGACACACTGATCGGCGCGTGTATCGAGACCGTTCGCGCAAACCCCGGATCTCACTCGATCCGTATCTGCGCGGTACTCGCATCCATCGAACCCGATGTCGTGCCGATCGATCCTCACCTTTCGATCTACATCGCGGCGTACGACACCGTTTCGGACATCATCGGTTCGCGCCCCTACGAACGACGCCCCAACGTCGCGCTCAAGATCGAGCGAGAGAAAGCCGGTCGCCGCGAAGACATCATTCCGCCCAACGCCAAGATCGCCGCCAGCTATACCGCGCCCATGACCGCCAAATGGCGGGCACGCAAAGAAGGTTTCGACGATGTCCTGTTGTTGGACGAAGCGGGCTGGGTAACGGAAGCACCAACCGCAAACATCTTCGTCGTGAAGAACGGAGCCCTCCACACGCCGCCCGGCAGCAAGGTCGTTCTCGGCGTGACGCGTCGCAGCGTTATGCGGATCGCAATCGATGCCGGGATCGAGGTCATCGAGGACGACCTCGCCGTGGACGACCTACGCGCCGCCGACGAACTTTTCCTCACCGCGACGTCTGCGGGCGTCTGGCCGGTTCTGCGCCTCGATCAGGACATCGTGGGCAATGGCGACGTCGGCGCCCTTACGACCTCATTGCGATCCACCTACCGCAAGGTAGTGACCGGACAAGACGAACGGTATCGAGAATGGTTGACCTACACCGATTGAGCTTCCTGGGGTTGCCACGGTGATTGCACGCGCACTCGGACTCGTCGTGCTGACGGCCGCGATCTGGCTCGTTTCATTCGCGGGGTTCGCGAACACGGAGCTGATCGCCCAACTGGGGTTGGTGCCGCGCGAGGTTTCAAATGCCGTCGGCATCGTCGCGATGCCCTTTGTGCACGGCTCCATCCACCACCTCATCATGAACACCGTGCCGTTCGTGACGCTCTCGGCGATCGTTCTGGTCCGCGGCGGTCCGCACTACGCGGGAACACTCATCACGATGACGCTTCTCACCGGGGCCCTGTTGTGGGGTATCGGCCGGGAAGGCCTGCACATCGGCGCGAGCGGCGTCGTCTTTGGCCTGCTGGGTTATCTCGTGGCACGCGCGTTCGTCGAGCGCCGCGTCACATCTTTCATCGTGGCGATCGCCGTGATGTTCTTCTACGGATCGATGCTCTGGGGACTTTTCCCGTCGGACCTCGCGGTGAGTTTCGAAGGCCATATCGCCGGGTTTCTCGCCGGGATCGTGACGGCCCGGATTTGGTGCCGGCCGGGCGAGGTCAAGGTTGCGGCGACCTGACCCCGGCTAAGCGCCACGCGTAGTCGAGTGCCGCGCGCAGCGAGTGCGTGAAAGCAACGCCCTGCCAGGCGATATCGAAGGCTGTGCCGTGGTCGACAGAGGTCCGCACGATCGGTAGCCCCACGGTCACATTGACGCCCGTTTCGAAACCCACGAGCTTCATCGGTGCGTGGCCCTGGTCGTGATACATCGCGACGACGGCATCGTACCGATCGCGCTCGATGGCCTGATAGAAGACGGTGTCGGCGGGAAACGGGCCTTCGACCGACCACCCCTTGCCACGCGCGGCTTCGATCGCCGGGATGATGTGGTGAATCTCTTCATCACCGAATAGGCCGTTCTCGCCCGCATGCGGATTCAGCCCACAAACGGCGATCCGCGGAGTTTCGATGAATCGCGAGAGCACCTGCTGCGTGAGTTCGATCACGCGCGCAACCCGTTCTTCGGACACCGCCTCGATCGCATCACGTAGCGAGACGTGTGTCGAAACATGCGTGACCGCGACGTCCGGCGTCGTCAGCATCATCGAGACGCTCGGCACGTCGCATAGATCGGCGATGAACTCCGTATGACCGACGAACCCCGGCACGGTGAGTTGTGTTGCTTCCTTGTTCATCGGCAACGTGACAACACCCGCGACACGATCGTCGAGGGCCGCGCGAGTCGCCCGCTCGACATAGGCGAGCGCCGCTCGACCGGACGGCGCGTTAGCCTGACCCGGTGTCCAGTCATCGAGTCCCGGTTCACCGACGGCCACGACATTCAAGAAGCCCTCGACGTATTCGTCGTCTTCGACTCGACGGATCGGTACGGCGATGTCCAGATGCTTAGCACCCGCCTCGAGGATCGACGCGTCCCCAAAAACGATCGCCCGATCATCGAGTTCGCCGGCAGCAAAACTCCGCAACACGATCTCCCCGCCGACGCCGCTCGGATCGCCCATCGTGACCGCCATCGGCAATGCATCAGTCACGCGTCGAGCTCCCCGGTCAGTAGGCGAAGCAACGAATCGGGCGCCCCGAAAGAACCGGGCTTTGCAACAAACACCACGTCCTCACCTTCTAATTCGCAAACCGGCATACCGAAACTCCACGCACCGAGGACACGGATAGCCCGATCGCCCACCACCGCGGCCGTCGTATCACCGCCCATGGCGACGAGCGTCTTCGCTCCGGCTTCGACCGCACGCCAGGCGGCGCGACCGAGCTTTGCCGCCATCGCGCCCGCATCGTGAGCCGAGACGCGGCTTGTCACGGGTGGCATCGACGTAATCACGATATCGTCCGGAAGGTGCTCGAGCGGATCGTCCGGCGATACTTGACCGATACCCAGTGCGGCAGTCTGACGGCGACTCATCGGATGCAGGCTACCGCAGACGAACACGATCGGACGGGGCAAGGGACTCGGCCGCCAGTCGCTGCCCGAGCCTAACAAGCGTGACATTGCGCCGATTGATCCCGCGGTTCCCACCAACACGCGCTCTTCCGCCAGACAGGACCGTGCGGCTGCGCGCATGTCAGCTTCCGAAGACGCATCGAAGATGCGCGCCTCACCTGCACCGACGCCGTAGTCGGCGAGCATCTCCAGAGGGCGAGAGCGGGTGACGGGATTCAGCGGATCATGAGCAAACTCAGTCTCCGCCACCGGCACACCGTCGAGCAGCACGATACCGTCGACCGATGTCCGTCCCGCCGCCGGATAAGCCGCGACGATCCCGACGCGGAAACCTGCCTCGACCAAACCGGCAACTTCCGCCGCCCAATGGCCACGCAGGGTCGAGTCGAGTTTGTGGCAGAAAACAGCTTGCGGCGCCGATTGGCGAACCGCTTCATGCAGTTCGACGACGCGGCGGCGAGGAATCGCCGGTTCGAGATGGCGGGAGGTGGTGTCCGCGATCAAACAGTCGGCGTCGGCCGAAGAGACGTCGATCGCGCCGCTCGAGATGCCGTCGAACGGCACGACGACAGTATCGAGCCCAGCCGCGGCACAAGCGGCACCCGTGTCGAGGGCACCGGTTCGATCATCGGCGGTGACGAATAAGCGAACCGGCCCGCCCCGATTCGTCAGTCCTTTTTGCTCCACAAAGACTAAGACCCGCTCTGAAGGCGAACCGAAACACGCTGGCACGTCGGCCGCCTGTGGTCACGCAAAAGGGGTGCGACCTTCCTCGACCGCGAGTTGACGGTTGGTACACGATGGATTCAATGAAGTACCGCTTATGAGTTGGACCTGTCGCCACATCCTATTGGTGGTTCTCTCCATCCACGAACGAAGCATAAGGGCGAACACACCCGCCCCGGGACCCCGCGCGAAACGTGTCGATGACGTATCTACGCCTCAGCAGTTTTTGCATCGCAAAAACTGCCGACGAGCCGCATTGCGGCTCGTGCGCACGGCGTGACTCCCCTATCAGCCTACCCAGACTCAGCGCCGATCCGGCGGGGGTGCGGGGGCGGAGCCCCCGCAAGAAAAATGTATGGGCCACCCCATCGTTGCAACAGTCATTGGCGACTTTGGCAATCAGTCGGTCTGCACAAATGTATCCGGCCTGTTAATGGGCTATTTCACGCCCTGGCCTGAGTGGGATCCGCGGCTCGTCGGCTCAATTAGCAAGGCGGGTTCGTAGACCCCTTTTTCTTGCCCGAGCTTCGACGAAGCTGGATCGACTGATGAAGCCTGCCGCTAACGAGATGCCCGATGGGCAACCAAAATCCGTTCCCTACAACTGCCGCTACGCGCGCCCTGGATCGTACTCCTCACCACTGCGCAGGACTGCCCATGACAGGCGCGCCAGTTTGTTCGCTAACGCCGTGATGATCACGTTCGGGTGCAAGCCCCGCGCCTCAAGGTCATTCAGCCAAACACCTAGGCGGTGATCCTCCCGGCACAGGTTGTAGTAGCAGCTGCGCGCGCCGTGTATCAGCAGACTCCGAACGTAGCGGTTGTCGCGTTTGCTGATCCCCAGCAATCGCGTCCGGCCGCCTGTCGAGTGTTGCCGTGGCACCACCCCGAGCCACGCCGATACATCTCGGGCGCGTGTGAACTGCTCACCCTTGCCGATCGCCGCCACCAACGCCGTCGATGTCAGCGTGCCAATGCCCGGAATCGTCTGCAGACGCCGGCAGTCATCGCGCTCTCGCGCGATCTGCTCGATCTCCCGGGTAATCGTGCGAACTTCATCATCTAAGTAACGCCACTGTCGTTGCAGTAATCCCAAAAGCGCGCGTAGACGCCGCGACAATGTGCTCTCGTCGTCCGCCAGTATCGTCGGTAAGGCCTTCGACAACGCTGTCGGACTCGTGCGCACCGTGATACCTCGCTCCAACAGAAACGCTCGGATCTCGTTGATGACGCTTGTGCGCGTCTTCATGAGCTGCTGACGGACGCGGTGCAGGGCTTGCTGATCGTGTTGCTCGATCGTCTTGATCGGCACATATCGCATGGTCGGGCGCCGCACCGCCTCCGCAATCGCCAAGGCGTCGTTGAAGTCGTTCTTGTTGGTCTTCACGTACGGCTTGACGAACTGCGCTGCCATCAATCGAACGTCATGACCGTCGCGTTCAAACTGCCGCGCCAGGTGTTGTGAACCAGCGCACGCTTCCATGCCGATCACACATCGGCTGTGAGTGGCGACAAACTCAGCAAGCTTCGCTCGGCTGAACTGCTGCCGGAACACCGGCTTACCCGTGTGCGTCGTACCGACCACGTGGAAGGTGCTCTTGCCGACATCGATACCTAGGGTCACGATCTGCGTCATGGGATGGTCTCCTCGAGGGAACGTCGTGTGGGGACACTGATTGTCCACTCGGGGTGGACCATCCCATTAGCAAACAGAAACAGTTGTGTGCCGCAAGTTGTGCAAAAGGGTTGAGTGGCCTGGCATGCGGTTAAGCGGCTTGACGGAGCTGTTCCTTCTTCAGCTCCTTGAGCAAGTCCATGTTTAAGTAGCGGCTCTGTTCGAGCCAGTTTTCGTGGGTCTCAACGGCCAGCGCCCGCACCAGGCGTAAGCAACTCGCCGCGTTCGGAAAGATCCGCACCACATACGTTCGTCGACGGATTTCCTCGTTCAACCGTTCCAGCATGTTGGTGCTCTTCATGTGCTTGTGATGGCGATGCGGGAGGCGATAGAACGTCCACGTCTGCTCGATGTTTTCCTCCACCCAGTCGGTGAGCTTCGGATACTTCGTGTGCCATCGGCCGATCCAAGCGGCGAGATCCGATCGCGCCTCATCGACGTTGCGACGATCGTAGAGCCAGCGCAGTTCCTGCAGACAATCGTCATCGGCCTTGCGCGGAATGTGGTCGAGGGCGTTGCGCAGGAAGTGCACGTAGCAGCGTTGCCAGGCGCTGTCGGTGAGGACTTCTTGGATCGCCCGTCGCAGCCCATCGTGATCATCGCTGACGACGTACTCGACGCCGTGTAAGCCGCGATCACGCAGCGTGGTGAGGAACTCTTTCCAGCTACTTCGACTCTCCCGTTGAGCGAGCTCCACGGCCAGTATCTGGCGGCGTCCTTCCCAGTTGATGCCAATGGCAATGAGCACGGCTCGAGAGCGGATCACTCCCGCCTCACGGACCTTCTCATAACGCGCATCGAGGATCAGATACGGCGTCGGTTCTTCGAGTCGTCGGGTGGCGAATGCGGTGAGCGTCTTGTCGAGGCGCTTGTTGATCCGCGAGATGGTCGAGGCCGAGACGCTGTGGCCACACAGCTCCTCCGTGATCGCTTTGACCTTGCGCGTCGAAACGCCCTCGATATACATCTGCGCCAGCGCGCTGACCAAGGCTTGTTCGGAACGCTGGTAGCGCGCAAACAGCTCCGTGGAAAAGCGTCCTTCGCGGTCGCGCGGTACACGCAGCTCGAGCTTGCCGACGCGGGTCAACAAGCCGCGCGGGTAGTAACCGGCTCGATAGCCCCGGCGTTCGTCGCTGCGTTCGTGGGGTTGCGCGCGGAGCACTTTGGCCATCTCCGCTTCCAATAGCTCTTGGAGCATCTCGCGCAGCTGGTCGCCCTCGCTGCTGAGTACCTCTTCCAGTTCGACTGCCGTCGTCTTACGCTTCTTCTGGGTGGTCATCTCGTGTGTGTGCCTTTTTTGATGTCGTGTCTAAAAGCACACCATGGCCACCCAACTTTTTGCACATCCTTCGGCACACTACCACAGAAACCCAGCCTCCTCCTCCGTCCACCGGCCACTTCCCAGGACGCTCGCTCGCATCCCCGGAACGGACGTACTGAGAATTCTTCGATCTGGCGGTTTGGGGGACTGACTCGGCGTGCTCGAGCAGCAGGGCGAACCGGCTCCCGCCGGTCGCCCGTGTGTTTAGCTCTGTGAAACTGTGACCCGTCGCGCGGATCGGCCAGTTTCAGTAAAAACTAAGCCACTGCTTCCTTGGTCGTCTTCACGATCGCGGCCGCTACTTTGTAGGGATCCGCGTTCGAGGCGGGACGACGGTCTTCCAGACGACCCTTCCAGCCGTCCTCGACCGTACCGATCGGAATCCGGATGGACGCGCCACGGTCGGACACGCCGAAGCTGAACGTATTGATCGACTGCGTCTCGTGCGCACCGGTCAAACGTTCGTCGTTGTACGCCCCGTACACCGAGATATGACGTTCGATGTTCTTGCCGAACTCTTCACAGATCTTGGTGAACGTGTCTTCCTGCCCGTCTTCGCGCATCGGGCCGTTGGAGAAATTGGCGTGCATGCCCGAGCCGTTCCAGTCTGTGTCACCGAGCGGCTTCGGGTGCCAGTTGATCGCCATGCCGTACTTTTCGCCGATACGCTCCAGGAGGTAGCGCGCGACCCACGTCTCGTCACCGGCGCGAGCGGCACCCTTGGCGAAGACCTGGAACTCCCACTGTCCCGCGGCGACTTCGCCGTTCGTGCCCTCGACGTTGATACCGGCGTCGAGGCAGACATCGAGGTGCTCGTCCATCACTTCCCGACCGTAGGCGTTCATCGCGCCCACCGAACAGTAGTAAGGGCCTTGGGGGCGCGGATAACCGGTCGCGGGAAAGCCCGGCGGTAGATTTGTGTGGGGGTCCCAGAGGAAGTATTCCTGCTCGAAACCGAACCAGAAGTCGTCGTCGTCGTCTTCGATCGTCGCGCGGCCATTCGACTCGTGCGGCGTGCCGTCGGCATTCAGGACTTCCGTCATGACGAGGAACGCGTTCTTACGATCGGGATCGGGAAAGATCGCTACCGGCTTCAGCAGGCAATCCGAGGCACTGCCATCGGCCTGCTCGGTCGAACTGCCGTCGAACGACCACATCGGGCAGTCTTCCAACTTACCGCTAAAGTCGGATTCGACTCGCGTCTTGCTCCTGAGGCTCTGCGTCGGCTTGAAGCCGTCGAGCCAGATGTACTCGAGTTTTGATTTCAAATTTGTCGCTCCTTTAATAACCAATCAATCAGCGGAAGCGGATTCCCCTTTCTCTTCCCTTGTGCCCCTCGATGACGCACGTTCGTTGTGCACCACCAATCGAAGCCGTTACAAGCAAATACCACGCCAACGTCACGAGCATCTGTTAGGGACCCATTGGGGTCCATTTCAGGGCTTTTTGACAGAGCACGCGCCGCGAATGGCGAACTTTAGCGCTTGTGGGGCCAGCGTTGGACCATTTTGGTGCGAGACGCGCAGGAACCGCACCAAAATGGATCACCCATCGAATCAGGGTTTCAAGAGGTCCGGATACACCGAAAACCGGGTGTCCTGGCGCGTCGCAATCTCGACGACGCAGACCTTGCCTTCTTCATTCGCGCGCTTGGCGGCCTCGAGCGCGGGCGCAATGCCGTCGACGCTATCGACGTTGATCGCCTCGGCGCCACACGCACGAGCAATGCCGGCATAGTCTCCCGTCTGATTACCGGCCCCGAAACGCTGCATCGCAGTCGGCATCGACTTGTCGTAGCCACCCATCGTGCCGTTGTTGATCACGACGGTCGTGATCGGCACCTCACCGCGAACGGCGGTCTCGATCTCGAGCCCCGTGTGGCCGAAAGCGAGATCGCCCATGAAGTTCATGCAGAACTTCGACGGATCCGCGACCTTAGCGCCGACCGCGAGCGGGATGCCGTAGCCGAGGTGGGTCGTTTTCCCCCATCCGATGTATCCGCCCGGCGCACTCGCCTTGTAGAACGGCATGATCTGATCGCGCGGGTTACCCGCATCGTGCGTGAGGACCGAATTCGCGTGATCGACGACGTTGTTGATCTCGTTGATCACTCGGTACGGGTTGATCGGCGTCTCGTCGGAGTTCAGCAGTGGGGCCCACTCGGCGAGCCAGGCTTCGTGCGTCGTCCTGATCTCGCTGATCGTTTCCTGATCCGTCGCGCGACCACCTTCACCCACACTCGCCTTGAGTTCGTCGATCAAACTCTCGAGGGTGAGCTTTGCGTCACCCACGAGACCGATGTCGACGGCGTAGTCCTTGTTGATGTCGTCCGGCGAAACCGTCGAGTGGATGAGGAACTTGCCCGACGGAATCGAAATGCCGAACACGGTTCGGGTCAGACCCGTACCTATGGCGAGCACGACGTCGGACTCACCGAGCCACTTCCATACGGTTCGTGGTGCGGTGCGGTTCGCCGAACCAAGCGCCAGCGGGTGATCGTCCGGGAAGGCGCTCTTGCCCTGCATTGACGTCACCACCGGGATCTGGGCGAGCTCCGCAAACTGCCGGAGTTCTTCCGTCGCTTCGGAATAGAGAACGCCCTGGCCCGCATAGATCAACGGCCGTTTGGCACCGAGGAGGGCCCGCAGAGCATCCTGGACGTCACCGCGGCTCGGCGCGTAGCGCATCGTCGTCGACGGCTGGTAGGCCTCGGCCGCACCTTCGGGCGCTTCCTGTGCCATGACATCGCCATGCATTTCGACCATCACCGGTCCCGGTCGGCCCTGTTTCGCCGTATGGAATGCACGGCGAATCTGCGTCGTCGTTCGATCGGGTCGATCGATCGAGACCGCCAGCTTCGTGATGCTCTCGTAGCTCTTCCGCGCGGAAAAGTTAGGCGCCACGTCGTAGCCGGCAAGCCCGTGTCCACCCGGCAGGTAGACCATTGGCACGGCTTCGCCCCAAGCTTGGGCGATGCCGCCGAACGAGTTTTCGACACCCGGCCCGGATTGTGATGCGAACACGCCGAGACTCTTACCCCGCGTCTGACGACTGAAGCCGTCCGCGGCGTTAATGCCCCCACGTTCCTGACGGAAGACCAGCGGCCGGATACCGACCTTAGCGGCGGCCTCGATGAGTGGATTGGCTGGAAAACACGGGAGCCATTCCACGCCTTCCTTCTTCAGACACTGTGCGACCAAATCGTAACCATTCAAGGTCGTCCCTCCCCTCTAGACCTCTTAACGAAGCGAAGAAGCCTAGCATCTTGAGCGGGGTCAATCGGCACCGTGACCACGAAAAGCATCCGCGGCAAACACGAGCGCGGTTTCGCGAACGTCATCGGGCCAGGTTTTGGTCTCGGCGACGAAACGTTCGCGCGACGGTGCGTAGAGCGCTCGAATCGCCTCTTCGAAACCCGGCAGGTTGCCGGCGATCGCGGTCATGAAGCCGTGCGCCCGGTGTTGGGCGTTCTTCACCGGGTCGTCATCCGAGCGACGGGCGCGATCGACCAGGCGCCGCAACGTAGGCGACGGGCCACCAGGCTGCGCGTCGAGCCAAGCCCAATGGCGCGGCAGGAGTGTCACTTCGCGGCCGACGACACCGAGCTTCGGGCGGCCTCGCCGACGCTTTTCGGCAGGCGGTTGCGTACTCGCCCGATAGCGAATCCGAACGTCCTCGACAGTGCCGGAGAGATCGAGATCGAGTTGCCGGCCCGTTCCGGAATCAAAAACCAGGATCGGCCGGCCACGCTCCTCGGGCGGCAACGTTTTGACGTGCTCGAAACAACCAACGGCCACGGCTTCGAGCGTTCCCTCGACGATGGAGCGCATTTCATCAAAAGCGACATAGGCGGTCGCGGGCATCGTCTGCTCCTCAATTTAGTGGCTAGCGCCACGAGGCGCGCGATCCTACAAGAATACCTCGTTTTTACCAAGGTAAAAATAGTCGACGGCATGGACCGACCTATCCCGGACACCAGAATTGACTAACATGGCCGCCCGATTCGACCGAGACGGTCATGAGCGGCCCTGATTTCGACAAATCACCGTTGATTCCCGCCATCGCCCAGGACGATGACTCCGGCCATGTCCTGATGCTCGCCTATATGAACCGCGAGTCGTACGCCGAGACGCTGCGCACTCGACGCGTCTGCTACTACAGTCGTAGCCGCGAGCGGCTATGGCGCAAGGGCGAAGAGAGTGGCCACGTTCAGCACCTGCGGCACATCTACTACGACTGCGACGCCGATACGATCCTCGTCAAGGTCGAGCAGGTCGGTGGGGCCGCCTGCCACGAAGGTTTCGAGAGCTGTTTCTTCACGGAGATCGATCCCGAAACCGGAAACGAGACGGTGATCGGAGAACGCGTGTTCGACCCGGCAGCGGTTTACGAGCAATAGATCGGTTAGGCCGGCGCATTCCTGTACCGGCGGAGACTTACGACCCGTCTGACCTATTTCGCGAGTCGCGGGAAACTCTGCGAGCCGGACAGGTACGGGAAGACATCGTCGAACCCGATCAGTTCGCGCATGAGGTTAGGATCGCCACAGTCGTCCCATGGCTCGTCGGCCATTGTCACCTTGAGGTTTTCCTGCGGCAGCACCGACTGATGGCGGTAGTAAGCGACGTAGTTCAGGCGAACACCCTTCGTACGCTTCGGATACGCGCCGTGCCAGGTCGCACCGTGCCAGACGATCACGTCGCCACGTTCACAATCGACGGGCTTGGCAAGCTTCACCGCGTCGGGGAAACTCGGATGCCGCCCGAATCGATGTGAACCTGGGACATAGGCGAGGGCGCCATTGTCGAGGTTGTAGTCCGATAGCGCCCACGTCGCGTTAGCCGTGAGTGCGGTCGTCCCCCAAGGCAATGGATTTGGTGCCTGGTCGGCGTGCAACCCCAGCGATTCGCCGTAGCCGTGCTCACCCTGCCACTTGAGGAAGCTGTTCGCGCTCGACAACCGTCGCGCCTTCGCGCCGTTCGGCAACCGACCGATCATGTGGTCCATGAGCGCATCGACCGACGGATTGAGCGTCAGGTCACGGAACGCGCGGTGTGTCTTGAGCAGCTGTTGAAAGAGCACCTGGGTGGGATCCGGATCGCCCGGCTGGCGCAGAAAGCTGGCCTGGCTTTCAGGCCAGACCAGTTCGCCTTCGGGGCCGTTCTCCATCGAGATGGGACATCCGCCCGTCACGCGCGTGAACGCATCGAGCAACTCGGACTGACACGTATCCAGCAGGTCCGGATCGACGCCGGTAACCGAAGCCGGCACGACCGTCAGTCCGTCGGCCTCGAGTTCGAGCACGTATTGCTCGAGCCCGAGGTCTCGGATCTCGTCACTCAGCGTCGTCGCATTCGTTTTCATGCTGTTCCTCTCAAGCGTTGCGGATCGTCAACCCACCATCGACGGGCAGCGTCGCGCCTGTAATGAACGATGCCGCCGGCAGCACGAGGGACAGCGTGCCGTGGGCCACTTCTTCGGGATCCGCATAACGCCGAAGCGCAACACGTCGGCGGGCATAGAGGTGCTTCTGCTCCTCGGGGATCGCGTCGGTGAGTCCTGTCCGGATGGGTCCCGGGCAGATGCAATTCACGGTGATCCCCTCGGCACCGAAGTCGACGGCGAGCGCGCGCGTCAGGCCGATGACCCCGGTCTTTGCCGCCGTGTACGGACTCGTGTGCCGCGTCGCGCCAAGACCTTCCGTGCTCGCGATGTTGACGATCCGGGCGCTATCGGATTGCCGCAACCAGGGTAGCGCCGCGCGAATCGTGCGCATGTGCGCGGTGAGCAGCACGTCCATCGCGCGGTTCCACGTCGCCTCGTACTCATCGCCGTCGATTTCGCCGCCCGCGCCGATACCCGCGTTGTTGATCAGTATGTCGATACCACCAAACCGTTCGGCAATCTCGGGGATGACCCGCTCGACGGCCGCAGCGTCGGCGACGTCGAGAAACCACCGTTCCGCCGAGTAGCCCGCGTCGCGGATTTCGGCCAGAACGTCGTCGAGCGCCGGATTGATATCGGTGAGCGCAACATGTGCGCCCTCGTCGGCAAAGAGTGCGGCCGTTGCCCGGCCCATCCCACTGGCTGCACCTGTCACGATCGCGACCCGGCCTTCGATCGACCGACTGAGCTTGGTTAACCGCACCGACCCCTCCCTGAGTTAGTTGAGCGCGTTATCGTAAACCACCACCCACACGCCGCGTGCGTTCTCGAGGAAGCGTTTCAACATGATCACACTCGACGAGATCACACGCGCCAACATCCACGCGGTACTCGCGCTCAATGTCAGGGAAGATCAACTCGCCGGTTATCCCCGATCGAACGCCTACTCGATTGCGGAGGGCTCCTTCCCGCCCGACGATGACCCGGTTTGGATGCGCGCGATCGCAAAAAGCGGCACGCCGATCGGCTTCATCATGACGTCTGAGCGACCGTCAGAGGGCGCGTACTTCATCTGGCGGATGATGATCGACGCCCGCCATCAAGCGGCGGGGCACGGCGCCAAGGCAATGAGCCTTCTGATCGAGCGAATCAAAGCGACTGCGAATCCACGCGTGCTTTTGCTCAGTCATCTCGAGACGAATGTCCACGCCGGACGCTTTTACGAGCGCGTCGGCTTCACTTACACAGGGCGCGATCTCGGCGGCGGGGATCTGGAGATGTCGATGCGCTTCGACTGAAGCAAGGAAAGTTGGTGGGCCGTCTGGGGCTCGAACCCAGGACCAACGGGTTAAAAGCCCGCTGCTCTACCAACTGAGCTAACGACCCAGCATCGACAGGGCGCGCATTGTATTCATCCGACCCTGAACGCGACAAGGCATCGCACGAGCCCCGCGGTGCGAAACGTGCGGTTTTTCCTTTTTTACCTACCGATAACGTGTCGGATCCGGAACACCCGCGGTTTCGAATCCTTCACGGCGGATGACGCAGGAATCACAGACGCCGCAGGCGCGCCCTTCTTCGTCGGCCTGGTAGCAAGACACGGTCATGGCGTAATCGACACCGAGATCGATCCCACGCTCGATGATCTCGGCCTTCGTCCAATGGATGAGCGGCGCATGTACCCCAACGCGTTCGCCCTCGACGCCCATCGCCGTCGCCACGTTCGCCAGCGTTTCGAATGCCTCGATGAAAGCCGGACGACAGTCCGGATAGCCCGAGTAATCGACCGCATTCGCGCCGATGAAAAGATCGCGAGCCGCCAACACTTCGGCCCAGCCGAGCGCCAGACTCAGGAAAACCGTGTTGCGCGCTGGCACGTAGGTGATCGGGATCTCATCGGATCGCTCCGTCGGGACATCGATGGTGTGATCGGTGAGCGCCGAACCGCCGAACGCGCCGAGGTCGATCGGAAATTCACGATGCTCGCGAGCGCCGAGTTCACGCGCAATGCGCCGCGCCGCGTTCAGTTCCGCCACGTGACGCTGGCCGTAGAGGAATGAGATGGCGTAGCAATCGAATCCCTCCTCACGCGCGAGCGCGAGGACCGTGGCCGAATCGAGCCCGCCCGAGACGAGCACCACCGCTTTTCGCCGTTCGTTTCCCAGTTCAATCGTCATGCCTACCGCCCCGGTTCGTCGCCCCAAAGCGTTTTGTGGAGCTGGATCTGCAGACGCACCGGTAGGCCATCGGCGAGAATCCACTCCGCCAGATCGGCCGGGTCGACTTGGTCCGCCGACGGGGAAAACCAGACCGCGGCCACACGATCGAGCAGGTCGAACTCGGCGCACTTCATCCGCGCCCACTCGTAGTCGTCACGGTCACAGATGACAAACTTCACCTGATCGGTCGACGTCAGTTCGCCAATGTTTTCATAGCGGTTGCGGTGAACTTCCTTCGAGCCCGGGGTCTTGAGGTCGACGACGCGGCTGACACGAGGATCCACGTTCGTCACGTCGAGCGCACCGCTCGTCTCGATCGAGACGCTGAACCCCTCGTCGCACAACGCTTCCATCAGATCGTGAACGCCAGGCTGTGCCAGCGGTTCACCACCCGTGACACAAACCCGGCGCGCGGGAAAATCCTTCACGCGCTTGAGGATCGTGTCCTGCGTCTGAAGCTCACCGCCCGAGAACGCGTACGTCGTGTCGCAGTACTGGCAGCGCAGCGGGCAGCCGGTCAGGCGTACGAACGTCGTCGGGTAGCCTGCATCGAGCGCTTCGCCCTGCAGGGAGTAGAAGATTTCGCTCAACCGAAGTCGGTTCGGCCGCTCGGGCGCGTTTCCGCTCGTCACGGGCTCGCGCGTAACTCCGCCGCGTAGGCACTCGCGAGGTCGGCCGAGTCGGCGTTCGGGAACTCGTTCGTCACCCGTTCGAGGTAGCGCAGTGCAGCGCTCGTATCACCAAGGCGGTGATAAACGACGCCCAGCTTGTAGAGCGCATCGGCCGCTTTTGCGTGTTCCGGGTAGAGGCTCTCGAGCTGGCGGAAGTTCTGTCGCGCGAGTTCGGTGTTGTCCGTCGCAAGATACAACTCGCCCATCCAGTAGAACGCGTTCGGCGTCAGGACACCGTTCGGATATTCGTTCAGGAACGTCGCAAACCGCTGGATAGCCGCCTCGAACAACGTCGTTCGCTCGACACCGCTCGCACCGCGCGCATCTTCCACGAGCGCGATCGCCTGCGCGTATGCCGCGCGTTCGTCCGGTTCATCCGTTGCCGCATCGGTGATGGGCCGATTCTGTGGCGACGGATCCTGAACCGTCGGCGGGGCAGTCGTTCCCGCCCGACTCAATTCGAGCAACCGACGGTCGATATCGATGTAGCGGTCGCGTTGTTCTTTCAGCAACCGATCGACTCGATATTTCTGCTCCTCGAAAAGGCCCTGCAATCGCCGGACTTCGTCTTTGAGCGTTTGCACTTCCATGTAGAGCGACATCAACCCGTCACGCGCGACGTCATCACCACTCGCGTCGAACTGATTGGCGGCTTCGGCCGGTGCGCGGCGTTCCGATTCGGCCGAGCGATCCTCGACGGGAACGGCAGCGTTTCCAGCGGTGGTCATCACCAACGCTAGCGCAACGCACACAGTTCGAAGTCGTTTCATCAGTCGATCATCATTCATCAGGAGTTTCCTCGTGATATGAGACTCGTCGAAACCGTGTCCGCTCTGCGCCGGCGCATGAATCGTCGGGCTGAATAAAAAAAAAACGCGCCGATCAACCATGTCGATCGACGCGCTTTGCCTCAGACGCGTAGCGCCTCTCGAGAAGTCTCGTTAGTTGTAGTTCAACACCGCACGTCGGTTACGGCTCCAAGCGCTTTCGCCCTGGCCCGTCGCGGCGGGGCGTTCTTCCCCGAAGCTCACGGTGCGAATCTGCGAACTTCGCACACCCGCCGACGTCAGGTAGCTCCGCACCGCTTCGGCTCGACGCTCACCCAAGGCGAGGTTGTAGTCGCGCGTACCGCGCTCATCACAGTGTCCTTCGATCGTGATCCGACGCCGCGGGAAATCGCGCAGGTACTCTGCGTGCAGCGAAAGAACCGACAGCCCGCGCTGCGAAAGGCGCGACTGGTCGAAATCGAAGTAGAAAATGCGCTGCAACGGACGACCGTTGGAGCCCACTGGGTTGCCCGACGTGTCCGAGTTACCGTCCGTTCGCCGGGCCGGTTCCGGTGCAGGTTCCGGCGGCGGCGTCACACGCGCGGGCCGGGGTTGTTCTTCGACTTCCTCTACCGGTTCGACTGGTTTCGAACTCGCACATCCCGCGAGCACGCCGCCCGCCAACATCATCATGAACGCGGCGCGCAATGCCTGACGAATCATCATCTTCTCCCAGCTCGTTCTTTTCTCGTTAGTCTTTACTCAATGCGACTCAATAGGCGCGTTTCACAGTCGGCTATCGGGAAGTAAAAGGATCGACGTAAGGCGACCACGCAGGGTCCCTGACGTCACCCAGCGCCGAAGGCAATTGGTATTTCACTCGACCGTCAACCGAAACGGCGGCAAGTATACCTCGGCCCTCATCTTCTTGGGTGGCATAAATCAGCATCGTGCCGTTCGGCGCGATCGACGGCGATTCATCGAGCGATGTCGACGTCAGAACCTTCACATCTCCGCGCTCGAGGTCCTGCCAGGCAATGTGATAGACGCCGTCTCGGCGGTGCACGTAGACGAGGTGCGTACCGTCTGGCAGTAACCGTGCCCGGGCGTTGTAGTCGCCTTCGAACGTCAGCCGATCGACGAGCAGCGTGCCGAGATCGACCTCGTAAATCTGCGGTTGGCCGCCGCGGTCGGACGTGAAGATGAGGCCGTCACCATCCGGCTTCCAGTTCGGCTCGGTATCGATCGCGGACAACGTCCTGGTAATCCGGCGCAATGACGTCGGATCGTCGAGATCGAGTGTGTAGATCTCCGCGTTACCGTCACGCGAGAGCGACATGGCGAGCGTCCCGCCGTCCGGCGAAAAGACCGGCGCGCTGTTGATACCTTCGAAGGCCGAGACGATCTCACGGGCACCGGTTTCGACGTCCTGCACGACGATCGTCGATCGTCCGGTCTCGAAAGTGACGTAGACGACGCGCTCGAGCCTCGGCCCCCAACTCGGCGACATGATCGGATCACTCGACGTGAAGACCGTTCGCGCCCGTTCGCCGTCGACGTCAGCGATCTGCAACGAGTAGATCGCATCGTTCGTGCCGGCGTTCTGCACGAGAACGTAGAGGATCTTCGTCGCGAAAACGCCCGGCACGCCGGTGACCTCCTCGAAGACCTCGTCGGATACCTGGTGGGCGAGATCACGCAGCGAGTTCTGATCGCCCGTGAGATAGGAGGACCGGACCTCCCGCTCGTTGTTGACGTCGAACAAGTGGTAGGTGACGCCGATACGCCCGCCGTCGAGCCGCGTTCGACCCACCACTACGTAGTCCATACCGAGCGTTCGCCAGTCGCGGAAGAAGACTTCTTCGGGCCGGCTCGGATAAGAGAGCATGTTGTCGCTATCGAGCGCGCTGAATTGGCCGCTACGCATCAGGTCGAACGAGACGATGTCCGCGACATATCCGTCGTCCAACGCGACCACAGCGGGCGCGTTGTCGAACGGCACGACGGCGATTTTGGTCGGGCTGTCCCAACCCTCCGAGATGACGATCTCGAGCGCGACCGCCACGTTCGCCACGGCGGCGATGACAAGTAGGCAAACAAACTTCAACGCAGCAAATCCTCTGGTCTGAAGAGCAAAGTGAATCGTCGGAATTTCGCTTCAAACAGTTGAAGGTCTTCCGGTACTACGAAACGCCGCGCCCGACGGACGGCAGCTTCGGCCGATCGATCGAACGCCGCATTTCCACTCGATTCGACCACCGTGACGGTTGCGACCTCGCCCGTCGGGATCAACTCGACAACGAGTCTCGCCTGCATTCCGTTACGCGCGCTCGGCGGGCGATTCCACGACGAAACGATGGCCCGATAAATGCCGTTTTCGTAGGTCGTCGTCGCCTGTTCGGCATCGCCCGTAAGATCCTGTACTTCGTCGTCGAGCGACGACAGCAGGTTCTCATCGAGCATCCGTTTGAGCCTTGCCGCACGTGCCGCCTCTTCCCGCGCCCGTGCATCGTCCTGCGGGTCTTTGGGCGCCGGCTTGATTTCCGGCAAGTCCGGAATGCGGATTTCTTCGATGGGTGGCAGTGTTGTTCGATCGTTCTGGACGATCGGCGCGGGAGCGAGCGGTTTCGGTGCGCCGAAGGCTTCCGCCGAAATGATGGTCGCCTGCACGATACGCGGCTCGATGACCTGACTCGAATTGAATCCCCGTCCCGTCACGCTGAAGACGAGCGCGAGCGCGATCAGATGCACCAACACCGAAAGCACGCCCGGGATGATGTAGCTCGAACGCATGGCGACTCAGTTCACGAGTTCCGGAGGATCGGTGATCAGACCGACGTTCGCCGCGCCCGCACGCTGCAGAATCGTCATGACGTCGACGACTTCACCATATGAAAGCGATCGGTCGCCACGCAGGAAGACCGGCACATCCGGCCGCGCGCTGACGATTTTGCCCACCTGATCGGCCAGTGAAAACGAGGTCGCGCGGGTGCCTTTCTCCGCCGCGCCGAGACTGACGAAGATCTGCCCGTCGGCGTCGATCGATATCACCAGCGGACTATCCATATCGTTCGGCAGCGGTTTCGAGTCAGTGGTCGGTAGATCGACTTCAACGCCCTGCGTCAGAAGGGGCGCGGTCGCCATGAAGATCACGAGCAGCACCAGCATCACGTCGATATAGGGCACGACGTTGATTTCGGACATCGGACGCCGACGCTTCGCCATTTCAGCGCCCGTGCGCCGCGCGGTGCAAGATGGACGTGAATTCTTCGGCGAACGTGTCGTAGCGTTTCATCAGGACTTCGACGCGAGCCGAGAACCGGTTGTACCCGATGACAGCCGGGATGGCCGCGAAGAGCCCCATCGCCGTCGCGATCAACGCTTCGGAAATGCCGGGCGCGACGGACGCAAGCGTCGCCTGGGTCATGTTCGCGAGGCTGCGAAACGCGTCGAGAATCCCGAGCACCGTTCCGAAGAGACCGACATACGGGCTCGTCGAGCCGACCGTGGCGAGAAACGCGAGGTGCCGCTCGAGTTCCGCTTCTTCCCGATTCACCGCGACGCGCATCGCCCGGGTCACGCCTTGCATTACTGCATCGGGATCCACGCTCGCCTGACTCGATAGCCGCTGGAACTCTCGAAAACCCGCGACGAACACCGATTCGATGCCCGTCATTCCCGTTTCCGACGATTCGAGTTGCGTCGATAGCTCCGTGAGATCGATGCCTGACCAGAAGAACTCCTCGAATTCGTCGATCTCCCGACCGACCGAGCCGAGTGCCAGCCACCGTTGAAAGATCATGACCCACGAAACGACGGAAGCGACCGCGAGGATCGCCATCACCACCTGAACGAGAGGTGATGCGTTCAGGATGAGATCGATTATCGAAAGTGGTTCGTTCACCTATAAGTCCATCTGTCCCTGGGTCGGACCGTCACCTTTGTTCGGCACCACGCCGAAGTGCCGGTACGCATGTTCGGTGGCCACGCGCCCGCGGGGGGTTCGAATCAGTAGACCTTCCTGGATCAGATAAGGTTCGACGACATCCTCGATCGTGTCACGTTCTTCGCTGAGCGCCGCCGCCAGCGATTCGACGCCAACGGGGCCACCGCCGAATTTCTCGATGATCGTGCGCAGCAAGTTTCGATCCATCGCATCGAGTCCGCTCGGATCGACTTCCAGCATCTTGAGAGCCAGATCCGCCGTTTCGCGCGTCACATCGCCGTTCGATTTCACTTCGGCGTAGTCGCGCACGCGGCGCAGGTATCGGTTCGCGATCCGCGGGGTGCCACGTGAACGGCGCGCAATTTCCTTCGCCCCTCCGGCGTCGATCGGAACCGAGAGCTTAGAAGCCGACACCGTCACGATTTCTGCAAGTTCTGATTCATCGTAGAAAGAGAGCCGCTGAACGATGCCGAAACGATCCCGAAGGGGCGAGGTCAGCAAGCCCGCACGCGTCGTCGCGCCCACGAGGGTAAACGGCGGCAACGCGACTTTGATCGACTGCGCCGCCGGGCCCTCGCCGATCAGGATGTCGATCACATGGTCTTCCATCGCCGGATAGAGGATCTCCTCCACCACGTTGGACAACCGATGAATCTCGTCGATGAAGAGGACATCGCCCGGTTCGAGCTTCGAGAGATAGCTCGCCAAGTCGCCAGGGCGTTCGAGAACCGGACCCGATGATGACTTGAGCGAAACCCCCATTTCGTTCGCTATGATGTGTGCGAGCGTCGTCTTGCCGAGCCCCGGTGGACCGAAGATCAAGGTGTGATCGAGACAATCCCCACGCCGGCGAGCAGCCTCGATGAAGATCTCCATCTGTTCCTTCACCGTCGTCTGGCCCACGTAATCCGCGAGGCGCGTCGGCCGGAGCGCACGATCGAAGGTCTTCTCCTCGTCGCCCAGAGTCTCGCCGCTCGCTTCTTCGCGAATCATCGCTGTCTTCCCACTTTCGGCCCTGCTTCCAACGATCGGCGAACTCTATCCTCAAGCGTTAGCTTGCCATCCTGCGGAGCGCATCGCGTACGAGTTCTTCGACCGTCGCACCATCGCGTGCCACTTCCGAGACGGCTTTCTGGGCGATCGAGTCTTTGTATTCGAGCGCTACGAGCGCACGGACGGCGTCGCGTTCGGCGTTGTTGCCGAGCACCGTCGTGGCGTCGAAAGCCGGTAGTCGATCCGCCATGTCGAGCACAATTCGTTCAGCCGTCTTCTTACCGATGCCCGGCACTCGCTGAATCGTCTTGACGTCGCGCTCGCTGACGGCGCGCGAAAGGTCGGCGGGGGTCATCGCGGACAAGACAGCGAGGCCGAGACGAGGCCCGACACCACTGATCTTGATCACCTCTCGAAAGAGGTCGCGCTCATCGACCGTCGCAAAGCCGAAGAGCTGTTGCGAATCTTCGCGGGTGACGTGATGGGTATGAACGACCACATCGGCGGGATCGAGACTCACACTCGCGAGCGCTGTCGTCGTGAGATCGACCTCGTAGCCGACGCCCGACACGTCGATGACGGCCTTGGCACCCGACAGGGACAACAGCTTTCCGTGCAGCCGGACGATCATCGTCGGCGCGACAACGGACGAACGGCGCTCGATGCCGAGTGGCAGAAGCAGATCGCCGCCGCGAGCGCATCCGAAGCGTCCGTGCTGGGGGTCATATCCAGCTCTAGCAATAAACGCACCATGTATTGCACCTGTTCTTTCGTCGCGCCACCCGTCCCGACGACCGCTTGCTTGATCCGCCGCGGCGCGTATTCAGCAACCTCGATCTCGGCGCCGACGAGCGCGGCGATCGCGGCGCCGCGAGCCTGTCCGAGCTTCAGGGCCGATTGAGGATTCTTGGCCTGGAAGACGTCCTCGACGACCGCACGGTCAGGCGAGTAGCGATCGATGATTTCAACGACGCCGCGGTAGATCTCGCTCAGACGATGGACAAACGAACCGTTCGTGGTGTGAATCCCCCCCGCCGCGATGTAGCTGAGTTTCGTGCCCTCGGCGTCGATCACACCGAACCCGGTGACGCGTGATCCCGGATCGATGCCGATGACTCGCAACGTCGCGATTCCCTTAAGTCTCGCTCAGCACGCTGTCCGGGAACTCGCCGTTCGAGTAAACGTTCTGAACGTCGTCGAGATCATCCAGTGCATCGATCAGCCGCAGTACTTTTTCTGCGGTCTCGTCGTCACACGCGCTGGTCGTCGAAGGCAACATCATCACCTCGGCATGCACGGGCGAGATCTCGTTCGACTTCAGCGCATCGACCACTGCGCCGAACTGCTCGAGCGATGTGGTGACCGTGATCTGGCCGTCATCGTCGACCTCGAAATCCTCCGCGCCCGCTTCGAGCGCCGAGTCCATCGCGAGATCCTCGTCCACGTCGGCGTTCAACTGAATGAGGCCTTGTTTGTTGAACAGGTACGCGACCGAGCCGTCAGTGCCCAGATTGCCGCCGTGCTTTGAGAACGCATGTCGCACCTCTGCAACCGTCCGGTTGCGGTTGTCCGTCATCGCTTCGACGAGAATAGCCACACCGCCGGGCGCGTAACCCTCGTAGACGAGTTCTTCGACCTGTTCGCCTTCGCCGCCGCCAGCGCCGCGCGCAATCGCTCGATCGATCGTGTCGCGCGGCATGTTGACGCCGAGCGCGTTGTCGACCGCGGCACGTAAGCGCGGATTGTCGGCCACTTCGCCGCCGCCCATCCGCGCGGCGACGGTGATTTCACGAATGACCTTCGTCCAGGCCTTCGCGCGCTTGGCGTCCTGGCGCGCCTTGCGGTGTTTGATATTCGCCCATTTGGAATGACCGGCCACGTTTCCCTCCCGACGACTATCGCGTCCGAATGTGTAGCTCTCGAAGCTGATGTTCGTCAACGGCTGACGGCGCGTTCGTCATGAGACAGCTCGCCGACTGCGTCTTCGGAAACGCGATCACGTCGCGAATGGCGTCGGTTCCCGTCAGAAACATGACAAGGCGATCGAAACCGATCGCGATGCCGCCATGCGGCGGGCAGCCGAGCTTCAGTGCGTCGACGAGGAAGCCAAATTTCACCTGCCCTTCCTGGCCGATGTTCAACACATCGAAGACGGTTTCCTGCATCACAGGATCGTGGATCCGAATCGACCCACCACCGACTTCCGTGCCGTTCAGCACGAAATCGTAAGCGCGTGCGGATGCACCACGCGGATCGGCGCGCAGCTCCTCAGGCGTACAACTGGGTTGTGTGAACGGGTGGTGCTCAGGTACCAGCGCCTCTCGACCCTGCTCGAACATCGGGAATTCCACGATCCAGCACGGCGCCCAATCACCTTCGAGCGCATCCAGGAGGCGGGCGAGTTCATCGCGTAGCGCACCCATCGAGTCGTTCACCACGTTCGCCTTGTCGGCCCCGAAAAAGACGATGTCGCCGGTCGACGCAGCCGTTCGCTCGAGAATCGCTTCGACTTCGGCGTCAGCGAGGAACTTGAGCACGGGCGATTGCATACCGTCTCGGCCAGCCGCGCGGTCGTTGATTTTGATATAGGCGAGCCCCTTGGCGCCGTAGCGGCCGACGAAGCCGACGAGTTCGTCGAGCTGGCGGCGCGAGAGCTGGTCGACCGAGCCCGGCGCTTTGAGGGCCACGACCCGACCAGCCGGATCCTTTGCCGGGCCACTGAAGACCTTGAAGTCGACGTCGGCAACGATGTCGTCCACATCGACGAACTCGAGGGGGTTGCGAAGATCCGGCGCATCGGTGCCGAACCGGCGCATGGACTCCGCATGCGTCAGCACCGGGAAATCGCCGAGTTCGACGTCGATCAGGTCACGGAAGATTCCGCGAATCATCCGCTCGCCCAGATCCATGACGTCCTGCTCGTCGACGAACGATGCCTCGATGTCGATCTGCGTGAACTCCGGCTGACGGTCGGCGCGCAGGTCTTCGTCGCGATAGCAGCGTGCCACCTGGTAGTACTTGTCCATGCCGGACATCATCAGGAGCTGTTTGAAGATCTGTGGCGACTGCGGCAGCGCAAAGAACTGCCCGGGATGCGTCCGGCTCGGTACGAGGTAGTCGCGCGCACCTTCGGGCGTCGTTTTCGTCAACGTCGGCGTTTCGATGTCCCAGTAGCCCTCGTCCTCGAGGAACCTACGAACCGCGCTCACGGCGCGCGCGCGGAGTTGAAGCCGCGCCTGCATCTCGGGACGACGCAGGTCGAGAAAGCGATACTTGAGTCGAACGTCCTCGCCCGCCTCCGAATACTCGTCCAGCTGAAACGGCGGCGTCGCAGCCGCGTTCAGGATCGTCAGTGTTTTGCCGAGGACTTCGATCTCTCCCGTCGCCATGGCGGGGTTGATGGTGCCTTCGGGGCGTGCGCGGACACGGCCCCGCGCTCGAAGCACGAACTCGTTACGAACACGATCGGCCGTCGCGAAGCTGTCTTCGGTGTCCGGGTCGAAGACGACCTGGACGATGCCGGTCCGGTCGCGAATGTCGAGAAAAATCACACCGCCGTGATCGCGGCGGCGATGCACCCAGCCAGTGACCTCGACTTCCTGATCGATGTCGCCACTAGCCAACTCGCCGCAGTAATGCGTGCGCATGGTGAAAACCCTAATGTTGGGGGAAGGCGCGATGCCTTCCGGGGAGGGACGCAGTCTGCGTCTCAGTCTGCGCTGGTTCCTGTCGACGCACTCGAATTGCTCGAGCCGGACGAGGCGTCCGACGAACCTCCGTTGGATGAGTCCGAGCTGCTCGAAGAAGAATCCGAACCCGCGCCTTTCGACGAATTGTCCGAACCGGCAAGGTTTTGCTTCTTGCCGGACTTGAAGTCCGTCTCGTACCAACCACTACCTTTCAGACGAAAGCGTGGCGCGGAAAGCAGTTTCTTGAGCGCGGACTCGTCACAGTTCGGGCACTCTCGCAACGGTTCGTCGGAGGCTTTCTGGATCGTCTCGAACTGATGCGCGCAAGATGAGCACGCGTACTCATAAAGGGGCACGGCTGAAGGGCTCCATAGGCTGCTTTGAGAAGGCCGCGAAGGATAAAGAAAAGCCTGGCGAAAAACACGAAAAACGCCGGTTTTTCTTGGCTTTCCGAAGTTGATCACGTATAAAGCCGCCTCGTCGGCTGGGCACGATTTGCCTTCCCGAGCCGCACCAAACGAGAACTCATCTGAACTCAAAGAGGTAGTCATCCAATGGCTCGCAAAGCAGCTCCCAAGAAGACCCCAGCCAAGGCTGCCGCGAAAACCGCGGCAAAGAAAGCACCCGCTAAAAAGGCACCTGCCGCTCCCGTAAAGAAGCTACCCGCACTTCGCGACAAGATGACGAAGTCGGCCATGTTGACCGAGATCTCCGACAAGACGGGCCTCACCCGCAAGCAGGTCGATTCGGTCCTGGAAGAACTCGAAGATCTCATCGAGCGGCACATCAAAAAGCGTGCGGTCGGCGAATTCACCCTGCCGGGGCTCCTCAAGATCCGCTCCGTCAAGCGACCGGCCACCAAGAAGCGCATGGGACGCAACCCGGCGACCGGGGAAGAAATCGAAATCCCGGCGAAGCCGGCATCAACCCGCGTGCGGATCTCGGCTCTGAAGCGTTTGAAGGAAATGGCGATCTAACGCACTTTCAATCGCGAGATAAGGGTCGGGGGCTCCAGCCGTCGACCCTTTTTTTGTGCCCGTACATTTCGCCCCAGCCTTCTTCGCCAGCCCGATCTCGCGTTCTCGTACCACCACCCTTCGCAACATTCGACCTCCGAGACGATCATGAAAGCCAGCCAACTGATTGCTCCCACCTTGAAAGAAGCGCCTGCTGACGCCGAGGTACCAAGCCATATCCTGCTGGTCCGCGGCGGCTTCATTCGTCGACTGGCGACCGGGTCGTACAACTACTTGCCGCTCGGTCTTCGCGTTCTCAAGAAGATCGAGAACATCGTCCGCGAAGAACTCGACCGAGCCGGCGCGCAGGAGATCCTCATGCCCGTCGTGCAACCCGCGAACCTCTGGCAGGAGAGCGGCCGTTGGGACGTGATGGGTCCCGAAATGCTGCGCTTGAAGGACCGCCACGAGCGCGACTACTGCCTGAGCCCCACGCAGGAGGAAGTCGTCACGGATCTCGTCCGTCGGGTGATCGTCAGTTACAAGCAACTACCCCTGAACCTCTACCACATCCAAACCAAGTTCCGAGACGAGATTCGTCCCCGGTTCGGGCTCATGCGTTCTCGCGAATTCCTGATGAAGGACGGCTACTCATTCCATCTCGACGAGGATTCGTTCGAAGAGAGCTACCAAGCAATGTTCGACGCGTACTCGGCGATGCTCGAGAAGATCGGACTCACCTACCGTGCGGTCGACGCCGACCCCGGCAATATGGGTGACGGCGACTCGCACGAATTCCACGTTCTCGCCGAAGCGGGCGAAGACGAACTCGCGTTCAGTCCCACGAGCGATTACGCGGCCAACGTCGAGAAAGCCGTCGCCCCTCGAATCGAGGACGACCACGCCGTCGAAGAGATGGCAACCGTCGACACACCGAACGCCAAAACGATCGACGCCGTATCGAAACTTCTTGGGGTCGAATCGCGTCGATGTGTAAAAACGCTGATCGTGCGGGGCGAATCCGAACCCGTCGCGCTGGTCCTGCGCGGTGATCACGAACTGAACGAAGCGAAAGCCGGCCGGCTACCCGGCATTCTGCGGCCGCTCGAGTTCGCGAGCGACGAAGAGATCATCGCTGCCATCACCGTCTCACCCGGCTCGATCGGCCCCGTCGGTCTGGGCTTGCCCGTTTATGTCGACCACAGCGCCGCCGCGCTCAACAGTTTCGTGTGCGGCGCGAACGTCGAAGAGAAACACCACACTGGCGTGAACTGGGATCGTGACGCAGGCCACGTCGAGCCTGTCGATATCCGCAACGTCGTCGAAGGCGATCAAGCCGTCGACGGGTCCGGACCTCTTGCCTTCCGCCGTGGCATCGAAGTCGGCCACATCTTCAAACTCGGCACGAAGTACACCGAGTCGATGGACGTCACTATCCAGGACGACGGTGGCAACGACATCATGCCCATCATGGGTTGCTACGGTTTCGGCGTCTCACGCACGGTCGCCGCCGTCGTCGAGCAATGCCACGACGAGAACGGTATCGCCTGGCCCGACGCGGTCGCCCCCTACGCGGTACACATCCTCGCGCTCAATGCGCATCGCTCCGCCGACGTCGCGACAACGGCCACCGCAGTCTATGAGCGTTTGCTCGCGCGTGGGGTCGAGGTGTTACTGGACGACCGCGACGAACGGCCGGGCGTCAAATTCGCCGACAGTGATCTGATCGGCATTCCGCACCGCCTCACCATCGGTGATCGGGGACTGAAGAACGGAATCGTCGAGTACACGCATCGGCGCACCGGCGAAAAGGAAGACGTGGAACTCGCCAGACTCGACGAGTTCCTGAACGAGCGGATGTCGGGCAGCGCCTAAGGCGCCGCCATCGCCGCACGGAGCGTCGCCGCGGTCTGCGGCCCGATGAGCACCTGCTTCGCCTGACCGGCAGGATCGACGACGATCGTCGTCGGCAATACTTCGACCGCGTCTACACCCCAAACCTCGCGCGGATCTTCGAGCGCGACCGGAAACTCGACGCCGAGTCGGTCCATGAGCTCCAGGAGCTCGTCGCCCTTGATACCGTCGAAGTTGACCCCGACCACCGAAATACCGTCCTCGTGATCGAGTTCGTTGAGTTCGGGGATTTCCTTGCGACACGGCTTGCACCATTCAGCCCAATAGTTGACGAGCACGTAGTCGCCCTCGTACGAGGTCCACGCGCGCGAGGAACCGTCGTGGAACACGGCCATCGGGCCAATCGACTTCGGTTCGCTCTCGCCCGGCGCGCATCCGGTAAGCGCGATCGCCGAACACGCCAGCAACACGAGCACCGATCTCGAGACTTTCGGCTTAGCCAAGGACTTCCTCCATATCCATCTTCATCCGATCGCGACCAAACGAGCGGAACTCTTCAAACAACCCCGCCCCCGGATCGATGTCCCGATTGAAATCACCGCGCACGTCCGGCAGGGCGAGGAAGAGCTCCCACAGCGTTACTTCCTTGAGCGAACGCCCCAACATCCAGGAACTATCCTCGACGAGCTTGAGGAGCTTTTTCTCCGAGAGCACGTTCATGATCGCCGTTCGCTCTTCCTCGTGCATCGGTACCTTTTCAGCAATCGTCTGCTCGGCGACGGTTCGACCTTCTCGATGCGCCTCGAGCAAAAGCTTCAGAACCCGTGTGCATTTCATGAGAAGCGGTGCTTCGTCGGCGTCAATGTGCCGCGGCATCGACAGCGTTCGGACGATCACGGCACCGACCAGCACGAGCATCCAGAGCAGATAAAGACCCATCAGGAAAAGCGGCAATGCCGCGAGCGTTCCGTAAATGAACTGCTGCTGAAAGAGCGGTACGACGAGGCCGAAGATCCCCTTGGCGATCTCGAAGAGCAGCATCGTCACCACCCCGCCGACCAACGCGAAACGAAACGGCACGCTCGCGCTCGGCACGGCGTAGTACAGCAGGGTGAAAGTGATCGCCATCGCGATCGGTGGGAAATAGGCGCTGATCCAATCGATCAGACCGATCGTGTCGTATTCCGTCAGGAAGCTGAGGCCGAACCCATAGCTCGATGCGACCACGGCCGCGCCGATCAGCGGCACGCCGAAGGAAACGACCCCCCAGTAGGTCAGAAAGCGGGAAAAACCACTGCGCCGAGAATCGGTCTGCCAGATCTCGTTGAACGTTCTCTCGACCGTCATCAGGAGCAAAATCGTCGCGACGAAGAGCGCGATCACCCCGATGAGCGTTAGTTCGTTCGCGTTGGTCGAGAATTCGCGCACTTTCTCGAGCACCACCTCGCTCGGACCTGCAACGAAGTTGTCGAAGATGAACTCCGTGATCTTGTCCCCCGTGTCGTCGAACACCGGCATGAGGGACAACACGCGATAGATGATCGCAACAAACGGGACGACGGCGATCAGGGTCGTATAGGTCAGCGCCGCGGAAGCGTTGATGCAACCCCGCCGAATGAACTGATCCCAGACTTCGATGAGAAAGGCGCGGGCGTTGTCACGGACTTCGATCAGACGTCGCGATTCCAAGCCACCGGGTCGATCCGCCCCTTCCGATGCCATGGGATCAGTGGATGATCGGGCGCTGCTCGGCCTCGATCGACTCATCGCCGATATCTTCTTCGAAGAGCCCCTCGTCGGATTCCTCGACGGCTTGGACGGCATATCGGCGGGTGATGATCTCCCCGTCGACGACCTCCGGCAGCTCGTCGAGGAAGGCCTTCATGTGCGCTGTTCGGAAATGCCCCATCCAGGCTTCGACGCTGTCCCACTCCTGAAGGAGCACGAGCGTGTAGGGATCACGCAGTCCGACGTAGAAGTCGTAGGAGACGCAGCCTTCCTCGGTCTGAGTTGCTTCCGACATATCGCGCGCGAGTTGCAGCGCTTCCTCGCGCCGGTCGGGTTTGATGGGGATGATGCCGTGAACGATGATCATGCGGCCATTCTACTGGCTCGACGCAACGCAAGCGCGCCTCGTCGAGCGACAATCCGAACGTCGCCAATCAGCGTGATGCCATCACTCCCTCGTCGATGAGTGTCTGATGGAGTTCGTCGAGAATCGACGGATCATCGATCGTCGACGGTATGTCGTAGGGCAGACCGTCGACAAGCTTGCGGATCACCTGACGAAGGATCTTTCCCGAGCGGGTCTTGGGCAGACGATTGACGACGACCGCGCGTTTGAAGTTCGCAAACGCACCGACATCGGCGCGAACCATCGCCACGAGCGCGGCTTCGAGCGCTTTCGGGTCTTCGTTGACGCCATCCTTCAGCGCGAGAAGCCCGAGCGGGATCTGACCCTTGTCTTCGTCCGCCATACCGATCACGGCACACTCGGCGACCGCTGGATGCGATGCGACGACCTCTTCGAGTTCGCCCGTCGACAACCGATGACCGGCGACGTTCATCACGTCATCTACCCGCCCCATGATGTAGACGTAGCCATCGGCATCGCGAAAACCACCATCGCCGGTAAGGTAGTGATTCGCGTACGTCGAAAAATAGGCGTCGAAATAGCGGTCGTGATCGCCCCAGATCGTCGCCAGCGCGCCAGGCGGTAACGGCTCCGCGACAACGACGTTGCCTTCCTGGTCGGGGCCCAGTTCGTTACCGTCATCATCGAGAATCTTCAGGTCATAGCCCGGCATGGGAAACGTCGGACTGCCTGCACGTGTTTCGATCGCGGCGGCGTCGTCGAGCCCCATCATCTTCGCGCAGATCGACCAGCCCGTTTCGGTCTGCCACCAGTGGTCGATGATCGGTACACCCAGGTTTTCGCCAAGCCATTCGTAGGTCGGCGGATCGAGCCTCTCGCCCGCCACGAAGACCGTCTCGAGGCAACGCAGGTCGTATTTCGACTTCTCTCGGGCTTCCGGGTCCTCTTTTTTGACCGCACGGAAAGCCGTCGGCGCGGTGAAGAAACATTTCACGCCGTATTCGGAAATCACCCGCCAGAGCGCGCCCGCGTCGGGCGTGCGCACGGGCTTACCTTCGTAGAGGATCGTCGTGCAACCCGCGATCAGCGGGCCGTACACGATATAGGAATGCCCAACGACCCAGCCGACGTCGCTGGCTGCCCAGTACACGTCACCGGGTGCGCAGTCATAGATCGCCCGCATGCTGTAGTTGAGCGCGACGGCATGACCACCGTTGTCTCGGAGCACGCCCTTCGGTTTCCCGGTCGTACCGGACGTGTAGAGAATGTAAAGCGGGTCCGTCGCGGCGACCGGCACCGGTGCGACGGGGTTTGCGCCGGCGACCCACTCCTGCCAGTCGAGGTCCGACGCCCCCATTTTCGCCTGACACTGCTCGCGCTGTAACACGACGCAATGATCGACTTCGTGCTCGGCGAGCCTCCGTGCGCCATCGACGAGGGGCTTATAGGGGATCACCGTCTGGAACTCGATGCCGCAAGACGCCGAGAGAATCACCTTAGGCTTCGCGTCGTCGATCCGAACGGCGAGTTCGGGAGCCGCAAAACCACCGAAGACGACCGAGTGAATTGCGCCGATACGGGCGCAAGCCAGCATGCCGACCACGGCTTCCGGGATCATCGGCATATAGATGATGACCCGGTCTCCCTTTGTGACGCCGAGGGACCCGAGCGCACCGGCGACCGTCGCCACCCAATCCGCCATTTCACGAAACGAGTAACGCGATTTGGTCCCTGTCACGGGCGAGTCGCAGATCAACGCGGTTTCGTAACCGCGACCGTTTTCGACGTGACGGTCGAGCGCGAGCCACGCGGTGTTCAACTTACCGCCGCGAAACCACCGGTATGCCCCATTGTCGTCCTGATCGAGGATCGTCCGAGGAAACTCGAACCACTCGATTTCGCTCGCCCGCTCACGCCAGAACGCCTCCGGCGTCGACATGGCTGCTTCAAAAACCGTCGGATAATCCATCAGCTCGAGCTACGGTCAGGACGTGGCGATCACGCCGCGGATTCGCCGACGATCCCGGTCTCGATGAGCGCGGCGACATCGGCCTCGGCAAACCCGAGGTCCGTCAACACGTCGCGCGAATCCTCACCCGGCAGTCTCGCGCTGTGCGAAATCGCGGCCTCGGTGCGGCTGAATCGCGGTGACGGGGCCGGTTGAACCGTTCCGTCCACCTCGACGAACGTCTTTCGGTGCTGGTTGTGCGGGTGATCGGGAGCCTCGAAAATCGACAGTACCGGCGCAAAGCAGACGTCGCTGCCTTCCATGATTTCGCACCACTCGTCGCGGGTCTTGGACTTGAAGACCTCCGTCAGGTCGTCCTTTCGATCGCCCCATTGCGCCGCATCCATCTGCGCGCCGAAACGATTCGCGTCGACACCCGACTTCTCCACCAACAGCTGGTAAAACTGCGGTTCGATCGAGCCGATACAGATGTGTTTACCGTCCGACGTTTCGTAGGTGTTGTAGAAGTGCGAACCGCCGTCCAACAGGTTCGAGCCACGCTCGTCCTTAAAGCCCGGCCCCATCGAGAAAAACATCGCCATGAGGGAAGCCGCACCGTCGACCATCGCGGCATCGACAACCTGACCCTTACCGGAACGCGACGATTCGAGCATGCCGCAGACGAGACCGTAGGCGAGGAGCATGCCGCCGCCACCGAAATCACCAACGAGGTTGAGCGGCGGAACGGGCTTACCGCCCGGCTCACCGATTGCCGCCAGCGCACCCGCGAGACCGATGTAGTTGATGTCGTGCCCGGCGGCCTGGGCCATCGGGCCGTCTTGGCCCCAGCCCGTCATCCGGCCGTATACCAGCTTTTCGTTGCGCGCCATGCACTCGTCGGGACCGAGGCCGAGCCGCTCGGTCACGCCCGGGCGGAATCCCTCGAAGAGAGCATCCGCGGACTCGACGAGTTTCAGCACGAGTTCGACACCTTCCGGCGCCTTCAAGTCGACGGCAATCGAACGTCGATTTCGCGCCAACACGTCGCTCGGCCGTGAACCGGAACGCCCCGCACGATCGGCACGGTCGATGCGGATCACCTCCGCACCCATGTCGGAGAGCATCATGCCGCAGAAGGGACCTGGCCCGATGCCAGCTAATTCAATGACGCGAAAACCGGATAACGGACCCATTCGACCTCTCCTCGCCCAGGCGGAAATATTGCGGTCGAGCGTATCAAGGCGCGTCGCACGTCCACAATGCGACGCACGGAGCTGAGCGAGGTGCGAGCGGGGCTCAGTCCGCGTTGACGACGGCGTCGCTCAACGCCGCTGAGTCGAAGGCCGGAACCGGCGATTTAAGCTGGATCTCCGCGAACTCGCGATAAAGCGGAGAGCTATCGAGCAACGAACTGTGGGTGCCTTCACCGATGATCTTGCCGCGATCCATCACGAGAATCCGATCCGCCGCCAGCACTGTCGACAGCCGATGCGCGACGATGATCACCGTGCGCGTGCCGCGCAGTCGATTGAGCGTCGTCACGATCGCATCCTCGGATACGGCGTCCAGGGCGCTGGTCGCCTCATCCATCAGCAGTACGTCTGGATCGACGGCAAGTGCTCGCGCGATCGCGACGCGCTGACGCTGGCCGCCGGAAAGGCCGTGCCCGCCTTCCGATACACGCGTTTCGATGCCGTCCGGCAGTTCACTCACGAAGCCCGTGGCATTCGCTTCTTCCAATGCCTGGCTGACACGAGCGTCCGCGTTCTCCTGAAGCCCGTACGCGACATTATCCGCAATGGTGCCCTGGGCGAGCGCCGTGTCTTGCGGTACGTACGCGACCGCGCGCCGTAGATCATTGAGCGCAGCGGCACGGACATCCGTACCACCCACCCGCACGACGCCGACATCGGCGTCATAGAAACGCAAAAGCAGATTGAGCAAAGTGCTCTTGCCCGCCCCCGACGGTCCGACGATCGCCAGCATCTCACCCGGTTCGACAAGCAGCGAAATGTCGTCCAGCACCTGCTCGGTCGGGCGCGTCGGATACGAGAAACTCACGGACTCGAACGCGACCGCACCGCCGCGCTCCATGGGCTTCGGATCCGTGGGGGTTTCAATGGCCGGTTCCGCTTGCAGGAGTTCCATCAGCCGTTCGGTAGCCCCCGCGGCGCGCTGGATATCGCCCCAGACTTCACTGATCGCGCCGACTGAGCCCGCGACCAGGAACGCATAGATCAGAAACGCAGCGAGTTCGCCCGGCGTCGTTCGACCTTCGAGAACGTCCTGTCCGCCGATGAACACCATCACCGCGATGGCCGCCATCACCAGCACCATGACGACGGCGACGAGCCAGGCACGCTGACGAATTCGCGAGATCGCGACGCGCAGCGCAATCGCGACACGCTCACGAAAGCCCTCGAGATCACGTTCTTCGCGACGGAACGCCTGGACGAGCTTGATGGTCCGCAGCGATTCGCCGACGTGACTCCCGACATCGGCCAGCGTGTCTTGTGACGAGCGCGACAGCCGCCGCACCCGACGACCGAACATCAGCACCGGAAAGACGACGAGCGGGACGCAGACCAGAACGACGATGGAGAGTTTCGGGTTGGTCAGGAACAGAAGGATCACACCCCCGAAAAACGTGAGGATGTTGCGAAGGGCCACCGATGCCGACGAGCCGACGACCGTCTGGAGTAACGTCGTATCGGTGGTAATTCGCGACTGGATCTCAGTCGGGGCGTTTTCCTCGAAGAAGCCCGGATGCAAGCGAACCAACCGGTCGTAGACCGCCACCCGGATATCCGCGCTGACGCGTTCGCCCACCCATGAGATGAAATAGAACCGGGTGAACGTTCCGATCGCGAGAACGACGCCGAGCCCGACGAAGATGAAGATCCCCGTCGTGAGCAGTTCCGCGCCGTTCGCCGAGAGCCCCTCATCGATCAGAAACCGCAGCCCAAGCGGAACGGACAGGGACACCGACGCGGTCACGATGAGCGCCACCAGGGCAAAGCCAACCTGCCGCGTGTACGGCAAGACGAACTTGAGCGCGGGAATCAGGCTCTCGAGACGCTGACTCGATGGTCGCTCGGGTTCCATTTCCATGCAGGGGATCCTATGTCACGAGTCATCTAGTCTAGCGCTTTGACCACCGCACCCGAGGCAGCCAGACTGGCGAGATGAGTGATATGAAAGAACCTCTCGAGACAATTGAAATCGATACCCCGGGTGCCACGGGTTCGGTGATCTGGCTGCATGGACTCGGCGCGGACGGCCACGATTTCGAGCCAATCGTGCCGATGTTGGACGTCGCCACACCTTTGCGGTTCGTCTTTCCGAACGCTCCCGTGCGGCCGGTGACGATCAACGGCGGCGCCGAAATGCGCGCCTGGTACGACATCGATCCCGGCGCGCCCTTGTCAGGCACGGACGACATCGACGCTTCTGTCGACGCAATCGATCAACTCGTCCGGCAAGAAGCTGAACGGGGGATTCCGCGTGAACGCGTGTTGCTCGCCGGGTTTTCCCAAGGCGGCGTGATCGCGCTCCGCCTCGCTCTCACGTCGATGGAACGTTTTGCGGGCGCGATGGGGCTGTCGACCTACCTACACGACCACGAGAACATTCAAGAACGGGTCAGCTTCGCGAGCATCGACGTACCGATCTTCATGGCGCACGGCCAGATGGACCCGATGATTCCGATTACCCGGGCGATTACATCGCGCGAAAAGCTCATCGAACTCAACTACGACCTTGAGTGGCACGTGTACGGCATGGGCCATCAGGTCTGTCCGGAAGAGATCTCGGACATCGCGCGTTTTCTGAACCGCTGCTTCCCCTAGCACCTTGAAACTGCGCCAGGCGACGCCGGATGCGTGGCTCGAGGCGGTGTTCGCCGACTTCGACACGTTTCTCGCGGACCATGCGTCGTGTGAAAAGAAAGCGTCCGGGATGGCGCTTTCGATCGCGTCTCACTATCCCGACCAACCACGCCTGCTGCGTGCGATGGCCGACCTCGCAGTCGAAGAATTGGTGCATTACCGCGACACTGTGCACTGGCTGCAGGAACGCGGTGCGACACCCGCGGCCGACACGAAGGATCCTTACGTTCATCAGATGAACGGGCTGATCCGGCGCGGTAAGGACGTTTACCTGCACGACCGACTCCTCGTCGCCGCGCTGGTCGAATGTCGCGGCAACGAGCGGTTCGGACTGATTGCCGAGCATCTCGAAGACGCGCCGTTGCGGCGTTTCTACCAGCGGATCGCGGCGAGCGAAGCGAACCACTGGCGGTTGTTCCTCGACCTCGCCGGTAACTACGACGCCGATTTCCTCGATGATCTCCTGGAGCGCGAGGCCCAAATCATCGCCGGCTTGCCGCCGAAGCCCGCCCTGCATTAGCAGATCCGTGGCAAAGAACGTTCTCTCGGGCTATCTCGATCGCTACGCCGACGACGACAACTTCCGATATGAAGGCCCTCGCCGTCGCTATGTCGTCGTGATTCCCGCCTTCGACGAGACGATCGCCGACTTGCCCGTGACGTCGCGAAGCGACGTTCTGACCATCGTCGTCGCGAATGCGCCGGATCACCTCGAACGCACCGACGCGCGTGTCGAACGCACGGCCCAACTCGCGCGCGATCTCGCTGGCCACGACAACGTTTTCCTCATCGACCGCGTCGAGGTAGGAATCCCGAAACGCCTCGGCGTCGGTCTGGCGCGCAAAATCGGTTGCGACGCCGCCGCGCGAATGATCGCGGCCGGGCAAATCAAGCATCCCGTGATCTACTCGACGGACGCCGATGTCGGTCTCCCCCGCGACTATTTCGAGGCGACCGACGACGTCACCCGGCCAAGCACCTGGATCTATCCATTCCGCCACCGACCCCTCGATCGGGCGTACGCCCTACCGATCCGTCTCTACGACGCCCACATGCGGTACTACGTGCACCAACTCGACGACATCGGCTCGCCGTATGCGTATCACAGCCTCGGCAGCCTCATTGCCGTGCACGTCGACGCCTACGCGGCCGTCAGAGGGTTTCCCAAACGTAACGCCGGCGAGGACTTTTACCTTTTGAACAAGCTCGCCAAGGTGGCCCCGATCGTTCGGCTCACCGCGCCGGTGATCGACATCCAGGCGAGACCGTCCGAACGCGTTCCCTTCGGTACGGGGCCCGCGCTCCAGAAGATCCAATCCGATCGAGTCTCCGCGGCCGAGTATCCATCCTACGACCCGAGGTCCTTCTCGCTCCTCGATGACCTCTACCAGGCGGCGCGCCGACGCGTCGTTCCGCACGCTGACTCCAATCTCGGCCGCGTCGTCGATGCGCTCAACTACCTCGAACCGCTCGAGCGGCTCGTCACCATGAACGATCCTGAGCTTCGCCATTTCCACACTTGGTTCGACGGCTTCCGGACGATGAAGCTCGTACGAGCGGCGCGCTCGATCTTTCCCGACCAGGCGTTATTTGAAACGCTGACGCACCTCTTTCCTGGTGCCGAAGACCCTTGGAACGCGCTCCTCGAGCACGATTCCAGGCGCGGCGGACGGGTCGGCATCCCGGCAAGGTGAACGCACCGATCGAATGATCGACAGCGTCCTTCGTATGCGCGGTGTCGCGCGCGTATACTGCGCGCCGTCGCGCGCCCGCTTCGCCGGGATATTCGCACTCTCGAGACACCTTTTTTCGTGTCGGGCGCGCGCGGCAACCGACCCCGATGCGTGCGTCGCGTCAGGGTTCGTGGAAGCGGAAGCGGAAAGAATCACGCACGAGAAACGCCGACTCATGTCGAATACCGTATTCATCGATGGTCAGGCTGGAACCACCGGCCTGGAATTGGCAGCGCGACTACGCGCTCACGATGCAATCGATCTCATCGAGATCGACGAAGCATCGCGCAAGGATCCCGACGCGCGACGGAGTTTTTTCGAGCGCGCGGACGTGACCGTGCTCTGCCTGCCCGACGACGCCGCGCGAGAGGCGGCCACGCTGACGAAGAACTGCCGGTTACTCGACGCGAGCACCGCCCATCGCGTGCACGACGACTGGGTCTACGGCATGCCCGAGCTTTGCGATGCGTCGCGACAACGTATCCAGACGGCGGAACGAGTTTCGAACCCGGGCTGCTACCCGACCGGATTCATTCTGTCCGTGCGCCCGCTGATCGACGCGGGTTGGCTGTCAGCGGACATCCCTTTGCGCCTCCACGCGATTTCCGGCTATTCCGGTGGCGGCAATAAGCTAATCGACGCCTTCGCGGGGCGCGGGGACGGACCGTACCTGACAACGCCCTACGGCCTGACACTCGAGCACAAACACGTTCCCGAAATGCGCGCCTATTCGGGAACGGCTTCGACGCCGCTCTTCAACCCGATGGTCGGTCACTTCTACAAAGGCATGCTCGTTCATGTACCGCTCTTCGCGAAGGAGTTCGAGCGAAAGGTGACCGCCGAGGACGTGACGAAGCTCCTCGCCGAACGTTATGCGGACGAGCCATTCGTCGACGTGTTCCCGAGCGCACCGATCGATTTTGCCCTCGACGACGGCTTTCTCTCGCCGACCGTCGCCAACGGAACAAACCGGATTGATCTCATGGTGTTCGGCCACGACGAGCAAATCACGATCGTCACGCGCTACGACAACCTCGGTAAAGGGGCATCCGGCGCGGCCGTTCAGAACTTGAACTTGATGATCGGATTGCCCGAGACCGCGGGACTCGCATGACCGATCTCGCGACACTCGAATCACGATACGAAGACCTGAAGGGTCGCGGGCTGTCGCTCGATCTCACTCGCGGCAAGCCCGCCCCTGATCAGCTCGATCTCTCCAACGAACTCGACGGCATTCTCGGCGGCGACTTCATCGCAAGCGATGGCACCGACACACGAAACTACGGCGCGCTGCGCGGCATCCCGGAAGCGCGCGAGCTGGGCGCGAAGCTCCTCGGTCTATCTCCCGAGGACGTCATCGCGGGCGGTAACTCGAGCCTCACGCTCATGTATTTCGTCGTGAGCGGCGCGCAATCAAGGGGCCTTTGTGGCCCAGCCTGGGGAGACGGCGCGAAGGCGTTGTGTCCCGTGCCTGGCTACGACCGACACTTCACGCTAGCCGAATCCCTCGGCATCGAACTCATCAACGTTCCGATGACCGACGATGGTCCGGACATGGACATGGTCGAGCGACTCGTCGCTGACGATCCCCACATCAAATGCATGTGGTGCGTGCCGAAGTACTCCAATCCGACCGGTGTCACGTATTCAGACGCAACGGTCGAACGAATCGCGAAGCTCGGCAACATCGCCGCGGAAGGCTTCATCACGATCTGGGACAACGCCTACGCCGTACATGACCTCGATCTCGCGCCGCCGCACCTGGCCTCGGTCATGGACGCCGCGAAAGCCGCGGGGACGGAAAACTCGATCGTTCTTTTCGCGTCGACTTCTAAAGTGACGTTCGCCGGTAGTGGGATCAGTTTCGTCGGCGCGTCGAGCGAGATGCTCGAGGCGATCGAACGCGTGCTGAGCACGTTCATGATCGGCCCAGACAAGGTCAACCAGTTGCGCCACGCGCGGTTTCTGGCCGAATACCTGCCAACGCTGATGCAACGCCATGCCGAATCGGCACGTCCGAAATTCGAGGCCGTGGAAAAGGCGTTGTCAGAAGCGCTCGGTAATCGGGACATCGCACGTTGGACCAAACCGAAAGGCGGGTACTTTGTTTCGCTCGATACGCGTCCGGGCCTGGCGTCGGCCGTGATCGACCTGGCGCGTGAGGCCGGCGTGGTGCTGACACCCGCGGGCGCAACCTTTCCCTACGGACGCGACCCGGACGACTCGAATATCCGGATCGCACCTACATTTGCATCGCTAACGGAGGTCGAAAAGGCCATGGAAGTACTAGTGGCCTGTATCGAACTCGCGACCAAGCGAGCGGCGTCATGACTGACCAGCCGGTGGAATTCGCGGATCTGGCACTCCCGCATGACCTGAAAGACGCCATCGACGACCTCGGCTTCGTCCAGGCAACGCCCATTCAGAGCGCCGTCCTACCGTTTTCGCTGGCCGACTACGACGTCACCGGTCAGGCGCAGACCGGTACCGGCAAGACCGCGGCTTTCCTGATCACGATCCTCACGCGCCAACTCGAGGAACCGCTCGAACGACCCAACCCGCCGGGCGCGGCACGTTCACTGATCCTCGCACCGACCCGCGAACTCGCAATGCAGATCGAGTCGGACGCTCGCGACCTGGCGAAATACACGTCGACGAACATCGTCGCCGCCGTCGGCGGGATCGACTATGCGAAGCAGCAGGACAAGATCCGCAGCGCACCCATCGACATCCTCGTAGCGACACCCGGAAGGCTCCTCGACTTTGCCGGTCGCGGCATCCTCGATCTACGCCGCGTCGAAATTCTCGTCATCGATGAAGCCGATCGAATGCTCGACATGGGATTCATTCCGGACGTGCGCCGAATCGTTTACCAGACGCCGAAGAAACGGCAGCGTCAAACCCTCTTCTTCAGCGCAACCTTCAACGACGACGTCATGAACCTCGCGCGACAATGGACCCTCTCTCCGGAGCACGTCGCCATCGAGCCGGAGTCCGTTGCGACCGACACCGTCGATCAACACTTCTGGCTCCTCTCGCGCGACAAGAAGACCGAACTGCTCCACCGGTTCTGCAAGGAAAAGCAACCACCGCACATGCTGGTCTTCGTCAACCGGCGGGATCAGGCGCGCTATCTCGTGAACTACCTCACGCGTAAAGGCATCGAATGCGAAGCGCTGGCGGGTGACATTCCGCAGCGCAAACGAATCGCGACGCTCACCCGTTTCAAAGAAGGTGCGACCAACCTCGTCGTGGCGACCGATGTCGCCGGACGCGGCATCCACGTCGAAGGCATCTCGCACGTCATCAATTACGAACTGCCCGAAGACGCCGAAGATTATGTCCACCGGATCGGGCGAACCGGTCGCGCCGGAGCGCGCGGCACGGCCATTTCGTTCGTTTCCGAAGACGATGCTTTCAACCTCCCGGCGATCGAGAGCTTTCTCGGCGAGCGAATCGAATGCACGCAGCCCGACTTCTAGTTCAGCAGGTCCCATGCTGAAGGAACGCACGGACGTCGCAGTCGTTCAGATGTGCGCGTCGACGAACGCCGACGAGAACGTTCGCGCTTCGCTCGATCTCAGCCACCAGGCGGCCGACGCGGGCGCTCAATGCGTGTTCCTGCCAGAAGCCTTTGCCTTCATCGGACCGGCTGAACAGAAGGCCGCCATCGTCGAGCGGTTGCCCGAAGGCGGTCCCATCCTCGACGCCTGTCGACGCCAAGCCGCCGCCGATTCGGTTCACCTCTTTCTCGGTGGATTCAACGAAGCCGGCGATCCCGGCGACGAACGCTCCTTCAACACAACCGTCCATATCGGCCCCACGGGCGACGTCGTCACGACCTACCGCAAGATTCATCTCTTCAACGTCGATCTTCCCGACGGGACGAGCCTTCACGAAGAGCGGAACACGGCGCCGGGCGATCGGTTGGTGACGACGGATTGTCCGTTCGGCACGCTGGGTCTCACGATCTGCTACGACATGCGCTTTCCGCCGCTCTTTCAGGACCTCGTCGATCGTGGCGCGGTGGCGATCGCCGTACCCAGCGCATTTACGAAGACGACCGGCGAGGCGCACTGGCACACGCTCCTCAAAGCCCGCGCGATCGAAACCCAGTGCTACGTCATCGCCGCGGCGCAACACGGCCGCCACGCGGGTGGGCGAGAATCGTTCGGACACAGCGTGATCATCGATCCGTGGGGTGAGATCGTCGCCGAGTGTGACGAAGGTGATGGGTTCGCGATCGCCACGATCGATCCCGAGCGCGTGAAGACCATCCGTTCTAGTCTTCCAAGCCTCAACAATCGTCGGTCCTACGCCTGAAGCTATGGCTGCAATCAAAACCCACTGGCTGGTGACGACGGCTGCGCTGGTCGTCATCGTCGCAGGGATCAAAGCGGCCGAAGAGATCGCCGTCCCGTTTCTCCTCGCCATCTTCATCGCGACCATCGCCGCAACACCCGTCTTCTGGCTGAATCGGTTCAGAGTCCCAATCGGTGCCGCGATCGCGCTGACGATCGCCGCCATCATCGTGCTGCTCGCCGGCGTCGGCGCAATCGTCGCGCAGTCGGTCCGCCAGTTCCGCGAGAATCTGCCGGAATACGAAGCGAAGCTCTCGACGACGATCGACGCGGCGGTCAAGACGGCTGCCGATCTCGGGTTCCCGCTCGAATCACTGCAGAATCAGATCGAACCGAGCAGCGTGCTCGAACTGGTCGGCAACACGTTGATGGGCTTCGGATCGACGCTCGGCAACGGCTTTTTCATCCTGCTGACCGTCATCTTCATCCTCGCTGAAGCGGCGAGCTTTCCGCGCAAACTGCGTGACGTACTCGAACGACCCGACCAGGACCTGCCGCACTTCGAGAAGTTCGCGGTGAACGTCAATCGCTACATTGCCATCAAGACGTCCGTCAGCGTGGCGACGGGATTCCTGGTCTGGTTAGCCCTCACTATCATCGGCGTCGACTTCCCGGTGCTCTGGGGACTGCTCGCTTTCCTGCTGAACTACGTCCCGACGATCGGTAGCCTGATCGCCGCCGTACCGGCTGTGATCTTCGCCTTCCTACAGCTCGATGCGACCCTGGCGGTCGTCACCGCGGGGATCTACGCGGCAATCAACGTCGTCATGGGCAACGTCGTCGAGCCTCGCTTCATGGGCCGTGGCCTCGGGCTTTCGACGCTCGTCGTCTTTCTGTCGCTGGTGTTCTGGAACTGGATGTTGGGGCCCGTCGGCATGCTGCTGTCGGTTCCGCTGACGATGACCGTCAAAATCGCCCTCGAGGCAAATCCCGGCACGCAATGGATCGCACATCTCCTCGGCCCCGCCGACGAACTCGACGAAGAGGCGGCGGAGGATGAAATCCGGACGACGGAAAACGAGCATCCCTCGTGACGTTCGAGCGCGCCAACATTCGAGCGATGGCCGGCTATACCTACGGCGAACAACCCGACGATCCCCGCGTCATCAAGCTCAACACCAACGAGAACCCCTACCCGCCTTCGCCGCGCGTCGGCGAAGCCATCGCGGGATTCGACTACCGAACGCTTCGACGGTACCCGCCGGCGACCGCCGATGATTTTCGGCGCCTCGCGGCCGAACGTTTTCACATCGACGCTGAGCAGGTCGTCGTCACGAACGGCGGCGACGAGGCGCTACGCCTCGCGCTCACGACCTTCGTCGAGCCGGGCGGGGTCTTCGGTATGGCGGAGCCGAGCTATTCGCTCTACCCCGTGCTCGCCAACGTACACGGCGCCCGAATAGAGCGCGTCGACCTCGACACGTCGTGGCGGCCAACGGCGGATTTCGTCGGGCAACTGAACGCGGCGGCAACGGAACTCACCTGTATCGTCAACCCACACGCGCCGTCCGGCACGCTGCTCGACCATCAGACAATCGACGAACTCGCGGCGGCACACGATGGCGTGCTGCTGGTCGACGAGGCGTATGTCGACTTCGTCGACCCATCGCTCGAGCACAACCTCGTGCCGCTCATCGAAAAGCACGACAACTTGCTTCTGCTGCGAACCATGTCGAAGGGCTATTCGCTGGCGGGACTCCGGTTCGGGTTTCTCATGGGCCCGGCCGAGCTGATCGCACCGATCGTCGGCAAGACGCGCGACAGCTACAACGTGGACGGAATCTCCCAACGGATCGCGTCCGCCGCCTTCGCCGATCATCCATACGCAGCCGATACCTGGGCGCGCGTGCGTAACGAGCGCGAACGGCTGTCCAAAGACCTCTCGGCACTCGGCTTGTCGAGCGAGCCGAGCCAGGCAAACTTCCTTCTGACCAAGGTCGGCGGGCGATTTCCCAACGGCGCGAAGCATGTACAAGACGAACTTCGCCGACGCGGCATCCTCGTGCGGCATTTCGCCGACGCCCGCCTCGATGAGTACCTCAGGGTGACAGTCGGCACACCAGACGAAAACGATCGGCTCTTGAACGCGCTCGAATCCATCGCGGGGTAGCTCATGCTCATCAAGAAGAACGTGATCGACCAATCCCCCGAACAAACGCGCGTCCATCAGTTCAACCGCGGTGCGGTGCGCCACTCGCGGTCCCTGTCGGACCTCACCGGCCTCGAACGACTGGGCGTTCACCTCGTTCGGCTCGAGAAAGGATTCGCGAGTTCGACGCTACATTTCCACGAAAACGAGGAAGAGTTCGTCTACATCCTCGCAGGCCGCGGCATGGCGGAAATCGGCGACGAACGTATTCCTGTCGAGGCCGGCGATTTCATGGGATTCACCGCGCCATCGGAACCGCACAACCTCCACAACCCCTTCGACGAGGACCTCGTCTATCTCGTCGGCGGCGAACACGCGGTCGTCGACGTCGTGCAGTACCCGAAGGCCGACCGAACGCTCATCAAACAGAAGGGCTCGCGCCGCTGGCTCAAGACCAGCGATCTGAACGACGGTTGAGCAGCCCGATCAGTCGAGCGACTGATACAGCCGATCGATCTCTTCGCGCCAGGCGCGTTGGCGTTCGCGCTTCTGGAATTTCGGCTTACGTGCCACGTCCGCTTCGAGCAGCTTCTCCAACTCCTCGATTCTCACCAGAACGTCACTCACGGGATCGCGTGAGCCATCCGCGGTGCCTTCGAGCTTTCGAAACGCGCTATCACGACCAACATCGCTGGATCTGAAAAACGTTTGCGGATCGGTGATCTCCGTCAAACGACCCCCTTCGATCAGGACAAACCGATCCGCTACGGTCTCGATGAAACGTCGGTCGTGCGATGTCATGAGTACGGCTGCCGCCCCGTCCGTCAGGTCGATCTCGAGCTGCTCCTTGCCCTCGATGTCGACGTGGTTCGTCGGCTCGTCGAGGATCAGGAAGTTCGCTCGGCGCATCGACAAGACCAGGAACAACAAACGTGCCCGTTCTCCGCCCGACAACACACGGACCCGCTTGATGTGATCCTTGTAAGGGAAACCAGCGTTGATGAGACGCCGGCGCAACGACTCATCCGATGCGTCGACCCGAGCGCTCGCAAAATCGAAGAGCGAGCCACTGCCCTGTACCTCGTCGAGTTCCTGATCGTAGTAACCCATCGCCGTCTGGGGACTGATGCGATAGCTCGCGGGGACCTCATCGTCACCGATCGCGGCCACGAGCGACTTAATGAACGTCGTTTTGCCGACGCCGTTGTGGCCAAGCAGCGCCAGCCGTTCGCCCGGCCGAATCAGCAGTTCGTCGATGTGGAACAGGACGGTGTCACCAATCGTGACGTCGTGATCGACGATGCGAACGATCTCTTTGGCCTTCGATCGGCCGGCATCGACCGTGAGGTTGAGCTTCGAACCTTGCGTGACGAACGTCTTGTCTTCTTCTAGCCGCTCGACGCGTCGTTCCATGTTGCGCGCGCGGCGCGCGAGCTTCTCGTTCTCGTTCACCTGGGAGGCCCACATACGCATCCGCTTTGCGCTCGCACGAAGCGCTTCGATTTTTCGCTCTTCCGCCGCCCGGGTCTTCGCCGCCGCCTCGTCCGCCTCCTCGAGGCGCTGCATCGCTTCGCTGTAGCCGCCCGTGAAGCGATAGATCCGCTCGTCGCGCAGCACCATCGTCTGTGTCGTGACGGCGTCGAGGAACGAGCGATCGTGTGATACGAGCACGAAGGCATTGCCGAAGTTCACGAGCGCGTCTTCGAAGCGAACGATCGTCGCGAGATCGAGATGGTTCGTCGGCTCATCGAGAATGAGCAGATCCGGATCGCTCACCACCGCGCGCGCGAACATCAGTCGATTCTGCTGGCCGCCTGATAGATCGCGCACCTTGAGATCGAGCGCGTGCTCTGAAAAGCCGAGCTCCGCGAGCGTCGCCTCTGCTTGCCAGCGCTCGCACCCGACCGCCACAACGGCAGTTTCATCGGCAAGTTCGGACGGCAAAAACTGTTCCACGGCCCGGATACGCAAGCCACGACGCAGCCGACGTGCACACGAATCGGGCGACAACTCCCCGGTGATGACACGCAACAGCGTCGACTTGCCCGAGCCGTTGTGGCCGACGAGACCGATGCGATCGCCTTCGTTGATCGTGAGTGTCAGATCGCAAAACAGGTCGCGGTCGGCGACACGGTGATTCAGGTTGTCGAGTTCAGCAAGGATGGCCATAGTCTGATCACTAGCGAGGGAGTCCCGGTATGTTGTTTCCGCTGCGGGATGAGAACCCTACCCGCCGCGTACCGATTGCCACGTTCATTATCATTGCGATCAACGCGCTCGTTTGGGCAATCGTCCAGGGCTTCGGCAGTGATGCAAGCCTCGCGATGTCTTTTTGCCGGTTCGGGCTCATTCCCGGCGAACTCCTGGGCCTGGTTGCCGACGGGACACCCGTGCGTTTCTCCCAGTCCGTCGTCTGCCGACTCGGCGACACCAGCGCGTTCACGCTCGTATCGAGCATGTTCATGCACGGCAGCTGGCTCCACCTGATCGGCAACATGTGGTTTCTCTGGGTCTTCGGCGACAACATCGAAGATCGTATGGGCCCGGTTCGGTTCATCCTGTTCTACGTCCTGGCAGGGTTGGTCGCGAGCGGTGCGCAAATTGCCACCGACATCGACAGCACCGTTCCCGTCGTCGGCGCGTCCGGCGCCATCGGTGGTGTGCTGGGCGCCTATCTGCTGCTCTACCCGCGCGCGCGAATCCTAACGTTTGTTTTCCTCGGTTTGTTTTTTACGACCACCTTCATACCCGCCGCCGTGATCCTGCTCTTCTGGTTCGCAATACAGGTTCTCTCGGGCTTGCCCATACTGGCCGGCAGCACCGGCGCCGGCATCGCCTTCTGGGCCCATATCGGCGGCTTCGTGGCCGGTCTTTTGCTCGTCTACGCGTTCATCGAACGAACGAGCTTCCAAGAAGAGCGCGCCGACTGAATGCGTATCACCGTTCGTATCGCGTTGGCGGTCGTCACCGTATTGATCATCGCGTTCGCGATTCGAAGCTTCATGCTACCGGCGCGATCCGTTGCGGTTTTCATCGCCTTCGACGAAGGCATCAGGCCGAGTGCGCCGACGAACCCACTCTTCAGCACGGGCGAGCTTCGTTTCGCCGGCTACGACCCCGTTCAACTCGGCGGTACCGATCTCGGCGTCTGGGACGAGGTCGTGATCATCGATTTCGATCGAACGGCCGACTACGAGGCGTTTGTCGACGAACTCGACCGATCCTCGATCGTGGCTCGTTATCACCTCCTCAGGGTGCGCCCGGAACCACCCGAGCTGCTCCTATTCACGAATTGGCGACTACGAGGTTTTCGCGACGATCCGTCGATCGAACCGGGCGAGTCGGTCCCGATCGCGGATGTGGTGCCGGACGCCACCTATCTCGATCGCTGGCAAGCACTCTTCGACGGCGAATATCGCGACGAAATCGTGATGCTGAACCTCCTGCGCCACGCCGAAGTCCCCGAAGATCCCGCGAACGAGGCGAGCGATGCCAGCGCCGAAGAGCTGTACGCGCGTTACAGCGACCGCGCGACGCGCGTGCTCGGCAAACTCGGCGGACAGATCCTCGTGCTGGGTTCGGTGGAGAACGTTGTCAAAGGGCCCACCCTTCGCCACTACGACGTCTACGCCTTCGTCTTCTACCCCTCGGTCGATATCTTCGAGGTCATGTTCACGGCGAAGGAACGTGTCGACGCCCAGGTTTATCAACGCGCGGGCCTCTCGGGCGAACAATCCGCGGGCTACTGGGTGAAGCCGTATCCGGACTCCATTCCGATCGATCACTAGAGCTACCCGAGCAATCGATTCACAATGGCCCGATTGCTCGTCGCAGGCCGACGCGACCTTTTCGAACTAAGAATCATCACCTGATTTCAGAGGGAAACCACCATGACCGCACTCCCCGCTATGAGCCTCGTCGCCGTTCCAGGGCGCCGCAAACAGACCATCGAACTCGCTCAGGCGATCGAAGCACGAGGTTTTCCGGGGATCTATTGCCCCAGCATGAGTGACGGTCTGGCGCTCTGTCAGGCCATGGCGATGGCAACCAATGAAATCCGGCTCGGCACGAGCATCACGCCCATCTATACCCGCCACGTCAACGAGTTCGCCCAGACCGTGAGCTTCATCCACGAGATTTCCGACGGACGCTTCGACTTCGGGATCGGCGTCAGCCACAGCCCCGCCATGGACCGACTCGGGATCAAAGCGGGCAAGCCGTTATCCGACATGCGCCAGTTCGTCGAGGAACTGCGCGCGGTCCCGCGCGCCGGCGAACTCCCGCGTCTCGTGCTCGCCACTTTGCGCAAGAAGATGATCAAGCTCTCCGAAGAAATCGGCGGCGGCATGGTCTTCGCCAACGGCGCCCGATCTCACATGGCCGACAGCCTCGCCGTGCTCGACGACGCCACACGCGCCAACGATGACTTCTTCATCGGCAACATGATTCCGACGGTCGTAAGCTCCGATCTCGAAGCCGCGAAAGCACGCAACCGTAAAACGCTCACGAGCTACGCGATGCTGCCGAACTATCGGAACTACTGGAAAGAAGCCGGTTACGTCGAAGAGATGGAAGCCGTCGAATCCGCGATGCGTGACCAGGACTTCGACCGAATCCCCGACTGCCTCTCCGATCAATGGCTCGCCGACACGACGCTCTTCGGCACCGCGTCGGAAGTTCGCGAAGGCATCGAGGCCTGGTTCGACGCCGGGATCAAGACACCGATCATCGTGCCGTCCTCCGCCAGCGGTGGGCAGATGCAGGCGTTCCAAGAGTTCCTGGCGATTTATGAGTAGGGCTAAAAAGGGTTGGGCGTGACCCGTCGGCGTCTGGGAAGCCTGCGGTTTCAGCCAGCCTGCGAATGGGTGGGTAGGCGAAATCTGGGAAGGGTCTCCGGCGATCTGGGAACGGTCGATCCGGCGATCTGGGAACGGTCGATCCGGCGATCTGGAAACCGTCGATCCGGCGGCAGTTTGAGGCTGGAATTTCGTGAACTCTTTCTTCTAGGGGGGACCCTCCGGGTCCCCCCTAGGACCCCCCTGCGGCGCGGCGTTGCCGCGCCGGGCTCGGAGTCATCGATTTCGCTGATTGGGGTATGCCGGCTTTAGAACTGATTTGCCCTTAGGAAGTCTGTAGCGAACCGATCAGCCTGCAAATCCTTTCCAGGAAATCGAGGGAAGGAAATTGCAGGATTCTGCAAACGCGTCCCAGCCCATCCTGCGAATCGCGCTCAACATCGAACAACGCCTTCCGGCGAACACGCCAACCCCGGGGTCCCCGCGCGCAACGCGCGCAGGGGGGAATCCCCCGCAGCGATTCCGCGCCGCACTGGGCGCGCGGCGAGATTCCCTCATCCGCCAACTCAGACTTCGCGCCGATCCGGCGGGGGCGTGGGGGCAGAGCCCCCACAAGAAAAGAGCAAGCTGCAATCCAGCCTACTCCTCCGGTTAGTCAGAGCTTCCCAGCCCACGAAGTCAGCGCTTTCCAGATCATCGAGCGGCACGTCCCAGCGCGTCCGCGACGACTGATCCACCCCTAAATCCCGCACGACACCAAACGAAGCCCTCAGGCGAACACGCCAACCACCGGGGCCCGCGCGCAATAGCCCCCGAAAACGCATCTACGCCCCAGCAGTTATTGCGTCAGCAAAAACTGCCAACGAGCCGCGAAGCGGCTCGCGCGCGCGGCGAGATTCCCTCATCCGCCAACTCAGACTCGGCGCCGATCCGGCGGGGGCAAAGCCCCCGCTATAAAGAGCCCGGCTCAAAGCGCAACAACGTCACATCATCGCTCACATCATCAAAAACCGGCCGAACACGCATACCAACCCGGATATCCCGATCATCGACGTTAGTGAGCGTCGATGTCAGGCGGACACCTTCGGCAAGTTCGATCACGGCGAGGCGTTGCGGGAGTTCGTCGGCGAAATGCGGTGACGTCGGCCGATGCGTGACGGTGTAGGTGTAGATCACGCCTTCACCGGAAACGTCGTGCCAGGAGAGGGCGTCCGACAGACACGCGCTGCAACGGCTGCGCGGGTAGTAGATCCAGGTCGCGCAATCGTCGCAGCGCTGTAAACGAACCTTCCGCTCTTTGAGGCCATCCCAGAAAGGTTGGGACGTCGGGGTGGGAACGGGAATCGGTGGGGTCAGATCCACGGGCTTACGCTCCTTCGAGGATGAGCGCGGCTTGCTCGGACATGATGCCGCCGGTGCCGGAGATATAGGCGATATCGCAGTCGGCGACTTGCCGGTCATCCGCGCGGGCCATGATCTGTCGCGCCCCTTCGACTACTTGCGTCATGCCGCCCGCCATACCCGCTTGGCCCATACCGAGCTGACCGCCGTGGGTGTTGACGGGGAAGTTGCCGTGGCAGCGCATGTCCTGTTCCTTCAGGAAGCGCATGCCTTCGCCCTTGCCGCAGAAACCCGCGTCCTCGAGGGTGAGCATGACGGTGATGGTGTAGCAGTCGTAGATCTCACAGACGTCGACGTCGCTCCGATCGATACCGGCCATTGCAAAAGCCTGATCACTTGCTGGCCCGACGGGCGAGTGACAGAGATCGTCGGCGTAGGTCGGCGTCTTGATCGTCAGGTGCTCGCCGAATCCCTTGATGAACGCACCGCGATGGCGGCAACGCTCAGCGACTTCGCGGCTCGCGATGACCACTGCCGCGCCACCCGCGACGGGCATGACGATCTCGAGCAGATGCAGCGGATCGGCAATCATCTTGCTCGCCAGCACGTCATCCGCGGTCACCGGATTGCCGTAGAACGCGGCGAGCGGATTCAAGGCGCCGTTGTAGCGCTGATCCTCGACCAGCTTCGCCATCGCCGCTTCGTCGTAACCGTATTCGGCCGCGTAACGCTGCGCGATCATCGCGTATCCGCAGTTCTGCGCGAGGTTGCCGTAGGGGATCTCGAACTCGGCTTGAGGCGATCCCCAGTTGTTGCTACTCGACTGAAAGAATCGTCGCGGGTCGACGGGACCGGGGTTAGGGTTCGACGGAATGGGTCGCGCCGGTAGCGCGCAGATCACGACATCGCAGATGCCGAGTTCGATCGCGGCCGCGGCTCGCCAGACCATTCCGACCGGGGATGCCCCGCCGAGATCGATATGCTCGGCAAAGTTCACCGGACGTCCGAGATACTCCACGATCGTCGCCGGCGTGAACATCGCTGTTTCGCGAATGTCGCTACAGACGAGTCCGTTCACGTCGCGGATGTCGAGGCCGGCATCATCGAGCGCAAGCTTAGTCAGATCCGCCCACTGCTCGACCGTAAACTTCTTTTCGCCCGTGTACTTTCGGATGTGTTCGTACTCGGCGAATCCAACGATTGCCGCATCTCCTCGAATTCCCACAACTTGCTCCTCGTCATCGTTGGGTTCAGTTTGACGCGATCGACGCACGACCAGAAGTCCGGGTCGTCGCATTTCTCAAACGCGGAGAGACGACCATCAAGATCCTCTGGCTGATCCGTCACGCCAAATCGGGATATCCACCCGGTACGGCGGACTTCGATCGTCCACTGAATGAACGGGGTCAGCGCGACGTCGCCGCGATGCGCTCCTGGCTCGAGACACGAGCGCAACCGGATCGTGTATTGGCGAGCGCAGCCGCGCGAACGACCGCCACGGCGGAGGGGCTCTTTCCCGGGATCACGATCGAAGGTGTGGGCGAGCTCTATCTCTGCCAGGTGAGAACCTTGATGGAAAGAATCGAGACCGCGACGCTCGAGTACGACGAGGTCGCGATCGTCGGCCACAACCCCACGATCGGGCGGGGCATCAACGAGCTTTCGAGCGAACCACTCGAGACGTCCTACCCGACTTTGAGCGTGGCGCGCTTCGAGGTCGAAACCGATCCAACCTGGTCGTACCGGCTGACCGATTTCGTCACCCCGAAGATCCTCCGCCGCAGCTAACGCTTCTCTATCTTCGCGACGAAGAAGCCATCGTAGAGATCGTCCGGCCAGATCCGAATCGTGCCCTCGATCCGACCGTCAGACACGCTGACCGGCGCCTCGATGGGAACGATGTGCGCATTCGATTCGCGACGCAGCAGCCATTCGACGACACCCTCGTTTTCCCTGGCGCTCAGTGAACACGTGCAGTAGACGAGCACCCCGCCGGATTTCAGCGCCCGGAAAGCCGACGCAATCAATCCGCGCTGCTTACGCACGACCTCTTTTGTCTTGCGTGGCGTCCAATGCGAAAACGTCGACGGATCGTCCGTACGAAAACGAGCTTCCGACGCACAAGGTGCATCGAGTAGCACTCGGTCGAACCGTTCCGGTGTTTTCCGTCCCGTCCGCCGACCGTCGTCCTGATAACACCGCGCGATTGCGACGCCACACCGATCGAGATTGGCTTTTAGCCGGAAAAACCGGGCACGGATCGGTTCGACCGCCGCTATGCGTCCCGTATTCTGCATCGCGGCCGCCATGACGATCGTCTTGCCGCCTGGCGCGGCAGCGAGATCGAGAATCTCTTCGCCATGACACGGCGCCAGGGCACGCACGGCGACGAGACTCGACGGATTGAGTAGGTAGATTCGACCATCACGCGCGGCCGGACGATCGACGAGTGCCGCGCGCTCGGTGGCATCGACCGCATAAACGTCCACCATCCCGTCGATGGCCGCGCCCACGTCGGGCGTGTCGCCGGCTACGAGCGGGTTGATCCAAAACGCGGTTCGTTTCTCGGTCGAGAAGCTCGCGAGAACACGTTCCCTGATCCGGGCGCCGAATTCGGCTTCGAGACGATCGACGAATTCCGACGGAATCATCCCGTCCGCCTGTAGACGCGATGTCACTTGCTCGTTACCGTGCGCGCGATCGTAAATACATCGGAGAGCGTCATGTTCTGGAGCTTTCTCATCCTGGTAGCGGTCTTTGCGATCGCCTATTTTGTCTGGCGAATCGTCGACATGCTGCCGGATTTCATTTTTCGCCTGAGCGAGATCCAGCGCGACTTGGCGGAAATCCGTCGGCAGCTCGCTGACGCAAGCATCGAAGCCGATACGCTCGACGACGAACCGGCCCCGGCGGTGACGAATTCCTCCGCGCCCGCGCCGACGCCAACCGTGTCGACTGACGCGTCGCCCGCCGCTTCCGCGGAGGAAGACGACAAGGTCTAGCCTTGGATTGGCGAATACTACTGGGACTGGGCCTCACCGGCGTCTGGCTGGCGCTCGGTTTCGTCTATATCGCCGGCGTCGTCGGCTTCAAAGAATTCGGCACGCTACCCGCCGCCGATATCGGCAGTTTTTTCGAAGGCGCATTTGCACCCCTCGCGTTTCTCTGGCTGGTGATCGGCTATTTCCTGCAACAACAGGAACTCGAGCAGAACACGCGCGCACTCACGAGCCAGGCTGAAGAGATCCAACGAACTGCCGAACAAGCGATCATCCAGTCGGAAAAGATGGCGGCGAACGAGATGCACGCCCGGCAGGATGCCTTCCTGTCGATCTCCGACTCCGTCAACCACCAACTGGGGCTGATTGCGGGGTTCCTGTATCTGTCGAGCCATACGGCGGCGGAAGGCGGACGGGTGACCTCCGATGAGATCGGCTCCATGTTCACGGCCTTGTCCCGATCAGATCACGAGGTCTTTTCGCGTCAGTTGATGTCGGCACACATCGAGGCGGCGCCGGAGGATCGTTACGACCTCTTCTACGGCACCAACATTCGCGCGCGGCATTCCAATCATTTCATCTGGGTGTTCGAACGACTGTTGCAGCGCGGCGAAGAAGTCGACATCGACGGTCTCTTGCAGGACGCGCTCGTCGCCAACACGCATGGTCTGATCTACGGGCTCGCCAAGCGCCATCAAGCCGAAGCGCCGCCAGAGCTGGCTAATGTCGAACTCACCGGGCGACACTTGCAGCTCTGATTGAGAGAGATAGGACCATGGCAAGACGAATCATCGCGCTCGCGGCGCTGTTCATGATCGTGCCGGCTGCCGCCGGGCCCGCCAGCCAGTTCGATGCCGTCCAGATGCGCGCAACGCATGTCGCCGGATCGATCCACATGCTCGAGGGCGCTGGTGGCAACATCGGCGTCAGCATCGGCGACGACGGTACGCTCATCATCGACGATCAGTTCGCGCCGCTTGCCGACAAGATCCAAGCGGCGCTTGACGATCTCGGTGGCGACCGACCGCGCCTGATCCTGAACACGCACTACCACGGCGACCACACAGGCAGTAACGCCCATTTCGGCCGAGACGGCGTCATCGTAGCGCACGATAACGTCCGGGCCCGGTTGGTGCTCTCGGCGCCACGCGAAGCACTACCCGTCGTCACGTACGCTGATTTCATCAACGTGCACTTCAACGGTGAGTCGATCGAACTCATTCACCTGCCAGAGGGCCATACCGACGGTGACACGGTCGTCTGGTTCGCCCAGTCGAACGTCATCCACATGGGCGACCATCTTTTCAACGGTGCCTTTCCCTACGTCGACGTCCCGTCCGGCGGTTCGGTCACCGGGTTCGTCGCGAACCTCATGAAGGTGCACGCGATGATCAACGACGAGACCCAGGTGATTCCGGGCCACGGTCCACTGGGCAACCGGGCCGATATCGAACGCGCAGTCGAGGTCATCACGAAAACCCGCAAGATCGTCCTCGACCATCTCGGGGCCGGAACGGTCGCCGAGTTGAGGGCGGCGGGCTTTGGCGCGGAGTACGAGTCCTGGGGGCGGGGATTCATCGGCCAGGACCGCTGGATCGACATCGTCGTCGAAAGCCAGCTTTCGGATCGCTGAGGCGTGAGCACAGCAGAGAACCCGCTCCAACGTCTGAAGGACGATCGCGGACGCGCCCGGGAGGCACAAGATCCGATGGCTGGCGTCGCCATCGTCGCGTCGGTCACGCCAGCGGGTGAGCCCGCCGCACGAACACTCGTCCTGCGCGACCTCGACTCCGAACTCGCACTCTTCATCAACGCGACGAGTCCGAAGATGACCGAGTTCGACGCGTCAGAGACGATCGCTCTCGTCGTGTGGTTGCCGTCGATCCAGGTTCAATACCGCCTCACCGCTCGTCTCGAGCGGATTCCGGTGGACGTGATACACGACAGTTGGCGACTCCGACCCGATCCACCGAAGAAGATGGATTGGGTCTATCGGGACCATCCCCAATCGAGCGAGATCGCGAGTCGAGCCGCGTTGCTCGATGTCTTGCCCGAGGAAGTACCGACAACCGCGCCCGAGAGCGCGGTCGGCTTCTTTCTTCGCGTCGATCTTCTCGAGCGTCTGGATCTCGGCCAGGCCAACGGCGTGCACGACCGACGGATGTATCGGCGAACTGACACGGACTGGGCGGAGTCCGTCCTCGTTCCCTAACGCCGCGCGAGCTCACCGTCCCGGGCCGCGTCGACCTCGGCATCCGCCGGCACGATGCCGATCAGGTTCGCAAAGCAGGTCTGGCGCGCGAGTTCGACGAACGCCTCGAGGAAGGGCGCATTCGCCTGATCGGCACGGACCGCTGCAAAGAGATTCGGCCAGATACCGTCCTCGCCCAGCGAGCGTGCGACCACGTAGTCGCGTTCGGTATATTCGTGCAGAGCCCAGTTCGGCAAGCAACACACACCCCGACCCGATGAAACGAGCTGAATCATCATCGTCGTGAGTTCGGCTGTTCGCACCCGCGCTGGCTCGAAGCCCGCCGGGTCGAGAAACTGCGTGAAGACGTCCAACCGCGATCGATCGACCGGGTAGGTGATCAGCGTTTCCGTCGCGAGATCGGCCGGTTCGATCCACTCCTTCTCAACCCAGGGATGATCCTTGGCCACGGCGATCTGGGCTTCGTAGCTGAAGAGCGGCCAATAGATCAGGTCTTCGCCCGAACTCGGATCGGCTGTTATGACGAGATCGAGGTCACCGCGCGCGAGCGCCGGCAGCGGCTGGAAGTGAAATCCCCCGGAAACGTCGAGTTCCACCTCGGGCCAGCTCTCACGATAGGCATCGATCGCCGGCAGCAACCACTCGAAGCAGGAGTGGCACTCGATCGCCATGAAGAGCCGTCCCAACTCACCACCGGCTAATCGGGCCAGGTCGAGATCGGCGCGTTGAACGGCCGGCAGAACCTCGTCAGCGAGTTCGAGCAGGCGTTGCCCCGCGGGCGTGAAACGAACCGGTTTGGTCTTTCGGATGAAGAGTCTCGAACCGAGCCGGTCTTCGAGATCTTTGATCTGGTGCGAGAGGGCTGACTGGGTGAGGAATACCTGTTCGGCCGCTTCCACCAGACTGCCTGTCTCTCGAAGCGCCGTCAGCGTTCGTAAATGGCGAAGTTCCAGGTTTTGCATACGCATGGCTCCATCCGGAGCAGCGCATCATTCATGAATGAATTTTGTTTTTCAAAGGCGGAACTTGAAGCACCCGCATATAGCAGGCGGTTCTATCAAGCGCCGACCACAAAAAAGACCACTGGAAACGCCGCGACGAAGGAGATGCCGACAAAGACGAAGAAGTTGAGGATGTCGTTTTGTTGTTGGTCTTCGGCGAGCCGGAACCGACTTGGCAGAACCAACCAGCCGATCCCCGCGAGGAGGAAGGCCAAGGATGCCGAGAGGACAACCGCCGCCATCGCTTAAGGCCGCATCGGGAACTTCACCGACCCGGTGAGTTGTTCGAGTTGCGGTTGGATCCAATCCACCCATTGGCAGAGCATTGGTCGCGTCTCGCGCGGGTCGATCAACTCGTGCACCGCAAAGGATTCGGCACGCGGAAACGGCGAACGTGCCTGGCGCAGTCGATCCTCGATTTCCTGGCGTTTGGCTTCCGGGTTCGCCGCGGCTGCGATCTCGCGATGGAACGCGACGGCCACGCCCCCTTCGAGGGGTAGCGCGCCCGATTCGACGGATGGCCACGCGAGCACGTACGCGTTTTGACCATAGTGCGCGGCCGTGGCGACACCGAAGCCCTTGTGAATCTGGATCGACGCCCACGGTACGGTTGCCTGGACCGCCGCCGCGACAGCCGCCATGCCGTAGCGGATCGTGCCGTTGCGCTCTGACTCGGGGCCGATCATGAAACCGGGCTGGTCGACGAAGTTGACGATCGGGATGTGGAACGTGTCGCACATCTCGACGAAACGGCGATACTTCTGTGCGGCTTCCGCCGTCATCGCGCCGGCATAAACCTGACAGTCGTTTGCCATGACGCCGACCGGTTGCCCGTCGAGCCGCGCGAGGCCGACCACCTGGCTCGCGCCGTACGCAGGGGCAATTTCGAAGAACGAATCGCGATCGAACACCATTTCGATGATGTCGCGAACTTCGAACGGCGCATTCGAGTCGCGCGGAATGACCGACAGCAGCTCGTCTTCCATCCGCTCCACCGGATCATCCGACACGATCCGCGGCGCGCGTTCTTCGACGCTCGACGGGAGATAGCTCAAGAAACGCCGCACCTGCTTGAACGCGTCGTACTCATCGTCGGCAATGTTGTCGACGATGCCGCTTTTCGCGTGAATGTGAGCACCACCCAACTCATCCTTGGTGAGGCTCACCCCGAGCGCACGTTCGACGAGTTTCGGCCCGCCGATCATGACCTGGGCGGTGTGTCGGGCCATCACCGAGAAATGCGCCGCGACCATACGGCCGGCCGGGAATCCCGCGACTGCCCCGCCCGCCATCGAGACAACGGGAACTTTGCCCATGGCATCGGCGATGATCTTGAAACGGGGCTCCGTGAATACGGGTTCGCCGACGGTCCCGCCTTTACGCCCGCCGCCTTTGACACTTCCGCCGCCGCCTTCGAGGCTGCGGATCAACGGAATCTTGTACTGCACCGCCAGATGTTCGGCGTAGATGCTCTTGCGAAGCCCCGCCCCATTGGGTGAGCCACCTTTCAGCGTGAAATCTTCGCCGCCGACGACTACGCGGCGACCTTCGACACGGCCGAAGCCCACGACATAGTTCGCAGGCACATAGCCGAGCAGGTTGTCATTCTCGTCGTACTCGGGAATCGCCGTCGCGAGCCCCTGCTCCTGGAACGAGCCCTCGTCGAGCACCGCTTCGATGCGCTCGCGGATCGTCAAACGCCCGCGCGCGTGCTGCTTCGCTATTCCTTCTTCACCGCCCTGCACCTGGGCCAGGCGACGGCGGCGGTGGATCTCGTGGACTTCTTCTTCCCAGCTCATTCGAGTTTTCCGATTGCGATCGGCGGGAAGTAAACCACACGACTCATGACGAGAAGAACTGGCACGACAGCGTCAGTCGCCGCCATCGCGTGTGTACGGTTGTTCCGTCAGCGCGCGCTCTGGCGCGCAAGGCCATCAGGTCTCGAGGACGACGACGACCTGGTCTTCTTCGACGGAATCTTCAGGGGCGACTTTGAGCTCGGCGACGGTTCCGGCTGCCGGCGCCTCGACCGGGATTTCCATCTTCATCGATTCGAGAATGATGAGCACGTCACCTTCCTGAACGGAGTCGCCTTCAGCGACCTCTACCTTCCAAACGTTACCGGTGACTTCGCTCTCGACATCGACTCGCGCCATGGATACCCCCCGAAAAATGACGACGCTTTATAGCAGATCGTCCAGGAAACCGGTATGAACCTCGCCCGCCACGAACGCATCGTTCAGAAGAGCTCGCTCCAAAAGCGGCCGGTTGGTCTGGATCCCCTGAATCTCGAACGCCCGCACACCGACCAATGCACGGCCGATCGCTTGCGCCCGGGTCTTCCCGGTGCCGATGATCTTCGCTATCAGCGGGTCGTAATGTGGGGTCACCATTTGACCTTCCTGATAGCCGGCCTCTACACGAACACCGATCAGATTCGGTGGTCGATAGACGGACAACCGCCCGCTCGACGGTAGGAGCCGCTCGGAATCCTCGGCATAAACGCGCACCTGAACGGCATGTCCCGTCGCCGTGATGTCATCCGGCAGAACGCCGCTCAACCGTTCGCCCGCGGCGACCTTGATCTGCGCCTGCACTAGATCGATACCCGTGATTTCCTCGGTCACGCCGTGCTCGACCTGCAGCCTCGTGTTGACCTCGAGAAATCCGACGTTTTCACCCGCGAAGAGCGTCTCGACCGTGCCGAGGTTGCGGTAGCCGATCGCTTGCATGGCGGCGACCGCATCGGTCTCGATCCGGCGAACGAGCGCTCGGTCGAGGCCCGGCGCCGGCGCTTCTTCGATCACTTTCTGATGGCGTCGCTGTAATGAGCAGTCCCGCTCGAAAACGCCCCGCACGTTTTCTCCGTCCCCGATGATCTGGAACTCGACGTGGCGAGGGCGTTCGAGAAACGCCTCGATATAGATGGCGTCGTCATCAAATGCCGCGGCCGCCAGCCGACTCGCTTCCCAGAACGCCGCAACGATGTCCTCACCCTCACGAACGACGCGCATGCCGATTCCGCCGCCACCTGCCGCGGGTTTCAACATGACAGGAAAGCCGATGCGTCGCGCTTCGTCGGCAACGTTGCTCTCGTCGACCACGTCCGAACCCGCCCCAACGGGAAAGCCTGCCGCGGCAAAGGTCTGCCGGGCAGTCGTTTTGGTGCCCATCGTCGCGATGTGCTCCGGAGACGGTCCGATGAATCGAATGCCCGTTTCTTCACACGCACGCGCAAAACCCGCGTTTTCGCTCAAGAAGCCATAGCCGGGGTGGATGCCGTCGCAGCCCGCGGACTTCGCGACATCGATCAAACGGGCTTGATCGAGGTAGGTCTCCGCGGCCGTGACGCCGGATAAAGGCTCCGCGCTCGTGGCTTCGGCGAGATACGGCGCTTCGGCATCCGCTTCGCTGTAGACGACGACACTCTCGATACCGAGTTCGTTCAAGGCACGCACGACGCGGCGTGCGACGACCCCACGATTCGCGATCAATACGCGTTCAAACATCAACGGCCCTCCCGCAAGCTTCCCATTGTTTGATCATGACCTGCCCCGCATCCGCCGTGCGAAGCGCGTCGAGGACACGTGGTATCAAAGGTTTCAGGTCCGCCACGAAAAAAAGATCGGCGCGCTCGTCCCCTCTAAATCCAACCGGCTTCTCGATCGACGGCCGGGCCAGAACGGCACTGATCGCGCCCGACGAGGTGTCATCGACGAGCACGCGGGTTCGCTCGAGCAGAAGGCGCGTCATGACATCGTCCCGGTCCGCGATCTCGCGGTACTCGATCCACTCCACGCGGCGGCTAGTGGTGGAAAAGCCGCAGGCTCGTATGCGCCATCGCGATGCCGTATTCGCGGCACGCCTCGGCCACCTCGCCGTCCCGACTCGAACCTCCCGGTTGCGCAACGAAGCGAACGCCATGTTTCTGCGCATGATCGACGTTGTCTCGAAACGGGATGTAGCCGTCGCTCACCATCGCCACTCCGTCGAGGCCCGCCAGCCACTCTCGCTTCTCGACGCTCGTCAACGGCTCGGCTGATTCGGCCAGGATCGCATCGAACATGGCCGCTTCCGATGTCGTCATGTCGCCTTCGATGTAGCGAATCCGCCAGTTGATTCGCTCCTGACGTTTGACGTTCCTATCGAAAACGAGGCGACGGACCTTCGGGTGCAATCCGAGGTACCAGGTATCGGCCTTTGCGCCGGCGAGTTTCGTGCAGTCGACGCGCGACTGCTGGCCCGCGCCGATGCCGATCATCTGACCGTCCTTGGCATATCCCACCGAGTTCGACTGCGTGTACTTCAACGTGACCAGGCCGAGGAGCAGATCACGGCGCGCCGCATCGGTCAGCTCACCCGTCACGACTTCATCGAGGTCACCGAGTGTCACCGCTCGGTTGTTGCGCGTCTGGGTCAACCGCACGCCGAACACCTCGCGGGTTTCGACTTCCGGCGGTCGATAACTCGAATCGACCTCGAAGACGATGAAGCTACCGCCCTTCTTATTGGCGAGAATCGCCGCGGCATCACCTTCGAAGCCAGGTGCGATCACGCCATCGCTGACAACGCCCTTCAGATAGTTTGCCGTCGGCTCATCGACCGGGTCCGACAACGCGACGAAGTCACCGAAGGAACACTTCGGATCGGCACCCCGAGCACGCACATAGGCCGTTGCGAGGGGCGTCAATGACCGGTTACCGATTTCGTAGACGCTACGCAGATCGTCGTCGATCGGCACCGCCACCGCCGCGCCCGCCGGCGACACGTGCTTGAACGACGCCGCTGCTGGGAGGTCGGTCGCGCGGCGAAGTTCGTCGACGAGTTGCCACGCATTGAGAGCGTCAAGGAAGTTGATCATCGACGGATTACCGTTTCGAACGGCGATCGCATCGGTTTCCGCGCTCGCAATCGGTTGATGCGGGTTGCAGCCGTACTTGAGCGATATCGTCACGAGAGTTCTAGCCTTTGGTCAGTGAGGCGCTCGTAGGCTTCGAGGTAGCGCGCCATGGTGTCGGTGAGCACGTCGTCCGGCAGCATCGGCGCTGGCGGCGTTTTATCCCACGCCTGTGTTTCGAGGTAGTTGCGCACGTACTGCTTGTCAAAGCTTTCCTGCTCGCGACCCGGCTGCCAGGCGGCAAGCGGCCAGAAGCGGGAGCTATCGGGCGTAAAGATTTCGTCGATCAGAAGCGGTGCCGGTTCGCCATCGACGACCCCGAACTCGAATTTGGTATCAGCCAGGATGATGCCGCGGTGAAACGCGAAATCGCGCGCTCGCGTATAAAGCTCGACCGTCGTGTCGGCGAGCCAGCGCATCACATCGAAACCGACCATTCGAACACCGTCGTCGAAGGTGATGTTCATGTCGTGGTCGCCATCTTCGGCTTTGGTCGACGGCGTGAAGAGCGGCTCCTCCAGGCGATCGCCATTCGTGAGCCCGGGGCGCAGTTCGATGCCGCAAACCTGACCTGTTTGCTGATAGTCCTTCCAACCGCTCCCGGTCAGGTAGCCGCGCGCGATGCACTCGATCGGGATGACGTTCGTCTTACGACAGAGAATGACCCGGCCGTCGAGCAACAAGCGCTCCGCGTCAGTCAATCCCGGCACGTCAGCGACGTCGGTCGAAATCACGTGGTGCGGGAACCGACCACCAAAATGCTCGAACCAGAAATTGGAAAGCTGGGTCAGCACAACGCCCTTGCCGGGGATGCCGTTCGGCATCACCACGTCGAATGCGCTGATCCGATCCGTTGCGATGATCAGAAGCGCCGTCGTTCCGTCGGGCATCTCGACGTCGTAGAGGTCGCGCACCTTGCCCTTTCGCTTGTTCGGCAAGGAAAGGTTCGTATCCATGATCAGATCGACCACTTGAATCCCCCAAAGCGGCAGGGCGGCGGTGGGAGCGCGCCCCTCAGTACTGGCTGTTGCCTCCGTCGGCTTTGTAGATCGAGCCGGTCAAGAACTCGGCTTCGTCGCTCGCGAGGAAAGCCATGACATTCGCGATGTCCTCCGGCTCCGCGTAGCGCCCGAGCGGGATGTTGGCGCGAATCCGTTCGCGTGCACCTTCGGGGTCGTCCGGCGCCATGCTCGCTTCGAGGCTTCTCATCATGCGAGTTTCGACGGGCGACGGGTTGACGGTATTCACACGGATGTTCTGCGGCGCGCACTCGCGCGCTGCCGCGCGCATGAGCCCGATCACGGCATGCTTACTCGTGCCATACGGTGCGATCGACGGCGTACCGGTCACACCAGCCACGCTCGACGTGATGACGATCGATCCGCCGCCGCGTTTCGCGATCGCCGGAATGGCATGTTTGAGACCGAGCCAGACCCCTTTGACGTTCACTGCGATCACCCGATCGAAGTCGTCCTCGGACATCTCGGTAATCGGCGCCGCCACCCCTTCGATTCCTGCATTGGCAAGCAGCGTGTCGACACCGCCATAACGTTCGACTGCAGTCGCGATCATTTGCGCGTTGTCTTCGCTGGCGGTCACATCGCCGACGAACCCCGTCACGCGGTTGTCACTAATCCAGGCAAGGGCTTCATCGACGGCCTCTTGAGACATGTCGGCGATGAGCACGTTTGCGCCTTCAGCCGCGAACTTCTTCGCCGCCGCTCGACCTATTCCGCCCGCGCCACCGGTGATGACGGCTACTTTGCCTTCCAAACGCCCCATCGCTCCCCCTGTTCGTGCAATAAGCTGCGTGAATCAAAGCGCATCCGCGCCGATCAGCCGAATCCCCGATCGAAGTCTTCGATGAGGTCGTCGACATCCTCGATACCGACCGAGATTCGCACGAGCGATTCCTTGATGCCCATACTCGCGCGCCGCTCGCGTCCCATCTCGAAATAGATGGTTTGCGCGACCGGAATCGCGAGAGTGCGGTTGTCGCCGAGGTTCGACGACTTGATGACGACTTCGAGGCGGTTGAGATAATCGAACGTATCCACATCCTCCGCCAATTCGAAGCTGAAGAGCGCGCCGGGATGGCGGAAGAGCTCTTTCGCGCGGGCATGCTCAGGGTGGCTTTCGAGCCCCGGGTAATACACCGCGTCGACTTTTTCGTGATTCTCGAGAAACTTCGTGACCGTCTTGGCATTGGCGCACTGGCGTTCGAGCCGCAGCGCAAGTGTTTCCGAGCCGATACCAATGTGGTGAGCCGCCTCCGCACCTAACGCGCCGCCGAAATCACGCAAACCCTTTTTGCGAATCTGGGTGATTCCCCACTTCTTTGGATCAGCGCCCCGGTAGGTGTCATAGATGTTGTCGAACAACTCCCAGTTGTATAGCCCCGTTTCAGTGATCGCGCCACCGAGCGCATTACCGTGGCCACCGATATACTTTGTCAGGCTGTTGACAATAAGTGACGCACCCACGTCGGCCGGCTGGAAAAGGTAAGGCGACGTCATGGTGTTATCCACGACATAAATCAACTCGCGTTCTCGACAAAGCTCGCCGATTTCGCGAAGCGCCGCGACCTGGGTTCGCGGATTGGCGATTGTCTCGACGAAGACGAGCTTCGTTTCCTCGCGGATTGCACCCGCCACGGCCTCGACGTCAGTCGCATCGACAAAAGACGCGTCAACGCCGTGCACACTGAAACTCTGGAAGAGGCTATTGGTGTTGCCGAAGAGGAAGGACGAAGAAACGAAATGATCACCCCGACGTAGCAGCGCAAACAACAACGTCCCGATAGCAGCCATGCCCGTAGCGAAACAGACGGTGGCTATCCCACCTTCCATTCGATCGATCTTCGATTCGAGTGCGGAAACCGTCGGGTTGACCTGGCGACCGTATGAATAGCCCGAGCTTTTGCCCTGGAAAACGTCGGCGAGGTCCTGGACGTCTTCATAGCCGTAGGCAACGGTCGCATGAATCGGCTTCTGCAGCGATCCGTGCTCGATCGGGTCACGGCGGTCGGAGTGAACGATCGTCGTCGTGAAGCCGCTCATGAGAGGGGGCCCTGTCGCGGAAGGGGCGCGACTATACCGATTCCGATGTCCCGTTTATAGCGTTCGGGTCCCTTCGAAAGCGTTGAATGAGCGACGCGTCGGTCGTTTTACGCGTTGCGTCGCGGGAGGAGACCGCTCGCCGCGATCGATCCTCCCGGCGCAGGGTTCAGATCTTCATGTCCTCGAGAGACGTACCCGCTTCGAGGCGGCTGATGAGCCATCCAGGTTTACGCCCACGGCCCGTCCAGGTCTCCTCTGGATTGTCGGGATTCTTATACATCGGCACGCCCGCGGTCTTTCGCCGCCCGCCCGTGCCTTTGAGCACACGAAGTACCTCGTCACTCGAAATATTGAGTTCCTCGGCGCGTTCGACAATCTGAGCAAAGAAGTCCCGTTTTTCTTCCGCCTCACGACGCTTTAGTTCTTCGGTCAGGCGAGAAATCTGTGCTCGGATTTCAGTCGATGAAAGATCAGATAGATCACTTTCCATTGGTAGTGTATTTACCCTCGCAATTGTCGTTGATTGTCGCGGCGCGCATCGTAATCGCAACGACGGCAAATTGAAAGTTCTGAGCGCATCGAATACGGGGATTCCCTTAGCCCCCTACCCGGGGAAACAAATCAAAGACTCGCGTCAACGCTGAAAGCGCCAATACATGCCGCAACTCCCCCGAATGCACGACCGTTCGAATTTCTGCTTCCGACATCAATCGGATGGCAATGGCTTCGCCGGGACCCGGCTCCTGGTCGGCAATCCGCGTGACATCTTTCGCCAGAAAATGGTGGCAAAGATGAGGGTGTATCGCGGGATTCGGTTCAACCGCCCCGAGTTCGTGCCACTCGCCGCCCCCGTAGCCGGTTTCTTCGAGTAATTCACGCTGTGCGGCTTCGAGGGGCGTTTCGCCCGCGTCGACCATACCGCCCGGCGTCTCGATCGTGCGTTCGCCCGTGCCGAAGCGAAACTGCTCGACCATGATCGAGCGACCGTCGGTATCGAGAGCGACCACGTTGATCCAGTCGACGGATTCGAGCACCAGGCGTTTCAACACGCGTTCGGCCTGCGGGTGGCGCATCCAATCGAAACGGACCTGCAGGATCCCGAGGTCCGGGCCCGACTCCGAACGTTCCCGGTGCCAATCAAGCTCTTCATCCACGTCAGTCATTCGCTCCCCCACTTTGAATCCACGTCTGGTCAGGGCGCGTATCCCGTCATTTCGAGATAGCCACGCCCCACTCGTTCTCCGCCCTCATCGAATATGTCGACCACGCCTTCCCAATAGCGGATCGACGTGTTCATGACTTGATCGGCAAAGGCAGCCTTCACTCGCCATTGTTCACCCCGAACACGCAAACGCCATTCGATCGGCCAACCCCGCCAGGTATCGACGTGGGTGAACTCGAGGTCCTCCGCGGTTAGTGATTCGCTTCCACCGGCCGCATGGATCATGGAACCCGCGTTGTATTCGCTCGCCGCACCATCGCGGCGGCGCAATTGAAACGCCATGACGTTATCACCGCCATCGAAGTGCAACGCAAACCAGTCCCAGCCGACGAACTCGGGCGCCAGCACGCTCGTGCTCCACTCGCGGTCGAGCCATGCCAACCCCGTGACGGCATGGGACTCACCATCGATTTCGATCCGCCCATGTGCGCTCAGACGCGGAATGGAATAGTAGTAGGAAGCGTTATCGCCTCCCTTCATCGACAGTCCACGATCGCCCTGAAGCGTGACCGGCTGCACGACTGCCATATCGAGCTCGATCGAACCGTCGGACAACGGCACGTGGAGCGCGAACTCCTCGAATGACGCATTGGCCGTCAGCCGCCAGTTCTCGATGAAAGCCTCGAAGGGATCAACACGTACACCCGCAAGCTGGGGATGCCCCCGGCTGATGCGCTCCCATTCACGATGCGAGCGCGAATCGACGTCCGCGAGTCCGACATGGCCGAGGTAAACCTGAGCACCACGCCAGCCGTCGCACAACTCATCACAGCGACGGAGCGCCTGGCGGAACAGCGTGAATTGCACGCCGAACGTCCGCCCGCCGCTCGTCTCGAGCACCACCGTGAGATACCACCATTCGCTGCGAAACGCCGGATGCGGCCCGTGATCCCGCGGGAACTCGAAATCCACGACGCGATCCGCTTGCGCAAACGATCGGTCACCGGCGTCGTTTTCACCGTTCTCCCCGAGTACCTCACCGATCCCGACCCGGCCTTGCGCCGATTCGCTGATGTTCTGATCGCAGCCGAGAAGCACGAGCAACAAGGCGAGGACGAGAGCGTTCTTCATCGCGCGACTCGATACGCCGGCGCAACGCCGGCGACAGCACTGCCGAGCATCGCCAGGAGAATGGGGTTCGCCAACGCGACCGCGTCGAGGCGGAGGTTGACCGACCAGCCGAATGCCGCTGGGTTCACGATCTCGCAGAGCACCCAGCCAATCACGATTCCGAGCGGCACGGCCGCCAGCGTCGCCATCCCACCGAGGATCAGGCTCTGCGACCACGCAACTGACACGACCGAGCCGCGGCTGAAGCCCATCGCGTGCAGTAAGCCGAACTCCTGCTGACGCGCCATCTGCAGCACATTGAGCGAGCCGATCAGGCCCACAACCGCCACGGTCAACGCAACGACCGTGAGCGCTTCCGAGAGCGCGAAGGTACGGTCGAAGACATCGAGCGCCACAGCCCGAATCTCCGCATGATTGCTGACGCTCACATGCGGCAAGGCTTCTCCGATGATCGCAGTCAGCACGTCGGTATCGCCGGACAAACGAATCGAAATCTCCTCCCAATCGGCCTGTAGCGGCGACGCCTCGAAGGTTTTGCGCGGCATGATCAGCCGCGGTAGTGGGCTGCCGAAGTCCCTGAACACGGCACCGATCGATACCGGCAGTTCCGCATCGCCCTGCTTGACGATGATCGAGTCCGAAACGCCAAGACCATTCAGCAGCGCGAGCGACTCGCTGACGATGACCGTCCGTTCTCCCGGACGTGACTGGTACACCAATCCGTACCGGCCAGCTTCGGCCTTATCCCACGTCGCAACGGTCAATTCCGCTCGACCGAGACCGACGAGCGCAACCTCGGCGCGCCCGTACTCGCGGATCTCCGCCGTCGAGAAGGTCGCACCTGCCGCACCCGCAACCACTGAGAGGTCGCCCGGGCGGGCATCACGAAGGTATATCCCGGGCCACAATCGGTCTTCGAGGACATCGAGGAAATCCGTGCGCAGGCTCTCGACCATGAGCCCCATGCCGATCGCTGTCGCGACCGCAACGGACAGCGCGCCGACGGCGAGATGCACCTCGTCGATACGCGACGTCAACGCACGCAGCGTCATCCGGACGCGCAAACCCGGCAGTAGCCCCGCAAGCCATTTCACGCCATGCGAAGCGAACGGTGTGACGGATCGGATCTGAACGAAACAGAGAAGCAGCAAGGCGAGGAAACCGAACAGCAAACCGCCCTTGATGAGCGCGATCCCCGCCGCACCGACGTAAACGACGCTCGCGATCCAACGACCGCGTGATCGATGCGCCCGCATCGCAAGAACACAGGCGAGCAACGCGACCCCGGGGCCCGCGACGAGAGCTTTGGAAATCATCCAGACATCGACACCGCCCGTGGAGACCCCGACGCCCGTGGCAAGCGTTTCGGCCAACCACATCCCCGCCGCAAGTCCGACCATCGCCGCAACCGCCGCGATCAAGACGATCTCGAGCCCTTGCAACGCGCCGATCCATCCACCGGGGATGCCCATCATTTCGAAGCGTTCACGATCGCGTTCCTGTCGGGCGATCCGCGAAATCACCGTCTGGTAGACGAGAAAGGCCGCGACCAACAGCGATACCGCACCGAGCGCTCCCATATTGAAGACGATCGCGTCTGCAAATCGGGCAAGTGGATTGAAAGTGTTGCGATCGAGAACCGTCACGGCGTCGAGTTCGAGCGGCGAATCCACGAATGCGGCGATTCCGGGAAGGACCCGATCGATCCAGACCAGAATACCGGCCACGGGCGGCGTGGCTCGTAGCCAGATCGAGTCAACGCTTTCGGGCCGGTCGAGGATCCGCTGAGCGGTGTATAGGTCGGCGACGACCGATTGGCCCGATCCCATGATCTCCGCCGTCACGACGATTCCGCCCAGCCGGTACTCGGCGTCCATGAGCGCTTCGAGCAAGGACGCGGGCAGAAGCACATGATCCGTCGTGAGGAGCCGCATATCGGGCGCTCCGGAACCGCTTTCCGCCGTACTGCCCAGTTCGAAGTCGGCCAGCGGTTCGAACCCGACGACGGAGACCCGCTGTCCCCCCAGTTCCACTGTGCCTTCGATCATCGGCACCATGCCGACGACGCGCGACCACGCGCCTGAACGCCAGACCGACCGCCACTCGAAATAGTCATCGACCGTGATCGGCGCGCCATCGTCCGAGCTCACGATGGTGTAATCGTAGGCGCGAAAGAGATCGTCGCCCGCAACGGTGGCGCGGATCGCAACGCTCACCTGGTGGACCGTCACGATTGACGTCACGCCCAACGCGATCGCGATCAGCGCGATGGCGATCGAGAGCGGATTCGTCAGCGCGAGCCGCCGCTGGTGCCGGGCGAGAAGACGAATCCTCAACGCAGTTCGATCACACGGTCGGCACGTGAGGCGATCGCTTCGCTGTGGGTCGCCACGACCAGGCCCGTCCTCGCGGTGTCGACTTCGCGCCAGAGCAGGTCGGTCACGAGTGTGGCGTTTTCGAGATCCAGGTTACCGGTAGGTTCGTCCGCAAGCACCAGCTCGGGCTCATGAGCCAACGCCCGAGCGATAGCGACGCGCTGCTGTTCACCACAGGACAAGGTCGCGGGGAAATCGTCCAGATGATCGGCCATCGACAATGCGCTGAGGCGATCGAGAGCGGCGTGTCGATTCTCGAGTCCGTTCACTTCGAGCGGTAACTCGACGTTTTCCGCGACGGTCAGTGTCGGGATGAGATTGAAGAACTGGAATATGTAGCCGATGTAGCGCCGCCGGTAAGCACTGCGCGTCTGTTCGGTCTCTTCAGCGAGCGCGATAGGGGCGTCACCGTTCGGTGGAAGAAACTGGATCGAACCGCAAGTCGGTACGTCGAGCCCCGCAATGAGCGCCAGCAGCGTCGACTTGCCGGACCCACTCGGGCCCCAGAGCGCGACCTTTTCGCCGCGTCTGACCCCGAACGATAGATCCGAGAGAACCCACCGCTCACCCGCGCCGTCGCCGAAACGCTTGCCTACATCACGGACATCGAGCAGGAGCGCATCGGCGTCCCCGCCGTCGGCGTCGTTCAACGCTGCCAATCTCGACAGGGGTGTGAACAAGCAATCGCCGCGCGACGCTTATCCAGGAAGGCGATAAGCTCGACATCGTGGCTAGTAAGACTCTGCCCTATCGGTTCTTGGTTCGGTTTCCGCCCGAATTGCGGGTTCGGATTGCGCACGCCGCAGGACATTATCGCAGGAGCCTGAATTCCGAAATCGTAGCACGGCTCGAACGCTCTTTTGACGGCCTGCCGCGCGACGAGGCGGGCAGCGACGAAGCGCGAGCCGACGACCGTTTCGCCTTCGCGAGTGACCTGACCGATGAAGAAGCCCGCCTCCTGCGGCGCTACCGGCGGTTGTCCGAACGCCAGCGCGCGGCCCTCCTCGAGCTTCTGTCGGGCTGACGCCAGCGCTACTTGAGCGCCTCGATCCAGGCCGCGTCACGCTTCTCGCGGAACGCGGCCATACCTTCGGCCCCTTCATCGCTACGGAACATCCGACCACTCCACTCGGCCGTGACGTCGAAGCCTTCCTCGATCGACATCGTCGGCACCTTGTTGACGAGTTTCTTACACTCGACGACGGCGATCGGGCCGCCACGGTTGATCATGTCGAGCTCCTCGTTCACGGCGGCTTCGAGCTCCGACCGCGGCACAGCGCGGTGCGCAAATCCCATCTCCACGGCTTCGATACCCGTGAAACGCTTACCCGTGACGAACAACCGCATCGCGTGATGCTTGCCGAGTTTGGGAATACAGACCACCGAGATCACGGCTGGAATCACACCGATCCGCACCTCGCTGAAACTGAACTGCACCTCTTCGGCTGTGATGACGATATCCGACGCGCCGACGAGCCCCAGGCCGCCTGCGAACGCCGCCCCGTTGACTGCCGCGATCACCGGCTTCGGGCTCTCCATGATCTGCGTCAGCACTTTCGGATAGGGCACCGATTCGCGACCCTCGATGGATGCGCCTGGCGGGCTCTTCAGATCGGCTCCGGCACAAAACGCAGGATCGGTCCCCGTGATGACGATCGAGCGGACGTTCGGGTCGTCGTTCGCGCGCAGGAGGTTCTCGTAGAGCTCGATCACCAGGATCGATGACAAGGCGTTACGGTTTTCCGGCCGGTTCAACGTGATCCACGCCGCTCCGTTCTTGACCTCGTATAGGGTTGCTTCCAGTTCCGCCACGGTGGTTCCTCCTGAGTCTTGTTTGAGTCTATTCGGCGTTGGCGTTGGGATCTTCGAGCAGCACCAGCAACGCGCCGTTGGCCACCTGATCGCCTTCCGCGACATGCAGCTCCGTGACGACCCCGTCGAACGGGGCCGTGATGCGATGCTGCATCTTCATCGCCTCGAGGATCAGGAGGATTTGCCCTTCACTGACCGCATCACCGACTGAAACGTTGGTGCCGATGACATTACCCGGCATCGGCGCCGTCAATCCGCCCTTCAATTCCAGAGCGCCCGGCACCGGCAACCGCGGTAATTCGGTCATTTCCAAATCACCGAACGCCGAGTGCACCAGATAACGATCGTCGGTATGGGTGACGGCGAACGTCACACGACGACCGTCGATTTCGACATCGATCCGGTCATCGCCGGTATCGCCCATACGCGCGACGAACGCTCCGTCCCCTATCGAAAAGGTGAACGAGCCGTCCCGACGCGAGCGGTACTCGACGGCAATCTCGTCATCACCAATCGTATAAGTCGTCCGCTCCGGCGGCATGAGCGAGTTACGCCAGCCCGAGGCAATGGTCGTCAGCACGCGCGCGGCGGCCCGGCGTTCCGCCTGACCAAACAGCGTCGCCGCGATGATCGCGTCCGCGATTTCACCTTCGGAAAGTTCCCGGGTTCGTGCCGGTTCGACCCGCTCGATGAAATCCGTCGTCGTATCGCCGGCGATGAATGCGGGGTGACGCAACGTCGCAACCAGGAAGTCGCGGTTGTTTCGAAGTCCCTGCAGGCGCGTCTGCTCGAGCGCGCGCGCCAATCGGGCAGAGGCTTCCCGGCGTGTCGGCGCGTGCACGATCACCTTCGCGATCATCGGATCGAACTCCTGGCTGACCTCACTGCCCGATTCGACGCCCGAATCGAAGCGTGCGAGCTCGAGAGCCGGTTGCCAGATCTCGACCAGGCCCGGTGAAGGTAGAAAGCCACGCGAGGGATCCTCGGCGTAGAGCCGCGCTTCGATCGCATGACCGTCGATCGCGAGGTCCGCCTGTTCGTAGCCGAGTTCTTCACCTTCGGCGATCCGCAACTGTTCACGCACGAGATCGAGACCCGTGATCGCCTCGGTAACGGGATGCTCGACCTGCAAGCGGGTGTTGACCTCGAGGAACCAGAAATCGTCGCCGTCGAGTAGAAATTCGACGGTTCCCGCCGACGCGTAGCCGATCTCCTTTGCCGCCGAAACCGCGGCTGCACCCATCGCTTCGCGCAAAGCCGGCGTCACCGCGGGCGACGGGGCTTCTTCGATGACTTTCTGATGACGACGCTGAATCGAGCACTCGCGCTCGAAGAGATGCACGAGGTTGCCGTAACCGTCGCCGAGGATCTGAATCTCGACATGGCGAGCCGACGTCACCCAACGTTCGAGGAAGAGCGTGTCGTCACCGAAAGCCGATCCCGCTTCGCGCCGCGCACCCGTGATCGCATCCGCGAGGTCGCCCGAGCCGTCGACGACCCGCATTCCGCGTCCCCCGCCGCCGGCGGACGCTTTGACCAGCACCGGATAGCCGATCTCGGCGGCGGCCGCCTCGATATCGGCCCCGTCGTCGAGTTCGATCGCGGGTAGCGTCGGTACGTTCGCCTCCGTAATGACGCGTTTCGCCGAAAGCTTGTCGCCCATCTGACGGATCGCCGACGGCGGCGGTCCGACCCAGCGGATCCCCGCGTTCGTGATCGCCTCGGCGAAGTCGGTGTTCTCCGAAAGGAAGCCGTAGCCGGGATGTACCGCATCCGCCCCGGTGCGCAGACACGCATCGATGACTTTCTGGACGTCGAGATAGGTTTCCGCCGACGTCCTGCCGTTGAGCGCAATCGCCGTGTCCGCTTCCGCGACGAACGGTGCGTCGCGATCGCCATCGGCGTAGATCGCCACGGTGCTGATGCCCATGTCGTGTGCCGAACGAATAATGCGTCGGGCAATCTCGCCGCGGTTCGCGATCAGCAGTCGTTCGATCGGTTTGATACTTACATCCGCCACGTGCCGAACTCCTTCGTGCCCTGAACCGCCTTGTTGTGACATGCCGACAGCGCGATCGCGATGACATCGCGCGTGTCACGCGGATCGAGCATGCCGTCATCGGAAATCCGCGATGTGGCGAAGAGCCCTTTGGAGCGCTCTTCGGCCCAGAATTCGACGTTCTCGACGCGTGCGTTGTTCGCCTCTTCGTCGAACTCCAACCCTCGTCGTTCGGCGGCCCCTCGTTGCACGATCGTCATGACGCCGGCCATTTGTTTAGGCCCCATGACGGCGATCTTCGCCGTCGGCCAGGTAAACGCGAACCGTGTGCCGAACGCCCGGCCGCTCATACCGTAGTTACCCGCACCGTAGGACGCGCCGACGATCGTCGTGATATGCGGCACCGTCGAGTTCGCGACGGCGTTGATCATCTTCGAGCCGTTCTTGGCGATTCCGCCCTGCTCGAAATCCGTACCGACGATGAAGCCCGTGATGTTGTGCATGAAGAGCAGCGGCACATCGATCTGATTGCAGAGCTGGATGAATTGGGCCGCCTTCTCGGAGGACTCCGATAGGAGCGCCCCGTTGTTCCCGAGAATGCCGATCGGGTAACCGTGGATTGACGCCCAGCCCGTGACCAGCGTCGGTCCATAAGCCGGTTTGAACTCCTCGAACCGCGATCCGTCGACCACTCGCGCGATCACTTCTCGCATATCGAACGGGATCGTCAGGTCTTCACCGACGATGCCGAGCAACTCCTGCGGGTCGTAGACCGGTGGGTCGTCTGGCAAGGAAGGCCCCGGCCCTTCCTTACGCCAGTTGAGGTGGCGCACGACCTCACGACACATCCGAATGCCGTCGAGTTCGTCTTCCGCAAGAAAATCGCCGAGGCCCGAAACGTGTGTGTGCATTTCGGCGCCGGCGAGTTGCTCGTAGTCGGCGTCCTCACCCGTCGCCATCTTGACGAGCGCCGGTCCACCGAGTGCTACCTGGGATTGCTTCTTGATGAAGATGTTGTAGTCGCTCATTCCAGGCTGGTATGCGCCACCCGCGGTCGATGCGCCGAAGACGACGGAGATCGTCGGAATCCGCATCTTCGACAGCTCGGTGATTTCGTAGAAAAGACGTCCCGATTCGGCGAAATGACCGGTCTCGCGCCGCAGCCCTTCCTCCGGATCGCCTCCCGCCTCACCGCGCAGGTCGGCGCCCGCCGACTCCACGAACTGCACGTACGGCATCCGGTTTTCGCGCGCTATCTCGAGCCCGCGCATGAGCTTTTTCGAATTGAACGGGTTGAATGCGCCGGCGCGGACGGATGGGTCATGACCGAGGATCACGCACTCGACGCCTTCGATCACGCCGATTCCGACGACGAAACCCGATCCCACGACGAAGTCGGAGCGCCACGCGGCCAACGGGCTCACTTCGTAGAACGGCGAATCCGGATCCAGAACATGCGCGATACGCTCGCGGATCGGCATCTTGTTGCGTGTCGCGAGACGCGCCATGGACTCTTCGCCCCCGCCGCGAGCGGCTTCCTCGTAGAGGCCGTCCAGAAAGGCGATCTTGGCCAACATGTCCTCGCGGTTCTTCACGAACTGCTCGGACCGGGTATCCAAACGTGACTGCAAAACCGGCATGAAACCTCCTTTCCTACATCTCGAACGAGCGCAGATAAGCGGGGCGCTCGGTAATCATGTCCCAATAACGTTTGACGTTCGGCGTGAAGACTTCCTCGATATCGAGGGAGTCGGCGAGCACCACGCAGTAGACGATCGCGATATCGGCGATCGTGAAGCGATCCGCGCATAGGTACTCGCGGTCTTCGAGCGCCGCCTCGACGGATCGCATCCGGTGCAGGAACCACTTGCGGTAGTCGTTGGCCACCTGCGGGTTGCGCTTCTCTTCCGGCTCGAGGCGCGTGTAGCGCAACACGAGGGTTTGCGGAAACGTCAGCGTCGCATCACTCCGGTGCAGCCAGTTGAGATAGAGACCGTAGTCGTGTTCGTCCGGGGCGACCGCGAGATCCGTCGGGCCGTACTTGTCGACGAGGTACTGACAGATGCCCGCCGACTCCGTCATCGTGACGTCGCCGTCGACCAGCGCCGGGACGGTCCCGAGCGGGTTGATCTCAAGGTATTCCTTGTGCAGATAGCGCGGCGGGAACTCCATCGCGACAAGTTCGTATTCGAGCCCCATTTCTTCCAACGTCCAGAGTGGACGCATCGAGCGGGCACGCAGACAGTGATAAAGCGTTAACGCCAAGATCGAATCCTTTTGTTGGGCCGCGGCGCTTACGAAGAACGCCGCGTGAAAGGGACGGGACCGCTACGGTCCCGCCCTCCGGGCGGCTCAGGCCTTGCCGCCACCGATCAGCGCGCTGCCTTCCTGCCAGGGCGAGATCTGGCCGTCATAGACCGACGCCCCGTTGCGGAAGTGCGCCGCCTCATCGAGCGACTCGACGAACGGCATGTCGAGCGGATAGAGCCGGTCGTTGCGCGGTCGCGGCCCCGCCTTGGAGACGTGTCCGTAGAGCGCATGGCCGACGACTTCCTCGGCGATCGCGGCGGCCTCGATCAACTTGTCGAGGTTGTAGCCCGTCTCGATTCCAAGTTCGTGACAGAGGTCGACGAAGTCCTCGGTCGGCACATGGCCCGCGGCCCGGCCGTTACCGCAATACGGGCAGCCGCCCATGCCGGCAAGCGAGGTATCGAACTCGGTCGCACCGAGGCGCAATGCCTCGTAGAAGCTCGCCATCGTCACACCGCGCGTGTTGTGCAGGTGCATGTGGAATATCTCGACCTCGGGATACTTGTCGCGGATCGCCGTCATCGTTTCGCCGACCTGTTGCGGCATGTTCCAGCCCATCGCATCGAGAAAGGAGACCTTCTTCACGACAATGCCGACGCTGTGCCACTTCTCGACCATGAGGTCCAGCAGCTCCATGCGCTGATCGAGCGTGAACATGCCTTCAAAGTTCGAGCCGAACGGGTTACCGAGTGCCACGCTTCCGGATTCCGCACCGGCCTCCTTCGCGCCGTTCACGGACGCGTCCATGCCGGCGATCTGCTGGGCTTGTGTCCGGTTGTAGTTGCGCCGTGCAAACGAGTCGCAGAGTTCGACGTGGGTGCCGAAACGACGTGCCCGAACATCGATCTTCGGATAGTACGAATCGGCTCGATCAAAGCCCTTCTTGTTGAACACGGCCGCGGTGTATTTGACACCCGGCTTGGGAATGAACGCATCGGCAAGCTCATCGATGCATTCCATCGACGGCGTCCATTTGGGATGAGCGAACGACCCGATCGAGATCACTTTGGCGCCGGTCTCGCCGAGCGCGTCAAGCAGCCTCAGCTTCTCGGATACCGGAATATCGGCATCCTCGATCTGCAAGCCTTCTCGCATCGTGTCATCGGTAATCGTGACGCTTTTCGGGAACATGTCCATGGATCGGGACCCCTCCACCTCGTTTGCTTGAACTATAACGCGCCTTTCAGTCGACTGGATCGACCCTGAGCGCTCTTGGCCGCTAACCGTCGATCTTCGCCTGCACCCGACGCATACCCGACAACCACCGCTCGAGATCCGACGCCTTACGGTCCATCCACGTCTGTGCGAGCGGATCGGTGAGGATCAGAAAGCGTTCCTCGAAGACTGCTTCGACTACCTGACGGGCCACCTCTTCGGGCTCCTTGACCGGTCCTGCGGTACTGCTCGTCGAGCCACCGCCGATGCCTGCCAGCATCGGTGTGTTGACGCCGAGCGGCGCGAGAAGCGACGTCTTGACGCCTTTGTCGTGATAGGTGATCGACAACCATTCGGCAAGGCCCACGACTGCGTGCTTCGTCGCAGCGTAAGTGGCGTTTCCGTGCACCGACAGAATGCCGGCCATCGAGGCGGTGTGAATCAGATAGCCCGATTCTCGCTCGAGCATCGACGGCAGCACCGCGCGCAGCGCATAGACATGGGCCATGACGTTGATGGCCCATTGCTCGTCCCAGATCTCGGGCGGCGTTTCGATCGGATCGCCGCCGGTCGCGACACCCGCGTTGGAGAAGAACACATCCACCGGGCCGAACCGATCTTCGGCTGCGCGGACCAACGCCTGGACGTCGGACTCTTTGCCGACGTCGCAGCGAACACCCAAGCCCCCAAATTCGTCCGCGACCGCCGCGGCGCCATCACCATCGAGATCCGCGACCACGACATTCGCCCCGACGCGCGCGAACTCGCGTGCGCTCGCCCGGCCGATCCCACTCGCACCACCCGTGACGATGGCGTGTTTGTCCTGGAGATCCATCAGACGACCGGCGCGCTGCCGCCGTCCACGTTGACGGCCGTTCCCGTGACATAGCTCGCCGCCGCCGAACACATGAACGCGATGACATCGCCGGCTTCGCTGGCTTCGCCGACCCGTCCCAGCGGAACACTCTTACCAAACTGCTCGTATAGTTCGTCGAGCGTGGTCGATTCGCCGCGCTCCTGTGCCGCCTCGACGCGCCGTTCGTGCTGGCGGCTCTTCAGAAGCCCGACGCAAACCGTGTTCACCCGCACGTTGTCCGCCGCAAACTCCTTCGACCACGTCTTGGTCAGCGAGATGCCCGCCGCTCGCGACAAGGCCGTCGGCTGACTGCCCGGACCCGGCGCTTTACCACCCGGCGTCGTCGTATTGCAGATCGCGCCCTGGTTCTTGCGCAGTTCCGCGATCGCATGACGGGTGCAATAGATCGCGCCCATGACTTTGAGCGTGAAGTCTTCCTCGACCTGCTCGTTGGTCATCTTGTCGAATCGCGCCGCAGAGGACGTACCGGCGTTGTTGATCAGGATATCGATTCGACCAAAACGCTCGACGACACCTTTCATCATTGCTTCGACCGCCGCTTCGTCGCGGACGTCGGCTGCCATGCCGATGGCTTCATTACCCGTCGACGAGGCGATTCGCTCGGCCGCGGCATCGAGGTCAGCTTGCGTGCGCGAGACGAGGACGACCTTCGCGCCCTCCGCCGACAAACGATGCGCGGCAGCAAAGCCGATTCCGTCGCTGCCACCTGTGACGACCGCGACCTTTCCTTCCACCCCCAAATCCATAGCTCTCCCCTAACTGTCGATTCGAACGCGCATGGTAGGCGAAGGCCTCGGATCATCGATAGGGAGACGGAGGCTCAAGCGCCGAACACTTCCTCGTTGTGCTCGCCGAGGAGCGGCGCGCGACGCGCGATGCGCCAGGGTGAATCACCATAGATGCCGCCGCTGCCCGGATACTTGAACGACGTGCCGAGCTCGGGATGCTCGACGTCGACCCAAAAACCGCGATCATCCAGGTGCTGGTCGTCGAGGATTTCGTCGATCGAGCGGATCGCGCCCCAGGTGAACCCGCGCTCCTGGCCGCCGTGGTACGCCTCATCCGCCGTCAACTGCGCCACGAAGTCACCGACGCGCGCGATGATGTCGGCGTAGTTCGCACGAATCGCTCGACGGTCCGCGTAGCGTTCGTCCAGGAGATCGCCCGCCATGCCGTACTCGTCCATCCACTCGGCGAGTTGGCGCAACGCCTTCGGGTCGCCAGCGATCAGCGCGTTGACGTAGCGACCGTCTTTGCAGCGAAACTGCGTGGGCGGCGTTGGTTCGGTCGCGTGGTGGCGACCCGTGCGACGCTCGACTACATCGCCACGATAGATAAAGGCCGCCATCGCCGCTTCGGTCGACAGCGCGCAGGCATCGTGAATCGACGCATCGATGAATTGACCTTCGCCCGTCATCTGACGCTGGAAGAGCGCCGCCACCACGGCGATGTAGGCATAGTGCGCGCCTGTGTGGTGGGCGTTGCCGCCGCCCGGGGCGATGGGCGGGGCATCCGCTTCGTCGTAGCCGCTCGAGGCCATCTGCCCGCCGGCCGCGAAATGCACGAGCTCGCCGGCGCGGTAGTCGGCCCACGGCCCAGTCTGGCCGAAGTCGGACAACGCACAGAAAACGAGAGCTGAGTGATCATGCGAGAGCGCGTCGAAGCCGAGATCGAACCGCTCGAGATAACCGCGATCCTTGGCTTCGATCACGACGTCGACCGAGCCCGCGAGTTCGATGAACCGATCCCGGTCGGAAGCGCTCTCGAGGTCCAATGTGATGCCGCGTTTGGACGTGTTGTAGTGCCAGAACCAAAGGCTTCGGTCATCACCCCCTTCATCGGCGAGGAACGGTCCGATGCGACGCGTTCGTTCACCTTCGGGCGGTTCGATCTTGATTACGTCCGCGCCGTGATCCGCCAAGAGCTTACCCAGGAACTCGCCGCGTTCGTCGGCGACTTCAAGGACTCGAACCCCCTCGAGCGGTGCCATCAGGCGAGCATCTCGTCGATGTGGGCGTGTCGCGGGGCGTCACTAGGCCAAAACGTGCCGTCCTCATAGCCTGACTGGAAATCCGCTTCGGAAAGCCCGAGCTCATCGACGAAGAGTGCACGGTTGTCGGCGCCGATCCGAGGCGCTGCCGAGCGATTGTCCGTGCGCGAGCCCGACATGGAAAACGGCGCGCCCTGGACCGCGAAACGGCCGAGTTCCGGGTGGTCGAGTTCCCGATACATGCCCCGTTCCGCAAGCTGCGGGTCGCTCTCGAACCGGTCTTGAGAGCTTTGCACCGCGGACGCCGCGATTCCCCGCTCCTGGCATGCGGTCATGACGTCGTATTTGCCACGTTCACGTGTCCAAGCCTCGATCAGCCGGTCGAGTTCGTCCTGATGCTCGAGGCGAGAGCCGAGCGTCGCGAATCGCTCGTCGCTCGCCCACGAAGGGGTTCCCAGCACCTCCGCGAGCTTCGAGAAATCGCCATCGTCGTAGCACGCGATCACGCACCAATCGTTGTAACCGCCGGGCGCCGTCCGATAGGCGTTGTGCGGCGCCGCCCACGTGCCGCGATAGTTGTCGAGGCGCGCGGTCCCTGGCGTATGGGTGCGATTACCCGGTGGAAACCCCGGCCTCCGTGCGCGTCGGCCATTCACCGTCCGATCCAGGATGGCAGGACCGTTCTGCGTCACGCCCATGACCATCTGCGACTGATCCACGTGCTGACCGCGACCCGTTCGCGACCGATGGTAGAGCGCATTCAAGACCCCCATCGCGCCGTAGAGCCCGCCGGTATCGTCGAGATACGACCACCCCCATCCGGCCGGTTCCCGCTCCGGCAGCCCCGATGAGAACGTCAGGCCCGACAGGGCCTGTGCGACCGGGCCGAACGTCTTGTAGCTGTGGTGACGACCCGTGTGCCCGAATCCCGACATCGACACATAGATGATGTCAGGCTTGATCTTCATGAGTTCCTCGAACCCGAGTCCCCAGCTCGTGAACACTCGCGAACTGAAGTTCTCGATCACGACGTCCACGGTGCCGATCACCTGTTTGATGAGTTCGAGCCCGCGTGGCATACGCACGTTGATCGTCACGCCGCGCTTGTTCGCGTTGGTGTCGTTGAAGTTGCCGTTCGTATTCGGTGTTCGCTCGATCGCCGCGGGCGTCATCTGGCCCGTCATGCGACCACGCTCGTTCTCCGGCCACTCGACTTTGATCACTTCAGCACCCAAGGCGCCGAGCCAACGGGTCGCCCAGGGCCCGGCACGGACCCACGAAAAATCCAGGACCCGGATCCCATCGAGGCTGCGGTTCGATACTGGCATCCGCTCAGTGTACGAAGGAAACCGGCCCTGGCCATAGAGCCGCGCGGTCACGGTATCCTCAGAGACGACAAAGATGTGCGAGGTTGCCATGCGGCGAACCTTGATTGGCCTCACGGCAGGAACGTTGATCGTGGCGGCGTCTTCCGGCGCTGATGATCTCGAGTGGCGCGACGTCGGTCGAGCGCCGACGAGCGTGCCCAAGGCCGAGACCGCCTTCGCCGATCGCGACTGGCCGGAAGAATGGTTCCACGCCCCAACGACCGCGAGCGAACGCGGCATCACACGCTACGCCGAGAGCCCCTATCTCGACCGCTACGATCTGCCGCCCGTCGAAGAGCGCCTACCGAAGGATCCGCAGGTGATCACGCCGTACCGGCGCGTCGGCAAGTACGGCGGCAAGGCCAGAATCACCACCGGGGACGGCTGGACGTTCTTCAACTGGGAGGCCGCCCTCACGATCTCGGCCGATATGAGTCGTCTGCTACCCAATCTCGCCAAGACGTGGACGGTGAGCGAAGACGGTCGCACGATCACGATTCAACTCCGTGAAGGGCTGCGTTGGTCCGACGGCGAACTTCTCACGAGCGACGACTTCGTCTTTACCTTCAATCACATCTGGCTCGACAAGGAAGCCTCGCCCGTCACCTCCCGGCTGATCCTCGGCGGGCGTATCGAGAAGCTCGACGAGCTGAATTTTCGCTACGTCTTCAACGATCCGAACCCCTTGTTCGTCAACCTGATCGCGCAATACGGCAACTTCCTGGTCGACCCCGAGCACTACTACCGGAACTGGCACCCGGCGTTTACGGATCGAGATGCACTGAACGAGCGCATCAAGGAAATGGGCTTCGTGTCGTGGATGGCTTTCGTCGACGCCCAGCGCAACGCCCGCATCGAGGAGAGCGCGGAGGTACCGACGCTGCGCGCCTACCGACTCGTCAGTCGTTCGCTCAATATGATGCGATTCGAACGCAATCCCTACTATCACAAGGTCGATCCCGCCGGTCAGCAGCTCCCGTACATCGACACGATCGACGCGGAAGTGATCAACGACAACGCGCAACTCGTCTCGGCCAAGGCGTCGTCCGGGCAGCTTGATTTCGCCTCGTTTGCGCTACGAACCCAGGACATCCCGCTCTTGAAGCTCGGCGAAGGCACCGGCCTCATCGACGTCATGATCTGGACGCGCCTGCACACGAGCGACGTCGTGATCCAGCCGAACTACAACCACGCCGACGAACCACTCCGCACACTCTTCCTTGATCAACGCTTCCGCCGCGCCCTGTCGCACGCGATCGACCGCGACGAGATGAACAAGACCATCTACTTCGGCCGCGGCGTCGGGCAACAGGTGTCCGTCCACCCCACGAGCATCTACTACGACCCGGCCGTACCGCAGACCCACGCGGAATACGATCCCGATCTCGCCAACGCGCTGCTCGACGAGTTGGGGCTCGCGGACGACGACGACGACGGATTGCGCGAATACCCCGACGGCAGCGATCTCATCATCACGATGGAGTTTCTCGACTTCGAGACACCGAAGGGGATCTCGATGGAACTCGTGAGTGAATACTGGCGTTCGGTCGGCATCGACCTGCGCCTCAAGCTCGTCGACCGCGGCCTGCAATCGGCCCGCGCGCAGTCGGGCCACATGCAGATGACGCTCTGGCACGCCGACTTTTCGAGCGACATCCTCTTCCCCATCATCCCGCGCTGGTGGGCACCGGTGTACAACGGTTGGGACAACACGATGTGGAACGACTGGGTGCGCCACTACCACACCGACGGCCGTCTCGGAACACCGCCGCCTCGCGAGCTGCGCGAAGTTCAGCATTGGGCTGACGAACTGCGGACTTCAGTCGACCCGGCCGTACGTGTCGCCGCCGGAAAACGCATTCTCAAAGGCGCCGCGGAGAACGTCTGGACGCTCGGTACGGTGGGACTCGCTCCCCATCCGGTCGTGATCTCCAGCCGTCTGAAGAACGTCATCCGAGACGGCATTTGGGGTTGGGACAATCGATGGACGCTCTCCTACCACCCGTCGACCTGGTACTTCGACGACGACGCATCCGGAGGTGACGAATGAAGGCATACGTCGAAGGCGACACACTCGAGGACATACCCGTCGACGTCGAGGCGCTCGATGAGCTACGCGAAGAATTCTTCGCCAACGGTTTCGTGCTGATCCGAAACGCGTTACCAACGGGCCAGGTCGAGCGGCTGCTCGGCGCGGTCGACCACGTCCACCGGAATTTTCACGACCATCCGCACCGCAACCCGAACCCCCAGGGATTCAACATGCGCCCGGTGATCGACAAACACCCGGCGTTTCGCGAACTCCTCATCACGCCGACGACGTTCCCCGCGGTCGTACGCTTCCTCGATCACTTCAGCATTCAGCTCCTGCAATCGCACCTCTTCGAGGCGGATCCGACAACGAACGACAACGGCCGGGGCACCGGCTGGCACAACGACGGTGGCGAACCGGCACTCGAAGTGAACGGCATTCGCGCATTCGGCAGTCTCAAGGTCGGCTATTTCCTGCGCGACCGGCTGGCCGACGACATGGGCTCGCTGATGGTCGTGCCCGGCAGCCATCGATCCCAGGGACCACCCGCCTGGGTAGGCGACGACGCCGATCCGGCCGGCGCCATTCAGCTCAAAGCCCATGCCGGGGACGCGGTCGTTTTCCATCAGGGAACCTGGCACGCCGCCGCGCCCAACTACGCGAACGACACCCGCATCCTGCTCTACTACGGCTATGGCTATCGCGTCTTCCGCCCGATCGACTACCACTCGTTCGACGAGGCGTTTCTCTCCACCGCCTCACCGGTCGAGCGGCAGCTCCTGGGCGAGACGGTCAACCATCAGGGCTACTACGTGCCGACCATCGAAGACACGCCACTCAAGACCTGGTACGAGCATCACTTTGGCGCGCCCTCCAATCGCGGCAATCTGACCCGCCTGCGCTGACCTCGTGTCCGAGCAGCGAACCAATTCAGCTTGGATTCACAGACGCCGCCCTAACGTTCACTGCACGGAACTGACGTAGGTGAACCGTTTGTCCGATCGCCTGGCCCTGATCTTCGTGGTGCTTCTACTCGCGTCGACCGTCGGTTTAACAACCGTGAAGCGCTCGATCGACGGCCCCCTCACCGACATGATTCCCGGCGGACGGCTGGTCGACGGTCACCTGGTCGACGTCTTTCCCACCAACTGGGACGACGAACTCGAATCCATTCGCGGTTGTCGCGGCATCGAATGCAACGCCAACGTGCTCGTCGAACTCCAGCTCGTCGAGCCGGTGAGTTCACGCTACACCGGCATCATGGTGCGCGACGGCGAACTCTACGTGCCGTGTGACTTGGGCTTCATGTGGAACCGCTTCGACGGCCAACAGCGCTTCATGCTCAGGCTCATCTACTGGTTCAAGACCTGGCACGAACACGCCGTCCTCGACGGCCGCGCCGTCATTCGCCTCGACGGAAACCGCTACGAGGGCGCTCTCGTGCGCGTAACCGACGCATCACTCGAGGAGGCGCTACGCGCCCAGCTCGAGACCATGGCATCCACCTCGCTCGCGCCCGAGACCTTGGGCCCACGACCGGCCGAAGCGCCGAACGACATCTGGTTCTTTCGGTTGGAGGCACGTGAGTGAGGCGGCGTTGGTTCCCGCGAATGTGTCGGCTGGCGAGCTGGGAAGTGTCGATCCGACGCCAGTTTGAGACTGCAATTTCGTGGCTTTTTCTTCTAGGGGGGACCCTCCGGGTCCCCCCTAGGACCCCCCTGCGTCGCGGCGTTGCCGCGCCGGGCTCTTACGTCTCGATTTCGCTGATTGGGGTTTGCCGGCTTTAGAACTAATTTGCCCTTAGGTAGATCGTAGCGAACTGATCAGCCTGCAAATCCTTTCCAGGACATCGAGCGGAGGGATGCAGCAGGATCCTGGAAATCGGACTAAAACCACCTGCGAATCGCGCCCGATATCGACAGACACCTTCCGGCGAACACGCCTTCCGCCGGGGCCCCGCGCGCAAAGCGCGCCAGGGGGGAACCACCCCCAGCGATTCCGCGCCGCGACTTAAGCGCGCGGCGAGATTCCCCCATCCGCCAACTCAGACTTCGCGCCGATCCGGCGGGGGCGTGGGGGCGGAGCCCCCGCAAGAAATGTATGGGCCACCCCATCGTTGCAACAGTCATTGGCGACTTTGGCAATCAGTCGGTCTGCACAAATGTATCCGGCCTGTTAATGGGCTATTTCACGCCCTGGCCTGAGTGGGATCCGCGGCTCGTCGGCTCAATTAGCAAGGCGGGTTCGTAGACCCCTTTTTCTTGCCCGAGCTTCGACGAAGCTGGATCGACTGATGAAGCCTGCCGCTAACGAGATGCCCGATGGGCAACCAAAATCCGTTCCCTACAACTGCCGCTACGCGCGCCCTGGATCGTACTCCTCACCACTGCGCAGGACTGCCCATGACAGGCGCGCCAGTTTGTTCGCTAACGCCGTGATGATCACGTTCGGGTGCAAGCCCCGCGCCTCAAGGTCATTCAGCCAAACACCTAGGCGGTGATCCTCCCGGCACAGGTTGTAGTAGCAGCTGCGCGCGCCGTGTATCAGCAGACTCCGAACGTAGCGGTTGCCGCGTTTGCTGATCCCCAGCAATCGCGTCCGGCCGCCTGTCGAGTGTTGCCGTGGCACCACCCCGAGCCACGCCGATACATCTCGGGCGCGTGTGAACTGCTCACCCTTGCCGATCGCCGCCACCAACGCCGTCGATGTCAGCGTGCCAATGCCCGGAATCGTCTGCAGACGCCGGCAGTCATCGCGCTCTCGCGCGATCTGCTCGATCTCCCGGGTAATCGTGCGAACTTCATCATCTAAGTAACGCCACTGTCGTTGCAGTAATCCCAAAAGCGCGCGTAGACGCCGCGACAATGTGCTCTCGTCGTCCGCCAGTATCGTCGGTAAGGCCTTCGACAACGCTGTCGGACTCGTGCGCACCGTGATACCTCGCTCCAACAGAAACGCTCGGATCTCGTTGATGACGCTTGTGCGCGTCTTCATGAGCTGCTGACGGACGCGGTGCAGGGCTTGCTGATCGTGTTGCTCGATCGTCTTGATCGGCACATATCGCATGGTCGGGCGCCGCACCGCCTCCGCAATCGCCAAGGCGTCGTTGAAGTCGTTCTTGTTGGTCTTCACGTACGGCTTGACGAACTGCGCTGCCATCAATCGAACGTCATGACCGTCGCGTTCAAACTGCCGCGCCAGGTGTTGTGAACCAGCGCACGCTTCCATGCCGATCACACATCGGCTGTGAGTGGCGACAAACTCAGCAAGCTTCGCTCGGCTGAACTGCTGCCGGAACACCGGCTTACCCGTGTGCGTCGTACCGACCACGTGGAAGGTGCTCTTGCCGACATCGATACCTAGGGTCACGATCTGCGTCATGGGATGGTCTCCTCGAGGGAACGTCGTGTGGGGACACTGATTGTCCACTCGGGGTGGACCATCCCATTAGCAATCAGAAACCCAGCCTACTCCTCCGGCCAGTCAACGCTTCCCAGCGTCGCCAATTCCCAATTCCCAGCCCACCGAATCAGAACTTTCCAGGTCATCGAGCGACATTTCCCAGCGCCATCCCCTACTCCACCAAATGCGCCTTCAACACCGCCTCATCGAACTCGATCCCGAGTCCCGGCCCCGTCGGCGGCACGATATATCCGTTCTCGAACACCAACGGTTCCTTGAAGATCTTCTTGTGCAGCGGTCCCTGATTCGCTTCCTGGATCATGAAATTCGGCGAGCAGGTGTCGATCTGGATCGCCGCGGCGGCGGCGACCGGGCCGCAGTACATGTGCGGCGCGATGACGGCGTAGTGCGCTTCGGCCATGGTGGCGATCTTCTTGGCCTCCGTGATGCCGCCGCACTGGCCGACATCGAGCTGAATGATCTGCGCGGCCTGAGCCTGGAGTACTTTAGCGAATTCGTACTTCGTCACCAGCCGTTCACCCGTGGCGATCGGAATGCTGGTGTGCCGCGCGACCCGTGCCATCTCGTCGACGTTCTCCGGCATCACCGGCTCTTCGAACCAGAACGGGTGGTAAGGCTCGAGAAAGTCCGCGACCCGAATGGCGCTATAGGTCGTGAGTTGGCCGTGGGTGCCGATGCCGACCTCGAGTTCGTTACCAACAGTCGAGCGAATGCTCTCGAAGATCTTCGCGGCGTTCTCGATCTCCTTCAGCGGGATGTCACGGATCGGGAAGAGCGGCATGAACGGATCGATCTTGCAGGCCGAATTGCCTTCTTCGAGGAGCTTCGCGGCGACATCGCCCGCACGCTCCGGGTGCTCGACCAAGCCTTCGCTCGGCATGTAGGCGTAGGCGCGGAGTTTCTCGTGATACATCCCGCCGAGTAGGTTGTAGATCGGCTGGTTGGAAGCCTTGCCCAGGATGTCCCAGAGCGCCATGTCGATCGCGCTGATGACCGGGGTCGCATAGAGACTCGGGTGACGCAGGTCATGGCGCGTGCCGTACATCCGATCCCAAATGAGTTCGATGTTGAGGGGGTTCTCGCCCATCACGAACTGACCGACGAATTCCTCGATCAGGCTCACCTGCGATTTGATGTCCTTCAGATGATCCGAATACGAGCTGCCGGCGATGCGTTCACCGATACCCGTGATGCCTTCGTCCGTGTGGAGTTCGAGGAATAGGAAATACTTGCCGCCGATATAGGGCGGTTCGGCCTCGACGACCATCGTTTTGAGTCCGGTCACTTTCATGGTGGTTCCTCATTTCGTTGCGACATAACGAGGTTATGCCATGTCGCGTCCCGATCTCGCGGTGATCCGAACCCGACGCGATCGACGTGAGGCAAACGCCGGATTGCGATAGGTTCGAATGCCAGGAACCTCAGAGACGTCAGCATGACCATCCATCCGAGATCCATCGGCGTAGCACTCGCACTCGTCATCGTTTGCCAGGCGAACGCACAAGAAGTGGCCCTCACCCAAGACCACACGCAATTGAGCGACACCGTTCACTTGCTGGTACCCAACCCGGCAACGGCCGGCAACCTCGCCGTGTCCGCCGGCGAGGACGGCATTCTCGTTGTCGACGATCAGCTCGAAACATCGGCGCCTTCGATTCGTGCGGCAGTTGCGGCGATCCAGCCCGGGCGGATCGACTTCATCGTCAACAGCCACTACCACTTCGATCATGCCGGCTCCAACGCGTCCTTCGGCGCCGATAGCACGATCGTCGCGCACAGCAGTGTTCGGATGCGCCTCGCGGAAGGGCGCGAGGCCGGCGCGCGATTCATTCAGGGCGAGCGGCCACGCGAGGCGTTACCGAAGGTGACGTTCGACGATCGCGTGACCGTTCACTTCAACGGAGAAGACATCGACATCATCCATCTGGCGAATCCTGCGCATACGGATGGCGACGCGGTGATCTTTTTCCGCGGCTCGAACGTGATTCATACGGGCGATCAATTCATCAACCTGGGCGGATTCCCGTACATTGATCGAGACGTCGGTGGAAGCGCCGTGGGTTTACGCGACAACCTCGCGACGTTGCTGACCATGATCGACGATCACACCCGCATCATTCCCGGGCATGGACCGCTCGCGATGAAGCCCGATCTGAAGGCGTTCTACAATCTGGTGGCCGACACCATCGATCTCGTCGCGCTACAGAAACGAGAAGGCAAGACGCTGACCGAAATCCAGGAAACCGGGCTCCCCGAACAGTACGACTCGGCCGCCGGATTCATCCCCGAAGGCCTGTGGATCCAGTTCATTTTCGAGAGTCTCTAGATGCTCGAGTTCGAGCCTTTGCCCGGACCGTTTGGTCGCCAGGTCCGCGAGATCGACGTCGCGGACCTCGCCGACGACGATCTCGCGGCACTACTGCACGAACTCTATCGCCACCGGATCCTCGTGCTTCGAACGGGAGGATTGTCGGCCGATGACTACATCGACTTCGCCTACCGCGTCGGCGACCCGTTGAAACGCCCGGGCGTCGAGGCGCACGCCGAGATCATTCCGATCACGAATGTCGGCGTCGATACCAGCGCGGAGAAGCGCGGCGCGGCCCATTGGCATACCGACCAGTCATTCACCGAACCCGTTGCCTCGGTGACGATGCTCTACTCGGTCAAAGCGCCGACCGCGGGGGGCGAGACGCGGTTCTGCGATATGGCGGCGGCTTACGCCGCACTCGACGAAGAAACCAGAGACGCCATCGAGGATCTGATGGTGCTGCACCGGCACGGCGTCTCGATCGTTGCGCAGCCCGACGATCACGTACCGATCCCGCCGCGCGGCTGGGATCCGGACAAGACGGTCAAACACCCGCTCGTGAGGCGCCATCCGATTACCGGAGAGAAGACGCTTTACGCGATCACGGGCACGAGCCAAGGCATTGAGGGATTGTCGCGCGCAGAAGCCAAGGCGTTGCTCGTACGCTTTTGTCGACACGCCTTCGCCGAGCCGTTTCTCAACTCCCACCAGCACGCGGTCGGCGACATCCTGATGTGGGACAACCCCACGACCATGCATAGCGCCTCCCCGATCGAAGCGGCCACGGACGCGACCAACACGCGCGAAATTCGCCGCATCAGCCTGCGCGGTACACCCAGCGTCTTCGCTGACTGACCATCGATGGCTGATGGTCGACGATCGTTACTGTATATATAAACAGTATCGCGTTAGAGTCGCCGCATGGCGAAACGCGTCCTGTTCTTCTCCGACACCCATCTCGGCTTCGACTATCCCGTGCGGTCCAAACGAAGCGCGCCGCATCGTCGCGGTGAGCAGTTCTTCAAGAACTTCGAGACAGCCCTCGCCCATGGCGTCGAGCACTGCGATCTCATCATTCACGGCGGCGATTTCTTCCATCGCAGTCGTCCGCATCCGAGCGTCGTCGATCGGGCCTATCTGACGTTGGTTGAAGCGGCTTCCGCGGGCGTGCCGATCATCATCGTGCCCGGCAATCACGAGCGATCCGTGCTGCCGCCGTCGCTCTGGCTTTCACATCGTTTTCTCACCGTGTTCGGCCAGCCACAGTCCATCGCGATGGATCTCGACGGGGTCGTCGTCGAGATCACTGGCGTTCCGCATCTGAACGACGTTCGCGGGCAGATGGCGCGAACACTCGCCGAACTCCCGCGCGTTCACGAAGCCCAGCATCGGCTCTGCGTCATCCACCAGGCGGTCGACGGGTCAACGGTCGGACCGGGGGATTTCACCTTCTTTAATCGTCCCGACACCGTGGCGCGGCATGAACTCGACCAGAACTTCGACCTGGTCCTGTCCGGCCATATCCACCGTCACCAACTACTGCCCGGTCGTCCGCCCGTGCTGCACTGCGGGTCTACCGAGCGGACGTCGAGAGCAGAGGTCGCCGAGCAGAAGGGATACGCGGTGATCGAGCTCGAATCCGCAGCCGATCCCAGCATCACTTTCCACGCCCTACCCATGACCGAGCTACCCGAGCCCTGGCGTGATCGCGCCGCGGCAGTCGCGGCCGCGGGCGCGCTTGACTACGATGACGCCCATCTCGCGCAAACGCGCTAACACATGCTTGGAGGGTAGCTGTGGATTTTGGGGTGCAGGTCAACGTATATCGAACGAGCTGGGATGCCGTACGGGCTTCTGTCGAAGCGATGGAAGCCGGGCCATGGGACAGTGTGTGGTTCGCCGACCATTTCATCCCGCCGGGTGCAACTCACGACCAGGAAGCGCTCACCGCCTTCGAAGGCCTCACAGCAATCGCCTTTGCCGGGGGTATGACGAAGAAACTTCGCCTCGGCAATCTGGTGCTCGGCAACACGTACCGCAACCCCGCGCTCGTCGCGAAGATCGCGGGCACGATCGATACAATGACCGAGGGACGTTTCACGCTCGCGATCGGCGCTGGTTGGTACCAGCGCGAGCACGAAGCCTACGGCTGGACGTTTCCGCCGATGAAGGAACGCCAGGATCGCTTCGAAGAAGCAGTCGAGCTGATCCGCCTCCTGGTGCACAACGACGATCCGGTCGACTTCAATGGCGCGTATTACCAGATCGATAAGGCACGTTTGTCGCCTGGGTCTTTCGACAACGCCAATCCCATTCCGATCATGGTCGGCGGCACCGGGCCGAAGCGAACACTTCGTACGCTCGCGAAATACGGCGACGTCATGAACCTCGATGGCTGGGCTCGTGCGGGCATGTCACTCGAGCTCTACCAGGCAAAGGCCGAGATCCTCGAGCGGCACTGCGAGGACGTCGGCCGTGATCCGGCGGAGATACGCCGCACGCTCCTGATGCCCTGCTATCTGACGGAAGATCAGGACATGATCGACCGGGCGGTTAAAGCACTCGGACCCGGAACAGTCGCGGGTTCGAAGCAATACATCATCGATCGCATCGGCGAGTTCGCCGACGCGGGCATCAAAGAGGTGATGTTCGGCGCTATCCCCTCGGGTGACGTCGAGCGTCTGAAGGAGTTCGAAGAAGAGATCCTCTCGGCGTTTCGCTAGACCGTTAGTCTCGAACGACAAAGGGGGACTTCAGTCCCCCTTTTTTTGGCGTCGCCATCGTCGCCGCTGACTACTCTTCGCCCGCCGCGACCTCGCCTTTCCACTCCCTCTCGAGGCGCCGAGCCCCGCGCAGGATGTTGCCCATCGCGTAGTTGCCCTCGTGGCAGGCGTACTCGTAAACCGGCTTATCGGTCGCACGCCAGACGTACTCGCCACTCCAGGGGGCCGTCCAAGCGGTCGGATCGTCGACGGTGAAGTCGTAGACCAGATGGCCGTCCTCACGCATCGTGAACTTCTCGATGAGGTGCAGGTTTTCATCCCCACCGTAGAGGCCGGTGTCTTCTCGGAAGTGCTTCGTCTCGACCACGAGCGTGTCGCCTTCCCAATGGCCAACCGAATCGCCCAGCCATTTGCGCATGCCCTCGGGTCCATGCTCGACGCCCAAGCGGATGACGCGGGCGTCATGCACCATTTCGACCAGGATCATCACATGCGTTTCGGTCTGCACGATGCGCTTGTAGTTGTTGTAGAGCCCGGGAAGCATCGGCGGCCCGGCGCTGAAACCGAGCAGACACCGCTCGGCCAAAGCAAGCGTCTCGGGGCCATCGAAAGGCCCTGCCCCCGGAAACTGCAACCATGAGGCCGTGCCGTCGTTGTCGTAGGCGAACGACTTGAAGTTGTTCGCCATCTTCTGCATGCCGCGCGGGGTCATCTGCGGGCGCCGTCCGTTCGACGGGTCGTAGATGATCGACGTTCGAAATTGCCCGTCGAGTTCGATCAATCCTTCGCCTCGATCCACCCACCAGGTGTTATATCCACCGACATTGCCGGCGCCGAACGCATTGATGCCGTCGCCACCTTTCTTCGGCGCGCTTCGGTTGGGATCGGAAGATGCTTCGCCGAGCGTCTGGCTGAGGTCCGCCCGCGCGATGAGCGCTTCGGCCTCCTCCCGCGTCATGAACTGCTTGTCGCCGAAGTAGCGGGGTCGGTCCACGGGCGTCAATGTGCCGCTGTCGTAGTTGCCGGAAAGATCGGGAACACCCGACTTTGTACGTTTGATATCGCCTTCAGCGATCCCAGCCGTGGCGAGGGCCACGAGTACTGAAAACGCGGGCAGGAATCTATGGTTGATCATCGCTTGTCTCCTTCGCGAATCTCGATCGTCAGATGGGCGATTGTCTTGAAGCGCGGCTTGAGCGTCCATGCCGTGTCCATCAGGCGCTTTCGATGAGGCCGTTCTCTTCGAGCCAGAACTTGAGCGGGACATCGGCATCCTCCGGCGAGGAAAACCCGTGCCCGTCATGGCACGCACCTAAAAGCTGTCGGCGGATGGGATCGGTCAAGTGCTCGAAGTCTTCGATCCGCGTGTTGTCACGTGGTCGCAACCAACGGTAGCTGTAGCCGTAGAAGATCGCCTTGCGCGGCGAATCGGTGTAGTTCGGGCTCTTCGAGTGAAAGAGCCGTCGATCGAAGAGAACGGCCGTCCCAGCCGGCACCTGAATCGGAATCGCGTCGGCCGGTTCCCCTTCGGCGGGTACATCGATCTCGTTGCCGAGGTGACTGCCCGGAACGACATAGAAATTCCCACAATCCGCAGACGTCGTATCGGTCAGGAAATACGCCACCTTGACCGAGAGCCTGGGACGCGGATTGCCCTCCATCTCGACGTTGACGCGTCCGCTGTCCTGATGCCAGCCGAGCGGCGGGACGACGTCGGGCCTCGGTTCCGGCGGCGTCACGTTCAGGTGGTGCAAGTAGAGCTGGATGTGCCAGCCGAGGATTCCCCAGATCTTCGGAAAGGTCGTGGGCCAGTCGAGAAGTTCGAGGAAAAGCGGGTCTTCGTTCAGGAAATCGCGATGATGCAACCGGCCCGTCAGCCCGAGCGATTGTTGTTCCCGCTCGACCGTATCGATTCGATCCACCAGATCGATCAGCCGATCGCGAGTCTCCTCGTCGAGCGCATTAGGAACGACCAGATAGCCATCAGCCTCGAAACGAGCCGACTCGTCATCCGTCAGAACATGGGGTAGGCATCGACCGTCGATCGTCAGTCTCCGGGGCTTGAGGTCAACGGCCAAGACTCTCGCATGGAAAGAATGAATGATCCAAGTCGATGCACGGACGATCGCCGCTCTTAGCTACACTCATGGCTCCCAAGCTTTCGGTCCTGACCATGTCGCTCGTCAGCCACGTGCAGATCCTCCACGACCTCGCCTACGGTCCCGATGTCGATCAACGCCTCGACATTTCCTGGCAAGGTACACGAGTCGGCGAACCGCGATTCTTCGATGTAGCGCAAGACGCCCGGCCGCTGCTCCTCTGGATCCATGGCGGTGGTTGGCTGCGCGGCGACAAGGCGGCGCAGTGGCATCAGACCGTGCCGTTTCTCGAAGCCGGATGGCATGTCGCGAATACCAACTACCGGCAGGGTCCTCGTACCGCGCCCCTCGCCGTCGAAGACTGTCTGGCAGCGCTACAGTTCGTCCGGCAACGCGCGAACGACGATGGCGTTGCGATCGACCGCGTCGTCGTCGCAGGCGCTTCCGCGGGCGGCCACCTCGCGCTCACGACCGGAATCCGCGCCGCCGATGTGGCGGCCATCATCAACTGGTACGGGATCACGGATATCGCCGCCGTGGCGACCTACCTCGACGGCGCCCGTCCCGGTTCGAACTATGCGCGGACTTGGATCGGTGATGGCGATATCGAAGCAATTTCGGCGGCCCATTCACCCCTCCACCTTCTCAGCGACGGCACGCCACCGATCCTTACGATCCATGGCGATGCGGATACGGTCGTGCCGACCGAGCAGGCGCACGCACTCGATGCACGAATCAAGGAACTCGGCCTCACGGGGGAACTCGAGATCGTGCCGGGCGGAACGCACGGCGGGTTTACCGGCGAGCAATACGACGCGGTATTCGCGCGCGTCTTCGAGTTCCTCGCGACAATATGACAATGAACGTATTCGAGAATCTCAAGGTCGTCGACTGCGGCTCGTACGTCGCCGGCCCCGCTGCCGCGACCGTGCTCGCAGACCTCGGCGCCGACGTCATCAAGATCGAACCGGCCGAAGGTGATCCGCTGCGTCGTCTGGCCCCGGTTTATCCGTCCTATTTCTGGCGCTTGGATGCGCGCAGCAAACGTGGTCTTTCGATCGACCTGAAGCATCCCAGCGGACGCGAGGCATTTGAGCGACTGATCCGTTCCGCCGATGTCTTCGTGACCAACTACCGGACCTCTCTCATCGAGCGGCTCGAGCTCGACTACGAGACGCTTGCTTCCCTCAATCCAAGGCTGGTCTACGGCCACATGTCCGGCTACGGCACGCGCGGCGAGGAAGCCGATCGCACCGCGTTCGACAGTACCGCGTGGTGGGGACGTTCGGGCATGCAGGATTGGATCCGCAACAAGGATGCCGAGACCACGGTTTCCTCGCCGGGCATGGGCGATCACGCGACCGCGATGTCGCTCTTTGGCGCGATCATGGCCGCGCTCTATCAGCGGGAGATCACCGGCGTCGGCACGCGGGTACACACATCCCTCGCCGCGAATGGTATCTGGTCGCACAGCATGGCGATCCAAGCGGTCCTCGCCGATGCAAAGTGGGCACAAAACCACCCCAACCGACCCGATCACGCGCCACCGAATCTCAACCAGCAGTATCGAACCGCGGACGAGCGCATCATTCTGATGAGCCTGCTGAACCGCGAGAAAGAATACGTCCCGCTCTTGCGCTCACTGGGCCTCGAAGCGCTGACCGCCGATCCGCGATTTGCCGATGCGACGGTCGGTTTCCAGAACGTCCGTGAACTCGTCTCGGCGGTCGAAGCGGCCATCAGCGAGCGCACGCTTGCCGAGTTGCGAGCGGCCTTCGATCGACACGGCATCACTTACGGATTTGCGCAGCATACGACCGAGGTCATCGACGATCCGCAGCTCCGGGAGAACGACATCGTGATCGATGTCGAAGCGCCGGTCCCCGGTTATGAGGCGACCGTGGCAAGTCCCGTCTGGATCGACGGTGTCGACAAACGACCACCCCGACTCGCGCCCGAGATCGGGGAACACAACACCGAAATCCTGACCGAACTCGGATTCACGCCCGAGGAAATCGACACGATGGCGCAGGAACGCGTCACCACAACATTCATTCCGCAGAAGGAGGAGTAACCGATGGGTCTTCGTTTTGGTATTGGACTTCGGCGTCTCGACGACGTCGCGAGAAGCGCACAAGAGGCCGAAGATCTCGGTTACGAATTCGTCTGCACCGGGGAGCACGTTTTCTTCTACGGCCCGATCAACAACGGCCTGATCACGCTCGCCGCGGCCGCGGGTGCGACCAGCAAGATTCAGCTTTTAAGTGCGATAACGCTCGTGCCGCTCTACCCCGCCGCACTCCTGACGAAGCTCGTGACCTCCCTTTCCGTGGTCTCAAACGGTCGTTTTCATCTCGGCGTCGGCGTGGGCGGTGAGTTTGCGAAGGAGTTCGACGCCTGCGGCGTGCCGGTGAAGGAGCGGGGCGCCCGCACGAACGAAGCGCTCGAAATCATGGAGCGACTCATGCGGGAGGACGATGTGCACTTCGACGGGCGCTTCACGAGTCTCGATGGGGTAACGCTCGCGCCGAAGCCCCCGACACCGCCGCCCGTCTGGGTCTCCGGACGAAGCGATGCGGCGATGCGACGCGCCGCCCGATACGGCACCGGATGGCTACCCTACATGTACACGCCGGAACGCCTCGCCGGCAGCGTCGAGACCATCAACGCGCTCACCGAAGATCGCGAACCTGTCGAACCGGGACTTTTTATCTTCTTCGCCGTTCATGAAGACGGCGATCGAGCGCGCGAGATGGCAATCGAGCGACTTTCCATCCAATACAACCAGGACTTCACCAACCTCGTGGGCCGATACGCGCTCGCCGGCAATCCGGACGAGTGCATCGCGCGGCTGCAGGAGTACATCGCGGCCGGTGCGAGAACGGTGATCCTCAACTCAGCTTGTCCGGGGAGTTACATTCCAGAGAACGAGCGTCTCCTGGCGGAGACCGTGCTGCCGGCGTTACGCCGCGCTAATCCCTGACCGGGATCTGGTTGCCTGACGGGCGCGGATGGTTCGCCCAATGGCCGGTCGGTTCGACACCGCGGCAGACGACGGAGTGGGCGTTCCAACCGTCGTAAGCACGAACGTCCTTCGATAGATAACGGAGCGCCAAACCGCAACGGCGCTTCGATGAGGTGTTCGGCTCTGAGCCGTGCAGGATCCAATCGCTGTGCAGCGATGCCTGTCCTGCGCGCAGTTCGAGGGCGACGGGCTGGTCACCATGTCGATCGGGATTCGGCACCGTCTGACGCAGGACGTTTTGTTCTTCGGGCGCGCTCTCCAGAAACGGTATCTGAGCACGTCGGTGGGATTTCGGGATGACCGACATCGCGCCGTTTTCGACGAATGAATCGTCGATCGCAAGCCAGAGCGTCACGACCTTGCTCGGTGTGATCGGCCAGTACGATGCGTCCTGATGCCAACTCACCCGCTTACCGTCTCCGGGGAGCTTGGCGAAGAAGTGGCTGTGGCGACAAATCACCGTCTCGCCGACGAGATCGGCAACGATGTCCACAATGCGCGGATGGGAAACGAGATCCCAGACACCGGCGCAGGTCTTGTGCCAGTTGGTCATCTCGTAGTTATCCCAACCGGCGGCCAGCGCTCGCTCGAGGAGATCGTCGAAGTACTCACGAATCCGGTCGATCTCGTCGCTGTCGAAGATATCGAACGGCGCGAGATAGCCTTCCGCGTTGTACTGATCGATCTCAGCGGGCGTCAACCGCCCGGGCGAATCGACGCCGAGCGGATAGAACGTGAGATCGCGCTCGAGATCGGGATAGGCGTTCTCGTGCTCGATGCTCACGCTCCCTGGCTAGCCGTTCAGTTCCGCGAGCTTCTCGAGCGTCGCGCCAACGTCCGGCAACGTGGTCGTATGGGCTTCGCTGTGCCTCACGACCCCTTCACCGTCGATGATGAAGAGCGCGCGCCCGGCGATCCCGACGGCATCGTTGAAGATACCGAGTTCTTTCGCGGTACCCCCATGCGGCCAGAAATCGGCCAACAACGGATGGCGAATGCCGCCCATCGCCGTCGCCCACGTGCCGAGTGCAAAACGTGAATCGACGGACAGACCCAGCACCTTAGCCCCGGCTTCATCAAACTGCTTCAACGCACGGTTGAAAGTAGATGTTTGACTACTTCAGCCGCCGGTAAAGGCGAGGGGGAAGGTGTGTAGTACTACCCAGGAACCCGCAAGCGACTCGAGCGATACCTCGTCTCCGGTATGACTCGTCAGCTTGAAATCGGGTGCTTTGTCTCCTGCTTGAAGCACAAAGAACTCCTTTTAGAAAAAAAATGAACAATTCGTTTTCGAATCGGCGCCCAAAATACACGCGTGGCCCGGATCGGACCATGAGAACACGTCAAACGCCGGGCAAAAAAAAGCCCCTTCCGAGGAAGGGGCTTTGATTCAAAGGAGCAGAACGTCTAGATAGACGCGCCTACCCGCATGAAGAAGATACGACCACGAGCGTCGTGGAGACGCGGATCGTATGCCGTGATGTACGAAACAACCGGCGGCTCTTCGTCGAAGATGTTCTGGATACCAACGGTGACGTTGGTGTCGCTGAAGAACGCGGTTTCGCCGAAGTTGTAGTTGTACTGCAGATCGACGGTGATCATGTCTTCGATCACCCCATCCGCCATGTCGTTGGCGATGGTGTCGTTACCTGCAAGGCGTGCAACTGCCGCGAAGAATCCAGCCGTTCCCAGCGGAATGTCTTCATCGACTTCATCGATGTAACGCGCGAGCGCGTACAGACGATGGTTGTCACGGCTCCACGAAGCCGACAGATTGACCTTCCACTCGGGGAGCGGACGAGCAACGTTGTTCGTGAAGTTGTAGCTACCGATCGCGTCGATCGTGTTACCACCGATCTGGACGTCATAGGTGCGTGCCCAAGCGGACTGCGCACCAACACGCCAGCTACCCCAATCGTTGTCCCAGCGATAGCTGACCGTGAGGTCCATCCCGTTGACTTCCGCCGAGTCGGCGTTGGCCAGGTCCGGGAGGATCCGCAGCAGAATGCCGGACGCGTTACGAATGACCTGACGTCGGTTACCGACACCCGCCTCGATCGCCGCCACCGCATCGGGGCAGTTGTTCGAGACACAGGTTGATCCCGGAACGTTCGTCGCGATCCAGTCGGTGATAGCCGCGTTGTCGGCCGCGAGGAGCGCATTACCCGCTTCACGCGTAATGATCTCTTCGTACTCGTAGTTGTAGTAGTCGAAATCGATCGACAAACCCTCGAGCGGGCCGCCAGTCGGCACGTACGAGAAGCCGATGTTCCACGTATCAGCAGACTCCGGACCCAGGTTCGGGTTACCGCGGGTGATCGACGGCTTGTACGTCGTACCACCGACGAGGTCGGCCTGGTTGGCAACCGTCGTGATCGTACCGAACGACTGTAGAAGCGACGGGACGCGGAACGAGCTGCCGCCCGAAGCGCGAATCGTCAAATCATCCGTCGGACGGATGAGCAACGTGAACTTCGGATCAAACGTGCTTTCACCGATCTCGTCGAAGTCTTCGTAACGACCAGCGATGTTGAGTTCGACCATCTGACCGATCGGAATACCGATTTCCGCGAAAAACGCCGTCGTCGTCAGCTTGCCGGACCAGTCCTTGGCGCCGAATACGAAGTCGAGGTTGTCAGTAGCGAGCGAAGAGTCGACGAAGCTCGTCGCATCATCACGACGCTGCTGGATACCAAGGGCCAAGCCGATCGGACCTGCGTCCGTGTCGAAGAGGTCACCAGCAATGACGACTTCTGCGACGCGCTGACGGTAGTCCTGCATGCTGATCGCACGACCAAGCAACCACTCGTAGAGTTCCGGCGGGTTGCGCAATTCCAGGCTATGTGCGCCGAGGGAACCATCGCGACCCCAAACGGAGCTACCGAAGGGGTTGAAGTAATAGCACTTACCAGCGCCGAAATCGCCGCCCGAGGCAGCATAGGCCGCGTTGCCGCTGCCAGGCACGTCGTTGAACGGATCACAGTTCGGACCACCGAAACCGTTGAGCGATAGCTCCATGTGCGTCGACAAGGTGTCCTGCACCTGAGCGCTCTGGCGCGTGTGATGGCTTGCCGTGAAGTCGGCATCAACAACCCATGAGCGACCGCCAATTTCGACGTCCCATTCGAGACCAACGTTGAACCGCTGATCGTTGTTGTTGGCGTCCGTGAACGTCGTCAGCGGACGAATCCAGGAGCCGTTCTCCGCCGAGGAGTAACCCTGCATACGCGTGAGGTTGGCATACTCGATCGGCTCGATGCCGCGACGATATGCGTCTTCGACACTACCGGGGTTCGCCGCCCAGGCAATGTTGCCACTGGCGTCGATGTAGGAGGTACCGGTCGGGATCGTCAACGCCGGCGCGTTCGGGTTGAGCGAGTTCAAACGAGCAAACTCGTTGTGGCTAGCCGCAAACTCGAAGTTGGCCGTCAGCGTTTCGGAGATGTCGTAGTGACCCGACAGGAAGTAATTGGTCAGCTTCTCGTCCGCCTGGATCGAGAAGAACGAACCGTAGTCGTAGACACAACGATTGAAGAGGTTACCCAGCGCCCCACCGCGGCCCCGCGTAAAGGCTGCCGCATCTTCACAGTTGACGTCGGCCTGACCGTAGTTCGAACCAACCGCGTCGCGCGGCAGATTGTTCAGCGACGTCTCGTCGTTTGCCCCGACTTGCTGGCCCGGGTGCAAGCCGTGTGAGGCCCACGTGATCGTTTGACCCGCGATAGGGCTCACTCGACCCGGCTGACCGGTCGACGAAAGCGTCGTGCCCCAAACCGCTCGTAGTCGTCCGCGATGTTGATCTCGCTGCGGTCGGTCATCGACGCAGAGAAGATGACACCGCCGCGATCACCCTGGATGCCCCACAAGACAGACATCTGACCCGTGTCGCCTTCGCCGGTTTTGTCGTCCGTCGTCCACTGGGCGGAGACGTCAAAGCCTTCGAAATCGCTCTTGGTGATGAAATTCACAACACCCGCCACAGCATCTGAACCGTAGAGGGCGGAAGCACCGTCCTTGACGATCTCGATTCGCTCAATCGCGATGGTCGGAACCAGCGCGTTGATGTTGGTGGATGCGTTACCCCGTCCGTTGTACCAAGAGGGCACGTGGCGCTTGCCGTTCACCAACGGAAGCGTGGCACCGTGGCCCAAGTTTCGGAGATTGACGTTGTTCCGACCGTCTGCCCCTTCCCCTTGGAATGTCGCGGCACGGGTCTGAGAACCAGAGTTCCACGGCATCGAGGCGATGACCTCGGCGACATCGGCGGCGCCGATGTCTTCGATGTCGGCTGACGTCATGATAGATAGAGGCGATGGCGAATCTTGAGCCGATCGTTTCAGGTACGAACCCGTTACGACGACTTCTTCGATCGCTTCGTCTTCTTCTGCAGCAAAAGCGAATGGGGAACCCGCGAGGGTCACCAATGCGCTCAGACAAAATAAAGTCGAACTTCTCAAGAGAACCTTCCCGATCTGTATGAAAGTGTTTTGTATACGTATAGGAATGTTTCGAAGCGGTTACCACTTCGAATGCGCGGACTTAAACGCCCCGCCCGGGCAATGTCAACTCTTCGCTGGACGAGATTTTTCGCAGCTTTTACGCGCTACTCGAGTTGGCGAACCCGGGTGCTCGTGCCGCGCTCGGAGCGCATGATGAAACCACCGATCGTGCCGCTCTTGATGGTGACCTGATCACCGACTGAAAAGGGCAATTCCCGCGGCGTGTTTTGCATCCAGATCTGACCGTTGGCGAGACGAAAAACCATCCGCTGTTGCTCACCACGACGCACAACCGTGAGTTCGCTCGAGATTTCGGTCTTGTCGCCCAGCCAGGAGAAGAGACCACGTTTCTCGTCCTTTGCGGGCGCGGGCACGGACGCGCGTTCCTTTGCAGGCGCGCTGACCGTGACCGGCGCCGTTTGCGTCGCCTCAGGCTCCACCCGACGGCTCTGGTAGGTGGCGCGGGCGGGGCGCGCCGCTGCTTCAGTTCTCGCCTCGGGCGCGGGCGGGCCGCTTTGATCGACTCTCGCCTGGCGCGCACGGTGCTGGCGGTCGTAACAATCGAGGCGTTCGATCGCGCTCTCGATATCGGCGCACACCTCCGATTCTTCTGCGTGCGCGGCCATCGAGAACGAGAGAACGGACGCCAAAAGAGCAAATGGAACGGAGCGCTTCAACATACTCGAGGTCCGACTCATGAGAGTGGCGGCGGAGTCTACGCGAGCACCTGGCGGCCTCAAAGCCTGTGACGAGAGTCGCTCGAACGTCCTACCACCGCCGCAGGTTCTTGGCTTCGCCACGCTGATTGAGCGCAGCCGCGCTGATCGCGAAGGAGATCGATCCCAACGCGACGCTGAAGCCCACCAACGTGTACTCGTCCCATACCGCCACGACCCCACGGTTGGTGTCGGCGATCGACGCCATGATGAAGAGCACTTGCGCACCCAGGCCGCAGATGTATGACGTCTTCGCGGCCCGCGGATAGCGGTCGACGAAAGTTTTCGTTGCCGCGCCAAGCAGCGCAAAGACAAGGCAGGCGATCTGCCAGAAAACCCAGTCCTTGAATTCGAAATACGGATGCGAAAACAGGATCAGGGGACCAACGAACGCGAGAGCGACCAACGCCACGTGGGGCGGCCACCGCGCGAGCCAGTGGGTTGTCGTTTCGCTCGTTTCCCCCCGACCGGGTTCGTCGTGCACTCGAGTCCTCGGAGATAGTCGTCAGGTAGGGGCCGCCGAAAACCGATCGCGAGCCCCGCGAGACGATCTTATACACTCGCCGGTTTTCTCGAACCCCGGTCCCGAAGCCCATGCTGAAACGTTTTCTCGTCCCCGAAGAGGATCAGGTCCTCGTCTCCGAAACCAACGCCCGTGCGGCAACCCAGATGATCTTCGAGAAGATGGGGCTCTCGACCGTCGACGCCGAATGTTGTGCCGACGTCCTAATCACGTCAGACCTACGCGGCTGTGAAAGCCACGGCGTGTCGAACATGCTGCGCAACTACGTGCGTCTTTATCAGGAAGGCCGACAAAACCCGACGCCGAACGTTAAGGTGCTGCGCGAGTCTGCCGTGAGCGCAACGCTCGACGCGGATCAGGGACTCGGCATCCAGGTCGGCCCACGCGCCATGGAGATGGCGATCGAGAAAGCCGAGACCACCGGCATCGGCGCCGTCGCGATCCAGAACTGCGGCCACGTCGGCATGCTCGCCTATTACCCACTGATGGCGATCGAACACGACATGATCGGTGTCTGCATGGTTTCCGCCGGCGGCGGCCTTCAAGTGCCAACGTTCGGCTCCGAACCCATCTTCGGCACGCACCCGATCGCCTGGTCCGCACCGGCCGACAAAATGCCGCCTTTCGTCTTCGACGTCGCGACGACCCAGGTCGCCGCCAACAAGCTCATGCTGACAAGGCGCATCGGCTCGCAACTCGAGCCCGGCTGGATCACCGATCTCGACGGCAACCCGATCATGGAACCCATCGACTCGCCCAACTACGGCGGCTTCTTCATGCTGCCCTTCGGCGGCACCCGCGAGAACGGCGGCCACAAGGGCTACGGATTCGCGATGATCGTCGACATCATGTCCGGCATCCTCTCCGGCAACGGCCCCGGCTTCCTCGCCCCACCGAACGCACACTCGCAATTCGTGATGGCCATCAAAATCGACGCATTCGTCGACGTCGCCGATTTCAAATCCGACCTCGACAAACTGCTCGAACGACTCTCGACCATGAAACCGGCCGAAGGCCACGACCGCGTCTACTACGCCGGCCTCCTCGAGCACGAAGAAACGTCGATCCGCCGTGAGCAAGGCATCCCCTATCACCGCGAAGTCGTCGACTGGTTCAACCAGGCAGCGACGGATCTGGGGTTGAATTACCGGCTGCCGTAGGAGGTTGGCGGTTTCGATCGGGCGGCAGTTCGAGGCTGGGATTTTGTGGGCTTTTTCTTCTAGGTGGGACCCTCCGGGTCCCCCCTAGGACCCCCCTGCGTCGCGGCGTTGCCGCGCCGGGCTCGAAGTCATCGATTTCGCTGATTGGGGTTTGCCGGCTTTAGGACTAATTTGCCCTTAGAAAGACCGTAGCGAACCGATCAGCCTGCAAATCCGTTCCCGGGCATCGAGCGGAGGGAGAAGCTGCAGGATCCCGCAAACCCGACTAAACCATCCTGCGAATCGCCCCCAATATCGATCGGAGCCCTCCGGCGAACATGCCTTCCGCCGGGGCCCCGCGCGCAAAGCGCGCAGGGGGGAATCACCTGCGGTGATTCCGCGCCGCACTGGGCGCGCGGCGAGATTCCCCCATCCGTCAACTCAGACTCGGCGCCGATCCGGCGGGGGCGTGGGGGCGGAGCCCCCACAAGAAAAATGTATGGGCCACCCCATCGTTGCAACAGTCATTGGCGACTTTGGCAATCAGTCGGTCTGCACAAATGTATCCGGCCTGTTAATGGGCTATTTCACGCCCTGGCCTGAGTGGGATCCGCGGCTCGTCGGCTCAATTAGCAAGGCGGGTTCGTAGACCCCTTTTTCTTGCCCGAGCTTCGACGAAGCTGGATCGACTGATGAAGCCTGCCGCTAACGAGATGCCCGATGGGCAACCAAAATCCGTTCCCTACAACTGCCGCTACGCGCGCCCTGGATCGTACTCCTCACCACTGCGCAGGACTGCCCATGACAGGCGCGCCAGTTTGTTCGCTAACGCCGTGATGATCACGTTCGGGTGCAAGCCCCGCGCCTCAAGGTCATTCAGCCAAACACCTAGGCGGTGATCCTCCCGGCACAGGTTGTAGTAGCAGCTGCGCGCGCCGTGTATCAGCAGACTCCGAACGTAGCGGTTGCCGCGTTTGCTGATCCCCAGCAATCGCGTCCGGCCGCCTGTCGAGTGTTGCCGTGGCACCACCCCGAGCCACGCCGATACATCTCGGGCGCGTGTGAACTGCTCACCCTTGCCGATCGCCGCCACCAACGCCGTCGATGTCAGCGTGCCAATGCCCGGAATCGTCTGCAGACGCCGGCAGTCATCGCGCTCTCGCGCGATCTGCTCGATCTCCCGGGTAATCGTGCGAACTTCATCATCTAAGTAACGCCACTGTCGTTGCAGTAATCCCAAAAGCGCGCGTAGACGCCGCGACAATGTGCTCTCGTCGTCCGCCAGTATCGTCGGTAAGGCCTTCGACAACGCTGTCGGACTCGTGCGCACCGTGATACCTCGCTCCAACAGAAACGCTCGGATCTCGTTGATGACGCTTGTGCGCGTCTTCATGAGCTGCTGACGGACGCGGTGCAGGGCTTGCTGATCGTGTTGCTCGATCGTCTTGATCGGCACATATCGCATGGTCGGGCGGCGCACCGCCTCCGCAATCGCCAAGGCGTCGTTGAAGTCGTTCTTGTTGGTCTTCACGTACGGCTTGACGAACTGCGCTGCCATCAATCGAACGTCATGACCGTCGCGTTCAAACTGCCGCGCCAGGTGTTGTGAACCAGCGCACGCTTCCATGCCGATCACACATCGGCTGTGAGTGGCGACAAACTCAGCAAGCTTCGCTCGGCTGAACTGCTGCCGGAACACCGGCTTACCCGTGTGCGTCGTACCGACCACGTGGAAGGTGCTCTTGCCGACATCGATACCTAGGGTCACGATCTGCGTCATGGGATGGTCTCCTCGAGGGAACGTCGTGTGGGGACACTGATTGTCCACTCGGGGTGGACCATCCCATTAGCAATCAGAACCCCAGCCTACTCCTCCGGCTAGTCAACGCTTCCCAGCGTCCCGCCGACGGCCCACCACCATCCCGCGATTTCTACGCGATATCGAACAAAGCCGCCCGATCCCACCTAAACTTAGACCCCGGCGCGCAAAGCGCGTCGATAACCTATCTACGCGACGGCAGCTTTTTCTGAAAAGACTGCCGACGAGCCGCCCAGCGGCTCGAGCGTGCTTCGCATCAGGGGGAAAGCATCCATGGGTTTCGAGCGAGTTCTGATCGCCAATCGCGGCGAGATCGCCATTCGTATCGCACGCGCGGCGAGCGCATTGGGAATCGAGAGTGTCGCGGTCTACGCACCGATCGATGCCATGGCGCTCCACGCCCGCGTCGCCGATCAGGCGCACGAGATCCAGAGTAACGGCGATCCGGTCGGTGCTTATCTCGACATCGACGCGATCGTGGAGATCGCCAAGGCCACCGATTGCGACTGTGTCCATCCGGGATACGGCTTCCTGTCAGAGAACACCGCGTTCGCCGAACGTTGCCAAGCGGAAGGGATTCGCTTTATCGGGCCGTCGCCCGCGGCACTGGCGCTTTTCGGTGACAAGGTGCGCGCGCGTGATTTGGCGATCGCGCAGAACATCCCCGTCATCCCGGGGAGCGAAACGGCACTAGCCGATGCGGTGGCCGCGGGCGCGACCGCCGACCGAATCGGCTATCCCGTCATGTTGAAGGCCGCGGCCGGCGGTGGCGGGCGCGGTATGCGCGCCGTGCACGATCCAACCGATCTCGCGGATGCGTTCGAACGTTGCCGCAGCGAAGCGGAGTCGGCGTTCGGCGACGGCGCGGTCTTCATTGAAAAGCTGATCGAGAACCCACGTCACATCGAAGTTCAGATCGTCGCCGATGGTCAGCATCGCGCGGTCCATCTTTATGAGCGGGATTGCTCGGTGCAGTTGCGCAACCAGAAAGTTGTCGAGATCGCGCCCGCGCCAAACCTCGATCCCGATTTGCGCCAAAAGATTCTCACCGACGCGATTCGTCTCGTCGAAGCGGCCGACTACGAGAACGCGGGCACCGTGGAATTCCTCATCGAGCCGGAGACCAGCACCTACTACTTTATCGAGTGCAATCCGCGGATTCAGGTCGAACACACGATCACCGAGCAGGTGACCAACATCGACCTCGTCGAGACGCAGTTCGCGATTGCCGGCGGTGCCTCGGTCGATGCGCTCGCCCTCGACACGGTCGGCGAACCCCGCGGCTATGCAATCCAATCTCGCGTCGTCGCACGAGGTGCGGGGACCATCAACGCATACAAAGAACCGTCGGGTGCGGGAATCCGCGTGGATGCTTGTGGCTATACCGGGCTGACGCCGCCGCCGCAATTCGACCCGTTGCTGGCGAAAGTCATCACCACGAGCCGGTCGAGCGACTTCGCCGTCGCGGCGACGCGCGCGGCGAAAGCACTGGAGGAGTTTCACGTCGGGGGGTTGCCGACGAATATCGAACAACTGCACGCCATTCTTCTTGCTGGGACCTTCCAATCGGGCGATGCGCGGACATCGTTTCTCAGCGAGCATCCCGAGATCGTCAACGCGAAGCTCGATCGACCCACGCACGCGGTCGCTTTTCTGCAGCAGCAGGCCACGACGATCGGCGCCTCCGGTGCGGGCTCCGTCGCAATGGCGATGACACCCGAAGCGCCGAGCCTTGCCGTCGGTGACGGCGAACGGGGCGCAGAGTGTGCGATGGCCGGTACCGTGGTCGAGGTACAGGTTCGGCCAGGCGATTCCGTCGCCGCCGGTGACACACTCGTCGTAATCAGCGCGATGAAGATGGAGTCGGCCGTCAGCGCCCCCTGCGCCGGCACCGTCGTCGCTGTGCAGGACCTGACGCCCGGTGACAACGTCGCGGCCGGCCAGATCGTCGTCACGATCGCGGCTACCGCCGGGAGCGACGCGACACAGGAATACGGCGCCAATACGTGGGCGCCGGTACTCGATGAAGTGGCCCAGCTCAAAGCCCTCGCGTTGAGACGGCTCCTGCCAGGTTCAAACGATCCCGGCGTCGTGCGGCAACGATCGCGCGGCAAGCTCACCTGTCGTGAGCGCATCCTCATGTTCCTCGACGCGGATTCGTTCCGCGAAGTCGGCAGCGTCGCGGGATTTGCGACCTACGACGAATACGGCGAGATCGAGGCATTCACCCCCGCCAACAGCGTCGGCGGGTGGGGCAAGGTCTCGGGACGAGAGACGGTCGTCTGTGCTGATGACTTCACCTCGCGCGGCGGTCACGCCGACGGGGCGATCGGCGCCAAGAGCGGCTATCTCGATCGTCTCGCCATGGAGATGCGCATTCCGAGTGTCCGCATGCTCGACGGCTCGTCCGGCGGCGGTAGTGTCGCGGCCATGGTTCCGGCACAAAAGAAAGAAGGCGAATCGACGGCGGAGGAAAGCTCGGGCGCGATCAAAGCCGGTCGACCACGCGTCGCGGGCGGCGGGGGTTCATTCCTGCCGGGCCACCTCGGCAGCAACATGTACGCCGAGCAACTGTCGACCGTCCCGGTCGTCAACATGCTGCTCGGGAGCGTCGTCGGCATTGGCGCCGCAAAAGCGGTGTTGGGCCATTTTTCAGTCATGGTGCGCGACATCTCGCAACTGTTCGTCGCCGGACCGCCCGTTGTTTCGCACGCGATGGGTTACGACATCACCAAAGAAGACCTGGGCGGCTGGCATATCCACTGCACGAACGGATCGGTCGACAACCTCGCCGAATCCGAAGAAGAAGCCGCGCGAATGGCGCAGCGCTTCCTGAGCTATCTCCCCACGAGCGTGTATGAAGTCCCGCCTGTCACCACGCCCGACCCGAGTGACCCGCCCGACCGCCGCGAGGAAGAACTCTTCACCCTCGTGCCGCGCAAACGAACGATGACCTTCGACATGCGCAAAGCCATCCGGCTGATTGCCGACAAGGATTCGTTCTTCGAGGTTGGACCACTCTGGGGGACAGATCAGATCACCGGGTTCGCGCGATTCAACGGTCACCCGATCGGGATCATCGCCTCCGACAGTCAGCACACCAATGGCGGGGCCCTCACGGCCGACGGCTGCGACAAGCTCAAGCGTCACCTGGACCTCTGCGATCTCTTCCATATCCCGGTGCTGAACCTCGTCGACAACCCGGGCTTCGCGGTGGGTCTCGAGCACGAGCTCGCCGGCACGATCCGCAAAGGTGGCGAATGGATGGTGGCGTTCGCACAGGTCTCTGTGCCGATCTTCACGGTCGTCATGCGGCGAAGCTTCGGCGTAGCCGGCAACAACTACGCGACGCCGCGATCGCGGCCGTCGATGCGCGTCGCATGGCCGGCGGCCGATGTCGGCGGCATCCCACCCGAGGGCGGCATCGAGGCGGCGTACAAGCGCCAGCTCGCCGAAGCCGACGATCCTGTGGCCTTGCGTGCGGAAATCGACGCCCGGATCGAAAGCGCACGCGGACCGGTTGGTCCACTGGGCAAGTTCCAGATGGAGGAAATGATCGATCCGCGAGACACGCGCAAGTACGTCTGCGAATGGGTGGAAACGGCCTACCGCATCGTCAGCCAGCCGTCGCGGCTGGTACCACGCGCGCTGCAGTTCAGGCCTTGAGGAGAAGGCATCGCCGCAAACGCCGGCGATGCCTCGTTCGAATTGGAACCGCGACGTTCGCGCGTCGCGCAGTGGCTACGCTTCGGCGTCGCGCGCCGCGACCAACTCCCGTAACCGGGGAATCAGCTCACGACCGTAATCTTCCGCATCGGCGACCGGGTCGTAGCCACGAATGAGTAGACTCGTCGCCCCGAGGTCGTAGTAGGCAGCCATGGCTTTCGCGACCGTCTCGGGTGTGCCGACGAGCGCCGTCGAATTGCCCGGCGCGCCGGAAGCCTCGGCGAGCTTCGTGAAGAGGCACGTATCGAAGACATCCTCTTGTGCCGCCACCGCGAGCAATCGCTTGGACGCTTCGTTGGTCGGCACGCGTGTCCGACCACCGTTGACGGCCTTCACCTGATCGAGAATTTTGTACGCCCGCTCCCAGGCAGCGTCTTCCGTCTCGCCGAGGATCGGTCGCGTCGATACGCTGAACGTCACGGGATTGACGCCCGCGGCGTCACGCACACGTTGCATGAATTCCGCGGTCTCCTTGAGCGGCTCACCCCAAAGCATGAAGACATCGACGTTGGGCGCCAGCGCGTCGATGGCCGACTGCGAACCACCGCCCCCATACACGGGGATCCGCGGTTCCTGCACGCAGCGAATCTCTGAATACGCTTTCTCGACGCGATAGAACTCGCCGTCGTGCGAAAAAGGAACGTCCGAAGTCCAGGTCTCTTTGAGGAGTTCGATGTACTCCGCCGTGCGCCGATAGCGTCCGGCGTGATCGACATAGTCGCCATCCTTCGCCTGGTCGGCATCGTTGCCGCCCGAGATGAAATGTACGGCCGCGCGACCACCCGAGAGTTGATCGAGCGTCGCGACCTTGCGGGCGGCGAGCGTCGGCGCGACGAACCCCGGGCGGTGGGCGAGGAGAAGGCCCAGTCGCTCGGTCGAAGCCGCCGCATGAGCACCGACCAGGAAACCATCGGGCGCGCTCGTGAAGTAGCCGATCAGCGCCCGGTCGAAGCCGGCGTCCTCATGGATCCGGGCGGTGTGGGCGATGACGTCGGGATCGAAAGGTACGCCGCTCGGCGGAATCGTCTCCGAGGTTACCCGGGGGGCGACCCACCCGATCACTTCTACTGGCATGTTGTTTCTCCTCTCTCAGTCAACGCAGCACGCTTTCACCGGAGCACTCTTTATCACCGGAGCACTCTTTATCACCGGAGCATCAGGGGATAATCGAGCGGGACGCCCCATTTCACCTGCGCGACGCTGCCGAATCGTTGTTCGTTCGCGAAGCCATGATGACGCAACACTTCCATATCGCGAACGATGGCCTCCAATGGATGGTCGAGATAGACCGCGCTCGTCCCGGCCACATCGGCGACGAGCCGAACCACATCCGCCGATGCCTGCACCGCATGCACGCCGGCGAGATAGAGATCCGCCTTCTCATCGTCGCTGGCATCGCGTCCGAGTGCGGCCCGATCCCAAGCTGCCTGCATCGTGTCGTAGTAGTAGTTGTAGGCCGATCGATAGAGCGCAAGACCTTTGCCGTACTTGATCTGCGCGACGGATCGATGCGCGAGTTTGTTCTGCGTCGCATAGGGCGTCTTTTTCCGCGCGAGCGCGGTGAGTTCTTCGAGCGCTCGCCGTGCCAACACGAAGGCGAGCGGTACGTAGGTCGCGAAGACGATTCTTCCGGGGCATCGAAAAAGCACGTCGTCGCAGAAATCGTTGCCTTTTCCCGGCCCGGGCGACATCGCTTGAACGTCGGGCAGGAAAACACGATCGAGCGTAACGTCGTTGCTGCCCGTCCCGCGCAGCCCGGAGGTACGCCAGTTGTCCTCGATCTCTACCGCGTCGAGGGGGATGAACGCCGTACGAATCCCGTCGTCGAGTTTGAGCGGGCAGAGCAGCCAATCGGCATGGTGACAGCCGCTGACGAAGCCGATACGGCCCGAGACGACGACGCCACCCTCAACGAGTTCCCCCGTGAGCGCCGCATTCCCGCTACCGGCAACAAGCGTGTCGATGTCGTCGCCCCACAGAAGATCAAAAAGCGCAGGCGAAAATCCTTTTGCACCGACGCGGACGGCATTGGAAACCATGACGAACCAGGCCGCGGCGGGATCCCAATCGGCAAGCTGTTCCGTCACGCGCGAAACCGTCACGGGATCCGCGCCGAATCCGCCCCGAGACGTCGGCGCATAGAGCCGGGTGACACCCGCCGCCTTGAGGGCTTCGACGACCGGCACGGCCAACCGACCCGTTCGCTCGGCTTCGCCACGATGCTCGCGCACCGTCGCTTCGATCGAGCCGAGCGCTGTGAGAACGCTCTCCCCCGGCATCAGCCCAGGAGTTCAGCGTAGCGGTCGAGCCGCGGCAGAATGTCGTCGGCGTCGCGCGAAGGCAGCGCGAGAATCGACCGATCGATGCCGGCCGCGGCATAGTCTTCGAGAACTTCAGCCTTAGCGGGCGCACCAAAAACGCTGATCGAAAGCGTCGAGAAATCACGTCCTCGTTCGTCCGCTACCGCGCGCAGCCGCCCCACCTCAGTCGCAGCGTCGAAGCCGTGCCGCGTGCGCGGAAACCAACCATCACCGTAGTCCACGACCCGCCGCAGCGTGTGAATCGATTCACCACCGATCAGGATCGGCGGATGCGGCTTCTGCACGGGTTTCGGGTAACACCAGACCGGGTCGAAGTCGACGAACTCGCCGTGGAACTCCGGCTCTTCCTCCGAAAGCAACGTCTTGATCGCCTGGGCACGCTCGCTCATCACGCGAAACCGATTCTGAAACGCCGTGCCATGATTCTCCATCTCCTCGGCATTCCAGCCCGCGCCGATACCGAGTTCGAGCCTTCCGTTGGATAGGAAGTCCACACTCGCGATCTCCTTCGCGAGCACGAGCGGATCACGTTCCGTCAGCAAGCAGATCCCCGTACCGACACGCAGCTTGGTGGTGGCTTGCGCGGCCGCCATCAACGAGACGAACGGATCGAGCGTATGCCAGTACTCCTTCGGTAGGTCGGCACCACCTGGCCAGGGGCTCTCGCGGCTCGTCGGAATGTGGGTGTGTTCCGGGACGAACAGTGATTCGAAGCCACGTTCCTCGGCCGCGACCGCGAGTTCGTCGATCCGCATCGCGTAACCCGTCGCAAACATAAACAAGCCGATCTTCAATTCATCTCTCCCAATGGATGGTTCTGTTTTAGCGCCGAAAAACGGCGCGAATCGCTGCCCCGGCGGAGCTAGTCCGCGCCTTGCAGCATCTTCCGGATATTGCCCAACGGATCGTCGACGACGGCCGGTTGCGTTCGAAAGAGCATCGTTGCGCGCCGCTCGGGCGTGTACGCCGGCCAGTCGGGTAGATCTTCCGTGTTCGGATCTCCCGAACGCGCGAAAGCGAGCCACGCATTCGACATGAACCGCTCGAGGAGATAAGCCTCCCCATCGCCGGTCAGCACTTCGGACTTATCGACGTTCTTGAACGCTAGCGGGATATCGAGTGTGTGCGGTGATTTGAAGATGCCGCCCGCGACGGGTGTTTCCCATTCGAGTCGATACATGTAGACGGGTGCCTTGCCTCTCGCGTGCTTGCGCTCCGCGAGTTCTATCGACGGCAGGAAGAACGCGACATCACCGAAGAGAGCATTGGTCACGTAATCGGGCGCGTCCCCGGGGTAGCGATCCTCGTATGCGGCGTAGAGCGAATCACCTCTCCCCGGAAACGCCGCGCCAACGCGGGCAATCCCATCGTCCCTCGACGCACTACCCCATCCGGGGCCGAACACCGAGAAGAGGCTCAACTCGTCTTTCGTTACGCCGATCAGGATCGGCACGTCGTCGGAGATTTGTGGCGCGCCAGGCGAAAATGGATGCCGAGGCAGAGCGGCCCCGTCGACGACTGGCGCGAACCGAACACCGGCCTGATTCATCCGCGCTCGATTCATGGCGGCGAGGATCTCGTCCGCCGACGCACCAGCGAGCCGCTCGAGACCGCCCATCTCATCGATCAACGCCCGGCTCGACCGTTCCGCCACGTCCTGCGGAAGTGCCTCGAGCCCGGCACCACTCTGGATGACAGCGCGGTGGATCAATCCGCGCGCCGCCGGCATGGCCAGCAAGGTCGAAACCTTCATGCCTCCGCCCGATTCACCCAGAATCGTGACGTTGTCCGGATCACCGCCGAACACCGCGATGTTGTCCCGGATCCACTCGAGCGCCGCGACGATGTCGAGCATGCCGGCATTCCCCGCGCCGCGGAAATCCGCGTCGATCGGATCGAGATACAGATGACCGAAGACGTTGAGGCGATGGTTCAACGTGACGAACACCACGTCGCCGACGCGCGCCATGTTGGCGCCATCGAAACTCGGCCAGGCACCTGAGCCGTAGCTGAAGCCGCCCCCGTGCAACCAGACCATGACCGGGCGGCGTTCACCGTCGAGACTCGGCGACCAAACGTTCAGGTAGAGGCAGTCCTCGTTGTCGATCTTCATTTCCGAATTCATCGGGAAGATTTCCGCGAGCCGCCAACCGAGTTCCGTATCGGAACTGCCGCCGTAGTCCTGCATTGCAGGTGCGCCGAAATCGATCGCATCGAACGTAGCACGCCAGGGCGTCACCGGTTCGGGGGGCCGAAATCGGCGCGCGCCGACCGGCGGCGCCGCGTAGGGAATGCCCTTGAACGTGTGCACGCCCGCATCGAGGACGCCGCGGATCGGCCCGTCGGTCGTCTGGACGCGGTCCGTCAGATCGAAGGCGACGCCCGGCGCCGCGAGAACGAGACTCAGCAGGAAAAATATGGCACGCATTGCGATTTCCTCGCTAGACGAACGTCGCCCAGACGTCGAGTGGCTCGCGATCAGAGACCAAGGTGTTGACCGGCGCGTCCGGGTTCGCCGCGCCGATCGCGACGCCACAGAACAGCATCAGCTCTTCGGGCGCATCGACGAACGATTTAACGGTGTCGGGTCGCGCGGCCCACGCCTCCTGCGGACAAGTGTCCAGACCAGCCTCCTGCGCGAGCAGCATGAAGCTCTGCAGGAACATGCCGAGATCGGACCACTGCGGCGGTCCCATGATCTTGTCGACGAAACAGAAGATCGCCGCTGGCGCACCGAAGAACTCGAAGTTACGCGCGAGGTGCGCGAACCGCGCAGCCTTGTCCTCGCGTGGGATCCCGAGCAGCGCGTACATATCTTCACCGACCTTGAACCGTGACGAGCGATACGGCTCCTTGAGGTTCGGCGGATAGACGGCGTACTCGGCCGTTTCGGCTTCCCGCTGCGACGCGACATGCTCACGAAAGCGAGTCATCGAGTCGCCGTTGATCACATAGACACGCCATGGCTGCAGATTGCCGCCCGACGGCGCGCGAGCCGCCTTCTCGAGCAACTCGGCGATCGTCTCGTTCGAGACCTCCGTCGGCAGGAAGTTGCGGATCGTTTTTCGCGCCTTGAGCGCATCCCACACGTTCAACCCATTCCCCTTACGTACCCAATTCTTCTGTCGATTGTCCCAGAGAGCTCGCGCGAGAGCGCTACGGCATGTACGGCGTCGGGTTCAATCCGAGTTGCGTCTCGAGCATCGGCTGCGCCATCTCGACGAACTCGGCGAGCATCGGTCTCGTCTCGCGCGGATCGATGATGTCCTCGATATTGAACGCCTCGGCCGTTCGAAACGGCGACGCGAGCGCTTCGAGCTGCGCCTCGATTTCCGCCTTCTTGGCTTCCGGATCCTCCGATTCGGCAATCACGCGTCGGTAGGCGGCCGATACGCCGCCCGCGATGTGCATCGACCCCCAATGGCCGGATGGCCATGCGACGCGTTTGAACATCTCCGTCGGTCGATCGTGGCACTGGCCGGCGACACCACAGAGCTGGCGGATGATGATGGAGATCCACGGCACACGCGTGCGGAGCGTCGTGAGAACGAGCTTCGCGCCGGCACGAAGAATGCCCTGACTCTGATGCTCGGGGCCGACCATGAATCCGGGTTCGTCCGCGAGATAGACGATCGGCAGGTGAAAGGTGTCGCATAGCTGCAGAAACCGAATCACCTTCGTGCCCGACGCGACGTCGGTAGAACCCCCGAGTCGTTTCGGATTGTTGATCATGACGCCGACCGGGTAGCCGTTGACCCGGCCGAGCCCGACGACGCGAGAGCGCCCGTAATGCGGCGTGATTTCGAAGAATGAGGCGTGGTCCAGAACAGAATCGAGAATCTTGTAGCAGTCGTAGACTCGGCGTTTTTCGCGCGGGATCGCCGAGAGCAGGTACTCGTCGCGCCGTTCGGGGTCGTCGTCGACTGGACCTCGCGGCGGCATCTGCCAGACGTTGTCCGGCAGGTAGCTCAAGAACTTCTTGATCATGTCGAACGCTTCTTCCTCGGTGTTGGCGAGGTTGTCGATCACGCCCGACTCGAACACCTGGCTGCGTTCGTCACCAAGATCTTCTTTACTGACATCGATGCCGAGGGCGGCTTTGACGACCGGCGGCCCGCCGGGAAACACCTGGCTGATGCCCTTCACCATCACGTTGAAGTGGGCAAGGCAGGCATCGACGGCCGGCAACCCAGCGACCGAGCCGAGCGCTGCCGAGACGACCGGCACACGGCAAAGGAGATCCTGGACGCCCGGGGTCACCGGGTTCGTCGGGATGTACGTGCGGCCGATCTGTTCGAAGGTCTTCACGCTGCCGCCGGTGGCGTCGAGCAGCCGGACGAAGGGAAGCTGCCAATCGAGTGCCATCTGCTGCGCGTGGCCACCCTTGTTACCGATGGACGCGTCGCTCGCCCCACCACGCACCGTGAAATCACCCGCCGTGACGACGGCGCGACGACCATTGAACTTGCCGACGCCGATGATCATGTTCGACGGTCGCACGTGCGTGAGGTCGTTCCCCTCGTAGGTCGCGGCGCCAGCCAGGCCACCAATTTCCTGGAAGGTGCCGGGATCCGCGGCAATATCCAATCGTTCTCTTACCGTCAGCTTGCCCCGGCGTCGTTGTTCCTTGATCCCAGCCTCGCCGCCCATCTCCTCGGCGAAAGCTTTACGACGCTCGAGCTCATCGATCTCCGGTTGCCATGACATCTGATCCCCTCCTTGTCTTTTCGTCTCAACGCGGTAAGCCGACAAGCGTATGCAATCTCCCGCGCTTCGTCAGGATTGCGCGAAGCCGTCCGGCATGCCCTATGCTCGGGCGTGACAACAACTACTCGAGGGATTAACAAGATGAGTGTTGAAGATCGAGTCGCAATCGTCACGGGCGCGGGCGGAGGGTTGGGTAAACAGCACGCCCTCCTGCTGGCCGAACACGGCGCTAAAGTCGTCGTCAACGATCTCGGCGGCAACCTCGACGGCACGGGATCCGGGGACATGGCCGACCTCGTCGTCGAGGAGATCCGCGACAATGGCGGACAAGCCATCGCCAACAAAGCGAGCGTCTCTGATCGGGACGCGTCAAAGACCATGGTCGACGACGCGGTCCGCGAATGGGGCACCGTGCACATCGTGGTCAACAACGCCGGGATCCTGCGGGACAAGTCGTTCAAGAACATGACGCTCGATGAATGGGACGTCGTTGTCGACGTCCATCTCAACGGCACGGCGTACGTTACGTGGCACGCCTGGAAGCTGATGTATGCGCAGAACTACGGTCGAATCGTCTTCACGAGTTCGGGATCCGGCATCTTCGGCAGCTTCGGACAGGCCAACTACGGTGCCGCGAAGATGGGCATGGTGGGGCTCATGAACAACCTCGCCCGCGAAGGGGCATCGCACAACGTGCACACCAACTGCCTTTCTCCCGGTGCCGCCACACGAATGACTGCAAGCGTTCCCGGCAGTGAAGCCGACCCGGACAACCCGGTCGCCGAGAGCCATCCGAAGCTCGTCAGCCCCGCCGTGCTCTACATGAGCGGCGAAGACGCGCCGAACGGGCGCATCATCCAGGCGATGGGAGGCCGTTTCTCGACGAACGCGGTCTTCGCGAACGAGCCGGTCGACCTTGGTACGGAGGCGACGTTCGAAGACCTCGCGCCACGGATCGACGAGGTATTGGATCTGTCGGACGCGAAACCGCGCGCCAACTACTCGGTCTTGAGTCAGGGGGTCGCTAGCTGACTCAAGCAAACACGGCCCAGACGGCAAAGTCTGGGCTGATGTCCGCGAATCGATGCGGCACGTCCTTGCCGACGAACGCCACATCGCCGACGCCAATCTTGCGCATCATGCTGCCGTCCGGCGCATCCACGACGAGCAGAGCGCTTCCCATCGCGCCGATATAGACCTCGTCTTCGGTATGCGGTTGCTGGCGGTCTTCGCCGCGCGGTCGGTACAGGAGGGTGCGCAGGTTGGCCTGCGGGAAAACGACATTGACCGGCCCCTCGGCCGCGAGGGTTTCCTCGAGCATCGCAAACTGCACGTGATCATCTGCCACCGAACGCCTACCCCTCGACTTCGCTCAAGAATGTGGCGAGCTTGGCGGCCGCCGCCATGCCGCTCGCCTGGACCTTTTCGAGCGCTTCCGCACGCACCGACGCATCGACGTTCGCCGCGCTGAACCCATCAAGCCGTGCGTTGGCGAGCCATTCGCTCAGGCGTTCGTCCTGGGCCCAGCGGGCACCGTTGATCGAATTGGCGAGCGTCGTGCGGAGAAAGTCGACGTCGGAGTCGGGATGCGGCACGACCGTACAGAGTTCGTTCTTCTCGGCCTCGTCGTCGTACGCCCCTTCCACATGGGCGATGAAGGCCGCGCTGAAGACCTGTTGACAGGTCCGCACGGTCTGCAATGTGATAGCCGCGTCATCGAAGACCGGCTTGACCGGGCGCCGCTCGAGACCGTCGGCGCTACAGTGGATGAAGAGATCGCCGGGCGTCACCGCGACCTCGCCTTCATCGAGCACCATTCTGTCCGTTTGTATCGATTTCACTCGACCTTGTCTCACGATCGTGCGGATCGAACGCAAGGCGTCGAGCTCTTTGTGCGTCACCGTCGCGCAGCGGTACATCGTCGGCTTCACCGTCTGATCGATCCGCAACAACTGACCATTGCTCTCCGCGCGTAGAAAAAGGTCGTCGATCGACTCGGCCTCCGCCACCATCACCATCTGATCGGCAAACGCGAGGAGTGTGCGCGCGGCGAAATCGCCCGGTTGAATGAGCGCTCGATCGAGGATCCACGAGTCCCGTGGCATCACCCAGACGATCTCGTCCGCCGAGACGCCGTTGCCGAGTAACCAGAGACAGGCATCCATACCGGTTTTGCCCGCACCGACGACGACGTAACGATCTGGACGTTCCGCCAGACCGACGAGCTCGTTGAGCGGCACGCACCGCATTCCCTCGGCTACCTCGAAGCTCGGCGCCGACGTCGACGGCACCGTCACGTTCATATAGGTCGCATCGACGACCTTCTTCGCATCGATCGTCACGGCTTCGCCGGTGACCGATGAGACGAAACGCCCCTTCCCGACGTATTCGCACATCGGGAAGTACTCGACCCGGCCGCTCGGTAGAAACTGCTGCTGCATGACCTGGTCGAAGTACGCGCAAACCTCGGCAGAGGACGCGAGTTCGACCAATCCTTCGTTCCAGCCGGTTTGATCGATCGTGTCGTTGCCGAGGTGGCGGGAGTTCACGCCGTAGAAAGCGGACGGCTGATGCAGACGGACGAACGGATATGCATCGTTCCAATGTCCGCCCGGGCGGTGATGCTTGTCGACGATCGCGACCGTCTTGTCCGTCTCGCTCAAGATCGTGTCTGCAAACGCCATCCCCATCGCGCCACCACCGATGACGAGGTAGTCGACCGATGTCATGACCTCTCGGCCGCAACTGCGACACCGCGCCGCTCGATCCGCTCGCGAATGCGCTTCTGTCTCTCCTCCGTGAGGGGATACTTCCAGATGAACGGCAACGCGATGAATTTCACCAGCGCCGGGATGATCGAATAGAGCAACGTCAGCATGACGAGCGAGAGCGTCGAGTTACCCTCGGCCGTGTGCGCGAGCGCGGGATCGGCTTCCGGATCGAAGCCGAAGAGTCCTACCAGCAGGAGCGCTATCGCGCCGCCCGCCGCCACGCCGCCTTTCAGCAACATGCCCCAGACGGAGAAATAGAGTCCGGCGCGCTGCTCCCCCGTTCGTGCCGAGTCGATGTCGACCGCATCGGCCGCCATCGCGGCTGGGATCGCGAGCATCGCACCTTCGGTGCAGCCCTTCATCGTCATGATGAAGAGGAAGAGCGGGAACATGCCGGCCGGGATGAACGGAATGAAGCTCGCCCAGACGCTGTACCAGATGACGACGACGATGAAGGCGCGATGTTTGCCGATCTTGTTGGCGAGCGCCGTCCACGCAAAAAGGCCGATCACCGATGCCATGTAGTAGACGAGCAGGTAAAGCGAATACCACTCGCCGGCGTTGATGACGTGCTTCACGAAAAAGTACGACAAGCCACCGGTCATCGCACCGCCGATCGTACTCACCGTGTAGCAGACGACGAGGCGAACGAACGGGCCGTTGCGGCGGATGACGATGATGCTTTCCCGCAGGGTCGGCTTCTTTCGAGGAATGACGGTTTGCGGCGGTTCTTTGACGAAAACCACCGCGATCACCGTGAAGACGGGAATGGCGACGAGGACGAATATCGAAAGCCAAATGAGGATCGTGCCGAGATTGCCGGCTCGCGATGCCATGACGGAGCCGAGTTCCGTGCCCGGATCATTCAACAGCCCGCCGAGCGTGTTGCTGCCATCAGCGAGGTAGAAAACGATTCCCGCGGCGAGCGGAAGTGCCGTTGCAATCACGACGCCGAAGTAATGGAACTGTTCGCGGCGCCCAGTGATTTTCGTGCGCTCGTTGTAGTCCGTCGTGAGCTCTGCACCCCAGGCGAAGTACGGCAGATTCACGATGGTGAACGAGAGATAGATCATCACCACCCAGAACCCGAAATAGAGCGTCGTGGGGTTCTCGGGCGGCAGGAAGAGCATGTAGATCGAGATCATCAAGAGCGGCGTGCCCGCGAGGATCCATGGCTTGCGTCGTCCGATCGGCGTTCGCCATTTATCCGACAACACCCCGATGAGGGGATCGGTGACCACATCCGACAGACGCGCAACGAAGATGATGGCCGCCATCGCCGTGAGGCTGATACCGAGTTCGGCATAGTGCGGTTGTACGTAGACGCCAACCGGCAACAGAGCCACCGAGATCGGCAGGTAGAGCGCCGAATAGCTCGCCACCCGCCATTCCGAGAGCCCCTTCGTCGGCGCTGCCGCCGCACTCTCAGCCGCCTTGCCAGTCGCTTGAATCGCTTCGCTCATCGATTGAGCTTCCACCTCTATGTGCCTTGGAAGGTAAGCGAAACGACACCCCAAGGGCTACGACATCAAGATTCGCCTACGCAGACGTCGGACCGGGACGTTGCCCTCCGGTATTCGTCTTTGGCTCGGGTAAACTCAGGCCATGCTCATTCCAGACGACCAACGTGACGCGGTTGCAATCGAACTCGTCACGAAGACCGAACATTCCGATTGGCAAGAACAACAGAGCGCTCAGACACGAATCTGGCTCGATCGCGCGCAATTCAAAGGGCGTGCCGGACAGTTCGTCTTCCTCCCCGATGAGGCCGGCGCACCCAATCGACTGATCGCCGGCGTCGGCGACACGCTCGGATTCGAAAGCGTGGCCGACCTCGCGAAAGCGTTACCACCCGGGGACTATCGCCTCGAAACCGAACGCTTCGACGATGCAGCGGTTTACGCCGCCCACCTCGGTTGGGGATTGGGCGCTTACCGATTCGACGAGTATCGCAAAGCACCCGGGCCGGATGCCGCGCGCTCACTGCTTGTCCCGGAAGGCCTCAAGGCCGTACTCGACGAAGTGGCGTCGGTTTCGATCACCCGTGATCTCGTCAATCGACCGACGGAGGACCTTCTTCCGCACGATCTGGAAAGCGAAGCGCGCAAGCTCGCGATCGCCTTCGACGCGGATTTCGAATGCATCGTCGGCGATGATCTCCTGCGGGCCGGGTTCGCCACCATTCATACGGTTGGTCGAGCCAGTGTTTCGGCGCCACGGCTGATCGACATTCGTTGGGGCGAACCCGACCATCCGCACGTGGCGCTGGTTGGGAAAGGGGTGTGTTTCGATAGCGGCGGCCTCGACATCAAACCCGCCAACGGCATGCGCCAGATGAAGAAGGACATGGGCGGCGCCGCACATGTCCTGGGATTGGCCAACCTCATCATGCGACGCAAGCTCCCCGTTCGCCTGCGCGTCCTCGTCCCCGCCGTCGAGAACGCCATCTCCGCCAACGCCTATCGCCCGGGCGATGTCATTCGAACGTACAAGGGCACCACCGTCGAGATCGACAACACCGATGCCGAGGGTCGCCTCATCCTCTGCGATGCCTTGACCCTCGCGGTCGAAGAAGAACCCGAGATCATCGTCGATTTCGCGACGCTGACCGGCGCCGCGCGGAGCGCGCTCGGTACGGAACTCCCCGCGATGTTCACAAACCGCGACGACATCGCGACGGGCATCTCGGCCGCCGGCGAAGCTCTCGACGATCCCGTCTGGCGCATGCCGTTGCACGCGCCGTACCGCAAAATGCTCACGAGCCCGATCGCGGATCTCACGAATGCGCCGAGCTCCCCGTACGGCGGAGCGATCACCGCCGCGCTCTACCTCGAGCATTTCGTCGATGAAAAGCCGTGGGTGCACTTCGACATCATGGCGATGAACATCCGCCATCGCCCGGGGCACCCGGTCGGCGGCGAAGCGATGGGACTTCGGGCCGTTTTCGACTTTCTCGCCGGGCGGTTCGGGGCTTAGAATTCGCGCCCATGAACCAACGCACCTTCCACGCCCAAACCAACGCAGCACCACGACGAGAGTGTTGTTGTTGCTGTTGCTGCTGAAAGCACGCTGGCGCCGCGCGCCGCTCCCCTGATTCAGCCGTGGAAGGAACGACCCTTGGACATCTATCTCCACAATACCCGGACGGGTAGCAAAGAACTCTTTACGCCCTCGCGCGACGATGAGGTCAGCATCTACGTGTGCGGACCCACCGTGTATGGGCTCGTGCACATCGGTAACGGTCGCCCGGCAGTCGTTTTCGACGTCCTCGTGCGCCTGTTGCGCATGACGTACGCCACCGTTCGATATGCACGCAACATCACGGACGTCGACGACAAGATCAACAACACCGCGATCGAGACGGGCGAGCCGATCCAGGCTCTTGCCGATCGATACGCCGCGGAATATCGCCAGGATGTGACGGCGCTCGGCGTCATCGAACCCAACGTCGAGCCGCGGGCGACCGAGCACATCGAGGAGATCATCGAAATGATCGATGCGCTGATCGAGCGCGGCAACGCCTACGCGTCACAAGATCATGTGCTCTTCGACGTGCCGTCATACGACCGGTACGGCGAACTCTCGAACCGCTCGCTCGAAGACATGATCGACGGCGCGCGCGTCGAGGTGGCGCCGTATAAGCGCGACCCGAAGGACTTCGTGCTTTGGAAACCGTCGACGCCGGAGCTGCCCGGCTGGGACAGCCCGTGGGGACGCGGGCGGCCGGGGTGGCATATCGAGTGCTCGGCGATGATCAAGAAGCACCTGGGTGCCACGATCGATATTCACGGTGGTGGCAGCGATCTGACGTTCCCGCATCACGAGAACGAGAGCGCGCAAAGCACCTGCGTCAACGATGGCGAGACGTTCGTTCGCTATTGGCTGCACAACGGCATGCTCAACCTCGGCGGCGAGAAGATGTCGAAAAGCCTCGGCAACATCGTCACGATCAGGAGCCTGCTCGAACGCGAACGCGGCGAAGTCCTGCGCTACGCGCTGCTGCTCGGACAGTACCGACAGAGCTTGGTCTGGGATCAACGCCTCCTCGACCAGGCCAAGGCAAGCCTCGACTCTCTCTATCAGGCGCTTCGCGACATCCCCGATGCCGGTAACGACACGGCAAGCGCCTACGCGGGTACCGCGCAAAGCGACTATCCGACAGCGGTCCTCGAGGCCCTCTGCGACGACTTGAACACCCCCAAGGCACTCGCGGCGATGCACGCGATCGCGGCCGATATCCATCGGGCCAACGATCCGGCGAAAGCGCGGGCGCTACGGGCGAAGTTGCTCGCCGGGGGTTGGCTCCTGGGACTCCTGGACACGCCGGTGAGTGAGTACTTCCAGGGCGACACGGAACTCGACGCGGCGGCGATCGATGCCATGATCGAAGAACGAACGGCAGCCCGGAAAGCGCGCGATTTCGAACGAGCCGACGTCATTCGGGATGAACTTCTGGCCCGCGGCATCGAACTCGAAGACACGCGCGACGGCACGCGCTGGAAGGCCGTATAGGCGCCTTTAAGAGGAGGGGTCGGCATGGACGCCGCATCGATTTCGCGCTACGTCGATACGCTCTGGGACGACAGCATCGTGCCGGAGCTCATCGAATACGTGCGCATTCCCAATAAGTCACCGGCATTCGACCCCGACTGGGAGGCGAACGGCTACATGCAGGCGGCCGTCGAGCAGCTCCACGCCTGGGTCGCGAAGATGAACGTCGCGGGGCTTACGCAGCGCATCGTCACGCTCCCCGGCCGAACGCCCGTTCTGCTGGTCGAGATCGAAGGCACCGGCAACGGTCGAACACTCCTTTACGGCCACTACGACAAACAACCCGAGTTCGACGGCTGGCACGACGGGCTCGGCCCGTGGATCCCTGTCATCAAAGATGGTCGGCTCTACGGGCGCGGTGGTGCGGACGACGGCTACGCACTCTTCGGCTCGATCGCAGCGATCGCCGCACTGAAGGATCAGGGCGTGGCGCATCCACATTGCACGATCCTGATCGAGGGCTGTGAGGAGTCGGGAAGTTTCGACCTGCCGTTCTACATGGACGAACTGGCCGAGGAGATCGGCACACCCGAGCTCGTCGTCTGCCTGGACGCCGAGTGCGGCAACTACGAGCAACTCTGGATCACGAATTCGCTGCGCGGCATGTTGGCCGGCACGTTGACCGTACGGGTATTGGACGAAGGCGTTCACTCCGGCGCCGCGGGCGGCATCGTACCGTCGAGTTTCCGCGTGCTACGCGAAGTGCTCGAGCGCGTCGAAGAGGGGGCGACCGGTAAGATCCGATCGCTCGAAGTCGAGATTCCCGACGCGATCAAGACCCAGGCCATATCGGTCGCTGCTTGCCTGGGGGACCTTGTCGTCGACCGGTTCCCGTGGGCAGGCGATACCCACGCCGCATCGAACTTGCCCCCCGCCGAGCTTGTGCTCGCCAACACCTGGGGGCCGAGTCTCGGCGTCGTGGGTCTCGACGGCGCGCCAACACCGGCGAACGCCGGCAACACACTCCGGCCCTCGACCGTCGCTCGCCTGGTCTTCAGGTTGCCGCCCACGCTCGACGCCGACCAGGCGGCAGAAACCGTGCGTCGCGCCTTCGAAGAAGACACACCTTACAACGCCGACATCCGCTTCGAGGTCGATCATCCACAAAGTGGGTGGGCAGCAAAGGAACGCGCGGATTGGCTCGAGACCGCCCTCGCGTCAGCGTCCGAGGCGTGCTTCGGTGCGCCGCTCATGACGATGGGAACGGGCGGCACGATCCCCTTCATGAAGATGCTGGGCGATCGGTTCCCGGAGTGTCAGTTCGCCGTGACGGGTGTGCTCGGACCGAACTCGAACGCCCACGGTCCCAACGAGTTCCTCGATATCGCCACGGGGAAGAAGGTCACGGCCGCGATGTCCCACGCCCTGGCCGCGCTCGCGAGGCGCGAGGCATAGGCTCAGCGGTCCGCGCGCAGGACGTTTGCCCAACGACCGCGAATGAGGATGCTGTCGACTACTCGGACGCCGTAACCGGCGTTCTCGAACGCTCGGCGCCAGGGCGCTTCACGTTCGACCAACACGATGCAGCGCGGAACGAGACGCCACTTCGCAACCGTGCGAACGGGATCGACCGCCTCGAATTCACCACCCCACGGGACGTTGACGACTAGACCGTCGTAGGCCGAGAAGGTCTCGTCGGCGCGCGCGGGCGCGACCGCTGATCGATTCCCAAGCCGACGGCTCGCGATGCTGACGGCTTCCGGATCGCTATCGAATCCGTCAGCCCGATAACCTCTCGCCAGGGCCTCGACGAGCAACGTACCGGATCCGCACATCGGGTCGACGATCCGACTCCCGTTGCGGCAATCGAGCGCATCGACAACGGCCGCTGCAACCGTCGGTCGAAGCGACCCGAAACGTTCGCTCGGCGCGTCGTCACGGTACTTGAACGTTTCCGTCGTGAGGCGCAGGTTGACGGACGCGGTCTTGTTCCAGAACACCCAGAACTCACACGCGGCCGGATCGTTGGCACGCCAGCGCGGGAACTGGAGCCGGATCTCCTGATCGAGGCGTTTGCTCACTTCCTTACGATGCAGCGGTCGGTCGCGGTCTTGTTTGACGAAGACGGCATAACTGCGACCACCGCGGCGACCGAACGACGTCATCGTCGCGAGCATGCGTTGCAGCGACTGCGGTTCGATCGACGCAACGAGGCTCGTGAGATCCGAGCGGTTGCGGAGTTGACCGACGCGGCTGACTTCGACAAAAAAGTCTTCGACGAGACGAGCACGAGCCAGTCCGGCGAGATGCTTATGGTCGATCGCGAAGGTGATCACGTCGTGGTTGCGTAACCGTGAGGATCGAAACTCACGCGCACCCATGTCTTTAAGTTCCTGCTGCGCGCGGTTGACGAGCCCCGCGACGACAAGAGCCGAAAAGCGCAGTTCCCGGCGAGCCTCGCGCGTGCGACCTCGCCGCGCGGATCGGCGGTCAGCTTTTTTCAATGCAATAGCTGTTCGCGATCCAAACGGGCTTTTCCAAACTGCTGGGAAAGGAAGTCCATTTGGTCGCCGAGAATCCGGCCCGAGTTGATCAACGCCAAGTACTCCGCGAGATTTGGCGTATAGGGCAACGCCAGGAGCTCCATTCCGCACTCTTCGAGGAGCCGGTTGCCCTTGTGGTGGTTGCACCGCCGACACGACGCGACCGTGTTGTTCCACTCATCTACTCCGCCGCGGGAGGACGGCACGACGTGATCGCGCGTCAGGCGCGCGTCGCTGAACCCGCCGCCGCAATAAAGGCAGAAGTGCCGATCCCGCGCGAACAGGGCGGCGTTCGTGAGCGGCGGCGCGGTGCGGGTCGGCGCGACCATTCGGCCGTCACAGGCAATGATCGAGCGAATGTCGAGTGTCGTCTGGTGGCCGTCGATCCGGGAGTGGCCGCCGCGAACGCGGAGGACCGATTCGCCGTAAGACCAGACGACGAGATCTCTTGCGTAAAGGCACACGGCATCCTGCCAGCTCACCCAGTCGATGGGTTGTCCCGCCACGTTCAAGCGCAGAATTCTCGGGATTCTGTCGAACTGTTCCAGCGTGAGGAAGGCGTCCGTCGACATCAGAAAAGCACACCACCGGTTTGTCCAATCATCGACTAACGATGTGGCGCAAATCAACGGACGATGTATGAACGTTGGATGAGTCCCCGTTTCGCCGCCCGCGAAGCGTCAACGAGCCGAGTTAATCTACGCCACCATGCAGCGCCAGGGAAACCAAAGAGCCGAGAAACCAACGTGTCGATTTCGACGCGCCGGCATGCTGTCGCTTCTCTGGAGCGCCTGCCTCGCGGGTTGTGCGAATCAGCCGGAGGTCGTCGCCCCTCGCATCGTTCCGCCCGCCAACTGGTTCTGCTCGATGGCGACAACGGAAGAATGGGAATGCGTCGAGAACGAAGCGCTCGATCCGGCCACACGTCGCGTCGGTCAAATCGCCCGACGGACACCACCACCAGCCGAGGCCCCCGATCTGATCGAGGAACTCGAACGCGAAGCGAAACGTGAATCGCACGAACGAACCGCCGACAGAGAAGCGCGTGTCGATGCAGCGCCCACACCCATGTCCCCGCCAACGACAACGCCACGCGCAACGCCAACGGCGATGACCGTGGTACCCGCCATCGAGCGCCCAACAGAGCAAACGTCGCGCCTCGAGCAAACCCCGCCCCCCAGCGCCGAGCCAACGCCAGACATGCCCCTCTACCGCGCCCTCGCCTATCGACCGGATCGGGCAATGCGAATGCTGGATCTACCGCCGGACTTTTTCGCCGTGCAATTGCTCGCGTCCTCGTCCAAGGAAAACCTCGAACGATTTGCGGCGAAATCAGCGCTCCGCGGCCTCGCGGCCGCGCGGATCGCCTCGAACGATAAGCTCCTCTACATCCTCCTGCTCGGGATCTACCCGAGTCGTGAGACGGCGGAACAAGCCGCGGCCGCGATGCCCGAGAACGTACTCGAAGACGTCGCGCCCTGGGTGCGATCGCTCGGCTCGCTACAACGGGCGATGGTAGCCGGCGACGAACTCGCCGGAACGAGTGATATCTAGCGTTTGACGAGCTGATGCCAGGTGAGTTGCACGTCGTGCAGCGACTCATCGACGATCAGACGCTCGAGCACATCGTTGTCGAAACTCGATTCGTGCGTAAAAGCACTGGCGTCGATGATTTGTCGCCACTGATCGAACGTCCAGATGCGCGCCGGAAACGATTCCCGAAAACCGTCGCCGTCAGTGCCGATGACCTCATAGGTCCACTCCTCGACACCGTCCGTCTCAGTTGTCGACGACGAAAAAGCAAACTCCGCCGGCTGCCCGTCGACCTCGATCTCCCACGCCCAGCGCTCGCCGGGTCCCCGCGGCTCGCTGAGATCCGCCTGAACCCAATAACTCGCACCCGAGTAGAGGTTCCTCGAAACAGCGGAGAGATGCCGCACGAGATCATCGGGCTCCGTCAAATGGGCGACGCTGTTGACCGGACACACGGCGAGGTCGCAGCCAGAATCGAGGGAGAAATCGCGAACATCCGCCGAGATCCACTCGGCAGGCGTCGTGATCGAGGCAGCGGCCAGCTCCAGCATCTCCGGGGAGAGATCGACACCCACCACCTCGAAACCAATCGCCGCAAAGCCGCGTAAGAGACGCGCCGGGCCACACATCGGCTCCAGCACGCGGCCCTGTTCACAGCCCGACAATGCGGCGATGCGTTGCGCCTCTTCGACATTGTCCCAACCGAACGCTGCTTCGTAATAGTGTGCGGCGGGGCCATAGAGTTCGAGATCCGCCACGTCAGGCGACCTCGACATCGTCGTCGATAGGGATAAAGAGGCAGGTCCGCGGTTGGCCATCGACGGCCTGGCTCTTGTGTCCTTGCCCCGTCGTGTCCTCGGCAAGCAGGATGTCGCCCGAGCCCAACCGGCGAGTCGTTCCGTCACCAACCGTGATGTCGACTGAGCCGATCAGATTGACGACGAACTGTCGCCTCGGCGCCGTATGAAAATCGAGGTCATAGCTACCTGCGACTTCACGAAACATAACGCCCGAGCCCCGAATCAGGTCCGATAGACGTCCGCCGACGCTGACATGCGGAAGGTCGATATCGACGGTTTCGAAATGTGATTGGCCGTCGTCGCCCGTGTAAACGCGTACTACTTCCATGAGCTGGATCCCAATGACTGCACGCCTACGATACTTGTCATCGGAGTTGAGCTCGACGCGCTTGGGCAAGTCCATGGGTCGGTGCTCGTGAGCCCGGTTCGTCGCTTCGAGGTCGCCTGGCTCGCGCAACGGTTCGCACGCGAGCTGATCCTGATCTACCCCGTTTACGCCATCCTCATGCGCGAGAGTGGTGTTACGGCTTGGGAGTTCTCAACGCTCCTCGCCGCCTGGTCGTTCATCGTCGTTCTCGCAGAGATTCCGTCGGGCACGCTCGGCGACCGGCTGAACCGCGTGCACCTGATCAGTGCGTCCGGGCTCATCAAAGCCGTCGCCTTCTGCGCCTGGCTCTTTTGGCCGACCTATTGGGGATTTCTCGCCGGTTTCCTCATCTGGGGCTTCGGGTCGACCCTACGATCCGGGACCGAGGAATCGCTCCTGCATGACACCCTGGCGAACCACGGTGAACTCGAACGATTCGAGCAGATCTACGGTCGCGGAACGGCGGCGGGAAGCGCTGGGACGGTGGTCGCTTTTCTCGCCGGCGGCTATCTCGCCGACCGCGTCGGGTTCGAACTGCCGCTGCAACTCTCGATCATCGCGCCGCTCGCGGCGAGTCTCGTCTTCATCCTGCTCGCGCGGGAGACGCCGCGCACCGGCGAGTCGCTCGATGGCGACGACGAGGATCCACCCGGCACCTATTTCGAGACGATGGCCCTCGGTTTTCGTGAAGTCCGCCGGAGTGCCCTCGTGCTTCGAATCGTTGCGATGGCGGCAACGCTCGGCTGCATCTGGGGCGTGATGGACGAGTTCCTGCCGATGTTCGTCACAGAGAAGAGCAACGTCACCCTCTTCGCCGTCGGCGTGATCTACGCGCTGGTGGCGGGTGCGAGCGTCATCGCGGTGACGCTCGCGCATCGGATTCCGGCACGTACACCCAGGGCTATCGCCGGGATTTTCGGACTCGCGGGCGTTTCGCTCGGTCTCGCCGTCGTTCTCGAAGGCATGCTGAGCGCCGCCCTCCTCGTTCTGTCGTTCGCCTTCAACGGTGCGGCGAAAGTCCTGCTTGACAGCTTGCTACAGCGATCGATCCGCGGTCATGCGCGCGCAACCGTGACAAGCGTCGCCGGTACCGGCGATGAGGTCGTCGGTGTGCTGCTCTTTCTGTCGGGCGGAGCGATCGCGAACGCGTTCTCGTGGCACGGCACGACTATCACGTTCGCACTCGCCGCCCTCGTGTTGATGCTGGTGTTCGTGCTCTGGCGATCACCCTCGCGAGAGGTGGATTAGCTAAGCGCCGACAGCACGGTTTCAGCCTTGCTCACTTCGAATTCGCCCGGCGCTTCGACGGCAAGCATCGTTACCGTGCCGTCATCGACGATCATTGCGTAGCGTTGCGATCGCATCCCGAGGCCAAAGCCGGATCCGTCCATTTCGAGACCGAGCGCACGGGTGAATTCACCGTTGCCATCACCCACCATCACGAGATCCGTCGCATTCTTGTCGCGTCCCCACGCATCCATGACGAACGCGTCGTTGACGGCAACGCAGACGATGCTGTCGACCCCTTTCGAGCGGATCTCGTCACCATGAACCACATAGCCGGGCAGATGTGCTTCTGAACAGGTGGGGGTAAACGCGCCAGGTACCGCGAAGAGCACGACCTTCTTCTCGGCGAAGAGATCGTCGGTCGTCACCGGTGTCGGCCGACCGTCAACCATCCTGTGAAGCGTCGCTTGGGGGAGTTTCTCGCCTTCTTGAATTGCCATTTTGAACTGTTCCGTTGATGTCGATCATCGACTTTTGTGAAAGCGCGAGATTGTACCGAAGCTCCGTTCCGGATCCGTGACCCGACGGCCTCGACGAGCGCGCACGACTGCTTGAAAGTGTCGCTCGAATGATAGGAGCGTAACCGTGGACTCGCCCGCTGCCAGCCAACGTAATGAACGACGTGCGCTCATCTACGCGCTCATCGCGATCGCGCTGTGGTCGACGATTGCTACGGGATTCAAGCTGGGCTTGCGCGAGTTCACGCCGGGCCAACTCGTGCTCGCCGGTGCGATCGCGTCAACGCTCTTCTTCGCGATCGTGCACCTTTTCGGTCGCTCACGAGCGCCACACAAACCGGTCGCCCCGCTGACACGCCGACAAGTAGCCGCGGCCGCGGTACTGGGTCTCCTGAATCCTTTCGTCTACTACTTCGTTCTGCTCGAAGCTTACGATCGGCTGCCCGCGCAGATCGCGCAGCCGCTCAACTACACCTGGGCGATCACGATGGCTGTGCTCGCGATCCCCGTCTTGAAACAGCGGCTGGACCCGCGCGCCTGGGGAGGTGTCGGTCTCGGCTACGTGGGCGTGGTGATCCTGCTCACGCAAGGCGACTTCACTTCTTTCGATCGATTCGATTCGCTCGGCATTTTTCTAGCGGTTCTGAGCACGCTGATCTGGGCGTCTTATTGGCTGCTCGGCCGGCGCTGGCTCGGCGACATCGACCCCGCGCGGACGCTCATTGTCGGCTTCTCCGTAGCACTCCTGCCAATCGCCGTCGCGGTCGCCCTGACAGACGGTATGCCGACCTTCTCGATGCGCCTCGTCGGCTTCGCGATCTGGGTCGGACTGCTCGAGATGGGCGTGGCTTTCCTGCTGTGGCAGCGCGCTCTACAGCTCACCGAACGAGCAGGGGCCCTCGCCCAACTGATCTTTCTGTCGCCGCTTGCTTCTCTCGTTCTGATCGGCAGTGTTCTCGGCGAAGACATTCACCTGAGTGCAGTCGTTGCCCTCGCCGCGATCCTCGCCGGGCTCTTCCTGACGCAGCGTCGCTGACGAGCCCTAGCCGATATCGCCGAGCCACCTGGCGATCGCTTGACCGATTTCGTCGGGCGAATCCTCCTGGATGAAATGACTGCCCGCGACGGTCACTTCCGTCTGGTTCGGCCATGTTCGGCAGAACTCACGCTGGGCTCCTGTCAGGAGCGCTCCCGGTTCGGCGTTGACGAAGAGTTTCGGGACGTCGCTATCGGCCAACCAGGCGGAGTAGCTCTCGACGATCTCGACGACGCTCGCAGGCTCACCGTCGATCGGGATCTGGCGTGGCCAGGTCAGCGTCGGGCGTCGATCTTCGCCAGGGTTCTGGAACGGCCGGCGATACTCGTCCATCTCCTCAGTCGTGAGTTCACGGAGAATGGAGCCCGGCAGGACCCGTTCGACGAAGGTGTTCTTGGCGAGCACCATGTCCTCGCCCGCGGGTGAGCGGAATCCGCGAAAAACGCCGGCCGCCGATTCGGGAAACTCGTCCCAGCCGAGCGCGCGAACGATGGCCTCCATGTAGCAGATGCCACGCACCGCCGACCGGTGCCGGTTGGCCCAATCGAAGCCAAGCGCGGAACCCCAATCATGGATGACGAACGTCACGTCATCGGTGACACCGAGCGCCTCGAGCGCACCATCGAAGTAAGTTCGGTGCTCCTCGAATGTGTAGCGGTCCGGCCCGGAATTGGCGAGCTTCTCTGAATCACCCATACCGACGAGATCGAGCGCGATGCAGCGGCCGAGTTGCTCGACGTGCGGAATGATGTTCCGCCAGAGATAGCTCGACGTGGGATTGCCGTGCTGAAAGACGATCGGCGCGCCTTCTCCGACCTCCACATAGGCCATCGAAACGCCGTTGACCGTAACTCGCTTCTTCTCCATCGAGTGCAAACTCCTGTTCGTGTACCGAAACCCGCAAAGGGGAAAAACACGACCGGAGCGCCGAGCCGACCCCGTCTCGCGCTACCATTCTAGCCGGGCGGACGCAGCGGCTCCGCACCGAGACAAAGGGAATGAATTCCATGGCAGGTCGAAGTGTTCTGGTGACGGGCGGCGCCCGCGGTATCGGTCGCGGCATCGCGGCGGCTTTCCTTCGGGCCGGCGATCGAGTGATGATCGCCGACGTCACGGTTCCGGCGGACTGGAACTACGAGCTCGCGAGCGCAGGCGAGCTGCAGGCGACCCAAGCCGAACTCGCCGAACTCGGCGAAGTCGACGCGGTCGGGCTTGACGTCACCGACAGCGAATCCTGTCAACAAGCGGTCGCCAAAACGATCGAACGTTTCGGCGGCATCGACGTCCTCGCCAACAACGCCGGCGTGGTTGACAGCGGACCACTCGATGCCTTCCCCGAGGAAAGCTGGGATCGGATCTTCGACGTCAACGTGAAAGGCATCTACCTCATGACGCGCGCCGCACTCGACGCACTACGCGCCTCCGACGACGCGGCCGTGGTGATCACGGCTTCGATCGCAGGCAAACGAGGCTCCGCCAACCTCTCTGCGTATTGCGCCTCGAAGTTCGCGGCGGTCGGGCTCACGCAATCGCTCGCTCAGGAATTCGCGCCGGACGGGATTCGCGTCAACGCGCTCTGCCCCGGAATCGTCGGCACCGCGATGTGGCACGACCACCTGATGGCCAATCAGGGGGAAGAAGCATTCGAGGCACGCATGCAAGAACTCATTCCCCTCGGTCGGCCGCAGACGGCAGACGATATGGGCGAAGCGGCGGTCTATCTCGCCTCCGCCAGGAACGTCAGCGGCATCGCATTGGCCGTCGCCGGCGGCCTGGAAATGCACTGACGCGAGCGATCCGTGCAGAAGTTCCTTCGAGACCCACTCTTCGCCTTCATCCTCGCAGGCATCGTTCTCTTCGTCCTCGACGGTGTCCGCACGGGTGACGACGCCAATCGCGTCGACGTGAGTCAGGCGCAAATCGATCAGCTCGCCGATCTCTGGACGGCGCAAATGGGTCGCCCACCGAGCGGCACCGAACTCAATGGCCTGGTCGACAACTTCATCAAAGAAGAGATCATGGTGCGCGAAGCGCAGAAACTCGGTCTGGACGCGGACGACGTCATCATCCGACGTCGGTTAATGCAGAAGCTCACGTTCTTGACCGAAGACATCGCTTTACTCGAACCGCCGACCGACGCTCAACTCGAAGCCCATTTGTCGGCCAACATCGATCGCTACCGTATCCCACCGACGACCACTTTCAGCCACATCTACTTCTCACCGGACAGCCGGGAAAATGCGGCGGGCGACGCGAAGCTCGCACTCGACACAATGACGCCCGATAGCGAGTGGCGTTCGGTTGGCGATCCCTTCATGTTGCGGCGAACCTACGCCTACGTCTCGGAAAGCCAGATCCGAAAGGAATTCGGTACCGCCTTCGCCGCTGACGTGGTCGAACTCGAGGTCAATGACCAATGGCAGGGTCCGATCGTCTCGGGGTTCGGATTCCATCTGGTCCGCGTCGACAAGAAGGATCCCGGCCGCGAAGTGACGCTGACCGAAGTCCGTGAACGCGTCCGTGCAGACTTCGATGCGGATCGTCGGCGCGCGGCGAACGATGCATTCTACGAATCCCTTCTCGGCCTGTACGAAGTCGCTCGCCCATGACGAACGCGAGGCGTTGGACCGCCCGGTTCTGCACCGTCGTCGGCTCGCTCCTCGTCGGTCTGACTGCGTACGCACACGAAGTCCGGCCGGCTTATCTCTACCTGCACGAAGAAAATCCCACGACCTTCGAAGTGCTCTGGAAGCAGCCCGTACTCGGCGATCGGCGCCTGCCGCTCGAACCACGCTTCCCAGCTGACTGCACGGCCACTGCGAGCGCGATCGACGCCGTTCAGGGCGGCGCGCTGATCCAGCGGTCTACGCTCGTCTGCGAGAACGATCTCGGCAATCGCAGCATTTCGATCGACGGGCTTTCTCGCACGATCACCGATGTGATGGTGCGCGTGACATTCGCGGACGGCAGTGTCTTTTCCGCGATCGTCAAACCGCAGGCGCCGGACGTCGTCCTCGACCGGTCAGGTGTCGGAAACGTCGCCGAATACCTCGTGCTCGGCATCGAGCATCTCGTACTCGGCTTCGACCACATCCTGTTCGTCATCGGTTTGATGTTTTTCCTGACGCGCTTCGGACCGCTCTTGAAAGCGATCACCGCGTTCACCGCAGCGCATAGCGTGACGCTCGCCTTATCTGCGCTCGACCTGGTCACGATTCCGCAAGGGCCCGTCGAAGCCGTGATCGCGCTGTCGATCGTCTTTCTCGCCGTCGAGAAACTTCGCGGCGTCGAGGATTCCTTGACCGTTCGCTACACGTGGATCGTGGCGTTCGTCTTCGGTCTCCTCCATGGCTTCGGTTTCGCGGGGGCGCTACAGGACATCGGCTTGCCACGAGACGCGCTCCTCTGGTCGTTGTTCCTCTTCAACCTGGGCGTCGAGGTCGGCCAGATCCTCGTGGTTTTTGTAGCACTTGCGATTGCCTACGTCGTCCGTCGCCTGTTCGAAGAAACGCCCGAGTGGCTCATTCGAACGCCGCTCTACGCCAGCGGCGTTCTCGCATCGTATTGGCTCGTCGAGCGAACCGCCGGGATCCTCGCGATCGCCTAAACGTTCGCCTCAACGAGATAGGGTCCTCGGCTCGCGAGCCCACGCTGGATCGCCGCGTCGAATTCGTCGGCCGTTCGCGCGGCTTCCGCGGCGACCCCTTGCGCCTGGGCCAGCGCCACCCAGTCGAGGTCCGGATTCGAAAGATCGAACAAGCTCGCCGCTTTGCTCCCGACGTCGTTGATGCCGAGACGGCGGTACTCGACATCGAGAATGTTGTACTGCCGATTCGAGAAAACGACGACGGTGATGTCGAGATTTTCGCGCGCCGCCGTCCATAGAAACTGATTCGTGTACATCGCCCCACCATCACCCAAAAGTGCGAGTACCGGTCGATCGGGACAGGCGATCGCCGCGCCAACCGCGGCCGGGCCGCCTTGGCCGATCGAACCACCGGTCAGATGCAGGAAGGTATGGCGCACCGTCTGCTGCAACGACGGAAACGCAGCACCACCGGCCCCCGAGTCCACGGTGACGATGCAATCGTCGGGCGCGTGGGCAGCGACGGACCGCACGATCGCGCGGGTGCTGATATCGCCCGTGAGGGCTTCCGGTCGCGGCCTGCCTGTGGGAGTGACGATGGGCGCATCGAGTTCATCCGCCAGATCGACGAGCGCCTGTTCGACGTCCTCGTGTCGGTGCGCCAATCGTTCGACACTCACACCGTCCGGGACCAGCAGGCTGGGCAGATTCTGATAGGCAAAGAAGCTCACCGGTGCCTCGGCGCCAGCCAGCACCAACCGGGAATAGCCGCCCATCACCTCGAGTACCTGCTCGGGGAAATACGGCAACCGGTTGATGTGCGGGATCGACGGCCCGGCTTCGACGCGTGCCGGGAAAGTCGGTGTGTAAAGCGTACAACCGGTTCGCGCCGCAATCCGTCCGGCCGCTATCGCGCCACGCTCGGTGAGCCCATTGCCGTCGACGAACATCACGGTTTGCTCATCGACGTGCCTTGCGATCGATACCACGTCATCAGCCGCTACGCGGCGTCGATCGATCGTGGGCAACGTCTGCGTATCAACCGTGCGCCCCGGCCCCCACGCACAATCCGCAGGGATGATCAGCGTCGCGATACCACCTTCCGGCGTCGGATTCGGCCCCATCGCCGCACGTATGGCATCGACCGCGTCGAGGCCGACGCCTTCGCTTGTCCGCGATGTTCGAATCCAAGCCGATACAGGCTTAGCAACGGCTTCGATATCGGCCGTCAACGGGGCGTCGTAGGCGACATGATGGATCGCGTGGTCGCCGATCAGGTTAACGAGCGGCGTGCCGGCGCGACGGGCGTTGTGCAAGTTTGCGATGCCATTGCCGAGACCCGCGCCGAGATGGAGCAGCGTGGTCGCGGGAACGCCTCGCATACGTGCGTAGCCATCGGCCGCGCCGGTGCAAACGCCCTCGAACAGGCAAAGCACACCTCGCATTTCGTCGACCGCATCGATAGCCTCGACGAGATGCATCTCGCTCGTACCGGGGTTCGCGAAGCAGCAGTCGACGCCGTGCGCAACCAACGTCTCGATCAGGCTCCTGGCCCCGTTTATCTCCACACCGTTGTCCGCCACGAACGCTCCCCACAAGAAAAAGCCGATAGTGGCACGAAACAACGACGCCCCAACGAGGATCCTCAATGGACTACGCCTACACCCGGGTTCAGACTGCCGATCGTGATTTCGGTGCTGTCTATAACGAACTCGCCGAATCGAACTTTTCAGGCCTCGCACCGGCGCAACTGTGGGGTGCCTTCGCGGGACTTTTCGGGATTGGTTCGAATGAGTTGATCATCGTGACCGCGGGCGACGTCGACGGCGTCGATCAGGCATTGCGCGACATCCCCCGTGTCGTCGAGACCGAAACGACCTATCTGGTGCCGACCGTGCGACCCGAATCGTTCGAAACTCGAACGACATCCGGCCTGTACGTCTTCCGGTTCTTCGACGTGCGTTTCGACGACGTCGAGGAGATCGCATCCCTTTCGAAGTACGCCTGGACGCACTTCGAAGACACGCCCGACTACCAAGCCGTCCCGCAAGCGCTCTTCAGCGAACGGCCGGACGGAGCCACCGAGGGGGTGATGTTGCTTTGCACCTGGTACGACGGACTCAACTCCTGGCAACGCTCGCGCACGCCGGCCCCGGAAGCCACCGAGAATTTCCGTCGCCGCCACGCCCTGACGTCCGGCACCGTGGCTTTCGCGACACGTCTCCTCGGAGCATCAAATTGATGGACCGCGAGGAACGTGCGTTGTTTGCGAACGAGGCTTTTTATCTCGCCTTTTCAGAGAAGAGCGTCGCGGCGATGGACCGCCTCTGGGCGAAAGACAACCCCACGCTCTGCGTCCACCCAGGTTGGCCGGCGCTCATCGAACGCGACGACATCATCGACAAGTGGCGCCTGATACTGAACAACCCCGACCAGCCCGGCATCGACTTCTACAACGCCATCGCGCACTGCGTCTCGGATGTCGTCTACGTGACGTGTTACGAGCAACTGACGGGCAGCGTTTGCGTCGCCACGAACGGTTTCATCGAGGAGGACGACGAGTTCGTGATGTTCCACCACCATGCCGGCCCCTGCGCGTCGCCGCCGAGTCGCTTCTGATCCGACCGCCTAGCGTTCCAGGCCTTCCTCTTCTTCCACTTCTTCTTCCGGAACGACCCGATCGAGCCACGCACGAATACGTCGATCGAGAAAGCGATCCCAGAGGAGGTACGCGATACCCAGCGCCACGATCATCCACGCGCCGGACGCAGAGATCAGCACCAACGGCCAGATAAACGCCTGAATCGCGTTGAGAATCGACTCGGTAAAGTATTTGAACATCATCTCGAGCAGCTGGTTCGAGATGAAGTCGACCATGCCCTCGGCCTCGACGACCTCCTCGACGAACATCGTGACCTCGAGGTAGGCGAAAGTAACGACGTAGCCGAGACCATAGAAGCCGCCGCCGCGGATCTTCCAGAGTCCGAGGATCGCTTTTCGCAACCAGCGGACGGGGCCGATCTCCGCGACGTTACGCGCCATCGCCCCCCAAACGAAAACGCCGGCAGAAGCCGGCGTTTGTCGTCGGGAAATCGTCAGGCTAGTAGCCTTCGAGTTCGCCATAACGATTGCGGTGGTAACCCACGTCACCGAAGGTCTGCTCGCAGACCGCCGCTCGCTTGATGAAGAAGCCGATGTCGAACTCATCGGTCATGCCGATGCCTCCGTGCATCTGAATGCCTTCTCGCGACACGAGGTGGAAGGTCTCGCCGACCTTCGCCTTCGTCAGGCTTGCAAGCTTCGCCACTTCCTCGGCGCCACGCTCCTCGTCGAGTGCCGTCAGGGCTTCGAGTACACATGATTTCGAGAGTTCGAGCTCACAGAACATGTTCGCCGCACGGTGCTTGAGCGCCTGGAAGGAACCGATCGGCACACCAAACTGCTCACGCTCCTTGAGGTAAGCGACCGTGCGATCGAAACACTCCTGCGCCGCACCCACCATCTCGGCCGAGATACCGATACGCGCGATGTCGACCGCTTGATCGAGAATGTCCGCGCCACCACCGGCTTCACCGATCAGTGCATCGGCACCGACCGAGACATTGCTGAGCTCGACGTTGGCCGCGTTGCGGCTGTCGACCATCTTGGTGCGTGTGACGGCGACCCCGTCAGCGTCACGATCGACGACGAAGAGCGAAATACCGTCACGATCACCTGCAGAACCCGCGGTGCGCGCCGCGACGATCAGCTTGTCGGCCACGTGGCCATCGAGGACGAACTTCTTAGAGCCGGAGATCGTATAGCCATCGCCCGAACTCGACGCCGTCGCCGCGACGCCGTAGGGGTTATGTCGATGGGTTTCTTCGAGCGCGAGGGCCAGCAGTACTTCGCCGCTCGCGACTTTCGGGATGAGGTCTGCTTTTTGCGCCGTCGACCCGCCGAGATTGACGATCGTGCCGCCGACCCAGACCGTCGCGAAGAGCGGACTGGCGGCGAGCGTTCGGCCGGATTCTTCCGTCACGACGCCCAGCCCCTTATAGCCGAAGGCGAGGCCACCGTGTTCTTCCGGAAACGGGATACCCGCCCAGCCGAGTTCGACCATGCTGTTCCAGGTGTCGCGGTCGAAACCGTCGGCATTGTCTCCATCTCGGAGCTTGCGAAGCTGCTCGATCGGCGCGTTGTTCGTGACGAAATCCTTCGCCGTATCTTTGAGCATGTTCTGCTCTTCGTTGAGGATCATCGGCATGCGTCTATCCCTTAGTGTCGTCGTTCCGTATTCCTGATCGGTCTCGTCGATGGCAACGCGCAAAACCCGCAAGCCATCGACGCAAGCAAAAGATGATAAGTCAGAGACCATAGGTGTAGAACCCCCCAGTGGTCAGGGGATAACACCAGACACCGACGACCACAGAACGAAAGCACGGAGATCGCCCTTTGGCCCTATTCGACGACCTTGAACAGCGCCTGCAACGCACGCTTCCGAACGCAAGAATCGAGACGACCACGATCCCCGACACCACGATCTCACTCGGACTCATCAATGCCGACTTCTCGACCGAACCGCTGTCACAGCCATCGATGAATGCGGTGCTCGCCGAACCCGCTTACTGGTCGTTCTGCTGGGGTTCCGGTCGCGGGCTCGCCGCATTCCTGACCGGCCATCGGCAAATCGTCGCTGATGCCGATGTTCTGGATGTCGGATCCGGGTCAGGCATCGCTGGCATCGCCGCAGCGAAACTCGGTGCAAAGAGCGTGACGGCACTCGATAGCGACACGGACGCGCTCGCCGCGACACGCGCGAACGCCACGTTGAACGACGTCGATGTCGCCACCACCGCAGAAATTGTGGACATAGGCAAGACGTTCGATGTGGCCCTGCTTGCCGATGTGCTCTACGACAAGGCGAACTTCGATTTGATCAGGAGGATCGAAGCCATCGCCGAGACGCTCGTGATCGCCGACTCGCGAATCCGCGATCTCTCCGCGTTCGGTTTCAAAATCGTCGAGCGTTACGAGTCCGTGACCTTGCCGAATCTCGGCGAGTTCGACGAGTTCAAGACGGTCAACATCTTTCTGAAGACCTAACGACCGGTTCGCTCGACGACGACGATCGCTTCGCTTTCGATGTGCCGCGCATTGATCACGTGCTCCGTCATGGTCCGCGGATCGCGGAAGAACCCCTCGCGCAGTCCGGCATTTTCGAAATGGTGCACGCCGACGGCCGTCCAGGCATGAGCCCGTTCGCGAATGACTGGCTGTAACGCCATCGTCGCCACCGTCTGAGCACCGAAAGCCGCCGCATCGCGCGAGAACTTCGACAGATGCTCGAGCGCCTGTTCATCTTCGCCCGACACGAGATGCAACGTGTAGTTGGCGCGGTCGAGTTCGGCGAGTTCATCCATCGCCCAGACCCCGACGACCCGCTCGCCCAGATCGTCGTCGAGACCGCGATACTCAGGTGAGGTGAAGAGATCCACCGCGTCAGCGCCACGACGGAGGGAGAAGATCAGCGCGACGCTCCATTCCTCCATGATCGAACCGAGTTCGACGTGACTCGACCGGCCTTGCCATACGACGTTGCCACCAGAGGTTTCGACCAGATCGACGAGCACCCCGATGTGATCGTCGGCGAGCAGCGGCTCGGTACCGCCCGGGGCGCCGCGCTCGAGATAGACGAGCGTCAACGGCTCACCGCGTCGATCGGGATCACTCGCGAAAAACAGGAAGTCCGTGCCGTACCAGATCAAGACGCCGACAAAGGCAACAACCGTCGCACTCACGATAGCGATGAACCAGGCCAATCCGCGCGACACGAAACGCTCCTGAACTGTTCGCATGATCATAAGAGATCGGCCATACCAACGTCGCCGTGCCATCGCCCTGAGGCCGCGCTAGGCTCGACGCTTTCAGTTGCCGGAAACCGCCATGTCAGAGCTCATCGCTTCCGATCTCAAGAACATCGACTGGGGCGAACTCGTCGACCAGCTCAATCGCTATCTGCGACTGCGCACCACCCCGATCGGTATGAAACTCTTCGAAGATGTCGAGGAAATGGATCAGATCCCGCGTATTCGCCGCCCAAAGGACGTCCATACCACCGACCAGATCGTCGGCCAGGCGTCGCGCAACGGCTGGACCGTGGGGATCACCGCTGATGATCTCGTCGGCGCGCAATGCAGGACCGTGATCGGTTTGGCACCGCGAAGCGAGGAGTGGCTGTCAGGTGGCAACATGGTCGGCGTCTGGTACTCCGATGCCGAAAACGCTCGTCTTCATCAGGAAGCAATGGATGTGGTGCCGGGCGGTCAGTACCAGGGGATGGCCTGCAGCCCGCTCGCGAGCGGCCGCCTGAACCCGCCGGACATCGCGCTGATCTACGCGACACCCGCGCAGATGATTCTCTTCATCAACGGCTTGCAGTGGACCGGCTACAAGAAGCTCGAATGGGGTTGCGTGGGCGAATCCGCCTGCGCCGACTCCTGGGGACGCGCGCTCGCGACGGGCGAGCCAAGCCTCTCGCTACCCTGCTTTGCCGAGCGACGCTACGGCGGCGTGATGGAGGACGAACTCCTGATGGCGTTGCCGCCGCATTTCCTGCCGAAGATCGTTGATGGGCTCGCGAACCTTTCAAAGAACGGTTTGCGCTATCCGATCCCGCCTTACGGTGTGAACAACGATGTCCGCGCGGGAATGAACGTCAGCTACGGTTGATGCGAACCGGCGAAGCCGGTTCGTCTTCAGTTCTTGCTTGCGCAAGAACTGCTGCCGTCGATCCGACGGGACTGCGGGTCGTCTTAGAATCGAAACGATGACTACAAGGAGTGCCTGATGGCGCTAACCAATCTCAGTAACAAGGTCGCGGTCGTCACGGGTGCCGCTTCAGGCATTGGCCTCGGCACGGTTCGCGCGCTGGTCGGCGAAGGCGTGAACGTGGCGATGCTCGACGTCGAGGAAAATGCACTCCGCGCGGCAGTCGCCGAGTTCGACGAGGCAAACGTCGCCGTGAAGCCGTGGGTCGTCGACGTCGGCGATCGTGACGCGATGGCGAGTACCGCGGCGTCGATCGTCGACGACTTCGGGCGCCTCGATATCGCCTTCAACAACGCCGGTGTCGCGGCCGGCGGGCCGATCGACGAATCTTCCTACGCCGACTGGGATTGGGTCATTAACGTCAATCTCTTTGGTGTGGTTCACGGCATGAAGAGCTTCGTGCCGTACATCAAGCAGCACGGCGAAGGTGGCCACGTCGTCAACACGGCGTCGATCCTCGGCCATATCGCGAGTTCGAACATGGCGATCTATTCGGCGACGAAGTTCGCCGTCGTCGGCATCTCCGAAGCGGCACGCGAAGATCTCGCCCCGTTCGGCATCGGTGTGTCGGCGCTCTGCCCCGGCATGATCGCGACCAACATCATCGACTCGGATCGCAACCGGCAATCGAAGTACGGTGAATCGAATGACATCTTCACGGCCGGGCGCGACGAAATGAACCATCAGTTCAAGACGGCGGGGTTGAACCCTGATCGGGTCGGCGAACAGGTCGTTCACGGCATCAAGACCGACAAACCCTTTATCTTCACGCATGCGGATCTCGTGACTTCGATCCAGGAACGTTTCGACCGAATACTCGGTTCGTTCGACGGATCGGAAGCAACGTCCGCGGCTTTGCCGGGTGACGAAGCATCATGAAGTACCGACAACTCGGCCGGTCAGGACTCGGCGTTCATCCGCTCTGCCTCGGTACGATGACCTTTGGACTGCAGGTCGACCGGGCCGGCAGTTTCGAGATTCTCGATGCAGCCCATGAACACGGCTTCCGATTTCTCGACACCTCCAACGTGTACCCCCTCGGCGGTGGCGCCGATACAGTGGGTGCGACGGAATCCATCATCGGCGAATGGTTTGCGAGCCGCGGCAATCGCGCCGACTGGGTCGTCGCGACGAAATGCTTCGGCGCAATGGGTCGTGGTCTGAACGATCGCGGGCTTTCCCGGGCGCACATCGTGAGCGCCGTCGAGGGCAGCCTGCGGCGACTGCAGACCGACGTCATCGACCTTTATCAGTCCCACGGCTTTGACCCGAATGTGCCTATCGATGAAACCATGCGCGCCTTCGACGATCTCATCCGCGCGGGCAAAGTGCGCTACATCGGCGCATCGAACTATCCCGCCTGGCGCCTGATGCAATCGCTTGGCGCGGCGGATGCACAAAACGTCACGCGCTACTCGTCCGTGCAGCCCCGCTACAACATGCTCTATCGCGACATCGAGACGGAGTTGGTACCGCTTTGTGTCGACGAGGGGCTCGGCATCCTGGTCTACAACCCGTTAGCGGGCGGTTTTCTCTCCGGCAAGTACCGCGAACCAACGCTGGTCGAGAACACCCGTTTCACACTCGGGAACGCCGCGGAGCGGTATCAGGCCCGGTATTGGCACGACGTCTATTTCAACGCTGTCTCGGAACTACGCGATCTCGCAAATGCCCATGGGGTCAACATGGTGAGCCTCGCCATCGCCTGGACGCTCGAGCAACCCGGGATCACCTCCGCCATCATCGGTGCGAGCAACCCCGGACAACTCGACGCCAACGTGGCCGCACTGGATCTCGAAATCGACGATGAGCTTCGTGCGGCTTGCGACGCGATCTGGTGGGGTCTTCCACGTCGCCCGGTCGCCGACGGCTACCGCTAGCTGACTCAAAAAGGAGATTGATTCGATGGCCATCGAAGAAGGTAAGGCCGCACCGTTGTTCACGTTACCGGACGCCGACGGCAACAAGGTCGCGCTCAAAGACCTCAAAGGTAAGAACGTCGTCGTCTATTTCTATCCACGCGACGACACGCCGGGCTGTACGAAGGAAGCCTGTGGCTTCCGCGACCATTGGGCGGAAATCCAGGCCACCGATACCGTCGTTCTCGGGGTTTCACCCGATGGTCAGGAAAAGCACACGAAGTTCCGCGACAAGTACGAGTTGCCGTTCCCGCTTCTTTCCGACGTCGACCGCAAGGTGATGACCAAGTACGACGCTTTCGGCGAAAAGACGATGTACGGCAAGAAAACGATGGGTGTCATCCGCTCGACGGTCTGGATCGGCGAGAACGGCAAGGTCGTCAAGCACTGGCGACGCGTTCAGAAAGCGGCTGACCACCCGCAGAAAGTGCTCGAAGCCCTCACCGCCGAATAACGACGCGAGGTACTCATCGACAAGTTAGCCGGACTGGTCGCGACGCCGATCGGATTCATCGTCGGCGCATTCATCGGGTCGCGCTACATCTATCCGGACACGCAGGACGGGCTCGAGATATTCGTCTGCGCAATGACGGGCGTGTTGGTGTCGCTCCTCGGCGCCTACGGCGGCGTGCGGCTGATGCCCGAGCGCCTGCAGCGCCCCGCGACGATCTCGCTCGGATCGATCTCCGCCGTCATCCTCGCGTGGCTCACCACTGACTTCGTCGGCGACCGGATGCGTCTCGCCGAGGAGTTCGAAGCCGCCTACGCGAAGATGCCTTCCTACGAGGTGGGCCTCGATCACCAGTTCGAAGGCCGCAGGCCGCTCAACACGATCGAGTTCGTCTCTCCCGCGCGACAGTTCTCGGCTAGCCGCCCCGGCGGGTGGCAGTGCGAGGGCGACGCGACACGCGAGCAGGACTACGACCTCTATCGGGCGATCAGTGCGGCGAGCAGGACGTTCGGCCAGGACTGCTCGAACCTGAGGATCCGATACCGGGCAGCGGATATAGAACTCGACACATGTGTCGCGAACGATCGAAATGGTGCCGCCCTCATCGCGGTCGCCGACACGCTCGTCACGGCAAACGAGCGCATCAGCTCCTGCACCCGCGCCGCCGACTGACGGCCGACTATCGCGTGACGAACTGCTCGAGCAGGTCGATGAGCGTTCTCGTGCCATCTTCGAGATTCTCGATCGACAGCCGCTCGTCCGCACCGTGGAGGCCCAACGGTACGTCCGGATCGGATAAGAACGGTGCGAAGCCGTAAGCGTTGACGCCGATATCGCGGAAAAAGCGGGAATCGGTAAACCCTGTCGAGACGCCCGGAAGAATCGATGAATCGGGAAAACGGCGAGCGGTCACGGTCGTCAGGGCGTCGAATAGATCCGTTTTGGTGCTCGTGACGGAAGGCGTGAAGCTCATGATCCTTTCCACGGAGACGGCCGCGTCGTTGATCATGGTTTCGATGAGCGCGACGAACTCGTCGATATCCGCGTCCGGGAGCAGTCGGCAATCCAACTCGATCGCGGCTTCACGCGGGACAACGTTGATCATGTCGCTCCCGACCAGCGTCGTGAGCGAGCACGTGTCGCGCAAAAGGGCGTGGTCGGCGGGATTGGCAATCTGCAGGCCCGCCAGGAACTCGGGGTCCTGAACCGCGCTTCGAATATTCGCGTAGTGCTCGCGCAGGTGCATGGGCTGATACGGCGCGATCCCGGCAAACATCGCCGCGACGGGCTCGATGACACGCGGCGCGAACGGTGAGGTGGCGATCCGGTGCCCGGCACGCACGACACGCGTTACCGCTGTCTCGGCGCGCGGTACCGCGCCGTGTCCAGACCGACCCGACGCCTTCACACGCAACCAGACCGGCACTTTCTGCGTGACTTCGACGACGAAGAGCGTGTCGTCACCGTAAAGGACGCCGCCACCCCCCTCGTTCAAAACAAAACCAACGCCGTCGAAGACGTCGCGCCGGTACTGGACCATCCATCCGGCGCCATAGAAGCCGCCCGCCTCCTCATCCGCCGTCGCCATCAGGATGACGTCTCGATTTCGCTCCGCATCGCTCGCCGCCAACGCGAGAAAAGCCTGCAGTTGGGCGATGCCCAGACCTTTGGTATCCGCCGCTCCCCGGCCCCACACAAAGCCGTCACGAACGACACCGGCGAAGGGGTCCACCGACCAGTATTCGGCGTTCGCGCCGACGACATCGATGTGATTCAGGAGCACGAGGCCAGGTTCTTTTCGGCCCGTCGTGGCGGGTAGCCGCGCCCAGAGATTAGCGCGGCCGGGCGCTGACTCGACGATCTCGTAATCGATCCCGGCCTCGTCCAGAAGGCCGCCGAGGAAATCTGCCCCACGAATCTCGCGACCGGGCGGATTGGTCGTGTTGACGCGGACGTAGGCGGCCAAGCGATCGGCAGCCGCCGCGACGAACTCCGACGATCGCGCAACGAGCGAACCCTCGGCCGCAACCGACGCGGTGCTCGAGTAGAGCAGTCCCAGAAGGACCGCGAGACTGATCGATCGCCGACTCATCGCACGCCCTCGGAAAAGCCGGCGAGTCTAGCGTTTGATGTTGCCCCGGACGACTGCGACCATCCCGCGATCACTCACGCGAGGACGTCAGCGCCATGAAGTTCGGCATTTTCTACGAGCACCAACTACCGCGCGACTGGGACGAGAACAGCGAGCATCAGCTCATGAAGAACTCGCTCGATCAGATCGAACTGGCCGACCAGCTCGGCTTCGACTACGCGTGGGAGGTCGAACATCACTTTCTCGAAGAGTATTCACACTCCTCCGCCCCCGAGGTTTTCCTGGCCGCGGCCAGCCAGCGCACGAAGAACATCCGGCTCGGCCACGGCATCATCCAACTGACGACCAATCATCCGGCCCGCGTCGCCGAGAAGGTCGCGACCCTCGATCTCGTGTCCGACGGCAGGGTGGAACTTGGTCTCGGCGAGGGATCGAGCGTGACCGAGCTACACCCCTTCAACCTGCGGTTTCGCGACAAGCGCGATGTGTGGGAGGACGCCGTTCGATGTGTCCTGCCGATGTTCTGGAATCACGGTTGGGAATACGAAGGCGAGTACTTCAAGTTCCCGTTACGCGCCGTGTTGCCGAAGCCCCTGCAAAAACCTTATCCGCCCCTGTGGGTCGCCTGTTCGCAGCTCGACACGATCAAATACGCGGCGCATCGCGGCATGGGTTCGCTGTGCTTCAAGTTCGTCAGCCTCGATGCCGCCAAAGCATGGGTACACGCCTACTACAACACCTATCTGCGCAGCCTCGAGAAGCTCGCCGACTACCAGACCAATCCGAACATCGCCGTCGTCGGCGGGTTCATGTGTGCGGAGACCGACGAGGAAGCCTGGCAGAAGGCTGACGGTTGGACCTTCTTCCAGTTCGCCCTGCAGCTCTACAACAAGGAAGGCCCGTTCGAACCCGGTACGGTGAACATCTGGGAACGCTATCAGGAGTGGAAGCAGACCCCTGCCGGTCAACGCCGCTCGGGCAGCGAGTTGATCGGTTCGCCCGACACCATTCGCGAGCGTTTGAAGGAACTCGAGGCGGCGCACGTCGACCAGGTGATTCTCTTGAACCAGGCGGGCAAGAACACGCACGAAGACATCTGCTCGAGTCTCGAGCTCTTCGCGCGGGAAGTCATGCCCGAGTTCAAGGAACGCCACGCCGAGCAGGAAGCCTGGAAGGCATCCGTGCTCGCCGGCGAAACCATCCTCGAAGACATCGACACCGAGCCGTTCAACTTCGCCGCCCGCGGCAAACCCTCGCTGAAGTCGTCGAAAGAAGAGAAGAACATGGTGGCCGGCGTCACGGGGCGACCTGACGCACAAGCGGTCGACTAACGAACCATGCGCATCCGGCGGTGCCCGGTTCCCAAGCCGAGAGCCCGGGCTAAACGCTAGACGTTACCGCCCGTCAGGATGATGCCGACCTTGCCGCGCGCGAGGTCACGGTTCTCGGCAATCGCCGCCAGCGGTACCGCTGATGAAGGCTCGATCACGAGCTTCATGTGTTTCGCGACGCGTTCGACGAACTCCGAGATGGCGTCTTCGGAGCACAGCGCGACCTGCGTCCCGGCTTCGCGAAGGATTTTGAAGTTGAGGCGCCCGAGACTGGTCCGCAACCCGTCGGCGATCGTACGTGGTGGGAGAGGCGGCAAGAGTTCGTTGCGTTCGAGCGAATCCTTGGCATCGCGCGCCAGTTCCGGCTCACCCGCCAGCACCGGTACCGCACCCTCGGCTGAGAGGACGCTTCCCGCCGCCAGGCCACCTCCACCGATCGGCACCCAGATCTGGTCGAGATCGTCGCATTCCTCGAGGAGTTCGAGCGCGGCCGTTCCGGCGCCCGAAATGATGCGGGCATCGTCGAACGGCGGAATGTAGGTCGCCCCGGTCGCATCGATCACGTTCTGTAGGGTTCTCTGACGTTCATCGAAGGTGTTACCGCACTCGACGACCGTCGCGCCATATCGCTCGATTGCCTCACGCTTCGCCGGGCGCGTGTTCTGCGGGATGACGACGACGCAAGCGAGCTCCGCCTCTTTCGCGGCCAACGCGATCGCCGCGCCATGGTTACCGGACGAATGTGTCGCAACGGCCGACGCTTCGTCGACGATCGACAACACGGCATTCGTTGCGCCGCGAATCTTGAACGAGCCGACCCGCTGGAAGTTCTCGCACTTGAAGACCGCGTCCACCCCGAGCATGCGCGATAGCGACCGACTCGAAAAAACCGGCGTTCGATGTACCCGACCGTGAATCCGCTCGGCCGCGGCCAACACGTCTTCCCGGGTCGGGATGTAGTCAAGATCTCCCATGTGCGGGACGGGCCCTCCTTCGTTCTTCGTCTAAATGATCGAGCTTTCGCTCAATGTCTTGATTTCGTCGACCGTGAGGCCGAGCACGTCCCCGTAGACCTCGTCGTTGTGCGCACCGAGCTCGGGCCCCGGCCAGCGTACCGTGCCTTGCGTACGGGACATCCTGGGAAAGACGTTCTGCATCTTGAGGTTTTCGAAAGCCGGATGGTCAACATCGACAATGCTGTCCCGCGCTTGGAACTGCGGATCGTTCAACATCTCGGGCGCACGATAGATCCGACCGGCCGGCACGCCATGCAACTCCAAGTGATCGAGGAGTTCGTCCGCGCCGAGGGTTGCCGTCCACGCGCTGATGAGATCATCCAATTCGTCCTGATTCTCACCGCGGCCGACGTGATCGGCATACCGCGGATCCGTCGCGAGTTCCGACGCCCCCATCGCGTCAGCCAGCCGCTGGAAGACCGAGTCCTGATTCGCGCCCATGACGATCGAGTCGCCGTCGGCAGTCGGGTAGACGTTCGACGGCGCGGTCTTCGGCAGGATCGCGCCACTCCGCTCGCGAATGAGTCCGCCCACCGAGTACTCCGGCACCGTCGACTCCATCACCGCGAGTACCGCCTCGTAGATCGCGGAGTCGACGATTTGACCGCGCCCGGATCGGGCCCGTTCGTTCAATGCCGCGAGCGCCCCGACACAGGCGAACGTGGCCGCCAGCGAATCACCGATCGAGATACCGACCCGCGACGGCGGATTGGCGGGATCACCCGCGAGGTAGCGGATACCACCCATCGCCTCGCCGATCGATCCGTAGCCGGCGCGCGGCGCATAGGGCCCGCTCTGGCCAAACCCGGAAACACGCACCATCACAAGACCGGGATTGCGTGACGAAAGGTCCTCGTACGTCAGGCCCCATTTTTCCAACGTGCCGGGACGGAAGTTCTCGATGAGTACATCCGCCGTGTCGACGAGATCTCGCAAGAGATTCTGGCCTCGAACTTCGCGTAGGTTCAGCGTGATCGACTTCTTGTTGCGGCCGATGATCGGCCACCAGACCTCGAGGCCGCGGCCCCAGGATCGCATGGGATCACCGATCCCCGGCGCTTCCACCTTGATGACTTCGGCACCCATATCGCCGAAGAGCTGACCGCAGAACGGGCCCGCGATCAGCGTGCCGAGTTCGACGACGCGCAACCCCGCGAGCGGACCCGAGGCTTCACTCACCGGGAAAACCCCCAGCACGCGACAACGACGACGGCATCGGCTTGTGCAACACGCCCTCGAGCCACTTTGCCGTATCGACGACGGCGTCGAAATCCGCGTCGTGCTCGATATTCATTCGATTCAACATGTAGATGAGGTCCTCGGTCGCGACGTTACCCGTCGCGTTCGGCGCGAACGGACATCCCCCGATACCACCGATGCTCGCATCGAGCACCGAGACGTCGGCGTTCAACGCCGCGTAGGCATTGGCGATCGCCGTGTTGCGCGTATCGTGAAAATGCGCGCGGAGCGGAATGTCTGGCCCGATCGCATCGCGCACGGCACGGAACGCCGCATCGACCTGTCCGGGAACACCGACGCCGATCGTATCGGCGAGCGCGATTTCCGACGGTCCCGCTTCGCTTAACCGAACGGCAACGTCGACCAGGCGATCAAGATCTACCTCGCCTTCGAACGGGCAGCCGAACGCGACCGCGATCGTCACCTGCGCCCCGACCCCGGCTGCGCGCGCATCGGCAAGCACTTCCTGGCCCACCGCCACGCTCTCGTCGACGTCCTGCCCCTGGTTCTCCCGGCCGAACGTATCCGATGCGGCCACGACCATGCCGACCTCGTCGATCTGGCCCGTGGCGACCGCGCGGTCGAGGCCGCGACGATTCAACACGAGCCCGGTGTATGTCACATCGCCTCGTTGCGGCAGCCCCGCGCAGACCGCTTCCGCATCGGCCATCTGGGGAACGCGTTTGGGGTGCACGAAACTCGTCACTTCGATCCGCTTGAATCCCGCATCGAGCGCCCGATGGACCAACGACAATTTGTCCTCGGTCGAAACCTCCGTCGCCTCGTTTTGTAAGCCGTCGCGCGGGCTCACCTCCATCAGGGTCACGTTAGTTCGCATTCGGCTTCCATCCATCACGCAGTTTGACGATTCGATTGAACACACCCGGGTCTGTATCGCGCATGAAATAGCCCGTGCGTTCGAATTGAAAGCGTTCCTCGGGAGACTCGGCCATCGCCTGTTCGATATAGCCGTGAGAGACGACGAGCGATTCCGGGTCGAGCGAGGCCGCAAGATCGTCCGTTGCCGGCTCCTTGTCCTTGAACAAGCGGCCAAAAAGGCGGATCTCAGTCGGTACCGCCGTCTCGGCGTCCACCCAATGAACGACACCTTTCGGTTTCAAACCACTCGTATCCGATCCGCTGCGCGATTCGGGAACGTAACGGCACCGAAGCTCGACGATCCGGCCGTCATCGTCCTCGATCACTTCCTCACACTCGATAATGTAGGCGTAGCGCAACCGCACCATTCCATCCGGCTGCAGCCGTCGCCACTTACGCGGCGGCTCGAGCGCGAAGTCGTCGCGCTCGATGTAGAGCGTCGACGAAAACGGTAGCGTCCTCGAGCCCATTTCCTGCTGCGCGTGCCACGGGCCCTCGAGGGGTGCGCCCGGATCCCCGTCCGGATAGTTCGTAAGGACGACCTTGAGCGGGTCGAGCACGGCCATACCGCGGGGCGCGGTGTCTTCCAGATCTTGGCGCGCACAGAACTCGAGGAGTTCCATCTCGACCCGATTTTCCGACTTCGTGACACCGATCCGGCGACAGAACTCACGGATCGCCTCCGGCCGGTAACCACGGCGGCGCAGACCCGCGATCGTCGGCATGCGCGGATCGTCCCAGCCCATCACGTGGCCATCTTCGACGAGGCTGATGAAGAGCCGTTTCGACATCACCGTGTATTCGAGGCCCAGGCGCGAGAACTCGATCTGTGGCGGGTGAAAGTTGATGTCGATGTTGTCGAGCACCCAGTCGTAGAGCGGACGGTGATCCTCGAACTCGAGCGTACAGAGCGAATGGGTGATGCCCTCGAGCGCATCGCAGATGCAATGCGTGAAGTCGTACATCGGATAGATGCACCACGTATCACCCGTGCGATGGTGCGTCGCGTGGCGAATCCGGTAGAGGATCGGGTCGCGCATGTTGATGTTCGGCGACGCTGGATCGATCTTGGCGCGCAGTACGTGCTCGCCGTCCGCGTATGTGCCGGCCCGCATCGCTCGGAACAGCTCGAGATTCTCGTCGACCGTTCGGTCGCGGTACGGACTCGGTTCACCGGGCACCGTCAACGTCCCGCGCGTGACGCGGATTTTCTCCGCCGTCAGGCTGCACACATAGGCTTTGCCGCGGCGAATCAACTGTTCCGCGAAATCATAGAGTTCACGAAAGTAACTCGAGGCGAACGTCGGCTCATCGCCGACCCACCGAAACCCCAGCCACGCGACATCACGCTTGATCGCTTCGACGTACTCGTCACTCTCCTTCAACGGATTTGTATCGTCGAAGCGCAGAAACGTGCTGCCGCCGAACTCGTTCGCCACACCAAAGTTCAAACAGATCGATTTCGCATGGCCTATATGAAGGTAGCCGTTCGGCTCGGGCGGAAAGCGCGTGATCACGCCGTCCTCGACGGAGCCTTCGGCCAGGTCATCGCGAATTCGATTTCGTATAAAGTCGTTCAGATCGTCGGGCATCGATCCGGCAGCCAAAGAAAGCCGCGCATTGTATCGGCGTTTCGCGAACGGGAATAAGGGCGCGAGGTGAACCAGACCGGAATCACTCGACGCCAGATGCTGGGCGGCCTCTTCATCGTCGCCGCGGCAATCGCCGTTGGCGTTCTGTTGACGTTCGACTTTTCTCCGCATCGCACCGAGGTCGTCGCCGAAAAGATGCTCGGAGAACGCTGGTTCGTCGTGCGCTTGCGTCACGCACCGATCGGCCAGTTCACGACGACGGCCGAGAAGACGAAAGAGCACTACGTGTTTTCGACGCACCTCGAATTCTCGCTCGGCACGAAAGAGCAGACGTTCATCGCCGATACGCTCGTCTTCGACATCGATCCCCCGCACCCCCTGTTGCGAGCCAATCATCAACGCCGGTCGGCCGCATCGAGCGGCACCACCGTGACGATCGCCGACGGCACAGCCACGATCGAAACGGATGACGGCCTTCGTGAGGTCGCCTTCAACGAAACCTACGACCTGAGCGACTATCTCGAACTCGAGCTCTGGCTCGCCGAGCAGCCCCGCGCCGTCGGCGAGCGGAATGCCACGCGAGCACTCGACTTCGAGAACCTCACCCTGACGCCGACGAGTTGGGAAGTCGTCGAAGGTAAATCAGGTGGCATCGCCGTCGCGCGCCAGTCGATGATCGATCAGACGACGTTGGACCTCGACGAGAACTTCGCGCCGACACGTCTCGACATCGCGGGACTTTTCGTCATGGAACGAGTCGACGACGCCGAGTCCGCACGGGGCTGGCAGGTGAACCCGTTTCAATCGCTACGAACCCACGTACCGATCGACCAGCCGCTCGAGAATCACACCGCGCTCCGGCGACTCGTCATGGGCGTCGAGGACATCAACACGAGCACCATTCCCGCTTGGCTCCCCGTGACGACGCACAACAACGAAGCGACCATCGTCTCCGACGTCGCCGTGAAGACAATGACCGACGCAGCGAGCCTCGAGCAGGGCCTCGCCGAGACGCTCCGCTATCCGACGTCGTCACCGCGGCTCAAGCGAATGGCCGAGCGAGCGGTGCTCGGCCTCGATGATCGCATCGAGCAAGCCAGCGCCCTGACGCTCTTCGTCAACAGCTTCCTCGACTACGAAGAACGCCGCAACGCGGGCACGGTGCACGACACCGTTCGGCGTCGCTCGGGCGATTGCTCGGAATACGCCGAGCTCCTGACCACGCTCTCCCGCGCGATCGGCTTACCCGCCCGGACCGTCATCGGCCTCGCCTACAACGCCGATCGGCAGGATTTCTCGTTGCATGCCTGGAACGAACTCGCGATCGAAGGCGAGTGGCGCGGTTTTGATCCGACCTGGGGGCAAACGGCGCTCGACGCGACGCATCTCAAGTTGCCCAACAACGGCGCGCGCGTCTTTACCGACCTGAGTTCGCTCCGTTTTCGATTGCTCGAGGCCGTGCACTAGCCCCTAAGTCGCGCGCCCACGGGGAGCGCCCGTACAATGCGCGCCCTCAGCAACCCGACGAAAGGACCCATGAACGACGAGGTAGGCGTGTTCGAAACGCTTCAAGCAACGATCGCCGACCGTCAGGGCGATGACCCGTCGAAGAGCTACACCGCCTCATTGCTCGCGGGTGGCTTCGACAAAATGACGGGCAAAGTGACCGAGGAGGCGGGCGAAGTCGTCGAAGCGGCACTCGCCGAACCGTTCGACCGGGCGCATTTCGTCCACGAGATCGCCGATCTCGTGTATCACCTTCTTGTCACGATGAGCGCGCATAACGTCACGCTTTCCGACGTCGAGGCCGAACTCACTCGACGGCACGGCACATCGGGACACGTCGAGAAGGCGAATCGCACATGAAGAACTTACGAATCGGCATACCGAGCAAGGGTCGTCTATCGGAAATCGCGATCGACCTCTTGAACCAGGCCGGGCTCAGATTTCGTCGCCAGGACCGTTCGCTCTTCGCGCGGGTGCAGGACATGCCGGTCGACGTGACCTTTCTTCGCACGGACGACATCCCGATCCTTTGCCAGGAAGGTGCGATCGATGCGGGCATCACCGGCAGCGACTTGATCGATGAGAGCGGCGCCGACGTGGACGTGCTTCTGCCGCTCGGCGTCGGTCGATGCCGACTCGCCGTCTGCGTACCGGAGGCTTCGGCGATGGCGTCCGCCAGCGATCTCAACGGACGCAACATCGCCACCAGTTTTCCGACCATCACGAACCACTACCTCAACTCGAAAGGCGTCTCGGCGCATACCGTCGAACTCTCTGGCAGCGTCGAAGTGATGGTCGCGCTCGGGATCGCCGACGCGATCACCGACATCGTCGAGACCGGCAGCACCCTCGCGGCCAACAAACTCCGGATTCTGGAGACCATGGGCGCATACGAAACGGTGCTCCTCGCGAGCCGCACGAGCCCCCACCGCGAGCTGCTCGACCGGATCCGCCGGCGACTCGAGGGCGTCGTGATCGCAAAGAGCTATTCGTTGCTCGAATACAACATCCGCCGTGACCGGTTGCCCGAAGCGGAATCGATCGCGCCCGGATTCGACTCGCCGACGATCTCTTCGCTCGAAGATCCGACCCTGTGCAGCGTCAAGGTCATGGTCCGATCGAGTGAGGCGATCGATCAGATGGAGAAGCTCGAAGCCGTCGGCGCTTCCGCCATCCTCATGACCGATATCGTCAACTGCCGCTTGTAGACACACGCCCCGCCCGTACCGCGGGCTTCACGGCCGAACGGCCCCGACGGGCTCAGGAGAAGACCGGATGAAAACGCGCCAAGTGATCCTCGCCCGACGCCCGGTCGGCATGCCGACCACCGATGATTTCCGCATCGACGAAGTGGAACTCGAATCCCCCGGGGAAGGCGACATCGTCGTCGAGAACCTCTGCATGTCGGTCGACCCGTACATGCGGGGACGTATGGTCGATCGCAAGTCGTACACACCACCCTTTCAGATCGGCGAAGCCCTGACAGGCGGCGCTATCGGCCGAGTCGTCGAATCGAACGACCCCAACGTACCGGTCGGCGCACACGTCGAATCGAGCTTCGGTTGGCGCGAAGCATTCGTGGCCCCCGGTGGCCAGGTCCGCGCGCTCGGCAATCTCGAAGCGCCCGCTTCCGCTTACCTCGGCGTCCTCGGCATGCCCGGCATGACCGCCTACGTCGGCCTGCTCGAAGTCGGCGCGCTCAAGCAAGACGATGTCGTTTTCGTCTCCGGCGCCGCCGGTGCCGTCGGCTCCGCCGCCGGCCAGATCGCACGCCTCAAGGGATGCCGGACCATCGGCAGCGCCGGCGGACCCGAGAAGGTCCGCCACCTTACCGACGACCTCGGCTTCGACCACGCCTTCGACTATCGCGAAGGCAACCTCGAGGACGCCATCAGGGCCGGCGCACCGAACGGCATCGATCTCTACTTCGACAACGTCGGCGGCGAACACCTACAAGCCGCACTCAACTGCATGAACCCGCACGGCCGGATCGCGCTTTGCGGCTCGATCTCCGGGTACAACGCCGTCGATCCGGAGCCCGGACCCAACAACTTGGGCATGGCCGTTCGTATGCAGCTCCGTCTCGAAGGATTCATCGTCTCGAGCTTCGGTCACCTTCGCCACGCCTTCCAGCGCGACATGACCGACTGGGTCACCTCCGGCGAGCTCAAGTACCAGGAGACCGTATTCGACGGCCTCGATTCCGCCAGCGACGCGTTCATCGGGTTATTCACGGGTGCGAATACCGGGAAGATGGTGGTGAATCTGGGATGAGCGGGGACGATGCGGGCTTGCCGGTCAAATCCGACGTTCAGCGCCTGAACGCATGGATCCAGACCGCGGCCACAATCGCCGTCGTCATCGGTCTAGTCCTGGTCATCATCTAACTACGCCAGGCGAAAGAAATCGCTTCGGCCGAGAACGCTAATCAGTTCTTCACCGAGGTTATCGCCAACCACCGCATGGCGGTGGGTGAAAATCCGTCGCCTGTCCTGGCTAAAGCATGCTTGAACCCCGACAAGCTAACGCCGGAAGACAGGCTCGTCCTTCGATCATACTTTCGCGCCTGGCTAACGGTCGCCACCCGCCTTCGGGACGTCCAACGTACGGGCGATTTCGACTTCGACTGGAGAGTCGCGGCGCGGCTCATCTTCGAGCGTGAAATCGTCCCCTACGACTACGGACGCCACGTTTTGATGGAGTCTCTGGACTCGATGCCCGACGTCGCCGAAGTTGCTGCCGAGGTGGTTGCTGACGATCCGTCGTGTCGGGATTTGATCTTCCCCCGAGAAACCGGACACCGGATTTGAGTCGTACCATGATTCGAAACGAGGTGTTGGATGACGAAACAGAAACGGCGGCGATTTACCGAGGAGTTCAAACGGGAGGCGGTTCGGCTGGTCACAGACCAGGGTTACTCGTTCGGAGAAGCGGGGCGGAGCCTCGGGGTGCGTGGCGATTTGATATCGCGCTGGAAGCGCCGATTCGCGGCCGCTGACGAGACGTCGGACCGGGAGGTCTCAGAGCAGCAAAGGATTCGCGAGCTCGAGGCGGAAGTCCGCAAGCTGCGGATGGAGAAAGATATTCTAAAAAAGGCCACGGCCTTCTTTGTGCAAGAAAAGCCATGAGGTATCGATTTATCGATGCGCACAAGAAGGTCTGGCCCATCACCCTCATGTGCGCGGTGCTGAAGGTCTCGCGCAGTGGCTACTACGAATGGTGCGACCGGCCGCCAAGCGATCGAGATCGCGCCAACGCGGTGCTGGACAACGAGATCCAGGCGGTCTTCGAAGAACACCGCGAGCGTTACGGTTCACCACGCATCACCGACGAACTGAACGACCGGGGCATCGCGTGCAGCAAGAACCGGGTGGCGCGACGGATGCAAACCCGCGGGTTCCGCGCGGTTCAGCGTCGGAAGTTCAAAGTGACAACGGACTCGAGCCACGATAAACCAGTGGCCGAAGACCTGATCGAGCAGGACTTTGCCGCCTCAGAGCCAAACGAAAAGTGGGTGAGTGACATCACTTACGTGTGGACCGACGAAGGTTGGCTGTATCTCGCCACGGTGATGGATCTGTACTCGCGGGCGATTGTCGGCTGGGCGATGAACCGGCGCATGACGCAGCAGCTGGCCATCGACGCATTGACGATGGCGTTGTTCCGACGGGGCTTTCCCCGGCAGACGATCATCCACTCGGATCGCGGCAGCCAGTACTGTTCAGCGGCCTACCAGCGGTTGATCAACCACAACGGACTTCGTTGCAGCATGGGCCGTCGTGCCAACTGCTATGACAACGCTGCGATGGAGAGCTTCTTCCATACGCTGAAGGTCGAGCTCATCCATCGCGAGCGTTACCGGAGTCGCGCGGCCGCCCGTCGCGCGATCTTCGAATACATCGAGAGTTACTACAATCGACAACGAAAGCACTCAGCTATCGGCAATCAAATCCCGATGCTGATGGAGGACGCGGCTTAACTGACTGTCCGGTAAAACGGGGGAACTTCAGATGACCACCCAGAAGAAGCGTAAGACGACGGCAGTCGAACTGGAAGAGGTACTCAGCAGCGAGGGCGACCAGCTGCGCACGATGATGCGCGAGATGCTCCAAGAGCTATTGGAAGCGGAGATGGCCAAAGTGCTCCGCGCGCAACCCCACGAACGCAGCGACGAACGCCGGGGCTATCGAGCCGGTTACTACCCGCGCGGCTTGTTGACCCGCGTCGGCAAGCTCGAGCTGCGTGTACCGCGCGACCGCGAAGGACGCTTTTCCACGGAGCTGTTTGCGCGCTACCAGCGTTCCGAACAAGCCTTGGTCAGCGCGCTGGCGCAGATGTATATCGAGGGCGTTTCGACGCGCAAGGTCAAAGCGATCACGGAGGAGCTGTGTGGCCACAGCGTCTCGGCCTCGACCATCTCGCGGATCAACAAGCGCCTCGACAAGACGCTCACCGCATTCGCCACCCGACGACTCGAAGAACCGACGCCGTATCTGATCCTCGATGCGCGTTATGAGAAGGTCCGTGAGGCGGGAGTGATCCGCTCTCGAGCCGTGCTCATTGCCATTGGCATCAACTGGGAAGGACGCCGCCAGATACTGGCCGTGGAGCTCGCTCAACGGGAGAGTCGAAGTAGCTGGAAAGAGTTCCTCACCACGCTGCGTGATCGCGGCTTACACGGCGTCGAGTACGTCGTCAGCGATGATCACGATGGGCTGCGACGGGCGATCCAAGAAGTCCTCACCGACAGCGCCTGGCAACGCTGCTACGTGCACTTCCTGCGCAACGCCCTCGACCACATTCCGCGCAAGGCCGATGACGATTGTCTGCAGGAACTGCGCTGGCTCTACGATCGTCGCAACGTCGATGAGGCGCGATCGGATCTCGCCGCTTGGATCGGCCGATGGCACACGAAGTATCCGAAGCTCACCGACTGGGTGGAGGAAAACATCGAGCAGACGTGGACGTTCTATCGCCTCCCGCATCGCCATCACAAGCACATGAAGAGCACCAACATGCTGGAACGGTTGAACGAGGAAATCCGTCGACGAACGTATGTGGTGCGGATCTTTCCGAACGCGGCGAGTTGCTTACGCCTGGTGCGGGCGCTGGCCGTTGAGACCCACGAAAACTGGCTCGAACAGAGCCGCTACTTAAACATGGACTTGCTCAAGGAGCTGAAGAAGGAACAGCTCCGTCAAGCCGCTTAACCGCATGCCAGGCCACTCAACCCTTTTGCACAACTTGCGGCACACAACTGCTCGATGAACTGGAAAGCGCTGTTCTGGTGGGCTGGGAAGCTCTGACCGGCCGGAGGAGTAGGCTGGATTTCTGATTGCTAATGGGATGGTCCACCCCGAGTGGACAATCAGTGTCCCCACACGACGTTCCCTCGAGGAGACCATCCCATGACGCAGATCGTGACCCTAGGTATCGATGTCGGCAAGAGCACCTTCCACGTGGTCGGTACGACGCACACGGGTAAGCCGGTGTTCCGGCAGCAGTTCAGCCGAGCGAAGCTTGCTGAGTTTGTCGCCACTCACAGCCGATGTGTGATCGGCATGGAAGCGTGCGCTGGTTCACAACACCTGGCGCGGCAGTTTGAACGCGACGGTCATGACGTTCGATTGATGGCAGCGCAGTTCGTCAAGCCGTACGTGAAGACCAACAAGAACGACTTCAACGACGCCTTGGCGATTGCGGAGGCGGTGCGCCGCCCGACCATGCGATATGTGCCGATCAAGACGATCGAGCAACACGATCAGCAAGCCCTGCACCGCGTCCGTCAGCAGCTCATGAAGACGCGCACAAGCGTCATCAACGAGATCCGAGCGTTTCTGTTGGAGCGAGTTATCACGGTGCGCACGAGTCCGACAGCGTTGTCGAAGGCCTTACCGACGATACTGGCGGACGACGAGAGCACATTGTCGCGGCGTCTACGCGCGCTTTTGGGATTACTGCAACGACAGTGGCGTTACTTAGATGATGAAGTTCGCACGATTACCCGGGAGATCGAGCAGATCGCGCGAGAGCGCGATGACTGCCGGCGTCTGCAGACGATTCCGGGCATTGGCACGCTGACATCGACGGCGTTGGTGGCGGCGATCGGCAAGGGTGAGCAGTTCACACGCGCCCGAGATGTATCGGCGTGGCTCGGGGTGGTGCCACGGCAACACTCGACAGGCGGCCGGACGCGATTGCTGGGGATCAGCAAACGCGGCAACCGCTACGTTCGGAGTCTGCTGATACACGGCGCGCGCAGCTGCTACTACAACCTATGCCGGGAGGATCACCGCCTAGGTGTTTGGCTGAATGACCTTGAGGCGCGGGGCTTGCACCCGAACGTGATCATCACGGCGTTAGCGAACAAACTGGCGCGCCTGTCATGGGCAGTCCTGCGCAGTGGTGAGGAGTACGATCCAGGGCGCGCGTAGCGGCAGTTGTAGGGAACGGATTTTGGTTGCCCATCGGGCATCTCGTTAGCGGCAGGCTTCATCAGTCGATCCAGCTTCGTCGAAGCTCGGGCAAGAAAAAGGGGTCTACGAACCCGCCTTGCTAATTGAGCCGACGAGCCGCGGATCCCACTCAGGCCAGGGCGTGAAATAGCCCATTAACAGGCCGGATACATTTGTGCAGACCGACTGATTGCCAAAGTCGCCAATGACTGTTGCAACGATGGGGTGGCCCATACATTTTCTTGTGGGGGCTCCGCCCCCACGCCCCCGCCGGATCGGCGCCGAGTCTGAGTTGGCGGATGGGGGAATCTCGCCGCGCGCCCTTCGGCGCGGGGTTATCGCGAGCAGTTCCCCCCTGGCGCGCGTCGCGCGCCGGGGCCCGGGGGTGGGCGTGTTCGCCGGAACGCGTCGGTCGATATTGAGCGCGATTCGAAGGATGTGCTCAGAAGCGCCGCTCGATGATCTGGAAAGCGCTGTTCTGGTGGGCTGGAAAGCTCTGACTTGCCGGAGGAGTAGGCTGGATTTCTGTTTGCTCTTTCTTGTGGGGGCTCCGCCCCCACGCCCCCGCCGGATCGGCGCCGAGTCTGAGTTGCCGGATGAGGGAGTCACGCCTCGCGCCCAGTGCGGCGCGGAATCACTGCGGGTGGTTCCCCCCTGCGCACTTTGCGCGCGGGGGCCCGGCGGAAGGCGTGTTCGCCGGAGGGCTTCGCTCGATAATGAGCGCGATTCGCAGGATGTGCTGCGAAGCGTTTGCAGGATTCTGCAGTTGCCGCTCGATGTCCTGGAAAAGAATTTGCAGGGTGGTCGGTTCGCTACAGCCTTCCTAAGGGCAAATTAGCTCTGAAGCCGGCAAACCCCAATCAGCGAAATCGATGACCTCGAGCCCGGCGCGGCTTCGCCGCGACGCAGGGGGGTCCTAGGGGGGACCCGGAGGGTCCCCCCTAGAAGAAAAAGTTCACAATATTCCAGTCTCAAACTGCCATCCGATCGACACTTTCCAGATCGCCAACCCCGCCCTCGCAGCCAATCCCACACCGCTATCACATCTGCGAAAACTCCGGTAGGATCGCCCGCCTTCCTGGCAGGCGAACCGAGGTGAGTCCATGAAAAACATCACATCGCGCATAGTGCTTGCCCCCTACGCGGGCCGTCGTCGTGTGCCCGCGAAGCCGGTTCTCGATGCCGGCCCTCGATGGGCGACGGGAGATCATCCGCGCTAGACGCGCTCGCTCGATCTTCCGTCCAGGCGTTCGACGAACGCCGCCGAGTTCCCGATTCGTGCCGACGCTGTCGGCTTCAATGGTCGACATACGTCGATCTTTCGGGCGATTCAGAATCGATTGAAAGGATGCCGATCCATGGCGTTCGACACACGAACTAACAAGAACCTCTGGCACATGACAGAGGGTTTCCGCGGCCTTTACCTGGGCGCGACGTTGGCGATGATCCTGAGCGTCGCGCTGATGTTCGCCTCGACGCTGTTCGGCATGTATGCGCTGGACGTCGTCGAGTCGGGTGATCTCGGCGATGGCGTCGGCCTGATCGCGGCGATGTCGGAGACGACCTTCGCCGATCCGCTGATCGCCTATCTCACGCTCACCGCGCTTGCCGCCGTGCTCGTGACGGGCCTCGGCGGTGGCTTCATGTATTTGCGCAACCGCTGGGCGGCGATGGCGTCGGAAGGGATCATGAAGCGTACGCGCGATGCGCTGTACGACCGACTGCATCGGCTGCCGGCGACGTTTTTCGATTCATCAGACACGGGCGATCTCGTTCAGCGTTGCAGTTCCGATGTCGAGACGGTGCGCGTGTTCCTGGCCCAGCACATCGTCGAGATCAGCCGCGCCATCGTGATGGTCGGCACGATGTTGCCGATCCTCTTCTGGCGAGACCCGACGCTGGCGTGGTTGTCGATCTGCCTCATGCCGCTGATCTCGATCAGCGCCTACTTCTTCTTCAGCAAGGTGAAGGAGCACTTCCAGCGCGCCGATGAATCTGAAGCCGCGATGACGGCTGTGCTGCAGGAAAACCTGACCGGCATCCGTGTGGTCCGCGCGTTTGCGCAGCAGGGCTTCGAGATGGATCGTTTCGGCGGGGCTAATCGTACGTTCCGCGATCACCTGCAGCGTCTGAACCGCTTGATGGGGTGGTATTGGGGCGCGAGCGACCTGCTCTCGATGTCGCAGATGACGATCGTGCTCGTCGCCGGCGGCGCGGCCCTGGCGCGCGGCGAAATCACGGCAGGTGAACTCTTCGTCTTCATGACGATGGTTGGCATGGCGATCTGGCCAGTGCGCCACCTCGGTCGTGTGCTCACCGACAGCGGTAAGGCCGTGGTCTCCCTGGGACGGATCAACCACATTCTCGACAACACGCCCGAGACGAGTGATCCGGCGCCCGAGACCGGGCGTGTCGAGGGGCGTATCGAGTTCCATGACGTCACGTTCGCGTATGGCGACGATCAAGCCGTGCTCGAGGACATCAACCTCGAGATTCCCGCGGGGCAGACCGTCGGCATCGTCGGCGCGCCGGGCTCCGGAAAATCGACCCTCATCCGCCTGCTGCTGCGGTTCTACGAGCATCAGCACGGCACGATCCGGATCGATGGGCACGACATCGCGACGGTCAGCCGCCAATGGCTGCGCCATCAGATCGGCGTCTCGTTGCAGGACCCGTTCCTTTACTCGCGCACGATCGAGGCGAACCTGCTGGTGGCCCGTCAGGAAGCGCCGCGGGAGGAGATTCTCGAGGCGACGAAAGATGCGGCGATCGATACATCGATTGCCTCATTCCCGGGCGGTTTCGACGAGATGGTCGGCGAACGTGGCGTGACGCTCTCGGGTGGCCAACGTCAACGCCTGGCGCTCGCGCGAGCACTCCTGAAGGATCCGCCGATCCTGATCCTCGACGACTCGTTGTCGGCCGTCGACACGGGCACCGAGCAGGACATCCTCGAAGCGCTCAGCCGCCGCCACGGTCGGCACACGACGCTCGTCATCGCGCACCGTCTGTCGTCGATCCGCGACGCCGATCGCATCCTGGTGTTCGACCACGGACGCATCGTCCAGGACGGCACGCACGAAGATCTGAAAGACGTTCTCGGTCCGTACCGACGACTATGCGAAATCCAGGGTGCGCTCGATGCGTCGATCGAGCGCGACCTTCGGGAGACTTCCAATGGATAGCTACGACGACGAGACATTCGAAGACGGCTTCGACGAAGACCGCTCGGCCCAGGGCGTCAACCTCGACCTCTGGCGCCGGCTTTTCTCGTACATCAGTACGTATCGAAAAGAGCTATACATCCTTGCCGGTTGTGCCTTCACGACCGCGCTGCTCGAGCCTGTCTACCCGATTCTCACGAAGTGGATCGTCGACGACGTCCAGGCTAACGGCATGGAAGCGAACTTCTGGTTGTGGGCAACGCTCGGGATCCTGTGCAACGTCGGGCTCGCACTCTCCGTCGGGACCTTCGTCTGGGTCGCCGGGAAGCTGCGCGTCTACGCGAGTCATGACCTCCGACGCGAAGCGTTCGCCAACCTCCAGCGGCTTTCGTTCTCCTACTACGACTACCGACCCGTGGGATGGCTGATGGCCCGCATGACCGCGGACTGTGATCGCCTCACGAACATTCTCGCGTGGGCGTTTCTCGATCTCATCTGGGGCTCGACGATGATGGTCGCCATCGCCGCGGCGATGTTCATCATGCATTGGAAGCTCGCCCTCTGTGCGCTCACGATCGTGCCGTTCGTCGGTTGGGTTTCGGCGAAGTTCCGTCGCCGGATCCTCGTGAGCGCCCGCCTCGTCCGCGCGACCAACTCGCGGATCACCGGATCCTTCAATGAAGGCATCATGGGGGTTCTCACGAGCAAGGCGTTCGTGCGCGAAGGCGCAAATCTCGACGAGTTCTCGGCCACGACTACGACGATGCGCGATGCATCGGTGAAGAACCTGAAGCTCGCGGCGATTTACCTGCCGGTGATCCTCGTTTTCGCCTCCGTATCGATCAACCTGACGCTGCTCGTCGGCGGTTCCGAGATGATCACCGGACTGATCACCGCGGGGACCGTCATCGCCTTCATGATGTTGGCACGGCACTTCTTCGACCCGGTCGAAATCATGGGCCACTGGTTCGCCGAGATGCAGATGGCGCAGGCGTCCGCCGAGCGGGTGCTGAGCCTGATCGACGCCCGACCGGACATCGCCGACAGCGCGAGTGTGCGTGAAGCGATCGCTGCCCAGCGTGGCGCACCGCCGCGCCCATCGATCGCGGAGGACGGCGGGCCGGCCGAAATCAACGAGATCACGCTGCGTGACGTGAGCTTCCACTACACGCCCGAGAAACCCGTTTTGCAGGGCGTCAATCTCACGGCCCGGAAGGGCGATACGATCGCGATCGTCGGTCCAACCGGCGGCGGTAAGAGCACGCTCGTCAACGTGATCTGTCGGTTCTACCAACCCACCCACGGTGAAGTGCTGATCGATGGCGTCGACTATCGCTCGAGAAGCTTGCACTGGCTGCAGTCGAACCTCGGCATGGTGCTGCAGAACGCGCACGTCTTCTCCGGCTCCATCCGCGAGAACATTCGCTATGGCCGCTTGGACGCATCCGACGACGAGGTTGTCGAAGCGGCGCGGCTCGCGGGTGCACTCGGGTTCATCGAAGAACTCGAGAAGGGCTTCGATACGGAAGTCGGGGAAGGGGCCGGACGGCTGTCGGCAGGTCAGAAGCAACTCGTTTCGTTTGCCCGGGCGATCCTGGCTGATCCGCAGATCCTCGTGATGGATGAAGCGACGAGCTCCGTCGACACCGAAACCGAGCTTCGCATCCAGGAGGGGCTCGTGAAGCTCCTCGAGGGGCGCATCAGTTTCGTGATCGCGCACCGGCTCTCGACGATTCGTAACGCGACCAAGATCCTCGTCGTCGAAGACGGGACGATCACCGAGAGTGGTACCCACGAGGACCTCATGGCGAAGCGCGGCCACTACGCGGAGCTCTACCGACAGCAGAGTCTGAACGAGACGACGCGTGATTCGCGTTTCGCGCGCGACTCGGCATAAGCGACGCGCGGTCCTGACCGCCGTGCTGAGAGGACGCGGTATGGTGTGAGTTTCATCCGAGGAGGAAGCCCCATGCCGCGACTCAAGCAAATCCCACGCAGCGAGGTCGACGACTCCATCGGCCCGATCTACGACGCACTCTTCGGCGAAGGTGTCGATCCCGTCACGACGCCCGGCACCGCGACGGGTACGCCGGGCGATTGGTGGACCGTCTTCGCGCTCTCACCGAACGTCCTGCATCACGCCGTCGCCGGCTTCCAGTTGTACCGCAAGTGCAAGCTGTCGCCGCGGTTACGGGAACTCGGCCAAACCCGTGCGGGCTACGCGCGCGGCAGCCAATTCGTCTTCTCGCAGCACTGCAAGGCCATGCGTGCGGCCGGTTTTACGGAGGAGCAGATCGGAGCCATTCCGCACTGGGCGGCTACCGATCTCTTCACGCCCCTCGAGCGAGCGGTGCTGGCGTACACGGACGGCCTCGTCCTCGACGGCGGGCGGGTTCCGGACGGCATCATCGACGCGCTCAAAGCAGAGCTCTCGGACGAGGAAATCATGGAGCTCACCTACGTCACCTGCATGTACGAAATGCACGCGACCATCACGCGGGCGCTCCGGCTCGAGTACGACAACATCGAGGAGCGCGTCGTCGAGATCCCCGTGCCCGAAGGTCAGGCGCGCGACATGGACTTCATGCGCGATCTCAAAGAGGACGAATAGGCAAACCCATGACGGCTTACGTGCTCGCCACCATCACGATTCACGACCGCACGGGCTACGCCGAATACGAGGCCGGCTTTCTCGAGATATTTCGACGTTTCAAAGGCCGGATGCTTGTCGTGGACGAGTCCCCGGCGCTGCTCGAAGGCGCGTGGAACGTCACCCGAACGGTGCTGATCGAGTTCCCTAGCGCCGACGATGCACGCGCCTGGTTCGACTCCGACGACTACCAGGCGCTCGCCCGTTTCCGCCACGCGGCGGCGGACACCGACTGCGTTCTGCTGTCGGGACTCGGTTAGCTCGAGCCGCCGTACTGCACGACCGAGATGAGGTTGTGATCGGGATCCCGAAACCACGCGACCTGTGAGCCGTCGGGTGTCTTGAAGGATCCATCGTCCGCGTGCGGTAAACCCTCGATGCGGGCGAACTCGACACCGCTCGCGGCGAGCTCGCGCATGGCCGCCCCGAGGTCCTCGACGGCAAACCCGAACACGGTGTGATCAGACGCCGTGAAGCTCGGCACTGGCGAGACCCGCAAGTCGCCACCGCCGACCCGATAGACGAGCGCCCCATCGGACGTGCCGACCAACGGCAATCCCAGAACGTCGGAGTAGAACGCCTTGGCACGCTCCGGCGAGGTCGTCAGCACGAGCGTCTGGAGCTCGGCGGTCTCGAGCATCAAGCGGTTACTCGTCTTCCCCGTACGCCTCGCCGCGCATGGCCGTGCGCACGCCTTTCGCGGATTTAGCCTTTCTCAGCAGCGACAACGTCTTGTTCTCCCCAGCGAGTAGCTTCTGGACGTTGTCGTAGACGTCTTTCAACCGATCCGCCGGAAACTTCACGGCGCCGTTTTCGTCCATGTGGATGATCTCGCCGGGGGCGACGTCCATTCCGCCGATGGAGACCGGTGCCTGTACCGACTGAACCGCAAATTCGCCGTGGCCGGCCGATACGCCCGTCAGGAGATACTGAAAGCCCATCGGACGAATCGCGTCGATATCTCGCGACGGACCGTTCGAAACCACGCCGACGCAGCCGACCGCCTGCATCATCGTCGTCATGATTTCGCCCGCGAGCCCCACCTTGTCCGCGATCTCCGGCGGAAACTTCTGTTCCATGGCGAGGATCGTCGGTCGACCGGTCGCATCCATCGCGTCGACCACATTCATGAAGGAAAGTCGACCCGAGAAGTTCGGATCCGGCAAGCCGAATACACAGGTCACGGCGTACCCCACGCGCGCACCGAGCTCCGGATACATGCACTTGATCGACGTGTCGGTGTACCAGTTCTCCGTCCACGGGTTGTAGAGCCCGAGGCAGGTCTCCGCATTCGGGTACGTCGCGACGACGACGTTGGTGATCGTCGGCGTATCGACACTCTTGAGCGCCTCCAGCATTTCGGCTTCGGTCATGCTCTCTCCTCCATTAGCAGTTCAATCATCGGTAAAACGGTGGTCGCGCCCTGACGGGCGCCAACAGATCGAAATCCCCAGAGACGACGTCGTTGCCTTCCGGAAACGGCGGGCGGGGGTTCAACCCGTGATAGGTCATGACGGCGTCGTCCATGTAGTAAACGGTGAGCGTCGCGCGCATCAGGCGGCGGAAAAAAGCCCTCGGCTCGAAGACCTCACGAACGACAATCACGCGGTTTTCCGTCGCCGCCGCCGCGAACGATTCAGAAAAGCGCTCGACCGATTCGGCATCGAGGCGCACGAGTTCCGCCTTCAGATCCGACACCTCCCGATCGTCGAGTCTCGTCGTCACCGGCATGCCGCGCGCACTCGGCAGGTTTCGATCTGCATCGGCCGGGATGAGGACCTCGAGTAACGCATCGAGCGTCTTCGTCTCGGCTTGGTCGAGCGCGGTCGTCGCAATGGTGTCGTGCGCCATCTGATACTCAGTCGAAAAGGTTGGCGAGATTACGTTTCATCGTATCGGCGATATAGAGCGCGACGGCTTGAATCGTCGTCGTCGGATTCACCCCGCCGCCCGTCACGAACACGCTGCCGTCTACGATGAAAAGATTCTTCACATCATGGGAACGCCCCCAGGCGTTCACGACCGACCGTTCCGGGTCATCGCCCATTCGCGCCGTCCCGAGCAGATGCCAGCCCGCCATCCGTATGGGGCCACCTGAGCGAATGTCGACAGCACCCGCGGCTTTCATGACCTCCTCGCCCCGCTCGCAAGCATGCGAGAGCATTCGTCGGGTGTTGTCGCTCAACGAATAACTCACCTTCGGCGCCGGAATGCCGTCGCTGTCGGTCAGCTCCGGATCGAGCGTCACGGCGTTGGTTTCTTCCGGCAGGTCCTCGCAACAGATGCCGATGTGCGCCGTGTGGTCGAAGCGCCGTTCGAACGCTTCGTGATGGCCTTCGCCCCACGATAGCTCGCCACGTTCGAACGCACCGCGAGCGGCATTGACGAGGCCGGGCCCGCGCGAGATCTGCATGTTGTAGCCGCGCACGAACCCACGCGAGTGGTCGGTTTCGTAGAACTCCTGGCTCAAGATGCAGCAACCCTGTGGACCGAGCCGCGAATCGAGCCTCTCATCGAAACGCCCCTCGATGAAGCCCCACGGATGCAGCATGAGGTTCTTGCCGACGAGCCCGGAGGAGTTCGCGAGCCCGTTCGGAAAACGGGCCGACGCCGAATGCAGCAGCAGCCGCGGTGTTCCGACCCCATTGCACGCGAGAATGACGACTTCGGCACGCTGACGCTGCTCGACCCCATCGGCATCGACATAGACGACACCCGTCGCCATGCCGTCCGCGTTCGTCTCGATCTCCCGCACGCGGCAATGCGTACGGAGCTCGACTCCCTTGCGCTCCGCCATCGGCCAATACGTCACGTCGGCGCTGCTCTTCGCGCCCTGCGCACACCCGGCGTTGCAGGGACCGAGGTTCACACACTGGTCTCGTCCCGCGTACGGTCGCGTCACGATCGCACTGTCCGAAGGCCACCAGTGCCAGCCCAATTCGTTGTAGGCCCGGGCGATGGTCTCACCCATCTTGCCCATCGGCACGGGCGGTAGCGGTGGTTCGTGATAGGGGAGCGCCGGGTCACCGGCAAGACCCGCTACGCCGATATTGCTGTCGTTCTCGGCGAAGTACGGATCGAGCGTCTCATAGTCGATTGGCCAGTCGTCGGCGACCCCGTCGAGCGTGCGCACTTTGAAATCCGACGGATGGAGGCGCGGGAAATGCGCCGAATAAAGGATCGTGCTGCCACCGACCGCGTTGAAATTGACGATCGATATCGGCGACTCGTCGTCGTTGATGGGATAGTCGGCTTCACGCTGGCGAATGTTCGGACTCAAGCTGAATTCGCGATGCTGACGCGCTTCCCAATCGCGCCCATTGCTCGGATAGTCGCTCTGCTTCATCCAGCCGCCCTGTTCGACGCAGACGATGCGCATCCGTGTATCGGCGAGGCTCCAGGCGACGGCAGCACCCGAAGCGCCGGCACCAACAATCAGTACATCGACGACGTCGTCAGGCATCGTCGCTCGTTGACGATCGGTACAGCGTGAGATCAAGAGAATCGGGCAACGGCACGAAGAGGATCTTCACCGGCCCATCGATCACCTTGCTCTGGTGGCCTTGACCGGTCATGTCGTCGGGTAGGAAGGCCATGCCCGGGCCCCACTGGCGCGCTTCGCCGTCACTCGTTCGAACTTGCCAGATACCGGCGAGCACGATGCAGAGTTGCCGCCGTGGCGCGTGGTGCCAGTCCTGGAACGCGCCCGCTTCGATCTCGAAGAGCTGCACGCTCGGTGAATCGAAGTGGAACGCCGTACCGAGCTTGTTGCCCCAGGCATCCTCGCCGAACTGCTTGACGGAAATCTCGAGATCCTCGAATGCCGACCCGCCATCGGCGGTCGCATAGAATCGGTCGACGTGCACTAGCGCTCTCGCTCGAAACTCAAAACAAACGAAACGGGAACCGCATGGCTGATGCTGGGCAGTCCCGCCACCTCGCGCAGCTTCTCGACACCTCGAGCCCACCCCAACCGTTCGACGTTCAACAGCACTGGTCCGCGCGACGACACGATCACCTGGCCGCCGCTCACCCGCGTCACCAGGACCGCCGCCGTGAAATCGAGCTCGACCCCGACGATGGCGAGATTGAGAGGCAGACTCAACGCCACCGTCGTACCGACCGCCGGTACACGCGCCGGGTCGATTTGGGCCGTCACCACGGCCTCGATCGTCGTGTTGTCGAAAAGCATTTCGCGGATGCGCTCGTCACGAATTGCGATACCCGTATTGCTCGAATCGAGCGGTACAACGAGCCGAACCTCACCCGCTTCCGTGACCCGTCCGGCGAAGGAATCGAAGCGGTGATTCTCCGCGAGGTGATCCGCCTTGACCGTCGTGAACGAAATCGAAGAACCCGAAAGATCCAGGTTCCAATCCGCGAAGAGGGACGGTGCAGCAAGGACGAAAACTGCCGCGATAAAAAACGTTCTTGTGCTAACCGACATCGGTCAAAAACCCCCAAACTCGATCAGCGCCGAGGCCCGCAACGTGGCGCCCGAGCAGCGCCTGCCACTCACTTTCGCGCCCGAGCTCGTCGCGCCAGGCCCAAAGGCGCCGCGTGAAGTGATGCAGGATGTGCTCGTGCGTGAAGCCGAACGCACCATGCGCCTGATGCGCGATCTCCGCCGCGATTCCCGCCGCTTCACCGACGCGCGATTTCGCAGCCGCAATTTCCAATGTCATGTACTCCGTGTCGAGTGCGTCGATCGCACCATCGGCCGCGCGGCTCGCCGCCGCAACCTCCCCCGCCAGGCGCGCGAGGTTGTGCTGGATCGCCTGGAATTTGGCGATCGGCCGACCAAACTGATTGCGCTCCATCGCGTACTGCAGCGTTATCTCGAGCACCCGATCAAGCGCGCCCGACATCATCGCAACCCGTGCCAATGCCAGCCGTTCGATCACCGGGAACGGCGGATTCGCGGACGCGCCTGCATGGCTCGTGATCCGATCTCGAGGTTCGCCGGCGAGGTTCGAGTCCTGCTCGATCTCGAAAGCGCTCGCATCGATAACGCCATCCGCTTCGACGATGACGACGCGATCGGCGTTTCGTCCCCACGGGGCATAACCGTCGACGGCGATGCTCACGAGCCCGTTGTCGATACCGAGCTGGCGAGAAATGAGCACTTCAGCGAACGGCAGCGGGACGCCGTGCCGGCCGACGAGTTTCAGCACGCCGAACGCATCCGCCGCCGTGGTTCCCGATTCCGGTGCACCGACCTGATCGAGCCCGGCTTCGGTAACGAGTTGCCACAGCGGATTCGGGAACTCGCCGCGTTCAGCGGCATCGAGCAGCGGTTTATCGACGTGATCCGAGAAAATCCGATCCGCCGTGTCGTTGATGAGTGAATCCATGCCGCTTACCTCACCGCAGACCGAGACCGCGCGCGATGACGCCGAGCAGGATTTCCCGCGTCCCCCCGCGAATCGTAAAGGCCGGTGAGTGCAGGATCGTCTGCGTCAGGGCCGAGCGGAGCGGATGATTCATCCCGAGCGCCGGACCGGCGAGGCGCACGAGCTCGGGAAGCTCCTTCTCGAAGTCATTCCCGAGCGCCTTCACGAGAGCCGCTTCAACAGCCGGGTTGTCACCGCTCTGTAGCATCCCCGCGACGGAAATCGACATTTTTCTCAGCGTCATGAAATGCGCCGCCAGCCGACCAATCAGCGCCGCCGACTGATCGTCGGGATCGGTGCCGACGGCACGAACGAATTCGACGAAGACACGAAACGAAGACAAGAACCGTTCGGGGCCGCTTCGCTCGTAGCTCAGCTCGCTCGTTACCTGTTGCCAACCGTTACCCGGTTCACCCACCACATCCGCGTCGGCAACGAAGCAGTCGTCGAAAACGACCTCGTTGAAGTCCTCGCCACCCGCAATGTTCTTGATCGGTCGAACCGTCACCCCCTCACCGCGCAGGTCGATGATGAGCTGGGATAAGCCCTTGTGGCGGTTTTCCGCCGTTCCTTCGGTTCGAATGAGCGCGATGATGAAGTGATTGCGATGCGCATCCGTCGTCCAGATCTTGCGTCCGTTGACGAGCCAACCGCCGTCGACCTTGTCCGCACGGGTCGACACCGACGCGAGATCCGATCCCGTATCCGGTTCACTCATACCGATGGAGAAGAAGGACTCACCGCTGGCAATCTTCGGCAAGTACCGGCTCTGTTGGTCTTCGGTGCCAAAGCGCAACAACAACGGGCCGCTCTGCCGATCAGCGATCCAATGCGCGCTCACCGGCGCACCGGCGGCGAGCAGTTCCTCGGTCACCACGTAACGTTCGAAGAACGTTCGCTCGGCACCACCCACGGACTTCGGCCACGTCATCCCGATCCAGCCGCGTTCGCCGAGCTTGCCAGAGAATTCCGCATGGTGCCCTTCGTTGAAATCCGAGTTGGGCTGGTACTCGGCCGGCATCTCGGTCGCCAGGAACTCACGTACCTCGCCACGCAGGTTCTGTGCGACGGCGGGTAGCTCCGTCCTCTCGAATCTGAGCCCCTGAAACATGCTCTCCCCAACTTCATCAAGGTCGCGACTCGCGACCCAAACCGTGAACTTTGCCTCGATCGCCCGTTCCGTGACCAGTGCAAAAGCGCTATCGGCGGTCGATTCCAGCCGATCGCTCCGCTTGCGTGAGGACGAGTAAATGAGCCTATCATCGACCACTCATACCAACGCACGAACGAGATGACCGAAGCCGACATTGCCCGGGTGCTCGCACCCATTCTCGAGGAGATCGAGGCGCGCTCCGGAATCGCCGAGCGCTTCGTCGACAAAGAGATGTATCGCATCTACCTCGGCACGATCTGGGCCAACATCGTGATGGACCCGCTAGCGCTCGGATTCAGCGAAGACGATCTCGAAACCGTGCACGACATCATCAACCTGCAGGCAGCGCAGTTCGTCGGCGACACCGAAGCGATCACACACGCTTTCGAGTTCATCAATACGAAGGCCGGTGAAGTCGCGATGGACAAGGCGAAGCTTTCTAAGAACCATCGCGACCTGTTGCTCTATTTCTCGTCGATGATCCTCGATCCCGAGGGACACAAGCGCTGGATGGACGACGTAAAGAACTAGGCCCTCAGGGCGCGTCGTCAGAAGAGACGACGCCGCCACGTGGCCGGTGTCGCCTCTGTCTCGAGTTCCAATTCCAGGTGATAACGAAACGGTTTCGTCCCGCGCTGGCGGATGAATCGCACGACATCATCGAGCGCGTCGTCGAGTGAGCGATGCGGTTGGTAGCCGAGTAGCCGCCGAGCCTTGTCGGCAGAGCAGTTCGCGAGTCGGACTTCCTGCGGACGCGCGTCGACATAGACCGGATCGAGCGGCACGCCGATCATCTCGGCCAGTCGCGCCGCCACGTCGTTGATCGTCACGAACTCACGATCGGGACCGAGGTTGATCACCTCACCGACGACGCTCGCTTCCGTTGTCAGGCGAGCCAGCGGTTCGACGACATCGTCGATATGGCTGAAACAGCGACGCTGTTCCCCGTCACCGTAAATGTAAGGACGACGCGACTGCAGCATCAGGTTCGCCATGATGCTGATCACGTTCCGATACGGATCGTCGTACTTCTGCCGACGTCCGACGATGTTGTGCGGTACGACGATGACCCAGTCGAGACCGTGCACATCGCAAAGATTGCGTATGAGGTCTTCCGCCGCGACCTTCGCAATGCCGTAGGGGTCCTGGGGTTTCGGCGTCATCGTCTCGACGAACGGAACCACGTCCTGCGTGCCGTAGCGCGCCATGCTGGAACAAAAGACGAAACGCTCGACGCCTGCCGCGATCGCCGCCGTGAGCGTCGCGACCGTCGCCTGGGTGATGTTCTGTGTCACGGTCGTCGGGCTGAAGACGCTCAAGCCTTCATACGCCGTCGCCGCACAGTGATAGACGACCGACGCGTTCCCGATCGCTCGCTGCATCGCGACCCGGTCAGTACAGTCGATCTCGTGGAACTCGCAATCCGCCGGAATGTTGGCGGCATCGCCGCCCAGCATCGAATCGCACCCAGCGACTTCGACACCCTCGGCAATCAGTGCATCGGCAAGATGGCTGCCGAGAAACCCGGCCACACCCGTGACGAATACCCGCACCGGTCAACGCCGCCGTCGACGGCGCGAACGGTTGCTCGTCCCGCGCTCGCGAGGCGGTGGCTTCCGCTCGACCTCGGGTTCCGCTGCGCCGACATCCACCATGCCCAACGCCTGTCGAGATCGCTTCGACGTGTTGGCCAGGAGTTTCACCCGAAGTAGGTCCGGGTAACGGTCTTCCATCGCAATGAAGGACTCGTACCAGAAACGGAAATCCTCGAAGCCCTTGTAGACCTCGATGCTCTTCTTGTTGAAGTGCCACGGTTTGAATCCGGAGTAATGGCAACCGCAGATCGAGCCGAGGTTCGGATATCCGTTGAACGACGAGAACTTGATGTCGATGCTCGTCCACTCACCCGAGAAGTGCATGGTGAGGTACTGCATGTCCGGCCACTTGAAGAGATCGCCAACGTAATCGCGAATCTCCGGCCGCTCGACATCGCGGCGTATTTCCTCGAGCACAGTCGCCGATGTATCGAAGAGGTAAAGCGAGCCGTTCAGACCAAGATTTGTCGTGTCGACACGAACCCGATCGGTGACCTCCGTCGGAATCCGCTCGCCGTGAGCGCACTCCGGCTCGTAGCGCCGATGCCAATTCCACTTGCCGACCTCGACAATGCTCGGCGGAAAGACGAACGCGCCGTTGTCACTGGTTTCGAGACAGTAATGCTTCTGCTCGTTCAGGATCCCCGCGGGCGCACGAAGCGAAAAGAGATGGTCGAAGTGACGCAGCGGAAGCACGTCGGCATCGAGGATGAGGACCTTCTCGTAGTCACAGCCGAGATCACCGTCACCGCCGAGTCGTAGCGCGTTCAAACGTGTGAACCAGAGCGGGCGGTCTTCGCGCTTGCGGGTTTCTCGGTGCGGCACCACGAATTTCTCGACGGCGATCACGCGGTCGTAGACGAGTCCGAGGGCATATCTTGCTTCGTCCGATATCTCCTCGGTGACGAGGCATACCGCGTCGGCCTCGCTGCCTTGTTCCTTCAGGCCGTGTGCCAACAGCAGCGCCGATGCGAGATAGCTGTCGTTCATCATGAGAAAGGTGACGAACGCAAACCGTGCGGATCCATCGTTGCGGCGCATCGGATCCGGGCGCGAGCGAAACGGGTCGAACGACGCCGGCGGGGCGACGGGGCTTGGTTCGGGCATCGATGGTCAACGGGGCAGGTGGTCGAGGGCGGCAGACCCTAGCAAGGCCGCCGAACGAACTGAAGCGCCACGGTCACTCGACGCGTTCGACGCCAAACGACGCGCCGCGCTCGGAGAGCAGGTAGTAGGTCCAACGCCGCTTTCGAACCGTCACGTCGTCGCCGACCTGCACCGAAGTCGTCTTGGCGCGTGTCTGCACCCAGATCTGACCGTTGTCCAAGGTGTAGCGCCAGCGCCCACTCGGCCAGGTTTTTTCCGCCGCCATGACCGACGCCGTGACGGCATCGATGTCGGGTTCGGGCGCACGCTCGGGGCGTTTACCGAACAAGCGAATGCGACGTTGGCGTTCAGTCTCACGCGGCTGCACCACCGGCTCGGCGTCAGCAACGGGTTCGAGAACTTCCGCAGGCCGTCGTACAGGCACTGACTCGATAACCGGCGGCGCCTGGCGCGATCGCGCAGTCGTCTCCGCTCGGGCCTCGACCTCCCTTTCGACCACCGCGGTCTCCACTTCGGCCTCGTCGGCATCGATCACGGGGAACTCACGGTCGTAACACTTCAGCCGTTCCGTAGCGTCGCGGATCGTTCGGCAATCGGGTTCGGCCGCAAGAGCATCGGTCGCCGAGACGGCTAGTACAAAGATCAACAGACATCGACTCAACTGCACACGATCACCGTATTCGAGTCAGAAAAAAACCGCCGACGGCTACTGCACATCGGCGGTCTGTTCTCGTCGGGTGGGGGGTATCCCCACCCTTCGAGCAACGATTACAGAATGCTGAGGCGGTAGCGGACCATATACATCCGACCACGCGCGTCATGCATGATGCCATCGAAGCCTGCGTTGTTGTTGACCCGTTCGACCTCGGTGTCGAGCAGGTTACGAACGCCGAACGACAACACGCCGCCTTCCGGGATGAAGCCCATCTCGGGGAGCTGGATGTTGTAGTAGGCATCAACCCACCACGTCGAATCGAGCTCTCGCTGATAGGAATCGTCCTCGCCGACACAGACTTGGCCGGTCGCGATGAAGCAGTTCGCCAACGAGCGCGTCGCAGCCAGGAACGAGCTCGGTCCCGCGTCGTTGATGACGCTGTCGACGTAGCGCGCCATGGCGAATGCCGAATGGCGACCACGCGTCCAGTTGAGCGTGAAGTTCGTCTTCCACTCCGGCAACGCCCGGGCCAGGATCGTGGTTCGGTTGAGCGTGCCCACGCCGTCGACGGAACCGCCGCTGGTGTTGGCCTTGTAGCTTTCCGTCCACGCCGTGGCCATCGATACGTTCCACACGCCGAGGTCGTTCGACCAGGTGTAGTTGATATCGAAGTCGGCACCGCTGACCTCAACGCTGTTCGCATTGATGAAGTTCGGCAGAATCCGCACGGGGTTGAGCGTCGTGTTACGGATGACCTGCTCCGGGTTGCCCGGACCACCCGCCAGACGATCTTCGCCGTCCGCGATCAGGAGCGCAGGCGCACTCTCTTTCGTCAGGAGGTTGGTGTAGTCGTAGTTCCAGAAGTCGAGGTTGAACGACAAGCCTTCCTGCCAGCCTTCGCTACCAGACCAGGAAAGACCGATGTTCCAAGCTTCCGACTCCTCGGGCTCGAGTTCGGTGCTACCCGTGGAGATCCAGGGCAGAAAGAACTCGGTGTCGAGCAGTGGGTCGCGGGTGTTAGAAACGATCGTCTGCGTGCCGAAAAGCTGCATCAGACCACCGACACGGAACGACTGACCCCAGGAGGCGCGGAACGACCAGTTGTCGTTCGGACGCCAGATACCGGAGATCTTCGGATCCGTCGTGCTGGTGTTGATCTCGTCGAAGTCCTCGTGGCGTAGCGCCGTTTGGATTTCGATCGTGTCCGTGATGGGAACGATGAACTCGACGAATGCCGCACGGCTCGTGAGGTCGGCAACAACGTCGGCTGCGCCGAATCGGAACGCAACGTTGTTCTGGTTGAAGTTGACGTCGTAGTCCTTGTTCAGGTCGTCGTGACGGCTTTGGAAACCAATCGCCATGCCGACGGGGCCGGAATCAAGGTCGAAGAGCTCGCCCGCAAGGACGACATCGATGACACGTTGCTCGACTTCGTCGATTTCATTCGTGCCACCTTCGAGCCATTTGATGAGCTCGGGCGGGTTCGCCAGGATGCTGGGGCTCGTTGCCCCATCGACGTACGTGCCGCTTTGCGTGAAGTGCGCGTTGCCAAACGGGTTGTAGTAGTAGCAAGTACCGTCGTCGAAGTTACCCGTCTGCGCGTAGGCAAGGTTGCCGGCACCGGGAACGGAGTTCGGGTCGAGCGGATTACACTTCGGACCGCCGAGACCGTTCAGGGCAGCGCTCAGCTCCTGGGCACGCGTGTCAGAGACCCGCTTGTGCTCCATCGACTGCTCCGACCAGGTGAACGATGCGTTCAGGTTCCATTCGCGATCGCCGAACTCGAGGTCTGCGTCGATGCCGACGACACCACGAAGGGTGTCACCGTCACGGCTCTGGAACGAGTCGATCGGCCGATAGGTCGTACCGGTCAGCTGTCGCGTGCCACCTTGTAGGCGGACGACGCTGACGAGCGGAACCGGTTGGATGCCACGACGGTTCGCATCTTCGATCAGACCAAAGTGCGTTACCGGAATGGTCGGCGCGCGCGATTGCGGCGCGAGAGAATTGGGTCGGTAGTATTCCTGCTCGGCGAAACCACCTTCGAAGTAGAGCTCAACGCGGTCACTGATGTCGAAGTAACCAGTGGCGTAGAACTTCTGCAGCGTTTCACCTTCCTGAATGGAGAAGAAGTTTCCGTAGTCGATCGCACACAGGTTGTTCTGAATGCCTGATGTGGTGACCAGACCAAGCGTTCCACCGAGGCCGTCCCAGAGGGCTGCGTCGTTACAGTTGTAGTCGCCGTTACCCCAGTGGGCCGGATTGGCCGGGTCCGCCATGGCTTCGGGAACTCGCGGGAGAGCCTTCGCTGTGGTGCCGTCGGCGCGGATCGCCTGGGGTACCGGATTACCGCTCGCCCAGAGGAGCGGCGACGAATCAGCGAAGGGGAATCGGCCCGGGTTACCCGTACCCGATACACCGAATCCACCTTGGAAATCATAGACGTCCGGATGGTCGGTCGGAATCTCGTTCCGGTCGAGGAAATCCATGCCCATCACGAAACCGCCGCGGTCGCCTTGGGCGCCCACGAGCAAGCCCACGCTGAACTCGTCACCGAGGCCTGTAGCTTCGTCGGTCAACGCTCGAACGTCGATATCGACGCCTTCAAAATCGCGCTTCGTGATGAAGTTCACAACACCCGCAATGGCATCGGAACCGTACAGGGCGGACGAACCGTCCTTGACGATTTCGATTCGGTCGATCATGAGCTGCGGGATCATGGAGTTGATGTCGACGGTCGAATCACCGAGTGGCGCAACGAATGCGGGCACGTGGCGGCGACCGTTGACCAACGGCAGCGTTGCTGCGTCACCGAGGTTCCGGAGGTTGATCGGCAAGCGACCCTGGAATCCCCCACCGGTGAACGTTGCAGCCTGGATATAACCGCCCGACTGATACGGAATACGAGTCAGAAGCTCGTTCATATCAACGGTGTGGTTGTTTTCGATGTCTGCCGAGGAAATGATCGACAGCGGTGTCGGAGAATCCGCCGGTGATCTCTTGATGTAAGAACCCGTGACGATCACCTCTTCGATGTCGTCGGAACCGGTCTCCGGTGCTTCTTCGGCGAAGCCCGTCACGGCGACCGTTACCGCGGCTAAGCCACCGAAAAAGCGTTTGAAGACGCTCACTCGGCTACGCCGCCCGCCTGGACTAAAACTCTCGGTACTGATTGCGAATCCCCTTTATTCCGCCAATGCATGAATCTCTGATCGGCAGCCATCGGCTTGCGACAGCGACGACCTCTCCAAGGGCCACAGTTGCGAAAACGCCCGTGGACCAACGACACATTTTGATACAGATGCGGAACACGGAGCAACATATTTCGGCAACTGATTGTCGACAATCGGTCACCGATGGGCGCGCGCTACGGCCGCCGTCGCGCCTTCGCCCAACCCGTGTAATAAGAGAATTGGTGCGTAAAACTCACCCCGTTGGTCGCGACCGGGACACCGTCGCGCAATGCCGGGCGAAACTGCGCGTTACGCGTCGCGGAGTAATACTTGTAAAGCGGTCGGCTGAGCGGCGTCGCCGCGACTTTCTCGAGACGCCGGATGGCCCCTTTGGCATCGACCCGGAAGGCAAACTCGATGAACCCCGGCAGGATCGCCCCCGTTGCTTGGGCTCGCGGGGCCTCGGGATCACCGACCTTCGGCATACGTAACAACCGCGGGCGCGTCAGGATTTCCGTGGCCTCGGGTGACTGCGCGGCCAACACCTGCCAGGCGCGCGTGTAGTAAATCGTGGCTTCGTGCGCATGCCGCGAGAGCATGTGCCAGTCACCGAGCTTCAGGTTTGCTTCCGCCTCGAGACTCGGGTCGTCCAGCGTTCGTGTTAGCGCAATCGCTTCCTCGAATGCTCTGGCCGCAGCCCCATACCGGCCGAATACAGGGCGCGCAGCCGTCGCGCCGATGAATCGAACGGGTGGTACCACACCGAACGGACGCGGCTTGATGCCGTCGTAACGCGGCGTTCGCAACGGGCGGAAGCGCTCCATCCGATACGTCAACGCGAAGTTCTGCAGCGCCTCGATTCGATAGCGAACGAGCGTGGTATTGGCCGCGCTCGACTCCTCCAATGCTTGCGCCACATCGTCATAGAGCGCCCTCGCCCAGGGAATGTGCAACGACGCGAGGTAGAAATCGGCGAGTCGTAGCGACGCCGACGCCCACGCTTCGCTACCTCGAGGACCGTGCCGGCGAGCGATCTCGAAGGCGCGCTCCTCACGGTCGTTCGCCTCCGCAAACATCCGCGCGGCGAGCAGAATCCGGGCTTCTCGATAGTAGATGGGGATCTGGGCTCTCGTATCGAGGCCTTCGATGACACGAACCGCCAACCGCGCACTTTCGAATTGCTCGAGGGCATCATCGAACTCTCCCAGTGCCGCCGAAGCTTCACCCGCCAACGCATAGGCTGCCGAAAGCTCCGTGGAATCACCTGGCGAAGATTGCGCTTCATCGATCGCGCGCCGCGCGAGGTCCAACGCCGCGGCCGGTTCCTGGGCGCGCATGCGTTGTGTCCCGGCGTCGATCAACGCGGCCGGATCTCCATGCACCGACGCGCCGACCGCGACCGCCAGCAAACAACCGAAACCGCTGAGGAGGCGCGATAAGCACCGAGAAGGCATGGCGAGGAACTGCCGATGAAAGCGCGCGAACGTACCGCCAAGCACCGATCCATTCAATTCAAGGCTCTGCGAAGTCCTACATCGGAAGCTCGTGAGGGGCGCATCCCAGCGAGCTGCACTCTATTCGGACGGGATTGGTAGATTGTGGGTCTCCGCGAAGCTCTGGAGGTACTCATGACCCGGCGAATCGTTTCCTTTCTTTTCGTCATCGCGACGGCACACCTGTCGGCAAACGAACCGACCCACTGTCGATCGCTCGAGTGGACCCAGGACGAACGGGAAATCGGGTTTCGAAACTTCGGTGAACGTTGCGGCGCCCGGAGCGTCGACGCGGGGTCGGAAGCCTGGCCCCTCGTCCCATCGCATCAGGATCCCTCGTCCGTCCGCTACGAGATCGACGGGACGTCGTATTCGCTCGACGACTTCTTCGATCACAACAAAATCGCCGGGTTCATGGTGGTGAAAGGCGATCGTGTGCTCGTCGAGCGCTATCGCATGGGGCACGACGCGCAGACGCGGTGGATCTCGTATTCGATCGCGAAGTCCGTGACCTCGATGTTGGTCGGCGCCGCAATTCGCGACGGATACATTCAGAGCGTCGACGAGCCCGTCACCGACTATCTGCCGCGCCTACGCGGAACACCCTACGACGGCGTGACGATTCGTAACGTGCTGCAGATGGCGTCCGGCGTCGAATGGAACGAGGACTACACGGATCTCACCTCCGACGTCGCTCGAGCCGGTGCCGCCAACGGACTTCCCCTCGTCGCCTATCTGTCGACGAAGCCGCGCGTCGCCCCACCGGGTGAGAAGTTCAACTACAACACAGGCGAAACCAACCTGGTTGGTGAACTGCTCCGTTCGGCTATCGGCAACAACGCATCGGCCTACCTGGAAGCGAAGATCTGGCGCCCGGTGATGGCCGACCGTGCGACCTGGTCGCTCACCGAGAACGTCGAGACCGGCGGCTGCTGCATCCATGCGACGCTCGGCGACTACGCACGTCTCGGGCGCTTCGCGCTACGCGGTGGTGTGCTCGAAGACGGCACGGAAGTGTTAGCCGACGACTGGATGCGCGATTCCATCGCACCATCGAAGGCAATGGGGGGGTACGGCTATCTTTGGTGGCTGTGGGGCGCCGGCGCTTACTCCGCCATCGGCATCTACGGCCAACTGATCTATGTCGACCCGGCGACCGAACTCGTCATCGTCACGCATAGCGCCTGGACCGCCGCCGGCGGAAGGGCTTTTTCACAACACCGCGCCGGGATGATCGGCGCGGTGCGAGATTGGGCGAACGCCGACTAAGGGCCAGTCAGCTCAGATTCCACTGCGTGCTTTCGCGCAGCTTCTCCATGAAGGCTTCGGTGTAGGCGTTTTCAGGATCCTCGCGCACCATCTGATCGAGAAGGTGCGCGTCGTCGCCGACGAGGATCCGCCAGCGCTCTTCACGCACGCCGTCGAGGATGATCGCCGCCGCTTGTTCGGCCGTGGTCGGTGCGTTGTCGCGAAATCCTTCGCCCATCGCCTTCACCGCCTCACGAAGCTGATCGTCGGTCGCGTCTTCACCGAGCCCCATTGCGGAAAAGCGTGCTCGGACCCGTTCGATCTGCTCGTCCGTGATTTCGTCCGAGTTTGATCCCGACAGGATCCGGCCCGAATTGATCGCGATCGACGTGCCGATATGACCCGGCATGACGACCGAAACTTTGACGTGCGGTGCGTTGTTGGCGAAATCCGTGACCAACGCCTCGGTGAACCCTTTGACCGCGAACTTCGCAGCGCTGTAAGCCGAATGGGCACTCTGCGGCCCGATCGTTGCCCAGAATCCGTTCACGCTGCTCGTGTTGACCATGTGCGCGTCCTGGCTCGCATGAAGCATCGGGATGAACGCACGCGCACAGAAGTAGACGCCGAACCAGCAGATATTGAAGGTGCGCTCCCATTCGTCACGATCGCCGTCGACGAACTGCGCGCCACCGCCCACCCCAGCATTGTTGAAGAGCAGGTCGATGTGATCTGTGTCGTGCGCCGAACGAACGGCCTGCGCGAACTCGTACACCTGATCTTCATTCGACACATCGCAGATATGCGTCGTGATTTTGCGGCCCTGGGGCGCTTCCTCCTCGCAAAGACGTTTGGTCTCGAGAAGGTTCTCTTCGATCACGTCGCACGTCGCAACGTCCGCCCCTTCTTGAATCAGCTGACGACAGAGCGCCCGGCCCATGCCTGTTCCGCCGCCCGTGATCACCGCCAACTTGCCGCCGAAATCCTTCACCGCCGTCTCCTCCTCAATCGCTAGCTTTTTGTTCGTGTTCTTGCGCCCACGGCGAGCGCGCCGCGCTGGTCAGCCGAAGTACATTCCGCCGTCGGTGTTACGGAGCTTATCCCGCGCAATCACCATCCGGTGCACCTCCGACGGCCCCTCGCCGATGCGCTTGACGCGCAGTTCGCGGTACCAGCGCTCGAGCGGCATTTCCTTCGCCACGCCCATGCCACCGAACATCTGGATCGCGCGATCGACGACACGTCCGGCCGTCTCCGTGCCGTAAAGCTTGCAGATCGAAGCATCCACCTTGCCGGGAAGGCCCGAATCGACCTTCGATGCCGCGTCGTAGACGAGCATTCGTGCCGCGCGGAGTTCGACCTCTGAATCCGCGATCATCCACTGGATCGCTTGCTTATCACCGAGCATGCCGCCGCGCGCCGCACGTTGCTTCACCCAACCACATGCCATGTCGAGCGCTTCCTGCGCCATGCCGATACAACCGGCCGCGTAAGGAATCCGCGCATCGACGAGCCAGCGCTGCGCGACACCGAAGCCTTGACCGATTTCACCCAGCACGTTCTCGGCTGGCACTTCGCAGTTGTCGAGCACGATCTCGTAAGGCGACAGCGCGCGGATGACGCCGATTTCGTTGAACGAAATGCCCGGGAAGGTGGGTTCGACAATGAACGCGGTGATCTCCGGTGGCGCGTTTTCCGTGCCGTCCTTGGTGCGCGCGAAGATGATGCCGTAGTCGGCACCCAAGGCCGCCGTGATCCACATCTTGCGACCGTTCAGTACCCAGTGATCCCCGTTTTTGGTCGCACGCGTCGAGATATTGTTGCGCGGGTCCGATCCGCCCGTCGGTTCGGTAATGGCGACGAATGCGCGCTTCTGACCTTCGACGCACGGGATACCGTATTTCTCGATCTGTTCGCTCGTGCCGCTCCAGATGATGTTCGGCGGTCCGCCGCCGAACGCGCCGAGCGCCGGGTTGTAGCCTCCCAGGCGGCACTTCGCGGACTCCTCCGCGATGATGACCCGCGCCATCGCACTCACGTTATTGCCGCCGTATTCCTCGGGCACGGTGAGACGGGTCAGCCCCATGGCCGCCGCCTTCTCCTTGAGCATTTTCCGATCCTCGGGGCTCGCGACGGTTGCGTCATGAGCGAGCTTGTCCTCGATCGGTTTGACTTCCTCACGCATGAAACGACGGATCTGGTCACGCAATAACACCAGTTCGTCCGGCAACATGAACCCGTAGTGATTGGATTCGCTCATCAGTCCCTCCTCCGTGTGAGTGACTTACGTTAAAGCTTGTCGGATCTAAGGGCGACCGAGGCGCAGCCGGCCCACCACGCCGGTATCCTTCGCGACCAGCAGAGTGGGAAGAATGACGATGGTCGACTACGTTTCGGTTCACGGCGGTCACAGCGGTGAATTCTGCGGCCACGCCGTCGATCCCCTGGCGGACGTCGTCGACGCCTACGAGCGGACGGGATACGCCTGGTTCTGTCTCACCGAGCACATGGCGCCGATGAGCGAACGCTTCATTCCAGACGATGAAAAGCCCTCATCGGTCAGCGATCTCGAGGATCGCTTCCGCCGCTATTTCACCGAGGCGCGCCGGCTGCAGGCCGAACCGCGTCGCGCCGAGATCTTCGTCGGCTTCGAAACCGAAGCCTTCACCGGATACGTCGACACCGTCACGGCGCTCATCGAAGAACACCAACCGGACGTCATCGTCGGTTCGGTACACCACGTACACGACGAACCCTTCGACTATTCGCCCGCCTACTACCAACGCGCGATCGAGCGGGCCGGCGGCATCGTCGAGCTCTACTGTGACTACTTCGATCTGCAGCTCGAACTGATCGACGCGCTCGAGCCGACGATCGTCGGCCACTTCGACCTGATCCGGATCTTCGATCCCGACTACAAAGACCGCTGGGCTGTGCCTTCGATCGCCGACCGGGCACGACGCAACCTCGACCGGATCGGCGAAATCGGCGCAATCCTCGACCTGAACATGCGCGCCATGAGCAAGGGCGCCGACGAGCCGTATCTCTCGGCACCGTGGCTTCGCTACGCGATCGAGAACGGTCTCAAGATCGCACCGGGCGACGACTCCCACGGGGTGGCGAGCGTCGCCGCGAACATCGACCGGGGAATCGATGCGCTCGCGAAGGCCGGCGGCAACACCGACTGGCCTCGACCGACGCCCTATCGCCTGCCGTAGCGTGGGGCTACTCGACGACGCCAGCGATCTCGCCCACAACGTCGCGAGCTATGGCGGTCGCGACGGCGAACGCTGGCTCGAGCAGCTAGAACAGCGTGTCGCGGAACTTGCCGAACGCTGGGGGCTGACAGACCTTCAACCGTTCGCGGATCTCTCGATGAACTTCGTCGCGAGTGCTAATCGCCGGGGCGTGCCCGTCGCCTTGAAACTTGGTTGGGAACGCGGCTCCGTGTCGCGCGAACGAATCTGGCTCGAGCACTACAACCGCTCGACGCACGACGCCGTCATCAGCGTCCTCGCCCACGACGGCGACGCGTATCTCATGCCACGACTCGAACCGGGTACGAGCGTCGATCAGGTTCTTCCGGACGAAGCGGCCACCGAAGTGATTGGCCAAGCGATCGCGTCGCTCAGCCAGGCAAGTCACGGGATGGCGAGTGATCCCGGCTATCGAACTGTCGGCGACTGGTTCACCCAACTCGAGCGTGCGAGCACCGCCGCCCGAGATGGACTCGGTGCGCGGATCGCACGTGCAAACGATCTGTCCCACGAACTCTCGCAAGGCGCCGAAGCAGAACTTCTGCACGGTGATCTGCACCACATGAACGTCCTCAGCCACGCGGGACGTTGGCTCATCACCGACCCGCAAGGTGTCTTTGGCGACCCGGCGCACGAGTGCGCGGCGATGCTCCGAAATGCGCTCGCCCTGATTCGCGATGACGTTCCAGCCGGCGTTCGACGACGTGTGGCCTTGCTTGCCGAGGTCACCGGTTTCGAAGCCGAACGGATCGCGGCCTGGGGCGTCGCGCAAAACGTTCTGTCGTGCGTCTGGTCACTCGATAGCGACCCCAACGCAGATGTCGCGGCTGTGCTCGCCGTGGTCGACGCACTCGCGTGACAAGAGGATCGACGATCGCCCTGCGAACGTTGGGTCACTACACTGCAAAAAATCGCGAGACCCATCTGGATGACAGAGCAGAGATCGTCGCTGCCCCGCGCGCGGCAAATGTTTGATCAGCTGACCGAAGCGATCCGAGCGACGCGCGATTCCCTCGACGACAACCTCAACGCAGCGGTCGACGTCATCAGCAATCTCAAGTCGATCCTGATCCTGACAGGGCTCGGCAAGAGTGGGTTGATCGCGCAGAAAGCAGCCGCCACGTTGTCGAGCACCGGCACGCAGACGGCGTTCGTTCATCCGGTCGAAGCGCTACACGGCGATCTCGGTATCGTGAAGCCCGGTTCGGCGATGCTCGCTCTCTCGAAGAGCGGCGGGAACACAGAAACGATCGACTTCGCCCGCCAGTTCAAATCGATTACCGGCGGTACCGTGATCTCGATCACGGAACCGGGCTCGAAACTCGCGAACGTCGCCGACATCCCGTTGGCCATCCCCGTCTTCGCCGAGATCGACGACTACGACATCGTCCCGACGACCAGCACGCTCACGACGCTCGCGATATGCGACGTACTCGCGATTCTCGTCCAGCAGCGAAAAGGGCTCGACGACACGGATTTCGCACGTTTTCATCCGAGCGGCACACTAGGCAGGCGCCTGAGTCTCAGAGTCGAAGACCTGATGATCCACGGCGAACGTCTGCCCTTGGTGCAACCGTCCGCCGCTTTCGCGGATCTCCTGTTCGAGATCACATCGAAGTCGATCGGCATGGCGGTGCTGGAATCGGAAACGCACGAATACCTCGGCGTCATCACTGACGCCGATATCCGCCGGCTCCTCATGCGCGGCGAAGACGTCACGCAGCTTTCCACCGCCGATTGCTTCGATCGGTCGAGACGTGGCAGCGAGAGCCCCGCACCGACCCGTGTGAAAGGCGTCGCGACGCCCGACACGATGGCGATCGACTGCTTGACTCAGATGCAGGACAACCAAATCTCGGAACTCGTGATCCTTCAGGATCAGCGTGTCGTCGGCGTCGTCCGGCTACGCGATCTCGTTGCAGCAGGAATCTGAACCATGGCCGTCGAGTCTTTTTCCGTCACCCGCCGCGAACCGTACGCGGACGGTCAACCGTTCGGCGAAGCCGGTCCGTTCGAACTCATCGAGGGGTCGATCCATTACGCGATCGATCCCACGAGCGAGCCGCAAATCGCCGACCTCGAACTGGTGCCGCCCGAACCCGATGGTCTGGTCAGATTCCACGGTGATTTCACGCTTGTTGCGCCGGCCGATCCCAGTCGATGCGACACGCTTCTCGTCGACGTGCCGAATCGCGGACGGCGGCTTTCCTACGGTGCTTTCAACCTCGCCCGCCCGGCTGCGCTTCTCGACGATCCTCGAGCTCCCGGCGACGGGTTTCTGTTCCGTCACGGCATCGCGCTCGCGTCGATCGGCTGGGAATGGGGTGTCGCCAACGGCCTCGCCCTTGATGCGCCGATCCCAAAGATCGACGGCGCCGACATTCGCGGCAGCGTGGTGTGTCGCATTCAACCCGGGGTCGCGAGGCAGTTCGTCTCGTTCGGCCAGCTCGGCGAAGTGACGTATCCGCCGCGAACGCTCGACAACGACCAGGCGACGCTCTACGAACGCGATCACGACAACGCACCGTTGGTGCCGATTGATCGATCGCGATGGCGCTTCGCACGCGAGCGGGATGGTGGGATCGAACCTAGCGAGAGGTTCGTCTGGCTCGATGGCGGATTCGAACCGGGCCGTGTGTACGTGCTCGCCTACGAAGCGGAAGGCGCGCGCGTAATCGGCGCCGGACTTCTTGCGCTCCGTGACGCGGCGCTCGCCCTTCGATCGGCTGTCGACAGCCCGCTCGATCGCGGTTTCGATTCGGTACTCGCTTTTGGCGCGTCACAGACCGGGCGTGTCTTACGGCAATTCGTCCACGACGGGCTCAACACTTCCTCGCGCGGACCCGCGTTCGACGGCGTCCATATCCACATCGCAGGCGGGCAGCGTGGGGACTTCAACCATCGATTTGCGCAACCCTCCGGCATCGGTACCTACGGCCCCGGGCAACGCTTTCCGTTCGCGATCACACGTTCACGCGACCCGTACGGGGACGGCGCCGAGGCGGGATTATTCGATCGTGATCCCACGCCGCCGAAAGTGGTCATCACCAACACTTCGTTCGAATACTGGCGTGGGGATGCCGCGCTCTCGCATACGAGCGCTGACGGCAAGGAAGACCTGCCGACGACGGCGAACGAACGCAACTACCTCTTCGCCGGCACGCATCACGTCAACGGCATCTTTCCACCGACCAATCATTCGCTCATCACCGGCGAGAAAACCGCCCACGACTTCAACACCGTCAACCACAGTCCGCTCGTTCGTGCTGCTCTACTCAATCTGCGCGCCTGGGTAAAAGGCACAGCGGCACCACCGGACAGCCGCATTCCACGCCTGGCGGACGGTACGCTGACCACGCGAGCCGACGTCATGGCCGCGTTCGCTGCACGGACGGACGTCAAACGGCTCGATCCCGACAAGGTCGCAGGACTCCGGGAGTTCGATCTCGGCGCACGAGCCGACGAAGGTGTCTACGAGTTTCCGGCCGACGAAGGTCGCGCCTATGCCCGTCTCGCGCCGGCGGTCGACGAGACGCTGAATGAAGCAGCCGGAATCCGGCTGCCGGATATCGCCGCGCCGATCGGGTTTCACACGGGCTGGAATCCGCGCCACGCAGACCATGGCGGTGAAGACCAGGCGGCGATCTTCATGGGCATTTCCATGTTCGATCGCCCCGAGCAATCGGACGACGAATACCGACGGGCGGTGGAGACAACGACCGATGACCTCGTGGAAGAAGGCTTCGTACTCGCCGAGGATCGCGACTACGTGATCAAGAACGCCATGCGTCGCTTCGAATACGCGAAGGACCACGGCAAAACGAAGTGATGTCGGCACCGCTCGGTGTAAGCGTTTCCGGGCCCGCCGGCGTCGTCAGGCCGAACGTATCCATCGTCATTCCGACCCTGAACGACAACGAAGCGCTCGGCCGTCTCTTGGCCCAGATCGTCGGCCGCGGTTTCGAGATCGTCGTCGTCGACGGGGGCAGTGCACAGAGCCCCGGGCCGATCGTTGCACCGTTCTTCGACGCCCATCTCATCACGGCAGCACCTGGTCGCGCGCGACAGCTTCGCGCGGGAATCGATACCGCGCGCGGCGATTGGATCTGGATGGTGCACGCGGATTCCGATTTGTCGGCACGCGCGATCCGCCGCGTACTGGGGCTCCGTACCGTCGGCTGGGGGCGCTTCGACGTACGTCTCGACGACAAGCACTTTGCCTTCCGGCTGATCGAATCGATGATGAGCACACGCAGTGCGACGACCTCGATCTGCACGGGCGACCAGGCGATCGTCTGCCATCGGCAACTGCTCGATGCCATCGGCGGCATGCCCGATCAGCCCCTCATGGAAGATATCGAACTGTCGAAACGCTTACGTCGTCTGGCAGCGCCGCGCATCTTCCGCGAAGTCGTCACGACCTCCGCACGCCGATGGATCGCGAAAGGCATCTTCCCCACCGTCCTCTTCATGTGGTCGTTGCGTGCACGCTACTTCTTCGGCGAGCCAGCCGATGGGTTGGCCGCGCGCTATTACCCGGACCGCCAAGTAGCTCGTGGTCGCTGACCCTCGCATCGCACTCTTTGCCAAAGCGCCAGTGCTCGGCGAAGTGAAGACGCGACTCGCCCGCGACATCGGCGATACCGCGGCTCTCGGTGTCTACCGCACGCTTTTCGAGCGCGCCGTGGCGGCGGTCGAGCGTTTCGACGGGCGGGAACTGTGGACCGTGGGGGACGCGCGAGCGTTTGCGGAGTTCGCCGCGCTCGATGACTGGCCTCGGTACGAGCAGGCGGGCGAGACCCTCGGCGAGCGAATGAGCAACGCCTTCGAGCACGGGGTCGACATCCTCATCGGCGCGGACATCCCCGGTCTCGACAACACCTATCTCCAGGCTGCTGCAAACGCCCTTACAACAAGCGACTTAGTCCTCGGTCCGACAGAGGACGGCGGCTACTGCCTCATCGGGATGAAGGCGTACCACCCGCACGTTTTCAACGACATCGATTGGAGCACCGCGCAGGTACTCGACCAGACCCTCGATCGTTGCCAGGCAGAAAACCTGACGGTCGCGCTTCTCGACACGTTATGGGATGTCGACACGCTCACCGATTACGAACGCGCAAAACGAGCCGGTCTGGGCAACGAGTGTCAACCGGCCGACTGACCGGCGCCGCGCACCGACCACCAAGCCCGAGACAACCGGATACGTTTTTCACGTAGACTCGCTCCCCCGCGGAGAGGTGCCGGAGCTGGTCGAACGGGCCTGACTCGAAATCAGGTGTGCCCTCTGGGCACCCAGGGTTCGAATCCCTGCCTCTCCGCCACGCAGTCGTCTTCTGGTAGAGCAGGGGCTCGGCCTCTGCCGATGATGCCCGCAGAGCCTTTGATTTTGTGGGTTTTTGGGCCATGGGCTTCGGGGTACCGGATTGCGGAGACTACCTGGTCTAGAGAAAATGGTGCGGATCGGGCGATAGTCTCTCACCGCCGTTCAGGTGGTCTACTTCGCGCCAGGGTCGGCCCTTTCTAGGGCTGCAAAATCAAGATGTGCTTTCTCATATCTGCGTGTCCACTACGATGTCTCCGAGGCGCTAGTTACTCGCGGCGCTATCACCTCTGCCTCCCGGAAGTACTCTTGTAGCCGCTGGTATTGGGGATCTTGCAAAAGCCGTGGTTCGGCCTGCCCGATCTCGTCCAAACATTGCCCCAACTCCTGGTGCGCCCACCGTTGGTCGGTGATCACAGCGTTGAGCAGACGCAGTGCGTCCGCTGGGTGTTTGCGGCACAAACCCGATTCGTGGAGCAGACGTACGACGTCGTGTGTGTGTTCAATCGGTCGCAGCCAGTCCTGCACCGCAGCCAAGGCAGCCGGGAGCTCGTCTCGGGCAGCAATGACCAGCAGGGACAAAGATTCGGCGATTCGCGGGGTGGCTAGGTCGCGCGACTTGGGCCAGATCTCTTTCCAGAATGGCTGGACACGGTGCTTCCAATAGTCCTCGCGCTGATCGGCGGCTCCTTCGAGAATCTGGGAGAGCGTCTGCGCGGATTCCTCGAGTCCGTCTTGAGGCAGCGCACCCATCGCGGATCGAAACTCATCCACGGTGTATCCATCAGTCGGACCCAATGCTGCGTAAGTCAGGAAGGCGGCGAACTGTTGTCGGTGTTCGCCCAGGTCGGTGTAGTGGTTCGCGCTCTCCAGAAGCTGGGGTTTGAAGGCAGTCAGCAACGGCGGGTACACGCGGGGCGACCACAGGAAGCCTTCCCACACGCCTTTCGCTTCGGTTGGATTGTTCCAACTGAATAGCGGCAACAGATACTGTTCGGTCCACGGACGGTCCACGCGAAAGAATGTGATCAACTGCGAGCCCAGCAGCACCCGACCGTGGCGGGATCGGTCCACTCGCACATCACAGAGTTCGGTGAAGAAGGGTTTGACGTCGGCTGGAAGCAGTTCGTTGTCGTTCGGACTCCGTTTGAACCACAGGTTGATCAGCGCCTGCGTGATATGCCCGACTGGGTGGTTGATGGCCCGGGTGACAGGTTGGTCAATTGGCTCGCCGTTGATCCCGATGCCCGCTTCGAGTGGCAGCGCCAACACGCGCTGGCACAGGTCCAGCAGGATGCCCTCGTGGCGGTCTATCGACTCGGACGCAGCCTCGATCCACCGCGTCACATCGTGGGCGATTTCCTGGGTGACGGTGTCGGGCATGGTCTGCACCAGCGGCGCGGCATAGCGCCACGACCGTAGCACTATCCCTTCTTGACTCCAGGCCTGCAGGGCCTCGCGCCATCGCCCGGCAGGCCATACGGCATCCCGTGCCAGATCGCATAGCGCGAGCAAGGTATGAAAGAAGCGGGTACGGCGGACCTCGTGCCACGTGTCCTCGTAGAAGAACGATCGCCGTTCGGGCTGCGGCGTCGTCAGCCATCGCACCAGCTCGTGTCGCTTGCGAGGTGCGATGTCGATTTCACGGCGTTCCTCGTAGTCCGGATCGCCGGTACCGCTCATCCAGTGCGAAAACTCGTCGCTTTCGTTGGCCACCAACTGCCATTGCGGGTAAGCGTTAGACAGTTCTGCCAACCGCGCCTTGGCGACGGCGCCCAGAGCGAGGCCGGATGCGTTCAGTTTGGCCAGACGCAGCCAGACAGAACGTGCCACCACGCCTTGCCACTGATCCGGTTCGAGGTCAATCTTGCGCGGCGGGCCTGCCAGTATGGCCGCTTCCAGACGATCCTGAGCGGGCCCCGCCAATTGGCGTCCTTGCAGCACCAACAGCCGGAATACCTCGCGCCCCGTATCCGGGGACCACAGCCACCAAGCACCATCGACCAACAACCATTCCGCCCACTGTTCGGATGCGATGCATGCGTCCCGGCTGGCAGCAAACAGTGCCAGTCGTTTGAAGGTGGGATAGGGCTTCTCGAACCACGCCTGGGCAATTCGTGTGGCGCGAGCACCGTCTTGGCTGCAAACCGCCAGCCAGGCATCGCGCAGCAACTTGATCAAGTTCACCCAGTCGCAGAAGCCCCGGTTCTGCCAGTGTGGTTCGATCGATGGCAGATCCCAGTACGAACCGTCCGTGCGGTCGTCGGCCTCACCCAACTCTTGCCGCAAGTCCATTGCATCGCACAGCAGTTGCTGGAAGTCCTCCAACAGCAGCGGCAAGGCAGACGCCCAGCGCTCGTCGGCAAGGTCCCGGAGGGTCGAATGCACGCGATCGGCGGCCAGCACCAGTTCCCAGTCGACCAACTGTTTGATCCGCGTGGGCTCGTCCGTGTTCTCCCCCTCATCGCCCCAGTGAAACGGCTTCTTCAAGGCGATCTGGGGTGAGAGCAGGTCGCGCAACTCCAAGCGCAGGGTGGCAGTCAGCCCCTCCCGATTCAGACGATTTTTCCAAGGATAGAGATCATCGAGGTTGGGCCTCGATGATTTCACTCGCCCGCTGAGCAGCAGACGCTATACCGTGCGCATCAAGGGTCCGGGGATGGCATTGGACGCCTGTAAGCGGATCTCATCCAGTTCGTCGGTCTTACCGTCACGCTCGAGCAAGGCAAAGCGATCTAGTTCTTGTTCGATCAGTCGCCGCCAGCGGTCGTGCAACTGGCCGCCACGTTCCGCGATCCAGATCACCAACCTGGGGTCATCCAGGTGGCGCATCAACCAGCGTGCCAGGTGGTGCAGCACGTCATCCCACTGGCTGCCAGCCATGCCGCTGGAAGCCAGCAGCATCGGCGGAGCGAGGTCATAGGGTGCCGGCCGGCGAATCAGGCTGAAGCGCAGCTTAGCGTCTGGCTCTTCTTGAGGGGGAACGCAGAAGCGGGCCAGATCACTGTGCTGAAAACGCTCGTCCGAGAAGGCCTCCAACCAGTCCAGCGACGGGGCGGGGTTGAAGTCCGCAAAGCGTTTGGCCGGCAAGCCGGATTTGTCCGACAAGGCCCACAGCATCCGGCCGATGAAGTCATCTTGCTGCGAACTGGCCGATGGCCGTGCCAGGGCATGGCTGATCACCACGCGCTCCTTGCCCAGCACTCCGTCGCGGTAGGTGTCTGACCAAGCGTGCAAGGTCATGTGCAGCGCGGAGTGGTCGCTGCTGCCGGCGGGCACTTCGTACAGGATTGGCGTGACGCCCTTGGCTCCCCACTCGAGGGCCTTGCGGTGCTCCTGCCCTGGTTTGCAATCGCCCAGTGCCCATGCTAGCTGTGTGGCTTCGCCCAGCATCCGGTCTGCGGCCAGCGCATCCATCATGTAGCGGAACACCGGGTCATTGATGCTGTAGCCCACGAAGCACACGACGTAGTTGCGGAACAGCTCGCTCACGAAGCGGGCTGCCCAGCGTTCGGTGAGGTAGGCCTTACCGAAATCGCCGCTTGTCACCACCAGCCGATTCAGTGCCGTGTGCTCTAGTTTGCCGGGCAGCAGGCCATGCAGATAAACTAGCCCGTTCCAGCGGCTGTTCTTCGGGATCGGCAACATTGGCGCTGCATAGGCTTGGAACTCTTGCCCTGTGCGTTTGGCCGCCGCGTGAAACACGCGGTCGAAATTGGTGGTGACCAGCCGCAGTGCGCCCTCACGGTCGCGCGCCAGCCGTAGCAGCGCCACCTGCGTATCGGTGGCCCCCTTGCGGCGCAACGTGGGTTTCAGCGCTTTCGCCAGCGCGGAGCGGACGGCTAAGCGCCCCCCCGGCAGGCGTCGCTCCAGGAGGTCAAGCGTGGTGTCGAACTGCCCACGGTTGAAGGCCTCCCGTTCGATGTCCGAGAGAGCCGTGCCGTTCAACTGGTAGATTTGCTCAACCAGTCCCTTGAAGCCCGGTAGACCGGCCGGGTAGGAAACGCCGGCACCGCAGAAGAACACCACGCGGCCGTCTTCGTGCGCCTCTAAGAGCGCATCGGGAATGTCGGGGCCGTGGGTTATGAACTGCATTTCCTTGTTTCGTATCCAATTTCCGCGCGTCCGCGCGCGCTGGTTAGATTGGGGGGCAGCCCTATCCAGCACGTTCCCGTCGCGGATCGGCTCACTCAGAACTCATCCAAGACCGAGGACTACGATGAGCTTGCGTCGGACTGTATGGTTCAGTGGCGGAATCCGCAATTTTCCAATGCTGGCCGAAGAAGCGATCCTCTTACGGGAGTGGGACCCAGTGCCTCTCGTTCGTCTGGTTCGATCAAAGCCTCGAGCCGCCGCATCAGTTTCACCTCGATGACGAACCTGCCTTGGAAGAACTGGATGGCAATCTCCCATAGCCCTCGAAGAGGCGTCGAAAATAGCGCAAGGCCGTTCTTTGGTGCGACTCGCGTACCGTGCGGATGTAATCGCATTGCTCGCCTAACAACTCCTGTTCTCGCCGACCACCTTTGATCCGCACTATCGACGATGCCGCCCTGAAGGATGTGATAGTTAGCGGCACGGCCTACTCTTTCTCGAAGCCATGGTTCGAGAACTTCAACGTCTGGCTGTTCTCGGTCACCGTGCGCACGATGTGGTCGGGTGCACCGGACGGGATCTCCGCTTCGACCTCGAGAGTGACCTTGACCGTTGCGCCAACCAGGCCGGCGAGGTGCGAGACGACCTCGTCGGCGATGCGGCTCGCGTCGCGGCCGACACGCGTGGCGTCCAGTTCCAGGATGCCGTGAAAGCGTGTCGGCAGAGCCGCCTTTGGAGGTGGCGCGGGTTCGCCTGCGCGGCTGGTTGCCGCACCTTCGCCGGTATCCGCGCCGGTTCCTGTTTCACCGCCCGGACCCGCTGGTTCGCCTGGCACTTTCTTGCGTTCGACATCGAGGTGCCGGCGGGCGATTTCCGGCTGGACCAGAAAACCCGGTGCATCGGCAAGCGTCACGACCTGTCCACCGCGAAGGCCCCGATAGCGGCCTGCCTCGTCGTCATAACTATCCGCGAACGCGAACGCGTCCTGTTCCCAGGTCAATAACGCCACGCCATCTCCGATCGCCCTCAGCAACACGTGTGGTTGGCTGATCCGAGGAAGATAGAGATACTTGGCAAAGTCCTCGACGACCTGTTGGACGGACACGTGATCGCCGCGCCACAACGGCACCCGATCGAGTTCCATCCGCAGACGCGTCGGAGCGAACCCGGTCACCAGCAGTTCATCGTTGCGGAGTTTCTTGCTGGCCCGAACGGCGAGCGCGTCCTGGCCGGACAGCCGTATGGCCTGCCACTCGACGGCGGCCGGCGGGTTTTCCTGAACGGGCACAAGCAACCACTGGTACGTCTCGGGTACTCTCGCTGTCACGGCACTCGACGCCGCGTCCTGCTGCGTCTCCGCCTGCTTCACTTGGTGCGGTGACAGGTCTAGCGGCTCTTGCTCCGCGAGGACCGATGTCCACGCCAGGTAACGGCGCACTGCTTCGTCGAGGTCCTGCAGGCGGGTCTTGTCCGGTGCCAGGAAAACCAACGTGTTGCGAAACAGCCTTGGCGTGTTGCCGCGTGATTCCAGAATCGACTGGGCGGCGACCTCGGCGGCGCTGTCCTTGTCCTTGCTGTAAGGGTGATCAACACCCAACACCACGAGCCGGGCATCGAGGTCGTCGGGAACATCCTGACCCGACGCCGGCAGCGCATGGACGCGGGTGAAGTCACCCGCCTGGCGCAGGTCGGTGCGCAACCGTACGGCCAGTTCCTGAACGACCTGATCGGGATCGCGCTGCAACTGCTCGGCGCGATCCTCGGCGAGCTTGGTCACCGTTGGCTGTGTTGAATACCAATAGCGAGGACCATCCTGATACAGGTACGTGGCAGCACCTGCCAAACGACGCAACGCATCACCGAATACGGCTGGCGACTCCCCTGGCATCACGCAGCCCAGCTTCACGCGCCGATCTTCAAGACCCCGGTGCGCGGCATCGGCAGTCGGTGCGGAGCCGAGGTAAATGGCACGTGCGACGCGGCGACAGGCCGCGAACTTGCCGAGATTGGGCACTTCCCCGTCGATCCGCAAGGGCAGGGAGCCCGGGCCGTCCACGTCCGTCTCGATGACGGGTACCCAGTTGTCGGTGAGATAGCGCGTCAGTTCGAACTGCACGCGCGGGTCATCGATGGCGAGGTTCGCCGGTAGAATCAGTGGATTGCGATCACCCTTCTCCCACAGGCTGTGGATCACGGCCGCCATCAGGCGCAACACGCCGCGCGTGCGCTGAAACTTCACCAGCGTCGACCAGTCGGTGTAGAGCCGATCGAACACCTCCGGGTGGATCGGGTAGGCGGCCTTGATGCGCTTCTCATACTCCGTGTCGCGGCACTCGGGCGGAAACTCCTGCTGCTGTGCGCGATAGAACTCGGCGAACGCCCGCGCGATCACGTCACGGTCCTTGAACTGTGCCGGGTCGGAGAAGGGCTCGAACAGCCGCCGCCGGACAATTTCAAACCCCTCCTCGGCGCTGGCCGGACGCCAGGAGGACTCGATGCGCCCGACGACGTTGCGCAATCGGTCCAACGCCTCACGGCCGCGTTGGCCGCCGACTTCGACGTCATCCGCGTGCGTGTGGGGCGATCCCGCCGTATCGGAGGCCGGCAAGCTGATCACCAGCAGGCAGTTGCCGGCGAGCTTGGCCGATTCGGTCAAGGCTTGAGCAAAACTGAACTGGGTCTCGAAGCCACCGGCCGGTAGATCACTCTGGTCATGCAACTGCCGCGCATAAGCCACCCATTCATCCACCAGGATCAGGCATGGGCCATAGTCCTTGAATAGCTCTCGCAGTACATCGCCCGGGCTGGTCGCGCGCTCATCATCGGCCGCGATCCGCTCGAAGGCTTGCTTGCCGCCGAGTTGCCAGGCGAGTTCGCCCCACAGCGTGTGAACGGTCGTGCCGTCTGCCTTGGCGACGGGATTGCCCGGGGAGATCTTGTTGCCGACGAGCACCACGCGCCGCGCCGTCGGCAATGCCTTCACGCCGGCTTCCTGCATGACGGCATCGATGCCGGCCAACTCCGCTGGCGTACGGCCCGAGAACAGGTGATACAGCGCCAACATGGAATGCGTCTTGCCGCCGCCGAAATTCGTTTGCAACTGCACGACGGGATCCCCGCCCTTGCCGGTCAGGCGGTGGAGCGCACCCACCAGAAGGCCCTTGAGGCTCTCGGTCAGGTAGGTGCGCCGGAAGAACTCCACGGCGTCGCGATACTCGTCCGTGCCCTCGCCGAGATGCACCTGCCAGAGGTCCGCGGCGAACTCCGCCTGCTGGTAACGTCCGCTGGCAACGTCCTGGTGCGGGGTGACGATCTCCCGCCACGGCTTCAGATGATCAGCCGCGGCACTGTCGATCGCCGTCCCCGCCTGCTTACGCCGCGCCCCGCGCGTCTGCTTATCGAAGCGTACGCGTAGCAATTCCATCTTCAGCCGCTCGAGCTCCGCGGACTGCGGTGCCGCCACCGCCACCAGCAGCCGACCCACGGAGTCGAGCGCACGGTAGGCATCGTCGCTGGAGAAACTTTCCTGATGCGCCCACTGGTTCCGATGACCGCGCAGTTCGCCGACCAGGCCACGTTCCGCCGGCCCCAGGATCTGGCGGAACACGTCGTTCCAGGTCTCCCACATCAACTTGAGCAACCCGGCAACATCCCAATCCGGTATCGACTTGCTCGCCAGCACAGGATCCTCGGCGTAGTGCCGCAGCTTGTGGCCGTCGAGGCGCTTCGATGCCATCGCGCCCTTGATCTCTCGCTCGACGAAGGGACCCAGGCCCGCCTTGAGCAGTTCCAGCGCCTTGCCGACGCGTTCATGGTTGCTGACGGCCATCAGACAAGCCCTCCTTGCGGTGGATTGGCGAGCGCTTGTCCCATCGCCTCGATACTCTCCAGCAGCACGCGAAAACTGTTTGACTGGTTTCCGTTGCGGCTCAACTGTTCCGCCATCCGCCGCGCGCCCGAGACCTTCTGAAACTCGGGAATCAGACGTTCGACTTGCGCGGAAGGTTGCAGCACCGAATCCGGATCGCGAAATCTGGCCCGCCGCCCGAGGTTCTGCAACGCCGGCATACTGAATGCGGCAGCCAATGCGGGCGCCTCGCCGAGGTACCAGGCCTCCATTTCCTGACACGCGATGCGCACTACCGTATCGCCTCGACCTCCCTCATCACACAATTGCCTCAAGGCGGCCTTCAACTGAACGCAATCACCGCCGTCGTTATCGCGAATGACGGCGAACCTGACGCCCGGCTCCCGCCAGGCCCGCAACTTTCGCGGAATACTCAGTTCGAGGTCGCGCTTGCCTTCATGCGCAACGCAAAGAAAGGGCAGGTCGGGAAACAGTCGGGGCAATAACCCATCCAGCAGCACCTGCATGGATCGCTCCTCAAGAAGAAACACGATTCGACTCATCGTAATCCGACCCCCTCGAACAGCCCCTGTTTCCAGAGCGCTCCTGGCGGGTCCCCTTCGGCAAACAGATGGTGAAGCAGTTCGCTGTCCGAGGCGCGTCGCGCCGTCGTGAAGCCTTTTTCTTTCACCAACCAGTAAATTTCCTCCAGCTTCGCGCCATTCAGAAAATCCGGTGAATGCGTCGATACGAAAACCTGACCACCGCGGCGTGCATAATCACGGAACTCCTCGACCAGCTCAGCCAGGAGCTCCGGATAGAGTTGATTTTCCGGTTCCTCCACGGCCAGCAACGAGTGTGGCCTTGGATCGTAGAGCAGCACCAGATAGGCAAACATCTTGATGGTGCCGTCGGAAACATAGCGGGCAATGAACGGGTCCTCGAAGCGCCCATCCTGAAACCTGAGCACGAGGCGACCGTCTTCGGTGGGTTTTGCCTCGACCTTGCTCACGCCAGGCACGCGCCGGCGCATGACGTCAAGCACGCGGTCAAAACATTCTGGCTGACGTTCAAATAGGTATTGCGCCACCTGCGCCACATTGTCGCCGCGGGCGGAGAGGTGCTCCGAGTAGCCCGCCTCGGCGCTCGGCCTGGCATCACTGATGTGGAAATCCGAGATATGCCAGTTTTCGAGCAGGCTCCTGAACTCCGCGACAATGCGAAACTCCCGAAACTGCCCCAGTCCCTTGATGGCAAGTACACTCGGGTCTTCCAGTTCGAATGCTTCCCTGGCTTCCAGAGCACCGTCTTGCCCGTAGGCGGATTCATTGGTGATTGCCGTGCCTCGCCCGCGTGAAAAATCGACGAAATGCCAGGGCCGACCATAGCGGCCACGTTTGTAGCGAAGTATCTCGCGCTCGACGATCGCCTTGCCGTTGTCCTCGGCCACGCGCAGGGAATACGTGGCCAGTCGGCCGCCGCTTTCCCGAAACTTCACCGTGATGCCGACCGGCCCGGCTTCGCCCCGACTGATCAGTTCCCTGAACCCGCCACGTCGCGCCACGGCCTGCGCAACGTTGTGATTCAGCGACTCCTTGAGGAAGCTGAAGACATCGAACAGCGTCGATTTTCCCGAGCCATTCGCGCCAACGACGACAGTGAGTCGGGGCAGATTGCTCAGCTTCGCATCGCGGAACAGACGATAGTTCTTGATCTCCAGGGTTTCGATCCGCACCGGTTACCCCTCGTCAAACAATGCGGACTGCACCGACGTCTCACTGCCACTGGCGCGTTCACCGACGAGTCGCATGATCTCGGGCCAACTCTGCACCAGGGCGTTGTAGGAAAGCGCCTCGGCGGCACGCTTCTTGCGCTCACACAGGGTGTACAAGCGATAGCACAGTTCACGCGCCGCTTCCGCCTTCGCGCCGAGACGTGCGGCCAACTCGGCCGCGGCACGCTCGCCGCCCGCTTCGAGGACTCGGATCAGGTGGTGCACCATCTCCCACGCCGTCAGCCGCGGGTCGTTCGCGGGATCCCAGTCGGCCGGTAGCTCGTCCGGTTTGAGCAGTCGGACCTTGCCCGCTTTCGAGGCGAGAATGCCCGCCTCGACCAGGCCGGCGACGCTGGTGTTCTTGGCCTTGGAGAGTTGCTCCGCCACACCGAACTCGCCCTCGTCGAAGCCCGACTGCTCGAACCAGGTCAGCGCCCACCGACTGTCGGTGTCGAAGTCACCTTCCTGGGCGGCCAACGTCTCGTCGAGGGTCTGGTTAATGAGTGTTAGCGCCCCGCGTACGTCAAGCACGTTGCCCTCGGCGTCGAGCACCTTGGCGCGAGTATAGACCGCCATGCCCGGGCCGATGGCCGCCTGCGCCAGGTCCACCGGTGCGATGTTGCCGCGCTGGAGGTGGGCGAGCGCCACGGGCAACTCGGCCTTGAGCGCGGTAATGAACTCGCGACGGGTGGCGGTAAGGGCATCGGTGGCTCGCCGTCGGCAGACGAGGATGATGCTGGAGGCAAGCGCATTGGTGCCGGCGCCGATCATGCGGTTGCCCAGTTCGGTGCGCATCGGCCACGTGCCGCTAACCGCGAAGCCGGCACGAATCACCGCATCCAGGAAGGTCTCCCAGCCGGTGCTGGCGGTTCCGCCGGCATCCTTGGTCTCCGATTGCTTGAAGGCGTAGTAGATTGTGACCGGGAAGGCTGAATGCGCCTGCTCCGCGAGGCGGTGCATCGCGTGAGTCATGCCATCAAGGAAAAAGGTTTCGGCCTTCTCCTTGCTGCCATGCCGGTAGGGCGTCGCGACCAGTTCCTCCGCCTTTGGGACGGCGAGTGTGGCGAAGAGATCAGGAAACACGGCTTGCAGCGAGCGGCGCAGCCAGACGTAGAAGAAGTCTGAGAGGTCAGCGTAGCCGATGTTGTCGTAATAGGGCGGATCGGTCGAGACGAGCTTGTCGGAACTTACGTCTTGGGCCGAAGCATCGAATTGCGCACCGTAGCCAGGTGCCGCACTCAGCGACGCGGCGAGCAGCGCCTTCGCGACGAGATCCACCGCGCCGCGATAGTTGCCCGATGTGTTGCCAAGTGGATTCGACTCCGCGAAGTCCCACGTCATCGGCAACGCCTGCCGACTGAAGGTGTTAATGATGCCACTCTGGGTCGGTGTCGGGTCCCATCGACCGAGCGTAGAGCCCCGATCCGCAACCTTGTCTAGCGCGAACGCCAAATACACCGCGACAGCTTCAGCATACGCCTTCGCACCCTTGCCGCCGTCACGCAGCAGTCTATTGTCGTCGGTTAGGCCAGCGTTGACGCTATCGCGCCGCACTCGCTCCCGTGCTTCCCGCACGAGATCGGAAAAGGTCGTCAGCGCGACGAGTTGGCGCGGAGTGAATAAATCTCCGTAGGCCGTAAGGCCGTAGAGCGGCGGGGAGAACCAGCGAGGGTTCTCTGGCATTGGAACCTCTGGTGCCACTCCGGGCTCCGCCTTCAGCGCCACCGCCTCGTGCTCCGATGTTGGCGAGAGATACACTCGACCGCGATCACCCTCAGCCACGATCGCCATCAACCGCTCCCCGGCTCGCTTAGACTTGAACTCGCCGCGAATGTGACCTTGTGCCATCGGTGTCCCCGACATCAGGCACTGGAAGTTCGCCCCGCGTGACAGCTTTGTCCCGGTCTTCGCTGCCACTAAGTCCCTGGGCTTGCCCACCTTCACCCTAAAGCGGTAGCCGCCGTTCTCGATCACCGGCTCGACGTACGCTTCCTTGCCCGCCTTGGTGGACAGCATGAACGTTGAAGCGAGCGGCACGTCCACCTCGGCGAAGGCCGGGTTCGGGCTTTTCACGGTGCGCGCCCACAGCCAGGCGATGACGGTGAGCTTGCGCCCGGCGTAGGGCTTCAGATCAGGCCGCGCTGTGACCATTTCTGCAGTGACCTCCACCTTCGGGTACAAGTACCCGATGCGCTTCTCGGCCTCGTCGCGCATCCATTGGCCGTAGTAGCGCACGTCTTCGGCCAAGCCCTGTGCACCCTCCCACTCCTGCGCGAATAGGTTCTCATCCCGACGAGAATCCGGGTTCACGGGCGGTTTTCCCGCAAACTTCGGTGGGATCTCGATCATCGCCTTGTTGATCAGCACGGCCACCGGGTTCAGGTCACTGGCGTAGCTCTCGAGTCCGAGGCGCTGCGCCTCCAGCGGTAGCGCACCGCCACCCGCGAAGGGGTCGTGAAACCCGGGCAGCTTGTTGCGGTCGAATAACTCTTTGGCCTGCGGATGATCGGCGCTATCGGCACAAGCCCGCCGCCAGCTCTGCCAGATCTCGGCGCGCGCTTTCTTCAGCACAGCCTCGTTCGTGGTGTTCTCCCATAGCACCAGCTCTTCGAGGATCGCGAATAGACGATCCCGCTCTATCTCGGCGATCACCTCGGCCAGGTTGGGTTCGGGTTCAACGATCGCGTCGTCGTTAGCTAGCGCTTGCTTCGCCGCGTGCTCGGCCAGGCACTTCGTGAGCTCTCGCTCCGCCGCACGGTTCTTTTTCGGGTCCGACAGCAGGACGTCGACATACCCGGAGGGGTCGTCCACCATCTGCGCGAAGATCACCGCGCGGGCCGCGGCCAACGGTCGGCGCGCCCACCACAGATGCAGCGTGCTCGGATGTCCGTGGCGGATCGACTTCTCCCGCGCCGAGGCCTTGTTGATGGCGTCGAGCGGCAGGGAAACCTCGATGAGCTTCCGTCGTGCAACGGTCACTGCAGCTGCTCCGCTCGATCGAGCAGTTCGTCGATGTCGTAGTTGACGCTGGTCACGCCGAAATCCGGCTCTCGATTGAATGGCTTTCGCACGTAGTGGGCGCTTTCGCTACCGTCTTCGTGGAATAGCACGATCGCGAGGATGAAATCGTCGGGCTTGTTCAGCGAATACAGAATCTCGTTGCGCGTGACGCTCACCGTCGAAGCCCCGGCGACACGGCCTTTTACCTCTACGAAGCGGAGCTTGCCGGTTCCGGGTACGCGGCTCTCGATGTCGTAGCCGAGCTTTTCGAACTCGCGGTCGATGGGCTCGAAGCCGAGACTCCGCTCGATGTCCATGACAACCGAACGCGCCCGTGCGGCGGAGGCCTGGGTGTCGACAGGACCGGTTGGTACGGCTTGCCCCGTCATTTCCGCTAGTAGCCCCAAAGGAACCACCAGCAGACCGCCCAGAACGACGGGTGGGAGCGGCGAGATCTGGCGCTCGAGCTTCAAGTCCTCTAGACGCTTCTGCAGACGGCTCTGGAGCAAATCGGCCCGCCGCCGTGCCTCGCGCGAGTTGAGGCGAGATCTCGATTTACCGGCCTCCTCCTGGTGCCGGAGTTCGGCTGCGCGGTGGTCCCAGTAGTTGATCTCCTTCGTCAATCGGTCTTTGACCGCCGCTTCGGTCTTGTCGATGAGGGCGAGCTTCGGATCGCGCACCTCGGCCAAGTGCTTCGGCACGATCTCGGCGATCGCATGCGCCTGTGCCCGCTGTTCGAGTTCTCGCTGAATCCACCCGCACTCGGGGCGACTTAGGAGGGTGTCGACATCGGGTTCGTCCTCGGTTAGCGGCCGGTAGTCAAGATACGGCGCGTAGTGGAGGTGCCGTGCAGGGCCCGTCGCATCGAGTTCGACATGCAGAACCTGTTTCGAGATGACGCGCCGCTCGCCACCGCGGGTCTGACTTGCGTCCTGAATCGCGTGCTCGAGGTAGAAGAGCACGCGCGGCTGCGTACCGGGGTCGTGCTCGTCGACGAGCACCGTGCCTTGCCGCAGCAGATCGCGGTGCCGCTCCAGCGTGAGATCGATGACGGCGTTCAACAACGGGTGACCGGGACTCAGCAACGCCGCCAGCGGCTGGCCGACCGGCGCCACGAGTGTCTTCTCGAAGGCGACACGTTCATAGCGCGGGAGGACCGGCTCGCCGAGCCCGATCAGGCGGTCGCGATGACGAACCGCGGCGGGAACGTGGGTCACCTGGTAGCGGCGCGACTCACGCGGTTGGACCGATCCACCGAGCCGATCGAACGCTTCGAGGAAGAACGACTCGACGTAGTGGGGCTGGAGCCGTCTCGCGTCGGCGCGTTCCATCTTCTCACGGATTCGATTTACGCGGCTCGCGTCCATGGCGTCGTGGGCAAGGGCTCGTTGTTCGAGGAGATCCTGGAGTTCGCCCCGATCGAAAGCCTGCTCGACCGCCTGATCGAGCTTCGCGCGCACGTCAGGACGGTCGCCGTAACGAATGGCCTCGATGAGTAGATCGCGAAGGGGACGCCCCTCGAAGTGGAGCTTGCCAAGCACGTCGAAAACCTTTCCCCCGAGTGCGGTTCGGGCGTTATCGAGCTTGTCGAGGAGCTTCCGATAGACGTCGCCCTCGCGCGTCTCCTCGGCGACGAGATTCCACAAATGGCAGACCTCGGTCTGCCCGATCCGATGGATACGACCGAAGCGCTGCTCCAGGCGGTTCGGGTTCCACGGCAGGTCGTAGTTCACCATGAGATGGGCGCGTTGGAGATTGATGCCCTCGCCAGCGGCATCGGTGGCGAGCAACACCTTGACCTCGGGATCGTGACGAAACGCCTCCTGCGCCTTCAGACGGTCCTCGCGTCCAATGCCACCGTGGATAACAACAACGGTCTCGGCTTTGCCGAGCATCGTGCGGATCCGTCCTTCGAGGTAGGTCAGCGTGTCGCGATGCTCGGTGAAGATCACGAGCTTCTGATGGGGCGATGGGTTGTGCTTCGGCGTTTCATGCCACCCGTCGGGCGCATTCCGCTCGCTCACCTCGTTGAGGATGGCCGCGGGCGTGAAAATCTCGCCGAGCAAGCTCGCGAGTTGTCGCCACTTGGCGTCCGCGCCACTGCGGCGGACCGTCTGTGCGAGGCCCTCCAAGTGGCGCAGCGTCTCAATCTCGGCCTTCAGCTCGGTGATCGTCTGCGCGGCGGTGGCTTGATCGAGGATGTGTTTTTCCGCCGCCACCACATCGTTGTCGAGGTCGTCGAGGTCGTCGAGGTCTTCCGCGTCGAGGTCTTCCGCGTCGAGGGCGGATGCGCTCGAAACGGGTTCGCGGAGCCCGCCTCTGCGCTGCAATAGCTCGAGCTCTCGCAGGCGGCTTTCGAGCCGCTCACGCCGGCGCCTGAGCGACTGGAAGATGGCCTCGGGGGAGGATGCTAGGCGACGCTGCAGGATCGTCAGGGCGAACCCGACTGTGCCCGCGCGCTTGTCGTTCTGAAGCGCCTCGGCGCGGTTGAACTCCTCCCGCACGTATGCGGTGACTTCTCCGTAGAGGTGGGCCTCCGGGTCCGAGAGTTGGTAGGGGACCGTGTGCGCGAAGCGTTCCGGGAACAACGGTTTCGCGTCGAACTTGACGAGTTCCTCCTTCACCATCCGGCGCATCAGGTCGGACACGTCGCTGGCATGCACGCCATCGCGAAAACGCCCCTCGAAGCGGTCGCCATCGATGAGCGCCATGAACAGTTGGAAGTCTTCCTCCTTGCCGTTATGTGGCGTAGCGGTCATGAGGAGGAAATGCCGGGTCAGAGTCGAGAGAAGCTGGCCCAGGCGGTAGCGCTTGGTGTACTTAATCTCGCCGCCGTAGAACGTGGCGGACAGCTTGTGCGCTTCGTCGCAGACGACGAGGTCCCAGCTACAGTCCGGCGCGCGGAGCTTGTCCTGGGCGTCTTCGTTTCGTGAGAGCTTGTCGAGGCGCGCGATGGCGAGATTCGTCTCCAGGAACCAGTTGCCCGTCCGCGCCGCCTCGAGCTTGTCATTGGTCAGAATGTCGAACGGCAGACTGAAACGCCGGTAGAGCTCGTCCTGCCACTGTTCCGCGAGGCTGCCCGGGCAGACGATCAGGCAACGCTGCAGGTCGCCCCGGGCGATGAGTTCCTTGATGAGAAGCCCGGCCATGATCGTCTTCCCCGCCCCGGGGTCGTCGGCCAGCAGGAAGCGCAGCGGCTGCCGTGGCAGCATCGCATCGTAGACGGCGGTGATCTGGTGCGGAAGCGGCTCGACGTCCGACGTATGCACGGCAAGGACGGGATCAAAGAGGTGCGCCAGCCGAATTCGATTTGCTTCTGAGACGAGCCGGAACAGCGCGCCATCACCATCGAAACTCCAAGGCCTGCCTTCCTTCGCGACTTCCAATCGAGATTCGTCGTGCCGATAGAGCAGCTCATTCGCGACTTTCCCGCCCGGCGTCTTGTACGTCAGTTCCAACGCTTCTGAACCAAACCACTGCACCGCCATGACCGTGACCTGACAGTCGGGCAGAACGCCGCGGACCGTCGTCTGAGGTTTCAAGTCTTCAAGTCGAACCATCGCGGCAGCGCATCATCCGTTGGACACCATCGGTCTTCATCGATCTCATTCCTTCAACGACACGATGGACGAGTGCGTCGTCAATTGCACGTGTACGGTGTTGTACCCGTTCGACCACTCCGGGTGAAGATCCATGCGCTCCGCATGCAACGCCGACTGGCTCGCCAAGCGTGGCCCTATCTTTTCCACTTTGCCCTGGTGCGCTTGCTGAATCTGCTCAAGATTGCGCGGCTTTGCGCGGGATTGCGCGGGTACTCTTGTAAGGAGCGTTTCTATTGCAGAGACCTGTTTGCTGGGGACTGCGTGCACCGCCATGGCATTTCTCTATTCCTTTTAATATCAATGAGTTGCTGCTTCCTGAATTAAACGGCCCCCCATTTAGCCCTCCAATTCGACACTCGCTCTCGTCCACCAGTGTGCGTTCTCTCGTCGACCTATGTACGGTGCGCGCAGGTGTTCTCGTGGAGTACACGAATGTTCAGTATTTTCCTTTTCTACAACCTCGAAGCTCGCTGGCGGGGGATGGCGAAGCACTGCTTGCAGGTCAGGTCGCGTAGCTGGCCAGCGACCCAGCACCGGCGCTCGCAGCGATCCTTCGTCAGCTCTCGAAGGTCCAAGAGCAACAGGAGAACCACCGCGCCGCGGTGACCGGATATCAGGAGGCGGCCCGTCAGCTTGCACCGGGCATTGAGGCGCTACGTGGTCTGCTCGGTACGGCCGTGTTGCTGGATCCCCCGGACCATGTCCAACGGCGGGACTCGCTTGAGCGGGACCACGATGCGGCCCAAGCGGCGCAGGCTGAGATTCAGCGTTGCCGTGAAGCCGGCCGGGTGGTCGAGGACAAACTCGACGTCCTGCGGCGAGCGCCGCTTTCGGAGACCGAGGTCGCAATTCTCGAAACCGAGCTGAGCCGGCTCTCGGATGAGCGCGACCGGCTGGATGCCGCTATCGAGGCCATGGCATTCGTTGCGGGCCATGCCGAGGCACTGCGCTGGGACGATGCGCCAGCGCAGCTCGAAGCGAACCGGTCGCTCGTTCCGGCACTCGAGGAACAGCTGCGGCGGGCGGAGGAAGCGCTTGCCGAGGCGGAAGCATCTGTCGAGACCGCCGAGAAGGAGTTCGAGCACGCCACAGCCATATGGCAGGACGCCGATGGTCGCCGCCGCGCAGCCGTCGAACAACTTCGGGCTACGGAGCAGCGCTTCACGGAGATGGCGATCCCCGATCCTACCGAAGCGGCCGTCGCATCCGCGCGTGACGAGATGCACCGACTGAAGGAGGAGGCGACGGCGCTCGCTGCGGCGCTCGATGACCTCAAGACCACCCGGGGGCGTCGCGAAGCCGAGCAGGCGCAAGCGGCACGTGAGTACGGCGAGGCGGAAGAGAAGGTCGCCGTCGAGCGCCGCGAGGCCGAGCCGGCCCTTGATCGCTGGGAGCGCCTGAGAGCGGCTGTAGCGGAGCGGAATCTCCTCGCTGGCGTCCTTTCGTCCTGCACTAGCGACATCAGCGGAATCCGCGGGCACGTCAATCTCGTACAGGAGGCGCACAAGCAGCGGGCGGTACTCGTGGAGCGGCTGCGTGTCGCGCACGGGGCGCAGGATCTGCTTGCCACGGTCGACAATGACGGCGCGAATGCCGACGTCGCGTTTGCAGACGTCTATCTCGAGCTCTGGCTGGCCGTGAACGATCGGTTGCGTCGCCGTCTACCAGCGCAGGTGGCGGAAGTGGACGACCCGCGGGAAGCACTCCTACGATTGCGCGATCAATTGACTGGACTCGAAGAGCGTCTTGCGCGACAGGAGGACGATCTGCGTGGCGCCAGCGAGGACGTCGCTCGCGGGATTGACGTTCAGATCCGCAAGGCACGAGGCCAGGTCAGCCGCCTCAACCAGAATCTCGGCGGCGTCAGCTTCGGCAGCATTGACGGGATTCGGGTAAAGGTTCAGCCGGTGGAGCGGATGGAGCAGGTGCTTCGGGCGCTGCGCGAAGGCGCTGTGCAGGGGCTGCTGTTTCAGGAAAACCTGCCCATCGAGGAAGCCCTGGACGAGATCTTTCGGCGCTACGGCGGCGGGCGTTCGGGCGGCCAGCGATTGCTGGATTATCGTGAATACGTCCACTTGCAGGTGGAGGTCCGTCGTAGCGCGGGCGCCGGCTGGGAGATTGCGAATCCGACCCGTCTTTCCACCGGCGAGGCGATCGGCATTGGCGCTGCCCTGATGATGGTGGTGCTCACCGAATGGGAACGCGATGCGAACTTGCTGCGCGGTAAGCGAGCCCACGGTTCACTCCGCTTCCTGTTTCTCGACGAGGCCAACCGCCTGTCCCACGATAACCTCGGCGTTCTCTTCGACCTGTGCCGGACGCTCGACCTGCAGTTGCTCATCGCCGCGCCGGAGGTCGCCAGAGCAGAAGGCAATACGACCTACCGCCTTGTCCGACGCGTCGATGCAGAAGGGCGTGAAGAGGTGCTCGTCAGCGGTCGAAGAACGAAGGCAGACGCGTGATCTGGCAGAGCGACAGCGCACGGCTGGCGTTGTTGGAGCTGATCTCACGTGGCAGCCTCAAACGCCGACGCACGCAGGTGGAGGCGTACGACGCCCTTGCTGAGCTTCCGTGGACACGGGCCACGGGTCGCCGTGACGAGATTGGCGTGGTCGAGGACCGAAGCACAGCGCTTGCGGGCTTGATCGACCGGGTCTGGCCTGCGTGGCGAGAAGTCCTCGCGGACCTGGTGGCCGCAGGCCTGCCGCCCACTCCCGACGGCTACGGCCGGTTGCTCGACATGGAACGCGCAGCCGCGATCCCCGAGCTGCCGGAACGCATTAACCGACGCACCGCCACCTCGCTCACTGCATCGCACTCCAAGGCATCGCTCACCGAAGCGAGAAAGGGTGCGCTCGGCGGGACAGACACCTCGCATGACGGCGCCATCAGGTTGCGACCGCCGGATGGGCTGTCGGCTCGAACGGCAAATGGAACAGTCGACCTCAGCGGGATCGCGACGGTGCTAGGCGAGGTCTCGATACCGGAGCGAGCCTTGCTCGACGGTCTGGTATTCGAGGGGGCTATTCGTGCCGTGCTCCTCGTTGAGAACCTGGGGGCATGGCGTGACCTTTGCCCACCACCGGGCTGGCTGCTGGCGCATGTCCCCGGTTGGGACACCGTCACCGTCGGTCACATGCTGGATCGCATCGAAGGCGTCCCCGTCGTGCACTTCGGTGACCTGGATCCGAACGGTGTAAGGATCATGCTGCATCTACGCAGACGCGTACCGAACCTGAAGTGGTTTCTTCCCGAATTCTGGTTCGAGTTCGTGGACGTGTGTGGACTTCCAACTACATGGCCCCCGGATCTCGATCTCGACTTCGCCCCGGCTCCGGTTCGCGCGCTCGCCGAGCGAGGCCTTTGGCTCGAGCAGGAGCGTATCGTCTTTGATCCTCGCATCGCGGATGAGCTCGAGGCCGTTGCGGGTGCAATCCCCGACGAACCGTTTCGGTGATCGCGACGCAAACGGTTCGGCCGCCGTCGCGCATGACGTAGGTGCAACGGCTGCTTTAGTCTGTAGACGATGAAGCGGGCCTCCCGGGCCATCGCATTGATCGCACCTGGCTGTTTTTCCGAGGCGAAAGCCTCAAGCCTCGGCCTCATTGAAGCCCAACGATGCAGGTTCGAGTCCTGCCGGGGCGGCGAGAGACGATCGCCAGATCTACCCCATTTTCTCTAGACCAAACGAGTTGCGTCTCGCTCATGTCCCACTTACTTCGGCGCCGTCGCTTTCCAGAGCCAGACGAAGAGCGCGACGATGCCCGCAGGCACCAGCACGAGCAGCAACCACGGAGCGAGAGTGACGGCGATGATGGCGACGAGGATAACCAGGATTGGCAGCATCATTGCCCCTTGAGCGCTTCGATGCGAACCGTTCCCTGCTCGTGAACAGGTCCTTCACGCCGATTCGCCCGAGGCGCGCGCGTCTTAACGGGATTGACTCGTCCGAGGGGCGCGCCGACTGGGGTTCGACTCGCGGCAAATCCTCCGACGCCCCAAATTAGCGAGCATACGCAAAGTAATACTAGATTCGTCTCGCTATAAGACATCGTGAGTAGCCCGACAACGGGAACAACTAACCCGGCGACTGCTACCCTTGCTCCGTGGTTCATCATCGATCGAGACGGTCGTCGCTGAATTTTATTTTTCCATAGTTGTTCGCATTACGCTGCGTGCCCTTTGAGACCCTCAGCGTCCAGCGTCAAAACTATCGCGCGACATGAATCGTGTCAATTGAGAGAACGTTCAGGGCGTACTCCAACCGAACCATACGAGGCGACTGAACGCGCTCGAGGGCTCAGGTGTGGCAGCCGCGAGGTCAGCCTTGCTCGGATTTTCGACCTTTCAGCAACGCCGTTCCTATTGAGTGGTTCCGAGGGTACGCCGAAGGCACGTTGTTTCCCTGGACGATGAGCGACTTTTTACTCATGGACGCCATCGACCGGTTGCCCAGATCGCGGCCTGTCGCAGTGGCGGGCTTGTCGCCTCGTCGCGGTGGATGCTTTCCAGCGCGCACGTCTCGACTGCCTTGAGCCGCCGCGGCAAATCTACCTGAGGCTCTTCAGGCGACGCATAGACGCCCGTTTACGCGGCAACGTTCGGCCGTCGGGCCCCAAGGAGGCGTCCTGGTTAATCGCGCGCCAGACCAAGGAGCGGCCGCCGAGTCGATCGGCGCGAACGTTCTCGTTCGCGGCACCGTTGGGCACCCGGCACGCCGCGGGGGATGGCATGCCGCTGGTGCCCGTCGCCCAGGGCAGCGCGGTACCTGGCCACCCCTCGTTCTTGAACCCGCGCCAGGCGTCCGAGAAAGCGCTCGTCGCCATCGTCCCGCCTTATATCCAGGGCATCAGCACGTGCTATGTCGATGATCCAAGCGATGGGCATGACCAGGATCGATCTCCAAGAGCCGGTTGTCGTGCGCTGATGCTCAAGATTGCGCGGCTTTTAGTCGGGTCCGTTCTATGGCAGATCTCTGAGGGGAGTGTGGGCATTTGCCGGCGATGGTGTTGATCTGAAGGGAGAGCGGATCCTGCTGCTCCCTTCAGATCAGATCGTCGTTGCCACTCGTCTACGCCTCGAATTTGCAGTCCAGCTTGATGGCCCTGATCGGCATGCCGGATAGCGCTGAGATCTGCTCACGCGCCCAGTCCAGGACCTCGGCGATCGTGCTTGGCCGTCCTTCCTCCGCCTCGTCGGCCGCGGCTTCCTGTGCAGCTTCGGCAGGATCCGCGCTTTCGATGAGCTCGCTCAGCGGGTACTGCTCGATCGGATCGTGCTCTGCTGCAAGCCCGCTGCCAACGCTCGTGAGGTTGCCGCGGTCATCCTCATCGAGATTCACCCACATGCCGAAATTGTCGCGCATCGTCACCTCCCTTTCGATGCGGGCCGCGTAGGCATCATCGAAACGTTTGCGGACCTGGTCCGCCTCGAACTGGTAGACCTCAACGCTGCTCGGATCGTCTCGATCATCAACGGCTGCCACGACCACCGTATCCACGTCATTGAGCGTCTGCCATTTGGTGCCGCCCTCCAAAGGCTCGAAGACTATCCATCTGTTTCTCGTGGTGCGGATCGAAACGCGCTCTGCTTTGCCGTCCTTCTCGGCGTCCCACATGTTCGAGCGGCGGTGTCCCGGGATCCGCTTGATGTTGTAGCCCTGCTCGTAGAGCGCTCTTTTTGCTGCGCCAACCAGAATGGCCCTCGACATAGAGTCCCTCATGTCGTTGAATTGGTTTGTCACCCGTTTCGTCCTCTCTTTGATCAGTGTGGGTGCACTATGTGCATCACTACATTCAGTGACACGCACGCGTCCCTACACACCGCGCACCAACGGCAAGGCGGAACGCTTTATCCCGACGGCATGCCGTCGGGTAACGTGAGTGTGTCCTAGCGAACCTTCTCGCTATAGAACGCCATCCTCGATGTCATGCGGTAAAGTCACCATAAATGATAACTTTAGTCGAGTACATGCTGCCATCCATGCGTCATGACATCAAGACGGACCTCGTGCTTGAGGCGTTGAACATGGCCGCGCAGCAACGCAAAACGAAAAACGTCACTCAGATCGTGGATCGCAGTACACGTCGATCGCGTTCGGCAGACGCAGTCAGAGTTGGCACCGTATCGTAGGATGGGAGTTGGCTGGTCCCGCTATTCGGAAGTTCGAGAATGCCGTCAGCCGCAGAGCGGCGGAGTTACGAGACGTATTGGCTGGCACCCGGTTTCAGCAACATTGGGTCGAGATTGCTGCCACGGATATAGGCGCAGGCGCACGGCCTTCCCGCAAATCAAGGTGGATTTGTGAGTCGACTATATCGCCGCCGGCAGATCGACGAGATCTATGTTGATTCCCGTGAAATCGCGAACGTTTCGCGTCGTCAACGCCCTGTTGCGGGAGCGGGCGGTCGTGGCGATCTGGCCATCGACCGTCGCGATGGGCCGCCCGATACAACCGCAGGCCGGCTTCCACGGTTGTTTTGCCTAACTGTCCAAGGTTGGTGCAGGATGCGATGCATTGCAAGAATCTGCTCGGTTCGCACATCGTCTGGTTCGACATTCGCCTGCTATCGACGGATCAGACTGATTGAGGTTGACCTTGGTCCTGCAGCAAACAGGCGCAATCGGTGAGTTATCGCGGTACGCCGACTCGGCAACAAACTTTTCGCGCGGTTCCACGACCGGCACGCAAGGTCGGTGTTTGCGGCCGGTAATGGGGCCGATGGCGATGCGGTAATGAATGGATGCGCGGACGAGCTGATCGAACGCCCCAGCGGAGTTGAAGGTCGAGGAAGTCGTGCTCGGGGTGCAACGGTGCAAAGACCGTTGGTCGCGACTCACAAACGCTGCAGATACTGCGCCTCGCGCAGACCGGCGTTTGCCTTCACATCGCTGTGAAACAGAGTGTAGTCATAGTTGTGATAGTCGCCCGGGGTGAACGGATGGAAGTTCTCCGGGTCCGGGATGCTGACGCGCAGCATCCCTTGCTCGCAGCGAGCGGCCGTGTAGTGCGGCACTGGCGCAGCCGGCGCGGGCAGGTCCTGTCGCGGTACGCGGTCCTCACCCACGACCCGCAAGCTGACCCGTCCGATCTCGGGAACCATGCCGCGGTGCTGCGCCTTGTCCGCCCCGCCGCCGACTTGCCAGGTCACCGGATTCACACAGACATAGGGATCGCTCAACTCCTGTTCTTCGGCTTCGTATTTCGTGCCGTACGTGGACCAGGCGGCGAGACATCCGGTCTGGATCGCTGAGTTGCACAGCGGGGTGGCGATGCCTTCGATCATCGACGACTGCGTGCCACCCGGCAGGTAAGCCACGACCAGGCGGTCGCGCGTGTCGCGGCTCCTCTCGACATCCCGCAGCAGTGCAGACCGTGCAAGGTGCCCTGACTGTGTCCAGCGAGGATGAACGGGCGGCCACGACTGATGTGGGTGAGGAAGTATTCAAACGCCTCGCGCACGTCAGCGTAAGCCAGCGCCAGCGCGGCCCGGCTGTCGTCGCTGTCGGCATCCAGAAAGGCGTAGATGGTTGCTTCGCGGTACTTGGGCGCATAGACGGCGAAGTCGTCGAACACACTTGCCATGTTGGCCATCATCCAGCGCCTGTTGTGCGCTGCGGCACTGTCGGGGTCGAGCGGGCTGTTCCAACGTTCACCCCGGAAGTACCCGGTCGGATGAATGAAAAAGACGTCCACCGCGGCGTCGGCATTGGTGCCATATCGCGCCCACGCCTCCGGGCTCGCGTAGTCCGGCGCAACCGTCGGCGGATCATCCGCAAACGCGTGTCGGGGGAAATTGAGCAATAGCAGCAGGGTCTGCGGACCGACGAACACGAGGCCGGCGGCCACGAGCACGAGGGCGCCCGCAATCATGGCAAAGAGAAACTTCTTCACGCTGGCTGCCCGAATCACGAACGAGCCGCGAAGTCTGCGGCCTGCCGCTTCGAACTGAGCACATGTACCTTCATCAGTCCGCGGCATCGCGATGCGAGAGCACGCTCACGCTCTGGCGCTGCCTATATCAGGGACGACCTGCCTGACTCCCCGACATTTCGGAAACTTGGGGCATCCCCAGAACTCAGCTCCAGCGTTTTTTCCTCTTTTTGCAGTTCGGCGCACCATCGGCTCGCCACATTTCGGGCAGTTTGGCTCGCGCCTCACAACCGATACGGATGGTTCCTCTGCGAGGGTGCCTTCTTTGAATGCGCTCAACTTCCGAGCAAGGTCTTTAACGTGATCCGTACTTAGCAAGATCGCTTGCCTTGAACGGATATACGGACACAATCCCCGTCGGCATGTCACGTTTTCGGGAACCCTGGTCTTGAACTCCGCATCCCCGACAAATACAACCACTGAATGAATGTATTTTGATCCTAGTGAGAAGAACGACTCCGTGGCCTTTGTGTGCTTGTAGTTCTGTCGTAGCGGGTTCATGAACTGGTTCTTTTCTCTAAACACGACTTGGGTCCACTGCTTGGACTTGGCGTCGCCAAATATCCAGCCCGTGTAGTTCTTCGTCTCAATCACGAAAATCCCGTATCTGGAAACCACAATGTGATCGATCTGCGTCGGTCCATGCGACGAGGGTAACGTCACGTCATGGAACACCGTGTATTCTTCGGCGGGTAGCTTACGCGCAAGAACAGAATTTACGCTCCGTTCGCCACGAGCGCCCTTGACCGCCGGAGATCCGGCCTGCTCCGCGTCGTATTGCGAGACCCTGAGGTACGCTCCGATCCGGACGACGGCGATTAGGACAACAACGATCAGGATTAGCAGAAAGAATACTTCCAACGTTTCGAGTCCTCACCAAGTGCGGAGTCCCGTCAGGTTAACAAGAGCGCTGCCGCGTGGCCCCGCGTGAGCCAATGGGCAGGCGGCAATCGAGCGCCAGCACGATCTACACCCCGCGGATCTAGTCCCCGCGGATAGCACTTTGGGACGGCGCTCTTCTTCCGCGGGTTTGACAGCGACGAGGCGGCAGCGAGCTTCTGGCGCACCCGTCTCCCGTATTGAAGGTCGACAGTTGATGCTCAAGATTGACCGACTTTGCTCGGGATTGAACGGGATTGCTCGGGTATTTTGCAGTAATGAGAGCTTCTATGGCAGAGACGTGTTTGCTGGGGACTGCGAGCTCCGCCACGCAGTCGTCTTCTGGTAGAGCAGGAGCTTGTTTTTTGTTGATGATGCCCGCAGAGCCCTTGATTCTGCGGGTTTGTGGGCCTTGCGTTTCGGGCTACCGGATTGCAGAGACCACCTAGTCTAGTGAGAAAATGGAGCAGATCTGGCGATCGTCTCTCGGCGCCGTTCAGGTGGTCTACTTCGCCGATGCGATGACGCGCAAGAGGGAGCTATCGGACTGGTTCGTGATCGTCGAGCGCACTACAGGCTTGTTCTGGTACCGGAACCGGGGGGCGAGCGCTTTCTGAAGACACCTGAAAGCCGGCCAGGGAACCACCGAAGGGCAGACCGAAGTCGTTCGGACAAGCGGGGCGCGCGCACTGCCCGGTCGACCCGAAGCTCGACCCTTTCTAATGCCCGCTCAAGCCGCTCGTAGTCGTGCTCCAGCTTGGAATTCGACGCGTTCATTTAGTCGTAACGAGCTTCCTTGAAAAACAATCGCTCCACCTCGGCCAAGCCGGTGACGAAAACGTCTTTGGTGACGTCGGGCGAATCCATAACAACTGCTTGGAATCGGCAGTCGTTCGCGTTGCCATACTCGATCAGTTTAGGAAACGTCGCAGCGAGCGAACCGTACTCGACGTGGTGCGCCGCACCAGTCACGATGGTCGGTGGCAGCGTGAGTTGGGCTACAAACGCATCGTGTGTCGACTTCCATGCCTTCTCGATTCGAAGTCGGTTCTTCTCGATCGTGATCTGGAAAATCCGATCGTGTTCCTTACGAGTTATCGCGGGCCCGACCGCGTGCATTGTAAACAGACAAGGCCCAGGTCCTTCGCCTGTTCCCTGTCCGAAGCGTTCGATTTCGATGCCCGCGTGAGCAAGACGTGTCACTAGATCGTCTAGTTGCTCCTGCGCTTGCCTGAGGCGCGATGCTGACTCTTCCTGGGCTTGCTCGGCGGATTGGCGCCGTGCTTCGGAGTTGGCTAGAGCCGACGAAAGAGATGCGTTTTCCTGTTCGAGGTCTTCGGCCTTGCCCGCTTGCGCGGCCACCCGATCAAGCTCAACCGCCATCTTCTGGACGACGTCGCCCGATTCGATGTTGCCGACGGTCTCCCAGAGCCTCGCGGCTTCCGAGTAGCGCAACTGATCCGAACCTTGCTTTTCGAGTTCGTCGTTGGCGATGTCGACGATTCGGGAGTACCGACGTAGAGCAACGCCCGCCTGCTCCCTCTCCCCCTTGGGCTGGTTTCCGTGCGGTCAGCCTCGACCCCGAAAAAGTATTCCAGAGCGCCGAGTTCGGCCGTCTTCGAAATGAACGCCTCGCGATGATTTTCTGAGCGCGATTCGTTGAGCTGATAGACAAATGCAACGATCAGCAGACAGAAGATGAAGACCACGAGAAGCTCGATGAGCGAAATCGAGACGATCTCGTTTGACTTTGCGATAGAAAGTGATCGAAGTGCCATAGCCTACTCGTCGTCCAGCTTCTCGAGCTTTTGCGAGAGGCGTTGCAGGACGCTGCCGACAGTCGATTCGAGCCTCACGACGTCGTTGCCGGACCGCTCAAGATTCGCCACCAGATCTGCAGTGACTTGCTCGAGGTCGCGCGATCTTAGTGAATCAAGATAACGGACCAAATCGTCGAAAGACTGGTCAATGCGCTCGGTTTCGAGCTGGTACGCGGACAGCTGCTCCAATGCATCACTGGCGCTAGTCGCCTTCTCCGAAAAGGTTTGTACTGCCTGACTCGCGGAATTGAGCCCATCCGTCGCGACACGAACCTTGCCTAGTTCACTGCTCGCGAGACTGCGTGCACCGCCACGCAGTCGTCTTCTGGTAGAGCAGGAGCTTGGTTTCTACCGATGATGCCCGCAGAGCCTTTGTTTCTGCGGGTTTTGCGGCCTTCGACTTCGGGCGACCGGATTGCAGAGACGACCTGGTCTAGAGAAAATGGCGCAAATCTGCCGATCGTGTCTCGCCGCCGTTCAGGTGGTCTACTTCACGCCAGGGGGTAGGCAGGTTAGATTGGAAGGGCGTCGCCCGACATGTGCGCGGCTGCGCCGCAGGCGCTAGGCCACACGCTAATCGCGCGGATATTCGATGGCCTCGATCGAGCGACGCGCAGCGCTATCCGTACGTTAACTGGTAAGGGGGCGTATTGCAGTAGATGTGACGGTAGAAAGCAACGGCCGGGGGAACGTGCTGGAAAAGCAGAACCCCCCGACCGGAGCCGGGGGGGGCATTTTTGTGGTCTAAACCTTGTTAACGGAAAGACCACGTTCCCTAGTCAGCTAAACGTCGGTTGAGTAGCATATTGTCGCCTTGGATTTCCCACAAGTCATGATTTCGTTGGTTTTCATTATGACGATTCTATCGCGGGAGGGTGTGATGGGTTTGCGGCTGGGTCTTGATATTGGCACCAACTCGATTGGCTGGGCGGTCTTTCAGTTCGGCGAGGACAAACAGCCGGTCGAACTGCTGGACGCGGGCGTGCGCATTTACAGCGATGGCCGAAACCCGAAGAATCAGCGGTCGTTGGCGGCGACGCGGCGATTGCCGCGCGGCATCCGCCGCAATCGCGATCGAAAGATCAAGCGTCGCGACGAGTTCATGTCGCGACTGATTACCTTCGGTCTGATGCCGGCCGACGAGGCCGAGCGGAAAAAGTTGGAGACACTTGATCCCTGGCGCTTGCGCGTCGAGGGACTGGACCGAAAACTCAGCCATTTCGAACTTGGCCGCGCGCTGTTTCATCTCCAGCAGCGTCGGGGCTTAAAATCCAATCGAAAGACGGACAGCGCGGCCGACGACAGCGGCAAAATCAAGGTGGCCGCCCAGAAGTTGGTGACGGAGATGGAGGCGGCGGGCGCGCGTACCCTCGGTGAGTATCTAGGGCGTCCACGAGTCGACGGCGCATCCGCGCAACACGACCACCCTGTCCGGGTCCGGCTTGACGGCGCTGGTGCCAAGGCGTTCTACCATTTCTACCCGATGCGGGACATGGTGGTCGCCGAGTTCGACGCGCTGTGGGCCAAACAGAAGGAATGCCACGGTGCCGGCTTGAGTGATGAGGCGCGTGATGGCCTGCGGGATTCGCTCACCTTTCAGCGCCCGTTGAAGCCCCAGCCGGTCGGTCGTTGTACATTGGACCCGAACGAAGAACGTGCGCCGCGCGCGTTGCCGAGCGTGCAGCGGTTTCGCATTTACCAGGAGGTCAACCATCTCGCCTATCGCTTGCCGGGCGAAGGGTCGTGTTCCCTCACACTGGAACAACGCAACCGACTTGTCGCCAGGGCACTCGCGCAGAAGGAATTGAAGTTTGAAAGATAGTTGGTCACGCCCTGATGGAACGGAGACGACAGCTCGGGGTGGGTCGTCCTTTTCCGCGGCGAATAGCCGCGGCCCCATTTGAAACCCCGGCTTCGTTTCGCTGCGGGGACCGGGGTTTCGTCGCAGCCGCTAGTAGGAAACAGGCGCGAACAACCCATAGCCCTGGTGGATGCCCTTGCCGAGCGAGATAGGCCCGGGCACGATCTTGTTGAACACTAGCCGGATGTGGGCCCGCAGTGGACCTTTGTCGTGTAGAGCCTCGACTGAAATCGAGGATGGATCGGGCAGCGCGTTCAGTCGAAGCGTTCGCTTGAGGTCCGCTTGGATCGCAAGCTCGGTGGAGCCGAGATCGCGATGACGCAACACTTGATAAGGCGTCACGGTCTGCCAGGCGCGAGAAGTGGACGTCAGATTACTTCGTGTCGGATTCAGTTCGAGCACACCGCCAGCGCCGCATAGCAGGGTCCGGAAGTTAGCCAGCGCGCGCGCCAATTTGTCGGTGATGACCATTGGTAGGTCAGATGGGGCGATCACGTGCAGTTCTTTCGTCCGCAGGTCGCAGGCGAAGATGAGGTGTCGACGCTCTTTTTCGGGCGTGCCATCGCGTCGATGCCCGGTGATTGGCGAGGGGAGGGCCTGATTGCCCCACTCCTGCTGACAGCGAGACATGACGGCGCGGCGAAGTGAACGAACGACCACGTCGGCCGTCGTGCTCGCATCCAGTCCGCTGACGATCGCAAATGCGAAACAACGTTCTGGCGCATCTAGGGGCGCGAGCAGGCCGAGCCCTAGAAAGCGACCATCACCGAATGCTAATGGCCCTTGGACACCCGATTGAAGCCGTAGGCGAACGTGCCAGAGTTGTTCTTTCTTGAAACGCGACGAACCTGCGAACCATTCCGCCCGGAAACCGCGAGCGTGGAATGGTTCCCGCTGCACCTCGACTTCAGCGAGCGGCGGTCGAATACCCGCCATGCGTAGTGCGTGGAATACGTCAGCCTTTGCATCGGCTTCTACTCGTAATCGCTCGGAGGCTGGCTTTCGCACCTCGTCGATACGCGCAGGATCGATGCGTCGGCGCTGAGTCCCCAGCGCGGCGGGGGTTTCGGTTGCCCAAGTTGTCGTGAGCGTACCGTTCCCGTAATGCCCCAGGAAGTTCTGTTCTGTTGGCCTTGAAAGCACCGTACCGGTTGACACCTCGAGCCCTGACAACGCCCAGAGGAGATCATCGAACGGGATGGGGCAGCCGGCGTCAGCTCGGACCAGAACACGTCTGATGTTTCTATCGACGTGCGGGTGTCCGATTGAAGGCAATGCTAACAGCTGAATCCGCTGTGTGGCTGGAACGCGCGGTCCAGTGCCTTTCCCCAACAGGTATCGTTCAATGGGGTTGCGGTACGCGGTTGCGCTATCGAGAAGCTTCTTTGCGGTTTGTTCCTTTATCGCCTCGATAAGGGCTACGACTCGTGTGGCGGGCCAGGGCGAAAAGTCCGCGGTCGTCGCGGTACTGCGAAGCTCAAAGAGCGCTGAATGCCCCTTGCCGCCGTACCTGACATTCAACGTTCGTGCTTTGCTCGGTTGGCTGAAGACGAACCCGGATGAGCGGCCTCGTTGCACCGGTTCGAAGCGCGTGAGCGTTGCTTCGTGTCGCCGCTTGAGGCTCGCCAACGTGCCTCGCGTTGGAGTGAGTAAATTCACCGACCGTTGGCCGGGGTCGCCGCCATTGGGCTCTAGCACCTCACCATCGAATGAAGCGAGTCGTTCTTCGAGTTCTGCTTGTGAGTACAGGTCGGCGCTTGCGTATGCCATATCGATACCCCTGCCGAGTTGGTATAGGCGTCGACACGCTTCCTGAATGGTGTTGCATTCATCACACTTTTCGTCGATCGACCACGCGTATAAGAACGTGCTGTGACCCTCGAGAAGGCGTGGCTTGACGACCTTTCCTGTGCGGATTTTGGCGACCTTTGATTCATCCCCGAGAGCCGAATCGAGATCGTTGTTGGGCACCCACGAGTTAACCTCCGCCCCTTCGCGTTGGCGTGGCGCAGCAATCACGGGCGGCGCCAGGGCCTCGAGCCAATCGAGGCTCTGAGCGACCTTTTCATCGAGCCTCGCACCGTTGGCGCTCGCCGCGACTAACGCTTGAAAGAGCCTCGCCGGGCTTGGCGGCCACTCTGGCCGGCCGTGGTAGCGGTCATCGAGAAGGGTCGCCTCGACGACGAGAGCCGTGTCGCTCATGGCGTTACTTCTTGGCGGTTTTGGTGTCGGCGACCGCGCGGGACTTGTCGAAGTCGACCCTGCGGTCGGGTCCTACACCAAACCTGTCGGCGGCCTTCTTCGCGGCACTCCGTGCTGTCGATGGGTCAAGCTGGATCTCTTCGCGCACGCCTTTTCGGTGGATAAGCAATTGCTCCGCCAGAACTTCGACGTCCGGAACCAGGACACAACCTTGCCTGAGGAACGGGTCCATCGGTTCCAACGCCGCGACGAGGGCGAGGCCAAGAATGTAGTTGCGCAGCGCCGCGGGGTCGTCCGCGTTCAATCGTCGCAACTGTACGAGATTGACGGTTACGTCGCGTTGGATTCGCCCGTGGGCGATGACGCCACCGTGCGAATTGACCGCGGGAACGTGTACGAAACCGCGTTCCGCCAGCGGTCCACTCGTCTTCCCTTCGGCCTTTTCTTTGTCACTTTCGCTAAAGACGTCCAACGCGGCGTAGTCGAGTGCAGGGTTGAATTGAGCCGATCGTTCAAGCGGGACGATGTCGTACGCGCGGATGCAGCCTTGCACGATGCGGGGGATCTTCGCCATCGTGTCGCGCGAATCCCAAGCGCCGAAGACGAGGGAGGTGGGCGCAAGCTTGGCGATTGCCGTCGCGTCGCCGGAACGCAAAAACGTCAAAAACGCGGCGCGCGCGTCCTCATGCAAATCGGTACTCCGCACGACGGCGTCACCGAGTCGGTGGCTTGCCTCGAGAATCGATAGTTCTTCGTCGTCGCCGTAGCGGACACGGACATTCGGCACGAGTCCGTCCAGTTCGGGTCTCGCGAAAATCGGTTCCATGCGATTGCTTTGCGAACCGACGCTGTCGACCTCCACCATCAGAGTACCGTCGTGGAGGGTATTGGTCTGATAGCCGACATCGGCGTAGGTGGGCGGAAAGAAGACGCCACCTGGCCCCTCGATCGGGACAAGCTGCTGTCGCAAGTGCACTGCGACGAACTTGTCTTCGACGGCCCACTGCTCAAGGTCTTCGATTGCAATTGTTTCACTCATTCGTTGGGCTCCTCATAGACGTTCTTGATGGCGCGTGCTTGATTCGCCTGCCCTGGCCAGCCCAACTCCATCACGAAGCGGCGGCTTCGATAGGGTTCGATGGGTCCGCAGCCGAGCGCGGCGCGGAGGACCTGCGGGGGAACCGTTGTTTCGTTCTCGGCATCGCCCGTGCCTCGCCCGGTGATCGCATATCGATACGAGAGCTTGTTGAGGCGTTCGGGGCGAGCGTGGGTGAGGCCAATGGCAGCAAGCAACTCGACCCACGGATAGCCGCGCGAAGTGATGCTGTTTTTCTGCGTGTTGATGGAGAAACCGGTATCAATCGCGATCGAGTCGCGACGCCAGTCGAATCGAAAACTGCTGGATTGAGGCGCGCTGACGCTGAACGGGTCGGTGATGGCGTCGACGTTCTGCTGTGCCGCGAGGTCGATCGCGTCGCGAAGCAAGGCGACGCCTGGATAACCGCCCGACCCGGCCCAAAACTTCACATTGTCTCGCCGGGTGGAATCTCCCCAATGGTCGATGCGCAGTTCACTGTCCCCGGATTTGAGAATTGCGGGTAACGTCGCGGGGCTGTCGGGCAAGGCCATAGGGTAAGGCGTTCCGCGGCTGATAACGTCAGTGGGCACACTCCATTTAGACGTCGAAAGTTGCACATCGTGGGGCGCAAGACTCGATATGTGGGCGGAAGTTAGAAACTCGAGCGCATCGCGAACAGGCGAGCCGCTACCGTCAACGTCCATCACGAAGCGCTCAGCAGAGGCATCGCTCCAATCGAATCCTGCACGAACGTGATGCCGCAACGCACAGACAACCTCGACGAGCCCCAGGCACGCGAAGACCTGTCCGGGGTTCAAAGTGTCGACGGGAATCGATGCGCGACTCATCAAGATGGCTCGACAACTGCGGCTGCATTCAGCCTCGATGCTTGTTGATCGGCCGCGCGAAGCAAGGCCTCGAGCCAGGCGAGTCCCCACGGGCCCCATTTCTCCTGCAGACGAAGGAACCGTTCGGCGGCTTCTCGTGCGCGCGGGCGCAGAACAGATGGCGGGCCGTCCTCGCATCCGGTTGTGCGGATGAAGGGTCGTGCAAAGCCGTGATGTGCAGCGATCAGATGCAAAACGAGGTCGCGATGGTCGTCCGTCAAGCAGGTGACGCGTTGGTCGGACAACGCTACGCCGAGCGAACCGAACTCGTGCCGGTAGCCGTGCAACAAGCCAGGTCGGATGGGGCCGCGAGTTTTTGCATAGATTCCATCAGTCGGTGCATGAAACGCTTGTTGCCAGTTTTCCGCTCGCTTTCCTTCGTCATGGAGTGAGGCTGCGAGCACCAGCAGATCGGCAAGCCACGCGGGAAGTTCCAGGCGTCGAGCAATGTCTCGCATCCGATCGGCCGTCCATCGCTCGTGCTCCTCAAGCAGCTGCGGCCGACCGGTTGACCGATCCTCTTCGGTGGACGCATCGACTTGCCATCGTAAGAATTTCGACGAGCGATCCTAGGATGCTGCCTGATGCTCCACGCCGGGATCGGCGGTTTGCGAAACGGTCTGCTGAGCCCACGCGAATCGACACCGCCGGCTACCGCAGACGACTCGAGCGAGTGGCTCGGGTCCACCGCCGACAACCCGGTCGTGCCGTTTCGCGTCGCAAGGAGCGCCACGCCAGACCTCGTTCCAGAGGGTCATTGGCACCTGCGCGACAGCATCCCGTTGACGCAGAACGCCGAGGGCGAAGTGACAGGATGGTTGGTGGTTCAATTCTTGCCGTGGCCTGATCGCCAACGCTTCGGTCAGTTCGGCCAAGCTGTAACCGCGTTCAACCTCGCCGGCGCGGTTGAGCACAATCGCGGCGAGTCGCTGAATTCCCGTGCCTGAAGGATCGCGGCTGCTGGACGGGTTGGGTTGTGGTTCATCGTCCGGGACGACCGTTCCACAACGTTTTTTCAGCCAGCCGAGCACCGAATCCGTAGTGGTCTCCAGGATCTCCGTCAGGTGCGGCGGGGCTGCTTCTGCGTAGCGTTTTAGATCGCTTTGCGTGGGCCCGCGGGTGCCAGTGACCGGCAATTTTGCACGCCAGACGAGCTGGACTTGGTCCTCGTCCTCCACCCAACCCCGTAACCAGGGGCCTACTTCCGGCCTGCCGGGGTGTTCGAGGCAGGACGTCATGGCCCAAGCATCCAGAGTGGCGCGTTCGAGGGGCGGGAACAGCGGCTCGGGCGTCAGAGCTAGCTCGCGCAGAGCGGCCAGATCGGGATATTCTTCCGCGCGTTTGCCTAGTTCGGACAGCGCGGCTGGCGATGCATCGAGCAGTCCGTCTTCGCGAACCGGGAGCCGCCGAATCATCTCAACTTGGGCCGAAAAGCGGTCCGCTAGGCCTTTTTCTTTGGGTGGGATCGCATAGACGTCGATCAGTGCCTCGACGCGTCCTCGACGATTAACGCGGCCCAAGCGTTGAACCGTACGTTCCCATGGCGCGACATCACTCGTCATGCCGTCGGCGTCGAGATCAACCCCGACCTCGCCGGCGGCGGTAGCGACGAGAATAGCCGGACGCTCCAAGGTCACGTTGGTGCCGGCAACAAATCCGAGGGTCTTGAGCCGGTCCATCGCGGCCGTTCGTTCACAAACCCGGCGAGCCCCGACCAAGAGTTCGACGTCGAACTGCGGCGTTGGATCGGAACGACGATTCGCTGGCGCTCCCCGTTTCTCTAGATTGGCGGCAATTTTCTCCGCGTCGGTGCGGGCCGTTACAAAAACGATCTGTCGCCTGGCGCTGGTGTTCGCGGTGACGCGTTGCAAAACACCTTCGGTCAATACATCGGCGGTTTTGGCCGACGGGGCGTACTCGTGGACCGCTATTCCCTTTGATGCATTAGTCCGGGCGGACACCACGGGGTCCGAGCGGTCGGTTTCGTCGAGGTTCAACGTCGCGCCGCCGTGATCGCGTCCGGTGGCCGAGAGCGTCATGAATTGCATCGGTCGCCCAATGGGCGCGGACCGGGGCCCAAGGTCATCCGTGCGTTGGCGCGATGCGATGTCCGCGAGTAGGTGTTCAAACGGAGCGACGAGATGGGCTTCGTCCAAAACGACAAAGGAATCTTGTGCTAGCAGTCCTGCGTGATAAGGGCGCATCTTGCGAGATGTCCCGTAGCCTTCGAAGAGCAAGCGCGATCCAATCATGTCGACCGTCCCGACAACGATCGCATGACGTGCGGGATCCTCGAGCCATCGCCGATTGTCTGCAAACTGTCCGCGCAACGTGGAAATTGGGAGCCCGGTATCGTCAATCCTCAACTGCTGGGCAACATCGCCTCGCTCTGCGAGCCAGTTGCGTAGCCGGACAGCCTCTTCTGTCGCTTGATCAACAACGGCGCGACGGTCGACGATATAGATGAGACGACGACCGATCGATGCCCCAGCGGTAGTCGCCGCTAACCAGATTGCGAGGACGCTTGTCTTTCCCAAACCGGTCGGTACGTCGATGGAACGAGGAGGTCCGTCAGCGCAAAACATCTCGAGAAGTCGGCGTTGCCAAGGAAATGGGCGCTGGCCACTCGCCAAGCCCATTGCTTGGGCGAGAAATTCTGCTCTCGCGTCTATCGTGTCGAGTTCCATCGAATCCATGAAGTGCGTTGGTTTTGGATGATTGAAGTTCTCTTAGTCGAACCCGACCGCAAGCAGTCTATCGGTACGCTGCTCGCTAGAGCGTGACGTTCATGAGACCGAGGAAAAACCGTTTCTGGTCCTCGGTCATCGCGTTAAAGATCGGTACGTCGTGTCCCTTGCCGATGGCTGAACGCGGCCGATTCGGGCGGCCAGATCTGATTGACGAAGTTGCAGTAATCCACTCGGTACCTCGAGCGCTCTGCCGGGATGGGGATAGGCTACCCTTCCGATGTCTCACGTGTCGAGACTCGCTCACACTCTCTAGTAGACTATCCAGACGTCTCGATTAAGTGGTCCGAGGCGACGATCCGTGTCCCAATCCACAAAGCGCAACTTCGTCAGGGTACCAATCGCCAGCGAGCGTGAGCCCGGCGAAACCATACCCCTTCAGTTGCGCTTGCCGATCCCACTCCTGTCAGTGAAGGACATCCCGCCCGTGCCGGCCCGCATACCGCAACCGATGCTGGCCGCAGAGCCTTTAGACTTGGAATGCGAACGTTCGAAGTCGCGAAAGTCGAGACGACGATCGTGTAACGTACGACATCGTGCCTTGCCGTTTCGGCAGGCGAGTGCTCGGGTGGTGACGAAATCCCTGGCAGCCCTGCGGCGGATACCAGCGCCAAACTGGACGGGTTGGTCGCCAATCTCGTTGCGGTTGGACATCCGGCCGGGTATCGTCGTGAGCTGGTTGTCGGTGGCGATGATCGAACATGTCTGTGAACCCGAATCGCGCGCCCACGACTGGGATCTGGTCTTGCATCTGGTTGGCTCGCACCATGGTTGGTGTCGCCCGGCGGATTCGTCGCAGGACGATCCGGAGTCGTTTGCGGTCACGCTTGACCATGCCGACAGCCCCGATTCGCTGTCTGCGGGGCTCTCAGGCGACACCCGGCATCGCTTGGCGCGTCTCGATTCCGGCGTCAGCCATCGGTTCTGGCGACTCAACCAGCGGTATGGTTGGTGAGGTCTCGCGTGGCACTTGGTGTAGCTGCGGTCGCCGAAACTCGACCACTACGAAGCGACCAGGGGGGGTACGGATCGTTTGCACCACCACGGCTTGTGTCGTTTCTTGAGCCGCGTTCGCGTCGTGCCTGACCGGTCGCACGAAATTGGTCGGCGTCGTTCCGATCTCCAACGACAGGAGCCTCGGCGCGCTGATCGCCACGGTGCCGTGCAGCTCATTCCGGCCCGCATGCTGAACGAGTTCGTTTATTGTCCTCGGTTGGCCTACCTCGAATGGGTGCAGAAGGAATGGGCCGAATCAGCCGACACGGTGGAAGGAAGCCACGTCCATCGCCGCGCCGATAGAGCGTCTGGCGAGTTGCCGTCGCCCGAGGAGGTGATCGATGGAGCCGTGCGCCAGGTTTCGGCGCTGTCGCTATCGTCCGACTCGATTGGCGTGACCGCGAAACTCGATGTGCTGGAGACCTCGGATGGAGGCGTGGTTCCCGTTGACTACAAACGAGGCAAGCGGCCGCACACCGCGCGCAAGGCTTGGGATCCCGAACGCGTTCAACTGTGCGCCCAAGGCATGTTGCTCGAAGACGCCGGCTATCGATGTACATCCGGCGTACTCTACTTCGTTGCGTCACGCGAACGAGTACGCGTCGACTTCGATGACGAACTGCGTGCCATGACTCGAAACGCTATCGATCGGCTTCGTACGGTTACTGGGATCGGCGAAATACCACCGCCGTTGGAAGACAGCCCGAAGTGCCCTCGTTGCTCGTTGGTCGGCATTTGCTTGCCTGACGAAACGAGATACTTGCAGACGGGAAGTGGCGGCGTTCGACCGCTCGCCGTTGCGCAAACGCGCTCGTTGCCGCTGTATGTTCAGGCACACGGCGCCAAGGTGAGCAAGCGCGGCGAGCAACTGATCGTGAGTGTCGACGATGAGGAGGTGAGCCGCGTCAGAACCGCGGAAGTATCGCAACTCGTGTCGATGGGCAACGTGTACATCACCACACCGACCCTTCACGAACTGATGCAGCGCGACATCCCGATTGCCTGGCACTCTTACGGTGGTTGGTTTTTCGGTCACTCGCATGGCAACGGACACGGCAACGTGGAATTGCGTACTGCTCAGTACCGAGCGTCGTTCGATGAGCACAGATGCATCGCGACCGCGCGCGGTTGGATCGACGCGAAGATCCGCAATTGCCGGGTTTTGCTGCGCCGTAACGCCCGGAAGGGAAGCGATGTGAGTTCAGTGATCAAATCGCTCAACCGATTTGCCGAGCAAGCGCGCCGCTGCCGGGCGATCGAAACTTTGCTCGGTGTGGAAGGTGCGGCGGCAGCCGCGTATTTCTCCGCGTTCGACCAGATGCTCAAGCAAAGTCAGAAAAGGGCAGGTGCATTCAAGTTCCGTAACCGCAACCGTCGGCCGCCCACTGATCCGGTCAACGCCATGCTGTCGTTCGGTTATGCGTTGCTGACGCGTACCTTGACGACCACGCTGGCGTCGGTCGGCTTCGACCCCTTTCGGGGTTTCCTACATCAACCGAGATTTGGTCGACCCGCACTGGCGTTAGATATGATGGAGCCTTTCCGCCCGTTGTTGGTCGACTCGGTTGTTGTGCGTGCGATCAACAACGGGGAGATATCCGACAAACACTTCGTTGTAACCGAGGTTGGCACGAACCTGACCGACGCGGGCAGAAAAGCCTTCATCCGGGCTTTCGAACAGCGGATGGATCAAGAAGTCACCCACCCATCATTCGGCTATAAGATCGAGTACCGTCGGTTACTGGAAGTCCAAACTCGCCTGCTCGCGCGCCACCTGCTCGGGGAAATCCCGAGCAATCCGAACTTCGTGACCCGGTGAGCGGTGACGAACATCTGTATCTCGTGATCTACGACATCGCCGATGCGAAGCGGTGGCGGGGTATTTTCAAAACGATGCACGGGTACGGTGACTGGCTTCAGCTCTCCGCTTTTCAGTGTCGGTTGTCGCGTCGCCGCCATGCTGAATTGATCGCGGATCTGGATGAAGCCATCCATCATGACGAGGACCACGTGGTCATACTCGACCTGGGCCTTGCAGATGGCGTGGAGCCGAAGATCGTTAGCCTTGGAATGCGAACGTTCGAAGTGGCGAAAGTCGAGACGACGATCGTGTAACTCACGTCATCGTGCCTTGCCGTTTCGGCAGGGCGAGTGCTCGGGTGGTGACGAAATCCCCGGCAGCCCTCGCTAGGACTCTAATCTTTAACAAATCAATCGCTTGGGACAACTGTCCGCAAGATCGCCCAGATGTCGTTTCGGTTCTCGGTGCGGCTACAAAGAGCGCTCGCTGGTCTTCGCTGAAAGGCGCGTGTACCCTCACCCTTGGCGCGGGCCGTTTTTCCGAGGCGAAAGCCTCGGCCTCATTGAAGTTTCAGGGGATCGCGTCGGGGCGGCTGGCGGGGGACGGTTTTTCCGAGGCGAAAGCCTCGGCCTCATTGAAGTCGGGCGCGTACGTGTCGCCGTCGACGGCAGTAGCCGGGTTTTTCCGAGGCGAAAGCCTCGGCCTCATTGAAGTGAGTGGGGCGCGTCGTTGTCCAAGCTGCGCGCGCGGCGTTTTTCCGAGGCGAAAGCCTCGGCCTCATTGAAGTCCGGCTGGGCTAGCTGATATCGGGCAGCTTCTTTCGCGTTTTTCCGAGGCGAAAGCCTCGGCCTCATTGAAGTTTGTATCCCAACACCGAAATCTCGATCGCCATCACCTGTTTTTCCGAGGCGAAAGCCTCGGCCTCATTGAAGTGCGCCGCTGGTGGGCGCGACTCGACTCGCGGGTCAGGTGTTTTTCCGAGGCGAAAGCCTCGGCCTCATTGAAGTAGACTCAAAATGAAGCGCCCCTCGAGGTCGCGCAGCACGTTTTTCCGAGGCGAAAGCCTCGGCCTCATTGAAGTGGCTCGCCGACGGTGGTCGGCAAGTACCCGCCGGGATGTTTTTCCGAGGCGAAAGCCTCGGCCTCATTGAAGTTTGGCGATCTCGGCGGCGCGATCTAAACGCGGCGCATGGTTTTTCCGAGGCGAAAGCCTCGGCCTCATTGAAGTAGTACTCCCCACTCAATTGCGTACCGGATTGGTACGTTTTTCCGAGGCGAAAGCCTCGGCCTCATTGAAGTCCCCTCAATCCCCGCCCGCGGATCCACCACCACCGCGTTTTTCCGAGGCGAAAGCCTCGGCCTCATTGAAGTTACCATTCATTGTATATTCTTTCCGGTGCTCTTACCCGTTTTTCCGAGGCGAAAGCCTCGGCCTCATTGAAGTTACGTCACCGCTCCCGCATCGGCCCTATGCGTAATCGTTTTTCCGAGGCGAAAGCCTCGGCCTCATTGAAGTTGCCATTCCGACATCGGATGATCCAGCAGCGCCTCGTTTTTCCGAGGCGAAAGCCTCGGCCTCATTGAAGTAACTCCGCCAGGCGGGGGATGCCGTGGAAATCCACGTTTTTCCGAGGCGAAAGCCTCGGCCTCATTGAAGTTTCGTGCGCGGCACGCCGAAAATGGGCACTTCGGCGAGTTTTTCCGAGGCGAAAGCCTCGGCCTCATTGAAGCAAGCCAGGCTCCGCCCACGGCCAAAAGGCCTCCAGGTTTTTCCGAGGCGAAAGCCTCGGCCTCATTGAAGCTTTGTCACGCTGACGGTCGATCCATCGCGCGGTGAGGTTTTTCCGAGGCGAAAGCCTCGGCCTCATTGAAGCAATCAGCGCCTCGGTATAGCGCCGCTCGGCAGGATGTTTTTCCGAGGCGAAAGCCTCGGCCTCATTGAAGCCCCAGTCCTACCATCAACTGGTGCCGTGTGTCCACGTTTTTCCGAGGCGAAAGCCTCGGCCTCATTGAAGCTCGACGGCGACGGCGATCACGTGGTGGTTTGGTGATGTTTTTCCGAGGCGAAAGCCTCGGCCTCATTGAAGCCCTGTATGGTGCGAGATGACACAGGCAGCGCCGAGGGCGTTTTTCCGAGGCGAAAGCCTCGGCCTCATTGAAGCCCGCTCCTTCGACATATATTTACTCAGATACCTACGTTTTTCCGAGGCGAAAGCCTCGGCCTCATTGAAGCGCCATATACTTCGCCAAATACCTGCCAGTAGCAGCAGGTTTTTCCGAGGCGAAAGCCTCGGCCTCATTGAAGCTACGCTTCACACTAACTAAAACCCTGCCTTCCTTTGTTTTTCCGAGGCGAAAGCCTCGGCCTCATTGAAGCTACGCTTCACACTAACTAAAACCCTGCCTTCCTTTGTTTTTCCGAGGCGAAAGCCTCGGCCTCATTGAAGCATTGGAAAGGTACAGTAATGGTTGCACCTGTAAATGTTTTTCCGAGGCGAAAGCCTCGGCCTCATTGAAGCAATTGGAATAAGCGGCAATCGCATCAGAATTTTCATGTTTTTCCGAGGCGAAAGCCTCGGCCTCATTGAAGCAACCCAGGTTGCGCCCACGGCCAAAACGCCTCCAGGTTTTTCCGAGGCGAAAGCCTCGGCCTCATTGAAGCTCACGCCCAATGGGACTGGGTCTGGGTCGGGGATGGTTTTTCCGAGGCGAAAGCCTCGGCCTCATTGAAGCCTATTGGTTGATTTGTGTCGGTCGCCCGACGACCGGTTTTTCCGAGGCGAAAGCCTCGGCCTCATTGAAGCTGATACGACAACGGACCGGTACCAGCAGGCCGCGAGATCGTTTTTCCGAGGCGAAAGCCTCGGCCTCATTGAAGCCATTACTAGGCCCGCGAACCTCGGCCAAGTTTTTCCGAGGCGAAAGCCTCGGCCTCATTGAAGCTGATGCGACTGACGCTTATTCCAGTCGAACTGCGACGTTTTTCCGAGGCGAAAGCCTCGGCCTCATTGAAGCGCCCACGCCGTCGCCCGCCAGACAACGTGATTGGCGTTTTTCCGAGGCGAAAGCCTCGGCCTCATTGAAGCCGCAGCTTCCTGCGACGGCGCTTCCTGCGGAGTACGTGGTTTTTCCGAGGCGAAAGCCTCGGCCTCATTGAAGCCAAAGCTCTTGTAACATTGCCCCCCTCGTAACCCCGTTTTTCCGAGGCGAAAGCCTCGGCCTCATTGAAGCACCGCGCCGATGGTCGTACTCTTGCCGCGCTCGACGGTTTTTCCGAGGCGAAAGCCTCGGCCTCATTGAAGCGACGAGTCCGATCCCTGAAGCCGGACGCTCGTATGATGTTTTTCCGAGGCGAAAGCCTCGGCCTCATTGAAGCGTAGCCGCCCATCACGCAGTACCGTGCGCGGAATGGTTTTTCCGAGGCGAAAGCCTCGGCCTCATTGAAGCGCTCTCACTCCTTCTGAGCGTTGCTGATGACCCGAGTTTTTCCGAGGCGAAAGCCTCGGCCTCATTGAAGCTTGATACCTTAAAAACTACTTACCCACCCATGCTAGTTTTTCCGAGGCGAAAGCCTCGGCCTCATTGAAGCGAGCAATCCGCGCACGAGATTCATCACCAAGACGCCGTTTTTCCGAGGCGAAAGCCTCGGCCTCATTGAAGCCTAGAATCGATGAAAAAGCAGGATTTGACGTGGGGGGTTTTTCCGAGGCGAAAGCCTCGGCCTTATTGAAGCAGTTGCTCGATATAAACGTCAGCGTCGGGCCATCACGCGTTTTTCCGAGGCGAAAGCCTCGGCCTCATTGAAGCAATTCGTGTGAAGCGTAAAACGAAGCGTGCTATTCGTTTTTCCGAGGCGAAAGCCTCGGCCTCATTGAAGCAGTGTTGACGACAAGTTTCGCGTTATTGCTCCTGAGCATGTTTTTCCGAGGCGAAAGCCTCGGCCTCATTGAAGCACCATCAACTGGCGCCGTGTGTCCACACTTAACGCGTTTTTCCGAGGCGAAAGCCTCGGCCTCATTGAAGCTCGGTGTCAAGATGCCCAAAATGTCCCTTCACGCGGTTTTTCCGAGGCGAAAGCCTCGGCCTCATTGAAGCGCTCCATATACCTGCTGAAGTCCCTCCATGTAACGCGTTTTTCCGAGGCGAAAGCCTCGGCCTCATTGAAGCGAAATTCACGGGAAATCTGCATGGATGGGTAAGGATGTTTTTCCGAGGCGAAAGCCTCGGCCTCATTGAAGCTCCAAGAGTTGGTGAATGCGTCGCTGACAGTGGCTCGTTTTTCCGAGGCGAAAGCCTCGGCCTCATTGAAGCGCGTGAGGTTTCTTCCGATCACGGAGGAGGTTCACCCGTTTTTCCGAGGCGAAAGCCTCGGCCTCATTGAAGCTGATCTGCATAAAACCGAGAATCCTCACGCAGATGCGGTTTTTCCGAGGCGAAAGCCTCGGCCTCATTGAAGCCCTCCTTAATTTTAGCATCTCGTTTCTCTAGCACCGTTTTTCCGAGGCGAAAGCCTCGGCCTCATTGAAGCGCGTCACGTGCTGACGTTGACGCCCCGTCTCCTGCGGTTTTTCCGAGGCGAAAGCCTCGGCCTCATTGAAGCGGCGATCGGGATCGTGCGCCGTCCCGTGTACTGTTGTTTTTCCGAGGCGAAAGCCTCGGCCTCATTGAAGCTAGGACACGATGCGATAGGAGATCGCCGTCGAGCCCGTTTTTCCGAGGCGAAAGCCTCGGCCTCATTGAAGCCTTGGTCCGTGGAGTGGCTGGCTACGTGATAGCGAGGTTATTCCGAGGCGAAGAGTTATAACCGAATCTGGTGTCTGAAAGAATTTGAAGTATGCGGCGTGCCTTGCTGAAATCGGTTTTGTCTAGAAATCGAAAGTAGCAAGAGGAGCACGCCACACATGGCAAAAGATACTGTGATTGATCTGGGTACACCGCAGTGGCCATCATCCCGAACGAGAGGTGATTACAGGGGTTGGCAAGGTCAGCGTCGAGGTGCCGAAGATCCGTAGCCGTGAAGGTACGCCTGAAAGCTTTCAATCTCTGGTTGTACCGCCCTACATCCGGCGAACGGCGACGCTGGACGCGGCGATCCCCTGGCTTTATTTGAAGGGTGTTTCGAGTGGCCAGATGCAGAGCGCACTGGAAGCTATTGTCGGACCCGAGGCTAAAGGGCTGTCGGCCAATGTCGTGGGGCGTCTGAAACGGCAATGGGAAGCTGAATACAAGCAATGGTGTACTCGGGCGGTGTCTGATGCATGATATCTGGATGGCAGAAGATCGAGCTGATGCAGAGAAGGCGTTCGATAATTTTGAGGAACGTTTCGGTGCAAAGTATCCCAAGGCGGTGGAATGCTTATCGAAAGACCGTGATGCGTTGCTGGCATTTTATGACTTTCCAGCGGAACACTGGACCCACATCAGGACAACGAATGTCATTGAGTCGAGTTTTGCGACGATCCGGCATAGAACACGCCAAGCCAAAGGTTGTGTCACGCGGAATACGATGTTGACGATGGTCTACAAGATGGGATTATGCGCAGAAGATTCCTGGCGCAAATTGAGGGGCTTCAGGCACCTGGCGAAGGTGATTGAAGGCGTGAAGTTTAAAGATGGAATCGAGGTGAACGAGGACGACAAGGCAGCCGCATGATCAACTTGTCAGACACTACTTTTGACAATAACTCCTTTTCTCTTTCCCACTCGCCTGTGCCGCGGAACTCGGGGAATCGGAGTCGAGGTGCCGCTTCACCTTCTTGGGGAAAGAGGTGCTGCATCAGTCCTTTTTTGTGCTGTCGCAGAGCCCCGATCTTCCGATGCTCCGCCGCGATCAGGTCGTCCAGAGAGCCGAGGCAGTCGGCGATCTTGTGTTGCTCACCGGGCAGCGGAAATCCAGCCAGTATCCGAGCGTCGGTCGTTGGCTCGTGTCGCCATCGGCCGACCCAAGCGGCGAGACGGGCAAGAGTCTCGGTCGAGTTCAAAAGGGAACGGCAAGCCGCTCCACAAGTTCTGTTCGATTCATCTACTCGCGGGCCCGACGAAGGCTTTCGGCTAGCGCGCGCGCTTCGTCACCGCGAAGCACAACATTACGTCTTGCGACACGGTAACGGATCGTCAGAGGACCGTTCGTCGATGCGAATGCCAACAAATAGTCGACATCGGTAGAAAGCGGTGCATCGTTGGCGAACAACCGATCCGCGTTCCCGTCATGCGATCGGAACGGTTGGAGGCGTGCACCTTGTAGAAGCGGCTCCTTTCTTGCTTGGAGAATTTTTGCCCTTTCCACCGCATACCGACCGTCGTCGATATCGCCGCGTTCCAGCTGGTTGGTCAACGAATCTAGGCGATCTTCAAAATCCAGCTGCATCTTCCTCCAATCGTTGTAAGCAGGTCTGTACTTCGCATATACGGTGACACGGTCCCCTGGAAACGCGAGGGTGTCGGTACTGACGAGGATTTCTAGTTCCTCTCCTACACCACCTGCAAAGGACTCTTCCACGCGAAAAACGGCGGGTAGATCGCGCCGATCAAACGGGCTGTCGCCGATATCGGGGAGTTCTACGAACTGTCCTAGTACTACTACTGGGTGCGCTTCAAGCCTCTGGGCCAACGAAGCCTGATTGACGGAGTTGGAGCCAACCGTTCCGACGGGCTGGTCTGCCGCTACTACACCAACCAGCCCGGCGACAAGAACGAAAATGACTTTATTGACCGTTCTCATTCGCTCTAGTACTCGTTCTGGGGAGAGCAATTGAAGACCGATCCCAATGGATCGGGTCTTCCATCCTTGACCCTGGTCTGGCCGCAGACAATCTCAAACGCTGGATCGTTCTCGACCATGCATGCCGTTTTATGTATCGGCCAACCTGGATGAGTAGCAGCGTGCGTGAGCGCCATCTCAGTGTCGTACGCAGAGAAAAAGGAGGCGTTGAGGTTCGCTCCATGGCTAAGACACGCCTCCAGCGTAGAGAAGTCCATGACTTGCTGCTGTCGATAAGAGTTCACGATGGCGGTCAAACGCGTTGCATGAATATTCTCGTGGCCGACTGTCAGTGCCATGTCAGATGAGGTTCTAGCTCCCGCCGCGCAGCTGAAGCTTCCGCGGGGAGTCGTTGCTGAAGGTACAGTGCTCGTGACTAAGATCGACGGGGTTTCGAGCGTAACTGCGCCTGTCAGCCGATAGACCCCGTCACACGCTTGCGTGCACGTAAGGGTGCTATAGGGATCTCCGCCAGTTAAGCCCCATGCCTGGTTGCCCTGGTAATCGTACAGGGGTTGACTGACCATTTGGTGACTTGGATATGAAAAGCTAGGCGGTTGGGCTTGTGCGCCGCAAACGTCGACAATCTCCGACATGTTTCCCCAGAAAAGCGAACACCCACATTGGAACTGATCGGTGATGGTCTTCGGCCCAGGCGTCATCCACGTGTGAGATTTCACTAAGGGCGCGGATTGTACGTCGATGCCGGAAGTTCGGTCGCCCCAGTTGTAGCGATGCGACCACATGACCTCGGGTTGCCGGAACGCGGTGACGATTGGGCGTCGAAGCTCCACGGTGGGGCCGTACCTATACGGCATGACCTCAGGGGTCTCACCGACAACCAACGAGCACTGATTGCCTGGAACGAACGCCACGTCGGTCGGTTGACCGACGACCGGGGCGCCGGTTGCGAGCAGCGTGATCGCCGCCCCGGAGTTGCTATACACGCAAACGTAACAGTTGATCGACTGGTACTCGGGTGGCAAGAACAGCGCGTTGCTCGGCTTGTCGTAGCCGAACGGAAGCATAGGCACCGATTCGCCACCGAGCGGGATCTGCCGGCGCGATAGGCTGGCGAGCTGTAGCACATCAGGATCGATCTCGGCAAAGACCCGGAATGCTTTGATCTCCGGCACGTATGAGACATGCGAGAAGTCGAGACCGACGGGGCGGGTGTAGAGAATGCTGTCGAGCGTGCCGAACACAGGCGAACTCCAGCGCGTGTATGTCTTCCCGGTCCTCGTGTCCCGTTGGTGGAGGATGTCGAACTCATCGCGATCGTGGTTGTAGGATGCGACTTCCTCGCCATCCAGAGTCACCGCTGTGATGCGATCGAGGTAGTCATACTCGATCAACGCGGTCGCGCCGCCTGATTCCGCGGTGTGAACGCGTCCCACCGAATCGTAGAAGAACGACATATCAGCCGTCTGGTCGTGCCCCTGGGTCACCCGGATGAGTTCGTTATAGGTGTCGAGTTCATAGCCTTGCGACACATCCACCGTACCGTCCGCTGACTGGGCTGCGATCGCGATCAGGTTGCCGACGCCGTCGTACTCGATCTCGGAACCCGCCGCGTAGCCTTGCGCCGCGTACTGAATCGAGGTTCGGAAGCCGCGAACATCAAACGCCTGTTGCGCCGAGTACACATCGTCGCCGTGGCGGATCGTCGTCGGAACCCCGTTTCCGCGGTATGTGAATGAAAGCAATCGCTCACCGTCTCGATCGACGGATCGGGTGAGGCCAGCGCGATTCGAGTCGATGGCGAGCACGCTCTGTGGGTTCGAGATGATCCTGAGCTGTCCGCGTGCGGAATAGCCGTATTGCCGCGGTAGCGTTGCGGAGTCGACCGCCACGACCCGCTCCGTCGTGCCGTCATAGGCGAACGCCGTCGTCCCATCACTCGACGACCGAGAGACAAGACGATCACGTCGATCGTATCGATAGTCGAACGTTTGCCCGCCGGATCGGATCCGCTGGACGTTGTTGTCGGCATCGTGGCGAAGCCGTGCGGCGAGTTGGCCGTTGGCGCGGACCTTGATGGGCCGGAAGTGCTCGTCATGCACGATTGAGGTTCGGTGGCCCTGCGCATCGGTCACCGCCGTCGTCAGGCCTGATGCGTCGTGCTCGAATCGAGTCGTCCGACCAAGACTGTCGGTCAGTTCCGTGACACCTTGGGCGTAGGTCGCGGTCAACTCAGCGCGCATGACGCGAACGGTCGCCGCGCGCCCCGCGGCGGCGTAGGTGGCCTGGAACACGGTCGAACCGCGCGGATCGACGACGGACGAGAGCGCATTGGTGTAACTAAACTGCCAATCTTCACCGCCTAAGTCCCGCACGCTGACCAGGTTGCCTTGCTGGTAGGTGTAATGGACTTCTCGGCCGACATCGTCCCTGATCGCGGTGATGCGACCGCGACCATCACGCTGAAACTCGACGAAGGCATTGCCTGAATCAATACGGCTGATTCGGTCGCGCGCATAGGTGATTTCGACTGAGCCGCCTTGTCCGTTTAGAGCGCGTACGAGAAGAAAGTCCTGGCCGCGGCGCTCGAACTCGCGCACCAAATCTCCGGCGCGAAGGATGATCCGATGGCCATCGCGTTGTCCCGAGTCAATCGGGGTGATGGCGGGGTACCGGGCCTTGACCTCCTGACCTCGACGATCGAGTTCATGGGTTGTGTTCGACGCATCGATCAGTCGGAGCTGACCTTGGCGAGCTTCAATCCGCTCAGCCGGGCCGAGCGACCACCCGCGACCGAAGTCCCCGATGCCACCTGTAGACCCGCGCGACGACGATCGGCATCGCGGCGACGCGAACGAGGTCGCGTATCACAAACGTGACGTTACCTCTCGTCGTGTTCAGGAACCCGTCTTGAGCGCCGTACAGCGGCGATTGCTGGTTCGGAAAGAATGTCGTGACGCGGCGTCGGGAAGACAGGTCGTTGAGGAACTGATAAGCGATGGCCGCTCGTCGTTGTTGGAACGCTTCAAGCGACATTCCGCTACCGTCTTCTTCGGCAGCGGCGATTCCAAGGCACAACGAAAGAGCGAGGCTCGTGCCGAGCCAACGACGCACGCGAATCATGGCTGAACCCTGTTCTTGCTTGTTTTTTTTCGCGAGCGAGCCGAAAGCCAACTCGGGCCCGAAACGGAAAAGATAATTGTCGGTCCATCGTCTACGGCAGCAACAGTGTATAAGTAGGCCGAAGCCCCGAGCCCACGGGCGTTGACGTAATCTCCGGGGGCATTGAGCAGCCTGCGATCACGAGACCAGGAACGAGGGGCCGTGACCGAGCGACGGATCGCGAGATCGGACGTTGTCCGAACGGGACGTGAGGTAGAACGAATATTCAAACTCATGACCTTAGACGCGACAGCGAGGCCGAAGTATAGTTCATCCGTCGCATTGGCGGGACGACGGGCGGTCGTGTCGCGCTACCTCGTGCCATAGATTCACGCCTCTCTGCTCTTCTCTCGTCCGCCATAGGTCGCACACCCCGTCGTACAGACGGGTACGGCATGCACACGTTGGCCACGTCGCGCAACCAGCGTTGTACGGCGTGGTTGGCCGTATCGGTTCGAGACCCACCGTGGCGAACTGCCGCGGCCAGTCGGTCACGAATGAGAGACGCACGCACGTGTGCCTGATTGACAATCACTGACGATCGCCGGCAACACGATGCGCATCGGAGCACGAGCACGTTCGCTGGCCGCGAACTCAACCGCAGCAATACCTAGAGATTTCTCATCGGTACCCCTCTCGCCAGTCGTGGCGATGTCTTATGGCAGTTTGCCCTGGTGCGTCTGCTGAATCTGCTCAAGATTGCGCGGCTTTGCGCGAGATTGCGCGTGTAGAGGCATGCGAAAAACGCGCGGTTTTTGACGCGAAAAACGGTTGCGCAGTGGTGTTGACATAGTCAACAGATTGTTGATTTATGGCGGGCGTTCGAACGCGAGACAACATGGGCAGCGAACGAATCAGGAAATAAATGCTAGCGCCTACGAAGGCGGCGTTACACATCACGCACCGCGCCGAGCTGGAGCGCCGGGAAGGGGGTGCGGCCATGATGGCCGAATCGGCTCATCTACCCCGCGATGGTGGACGACGTCGAAGAACGTCACCCTCCTGGGACATCCAGCCGGTGGCCGGACGCCAGGCCTGGCGGGGCTCGGCTACAACGTGCTGCTCGCGCCGATCATCTCGATCGTGGCGGGGATCCCGGTGCCGACCGCTGATCCGGGCGGTTTATCTCGCGATGACCGTCCCCGCACCGCCGAGATGCGGGGGCAGGAACTCTCCATCGCGCAGATGGAGTATGTCCCATGTAATAACGTCCGAAATGTTTGGACATCGAGTATTCTTTTCGCCTATCATGTCTCTCGTCGGCTGGCCCGTTTTTGGCCAGCCGACGAGAGACATGAACATGATAGACGCAAAGAATACTCGATGTCCAAACATTTCGGACGTTTTTTACGACGCGCCGCGTTCGGCGCGCCGTGTTGGCAAGCTTGCCTTAGCCGCGCATTTCTCGTATGTCCGTCTTCGTCTTCCGTCTTCGTCTTCCCGCGTCTTCGTCTTCCGGTGTAGGTCGTCCGGTCGTCCAACTCTAGCTCGATTTGAATGGCTCGCAGCAGGCACCTGATGCGACTTCACCAGCGAGTTGTAATCGGCCTCTGAATTCACAGCGTCGATGATATCGCCTACCATCGCCTCGGCGATGGTCTCCATCGCCCGCTTTACTGCATCACTCATTGTCCGTCTTCGTCTTCCGTCTTCGTCTTCCCCCGGTCGCCGGGCTCGGCGAATCCGCTAACCGAGCCCGTCGAGCAACCCCGGCGCGGGGTCTGGTGGCGCGTCCTCGACGTCCTCCCAGCGATGCGTGATCACCATGCCGTCCGGCTGCGCCGGCGGCCCCGCTCGCTGCTTGCTGACCTCGTGCACGTGTCCGTCGCGGCCCGCGTGGCCGCCCTCGACTGACACGTCCCAAGTCCGCGCCAGTTTGCGAGCGGGCACGCTGCCGTGCTTGACCCCGGCATCGAATCGCTCGAGATCGAATACCTCCCGGAGCAGGTACTGCGTCAGAATCAAGAGCTTGCCGGCATAGCCCCGACCGCGCGCTGCGGAATCGATCACGGTGTGGTGATCGCACATGCAATCCGATTCCAGTGCGAAAAACATCAGGCCGACGACCTGCGTCTCGACCTCGACGACGAATGCGTAGACGAGCCGATCGCCGGGGCCGACGAGCCGCGGGTCGTCCCGGCGCTCCCACCAGGTCGCCGCCGTGCCGTCGGTCGCCGCGAGTAGAGACCTCGCCCGGCGCTCATGATCGTCCGGCCCCAGGTCCGCCAGCAGCCGCTCGACCGCGGCCAGGTCGTCCGTGGTGATCGGTCGCAACGTGAGCGTATCGACCGTCACGTGCAAATAGCGTCGCTTCATTTGATGTCCTCGATATCGCCATAGTCGTCGGGCAGGTACAGGGCCGACAGCACGACGGGCCCTGCCGCAGTCCCGTCCCGGTCGGTGTACGTGATGGTCGATTTGCCGACACCGCCGACCCTGGATGTCGCGGCGTTGAACTTGCCGGCACCGGTCGGTCGCGCCCCCGCGAACCGGTTGTATCGGATTCGCGCGGTACCGCGCGAATCGACCGATGCGCGGAAATACGCGCCGTCAGGACCAGCCAGCGAGCCGCCGTTGGCGGTGACGAGCAGATCCCGAGTCGCCGGCTTCGTCGCGAATATCGCGGCCGACTCTGCCGCCGTGAGCGTGAGGCCGGGCTTGCCGGTCTTGCCCGGGTCGCCATCCTTGCCGTCGGCACCAAATCGACCGACGACCACTGGCGACGACCAGGTGTCCTCGACGGCCGTACCGGCGGCGGGCTGGCCGACGACCTGACGGTCAGACCGCCACAGCGTGTGCAGATCGGCGGTCAGGGTCGGCGCACCATCGGTCCAGCCGTTTTGCGGCTGGTCGTAGCCCCATGAGTTGCTTGGCGCGGTCGGCGTCGCGCCATCAGTGCGCGCGAAAATCGTCTCCGGGCCTTGGCCGTCCAGGCCACCGCGGCGGAGCAGGTCATCGAGGGATGGCGTCCGCTCGTCGAGCACGTCGATGCGCGGGCTCGCAATGTCGAGGTGGCGGCCCGCCATCAGCCAGCGCCGGAGATAGCAGATCATCCGGACCTGGGTTGCATCGCCGAGGCTCAGATTGGCGCAGTCCGCGACCTTCGCGCCGTCGCGCACCCGATAGACACCACCAGCGGTCGACGAGCCCATGAAGGCGACCAGCAAATACCACTCGTCCGGGGCTGGGAGCTGTGCGCTGTAGACATAGCGTGGCGCGCTCAAGGCGGCGGCGGCGGACTGCGTCTGGACGCCAAATGACACTTTGCCGATTTCCGCCAACGGGCTCCAGAAGGCGGCGTCAGGGTCGTCTTTGGGCGCTCGGCGGGCGCTGCTCCAGTGGAATCGGGTCGCCATCCAGGACCGACCGTCATGCGTGACGATATCGTTGGCGAAGTAGGGCTTCCTGCGGCTTGTCCACGCGCCCTTTTGTTGACCGGGCATGGTCGGGCTCCGAATGAATGCGCTGACGCGGATGCTTTTCCCGCCCCCGCCCGGCAAAACGATGAACGGCGACACGGGGCCGATCTCGGGATAGGTCGTCGGCGTCGGATAGGTCACTTGGGAGCTCGCCCGCCAGACCATCGACTGACCGCCGAACGCATCCTCGCGCAGCGCGCGGACGTTCTCGCGATTGGCGGATCGCCCGCCGCTCGACTTGGCGGCCCACCCGCCACCGGGCCCCGATCCGGCGGTCCACGGCAGCGCGCCCTGGGCGAGCAGCAGATTCGAGCTCGCCTCCTGGATACGGACCGGTTCGCCCCAGGCGTATTTGCCGTCGCCGCCTGACTGGCCGATCGACATCCAGACGTCGTCGGTGACGGTTGGCACGTCGGTCGACCAACCGCTCGGCGTGGTGGCCGAGGGCTCCGGCGTCGCCGGCTTGGGTCGGCTGATTCGATAGATCACATCGACGCTCTGGCCGTCCTGGCCATCCGCGCCAAACCGCCCGATGACGACCGGAGAGGACCAGCGGGCCGCGACGGCGTCGCCGACGGCCGGTGCCCCGTCGACCTTCCGCGCGGCATACCAGAGGGTGTGCAAATCGAGGGTCAGCGTCGGTGCTCCGTCGGTCCAGCCGCTGCGCGGCTGGTCGTAGCCCCAGCCGTTGTTTGGCGTCGCCGGCCGCGTGCCGGACGTGCGCGCGTAGATGTGCTCGTAGCCGCGGCCGTCCTTCCCGTCCTTCCCGTCCTCGCCGTCTTCGCCGTCCTCGCCGTCGGCACCAAACCGCCCGACGATGACCGGCGTGGACCAGCGGGCCTCGACGGCGTCGCCGACATCGGGCTTGCCCTCGACCTCGCGTTCGGCTCGCCACAGTGTGTCGAGTTCGGCGGTGAGCCCTGGCGCGCCATCGGTCCAGCCGCTGCGCGGCTGGTCGTAGCCCCAGGCGTTGCTCGGCGTCGTCGCCGGCCGCGAGCCGTCGGTGCGGGCGTAGATGGTCTCGGTGCCGACGCCGTCCTGGCCGGTGCGCGGCAGATTCTCCTCGGTCACCTCGATGGAGACGCTGGCGGGCTCGCTGCCGCCGTTGATCGCGTCGGAGGTGTCGTGCGCCTGGACCCAGAGCGTGTGTGTGCCGAGCGTCACCGCGGCCCACAGGTACTCGGTCGATTTGGTCTGCACGAGCTCCGTCGCCGCCTCGAACGAGCGGCCGACGTGATAGCTGTAGTGCGACAGGTCGACGTCGCTGACGGGGTCGACATGGATCACCAGGCCGCCGGTTTGCAGCGCGGCGCGCAGGCCGGTCGGCTTGCTCGGCTTGCGCACTTTGCCGAGCACCTCGAAGGCGGGCGACTCGACCCACGGGCTCGATAGCGCGCGGTTGACGCCGAGCATCCGGGCGCGTGCGCGCCAGTCGCCGAGGCGCACGGCTTTGAGGTCGAGGGTCGGCTCGGCGGTGATGCCGGCCGCCCGCCAACCAATGTCGTCGGGACCCCACGTCTGCCATTGCACGTCGACGGCGCGGGCGTCGTTGGGTGGCTCGGCGGAGATCGTCAGCGCCGAGGCGAAATTGACGCCGTCGACGTACAGCGTCTCGGCGAGGATCAGCGCCGCCGGCGGCGGCAGATCACCGCCGGGCGGGAGCGTGTAGCGGGGGATGGGCGCGGGGATATCGCGCTCAATCTGCGCGTACTTGCCGGGCAGATAGCTGTGCGCGAGCACATCGTATTCGAGCGCGTCGCGCTCGGCGATCGAGACCACGCGCCACGGCCGTGCCGAGACGGTCGACTCGAAGACGCAGATGGATCCGGGCAGCGGCCGATCGTCGTCGCCGAAGGCGAGCGTGTCGATCGCACCATCCGGTAGGACCTTGGTGATCGGCTGCGGGCCGGACAGGCTGCCGTCCGGATTCGTCAGCGTGACCGACCAATCGCCACGATCGTCGTCGCTGAGCGTGGCCGGCAGCGCGTCCAGCGTGCAGCGCCCGGCCTTCGTCGGCTCGGCCGTCAGCCGAGCAGCAAACCGATCGCCGATGACGTTGCTATCGGCGATCTTGATCACCTGGCCGGGGCGCAGGTCGGCGTACTGCAGCGACGCCGCGAAGCGCACGGTGCCGGACTCGTGCTCTTGGGCGAACAGCACGTGGCGCGCCAAGCGATTTGCCTGGCTGCGCGAGGTGCAGAACATGGCCGCCTTGTCGGCCTGGCGGAAGCCGTAGGCATCGACCAGCGCGTCATCGACGACGAGCTCGACGCCGAGCTTGTACTCGTCTCCGGGATCCGAAAACGACATCGCAACGGCCGACACGCGGTCGCCGTGCGGCATATTGGCGTAGCTGAATGCGCCGTCGATGACGCTGGCGTTGCCGATCAGCGCGACCGGCTCGGCGGGCGCATCCTGCACCGGCCAGACCGCCCCGGCGGCGTAGAACACCGCCGCACGGCAGACGCCGAAGACATGATCCAGCAGGCGCTTGGCCTCGGTCGCTTTGTTGATCACGCCGGAGAGGCGCCAGCGCGCCTCGGTGCCGTCGGTGGTTGCAACGGCCGCATCGCAGAATTGCGCGATCTGATAGAGGCGCCACTTGGTGGCCGACAGCGATTCCGGCTCGATATTCGTGCCGAGCCCATAGCGATCGGAGGTCAGCAGGTCATAGGCGCACCAGGCCGGATTGTCGGTCCAGGCGCGCTTGAACGTGCCGTCCCAGAGCCCCGTGTAGCGGCGCGTCGCGGGGTCGTAGTTGGCCGGGACCGAGACGATCAGCCCGTAGACCTCGTACTCGCGTTTGTTGATCCGCCCCTCGAATTTCTCCGCCTCGGCGGTGATGCCGACGAGCGCCGAGTGCGGGTAGCTCTGCTGCACCTCGGTGATCTCGGTGTAGCGCGCCCACTCGAGTTTGTTGTGCAGCCGGTCCGAGTCCGAGTCGGCGGTGATGCGCGTGACGCGGACATCGAACGGCGGCTTGCCTTCGAGCGGCACGCGCCAGGAGAGCTCCGCAGGCGCGGTGCTCTTGTCGCGGATCGTCTGCCGGACCGCGGTCGCCCAAGCGTCGCCGGCGGCGCGGGTCTCGATGCGGAACTCGACCTCGGCGGGGCCGGTGTCGCCGGTCTTCACCTCGGTCTTGACGAGGCGTGGGAAGCGCAGCGTGACGCGCGCGGCTTGCACCTGCACATTGGTGATGCGTCGCACGATCGGTGCGCCGTGTTTGATCTCCGCGCCGACAGGGCGCTCCGACTCGATGGCCGGAATGCCGGCCAGCGGCGTCTGATCCGGCAGCCCGGCGCGCCACTCGAAGTCGACGCCGGCGACATTGGTGGTGCCGTCGGCGGCCTCGACGGGAACGCCGTCGACATAGACCGATTTGAGGCCGTCGACCAGGCCGCGCATCTCGCCCTCGCCGAGCAGATCGACGACGCGCGCGGTGGCTCGCGTCTGCAGCGTGTTCGCGCCTTCCACCGGCGCCCGCGGCTCGCCGCCACCGCCGCCCTGGCCGATCACTTCGCCCTCGCGCTCAAGCCAGCCCGGCTCGCCGGGCTCCGGTCGATCGCTGTAGAGCTGCACGCGCTCGGCGCTGATGCCGGCGGAGACGACGGTGGATCCGACCCGGATCGGACCGCCGTAGATCAGCGGCACCGGGCCGCCCTGCGCGGCGGTGTTGACCGCGCCATCGAACAGGTGCGATGCGCGGCTGTCGGCGGCATCGCGCTCGCCGTAGTCGGCGATATCCGGGATCGAAATCACCGCGTAGGCCGCGGCGACGAGCGAGAGCACGACCGCCGCGATCAGCCAACCGGAAATGGGATCGGCCGCGCCGGCGGCCTCGGGATGGATGTGCAGTTCACGCCGCGCGCCCACCCGCAGCGTCAGTTCGGCCTCGGTGATGGGCGCGTCGTCGAGCGTCAGCCGGTAGTACGGCGCTGATTCGCGCAGCGCGGGCTCGAACTCGGGGATCAGCACGGTCAGCGCATGCACCGCCTCCGCGGGCGTCGCGACATCCAGCGCGATCGAACCGTCCGGCAGCAGCCGCGCGAGCGCGCCGTGAAGGTGGACATCAAGCACGGTGGCGGACGACGAGGCGGACGTGCGGCAGCCAACGCGCCAACAGATCGCGACGCGGCCGTCGCGCCGGATCGTAGGGCCGGTCACCCGCCGGGTGGTGCAGCAGGAGGCCGGGCTCGACGATCACGCCGGCGTGACAGACGACGCCGTCGAGCGCGATCAAGACGCCGTCGCCCGGGGCGGCTTCGGCGGTATCGATTGCGACGAACCCGGCCCGGAACCCGGCGGCGGCGAAATGGCGTCGAAACAGGTCGGGGTGCTCATCCTCGCGCCACCAGCGCCAGGCGCGCGGGTAGTCCGGCAGATCGATGCCGCGCTCGTGGTAGTAGTAGTCGCGACACAGGCTGTAGCAATCGGTGACCCCCCAACGATACGGCCGCTCATACAGGTGCGGCCGCGGCGTGCCGGCGCCCCAGAAGAACGGCTCGCCGGCCTCGCCGGTCTCGCTCACCGGGACGATGCCGAACGGCACATCGTGCGCCCGTTGGGAGACCATGTCATGGCGACTCGGCGCGGCCGGATACGGGTGCGGATGGCTGTGGATGATCGCATCGAGCGAGCCCAATCGGTGCGCCTCGAGTACGATTGCCGGCTCGATGCGAAACGACGTGCGCGGGCTCCCGGCGATATTTTCACACGGCCGATATTCGCCGTCGACGACCAGCCCGCAGGATTCGAGCGGTGCTCGCGCTGCGGCGTCGGCGCGCATCGCGGTCAATGCAGCCGGCGTCATTGTCTCACTCTCGCGACGCCGAGGAAGCCGCCGTACGGCAGCGCCGCCGGCGCGGCAAAACGCAGCCGGCAGCCGCTGATGCGGCGGTCGCAGCGGTCCTTGGTCGGGTCGGCCGTCGCGTTGCCGCTCGCGTCGAAATATCGGTTACCGGCGTACGGGCACTGCGCCTGGCTGTAGTCCCAGGCGCTGCCGGTCCAACGCCGATAGCGCCACCGGCAGACATCGCGCAGCACCTGCCGACCCGGCAATTTCTGGCGATCGAAATCGATCGCGCTGACCAGCCGCCAGACCGCTTCGGTGGCGTCGCGGCTGACCAGCTGCTCGACGCGCCAGCGATCGGCGGGCCAGTGGCGGTTCGGGTCCGCCTCGGCCGCGCCGTCGAGATAGCGCGTCAGCGTGCGCAGCCGCGTCACCGTCGCGCCGCGCAGATCCGTGCCGGCCACCTCCCGCTGGATCGCGCTGATCGTCAACGTCGGCCGCGCGATCGCGCCCTCGCCGCTCGCCTTGATGCCGTCGATCTTGATCGGTCTCGGCGCGTAGGTGTGGCCCTGATAGACCGGCGACGCGCCGCCCATCGGGCCGGTGACGAACCGGTATGCCGGGCCATCGGCGGGGTCGATCGTGACCAGGTCGACGACGGTGCCGACCGCGAGCCGTTGCTGGTCGGTGGCGATCACGTCGGTCATGGCGCGAGGTCCTCGAGGAACTCGGCGGTCAGCGATCGATGCGTCGCCGAGACCCAGCGCTGTTGCCAGCGCTCGCAGCGCCACTTCAGCCCCGCCGGCGCGTCCGGCGGATCAAACGCAAACGGCTCGACGCCGCCGCGGGCGGTCAGAAACGCGACGATCTGCTCGATGTCGGCGACCGCGCGTGTGGCGAACACCGCGCGGTAGCTGCGCAGCTGATGATTGATGCCATCGGCGGCGATCTGGACATAGCCGTCGCCGAGCGATTTGCTGAGCGTGCGCACCCGCGTTTCAAGACCCGAGCCGCGCGACAACAGAATCGCAGGAAACGTCTCGATCGCCATCAGACCTCGTCCGTCGGGTTGAGCGCGCCACCCACGCGCTGTTCGTCAATGAGCGTGCCTTTCACCAGCGCGGTCATTTCGGCCACCACGCGGCGTGACAGGCCTTCCCCGAGAGCCTCGGGATCGGCCGCGTTACCGGCGGCATCGACGGCGGTGATCTGGATGGTCGGCGCGATGTGGATCGTCACCTGCCGAGCAGGCGCTGTCGCCGGCGCGGCCGGCCGATGCGGCGGCGCCTGATCGATGATCCTGCCGCGCGCGAACGTCGTCAGCGGTAGCGGCGGCGCATTGATGACCCCGCCGCGGGCGAACGGCTGCGCATCACGACGCAGATCAACCCCCAAAACGCCGTCCGTCATGCGCGCGAGCGCGAGGCCCTGTTCGCCGCCGGCGGTGAGCGCGCGCACGCGGTAGCCGTCCCATGCGCGCTGGACCGGCAGGATGGCCTCCGGGCCAGCCTCGCCCATCACGCCATGGGCGATGCCGCGGGCGGAAAAATGGGTCTCCTGTTCGACCACGCCGCCCTTTGCGAAGGCGGCGATTTTCGCCGCCGTGGCGGCGACGGCCGTCGCGCCGAGGGCGCCGGCGGCACCGGCGGCGATGCCAGCCGCCGCCGGTGCCAGACCCGGACCGACGACGGGGATGGCGGCGGTCGCCATGTAGGCGTTTTGCGCGGCGAGCGCTGTCGTCGCGGCAACCTGGAGCGTCGTTTGCGCGAGCTGCGCCGCCGCCGCGGTTTTTCCGACGGTCGCTCCGATCGCGCGGGTGATCAGCATTTGGATGCCGAGCTGGATCAGCTGCGACAACAGCGCACCCACCGCCTGCTGGGCCGCCTGGCCCACGGCGTCGCGGAAGCTGTCGCCGAACACGATCGCCCGCGCCGCGGCGTCGGCGATGCCCGCCGAAAAACTGCCACCCGGGCCGTACACCCGCGCGAACGCCGCGCCCATCGACGCCGCCGCCAGATCGGTCTCGGCCACCATGCGGCCGAGCTCGCTGATGTAACCGTCGGCCATCGATCCCTGGCCGGCGTCGATGTTGATGTCCGCCTGGGCGGCTTGTGCCGCCAGGCCGCCGAGTTGACCCTGCGCCATCAGCGCATCGAGCGCCGCCTGGCGCTCGGGTCGAGGCTGGCCGCCGCCGTAGGCCGACAGCATCTCGGCGCGCAGCTGCTGTTGGCGCAGCAGCTCCGCCTGCACCTGGTACTGCTCGCGCAACGCCGCCTTGGTTTCGTTCGTCGCGGCGGCGAACTCGGTCTCGATCAGCGTCGCGATCCGGGTCGCCTCGGTGCGTCGCTCGAGCGCGCCGGCGCCGACATCGGTCTCGGCCGCGAGCGATTGATTCGCGGCGATCAGTCGTTCAAGCGCGGGGATACCACTGGCCTGTTCCTGGCGCAGCCGCTCGGCGGCCTGGCGCGCCTGCTCATCCGCATTGCGCTGCTCGATCGCCGCCAGCCCCGCGTCGCGTTGCGCCGCCGCGCGCGCCAAGAGTTCGGTTTGTGCGGCCGAGCCGGCTTGCGTATTGGCCTCGATGATCGCCGTCTGCTCGGCATAGACGCGGTTGAGCCTCTCCGCCTCCATCTCGAGCGCCCGCTGAGGAGCGCGAGAACGCAACCCGCCAGGCCACCGCCGCCGCGTCGATCGGCCCCGAGGCGCGGACGCTGATCCACCAGTACCTGCCGCCGGCCGAGAAAATCCGCGCGGCGGCGGACCAAGCCATCCAGACGCTCCAATCGGAACGTGAGCGGTTGGTGAAGGCGGGCACGGCCGCGGGCGCGATCGAGACCATCGACGTGACGATCGGCCGCATCGAGGCCCACCGCGACCAGGAGCTCGGCGCGGAGGCCGCGCGCGAATACGCGGCCGTGCACCGCGTTTTTGTGCTGTACCGGCGCGCTGACGGGGGCGTATGCCGGCGCGCGTAAACCGGCGGGACGCCCGACCGGCCCATGTAGTACGTGAGCAGTTCGGCGCTTACCTGCCGTTCGCCCGGCAGATCGATTTTTTGCGCGCCAAGCTCGACCTGCCGACGCGCGCCTGGACGGATATCTGGCAGAGCCAGCACGACGTCGCCTTCGTCGTCGCCGGTGCCGCCAAGACCGACCTGGTGAGCGATCTCCACCAGGCCGTCGACGCCGCCATCGCCGAGGGCGAGACGATCGAGAGCTTCCGCGAACGCTTCGACGCGATCGCCGAACAACACGGCTGGAGCTACAACGGCGGGCGTGACTGGCGCACCAGAGTGATCTACGAGACCAACCTGCGCACCAGTTATGCCGCCGGGCGGTGGGAGCAGTTGCAGGCCACCAAGGCACTACGGCCGTACTGGCGATATCGGCATTCACCCGCGGTCGTCGACCCGCGGCCCGAACACCTCGCCTGGGACGGCCTCATCCTGCGCGCCGACGACCCCTGGTGGCAGACGCACGCGCCACCCAACGGCTGGGGCTGCCAGTGCTACATCGAATCGCTCTCCGAGCGGGACATGGCCAGGCTCGGCAAGGACGGCCCGGACACCGCGCCAGCGCTTGACCGGCGCGAGGTGACGGTGGGCATCCGCGGGCCGTCACCGCGCACGGTGAACGTCCCCGCCGGCATCGACCCCGGCTTTGCCTATGCGCCCGGGCGCACATCACAACTCAGTCAGGCGGTGCGCCATCAGCTCGAGGCCAGCCTGCCGCAACCGGCACCCATCGCCAGCGCGGGTGTCGCCGACACCCTCGCCGCACCCCGAACACTCGATGCCTTGCGCGATGAATGGCACGACTGGCGGCGCGGGTCCGGCAACGCCGGCGATGCCTTCAGTCTCGGCGCGATCCCGCCCGCCACCGTCAAGGCACTCGCCGCCTTGCCGACACCGATCGCCCTGCAAACGGCGCTGGTGACCCTGGCCCGGCGCGATCTGACCCACCTCACCCGCGAGAGCAAGCGACAACGCGGCGCAGTGCTCGCCGACACCGACCTGGACCGCCTGCCGGATATCATCGCCGCGCCCAAAGCCACGCTGTGGGATACACAGGACCCGGCGCTACTGTTCGTGTTTGAGCCCACCAGTGACGCCGCGGCTGGCAAGCTCGTGGTGCGCGTGAACTACAGCGAACGGTTGCAACTGGGCGGCAAGCCCAGACAGACGGTGACCAGCAATGCGGTCAGAACGGCCGGCTATGTGGGGGCTGAGAACCTGCGGGATGAGCGTTATGTGCTACTGGAGGGGGCGCTGGATGAATGACCGCCGGGACGAGACGCAACCCTCGATGCAGTACGAAAACCAGCGGTTGCTGGTCAACCCTCTACCGGGAGAGCGGTCTGGCTTGCGCCAATTACCCGGCCTACCCGGCGGTCGGCACGGAGTATCGACCGGGACATCACGGTCCTGCGATCGGCAACGTACGAGGACACGTGGGCGGTCTGGGAGCGCCGGCGGTATCTGGCCGGCATCGCCGGCGCACCGTGCACGCACGAGCTGAAGGTCAAGCCGCGACTCGCGTTCCAGCGGCCTGACGACGTGCACGTGTTCGGCTATACGGCCGATGCGCGCGACCCGGGATCGCGCCGAAGCGCTGGCCGAGCACTACCCCGAATTGACGGTGCGGTTCCCGCTCATCGAACGGGGGCTCACCAAGGCCGCGTGCCTCGATATGATCGGGCGCGCGGGAATCGAGCCGCCACTGACCTACGCCCTCGGCTTCCCCAACGCGAATTGCCTGCCGTGCGTCAAAGCCACCAGCCCTGCCTACTGGGCGCTGGTACGGCGGGAGTTCCCGGAGGTATTCGGACGCATGGTCGATCTATCTCGGCAGATGAATGTGAAGCTGACGCGGCTCAAGGGCGCTCGCGCATTCATTGACGAGATCCCGGCCGACCATCCCGTCAGCCAACCAATCGCCCCCGAGTGTGATCTGCTGTGCTCGTTGGTGGAGCAGGACATGCACGCATGAAGATCCGCATCGAACTCGATGACGCGGACGTCCAAGCCGCTCTCGATCGACTGATCCGGGCGGGGTCGGACCTGAGCCCGGCCATGGCCGCCATCGGCGAGCACCTGCTCAACACCACCCGCGAGCGCTTCAAGGACCAGGAATCGCCCGAGGGCAAACCCTGGAAGCCGCTCGAGCCCGAGTACCGCAAGACCAAGAAGCGCAACAAGGACAAAATCCTGACGCTCTACGGTCACCTGCGCGGCACCCTGGCCTACCAAGCCGGCCGCGACCATGTCGATATCGGCGGTACCCGCATCTACGCTGGCACACACCAGGGCGGCGCCGCTCAAGGCGCCTACGGCGAAACCAGCAAAGGCGCACCCATCCCCTTCGGGGATATCCCGGCGCGACCGTTTCTCGGCTTGAGCGAGGAGGACAAAACCGAAATCAATCTCGCCGTGCGGGATTTCCTGGCGGAGGCGCTGTGATCAGGATGCGAGGGGTACGGCGTAGCCTTCGAGAGGTGGCGCGACACAGCCGGCAGCCCCCGAGCCCCTGTTGACATAGTCAACCGTTTGTTGATTTTGCGCGGGATTGCGCGGCTTAGCGCGGGATTGCGCGGGTGTTTTTCGCGTCAAATACCCTTTGTTTTTCATGTCACTCAACAGCGGGTGCTTTGTGGGGATGAGCACTTCATATTGCAGAGACATGTTTGCTGTGGACTGCGTGCACCGCCATTTCGAAGAAATGGTGAGGGGAAGGGAGTCGAATGCGGGTTCGATGCGAGCGCGAAGCGCGACCACCGAACGGCTGCGCCGCCAGGCGTCAGGCCGTGAGTCATCCCTGCCTCTCCGCCATTTCGAAGAAATGGTGAGGGGAAGGGAGTCGAATGCGGGTTCGATGCGAGCGCGAAGCGCGACCACCGAACGGCTGCGCCGCCAGGCGTCAGGCCGTGAGTCATCCCTGCCTCTCCGCCATTTCGAAGAAATGGTGAGGGGAAGGGAGTCGAATGCGGGTTCAATGCGAGCGCGAAGCGCGACCACCGAACGGCTGCGCCGCCAGGCGTCAGGTCGTGACTCATCCCTACCTCTTCGTCATGCCATGGGTGTGGCTCGGCGATGAATGACACCCGCTCAAACGTCGATGCCACCTCTGCCGCTCATCGCATCTCATTCCATGCGCCACCTCTGCCCCGTTCGTCGCAGATTCGCCTTCGGTCGTGACGCCGTCACTACCAGCTCTCAAGGGCTCGCGCGTGAGTCTGATCCCGATCGTCGAAGGAAGGTCGCGACGGGGCGCCTACCTGCCGATCGTCTTCGTGGGCGCGGTCGCGTTGATGAGCACGCTGCCGCGTATCGCGCCCCACGAAACTCTGCAGTGGACGTACATCGGCATCGCGAGTGCCCTGGCTCTTTGGGCCGGCGCCGTCTACCTGCTTCGCCGCAAGGACGACCAGGCGCTTTGCTTCAGCACGCGCCTGGCCGCACCGCACTACGTCCAGGCCTGCCTGCACGGCACGATCTACGTCTTCTGGGGATTCTATTGGGAACTCGTTGGTTACAACGCGATGCATCTGGTCGGCCAGATCCTCTTCGCTTATTCGTTCGAGGGCCTTCTCGCCTGGTCGCGAGGTAAAGAATGGCGCCTGGGCTTCGGCCCTTTCCCGATCGTTTTCAGCACGAATCTCTTCCTCACGTTCAAGGACGAGTGGTTCGTCTACCAGTTCCTGCTGATTGCCGTCGTCTTTCTCGCGAAGGAGTTCATCGTCTGGCAGCGCGACGGCGCCAAGACCCACATCTTCAACCCGTCCGCCTTCGCCCTGTTCCTCTTCGCGATCGTCCTGATCTCGACGGAGCAGACGGACAAAACGTGGGTCTCGCAACTTTCGGCCATGCTGGACACGCGCCTGGTCGATCCGGACAGCAAGCCCTATCTGCTCGTCTTTGCGCTCGGCCTCGTCGCGCAATTCCTGTTCCGGGTCACACTCGTCACGTTCGCCGCCGCGATGATGCTGTTCGTCCTGCCGAGTATCTACACGGCGCTCACGGGAACGTTCTGGTTCGTCGATGTGGGCATCCCCATCGCCGTCTTCCTCGGACTGCACCTACTCATCACGGATCCCGCCACGTCGCCCAAGAACAACTGGGGACGCTTCTTGTTCGGCACAGCTTATGGACTGAGCGTCTTCGTGATCTACGGCGTGCTCGACTTCTACGGCGAACCCTTGGCGTACGACAAGCTTCTGTTCGTGCCTGTCCTGAATCTGCTGGTGGTTCGCGTCGAGCAGCTCGGCACGCTCCTCGAGACCTGGTCCACGAAACTTCGCGAACGGGTACGCCTACCGGGCTACTCGCCGAACTGGAATCTCGTCCACATGGCGCTGTGGATCGGTCTCTTTGCCCTGATGTACTCGGTCGAGTACATCGAGTCCGACCATCCAGGCCGACACCTCGAACATTGGCAAACGAGTTGTGCCGATGATCGCCCCAACGCTTGCCGGAATCTGACGGAAACGCTGCGATCCCGTTGCACACAGGGTGCAGTTCAACAGTGCGCTGAGCTATCCCGCCTGTATGAGGAGAAACCAGACCTGGCAACGCCGCTGGAACGCCAGATCTGGTACGGCTTCGCGTGCGACGCCGGCGCAAGCCGGGAATGTGATCTTTACCAGCAGAATCTCACCGCGAGAATGAACGCCGAGCTCGAGGCGAGCTGCGAGGCCGGTGGCTCCCCCCTCAGCTGCTTCGTCCTCGGCTCCGGGTACGTGAAGGGCATCAACCGTGGATTACGTCGTCCCGACAAGGCTTATCCCTACATTCTCGAGAGCTGCGAACAGGGCCTCGGCAAGAGTTGCGCGGTGGCCGGCATGATGCATCAGTTCGGCTTCACGCAGACACGTGATCTCGAACGGGCGGTCACTCTCCACGAACGAGCCTGCGCTCTGTCGTTCACACCGAGTTGCGCCGCGCTGGTCGAGATTTACTCGTCCGCCGATTTCCAGCTCGCAGACGACGAGATGAGCCGGTGGTATCGCGCCAAGGCTTGCGCGATCGGCGCCACTCCCTTCTGCGACGAATAGGCGCGATGACCAGATCCGTGACTAGTCGGATCAACCGAATCAAGCAAAAACACTAGTCGATCGAATAGAAAGCACGGACGACGGTCCCGTCACCAGGCGAGAGCGCAGTCGTCGTTTCGATGTCGTCGAAGCTCTCAAGCTGGCGTCGGTAACGCAGGAAGTACGCTTCGATATCTCCGCCGAAGCCGAACGCATACATGATGTCGGAAAAGTTCGCGGTATGGCCGAGCCCCAGCGCGTGGCCCATTTCGTGCACGAGGGTCAGATAGACGATCGTGTGCCGGAACAACGGATCACGCGCGGCACGGCGCGCGAAAGCGCGCCCGAAGGCGCGCACGTCGGAACGAATGTGCAGCACCGCACCGCACCGCGCCGATCGCCGACGAGAATCCGGATCGCCTCGCCGTACTGGCCCGTAGCGGGCGGCACGAAGCGAACGCGGATCCGTGCTTCGGCTTCATCGCTCTCCAGATGGAATCGCAAGCGCCCGCCGAGCGCGCGAGACCAATCGTTGAGCGCCCAGACGACGAGGCGAACATCCTCCGGTTCCGTCACCGCGTCGGCGAAACGAGTAATCGAGACGGGAATCGACTGCGTCAGTTCCAGGGGCCCGCGAAGGTCCTCGACTAACACCGCCTCCTGCGCGCGCGCGATGCCGACGACCAGCAAAATGACTAACAAAACGCCGCGAATCACAGTCGTTCGACGATCGCGAAAGATACAGAAGCGCGGTGACGAGAAGGCTGACATGGGGATCAAAGAAGCCATCGAATGACGCGCGGGACCTTACACCCGCCTCTTTGACAACGGACTGCGCCGGCGGCACCGGCGGCGATGCCAGCCGCCGCCGGTGCCAGACCCGGACCGACGACGGGGATGGCGGCGGTCGCCATGTAGGCGTTTTGCGCGGCGAGCGCTGTCGTCGCAGACGGGGTCTATACTCGACGCGTCAATCCTGTCGCTGGCGGCATCCGCCGTCGGCGTACGACATCTTGCAGGGGGGGCCTTATGCTGGATCGACTACTGGATCGACGGTACTTGCTCGCGCTGATGGCGGTGTTCGCCTTGAGCGTGGGAGCTGCGGAATCCGACGACGCTGACGATGAAGAGTCAGCCGAGGAAGAGAGACCGCGGCGCAGTAACGTCGAAGAAGTGATTGTTACGGGTTCACATATCCGTCGTGACAATTTCGACCTACCTTCGCCGATCGATACGATTGGTGAACTGGACCTTCAGATGGCTGGTACGCCCGACGTGGGCGACGTCATCTTCGATCAGACGTACCAAATCGGCGTCAACGCGAACACCAACACCTCGGAAATCGGCGGGCCGACGGCCAGGGCTCGGGTGAAGGTTGGAACCAGAGCGTGAACCGTCCCGACGGTCCGCAGGGTGGTGAAACCTATGCGAACCTGCGCGGCGTCGGTACACGGGCGACCATGACGTTGATGGACGGCCACCGGGTTCCGACCAACGTCAACGGTTACGGCCCGAACACACGCCGTACCGGTGCTGATCTCGGCAACATGTATCCGAATATCGCCATCGCGCGCATCGACAACATTCTCGATGGTGCGTCAGCGATCTACGGGGCAGAGGCCGTGGCCGACGTCGTGAACATGATTCCGAAAAAGTCCTTCGAAGGGTTGATGGTGAACTACGAGTTCCAGCAGCCACTCGATGATGGTGCTCCCTACAAGAGCATCGGCCTTCTCGCGGGCGCGCAAGGCGATCGAACGAGCGCCATCTTCGCGCTCGAGATTCGCGACGCGGACAGCATGCCGTTCACTGCACGGCCGGACTACATCCTGAGTTCGGCGGGTTGGACGGGGCAGTTGCTCCCGACCTACGGCGAGCGCGGCAACGGCCTGCCAGGCGACTGGCGAGTGCCGGTGCGTGACAACGCAGGCGAGCTTTATCTGCCGAGTCAAACCAACCCATTCTGGTACGAGGCGAACGCACAGCATTCGACCGCATTGGGGTCCGACATCCACGAGGTTTACAACAACATCAACCTCCTGAATGAAGACAACATCCCGAGCCTATTGGCCAAAGATGGTTCGCTCATCCCGGCGCCGGGCGCAGTTCCGTGGTCGTCCAGCTGGCGCTTCCCGCAATATCCTCGCGACTTCAACGACAACGGCGGGGCGTTCCGGACTTTGCATCTCGAAGATCCGGGTTGTAACAACGACTTCGGTGCTGGCCACAACCAGATCGGCCAGGCCCCGACCCTCAACGTCGTGGATCCGGGTGATGGTGGCTGGCCGCGGCCGGAGCCTTATACGCTCAGAGCGCTGGGCCAAAACGACACGATTCAGAACGGCAACTTCCTGAATGGATTTCGCACCGGCCCCTGGCGCGGTCAGGAATACCGCACCCGCGGTACGGAGACCAACCAGGCCTTCGGTAGCGACTGCCGGTACACCATCACGGACATCACCGATGTCCGCGAGCGTCGTGACCAAGAACAGGCCATGGCGTATTTCGAGCACGAGTTCAGCGATTACGTGACCGTACGTGGCGAGGCCGTGTTCAACCGATTGGACTACTCGACGCGGACCTTTGCCCCGTCGATCGACGAGTGGCCGACGGGCGTGCGCGACTACAACCACACCCAGCCGATTGCGATCGGTAGCCTCCCGGGCAACCCATACCGTGCTTTTGCCGACGACTCGAACGTCTGCGAAGTGCTCGACACGATCGCCGGTTGCGACAGCTACGTTCCCGGTCATATCCGCGACGCCAACGACACGCAAGCCGCACTCGACTTCGGCTACGTCCTGACGGGTCCTGTGCTCGTCTCGCACGGCACGCTGGACTACATGGACGTCAACAACGACGGCCGTTACAACTATCTCCAGGAGCCGGGCGAATACCTGTTGTTCGCCCAAGATCTCAACGGCGACGGATTACCTGATCGCGACTTCAACGGTGACGGCATCGCTGACGACGTCGAGTTGGGTGACCGCTTCGGTCAGTTGAACCCCATGCATCGAGTCGTTCTCCTTTCAGACTCGGCCGACCGCGACGGCGACGGCGTGCCGGACCGCTTCGATCCCGACATGGACGGTATCGATAGCAACGGTGACGGTGTCCTCGATACGTTCACGAGCGGCGGTATTCGCCTTTTCGAAGACGTCCTGATGGGCGATACCGGTGTCGGCATCCACGGCTATATCGGTGCGTTCCCGAAACAGCCGTACGTGCATGAGTCGTATCCGTGGTTGAACCCGGATATGTCGCTGAACGACCGTCGGTTGCAAGAGAACCTGCGTCTGCGCCTCGGAACGACGATCAACATTCCCGACACGGAGTGGCTGATCGATTTCGACTGGATCTGGAACAACAGTCGCCGCGAGTGGGTTTCGCTCGATCCCGCGTGGCCCTTGACCGTCGACAGCCTACGCTGCCAGGGCGGACCGAACGGCGACTCGTGCTGGAACCCCTTCTCGACGGCCTGGCTGTCGCAAGACCCCGAAACGGGCCTCGTCCTGCCTGCCCATCTACAACAGTGGCGCAGCAAGGATGATCCCGCCTGGAACACGGCGGTCGAGACGAGAAACGCGGGCTTGAGCCCACGCCATGTCCAGCGCGACATCGGCATGACGATGATCGATGTCACGGTCTCGAACGGCAACGTCTTAAACCTCTGGTACAACGACACACCGATCGGCGCCGCCATCGGCCTCCATCTCCGAAAGGAGGACGAGCAGTTCCGTCCCGACCAGTTGGGTGCTGCAGGTATCTCCTCGGATCGTGTCGACTTCCAGGGCTCGTCCGAAGAAGTCACGGCGGCTTTCGCGGAGATCCGCGTGGAACCGCTCAACAGCGACACCTGGGGCCAGATGGAGATCCAGGCGGCCGTTCGCTACACGGAATACGACATCAACGCATCGTTCGCCTCCAACGGTCAGTCGGCCGGATTCGACGTGACGATTCCGAAGCTCGCCATTCGCTATCAGCCGACCGATTGGATCGCAGTGCGCGGTAGCATCACCGAAGGTTTCGTACCGCCGGGAAGCTACCAGCTGTTCGCATCGGCCCCGGGCGACGTCGTCTTCTCGACGCAGGCCGACTACATCTGTGACGCGATGCCCGAACTTGCCAGTTGTGTAGGTAGCCTCGGTCAGGGTGGCGGCATCCCCGGCGTTGCCGTTCGCGAGAATGCGTCGAACCGCGGTCTCAATGCCGAAACTTCCGATCTCTGGAACGCCGGTATTTCGTTGCAGCTCTTCAACGGTGACCTCGTACTCGAAGCCGACTACACGAACGTTGTCTTCAACGGTCGTGTCGAGCGAATGGGCCCCGGGGTGATCCTTGGTCAGAACGCGGGTCCGTTCGAAACGTTTGCGGTGAACGCGTGCCCCGGCACGTTGATCAACTACGACAACGAGGACGAAGGCAATGTTTCGGTATCGCAATTCCTGGAGCAGACGTCGGCTGCCGAACTGCAATGTCGCGCCCAAGCGGCAGCGGACTTCATCGCGCAAGCCGAGCAAGGTCTCGGCGGTGCAAACATCATCCGCGACGCGAATGGACGCCTGACGGGTGTCGATGACGGTTGGCTGAACCAGGGCGAGTCCACGGTTCGCTCCGTCATCTACAACATGCGCTATCGCTTCGATGCAAGCGACATTCCGTTCGTGAACCTCGGTGATCGATGGGGCACTTTCGAAGCTCGCGTTTCCGCAACGCAGATGCTCGAGATGAGCCTCCAGCGCTACAATGCCAACAGTGGTCATCCGTTCGCCGGCATCCGGGTGGACGGGTTGGGTAACCGCAACAGTGCCGCGTTCTGGCGCCCATACAACGCCCTGTTCTCGCCGCTTCCGCCGACCCCGGAGTGGCGCGTTAACGCGTCGTTGCGCTGGTTCAAGGACAACCACTCGATGCACTTCGGCATGCGCTACCACGGCCCAATTACCGACGTCATTGCCTCATGGGATGAGATCGTCGACCGGTTTGGCCCGGCGCATTCCGCGAACAACCCGCACCTGCAACACGATCACGGTATGCATACCGCGAACTGGACCGAGGATGACGCTTGTACGGACCAGGACCGCAACCCGTATTGTCGGATTGAAAGCCGCGCCTACTTCGACGCGAGCTACACGTATCGACGGCCGGACGTGCTTGGTTTCGGTTACGTCGCCGCGAACATCGCGATGCGGAACATATTCGATTCGAACCCGAACGCGTTCCCGTCGGGCGTAGGCTACGAAAGCTACCTCGACAGCATCATGGGTAGGCAGCTCTACCTGCGTCTGACCGTCGGGTTCTGACGCGACTCTGTGGGAGGTAGTTCCTTACTGCCTCCCACGTTTTTCCCTCCATGGCTTGAAGGCGCCGCGAACCACCCTAGACTAGGGTGCTGATCCGGCACGGAGCCTTTCTCACGATGACCGATTTCACTCCGACCCCGCGGCGACACGTATCGCTCACGCAAACGATGATCACGGCCGCGCTGTTTTTTGCCTCCGCTAACGCGTGGAGCACCGAGGAGTGCGAAACCGTGCCGCCGGAGCGCCGAGCACAGTGCGAAAAGGTCATGGACTGTCTGGCGATCGATAACACGGCTGTGCGCCGAGCGTGTATCGCCGCAGCCCAACGAGACGCGAACCACGACGCTGACGACGGTCCCCGTCCGCTCAGCGTCGACGATTTACTCCCGCCAACGCCGTCGCGCGCACAACGCAGAACGAATCGTGTGGCGGAACCTCGACGTGATCCACCCGTCGAACCCACGCCCGAACGCCAACCTCTGCCCGTCGTCAACGAGCGCCGCACGGCGCCTGTTCGACCCGCCGTCGACGCCGCGCCGACGACGCAGCTGACGGCCCCGGAACCGAGCTTCAACGGCAAAGTGACCGGCATCTTCCAATCGATCCTGGATCGCCAACTCATCGCCGTCGATGGTTCGTACTTGTTCGAAAGTGACGACGCTGGCAAATCGCGTCTCGAGGTCGGCCAGAAGGTCGAGCTTGAAAAGGCCAAGTCCCGGATCCTCAGCGGCCGGTCCTGGCGCCTGGTCGGTCCTTCTACACGACCCTTCCAGGCGTTTCGGATTCGCTGCGAAATCGACGACATCAAACGTGACGATCGCCGTAAGTGTGAGCAGATGCTCGACCTTTGATCGGACGACAGAACACCCGCCCACGTATGTAAATGACAGCTATCGAAATGAACGGCCGGCCGCTTTGCTGGCTCGTCTTTCTCGTCGTCGTTACCGGCTGCGGCAAAGAACCGATCGCCCTCTCGCCGCTGCCGTCGATCGAGGGCGCCCCAGCGCTCACCGCGGCGCTCGCGAAACACCACCAGGCCGCGGCAGAGGACCTCACCGACGGCGCGCGTCGCGGCGAACTTGCGATTGCACTCGACGCCAACGGCTTCGATGAAGAAGCGATCTCGGTTTACGGGGCGGCGGCGCGTCTGGCGCCGGACGAATTCGACTGGCCCTATTTTCAGGCGCTGCTCCTCGTGCAAGTACGCTCGGACTACGAGCAAGCGCTGACGTCCATCGAGGCGGCTATTGAAGTCGACGAAGGCTATGTCCCCGCATGGTTATCTCGTGGTGCGTGGCTCCGAGCACTCGACCGCCACGAAGAAGCGCGGCAAGCCTACAAGCGCGCCGCGGCGCTTGGCGCGGGCGCGCCCGCGGTCGTCGGACTCGCACACCTGCATCTCGACGACGGTCAATTTCAGGCGGCGGTCGATCTGCTCGAACCGGTGAACCAAACGACCCCGGATCCGCGTCTCGAAGCGCTCCTCGGCAGGGCCTACCGAGCGCTGGGTCGAAACGACGAGGCGAAGATCGCCTCCGCTCGGGGAAGTGCTGCGACGACCGCCATGCAATGGATCGATCCCAAGCTCTCGCGCCATGCCGCGTTTATCGCGGGGTTCAGCAATCGATTACTCCACGCGCAGAATCTCATCCAAGCCGGACGACCGCGCGATGCGATGGCGATCGCTGAGTCTCTGGTCGAAGACCGGCCCCAGGATATCGCCGCGATCAACACCAACGCGGCGCTGGAACGATTCGATATCGTAAGAGCGTTGCTCGCCGATGGTCTCGAGCTCTACCCGGATGACGCGCGTCTTCATCAGATGATGGCCAACGTCTTCCGCCAGGAAAGTGATGACGCCGGCGCCGAACGCCACCTCGAACTCGTGCTCGCGGCGGAACCGAACAACGCACGTGCCCTGGAGGAACTCGGCTGGCTCATCGCGCGACAAGGCCGAGCGGATGAAGGACGCGCGTTGCTCGAACGCGCGCTCGACAACGGCGCGAGAGAGCCGAAGGAGGTTCTCTATCGGCTCGGCCTCCTCTACGGCACAGCCGGCGATTGGGAGGCCGCCGTACGTCGATTCCACGACGCCACGCAGATCGATGGGTCGTTCACGATGGCCTACGTTCACCTGGCGCGATGCCTTGCCGAGTCCGGGGAACATCAACAAGCACTCGCGGCCCTCGATTGGGCGGATCGCCTGGGCACGCACTCGAACGAGCGTCGCTCAGCACGTCGGCGCCTTTCCGTCCTCCGCAAGGGGCTGGAGTGAGCCGAGTGTATCCAAGCACCACTGCTCGTCGATTGATGACACCGCTGGTGTTGGCATTGGCCGGTTGCCAAGCCGAGGAACAAGCGCCGGCCGCCACGTATTGGTTCGAGGATCAGGCGCAGGCGCGAGGCATCGACTACCGACATGACTCGGGCTTCGAGACGGCCTATCGAATTCCGGAAATCACCGGGAGCGGCGCAGCGCTCGCGGATCTCGACGGCGACGGCGATCTCGACGCCTATATCGTGCAGAGCGGCAGCCTGATCGAAACATCGAACGCGTGGGATCGCATCTACCTGAACCGTGGCGACGGAACGTTCGTCGCCGGTTCGACTCCGCCGGACGGCAACGGCTTCGGAATGGGCGTGGCCACCGGCGACTATGACAACGACGGCGACATTGATCTCTACGTCACGAACCTGGGAGAAAACCTGCTTCTAGAGAACGACGGGACAGGCGTCTTTACCAATGTCGCCTCTTCCGCCGGCGTCGCGGATCCCGGTTGGGGCACATCCGCGGCGTTCCTCGATCTCGATGGCGACGGCGATCTCGATCTCTACGTAGCGAACTACATTCAATGGCGCCTGGACGCGGAACTCGAGTGCTACATGGCGGGCGTGCAGACTTTCTGTCCGCCGCAAAACTACAAAGCGCCCGCACCCGATCGCCTATTTCGGAACAATGGTGACGGGACCTTCACCGACGTGAGTCGCAATGCCGGGATGCATCTCGCGTTCGGCAACGGTTTCGGGGTCGTCGGCGCGGACTTCAATCAGGATGGTCTGACGGACATCTTCGTCGCCAACGACATGATGGTGAACCAGCTCTGGCTCAATCAGGGCGATTTGCGGTTTTCCGAATCGGCGATGGATTGGGGGTGCGGCGCCGACGAGTCGGGTGAAGCGAAGGCTGGAATGGGTGTTGCGGCCGCCGATATCGACAACGATGCCGACGTCGACATTCTCGTCGTGAATCTCGAGAGCCAGAGCGATTCTCTCTTTCGCAATGCAGGCAACTGGTTCGAAGATGCGACCGCCGAAGTCGGGCTGAATGTCACGAGTCGGCGTTACACCCGGTTCGGCGTCGCGTTCGCCGACTTCGACAACGACGGTTGGCTCGACATCTATCACGCGAACGGCGCGGTCGCCCATATCCCCGATCAGCTCGGCGATCCGTTCGCCGAACCCAATTCGCTCTATCGCGGCGCCGGCGCCAGATTTGAACTTCAGAAACCCGAGGGCGGTACCGCCGCGAGCCTGGTGCACACGAGCCGAGGACTGGCGGTGGGCGACGTCGACGACGATGGTGGATTGGATCTACTCGTCGTCAATCGCGACGCACCACCCTACCTGCTCATGAACCGTGCCCCGGATCGCGGCAACTGGGCGCGTTTCAGGGTCGTCTCGGCGACGGGGCGAGATGCACATTCAGCCACGGTCTCGGTGACCGCAGAAGGCCGACGGCAGAACCGGGACGTCCAACCCACCAGCAGCTATCTCTCATCCAACGACCCGCGCGTGCACTTCGGCTTGGGCCGCGACGAATCCGCGAAAAACGTCGAAGTCGCATGGCCCGGCGGCGCGCGCGAAGCCTTCGGCGATTTCGTCGGCGGTCGAACAATTCTTCTCGAGGAAGGGACGGGTACACCACTCGCCCCGTCGTCGTGAAGTAGAGCGGTTGCGAGCCAAGGAGCGTTCGTCGATGCAAACCCGAATGCAAACGATGGCCATCGAGCGGATCCAACGAGAGGAGGTCCCGTTGCGATCGTTGTTTAAGCCCATCCGAGAATTCGAGCGAATGGCCTGGCTGAGACCTTTGCTCGGTTTCTTCTGCTCCGTCCTCGTTTCCGCAAGTCCGGGCGCGGTCGAAAGCTCGTCGGCACGCGACCTATTGGATGCACGGGAGTTCGCGGCGGCCGAAGAAGCAGCACTTGCGGTGATTGCAGAGTTGGACGACGGGGATCCGCTTTACGATCGAGCGTTGGTGACCCCATTCACGGACCTGGGCGATGCGCGAATGAGTCTGGGCGATCTCCCTGGCGCCCTCGAGGCATACGACCGTGCGCGTCATCTCCTACGGGTCAACGAAGGATTCGCGACGTACCAGGAAGTCGACATTCTGCTGCGTGAAGCAGACGCGTTCGTCCAACTCGAAGACTACGAGACGGCGAACGACCGTCACGAGGCGGCGTTCAGTACGCGGGTGAAACTCGCCACCGACGAGGCCGCGATCGCAACCGCTTATGTCGGATTGGCAGAGTGGTACCGGGAAAACCTGCACCTCACGTTGGCTTCCTCGATGTACACGGAAGCCCTCGACCTGCTCGATTCCGCCGACCCCGATGATCAGGCCATGCAGGCGAAGACGCTGGTCGAACTCGGCAGAGTCCATCAGGAGCGCTATTGGCCCGAACCCGGGCAATCGCGAAACGCATTCCACCCCCGCCCCGAGGGAAAGCTCTGGATCGACTACTTTGCGGGCGACAACATCGTCGAATCGCGCCGTCGTTACCGTTTCAAGAGCGTCGTCGCCTTCAAGCGTGCGGTCCGCACATACGCCAAGCTCGACAACGCCTCGACGCGAGAAGTCATTGAAGCCAAGCTCGCCTACGCGGACGTCTTGAACCTCTACCGTGAGGTCGGTGCATCGCGAGATCGTTACCGTGACGCGTATCGCTTCCTCGAAGAGAACGAGCCGAGTCTGATCGACGAATACTTCGCCGAACCCGCGATCATCTTCCAGCCACACCCCGGGAGCCCGCGTCGGTATGGTGCCTTCGGGGCGGACGATCGTCAGGGTCGGATCGAGTTTTCCGTGACCGTCACCCGCAGAGGCTACGTCAGGAAGATCAAGACGATCGACGTACAAGCGCCACCGGAGACATATCTCTACAAGTACCGCGGGGCGGCACGCGACGGCCGCTACCGGCCGGCCTACGTCGACGGCCGTCCCGTCGATACCGACGGCGTGAAAGTCGTCTTCAACTTTCCGTACTGAGTTCGGTATTCAGCGAAAAGATCGGTCGAAGTCACCGGTCGCAACGATCGGCGCTTCGGCCGCGCGTTGCCAGGGGACGACCGGCCACCACTTCGGGTTTTCGACCCTTCGATCGAAGTCGACCGGCACACCCGGGCGTGGCGTCAACACGCGGTAACCGCGGTCCCGCGCGGCCGCGAGCGTTCGTTCCACAGGTTCCGTCCAGCCATGTCGGGCCAGGTCGAAGAGTCCCCAATGAACGGGCATCAGCACCTCGCCCCGTACCCAGTTGTGCGCCAACACGGCTTGCTCGGGGCCGATGTGCCAGTCAGGCCAATCGGCGCCATAAGCGCCTACTTCGATCAGCGTGACATCGAACGGACCCAGTCGATCACCGATGTCCTTGAGCTCCGGAAAGAGTCCCGTATCACCTGAGAAGTAGACCGCGCGTTCGTCATTATCAAGCGCAAACCCCATCCATAGCGTGCGGTCGTTGTCGATCAGCATGCGCCCGGAGGCATGTCGCGCGGGAGTCGCCGTCACCCGAACATCGCCAACGGGCGTTGCATCCCACCAATCGAGCTCGACGATGTGTGCGGGGGGCACGCCCCAGTACTCCAGGTGCGCGCCCACACCGAGAGGCACGACAAAGTGGTCCACCTTTCCGGCGAGTGCCTGGATCGTCTCCCTGTCCAGGTGATCGTAGTGGTCGTGCGAGATCAGCACGGCATCGATCGGCGGCAGCGCATCGAGCGCGATCGGTGGCGGATACCAACGTTCAGGACCCACCCACGTATAGGGCGAGACGCGCTGCGACCACACTGGGTCGGTGAGTAAGCGCACGCCGCCGAGTTCGATCAGGGCGATCGAATGCCCCAACCAGGTGATCCTGAGGTTGGTCGCGACATCAAACACGCCAGGATCGGGACGCACGACGACGGGCGTCGTTTCCGGCTTAGCGAACGCGCTGCTGTCGAACCAGCGTTCGGGTGCATCCATGAACGGGTTGTAAAGCGCGATGCCGTTGACGAAGACGCCATCTCGAAAGTTTGGCGAACGCTGCATTCGTTGCAGGCGTTCGCCGCCAGGGGCTATGCCGAACGACGTCCAGCCATCGGCGATCATCAGGAACGGTATCGTGACGATGATCGTCAGAATCGCCAGAACGAATCTACGCACGAACGTTCGCGAAGCTTCTAACCACACATCGACGAGAGCGGCGTTTCAACCCGATGGCTCGTCTCGCGCGGCTTCCGCCACGAGCCGCGCCTGGAAGTGGCCGAGCTGATGGTTCGACTTCAACCAATCGACGATCTCCTTGAACGAACCGGCATCTGACTGCCGGACGATGTCGACCCAGTCCTCGACACGCCTACCCGTCTGCTCGTGGAGATTCTTCGCCATCGTCGCGCGCTTCTTCGCGTGTTGATCGGATGTCGTCATTCAACGTGCCTCCGGTAGACCTGCGTGATTCGCACCTTGCCGCCGTCCGCGACCGTATTCTCCTGAAGAACGGCCATCAACGTTCGATCACTCGACACCTGCCGTCGAGCGAACGCGAGCCGCTTACCGCCGACAACAAGGGTGCTTTCGAGGACGGACGCGTCGACGCGCGTATACGAAACCTCGGCACCGTCGGGTTCCGGCACCGCGTGACACTCGCCATCCAGCGGTCCACCGAAGGCGATCGACTGATCGGCACCGTCGATCGACCACTCGATAGTGAAGGACACCGTCTCACCGTCGACATCGATCGTGTAGGTACCGCTCTCGGGCGGTTCTCCTTGCTCGTAGAAGGAGAGTTCCGGAATCAACTCCCAGCGACCCGCGAAAGCGTGCATGTCGTTACTCCAAATCGGCGCGGAAACGAGCGCGACCACCATGAGCAGGAAAAATCCTGAGGGCCGGTTACGCGCCGAGTTCATCCGAAAGTGCGATATCTTCACCGACGCCTCGCCGACCGCCCTAGTCACCCACACGCCGCTGCCAGAACCCCGTCACCAGTTCGGCGAAAAGCCCCGGCCGAAAGAACGGCGATCCATGGCCGGTCATTTCCATGACCGCGAACTCGGCATCCGGAATCGTCGCGGCGATTCGCGCCGCCTCGACGAGATTGGCGTCCTGACGACCACAAGCAACGAGCGTCGGGAAATCGACAGAGGCGAGAAGATCGGTCGGATCCGGTTCCTGTTCATGCGCCGTATGGGCAAGCCGTGCGGCCTCGCGATCCTCATAAAAGCGCCAGTATTTCCGCGCGAGAACGGCCGGTTCGCCGGCCTCCTCGAGCAGTGCCCGAGCGGTAAGGCCGAGTTCGCGTTGGCCGCCCTGCTCGACGGGGGGCGTCAACGCGACGTCGAAGAGCCCGAGCGCGGCCAGTCGATCGTGATGGTGAAGCGCGAATCGAGCGGCGGTGCGCGCGCCATAAGCGACCCCGACGACGTACGCATGATCAACGCTGAGCGAATCCATGATGCCTGCAAGGTCATCGGCATAGTCCCGAAACGTGAACTCGCCCACCTCGCCCGCGCCGCTCTTGCCGGTACCACGGATGTCGTGGCGCAGCACCCGAAAACTCGGGAGGAGCTCCTCGAGCACCACCTCCCAGCAAGTCAGGTTGTGACTCGCCATGTTGATCAACGCAAGGACCGGCTTGTCGTCGTCCCCGTCAAACGCATAGTGAAAACGGATACCGCGCGCATTCACGAACGCCTGACTCGCCTCGTAGGTCTGCATGATGCTCCTTCGTCGTTCCGGTTCGGCTGGCGTAGTATGGCGGCACGTGAATGCCGATATTCGCGAACGTTAGGGGGAACTGATGATGAAAAACGGTTACTCGCCGAGACTGAGTCTTACCGCCGCCGCGCTTTGCATCGCCGTGGCATTCCCGGCATCCGCCGGTGTCTTGAACGGCACGGTCAAGGACAACGACGGCCAGGCGATGGAAGGGGTGATGGTCCGTGTGACGGACGACATCGCGGGCATCTCCGAGACGGTCTATACCGATATGGATGGCAACTACGTCTTGGCGACCGCACTCAAAGGTGTATTGAAATTCCGGACGCGTAGCCCGTACTTCAAGGATGCGAAATCGACGGTCGAGATCGCGCCGGACGGCGTCACGACCGAGGACGTGGTCATGTTCCCGATGACCGATCCGGTCGAGATTTCCGACAGCCTCCCGGCGGCTTACCACTTCGGCAATCTGGCGTTCGAGGACGGTCCGGACAAGGATTTCAACCGCTACCAGTTCCAACGCGACTGTCTGTCGTGCCACCAGATGGGAAATCCGTTCACCCGCCAGGTGCGGAGCGCCGAATACTGGGTGGTGACCATCGAGCGTATGCACCGCATGGTGGGTAACTTCGATGCCAAACTGCGTGACCGGCGATCGGTGATCCTCGCAGAGGGCTTCGACGGCAAACCGATTACCGTCCGCCCCGAATTTCCGCTCGACCCGGCGCTCGCGAACGCCAAGGTGTACGAGTACATGCTCGACCGCGCGTTCGTACCGCACGACGCCATCATCCATCCCGAAACCGGCACGATCTACACCGTCGATCAGGCGCTTGATCACATGGCGGTGACCGACCCGGTGACCGGTCAGTCCTTTTACGTGATGCAGCAAGACGGTCGGGGAATGGCGTATCACAAGGGCTTCGAGGCGCCGGCCCAGGAAGTGGTCGGCGAGTTCAGCCCCGGATCACGCCACGGACCGCACTCTCTGGATCTGCGGCCGCAGGACGGCAAGTACTACGTGACCAACACGTCGAGTCGAAGCATCGGTGTCTTCAATCCCGACACGAATGAGTGGGAACCTTCCTTCGTGATTCCGCCCGAAACCCGAGCCGTCTACCCGCACACGATCCGCGTTGATCAGAAGGGTTATCCCTGGTTCACGCTCGCCGGTTCCGAGCACGTCGGGCGTCTCGATGTCGATGCGGGCACGTTCGACATCATTTCCCTGCCGGACGTAGAACCCGGCGGGATCTCCGGTGGTACACAGCCCTACGGCATCGATATCAATCCAATCGACGACACCATGTGGTACGGGCGACTGTTCGGCGACAAGATCGGTCGCGTCGATTCCGAAACGCTCGAAGTGACCGAATTCGATTCCCCGATCCGTGGTCCGCGTCGGATGCGCTTCGACCAAGAGGGCATCCTGTGGATTTCCGGATACTCCGAAGGCCAACTCGCGCGCGTCGACGTCTCCGACGGTGGATTCGAAGCAACCGTCTACGACATGCCGGAGTTCGCGCCCGGCTATCGTCCCGCACCGTATGCACTCGGCGTGCATCCGCAGACGCAGGACATCTGGCTGAACGAGAACATGACGGACCGGATCTTTCGGTTCATCCCGTCGGAAGAACGTTGGATCGTCTATCCGGTGCCGCTCTCCGGGACCTACTCTCGCGACATGACCTTCGGTGACGACGGCCGCGTCTGCCTTTCGAACAACCCGATCCCGCCGCCCGCGCTCGAAGGCGGTGCGTTGCAGATCCTCTGCATAGACCCGGCCTACCAGCCGGAGGCGATCGCGCCGAATCTGCTGACGGCCAAGTAGCACACGCAGGCGGTCCCCGGTACCGGGGGTCGCCTAGCTACCGTGGTTGACCGGCTCACCGTTTGGGACGTCGAGGTGCGGCTGTTCCATTGGACCCTCGCGGTCTTCTTCGGCGTCGCCTACATCATCGAAACCGAATGGCCGGCTTTGCACGCGCACGCCGGTTACACGGTGCTTCTCCTCATCGGTTTTCGAATCGTGTGGGGGTTTACGGGTTCACGTCATGCCCGGTTCGCAGATTTCGTCACCGGTCCGCACCAGGCGCTGCGTCACCTCGTCGAACTCGCATCGAACGATGCGCCCCGACACATTGGTCACAATCCCGCCGGCGGCGTGATGGTGCTTCTGCTGCTGACGAGCCTCGCAATAACCGCGATTACCGGTACGATCCTTTACGGCATGGAAGGCCAAGGACCCATACCGACCCAGTGGGTCGCCGCGTGGCCCGATCGGCCATTCGTCATCGCCCACGAGATCGCCGCTGACGCAACGCTCGCGCTCGTGGTACTGCACGTTGCGGGCGTCATCCTCACGAGCCTGATCATGCGCGAGAACCTCATCAAAGCGATGTTCACGGGCGACAAGGCGGTGCGGCGGTGAGATTTTTGTCCATCCTCCTCGTCGCACTCGGCGTGCAATCCGCGTCAGCAGCCGATGGGTACCCCGATGCGCTCGCTGAACTTCTCGTCGAACTGAGTGACCGGGCCGAGCGACCGTTCGATGCCGACCAAGGCGCACGCCTCTGGGTACGCGAGACGATTCCGGATCGTACGTGCATGAGTTGTCATAGCGAGGCACTCGATAAGCGCGGTCGCCACATCAAGACGGGTAAGGTCATCGAACCCATGGCGCGCACGGTCAATCCGGAACGCCTAACGGACGTCAAGAAGATGAAAAAATGGCTTCTGCGTAACTGCAAATGGACTTTCGATCGGGAATGCACCGCCACTGAACAAGGCGACGTGCTCGTTTGGCTGGCAAAGTTTTGAGGAAGAGGAGCAGGCGATGATCGATCGCGGACGATTGCTCGGTAGGATCTGGCTTCTGGGCACACTCGTTTTCGGCGCGGGCGGCCTCGTCGTCAACGCAGTCGAAGGTCCGCCTCAGTACGTTCAGGACGAGGTCTACATGGAGGAGTGCGGCGCTTGCCACCTCGCCTATGCACCCGACCTGCTACCGGTCGTGTCGTGGCAACGTGTCATGTCGGGCCTCGAAGATCATTTCGGTGACAACGCCGAACTCGACGACGAGACTCGTGCACACATCACGACGTATCTCGACGCAAACGGCCTCGATCCGGGCCGGCCAGCTAAGATGAGCCGCCTGCTCCGCGGACTGCCGGAACCACCGCCGATCCGCATCACGGAGCTCCCGGCTTTCATCAACATGCACTATCGAATCCCGATCGAGCTCGAACGAGACGAATTGCCGGAAGGTTTCCTCGCGCCGTGTGCCGACTGCCACAAAGAAGCCGAACTCGGCATCTACGACGCCGAACGGCTACATCCCGGCTACGGGCCGGCGGTATGGGACGGTAAGGCGACGGAGGACGAGTGACGCATCACATCGCTAGGCCGGATCGAGGCGCATGATCTCGCGTGGCGGGAAGCCGGTCAGCAACTTGAAGACGAAGCCGAGGCTGTTGGCTTCGTTGACACGATCGTACTCGTCACCTACTAGCAAGACCGCACGATAGGGCTTGGTCTCGCCGTCGAACGAGACGTCCATCACGGGATTCTCGAGCGCTGTGCGATACCAGGCGCGAGGCCAATGGTTGGCCGCGACGTATAGATTGCCTTCATCGTCGGTCAGCCGTGCGACGACACGCGCGTTTCCGTCGGCGACGGTGATCGTCATCGTCCCGCCCGGTTGCTCCGGTTGGTAGTAGCCGAGCAGGCTCTCGAAGACGATGACCAGAACGACATAAACGGCCACCACGATTCCGCCGATTTTCGCTGCGCGCATAACTGCCTCGGGCCGCAAAAGTCTTCGCGCGACCCTATACGCTTTGGGCGTCGAAGGCGATCAAACCACTTCGAACGTCGCCTTAAGGCACTTTGCAGCTGAAGCTTGCCGACGCGTCCTCGTCACCGCCGTCGTAGTGCGCGAGCGCGGGATAAACGCAGAGCGGCCGCTCGAAGGGCTCGGGGTCCGGCATCCGTTCATCGGGCACAATATGGGCCATCTCGACCGGCCCCGGCTGGACCGCCTCGATTCGCTCGGGCGCATCGCCCCGTTCCCGCCATGCGACGAGCGGGTCGACATAATTCGCCTCCCACGCGCCGGGACCGCCCGCGCAATGCAGCATTCCCGGCACCATGAAGAGACGGAAGAAGTCGCCGGTCTCGCTACGACCCATCTCCGCTTCGACGCCTTCGAGGTAGGCGATCGCACGTTGTGGGCGGAGCGGATAGTCGTTCCATCCCTGATACATGAGGAGCTTGCCGCCCCGGTCTGCGAAATCACTCAGATCAAACGAGCCGACGTCGAATGCGTTCATCGCGCGGTGAATCCGGTCACGGTCGCGAATCGGATCGAACGTTTCGAGATCGAAGGTCGGGTCGTGCCGCATGATCAAGGTGAACATTTCGCCGATGCCGCTGATGATCGATTCGCCCCCCATGACTTCTCTCGCCAACTGCCACGCAGCCCAATCACCGCGCGCCTCCGCACCCGGCGGTACGCCGGGTGACACCAGATTGCCTTCGTCGTCACGCATCTCCCCGTAAACGACGCGCGCCGTCTCGATCTGTCCTTTCGTGAGGCAATCGGAACGTGCTCCACCACGGCAGGCAAGTTCATCGAGATCGAAGTGCTCGGCGGTACAGAGCCGCGGATCGTTGATGACGCCATCGCGAACGCCATCGAGGTGATCGCAAGAGTTCCGCGAAGCCTCGTCGAGAACGCGCAGCGCATCCTTGGTGAGCGGTGCCTTCTCGTGTGCACGGTGCACGGCAATCGCCCAGGGCACGAACTCTTCGAACCGGAATAGCGGCGCCCCGGCAATGATGCCGTCGTAATCGCCAGGAAAACGCAGCGCTTCGAGCATCGCGGCGCGGCCGCCGTTGGAGCAGCCTTGCAAGTACGAATAGGAGATGTCGTTTGCGTAGTAGTGCTCGACGATCTCTTTAGCCACGACGGTCGCAAGGTGTACGCCGCGGAAGGCGTAATCGAGCGTCGCTTCGGGCTGATTGTAAAAGGCGACGCCTTCGGAAATCTCGTGGCCCGTGTCGGTCGACGCCATGGCGAATCCACGCCCGAGCAACGTCCGGGTGTCGCCGATGACGCCGGCCGCGCCACCCACGGCCGTGAACATGAACCGGTCGTTCCATTCTTCAGGCAACGTCACCTCGAAGCGGATAGCGCGATTGATAACGCCGCGCACCAGACAGTGCGCCGGCGTAGCTTCGTCCGCCGGCACCCAGATGCCCGGTTCGATCGCGCGATCGAGATCCGTCATCGAGACGAGGTGACGACAGCGCGTTTCGTCGGCGTTCCCGGCGAACGAGAAAGCGACAGCGACAAGAACCAAAATCGTACGCATGGCTTGAATCCCCCTTACGAGCCAGCTCCGATTTAACCCGAAGCGTCACGCGGAGGCACCTGCGAACGACGATCCATCCAACGCCGAAAGGTACCGCGCGGAAGAAACTGCCACGCGCGTTCGTGCAGGTAGTAGATGACGAACTTCAGCACGAACTCGAAAGCACCGATCGTGAGCGCCGTATCGATCGCGCCCGTGACCAAGTATGCGATCACGGCCGTCGTGGTAGTCGCGACGATGCGCCAGGAAAACGCCTTCAAGGGGCTGCGGAAATGGGTTTCGCGAGGACTCGACACGTCCGCCATGGTTCGAACCAGTCCGAAAACGGGCGCGCACCGTAGCACCTGGTCGCTATGCTGACCGTGCAAAACGGGATTGGAAAAACGAGGTTAAGTCGATGGCCATCGATCGCTACGGACTCGCCGAGGATCTCGGCATGCTGCGCAAACTCGCCGAAGCTAAATGGCGAGAAGATCCCCTGCCGACGGGACCCGCAGCGACCGAGCGACTACAGGCCGACATCGCGCGTTTCGACCTCGCTCGGAACGTGGTCGAACTCGAGACGGACGGTTACACGGTACTACCGCCCGGCAAGGCGTCGTCACCCGATCTGATCGAGCGGCTGAAAGCCGCCATGCTCACGATCGAAAAGCGCGTCGCAACGAACAACCTCGGCGCCGGATCGGGACTCGGCTCGACACTATTCCACATGCTGCCCGAGGACCCGGCTTTCGAAGAAGCGCTCATGGCGCCCGAATCCCTGACGCTCGTGACCTATCTGCTCGGTTTCCGCGCGAAACTCTCGCAATGCACTGGCCTCATCAAGGATTCGGGCGCACCGGCGCTTGGCTTGCACGCCGATCACAGCGGCAAGTTCCCCGCCCCGTGGTCACCGATCTCGAACTACTCGGTCGTCACCTGGGTGCTGACCGACTACACCCGCGACAATGGGGCGGTTTGCGTCTGGCCGGGTAGTCACCGCTGGGGAAAACCGGTACCACCGGCGTTGCGTATGGCACACGATCACGAGGAACTTCGTGTCGTCGAAGTCCCGGCCGGGTCGGTCATCATCTGGCACGGCAGTCTCTGGCATGGCGCCGTGCCTCGAACGGCGCAGGGCCGTCGGATGACCTTGGTCCTGCCCCACGTGCGCGATCCCATCCAACCACAGGAACTTTTCTGGGCGTCGGTGACACCCGAGATGATCGAGCGGAACCCAGCCCGGTTCAGCACGCTCATGGGCCTCACCTCGGCGGGCCCATGGTTGCAGGATGGCCCGGATCCCGTCCGTCTCGGAATGGGGCCGACGAGCGAGTCACACTACGAATAGTCGAAGGCTCAAAGGGCTTTTGGTCTCGAGTGTGTCGAAAAAGCGCTAAGGTGAGGCGCGTTGCGCCCCGGCGCTATCGACCCGTGTGCGCAAAAAAGACGAGCAGCTCCATGTCCTCGTGAATCTCGAAGAACGAGTGCTCCGATGCTGCCCCGATGTAGAGGATCGAGCCGGGCCCGACATCCTGCTCCTCTTCGCCGACCTTCATCCGCGCACGACCTTTGATGACGTAATAGACCTCGTCGTCGTCGTGCGGGGTTTGCATGTCAGTCGCCCCCTTTGCGAGACGGTAGATCCCACAAGACAACGCGTCGGATCGAAGAAACTCACGATAAACCGTGCTTGTGTCGCCGATATCGGCAGTCACGCTGTCGACGTTGAAAACTTCCCAGCTCATGTTTCGATCCCTCGGCTCCTAACCACGCCCCAATCGGTACAACGCCATGATGCCACCAGCATCCTTGACCGCGGGAAATCCCGCCACGATGTCGGGATAGTTCGGCGCGTACTTCTCCTTGTACGCGCTCACCATGGGCTCCCAACCCGTGTCGACCCGCTTTGCGATGAGATCATACGTCCGGCCTTCGAGCCGCATCTGCACCGGGCTCTCATCGCCGATCATGCTCACCCAACCACCGTCCTGGGCACCGACGACGTAGAGTTCGCCGTCATAGTCGACGACCCAGATGATGACGACTCGAGGTAGAGCGCCTGGCACCTTGAGGAGAATCTCGTCCACCGCCGCTGTCGACGGCCACTCCTCCGGCACGTCCGTCGCTTCACCGCCAATGAAGATCCCCGGCGCCGGTCCGATCGGCGCGATCAACGCATAGATCACCGCGGTCGCAATCACCGCACCACCAATCCAAGTCAGAACTCGGGTCATTCGAGGGACCTCCAGAAGTCTCGATACCGACCTTAGGCCTAGCGGGAAGCCTGCTCAACCGACGCGTTGGACATCAGAAGCGAAGCCCTGCCGGTCAGCGTTGTCCGGACAGCGTCGCCAGCGATGCGACAGCCGTGCGGACGCGCTGCTTCGCAGGATCCGTCCAGGCAAAGACCAGCCGATTCTCGACACTGATCATCTGCGGAAAACCAGCGGCGCGTTCGGCGCTCATCGAGGCGATGTCGTGTACTCGACCGAGCTCACCATCCACACCGACGGTACGAAACGACAACGCCGCATCGCCTTCACGGCGACGCATCCAACTGACGACCGCCCGGCCGTCGCCAAGCAGCACGACATCGACCCGGCCGACCGGATTGACGTCATCGATGTCGATCACGTCGGGAAACGAAACACCGGCGTCGATCGATCGCGCGAATCGCACCCGCGCATCATCGCCGACCCCCGTCGGCCAGGCGACGACAACCATCTCGCCCTTCGCATCCACGGCCGGGCCGTTGACGGGGCACCCGTCGATTCGCCAGCCATCGCGTGCGACGCGACGCGGTATCGACCAACGGCCTCCTACGTCTCTCACGATCGAGATATCGCGGATTTCGTCAGCACTGCGGTCGCGGTAGACGATCACGACGCCTTTGTTCGTCCGCACTGCGTCCGTCGAACAGCAATCGCAGACCCGTCCGTCGACGACGCCGCCATTAAGAATCGAGCCGGTGCTCGCGAGAGTTGCGATGCGCAGCGTCATGCTCTTCGTGCGCGTTTCGTTCGCGATGTCCCGCCCGTCGAGCCAGATCACATCGGCGCCGGCCGGACCCGGCACGATGCTGACGAACCCGTGCTCACTCGCAGTACCGTCGTCGTGGAGCAAGCGGCCGGCTGACCAACTCACGCCTGCATCCGTCGACGTCGAAACGAAGACGTCGTAGGCAAATGGAGCATCCCGATTGCGAACGAGCCAATGCGCGACCCAATGCTCCTCATCGATTGGAACGACGGAAGGAAAGTCCGCCCAGTTGACGAACCAGTCCTTGCCGCCGGTGACGTCACGGACATTGACCCAGTTCTCGTTCTCGAGCACCGCCGCCTTCAAGACGGTATGTGGACCATCGACCTCGAGCCAACTCAAAACGGCACCACCCGCCCCGTCCACCACGAGGTTCGGTTGGGCCGACGTCGCGGAGAACGGGCCATCGAGCACGACCACCGCGACGTCGTCACACGCGCTCAAGGTAAGGGCCAGGCCGGCGCGCCAGAGCACGCACCAGGTTCGTCGCGTCAGATCATTCATGTTTGCACGCCACGCCGTCACCTCCGCTCTTCGGTCATCTCCTGACGGGGTCACCATAGTCCGGATCGCCGCTGATGCGCGAAGCAACGGTCCCGGCGGGCGCGTCATACCATCCCGGATCTTCAAAACTACCCGGCGGTAGCTCGTCGCGCACTTTGACGATCGTGAACATGCCACCCATCCCGATATTCCCGAAGGGCCCTCGACCGGCCATCATGGCCAGCGTATTCGGCGGACCCGGGTGATGGCCCATCTCCGTGTGCGATTGGTGCCGAGCCATGCCTTGTTCACCCATTGCGACGAACCCGGGTAGCACCTTACGAATGTCGTCCTCGATACTGGTGTGCTCTACGCCGAGCGGATTCGGTAGCTCATGGCCCATCGCGTTCATCGTGTGGTGGGCCATGTGACAGTGCAGCGCCCAATCTCCAGGAACCGCCTCGAACTCGATGTCGCGGGTTTGCCCGACGCCGACGATTTCGGTCGTCTCGGTCCGCCATTGATGCTCGGGCCACCGGCCTCCATCGGATCCCGTCACCTGGTATTTGACGCCATGCAGGTGAATCGGGTGATTCCACATCGAAAGGTTACCCACTCGAATACGAACCCGTTCGCCCGTTCGTGCGACCAGCGGCTCAATCGCGGGAAATACCTTGCTGTTGAACGTCCAGAGGTCGAACTCGACCATCACGGCTGGATCCGGTCGATACGTGCCCGGATGAACTGCCCAGTTGTGCAGTAGGAATCCGTAATCACGATCGACCGGTGACGCCGGGGCTCGAGGATGAATGATGAACATCCCCATCATGCCAACGGATAGCTGCACCACTTCGTCTGCGTGCGGGTGGTACATGTGCGTACCGTGCTGAACAAGATCGAACTCGTAGAGAAACGTCTCGTTCGGCGCGATATGGGGCTGTGATAGCCCGCCAACGCCGTCCATACCGCTCGGCAAGATAAGGCCGTGCCAATGCACGGTCGTGTGTTCCGGCAGGCGATTGGTGACGAAGATACGAACGCGATCGCCCTCGACCGCCTCAATCGTGGGGCCTGGCGTACTGCCGTTGTAGCCCCAGCATTTCGCGCTCATCCCCGGCGCGAACTCGTGGTCGACGGGTTCCGCTACGAGATGAAACTCCTTGACCCCGTTGTTCATTCGGTACGGCAGAGTCCAGCCGTTGATCGTTCGGACAGGCGTGATGTGCGCGCGACCCGGCGCACGCTCTACATCGGCCGGCGCCGCGATCCCCGCGACCGTCGCAGCACCTCCCATTCTCAGAAATCCTCGTCGAGACGTTTCCACCGTCATCTCCCCTCTCCTGCGCCATGGTCGTGATGACCGCCGATCTCGTCACTCACAGCGTCTAGACCGAGCGGTATGCGCCGCGACCCGATCGTCAAGGTGGTCCCGACGGCCCGAGTGAGTTCGGTCCGTTCGACCCAGAAATCCTCCACCGCGTCGAGATAGTCGGCGGTGGCGCGATACTCGTCCTCCCTTGAACGCAAAAGCTCAAACGTCCCGATGAGCATGAAATTCGCTTCTTCCTGCGCGCGGCGTGTCGCCTCGCGCCGCGCTGGGATCAGGTCGTCGCGATAGATCGCGATTCGCGCGCGCGCACTCTCGATCGCGGCGTGCGCACGCTCGACGGCCGAATCGATCGTATTCAACAGCCCGTCGCGCTCGGCGATCGCGACCGCGATGGCGACGTCCGCTCGCCCGATCTCCTCGGGATGGTTGTTGAGCGGGAGTTCGAGATCGACCGTCGGCCCGAGAAATCGATCGCCGCTGGTTTCACGCTCTCGTTCGAGGCCGAGGTCGAACACCCCGAGGAATCTTTGCCAACCCCGCGCCCGGCGGTCGTCTCGCAAGCGAGTAATCCGATCGTTGGCGGCGACGAGATCGAGACGGTTCTTCATCGCGAGTTCCTTGAGTCCTTCGAGTTCGTGGCTGAGCGGGCGGGGCAGGTCGAGCGTCGCATCGACCCGCCATCCCTGGCTTGCCGATAGCCCGAGCAGCATGGCGAGATCCGTGCGTGCTGGCGCAATACCCGCGGATGCTTCTTCGGCTTCGAGCAGCGCAACCGCGGCGGCTGCTCGCTCGAGCGCTAGCTCCCGCGGCGTGAGATTCCCGGCATCGAAATATCGGTCGGCGAGTTCCGCCGAAAGCGCGGCGATCTGTGCGACTTTCGCCGCGCGGCGTTCGCGTTCGCGCGCAATCGCGTATCGGTAGAACGCGCGCTCCGTATCGGCCGCGGTTTCGAGCACGGCATGCGCGACCTCCGCTCGTGCCTCGATGCGCCGGGCTTCGGCGACGCGTCGGCGGGCGCCGAGCGTGACCACGTCAGCAATCGATGCCACGAGGCCCACCGTCGAGATACGATCGCCGCCGTCCTCGAGGCCCGCCCAGGAAAGCACGGGATTGTGCAGCCGAGCGGCGGCGGCGAGATCAAATGCCGCGAAACCGAGTTCGCCGTAAGTTGCCCGTAGCCCGGGATTGTTGACCAAGGCGAGCGCGACGGCGGATCGCACATTGAGTGGATGGTGCAAGACCGCCGCAACAGCCTCCTCGCGATCACTGGTCGGGGCCCGACCCCGCTCGCGGACGGACAACTGAACCTCGGCCGCACCCCAGTCGGTCGGTACGGTGCTGCATCCGGCAGCGACCGTCAGGATCAGCACGAGCGCACAGGACATACGCCCGTACGTCCATAAAAAGAAAGACATGAAGAACCTCCCCTCGGAGAAACGCCGCCAAAAACACGAAACCAAGCGGTGCTGGGGCTTCGCCTAATCGAGAAGGAGATCGTGGCGCCGCACGGGGGTGTCGGCAGCACCGATATAGGAAACGGAGACAAACGGTGGGCCGGTTGCCCGGTGTAGGCCGGCCGTTACATCGTGCGTGTCATCTGTCGGGCTCGCGTCGAGTTCGACCCGCCAAGCCGACACCAGCGCACGCGTTTCGACATCAGGCGAATCCGCGTGGGAGAGACAGTCGCCTGCACAGCACGGCGCATCGACACAGGAGTCGACCATCGCCGCGACAGCGTGGTGCTCGTGTGGCGCGCTGACCTCGGCGGCTTGAACGTCGCACACACACGCAAGCCCGCTCGTTACCGTCAGGAACGCGAGCAGCGACGCCAGAAAACGCGACCAAGCCATCAGCTATTCAACCGAGGTCATCCACGCAACCGCTCCGCGATGTCGTTCAGCGTGACGACCAGGGCTTTCAAACGATCTCGCACCATTGGCTCACTCGACCCGTTTTCACCGATTCGCTCGGCCAATCGAGCGAGATTACGTGCGAGCCCACGATCACGGGAATCATCGGCGAGTCGGTCGGCGGCCGCCTCGAGGCGGCGTTCGATGTCCGAAACGAGATCGTCATCAGTCGCGCCCGCACGCTTCAATTGATCGAGATAAGCCTGTGCGACGACGGGTTCCGCCGGCCACGTGACTTTGAGCTGCTGCTGGGGGTTGAACACCTGGCCCTGGTTGGCGAGCTTCGCGGCTTCGATTTCGTTTGCCGTCAGGTGTTCGCTCGCCGTGAGCTCGAGGACGTCGATCCCGCGAACGATCTCGGTGCCGTAGACGCGACCGTTGTACCAGTAGCTCGACCAGAAGCCGCCGAGGATCAGGTCGTCGGCATCGATGGGGCCTCGATCGAAGTAGCCGATCTCGACAGGGTTCGAGGAATCTGTGAAGTCGATGATGGAGATGCCGCCCTGATACCAGGACTGCACGAAGATATCGCGGCCGGGCACGGGGACGATCGAACCGTTGTGCGCGACACAGTTCTCCGTGTCGCCTTGCGGCGCAGGGATCTTGAAATGGCAGCGAAATTCAAGTTCGCCATCGACGATGTCATAGATCGCATTGGCGCCCCAATCGAGCGGATCGTAGGCTCGACAGCGCGGGCGTCCGCCGCCTCCCCATTCGTCGGTGAAAAGCACTTTGGTGCCGTCGTTGTTGAACGTCGCGGAATGCCAGTAGGCAAATCCCTTGTCGACTACCTCGTGCATGCGCTGCGGGTTCAGCGGATCGGAGATGTCGAAGATGATGCCGTTGCCTGAACACGCACCAGCCGCGAGGCCAGCTTCGGGAAAGACCGTGATGTCGTGACACTGATCCGTGCGATTGGTGTCCTGCGTGTCGTCACCATGATCCCCTCCACGCCAGAGGCCCGCGATTCGCCCCGTGCTCGGGTCGGCGAAAACGCGCGGGCTGGAAACGACGCGTGAAAGGCTCGGATCATCGACAGGGATCTCGATTACGTCGATACGAAAGAGCGCCGTTCGCTCGTCACCCGGCGATTCGTCGAAGCAGCCTTTGAGTTCCTCTTCTTCCCGAATGCGGGAGGTTCCGGAGTTGTAGATGACGATCTTGCCGTCGTCGCCCGGACCCGACACCACGGAATGGGTGTGCGAACCCCGACAGGTTTGCACGGCACCGACCTGTACCGGCCGCGTCAGTTCGCTGATGTCGAAGATGCGAATCCCGCGGAAGCGCACCTGGCTCACATCCTCGCTGACGCCTTCTAGACCGCAGTCGACGCGTCCACGCGTCTGCTCGACCGACATGATGAGTAAATCTCCGACGATCGATACGTCGCCCTGGCCGCCCGGGCAGACGATCGACGCCATCAGGTTGGGCGTGCCGTCATCGGTTAACTGGTAGACGTTGAAGCCGTGGTAGCTCCCCGCCACCATCACGTCCTCGCGGAACGCAATGTCGGTGTTGGCGAAGCTCAATAGCGGGAAGCGCTTGTCCTCGTTGTTCTTCTTCTCTTCCTCGGCACCTTCTTCGCCTTCCTCACCTGCCGACACGGCTTCTTCGTCGTCGTCCTCGTCGACCATGAATCGTTTGGCCGGCAGACCGGCGGGGTTCGCGGGATCGAAGAAACCCGGCGGTTTGCCGACGGACGCCACCAGACGCATGTTCAGGATCGCCTCCCCCGCGTCACGAAAGCCGGCCTGCAGGCCCGCTCGCGGGTCATCCGAAAGGCCGAGAAGAAGCTCGTGCATTCGTTCGATTTCCGCCGTCTGATCGTTCGTGACGTCCGACGTGAACTCGAAGAGCGTCGGATCGTAGGCGGATCCCGGCTGCTCCAGCAGTTCGTCCACCATGGACACCGCTCCCTCGTGGTGAGTGATCATGAGGCGCAGGAACTGGCGGTCGAAGTCGGTGCCGTCCGCGCTCGCCAACGCGTCCATCTGTTGTGGTGTCGCCATGCCGGCCATCTTGTGGCTCGTATGCATGGCGTGATGGGCCGTCGGTTCCGGGGCGACTTCGCCACGTTCCGTCAGCCACTCCTGCATGAACTTGATCTCGTCGGCTTGCGATCCGTTGATCCGGCCCGCCGCGTCGATGATCTCTTGCGTATTCGTGCGATCGGCGGCGAGTTCCGCCATCTCGATCGCCTGATGGTGGTGCGGAATCATGTCTTGCATGAAGCGCACGTCAGCCGGTGAGTAGCCCGTATCGGCAATCTCGATGGCTCGTTCGGCGCTCATTTCCCGTGCCGGCTCGCCCGGCGCGCCCGGCTGCACGATCGGTGCATTGCCTAGTACCACCGCGCAAGCCAGCGATAGGCCAATCGATGTGCCCGCTCGTAAGAACGCGGGCACCCTCAGCGGGATCGAGATGTTCATTTGCCTCGTCCAAACAAAGCCTGGGAGGACGGATTGTCGACAAACCGCGACGAACATCCAATCGCGGATATTGGGCATACCGATGACGCCCCTTCTCATGGGTGAAAGACGCTATCCAGGAAATCGAGCATCACGTCCAACGCCTGTGGGGCGTCGCTTCGAAACTGGTGGCTGAACCAGATGTTGGGGGGTCCATTGAGGTATGCGTGGGACCGACCGCCGTACACCCAGAAACGCACATCGTGTCCAGCCTTTTCGAGCCGTGTGCGATAAGCGACTACCGACTCGGGTCTGACGATCCAATCGTCGCTCCCGACCGTGAGTAACTGCGGCGGTAGCGTCCGCTCGGACGCCTGCGGGATGTGGAAGACCGGCGAAACGGCCACGTACAGGTCGGTCCGATCCTTCGCGTTAATGTCCTTGCCGAAAACGCCTCGCGGGAGCGAGCCGCTCAACCACCAGAACGGGTTTAAGACGCTTTCGAAACCCGCACGCGTGATCCCCAGGAAGTCGAACACGCCGTAGTTGAGGACCGCCGCCTGCACGTCCAGACCGCCGGCGTCGGCGACCTGTTCCGCGGTCCGACCAGGCGGTAGGAAGGTCGGCTCGAACGCGCGGGTTTCGCGGAATCCAGCCGAACCGAGGCGAGAGCCGAGGTTGACGACCATCGCCGACAGGTGAGCGCCAGCACTATCCCCTGTCACGGCGATCCGTTGGGGATCGCCGCCGTAGCGCGCAACGTGTTCCTTGATCCAGAGGACCGCACCGAACGCGTCCGCGACGACCTCGTCGAGCGTGACGGAATTGCCCGAATCCGAAAGCAGCCGATAGTCGACGTTGGCCACGACGTATTCGCCGTTGGTGACGAGGTAGCGTGCCGCGCGGTTCATGATCGAGCGATCGTTGATGAGCCAACCGCCGCCGTGGAATATCACGACAACGGGATAGGAAGCCTTGCCCGACGTCGGCGTGAAGATGTCCATCTCGAGTTCGACGCCGTCGGGCGCCGCCCAGACCACGTCATAGACCCCGCGATAACGCGCCGGGTCGTCGTGCGCGGGAAGCGCGGGCACGGCCGCGCACGCCCCCAACAGACAAGCCAGCGCGATCGCTACCGAGATCGAACCGATCGACCGCATGGGCAGATCGACCGGCTTCACCAATCGGACGAGATGATCGCGATTACGCCGCGAACTGCATCAAGTGGTAATCCGCGTTACCGAACTGCGAATCGATGACGAGGAGCCGCTTGAAGTAGTGACCGATACGAAGTTCTTCGGTCATCCCCATACCGCCGTGCATCTGGACGGCCTCTTCGGCCACCCCGATCCCGGACTTGCCCACGAGATGTTTGAGCGCATGAATCGTACGGCGAGCGGTCTCGCTACCTTCGGCGTACTCCATCGTTGCGCGCAACAACATCGACTTGCACTGCTCGTAGGCGACGAACATGTCGACCATTCGATGCTGCAGCGCCTGGAAATCCGACAGCGGATGACCGAACTGATTCCGCTCCTGGGTATAGGCGACCGTGTCCTGCTGGAGTACCTGAATGGCACCCACCGCTTCTGCCGAGAGCGCAAGAATCGCCTCGTCCGCCACCGCTCGAAGCGTATTGAATCCCTCGTCGGCCGCGCCGAGGAGCGCATCGCCACCGACACGTACGTCGGCGAGCGTCAACTCCGCTGCGCGAAGACCGTCGACGGTCGCGAAGTCCTTCACGGTCAAACCGTCGGCACCCGCATCGACGACGAAGAGTGAGATCCCCGCTTGTTCCGTCGGTGCGCCATTCGTCCGTGCGGAGACGATGAACGTGTTCGCGCTGCCGCCATGGAGGACCATCGACTTCTGACCGTTCAGAACGAAGCCACCACCGTCGGCGCGCGCCCGGGTGGCAACATCGTGAAGATCGAATCGGGCCTGTTCTTCGGCATAGGCAAACCCGAGGTGCGTTGCACCGGAAATCACGCCGGGCAGCAAGGCTTCTTTCTGTTCTTTCGAACCGGCGCGGCGGAGCGCACCGCCACCCATCACGATGGTGGCGAGGTACGGTTCGAGGACGAGCCCCGCACCGAACTGCTCCATCAGTACCATCGTCTCGACAACGCCGCCGTTCAAACCGCCGTCAGCTTCGTCGAACGGCAGGGCGAGCCAACCGAGCTCCGCCATCATCTGCCAATGTTCTTTCGAAAACCCAGGCGTACGGGCGACGAGATTCTGACGCTCCTCGAGCGCGTAATGATCGCGCACAAAGCGCACGACACTGTCTTCGAGAAGTTGCTGCTCATCGTTCAACGTGAAATTCATGACGCCTCCTAACCGCGCTTGAGGCCAAGAACGTTCTTGGCAATGACGTCTTTCTGAACCTCACTCGCGCCACCGTAGATCGTGTAAGCGCGGCTCGCGAGATAACTCGACATGCCGTTCTGAGCAAACCCTGGACCAGCACTACCGCCACCGCGAACCGCCGAGTAGATACCGCCCGCTTCGACGGTGAGCTTGGCGATACGTTGCTGAATCTCGGTGCCCTTGAGCTTCAAGATCGACGACTCAGGGCCCGGGTCCTTGCCGTGACTCGCGGCTGCGAGGCTGCGGAGCTCGGTGAACTCCGCCGCCATCAGGTCGATTTCGAGTTCCGCCACCTTCGTCGCGAAGCTGGGGTCATCCATCAGCGTCCCGTTGCCACGCGTTACCGTGCGCGCTTGACCTTTAAGCTTCTCGAGCGCGACGAGTGATCGCGAGAGCCCCGCGAGACCCGTGCGTTCGTGCTGCAAAAGGCCCTTCGCGTACGTCCAGCCCTTGCCTTCTTCACCGACTCGGTTTTCCACCGGGACTTCAACATCCGTGATGAAGACGCTGTTGACGCTGTGCGCACCGCCGAGCGTGATGATGGGCTTCACCTCGACACCTTCCTGATTCATCGGGAAGAGCAAAAATGTGATGCCTTCCTGTTTGATGCCAGAATCGTCGGTGCGGGTCAGGCAGAAGATCCAATCCGCCATGTGCGCCATCGTCGTCCAGATCTTCTGTCCGTTGACGGTGTAATGCGTGCCGTCATCGGAGAGCACCGCCTTGGTACGGAGCGACGCGAGGTCCGACCCCGCGCCCGGTTCCGAGTAGCCTTGGCACCAGTTCACGGTGCGCGCTCGGATATCGGGCAGAAATCGGTCCTGCTGTTCCTGCGTGCCGTAGCCCATCAGGATCGGCGCCAGCATGCCGACACCGAAGGGCGCATCCATCGGCGTCGTGGATCGCGCCGTTTCCTGTTCCCAGATGTAGTGCTGCGTCGGCGACCACCCCGGGCCACCAAAGTCGGTCGGCCACTTGGGGACGTCCCAACCACCCTTTTCACGCGCCTTGGCAAACCAGCCGAGGCGCCATTCCATGTAGTTCGTTCCCGCTTGGTAAGCGTTTTCGCCCAGGAACGCGCGCACTTCATCTCGAAACGCTTGGTCTTCGGCACTGAGTGAAACGTCCATCAACTCATCCTCAAAGAAAGCACGGCACCGCCCGTGCAACGAACGCGGAGACTACAAGACAGACTGCGGCGACGGCGAGAGCAGCATTCGTGCAATGGTCTTTCAGTACTGCCGTTGGTCGACCGACCGCTTGATCGCGCCGACGAACGCATTACGGCGGCTGGCCGCCGCAACGGCAAACGGCTACAAAGGGCACGCATTCGAGACACCGTTCATCGAGCGGCATCACTAGTCCTCATCGCCAAGAACTCATTGCCACGAAAGGGGCCGAAACATGCTGATCGGGGTGCCGAAGGAAACCAAGGATCACGAGTACCGCGTCGGTTTGACTCCGGCGAGCGTAAGAGAGCTCGTCCACCACGGGCACGACGTCATCATCGAGACCGACGCGGGCGGCACGATCGGTCTTCACGACGAGGATTTCGCCCGGGCGGGCGCCGCCATCGTCGACTCGGCCGCTAAAGTTTTCGCGGCCGCGGACCTCGTCGTCAAAGTGAAGGAACCGCACGCGCAGGAAGCGGAGATGTTGCGCCCCGGGCAAGTGCTCTTCACCTACCTGCACCTAGCCCCTCTGCCCGATCTCACCCGCGCGTTAGTCGCATCGGATTGCATCGCGATCGCCTATGAGACCGTGACCGATGCCCACGGCCGCCTGCCGTTACTCGCCCCCATGAGCGAAGTGGCCGGTCGAATGTCGATCCAGGCCGGTGCGCACGCGCTCGAAATCGAACAAGGCGGCCGCGGTATGTTGCTCGGCGGTGTCCCTGGCACGCTACCGGCCAAAGTGACCGTGCTCGGCGGCGGCGTGGTCGGCACCAACGCCGCGCGGGTCGCGCTCGGTATGGAAGCCGACGTCAAAATCCTCGACATCGACCTTCGTCGGCTGGCCGAGATCGACCTGCATCTCGGTCCGGGCGTCAACACGGTCTATTCGACGGTGGACGCCGTACACGAATCCATTGCGGAAGCGGATCTCGTCATCGGCGCCGTACTCGTCCCCGGCAGCTCGGCACCCCAACTCGTCAGCGAGGCGATGGTGCGCGACATGAAACGGGGATCGGTACTCGTCGACGTCGCGATCGATCAGGGCGGCTGTTTCGAAACGTCGAGACCGACCACACATTCCGACCCCACGTACACCGTCGACGGCGTCGTGCACTACTGTGTAACGAACATGCCGGGGGCCGTGGCACGAACGTCCACGTTCGCGCTCAACAACGCGACGTTACCGTTCGTCGTGGCGATCGCGAACAAGGGCGTAGAAGGTGCGGTAACGACGGATCCGTATCTCGCCAACGGCGTGAACGTCTGGCGCGGAAACATCACCTATGGCGCGGTCGCGGCGACAGCGCAAGCCGAACAAGTGCCGCTCGACACGATTCTCGCAGCCGGCTGATCGGCCCGCTCACGCGAACCGATCTTCCCGCTACTTAGCGCGGGATCTCGATCAGACCGAGCGGACCGCCAACCAGTCGTGCACCTGCGGCCAGAGCCGACCAACGGCGCGCGGGCCAGCGACCAGGCTCACGTGCCCACCTTTGACCACGATTTCCTCTTTGTCCTCGGAACCAAGCGCTTCCATCAGCGGCTGGCTCGACGGGTACGGCACGATGTGGTCGTGCTGTGCGACGGCGTGCAGAACAGGTACTTCGATATTCGCGACGTCCGCCTTCTTACCCCCGACCATCAGCTCTCGCGTGTAGAGCTTGTTGCCCCACATGAGTTCCTTGGTGGTCTCGCGGAAGTACTCGCCTGCGAGCGGCAGCATTTCGTCCGCCCAGCGATCGATGACCCGGAAGGACTGGACAAAGTCGTCGTCGAGGATCTGATCCCAGAGCCGAAGTTCGCTCGCCGTCCGCTGCGCGGGGCGCAACATGTTGAAGAACGACTCGATCATCGACTCGGGGATGATGCCGTGGGTGTCCACGACCTTGTCGATGTCCTGAAAACGCGGGTCGGACCAGATGCGCGCAAGTTCCATCTTGTGCTGATCGAACGGCGTCGTGAAAAGCACCAGATTCTTCAACGGACCGCCGACATGCGTCGCTGCGTAGATCAATGACAAAACGCCACCCTGACAGTAGCCGAGCACCGTGATGTCATCGACACCCGAATCTTCCTGCACGTAGCGAATGCACGTCGGCAGGAAGTCGTTCGTGTAGTCGGCAAGCGTCAGGCCGCGCTCCTCGGGCTGCGGTTCGACCCAGTCGATCATGAAAACGTCGAAGCCACGATCGACGAGGAATTCGACCATGCTCTGGCCGGGCATGAGATCGAAGAGGAAGCCTTTGTTCGTCGTCGCCATGACGATCAGGATCGGCACGCGATAAACGTCATCGGTCTTGGCGTGGTAGTGGTAGAGACGCAATGTGCCGCGTTCGTAGAGCACGTCCTTCGGCGTCGTACCCACCTCGACGGCCGGCGCGTTGGCCAATTCCATTCGGCGTAAACCGCGCTTGATCGAACTCGACATGAGGTTTTCGAATTCCTCGCGCAGCTGCTCGACCTGGCCCGGAAGCGGCGTCACTGAATCACTCATGACTGATCTCCTACAAGATTTTCCGGCGGCTGGCGGTCCCGGGTTGGTCGGGGACGATCGTCTTGGCGCGGTGCCGCGGGAAGCGCGGCCTTCAACATCGCCTCGATGCCTTCGACCTTCTGCTCGAGGCGGCGAATTGACTCGCCGAGGCGAATCACGTCGTCGCGTGTCGGAGCATTCATCGCTTCGCGCTGCTGCGTCATGAAGTTGCCGAACGCTTGCTGCGCGGTCAGTTGGCTCTGCTGAAACATATTCATCCAGGCCGAGAACGCTTCCGTGCCCATCATTTCGTTCGCGGACTTGTCGAACGTGCGCTCCCAGTCCGTCAATCGTTCACCGAAGTTCTTGGGTTTCGTGTCGTCAGCCATCTTCGATTCTCCAAGGCAGCGCGAATCGCACTCGCGATCATGCTGCTCTTTTTTGGTTCTTTTCTGTTGTTTTGTCGCGCGAATCACCACCGGCGGGTCGGTGCATTCGCTATTTATCTCACAAAGGCCGGTGTCAGAGGCCGGTCGTCAACAAGCGGTCAATCGCATAAGCGACACCGAATTCCGTGTTCGGCCGACTGACGAACGTCGCATGCGACTTGGTTTCGTCATCGGCTTGTCCCATCGCGACGGCAGTGCCCGCCACCTTGAACATCGAAACGTCGTTCTCGGCATCACCGAATGCGACGACATCGGCCGGCGCGATCCCCGTGGCATCGCACGCGACCTCGAGCGCTCGTCCCTTGTCGGCACGTCGACCAGTGTAGGTGACGATGATCTTGCCGTTCGGGCCGATCGAATCGGCCACCTGCACGGCGTCGCCGAAGGACGGCACCAACTCCGTGCGGATGATCTCGTTCACTCTCGAGCCTTGGATCGCCGCGATTCTCGGCAAGCTTTGATCGGCGCCCGTCAGTTCCCTGACCCACTCGATCGGCTTCGCGACGCGGCTCATGTCGGGCTCGCCGTCGAGCTTCAGTAACACACGCTCCGAAAACGTCACGGTCGCGACGCAACGGTTCGCATCGCAAACCTCGAGCAGTGCCGCCGCGAACGATTCGGGCAGACGCTCATCGAAGAGATCTTCGGACCGGGTCGGATCGAAAACCTCCGCGCCCGAACAGGCGATCACCGGGTCGGGGCTGCCGCACGCCGCGGCAACGTCGAGCGCCATGTGGCGCCAGCGCGCCGTAGCGACGAACAGCGTGTATCCCGCGGCGACGGCGCGTCGCACCGCAGCAAGGTTTTCCGAAGGAAGATCCTCACCGATCAACAGCGTCCCATCGAGGTCGATAGCCAAAGCTCTTTTCCGCATAGCGCTTCCTATAACAGGCGACCGTGACGACTTCGTGTCGGAAAACAAATGAAGGTTGCAATCCCGTGTTGCAGTGCAACATAATGCTGCACCGCACAAACTTAATCAACTCTCGCAACCAATAAAGAGGTGAACGTGAACATCATCGAACGACAGATGGACCTGCAACGCCAGCTCATCGAATTGCAGACTGAAACCTGGCGGAAGCTCTTCGAACAAGGCAGCGCGTCGAGCCAGCGTCTCTTCGACCTCGGCAGCTCGTTTGCACAAGCGCCAGCCGGCGGTGATTTTGCCGCCTGGGGCGAAGCACAACGACAAGCCGCCGAGTCGCTCTGGTCGGGCTATCAGGAAGACATGCGCGAGCGCGGCGAGATCGTGCGCGATGCAATCACGCAGGCCAGCACGCTGATCCGCGACGCATACGCACCGGCTACCGAAGAGACCGTCGAAGAAGCCGCGTAAGCGCCCGCTAGCCCGGCTGACGCCAGGGTCCTTCCTGGGCCGACAGCTGAACGAAAGCGCCGGAATTTCGATGGGAGTTCCGGCGCTTGCATTCAACCGCTACCGCAGTAGGCTCGCTTGAGTCTGCCTCGGTTATTCGACACGACCTCGTAGAGGAGTCCACCTGTGGCCACTTACATTATGCTCAGCTCGCTCACCGACGAAGGTCGCAAGACGCTCAAGGAACGGCCCGATCGCATCGACGCGGTCAACCGCGAGGTCGAAGCCATGGGCGCCCGGGTCCGACATCAGTACGCGGTACTCGGCAACTACGATTTCGTCAACGTCATCGAAGCGCCCTCGAACGAGATCATGGCGCGGATATCGATGGAACTCGGCTCACGCGGCACCATCAAGATCACGACGTTACCCGCGATGGGAATCACACCCTTCATCGATATGCTGCAAGGCAAAATCGAGAGCGGTAACTAACGACCCGCCTCGCTAGCCGCCACCGCGGCAGCAACACCTTCCTCACGAACGCGGTGATGCACCGTGTTCAGCGCTTCGTAGATCTGATGCGTCGCGTCCGGTACGTCCGTCCCCTCCTCGAAGCGAATCGGCGGCAAGAAGCTCGCCGAGACGGCCGCGAGCTGCATCTGGCCCTGGCCCTTGGGACGGACATCATTCATCCCCGTGAGATAGCAAGGCACCACCGGCGCGCCGTGCTCGATTGCGAGGATCGAAACGCCGTGCCGAAAACGCGCCATCGAGCGGCTCGTCGAGCGTGTGCCTTCCGGGAAGATCAATAGATTCGCAGCGCCCTGCTCGAGCAGCCAATGCGAATGCTCGAGCGCGCGTGATCCACCGCCGCGCTGAATCGGGAACGAACCGAGCGCGAGCGACTTGAAGTGATGGCGTCTCGTGATCGTGCGCGGCTTGCAGTACTTGTAGATGTACTGCTCAGTCGTCTGCCAACGAAACGCCAACCGCGCGATCTTCGCCCACCATTTGATCTGCCAGTGATGCGGTCCTTCGATGTGGAAGTTGCGCTTGGCGATGTCCTTGAAGAGATCGATGTCGATCGCCGGCAGGATCTCGGTGTTGGCAGTCGACGAGAGTTCCTGTTCAAGCACGCCGCGGTACGGCTTGAAGTTGCCCGGCGCGTCGACCACGAGGCACTGGTCGTATTCGCCCAACAGATGGAAGTTCTTGATCACCTTCGCCTCGAAGCGCCCGAGTACATCCTCGAAACTCCTCAAGATCGTCGGATCGTCACGCACCGACTTGATCCCGGCGGCCTTGTAGTTGAGGAGTAACACGTACTGAACCATCGAATCCCCTTGCGGCTTCGTCTCGAGTAGAACGCCATCAAGAGCAGTTAGCTTCCTGCTCGCGGCAGGCCGACGCAACGCGTTCGAGCGGGCCCGGTCGCCGGATTTCGGGATAGCGTACGTCGCGCGTTTTTCGATCGTGCGAAGAATCTATACTTGTCTCGTTCTATCAGGATCCAGCCCATGCACGACCTCGTCATTCGAAACGGCCATCTCGTCGATGGCCTCGGCAATCCCGGCTTTGAAGGCGACATCGCCGTCGACGGCGACACGATCGTCGCTATCGGCCGCGTCGATTCGACCGGCAAACGGGAAATCGATGCAAACGGCCTCGTCGTCACACCGGGGTTCGTCGATCTGCACACCCATCTCGATGCACAGATCGGCTGGGACCCCGCCCTGACACCTGCTTCCTGGCACGGCGTTACGACCGCGCTCATGGGCAACTGCGGCGTCACTTTCGCCCCCGTGCGCGAAGACGCAAAAGGAACCCTCGCCGGCATGATGGAGTCCGTCGAGGATATTCCACGCGAGGCGATCCTCGAGGGCCTGCCGTGGGATTGGAACTCGTACGGCGAGTACCTCGACTCGATCGAGAAGCTCAATCCCGCAATTAATGTCTGCGGCCTGGTCGGCCACGCGGCGACGCGGTTCTACGTAATGGGCGAGCGCGCCGTCGATGAACAACCGAATGAAGACGAGATCGCTCAGATCGCCGAACTCGCCGGCCGCTCGGTGCGCGACGGGGCGGTGGGGTTCTCGGTGAACCGACTTCGAGTCCACGTGCTGCCGGACGGACGCCCGATCCCGGGGACTTTTGCCACGACCGAGGAACTCGTGGCTATCTCGACGGCGGTCGGTGCGCATGGCGGCATTCTGCAGAGCGTGATTCAGAGCGACGTGCTCGATGACGAAATCGCCCTCATGCACGCGCAGTTACGCGCGGCCAAGACACGCCTGCTCTTCAGCGCGCCGTGGACGCCGACCCCCACCGGCGAGAACGCCTATCTACCAGGGATCGAGGCGATTCGGGCCGAGGGTTACGACATCGTCGGCACGACGCAACCGCGCGCCGCGGGGTTTCTGTCGGGACTCAAAACCAGCGTGCTTTTCGGCATGCGTCTTCGCGGCGACACCTGGCGCGCGCTCCGCGGGATGGAGCCTGCCGAGCGGCTCGCGGCCATTCGCGATCCAGACTTCCGTGAACGTTTGATCGATGAGGCCGAGCACATGCAGCCCGCCGATAGCATCGGCCAGACGATGATGTCGTCGCGCTTCTCGATCCCGCCGGCCAAGTCGTTCTGGATGGGCACCGAAGCACGCCCGAACTACACGCAGGGACCAGACGGCTCCCTCGAATCGATGGCGACGGCCGCTGGGGAACGACCCGTCGAGACCTGGCTCCGTCTACTCGACGAATCAAATGGCGAAGGCCTCTTTCACATTCGTTTCGTGAACGAGGATCTCGGTCCCCTTCCGGAGTTCATGCGCTGCGACTGGGTAGTCCCAGGGGTCGGCGATGCCGGCGCGCATGTCGGCGTCATCATGGACGCTGGCTGGACGAGCTTCCTTCTCTCCTACTGGTATCGAGACCAAGGGATTTTCTCGCTCGAGGAAGCCGTACAGATGCTGACCAGCAAGCAGATGCGCGTGCTCGGGTTCTCCAATCGCGGCGCGCTCGCGGTCGGTAACAAGGCCGATATCAACGTGCTGGACGTAAACCGCGTCGAGGAGCGTCAACCCGTGCGCGTAACGGATTTTCCCGGCGGGGCCGCGCGTCTGATTCAACGTGCGGTCGGCTATCGTGCGACGGTCGCAAACGGCGCCGTCATTCTCGAGCACGACGAACTGACCGGTGCTGGCGCGGGGCGCGTGCTACGCAACCCCACCTACTTCGCCTGAGCCGGATCAGTCGGCGATGTAGGCAGTAAAGACGCAGGTCACCTGCGCCGGCCCCGACATCTCCATGACCTGCGTGTGGCGAGCCGGTCGGTGTTCGGCCTGCGGAAAGCGCTCGAGCCAGGGGCCGTTGATCGCGGCCCGAAGCGCTAAATCGCCCACGTAGAAGTTCATCTTCACGATATCGGTCCAAGTGCCACCGGCCGCCGTCAGGATCGCCTCGACATGATGAAAAATGTTGTCGAGCTGTGATTCGAGATTCTCAGGCACGTTCCTCGATCCTGGATCGAACGGACCGATGATGCTCGTCTCGACGAGCGGCCCGACCCGGCTCGCCGCCGGAATCGGGTTCAGGTGACTGAATCCTTCAATCTCAATCGATTGCTGCACTTAAGCGCCTCCCTCATGGGCGAATCAAAACAACCGCGCGATCAACTCTCGAAGGTCGCCCGCCCACCGAGATACGTCGCCACCACGGGGATTTCCTTGATGCTGTCCGGATCGACGCGATGCGGATCGGCCCCGAGGAACACGAAATCAGCGAGCTTGCCGGGCGTAATCGATCCTTTATCGTGTTCCTCGAACGAGGCATAGGCGCCATTCATCGTGCAGATGCGCATCGCCTCGGTTACCGAAACACGTTGATTCTCGCCCCATACGCGGCCCTCGAGATCCTTGCGCGTGACCATCGATTGCAGCGCCATCATGGGTTCGAACGGGCCCGGCGTGAAATCCGACGCGGGCGCGACTGGAATCCCGTGGTCGAGGAACGAACGATGCGCAAACATGTGCCGCATCCGTTCCTCCCCGTAATAGATCCATTTCTCGCCGTGGTAGTGCGCGTACGTGTAGAACGGTGTCGGTACCGCGCCGGTGGCTTTGATCCGACGCAGAAGATCGTCGTTGACGAGCGAGCAATGCTCGATCCGAAACCGGGGGTTTTCGCCTTCCCACCCGGCAAGCACACGCTCGTAGGCGTTCAGGACCATGTCGATCGTGACATCGCCGTTCGCGTGGATTCCGATCCGATACCCGTTCGCGACCGCGTCATCGACTGCCAGGTCGATCTCCTCCTGCTGCATCGTCAGGATGCCGAAATCATTGGATCCTTCGAACGCCGTGCTCATCCGCATCGTGCGTTCCGACGCGCTGCCGTCCGCGCCGTATTTCACGGCGCCGACGCGCAGCATGTCGTTGCCATAACCGGATCGAATGCCGAGCGCCTTGAATTGCTCGTAGAGTTCGGGGGCCCCCCGCGGCATGAACGCCACACGAAAGTGCATGGCGTCTGCATCGAGCGCATCGATGTAGGCCCGCCAGCCCTGCTCGCCACCCGATGCATCCGTCGTGCTGGTCAGCCCCGCCGACGCCATTCGTTTCGACATCAGCGTTATCCCGTCCCGCGCCGCTTCTCGCGTGACCGCCGGCCACTCGCCGACGTCGAAGAAAACGTCCATGGCGTGCTCGGCGACCTTGCCCGTCAGGCGTCCGTTTTCACGAAAAAAGCGTCCACCGACGGGATCTGGTGTCGCTTCCGTGACGCCGGCCAACGCCAAGGCGGCCGAGTTGACGACCGCGGTGTGGCCGCCGCGGTGGCGGACCATCACCGGTTGGGATCGAACGACCGCGTCGATGTCGCTGCGGTCCAGCGGCCGGTTCTCGACGAACTTCGTGTCGTCGTACATGTGCGCCATCACCCACTGACCGCTCGGCATCCGATCGGCGTGCGCGGCGATCGCGGACTGCACCTCACCGATGCTGCGCACGTTCACGTCGACGCTGATCGCTTCGTTCACCATCGCCGGATGGCTGTGGGCATCGATAAACCCCGGCGTGACGGTGAAATCCCGCGCATCGATCACCGTTGTCCAAGGTCCGACCACGGCGTTGACGTCGAGATCCGAGCCGACGGCCACGATTCGATTTCCTTTCACCGCAAAGGATTCGGCCATGGGGTAGTCGTCGTCCATCGTGTAGAGCGTTCCGGCACGAACGACGTAATCGGCCGCGCCAAGCGCGTCGATGGGTCGCGCTGTTGCCGCGACCGGCGTCAACGAGAGAAGTCCCATTCCGCCGAGCCAACGCCGGCGACTCCAACGATCCATCATCACCTCCCCCTCGTGTTCAGCCGAAGCGGACACCCGAATAGGAGCCCTCGGCCACTTCCTTCAGTCGCGCCGCGTACCGCGGGCCACCGCCGTTGTAGATGTTGTAGCGCGTATTGCCGTACTCGTGTCCGTCGATGTTCGAGTTGTAGCCGGTGATCCAGCTCTTGGCGGACCGGAGCAGCAAGCCTTCGTACATCTCTTTTACGTGTTCTAGCCACGCCTCTTCCGCGCCGCTCTCGGCGTCGAACCGTCGATAGCCCGAATTGATCAGGTACTCGAGAAAAGGCGTCGCCCAATTGACCGAAAGCTCCGCGCCACGCGGAAAGTTGGTTGCTGCCGTCTGGGGGCCCGCGAGCATGAGGAAATTGGGGAAACCGCTCACCATGAGACCGAGATACGTCACCGGCCCGTCGGCCCACTTCTCCTTCAGCGTCTGACCACCCACGCCGCGGATTTCCATTGCATCGAAGGCACCCGTAAAGGCATCGAACCCGGTCGAATACACGATGACGTCGAAGTCGAACGATCGGTCGCTGGTCTCGAGCCCCTTGGCGGTGATCCGTTCGATGGGTGTCGCTTCGGAATCGACGAGTACGACGTTGTCGCGGTTGTACGTTTCGAAATAGCCGGTCTCGAGCGGCACACGCTGAACCCCGAAACCGTGGTCCTTCGGAATCAGTTTCTCGGCGAGTTCGGGATCATCGACCCGGCCGCGGATTCGATCGGCGATGTAGTTCGAGAACTCGGCGTTGGCTGCCTCGTCGACGAATATCTCGACGAAGTTCCGAAGCCAGATGCCGAAGCCCGGCTCCTCGTAGAGCCGATCCCAGAGTTCTTTTCGCTCGTCGGGCGTCACGTTGTAGAAGCCACGCCGATCCGGCTCGTGCTCGAATCCACCCGGTGTGCGCGCGCAGGTCTCGAAGATTTCGTCGTAGCGCGCCCGAATCTCCGCCATCTCCCCTTCGGAAATCGTGGCGTTGTTGAGCGGTGCAGCCCAGTTCGGACGGCGCTGGAAGACCGTGAGATGAGCCGCGTCCTTCGCCACTTCGGGGATGAGTTGGATCGCCGTCGCGCCGGTGCCGATCACGGCGACGCGTTTGCCAGTGAGGTCCAATGGTTCGTGCGGCCAATCGAAGGAATGGAACGAAGGACCTTCGAAGCGATCCATGCCTTCGAATCGCGGATAGGTCGGGATCGACAGGACGCCGACGGCGGTGAGGACAAATCGGGTCGTGATCGATCGGCCATCCGCGAGATGGATCGTCCAGAGGTCCGCGTTTTCATCGAACGCCATGGACTCGACGCGACAACCGAATTGCATGTCCTCGCGAAGCCCGAACTTCTCGACGACGAAGTTCAGGTACTTGAGCGTCTCGGGCTGCGGCGAGAATTGCTCCGTCCAATGCCATTCATCGAGCACTTCACGTGAGAACGAATAGCCGTAGGTGAAACTCTCAGAATCGAAGCGTGCGCCCGGATAGCGATTGTTGTACCAGGTCCCGCCGAGATCGGCGTTCGCTTCCAGCAACGTCGCCCGCACGCCGGATTCTTTCAGCCGTTTCATCTGGTAGATACCGGCGACACCCGCGCCAATCACCACAACCTCGAAATCTCCCTCAGGTTGCGTGCTTGCGATCGGTTCAGCCATACAGAATCTCTCTTAGTCGCTGATCGTTGAGCCTGAATCCTGCCGTCTCCTCGAGGGACCGGCAACGGGCACGGTCGATGCCGGGCACGGCACCGCCGCAATCGAGCACGGCAACGTCGCCGTACTTCAGCGACCTCGCCGAAGTACATTCCCCCTTCTCGGCCTTTACCGCGAATCGTTTTCTCACCTGATCGGGTGAGCAGCGCGCTTGGCGACGGCCCGCCACTTCCATAGGCTCAACGCACGTCATCGGAGTCACGTGCATGAGCAACGACCCTTACCTCCTGATCACGGCCGACACCCACGCCGGTGGGAGCCACGCCCAATATCGGGAGTACCTGGATCCCGAGTACCGCAAAGCGTTCGACGACTGGCGCGGCGGCTACAAGAACCCGTCACAAGAGCACTACGGCTCGAAGAAGATGCGCAACTGGGATATGGAAATCCGCACGCGCGATCAGAACAGTCAGGGCGTCGTCGGCGAGGTGGTCTTTCCCAACACCGTGCCGCCCTTCTACAAGAAGAGCATCGTCACGGCACAACCGCCGAGGGCGGATCACTTCGAGTACGCACTCGCCGGAATCCGCGCCCACAACCGCTGGCTCGCCGATTTCTGTGCTGAAGACCCGGTCCGTCGTGCCGGCATTGGGCTGATCTTGCCGAACGATCTCGACGAGGCGATCAAGGACATCGAATTCATCGCGAACGCGGGCCTTCGCGGTGGCGTCCTTTTGCCTCTGATTCCACCCGACTGTCATTGGTTGAAGCCGCTCTACGATCCGGCGTGGGACAACGTTCTCGCGGCGATTCAGGATCACGATCTCGTGATCAACCAACATTCGGGGCAGGGCTCACCCAACTACGGCGAAGGTCCGGTACCGGAGTCGCTGTGGATCTCGGAGGTGACGTTCTACTGCCAGGCGGGCTGGCGCCACCTCCTCATGAGCGGTGCTTACGAGAAGTTTCCGAGGCTCAAGTACATCCTGACGGAATCGGGCTGTGCGTGGGTCGGCCCCGCGCTTCAGCAGCTCGACCGCATCCACATGGGTTTCAAGGCCGGCGCGATCGGCGAGATGAACTACCAAGGCATGGAGTGGGTGCTCAAGGACACGCCAAGCGAATACGCCGCGCGGAACTGCTACTACGGTGCGAGTTTCCCAAGCCAGGCCGATCTCGAAGGCATCGACGCGGTCGGCGAGGACCACGTCTTATGGGGCAACGATTACCCGCACTACGAAGGCACCTTCCCGTACAACCTCGAATCGCTGCGACTGACGTTCGGCGGCATGTCGGACGAACGACGCCGCAAGGTTCTGGGCCTAAACGCGGCATCGCTCTACAACTTCGACGTCGAAGCGCTCACCGCTAAAGCTCAGGAGTTCGGGCCGACGCCCGGCGAGATCGAGACACCGTTACCGCGTGATGAGATTCCACGCGACTCGATGTGCTACCTCTTCACCAACGCGTTGTACGGAGCCTGATCGCCATGGGAATGCCAAGCGACCTCGGGATCGTCGATACGATGATCGGGTTCCCGGCAGAGGACTTCAAACAGTACGACTTCATCCGCGAGCAACTCAAAGACGGCTCGGACTCCTTCGACTTCCCCGTCGAGTACATGTTCAAAAACGTCCCGAAGGAACTTTACGGCGTCGTCGATCCAATCAGTGTGACCCTGCACGAGATGGATCGATTCGGCATCGAGATCGGCCTGATCGGGGTCGGCGGTGACGTCAGCCGAAAAGCCCTCAAGGACCATCCCGATCGGTTCGTGGCGCAAGGATCAGTCGATCCAAACCGTGGCATGGACGGCATCCGCGACATGGTTCGTCAATACGAGGAATTCGGCGTGCGGTCGTTCGGCGCGTTCAACGCCGGCTACAACCCGCAGGTCGGTATCAGCGATCCGCTGATGTATCCGATCTATGCCAAATGCGTCGAGCTCGACGTGCCGATCTTTTCGTGCGCGGGTGTTCCGGGGCCACGTTTTCCGATGTGGCCACAAGAGGTGCGTCTGATCGATCAAGTGATGTACGACTTTCCGGAGCTCGTCTTCGTCACGCGCCATGGCTGCGAGCCGTGGGAGGACCTGGCCGTGAAGCTGATGCTCAAATGGCCGAATCTCTATTACTCGACCACCGCGTTCGCGCCGAAGTTCTACCCCCAGGCGATCATCGACTACGCGAACACGCGCGGCGCCGACAAGATCATCTACGGCGGCTACTTCCCGATGGGGCTCTCGGTCGAGCGCATCATGACCGACATGCAATCACTTGCGTTGCGCGACGAGGTCTGGCCGAGATTCCTGCGCGACAACGCCCGAAAGGTGTTGAAGCTCGACTAAGGCCGTCCACGCCCGGCTAGCCGGTATTGCGCAGCCCGCTCGCGATACCGGCCATCGTCACTTTGAGCGCGCCACCGAGCGCATCATCTCCGGTCGGCCCCGCGCGCCGGCGCGCGAGCAACTCGGCCTGCAAGAGGTGTAGCGGGTCGAGGTAGGTGTTACGCACCAGCAGCGAATCGCGCAGCGTCGCGTCGTGGGCGAGCAGCTCACTTTCGCCCTTGATGCGGAGGATCATCTGCCGGAGAGATTCCACCCGACCACCGAGTTCATCGATGGCGGCTTGCTGGCCAGAATCTCCGAGGCGCTCCGCGTAGTAGCCGACCAGTTCGTTGTCAACCTTCGCCAGGACCATTTCGAGCGTGTCGATCTGCATCCGGAAGAACGGCCAGGCGAGCATCTCTCGAAGCCGCTCATCCCCAGCGGCGCTGACCACCGATAGCCCGGTATCCGTTCCGAGCCAGGCAGGGACCATCAGCCGAATCTGCGTCCAGGCGAACACCCACGGGATCGCCCGCAAGCTCGCGATGTCGTTCGCGACGCGACGCCGCGAGGGGCGGCTCCCGAGCGCCAGCGAGCCGAGCTCCGACTCCGGCGTGCAACGCTTGAAGAGTTCGACAAAATCATCCGTGCCGACGAGCCCGCGGTACGAATCGATCGACGCATTGGTCATCTCGTGCATGGCGTCGCGCCAGGCGGGCTCGGGTTCGCCGGGCGGTGCAAGCGTCGCCCCAACAACGGCTGCGACGTAACGATTGAGCGTATCGCGCGCGACCCCGGGAAGGCCGAGCTTGAAACGAATCATCTCGCCCTGTTCGGTGACGCGTAGTCCACCGCGCAAGGCACCGTTCGGCAAAGCGCCGATCGCCGCTTGCGACGGTCCGCCACCGCGGCCGACGGTCCCGCCACGGCCGTGGAAGAGGGTGAGTTCGACACCATGTTTTGCAGCAACACCAATCAGTTCTTCCTGTGCCCGGTATTGCGCCCAGGCGGCACCCAGCTGACCCGCGTCCTTGGCGGAGTCCGAATAACCGATCATCACCTGTTGCTGGTGATCGATCGCCTCTCGATACCAATCGACCGACAGCAGGGCGTCGAGGGAGGTCGCGGCACCTTCGAGATCAGCGAGCGTTTCGAACAACGGCACGATCGGAAGCTTGTACTCGAAGCCGACGGTCTTCAGGAGCAGTAACACCGCGAGCACATCGCTCGCATCGCGTGCCATCGAGATGATGTATTGGCTGATACCAGCGCCTTCGAAATCCGCAATCACGCGACAAGTGGCGAGCACCTCGGCGACGTCCTCAGACGGTTGCCAATGGATCGGCAAGAGGGGACGTCTGTTGGTCAGCTCGCGCTCGAGGAAGACGAGGCGTTCGTCCTCGGACCATTCTCCGTACGCCCGATCGTCGATCGTCATGCCGAGATAGCGAGTGAGCTCATCGAGGGCGTCGAGATGACGCGCCGAGTCCTGGCGAATATCGAGCGAAGCCAACTGCACGCCAAACGTATCGAGGCGCCGCAGTGTGTCGAGTAGCGGGCCATCCGCGATATCGGCCATCCCGCAACTCACGAGCGAGTCGTAGCAGGTGGCGAGCGGCACACGGACTTCATCCGTCGTCCAGACAATGGCCGGATCGTCACGCACCGGATCCAGTCGAGCTGCCCAATCGCGCGTCGCCGTCAATCGTTCGCGAAGGTCCTTGATCACCGCGCGATAGGGTTCGGCGGAGCCAGGTGCCAATCCCTGCAACTCGAACGACGCGGCATGCATCGAGAGCGACGATTGCAGTTCTTCCAAATCGCGCAGCAGGAGATCGGCGGCCATCCAGCGGGCCAACATCAAGACTTCCCGCGTGACGGGAGCCGTCACGTTGGGATTCCCGTCCCTGTCCCCGCCCATCCATGTCGCCACGCGAATAGGTACGAGCGAGCGTTCCAGATCATCGACGCCGCACGCGCGAAGCGCAGCATCGATATCTCGAAGCGTTCGTGGGATCGCTTCCCAGAGCGAGTTTTCGATGACCGCGAAACCCCACCTCGCCTCGTCGACCGGTGTCGGTTTCTCCGCTCGGATTTCGTCGGTATGCCAGGCCTCGGCGATCGCTCGTTCAAGACGCGCCGTCGCGTCCGGCCGTTGCGAATCGGGCGCTCGATCGAGCGCTCCCAGCGCGGCATCGATCCGTTCGTATTTCTGAATGAGCGAACGTCGCAACACCTCGGTCGGATGCGCGGTCAGTACGAGCTCGATATTGAGGTTGTTGACGCAATCGACCAGCGCGCCGCGCTCGAACTCGGCGAAAACCGGTTCGATCGTGGACTGCCAATCGCGGGTGAGGTGATGTTGTTCCGCGATGTTTGCGAGATTCAGGAACTGATTGAACGCCCGCGCGACATCGGTGATCTCGGTCGCGGGAATCGATGCGAGAAAGCGACTCAGCGCCCGCCAGCCGCCCTCGGGTTCGTCGCGTGCACCTTTAGCCAGTTCACGGATCCGCTCTATTCGATCGACGAACGCCGATCCGCGATGCCGCGAGATGACCTGGCCCAGGATCGTTCCTAGCAGACGCACATCCTCTCGAAGCCGCGGGTCGAGCGATGCAAGGTCACGCCGTTCCATGCGCTATCTCTTGTTTGACAGCCGACGAGTCAGTTTCCGCGCGCACTGCGTCGACGGCAAGGTGACAAGTCGTATTCCGCGTCTCCACACCGCCTTGCGACCGGTGATCTGCCGGAGCCGAGCGATGCCGGGCGGCGAACCACTTTTCTAACGCGCCCCCGATTGGCGGGGGTGGTAGCGAAAGGCGTAGAGCACTTTCGCCTCGCCGTTGTCGCTCAGCTCACCGTCATCGAAAGCGGGACGGAATCGCGCGTAGCGGGCCTGGCGCAGATATTTGATCGCCAACAGATTCTCCGGGACCGACCGCTCCACCTTGGGGCCGGCACGCACGTGGCCGTTGTCGTTCACACGAACGGCGATCTGAATGAAGCCGACGTGTGGCGTCGGGTCATACGGCTCGGGCGGTCTCTGCGGATTGCCCGGATGCGGCCGGTACAACACCATCGGCTGTCCGAACACTTCGTCCCGCCGCGTCTCGTCGATCAGATTCCAAACGTTTACGTAGGTTTCGCGCGCTCGTTCTTTGCGGTCGCGCAGCATGTACCAGTCGCCGAGCTCCAACAGCACCTCGGCGAGTAGTGCCGGGTTCGCACTCTCGGTTTCGTCCAGTAGGTCCGCGGCAGCCATCAACGCGCGATCCGCCGATCTTCGATTCGCGGCGGACAAACGGCCGAAGCGAATCGATGTCGCGTGGCCGCCAAAACTAGCAGTCGACGGACGGAATTTGCCCGGGAATCGGGTCGGGTAGAACTCCATCCGGTACGTCCAGGCGACCTGGCGGAGGATGCGCACGCGCTGCTCAACGGCGACATTGAGCGCGACCGTGATACGATACGCGCGATCGTAGAGCATACGTGCGAAGAAGACGTGGAAGTGTTCGGCGTACCAGTCCGCGAGTTCCAGCGTCGCGGCCAACGCCTCCGGACTGTTCTCCGGGTATCGATCGAGCGAAATCAGATAGGCCGTCTCGAGTCGATCGTTGGCGCCTCGATAGTCCTCGAGTGCCATCAGTGCTTTCGCTTGCCATCGAAGCGACGGGATCTGCTCGACCGAATGCAGGCCGTGATTGACACGCGCGATCGATTGCGCGCGTTCGAAGGCAATAAAAGCTTCAACCGGCTGTTCGAGCGCCATATAGGCTTCGCCCGCCACGAGCAGGGGATCGACGAGCGCCGCCGAGTAACGCTCGTGCGGAGAGTCATAGCGGGCGATGACCTCACCCGCCTGCGCGATCGCATTCTCGTACTCGAGCGCGTTCAGGCTGTCCCGCGCGTCGGCCACAGACACGCCCTCCGACGTCTCCGCCCGGGCGAGCGCAGCAAGAACGCATCCCGTCAGAACGACGGACTGTACGACGATACGAAGCTTCACGATGAGAGAAGTACTTGCCCCACGATGTCGAGTCAATGCGCGTTCGACGATCCGACCCACGCCGGGGCGATCCGCGGGGCTACGCCCTTCGTTGTCCTCTGCACCTCGACGAAACTGGGACAAAGGTATTCACGAGCGATTCATGCAAGCAAGTTTCTCCGATGCGCTCAAAGCGGTCCTCCAGCACGAAGGCGGGTATTCCGATCATCCGGAAGATCCCGGCGGTGCGACGAACCGCGGGATCACATTTCGAGTGTTCCAAAACCATCATCCACACGCGTCGCTCGACGACCTGCGCAGTATCTCGGATTCGGAAGTCTCGTCGATCTACCGATCAGATTATTGGGACAAGTGTCGCTGTGACGAACTACCGATCGGTGTCGACTATGTGGTCTTCGATGCTGCTGTGAACTCAGGCCCCACGCAGTCGGCGCGTTGGTTGCAGCGAGCGGTCGGCGCGACCGACGACGGCCTCATTGGACGTCAGACCATCACTGCAGCCGTAGCCTCCGACGTCGACGTCGCGATCCAGGCCATATGCCGTACACGACTCGAATTCCTCCAAGGACTGTCCACATGATCGACGTTCGGCCGAGGTTGGGAGCGCCGCGTTGTCGAAGTTCGCCAAAAAGCGCTGTCGATCGCCGGATTCGTCGTCGAAGAGACCGAACTTCCGCAGAAGCTGCGCGTTGGCAGTCGCGGCGAGGCGGTGCACGCGCTCCAAGCCGCGCTCGGGATCGCGGCCGACGGCGTCTTCGGGGCCGGGACCGAACGAGCCGTTCGAGCGTTCCAGCAACGCCACGATCTGGCGGTCGACGGCATCGCCGGCCCGGCAACCCAGGCCGCGATTCTCGTTCGCTTTTGAATCGATACGCGACGATGGCGAGTCGTCGCGTATCGGACGACCGTCGCCTAGAGGATGTCGCCGAGGTTCAGAAGCTGGGTCTCGCCACTGTTGTCATCGACACCATCGTTGTCGTTGACGATCCATACATGGCCGGCCGGCGTGACCGCTGATCCCTCCACTTTCTCGGCCGTGAGACCACCGGGTGCCGCCAGGTCCGCCATCAGATCACGGACGAGCGTCTTCGTGACGGTCGCCCCATCGGCGAGACCGGTCACGTCGATCGTGTAGAGCCGCTTGATCGCCGCGTCGGGACCACCCTGATTGTCCCGTTCGACGATCAGGAACTCGCCGCCGCCGAGCGCTGTGATGTCGGAAAGACCGACCCACCCGCCGTTCTGCGACTCAGGCGCATCGAGCGGATAAAAGAGGAACGACCACTCCTCCGTGCTCGGATCGTAGACACCGATGCGCACGTTCGTGTCGCCGAGTGCCGACCAGACTCGCTGGAAAGCGACGTAGGCCTTGCCGTCCCATTCGGTGATTCCTTCGAAGCCGAAACGAAGCTGGCCGGCATTGACGTCGTCGGGAAGCGTCACGACGCTCTCGATGACACCGGTCGCGGACGTCTTGAATATGAAGTTTCGGCTGTTGATCGGTCGACCGGCATCACCGGCGGTGCCGTTGCCTTCCGATGCGACCCAGAAACCGCCGTCGGATGCATGCGCGATGCCTTCAGGATCGACGTTGATCGTACCGTCGTCGTTGATGAGCTCGGCGAGGTCGGCTTCGTCGAAGACGTCTATCCGCGTCGCGTCGTCATTCGCGACCGTCGCGTCGGCGAGAGCAGCGACGGGAATCGCGGCAAAAACGTCGTTCGGATCGGTGATCTGAACCGCGTCGATCAACTGTGCGGGCTTCACACTCGTATCGATGTGGAAGATGCGGTTCTTGCCGTAGAAGCTGTCCTCGACGGCGTAGAGCAGGTAGTCGACCGTGCGGTCGGCGGAAAGGCCGGACATTGCACTCCAGGGAATCGGCGTACCGTCGGGACCGTCCACCGAAACCAGTGTCGGATACTGCGCCTCGGCTTTCTCGTAGCGATAGATGTTGAGCACCGACCGGATCTTGTCGCCGCGGTCGTCAACTTCACTCGCGATCACCAGGAGGTTACGGCTCGGGATGGCGAGCGCACCCTCGGGTCCAACACCTGTCGGTAGCGCCTGAACGTAGACCGGGTTCGCTGGATCAGAAGCGTCGTACACGAAGACGAGACTCGAACGCTCCGAGTTGACGAAAAGATAGTCGTCGCCGTCGAAGGTTCCGAAAGCCGCGTTCTCCGGCTCGTTGCCTTTGTTACCGGAACGACCGTCCGGGTAGTGGCCCATGCGCACTGTGAGGTGGTCGTTCGAGTTACCGGACGTGAACACGACGGTTCCGGCCTGGTTGTAGATCGTGAATCCGCGACTACCGCCGTCGAGGTCCCCTTCGTCCGCCGTCGCGAAGAGCTGATCGTTGATCCAGGTCACCCCGTCCGGTTCACGCGGGACGTCGTTGTGTGTCTCCGTCAACAGGATTTGTGCCGGATCTTCTTCGGTTCCATCGATCTCGGTGAGATCGACCGTTCCGGCAGAGAACTCGGAGACGATCGATCCGTCTGCGAGGTCGACGAGCACGATGTGGTTGTTCTCCTGCAACGTGACGACGGCGATATTCGATCCGTTGATGTCCACGTATTCGGGTTCCGGATCTTCCGGGAAGAGATCGGCTACACCGGTCAGATCGACCGTTCGAACCGTCCATGCGACCGGATCCCCAACGGCATCGATGATCGTGAGATTGCCCGCCGGGAGTTGTGGCGGTGCGCCGTCCCCAAGATCTTCATCACGCTCGTTTTCGATCACGACGGCGACGTAGGCATCGTCATCGGAGACCGCGACCGAGTCCGGCTGACCACCCACATCGATCGTACGGACGACCGCCTGCGTCGCGATATCGACCACCGCGAGCGAGCCCGCCACGTTCACGAAATCGGCCGAAGTATTCACACCAACGACCGCGTAGTCGCCGCGAACGGCAACGGAAGTCGGTTCGCCGCCAACGTCGACGTTGCCGGCACCGGCCGGCGCCGTAGGATCCGTGAAGTCCACGAAACCGATCGAGTTCTGTTCGCTGTCCGTATAGATCAGCATCAAACCGTCATCGGATACGGCCACGATTTCAGCAACCGTCTCCGTGTCGTCGTTGCAGTTAGGCTCGATCTGCGAGCAGATCAGGAACGACGCAACTCTATTGAATCGTTTGTCGCCGACCGGCGAGCAAACGCTGCTCGTTTCGGTCACTTCGTCGTCTTCGAGAACGCCGTCGCTGTCCGTGTCGAGGCCGGACTCGATCCGCACCCCGCCCGCGGGACACGACGCACTGCCGACCGCCAGGTCGGTCTGGCGAGTTAGGCTCGATGCGCCGTCGCTACCGTCGTCACCGTCGGCGCCATCCGTCCCGGCCGCACCCTGGGCGCCGGCCGGACCCGACCCACCCGCTGCGCCATCAGCGCCGTCGTCACCTTCGCAGGCCGACAGCGTCACCATTACGGCAAGGAGTGCCGCCTTCATCCATAAGTTCAATTCGATTCCTTGTCGAGTTGCTCACGAAGAGCCGTCGACGCGGAATCTATGAACGATCGGTGACGCCGCGATGAAAGATCGATGACGTCACGATGACGATCCGTCCTGCGGTGAACCGCTGGGCCTGGGAACTATGAATCGAGCGGCATGATGAAGCGCCACAGACCTTCTTTGACGCCCGAATCTCGCATCGAATCACGCGCGGCCAGCATCACCTTGCCGGTCTCGGTGTGATCCCGGAACCAACGGAATCCCGCCCACGCCTGGGGGGTGTGATCGGCGATCTCGAGTGCTGCAAGTTCGTAGTAGCCGCGAACGTCTTGCGAGACCCTCGCCGGAATGCCAGGAATCCCCGCTTCCTTCCACGGCGTGCCTTCCGCTACGCGAATGAACGCTTCGACGGCGGCAGGGACCGCATCCGCATCGAGCAGTCGCGCCGCCCCGGCGCGGTTGCCGAAATTCGCGACCGCCCGGTCGTACGCCGGACGTAACCCGCGAACTTCGTCGATCGCCGGGTGGGCGTTCGGATCGGTGCGCGCGGGCAGCGGACAGACGAGGACTTCCTGCGCATCGTCTTCGATCGTGACGTCGTAATCGACGACCGTGGGTTCGCTCGATTCGAGCAAGTCGAACGCGCGCATCATCACGCGCTGCTGGAATGCGGGGTCGTTCGGCACGCCGAGGGGCCGGCCGAGCGGGAACTCGCAGAAGAGTCCGCGCGGCGGCGCGGTTCCGTAGATTTGTTCGCGGATCGAGCCGAGCGCAACGGTCGCGATACCGGCTGCCTCGAAGACGTGGGCAAGCGTACTGACCGTACGCGTGCAGAGCGGTCAGACAGGCGTGAGCAGTACGACATCGACTTCGTGTTCTTTGAGAAGTGCCGCGCCCGCCGGTCCACCGTCCATTCGGATGGCGCTGAGATCGAACTGGTTGCCGGCATAGGCGAGGTGCACGTCCGAGACCGCCCCGATGGTGCCGTCAGCTGCCATCTCGATCAGTCGATCGATGGGAAAAACGACGTTCAGATCGGCTGACACACCGCTCTGGTCGAAATTCGGGCTCCAGTGACCGACGACGACATCGCGCCGGTCCGCCTCGATGATCCGATAGCCGGCATCAACCGGCGCAAAATCATCATCGTCGGCGTGGTGCAGGGACGCGGATGTCACGATCGCGACTTTGGCATCGCGGAGCGCCTGCGGCGCTACGAACGAGACTTCGTCGAACGTTGGACTTTCCGCGTTCGCGGCACCCTGTTTGATCACGGCGGTCATGCAAATCTCCTCCCGTCTGGCCTGTGCTTCTAGCACGTCGCCCGCGCCTTGTCGCGGATACGTTTCGAGAGGCGCGGTAAGATGCCCGCGCCTCGAAGAGCTAAGCACCTCATGACCGGATCACCCATCACCTCGGACCACATCGCCCACTACGAACAGCACGGTTACGCCATCGTCGAATCGTTTTGCACTACCGCCGAGCTCGACGGCGCACTCGCGGACTTCGACGCGACGATCCCGGGTTGGGTCGACCTCGTGAAGGACCCGACCGGACCCAAACCCGACACCTGGGATCGACGGTTCCCCGGGCAACGCGGGATGCCGCATTTCCCCTACAAGGGCGACACGCTCAACAACCTGACGTTCCATCCGGCGTTACGCGCCTTCGCCACCGAGCGCGCCGGCGGTGCGGCGATGTTCTGCGAACAGTCGCACCTGAGCTACAAGATCAAGGGCTACAGCGGCGATCACGATCAAGCGATGCACCTCGACTACGGCAACCACACGATCGCTTATCCGCCGAACGTGCCCCGCTATTGGCAAACCGCCTTTCTGTACTACTTCACTGACGTCACCGAGGACCTCGCGCCCACCGCGGTCTGCTCATGGGAGTACTACCCCGAACGGATCCTCTGGCCGGCCCACTACACCCGCGAAAGCCGACCGTCGCTCTACGACAACGAGGTGAAGGTGACGTGTCCCGCCGGCAGCTTGCTCATCTACAGCATGCGAACGTTCCACCGTGGCACGGCTTTCAAGGCAATGGGCGGACGGCTCGGGATGTTCGTGACCTACGCGCCGCTCGAAGCCCGTTGGATGGGCATCGTCGGTTGGTCACAGGAAGCGCCACGGCAAGAGTTTCGCAACTGGATGGAAAGGGTCAGCGTCGCCGAACGGACGGCGCTCGGGTTCCCGGAACCCGGCAACGACTATTGGACAGAGGAAACTCTCGACGGCGTCGCCGCGCGCTATCCACGAATGGACATGGCACCGTACCGCGACGGGATCGAGCGCTAGGCCGTCAAGACGCCGCCGGGCGCGCGTCGAGTTTCTCGACCTCCACGCGGATGAACTCCGGCAGATAGGAAGGCGTGCAGTTTCGCGGCACCACTTCGTCGCGATAGAGCCCGACCTGCTCCCCAAGTGCTATGCAACGAGCACGTTGTCCCGGCTCGTGAACACCGATCCATCCGAGACAGAAATTCATCGCCCATTGCACGTCCGGGTGGGCGTCCACGAGTCCCGCCTCAGCGGCACCGAGAAGATCGACGGTATTGCCCGGATCGCCCTTGCCCGTCCAGCGCAGCCGCGCCTGGTGATACCAGAACAGCCGCCTGAGCGTCGGCGAAACGTGCTGCTGCCAGGTCTCGACGAGGGCGATCGTCCTTTTGCTCTTCATCAATTGGTTGGCGAGCAACCATTCGCTGATACGAGTGCGATCGGTTTCGGCTAGCTCGTCGAGATCAGCGGCGAGGCCTTCGATCAACGGCAGATCGAGCGCCTTCGTATCGAGGATCAGCGTCGCCAGCAACCGTGCGTGGGCGAGCCCCGTCGACCAGAGCTCGAGCGCGAGTTCGTGATCCCGCTTGATCTCCTTCGCCTTCTTCTTGAGCGCACCCATCGCACTCGATTCGTTCACGTCAGCCAGGACGGCTTCTGCTCTTTCGGAAAGTGCCACGCGTCGTCTCCTCGAACCGGCGAGCGAAAAGGTCTTTTTCTACGGCAGGCGAAAAGCAGTCAAGCGTGTCGGCTCGGTCGGTCCACCCGTGCCGATGACCACGAATTGTCGCCCCCCGGCGCGATAAGAAATGGGCGGCGCGCTCGAAAAACGGCCGGGTAACGGGTGTTGCCAGACTTCGCGACCGTCGGATGAGTCGAGGGCACGCAGGCGCGATGGTCTCGAACCGCCTAAGAAGAGCAGGTGTTTCGTCGCGAGCATGCCAGGCGCGGCACCCGGCTCGCCGAGATCGGGTAGATCGAGTTCGGCCAGCAGCGGATGGTTCTTCGGACCCGGGCCGTTGGGAACCGACCAGCGTTTCTCGCCACTCGCCATGTCGTACGCCGTAATGCTCGACCACGGTGGTTTGACTGCCGGTAAGCCGCTGACGAACAAAGATCGCGGCCGAACTCGATAGCCGTAACCGGCATCGGCAGGCATCGCGGTGGCGATGATCGGCATGCGCCGCGATGGCACATAGAGGGTCTGGGTCTCGGGATCGAACGATGCCCCGCCCCAGTTTCCGCCACCACCCCAGCCCGGACTCACGACAGCTCCGCGTTCGGACGGCGGTATGAACATCGGACCGAAGTCGACACCATCCACCAACGCCCGACTCTCCTCGAGCAGTTGTGGGGTCAGGTCGTTCAGATCCTCATCCGTCAAGCCCTGCAGCTCGAACGCTTCGGGCCACGTCGGGAAAGGCTGCGTGGGTGAGGCATGTTCACCGTCGAGCGTGCTTTCCGGAACCGCGCGTTCCTCGATCGGCCAGACCGGTTTTCCGGTCGCACGGTGGAATACGAACAGGAATCCCATCTTGGTGATCTGCGCGACGAGCGGAACGTTTTCGCCGTCTTTCGTGACGTCGAGGAGGATCGGCGCGGCTGGGAGGTCGTAGTCCCAAATGTCGTGATGCACGAGTTGCTGGTGCCAGCGCCGTTCGCCGGTCTTCGCGTCGAGTGCGACGACCGAATTCGCGAACAGATTGTCGCCTGGCCGGAATCCACCAAAAAAATGATGGGTCGGCGCGGACAGGGGCAAGAACGCCAGTCCACGCTCGTTGTCGCAACTCATCATGCTCCAGGCGTTGGTGTTACCCATCCAACGCCAGGATTCTTCCCCCCACGTCTCGACTCCGAATTCGCCCGCCTGCGGTACGGTATGGAACGTCCAGAGCTGCTCCCCGGTGGCGATGTCGAAACCGCGCACATCACCGAGGGGCAGGTTCGCATTCCACGCGCCGCTCTCACCGCGGCGCTGCCGATGCGACCCGTCCGACGCCTGGTTGCCGACCACGATCACGTCGCCGCAGATCGCAGGGGGATAACTCCACGCCGACCGCCGCCGCGGTAAATCACGACGAAGCCCCTGAGTCAGATCGACCCGCCCCTCCCGACCGAAGGATTCGACGGGTTCGCCCGTCGCGGCATCGAGCACGACGAGATAGCCGTCTGATGTAAGCAGGACGACACGAGAATCCGCGCCATCCCGGTGATAGCCGAGCCCTCGGGTCGTGAAGCCGAACATGGCGGGTCGTGGTCCCGCCGCCGTGCCAGGATCGAAGACCCACAAGGTCTCACCCGTGATCGCATCGATCGCGACGACATCCGAGAACCGGGTCCGAAGGAAGGCCTTGCCGTCCACCATGATCGGCGTGCCCTTGAAGCTATCCCCGCGCGGGTTTTCGCCGTCACGCAGCCGCGCGAAGTGCGTTCGTTCCTCCCCCGCGTCCCACGTCCACGCAACCTGTAGTCCCTTCACGGATTCGACGGTCAGTTCATCGAGCGGTGAGTACTTCGTCGCGCCGGGGTCGCCGCCGTACGCCGGCCAATCACCGTACCGCGTCGAATAGTCGAAAGGCCGAACGCCGCCTTCCTTCTGCAAGGCGCCGAGATCAGCGCTCGTCACCACGGTAGCCTCGACCATCGGGACATCGAGGTTCGCGAAGCGGTCGCCCGCATCACGCAGCCAACGTAGGTCCAGCGTTTCCGCGCCCCGTCGATCGCGCTCGGCCGCGAGCCAGCTTCCCCGCTCGTTCAGTGCTTCGCCGGACGTGCCAACGTGGCAGAAAGAGCAGTCTCGGGCACCGAATTCCATGGCTGCGCCGAAGTATTCGGGTTTGCCGAACGCGGCGCTCGAGGCAAGGCAGACAACGACGCAGCTCTGCAAAACCATTGTTCGTCGCAACCCAGTCGCCATTCCAACTCCCCAGATGCCCGTAATCCGACGAGCGTCGCCACAAACCACCTACACTGCGCTATTTCGCCGACGAATCCCAACGACACCGATGCTCCGCACCCTCGCCATCGAAAACTACCGATCGTTGCGTGATCTCGTGCTCCCGCTCGCGCCATTGAACCTCGTCACCGGACCGAACGGCTGTGGCAAATCGAATCTCTATCGGGCGTTGCGCCTCCTTGCCGAGACAGCTTTCGGCACTGCCACAGCGACGCTCGCCGCCGAGGGCGGCCTGAGTTCGGTGCTCTGGGCCGGGCCCGAAACGACGAGTCGGGCGATGCGGCGCGGCGAACACGAAGTGCAGGGCGGACCCAGAGCAGACGTTGTGCACTTGAGGATGGGATTCGCGAGTGACGAGTTCTCCTACGCTATCGACTACGGCCTGCCGATACCGGTTCCGGGTGGTTCGATGTTCGATCGCGACCCCGAGATCAAACGAGAGGCGATCTGGCACGGCGACACATTCCATGACCGGCGCGCGATGGTCGACCGCCGCGGCGCGGTCATGCGAGCCCGCGACGAGGCGGGTCAATGGCAGGTGATCGAACAACACCTGCCCGCCTTCGACAGCATGCTTGCGCGACTACCCGACCCGGAACACGCGCCGGAGGTCGTTCGCCTGCGCGAGCAACTTCGCTCCTGGCGTTTCTACGATCACTTCCGCACCGACCGCGAGGCCCCGGCGCGTCAGGCGCAGATCGGTACGCGAACCGTTGTGCTGGCGAACGACGGCAGTGATATCGCCGCCGCTTGGCAGACGATTCGTGAAGTGGGAGATGCCGAAGGGCTCGACTTTGCAGTCAACGATGCGTTCCCCGGCGCCCACGTCGAAGTCGTCAGCGAAGGCGGCCGGATGGAACTGCGTTTTCATCAGCACGGCCTACTACGACCACTACGCCAGGCCGAACTCTCGGACGGGACGCTGCGTTATCTCCTCTGGATCGCCGCACTGCTGACACCTCGACCACCGTCGCTGATGGTGTTGAACGAACCCGAAACGAGCCTGCACCCGGACCTACTTCTCCCGCTGGCACGCCTGATGGCGACGGCCGCCGACAACACGCAACTCTGGGTGATCTCGCACGCGCCCAGGCTGATCGACGCGCTGCTGGGCGCAGGCGACTGTCACCACCTCGAGCTCGACAAGGACTTCGGCGCCACCTTCGTGCACGACCTCGACATGCTCGAGACACCCGCCTGGCGCTGGCCGAGTCGTTAGCGGGCGAGGAAACGTGGCAAGCCCAGGAAAAGACCTGACGCGCGGCAGCGTCCCCGGACATATCGCGAAACTCTCCGGTTTCATGATGGCCGGCTTCATCGCCAACAACGGCGCGCAAATCATCGAGACCATCTATCTCGGCATGGTCGGTACGACGGAACTCGCGGCCATCGCTTTCGCGTTTCCCGTCGTCTTCGGATTGAACGCCATCGGCCGCGGAATCGCCCAGGGAGCGGCCAGTCTGATGTCCCGCGCACGCGGCTCCGGCGACCCGTTGGCCGTAAAACGCTATGGCACGCATTGCATGGTGTTGGTACTGATTTTCGCCGTCGCCTCGGTCCTCGGCGGTTGGCTCGTCGCGCGGCCCTTCTACGCGATGCTCGGCGCCACGGGCACGACGCTCGACATGGTCGTGCTCTACACGAACATCTGGCTCTGGGGATTTCCGATGTACGTGCTCGGCACGGTCGGGCCCCTACTCCTGCGCGGTATCGGCAACGCACCGGTCCCGGCGATCGTCATGGGGGTGAGTTCGGTATTGCAGATCGCGATCGCACCGCCCCTCATCTTCGGTTGGTGGGGTTTCGAAGCGATGGGAATCACCGGCGCGGCATGGGCCTTCGTTGCCTCCCGGGCCGTGGCGTTCTTCGTCGCGCTGTACTGGACGGTGATCCGCGACCCGATCGTCACCAACGACTTCTCGAACTTCCACAAATCGAGCCGCCAGATCCTGCACATCGGTTTACCGGCCGCTGTGAACAACTGCATTCCGCCGATCTCCGCGGGCATCGTCACCTGGCTTCTGGCAAGCCACGGCGACCTCGTCGTCGCGGCGTTCGGTGTGGCTACGAAGATCGAGCTGCTGTTCTGGATGATGATGGCCGCCGTCGCATCGAGTACCGCGCCGGTGGTCGGTCAGAACTGGGGCGCGCGGATCTTCGAACGGGTCGAGCGCGCCATGCTCACCGCCTATACGGCGTGTCTCACCTGGAGCGTCGTCACGTTGATCGTCTTCTTCTTCTGGGCCGATGATCTGGTCGAGATCATCAACGCCGAACCCGGGATCATCGAAGTCGCGACGACGTATCTTGTCGTGATCGCGACGACGCTCGGATTCGTGGGGATTCAGAACGCAGCGAGCTTCTGCTTCAACACGATCGGCCGACCCATTCCCGGCCTCGTCTTGAGTATCCTGAGACTCATCGTCCTCTTCCTGCCGATCGCGCTCGTCGCCGACGCCTACTTCGGCTACGTCGGCGTCTTCTGGGCCACAGCGTCGGTGAATCTCATCGCCGGGAGCATCGGCTGGGCTTGGATCCATTTCACGATCCGATCCCCACGCGTGCGCGGCGTTTCGCCCATGCGTGACGCTCCGCTCTCGAGCTAAGGCGGTAGTTCACTCGCTTCGTGCGCGAGCGCGTCGATCACCGGGATCACGTCCGGATCGACACCGAGGCCCTTGAAGTCCATCAACATCGGATCGGCGAGATGCGAAGGGACCACGCGGCCCAAACCGCGAGCGATGTTGTCGACCCGGCCGGGCGACTCGCGATCCCACGCCGTGAGCATGTCCTTGATGACCTGACGCTGCAGATTGTCCTGCGAGCCGCAGAGATTGCACGGAATGATCGGATGACCTGCGACACGCGACCATCGCTCGATGTCACGTTCGCGACAGTAATAGAGCGGTCGGATGACCACGTGACGCCCGTCGTCCGAACGAAGTTTCGGCGGCATGGATTTCATCCGCCCGCCATGAAAGAGATTCAAAAAGAGGGTCTCAACCGCGTCGTCAGCGTGGTGACCGAGGGCGATTTTGGTCGCTCGCTGTTCCGTCGCGACCCGATAGAGAATGCCGCGCCGGAGTCGTGAGCACACCGGGCAATAGGTCTTACCTTCTTTCGTCAGCGACTTCACGATCGAGTAGGTGTCTTCCTCGATGATGTAGTGCTCGATACCGAGCGTCTCGAGGTAGGTCGGCAAGACATCCTCGGGGAACCCCGGCTGTTTCTGGTCGAGGTTCACGACGAAGAGCTCAAACGAGACAGGTGCGTTCCGCTTGAGCGAGATGAGCATGTCGAGCAGCGTGTAGGAATCCTTTCCGCCCGAAAGGCAGACCATGATGCGATCGCCCTCGTCGATCATCCCGAAGTCCACCGCGGCCCGACCCACCAGCCGGCGGAGCTTCTTTTGTAGCTTGTTACGCTCGAGCGTCGATTTCTGCTGCGCGTTCAACGCGAACTCCGATGAGGAAACAACCAAAGGGGCACCGACGCCCATGTCGTCGGACCGCGAGCATATGTCCCGTATGGAAACGGCGCTAGCGAATGTAGGCCGCCAGGACTTCCAACGCGCGCAAACGCGCATCGTCCGCGTTCTCCGCGAGATTCGCGATCTCACGAAGATAGTCCTCGGCCGAGGGACGCGACGCGAAGCCGAAATCGCGGCACTCGCCCACGTGGGTCTCCCAGCGCGCCGCCTCGTCATAACCCAACTCGTCCGGGCGTAGCTTCGCTTTCAACCGCTCGGCCAGCACACGAACGCGCGGATCGATGAAGTACACCTCGGGCCAGGGATCGTCCGCTTCGATGGCATCGCGGATCACCGCCATCCCCTGACGATCGACGTCGGGTACGAAGCCGTCATAGAGGGCGAGCTCGGCGTCGGCGTGGTCGAACTCGCCCCGATCGCGCGCGTAGACCGCGCTGATCTTCTCGGCGAGGTTAGGCGTCGCCTGAAGGCGTAGAAACCGATCGCGCACCTCGGCAAGTGAAAACCCCAAACGCTCTTCGGTCGATGCGTCGACCACGCTGATCGGCGCTAGAAACGGACAACGATTGAGTACGACTTCTTTGAGCGGCGGACGATCGTCCGAATCGGGCGCAAACAACCTTTCCCGAAGAGTATCGACAGGCTCATCGATCAACGCGTCGATGTCGCGACTCAAGTCGACGACGATGATGCGTGAATCGATCTCGGGATGGATGGCCAAGGACGTCACGGGTGCCGCGCAGAGTCGGGCATTCGGGAACATACGCGAGACGTGCAGGCTGAGTTTCTGCCCGAGCGGGAGCAGCGCGGACCGCGCGCTCACCTTGTCGCGCCTTTCGAAAGCGAACTCCCAGAGCTTGGGTTGGGCCTCGCGAATCAGACGCGCGAGTCCGATCGTCGCCATCACATCCGAGGTCGCATCGTGCGCATCTTCATGAACGATCCCATTGGCCGCCGACAGGGATTCCAGCCGGAAGATCGGTACACCTTCCTCGGTCACCGGCCACTCGATGCCATCGGGCCGCAGCGCACGCATCGCCCGCACCAGATCGATGACGTCCCAGCGACTGTTGTTGCCCTGCCATTCGTGCGCATACGGGTCGAACAGGTTGCGGTAGAAGCTGAAACGTAGAAAAGCATCATCGAAGCGCAGGTTGTTGTAGCCGACCAGGCAGGTTTCCGGCTCCTCGAGGAGCCCACGTATCCGTGCCATCGCCTGCCATTCGTCGAGCCCGCGCGCATTGACCCGCTGCGGAGAGAGCCCGGTCACCAGACAAGCAGTCGGGCTCGGCAACACGTCGGCGCCGAGTTTTACGTAGAACGTGATCGGATCATCGATCGGTTCGAGCGCGAGCGTGGTGCGTTGCGCCGCGAACTGCATGATCCGGTCGGAACCAGGATGCGTTCCTGAGGTTTCGAGGTCGTAGAAGAGGAAGTTCACTGGGCGACGACACCGTCTTCCCAACGCTCGGGCAATACGGCAAGGTGCCGCGATCGTGTACGGATCTCCACCATGTCGAACATGTCGCTCGTCAAAGCCATCGCCTTGCCCGGCGGACCGATTCTGGCTTTATTGGCGGGTGCCCTGCTGGTAGCGAACGGCTTCGAAACACCCGCGGGAATCGCACTCGGCGTCGCGGTGTTGGCGTTCGTCTGGTGGGTATTCGAGCCTATTCCGATACCGGCGACCTCGCTCCTGCCGCTTGCGCTACTTCCGATGTTGGGCGTCCTTCCCATGAGCCAGACGTCGCAAGCATACGGAAATCCACTCGTGCTTTTGCTGTTGGGTGGTTTTGTCCTCTCGACCGCGATGGAGAAATCGGGCGCGCATCGTCGCATCGCACTTACGATGGTGAAGGCCTTTGGCGGCACGAGCAGTCGGCGCCTCGTGTTCGGCTTCATGGCCGCATCCGCCGTGCTCTCGATGTGGATCTCGAACACTGCGACGACGCTCATGTTGCTCCCCGTGGCGCTCGCCGTGCTGCAGCAATCGGACGATCCCGATCTGCCGATCCCCTTGCTGCTCGGTATTGCCTACGCCGCGAGCATCGGCGGCATCGCGACGCCCATCGGCACACCACCGAACATCGTCTTCATGGGCGCATACACCGAGACGACCGGCGAGGTGATCTCGTTTCCCCAATGGATGGCCTGGGCGTTACCGGTCGTCATCGTGTTTCTGCCGATCGTCGCCTGGTGGTTGACGCGGAACCTCCACGCCAAGTCTGAAGTCCTGATTCCGCCCGTCGGGGAATGGCAGTCCGCCGAAAAACGTGTGCTCATCGTCTTCGTCTGCACCGCGATCGCCTGGGTCACGCGCGGTAGCCCCGGCGGGGGGTGGTCGTCGTTGTTGTCGATCCCGTACACCAACGACGCCATGGTCGCCTTCATCGCCGTTGTTTCGATGTTCATCATCCCGGACGGCAAAGGCGGCAAGCTCCTCGATTGGGAGAGCGCCGAAAAGATCCCCTGGGGCATGTTGATCCTCTTCGGCGCCGGCCTCGCCATCGCAGCCGCGTTCGAGTCGAGCGGTCTGTCCAGCGCCATTGGCGACGGCCTTTCAGCGATCGCACTCTGGCCGACTTTCGCGATTCTCGCCGTGGTGTGCCTGTCGGTGACCTTCCTGACCGAAGCGACGAGCAATACGGCGACCACGACTCTCCTCATGCCGATTCTCGCAGCCGCTGCGATCGGCGCCGCGATCGACCCACGCCTGCTCATGGTCCCGGCGGCGATGAGCGCGAGTTGCGCTTTCATGCTCCCCGTCGCCACCGCACCGAACGTGATCATGTTCTCAACCGGCCGCGTGCCGCCCCAGCGCATGGCGCGCGAGGGGTTCGCACTGAATCTGATCGGCGCCGGGATCATCGCCTCGGCGATCTTCCTCCTCTTCGGCTGAGCCGCCGCTGATCTCGTCGTGCACCGCTTGGAGTGCTGAACGGCGTTCGTCGTAGGAGAAATCGTCGAGTTCGATGACCCGTGCGAAGAAACGTGACCAGTCGCCATCGAGGGAACGAAACATCGAGTCGAACTGCGGCACGAGCTGGTGATAAGTGGACAAGAGTGCCAGACGCGCATTGTCGAGCCGCGTTTCCATGAACCCGTCGAAGAGGCCTGCCCCCAGGCGCTCACGGTGGGCGTCGTAGCACGCGTGGATCGAATCGATCTCGCCTTCCTTGCGCGCCCGCATCTCGTCGCGTGACGCACCGGACGCGTAGATCTCCGCGAGCCGCGCTCGGCGTTCACGCAGGAACGCGTAGAAGGCGATTTCCTGTTCCGAACGCCGTGCCCAGTCGATCGTTTCCCCGCCTTGGGCCGCAAGCCAACGTGAAGCGCCTTCGCGCCCGACGAAAGTAGCGAACGCTTCGTTGAAACCAGCGTCCCCTTTGACGTAGATCACGCCATGAGCGAGCTCGTGGAAGATGAGTTCAGCGAGCGAGCCTTCGCGGCGATAGACGAACGTCGAGACCACCGGGTCTTTGAACCAACCGAGTGTCGAGTATGCGGCCGCGCCCGCGACGATCACGTCGTGCTCGGACTCGAGGCGCTCCGCTTCGCGTTCCGCCATCCCACGGTTGAAATAGCCGCGGTAGGGCACGCAGCCCACGATAGGGAAACATCGCCGAATCGCTTCGACCGAAAACTCGGGCGCGGCAATCACATTCCAGACGAGAGACGAATCCCGCCAATCGACATACGACCCATAGCGACCATCCACCGGAAGGTCGAGTTCGCTCGACGCATAGATTGTCAGTTGCTGGATGAGCCGCAGTTGACGAATCAGCGCTTCGTCGGTTGCAGGGTCGGCAAGCACCTTGTCGATCGCACGTCGCCCAGCCAGCACGCCGAGTTGTCCATGCACGGCTTGCGAGTAGTAAACGACGGCATCACGTGCGCCCCGGACGGTCGCGCAACTCGCCATGAGCAGTACGAGAACGGCTACCGCCAGGTAGCGCCACCGTCCGGCCATCAATTTGCACCAATTGCGTCGGGGTCTGAATGACGCGAGACTCTGGCGATGCAAGCGTTCATGCAGACCGTGCGTGGCGTCGCCGCGTTCATATTCATCGCGATCAACACGATCATCTGGGTCATTCCCATCTATCTGCTCGCTTTGATCCGGTTGTTCGTTCCCGGCCGCAACGAGCGAATCAACGCGGTCATGGATTCTTTCATCAGCGTCTGGGTTGGTGGCAATCGAGCTTTCATGCGCGCCTTCGACGTCTCGAAGATCGACGCCGAGTTTCTCGGCGAACCGTTACGGCGCGATGGATGGTATCTCGTCGTGTCGAACCATCAGAGTTGGACCGACATCATGGTCCTGCAAACGACGTTGCTCGGCCGCATTCCGCCCCTCAAGTTCTTCACGAAAAAGCAACTGATCTGGGTGCCAGGCGTGGGACTCGCAATGAAGCTTCTCGGGTTCCCTTACGTTCGCCGGTTCAGCCGTGACGAGATCGCGCGCGACCCGAGTTTGATCGCACTCGACCGCGATGCGATCGACCAGGCCTGCGCCGGGTTTATGGAGCGACCGTCGTCGGTGCTGAACTTCCTCGAGGGAACGCGGTACACGAAAGCGAAACACGCCAACCAGGAATCTCCCTACCGACATCTGCTGAAGCCGAAGGCAGGTGGCTTCGCCATGGTGAACCAAGCACTGCAACACCGGCTGAATGGGGTCGTGGATGTGACGATCACCTATCCGACGTCGAGCGCGCCGGGGTTCTGGGACTTCTGGTGCGGGCGTGCGCCCCGGGTCGAGTTTCGCGCGGAGTTGCTCCCCGCGCCGGCACCGGAGCGGGACGCGGTCGAGACCTGGATAACGTCACTCTGGCAGCAGAAAGACGCCTACCTCGAGGCCCAACGCGCGGGCAACGGGACTTAAGGGATCGCCTGCTGGAGCTCGAGTACTTGTCGGTTCAAAGTCTGGCGGTTGGCATCGATCGCAACGATCGCTTCCTCCACGTCTTTCAACCGAGCATCCATCCGCACGGCAATGGCGGAAGCTGAGTTGGCTTTGTCGACCACGTCGCGACGTCCGGCGATAACTGAATTCATCTGCTGATCGAGCGTCGTGACTCGGTCGATAATTTCATCTTGCTGCTCGAGCGCCGTGTCATGACGCGAGACGGTGCTCTTCAGGTTCTTGACGTCGCCACCCTGCACCGAGACGGCCTTGGTATTGCGCGCGATGGCCGATCGGTTGTCCTCGATCCACTTGCGGTTTCGTTTGTTCGTAAGATCCCAGAGTTTCCGGATCTCGTCTTCCCAGAAACCGATCTGCTGATTCGTGTCCGATTCGGACTCCGAGATCGACGCATCCGTCATCTGTAGCCGGTCTTCGAGCAAACGAATGCGCTGGTCGGCGTCGGCGATCGTATTCTCCGATTCGAGCAGGCGTTCACGCTGCTCGAAGATCATCCATCCCGCGCCCATGAGCGCGATGACGGCGAGCCCCAACACGAGATTGGTCGCGACATTGCCGCCGCCGCCACCGCCCGAGGTCGTCGTCGTTCGACCGTAGCGGCCGGTCGGCGCCGCCGTCGTCGGCGTCGTTTCTGCCGAAGCCGCGCCCGTCGTCTGTATACCCGGTTCGAGTCGTTCCGCCACGCTACCTCCCGGACAAAGACGCGAGATTAATCCCTACCTTTCGGCCCGCCAAGAATCGTCGGATCAATTCCGACCTACCTCCCGACTTTCTCAAGAACTTTCCCCATAAAAAGAAACCCCGCCAATTGGCGGGGTTTCCTGAACGGTCATTGGCATCGATGCGGCGCCCACCGGGGGTGGGCGATGCAGTTCTTGCGTAAGCAAGAACTGCCAACGAACGCCTTCGTGCAGTCGCATCCACGTTCAGCCGAGCTGAACGCTTCGCAGTTTTTGCGCGAGCAAAAACCTGCGGACGGACCGCCTTCGGCGGTCCGCTACATCATGCCGCCCATGTCGGGCATGCCACCACCGGGCGGCATCGCCGGCGCGCTGTCATCGGGCAGCTCGCTGACCATCGCTTCCGTGGTGATCATGAGACCAGCAACGGACGCAGCAGCCTGGAGTGCGGTACGCGTGACCTTCGCGGGATCGGGAATACCCATCTCGATCATGTCACCGTATTCACCCGTCGCGCCGTTGTAGCCATGGTTACCGCTCATCGCGGAAACTTTGTCGAGGACCACCGCGCCTTCGTCGCCAGCGTTGGCGGCGATCTGGCGAAGCGGCGATGACATCGAACGCAGCGCAATCGCGATACCGACGTTCTGGTCTTCGTTGTCACCGGTCAACTCACCGATGGACGCGAGGACACGAACGAGAGCAACACCGCCGCCCGGAACGATACCTTCCTCGACCGCAGCCCGGGTCGACGAGAGGGCGTCTTCCGTCCGCGCCTGCTTCTCTTTCATTTCGACTTCGGTCGGCGCGCCGACCTTGATGACGGCAACACCGCCAGCGAGCTTGGCCAGACGTTCCTGGAGCTTCTCGCGATCGTAGTCGGAGCTCGTTTCCTCGATCTCGGAGCGAATCTGCTTGATTCGACCTTCGATCTCGTCCCTTTCACCAGCACCATCGACGATGGTCGTGTTTTCCTTGGTGCTGGAAACACGCTTCGCCGTGCCGAGATCGTCAAGCGTCGCGCCTTCAAGCGTGAGGCCGACTTCTTCCGAAATAACCGTGCCACCCGTCAGGATTGCGATGTCCTGCAGCATGGCCTTCCGACGGTCGCCGAAACCCGGCGCCTTAGCTGCCGCGATCTTGACGATGCCGCGCATGTTGTTGACGACCAAGGTCGCCAGCGCTTCACCTTCGATGTCTTCGGCAATGACCATCAACGGACGGCCAGCCTTCGCGACGTTCTCGAGGATCGGGAGCATGTCGCGGATGTTCGAGATCTTCTTGTCACAAAGCAGGACGTAAGGCTCATCGAGATCTGCAGACATCGAGTCCTGGTTGTTGATGAAGTAAGGCGACAGATAGCCGCGGTCGAACTGCATGCCTTCGACGACTTCGAGTTCGTTCTCGAGGCCCGAGCCCTGCTCGACCGTGATGACACCTTCCTTGCCAACCTTTTCCATCGCTGCCGCGATGATGTCGCCGATTTCGTTGTCGCTGTTCGCGGAGACCGTGCCGACCTGCGCAATGGACGTCCAGTCCTCACACGGCGTCGCCATCTTGCCGATCTCTTGAACAGCCGCGACGACGGCCTTGTCGATACCGCGCTTCAAATCCATCGGATTCATACCCGCGGCGACGGACTTCAAACCTTCCGTCAGGATCGATTGGGCGAGAACCGTGGCGGTCGTCGTGCCGTCACCAGCCTCATCGGACGTTTGGCTGGCCACTTCCTTGACCATCTGCGCGCCCATGTTTTCGAACTTGTCCTTCAGTTCGATTTCCTTCGCGACCGATACACCGTCTTTCGTGACGGTCGGTGCGCCGAACGACTTGTCGAGAACTACGTTGCGACCCTTCGGGCCCAACGTCACCTTGACTGCATCCGCGAGGATGTTCACACCATTCAAGAGTCTGGTGCGCGCGTCGTCACCAAACTGTACGTCTTTAGCGCTCATGCGATTCTTCCTCCAATGCCGCCGTTAGCCTTCGAGCACGCCGAAGATTTCCGACTCAGAGAGGATCAGGAGTTCCTCACCGTCGATCTTCACCGTACTTCCGGCGTACTGACCAAAAACTACTGTGTCGCCGACTTTCACGTCAGGCGCCTGCTGCGAACCGTTGTCGAGCAACTTGCCAGGACCAACCGCGAGGATTTCGCCCTGCGACGGTTTCTCCGAAGCGCTATCGGGCAACACGATGCCACCAGCGGACACCGCATCCTCCTCGATTCGTCGCACTACCACGCGGTCGTGCAATGGTCGAATGTTCATGACCTAGCTTCTCCCAAGCTTCAAAACATCTTTGAAACAAAGGCTCGACGTATGAGGTCGAGCCTTTGAAGTGGGTTAGCACTCTCTGGCCGAGAGTGCTAGCGGGCGCTTATCTTAAGGATCGAAGGTGACGAATCAAGGCATTTCGATCGGTTTTGCAGCAAAACCGTTCCCGTCACGCAGGCAGACGCTCCGCAACGGCTTCGTGGACCGCAATACTCGTCACCCGCTCGAGATCATCGAAGAACACGCGCACGAAGAATGCATCGTCGAGACCCGGCAAGGATGCATCCGTCAGGCGCGTGATCGGAAAGCAGCAGACGAGCGGCCCTTTCGCACCGCGCCTCACATCGCTCGGCTGGCCGAACCGCGCCTCGATCTCATCGCGCTCTAGCCCACGCAGATGATTCTGTGTCTCCCGAAGGCTGGAAAGGAGAGCGCGGACGACACGAACGTTGGCTTCCACCGCGAGGCGAGAGACGAGTGCACGTACGACCTCACGATCGCCAGGCCAATTCGCGAGGCAAGCGACCGCGTGCTGGCGCACACCGCGGTTGTCATCTCCCAGCACGTCGAGGAACGCCGCGCGGACACGTGATCGATCACGAAACTGCCAGAGGCCAGACGCGGCGGTCCGTCGAACGGTAGCGCTTGGATCGCCGAGCGATTCGATCAGGAGGTCGATGGCCGGTTCATCGAGCGGATTCGTCTTACATCGCTGGCACGACAACGCATGTAGAACCGCGGCGCGGACCCGCGGCGCCTCGTCGGTGGCGGCCCGGGTGAGGGCATCGAACGTCTGACCGTCCCAATCCGTGACATGGTGGTCGAGATACTGCGAAGCGCCGGCGCGAACGCGCGGGTTGGCGCTTGTTAAGCCGCGAATCGCCGCCGCATGGCCAGCCTCACCGGCAGTCGAGACGAACCGGTGGGCCCAATGTGAATACGGATAGGCGAGGCCCATCATCTCGACGAAGTCGTCGAGCTCGGCCGACGAGCACGCTTCCACGCCCTCGCGCTGCGTCCGCGCGAGCAACTCGACGTAGTGCTTGAGCCGGGTCCAGTCGCGGCAGAGTACGGAACGCGCGAGCGCCCGGTACGCGCCGGCAAGCGTAAGGGCCGTCGGGACGGGAGCGCTTTGCCAATGTTTCGCGACGAACCGTTCGGCGGCGGGATCACCATCGGCATAAGCTTTCGTCAGGTGCTTGGCTTTCTGTTTCAGGAAGCGAAGTGACGGGAACGGGACTTGATGAGCCACGTGAATCTCCTTCCAGTAGGGCAATGGGTCCGCTCAATGCCGTGAAAGTGAGATCGGCAGATCGAAGTAGAACGATTCGACGTCAGTGCCAGGTGAGCTTGTGCTCTTTCCGCGGACTGGATGCGCCCTGCACGCGGCAAGACCCTACCACGCGCGACAGGGTCGAATCGACGAAGCTAAGAAGTCGGCGGTGGTCGCTCCCGATCGTCTTTCGCGCCTTCCGCCACGACCTCCTCTGCCACCCCGTCGATCGTGCGAAACCGCGCGGGCGCATCGTTCGCTGGCGTTTCGGTGAACGTGCTCGTATCGAATGATCGGGCACCGCCATGCCCTTCACCGAACGGCGTCGCGCCGCCGCTCAACGTCGTCACCTTGATCCTCGACATGACCACCTTCGCGATCGACACCCGAACGGGCGGCGTCAGCAACAGGAATCCGACCGCATCGGTCACAAAGCCTGGCGTGACGAGCACGGCACCGGCGACCGCGAGTAGCAATCCCTCGACCATTTCCTGCGCCGGCAGACCACCGCTATTAAGCTTGTTCACGCCCCGGGTGAGCGTCGCCAGGCCTTGCACTCTGAGCAAGCCGACGCCGATCACGGCGGTCAGCACCACGAGGCCGATGGTCGGCCACGGACCGATCCATCCGCCGACCTCGATCAGCAGATACATCTCGGCCAGCGGCATCAGGAAAAAGACGAGCAGCCATTTGTTCATGGAGTAGATGATGTGGTCGATCGAGTACAAGACAATGACCCCAAGCCCCATCGTCGAACAAGTACGGCGGCCCCTTGGCAAAACGAACGCGCGCGAAGCGAAAGCAGAAGACCGAGACGAACGCTATCGATGAGATCGAAGCACCACCCGCGGAACGCATCTACCAGGTGATCCAGAGCATCCCAGCGGGTTCGGTTGCGACCTATGGCCAGGTCGCCGATCTCGCCGGTTTACCGCGCGGTGCGCGTCGCGTGGGTCGAGCCCTGTCGAATCTCCCAAAGGGCTCCCGCTTACCGTGGTACCGCGTCCTGAATGCGAGTGGACGCAGTTCCCTACCGCCGGCGGGCGCGAAACGGCAATACGACGCACTGCGAGATGAAGGCGTCGCGGTCGTCGGGGGGCGTGTCAGTCTGAAGAACTTCCGCTGGCAACTCGATCCCTGAACTCCGCCCGTCGCAACAAAACGAGCGTCAAGACGATGGCCGGGAGCCCCAGCACCGCGGCATAGACAAAAAACGTCGTGTAGTCGGTCGCATCGACGATGAAGCCCGACGACCCACCGAGGAACTTGCCCGGTAGCGTCATGAACGAGCTGAACAGCGCATATTGCGTAGCCGTGTAAGAGCGGTTGACGAGGCTCGAAAGAAACGCGACGAAAGCGACGGTAGCGAATCCACCGCTTAGGTTGTCCGCGACGATGACGACGGTGAGAAACTCGATGGACGGCCCGGTTTGCGCGAGCCCCGCAAACAAAAGGTTCGTCGCCGCGACGGCAATTGCGCCGATCAGCAGCATTCGCAAAACACCGTAACGCACGACCAACGCACCGCCGACGAATGAACCCAGCATCGTCATGGCGAAACCGAATGTTTTGACTACGCCCGCGATCTCGGACTTGGTGAAGCCGAGATCGATGTAGAACGGGTTCGCCATGATGCCCATCGTAAGATCACTGATCCGATAACAACCGATCAGCGCGAGGAGCAGAAGTGCCGTGTAGCGATGGCGGCGAAAAAACTCGAGGAACGGATTGACGACCGCTTCGTGCACGAAGCGTCGCAATCGAACGAGGCGCGAGAGGTCGCCCAACGAGGCCACGGGCCTTTCAATGGGTTCACGGACGACGAACGTCGTCACGACGCCGATCCCCATCAAGCCCGCCATGATCGAATAGCTCGTCGGCCAGTCGTAGATATCCGCAAAAAAGAGCGCGCCGCCACCGGCCACGAGCAGCGCGACGCGATAGCCGAAGATATAGGCGGCGGCCAGCACGCCTTGCACATCGTCGGGCCCCGCTTCGATGCGAAATGCATCGACCGTGATGTCCTGTGTTGCCGAACCGAATGCGACGAGGAGCGCAAAGAGCGCCACCTGCACGAGGCTGACGGCGGGGTCGGTGCTCGCGAGACCGAGAATCCCCGCGATGATCATCACCTGGGCAATCAGCAACCAGCTACGCCGCTGCCCGAGCGGCAACGGTAGGCGCAATCGATCGACGATCGGCGCCCAAAGAACCTTGATCGAAAAGAGCAGGCCAACCCAACTGAAGAGACCGATCGTCGCGCGGCTGACATCGACTTCCCGAAGCCAGGCCGACAGCGTCGAGAAGACGAGTAGGAACGGGAGGCCGGCGGAAAAACCCAACGCGAAGATCGCAAGAGAGCGTGGTTCCAGATAGATCGAGACGGCCGCACAGGCCGAACGAATCCGGCTGGTACGCGTTCGACGATCTTCTCCCGTCACCGCCATTTCAGCGGTCCTGGTCGGGATTAATCGCGAAAGTTGTCGTACTGCAGCGGGCGATCGAGGTCTTGATCCTTGAGCGTCGCGATCACGTTCTGCAGGTCGTCGCGCTTCTTACCCGTGACGCGCACCTTGTCGCCCTGCACTTGCGCCTGGACCTTGAGCTTCTTGTCCTTGATCAGCTTGACGATCTTCTTGCTCGTATCGCGGTCGATCCCCTGCTTGAGCCCCAGCGTCTGTCGCTTCACCTTGCCCGCCCCTTCGATGTCGCCGGGATCGATCGCGCCGATATCGAGCCGGCGTTTGATCATCTTGTCCTGCAGGATGTCCACGAGTTGGGCAATCTGAAACTCTTCCGGCGACCAGACCTGTACGACCTGATCGGTGAGCTCGAAGCCCGCGTCCACACCACGGAAATCAAATCGCGTCTTGAGTTCACGACTCGCCTGATCGACGGCATTGCGTAACTCTTGCCAATCAACTTCGGAAACGACATCAAAGGACGGCATGGTTGCTCTCCGCTGGTGGACTCAAAACGCTTATCGTCAACGATCGAACGATCCGGCGAATTACGACATGGACCACGATTGATGTCGACCGATCCACCCCGAATCGACCGCGTGACCACGGCAACGGGCGATCGTGGCACAACGAGTCTCGCCGACGGAAACCGCTACTCGAAACATGATCCACGTGTGGAACTCCTGGGATCGCTCGACGAAGCCAACAGTGCACTCGGTTTGGCGCTGGCGAGTCTCGCCGAGCATCCAGCGCCAGCGGCGACCCTCCGGCGCTGCCAGTCGGCGCTCTTCGAGATCGGTGCTGTCGTCGCGACCGGAACGATCGAGGAGACGCGTACCGCGCACATCGAGGCCGCGATCGAATCGCTGGTGGCGGACGCCGAGGAGCTGAACGCGGTGCTACCCCCACTCGCGGAGTTTCTTCTACCCGGTGGTAGCGAGCCCACCGCCCGACTACATCTCGCACGCGCCATCGTTCGGCGCGCCGAGCGGGATTTCTGGCGGGCTAATGATGAGTCCCTGGACCTGACGGCGAGCGGCGCCGGTATCTATCTCAACCGCTTGTCGGATTACCTCTTCATCGCCGCGAGAACGACCAGCAGCGACGAGCCGCTCTGGGATCGCAAATGACGTCGTCGCCTAGAGGCTCAGCCGCCGGAAGTCGGCTAGAAGCGCGACCAGATCGGCCATGAAACGACCGGACTCCGCGCCATTCAACGCGCGATGATCGTAGGACAGCGACAAGGGCAATATTTTGCGAGGTTGAAAGCCGTCGCCGTCCCAGACCGGTTTCGTCGCAAGACGAGCAACCCCCAGAATCGCGACTTCGGGTGCATTCACGATCGGCGTGAATCCCGTGCCGCCGATGGCGCCCAAGCTCGAGATCGTAAAGCTCGCCCCACTCAAGTCGTCGGGGCGAAGACGTTTGGTTCGGGCCGCTTCTGACAAGGCGCCGATTTCCTCGGCGAGTTGCCAAACCCCTTTCTGATCGACATCGCGAATCACGGGAACGAGCAATCCGTCCGCCGTGTCCACGGCAAAGCCGAGGTGGATATAACGTTTCTCGATCAGCGCCGTGACGTCCGCACTGAGCGACGCGTTAACTCGCGGGTGCGTTTTCAGGTTGTACGCGACCGCCTTCATGATGAAAGGCAACGGCGTGAGGCTCACCTCCCGGGCGACCGCCTCCGGCTTCAAGGTCTGGCGAAACGTTTCGAGATCGGACACGTCCGCCTCGTCATGCTGCGTGACATGAACGACCGCGGCCCAACTCTTCGCGAGATTCGCGGCACCACGAGCCTGGATCCGCGTGAGCGGCACGGACTCCACCTCGCCGAATTTCGAGAAATCGAGATTGAAGGTCGGCGTATGGGCCGTCGGTGCGTTCAAGGTCGTTTTGACGAACGCTTTCACATCGTCCTTGACGATGCGACCGCGTGCTCCCGTGCCTTGAACCTCGCCGAGATCGACACCGAGTTCACGGGCAAGGCGTCGAACCGCCGGACCCGCGTAGATCGATACCGAGTGGGCGGGATCGGGCGTCGTTTCCGGCATCGAGATCGAGCCATTGCTCGACGGCTCTGGTACGCGTGGCGCGTCGGGTACCGCTTCCGGCGCGTCCGCGGTGGTCGGGGCTTCGGCAGCGGTCGGCGCGTCGACGCCTTCCGCCGACTTTTCGGCGTCCGTCTCGACCTCCGCTCCAGTGGGCGTTACCGAGACGATCAACTCATCCGCATTGACGATGTCCCCGAGCGCGACATGAATCGCTTCGACGACGCCCGCAAACGGGGCTGGCACCTCCATCGAGGCCTTGTCGGATTCGATCACGATCAGCGCATCGTTCTCGGCGACCGTCGCGCCGACGTCGACCATGATCTCGATGACCTCGACATCCTCGGCGTCGCCGATGTCGGGAATTCGAACTTCGTTCGTCATGCTGTCCTCGGATTGGGCTTCGACGCGTCGATGTCGAGTGCCTGGCGGGCCGCTTCCACCTCACTGGCGGGCACGATCTGCCGTTCTTGGAGCGAACGCAATGCCGCGAGCGTCACGAACCGTTCGTCGACCTCGAAGAAATGCCGAAGCGCGGCGCGGGTGTCGCTGCGACCGAACCCATCGGTTCCCAACACGCGGTAAGGCGCGTCGAAATATCCGCGGATGGCATTAGCGTGACGCTTCATATAGTCAGTCGCCGCGACGACCGGGACGTCCCCATCGAGGCATTCGCCGACGTAGGCACGGCGCGGCGTTTCCGCTGGGTTCAAGAGATTCCAGCGCTCGACGTCGGCACCGTCACGCGCAAGCTCCGTAAAGCTCGTGACGCTGTAGATCTCGCTCGCGACGCCGTAATCGGTCGCCAGACGCACTGCCGCGCGGCGCACTTCGTTGAGGATCGTACCGCTACCGAGCAGCTTCACACGCCGCGCACTATCCGCCGGACCTTGCGTCTCGAGCAGGTACATGCCCTTCAGGATTCCGTCCCGCACGCCTTCCGGCATCGGCGGTTGGGCATAGTTCTCGTTCATGAGCGTGATGTAGAAGAAGCAGCGCTCGTTGTCTGAAAACATCCGCTCGAGACCGGAGTGGATGATCACGGCCAGCTCGAAGGCGTAGCACGGGTCGTAGGCCACACAGTTGGGGATCGTCGACGCGAGAATATGGCTGTGCCCGTCCTGGTGCTGTAAGCCCTCGCCGTTCAGCGTCGTCCGCCCGGCCGTCGCGCCGAGCAGGAAGCCCCGGGCCTGCATGTCGCCCGCGGCCCAGGCGAGATCACCGACTCGCTGGAAGCCGAACATCGAGTAGTAGATGTAGAACGGCACGAGCGGGTACGCGTGCGTGCTGTAGGAGGTTGCCGCCGCAAGCCACGCCGCAAACGCGCCCGCCTCGTTGATGCCTTCCTCCAGCACCTGGCCGTCGCGCGACTCGCGATAACTCGCGATCTCGCCCGCGTCCTCCGGCTCGTAGAGCTGCCCCATCGACGAATAGATACCGATCTGACGGAACATGCCTTCCATGCCGAACGTGCGGGCTTCGTCGGGAATGATCGGTACCACGCGCTCGCTGATCTCACCTTGCCGGAGCAGCGTTCCGAGAAGCCTGACGAACGCCATGGTCGTCGAGATCTCGCGATCGCCCGTGCCGGAGAGCTGATTCTCGAAGGCCGAAAGCGCCGGAATCGGGAACCCGGCCTGTACCTCGATGCGTTTCGGGATCGGACCACCCAGCGCCGACCGTTTGGCCCGCAGATACTGAATCTCCGGCGTATTTTCGGGCGGACGGTAGTACGGCACGGATTCGAGCTCGTCGTCCGACAGCGGAACATCGAAACGATCACGGAAATGCTTCAGCCCGTCGAGATCGAGCTTCTTGACCTGATGCGTGTCGTTCTCGGCCTCACCCGCGTCACCCATCCCGTAACCCTTGACGGTTTTGGCGAGGATGACCGTGGGTTCCCCCTCGTGGTGCACGGCCGCGTGGTACGCCGCGTAGACCTTGAAAGGATCGTGGCCGCCCCGGTTGAGACGCATGATGTCGTCGTCCGAAAGGTGCTCGACGAGTTGCTTCAGGCGCGGATTCACGCCGAAGAAATGCTCGCGCGTATAACCACCGCCCTTTGCTTTGTAGTTCTGGTAGTCGCCATCGACCGCCTCGTCCATGCGCTGCTGCATGAGATCGTCGACGTCATTCTGAAAGAGCGGATCCCAAAGGCGCCCCCAGACCACCTTGATGACGTTCCAACCCGCGCCTCTGAACGCGCCTTCGAGCTCCTGAATGATCTTGCCGTTGCCGCGCACCGGCCCGTCCAGGCGCTGCAGGTTGCAGTTCACGACGAAGATCAGGTTGTCGAGCTTCTCGCGTCCCGCCAGTCCCAACGCACCGAGCGATTCCGGCTCATCGCATTCGCCGTCACCGAGAAACGCCCAGACCTTCCGATCCCCCATCGGCAGCAGGCCGCGGGAGTCGAGGTATTTCATGATGTGCGCCTGGTAGATCGCCTGGATCGGGCCCAATCCCATCGAGACGGTCGGAAACTGCCAGTAGTCCGGCATGAGCCAGGGATGCGGATACGAGGACAAGCCTTTGGTCGCGACTTCCTGTCGGAAGTTGTCCAGATCCCGCTCCGAGAGGCGACCTTCCAGAAACGAGCGGGCGTAAATGCCCGGCGCGCTGTGGCCCTGAAAGTAGATGAGATCGCCAGCTTGCTCGTTCTCCGGCCCCCGGAAGAAGTAGTTGAAGCCAACGTCGTAAAGCGTCGCCGACGAGGCGAACGTCGAGATATGGCCACCGAGATCACCGTCCAGGCGATTAGCGCGCACGACCGTCGCCAACGCATTCCAGCGGATGAGCGACCGGATCCGGCGTTCCATGAAGAGGTCGCCCGGCATGAAAGCTTCCTGATGTGCCGGGATCGTATTGCGGTACGGGGTCGTGATCGTGAACGGCAATCGTGCGCCGGTTTCGGCCATCCGCGACGACAACCGTCGCAACAGATAGTTGGCCCGGTCTACGCCGTCGTGCTCGAGCACGTACTCGAGTGAATCGAGCCACTCCCGGGTTTCGTCCGGGGCGCCGTCGAACTCTCGCTCCTGCGCCATAGCTGAACTCGATTGGAGGGAGCTGGAATTATGCGAGATGTGCCCGGCTTCCTCATGACTTTCGCATTCAGGTCATCGTACGGGCGAAACGTTCAGCCGCGCCGCACCGAACACACCGCTCGAATCCCCGCCGCGGGCCGGCACGATCGTCGTCAGGCCTTCGTGGCTGAACGCATACGCCTCGAGCAATGGCGGGACGTCCTCGTAAAGGCGCGATACGTTCGAGACTCCACCACCGAGCACGATGACGTCCGGATCGATCACGTTGATGAGCTGCGCCAACGAGCGCGCCAGCATGATGACAACGAGATCGAACGTCGCGCTTGATTCATCGATCGCATCGCTCGACCGCACCGCGCCAGTGATCTCAAGGTGCGTCTGTGCAATCCCCGGACCCGAAAGGAAACGCTCGACGCAGTTCTGCCGACCGCAATAGCACCCCCGATCGGCGAAAGACGCTTCGATCGCGGCCGTTGCCGGATCGGTCCGGAAATAGGGCAACGGCGTATGCCCCCATTCACCGCCGATCGCATTGGCGCCCGAAACGAGCTTGCCGTCGACGATCAACCCACCGCCGACACCGGTCCCGAGGATCACCCCGAAGACGATCCCGCGATCAGCACCGAGCAAGGCCGCTTCCGAGAGCGCAAAGCAGTTCGCATCGTTCTCGAGACCGATCGTGCGAGAGAGGGCCTTCTCCAGGTCGTTTTTGAGCGGACGTCCGTTCAACCAGGTCGAATTGCAATTCTTCATCGCCGCGCGCTCGGCAACCCACGCCCCGGGCGTGCCGATGCCAACGGACAACGCCTCCCCACCGACCATTCGCTCCAATCGGGCGACCAGCGCGGCGATCGCGCGAACCGTGCCGTCATAGTCCTCGCGCGGCGTCGCGACTCGTTCCCTCGCAAGCACCACGTCGCCGTCCAGCACCACGCCTTCGATCTTCGTCCCGCCGAGATCGATGCCTACCTGCACGCGCGCGCCACTTCGCCGATCACCCGCGGCCAATCGAAAAATCGCCCGGGGTCGGTCTTTCGACCCGGCGCGATCTCGGCGTGCCCGACGATGCTTCCCGCACCGAGGCGTGGATAACGGTCGATCAAGGCAGCCAGCAGCGCCGCCAAAGTGTCGTACTGCAGCGTCTCGAACGGCGCGTCGTCTACGCCTTCCAGTTCGATCCCGATTGAAAAGTCGTTGCACCGTTCGCGACCGTGATGCGACGAGACGCCGGCGTGCCAGGCTCGCCGGTGCGTCGGCACGAACTGCACGAGCCCACCGTCTCGCTCGATCAGGAAATGGCTCGAGACTTCGACACCCTCGAGGTCCGCAAAGCTCGAATGCGCGGACCGATCGAGTCGATTCAAGAAAAGATCGACGACACGACCCGTGCCGTATTCACCCGCCGGCAGAGAAATGCAATGGATCACGAGGAGAGAGACGTCGTCGGGATCGCTTCGATCGTCACGATTCGGCGAGGGTTGCCGTTTCGCCGTGTTCAACCAATGATCGGCCATCACCTGCAACATAGTCTCGAATATGCGGATCACGCCCGAAACCGTCAAACAGAACGTGGCCGACGCCATCCGCGAGGACGTCGGCAGCGGGGACATCAACGCGGCACTCATCCCCCCCGAACGCCGGGCACGCGCCCGAATCCTGACCCGCGATGACGGTGTGCTCTGCGGAACACCGTGGGCGAACGAAGCCATCCGCCAGATCGATGACTCCGTCATGGCAACGTGGCACCGCAAGGACGGCGATCACGTCACCGCCGGCAGCACGATCCTCGAACTCGAAGGTAGCGCACGGAGCCTCCTCACGATGGAGCGCACGATCGTCAACTTCGTCCAGTTTCTCTCGAGCGCGGCAACCGCCGCGCGCCGCTTCGTCGAGGCCGTCACCCATACCGACGCGATCATTCTCGATACCCGCAAAACGATCCCCGGCTTGCGCGAAGCACAGAAATACGCCGTCACCACCGGCGGCGCGGAAAACCACCGCATGGGGCTCTTCGACGCCTACCTCCTGAAGGAAAACCACATCGCCGCCGCGGGCTCCATCACCGCGGCCGTCAACGCCGCCCGCGCCCAGCACCCCGACGTCAAACTCGAGGTCGAAGTCGAAAACGACGACCAGCTCATCGAGACCATCGACGCCGGCGCCGACATGGCGTTACTCGATAACTACACCCCCACCGAGATGACCGTCGCCGTCCAACTGACCGCCGGGCGTATCCCGCTGGAAGCATCCGGCGGCATCACGCTCGACGACGTCGCCGCCTACGCCGAGACCGGCGTCGACTACATCTCCATCGGCCACCTGACGAAAAACGTCGAGCCGCTGGATCTCTCGATGCGGATTGTGGCGATGGTGTGATCTGGAAACTGTCGACCGCACGGCAGTTTGAGGCTGAAATATCGTGGCTCTTTCTTCTAGGGGGGACCCTCCGGGTCCCCCCTAGGACCCCCCTGCGGCGCGGCGTTGCCGCGCCGGGCTCATGGCCATCGGCTTCGATAACTGGGGTATGCCGGCTTCAGAACTAATTTGCCCTTAGCTAGATCGTAGCGAACCGATCAGCCTGCGAATCCTTTCCAGGAAATCGAGCGAAGGAAATTGCAGGATCCTGCAAACGCGTCCCAGCCCATCCTGCGAATCGCGCTCAACATCGAACAACGCCTTCCGGCGAACACGCCAACCCCGGGGGTCCCCGCGCGCAACGCGCGCAGGGGGGAACCACCCGCAGCGATTCCGCGCCGAACTGGGCGCGCGGCGAGATTCCCGGTAGTGTGCCGAAGGATGTGCAAAAAGTTGGGTGGCCATGGTGTGCTTTTAGACACGACATCAAAAAAGGCACACACACGAGATGACCACCCAGAAGAAGCGTAAGACGACGGCAGTCGAACTGGAAGAGGTACTCAGCAGCGAGGGCGACCAGCTGCGCACGATGATGCGCGAGATGCTCCAAGAGCTATTGGAAGCGGAGATGGCCAAAGTGCTCCGCGCGCAACCCCACGAACGCAGCGACGAACGCCGGGGCTATCGAGCCGGTTACTACCCGCGCGGCTTGTTGACCCGCGTCGGCAAGCTCGAGCTGCGTGTACCGCGCGACCGCGAAGGACGCTTTTCCACGGAGCTGTTTGCGCGCTACCAGCGTTCCGAACAAGCCTTGGTCAGCGCGCTGGCGCAGATGTATATCGAGGGCGTTTCGACGCGCAAGGTCAAAGCGATCACGGAGGAGCTGTGTGGCCACAGCGTCTCGGCCTCGACCATCTCGCGGATCAACAAGCGCCTCGACAAGACGCTCACCGCATTCGCCACCCGACGACTCGAAGAACCGACGCCGTATCTGATCCTCGATGCGCGTTATGAGAAGGTCCGTGAGGCGGGAGTGATCCGCTCTCGAGCCGTGCTCATTGCCATTGGCATCAACTGGGAAGGACGCCGCCAGATACTGGCCGTGGAGCTCGCTCAACGGGAGAGTCGAAGTAGCTGGAAAGAGTTCCTCACCACGCTGCGTGATCGCGGCTTACACGGCGTCGAGTACGTCGTCAGCGATGATCACGATGGGCTGCGACGGGCGATCCAAGAAGTCCTCACCGACAGCGCCTGGCAACGCTGCTACGTGCACTTCCTGCGCAACGCCCTCGACCACATTCCGCGCAAGGCCGATGACGATTGTCTGCAGGAACTGCGCTGGCTCTACGATCGTCGCAACGTCGATGAGGCGCGATCGGATCTCGCCGCTTGGATCGGCCGATGGCACACGAAGTATCCGAAGCTCACCGACTGGGTGGAGGAAAACATCGAGCAGACGTGGACGTTCTATCGCCTCCCGCATCGCCATCACAAGCACATGAAGAGCACCAACATGCTGGAACGGTTGAACGAGGAAATCCGTCGACGAACGTATGTGGTGCGGATCTTTCCGAACGCGGCGAGTTGCTTACGCCTGGTGCGGGCGCTGGCCGTTGAGACCCACGAAAACTGGCTCGAACAGAGCCGCTACTTAAACATGGACTTGCTCAAGGAGCTGAAGAAGGAACAGCTCCGTCAAGCCGCTTAACCGCATGCCAGGCCACTCAACCCTTTTGCACAACTTGCGGCACACAACTAGATTCCCCCATCAGCCAACTCAGACTCACCGCCGATCCGGCGGGGGCGTGGGGGCGGAGCCCCCACAAGAAAGAGCAATCAGAATCCCAGCCTACTCCTCCGGTCAGTCAGAGCTTCGCAGCCCACCGGAACAGCGCTTTCCAGATCATCGAGCGGCACTTCCCACACATCCCGCGAAGTCGACCAACCCGCCCTACAAATCCCGCCCGATATCTACCGACGCCTTCCGGCGAACACGCCAACCCCGGGGTCCCCCGCGCGCAACGCGCGCAGGGGGGAACCACCCGCAGCGATTCCGCGCCGAACTGGGCGCGCGGCGAGATTCCCCCATCCGCCAACTCAGACTCAGCGCCGATCCGGCGGGGGCGTGGGGGCGGAGCCCCCACAAGAAAGATGTATGGGCCACCCCATCGTTGCAACAGTCATTGGCGACTTTGGCAATCAGTCGGTCTGCACAAATGTATCCGGCCTGTTAATGGGCTATTTCACGCCCTGGCCTGAGTGGGATCCGCGGCTCGTCGGCTCAATTAGCAAGGCGGGTTCGTAGACCCCTTTTTCTTGCCCGAGCTTCGACGAAGCTGGATCGACTGATGAAGCCTGCCGCTAACGAGATGCCCGATGGGCAACCAAAATCCGTTCCCTACAACTGCCGCTACGCGCGCCCTGGATCGTACTCCTCACCACTGCGCAGGACTGCCCATGACAGGCGCGCCAGTTTGTTCGCTAACGCCGTGATGATCACGTTCGGGTGCAAGCCCCGCGCCTCAAGGTCATTCAGCCAAACACCTAGGCGGTGATCCTCCCGGCACAGGTTGTAGTAGCAGCTGCGCGCGCCGTGTATCAGCAGACTCCGAACGTAGCGGTTGCCGCGTTTGCTGATCCCCAGCAATCGCGTCCGGCCGCCTGTCGAGTGTTGCCGTGGCACCACCCCGAGCCACGCCGATACATCTCGGGCGCGTGTGAACTGCTCACCCTTGCCGATCGCCGCCACCAACGCCGTCGATGTCAGCGTGCCAATGCCCGGAATCGTCTGCAGACGCCGGCAGTCATCGCGCTCTCGCGCGATCTGCTCGATCTCCCGGGTAATCGTGCGAACTTCATCATCTAAGTAACGCCACTGTCGTTGCAGTAATCCCAAAAGCGCGCGTAGACGCCGCGACAATGTGCTCTCGTCGTCCGCCAGTATCGTCGGTAAGGCCTTCGACAACGCTGTCGGACTCGTGCGCACCGTGATACCTCGCTCCAACAGAAACGCTCGGATCTCGTTGATGACGCTTGTGCGCGTCTTCATGAGCTGCTGACGGACGCGGTGCAGGGCTTGCTGATCGTGTTGCTCGATCGTCTTGATCGGCACATATCGCATGGTCGGGCGCCGCACCGCCTCCGCAATCGCCAAGGCGTCGTTGAAGTCGTTCTTGTTGGTCTTCACGTACGGCTTGACGAACTGCGCTGCCATCAATCGAACGTCATGACCGTCGCGTTCAAACTGCCGCGCCAGGTGTTGTGAACCAGCGCACGCTTCCATGCCGATCACACATCGGCTGTGAGTGGCGACAAACTCAGCAAGCTTCGCTCGGCTGAACTGCTGCCGGAACACCGGCTTACCCGTGTGCGTCGTACCGACCACGTGGAAGGTGCTCTTGCCGACATCGATACCTAGGGTCACGATCTGCGTCATGGGATGGTCTCCTCGAGGGAACGTCGTGTGGGGACACTGATTGTCCACTCGGGGTGGACCATCCCATTAGCAAACAGAATCCCAGCCTACTCCTCCGGCCAACTCCGCGGCGACGGCGCCGACGTCGATCGGCTCGTAGATTCGTGCACTGCGGCTCGGCGCGGCTTCGTCGAAATCGAGAAAGGTAGCCCGATAGCGCTGGTAGATCGCCCGGGCAAGTTCGAAGTCCGTGGGTGGGCGCAGCATCGTAGTCGGCTCCGTTCGGGTGCGATCGGCGGCTCTCGCCATTTGCGGGGCCGCGACCTAAGATCCGCCGCGAAGTCCCACTACCGATTTCACCAAAGCGACCGCCTTGATTGAAGGAGCGGGCGCCCAAACATCAGTCACGACTCGGCGCGCTCGTTGCCGACTCACGTCCCCCACACGGAGTAATCCCATGTCGATCACCAAACGTGCCTTCCTCGCGGTCACGAGTCTCGCGCTCCTCGCCTCGTTCGGCTGCAGCACGATGAGCGGGCCGAGCCCCGAAGACGAAATCCGCGCGATGCTCGATGAGTACCACGCGGCGCAGCAATCCGGCGAGATCGAAGCGATCGTTGCCCACTTCTCCGACAGCTTCAGCAACTCGATGGGCGGTACCAAAGCGGTGCTGCCGATGTTTTTCCAGACGCTCGTCCAGCAGAACATCTTCACCAACATGACCTACGACATGGAGAACACCGTCATCACGGTCGATGGCGAGACGGCGGTCGTCGACTCGGTCGCGTACGTGAGCGCGATGGGAACGCAGAAGCAGGTCTACAAGATGGCCAAGGAAGCCGATGGCGCCTGGCGGATTACCAACAGCGAACTGACCCCATAACGGCGTTTCAGGGAACGACGATCTCGACGGCGTCGCCGACCGCGCAGTCGAGAACGTCGCAGGCATTGCCGAAGCTGATGGCGATCGTGAGCACGCTGCCGCTGGTCACGATCACCCAATCACCGCGATCGACGGCCGCAAAATCGTCCACGTAGGTCGCGCTGAACGCTTCGCCGTCGTGACGAAACGTCACCGTCGAGCCGAGCGCGATGTCCGCTAAGGCGTCGGTGGAAATGTTCGTGTTGACGTTCGCAAATTCGATATCGACGCTGACGATCGCGCCGCTGAACGTCGCGCCGAAAGTCGGTGCCGTGATGCCGAAAACCAGGGCCAGCAATCCGATGCCGACGTGAAACCTCGAGAGAACCACCACTCTACCCCCACTCGAAAAGCCCCACATTCTGCGCTTCCCGTTCGCGCGAGCCCATCGATTATTGAACCATGCTGATCAACAACGACTTCACCCGCCGCGCCATCGTCCATGGCCAGCAGACCGAATGGATCGCCTCGCCCATGGCGGGCGTCGACCGGCGGATGTTCGATCGCATCGGCGATGAAGTAGCGCGCGCCACGTCGATTGTCCGCTATGCGCCCGACAGCCACTTTTCGCCACATGTGCACGATGGCGGTGAGGAGTTCGTCGTCCTCGACGGCGTCTTCCAGGACGAGCACGGTGATTACCCGGCTGGAACGTACGTGCGCAACCCGCCGACGTCTCGGCACACACCCGGTTCGGCGGCGGGCTGCACGATCTTCGTCAAGCTGCACCAATTCGACCCGGACGATCGAACGTTCACACGCCTCGACACCAATCGCGTCGAGGCGGTACCCCTCGCCGGGCATCCCGGCGTTCAGGTCGTACCGCTCTACCACGACGACAGAGAAACGGTGAACCTGGAGCGTCTTGATCAGGGGACCACGACCACGTTCGGTGATCCAGGCGGCTGCGAACTGCTCGTCCTCGGCGGTGACGTGCTCGTCGCCGGTGAGCACATGACCGAGCAGTCATGGATGCGGCTCCCGCAGCACGACGGGGTCTCGGCAACGGCGGGTGACAGCGGTGCCGCTATTTGGGTCAAACGACGCCATCTGCGCGGCGCGGTCCTGAAGACAGGCGCCTTCGCGAAGGAGGACTTCGGTCTGTAACCGCTTCGTCGACGTTTGCGGCCTCGAAGGGTCTGATCTTCACGGCTACCCGGTCATCGAACCGGCCGCCGTGGTAACGACGTTGCGTGCGCATCGATGGTGTTCGCGCGCGCGTCGAAGCGACGCGTCCGCGGTTCGCTTGGCGAACTGCTCCCTCTTCGCCAATCGGCGAGCCGCCTGTCGGCACATCCGCAATTCCCGGGTCGAGTCCTACGCCCGTGGGAGCTACCATCGATGAGTCACCCCATCAGCAGAATGTCACACATGCTCGGATCGAAGTCCCATCGCCACGGCGTCTCCGTTGCCCTTCTCCTGGTCTCGGTATGTGCCGCGGCCGTCCCGGCAGCAGGAGACGTCTCCTCGATCCCCGTCGCATCGCCTGCGGACGTCGGGCTCTCCGCGGAGCGCCTCCAACGCATCGACGCGGTCATGCAGCGCCACGTCGACGAAGGTCGTATAGCCGGAGCCATCGGCGTTGTCGCTCGGCGCGGCAAGGTTGCTTACCAGGCAACCTGGGGGCACGCCGACCGTGAAAGACGCGAGCCGATGTCCATGGACACGATGTTCCGAATGTATTCGATGACCAAGGCCGTCACAGGCGTCGCGGTCATGATGCTCCACGAGGAGCAGGGCTGGTCTTTGTCGACGCCGGCGAAGCGCTGGATCCCGGAGCTCGGCGATATGCAGGTCGTCCACCACGAGGTGGACCCCGAGACCGGTCAAGCCAGCCAACGTCTGGTGCCGGCGCGACGCGACATCACGATCCGTCACCTGCTGACTCACACCGCTGGCATCAGCTATGCGGGACCCAGGGATGCGGGCGGCAATTCCTACTACCAAGCAGTGCGTGGTCCGAATGCACGCGCCGAATCGATCGGTGACCTCACGCGCGGGCTCGGCGAGGCGCCGCTTCACGATCATCCGGGCGAGGTCTGGCGCTACGGCTTGAGCCAGGACGTGCTCGCCGCGATCGTGGAAGTCATATCGGGACAACCCTGGGATGCGTTCCTCGAGGAGCGCATCTTCGGACCGCTCGGCATGATCGACACGAAGCACTATGTGCCGAGTGCCAAGCACGATAGGCTTGCGACGCTCTATTCCCCGACCGCGGTCGGCGGCATCGAGCCCTCGGGGGCGCCCGCCCAGACGTCATATCTGGAAAAGCCAGCGGTGCTTGGCGGCGGCTCCGGGCTCGTCTCGACTGCTGGCGACTATCTGCGTTTCTATCAGATGCTGCTCAACGGTGGCGAACTCGACGGCGTGCGCCTGCTGAGCCGCAAGTCGGTCGAACTGATGTCGGCAGATCACATCGGTGACCTCGCGCGCGTCGGCGGCCTCGGCCCCCATGACGGCTTCGGACTCACCTTCCGAGTGATCCGAGAGTCGGGACTGTCGGGCGCTCTGGGATCGCCGGGCGAATACAGCTGGGGCGGCGCAGCCGGCACACGCTTCTGGATCGATCCCCAGGAGGAGCTCATCGGGATCTACATGATCCAGATCCTGCCGCACCGCGGCCTGACCTACGGCACGGAGTTCAAGAACCTCGTCTATCAGTCGATCGTCGATTAGCTGACGCGCCCACCGAGGGAGGACGCCATGCTCCTCGTCCAGATCTCCGATACGCATATCGACGCTTCGGGCGAACGCGTCTACGGCCGCTTCGACACCAGCTTCGCGCTGAAACGCACCGTCACCGCGATCAATGCCATGAGGCCGGCACCCGATCTCGTCCTGCATACCGGCGACATCGCATCCCACGGCAGCGTCGAGCGCTACGAGGCGTTCCGCGACATCGTCGACGATCTCGAGGTTCCCTTCGCGCTCATACCCGGCAACCACGACGACCGTGTGGCGCTGTGTACCGTGTTTGGCGGATCCCCCGCGCTGCCGACCACCGGAGAGTTCCTGCATTACGTCATCGACCACCTGCCGGTTCGCATCATCTGTTGCGACTCCGTCATCGTCGGTGAAGCGCCGGGCGAGATGTGCGCGAACCGACGCGAGTGGCTCGACGCCCGCTTGCAGGAGGCGCCGGACCGACCCACGATCGTCGCCTTGCATCACCCGCCCTTCTATTCGGGAATGACGGGTTCGTCGGCAAAAGGCCTCAAACGTGGCGGCCCCGAACTCGCCGATGTGATTCGTCGACACGACCAGGTGATTCGCGTCCTCGCGGGACACGTGCATCGGCCGATCACCGCCGCGTTCGGCGGCACCATCGCCTTTGCGGGGCCGACGACCTCCTATCCGTTCGGTCTAGACATGGGATCCGATCGTGTCCTCACCATCGTGTCGGAACCGCCCGCGTTCGCCGTACACGCCTGGTTGCCCGATGCAGCACCCGACGGAGCCGGACTCGTGACCCACGTGCAACCCGTGGGTGACTGGGGCCAGCCGCTTACGCTGCTGCGCGAGGGACGCGTCGTCCGGAACGATTGAGCGGCACCAGCGCCCGCTAGCAACGGCTCGAGAGACGGCGTGCCGCTGAAGACCGCGGGTACCCGCACACCACCCTCCGACCCACCACACGTCGGCACTCACTCATCGGCTCGGTGTTTACCTGCGCCGTGCGCAATGGGCGAAAATCCGCTTCCCAGCTTCTTACCGAGCCACGCATGACAGCTCCCGATTCGCCCAAGACCATCGTCGGTTATCTCGACGAGATCACCGCTCGGCCTGGCAAAACCCTCGCCGCAAAGGTGAGCTGTGAAGAACCGAGTTTCACAGCCGAGTTGGTCAGGCTTGTTTCAGGCGACGCAAGACCACACGGCACGGGCTATCGCGAAGTACCGCTCGAGGCGGACTTCGAAGCAAGTTATCCCGGTCGCGTGCAGCCGGTCCGGCCGGGCTCCTACGCGATTCTGCCTGGCTTACCGGCGCTGACGACGTTCCAGTTCGAGTGCCTCGTCTACCCGACGCTCGCAAAAGCATCATGGCAAACGATCGTGCGGGCACCGGGGTTCACGCTCGGCATTGCGGCCGAAACGCTGATTCTCACGACGCCCTCGACCAGGATCGAACTCGGTAGTCTCCAGCTTCGCCGATGGCACACCATCGTCATCGACGTGCGCGAGGCTTCCGTCGACGTGAATCTCGATCGCCGCGGCGACGGACCAGCCGAGCGGGACGATTCGTGGCAGCAAGCGCTCGATGTCGATCTCGAAACGACGGCCGGCGACTGGATTCTCGCCGATCGCGCATTCAACGGACGCATCGAAGCGCCGACGATCACCGTCGACGGTGCCCTCGTCGGTCGCTGGGATTTTTCGGTGGGGATCGAGACGAGCACCATTCACGACACGTCGGGCCACGGCCGAGATGGTTCACTGAAGCAAACGCCGACGCGGGCCGTGAAGGGCTCACGTTGGGACAGCTCCACTCAACGTTGGACCGACGCGCCGGAACAGTACGCAGCGATTCACTTCCACGAGGACGATCTCACCGACTGCGAGTGGGAAACCGATGTCGCCTGGACCGTCCCGGACCTGCCAAGCGGCCTCTATGCGTTGAAACTCAGCGCCGGCGATTCCGAGGACTATCTCCCTTTCGTCGTGACCGTTCCCCGGCCGCAGCGTAACCGGGTCGCGTTTCTCGCCGCGACGGCGACGTATCTCGCGTACGCCAACGAGGCCATGTCGGGCTTCTCCAAAGGCGCTCGAGAACCGAACGCGGCGTACCTGCGCGACCACCCGGAGGTCGGCCATTCGCTCTACGCCTACCACGCCGATCGCAGTGGCGTGCACTTCTCATCGCGCCTGCGTCCCGTGCTGAATCTGAAGCCGAAGACGCTCACCTGGTCGTTCAACGCCGACACCAACATCACGGCATGGCTCGAGCAGACCGGAATCCCGTTTGATGTGATCTCGGACGAAGACCTGCACATCGACGGCACCGATGCGCTCACCGGCTACGACGTGGTCATCACGGGCACGCATCCCGAGTACTACTCCACCGCCATGCTCGACGCGGTCGCCAACTGGCAGGCGGACGGCGGGCGGTTGATGTACCTCGGTGGTAACGGTTTCTACTGGCGAATTGCCTACGATCCTGAAAACCCCGCCATCATCGAGGTGCGCCGCGCAGAAGGCGGCACGCGGGCATGGATGGCCGAGCCGGGGGAATACCACCACGCCTTCACGGGCGAATACGGCGGTATGTGGCGCCGGCTCGGGCGTCCGCCGAACAAGACAGTCGGCATCGGCTTCGCGGCGCAAGGATTCGATGGCGGAACCTACTATCGCCGCCAGGCAGGCGCGGACGATCCCCGCGCGGCGTTCATTTTCGAAGGCGCGACCGAAGGCGATACGTTCGGCAACTATGGAACGCAAGCCGGTGGATCCGCGGGCGAGGAGATCGACCGATGGGATGCCGCCCTCGGCTCCCCCCAGCACGCCCTCATCCTCGCGTCGAGCGAGAACCACCGACCCGGCATGCTGCGCGTGATCGAGGAAATCCACATGACCGAAGTGCCGCACGGCGACGCCGAGATCCGTGCGGACATGGTGTTTTTCGAAACACCGGGCGGCGGAGCCGTGTTCTCCACCGGATCGATTTCCTATGCGGGCGCTTTGTCGATCGATGAATATCAGAACGACATTCAAACGATCACGCGCAACGTGCTCGACCGGTTCCTCGATCCGACGCCGTTCGACTACCCCGTGAGCTAGCGAGGCGCACTCGCGCGCGCTGGAAGGGCGGCGTAGTTTTAGCGGCTCTCGAGCTCAAGCGGCCCAATACCTATGCAATCCATTCGTGTGCTGGATCTCTGTACCGACGAACGGGCGTTCGCGAGCTACCTGCTCGCACATTTCGGCGCCGACGTCGTCGCGATCGAACCGCCGGGTGGCGTCACTGCGCGATCGACGCCCGATGTCTTCGACGCCTACTGGCGCGGCAAGACCAGCCGAGTGATCGATCGAACGACACCTGACGGAATCGCGGAACTCGAGGCATGGATCGCACAGGCCGACGTCGTGATCGATCCGCACACGCCCCTCGAGGGCGCGAACGTCGGTATGACCCCGGCGCGGGTGGCCGAACTCAATCCACGAGCCATACACGTCTCGATCACACCGTTCGGTGCCGTCGGCCCGAAAACGGAGTGGCCGGCGACCGACCTGACGGTCTGGGCCTCGAGCGGCGCCCATGCACTCGCCGGTGACAACGACCGGGCGCCAGTGCGCACGAGCGTGCCGCAATCGTTCCTCCATGCCGCTGGCGATGCCGCGGGCGCGGTTCTGATCGCGCTTTATGAGCGCGAACAGTCCGGTCTCGGCCAACACATCGACGTATCGACCCAGTCATCGTCCGCACAAGCCGCGTTGTCGGGGATCATTGCCCGCGCGAACGGCAGCAGCATGCAGATCGAACGGATCGCGGGTGGTCTCGCGGGCGCGATACCGGTCCGTCTCACCTGGCCGTGCGCAGACGGCTACATCGCCATCACGTTCCTGTTCGGTCCGGCATTCACCGATCCGAATGCGCGCCTCATGCAATGGCTCCTCGATGAAGGGGCCGTCACCGCCGAGGAAGCAGCGACGGACTGGGGCGACGCGATTGCCACGATGATCACGAGCGGTCAGTCACCCGAGCCGTATTACGAGATCTGTGCGAAGATCGAAGCGTTCACCAAGCCGCGAACGCAGTACGAGTTGTTCGAAGAAGGGCTCGCGCGGGGGATCTACATCGCGCCGACTATCGATGTTCGCGGCGTCTTGGATGAAGCGCATTTCCGCGCCCGTGACTACTGGCATTCACTTAACGTCGACGGACGCTCGATCGACGTGCCGGGCGCTTTCGCGAAGATGTCGCGCACGCCAATTGTTCCACCCGGACCGGCACCAACACTCGGCAACGAAGGCCGGACGCCGAGCGCGTCGTCCGCGCGAGTAACTGCCGCCGCGCCGCCATCGGCAGCCCCTCTCGCGGGGCTCAAGGTGCTCGATTTCATGTGGGTGATCGCGGGTCCCTTCTTCACGCGCGTGTTGTCCGACTACGGCGCCGACGTCATCAAGGTGGAGTCATCGACCCGGCTCGAGCCCGCGCGCGGCGCGCCGACATTCAAGGACGACTTCCCCGGCGTGGAACACGGGATCCCTTTTCAGAATTTCAACGCGGGCAAGCGTTCGATGACGATCGACCCCTCGAATCCCGCCGGGCGCGAGATCATTCTCGATCTCGTGCGTTGGGCCGACGTCGTCACCGAGTCGTTTTCGCCGAAAGCAATGAAGAGCTGGGGGCTCGACTACGACACCTTGAAGGCCGTCAACCCGAAGCTCGTGATGGTATCGAGCTGCCTCATGGGCCAGACCGGACCACGAGCGCAGGTGCCGGGCTACGGCAACATGGCCGCCGCGATCGCCGGTTTCTACGATCTGACCGGCTGGCCGGATCGTTCACCCGCCGGGCCTTACCTTGCCTATACCGACGGCGTCGCACCGCGCTTCATGCTCGTCGCGTTGCTGGAGGCGTTGGCGCATGCGCGTCGAACTGGCGAAGGTCAGCATATCGACCTCTCTCAAGCCGAGGCCGCGATCCACTTTCTTGCGCCAGCCATCGTCGACTACGGACGGACGGGCCACGTCGCGCACCGCCTCGGCAACCGCGACGCCTCGATGTGCCCCCACGGCGTCTATCCCACGGCCGGGGACGATGAGTGGATCGCGATCGCCTGCGATTCCGAAACGGCCTGGCGGACGCTCGCCCAAACGATGGGCCTCGATGCCGGGCTCGACCTCGACGCCCGTCGTAGCCGCGAGGTGGCGATCGATGACGAGATTGGGGAATACACGAAGAACATCACCGCTGCCACGCTGACCCAGACCCTGATCGAGCAGGGCGTTCCCGCTCATCCGGTACAGAACTCGGCCGCGTGTCTTGCAGATGAACATCTCGCCGCTCGCCAGCATTTCGTCGAAGTCGAGCATTCATCTCTTGGCGAAATCCTCGTCGAGAACACTCGCACGAGGATGAGCCGTACCCCGGGCACGCCGCGACGCGCCGCACCGGAACTCGGTGAACATTCCGTCGAGATCCTGACCGAGATTCTCGGCTACGACGAAGAGAAGATCGCCAACGCCCTCGCGTCCCTCGCGATCTCCTGACCACCGCTTATCATCGCCCGATCACCAACCGCCGAGGAAGCCCATGAACGACATCGTCAGCCGCGAGATCCACCTCACCTCGAGACCCGACGGCCTTCCCACCCCGGACAACTTCGGTCTGGTCGAACGGGCGATCACGCCGGCCGACGACGACATCGTCGTCAAGAACCGCTACATGTCGGTCGACCCTGCCATGCGCCCGCCGTTGACGAACGGCCAGCAACCCGTCGACGTCGTGATGTCGGGCGGCGCCATCGGGCAGGTCATCGCGAGTAACAACGCCGACTATCCGATCGACGCCTACGTCATGTCCCGAGCGGGGTTTCGTGAATATCACATCTCCGACGGTAGCGATCTCAACGTCATCGAAACCGAAGATGAGCCGCTGACCGCACATCTCTCGGTGCTCGGCGGCACCGGACTCACCGCCTACGGCGGATTGCTCGTCACGGGTGAACTCAAAGACGGCGAAAACGTCTTCGTCTCCGCCGCCGCCGGCGCGGTCGGGTCGGTCGTCTGCCAGATCGCGAAGATCAAGGAGTGTCGGGTCGCCGGCAGTTGCGGTTCGGACGATAAGGTTGACTACCTTCTAAACGATCTCGGCATCGACTATGCCTTCAACTACAAGACCTCGAGCATCGGCCGCGAGCTTCATACCGGCCTGCCGGATGGGATCGACGTTTACTTCGAAAACGTCGGCGGTAAGCACCTCGACGCCGCCTGCGGGCAGATGAGGCCGCTTGGGCGAATTCCGGTCTGCGGAATGATCTCGGCCTATAACAACAAGGGTGCGCGGTCCGAAGGCGTCACGACGCTTTCGAACATGATCTACAACCGCGTCACGATGAAAGGCTTCGTCGTCTACGAGTTCAACCACATGCGCGATCAGTTCCTGGCCGACATGCGCCAATGGATGCGCGAAGGCAGGATGAAATACGAGGAGACGATCATGGAGGGCATCGAGAACGCGCCGCACGCTTTGATCGGTCTCCTTGAAGGGAAGAACACCGGCAAGATGCTGGTGCGCCTCGCCGACTAGGCGGAAAAACGGCTCAGCGCTTGTTTTTTTCGTCCCAGAGCTTCGGCTCCCAGAGCTCGATCTTGTTGCCCTCGGGATCGAGTAACCAGGCGAACGCACCGTTCTCGTGGTACTCGGTTGGCCTAAGCATCTCGATGCCGGCAGCAGTCAGCTTCTCGATCAGCTTTGCGAGGTCGTCGACGCGGTAGTTGATCATGAAGCGTGCGCGGCTGGGCGCGAACCATTCGCTGTCCGGCGCCGCGACGTGCCACACCGTCGATCCGCCGTCCTCGGCCGTGTCGTTCCGCCATTCGAGCACCCCGCCGCCCCAGGGCTCGATCGGCATCCCGAGATGCTCCTGGTACCACTTCGCGAGTGCCTCGTTGTCCTCCCCCGCCAGGAAAAACACACCCCCGATGCCGGTGACCCTACCCGCGTTTTCGTCTTCCGCCATACCCCAATCCGTCTCGTTTCCCGACCGCTATGCTGCCAGGGATTCCAGACGAATGATCGGGCCGCTAAACGTCGCGCGTACCCTCACCTCGCCGGCGATTCATCGTCTCGACGAAAGGCGACTTCGCCCCCGATCATCGTGAGATCCACCACCACCTCGTGCAGTTCGGTCGACGAAATTTCGTAGGGGTTACGGTCGATCACAATGAGATCGGCGAGGTGCCCCGCCGCGAGCACCCCGGTCGCATCGCCACCCATCTGCTCCGCCGACGCGACCGTGAAAAGATGAATCGCTTCGTCGACCGTGATCGCCTGGGGTGCGCCGAAGTTGAGCTCGCTGCCTCCCGGTAGTTCACGTGTCACGAGCGACTCGATCGCGGACCACGGATTGACGGAGGGGACGACGGACCAGTCCGAACCCGGAACGACCGCCACGCCCGCGTCGATCACTTCGCGGAACGGCCAGACACGCTCAATGCGCCACAAACCGACGGCCTTCGTGATGTCGTCGTTGATGGGACTCGGCGCCCAAAGGTAGGGCGAGAGTTCCAGCGTCGCGCCGATCTCCCGAGCAAGCACCAAATCTTCCGGCGCGATGAACGTCACATGACCGACGGTGTGGGGTTCGTGTACGCCGCCATTAGCAGTGTTGGCCGTCGCGATGGCATTGAGGCCCGCTCGCACCGCCGCATCACCGGCGGCATGAAACTTGACGCGCAAACCTTCGGCGTCGAGCGCCGTCACCAACGCGTTCAGCTCGTCTGTCGGTATCAGCAGGAGGCCGAATCGGCTTGCCCGGTCATCTCGCCCCGGCACCGTATCGTCGTACGGGTCGAGCATGGCTGCCGTGTGGCTGTCCGTCGGCACCCCGTCGAGGAAGAGTTTCGCGCAGTCGAAGGTCAACCGTTCGCGACGATACGCCTCGCGGTTGAACAGGATCGTGCGTTCCCGATCGCCTTCGGCCTCGAACTGGTCGGAGTCGTAGTTCGTGCAGATTCGGACGCGGTGCTTCTGCAATCCTTCGTCGGCGAGTTCCAGGTAGAGACTCGCCTCACGCGCCGCACCCGCAACGAAGCCCCCCGATGCCTCGACGTACGAGGTGATGCCGTAGGAGAGCATCTCCCGCCACGACCACAGCAGCGATTCACGGATGACCTGGTGCGACGGCGGCGGAACGTGCATCCGCGCGAGACCATTCGCCGTCTCACGCAAGAGACCCGTCGGCTCGCCGTCGGCGTCTCGTTCGATGATGCCCCCCGGCGGATCCGGCATTTCGCCCGTGATGCCGGCCAGTTCCAGGCCTCTCGAATTGACCCACACACTATGGCCGCTCGTGTCATTGAGGATGACGGGGACATCCGCCGCGACGGCATCCAGCATGGATCGATCCGGCGTAACGCCGAGCGCGGCCACATCCCACTGACCGCCCGTTATCCAATCGCCCGGCTGCGCGCGTGCGACACAAATATCGAGTGCGGCAAGGAGTGATTCGAGGTCGGACCCCTGCGCGATACGACAGTTTGTGTAGTCGGCACCGGAATACATGACACCGCCGAAGATCGGGTGAACGTGCATGTCGTGAAATCCGGGGAGGACGACTCGGCCAGTAAGATCGACGACTTCGGTTTCATCACCTATGTAGTCGTCGACCACGTCGGTCGTATCGACCGCGACGATCCGTTCACCGCGAATCGCGATGGCTTCCGCGGACCCCGTCGCCGTCATCACAGTCCCACCCGTCAACACGATATCCGCCGGGGTCGGGCCCACCGGTTCGGGTTCAGCACACCCCGAGACGAGAAAAATCGCAAAACACAGGGGAACGCCGACCCGAGCCATATCTCAGTCCTTCTACCGTTTCCTCGTCGCCTGAACGCTCTTCGTGCACGTGAATCGAGCGTGTAGCATCCGCGCATTGTCGGGGAGGAAGCAATGTCGAGTTACCGAAAAGCCTGCGCGGTATTCGTGGGTGCGTCTCTCGCGTTCATCGCCGCCGTCGCCGCAGCCGAGCATCCGCTCGATAGCCTTCGCGCGCACGAATACACACGCGCGACCGAGATTCTCCGCGCGGTCGGACATGCCACGGACGCAACGCTATACGTGACAATTCGCCTCGACGAACCCGCCAAGGACGACGTCCTCGCGTGGCGAGAAGGCGACACAATCGACCGAGTGGCCCATGTCACGCTGCGCGAAAGCGCCGACCTTTTCGAAGCGCGCGTCGATCTCAACGCCGGCGAAGTGCTCGACTTCGAGGCGATCGATGACGCCCAGTCCGGCATCCTCTTGAGCGAGTGGACTCTCGCCCAGGAGATCGTCAAGTCCGACCCCGACTTCCAGGCTGCACTTGCGAAGCGCGGCTATACACCGTTCGATCCGGACCAGTTCAACTGCCTGCCGCTCTCGCCCGGCTACTTCGCGGAGGAGGAATTCGAAGGTAAGCGGATTCTTCGTGTGCAGTGCCTCGATCTCGAGGGAACGCGACACCACGTCTACCAACGACCCATCGAGGGACTGACCGCCGTTGTCGATCTCCTGGCGAACGAAGTACTCCAGATCGTCGACGAGGACGTGATTCCGACACCCGGAATCAGCGGTAACTACGACGAGGAATCCCTCCAACCTTACCGCGATCCGATGAACCCGATCGCGATCAGCCTGCCGCGAGGACCGTCCTATACCTTCGACGGCTCGTTCGTCGAATGGGGACCGTGGCGCTTCCACATGCGAATGGACCGGCGCCGGGGAATCGTCGTCTCACTGGCGACCTTCGACGATCGCTCAGTGTTGTATCAGGCTTCCTTGAGCGAGATGTGGGTGCCGTATCAGGACCCCGCTTACGGTTGGTTCTTCAAGAGCTACTTCGATGCTGGCGAGTACGGCTTCGGCCTCTTCGGTACCGAATTGCACGCCGGGATCGACTGTCCGGCCCACGCCGACTTCTACGACCAGACGCTCGCGGTCGATGACGGGGTGCCGTATCCGACGTCGAAGGTCATGTGCCTCTTCGAGCGCCCGACCATGACGCCCGTGTGGCGCCACGCCGAAGGGGCGGACGGTAGCCACGCCGGGCGCGCCGGCCGCGAATTGGTCGCCCGGATGATCTCGGCCATCGGCAACTACGACTACGTCTTCGACTTCATCTTCAAGCCGACCGGTGCGATGACCGTCAGCATCGGATCAACCGGCATCGACATCGTCAAAGGCGCCAAAGCCGCGCACCTCGACGACGACTCGGCCGCGGACGAGACCCGCTTTGGTGCGTTGATCGCACCGAACCTCGTCGGCGTCTATCACGATCATTTCTTCTCGTTGCGCTTCGATCTCGACGTCGACGGAACCGAGAACCACTTCGTCCGGGATCGCATCGTCCCGCGAGATCTAGCCGACGATCATGTCAGGCGAAGCATCTGGGCCGTCGAATCCACCCGAGTTCGAACAGAGGCTGGGGCACAACTCGATATCGACATGCGCGCGCCGGAGCAATGGCGGGTCGAAAGCACGAACGCGCGGAACGCCATGGGTTACCCGACCGGTTACGCCCTGCAGGTCTCTTCCAACGCGCTGCCGCTCCTTTCGAAAGACGACTATCCGTTACGCCGCGCCGGGTTCGCTGAACATCACCTCTGGGTGACGCCCTATTCTCCAGAAGAACTTTTCTCGGCCGGGGACTATCCGAACCAAAGTAAAGGTGGCGATGGTCTTCCCGCCTGGACCGCTCGCAACCGTTCGATCGAAGGCACCGACCTCGTGCTCTGGTACACGCTCGGATTTCACCACCTGACCGCCGCCGAGGACTGGCCCGTTCTGCCGACGCATCCGAAAACCGTGACTCTGAAGCCGCACAACTTTTTCGATCGTTCGCAGGTGATCAACCTCGCGCCCTAGGCGGGCACGAGGGAAACTTGCATTGCCGGTGCAGTCTTGAACTACTGCCCGATGCGCCCCGGGAAGGGTTCGTCGCACCAGAACAACCACCGACATGAGGCCTCGGCCTCGAAGGAAAAAGCATGAAAGTAGGTCTCGCATTCGCGAGCAGTATCGGCATCGATGGCCCGACGGCCCTCGAGATCTGCCAGCGCGCCGAAGCCGCGGGTTTCGAATCGCTCTGGGGCGGTGAACACGTCGTCATCCCGGACGAGATCGGATCGAAGTACCCCTACACGGCCGACGGCAAGATCCCGGCCGAACCCGATACGCCGATTCCGGACCCTTTGATTTGGCTCGCGTTTGCGGCTGCGGCGACGAGCACCATGCGCCTCGGCACCTGCATTCTCATCGTCCCGCAACGCAACCCTCTCGTCCTTGCCAAGGAACTCGCGACGCTCGACGCCCTCTCAGGCGGTCGCGTCGAACTGGGTCTCGGCGTCGGATGGATGCGAGAGGAATTCGACGCTCTCGGTATCGAGTGGGCAGGTCGCGGGGCACGCAACGACGAGTACATCGCCGCGATGAAAGCCCTCTGGGCGGGGCCCCATGCGGAGTTTCATGGCGAGTTCGTCGATTTCGAACCCGCCACGTGCAGCCCACGCCCCGTCAACGGCGACATCCCGGTCATCGTCGGCGGCGACTCGGATGCTGCGGTACGTCGCGCGGTGACGCTCGCCGACGGATACTTCCCGGGCGAAGGCGATTTCGATCAGCTCGCAGCACTGATCACACGGGTGCGCCAAGCCTGCGAAGCGGCCGATCGTGATCCGGCGACGCTCGCCATCAACACGATCTTCGGCGCCCAGATGATGAACCCGGCCGAAGGCGTCGAGCAGATGAAATCGATCGGCGTCGATCGGATCATGGTCCCGGCATTCTTCTTCGCGGGACCCGGCGGCCTCGACCGCCTAGAGGAGTTCGGCGAGAACGTCGTCCCGCTGACGCGCGACTGAACGACTACTGATGAGTGATTCGTTCACGATCCGAGCCATCGGCCGGGTGCGTTCGAGCCGGGCGGAGGCACGCGACGACGGCTGGGACGCGGAGACGACGTTCATCGATCTCGACGAAGCCGTCCTCGCATCGAGCGCCGTCGACGGCCTCGAGGCGTTTTCGCACATCGAAGTCGTCTATCTATTCCACGCGCTCGACGAAGGTGAGGTCGTCACGGGCGCGCGCCACCCACGCGGCAATCGCGATTGGCCTAAGGTCGGCATCCTGGCGCAGCGCGGGCGCAATCGCCCCAACCGGATCGGCGTCACGGCATGTGAGTTGCTCGGCGTTGACGGGATGACGCTCGGCGTGCGCGGCCTCGATGCGATCGACGGCACGCCCGTGGTCGACGTCAAACCCGTGATTCGCGAATTCCTGCCCCGCGGCGAGGTGACCGGCCCACCGTGGTCCGAGGAGATCATGGCGGCGTATTGGTGAGGAGAGGTGTCGTCTCCTAGCCATCCTCAAACGTTGCGTCGACCGCATCGCTCAAGCGCGCCACGAGTTCGCCTCGCTCGGTCTCGGAAAGAATGAAAGGTGGGGCCAGCAACACGTGATCGCCACGCTCGCCGTCCGCCGTACCGCTCATGGTGTAGCAGAGCAGTCCACGCGCCATCGCTTCGTGTTTGAGTCTCAGAAACACTTGTTCATCAGCCGGAAATGGCATCTTGCTCATCCGGTCCTGGACGAACTCGACCGCGAGCAAGAGACCTCGCCCACGGATATCGCCGACATGCGGATGGTTACCGAACGCGGCGCGTAGATCGTTCACGAGCGAAGCGCCAGTCTCGTTCACACGGGGAATCAATTCGTCTTGTTCGAGAACATCCAGCGTCGCGCACGCTGCGGCGGCCGCGATTGGATGAGCCATGAAGGTATGTCCGTGCTGGAAATACCCACGCTTTTCGAGCGGCGCTACGATTTCGGCGCGCGTCAGCATCGCCGAAACGGGCTGATAGCCCGCCGCGAGTCCTTTACCGATCACGACGATGTCCGGGCGAATCGCTTCCTTCTCGAACGCAAACAAGCTCCCGGTCCGCCCCATCCCACACATCACTTCATCGAGGATGAGATGAACGCCGAAGCGGTCGCAGACGGCCCGCACTCGCTCGAAGTAGTCCTCGACGGGAGGAATCGCGCCGGCAGTCGACCCACCGACCGTTTCAGCGACGAATCCCGCGACACGATCCGGTCCCAGGCGCTCGATTTCGGCTTCCAATTCCTGCGCAAGGCGAGCGGCGTAGGCGGCTCGCGATTCGCCATTCGGACGCTCGCGATACTCGAAGCAGGGGGCGACCAGGCACGGCTCACGCAATAGCGGTGCATAGGGTTCGCGGCGCGGGAGGTTGCCGCCAAGGCTCAGCGCACCAATCGTTGCGCCGTGATAGCTCTGCCGACGCGAGATATAGATCTCGCGGTGCGATTCACCACGATCCACCCAGTGCTGGCGTGAAAGCTTGATCGCCGCCTCGATCGCCTCCGAACCGCCGGTGAGCAACGCGACACGATCGAGCCCCGAACGGGCAATGAGGCGTCTGGCCAGGTCTTCAGCCGGGGCCGTGGTGAAAAACGACGAGTGCGCGAACGCGAGTTCGCCCGCTTGGCGACGGATCGCGGCAACGACACGATCTTCGCTGTGGCCGAGAATCGATACTGCGGCACCACCGCTCGCATCCAGGTATCGACGTCCGGCGGCATCGATCAGATAAACGCCGTCACCACCAACCGCGCGCGGATAGTCGGTGTCGAAACGGCGATGGATTAGGCCGGCCACTGTCTCCCTCTAGAGGTAGGCGCTGATTCGCGCGAGTTCGGCATCGGTTTCCTTCACGACCGAAATCGCATCGACGCCGGCCTCCGCGGCGAGCAGCGTGATGAGGGCATGCGTTGCCGCGTGCGCCCCGGTGAACGATTGAAAGAACGAGGGCGATTCGTCCGAGACCCCGAGCACCACGGACGCCGAACGCGCCACGGGAGAGAGGTCACTATCGGTAAGCGCGATCGAACGAACGCCCGCGTCCACCAGGAAATCCGTCACGTCCTTGGTGATCTGCGTGTACGGCGGAAGCGATACCACCAGCAGGCAGTCTCCGTCGTCCACGCCACGAAGACGTTCGTCGAGGAATCCGCCGCGTAAATCGAGCAGTTGGGAGTTGTCACGAAAGAGTCGGTAGGCGTAGTGAAAAAAGAAAGCCACCGAGTAGGCGCCACGCAAACCCAGGACGTAGACACGACGACTGGCAGCGATCACATCGACGGCTCGCTGAAAGACGTCATAACGATCAGGCGCGATCGTGTTCGCGACGTTCGCGACGTCGCGCTCGCGAACTTCGTCGTAAAGCGCTTCGGCACCCGCCGTGCGGATACGCTGTTGCAGATCGCGAAGGTGATCCTCGTAGCTGGGCGCATCACCGCGCAGGCGATCGCGAAACGGCTCACGCAGACCGTCATACGAAGAAAAGCCGAGCGCTCTTGCGAGGCGGGACACCGTGGCCGGTTGCACACCAGCCGCGCGCGCGACGGCGCGCATCGAGACGAGGCCGACCTCTTCCGGATGATCGATGAAGAACCGCGCCGCACGCTGCAACTGCGGCGTCAGATCATCGAACGAATCGATCAATCGTTGGCGTGTCTCCGCGTAGCTCATGATCCTCCCTATCGTGAAACAAACGTATCACACCGCCCCGATTGCCGGTTCAAACGTTGCACCGCCCCTATCGTTTAGCTACGGTCCGGCGACCACAAGATTCACAGGAACGTCATTGATGTCGACGATCACTGAGAACGGACACGCACGCCGCCACCGGCGCGCCACTTGGATCTCAAGCCAGGTATTTCTCCTCACCCTCTTCACAAGCCTCGCCCCCCCCCTCAATGCCGGCCAGCAGGTCGAGGAGGGCCAGACCGTCGCCGTCTTCATCGCGTCGGGCAACAGGAAACGGCCATGGTCGATCCAGACGACATCGAAGAAGTCATCGCGATCGGCACGCGTGGTCAGCCGCGCTGCGCCTCCGATTCGCCCGTCCCCGTCGAGGCGATCCGGAGCGAGGAACTCTTAGCCCTCGGCAACTCCGCCGATCTCACCGACAACCTGAAGATGCTGGTGCCGTCGTACACCGCGACGCCCGCCACGGGGGACGGCAGCGCGTTCGTGCGCCCCACTTCACTCCGCGGTACCGCATCCAATCAGACCCTCGTGCTCGTCGACGGCAAACGCCGGCATCGTTCCGCCCTCGTGCAGTTCTTCGCGCCGGCGGCCGGCAACGGCGCGCACGGCGTCGATATCGGCATGATCCCGTCGATCGCGCTCGAACGGGTCGAAGTGTTGAAAGACGGGGCTGCCTCCCAGTACGGATCCGACGCCATCGCGGGGGTCATTAACTTCGTCACGAAAAACGATCGCGAAGGCGGGCAAGTCACTGCCCAGTGGGGCGAATTCTTCGACGGCGAAAACAGCATGCAGATCGCCGCCAACGTCGGCCTGCCCCTCGGCGATACCGGTTTCTTGAACTTGAGCATCGAGCGGATCGACAACGACGCGCTATCGCGCGGTATTCAACGACCCGACGCGCAGGCGTTGATCGACCAGGGTGCGCCGGTCGGTCTCGACGCCCCGTTTGGTGATGCGCCGCTCGCGCAGACCTGGGGTCGTCCGGAAACGGCAGCGACACGCTTCTTCGCGAACGCCGGCATCGACGTCTCCGACGACGACATGCTCTATCTTCGCGTGGGCGCCGCCGATACCGAGGGGCGTTATCGATTCTTCTATCGAAACCCGCAGCATTCGAGCCTCGTGCCGTTGCGCGCCATGGGCTTCACCGGGCTTCCGGGCGGTTACACACCTTTCCTTGACGGGGATCAGAAGGACCTGTCGGTCGTCGGTGGTTTCGAAGGCATCACCGACGGCGGGATGAACTTCGATTTCTCGATCGGCTTCGGTCGCAACGAACTCGACTACTTCCTGAACAACACCACCAACCCCGACCTAGGCCTCGTCGGCGGCAATCCCGCGCAACGCGACTTCGACGTCGGCGGTTACGAGCAGGAAGAACTCAACCTCAACGCCGATTTCGCCATGTCGCTCGCCGACGACCTCGGCCTCGGTTTCGGTTTCGAATACCGCGAAGAGACCTACACCGCCGTCGCCGGCGAACCGGCTTCCTACCAGGGCGCGGGTTCCAACGGCCTGAAAGGCATCGCACCGCAGGACGCGGGTGCGTTCGAGCGAGACAACTGGGCCGTCTACGCGGACCTCGAGCACGACATCAATGAATCGTTGATGCTCCAGTACGCCGCGCGCTACGAGGACTACTCCGACTTCGGCGGGACGTTCAACGGCAAGTTGGCGGGTCTCGTTCGCGTCAACGATCGCTTCAGCTTGCGTGGCGCGGTCTCGACCGGCTTCCACGCGCCGACCCCGGGCCAGGCGAACGTACGGACCACGATCACGACGTTCGATGGTGTGACGGGACTGCAGGTCGAAGAGGGCCTGGTGCCTTCGACAGACCCTCGCGTCGCCACCGTCGGCGGCACCGCCCTCGCCGAAGAGAAGTCGACGAACTTCAGCGCGGGCTTCGCACTCGACATCGGTGACAACACGACCGTGACAGCGGACTACTACCACATCGCCGTCGACGACCGGATCTACCGCACCGGCGACATCGCGGTGCCGGGTTCGACGAACACGATCTCGTTCTACACGAACGCACTCGACGTCGAGCACAGCGGTATCGACCTCGTGGTCACCTCCGCCATCGATTGGTCGCCCTCTGTGGCAACGACGCTGACGTTCTCCTACAACCACAACCAGATCGACGTGGTATCGCAGTCCCTGGTTGGCGGCGTCCAGCCGGTGAGCGCAGGTCTCATCGAGGACATCGAGAACAACTACCCCGAAAACCGCTTCGTGGTCACCGCCGTCACTGGCTTCTCGCCCGAATGGACGTTGATGCTGCGTGGCACGTTCTATGGCGAGCACTACGATGAACGCGGTCGCATCGGTGCGGCGTCAGCACCGAGTGCCTTGATCGACTCGACGCTCTACGTCGACGCCGAGCTCGCCTACACGCCGAACGACCAGGTTCGCATCGCCCTTGGCGCGGTGAACATCTTCGATGAGTTCATCGACACGATCGGCCCGCCGAACTCCAACCGGCTCAGCGTCGGCCTGCAGTACCCGCGCCGAAGTGCGGCGAACTACGAAGGCGGATCGCTTTACCTTCGCGGCAACTACTTCTTCTAAGCCACCCACGCTCGCCGCGGATCCAAAACGACCGCGGCGAGTGACGCCTAATCGCCCATCGCCGCCGCGTGGGCCTGGCGACGGATGTACTGTCGCAGCGCCTCGAGTTGACGGTCGGTGAGATCAGGAAACGCCGGCATCGCGCGCGATACCCGGGCACCATCACGCACGATCGAGCGGAACACCGGTTCGGTTTCTGAAAGCGTCATGGCGGAAGCACGAAGGTCCGGCGCCATGCCGCCGGCGATGGCTTCGCCCCCGTGGCAACCGATGCACATCTTCACCAGGTAGAGTTCCTCGCCTTCGAGCGCAAGCTCTTCGTCGACCTCGAAATCCGCTTCGACGATCGGCTCGGGGAAATACGGCGGCGGTTGCGTCGGAACCTCGCTTTCGGCGCCGAGAGCAAACGCGATCAGCCGTCGTTTGTGAACGCCATAGGCCCAACCGTGGGCTTCCGGTCCTTCACCCATTCGTGCGGCATAGGCACCACCAAAACCGACGAGTACGGCGACATACTGCACGCCGTCGATGCGATAGGTAATGGGTGGCGCAGAGATGCCGAGGCCGGTATCGAAGGACCAGAGTTCATCGCCCGTCTTTGCGTCGTACGCTTTGAACCAACCACTCGTCTCACCCTGGAAGACGAGATTTCCCGCCGTCGTGAGCGTGCCGGATCCCCACGGTTCCGCCTGCGGCACCGACCAGACCTGTCGTTTCTCGACTGGATCCCACGCCTGCAGTTCGCCCTGGTAGTCCCGCGGCTGAGGTCCCATCAGGAAACCCACGGCCGTATTGAGCTCGAACGGCGCCGGTTTGTACGTCTCTTCTTCGAACGTCGTGTCGTCGAAGTCCGTCGAAAGATGCAACGTCGGTAGATAGACCAAACCCGTCCCCGGGTTGTACGACATCGCGTGCCAGCTGTGTGCGCCCAACGGCGACGGCGTGATGACTTCCCGGCCGTCTTCGTAGCGCGCGCCCTCACGCTCGACCGGGCGGCCCGTCTCGAGATCGACGTGCGTCGCCCAGTTGACGTCGGCAAAGGCGTCCGCCGAGATCAGGCGTCCATCGGTCCGATCGATGACGTAGAAGAAACCGTTCTTCGGCGCGTGCAGTAGTGCTTTGACTGTCTCGCCGTCGATTTCGAGATCCGCGAGCACGATGTCCATGTTCGAGTTGTAGTCCCAGGTCTCGCCGGGCGTCGTCTGGTAGTGCCAGAGGTATTCACCCGTGTCGGGATCAAGCGCCACGATCGAGCAAAGGAAGAGGTTGTCGCCGCCACCGGGGCTACGCATTTTCTGATTCCACGGTGAGCCGTTACCCGTGCCGATGTAGATGGCATCGAGTTCCTCGTCGTAGGTGAACCCGTGCCAGGCGTTGCCCCCGCCGCCCTGCTCCCACCATTTACCGGTCCATGTTTCGGCCGCCATTTCCATGGCCGCGTTCTCGAAACCATCCGCCGGGTTGCCCGGCACGATATGAAAACGCCAGGCGAGATCACCCGTCTCGGCGTCGTAGGCCGAAACGAATCCGCGCGCGGCGCCGTTCTCGGTCCCGCCGTTGCCGATCAGCACCTTGCCTTTGAAAGCTTTGGGCGCGCCGGTGATGTAGAGCGGCTCACCAAGATCAAAGGTTCGGGTCGACCAGATGAGCTCACCCTGATCGAGGGACAACGCGAGCAACCGCCCGTCCCAGGTGGCGGCGAAAAGCTTGTCGCCGTAGATCGCGAGCCCGCGGTTGTGCACCATGCCGGCCTGTTTGCGGCCACGGATTTCATCCGCGACTCGCGGGTCGTACTCCCAGAGGAGTTCACCCGACGTCGCATCGACCGCGCGTACGACGTTCATCGTCCCCGTGAAGTAGAGCACCCCGTCGAGCACCAGCGGTGTGGCGACGAGACCAACGTCATTGGGGAGATCCAGATACCAGGAAACCCCGAGATCGCTCACCGACTTCGTATCGATATCGGTCAGCGGGCTAAATCGTTGCTCGTTGTGGTTGCGACCGTAAGCGAGCCAATCGGCCGTATTGGATACGTCCGCGATCTCGCGATCCGTGATCCGCGGTACGCCATCCGCGGCCATCGCGATCGAACCGAGCGTCGCCACGACGACGAGCAGGAACCGTTTCAGGGTGCCCATCACCCTCCCCCCAAGGTTGTCCGACACGCCGAGCGTACCCCGGAACGCTCGTTTGCGCGCGTCGCGCGTCGCCCTCAGGGACCATGCGGTTGTCGCCAGACGAACATCACCTCGCGAACGCGGGCACGCTAGTCGGTCTTGTAGACCTCACCGCCTTTCATGACGAACGACACCGATTCCATCACTTCGATGTCTTCGAGCGGTGAGCCATCGACCGCGATGATGTCCGCGTAAAGCCCGGGCTCGATTCGCCCGACGCGGTCTTCCCAGTCGAGCAACGCCGCCGATCTGATCGTCGCTGCCTGCAACGCCTCGAGCGGCGTCATGCCGAAACGCACCATCCGGGCGAACTGCTTACCGTTGTCGCCGTGCGGAAAGATGCCCGCATCACTACCGAAGACGACGTTGGCGCCTCGCTCGACCGCCATCCGGAAGCTCTCTCGCTGGATCGTCCCCACCTGGAGTTCCTTGTCGAGGTTCTCCTCTGGAACGCCGTTCTTCTCACCTTCGCTCAACGTGTATTCGGTGTTGTAGATGTCCATCGACAGCGCCGTGCCGTGTTGTTTGGCGAGCCGAATCGTCTCGCGATCCAGGTAGCTCGCGTGCTCGATCGAATCGACGCCCGCACGAATGGCGAATCGAATGCCTTCGTTGCCGTGGGCATGGGCCGCGACACGCCGGCCATGCATGTGCGCTTCGTCCACGATCGCCTGCATTTCCTCGAAGGTGTACTGGCGCTGACCGAGCTTCGTGCCTTTCGAGAACACACCACCCGTCGCGCAGAACTTGATCAGGTCTACGCCGTATTTGACGTTCTCACGCACCTTCTCGCGAATCGCCCAGGGGCCGTCGGCAACGCCGTCGCTGCGTTGAGCAAACGAGTGATTGAGGGTGTTGCTGTCACAGTGGCCACCCGTGATGCCGAGCCCTGGACCCGAGACCGCCATCCGCGGACCGGGAACTTCTCCCGCGTCGATGGCGTTGCGTAGCGCCACATCCTGATAGTCGCCCGCGCCGACGTTGCGTATCGACGTGAATCCGGCCAGCAGCGTACGTTCGACATTCACCACGCCGCCGATCAGGCGGCGGTGCGGCGACTGGAAGAGCCCGGAGAAGTAGCTGCGCGCGAGCCCGCGCACGACATGGGTGTGCATATCCATCACACCCGGCAGGACGAACTTGTCGCCGAGATCGATGACGTTCGCACCGTCGGGAATCGCGATGTCGCCGCCGACCGCTTCGATCCGATCGCCCCTGACGTGCACGATCTGATCGCTGAGCGTCTCGCCGGTCGCGACATCGAGCAAAACACCCGCTTTCACGAACACATCGGGCTCGTCCGCGGGCGACTCGACGCCATAAGCCAGGAGGACAACGGCCAGTGCAATGAGAGGTGGTTTCGGGAGATTCATCTTCTCTAGTCAGTCCGCGATGGCGGTTCTGACACTACGCCTTCGCCGCCAGCCAATCAGCAATGAGATCCGCTACGTCCGACCGCGCGCGAGCCGGCGTCTCAAGGTAGTGATCGCCTTCGATCATGTGCAGCGTCTTGTCGGATGACGCGAGCGAGTCGTGGATGAATTGCGCATCCGTTGGGAAAACGCCCGTGTCCGCGTCCGCTTGGACGACGAGCGCTGGCGCCGTGATGCGGCCGAGATGAGGCGCCCCCCGACAGAACGATTCCCGCAGGCTCCACATCGAAAGCCAGGTGCGTAACGTATTCGTGAGACCGATGCCTCGGGGCGAGAAATTGGCCGCTTTCGGGTCCCCGGCGTAGCACCAGCGTGGTTTTCGCTTCGACGGATCGATGGTCGGATCCATCAGGCGCAGATCCGCCCATGTGCGATAGAGGTTGAACGCCCGATCCGCCATGCCGTGTGCTTTCAGCCGATCGAGTTCTTCGAAGCACCAATCGGTGATTTTGTCGTTGCGGGCTTTCTGTGCCGCGCGGTACTGATTGATGAAATCGTGCGAATACGGCGGTCCGTTCGCCTCGTCGTACATGTTGAGGTCCGGATCGATGCTCGTCGGATCACCTTCGTCGACGATCGACGGATCAAACCAATCGGTGAGGACCTCGGGCCGCCCACCATGGGCGCAAAGCGAGATGTAGAGGTCACCAGAACCGATCTCGTGCAACGCGTCCGGTAAGCGCATTCCCGGCGTCACGGTCATCGTCACGCCTGTCGACTGGGACTGGTATGCGCCCATCAACGAACCCCCGCCGGAATTGCCGAGCAAGACCACGGTTTCGACACCCGCCGTCTCCCTGAGCCAACGGACACCCACGCCGATATCGATCAGCGCGTGTTCGAGAAGGAAGTATTGCTCGAGACCACGGAAGCGCGTGTTCCAACCGAGAAAGCCGTAGCCGCGTTCGGCCATGAACTCGCCGAGATAGTGCTCACTGAAATCGACGTTGTAGTGCGTCGCGATCAAAGCGACTTTCGGCATGGTGCCGGTCGGGTGGACGTAGATGCCCTGGCAGGGATGAAAGCCGGCGCCGTTACGCGACGCCGTGGGCGAATCGAGCGAAATGAAAGTCCGAGTGACGTCAACCATCGCGAGAATCCCTTCTGCAATAACCGCACGGCAATGCCCAGCGGCGAGGTAGCTGTTGCGTCCGCGTTTGCGCCACGCGAGCCTTAGGTAAACCGTCGAAGGCGAACCATGCAAGAACGGCAGCTCATCGAAGCCATCAGAGCGCTTTCGCCCATGATCGAGGATCGGGCCGCGGAGGCGACGCGCCTGCGCCGACCGGTCGATGCGGTCATGCAGGCGGTCGAGGCGACCGAGGTATACCGATATTTCGTACCCAAACGCTTCGGCGGGTTCGAGTTCAGCCTCGAAGGGTTCATGGAGATCGGCACGATTCTCGGCGCCGCCGATGTCGCCACCGGGTGGGTCGTGACGTTCTATATCGAGCACAACTGGTTACTCGGCCTCTACAACCCGGCTGCACAGGAGGAGCTCTTCAGCGCCAATCCGTACGTCATCGCACCCGGTGTGCTCGCGCCGACCGGAACCGCCAAGCCTGTCGAGGGTGGCTACGTACTGAACGGCCGCTGGCAATGGGGTACCGGCATCATGCACGCGGACCATGTACTCATCGGCGCAATGACCGAGTTTGCCGAGAACGATGAGCGAGTCCCCGAGCTTTGCATGTACATCCTGCCGAAAGATCAGGTCGAGGTACTCGACACCTGGCAGATGTCGGGAATGGTGGCGACCGGTAGTAACGACATCGCGGTCCGCGACGTTTTCGTGCCCGACCACCGGCGCCAGAACCTCGCCGATCTTCGCGCCGGTGACAGCCCCGGCGCGCGATACCACCAGTCGGCGACCTACCGCATGCCGATGCTTCCTGTCCTCGGACTGACGGCGGCGTGCCCGCTCGTCGGTTGCGCGACTCGGGCGGTACAACGGTTCCACGAGCGTCTGCAGGCAAGAACCATTTACGGCACGCAGGACAAGCAATCGGAGCGAGCACTCGGCCAGTCACGCCTCGCCCACCTGACAGTGCGCGCTAAAACGAACACGAGCAATCTCATGGCAATCGCACGCGATGTCGCCCGGTGGGGTGAACGGATCGAAATCTGCCCGGCCGAGGAGCGCGCCGAGTTCCGCGTACGTCTTGGCCACATCGTGCGTGAATCCCGCGACATCGTTCGCGATGTTATCGAAGCAAGCGGCGCGTCGGCCCACCACCTCGACAACCCGCTGCAACGAGCGATGCGGGACCTCGAAACGGCGGCCGGTCATACGGTTTTCGACCTCGACGTCGCGACGGAGTCGTACGGACGGTTACTGCTGGGGCTACCGTCCAATACACCACTTTGATAAGGAGCCCCGTGATGAGGAGTCCTAGATGACGAAGACCTGCCTTGTCACCGGCGTCGGCCCGGGCACCGGTAGTGCTCTCGTCCGTCGCTTCGCCCGCGGCGGCTACGCCGTGGCGATGTTGGCGCGCAATGAAGAACGTCTGAACGATATCGCCGCCGAGGTCGACGACGCACACCCGTTTGGATGCGATGTCGGCGATACGCGAGCGCTCGCCCAGACATTCGAAACGATCGAGGCATCACTCGGCGCCCCGACGGTCGTCATTCACAATGCCGTGGCAGCGGAACGTGGTTCCTACATGGACATCGATCCCGCGGGCCTTCGGCGCGCGTTCGAGATCAACACGATGGCGCTTCTCGAACTTGCCCGCCTCGCGACGCCAGCGATGGTCGAGCAAGGTGGGGGCGCGATCATCTGCACCGGCAATACGTCGGCCTATCGGGGGCGCCCCGCTTATGCCGGTTTTGCGCCGTCCAAAGCCGCACAACGGATCCTGCTCGAAAGCATCGCGCGCGACGCCGGTCCCCGAGGGATCCACGCGGCCTACGTCGCCATCGACGCGGTCATCGATCTACCGTGGACTCGGCGACGTTTCGCCGACACGCCGGATGAGTTTTTCTGTCGACCGGACGACATCGCCGATGAGTGTTTCCACATCGCTCACCAACCCCGGAGTGCCTGGTCCTTCGAGTCCGTCATCCGCCCGTTCGGCGAGACCTGGTAGAACACTACGAATCGAGGAAATTCGAGCATGAAGCATGTCGTGATCGTCGGCGCCGACCGCGGAATCGCCGCGTCTCTGGTGCAGGAATATCTGGCCCGAGGTGAGCGCGTAACGGCCGTATGCCGCGACGCGGGTGAAGCCTGGCAAGACGAATCGAACGTCCGCGTCGTCCCGAGCACCGACGTCACGGACGATTCAGCCGTCGCCCGAATGACCGATGAGATCGGCGACGACCCGATTGATCTCCTGATCCACGTCGCGGGCGTCGGCTCGCGCGAGCGATGGCAAGAGTTCGATTTCGAGACCATGTTGGCGCACTACAACCTCAACGCACTCGGACCGTTGCGCGTCATCAGCGCGCTATCCGATCAGTTCGTCGAGGGCGCTAAGATCGGCATCGTCACGAGTCGAATGGGCTCGATTGGCGACAACGGTACCGGCGGGATGTACAGCTATCGCATGTCGAAAGCCGCAGCCAACATGCTGGGCGTCAACCTCTACCATGAGTTCCGCCCGCGTGGCATTCACGTGATGCTCCTGCATCCGGGCACTGTCGCGACGCAGATGACGCGAGGCGCACGCAACTGGGATGCGATGACGAAACCGGCGGAAGCGGCCGCCGGCCTCGCTCGACAGATGGACGGGCTCGGCCCCGATTCGCCACCGCGCTTCAGGCACCAGGACGGAACGTCGTTGCCCTGGTGATCGAGTCCTACGGCCGGAATCGGTCGCTGTAGTTCTCGGGTCCACTCTCGGTGACGTCCGCCAACCAGTCGCCTTCGTAAGGCCAGGCCTCGGGATCGTCCGGCGAAGGACCTGCCAGAAGCGCGCCAATGGTCCGGCCGACGGAACCACTTCGAGCGACCAGGCCTGACGTCGAAACGTCCAGCTATCGGGGACGAGCCGATGGGCTTCCCTGAAGTGGCGAATCGCACCGTCGTGATCGCCGCTCCGTTCGAGATGCGAGGCTAGTTCGAAGTGAGCGTGTCCTAGAGCGGTCGACTGGCTACGCGGCCGGGATCGCTCGACAACCTCATCCGGCGTGAGCGCAAACCGGCTCTCCTCACCGTTAGCGACCCAGTCCTTGAGCGCCGCGTGATACGGCTCCGCATCATTGGGAATCTGCGAAGCGGCAGCGAACATCCGGTGAAACCGTTCCGGCATCTGGCTCATGTCACCGCCGAGCGCGGGACGATCCGGGTTCGGCGGTGCAGGGGCGGCTTCGGCCGGTCGCACGATGGTGAAACTCTCGTCGATCCAGATCGAACTCGGGATGTTGACCACCCCCAGCTTGTCGGCGAGCACGTGATGCGTATCGAGCAACGCCGGATGCGTCGGCTGCGCGGCCTCGATGAACGGTCGACAACCGTCGGCGCCCAACGTGTCGAGTCCGACGGTCACGAGTTCGAATCCTTGTGGTGCCAGTTCTTCCCACAATGCCTGCCACACGGGCAGGTCGCCGGAGCAGCCTCAGTAGGGCGCCCAGGCGTACACGACGATTTTCTTGCCCTTCAGACTCGACAGCCGAAACGGTTGGCCGTCGAGGTCTTCCAGCACGACATCGGGTGCCTGTGCTGTGCTGAGCGCCTTGCCGTTGGGGCTCGCGGGACCCACCGCCATCAAGCCACTCGCTGCGTCGCGAACGATCGGCATGCCGATCTCGGTGGCGACCGACGTTACGTCGACGGTTTCACCAGGTTCTTCTTTCAAGGGGATGCAGAGTTCGCCGAGACAGGCGCCCTCCGGTTTCAATGCCCAACCCGTGGCGGCTTCGAACCGCTCACGGGAGACGTTCGGGGTGTCGGTAATCATGCGCCCGATTGTGCATTCGCCCCGCGCTGACGGCCAGCGCGCACCTCGACCATTCGCCAATCGGCAAGCGGGAGGCTTTTCTCCGGCGTCGGGACTGCGTGCAACGCCACTTCAGGCTTTGCGTAGGCATCCTCGCGGGCGCGAGATCGCGTCATGAGCGTAAAGACAGCCGGTACGAGATAGAGCGCAATCAGCGCCGAGCCGCCGACACCACCGGCAATCGCCGTGGCTAACGGCGGCCAGAACGTACCGCTGGCAATGATCAAAGGAATGAAACCGCCAATCGTCGTGGCGGTGGTCGAGACGATGTGCCGTGTCGCGTCGACCACCACGGACACCGTCGCTTCCGCATCGTGTTCGCGCGCCGTTGCGCTCGCTTTCAATGCCGACAGCACGATGATGCCGCCATTGATCGCGAGGCCCATCATTCCCAAGGCGCCGATCAGTGCCATGTAGCCGAACGGATACCCGAAGAGGCGCACCCCGAAAAGCGCGAGGCCGAAACTCAGGAGCCCGATGGCGCCGATCAAGGCAGCTTCGCGGAACGAGTTGAGCGACAGAATCACGACGACGCCCATCGCCAGTGCGAAGAAGACGAACATCGACGCGATGTTGCCAACGCTCTCCGCACTTTGTTCAGCTTCACCGCCAATCTCGAGGCGATAGCCGGCGGGTAGCGTGAAACCGGACGCATCAATGCGCTCTCGGAACGCCGCCAGACTCGGCGCCGGCAGCGCGAACGGCACGAGGAAGCCTTGTACGGTGCTCACACGATCGCCCTGACGGCGTTCTATTTTCGAAACCACCGGCTCGACGGACCATCGCCCGAGCTGCTCGAGCGGCACGCCTTCGCCACCTCGTGTCAGGAGCGGAAGCGACTGCAGGTCGTTGACGTCATCGCGGAACGAATCATCGAGACGCACCCGCACCGGTAAGCTCTGGTTTGCTTCCTGCACCGTCCCGGCCAGTTCGCCGGACAGCGCAACATTCAGACGGCGTGACAACTCACCCGTCGAGAGCCCAGCGAGTGCCGCTTTGTTCTCGTCCGGTACGAACGTGAGCTTCGGTTCCGGCGTCGACAACGTCGCCCGCGTGTAGGTGACGTCTGGCACCGTCGACAGCAATTTTCTGAGTTCGAGCGCCTGGATACGAAGGACATCGAAGTCCGGACCGACCAGACGCACTTCCACAGGCGCATCCCGAGGCGGCCCCTGTTCGAACGGAATCGCGAGCACTTCGGCCGACGGCAGCGCCGCACGGAGATCCGCTTGAACCTCGACCAGGATCCGCTGCGTCGCCTCCGCCGAGGTCGTATTGACCCAAGCCGAGGCGAAACTCGAAACACGCTCGTTGAGCGACACGACGTTGTAGAACACACGCGGCGCCCCCTCACCTAACGTCCAGAAGCTGTCTGTGATGTCGGGATGCGCGCGCAAAACCCGATCCGCTTCCGCCACCGCCTGCTCGGTGTCCGACATCGCCGCATGCGCCGGCAGGGATAGCTGAACCTGGAACTGGTTGCGATCGACGGGTGGGAAAAACTGTTGTGTGAGCGTCGGCGCGAGCGCGAACCCGACCACCGGCAACGCGCAGCCGATCAGGATCCCAAGCGCCGGCCGTCGCACGACCGAATCGAGCGACCGCCGGTACCAGGCGCCCAAGGCTGCATTCGAATAGCCCTGATGCCACCACCGTTTCGCCGACCGCTCGAGATCGAGGGGGAAGCGCCGATCGAGAAACCCGGAAATCGCGGGCACGACCGTCATCGCCAGAACGAAGGAGCTCGCGACCGACAACGCCACCGTGACGCCAAGCGTTCCCGTGAAATCGCCAACGCCGCCCGGCGACATCGCTATCGGCATGAACGCGAACACCGTGGTTGCCGTCGAGGCGCCTAATGGGATGAGTAAATGTCCGATGGCATGGCGGATGGCGAGGGGTATCTCATCCCCGTTGCGGCGCCGGAGCTTATAGCCCTCGACCACGACGATGGCGTTGTCGATGAGGAGCCCCAGCGCAATGATGAGACCCGTCACCGACATCTGGTGCAGCGGAATATCCATCACCTGCATACCCACGAGCACCATCGCGGCCGATAGGGGCAGCGCGATGCCGACCGTCAGCGCCGAACGCACACCCATGAACCAGATGAGTGCCAGAAGCACGATCACGAGTGCGAACATCAGGTTGAACCCGAGATTCATCATCCGCTCGCCCGTATAGACGTTCTGGTCATAGACGACATCGAGGGCGATCTCTCGCGGTAATTCGTCATGGAAAAGATCGATGACCTCGCGCGCTGCGGCCGACCACCGTTCGATCTGGAGCCCCGCCTGCATCTTCGCGTTGACCAACACCACGCGCTCGCCATCGTGAATCGCCAGCGACTCGGGCGGATCGAGTTCGTGCTTGCGCACGGACGCGACGTCGGACACGCGCAGCACACTACCGTCGTTGCTGACGAGGAGCGGGATCCGGGCAATGCGCTCCGGTGAGTCCAACTCGCCGTCCACTTCGACGAGCAGATCCGAGGCGGTACCGCGCATTCGACCCGAAGGCTGCTTGGTATCGGCCGCGCGGATGATCGCAGCGACCTCGCCCGCGGTGAGGTTGGCATCGGCCAACCGGTGGGGATCGAGCGCGACGAGCACTTCCTCGACGGCTTCTCCCCACGCATCCGCTTCTTCGGTGCCCGGCATGTTGGCGAGCTTCAAGCGAAGTGATTCCGCCACGCGCGAGAGCAGCGTCATCTCGGGCGGCGACGCCTGATTCCAGGCGAGTGCGATGATGATCGTCGAAGCGAGCGGCTTGTTCATGATCAGATCGGGCTCGCTGGCACCCGCCGGCAACGTCTTGGCGACGTCGCCGAGTTCATCGCGGACCTCGGACCAGATCGTGTGGACGTCCGCGGCATCGACCGAATCGTAGAGTTCGACGCCGACCACCGAGAGACCGGCCTTCGACGTCGACGTGATTTCCTTGACCTCAGGGACTTCCCGGAGCGCGGTTTCGATCGGCTCGCTGATCAACGACTCCATGCGCTCCGCCGTGGCCCCTGGCAGGAACGTATTCACGCGCGCCCAGCGCTCCGTCATCGTGGGATCTTCCTGGCGCGCGAGGCTGGTGTACGCCATACCGCCCATCACCACGACGAAGAGCAGTAGTAGCGCCGTCAGGCGTGGATTCGAATAGAAGGCTTCAGTTCGCACGGGCAAGCGCTCCCAAGGGATCAACCAACTGGCCGGGGACGACACGTTGCACGCCAGTGTCGACCACCCGATCGTTTTCGCTGAGCGTGCCGCGGGCAAAGACCCGATCGGCCTCCGTGTGCAGCACGTCCACCAGGCGCCGCTCGATCAAGTTCTCGTCATTGATGACATAGACAGCCCAGAGGCCTCGATCCGCGGCGGTCAGCGCGCCCAACGGTAACCAGAACCCGGCTTCGGAAACCGCCTGCTCGACCATGAGTTCCACCACCGCACCGAGCGGCAGGAACTGATCCGCGACATCCAATACAGCCGTTCGCGTGCGCGTCGTCGGATCGAGTTCCGGTAACACCGTCCGGAGTTCCGCCTCGACTGTCCGGCCGTCCCAATGCAGGCGCATCGTCTCCGCGCGACCCGCGAGACTCGCCGCGACCTCGTTAGGTACACCCACGTGTGCTTCGCGCCGGTCGCGCTCCACGAGCCGCAGCACGGTCTGACCCGGATTTACCTGCGCACCTTCATCAACCGATCGTTGCTGAACGATGCCGGCGAAGGGCGCGACGACCCTGGCTTCGGCGAGCGCCACCTCGACACCTTGCAGGGCGGCTTTCGCACTCGCGAGATTCGCCCGGGCAACCCCGAGACGTGCCTGATCCGCCGCGAGTGCGAGCGCCGCTTCATCGTAGGCGTGCTCCGCGACGTGGCCATCGTCCTTGAGTCGTCGGAAGCGGCGCTCCTTGTTGTGGGCCAATTGCCACTCGGCCGACGCAGCCGCGACGTTCGCCTCCGCCAGCGCCGTGTTCGCACGCGCCTCTTCGAGCCGGGCGCGTGTCGCGCGGGCGTCGAGTCGCGCCAGGACATCCCCAGCCTCGACCTCGTCGCCGAGATCGACCAGCACCTCGGCGATCTCGCCGCCGCGCTTGAAGCCGAGCGCCGAATGGCGCGACGCGACAACCTTGCCGGCGTACCGACGTTCGGAAACGAAACTCGCACTCTTTTCGACGGTGACGTAGGACACGGTGAGGTCACCGGCGTGAACCGGCTCCGACGCGAAGGCGAGAACGAGCGTCGCGACGACGCCGACCGTCACCGCCAATCGACGGGCCACGCACACCAATCGCGTCAATCCACCACCGTCGCACCGGTGGGTTGCGTCAAACATGAGGGGTAAAGCGGCTCTCATCGGCAGAATCTCCCTTCATAAACCAATGTTGACAACGAACACATTGGCGACCCTAAATGGCCTATGTGTTCAATGTCAACATTAGAATCGACAATGCCGTCGACGCGATGCACACTTCGAGATAAGGCATATGGGGAGCCCTTAGCAAAGCGCAGATACACGACTACGCGAGTCGGTCATCAGCGCAAAGGGGATGAGGGACACGATTCGATGATCGCCAAAACGAAAGCCCGCTCGAGCTATCACCACGGCGAGCTACCTGAGGTCCTGATGGACCTCGCGGAACAACACATCGAAGCCGAGGGCACACAAAAGCTCAGCATGCGCGCGCTTTCGCGCGAAGCGGGCGTTTCCCAAACGGCACCCTATCGCCACTTTCCGACGACCCGCTGCCTGCTCGCGGCCATCGCGACTCGCGGTTTCAAGGAACTCCACGCACGCTTATCCGATGCTCGTGCGAGCCAGGATACGCTCGCCGAACGGTTCATCGAAATGGGCGTCGCGTACGTCGAGTTTGCGCAAACCAATCCGACGAAATACCACCTGATGTTCGGCTCGGTGCTCGGCGATTTCTCCGACTACGCCATGCTTCGCGACGCATCCACGGAGTGCTACGCCGAGCTTCTCGACGTCCAGCAGGAGCTAATTACCGAACTCGGCGCGGAAAACGAACTTGACCTCGATCACCTCGGCGGTGCCGTCTGGGCGACCGTACACGGCATCGCCTCGACGCTGATCAACTTCCAGGGCCGCGATTACATCGACATACCAACCATGCGCGCGGTTTCGAAAATTCGACACGACGTTCGGGGTACGCTCGAGCTCTTGCACGGACCACTTCTCAAGCCGCTCAAGTAGAGAAAACTTCGCCGCAACACGTTTTTCTATCTCTGGGGGTGGCGACGCTGATCCGCGCCGAACATGTCGCGAGTGAAGGACTGCAAACCGGCGGTTGGCTAATCTTTCTCCTCTCCGGTGCGACCGTCATTTGGTCGTACGCCCGCTTCGTCAACCATCCGGACGATTTCCAGAGCCGTATGCAACTCAATGGTAGCGCTTACGTCGAGCGTGGGCCGCGCACCACACGCGAGCCGTTCAGCGGATCCCCACGATCGTGGCGTAGACTTCGACCTCCCCTCAGCTCGGAACAACGGTGAAAAGCCCCAAGCATTCCGCGCCACCAGGACGTCCGGGTGGACGCTGATGGTCCTGCTTGTCCACCAACGCGAACCGGCTGCTCAGCGTCCAGTATGGTCGTAGAGGTGACTACTACAGCGCCGAACAGGTCCTCGAGAGAGCGATTACGTTGTACGACGGTCTGGGGCTACGAGCCCAGTTGGCGTCGAGCTAACTGCTACCTCGGTTACCTGCACCATCTCCAGAACGACTCGACGAGGCAACCGCGCATCACGCCAAAGCTCTCGCGATTTATCTCGCCTTGGTGCGCCAGGAAAACATTGCCGACGATAACGACGCCTGGCGGCGATCCATGCGAAGAAGGAAAAGAACGAGCGCGCTATCGAACTTTGAGCAAGCGATAGCGGTACTCACTGCACTCGGCGACCAGCGCGGCTTGGCGCGTTGCTACACCGCGCTCGGTTCGCTCTACGGGCACTCGATCGTCTCGGCGACGCGATCACGGCATACGAAAAAGCGACCACACTCAAATAGAGCAGCGGTTTCCGGCCCAGTTTAGCATCTGACTTCGATGGACTTGGGCAGTTCTACCAGCGTGTCTAAAAACACCACGCCGTCGCCGCTTACTCTATGCACAAGATGAACGGCGGTTCGCGCCGCCATCGCGAGCCACGAGAAGCGCTCGCGATCGCGAGTCCGAAGGTGACGTCGAGGCGGGTGTGAATGCTTATGAAAGCCTTCAAATGACCTAGCTGATGGATGGCCAGTCGGAGCCGTCGGCGGCCATGGCAGAGAAAGCGCTCGAATCGATGGAATCGTCAGAGGATCCAGCCCTCGCCGCCCCCTTCCGTCGTGCCACGATCCTCCCGAGTCTCGGCGTCGAAAGCATGCGCTCAGGTGATACCGAGGTCGCACGCGAATTCGTCGAGGCCGCAATCGGCTACCTCGAAGAGACCACCTCACCGCTGACGGCGATCATCCGCCGGGCCCTTGCTTGCTTGCCGGATCTCGAACCTGCTGACACACGAACGCAGATCTGCTCCAGCGATCTGGCGACGGACGGGTGTGCAACGCTTTGCAGAAAAAAGGACACGCATCACGTCGTGAAAACCCGATACGCTCGGCCGCTTGCGCCCGTTGCGAATCCGTCTGCTCCTTGGCGAACCATTCAGCGAACACCGCGCGAACGGAATCTCCCGACCCAACCATCGATAAGCGTTTCTCGTGAACAAATTCTCGTCGCTTCTCTACATGACCTATTTCGATTTCGCGGTGCACTACCGCAAAACGATGATCGGTCCGCTGTGGGTGCTGATGGGACCGACGCTCTTCATCGCGACGCTCGGTATGCTGTTCTCACGGGTGAGTAATGCTGACGCGAGTGAATTCATCCCGCATCTGACCGTGGGACTGATTACCTGGACATTGGTGTCGGGATTCGTGATCGGCAGCACAACCGTCTTTCAACGTAATCGCGCACAAATAATGCAGGGCGGTATGTCACTGCTCGACATCACCGCGGTCGAGGTGATGCGCACGATCCTGCAGTTTCTCCATCAGATCGCGATCGTGGCGGTGGTGTTCTACCTCTTCGACGTGGCGATGACCTGGTACTCGTGGGTGAGCACTCTGGGCCTCTTGATCCTGATCGCCAACGGCGCATGGCTCACGATGTTCTTCGGGATTGTCGGCGCGCGCTATCGTGATCTCGCGGAAGTGGTAACGGCGGTCATGCGAATCGCCTTCCTCGCGACACCGATCATCTGGCTCCCGGCGGACGGCGCCGGCGGGATCATGGGGGCTTTTCTGACCTACAACCCCTTCTACCACTTCCTTGACATCGTGCGATCACCGCTCCTCGGAAGCGACATCGCGCTGATAACGTGGGTCATTGTGGGAATCTTCACCGTGCTTGGATTCCTCGTCACCTTCGTTTCCTACAAGAAGCTTGGCCAACGCGTTCCACTTTGGGTCTGATCCGGACGTGAACGACTTCTTGCTCGAAGCCAACGCGGTGTCGCTGAGCGTGCCGGTCTTTCAACCCGGCGATCGCCAGTTGCTGGCCAATCCCGTGCGCTTCATCACGGACCTCTACTTAGCGCGGACCACCCGCGGCGTCTCACATCTACTGAGTGATATCTCGCTGCGCCTCGTCAACGGCGATCGGCTCGGCATCATAGGCGCCAACGGCGCAGGCAAAAGCACCCTGCTTCGCCTGCTCGCGGGGATCTACCAGCCTACGGCGGGCGAGATTCGAACCAACGGCACCGTCAAAGGTCTTTTCGACATCTCGCTCGGCATGAACCTCGAAGCGACCGGGCTCGAGAACATCTACATGCGGGGCCTGCAGATGGGGCTACGGCTCGCCGAGATTCGCGAGATGGTGCCGAGTTTCCTCGAGTTTTCCGAACTCGGTGACGCGATCGAACGTCCGATGAACACGTATTCCACGGGCATGCGACTGCGACTGGCCGTTGCGGTTTCGACTATGCGCGCGCCCGACGTCCTGCTACTCGATGAGTGGATCGGCACAGGCGACGCCCACTTTCGCGACAAGGTCCGCGCGAGGATGAACAAACTGGTGGAGGATTCAGGTGCACTGGTCCTCGCCACCCACAACGTCGGTCTGATGCGTTCGCTCTGCACGTCCGGCCTGGTGATCGACCAGGGGCGGACCGTCTTCGTCGGCATCCTCGACGACGCCATCGACTTTTACCGCGAGGAGATCACGAAAAAACAGAGCGGCTAGTTGTGACTTCTCAGTAGGTTGTTCATCTGGACCTTCAAGACCGAAGCTGATGGGTCTCGAATCCGTTAGCTCCGCGAGTCCAGATGAACATTCACCACAATGCCCGGCTGACGCCGCGCGGTCGAGCCCTGCTCGTGCGCCGCATCCTCGTCGATAGACTACGCCCGGAAGAGGCGGCGCAAGCCGCTGGCGTCAGTGCCCGCACGGCCTACAAGTGGCTCGCTCGCTACCGCGCCGAAGGCGACGCGGGCCTGATCGCTCGTGCCGACCGCATACCTATCGGCATCAAACGCCCGCATCAGTGCGCCATCGGATCTGCTCGTTGCGCCGCCAACGCGCACTTGCCGTGAGATCAGCGAAAAACTTGCCGTGGCGCTCAGTACCGTCGCCCGGATACTGCGCCGTGCCGGGCTTCACTGACTCGCACAACTCGAGCCGGCAGCGACGGTGCAACGTTATGTGCACGAGCAATCCGGGTGACCTTATTGCATCTCGACGTGAAAAAGCTCGGCCGTTTTCGCCAACTCGGCCATCGGATCCCGGTCAACGCACGCACGATCGCCCGATCGGCTGGGACTACGTGCACATCGCCATCGACGATCACAGTCGTTTGGAACACGGCACCATCCATGCTGACGAAACGTCGATTAGTGGCTGTCGTGCCTTGATTGCCGCGCTGCGCTACTACTGGGGCTTCGGCATCACCATCCGCCGCGTGCTCACCAACAACGGCTCGTGCTATCGCTCGAAGCGCTTCCGTCGACTATGCCACCGCCTCGGGTTACGCCACCGACCCACCCGTCCCTATACACCGCGCACCAACCGCAAGTCAGAACGCTTCATCCAGACGGCTTCACGCGAGTGGACCCATGCACATTCGTACTCGAGCTCAAACCACCGAGTTGCCGATGTGGCTCCACCGTTACAACTGGCATCGTCCTCATGCCAGCCTCGATTACCAACCGCCTGTTAGCTACCTCGGTCTTGAGCTGAACAACCTACTGGCTTTACTCAACTAGTAGCGACGCGTCTGATCCTTGCCGAAGCGGGTCCAGTGCGATCGAGCGCTATCTGGTCCGACGACCCCGGCGAGCTTTAGGTCGCGGTTCTTCTCGATATAGCCGCTCGGGCTGAAGTCGGCGGGTACGTCATACTCGGCCGCACGCTGCTCGTTTTCGCCCCATTCGACGTAGTGACAGGTCGCCGAGACCTGGTTGTCGATGCCTTGCTCGACGAGTCCCGGATTCAAGAACAGATAACGGCGCCAGCCGAACCTCCCGCGCACATGACGAAACTGGATTCCTTTCTTGAACGCATCCGCGAACAGACCTAGGTTGCGCCGCAAGATATCGGGATAGCGATCCTGCGGCGCGCCATGAATGAAGACGCGTTTAAAGGATGCGTGTAACACCGCTAACTCGTCCATCTCGATACTGGGCGCCGGCATATGGTGGTTGTAGTACGGAATCGACAGGCCGTAAACGATGGGATCGTTGATCGCCAGACAATCCTCGAGAAACTGCATCGCCTCGGTGCCGAGCGGTGCGAGATAGAAGTACTTCCACACAGCCAGGATCGCGCGTTTGATGCCGAGGCGAACGACGATCTCGAAGTCCTTCTTGCAATACGCCTGGACGATGACGCGGTCCAATACGTCGTACTCCCGGGCTAGGCGTGCGACTTCCGTCACCAGCTCCTCGTATTCGCCATCCATGTTCTTGACGTCGAAGACCGCGAACCCCCGCGCGCCACGAAAGAGCGCAAAAAACTCTTCCAACGTGATCGTTGTCAGCACGTCGTTGAACTTGGCCGCTTTAAACTCCGCACGCGTGACCGATTCGAAAGGTTTGTCGAACCCGTATTTCTCCTCGAATCCGTTGTGCGCCAGCAGAATATCGTCCGCTCCTTTCACGACGTCGACCTCCACAAACCCGATAGCGTTGAGCGCGGTCTTGATCGCTTCAAGCGAGTTCGACGCATGCTGTGCGAAGTAGTCGCCCGCACCGTGCGCGATGATCCGATGTCGTTGCAGCGCGAGGTTCTGGTTAACGCGCTGCATCCCTTCGTGGCGCACCGCGTCGAGGTCGACATCGTGCGAGGGTCTTGGTTCACGGCAACTAATCAAGAGCTCGGAGGTGATCGCACCCGCCACGTTCCCATCCATCAACGTGCCTCGCATGACACGTTTCTGGTACGCCGCCATCTGATCCTGATACTTCTCCGGGCGCGCATAGATATCGTGAACGAGATCCGCCAGCCCCTCGGGACGAGTCGGTATACCACCGCAGAAGAGATCCGCCGTCCCGGCGACGTACGGAAAGTCGAACATCGTCGCGTTGTTGTCGGAGTACTCGCGCATCAGGATCTGCACGACCGGTTTACCGAGCGGCGCCGCCTCAAAGATCGTCGACGAGAGGTCTGAGACGATGCAGTCGGCATGCTTCATCAACTCGGTGACGATGCCGGCCGAGTTCTCCATGACGTTCAGCGCATCCGTTTCCAGACAGTCGGTCTCCGGATGCAGGATCGCCACGTGGTTGTCGATGGTCGCAAGCTGCTCGATCGCCGTCTGGATGTCGAGGTTTCGAGCGATGTACCACGTCGGCACGAAGAGCGTAATGGGCCGGCGGTGATCAAGCCGCGCAGCGCGACAGATCTCTTTTCGGGAGTTCGTGGGCGGTGCGAGGAGATCGGGCGACTTGATGAAACCCGCCGAGTGCACGCGCGTGTTATGCCCGGTCGCCGGATAGAACGACAGAATCGAGCGCGAATGATCGGGCCCCGCCGTGATGATTCGATCGAAGAACTCGAAACGCGCCTTTCCCGCGAGAAACCATTTGAGGTTGCTCGCGCCGTGATCGATGCAGACGCGCGGTACGTCCGCGTACTCCTCCGGCGGGTCGAATCGCGGCTTGTTGAAATAGACGAGACAGTCGACCGAGAGATTGCGCGGCAGTTCGGGGGCCTGAGTGAACACCGGCGCGATGTTGGCCGCCAGCATCTCGTTCACCATCGACAGCGAACAGTCGTAGTGCTTCTTGACGTACGTATCACCAAAAAGAATGCGGCAGTTTTTTTGTGGCGCAAGCAGCTCGCGCTTGAGGTGCGAGGACGACACGTTTTCGGTCCTCGGCAGATACAGCACCTCGCAACTCACCCAATCGAACTGCCCCGCCCAGTCGTCGCCCATGACCAGGACATCGGCCTCGTATTGTTGGATGTAGTTATCCTTCTGTTCTAGGGATTCTTCGAAGAACGTCTCGTCGACCACTTCGAGCGCTTCGACATAAGCGCGTCGTTGCGCCTGCGAGAACATCGCGCTCTTGCCCTTCAACGCGTTCAACGCGTCGGTCGATATCCCGACGATCAGGTAGTCGCCTTCCGCGCGAGCGCGCTCGAGGATTCGAATATGGCCTTCATGAAGGAGATCGAACGTACCGAAGGTGATGACACGGCGACCGTGACGGCCGGCGTTTTCGGTCGGTCTCCCCAATAGTTTCTTAAACAGCTTCATCAACTTCGTGGTTCGGCGTGAAAGCGCCATGTTATCGACCTTCGGCCGTCCGCCCCACGCGAATTGGGTTTTCGACGACGCCATTCTTATATCGGAGCCGTTCCCGCGTCATAACGCGACAACACCTAGCGGCCGTTCGCGCCCGTCCTCACGAAATCTGGTCACTGGACCAGACGAACACGATCGGATATCTACAACGCCCCTGGACAAGCCATTTCGCGCGTACACCGGTGACGACGAGTACGTTTTCGTCAGGTACGCGCACGCCGACGACGCTGCGGTGTTTGCCGATCTCGAGGTGTTGCACGACAACGGCGCACGTCGCTGGTACGGCCGGATCCGAGTGGACGGACGCTCTTGCCGAAGCGATCGAAGGTGCCTCGGTCTTCCTATTCTTCGTATCGTCGCGATCGATCCGCGCGCGTACCTGTCGCGACGAACTCGCTTTCGCGCGATCGAGACATGACGGTCGTCGCCGTTCACCTCGAACCAGTCGATCTACCGCCCGGTTTGCGGCTCCCCTCGGTATATCGCAGGCGCTTATTCGACACGAACTTGCCGAGGTCCCCGACTGCGACAAACTCGCTCAGGGCCTGGATCGAAGGGACGGAACGCTGTGCGCTCAAACGACCAAACCGCGCTAGCGCCGTCCTCTGGAGTGCGATCGGGGTGGTCGTTGTCGTGCTGGCAAGCATAACCGGATGGTCCATCGTCAGCGAGAACCGCGAACTCGCCCTCGTCGGTGGCGCGCTGCCTGAGATCAGAGCGCTCATCGCCGAAGACTCGCTCGGCGAAGCCTCCGATCGAGCGCTCGAGATTTGAAGCCGAGTTCGGCATGGACAGCGGGCGGTCACAACTGTGGCAGAGTTCGCCATCGACGTGACCGTTCCGTCCGATCCAACAGGGGCTGAAGTCGTCTGGCGTCGATACGTCGACCAGGAAGGTGCCTGGACAAACCTCGGCGTGACACCGGTCCATACGCGTCTCCCGCGAGATGTCGTGGTGTTCCGTTTCACCGCCCCGGGGCTTCGCGACGACATATCGGGTCAGCTACGTTCCTGGCCACTTCGTGGTCAGCGAGGACGATACGTGGGCGAGTACCGGATCGTTCCACCTCGCAGCCAAACTTACCCCGTCGAACGAAGAGGCGGATCGAACCGTGTTTGTCCGGGCGGCCGGCGGATCGATCTTCTTCGAAAGCTTCCCGAATCTTGTGTCCATGCCCGCGCCGGGCTTCTGGATCGATCGGAACGACACGACGAGCGCGGAATACCAAGCATTCGTCGACGCCGGAGGCTACGAGCATGAGGAGCTATGGCAGGAACTCGAACTCGAAGACGCGGCTAGGGCAATGTCGTCCTTCACGGAAGCAATGTCGTATTTCGTCGATTCCACGGGACGGCCGGGCCCGCACGAATAGGAGCTCGGGAGATACCGCCAGGGGAGCCGACCAGCCGTTGGCCGGTATCAGTTGATTCGAGGCGATGGCCTACGCCCGCTTGCGAGAACGCGCGCTGCCGACCTTACGCCACTGGGCGCGCGTAGCCGTCAATCCCATCGACATCGTCGAAACCCATTGTTCCCGCGATCATCTCGACCAGCAATTTCTCAGGCGAAGCACAGCTAGTAACGATACGTCGAGATCTCGGTCCCTACGGCGCGAAGGACATGGCCGGCAATGTGGCCGAATGGACGTTCAGCGCCTCTGGTGACGATCGCCTGGTGTTGGGTGATAGTGCAAGCGACGCCAAGTACGCCTTCTACCATCGCAAACTACGCTTCACCTTGGGATCGAACTCCTACGACCGATTCAACTTCGCGACGGCCACCACCAACTCGGCCACGATTACCGGGCCCGAGCTCACACGAATCCTTCACGAGCGATATCGACGGTGGCATGGCGAGGCCGAAGCGATCATCAATTTCATTGAGGACCCCCCCGAGTTCGACGGGGTCGGCTACCTCGGAATGAGCTACGGTTCTATCGGGGCCGTGCCCATCCTCGGGCTGCTCGCTGAAATCCAGGCCGCTATCCTGCTCGCAGGCGGCCACACCCTCAGTGATCCGTTAGATGCGGCACACTGATCTCGCGGATCACGACGCCCACACTCATGACAACGGGTGTCTCGACTACATGATCCCTCGTGAACTCACGCGTCGGCTCTTCGACACCATCAGCACCAAGCCCGACCACAAGCGGCACATCATCTTCGACCGCGGGCACTGCCGTTACCGCGCAATGCCGTTGCTTGAGAAAACGGCGAATTTCCTCGATCAATACATCGGGCCCGTCTGTACGACTGCGGGTGCCACCTGCTACAGCAGAAAGCGAACTACGCCATCTCAACCGGAACGACAAACGCCTCTTCACCGGGTACGAACTGTAGAGGCTCCCAGGCCCCCGACGCTTCGAGGACGGGCTTGACCAGATTCCGGTCATCCTCATCAAGTCCAGCAAGCTCCGCTTTCAGCGCCAACCAACATTTGACGCGATATTGCGCGCCGTTGAGCGATTCCCTCAGGTTCTCGACCCCGACGAAACCGCGCATCGTCTCCAGCATCGAAAAGTAGCCGGGCGCCACACTCGCGATCACTCCCTCGAGCTCCGCCGTAAGACATTCCGCGGGAGCCGCCCACTCGCCCTCGAGGCCGGACATGTCGTCCAGCAGCTGCTCCCATTGAAAAACGCGGACGGCTTTCTCTTTCATGATCGATGATACGAACGGGTCCCCCGCGTACTGGGTCAACTGGCCATGCAGGCCGAGCTCCGCCATCGACGGTCGCGATCCGAAGAGGAACAACGACTTCCGTAGCTGGCGATCGAGCGCCGACAGAAACGCCTCGTAGCCTTCTTGCACCCCCGCCGGCAACAACGAGGCAGTGGCTCCGAGCTGGCGTTGCTGACGCGCCGTAAAGGCTTCGGCGAGCGGCACAAGCTCGTCATCACGCAACGCACCGTTCCAACCGATCATCTGGCGCCGACCGCACCACTCGGCATCCGTCGTCCAGCGAAAGTAGAAGAAACCCAACGGCAGATACTCATCCGCCATGTCTTCAATCAGGTGGGATAAGAAGGCGATGCCCGCGTTGGGATGAATCAGCGATCGATCGGGTGCTAACCCGCTCAGGTGATACAGCATCGGCGTGCTGTCGGCATGAAAGGACCCATCCGGAAACCGAACCACCGGCACGACGCCCTTGCCCGCACGGGTAAGCGTCGAATCGGCGTCGCCTTCGCCCAACCCGCCCTCACCGGTAAATCCTTCCCGGGGTACGCTCCACGTATGCGGCAGGCGCAGGTATCGAAACGCGGCGCGGACTTTCAGCGAATAGGGCGACGCCGGGCCGCCGTAGATTTCGTAGGTCACTGGGTTGTCTCCTGACGGGTCGCCGAACGGCGCCGGGCACATGACAACCTACCGATTTTCGGAGCCAAAATGTTGGTAGGGAAGATCCTCATCAGAGATGCTATGACCGAGGAACGACCTCGCGTGCCTGTTTCGATACGGTGCATCCGCGACAACGGGCTATTCGAAGTAGAGCGTGAGCCGTGTGGACTGAGAACACCTTTGGGCGCCATCGACTCCAGCGGTTCGACTATGGCCAGGCCGACGAAACCTTCGATGAAGGCGTAGTCGCCGCACTCAGCAGGCATGGCTTCGCGTTGATCGAGAATGCCGTTGCACCATCACAATGCGACCGCACCGTCGAAGAGATGCAGCCCCATCTCGACGCAACGCCCCATGGACTGCACGGACTGGCTGGCACGAGACGCGTTGGCACACTGGTCGCGCGCTCACGCGCCAGCCACGCGCTGATCGAACATCCTGCGGTTCTCGCGATTGCTCGTGCCGTTCTCTCCGAGCAGAAGCTCGCGGGCGACGAGGTTTCGATCGGCGGTCGCCGAGGCCCGCGCGAGAAAGGCTTTCGATATCCGTTCCAACTGCACCTGACCCAGATCATCGACGTCGGTCCGGGCGGCGGATCGGCCGAGTGACCCCACGCGCTCGGCCTCCACCGCGCGAACGGGATGTGGATCCACGACTTCCAGGAAAGCCGCCTGGACCCGCAACTCGAAGTGATGTGGGCACTCACTGATTTCACGACCGAAAACGGCGCAACACACGTCGTACTCGGCAGCCACCGGGACGAACCCCGCGGCGGTCCGAGCGCTTACGGCGAACCAACGATCCAGGCGGAGATGACAAAAGGCAGCGTACTGATCTGGACCGGCTGGTCGGTGCACGGCGCGGGCGTCAACCGCACGCCGACGCGGCGCATCGGCATGAACATCAACTACGCACTCGCGTTCCTCGCCCAGGAGGAAAACCAGCTCCTCGCGTGCCCGCCCCACCTGGCAAGGAACCTTTCCGTGGATCTCCAACGTCTGATCGGCTATCGCCAACCCGCCGGCTCGCTCAACTACGTTGCCGAGTGTCAGGCACCGGCAGACTCGGTTCTCAAAGACGATTTCGATGTCCTGATTCCCGGTGCACACGGCCACCCGATGGACCCCGCGGTCGACGGACCATTGCTATCGAGATCCGAGATCGAGACCCGCATCGCCGACGCCGAAAGGCGCAAGCGGCAGGCGATTGCTGCTGATGATCTCGAGACGGCGTTGCGCTTGAAGAAGGAGATCAGCGTGCTCGAACGGCGGCCGACTCGAACGAGCAAATAGAAGATACCCGTAGCGTCGCAAGAATCGGTTTAGATCGTCTCGGAAGGCGCTTAGATCATGTCGCTATCGGCGGTTATTTTCTGATGTATCCATCCGCAACCCAACGCCTGTGACTGGTGACAAATCGCTTCATTCAACTCATCAACCAGATCGTAGCGGTCCACTAGCTGTGCGAGACCGCGGAGGAGATCGAGTATCTCCCGACTGAGATTCTCGCCGATCTGTTGCTTGGCTCCCGTCCTGGTCCTCTTCGGGATTGACCCTTCCCGGGCGTTCACCTCAGACGCGACCTCTCCTAGCTCCTCGGTAAGCCGGCTAGAATCTGAAACGGAGAATCCATGCCGAATCGATCTGTCGCCGGTCTTGAGATTTCAAATACCTTGTCCGTGTCGATCATGGGAGGCTCCTTAGCCGCTACTCTTGGAAGAATCTGCAACCAACAGTCCCTCGGGTCCAGAGTAAGTGGGCGTCTACGTCGGGTTGAAGGCTGACATCACGACGGCAAGACGATCTCAACACGCATCAACGCGAACATCGATTCGACTTGGGCTATGCCCACATCGGTAGAAGGGTTTCGGGTTCATCGCCGCGTGACCAAAAGGGGATCGTTAAAAGTGACGTACTTCGCGCCAAAGTGCCGACGAGATCAGCATCTCGAGCCGCGCGAACCGGATCTCGTCACGCAACGAACCGAAAGGATGTTGGGCGCCGTACGGCTGCCAGCCGCGGAGTTCAGAGCCCGACATCTTTGCCATCATGGCGTCGACATCGCGCCCGAGCGCGCGTTTGCTCGCGAGGTCGAGCCCGAACCGGCACGACTCGCCCTGGAATTCTTCGATGCGGAGCGCCGGATCCGCGCAGCGGTGCCAGTCCTCTACCCGAGAAACCGGACACCGGATTTGAGTCGTACCATGATTCGAACCGAGGTGTTGGATTGTAAACAGCCCCGAAAATAGGCCCATCTGAAAGCTAGGGATCTCCGCCATACTGATGAGGAAGGAGATCGAAGATTCGGAAATCACGGTTCAAGGAGTCGGAGATCATCTCTGCGCTGAAGGCGGTCGAAGGCGGTCGAAGGTGCGCGATGTGTGCCGGGAATACGGCATCTCGGACGCGACGTTCTACACCTGAAGGCCGAAGATACGGGTCCGATCTGCGATCGGTGGTATGAGCACGTCGGACGTTCGTCGGCTGAAGGATCTCGAGGACGAGAACCAACGGCTCAAACGATGTTTGCGGACTTGAGCCTGAAGGCACGAGCGCGCTAAAGCGCGGCGCTGAAGGACATGGTTCGAAAAAAAGCTCTGAAGGCGTCGGTGAAGCGACAGCTGGTCGACTACGCCCGCAATGTCTTCGGGCTCAGCTGCGCGGCGCCTGTGAGATTTTGAAGCTTTCGCGATCGGTGTATCGCTACCGACCGAAGACGGATCGTGACCGACCGGTCATCGAAGCCATCCAGGCCGTTATCGATGAGAACCCGGGTTACGGGTTCAGCAAGGTCTTCAAGGTCCTGCATCGACGAGGTCATCCGTGGAACCACAAACGGGTCCACCGGGTGTATCGACTGTTGAACCTGAACAAGCGGCGCAAGGCGAAGCGGCGCTTACCGAGTCGACATCCACAGCCGCTGACCGTGCCGAGCCAGGCAAACCGCTGCTGGTCGATCGACTTCATGAGCGATGCGCTCATCGATGGTCGGCCCTTCCGCACGCTCAACGTCGTCGACGACTTCAACCGGGGGTTGTTAACGGTGGAAGTCGACACGAATTTACCCGCACCGCGGGTCACACGCGTGCTCGATCGGGTCGCGCTCGTGCGCGGCTATCCCGATCAGATCCGCGTCGATAATGGCCCTGAGTTCGTTTCACTTGCACTAGCGGACTGGGCTGACGAACACCAAGTGGCGCTCGAGTTCATCCAACCCGGCAAGCCCAAACAGAACTCATTCATCGAACGACTCAATCGAACCTATCGAGATGAGCTCCTCGATCTGTACCTGTTCCGGTCGCTCGAAGAAGTGCGATCGATGACGGCTGATTGGATCCGTCGCTACAACACCGAGCGTCCTCACGACGCGCTCAACGACATCACGCCCGTGGAATACCGGCAGGCCCATGGCAACCCGGAAATCTCTAGTTATGCATGGAGCTAAAACGGGGCTCTTGACACATAGCGAGGTGCGCAAGACGATCCTCAACAAGGGTCACTTCCCGAACGATGAGGCGGCGACCAAACTGATTTATCTGTCGCTGATGCAAGCCCAGTCGAACTGGAAGGCGCGGCCGAAGGAGTGGCACGCTGCCAAGGCGCAGCTCGCCATCCAGTTCCGCGAACGCTTCAACCTGATGATATCAACCAACGCTCACACACAGAAATCAGGACATTCCCGCCCGGTCCGTTCCGCGCCACAATACGTCGAGGCAATCACCAGGGGGCTTCACGTGCGTTGGTCCACCCTTTTGCTCCTAGCAGTCCTGACTCTGCCCGTCGCAGCCGACGAGCCCAAGGACTGGAACGCCATCTTCGAGGCGAACACACGCGGCCTCGATCTCTACGGCAAGAAGCGCTACGACGACGCCTTGCCGCACCTCCAAGTCGCCGCCGAGAACGGCTTTGACCAGGCGCAGGCCCGATTGGGCGGCCTTTACCTCTACGGCCTCGGCGTTGATCGCAGCGACCTGAAGGGACTTGCGTGGCTTGGCACCGCCGCCCACGAGAGTGAAGATCCCAACATCCTCGAACTCTTCACGACGGTCTGGGAGAAGGTGCCGGAGAACGCCGCCGCGCAAGTCCAGGCGATCATCGATCAGTACGTCGAACGTTACGGTGTCGATCCATCGGATCAATGTCGCAAGTCGCGCCAGGCCGGGTCACACATCGCCAAGGCGACCTGCATCTTCGACGACAAGTACCACACGCTCCAGGAGTTCGAGCGTGAATCCGCGACGCAGGCGACGATCGGCACGAACCGTCCGGGGATCGAACCTCCGCTGTAGTCCGTCTGATGTTCGTCTAGGACACTGTCGACCAATCTCCGGGTCGCGCTGAACTACACATAGATGTACCGGTCATAGGCTTCGCTCGGAGGTTCGTGGTCGCTCGGGTCGGACATTGCCGTGACTCGAACACGATGGACTCGAATTCGAATGAGCGTCACGCTCGTATGGTTTCGTAACGATCTACGCGTCACGGACACCCCGCACTCCGCGGCGCCTGCGAGTTGTGTGCCGCAAGTGGTGCAAAAAGGTTGACTGGCCTGGCATGCGGTTAAGCGGCTTGACGGAGCTGTTCCTTCTTCAGCTCCTTGAGCAAGTCCATGTTCAAGTAGCGACTCTGTTCGAGCCAGTTCTCGTGGGTCTGCTTCACCGACGCCTTCAGAGCTTTTTTTCGAACCATGTCCTTCAGCGCCGCGCTTTAGCGCGCTCGTGCCTTCAGGCTCAAGTCCGCAAACATGCGTTTGAGCCGTTGGTTCTCGTCCTCGAGATCCTTCAGCCGACGAACGTCCGACGTGCTCAAACCACCGATCGCAGATCGGACCCGTATCTTCGACTTCCAAGTGTAGAACGTCGCGTCCGAGTTGCCGTATTCCCGGCACACATCGCGCACCTTCCGGCCGCCCTCGACCGCCTTCAGCGCCGAGATCATCTCCGACTCCTTGAACCGTGAGTACAGATCGATCAAGCCGAGGAGGCGGTGATCGATCGGGTGATGGAGGGGTGTGAATGAAGCTGACGACAATCGCCGCGCTCGATATTTCGCTGTTCGGCTGCTCGGGAGGCATCGACCGAGACGTAGAGCGAGGGATCGCGCAGGAGCTCTGTAGATCCCACGGCGGTATCGATTACATGGCGCCGACCTTCCCATTCGGGCAGCCCCGAACCGCAACGTGCGTCGACGGCTGGAAACGGCGCGTTCCGCAAACGATCTCAGATACGGAGCGGTTGCCCGGGGAGGGCCACGAATGAAGGTTCGCCTCGACAAGTACCAAGACGCACTCTCAAGGGAATACGATCCGCCGCCGAAGCTCGACACCCTTCGCCTAGCCTGCAAGTACGGCAACGCGGAAGGACTCCCCTCGGTAGAGGGGCAGATGGTCGTAGGGGCCGAGAAGGTGCTCCGATACTGGTAGGTCGAGCTTCGAGATATCGACGAACTCGCGGACGAGATCCTTGGCTCCACGTTGACGCGCCGACAACGGACTGCCTGAGAACCTGTATTCGAACGGGAAGTACTTCGTGTGGCGCAACCCCGTCACCGCGCGCCGCAAGAGCATCAACAAACCTCGAGGCCAAGCGATCGCCCTCGCCGAACGGCTGAACGAACGCATCGCATCAGGCTCGGACGCTGCTGAGGTCACGAAGCTATGGAAGGAGTTCAAGCGACCTCGCATCAGGGCGGAATATCCACTTGGAGGGAGCGCGAACGACTCGTCGCGCGGTATGAGGAGTGGTTCAGAGGACCAGTAAAGAACCTCACGGTCAGCGATCTTCGACGAGACCTGCCGCCGGCAACTTCGGATGCTTACCGCATCCACCGCTCGATTCCTCGGAGCTGGTTTGAGACCGCCCAACGTCATGGCTTCTACCCGCCCGATCGGAAGACGCCGGCGGAGTTGCTGGAGCCGAAGACACCAACGCCCAAGAAACGCAAGCGCCTCTCGAAGGAGCAGTTCGATCAGACTCACGAGCTCGCGCCGTACTGGGTACAGATCGCGACGGACATCTCATTGCTCACGTTTATGCGAGTGGGAGATGTCGTCAAGCTGAAGCGGAAGGATTGCCCTCGCTTCAACATCCGCTGGATACCGAGCAAGATCCGCAACCATCCCGATCCGTTACCCACCGAAGCCCGTCTCACCGAGCCCGCGTGGAAGAAGACCATTGGTCGAAGCGGCTCCGTTAGCTACGTGATTGCGCACCCAGAAACAGGAAAGCCCGTCGACGAGAAGTACATCGCACGTCGCTTCGGGAAGCTTTCAACGGAGGTGACAGGGCTCCCGCCAGGTACGCGTCCCACCTTCCACAAGATCCGCTCGTTATCTGAAGCGCTCTACAGAAGCGGCGAAGCGAAGGAAGTTACACAGCGACGGATGACCCATCACGATTCACGCCAAACGGCGGAGTACGACGTCGGCCACGCGGTCCATTACGAGCCGGTCGACTGCCTTCTAGACCTGTAACCTGGATGGATATCCATACTGTATTTTTCCAAAGTTTTCCGTTTTCTTTCCAAAACGGAATTTGGCAAAACTCTGAAAGCTCGTAACCCATTGTTACGAAAGAGGAAATTGGTCGGGACGGCAAGATTTGAACTTGCGACCACCACACCCCCAGTGTGATGCGCTACCAGACTGCGCTACGCCCCGGCTGGGCGCGATTCTAGCACCCGTTCTGGCTGCGTAGCGCTCCGCCTCGACCAAAAAGACCGCGCCGTCGGAAGACCGCTTGGCAGTCGTCCAGCTCGCAATCCGCTACCGCCCCTTCCACTGCGGCGGACGCTTCTCAGCAAAAGCGCGCGGGCCTTCGACCATGTCTTCGGATCCAGTCATGCGCTCGAGGCCTTCGAACCTCGTCGACATCACTTCTTCCATCGACATGTGCATGCCGAGCATGGCGGCTTCTTTCGATGCGCGAATCGCCAGGGGCGAGCATTCCATGATTTCTTTCGCCCAGCGCTCGGCGGTCGGCATGAGGTCGGCGAGCGAGGTGACTTCGTTGACGAGCCCCCAATCGAGGGCGGTAGCGGCATCGATCGGTTTCGCGGTGAGGATCATGCCCATGGCACGTTTCATGCCGAGCTGGCGCGGCAATCGATGGACCCCGCCGGCGCCGGCGAGAAGACCGACGCGGGGCTCGGGCAGGCCGAGCTGTGCGTGATCGGCGGCGATCACGATATCGGCGGCAAGCACAATCTCGAATCCACCGCCCATGGCCCAGCCGTTGACGGCGGCGATGATCGGTTTCACGAAGTCCCAGCGGGTGGTGTTGCCGCCGAAACCGCCGCCACTTCGTCCGCTCCCAGACGGGCCGAGTCGCATGGGGGCCGCGTCGGGTCGTCGACTTGCTTCGGCGGTCGCTTTGAGGTCGTTTCCGGCGGAGAACGCGCGTTCGCCCGCGCCGGTGACGATGATGACCCAAACGTCGGCGTCTTCCGCGGCCTCATCGTAGATCGCGTTCAATTCGACGTGCGCCGCCGCGTGGAGCGCGTTCATCACCTCCGGTCGATTGAGTGTGATGTAGCCGATGTGATCGCGTACCTCGTACGTGACGAATTCGTAAGCCATGAACCTCTCCCTAGTGCAGCCTTCTGATGGGTCGAGTGTACGACGGCCGGGCTACAAAACGTCCCGCAGCACTCTTGTCTCAGGCGGGGCGATGAAAAAGGCGCCGAGTTCTTCCATCGATCCGTCCTCGATCCGGCCGGCCACGTAAGCGCCCTGCGCCTGCTCGCTTTCCCATTCCTCGATGAAGACGACTTCGTTACCACGCTCCGCGTTGACGAGGTAATCGAACGAGACACAACCGTCGGCATTCCGCGTCGTCGCCGCGCCGGTGCGCAGCAACTCAAGGAAGGCGTCAACTTTGTCTGTATCGACAGCGATGGTGGTGATGGTGGTGATCGACATGGCGGGTAACCCGGAACGTGGTGTTTCGAGCCTAGCTTAGTCGCGACGTGTTGCGAGGAGATCCTCGTTCAGCTCGATGCCGACACCCGGGTTGTCCGAGCGTACGAGTTCACCGTCGACGAACGTTTCCGGGGGCACGACGAGTTCTTCACGGAAGTCGCATTCGCCCCATTGGAGCTCGAGCGATTCGACGTTCGGTGCGCTGAAGCAGACTTGGGCGCTGACGGCCGTCGCGACGGGACCGACGGCGTTGTGCGGCGATATCGCGATGTCGTGCGTCGCCGCGTTTCGCGCGATATGCATCGCCTCGAGAATCCCGCCGCAGTGAATGACGTCGGGCATGATCACGTCGACGGCACGCGCGCGGACGAGCGGGTCGAAGCCGTCGACGCCGTAGAGCGTCTCGCCCCCCGCCATGCGCTGCGCGATCACGTTGTTGATGCGTTTCGTCTCGACGATCTTCGCGACAGGAAGCGGCTCCTCGTACCAGTCGAGCGCGACCGGCTCGAGGTCGCGGGCGACGTCGATCGCCTGCTCGACGTCAAAAAAGCTGTGGCAGTCGACTTTGATCGCCGCGTCGGGGCCGAGTGCCTCGCGCATTGCGAAAAGCGCACCGATGCCGACATCCATCGCGGCGCGAATCGTGTCGGTGTCCGCGTCCGGCGGCGGAAATCCGTCGAACGGTGCTGCCTTGAAGGCGCGGAATCCGGCCGCGCGGGCGGCTTCGGCACTGGCCGCGAAACCATCCGGCACGCGGTTTTTCGTCATGCGGTTGATGTTCGCGTAGACACCGACGCGCTCGCGCGCGGGGCCGCCGAGCAACTCATACACCGGGGCGTCGAGGAGCTTGCCCCTGATGTCCCAGAGCGCGTGCTCGATCGCACTGGCGGCGGTGGCATGGCGGAAACTCTGCCGGGCCGGGCCGTCGGCGTGCTGGCGGTACGTCGCAATCGAGAGTTCGTCGAGGCCTTTGAGGATGTCGAAGAAGACGCCGAGTTCAGGTAGCTGGCGCGTGGTGCCGAGCGATGCTTCGCCGAGACCGGTCAGGCCGACGTTTGTTACGAGCCGCACAAAAAGCCAGGTGGTCCGTTCGCTGACCGGAACCGCGATTTCTTCGAGCGCGGTGACGCGCGGCTTCATGGCATCCGCGTGCGGTTAAGGCGCACGTAGTTCGCGCAACAGTTCTTCGAGCTCAGCGATCATCTGTTTGACGATGAGCCGATACTGGGTCTGGTCCTGCTTGGCGTCGTCACCCGAAAGTTCGAGCTTCGCGCCCGAGATCGTGAAGCCGCGATCGTTCAAGAGGCCGCGGATCTGGCGAATCAGGATCACGTCCTGTTGCTGGTAGTAGCGTCGGTTCCCGCGTCGTTTGGCGGGATTCAATTGCTCGAATTCCTGCTCCCAATAGCGCAGGACGTGCGGTTTAACGCGGCAGAGTTCGGCGACTTCGCCAATCGTGAAATAGCGTTTGCCCGGAATCGGCGGCAAGTCGCTCTCTTCCGAGTCGATCGGATCGGGCGTCGTCGCATCGATCGAGGTCAGCTCGAAGTCGGTCTCGCCGGGGAGGTCCAGCAATTCTTCGGATTCGTGATCCGCGGTGGGACGCTTATCCGCGTTCGAAGCCTCCGGCGAATCGGCCGGTGTCAGTGACGCTTCTTCGTTCGTCGGTTCGTCAGGCACGGCTTAAGGGGACGTTTCGTCGTCGCCCGCGTAGACCTCGACGCGCGACTTCAGCTTCTGGCCTGGGCGGAACGTCACCACACGCCGTGCGGAAATCGGGATCTCCTCGCCGGTCTTGGGATTACGTCCCGGGCGTTCGCCCTTGTCGCGCAGTTCGAAGTTGCCGAAACCGGAGAGTTTCACGGGCTCGTTACGTTCCAACGACCGCCGGACCTCCTCGAAGAAGCGCTCCACGATCTCCTTGGACTCTCGCTTGTTGAGGCCCAGCTCTTCAAAGAGATGATCAGCTAACTGCGCTTTCGTGAGAGAACCCATCACGCCTTCCGAGCGGGCAAAACTGCGATCGAGATCGATGGCGAAAGCGCCGACGACAAACATCCGAGTGAGTCGATCTAGCGCAATCGTGCCCCCAACTTTTGCGCAAGTGCACCGACCACTTTGTCGATGCTCTCGTTCACTTCAGTGTCATTTAGCGTGCGTGATGCGTCCTGCAACGTCAAGGCGATGGCGATACTTTTCTCATTAGAATCAATACCTTTGCCGGTGTAGACGTCGAAAACGACGAAGTCGCGGAGCTCGCTTCCAAGCGTTGCTTTAACGAGCTCCTCGATCACACCCGCATCAACCGATTGATCGACCACGAGCGCGAGATCTCGACGCACGCTGGGGAATCGCGACACGCCGCGATGGCGGCGCTCAGCCGTGCGTGTGATCGCCTCGAGGCGTAACTCGAAGAAGAAGACGCCGTCCGGAAGATCGAGCGAAGAGGTGATTTCCGGGTGCAACTTGCCGAGTCGACCGACGACCTCGTCGTCGATTCGAACCGCTGCGGATTGACCCGGATGGAGTACGGGATCCCGCACCCGCTCGAAACGAGCATCCATTCCACCGAGCTCGAGGATGCGCTCGACATCGCCTTTGATGTCGTAGAAATCGATAGGCGTATCGCTGCTCGCCCAGCTTTCCGGTGACTGGTTACCCACGGCGATCCCGCCCAGCAGCGGTTCCTGCTGGAGTTCGCCGTCGATCGTCGGGAAGCACTGACCGGTTTCGAAAAGCCGCACGCGCGTCGTCTGGCGCGCCAGGTTGTTCGCGAGCGCATTCACGAGGCCCGGCAGGAGCGTCGTCCGCATCGCCGAATGATCGTTCGACACGGGATTCACCACGGTCACGGTCTTGGCGCCGGGATCGAGCCGGTCGGCGAGCTTCGGTTCGATGAAGCTGTAGGTGATCGCTTCGGCGTAGCCGAGGTCGACCATCGAGTCGCTGACGCGGTCCTGTGGCGTGCGTTCACGCGCCGGCGCGCCGAGTTCGAGCACGGCGTCGCCCGTACGGCTCTCGATGGTGTTGTAGCCGTACACCCGCAACACCTCCTCGACGAGATCTTCCTCGCGTTCGATGTCGAATCGGTGACTCGGCGCGGTCACGGACCACACCAACGCGTCACCCGCGCCCGTTTTCTGCGGATTGAAATCGAGTGCTTCAAAAATGCGATCGACTTCTGCCTCTGGCACGACCTCGCCGACGAGCCGATCGAGACGGCTGCGTCGAAGCTCGACCGTCGCCTTGGCGGGCAGCGCATCGGCATGAAGCGCTTCTTCGACGGGTCCCGGCGTGCCACCGACGATGTCGATGAGGAGTCGGGTCGCCCGTTCCATCGCAAGATGCTGAAGCTCGAAGTCGACGCCCCGCTCATAACGATGCGCAGCGTCCGTGTGCATGCCGTAGCGTCGCGCGACGCCCATGATCGCAAGCCGGTTGAAGAACGCACATTCGAGGAAGACGTTTCTTGTGGTCGCCGAAACGCCACTGCGTTCACCGCCCATGATGCCCGCCATCGCGACCGGTCCATTGCCGTCCGTGATGAGCAGCGTATCGGTCGTGAGGTCGACGTCGCGTCCGTCGAGAAGCGTGAGCGATTCGCCCTCGAGCGCCATCCGGACGACGATGCCGTCGGCGAGCTGGTCGCGATCGAAGGCGTGCATCGGCTGACCGAGTTCGAGCAGCACGTAGTTCGTGACATCGACGACGGGGTCGATCGACCGCAGGCCACAGCGACGCAGCCGCTCCTGCATCCAGAAGGGTGACGATTTCGAGAGATCCACGCCCTCGATCATCCGACCGAGGTAGCGCGGACATCCTTCAGGGGCTTCGATCCGCACCGGAAAGCTCGCGTCCGATCGTGCCGGGACGGCGCTGATGTCCGGTACGTCGAGCGGGGCGTCGTTAACGAGACCGACCTCTCGAGCGAGTCCACGAATGCTCAGGCAATCACCGCGATTCGGCGTGAGATCGAGCTCGATCGTGACGTCGTCAAGCGCTAGTGCGTCGCGGATATCCGTCCCCGGATCGAGATCGTCGTCGAGTTCGAGCAACCCGTCCGCGTTGCTGCCGATACCGAGTTCGGCGGCGCTGCACAACATGCCGTTCGACTCGACGCCGCGTAGCTTCGCCTTTTTGATCTTGAATCCTTCCGGCAGGACAGCGCCCACTTTCGCGAGCGGTGCCATGAGGCCGGCGCGCACGTTCGGCGCGCCACAGACTATGTCGAGTACTTCATTGCCCGTGTCGACACGACACACGCTCAGTTTGTCGGCATCGGGGTGACGATCAACCTCCTTGATGCGCGCAACGACGACGCCGCTGAACTCAGCGGCCACCGGTTCGACACCGTCGACTTCGAGCCCCGCACTCGTGAGCTGGTCGCAGAGCGTTGCCACTTCCGCGTCGAACGAGACCCAATCTTTAAGCCAGGTATTGCTGAATTTCATGCGAATTGCCCCAGGAATCTGAGCTCGTTCTCGAAGAGGTTGCGCATGTCGTCGATACCGAAATAGAGCGTCGCGAGACGGTCGGCACCGAATCCCCAGGCAAATCCGGTGTAGCGCTCCGGGTCGATCCCGGACATCGCCAGCACGTTGGGATGGACCATCCCGCAACCCATCACCTCGAGCCATCCGGTGCCGCTGCAAACCCGGCAACCTTTGCCCGAACAGTGCACACATTGCGCATCGACTTCCGCGGATGGTTCCGTGAAGGGGAAATAGGACGGCCGGAAACGAACGCCGAGATCCTTCTCGAAGAAACGCCGGACGAAGTCGACGACCGTGCCTTTCAAGTCCGCGAAGCTGACACCTTCGTCAATGACGAGCCCTTCCACCTGATGGAACATCGGGCTGTGCGTCGCGTCGACATCGTCTTTGCGATAGACGCGTCCCGGACAGATGATGCGAATTGGCGGCTCGCGGTTCTCCATCGTCCGCACCTGCACCGGCGACGTGTGCGTGCGTAGTAGAAGGCCATTGTCGAGGTAGAGCGTGTCGTGCATCGCCCGCGCCGGATGATGCGCGGGGATATTGAGCGCTTCGAAGTTGTGATAGTCGTCTTCGATCTCGGGACCGGCGACCACCTCGTAGCCCGCCACCGTCAGGATCTCCTCGATCCTTCTCAGCGTTTGCGTGACGGGGTGCAGCGATCCCACGCCGCGCGGGCGCCCGGGAAGCGTGATATCGACCGTATCGGCCGACAACTCATCGGCGAGTTGTTCGTTTTCGATCGCACGCTTTTTATCGTCGATCGCACCCGAAAGCGCTTCCTTGGTCGCGTTGATCGCGGCACCCGCGGCCGGGCGTTCATCCGGCGCGAGCGAGCCGAGCGACTTCAGGAGAGCCGTCAGTTCACCTTTCTTGCCGAGAAACTCAACGCGCACCTGATCGAGTGCGGCGGCGTCGGCCGCGGCGCCAATGGCCCCGAGTGCCCGTTCCCTGATGTCCGATGTATCCATCTTTCTCCTCTCGTCCAACGCTCGTCGCGACTCTTATCCGAGAGATATCCAAGCTACGGCGAGTCTCAGTACGAATTCCCTCGGGGCATAAATCACACGCACACAGGCGCGCCCTGAGGCGTTTGCTCTTGGCCTCCAAAGGGGCGACCCGTGTGGTCTTTTGACCGGTGTTACCGGTCTCGATCCGGACTATTCGCGAATCGGTCGCTCAGGCGACGAGGGCTTCCTTCGCCTTGTCCGCCAAAACGCCGAAAGCGTCCTTCTCGTGATACGCAAGATCGGCAAGCGACTTGCGATCAATGTCGATCGCCGCCTTTTTGAGGCCGGCGATAAATCGACTGTACGAAAGGCCGTGGACACGCGCCTCCGCATTGATCCTCACGATCCAGAGGGAGCGAAATTGACGCTTTTTCTGGCGACGGTCGCGGTAGGCGTATTGACCCGCCTTGATGACCGCCTGCTTGGCAACCTTGAAGGTCCGGCTGCGCGCGCCGTAGTAGCCTTTTGCGGCCTTCAAGACCTTCTTTCGTCGAGCGCGCGATGCGACGCCACGTTTGACTCTCGGCATCTCAGCGCGCCTTCTTCGGAATCATTTTGTCGATACGACCGAGGTCCCCGTCCGAAACCGCCGCGAAGCCGCGCAACTGGCGCTTACGCTTCGATGATTTACCGGTGAACAGGTGACTCTTGTTCGTCCGCTTGTGCTTATAGCCTTTGGACGTGCGACGGAAACGCTTTGCGGCGCCCCGGTTCGTCTTCATCTTCGGCATGTTGTCTCCATTTGCCGATCCGGATCACCGAATACGGCCTGCCTTTGTTGTAGTGGTCGAATTCATCGACCGGAGTTTCCTGATGCGCGTTTCGGAGTCGAAAACTCCCCGCGTCTTCTCGTTATGTTTTCAAGTATCTAAGAGAACTAGCCCTTCTTGCGCCGCGGCGCCATCACCATCGTCATCTGACGACCTTCGAACTTCGGCAATGCTTCGACCGTCGCGAGTTCGGAAAGATCACCTTCAATGCGCTTCATGAGGTCCATGCCGAGTTCCGGGTGAACCATCTCACGCCCCCGAAAGCGAAGACTCACTTTGGCCTTGTCGCCGTCTTCGAGGAATCGGACGAGGTTTCGCAGTTTCACCTGATAGTCACCTTCTTCGGTGCCCGGGCGAAACTTCATTTCCTTGACCTGGGTCTGCTTCTGCCGTTTCTTTTGGGCAGCTTTTTGCTTCTTCAGGTCAAACAGGTGTTTCCCGTAGTCCATCACTTTGACGACGGGTGGCTCGGCATCCGGTGCGATCAGCACGAGGTCCAATCCCTCGCGTTTGGCTTCACTCAACGCAGCTTCGCGGTCGACGATGCCGACCTGGCCGCCATTCGATGCCACCAATCGAACCTGGGGTGCCCGAATGTCCTCATTCAGCACGGCTCGATCTTTATCTCGCACCTTCGCGGTCGATCTTTTAATAGGCAAGTTCCTCCAAAATACAAACGTCCCAGGGGTAACGGACGCCGATAGACGCTAGCGAGCCGAGATGACTGCCCGATGGCGGATCATCACGACACGAAGGAGCGATTGATTCGTCGCCTTCCGACCGCATCGCTTACGCGCGCGCCCAGACCCCCGAACCGCGGAATTCTACTGGTGTCCGATGAACGTGTATAGCTTAGGAAATGCACTAAGCCCGCCCCTACGCCTCCGCCACCTTTTCCCGCCCCAACTCGAACTCCGCTTCGTCCGCGCCCTGCTCCAGCGCATAGCGCCGCACCTTGGCATGGTCACGCGCGAAACGAATCCGACGCAGGTTGATCGTCACAGCACAGAACGCGAGACCCGCCGTGAGGCCGATCCAGAAACCGTAGATCTCGAGGCTCGGCAGACCCAACCATCCATAGGCGAACGCACAGCCAACGGGTAGGCCGACCACCCAGTAACCGATGAGCGCAAACGTCATGGGCACACGGGTGTCCTTGTAGCCACGTTGTACACCGATCGCCGTGGCCTGGGTGTCGTCGACGAACTGATATCCGGCGACGAAGATCATCAGGGCCATGGCGATGTCGCGGACCGCAGGGTCGCTGATGTAGGCGGAGACGAGATAACCACGCGTCGCGAAGAGCACGACAGCGGCGAGCGTCGCGTAGGCGAAGCAAGTTCGAATGGCGGTCTGGCCAACGATCTCGGCGCCACGGTAGTCGTCCGCGCCCACGCAGTGACCGACACGTATCGCGGCGGCCATGCCGATCGACATCGGGATCATGAAAGCGACCCCGTTGATGTTCATGGCAACCGCGTGGCCCGCAACCGACGCCGCACCGAAGCTGGCGGCCAGCAAGGTGACGCCCGAATAGACCCCCATCTCGAAGAAATGGGTGACACCGACCGGCACGCCGATCTTCGCGAATCGCCACCAGATGGCGAAATCCGGGAGCCAGTCGCGGCGCACGAAGATCCCGGCTGCGCGATAGAAGGGTCGCATCATGACCGCGGCGATGAGGAAGACGTGCAGCCACATGACGATCGCCGTGGCGACACCGGCGCCGATGCCGCCGAGTTCAGGCGCACCGAATTTACCGAAGATGAGCGCATAGTTGAGCAAGGCGTTGATGCCGAGCAACGACCCCGCGATCACCATCGCGGGCTTGGTGCGGCCCATCCCTTCACACAACGAGCGCATCACGCCGTAGAACGCCTGACCGATGAATCCCCACCTAACGGCGTCGAGATAACCAATCGTCACGACCAGCGCTTCGGGATCGGCTTCGATGAACTGGTAAGCGAGTTCGGCATACGAAATCAGCACGAAACAAACCAGGCCCGTGACCCCAGCGAGCCAAAACCCTTGCCGCCCAATCGGGCCGATTTCTTCTACCTTGCCCGCACCGTAGAGCTGCGCGGTGATGGGCGTCACCGCGCCGAGTACGGCCGTGACGAGCACGATCGTCGGGCTCGCGACCCCCATCGCGAGCGAGACGCCCGCCAGGTCCGCCGTGCCGTACTGCCCGGTCATGATGGTGTCGATGACATGCATCGCCATCATGAAGAGGGCCGCAAACACGATCGGCGTGCCCAAACGCGCGATTCGCTTGAATTCTTCGCTGTTGATGGTCTAGTCCTCGGGCTCGCTTGGCGCTCGGCTCGAACGCCGGCCGCGGGTCGCCAGGCGGTGAGCGATGGTATCGTTCCGCCCGCTTCGATCAAACGATCAATGAAGGGATCGCTGGTTCAACACATGCGCCTGGTCAGTTGGAACGTCAATGGGCTGCGGGCCTGTGTAAAAAAGGGATTCCTTGAGTTTCTCGAGGTGAGTGATGCTGACGTCGTCGGCATCCAGGAACTGCGCGCGTTGCCCGGACAGCTCACACCCGAAGCGCGTTCTCCCGACGGTTGGCACGCGGTCTTCAACCCGGCCGAACGCAAGGGCTATTCCGGCGTCGCGTTCTTCGCCCGCCAACCACCCGATCGAGTCGAGACGAGCCTCGGCATCGACGAACTCGACATCGAAGGGCGTTTCCTGGTCGCGAAGTGGGGGCGCCTATCGGTCGCAACGGTCTACTTCCCGAAAGGCAGCGGCAAGGATCGCGACAACAGCCGCGTGCCGTACAAACTCGACTTCTACCGCGCCGTCTTCGATCGCATCGAACGCCTGAAGAAGAGTGGGCCGGTTTTCGTGATGGGCGACTACAACACGGCGCACCGGGAAATCGACCTCGCACGTCCCAAGACCAACCATAAGACGAGCGGCTTCCTGCCGGAGGAACGCGAGGAGTTCGATCGTTGGATCGACGCCGGCTGGATCGACACGCTACGCCACGTACACGGCGACGTGCCGGATCTTTATACCTGGTGGCGCCAGTGGGGCAACGCGCGGCAGGACAACGTCGGCTGGCGGATCGATTACATCCTCGCGTCACGCGCGGCCAGGAAGCGGATCCGCGACGCCTTCATCTGGCCAAGCGTCACGGGCTCCGACCACTGTCCGATCGGCGTCGATATCGACCCACTCTAAGTCAGGCTCCACTCGGCGAGGCACTGATCGAGGACCGCGTTGAACTCGGCCGGTTTCTCGAAATAAGTCGAATGCCCGGCGCCTTCGACGACCGTGGACCCCGCGCCGATCGCCTCGGCAACGCTCACGAGTAGCGCCGGCGGAAAGAGCGGATCGAGATCGCTCGCAAGCACGAACATCGGCACGCTGGCGCCCTTCACCTCATCGGCGGAGAAGTACGCCGAGCCATCGCTGATATTCGGTGCAGCCACGGTGTTGAAGGCCGAAATCTGGTTGTAAAGCACCGCTCGTTCCGGGAACGTTTCGGCGAACTCGGCGCTGATCGCCTGGTTTATGAGTCCGCCACCGGCCGCCAGACGTTCCGCCAACGTGCTCATGTTTTCGATGGTTTCCGGCGTCTCGACGGCGCCCGGGGTGTTGCCGAGTAGAACGCCCGTGACGCGGTCGCTGTGAATCACGCCGGTGCGCACCCCCGTCCAACCGCCCATCGACTGGCAGACGATGGTCGCTCGATCGACACCCGCCGCGTCCATGATGGCGATCATGTCGGCGTCGAAATGGAGCGCATTCTGTTGCGACGCATCGCAAGGTGAGCGAGCGAACCCGCGATGATCGAACACGAGCACGCGGTGATCCTTCGCGACCACCGGCACCTGCTGCCACCAACTCGTCGCGTTGCCGCCTGCGCCGTGGGCAAAAACCACCCAGGGTCCCGCCTCGCCGTGCACTTCGTAGTAAAGATCGACACCGTCGCGTTCGGTGAAGGCCATCATGATCTCCCAGGCGGTTAAGATCCGGCATCGTAAGGTGAAACCGAGAGTCAGGATCAAGCCCATGCGTCTCGCCGCCGCCCTTCGCGCGTCTCTCATCGTGCTCTGCTTCACAGGCATCCGCGTCGACGCCGATGAACTCTACGCGAGGACCTGGGGGCCCGATGTCGGCACCGAACTCGTTGCGTTTGATCTGAGCGATCAGATGCGCGAGCAACGCAGTTTCGCCGATCTCGCTTCTGATCGTGGTCTGCTCATCGTTTTCGCCCGGTCGGGCGATTGGTGAAGCTACTGTCTGCGCCAGCTCGTCGAGCTCGGCAAATGGCAACCACGCTTCGAACGCCTCGGCGTTCACGTCGCGGCCGTCACGACGGATCAACCCCGCACGGCAGTACGATTCACCGAACGATTCGGCCTCCGCTATCCCGTGCTCTACGACCGTGGCGCGAGGTTGGTCAATGCGCTTCGTATCCGCAATCGTGAACATCGGCGCTACGATCGCGCCTACGGGGTCCCGCACCCGGGGGTTCTTTACGTCGACGCGAGCGGTACTATCGCTCTCAAGTTCGCCGAGCGCGGATACAAAGCTCGGCCAAGCTTCGCCGAAATCCATGCCGGCGTAACCGAGTTCATCGAGGCCGGCGCTTCCACACCCCATCCATCGACAAGGTAGGTCAAACATGCCTCAAGCGAAGAAATCGTTTTTTGGAACCAACCGTCGCGGTTTTCTGAACACACTGTCCATGGCGGCCGTCGGTGGCGCGACGCTGATCAAGACCGGTGACGTCCGCGCGGCGACACAGGATGCCCAGCAAGCCGGCGACGGCGTCTGGCCGAAGATGACCTACCGAACCCTCGGCCGCACGAATTTTCTCGCCAGTCGACTCGTCTACGGCGCCGGCGCGTCGTTGAGTCGTAAGCCGAACGACAAGTTGCTCGAGACCGCGCTCGAAGCGGGCGTCAACGTATTCGATGTCGGCACGAGCCGTTACTACGGCCAAGCCGAGCGCCATCTCGGACCGTTCGCCAAACGTCACCGTGACGACATCTTCCTGATCTCGAAGGGTATGACCTACATCGACATCGACGAGGATGCGACCGCGACCGTCGAGCAGGCCAAGCAAGCCGCGAAGACGTGGACGATGTTGCTCGACGAGAGCCTGGACCAACTCGGCATGGACCACGTCGACGCCTACTACCAGATGGGTGCGAGCAATCCATCGCTCATCCAAGCCGACGAAATGAAGGCGGCTTATGACGCCGCCAAGGCCGCCGGCAAAGCCGACTACTTCGGCGTATCGACCCATCAGAACGCCGCCAACGTCCTTTCCGCCATGATCGAAACGGGTTGGTACAGCCTCGCGATGCTCGCGATCACGCCGGCCGGTTGGTACGACTGGAACAATCGCGACATCCAGGCCGGCACGACCGAAATGAAATCGATCCGCCCGCTCCTCGACAAAGCGCGCGCCTCCGGCATCGGCCTCGTCGGCATGAAGGCCGGACGCCTCCTCGCCGGACAGGGATTCCTCGGTCGCGGCAACCCCCGCGCCTTCGATGAGTTCTACGACGACAAGCTCCTGCGCGCGAACCTCTCGCACTTCCAGCGAAGCTATGCCTACGTGCTCGAAAACGGTCTCGACGTCGTCAACGCCGACATCCAGAGCTACGGCATCCTGCGCGAGAACTTCGTGGCCGCCGCGAAATCGAGCGACGTCGCGGCGACGGCCTAGAGTTCGACTTTGGCGATGCCGAGCCCGGCCTCGCCGCCGATCGCATAGACGAGATAGATCCGGCCTTCTTCCTCGAAGATCGCCGGATCGCGGAGCTGATTCACGACGCCGTAGGCGACGCTGCGAACACTCGGCTCGACGGGCGCGCCCGCACCTTCCCAAACCCGTTCCGGTCGGAGCACTTCCACGGGCTCCGATTCCCGCCAGTTCGTCCAGTCGTCCGAGAGATCAATCGTCGAGAGCAGGATGCGCTCTGGCGCATCGCCGACCTGTGTCCAGAAGACGTGGGCGCGCTCAGCGCGCACCAGCACCGCGGCGTGGCGCATGTGCCGATTGAAGAGTAACGGGCCTTCTTCGAATCCGGACGTCGGCGTTGCCGCGCGGTAGATGAGCCCGGGCATCGCCAGCCCGTACGTGCGTTCGTCGTGGACGAAGACCCGCATATAGGTGCGACCGAGGATCTCTTCTGCGGATTCGAATGTGATGCCGTCCGGCGATGTCGCGACCCGCGTCACCTGGCGACCGACGCCCTCGAGGCCGTGGTAGTACATGACGAGGCGCCGGTTCTTCTCGTCGACGTGGACGTCGGGCGAAGCGATATGCGGCGTCGTCATCTCGAGTTCGACCGAATGCAGGAGCTTCACGCCCGCGGCACGATTGCGCTCCTCCGCCGCTTCGACCTGTTGACGTGTCGCCTGCAGCGTCTCCTTCGGGAAAGGTGTGTCCTCGAGTTGTAAAGATCCGGGCACGTGGATCTGCCACGGCCCGGCAAGATCATCAGCAAAAGCCAGTCGAATGTAGCGGCCCTTGTGATCGGCGAAGTAGAGGTAGTAACGACCTAGCGGATCGGGAACCCAATCCGGGACACGGATCAACGACGGCCCCTGGATGTTCTCGCCGAGCGAAACGTGCGAGGAAGGATCAATGATCGGTCGATCGATCAATCTTTCGACGTGCATCCTCATCCCCCGTGACGGCGTTTTGATGGTATCACTGGCCCCGAAACGACCCGTTTAAGCGAAGCCATGGCCAAGAACATCAACCAAGCGGTCCGAGAAGTCTGTCTGTCGTTCCCGGAAGCAGAGGAAACCCCTTCACGCGGCTCGCCCGATTTCCGGGTACGCAACAAGACGTTCGCGACGTATGTGATCAATCATCACGGCGACGGGCGGCTCGCACTTTGGCTGCATTCGCCGAAAGGCGCGCAGGACCTCTACACGACCGGCGAACCCGACTTCTACTTCGTCCCGCCTTACGTGGGCCCGCGCGGTTGGTTGGGGGTGCACCTCGACCAGGGCAACGACTGGTTCACGATCGCCACGCGGGTCCGCGAGGCCTACGCCAACGTAGCGCCTGCCGAACTGACCGAACACTTGGAGCCGACGATCGAAATCGAGCCGCCAACCGAGACGATTGATCCGGAGGAATTCGACCCGCTGGTTGCTCCCCACGCGCAAGAGATCCTCGCGCAGATGCGTGCACTCGTCGCGACGTTGCCCGAGACGAGTGAGGGCAAGCAGTTCGGTCTACCCGCCTGGAAGGCCGGCAAGAAGACCTTCGTCACCGCGTCCCGTTACCGTCGCACGATGACCTTGCAGGTATGGGTCGGCCCCGAACTGCAAAGCACGCTGACCGACGACCCGCGCTTCAAGATCCCCAACTACATCGGCCACCGCGGTTGGATCGATCTCAACGTCGAGGAGCACGTCGATTGGGAGGAAATCGAGCGCCTCGTCCTCGGCAGCTACCGTCACTTCGCACTGAAGCGGATGCTGAAGGCGATGGGCGAACTCTAAGCGCGACCGCCCGCGCCCACCCGAACAGACATTGAGCGGCCAGGGCACGCGAAGTACAGTCAGACGACTCCCAACACGTAAGTCCATTGGTGCCATGCAGTACAACATCAAAGTAAACGGACGGAATGTTTCGGCCGATGTCGCGCCGGATACGCCGCTTCTCTGGGTCCTTCGAGACCATCTCGATCTAACGGGCACGAAGTACGGATGCGGCGGCGGTTTCTGCGGCGCCTGTACCGTACATGTCGACGGTCAGCCGGTGAGATCCTGCCAGACGGCGATCAGCGCGATCGGCGACCGGTCGGTTGGCACGATCGAAGGTCTCGACGCAGCGCACCCCGAGCTGATCTCGAGCTGGATTCAGAACAATGTGCCGCAGTGCGGCTATTGCCAATCGGGTCAGCTGATGTCGGCGGCGGCGCTGCTCGACTCGAACCCGACCCCGACGGATGCGGATATCGACAACGCGATGTCCGGCAACATTTGTCGTTGCGGTACCTACACACGCATCCGGGCGTCGATCAAAGAAGCGGCCGCAAGCCGAAGGGGTGTCGCGATCTGGGAAGCACCGGCTGACGGAGGACAGACGTCATGAGCATCACCAACCTCTCCCGTCGAAACTTCTTCCAGGCCGCCGGCACGCTCGTTCTCGGGGCCGCACTACCGACCCGCGCGGTTTCGCCGGCTGCCAAGCCGACGTCCGCCTGGGAACCGAGTCTCTTCCTCGGCATCGACCCCGACGGCACCGTGACCATCACGTCACATCGCTCCGAAATGGGCCAGGGCATCCGGACCGCGATCGCCCAGGTCGTCGCCGACGAACTGGACGCCGACTGGTCCCGTGTCCGCGTCGCACAGGCACAGGGTGATCAGAAATACGGCGATCAGAACACCGACGGATCGCGCAGCATCCTGATGAACTACGACCGGTTGCGCGATGCGGGTGCAAGTGCACGACTCATGCTGCGCCAAGCCGCCGCCGATGCCTGGGGCGTGTCGGTCGACGACGTCGTTGCGGAAAATCACAGGATCAAACACAGCGGCTCCGGCAAGGACGTGGATTACGGTGAGTTCGTCGCCGACGCGGCCGCCCTGCCCGTGCCGTCGAACCCGACACGCAAGACGACCGCCGAGCACAAGTTCATCGGCACCGGCCAGGTTCACGTCGACACCAGCGACATCGTTCACGGCGAAGGATCCTTCGGTGCCGACGTCCGCTTGCCGAACATGGCAGTCGCGGTGCTCGTGCGCTGTCCCTGGCTCGGCGGCGGGGTCGCCTCTTTCAAAGAACCCGCCGATACGAGCGGCGTCATCGGTTTCGAGGTGCTCGACGCGCCGCAAGGCGCACCCCAGTTCCGCCCCGTCGGCGGCATTGCGGTGATCGCGGAGGACACCTACACGGCTCTTCGCGCGGCGAACGATCTGGAGATCGAGTGGACGTCGAGCCCGACACAGTCGTTCTCGAGCGACACGTTCCGCGAGGCACTGCACGACGCCTTGCAGAGCCCAGGTGATCAGCTCTTCGACATCGGCAACGTGGACGCGGCCTTTGATTCCGCGGGCAAATCACTGGAGGCAACCTATCAGACGCCCTTCCTCGGACATGCGCCGATGGAACCGCCCGTCGCGATTGCCGACGTGAAAGACGGGCAGTGCGAAGTCTGGGCACCCGTTCAGGATCCGCAATCCACACGCGGTCTCGTCGCACAGTGGCTGCAGACGGACCTGACCAACGTCGCGATCAATGCGACGCTCTTGGGCGGCGCATTTGGTCGTAAGTCGAAGCCCGATTTCGTGATCGAAGCCGTGGAACTATCCAAGCGACTGAAGCGCCCTGTGCGCGTGCAATGGACTCGCGAAGACGACGTCCAGCACGACTTCTATCACGCAGCGAGCGCGCAGTTTCACCGCGCGGTACTCGACGACGAGGGTCGTCCGACGGCGTGGCTACAGCGAACCGCATTCCCATCGATCACGACGGTGTTCGCCGACCAAGCGTCCAAGCCCGCCGATTGGGAGCTCGAGATGGGCTTCTCGAACCTGCCGTACCGCGTTGAGAACCAGCGCATGGAGTCGACCGGCATTCGCTCGGGCGTTCGAATCGGCTGGATGCGTTCGGTCTGCAACATCTTCCACAGCTTCTCGGCCAACGTGTTTGCCGACGAAATGGCGAGCGCTGCCGAACGCGATCCGATCGAGCATCGACTCGACATCCTGTCCGACGGGAAAAGCCCGTTCCCGGTACCCGGCATGCAGGCGCCTGAAGGACACTCGATGGATATCGCGCGACTGCGACACGTGATCGAGCGCGTCCGGGATGTGAGCGAATGGGATCGTCCGCGTGGCGAAGGCGTCGGTCTCGGGTTCGCCGTACACCACAGCTTCCGCTCATACGTCGCAACGGTGATCGAGGCAACGATGGAAAACGGTCGTCCGAAAGTGAGCAACGCCTACGTCGCACTCGACTGCGGCACGTACGTCAACGCCGACACATGCCGTGCGCAGATGGAAGGTGCGGTGATGTTCGGTCTCTCGCTCGCACTACACGGCGACATCACGATGAAGGATGGCGCCGTCGAGCAGAGCAATTTCCACGACTACCCGATGCTGCGGATGAACGAAGCGCCGAACGTCGTCGTCGAGCTGATCCCGGCAAACGACAACTTGCCGGCCGGTGTCGGCGAACCGGGCGTGCCGCCGATCGCTCCCGCTCTCGTGAACGCGCTCTTCAGCGCCACAGGTACGCGCCATCGCTCACTACCGATCAAGGCGTAGCGAAAAGAGAAACCCTCGAGCACGAACCATCGTGTTCGAGGGATGAACGACGCCGTCGTACACCCGCCCATGCGGTCCGTCTTTCTCGCCTTGCTGACAATTGTCCTCCTCGCGGGTTGCGAGGAGCCTGCGCCGCGTTTCGAAAACCCGCTGGCATCTGGTGTCATCACGTTGCCGCTTCGCCATACGCAACGCTTCGACACGCTGCTCTCGTCGACGGGTTTCGTCGCCGCCCTGCTCGGGACGGAAAACGATCACGAAGTCACGACCTTCGGACCCGACGCGGAAGTCGTTCTGCTGCACCTTCCGCGCACGCGGTTCTCGCCCGCCGTCATCGGGGGCGGCGCGACGGGCACAGGGCTCTTGCTCGACGATGGATTCTCGGTAGTTGCCGGAAGCGGCTTCGTTTCGGAATTCAACCCGGTCTCGCCGCTTGGACTCCTACAGGTCGACGGCAGCGTGCTGAGCCAACTCACCCGCCACGGCTATACCCGAGTGCTGGGCATCCAGAACGGCACGATGCGGGTGATCTCCCGCAGCGACTTTCACCATGGCTTGTTCGAGTCTGCCCTCCAGTTGGGCCCGGGGATCGTTGAACAGGGAACACTCGCCATCAATCCGACGGAGCGGAACCTGCCACGTTACGTGCGTGCGTTCGTCGCGACGTGTTCCGACCGATGGATCATCGGCGTCACGCAGCAACCCGTTCATCTGTACGACCTCGGCGGTGGACTCATCGATCATTTCAGCAGCGAGGCGATCGAGTGCGACGAAGTCGTCAACCTTTCGGGCGACCGTGAGGCACTCCTCGTCGCGGCGAGTGCCGACCGCGGCAGCATCGCGTACTTCGGCAACCCGACGTTGCCAAAGGCATCGCTCATCGCATTCCGCGAAACGACGGCACTGGCGACCCACGCCGATCCTTAAAGTCACGACCATCAAGGGGAGATAAAGAATGTTCCAGCAAGCAAGCGATCTACGAGAGGAGGGCGAGGAACTCGATCAGTTCCTCGCGACGCTCAAACCCGCGGACTGGGATCGCGAAACCCCGTTCAAGTCGTGGACGATCAATCAGGTCGTTCAGCACCTGCATAGCGCCGATCGTGCAGCCGTGCTAACGCTGACGGAGCCCGAACGATTCGCGGAACTCAAAAAAGGCTTGGGTCTGCCGAAAGTCGTCGCCACCGGTGCCGACCTGCACGCCGTCTGGCGCGAGTACTTCTTCGAGATGTGTGACGCACACGAGCGCTACGAGCCGAACCACCGAGTCGCCTGGTTCGGGCCGGATATGAGCGTGCGATCCTGCGCCACGGCCCGCCAGATGGAGACGTGGGCCCACGGCCAGGACATCTACGACCTCATGGCGGTCGCGCGGATGCCGAAAGCTCGACTGAAGAACATTGCCCACATCGGCGTTTCCACTTTCGGCTGGACCTTCGTCAACCGCGGCGAAACGCCGCCGGCACCGCCACCGTACATCTGTCTCGACGCGCCCGATGGCACGAAATGGGAATGGAACGAGCCGAGCGATAGCGATTATGTGCGCGGCTCGGCGCTCGAGTTCTGCCATGTCGTGACGCAAGGCCGCAACGTCGCCGACACGGCACTCGAGTACAAGGGCCCGGCGGCGAGTGCCTGGATGCCGATCGCCCAGTGCTTTGCCGGTCCGCCGGAGACGCCGCCGGCCGTCGGCCATCGCGTCTTCAGCTCGGACGAATAACGCCATGGACATCGGAATTTGTGTCGCTTCACACATCAACGACATCGACTACGTTGTTCGCGCCGAGGAACTCGGCTACAGCCATGCCTGGCTCGCCGACAGCCAGATGTTGTGGTCCGACTGCTACGCGACCCTCGCCCTCGCCGCGGTCAAAACGTCGAAAATCCAACTCGGCACCGGCGTCGCCATCACAGGGACCAGGCCCGCGCCCAACAACGCATCCGGCATCGCGACGATCAATGCACTCGCGCCGGGTCGCACGTTCTTCGGAGTCGGCGCGGGCAACACGGCGCTGCGTGTCATGGGCTTCCCGCCGCAGCGCATCAAGGCGTTCGACAACTATCTCGAGACGTTGGCACCCCTCCTGAAGGGCGAAGAGTCGGTCTACGAGCAGGACGGCGAGACACGACCCATCCGCCACATCATGCCCGACAAGGGGTTCGTCAACTTCGACGATCCGATTCCGCTCTACATCTCGGGCTTCGGACCGAAGTCGCTGGCACTGGCAGGCAAGCACGGCGACGGCGCCGTCATCGCCCTGCCCGCGAGCCCCGCCGTGATGTTGAACGTCTGGCGAATGATCGAAGACGGCGCGCTGGCGCCGATCGACCGCGATGAGTACTACACGACCGCGTTGACGACCATGGTGGTGCTCGATCCCGGCGAAGCCGTCGATTCACCGCGGGTGAAGTCCGAATGCGGCGCCATGGCGATGGCCGCCGTGCACTTCGCCTACGATCAATTTCGTAACTTCGGTCGCCAACCACCGGGCGGACTCGGCGGGATCTGGGACGACTACCGCAAAATGATCGAAGCCTACCCGGCGGAGCGCCGCCACCAGCGTATTCACGGCGGCCACAACTGTTGGGTGCTCGAAGAGGAAGAGCGGTTCCTGACGCCCGAGGTACTTCAGGCATCGTCGATGATCGGCACGAAAGACCAACTGATCGACCAGCTCCAGGGGCTCGAGTCCGTCGGCCTCGATCAGGTCATGATCCTGCCGAACTTCGATACGCGCTTCGAGGTGCTCGACCGGGTCGCTCGTGACGTCGTGAGTGTAGTCGCCTAGCCGACGAGCACACGCCGCGCGCGACTCAGAACAGCAATTCCGCGAGGTGTTTCTTGTGGTATTGCGCGTCGCCGTGCTGCGACTGACACCAGAGCGCGCGCCGCAGGAATAGCTGTGCATCACACTCGTAAGTGAATCCGAACCCGCCGTGAAACTGCACGGCGCGATCGCCCGCGAAGACGAACGCCTCCGACGCCGAGGCTTTGCCCATTCGCACGGCCACTTCCCGCTCGTCCGTCTCGAAAACCGATGCCGCGTGGAAGAGATGCGAGCGCGACCGCTCGAGCCCCATCAGGATGTCCACCGTCGGATGCTTGAGCGCCTGGTAGGAGCCGATGAAGCGGTCGAAAGCTTTTCGGGTGTTGAGGTACTCGACCACGACCTCGAGCACGCCTTCGATCCCACCACACATTTCCGCGACCAGAAGCAGGTTCGCCACGTCGCGGATTCGGTCGAAATCGGGTTCGAAAACGTCGTCCTTCGCGATCGACACACCGGCGAGGTCGAGCTGGAAACTACGACGGGTTTCGTCGAGCACGGTCTCGCGACGACGCGTCGCGGATTCGAGCGCGCTCGCTCCTACGATCGCGATGCAGGGCTTCCCGCCGACTATCACCGAGACCAGGACCCAGTCCGCGACGTGGAGGTTCTCGACGAAGGTTTTCACACCGCGCAGAACGTAGCCGTCGCTGGCCTCGTCGGCAGTCGCCGTGATTTCCGTCAAATCCCACGCGCCGTCGGGTTCGGATAAGGCAGTCGTCGCGATAGCGCCTTCTGCGATCGATGAAAGCACCCGTGTCTGCTGCTCTTCAGAGCCCGCGAGCATCGCTTGCGCGGCGAGCGTCGTCGAAGCGAGCGGCGTGGTCAGCAGATGCTGACCGAGCGGTTCGAGAATTGTCACGACTTCGGCGAGACCGAGGCCCGACCCGCCGAAGCGTACCGGCACGGCAATCCCTGTCCAACCGAGTTCTACGATCTGCCGCCAGACGACGGGGTCGTAACCCGTATCGTCTTCGATGAGATCACGAGCCTTCGCGATCGGGGAATTCGACGCCGCAAAATCGGCTGCCGTGTCGAGCATCATGCCCTGCTCGTCACTGAAGGTGATCGTGGCTGTGGGCGTAATGCTCATACTTTGTCCTTCGGCAGGCCGAGAACCCGCTCGCCCACGATGTTCGCCTGAATCTGGCTCGTGCCACCGCCAATCGTTGCCGAGAAGGCGTTGAAATAAGCCCGCTGCCAGAGCCCGCCGCCGGCGACCCGCGGGTCACCTACGTAGAGTCCGCCGTTAGCGCCCTGAAGCGAAACGGCGAACTGGCACATTCGGCGCCGGTGTTCCGTGCCACGTAACTTGCCCGACATCGGAATCGAGGCCGGTCTCGCGGAAACGAGCGCGGGGATGCGCTGACGCGCGCCGCAGAGTCGGTTGCCCTGGTCCTCGATCATGAAGTCGACGAGTTGCTCTCGAACCTGCGGATCGTCGATAGCGGGTTTTCCGTCGCGCTTCACCGTGCGAGCCATCTCGAGGACGTCCGGCATGCCGAAATCCATACCCGACAACCCGCCGGCCTGCCCGCCCGTCGCGCCACGCTCGAACGTCAGAGTGACCATCGCGACCTGCCAGCCCTCGCCTTCCGCGCCCATGAGGCAGCTGCTCGGTACGCGCACGTTATCGAAATAGGTCTGCGTGAAGCCGTATTCGCCGGTCAGCTTCTTGATCTTGCGAAGCTCGACGCCCGGCACGTCCATTGGGATCAGGAAGTAGCTCAGTCCCGCGTACTTGTTCGGTGCGTCGGGGTTGGTGCGAGCGAGGAGGATCATGTACTTGGCGTAGCTGCCGAGGCTCGTCCAGATCTTCGACCCGGAGATCACCCAATCATCCCCATCACGCACGGCGCGCGTCTGGGCGTTTGCGAGATCCGAGCCCTGATCGGGCTCCGAGAACCCCTGACACCAGATGTCTTCGGCCGAAAGAATGCCGCGGATGTAGCGCTTCTTGTCGTCCTCCGTGCCCATATGGAGGATCAAGGGCCCGGCCCAATTCAGTCCGATCGTATTCGGCATGAAGGGCACTTTTGCGCGTGCCATCTCGGCAGTCGCTACGTCCTGGAACGCTTGCGGCTGGCCACCGCCACCGTATTCCTTGGGCCAGGCCATGCCGAGATAACCGGCTTCATAGACCTGTTGCTGCCAATCGCGAAGGAAGTGGAACTGACCGTCCGTTCCGACCTCCATGAAGGTCTGCGGTAGCAGGAAATCCGGAGTCGCCGGCGCATGCTCGGCTAACCAACCGCGAACGTCCGCGCGGAATTCATCGAGATCCTTGAGATCCGTTGCCATCTTTTTCCTCAATCCTTGTGTTCTTAGAGGCGTGCCACGCCGAAGGAATTCGACACGGTGCCGCGATGCGGCGTCTCGAGACACGACGTGAGGCAAAACGAGATCACCGCGCGTGTATCCGCCGGATCGATGATGCCGTCGTCCATCATTCGAGATGAGCAGAACATCGACTCGGAGGTGAACTCCATGCCGCCGATCAGGCGTTCGCTCGACTTCTCGAGCGCCGCGTATTCTTCCTCGGTGAGCGTCGTGCCATTGCGCGCCGCGCGATCCTCTTGGACGATCGTCAGCACTTTCGCGGCCTGCGCGCCGCCCATCACAGCTTGCCGTGCGGTCGGCCAGCTGAATACGAACGCCGGTTTCAACGATTTCGAGCACATGGCGTAGTTACCGGCGCCGTAGCTGTTGCCGACGATGATCGAGACCTTCGTCGGGCGAAAGTTCGCGACCGCCTGAATCATCTTTGAACCGTGTTTCACCTGGCCGCCCTGCTCGGCTTCCACCCCGACGAGAAAGCCGGTGGTGTTGTGCAGGAAGACCATCGGCGTATTGCTCTGATCGCAGAGCTGCAGGAACTGGGACGCCTTCGTCGCGCCGTTCGGCGTGATCGGACCGTTGTTCGTGATGATTCCGCACCGCCAACCGTCGATCGTCGCGTGCCCACACAACGTATGAGAGTCGATATCGGGCTCGAACTCCATGAAGACCGAACCGTCGACGATCCGTGCGATCACTTCGCGCATGTCGTACGGGATTCGTTTGTCCTCGGAGACGATGCCGCGCAACTCATCCGCCGGATAGAGCGGCGGGACGGGGTCGCGGTCGCGGACGAGCGATCGTTCGGCCGACGGGGGAAGCTGGTCGATGATCTCCCGCGCGATGCGGATACCGTCCGCGTCGTTCTCGGCGAGATACTCACCCGTGTGCGAGATCGTGGCGTGCATCTCGGCACCGCCGAGCGTTTCGTGATCCGCCTCCTCGCCGGTCGCTGCTTTCAGGAGCGGCGGTCCGGCCAGAAAGAGCTGCGTCTGTTCGCGAACGAGGACGACATAATCGGAGAGCGCGACCTGATAAGCACCACCCGCCGTCGCGTTGCCGTGCGCGACCGTGATCTGCGGAATTCCAGCCGCCGAAAGCTCCGCTTGCTGGCAATACACGCGTCCGCCGTCGATGAACCCGTGCGCGCCCCAGGGGTCGGGATCACCGCCGCCGGCCAGATTGCCGCCACCGCTTTCCGACAGCGAGATGATCGGCAGGCGCAGCGCGAAGGCGATTTCGTGGAGCCGGAGGTTTTTTCGCGTCGTCACCGACGAAATCGTTCCGCCTTTGACCGCGTAGTTCCACACCATCACGAGCACACGGCGGTTCGAAACATAGCCGACGCCGACGATGATGTTGCCACCGGCGGTCGAGCCGTCCTTGTCGCCGTCCATTCGATATCCGGCAATCGAGCAGAGCTCGAGAAACGGTGCGCCCGGGTCGAGCAGGTGGGCGAGCCGCTCGCGCGGCAGAAGCTTGCCACGCCGGGTCGCCCGTTCACGGTACCGCTCCTCGGAGAGCCGAATGTTGTTTTCGACCGCACGGATCTTCTCGACGTAGTTCTTCATGAATTCGACGTTGCCGGCGAACTCATCGCCATGCACGTCGAGGGATGATTCGAGCGGTTTCATTCGACTTCCTCGAGTTCCAGTTCCACCAGTACTTGCCCGTTCGCGACCTGGACGCCTTCGCTCACGTTCACGGATTTCACAACACCGTCGCCGTCGGCGAGATGGCGGTGTTCCATCTTCATGGCCTCGACCACCAGCAAGTTGTCGCCCTTGTTCACGTGGTCGCCGGCCGCGACCTGGATCGCGATGACGAGCCCTTCCGTCGTCGCCCGGATCCGACCGTCGCCCGCGGCGTCGGGACCCAGAACGGGATCGTAGGTCGAGAGACGCAATGTGAGCCCCTCGACGAAGATCGAGTCATCAAGAACGGCCACGGCGACTTCGCGCCTGACGCCATCGAGATGTACGACATAGCGATGACCATCGGACGAGTCGATCCGCACCAGATGCTCGGTATCCGCGATCGAGACGACGTAGCCCGCTTCCGTCGGCGTGGTGCGCACTTCGATCCCTTCCCCACCCGCCTCGAGCACGTCGCGGCGGGTCATCGGCGCGGCATTGCTCCAGTCGAGCCATTCGTCAGAAACGGCCGATCGGCGATGGGCGATGACACCAACGGCGAGCAGCGCGGTGTCGATGCGCGCTTCGGGAAGGTTCGCTTCATCGATCAGCGCCGTCGTCGCTTCGCCCGCAACGAAACGCGGGTCATTCAAGAGTTCGCGCAAGTAGGCCGCGTTGGTGGTGAGTCCCAGGACGCGCGTCTCACCGAGCGCGCGATCCAAACGTCGTCTGGCCGTCTCGCGGTCAGGACCAAAAGCGATCACCTTCGCGAGCATCGAGTCGTAGTACGGGCTCACCGTCACACCAGCACCAAAGCCTGTGTCGTTGCGAATACCTTCGCCGTTGGAAAGATCGAACGCGTGAATCATCCCCGTCTGCGGGAGGAACCCGCGCGCCGGGTCCTCGGCGTAGATCCGGGTCTCGATGGCATGCCCGGCGATTTCGAGCTCATCCTGCGAACACGGTATTGGCTCACCGGAAGCGATGGCGAGTTGCCAGGCGACGAGGTCGATGCCGGTGACGAGTTCCGTTACCGGATGTTCGACCTGTAAGCGGGTGTTCATCTCGAAGGAAGTAGAACTCGCCGTCTGCGTCCACGAGAAACTCAACCGTACCGACGCCCCGGTAGTCACACGCCCGGGCCGCGCTGACGGCGGCGGTTCCCATTGACTCACGCAACTCCGGCGTGACGAACGGCGATGGCGCTTCTTCGATGACCTTCTGGTGGCGGCGTTGCACGGAGCAATCGCGTTCGAAGACATGGAGCACATTGCCGTGATTGTCCGCGGCGACCTGCACTTCGATATGTCGACCGTCGACGATCGCGCGCTCCAGGATGAGTTCGTCGCTCGCGAACGCGTTCTGCGACTCCGTCCGCGCCGATTGGATCGCGTCCGGCAAGTCATCGAGATCGGTCACGAGACGCATGCCGCGACCGCCGCCACCATCCGCCGCTTTGACCATGATCGGGATACCGACTTCATTCCCGGCAGCGATGAGTTCGGCATCGCTCGCCCGGGGTTTAGCGAATCCCGGGATGCACGGAACGGCAGAATCCGCCATCAACGCCTTCGCGGCGCGTTTGTTCGCCATCACCTCGATCGCTTCCGGGGTCGGTCCGATGAACGTGATGCCGCGATCGGCACATGCACGAGCAAACTCGGCATTCTCGGACAGGAACCCGTAGCCCGGGTGAATCGCGTCCGCACCGCTAGCAGCCGCCGCTGCGAGCACCTTCTTGACGTCGAGATACGTTTCCGCGGACGTGTTGCCGGCAAGCGGCACGGCGACATCGGCGAACGCGACGAACGGTAGATCCGCATCGGCGTCGCTGTAGACCGCGACGGTATCGAGACCCAGCGAGCGAACCGTTCGCATCACTCTCAGCGCGATCTCGCCACGATTGGCAACTAAAACTCTCGTCAACACTTTGCGCGCATCCCTCCCTCACAAAGCCGCGCATTATGCGGCAAGGCGGCGAACCGGCGCTGCCGGTTCGTTGGCAGTTCTTGCTAGCGCAAGAACTGCTGCGCTCGGGCGAACCAGGCGAACCAGGCGAACCAGGCGAACCAGGCGAACCAGGCGAACCAGGCGAACCAGGCGAACCAGGCGAACCGGCGCTGCCGGTTCGTTGGCAGTGCTTGCTGGCGCAAGAACTGCTGGGCTCGGGCGAACCGGCGCTGCCGGTTCGCCGGTTCGATCCTTTCCAAACACGACTGGGTGATACGATGCCGGCGACATTTCCACGCCAGGGAGGATGACGATGGATCTCGAGTACAGCCACGAACACCAGGCGTTTCGCCAGGAAGTGCAGACTTTCCTGGCCGACAACAAGCAGCGCTCGCCGACGGTGCGCCGGGGCAAACCCACCCGCGAGCAGATCGAATGGCAGCAGCTGCTCATCGAGAACGGCTACGCCGCGCGAACGATCCCGAAGGAATACGGCGGATTCGGCGCCGAACCGGACATCCTCAAGTCGCACATCATCGCCGAGGAATTCGCCAAGGCCCGCGTCGTTCCGGGTCATTCGGGCGACAACCGCCTCGTGCCGACCGTGCTCGAACTCGGCACGGAAGAACAGAAACAGAAATACGTCGTTCCGTCCGTTCGCGGTGAGATGAGCTGGTGTCAGGGCTACTCCGAGCCGGGCTCGGGTTCTGACCTCGCCTCGCTCACGACCAAAGCCGAACTCGACGGCGACGAGTGGGTCATCAACGGCCAGAAGATCTGGACATCGGGCGCGCAGTACGCGGATCAGATTTTCTGCCTCGTTCGCACCGAACCCGATGCACCGAAACACCAGGGCATCAGCTATCTCATCTTTTCGATGGATACCCCCGGTATCGACGTGCGCCCGCTCGTGACGATGACGGGCGAGGCGGTCTTCAACGAAGTCTTTTTCACCGACGTTCGCGTGCCGAAGGATCAGATCGTCGGCAAGCGGGGTGAAGGCTGGTTCGTCGCCAACACGACGCTGCGCTACGAGCGCGGCGGTTTAGGTGACCCGAACGAAGCGGAGAACCGTTTCCGCCGCATCGTCGAAATGATGAAGAGCGAGACCGTGGGAGGTACCCGGCTGATCGACAATCCGATCTACCGCGACCGCCTGCTGAAGCTCCAGGGCCGAATCCTGTCGATGAAGTACAACGGCATGCGCGTTCTGTCGCACCAGATCAAGGAGGAAGAACCCGGGCTCGCGCGTTGGATCGTGAAGCTGAACGGATGTGAGCTCAATCACGAGATGGCACGCCTCGCGATCGACGTGATGGGCGAACTCGGCATTCTTTACGACGATAGTCCTTACCTGCGCGACGCCGGCTTCTGGCAGAACCGGTACATGCTCGACCTCGGCCTCATCATCGGCGGCGGCACGGCACAGATTCAAAAGAACATGATCGGCGAGCGCGCTTTGGGATTACCCAAGGAACCCAAAGTCGTCGAAGCGGGCGCATAGGAAGGTCGACGATGGATTTTGCACTCAATGACGAACAACGCATGCTCCAGGAGAGCGTATCCCGCTTTCTGACGACCAACTGCACGCTCGATCAGGTCCGCGGCGTCGCCGAATCCGGTGGTGCGCGTGACGAAACACTCTGGAACGAACTCACCAACCTCGGCGTGCACGGGGTGCTCATTGGTGAGGAATACGGCGGCGTTAACCTCGGCTATCTCGAAGCCGCGCTGATCGCCGAGGCGTTGGGCGCCACGACGACGCCGGTGCCATTCGTCGGCTCGGCGGTTATTGCGGCCGTGGCGCTGCAGGCCGCTGGTAGCGAAGAGCAAAAGGATGCCTGGCTGCCCAAGATCGCCGCGGGTGAAGCCGTCATCGGCGCCGGGTTGACCGAACAGATCGGGCGGCGCGAGAGCGAAGGCATCGTCGTTGCCGACGGCAAACTCAGCGGCAAGGCGATGTTCGTTCTCGATGCCGGAGCTGCCGATGCGTTCCTGCTCGCCGCCGACGATGGCTCGCTCCACATCGTCGAAGGTGACGCTGTATCGGTCACGCGACTGAAGACGATCGACCGGACGCGAAGCGTCGGCGAGATCGTGCTCGAGGGCGTCCCCGCCGACGTCTTGCCCGGCTCTATCGACAACGATGAACCACTCCTGACAGCAATCGATATCGGTCGGCTCATTCTCGCCGCGGATACGCTTGGTGCCGCGCAAACGATGCTCGACAAGGCGATCGAGTACGCCAAGGAACGCCGCCAGTTCAATCGCGTAATCGGCTCGTTCCAGGCCGTTAAGCACATGTGTGCGGAAATGGCGGCAGAGCTCGAACCCACTCGGTCGCTCATCTGGTACACGGCGCATGCGTATACGGCGATCCCAGAGGAAGCGCGCGCCATGGCGTGTCACGCGAAGGCGCACCTTGCCGAAGTCGGTCAGTTCGTCGCGCGCAAGTCCACCGAAGTGCACGGTGGTATGGGCATCACGGACCTCCTCGGCCTGCACTATTGGTTCAAGCGAATCGGCTTCAATCGCCAACTACTCGGCACGCCTGAGCTCGTGCGCGAAGAAGCAGCCGCGGCACAGGGCTGGACGTAGCCGACATCAAAACGGCGCGGCTCGTCATCGAGCGCGCCGGATCACGGCACGCCAAGGCGCTCTCGAAGTACTACGTCGAGAATGCAGAGCATCTGGCGCCCTGGGAGCCCATCCGCCCGCCGCGCTATCACGATCTCGATCAATGGCGGATCCGCCTCGACGACTGGGATCGTGAAGACCGGGCCGGCACGGACCTGCACTTCGTCGCTTTGAGATCCCACGAGCCCGACGTCGTCATCGGTGTGGCGGCACTCACCAACATCAGCCGCGGCGTTTTTCAGGCGTGCAATCTCGGCTATTCCATCGGCAAGCCATTCGAAGGCCAGGGCTACATGACCGAGATGGTCGCCGCGGTCGTCGACTACGCCTTTACGAACCTCGATCTCCATCGCGTGATGGCGAGCTACATGCCCGAGAACGCGCGCAGCGGCGCGTTACTCGAGCGGCTCGGGTTCGAACGGGAGGGCGTGGCGAGGCGCTACCTGAAGATTGCCGGGGCCTGGCGAGATCACATCCTGACAGCCAAAGTTCGGGACGACGAATAGGCGCGATCGCCACCCGCAGAAACAGATCGCCATCGGTTCAATCGTTTTCCTCAGCGAGATTGTTCCAGAGAAACGAGTACGACAACGCCGACATGAAGGCGCGTTGCCGGTTGTCGGCAGCCCCCGCGTGTCCACCTTCGGTGTTCTCGAAGTAGGTCACGTCGTGCTCCATCTGCTTCATCTTGGCGACCATCTTTCGCGCATGGCCGGGATGGACCCGATCGTCGCGCGTCGACGTCGTGATGAGGACGGGCGGGTACTCCGTGTCTGCGCGGACGTTGTGATACGGCGAGAACGCGCGGATGTAGCGCCACTGCTCGGGATCATCGGGATCTCCGTATTCCGCCATCCAGCTCGCACCGGCGAGGAGATGCGAGTAGCGCTGCATGTCGAGCAGCGGCACCGCGCTCACGATTGCACCAAAGAGATCCGGGCGCATCGTCAACATGTTGCCGGTCAGGAGTCCGCCGTTTGACCCACCACTCGTGCCGAGCTGGTTCGGTGTCGTCACGCCACGAGCAACGAGGTCTTCCGCGACCGCGATGAAGTCCTCGTATGCCCGCGGGCGATTCTCCTTCAGCGCCGCCTGATGCCAGGCCGGCCCGAACTCGCCGCCACCCCGGATGTTCGCGACGACGTAGACCCCGCCTCTTTCGAGCCAGGAGATTCCGACTGACCCGGAATAGCTCGGCAAAAGGGAGATCTCGAAACCACCGTAGCCGTAGAGCAACGTTGGAGCAGGACCGTCACTCGAGCGACCGACCTGGAAGTACGGCACGCGAGTGCCATCTTTCGATACGGTCCAATGCTGCTCGATCGCAACGCCCGTCGTATCGAAGTGATGTGCGGCCTGCTTCACGACGATCGGTTCGTTCTTGCCGATCTCGCGCATCTCAAAGGTCGGTGGCGTCACGAAATCCGTCGTCTGCAGGAAGAAGCGATCGCTTTCGTGTGGATCGACCGCGCTGACCGACAGCGTCTGGAACCCGTCCGCGCCGATGACCGAACGGTGCTCGAATCCGGCGTCGCTGGAACGCCAGACGTGGATCTCATTTTTCACGTTGTCGAGCACGTTCACGAAGAAGTGAGACGCCGTTGCCATATAGCCCGACACAGCAGTCGTCGCCGAGGGTTCGTAAAGCATCGAAAACTTGCCGCGTCCGTTCAGAAAGCGCTCGAGACTCGTGACGAGGAGTGCGCCCGACGGATAGACCTCACCGGCAAATCGCCAGTCACTCTTCAGTTCGACGATCAGCCAGTCGCGATCGATCGTGACAGCGGCGTCATCCGGAACCGCGACGCGGACGAACTCGTCATCAACCTGTACGAAGCGCTCTCGCGTATAGAAATCGATGGATCGATGAATGACGAGGTCCGTTCGCTCCGGCGTCCAAACCACTTGTGCGAACGCGGCCACGTCGCTCGATTCGCCTTCGAAGAGAGCTTTTGCATTTTCGAGCGCTTCACCACGCTGCCAGCGCTTGATGGTTCGCGGGTAGCCGGAGTCCGTCAGCGTGCCGGGGCCAAAGTCGCGACCCACCACGAGCGTGTTCTGATCCAGCCAGGCCGCGGCGCCCTTTGATTCCGGAAGCTCGAAGCCACCCTCGACGAATGCTCTTTTGGTGACGTCGAATTCCCGGACGACCGTTGCGTCAGCGCCGCCGCGGGACAGCACCACGAGGGCAAGTTCATAGCCCGGCTGGAGAAAGGCCGCACCTCGGTAGACCCAGTTTTCCCCTTCCTGACGGGCGAGTGCATCGACATCGAGGACCAGGTCCCAGATCGGATCTGCTTTCTGGTACTCGGCCAACGCCGCCCGACGAAGAATTCCGCGCGGATGCTCCGCGTCGCGCCAGAAGTTGTAGTAGTGATCCCCGCGTTTCGTGACGTAGGCAATGTTCTCGTCGGAGTCGAGCACGTCCAGGATTCGGCGCTCGAGATCGGAAAAGGCATCGTTGCTGGCAAGTTCCGCTCGGGCGATATCGCTGTGCGTCTCAGCCCACGCGATCGCCTCGGCATCGGTAACGGCCTCCAGCCATTCGAACGGATCGGCGCCGGCGTTCCCCGCGAGGACCAGGGCGGTCATCAAAGCGAGCTTCTTCATAGTTTCCTCTTCGCGTCGTCATCGGACGTTTCCGACGGATCACCCACGTTCTACGTCGGATAGGGCGCGGTCTCAAGGACAAGGCCCTTCGCGGGTTGCCGCAGCTAATGGCGCCCTGAGAATCTAGAGATCAAACACGAAGCGGGAGAGCACATGTTCAATCACGTCATGGTCGGCGCGGACGACCTTCAAGTCGCGAAACAGTTCTACGACGCGATGCTGGGTGAACTCGGTATCAAGCCATCGACCATGGACACGCCCGAGCGCTGTACATTCCGCGGCCAGTCCGGAACCTTCATGATCAAGAAACCGATCAACGGCGAGCCGGCGACCCACGGGAACGGTTCCACCGTCGGCTTCGTAGCGGATAGCCCCGAGCAAGCCAAAGCCGCGCACGATGCAGGGGTGACCAACGGCGGCGTCAGCTGTGAGGATCCACCGGGCGTAAGAGAGCGTGGCGGTGCTCGGGTTTACCTCGCCTATCTACGCGACCCAACCGGTAACAAAATCTGCCTGGCTCACCGGCTCGATTGACGCCATCCCCGACGTAGTACTTTTGATCACGCCCCGCGAGTCGGCACGACATCGGTTGATCCTGTCTCGTCGTCGTAGGTAATCGCCGCCTCCCCGCGTTCGAGCTGGCGGCGAACTTCGGCGCGTTTCGTCTCGAGGGTGCCGTCGCTGACCCGGCTCTCGCGGGTGATGTATTCATCGATCACGCCGTCGAGCGCTTCTTTCGAGAGTTCTTCGAAGGGGATCCGGATTCCGCTCATCTTGGTCTCTCGTCAGCCGCTTTCACGGAAATCGTCGCGTCGGAGCGATCCGGGAACCGAATGAGCAACGTATAGCCGCCCAACAGGTCGTACGGAACGTTGGGTGCGATCAGACGGATTCGCATACCACTGATCAGATTTGGCAACGGCATTTCCAGGCATGTTTCGCTGTAACCCTCGATCCGATAACAAAGCGTGTCGCCGACCGGAACTCGATCCCCTTGATAGTGGAGTTCGAAGGTCCCCTCGGCGAGCGAAAAGGACAGCCGCGACTCAAGCGTCGTGATCCACGACGCCGCTTCGAGCATCGTGACGAGAACGACGGTCGCGGTGCTCACCGTTCAGGCGTAGAGCGCTTTAATTTTCTCGACCGACACGCCGATCAGTTCGCGCAGGACGTTTTCCTCGACGTTGGCGAGTCGCCCGATGTAGAGACACGAGCGCCCCAACCGGTGCTTCCCCAACCTCGCGAGGAGAGGTTCGAACTCGTCGAATCCCGGCATGATGTAGAGCGTCATCTCTCGCTTGCGCGGCGCGAAACCGGTAAGGAACCATTCGCCTTCCCGGCCGCTCTCGTAGGCATAGTGATAAGTGCCGAAGCCAACAATCGAATCGCCCCACATGAAGGCGGTTTCACCGGTGATTTCTTCCATCATGGCGCGCAGAACGAACGCATCCTCACGGCGTCCGTCGTGCTCGACGGCGTCAAGGAACGCGTCGACGTCTCCATCGTTCCGTTGGGTCTTGAGTTCTGCCATTGGCGTCTCCTTCGCCGTTCAGTCTGGAAAGGTTCCGTCCGCACGCGGGCGAAACCAGGGGTGGCTGTACCAAAACCAACTACCTGGTCGGGCTCGATTAGGCGCGGTACAGGTGTACTTGCTCCGCCCCACTTTCAGCGGCGTTGGGCTCGACACGTTGAGCGACGTTCCCGTCCTCGTGACGTCGAGCCGCGTGCCGTCCGCGTCGAAACAGCCGGTTTCACGAGCCACGATCTCGGCCTCGAAGTCGAGCGTCATCGACGGAATCCGATCACCGTCGACGTTGTACTCGAACGCACGCGGTTTTGCCGGCAGCGGTGTTGCCAAGAGCCTCAATCGGAACGCTTCGTCGTTCGATTGAAACACCGAGATCGGGAAACGCGGCAGGGCACTTCGGACAAAGCGCGGCACGCCATCCGCCGTGACGTCGCGGGCGGCGAGCACGCCCGATTGCTGGCCGAATCCGATCACGTCGAGATCCGCGAGGGCGCGCATGGTGCCCGCGTCGAACTCGCCGAACGGCCAGGCGAAGAAGCGCGGCGCACGGCCGATCTCATCTTCGATTCGCTCCGAGGAATAGGTGACGTTGCTGCTGAAGCGCACCAACCAATCGTCCGCCTCGCGCTCCTCGAGCAGGTGAGCATGGTCACGGCTGTGGCTCTCGATCGCCGCACCCATCGACGCAACCCGGCGAAGATCATCCCAGGATGCAAAGTCCTCGAAGCCCTGATCGATCGAATTCGTGCTCGCGAAGATGGTGTACGGCCAATCACGTTCGGCAAGACGCGGGGCCGCGTTGTCGATGATCGTTCCCCAGGCATCATCGAAGGTGATGACGACCGTCGGCTCGGCGAGCTTGGCACCCCGTTCGAAGCTATCGATGACCGCCTCGAGCGGCAGTACGGTCAGTCCCAGGGATTCGATGGTCTCGAGGTGTCGCTCGAAATCGGCGATCCGAACACTCGTCGACGCCGGCGTGTCGTCGGCGATGTGGTGATAAAGAAGGATGACGGCGTGCTCGTCACGCGCCACGGCGACCTCGGGCATACACCCGGAAACGGTCTGCGTGCCCAGTAGTGCTGCAAACACCACGCACACGCCAACCAACCGTCGCCCCCAATACATCAGGCTATTCGCCGGCGCGAAGGGCGGCGATCAGGTCCCGGTTCGATCTCAACATCCCACGCACTTCGGCGACGTACGCCCCGCGGCGTTCGGAGTAGCGGGACAACCAGCCGACCAGGTGTTCTCCCGCCGGCACTTCGCCGGAGGCGCGCATGGCCGCCCGGCGACGACGCAGCCCGTCGTAACTCTGATGGCTGTTGAGATTGTCGATATAGCTCGCGACGGAGGCTCCTACATCGCGGAAGCGTTCCACCTCGTGGCGTTCACCGGGACGCCGCGCGGACGGCACAAGCCCACAACCCGCCTCGTAACACCATTCACCGAAAAGATTGTTCGCCTCGCGGGCGAACCGTGACTGGCCCCAGCCGGATTCCTTCGCGGCTTGCACGAGTGCCAGATCCGTCGGAATCGTGTCGACGCGCCGGGCCAGTTCGGCAAGCGATCGCGCCGGGTCATCGCGCCAGTCGACGAGCCGGTACTGCGCTGCGATCGGCTCGATCAAAGCTCGATCGTAGCCTGCGAGGTAAGGCCGACCGGAATAGCGCCGCGTCACCTCGTCGATCGTAGCCCGTTGCTCGAGCACAGCCGCGTTCTTGTCCTCGATGGCGGGCAACAGTAGCTCGAAGAAGATCGTCTTTCGGTCCTCGACCGCAAGATCCTTCAGATCCGGTAGCACCCCGTAGCGCGGGACCGTTACGCTCGCAGCTATGCCCAACACCGCGCCCGCGAGGGCCACGGCCAAACCAAGAAAACTGAGACGACGGAGATCTCGCATGGCATTCAATTCTGCTCGCGAACCTCACCAGTTTCGAGCCGCGCTTACGAAGCTTTTTGTGGTAAGCGCACTGCTTGCAATCCCCGCTCATCCGGACGAACCGACCTTCTCCGAGTTCCTCGACGAGGTCGCGGCGGAAGCACGCGATCACGGCGTCGGCGAAGAAAGGATTCGCGAGGCATTCGATTCTCTGACCGAGAATCCGCGTGTCATCGAGCTCGATCGTCGACAACCAGAGCACGTTCTGACCACAAAGGAATATCTGGCACAGCGAATCACGCCGAGCGTCATCCAAGAAGGTGTCGACAACATCGCCGCCCACAAGACGACGTTCGAAGCCGTCGAAGCCGCGACCGGCGTCAGCCGTTACGTCGTCGCGGCGATCTGGGGAATCGAATCAAGATATGGCCGCTACACGGGCAATATGCCCATCATCCGCTCCCTCGCGACCCTCGCCTACGATCCACGCCGCGCCGCGTTCTTCCGGCGCCAGCTGATCGACGCACTCGTCATCTCGACGTTGGAGGACATCCCGCCAGGTGAGCTGGTCGGGAGTTGGGCAGGCGCCCTCGGCGCTGCGCAGTTCATGCCGTCGACCTGGCGCAACTGGGCGCGCGACGGCGATGGCGACGGGCGGCGTGACCTGCTGAATTCCGTCGAGGACGTCCTGATGTCGATTGGCGGCTATCTCGACGCCAAAGGTTGGCGTCCTGGTACGCCGTGGGGTGAAGAACTCGATACGGTGCCCGGGTTCACGCCGCGCGGTCCGGCGAACCTCACGTGTCGCGCGCTTCGTATACACAGCGCGGACGAACCTACGGCAGAAGGCATGGCCACGATCTGGGAGAACGCGGGTACGGCGTGGCGGGTTTACGACAACTTCCGCACGATGCTCGAGTACAACTGCGCTAACAGCTACTCGCTCGCGGTTCTCACCTTGAGCGATGAACTCCGCGCCGCGGACGGCGCATCGCCGTAGCCGTAGGATTCGTTCCGCCTCGTTCGCTTGGGGCTAACCCACGGTCTCGACTTGAAGCGCGCTATCGATCCCATCCACGGACTCGATACGCCACTGGATCTCGGTCAGCCGCTCGAGAAATCGCTCGTCGTGGCTCACGAGCAGGAGCCCGCAAGGACACTCCGCAAGCGCTTCCTCGAGACACTCGATCGACGGTAAGTCGAGATGGTTCGTCGGCTCGTCCATCACGACGATATGCGGCGCCAGGGACATGCCGAGCGCGAGCATCAGCTTGCGGATCTCACCCGGACTCGGGTTGCGGCTCGACAGAAGACGTTCGGGCCGCGATCCCAGCCGGCTGACCGTACGCATGACCTGACCGAGCCTGTCGCGCGGTAGGCGCTGCGCCTCGCTCAAGATACCGGCCCCCGTCGCGGCATCGATTTCCTGCGGAATCGAGGTGACTCGATCGGCCTCGACGTTGAGACGCGGCAGCACGTGGCGTAGCAGCGTCGACTTACCCGTGCCGTTCGGGCCCCGGATCGCGATCCGATCGCTCGGGGTCATGATCAGCGGCGGAACGGAGAGATGACGTCGCTCGGACCCGAGCGGGATCACGGTTTCGTCCAGCGTCAAAAGCGCGCTGCGTTTCGACAGGCTCCCCGGAAGCCAAATGCCGAGTTCATGATGCTTGTCGACCCGGGCCGCGTCGGCGCGTTCCTGCGCATGCTGGGCGCGTCCGTCGAGTTGTCGAAGCAAGCGCCCGGCCTGACCATCCTTGCCGGTGACGCGCGCGAGGTTCTTCTTGAAGCGGGCATCGTGATCGCCGATTTTCAAGCCGCGTTTGGATCGATCCTTGTGCGAGCGGGCCGCCTTCTCGCGTCGTTTAACCACCTCGCGCTGGATGCGGTCACGTTCCCGCGTCGCTTTCTCGCGCTCACGAACACGTACTTCACGTTCGGCTTCGCGCAGTTCACGCGTCGTCGTGTAGCCGCCGGCGTAGACCTCCGCCGTCGGTGGTTCGAGCCAGATGCACTGACTCACCAGCGTGTCGAGCAGGTCTCGATCGTGACTCACGATCAGACCCACGCCACGGAAGGAGACGAGTTCGTCGAGCAGCAACTGCCGCGCCACCGAATCGATGTGGTTGGTCGGCTCGTCGATCGCAAGCACCGTTGGTTCGAGCCAGAGAGCCGCACCGATCTGCGCCCGCTTTCGTTCACCGTGCGAAAGGCTCGACCAACGTTCACCGAAGTCCGGCTCGACGCCGAGGCGGCCGCGGAGCCCATAGGCATATCCGTCTTCGGCGGCGAGGAACGCGTCGAGCATGCCCGGCGGATCGTCCGTCCGCTGCGGGCAGTAGACGACCTCTCCACTACGCTGGACGTTGCCCTCGTCGGGCTCGAGTTCGCCGAGGCCAACCCTGAGCAGCGTCGACTTACCCGCACCGTTGGCGCCGATGATGCCGGTGAAGCCCACGGGGAAGTGAACCGTCAGTTCAGAAAAGAGGGGGTCGCCACCTTCGTATTGGAAGGAAACGTCACGAAACGCGAGTCGGGAAGAAGCCATGGCACATCTCAAGGGATCGATCCACACCGTGGATCGCGGGGAACACATCGGACTCTCGAACGGGTCGAGGTCGAATGATCAGATCAAGACGTGCGGCTGATGCATTTCTCGAGATTCGCTATGACAGCGGCTTGAAACGTTTTCGATGCTACGCAAGATTTCGTCACCCCACCAGCAAGGGCGTCACGACCGTGCCTCCTTGGCGCGTTGCCGATCAGCCCTGAGCGGATGCATGACGCCAGCCCCGGCAGGCCAGACACCGGCATCGGCAACGACATGGCGTGCCAGGTGGCGCGCATGCGCCGACAGCGTCTCGAAGACCTCCACCGGCATCGTCTTCGCCGACCGTGAATCGCCTAGCCAAGGCGCGCCGTATTCGACGTTCGGCATCGAGCGGACTTCGCGCGAGACATTGGGCGTCGCACCATGCCAGGCCCGGTTGTCACGAAAAACGCCTCCACCCGCCAGTCCACCGACCAACGTCGACAGACGCATCCATTCCGGTTCGTCGATCGGCGCCGGTGGTTTCATTGACATGCCATGCGTGCCGGGAATCTGACGAATCGGCCCATTCAGGGCCGACAGATCCGACATGAAAAAGTTGATCGTGACGAGCGGCGGCGTTCGCTCGACGATGAATCGTTGCGTCTTCAGCGGAATCGCGCCCGAGTCGTCACGCTCGATCTCGATTCCCATCGCCTCCGCCTGCGCGACACGGGATTCCGGCAGGTCGCACGCTTCGTCGACGTCGCTATGCAGGTGCTGATACTCGATCGCGCCGGGGAGACAGAGATCGCCCCCAGCACCGAGCACCTGATAGTCCATCGAACCAAAAATCGCCGCGAGAATCGGCGTCGTCTTCGGCAGATCAATCATCGAAGCCCACACCGGGTCATGCAGGAGTTGTCGCGACGCGGACGATGTTCCGTAGCTGTAGCGATGCGGCAGCCGGAAAGACTCCGTGATGTACTTTCGCCCGTCGTGTCCCGGATGCTCGAGAATCTCACGCAAAACACGCGTGCTGCCCTCCCGGAAGCGATCAAGCGCGCTTTCATCGAGCAGGTTATTGACGACGACGAAGCCGTCGCGCCGGAAGATTCGGACCGCGCGTTCGATCTCCGATGGTTCGCAGATCTCGAGTCCGCGGACGCCATTGTGCGCCGCGAGGTGCTCACGTAGCGCCACCACCTCGGGATGATCGTAAACCCGCTCCGCTGGGGCGCGCGGATCCGCGACGCCGAACGTTCGTTCGGGCGGATTGATCACGCCGTCGGCGTCGACGGTCTCGTTCGGCCGCGTCGTGGCGCACCATCCGACGGGTGTTTCGCCGTGCACTGTCAACTGATCGAGTTCATTCACGAGATCACCCGCTTGCCTACCGTTCACGACGAACTTTTTATCAACCCTCGAGAGCGTCCAGCAACAAGCCGCCATCCCGTTTGCGCGCGGCTCGTCGTCGCGGCGAGCCACCTTTGTCGAGCGAGCGGTCGGGATCCGCGCCCGCGCTCACCAGGAGTCGTACAACGCTTGCGAGGGCGCCCTTATCCTTGACGGTCGACGCAATCGCCGTTGCGAGCGGCGTTTCGCCCGCATTGTCTTCACTGTCGACCGTCGCGCCCGCTTCGAGCAGAACCTCGACGATCTCGACGAACCCGGCTTTCGCCGCGCAATGCAGCGCCGTCTGACGTTTTGCATTGCGCACATCGACGTCTGCGCCATCGGCGAGTAGCGATCGGACTTTCGCCACGTCACCGCCACGATCGCCCCGCGATGCAAAGACCAACGGCGGCCAACCGCCTTCGGCGCGATCCGGATCGACCGACACGCCGTGACGCTCGAGCACGGCTCGAACGGCGTCGCTCTTGATGCCGGAGCGCGGTACCTCGACGTCGACAATCGCCGCCACTCCCGCGATCAGCAGCCGATCCAGGATCACCGGCTCGTCCCGCCAGATCGCGAAGCGCGTCAACCAGTTCATGTATGGCGTCGGGTCGGCACCAGCGGCAAGCAGCCGATCGGTCGCTTCGGGCGAACGGCCCGCCACGGCGTAGTGCAGTGCCGTCGCGACAACGTTGGGATCGTGCTGGACCTTGGTGCGTACCGCGACGGACGGATCGTCGAGAATCCGCTGATCGAGCGTCTCGAGATCCGCGAGAAACGCCGCGGAGAAGACATCGAGTTCAGCGGGAGCCAGCAGCGCCGCCACCGCGTCATGCGCTTTGAACCGTGCCGCCACATAGGGACTCACCTCCACCAGGAGCGGGGTGAAATGGCATCCCCATGCATTCGGATCCGCACCGCGTCTCAATAACTCGCGCACGACCACGAGTCGGCCGCGATACGCCGCTTCCCACAGCATGGTTCGACCGTGAGAGCCGACGCGGTTCAGCCACTCGGGACGTTCTTCGAGGATCGCCTCGACGGCCGCCAGATCACCGCGACCGGCCGCGGCCACGCCGACCTTCAGAAAGTCGCTCGGTCTACCGGTAATCCCCGTCGACATCGTCGTTTCACGCCTGAAGGTTAAGGAGTTGGGATGCGTTTCGACATGCGATCTAATCATTGCATAGCAAGTGAGTGGGAAAGACCCCCGTGCCGAGAGCCAAAGATCCCGCCTGGTTCGATCAGGTGAAAGAAGAAATCATCGACCCGGACCGCCGGATCGTCGACCCGCACCACCATCTCTGGTCCGTCGACTCGACCATGTGGGGCCGTTATGAACTAGACGATCTCTGGAGCGACACGGAGTCGGGCCATCGGATCGAGAAGACGGTGTTCCTGGAATGCCGATCGAACTACCGCGAAGTCGGCCCTGAGCATCTGCGCCCGATCGGTGAAACCGAGTACGTCGTGTCCTGCGCCGCCGAGTCCGCGCGGGCCGAGGACAAAGCAACGATCGCCGGTATCGTCGGCTTCGCCGACCTCACGCTCGGAGCGTTGGTTTCCGAAGTCCTCGATGCGCACGAAGCCGCCGCACCGGGACTCTTCAAGGGAATCCGCCACGCGGGGCCGGAGGACAAGACCGGCACACTCACGAACCCGGGCGGCCGCTTCCCCGATCTCTACTCACGCGAAGACTTCCGCGACGGCGTGCGTTTGCTCGGGCGGCGCGGCTATCCGCACGACACCTGGCATTTTCATCACCAGAACCGGGACTACCTCGCGTTGGCGCGTGCATGCCCGGACACGGTCATGGTGCTCGACCATCTCGGCACGCCCGCGGGTGCAGGGGCTTACGAAGGCATGCGCGAGGAGATCTTTCCGACGTGGAAGGAGGACATCGCGGCGATCGCCGAGTGCGAAAACGTCGTCGCCAAGCTCGGTGGCCTCGCGATGCCGGACAACGGCTTCGGCTGGGACGAACGAGATGTTCCACCGACGTCCGACGAATTCGTCGAGGCTCAAGCGCCCTACTACCATCACATGATCGATTGCTTCGGGCCGGAACGCTGCATGTTCGAGAGCAACTTTCCCGTCGACAAGCTATCGATCTCGTATCACGTTCTCTGGAACGGCCTGAAGAATATCGTTGCCGACTTCAGTGAAGACGAGAAGCACGCGATGTTCTACGCGACCGCGGCGCGCGTGTACCGTCTCGACTGACCGACGCCCAACGGGCGCTAGCGTTGGCGGTCGTCGTCGCCTTGGTCTTCGAGGCGGTTGCCGTCTTCGTCGAACTCGATGTATTCCGCATCGGGATCGATACCGGCCGCGATCTTGGCCATCCGCTCTTCGTGCTTCCAACGGTTTTTCTGAAAATTGACAATGAGCGGCGCGACGATGGCCACAATCGGGATGAGTACCCAAACGACGGCAGGGTTCAGGAGTCTTTCTAGAGCTTCCAAGGTTTCATGCCCGGGTTTCGACAGCGGGTTTTTAGCACCTCATCCGAGCTACCGCCACTTTGCAACGCATCTCGAGGAACTGAACGTATGTCCGGTCTGACGATATACGGCAAGAATCCCGTCCTCGAAGCCGTTTCGAGCGATATCGAGATCGAATGTCTGCACGTCGCGGAAGATCAACGGCGTTCGTCGCGCATCCGCGAAATCCTCGACGCGGCGCGAAATCGCGGCATCGATGTCCGGTTTCACTCGCGGCGGTCGCTGTCGTTCATCTCAGGCAACAGCAAACAGGACCAGGGTGTCGCTGCCGACGTCGTCGCGCCCGGGCTCATGAACATCGATCAGTTCTGCGCCGATCCTCCCGATGAGTTCGTGATCGTCGCGCTGGAGCGAATCGACAACCAGCAGAATCTCGGCATGGCCGTGCGATCGATCCATGCCGCCGGCGCGTTCTGCCTCGTCGCGCTCGGTAAAGCGCGGCTGCACCCGCTAGCCGTCAAGGCGAGCGCCGGGGTGCTCCTGAAAGCGCGGGTCATCAACGGCAGTCCGCTCAGCGACGCTATCGAGAGGTTGCGTGAAATCGGCACCGCGGTCTTCGTGCTCGACGCGGACGCCGAGGTCGACCTATTCGATCACGAGGCACCTGCTCGCGCGCTCTATGTCGTCGGTAACGAGACCGAAGGCATCGCCGAATCCACCCGCGCCCTCGCGGACGGCTCGTTGTCGATTCCGCTCGGGGACGACGTCGAATCGCTCAACGCCGCCGTCGCCGCGAGTCTCGCGGCGTTCGTGACCCGCCACTCGCACTAACGTCGAGAAGCACCGCGCGGTGCGTCCAATTCGTCCGCGGCACGGTATCGTGTGCGCTCAATTTCGATCGAGAAAGCCATGACAAGCTCCGTCTGCCTCGTCACGGGCGTCGGCCCAGGTACCGGTAGCGCCATCGTGCGCCGTTTCGCCGAAAGCTATGACGTCGCCATGCTCGCGCGCGATCGTGACCGCCTCGCGGCGATCGCGGCCGACACGCCTTCGACGCATGCCTATCCGTGTGACGTATCGGACCTGGAAGCGCTCGCCGAAACGTACGCATCGATCGAACGCGAACTCGGTGCCCCGAACGTCGTCGTTCACAATGCCGTCGGCGGTGCCTTCGGCGATTTCTCGAAGATCGACCCGGCCGTGCTCGAACGGAACTTCCGCATCAACACGACGGCGCTGCTGCGGCTCGGGCAACTCGCGGCGCCCGCGATGGTCGAACGCGGCGAAGGGGCAATCGTCTGCACGGGGAACACATCCGCCTACCGTGGCAAGGATTTCTTTGCCGGCTTCGCCCCGACCAAAGCCGCACAGCGCATCCTTGCCGAGTCGATGGCCCGCGCGCTTGGACCCCAAGGCGTGCACGTCGCCTACCTCGCAATCGATGCGGTGATCGATCTCGAGTGGACACGTAAACGGAACCCCGATGCCCCGGACGACTACTTCTGCCACCCGAACGATATTGCAGGTGAGGTCTGGCACCTCGCCCACCAACCGAAGAGCGCGTGGACGTTCGACGCCATGATCCGTCCGTTCGGCGAGAACTGGTAAATGAACCTCGAGGAACTCGCCGCGTTACCGCCACCCGTGCCCTGGGAGGGCGCCAGCAAGATTCCCTGGCACGAGGCCGAGTTCTCGAAGCGGATGCTCGATGAGCATCTCGACCAATCGCACGACATGGCGAGCCGCCGACTCTCGCTCATCGAACGTCAGGTCGATTTCCTGTTCGATAAGACCCTCGGCGGGCGACCCGGCCGCGTACTCGATCTCGGCTGTGGGCCCGGTCTATATACCGCCGCTTTCGCTACACGCGGATGCCAATGTACCGGCGTCGATTTCTCGCCCGCTTCCATCGAGTACGCCCGCGGGGAAGACCCGAACTCCAACTACGTGCTCGGCGATATCCGGCAAGTCGAACTCGGCAGTGGTTTTGATCTCGCCGTCTTGATGTACGGCGAATTCAACACCTTCTCGCGAACCGAGGGTGTCGCGCTCCTCGAGATGATGCGCGACGCAGTCTTTCCTGGTGGTTCGATCGCGCTCGAGCTCCAGGCCGAGCAAGTGCTCCGCCTACGGGCCAGCGGCGCGCCCGCGTGGCAGGTTCGCGCATCGAGCGTCTTCTCGGGTGGTCCCCACCTCTGGCTCGAAGACCATCACTGGTTCGAGGATGAGGCCGTGGGCGTAAACCGGTTTTTCGTCGTTGACGACAACGGCGCGATCGAGATGTACACCGACACCGCGCAGGCCTATTTCCCACACGAATGCGTCGAGCTCCTCCAGGAAACGGGCTTCCGCCGCATCAGTCGAGCCCCGAACCAGATCGGCGATCCGGGAACCTATCTGCTGATCGCCGGGACGTGACCGACCCCGCGATCAGAAATCCCATCCGGTGGCAGGCGATCGCATGCGCAACGTCCGGTCGAGCTCGGCGAGGAGTTCAACATCGCCCGAGAGCGCATCGGTGTAAGCAAGACTCGTCGGCGCCGTGCTCGAAGCCGGTACGGGCGTCGGCGGCACCTGGTATTGGAACCGCTACCCCGGCGCGCGGTTCGACTCCGAAAGCTATTCCTACGGCTATTCCTTCTCCCAGGAAATCCTCGACGAATGGGATTGGGACGAGTGCTTCTCCGGCCAGCCGGAAGTCGAACGCTACTGCAACTTCGTCGCCGACAAGCTTGATCTGCGTCGCGACATCGAGTTCTCCGCCAGGGTGGACGCCGCGCACTACGACGACGCCGACGGGCGCTGGCAGATTCGTCTCGCCGATGGCCGCACTTACCGCACGCGATTTCTGATCGCCGCCATCGGCCTGCTCTCGGCGCCGACGATGCCCCGCTTCGACGGCATCGAGGAGTTCGCGGGTGAATGGACCCACACGGGTCTTTGGCCGAAGGAAGGTATCGATTTCGCCGACAAACGTGTCGCTGTCGTCGGCACGGGTGCAAGCGGTGTACAGGCGATTCAGGAGATCGCGAAGACCGCCGGGCACCTGACCGTTTTCCAGCGCCGACCGAATTGGTGCACGCCACTGCACAACCGGCCGATCGACGAAGACGAGATGACGGAAATCCGCGCCGACTATCCCGCCATCTTCCAACGTTGCCAAGAGTCGAACGCCTGCTTCGTGCATACGACTGATATGCGCAAGACCTTCGAGGTGAGCGAGGCGGAGCGGCTGGCCTTCTGGGAAGAACTCTATGCCGGCCAGGGTTTCGGTATCTGGCAGGGCAACTTCCGCGACATGCTGACGGACGCGGACGCGAACCGGCTCATGTCGGAGTTCGTGGCCGACAAGATCCGCGAACGGGTCGACGATCCCGTGACGGCCGAGCGCTTGATCCCGAAAGACCACGGCTTCGGCACGCGCCGCGTTCCCCAGGAAACGCACTACTACGAGGTCTTCAACCAGGACAACGTCGACCTCGTCAGCATTCTCGAAGAGCCGATCGAGCGCGTCACGACGAACGGGATTCAGACGAGCGCAAAGACTTACGAGTTCGACGTCATCGTTTACGCCACCGGGTTCGACGCCGTCACCGGCATCTACGATCGGATCGATTTTCGCGGCGTGGGCGGGGTGCCTCTCAAAGAGAAATGGGGCGACGGACCACGGACCTTCGTCGGCGTCATGGTCGACGCCTTCCCGAACATGTTCATGATCATGGGCCCGCACGCGTCACTCGGGAACAATCCGCGCAGCATCGAGTACAACGTCGATTGGGTGAGTGGTCTCATCAAGTACATGCAAGCGGGCGACCTGACACGCGCCGACGCGAGTCCCGAAGCGGTCGCCGACTGGAACGAACTCGTCCATCGCAAGGCGAAACGAATCCTCGCAAGCGAAGTCGATTCGTGGATGACCGGAATCAATTTGAACGTCGACGGCAAGGATCAGCGCCGCGTGGTCGTCTACAGCGGCACAGCGCCTGAGTACCGCAACACCTGTGACGATGTCGCCGCCGGGGGCTATCGGGAGTTGCGTTTCACCTAGCGGAAAACGGCCAGCCACGGTCACGGCGCGGGCTACGCGTAGCAGCCGCCCATGACTAGATCCGGTTTCTCATCGTCACCACACGCGCTTACTCTTGTTCCGTCGTCAAAGGGGTAATGCGCTGTGAACCACAAGGAACGTGTCCGCGCGGTGCTGAGCGGCGAGCGCCCCGACCGCCTGCCGGTTTCGACCTGGGGCCACGACTTCCTGCGCGAGGGAACCGCCGAGGATCTCGCGGCGCAGACGATCGAGCGGCAACGGAAGTTCGACTACGACTTCGTCAAACTCAACCCGCGCTGGACGATGTTTGCCGAACCCTGGGGCAACCGATATCAACCGCCCACAGAACAGAAGTTTCCACGACTCGTGCACAAGGTCGTCACCCGCGCCGACGATCTGCGGTCGATCCCCGTGGCGTCCCCCGACCATCCGGTCTTCAAGGAGCACGTTCGAGCACTTTCGCTCGTCGTCGAAGAAATCGGGGACTCCGTCGACGTTCTGGTGACCGTCTTTTCGCCGCTCGCCGTGGCTGGTCTTCTCGCTGGGGGCGTGGGCGAGCCGCTCAACTCGTACGCCCGCGAAAACACTGAGGATCTGAAACTCGCGCTCGCCCACATCAGCGAGACACTCGCTCGGCATGTCGAAGATCTGATTGGCGCGGGCGCATCCGGCGTTTTCTATGCACATACCCAGTGGACGAGCCTCGATGTTTGCGACGCCGGGTTCTTCGAGGAGTTCGGCCGTCCGTACGATCGTCCGGTACTGGAAGCCGCGTCATCGGCCCCGTTCAACATGCTGCACGTCTGCGGCAACAACACCTCACTCGAACGCTATTTCGACTACCCCGTGCAGGTGATCAATTGGGACAACTTCGGTCCCGGCAACATGAGCCTCAGCGAAGCGGCCGGTCAAACCGATCGAGTCGTCGCCGGCGGGATTCCCCATCGAAAGATTCACAAGATGACCGCCACCGAACTAGCCGACGTCGTCGGTGAAAGCGTGGCCGGCATCGACGGCAACATCATGCTGGCAGGCGGTTGTGCGGTAGGCGCCCTCGTCCCCGACGATGTTCGACGAACGGCAGCCGGGCTGCCACAGGCGATCAACAGCTCGCCTTAGACGTTAGAACCGGAGGAAAGACATGGGATTCGGATCGACCACACCACTGTTACGGAGCTTCGACGAAGCGAAGGCCGTCGAGTTCTACGTCGACTTTCTCGGCTTCCAGATCGACTGGAAGCAACGCCATGAGCCGGGCTTGCCGCTTTACATGCAGGTCTCGAAAGACGGATGCGTGCTGCATCTGACCGAGCATCACGGGGATGCGTCACCCGGGGCAACGATTCGAATCCACGCGACCAGTCTCGAAACCTACCAGCGCGAACTGATCGCGAAGGATTACAAAAACGCCCGGCCCGGACTTCAGAAAATGCCGTGGGGAAGTACCGAGATGTCCGTGCCCGACCCGTTCGGGAATCGGCTCGTCTTCACCGACTTCAACGGCACCGATCCCGACACGCCTCGCGCTAACGCCGCGAGTGACGACTAGCGACCCACCAGACGGGGACAACCATGTCGAGCCGAACGATCGACCTGACCGACAAGCTATACGACTACTTGATCGCCAACGGGGTGCGCGAATCGAGCACGGCACGTGCTTTGCGGGCGGAAACCCGCGCAGCCACCCGCGCCCACATGATGCAGATCTCACCCGAGCAAGGCGCCTTCATGGCGCTCATCGTTCGATTGATCGGCGCGCGCCGGACTATCGAAGTCGGCACGTTCACGGGCTATAGCGCGCTCGTTGTGGCCGAAGCGTTGCCGGAAGACGGTGTCGTCATCGCCTGCGACGTCTCCGAAAAGTGGACGAGCGTCGGCCTACCCTTCTGGGAAGAAGCCGGCGTGGCGGGAAAGATTGATCTGCGCCTCAAGCCCGCGACGGAGACCCTCGCCGAGCTGATGGCCGCGGGCGAGCAAGGTTCGTTCGACTTCGCGTTCATCGACGCTGATAAGGCGAACTACGACACATACTACGAGCAGTGCCTCGAACTCCTGCGACCGGGCGGACTAATCGGCATCGACAACGTCCTGTGGAGCGGCCGCGTGGCGGATGCAAACGCGCATGACGAGGACACCGACGCCATCCGGGCACTGAACGCCAAAGTGCACGCTGATGAACGCGTCGACACCTGCCTACTACCGATCGGCGATGGCCTGACGCTCGCGATCAAGCGCTGACGTAGCAAGAACACAAGTAAAAGGATTCGACATGCCCCACCTCAACGGAATCGCGCATATTCAACTCACCGTCACCGACATGGCACGGTCGATCCCCTTCTACCGGCGCTTGCTGACGTCGATGAACATGACGCTCGTCTCCGATACGGAGAGAAGCCTCTACGGTGTCGGCGGCCGCACCGGCATCACGATCAGCCCCGCCGATCCCGAATTCGAGAACGAGGCTTTCAAGCAACGCCACCCGGGATTGCATCACTTCTGTTTTCGGATGCGCTCACGCCAGGATGTCGACGAGATCTACGAGATCGCCCAGGAAATCGGCGCGAACATCATCCACGGACCTCAGCAGGACGGTTTCGCACCGGGTTACTACTCGGTGTTGTTCGAAGACCCCGACGGTATCCGCATCGAGGCGAACCACGTTCCGGGCCAGGGTTTGCTGGCGCCGGGCCTCGGCCAGGTGGGGAACGCCGAGAAGGTCTGGGACGAGATACCGGACGCTTGAGAGCTCAGATCCCGAGCAGGACGCCGACACCGCCGAAGAATTCTTCACGCACAGCGGCGGGTTGCCCGACGAGTTGACGTTCCAATACCGCAACGGCGTCCGCCGATCCTTCGACGTGCGGGTAGTCACTCGAGAAACAGAGCAACGACGTCGGTACCTGATCGAGGACCGGACCGATGGGATGGACCGTCGGTAACGGCGTCACCCGCACCTGACGTTCGAGGTATTCGACAGGTGCGAGCGGCAGCCGATAGCTCGACCCCTCAATCAAATTACTCGGCCGAAACTCGCCGTCGAGGATCAGTTCGGGCAACCGGCCGATGCTCGCGTCCAGCGCGCGGACCAGCGGCGGCAACCAGTCGATGCCGACCTCTTCGACCACGACGTTAAGCCCCGGATGACGTTCGAGCAGTCCATCGAAAACCATCGCCGCGAGCATGAGTTGGGTGCCCGTGTGCGAGGCCACGATCGACTGCAAGCGTCGTGAACGTGCGGACCGAATCCGTGCCGTTGTTCGCCCAGCCCGGATTGATCCGTTCGCGTGCAAACCCGACGTGCGCAAACGCCGCCATGCCGAGTTCTTCCGCCGCGCACCAGATCGGCTCGAAGTCCGGATGTGTGATGGATCGCGCGATATTGCCCGACCCTCGTCCGCCGACGGGCGACTCCGGAATCGCAAACGCCCGGCTGCCGCGTTCACGCGAACGTGTCATCTCGGCAACCGACCATTCCACGTCGTTCAGGTCGATCTGCGTCACGGGGAAGAGCCGATCCGTAAATCCTCGAACCTGCTCAGTCGCCCAGGTATTCCAGGCTGCTCGGATTCCCCCCAAGAGATCGTGACGTCTGAGTCCAGCCGCCTGGATGAACGAGCCCACAAGAAAGGTCGGGTTCAGGAACTGGCTCTCGATACCGCGTTCGTCGCAGAACGCGATCCGGGCTTGCGCATCGAAGTAGCCGCCGCGCTCATCGTGGTGATCGTCCGGTTGGCGTTCTTCGGTGATTTCGAGGTGTGTGACAAAACCGGGCAGAACGTTGTCCCACACGCTCTTGGGCCGTTGGTCTTCCGGCAACTCACGGAACTCGCTCGGATAACGGCCAAAGAGTGGACCCGCGATGTCCATGAACTTGGCCGGTGGGCCGAGCGTTTCGGCGATTTCCGGCGCCGTGACTTCCAGCCAATCAAGCGGCTCGTGCAGGTGAGCGTCGACGTCGATGATGCGCATGGTGATTCCTCCCGAACGTCAATCTATCGCGATCGCGACGTTGTTGCCGTCCACACAATCGACGATGCTCCATCCCGTATTCCCTGTTTGGAGTCGACATGGCGACCAAATCGACCACCGCCGCGATCCAGCTCGAGCACAACGCGCCGCTCGTTGTCGATGAACTGGAACTCCCGGACCCACGTCACGATCAAGTCCGCGTGAAGCTCCTCTCGAGCGGCGTGTGCCATTCGCAGCTACACCAGATGCACAACGCCGACCTGCCCCGCCCGCAGCTCCTGGGGCACGAAGGCACAGGAATCGTCACGGATGTCGGCAGTGCCGTCGATCATCTCCAAGAGGGCGACAAGTGCATCGTCACATGGGTACCACGCCAGACACCGCGCGGGCGGATGGCGCCACAACCGACCGGTGCGATGTACCGCGGGGAACCGGCACTCGGCGGCGTTTACACATGGAGCGAGGACGTTCTCACGAGCGGGTCACTCGTCGTGCCGATCCCTGATGAACATCCGGACGACGTGAGTTGCATCGTCGGCTGCGCGGTCCTGACCGGCGCCGGTGCCGTGCTCAATACCGCCAAAGTGCGCGCGGGCGATTCCGTCGCCGTATTCGGCGTCGGCGGCGTCGGGCTTTCGGCCATCCAAGCCGCGGCGCTGGTGAGCGCGTATCCGATCATCGCGGTCGATCTCGTCGACGAGAAGCTCGAATTCGCAAGGCAGTTCGGCGCTACGCATACCGTCAACGCGGGCGGTAACACCGACCCCGTCGAGGAAATCCGCGAACTGACGGGCGGCGGTGTCGACTACGCATTCGACGCGATTGGCGTGCGACAGACGGCGGAACAGATCCTGCCCGCGACCCGAGCCGGCGGATCGGGTGCGGATAACCACGGCGGTATGGCCGTCCTGATCGGCATCCCGCCACCCGAAATCACACTCGACCCGCGGCTTTTCATGATGGCCCAGAGACAGTACCGGGGCAGTCTCGGCGCGACGTATCCCGACACGGATTTTCCGATGTTCCTGCGCTGGCATCAGGAAGGTCGGTTCCCGCTCGACAAGCTCATCACGCGACGCTACAAACTCGCCGACATCAACGAAGCCTGTGACGACCTGCACGGCGGCAAGATCCTGGGTCGGGCGATCATCGAGTACTGATCAGGAGGAACTCGCGCGTGCTCAAGATCATCGGTTGGACGGTCGGTGGCCTTTTTATCGCCATCCTTCTCGTCGCCGTCGGGGCCTACGCCTATTTCGCGCCGAGCGACGAAGCGGTGCTCTCAGTGGACGCGGCCACCGAACGCGAAGTCGAAACCGGCACGCTCGTGGGCGCACGGGACGCCTTCGATACCTTCGTCTGGCGCGGCATTCCTTTCGCCGCGCCGCCGGTCGGCGATCTCCGGTGGCGCCAACCGGCGCGGCCCGACCCATGGACTGGGACGCGAGAGGCAACGGCTTTCGCCCCGGCATGTCCGCAAAAGAGCGGTGCCGCCGTCGACGGTGACGAAGACTGTCTCTATCTCAACATCTGGGCACCGGCCGACGAGCGCAACGATCTTCCGGTCATGGTCTGGATCCACGGCGGTGGCAACAGCATTGGCGCGGCCAGTACGTCGGTCTATCACGGCGCGCGCCTGGCCGGCGAGCAAGAACTCGTCGTCGTGTCGATCCAATACCGGCTCGGTCCGCTCGGCTGGTTCCGCCACCCCGCATTGGCGGCAGATGCGCACGGCCCCGAAGACGCATCGGGCAACTACGGCACGCTCGACATCATCGAGGCACTCGCCTGGGTACAACGCAACGTCGCCGTCTTCGGCGGCGATCCGGACAACGTCACGATCTTTGGCGAGTCCGCCGGCGGCTTCAACGTGCTCTCGATGGTCGTCTCGCCCCTCGCCGAAGGGCTTTTTCATCGCGCGATCTCGCAAAGCGGCGGTCTCAACCTCACCTCGATCGACGTTGCCGAGAACTACCGCGACGACGAGCAACCGGGCCACGCTTTCAGCGGGCGAGAAATCGTCAATGCGATGCTGAATGCCGACCGTCGTGCCGCCAGGACAAAGCAAGACACGTTGACCGACGAGGCGATAGCCTCACGGCTGCGCGAGCTGACGCCCGACGAACTGCTCGCTCTCTACGATGGCGGTTTCGGCCTCATGCTGGGTCATCCCGATCTCTTCGCCGATGGGTACGTACTCCCCGCCGAGGGGGTCTACGTGCGCTTCGAGCAGGTCGACGGTTTCCATCGCGTGCCGATGATGCTCGGCACGAACCGCGACGAAACCAAGCTCTTCACGATGATGGGTCCGGCCACCGAGAAGCTCTTCGACGTGATCCCCAGCGGGGCCATCGACCAGGCCGAATACGATCGCGACAACGCCTATTCGAGCGATCTCTGGCGCGCTCGCGGCGTCGTCGAACTGGCCGATCGGCTCGTTGCCAACGGACATGCGGACGTCTACGGCTATCGGTTCGATGTCGACGACTGGCGTGATCTCGCGGTCGTCGACTTGAAGCCGCTGCTCGGCGCGGCACACGCACTCGAGATTCCGTTCGTGTTCGGCAACTTCATCGAACCGCTGCGTATCGTCTATCCACCGTCCGATGCGTTCGATGAGCTATCGAGCGCCATGCGGTCCTATTGGGCAGCATTCGCGCGTTCAGGTGACCCGAACGCCGGTAACGAGCACCTACCGAGCTGGCCGCCTTGGTCGGATGATCCACAAACGATCATCTTCGATACGGCATTTGACGGCGGCATTCGTGTCGAACCGGCCACCATGACGGAAGCGGCCGTGCGCAAACGATTTCTCGCCGATCGCTCGTATGCTTCGCAAGCAAGCTACTGCGAAGCCTATCGAGGCTACTTCTCTGGCGAACTCTTCCGCGAAGACGAGTTCGCCACCCTCGGCGGGCGCGGTTGCCCGGGCGCAGTAGAATCGCCCGGGCACGAGTGAGACCCAACGCCATTCCCTGATCTCGGGAGACGCCATGCCGGATACGACCGCAACCTTCAACTACCTCCCCGAAGCCGATGTGCCGCTCACCGAAGATCTCGCGCGTCTTTCCCAGGCCGCCGCGATCGAGCCGATTCTCAAGCGATGGCGGCATCGTTGTACCGATGGCTTGATCGACGCATCCGGCAAGATTCGCCACATCTACACACGTGCCGAGTCTGGCGACCGCGACAGCGTCGCGCGCGTGATCAAAGAACTGAACGACATTCCCGAAGCGTTGGCAGAACTCGAAGAGGCGCTCAGCGTTCGGCAACGGATGAGTTCGTTAACCCAGAATTCGGTCGTCAAGAACGTCAAGAACGGCCGCGAGCTGGAGCACGCCTCGATCCACGCTAACGGCTTCGAGCTGCACTCGCACCACTCGAACGTCGCCAACTGGTACGACGATTCCGAAATCGCGGCGACCTATTACGGCGAAATCACGTCGTTGGTGAAATCGGTGACGGGAGCGGTTCACGCCTTCAGCAACAACCACTTGCGGCGCGAGTCGGAACCCGAGGTCGGCGGCAACGGGCCCCTCGCGAAACTCATGACGCAGTCGCGCGGCGCACTGCAGGCAGCGCACAACGATTTCACGGAAACGTACGGTGAGGGCATCATCAAGACGATCGCGAGTGGGGGAATACCACACACGCAAACGTTCGGCCTCACCCAACCCATGCTCGAGGCTGGCCTCACCGAAGAAGCACTACGTGGCTATCGCATGCTCGTGATCAACACCTGGCGGCCTGTGATCGATACCCCGCTCAAGCGATTCCCGCTTGCGCTCGCGGATCGACGCACGGTCTCGCACGATTGCCTGCAATCGAGCCTGATCGGTCGCCTGCCGACGGGACAACCGCGGGGCGGGCTCGAGACTTACAGCGCCCGGCATGATCCAACGCACCAGTGGTACTACTTTCCCGACATGACGCGCGACGAAGTCCTGCTCTGGAAAGGCTTCGACTCGACCGAGGTACCCGCACGACCGACGCTGCACTCAGCCTTCGACCATCCGAATACACCGGCTGATGCACCCGAACGGGTAAGCGTCGAAGTCCGCGTTCTCTGTCTTCTACCTCGAGACGAATCATAGGGTTCACGCGCTCGTGAAGCATGGAGTGGTCATGGCCGTCATGGCGTGCCTGCTCGGTGTCGCCCTGGCGGCACAGAACGTCGCAGCCGCCGAGACGGGGTTGATTGATCCCGTGACCGACGACGACCTCCTAAATCCGTCGCCCGACGAGTGGCTCATGTTCCGCGGCAATTACGCGAACTGGGGCTACAGCGAACTTGACCAGATCAACGTCGAGAACGTTCACCAGCTCGAGCTCGCCTGGTCTTTCAGCCTGACCGAAGGACCTATCGAGTCGACACCGCTGGTCCGCGGCGACGTCATGTTCGTTCCCGGCCCGGCCGACGTACTCCACGCGATCGATGCACGCACGGGCGAATCGATCTGGACTTACCGGCGCGAGTGGCCGGACGATTTCACCGGCGGCGGTCAGGGCATCCTGAGCGCGCAGGTAAACCGCAGCGTCGCCCTCTACGGCGACTCGCTGTACGCGACCACGGGCGACGCGCGCCTGCTCCGAATCAACGCCTCGACCGGTCAGATCATCTGGGACGTGTCGACGGATAACTACAACCAGACGACGCACACGACCGGACCCATCGTCGTCGGCGGGAAGGTCATCAGCGGGCGGAACTGCGGCCCTGCGCTCGTCGGCGGTTGCTATGTCATGGCACACGACGCCGAAGACGGCCGCGAGCTCTGGCGCTTCTATCTCATTCCGCGCGCAGGTGAAGCCGGCTTCGATACCTGGGGTGATCTACCGTACGAGAAACGCCGACACGTGGGGGCATGGCACACGGGCTCATATGATCCAGAGACCGACCTCATCTACTGGGGTACGTCCGTTCCCGCACCCGCCGCGGAAATCATCCGCGGTACGCGCGGCCAGCCGATGCTCTACTCGAACTCGACGCTGGCGTTACGGCCCGATACCGGCGAACTCGCGTGGTATTTCCAACATCTACCTCGCGACAATTGGGATCTCGACCATCCGTTCGAACGCATTCTGGTCGACATACCGCTCGAGCCCGACCCGCAAGCGGCCACCAGCATCAATCCCAGTATTTCGTTTGGCGAGCAACGTCGCGTTCTCACGGGCATCCCTGGCAAGAACGGCATCGTGTGGACCCTCGATCGCGAGACGGGTGAGTTTCTTTGGTCAAGGCCCACCGTCTCCCAGAACGTAATCAGTGAGATTACTCCCGAAACGGGCGCCGTTCGGCTCAACGAGGAGACGATTCCGAGCTTCCACGAAGAGAGCTACGGACTGGTGTGTCCCAGTGCCGCCGGCGGGCGAAATTGGCCATCTGCTGCATACAGTCCGCGCACGCAGGCCATCTACGCACCGCTCACGAACACCTGCATGTATCCGGAGATCGCGACGCTCGATCCGCAACCAAGCGATCTTTATGGGCTGGCGTTCAACGTGGTCACGACGCCCGAAGCACGTTCATTCGGCACGTTGCACGCCGTTTCGGTGAAGACCGCAACCACACTCTGGCAGCACGACGATCCCGTCGGGATGATGTCGACCCTCGCGACCGCGGGCGATCTCGTCTTCGCCGGCACGACCAACCGTCGATTTCGCGCCCACGACGCTCGCACCGGAGAGGTTCTGTGGGAAAAGATGCTGAACGCACCGGTCACCGGATTTCCGGTGAGCTATGCGATCGACGGTGAGCAGTACATCGCTATCGCGGTCGGCGGCGGCGATCTTTTGAGCGGCTTGCTGAATCTCTTTGCTGGGGTCCAAGTCCCGGCGGGGAGCCCCGTGCTCTACGTCTTTCGACTTGCCCGTGAGGATCGACCCAGTGTGGCCATAGCGCCTGCACCGACGACTACGGTCGAGCGTTTCGAACTCCCTTCACCCGTCGATCCGAGCATCACCTGCGCGAGCGTTGCCGCCGAAGATGCCGAACGAGGCGCGGTGCTATACCGCGATCAGTGCACCTCATGCCACGGGCCAGGCCTGAACGGCGGTCCGAACGGCGTCGCCCTAACCGGTTCGTTTTTTGCGTCGCGCTGGCAGGATCGTCATTCTGATGATCTCGTCGAGATGACGCAGCAACGAATGCCGCCGGGAGGCGAGGGATCACTGTCCCGTCACGATGCAACGGCCCTCGTCGGCCACGTACTGCGGACGGCCGGCGTCGAAACACGCGACACCACCGATGCCGGTCGCCTCTGTTTTCCTTAAGGCCGGGGATCCGACGTCAGTGCCGGTCGGGTCGTCAATGCGCTGGTGTCTTCGCCTGGACAGAAGTTCGACCATACGTCCTGACCACCGGTTGCGGCCGTTAGCTCTCGACGCTGCTCGTCTTCGCCTCGACAGATGAACGCAAGAGACGGCGCAAGCTTGCCGACACCCCCGTCGACAACGGTCGCATCGGTTCCCCACCAGTTGTTCGGCGCTTCGAGGACGTCATGGACGACATAAACCGCGCCAGGGAACGGTAGCTCGCGACCGTTCCCGATGATCCGGTTGCGACCGACGCTACCCAACACGCCGCTTCCGAGGTCGATTACCGAGGTCGCGTCGGGACGACCAAAGATGTTCCACACGACGAAACCGAAACCCCCACTACCGGTGATGTCGCTCTCTTCGATCGCTACACGTGACGTGGCGGCATGGTTGTCTTCATTCGGCGAGAGCCAGCTGCGGCCGTAGTAGGTCACGACTTCGATACCGTTGCTCCCCAGTCCCTGATTTACGCCGCCCTCAAACTCATACTCGCGGATGCGACCGTCAATGCGTGAGCGATGCTGGGCAACCGACAAGATGCCATCGGAACTCTCCCAAGCGTTCGATACGGAAGTCGCTTCGATGTCGAACTCGATGCGAGCATCGTCTTGCGCATCGATCAGAATCCCGGAGCGCGGGAAGCCGCCGCCCAAGTTTCCGATCCTATTGTCCGCGATCGAAAGATGCGCCCTTGCCCGCGCTCTGGCGTGGATCGCAATCGCGCTGCCACCGAGGCGGGTCTGACCGACGAGCTGGTTCGACGCTACGATATTGGGCCTTGCGGCCTTGAGGTCGTGAACGAAACCGATGACCGCCTTCGGGAAGGCCGCGACACCTAAACCGGCCGTCGCGCCGGTCGCGACGCTCGTCGCGTCCGCCGAGTTGGCGTCGTCGATTCGGTTCCCCGTGATCAAAGTTCCCGAGACGTTTCGGCCGACGATCGCATGACCGACGGCGTCGACGATGTGTATATCGCGAACGACCGTGTCGTCCGCGAGCGTCACGAGGTCACCGTCGTTACTTCCCGCGTTCGTCGAGGCCAGCCGCGGCGAGTCGATACCCCGGAGCGTCTGACCGGATTTCAGCCGGATCGAGCCCTCGAGAACCGTTTCACTCGCGAGCACCCGTATCTCATCGCCCGCGAGAGACGCGTCCTCCGCTTCGGCAAGGCTACCGAACGGCGTCGCTCGACTACCGTCGCCGTCCGCTCCCGATTGCACGTACCAGACCGAACCCGCGTGAGCGCTCAATTGGCCAATGAGTACCACCGCGGCGACCAAGCCGAACCGACTCTTCTGCATGACCCCTCCCCTTCGAGCAATCCAGATCGCAATAGCTCACATGACTAGAATGCGCATTGCCCCGATGTCCGCCGAGATTGCATGAACCGCGTATTGCCATCCAGTCAACCGAACCTCAACGCCGCACCCAACGTCGTCGTGCTCTTTCCCGATCAGTTAAGAGCCCTTTCGCTACCCCTCTTCGGTGAAACCCAGATCGCGACGCCGGCCATCGATCGTCTGGCGCGAGAAGGTCTCGTTTTCGAGAACGCCATCTCCAACTGTGCGGTGTGCACGCCAGCACGGGCCATGCTGGTCACGGGGCGCTATCCACAAACGACCGGACATCTGATCAACACGACGCGCACCCGCCACAGTGAGATATCGATCGGCGATACGTTTTCGCACTGGGGCTACCGCACCGCCTGGGTGGGCAAATGGCATTTGCATACCGGGCTCTGGCCCGCGCTCGACCGGATGCCGCAACACCCGGACTGGGTGCCCGAAGGGCGCGACCGGCTCGGTTTTCAGTATTGGCGCGCCTACAACCAACACATGGTCTATTTCGACGGGTTTGTCCACAAAGACGACTGGAATTACGAGCGCTGGGACGGCTACGAGACCGAAGGCCTCCTGAAGTACGGTTTCGAGTTCATGGACGCAGCGGGCGATGAGCCGTTCCTGCTCTTTCTGTCGCCTCACCAGCCGCATTTCACGCCCTTCGAATTCGCGCCCGAACGCTTCTACGAATCGCTGCCGCAAAACCTCGAGCTACCGGCCAACGTTCCGCCGGCCCTCCAGGATTCATCGCTCGCGATGTACCGCCACTACCTCGCGATGACCCTTGCGGTCGATGAGATGCTCGGGCGGCTGTTGGACTATCTCGACAAAACGGGGCGAAGCGACAACACGATCGTCCTCTTCGCGTCCGACCACGGCACCCAAGGCGGTTCGCAGGGCGTCAGCCCCTGGTCGAAGAAGCATCCTTACGAAGCCTCGATCCGCATTCCGGGGATACTCAAGTATCCGGGGCAAGTCGCTCCGGGTTCGCGAACCGACGCGATCGTCAACATGGTCGATTGGTTCCCGACGTTGTGCGGGCTCGCCGGGCTGCCCGTCCCACGGAGCATCGAAGGCGCTAACCTCGCCGCCACGATCCTGAACGACGCGCCCGCGCCGAACGACAGCGCTTTCCTGATGAATTTTTCGAAGTGGTTCGACTGGTTTCAGGACGGCGCCGAATGGCGAGGGGTACGAACGGCGAACCATACCTACGCACGGTGGCTCGACGGCAAGACGGAACTCTACGACCTCACCGAGGACCCGTTGCAGACCGAAAACCTCGCGAGCCGGGGTCTCGCGGTCGAGGCTGATCTCGTGGAGCAACTCGCGGCACACCAGGCGCGCCGCGCCGACGAACTGGTGCCGTGCACGGCGTGGCGACACTGGCTCGACGAACAGCGGCGCGTCGTTCGAAACGCTCACGGTGCCTTGTCGCATCCCGAGTCCGAGCCCGATTGGTCCTTGCTCTACGCGGGTGCTCCGTGAGCCGCGCGGTATCGGGGGACTTCCCCTACGTCGTTCCAGATCAACTGATCGAGGATTATCAGCGCGACGGGTTCGTCGTGACGCCGAACGTGCTCGATGCCGCTTCGATCGCTCGTTTTGGCGATGCGGTCGACGCCGAGATCGAACGACGCACGGCAGACGACGATCGGCCGCTCGCGGAGAAGACCACCTACGAACAATCGTTCATTCAATGTATGCGACTGTGGGAGACGAGCCCGCCGTCGCACCGCTCACCCTCGATCCAGCGCTTGCCGGAATCGCCGCACAGCTCATGGGCGTCGAAGGCGTGACGCTTTGGCAGGACCAGGCGCTCTACAAGGAAGCCGGCGGCCGGGAAACGACGCCGCACCAGGATCAGACCTTCTGGCCACTCGGCACCCAGCCCCTGATCAGTGCCTGGATTCCTTTCCAGGACGTAAAGCTCGATGACGGGGCGATGGCCTACGTGCCGGGATCCCACCGCCACGGTCGCCTGAAGGTCGTCGACATCACACACACGACGGACCCGTACGACATCCTGAACGACCCCGCCCTCGCCGGCATTAGCCGGCGCTACGTGGAAGTCGAGGCTGGATCGGTGATCTGGCACGGGGGTTTGACCGTGCACATGGCGGCGGCGAACCGTACGAATCGAACACGTCGCGTCTTCACGGTCGTCTACCTCGATGCGAACGCGCGGCGCACTCAGTCGTGGCCCGTCTACCCACTCGACCGCGAAGGCATCAAAAAAGGTGAGGTCATCGAAGGCCTCGGTATGCCGCGCCTCTGGCCGACACCCGCCGTACCCCCGGAACCGCCGGCTGATCCGGCCAACGAGACCGGACCACAACACCTCTAGGCGGAATCCACGCCGAGATCAGCCACTCGCGGCCACGGGTGGCGCATGCGACTTCACCGTCACCCGCTCGCCCAGACGAGCCTCGGGAAAGTAATCCCACACCGCATGGTGGTGCACCGCACGGTTGTCCCAGAGAACGAGTGTGTTCGGTCGCCACGTCACACGGCAGTGAAACCGCGTGCCGCGCTCGATGTGGCGATAGAGCGTGTCCAGCACGGCGCGGCTTTCCGCGCGCGTCAACTCGTTGATCTTCACGGTGAAAGGCTCGTTCACGAAGAGGAGCTTGCGATCGGTTTCCGGATGACGGACGACCACCGGGTGGTGGGACGCAGGGTACGTTTCGTGTGCTTTGAGCCGATAGCCGTAATGCTCGAGATCCTTTCGTCCGTCATGAAACGCAGTCAGCCCCTCGAGGAAACGTTTGAGCGAAGGTGACAGCGCATCGTAGGCGTCCTGCATGTTGGCGAAGAGCGTATCCCCGCCACCCGACGGCGGCGTCCGGGTGATGTAGAGCGCCGATGCCATTGGCGGAATTGGCTCACACGAGAGATCCGTGTGCCAGCTCTCGCCGTTCGCGACTTTCGTCCGTTCGGTGATCTTGATATCGAAAATCTCGGGATCTCCGGGCATGGACAAGTTCGTCTTGGCCGGGTGGAGATGGAGTTCACCGAAACGGCGGCCGAACGCTTTGTGTGCCTCCCGCGTCAACTGCTGATCGCGAAAAACGAGCACATGGTGGGCGAGAAATGCGTGATGGATCGCACGAAACTCATCGTCCGTGAGCTCTGCCAGATCCACGCCGGAGATTTCCGCACCGATACTCGGCGTGAGCGGATCGACTCTCATGGTCATCGTCTCGTCCACGTTTGCTCGGGTCTCACTCATCGCCGACGACGGCGATCGCTTCGACCTCGATGAGAATGTGCGGCTGGAATAGCGAATGAACGCCGATCAGCGTGTTCGCGGCCATCCGGTCGGGATCGTTGAAAACATCACCGTAGCCCGCGAACGCAGCCGGGGCTTTGTCGGGCGAATAGTCGACGACGTAGGTCGTGAGCTTCACGACATCGGTCGGCTCGGCGCCCGCGGCGGCGAGTCGACTCTTGAGGTTGGCAAAGGCTTCCTTCGACTGGGCTTCGAGACCTTCCGATTCGCCGACCTGGCCCGAGACGAAGATCTGTTTGACGCCGTTCGATTCGACGGCGACCGCCTGCGAGAAACCGAGGCGGGGCTGGGGGTCGATGTACTGACGTGGCATGGGTGTCCTTTTCCTTGAGGTTCGAAAATCAATCGCGCGACGTCGGCGACATTTCGCCGGTCTGCGCCGACGCCGGCTTGAAATAGCGCATCCGTTGCGCCGGAACGCCCTCGTTCCCGTAGGCCGTCCAGGTCGTGAAGCCGAGCAGTTCCTTTTCCCTTTCGCTCAAGCGTTCGGCGACCTCGGATCGAAGTGAATAAGGGTAGTTCACCAGCGGTCGAATCATCGGCGCGACGAAGTTCTGCGTCACGCCTAAGCGAAACTCGTCCGTCGTTCGATTGATTCCCGTCGCGTGCCAGGTGCGGCCTTCCCAGAGGATCAGCGAACCCGCCGGCGCTTCGGCCGGTACGGCATCGAGAAACGTCGCGTCATGCTGGGGCTGCATCCCAGACCGATGGCTACCGGGCACGAAGAGCGTCGCGCCGTTGGCGCGCGTGAAGTCGGTAACGGTCCACATGAGCGTCACCATGCAGGCCGGAAAGAGCGAATGCCCAGGCTCGAATTCAGCCGATTTCGCGACATTGCTGAAACGAATGTCGCCGAGCCGTGGCGTCGGTCGATCGCCTTCGAGCGACGGCGTCCAGAACTGATCCGCGTGCATGGCCATCCGCGAATTGCCGGGACCAGCAATCGGCGCATTCGAGCACGACAGCACGTAATCGTCGCCGAGAACATGGCGGACCATCTCATGCGATTCATCGGCGCACGTCAGGAGCTCCAGGAACGCCGCCCCTTTGTTCAAGACGTTCGCAATCCATTGCGTGTTGCCGTCCTGGCGATGATCGATCGAAGCGTCCGTCTCGGCAGCGGCCTGATCGACGAGGCGGGCGCGGAGTCGACCCCGTAAATCGGCCGGAATAACGCCTGAGATGATGCAGTAGCCGGCTTCATCGAGGTTCGCTTTCGCGATTTCGAGATCACGCGTCGGGCTCACTATGCCGATCGCTTCACTCATCACGCGGCCCTCCAGCGACGAACATCGTCTCGGCCCAGCCACCTTCATACGGCGCAAAGAACCGCGGATGGATCACCATGTCCTCGAAGCGCCAGCCCTCACTCGTCCGCTGATAGGTCTCCTGATATCGCGCAGCGAGCCAGATCCCGCGTTTTGAATCATCACGACGCCGCGTCTGCGTGCACGGTTGCCAGAGATACCACTGGCCGTCGGCCCGATCGCCCGTGACTTCGATCAGCGGATTCGTGACGTGATGAATCGCAAAGCCCATCACGTCCGAGACCGTCGCGAAGTGCGTTCGGATCGCCTCACGACCTTCAAAACGGCCCATGAACCCACCGTCCCAGACGCCCGCTTCGACGAAGAGATCCGCGATCCCGTCGGGGTCATAGTCGGCATCGCATGCGGCACAGTAGCGGGCTTTCAGCACCTTGATAGCTGATTCGTCTTCGAGGCGTTGTACTCGTTCTTCGAGTGTCGGCATCAAGTTCTCTCCACGATCAAGGCTCGACCCACGGGCGAACCTGCGCAAATCGTCCCGATCGCCAGACGGCTTCTCCGAGCGGCGGTAACGGCGCCGATGGTTTACCCAGCGCCTTCGCCGCCGCAGCACGCCGGGCGACCGAAGAGTTCGGATGCGGTGTCTCGTCACGCTCGATCCAGACGACGTCGTCGCCGAGAAAGCGCACTACGAGCGAGCGCCGCCGGCGTCCCGGCGGTGTGCCGCCACCGGCATGTAGACAGCCGATATGAAACGCCATCAGATCGCCGGGCTCGAGCGCACTACCAACGATGTCCCACTGATCCCGTTCGCTTTCGATGTCCGGTATTCGCGGCAGCGCACTGTCGGGATAGAGCGGCGCCGTGTCATCGCCCGGTTCGAACCGCGAACCGTTGTAGGTTTTGCCGCGATGCGAACCGCGTACGACCTCGAGGCTGCCTTCACGCGGCAACGGATCGAGTGGGATCCAGATCGCGACGAGTTTCGGTCCCTCGAAGTTGCCGTAGGGTGTGTCCTGATGCCAGGGCGTCCGCCGTGTACCCGACGGACCTTGTTTCATGAACACCTGCTCGCCCATGAACCAGGCCGGACTCTTGCCGCCGAAGAGCCCACGGGCGATGTCGGCAATCGGCGTGGCCGCCAAGAGATCGCGATAGACGGGTTCGCGCAGGGAATAGCCCGTATCAGCGATGAACTCCTCGTCCTCGCGCGCGGAGAAGTCCTGCAGGTTGGGTGATTTCCGGCCGTAGCTCCACGCCCAGGCGGCTTCGACGAATCGCATCGCGTCGGCGTCGAGCACGCGCTTCAGTACCACGACACCATCTTGCGCGTATTGCTCGCTCCAGGCCTCGAACGGGTTCGAATCCGGTCCGGGTTCAGATGACTCCGTCATTCTTCAGTCCTTCGATGTCGGCTTCATCAAAGCCGAGCGCGCCGAGAATCTCGCCGTTGTGTTCACCCAACGACGGCGCGCGGCCGATCTCAGGTGGTGTCTCCGAAAAGCGCCACGGTGCACCGTGCACCCTGAGCGTCTTGTCGAAATCCGGGTAGTCGACTTCCGTGACATAGCCGTTCGCGACGACATCCGGATCCCGCGCGGCCTCGAGCATGGTGTTGACGGGGGCTGCGACGATATCGGCGCCGCGCAATTTCGCGACCCAATCATCGCGACTACCCGTCGCGAAGAGTTCATCGAGCTTCGCGAAGAAACGCGCCCGCTCATCCTCCGGGCCATGGATGACGCCGAGATCCGCAAACCCCGACCGCTCGAGTTCATCAAAAAAGCCGACCGCACGCATGGCGTCGGCCCATTTGGGTGATGCCAATTGAAAGACGAGCGGCTTTCCGTCCGCGTCCTCGAACGTCGCGCTGATCCCCGCGTGGCGTTTCGATCCGGTGATTCGTGCGCGCCCGGTAATCGGTGGTTCGTCGCGCCACATGGCGTTAGTCAACGTCCAGCCCATGAGACGGATCTGACCGCCGAGCAGCGACGTATCGATGCGCTGACCAACGCCCGTCGTTTTGGCGCAATACAAACCCGTCATGATCGCGCCGAACGTGATCATGGCGCAGGTTTCATCGGCGACCGATGCGATCCCGGTCGTGGCGGGCATACCGGGCATCGAGAAGACCTCAGTGATGCCACCGAGACCCTGCGCCATTGCATCTGTCGCCGGTAGGTCGGCGTGCGGCCCGGCCGGGCCGTAGCCCGATAGCGACACATACACGAGTTTCGGGTTCACGGACTTCAGGTCGTCGTAACCGAAACCGTTCTTCTCGGCCGCACCCGGGCGAAAGTTCTGCCCAAAAACGTCGGCGTGCGAGACGAGATCCTTCAAGATCGCGCGGCCCCGTTCGGACTTGAGGTTGAGCGTCAAACTCTTGACGCCCCGGTTGTTCGTCTCGAAATACGAACTCGGCCAGTCGGACTCCGCGGCCGTCCGGCGCGAGCCGTCACCGACGCCCGGCACTTCGATCTTGACGACCTCGGCGCCGAGGTCCGCCATCAGCGAATACGGCACGGTGCCGGCCTGCGCGATCGAGCAGGCAACGACCTTCACCCCGTCGAGTGGTCCCGGCATGCGTTTAAGCCTCGCGAACGTCAGGCATCGAGTTCCTCGGGCGGACGAACGAAGGGCTCTGGCAACGACGTCTTCGACAGACCAATGATCGCCGTATAGCCGTGGTGCTCCTCTTCGATATGGAGCGTCCGTTCGGGAATGTCGAAGCGCGTCCCGGCAACACAGTCGTGTACTTCACCCGTCGCCGGATCCTGGAACCGGAACGTTCCGTCGGTGATGTAGATATGCATGCTGACGTCGTGCCAATGAATGGGCGTACCGCCCGATGGTTCGGCATCGAACTTGGACCCATGCAGACCGTCACGTTCGATCTCGTCGAACGCCTCACGATCTCCCTTGAAGTAGCCGTGCTGTACCGTGATCGCCATCACCGCCTCGCTGACCTGGCTCAAATTGCTCGTCGATAGTAACGCCGTCGATCAAATTTCGTGGAACACGCGCCGACCGCGCGGCCGAGCACATATGCTCGATACACCTTCGTTGGAAACACCCGCCGTTTGAGTACCGCCGAGCAGACGTCCGAATCGCCTTCACCCAAACGCGCACGTTTCTTCTACGGCTGGGTCATCGTCGCGGTCATGGCGACGGCGAGCGCCATCAGCATGGCGATGGGGACGCTCAACTTCGGACTCTTCGTTCGGCCGATGGGCGATGAGCTCGGCATCAGCCGTGCGACCTTCGGTTGGGCGCAGAGCGTACGAAGCTTTGCCGGCGCGCTCACGAGCCCGTGGATCGGCCGCATCATCGATAAGTTCGGCGCGCGTTGGCTATTGGCCGGGGCGACCTTCGCGACGGCGCTGGCGATGCTGGCCTTGGGCGGCATTCAGTCCGGCTGGCAGATGGTGTTGCTGTTCGGTGTGATCGGTCTGACGGGTTTCGCTGCCCCAGGATCACTCGTGACGTCGGTCCCCGTCATGAAGTGGTTCGAAACGAAGCGTGGCCGCGCGGTCGCCATGCTCTCGCTCGGCATTCCGATCGGCGCGCTCTTGCTCCTGCCCCTGACCCAACTCCTGATCGACTATCTCGGCTGGCGCACGGCATGGGTCGTGCTCGGTATCTTCGGCGCCGTCGTGATCATTCCGCTGTCCATCATCTTCGTACGTCGTCAACCGGAAGACATGGGCCTCAGGGTAGACGGCGGCGACCCGCACGATCCCGACGGCCCGGCCCCGCCCGAAACCGTGTCCCTGACACTGAAAGAGGCGATTCGTACACCCTCCTTTTGGGCCCTGACGATCGTCTTCAGTCTCGTGAGCATGAGCATCGGCACGATCGGTCTGCACCGCATGCCGGCCTTCATCGACCGCGGTATCGACGCACTCGACGTCGCCCTGGCCACATCGCTCGACGCGATCTTCGCGGGGGTCGCGACGTTCGGGATGGGCATGATGTCGGACAAGTTCCCGTCGAAATACCTCGGCGCCTTCGGCTTCGTGCTGCTCTCACTCGCCAGCGTCATCACGATCTACGCGACCACGACCCCTTTGATGTACTTCTCGATGGCGGTTTTCGGTCTCGGCATCGGCGGCATGATGTTTCTGCAAAACGTCGTCTGGGCCGAGTACTTCGGCCGGATGCATCTCGGTGCGATTCGCGGCGCCGTGATGCCCATCACGCTCGTCGTCGGCGGGATCGGCGCCCCCCTTGCGGGCTACATCCGCGACGCCACCGGCACTTACGACGTCGTCTGGTGGGTCGGTGCAGCGCTGCTATTCGTCGGCGCCGTCGCCGTGGTGCTCGCCAAACCGCCGCAACACGCTTAAGCGTCAACCTCGGCAAGCCCGAGGTTGTGGCGAAGCTGAACACCCCAACCGCCCGACGATCGGCGCGTGGCAATCCAGATCGCCTGATAGGCGGCGGAAGAACCGCCATCACGATCGATGCGGCGAAAACGCATCCGGAAGACCGCCGATGTCGACGAGGAGAGAATCTCGTCCATCGCATCGAAGTCCGTATGACTCCAGTTCGGATCGGTCTCGAGGATCAGGTCCCAGGGATGCGCCGCCACGACGCCGCAATCGGCTTCGGCCTTGAGCGTCAGCGCGACGCCGTTAAAGTTCTGGTACGTGAACGGAAATGAAGTCGAACCGCGATAAGCCGCCAGATCGCGGTCATTGATCGCCTTGGCGTGGCGCCGCACGGCATCAATCGCGTCATCCATCAATTCGCGCCGAGAAGGTGAATCCGGTGCCGATTCCTCGGACCCGGATTCATGAATCGCCTCGATCGAGGGCGTAGGCTGAATTCACCACTTGATGAGGAGTAACGGCATGACCTCCATGGCAGCGCTCACGAGCTTCATCGGTTGGTGCACGGTGATCAACGCGGTTTTCCTGCTTGCCTTCATGGTGTTCTTCGCCATCGTCGACAAGAGCGAAGACGGTTTCGTCGTGAAGTTGATGTCGAGCATCTTCGGAAATACGCGCGACGATATCTTGACGACGTTCTTCCGGATTTTTCAGCAGTACCGGCTGTTGTTCATCTTCTTCAACCTGACGCCCTACATCGCACTCAAGGCGATGAGCTGACGTGAAAGAAAAGTCACTCGGGCTTTCTGAACTTCAACGTCATTCGGTCGCTTTCGCCGATCGATGTGTACTTTTCATCGTCACCGGTGCGCAGGAAAGGTGCGAGTGACCAGACGCCGTCGGGATGATCCGCGGTATCGAGCGGATTGGCATTCACCTCGCTCGATGCCTCGAGAACGAATCCCGCCCGCTCCGCGATTTCCTTCGTATACGCCTCGGTGACATATCCCGTCGTGTGCATGCTCTCCATGTCGGCTTCGGGTTTCGCGCGATGCTCGACGACGCCCAGCACGCCGCCTGGCTTGAGGACTTGAAAGAACGCGGCGAAATATTCGTGCTCCTGGTCCGCCATGATCCAGTTGTGCACGTTGCGGAAAGTGAGCGCGAGATCCACGGATCCGGCCGGTGCGACACTCACTTCGTGCGGCGGATTGATATGACGCATCGTGACGCGTCCGAAGATCTCGGGCTCGCGGTACATGCGTTTTTCGAACATCTCGAGCACCTGCGGCATGTAGGGCAGGATGCCGTCCGGCGAAAAGTGCGCGAGGTAAAGCCGCCCTTCGTCGGCGAGATACGGCGCCAGAATCTCCGTGTACCAGCCGACGGCGGGCAGGATCTCGAGCACCGTCATATCGGGACGCAGGCCGAAGAAGTCGAGCGTCTCGACGGGATGTCGAGCAGCGTTGCGGGCGAGATTGCGCGGGTGGCGATGCGCGCCGTTTGCGAGTGATTCGAGCTTTGCGTCTGCCATGACGTTCTTCCTTCTTAGCTTGGGTCTTTTTAGGTGACGGGGATGAGTGGGCGGCGCCGATCGCGTCTTTCAGGCCGAACCGGCGGCCTGGAGCGCCTTGAAGAGCCCACGTGCCTGATAGCTGTCCGCGTACTCGCGCAGATCCGTGATTCGATCCAACTGAACGGAGGCGACGACGCAAACGCGCATGCGCATTGTTCCCCGTCCGGCAAAGTACCGACAACGTCGTGCTCTTCCACAAATCCGTCCATCGTGTCTTGCGCCACGACATTTTCGTAGCGGAAATCCTTCACCACCGAGACCGAACCTTGCGCAAAAGCGATCAAGCCACGCAGGTCCATCGCCGGGCCGCCATTCTGGGTACCGACGAAATCGGCCGCGCAGACGGAACGCATCGCGTCCGCATCACCTCGTTCGATCGCGTCGAAGAGTCGCCTTCCCAAATCCTTGTTGGTCATTCGTTTTCCTTCCGCTAGAGCCTTTGCCCTAAACGGACCTTGTACGGCGTGAGCGTGATTTCGTGGGTCCAGACACTCGGGTGCTGATCCGCCAGATAGACGAAAGTCGATGCGATTTCGGCGGGATCGAGAAACGTCGCACCGGGCGATTCGGCTTCCGCCTCGAGCGCCGCCGAATTGCCTCGCTCGACAAACATCGCCCGGAGCCCCGGCGCATCGATCGCACCGTCGATGATGACGTGCGCTACATGCACCCCGTGGGGTTTGTATTCCTGCGCCATCACCTGGGTCATCGCGCGCTGCGCAAACTTGCTCGGCGCGTTGATGCCGAACTTCGCACCGCCGCGAATCGACATCGTGTTGCCGCTGACGAGAAGCGCACCGCTGCCGCGTTCGCGCATCGAGGAGAGAACGGCTTGTGCGCAGTGCAGAAGACCCAGGTCGTGGACTTCGAAAGACGCGCGAAATCGCCCCGGATCAAGATCCTCCGTGAGCTCGCCGCCCATCGGATTCGTGACCGTCTGGCCCGCCGGCGGCGATTGATCGTAGCCCGCGTTGTAGCAGAGCACGTCGATTTCACCGAACGCATCGACGGCCGCCGAAAAGGCGTTCTTGACCGACGCCGGATCCGTGACATCACAACGCAACCCGAGACACTCGTGGCCGTCCGCGCGGAGCCGCTCGACGATCGGCGCGAGGTTTTCGTCTGAACGCGACATCGCGACCACCGCATATCCCGCGCGCGCAAAGGCGATCGGCAGCGCACCACCGAGCCCCCACTTGACCGCATCAGGGAGATCATCGCTCGGGGCATCACCGTGAAAAGCCTGGTTGGACGCGTACTTCGTACCCGAACCGACCACTACACAAACCTTCGTCATCGTTCCGTCAACTCCCACCCGTTCATTCAGGAAACGATCGCAAGGCGCGCGCTCGCCCGCCACCGATTCGTCCAAACCGGACGAAGCAATAGCCCGCGCGCATCAGGATTCTCACCCAGGACCAGGTCGTTGCCCTCGTGATAGGGCGACAAGCCGTGCGCCGCGTACGCCGGGTGCTCGCCGTAGAGTCCGTCGACGAGCGGTTGCGGGAAGTAGAGCTGCGTCGTCAGGTAGCTCTTGCCATTGGCGAAGACCTTGACGTGAACATGCGGGACGCGCGGTTCGTACCAGCCCGGCACGATCGTCTCGAACATCGTCCATCCGGCGGCGTTGACCCGTTGTGCCCCTCGCAGGTACGTCTTCTCGTTCGTCCGTTCGACGTGCCCATCCGGCGCGCCGAGAAAGATGAGCGTATCGAAGGGCTTGCGTGCGAGTTCCTCGGGGTAGCCGCTGTATCGCCCCGCCGCGTCGCAATGCCAGACCTCGACGACCGCACCCGGCACGGGTCGACACGTCGCCGCGTCCACGACACTGAGTTCGAGCGACAGCGCTGCGCCTTCACGATCTTCCGTGATATCGCGCCGGTCCGGCGCTGGCGAGAAGAAGGGTCCTTCAACCTGTTCGGGCGTCAACATGCACGTCGGCATGTCCGTCTGGGCCGTGAGATCGACACCTTCGTTCTCACGAGAGGTGAGCACGGCCCGCGTGATCCCGTTTCGATTCACGTAGCCAAGCGCGCCCGCGCCGACGACCGCCACCCCGATACCCAACCAACCCCGACGTTTCATCGTTTTCCCTCGCAGAACCTCAGATCGAATCGATCATCTGCCACAGGAACGGGTTGAGCGTCCACATGGCTTCCTCGGGCGAGCGCCCGCAGCGAACGAGAACCGCATCCTTGTCGGGCGCGACGACGATCGATTGGCCGTCGTAGCCCGATGCCCGAAACCAGTTTGGCCGTTCGTCGATCAACCACCAGTGCGCGCCATAGACGCCGCTCGGATCACGCGCGCTCTCGCTCCGGGCGTAGTCGACCCAGCCCGGCGGCAAGATGCGCTGGCTGTCCCAAACGCCATCGCGCAAATAGAGAAGCCCGAAGCGCGCAAAATCCTGCGGCGTCGCGAGCACGTACGACGAGCCCACAAACGTCCCAGCGTGGTCGAACTTAGGAACCGGCGTTTTCATGCCAATCGGCTCGAAAAGTCTTTCGCGCATGAATGAGAGCATCGCGTCGGGCCCGCCGACGCGGTCCCGCAGCCACCGGCAGATGATGTTCGTCGTGCCGCTCGAATAGGACCAGACCGAGCCGGGCGCGTGGACGAGCGGCTTCGCGGCGGCAAAGGCACCCATGTCCTCACGACCCTCGAAATTGAGCATCTTGATGACGTCGGAAACCTCGCCGTCGACATAGTCCTCGACGAAGGCGAGACCACTCGCCATCTTGAGGAGCTGATCGAGCGTGATTTCGCCCCGCGCGTCATCGCGCCATTCCGGCAGACCGATCGGGGCGTAGATATCGACGTCGTCGCGTTCCACCACGAGACCGACGAGCGCGTGCGTGATGCTCTTCGCCATCGACCAGGAGTATTGAAGGTAGAAAGGCCCCGCGCCGTGCGCGTAGCGCTCGAAGACGAGCTGACCCTGATGCACCAGGAGCAGCGCGTAGGTCACGCCTTCGTTCTCGTCGAGGTCGAAGGAGCGCGCGACGGCTGAGTCGAAAGCCAACGGGTCGGTCAAGGCCGGTTCGGCGCGAGTCCACGAGGGAGCGGGCCACGGGACTGATGGCGACTGCGCCGGAAGCGGCGGCAAGCCATCGGCGAGCAATTCGGGTCGAACGACGGTCATCGCACCATTGTGGCACGCCGCACAGGCCAGCAAACGGCCCTTGAGCCTTCGCCACGCCCTGCTAACGTGTGTGCGATCAAAGGAGGAAGCGAAGATGAAAAACACGGCCATATTGGGCCTGGTACTGGTGTCCATGGGGGCGCTGACAGCACTCGACACGTCAGCCAAGGAAATCGAGAAGGTCCGGCCCGAGAGCGTCGGCATGTCATCCGAGCGGCTCGAGCGCGTCGCCGAGATGAACGCTCGCTACGTCGACGACGGCAAGATCGCCGGGCTTCTCACGGCAGTGCTGCGCGACGGCAAGATCGTCCATCAGAGTGCAGTCGGCACGAAGAGCATCGAAGACGACACGCCACTCGAAATGGATGATCTGTTCCGCATCTATTCGATGACGAAGCCGATCACGGCGGTCGCCGCGATGCAGCTCTACGAGCAAGGCCTTTTCCACATGAACGACCCGGTCGCCAAGTTCGTGCCGGAACTCGCCGACGTGAAGGTCTACGTCGACGGCGAGCTCGAGGACGCGAAGTCGGCGATGACCATGCAAGACCTGCTCGCTCACACTTCCGGTCTTTCCTACGGTTTCAATCCGAGGGACCCGGTCGATGAGCAGTACATCGAAGCCGAGATCTTTTCGGCCCAAGACCTCGACGACTTCGCCGCCCGAATCGGCAAACTCCCACTGATGTTCCACCCCGGTGATCGCTGGCACTACTCGGTCGCCGTCGACATCACGGGCCTCGTCGTGCAACGCGTAAGCGGCCAACCGTTCGACGAATACCTTCAAGAGCACATCTTCGATCCACTCGACATGCGCGATACGTCCTTCGCGGTGCCCGAGGATGAATTGCATCGGTTCCTGCCCAACCATGGCCGCAATCCCGAGACCGGGAAAATCGAGGTGATGCGCATGGAAGAGGCGCCGGAAACCGAAGATATCCTCGGCCAGTGCGCGGCGATGTGCGATTACCAGAACGTGACGCTCTTCTCCGGCGGCGGCGGACTGGTTTCGACGCTACGCGACTACGTCCGGTTCGCCGAGGCGGTCCGCAACGGCGGCGAACTGCACGGCAAGCGGATCCTGAGCCCGAAGACGATCAAGTACATGGCACGCAACCACTTGCCCGCCAGCATTCCGTCGCGCGGCGGCAGTGGCGAGCAACCGCTACTTGCCGGTAACGACTTGAACGGCTTCGGCTTCGGTCTCGGTTTTGGCGTCGTCACGGACACCACGCAGCAAGGCGTGATCGGCAGCGAAGGCCAGTACTACTGGGGCGGCGCGGCCGGCACGGTTTTCTGGATCGACCCGGTCGAGGATATCGTCGTCGTCAGCATGCAGCAGCTGATGGGCGGCTGGCCGTCGTACCGACCGGACCTCCGCGTCGCGGCCTACCAGGCGATCATCGAAAGCCGCGAATAGTCGCGCCGATCAGGCTTTCGGCGAGACCAGAATCTTGCCGAAAGTCTCATACGCGACGTCCGAGACCATGACGTGCTGGGCCGAGACCGTGAGGTCCCGGTAGATCCGCTGGATGACATTCGACTGGATCACGGCAGCGGCGCCGGCGTAGCGAAGCGCGCGGCCGCCGATTGCGAGCGAGCGCTCGACCGCGTAGGCACAGATCGCACGAAGCTCCGCGGCTTCTACGTCGACCGCCGACGGATCGCTTTCCCAGGCTGCCTCCAGACGCGCCGCCGACTCACGCACACCGGCGTGCAATGCGATCCACTCGGACTCGAGCCGGCCGAGTTCGTTCTGGAAATGCTGCTGCGTCGCCACCGCGTTCGGATCGAGGAGTCGCGTCTTGGTACGCGCTTGCGTCGCGATTTCATCCAACGCGCGGCGCGCGCCGCCGAGCGACACCGCGGCGTGTTCGATCGGGATGCGCAGACGAACCTCAACGCGGTCGGCCCGGCCGCGACGTTTTGCGCCGAGCACCCGGGCGTCCGGCACAAAAACGTTCGAGACCGCGTACGAATTGCTGCCCGAGCCGCAGAGCCCCGCGACGTACCAGTCGTCCTTGACCTCGACTTCATCGATCGGGACGACCATACCCACGGCCTGTTCGCCTTCCGCGCCTTCGAGCCAGCAATTCGCGATGGCAAAACTTGCGTGCTTGATGCCGCTGCCGAATCCCCAGGCACCCGACGCGAGGTAACCGCCTTCGACACGACGTGCACTGCCCGTCGGGCGTAACGACGAGGCCGCCACCGGCAAACCATCACCCTCGAAGACCTCGGCAAAACCATCATCCGGCAAACCGCTCGCCATGATGCTGATGACCGAATTTCCAATCATCACGGTCCAGCAGGCCGACATGTCGGCCCGCGCGAGCGCGACGAGAACGTCGATCTGCGTCACGACGTCGGCGTCGAATCCGCCTGCCTCTTCCGCCACCCAGATCCCGAACAGGCCTTGTTCGCGTAGCGCATCGACGGCCTTGGGACAGAGTGTGCGAAGCGCTTCCGATTCGGCCGCGGTCTCGCGGAGCAAGTCACTGATCGACGCGACGCGCGCGATCAGATCGAGCCGTACCGCCTCGTCAGCCGAACTCATTCCGCGGCGGCACGCCTCGCGTCGTAGTACTCGTCGCGCGGCCCGAACGTCGATTCGGCCTGGAAGTTCTCCTGCACCCAGTTGAGCAACGCATCATCCGACAACGACGGATCCCACGGCTTGCCTTGCGGTTGCGCGACATGCCAAGGCGTATCCCAGAACACCTCGAGTCCGTTGCCCTCGGGATCGTTGAAGTAGATCGACAACGTATTGCCGTGCGAGATCGGCGCAACCTTGATCGCGTCGAGCGGTTCGAGCTTCGCCATCAAGGTACGGAGCTCTTCGAACGAAGGGATCCGGAACGCAAAATGATTGACCGAATTCGACGCACTCTCGTCCTTTCGGGTCGTGATCATCGCGATCTGATGGTGCTCGTCCGGATCCTGGCTCATAAAGACGATTTCGGGTCCTTCCGCCGCGCCGAGCGGGCCTCGGTCGGTGACCTCGAAACCCAGAACGTCGGTGTAAAAATCGACCATCTGTCCCGCGTCTTTGACGTAGAGAACGCTGTGCGACCAGCTCAGTGCCATCGTTAAAGTTCCTGTTCGTTGATACGACGAAGCTTAGGCCCATGCCGGTCGTCGCGCGAGCGCGCATTGCCGAGTTCCGCCGGTCCTGGCACGGTGCAGACGACAACCACGAAAGACGAATGAGTCAGAAGCAAATGCAACGAACATGGACAACGATCGCCGCCCTCATGGCGCTCGTCACGACACCCGCCCTCGAGGCCGACGTCGTGCTCTACGACGGCAAAGCAAGCACCGTCGACGCGGTGCTGGCCGACCCGACCGAACTCTGGATCCCGCGCCAGGACCTGATCCGCGTGACCGGCTTCGAACTGAAGCCCGAAGGCGCTTGCCTCGACGATATCTGCGTTCCGGTGCGGCAAGGTGTCGACAGCGACATGCTCGTGACGCGACAACAGCAGGAATGGTTCAACGTCTCACGGCTCGCCGAGAAGATTTCGCAGGCGAGCGTCGCCGATCACGACGAAGGCGTCTGGAGCTTCAGCGCGATTCCGGTACAGCGTTCGTCCTTCTACGACCGCGCCGAGGCACCGGCCTTCACGCTAGCTGATACGAACGGCAACCAGGTCGCCCTCTCGGACTTCAAGGGCAAGAAGATCATGCTGCTCACCTGGGCCTCGTGGTGAGGATGTCGACTAGATCTGTCAGGTTGGCAGACCGTTTTTGAAGAACTCGAGAATCAGAATTTCGTCATCCTCGCGGCAGCCCAGGACACCGACGGCCCGAACGCGGCCAATCCCTGGTACGAAAACGCAGGCGTCACATTCCCGGCGTTGATCGACGAGACGCACCGCATCAGCTCCCTCTACAACTTAGGCAACGTGCCGTCGGCGGTCTGGATCGACGAGGCCGGTCTCGTCCGCCGAATCGACGAAGGCACCTACGCCACGACGCACAAAATGGGCGACTTCGAATACGGGCGCGAAGACTATGCGCCGATGGTGATCGACTGGGTACGAACGGGCGCCAATGTCGAGCCAGTCGGCGAGTTCAGCCAAACGCTCGCACGACGGACGTCGGAAGAGTCACGCGCCGAAGCGGCATTCGCCCTCGCTTCCTATTTCAAGGCGGAGGGCCACGACGCGAAGGCCGAGTCGTATTGGGCGATGGCGCAGGACCTGAATCCCGATAGCTGGAATTACCATCGCCAGGATTGGTCCTACACACCCGCGGAAGCCAGTGCGAACTGGCAAGAAAAAGTCATGTCGCTCGGCGACAAGCCCTACTACCGACCGATCGACGGCCTCGACGGGTCCGAATAGACCAGAAGGAAACAATCCACGATGGACGTCTACGAGGCGCTATACACCACACGGGCGATGCGTCGGGTCAAACCCGATCCGATCCCCGAGGAAGTTCAGGCGAAGATTCTCGACGCCGCGATCCGTGCACCGTCAGGCGGTAACTCGCAGGGGTGGCGCTTCATGCTGGTCGACGACAAGAAGGTGATCGAGGATCTCGCCCCGCTCTACCGGGAATGCCTCGACCGACTCTTTTCGACCGTCTACAACGACCAGTTGGAAGCGGCCAACAAGGCACCGGAGGAGAATGGCGAGTTTCTGAAGATGTACCGCTCCGCCAAACACATGGGCGATCACTTCGAGGGCTATCCCCTCCTGTTTCTCGCATTCAGTCGCGGCGACCGAAGCGGCGGTTCGATCTTCCCGGCGGTGTGGAACGCCATGCTCGCGGCGCGAGCGGAAGGTGTCGGTAGCGCGATCACGAGCCTGCTCATGTTCGAGATCGAAAAAACCTACGAGATCCTCGGTGTCCCACAGGACAAGGGCTGGACGTTCGCCTGCCTCGTGCCAATGGGATATCCCACCGGACGCTGGGGCGTAGCACCACGTCGGCCGGTCCACGAAGTGTCATACAAGAACCAGTGGGGCGCTCCGCTCGGGTTCGACATCCCCGAACCGCTCTGGTCCGCTGACTAGGCCGACGCCGACGATAGAGTAGGCTCACCCCTCCAGCACCGAGAGGAGGGGTGATGAAACGTTTGGACAGCAAGGTTGCGTGGGTCACGGGATCATCGCGTGGCATTGGTCGGGTCGTCGCCGCACATCTGGCGGGACTCGGCGCAAAGGTTGCGATTCACGGCACGACACCGACGTCGACCCGTCAATTGGGCGAAGCCGATTCGCTCGAAGCGGTGGCGAAAGAAATCGCGGAAGAACAAAACGCGGAAGTGCTCGCCGTCCACGGCGATCTCACCATTGAGGCGACGGTGGCGGCGAACGTCGCCACGATTCGGGGCAAGTTCGGACAGATCGACATCCTCATCAACAACGCGGGCGGGGATATCGGATCCCAAGGGGTCACGGCGCCGAACGCGGGCAAGCCCAAGCTCAACGACGCGATCGAGATCTCGCTTCACGACGTACAGACGATCATCGATCGCAACCTACGGACCTGCATTCTCGTCACGCGCGCCGTCGTCCCGGAAATGATGGAGCGACGCCAAGGTTGGGTCGTGACCATCGGCAGCATCGCCGGGCTTTCGGGCCATCCGTCGGAGGTTTCCTACAGCGTCGCCAAAGCGGCCGTGCATGAGTACACCCGCTGCCTGGCGGCACAGATGCGTCCTTACGGCGTCTACGCGAACGTCATCGCACCGGGCGAAATCATCGTGCCTCGGTTCGAAGCGAGCCGTCCCACCAAGGATGAACGTAAGGTTCGCGACGGTGCGCTGACACGGTACGGCTGGCCGGAAGAGATCGCGCGTGTGGTCGAGTTCTTCGTCACCGCGGACTCTTCCTACATCTCCGGACAGATCCTTCGCGTCGACGGCGGCGCTCAGCTCTGGCCGGCCTGAACGCTGTGAGGCGCTTGTTCGCGCGTCACCGTTCACGTAGATAACAAGTAAAGCCAAGGGAGGACCAGCGATGGCTGAAGCAATGATGATGGCGGATCCCGATGACGCCGCGCTCGCGCGGATCATGGCCCGCATCGAAGAACTCGGACTCGAGAAGAACCTCGTCGAACTCGAGACGATTGGCTATACGACGATTCCGGGTGTGTTGGATGAGCGGCGTATCGATGCGGCCAAGGCCGCGATCCGCGCACGTGTCGAAAAGGACACCGGCAAGTCGATCGATCTCGAAACGGCGACCGAGGCGGATTTCGCCGGGATGACCTATGTGCCGTATCTGCTTTACGACGACGAGATCTTCGAAGACATCCTCATGGCCGACGAGCCCCTCGCGCTCATCAGCTATCTGCTCGGCGAAAGCTGTGTGCTTTCGTCCATCGGCTGCCATTTCAAGGGCATCGGTGAGCAGGGCGTCGTCCCCCTTCACTCCGACAACGCCAACATTCCGATGCCGTTTCCAGCGCACTCGCTCGTCGCGAATGTGAACTACGCCCTGACCCCTTATTCGAAGGAAGGCGGCGCACTGGCACTCGTGCCGCGGAGCCACAAATGGGCGCGCCCTCCCACGCTGCAGGAGATGTCGCTTTCCGGCGATTCGGCGAACCCGAAGGCCGTCGCGATGGATCTCGACCCCGGTGACGCGGTCGTCTGGCACGGCAACGTGTGGCACGGATCGTTCCCCCGGCAGATACCGGGCATCCGCATGAACCTCGCGGTCTATTTCGCCCGCCACTACGTGGCCACGCAGGAGCGCCATAAGGACGTCGTTCCGCAGGATGTGCTCGATCGCCACGAAAACGACGAACGGTTCAAGGTCCTGGTCGCGGGCAATCAATCCTACGGTTGGCAGCACGAAGGCCCGGACTACATGAAGATGGCGAAGGGACCACGCGGTCTCTACGACTAGGCCGACGACCACAAGGAGCTTCCATGTCCAACCACCTACCGGGTCGCCTCGGCAACCCTGACATGACGATTCTCGAGGATCCGCGCCTCGACGCCCGAATCCGGGAGGTCATGGCAGCGACCGCAGGCATCATTCCGCCCATCGAACCTCCGCCACCCGGTGACTACGAGGCGGCACTCGCTTACTGCACCGCGTTCGAAGAATTCAACGAAGCCACCCACCCCATGCAGTTCGACGCGATCCCGGACCTCGATTCGGTGGTCCGTCGCACCGAGACGATCCAGGGTATCGATGGCAATGACATCACGCTCTACATCCACGAACCGGCCGAGCGGGATGGGCCCGCCGCCTGTGTGGTGCATACCCACGGTGGTGGGATGGTGATGATGACGGCCGCCGATCCGATGTTCGTTCGCCTTCGCGACAGTCTCGCCAATGAAGGCGTCGTAGTCGTCGGAGTCGAATTTCGCAACGGAGGCGGAAAGCTCGGCAACCATCCGTTTCCCGCCGGTCTCAACGATTGCGTGAGCGCTGTGCGCTGGACGCACGAAAACCGGTCCGCACTCGACATTCGCTCGATCACGATCTCGGGCGAATCGGGCGGCGGCAACCTGTCGATCGCGACTACGCTGCATACCTTGCGGCAAGGTCGGATTCAGGTCGACGGGGTGTACGCCTTCTGTCCGTACATCTCAGGCGCTTACGGCGCGCCACCGCCGAACCTGTTGTCGCTGACCGAAAACGACGGCTACATGCTCGAATGCTCGATGATGGCGATGCTTGTTGGCGTCTACGATCCGACGGGCGAGCACGCGAACAACCCGCTCGCCTGGCCGCTGACGGCATCGCCGGATGATCTTGCCGGGCTACCGCCGCACCTCATCACGGTGAACGAACTCGATCCACTTCGTGACGAAGGCCTCGAGTACTACCGGATGTTGAGTCGGGCGGGTGTCAGCGCCGTCGCGCGGACCGTGCACGGCACCCCGCATGCGGGCGATCTCAGCTTCCCTGACGTGACGCCGGACATCTACGCCGAAACGGTGCGCTCTGTCGCGGGTTTCGCGAAGTCCCTGCCGCCCGCCGGCGCGTAGTCCGAAGCCTGGCGCGGCGCAAGCTCGCGCCGGGCATTACGCAGGACCCGCGCGGCTGAGCGAAGAAACAGGACGAGTAACACGCCGGCGACCATCAGGTCCGGCAAGCCGGAATCGAAGATCGCGACGGCGCCCACCGTCGCGAGGACGGCGCAACCTTCGAACACGTCGTTGCGTGAGCACTCCCACAGGGAATTCATGTTGATGTCGTCGTGCTTGAACGGTGAGAGAAGTTTGAGACAAACGCCATTCGCAACGAGGTTCAGAAACGCGACCCAGCCCATCGTATCGACGAGTGGAACCTCGAGATCTTTCACGCGCCAGACGATCTGAGCACCCACGGCCAACGCGGCACTCAGAATCAACACACCTTTCAGGAGTGCCACTCGAGCCTTGACCACGACGCTCGCGCCGATCACGGAAAGGCTCAGCGCATACGTCAACGCGTCGCCGAGATTGTCGAGTGTGCCGGATAGCAAGGCGGACGAACCGGAGTGCCAAGCGCCAGCCACCATCAATACGAACGCCGCAAGATTGATCGCGAGCACCCGCCGGAGCACTCGTCGTTGTCGCGTTTCGACTGTGAGCCGACTCTCGAACCCGCCATGCATACGTCCATTCTGCTGACGCGTATGCAACAGCGTGATGACAACGACGCGCACGCGTCGTTTCAATCAGGCGAGGTTAGAGTCTGGGGTTGTGCCTACGCTCGAGGCCGGGGCGATCGGTCGGACTAGGCCGCGATCGCGACGACCAGAAAGGCGCAAAAGAACGCGAGCGATGAGAGGCTCAGCCAGTCGACCTTGGTGGTTCGAATCGTCATGCGAGGCAGTGTATGGGCGAACTCGAAAACCCAAAGTAATGTTTTCGACTATCGATAGAGCCGATGCAGCTAATCAGCTACCCACATCGGTATAGAGGACGGCCGCGAGCGTTAGCGACAGGCCGAGACCCCATAGAATCAACGCATAAACCACCACGCCACCCCGCATCTTCCTGAGCGTCTCACGCGTGATCTCGGTACCGACAAAAAAGAGCGCGGCGACAAGTAGGATCCGACTCACCGTACCGGCGACGTCGATTGCGATTGCCGGAATGGGGACGAAGGATGCGATCACCGCGGCCGCAAGAAAGGCGATCACGAAGCCGGGCACGCGCACCTTCGCCTGCTCCTGCGCGAGCCAAAGGCTCACCCCGAGAGCCACCGGGATCAGCCACAACGTACGTCCCAACTTCACGGTCGTCGCGACTTCGAGCGCTTCTTCGCCGTACACCGCCGCCGTCGCAACGACCGAACTCGTATCGTGGATCGCCAGCGCCGCCCAGATCCCGAACTGACGTTGATCGAGCTCGAGCCAGACACCGATCGTCGGGAATGTGAAGAGCGCGACTGCGTTCAACAGAAAAACGATGGCGACGGCCACGCCCAATTGGTCGCTACGGGCTCCGACGATGGGCGCCAATGTAGCGATCGCCGTGCCGCCGCAAATCGCGGTACCGCCCGAAAGGAGCGTGGCACTTTCGCGATCGAGCCGCATGACTCGCGCGACCAACGCGCCGACGAGGAGAATGCCCAGGACGTACGCGACCACCAACCAGATCGAGCCTGCGCTCACTTCCACGACCTCACTGATGGAAAGCCGGAAACCCAGCAGCACGATGGCCGTCTGCAGCAGCAGTTTGCCGTAGCGTTTTCCATCGGCAAGCACCGGCCGATCGAGCACAAGCGTGAGTCCCATACCGGTCAGCAATGCAACCGCCGGGTTGCCGAACCAGGCGAGCGGCACGAGTAGCGCGGCGGCGATGAGATAGCTTCGTGTCGGCGCTTCTACGACCTCGGTCATTGTTCGGCAGCTCCTGTGTCGTTTCGCTGAGAGAGCTGCAACGGGAGACGTCGAACACCGACCTCGTCGGGATCGACGGCGAAAGCCCGCGCAAGATAATCGACGATCGTCTGATGGGTTTCGTCGTCGAACGCCCACAGACCGTGCTGGGCTTGCATCCGTTCGATAGTGGCGCGCCAGAACGTGTGATCACCGCGCTGCTGGCGAATCACGGCGTGGCTGTGGCAGGCGCCGCAATGCGCACGGACGAGTTCCCAACCCGGATCCTTAGGCAAGCCCGTGCTCGCATCGACCACGAGCGCAACTGCCGTCACGAGCAACCAGTTCAAGTGGCGTGCACCGCGATTCGATGCGCGGCGTTGTTGAGATAGCCCTTCGGATTCCACCCCGGCAGGACCATTGGCTGCGACACACCTGCGTCATCCGTCGCCTTCGCCCAGATCTCGTAGTAGCCGCGTTGAGGTAGTCGGATTAACGTTTCCCAGCGTTGCCACGCGAGCCGATTGGCGGGCGTACTGAGATCCGCTGCCTGCCAGCTCGCGCCGAAATCGATCGATACCGCCACTTTGACAACGGAACGATCACCGGCCCAGGCGTGGCCACGCACGACAAAGGGTTGACCAACGACAACGTTCGCCTCGTGCGCCGGGTGCGTCACCAGAGATTTCACTGGCATGGATTCGATGATGCAGAAGGCATCCGGCTGATCGCCGGGCGCGACTGGTTCGCACGGCACGCGGTAGGAACTGCCACCCATCTTGGCGCCGTCGTGCACCTGATCACGGACAAGGATCTCAGTGATCCACTTACCCGACACCGATCCCGGCCATCCCCCGCAAACCATCCGCAGCGGGCCACCATGAATGTCGGGCAGGGGTTCACCGTTCATCGCGAACGCCAGGAGCGACTCCGCTTCTCTCGCCTTCGCGACCGGTACGCCGCGCGAAATCACTTCACGCGCGGCATCACCCGAGAGATGCCGATCGGCACCTCGATAGGCAACGTACACCGCGTCGTCTCGCACACCGCAAGCGTCGATCACGTCACGTAACCGAACACCGGTCCAGGTGGGACATCCGATGGCACCGGTCGACCACTGGTTGCCTGAAACGCGCGGGCGGAATTCCGCGCGCCCGTTGCCGCCGCACTCGAGCTGTAACTGATACGTGACCTGCTCGAAATCGCGTTTCAGATCCGCGATGGAAAAGGTTCGCGGCCCGAGGCAGGATTCGCCGCCGACCGTGAAACGCCAGGAGCCGGTATCTGTCGCGATCGGCGCCAAGCCGTTGTTGCGGACGAACAGACGGGACGTCGGGGTGATCGCATCGTCGAGCAGGTGTGCTGGCGTCTCGGCATTGATCGGGCGGTCGCTCAAGATCGTCAGGCCCGGTTTTTCGGCCAGCACGGCGCCCGGTTCAGCAGCCCAGGCGCTAACCGGCACCAGACCATCCGGTGCACGTTCGCCAAAGGGAACCGGCGCTTTCAAGAAGCCCGCAAACCAAGCCAGGGAAAGACCGTGAAGGACGTGACGTCGTGACAACCTGCGTCGATCCGCCGCTTCTTCGGGGTCGGAACGCTCGTTCTCGAGTTCCTGAATCGACCGTTCCAAACGTCCCTCACCGCTTATCGTCGCTCTTGACCGCCTTCGAGAGGGCGCCACAACTAGCGACTGCATTTCGGTTATTTGCTTATAACCGCGCCGCCATGAGCGTATCGCATGTCGACGGATCGGCGCATCCGGGGTTTAGCCGTTCGGCGTCGAGCGCTAACCTTGCCTATCGTTTCCGCACGCTCCGCCCATGCCGTCACTCGAATCTCGATTTCTCGGTGCTTTTTTCGGTTGCGCCATCGGTGATGCGTTGGGCGCGCCGATCGAAGGCATGACGCCAGCGGCGATCGCCGATCGTGACGGATTGATCGATCGATTCCGTTCGTTTCGCGACTACCCCGCCGGGCAATACACCGACGACACGCAGCTCGCGCTCGCCATCGCTCGGGCAATCAACCGCACCGGCGGAGTCGACGGGCAGAGTATCGCCGAGGAGTTCGCCGAGCTTTTCCAGAGCGGCGAAATCGTGGGCGCCGGTCCCGTCGCGCGACGCGCGGTCGAGCGCTTCATCAACGGGGTCCCGTGGGACGAGGCGGCGGTCGTCGATGATTTGCCGTTCAACGGGGCAGCCATGCGCATCGCGCCGATCGGTTTGTGGAATCTGGACGATCCCGACGGGCTCGTCCGCGACGCCGAAATCTCGAGCATCGTCACGCACCGTCACCCGACCGCGATCGACGCGGCGCTCGTCATCGGAACGGCTGTGGCGAACGCCGCGACGACGGACGAGATCGAATCCAGCCCTTTCCTGGACGCGGTCGCCGCACCGATCGAGAAACGAAATCCGGCTCTGTTCGACGCGATCGTCGGGCTCAAGACGGGATATGAAGGGCCGCCATCGGCGCGCGGCGTCCATGTCGACGCCACGCAGACGACGCTCGCCGTGCTGCACACCTTCGTGAGCGAACCCGACGATTTTCTTGCGATGCTCGAACGGTGCTTCCGTCTCGGCGGCGACGTCGATACGGTCGCTGCGATGGCCGGTTCGATTTTCGGCGCGCTGCGCGGGATCGACGCCCTGCCAGCCGGTTTCGTTCGAGACATCAACGACAGCAACATGATTCGCGCCGAAGCGCTGGCGCTCTATCACCGCAAGCAAGAGAAGCAGTTGCCATGAACGTTCAATCGGTGGATTGCCGGGATCAGGACGCCGGACCTCGGTTCGTGAGCTCGCTGCGTGAGACCGGATTCGCCATCGTCAAGAGCGCCCCGATTCCGTGGGAGGTGCTCGATCGAATCTACGTCGACTGGCTCGAATTCTTCCTGAGCGACGCCAAGTACGAATTCGAGTGCGATCCGTCGACGCCCGAAGGCACACAACGCGGTTATGTCCCGATGGAGGTGTCCGAAACCGCCGTCGGCGAAGAACTTCGCGACTTGAAAGAGTTTTTCCATTTCCGTCCCGACGGCGACGCGCCGCGTGAACTGGTGGAAGACCTCGAAACCTATCGGAAGAGCGCATTCGACTTCGGCCAGATGTTGATGGGCTGGGTGAAACAAAACACCCCACGCGCCAGCACGACCCGGCTGCCGGACGCAATCGAGACATTCGTCTCTCCGCAACAGAGCCTGCTGCGCGTCCTGCACTATCCACCGATCGACGCGCCCAGCGGGGCCGTGCGCGCGGCAGCCCACGAGGACATCAATCTCCTCACGCTGTTACCGGCGAGCCAGCAGCGCGGTCTCGAAGTTCAAACGATTCGCGGCGATTGGGTCGCCGTCTCCATCGAACCGCAGGACATGGTGGTGAACACCGGCGACATGCTGCAGGAAGCGACCGACCGCTTCTTCCCGTCGACGACCCACCGGGTCGTGAACCCACCCGATGGTGAGAACGTCAGCCGGATCTCGATTCCCTATTTTCTGGCGCCATCGCCGGACAAAGTACTGTCGTCGCGCTACACCGCGGGCACGTATCTCGCGGAGCGCATCGACGAGATCAACCGCTAGTGCAACACCTGCTGAAACGCCCTTTTTCGTCTCCGCGGGCGCATCCGTCTGCGCTAAAGTCGCGCCCTCTCAAGCCACAACCTCTCTGAGGAGTACGTCAGTGTCGCGCTCACTCAGTCACGGCCGTCAGGTCGTGGCTATTCCCGGACCTTCCGCCATCCCCGACCGGGTTCTCGCCGCCATGAACCAGGCGATGCCCAACATCTACGAAGGCGACCTCGTCGATATCTCGCATACGCTGTTCGAAGACTTGCCAGCGATCGCGCGTACCTCAGGCGAACCGTTCATCGCGATCTCGAACGGGCACGGCGCTTGGGAAATGGCACTCACGAACACACTCAGCAAGAACGATCGTGTGCTCGTGGTCGAATCCGGCCGGTTTGCCGCCGCCTGGGGTGCGATGGCCACGACGACAGGACTCGAGATCCAGACGCTTCCTGGCGACGACCGCACCGCTGTCGACCCGAACCACGTCGAATCCGCGCTACGTGCCGACCCGAACCATCAGATCAAAGCGGTACTCGTCGTGCAGGTCGATACGGCGACGTCGGTACGTAACGACATCGCCGCGATCCGGCAAGCCATGGACGCCGCGAGCCACCCCGCACTTCTGATGGTCGACTGCATCGCTTCACTCGCTTGCGAGCGCTACGAGATGGACGACTGGGGGGGCGACGTCACGGTGGCCGGATCTCAGAAGGGGCTCATGGTCCCGCCCGGCCTCGGTTTCGTGTGGGTCAACGAAAAAGGAATGGAGGCCTACAAAACCGCCGACCTCAAGACCGGTTATTGGGACTGGGGACCGCGGGCCGGGCTCGAAGGCCACTACCTGCGCTATTGCGGCACGCCCCCCATCCAGCACGTGTACGCCCTACGAGAAGCGATGGACATGTTGAATGAGGAAGGCCTCGAAAACGTCTGGTGGCGCCACGAACGTCTCGCCAACGCGATCCGCGCGGCCGTCACAGCATGGTCGGCCGGCGGCGACGTCAGCTTCAACATCGAAGACGAAGGCCACCGATCAAACGCCGTCACGACCGTGCTGACCGGCGACATCGACGCCAACGAACTGCGGCGCATCGCCGAGCAGGAAGCGGGCCTTGTCATTGGGATCGCCCTGCCAGGTTTCGGCAATGCCTTCCGGATCGGCCACATGGGACACATGAACCCGCCCTTGGTACTCGGCGTGCTCGGTACGCTCGAGGCGACGCTCTTACGGCTCGGTGCCCGACTGCCGGAGTCCGGCGTCGGTGCGGCCGCCGCCTGCCTCGCCTCGGACCTCGCCAAGGCCGAGTAGCCGTGCCGGAGGAAACCGCCGCCCGTATCGTCGATCCCGGCATCCGCGAGCTGCTGTCGACGGAATCGCTCTGGCAATCATGGCTCGACGTCGAGGTAGCACTCGCGCGAGCCGAAGCGGACCTCGACATCATCCCGGCGGCATCCGCCGAAGAGATCGCCCGCAAAGCAAAACTCGACCTGCTCGATCTCGACGCCGTGCGCGACGGCCTCGCGCGCACTGGCCATTCCCTCGTCCCGCTGATCTGGGAACTCGATCGCATCTGCGAGGGCGAGGTCGGCGGCCATGTGCACTGGGGTGCAACGACCCAGAACATCACCCAGACCGGGCTGCTGCTCTCGCTCAAGCGCGCGCACCTCATCATCACCCGGCAACTTGCGGAGCTGCTGCTGGTCCTCGCCGATCTCGCCGAGCGGACGCGCGACATGCTCATCCCCGCTCGTACCCACGGTCAGCACGCCGTCCCGACGACATTCGGCCTGAAGGTCTCCGTCTGGATCGACGAATACGCACGCCACCTCGACAGGCTCCGCCAGTGCGAAGATCGTGTCTTCGTGACCATGCTCGGCGGCGCCGCGGGCACGCTCGCTTCGCTCGGCGCGGCCGGCCTCGACGTGCAAGCGAAGATGGCTGAGTACCTCGGTCTACCCGCGATGCGTAATCCCGCGCGAACGCTCTACGACCACCAGGCGGAGTACGTCACGGTGCTCGGCCTGATGGCAGCGACCGGCGGCAAGGTCGGCCGAGAAATCTTCACCCTCATGCAGCAGGAATTCGGCGAGGTCGAAGAACCCGTTCCGCCCGGCACGGTGGGTTCCAGCACCATGCCGCAGAAGCGCAATCCCAAACTCGCCCAGGACTTGATCGCCGCCGCCGCCGAGGCACGCGCCCTCGTCCCGCTCGCACTCGAAGCCGTCGAAGCCGAACACGAAGCCGATCGAACCAACTCACTCATGATGACCCGCGCCATCACGCAAAGCGCGATCCTGACCGGCGACATGCTCGCCACGCTCAACGTCATGCTCGGCGGGCTCTCCGTTTTTCCCGACCAAATGCGCAAGAACCTCGACCTCTCGGACGGCCTGATCATGGGCGAAGCGCTCATGCTCGAACTCGGCCGCGCCATCGGCCGACAACACGCCCACGACGTCATCTACGACGCCGCCCAAGCCGCCGCCACCAGCGACGCCACCTTCCGCGAACTCCTCGCCGCCGACCCGCGCATCACCGACACCCTGGCTGCGGAGCAAGTCGACGCGCTGCTCGACCCGGCACGGTATACGGGCTTATCGGCGGAGATGGCACAGGACGGGGCGCGGTATGCGCGGGAGATCGCGCATGCGGTTGGTGCGAATCGCGGGAAGGCGTGATTCGCACGCTGCAGGCTATTCAGCGGTGTTTTGACCAGCGAAGCCCGCTGCTTTTTGAAGATCCTGCGAAATGCGCGGGGTCAGCCTGGAAACTGTCGATCCGGCGCCAGTTTGAGGCTGGAATATCATGGCTCTTTCTTCTAGGGGGGACCCTCCGGGTCCCCCCTAGGACCCCCCTGCGTCGCGGCGTTGCCGCGCCGGCTCGAGGTCATCGATTTCGCTGACTGGGGTATGCCGGCTTTAGGACTAATTTGCCCTTAGGAAGGCTGTAGCGAACCTATCGGCCTGCGAATCATTTCCAGGAAATCGAGCGCATGCAGGATCCTGCAAACGCGTCCCAGCACATCCTACAAATCCCGCTCGATCTCGACCGACGCCTTCCGGCGAAAACGCCTACCACCGGGGTCCCCGGCGCAAAGCGCGCCAAGGGGGGAACCACCCGCAGCGATTCCGCGCCGCAGGGCGCGCGGCGAGATTCCCCCATCCGCCAACTCAGACTCAGCGCCGGTCCGGCGGGGGCGTGGGGGCAGAGCCCCCACAAGAAAGATGTATGGGCCACCCCATCGTTGCAACAGTCATTGGCGACTTTGGCAATCAGTCGGTCTGCACAAATGTATCCGGCCTGTTAATGGGCTATTTCACGCCCTGGCCTGAGTGGGATCCGCGGCTCGTCGGCTCAATTGGCAAAGCGGGTTCGTAGACCCCTTTTTCTTGCCCGAGCTTCGACGAAGCTGGATCGACTGATGAAGCCTGCCGCTAACGAGATGCCCGATGGGCAACCAAAATCCGTTCCCTACAACTGCCGCTACGCGCGCCCTGGATCGTACTCCTCACCACTGCGCAGGACTGCCCATGACAGGCGCGCCAGTTTGTTCGCTAACGCCGTGATGATCACGTTCGGGTGCAAGCCCCGCGCCTCAAGGTCATTCAGCCAAACACCTAGGCGGTGATCCTCCCGGCACAGGTTGTAGTAGCAGCTGCGCGCGCCGTGTATCAGCAGACTCCGAACGTAGCGGTTGCCGCGTTTGCTGATCCCCAGCAATCGCGTCCGGCCGCCTGTCGAGTGTTGCCGTGGCACCACCCCGAGCCACGCCGATACATCTCGGGCGCGTGTGAACTGCTCACCCTTGCCGATCGCCGCCACCAACGCCGTCGATGTCAGCGTGCCAATGCCCGGAATCGTCTGCAGACGCCGGCAGTCATCGCGCTCTCGCGCGATCTGCTCGATCTCCCGGGTAATCGTGCGAACTTCATCATCTAAGTAACGCCACTGTCGTTGCAGTAATCCCAAAAGCGCGCGCAGACGCCGCGACAATGTGCTCTCGTCGTCCGCCAGTATCGTCGGTAAGGCCTTCGACAACGCTGTCGGACTCGTGCGCACCGTGATACCTCGCTCCAACAGAAACGCTCGGATCTCGTTGATGACGCTTGTGCGCGTCTTCATGAGCTGCTGACGGACGCGGTGCAGGGCTTGCTGATCGTGTTGCTCGATCGTCTTGATCGGCACATATCGCATGGTCGGGCGCCGCACCGCCTCCGCAATCGCCAAGGCGTCGTTGAAGTCGTTCTTGTTGGTCTTCACGTACGGCTTGACGAACTGCGCTGCCATCAATCGAACGTCATGACCGTCGCGTTCAAACTGCCGCGCCAGGTGTTGTGAACCAGCGCACGCTTCCATGCCGATCACACATCGGCTGTGAGTGGCGACAAACTCAGCAAGCTTCGATCGGCTGAACTGCTGCCGGAAGACCGGCTTACCCGTGTGCGTCGTACCGACCACGTGGAAGGTGCTCTTGCCGACATCGATACCTAGGGTCACGATCTGCGTCATGGGATGGTCTCCTCGAGGGGACGTCGTGTGGGGACACTGATTGTCCACTCGGGGTGGACCATCCCATTAGCAATCAGAATCCCAGCCTACTCCTCCGGTCAGTCAACGCTTCCCAGCCCGCCGAATCAGCGCTTTCCAGATCGTCGAGCGACACTTCCCAGCGCCGCAAAATCCCCCACCAAACCCCATCAACCCGGCCCCTCCTCAAACCGCACCACCCCGTCCGGCATCACCTCCCACGCCGCCTTCGAGCCCACAAAAATATGCATGCCGATCTCGACTTCCGGATCGCCGTCGACGCAGCCAAGCGTGACGCCGTGCACATTACCTTCCCAGGTGCCGACGAGCGTGGATCCGCAGCGAGAGCAAAACCGCAGGCCGAATCCATGGGCCGAATCGAAGGTCGTGAGCGTTTCCTCGCCCGTGATCCAGGTGAATGAACCCGGCACCACCTCGGCGTAAGCCGAAGCCTGGGCGCTGAAGGTCTTGCGGCATTGCGAGCAGTGGCACGACCGCGCATCCCGGAGGGGTTGATCGATCGAATAGGTCACCGCACCACAGATACAACCACCGGTGATCATGAGGTTTTCCTTCTGGGGGATCGGTCGAGCGTGACGTTGTAGCTCTCGAGCGTCCATCGTCCGTCAGCGCGGATCCAACGGGTCATCGAAAGAAAATCAGGCTCGAGCCAGGCGCGCCGGGCGCGGCGGGGGATCTCGAAGAGGCCGAGGAGCGACGTGACGATGACACCCGCGTGGGTGATCGCGACGATCGATTCGCCAGCATGCTGATCCGCCAGCTCGTTCAAACGCGCCACGACCCGTGTGATGCCACGCTCGAGCGTTTCGTGGTCTTCCGTCCCAATCTCATTGAGTCTGGGGTCGATCACGAACGGTGGTAGAGCGATTTCCGCGGCGATCAGATCAGCGGTTTCCTGGGCGCGCCGCAACGCACTGACGTAGCACGCCGCGACGGCTTCGAAGCGTCCGCTGGCGTCGTAGGACCGAGCCCACTCGACGGTATCGTCCCGACCGCGCGTCGAAACGGCGACCTCGTCGCCCCGAGCAACCGCGGTATCCACCGCTGCATGACGAATCAAAGTGAGATCCATCGCCACCTCACGCAGACCAAGTCAGATGAATCGCGCGGGATCAATCGCCTGGACGAGGTCGGCGTCAACCGAATCAGGCGTGTTGCCGAGAACAAGCTCTGCGGCAAACGCGCTTAATCCGGGTGCCGTCTGCACGCCGTAACCCCCCTGGCCCGCGAGCCAGAAAAAACCTTCCGCGCGGGGATCGAATCCCACGACGAAGGTCTTGTCCGGTGCAAACGTGCGAAGCCCCGCCCAGGGCTGATGGATTCGCGCCACCTCGAGCGTCGTCGCACGCGTCAATCGATCGACGGCGATAGCCAAGTCGATTTCCTCGGGTCGTGCATCCACGGGTGCCGAAGGCGTTTCATCGGCCGGCGACACGAGAAGCCGTCCAGCGTCGGGCTTGAAATAGAATTCTTCGTCTGCGTCGACGACCAACGGCCAGTCGCGGCTGTCGACGTCGGCCGGTAGATCGATCAGGAAGGCGGTGCGGCGTTTCGGCACGAGGCCAAGAGCTTCGAGTCCGGCCAGCCCCGCGGTCTCGTCCGCCCAAGCGCCCGATGCGTTCACCACGGCCCCGGCACCGATCTCTCCACTGCTCGTTCTGACGGTCCAGCGGTCTCCGGACCGCTCTAGGCCGAGGACTTCGGCGTTCGTAACGAGCTCTCCACCCGCACGGCGGAAAGCCCGCAGGAACGCTTGCAGAATCGCGTCGACGTCGAGATCGCCACCGCCGGCATCGAGTAGCCCGGCGTCGGCGTAGGTACGCGAGATCACCGGGACCAGACGGATGACGCCGTCCACGTCGAGGCGCTCGAGGTCACTCACCTCTTCTTCCTGCGCCGCCAGGGTCGCCGCTTGATCGGCACGGCCGAGGAAGATCACGTCGCGCGGGTTCAGGAAGCGCACGTCGGTGAAATCATCCGGCGGCGAGCGGTAGAGCGATTCACTCTTCGCCGTGAACCGTCGCACGACCTCATTGCCGTAGGCCGGCGCGAAGAACGCCGCTGATCGACCTGTCGAGTGGTAGCCCGGCGCGTCTTCGCGCTCAACGAGGATCACCTTCGCCGCAGGCGCGAGACGCGCGGCGACTGACGCCCCCGCGATACCGGCACCAATGACCACGACATCGGCTGTGTGCATTCTTCCTCCAGAGGCCGGCGCTCGCGCATCATACGAGCTTCACGAGCCGCGACCATCCGCGGGCTCGCCCACGGGAGACGGACGAGATGCGCATCGCGTTGGCCGGCATCAGCCACGAAACGAATACCTATTGCATGGAAATGACGCCGCTCAGCGCGTTTTCCACGCTGCGTGGGGAAGAGGCGTTTCGGGCTCGCGGCTCGGAGACCGCACTCGGCGGAGCACTCGCGGCGTGTGACGAGTTCGGTATCGAGCCGCTGCCGATCCTCATTGCCGGAACGCAACCATCCGGCACGATCGAACGCGCGGCCTACGAGCACATGCGCAACGAAATCGCGGAAGGTATCGATGCGACATCGCCCGACGGCGTCTATCTCGACCTCCACGGAGCCGGCGTCGTCGACGGCTATGACGATCTCGAAGCGGACCTCGCCGAGACGATTCGCCACATCGTCGGGCCGGACGTACCGATCACGGCCAGCTTCGATCTGCACCGCAACGTAACACAACGAATGGCCGACGCACTCGATGGTGTTTTTGCGTGCCACCACTATCCGCACATCGATATGCACCTGCGGGCCCGCGAGGCCATCGAGCTCATCCACGGCATGCTGACGGAGGGATTTCGGACGACAGTGCAAGTGGAGTCCGTACCCATTCTCATGCCGACGACCACGACGTTCGAAGGCATCGGGGAGAGCATGATCGAGCGGGTGCTCGAGTCGGAATCCGATGGTGCCTTGATCGACGTGAGTTGGTTCCACGGGTTCCCTTACACGGACATCCCCCACGTCGGTTGCCATTTCGTCGCCACGTCCCGCAATGGCGGAGACGCGGGGCGTCGCGCGATCGATACGCTAGCGCGTACGTTGTGGAACGAGCGCGAAAGCTACCGGCCGGTAAGTTTGAGTGCCGACGAAGCGGTCGCTGAGGCGGCGCAGGCGACGAACCGGCCCGTCGTCATCAACGAAACCTCCGACAATTGCGGCGGCGGAACGCCCGGCGACGGGACGCACCTGCTGCGCGCGATGCTCGAAGTGAAAGTACCGAACGCGGCCTTCGGTTTTATCGTCGATGCCGAAGTCGCGGCCCAAGCGCACGACGCGGGCGTCGGTTCGATGATCGACGTTCGCCTCGGTGGAAAAACCGACGATCTGCACGGCGAAACGCTCGAACTATCGGTCTACGTCAAAGCGCTGCATGACGGCCACATCACCATGCAGGCAATGGCGAAGGGCGCCCCGCTCAACCTCGGACCGATGGCGCGCCTCGTCGTCGACGACTTCGACATCCTCGTGGCCAGCCGCCGTTCACAAACCTTCGATCCCGAACCTTTCCTCGCCCTCGGCATCGACGTGCGCCGGCTCGACACGATCGCGCTCAAGTCGAGTAACCACTTCCGCGCGGGTTTCCAGGACATCGCGGGAACGATCGTCACGGCCGATCCGCCGGGTCTCACCACGCACCACATCGAGATCTTCCCGCGCCAACTCGCGCCCGGGGCGATGTGGCCGATCGACGACGCCGCGCACTACTAGCCTTCAGTCGACGCGCCGCGAAAGCCGGAAGCCGATCCGTAGCCAGCCGATCGAACCATCGTCACGCGCGACCGCATCGATCAAGCGCCCATCCTGGGCGCCACCGCGAATGTAGAGCTGATCACCGTTGACCGTAGGAACAAGCTCGATCGGCGGTTCCGGCGGCGCCAACGGTGCGTTCTGATCCGGAAAACGAATGCTCGTGGTCGTCCGCGCCACGAGCGCTCCATTCACGATCGCAACCTCTGTCGCGCCGAAATGACGTTCGTAGCGCCCGACGTAAGGCTCGAGATCGCACGCCTCCGGATTCTCGAGCACCGCGGGAACCACCGGCTTCACGTCGAGTAGCGCGTCCATCAGGAGCGCTTTCAACGGACGATACAGAGCTCCGCCGAGGACGCTGTTCGTGGCGAACGCGAAGACCGTATCGCGCGACGGCGCGATCCAGAGATCCGCGTTCTGACCCGCCGTGCCACCCGAATGCGTGATGAACGATTCGCCGCCTGCTTCGTGCAGGAACCACGTGAGTCCAGCCGACTGATCGGGGAAATCGTAGTGCGACGTCCGCATCGCCTGCCTCGACTCGCGCGAGAGAATCGAAGCGTCGTCGAGGCAGTGAAACTCACCATACTTCAAGAGATTGTCCATATCGGTGACGACGCCACCAGCCGGAACCACCGCGCGCGACAACGCCCAATGCGGCACCGGGGTGGTGTTAGCCGAGTGCCCGACGAAGAACCGCTCCGTCATGATGTCTTTTGCGCGCAGGTACGCCCGATCGAGCTCGAGCGGGTCGATCACGAGCTTCGTGAGTGCGTCTTCAAACGACTCACCCGTCACGTTCTGGATGATGAGCCCGAGCAGCGAGAACCCGGCGTTGTTATAGGAATAGTGGCTACCAAGCGGTGCGAGCGACCTGGCTTCATGAAGCTCCGCGGCGTATCGCTCGAGCGCATCGTCCCCATCGCCCACGTCGAGAAAGAAGTCTCCATCAAAGCCGCTCAGATGGGTCATGAGATGCCGCACCGTCGCCGCTTTCGTCGCCACCGGATCCGCAACCGCAAACGTCGGAATGTGCGACCGGACCGTGCTGTCGAGGTCGATCTTGCCTGCCTCGACCAGCCGCATCATGGCCGTGCCGACGAACGTCTTCGTGATCGAGCCGATCTGCACGAGCGTGTTCTCTTCCGCCGCGATGCCGAGACGCGCGTTGGCCAGACCAAAGCCACGGACAAAACGTTCGCCGCCGACCGAAACGCCGAACATCACGCCGGGTACGCCGAGGCGACTCCGTTGCCGCTCGACTTCGTCACAAAGATCGTCGAATTGTTGATGATCCATCGTGTTTGTCCCGCCCAGACTGAAGGCTGGTCATCATGGCTCCGCGGTGGCGTTTTTGGGAACGTGGCTTCGGAAGCGCGATCTCGCGGCACTGGAAAGTGGGATCTCGCGGCGCTGGAAAGCCGTGACTGCCCGGAGGAGTAGGCGGGATTGCTGTTGGCTTTTTGCTTGCGAGGGGCTTCGCCCCTCGCGCTCCCCAACGGCGTGTAGGTCGTTCGGTACGATGGGTTAACAGGCCTCGCGCCCAGTGCGGCGCGGGGTTGCAGCGGGGTGTACTCCCCTGCGCGCTTTGCGCGCGGGCCCCGGCGGCGGGCTGGATCGGGCAGCTTCGCTCAATATCGCACGTGATCTTCTAGGTTGGTTCGTGGGCTTTGCTGGACGCACTGGCAAGCACTTGCAGGAACCCGCAGCTTCGCTCGCTACCGCGTGTAACTCACGGGTTGGGGCGTCGGCTGTACGCGCTGGAAGCGGGGCCCCGGCGCAACGCGCCAGGGGCGAATTACACGAAGCAACTCCGCGCCGCACTGGGCGCGCGGCGAGACTCCCCCATCAGCCTACTCAGACTCAGCGCCGTTCTTGGGGCGTGGGGGCGAAGCCCCCACAAGAAAAAAGACTTCGCGATAACATCACGCGCTTGCTTAAAGGGGGGTAGGCATGAAGTTATTGGTGGCGAACCGAGGCGAGATCGCCATACGGATCATGCGCGGCGCATCGGAACGGGGGGTGCCGACCGTGGCGATCTACCCCGCAGATGACGCCGGATCACTACACACCGGCAAGGCCGATGAGGCCGTCGAGATCCCGGGGGTCGGTACCGCCGCCTATCTCGACATCGACGCCATCATCTCGGTCGCCAAAGACACCGGCACCGATGCCATCCATCCCGGCTATGGCTTTCTCGCCGAGAACGCCGATCTCGCACGAGCCTGTGCCGCCAACGGCATCACGTTCGTCGGGCCCAGTGCCGAGATGCTCGAACTCTTCGGCGACAAAGCACGAGCGCGCGCCGCCGCGACCGAGGCTTCAGTCCCCATCATTCGCGGCATCGATCACGCCGTCTCGCTCGACGAAGCACAATCCTTCTTCGACGCCTTGGGCGAAGGCGGCGCCATGATGATCAAAGCCATCGGCGGCGGCGGCGGACGCGGATCACGCCGTGTCACCGCCGACGACGACCTCGCCGCCACCTTCGAGCGGTGTCGCACCGAAGCCGAGGCCGCGTTCGGCAACGGCGACGTCTACGTCGAAGAGTTCATTCAACGCGCACGCCATATCGAAGTGCAGATCCTCGGCGATCAGCACGGCAACATCGTTCATCTCGCCGAACGCGAGTGCAGCATTCAGCGCCACTTCCAGAAGATTCTCGAAGTCGCCCCGGCGCCCAACCTCGACGCGGCACTGCGTGACGAGATCATCGCCGCGGCGGTCAAGCTCGCCAGCCACGTTGGTTATTCGAACGCGGGCACTTTCGAGTTCCTGGTCGACGTCTCGGGCAGCGGTCAGCCGTTTGCCTTCATCGAAGCGAACGCCCGGTTGCAGGTCGAACACACGGTCACCGAGGAAGTGACCGGCATCGACATCGTCAAGGCGCAGCTCGGGATCGCCGAGGGCGCGACTCTCGCAGAGATCGGTCTCGCCCAGGACGACATCACGACGCGCGGTTACGGGATCCAGGCGCGGGTCTGCATGGAGACCGTGCGCGAGGACGGATCGATCGTGCCGACGGCCGGCACCTTGAGTGCTTACGAAGCCCCGAGTGGTCCCGGCATCCGCACCGACGGCTTCGGCTACGCCGGTTATCAGACGAGCCTGTTGTTCGATTCGTTGCTCGCCAAGGTGATCGGTTACTCGCCGTCGAAGCAGTTCAGTGACGCCATCACGCGCACCAGCCGGGCTCTCGCCGAGTTCCGCATCGAGGGGGTCGAGACCAACATTCCTTTCCTGCGCACTCTGCTCGGCCGATCCGAGTTCGCCGATGGTTCCGCTCATACACGGTTCATCGACGAGAACATGGATGAACTCGCGACGGCTGAAGAAGCCGCGCAGCGCGTCGTGCCGATCAGCTTCACGGAAGAATCTTCCAGTGGATTCGCGGGCGCGCAGGTCGCCGACGCGGCCGATCCCCTCGCCCTCTTTACGCACGATCAGGACGTGAAGTCGCAGGCCGATGAAGATGACGGACCGGTGGGTCCTATGACGGTCGAATCACCAGTGACCGGAAGCGTCGTCACCGTCGATGTCGTACAAGGCGACCGCGTGAAATCCGGCCAACGTCTGGCCACGATCGAATCCCTCGAGATCCGCCACGTCATCCGGGCGGAATGCGCGGGCACGTTGCTGGCCGCGCCCGTGGTGGCGGGCATGCCTATCGAACGGGGTGCGACGGTCGCTTTGATCGAGACCGCCGATGAAGATGAGCAAATCGTCGAAGCGGCGACGATCGATCTCGAAAGCGAACGTCGAGACCTCGTCGAACTCACCGAACGGCGCTCCTACATCTCCGAAGAGTTCCGCGCGGAGAAAATCGCCAGGCGCCACGCGAAGGCGCAGCGTTCGCCACGCGAAAACATCGATCACCTGCTGGACGGCACGTTCCGAGAATATGGCCCGCTCGTCACGGCCGGAAGCTGGCAGAAGCAGCAATGGCTACGGGAAACGACCCAGGCCGACGGTTTGATGATGGGCATCGGGCACGTCAACGGTGACCGGTTCGGCTATGAGCAGTCACGCGTCATCGCCGTGCACTACGACTACATGGTCGTCGCGGGCACGCAAGGCGGTCGCGGCCACTACAAGCAAGACCGAATGTACGTGCTCGCGAAGCGCTTCAAGCTGCCGATGATTCTGTTCTCTGAAGGCGGCGGTGGTCGCCCGGGTATCAGCGGCGGCGAGCCCGAGGAGAGTAAGGACCTCGCGACGTTGTCGGGTCTCAAGGATGCCGCCACGTCTGGTGGCGCGGTCAAAGCGTCGGTCGATATCGCCGGCCGAGGCGGCGGCGGCGTACCGATCGACAGCTACACATTCACGATGCTGCCGGAGCTTTCCGGCCTCGTACCGCTCGTCGGCGTGAATTCGGGACGTTGCTTCGCCGGCAACACGGTGCTCCTCGCATGCTGCGACGTCATCATCGCGGCGGAGAACTCGACCATCGGTCTCGGCGGTCCGGCCATGATCGAAGGCGGGGGACTCGGGATCTATACGCCGGAGGAAGTCGGTCCGATGTCGTTCCAGGTGCCGAACGGTGTCGTCGACATCCTGGTGAAAGACGATTTTGAGGCCGTCGAAGTCGCCAAGAAGTACATCTCCTACTTTCAGGGCGCTTTTGATCAGTGGGAGACGCCCGACCAGCGCAAGCTCCGTCACATCGTCCCGGAAGACCGCGCCGAAGCCTATGACATGTACGACGTCATCGAGACGATCGCCGATGTCGATTCGATCCTCGAGATCCGCCAGGCGTTCGGGGTCGGCATCATCACCGCGTTCATTCGAGTCGAAGGCATGCCGCTCGGACTGATCGCAAACAACCCGCAACACCTCTCGGGTGCAATCGACGCGGATGCTTCAGACAAAGCCGCGCGATTCCTGCAGCTCTGCGACACGTTCGATATTCCGGTGCTTTCGCTCATGGACTGCCCCGGGATCATGGCCGGGCCGAGCTTCGAACAAGCATCCCTCTTGCGCAAAGCGGGCCGGCTTTTCGTGACCGGCGCGAACCTCTCGACGCCGCTCTTCGGCATCGTTATCCGCAAGGCCTACGGGCTCGGCGTCCAGGCGATGTGTGGCGGCAGCGCCATGAAGCCTTTCTTCACGATCGCCTGGCCGACCGCCGAGTTCGCTCCTATGACGATCGATGGCAGCGTCAACCTCGCCTTTGGCGACGAACTCGCGACGGTCGACGATCCCGACGAGCGCGAAGCGATCCGCGCAAAACTCGAGGAAGCGCTCGTCGATCAGGCCAAGGCCGTCAACTCGGGCGGCACGAGCTATGGGATTGACGATGTGATCGATCCTGTCGAAACGCGTGATTGGATCGCGCAAGCGCTTCGGACCGTGCCGCCAAAGCCAGCACGCGAGAAGAAAAAACGCCCCAACGTGGACACCTGGTAGGAGGCCGCCATGAAGCTACTAGTTGCGAACCGAGGCGAGATCGCCATACGGATCATGCGCGGCGCATCGGAACGGGGGGTGCCGACCGTGGCGATCTACCCCGCAGATGACGCCGGATCACTACACACCGGCAAGGCCGATGAGGCCGTCGAGATCCCGGGGGTCGGTACCGCCGCCTATCTCGACATCGACGCCATCATCTCGGTCGCCAAAGACACCGGCACCGATGCCATCCATCCCGGCTATGGCTTTCTCGCCGAGAACGCCGATCTCGCACGAGCCTGTGCCGCCAACGGCATCACCTTCGTCGGGCCCAGTGCCGAGATGCTCGAACTCTTCGGCGACAAGGCACGAGCCCGCGCCGCTGCGAGCGACGCTGGCGTACCCATCATTCGAGGCATCGATCACGCCGTCTCGCTCGACGAAGCGCAAGCCTTCTTCGACACCTTGGGCGAAGGCAGCGCCATGATGATCAAGGCCATCGGCGGCGGCGGCGGACGCGGTTCACGTCGCGTCACCGCAGCCGACGACCTCGCCGCCGCCTTCGAGCGCTGCCGTACCGAAGCCGAAGCCGCGTTTGGCAACGGCGACGTCTACGTCGAAGAGTTCATCCAACGTGCACGCCATATCGAGGTGCAGATCCTCGGCGATCAGCACGGCAACATCGTTCATCTCGCCGAACGCGAGTGCAGCATTCAGCGCCACTTCCAGAAGATTCTCGAAGTCGCCCCGGCGCCCAACCTCGACGCGGCACTGCGTGACGAGATCATCGCCGCGGCGGTCAAGCTCGCCAGCCACGTTGGTTATTCGAACGCGGGCACTTTCGAGTTCCTGGTCGACGTCTCGGGCAGCGGTCAGCCGTTTGCCTTCATCGAAGCGAACGCCCGGTTGCAGGTCGAACACACGGTCACCGAGGAAGTGACCGGCATCGACATCGTCAAGGCGCAGCTCGGGATCGCCGAGGGCGCGACTCTCGCAGAGATCGGTCTCGCCCAGGACGACATCACGACGCGCGGTTACGGGATCCAGGCGCGGGTCTGCATGGAGACCGTGCGCGAGGACGGATCGATCGTGCCGACGGCCGGCACCTTGAGTGCTTACGAAGCCCCGAGTGGTCCCGGCATCCGCACCGACGGCTTCGGCTACGCCGGTTATCAGACGAGCCTGTTGTTCGATTCGTTGCTCGCCAAGGTGATCGGTTACTCGCCGTCGAAGCAGTTCAGTGACGCCATCACGCGCACCAACCGGGCCCTCGCCGAGTTCCGCATCGAGGGGGTCGAGACCAACATTCCCTTCCTGCGCACTCTGCTCGGCCGAACCGAGTTCGCCGACGGATCCGCTCATACGCGCTTCATCGACGAGAACGCCACCGAACTCGCGCGGGCCGCTAGCACTGAAACCAACAACCGGTACACACCCGCGGCCGGACTCGAAGCGAGCATTTCGGCGGACGCTGACGACTCGGACTTCCCGACCGGACCCGAAGGCTCGGTCGGTCTCGGTTCGCCGATCCAAGGCACGATCGTTGCGATCGACGTCGGTGTCGGCGATACGGTTCGCACCGGGCAGCCTGTGGCCGTCGTCGAAGCGATGAAGCTTCAACACGACATCAAGGCCGAACGCGGCGGCCTCGTCGTCGACATCTCTATGACCGTGGGCGATGTCGTCCGAGAGGGCTTCCCGATCGTCTTCGTCGAGGAAAGCGACGACGCGAGCGGCACGGTCGAGGCAGGCACCGGCACAGATCTCGACTTGTTGCGCGACGATATGCGCGAGTACTACGACGAAGTCGATCGTAACCTCGACGATGCCCACGAGGACCGCGTCGCGGCCCTGCGCGAAGCCGGGCGGCGCACCGCGCGCGAGAATATCGCCGACCTTCTGGACGAAGGTTCGTTCCGCGAGTTCGGTCCGGCCGCGTCCGGTTCCGCCGCCGGCGGGACCATCATCGGCATAGGCAGCGTCAACGCCGATCTTTTCAGCGACGAGGACTCCCGCGTCGCCCTCATCCACAACAACTACGACATCACGACCACCACCAACGGCGCCGGACACTACAAACAGGAACCCGTGCACGAGCTCGTGCACGACTTCCAGGTCCCACTCGTGCTTTTTTCCGAAGGAGAGGGCAAGCCGTACGTCGGCTCGCGCGGTTTCCAGAACGGCGTGGGCATGGACGGTCAGCTCTTCACCGAGTTCGCCCGACTTTCCGGCCTGGTGCCGCTCGTCGGCGTCTCGACTGGGAACTGCTTCGGACCCAACGCGACCCTCCTCGCCTGCTGCGACACGATCATCGCGACCAAGCAGTCCACGATCGGCATAGGCGCGGGGCCGAGCGTCACGGAGGCGGCTGGACTCGGCAGCTTCAGCGCCCAGGAGATCGGCGGCTCGGCGTTCCAATCTGAAAACGGCGACATCGACATCCTGGTCGATGACGACGCCGCCGCCATCGCCGCGGCCAAGCAATATCTGTCCTACTTCCAAGGTCCGGTCAGCGAGTGGGAAGCACCGGATCAACGCCGGATGCGACACATCATTCCCGAGAACCGGGTGCGTACCTACGACATGCGCGAAATCATGTACACGCTCGCCGATGAAGGGTCCGTGCTCGAGCTACGCAAGGATTTTGGCATTGGAGTCATCACCGCCCTCATCCGGGTCAAAGGCCGGCCGATGGGCCTCGTCGCCAACAACCCGGCCCACCTCGCCGGCGCGGTCGACAGCCCCGGCGCCGACAAGGGTGCGCGCTTCATGCAACTCGCCGACGCGTTCGACCTGCCGGTGGTCGTCTTCATGGATTGCCCCGGCATCATGGTCGGCCCGGATCACGAACGGACAGCGCTCGTGCGTCACGCCGTACGAATGTTCAACGTCGGCTCCAACATTACGACCGCGATGTTCGGCGTGATGGTGCGCAAGGCCTATGGCCTCGGCGTGCAGGCGATGTGTGCCGGTAGCGCCATGATTCCACTCTTCAACGTGGCCTGGCCGACGGCCGAATTCGCCGGGATGAACATCGACGGCGCCGTGAAACTTTCAGCCCGCCGCGAGTTGATGGCGATCGAAGATCCAGAGAACCGTAAAGCCGCTTACGACAAACGGGTTGCCGACGGCTACGAAAACGCTCGTGCGATCAACTCCGGCGCGCGGTACGTGATCGACCCGGCGGACACACGGGCCTGGGTGACGCGCGGCCTCAAGAGCCTGCCACCGAAGGCACCCCGGGAAGGCAAACGCCGCCCCTACGTCGATACCTGGTAGCCCCGAACTTTAGAAGGAAAACCCATGCCGAACCTCGACTTTGACCTGGCCCCCGAAGACTGGCAACCGATCCATGGCGAGCCCGAACTTTCCTACCTCATGCACTACGACTTCCAGGTGTTGAGCTGGGATCGGGACGCGCACACGGTCGATTTTGTCCTGCGCTTCCATCCCGATGGCGGTCATTGCCCGCGCCATCGCCACCTCGCCGCGACGACGGTCATCGTGGTCGAGGGCGAACAACACCTCGATGAAATCCGACCCGACGGCCTGCACCACAAGATGCGAGTTCAGGGCCAATACCACCGATCGAGCGGCGCGGACGAGTATCCGCACATGGAACGCGGCGGCACGGACGGCGCCACCGTTTTCTACTCGTGCTACGCGCCGGACGGCGCGTTGTTCGAACTGCTCGACGACGACCTCGAAGTCACCCACCTCGTGACGATCGACAACATGATCTCGGGTTGGGAAGGGCACCTACAAACCCGATCGTCGGCAAGGGTCGCTTCATAGCCACCATGCGCTTTTTTGGCTGCCCGATTCTCGCTTGGTTGACCATCGCAGGGGCGGCGTCCGTGCTCGCCAACGAGCCGACCTATTCTCCGAACGTCGCGGCCGACTACCCCGATCAGTTGCTCTGGGGTGACACCCACGTCCACACGAGCTATTCGACCGGTGATTCCTACGTGGCGGGCAACAATACCGTCACACCGGAGATCGCTTACCGATTTGCACGTGGTGAAACCGTTACGGCATGGAACGGGATGCGAGCGCGGATCCGCGAACCGCTGGACTTCCTCGTCATCGCCGATCACGCGGAAGGACTCGGGCTTGCCTACGAGATGCGCGACGGCAACGAAAAGTTACTCGAGACGCCCACGGGCCAAGCGATGCGCGCGGCATGGGAGGTATTCGATCTCGACCCCACGTCTCGCGAAGCACTACTCGACTTCAGACGGGCGACGCGCGGTCCCCTCCCCACCGGGATAATCCAGACCATTTGGGAGCGTGTGATCGAACGCGCCGAGGCGTTCAACGATCCCGGTACGTTCACGACGTTGATCGGCTACGAATGGACGTCCTCGGGCGCGGCCGCTGGCCGTCGCGGCAACCTACACCGCGTCGTCATCTTTGGCGACGGCGCGGAAAAGACGCGCCAGATCGTGCCTTTCTCCGCGGCCGACAGTCCCAATCCGGAAGACCTATGGGCTTTTCTGCAACGCTATCGCGAGAGCGTGGGTGGGCAAGCGATCTCGATTCCGCACAATTCCAATCTCTCGAACGGCGAAATGTTCTCGCGCACCACCTTCGACGGCTCCGATCCCACCCCGGAATGGCTTTCGCTGCGCCAAACGATCGAGCCGTTGGTCGAGATTACACAGCAGAAAGGTGATAGCGAGGCACACCCCGTACTTTCGCCGACCGATGAATTCGCCGATTTCGAGAACTGGAACAGTTGGGCGGGCGTCGTTGCCGACGCAAGCGCGCACTCTTGTTGTCCGGATCGGCGGGATCCTGACTTCGACGCTGACGCGCGTCGGGAAATGATGCGTGGCGAATACGTTCGCGAAGCGCTGAAAACGGGCCTCGACTTCGCCGCCGAGTTCGGCGTCAATCCATTTCAACTCGGCTTTGCCGGCGGCACGGATACGCACACTTCGCTTGCCTCGGCCGACAACGACAATTTCTGGGCTCAGTACCCCAACACGCCCCCCACCGCGACTCGGCCGATCGACCGGTTCGTGCCCGGTTGGGAAACGCCGCTTCAATGGGAGACCGCCGCCGGCGGATATATGGCGGTTTGGGCGCGGGAAAACACACGCGACGCGATCTTTTCGGCCATGCAACGCCGCGAGGTGTATGCGACGACCGGCCCTCGAATCGCCGTCCGGTTCTTCGGCGGATGGTCGTTCAAACCAGAGGACGCGTTCGCCCCGAACGTCGCGCGTATCGGCTATCAAAACGGTTCCCCGATGGGCCAAACGCTCGACGGCAAGGGCGATGCACCAACTTTCCTGATCGCCGCACTTCGAGATCCTGAAGGCGCGAACCTCGATCGAGTTCAGATCATCAAGGGATGGCGCGACGCCGACGGCGAACTGCACGAGCAGGTTTTCAACGTAGCGGTCTCCGGCGCGCGAACGTTGGAAAACGCCGGTTCCGTCGGCTCGACGGTGCGCATCGAGGATGCGAGCTACGACAACTCGATCGGCGCACCGACCTTGAGCGCGTTCTGGCGAGACCCGGACTTCGACCCTCGAGAACACGCCTTCTACTACGCTCGCGTCATCGAAATCCCGACGCCCCGTTGGCCCGCCTATGACGCCAAGTATTTCGGCTCGACGCTGCCGGATTCCGTGCCGATGGTCACACGCGAGCGCGCGTACACATCGCCCATCTGGTATTCGCCGAACTAGCTAGAGGCCGGCGCCATGGAAGCCAGTCGGAATGACCACCAATGCCCGGGGCGCACGGGTATCTCGCTCATGTCCCGACCGCGAAGCCGCGCGAGTTTCCCCGCCCGCGCCGTCCAGGCGAGGTCGAGTTCCGCCTCATTCGTCACTCGCGTGAACGAAATCGGGTAGACGGATTCGCCGATCCGAATCCGCCCGTAGCCTTCTTCGAGCGCGACCGTCGACCAATGTTTGCCATCGCACTGCGAGCACGACAGGTACAAGCGTTCTTCGGCCGACATGCAGTTCAACGTGATCGAATGCGGGATGATGCCCGGCACTTCGACGTAGCAGATGGGCGTGTCGTTAGCGAACGTCCAGTCGTCGATCGACGTCGTCACCTCATCGCCCTGTAGCCACGCACCGCTAATCCGCTCGCAAGGGCATTGCGTCAGCCAATAGCCGATAGCGACCACCGCCACGACGACGACAACAGCACCAATCCACTTGATCATTTAACGGCTCCTCGTTGTGCCTAGTTCGAGTTCGCCTGGATGTGCGCGAGCGTTTCTCGCAACACCGTTTCCTCGTCTTCCTGAATCAGCCAGTGTCCGGCGTCGAGTTCGACCAGGCGGTACGGACCATCCATGTAGGGCGGCGCGAGATCGACACCCGGACGACCGATGGCCTGGTCCTGATTGCCCCAGATGAGAACCGTCGGCACGGCGACCTGACCGATCGCCTGCCGGTCGTCCGTCAAAGCGCCGCGATACCAGTTGAGCGCGCCCGTGAGTGCCCCCGGCTGGCTCAAGACGCGCATGTATTCTTCCACCTGCTCTGGCGGCGAGGCATTCCAGACGCCACGAAGTGCCGCGAAATCATTGCCCGACAACGCGTTTTCGGCGACGCCGACCTGTCGGAAGAAGTTCATGTACTGGCTGCGTTCACGCTGTTCGGCGTTGCTCGCGAGCGCGGCGCCGAACGCGTCGATGTGCGGAATCGAGAGCGCCGTCCAGCTCGAGATTCGTTCGGCGTGCTGGCCGACGATGACCCAGCCGAGACCCGCGCCGTGATCGTGGCCGACGAGGTGGAAGCGGTCGAAGCCGAGGTCCGCCGCCATCTGGACGATGTCTTCGCCCATCACCGGATAGCCGTAGTTCTCCGCACCTTCCGGCCGCGCGCCGCTGCTATAACCGCGCAGATCGGGGGCGATCGCCGTGTAGCCGTTGGCAGCCAGGTGTTCGATCAACGGAATCCACATGTGGGAGGTTTCGGGAAAGCCATGGAGAAGAACGACGAGTTCTCCGCCTGCGCCTGCCCGGCGAACGTCGTAAGTGAACTCACCGACGCTAACCGGCTCGAAGGTCAGGCTCATCGGATCTCCTCCGTCGATCGTGGTACAGGACGCCAGCAGAAACACGCCGAGCGCACACATCATTCGAACAGCTCGTTTCATCGAACCTCACCTCCGTTTGCGGCGCAGTCTACGCCGTTCACCCGATCACGCTTTGCCGCAAACGATGCCGTTCGCAATCGCCGTCCCGCCGGCGTCGGTCAACGTTCTGAAGAGCACCCGTTTCTCGTCACCGACCACCTCTTCAGCCAGGGCTTCGACCGTCATGACGGTGTTCAGCAGCACCATCGCGCGCAATTGGCCCATCAGCCGAGTGATCCGAGCGGGATCCCCGTCGAACGCGTGCGCGATGACCGCCGACAACGACATCGCCTTCGTCGCGCTCCCGTGCAGGATGATCTCCGGCAGACCCGCTGCCTTCGCAACACTCGGTTCCGTGTGAATCGGGTTGTAGATCTGCGCGCACTCCGTGTATTGCTGCGCCGCCTGAGCCGGGACAGGAATCTCCTCGCGCCAGATCGGCGACTCCGCAACGGCGCCGAATGTCGGGGCTTCGTGCTCCGACTCGATGCTCACGGCCGGGCCGCTGAGCGTCGCACCCCGGGTGATGCCGTTGTAGTCGAGTTCAGCCACCAACTCCCCGCTCGACGACGTCATTCGGTAGCGATCCAGCACAAAGACGCCGGGTTTTAGCTGCTTTTTTTCGACCACCCGGCCTTGCGTGGTGATCGCCTCGCCCGGGCGGAACGCGCGATGAATTCGCAGGTCGGTCGACGCGTGGACACCGAAGGGGGCGGCCCGCCAGTTGACCGGCTGCTCCGGGCGCGCCCGACTCGCCCACTGCAACGAAAAGACGATCCCGGGATGAATGAATGCGCCGCCCTCACGAAGGTCGTCGTAGTAGCCGGGCGTCGACTCGTTGATCCCGGCCGCATAAGCCATGGTGTAGCGCGTACTCAAGACCATCGTCTGCGCGACGGACAACACGCCCACATCGTCCGTCGTGAGTTCCCCGGGTCCGCTTGCCTCGACATCGTCACCCGCCGTTCCCTGTGCCATCTAACGTCCCTTCGTTCATCAATCATCGATGAGCGTAGCAAACCAAACACGGGCCAACTTGCGTCAGAATTGCCCGGTTGGATCACGACGAACGCCGATGGATCAATTGGTTTACCTCGCAGCCTCATGGCAAGCCTCGCACCGAGACGGAGCCGAAGACCCCGCGACGATGATGGGCCGCGCCATCACGGGCGCGCTCGCGGACGGACAGATCGATCCCACCGCCGTCGATGTGCTCGCTTGTGTCGAACCCCTCTCGTGGAACTACGACGACATCGCCGCAAACGTGGCCGCGGAATCGGGTATCAGCGCCGATGTCGAGACGGCCTGGGTACCGGCCGGGGGCACGTCACCGCAGGATCTGATCCACCAACTCGGGCCACGTCTACGCGCCGGGGAGATCGATTGCGCCGTCATCTGCGGGGCGGAGTCCATGCGCTCGCGGCGGCGCGGCCACGTCGACGGCTGGCCGGAACGTGCATCAGGCGTTAATCCGATGCGCGGCCAGGCGGCATTTTCGTCGGAGCTCGAACGCCGACACGGGCTCTCGGCACCATTGCAGCTCTTCCCGTTGATCGAAAACGCGCTGCAGGCGGCAAACGGCCGGACTGCGTCCGAGCAGAGCCACGTCGCAGCTTCTCTGCTCGCCCGCAATGCCGCGGTCGCCGCGACCAATCCACACGCCTGGTTTCAAGACGCGCCGTCGGCCGAAACAATCGGAGAGGTCTCGACCGACAACCGCATGATCGTCCACCCGTACACCAAGCGCACGAACGCGATCATGGATATCGATCAGAGCGCCGCGATCGTACTCACCTCGGCATCGTTCGCCCAACAGCGCAAGCTCACCGAGAGGAGTGCCGCGATTCTCGCGGGCGCGGGTAGTGAAGAGGTATGGAATCCCATCGAACGTGAACGCCTCGACGTCTGCCGCGCGATGGAACGGGCGTTTCGGTACACGCTCGACGCGGCTGGTCTCGACGCATCCGAAATCGACGCGATGGATCTCTACAGCTGCTTTCCGAGCGCCGTCGAACTGGCCATGGACGCGCTCGGCGTTCCGCTCGACGACGCGCGCCCCGTCAGCCTGACCGGCGGACTCGCGTTCGCCGGCGGGCCCGGCAACGCCTATGTCCTGCACTCACTTGCCACCGCCCTCGCACATCTTCGCCGCTCGTCGTCGGAGAAGATCCTCGTCACGGGAATCGGCATGGCGAACACCAAACACGCGGCGACGTTGCTCACAGGACCCGATCACGTTCCAGCCGCGGCATCCGGCGCCATGGTGTATCGACTCCACGAGAGCGACGCGCCGATGCACGTTCTTGAGCGGGCCGACGGAAGGGCTCGCGTGATCTCCTACACGATCGAGTACGAGCGCGCCGGCACGCCCCGCAATGTCATCTGGCTTCTATCACTCGACAACGGGAACCGGACGATCGCCAACACCGCTGATGGAGAGATGGACATTGTTGAGACCATACTCGACGACGAAATCGTCGGGCGTTGCGGTGTGGTTCGATTCGAGCCCGGTAGCCAACGAAACCTGTTTCACCTCGACTAATCCTCACCAGAGAAAGGAAGCAAACCCATGGTCATCGAATACGAGACTAAAGGCCGCGTCGCGATCCTGACGCTCAATCGCCCCGAAGCACGTAACGCCATTAACGGTGAAACGGCGCAACGAATGGAGGAACTGCTCGACGAGGTCGAGTCGAACGACGAGGTCTGGGTCGCCATCCTCACGGCCAACGGCCCGGCGTTCTGCGCGGGCGCGGACTTGAAAGAGATCGCAGCGGGCCGTTTCGACACGCTCTCGACGGCCAGAGGCGGTTTCGCCGGGATCGTGCAACGCGAGCGCACGAAGCCGTTGATCGCGGCGATTCACGGCAGCGCGCTCGCTGGCGGTACCGAAGTCGCCCTCTCCTGCGATCTCATCGTCTGTGCCGAAACGACGAATTTCGGACTTCCGGAAGTGAAACGTTCACTCGTCGCGGCCGCCGGCGGACTGTTCCGCCTCCCCCGCGCCATCGGCATGGCACCGGCACTCGAAGTGATCATGACGGGTGATCCGCTACCGGCCCAACGGGCATACGAGCTGGGCATGGTGAATCAGGTCGTCGCCGAAGATCAGGTGCTCGAAGCGGCGGAAGCCCTCGCCGACCGGATCATCGCCTCGGCGCCCATCGCCGTGCAGTACAGCCGCGCTGTCGCGATCGACGCCTTCGCCGCATCCGACGACGAACTCTGGCAACGCACCAACCAAGCGTTCGCCAATATCGGCGAAACCGAGGATTACGAGGAAGGCCCCAAGGCGTTCATCGAAAAACGCCCGGCAGTCTGGAAAGGTCGCTAACGGGATTCGCGCCGGGAGGATCACTCCCGGCGCGTCTCTCTCGAACTAGAGGCTCGCGTAGAGCGCCTCGGTCAGCCCGGCACCGCGGGCATCGCCCAGGAGATCGACGGCCATCTGGTTCATCACATACGACTGGACGACGTGATTCGTGTGGTCGAGCAAAATCGTCGACCCGCCCGCGCCACCCCAGAAGGACGTCTTGACGCCATCCGGCATGACCAGTGCGAAGAGCCCCGTCAGTCCGTAGCCGATGCCGTGGGTCGCGCCAATGCCGGACACCGTGCCTTGTTCACGGAAGATCTGATCGATCGTCGATTGTGAGATGAGGTCGACCCCGAATGCAGATCCTCCGTTCGCCACGGGCGTCTGCGCGCGCATAACCGAACGAGCGTTCCCGTGGCCGTTCGCGGCACCCAGTTCCGCCCGGCGCCAGCCTTCGCTGTTCGTTTCCGGCGGCATGACGTCCGGCACGCCGTTCTCGCGACCACGCATGAATTCCGGCGTCATCTCCTCCGGCATCTCCGGCATTTCGCCACCCGAAAGCATCTCCGCCGTCCGGCCATAGTGCTCGGGATCGAGCCCGATGTGGAAATCGGCACCTAACGGCTCCGCGATGTTCTTGCGGAAGAACGTGCCGAGCGATTCACCCGAAATCCGCCGCACGATTTCGCCCGTGAGATGGCCCTGGGTCAGCGCGTGGTAGGCGCATTCCTCACCCGGCTGCCACCACGGCTCCTGACGCGCGAGCACTTCGATGACGTGGTCCCAGTCGTAGAGCTCTTCAGTCGTCAGCTTCTCACCATAGCCGGGCAAACCCGCCGTGTGCCCCATGAAGTGACGAACGAGCGTGCCTTCCTTGCCGTTCTGGCCGTACTCCGGCCAGTACTTCGTGACCGGATCGTCGAAATCGAGCTCGCCTCGATCGAACAACACGAGCGCCGACAGCGCCGTCATCGTCTTCGTCGTCGAGAAGACGTTGACGATCGTGTCTTCTTCCCACGGCAGCGTCTTCGCGCCGTCGCGGTGACCACCCCAGATATCGATCACCACCTCACCTTCGATCGACACGGCGAAGCTCGCCCCGCAATCGCCGTGCTCCGTGAAATTGTTCTCGAACGCTTCGCGAACCGCCGCAAAACGTTCGTCACATACCCCGTGTACCTCCACTCGCCCTCCTCAGGGAACTCACTGATTCGAACCGACATTCGTCTCATAGGAGCCGCGTCCGGGTCCAGCGGTACGCGTCCTTTGAGTAGGATGTCGACGCCTGTGTTTACGAGAACCTTATGAAAGCCGTCGTCTGCAACGAGTTCGGGCCGCCGAGCAACCTTCACGAGATCGAAGTCCCCGAACCGGAGCCCGGCTCTGGCCAAGTGAAAGTCCGCGTCAAAGCGACAGGTATCGGCTTCGCACAAGGGCTCATGCTGCAGGGGCTCTACCAGATCAAGCCGAAGCTGCCGTTCTGCCCGGGCGGGGAGTTCACCGGCGTGATCGATGCCGTCGGCGAAGGTTGCGACGGGGTTAGCGTCGGCGATCGCGTGTTCGGCAGCGCGCCGGCAACGCTCGCCGAATTCGTCGTCACCGACCCCAAAAGCCTCTACCCCGTGCCCGCGGGCATGTCGGACGCCGTCGCCGCGAGCCTCTACGGCAACTACCAGACGGCCATTCACGGCTTACGCGATCGCGGCAACCTGCAAGCGGGCGAATCCCTGCTGGTACTCGGTGCCTCCGGCGGCGTCGGCACGGCCGCGATTGCCGTCGGGAAATGTATGGGTGCACGCGTCATCGCCGCGGCATCGACCGAAGAAAAACGTGCCGTCGCGATGAAGTGTGGCGCCGACGAATGCATCGACTACTCCGATCCCGACTGGCGCACGACCCTCAAAGCCATCGCCCCCGGGGGTGTCGACGTGGTTTACGACCCGGTCGGCGGCGACGTCGCGGAACCCGCCTTTCGCTCGATCGCGCCTTACGGTCGGTTTCTCGTGATCGGTTTCGCGGCCGGCACGATTCCGAAGATCGCGCTCAACCTGCCGCTGCTCAAGACCGCCGCCATCGTCGGCGTGAACTGGGGCGGTATGAGTGACGCCAATCCGCAAGCCAACGGCGAGCTGACCAACACGCTGCTCGAGTGGATCGAAGCAGGCACGCTGACACCGGCCCCTGTCACCGAGCGTCCGGCGGAGGAATTCGTCCAAGCGTTCGAGGATCAACTCGCCGGCAAGATCACCGGGAAGCTGGTCCTCGCGCGATGATCGGGCTCGGGACGCCTACCCCGAGATCCCCGCGAGCGCCGCTTCGGTGCGCTCGCGACCGATCGCGATGAGTTCTTCCGCCCTGTCGAACTCGAAGAACTGGGCGGTATTCCTCGGTACCTGGACGATGACGTCGGGCGAATAGGCCGAAAGCTTGTGGCCCGCAATATTCGTCTGCATGACGTCCATCGCCTGCATTGCGACATCGAGCATGCCGATCTCGTCGCGAGCTTCCGCCTTGATCGGCCAAACCTTGTCGATGAACGCTGAAAAACCCGAAGACGACTCCTCCGGCTCGGCTTCCTCTTCTTCCTGAAATGTACGCAGCGGCGAACGCTGCTCGGCGCCATTCACATCGATGGCGACGATGAGATCGGTTGCATCGTTCAAGGTCGGCGCGATGGGTAGGGGATTGGCGACCGCGCCATCGATCAAGAGGCGGTTGTTCATCGTCACCGGCGCAAAGACGAGCGGAATCGCGATCGAGGCCCGGATCGCCGCAAAGAGCGGCCCTTCGTTGATCCAGATTTCGCGCTGACGATGCAGATCCGTCGCGACGGCCGTGTAGCCGACCGCCATCTCTTCGATCAGGTGCTCGCCGACGAGTTCACGAAGTGCGGCTATCAGACGGTCTCCCTTGAAGAGACCGCCTACCCCCCAGCCGATATCGAGGAGCTGCACCATGTCCGTGCGATCGAGACTACGAGCCCATTCGGCGTAGTCGTCGAGTCGCCCGGCAGCGTAGATCCCGCCGACCAGCGCACCCATCGACGACCCGGAGACGTATTGGATGTCGAACCCGGCGGCGACGAGCGCACGGATCGCACCGATATGGGCGAGCCCGCGCGCGCCACCACTACTCAGAACCAGTGAGATCGGCGTGCCCATGCGCCCTCATTTCGTGGTGGGAGTGCCGATCACCTGATCACTCCCGAGTTCATGTTCCAACCGCGTGTTCACGCATCAAGACTTCGACCGAATCTCGCGGTAGCGCCTCGACAACCTGGCCGTTCAGGCCCGTCATGGTTTCGTTCGCCACCATCGCATTCAGGACGGCTTCGTCCGTCGCCTGGATGACCGCCCTGAAGAAAGGATCGATCCGCGCGTTCGGGATGAAGTCCGCCGAGATCACGACTGGTGCCTCCGTCATGGCGTCGCTATTGGCGGTCGAGAAGGCGAGGAAGATGTCACCCGAACCGTGCCCGGAAATCGCGCCAGATCGCCCGATGCCAAGTCCGATCCGGCGTGCCAGGCGCTTCAACTGGTGCGGCAGAAGCGGCGCATCGGTCGCGATGATGCCGATCACCGAACCGTGCTCATCGGCCGCATCGGTCGCCGGGTTGAGCAACCGTCCGATGGGCACGCCCGCGATGACGAGCTGATCGCGGCGGCCGAAATTCGCCTGCACGAACGCGCCGACGACATAGTCGTTTTCCGCAAACGAGACCACGCGAGACGCGGTGCCGGACCCACCCTTGTAGCCGTAGCAGACCATGCCCGTGCCGCCGCCGACGCTGCCTTCTTCGATTGCGCCGCCGGTCGCCGTATCGAGGGCGTCGAACACATGCTCGTCGCGGACGTGGAAGCCGTTGATATCGTTCAGGATTCCATCGTAGGTCTCGCCCGCGATCGGCAGGGCCCACCGAGCAAACTGCGGATTGCGTTGGATCAACCATTTGATCGTCGCGTCGCGCGCCGTCCCGCAGGAATGGGTGTTGGTGATCGTGATCGGCCCTTCGCACCGTCCCGCTTCCTCGACCCAGATCGTGCCCGTCAATTCCCCATTGCCGTTCAACGAGTGACAACCGGCAAACACTGGCCGGTTCTCCAGGCCGCGCGGCAGGATCGCGGTGACGCCCGTGCGGACATCCTCCCCTTCGATCAGCGTGCTGTAGCCGACCGCCACACCGGCGACGTCGGTGATCGCGTTATGGAGACCCGGTTCACCGGCAAGCGGGATCGCGAGACTCCGAGCTCTTGGTTTTCCGGCGGGCGTTTTCTGGTGGTATTCGTTCATGCGCGCTCCTCGATCGAAGCCGAACGTAACCCGCCGATGTCCTAAGATCGAGCCGCGTCATCACGGGCGAACACCATGGCGTTGGATCGAGAAAGAGAAGTCATCCGCGAAGCGATCACCGCCGACGAACCGACGGTGGTTGCGAACCTGCTTCGCCGTACCGGCGTCCCGCGCGCGACACGCCACGACGCTCGCCAGACCGGAATCGACTGGGTCGAACGATGCCGGTCCAACGAAGCCGACGCCGGGTCACTCGACGTGTTCCTCAAAGAGTTCGGCCTGTCGAACAACGAAGGCGTCGCGCTCATGTGTCTCGCGGAGGCGCTCTTACGTGTGCCCGACGCCGATACGGCCGATCGACTCATCGCGGAAAAGATTGCCGCCGGCGACTGGCGATCGCATCTCGGCCACTCCTCGTCAGCTTTCGTCAACGCTTCCGTTTGGGGCCTCATGTTGACGGGGCGGTGGGTACACCTCGACGACGAGATCACCCAACGGACAGCGACGTGGATGGAGAAACTCGTCGCCAACACCAGCGAATCCGTGATCCGACGCGCGATCCTGCAAGCGATGCGTATCCTCGGTCGCCAGTTCGTCCTGGGCCGAACGATCGGTGAAGCGCAACGCCGCGGCCGATCGCACTACGCCAGCGGAACCCGTTTTTCCTACGACATGCTCGGCGAAGGGGCTCGAACGGCCCGGGATGCCGAGCGCTTCTTCAAAAGCTACGCCGACGCGATACGGGCCATTGGCGCGGCGGGCCGGGCGACCGATCTCGAATCGGACAGCATCTCGGTGAAACTCTCAGCACTCCATCCGCGCTACGACTGGCGCGCGGGATCACGCGTCATGAACGAGCTGCTACCACGCGTAACGGATCTCGCTCTCACTGCCGCGGAGCACGGCGTCGCGCTGTCGATAGACGCGGAAGAAACTGATCGTCTGGAGCTCTCGCTCGACCTCTTTTCTTCCCTCGCCGCCGATCGACGCCTCGAGAAATGGCCCGGACTCGGCTTCGTTCTACAGGCCTATCAGAAACGCGCGATCGACGTGGCGGACTGGCTGATCGCGCTCGGTCGCACGGCTGGCCGGCGCATTCCCGTACGTTTGGTCAAAGGCGCGTATTGGGATGTCGAGATCAAGCGTTCACAGGAACTCGGGCTCGCTGATTATCCGGTCTTCACGAAGAAGGTGAACACCGACCTCTCGTATCAGGTCTGCGCCGAGGCTCTCACCGCGGCGCCGGACGCGGTCTTCCCACAGTTCGCGAGCCACAACGCGCACACGATCGCGACCGTTCGCGCCTTGACGGACGCCGACTACGAGCTACAACGTCTGCACGGGATGGGCGAACTGCTCTACCGGGAGGTTCTGAAGACGCATCCGGAGACGCCCGTGCGGGTCTACGCACCTGTCGGAGAACACCGCGACCTGCTGCCTTATCTCGTCCGCCGCTTGCTAGAGAACGGCGCGAACAGCTCGTTCGTGAATCGCCTTCTCGACGCCGAGACGGATCCCGCCGATCTCGTGCGCGACCCCGTCACCGATGTCGAAAGCGATCGCGTCCGACGACATGCGCATATCGCGGTACCACGCCAGTTACACGCCGGCGCACCCACACCCTGGTCGGCCGCTCGAGGTATCGACCTCGCCGACCCGCTCGCACGGGAGCGACTTCTGCTCGAAATCGAGGATGCCCGTCGCGAGACGGCTCCGATCGCCGGGCCTACCGGGCGAGTCATCGAAAATCCAGCGAACCGACGGCCGATCGGTCACGTCGCGGATGCCGACGAGATCGTTGCCGCGGCCGGGCGAGCGAGGGCGAGCTATCCGGCCTGGGACGCGCTCGGCGTCGATCGTCGAGCCGGCTACCTCGACGACCTGGCGGATGAAATCGAAGCGCATCGCGGAGAACTCATCAATCTCATCGTTCGAGAAGCCGGTCGCACGATCGAGGATGCGATCGACGAAGTTCGCGAAGCAGTGGATTTCTGCCGCTACTACGCCGCGACCGCCCGAATGGTGCTTCGGACACGCGATCTGACCGGCCCGACGGGAGAGCAGAACGAGCTTTCCATCCATGGGCGCGGTGTTTGGGCGTGCATATCGCCGTGGAACTTTCCGCTCGCGATCTTCGTGGGGCAAATCGCCGCGGCACTCGTCACTGGCAACACCATACTCGCGAAACCGGCCGAGCAAACGCCGATGATCGCCGGGCGAGCGATCGATCTGATGTACCGCGCGGGTATCCCGGAGGACGTCGTCCAGCTCCTGCCCGGGCCGGGCCATTCCATCGGCGACGCCTTGATCGGCGAAGTCGAACTCGACGGCGTCGCTTTCACCGGCAGCACAAACATTGCACGACGAATCGCCCGTCACCTCGCCGAAAAGGACGGCCCACTCACGACACTGATCGCCGAAACGGGAGGCATCAACGTCATGATCGTCGATGCGACCGCACTTCCCGAGCAGGTGGTCGACGACGTCATCACGTCGGCCTTCGGCAGTGCGGGCCAGCGTTGCAGTGCGCTCCGCGTGCTCTATCTCCAGCGCGACATCGCTGATGCCGTCATCGAGATGCTTTCCGGCGCGATGAACGAACTCGTCGTCGGTGATCCCGCACGCCTCGAGACCGACATCGGCCCGGTCATCGACGCCGAAGCGGCAGAACGAATCCAGATGCACATCGATCGGTTCATCGGGTCCAGGGCGCTGATAGCCCAATGCCCACTCGAGAATCCGACGGACGGCTATTTCATCGCGCCGACGATCGTCGAAATCGAACGCTTGAGCGATCTGACCGAAGAGATCTTCGGGCCTGTACTGCACATCATTCGCTACGACCACGAAGAACTCGACACGATCGTCGATGACATCAACGAATCACGTTTCGGCCTCACCCTCGGCGTGCACAGTCGGATCGAAGCTTTCGCCGATGAGATCGTCGGGAAAACGCGCATCGGCAACACATACATCAACCGCAACATGATCGGCGCCGTCGTCGGTGTGAACCCGTTCGGCGGTCAAGGTCTCTCAGGCACGGGTCCGAAAGCGGGCGGTCCGCACTATCTCTTCCGTTTCGTGACCGAACGCACCCGGACCGAGAACATGACGGCGCGCGGCGGCAACGCAACGCTCTTCAATCTCCGCGAGACGTAGACCAGAATCCGCGTCTCTTTCACGAGCGACCAACGCCCATGATCTACAGCGACAACGCACCGATCACTTTCGACGACCCACTGCCCGACGAGGTCGACATCGTCGTGATCGGCGGTGGCGTGATCGGTATCTCGACCGCGTGGTTCCTTCAAGAGCGCGGCCATCGTGTGCTCGTCTGCGACAAAGGGCGGGTCGCCGGCGAACAGTCGAGCCGCAATTGGGGTTGGATCCGTCAGCAATCGCGGGACGCGGATGAGCTCCCCATCGTGATCGACAGCATCAACACCTGGGAACGGCTGGCCCCGGAGATCCGCGACCTCACGGGCGTCAACATCGGCTTCGAGCGTCGCGGTGTCCTGTACGCCGCGAGCGATGACGAGCAACTTGCCCAACAGGAAAAGTGGCTCGACGTGGCTGAACAACACCAGCTCGATACCCGCATGCTTTCGTCGACGGAAGTGGACGAACTGGTACGCGATCGATCCGGCCAGTGGCGTGGCGGTCTGTACACACCGAGCGACGGACGCGCGGAGCCGTTCAAGGCCGTCCCCGCCCTCGCGAAAGCGCTGTACGCGCGCGGTGGATCGGTTCGCGAACGATGTGCCGTACGAGACGTCGAGACGGAAGGCGGCCGCGTCAGCGGTGTCGTCACGGAAGTCGGCCGCGTGCGGGCACGCGCAGTCGTTTGCGCGGGTGGCGCCTGGGCGACACTCTTTCTCGCCAACCTCGGCGTTCGGTTTCCGCAACTCACGGTTCGCGCAACGGTCGCCCGCACCGCCAAAGCGCCCGACATCTATGGGGGTGGGGCTTCGCTCGGCGAAATCGCGATCCGGCGCCGGTTAGACGGTGGCTACACGGTCGCCGCCAGCGGGACGAACGAGCACTACATCAGCGCGGACAGCTTTCGCTACTTCTTCGACTATTCGAAAGCGCTGCAGGCGAGTTCACGGTACCTGCAACTGCGCTTCGACGATGGCCTGGTCGACCGTCTGCGCCCGACACGACGATGGCGCGCCGACGAGGTCTCGCCGTTCGAAATCGACCGGGTGCTGAATCCGGCGCCGTCACCGCGTGCCTTGATGAAGATGCGCGACGGACTCGATACCCGTCTGCCGAAGATCGCCCACCTGCCGTTCGAGGAAGCCTGGGCCGGCATGATCGACGTGACACCGGACGTGGTGCCCGTCATGGACGAAATCCCCGACTACCCGGGTCTTTTCCTCGCCGCCGGATTCAGCGGCCACGGTTTCGGCATCGGCCCGGGCGCCGGGCGCGTGATGGCGGATCTCGTCGAAGGCAAACCCGCTCAGCACGACCTCAGACGCTTTCGTTTCAGCCGATTCTCCGACGGCAGCGAGATGCGCCCCGGCCCGGGCCTCTAAGTTCGCGCAGCAGGGCGCGCTTGCGCCAGCAACAACTAACGACGCGCATGGAGCCGAACCGGAACGTCTTTGATGCCCCGGATGAAGTTGTTCGGCAACCGTTCGACATCGCCGACCAGCTCCACTCTGTCGAACCGCTTCATGATCTCCTCCCAGAGCACACGAAGCTGCATTTCCGCCAACCGGTTGCCCATGCACCGATGGATACCGAAACCGAACGCAACGTGCGCCCGCGCGTTCGGTCGATCGATCATGATCCGATCCGCGTCCGGAAAAACCAACTCGTCGCGGTTTCCGGAGAGATACCACATCACGACCTTGTCGCCCTCGCGGATCTGCTGCCCCCCGAGCTCAATGTCCTGCACGGCCGTGCGGCGCATGTGGATCACCGGTGTCTGCCAGCGCACGAACTCGGCGACCATGTTCGGAATGAGCGCCGGATTCTCGCGCAGCTTCTGGTATTCATCCGGTTGTTCGTTCAACGCAATGACGCCGCCACTGATGCTGTTACGCGTCGTGTCGTTGCCACCGACGATGAGGAGCAGCAGCGTACCGAGGAAGTTAGCCGGATCCTCATGCATCGTCTTGGTGTCTTCACCATGCGCCAGCATCGAGATCAGATCGAACTTCGGCGCTTGCGCGGCGCGCTCGTGCCAGAGCTGATAGAAAGCGCCCGCGCACTCCATCAGTTCTTGGTAGCGCTTGTTCATGTCGATTGCGTCATCACCGGTGACTTGCGGAACCGCCGTCGTGATATCGGACCAGTGGATGAGTCGGTGGCGTTCCTCGTAAGGGAAGTCGAAGAGCGTCGCGAGCATCCGTCCCGTCAACTCGACCGAAACTTCCTGCACCCAGTTGAACGTCTCGCCCACCGGCAGGTTGTCGAGGATGTCGGCCGCGCGCTCTCGAATGAGTGGCTCGAACTCTTTCAGGTTCTTCGGGGAGACGGACGGCGCGACGGTTTGCCGCTGCGGTCCGTGCCGCGGCGGATCCATCGTGATGAAACTTTCGCCCTGCGTCTGCTCTTCGACGAGCGTCTCCTCCGGCTTGGCGATCACGATACCGCCGGCTTCGGATGAAAAGACTTCGTGGTTGGTATCGACCGCTTTGATGTGCTCGTGGCTCGTCACCGACCAGAAAGGCCCGTGCGGACTCTCGGCCAGATAATGCACCGGCGCATCACGGCGCAACCGCGCGAACCAGGGGCGCCACGTATCGTGGTGAAACAACTCCGGTCGGCTCACGTCGATTTCGTCGAGGGGCGCCTCTTCGGCCAACATCTTTTCGTCGGTAATCGCGTTCATCGTCTCTCCGCGGTCAGTCGGGTTCGCCTGCCGGCGTCGGCCCGTTACTTCTTCTTCGCTTTGCCTTTCTTCGGTGCCGCGCGTCGGTTCATCGCTCGATACGCGTTTCGGAGCAACCGGCCGCTGTCACGCTCTTCGCAGATGAACCGGCCAATCAACTCGCCCGTCTGCGGATCGATCGAGCGGTCCGCGAGGAGTTCCAGCAGCTGATCGGGGCCATCGTTCTTCGGCGCGGTCGCCGTGATCCCGAACGCGGCGAACTTCTCTTCGTCCGTCGATTTTGCGGATCCCATGAGCCGGCGCAATTTGGTGAAACGCGCGTCCGCTTGCGTCTTCTGAACAGGAAAACCCAGCTCGTCGAGGCGCTTTTCGAAAGCCCAGGAATGTTCGGCTTCCCGCACGGCAACGGTCGAGAGCACGCTCCTGAGTTGATCGTCATCGGTCGCTGAAGCCCATTTCTCGAAGAGCTCCTGACCACGACGCTCGGCGTTCGCGACGAAGTTGAGACTCGGAACGAAACTCGGATGTTTGGCCACTAGAGGCCCTCCGCTGGTGCGTGAAGGCCGCAGTATGCGCGGTCGCGTCGAAAGCTGTCAGTACGTTCGCTCGAGACCCGCCATCGATCCCTCGTCCCGCCACGCGGCGGTGATCCGGAAGTAGGGTCTCGAACCTTTGCCATAGGGCCCGTTCTGCACGCTCTTCGGATTCGGTTGGCCTTCGTTGTTGTAGTAGCCCGGTGTACACGAGACGAGGAAATCCTCGTTGTAGCGCGACACGGCGATGATCTCTTCGACCCAACGATCTTCGGCTTCCTTCGTCACCTCGACCGTCCGAGCGCCCTCGTCGGCACACTGCTCGAGGATGTAGCCGATGTGCTTCGCGGTTTCGTCCATCGAATGCGGGAAGTTCGTCGTGAAGCCCGCCTGCGAGTTACTGATGATGAAGAGGTTCGGAAACCCGTTCGTGTGCACGCCGTGCAACGTGCGCATGCCGTCCGCCCACTTGTCCGAGAGCTTCTGGCCACCCCGGCCGATCGTGTCGTAGCCGGCGCGACGCGTGTAGTCCGTGCCGACCTCGAAACCAGTCGCGAAGATGATGCAGTCGACCTCGTATTCCCGGCCGTTCGTCACGACGCCTTTGTTCGTGATGCGTTCCACCCCAAGTCCGTCCGTGTCGATCAACTCGACGTTCTCGCGGTTGAACGTCTGTAGATAGTTGTCGTGAAAACACGGGCGTTTGCAGAACTGGCGGTACCAGGGCTTCAACGCCTCCGCCGTCTGAGGATCTTCCACGAGTGCTTCCGCGCGCCCCCGGATCTGCTCCATCTTTTCGAAATCGGCGAGTTCCATCAGCCGCGGCACGTCGTCCCAGTTGGTGTCCTTGCCGCGGTAATTCGCCATCGAGATGAGGTTGCGGATGATTTCCGTCCAGCCATCCTTGACGAGATCTTCTTCGACGACGCCGCCCTGACAAAGCGTGTTGAAATTCTCCATGCGTTCTTTCTGCCAGCCCGGCTCGAGCGTCTTCACCCACTCCGGATCCGTTGGCCGATTCGCGCGCACGTCGATCGACGACGGCGTGCGTTGAAAGACGAAGAGCTGCTTCGCCGCGGCGCCGACATGCGGTACACACTGAACCGCTGTTGCCCCGGTACCGATCACCGCGACACGTTTGTCGTTGAGCCCCACAAGATCGCCGTTCGAGTCACCTCCGGTGTAGCCGTAGTCCCAGCGACTCGTATGAAACGTATGTCCCTCGAAGCCACCAATCCCCGGAATCCCCGGCAGCTTCGGGCGATTGAGCGGCCCGTTCGACATCACGATGAATCGCGCCTGCATCGCATCGCCCCGATCGGTTCGAACGATCCATCGCTCGGCGTCCTCGTCCCACTCGAGCGACGTCACCGCCGTCTGCAGACACGCGTTCTCGTAGAGCCCGTAGTGCAGCGCGATATTCCGGGTATGCGCAAGGATCTCCGGCGCATGGGCGTACTTCTGCGTCGGAACGTAGCCGAGCTCTTCGAGCAGCGGCAGATAGATATACGCCTCGGTATCGCACGCGGCGCCCGGATAACGGTTCCAGTACCACGTCCCGCCGAAGTCGCCGCCCTTCTCGATGATGCGCACATCCGAGATGCCGATCTCCGACAACCGCGCCGCCGCGATGAGCCCGCCAAACCCACCACCGATCACCACCACCTCGACCTCGTCGGTCAACGGCTCGCGATCGAGTTCGCCATCGATATACGGATCCTCGACGAAGTGGCCGAACTCCCCCGCCATCTCCTGATACTGCTCGTTCGCATCCGGCCGCAACCGCTTGTCCCGCTCAACGCGGTATCTCTCCCGCAAGACATCGGGATCAAAAGCGAGGTCTTCGTCGGACGGCGGCATGCGGGTCTCCTCAGTGGGGAATGGGGAAAGGATAGCTCGGGTTTTGCGAATGTGTCGGCTGTCGATCTGGAAACTGTCGATCGCACGGCAGTCGGAGACTGCAGCACCGTAAACTCTTGTTTCGAGGGGGGGTTCTCCGCCCCCCCTCGCTCTCCCCCCGCGGCGCGGCTTCGCCGCGCCGGGCTCCGAGTCATCGACTTCGATAACTGGGGTTTGCCGGCTTTAGATCCAATGCGCCATTAGCGAGATCGTAGCGAACCGATCAGCCTGCGAATCCTTTCCAGCACATCGAGCGAACGGAGAAGCTGCAGGATCCTGCAAACCCGACTAAACCATCCTGCGAATCGCACCCGATATCGACCGACCCCTTCCGGCGAACACGCCACCCACCGGGGCCCCGCGCGCAAAGCGCGCAGGGGGAACCACGCACAGCGATTCCGCGCCGCACTGGGCGCGCGGCGAGATTCCCCCATGAGCCAACTCAGACTTCGCGCCGATCCGGCGGGGGCGTGGGGGCGAAGCCCCCACAAGGAAAAAGCAAACAGAAATCCAGCCTACTCCTCCGGCTAGTCAGAGCTTTCCAGGAATCGAGCTACCACTTTCCAGCGCCCGCGAATCCGGGTAAACAATCTCGAATCCCGCTCAACATCAACCGAAGCCTTCCGGCGAACACGCCACCCACCGGGGCCCCGCGCGCAAAGCGCGCAGGGGTAGTGTGCCGAAGGATGTGCAAAAAGTTGGGTGGCCATGGTGTGCTTTTAGACACGACATCAAAAAAGGCACACACACGAGATGACCACCCAGAAGAAGCGTAAGACGACGGCAGTCGAACTGGAAGAGGTACTCAGCAGCGAGGGCGACCAGCTGCGCGAGATGCTCCAAGAGCTATTGGAAGCGGAGATGGCCAAAGTGCTCCGCGCGCAACCCCACGAACGCAGCGACGAACGCCGGGGCTATCGAGCCGGTTACTACCCGCGCGGCTTGTTGACCCGCGTCGGCAAGCTCGAGCTGCGTGTACCGCGCGACCGCGAAGGACGCTTTTCCACGGAGCTGTTTGCGCGCTACCAGCGTTCCGAACAAGCCTTGGTCAGCGCGCTGGCGCAGATGTATATCGAGGGCGTTTCGACGCGCAAGGTCAAAGCGATCACGGAGGAGCTGTGTGGCCACAGCGTCTCGGCCTCGACCATCTCGCGGATCAACAAGCGCCTCGACAAGACGCTCACCGCATTCGCCACCCGACGACTCGAAGAACCGACGCCGTATCTGATCCTCGATGCGCGTTATGAGAAGGTCCGTGAGGCGGGAGTGATCCGCTCTCGAGCCGTGCTCATTGCCATTGGCATCAACTGGGAAGGACGCCGCCAGATACTGGCCGTGGAGCTCGCTCAACGGGAGAGTCGAAGTAGCTGGAAAGAGTTCCTCACCACGCTGCGTGATCGCGGCTTACACGGCGTCGAGTACGTCGTCAGCGATGATCACGATGGGCTGCGACGGGCGATCCAAGAAGTCCTCACCGACAGCGCCTGGCAACGCTGCTACGTGCACTTCCTGCGCAACGCCCTCGACCACATTCCGCGCAAGGCCGATGACGATTGTCTGCAGGAACTGCGCTGGCTCTACGATCGTCGCAACGTCGATGAGGCGCGATCGGATCTCGCCGCTTGGATCGGCCGATGGCACACGAAGTATCCGAAGCTCACCGACTGGGTGGAGGAAAACATCGAGCAGACGTGGACGTTCTATCGCCTCCCGCATCGCCATCACAAGCACATGAAGAGCACCAACATGCTGGAACGGTTGAACGAGGAAATCCGTCGACGAACGTATGTGGTGCGGATCTTTCCGAACGCGGCGAGTTGCTTACGCCTGGTGCGGGCGCTGGCCGTTGAGACCCACGAAAACTGGCTCGAACAGAGCCGCTACTTAAACATGGACTTGCTCAAGGAGCTGAAGAAGGAACAGCTCCGTCAAGCCGCTTAACCGCATGCCAGGCCACTCAACCCTTTTGCACAACTTGCGGCACACAACTCGCGCAGGGGGGAACCACCCGCAGCGATTCCGCGCCGCACTGGGCGCGCGGCGAGATTCCCCCATCCGCCAACTCAGACTCAGCGCCGATCCGGGGGGCGTGGGGGCGGAGCCCCCACAAGAAAGAGCAAGCAGAAATCCAGCCTACCCCTCCGGCTAGTCAGAGCTTTCCAGGAATCGAGCTATCCGGCGAAGCCGACTAATCCACCCTGCAAGTCCCGTCACCACCGACGTGGCAACGCCGAACCAGGTCGCCCAAGACGTGCTCCGATGGATCGCGCAGAAACACGAATGAACGACGGCGCGACCGGCGCGGAAACACCGGCTCCCGCAAGCCCCTATAATCGCCCGCTTCCCGAGAAACCGAAGATCCGCTATGACCTCGGCCGACGACATCCTTCATTTCGCGCCGGCGCACGACACGCCGGTGCCGTACATGCAGCGCCTGCGCGACTACTACGTGGCTTTGGGGTACGGCAATCCGTACCGCTGGGCGCAATACGCGACGACGCCGTTCACGCCGCTCTCGAAACCGCTGGCGGAGTCGCGCTTAGCACTCATCACGACCGCCGCGCCGTACAAAGAAGGCGCGGGCGACCAGGGCCCGGGAGCGACGTACAACGCCTCGGCGAAGTTCTACGAAGTCTATTCGGCACCGAGTAACAGCGATGATTTCCTCGGCATCTCGCATCTCGGCTACGACCGGAAGTACTCGACCGCCGAAGACCCGAATACATTTTTCCCGATGCCCGCGCTCGCGCAGCTCGTCGAGTCGGGACGCCTCGGCGACTTAGCACCTCGTTTCTACGGTACGCCGACGAATCGGAGCCAGGTGACGACGATCGAGCAGGATTGCGCGGATATCTTCGCGCTTTGTCAGGAGGACGAAATCGACGTCGCGTTACTCGTCCCGAACTGACCCGTTTGCCATCAGACCGTCAGTTTGACGGCTCGTTATCTCGAAGAGCGCGGCATTCCGACCGTGATCATGGGTTCGGCGAAGGACATCGTCGAGTTCTGCGGCGTACCGCGGTTCCTTTTCTCCGATTTCCCGCTCGGTAACTCCGCCGGCAAGCCGAACGATCCGGCGTCGCAAGGCGAGACTCTCGAACTCGCGCTTCGGGTACTGGAAACCGCCCCCGGGCCGCGCACGACAGTGCAGTCGCCGCAGATCTGGAGCGACGATTCGACGTGGAAGCTGGACTTCCAGAACGTCGACCGCATCCCGGCGGAGGAGATCGAACGGCGGCGCGCCGAGTTCGACAAGATCAAGGAAATCGGTCAGAAGGTCCGCGACGACTCGCAAGCGGCGCGCGCGTCGAGTACATGACGGACGACACCATGAGCCCACGCGGCACGCGCCCTTTCGAGGGCGTCCGGATCCTCGACTTCACCCAGGTCTTTGCGGGACCGCTCGCGAGTTACCAGCTCTCGGTCCTGGGCGCCGATGTCATCAAGGTCGAACGACCGGGCGGTGAGGACATGCGGGGTACGCCCCGCAGCGCCGATCAGATCGGTGCAAAGACGACGCCGGGTTGGATCGGCATCAACGCAAACAAACGCAATCTCTGCCTCGACCTCAAACATCCGTCCGCTGTCGACATCATCAAACGACTGGTCGTCGACGCCGACGTCGTGATGGAGAACTTCCGTCCCGGTGTCATGGACCGTCTCGGTATCGGCTACGACGCGCTCAAGGCCGTGAATCCACGCATCATCTACTGCTGCGTTTCAGGATTCGGCCGCGAAGGTCCGCTCAAGGGCGAGCCGTCCTACGACGGCAAGATTCAGGCGATGTCCGGGATCATGTCGGTCACCGGACACGAGCACATGGGCCCGACGCGGGCGGGATTCGCCGTCTGCGACGCAACGGCTGGTCTGACCGCGGCCTTCGGCGTGGCCTCGGCGCTCTATCAGCGGACGCATACGGGCGAAGGTCAGCTCGTCGACGTCGCCATGTACGACGCCGCACTCACGATTCAGGCACCCGGTGTCGCCGATTCGACGATCGCGGGTCGCAAGCTGAAGCAGTACGGCAACCGGGCGATCAGCGGACGGCCGACGGCGGATCTGTTCCCCGTCAAGGACGGCAGCATCCTGCTGGCCGTGAACAGCGAAAAACAGTTCGTTGCGCTGATGAAGACGATCGGTCGTGAGGATGTCCTCACCGACCCCCGTTTTGCGGACTGGTCGCTGCGTCTTCAGAACGAGGACGCGCTGAAGGCGATCATCAACGAGATCTTCGCTGTAGCCGATGCCGCTACCTGGGAAGCACGGCTCGTGGCCGGCGACGTGCCGTGTGCGCAGGTGCAAACGATCGAAGAGGCCGTCAATCACCCGCAACTCGCCGTGCGCGATTTCATGCAGCCGATCGACGTCGATGGAGAAGAGAAACACATCGCCACGACCGGCTTTCAGCTCGAGCACGGTAATGCGCGACTCGAGAATGGCTACGCCGAACTCGGCGAGCACACGGACGACGTGCTCGCGGAGGCCGGGTTCAGCGGCGCCGATATACAAACTTTCCGTGATGCGGGCGCGATTTAGCTCGCCCGCCACGAACTAGAGGAAACCTTCATGGCACACGATCTCGTCATCAGAAACGGTCGCATCGTCGACGGCACAGGCGCCGAGGGCTACACAGGCGATCTCGCGATCGACGGCGACACAATCAGCCAGGTCGGCGAGGTCAAGGATCGCGGCACCCGCGAAATCGACGCGGACGGCCACGCCGTGACCCCGGGATTCGTCGATCTCCATACGCATTTCGACGCACAGGCCGGCTGGGATCCGCTGTTGACCCCGGCGTCTTGGCATGGCGTCACGACTGCGCTCATCGGCAACTGCGGCGTCACGTTTGCGCCTTGCCGGCCGGAGGGACGGGAGTTCCTCGCGAACATGATGGAAACCGTCGAAGACATCCCCAAGCGCGCGATCCTCGAAGGTCTCGCCTGGGATTGGGAAAGCTACGGCGAGTATCTCGACTCGATCGAGCGGTTGGGCCCGGCGATCAATCTCGCCGGCCTCGTCGGCCATTGCGCCTCACGTTTCTACGTGATGGGTGAACGTGCGGTCGACGAAGACCCGACGCCTGATGAAATCGAACAGATCGCGGCCCTGATCGGGCAGTCCATCAAGGACGGCGCCGTCGGATTTTCGTCGAACCGCTTACCCGGGCACGTGCTTCCGGACGGTCGTTCGATCCCCGGCACGTTCGCCAAGTCGGACGAACTGTCCGCGATCTCCCAAGCCGTCGGCGCGAATGACGGCATTCTCCAGTTCGTACTGAATTATCCGAAGCTCGACGAGGAGATGGCGCTGATTGCCGAACAGGCAAAGGTCGCCGGCACGAAGCTACTCTTCAGCGCCCCGTTCCAGCCGCCGAAAGACGGATCGCTCACCGGATTCGATGGCGCGATCGAAAAAATGATCGCCGACGGGATCGACGTCAGCGGACTGACGCTACCGCGCAGCGGCGGTTTTCTCTCGGGGCTGCAGACCGGCATCTTTCCGTCGCGAAAAGGTGCGTGGGCCGAGCTTCTTGCACTCGATTTCGACGCCCGCCTCGAACGCATCAAGGATGCAGCATTCCGCGCGCGCCTCATCGAGGACGCCGACAACGACGAGCAATTCGACGCGCGGATCAAGCATACGTACTGGCTCGGCAATGAAGATCAGCCGAACTACACCAATGATCGGGAGCAGTCCCTCAAGTCGCTCGGCGAATCGACGAATCGCCACCCCGTCGAGATCTATCTCGACAAGATCATCGAACTGAACGGCAACGCCCTCTTCCATACCCGCTTCTTCAACCATCAGCTTGGCATCGTTGCCGAGTTCCTGAAGCAGGATTGGGTACTGCCCGGCATCGGCGACGCCGGCGCTCACGTCAGTCAGATCATGGATTCCGGCTGGCCGTCCTTCCTGCTCTCACATTGGCATCGCGATCGCGGTGTCCTCTCGCTCGAAGAGTCGATTCGCAAGATGACGAGCGCGCAAGCCCGGGTGATTGGTCTCAATGATCGCGGCGTCCTCGCCGAAGGGAAGAAAGCCGACGTGAACGTAATCGACGTCGATCGCGTCGCCGAGCGCCAGCCGCAGTTGGTGCACGACTTCCCACATGGCGCCCCGCGATTGATCCAGAGAGCTCGCGGTTACCGCGCGACGATCGTGAACGGCGCGGTGATGCTCGAGAGTGACGAGCACACGGGCGCCCGCGAAGGACAGATGCTGCGTCGTTAGGTCTTCGTCGCCACGAAGCAACCGAGGAGATCGCGGCGCTCGACGAGCGTCGCGGCAAGACCGACATCGCTGAAGAGTTCGACGTGAACGTCGGGTGCAAAGCGCCGCGGCTTCGCGGGATCGTCATGCGGCATCGGTTCGACGAAGTCCGCGTGCACAAAGACGCCACCTGCGCCGAGCGCATCGGCGACACGCGCGTAGGTCTGTGCCAGCACGTCACGACCGCCGAGATCGTGCAAGGTTTGTAGTGAATACACGATCTGAAATGGACCGCTGAGCTCATCCCGCCACGGTTCGGTGAGGTCTCGACAAAGCCACTGAATTGCTTCGTCGCGTCCTCGGCCGTAATCACAAAGCACCGCGTTCCGATCCACGGCGGTGAGGTTGATCGCCGGTCGATTCGATCGTAGACGCAGCGCGAGCGAACCGTCGCCCGTGCCGAGTTCCAGGACGCTGATCGAGTCACCGCATTGATCGACAGCCGCGCTGACTTCGGCGACCAATCGATCCTGTATGGCGAGACGTTCGGGCCAACGCCGGTCCAAATCCTGTCGCCATTCGGCGGGCGAATCGAAATCCTCGAGGGGCATCGGCTGAGCTCAAAGCGAATCGGCCGCTACCTTAACCGCTATCCCCACCGGCGTGCCGTCATTCGCAGTGCGCCCGGGAGGCGCGGACCCACGTGGTCAGTTCCGCATCGAGATCGTCGAGCGAGGTGATGTCGACACGGTGGCTACACATGCCGGAGACCGCTCGCACGCGGTCGCTTGCCGGCGTATCCGCCAGATTGAGCCCGAGTTCGATGCGCTTGGCGGAGGCGATTTTCACCAGCGCGAACTGCTTTCGCGCCGTGCGGTAGCTGACGCCCGTCTTCTGCACCACACGCGAATCGACCGCACCGATGACGTCACGATCGAGCGCATCGAAAACCGGCTTCATGTTCGCTTTGGCCCCGTTGAACTGGTTGTCGAGCAGTTCGCCCTCGCTCGCGGCGCCACCGCTCAAAATTTCGCGCGCCTTGTGTGCCACGAGATTCGCGTTGCCGTGCGTGAGCCCCAGTTCCTCCTTCAGAAACTTGACGATCGCACCGTGCTTATCGGCGCCCGTGGCTCGGATTCTGTCGACGAAGTCCGCGAGCGTGAGACCCGTCGCGGATTCGATGTTGGCTAACTGTTTTGCTGCTGCGTCCATGCTCGACATCATCCATGCCGATTCAACGCGCCGTATTGGATGGATTTGATCTACTGCTCCGGGACAAATCCCGCGGCGTCACCATCTTCGACCGGCGAGTAAACACTCCGTTGGGCGCACACGTACTGCGTGGGGGTGACGCCGGTATGTCGTTTGAAATCGCGAATGAGATGCGCCTGGTCGAACCAACCGTACGTATGGGCAAGCTCTGCCCAGTCGTTTGAACCACGAACGTCGATTTCATCGAGGAGTCGCCGAACCCGCAGGAGCCGCGCCAGACGACGCGGTGAGAGGCCGACGATCCGGCCGAACTCCCGATCGAGGTGGGCATGACTCAGCTCCAGGCTCTTGGCGATATCCTCGATGGGACGACGCGGGTCGTCTTCGAAGGCCGCGACGGCGCTCGCAACCCGGCGAGTACCCCGGACTTCAGCGGGGGCGAGGGCAGCCTCGAGCGCATCGAGCATCGCTGAGCGTTCACCGGTCCGAATCAAAGAATCCCGCAGATCACGCGCCGGCGCCCAGGCGTTCAGGAGTTCCACCACGCGCCCGCGAACCGTGCCCGGGCGCAGACCAAAAACGGCTTCGCAGCCGACGGGCGTCGTGACGATCCCCATGGCGTAGGTCTCGCCCGTCGGTTCGTTAATGACGGGTCCATCATGGGGCCCAATCAGAAAGCCCGTGTCCGAACGAACGGGGTCCGCGTGACCGTTGTTCGCGGTATCGACGATGGCGTCGCCCAAGATGATCACCGCGACGGTGGACCCCGTGGGGGCGATTTTCTCGCGCCGGTAGCTGATCGTGCCGCGCGCATACCAGATCGACTCGACGAAGCGGCCGAGTTCCCCCTTGGGAGCACGCGCCTCGAAGGTAAACGGAAAATCAGCGATGGGGGCCCTCTCGGAACTCATGGTCTTCGGCATCGCGACTTTCGCTTCGTTACCAAAAGCCTATCGATCCGCCGAGCAGATGGACGCCGTAGAAAACGAGCAACACACCAAACAGCCGGTCCATCACCCAGCCATGGCGACGCACAAAGCGAACGACGATGTGCTGGGAGACGAGCACGACGATGAAAACGAACCAGATCCAATCGACGAGGAATGCGACGCCGGCGAGGGAGAGCTTCTCGGGAAGCTCGGCTTCGACCCGAACGAAGGGGCTGAAGACAGCTGCGAAGAAAAGCATAATCTTGGGGTTCAAGAACGCCACCAGGAACCCATCGCGCAAAGCGCTCCAGGCGCGTCCATCCGCCTGCGCTCGTTCGACCGAAAAGCCCGAGTCTTCCCTGGCGGTACGCAGCATGCCGCCGCCGAGATACAGGAGAAAAACCCCACCGAGGACTTGCAGCGCCACACCCACGCCGGGTGCCTGCGATAGCAGCAGCGCCATGCCGAGCGCCGTCGCGAGCGCATAGATCCCGATCGCCAGCGCATGTGTCGTCGCGGCCAAAAAGCCGACGACCCGCCCGCTCGTCAGCGCGTGGCGAAGCACGATCGCGAGGCTGGGTCCCGGCGACATCGCGCCCATCAGACACACCGCTGCGACCGTCAAGAGGTCCGCCGTGGTCACGGTCAGGCGGCCACGGGCACCCGTTCGTCAGACCGACGCGTGTGGGAAAACGCGTTGGAAATTATCGGCAAAGAATCGTGCTTGGGACGCTTCATCGATCGAGGCCGCAGCAAGCGACGCATCAAACCGGCCGAGCGGGTTACGCCCGCCTTCGGCATGCGGATAGTCACTCGAGAAGAGATAGAGATCGGACGATGAGTCGCGCATCAGTTTGCCGATGTCTTCATAGACGTAGGGCGTGAAAGCGAGTTGCTCCGACGCCATTTCAGATGGTTTACGCGACAGCGAGCGGAGCGCTGCGTCGCTCTTGCCCCAGATATCGACGACCCAGTCCAGTCGATCAAGCATCTGCGGTACCCACCCGGCGCCCAACTCGACAACCGCACCCGTCAGGCCGCGGTGTCGCTCGAAGACGCCATCAAGCAGCATCACCGAAACGAACTGCTCGGCCGCATGATGCAGCGCCGCCATATCTTTACCGCGTACGTTCTCACCGCCACCACCCCAGTCGGTCGGCACGGGACGGCCGGTGTTCATCCACTCGGGTGCGAGCTGCAATGGGTTACCACCGACATGCAGTACAAAGGGCACACCGGCTTCCGCGAGGCGCGCCCAGAAAGGATCGAAGTCATCATGGCCGGGTGATCGGCCGCCGCCGGGCCGATGCGGGATCCAAACTGTCTCGAGCCCTTCGCCGAGTACATATTCGAGTTCCGCGATCGCGCGTTCCGGATCGTCGAGTGGTGTCGCGCCAACGCCCATCAAGCGGTTGTCACCGGCACAGAAATCGATCATGCCGCGGTTATGCGCCCGCGCCGCCGCGTAGCCGAAGTCAGTGTCGGTTGCATTGAAGGAAATGCCGGTGGAGAACGTGGCGAAGACGAGCTGGCGCTGGAAACCGAGTTGATCGAGCGCCGCGCGGCGGTCGTCCGGGTGGAACGCGCCGAGCGCCTTGTAACCTTTGGGTCCGCGCAGAAGGTCACTTCCCAACGCCTTCATATCAGCAATGCTCGATTCATCCTGGCGTCGCCCGAGCTCGATGTATTCGTTCAGGTCACGATCGATTCCGGTTCCCGGCGCATCGGCGAAGTAGATCGTCGGCATCCGGTCGCGATACGACGGATCCGCATACCGACGCAGGAAATCCGGCAGTTCCATGATGTGGCTGTCCGCGTCAAACATGACGCGATTCCCCGCATAGCTCATCGATCGTCCTTACGTCTTGATAGTGTCGGACGATACCAGCACCCGGCATTGCCGGCCCCCGGGCACCGTTCATTGTCCTTTCGGACGGGACCGCGCCAACGGATCGGCGCGCTCGATTCGCGTTAGGTCGCGCCGCGACCGAGTGACTCGAACCGTGCGCCGTTCGTGGTCGCGAGGAATGCCGCCAGCGGAATGGTCTCCTGACGCAGGAATCCACTCGACGCGAGATCGCCGTTCGCGACGAGTTCGACCACCGCAGAGACGGACGACGCGGTGGTCCACGCAATCGCTCGCCATGTGCGTCCTTCGATCTCCGTCGGGTAGTAGGAGCGGACGAACTCACGGCGCCCGAGCCGCCCGTTACGGTGTCCCTCGGCCGAGACGTGCACGTGCACGACATCCTCATCCACGGGTGGCTTCGCATTCGTGAGGATTCGACCGGCGAGCGCGCGGTCGTCGCGCATCAAAAGCTCATGAAAGAAGAAGTTCATGAGCTCGGCATGGCCTGGATAGCGCATCGTCTTGTAGTCGAGGTTTTCGACGCGGTTCAGATAGGTATCGCACATCGTGCCGAGCCCGCCGGAGGTCGTGAACGCCTCCAACCGGACGCCGTTGACGTGTAGCGTCTCGACCCACTCCATGGGCGATGTCCACTTGTGCTCGCCGTCCTCGATCACCTCGCAGTCGTTGAGGTATTCGTTGACGACCCCCTCGGGCGACCAGTTGAAGGAGTAGCCGAGTAAACCCGTCGGGTGTTGCGGCAGCGCACCGACCCGCAACCGAATGGAACGCACCGTATCGAACGACTCGGCGAGGTCCGCGCCGGCGATCGCGATAAACCCGGGCGCGAGACCGCATTGTGGTGCCATGACCCCGGTCCCCGTGGCAGCGAGTTCCTGGATACGCTTCGTCGTCGGCACGTCCTCGGTGAGATCGAAATAGTGCATGCCGAGACTGTGCGCTTGCTCGGCGACCTGCCCGTTCAGGTGATATGGCAGGCAGGAGACCACCGCATCGTGCGCTGCGAGCGCCGCGCCGAACGCTTCGGTCTCAACACCCGTCTCGACCCAAGCACCGCGGTAGTGGCGTGGCGCACGCACGTCGATACCCGTGACTTCGAAGCCGCTACGACTTAGGAGCGTCGCAACGAGTTCGCCCACCCCACCGAGGCCCACGACCGCTACCCGTTCGATTTCCCTGGCCCGATCTTCCGGCATGATTCCTCGCTCGGATCTCCGCTGCGTGCCGCACGATTATCGCGCCACGCCGAGCGAGAGCTCACGTCACATCATTCTTTTCAAGGGTCTTCGCTACGCCCATGATCGCCGGTGAGCGGGACGAACTGGACCGGCAGAACATCCCGCCGGTCGTATCCACCGTCCGCTCGTTTCGTCACCCGGACGAGCATCTGGGCTCCGTTGGCGGGACCCACCGGCAGCACCAGATGGCGTCCCGGCGCCAGTTGTTCAACGAGTCGCGGTGGGATTTCGGGTGCAACCGCGGTCACGAGAATGCCGTCGTAAGGCGCGTGCTCCGGCCATCCATACCAGCCATCGCCGCTACGCACATGAACGTTGTCGTAGCCTTCCGCCGCCAGCCGATCGGCGGCTTCGACCGCCAGCGCCTCGATGATCTCGACCGTGTAGACACTTTTCACCAGTTCGGCGAGTACGGCCGCCTGGTAACCACTGCCTGTGCCGATCTCGAGCATCGTGTTTTGCCGCTGCCTCGCGGCGCGGCAATCGCCAGCAGGCCGCCCGTGGCGAGCGCATCCGATATCGCTAGCGCCATGCGACGGGATGTTTCGACAGTCACGCGCTCGCCGAGGATCGCCTCCCAAGGTGTCACCTTCACCTCGCCGGTGATATCACGGCCTTCGTGCTGGAACCGGGGATGCGAGGTGATGCGAACCTCGACGTAGAGGTCACCGCGCTGCCCGCCGACGCCCTGGCCCTGCTCGCGAAGACGGAACGTTTCGCCGTCGACGATGCCGTGCGGCACCTTGATGCGCAGCTTTCTGCCGCCGACATCCACCGTGAGGGGACGCTCGGCGACGAGATCCTCCAACGTGACGAAGATCCGCGTGCGGCTGTCGGTCGCACCATTTCGGGTACGGGGCGCTGCACGTCGGGTACCCGGAGCCTCACGCCCGATGTCCCCGAAGAGCGATGAGAAAAACTCGCTGAAGACGTCGGTCGCATCGAAACCGTCGCCACCGAAGTTCACATCCCAGTCGCCTGGCATCTCGAACTCTTGCCCCGCCCGCCACCGGTTGCCCAAGGAATCGTAGGCGGCACGCCGCTCGGCGTCTTTGAGCACGTCGTAGGCTTCACCGACTTCCTTGAACCGCGCCTCGGCGTCGACCTCCCTGCTGACGTCGGGGTGGTACTTGCGAGCGAGCTTCTTGTACGCACGCTTGATCTCGTCGTCGCTCGAATTGCGCTCGACGCCAAGCGTCGCGTAATAGTCTTTGTATTCCATCGCCAATCGCGTCTTCCACGAATGTCTCCTACGTGGGGGCGATCAGCAAAAAAATCACCTGGGCTCCGGTGGTACTAGCGCTGATACCAGATGGGCGACGTCCAGGCCCGCTCTTGAATCGTTCGCGGAAGGTCCAGTGCAGCGCATGCAGCCGGACGTTCGTCGACGGGTACCTCGTCACACTGTCGTGCGTGCCATCGACAACTCGGTTGTTCGAGCACTCGCGCGTAGTAAACAGCCGATTTAGCGGGGTCGAAGTTGGGATCGCGCCAGACCGCACAAAGTTGGCTGGCGCCCGGTCGTGTCGGCGCACAGCTCGCGTCGACATCGGCGGATCCGGCGGGATCGGTCGCTACATCGATGATGGTCTGCCGATAATCGCCCGACTCGTCGACTTCGCCTTTGATGATCTGGATCCGTTCGAGCCCCGTCCCGGTAAAGCGTTGCGTGCCGGGATCGCGCAGAGCGCTCGCGAAGAACGACGGTGCCCCGGTCGCACCAGCCGCGGCCGGTAGCTCGCCGCCCATCGGAACTCCCTTCTGGTAAGCACGCTCGATCGCGGATGGATCGTCACAGAGGTCCTCGGGCAGATCCCATCCTGCGAACAGTCGCGGCGAGATTCGTACGCCGCTGGTCGCAAACATCTCACGGCGCTGCATCGCATCGAACAGCGCATCGCGAGAGTTCTCCTCCGCCCACGCACCGACCAAACCGCCGGGATTGCGCATCCAGTGGGGTGCGTAGGCATCGAGGGTCAACCGCTCCTCCAGCGTGTCATCTTCGTTCGAGTTGTGTCCGAGGTAGTTGTGCTCCTCGACGGCACCCGGCGTGCCGTTGTGGGTATCGGTGCTGCCAATGAAACCGAGCTGAAGCGGGTTGATGCCAAGTCGATCGCGCTCCTTGAGGCCTTCCACCAATACGTAGCGAGCGAAGTCGAGTCGTGACTGGCAGGCGGTACGCAGAAACGCCCCGCTGCCGATCTCGCCCTCGCAATCCGGCGGTCGCGTGAAGGTATCGCGCGCGTATCGGACTTTCTCGAAGTCACAGTGCTCATCAGGATCCCCGACGACGCCCCACATACCCTGTCGGCATTCCGATTCACCCTTCGATTGCACCATTTCGACCAGCGGCTCGAGTCGCGCCTGCAGCGCGGCGCGTTCGCGCTGCGCTTCGAGGGGGCGTTGGTCGTAGGTCACCGTAAAAAGCCGTCCGGACGAGATGTTCGGATTGTGGGGAATCGTGATGGCTTCGCAGCCCGTGTCCGTCTGATTGCACCGAGCGTCGAGTTTCCGCCACAGACCTTCGGCGGTTTCTTCCTCGGCCCACGAAATCGGCAATTCGGGTACGGCGTCGTTGCGCAGGATGACGTTCCGGTGAACCTTCGAGACGCCGGGGTTTGCCGTGAATTCCCACGCGTTGAAGGTCGTGAAGGCACAGGGCGCGTTGTGTTCTGCCGCGGCTTCCTGCGTCCGCTGCCAAGCCTGGCCGGCGAACTTGCGGCAGACGCTGGCACCATCGCCGCAGATACCGCCCGGGTCGCGAACCTTGCCGAGTGAGAACCTTCGCCAGAAAGACGCAGCTTCACCTTCTGGAATGTGTGATTCGCCGCGGAACCGCTCACAGTCGATGGATCCGTAGCTGGGCGAGCGCGGATCCCTGCACGTCTGCACCTCCCCGATCCATTCGGCGTGGTCGGTAACCGCCGCAAAATCGAGCGGCCGATCAAGCGTGCCGTAGCGCAGTGGGTTACCGGATTCGTCGAGCGGCGTCAGGCCGATGGGTTCACCCCGCGCAAACCGGTAGGCATCGTCGGGCGTCTGGATACCACCCCGGCGATACGCGTCGAGCGAGAAGCTCGTGTGCACGTGAAGATCCCCGAAAAACGCCCCACGGTTCTCGTCGTAGTCGACACACCGGTCCGGTGCTGGCGAAGCAGCTGTAGTCGCCGGTCCGCCCGCGGGATCCCACTCGTCGTGAGAGCGACTCAGGTCGATGGGAGGCGGCGCCGGGTCAGACCCTGGCGGCGGCGTCGCCTCGGGTCCACATCCGAACAATCCTGAGAGTCCGAACGCGAGGACGAGGACCCACAACGGACGGATTTTCATTCTTTGGTCTCCCCGCACTGATCCCCACTAGTCGCTTCATTGTGTCACTCAGCGTCCAGGCAAAAAATTGCCCTCGGCCGACAAGCTGCCGAGTCCGCGGTGTCGGGCATTCTCTTGGCAGCTTCGGCCATTCCCTCGAAGCGCCGCGCCAATGCCCGCTGTCGGACCCATTGCCGACGGTAGGAGCGGTCGCCACCGCTTCGTTTTCGGTGCCGCCACCGGGCATAGTCGAAGCCGCGCAGCCAAGGAGGCCAACCAATGCGTCTGATCACGGCCGCTGCCCTGATCACTGCTACAGCCCTAACTTGGGCACAGCAGTCAGAGCATGAATACGAGTTCGAGACCATCCAGGGGAACCGAATCGCTTGGTCATGCGAGGGAGACACCGAGCCGACAATTGTCCTGATCGCCGGGATGGGGCTCTCGGCGCACCCGTCGTTTGATCGCGTCTATCACAACTACGACGGGTCAGGTCGCATTTGCATGTATGACCGAGCGGGCCTCGGCAAAAGCACCTTCGATCACCCGCACACTCGGACCATGGCCGAATTGGTCGAGGAACTTACTGTCCTTGTGCAACGTCAGAAATGGGGACCTCTGGTGCTCGTGCCGCATTCCTTTGGTGGTTTCATAGCTCAGGCGTATACGGCGGAGAACCCAGCGGACGTAATCGGGATCTTGTTCCTGGACGTGGGCCACGTTGATTGGGTACCCGCGATGGAGGCTCAGATGAGCGAAGCTGACTGGGCCATCATGGAACGGATCATTGCGTGGAACGAACGCGAGTTCCATGAGGATTACCTGGAGGGTCAAGAAGCCGCGCGTGCGGCGAAGCTCCCTGGGCAGCTACCGATTACGGTCGTGTCCCGAGGGGTACCGCATACACAGATTCGACTTGAAAAAATGAGTTACGAAGGGATCGACATTTACGAGCGGACTCACCAGGAGCTTCAGTACGATCTGGTGGGACTGACTGGGGATGCTCGGCACCGCTACGCACGGGTCGCATCCCACCTCATCAACGAATATGACCCATGGCTCGTAATCGACGAGATAGAGAGCCTTGTCGCAAGAATCGAGAAGGTCCGATAGTCCGTTAATGGCCGAAAGCTGCCTTTCCGCGAAAATTGAGCCAACTTCCGGGATCGACCCGAAGCGGCCGAGCCAGGTTGCAGTGCCTGCCAATTCGCTCTTAGATGCACCTGTGATTACGAAGGCGATCGGTCTCAAGATTCTGGCCATGCTCGACGAAGCATTGACTGAGCCGGTGTGGCTATGTGGTGGGCTCGCCGCCGACTTCTACGTTGGCGAGTGGACACGTGACCGAGCCCAAAGGCCGGCAACACGATCTACCTCAGTGCGGACGGTTGTATCCACCAGGCGACCGAGGACCTGAAATTGAGGGGCATCGTGTTCAAGAGAGAACCTGTCCGCATAGCTGAAGCCTTCGACACGCCAGAAGATGGCACGTGTGATGTTTGGCTCGGCTTCTTCGATGACCCTTGGGGGAACGAGCTGGGATTGCTCGCCAATATGCCAGTTGGGTGAGCAACGCAAAGGCCGTTCCTGGCCGATTGCTGCCTAATCTAAACGGCTGTTCTCCACTCGTAGTAGCCGTGCTTGTCCGTATCGTTTAGACGAGCCAAACGGAGATGTCGAACGTCGAACGTCGACCAGATAATCGCGATACGCATTGTCACGAAGAACAGGGACGAGTTTGACGAGACCGTAGAGTTCTACCGGAACATTGTTGGTAGAGAGGAGGATTTCGGTTTTCAGGCCGACGCAGACGATCACGGTGCCGGCGCCTATTTCGTGGTTGGCAACGCGCAGCTGATCGTGACCCTAGAATCTTCCGTTACCCCGGAAGCTCAGATCAACCAGGGGGCGGCGTGGGTGTGTTTCGGGACAGATGACCCAGAATCCGCCCGATCAAACGCCGGAGCTTCTCACCCGGTGGTCAACACATCCTTCGGGACTCGTGGGTATTTCGCCAACGACCCGATGGGACTCGCTGTATACGTCGGCACAGAGTGGCAGCTGCCTGGATGAACGTCGGCTATTGGCCTAAAGCGACCCTCGTAGGTCGCGGACATGAGCTTAGATCTCAGTCCGTTCCGCGATCTCTAGCTTTCCGATCCACCTCAGCCGAGGGCAACTGGCCGTGCCGTTTGTGTCCTACGGTATGGTCGATGTTCCTTCCGACGGGGGCGACGGAATGCAGGTTTTCGAAAACAAAGTTGCGGTGGTTACAGGCGCTGCGAGCGGCATCGGCAATGGGTTGGCGCAGAAGTGTCTCGACGAGGGGATGAACGTCGTGCTCGCCGACATCGAGGAGGCGGCTCTAGAGCGAGCGGCCGAAGCGTTCGCGGCGCAAGGGCGGAACACGGTCGTGCCGGTCAAGACGGATGTTTCGATCCTGGGAGAGGTCGAAGCGCTAGCGGAGCAGACCGTTGCAGAGTTCGGTGCCGTGCATTTGTTGTTCAACAATGCTGGTGTCGGCGGCGCGGCCAGTTTTCTACAGAGCAGCCACGCCGACTGGGAATGGGTAATGGGCGTGAACCTGTGGAGCGTGATTCATGGTCTGCGTGTGTTCGGACCCATCATGGTGGCTCAGAAAACCGAATCCCACATCGTCAATACCGCCTCTATGTCTGGTCTGATCTACGGCGAAGGTGCCTACGGCGTGACCAAACACGGCGTCGTTGCGCTCACGGAATCCGCACATTTCGAATTGGCGCAACTCGGCAGTGAAGTGAAAGTCTCCGTGCTCTGCCCCGGGTGGGTAAACACCAACATCCTCGACTCATCCCGTAATCGCCAAGGGCGTTTTGGCTTGGCGCCCCGTGTGGAGCCGAATGAAGAACAGGCGCGCCAGGCTGAACTGTCACGACGGAGCGTCGCACAGGGAATGCCGCCGGCCGAACTGGCTGACATCGTGTTCGATCACATTCGTCGCGAGAAGCTCTATATCCTCACACACGACGATTTCAACTCGGCGGTTTCGGAACGTACGGAGACGATACTCGGCGGAACAAACCCGACCACGGCCACGAACGCTTGACCGACGTAATAAGGAGACGTGAATGACGGAGTTCTGGCAGACCACCTTCCCCATTCCGGGACGGAACGAAATCATGGCCCGAAACGCCGAGTCGGCCGGCTGGGACGGTATCGTTTTTCCCGATACGCAGTGTCTCGCCGGTGACATCTACAGCGCGATGTGCCTCGCCGCTAAAGCGACGACAACGCTCAAGATCGGCACCGCCGTCACGAATCCCGTGACTCGACACGCCGCCGTGACGGCTTCCGCGATTTCGACGGTACAGGTCGAATCCGGCGGCCGGACTCTGCTGGGCGTGGGTCGCGGCGATTCATCGCTCGGCTACCTCGGACGTTCACCCGCACCGGTGGGCCAGCTCGAAACCTACGTCCGCCAGGTTCAGCAATACCTCAGCGGCGATGCGGTCGATCTCGATGGTTATCCGAGCCGGATCGAGTGGCTGACCGAAGAACACCTCGAGGCGTTTCCCAAACCGCCGGTGGACATTGCCGCCACGGGACCGCGCGTCATCAGCGTCGGTGCTCGCCTGGCCGATCGTCTGACGTTTGCCGTCGGCGCCGACACCGAACGGCTCGCGGGCGCCATGGCATCCGCTCGCAACATACGCGCGGAGGCAGGATTGGATCCCGACACGATCGACTTCGGGGCTTACATCAACATCGCCTGCGCCGACGATGTCGCGGAGGCGTGCGGAATCCTGCGCGGTAGCGTCGGCACGTTCGCCCACTTCACGGGGATGTCGAAGGCGAACTCGGAAGGGCTCGAGGACGCATCGGTCTTCGATTCGATCGGCGCGAACTACGATATGGCACGCCACGCCCACGTCGACGCCTCACACATGCAGAACGTCCCCGACGACTTCATCAGCCGGTTCGCCATTACCGGCTCCGCGCAGTACTGCATCGACCGACTCGGTGAAATCACCGACCTCGGCATCGGCCGGTTCGTCTTGCTCACGGGATCGCGCGGCGCCGATCCAGGCGCCACCATGGCGAGTCAGCAGCGCCTGGTCGAAGCGGTCTTCCCAGCGTTCCGTTAGTTCAATCGAACGCCGTGGGCGGGACAAATCCGCCGAGCGATTCTTCCAGCAATCGCGCGACCGCGAGGACAATGTCCTCACGCGCGGGATGCGACGTCATCTGCACGCTTACGGGAAGTCCGGCTTCGTCTGTGCCGCAACGTACGGCGCCCGACGGCCAACCTGTCACGTTGTGCAGGATCGTATAGCTGAAGGCCGTGATCGACGCACCACGGCCCGCGCTACCCGAGATCGGCGCCGTGCCGCCGTTGACCGGACTCAACACCACGTCGAAGTCCGCATAGCCGCCGGCAATCCGCGAACGCACGTCGAACCAACGCGCGATGAGGGCGTCGAGTTGGGTCGCATCCAGCGCTGGCGTTCGCTCTGGAAGCGGCGACGCGTAGTCCTCGAGTAAGCGCCGCCGTGCGGCCCCGCCGTCGAAGGCGAAGAGTCCGGTGCCCACCTCGAATGCCTCACGAAAGGCCACCGGCTCGACCTCTTGCACGTTGGCGCCGGCTGATTCGAGTACCGCAGCAGCGGCGCCAACGGCGCTTTGAATCGCACCCGCCGCGGGCGATACGTCGGCCGATCGGTAAAACGCGACACGTAGCGTCGAGAGATCCACGTCATCGGGCGAGCCGAGCGGCATCGGCACGATGGCGGGATCGATCCCGTCGGGGCCCGCAAGGATCGGTAACGCGAGGATCAGATCGTCGACGTATCGCGCCATCGGGCCGATCTGCTGGAACGAATCCGTCACGCCGCCAAAGGGATAGATATGTCCGGTCCGGGGGACGCGGCCCATCGTGGGCTTGATCCCGGCCGTGCCGCAGAAGGCCGACGGAACGCGGATACTCCCGCCGTAATCCGAGCCGACTTCGAGCGGCGTCGCCCCGGCGGCGAGCAATGCGCCCGCGCCCCCGCTACTGCCGCCGGGCGAATGTGCCGTGTTGTAGGGATTCAACGTTTTGCCGGCGACCTCGTTGTCCGTTTCGAACGACAACGTCAGTTCCGGCGTATTGGATTTACCGACGACGATTGCACCGGCACCTCGAAGACGCGCAACCGCGGTCGCATCGCGTGCAGGAACGAATGAAGACCGTCCCGGCGTTCCGCCGGTCGAGACGATTCCCTCGGTGTCGAGGGAATCCTTGATCGTGATCGGCAAGCCATGCAGCGGACCGATGATGTCGCCTTGGGCGAGTTTCTCATCGGCCCGCGCGGCCTCGACGAGCGCCCGTTCCGCTTCCAACGTCACCACGGCGTTCAGCGTCTCATCGACTTCGGCAATGCGCTCGAGCATCGCAGTTGTCGCGGCGACACTCGTGATTTCGCCGGCGATGAGGGCTTTCGCCAGGCTCGACGCCGACTCAAAAGGGGATCGTTTAGTCATGCCCCGAGCGTACGCCCGCGCAGCATCAACACTCCAGGGCAACCGACGAAATCAGCGATCCTTGAGCACTTCATCAACGAGCTTCAGCCGTTCGGCCTTGGCGGGCCCGTCCGGAATGATGTGCTCCCAACGATCCGGGGCGCGTGCGCCACGTTGCCATTTTTCCGGGAATTCCGCGGCCCGGCTTCTGTCCTCATGACGGAACACGGCACCCTGGTTGAACTTCCGTGTGTAGGGGATCGCGTGCTCGCCGCGCTGGTTGGCCAGCGTCGCGAAGAGCTGCTCGCGCATCGCTACTTTCCGCTCGAGATGGTCGGGATCCTCGATCAGATTCCTCGTCTCGCGCGGGTCCGCGGCAAGATCGAAGAGTTCCTCGGTATCCCAGACGCCGTGGTATTGGATGTATTTGTAGCGATCCGTGCGTAATGCGAACACGGTCGGCGTTTGCGGGTAGTTGAACTCCCAGTAGTACTCGTACGTGAGCGTATCCCGCCAGGATTCACGACCTTCACCGGCCGCGAGCCGGTCGAAGCTCATCCCGTCGTAGTGCGCCGGCGCAGGCAGCCCCGCGAGCGCCAACATCGTGGGCGCAATGTCGATGTTCGCGACCATCTCGTCGACGGACGTGCCAACCGGGAAGCCCGGCCCACTCGCCAGGAGCGGAACACGTATCGATTCCTCGTAGGCGTTGCGCTTATCGATCAGGCCGTGCTCGCCAAACATGAAGCCGTTGTCTCCCATCAGCATCACCACCGTGTCTTCGGCGAGCCCGTGCTCGTGGAGCCACGCCCGAATCCGGCCAACACTGTCGTCGACCGCCGAAAGCGTGCGGTGATACTCGCGCTTGAAATCGATCAGCGGCAGGTCGCTGTGGTAGGGGAAGTCCGTGCCGTGCCAACTGTTGCGCTGATTCTGGACCCACATTGGCGTATCCGCGTCCACCGACGGCGCCTCACCGATCGTGATCTCCGCCTCGGCGTACTGGTCGCGGTGGCGTTCGGCGGGCAAAAACGTCGCGTGAACCGCTTTGTGCGACAGGTAGAGCAGAAACGGGCGATCCCGCTCACGGTTCGTGAGGAATTCGATCGCGTAGTCCGTCAGCTCATCCGTGATGTAGCCGCGCTGCGCGACGTCCTGGCCGTTCACGTTCAACATCGACTGGGTCCCGAACGCGGTGGCCGGGTAGTAATTGCCTTGGCCGGGAAAGCTGACCCAGAAGTCGAATTCAGGGCGCGGCGCCGTGATCGCTCCCCCCATGTGCCACTTGCCGATGAAGGCGGTCTCGTACCCCGCGTTTCGCAAGCGTTCCGGAAAGAGCTTGAGGCCGGTCGGGGCCGCGTTGTTATCGACGACCCCGTGGTTGTGCATCATCTGGCCCGTGAGAATGCTCGCCCGACTCGGCGAGCAGAGCGACGTCGTGACGAAGGCATTACGAAAATGCACGCCGTCGCGCGCCAGCGCGTCGATGTGTGGCGTGTCGAGCACCGGGTTCATGAATCCCATCTCGTCGTACCGCTGATCGTCGGTCAGGATGAAGACGAGGTTCGGCGCGCGCTCTTCCGCGTTCTCTCCGGACGCCACCGACGCGCCGAGAACGAGTAACAGCATCACGAGGGTCGCGGCGACGCGATTCATCGCGTTGACGAAGCGCATGGAGATTTCTCCCGGTGTCGGCGATGTCGCGAGCATACCGCCAACGCCCCGGGTTCAATCGGCGTGATCGCTACCCGGTCAAGATCCGAACGACCTTCGGCGTGATTTCTCCTGCGCGCTCGGCGACCGCCGCTGCCGTGAGACCCGGAACCGGATCGGGAGTGACGACGGATTCGAACCGTTTGAAGCCATCCACGTCGGTGTTCCACCGGCCAAAACCGGCCGGTCGATGGGCGCGTTCGAATACGGCGTCGGGGTATTCCCAATCCATCACGACTTCGCCCAGACGAACGGCATCGCCCCCTCGACATCCCGCCAATCGCAATGCCTGGTGGTAGCCGAACTTCGACAGTTGAGCTGTTGCCCAAACGGAACCCATGGTTGCGGCGATTTTGTCGGCAAATGCGTGGCTGATTTCGAAGATACCCGCGCGTTTTCGCACCTCGACAAGCCGCCCCGTCGCCGTGATGAGGGCAACCGGCACGCCACGATGCTCGAGTTCGATCGTGTCGCGCATACTGCACGACGCGGCGGAGCATCAGTCGACGACGCCGTAGACGACCGCGTCGGCACGTTCAGCCACCGATTCGATGAGTTTGCGCGATGCCATCCGGTGTGCGCTCGATTTCGTGTTCATCGACGTCGTCGCCCCAAGCGCTTCGAGTCGACGAGCGACCGATGCCAGGATCGCGTCGCCACCACGTTTACCGCAATCGAGCATCAGCACACGACGATGGCGAAGATCCGCCAGGCGTTTCGCACGCTTAGCGCCCATCTGATTTCAGCCCAACGGCCGATCGAGGATCACGCTGGGTGATTCCCACACCGCGCGATCACCGTTCGGTGCCCAACTCATAATGATCGCGCGCAAAGGTTCATCGCTCGTTACCCGCATCGCGTGAGGAACGTTCGGCGGACAATGGGTCACGGTGCCCGCGCTCGCCACGAACACCTCATCGCCCCATCGGCACTCCGCTGTTCCCGCTAGAAAAACGTAAACCTCGGGAAACGCATGCGCGTGGTCGTCGTATTCACTGCCGGGCTCGAGTTCAAAAGCCGAGACGCTGATGTCCTGATCCTTGATGTCGGCCCGACGCCCCACCAGCGCTTTGACCCGCATCGCCGAAAGCAGTGACTCCGGGTAGTTGCTGTAAGACGGCATATGCGCGAGGGCGTAATCCTGAATGAAGTATTTGCCCCGCTTTTCTCCGCCCATTTCTCCCGCCTCCGTATCGCCCTCAGCCAAGCGTTTCCAAGATGCCTTTCAACGTGCGAAGCGCGAGCTTGTTGGCGTCGCGGATGCGCTCCATCGGCGGCGGCTCGACGCTGATGTCGCCGAGTTCGCGCAGGACGACATGGACATCGTCGTGCCCGTCGACCGTTGCCATCCGATCGAGCCAGCGCCGTACATTTGGAAACGGCGAAAAGTCGTAGACGTTCGTAAAGCCTTCCCGCAGCTGGCCGATTTCGACGTAGGCCGCAAAGTCGGCGATCGACAGTTCATCACCGGCCATGAACGCGCGCTCAGCAAGCCAGCTTGTTTCCAACGCTTCGAGCGCACGCGTGAGCGTTGCTTTGGCGGAAGCCTGGACGGCCTCGGGAATGTTGAGATCCTTGCGGATCCTCGGCGCCACCAAACCGGTAGAGGCATCTCGGATGTTGCGGTGATGGAAGTGCAGGTACCAGTCGATCCGCGCACGGTCTTCGAGATTCGTTGGATAGACATCGCGCCATCCGAACCGATCGCAGAGGTACGTCATGATCGCGTGCGCTTCGGCCAGGACGAACCCGGATTCGACGTCTTCGATCGTCGGGATCGTGCCGGCAGGATTCTTCGCGAGATAGCTCGGATGCCGGCTGCCCGTCTCGCCCGACGAGCCCGGGTTGATGAGCACCATCTCGAACGGCGTCTTCTGGTACAGCATCAGCCACATCACGGCACGTACCGGTTGTGAGAACGGTACGCCGTAAAGGCGAATCGGTTGGTCAGCCATAGTCGTCTCCTCCTCGAACGGTCATTAAATCGCGCCAGGGGCCAACGCCGCCACGCCGGGATTGGCCGTGAGCCGGCGAGTCACTATGCTCACCGCTACCGACAAGGAGGCCGACTCGATGCGACTCGATGCGCGGCGCGATTCATTCGACGAACTCGATCGCGCCATTGAACTGGCCGAGCCCATCAAGCGGGCGCAAGGCGACATCGAATCGGGCGGAGAGATCCCGCACGATCTCATCACGTCGATCAAGGAAGCGGGCCTCTTTCGCTTACTCCTCGACCGATCGCTCGGCGGCGCGTCACGATCGCTCACCCAATTCATCCGAGTCGTCGAAACCATCGCTGAAGCCGACGGCAGCGCTGGTTGGTGCGTCGGTCAGGGCGGCGTGTATCCGAATATCGCGCTTTACCTCTCCGACTGCCTCGCGCAGTCGATCTGGGTCGAGAAACCGAGCGCCGTCGTCGCCACGGGAACGCCGAACGATTGCCGCGCCGTGAAGCACGATGATCACTACACCTTGAGCGGTCGCTGGCGTTTCGCGAGCGGCATCATGCACGCGGACTGGCTCGCGGCTATGAGTCCCGCCGAAGCCGACGATGGCTCGCCGCTGCCGTATGGCATGTTCCTCTTCCGGCGTGACGAGGCGGATGTTCGGGATGGTTGGAACGTCCGCGGTATGCGCGGCACGGGTAGCCGCGAGTATCGACTGGAAAACCAGAAGATCCCGCTCGATCACGCCATTCGCGTCACGGATTTCAGCAGTCGCGATGGACCGAGTACCGGATTGCCCAACCATCTTCTCTTCGCCACAGCGTTTGGATCCGTCGGCATCGGCATCGCCCGCCGTGCGCTCGATGAGTTCGCTGGCCTCGCACTCGGCAAAACGCCGACTTTCACGAACAAGAAATTGCTCGACGACGACCTCGTACACGTCGGCCTCGGCCAGGCGGAAGCGCGTTGGGGTGCAACACGCGCCTTCCTGCTCGACGTCGGCGAGGCCTGCGAGCACGTTTTCGATCAAAGAGGCGAAGTCGACGAATCGCTCAAGCAGCGCTTGCGACTCGCGGCCACGCACGCGATGCGTCAATCAGCGAAGGTCGTCGATCAGGTCTACGAACTATCGGGCAGCGACGTGATCTTCGACGATCACCCGATTCATCGCTGCTTTCAGGACATCCACACCCTCACTCAGCAGATTCAAGGACGTCCGTCTCACTACCGTGCGGTCGGACGATCGATTCTCGACCTCGATCCCGACCCGGCGATGAATTCGCGGCGCTAGCGCCTGTAGGGCAAGGACGAAAGGCGACCCGTAAGAATTCGCGTCGAGGACGCCAATTACTGGCACCATTCACGTACCACGACCAGGAAAACACAAATGAAAAAAGCAACGTTCGCCGCGATCGCGGTGTCCTTCTTGATCGTCGGTTGCCAAACCGCCGACAAACCCCTCACAGCGCAGGGACTCTTCGATCGCCACATCGAAGCAAGCTTCGGAAGCGCAGGGCTCGAAAGCGTCCAGTCGACCGAATTGAAGGGCGCAATGGTGATCGCCCAGTTCGGCCTACGCGCTGACGTCACGCTACGCTCCATGGCGCCCGACAGCACCTCGCTGAAGGCCGAGATCATGGGAACGCAAGTCGGCAACGGTTGCAGCAACGGCGCCTGCTGGGATCAGCAGCCCGGCCAGGGCGTCCAGAACCTCAGTGGCGATCGGCTCGACTTTGCCCTCCAGCAAGCCGACTACTACCAGCTGACGCGGATGGCCGACTACTACGAGACCCTGGTCATGGATCCCGTCGAGGAAGGAGCGACCACCCGTTCGGTCACCGCAACGCGCGCCAACGGCAACGTGGACACCTACACTTTCGACATCGAGACAGGCCTTCTCGCCTCGAACACGGTGCAGACCCCGACACCGCAAGGGACGTTCGCGATCACGGCGAACTACGCCAACTACCAGGAATTCGACGGCATTCAGATCGCGACCGAAGTCGAGCAAGTCACGCCCGTGGCGACGATCAAGATCGAAGTCGAAGAAGTGACCGTCAACTCGTTGTCAGCCGACGACTTTCCCACGCCCTAGCTCAAGCGCCTCTGCCCGCCGGTGATTCACCGGCGGGCAACGCCCAGACCCGACTACGCCCGCTTCCCACCCCTTCGCTTCCGCTCTCGTTCGACGATTTCTCCGTCGACGTAGATCCACGCGCCATTCGAGCGTTCGAATCGGCTGATTTCGTGCAGCCGGTGGCCCCGGCCATCGATCTTGAATCGCGCGATGTATTCGACGACACCTCGATCGTCCTTCGGACCACCCGCCTCGACGCGTCTGATGGTTAGACCGAGCCATTGTTGGCGCGGCTCTAGGGCCATATCGAGGGGACGCGTCTTCGGGTGCCACGTCGCCGTCAGATGATCGATATCTCCGAGAACGTGTGCCGTGTAGCGAGACCGCATCGATGCCTCGGCCGTCGTTGCCGCGCGCGGGTCGGCCAGGATCGGGGCACAGCAACGCTCTAACCGAGCGCCCGATCCGCAGGGGCAAGGATCTTTGAGCGACTCGTCCATCCGGCGCCAAACGTGAGGACCAACCGAGAGCATACGGCGAATCTGAAGGGGGTTACTCTTAACTTTTCCAATCCCAAAGAGACCCCGAAGTGAAAGTGATCGGCGAATCCACCGACGACCAACCCGTTCTCATCCCTGTGCGGGAAGCCCATCAGTTCGACGAAGGTTCCCTACTTTCTTATCTACAACGGGAGCTGCCCGACTTCGGCACCTCGCTCGACGTGCAGCAATACGTTGGCGGCTCGTCTAACCCCACCTTTCTCCTAACGGGTGAGCAGGGACGTCTAGTGATGCGCAAACGTCCGCCCGGCGACCTGCTCGCATCGGCTCATCAGGTCGACCGTGAACACCGGGCTATGCATGCCCTGCGCGACAGCGACGTTCCCGTGCCGAAGATGCACCTCTTCTGCGACGACGAGTCGGTGGTCGGCCAGCAGTTCTACATCATGGAACAGATCGAAGGGCGCGTGACGAAGTCCGAGATGCCGAACATGACACCCGCCGAGCGAACGGCGATCTACGACGATTTCGTCCGCATTCTCGCAGCCCTGCACCAGGTGGACTATCTGGCGGCCGGCCTCGAACGCCATGGACGCCCCGGCAACTACTTCGCGCGGCAGATCGATCGCTGGACGAAGCAGTATCGCGCCGCCCAAACGGACGACCTCCCCGAGATGGAAAAACTCATCGAATGGATGCCGAACAACATCCCGGACGACGACGAGACCGTGCTCATCCACGGTGACTATCGGCTCGGCAACGTGCTGATTCACCCCACCGAACCCCGCATTGTCGGGGTGCTCGATTGGGAGCTCTCGACACTCGGTCATCCACTAGGTGACCTCTTCTATCACCCGGCCTACGCCCACCACTCCGAATTTCTCCCGTTCGCCGACGAGCTCACCGATCGAGGTATTCCCGACGAGGCCGCCTGGCGAACGCGCTACTGCGAACTCGCCGGTCGCGACGAGATCGACAACTGGCAGTTCTACACGGCCTACAACCTCTTTCGCCTGGTCGGCATCGTGCAGGGCGTCTACAAGCGCGGGCTGGATGGAATCGCGAGTTCGGCGTTCGAGCTCGATTCGCAACGCGACAACGTGGCCGAGCGCGCACGCCGCGGCTGGGAACTCGTCGAGGGCATGCGCTAGCCGACTTTCAAGCCCGAGCGATCTGGAAGACGTTGCCTTCCGGATCGACAAAGTCGTCGAGTTCCTCCGAAAACGCGGCGTCCGCCTGGGCTCGACGAACGCCGCGTGACGTCAGTTCCTCACGCGCCGCCGCGACATCCACGACGAAGAAGACCGGCTTCAAGGGGGTGCCTTCCCGCACGGTCGGCGGGTCATCGATCACGATCGAATCCGCGTAGGGACTCGGAATCGCGTGAAGCGCAAAACTGCCAGACCCGACGGGGTAGCGGCGCCATCCATCGAACGCCGACGGTTCGGGCTCGAGGCCGAGGTGTTCTTCGTAAAAGGTCGTCATTCGATCGAAGTCCTTGACGAAGAGCATGTTGGCGATCCCGACAATGTGCATATCGACTCCCTCTTGTCACCACTTGTGGCGCTCGGGCACACCCTCGCGCCGGATTGAAGATCAACGGGTCCGCTACAATCATCAATCACACAGCTTTTCCCAAGGAAGGAGTTCTGTGCCCCTCGACCATCGAGCACTGAAGTCGTCATTCGACGAGGACGGTTTTGTCGTCTTGCCGGGTTTCGTCAGTGCGACGGAAGTCGAGGCCCTGCGCGAGCGTGCAAAGCAAGCCGCGACACATCGCAAAAACGCCCCGTCCGGCGAGTTCCAGAACGTACAGAAGGGACTCGAGAAGCTTGATCCCTACTTCGAAGACCTCTTGTACCGGGGCGCACACCTGCCAGTTCTCGAACACCTCCTGGGCGAGAAACCCACACCCGCGACATCGAGCTACTTCACGAAGGAGTCGGTGAACGAACCCGTACATCCACATGCCGACGGCACCAATGGCGGCACGATCTGGATCGCCCTCGACCCGATCGACTCATCCAACGGTGGATTGTGTTTCCTGCGGGGTTCGCACGAGCGCGAAGGCAAGACGTTCTTCGGGCGGCATGTCGAGGCGACCGACTTCAGCGACGATCCTCGCGCAACCAGTCTCGAACTGACGCCGGGCGACATGGTGATCTTCAGAGCGACGACCGTGCACTGGTCCGGAACAAACGAGTCGGGAAGATCTCGCCGGGCGATCAACTGCTTCTATATCGACACCAGCCGGATCCGCGAGGAATGGGCCGAGGCGAAGCGCCAGATGGCAGCCGAGCGTTCGAACTGACTACCCGGGCGGCGTTCCGCTACCCCTGCCAACCGAAGTGACGTAGCACGTTGACGGTCAAACGATCGACCTCGGGGTCGCCCAGGCCATAGGCCCAGTCGGTACATCCGGTCGTGAACACTTCACCCGCGCCTCGCCGATAACTCCCCATGACCGCTTGCCCGTAGGCAAAGCGTTCGCGCACCTCCGGCGTATCGGCGCCGCCGAGGCGCGCCGCTACCCAGTTGAGCTCACCAATGTAGTGGTCCGGTAGCGCCGCTGGCGCTTCATCCGTCGCCCAGAGATGCGCCGGCGCGGTCGCTACGATCTCGAAATCGATCGGCGTGCCGTCGCGTCCCGTCGGGACGGGCCGACCGTCCACCAACGCCATCTCGCAGCCGTCACATTCGTAACCGATGACCGCCTTTGCCGTTCCGAGCAGATCGCCGGTCATGAGATCCAGGCCGTCGAGCGCCCAATGCGAAGGCCGCCAGACCGTGTACCCGCCGGACCCGGTCGGTGCACCGCTGATCCGCGCATAGCCGCCGTGGGTGAACGAAACGCCTGTCATCTCGTTTTCCGGCCGGCCGACGAGCGGATCGGACCACATCGTCGACAGCAGATATTCCTGGTCGGTGCCGCGCACGGGATCGTCGTCGATGTCGTTCTTGTACGCCGTGATGCTCGTGTAGTCGTCGGCGTAGCGGATCTGCCAGAACGAGGTGTTGCCGGAGAAGAACGCGGCGTGGCCGCCAGCGTCGACATAGCCCTCGACGGCGTCGCGCATGCCGCGCGACCAATACTCGTCGTGTCCGATCGAAAGGTATGTCGAGTAGCCATCCAGGAGGTTCGGATCGCTGTCGAGGTCCTGACTCGCGGCAAAATGGATCACGAGTCCCAGCCGCTCCGCCCATTGCACGAAGCGGCGTTCCCAGTTGCTCCAGCCCGAAGCCTGCGACCACATCGACGGACCGGAGCGGAAAAACGCCATGATCGCTCTCTGGTCGCGGGCCAGCCGCGCTTCGAGGTAGGTCTCTTGCTCGGGTTCGGTGATGAAACCCCGCGGCAGCGGCCGCAACAGACTCGATTCATGCGCACCCGTGTAGAAACTCGGTGCGCCGTAGTCGTTGTACGCAGCGTAGGTCGAGGTCGCGACGACCATCACCGCATCGGCCTTGCCGACGTCATCAAGCGCCGGACGAACGATGAAGAAGGCGTTACCCCGCTCATCGCCCGAACTGACCTCGACACGGTAGAAGCCACTCGTCCAGGCGGGATCGATTTCGATCTCACAGCCCGCGCCACCCGCCGCTTGTCGCACGACCTCCTCCCGGCCACCGTCACGAATGATCGTGAGATCAAACGAATCGGCTTCGCAGAAGAGAGCAACGGTTTCACGAGGGCGCGCGCTCTGCGGCCAGCAATAAGCGCCTAGCATTGACTTCGCCTCAGATCCTTTCTAGCGCGACCACCGGTATCACGCGGCTGGTCTTCGACTGGTACTCGGTGAAGACCGGCATCGCCGCCTCCATCTTCTGGTAGAGGCGCGTTCGGTCCGGCTCGTCGACGATGGATGCACGCGCCTGGTATTTCTCGGTGCCGATCTCGAGCGTGACTTCCGGATTGGCTTTCAGGTTGTGGAACCAGGGCGGGCTTTTGTCGGCACCCGCGAATGAAGCCACGATGATGACCCGGCCAGCGTCTTCGACATAAACGAGCGGATTCGTGCGCGCGGCCCCAGACTTCGCACCAATCGTGCCGAGCAGGAGCAGCGGCGAACCCTCGAAAGGCGGACCTACCTTGCCCGCGTTGGCTCGGAATTCCTCGATGACCCGCTGGTTGAGCGCTGTTACTTCGTTCACGAAAACTCCTTAAAAAGGCGTTGGCTATCGCTTCGCGTTGTTGAACGTCTGCGTCAGTTTCGAATAGTCGGCACCGGTGGGGCTCGCGAGGAAATCCTCGCGCCCGAGCAGTTGCGCCATCGTCTCCCCGTGAGAATCGATCAGCGCATCCGCGTGATCGTTGTAGTCCTCGACCGGGCGCATCATCAGCCGTGTGTACGTGATGTGGCACACGACGCGCTCACCATCGAGCTCGCGGGGCCAGTTCGAATGCCACAAGTTGCCATCCCACATCGCCACCGAACCCGGCGGGCACTCGATCGCAATCGCCCCCGTGAGATTGGCGGTCTCGTCAGCGGTCGGATGGCGCCGGAGGTTCTGGCTGCCCGGAATCACGAGCGTCGACCCGCCAGCTTTACTGTATTCATCACAGGCCCAGCAGCCCGTCATGAGCATGTTGTGTGCCGGGAACGGTGCCGGCAGCCAATTGTTGTCCGCATGCAGTCCTATCGCCGGGGATCCCTTGGGCCGCACGCTGGCCGCCACCTGACTGATCAGGAACCCACGGCCGACCGAAAACTCCGCCATGGCCAGCAGCTTCGGCATCTGGATGGCCTCGGCAAAGATCGGATCTTTTGCGAGCAACATGTTCGATCCGCCGGCGTTCCCGGCGATTTCCATGATCTTGGCGCGAAAGGCTTCGTTGAAATCGGGATCAGCAACGTCACGCACGACCGTCCAACCCTGCATGGCGAGTTCACGACAGTTTTCCTCAAGGCCCAATTCCTCGATGACGGGCGCCAGTTCTGGCGAAACTGCGTCAGGTGGCAAGGTGTCGAAATACATCGTCGGCTTTGACTCAGCCATGAATCTTCACTCCATCTCAAAAAGGTCGCGTGCGCCGGTCCAATTCAGTTAGCGGACGGCGCCGATTTGGGGAACCAATAGGTGAGGTACTCGGCATATAGGACACGACCTTCGACACCCTCGGCTTCGATTTCGTGGCACGTGTTCAAAAGAAACTGACCGTCTTTCTTCGGCGTCGCGTCGTACAAGCGCATGTGCGATCGCAACCGAACGCCATCGCCGATCACCACCGGTTGCAGCACACGAACCCGATCGAGTCCGTAATTCAGCTGGTTCGTGCCATCCAGCGGCATGAGCCCCGCGTCGCGAAAAAAGTGCGACAGCAGCGAAACCATGTGGAATCCGTGCACGATCGTGCCACCGTAGGGGCCTTTCGAAGCCTCCTCGACGTCACAATGTCCCGCCGTTCGCCAACGCGTGACTTCACCGAACACGTTCACCTGGGTCTGGTCGAGCCGGACCCAATCACTGACACCAAGCGGCTCCCCGATCCACTCGAGCGCGTTGGCCAACAAAAAAGGCTTCTCGCCTACCTCTGCCATAATCCTCCCCTGCAAGGAACTTTACTTCATCGTACGCGGCAGTTTCGGCTCGTCGCACGCTTACGCGATCTGACTGGGGAATAGTTGTGCGACTCATCTTCTTCAACGACCACCAACTCGGCGCTGTCACGGCGAGCGACAAGGTCGCCGATTTCAGCGACCTGCTAAACCGCTACGAGATTCTTCCCCCGCAACAGCTCCTCAATCGTGTCATCGAAGAATGGGACGTCTGGCAGCCCCAGTTCGCCGAGCGCGTCGCGGCCGATGACGGGCCGGCCCTCTCGACGGTCACGCTCTGCGCGCCCGTCCCGAAGCCCACGAGCATCGTCTGCATGGCGGTCAACTACATGGAGTTCGGCACGCTCAAGGAAAAACCCGCACAGCAGGCGTTCTTCAAGAATTCGCACGGCGTGATCGGGCCGGAGGGCGTTATGCACTTGCCCGATCATCCCGCGTCGATTTTCGAAGGCGAGGCGGAACTGGCGCTCGTGATCGGCAAGCGCGCATCGGCAATCGATGCGGCAGATGCCGACGACTACATCTTCGGCTACATCAACTTCGTCGACGGGTCGGCGCGCGGTCTGATCGGCGGCATGGGCCTGCCCTATGCCATGAAGTGCCAGGATGATTCCGCGCCCCTCGGTCCATACCTCGTCACGAACGACGAGATCGACGATCCGATGAAGCTCGACGTCAAACAGTGGGTCAACGGCAAGATCACGCACGACTATTGCACCGACGATATGGCGCACGACATCGGCGCTTCACTTCAGTTCATCACGAGCAACACGACCCTCGAGCCCGGTGACGTCGTGGCGCTCGGCACGAACCACGCCGGTCTACACCCGTTTCAGGACGGGGACGTCGTCGAGCAGGAGGCCGAGGGGCTCGGGCGGTTGCGTTTCACCGTAGCCGACGCGCTGGGGCGCACGTGGCAGCCGCAATCGCGTGGCGAGCGAGCGGCCGCGGGCGAGAAAGGTCCCGCACCGCAACTAACGGGCAAATACGCTCCGTAACCGTCGCTCAGGCACCCGCCCAGTAAGCATGCGTGCCGACACAGATTCGCTCCGGTAGGCCAACTTTGGCCACCGGACCCGCGCCGATGTCGGCAGCGTCGAAGACCCAGCAGCTCGATGAGTCCTCGTTCATGTCGGTGACGAACGTCACGGCATAACCGTCGGCTTCCGACGCGCTGCTCGTCTTCGGCGCCATCGGCGTCTCGCTCGCGAAGACGCCTTCCGGAAACTTGAAAACATCCGTCGCACCCGTGTCGACATCGAGGCGCTGGAGCCCGTCGAACAGGAACCAACCGGGTGTCGCCGACATCTCCCACGTATGCCGATAGGGGCGCCCCGCGATGCTCGGGTTGATCATCCCGAACTCCGAGATGCCGTCCGCGAGCGGACCCTCCTTCACCGCACCAGTCTTCAGATTGAAGCGCCAACGGTAGGCGTGCGCGCCCACCGCGTTGATGTCGAGCATGCCAAACGGTTTGCGATCGTCGGGCACCCGCGTGCGCTTTCCACGACGCGGATCCTGCGCATAGCCGTCGAGGACCACCTCGTCACCTTCCTCGAAGGCGTTAATCCAATGCAGCACGTACGTCGGCGCGGCGTCGAACCAACGCACCTCGCTACCACGACGCGGGACGATGCCGAATCGAGTGGGGAGTTCGGGGAAGAAGCGCACGGCGTGCGCGCCATTCTTCAACGCTTCGGGGTCCCAGAAGAGCGGCATGTCGTTCAGGATCGCGAAGCGTTCGGTAAACGCCATATCGTGCGGCAATCGCGGTCCCGGTAACTCGATCGGCACGTAGTGCACGAGGTCGCCGTCCGCATCGACCACGCCGTAGTGCATGTAGGGGAAGTCTTTGCCGTAATTGAAGAACAGCAGCTCGCCGGTCGACTCATCGACCTTCGTGTGAGCCGAGACGCCCCAGCCGTCCGCCATGTCCCGGAGCCAGGGCGCCTTGCCATCCGTCTCGAGCGTCGTCGGGTCGAGTTCGTAGATATCACCGCACTGGTAGAAACTCGTCAGGAGCTTACCGCCGTGCACGACGACATCAGTGCTCGATGAATCCTTGAGCCGTGTCCGTGCACCCCAGCCATCACGCTCGGATTTGCTCGGTGGCTCGCGTAGCCCCGCCCACAACGCACGACCTTCGGCACGCTCCGCTTCAAAACCATCGGTGCGCACGAAGCGGTTGGCGTAGACCGCGCGGCCCTGATCGAAGCGAATCGCGTGCAGCATGCCGTCACCATCGAACGGGTGGTAGCGACCGATCGCCGCGTGCACCGGGTTCTCGGTGTTGCGCACGTAAAGTCCGTTCAGATCGGCCGGCAACTCACCTTCGATACGGAGGTCGAGCGCATCGTGCTCACGGAAATTAGGCTGCCACGGACCGGTTCGATAGGGGTGGCTATCGTCGGTTGGAAGCGTGTTCGGGAATTCATCTACCAGTGTCGTCTTCATGAGGTGATGATGCGCTTTTCCACGGCCGGGTCCCAGCGACCCGGCGCCTAAGACGAGATCGCCATGACGGAACTTCCACCCCTCGACGCCTTCCGACAAACCCACCGCGAACTCGCGGACTATGTCGTCGAGACGCCGACCGTGCGGTGGCCGACGGGTCGATTCGACGCGCGGGGCACGTCGGTTTTTCTGAAGATGGAAGTCTTCCAGCTCACCGGTACGTTCAAAGCGCGCGGCGCGATCAACAATCTCCGCGCACTCGGCGACCAACCACGCATCACGGCGGTGAGTGCCGGTAATCACGCGATCGCCGTCGCATTCGCAGCCCGGGCGGTGGGCGGAGACGCCAAAGTCGTGATGTACAACTCAGCGAACCCGACCCGCATCGAGCGGGTGCGGGAACTGGGTGCGGAAATCGTCTTTGCCGAGCCGGGTGCGACCGCGTTCTCGACCATGGACGAACTCGTCGCGGACGAGGGCCGGATCGCCGTACACCCTTTCGAAGGTGAGCGGATCACGCTGGCAACCGGTGGCGTCGCGCTTGAGCTGCACGATCAGGTCGAGAACCTCGACGCGGTGATCGTCGCGATCGGCGGCGGCGGGCTCGCCAGCGGCATCGGTGCCGCTACCAAGCTCGTGAATCGATCGTGTGCCGTCTACGGCGTCGAGCCGACAGGCGCCGATTCGATGACGCGGTCGCTCGTTGCGGGACAGGCCGTGAGCCTCGAACGCATCGACACGATCGCCGACAGTCTCTCAGCCCCGATGGCGATGCCCTATTCGTACGCCATCTGCGCGGCGACGTTCGAGGACGTCGTCCGCGTCTCCGACGACGAAATGGCCGTCGCGGCGTTAGCGTTATTCGAGGATCTGAAACTGGCCGTCGAGCCCGCCTGCGCGGCCGCGACCGCGGCGCTCATGGGTTCGCTCGCCGATCGTCTGAAAGGTAAACGGGTCGGCGTGATTCTCTGCGGCAGCAACATCGATCACGCCGCCGCCGCCGCCCTGCTCGCGCGTGGTGCGGAAATGGCGGCCGACTCGAACGGCTAAATGCGCGCGGATCAAGCCCAGCCGAGGTCCCGCATCGCCCAGGACGCGTTCCAGATCTTCGTCATCGAGCTGATTTTGCCGTCCGCGTCCATTTGGATGGCGTAGACGTAGTCTGAGCTCGTCGACTGACCGGTCGCAGGCACGGGACCACCTTCACCCGAATGCGTGCCGTTGAACGTCGCGAAGAACATCGCCTGGCGGGCGTCCGGATCGTAAGACGCAGCGTGCAGATCGTAGGAAGCGTCGGGCATGACTTGGACAAGCCAGTTCATCCACTCCGTGTATCCCTCGACCGAGTCGATGTCGACGAGCGGCTCGGACTGGGCGCTGAACGTCGCGCCCGCGGCCACGAAAGGCTGGCATCCCTGCCAGCCTTTCCCGGCTTCGCACGCGGTAAAGAACGCTTTGGCGTTGTCGAAGGACATTAAGAAATCCCGCTGTCTGATGAGCAGCGGATAATGCAGCGCCATCCCCGGCTAAACAACGCATCAAGGCGGCTCGACACCGCAAAGACACCCCATTCGCTCAGAAAGACGGACCGCCAGCCCCCGCACCGGCCCCACCGGCACCGCCACCACCGCCAGGACCACCGCCGAGTTGCGGAATGGCTTCGCTGTCGTTCAGCGTATCGCCGAAGTCCTGGTAGACGGAGTCGTAGTCGAAACGGCAGGTGAGGCGTTTTAGATGGGTACCCGCCTTGTAGCTCAGATCACACGACACGCCGTGCGTGTCGGCGCCGTAGTCCGACTCGTAACGCGCGATGACGTTCTCGAGCTCGGGCGCCATGTCATCCGGAATCTTCTTCCACATGTTGCGAAAGTGATTTCGTATCTCGGGCAGCGTCGTGCCTTGGGCCGCGATCCCTAAGAAGCCAACGGCCGCGACCGCATCCTGCGACGTGCCGAGACCTTGCTGCGACAGGAATCCGACGCGGGCCTGCGCCAGCTTGAAGCCACGCTTAGCGGACGCCAGCAGGTAGGGATAAGCCTCCTCGAAGCGTCCGCGAAGGTAGAGATAAGCGCCGCGGTCCCGCACATTGTAGGACTCCTGCAGGTAGGCGAAGGACGGTGTTTTGCCGGCTTCTGGCGGTGCGGCGGTCACGACGACTTCTTCCTCATAGGACGAATCGTCGATCTCTTCATCGGCGACCGGGTCACCCCCGAGGAGGACGGGGTCGGTCGCGTCGCTTTCGGCGCCCAGGGCGCGCGGCCCGGCAATCATCAGGATTGCCGCGGCAAGAATGCAGATGCTTCTCATCATGGGTATTCCTCTCGTCTCAAAGTCTCGCGCCCGCCCCTCCAAGATGTGCCTTGGCACATCAGCGTCGCGTGAAAAAAACAATGTTATCCGCTATCCGTAGTTCCTATACGTTCGCGCACCGCGGAAACTTCCCGCGGATGTGTGCCTAAACGTGCCGCGAACTCGAGCGACGCGGTCGCCTCGTCTGCCTTTCCCAACTCCCAATGACAGAGCGCAAGGTAAATGTGTGCCATCGTGTCGGCGAGATCCTGACCCACGGCCGCCGAAAAATGTTCAGCGGCGATTGCCCAGTTTTCCTTCGTTCCCTGGATGAGGCCGAGCGTGTATTCGATCTTGTCGGTTCCCGCGTAACCCAATTCCCTCGCCTTGAGGAACGCCGCATAGGCTTCATCGAACTCGCCCTGGGCGAGCAGCACCTGGCCACGATGCGCATACGCGACGGCATGATCGGGGTTTCCTTCGATTACGACCGCCAAATCCTCGAGCGCATCATCATAGGCACCGGACTCTCGAAAGAGACCGGCCCGGTTGAGCCGAAAGAAGATATCCGTCGGGTCCCGCTCGATGCCTTCATCGAGCAGCACGCGCGCCTCTTCGGTACGCCCGAGGCTCGACAACGCAAGCGAAAGGTTGGAGATGACCGTCCGATCGTCCGGTCGTTCTTCCGCGAGCAGCAACAGCAGTTCGCGCGCTTCACGGAACGCTCCGGCTTTGATCAGGTTTTCAGCTTTGACCAGACGCCCGCCAAACCCCGCGATGAAGTCACCTTTGCGTGCTTGCAGCGGATCGCGCCACCGCAACGGTTCGTCCAAAGCGCCGCGGGCAAAGGCGATTCTCGCATCCGTCATCTGGCCTTGCGCACGGTAGGCCTGGCCGAGGACGCGGTGAACCGCCGGATGGTCGAGATTCTCGAGCACGGATTCGAGCCGCATGATGGCTTCCTGGGGTCTGCCCTCGAGAAGATCAACCCGGGCAAGTCCCACACTCGCGGGCGAGCCCGCCCCCAATTCATCCGCGCGAGTGAAGGCGTCGTTCGCCGCCGCGACTTCACCAGCATCGAGCATCCAGTTACCCCGCAGAAGCCATAGCGGGACGTAGCGATCGTTGAGCGTAAGTGCGACGTCGAGCCAGCCGATTCCCGCCTCGCGATCCTTGAGCCCGACGTTCAGCGCCAGGAAGTAAGGCCACGTTTCATCCGTCGGATCGAGGCGATGGGCTTCGACATAACAGGGCACCGCCAGTTCTTCGAGACCGTTGACCTCGTAGGCGACCCCAAGGTTGCCCATTGAGCGCGCGCTATCTCGCTCGAGTAATGCGGCCGTTCGCATCTGTTCGAGAGCGCCGCTCAGATCATCTACTAACGTCGCGGGAACGTCAGGCGGTTGGAAGCGTGGTTCACACGCCCCCAAGAGCCCTAGAAGAATGACAAGAACGCCGGCCCGCGCAGAACGCACCAGTTCGACGGCAGCACCCGACACTTGCGTCGGTGATCGCGACGCAGGTCGTCCTGACGTTCACAACGAATGCGTGCCATGTTTGCCGGTCGGCCGGCAGACGACGTGATCCGAAAACGTCCGGCGCCAACGTTCGAAAGCCGTACAACGTCCACATTGTCGTCAAGATCGAAGACGCTGGTGCCTTCGAAGACGAGCCGATCGTCGATCGAAATCAGTTGCCGGTCACGAGCGAGGGGAACCACTGCCGTGATGACGCCGTCAAATTGTTTCGGGATCACGAAACGAATCGCCGTAAACGCTTCTTCCCGGACCGCCTCGACATCACGTTCCTCGACGACGACTTCGTCGCGCGGGCGTCGATTCAGAAGCCTACCGATCAGCGATCGGCGTTCCTTCGCCGCCGGCTCGGCCTCACGAGCTGCACGCTCGGCCGACTCGAGAGCCAACTCCGCCGCACGCTCGGCTTCACGTCGCGCGACCTCCTCGGCTTCGGCTTGTACTTGTGCCGCGCGCGCTTCAGCCGCCGCCGTTCTCGCCTGTGCTTCGCGTGCGCGCGCCTCGGCTTCCGCGGCTTGCGCTTCGGCCTCCGCGGCTTGCGCTTCGGCTTGTGCCGCGGCGCGTTCCGCCGCTACGACCTGTGCTTCGGCTTCAGCGATCTGGGCTTCGACCTCGGCGGCGCGTTCTTCCGCTTCCGGCACTTCGGCAACGACATTGGGCTCGCCGCTGAACGCCCGCGCAAGGCAAACGTCTCGTGCACCACGGTCGTCGAGATCGGAACAGCGCATCACGGCCGTACAGAGAGCCCGCTCGCCCTCGGGTACGTCCATGCAGTCGCGCTCCGCTCCCCAAACGAGAGGGCCAGCGATCAGCAGAAAAGAAAAAGCCCAGCGACGTGACCGCCGCTGGGCTGCAAGGGACATCATCATGTCGTTAGGTTAGAACCCGACGGTGAACCGGACAAACGCCGTTCGTCCCATGATGTTGTCGAGATAGCCTTCGAAACCGGCACCCGACGGGATTGCGTCCGGATAGGTGTCGAAGATATTTCGCATCGCGAGGTTAATCGAGGCATAACCCAAACCGAAGATATCCGGCTTCGTATAGGTATAGCTCAAGTCCCAATAAGCCCGCGCAGAGATCTTGCAGTACGGGTTACGGTCCTGGTCGGCACACGCTTCTTCTTCCGGAATGTCGGAGACATCCCGTCCGTTATGCGTTGCCGGTAATGCGCCAGGAATGTGACGAACATCGTCCCACGCCGAGTCGATATCCAGCACCTTGTCGTGCCAACGCATCGTGAGCTGCGCGAAGTGGTTCTCGTAGAACCAGCGGAAACCCGCATTCACACGCCATTCCGGTGCGACCGGTAGGGGCACATACAACGGCTGCGTCGCATGGAAATGAGCGCCGTTGTTGCGGCTACCCACACCATCGACCGTGATGCCAGCGAACTGGTGGCCGCTATCCGCCGCGTACCGCTGCAGGCTCATCTCGAGAAGCTGCGTTGCGGACAGGAACGCTTCGAACGTGCCGTAGTCGCCGCCGATGATCGGAAGCTCCGACGCGTCGAAACGGTAACGACCGGCATAGATCATGGTGACCGTCTTCTGCTCCCCCTGGTTCAACCAGGGATCGTCAGCCGACGTCAAACGGATACCGTTCGGGCCACCACCGCGCACAATGCTGGTTCCGCCGATGCCTTCCTCGTTTGCGATCCAGGCAATCGCCGCGTTCAGGCGGCAATCGAGATCCGCCTGGGTCGTACCCTGGATGAAGTCGATGGGCGTGACGAACTGGCCGCCAGGACCAGCGCGATCCGGGTTGTCGTAGTCGAGTTCCGTACCCGGGCAGAGCCCCTGTACGAACGGTTCGAAACCGATCCCCGCGGACGACAGGTTGGTACCTGCACCCAGTCTTTCGACCCGGCCGTTGAACTCGACCTCGGTGTAGTCGAGGTCGATGTTCAGATCCCCATCGAGAAGGCGGAACGAAAGGCCCGCATTCCAGAGATCAGACACCTCGGCCCCTAGTCCGGCGTTTTGCGCCGTCGCAACAAGCACATCGGGCGTTCCACCACCCTGCGGGACACCCGCACAGTCGATGAGTTCCGGCATGTTGTCGCAGACGTAATCGCTGATTGTCTGGAAGTTGTCGGGACGCACCGAGTTATTGAAGAGCTGGAACATACCCGGCAATACGAAGCCTTCCGTCATGCTTGCGCGCACCGACAGCCAGTCCATCGGCTGATAGCGGATCGCGAGTTTCGGAATCGTCGTATCGAACTCAGCACTCTGGCCAGCGGCGCTGAATCCAGCGCGACCTTCGAACTCCGCGTAGCGATACGCGACCTGCATCTCGAGCTCACCCCAGAAATCATCCGAGATCAGCGGGATCTGCAGTTCCATGAAGACGGCGTTGGTTTCCTCTTCAGTGAACTGGAAGTTGGTACGCGCCGAACCCAAGGCTGAAAGACCCAACTGGTTAGGTCGATATTCCTCGCTCTCTTCACGCCAGTGGATACCAGCAGCGAAGCCGACCGGCGCACCGTTCCATGGCACGTCGAACAACGTGCCGTTCGAGACGACGACGTCGATCAAGTCCATGCGGATGTTGCGTTGGTCGTGGCGCAAAGACACGCCCGCGAACCGGTTTTCGAGCTCGGTATTCGCAGCCGGATCATCCGGGTCGCGCCATTCCGGAATGATGAAACCTTCCTCGTTCGTGTTGAGCCACGCGGTCGAGAAGGGGTTCCAGCAGGTATCGGCGAGCTGACCACCCTGACAGCGCATGGAAGCGACAGCCCAGGGCCAGAGCGGCTCTGCATAGTCTTCTTCACGCTTGGAAGTCGAGGTGACCCAGTCGGCGTCGATGAGCCACTCGGTGTTGGGAATATTGATCGTCGTGCCCAGGCGCACCCTGAGGTTGTCGATCTGGCGACGACGGTTGTAGGTCATGTCCTTGTTGAGCCAGGACACCGTGTTGTTGTGCGGCTGCTTCGGCGTGATGGTCATGTCGACCAGCCTGACGTCCTCGAAGAGACGTACACCGCCCGAATCCGGGTCGAATCGATCGGGAATGCCATCTGCATCGCTGTCCTGATCGAGCGGCTGCAGCAATACGCGAGCGCGCGGATCGCGGGTTGCTTGCGAGTCCATCATCCCGTCACCGTCCCAGTCGCGGTCGGGAATGCCGTCGCCGTCGACGTCCTGGGCATACAGCAACCACTCACCCGGCTCGTCCAGGTAGTCGTAGGCGCCGTTACCGTTCAGGTCCGTGTAGTCGAGATAGCTATCGAACGCAAAGCCGTTCGATCCGTCCGCAAACGCGCGGAACGGGTTACCCGGGTTCGAGCCGATGACGATGGCCGCATTCGGCGAATTCAGCGAGCGGCGATCCCACTCGTCGAGGTCGCCGGGAAGATCCCGCGTGTTGTAATCCATCGTCGAAACGACGATTTCGCCCTTGACGGTCACGTAGTCGTTGAACTCGTGCTCGAAGTAGGCAAATCCCTGGATCTGGTCGCGCTTCTCCTGAATATCCTGCCAATCGGCGATCACCTGACGGCAGTCCTGGCGACTACCGGAGAATGCTCCCTCGGTACCTTCGAAGCGCGAAAGACCCTTGAGACCCCCCGTCATATAGCCGTTCAGGAAACTGCCCGGCTTGGAATGATCGGTAACAGCCAAACCGCCGATGAAGTCGCCCTCGGCGAGAGTCGCCGTTGGTCTCGAACTGTTCGGATCGAGCACCGGTAGCTGCGGATTTTGATCGGCGCCTGCGCCGAACCAGTACCCACAACCGGGGTCGGTATGACGTACCGAGAAGTGGCGGCCGAAGTTATCCGCGAGCGGAGCCGAAGTAAGCTCCTGGAACCACTGGCCCTCGTGCTGATACCAGGCACCGTTGCTATACGGTTGGAAATCACCCCACGGGAGTCGCCGCGGTACCGACCAGTCTCCCGGGTTACCCCGGCCCGTTTCGTTGTACGGCGGCAGGTACTGCCCGGTCCAGTTCGCTGAACTGACGATGTATTCCGGGCGATCCGTCAGTCGCATCCGCTCGCCGTCGCGAATCTCGAGGGCGAAGATCGCGCTCGTCCGCTCACCTTGAGCACCGGCCAACAACGACAAGCGTTTCTGCGGCGCACCGTCTTCCATGGCTTCCTGGAACTCGTAGTTGATCTCCAGGCCATCGAAGCTCTTACGCGGGATGAGGTTGACCACACCTGATACCGCTTCCGAACCGTAAAGTGCTGATGCACCGTCGAGAATCGTCTCGACACGGCCGATCGCGATGCCAGGATAAAGGTTGGTGACGTCGGTCCCCGCGCGCCGTGTCCACCAGCTGTACCCCGTGACATTGGCAGGGACGCGATGGCCATCCATCATCGTCATCGTGGCGCGTGTGCCCAAACCGCGAAGGTTCGCCCACACCTCACCACCTTACTGCCAGTTCTGATCGTCGCCACCGCCGAACTCGAATGGCGTGGCATTGGCGTTAACGCCAATCTGGTAGGTTTGATCGAAGATGATGTCGCCCAGATCAGGCGTCGCCGCCATCTCCAGATCGACTTGATCAAGTACGGCGATGGGTGACGCGATGTCGAAATTATCACGACGGATAAAGGAACCCGTCACGATGATTTCTTCAGTCGCGGAATCGTCCGAGTCGTCCGCATCAGCAGCAAATGACGTCCCCTGGAACGCCAAAGTGACCACAATGGCCGTCGCTGCGTGCTTCAAAAGCATCAGCTTGTCTCCTCTTGTAAGCCGGCGAACCAGTTCGTAACATATTTCAAGAAGTTGAGGAACTGGCCACCGGGTGCGAAAGGGGCGACTCGTCGGACAAAAGTTCACGTGATTTCTCCTACCGATCCCCGCAAAACGCCCTTTCATTCGTCTCAGTTCAGTTCGCCCACGGGGTCCGCATCGTTGACGGTGATCCCCATCATCTCCTTGAGCCTGGGCGAAAGCTTCTCGTAGACGTCCGCCGGCACGTGCACGTTGGCTGTTGACTGCTCGTGGAGCGCACGCACGAAGTGACGGTTGTAGTGGCAACGCATCGCGTATCGCGTACCGGGAATCAGTCGTCGGCCGCCGCAGTGCAGCACACGCGTGTCGGTAAGAATGCACGTACCCGGCGGCGCGCAGATCGCCACCAGGCCCGGCTCCTGATCGAGCATCGACATGAGATCAGCGCTTTCGTGGAAAAGCGTCGTGCCTTCCGCCGAACGATGTGAGCCCGGGACGATGTAGGTCGCCCCGTTGTCGAGATCGAACGTCGACAGGCACCAGATGATTAGCGAGCCGAACGGAAACGGCGGATAGGGCATCGGCATCATGCCCTGGTCGATATGGAGCTCTTGAAGACCCCCGCCTTCGTGCACGATCGCACCGTGCGCGCAGCCGAGGCCGAACTTCTCACCCATGACTTTGGTGAGCAGTCGATCAATGAGCGGTCCGCGCTGTGCGACGTTCGCCTTGAATTCGACCACGTCGCGAAACACCTGGCCCTTGAGGACAAGATTGTTGACGAGCTGCCCGCGCGCACCGGCGTTCGTCATGATCGCTTTGTCGATGCGCCTCTCGGCCGCGGCCTGCGCGACTAGTCGTTCCGTCTGCACTTCGACCTGCGCCGTGGTCATCGCGTCTGCGACGAGGCAGTAACCCCACCGAACGAAGTCCGCTTCGAGCTGCGATTCATCCGACGACGGTCGCGGCAGGTAGTCGAATTCACTCGCGTTCCTGATCGCTCCCGCTTTCATGCGCTCTTTCGACACGCCCGCCAACTGGGCGAGCAAGCGACCCGCCGATCCAGCACTCGTCTGGGACTTTCCGCTCGCATAGCCGATGCCTTCACGCATCGCGGCATCCCAGGGCGATCCCGTCGGGCTTACCTTCGCACCTCGGAGCGCTTCGAGTTCCGCCCGGAGCCTCGAGTTTTCGTCTCGCAGGCGCTCGAGCGTTACCGCGTGCATTTCCGCGTTCGTCGGCACGGCGGGCAATTCCTGGGATGTCGAGGCCGAACGGTCCTGGCGATTCATTGCTTCGACTCCTCCTCGCGGCGACGTGCTTCGATCGCAAGCTTGATTCGATGAATCGTGAGTTCGTCCCGGGTCGCCTCATCCACCGGCTCGCGCATCGCACGAATCCGCTGATACTCACCACGTTCCATCGCGAGGCGAACTTCCACCGTCGTTTTCGGCCCCGAATAGCTCGCGATCTCCAAGAGTCCCGACGAGTGAAAGCCCATGCGCTGGAGGAGCTTGTCGGATGCATTGGCGAGCACTTCGGGATCGACCGCGAGCTGCCAGTTCTCCTGCTGCCTGAGCCACGGTTTCACGTTCGACTGCGTCATGATGTAGCGCCACTCGTCGGTGTGGTTCACGCCTGTGCCGTGCAACACGCGACCGTCCATCAGCATGACGGTGCCCGCGGGCGCTTCCACGTTGACCGCAGGGGGGAGCGCCGGCACTTCTTCCCCGGGCCCGACCGCCGATACCAGGCGATGGCTCGTCGGGATGAGCAATGTGCCACCGTTCACCTCGTCGACGTCCTGCATGATGTAGACGGTGTTGACGAGAATCGGTGCGTGCTGCGTCTGGATCGGGTGGATCGCACCTGAATCCTGGTGCAGCGTCTGCGGATAGCTGCCGGGCCGGGCGATATTCGACGCAAACGAGTAGGCATAGTGCCCGCGCCCCAGAAGCTCGAGGTTGAGCTGCTCGATCAATGCGCCGCCCTGCACCCACTCGGGGTCGAACTCGACACATTTCGCGAAGCAATCACCCTTGTTCACGAGCGTCCACATGATGTGGAAATGCGGCGTCATATCCGCGAGGCCACACGCCCGTTCGGCTTCCGCCTGCTCTTCCAGGCGGTCGCGCATGTAGCTGCACTGCGACGCACTCATGCCGTCTTCGATGAGACAGAAACCGTATTTGTGGAGGTCCCGCCGCGCCCGACGAATGTCCTTCGTCGGCACGGGCAGGTCGTCGAACTGCTTCCAGTAGTTGTGCTTCCGAGCCACGGTCGTGTCGTAGTAGGGCGTGCCGTTCAGACCGCCACCTTCGGCACTTCGACCCGCCTCGAAGAGCGGACAATGGAACCGCTCGGTCAGCGATCCGTCGGGCCGGGTCGCCGGCACGCCGTTACCACCGACCGGGGGCACGAGCCAGGGGTTGTTCTTATGCATCGACTTGAACGGCTCACCGGAGCGAAACCACTCCGCGTCGTGCAAGCGTTCGTCATCACCCGAGGCCGCGCTCACGTGTTCGGGTAGGAACTCCAGGGGAATGGGGGTCGACGACATGTTCGACCGATCGTCATGGGCTTCGCTCATCTTCTCGCTTCGGGGCGGACACGTGCCGCCCCTCGTCCGTTCAAAGGGATTCCTATTTAGGATGCCACGGTGCGCATTCTTTGCGCTTCGCGGGGAGACCGAACACACTGGTTCGCTTGTGTGGGGAGGAGACGAGCATGCTCAAACGCGCTGACGCAACGGGAAGCTACGGTGAACACGAACGGGCGATGGTCGAGTACCGCCGGGCCGGTGAGGAGCGCGCGTTCGCGCTCGGTAATCGCGGCCCGATCCGATACAACGCCGACGGAACACTCGCCGATGAGATCGTCGACGCGTACTGGGAGCACGGCTTCTACGTCTTCGAAGACGTGATCGCAACCGAAGAACTCGCGGACATCGAACGCGATGTCGTCGAGATCCTGGAACGCGCGCCCACCGAACCCAACGGCACGACGGATCGGCGGGGCCGCCCGGCGCTCGCCGCCGATGGCAAGGGCGGAGGGATGGCGATGGTGCGCCCCCTCAAGGATCCGATCGGCGGCACCGCACACAACAACGGCCGCCACCCCGCCAAGATGATCGAACCGCCCACACCGGATGATGCGCCCGAGTGGATCCTGCAGGTCGTCGGCGGATCGCTGCAGTTCTCCGACGCCGCCCTGCGCCTATACGCACATCCCGATCTATTGCGCGTCGCCGAAGCATTCAACGGGGCGGACTTCTCGCCCTTCAACGAGGTGATCTGGATCAAACAGCCCGGGCTCGGCGGATCGGTCGCCTGGCACCAGGACGGCACTACCCATTGGGACACACCCAAATTCCACCGCGGCAGTCACGGCTTCAACTTCATGGCGCAGCTCTATGGCTGTACCTCGGCCAACGGTCTTTGGGTCGTTCCGGGTTCACACCTCGAGCGAGCGGACATTCGGTCGTGGTGTGAAGACGCCGGGTCCGATCGTTTGCCCGACGCCGTGCCGATGCTCTGCAAGCCCGGTGATGTCGGCATCACTAACCGCCAGGCCGTGCACGGATCGTTCGCCAACACGAGCGATGAATGGCGGGTCACGATCAACTTCGGCTTCCACCCACGCGCGAGCGTCGTCGGCGCCCGCGGTAACGGTATCCACGCTCGCGGTAGCGAAAAGATCATCTACGACGAGGCTCGCGTGCAGGAACGATCAAAGGTCCTGGGCTATGCCATCGAGGCGCGGCGCCAACGCTTTCCCGACGAAACGCCTTATGACTATGCACCGCAAGCGGGCGAATCGTTCGGCTGGGACGACGCTGTGCGGGCGAGCCTGCGCGGCTACAACAACCTCGACCTCGGTATCTGATGGCCGAGTTTCCCGAGCTCGGCCAAATCGATCGAATCGAGCGACTGACACCACCCGGGACTGCCGCGCGACGCGTGTTGCTGGACACCGACACGTACAACGAAGTCGACGATCAGTTCGCGGTCGTGCACGCGCTCCTCTCGGGCGAGACGATCGACCTCGAGGCGATCACTGCCGCGCCTTTCTTCAATCAACGAAGCGAAAGCCCAGCCGACGGGATGGAGAAAAGCTTCGAGGAGATCGACCGTCTGCTGACGCGCCTCGGCGTCACCGAGCGAGACCGCGTGTTCCGCGGATCGACCAGCTATCTGCGCGACACCGACACACCCGTCGAGTCCGACGCCGCGACCGCGATCGTAGAGCGCGCCCACGCACGTACCGACCAACCGCTCTACGTTTGCGCGATCGGTGCACTGACGAACGTGGCTTCAGCGCTCCTGATCGACCCGACGATCGTCGAGCGGATCGTCGTCGTCTGGCTCGGCGGGCAGCCGACGCATTCTCCCACCGCGCGCGAGTTCAACCTGATGCAGGACGTCGTCGCCGCGCAGATCCTCTTCGACTGTGGCGCGCCCGTCGTGCAGATCCCCTGCCGCGGCGTCGCGTCTCACTTGCTGACGACGATCCCCGAGCTCGCGCATTACGTCGAACCGCACGGCGCGATCGGGAGATTCCTCTTCGAAACCTATGAAACGTATCGAGCCAACCAGTTCGCCCGATCGAAGGAAATCTGGGACATCGCCGCGACTGCCTGGCTCATTGACCCGACGTGGGTGCCGTCGGCGATCGTACCGAGCCCCATTCTCAGCGAAAGGCTCACCTGGTCGGTCGATGCCCGCCGCCACGGCATCCGCATCGCGGACGCGGTCAACCGCGATGCGATCTTCGGCGATCTCTTCACCAAGCTCGAGGAGTTCGCGGGTGGGCGCCGTTCGCCGTCATGGCGAACGACGTGATTCTGACCCGACGCGCTATGCGTCGGCGGGAACCATCCTGACGATCTGACTGTTCGAGCGGTGTTCGAGCAACAGCAGCACGGTACCGTCGGCATCGACTTCGATATCCCGAATCCGGGCGAGTGGCCCGACGATCGCTTCACGCTCCTGCTCGACGCCGTCGACGACCTTGACGCGGTAGAGCGTCGTCCCCTTGAGCGTGCCGACCAGAAGATCACCTTCCCAGTTCGGGAACGCCGATCCGCGGTAGGCCACCAGACTCGAGATCGCGGGACCGGGCGTGAAATCGACGATCGGCTGTTCGATGTCATCGATGCTGATCGTGTCCGGCCGGTCGTAACCGACCTCGAGCCCCTGGTAGTGAACGCCCTTCGAGAACCACGGCCAGCCGTAGTTCTTACCCGGTTCCAGCCGATTCACTTCGTCCCCGCCGCGCGGACCCATTTCGCTCTGCCAGAGCACGCCGCCTTCGGCATCGAACTCGAGGCCTTGCGGTGATCGATGCCCGAGCGTCCAGGTGCTCGCATACGCGCCGTCTACGTCGACGAACGGGTTGTCCTCCGGGATGCGGCCGTCATCGTGCAGTCGATGGATCTTGCCGTAGGGGAATTCGAGGTCCTGAATGCCGTCGTAGCCGTTCTTCATGCCGACGCTGATATAGACATAGCCCGACGAGTCGAAGGCGATCCGACCACCGGCCGCCATCTCGGTGCTCGCGGTGTAGTGCTCGCGATCAGCCGCCCAGATGATCTCTTCGTCCACCCATGCGCCGTCGACGATCCGGCCCCTCATGAGCCGGTTCATCGACTGCATTCGCGGACCCCGCGGCGTCATGACGAGACAATCGTCACAGCGATGGCCGTGGTGCACGTAGATCCAACCGTTCTCCTCGAACTTCGGATGCAGCGCCACGTCCATGACATAGCCGGTGCCGAACTGGATCTGATCGCGGGCAAACTCCATTGGGTGGCCCTGCGGTGATCCCTCGATCAAGCCCGATTTCACGCCGTCCGGACCGATGATCATGATGCCTTGTGTCTTTTCCGTGAACAGGATCTGACCGCCGGGTAGGGGCGCGATCGAGTAGGGATAGCGACCTACGTTTTCGGCGACGACCTCGAGTCGAAACGTATGTTTCGAGGTGGCCACCGCCTCTTCGGGCACCACGAGTTCGTCGACCTTGAAGTCCGAGAAAGACGTGCCCGCGCGAACCTCCGCAACGTAGATCGCCAGCTGACGGATCTCGGTCGCCGACATCGTCTCGGACCAGGCTGGCATGCCGTTGTCCGGACTCCCGACCGCGATGCTCGCCGCGATCTCATCGACGCTCGTACCGCCCGTGAGCTCCCCGATCAGCGCCACACCTTCTGCTGCCCCTTCCATCTGATCGCCATGGCAAACGGCGCATTGCGAGCTGTAAAGCCCGGCCCAGGCGCCCGCCGGCTGCGCGCTGGCAGAGAACGCGAAAACCGTGGCGATGACGGCAAGCGCCACAAGACTGATCCGATTCATTCGAAGACTCCTGGTGTTAGTTCTCGAGCGGCGCGAGAAACGGCCGGTCGCCCGCGACGGTGACGCGCCTCAGCAGGCGGCTATGCGGGTAGTAATCGCTCGCGGCGTAGTGCTGAACAGCGCGGTTATCCCAGAACGCGATCGACCCGAGTTCCCACTGAAAACGACAGCAGTACTCGGGGTGCGCGTGTTGCGTGAGCAGCTCCGCGACAATCGCGCGGCATTCATCAGCCGCCAACCGCTGGCCGGTGCGCCGGTCGGTGAGTGACTCGTGTCGGAGGAACCCGCCGTGAATATAGAGCGCTCGTTTGCCGGTCTCGGGATGCGTACGCACGAGGGGGTGCGTCACGCCGAAGGGAATGTCGGCCTTGATCGACGCGATCAGTTCGGGATCGAGACCGGGCGTCGCAATGAAATTCCGATAATCGTTCACCCCGTCGAGATGTTCGACGCGCTCTTTGAGCTCGGGCCGCAAGCCTTGATAAGCCGCGTGTGAGTCGGAGAAAAGCGTATCGCCGCCCAACGGCGGGACGGTCATGCATTGGGCGATGGAGCCGAGCGAGGGGCACTCCATCCAGGTGACATCGGTATGCCAACTGTTGATCGACCCGGGCCGCGACTCGTCGTGATAGATCTGGAGAATGAAGGGATTCTCGCCGGACTGGCCGAAGGGAAACGCATCGAGTTCACCGAAACGGCGACCAAACGCGACCTGTTGATCCTCGCCGAGATGCTGGTCCCGAAAAAAGATCACCTTGCGCTCCAAGAGCGTTCGGCGAATTACCTCGATCAACTCATCCGGGACATCGTTCGTGAGATCGACACCATGCAACACAGTGCCGATCGTGGTGCCGAGGTGCTCGAATTCAATCCCGAAACGCGACGCATCCTCCGACAACGCATCACTCACCGGTTGTTGGCCCATCGCTTCGAGCTCTCGGGCGACGCCGTACCCGACCCGGTTGCGACCGAAACGCTCCTCCATCCCGACGGGCGGCGTCGCTTCTCGTAAAAGGGTTGTTCGCGCCGCCGTCAGATCCTTCGAGATGCGCTGCGCTGCGTCGTTGTAGGCGTCTTTATCGTCTGCGCCCCCGGCAACGGAAATGTGCTCTGCCATCGTTCTGCTCGCGACTGGTTTCCTCGCCGAGGATAGGCCAATCGCCAAACCATCCATAGCGCCCAGGCAAGACCCGTGGCGGCTGAGTACCCGTTACCCGCTATGCTTTCCGTGAAACTGAACCCGGAGACCCCCTTGATCGACGACTTCGCCGACCGACATATCGCCTTCGAAGGTTGCTTCAACTTCCGTGACATCGGGGGCTATCCCGCCGCCGACGGGCGGAGGATCAAATGGGGGCGCTACTTCCGCGCCGGACGGCAAGACCGCATGACGTCAGCGGATCTCGAGCGGGTAAAAAACCTCGGCATCAGGACGCAGATCGACCTACGCCGCCCCGACGAGATCGACCATCAGGGGCGCGGACCTTTACCCGAACTCGGCGCCGCTTATCACGCCATTCCCGTCATCCCGCCGGGCGGGTCCGATCAGCTCAACCAGCTCGTCGGTGATACAGGGATCTCGGGACGCCGCTACCTCGGCTATCTCGAGTTCGGCAGCGAGACCTGGCATCGCCTCTTCGATCTCTTCGCCGACGCGGATCACCACCCGATGGTTCTGCATTGCACGGCCGGGAAAGACCGCACGGGTGTCTCGACCGCTTTCCTACTCACAGTGCTCGGCGTCGATCGACAGATCATCGAGGCCGACTACGCGCTCACCAACCGCGACGTCGAACGCCAAACGGACTTCGTCGAGCGTGAAGGCGGACTCGGCGAGTTGTCGCGCGAGACGATGATGCATCACGCGGGCGTACCGGAAGACGCCATCAAGGACTTCCTGGACGGTCTCACCGAACGCCATGGTGGCGCGCTCGACTACCTGCGCGACATCGGCATCGACGAATCGACCTTCGACGCCGTGCGCCGGGCGTTCCTCGACTAGCGAACCCGAACGACGCACCGGTTGCACAAAGATAGAGGCTGATTTGCGCCAAGCGAATCGGAATACTGCGCGCTTCCATTTTTGCAACTGGCGAAACCCATGTCGGCAGAGTTCGTAGATCCAGAAGTTGCCCCGCTCCTCGGGGATTTTCCGTTCGGTCCGATCACCACCGATACGCTCGCCCGTTTTCGTGACATGCCGCGTGCAGCGCCAGCGCTTTCCGACAACGTCACGCGTAGCGACCACGCGCTCGAGACGGACGGTACCTACGTTCGGGTGCACCAACCCGTGACACCCTCGACGGGCCTACGCGCGTGCGTCTTCTCGATCCACGGCGGCGGTTACGTGCTCGGCAACGTCGAAGGCGACGATCCCGCGATGGACCGGTGGTGCCAGGCGTTCGATATCGTGGGGGTGTCCGTCGAGTACCGCCTCGCACCAGAAACCGCGTTTCCCGGCCCGCTCGAGGATTGCTACGCGGGCTTACGCTGGACCTTCGAGCACGCGGAGGAACTTGGCATCGATCGAAACCGAATCGGGATTCACGGTGTCAGCGCCGGCGGCGGTTTGTGCGCTGCACTCGCCCTACTCACGCGCGATCGCGGCGAGTTCGATCTCGCGTTTCAGCTGCTCGACTGCCCGATGCTCGACGACCGGCAAGCAACGCCTTCGAGCCAAGCCGACAAGCTCGCGATCTGGAGCCGCGAATCGAACACTTTCGGCTGGCAGTCTTACCTCGGCGACCTCTACGGCCAGGACGACATCCCCTACACCGCCGTGCCCGCCCGGGCTGACGATCTCGCGGGGCTACCACCCGCCTACGTCTGCGTCGGCGGTGCGGATGGCTTTCGCGACGAAGACATCGACTACGCGCGTCGGCTCTACGCGGCCGGCGTGCCGTGCGAACTCCACGTCTACCCGGGCGCGCCGCACGGCGTGGAATCTTCGCAACGACGGCCATCGCGCAACGCTACGGCCGTGATCGCGACGATTGGCTGCGGCGCATGACGGATTCGCAAACGAACTAACTCGGAACCCATGAAAAGCAAAGTCATCACGAAGCGCGGCGCAGCCCTCATCCGCGATCCGATCCTCAACAAGGGCACCGCGTTCAGCGCAGAGGAGCGAGACATCTTCGGTCTCCGTGGCCTCTTGCCCGCGACTGTCACGAACATCGAAAACCAGCGCGACCGCATGTATTCGTCCCTGTCGCGATCTTCGCCACTCGATACCTACGTCGACCTCGCAGCCCTCTACGATCGCAACGAGACGCTCTTTTTCCGCGTCCTGATGGACTACCTCGACGAGTTCATGCCGATCATTTACACGCCGACGGTCGGGCTCGCGACGCAGTACTACAGCAAGGTCTTCCGCCGCGGCCGCGGTATCTGGATCACACCAGACATGGCCGGCTCCATCGCGAAGGTCCTCGAGGATGTCACGGCCGAGCGGGACATCCGACTCATGGTGGTGACCGACAGCGAGTCGATTCTCGGCATCGGCGACCAGGGCGCCGGCGGTATGGCGATTTCGGTCGGCAAGCTCGCGCTCTACGTCGCGGGCGCCGGTTTTGATCCCGCGACGACCCTGCCGATCTGTCTCGACGTCGGCACCAACAACGGCGAGTTGCTCGAAGATCCGCTGTATCTCGGCTGGCGCGAACGCCGGCTGACGGGAGACGCCTACGACACGATCGTGGATGAGTTCGTCGAGGCCGTGAAAACCGTCCTCCCGCACGCGCTCCTGCAGTGGGAAGACTTCCGCAAGGACACGGCCGCCCGGTTGCTGACGAAGCATCGCGACCACGTGCTGTCCTTCAACGACGACATTCAAGGTACAGGCGCGATCGCCTACGCCGCGGTGCAGTCTGCCCTCGCGACGACCGGTGAGAACATTCGCGACGCGCGCGTCGTCATCCACGGCGCGGGCGCCGCCGGGCTCGGCATGTACCGCCAGGTCCTGGTCGGGATGCAGGACGCCGGACTTCCCCGGCGGAAGCGAAGGGCCGCATTGCCGTGCTCGACAGTCGTGGCTTGCTGGTGAACGACAACGCCCTGCGCGATGCCTACAAGTCGGAAATGGCCCTCTCCATCGAGGCAGCCAAGGCCAACGGCATCGCCGACGAAGGCGATCGCGGCCTGCACGCGGTCGTCGACGCGTTCAACCCGAACGTGATCATCGGCGCATCAGGTCAAGCCGGCGCGTTCGACGAAGAACTCGTACGCTCGATGGCGGCAAAAATCGAACGCCCCATCATTCTGCCCTTCTCGAATCCGACATCGATCTCCGAAGCCCGGCCCGAAGATCTGCTCCGCTGGACCGACGGCCGCGCACTCATCGCCACCGGCAGTCCGTTCGACCCCGTCGAACTCGGCGATCGGCGATTCGAAATCGGCCAGGGCAACAACGTCTTCATCTTCCCCGGGCTCGGGCTCGGCGCAATCGCGACCGAGAGCACCGCCGTCTCCGATCTCATGGCGACCGCGGCCGCCAACGCACTCGCGCGCACCGTTTCCGACGAAGAGCGCGAGCGCGGCCTGATCTTCCCGGCCGTCACGCGACTGCGCGAGGTGACCCTGAAGGTCGCGCGCGCAGTCGCACAACAAGCACACGACGAAGGGCTCGCCCAGGTCGATCTCCACCAAGCCATGGGCTTCATCGACAACGAACGATGGAACCCGGAGTACGTGCCCTACACCGCAGGATGAAAAATCATGTCTGAAGAACCGACCGAAACCGCCAAGATTCCGCGCCACGTCACCGTCATCCGAACGCTCATCGGCGTGTTGATCCTGGGTGTGGTGCTTTCGATGGTGCCGATGCTGTTTTAGTTGATACGACCTGGGAACTGTCGATCGGAGGGTAGTTTGAGACTGCAATATCGTGGCTCTTTCTTCTAGGGGGGACCCTCCGGGTCCCCCCTAGGACCCCCCTGCGTCGCGGCGTTGCCGCGCCGGGCTCCGGGTCATCGATTTCGCTGATTGGGGTTTGCCGGCTTCAGAGCTAATTTGCCCTTAGGAAGATCGTAGCGAACCAATCAGCCTGCAAAATCCTTTCCAGGACATCGAGCGCATGCAGGATCCTGCAAACGCGTCCCAGCCATCCTGCGAATCGCGCCCAACATCAACCGACGCCTTCCGGCGAACACGCCCATGGCCCGGGGCCCCGGCGCGCAACGCGCGCCAGGGGCGAACCACCCGCAGCGATTCCGCGCCGAACTGGGCGCGCGGCGAGATTCCCCTATCCGCCAACTCAGACTCAGCGCCGATCCGGCGGGGGCGTGGGGGCGGAGCCCCCACAAGAAAAGAGCAAGCTGCAATCCAGCCTACTCCTCCGGTCAGTCAAGGCTTCCCAGCCTTTCGGATCAGCGCTTTCCAGATCATCGAGCAGCGCGTCCCAGCGCCGCCAAACCCGCTTTCCAGCCGACCGAATCGTCACTTTCCAGATCACCCAACCCCGCTTCCCACCTCCCCCACCCTCTTGCCCGCGAAGCGCCTTTGCAGGCATGGTTCGCGACTGCCTTTCTCCGTCGTCCGAGATCATCTCGACGACCCAAATTGTGGAGCGATTCATGAAGCCCGTATGTCTGGTGATCGGTGCAGGCGCCGGTATTGGTGGCACCGTTGGTACCCGTTTTGCCGCGGAGGGTTATCACACCGTCCTGTGTCGGCGAACGGACCAAGCGGGGCTCGATTCCCTGGTGGGCGGGATCGAATCCGCAGGCGGCTCCGCGTCCGGTTCTCTGTTGAACGCGGTCGACGACGACGCGATCGAGGAACGAATTCACGCGATCGAGAAGGATATCGGCGGTATCGACGTGGTCGTGTTCAACCTCGGCGCACAGATCGGCGATCGGTCGCTGGCCAACACCACCTACAAAGCCTTCGAAATGGGCTGGCGCATGGCAACGTTCGCGCTCTTTCGAGCAGCCTCGGCGGTGTGCCCCTACATGGAAGATCGCGGCAAGGGCACGATCCTCGTCACCTCCGCGACGGCGGCCGTTCGCGGCAACGCCGGACAACATTCGCACGCGGCCGCCATGGGCGGCCGGCGGATGTTGTGTCAGACGCTCAACGCGGAATTTTCGCCCAAGGGCATCCATGTCGCGCACATCGTCGTCGACGGCGCGGTCGACGCACCCGATACCCTCGGCAAGATGCTCGGTCCCGACCGTTTCGCCGAACTGCGCGCTAATCGAGGCGGCGAGCACGACGGATTGATGCTGCCCGAGAGGATCGCAGACACCTATTTCCATATCTCACAACAGCACCGCTCGGTCTGGACGCACGAGATCGACATGCGCTCGTTCTCGGATCGGCCCTGGTGGAACCATTAAGGACGTGTCGATGAAGCTCTACATGGTGCCGCTCGCGCCGAACCCGACCAAGGTCATGCTCTACATCGCCGAACGGGAAGCCGCCGGTGCCGAACTCGGCATCGAGCAGATCGTCGTCAATACATTGAAAGGTCGACAACGCGAGCCCGAACATCTGGCGCGCAACCCTTTCGGCACGTTGCCGGTTCTCGAGCTCGACGACGGTAGCTACCTCGTCGAGTCACTGGCGATCATCCAGTACCTCGAAGACCGCTTTCCCGAGGGTTCGCTGCTTGGCGACGATCCCCTCGCCCGTGCCCGGGCGCGCGACATCGAGCGGGTCGTGGACCTGCGCATCGCGAGTCCGATCGGCGCGTACATTCACGCCACGAAATCACCGCTCGGCTTGCCCGCGGATCCGAAAGCCGCGGCGCAGGCGGAAAAAAGCCTGCAGACGCCGCTCGATTACCTCGAAAACCTGTTGGGCGACGGTCGCGAGCTGCTGACCGGCAACAACGTCTCGATCGCCGATTGCACCATGCAAGCGGCGTTACAGTTCGCCCGCTTTATCGAGGCGGATCTCTTTGGCGAGCGTCCCCTGCTTCGCGCTTGGGACACGAGATATCGTGAACGAGAGGCCGCCAACGCCGTTCTGAAGTGGTAGGCCGTCAACCTTTAACGGAGAAACAAGTGTCCGTATCGATCGATCCCAGCACCGGCTTCAAGATCTTCAACACCCGCGCCGCGATCGCCAACGACAAGATCCGCGGGAAAGGCTATTCGACCATCGCCGATGCCAAACTCACGACGCTGCCCGAAGCACCGGCGGGGGCGGTGTTCAACGCCGAGGAGCAGGCGAAGTATCGCGAGTTCAAAGAAGCACGTGCGGGTGCAGCCGACTACATGTCGATGGATGGCGAGTTCAGCCGCTACCTCGAAGACGTCTATTCCGCCCCGCCGATCGAGCGCGACGCCCTGGCCGACGAGTGCGAGATTCTCGTCGTCGGGGCCGGCTTCGGCGGGCTGCTCCTGTGGCACAAGCTCAAAAACGCAGGATTCGAGGACGTGCGCTTCTGTGAGAAGGGTGGTGACGTCGGGGGAACCTGGTACTGGAACCGCTATCCCGGCATCGCCTGCGACGTCGAGGCGTACAGCTATCTGCCGCTCCTCGAAGAGATGGGTTACGTACCGTCCATGAAGTTCGCCTCCGGCTTCGAAATCATGGAGTACTGCCAGACGATGGCCGAGACGTTCGGCTTCTACGACCACTGTCTCTTCCACACGACCGTCGATCGAACCGAGTGGGACGAAGACGCGGAGCGATGGACGGTCTACACGGACCGCGGCGACGCGATGAAGGCACGCTACGTCGTGCTCGCGAACGGCATCCTGACGACCCCAAAGCTCGCCCGGATCAACGGGATGGAGAAGTTCCAGGGCGAGTCGTTCCACACCTCACGCTGGGACTACACCGTCGACCTCGGAGGCAAGCGGGTCGGCATCATCGGCACGGGTGCAACCGCCGTGCAGGTGATTCCCGAGATCGCCAAAGTGGTGGGCGAACTCAACGTCTTCCAACGCACACCATCGTCGATCGACGTACGCGATCAGCGCGAGACGACGCAGGAAGAACGTGACGCCTGGGCGAACGAGCCCGGATGGGCGCGGGCTCGACGCGCGCGGTTCGCCAAGATCTCGGCCGGTCGCACGGCGATGAAGGCGAACGATGATTACCTGGCCGGCAAAGTGGCGGACTTCAAGGAACGCAAACAGCACGAAAAGCCGTTGTCGCCGGAAGAGCTGATCGAAAAACAGCTCAACACGAACTTCCGCATCATGGAGCAGATCCGCGCGCGCGTGGATGCGATCGTCGAAGATCCTGAAACCGCGTCGGCACTGAAGCCCTACTATCCGTACGGCTGCAAGCGGCCGACGTTCCACGACGAGTTCCTACCGACTTTCAATCTGCCGCACGTCAAGCTCGTCGACACTGCGCCGCGCGGCGTGCAGGAAATCAACGAACGCGGCGTCGTGCACGATGACGTCGAATATCCACTCGACGTGCTGATCTACGCCACCGGTTTCCAGTGGATGGCAACGTCGACGTTCAACATGATCACGGGCCGGGGTGGTCAGAGCTTGCGCGACAAGTGGCAATCCGAAGGGACACATACCTTTCTCGGCATCCACAGCGCAGGCTTCCCCAACCTCTTCATCATGTCGGGACCGCAAGGCGGCGGCGGCAGCTTCAACTTCACGAACGCGATCGAAGAGCACGGCGACTACATCGTCTGGATGCTCGAAACGCTGCGCGAACACGGCGCCCGGACCGTCGACGTCAAAAAGGAGCCCGAGGACGCCTACGCGGCGCACTGTCGCGCGGCGGACGAGATGACCCGACCGCTACGCGACTGTATTTCGTACTACAACGGCGAAGGCCACGCGGAACCCGGCAGCCTCGCGTACTACGGCGGCGGCCAGTGGCACAAGTTCCGTACGAGGGCACAAGGCACGCTCGAACCGTTTCTGTTCGACGGAAGCAGCGTCTCGGAATAGCGCCGATGCGGCGACGGTGGCCTAACCGGCGGCCGTCGCGACCTGGAATCCGGGCCGCTCGCCGAGTCGGGCGAAGTAGGCCTGCGTCGCCGGGAAGTCGTCGTCGAGCACGCCGAACGTTTCCGCCAGGATCAACGTATAGCCGTTCATGATGTCGGCGACCGAGAACGTATTGTCGACCAGATAGTCGGCGTTCTTGACGACGTCCTCGATCGCAGCAAGGCAGATTCGCCCTCGTTCTTTGCTGTCCTCGATCACGAACTCGACCTCACCGTCCTTCGGTGCAATGCGTCGGTGGTTCACGATCTCACCGAGCGGACGTGCAAACGTCGCTTCGGAAAACCACGACCATTGCCGAATCAGCGCACTCGTTTGCGAGCCCGGTTCGCCGACCAGGCGTCCATCGCCGTACTTCTCGAGAACGTAGTCGACCATCGCGCCGGACTCGAACATCGTGAAATCACCGTCGTCCATCGCCGGTACTTTGCCGGTCGGATTTTTCGCCCGCCATTCGGCGCTTTGCCGAAAATCGGGCGAAAAGCTGACCACCTCGACCTCGTAGGGAACGCCCAGTTCCTCGCAGAGCCAGATCACACGGATCGCCCGTGTACCTTTGACGTGATAGATCTTGAGCATGATTCCCTCCCGGTCGCGTTTAAGCGCCTCAACTCGACAAAACATAGTCAGAGCGCGCTAGTTTATGCCGGGTAGGAGCAGGACGTAGGTCCCCGTGTCGAGCCAGCCGACCGCCATCACCGCCGAAGCACGTTTCGCCGCCGCGCGATATCGGGGGGTTCGTGTCCCCAACCAATACTCCGTCCTCGACCCGGCGGAACTTCGAAATCTGGGCGAAACGCATGCCATAGAAGTCAGGAATGCCCGGCTCCTCGATCCAGCGCCGACGATCGCGACCCATGGTTTTCAGATCGTGACCGCACCGACGACCGTCGACCTCTTCGACGTGGCGGCCGTCAAAGCGGATTTCTTTGCCGAATGCCGCACGGTGCTCAAACACGTGACCGATTGCTTCGAGGTCCGCGGCGGCAGCTTCGAATACCGCAACGGCTTCGCGGGCGTCACAGGCGAACGTGGCGTCAAGCTGACGCCTAACGGCAGCGGCGGGGGCTATGCCATGGGGATTCATTCGGATATGTGCGCCGCGGTCGAAGGTGCGTTCAAACGGATCGTCCCGGACAACCGGCACTTTCAGAGCCTTAACCTCTGGCGGAGTGCCGACCCGCACCACCACATCGAAATGATGCCCCTGGCGCTATGCGACATGGGTTCCGTCGACCCGCGTGACATCGTCTTCGGCGACGGCATGAACACGGGCAACATCGAGCAGTACACCAAGGTCGTCGATCAGAAGATCGTCTATGCCGATACGCAGACCTGGTACTACTTTCCGAACATGTCGCCCGACGAGATGCTGCTTTTTCGCCAATACGACACGCGCGAAGAAGCGCTGAATCGTCGTACGGTCTTTCACACCGCGGTCGTGGATCCGACGACCCGGGACGACGCGCCGATGCGTTCGACGATCGAAGTGCGGATGCAGACCGTGTTCGAGGAGGAAACGGAGAAGCGCGCGCGTGTGGATCGGTTTATGTCGGAGATCAGCGATCACTATCGCGACGGCCGGAAGTGCGATTGGTGGCGTGGTCCTATCGAGAACTACGTTCCACCGAAGCGCTCCTGACCGGCGCGATCAGGCCATGCCGATTCCGGGAATCCAGATCCGTCGAGCAAACTGATACGTCGCAAACGCCACGACGAGAGCCGTCACGACCAACGAAGAACTCGCCAGCAACCGAACGGGCACGTTCGGGGTCTGGTCGCGTGCACGGTAGAGGATCTCGACGATCAGAAGATTCGGCACATAGAAGAAGAATGCCATCACCTGATCGAGCGGGCCGTCGAAGGTCGCGGTATGACCTTGTGCACCGAAGAGGCCGAGCCAAAGCCCGTACTCCATTCGATAGAGCCAAGAGGCGATCGCGAGCGCAAAAAGACGCCAGGCCCAGAGTTGGTGTTGCTCGATCTGCCGAGCCCGCGCGTAACGAAGCGCTTGCACGGCGGCCAGCAGCATCAAGCCACCGTAGAGCCCGAAGCCCACGTCCATCACGAAGCCGCCGATCGTGCCGACGAATGCGATGTAGCCGAGGCCACCGACGGCAGTGACGATCGACGCGCCGATATAGACTCGACCGAGGTTGTGGTGCATACGCGGCCAGCGGTTTCGCAAACCCGAGATGAGCTGAACCGCACCGAGCATCAAAATGATCGCGCCACAGAGAAAGTGCGCGGCCATCGCGAAAGAACCTTGCGGCTCGCCCGGGCGATAGAGGTCCGGCAGCACAACGTTCCAGCGGGTCATGTCGTCCGTCAGATAGGCGCCGAAATAGAACGCGACGATATAGACGCCGAACAACAGGCAACTCGCCCAAAGCGATATCGTCAGCAGGCGGCGGGACCATTTAAACGTGACGTCGCCGATGTGAGTCGAGACGGTCGATGGAACCGCAACCACGCGCTCAGTACTTCGTGAGGCCGGCGCGGTCGCCGTAGCCGAGATAAGCGATTCGCCGGAATCCGATGTCCATGTCCGGCGCAACCGTTCGAACCGTCGTCTCGCCCTCCAGCTCGAACTCGGCCATCGCCTCGAGATTGGCGCGCAAGCCTTCACCCGCGGCTTGCCAGAGTTCCACCTCGATCTCGTAAGGCCGTGCGGCATCCGTCAACGCGCGATACCCGCCGCCGCGCGCGCGCTGCACCGTCTGCTCGGCCGCGGCCCGAATCATCGGGGTCGCGCGCTGCGGGGGAATGCAGCGTGCGGCGAAGTTCGCGTACGCGTGTTTCACGACCACGGCATCGATATCGGCCACCAGTTCCCGCGTTTCCTCGGCGACGACCTGATCCCCGGTGACGAGCCCGACGGGCACGCCGAGTTCACCGGCACGAAGCGCAAAGAGCATGGGCTCACCCGCAAGCATTCCATTGACCCGTACGGTCTTGAACGCGCCCGAGACGGTGTGCGCCATGATGCCGGGCTTGGACCCCGCCCGCGCGTGGTGACCGATCAACATGACGATGTCGATCTCCCCCGTGAGCCCCGCCATCGTCGTCGATCCACCACGGCCTGCGCCGCGGATCACTTCGCAGCGGGGATCGATCAAGTCCATGCGCAAAACGCATAGATCCTCGACGCCGTGGTTCTCTTCGACGACAACCGAATGCGCGCCGGCCGCGAACGCGCCCTGGACCGCCGCGTTGGCGTCCTCCGTCATCAGAACGCGATTGCGTTCGAAATCGATACCAGACGACGCGACGTCAGCCCAGCGGACGAGGCCGGAGACGCCTTCCATGTCGACCGAGACGAAGACATTCATCGCAGGCCCGCCCGAATCAACGCGCGCCTCGAATCAGCCGACCCGGTAGTTCACCCGTGAACTCGCCGTCCACGACCGTTTCGACGCCGGTGACGAAGGTGTGTCGATAACCACGGGATCGCTGCACGAGGCGCCGACCACCCGCCGGCAGGTCGTAGATGACCTCCGGGCGACACAAGCCGACGTTTTCGAAATCGATCACATTGATGTCAGCCTTCATGCCCGGAACGAGCAACCCGCGGTCACCGAGTCCGTAAGCGAGCGCATTGCCCCGCGTGTGTTTATGAACGATGTATTCGAGTGGTAATCCATCGCCCTTGTCCGTCTTGGCGCGGTCGCGGCCCCAATAGCTCAGAAGAAAGGTCGGCGCACCGGCGTCACAAATCACGCCGACGTGCGCACCGCCGTCGGCGACACCGATCACGGAGACATCGTCAGTCAGCATTTCGCGAATCGTGTCGAGCCCGCCGTCGCTGTAGTTTTCGAACGGATGCATCACGAGTCCGCGTCCGTCGTCGACCGTCAGCCAGTCGAGCAGCAAAGCCCAAGGCTCGACGCCTTCGCGACGCGCGTGCGCGAGCAGGCTCTCGGACGGCACGGGCTCGTAGTTGAGCGGTTCCTCGAGTCGGAAGATCTCCCCCATCAAACCTTCGACCCACTGCGTGACGCCGTTGTCGGGACGGTTCGCGAGGAGTCGAGCCTTGAGCGCCTGATCGCGCGCCAGCGCACGCCCCCGCGCCTCCGGCGCAAGATCGGCTATCTCGTTCCAGACCGGATGCGAGCGGAATGGATTGAGCGTGGTCTCAAGCCCCATCACCATGCCGATACAGCGCACGTGAACCTGGCCATTGCACGCGACGCCCGCATCTCTCGCCGCACGGATGTTGGCCATCGTCTCGCGCCATAGCTCGGGCGCGTTCCTCACCTGCACGATGAGACAGGAAAGCGGACGGCCGGAAACCTCGGCGGCCGCGCGCATCGCTTCGAACTCGCCGACGCCGAAATCGGAATTGACCTCGATGACGCCCTTGTTCGAGCGGCGCATCGCCTCCGCAAGACCGAGAAGCTCGGCTTCCTGCGCCGACAACGTCGGCGTCACACGCCCGTCGGCGGCGCGATGTTTGGTGGTTCGGGACGTCGTGAACCCGAGCGCACCGGCCTCGAGGGCTTCCTCGAGAAGCACGCCCATGCGTTCGATTTCGGGCGCGCTCGGACGCTCTGCATGATCCGCGCCCCGGTCACCCATCACGTAGAAACGCAACGCCGCGTGCGGTACCTGCGCGCCGATATCCATCACTCGATCGCGCTGTTCGAGCGCATCGAGGTACTCGGGGAACGTCTCCCAATCGAAGCTCACGCCTTCGGAGAGGACCGTGCCGGGAATATCCTCGACGCCTTCCATGAGGTTGATCAGGTAGTCCGTCTGGTCAGGTTTGACAGGCGCGAAGCCGACGCTGCAGTTACCAAAGACCGCCGTCGTCACGCCGTGCCAGGACGAGGGGGTGAGGTATGAATCCCACGTCGCCTGACCGTCATAGTGGGTATGGATGTCGACGAAGCCCGGGGTGACGAGCAACCCATCGGCATTCACATCGCGCCGCGCGCGGCCTAGATCAACGCCAACCGCCGCGATGCGGCCATCCTCGACAGCCACATCGCCCAGCCGTTCCTGCGCGCCCGACCCATCGACGATGCGTCCGCCGCGAATGACGAGGTCATACATTCAGTTGTCCCCCAACTCTCAAGAATCGGCCGATCGCGTCAGCGTGTTGATACTGACGTGTGGCCAACGAATCAAGCCGCCGTCCGCGGCTTGGAAAAAATCCAGCATGACGACCTGCAAGTACTGCAGTCGTCGTTCTCGCCGCCCATCTTGCTCGAACTCGTAAGTCCAGAACGTCGAGACCATCGATGTCGCATCGGCTTGTCTGACGATGAACGGAATGTTGCGGATACCGGCGCTCGCGAGCTCGGTATCCACGGTCAATCGCGTCACGTTCGAAACCGAACCATCCGCATTGGCGAAGCGCAGCAATTGCTCCGGATGAACCGGGTCGAAACCGGGGAAATCCGCGGTTCGGCAGAACGGCTCGCGATGGAAGTGCGCATACGGCGAAAGATACGGATGCTCGATGTCCGTCGGGCCACCGACAGGCAGGCCATCGATCACGGGAATGTCGACGCTCGGCTCGTGAGCAGCGCTACCGAGCGCGAGGACCGAATCGCCGTGCGGCACGGTCGCCAGGCGAGCGATATCGACACCCTCCGGCGTCTGATCTTTCATATACAGCCAAAGACCGGGTTCGAAATGAATCGCGGTGTCCGGTTCGCCAGCGAGCGCGGAGGCAGGAAAATCGCCGGCCACCTTCTGAACCACGGTCTGCTCGTAGCCGAGCGTCGCCACCGACTGATCGGCTGACGCTCCTTCACCGTCCGGCGCGATTCCGCGATTCGGGACGGACGGGTCGACGAGCCGAACCTCGAGCGTCTCGTCATAGCGGTTGACGAGCAGGCGGTAGCGGTCGGCTGTATCGGCGAAAGGCAACGCAAGGACATTGAAGCCCCGACCCGTGCTCCGCCACGAGCCGACGAGGTCCGTCAGCGGCCCGAGCGGCCACTCTTCAGCGTTGTTCAAAACGTCACTCGTGGTTAGAGGGTCGGTGAGTAATCCGTTGCGGACATGTACACGCTCACGATGTCCTTGATGAGCGGACCGTCTTTGCGCGAGTTTTGAAAGACCTGCTGCCACTCGGGGTCTGTTCCGAACGCGCGCCAGTTCGTTCCTGCGGCGTCACGGGACGGGTGCGCGATGATGTAGATCAACGTGTTCGGCTGGTCGACCGGCGTCCAATAGCCGACGTTGCGCATGCCGTGCTTCTCGAAGAGCGTCATCGTGTGATCGCGGAACCGCGATTCGAGCGCATCGAGTTTGCCTTCGTTGGCGGTGTACGTACGAAGCTCGAAAACTTCGCCGTGACCATCCGCCAACGCATTCATGCCGAACAAAAGGCCGATGCAAACCATCAGCCGGCCCATCGCGGAACGTCGGTCCATGCGTAATCTCCAACCCAATAGAGAGACAAGTCTAGAACGACTGCGGGTCTTTGAGCGCGGCGCTATTCTTGCGATGAGCACAATCGACGAACGGATTGAGACATGACGAGCGACGCGACCTTGGCGAGCTACGCAGGCGAGCGGCTGATCCACGATGCAGACAGCCACATCATGGACGATCCGAACGAGATCCTCGCTTTCGCACCACCATCGATCCGAGCAAGGTTCAAGCAGCATACCGACGCCGTACTCGACAGCGCGCGGGGTGATCTCTTGCGCGAAGCGCGTGAACGTCGACGCGACACGGATTGGACCGCCCGGGACGGCGAGGAAATCATGTTGCGAAAGCGCTACCTCGGCCTCGGCGCCACCGACAAGGCCGACCGTCGTCGTGCCCTCGACCACCTCGGTTTTCGATCGCAGCTCGTCTTCAATACGTTTGGCTCGGGCTACATCCTCGAGCACGAAATGTCGGGTGACTTCGACTATGCCTACGCGATCGCGCGGGTGATCAACGAACACAAGCTCGATTTCTGTTCGGTCGATCCACGGCTGTTGGCGGTCTGCTACGTGCCGATCGCGGACTTCGACCGTACCGAACGGTTCGCCCGCGAGACGCTCGAAGCCGGCGCAAAGGCCCTCTTGATTCCATCCGCCTGCCCTGCCAACCACAGCCCGAGCCATCCCGGTCTCGATCCGCTGTGGGCGCAAGCTCAGGAAGCCGAAATCCCAGTCGTCTTTCATGTCGGCGGACAGGGCCGCGACTATTTTAATCCCACGTACTTCGAGAACGGCGCCGCGAAGATTGCCGACTGGCTCGGCGGCGATGAGAACTTCCGCTCGGTGAGCTATATGGCGATACCGAAATCGGTCGAGCAGACGCTGGCGACCATGGCGCTCGACGGCGTTTTTGATCGCTTCCCACGCTTGAAGATCGGCGTCGTCGAAATGGGTGTCAGCTGGGTGCCGAGTTTCCTGCGCTATCTCGATTCTTCGTTCGAGGCGTTTCGACGCACCGAAGAGAAGCTGCAAGGTCTCTCGCTACGCCCGTCCGAGTTCATCCGCCGCCAGGTTCGGGTCACGCCCTACCCCACCGAAGACGTCGGCTGGGTAATGGCCAACGGCGGCGAGGACGTCGTCATGTTCGCGTCCGATTTCCCGCACGCCGAGGGCGGGCGCAATCCGATCAAACGGTTCGATACGAGTCTCGAGGGCAATCCGGCCGAGCACGTGGAAAAGTTCTATTCGGCCAACATGATCGACCTCATGGGCGCCGGCCTCGCAGTCTCGGCAACCGACTGATGGTGCGTCTCGCGGATCTGCCCGAATACGAACGCCAGCACCTCGTCGGCAAGAACCTCGAGCCGCTCGGGTCGACGCCCGCGAAGGCTCTCGGCAAGCCAGTCTCCGAGGCCCGTTTCGCGCTGATCACAACCGCAGGCATCCATGCACGCGAGGCCGCTAACTTCGGCCTCACGGACGCATCCTTTCGACCGATTGACGGTCGGCGGCACGGCAATGATCTCGTGATGTCGCACAGTTCCGTCAACTTCGACCGGACCGGGTTCCAGGCCGACATCAACGTCGTCTTCCCCATCGATCGATTCCGCGAGCTCGAATCGGCCGGCGCCATTGGTGGATTGGCCGACGTGCACTAGAGTTTCATGGGCGCGGGGTTACTGCCCGAAGCCTATGAGGCATCGACGACGGAACTGGCCGATCTCCTGATCGCCGACAACATCGACGCCGTTTTTCTGACGCCTGTCTGACCGAACTGCACCCGCGCCGTGTGCGCAATCGCCTATTTCCTCGAAAAGCGTGGCATCTCAACGACCGGGATCGCGTTGGTGCGCGAAAACGCAGAAGCGCTGAAACCGCCGAGATTGCTGTGGACACCCTTCCAGCTCGGGCGACCGCTAGGCGCCCCCGGTGATGCGACCTTCCAGACCGACGTTATTCGCCACGCACTCGATCTCCTCGAGCGAGCGGACGTTCCCGTGCTCGCCGACTACCCGCGTGACGCGCCCGAAGACGCACTAGGCAGTGAATCCGAGCCGCTCGTTTGCCCGGTGGTCTTCAGCCGCGAAGAACCCACGACTTGGCGGGGACGCTTGGCAGCCGAATTCGAGACACTCAGCCCCTGGTACGAGATCGCCGTCCAGCGGAACGGCCGAACATCGGTCGGGCTGGTGGAACGCTCGGTCAACAGGATCCTCGAAGATTTGGGAGAACTCCTCGACGAGACAGCCGGGTCGCGCGAAGCGTTCTTTGCACGTGCACTCGTCGACGGTGTCATCGAATTCAAGCAGGGACTCGAGGACGCGAAGGCCTTTTACCAGGAGGCACTGGGCGCACAACCGTCGCATAGAAACGCCCAGGCGATTCACGATTGGCTCTGGCACATGAGCTCGCTCGGTGCGGCACTGATCGAAGTCTTCGAAGCATTCGGCGAGCACGAAAAACTCGCTTCGATCGGGCGGGTGCTCGTTCCGCGCTCGGCAATCGGCGGCTCGACGGGATAGCTCGTCAACCGCGAGCCCGGCCGCAAATGTCATACGCGTTCGTTGCGATCGGGCTTAAACTCCTGTCGAGTCGATGGTTCGAACCATCAAGCGCACGAGCAACATCCAGCGAGCGGTAGCAGACCGCTCGGCGGCACAAACAGCATAGGAGTACGCGGTGGCAGAAGCAGAAAACCTCTGGATCGGAAAACGCACGATTCGTCCCGACGGCGAAGACAAGGTCACCGGGCGAGCCACTTTCGGCGCCGATTTTTCGATGCCCGGCATGATCTGGGGAAAGATCCTCAGGAGCCCGGTCCCGCACGCCCGGATCAAGAAGATCGATACGACCCGCGCAGCAGCGCTGAAGGGCGTCAAGGCGGTCATCACCGGCGCCGATCTCGTCGATTTCGATATCAACGAGCCGGCCATGGTCGGTCCTGCCGATATGCGTTTCGTCAGCCGTAACATCATGGCGCGCGACAAGGTTCTCTACGCCGGGCACGCAGTAGCGGCGGTTGCCGCAACGACCAATGCTATCGCGGACGCCGCGCTGGAGCTGATCGATGTCGAATACGAAGAGTTGCCCTTCGTCATCGACGTCGATGAGGCGATGCGCGACGACGCACCGATCCTGCACGAGTTCATTCGCACCGCCGGCGTGGAACCCGCGCCGGAAAAGCCATCGAACGTCGCGAGCCGCACGGCCTTCACCCTCGGTGACTCGGTCAACGCGTTCGCGGAAGCCGACGTCGTCATCGAGCGAGACTTCAAAACCAAACCCGTACATCAGGGCTATATCGAACCGCACGCCTGCCTCGTCTCCGTCGCCTCCGACGGTCGGGCGACGATCTGGAGCTCGAGCCAGGGCCATTTCATGGTGCGCAACGCCACCGCGAAGATGGCGGGCGCGAAGCTCTCCGACATCCGTGCGATCCCGGCCGAAATCGGCGGCGGATTCGGCGGTAAGACGATCGTCTACCTCGAACCGCTCGCCTACGTGCTGGCGAAAAAATCCGGCGCACCCGTGAAGATGGTCATGACGCGCGAAGAGGTATTCCGCGCGACCGGGCCGACATCCGGTAGCTCCAACACGATCAAGATCGGCGCGACAAAAGACGGTCGGATCGTCTCCGCCGAGGCAACCTTCCGATTCCAGTCCGGCGCCTTTCCCGGATCTCCCGTTCGCGCCGCATCGAACTGCGCGTTTGCCCCCTACGCAATCGACAACGTGACCGTCGTCGGCTACGACGTCGTCGGGAACCGCCCAAAAAGCAACGCCTATCGCGCCCCGGGATCACCGATCGCGGCGTTCTGCGTCGAGGCGGTGATCGACGAACTCGCCCTCGAACTCGGTTTCGACCCGCTCGAGTTCCGATTGCAGAACGCGGCTAAGGAAGGCACACGCGCCGCCTACGGCCCCACCTTCCGCCGCATTGGTTTCGAGGAAACGCTCGAATCAGCAAAGACCCATGATCACTACAACACTCCCTTGGGCGAGAACCAGGGACGCGGCGTCGCGAGTGGGTTCTGGTTCAACGTCGGCGGCGAATCGAGCGCGCAGGTCAACATCAACGAAGACGGCACGGTCGCGGTCATGACAGGCCATCCCGATATCGGCGGCTCGCGCGCGTCGATGGTCAACATCGTCGCTGAGATGCTCGGCATTCACTACCAGAACGTCAGCGCCCAGATCGGTGATACCAGCACAATCGGCTACAGCGCCACGACGGGCGGCAGCCGCGTGACGTTTTCGGCAGGAACCGCCGTTACCGAGGCGACGACCTCCGTGATCGACGACCTTCGCCGCCGTGCCGCGATCATCTGGGACATCGACGCCGATGCCGTGGAATGGGACAACGGTCACGCCCATCCGGCCGGCGCCAATGCCGGTGATTTCGAACCGCTCTCTCTCGCCGACATCGCAGCCAAGGCAGCGATCACAGGCGGACCTATCGCCGGGGGCGCTTCCGTCAACGCACAAGGCGCGGCACCCGCTTTTGCGACCCATATCTGCGATGTCGAAGTGGATCCCGAAACGGGACGCGTGACCGTGCTGCGCTACACGGCGGTCCAGGACGCGGGCCGCGCGATTCATCCGAGCTACGTCGAAGGCCAGATTCAGGGCGGTGTTGCGCAGGGCATCGGCTGGGCGCTGAACGAGGAGTACATCTACAACGATGACGGCCAGCTCGAGAATCCCGGCTTTCTCGACTACCGCATCCCGGTAGCCTCCGATCTACCGATGATCGAGGCCGTCGTCGTCGAGGTACCGAATGACGCGCACCCACACGGCGTACGCGGCGTCGGGGAAGTCCCGATCGCACCGCCCATGGCGGCCATACACAACGCGATCAACGACGCGGTGGGGTTGAGGCTGCGCGAACTACCCATGTCGCCACCGAAGGTACTGGCTGCCATCGACGAATAACCGAGAAGGGGGAACGATGAGTGAGATAACGACCGACGCCGCGGCCTGGCAGGAGGCACGCGTAGCGCTTCTCGAAAAGGAAAAGGCGCATCTGCGGGCAGGCGATGCCATCTCGGCCGAACGACGCGCATTACCGAAGCTGCGAGTAACCACCGCGTATGAATTCGACACGGAGTCCGGCCCGCAGACGCTCGACGATTTATTCGCTGGTCGCAGTCAGCTCATCACGCAACATTTCATGTTCGGGCCGGACTGGAACGCAGGCTGCCCGAGTTGCTCGTTCTGGGCCGATGGCTACGACAACATGATCCAGCACATGAACCAACGCGACGTCAGTTTCGTCGCGGTATCGCGGGGGCCGCTCGACAAACTGCTGGCCTATCGTGAACGCATGGGTTGGTCGTTCGAATGGGTGTCGAGCGGTGCCAATACGTTCAGCCACGACTTCGGCGTATCGGCGACCGAGGCAGAACTCGCCGCGGGTCGTATGACCTACAACTACCGCGAATCGTCCGTGCGGGAAGGCGAATTCCACGGTCTGAGTGTCTTCGAGCGGGGTGACGACGGATCGACTCTGCACACCTATTCGAGCTATGGCCGCGGTCTCGACCCGATGAATACGACGTATGCCTATCTCGACCGGACCCCGCGCGGACGTCAGGAAGACGAACTGCCGTTTTCGATGGCCTGGGTACGGCGCCACGACGAATACGAGTAGGCACGATGACCGTGCAACTCGAAGGCAGCTGCCACTGCGGCGCCGTGACCTATACGCTCGACGGGATCCCCGACGCGGCAACGGCCTGCAATTGCACCGTCTGTCGACGCTACGGCGTCATCTGGGCGTACGACTGGGTCGACGAAAAGATCCACGTGAGCGGTGAAACGAAGGCCTACGCGCGCGGCGACATGCTCGATTTCCACTTCTGCCCTAACTGCGGATGCGTTGCGTTCTGGCGCGCGCTTCGATCCGAGGATGGCCGGCGCCGCATTGCGGTGAACCTTCGGCTCGCGCACGACCCCGAGGCGATCGCCGATATCCCGATCGATCATTTCGACGGCCTCGACAAGTTCCACGACAACGAGCGCGACGGCTGCACCGTGCGCGACCTCTGGTTCTAGCCCCGGGCAAAAAAAAACCCGGGCCGTAGCCCGGGTTTTCAAAGCGACCGATCTAGACCGCGACGAACTGTTCCGCTTTCTTGCGAAGCTCGCTCGGCTTGGTGCGTCGTTCGGGCTGGAAGCGCACACGATGACGTTGCCAGCGCCAGAGACGATCGAGTCCCGGATGGCTGGCGGTCACGCGTGATTCGCCGTCGAGCTCGAACTCGGCATTGATCCAATCGGCAAGCTCGTCGCGCGAGGACAGATCCGTCGCTCGCCGAGTCTTGCGGAGCGCCTGGTTCGCCGCACCGCGGTGCGCGTGGCCATGACGCTTCATCTGACCGAGGACGGAACTCGCCGATCGCGGATCGGCCATGAGCGTTCCGAGTTCGTCGTCGAGCGCTTTCAACACGTCGCGCCAGCGTCGGTTGGTCACCGCTTTCTGCAGCAACGTGCCGATCGCGTGGGCGGCCGCATCGCGTTCGCCCCGACCGCCGAAACGGGCCCGGTTGAACACTTCACGCCAAACATCGAGATCGCGTTCGTTGTTGCGGCATGGGCAGAGGGCACCGAGCGCATCGCGCCGGACCATGCCATCGTTCGCACACACGTCATCGATGAACTCATCAGTTCTTCGTTGTTTACCTTTAGGCATCAGGTAAGCCTTTCAACAATGCAACGAGGCGCCAGCTCCTGGCGTTCGCCAAGAGCTAACGCGTTAGCTCAAAACCTTGTTGATGTGCCATAGAAACCTCCCTTTCATCGAGGTTGACCCGCCTGCGCGGGCGTGGATCGTGCCAATTCCTCACGCCTTCTTCCGCGGAAGGAAGAAGGAAGCGGCACCGCCATCCGGCCGCGGGGGCCAGGTGGCATTCGTGAGATGACCGCAAAGCGGTGAACGGGAGCCTACCCGCGCCGCGCGACGGCAACAACCGACGCCAGGGCTTGCACCGCGTCACGCCCGCGATTTAGCGTCCAAGCGATCGAACGGGGGAACCACATCAAATGAATCTGCTTTTTGTCTTGTCCGATCAGCAGCGCTACACGGCACTCGGCGCCAACGGCAACCCGGTGGTGAAGACCCCTTACATCGATCGACTCGCCACCGAAGGCATGGCGTTCGACAACACGTTCTCCAACCACCCACTCTGCTCGCCCTTCCGGGCGATCCTCCTGACGGGTCGCTATGCGTGGGAAAACGGTGTCATCGACAACGAATACGAACCCCGGCGCGACATCCCGACGTTGCCGAGCACCTTGCGCGATGCCGGCTACGCGACGGCGCACATCGGCACCTGGCATCTCGGTGTCGGCCCGTATCCAGCGGAAGACCGCTACGGTCTCGATTACCTCGCAGCCCTCGATCTCAAGTTCAACTTCTTCGACCAGAGCTACTACGAGAACGAATCCGGCCCGACGCCCCACCCGGGGTGGAGTTCGACCGTCGAAACGGATCTTGCGATTCGCTATATGGAGCGGCACCAGGCGGAGAAGCGCGATCAACCCTTTGCGCTCTTCGTTTCCTGGCGCCCGCCGCACTGGCCCTACGAGCAACACCCGGACGAGTACGACATCTACGATCCGGCGGCGGTCGATCTACCCGCCAACGTCCCCGCCCAGATGGCCGACTTTGCGCGCCGCGAAATCGCGCACTACTACGCCTGCTGTACCGGCCTCGACGTCGAAATGGGTCGACTCCTCGATTCCCTCGATAGCCTGGGCATCGCGGACGACACCATTGTCTGCTACACATCGGATCACGGCGATCATCTGTCGGCCCACGGCTATGGCAAACCGTTCGATCGATGGATGCATCCGTCGATGCGCGCGTCCAAAGCGACGGCCTACGACGAATCGGCACACATCCCCTTTCTTGTCCGGTGGCCCGGCCAAACACCCCCAGGTTCGCGCAGCGATGCGTTCAACGGCGCGATCGACTTCGTACCGAGCGTGCTCGGTGCGCTGGACGTTCCGCTACCGGATGGACTTCAAGGACGTGACCTATCGGCGGTCTGGCGCGGCGGGCCCGCCCCCGCCAACGACGATCGAACGCCCGGCGCGGACGAAAGCGTCTTCCTCATGAACATGGCCAACGGCTGGCCGGATCGTTTTCAGTGGGTGGGCGACTGGCGGGGCGTGCGTACCGAACGCTACACCTACGCGCGCTGGTACCACGGCGAGCGGGAATCGTGGCTCTTCGATCGACTCGAGGATCCGCTCGAGATGAACAATATCGCCGGTTCGCGCCGCGCCAAGCCAGCCATCGAGGAGATGGAGGCACGGTTGCACCGCTGGATGGAGGCGACGCGCGATCCGTTCGAGTGGGGTAAGCGGGGACCGCGCGGGTTCGTCGATGTCGGCCAGCGCTGGGCTGATCCCGAGCGCTGGAAGGATTGGGGAACGGCCTGAACGCCGCCGCTAGACGGCGAGCTTCGAAACGTTCGACTCCGTGGGTTCGTATCCCTCGGCTCGCTCGTCCTTGACGGTCGGCGCGAGCTCGGTTTCTACATCTCCCGCGATTCTCGATGCCCGTAGGATGCGCGGCTGCGTCGTATCGTACGGCCGCGCCCGATGCATCACGCAGCGATTGTCCCAGACGACCAGGTCCCCGACGGACCACGTATGACTGTAGACCCGCGGCGGCTGGCACGCGTCGTCGAGAAGCTTCTCGAGGAATGCTTCCGACTCGGCTTCGCCCATCCCGTCGACGTCATAGGCATGTCGACCCGTGTAGATGGACTTCCGGCCCGTGTCCGGATGCACCTTGACGATCGGACGGCGCGGCGCGCCTTTGTCGTGAAAGCCGTAAAGATGATCGGTCTTGAACGTATAGCCAGCCTTCATCTGCGAGTAATAGAGCGAGTGGCTCGCCGTCAATCCCTCACATCGGGCCTGCGTTTCGGGGTCGAGTGCATCCCACCCCGCGCGCATGTCCGCAAACTCGGTCTCACCCCCGGCATCGGGAATCACGACCGCCATCAACATCGCGGCTTTTGAAGCGAGCGGCATGTAGGTGCTGTCGGTATGCCAGCCCTCATTGCCCCGCGCGACTTTGAAACCATACTCGTGCGGCTCGACGGTCGAGCCGTCCGGCTTCTGGTTGGAGAAATGCAACGTCGGCTTGTCCTGCTTGGGCGAAAGCTGCTCGATGTCGCCAAACCGCAGCGCGAATGCGCCTTGCGCCTCCTCGGATGGATCCAACCCCGGAAAGATCAACACGCCGTACTCGAGAAACGCGGCATAGATTTCCTCCCACGTTTCATCGGACATGGGGTCGAACTCGACATCGGTGACATACGCGCCGATGGTCGAATCCGTTGGCTCGATCGTAAGTGACATATTTGCTCTCCTAACAACAGAAGAAGAACAAAGAAGTGTAGCCGGTCTTCGCGATTCGTGAAGACCGGGCCTGCGGGCAACACCAGCCCGCGGGATTCGACCGGCACACAATCCTGTGGGGGGAGAGGGATAGATGGACCAAGAACGATCGACCAGCGCGACCATCCCGGTGTCGAGCATCATCGTCATCGGCGGGCTGATCGCGGCCGTCACGATGTACGAGCCGCCGCTCAGTAGCGCAAGACCCGACGGCACGACCGGCATCGAGGCTTCCGCGGATCAGGTCGAGGACGTCCACGCGCGGCTTTGGCAGGACCCGTTCTCGGCGGCGATACAACATCGTGAGGGGCGCGTCGCCGACTCGAGTTCAGATCACGCGCATCAAATCGAATCCGTCAACGCGGACGCCCGCGAGCTTATCGCCGATCACGAGCTCGAAAGCCTCGACACGGTGCTGACCATTGCCATGATGGTACCGGTGAGCCCGTACGCTGAAGACACGGAGACGCGTCGCCGCCGACGCGTCGCGGTCATCGAGGCACTCGCGGATCATGCGCTCATTCCCAACGCGCCAGACAGCATCGGCTACATCGAGGGCGCCACGAATTGCAACGGCGAGATTCCGCTCACCCCGTTCGAATGGTTTGTCCGCGAGACGCCACGTGATACGGGGACCGATGCGGTCGACGCCGTTGGCTACGGCGTCGTCCTCGTCCTTTGGATTGCGGAGGACCACTTCGTCAGCAAGGGAACCAACCCGCTCGCCGCCGTCGAATCGCTCACCGGCCAACTCCTCGTGAGCACTTTACGTTATCCGTGGGATTCCGCTCCGAACGGAACGTCCAAGCCGGTACCGATAGCCGTCGTTGGCCCGTCGTCATCGGGAACCCTCGAGGTCATGAGCGGCGAACGCTGCCCGCCAAATGCGCCCCCCGCACACGGGCACGAGACGCGCGTCGCACCCGAGCAACTTGCGAAGACACTCCTCGACAGCGTCCACCAGTATCTCGACAACGGGATCCCAAAACGCACGCCCGAAATCGAGGCCGAGGTGGCCGCGGCAATCGGGCTCCTGCAGGAGGATCTCGCCGATGAATCGATCAGCCGTTTGAAGCGCAGTCTAATCGATCTCCTCGAGGTCGTTGAAGAAGCAGATGAGGACTGGTCGGATACAACCGTGGACACGTTCATTAACGAACACGCCGATGACCTCGTTTCGTATGAAGACATTGCGCGTTTCGCCCGAACCTCCGCTGCTTATGTCGTTCTCCAGACCAATAGTTACCTCGATAACGATATCCCCCAGCAGGTCGATCGCAACCATCTCCGCGAGGTACTCGGCAATGTGATCACCTCATCGGTTGACACACGGAATATCGAGGAAATTCGCAGCGCTATCGAATCGACGCTGACCCATGAACTGGGCGACATCACCGACGCAGATCCGAGTTGGGCATCGACGATGGCGACCCGCTACATCAACGCCGTCAAAAATCGGTTCTCGTTCACCTCGCCCGGCTCGGACGTCCAATCTCTGAAGGTCTATTCCGCCTTCGCTACGGTCGCAGATCCGCTCTTCGAGCGAACAAACCTTGCGGACGAAGATCTGGCGAAAGGTCTCGCCAGCGAGCTCGATCGAAGACATCTCGACGACGAAGATGCAGTACTTCTCGTTGGTGAATGGGACACACGCTACGGACGCGCGTTGCTGCAGACCTTTGCAAGTGCTTTGGCGGCCACGATCCCTAAACTCGATGTTCACGAGGTTCGCTATCTCCGCGGGCTCGACGGTGCGGTACCAGCCGCCGAAGCGTCGCTCGATCGTGGATCCAGTGCCAAGGACGAGCACGACAAGTCGTTTACACAAAACGTTCGAGAGCTCGTCGACGAGATGAAGCGCCTCGCGCCGAGCGCTTCCAGCTCGCTCAACCCCCTTGATCGGCTGACGCAACAAACCGATGAGTTGCGTGCCGTCGGGACGCAGCGATTCGACTACATGAGTCGGCTAGCGGCGGAGTTGGGGGACAAACGTATTCGCGCAGTGGGCGTCCTTGGAAGCGATCCTTACGACAAACAAATCGCGATCCAGACTCTACAACCCCGCTTCCCCGATGCGATCTTTTTCACCACGGACCTTGATGCGCGACTCTATGAAAAGGGCGCCGTTCAATGGACTCGAAATCTCGTCGTGGCGTCCGGGCGCGGGCTCCAACCGATCGACCAGGACAGCGAATCGAACGATCGGTTGGATCTGAGTTTCCGCGACTCCTACCAGACGGATGCATACCAGGCCGTGTCACAGGCGCTAGGAAGTCGCTTTGTCCGGCTCGTCGATGCTTGCCTCTTCGAGATCACTCGAGACGGCGTCGTGCCCCTCAACGCACCGGCCCAGTGTCCTCGACCAGAATCGGCGTCAAACGCGTTCTACGTCTCTGTCGTATTAGCCGGTATCGGAATGCTCCTACTCATCTACTTCCTCATTCCGGCGGTGCACGATTGGGTCTCGCCGCCGGGAGCGTCGAGTGAAGCAGCCGAACGGATACGTAAAAAGGAACGCGCTGCAACGGGATACCTCGTTCTGGTCGCCGTCGTGGGATTCGCTATCTTCGCGATCCTGATCGTCCAGAACATGACCCCCGAACCCTTCGCCTGGGCCTCGGGCGCCAGCGCCTGGCCCACCGAGATTCTCCGTTGGGTCGCCATCGTCGTCGCATTGGGACTCATCTTCAGATGCTTCGCACGGCTCGAGTTCGCCGATCTCGCCATGGAGCGTTTCGGGCTATCGAAACCCGTTCCCGTACCAACGCCGGAGGCGAAGGTTCACATCCGACACTTTTCGCGCGAACCCGACGCGGACGAAGCGCCTGCGCCCACGGAAGACCCACTCGATATCTGGCGCGAGTTTCAGGGATATGCAACTCGCCATGCGAGACTCCTTCGAACGATCCTTCTCACGCTTTCCGCCGTTCTGTTTGCGGGAGGTCTCGCTTTCTGGCTCGGCTGGGAGCCGGCCCCGGTGAGCGGTGACATCGCACTTTGGATCGACTGGACCTTGACCATCGGCGCGTGGGGATGCGTCGCCTTCCTGACGTTCCTCGTCTATGACGCGAGTCATCTGTGTGAGGCGTGGGTGAGTCGCTTCGGGCGCACGCGCCTCGTGTGGCCAGCGAGGGTCATCGAGGAAGCGAAAACGCGGCTCGGCCTGACCCATCGGAACGACGTCGCCGAAGTCCTGACGATCGAGGCGATCGGCCTTCGTACGCAGGAGATCGGCCGCTTCGTCACGTATCCCTTCATCGTTCTGGCCCTGCTTCTCCTGGCGCGTAATGCCTACTTCGACAACTGGATCTGGCCCGATGCGCTCATCATCGCGTTTGTCGTGTTGGCGACCTTCGCATTGGTCCCCGCATTCTCGGTCCGGCAGGTGGCGCGCCGTGCTCGCGACAACGTCAGAACGCGATTGCAACCCGACGAAGCGAGCGCTTACGGGCAAGGCGACCGGGACGGTGAACTCCGTGCGATGGAAATCAAGACCGTCATCGAGATGATCGATGACACCGAGTTTGGTGCCTTCGCGCCGTGGCGTCGGCATCCGATTCTCAAGGCATTGTTGATCCCATTCGGTGGGATTGGTGCCGTGACGGCACTGCAGCTCGCGGGCGCTTTCGGTCTTTAGCCCGGGAGCGACCCTAAGCCACAAACACGACCTAAACATGAAAGTCCTCATCGTCGGCGCCGGACCCACCGGCCTCACCGCGGCCGTCGAACTGGCGAGACGTGGAGTGATTCCTACCGTCGTCGACGGCCGCGATGCGGCATCTCTGTTCAGCCGGGCGGTGGGCATCACGCCTAAGAGCCTTCGCTATCTCGAGCCGGCCGGTGTCGCCCCACGGTTGATCGAGGAAGGGATCGCGATGCGTGCGGCGAACGTCTATCTCGGTGATCGGCTGGCAGTCACGATCCCCATTCGCTCACGCCACGCTGGATTCCCATATCTTCTGGGTTTGCCGCAGGATCGAACCGAGGCGATCCTCGCCGAGACGCTGGAGTCGTTCGGCGGAACAGTGCGCTACGGTCTTCGCGTCGACACCGTCATCCCACAGGATCGCGGCGCGGTGGTCGAATTCGCCGACGGAACAGTTGACGCGTTCGACATCGTGGTCGGCGCGGACGGGGTGCGCAGTACCGTGCGGGAAGCAGGGGGCTTCGACTACCCGGGCATCGATCTCGACGACCCCTGGTCCATCGCCGATGTCGACGCCGCGAACTGGCGACACGCAGGCGAATTTTCGCTCTTTCGTGCGGGCCCTGGTCGGGTCGTGATCGTGGCACCCATCGGGACGAGTCGATATCGAGTGGTCGCGACGACGCCAGATGCGCTCGCGACGCTTCCCGTTCCAATGGACGTGACAAATGTACGGCGTGCGGCAACGTTCGAGCTCGCGGTTCGCCAGACCTCGAGCTACAGCCGCGGGGACATCCATCTGGCGGGTGACGCGGCGCATTGCCATAGCCCGGTCGGCGGGCGCGGAATGAACCTCGGCATCGCGGATGCTTCGACGCTTGCAGCGGCGATCGTCGACGGTGATCTCGAGAACTACTCCCCAATCCGACATCGCGTCGCGGCCGAGGCGATTGCCATGACGGAGCGAGGACGCCGTCTCATCACGAGTCGGCGCCGAGCGCCGGCGCGATTCTTTGCCGGCTTGCTCGCGATGCTTCGTATCCTGGGTCCGCTGCGTCGCCGCGCCGGTCGCTTCCTGGTGGAGTTCTGAGCTAGATCGAAACGGGCCCGTGACTGATCGGCCGCTCGCGATTGCGCTGGAGCCACAGGCCGTTCTCATCGAGTGACGCCTCGCCCAACGCGCGAAGGATGTCGCGCCGACGACCGTCCGTCGTCGCCTCGGCGAGCGCACGGGCGGCATTGGTATGAATTCGCACCATGTAGCTGTACTGCGCGGCGTTCTCTCGAAGTGACAGGCGATAGACGTAGCTTGCGATCAATGCAGCGGCCATGGGGAGGATGCCCATCAACGCGATGAAGAGATCGTTCTCTCCAACGCCGAGCACGATGCGAATCGAGATCACGGCGACCGCTACCAGACCCAAAACGAAGCAGGCCGTCGATAGGCGGCCAAGCATTCGCGCGCGCCCCTCGAAGCGATCCCTCGCACGCTCGTAGTACGAGGACTGATCAGCCCCCCATTCGTCACAAACGCGGCTCAGTTCATCCTCATCGTCGTGACCTTTGGCGTCCGCCTCGATGCCGACGCCGCGCAGCACGTTGCGAATCCAGCCCAGTTCGAGCTCCTGTCGCCGGAGGAAATGATCGTGTGGAAACATCGATCGTTCGAGCGGTCGCACGTCGGCGCGTTGCCAGAACACCACCGTTCGAAGCGCTTCTGCGAGCCCGCGATAGTCAATGTATTTTCGCTGCCATTCCCGCCAACGCGCGAGTTGCTGTGCGCCGATCGCGGCCAGGATCAGAACGCCGTACACGAGAAGCGCGACCGGATGCGGTAGGAGATCCGCGTACACGACGAAACTCGTCGCCGCACCCCCCGTTAGCGCAAATGCAGCGAAAAGCGCCATGAACGTCCGACGCTGATAGCGGACCGCCAATGCATCGACCGCTTCCGGTAGGTCGTCGGGGAAACCCGCGAGCTCCGCCGCCAGTTCAGTCTGGCGAGCAAACACGCGCGCGTAGCGAGCAGGAAGCTCGGTTCCGGCCGTTTCTTCGGGATCACGGGTGAGCCACCGTGCCGTACCCGGCGCATCGGCCACCGTCTCGTTACCGATGCGCGAACAGACGATATGGAAGACGAGATCACTCTCATCCTCGGTGTAATCGATCGGCGATCGCACCGTTGAATGCTCGTCGAATACGGTGTTTCCCGTCAGGTGGAAATCGACGATCTGCGCCGTCCCGCCCGCAAGGTTCGGCGACGTCCCGTCCCAGATCGCGACGAGCAGGTGGCAGTGCGCGGCGAGATAAACGCCCAGGTATTCATGCTGTGCGCTGCGTAGTACGACCTCGTGCGGGGCGTGCGAATCCTCGGAGAGAAGAACGACCGGTCGCCCTTCGAGAAAACCCGCGGCCCGGTCCAACTCCGCTGCATCGAAGTCGGACGCCATCGCGTCGAACGGCATCGCGAGAAGGATGCGTGAACTGATCCCAAGTTCGTCCGCCACCTCTAGGGCCAATTGATCCGCACCCGATGCCACAGACGTCACAACCTCGATGGTGAGATCGGCAAACCGATCCTCGAGATCCGTTAGCAAGCTCGACATCCGCTCGCGCAGAATCGGCATTTCGGCGTCGACCAGGTCCCGATGACCGGTGACGCCCACGATCAGCCGCGAGCCCAGACCGCCCGACATCGTCATCAAGACGCTTGCGCAGCGCTTAGTCGATTCGCGCCGAGACGATCGAGTGCACGCGAACGCCGATGACAGCGCCGCCATCATCGCGGACGAATTCAACCTCCTCCCGGGGTTCCCGATCGCTGCCAAGCCGAACGAACCGGTCGCCCTCGACATGGCGCAACATGCGCGCCTCGCCGAGATTGTCGGTGGGCAGGAAGATGCTCGCGAGCTGGTGTCCCCAGACGCGGATAGCGTTTTCACCGCCCCAGACGCCGGCCGAATAGTTCCCGGCATAGTCTTCAAGATTCGGCAAACCCTCAGGCGCCGGCTCTGGCACCGATTCGGCCTTGGCGAGCGCGCCACCGATCATTTTCAACATCGAGCGGGTGATGCCGCCCGCGGGTCCGTCCGCCGCATTCGTGAGCGCAATCGCAGCGACCTCGTGCTTCGGAACGATCGCGAGGTCCGTCACATAACCGGGGCAGCCACCGGAGTGCCCGACGATCCTCTGACCGTCCGATTCGAAAACGGAAAAGCCAAGTCCCCAGTTGGGCGATCCGCCGGGTTCGACCCAATGGATTCGATGCATTTCGCGCAGCGTGTTGCGATCGAGCACGCCGTCGTCCTCGCCCGCCAGAACACGAAACTGCCAACTCGCGAAGCGCGCCAGATCGTTGACCGTACTGGTAAACCCGGCCGCCGGCGTAATCGCCGCGGTGTCGAAGGGCGGTAGCCGTCGACGCTCGCCATGCCGTTCCCGGCCGGTATAGCCGACCGCCATCGACTCGCCGTGGAGTTTCACGGGAAAGAACGTTCGGGTATCCGCGAGCCCGATGGGATCGAGGATTCGCTCACGCATGTATTGCTCATACGGCATCCCCGAACGTGCAGCAACGATCTCACCGACGAGCGTCAGGGCAAGATTCGAGTACTGAAATCGCGTCGAGGCGGGATAGAGCGTCGCCTGCTCTCGCAGACGATCGATCATCGCATCGCGCGAGGGAAAATCGAACGAGCCGACCCAATAAGGAAAGTCCGATTCGCGCGGCAGGCCGGATGAGTGCGTCAGGAGCCCTTCGATGCGCGCCGGGCCCGCGTCGGCATGCTGCTCATCGATCGAGAACCAATCCAGATGCGCGCCGACCGGGTCGCGCAAGGACAACGTGCCCGCATCGCGTTGCTGCATCGCGCCGATGGCCGTGAAGAGCTTCGAAATGCTGCAGATGCTGTAGATCGTATCGGCGTCGGGCACCTCACCGGTCGCCCGATTGGCGACACCGAAACCTTTCGACCAGATGACGTCCTGATCGAGAACGAACCCGACCGACACGCCCGGAACGTCCTCGTAGTCGACCAACGCATCGATCCAGGCGTCGACTATGGCAATGGCGCCTTTGACCTCCGGGTGTTCCTGCACGGCGGGCGAACCATCCTCGCCGAGCGCACTCTGCGCGAGCAGCCCGGCAAGCGTCAGTTGAACAACCGTCCTCATAGATCCCCCATCGACGTCGTCGCGAAATCTCGATGGTACCCGCGTGCTACGAGGCGCGCCGATCCAGATGGCGCGCGTTCACACACAACGAAGCCGTACACTTACGCGCTCACACCACGTCGCTATCGGAGGGGGATCCGTGCTCACACTTCATTTCGCACCCAATTCGCGTGCCGGTCGAATCGTCTGGCTCCTGGAAGAACTCGGCCTCGAGTACGAGATCAACAAGATGAAGTTCCATCCGTCGGATCTGAAGTCGGATGAACACCGCGCTCGCCATCCGCTGGGTCGCGTTCCCGTGCTCGACGACGGTGATATCCGCATCTGGGAATCCGGCGCGATCGTCGAGTACGTTCTCGAACGCCACAAGAACGGTGGCTTGAAGCCCGCGGTCGACGACGAGCGCTACCCCGCCTACCTGCAATGGTTCCACTACTGTGAAGGCATGGTGATGCCACCGGTCAATACGATCGTCGTACAGACGGTACTGCTGCCGCCCGAACGTCGGGACGAGACCGCGCTCGGACAGGCGCAACGGCTGCTGACGCGAGCGCTTGCCCCCGTCAACGAAACGCTCGAGGGGAAAGACTATCTAATCGGCGATTTTTCGGCCGCCGACATCATGCTCGGCCACGCGTGCTTCATGAGTAATCGCCTCGGCTGTGTCCCGGACGAAATGCCGCACCTGAAGGCCTACGTCGAGCGCGTCACGGCACGCGAACACTTCCAGACCGCAATCAACATGCAGTAGTCGATCGATGACCCTCGCCTCCGGACTCACCGCCCATCTCGAGGCCGCCGCGGTCGAAGCCCTTCCGGCCGACCGCGACTCGCTCCACTACGAGCCGCCGCCCGTGGCATTCCGTTGGGAATCGCGCCAGCGCGTCGATCTCCTCACCGCCGCCTGGAATGGCGGCACGAACGCACGCGAACGTCACGCCGTGCTCGCGCGCGTCGCGTCAGAGCGAGGTCTTCCGCAAGCCGTCATCGAGTCCGCGGCGAGCGTTCTGGCGCGATTCGACGACTCGCACCAGCGCCTGCCGACGGATGAGATAGAGCGCGCGCTTGACGAGTTCGATGTCGGCGAGAGCAACACACACCTTTCCTTGGACGAAAAAGCGCAGCTCGATCGAGACGGTTACGTCAATCTGGGGCGATTGCTCGACGAACCGACGGTCACGCGGATGCACGAACGCTACGACGACGCGATCGCGAGAGAAGGCGGCTCCGCCGGGCACGAGGTATCACAGACCCGCGGGATCGGCCGGATGAGCGGCACCGTGGTCAAAGCGATCAATCACGACGGTTTGCTGGACGTGCTCTTCACCCATCCACGACTCCTGGCCGTGACCCGTCACGTGCTCGGTAGCCAATTCAGGCTTTCGAGCACGAATTATCACTGCCCGCTGCCGGGCTACGGTCAGCAAGCCCTGCACGCTGACTTCGGCTGGGGGATCGACAGTCGACCGCAGGTCGTGAACGCCGTCTGGATGCTCGACGATTTCACACTCGAAAACGGGCCGACGCGCGTCGTTCCCGGATCCCACCGATCGGGCACGCACCCGAACGGATCACCTTTCAACGACGGCGAACGTGACCCGTACCTGCCGGTACCCGGCGAGGTCTACATCACGGGGAAGGCGGGCAGCTTGATGGTCTACAACGCCCATCTCTGGCACAGCGGCACACAGAACCGGTCGACGAGTTTGCGCCGGGCCCAGCACGTGTTTTTCACGCGCGCGACGAACCCGACACAACAGGACATGCTCGCGGCGATCGATGCGGGCGTTCACCGACGGCTCTCCACGCCGCACCGCGCGATCCTGGACATCCCCGCGCCGTAACGAGCTAGTCGCGCTCGACAGCCTCTTCTCGCCCGTCGTCGAAATACCAGGTCGACGGGTGGTAGGAAAGCGTCCAGCGGTTGTCCCAGCCCCAGATCCCATCGGGGATCACATTCTTCAAACGCTTCGAGACCACAACCGGGTGGGGGGCGAGGCCGACTGTACCCATCGACCAGGTGTTCTCGGCCGTCGAGCGGAGGAGATTCTTGCCAGCTTCGATCCGCTCCGCCGGATCGAGCGCATGGCGCATTCGATCCGAGTAGTCCTGTAGTTGCCGGATCGGTGGTGGCGGCAAGCTACCGACATTTCCTTCGGTCAGGAAGTGACGTGCCCAGTCGTTCCACATCGCGTTGTCCCAGCCGTTGTACATCGGCGCATACCAGATGGGATGAATGGGAAACAAAACGTCCGTGACCTTGTCGGCGTGCCAAAGCGTCATCTGCATCTTGCCGGCCTGCGCCCGGGCCGACTGCAACGCTCGGCTCACGAGCTTCAACCGGATATCGATACCGACGGCACGCCAATAGGTCGAGACGAGCTCCATCGAGATCGCCTTGGGTGTCTCGAAGTCGAGGTACTCCATCGTGATGATGAGCGACGAACCGTCCGGGTATTCGCGTAGGCCGTCGCCTGTCACGTCGACGAGCCCGAGATCATCGAGCAACCCATTAGCGCGCTCGGGATCGTATTCGGCAAAAGCACGCGCAAACGCCGGATCGTAGAAAGCACTCGATGGATGCGCGGAAGCCTGCTGCGGAACCGCGCGGCCGAAGTAGATCAGCTCGTTCATCTCGGGTCGGTTGATCGCGAGGCTCAAGGCCTGGCGAAAGCCCTTTTCCCAGTAGAGCTCACGCAGCCGCTCGTCTTCAGCGTTGTAGTTGAGCTGGATGATGACGTCGCTCGTGTGCAGGCGCGTCCAGACATGCACGTCGACGAGCCCGGCCTGCTCGCCGAGTTTCAGGAGCGGCAGGTCCTGCGTGCGCAGCGCAAAGGCGGCGAAGTCGAGCTGACCCGTCGACGCCTTGGCCGTCACTAGTTCGCCGTTGTCGAGGATCACTTCGGCCTCGATCGCATCGATATACGGGAGTTGCTGACCGGCCGGATCGACCTTGTGGTAGTACGGGTTACGCTCCCAGCGCACCATCGACGGCGACCGGCTCACGACCCGATAGGCACGAAGGGTCGGGACGTCACGACTCTCCTCGATGCGCGCGTTACGTTGCGCATCGACGAACGTCCGCCAATTGAGGATGTTGCGCTCTTGAATGCGCTCATTGAGCTCGTCGCGATCGACGAAAGCCGGATGCCAGTTCTTGAAGTAATGCTTCGGGTCGACCATGAAATTGCCGTACTGGGCAATCAGGTTGATGAAGAGTGGATTCGGCCGGTCGAACACGTAGCGGAACGTCAACGGGTCGACCTTCTCGAACCGCCCGCCCTGAATGTGGCGCGACGTGATCGGCGAGTATTCCTTGTCGAGCCAGATGTGGTTGAACGTGAACTCGAAATCGTCGCTTGTGAGCGGATGACCATCAGACCACCGGATGCCTTTACGCAGCCGAACGGTGGTCGTCTTACCGTCCTCACTGACATCGAACGAGCGCGCGATATTCGGCAGGATCTCGCGCATGTCAGCCGAGATCGTGAGCGCCGACTCCCAGTTGAAGAACTGCCAGCTATCGCCAAGCGTGATACGCGCCGTGCCGCCGTAGCGGCCGATGGATTCGAACGGCTCGATGACCGGCGGATCGTCCGGTAAACGATCCGCGACGGGCGGTAGGCCTTGATCAGCCAGATAGGGGCTGTCCGAGAACGAGGTGATACCGACCTCGCTCGCGGTCGGCGGCTCCACAAACCACGCGGCCGGCCAATCCGCCCCCAGGATCGAATCCCGGTCGACGGCCGATTGCGGCTCGGCGAGCGCCGTCCATCCGAGCCACGCAGAGAGAACGTAGCCCATCATCTGACCTGGTTTTTTCACCACGCCACCTCGGCGGGAAAGTACCGACCGACCAAGTCTTCGTAGTACGGCTTCAACGCGGCCACGTCCGGCGGGTCGTCGTGTTTGGTATAGAGGTCGTAGGCATTGAACCGGCGCACCCAATCGAGTGTTTCGGTGTCCTTGGCATTCATCAGGTAGTCGTATGCGTGGGTCGAGTGACCCGGGTAGAAGCTGTGGTAGCGGATCATGTCGAGGGCCGCTTTCGGCAAATAATCTCGCGCGACGAGATACATGTACTCGTCGTGTCCCCAGGAGAGCGTCAGCGCATCGAGCCCACATTCCGCCTCGTAGACTCCGTTGGGCGTGTTGAAGCGGGAATCGCGCGCATCCGGGTTGGCGCTAAAGTACTCGGGATAGACGATCGCCTCGTTGAATGCGCAGCCGACGACGAAGGTATCGCCCGTCACCGCCCACTGCGGTTCATCGAACGCGACCAGCACTTTGCCGAGGTCGTGCACGAGCCCGGCGAGGATGAACCAGTCGGGGTGGCCATCGCGGCGGATGCCTTCCGCCGTCTGCAGGCAGTGCTCGATCTGCGTGAGACTCGTGTCGGGGTCGCTGTCATCGACGAGCGAATCGAGCTTCTCGCACGCCTCCCATATCCCCATGCGCGCATGATCCAATCGCGCGAAATCGTCACGTTTTCCGCTCGCAAAGTCGTAGGTCTGCTGGGCGTGATTGGCGCGATAGAACTCGCGAACGTGATCGTCCGCCGCCTGATAGTCGCGGTAGGCGTCCGCATCGTGGTCTGAACTCGCCATTGGCCCTCCGTTCTGCTCGCCGGTTCGAATGGAACATGACTGATCGCCCGCAGAAATTCACCATCCGAACGGTGGCACTGCCACGCCCGAGCGACGTTCGCGATCCATGCGATACTCGTGGACGTTGTTCGTCCGCTCGTCGAGCGGAGGTTTGATGGTCCGGTTCATCGATTTTCGGCAGTCGACGCTTCTCGCGGCGTTGTTTGTATTCGCCTTGCCCACGAGCGCCAATGCGCCGAGCGAGGACGCGTTCGCGGAAATTTCAGACGTTCGGCCGGATATCGTCTACCACCACGGTACGGCGTATCTCGTAGAGCTCAAATACCCGCCCGGATTCCAGCACTTCGACTACGTCAACCCGGACGCCCCGAAGGGCGGTCTCGTGCGGACCTCGCAGATCGGCACGTTCGATAGCTTCAACGGCATCCTCGATCGCGGCCGCGTCGCCAAGGGGGTCGAACGCTTGGGCGACGGTTCACACATCTACGATCGGTTACTCGAACACGCGATCGACGAGGAGACGGGCCACTATGGCCGCCTGGCGAAAGGCATCTGGGTCGCTGATGACTTCAAGGAGTTCGCCTTCAAGATACGGCCGGGGGCTTACTGGCACGACGGTACGCCGCTAACCGTCGACGATGTGGTCTTCACGATGGAAACCTTGCGGGACAAGGGCGCGGCAGGCGTTCGAACCGCACTTCTCGAACTCGGCAGTATCGAGAAGCTCGACGACGATGAAGTGCTTTTCACCGTCAAGCCAGATAGGGCGAGTAACCCGGATCTCGTCTTCATGATTGGCGCCTACACGATCCTGCCGAAGCACTACTGGGCAACGCGCGACATCACGCAGACGACAGTCGAACCGCCGCTCGGCAGCGGGCCGTATCGCATCGGCAACTTCGAGCTCGGCCGAAACATTACGCTCGAGCGAGTGGACGACTACTGGGGCCGCGACCTGCCCGTCAACCGGGGTCGCTATAACTACGACAGGATCAAGTACGACTACTTCCGCGACGAGTCGATCATGCTCGAATCGCAGAAAGGCGACGTGATCGACGTCCGTACCGAGACCGTGTCGAAAAACTGGATGACCCAGTACAACTTCCCCGCGGTCAAACAGGGGCTCTTCAAACGGGAACTCGTCGACATTGCGCGGCCATGGGGTCTCTGGGCGCCGGTTTTCTGGAATCTCGAACGCCCGAAGTTCCGGGACATTCGTGTACGCGAAGCGCTCTGGCTGCTGTCGGAGTTCCGCTGGACGAACCGCGTCCTCATGTACGGCTTCTACAACTACGCCAAGAGTTACTTCTACAACTCCAAGATGGCGTCCGAAGGACTGCCTTCGGAGCGCGAGCTCGAGCTATTGGAACCGTGGCGCGGCCAGGTCCCGGAGCGCGTCTTCACCACCCCATTCGAAGGCAATGAGACATCGGGCTACGGATTCGACCGTGACAACATGAAACGTGCGCTCGAGCTTTTTGCCGCGGCTGGCTGGGAAATGCGTGACGGTGTCATGCGCAATGTCGAGACCGGCGAGCCGTTCACGGTCGAATTCATCTTCGGCTCGCCATTTGGTCTCCGCCAGGAGACGCCGCTCATGAACCTCATGAACCGGGTCGGGATCGAAACCGACGCCCGCTTCCTCGAGACATCCAACTGGCTCTATCGGATGCGCAACGGCAAGTTCGAGGGCGCGCACAACTCGTTCGTACCGGGCAACATCCCCGGCGTCATGCTGCGCAACCGCCTCTCGAGCGAAGCCGCCGATTCAGCGGGTGGTCAGAACTGGGGCAAAGTTCGCGACCCCGCCGTCGACGCCCTGATCGACACCATCATGGCCGCCCGAACGGCCGAGGATTTCTATGCGGCGACGCGTGCGCTCGATCGGATTCTCCTGTGGAGCTTCTATTACGTTCCCGGACTGGGCGCCCCCGGATACCGGCTGGTCTATTGGGACCGCTTCGGTCGACCCGACACGGACCTTCGCCTGCAACGACCGGCCTGGCTCGACACCTGGTGGTACGACGAAGAACGCGCGGCTCGCGTCGACGCAGGTATCGCCGCCCTCGAAGACTAGTGCCCGATCCCGTCCTGCGACTCATTCTTATCCCGAGCCCGTTGACGGGCCCCGGCTATTGGGAGCCGGTGTCCGCGGCGTTGTGGGCGCGTCGGCAACGAAACGCCGTCGCGCGCCTGACCGATACGGCTTATCTCTTCCCGCCGTACTGGATCACGCAATCGGCAACCGTCGCCGCGTCGCTACCGGACGAGGGCGACTTCATCCTCGTTGCCCACTCAGGATCCAGCGTCCTGCTACCCGCGATCGGGCGCTTCAGCCGAAACCGGAGTAAAGAATCGCGCCTGCGCGGCTATCTCTTCGTCGACTGTGACCTCCCGGAGCACGGCCGGTCACGCTTCGATCTTTTCGACGACCCCGCCGATGCCGACCGAATCCGAGAAACCACGAAGGACAAATGGATGCCGCGCTGGACCAGCGAAGATCTGGCGCCCTATCTACCCGACGCTACGCAACGCGATGCATTCGTCGAACATCAGCCGCTCATCCCGACCGATCTCTACGAAGAATCGATCGCCGTTCCCACCGACTGGCCTGAAGTGCCCTGTGCCTACCTTTCGCTTTCCGAACACTATCGCCGCGCGGTCGACCTCGCTCATGCCGCCGACTGGCCCTTTGCCAGGATCGATAGCCACCATTTCGCGGCGATGACGGACCCGGAATCGGTCGCTGACCACCTGATGACGCTGGTCGACAAAATCCTCGCCTGAAACAAACGTTCAACGTCGCTCGCCCGGGGCGATTGCATTCTTCATTTGTCCTCTATATAAATATCTGCGTATATAAACATGAGACGATTTACGATGTCCGGAACCACCATCGAGCCGATCACACGTCAGGTAAAGCCCATCGAGTGGGAAGGCAAAAGGGGACGCTCGGTCGTCATCGAGCGAACGTTTCCCACGTTGATCGAAGACCTGTGGGATGCAATCGTCACGCCCGAACGCCTGGCGCGTTGGTTCCTTCCCGTTCACGGCGATCTCGTCGAGGGCGGCCGATACCAGCTCGACGGCAACGCCGGCGGAACGATTCGCCGTTGTGACACGCCTCGCTATCTCGAACTTTCGTGGGAGATGCAGGGTGGTGTCGGCTGGGTCCTTCTCAATCTCGAATCACAAAGCGACGAATCGACCCGGCTGACCCTCGAGCACATCGCAGAGGATGAAGCGCACTTTCTCGAATTTTGGGCTCAGTACGGCCCGGGATCCGTCGGCGTGGGCTGGGATACAGCGCTGGTGAGCCTCGATGGGTACATCGACGCGGGCGAGGCATACGAGCCCGTCGACGAGAACGCCTGGGTCACGACGGATGAAGGGCGAGCGTTCATGCGCGCCGCGAGCGACGACTGGGTCGCCGCAGCGATCGCTTTCGGCACCGATCCCGACGTCGCTAAAGCGGCGGGCAAGGAGACTTATGCGTTCTACACGGGCACATCGGTCGAATAGCCGATGAATGCCTTCGACATCCTTCACGATCCCGTCCGCCGGCGAATCCTCGAGCTCCTCGCCGAGACGGATCTCGCATCCGGGGCGATCGTCGACGTGATCGCGCGCGAGTTCGGCATCAGCCAGCCGGCCGTCTCCTACCAGCTCAAGATTCTGCGCGAGAACGGCTTCGCTAACGTGCGTGCCGACGCCCAACGACGGATCTATTCGATCAACGCCGAACCGCTGGCGGAGATCGACGACTGGCTCGGCGTTTTCCGTCGGTTCTGGGAACACAAGCTCGATGCGCTGGCGACCGAAGTGGCGCGCGGCAAGAAATCACGGCGAACGAAACGCGAGCGCTGAAGCGCACATCACACCGTCGCTGGCGCACCTCGAGCGGCGTCGTCCGCATCGATCAGCGCGTCGGTCAGGCGCTCCATCATGCGAGCTCGCGCTGTTCGCTCGCGCGTCGCGAGATCGTGCATTTCGTCCGGATCGGCGCGGAGGTCAAAGAGCTGCTCTTCGCCTTTGGAATTGCGCGTGTATTTGTAGCCGTCGGCGAGAACGGTGCGCGTCTTCGCGGGAATCGGTGTGAGCTTCGCCGTAATCGTCGATACATCGTCTTCGATCAGCACGAAGTCTCGAGCGGCTGCATCCGCCTCGGAGTCGAGAAGCGGCGTGAGGGAATGGCCCTGGATACCGTCGTATTCGGCAATACCAACAAGCTCGAGCAGCGTCGGTGCGAGGTCGATGCTCGACGCCAGCCCGTCCGTGCGGCCCGCCGCCGCGTACGGGGAATCGACGATCAACGGCACTTGCAGCGTCCCGCGATAGTGCATGAAGCCTTTCAAGAACAATCCGTGCTCACCCATCATGTCGCCATGATCACTGGTGAAGACGATGATCGTGTCGTCACGAACGCCCATCGCTTCGAGCCGATCGAGGATTCGACCGACGCCATGATCGATCATCTCGACCATGCCGTAGGTCGCCGCGATCGCCTCCCGTAGGAGCGCATCGTCGCCAAAGCCACACGGCGCCACCCAGTTGCGCTGATCGTGTGGATGGACGCCCTGAAAGATCTTCAGATGCGCAGGCGCTCCGTCGAGTGGATCGTGCCGGTTTGCCGGGAGTTCCATATCGTCCGGTGAATGTCGATCGAACCATTCGCCCGGCGGCGTCATCGGGTGATGCGGATCCGGGTACGAGCACCAGACCATCCACGGTTCGTCGCTGGCGTTCCGGCTGTCGAGATAGTCGAGGGTGCGTTCGGTGACGAAACTCGTCGAGTGGAACTTCGCGTCATAAGGTGGACGATAGATTTGCCACCAGTGCGACGACCGGTCGCTCCCGGGCGCATCCGGTTCGTACTCAACAAAGACATCCGCCTCGCGCGCGCCGCGTGACAGCGCCCAATGCAGGTGATGGCCGGTCGCCCGCGCGCCGTGATCGATCGCGAGTTCAACATGCTCGAATCCGTAAAAGTCGTCGGGCTCATCAACCGGGACACCTGTAGCGAATCGTTCGAAATCCTCGAGTTCATCCCACCCGGTTTCGAAATAGGCCGAACCCACCGCCTCGCCGCGAAACGGCACGACGGAGTTTCGGCTCATGCCATGCTGCAGGTGTGACTTGCCGATCAGGCTCGTCGCATAGCCGTTCTTCTTGAGCGACCGGACGAACGTGTTCGCGTTCCAGTCGAGAGATCGGTCGTTGAAAATCACCCCGTGCGCGGTCGGCATGCGTCCGGTCATCATCGTCGACCGATTCGGCATGCAAACCGGATTCGAGACCCAGGCGTTGTCGAACACCATCCCGCGAGCCGCGAGCGCATCGAGGTGCGGGGTTTTTAAGACCGCGTTTCCCATGAACCCTGCGTGATCAGCCCGCTGCTGATCCGTGACGATGACCAGAATGTTGGGCTTCTTCGTTACCCCTTCCACGCCGTCTCCTTTCCTGAGATTTGCCACCGGATAGATCTAGAAGCCAAAGAAAATGTTCCAGATGATGAACGCGCTGAGTATCGCCTGAATCAGGAAAACCACAACGACGGCACCACGTATCCAGGGCCCCGGCCAGACCCGCGGGTCCATGCGCTTACGCTGCACGTAGATCGTCATGAAGCTCTGCACCGGCAGCATGAAGGCGCCGAACGTCGCACCGAAGATCACGAGGGCAATCGGTTCCTGGTAGAAAAGGTAGATGACGGTCGAGATGATCGGCATCGCGATGATGTAGCCGCGGATCCACTTCTTGCGACGCTCGAGGTTCTGCCGGTCGATGAATCCGAGGGTGACGAGGAGGTCGGGAAACGACCGGGATCCGGCGCCGATCCCCGAGAGGACCGTCGAAAAAAGGATGCACACAATCGATCCCGACACGACAATGCCGGGACCGAGGCTCTTGAAACGACCGATCAGCGTGCTGGGCGCTTCCCGCACACCATCGGTCTGGATCGTGTACGGGTCGATGGCATCGTCGGGATCAGCAACCCCCTCGGCCTGATCCGATATTTCACCCATCGTGTTCCCCCGGCACGAATGCGTGTACCGATTTAGCCAGGCTTTCTCGCAATGAGAAACAAGCCTGCGTCAGGCTTGGGTTGCCATTCGGTGTCGATCTCGAAGCCCGAGTCACGAATCTCGGCCCTCAACTCGTCCGAACTGAAGAACGAAAGACGTGGGAGCAGCCCAAGAAAACCGCCAACCCGTCCGAGCACCCGTAGCAAGAGCGACCCTTCGGCGAGACATGGCGTGCTGGAGACGAAGACGCCACCGGCGTCGAGCCGCTCGAAAGAAGATCTGATCGATTCAACGTAATCGGGAAGCAGATGCAGGATGTTGAGCCCGAGAATGGCGTCGAATCGTTCGGTCGGATCGATATCTCCCAACGTCCCGACGACGAAGCGAATGTTCTCGATACCGGCTTCACGAGCTTTTTCTTCGCCGATCGCGATCATGTTCGGCGAGACGTCGCTTGCCGTGTAGCCCGCGACGGCCGCAGCGTGGGCAATCGCCGTCGATCCCGTACCGCAACCAAACTCGAGGACGCGCGTCGTCGGCGAGAAACACGCCCGCGTGAGTTCGAGCTTGTACTCATAGGCGGCTTGATCCGTGACCGGCGAGCGCGAGTAGCGCTTCGCGATCAGATTCCAGAACCAGACCCGGTTGGCCACGGTCACCTCCTGACTTTCGCGATGCTCACGAAGATGACACGCGACAGCGGGGTCGATTAACTAGCGCTCCACTGAGGTCGCCCGCGCCGGCGTCGCTTGTTCTTCCTTGACCCAGAAGAGCATCACCGCACCAAGCACCATCAAGATGATGAGCGAGGCGAAACCCGCACGCTGAGAATCGAAAAAGTCCGTCGTGGTCGCCACCATGAGCGGCGCCAGGAAGGCTGTGACCGTCCCGCTCAACGAATAGAGCCCGAAGAACTGCGTCGCCATCTCGGGCGGCGACAGCTTCGCCATCAACGTTCGCGACGCCGACAGTCCGGTCACGAAAAAGAGCGCGAAGAATTGAAAGGTGATGAGATAGATGAGTTCCGGCCCACTGTCGAAATAGGGCGACCCCCAGACCGCATCGGATCCCAGATGTACGACGAAGAGCACGGCTTCGGAATCTATCGAGACTAAAAGGGCCAGAATGAGCGTCGTCATCCCGATCGCGATGGTGAGGGTTCGAATCGATCCCAACCGGTCGTCGATCCGACCACCGAGGTACGCGCCGATCATCGCCGATGCACTCGTCACGAGCCCGAGTAACAGCATTTCGATCGTGCCCCAGCCGAATGTGCCCGAGGCGTAGACACCGTTGAACACGAGCACACCGGCCATACCGTCGTTGAAGAACATCCGCGCCAGCAGATAGATACCGATGTTCGCGTAGTGGCGTACGTGGCGAATCGTCGTCACCACCTCGTTCAAACCCTGGCGAACGTTGTCGATGATGCGCTCGGGCGAGCGCTTGCCATCGGGCGTAAAGAGCAGGATCGGTAGAACGAAGACCAACAGCCAGACGCCGCCGAGTGGTCCCACGATGCGGTCGTGTTCGTTGGCCGCCTGGTCGATCCCGAAGAGCGGAACCTCCGGCAGGAAGGCCCAATCCTGGGTACCGGGCAGGGCGAAGGCGATCAAGACGAAGATCATCAGGAAGATCGCCGCCATGTTGCCGAGCGAAAAGGCGATTCCCGACACGACGCCGGCCTTCTCGATCGGCGTGACGCTCGGCAACATCGCGTTGTGGAAGACCTCGGCATAGCCAAACGCAATCAGCATCACCAGAAGCACGACGAAGCCAAGTTCGATGCCAAGGCCACCCCCCGCGGGCAGGATCCACCAGAGCAGGATGGCCGTGACGCCCATCGTCGCGTGGCTCACCACGATCCATGGTTTTCGACGGCCGATCTTGTCGGCGATCGCGCCGACGAACGGGATCGTCATCGCCATGAAGAATCCCGCACCGGCGTTCAAATAGCCGATCAGCGTCTGACCACGAACCGGATCGCCCACGACCACGTTCGAGAAGTACGGAAAGAAAATGTAGATGATGACCATGATGTACAGCGGGTCACGGGCGCATTGCCCGAACGTCCAGCTGTAGTAACCGAGCGGCGAAGCCGCGGGGGTACCGGCCAGGGACAACGGCTGCGTGGAATCAGAGGCGACGGTAGACATCGGCTAACCTCGAGGCAAAGTGATGCACCGCGGGCGGTCCGCACCGCCCGCAGCGTCGGTAGGAGTCAGACCGGGATGGCCTGTCCGCCGCGAATCAGACGACCCGGCATGGCGCCGGTGTGCTCGCCGTTCTCGTAGGTCACCTCACCACGATTGATCGTCATGCGGTAGCCGCGAGCGCGCTGAATAAGACGCTTGCCGCCGGCCGGCAGGTCATACGCCATGTACGGTCGGTCGAGCGCCAACGATTCGTAATCGACGAGGTTGAGATCCGCCTTGTAGCCCGGCGCGATCACCCCGCGATCGTTGAGCCCGTACACGCCCGCCGAATCCTGCGTCAGCTTGTGGACGACGAACTCGACGGGCATTTTCGGCCCGCGGGTCCGATCCCGCGTGAAGTAAGAGAGCATGTAGGTCGGCACGCTGGCATCGACCAGGACGCCGACATGCGCACCGCCGTCGGATAGGCCGAAAACCGAGTTCGGGTTCTCGATCGCCCGCCGCTGTTTTTCGAGATCGCCAGGATAGCCACCGAATAGCGTCAAGAGCGGCAGGTTCTCGGCAAACGTATCCATCATCACCTCGACCGGCGCGATGCCTTTCGACGCGGCAATCGCCGCGACGGTGTCATCCGCGCTCGGCTCGTAGCTGAGCCCGGCGTCCATGACGTACATCTGATCGAAGTTGCTGATCATATTCGCGGCGTCGCGATTGCGCGGCAGGATCTGCTCACCCTCGACAACCGCTCGGCGGAACTCGGGATCACGCATCGCTGCGACGCGTTCCTCAAGGGGCCGATCGTGAATCTGACGATAGGCCGGGAACTGACGCATCGGATTGATGGTGCCTTCGAGCGACATCAAGATCGACGCCGGACGTGCGCCAACTTGTGGACGGAGATTGAAACCTTCGCTGTTCAAACGCTCCGCGAGCTCCCACATCGGCGCACCACCCGCCCCCATGAGCGGCGTGATGGTCGCACCGGACGTCCGCGCGACGTGTTCGATCCAGGCACGTTCCTCGGGATCGTTGAGCGAATCGGAAACGAACTCGATCGCACCGTGCCCAAGCCCCTGGAACGCACTCGCAATGGTCTCCATCTCAGCCGCACTCGCACGCGTTCCCGGGACGAGATTACCGGCCTTGTCGACGTGACCGTAGAACCGTGACGTCGTGAACCCGAGCGCACCCGCTTCCAGCGCTTCGCGCGTGATGTCGCGCATCGCTGCCATGTCTTCCGCCGTCGCATCGTCATAGCAGCGCTCGCCCATCACGTAGTGACGGATGGCGACATGCGGCGCCTGCGTGCCGACGTCGACTGTATAAGGCGTGTCGATCGCGTCGAGATACTCGGGAAAGGTCTCCCATTCCCAGTCGATGCCCTCATGCAACGCCGTACCGGGGATGTCCTCGACGCTCTCCATCAACGAAACCAGCTCGCCGTGGGTACCCCGTCGAACCGGTGCGAAGCCGACCCCACAATTACCCATCACGATCGTCGTGACACCGTGGCCGGAACTCGGCGTGACCTCTTTGTCCCAACACACCTGGCCGTCGTAGTGAGTATGGATGTCGACGAAACCAGGCGTCAGCAGCGCCCCCTGCCCATCGACCAACCGCGAAGCCTGCGCCGGCGCGTCGCCCACCGACGTGATGACACCATCATCGACCGTGACCGAACTCTCGAACCCGGGCTGCCCCGTGCCATCGACGATGACGACGTTGCGAATAACTAGATCGTGCATAAACCCTCCCCTTGCACGCGCCCAGTGTAGCGCGCGACGCAGCGGGCGTTCCGGAGGGTCTGGAAACCGTCGATCGGGCGGCAGTTGGAGGCTGCAATTTTGTGAACTATTTCTTCTAGGGGGGACCCTCCGGGTCCCCCCTAGGACCCCCCTGCGTCGCGGCGTTGCCGCGCCGGGCTCGAGGTCATCGATTTCGCTGATTGGGGTTTGCCGGCTTCAGAGCTAATTTTGCCCTTAGGAAGATCCTAGCGAACCGATCAACCTGCGAATCCTTTCCAGGACGTCGAGCGAAGGGAGAAGCTGCAGGATCCTGCAAACCCGACTAAACCATCCTGCGAGTCGCGCTCGATATCGACCGACGCCTTCCGGCGAACACGCCCATGACCCGGGGCCCCGGCGCGCAAAGCGCGCCAGGGGGGAATCACCTGCGGTGATTCCGCGCCGTACTGGGCGCGCGGCGAGATTCCCCCACCAGCCAACTCAGACTCAGCGCCGATCCGGCGGGGGCGTGGGGGCGGAGCCCCCACAAGAAAGAGCAAGCTGCAACCCAGCCTACTCCTCCGGAAAGTCAAAGCTTCCCAGCTCCGCCAGATCCACTTCCCAGCTCCGCGAGATCCACTTCCCAGCGCCGCCAGATCCACTTCCCACCCCCCAAAAATCCGACTTCTCACCACCCCCGAAATCCCGCTTTCCCCCCACCCGTCTTACAATCCCCCGCTTCCTCAAATCGGAGACCCCCATGTTCGATCTCGTGATTCGCGGCGGTGAAATCGTCGACGGCACCGGCCGAGAGCCGTTCAACGGCGATATCGCCATCGAAGGCAACACGATCGCGGCGGTCGGTAAGGTCGATACCGGGGGCAAAGCCGTAATCGACGCCGCGGGTCATATCGTCACGCCGGGATTCATCGACGCACACACGCATCTCGACGCACAAATCGCCTGGGATCCGATGGTTACGCCGTCCACGCAGCACGGGGTGACGACGGTACTGCTCGGTAACTGCGGCGTGACGTTTGCGCCGTGCCGGGAAGAACATCGCGAGTTGCTCGCCGGCATGATGGAAACGGTCGAGGACATCCCGAAGCACGCCATCATGTCGGGGCTTCCCTGGGATTGGGACCAGTACGGCGACTACCTCGACTCGATCGAGAAGAGCCGGCCCGCGGCGAATGTCGTAGGGCTCGTCGGTCACTGCGCGGTGCGCTACTACGTCATGGGCCATCGGGCCGTCGACGGACTCGCAACCGACGAGGAAATCGAGCAGATGGCGGCGCTGGTCGACAACGCGATGAAAGCCGGCGCGGCCGGTTTTTCGACGTCGCGCGTGACGGCCCACCGCATTCCCGATGGGCGCCCGGTACCGGGCACCTTTTCGTCAGTCGCCGAACTCCTACGCATGGCCGAGGTAGTGAAGGCCAACGGCGGCGGATTGATGCAGACGGTCCTCGGCATCGAAGGCGATGCGGACAAAGTCTGCGATCTCCTGCGGGAGATCGCGGCGGTCGGCGGTAACCGTCTGATGACCAACACATCAGTTGGCCGCGGGGACGACGACGGACGGATCATGCACGAGCGGTTCCAGGCGATGGCCGACGAAGGCTACGACGTCACGGGTGGCTGTATTCCGCGCGGATCCGGATTCATTTGCGGTCTCTGCAACGAATTGCCGATCCGCACGCCTGCCTGGCAGGCGCTACGCGACCTTTCGTTCGAGGACCGGCTCGCCGCCCTCGAGAATCCCAACACCTACGAGACGCTGCGTTCCGAAGGCATCGCCGCGGTCGACGACAAAACGCCCGAAGCCGGCATGATGCGCGCCGCCAAGGGCTTCTACTGGCTCGGCGACGGGGATCATCCGAACTGGTCAGCCGGGCCGGAAGGCAGCTTGCACGCGATGGCGGAAGCGAACGGCGAGCACCCGGTCGAGATGTTCCTGCGCGTCTCGAAGCAGACCCATGGAAAAGCGATCTTCGTTTTCCGGGTTTTCAACGGCAACAACAAATCCCTGACCGACTGGATGCGCTCAGATTTTTGCCTGCCCGGCCTCGGCGACGCGGGCGCCCACGTCGGCCAGGTGATGGACGCCAGTTGGGCAACACACGTGCTCGGGTACTGGACGCGTGATGCCGGCGTTTACAGCTTGGCCGACGGGGTTCGTCGCATGACGTCCGAACCCGCGCGCGTCATCGGTATCGAAGATCGGGGCACTCTCGCCGTCGGTCAACGCGCAGACATCAACGTGATCGACTACCCGCGCGTCGGCCAGTATCACCCGGAATACGTCTACGACTTTCCGAACGGTGCCGGTCGCTACACCCAGGCGGGATGTGGTTTCAAGGCAACGATCGTCAACGGCGAAGTCATCGTCGAGGACGACGTCCACACAGGCGCTCGCCCTGGACGGATCATCCGCCATGGACGGGGCGACTAAATGAAGATCTTGATGACCGAGTCGCTGCTCGCGACCGGGACCGATGTGTTTGATGCCCATCCCGACGTCGAAGTCGTGACGCCGCGCGATACGTCCGAGCAAGCCCTGATCGAGGTGATCGCCGATGTCGACGGCATCGCGGTGCGCTCCGCTCAGCTCACGGCCGCCGTGCTCGCCGCCGCGCCGAAACTTCGCGCCGTCGCGCGCCACGGCGTCGGCTACGACAACATCCACGTCGATTCGTTGACCCAACGGAAGATCCCACTGCTCCTCGCCATCACCGCCAACGCGGTGTCCGTCGCCGAGCACACGATGATGTTCATCCTGGAGCTCGCGAAACGCGCGCGGATCTACGACGCGGAGGCAAGGCGCAGCGATTTCCGCCTGCGTAGCGCGCCGATCGCCGTCGACATTGCCGAGAAGACGCTCACGATCGTCGGTTTCGGACGAATCGGCACACGACTCGCCCGGCGTGCCCTCGCCTTCGACATGCACGTCTACGTCGCCGATCCGTACGTCGACGACGAGGTGATAGAGCAAGCCGGCTGCACGCCGGTCGATGATTTCCGAACGGTGCTCGACCGGACCGACTTTCTATCGGTGCACTGCCCGTTGAACGACGAGACGCGGCACCTGATCGACGCCGAGGCGTTGGCGCTGATGCGCCCCGAGAGCTTCGTGATCAATTGCGCTCGCGGTGGCATCGTCGACGAGACAGCGCTCCAGATCGCACTCGACGATCGCCGCGTCGCGGGCGCCGGAATCGATGTCTTCGAGGTCGAGCCGCCACCGGCGGACCATCCGTTCCTGGCGAGCGACAAAGTGCTCTTGAGTCCACACAGCGCGGGCGTTTCCGTCGAAGCGGCGAAACGAATGTCGCGCGAAACCGCGACGCGCTTGATCGATGCCCTCGAAGGAAACATCGACATCGCTGCCCTCGCGAATCCGGAACCCTTCGGCCGGCCTTGATCACGAAATAGACGGATCTCCCTGCGCCTCGGCCCAGAGGTCCGTACTCAAGTACTTCGTGCCGGAATCACAAATCAGAATCAAAACGTTCCCGCCACGAAGCGGCCCTTCCAATAGCTGAAGCGCGGCATCGACGTTCGCACCGGAGGAAAAGCCGGCAAAGATCCCCTCGACTCGGGCCAGCTCGCGCGCCCGCGCGCGGGCAGCTTCACCGCTGACGCGAAGATATCCGTCCACCTCCACATCGGAGAGGTAGGCGAGATCGCGCATCGCATAACCGCCGCCTTGAATCGGATGACCCCGGATTTCGCTCTCCGGGCGACTCATGACCGCAGCATCCTCTGGTTCGACCAGATAGCAGTCGATCAACGCGTTCCTTTCCTTGAGATAGCGACTCACACCCGCAAACGTGCCGCCGGAGCCGACAAAATCGCAGAAGCCGTCGATTTGTCCCTCCGCCTGTGTCCAGGCCTCAGGGGCCGTGCCGAAGAAATGGGCGTTCACACCGCCCGCCCGCACGAACTGATCGACCCGGAACGCGCCCCGATCCGTGCAGATCGCCTGGGCGGTTTCTTCAACCCGGGCCAGATCGGCACCGCTGACCTCTCCCGGAATCGATTGCGGCGCTTGATCGACGAGAACGACCTCCGCCCCGTGAGCCAACATCATCGTCGCGCGCTCGACTGAATTGCCCCGCGACATGACCGCAACGAACGGGTAGCCCTTCACGGCACAGACGATCGCGAGCCCCGTTCCCATGTTGCCGCTCGTCAGCTCGACAACCGTCTGGCCTGGTTCGAGGCTGCCGTCGCGCTCCGCCTCTTCGATGATGCGAAGCGCCGCACGATCCTTTTTAGAGAGACCGGGGTTGTAGATCTCGAGCTTCGCAAGGATCTTCCCGTCGACGTCGCGCGTGATGCGATCGAGGGAAACGAGTGGTGTTCCCCCGATCGTGGCCAATACGCTGTCAGCGACGGCGCTCAACTCGCGTTACGACAAAAAGCGAAGTCCTTCGAACGCGCCATCCTCGCGCCACTCCTCGAGGAGTTTGAAGAACCGAATCGAGCCGCCGCCGTAAGGGGCCGATTGGGCAGCGGTCGGATTCGGCTGCCCTTCGTTGTTGTAGTAACCCGGCGTGCAATCGGGACCACCGAGACCACCTAACGGTCCGCCGGAAAAGCCGAGAATCGTGTCTACCCACTGATCTTCCGACGCTTGTTCGACCTCGACCTGGGTGAAGCCCTGCTCGAGCGCGTGCTTGATGATGTGCGCCTGGTGCACGGCCGATTCGTCTAGGAGGTGCGGGAAGTTCGCGGTGAAGCCGCCCTGCGAGGTGTTCATGATGAAGAGGTTCGGGAAGCCGTAACTGCCCATGCCGTGAAGCGTCCGGGTGCCTTCCGACCAATGATCGGAGAGCGCACGGCCTGCCTTGCCATAGACCTCGTAGCCGGAGCGCCGTGTATAGCTCGTGCCGACTTCGAAACCGGTCGAATAGATGATGCAGTCGACCTCGTACTCGACCCCGCCGACAACAACACCGTTCTCGGTGACGCGATCGACGCCCTGGCCGTTGGTGTCGACCAGCGTCACGTTGGCGCGATTGAACGTCGGTAGATAGTCGTCGTTGAAGGTCGGCCGTTTGCAGAACATTTTGTAGTAAGGCTTCAGCTTCTCGGCGACATCCGGATCGTCCACATATTCATCGACTCGAGCGCGAATCTCTTCCATCTTCTCGAAGTTGGCCATTTCCATGACCGTCGGGATGTCCATGTTGTCGCCGTCTTTCGCGCGGCGGAAATGCTGGAGCATCTTGCCGATGAGATCCGTCCATCCGTCGTCGACGAGATCCTCTTTTTGCGGAACACCGGAAATCAACGCGTTGAAGTTCTCCATGCGGTGTTTTTGCCAACCCGCCTCAAGTGAATCGGCCCAGGCCGTATCGGTCGGCCGATTGCCACGGACGTCGACGGTCGACGGTGTGCGCTGGAAGACGTAGAGCTGTTCGGCTGTCTCGCCGAGGAACGGCACGCACTGGATAGCCGTCGCGCCCGTCCCAATGATCGCCACCCGCTTATCGGTCAGTTTGTCGAGCCCACCGTCCGGGCCGCCGCCCGTGTAGTCGTAATCCCAGCGGCTGGTGTGAAAACTGTGGCCCTTGAAGGTGTCGATCCCCGGGATGCCGGGAAGCTTCGGCCGGTGAAGCGGGCCATTCGCCATCGAGACGAACCGCGCCCGAATCGCGTCGCCCTGGTTCGTGTGCACGATCCAGCGCCGCGCGTCATCGTCCCAATCGAGGCGCTTCACCTCCGTCTGGAAGAGCGCGCTCTTGTAAAGGTCGAAATGCTCACCGATCGCCGCGGAATGCGCGAGGATTTCCTTGGCGTAGGAGTACTTCTCGCGGGGCACGTAATCGAGCTCTTCGAGAAGCGGCAGATAGCAGTAGGACTCCACGTCGCACTGGGCGCCGGGATAGCGGTTCCAGTACCATGTGCCACCGAAGTCGCCGCCTTTTTCGATGATGCGAATATCGTCGATGCCAGCCTGGCGCAATCGCGCTGCCGCCTGCAGGCCACCGAAACCACCACCGACGAGCACCACGTCGACTTCGTCGAAGACGGGTTCACGCTCGATCGACTGATCGACATACGGATCGTCGAGGTAACGGCCGAACGCGTCCTTCATCTCGACGTATTGCTCGTTGCCGTCAGCACGCAGACGCTTGTCGCGTTCGACGCGATAGCGATCACGCAGGGCGTCCGGATCGAACGGTATTTCGCTGGCTTCACTCATGTTTCTTGGGCTCCCGGGGATGCGTTCGGAAAACAAAGCGGCGCAGTATGCGTGAGAAGGCGATGATTCGCAGGATCCGGCTGAACGCAAAATTGACCGGAGTTGAACAAGGAGAGAACGCGAAATGAAGATCACCGATATCAAACTGACCCTCATCAACTGGGAGGTCGAGCCGTGGCGCACCGCGACGATGCACTTCGGCGGCAAGACCAGCCTCGGCATCGTCGCCGTCGAGACCGACGAAGGCATCACCGGCAACGCGTTCTTGGGCGGCGGCGCAGTGCGCGCGATGCAACTCATACAGCTCAAGGGACGCCTGATCGGACGTGATCCGAGCGATATCGGCGCGATCTGGAAGGATCTCTGGCCGACGCACCGGGGCATCCACCTGGCGGTCATCGGTGCGATCGACGTCGCGCTCTGGGACATCGCCGGCAAAGCGGCCGACATGCCGATTCACCGTCTGCTCGGCAGTTCTCGGACGACCGTGCCCGCCTACGCGAGCGCCGATTGGTTCGCCACCGCCCAGGAATTCGCGGACGAAGCCCGAGCTTTCAAGGACGCCGGTTGGCTCGCTTACAAGATTCACCCGCACGCACAATGGAAATCGGATATCGAGATCTGCGCGATGGTTCGCGAAGCCGTCGGTGACGACTACGTCCTGATGCTCGATTCGATGTGGTCGTACTGCTACGAAGACGCGCTACGAGTCGGTCGTGCGATCGAGAAGCTCGATTACTTCTGGTACGAGGACCCGCTCGAAGAAGACGACATCTACAACTACACGAAGCTCAAGCAGAAGCTCGACATCCCGATGATCAACACCGAGTTCGCGCCGAATGGCTTCTACGGCATGGCGCAGTGGGTCCAGGCGCAGGCGACGGACATGCTGCGCGGCGACGTTGCGGTCTGCGGCGGCATCACGCCGATGGTGAAGATCGCCCACCTCGCCGAAGCGTTTCACATGAAGTGCGAGATCCACCACGGCGGAAACTCGCTCAACAACGTCGCCAATCTGCACGTCACGATGGCGATCCCGAACTGCGACTACTACGAAGTCTTTCCCTGCAGCGGCGCCAACAAATATGCCCTCGTCAACGACATCGAAGTCGACGAAAACGGCATGGTCCACGCGTTCGAAGGACCCGGACTCGGCGCCGAGATCGACTGGGATCTGGTCGATCGCGAAACGATCAAGGTGTACGAGTAAGCCCGGTTCAGACGGGAAGTTCGGCCCGCCGCCGCGCGCGCTCGGCCGTGAGGAGTGTGACGACTTCGCCCGGGCCGAGCGCGAGCGCGGCAAGCGGTTGGTCGCCCAAACGGTGTACGCGCGCTGACCGGCGGTCGTAGACCGCGCCGATACCGTTTTGCGAACAGGACACGACGTAACGACCGTCATCTGACACCAACAATTGGCGCACCCAGCAGTCATGGCGCCGGTGCAGCTCGACGAACGAACCGTTCTCGGGTGTGACGAGGCCGACCACGCCGTCGTTGAAAGCAACCAGTGCGCCCGTTTGATCCGGCAACAGTCGAACGGCCGAACTGTCCTGGTGAGGCAACGGCCAAGACGCAGCGACGCGGCGATCTCGCCACACCGTGAGCGTCGCGTTCTCGCCCACTGTCACGATCAACGAACCGGCGGCATCGATGTCAGCAAGTGTGTGGCTGCCGGTGCCGATGTCGTATTCGGCGTAGCGTTTTGCCCGCGCAGCGACATCCCACTCGATCCATCGGTCGGCTCCCGCACTCAACAACACACCCGCTCGCGGCGCGACCGACAATGAAAAGACCGACCCGCCGTGCTCGAGGCGCGCCGTCGGGGTTTCTTCTTCGCCCCAGATGAAAATCGATCCATCGAGACTACCGGTCGCCACCTGCTCACGATCGATCGTGGCGGCGGCGTACGCCATGAAACCGTGCGCCGGGACACGGCGCGAATCTCCGTCCGCCCCGACCCAGACCACGGCACCGTCCTGACGCCCGGCGATCAAAGAATCGCCGCGCACGGCCGCCGTGAGGATTCCACGATGCCGCCCGGCGACCGTCCAAGCGGGCGTGCGCTCACCCGCTTCGACAAAATGAATCGCGCCGCCGTCATCGCCCATCACAACGGCACCGTCGTCCCGCACGTCGATCGCACGCGCCGCGAAACCGTCGACGCCGTCGATCCGCTGCGTCACGCGCGTATCGAGATCGACGATCAACGGCGCACCCGCCGGCCCGACAAACGCACGGCGCGCCCTCGCGTCCACCGCGAGCCCCCACACGGGCTCCCCAAGATCAAGACGCCAATGCTCGAGTCCGCGGGTGACATCCCAAGCGATCACGAGACCGTCCTCGCCCGCCGTCACGACATGGCGACCATCGAGACTCGCGACGCGCGCGACCCAGGCAGCGTGCCCCGCGAGGACCGATTCACGCGCACCCGATGACCGCTGTGAGCAAACCACCCGGCCGTCCCGGCCGCCGGAGATCATCCGCTCGCCGCTGACGATCAAGCACTCGACCGCCCCGTCGTGTGCATCGAACGTTCTCTCGTTGTGCGCTGACGCGACGGTTATCGCCCCATCGCTCCGCCCCACGAGAACTTCGTCGTCGATCGCGGCAACCGCATGGAGCGGAGCGTCGAACGCCACCTCACGCAGCAACCGACCGTCGTGCGTCGAGTACCGCAACCAGCCGTCGTGCCCGGCACTCACGATCGTATCTTCAAGCACTGCGATCGCGTTGATCGGCCCGTCGTGCACGCCGAATCTCGCGATCAGATCCTGCGTCGCGACGTCCCACACCGCGATCGATCCTTCGATCGACGCCGAGAAGAATCTTCGACCACTCGCATCGAAGCTGATTTGATGGACGAAGCCGAGATGCCCTTCGAGCGCCATAGCCGAACCCCCGTCGCTGGACTCGCCAACATTAAACGGCCGGCGGATCGAGCGTTTCCAGATCGTCGGGTGGAGGGATTTGTGGGCGCTGGGAAGGCGTGGCTTGGTTTCTGGGAAACGGGATCCGGCGACGTTGGGAAGTCCGCTTCACCGGAGGAGTAGGCTGGAACTTTGTTTGCTTTTTCTTGTGGTGGCTCTGCCCCCACGCCCCCCGCCGGATCGGCGCTGAGTCTGAGTTGGCGGATTGGGGAATCTCGCCGCGCGCCCAGTCCGGCGCGGAATCGCTGAACGCGGTTCCCCCCTGCGCGCATTGCGCGCGCCGCGGGGGTGGGTGTGTTCGCCGGAAGGCGTCGGTCGATGTCGGGCGGGATTTGTAGGGCGGGTTGGTCGACTTCGCAGGATGTGCTGGGATGTGCCGCTCGATGATCTGGAAACGGCTGGTTTGACGGGCTGGGAAGCGTTGACTGGCCGGAGGAGTAGGCTGGGATTCTGATTGCTCTTTCTTGTGGGGGCTCCGCCCCCACGCCCCCGCCGGATCGGCGGTGAGTCTGAGTTGGCTGATGGGGAAATCTCGCCGCGCGCTTAAGTCGCGGCGCGGAATCGCTGCGGGTGGTTCCCCCCTGGCGCGCGTTGCGCGCCGGGGCCCCGGGTCATGGGCGTGATCGTCGGAAGGCGTCGGTCCATATCGTGCGGGACTCCCAGGGTGGTTTAGTCGGCTTTGCAGAATGCGCTGGGAACTGTTTGCAGGATCCTGCGAATCCCGTCTTCCGCTCGATTTCCTGGAAAGGATTTGCAGGCTGATTGGTTCGCTACAGACGTCCTAAGGGCAAATTAGTTCTAAAGCCGGCAAACCCCAATCAGCGAAATCGATGACCTCCAGCCCGGCGCGGCATTGCCACGACGCAGGGGGGGTCCTAGGGGGGACCCGGAGGGTCCCCCTAGAAGAAAAAGCCACGATATTCAAGCCTCAAACTGCCGCCGGATCGACACTTCCCAGATCGCCAGCCGACACATTCGCAGCCTCCATCAACGCTTCCCAGACTCCAATTTCGGCAACCGCCCCGCGTCTCGCAACGCCTGGCGGATCAGGAAATCGAGCTGCGCGTTGACACTGCGCAGCTCGTCGTCCGCCCAGCGGCGCAGTGCGTCGAGCACCGCTGGGTCGGTTCTCAGCAAAAACGATGTCTTTGCCATCGGCCCCCTCCTCGCGCGGATCAGTTGTACAGCGATCCGGTGTTGACGATCGGTTGCGCGTGGGAGTTACCGCAGAGCACGACGAGGAGGTTCGAGACCATGCTGGCGCGACGCTCCTCGTCGAGTTCGATGATGCCTTCGCTCGCAATGCGATCGAGCGCGCTCTGCACCATCCCGACGGCGCCTTCGACAATCTGTGTGCGGGCCGCGACGATCGCGGCCGCTTGCTGGCGCTGCAGCATCGCCGCGGCGATCTCCTGGGCATAAGCGAGGTGGCTGATGCGCGCTTCGACGACCTCGACGCCAGCCTTGTCCAGGCGTTCCTGGATGTCCTGCTGGAGCTGGTCGCTGATCTCGATGGTGCTGCCGCGAAGTGAGATCTCGGCGTCCTCGCTGTCGTACGGGTGCCGGCTGGCAAGGCTCCGTAGCGCCGCCTCGCTCTGCACGGCGACGAAGTCCTCGTAGTCGTCGACCTCGAACATCGCTTCCGCGGTATCGACGACCCGCCAGACGACGACGGCCGAGATTTCGATCGGGTTCCCGTCACGGTCGTTCACCTTCGACGGTCGGCCGGAGGAACGCGTCGCGGCCTGAACGACCTGACCAGCATCGCCGCGGACTTCGGCCGTGGAGGTCGCGCCCGTCTCGAAGTTGCGTACGCGCATCGAGATCTTTTTCTTCGAGAAGAAAGGATTCACCCAGAAGAAACCCGTTTCGCGAATCGAACCCCGGTACTCACCGAAGAGCAGCAAGACCCGTGCGTCGTTTGGCGCAACGGCGAGAAAACCGATGCAGAGCACGACGACGACCGGTATGAGCAACACCGCTAGGAGAATGATCACCGGCGCCTCGAACGCGATGCCCGTGATGAGGCCGGCAATCGCGACGAAGAACATCACGATGAGGACGAACAACATCATCCAGCCACTGTTCGGTTGGAATTGCTTTTCTTGAACCATGACGAACTCCTCTTCCGTCGTCCGAGTGTTCCTCGGCGAACAGATATCTAAAAGATATATAAATGATATCACTTCGATAGCATTCGGCAACCCGGCCAGATCGCCTCGCTACCATGCGTTCACCAGCCGGCATTGCCGGGCGCAAGGGGACGCTCGCCAGAGACATGGAAAGAAAACCTCAACTAGAGAAAAGCGCGCTACACGAACTGCTGCATGGCGTGCACGGTGAAGAGCCCGTGGGGCTCGAACCAATCGCCGGCGGGTTCTGGTCGTCCGCCTTCACGTACCGGGTCGCGGATGCCCGATTCGTGCTGCGGCTCGGCCATTCGGACGAGGGCTACCGCATCGACCAGCAAGCTGCCGCGTACGCGATCGACGGGGTACCGATTCCCGAGATAATCGAGATCGGCGCGGTCGATGACCTCAAGTTCGCGATCTCCCGGCATCACGTGGGGCATTTCGTCGAGACGCGGCCTGTCGAAGAAGCGGCCGCCGTGGGCGAGAGTCTCGAGGCGTTGTTGAAGACCCTGCGCCGTGTCAGACCGGATTCGGTCGTCGATTGGTACTCGCCCGCGACGAGTGTTGCGACCTGGGCAGACTGGTTACGCAGGAGCGTCGATCCGACTCGCGTCAGCTGGCGTGAGGAGCTCGCCCGCCACCGCGATGCGGATGCCGTTTTCCGCGAATGCATACGCCGCATCGACGAAACGCTGCCGCACTGCCCCGAGCGGCGCGATTGGGTGCACGGCGACCTTCTGCACCAGAACTTACTCGTCGGCGAAGCGGGTCGCGGCGTTACCGGGGTGTTCTCGTGGAAGTGTTCGGCGCGGGGTGATTTCCTCTACGACGTTGCCTGGTGCACGTTCTGGTCAGCCTGGCACCCCGTGATCGAAGCCGCCGACATGTGGAATCGGATGACGAGAGTGAGTGAAACGGATGCTCTCGATCTCGACGACGCGCCGATTCGCCACCACTGCTACGAGTTACAGATCGCCGCCTCGCATTTCGGCTGGTACGTCCGGACGGACGACGCGGAGAACCTCGAACGTGCGGTTGAGCGCGCGGCGATGATACTCAAGCGCGGCCCGCTGCCGATGCCTGCCACTGGTTCGCCGTAGCTTGGCTACGTAGCCTAGCGGCTCGACGCGATAAGGAGGCTCCCCGTGAGCAAGATCAAACGCATCCTCGTGCAGAGCTATCACTACCAGATCGACGACTTCGGCCCGAACATGGGGACCTACATTCCCGATGTCCCGGCAGCTTTCGACAAATGGGTCGTGACGATCGAAACCGACGACGGAATCTCCGGCAGCTATGCGCCGCACTTCGGTGCGACCGGCCACGCGCTGGCGCAGGTCAACGCGATGGCGCCGGGACTCATCGGCCAGGATGCCGAGGCTCGGGAGCAGATCTTCGAACGGTTGAAGATGAACTTCCGGCATTTCGACAAGGTCGGTATCGCCGCGCTCGACACGGCCCTGTGGGATATCGCGGGCAAGAAGTACGGCGCGTCCATCGCAACCTTGCTCGGCGGCTATCGCGACAAACTCCCGGTTTACGCGAGCACGACGTCGGGCCAGCGCCGACCCGGCGGGCTCGATAGCCCGGGAAAATACGCCGAGTTCGCCGCCACGTGTGCCGACCACGGCATCCCGGCGTTCAAGATTCACAGCTTCTTCGACGGCAACGCGAAGACCGAGATCGACATCATGACCGCCGTTAAGAACCGCGTCGGCGATGACATGAAGCTCATGACCGACCCGGCGTCGTCACTTAAATCGTTCATGGATGCGGTCGAGGTGGGACGCGCCTGCGACGATCTCGGCTTCTACTGGTACGAGGATCCCTATCGCGACGCCTCATCGAGCGCGGTAGCGCACAAACGCCTGCGCGATTTCATCAAGACGCCCCTCCTGATCGCTGAACACATCCGTGGCTTCGAGCAAAAAGCCGACTTCGTGCTGGCCGGTGGGACGGACATCATGCACATCGACCCCGAACTCGACGGCGGCATCACGGGCACGATGCGCCTCGCCCATTTCTGCGACGCCATCGGCATGGAGGTGCAACTGCACACGGCCGGCCCCATGCACCGCCATTGCATGGCCGCCATCCCGAACACGATCTTCTACGAACTCGCGCTCATTAACCCCGATCGCTATTGGAACGCCATGCAGCCGCCCATCTATGCCGATGACTACGGCGACCGGGTCGACTGTGTCGACAGCGACGGGTGCGTGCCCGTGCCGACGGGCCCCGGGCTCGGTGTCGAATACGACTGGGAGAAAATCAACGCCTGGACGACATCGCAAACCGTTTTCGAATAGCGCACCCCTAGAGCGCATCCAGCGCGTTATCGATTGGCACGTCGCCGTCGAGCAGGCTGAAGGTCTTGCCGATCGTGTTGGGGCGGTCGAGGCACGCAACGAGGACGGCCGCGAGGTTCTCTCGTGACGTATCGCCGCGACCGTGGAGCCCGGTCGAGACGGCGACGCGTTCGGTTGCTTCGACGTCGGTGAGTCGACCGGGGCAGACAATCGAGTAGTCGAGGTCGGTTTCACGCAGGTGATTGTCGGCGTGCGCTTTCGCCTTATGGTAGTGCGCGATGGGCGAGGTGCTGTTCACGTCGTTATTGATCGAGCTCAGCATGATGTAACGCGGAACACCGGCGACCGATGCCGCGACCATCGTCCGAATCGCGCCGATGTGATCGACGAGCACCGTCTTGTCCTTGCCAGTGTGCCCGCCCGACCCAGCGGCGAAGATCACCGCGTCGACACCATTCAACGCGTGATCGACTGGGTACTCGAGGTCCGCAAAAACTGTCGGCACACCCAGGGCATCGAATTTCGCTCGATGGCCGACATCCCGGATCATCGCGACCGGGTCGTGCGCCGAATCGACCAATCGCCTGACGACGCGCGTCGCCGTGTTTCCGTTTGCACCAACGATCAATACCTTCACGAAGAAATCCCTCCCATTCAAAAACCCGAAAAAGCCAGGCGCAGCCACGCCAGCCCGCACGCTCCCGTTCTACACTCATCTACACTTGATCACCCGCAAACAAACGAGGCTCTCTGATGGAACTGCGCGTCAATCGTGTCAAAGCAAAGCTGGAACGCGGCGAGTGCGCCTTCGTTGCCGGGACCTTCACGCATGCCGACGACATCGACGCGTTCGGTCCGAACGGCTTCGACGGCATCTGGCTCGAAGGCGAACACGGTCCGGTCGACGCGGCTGATCTCGGCAACCTGACCCGCGCGTGCGACATCTGGGGGATGAGTTCGATCGTGCGCGTGAACAAAAACGACCAGGGGCTGATCTATCGAACCCTCGATCGCGGCGCACAGGGCATCATCGTGCCGCACGTGGATTCGAAACCCGAAGCCGAGAACGTCGTCGCGGGCGGTAAGTTCCCGCCGCTCGGCAAACGCGGCCTGTTCACCAGCCGGCAAGGATTCGGCGTACCCGATTATCTCGACCAAGCGAACGACCAAACGCTACTCGTGGCACTAATCGAGGACATCCTCGCCTGGGAGAATCTCGACGAGATCCTGACCGTCGAAGGCATCGGTGTGTTCTTCGTGGCACCTTCCGATTTCGCCGCTTCGATGGGCCATCTCGGCAATCCGGGTCATCCCGATGTGCGCGCCAAGATCGAAGATGCGCTGAGTCGCATCGTCGCCGCCGGAAAAACGGCCGGCACCCTCGCCGCGAACGAGAACGTCGAGCATTTTGCCTCGATGGGCGTGCGTTTCTTCTTTACGGCCACATCACCCTGGATCGCGGCCGGCGCGAGAAGCTTCATCGAACACGCGCACGCGGGCTTCAAACGGGCCTAATCGGGCGATGCGACCGCGACGGCGACTTGGGTGGTCTGCACCACTGTTCGTGGTGCTCACCATCGGCCTCGGATCGACGGCGAGCGAGCTAACGGACCCAGCCGATGATCCTGTCACGGCAACGAACGAAATCCGCACACTCCTCGAAGCCAATTGCTATGCCTGCCACGGACCGGCGACACAGACCGCCGGCGTTGATTTCGAGTCATTGATTGCGGCGCAACCACTCGTCAAGAACCGTGAAACGTGGGCGCGAGTCCGGGGTGCGTTGTCCGTCGGCAAGATGCCGCCGCCCGAAGCACCGCAACCGCCACCTCACGATCGCACCCGGTTGATCGAACTCCTCGATACCGAGGTGTTCGCATTCGACTACTCGACGCTACCGCCCGACCCCGGCTTCGAGCGGATGCGGCGTCTGACCCACCGCCAGTTCGATTTCACGATCCGAGATCTTTTCGGGATCGAGATCGAAGTCACGGATCGATTCCCCGGTGAACTCACCGGCGCGACCGGTTTCGACAACTCGTCCAACACCCTCTTCCTCCAGCCCGCGCTGATGGAGCGCTACATCGCGGCGTCACAACGAATCGTCGAAATCCTCTTTCCGCTCGAGCGGACCACCGCGGATCATGACCGTGCCTACCGTTCGCTCTTCATCGCCAAACCCAACGCGACGACGACCGCACGATCGGCAGCGGCCGAGGTACTGGATCGGTTTCTGCTGCGCGCCTACCGGCGCCCGCCCAGCCCTCGCGAACGACAAACCGCGCTCGAGCTTTTTGCCTCGGCTTTTCAGCGCACCGAGTCTTTCGAGGCGGGCATCAAACACGTCGTCCAGGCCGTTCTGATCTCGCCTAAATTTCTCATGCGCTACGAACGTGCACCCGAGCGCTCCGAGCCCTTTCGAATCGACGCGTGGGAGTTGGCCTCGCGCGTGTCCTATTTCCTCTTCTCGTCGATGCCCGATGAGGAACTGTTTCAGCTCGCCGAATCGGGTCGCCTGCTCGATGAGGGCGTTCTCGACGGTCAGATCGAGCGCATGCTCGCCGATCCTAAAGCGGACACGTTGGGCGATGTTTTTGCGGCGCAATGGCTCGGCTTCGAACACGTCGGTACACGCATTCGGCTCGATCCGATCGATTTTCCCTGGTGCACCGATTCGCTGATGGACGCCATGCGAGCCGAGACTTCGCTCTTCTTTCTCTCACTGGTCCGCGGTAATCACCCGATCGAACGTCTCCTCGACGCCGACTACACCTTCATGAACGAAGAGCTCGCGACGACACTCTACGGTCGCGATGACGTCGCAGGCGCGGCGATGCGACGGGTGACGCTCACTGATCCACACCGTGGCGGGCTTCTGAGCCAGCCGAGCATCCTCGCGCTCACGTCGAACTACTCCGAAACGAGCCCCGTGAAGCGCGGTACGTACGTGCTCGACACAATCCTCGGCACGCCACCGCCGGAACCACCACCGAACGCAGCCGTTCTTTCGGACGAAGTCGCCGAAATGGAAAACATGAGCTTTCGCGAGAAACTCGAAATGCACTCGCGCCACGAGTTTTGCCGCGGCTGTCACAGCCGCATCGATCCCATCGGTTTCAGCCTCGAGAACTTCGACTTCTTCGGCCGCTGGCGAGAGGCCTACGCCTTCCGTGAACGCGTCGACACCGCCGAGGAAGCGGACGAAACCATCGAATTCGAAACGGAGACAAGCCCCGAACCCATCGTCATTCACCTCAAAAACATCGAACGACCGATCATGAACGAAGGCGCATTACCGGACGGCGGGTCGTTCGTCGGACCGGCCGGACTCACACAAGCGATCCTGAGCGAACGACGCGACGCACTCGTGCGGCAAGTCGTCACCAAACTGTACGCGTACGCCCTCGGCCGCCAGCTCGAGTACTACGACGAGCCGGCCATTCGGCAAACAATGCGCGAAATCGAGGCTTCGGGTTATCGTTTCGGACCGTTGATCCGCTCGATCGCGCGGAGCTTCCCATTCCAGTACAAACAGAACCCCGAACCGGCCCCATGACGAAACCAGTTGGCGTTTCCCGTCGCCGCTTCCTGAGCCGAACACTTCGCGGTGCACTCGGCGGCGTCGCAACGGCGATCGCACTACCGCAACTCGAGTCGTTCGCGGCCACGGGCGCCGGACGAATCAACCGCCTCGCGTATATTTACTTCCCGAACGGCATTCCGCGCGGTATCTGGCATCCGGAAACAGCCTGGTTCACGAACGACATCGCCAACCTCAACGAATGGATGTCACCTCTCGAGCCGTTCAAGCGCGAGATCACGATCCCGACCAACATCTGGACGCCGAAAGGCAACGGCCACGTCAAGGGGCCACCGACCTGGCTCACCGGCGCCGACTACGATCCGCGCGCCATCGATGCGGGAGGTGTTTCGGTCGATCAGGTCGTCGCGCGGCATCTGGCCGGCCAGACACTCTTACCATCGTTGGAGCTATCGACCCAGGGCGAAGGCTATTTCTCCAACTCGCTGCCTCGAAACTCGATCTCATGGTCGACGTCGGATCGACCCATGGCACGCGAGATCGAACCACGAACCGTATTCGATCGGCTGTTCAGCACGTCGTCGAGCACGCTGGCCGAGCGATCGATCATGGATGCGGTGCTCGACGAAGCTCGCGACCTCGCGGCAACGATCGGCAGTGCCGACCGGCAGCGGCTGGATGAGTACTTCGAGTCCATTCGCGCGCTCGAACGGCGCATCGATTTCGCCGAACGCCGCTCGACCGAACTCCGCGCGGACGGTGAGCCAACGAACACGCTCCAACCTCCCGCACCCGGGATTCCCGACGACCACGAAGCATACGTTCGGCTGATGCTCGATCTCATGGTCGCCGCCTTCCAGTCGGACGCGACCCGCGTCGCGACCTTCATGCTCGATCACGGCCAGTCGAACCGCTATTTCAATTTCATTCCGGGCGTGCGCGGCACGTGGCATGCGTTGTCGCACTACAAAAACGCGTCGGGCATGACCGAGGACGACGACGGCACCACGTCATGGGAATCGGTCGAGCAGAAGCGCGACATGTACGCCGAAGTCGTGCGCTGGCATCACCGCCAGATAGCCTACCTGCTCGGTCGGATGCACCTGATCGTCGAACCGAACGGCGCGACATTGCTCGACAACAGTATGCTGGTCGTCGGATCCGCGCTCGGTGACGGCAACGAGCACGACGCGAACGATCTACCGATACTCATCGCCGGCCGCGGTGCCGGAAGCCTCGCGCCGGGTAAGCAGATCGAAAACGCGCAACCCACCGACTTCGCGCGAATCCATCTCGCGCTCATGCACAGGATGGGCATACCAGCGAAACGATTTGGGGAGGCGACGGAGCCGCTCGACGCGATCGGCTAGCCGGGGCTTCGTGGACGATGCAGTCGGGTCGCGAACGACGCACAGCGGGGTTCGCGCACAGAACGAATGGCGAACGGAAGCAGCGCGATCCAAGGTGCCGAAAACACAAACGCACCGACAACGGCCAGCGGCAGTAGGGTCATGGTGATCCCCGCTCCGATGGCAATGTCTGCGGTGCGCTCATCGAGCGCTTCTGCTCGTTCGAAACCGTTCATCGTGGAATTTGCGCCAGCTGGCCCGATATCAAACACGTTCCTTTCACCTACCACAAGCGGCGATTCGCGCAGAAACCGAGGCCTTGGCGGTGGCCGATGAGCACACCAAACCGTGGCGACCACTGAACCTCGAGGAGATGCGGGCCGTCTTCGAATGGGCGCCGTTTCGATGGTGCATCGCCGGCGGTCATGCGATCGATCTCGCCATCGGTAGACCTACCCGAGCACATACGGATACGGACGTCCTGGTCGCCCATCGCGAGCACGCCCGCGTACGCCGCTGGTTGCAGGGCTGGGACTGCTGGCAAGCTGATCCACCAGGTCATCTGCGTGTCTGGGGAAGCGCTCAACCGCTGGCATCCCACGTGCACGACGTCTGGTGCCGTTCGAATCAGTTCGATCAGTGGCGATTCCAGCTCATGTTCGACGGCGGTGACGAAGCGGATTGGATTTCCCGCCGCAGTCCACGGATTCGGGCGCCATGGCCATGGATCATCGAGACCACGGCCGACGGTATGCCGTTCCTCGCACCGCATGTGCAGCTCTTCTACAAAGCGAAGTCGCCGCGCCCCAAGGATCAGGCCGACTTCGAAAACGTTATCGCAAGCGGCGTCTCATTCGATCGCGCGTGGCTTAGCGATGTGATCGAGCGGTGTTACGGTCGGGGGCACCCCTGGATCGATTCGCTCGACTGAACGTGCCGGCCCGGGCGCGGCCAGCGCCTTTAAGCGACACGACCAATCATTAAGGAGGACGCAAATGGCCGACACGAACGGCGTCAACGAAATGGTCCCGTTCCTCATGGTGGCGAACATGAAGGACGCACTGCGTTTCTACACTGAAGGCTTGGGATTCGAGATCGAGCAAAAGTGGGAGCCGGACGGCGACATTCGTTGGTGTCAGATCCGCCTTGGGGGATGCCGACTGATGCTGCAGGAACACCGACAGCACGCCGGGAACCCCGACAAAGGCATGGGTGTCGTGCTCTGCATTTACTGCGACGACGCGCTCGCACTATATGACGCTTTTACTGTACGTGGGATCGAGCCCGAGGAGCCTTACGTCGGCAACCGACTCTGGGTCACCCGGGTCGTCGACCCAGACGGTTACAAGATCGACTTCGAGAGCCCGACCGACGTCGCCGAGGAGACAAAACTCTCCGAGTGGCGCACGTCAGAAAGCAGCTAACGCGCGCTGACCGTCTCGGCGTCAAAGGTTTCTTCCGCCACCTGCGGTTCTCTCGGCAGCGCGAGCGAGCAGATTGCAATCAACCCGGCGGCGACCGCGAGCAGACCGAAGAGGGTCGTGAACCCCCAATTCGCGTGTACCCACGCGATGAGCGGTAGTGCCGACGCCATCACCGAGAAGGTCACGACGTAACGCATGGCGTACGCCCGGCTGCGCCACTCGCTGCTTGCAGCGCGCGCGACCAGAACATCATTGATCGGTATCTGGCCGAAAACCGCGAGCATAAAACCCGTGGCGGTCAGCAAGGCGGCCACGCCGCTGAGATTCATCATCACCACGAACAGCACCGCCTGAAGGAGCGCGACCGACATCAGCACGCGTCGAATCGGCATGCGGTCGACCAGGTAACCGACGACCAGTTGGGCCAGCGCCGCGACGCTGAAAACGACGAAAGCGTAGGACCCGATCGCGGACGCCGACGTGCCGAGTTCAGCGAGTCTTTCGTCGAGCACCTTCGGTAACGCGAACGTCGTACTCTGGAAGATCAACCCGCCGATCGCCGTGGTGGCGAGAACCACAGCCATCACCCGGATGACGTTCCGGCCGAGCAACGTCGCCTCGCTCCCCGCCACGCTTTCCGATGCCGGAACTTCGCGGGAATCGAGCGAACGTCGGGCCGACCAGTAGACCAACCCGACCAGGATCGACAAAACACCCGGAAGCCAGAACGCCGCCTGCCAGCCCGCGCGATCGAGCAAGAGCCCGGTCAAGAGCGCCGCACTCGCGACGCCGAGGTTGCCGAAAACGCCGTTGAGCGCGAGCGGGACACCGACGCGCTCGCGACCACGCACGACCATGGCGAGGCCGACCGGGTGATAGATCGCGGCGAAGCGCCCGAGGAACGTGATTGCGATGCCGATTTCGAGCGGCGTCGTGGCAAACGCCGCGAACGTCGACACGCTGCCAATGCCGGCGAAGAAGACCACCATCATGCCCGACCGACTCCACCGATCGGCGAGCCAGCCGGCCGGGATCGCGCCGAGCCCGAAGGCGATGAACCCAGGTGTGGCGTAGGGAATCAGCTCTGCATACGAGAGGTCCCAAGTCGTCGTGAGGGTCAGCGCTGCCGTCGCAAAGATCAGAAGGAAGTAGTGATCGAGAAAATGCCCGACATTGAGGAACACGAACTCGGCTTGCTGTTTGGTCATCCATCCTCCGGGCATCGGGACGCGGCGAAGATTGCGACGACACTCGTACGTCGTAAAGAGGGCGTTCGGTCACTTGATTCGGGTGATCGGACACCATGATGACGGCAGCGACCTACCGAAGGGATCAGCGCACGGGTTAACGGGGTGTGCAAACGTCGAGAGCGATTCTGTAGATTGAATCGAATCGTCCAACCGCCAACGGAGTTCACACGTGTCTTATGAAACCCTCCTGATCGAACGAGACAACTTCGTCACCACGATCACACTCAACCGACCGGAGCGGTTGAACGCCCTCACCACCCAACTGGCGGACGAACTCACGCATGCGCTCGCGACCGAAGATCAGAACGACGAGACCCGCGCTCTGGTGATCACCGGAGCCGGACGCGCATTCAGCGCCGGCGCGGATCTGCAGCAACAAGGTGGCGCGAGTCAGTCGAGCAACGCCCCGACACTCGCCGAACGATTGTTCAATGCCTTGATCGATGTCGAGAAGCCCATCATCGCCGCGATCAATGGTGTCGCGGTGGGCGGCGGCTTCACGATGACGCTGCTCTGCGATATCCGTATCGCTTCAGATCAAGCTCGATTCCAGATGCCTTTCACAAAACTCGGCATCTGCGCCGAGCTCGGCTCCACCTACGTGCTACCGCGCCTGATCGGCCTGGGTCGCGCGACAGAGATGGTGCTCACTTCGAAGATGCTGGACGCCGCCGAAGGCGATCGAATGGGATTTCTGAACTACGTCGTCCCGGCCGATGAACTGATGGATAAAGCCATGGAGATGGCCAACACGATCGCGGCCCTACCGCCACTATCGGTCCGTACCAACAAGCGCGGCCTCAAGCTCGGCGTGTCTTCGGACATCGACAGCCAGGTGCGGTTCGAGAACCTCGCGCTCACGATGCTGCACGGCACTGAGGACGCAAAGGAGGCAGCGCGGGCATTTCGCGAGAAGCGCGACCCGGTCTATACCGGTCGGTAACAAACGAGGGATCGGCGATGGCTGAAGTCAAAAGCGAAACGAATGTCGAACTGGCCCTGACGCCTCTTGCCGGCGTGATCGGCGCCGAGATCGACGTGGACCTCAAGACGCTCGACGACGCGACCTTTGCGGCCGTGCACGAGGCGTTCCTCGAATATGTGGTCGTCGTCTTTCCGAATCAGGATCTCACCGGCGACGACCAGGTCGCGTTCGCCCGCCGCTTCGGCGAACTCTACATGTTCCCTCACGCGCCGGGACTGGATGCTCATCCGGAGATCCTTCACATTCGAAGCCGCGCTGGCATCGGCAAAGGTCGCTGGCATTCCGATGCGACCTTCGACGCCACCCCGCCCGCGATATCGATCCTCGCCGCGAAAGAACTACCGGCCCTCGGCGGGGAGACCGGGTTCGCGAATCAGTACGCAGCGTTCGAGGCCCTGTCGCCGGGTATGCAGCGCCTTGCCGTAAGCCTCAATGCGGTGCATGACGCACGATCCCACGCACGTCCCGAGGAAGACGCCACACATCCCGTCGTTCGGACCCACCCGCTGACGAACCGCCAGGCGCTCTTCGTCAACGAAGAGTTCACCCGACGCTTCGAGAACATGACCGTCGAAGAAAGCCGGGGATTACTCAGCTATCTCACCACCCACGCCCACCAGCCCGAATTCTGCTATGTGCATCGCTGGCGCTCGGGCGACGTCGTGATGTGGGACAACCGGGCCGCACAACACTATCCAGTGCAAAACCGACCGGAAGGATCAACGCGCAGCATGTGGCGAGTCACCATCGGCGGCGACCGACCGGCCTATCGGCCGGAGGCTTGAGCGGCGTCTTTCTCAACCAACACTCAGAACGATCTTGCCGACGTGGCGCTTCTGTTCGAACGCGTGCTGCGCCGCTACGATCTGATCGAGGGGGTAGACGTCGGCGACAAGCGGCACGATTGACCCACTCTCGATCCGCTCGACCAAGGTGCCGAAAACGCCCGCGTCGAGCACGGTACAGCCAAAGAGACTGAGATCCTTCAAATAGAGCGTTCGAAGGTCGAGTTCCACGCCAGCGCCCGCGATTGCGCCTGCAACGGCGTAACGTCCGCCCGGCCGTAATACGTCTAGGAGCGACGGCCAGGTGGGTCCCGCGACGAGATCAACGACGACATCGATCGCGTCACGACCCAACGCTTCAACGATGTCGTCAATCCGGTCGATCGCCGTGCGCGCGCCCAAATCGCGCATCGCGTCGAACTTGGCTGGCGTCGACACCACGCAAACGGACGCGCCGCGATCGACTGCCAGTTGCACCGCCGCCGAACCGACTCCCCCTGACGCCCCGGTCACCAACACGCGATCACCGGCCCGAACGGATGCCCGCGCGAGCATGTTCTGGGCCGTGGAGTACGAGCACGGAAATGACGCAAGTTCGACGTCCGTGTAGGCACTATCAATCTTGAAACAATGCCGCGCCGCCACCGCGACGTACTCGGCAAAACCACCGTCGCACTCCGACCCCAGATACCACGGACGCTCGAGCAAACGGCCGTTGGCTTCCGTGAGGCAGGGCTCGACGAGGACACGTTCGCCGACCCTCGTTTCTGGGACCTCGTCCCCCACTTCGACGATGTAGCCACAGACGTCAGCGCCCTGGATACGCGGGAACCCGATCGGCGACCCGGACCAGCCGGCATCATCGGTACCGGCGGTTTTCGAGTACCAGCCGACGCGGGTATTGATGTCCGTGTTGTTCACGCCTGCCGCGGCGACCCGGACGCGCACGTCGCGAGGGCCGGGCTTCGGTACCCGAATATCGTCGCGCACGTCGAGTTTCTCGGTTCCGCCGTGGCCGATGAGAAGCGCTCCGCGCATCACGTCGATCCTCACGCAAGCTGCATTTCGACGAACTCGCGGTAACGTCCCGCCGCCGCCATCAAGTCATCGTGCGTGCCGGTCTCGACGACGCGACCGTCTTCGAGAAAGACGATCTGATCAGCCGCACGAATGGTCGACAAGCGATGCGCGATCACGATGACGAGACGTTCCTTCGCCACTTCAGATAACGCACCGACGAGTTCGCGTTCCGACACCGGATCGAATGCCGCCGTCGGCTCGTCGAGAACGAGAATCGGTGTTTCGCGGACCAGGCCGCGGGCGATCGAAAGGCGCTGTTGCTGGCCGACCGACAATGTGTCGCCATGCCCGCTGATGAGCGTCTGAAGACCTTCGGGCAACGATTCGACGAGCGCGGTCGCCCCGGCAATCGCAAGAGCTTCCTCGATAGCCTCACGCGGCGCATCCGGTCGTCCGAGGCGAAGGTTTTCCTCGATCGTTCCCGACAAGAGCACGTGCTCCTGGAAGACGTAGGTGACGAACTCGCGAAGCTCGCGGGGGTCCGCGCTCGCAATGTCGGCTCCGTCGAACCGGACAGAACCAATGGCGGGTCGCAGGTAACCTGGTAGAAGGTAAGCGAGGGTCGTTTTACCGGCGCCGGTCGGACCGACGATTGCCACCATTTCGCCAACGGCGAACGAGAGATCGACGTCGACGAGCGCTTGTCGACCATCCGGATAGGAATACGAAACCCCTTCGAGATCGACGCGCTCACGTATGCCGTCGATCGTCCCCGTCACGTCGGCTTCCGATGCGTAGTCGACCATGAAGAGAACGCGACGCACGGCGGCGACGTTGCCCTGCAGGCGGATCCAATAAAGTCCGATCTCGACGGTGACGAAAGCGAGCTGCAGGAAGACACCGATGAGCGCGGTGAAATCGCCGGCAGAGAGCGTTTCGCCGATGATCTGATCGGTGATGAGAACAAAACCGATCACACCCCCGAGCGTCGTCACCCCGATCCCCGCGGCAATCAGCGTGGCGTTGACGAGTTCGACGTAGCGCGAGCGGCGGAACGATTCTTCGCTGCGATCCGTGAATCGCTCGAGTTCGCGACTCTCGCCACCGAGACGCTGCACCGCGCCGATGTTGTCGATGTTCTCCTCGATCGCATTCGTCGTCGCCGCCCCCGCCGCGCGACTCGACTGATTGAGCCGACGCGCAAGCGCGGAGAATGGGAATGTGATGGCAAAGCCGAGCGGGATCACGCCGATCGCGACCCAGACGACTTCCGGGGCGACGTCCCCGTAGCTGTAGTTCATGAGGTAGAGCGAAAGCCCGGCGCTCAAGAGCGCAACGGCGGGGCTCAAGGTGAGCTGCAGACAGATAGCGGGAACCTGCGTCGCGTCGTACATCACCCGATAAATCGAATCGCCCACGCGCTGATCATCGAGCGTCGGGATATCGAGTCGGACGAGGCGTTCGAACAGGCGCGTGCGGAGGTCATTGCCGATACGCTGATTGAGCCGAACATTGATCAAGTACTCGACGAGCCCCAAGAGTCCGCCTGCACGTGAATACCCCGCCGACAGGGCATTCTCGGACTTCGTCGCTTCATCCCGACCTTCGGGAACAACCAGCTCCGTCTCGGCCGTTCGCAAGCCCACGAAGATCAACATCACCAAGAAAACCGTCAGGACGATCATCATGATCGAGAGCGGATCACGCCCCTCGATCAGATCGAGCAACGGCTGCATGAACGGCGGATAAGGCACGGCGTCGTTGATCATCGAAGGATCCCCGACGACACGATCCATCACGATTTTGGTGAGCCAGGGCAGCGTCGCGATCGGCAGGATCGAGATCAATGCCAAGCCGCATTTCGCGGCGAACAACGTCATGTGCGCCGTCAGAAGGCCGAGCGATCGGCCCATGATTCGCGCGGCCGCCCACGAAGAGATCTCCGTCTGCGCATCCAGCCGATCGTCGAAAACCTCTGCCACTAGACCGCCGACTCGGCTTGCACGAAGCCGAAATACCCGCGCCGGGCGGCCATGAGTTCATCATGCGTGCCGACCTCGGCGATCACACCGTCGTCGAGAAAGGCAATCTGATCGGCTTGGCGGATCGTCGCCAATCGATGCGTGATCAGGAAAACGACCCGATCACGCCCCCACGCGCGCAAGCGCTCGAGCACCACTCGCTCGGTCCGAGCGTCCAGCGAGGCCGTCGGTTCATCGAGAATCAGGATAGGCGCGCCGCGCAAAACCGCTCGAGCGATCGAGAGTCGCTGCCGCTGGCCGGTCGAGAGTTTCGCCCCACGTTCCCCCAGCATCGTCGCGAACCCGTCCGGCAGCGCGTCGATGAACTCGGTCGCCGCCGCGACGGTCGCGGCCTCGCGCACCGCCTCCGGGGAAGCTTCTTCGGCATACCGGATGTTCTCTTCGACGGTGGCCGCAAACAGCACGTTCTTCTGCAACGCGACAGCGCTCATCGACCGCAAGGCGGCGAGGTCAAAGCCGCGGATATCCTGCCCGTTGATCGCTATCGATCCCGACGCCGGATCATCGGTTCGCAGAAGTAGCGACAAGAGCGTCGATTTCCCCGCGCCCGACGGGCCGACGATCGCCGTGATCGCTCCCTTGCGCGCTTCCAGCGATGCGCCGTCGAGAATCGGCGATGACGTTCCATATCCGAAGACGACCCCGTCCCAATTCACCTTTTCGACGACCGGCGGCGGCGTGATGGGGTTCTCCGGCGAGACCACGCGCGGTTCGAGGTCGAGCAGGAAAAACGCTCGTTCGAGCCCCACGGTCAGGTCCTGGGCGAGCGCCCAGAGCTGCGAGACTTCTCGGTGGTGGCCCGCGTATTGCGTGCCGGCGTCGGTGGCCTGACGAAACGCCCCCAGATTCCATATCGCAAATCCGACGAAGGCGACCGCGCCACCGAGCAACGTCGCGTCACCCGCGATCGTCCATTGCGCGGCGAAGTATTCGCCGACGAGCATCATGGTCATGACGACGAGACTGACGCCGACGGCCACGAGTACCACGACTTTGCGGAACTCGTACGCGGCATCGAGCGCTACGTGTGATGCCGCATCGAACGACGCCACCGCACGCTCTTCCGCGCCATTGGCCTTCAGCACACGGATTGCGGAAAGCGTCTCCTGGATCTCGGCCGTCAACGCACTGTTGGCTTCACGCTGTTCACGCGAAAGCCGACGGATCCTCGGCGTCGCGACATAAAGCACAAAGCCGACCGGAACGAGCACTAGTGCCGCGAGGAATCCGAGCGTAAGGCTGAAGAGCGATAAGAGGCCCAGCCCGAGCAGCAACATGCCGAATGCGCGGGCCGGCGTGATGATGAAGTTCTGCAGGACGTTCGTGATCGCGGCGCTGTCCTGATAGACACGGTAGATCGCGTCCCCAGCACCCGCCTCCTGGTGATACGCGAGCGAAAGGTGCTGGGCGTTGTTCAGCATGCGCACCCGCAAGGCCTGGTTGATCGCCTGGTAGATCCAAGCCATGTAGTAGCTCACGAGCGCGATCGAGGCCATCAGGATGCCCACGAAGACGAAGATCCAGACGATGAAGCGATTGCGCACCGTCATACGTTGCTCGTCGGTGAGCTGATCGGTGCTCTCGGACTCGGCCGTGGGATCCGCGACATAGGTCTCGTCGAGAAGGAACATCGCCGCCTGAAAGGGCTGCAACTTCGTCCCGGTGACGATCTTGTTGAAGACCACGTCGTTCCAGACGAGAAACGCGCCGTAGTAGAGAACGCCGACGAGCGCGTTCAGCACTAAATAGATGACCAGGTGCGTCACCATCGGGCGGTAGTACGGCCAGCAGCGGCGCACGAGGTGAACAATCTCGCCGAAACTGAGCGATTCACTCGACGGCTTCATGCGGAATCGTCAATCAAAGCGAGCGGCCAACACGCGAAACTAGACCTCGGCCAACGCTTCTCGATAGGGCGTCATATCCATGCCGAATGGACCGTGGCGCGCCTCCACCGCCGCGATCGTCGCGTCGTTCCAGTAGCTGGAACCCGGTTGCGGAAAGCCAAGCACCGCGCGTTGATCGAGGCTTGCATCGGCCAATAAACGCTCGAAGAACTTGCCTCGCGAGTAAGCCGACCACGACCATCCCTTGTGCAGCGTGCTGATCCACTCACATTCCGCTCGCCGGAAAGTGAGGTTGTGTACCAGACGAAGTGCGCCGGGAATCATCGGTGTCCCCCGGTGCCAGGTGTCATGGCGGTAAAACAGCACGTCGCCCCGCCGAAAATCGACATAGCGTTCGCGCTCGTAAAGCGATCGGCGCCACTCCGCGAGCCCGGGGCGCCGCTCGGCGAAAAAGGTCTCAGCCGATTCCTTGTCGTTCAAGTAGTCGAGTTCACCGACCCCTGGCGTATCGACGATCGGCCATCGATAGGCGGGATCGTCGGAACCCTCACGCGGAACGACGGCGGTCGGTCCGCCACAGCCATCGATATCGCACAGATAGACGATCATCTCGACCGCCTCGGGTGATTCCCACGGCGCCGGATGGACCAACGTGTGGTTCGGGAAATCGACGTGAATTCGCTGGTCTTGGTTATCGAGCGCGCCGCGCGCGTCCGCGCGCCCGTATTTCGGCCAGAGATCGGATTGGGTGAGGCGGACGTCTTGGATCCGAGTACCGAGCAGTTCGGTCACCGCACCGAGGAGATTCGGATGCAACGTCACCTCGTTGAGCCCACTAATGGTGCTCGGAAACACCAGATTGCCGCCGAAACCCCGCTTGGTTTCTGCCTCATCCGACCCCGGTGGCGCGATCATCTCGGCGGCCTCTTCGAAAAGCCTTCGCATGAGTTCACCACCGAAAAGGCCTGAAACGAAAGCGAACCCGCGCTCACGCCACGAGGCAATCGCGGCGTCGTCGAGGACGCCGTTGGCGCCCGGTTGGACCGGACGCGCCCTTAACATGCGAGATGGATCGATCTCTGTCTTCATGCCGACAAGCCTAAGCCCTGCGCGTCGCGATAGCCTCGTCTTTTTGACCCGTTGCCGGGTCTCCCCGACATGAAGACAACCGCCCTATGTTGAAACCCCTGAGTCGTGACGAGCTTCTCCAAATCGACGCGCGAATCTCGGATCGGGACGGTTGGGATTTCTCGCGCATGCGGGAGTCGTTCGGCGATCCGCCCTTCACCTTCGAGTCGACGCTCGACGGTTTGATCGATCCCACGACACGATTACTCGACCAAGGCACTGGCGGCGGCGAGCGGCTCCTGGCTCACGCGGCGCGGTTCGGCGAGGCGGTCGGTATCGACATCGAGCCGGGGATGATCGATACCGCCGAGCGGAACCGCCGGAGTGCAGGCGTCGAAAACGTTTCCTTCGTCCCGGCCGACAACGCGGCCACGAGATTCCCGGACGCGTCGTTCGATCTCATCACGAATCGACATTCCGTCCTCGCGATCGAGGAAACCGCTCGGCTTCTCGCGTACGGCGGACACTTTCTCATCCAGCACGTGGGCGGTGACAACGCGGCCAACCTCTTCGAGCTATTCGCCTGGCGCAGCAATTTTCCGAGCGAATGGAGTGAACCGTTGATCGCGATCAAACCGCATCTCGAGGGCTTCGGTCTCGAGGCCATCGAATCACACGAATACCGCATTGATTGGTGGATACACGACATCGAATCACTGATCTTCTGGCTGCATTCGGTGCCGACACCATCGACCTTCGATATCGAGGAACACTGGATCGGGATCAACCGTGCGATAGAGGTGCTGGGCGACGACCGAGGGATCCGTACGGTCGAGCACCGCGAGATGCTCGTCGCGCGGCGCGTCTGAGTGCGATTTTGGTTTCTTTCCGCAATCGAGATCGGTACGGTCGCGCTCGGACCGTTGGCGCGGCTCATGAGAAAAAATGAGTAAAAAAGAAGGGACTGGAAAAGTTCTATCCGTGCCGAATGCTAGGAGTGACTCGAAGGAATCGTATGAACGTAATGGAAGTAACGGAGTTTGACGACGGGATTGGTGACGCCATGCGGCAACTGCTTCCACAACTGAGTCAGAGCGCGGATCCGCCATCGAACGAATTTGCCCGATCGATCGTCGACTCGGATGCGCTTCCCGACCTAGCCGCGTCGCCGCCAACGAGCTCTACAAGAAAATCGGCTTCATGCCACGGGAAACGAACATCTATCGTTATCAGTTCTAACGCGTCCGATGTCCGAGATCCCACCCGCCGGGCGTAGTCGAGCCCGTTCGCTCGAAGAGCTGAAAGCGCTCAACGAGAAACTCTTCGACGGTTCGAAGCTCGCCAACGCCCTGACCGACTACCGGCCCGATGCGACCGACGTGATCATCACGCCGTACGCGAAATGCGGCACGACGTGGGTGCAACAGATCTTTCATACGCTGCGGTCGCGCGGCGACATGGATTTCGACGATATCTCTCGCGTCGTCCCCTGGATCGAAACAGCGCCGCTCATCGAGCTCGACATCAACGCACCACAGCGCGCGACGCCGCGAGGCTTCAAGAGCCACCTCGGCTACGACTACATTCCCAAGGGTGCGCGCTACATCAACGTGATTCGCGATCCTGTCGACGCCGCGTATTCCAGCTTCAAGTTCACCGAAGGCTGGTTCCTCGAGGCCGGTGCGGTGACCGCCGACGAGTTCGTCAGCGCCGACATTCCCAAAGCGCGCTATCACGAACATTTCCTGAGTTGGTGGCCGCATCGCGACGACGAAGACGTTCTGTACCTGGTCTACGAACACATGCGCGCTGACCTCGAAGAAACAATCCGAAAGATCGCAGCCTTCATCGACGTAGACCTAGACGATGAACTGTTCACGATCGCCTGCGAGCACGGTTCGTTCGATTTCATGACGCGCTACAAGGATCGTTTCGACGACGCGATGCTGCGCAAATTCAGTGAAGAGGCGATCCTGCCGCCCGGCAGCGAGGGCCAAGGTACGCGCCGGGAAGGTCGGCGTGACGACGTTGAGTGACCCGGTGATCGACGCCCTCAACGCGACCTGGCGCGAACGCGTCACGCCCGTCACGGGATTCGATACCTACGAGGCGCTGATCGCGTCGCTCGCCTGATCGCCACCGCGGTTGCATGTCGCTCGCGTTGCGTTAACTTGCCGCTGCCGATCCTGCCAACGATCGGGCTCGGAACAGGTCGATTTTGAAGGGGTTCTCGATGACGCTCGACGCCTTTCGTGAGGATGTTCGCCAATGGCTCGAAGCGGAATGTCCGCCGGAGGCACGGGGTCCAGGTGAAGCCGTCCCCAACGGCGGCAACAAAGAACCCATTTCCGTCGCTGCAAAACGTTGGCTCGACCTCTGTGCCGAACGCGGTTTCACGGTCCCCAACTGGCCGGCGGAATACGGTGGCGCCGATCTCGATATGGATCACTACCTCGTCCTCCTCGAGGAAATGCGTCGGATCGACGCGCGATCGCCGCTCGGCGGTATGGGCGTCGGGCTCATCGGCCCGACGCTCCTCGAGTTCGGTACGGACGACCAGAAGGCGCGCCACCTTCCTGCGATAGCGCGAGGCGAAATTCGCTGGTGCCAGGGCTATAGCGAACCCGGCGCCGGTTCCGATCTCGCGAGCCTCAGTACCCGAGCCGTGGAGGAAGGCGAACAATTCGTCATCAATGGCCAGAAGATCTGGACGTCCGGCGCCGATCTCGCGGATTGGATGTTCTGTCTCACACGGACAGACGCCGATGCCTCGAAGCACGAGGGCATCAGCTTGCTGCTCTTGACGATGGATCAGCCCGGCGTCACGGTGCGGCCGATTCGCCTCATCAGCGGCTCGTCACCGTTCTGCGAGACGTTTTTCGACAACGCGATCGCCCAGAAGGACGACCTCGTCGGGCAGAAGAACCGCGGCTGGACGGTCGGCAAGCGGCTGCTCCAACACGAACGCTCCGGCATTCGAATCCTCGCCGGCGGATCCGCCGCACCCGTCAAGCGCCGCAACCGGGTCTTGGACTGGTATCACGCCCTCGAAAATCCCGACCACGATTTCCGCACGCGCGTGCTGGATTTCGAAATGCGCCGACACGCGTTCCGACTCACCCAGCGTCGGAGCGTTGATGAATCGGATAGCGATCAGACGCCCGGACCACAAACGTCGATCTTCGAACTCGTGGGCTCCGGTCTCGAGATCGAAGAAGCGGAGATCTTGAACGAGATGCTCGGTTTCCGCGGCCTCGGCTGGGAAGGCATCGGCTTCGCGGCACTCGAGCGTGACACGACGCGCCATTGGCTCAGCATCAAGCGTCGCGCGATCGCCCGCGGCTCGAACGAGATTCAGCGCAACATCATCGCAAAGCGTGTTCTCGGACTTCCGGACTAGCCGATGCGTAAGTTTGTCATCGGGGTCGCCATCGTCGCGGTCACGGCCGTAGCGGCTTGGGTCGCCTACCAGCAGCGCAGCGTGCAGGCATGGCTGATGAGTCAAGCCGCCGCCGTCATGCTCACCGCCGCACCTGACGAACCGTCGTCGACACTCGAGGTTCACGTCTGCGGTAGCGCATCACCTCTTGGCAACACGCCCGATCGAGCGCAAGCGTGCCTCGCCGTCCGTACCGCCGAGCACTTCTTCCTGTTCGACATCGGCGACCGATCTGCTTCCACCCTCGGCCGGCTCGGAATGCCGATGGCGCGTCTTCGGGGCATCTTCCTCACACATCTGCACTCGGATCACTTCAGCGATCTCGCCGACGTCAAGCTCGCCGCTTGGGTGGCGGGCAAGCCTGAACCGCTGACAATCCACGGCCCCGTGGGGACGGCAAAAATCGTCGACGGGTTCAATACGAGCTACAGCCTCGATCACGGGTACCGGGTCGAGCACCACACCGACGCGATCTTGCCACCCGAAAACGGTTGGCTCGTCGCGCGTGAACATTCACCCGGCATCGTCTGGCAGGACGAAAGGCTCACGATAACGGCGATCGAGGTGGTACACCTGCCGATCGAGCCGGCGTTCGGCTATCGGGTTGACTATCTCGACCGATCGGTCGTCATCAGTGGCGACACGATCGTGGTCGAGGAACTCGTCGATGCATCGCGCGGCGCCGACGTGGTCTTCCATGACGCCCTTTCGCGACCCATGCTCGACCCGATGATCGAAGCCGCCCAAGCGGCAGGACTCGACCGGATCGCGCACATCATGGTCGACGTCATCGACTATCACGCGGACAGCGTGCGCCTTGATCAGGCGTACGCGGCGACCGATATCGGTCAACTCGTTCTCTATCACCTCGTGCCCGCACCACCCAACGATCTCGCCCGACGGTTGTTTCGTCAGGGTTTGCGCGACTCGACGCTGCTCGCCTATGACGGTATGCACGTGGTGCTGCCGGTCGGCTCAACAGAAATCCTGATCGACCCATGATCCCCAACGAAGCCGATGGGCCCGACTAAGTGTCCGTCACCGAGTCGCTCCGTATCGACCCGGCCAGCACGGCCGACGACGAGTTTCGTCTCGTCGGCATCGTTCGGCGAACGTGGCCGTACATCCGCCCCCAGCTTTCCCACGTCATCACCTGGATCACGCTGACGCTCTTCGTCGAAGCCATCTTCTTTGCGATCGCGCTACCGGCGTCGGACATCTTCAACAACAAGGTCGTGCAGGGCGAATACCTCGAGCCGTTGCAGGCCGAGATCCTGATGCTCGACGAGACCTACATCGACACCAGTGCGGGCGTCGCGAGCGAGACCACGGACTCGGCGGATCCCGACCTGACACAAGCGCAGCGCCGCCTGGTCCGGGATCGGCTCTTCATCGTTTTCGGAATCGTCGCATTGCTCGTCTTCGCCCTCGTCCCGGCGGTTGAGTTGTACAAGACGTGGATCCTGCAGCGGATCAACCAGAACCTCCGCACCACGATGATCGAGCGCGCCGAACACTTGAGCCTGCGCTACCACGTCCAAGCCCGCGCGGGCGACGCGATCTACCGGGTCTACCAGGACAGCGCGATGATCACCAAGGTCATCCAACAAGCGGTCCTCGAACCGGTGAACGGGCTCTTTCAGTCCGGTTTCGCCTTCGTCGTGCTTTGTCTCTTCAGCCCCGTACTCGGTGTGCTTTTCCTCGTCGCCATCGTGCCGATCGTCTGGTTCGTGCGCTGGTACACGCCGCGGCTGCGATACCGATCGCGGTTGGCCCGTATGCGTTCGAGTGATCTGACGTCGCGTGTTCAGGAAGTCTTCGCCGCAACGAAACTCATCAAAGCCAACCAAGCCGAAGCCGTGATCGACGCTCAGTTCGGCCAGGACGCCACTGACGCGATCGATGCCGCTTTCTGGCTACGCGTCGAATTCCACTTCATCCGCACGGCCGTGATGTTTCTTTCGGCCCTGACCCTCTTCGTCGCTTACTACCTGATGGCCGAATGGACCGTCGCGGGCGACCCGACGTTCGCCGTCGGCGCGATCGCCATCGTCGGGTTCGTCGCGTGGAACCTGGGTGCCTTCCAGAACGCCACCGGGCGCAGCGACGAGTTCATCGAAAACGGGCGTTGGCTCGTCTACCTGTGGACCGTGTTGCAGGATCTGAGTGCCGGACTCAATCGCGCGTTCTTCCTGCTGGATCTCGAACCCGAAATCCGTGACAGCATCGAGACGAACGCTTTCCCGACTGCTGTCAACGAGGTCACCTTCCGGAACGTTAGTTTTCGCTACGAACCCGACGTACCGCTCCTGAACGGCGTCGACCTCACCGCCCGGCGCGGCACGATCACGGCTCTCGTCGGCGCGACCGGGAGTGGTAAATCGACGATTGCATCGTTGCTCCTTCGGCTCTACGAAGTCGACGACGGGTCGATCGCGATCAACGGCGTCGACATCCGCGATCTCAAGGTCGACGAACTCCGACGCGAGATCGCGATCGCGTTGCAGCAGAACGTGCTGTTCGCGGCCACCATCAAAGACAACATCGCCTACGCGAGTCAGGCGGATCTCGAGCAGGTGCAAGCCGCCGCGCGGATCGCGCTCGCCGCGGAGTTCATCGAGGAACTCGAGCAGGGATACGACACGGAGCTTGGCGAGCGGGGCGGGAAGCTCTCGACGGGCCAGCGCCAGCGTTTATCGATCGCGCGCGCGGTCGTGCGCGACACGAAGATCCTTGTTCTCGACGAACCGACTGCTTCACTCGACGCAGAGACCGAACACCAGGTCCTGACGAACTTGAGCGAATGGGCTCGAGATCGAATCGTCTTTCTCATCACTCATCGTCTGTCGACGATCAGGAACGCCGATCAAATCGCCTTCCTCAAGGACGGCGTCATCAGCGAAATCGGAAGGCACGAGGAACTGATCGCCCGAAACGGCGACTACAAACGTTTCATCGACGCTGAGACGCTCGGGGCCGACGAATGAGCGAAACGACGCCCTCGGCATTCGAAACCCAGACGTTCGACGATCGAATCGACGTCGACGTCAAAATCGGAAGCGCCGACGTATTCGCCATCATCAAGCGCTCGCTCGGCTACCTCCGCGACTTCAGGCATCTCCTGACGGCGAAGATCGTGCTGGTGCTCGTATCGATCATTCCGGGGATCGTCATCGTCTGGTTGCCCAAGATCATGACGGATCAGGTCGTTCTGGGCCGCCCGTTCCACGACGACGAAGTACCTTTTCCGCCGTACATGATGCCGTTCGTCAATCTCATTCGTGATTGGTCACAAATGGAGATCATGGGCGCCGTCATCGCGCTTTTTGTGCTGGTGCTCTTCATCTTCGGGCGCGGCGAAAACAGCGTGGAACTCGCCCAGGGCGAGGACAGTGCGACGCAATCCGAAAACGCGATGAACGCCGGTTCCAGCGCGACCTCGGGGATCGTCGGGTTCATCGAAACGCTCGTTCACGTCCGCCTGTCGCAGCATCTCACCAACCGAATTCGGAGCGACCTCTTCGCCCGGATGAAGGAATTGCCGACGACGACCCTCGACGACCAACGAATCGGCGACGCGGTCTATCGAGTGATGTACGACGCCACCCAGTTACCGAGCCTCTGCCACCTGATCACGCTTCGTCCGATCATCACCATCGTCGGCGCCGCCGTCATGATCTATCTGATGAACTACAGCTACGGCGACGTCGCACCGGAGCTCATCTACTTTGCACTCGCACTCATTCCGCTGAGCCTGATCACGACCGTACCGCTCGCGCCACTGTTTCGCCGCGTCGAGCAAAACAGCCGCGCCGCGGGCTCGGCTACCACGAACGCGCTCGAGCAGAGCCTCGGCAACATCCGCCTCGTCCAAAGCCTCGGCGGGATGTCGGAGGAGCTCAAGTCGGTCGACGAGAAGAGCCAGACGTCGTTCCGTCAGTTCTTCTATGTTCGTGTCGTCGGCGTCCTCGTTTACTTCGCGAGCCTGGCCGCGCTCATCGGCATGACGATCTATGCCGCCCTCGGCATATCGAACGACGTCATCGCCGGACGACTAACGGTCGGTGATTTCTGGGTCATCGGCACCTTCTTCTTCGGCCTCGGTGAAGCGGCGCTCGGCATCGGCACGTTGTGGATCACCGCCCAAGGCCACAGCGCAGCACTGCGGCGCGTGTTCTTCTTCATCGATCAGAAGACCGAGCGAGACGACGCCGCCGGCGAGATCACATTCGGCGACTCAGTCCGGTTCGACGGCGTCGACTACCACTACCCGAACGGTAGGGCGGCTCTACGCGACATCAACCTCGAGCTCTCGGCCGGGGAGGTCGTCGCGATCGTCGGCGCGACGGGAAGCGGTAAGACGAGCCTTGCGTACATGATTCCGGGATTCCTGAGGCCTACGCGCGGCTCGATGTGGATCGATGACGTCGACAGTGCTTCGATCTCGGTCGAATCGCTCCGTGCGAACGCCACCTATGTCTTCCAGGAGCACCAACTCCTCTCGACATCGATCCGCGAAAACCTGGCGCTGGCGAAACCCGACGCGACTGACGACGAAATGCGCGAAGCGCTCACCACGGCGGGCGCCATCGACTTCGTCACGGACCTACCGGCTGGTCTCGACACAGTCCTCGGCCGGTCCGGCGATACGCTCTCGGTCGGACAACAACAACGTCTCTGCATCGCTCGCGGTCTGATCCGCAAGACGCCGATTCTCGTCCTGGACGAGCCGACGGCGGCACTCGATCCAGAAACGGAAAACGCCCTCGTAACAGCGCTCAGGAAACCGGATGACGCGCGCCTGGTCGTGATCATTGCGCATCGGTTATCGACGATACGACGCGCCGATCGCATCATTTTTCTCGACGATGGCGAGATTCGTGATGTCGGCAGACACGATGAGCTGATGGCGAGCGACACGGGTTATCGGCGCTACGTGGAACTGCAGTCCGGGAGCGGCTGATGTTTGAGACTCAGGATCTATTCGAGGCACGAACGGGTGGATATCACGTCTATCGGATTCCCGGTCTCGTGGTCACGCCCCGCGGGACGGTGCTTGCCCATACCGAAGCCAGGAAGGGCACCGGGGGCGATTGGGATCCGATCGACATCGTGATGCGACGTAGCGAGGACGGAGGAAGAACCTTCGGCGATCCGTATCTCGTCCTCGACCATCGCGACTTCGGCGGCGAAGCACCCGTCAACAACTTCACGTGCATGAGCGATCGCGTGACCGGCCACGTCGAAGTGCTCTTCTGTCACGATTACGCGCGCGTCTACGCCATGCGAAGCACCGACGACGGGCGAACGTTCAGCGACCCGCGGGACATCACTCCCGTTTTCGAAACCTATCGGGATCGATACCCGTGGCGCGTCGTCGCCGTGGGCCCTGGTCACAGCATTCAACTCGAAAGCGGTCGATTGGTGGTCGCCGTCTGGATGTCGGACGGCACCAGTCGGGAGTTCGGACCCGACAAACGCGGGCACCGACCCTCCGAGGTGGGTGTCGTTGTCAGTGACGACCACGGCGAGACGTGGCAGGCAGGCGATATCGTCGTACGCAACACCAACGAGTTCCGCCATCCGAACGAGACATGCACCGTCGAACTCGGCAATGGCGATGTCCTTTTCAACGTGCGCAGCGAGTCGCACACGCATCGCCGTCTCGTGACGACGAGTTCGAACGGACTCACCGAATGGAGCGAACCGCGTTTCGACGATGCGCTCGTCGAGCCGATCTGTTTCGGCAGCATGATCGGCTTCGATCGGGCTATCCAACGCCATATCGTTTTCGCGAACCCCGGTGTGCTCGAGCGAACCATGCCCGGCGGCCCCAAGGATCGTGGCATCGGTCCTGACGAGACGGGCCGCATCTACGATCGCAAGCACCTCACCGCCCGGCTTTCCACTGACGACTGTCACACCTGGCGCGCGAGTCGATGCATCGAACCCGGACCGTCCGGCTACTCCGATCTTGCGGTGTTGCCGGACGGCACGCTCCTCTGCCTTTACGAGTGCGGCCTCAAGGAGCGCATGTTCGATGACCGCTACCTGCGCCTCGCGCGGTTCGATCTCGACTGGCTGAAAGGGTAACGGGACCCCTAAAAGCCGATCTCTCCGCACTGACGATTGATCTCGTCGATGATCTCGCAAACGCGTATCGATTCGGCGCGCGTGAACTGCGGTAGATCCGTCAACCCCGCCGCGAGCCAGCGGTGCACGGCCTGTGCTTGGTAGGTGAAACCGTGCTGATTACCGCCGCTCCAGGTCCAGCCGCGGTAGCGAATCAGACGTTCTCCGGTCCAGCGCGAACCCGCCGGTTGGCCGCGCGTGATGGGCGCTGGGTTCGGCAGCGGATACTCGAAGCGTTCGACCTGGTTGAACGGGCCATTGCTCGGATTGCGGTCGGGATTCCAGTGGGTTTCTTCCCAATCGCCGACCCAACCGTCACTTGGATCGAGTTCCATCGGCGGGCGCCCCTCGGCCTTGCGCGTACCGCGACGAGGCGGTCGACCCGTCCGGACGGTTAACGCCGTCGGATGATGCGACGGCGTTTCGATCGTGATCCGTCCCCTGGTGCCGACGTATTGCGTTTCTTCGATGAAACGGCCAGACGGGAACGTAATGACGGCAATGCCGCGTTGCTCGGTGTATTGCAGCACAGCGGCACTCGGCGGGGCGCCGTGTGCCGACGGAACGTCGCCTGCGTAGGGCTGGCCCCCTACCCGTCGTCCGGCTGCTGCTATCACCGGCATCTCGTCGGCACCGAAGCCGGTAACGGCAGGGTTGAGCGCGTAGACCCGATCTGGGTAGTCGGCCTGGACGACCTGTAGGTCGCCGATGTCGCCACGCTCGATGAGCGCCCGTGCATGTTCGATGGCAGGGAAGAACCGGAGCCACATTCCCTCGGCACAGAAAACGCCGGCCGCCTCGGCGGCCGCATAGACCTCGCGTGCCTGTTCGGCCGTATCGGTGAAAGGCTTCTCGCACAGCACATGCTTTCCGGCTCGAATCGCCGTCATGAGATCACGATGGTGATCCCAGGTTTTTGATGCGATGTAAACGATGTCGACATCGTCGTCGGCACAAAGAGCTTCGTAGGAGTCGTACGCGCGCGGCACGCCATGTGCCCGCGCATACGCTTCCGCGCGATTCCGATCACGCGCGGCCACCGCCGTCACACTCGCGCCCGGAACGTCCTGTAGCGACTTGATCCAATCCGACGCGATGGCCGACGCGCTGATGATTCCCCAGCGCAAGGGGTGGCGCACATCCTCCTGATCGGTAAGGCCCTTTCTGATGTCGAGCGGCGTTTCCAGCGGCCACCCATCGATCGTGTGTCGATCGTCGACTTCGCTCATCAATCTCCCCTGAAGTTTTTCTCGAATGGTGGGTATCGCAAACCGAAAAGCGCGGTAACCTGCACGCGTTTCCGATTGGCCAGAAACGCTTCCATGTTGGTGATTGCGGACATCCACGGTAATGCGAGCGCGCTGCGCGCGGTCTTCGCGCACGAACCGGCGGACGAGGAAGTGCTGTTTCTGGGGGACGCCGTCTCGCCGGGCCCGCAACCCAACGAAGTCATCGAACTGCTCGAACGGCGCCGCGGTGTCTTCGTCGCGGGAAATCACGACCTCAACATGTCCGACCCGAAGGCCGTCGACGCCTGGCCGGACGTCTGGCGCGCTTTCTACGAATTCTCCTACGAGACGCTGTCGCGCGACGGTCTGAAGTTTCTCCAGACGTTCGAAGCGCCGCGCTACGTCGATACCCCGATGGGGCCCGTGTGGCTTACCCACGGCGAGTTGGCCGAACGACCGCGCGACCTACGCCCGGATAGCGACGAGAAAGAGTTCGGCCGCCTGCCGACGAGTGATGCCGAAACGGTGTTGTACGGCCACTCGCACGTTCAGTTCGAACGTACGATCGGCGGCACACGCTACATCAACCCCGGCTCGATCGGTCAGAGTCGGTGTGGCAAGCGTTGGGCATGCTATGGGCGAATCGACGAGCACGGCTATACGCCCTGCGCGGTCGAATACGACGCGACTGAATGGCTATCCAATCTCAAACGCATCGGTTCGCTCGACCCGCACCCGGAGTTCCGCGCGTGGCTCGCGCGCGGTTTCGAGAGCGGCTTCTCGCTCGGCGACAATTCGCCATGGACCGATCTCGGCGTCGCGGGCTATCGCTGAAAATGCGGATCGACGACCTCTCCGTTGCCGACTTCGAAGAAAATCGACGTACTAATGCGAGCGTCATTCGTTCGATCAACGAAGGGCTCACCGCATACAACTTGGCGGCGAGACCGGATCCGGACGCGGCGCCGATGACGCTTTGTGTGAGCGTCGACGGGGAAGTTCGAGCAGGCCTGCTCGGACGGTCAGCCTGGCGGTGGCTCAGGATCGACACGCTCTGGGTCGACGAAATGCTGCGCGGTCGCGGTATCGGCCGTGCGCTCCTCGACCGTGCCGAGTCGATTGCGCGCGAGCGTCGCTGCCTCGGCATGCATCTCGACACGATGGGGTTCCAGGCGCCGGGCTTCTACGACAAGCTCGGGTTCGAACGTTTCGGCGAGATCGACGACTACCCGGACGTCACGAGCGTCTACTTTCTGAAACGTTTCGACGCCGACGGGGCCCCATCGTAGTGCCGCTCGCACTCGTCACCGGCGCGAGCCAGGGCGTCGGCCGCGGCATCCTCGAAGGTCTATGTGAGGCGGGCTATCGCGTCTTCTTCACAGGCAGGGACGCCGAGCGCCTCGTCCGCACGAGTGAAGAAGCCGGAAAGCTCGGCGGGGAGCCGATGGCGCGCGTGGTTGATCATCGCGACGACCAGGCCGTTGACACACTCTTCGACGAGATCGCGCAAGAAAGCGAGCCGCTTTCCATCCTCGCGAATTGTTGCTGGGCCGGTTACGAAAACATGATGGAAGGCGATCGCTTCGCCTGGGTCGATCCGTTCTGGCAGTTATCTCGTACCCGTTGGGACGAGATGTTCACCAGCGGTGTGCGCGCCGGATTCATCGCCGCGCAACGCGCCGTGCCACTGATGCTCGACGCACCTTCGGCACTCATCGTCAATCTATCGAGCTTCGCCGCGCAAAAGCACATCGCCAACACGCTCTACGGGATGGCGAAGGCGACAACTGACAAGATGACGAGCGACATGGCACACGAGCTTCGTGATACGCCGATCAACGTCGTTTCTCTCTACCCCGGCCTCGTTTCGACCGAACGGGTCGAGGCGGCAAACGCTTTCGACTTGTCGACGGCCGAGTCGCCGCGATTCTCGGGCCGCGTCGTCGCCGCGTTGGCCGAACGACGCGAAGCAGCGCGACGGTTGAGCGGCAGCGTCTGTATCGGCGCGGCCCTCGCTCGCGAGTTCAACGTCGTCGACATCGACGGCTCATCGCCGCCAATCCTCGATCTGGCGAGCGTTTGATCAGGATTTTCGCTTGTGTCGCGTCACGAGGATCGTCAAACCCTTATCCTCAGAGTGCTGGAGGAGCACATATGAATCGTCGGATCGTCGCCGTCGTGGTGTTGTTGTTATGGACTGGTGGCGCCGCCGCGACCGAGCGCGAGATCCTGCCGATGAACAACGCGCTACTTTCGTCGCTTGGGAATGCACAGAAAAAACTGAACGCTGGCGATCTCGATACGGCGATCGATATCGCCAAAGCGATCACCGCCGATGGGTTCAACGACACGGAACGAGGCCAACTGGTGAACTTCATCGGGCTCGCACTCTTCCAACGCGGCGACCGGAGTGACGCCATCGAGCACTTCGAAGAAGTGCTCGAACATACGAGCCATCTACCCGCGACGATCGAGTACAACGCGCGCTTCAATCTCGCGCAGCTCTATTTCCTGAAGAAGCAGTACGACCGGGCTATCGCCGCGATGGACGCATTACGCGCAACCGACGCACCGGTCACCCCACAGCAGATCTACTTCCACGGCCAGATCCACTATCAGGCCGAAAACTACGGCGCCGCCGCCGACACGATCGCTGAAGCAATCGCCGCGGCAGGCGAGTCCGGCACAAACGCGCCCGATGCGTGGAGCACGCTCCAACGGCACGCGGAACTTCGTCGCTAGTACAACGAACCCGATCACCAGGAACGACGAGGCCTTCGCGGTGATAGCGCACGTCAACCGGTCATTCGAGGGATAGATGGCCCGATGAGCGAATCAAAGCCGAAACCTGGAACGGTGGTCGCCGTCGCGCTTCATCCCGAGCATCGTTTCTCGAAACGCAGCGTCGCTTCGATCGAGCTCGTCGCTGGCATTGGTATCCGCGGCGACGCCCATGCCGGCGTCACCGTCAAACACCGATCACGCGTCGGAGCCGATCCGAGCCAGCCGAATCTCCGCCAGGTTCATCTCATCCATGCTGAACTCCTCGACGAACTCCGCGGCCGCGGGTTCGATGTCGCCCCGTCGAGGCTCGGCGAAAACATCACGACTCGCGATATCGACCTCTTGAGCCTGCCGCGCGGCACGCGTCTTACCATCGGCGCGACGAGCATCGAAGTCACGGGTTTGCGGAACCCCTGCAAGCAACTCGACGAATATGCGCCGGGCTTGCTCGAGGCCGTCATCGTGCGGCACACGGACGGTTCAATCGAGCGGCGCGCCGGCATCATGGCGATCGTCAAAAGCGGTGGTTCGATCCAGCCGGGCGATTCAATCGACACCACGCTGCCACCGGCACCGCACCTGCCGCTGGAGCGCGTCTGATTCAACTGTGCGGCTTCTGAGGCCTGCTCCGCTCCTTCCGCTCGCGAAACCGCACGAGCTTTGATTGCTGCAGATCCCGTTCGTACTGCACGACCAGCATCGAGCGAGGTTCATCGCTGCGGTTGGCCCCCGCGCGGTGCCACAGACGCGCATCGCGAAGACAAACGTCGCCAGCCGACATCGTCAGCGGACATGACGGCAGGGCTGCCGCACGACGCGCCGTTGCCGCACGATCACCGGCTCGATCCTCCGGCAACCACTGCGAACCAGGCCACAACTCCGTCGCTCCGTTCTCTTCGGTGAAGTCACTCAGCGCGATCTGAATGACGATCGCATAAACCGGCAATGCAAACGGCAGGTCAAAAAGCTGGCGCCGGTCGCGGTGAATGGATTGTTCCCGATCGCCGGGATCCTGGCGGTGTAGCCCGACGGGTCCCACCATCAGGTCGTCGCCGAGTGCGGCGCGGACGATTTCGAGCAGTCGAGGATGGCGCGCGATGTCGTCATCCGTCAGGGGCGAAACCAGCGGCAGGTAGGGTTGGTGTGGTTTCAACGGCTTGACGCGGTCTATGTCGGCGAGCGCTTGGACTACCGCCGCGATCCGTTCACGACCGAAGACCGACTCGATCACGACGAAGCCGCGGTCACGAAGTGCGATGAGCGCGGTATCCAGCTCCGCGGACCCGGACCGAGCCAGCCGTTGCTTCTCTTCCATGACGGATCTCGTCGGGCAGATCGCTCGATCATAGCCTTCGCGAGCGCCACACGTGGGCGCGTAGCTCGGTCAACAAGACCCGGTGCGCGTGCTAGCGTTGCCGCAACCGAAGGAGCCCGCGTGCGCATTGGTTTGATCGTCGACTTCTGGGGCCATCCGTACAACGGCGGGGTCGTTTCTACGCGCCGGTTCGCGGCGGCACTCATCGAGCGCGGATTCGAGTTCACCGTATGTTGCGTCGCGGGCGGCGAATCCATGGACGGGGTTCACGAGATCCATTTCACGAAGCTGACGGTACCGGGCGCGAACGGCATCATCGACCGGATGCGCGCACCGCTCGCGCTGCCGAACCGTGCTCGGCTCGTCGAGGCACTCGCCGATATTGACCTGTTGCACGCACAATTCCTGTTCCCCCTGTCGATGGTCGCGATCGACGTCGCGCGCGAACTCGACAAGCCCATCGTCGCGTCGTTCCACGTGCAGGCCGAGAACATCCTGCAGAACGTGAGCTTCGACAATCGGCCCCTGGCACGGAAGATCTACGAATTCTTCAACCGCAAGATCTACGGGCGGGCCGATCGCGTAATTGCGCCGTCCCAGTTCGCGGCCGACCTCCTGACGGATCACGGCCTCGACGACCCGGTCGACGTGCTGACCAACGGCATTCCGGACCGCTTCTTCGGTGCTCTGGCTGACACGACGCAGAACGGCCGCCTGCGCGTACTTTCCGTGGGGCGGATGGCAAAGGAAAAGGCACACGATCAACTTCTGCACGCGATTGCCGCCAGCCGATTCAAGGACGACATCGACCTCACGCTGATCGGCACGGGACCTATGCTCGAATCGTTGCGGGCGCTGGCGGAACGCCTGGACCTCGACGCGAGCATCGGGCCGGTCGACGATGCCACGCTCATCAACGCTTACCGCCACGCCGACCTTTTTGTGCACGCCGGACGTGTCGAGTTGGAAGGCATGTCGGTGATGGAAGCGATGGCCGCTGCAAAAACCGTCATCGTGTCGGACTCACCCACGAGTGCCAGCCGTCAATTCGTCGAGCACCCGAAGGGCATGTTTCGCGACGGCGATGTCGCCCATCTCCGCGCGGTGATCGAGTATTGGCTGACGCATCCGGACGCTCGCCACGCGGAAGCCGCGCGCAATCGTGCCCGCGCCGAAGACCTTCGACATGAACAGTCCGTGACGCGACTCGCCGAGATCTATCACAGAACGTTTTCATGATTCCCCGCCTCCTCGGCCAACTCACGCGCGCGAGTTACGCACACCACATCCGCGTTCTGACGGCCATCGGTTTCCTGACGGTGATCGCGGCGATCACAACGTTCGCTTTCGCCCGGATCGACTCCGACCTTTCGCGCCTGATTCGACCGTCAGCGGAACTCGAGTGGTATCAGGACGATCAGGAATACAAATCGCTCTTTCCAGACCTCCTCAGCACCGCCATCGTCGTCGTGTCAGGCGACGACGCCGAGCGGGTCGATCGTTATGCGGTGGGCGTGCGCGACGCTCTCGAGTCGACCGACGCATTCGACTACGTCTTTGCGCCGAGTCTCCTGTCGTTCATCCGCGATCGCCGGGCCTATTTTCTCGACACCGAACAACTCGAGGACTGGGCGACGGGTGTGCGCTACGACTTCGGTCCGTTACTGCGCCTGGTCGATAGCGCAGGCCTCGCCAATTTCGCCCTGACGATCGCCGATCAGGCGAGCGCGACCCCGGGGCAGCCGCTGCAGTCGCCGCTCAGGAGCATTCTCGAGGCACTCGAAGCGCCTCTACCGACCATCGCCGAGCGAATGCAGGTCGAGGTGTATCCACACCTCGTACCGGACGGACCGCACTACGTGTTGATCATCGCCAAGGGCCAGCAGCGGCACGATCTCGAACTACCGAACGCTGAAATCATGGCGACGATTGATGCCGCATTGGCGACGCTGCCTCGAGACGACGCCGTCACGGTTCGCATCACTGGCGATGTAGCGCTCGCCCACGAAGAACTGACCGCGGGATTGAGCGGAATTGGTCTCGCGGGCGCATTGTCACTCACCATTCTCGCGATCGTGCTCGGATTCGGCCTCCGTTCCGGGCGCGTGGCTGCGGCGATATTCATCGTCCTCTTGACCGGCGTCGTCCTGACGCTCGGTTTTGCGACGGCCGCAGTCGGGACGTTCAACACACTAGCGCTCGTTTTCGTCGTGATGTTCTTCGGCCTGGGCGTCGATTTCGCCGTGCACTTCCTCCTGAACGCGCTTGATCATGCGAACGAGGGATCCGTCCGCGAGGCCATGGACAAGGCGGGGATCGATGTGGGTCCGGCATTACTCCTTTGCATGGCGACATCCGGGATCGCTTTTCTGTCGTTCTGGCCGACGGATTATCGAGGGCTCGCGGAGCTAGGCATCATCTCGGCGGGCGGGATGGCAATCGCATTCCTCTTGACGGTCACGATGATCCCGGCGCTCTTCCGCGCACTCGCGATCGTTCCCGTACGTGATTATCGAGCGACGCTGCCGAGCCTCGTGCGACTGATGGATCGACCTCGCCTCATCGCCGTCCTGACCGTCGTCGTCGCGATCATCGCCGCCTTCATCGCTAAGGACCTCCGTTTCGACTACAACGTCATCGCCATGCGCGATCACGAGGCAGAAGCGACGGCCACGCTCCTCGAACTGCAGCGCGAAGCCATGGTGACGGACTACAGCATCGCCGTTCTCGTCCCGCCCGCGGACGTCGACGAGACAAAGGAGCGTCTCGAGCAACTCGACGTCGTCGCATCGGTCGATGCACCAAACGACCTCGTGCCCGCCGACCAGGAAGAAAAGCAACACACACTGAGGGCGCTCGAAGCGCTTTTCGAGTCGATCGAAACGGTCGAGCCCGCGAACCTCGACGACATCTACACGGACGCAATCGACTATCTCGTCGAGACCCGCGCGATGGCGAACGAACGGGCACATGACCTCCTCGATCGCGCCCACGCCGCGCTGGCCGTCCTCGCCGATGTGGCGGAGGCGCGCCGCGCAATCAATGCGGCAATCGAAACCTCCCTCGAGGAGGATTTTTCCGAACTCCGTCGGATCGTCGCGGCGACACCGTTCGATCTCGACGAGATACCCGATGATTTATCGGCGCGACTCATCACCGCCGATGGCCGTCATCGACTCACCGTGCATCCGGCGGACCCGCTGGACGCGAGGGAAGACACCGAGCGGTTCGTCAACGCTGTCCGCGCCGCGGCGCCGAACGCCGCCGGTCGAGCCGTGATCGAGTGGGGCGTCGGCGACGTAGCGGTCAATGCCTTCGTCGAGGCCGCCTCGATCGCGTCCGCGGTGATCCTCGCCTTCCTGCTGGTCTACTTCCGCAACCTGACGCTCGCGCTCATCGTTTTTGCGCCTCTGCTTCTGACAACGGTTGCCACGTTTTCGGTCATGCAGGCAGTCGGCATCAGCCTCAACATGGCGAACATCCTCGTCATACCACTCATCTTCGGCTTGGGCGTCGATACCGGCATTCACGTCGTTCACCGCTTCGAGCAATCGGAGAACGCTGCCGCCGCGCTCGAGTCCTCGACGACGCGTGCCGTCGTCATCAGCGCGCTGACGACGATCGGCACATTCTTTTCCCTGTCTTTCAGCCCCCACAAGGGGGCGGCTTCAATCGGTTTGCTGCTGACGATCGCGATCGGCTTGCTGCTCGTCGCGACGTTCGTGGTGTTGCCGGCGCTCCTCAAACTCCGACGCGCGGTTTAACGCTCCGCTGAAGCATCTTCTCGCAGGAAAACGTCCTCGACGGTCGTTTCGAACGCGTCGGCAATACGAAATGCGAGGGGCAACGATGGGTCGAACTTGTCGTTCTCCACCGCGTTGATGGAGTTGCGCGACACACCCACCCGTTCGCCGAGCTCGGCCTGCGTCCAGCCGCGCTCGGCGCGCAGCACGCGTAGTCGATTTCGCACCTAGCGTCGGCCCGCCCACCAAATCGCCCAGGCGGCAAGTGTGGCGATCACGACCACGAGGGTCGTGAACAGCACGCCGACGCCGAACCCCGCCGTCGCGTCCTGACCGACGGCGGCGACCAACCATTCCGACACGGACGGAACCAGTCGGACGATAAAAAGCGAGATCACGGCGATCCCGAGACCGATCGGTGCACCAATCGACATCGACACCACATTCGCGGCACGAGCAACCTCGTCCTCGCTCGACCGAAGCGTCAGGTAGCCCCAAACAACAAGACCGACAAAGAGTGCGAGTCCGATCGCGAAAACCACGGGCGCGGCAACCTGATCGAACGACGCCATGACGAGCGCGATCACGAACGCCGTCGTCGGAACGATCCAGCGCTTCATGAGTGCAGGTTCCTCCGCAACGGGGTGAATAGGAGACATGACAATTTTACCTCCCGTTATGACAAGTTAGCTTTTCATAATGTCACGCACGATTGGCTCACATGTCAAGCATGCTTGTCATCGCCTCCACCCAGGTACTCATCGACGGACACCGATCGACCCGGCCAGATGAGTTCGTCACCCTCGCGCTCGAAGACGCGCACCGCCGTCAGCGCTTCACGATCGACAGGCAAGAGCACACGCGGGAAGCGCACGACAGGCACCGGCGCCGCGGAGACCTCGCCCCATTCGTCGTCCATCGAAACGCGTGCAGAATCGATCGTCACGGTGAGGATGTCGTCGGATGTGGTGGGTGCCAACTTCGACGCCACGAGTTCGATGAACGCCGAACGGGCTGGTGCCGCGACGAAGCGCCTTTCGCCGGCCGGCGGCAGAAAATAGTGCTGGGAGAGCCCATGGCGGAGCTCCGCTGCCGTCACGACCAGAAAGAGACCGTCCTCGAGACGTCGTTCGAGGGGCTGTACGAGTTCGACATCATTGCCATCCGGATCGCTCAATCGGACGCGTCGGTTCATCGCGTCGTACCGGACATGGGCCGCGGACGCGTCCGGCGAAAGTCGATCGAGGGCTTTATCGATATCTTCGACGGGAAGCGAAACATTGGAAGGCGTGAAGTCTCCGGCGTCGGCCACCAGATTCAACTCGTGACCGCGCCCGTTACGAAGGAGCACGACCTCCGCTCCACGGGTCGCGGTGATTTCGCGGTATCCAAGCCGGCGGTAGAAGCTCGATGCACGACCGACGTCTCGCGTTCTGACGCTTGCATGCATCTGCAAGCTCCTTCCAAGGAGCCTGGCGAAGAACCGACTGTGAGCAATCCATCCCCTACGCCACACTGTCGACTTCTCTGGTCTGCGTTGCGGAACTCGCGCCCTCACCCGCGATCACAATTGGGACCACTGCCGGAAGCCTGCCGATGCACCGATCATTGCCGCTCTCGATGTTCCTCCTGGTTCTTGCATTGGTATCACACGTTACTGATGCGGCAACGAAGAACGGCTTCGATGTCGACAACGCGATCATTCCGAAGCGCCAGATCCTCGCCGGCGGCCCGGATCGCGACGGCATTCCCGCGATCGACAAGCCGCGATTCATTCCAGGCGCCGAGGCCACGCTTGCGGGCGATGCGCGCGTCCTCGGCATCCTCAGAGACGGTGAAGCGCGCGCCTATCCCATCAACATCCTCAACTGGCACGAGATCGTGAACGATCGATTCGGCGACGTATCGGTCGTCGTGACCTACTGCCCCCTCTGTGGCTCAGGAATGGTGTTTTCCGCCCCCTCGACGGCCGGCAATCCACGGGATTCATTTGGTGTATCGGGCCTGCTCTATGACAGCGACATGCTGATCTACGACCGGGCCACGGAGTCTCTCTGGTCACAGATCATGGCGCAGGCCGTTGCGGGCCCTCGAGTCGGCGAGCGCTTGACGCAGAATCCGGCGCGCCATACGACCTGGGCTCGCTGGTTCGAGAACTACCCCGACACGTCGTTGCTGAGCGAGAACACCGGTTATCGGCGCGATTACAGCAAAAGCCCCTACGGCGACTACGAAAAATCCCGGCGTCTGTACTTCAGAGTCTCGAAACGCGCGCCAAAGACCCATCATCCCAAAGCGCTCGTGCTAGGCGTCTCGGTCGGTGACGCGCACCGCGCTTATCCGTTCAGCGAACTCGAAGCCGCGCGCCGTGATCGTCTGGTGGACGAACTCGGCGGCGAGATCATCACCATCCACTGGGACGCGGCCGCATCGAGTGCGTATGCGACAAGCAACGGCACCGAGATGCCGACAACCACGCTCTACTGGTTCGCGTGGTACACGTTTCACCCGGAAACGAGCGTCTTCAGCGCTCGCTGACGTTTCAGCGCATGCGCCACTCGGGATCGCGCTTCTCGGCAAACGCCGCCGCACCTTCGACCGAGTCTTCCGACGTCCAGACGGACTCGATCAACTGCGCGCCCATTCGTCGTGCGTAATCGAGCGGCATCTCGAGGCCGAGGCGCGCGAGTTTGCGCGTCGCGCGAACGGCCAGCGGTGCGTTGGCGGCAATCGTCTCCGCCATCGACACTGCCGTTTCGAGCAGCGCGTCCTGCGTCGTCACCTTCGTCACGAGCCCCATACGCAACGCTTCTGGCGCATCGACGGGTTCACCCGACAACAGCACCCACATGGCATTCGACAAACCCACCAGGCGCGGCAGATTGAACGAGCCGCCCGGTGGGCACAGGCCGACCTTCACCTCGGCCAGCGCCATGCGCGCGTTCTCCGAGCAGATCCGAATATCGCAGGTGAGCGCCATCTCCAGACCGCCGCCATAGGCCGCACCATTGATCGCGGCGATCGTCGGTTTGCCGTGGTCCGGGGCAATCCGCTCGAAGCGAGAAATCGGGTTGGCGTTGGCCGGTTCTGCGGGGGCTGACGACGCTTGTGCATCGAGCTCCGCGGCTTCTTTCAGGTCGCGCCCCGCACAAAACGCACGATCACCGGCACCGGTATAGATGCCGAGCCAGACGTCGTTGTCCGCCGCGAACTCCGCCTCGGCTTCACGCAGTTCGGCCGCCAACTCACGGCCCAAGGCATTCATCCGATCCGGTCGGTTGAGCGTGATGATCGCGACGTGGCCGCGTTTCTCGTAGTTCACATAGGCCATGGGAGGCTCCTTCGGGTGATCATTTTCCGTGGCTCGATGACCTAAGCTTCGGCGCCACGGCATCGGCATACAACTCGAGGCTCGCCTCGACCTCTTGGTGGGTCAAACCCCCACCGGGATTGAGTTCCGCGATGACACCGTCCAGGCCCAGTGCCGAATCGATGGTTTGAAGCGCCGCGACCACACTCGAGGGGCTCCCCACCACGGCCCGCGTGGCAAGCGCCTCGTCCACGCTCAAAGACTGAAGGTTGTCCGCGAGATGACGCCGCGAAGCGTCGATACCGGCGGTATCACCTCTAAGGAGTCGTGCCTGCCGTTCGAAGTAGTAAGCAAGATGCGGACGCATCGTCGCGATGGCGGATGCTTCGTCCTCTTCGACGTACACCGGCAAACGTAGGAAAACACTCGGCTCGGTCTCGTGACCGGCTTCGCGAAACGCCTCGCGGTAGAGCGCGATCGATGCGGCGAGTTCGTCCAGCCCGTCCCCGCGCAGACCGATGAAGATCGGCGCGCCTTCTTCGCCGACGCGTTGAAAGGTCCTTGCACTGGTTGCCGCGATCCGCAAGGGGACCGGTCGCTGACGCGGCCTCGGCACGACGGCGACGTCGTCGAATCGATAGAAGTCCCCGTCATAGGAAACCCGCTCGTCACGAAGCGCCAGCCGAACGATGTCCAGGCATTCTTCGAATCGCGCCCGACTCTCGTCGTAAGGCACGCCATAGGCTTGATAGAAATACGAGAATCCGCTGCGGCCAACGCCGAAGTCGACCCGACCGTCGCTCAGCTGATCGAGGGTCGCGACTTCCTCCGCAATGCGCAGCGGATGGTTGAGTGGCAACACGTAGATCGCAGTGCCGATCCGGATCGTTCGCGTCACCGCGGCAACCGCCGCGGCCACCATCATCGGCGACGACAAGACCGAGCGATCGGGCGTGAAGTGGAATTCCGCCAGCCAGACCGAGTCGAGCCCGGCGACTTCGGCACGTTGGGCGAGCGACAGTCCGTCGCTTATCGAGACGCCGTCGTCGTCACGACGCTCGAATTCGAGAAAAACACCACAGTCCATCGTCATCCTTCCGGCAGCGTCAGCGCGGCGCGTTGCACGTCATAAGTCGCGAGCAACGTCCGATGCATAGCTCGCATCTCCTCAACCGTCACTCTCGCAATGACGTCTTCGAGTACGTTCTCCTGGATGTCCTCGAGCTCGGCGTCGGGTGGGTACATCGAGCGATACTTTTCGAAATGCTCGAGCACCGCCTCGGGCGGTACGGCTTTTCGAGCAGCAACGTCGCGTTGCTCCTGCGTCAGACGAGTGACGAGACGACTCCGGATCACCAGATCGTCGCGATCGAGACGCCGCTCGACAGCCTCGCGATAGAGCGCTTCCTCCAACACGTATGCCTGGACGGCTTCCTCGAAGCGCTCCCGCGTCACGCCGCGCAACCAGGTCGCCGCACTTTGCCGATCGCGAAATCCCTGCGTCCGCGCCACGAACGTCTCGAGCGAACGGTCGTCGACGATGATCGTCTGTCCCACGTCGGCCTCGATCCAGCGGTCCAGGACGAAGAGAAGCGTCCCCAGCAGGACAAACCAGATGAGCGGTTCGCTAAGCCAACGCCGCATCGTTATCGCGGCGGAAAACCACCGACCCAGGTCGGGCTGGACCACGCCATCGCATCGTTGGCCTGGCGCACACGCAAGTAGTAGTAGTCGCCCTGCAAGAGAGACACGTCGGTCGTCCTGAAGCTCACGTCATCGATACCGTCCACCGGCACACGCCGCAGCGTGACGGCATCTTCGTAGCCGTCGAATGGAACGACCTGGCGTAGCCGTCCGTCGACGAGATCACGCACGGCAAAGGCGAGTTCGCTCGCAGGCGTTCGTCCCGGGGGCCTGAAGCGCGGCGGACTACCGCGCTCGAGCGCATCTACGGTCGAAACGACGACCTTGGTTCGCCGCGACACGCCTTTCAATTTCAGCTCGATCGAGCTGAAGTCGCCACGCGTTCGTGTACGAAGGAACAGTCGATTGGGATCCGCCGGGTCGCGTTCGAGCCGGTTGGTTTCTACGTTGAAGAAATCCGACCCTCTGAAGTCGACGATTTCAGCGTCGCTCACGGCGAGCGTGCCGTTCCACGCGCGAACACCGCGCGGATTGTCGAACGGATGCAACGGGAACGTGGGACTTTCGAACTCGACGACGAATGTTTCTTCGTCGCGAAAACGTCCTGTCGGAGTGAGGCGGTAGCTTTCCGTCCAGATATCGACACCGTTCTTGACGACGGTGATGGAGTCGATCGGCCCCGTGCCGACCACACGGCCCGAAATCGCCCGGCTCTCCTCGAACGGTGCTCGCGCGCCCATCAGGACGTCGTTGACGCGGACATCCAGGATGATCTTGTCGCCTGTCGTCGCATAGGTCGCGCGCCGTTTCATCGCATCGAAGATCGTGTCGCGCCCCAACCGATCCGCCAAAACTGCTGCCAGCCCACCACGCTGCGTAAAGCCGCCGACACTCGTATAGCCCGGTTGGCTCAGGTGATTGTCACTCGCGGCGATGAAGCCGACGTGATGGCGGTGGGAGAGATAGGCACGCCCGAACCACTCGAACGTGCCGTGTTGCGACATGATCTCGACCAGCGGTTCGAGCGCCGGATCACTCAACCGGTAATCGCCGGCCTGGTGCGCGTGGGGAATCACCAACACATCTTCCGTGTCGTAGTGCGAGCGAAGCCCCGCGTAGAGGTCGCTGAGCGTCGGGTATTCCTGAGTGGGAATCCGTTCGCGGACTTCAAGATCACGAAACAGCACGTTGTGATGGCCGCCGAAGAAGTTCTGCGTCGTCCATTCGTAGCCGAGATAGCCGATGAACTTACCGGGCTCGGAATAGCGCGCCACGTTGTCCCTGAGCACCGCCCACTCGAAGTCATCCATCCAGATGTCGTGCTCGGAATGGGTCACGAAGTCGAGCCGCGCATCGTCCTTCGCCCACTGCATGAACCGGTCGGGCGTTCCGATGCCTTCGGCAAAACCGGAGTGCCCGTGCGTATCTCCCCAGAAAACGCGGCTCGCATCAGTCGACACGAGGATGGGGTTGCCGATGCCGCGAATTCGATCGTCATCGGAGACGATCCGTATCCGATAGACACCTTCCGCCTCGAACGCCAGATCGCCGAGGACATGGATCGCTTCATCTGAAGCCTCGATCGTGCCGATCGCCTGATCATTCGCGAATACCGTGAAGCCCGGTAACGGGCGCGTCGCACGGTTGTAGAACCGATCCTCGGCGCGCACCGATAGTTCGAAGCGTTCCCCCGGTCGAACGACCGATGGCGCAAAGCCATGAACCCCCGCGACCTCAGTACCAACGACTCGCACGGGTTGAATGGGAAGCGCATAGGCGTGTCCGCTGCCGTCGAGATCGACGTAGATCGGCACCGGAAGAAAATCAGTCGACGCGAACCCCATCAACCAGCCACGCCCACCTTGTGACGTGTCTCCGTAGGTGACGGTGACGACATCTCCCGGATCGAGCACACCGGTTTCGACACGAAAAAAGAGCATCTGGCGCGCGCCGCGAAAGCCTCCATGCATGCCCGCGAGCGGTCGGCTGTCGACGTCGAAGACGACGTTCGGGTTCGTGCTCGAGATCGTGACGTAGTTGTCGCCCGTCGGGTTGTTCGGCTGGACCGGGCCATAGCCGGGCTGGAAATGTCCAGCGATCAAGAAGCCTCCACCCGCGACCACCGGGCGCGAGCCCACGACGTAACGTTGCTCGAATGTGACGAACGAGCGCGCCTCGAACGGACCGAGATCAGCGGACAATTCACCGAGCGCCGTCGGTTCCTCATCGAGCAGCGTCAACTCCTTGAGAAAGTAGTCGAGACCTCGCAGGTTGCCGTTGGTCGGCTCGATCGCGCGTTCCGGTCGGATGGCCGTCGTGATGTTGACGGGCAGAGGTTTGCCTGTGCGCGCGTACGCATTGACCCATTGCCAGGCGACGCTTGCGCGTTCGGCGTAAGAAGAACGGGTTGTCGGCTCGCTCTCCACCGCGGTTTTCAGAGCGTCGACCGCGCGACGCAGGTCTTCGGTCAGATAGTCGGCCATCGCACTGGTACCGAGAAGCAACGTCAGCGACGAGAGGATCAGCACCATCGGGCGACGTAGTGACGAGGGATGCAGCATTCGGACCATGGGAACCACCGACGGCGAGAGCATGCGTCCGATTCTAGCTCGACGGGGGAGTACACTAGCGGCAACGTCAACTGAAGGAGCCCGCCATGAGCGCTCTGAGCATCAAGCCGGTCGAAAACGCCGAATTCGGTGCCTTCGTGAGCGGCCTCGAACCCAACGCCATCACGGGGGATGATCGGGACGCGATTCTCAGGGCTTACGCCCGCGCTCACGGTTTTCTCGTCTTCGATTTCGGTCGCTGGCTCGAGTCGGACGAGTTACATGCGCTGACGGCGATCTTCGGCAAGAACGAGTTCGCACCCGGCATGATCAACGGCATCGGCAAACGTCGGCGCGATGACGAGGAAGAGCTGACGATCGATCAGCAGATCGCAGCGCTCGAGAGCAAGGGCGTCGATCCGTACATGGCCTTCATCGGCAACGTCGATCCCAAAACGCTCGAGAAGCGCAAAATCGACGAAAAGTTCTACGGTGAATGGGAATGGCACACCGACATGTCTTACATCCCGGTGCCGCCAACGTTCAGCCTGCTCCACGCCCGCAAAATCCCAACGGCAGGTGGTGACACCTCGTTCTGCAATCAGGTGATCGCGGCGGCCGAACTGCCCGACGAGCTACGCGCGAAGATCACGGGTCTCGAAATCAAGCACGATTCCACGTACTCGTCCGCCGGCATCATCCGGCCCGGCATGGCGGAGCCCGCATCACCGATCGAAGCACACGGCCACCCCCACCCGATCATCCGACGGGTACCGAGTACGGGTGAAGAGGCGTTGTTCCTCGGCCGGCGGACGAACGCCTACGTGCTGTCGCTACCGCTTGAAGAAAGCGAAGCTTTGCTCGATGAAATCTGGGCGCACGCGACGCAGCCGCGCTACTGCTACCGACACGCGTGGACGGTCGGCGAGGTCGTCGTGTGGGACAACCGCATGCTCATGCACAAGCGCTCGCCCGTCGAAAACGACGACGTCCGGTTTATGTGGCGTACCCAGACGAAAGGCGAGGCCGTCGAAGCCGCCTGGGCTTGACGCCGGGAGGCGTCTTTACTCGACGACGACCTCTTCGGCTTCGATCACCTCGATCTCTTCGAGGATCGATTCGATCGCGACGTCATCCACCACCTCGAGACGAGGCTTGTCGCTCGTGACGACGATCTGCTCGAGCACTTCGATTCGTTCGATGACTTGCCGCTCGGCACCCGTGACTTCGCCCTGGACCGTCGGCGCATCGGCGAACGCACCGAGTCCGAGGATGGCCGTACCGGCGACGGCAAGTGTTTTGGAGAGTTTTAGCTGCATGAGTTGATGCTCCATTGCAGAATTCGAAGGTGAGGGTTACCAGTACGCCTTAACGCTAGGCGATGCAACTCCCGATCCGCGAGCGCCCGACAATCGGCGTGGATTCTCGCTGAACCCGCTTTTCGCACGTCACGTGCGCGCCGGGTACTCCCAGATTCCCTGCTCGTTCACGGCATAGACGTAGCGATAGCCGATGTGGCGATTTCGCCTGATCGAGTTGTCGATTTCGAGAAGCCATACGTCCGCCGGGTCGTCCGTGTCGAGGCGCATGGCGACGACGGCGTGGTGTTCCCGCTCGCGACGCTCGTAGGCGACGAGAACACGCAGTCGTTCCGCCGGTACGCCGAGTTCTCGTAGCAGGAAGTACTTCGACGTGGCGAAGTCTTCACAGTCGCCGCCGTGGCGAATGAAGTCTTCGAGAGTGGTCCAGTGGTTGCGGAGTCGGTCCGTCGCCACCGCCTCGGCGATCGCCTTGGACCGATCCCGACGGTAGTGGCGCCCATTGACGTAGCGATTGACCAGCCGGAGCTGTTGGTCTTCAGTCAACGTTTTGGCACGTCGAAGAAGCGTGCCGGCAGCGCGCAGGTGCTTGGGGCAGACGTCGGCATCCGCAACACAGGCACGAAGCCCATCGAGTTCGACCTCGTGTCGGGCCAGCACCGCCGACCATGCCGGCCACGCCTCGGCGGGTCCGAGATAACCGCGCTCGTCCAGGCGATAACCGGATCGATAGGTGTCGCCCGCACACCCAAACAAGGCGAATACGGACAGCAAGAAGACGGCTTGTCCGACGTAACGAGATGCGCGGAACGATCTCGCAGGATTACGATCAACCGTCGTTACGTCAGGGGGATGTGCTATCCAAACCCGGCTGATCGTCATCGTTTTGCTCGCCGCGCTCTCGGGTTGCAACAGTATGCCCGCACTACCGATCGTGAGTGATGCGGATCGAGCGCATCTATTGTCCGGCCGCCTCGCCTTCGGCGAAGTCGTCCCGGCCGCGCCGACGATCGACCCGCTCAAGACCAACGACCCAATTCAGGATTTTCTCGCGCCCATCCGCGAGTTCCGCTCGTCCAACGAGCGCCTGCGTCACCTGATCGCGGCGCTCGAAGAGAATGGATTCCTGAACTTCCGCTACGAAGAAGCGCTGACTCAGACAGCCGCCGACACCTTCGTCTCAGGCGCCGGCAACTGTCTTTCCTATACCAACCTTTTCGTATCTCTTGCGCGCGAACTTGGTCTTCGCGCGCGCTATCAACGAGTCGACGTACCGCCGACGTGGGATTTCGACAATGATCTGCTCATTCGGAGTAACCACGTCAACGTCATCATCCCGCACGTCAGGACGTCGACCGGCCAGCCCTTCGTGATGGATTTCAACTACGTCGAACCCGAAATGGATTTCCCGCGTTGGGGTGTCAGCGACGAACATGCGTTTGCGCTGATGTACGCCAACTTGTCCGTCGAAGCTCTCCGAGACCGCGATCTGAAACACGCCTTTTCGTTGCAGAAAAAGGCGATCGAACTCGATTCCAGCAACGCTGACCATTGGGTCAACCTTGGCGTGATCTACGCGCAAGCCGGCGCAACGGACCTGGCCGAGAAAGCGTTCGTCATCGCGCTCCGGCGTAGCTGGAAACGAACCCCCGCCCTCGCCGGACTCGCCGCGCTCTGCCGCGACACGGGCCGGATTGAGACAGCGAAACGAATAGAGACGACGGTTCGGCGCGCACGTAAACGAAATCCCTTCTACCACCTGGCGCTCGGCGAAGCCGCTTACGAATCGGACCGGTACACAAACGCCCTCGCCTCGTTCGATCGCGCGATCGCGTTGCGGCCCCGAACCGGCGCTTTCCACTTCATGCGTGGACTCACGCTTTATCAGCTCGGGAAGGTCGCCGCCGCTGAGCGCGGCATGCGCCTTGCGATGGAGTACGGGCAGGTCGACGACTTTGTACGGCGCTACTACACCGATCTCGTGGCTTTCGTCGACACCGTCGCACCGTCCACCGATCGTGGCCGGACGCCACTCCGCGCTGGGTGGCGCCTCTAGATCAGCGCAGCGCCGGCGGCGGAACGAATCCGCCGATTTCCTGGGCGATGAGCCGCGCGAATTCGATCGTGCGGAGATCGCGCAGCGGTGCGCTCACCGCCTGGACGCCGATAGGCAATCCATCCTTCGACGGTCCGGTTGGGAAAACCGTACTCGGCAAATACGAATTGACGATCAAGCCCGACCAGAACGACTGCTGGAAATACGGCTGATCGACGCCGTCGACGTTGATCGTTCGCTCGGCGAAGGGGCGGTGGTCGTGCGGGAACGCATCGGTCGCCATCTGCGGACAGATCAGGATGTCCCAGTCGTCGAAAAACGCATCCCATGCGACGCGAAGCTTCTCCCGCCGATAATTGGTGCGGATCCAATCCCGGTGGCTCAAGACAGCGGCGCGGGCATTGACGGCCTCGGAGGACTGATCGTTCGGATCGAGTGAGTCGACGTAGGCCTGCACTCGGGAGACCGCCTCCGGTTTCAAACCGGTGCTCATGACCGAGTTCAAGAGGGTCTGGTAGTTGCGATGCGCGTCGGCGGCATCGAAGTTCGGCCGGGCCGTGTCCGAAACGGTGGCGCCCAGCTTCGCGAGGACGTCGGCGACCATGACGACCCGATCGGCCACTTCGATCGACACCGGCGCGAGCGCGTCGGTCGGCCAGACGGCCACTCTGAGATCGGCAAGCCGTCCGAAATCGGCCGCGGGTAGATCGAGAGACCACGCCACTGCTTCGCGCGGCGCCGGCCCTGCCATGATGTTCATAGCGACACGTAGATCATCCGCGCCTCGGGCGAGCGGACCGCAGACCGACAGGTCGGCGTCGGGGACGTTCGGAATGAGTTCGTGCCCCTGCATCGGGATGATCCCGTAGGTTGGTTTGTGGCCAAAAACCCCATTGAAGTGCGCCGGGTTACGAATCGACCCACCGATGTCCGAGCCCGCCTCCAACGCCGCAAAACCCGCGGCGAGGGACGCGCCGCTGCCGCCCGAGGACCCGCCCGGCGTTCGTTCGACGTTCCACGGATTGCCGGTGGTGCCATAGATCGGGTTGTAACTCTGATAGTCCGCCAGATCCGTCGGCACGTTGGTCTTGCCGACGAAGTGTGCGCCAGCGGCGCGGAACCGGCTGACGGCGAGGCCGTCGGCTGCCGCCACATTGTCCTTGAACGCCTCGACGCCCCACGTCGACGATGTCCCGGCGATCACATACGACTCCTTGATCGTCATTGGGACGCCGTGTAGCGGGCCGAGCGATTCGCCGCGCGCCAGTGCCGCGTCGGCGGCTTGGGCTTCTTCACGCGCTTCCTCGAACCGGCGAACGATCACAGCGTTGATCGTTCCGTCGTAACGTTCGATCCGATCGATGTAATGATTCGTGAGCTCGAGCGAACTCACCTCTTTGGTCGCGATCTTTTGCGCGAGTTCGAGTGCGGTAGCAAAGGCAAGTTCGTCCATTCGAGACTCCTCGGGGTGCTGGCGGTTTTAACTTTTCGCGTCCGTTGCGGCGCGTCGTCCCATCTCTTGAAACATCGGTCCCTTCAGAATCGCGGACGGTCGCGCGGCGTCGCCGCGCAACGCATCGGCGTTGTCGATCTGTTGATCGAGCAGATTCTCGACGCGTTCCTTGATGATCGCCAACGCATCGAACGGAAAATCGTGGTCGACGTAAGGCCGGACGTTGTCGGTGATCACATAGGCCTTGCCGGCCGCGATCTGATCGAAGACCTGTTGCGCGTGCCGTTCCGGCCTCATCGCGAGGCCCTCCGGACCAAAGTCCTGCGCCACAAGTTGATCGGCACGCGCCGTGCCATCCCGGACCGAGCGATTGGCGCGGCTCGTCGCACCCAGCGCCGTCTGAACGATGCAAGGGCAGAGCACGTGAACGCGGACCTGCGGAGCGTTTGCGGCGAGTTCGAACGACAACGATTCGGTCAGTGCGACGACTGCATGTTTGCTCGCTTGATACGCGGCACCGCCGCCGTCGCCGCGTACCAGCCCGCCCACGGATGCCGTGTTGCAGATGATGCTCTGCCGCGCCTGCTCACGAAGACGCGGGACAAAAGCATGGATCGTGTTGACGACGCCGATGACGTTGACGCCCAGCGTCGTCCGCCATTCATCGAGCGAACTCTTGAGAACCGTCCGATTGAAAATGACGCCAGCATTCGCGAAGACAGCACCGATCTCCGGGCGGCCCCAGGTCGCGTCGATGATCTCGAGCGAACGGGCCAGCGACTCGGGCTCGGTGACATCAGCTTCGATCGCGACACATTCCGCCCCAGGAAAACGCTCCCGCAAACGGGACACGGCATCGTCGACGAGATGTTGATGCAAGTCGATGAGCGCCACCCTCATGCCCAGTTCGACGGCCTTCAAAGCGATACCCCAACCGATGCCGTTGTTGCCCGCGCCGGTGACGACGGCCACGCCGCCCGCGAGTTCGTCGAGATCGAGCGGCCCTTGCTGTCGGCTCATCTTCCCTCCTCCTGATGCGTTGAAACCTCGGACCGCCCGCGCGGCACTAACCGAACGGCAGAGTATTTTGCGAGATGAGAAGAACTGCCAGTGCTACTCGTCGGCGACGCGCACGATCGAGAAACCGGCGTCGACCCAATCATCGAACCCACCCGCCAGCGGATAGACGTTGGGGATGCCGTGCTTACGCAAGTAAAGCGCCACCCGGGCGCTCGAGGCTTCACTCGGTCACGTGCAGACGAGAACCACGTCGTAGCGAGTCGGAATCTCGTCCCGCCGTTTCGGCACTTCGTCAATCGGGATCCGCAGCGATCCCGGGATCGCGTTGGGGTTCTGTTCGTAGTCGAGTCGCTGGCGAAGATCGACGATCGTCGTCTGCTCCCCCGCCTTCATCCGTTGATCGAGATCCTGGGCGGTCATTCGTCGTAACCGATGGCCGCGCAGGAAAAGCGCCCACTGCACGGCCTTGAAGATGCCGTAGATCAGGATCAGGCCCGCAAAGCCGAGCCCGACTCCGCCCGAGATGTCTTCAAGGAGCTTGATCATGGCGGCGACCTGGGATTCGAAGAAGAATCCGATCGCGAGAAACGGGCCGAGATAGACCAAGGTTCCGAGAGCGTCGAGCGCGAGGAATCCGGCAAAAGGCACCCCGACGAAGCCCGTCGATGCCGGCGCGAGCGTTTGCACGCCGGGAAGATACTTCGCGATCACCAGCGTCACGGGGCCATAGCGGCTGAAGGCCTGACGGGTCGAACTCACGCAGCTATCGGGTTCGAGGGACAGCCGGCAGACCGTCGAGATTGCGCGCGCACCGCCGTAACGTCCCAGCACATACCAGAGCGAATCGGCGAGCAAGGTCGCGACCGACGCCACGATCACGACCGTCGTGAGGTCGAGTTGGCCGGCCGCGGTGGTGGCACCAGCGGCTACCAATAGGGGAATCGAAGGCAAAGGCAGGGCCGCCTGGTCCGCGAACACCCAGAGAAAAATCAGCGTGTAGCCGTAATTCTCGAGAAACGTGAAAACGAGGTTCGTTTCTTCCAAGGCCTACTCTTCCAAAGCCTTCTCGTTCAAGGGCTACGAGCCGAAGCGATAGCGCAGCTTCATGATGAGGAAATCGGCGTCCGCATCGCTCACCACCGACGAAAAGAGCTGCGGGAAGGTCTCGTCCACCGTGGCGGTGGGTAAGCGACCGCCACGGTTGTACACGACAAAGAGATCCGAGAGCGGCGCCAGCTGCCATCGATAGCGAACCTGCATGGTGAGATCGCTGACAGCGAAATCAGCCGCGTCCTGCGACGTCGGTTGCGTGCCTTCGAGCAACGCGCCGCCGCCGATCGGAACTTCGTAGCGCGCGTCTTCGAATGCCTTGATCGCCGCCCACTCGAGTTCAAAGCGGAGCTGTTGGTTGGCCGTAAAGAACGCTTCGACGCGAAACCGTGGACCCCATTGCTCCGACTCGTAGGCCGAGAAATCCCGCTCACCGCGATGGATCAACCAGGCGTCGCGCTGCGTATACCGGGTACGCAACGACAGATGCAGTCGATCGATCGGCCGGAGCGTGACCGACCCGGAGACCTGCCGACGCGTGCCGCCTTCGCTCTCCGTTCGAACGTCCATGCCGAGTCCGTAGATCACCTTCTTGGCAAAGTCCGTGTTCCAGTCGAGCGCGACGCGCCACTCCTCGTCGCGGCGGCAATCACCATTGCCACGGCTGTTGCGATCGTCCCAGCTCCGCGGCTGATAGGAGAACCGGCCATTCAGGCGCTGTTGGTTCTGATACTCCCACCGCCGGCTGAGCGACACGTTGCCGCCGAGGAAGCGAGAATCCGTCGAGTAGGTCAGCCACGAGTTGAGCGACGTCCGTCGGTCGCGCCAACCCGCACCGTTCGACTCGCGCCGAGAGAATCCATAACCCGCGGACATGATGTCGTTGCGGTTCAGGAAACCCAGATCGTTGAGATCGAGCGAGTCATCACGGTAGTCCAGGCTGACGGAGTGCGAATCGCCCCGCCGTGGTGAGAAATGCGCATCGACGAACGCCCCGACGCCGGTCGCTGCCGGGGTATCGCTCACCAGAATCTGGGCGTCGTAGGCGAACTTACCGTCGGCCGTACGGCGGTGAATATCGATCCCGTTGACCACCGCATCGCGGTTCGGATGCGAGGCGATCGTCCCCATCCAGCCGAGCGCCGAACGGCCGTTGCCATTGACGACTTCGTGCGAAAGCCGCGCCACGCCGAACTCCCGACCGGGCGCGTGGACGACCGCTTCAACGCCATCAAGAACGGCCAGCGGCGTGTCCGACTCGAACGCGGTCAGCAGGCCATAGCGAAAGTTGCCGACCTGCCCGGTCGTCTTGAGCGCCCCCTCGAGATCGACCGGCCGATTCGCGCCAGCACTATCGAAAAAGCCGCTCTCCAGCGCGTCCGGGCTACCGCGTCGACCGTTGACGCTCGATCCCATCCGCCGGGTGTGCAGCATCGTCAAAGGCGAGTTCCAGGTCGCCCGCGGAGAGGCGATGAAAACCTCCTGGTTCTCGATGAAGAACAGCCGCTTCTCGGGAAAAAACGTCTCGAAGGCGGAAAAGTTGATCACGACATCGTCGGCTTCCATCTGACCGAAGTCCGGATTCAACGTCGCAAAGAGACTGAAGTTGGCCGACGGCCGCCAGAAGACGTCCGCCCCCGCGTTCACGTCCGTCGTGTCGGTCGCGCCATCGCGGCTCGCCGACAGGTACGGAAAGATGCTGTATTCCTGCCGCGGCTCGACGCCGCGAACCTCGATCGGCTGCAGCGCCGACATGAAGCGAGGTTGCGTACGCGGAAGATACGGCCACCCCCAACTTTCGTTGATCTGGCCAAGCTCCCGCGTCACGACAATCCCCATCGTGCGCGTGTCACCGTCGCTCGCCGGCATATTCATCATCGCCCAGGGCAGGAAAAACTCCGCCGACCAGCCTTCGTCATGCCGCGACGACGTGCCATGCCATGGACCATCCCAACTGCGCTCGAAGTTGCGCTCCGGCAAGACGATGCCATCGCCCAACGTCCCCCCGAGAGCCACCTGAAAGTAATACCCGTAAAGACCAACGCCCGAGCTATCGACGATCACCTGCACGCTATCGCGGCGCATGAAACTGTCGCGCGACGAAAGCCGCCCGACAAGCGACTCGACCGGCTGCACGTTGTAGATCCCGATATAGAGACCCCGACGGGTCTGCACGAAACGCGTGCGCGTCGGATAACGCCCCGGCGCGCCACTGTCGGGATCCACGACCCGCATCGAATCGACCACCGGTAACGTCGACCAGATCGACTCATCGAGAACCCCGTCGATCCGAATCTCGGGATTCTCGGAAAACTCGATCGGGATCGCGTGCTCTTCGCCCGGTAGCGCGAGCATCGAGAGGTTTTCGCCCCACAAAACGCCGCCAGCGACGCAGAGCGCGGCGGCAAACCATCCCCGCCATCGACCGACGCTCACTGCAGGATAACGCTTCGTCCAAGTCGAATTACTGATCGAGTTTTCCACTAGATGAGCCCGCCCGGGCAATCGCGCAATCTATCATTTTCACGATCGGCATCGAAGCGTCACTGACGGCAAGATGCTGTTTCTCCAGCGGTTTTCGGGAGTTTTTGCTCTTTTATGGGGTGGGGAACCGGCCAGCGGGCGATCTGGAAACCATCGATCCAACGGCAGTTTGAGGCTGCGATTTCCTGGCTTTTTCTTCTAGGGGGGACCCTCCGGGTCCCCCCTAGGACCCCCCTGCGTCGCGGCTCGCGCCGCGCCGGCTCGAGGTCATCGATTTCGCTGATTGGGGTTTGCCGGCTTTAGAACTAATTTGCCCTTAGAAAGTCTGTAGCGAACCGACCAGCCTGCAAATCCTTTCCAGGAAATCGAGCGAAGGAAATTGCAGGATCCTGCGAATCGCGCTCAACATCGGACAACGCCTTCCGGCGAACACGCCAACCCCGGGGGCCCCGCGCGCAACGCGCGCAGGGGGGAACCACCCGCAGCGATTCCGCGCCACGACTTAAGCGCGCGGCGAGATTCCCCCATCCGCCAACTCAGACTTCGCGCCGATCCGGCGGGGGCGTGGGGGCAGAGCCCCCACAAGAAAAAGCAATCAGAATCCCAGCCTACTCCTCCGGTTAGTCAGAGCTTCCCAGCCCACCAAACCAACGCTTTCCAGATCATCGAACGGCACGTCCGAGCACATCCTGCAAACCCGACGAAACCATCCTGCGAATCCGCACGACATTGACCGACGCCTTCCGGCGGCAACGCCCATGACCCGGGGTCCCCGCGCGCAACGCGCGTAGGGGGGAACCACCCGCAGCGATTCCGCGCCGCACTGGGCGCGCGGCGAGATTCCCCCATCCGCCAACTCAGACTCAGCGCCGATCCGGCGGGGGCGTGGGGGCGGAGCCCCCACAAGAATGAGCAAGCTGCAATCCAGCCTACTCCTCCGGTTAGTCAGAGCTTCCCAGCCCGCAATCTCCCACCCACCTAAACCCGATAAACCCGCGCCGCCGTCCCGTAAAACAACGCATCCTTCTCCTCAGCCGAAAAGTCCGTCACTAGCTTCTTCATCGCGTTCCAATACGTGTGATACGAGAGCGACATCTTGTCGACGGGGAAATTGCTTTCGAACATGCACCGGTCGACGCCGAAGCAATCGATGGTGTGCAGGTAGTAGTCGCGCTGGGCGGCGACGAGTTCGTCGGAGCTCGCCGGGTCATCGCGCCGGTGCCAGCCGAAACCGTTCACCGGCATGGCCAGACCACCGATCTTCGCAACGACGTTGGGGCAGGCGGCGATGGACTCGATGTCCTGACGCCAGGTTTCCATCACTTCGGCGTGGCGGCCTTCCCAGAGGCCGACACCGACGGGGCTGCCGAAGTGATCAAGCACGAAGGTGGTACCCGGCACGGCACGGACGAGATCGGCGTAGGCCGCGTTCTGGAAGTGGTAGTGCCAGGTGTCATAGGTCATGCCGCGGGTGCCGAGTAGACGCACGCCGCGGCGGAAATCGTCGTTCGCGTAGAGATCGGGGTCGGGCGTCGCATCGCCCCAGCGGAGTCCCTTGTTCGGATCGGGGTCGTGCGCGCCGCCATGGCGGATGCCGCGGAAGAGACCGTCGCTCGCCTCGACATGGGCATCGAGCACTTCGTTGATGATGCCCGGATCCTGCGTGAGGTCGGTGTGTCCCACGATGCCCGCGATTTCTGCCTTACCGTGGCCGCGACTGGCTTGCGCCGCTGCCGTCACGAAGACCGTCTCACCGACCGGTTTGAGGTTCTCGGGACCGGTCGTCGAATACTCGGCGCCGCATTCCATGAAGACGGTCTTGACGACGTGATGGCCCGACTGCGTGTCTTCCCAGAGGTTTTCCAGGAGGTAGACGGGCAGGCCGGATGTCCGCCACATATGGTGACGCGGGTCGATGATGCGCTGCTCCGGGTCGAGGGTTTCCTCCTGCACTCGATCGAGCCACGCCGCCTGTGTTTCCTTGGACCACGCCATTTCTCTCTCCCTTAATAGCTTCTTGGTTTCGTCGAAAAACTCGACGAGTCAGTCGAGCGACGATGCCGCGGACTCACCCGCCATTCGAATCCGTTCGCTGCGCCGGCCGTGCAATCCGGTGACGAGTACGGTCGGCACGGTCAGCAGCGCGACGAACCCCGCCACCCAGAACACCATGCTCGCGTCGGTCTGGTCGAGCAGGTAGCCGAACACCGGCGGCGCAATGACGCCGCCGACGTTGAAGCCGGTCGAGACGAAGCCGAACACCTTGCCCATCTGCCCGGGCGGGGTCATTCCACGAATGAGCATGTCGCGCGAGGGCGAGACCACGCCGTTCAGGAATCCCGCGATCGCCAGCATCGCCGCGATGGCGAAGAGCGGTAGCGACAGGCCCGCCACCGCGAAGACCGCGAGCGCGAGGACCACAAAGCAGACGGCCGAGAACACGTCGTGCCGACGAATGCTGTCGGCCACCCAGCCGCCGGCCAGAACGCCGATCGGATTGGCAAGTAGATACGCCGACAAGACGAATCCAAGGGTCGTCAGCGGCGCGTCGGTCATCACACCGAGGGCGGAGACGCTGAAGTCGCTCAGGCCGTGGCCGAACGTCGAGAGACCCGAGTAGAAAAGCAGACCCATGATCACCGGCGTCGAGAGCAACAACGCGATCCCCCTGCCGGTCGCCACGCTCGTCGTTTCAGCCGCTTCATGCTGAACGTTCGGACGGAACGCGCGTGGCTGGGCGATCAGCAGCAACGCCATCCCGAGGCCCGTCGCAGCGCAAACGGCGACGGCCAGTTCCCAACCGATCACCGTCGCGAGCGGTAATGCGATCGCGGGCGCCAGGAAGCCACCGAAGAATCCAGACGCCGTGTGCACGGAGAACGCCTTACCGACGTGCTTCTCACTGACCGAACTGCTCAAGATCGCGTAGTCGGCGGGGTGATACACGGCGTTACCGAGCCCAGCGACGACCATCATCGCCATCAACATCGGGTACGACGGGAACAGCCCGATCATGATGAAGGCCAGCGATTGGGCGATCAGCGCCGCAATCAGAAAGGCACGCGCGCCGAACCGATCGACGATGAATCCCATGGGCGCCTGCGTCAGGCCCGTCACGAGGCTGAAGACGGTGATCGAAAGCCCGAGTTCCGTGAACGAAACGCCAAACGACTCTTTCAACAGGGGAAAGAGCGGCGGCAGCAGCATGATGTAGAAGTGGCTGTAGAGGTGCGCGCCCGATATGAGCCCCACGGCACGGATATTCGATGTTGGCGGCAGCGCGGCTTCGGCCATGACGGTCTCGCGACGAAAGGCTAAGCCTACTCCGTACCACCGAGCACGCGCCTCGTTCCACGACGACGCAGCCAAAAACCTCCTACACTCGACGGGCATTCTCATCGCCCGAGGAACCGACATGCCCGATCTGCGCATCGGCGTTTGCTACGACTTCCGCAACCCCCCGGACAGCGGCACGAGCAACCAACGCCTGTACGCCGAAATCCTCGAGCAAGTGCAGTGGCTCGATTCGATCGGCGCGGACCTCGTCTGGTTCACCGAGCACCATTTCGTCGAGGACGGCTATCTACCGAGTTGGATTCCCGTCGCCGGTGCGATGGCCGCGGTCACGAAGCACGTTCGCTTCGGCACCGATATCTGCCTGATGCCGTTCAATCACCCGGTCCGTCTCGCGGAAGACCTGGCCGTGCTCGACAACCTCTCCGGCGGTCGCGTCGAGGTGGGCCTCGGCATGGGCTACGCGCCGCACGAGTTTCGTGGATTCGGAATGCCCGTGAGCCGGCGGGTGTCGCTCATGAACGAAGGCATCGAAGTCCTCAAGCATTGCTTTAGCGGCGAGAAGTTCAGCTACCGCGGCAAGCGCTACCAGTTCGACGACGTCGTGGTCACCCCCGGCTTCGTACAACCCGGCGGGCCACCACTGTGGATCGCTGCGATGTCGGAAGCGGGTGCCGAACGGGCGGCCAAGTACGACACGAACTTCCTGCCGCAGGGTCTCAAAGCGCGTTCGTACGATCCCTGGGTCCAGCGGCTTGAAGCCACGGGTCGTCGACCGGCCGATTACCGCGTCGGCATCATCCGCAGCATCCTCGTCACCGACGACCGCGAGCGCGACTGGCCCGCAATCCGTCAGGCCGAACGATATCGAATGGCGCTCTACAACCGATTCTTCGCGGAGAGCGGCGAGGGCTTCGGCGAGCGTGGCGAACCCGTTCCGCAGACCTGGATCGTCGGCGACGTCGACGAATGCGTGGACGCGATCACCTCCTTCATCGACGACTTCGGTATCACCGACATCGTCTCGATGGCCGTACCGCCCGGTATGCGCCCCAGTGACATGAATTCGAGCCTCGAGCGCCTCTTCTCAGACGTCGTTCCGGGCGTGCGGGCACGCCTGCGCCAATAGCAGGAAGAAAGCCCGGTTTGATTCCACTCACGGAATCCTTCAAAAAGGAGTGGGCGAGGGAGGTTGAATCGATGAATCGAAGCATCGAGACGAGTCACAACGACATCGTCGAGGGGAATGGCCATGGCTGAAGCAACCGCGTCGCCCAATCAGGCGGCCGACGATCGCAAACCACTGACGCGGGGCATTCTCGCGTCCTACGCAGCACCCGCAACGCCTCTCGCGCTCGCCGGTTTGCCGATGGGCGTGTACCTGCCGGTGATCTACGCCGACTCCGACGGCTTCGGACTGTCGCTCGCGATCGTCGGTATTCTCATCACGGCGAGCCGCGTGACCGACGTCGTGACCGACCCCTGGATCGGCTACATGTCCGACCGAATCCGTACGCGCTGGGGTCGGCGCAAGCCATTCGTGTTGATCGGCATGCCGATCTACGGGCTCGCCCTCTATTTCCTCTTCAAGCCCCCGTTCGAATTCAGTGACATGACGATGCTGGGCTTCACGTTCAACAACGGCTACGCGTGGCTGTTGTTGATGCTCATCTTCGTCTACCTCGGGTCGACCATCAAAGACCTGCCCTATTCCGCGTGGGGGGCGGAGCTCTCGACCAACTACAACGAACGAACGCTCATCATGAGTTGGCGCGAGGGCTTCGCCGTCGCGGGTTCACTCATCGCCGCGTTCATTCCCGCGGTCATTTTGCTGTTCGGATACACCAAACCGACCGATGCGGTGAACGTGCTCGTGATCGGCATGGCGATATTCATGCCGATCCTGACGTTGAACGCGCTCGCCGTCGTGCCGGAATTTCCCGTTCGAGAGCGCAGCACCGAACGCATCAAGCTGATGGACGGGTTGCGCGTCGTCGCGACCAACAGGCCCTACATCAGGCTCTGCATCATCTTCGCGTTCGGTAGCCTCGGCTCGGCCATGACCAACAGCTTGTCGTTCTTCTTCGTCAAGCACGTGCTTGTCGCGGGCGAGTTCTACGGACTCTATCTCGCACCCTATTTCGTCTGTCAGATCGCCGCCGTGCCGCTCTGGTTCAAGCTGTCGCGCAAGGTCGGCAAACACCGTGCACTCATGTGGGCAATCGGCTGGTACGCCATCTGGTCGTGTTTCATCCCGTTGATCGCGATCTCGCCCGGCAACTGGTTCACGGCGTTCCAGATTCCGCTCATCGCCGGCTTCTTCGGCGCCGAGACTCAGGCATCGGCAACCGCTTACTTCGAAGGGGTCGACACAGGCAAATTCCTGTTCTTCATCCTGATCATGTGCCTCAAGGGCAGCGCCATCGGCGCCCTCTCGGCACTACCGCGGGCAATGTGCGCGGACGTCATCGACATCGATACGGCGCAGACCGGCAAGCAACGAGCGGGTGCCTACTTCTCGATCTGGTCGATGGTGCAGAAGGCGACCTATGCGCTCGGCGTCACGATCGGTCTCGGCCTCGTTGTCTTCTGGGGCTTCGATTCGCTGGCGGACCCGCGTGACACGACCAACACGATATTCACGCTCATGATGCTCGCCTGCACCTACTCGATCATTCCGGCGGTCTTCAAGTTCGTCGGCATGCCGCTCCTCTGGAACTACCCGTTGACCGAAGAACGGGTGAAAGAGGTCCAGGCCGAAATCGCCGTGCAGAAATCAGCCGATGCAACCGGCTAAGCGCGCGTCGATGAAGGCCGAGGGTCACGGCATGAAAGCGGGCTCCATCTTGCGGTGGAGCGTCACACTCTGGCTCGTCGGTATGGGTGGGGGCGTCCTCGGCAACGGAATACTGAGCGATTCCATTCCCGAACCGATCGAGCCCAGCTCGATCGTGGTCGCCGTCGAACCGTTCATCCAGGCGCCGCGCACAGACGACGACGGAAAGCCGTCGATCCAATGGGACGCGAACACCGAACTCGCCACCAACAACGCCTACGCGCGTTTACAGACGATGCGTGCCCTTCCCGACGACAGCGGCCGTCTCGCCTTCAACGACATTCGCGGCATCCTCTACCTGGCCGATGCCGACGGCGCCAACGTCTCCGTTTATCTCGACCTTCGCGAGCACGTCGAACACTTCGCCGACGATCGGTTCCCGAACGAGATGGGGTTGCTGGGGTTCGCGTTCCATCCCGATTTCGGCAACGAGGGTCGTCCCGGCTACGGCAAGTTGTATCTGGGTTACGGGGTCACGAGTGAGAGCGGTCGGGCAAAGTACTTAGCCGACGAAGCCGGCAGCCATCACACCGCCATCGTCGAATGGACCACACGCGATCCGAGCGTCTCCGTCTTTACCGGTTCGCGGCGCGAAATCCTGCGGATGGGCCAATTCTCGACCAACCACAACATCGGCACGTTCGAGTTCAATCCCGCCGCGCGGCGCGGCACGCCCGATTTCGGGGCGCTTTACATTGCCATGGGCGACGGCGGCGGCGCGTTTGATCCGAGGGACAACGGCCAGGACCTGTCGAACCCGCTTGCCGCGATCCTGCGTATCAATCCGCTCGCGAGAGGCAGCCGGCCCTACACCATCCCGGCCGATAATCCGTTCCTCGACGTGGACGGCGCTGCACCAGAGATCTGGGCGTACGGCTTGCGCCACGTACAGCATTTTTCGTTCGCGAGCGACGGCAGGCTGTTCCTGAACGACATCGGACAGAACCAGGTCGAGGAAGTGAATCTCGGCATTCCCGGGGCCAACTACGGGTGGAACGTCCGTGAAGGCACGTTCATCACCGGCAAAGGCACGCCGGACGGTCAACTCCAAGCGCTCTATCCGCTAACCGATCGCAACGACGGTTTCATCTATCCCATCGCACAGTACGACCACGACGACGTCATGAACGCGATCGGCTCGGGCTACCTCTACGAAGGCTCGGCGATTCCCGAACTCAAGGGTTTGTATGTCTTCGCCGACCTTGTGCAGGGGCGCATCTTCGTCAGCGATTTCACGAAGGTCGACGCGGATGGCCTGGCGACGATCGAGGAACTCGGGGTCATCATCGATGGCAAGCAACAGGACCTGAAGGACGTGCTGGCCTACGAGAACACGTACGGGCCGATTCCTCGTGTGGACCTTCGCCTCGGCACCGACGCCGACGGTGAGCTCTACATCCTGACGAAAGGCGACGGCCAGATTCGCAAGATCGTGCCGGTTCGCTAGCGAGCGGGACTCAAAGCCGCGTCACCTCGACCGAAGCCGCGCTTCGCTTCGTCGGCGCATCACAAACCACCTCGATGTTGTTGCCGTCGGGATCGAACACGAACGCCGCGTAGTAGCTCGAGTGATAACCACGCTCACCGGGCGCGCCATTGTCACGACCACCGGCCGACACGGCGTCGGCGTGGAATCGATCGACCATGCCTCTACTCGAGGCTTGGAAAGCGAGGTGAATACGCGACGGAAAGTCGTTCGCTCGATCGACGTAGAACTCGTCGAGCCAGAAGGCGTCGTCGTTCTCACCCCACGCCTCGAGCCTCTCGATCGCGCCGAAGACCGCGCGATAGAACACCCGACTCGCCTCGAGATCGTGCACCCGCAAGTGGATGTGATCGAGCAGTCGCCCCTGGTGATACGTTCGACCCATTGCGATCCCGCCTAACCTCCCCTGGTCTTCTCCGATCGCATGGTACGTGCTTCCCGCGGCGTCACGCGGATTGGATCGACGGGCGTTACCCTCACACGAAACCCCGCAAAGACCCGAACGATGCCCAGCGAATCGATTCAACGCGACCACGTCGACCACGTGCTCGAGCTGCTCGCGCGAGCGCCCGATGACATCGACGACTTCCTATCGACGCTGTCCGGTAGCGATGTGATCCATACGATGTTCAGCCTCTCCGAAGCTGACCGAAAGGACGTGCTGATCGCGCTCGAAGCCGCGACCGCGGCGGAGTTCATCGAGGACGTACCGGACCCCATCGCCGCCGATCTCATCGAAGCTCTGCCGTCCGAAGACGCCGCTTCGATCATGGCCGAGTTGCCGAGTGACGAACGCGCGGACGTTCTCGCCGAAGTCGAAGCCGACGACCTCGAGAGAATCCTCTCGGCCATGCCGGACGCGAGCGCGGCCGATGCGCGCGAGTTCATGGCGTTCGAGGCCGCTTCCGCCGGTGGTTTGATGGTGCGCGAGTACCTCGCGTTCCAAGCAACGACATCGGCCGGGGAAGCACTCAATACCCTGACCGACAGTTCGCTGGATCTCTCCCGGTTTGCGCTTCGCTATGCCTACGTTCTCGACGAGGACAAGACTCTAATCGGGGTCGTGCGCACCAAGAACCTCGTCAATCTTGCCCCGGCGACGCCCCTATCCACTGAGATGCAGCTCCCCACCCTCATCAACGTCGGCGCCGATCTCACGACCTGCGATGAATCCCTTGCCGAATCAGAGGACGTGTCGTTGCCCGTTGTCGACGACCGCGGTCGAATGCTCGGCGTTTTACCACGCTCGAATGTCGACCAGGCGCTCGTCGAGAAGGCCGAAGACGATCACCTGAAATCGCAGGGGATCTTGAACGAAGAACTCCGCAGTATGCCGCTCAACACCCGCGCGGGACGGCGACTGTCGTGGCTTTCGATCAACGTCTTCCTGAACCTCATCGCCGCTAGCGTCATCGCCGCTTTCGAAGACACCCTTGCGGCGGTGATCACGCTGGCGGTATTCCTGCCGATCGTCTCGGACATGAGTGGTTGCAGCGGCAATCAAGCCGTCGCCGTCAGCATGCGCGAGCTGACCCTCGGCGTGACGGGAACGCGCGATGCCCTGCGCGTCTGGTGGCAGGAGATCAAGGTCGGGCTCATCAATGGCCTCGCTCTAGGCGCCCTTCTCGGGATTGCCGCCTATCTCTGGAAAGGCAGTCTGGGCCTGAGCCTCGTGGTCGCGATGGCGCTCGGACTCAACACAGTCATCGCCGTCTCGATCGGCGGCACCGTCCCGATTCTACTGAAACGATTCGGAATCGACCCGGCGGTTGCGTCCGGTCCCCTGCTGACCACCGTGACGGACATGTGCGGTTTCTTTCTGGTGCTCTCGATCGCGACGCTCACGTTGGATTCGATCGTGCTACCGGCATAACGGCGTAAATCGAGTGGCTGGTGCTAAGCGAACGAGATCTCGTGGAACGACGTCACCCTCTCCTCCGGCGGGGTGGGCTCCCGTGCGCTGAAGGATCGAGACGGTTTACGGCGCGATGACGGAGAGTCGCGAACTGACCCACGAGATGGCGTGACTCGAATCTAGAACTTCGCGTCGGGCACCATTTTTCTCGCGCCCCATCGCCGGGTCGAGAGGATGACGATTGCCAGGACCAACAGGCCCGTCGCAACGTAGTACGTCGAGCGAAACGCGTCCGTGAACACGACGACTTCTGAAGCCGTTGGGATTGCGACGCGGGCGGCGTCACGGAAGCTCTCGAAGAGCGCGGTCATGAGTCCAATGCTGGTGATCATGCCCATGCTGAAAGCGAGCGAGAGTAGTGCGGCACCCACGCCGAGCTGTTTCGCGGTCAAGCCCCCCAGCACGCTGCTTGCGTTGCTGGATTGAAACGATCCCATCCCCAGGCCGAAGAGCGCGAGGCAATAGCCCACGTGCATGGCGGTCGCATCGGTGTCGAGCAACGTAAACGAGAACGTTCCGATCGCGACGATGGTGATCGCCCCGGTCGCGACAAGCGGGGCAGAGGTCCGATCGGCCAGCCATCCCGCCAACGGCGCGGAGACCGCTGACGCCACGGGCGGAATCGTCAGGAGCAGACCCAACACGATCGCGCCTTCGCCGATCACATCGGAAACAAAGAAAGGCAGGATGAAGAGGTTGATGAACGACGCCATCGACATCAGGAATCCCGCGCTCAAAGCGCGCAGGAGGTTCGGTGTCAATACACTCGGATCGACGATCCGGACCGGCGCGCGGCTTTCCGATCGAACGAACAGGAATCCGCCTGAGATCGCCACCGTCGCGAAGATCAGTACGAGCGGCTCGCCCCAGCCGATCCGACCGCCGAGGTTGAGAGCGAGGACCAATCCCGCGACCGTAGCGATGAGCGCAACAACGCTCACCGGCGCGAGGCGGCCGTCCGAGTTCGTGTCCGTATCGCGCAACACCCACCAGGCGAGGGCGAGGGCGATGAGCGCGAACGGTACGCGGGTCGAGAAGATGCTCGCCCAGCCGAACGCGTCGATCAGATAGCCACCGCCAAGCGTTGCCGCCACCATGCCGAGAGTTTGTATGCTCGTCATCGCGCCGAGCGCGCGGCCGCGTTCCGTGGCCGGGAAGAGCTGCGTCACGATCGCCGGGACGGTCGTCACGATGAGTGCGAAACCCACCGCTTGCAATACCCGGCCGGCGAGCACGAGGGCAAACGTCGGCGCGACCGCCACCAGCGAAACAGCAACGGTGTAGGTGACCACCCCGAGGAGATAGAACCGCCTGAGGCCGTACTGATCCGCCAACCGGCCGACGACGAGTTGCAGCCCCGTCGACGTGCCGACGTAGGCGATGATGATCCATTGGACCGTGGCGAGGTCGATGTCGAACGCGCCCCGAATCGCCGGCAACGCGACGTTGACGGTGAGATCGAGCGCGCCAAGGAATCCTCCCAGCGACGCCGCTATCAGGCCCAGCCATCGGTAGGCTCGCGGTTTCATGCTTGCGGACATCACCAAGACACCGCTCGCCGGACCCGAAGGACGGCGCGAGTCGCGATCGGACCCGCGCCGTCAGGAATGATCGCTAGAAGCGATACTGGAACGTCGCTGTGTAGTGTCGCGGCAGTTCGGGCAGCACGATGACCCCGCCGAACAGGTTGGGGAAGTTCGCGCGGAAATAGCGCTCATCCGTGACGTTCTTTGCGTTGATGCCGATCAGCCAATTCTCCTGCTCGTAGAGCACGCCCAGGTTCAGTAATCGATAGCCCGGCAGCCGGATCGAGCCCGAGAAGCCTGAGCTGACGGTATCGGCGTCGACGACGCTGAAATGCCCCGCGAGTTGCGGCGTGAACGAATACGTACCGGTCAGCGAGAAGATGTCTTCCGGCATGCCTGCACGACGTGCGCCTTCACGACCCGGCCGGTAGACGTTGCCGCCGAGCGTACCGCCGTAAAGCGCTTCCGCCGGGACGTTCGGTAGATCGTCCGCGCCGATGAAGCTGAATCGGAAACCGCTGTTGAGCGTGTTGAGGTTGACCACTTCGATGTTGGACCAACCCGCGGTCATGAGCAGTTTGTCCGTCAGCGCCCAACGCACCTCGAGCTCCGACCCTTCGGTTTCCGAGCTCTGGTTCGTCACGATCGCCTGGGCGGAGAAATCGGTCCGCTCCTGTTCGTAGACAGACAGCGCAAAGTAAAGATCACCGTCCATGAGGCTGCCCTTGACGCCGAACTCCATGAGCTCGGACGTATCGAAAGCGTTTCCGTCACGAATGCTCGAAACCTGCAGCTCCGCGCCTTGCCCGGCGATGACCGTGCTCTGTTCGGACGCCGTGAAATACGGTCGAATACCCCCCGGCAGTTCCCAGGAGACGCTGAAGGTCCACGATGCGCCCCCGACGTCGTCGCTCGCCTCGACCCCCGGGCAGCCGTTTGCCGCGTCGGGCGTCGGGCAGAAGTTGTTCGAACTCGCGAAAAGCAGCTTTTCGACCGGCTGGCGGCTCTCCATGTCGATCGTGTCGTAACGCACACCGGCGGTGATGTTGAGGCCGTTCTCGAACTCGATATCCGCAAGCGCGGCAAGTCCGAGGTTCAGGTAGTTGCCGATGTAGTACTCGGTGTAGTCGTCGTCGATGCGGGTCGCGAGCAGGCGACGGTCGAGCGACGTCGACGGACCGGTGAGATCACGCCGATCAAAGTGCTCGTTCGTGTAGTCGTCGCCATGTTCGAAATCGGTGTAGCGCAACGATGGCGAGAGCTGCCAAGAGAACTGGGCGTTGTCCCAATCTTGCGTTCCCGAAACGACGAGCTTGTTCTCGACGACGAACGTGTCGTGGAACTGTGAGAAGCCGTAGGCGTTTTCGTTCAGGTTCTCGTAACTCTCGAAGTAGAGCTGGTTCTTGACGCCAAGGCCGTTGTCGAGCTCGTAGATCACGTCGAAATAGAGCACGAGGTCTTCGTTGTCCAGGGTATCTTCGGGGCCAACGACGACCTGGCTGCCCGACAATTGCGCCGTGCCGACGTTGTTCAACGTCAAGAGCGATAGATCGCCAATCAGGATCTCGAGGAAATCCTGATCTTCGGTCGAACCCGGAATGAGCGAGCCACCGAGTGCGACCTGGCCGGTCAGGAAGTCGAAACGGAACGGGTTCAGGTCTGTGAAACCGTCACCGTTCACGTCGAATTCCTGATGCGAGATATAGCCATCCCCATCGGTATCGAGTGGCGACGGGCTGCCCGTGACGTAGGTGCCGGTATCGATGAGATCCTGCGTGACGCGGTTCCAGCCGGCGATCTGATTGCCGACATAGTCGTGGTACATGAGCCCGAACTGGATGCGTACGTTAGCGTTCACGTCCATGTCGAACGACGCCTGGATCAGCGTCTGTTCGGTACCCGAGTTGTCGTAGTAGCTGTCCGAATCCTCGATCTCAGCGTAGAGGTAGTAGCCAAGATCCTGGTTACCGAGACGCATCGGCCCACCGACTTCTCCGGTGACGACCCGCTTCGACCAACTTCCCCCGGTCACCGATACGGCACCCTCGGGTGCCTCGAGATACTGCCCCGTGTCGGCGCGGGCCGATTTCGGCACGAAGTTCAGGTAGCCGCCGATCTTGGCGGGACCGTAAATCGGGGATGCCGGCCCTCGCACGATGTCGATCCGGTCGGCGGCGCCGATCGGCGTCGGGTAGTTACCCGGGTTGTCCAGGCGTCGAATACCGCGGAAATAGGTCTCACCCGGCGTGCCACGAACGTCGAGGGCACCGGCCACACCAAAGAAGGATTGGGTGAACGTGCCCGGTGCGAGCGCGATCAGTTCGTCGATGTCTTTGATGTTGAAGCGCTCGATCTGCTCCCACGATACGGTCGATGCCGATCGCGGTAGCTCCAGGAGCGACTTCGGAAAACCCATGACCGAATCGACGTTCTCGCCGGGCAGGCTTCGAAGATCGCCGGTGACGATCACCTCCTCGATGTATTCATCATCGGCTTGCACGGTCGCTGGCGCTTCTTCCGCCCACACCGACGTGCCCATGCCGAACTGAAGTGTCGCCGCGAAAACGATCGCAGCACGCCCCACCGAACCCGATCTTTCCGAAGAAGTCGACCTTCGTGAAGTCCGCATAGCTCCTCCAAAGCGCATTTTCTTGATCTTGGTTTTTCGGCGCGTAGGAAGCGCCGTCGAGAAGCCGCGCATCATACCAACGTGACGCCTCGGCGACCGTCAGATTGCCGAGAAAAACCGACGTCGCAGCCGGTCGCCAGACAATCCGCTCCTTCTTCGTCGCGCTAACGGAAAAGGCGCGTCAGCACCTCGCTCACGGCGTCCCAGTGGGAACAGAAGTGCACATGCTCGGGCAGGTCCAGCGGCGGTTGATAGCGCCCGTGTTGGATCAGAATCGCTTCGGCCGACAGAGACGTCAGATGACGTTCGTCATCGTCCACCAGTGCGCGGAGCCCGATCCTCTGGCAGATCGCGTCCTTGCTGGTACCGTCCGACGAGTGAAAGTCGGTGAACAAGTCGACCAGATCTTTTCCACGCAACCACTGCTTCGCGACGAGCAGCAGGTCATCCGGCCGAGCGCTGACGAGGTGCAGCTCGAAGTCACGCTCGCGGAGCCCGGCGATCGCATCCGTGAAGCCCGTGATCTCTGGCGTCGCCATCAACGACGCCTCCTCGTAGACGACGCCCGCCATCCGCTCGTAGGTCTCTTCCCCAATCGCCGGCACACAGTGGGTGCGATTGCACTCCCACGGTTCCATCAAGAGTCCGAGTTCGCTCTCGATCCAGCGTGATTTCACGGCATTGACGTCGGCCGTCGTACCGTCGAAGTCGATACCGATGCGGGTCTTGCTCACGACGAACGCCGCCAGGTGAAGCCGAACGAAAAATCGGGAGAAGTGTCACCATTCGGCCAGTTTTCGAGCACGGCGATGTCGACGACGTCTCGCGATGACAAGCGGACCGATCCGCCGAAGCTCAAGATCCCGGGGGCGTGCCGCAATACCGAAAGCTCGGAGTCGTAGACAGGCGAATGTGATGCCCACTGCGCCTTCAGCACCATCGCCGGCGTAATGATCATCCGCACGACGATGCCACCACCGAAGACCGCTTGGCGAGCGATGTCGCGACGATCGTCGGGCAAACTCAGCCGGCTCGCACCAAGCCAGCCGCCGATCGAGAATCGACCAGTGAGGTTCCTGTCGTGATGGATCGACGCACTCACATCGACCCCGCCGGTGCCGGTGAACTCATCGAGTTCGCCGGTCGGGAGCTTGATCGTCAAGCGTCCGGCCGTCGTACCCTTGCCGATCTCCAACGCCCGAGCGATATGAAGTTTCGCGCCACCGAAGCCTTTCGATGGCGAATCGAGCAGGATCGACGAGTTCGCCTCCCGAAGTTCGAACAACAGTCGACCGTCTGGCACGACGTCACGCCCGCCCTGCGGGAGGCCAAAAAAGTCGTGCCAGTCGACGATGATCGAATCGAGGAACCCGCCGCTGTGGCGCACGTACGGCAGATCGATGCCGACCTCGAAGTCCCCGAAACCTCGCGCGTAGCGCAACGAGCCGATGAAGGTCTCCCCATCACCGACGGCAGCGCGATTGCCGCGACGGTCTTCGACGAAATTCGATATCCAATGCGTCGCGACGGACCAGTCGGACTCGCCGCGGCCGAGAATCGATGCCGGCGCCGTCGTGGGCAGCAAAAGCCCCATCATGAACGGACTCAGATTCGCGTTCTCGAGCGGACGCGCCAACGGCTCGAATCCCTCGCCGAACGTCGTTCGTGAAGTCATCACGGCGACACACAAGATCGCGAATGAGATGACTCGGACCATACGCAAGCGCTTTGCGTTCAGTCCGCAGAAACACCAGTCCAAATCGAGTCCTCTCCCAACGGCGCGCGACAGGCGGGCGAAAGAAACCCCATCCTACGCTCGTCTCATGTCGAGACGGCAAGCCCACCGCGAGCGCGGTACCGGGTCGCCCGATACCTCAGGACTCCGCGTCGAGCCTACGTTCCGGTCGCTGCGCCTCGAGCAGACTCGAAATCGAGCTTGTAGATCCGCTTCACGTTGTCACCCAGGACCTTGGCGCGTGTCGCCGGTGTCAGCCGTTCGGCATACACGGTGAGGTCATCCACCCAGGTATGCGGGTGATCCGGATGCGGGTAGTCCGTGGCCCACATGAAGTTGTCGGGCCCAACGTGCTCGATGATGTAGGGTGCCGCCGTCTCATCGGGGTCGCCCGAGATGAAGCACTGCCGACGAAAGTAATCGGACGCACTCGGCTTCTCGCCCGCGATGTTGAGTGATCGGGCATAGGCGTCCAGGCGATCGAGCATCGCGCCGATCCAGCCCGAACCCGCCTCCAGGACACCCAGACGTAGCGTCGGAAAGCGGTCGAGCGTACCGAGCGCGAAGAACGAGATCAGCGCTTGTTGCACGATCGAGCGCAGCCAGATATTGGCGCCAGCCGCGGCACCCGCCGGTGGCACATCGAAAATGCCTGCGGCCGTCGCGTGGGGATGGAACGTCGGATGGATGGCGAGCGGCACGTCGAGTTCGACACACTTCTGAAAGAGCACGTCGTGATCGCTGTGGCCGTGGATCTTCTTCGTATGGTTGAAGGGGTTCACCCAGCCGCCCCGGCATCCGTCTTTGACGGCGCGTTCGAGTTCGGCGGCGGAGCCTTCGGGATCCAGCAACGTCAACATCGCGATCGGCACGAGCCGACCGCCGCTGTGGCGGCAAAAGTCCGCAATCCAGCGGTTGTATGCACGCGCGTAAGCGAGACTGATCTCGGGATCCGTCTCTTCAACCTCCCACAGGAGCCCGATCGTCGGATAGAGGAGCGAACAGACGAGATTCTCCTGGTCCATCAGCGCCAATCGGTCCGTCGGATCACATGCACCGAACGGCATGCTGTCGGCGTAGCGACGCTCGGCGCTCGGCCTGAGGTTCTCTTCGCCCATCGCGCCCATGATCCCGAGAGAACCCTTGGACGTACGCTTCGACGGTTTGCCGTTGATCTCCAGATACTCGAGCCCGTCGTCGTCCACGCAAATACGCAGCGCCCGGTCTTTGTATCGCTCTTCGAGGTAGTTCTCCCAGAGATCGCCAGGCTCGAGCACATGACCGTCCGCGTCGATTGTGCCGTCATAAGGAAAACGCTTTATCTCGTAGGCCATGTTCTTGCCCTCGTTTCTGGCTCGCCAGAGCGGCGTGCCTCGATCAATGCCTCGTCGTCGATGGTGCCCCTGATCCGTGTGCAACCCAAGTCGTGATTTTCCACTCGCCGTCGATCTCGACCATCAGGTACGACGCGAGAAACCGGTGGTACTCGAGTCCAGCTTCGTTGAACCGACCGCAATCCGCGGTCACCCACGCGACGGTGTCGTCGACGAGAGTGACGTCGACCGTGTGCAGGACGCTCTTGGCGTAGTCATCCGGTACGGCTTCCGCGGCACGACGCCAGCGCGCATCGTTGGCGTCGGACGTTTCGATCGTTATCGTGCGGCCGCGGCCGAGCACCATCGCCGGCAAGTGGCAGTACGGTCGCATCAGGGTTGGGTCTTTCCGATGCACGGATTCGACGAACGCGTCGCTGTATTCCCGCAACCGCGCGGCGACCGTTGCGGCCACGTCCGTCACTGCACGTCCTCGTGTGACCGGCTGAACTCGGCCCGTAGTGATCGTTGCAGCTTTGCGATGTCGCGAAACGAGGTATGTGACCCGGCCGGGCGACTGAGCCAGAACGAGCGTTCGGCGTGCCAGTACGTCGCCTCGACGACGCTTCTGCGCTGCCGACCCTCGGCGATGTGCCAGTGCAAAGACTCCGGATCGTCGGCGTAGCCACCGACGTAGGAGATCCTCAGGCGCGACCGACGCACCGCACGCTCGACGATACCCAGCATCGTTTCGCGCTCGATCGCCTCCGGCAGGACGAAGTCGAGGTAACGGTGTCCGTCGGGCACTAGAAAACGGCGAGCGGATTCATCGGCGATCCCGTCCCACCGACGACCCTGAGCGGTGCCCCCGTCAGAAGAAACGTCACCCGACCTTTGTCAGCGACAGTTGCTGCAAGTGGATCGAGGTCGAGGTTGTCGAGCAGACACATACCGAGTGCCACGAGGACCAGCTCATGCAATGGATTCGCGAGACCCTCGACCGCTGACGGCATCGCGTCGTTCACACCATCGGAACCGATGATGGCCACATCACGTTCCTTGAGCCAAGCGGCGACAGAGACGTGTAAGCCCGCCGCCTGTTCGAGGAAATTCCACTGACCTCCCTGCCGCAGTCGCTCCCAGCGGCCGGTGCGCACCAGAAGGGCATCTCCGGATCCGATGCGAATATCGTTTGCCTGCTCCCAGGCTTCGAGATCCTCGACGGTGATCGCATAGCCAGGCTCGAGATAGTCGATACCTTTGAAAGCCGGCATGTCGACGAGGACCCCGCGCGTGAAAACCCCACGGAAAGCGTTGTGGATACCAAGCCGACGCGCACCGTCCGGTTTCAGTTCATCGACCGACACGCCGTTGTACATCTTGCCGTCGTGAATGAAGTGCGGCAGGCCGTCCATGTGCGAATGCGCGAAGCCGTGGTACGAAACACCGTAGTCATCACCGGCTACCTGATGGCCGCTGAACGTCGCGAGCGAGAGTTCGTGCCGGAAAGGATTGCTGTTGAGTGCGTCTTGCGTGGTGTTGAGGTCGAGCGCAAGCGAAACCACTTCACCGTCACGCACGAGACGCGCGGCCTGGGAACGCACGGGTGGTGTGATGAGATTCAGCGTTCCGAGCTGATCGTCATCACCCCAACGCCCCCAATTGGATAGTTCATCCATCCACGCTTCGTATTGCGCGCGGCTAATCGTCTCTTGCTCTTCAGCACAAGCCGACGTGCCGAGCACCACCAAAAACAACGCTAGTCCCAATGCAACGTGCTTCATCACTCGTCTCCTCGTTTCTTTCGAATCGATCCGTTGGGTCGCCCTTCAGACAATCACTCCTGCTGCGAACACCTCGCTCACCCGCTCCTCGGAGAATCCCAGCACTTCGGTCAGCACCTCGAAGCTGTGCTCACCGAGCATCGGCGCGGGGCCGCGCGGCCCCGAATCGTAGCCGCGGATACGGTACTGATGACCCGCGTACGGAACTTCGCCCATCTCACCGTGCTCGTGATGGCGGTAAAAGCTCCTCGCCTGATACTGCGGGTCGACGAGGAGGTCGCTGCTCCGCTGAACGGCGCCCGCGGGCACGCCCACTGCCTGCAGCAGCGCCATGATTTCGTGCGGCGATTTCGTCTTCGTCCAGGCCGACAACACATCATCGATTGCGTCGTGTTGGACCAACCGTCCGGCGTTCGTCTCCGTTCCCGCAGGGGCTTGAATACCGGATGCGCCGAGCAACGCCTGCCACTGCGCGTCCGTCTCGACCGCGATCGCGACCCACTGATCCTCGCCCGCGGCCGGATAACAACTCTGTGGCGACGTGAAGCGAGACCGATTGCCGAGCCGACTGACAGAATGACCGCTGACCTGCAGGTCGAGAATTTCCGGACCGAGGAAATGCAACGACGCCTCGAGCTGCGCGAGATCGATGAGACAGCCCTCGCCCGTGCGGCGCCGACGGTCGAGCGCCGCCGCGAGCAGAACGGAGATGAAGCGCGGTGCGATCGTGTCCGTATACGCGGTCCACGGGCCACTCGGCGCCAGATCCGGCCAACCCGTCACTTCGTAGAAGCCGGCGAGCGCCGCCGCGTGATAGCCGTAGCCGGCGAGTTTTGCGGCCGGGCCCGTCTGCCCCATCAGGCACGTGCTGACCATGATGATGCCCGGGTTCAATTCACGGACATGGGCATAGTCGAGCCCCATCCTGATCATGGCCCCCGGCGCAAAGCTCTCGATCAAGACATCCGACTGGCGGATCAGGTCCTTGGCGACGTCGATCGCGATCGGTGACTTGAGATCGAGCGCAAGGCTCCGTTTCGATGTATTGAAGTCACCGTAGAACTGCGAACGGTTCCAGCCTGGAATCGCATCCTTGAAGGGACCCGCGCCCCGTAATACATCCGGGCGGTTTTCCGATTCGACGCGAACGACCGTCGCTCCGTGATCGGCAAGGTATTTCGCACTGATCGGACCCACGCCGACCCAGGCGAAATCGGCGACGTTGAGGCCCTCGAAGGGAAGCTCGTCCGGCGCTCGCGGGACTTCGACGCGGGAGCGCTTGCGCCCGGCGAGTTCGTTGCGGATCTCGTCACCGTGCTCGTCGAGCTTGGGCGCTTCGGAGCGCACCGAAAGAAGCGGTGCACCCTCACCCTGTCGTTTCGCCCACAAACCCGGACTTCGAACTATCTGGCCGGTCGGCATCTCGACGTCACGCCAGTAGTCCCGCATACCGAGATGCTCGAGATCGAGCAACTCTTCGAGCGTGTTGACGGGCATCAGCGTGATGTCGTGCTCGATCCCATAGGCGAGTAGTTCCGCCTTCGTCTTGTCGATGAAGTATCGGCGCAGGATCGCGATCATGTCGGGCATCGAGTATTTGACCTCTGCCTCGGGATCGCGCAAGGCCATGTCGAAGTTGTCCCAGTCGACTTCGCGTGCGTCCGCACCGATCACACCGGCCGCGATCATCGGCTCCAAGAGGCCCACGATCACCTGCGACATGGGCAGCGCCACGATGTAGCCGTCGGCGCAGGGGTGAACGATGTCGATACCCCCCATGCTCGAACCGGCCCGCTCGAAATCGAAACCCTGAATCGCGTGGGCATCCATCGCCTGCAGCATCGTCCAGGTCATCGCACTTTGCGCCGAAACGTCGACGTACTGTCCTTCACCCGTCGTCTGCACGCGGCGGTGGGCCACCAACGCGCCGGCCGCCGCCTCGACACCCGCATGGCGCCAGACCTGTGTGACGCTGACGCGGACCGGCGCGCGATCCGCAGGTCCTTGCAACGAAACCGGCCCACCCATGGCGGCAAGCACCAAATCGTTGGCGACGAATTCGGAATACGGTTCATCGTCGCCGAAGGGCGAGATGCGCACGTGCACGATCTGGTCGTTCAACGCGCTGATCGAATCGACATCGTATCCCCAGATCGCCAGCACGCTCCCCGGTGCCGACTCGAAGATGAAGTCGGCCGATTCGACAAGTGCCTCGAAGGTCGCGCGATCCGCCTCAACCGATGGGTCGAGCGCGATCGAACGCTTGTTTCGATTGAACGCCAGAAACGAAAGGCTGCGCCGATCCGAAGAGTCAGCATCGATCGTCGGCTCCACGGTCCTCGAGGCCGAGCCCGAAGGCGGTTCGACCCGAATGACGTCGGCACCCAGATCGCCCAACAACATGGGGCCGATTTCGCCACGATGGTCAGTCAGATCGATTACCCGATAGCAATCGAGCATCAGCACGCTCCCAGTCCTCCCTAATCGAAGCGCGATAGTAAGACCAACCGCCGCCCCGACGTAAAGACCACGTGATCGACGAGCCCTCTCCTCCCCATCCCTAACCGGATTGGGTTAGTTTTCAGGTTATGAAAAGACTGACCACAAGAGCGCTCCTCGCTTCAGTCTCGATCGTCGCCGGCGCGAACGACGCGGACCTCGGCGCAACGGACGAGGCGATCTACGACGCTTCGCCGCCGGGCTATCACCACGGATTCTCTTTTTTCGGCGAGCTGGCGTATCCCGCTGACTTCCCGCATTTCGACTATGTGAATCCCGACGCGCCCGTGGGCGGCGAACTCGTCGTGTCCGTGGTCGGCACGTTCAACAGCTTCACGCCCTGGATCCAGAAAGGCATCAACCCCGCCGGCTACGGCTTCGTCGGCAAATGGAACTTCCTGCTCGACCGAATCCTCGAGGGTGGCGATGACGACCCGGCGGCTGGTTATTCCCGCCTGGCGGCGATGGAAGCCGCACCCGATTACAGTTGGTTCAAGCTCAAGATCCATCCCGAAGCGAAGTGGCACGACGGCGTGCCGGTGACGGCCGACGACATCATGTTCACCCGGGAATACGTCGTGGAGCATGCATCGGCCCCGATCCGCACGGGCCTGGCCCACCTCGGCCGTGCAGAGCGACTAAGCGATTCCGAAGTCGTCATCCACATCACCGATCCCGCCTTCAGGAACCCGAGCGCCGGGCTTTCCGTCGGTCACCTGCCGATCCTCCCAGCCCACTATTGGAAAGACCGCGACGTCACCTCGACGACGCTCGAACCGCCACTCGGCAGCGGTCCTTATCGGATCGCCGATTTTGAACTCGGCAAGCGCATCACCTACGAGCGCGTCGACGACTACTGGGGCTGGGACGTTCCCGCGATGAGAGGTAAGTACAATTTCGAACGCATCACGTTCGAGTACTTTCGCGACAACACCGTGGCACGGGAGGCGACCAAAAAGGGGATCGTCAGTTTTCGTGGCGAAGGCGTCGCCAAAGACTGGATGACGTCGTACCGCAACTTTCCGCCCCTCGAGGACGGCGTCTTCATCCGCGAACTTGCTGAACGGCGCAACATCACCGCGATGGCCTCCGCGATGGTGCTCAACATGCGCAAGGAGCGTTTCCAGGATCCGCGTGTGCGTAAGGCGCTCCTCTATGCCTACGACTTCGACTGGATCAACCGAGTCCAGCATTTCGGCTTCTATCGCCGCGTCGACAGTTTCTTCGACAACTCCAACCTCGAACATCGCGGCGTGCCGACGGGTCTCGAGCTCGAGATCCTCGAGGAGTTTCGCGACGAATTGCCGCCTGAAGTCTTTACGACACCTTTCCACATCCCGCGCTCGGACGGCCGCGGCCTCAACCGAAAAAACATGCTGATCGCACAGGAGCTCTTCGCCGAGGCCGGCTGGAACGTCGTCAACGGCAAGCTCGTCAACGAGGCGGGCGAGCAGTTCAAGTTCGAGTTCCTTTCGAACAACCCCGCCGAAGAACGCGCCGCGCTGCCGTACATCGCGATGTTGAAGCGCCTCGGCATCGACGCCTCCGTGAGGACAGTTGATCCCACCCAGCGGCGCAATCGGTTGCGCGGGTTCGCTTTCGATTCGGTCATCAACGACTACTGGGCTACGCCGACGCTCGGCACCTACCTCAAGTCCTTCTTCCACTCATCGGGCGCCGATGCGCCGTTTACCGAGAATCTGTCGGGCATTCAAAGCCGTGCGGTCGACTCACTCGTCGCCCGCGCGCTCACGACATACGACCGCGACGAACTCTACGCCACAGGGCGCGCGCTCGACCGGGTGCTGCTGTACGGCTACTACATGATCCCGATGCAGATCGAGTCCGGCATGCGGTGGACGTATTGGGATAAATTCGGTCGACCGGAGACGTCGTCACGTTTCGACCACCACTCGTTTCCGCTCACCTGGTGGGTCGACGCCGAAAAGGATGCACGCGTACACGAGTATCTAGCGACGGTACGCGAGGACTAACCGCAGATGGGCCAGTACGTTCTCCGCCGGTTGTTACTCATGATCCCGACCTTGTTCGGCATCATGCTGATCAACTTTCTGATCGTGCAGCTCGCGCCGGGCGGGCCGATCGATCTCATCATCGAGCAGATGATGTCGGGCTCCAGCGGTGCACTGCAGACGCGCGGCGCCGGTGCAGCGATGGACGTCGGCACCACCACGATGGTCGATTCCGGCACACGCGACGCCGCCTCGCGCGGTCTTGATCCGGAGCTCATCGCGGAACTGGAGGCACAGTTCGGTTTCGACAAACCGCTGCACGAGCGCTTCGGCAGCATGATCGGCGGCTATCTCACGCTCGATTTCGGCGAGAGCTTCTATCAGGACCGGCCCGTCATCGATCTGATCGTGGAACGTTTGCCGGTGTCGATCTCGCTCGGGCTCTGGTCGATGCTGCTGATCTACCTGATCTCGATACCGCTGGGCATCCGTAAAGCCGTCATGGACGGCACGCGGTTCGATGCGTGGACGAGCGCCGTGATCTTCGTCGGCTACGCGGTGCCGTCGTTCCTCTTTGCGGTCTTCCTCATCATCATGTTCGCGGGCGGGAGCTATTTCGACTGGTTCCCCCTGCGGGGGCTGCAAAGCGACAACGCCCACGAACTGAGCCTCCTCGGTCGGATCGGTGACTACTTCTGGCACCTCGCGTTGCCGATCACGTCGTTGACGATCGGCGGCTTCGCCACGCTCACGATGCTGACGAAGAACTCGTTTCTGGAGGAAATCAGCAAGCAGTTCGTCCTGACGGCGCGTGCCAAGGGGCTGACCGAGCGCCGCGTGCTCTACGGCCACGTTTTCCGCAACGCGATGCTGATCGTGATCGCCGGCTTTCCGGCCGCGCTGATCGGCATCCTATTTACCGCGTCGATGCTGATCGAGGTCATCTTCAGCCTCGATGGCATCGGTTTGCTCGGCTTCGAGGCGATCATTTCGCGCGACTACCCGATCATGTTCGGCACGCTCTTCATCTTCACGGTGATCGGCCTCATGTTGCAGCTCGTCGGCGATGTCACCTACACGCTCGTCGATCCTCGAATCGACTTCGAGGCCCGCTAGGTGCAGTTCTCACCCCTCACCGAGCGACGGCTGGCGAACTTTCGCGCCAATCGACGCGGCTATTGGTCGCTGGTGATCTTCATCACGCTATTCGTGATATCGCTCTTTTCCGAGTTCATCGCCAACGACCGTCCGATCCTCATGCGCCACAACGGCGAACTGTTCGCGCCGGTCCTGTTCACCTACACGGAAAAGGACTTCGGCGGCGTTTTCGAAACGGAGGCGAAGTACGAGGACGAGTACGTCCAAGCACTCGTACGGGAAAGTGGCGGGTGGATGCTCTGGCCACCGATCCGGTTCAGCTACAACAGCATCGACTGGTACATCGAGAGCGGCGCACCGGCACCGCCTTCATCGCGCCACTGGCTCGGCGTCGACGACGGAGCCAGAGACGTGGCGGCCCGACTGCTCTACGGATTCCGGCTTTCCGTCAGCTTTGGTCTCGGCCTCACGATCGTGGCCTCGCTGATCGGTATCGCGATAGGCGCGATCCAGGGATTTTTCGGCGGTCTGACCGACCTGATCGGTCAACGCATCATCGAAATCTGGGCCGGACTGCCCGTCCTCTTTCTGCTCATCATCATTTCGAGCATGGTCGAACCGTCGGTCCTTGTTCTCTTCGGGCTACTCATCCTCTTCAGCTGGATGACGCTCGTGTCGGTCGTTCGCGCGGAATTCCTGCGCGCGCGCAACTTCGACTTCGTCCGTGCAGCCCGCAGCCTCGGCGTCGCCAATTCGACGATCATGCGCCGCCACGTGCTGCCGAACGCCATGGTCGCGACGCTCACGTACCTGCCGTTCATTCTGAATGGATCCATCACAACGCTCACCGCACTCGATTTTCTGGGCTTCGGCCTGCCGCCGGGTTCCGCATCCCTCGGTGAACTCCTGGCCCAGGGCAAGGCGAATATCCAGACACCCTGGTTGGGTCTGACGGGTTTCGCGACCCTCGCCGTCATGCTGACACTCTTGATCTTCGTCGGCGAGGCCGTGCGCGACGCGTTCGATCCTCGCCGTTCCGACAATCTCGTCGGAACTTGAGCGATGCCGCAGGGTGAAGAAACGACCCTGATCGAGCATCCGGTGCCCGCGCACCTTCAGCCGTTCGTTCGGTCGATCGTCGGCTACGCCGAGGCCGACCACGACGCGATGCTGGCGCAGCAGGTGCCGACGACGATCATCCCGCTGATCCTGGTGACCGGCCCCGGATTTCGACGCTTCGATCCGACGCGCGGAACCCAGGATCTCGCGTCGAGCTTTGTCGCGGGTGTGCACCAACGCACGGTGACGATTGCATCCGACGGCGGCGCGGAATGCATTCAGATCGACATCTACCCGGCCGCCGCACAGCGCCTGTTGACGATCGACATGGTTGACGCCAGCAACACGATCGTCGATCTCGAAGATATCGCCCGCCGCCGGTTTGCTCGCCTGAACGACAAACTCAGGTGCGCCCGACGCTGGTCGCAGCGTTTTGCGATCGTCGATCGTGAACTCACGTTGGCACTCGCCGGACATCGTGACGACCTCGCCGATTGGGCCATGAAACGGATTCTCATCGCCAACGGTCGCGTCAGGATCGACGAGCTCGCGAGCCGCGCCGGTTGCACACGCAAACACCTCAACAGCGTCTTCAGACGCCGCGTCGGCGTCTCGCCGAAATCCTTCTGTCGGATCGCCCGTTTCGAACGTGCTCATCGCCTCGCCACGTCGACGGACGCGGCCCTCGTCGACATCGCGTTCGAGGTGGGATACGCCGATCAGTCGCATATGGCCCGCGATTTCCGTGAACTCTCCGGTTCCGCACCCAGCGGCTGGCGGTAGGTAACAAATCTTCAAGCCACATCTGCGGGAGAGGAGGAGGATCGCGGTCATCTTTTGAGGAGAGCCCCTATGAACACCGCCCTCGATCTCGGCCATAGCCCCGTCCACCTCGGATCCAACGGCACAGCCCGGAAGATCAACGACTTCCATTTTGATCCTGCGTCGTTCGAGAACTACATCGACGCGCACTGCCCAAACGAGCCCGGCCACCTCGCAATGATCGAGGAGACACCGACGGACTGGCCGGCTTGGGAGTGCCACCCCGATGGCGATGAACTCGTGATCGTCCTGACTGGGCGAGCAACATTTTTGCAGGAGATGGACGGCGACACCGTATCCACCGACGTCGGCCCGGGTGACGCCATCGTCAACCCAAGAGGCGTCTGGCACACGGCTAACGTCACCGAACCGCTCCGTGCTATCTATGTCACTCCCTGCCCCGGCACGACGCACCGACCGCGATGACAGACCAACAACAATCACCTTATCTCGGCATCGTTCCTTACCTCTTCTACGACGACGCCGAGTCCGCCATCGAATGGCTCGTCCGCGTCTTCGGCTTCGAAGAACGGGGCGTGTGGAAGGACGACCAAGGACGGATACAGAACGCCGAACTGCGCGTGGGCGATACGGAAATCTGGCTCGACGGCGGTGGTCGCCCGAAGGACACGAAGCCGACCTGGGTCGGGATCTGGGTCGATGACGTCGACGCGATCTATCGCGCGGTTCAGGGCGCCGGTGTCAAAACGCCAGAACCCGTACAGCGCGAGTTCGGCGTCCGGATGCTCACGGTCACGGACCCCGAAGGCACACTCTGGGGGTTCATCAAGCGAACCGAGGCGAGCGCTTAGCCGACGTGACGTACGACTGGTCCCATTTCCATGTGCGCATGCGTTATCTCGCCACGCTCGACGATGTGTATCGCCGATTCGCGACGATGGATGGGCTCGAGTCGTTCTTCATCTACCGCGCAATACACGAGAGCGCCGACGGCCACCAAAAGAAACCCGATGAACTGGTGCGGCCCGGTGATCGCTACGATTGGACGTACGTTCATGATTTCGGCCACGGCGGTACATTTATGGATGCGACTGACAACGAATTCTTGAGCTTCACGTTCGGCTCGATGCACGTCGATATCTCGTTCCGAGAGATCGAAACACGCGACGGCGGTCTCGCCACGGAAGTCGATCTACACCAAACGAACTGCGCCACGACCGACCCGGATCGTGCCTGGCAGCACGTCAATTGCCGGAGCTGCTGGATCTACTTCATGACGAACCTTCGATCCGTGCTCGCGACGGGGCACGACGTCCGTGATTTTGATCATCCCGAGTGGAACGATTCGGTGAGCATCGGGTTCGACCCGGAAGCACTCCCAGGCGCGCCTCGCGTGAGGCGTAGCTGAAGGCGGGGACGAACCGCTACCTCAATAGGTAACGCTCGAGCATGTCGATGATCGCGTCGATCACCTTGTTGTCCTTGAGCCTGTCGGGTGCGTGCAGCGCATAGTCGTGAATCGTCGAGCTGACGACACGCATCAGGAACTCGGCCAACCCATCGAGATCGCTGAAACGGCGCAGCTCGTCGCGATGTGCCCGAAAGTAGGCCGTCGACAGCGCCTTGAAGTGCTCGAAGACCTCGAGCTCGAGATCCGCCGTCGCCCGCCGCGGGATCTCGGTCTCGAGCGCAACGTAGGTCTTGAGATCGGCGCGCACGTAGTCGACACGACCCACGACCAGGTGTCGGATCACGTCCCGCGGCGCGACGGGCCGCGGTTCGGCGACCAGACGCGCATACCATTTCGCCGCCTCGCGACGGCGTAGTTCGGCAAAAACGGCTTCCTTACCAGGGAAGTATTCGTACAGCGAACCGATGCTCACGCCGGCCCGATTGGCGATCCGATTCGTCGTGGATCGCGCGTAGCCCTCGCGCACCAAAACCTGAGCAGCTGCCGCGACGATGGCGTCGACCGTGGCGCGGGCACGCGCCTGGCGGGGCTCTTTCTTGAGTTCGAAGCGTGTGGTCTGATCCATGGAGAACCCGAGCAAAAACCTGAGCAATTGCTCGGATCATAGACAGATGAAGACCATTCCGCGCATCCCCGTGGCGTCCGACGACCTGCCGGCGAAGCCCACCCGATCCCTCGATCACCTGCCCGGACCACGCGGGCACTGGCTCAAGGGGAATCTCGAATCGCTGCTTCCGAATCCGGGACCTTTCCTGCTGGAGATGCAGGCGACGTACGGCAACTGCTTCACGATCGGCATGATTTTGAACCGCCGCGTCGTGATCTGGATGGGTGAAACCGCTCATCAAGTGATGCTCACCGACCGCGAGCAGAACTTCTCCTCACGCGGCGGTTGGGATGTCGTCGCCGCCTATTTCGGCCGAAACATCCTCACTCGTGATTTCGAGGATCACCGTCAGCACCGACAGGCGATGACCGGGCTCTTCAAACGCGACGCGCTCGCCCGCTATGAAGAGATGATGCAACCCATCATCGACGACGCGGTCGACCGGCTCGACGGATCGGTGGACGTCTATGTCGAGATGAAGCGGTTGGCGCTCGAAATCGCGATCGAGGTCTTCGCCGGCGTCGCCCCCGGACCGACCGCCGACGCGATTTATCCCGACCTCGTCCAAGTCCTCGACAGTGTGCTCGCCCCTCATATCCGCCTGCCCGGCACGAGACACTGGAAGGGAATGAGCGCCCGCAACCGGCTCAAACGCCGCATACAAAACCTTTTGCGCGAGCGTCGGGAAGGCGACGGCGACGACCTCTTCACCCGACTCGCCCGGCATCGCGACGACGAAGGTCGGTGCCTCGCGGATGAGGATGTCGTGGACCACATGCTGGGCATGCTCTTCGCCGCGCACGACACGACGGCGAGCGCGATGGCGATGGCGATGATGCTCGCGTTACTCGCTCGCCATCCCGAATGGCAACAACGGTTGATCGAAGAGCCCGAGAAGATCGACTGGATCCTGTTCGAAACACTGCGCCTCTATTCGCCCGTGCAGTTCGTGCCCAGACGAAACATCAACGCTTTCGGGGCCGATGGCATCGAGCTGCCGCCGAACGCCCACGTCCTCTTGCCGATGCAGGCAAGCCATATGAACCCGGCTTGCTTTACCGAGCCGAAAACCTTCGACCCCGAACGTTTCGCCCATCCGCCGAAGCCACACACCTTCTATCCGTTCGGCCGCGGCGCGCACATGTGTATCGGGATGCATTTCGCGACACTCGAAGTACGCGCGGTGATGACGAAACTGCTCGGTCGCCACCAACTCGAGCCGATCGATGAAATCGATCTCGACTACCTGCCGGTCATTCGCCCGCTCAAACGCCTCGCGGTCGGCTTTCGTCGCGCTTGAGCGAGTGTAAGAATCTCCACACACGGCGACGCTCGAGGTGGCGTGCATGCAGTACGAAGTCGAACCGCTCTTTGCGGAACCGATTTTTCGCGCCGACTTGAGTCACGCGATCACGCCCGCCCAGGTGATCTACATCAAGAACCTGGCGATGGCACAGAACCAGACGAACCTGATCTCGGAAGATCGCTACATCTTCGAACGCGAAGAACTGGCGAGCATCAAAACGGCCGTCGAAGAAGCACTCGAGGTTTACCGTTCGGAGGTGATGGGAATCGAGCAGCGCCTCTACGTCACCCAGTCCTGGTCGCTGATCAACCAACCCAGGGTCGGCATGCACGGGCATTCCCACTCGAACTCCATCGTCTCGGGTTCGCTCTACTACTGCGATTTGCCGCAACCGAGTTCACCGATGGTGTTCGATCGGCATCGTGAGTACCGGATGCTGGAAATCAACCCGTCGGCCGGTAAGCGCAACATCTTCAACACGAACATGAACGCGATCGTGCCGAAAACCGGCGAACTCTTGCTGTTCGCCTCGGGCCTACAACACTACGTCGAAGCGAACACCGCGACACAGCCGCGCTATTCGATCGCCTTCAATGCATTCATTCGCGGCAAGATCGGCGACTACCGGGACGTCTCCGAGCTCACGCTCCAATGAACCAAGGCGGTTAGCCCGCCCGCCTGAATCGCTCGAGCGTTCGCTCGGGTCGAATGAGTTCCGGCACGTCGGCCGGTGCGGCCGCCGTCCGATCGCAGACGAAACGTCGGATGTCACGGCGCTCACGCGCGGTAAGCAACGCCGGGGTCGCCGAGGCGAGATAGCGCGCGGCACTGGCTCGTTTGGGGCCGAACGCGAGGACCCAGTTCGGCGCGACCGCATTCAGGATCGCGAAACGATCCTCGTCGCTCGAGTTCAACTCATCGCAAGCCCGATGCCACATGCGAGCGTCGTAGACGAGCGCCGCACCGGCCGGCGCGGTCATCTGTGCGACGTCGCGATGTAGCCCTTCGCCCATCCGCGTACCGCCGAGATTGAACTCGCGTGGCGGCCAGTGGCGTTTCTTGTGCGACATCGGAAGATATTGCGTCGCGGCGTTGTCCGCCGTGAAAGCGTCAACACAGAGATTGAACTGAAGACCGTAAGCGGGCGCTTCCGGCCAGTCGTCGTCGGGAAAAACGCCCGGGTGGTAGGGATAGTCGCTGTGCCAACCTTCGTCCGGAAACGTGCCCGCCAACTCGCGCGTCGGCCGCATCGCCGTGACACCCGGTGGATGACAGAAGTGAATCGATTCGGTCGCGAGATAGGACTCGAGCAACCAGACCGCCACAGGATTCGTGAGCGCCCGAGCCGCATCCGCGCTCCACGCCAGGCTGTTCTGGATGCCGATGCGACCATCCGACTCGATCGCGTCTTGCTGGTGGATCTCGAGTTCTCGATACGCGCGACGTTTCAACTCCGCAATCGCATCCGCCGCCAACAAGCCGTCGAGCACCGTGAATCCGAATTCGCGCAGCTCCTCGAGATAGGCACTCGGCGGTCGAGCCGGTGCGGGGCGAGCCGTGACGGACGCCGCCGGCAACACCTTGCTCGAGTCGAGCACCGCGACGAATGAATCGCCATCCCTGCGCCAGATCGCGCGGTCGTCGGCTTTCCGCGCGACGCCGTCGATCGTTCGGCACATCCCATCGCCATCAAAAAGTAACCAGTAGTCGTTCATGAGCACCTAAACCAGACTGACTCTTTAGCGATCAGGGATCGCAGCGGTAACTGTCGACCGCCCGATCATCGCCACCCTCGAACCGAGACACGGCCGGATACGCACAGAGCTTCCGGCTACCACTACCGTCGCTGAAGTTCGCCGTCAGCGTCTCCGGCGGTGCGCCCGATCGGTCCCATTCCTCGAGCGCTGACAGGTAATCGACCCGATCAGCACCCGGCCCGCCGGCGCAATGCAGCACGCCGGGCAGCAGGAACAACCGAACGTCGTCGGTCGCGGCTTCGTCACGCCCATAGACGTTATCGACGTAGTCGATCGAGCTCAGCGCCGACAACGCCGCATCGGACCAGCCGTGGTACATGAGGAGCTTGCCACCGCGCGACCGGAACGCATCGAGATCAGGGTCATTGGCCGCCAGCACCGGATTTAACGGCGCGAAGCGGCGCCGGTAATCGGCGAAATCGTAGCCTTCGTAGCGCCACTCGGGGTCGTGGTAGAGGAAATAACGCATCATCCCGATGCCGAATCCGTAGGCGGCGGAAGGTGTTCCCTCGCCGAGCGCGTTTTCGGCCCCGACGAACCAGTTGCCCCAGCCGCCGTCGAGATTCTCGCCACCAAACGGAAACCCCGCGTAGAGCTTGCCCTCGGCATCGCTGGCGCCATCGTAGATGGTCCGCACGAGTGCGAGTTGCTCCTCCGTGAGATCCAGACCGTCGATGTCGAAATCGCATTCGCGTGGATCGAGCAGCAGTCCGTCCTCGACACCATCCCCCGCGTCACAGGCCGCGAGAACCGATTGCGCGATGTGTTCACGGTCGGCAGGCGACAAGAGCGGCGTCGAGTGGTCGTCATCCGACGGATACATCCCTTGGGTGATCTGCGTGAACTGGGCGGCCGTGCCCCTGAAATCCAGGGCCGGTGCGCCCGCGATGATGCCGTCGAAATCCTGCGGGTAGCGTTGCGCGAAAATCAGCGCCTGTCGTCCACCGTTCGAACATCCGGCAAAAAACGACTTGTCGAGGGCGTTGTCATAGTGCGCGGCGATCATCGCTTTGCTCACGGTCGTCACACGATGGATCGCCAAGTGGCCATAGTTCACCATCGCCTCGTAGTTGTTGAGCGCCCAGCGGCCATCGACGGGGAAGCCCTGGTGACCCGTATCGGTGCCCGCCGTCGCGTAGCCACGCTCGAGCGCTCCCAACCCCATCGCTTGATTCTGAACGGTGCCGACGAAACCGCCGCCACCGCCCATCAGAAAGCGGCCATTCCATTCAGCCGGTAACCAGACGGCAAAGTTGATGCTTTCACCGATCCTGGCCGTCACGTGGCAGTGCGCGACCGGCTGTTCCATCGCTCGCGCGTTGACGACCGTGACATCCGGCAGCGCGATCGCCGCTACCGCGGCGCAATCGTCGGCGGACGTCTCGAACGCGCCGAGCACCAGCCCCATCCCGAGCGCAAAGAGCCTCTTCATTCCTTTCTCCACCACCCCTCAAGGGGTGCTCACGTTACCGCGTTGCCAGGATTTAGCGAACTCGCGAAGATGCCGAATCGCGACAAGCGTTCGTTCAGCCATTCGCGAACGAACCAGAGCCGCCAAAGGGAGTATTCGATGCTGCAATCACCACCGATCAAGTACGGGATCATCCTCGGTCTCGCCTCTGGAATCCTCGGATTCGTCATCGCGGGCCTCGGCCTGCACCAAAACCCCTTGATACCGACGCTCTTCGTCGCCGTCGTCTTCATCTTGAACATCGTGCTGATCTACATCGCGCTGAAAGAGATGGCCATGAAGTCGAGCTGGGCGAAACAGGTCGTCAACGGTCTCACGCTCGGGGTCATCGCCGGCGTCATCGCGTTCTTGAGCTCGCTTCTCATGACCGAGGTCGTCTTCACCAACTACTACGACGAGTTCCTGAGCGCGCAACGAAACCTGATAGTGAGCGCGGGTTTGCCACAGGAAGTCGTCGAGGCACAGCTCCAGGCACTTGATCAGGTGACCCCGTTGGCATCGGCGTTTCAGGGATTCCTCGGTTCTGTGATCACGAGCCTGATCGCATCGGCGATCATCGGCATCTTCCAGCGCACCGGGCGCGAATAGGCGTTTTCAGGGCCCGCCGAATCGCGGCACATCGACTCGTCGCCCACCGCGAATGGCCGATTCGTGCGCGCAGATACCCGGCGCGGTCCAGTTCGCACCGCGAATCTCGTCGACCGTCGGCTTACGCCCGTCGGCGATCGCCGAGACGAATTCGTGGCAGAGATGCGGACGAGATCCGCCATGACCACCGCCGTGGGTGAACGAGAGGTGCGGCACCGAATCGTCGTAAACGCCACGGCGGGTGAAACGGGCGATCTCATCGGGTAGTCGGTCAGCGTAATCCGGCAACTCGATTCTCGTGCCCGACGTCCGCCGCGGACCATCGCCCTCACCCAGGGGCGAAAGGTCGAAGATCACCGGTAGATCGGTGTTGTGCTGCTGCCATTCAAACGTCGCATCCGAACCGTAGACATTGAAGCTCTCGATGTACGGACGGGCGGAATGAAAGAGCGCACGCGTCACCTCGAGAACCGCCGGCGTGCCCTCGAGTTCGAACAAGGCCGTCTCGATGGGAAACGGATTGTCGTAGTGCGCCTGCAACTCACCTCGCATCCGACCAGACCCGAAACAGTGCACAGCCTCCGCCCGGGTATCCGCCAGCGCGAGCGGCGGACTCACGGCGTGCGTTGCGTACCACATCGGCGGTAGTCCGGCCCAATAGGGCGGCCAGTTCTCCATGTCCTGGTAGTGCGCCCCGCGAAGCATCTGGATTTCACCGAAGCGCCCCGCTTCGTGCTGCGCTTGAACCCAGAGGAAGGCGCGGTCGAAGACCGTCGTCTCCATCATCATGTAGCAACACTCGCTCGTTTCGACCGCTGCGACGATTTGGTGAAGTTCGTCGATCGTCGTCGCCATCGGCACCGCACACGCGCAGTGCTTGCCCGCACGCAACGTCTCGAGCGTCTGTGCGGCATGGTCGGGAATACCCGTGGCGATGTGCACGGCATCGATCGACGGGTCGCCGAGAACGTCGTCGAGTGACGCCCGCCGCTCGGCGATATCAAACCGGTCGGCAACGGCGGCGAGTCGTTCCGCGCTCTGATCGACCACGATGCATCGCTCGACGGCGGGATGGCGGTTGTAGATCGCGGCAAACTCCGCACCGAACCCCATTCCCACCACGGCTATCGAAATCTTTCCGGTCACTGGATCTCCCTCCGATTCCTCGTCATGTCGGACGCCGATGCGACGAACGACGGATTCCCGGCGCTCCTGCGTATCACCGTCTACAGACAACGGTTACATCGGAGCACCTACTTTGAAAACACTCATGATCCTCGCCATTGCGCTCGTCACCTCGGTTTCCGTTCACGCCGATACCGAATCGGGCGAGGCGAGCGCAGAGGAACGACGCGCCCAGTTCGAATCGATGACACCTGACGAGCGCCGCCGTGCCGCAATCGCAGAACGACGCGGCGCGCGCGGGAATTCGAGCGAGGCGGACCGCCAAGCGCGCCGGGAGCGGTTCCGAAGCATGAGCGCGGAAGAGCGCGCCGCCATTCGTGAACGCCGACAACAACGGGGTGCAAACGCGCCCCGCCGGACGCCGTGGACCCCCCCTGGCGACGCTAACTAGCGTCGTTCGATCGGTGGTCGCGACCTCTCTCCCGCACCACTGATTGGGCCCGGTAAGCGGAACACCGCTTACCGGGCTTTCTAAGCCGCGATCGGCGCTAACGGTAGTTGAGGCAGGACATCGGAGCCGAGTAGTTCCAGCGTCGGAAAGAGCACGTCATCTGGGATTCCCCCCAGATCCAGCATGAAGATCGTTCGATCGAGTCCCAACACCTCCACGTTCGACGAGATCCGATCGACCACCGCCGCCGGGCTGCCCACAATCGCCGGGCCGTTGATAATCGACTCGTAATCGAACGGCAGCGACTGCGCTTTCGGCGTGTAGTCCTGGATGAGACGCTGCACCCAGGCCCAATAGTTTTCGAACCAGACACGGAATCGCTTGATCGCCTGCGCCGCGTCGGGCGCCACATGCATGTGGCAACACGCACCAACGGTCGGCTCACCCGGATGTCCCGCAAGTTGCCACTGTTCCCGGTATCGCTCGACGACGGACACGAATGCCGCCGGCGGCGCGAAAACACTCGGCAGCATGAGCGGGCATCCGAGACGGGCCGCCAGATCAACCGTGCGAGACGACGATCCACCGCCGACCCAGACCGGTAGCTCACCGAACGGGCGCGGCCGGCTGGTCTCGCCATTCAGCGGCCGCATGCCGTCGGCGTGGACGTTCTCCTTGTGGAGGGATCGAGCAGCAGTTCGAGGTGATCGTTGAAGAGGGTTTGGCTCTTCTCCGGATCCTGGCCGAAGATCTCGAACGTACGTGCAAAGAAGCTGCCACGGCCGGCAACGATTTCCGCGCGTCCCCGCGTCAACACGTCGAGCGTCGAGCGTCGAGTAATCCTCGGCGACCCGAAACGGGTCCAGGTTGGCGAGCAATGTGACGCCAGTCGACAGTCGCAATCGCTCTGTCCGTTCGCCGATCGCCGCCAGCACCACGGCCGGCGCGGATAGCTGGTATGCACTGCCGTGATGTTCACCGAGGTGTACCGCGTGCATGCCGATCTGTTCGGCGAGAACCGACGCCTGATCGACGAGTGTTCGGTGCCGGTCTGATTCGCTGCGGATCTGACCCGTGTTCGGATCAGGAAGCAGATCACCGAGTGAAAGAAGACCGACCTCGAACGATTTGCTCATCGTGCGCGCCTCAAGCCGCGCCGCCGCTGTTGCGCAGCAGGTTGATGAACTGTCGACGTGTTCTCGGCCCATAGGTCTGGAAGTGAGGATTGGGATTGTTGCGATAGTTGTCGCGTTTCGCCTGCAAGGCATCCCGGCGGGTGGCGGCCGCCACATCCGACGCCGAGAGTCGATAGGGGACCGTCGCGTTCAATCCGAAGATCTGACGCCGCACCTGATCCGTGATCTCGGGATAGCCATGGGCTTCGCGTAGTTCCGGCGCGATCTGGAATGTCCTGAACGCCTGTATCTGATCCTGGGGCGAGCCGTACCAGAGTGAATCGGTACCCCAGAGCACATTGCTCGTACCGCAGTACTTCAGGAGTTTGCCCATCACATGGGCGGTATCGTCGACCTCGCGTATCAGATAACGCCACGTGCTGCCGAGTTCGGCGTAGACGTTGCTGTTCGGTCGAATGCCGTTGTCGACGAGGGAGCGCACAAGCGTATCGACGCCATCGTCGCTGCCACCACCTTCGAACGCGCGCTCGCTTCGACCCGCCACGTAGCCCGAGTGATAGACGATGAACGACATGTCGGGGAACTGCCGGGCGACGACACCGATGTCGTCACACTTCGAATGTTCGTAGGAGTTCGCCCCGAGCGGTAGCCCCTTGTGAATGCAAATGACTTTGACGCCGAGGTTGCGCGCCTTCTCGATGAACTCGAGACCGATGTCGTCACTCAAGTAATAGCCCTTCCCGCCCGGGCCGAATTGCGTGTAGGTCTTCCACGCGGAGATCCCCCAGCGCTCGACGAGTTCGTCCATTCGTTCGAGGTCTTCCGGCTGGTTCGGATTGACGCGCCCATGCAGCAGGAGGCGCTGGCCGCTGCCGAGTTCGTCGACGATCTCCTGGGTCGCCGCCGCGGCCTCGATCGTGACGGGCTCGGCATCGGGCGTCGACGGCACGAACGAAAGAACCATCACGTCGGTATCCGAGTCGAGGAAGACGTCTTTGATGAATTCGTCGCGACCGAGGCACGCGAGGTAGGCGTGCGGGTCATCACCGTCGACTTCGCAGTTGGCCTTCGGTGCGAAGGAAAACGGTTTGGCGAACTCGGGGACCTGTTCGAGCCACGACCCGTTCGGATCGACGTAGTGCCCCTGGACGTCGAAGATGAACTCATCCCCATCAACCGCCGCGGCCGCGAGCTGCGTATCGAAGGCGGCATCCGTCGCGACGTCGAAAAACCCGCCCTGCTTCCCCGCAGCCGCGTTGACCTGATTCATCGCGAGGAGCGTCGTTGCCACGCCGCAGCTCGAACGCAGGAAATCGCGCCGGCTCTTCGACGTTCGTCGCGCGTTGGACGTCGCCGACTCCAGCGCCAGACGGTTGGCGAGCCGGTTCTCCTTCGCGAGCGGAATCGGCACGAACTCCCCGTTCGAGGTCGTGTCGATCTTGATCGGCAATCTCAAGCCATCGGGATCCAGCAAATCGGTCATCGTCGGCTCCTCGCGGTCAATCAGTCCTAAAGCTTGCGATGCGCGCTACCACGCGTCCACCGAAGGACGCTTCTTACCGCGGCGGGGTTCGACACGCACGGATTTAAGGAGATTGGCGAGCCAGAAGCGCGTGTCCTTCGGATCGATCGTATCGTCGACGCTGAAGAGCGAGGCGGTGTTGAGCGCCTTGCCGGTCTCATAGGCGCGCGCGACACGCCGCTCATACTCGGCCAGACGTTCGTCCGGATCCTCGATCGCCGCCAGTTCCTTTCGGAATCCGAGCTTCACACTACCTTCGAGCCCCATCCCACCGAATTCGCCCGTCGGCCAGGAGATCGAAAAATACGGCACCTTGTACGAGCCGCCAGCCATGGCGATCGCCCCAAGCCCGTATGCCTTGCGGATGACGACAGTGAAAAACGGAACGTTGAGATTCGCGCCGACGATGAACATCCGGCTCGAGTGACGGACGAGCGCCGTATGCTCGACCTCCGGCCCGACCATGATCCCGGGCGTGTCGACCAGGAAAAGCAACGGGATGTCGAAGGCGTCACAAAGCTGCATGAACCGCGCACCTTTATCCGCGCCGTCGGAGTCGATCGCGCCGCCGAGATGTTTGGGATTGTTGGCCACCACGCCGACCGGTCGGCCTTCGACCCGGATCAACGCGGTGACCATGCCGAAGCCGAATCCCTCACGCAATTCGAGCACGCTCCCCTCGTCGGCAAGCGTATCGATCACGTCGCGAATTTCGTAAACGCGTAGTCGGTTTTCCGGCACGATGCTGCGCATCGTCCGCTGATCGGGCGCGGTCCACGCCGCGATCGGTCCCTGGAAGTACGAGAGATAGTGCTTGGCGACCTTGACCGCATGCGCTTCGTCATCGACCAGGAGATCCACCACACCGCTTGCCGTCTGAACCGACATCGGACCGATCTCTTCGGGCGCGAACACACCCAATCCACCGCCTTCGATCATCGCTGGTCCGCCCATGCCGATGTTCGAACCTTCCGTCGCAATGATCACGTCGCAACAACCGAGCAATGACGCATTGCCGGCGAAGCAGCGCCCCGACGTGATGCCGACCATCGGCACACGTGCCGACAGTTGCGCAAATCGCGAAAACGTACGTTGTGTCGACCCGGCCAGTCCGTCCGTATCACCCGGCCGACCGCCGCCGCCCTCGGCAAAAAGCACGAGCGGCATGCCGCCGTCTTCCGCGATGTCGACCAGGCGGTCGGTCTTGCGATGGTTCTGCGTTCCCTGGGTACCCGCGAGCACCGTGTAGTCATAGGCCATGACCGCACATCGGTTGTCCGGGTCATCGAAGAGGTCGCCGTTCACCGAGCCAATCCCGGTGATCATCCCGTCCGTCGGCGTATTGTCGATCAGGTCCTCGAGACTCCGGCGACGCCTTTGCGCGGCGATCACGAGCGATCCGTACTCGACGAACGTGCCAGGGTCGCAGAGGTCGTCGACGTTCGTCCGCGCCGTGCGTTGGTCCTTCGCAGCGCGCTTGGCGACCGCCGTCGTTCGCACGCGGTCGAGTTTTTTCTCGTGACGCGCAAGCACGTCGGCGAGATCTTCGCGGATATGGTCGAGATCGACCTCAACCGTCGTCGCGGTTTCCGCTGTGTCGACATCCCGTTCTTCGATCAGGAGTAGGCCGTGGCCTTCGTAGATCACATCGCCCGAGGCGACATTGATCTCGGCGACGCGACCGGCGGCCGTCGCGCGGATCTCGTGCTCCATCTTCATCGATTCCATGATGAGGAGTTCACCACCGAGCGCGACCGTATCGCCCGGACTCACGTCCACGGAAACGACGGTGCCTTGCAGCGGCGCACTCACCATGACGAACCCCTCGGCGACAGGTTCGTCAGGGGCACGAGGTATACCGTCATCGGCGGATCCCTCGCGCTGACCGAACGCGAGTACGGCGAGCGGGTCCGATGCATCGACTTCAGCACCCGCTCGATTGGATTTCGCGACATCCACCACGTGTCGTCGGGGTGTTTCTCTCATCTGCGCGAGCACGTCGATCGTCTGATCGACGAACGTCGTCGTCGCCTTCTGCTCGCGAAGTGCCGGTTGATCGAGCAGGTTGGCGAGAAAGTCGAGGTTGGTTTCGACACCATCGATCCGGAACTCCGCTAGCGCTCGAAGCAATCGATCCGCTGCCGCGTCGACGCCGCGCGGACTCGACGCGATCACCTTCGCGAGGAGCGAGTCATATCGCGGCGTCGTCCGATAACCGCGATAACCAAAAGCGTCCACGCGCACGCCGGGGCCGGTGGGTGCTTCGAAGGCTTCAATGACACCGCCGGTCGGCACGACCGTGCCGTCGTCCGCGATCCGCTCCATGTTGACGCGCGCCTGAATGGCGGCACCCCGGACGAGCGGCGCTTCACTGAGGCCCAGATCAACGAGCGACGCACCAGCCGCCAACTCGATCTGAGCCGCGACGATATCGACGCCCGTGACCTCTTCGGTCACCGTGTGTTCGACCTGCAAACGCGCGTTCGCCTCGATGAACGCAAAGGCATCGTTGTCCCGATCAAGATCGAGGAGGAACTCGAACGTGCCCGCATTCTCATAGTTCGCCGCGCGCGCCAGACCGACCGCGGCTTCGGTGATGTCGGCTTCAAGCGCCGGGGTGAGCCGCGCGGGCGCAATCTCGAGCACCTTCTGCTGGCGACGCTGGAGGGAACAGTCTCTCGTTCCGAGATGCACGACCTCGTTTCCGTCACCGAGGATCTGCACCTCGATGTGCTGGGCTCGGGTGACGAGTTCTTCGACGTACAACGCGTCGCTGCCGAAGGCCGCGTTCGCCTCCGAAGCGGCACGCTCGAACGAACGCTCGAGTTCGTCTTCTTCGCGAACGATGCGCATTCCGCGACCACCACCGCCAGCGACCGCTTTGATCATGATCGCGCCGAACCGCCCAAACGCTTCGCGGGCATCGTCGAGCGTCAGCGGCGCATCGGTCCCGCCCAAAACACGAACACCGTGTTCGCGCGCGTGGCGTCGCGCGGCGGCCTTGTCACCGAATAGCGTCAGATTCGCGGGCGTCGGCCCGATGAAGGTGATACCGGCCGCATTCAACGCCGCGGCGAACTCGGCGTTCTCCGAAAGGAATCCATAGCCCGGATGCACGGCGTCACAGCCGTGGCGCTTCACGATTTCGACGATCTGATCGATGTCGAGATACGCGGACGCGCCGACGCCGTCGAGCGCGACCGCTTCGTCCGCGGCCAGGACGTGTGCCGAGCGCGCGTCATCGCCAGCATGGATAGCGACTGCGCGACTGTTCAAAAGGGAAGCCGCACGCAAAATCCGTACTGCGATCTCACCACGGTTGGCCACTAGGATCCGCTCGAACATTCACCCCTCCGACTGATACCGAGCGGGCAATCTAACCGTTTACTGGGGCCTGCGGGTCAAGCCTGGGGCGTTCTGATCTCGTCCAGCACGGGTAGCAGATATTCTCGGAAGAGCGCGGGGTTTTCCGACATCGGAAAATGCCCGATCCCCGGCATCACCGTTGCTTTCGATCCATCGATGTGTGCGGCCGTCGCCGCCGTTCGCTCGGGCGTACAGGACGAGTCGTACTCGCCAGAGAGCAGGAACACCGGACACTGATCCGTATCGATCAGCGGTGCCCGGTCGTCGAAGTCGCCGTCGTGCCAGTAGAAGAAAAGATCCCCCTTGAAAACGCCGGGCCCGCCTTGCATGTAGTGCCAGAGCGTCTCCCAGCGGTATTCATCGGGGCTCTGCGGCGCGACCTGTGCCGAGACGAACGCCGCACAAACCTCGCCCCCGTGGACGTCGCTACGATGCAGCCAATCGAGGTTGTAATAGGGCTCGAGCTGGTCCGCGCCTTCGAGTGCGATGACAGCGCGAAGTTGGCCCGCACGTTCGAGTGCCAGGTGCAGCACCACGCGACCACCCATCGAGCACCCCATGATGACCGGATCAACGAGCTCATACGCCGCGACGAACGCCATGATGGTCTCTTTGTAGAGCTCCGTCGTCAGTTGGTATTCCCGCTCCCTGAAGCCGACGGGCGGATTCGATTTGCCGTGCCAGGGGAGATCGAAGGCGATGATACGAAAATGGTCGGTCACGGCCGAATCCGTCATCAGGTGACGAAACTGGCGCGCATCGGACCCAGCCGTATGCAGGCAGAGAAGCGGAATGCCCTGACCAGCCTCCTCGACGTAAATCCGGCAATCCTCACCGGCGACCGACATCGTGAAATAGCGCCCGACGATGGGTTCGAACTGAGGCATTTATGGCGCCTCCGTCTGCGTTCCACGCGGTATCGCCAACACGTCTTTGACGTATTGCAGGTTCTGCATGAGTGGTAGGAGATCACCATCGAGGCGCGCGAGCCCTTTCGGCAGCATGCTCCAGATGTCGTGGTAGTCCCGCGGCGGGACATCGAGCCAGTGTTTGGCCCACGTCGACCGGCTAGCGCGGATTGCAAACGTACCGCTCATCGTCTGCAGGTTGCGCCGCTCGATGCCGTCGATCCGACCTTCACGAACGGAGATCAGGTAGTCGTCCGCGTCGAACCCGACGACGAAATCGCAGGACATCCAACGTCCGCGTCGGACGAGCGCAGCGTCGCCGTTCACGCGCCGTCGAAGCGACGCCAACGTCTCGTCCAATGCCTCAAGTTCATTCAAGGTGTTCTTCCCAACGATCGAGCAGCGCCATCGTACGACGAGCCAGATCCCGCCAATCAGGTTGGGCAAGCTCCGGTCGATGGCGAATCCAGCCGATATGTTGCAAGTGGCGAACCAGGCCGAAGAAAGGCACGAGCGCGACCGTTTCCTCGTCGAGCACGCGGACTTCCCGATAGCCGTCGATCAATGCTGTCGCGCGGTAGTCCGGCCGCGCCATCGTCCACCCACCGGGAACGGCAACGGCAAAATCGAACGCATGGAATCCAAATGCCGTGTCGTCGAAATCGATGATGTGAGCACCCGCCGCCGTAACGACGACGTTGCCGGGGTGCAGGTCCGCGTGGATCAGGCTGAATACACCGTTCTGCGAGAGCGATTCGAGACGTCGATGGATCACCTCGCGGACCGCCACGAGGCGTGCCACTTCGCTCGGCAGGAACTGCGGGTGATCCCAGAACGGTCCCCAGAAGGGCGCCGATCCCATGAAGCCCTCGGCATCGAGAACCGGGCGCACGAACCCGGGCGGCCGCTCCCAATCGAGCGCAAGCGTGTGAATGCGTGCGATCAGGCGACCGAGCGAGTGATAGGCAGCCGCGATGTCGGCTGTCGACATCGAATCGAAGCGGTGCAGCATGACATCGCCGTCAACCCACCTCAGGAGCCCCGCGTAGCGTCGTTCATCCGCGCCGATGGCCACCCGCGCGTACCCATCGCCAGATCGTGTCGGCACGATCTCCGGAACACTCAGCCCCGAATGCGCGAGATGCTCCGTGAAGCGCTGTTCGGATTCGAGTTCTGCGAGCGTGTGATAGGTCGGTCGATGCAGCCGGAAGGTATAGCGCGCGCCATCCGTCGCATCGACGCGATAAGCGACGTTCTCGGAGTGTGAGACCAGCCGCATCGACTCGACCTCGACCGGCCATGCCCGCAACGCCTCGCGGGCGGCTTTCTCGTAGCGTGACGCGGCCGCGATGCTGCGATCGTCGTCACGCGCCATAGAGCTCGTTCAGGTAATCGTCGAAAGCGTCGAGAAAAAGGTCCGCGTGTTCGCGCGTGTAGGTGATCGGCGGGCGTAGCTTCAACACGTTGCCGAATTGCCCGGCCGCGCCGAACAGGAATCCGCGCGACTTCATCCCATTGACGATCCGGCGCGCCTCGAGCGGGTCGGGTTCGCGGGTTTCGTGATCCTTGATCCAATCGATCCCGACAAAGAGACCCGGACCGCGCACATCACCCATCGCTTCACGCGACTGCGCGCGGCTGATCAGTTGCTGCTTGAGATATCCACCCACGTCCGTGACCTGTCCGAGCAGGCCACGATTCTCGATCTCGTCGATAACAGCACTGCCGACGGCGGCCTGCAGCGGCGATGAAGCAAAGGTGTTGAAGTACCCCGTGCGGCGAAAAGCCTCGACAGTTTCAGCCGACGCAATCGCTCCGGAGAGCGGCAATCCATTGCCCATCGGCTTACCCATCACGGCGACGTCCGGGACGAATCCCGACGTCTCGTAGCCCCACCAGTTACCGCTGCGGGCAAAACCGGCCTGCACCTCATCGGCGATGAAGAGCCCGCCGGCCGCGTGCACTCGCTCGACGGCCGCCGCCATGAATCCGCTCGGGATATCGGGTAGACCTTCGTTCGCGCAGAACGAACACATGATCATGCCGGCGAAAGGCACACCGCCGGCGGCAAAGGCCGCGATGGCTTCGTCGATCTTCGCCAGATATCGGTCTTTGAGCACGTCATCCGCCGCCGCACCGTCGAGTGGACGGAACTTCTGCGGATACGGGATAGCCCGTACCTCGGCGCCCGGCGCTGGGTCCCGCCCGGCGAGACGCGAGAACTTCCGGATTTCCGTCGAATTGCCGTGGTAGGTCGCGTCGGTGCAGATGATCCCCTGTCCCCCGGTACGGGCCCGGATCATGTTCACCGCGACCTCGACGGCTTCGGTGCCACTGCACGCAAAGACGATGGAACTCAAACGTTCGTCGTGTAGCGCCTGCAACCGCTCCGCGTAGCGAACGACACCTTCGTGTAGATAGCGGCTGTGCACGTTGAGCGTCGAAGCTTGTGCATGCATCGCCTCGACGACGCGCGGATTGCAGTGACCGACACACGGCACGTTGTTGTACATGTCGAGGTAGCGTTTCCCGTTTGTATCGAAGAGCCAAACGTCTTCGCCGCGAACGACCTCGATCGGGTCTTCATAGAAAAGCGGTGCGCCCGTGCCGAAAGCGGCATTGCGCCGCTCGGCGAGTGTCGAAGCCATATCTACCTCCCTGGTCGTCTGGTCGATCCTACCCCGCACTCGCCGCCGTCAATCGAAGGAAACGACGAGTTCCCACTCGAGCGGTTCTTTCGGTGCGATGAGCGCGTTACTGATGGAAAAAGGCAGCGCGATCGAATTCGTTCCGTCGCGCTCGAGAACGACCGCGAGCCTTCGGGACTCGTGCGGATGGAGTTCTATCACGCCGCCGTCGCGCGAGAATTTCGCTGAACCGGTCGGTTCCAGCAACCAACGAACATCCGATCGATTCGCGACATAGAGGTCGAAGCCCATACCGTTCGCCCACACTTCGACCCGTTCGATGACGATCGATGCATCAGCAAGCGCTTCGAGCTCGGCGGCACGACCCAGCAGTGTGTTCTTCCACCAAACGACCGTCCTTCGTGCGACCAACGCTTCCTTGATCGCGGCCGACGTCTTTGCTGTCGCGAAGGCCAAGGTGACCGGTCGATGTCCACCGCGGTGCGGCTCGAACGACCAGTCGATCAAATTGTGTACGTCCGACGTGCCGATCAGCGTGAGGTCATGCTCGAGTGCTAGACGAAAGGCGTTTTCGTAGTACCGCGAACCGTTCGCGATCTCGACACCACCCAGCAGTCCCGCTTCGATCGCCTCGCGATGAAAGCCCGGTAGCCCGGCATCAGGTGTGGCGAAACTCGGGTGATTCCAGAAAGTAAACGCGCCTTGTGAACGGGCCTCGACGAGTACCTCAAGCGCCGGTCGCGACGCACCGATCGTGTAGTTGATCAATGTGAAATAGGTTGCGGCGTCGGCAAACGGGATCCATACCTCGCGGCCGTCCTTATCGGCTCGGTGGGCGCCGCGAAAGTCGGCCGAGGCAGTCGTCGCGAACTCGAGCGCTGCTTGCTCCGTTTCGAAGACATGCTCTGGCAGGTAATCCGTCAACGGCACGCGGTGGATCAACGCGTTCGCATCCTCGACGAACACGGCATTGATATGACCGGGCTCGTCGCTGCGCGTCACTTCCACACCCGGGATCACCAACAACGACAGACCCGCCGCCGCACGCGCCGCTTCCTCCGCCGCGCGATTCCGGTCCGGGTGGGGGATATCGGTGAGGTGCGGCTGCCATTCGAGGTGCTCCGTGATCGCGAGCCCGTCCAAGCCGTCTCGAATCGCCTCGGCCACCCGGATCGACGGCCAGACATGGCCGTCCGAGAACACGGAGTGGGTATGCAGGTCCAGCACGACCGTCTCGTAGTGCGCCGTATCGGGGAAATCGATCGAGCGCTCGGTTGGCTCAACGGCGCTGACGGTTCCGTGGGCGCCGGCACCCAAAACGAACGCGATGGCGCTCGACGCGAGGACCAAACGGGCGATGGGAAGTCCATTTCGAGTCATGGGGTCATTCCGCGATGCGATGCGCGCGGATGTTAACGCTTACGCCAGCACCGACGTCTGTTCAGAAAGCGTTCAGCCGAGAATGCGAAGAATCTCGCACGTCATCGACACCACCTGGAGAGATCAGGCCCATGCGTAATTCACTTCTACCCGTCCTCGCGATCGTTGCGATGGCGCTCCTGGCCGGTTGCACCTCAAGCTCGCACATCATGATCGGCAGCACGCGCGCGCCAGTCGACCCGAGCACGGTCCAGCTCTATGTCGAACCGCCCGCAACTTTCGAGACGATCGCGATCATCGACGTCGAAACCGGCGCCGGTTGGAACAAACAAGGTTCGACCGACATCGTCGTCGAGCGGATGAGAGAAGAGGCCGCGGCACTCGGCGCGAACGGCATCATCCTGGGCTCGACGACGGACGATGCCGCTCGACCTTCGCTGATCCCCGTCATCTCGAGCGGCGACGGCGTCTCGATCCTTACGGGTCACGACGGGCCGAACGCACGCATCGCCGGACAGGCGATCTACGTCCCCGACGAACCGTCGGTCGAGCAAGCGACTTTCGAGGCAGCCATTCGCTAGCTCGCGACGTCGGAACATCAACTCGCGGGCGAGACGTTTCACGCACGACCAGGCATCTTCTCGGGCATGCCCATTCGACTCAGCATCGCCGTCTGCGCGGCCTTCCTCGCAGACCTTGCACTCGCAACGAGTTTCGAAACCTACGAGGTCGAGTTACCCGAAGCACAAGCGCAGTACGTTTTCGCCGGTCAATTCCTCGACGACGCCGCGATCGATCTAGCCGTCGTAAGCGTCGATCCGGATGACCAACGGTTTCTCAACGTCTACGCACAGACGCGAGACGGTTGGGCGCTGAAACACGTGAAAGAGATCGCGCCGAACGTGATCTTTTTCGACAAAGCACGGATCGGAGATCGCGACCGCCTGCTCGCCTACCGGCGCGGCGAGGTCCTCACGGTCAATGCCGCCGACGGCACGATGAAGCCCCTCATCCGGGCCGATTCGATCTGGAACGTGCCGTCATTCCTGCAAATGCCGACGCCGAAGATCGCCCGCGATGTCACCGGCGACGGGCTCGACGACCTGGTCGTCCCCGATTTCGACGGCCTGCAGATCTGGCGTCAGCGCGCCGACGGATCACTGGGATCGCGCGAACACCTGCCCGTACATTCGACATTCGGGGGGGCGCCGACCGACCTCTCGCTCGATTTCAATCACGACGACAAGACCGATCTCGCTTTCTGGGAACGCGGCCGATTCACGGTGCATCTGGCCGATGAAGAGCGTTTTCGAACGCATCCGGTCGAGGTCGATTTCGAAACCCTGGGGCTGCGTCCCGATCCGAGCTTCTCGACTGCCGAGGAAGACCAATCCAACCTCGAAGCCCGCATGCTCTGGGCGATAGCCGACTACAACGGCGACGGCATCGACGACCTGACCACCTATTCTCTGAAGAGCGAAAGCCTCTTCAACAAATCGACGACTTACGATATCCACTACGGTCGCGCTAACGCCCGGTCGACGGAGTTCGTCTTTGAACCCGACACGTCGGTGAACTCGGGCGGGTTGCAATACGCGGCCGATCATTCGGACCTCGACGGCGACGGCACCTACGATCTCGTGATCTTCTCGGTCGAGATCGGCATCGGCAAGATCATCGGCGCACTCATCACGGGCTCGGTAGGTGTCGACCTGCTGATCTACTCCATGGACAACGGCGTCTATCCCGAGAAGCCGCAGTTCAAGCGCAAAGTCGACGTCGAATTCAGTCTGTCGACGGGCGAGGTTTTTGTACCCAACGTAATCGCCGCCGACTTCACCGGCGATGGTACTAAGGACCTGCTCCTGCAATCGGCACGCGATTCGTTCGATATCTACCCGGGCGTGAGTGACGGCTCGATCTTCCAACGCAAACGCCAGCGGTTCGATCTCACGCTACCGAGCGAAACCGAAGGTACCGTCGAAGTCGGCGATTACGACGACGACGGCCGCGAGGATCTTCTCGTTCGTTTCGAACGCCGCGACGACCGTCGCGTCATGCTGATGCTGAGCCGGGTCGGTTCGTCCGACGCGCACTAACTCAGATGTACATGTCAAGCAGGTTGTAGTTCTTGAGAATCGACTCTCGAGTCTCCGCGCTGAAACGCAGCGACTCGACCTGATCGACGAGCGGTCGATAGACGAACGATCGCTCGGCCGGATAGCGCTGCCGACGGGCATCGATCGCGAGCGAGATGATGCGGGAACGTTCTTCGATCCAATCGCTCGTATAGGTGACTTCACGACCGTCGAGCATCGTCGTCGCTACGTCGAGCAGTCGCTTGCGCGGGAAGAAACCCTCGTTCAGCGTCACTCGCCGCTCGGCCGACGTGTTCGCGAAGGACCCGTGCACGAGTTGGCGATTCACGATGAACGCATCCCCCGAGTCGCAAACGAGCGGCACAGCGCCTTCGATGCGCTCTGACCCGCTGTCGGCGACGAGCTGACGGATGTTGGTGCGCTCACGCGCGTGACTGCCCGGCAGGACCCATACGCCGTTACCGGGCGTACTCGGGTAGAGCTGGATCATCAGGTTGAAGCCGTGCGCGCCCTTGTCCCAGTCGGCGGCGTCCCAATGGGTGGTGCCGTCCTGATGCCAGGCAACCGACGGTCCGAGACCGGGCTCCTTGATGAAGACCACTTCGTTGTAGGGCACGAAGTCCTCGCCGAGAACCGCTTCCGCCACCGCCAGCAGCCCCGGATGACCATAGAGGCGCAGACACGACTCCATAAGCTGCAAGTTGCCGGACAGGTTTGCGATGGTCCAGGGCGGCGAGTCTTCGTCAGGCGTCGCCTCGAGCATCTTCACCGGATGACGGCCTTTGTTTCGATTCGTTCCACCCACCGGATCGGACAACGGTCGCTGGAAACTGAACGACGGGCGTTCGAACTCGGATCCCACGGCAGGACGGCCATGACGATCGACCTGGCCTTTCGGCTCCGTAGGGGCACCGTCGAGAACCCGATCGATGTCCGCGCGGAGCTCATCGAGCTCGTCGCCTACGGCGACGCCCTCGAAGACATAGAAGCCGTAGCGCCAGTACTTTTCGAGAATGTCCCCCGCGAGGCGCCCGTCCGCATCGAGTTCGATGGGACCGCGGTTGTCGAGTTCGAAGGCCCGCTCCGTTCCACGCGCGATGTATTCACGCATCGCGCCCGCGTGCCGGGCCGTACTCAGGGTTGGCGTTTGCTCTGCTTCAGCCATGACGCACCTCCTCGTTTCGTTCGGGTTTATTCAGATCGCCTGGGCCGCAGCTCGGATCGTCGCATCGGTCACGGCGCGCCTGTCCTGGCCCCACGGCATCGGCATGAGCACCGGATGCTCGATGCCGGCGTCGATGTAAGACTTCACGAAGGACGTCACCTCGCTTTCCGAGCCGATGAAGTCGATCGCTTGGATCATGCGCTCGGATACCGCCGCGACCGCACCGTCACGGTCTCGTGCCTTCTGCCGTTCGCGGAGTTCGTCGACCTCGTCGCCGAATCCGGCCGAACGGAACATGTTCGCGTAGCCGTCGGCCATCGCGTAGTTGAACAGATCGCGGCGCGCCGAGTTCTGTGACGCTTCGAATTCACCGACCGCCGCGTGCACATAGGCGTAGATCTCGGCACCCCCGCCCTTGCGCACCTGCTCGATCGACGAACCGACATGGCTCGAGGGTAAGTAGTTGAGCAGCACGCCATCGGCGATCTCGCCGGCGAGTTTCAGCATCTGCGGACCAAGCGCCGCCATCACGATCTTCGGGCGTCGATCGCCCAACCGAACGCCCAGGCGGAAGCGCTTCACGTTGAAGAAATCGCCCTCGAACGTCACAGATTCGCCCGACAGGCATTCGCGCAGTAGCGCCACGTATTCACGCATCAGCGCGATCGGACGGTCGGTGGTCGTGGCGCCGTGCTGGCGGAGGATCCCCGGTGCCGACACACCGACCCCGAGCAGAATGTCGACGTCGGGATTGAGCGCCTGCAGCGATGCCGCCGACATCGCCGCGAGCGGCGGCGTGCGCACTTGCGCCGGAACGATGCCCGTGCCGAGTGACATCGACGGCACGCGTGAGGCGACGGCGCCCAGGAGCGAAAACGCATCCGTTCCGTTTGCTTCGACCGTCCAGATCGACCCGTAACCTGCCTCGGCCGCCGTTTCCGCGATCGACACGATCGCTGGTGGTCCGAGCACTGCCAGACTGCCGAACGTGACCCCTAAACTCTTCGCCGTCATATCGCCTCCCGTTATTGACGCTATAGCGTAGGGCGGCCAACGAGAACCTCAAGCAGGATCGTCGATCGTGTTGCATGATCTAGAGACAAGCGATCAGCGAGGGAGTTGTGAGATGGCCGAGTCCGTCCAGCAGAACGTCTTCACGGTAGAACCACTCGAGGCGAGTTTCGGCGCGAAGATCACGGGTATTCGACTCGCGGCCCTGGATGAAGCGACCTTCGGGCAACTTTACGACACGTGGCTCGACTACGGCTTGCTGGTTTTCCCCGGGCAGTTCCTCACCAACGACGAACAGGTGACCTTCGCCAAACGGTTCGGCGAACTCGAGTTTCCGCTCGCGGCGATCACGAACGTCGACAAGGACGGTAGCGTCCACTACGACCCCGACGAGGACTGGGTGAAAGGCATCACCGGCAATCAAGGTTGGCATTGCGACAGCACGTATATGCCGGTGTTGGCCAAGGGCGCCGTCTTCACCGCCCACACCGTTCCGTCGAGTGGTGGCGAGACCGGATGGGCCGATATGCGCGCCGCCTATGAAGCCCTCGACGACGCGACCAAAGGCCGGATCGCTGATCTCAAGGCCTACCACTCGCTCTGGTATAGCCAGTCGAAGTTGGACCACAAGCCCAAGGTAGGCGCGAGCTACGGCTTTCACGACATGGACCCACCGCTCAGAGCGCTCGTCAAAGTCCATCCGGAGACGGGCCGGCCCTCGCTGATCATCGGCCGACATGCTTACGGCATACCCGGTCTATCCGACGAAGCCTCGGAGAAGCTACTCGGCGACCTGATCGATTTCGCCTGCCAAGCCCCGCGCATCTACCACCACACGTGGGAATCGGGCGACGCCGTCGTCTGGGACAACCGCCGCCTGCTGCATCAAGGTCGTCCCTGGGACATGCGCGAACCGCGCATCATGTTTCACGCACGCATCGCTGGCGATCCGAAAACCGAGTTCGCACCGCCGGCGTAGCGGTCGTGGCTTCCGGTAATGCCCCCGACGGGCTAGTCGACATCAGCACGCGGCTCGCCTACCGCGACGTCGGTGCCGCGCTCGAATTTCTCGAACGCGCGTTCTCACTGCCCGAGAAAGAAGGGTTTCGTGTCGAAGGTCAGAACGGACGAATCATCACCACAGCCGTCGGCGTTGGTGCTGGTTACATCTGGTTGGGCGGTGCCGGCGCGCACGACCTCGAGAGCCCCGCCAACGTCGGCGCACCGACGTCGAGCCTGATGGTCTATGTTCGTGGCATCGATACCCACTACGAGATCGCCGCACGAGAAGGTGCGACGGTCATCTCGGAGCCTGCCGACATGTATTGGGGCGACCGCCGCTACGAAGCCCTCGACATCGACGGCCACCATTGGTTCTTCCACGAACGAACCCGTGACGTTCCGGCCGACGAAATCGCCGAGATCGAGGCGTCGTTCAAAGCAGGCTGAACGCGGCGACCGCGTCCAGCAACAACTCCTCAACCACAACCCGGCCGGCGTCCGGCGCGTCGTGCCGCGGCATAGATCTCGTCGGCCTCGGTCATGACAGCGGTCAAATTCTCGATTCGCTGTCGGGGATTCGGGTGGCTCGACAAAAATGACGGCATTCGACTCGGATTCTCCGCCGCCATCGCTTCACACAACCCAACGCTCGCGCGCGGATCGAAGCCCGCGTTCGCCGCATAACGCAGTCCCACGAGATCGGCTTCGGTTTCCTGCACGCGGTTGAACGGCAGCAGGATGCCGACCTGGGCACCGAGCCCCAGGAGCGCAAAAAGTTCCTCCTGCTCATTGCGGTCGCCACCCGCGGCAACCGCCGCAAGATCGAGCGCCGTCGACGCGGCAAACGCGGTACTGACCCGCTCGTTACCGTGGCGCGACGACACATGGGCTATCTCATGCGCGATCACGGCAGCCAGCTGATCCTGTCCGTCCGCCAACGCGAGCATGCCGTCATAGACGCCGATCTGGCCGCCCGGCAGCGCAAACGCATTGGCTTCTTCCGACGAGAACACCGCCACATCCCAGCTGATACTCGTCAGCCCATTCGCGGCGCTGATCTCGTCCACGACACAACGTACGTACCGCGCCTTACGTGAATCCGTCACGGTCGGCGTCTCTTCGCGAATCGATTGGAACGCGAGTCGCGCAGTCTCCGCCATCTCCGCATCGGAAAAGAGCACGAGCTGCGATCGACCGAGCGGCGACGTCGCACACGCCGCCAGAACGGCGGACAACCCGACGAGCAGCGCCGCGCGAGTCAGCCGACGGGACCATCTGAAACTCGGCATTCGCGCCCCTCCTTAACAGCGGCCAGCGGCCGCGGGTTCATCGTTTCATGTGCATGCCCGTCCATCAGACGACCATCAATCATTCAGCAGCAGGAGACCGATCTGGCGGGACTGCGCCACCAACGCACCCGTCGAATCCCACAACGCGCCCGATTCGATCATGCGGCCGTCATTGAGATCATCGGTGCGAAAAGCGCCCACGAGCCAACCCGGTGCCGCGCGGCGCCGAACGTGCACCGTGAGCTCGATAGTCGGCACCCAGCCAATCACCCCATGCGAGCCGAACACCGACGGCGGGAAAGAATCCGCCATCAGAATCGACGCAATCGAGTCCGGCGACTGATCGTCGCGAAAGCGGATATAGCCACTGACGATCGGTTCACCCGCCGCCCCCGCCTTCGCCTGATCCGGATGAATCCGGATATCCAGCCGCTCGAGCAACGGCAGATGAATCCCCTGCTCCTCGCCCGACCGCTCCGGACAGATCGACGGATCCGGCAACACCGGCGCCGGAATCGAGATATCCGTCTCGCGAGCCTCCGCGTCACGAAGTTCACCAAACGCCGCCAACACCTCGATGCGCGTCTTGCCTTCCTGACTCAGCGTCATCCGACCGGTCGACAACGTCCGTCCCGTCCGAACCACCTCGACCGCCACGTCGCAGGGCGTATCCGGTACCCCCGGGCGCAAGTAGTGCGCCGTCACCGTCAACGGATCCGGATGCGCCGGCACCATCTGGCGAAACGCCATCAGCGCAATCGACACGAGATAGCCACCGTTCGGATTGTCGCCAATGCTCCACAAGCTACCGACCGTTCCCTCGAACCGCCCATCCCCGAGTGAGCGGACAGCGGTTTCTGACGCGAAATGAGTCAATGCATGACCTCTGGGTTTTCGAGGGATGTTAAGCGATCTGGGAAGACTTCGATTCGGCCGAATCTCGCACGATATCGACCGACGCCTTCCGGCGAACAAGCCCACCCCCGGGGGCCCCGGCGCGCAAAGCGCGCCAGGGGGGAATCACCTGCCGTGATTCCGCGCCGCACTGGGCGCGCGGCCTGTCACCCCATCAGCCTTGAACGACCGATGCGCCGGTGGGGAGCGCGAGGGGCAGCGCCCCTCGCAAGAAAAAGGCAAACAGAAATGCAGCCTACCCCTCCGGTCAGTTAGAGCTTTCCAGGAACCGAGCTACGCCTTGCCAGCATCCTGCGACTGTGTCGCGCAGCCTGCGAATTCGTGGTCGAACGATCTGGAAACCGTCGATTGAATAATCTGGAAACCGTCGATCTGACCGCAGTTTGAGACTGCAATTGCCTGGCTTTTTCTTCTAGGGGGGACCCTCCGGGTCCCCCCTAGGACCCCCCTGCGTCGCGGCTCGCGCCGCGCCGGCTCGAGGTCATCGATTTCGCTGATTGGGGTTTGCCGGCTTTAGAACTAACTTGCCCTTAGGAAGTCTGTAGCGAACCGAGCAGCCTGCGAATCCTTTCCAGGACATCGAGCGACGCTTTCCGGCGAATACGCCGACTACCGGGGGCCCCGGGCGCGCAAAGCGCGCCAGGGGGGAACCCCCCGCAGCGATTCCGCGCCGCACTGGGCGCGCGGCGAGATTTCCCCATCCGCCAACTCAGACTCAGCGCCGATCCGGCGGGGGCGTGGGGGCGGAGCCCCCACAAGAAAAAGCCAACAGAATTCCAGCCTACTCCTCCGGCCCGTCAACGCTTCCCAGCCCACCAAATCAGCGCTTTCCAGATCATCGAACCGGCACTTCCCAGCTCACCCCCTACAACCGATTCCCTTCCCCATCCGTCGCAATCACCTGCCGGCCATCCGGTCCATCCCCATCCGGGATCCACGCACCGATACATTCGCGGTCGGCCACGCAGGGATCCGTCAGTGCGTTGAGGAACGCGACGATATCCGCGCGTTCCTGGCCGTCGAGGTTCGTGTCCTCGAAACGCGCCTCGGCCTGTCGACGTTCACGCCGCAGAGTCGCAAGCGCCAGGGCGCTGGCGGCGGCCGCGTCGGGATAGAGGGTTTCGCAGTCCGCAACATCGTCGAATTGCTCAAGCTCGCACCAACCGCCGCGGTCGAAGAAGCCGTCGACGGTACCGCGGGGGTTGTTGTAGTGGCGCAGGACTTCGCCCAGGGTCTCGTAGGCGCCGGCATGCCCGTACGGCGCCGTCGTGGCGATGTTCAGGAGGGACGGGGTGCGGAAGCGGTAACGATCATCGAACGAGCCGGTTTCGCGCTCGCGGCCGAAATCATCGCCCAGGCCGTCACCTTTTCCCGGGCCGATCTGCGGGAACGCCACGAGGCGATGTTCGCCATCGGAGAAGAGATCGCCCGAATGGCAACTCGCGCAACCGCCGCCGCCTTGATCGGCGGGCGTGAAGAACAGGATCGCGCCGCGCTTCTGCTGGAAGGACAGCGCATCGACATCGCCCGCGACGTAGCGGCCGAAGTCGTGATCGGCAAATGTGGCGGAGCGTTCGTACTCGCCGATCGCGTGGGCGATGTTGTCGAACGTCACGAGTTCGGTCGCTGGGGCGTTCGAGAAATACGCGGTCTGGAACTCGGCCAACCAGTGGTTGAGGTCGAGCTCGCCGGCCCCGACGCCATAGTCACCGAGGCGCGCTGCCAGGTGATTACGGACGTCGTCGTTCGTTCCGCCGGCTTCGAACTCGCCACGCATTTCCTCGGCCGAGGTCACGGGGAAGCGAGCCTGCGCGGCCGCCAGGTGGGCGCCGGCATTCGTGTCGACGTCGCCGAAGGCGACGTCAGGGGTGCGGATATCGGACGCAGCACCGTTGGCGGCAGGTTCTTTGCCGAAGCTCTCGACGCGGGAATCCCAGAAGAGGCCTGTGTCCCAGAGCGCGGCGTTGAAAAACGTCGGCGAGTTGCGTGGCACGTTCGGAATGCCGGAGATGTGCTCCCGATCGGCACCGATCACTTCCGAGTTCATCGCGTGAACCCCGACGGGTAACGACAGATCGTCATCCCCACCGAGTGCCGGATGATGGCAGGACACGCATGCGGTATCGAATTCACCGCCGAGACTCTTCGAGAAGAAGAGCTTCATGCCGAGCTGCGGCAACGGATCGTCGATGCTCGGGATCTGCCGGTTGAACGTCGCGTCGCCGATCAGGCCTGCCTGGTCGATGAGGCCACGAAGCTCGTCATCGAGCGGACCGGCCAGCGGCGGTGGCGGTCCCGGGGGCTGCGGCGGTGCGCCGGGCGGGGGCTCGTTCGGAACGCCGCGCGGATCACGCCCGTCACGGCCATCGCCGCCATCTCGGGTGCCGCGATCGTCGGGATCGCGTCGATTGAATGCATCGCCGCCACCGTCGCCGCGATCCAGGTCACGATCGATCGGTTCGGCTTCCTGGGCGTGCGCGCCCACAGCCAAGAATGTCAACGCCAACAGCCATGCCGACACGGGGATAACGCGCTTCATCGATACCACTCCTCCAAGGGTTGAGTGGTCTTACGAGATCCCGTCGCCGTGCCGTCGGATCAGGTTGTAACAATTGGCGTTCGGTTGTTACGGCGACCCAACGGCGCGTCGTGTTGACGCCGTGCGTGTTACGGCGGTGTTTCGCATTGAGTCAGAATCGACGCGAACGAAACGGGTCGTGTTATTCCGACTCACCCATCTTGTCGTCGATAAGGGCTGTCAACGCGTCGAACGCCGCTTGCTCGTCGTCCGCGCCGAAGGAGCGGATCTTGAGCGCCGTGCCTTGCGCCGCCGCCAACATCATGACGGACATGATGCTCTTCGCGTCGATCCAGTCCCCGTCGATGGGTGCGAGCTCGATTTCCGCGGCGAAACCCTTGGTGACGCTCACGAGGCGTGACGCGGCGCGCGCGTGCAAACCGAGCTTGTTGATGATCGTTACCGTTCCTTCTATCACGCTCGAGCGCTCATCCGCGGGTGCGTTCCGGGTCAGAGGCTGAATCGTAGCAGCCCCGAAGTTCGCTCGTTCACCGAGCGAATCACAGATAACTTCTTTTCGTTCGCCCGCGGACTATTTACGCTTCACCGATGGACCACGACACCATCGAAAAGCTCGCCAAGCTCGCGGCTCTGGGCTTCGCCGAAACCGAAATCGAGCAAGCCGAAGGCGACCTCACACGTATGATCGCCTTGATCGACGAAATGCAGTCGGTCGACACCATCGGCATCGAACCACTGGCGCATCCATTGGACGCCGAACAGGTGCTGCGGGCCGACGCGGTGACAGAAACGATCGATCGCGACAAGAACCAGGCGAGCGCACCCGAGACAGACTCGGGCCTCTACCTCGTTCCGCGGGTCGTCGAATAGCCCAATGGAAGCCACCACAACGGTAACGGCGCTCGTTCGCGCCCTGGCGGCGCGTGAACTCAGCGCACTCGAAGCGACCGACTTCTATCTGGAGCGGATCGCGGCCACCGATCTCAATGCCTTCATCGAAAGTGACGCCGAACGAGCCCGTGCCGAGGCACGTCGCGCGGACGATGAAATCGCGGCGACCGGGCACCGCGATCTCCTGGGTGTGCCGATCGCGCTCAAGGATATTTTTTGCACCAACGGCGTCACGACGACCTGCGGGTCGCGGATGCTCGAGAACTTCGCGCCCCCGTACGACGCGACGGTGACGGCCAATCTCAAGCGAGCCGGTTTTGTCCTCCTCGGCAAAACCAACATGGATGAGTTCGCGATGGGTTCGTCCAACGAAACGAGCTACTTCGGGCCGGTCGGCAATCCCTGGAGCGCGAAGCACGTGCCGGGTGGATCGTCCGGCGGTTCGGCCGCCGCGGTCGCCGGGGGGCTCTGTCCCGGCGCACTGGGTACCGACACCGGTGGCTCGATCCGTTTGCCCGCGGCTTTTTGTGGTGTGTCCGGGCTCAAACCGACGTACGGGCGCGTATCGCGCTACGGCATGATCGCGTTCGCTTCGAGCCTCGACCAGGGCGGGCCGATCGCGCGAACGGTCGAGGACCTGCGTCTGATGCTCGGCGCCATCGAAGGATTCGACCCGCTCGATTCCACCAGTGCGGACCGACCGGCGACAGCAAACGAAGCCGATCAGCGTGAACTCACGATCGGGGTCCCGGAGGAGTACTGGCAAGGGCTCGACGCCGGTGTCGCGAACACCCTCGAGAACGCGCGCCAAGTCCTCGAAGGGCTCGGTCACCGCCTGGTACCGGTCTCGCTGAAACACACGCGTGCGGCTGTCCCCGTCTACTACGTGATCTCGAGCGCCGAAGCATCGACCAATCTTTCGCGCTACGACGGCGTGCGTTTCGGTCATCGCGCGGCCGAATACGACGACATCGAGAGCCTTTACCACCAGTCACGGACCGAAGGCTTCGGCGCCGAAGTGAAGCGCCGCATTCTCACCGGCACCTATACGTTGTCGGTCGGCTACTACGACGCCTACTACGACAAAGCACAGCGCGTCCGGCGGTTGATCCGGCAGGATTTTCTCGACGCATTCGAAACCTGTGACGCACTCGTCGCACCCGTCTCGCTCGGGCCGGCGTTCGAGCGAAACGCCTTCCAGGATCCGACCGAGATGTACCGACAGGACCAATTCACCGCACCGGTGAGCCTCGCCGGACTACCCGCTCTTTCCGTCCCTTGCGGACTCAGCGACGGCCTACCTCTTGGGTTGCAGTTCATCTGCCCCCATTTCGAGGAGAACCGCCTGCTCTCCCTCGGCGAAGCCTTCCAACGCGAGACGGATTGGCATCGGCAAACCCCTCCCAATCTCTAGAGGTTCGCGCATCGTGAACAGTCAATGGGAATGCGTGATCGGACTCGAAGTCCACGTCCAGCTCAAAACCCAATCGAAGATCTTCTCCGGCGCCCCGACCGCTTTCGGGGCGGAACCCAACACGCAGGCGTGCGCCGTCGATCTCGGCCTGCCCGGCGTTCTTCCGGTACTCAACCGCGACGCCGTTGAGAAAGCCATCACCTTCGGCCTCGCGGTCGGCGGTGACGTTGCGCGAACGTGCCGCTTCGATCGCAAGAACTACTTCTATCCCGATCTACCCAAGGGCTATCAAATCAGCCAACTCGACGAACCGATCGTCGCGGGCGGCTATCTGGATGTGGAATTCGAAGGTGAGCTTCGACGCATCAATCTGACGCGCGCCCACCTGGAGGAAGACGCCGGTAAATCCGTACATGACGCGTTCGTCAATCAATCCGGGATCGATCTCAACCGCGCCGGAACGCCACTCCTCGAAGTGGTGAGCGAACCGGAGCTCACGAGTCCGGCGGAAGCCGCCGCCTATTTCCGCACGCTACACGCGCTCGTACGCTACCTCGGCATCTGCGATGGCAATCTGAACGAGGGATCGATGCGCTGCGACGCAAACGTTTCGATTCGCCCCCGCGGAAGCAGTGAACTGAACGAGCGTACCGAGATCAAGAACATCAACTCGTTCCGGTTCGTCGAACGAGCAATCACGTTCGAAATCGAGCGCCAGATCGAGCTGGTCGAATCAGGCGGCAAGGTCGTGCTCGAAACAATGCTCTACGACGCGGAGCGCGACGAAACCCGTCCGATGCGTTCAAAAGAGAACTCCGACGACTACCGCTACTTTCCCGATCCCGACCTGCTGCCGGTCATCGTCTCCGACGCGATGTTCGAAGAAGCGCGCGCAGCGCTCCCCGAACTCCCGGCCGCGAAGCGCAAACGTTACGTCGAGGATCTGGGACTCGACGCCAAGACCGCCACCCGCCTGGTCGCCGACTTACCGACCGCGTCGTACTTCGAAGCGACGGCCGCCGCAGCGGGCAATGCACAGCTCGCGGCAAACTGGATCACCTCGGACGTTGCCGCAGCGCTCAACAAGGCCGGTGACGACACCGAGATCAAAATCCCCGCCGAGACCCTCGGGGTGCTCATTCAGCGGATCGAAGACGACACGATCAGCTCCAAGATCGCGCGGTCACTCTTCGACGTGCTGTGGTCGGAAGGCGGTGACGTCGATCGGCTCATCAAGGACCGGGGCCTCGAGCAGGTCAGCGACACCGGCGCGCTGCAATCGATCGTCGACGAACTCGTCGCGCAGAACACCGCACAGGTGGAGCAGTATCGAGCCGGAAAGACGAAAGTGCTGGGATTCTTCGTCGGCCAGGTGATGAAAGCGACGCAAGGCAAGGCCAACCCGAAGCAGGTGAACGAGCTTCTCACGGCCGCGCTCGCGGGCGAATGAGCAACCTACCCACGGGTATCGATATAACCACTTCGACTTAGGCTCGCGCGGCAAGCCCGTTAGAATGCGCGCCCCCGAAACGAGCCATCCACCCGAAAGGGAAGCCGCATGACAGAGAGCTACACGCTCACGCATCTGAAGCAGCTCGAAGCGGAGAGCATTCACATCATCCGCGAAGTCGTCGCAGAGTTCGAAAAGCCCGTGATGCTCTACTCGATCGGCAAGGATTCGTCGGTGCTCCTGCACTTGGCGCGAAAGGCCTTCTATCCGGGGCCCCTGCCTTTCCCGTTGATGCACATCGACACGACGTGGAAGTTCCGCGACATGATCGCGTTCCGCGACCGGATCGCCGTCGAGCAAAACCTCGATCTCATCGTTTACACGAACGAAGAGGGACGGCGAAACAACGTCACACCTTTCACCTATGGCTCGAAGAAATACACGGACATCATGAAGACGGAGGCGCTCCTGACGGCGCTCGATCAACATGGGTTCGACGCCGCTTTTGGCGGCGCGCGTCGGGACGAAGAGAAGTCGCGAGCGAAAGAACGGGTCTACTCGGTACGCGACAGCAATCATCGTTGGGACCCGAAGAACCAACGGCCCGAACTCTGGAATCTCTACAACGGCCGGATCAACCGCGGCGAAGAAGTGCGCATCTTTCCGCTCTCGAATTGGACCGAGCTCGACGTCTGGCAGTACGTCTATCTCGAGAACATCGAGATCGTGCCGCTCTACTACGCGGCGCTGCGACCGGTCGTCGAGCGCGACGGCACACTCATCATGGTCGACGACGACCGGATGGAACTGCTGCCCGATGAAGAGCCCGAGATGCGTTCCGTACGATTTCGCACGCTCGGCTGCTACCCACTCTCGGGAGCGATCGAGTCGACCGCGGCGACCTTGCCCGAGATCATTCAGGAAATTCTGATCGCGAAATTCTCCGAGCGTCAGGGGCGGCTGATCGACTACGACAGCGTCGGTTCCATGGAGCAGAAGAAGCGCGAGGGCTATTTCTGATGTCGCACCAATCAGCGCTCATCGAGACCGACATCCTCGCCTACCTCGAGGAGCACGAGCAGAAAGAGATCCTGCGGTTTCTGACGTGCGGCAGCGTCGACGACGGCAAGTCGACGTTGATCGGCCGGCTGCTCCACGACTCGAAGATGATCATGGAGGATCAGCTCGACGCTATTAAGCGCGAAAGCAAGACGATCGGCACGCAACGCGACGGCGTCGATCTTGCGTTGCTGGTCGACGGTCTCCAGGCCGAGCGTGAGCAGGGCATCACGATCGATGTGGCCTATCGCTATTTCTCGACTGCGAAACGTAAATTCATCATCGCCGACACGCCCGGCCACGAGCAGTACACGCGCAATATGGTCACCGGTGCATCCACGTGTGATGTCGCCATCATCCTGATTGATGCCCGCCACGGCGTGTTGCCGCAAACGAAGCGGCACACGTTCCTCGCCCACCTCCTCGGCATCCGGCACCTGATCGTCGCGATCAACAAGATGGACGCCGTCGATTACGACGAGTCCGTCTACGAATCGATCCGGTCTGACTACCTCGCCTTTACGTCGCAACTCGCCCTCGACGATCTGGCGTTCATCCCGATCTCGGCACTGCTCGGCGACAACGTCGTCGACCAGTCGACCAACATGCCGTGGTATCAGGGCGCCACGCTGATGTTCCTCCTGGAAACGGTGCCGATCAGCACCGTTCGTGATACCGAGCGCGTACGGTTCCCGGTCCAGTGGGTGAACCGACCGGACTCGGGTTTTCGCGGCTATTGCGGAACGCTTGCGGGCGGCGTCGTCCAGCCCGGCGACATGGTCACTGCACTTCCGTCCGGCAATAGCGCGACGATCGATCGAATTGTGACGGCCGACGGCGACGTGGACCGGGCGTTCCCGCCCATGTCCGTGACGTTGACGCTCGATCGCGAGATCGACGTCAGCCGCGGCGACATCATCGCGTCCGATGCAAAGCTCCCGCATATCGCCGATCGTCTTGAAGCAACGATCGTCTGGATGGCCGAAGCGCCGCTCGAACTCGGCAGGCGCTACCTCATCAAACACGGCACGAAGCGCGTCACCGGGCAGGTCACCGCGCTCGACTACAAGATCGACGTCAACACACTCGATCACGAAACGGCGACCGAACTCGCCCTGAACGAGATCGGCAGAGCAACCCTCGAGCTTTCCGAACCGATCGTCTTCGATGCCTACGCCGACAACCGGGCGATGGGCGCGATGATCCTGATCGATCGGCTGACGAACAACACCGTTGGCGCTGCCATGATCCATGCCCCGGGCGGGGTCGTCGCCGAAGCCGCCTGGGACGAAGAGCCGCACGGCGAATTCCGCACGTCCAGCAGCCGGATAAGCGCTGAAGAGCGCGCCGAACGTCTGCGCCAGCATCCCATCACGGTCTTGCTGACCGGGCTCTCCAAGGTCGGCAAGACCGTCATCGCGCAGGAGGTCGAACGTCGACTCTTCGACGGCGGTTGGCTCGCGTCGGTCAACGATGGTCAGGATTTCCGTCTCGGCGTAAGCCGCGACCTCGGTTTCTCGAGCGAGGAACGCTCGGAAAACGCGCGCCGCGCAGCCGAGATCTCACGGCTGATGAACGACGCGGGCCTCATCACGTTGAACGCTTTTGTCGTCCCGAATGGGCGGGTTCGCGAGCGAATTCGTGATGTCGTGGGTGCCGAACGATTCGTCGAGGTGTACCTCACGGCCCCCATAGACGTTCTGCGTGAGCGCGACGACGACGGCTTCTACAGCCGCGCCGACAGCGGCGAGATCGCCAACTTCCCAGGCGTGAGCACTGCGTTCGACGAACCGGAAAACGCGGACCTCACGTTACGAACCGATCAACAATCCATTGCCGAGTGCGCCGAAGCGATCATCGATCTCCTGCGCCAACGCGGCGCCATTTTCTAAAGCACTTCCAAAGGTTGTCCCTATGACGATCCAAACTGACGTCGTTATCGTCGGCGCCGGACCTTGCGGTCTTTTCCAAGTCTTCGAGCTCGGCCTGCTAGGCCTCAAGGCCCACATCGTCGACGCGCTCGAACACGCGGGCGGTCAATGTGCCGAGCTCTATCCGGACAAGCCGATCTACGACATCCCCGCGATCCCCATGTGCAACGCCATTGAACTCGTCGACCGCTTGAAGGAGCAGATCGCGCCGTTCGATCCGACGTACCACCTGGACGAGCAGGTCACGGAACTCGCGGTCCTCGACGAGGAGCGGTTCTTCGTCAAAACGAGCAAGGGCACCGAATTCGAAACACGGGCCGTCGTGATCGCCGGCGGCGTCGGATCATTCCAGCCGATGCCCCTTCGCGTGAAAGGCATCGAGGATTTCATCGACCGGCAGGTGTTCTATCGCGTCAAGGACCCGAGCCAGCACCACGGCAAGGATCTGCTGGTTCTCGGCGGCGGCGATTCCGCCTTCGACTGGGTCAACGAACTCGCACCGCACGCACGATCGATCACGATGGTCCATCGCAGCGACAAGTTCCGTGCGGCTCCGGCGTCCGTCGACAAGATGCGCCAATTCGAAGCTGAAGGCCGGGTCAAGTTCATGATTGGCAACTGCGTCGATTTCACAGCCGACAGCGGCGACCTCAACACGCTGCATGTCCGTCACCCCGACGAATCCATCACGGATCTCGACATCGACCACGCGCTGGTCTTCTTCGGCCTGTCGCCGAAGCTCGGACCGATCGCCGAGTGGGGTGTCGAGCTTGAAAAGAATCAGATCCCAACTGATACCGAGCGTTTCGAAACGAACGTGCCCGGTATTTACGCGATCGGCGACATTGCGACCTACCCGGGTAAAAAGAAGCTCATCCTCTCGGGCTTTCACGAAGCGGCGCTCGCGGCGTTTGCCATCAAGGCCCGCCTCAACCCGGACGAAAAAGTGCACCTGCAATACACGACGACGAGTCCGATCATGCACGAGCGTCTGGGCGTGGCCGCATCGTGATCGGATCGAGCACCCGCTGCCCGTCGCCGAGGTTTGAAATCCCGAGCGGAAAGTTCCATCCTCGCGAGGTTATCCACTATCCGAGAGGGAGTTAATGTCGGAACAAGCTGCTGGGCCACTCCCAGTCGTTCCCTATCTGAAGATCCCCGATGACGGCGATCCGTTCATCGAGGGGCACCGGTGTGGGGCCTGCGGAGCGGTTTTCCTCGGCGAACGCGACACGTGTTCGAAGTGCGGGGCGCGCGATCAGATGGCGACGGAGGCACTCTCCAACAAGGGCGAACTCTATTCGTATTGCATCGTCCACCGGTCGTTTCCAGGGATCGAAGTTCCTTATGTTTCGGCGATCGTCGACCTCGAAGGTGGTGGCACGATCAAGGGCAACTTGATCAACATCGAGCCAGACCCCGACAAGATCGACTTCGGCATGCCCATCGAGGTCGTTTACGACGACGCTCTCGGTCGAAAAGATCGCGACGGCAATTCCTACCTCTCGTACTTCTTCCAACCTCGATCCGCCTGAGCGGCATCGGAATCTGAAAGGACTCAAGCAATGACAGACGCTTATATCGTTGGCGTAGACATGATCAAGTTCGGGCGCTTCCCGGACCAAACGGTTCCACAGATCGGTTCCAAAGCCGCGCTCCTCGCACTCGACGACGCGGGCCTGAAGATCCAGGACATGCAGGCGCTCTATTGCGGCAACCTGGGCCAGGCGAGCGGCATGGTCGGCCAGCGGATCCTCCAGGAGATCGGCCAGACGGGCGTCCCCGTGGTCAACGTCTCCAACGCCTGTGCAACGGGTGCAACGGCATTTCGTGAAGCCTGGACGGCGGTCAAAGCCGGTCTCTACGACCTCGTCCTCGCGGTCGGCGTCGAGCAGATGGGCAAAGGCCTCCTCGGTGGTGGTGGCGGCGGCGCCGGCATCTCCAAAGAAGGCCTGCTCGGTTCGGGCACGATGCCCGCGGTCTTCGCCGAAGCCGGTATGGAGCATTCGCGCAACTACGGCACGACTTTCGAGCAGTTCGCCAAGGTATCGGTGAAAAACCACCATCACTCGACCATGAACCCGAAGGCGATGTATCAGATCGAAACGCCGCTCGAGACGGTGATGAATGCAGAAATGATCTCGTACCCCAATACGAAGCTCATGTGCTCGGTGAACGTCGACGGATCGGCGGCAGCGATCATCGCGTCGGAATCGAAGGCGCGCGAACTCGGACTCATGGACCGCGCGGTCAAGGTTCGAGCTTCGGTGATGACCTCCGATCCGTGGCAGGAACGTGATCTCGTCATGCCAGACGTCAACTCCTGTACGCGCAAAGCGGCAGCAGCGGCATACGAAATGGCCGGTCTCGGACCGGACGATGTCGACCTCGTCGAACTACACGACTGCTTCGCGACGGCAGAGATCCTGCACTACGAGAATCTCGGCCTCTGCGGCGACGGCGAAGCGGGACGTCTGATCGATGACGGCGAAGTGGCACTCGGTGGCCGGGTTCCGGTCAACGTGTCGGGCGGCCTGCTCTCCAAGGGTCATCCGCTCGGTGCGACGGGCATCGCCAACCTCTACGAGGTGTCGACGCACCTGCGCGGCGAAGCCGGTAAGCGACAAGTCGAAGGCGCACGCATCGGCATGACGCATGTCATCGGCCTCGGCAGCGCTTGCGGGATCCACATCCTCGAGAAAGCTTCCTGAAGCTAGCTTCTTGAACGTCAAGCGCCGGGCTCGTCCCGGCGCTTTTCGTTTAGGCCACGCTTTCCCTTTTCCAAACGAAAGGCAGAGTTCCGTTGCGTATCGGCGTCGTCAGCGACACCCACAACAATCTGAAGAATGTTCGAACGATCGTCGATCTGTTCAACGACGCCGATCTTGACGCAATCGTTCATACGGGCGATATCACGCAGGCGAAAACGATCGACGTATTCGCCGATCTGGCGGCCCCGATGTTCGGGGTCTACGGGAACAACGACGAGGAGCGCGAGACGCTCGAGCGCGCGATCGGCGAATGCGGCTTCAACTTCGTCGAACCGCCGCTCGTACTGAATTGGCACTCACAATCGATTGTCGTCGTGCACGACCCACTCGAATTCAACGGGGTGCTCGATCCGTCGTTTGATCTCGCGCTGCACGGACACACCCATCTCTACCGATCCGAACGCGTCGTCCGAACCGACCGGCGCGAGCAACTCATCTTCAATCCGGGCGAATGCGCGGGTCACATGACGGGATACAACGCCGTTGGCGTCGTCGACCTCGCGGCGATGGAAACGAAACTCTTGAAGTTCTGAGCAGCCCGATCGAGCGCTCCTTAAGTAAAGCGCCCCGGATCGCCGATCACGCCCGCTTCTCGAAGTTCTCCCAGGCGTTCCGACGGCAAACCCAGTTCATCAGCGAGAACCTGGTCCGTGTGCTCGCCCAATCGAGGCGGGGGCGTCATGTCGACGTGGGACTCCGAGAGCTGCGGCCCAAACCCGAGCATCGGCACGTGGCCGTGCACCGGCAGATCCATTTCGTGGATGAAGCCACGTTCACGCAGGTGCTTGTCGTGATGCAGCTCCGCCGTGTCGAGCGTGGCCGAACACGGCACCCCCGCGGCGGCGATCGTCTCCATGGCCTCGTACTTGGTGCGTTCGGCGCACCAGTTCGAGATTTCGGCATAGAGCGCATCGCCGTTTTCCATTCGGCCCTGATTCGTCTCGAATCGCGGATCGATCAGGAGATCCGGCCGATCCATCGCCGCGCACAGTCCGTCCCAATGCCCCGAGTTCACGGGCATCAGATAGATATAGTCGTTGGGACCAAACGGTTTGCACGGATAAATGTTGACGGGTGGTAAGCCCCCGGCGTTGCCGTTGCGCCCCGTCGCCTGCGTACCCCAGGCGGAGCCGATGTACGCGCGCGTACGCGTGTAATAGATCATCGCCTCCTGCATCGAGATCTCTAGCTCCTGCCCGAGTCCCGTGCGTTGTCTCTGTATGTAGGCCGCGAGAATCGCCATCGCCGCCTGAACACCCGTGCCCGAGTCACCGGTCGTCGGTCCCGGCATCATGGGCGGTCCATCGGCTTCACCCGTGATCGAGAACGCCCCCGCTGCCGCTTGCGCGACCATGTCCATGCAGCGGAAATCGGAGTACGGACCCGATGTGCCGAATCCCTTGATCCGCGCATAGATGATCGACGGATTGACCGCCTTCAGGTCTTCGTAGGTGATACGGAGCTTTTCGGTCACACCCGGCCCGTAGTTCTCGACGAAAACATCGAACTTCGGCACGAGATCGAGGAACAGTGCGCGCCCTTCCTCGGTTCGAAGGTTCACCGCGACGCTACGTTTGTTCGCGTTCCAGGCACAGAAGTAAGCGGAGTAATCCTTGTTCTCGGACCGCCCGACGCCGCGCCCGGGGTCGCCGATATCCGGTGCCTCGACTTTCACGACATCAGCGCCGAGCCAGGCAAGCGCCTGCGTGCAGGACGTACCCGCTTCGTACTGGGTCATGTCGAGAACGCGCAATCCATCCAACGCCGGCATCGAGTCTTCCCCTACGAGATCGTTATCTAGTGAACACTTCGCGGGGTGCGCTCGCAACCCCGCAGCGGTGAGCCGTTCGAATCAGCCTGCGCTCATCTGGAAGAAGCAGAGCTTGTTGCCGTCCGGATCGCGCACGTAGGCACCATAGAAGACGCCCGGGATTCGATCGCCGGGTTCACCTTCGTCCGTCGCACCCAGTTCGATCGCCTTGGCGTAGAGCGCCTGAATCGCATCCGGACCATCGGCCGGGAACGCGACCATGTTGCCGTTACCGGGGGACGGCGCCTGTTCGTCATAGGGCGTGCAGATCGCGAGCATCGGCGCGCCGGGGCCAGTGCCGTAAAACTTGATGCGTTCGCTGCCGAAAAGCTGGCGGCCACCCATTTCGCCGATCAACGCGTCGTAGAACGCACACGCCTTGTCCAGGTCGTTGGTGCCGATCGTTGCGTATCCGAGCATGAAGAATCTCCAATCTATGTTCGGCGTTTAAGGCCGAGTGTCTGAATCGGCAACCTCGCCGAACGAGGCGTCAGTTGCCGTGATAATTGTCCGGAACTCGACCCTTAGTAATCATGTCGTTCAGCGATGCATACCGCGCAGTACTGAGGTCTCGGCCGACGAAACGATCATCGTCCTTTGCATATCGATAAGCACGGAAAACATAGGGCGTCCGTCCGAACCGGCTGGCGTAGTGAAACGGTGAGACGAACTCCCAAACGGTTTCACCCGCCGGGGATACCTCGAAAAGCCGTCCCGTCGATGATTCCGTAATGAACGTATTGCCGTTCGGTAGCCGGCTCGCGCCCGAGCACATGTAGGAGAAGAACGCGAGGATCACGTCGGCCTGGTACTTCCAGACCGTCTCCCGTGTTTCGGGATTCACTTCCAGAACCCGCGAGTACGCGGGCGCATGGGGCCGATGGCAGCCGTTGTCGAAAATCAGGATGTTGCCGTTGTCGAGCCACGTGGCCGCGTGCTGATGCGAGAGTGCGGTCTCGAGCGACTCTTCTTCGGCACCGAAGCGCCACGTGATCGCGCCGGTCTCGGGATCGACGATGACCACCTGGCTCGTCGCGCGAAAGCTGATCAGCCAATCACCGTTCGGTGTCGTCGTCAGCGAGTTGGCATGCCCCCACTCCTTGTGGGATTCGAGCGGACAGATCCGATCGAGCTCGGGATCGAAGTGCTCCCACGAATTCCAACGGCGGACGACAAAGCCGGAGGGGTCGATCTCGAGGACAGAGTCGCCCCACATGACGTCACCGTCCTTCGGGTCGTGATGCCCGCCCTGCACCGTCTGGCGATATTCATCAGGGATCGGATACCAGGCGAGCACGATGTGGTTGCCATTGGCGAGGCGCTCGTAGGCATGGTGTTGGGCGGGATTGCGATAGGCCCAAACGACGTTGCTATCCCAGTCGAGTTCCATCATCGCACCGGCGTTGCCACCCATGTTCTGGCGGCCCTCGGCGTAGCGGAACGGCGCGGTCTGGACGAGGAGATGACCGTTGTCGAGCAGGTGCGCGTGCTGGATCCCTTCGTGCTGGAACCAGCGGTGCACGACCCGGCCTTCGTCGTCGAGGAGCGTCGCGTTCTTGCCGGTCACCGAAGAGTAGAGCGTGTATCCGCCGAAGGCGCGTTCTGGATCCCGATAGACCAAGCCCAGCGGGCGATTGCGAATCCAGGTCACGAAAGCCTCGAAACTCGGCGAGAAGCCGTCGATTCTAGTGCCTCGAGGCACGCATCGGGGCGTCATCATGGCTGAGCCGACCGAACCCAAAGTCATCCTGGTCGGCGGCACGTCGCATGTCGGAAAGTCGACCGTCGCCGAAGCCCTCGCGCAAGCGCGCACCGCCACGCTGATCAGTACGGACGGGCTCTCACGCCATCCCGGACGCCCCTGGCGCGCCACCGAGGTCGTGCCGGAGGACGTGATGGCGTACTACTCGCAAGCGCAAGACGATGCCGACCGCCAACGTTTCTTCCTGGACGACGTCTGGCGCCACTACACACGACGTGTGTGGCCCATCGTCGCGGCGATCATGGCCTGTCGTCTCGACAATCCATACGATCGCCCAACCGTCATCGAAGGCTCGGCCATCGTGCCGGTCATCGAACCCGCCGACGGTATGCGCGTCTACTACCTCACCTTGGATGACGAGGTGATCGTCGAACGCATCCGTGCCGACAGCCGCTATGCCGATCACGAGCCGCCCGAGCGGCTCGTGATCGATACATTCTCGAGGCGAACGCTCGATTTCCAGGCACGCGTGACGAACGAAGCCGATGCACGAGATCTCGTCGAAGTGGCAGCATTCGCGTCGGCGGACGAGATCGTCGACTACCTGCTTACCGATGCGACGAAAGGGAGCTGATCAATGACGGAGGAGCCTTCCACCACGGAGCCACAAACCACGAGGTTACGCGTCGGCTCGATCGTGATCCGTTGCTTCGAATGGCAGCGGATGCGGGATTTCTGGCTCGCCGCGCTCGGCTACCAGATTCGTTACGCCGCACCGCCTGGCGACAACTTTGTCATCATCGAAGATCCAGCGGGTGCCGGACCGAATCTTTCAATCGACGAGGCACCGGTCAAGCGCTCTGGTAAGCGGAGTTGGATCCACCTCGACCTCATGACGGAGGATCAAGCGGGCGAAGTCGAACGGCTGACCGGACTCGGGGCGAAACGCTACCCGTGGCGCTACCCGGACGGGGCCGACTACGTCGTTCTGGAGGACCCCGACGGCAATCTCTTCTGTGTCGTAGACGAAAGCGCCTCCGACGACGCCCCGGCTTGAGACGTGGCGCCCGGATGCGGCGCGTGGCGCGGAGCGACTTAACCCCCCAGGGCTTCGAACCGTTCGATGAACTGTCCAATACGACGCGCGTTAGCACCAAGATCACTCTGCCCGACCCGCGATACTGATCGCAGATCGACGATCGCCCCCGTCCCGCTCTGGCGGATTCGGATCACGATGTCGTCCTTGAAACCGAACCAGAACGTCGACGCCGTCGCCTCGATCCGGTAGTCCCCGCGCGCCTCCGAAAAGACCTCCCATCCGAGGTCTTCCGCGATTGAAACCGCTCGGTCGAAGCTCGCATCGACATCGGTTTCGGTGAGGTGGGTCGACAGATCTGGGTAGGCCTCGCGTTGTTGCGATGCGATCTCGCGGGTGTACTCGAGCGGGTTCGAGTTCTCGCCCCGATCCACGTCCACGAATCGTGGTGGATCAAAAGTATCGGTCGAGATGTTGTGAATCGGTGGTACCGATACGGCCGTCGCGAATTGCAGGCCCATCACCACGAGCACGAGCAAGCTGCCAAAGAGGCCGAGCATCACCGGTTGCCGATCGACCGGGCGTTCGCGTTTCACGGCGAGAATGAGCGCGACGATCCCGCCCACCAGGCCGATCGCCGCCAGAATGGCGCCGCCAAAGAGCAACTGGAACCCGAAGCCGAAGCCCCAGATACCGAACTTCGTCCCCAACGCCCCGATAGGCAACAACACAAACGCGACGATGCCAATCGTGAACATGCTCTTCGCGAGCCGGCTGCGATTGCCTCCGGTTGCTTCCGCCATAACGCGTCCTCCCATTTGTCGCGGATGCTACCCCAGTGGGGCCCGAAGAGTTCATCCGACGACCGGCCCCGGCCGTCATTGCACCACGGCACACCCGTGCGGCCGCTGGTATAGTGCCGCGCCCCGAAAGAACCCAATGAGGAGACCTTCAGTGCCCGCTCAATCCATGGAAGAGCTCGTCGCGCTGTGCAAGCGGCGCGGATTCATTTTCCAGGCAAGCGAAATCTACGGCGGGTTGCAGGGGATCTACGACTACGGCCCGCTCGGGGTCGAACTGAAAAACAATCTGAAGAACGCCTGGTGGCGGGCGATGGTGTATGAGCGGGACGATGTCGAGGGCCTCGACTCTGCCATCCTCACCAATCAGAAGGTGCTCCTCTACTCGGGCCACGAGGCGACGTTCTCGGATCCGTTGGTCGACTGTCGCGACTGCAAATCACGCTGGCGCGCCGATCACCTCGAGTCGGACCAATGTCCGAAGTGTGGCTCTAGCAATCTCACCGAACCACGCCCGTTCAATCTGATGTTCAAAACCGCGATCGGCCCTGTGGACGACGGTTCGTCCTTTGCCTACCTGCGCCCCGAAACCGCGCAGTCGATCTTCACGAACTTCAAGAACGTGCTCGATTCGACGTCGCGCAAGCTGCCGTTCGGTATCGCGCAGATCGGTAAGTCCTTCCGCAACGAGATCACGCCGCGAAACTTCATCTTCCGCGTTCGCGAGTTCGAGCAGATGGAGCTCGAATTCTTCGTCGAACCTGGCGAGGACGAGGATTGGCACGATCGGTGGATTCAGGAACGGATGAGTTGGTGGTCCGAGCAGGGCGTCAACGAGAACAACATCGAACTCCTGCACGTCGAAGGAGACGAGCTCGCCCACTACTCCAAGGCGACAGTCGACCTGATGTATCGATTTCCGCATGGCCTCGAAGAACTCGAGGGGATCGCCAATCGAACGGACTTTGACCTCGGTTCGCATACGAAGAACCAGGCCGACCTTTCGATTTCTGCCGATGTCGAGGAAAACCGGGATTCCAACACCCGGCTCGCCTATCACGACCAGCAGGCGAACACCTGGACCGTTCCCTACGTGATCGAACCGTCGGCGGGCGTCGATCGAGGCGTGCTCGCCGTGCTGAACGAGGCCTATACCATCGAGCGGCTCGAAAACGGTTCCGAACGCACGGTGCTGAAACTCAAACCCCACCTGGCGCCGATCAAGGTCGCCGTGCTGCCGCTCAAGCGCAACCACGACGAGATCGTCGAGACGTCGCGGCGCATCAAACAGGATCTGCAGCGCCTCGGGCTCGGCCGAATTCTCTTCGAGAACACCGGCAACATCGGCAAAGGCTATCGCCGCCACGACGAAATCGGCACACCGCTCGCCGTGACGGTCGATTTCGAAACGCTGGAAGACCAGACGGTGACCGTCCGCGACCGCGACACGATGGCGCAGGAACGAGTCCACCTCGAGGAGCTGTCGGCGTTCGTCACCGAGCGCGTGCGATGAGCCTCGGCACCGGCGTCGCGCGTGCGGTGATTTCGACGATCGGCCGGGACCGCCCCGGCGTGGTCGATCGCATCAGCGGATTGGTTCACTCGCTGAACCTGTCGATCGAAGACAGTCGTATGACCGTGCTCGGCGGCGAGTTCGCGGTTCTGATGTCCGTCACCGGCGGTGACCTGCCGATCCAGCGCCTCGAAACCAAGCTCGGGCAACTCGCCGAGCAGCTCGATCTCGCGGTCCTCTTCCGCCGAACCGGCGATCGAACCGACGTCGAAGGCCGTGTCCCTTACACGGTCAGCGTGACGTCGATGGACCACCCGGGGATCGTGCATCACGTCGCGCGCTTTTTTTCCGCGCGCGGCATCAACATCTACAACCTCGACACCGTGACGGAACGTGCACCCCACACCGGCACGCCGATCTTCTCGCTGGTGATGGAAATAGAACTCCCGGCGAACCAACGGATCAGCGAGCTTCGCGACAGCTTTTTCTACTTCTGCGATGACCACGACTTGGACTGCGAACTGCGCCCGAGCTGATCTCCTTGGCAAAGGAGCCGCCCTTTGACTGTTAAGAACATCACCCCCGTCGAACACCGCGTCCCAACAGAGAAGCGGCACGCCCGCAACCAACATCGCGGCGGCGTGCTCTGGTTCACCGGACTTTCGGGATCCGGAAAGTCGACGCTCGGTTTCACGCTGGAGGAAGTACTCTTCCGCGAGGGGTTCCAGGTGTACGTACTCGACGGCGACAACGTGCGCGGCGGACTCAACCGTGATGTCGATTTCAGCCCCGAAGGCCGCGCCGAAAATATCCGCCGAATCGGCGAGGTGGCCGCACTCTTCGCCGATGCCGGGCTCATCTGCATCTCCGCGTTCATCTCGCCCTACCGTGCCGATCGCGCGACGGCGCGGGCCGCGGCAGGGGAAAAGTTCCACGAGGTCTTCGTCGACGCGAGCGTCGAAACCTGTGAGCAGCGCGATCCCAAAGGGCTTTACCAGAAGGCGAGACGAGGCGAGATCCAGGACTTCACCGGGATCTCTGCGCCATACGAGCCGCCCGAGAAACCCGAACTCGTGGTGAACACCAACGACCAGTCGATCGGCGAATGCATCGAACAACTCGCGACGTACGTTCGGGCAAACTTCAAGACGTGAGAAACGTATCGGTTCAACTGGGCAACGGCGACCGACTAAACGCATCAGCACCCCGCCGCGACTGAAACCGCATGGATCGACAGGACTCAAGGTACGTGTTCGTCCACGTCGGGAAGACCGCCGGAACCGCCGTTCGCGAGGCAATCGGCTCGCGGTTCGCGCCCGACGAAGTCTGTCCGTATCGCTTCTTCAAGCAGTTTGACGAAGCGTCGAGCGAGACGCTCTCGAACTATCGTTTTTTTGCCGCCCACATCGGTTTCGATACCGCGACCGAACTCGGCACGCATATCGTCACCGTGCTGCGCGATCCCGTCGATCGCGTGCTCTCCTTGTACTACTACTGGCGCGACGTCGCGGCGCAAGGCAACGGTCGCGGACCGACGCTCGCCAAAACCCACCGCCTGGAGGAGTTTCTAGAGTTGTCGGCGAACGCCGTGGTTGCCGACGTTCACAACACGCAAACCTGGCAGCTTGCGTATGCCCATGACCGGGCGACCCGCGAGTTGGTTTCCGAAACAAGATCGCTGGACGACGTGTACCGACGGGCGATCAGCAACCTTGAGCGGTTCGACGTGGTGGGCGTGCAGGAGAACCTCGGCAAGTTCGTCGACGGCTTGCGCCAACGATACGAATGGCACCTCCCCGAGCTGAAGTCGGTCAACGTGACGCCGTCGCGTCGCCGTCGTGACGAGCTGACGCTCCCGTTGCGTCGGCGAATTCATGAACTCGTCGCCGCCGATCTCGAACTTTACGCGCACGTGACGGCCCACTACGCGCGGGACTAGCCGCTCGCGACAAGCTGTCAGGAAACGGGCGGCTCGAGCGGCATCAATTCGGCAACGAACGCGCGGTTCTTGTCACGCGCCGCCTCGTAGTAGGAATCGAGTACCTGCTGACGCTTTTCACGATCACCCACCGCCGCCGGTGTTCGGTACATGGACGTCGTCTTCGCGACAAGCTTGAAGTCGTGCCGCCTCGTATAGCGAAACCAGAGATTCCAATCTTCCAAATTCTCGAGTTCGAGATCGAATCCACCGTACCGATCGAACAACTCACGCCGGAAGACGACCGACTGGATGGCGATGTAATTGTGCGCCGCAAGGACTTCTCGATCGAACTCGTAGCGCACGACGTCGGCCGTCAAATGTGCCTCTTCCACGTAGCCGGCAGGCAGAGAGCTGTCGATTCGAGTCGGAACTTCCCACGGTAACGCATAGACGCCGCCGAGAGCGGCATCAGCCTGAAGTTGGCGGACGCAGGTTTCGATGTGATCGCAGAACAGCAAATCGTCATCGTCGAGGAACATCAGATACTCGCCCGTGGCAGCAGCGAGTCCGGCGTTACCCGCTTCGCACCGCCCGACGCGGGGCATCTCGACAAACCTGATCGACCGCCCAGGGTTTGCCTCGGCAAACTCCCGCACCAGCGGCTCGAGCGTCGCGCCTCCATCCTCGACGACGACGACCTCGATCGCCCGCCACGTCTGATTCACCGCCGACTGCAGCGCCTCTCGTAGGAGTCGACCACGACCGCGGTACGTTCGAGTCACCACGCTGACGAGCGGGATATCTCCCGAACTTTGTTCTGGAAGAACAAAGAAGGCGCCATCCCGGGTCAGCTCGTAGTCCCAACAACGGAACGGGAACACCGCCTGCGTGGATCTCCGTTTGGACAGGAAATAGGGCGCGTGGCGAATCAGCTTGCCGATATTGCGCAGCACTTGCCGACGTTGATCGGCGACCCGCCAGCGATCTCTCAACAGCGCGCCGAACATGGGAATGATGGCGAGGGCATCGCCGAACGAGCCATAGCGCATTCGCATATAGCCATTGCTGAGCGTGCTGCCTTCGAACTGCAGAGGCTTGTCTTCACCCGGCTCGTCGTAAGTGTAGTGCCACACTACGCTCGAGGGAATATAGCGCAGTCGGTAGCCGAGGCTACGCAACCGGAAGGATAGCTCGACGTCCTCGCCATACATGAAGATGCGTTCCTCGTAACCACCCGCGCGGGCGAAGCAACTCCTACGAAACAAGATGCACGCGTGTGCCGACCAACTTGTCTCCAGCGCGACCGGATCGTAGAACTTGGGGTGTTCGTAGGGCAGTTGCCGACACTCCCACGAACCGACGGAGGCGTCGTCGATCAGCGCATGGGCAACGAGGTTCGTGATTGCGTCAGTTTCGTACTCGAGATCAACATTGGTCACCAGGACGAACTCGGCGGCCCCCGCGCCAACACCGATGTTGTGACCCGCACCGAATCCGTTGTTAGGCGCGCTCACGACCTGGAAGCCGGCCAACGCGGTAAGCGTTTCGCCTAGAGATTCGAACCGGGCCACAGTGTCGTCAGTCGAATCGTTGTCTACGATCGTCAGGTTCAACTTCGCGAGCGGGTAATCCTGCGCGAGAAGGCTCGCCACGAACGTCTCGACCCAACGCGCGCTGTTATACGTCACCACACTGATGTCGAGTTCGGGTAGCGCATCGGCGGCGATATTCGGTTCACGAGCGACGACATCGTTTTGGCGGTACGCGATGGTCGCCGCGTGCCCACCGGCAAACGTCATCGGATGGGACGTGCCCATCATGATCGTGCGGACGCGTTCCCTGAAGGCGAGCAACCGGGCGCGGACCCTCGAATCCTCGGGCAATCGGTACACCGATGCCCGCCAAGTGGTCCGCGCGAGCGTGCGCGGCCCCAGACGAGCACGCAACTGACGAAGTGCCGCCGCCGATGAACGTAACGGGCCCGAAAAACGCCAGGACCGCGACGTATAAACGGCCTCGAGTTCCCGGTCGCGCTCGCTGAGCGTTACAACGGTTGCATCCAGCTGGTGACGTACGGCGTCAACCTCGCCCTGGCTCTCGACCAAAGCTTGTCGAGCATCAACAACCTCGTCCTGCAAAGTGGCGATCGTTTCTTCGCGTTGTTGTTCCGCGGCTTCGTGTCGCTGTCGAGATTCGATGATTTCTTGCTGAAGTCCTGCGACCGTTGTGGCGCTGCGCTTTTCGTTGGCTTCGAAACCACGGCGCGTGGCGACAATCTCGCGCTGCAATGTGGCGACCGTATCGGCACTTTGCTGCTCGAATTCGCGCGCGCCCGCCTTCAGTTTGTCCTCCCGCTCGCGATGGAACTCGACACTCCGCTGCAAATCGTCCAGGTTTTTTCGAAGACGAGATTCCTCACCAACGAACTCTTTGAGCAGATGTTCGCGCTCCGCGTTGCGGTTCAGCAGGGCTCGATCCATCTCTTGGCGTAGTCGCGTTTCGTCCTCGGCCGGAAGACTCAAGGTCGCATCGAAACGCCATCGCGCAAGGAAGGCTCTTGAAGACGTCTCTAGCGACGGCGACAGTCGGCCACCGTCGGTGATTGCCGCTTCGAGCAGCGCAAAGAACTCGTCGGCAACGCCGAGGCGGTCCGCCTCGCGGCGGTGCTTACGATGCCGTAGGCCCGGATCCAGGTAATCGTCGACGAATGCCGAAACCGACGTCTCGTCCGGCTGATCATCGGCCGCGAGCAGGTCCGTGAGATTCGATAGCTCGGCGTACGGATCGGCGAGTAACGCGTCATAGCTCGCGAGATGCGCTCGTTCACCCGCAAGCGCAACGACGAGATCGAGGTTATGCAACAACCAGAGCGCCTGGCCGTGGCGCGGCCCGAAACCGTCGCGCGCACTGAGCGACGCCGCCACGTCCCAGGGATCTCGTATCGCCATCAGATATATGACCTCGATCCCGAGCGTGACAAACATCGACTTCCAGAAACCGAGTAACCGACAGATCCGCGGATCCTTCACGCCCCAACGGGGGTAGTCGTTCAAGCGCTCCTCGAGGAGCGCTTTTGCATCAGCCCGCAGCGTGTCGAACCGAGGCGCTGCAAAGAACTCTTCGGATAGGAAATAGCCGTCGAGGCTGTACCAATCCCGGCCAATCTCCGTGAGCAGGCGCTCGTTGATCGCTACAAACGCCGCGTCTTCCCAGAAACCGCGCGGGTTGTCATCGGCGGGAGGGCGCAGGTTCTCGCCCAATGCCACATCAAACACGGTCAAAAGGCGCGCAAACGCACTGGTGCCGCTACGGTGCATCCCCGCGACGACGAAAAGTTGCTTTTTCTTCAGTGTTCGGCGTCCCATCGGTTTGGCGAGATCGCCCGGAAGGGCTTTCGACCATTCCACGACAAACTACGTGCGGTGAGCGGCCGCGAAGACGGCACTGACACCAACAATTCCCGAGGATGCATGACACGCTCCCTGTCGGACAAGCTCGACTTTATGATCATCGGCGCCCAGAAGTCCGGGACGACGGCACTTGCACATTTTCTCTCCAGGCATTCCGAGATCGCGATCGCCGAGCCGAAAGAAGCGCACGTTTTCGACAACCTCGACCGACTCGATCTGAGCGAAAGCGAGCTGGACGCGCACTATGCCGCGTACTTCCGCCACGCGCCCGAGAAGCCATGTCGTGGAGAAGCGACACCGATTTACCTGTTTTTGCCTAACGGCCCGCAGCTAATCGCGCGGTACAACAGCCAGATCAAACTCATCGTGCTGCTCCGCGACCCAGTCGCGCGAGCGATCTCCCACTACCGGATGTCGCGATCCATCGGCCGCGAAACGCTTCCTCTTCTCGCGGCGCTCGCCGCCGAACAGCGACGCCTCGACGCCGACACCGACCCGCTCGATCAACAGGCGGCATTCCGCCACCAGAGCTACCGGTCACGCGGCTACTATACGGCTCAAATTGAGCGCTATCTCGCGTTCTTTCCAGCCGACCAGCTCCTCATTCTCTCGACGGAGACGCTTCGCGAAGCGCACGCCGAAACGTTGGACCGGGTTCATTCGTTCCTCGGCGTCTCCCCGGCCGCACCACCGCCAGCAGACATCATCCACGCCCAACCCACACTGCCGTCGACAGCTTTCCGAGCCGCTCGATGGTTGCTCCGCCTGGCTTATCGGCGCGAGCGCAAACGTCTTCACGAGCTTCTCGATTCGATCGACGCACCTTCCGACTGATCGACAACTCCATCGACTCACCAGATTTGATCGAGGTTCTCGACGATGTGGTGGAACTGCGCTCTCTCCCGTTCGATCGTGTGCCGAGCAAGCGTTGATCGCGCGTTCCTTGTGATCGCTGACGCCGTACTGTCGGCGAGCATCTGGAGCGCGACGGAACAAGCCCCGACCATCGCCTCGAGGCGCAGCTCCGGCATGAGGCAATTGAACTCGTCACGACAGAATGAACGATTGCCGATGCAGTCGGGTACGACGGCGACACCACTGAGCGCCATCGCTTCCAGGGCCGGCAGATAGAACCCTTCAGTTGGGTGTGGCAACAGCGCACTGACGCGGCTACTGCGCATCGCATCGATTACCTCGACGCGTGGTACCAGATGGTCCAGAACGACGACGGAGACGCCTTGCGCAGCGAGGGCGTCTCCCAGCTCACGAGCGAGCGCCGGTTGCTTGTAACCCAGGATGAAAACGTCGTTCGTGTAGACGCCGGTCGCCACCAGATCATCCTGGTCTATGGCGTTCGCGATCGCGAAGCACGGCCCGTTGACGAGCCCGGTGTCCACGAGCGCCTGCTCGACCTCCGCACTGACACAGATTCGCACCGCGCGTTCCGGAAGAAAAGGGTAGACGTTCGCGCTCGGGTCGGCATGTCGAACGTGTTGAACGAGATTCACCACCGGCTGGTCTCGTTCGACCGCGCGTGCCAGATACGCCTCCCAGTCCATACCAGCTACGAACGCGATGTCGTATTGTTCCGGCCGATAACCGGGAATACATCGCGCCTGATCGCGCCAGATGGTCTCCGCCTGCGGGAGCGAGTCGGGCGTCAGGTACAACGATGGCGACCAGTCCGCATGAGCTTCGAGGTGCTCGAAGTAATCGAATACCTTCTGTTGGCCGCCCGAGTAGCAATCAAATCGCCTGTGAAAAAGTGCTGTCTTCAAAATGCCGCGTCGTTACTGATGTCGAACCTCTCAGGCGACGAAACCCCTCAACGCCCAATCGGGAAACTCGGGTAGGTCGAGAGGAGCGTGAGATGGGGGTTGTACCAGGGATCGCTTCCGTAGCGCGCGACGAGGGCCTTGGTCCGCTCGACGTCCGCTGCCGGATCCCGTCTGGAACGAGTCTGTGATTCGAGATGATAGAGGGACGCCGACGGGAGATAGACGTTCACATAGCCACGCTCGATCGCGCGGATACAGAGCTCGACATCGCTGCCGACGACGACGAAATCCTCGTCAAACCGCCCAATCGCCTCCAACGTACGCCGCGCGACCGCCTGACACGCGCCCGTCACCGCCGTGACGTTGCGTGGCAGGTGCGGATCGACGAACTGATGACCCGTCGCCTCGACGGGCACATCCCGATAGATGTGATCGGCCGCGCCGCCGTAGCCGACAACCACCCCGGCATGCTGGATCCTGTCGTCGGGAAACAGCAACAACGTACCGACGACACCGACGTCCGGTCGCATCGCGACATCGGCCAGCTTTTCGAGCCAGTTGCTCGACCTCGACAAGATGTCGTTGTTGAGGAAAACGAACACATCGCCGCTCGCGCGCTCCATGCCGAGATTGTTGAGCGCGCTCCAATTGAACTCACCCGGTGCCTGGACGACCTGCACACGATCATCGTCGTGATCGACCTCTTCCAGCCACGCGGTCGTCTCCGGATCGGTAGACCCATTGTCGAGAATGACGACTTCGGGATCGACGTCGTTGCTGGCGAAAATCCCTTCCACGCAGGGTCTGACAAGGTCGAACCTGTCGCGCGTGGGGATGATCACGGAGACGTCCGATAGGTCGCGGGAAAACGTAATCGTCCGCGTTGTACCATCGACGACGGCTCCCGGATAACGACGTTCGACAAATCGAGCGAGATAACGCGCTGCTTCACGAGGTATCTCGAGCACCCGATGGCAGACAAAACCCGGAATGTGCTCGACCCGATCGGCGCGCTCGACGAGGTGATAAGCGAGGCTTGCGAAATCGTCGAGATGTTCGCGCGGCAGTTGCTCCGCAAGTCCCCGCGTCATGACGAGGCAGGACGAGAGGTAATCCTCGACGAGCAGGAGATCAATCGAGAAATCGGGTTTGAAATACGGGGCGCTGCGGCCGTCGGCCGTCAGGACGTCCTCGTCGCCATAGCCGAGCACGGCGCCGTCGGTGGCCCGTTTTGGTATTCGGCCAATCACATAGCCGGGGCGGAGCACGACAATCTCGTCAAAAGCCTCGAAGCGGTCCCGCACCTCCGCCAGAACCGAATCGAGTGAGAGCGTTTGACGTACCGCAATCGTGAATTCTCCGAGCCGGTCGTCGGTCTGCGTTTCGAGCGTCGTCGCGCCGGCCGTATCCGTGACGATCAAGTGCTCGTCGCGAGACGATGCTCGCCTGACCATCGCGCGCGCGTACCTGGCCGTCTCGTCAACGCCAAGACCATAAGTTGTATAGACCACCAGACGGCACACGTCGGGAGCCGCGTCGAGGTCTTCGTCGTGCGCGTCGCGCTGCGCGAGCCAGGCCCGATAGCGGTCCGCGTTTTCACGCAGGCAGTAGGAGACGGCGGCGACATACCACGTCACGGCGGCAGCGTAGCCATGGACCCACCAGAGCTTCGCGACGTGGCGCACGAACGGCCCCATGCCGCCGTCGAAGCGAACGACCGCGGGTAGCGCGCGGAGCGCGAGGGCGATTCGCTGGGTCCACTTTTTTCCCCAAACCGCAATCGAAACCGTCACGCCGACTCGCGCAGAAAGTCGTCGAGGTACGGGCGCCAATCGATCGGGTGAATGCCGAAGGCAAGTTCGAGCTTTTTCATCGCGAGGCGCGAGTTATTCGGTCGCCGCGCCTTCGTCGGGTATTCGCTCGACGGGATGGGCAGCAATCGAGGTACGCGCTCGATGACGCCGAAATAGCGCGCACGCTCGAAGATCGTTTCGGCGAACTCGAACCAGGAGACCGTCGGCTCACTCGCGAGATGGTAGACGCCGCTCGCCCCGCGCAAACGCTCGGCGATTGTGTGTTTGGTCGGTTCGTGCGTCTCTCGGCCAACGAGGATCGTGCGGATCACCTCCGCAATTGCACGGGCCGGCGTCGGCCCGCCGATCTGATCATTAACGACGGTGAGTTCATCCCGCGGGGCGAGCCGCAGCATCGTTTCGACAAACGATCGACCGACCGAGCCGAACACCCAGGCGACACGTAGCACGACGTGGGGAATGTCGGCATTCGCGAAGTGCATGTCACCCGCTGCCTTCGATTGCCCGTAGACGCCGACCGGGCAAACGGCGTCTTCTTCGACGTAAGCACCAGGCTTTGTACCGTCGAAGACGTAATCGGTCGACAGATGTACGAGCGGCGTGCCGAAGCGTTCACAAGTTTCGATCAGATTAGCCGTGGCGGCATCGTTCAGCGCGAACGCGAGGTCCCGCTCGTCCTCGGCATGATCGACCGCCGTATACGCCGCACAATTGACGACCGCCGCCGTGTCCGCATTGATCCATCGCGCGGCGTCGGATGATCTAGAGATGTCCCAATCGTCACGCGCAAATGCGACGACAGGGAAAATCCGTTCCGCGAGCCCCGCGAGCGCCGTCCCTACCTGACCGGACCCACCGGTCACCAGGATCGTCACCTCAGATACTCATTGAGAGTCGGGTTGACGCGATCCTTTTCAGAAACGATCGGGGCTGCAATCGGCCATTCGATACCGATGGAATCATCGGCCCAATGGATACCCGCTTCGTCGCCGGGCGCGTAGAAATCCGTGCATTTGTAAGAAAGGTCGGCCTCGTCGGAGAGCACACAGAAACCGTGTGCGTAACCCGCGGGAACGTAGAGCTGGTGGTGGGATCGGTCGTCGAGAACGACGCCGACGTATGTTCGAAACGTCGGCGATCTCGGGTCGATGTCCACCGCGACATCGAACACCGCACCCCGCGTCACGCTCACAAGCTTACCTTGCGGATGCTCAACCTGAAAATGCAGGCCGCGTAAGACCCCGTGCCGGGAACGCGATCGATTGTCCTGAACGAAATCCTGATCGAGCGCCGGGTGTTTGCTGTAACGCCGCGCCTGGTAGGCCTCCAGCAGAAATCCACGTTCATCCGCAAAAACATCCGGCTTGACGATCACGACCCCGGGCAGATCCGTTTCTTCGATTTCCATCGTTCAGGCCCCCGAGTGTGGATCGAAGCGCGAATACGTCGGCAGGTCGCGCAGATAGTCGCCATAGGCACTCGGCAGGGCCGCCGCGAGTGCCAACAGATCGTCGTCGTCGATCCACTGCATCCGCCACGCCACCTCTTCCGGGCATGCGATCTTGAGACCCTGGCGGTGTTCGATCGTGCGGACGAATTCACTCGCTTCCAGCAACGCGTCGTGCGTTCCCGTATCAAGCCAAGCCATTCCGCGACCGAACGGTATGACGTTCAACGCGCCGCGATCGAGGTACTCACGGTTGACGTCCGTGATCTCCGTCTCGCCACGCGCTGAGGGTTTGATATCCCGGGCGATGTCGAGCACGCCGTTGTCGTAGATGTAGAGCCCCGTCACCGCTAGATTAGACTGTGGCTCGACAGGCTTCTCCACGAGGGACACCGCCATACCGTCGGCGTCCATCTCGACGACGCCGAAACGAGACGGATCCTTCACCGGATATGCGAACACTGTCGCCCCAACATTGTTTGCGACCGCGTGTTGCGCCGTCTCCGACAGCGTGTGTCCGAAGAAGATGTTGTCGCCGAGGATCAAAACGACATCGTCCGACCCCACGAACTGCCGGCCGACCCTGAAGGCATCGGGGATCCCGCGCGGGGCGTCCTGGACGGCGAACTCGATCCGCATCCCCCAGCGCGAGCCATCACCGAGCAGTTCTTCGAGCCGCGGCGTGTCACGCGGCGTCGAAATAATGAGTACCTCACGAACGCCCGCCAACATCAGCGTCGTCAACGGGTAGTAGATCATCGGTTTGTCGTAGACGGGCAGGAGCTGCTTGGTGACGGAGATCGTCACCGGATGCAAGCGCGTCCCGTGCCCGCCCGCGAGCACGATCCCCTTGGTTGCCACCCGCTAGACCCGGCCGAGCCGTTGACCGCGATAGGTCTCCGACACGACCTCACACCATGCGGTGTTGTCGCGATACCACCGAACGGTAGCGTCGATACCTTGCTCGAAGCTGTGTGCCGGTTCCCAATCGAGTTCGCGTTGCACCTTCGTGGAGTCTACGGCATAGCGACGGTCGTGGCCCGGACGGTCCTCGACGTATTCGATCAAGCCGAATAGCTCGCTCGGATCGACGTCGATATGCCCGGCCAGGCAATCGAGCACCGTCGCCACGAGATCCTTGTTCGCCTTCTCGCACATGCCACCGAAATTGTAGGACTCGCCCAGCCGGCCCCGCTCGAGAACACGCGCGAGACCTTGCACATGGTCATCCACGTGCAGCCAGTCGCGGACCTGTAAACCATCGCCATAGATGCGCACAGGACGACCCGCCATAGCGTTCAGAATCGTGATCGGGATCAGCTTTTCCGGAAATTGATACGGGCCATAGTTGTTCGCGCAATTGGTCACCATCACCGGCAGCTGATACGTCTCGAACCAGGCACGGGCCAAATGATCCGCGCCCGCCTTGGAGGCTGAATAGGGTGAACGCGGCTGGTAGGGCGACGTTTCCGAGAAGAGTCCCGTATCACCCAACGCGCCGAACACTTCGTCGGTCGAAACGTGCACGAAGCGGAAATCCCGATTGGCGTCGGCGAGCTCGCGCGCGACCTCCAGTAGTTCGAACGTGCCCAGGATGTTCGTTTCGACGAACGTACGGGGGCCGTCGATCGAGCGATCGACGTGACTCTCGGCCGCGAGGTGGATGATCGCGTCGGGCCGGACATCGAGCGCGAGCTCCCGAATCGCCGCTCGATCACAGATGTCCATCTCGTAAAACGAGTAGTTGCTCAGATTGGCGATCGGCGCGAGGTTCTCGAGCCGGCCCGCGTAGGTCAGCTTGTCGACGTTGACCACCTCATCGCCCGTCGTCACGAAATGGCGTACGACGGCTGATCCAATGAATCCCGCCCCACCAGTCACCAGCAATTTCATCGCACTCGGCCTCGATCAAGACGGTCTCATTCTATGGCACCCCGTGTAAAACCGCTCGTAGCCGCCTTCGAAACGCCCAATATCTGCTCATCGAGCAAAACCACGAGGACCTCCACGCCCACCCCTCCTCCGCGCGCCGACGACGACGGTCGTCTAGACTCTTTTTCGATCAAGGAGGGGCAAATCCATGAAGTTCACCTGGTTTCACCTACAGGGTTATCGAGAACTCCCCAACGACTTCGAGAAAAAGCACGAGAGCGTGTGGGTCAACCCACCGACGGATGAACTTTGTGACCCACAAGCGGTGAGTCGCTTCCTCAACTGGAATCTCGACGAACTCGACTACGCTGCGAGCCTCGGGTACGACGGCGTCGGCACGAACGAGCACCATCAGAATGCTTACGGCTTTCCGGTCTCACCCAACCAGACGGGCTACTACCTCGCCAAGAGCACGGAAGACGTCGCCATCGTCATCCTCGGCAACACCCTGCCGCTCTACAACCCGCCGATACGGTGTGCCGAGGAATTCGCTTACATCGATTGCCTGAGCGGCGGGCGGCTCGTGGCCGGTATGCCCGTCGGGACGCCGATGGACGTTGCCCACTGTTACGGGACGACGCCGACTGAAGTCCGCCCGCGTTATTACGAAGCGCATGACCTCATCAAGCGCGCTTGGACGAGCAACGAGGAGTTCCACTACAACGGGCGATTCACCAAGCTCCGCCACGTCAACATCTGGCCGAAGCCCATCCAGAATCCGCATCCGCCGGTTTGGCTCGCGGGCGGCGGGTCGGTCGAAACGTGGGATTTTGCGGCCGAGAACGACTACCTCTACAGCTACCTGAGCTTCAACGGGCGCGCGGCGGCGAAACCGCTGATGGATGGTTTCTGGGAGGTCTCCGACAAGGCCGGGCGCGACGCCAACCCGTTTCGGGCCGGGTTCGCGCAGATCGTCATGGTCGGCGAAACGGATGAGGAAGCCGAGCGCCTCTATCTCGAACACGCCCGATATTTCTATGCGAAATCGCTCCATGTCGCGCCGCAGTTCGCCATGGTGCCGGGTTACTCGACGCAGAAATCGATGAAGAGCTCAGTTCAGCGAGCGGCGAGCAGCGGCGTGAACCCCTTCGCCGGTGTCGAAGGGATGAAGAAGGTGACCTGGAGCCACCTCGTCGATGAGTCGAAGAAGGTGATCGGCGGGAGCCCAGCGACCGTGGTCGATCAAATCCGCGAACTCGCAACCGATCTCAACGTCGGCCACGTCGTCCTCTTGATGCAGCTCGGGTCGATGGATCACGAGCTGACGAAGTACAACACGCGGCTCTTCGCGGAGAAGGTGTTACCGCACGTGCGAGATCTATTCGAAGACGAGTGGGATGATCATTGGTGGCCGCAGCACGCCAGGCGACCGGCGCTGTCCGCCAACGCCGATCAGCCCAAGAAAGTAGCGTGACCGCGGAAGGAACATCAGTAGTGGAAACAGTGGAGCTGGCGCTCGCAAACGGACTGACCGTGGATGTGCAGCGCGCGGGAGCAGGATCTCCTGTCGTGTTCCTGCACGGACGTTTAGGGCGTTATTGGGGCGAATTTCTCGAAGGTCTCTCACAGTCGTTCGACGTGATTGCCCCGCTTCACCCCGGCGTGAAGGACGAGGCCGATCTCACGGTGTTCGACTCGATTCACGACCTCGTCCTCTTCTATGACGATCTTTTCAAGGCGCTCGGCGTGGACCAACCGACATTGGTAGGTCACGGGTTCGGCGGGATGGTGGCGGCCGAGTACACCGCACACTTCCCCGGCAGCGTCGAGAAACTGGTGCTTCTCGACTCGCTGGGTCTCTGGCGCGACGAGACGCCCGTGGCCGACATCGATACCGTTCCACCTGGACGTGTACCCACCGTGATGTTCGCTGATCCTGCGCAGGACAACGTGCAAGCCATGCTCGCGGTCCCGGAAGATTCTGCCGGGCAGGCGGCGACGATGTTGGAGCGCATGGCGACCGTCGCCGCGACCAACCATTTCATCTGGCCGATTCCCGATCGAAATCTGGAGCGTCGTTTACATCGCTTGGAAAACCCGACTTTGTTGGTGTGGGGCGAGCAGGACGCTTACGTTCCATCGTCCTACGCTAAACTCTTCGAGCAAAGGCTCAAGAATGTTGACACCGTCACCCTCGAAAGCGCTGGCCACCATCCGCATATCGAGTCGCCCGATGAAGCGTTGGCGGCGGTGGGAGGGTTCCTCGCCGGCTAATTCAGATGTCGTCAGAAGCTAGGTCGGAAGCCGTCCATAATCGTCCTCGAACCGCACGATATCGGCTTCATCGAGAAGATCGCCCAGCTGCACCTCGATCATGACGAGCGGATCGGGCGTTTCGTTCGCGAGTCGATGACGCTCCTCACGGCCGATCGTCGTCGACTCGTTGGCGCCGAGCCGGAAGGCGCGTTCGCCTTTCGTGACGCTCGCGGTCCCGCGCAGCACGATCCAGTGCTCGGCTCGATGGGCATGCTGCTGGAGCGATAGCGCACTCATCGGATTCACTTCGATCACTTTCACGAGAAAACCCGCGCCGTGCGCAACGGGGCGATAGCAACCCCAGGGCCGAATCACCGGCGTCGCGTCAAAATCGATCGGTAGACGCTCGGCGATTCGACGCACGTCCTGTTCACGATCACGCGCCGCCACGAGAACGCCGCCCGCCGTCGCCGCAACCAACAGGTCCTCGACGCCGAGCAGACCGACACGAATGGCTTCGGCATAGACGAGCGAACGACGGCTATCGATCGCGACCGCATCGCCGTGGATCACATTGCCGTCGCCATCCCGCCCCGCGGCATCACCAACGGCGTTCCAGGTACCGACATCGGACCAACTCGAGCCATAACGCGCGACGAATACGTCATCGGCTTGCTCCATGACGGCGTAATCGATCGAGTTACTCGCCGCATCCAGGAACCGATCGCCCAGAAGAAAGAAGTCTCGTTCCGCCGCGCCATGACGGACGGAATCGAGCACAGCCGCGGACGACGCCGGATCTCGAGCTTCCCAAACGGCAAGCATCGCGTGGGGCGAAAACAGAAACATGCCGCTGTTCCACAGAAACCGCTTATCGGCCACATAGCGCTCCGCTGTCTCGAGATCCGGCTTTTCGACAAACCGGGCGACAGGTGAATACGCAACGGGTTGCTCCTGCTCGACGTATCCGTAGCCGGTGGCCGCGAACCGCGGTGGGACACCAAACGTCACGAGATGTGTGGACGCCGCGTTTTCCCGGGCGATCGCGACACCCTCCAGAAAGTCGTCAAGCCCGACATGCTGGTCCGAGGGCACGATCAACAAATGGCCGTCGAAGCCTTCCTCGAGCGCGAGATAAGCCGCCGCCGCAATCGCCGCGACGGTGCCGCGCACATCAGGCTCCAGGATGATCCTGCCGATCGCGAGATCCGCGGTCCGAGCTTTTTCGGCGACCGCAAAGCGATAATCGTCTCCGGCGAGGATCCAAGGCGCGCGGACGTCTCCCGGCAACCGCGCGATGCGTGCCAAGGTCTCTTCGAGCAACGACTGCTCGCCGAGGAGCGGCTGCAACGCTTTGGGACGGTGCGCACTCGCCCACGGCCAGAGTCGTGTGCCCGATCCGCCGGCGAGGACGACGGGCAGAAGCGCCGCCATACTTTGTCCTTCGACCCAAACCCCGCATTCTAGGCGCTAGAACCGCGCGATATGCGCATACACTGATCACTTGCGTCCGCCGGCCACATCGATGCGCGTTCTCCAGGTCTATCGCACCTACTTTCCCGACACCCAGGGCGGGTTGGAGGAAGTGATTCGCCAGATCTGTCGCAACACAGGTCGCGCCGTCAACGTCGACGATCCCGTGAAGAATCGTGTCATGTGCCTGACACGGACGTCGGAAACGGGCGCCATGCGCCGCCCGGAAGCGGCCGTCGTGCGCGTCAAGCAACACGCCGAGATCGCCTCCTGCGGCCTTTCGGCATGCGGATTCCGCGCGTTCGAGCGACAACTCGAGTGGGCGGACATCGTGCACTACCATCATCCGTGGCCTTTCGCCGACATGCTGCATATTGCCGGTCGCGTCACGCAGCCGACCGTCGTCACATACCACTCGGACATCGTGCGGCAACGGTTTCTCGGACGCTTGTACGCGCCGCTCATGCACCGGTTCTTGTCGCGCGTCGACCGTATCGTCTGTACGTCGCCGAACTATCTCGCTTCCTCCAAGGTCCTCGCGCACCACACCGACCGAACCGACGTCATTCCCATTGGCATCGACCCCGCGGCGTATCCCGAGGCCTCGTCATCGACACGCGCGGCTGTGCACGAAGCGTTCGGCGAAGGATTCATGCTTTTCGTCGGCGTGCTGCGCTACTACAAGGGCCTGCACGTCCTGCTCGAGGCTCTCAAGGGTGCCGGCGTTCGCTGTGTCATCGCGGGCCAGGGCCCGGAGGAAAAGAACCTCAAATCACAGGCGGCACGCCTCGGCCTCGATAATCTGGTCTTCGCCGGACGCGTCGACGATGAAACGAAGGTTGCCTTGATCGACGCGGCGGCGGCTTTCGTCTTACCGTCGTACTTGCGTTCGGAGGCGTTCGGCGTCGTGCTGCTCGAAGCCGCGATGCGCGGCAAACCGCTCATCAGCACCGATGCGGGCACCGGCACGAGTTATGTCAACGTTGATGGTGAGACGGGCGTCGTCGTTCCGCCCGATGACGCCGACGCACTGCGCAGCGCCATGCAGCAACTGACCGACGCGCGAGCGCAAAAAGAACTCGGCAAGAACGCCAAAGCCCGCTTCGAGCGCGAGTTCACCGGCGAAGCAATGGGGCGCAGGTATCGGCTCCTCTACGAGGAGTTGCTCGGGGCGCGCGCTTGAGAATCGCCTTCGACGCGCGGCCGCTCAACCATCCGTATACCGGGATCGGCGTCTACACACGCCAGCTTGTGACGCGGCTCGCCCGTCACCACGATCTCATCGCCTACCTCGATCGCCCGCTCGATGTCGAACCGATCGAAAACGTCACCTATCGGACGGCGCATGTGCCATCCGTGTTCCGCCCAATCGCCGTTCATGTGGTATTTGCTTTCTGGGCGCATCGCGACGAGATCGACGTTTTCTGGAGCCCGCGCCACCACCTGCCGCTTTTCCTGAACGATCTACCGACAGTCGTCACGGTGCACGACATGGTCTGGAGTGTCGCACCCGACACCATGCGCCCAGCGAACCGCTGGCTCGAAGCGCTCCTCATGCCAATCGCGCTCCGCCGCGCAACCGAAGTAATCGCCGTCTCGAAAGACACGGCCGATCGCACGTCGGATTTTCGTGCGCGGCCACCCCGCGTCATCCACGAATCCGCCAACACCGCGCCCGGTGCCGTACCGTATCCGGCCAAGCGGCCCTACTTCCTCTTCGTCGGGACCCGGGAACCGCGCAAAAACCTCCCGCGGGTGATCGCGGCGTTTCGAAAAGCCAACGTCAACGCCGACCTGATCCTGGTCGGCGGCGCGGGCTGGGGAGACGACCCCTTATCGGATCACCACCCCGATGGCGCGGACAGGCACATCATTGACCTCGGCGCGGTCGACGACGCGACCGTCGCGTCGCTCTACGCGGGTTGTGTCGCGGTGGTGCTGCCGTCGATCTACGAAGGATTCGGCTTGCCGTTGGTCGAGGGCTTGAGTTATGGCAAACCGCTCATCACGTCGAACCGCGGCTCCATGCCCGAAATCGCCGGCGAAGCCGCGGTTTACGTCGATCCGCTCGACGTCGATTCGATTCGGGCGGCATTTGAGGCCATCTCCCTCGATCAGGACCTCGCTTCACGACTGAGCGTCGCCGCCAGCGCGCGAACCCACGAATTCAGTTGGGATCGGGCGGCCGCCGAGACGGACGCCCTCATGGTTCGTGCCGCGGGACGAGCCGCCGAGCAAGCTCAGGGCGACGCGTTGCGCCAGCGTTCGTAATACGGCCGTTCGCCGTCGGCAAAAACGACCCCGAACTGATACTGGAAATCCCTGGCCGGTGGTGTCCCGAATTCGATCCGAATCGTTTCGCCGTCGCTCGCCCGACCGACACCGCGGGACCACGTGGTCGGTGGCGCCTGCAGATTCTGTCTCGTTCGGACGATGATCTGCATCGGGCGCGGTAACCCACCCACCCGCGTGATGCGGAACGCGAGCCGGTCCATCGATTCGACGAATCCTTCGATGCGCGGGACGATCGCATCGGCACGCTCGAGACGGGCTTCGACCCATTGCTCGAACTCGTAGTTCACCGCGCTTAGGTCACAGCCGACCTCTGCGAGGGCGTCCTCCCACAACGCGCGAGATCCACCCGAACGCGTCGCCGCCGTCGCGAGCCCCACGATCGTTTTTCCCGGCCCGTCGCGACCGCACGCGCGCGCCAACGCCGCGACCCATGCCTCGCCGAGCGCGTAGACCGAATCACCGTCGAAGCGTGCGTTGAAAGCCAGACTGTTCGAGAGGTCGGCAAACTCGAGCTCCCAGCGATCCCAAGCAACCGCGGCCAGGTCTCGAAGCGCTTCGCGTGTTTCGGGAATACCGAGCAGTTCATAAGAGACCCACTCGGCGAGACCTTCGTTGAAGAAGGTCGTCGCGAGGCCGCGTTCCGACATGCGCCGATCCGCCGTTGCCGTCGCCACGACATGCGTCGCCTCGTGAACCAGCACATGCCGGGCGAGCATCGGATCGCGCAAGGAGCTTCGATCCATTCGAATCTTGTTCCAGCCGGCGATCCCGAGATGCCCTTCCGCCGCGTCCGTCAGATCCGCCACGACGATGGAGTCATGCTCGGCACCCAGCAGATCGAGAGTTCTTTCGAAATCCTGATCAGCGACATCGACGAGTGCGACGACCGCCGCATGATCCTGCTCGAAATAGCGCATCGCGAAGTAGCCGGTCGTGAGGTCGTTGATCGCCGCTTGCGACGACACGAGGGGAAGCATCGGCACGACGGCCAGTGCCGCGATCGCGAGCACGAGCCCGGTGGCGAACCCCGCGACCCGCGTGCCCGACGACTGCGCCACGCGTTCGTACCAAGCCTGGTATCGCTCGGCCCGTTTCATCCACAGGAATCCACCCACGATGGCACTCACCAACGCAAGACTGCCGTGCAGACGCCAGGCTTCGGCGTTGAGGGTCGGATCGAAGCCCTCGTAGCGAACGAGCCCGAGCGAAGCGATCTCGTATTCGGCCAGGCTCGGGAACAATCCACCGAAGACGTAGGGCACGAACACCGCCAAGGACAAGACCACCACGCCGAGTCGCCGGAAGAAGCAGGCGAGCACGCCGTAGCCGAGCCCCACAAGCGAAGAACCGGCGGTGATCGTGAGATGCAGCCACCACGTCAACCAGGAAAAGACCTCGGCGCCAATCGAGTTGCGCGCAAACCCCGTGAGACCGTAGGCGAAGAGCGCCAGCGCCAACGAACCGAGAACGACCGCCGCGACGGCCGCGACGACCTTGGCGAGCAACACCTGCCATCGGTCGACGGGTAATCCCCAGAGGAACTGCAGCGTGCCGTCGTCGGATTCGCGTGGCAGCAGCAGATATGCCGCCATCAGACCGATGAGAACGTGCACGAGCGAGAGGAAGCTGCCCGACGAAAGCACCGACACGGCGGCCCACGAAGCATCCATGGGTGCCGCGAGCACGAAGTACTGGACGATCCAGACCAGCGCGATCGTCATGAAGACGAGCCCGACCGGGATCATCGCGCGGGCGTCTTTGCGGATGAGTTGGAGAAACGCCGCGTTCATCATCACGGCATCTCGAACGCCGTCGCGGCATAGCGCAGCGGCTGGCCCAGCAGAGGATGCTCACATTCGATTGCGGCGAGCACGCGCGTCCCCGTGCCGTACACATTCTCGACCACATGCGAGAACGACGTGCCCTCGGGAATGATCTCCTCATCGGTCATCGCTTGACGCACCACCTGGCTCGGCACCGGAGAGGTGGGCGAGTGCAGCGCTCGACAGTCGAGCAGTGGATGGAACGGCTCGCGTGCAATGCCGGAAAACCAGATCCCGCTACCACCCGTCGCGAGCCGCAGAGGCGCGATGTCGACCCGCACACCAATGATCTCTTGGAGCAAGCCCTGGTAAGGCTCGCGTTCTGAAAAAGTCTCGAGCCAACGATCCCATTCGACGACAAACGTTTCGAAATCGACATCTTCCGCCTCGAACGCGGCCGAGACCGGATTCGCCAGCGCATCGAACCAGTCTCGGACATCGTCGTTCGACCGGCGCGCAAAGAGGGTCTTCGCGACCCTGGCGAGGGTCTCGCCGCCATGCTCGCGGGCGAGAAAACGCCATCCCGTCGTCGCCAGTGCCATCGCCGGCATTTCACCGACCGCCGAGGCGACGACATCCCAGCGCTCGAGCGTGCCGGGCGTGAGGCCAACCCGATTACGCGCCGCGAGCGCTTGGAGAATCAAAGGATCGAATTGCGCGGTCGTGTCGTTGTCGAGCGCCCAGTACTGCGCGAAACCATCGAGCGCCCAGTGGCGTTCCTCTTGGATCGCCCGCTCGCTCGTTCCCGCCAGCAAGAGCTGGTGGAAGAGGTACTCGCCCATTTCTCGATGTTCAAAATCGCGCGCCATGAAGTTCGCGCCGATGATGACGCCGTCCTCGTAATCGATTGGCCCTGTCTGGAACTCGTCTCCCTCGAGATTCGCAGCGAGGCTCACACGCGCCGATAGATTCGAATCGATCCCCGTGGTCTCGATGAATGAACGCATGCGTGGGTCGAGATATCGCATGAGCGCATTGGCCCGCTCGATCAACCGGTCGTCGAGAAAGAGAATCTCGACATTGGCGGCGGTGTTCTTGAGCACCTTGTCCGATTGGAAGCGCACCGGCGGCGCATCCGGGCGCGGATTGCTCAGAAGCCACGCCCCACCCACGACCCCGACCACCACAAAAATGGCCATGCGCTCGCGGCGCAACATGGGTCGACTGAGCGTCTCCATGAACGAACCCTCGCGTGCGAGCGCGATCCCGAAGCCGAGCGCCGTCGCGATCACCGTAGAAACGAACGTTTCAAACACGGCCGTCCAGGGGAAGTGGCTGCGCTCGAACGGAAAGGTCGACGGATCGAGTAACGCGAACGGACCAAATCGGTGCATCTCGAAAGCGGTCATCGAATCCAGGAGGCGCACCAGGACCACCGCGCCCAGCAGGACGGCCACGCGCCATCGACCCAGCATGCCGAAGGCGAAAGCGACACCCCAGATGAAGAGGGTGAAGAGAAAAAGCCGCGTGAGCATGATCGCGACAAAACGGGAGCCGATCGGCTCGCTCTGACTCGCGTCGATCACGGCGAAGAGCCAGACCGCAATCGCGATCACCATCAAAACAGCGAACCCGAGGACGAACTTCACGATCTCGAAGGCGCCGTAGGTTTGCGGTAGTGCCTCGACGAATTGCCGCGTTCGCTGAAAGTAATCGAGCACGATCATGCGGTATGCCAGGAAGAGCGCGATCGCGATGAGCACCGTCCGGGTGAAGAGCGGTACCGAATCGAGCTCCGAGAGCACGCCACCCGTGAGATTGAGTACCTGGCTCTGGACGTAGTAGACCGCAAACGCGGCGAGCGCGAGGCCGACGAAGACGAAGCCGTGCTGACGCAGCTCCTTCGTCAGCATCGCGGAGATTTCAGAGCGCAACCGATCGCCCCACGAGCGCGACGAACGCGTCTTCCAGACTCGGCGTCTCGAGCCGCCAGTGACTCGGCAGGACGGACCAGTCGACCCCGTCGCCACCATCGAGATAGACGAGGCGGTGGGCGTTCGTATCCCGGTCACTCAAGACGCGAATCGTGGGGTCCACCGCGAGAGATTCACCGGACGGAACGACCGCCCGGCGAACGCGAAATCGCAGTGCCTCGAGCGTACCCTCGAAGATCATCCGACCCTCGTCCACGATCCCGACCCGGTCTGCCGCGAGCTCGATCTCATCGATCAAATGCGTCGAAAACACTGTGGTACGGCCGGCTCGTCGGCTGGCATCGACGACTAACTGGATGAACTCACGCCGCGCCACCGCGTCCATGCCGGCCGTCGGCTCGTCGAGCACGAGCACTTCCGGGCGATGCGCGAGCGCCAAGGACAACGCGAGTTTCGCCTCCATGCCGCCGGAAAACGTCGAGAGTTTCTGATCCTTCGGCACCTCCAGGAGGTCGAGCAAACGCGGATATTCGGCCGCATCCCACGTCGGATAAAAACCCGCGACGAATCCGCCGATCGAGACAGCGTCCATCCAGCCGTAAAAGTTCTGCTTCTGCGCCACATAGCCGATCCGCCGACGAAGCGGGGTCGCGTCACCGACCATCGGCGCGCCCGCGAGCGACATCTCGCCCGTGTCGATGCCAATGATGCCCATCACTGCCTTGAGCGCCGTCGACTTGCCGGCGCCGTTCTTACCCAGAAAGCCGTAGATCTCCCCAGCACCCACGGCGACGTTCAGCCCGTCGAGCGCGGTGTGCAGGCCGTACTTCTTCGAAACGTCCTCAAGAACGAGCGCCGGCGGCGACGTTTCGCGTTTGAGAATTCGTGCCAGCTCCTGAACGCTTTGTGCCTCGACGTCAAAACCCACCGCATGGATGCCGACTGACGCCGCGGCCGCCACGTTGGCGGGCGAATCGTCGATGAAGAGGACCTCCTCGGCGGCACACCCGCAAACATCGAGCAGCCGTTCGAAGAAGCGCTGATCCGGTTTGCGCGCACCGACCTCGTAAGAAAGCGCCGCACCATCGAAGAGATCGGCGTAACCGAGCTCGTCCCACATGTAGCGGCCGCGCGAATCATCCTGGTTCGTCGCCAGAACGACCTGTATTCCGGCGGCACGCTGTTCCTTGATGAGCTCGACGACGCCTTCATGCACGGTGACCTCGTGGCCCATCGACACGAACGACGCGAGTGGTGTCGCGACACCCCATCGCTCGAGCACGGGCGCAATCGCTTCACCAAACGAGAGTTCGCCGACGAGGCTCGGCGCGGCGGATGCAAAGAAATCATCGCCAAACGCCTGCGCATCCGCCGGGTCGCCGTCGAAGAGGGCCGCGAGCCGTTCCCGCCAAAAGAACGGCGTCGACTGCACCACCCCATCCGCGTCGAAGGCGATCGCCTTAATCACTCGGTCCACCTGAAAAGCTGTCCTTTCGAATCATTGAAACCGCCCGCTGAAGCGGCGTGCATCCCGAAGTACCGGCGCGTTCGACAAACCGACCGCAATCGCGATCGGCAACCAGAACAAGAGCCACACCCAACCGATCTTGTCGACGAGCGATGCGCCGTCCAAGAAGAAGCCGGGTAAACCGACCGCGAGGACCGCGATCGCGAGCTTCGCTTCCGCGCGCGCGTACTGCTCGAAGAGAACGCGTAACGCCCCAAAAAGCACGATCACAAGCAGCAGAACGCCGACGAGCCCGCCTTCGAAGAAAACGGCCAGATAGATGTTATGTGGATGCAGCATCGTGTAGCCGTCGATGACCACTGCCGTAGACGCCAACGCCCCCATACCGAACCACCACGCGCCCTCCGCGGCCAGTCGCGCGACCAACATCGTCCAGATGTCGAACCGGAAGCTATCGCCGCGCGGCAACAACCCCTCGGCGAGAGCCGGCGACAGGACAACCGCGGCCGCAAAGACGAGACCGAACGCGATAACGATCGCGAGCAACACCGCCACGAACCGACGCGGAGTCTCGAAACGGTGGGCAAAGAAGAGCGCCATGCAACCGATGACGAGCGACGCGATCGCGTTTCGTGAACCTGATAACAGAACCGCCACACCCAGCACGCCCGCGCAAAGAAAATGAAGCCAACGCCAACGGCCGGCGTCACGCACCGACGCCAACAAACACACCAGCGCGACGGCGAACACCATTGCGGCTTCGACATGCGTATCGAGCTGTCCCAACCCCGCGAGCCGTCCATCGGTCGGCCGCTCGATCGCGAACATCACGAGTGCTATGAACGCGGCGACGGCGCCGAAGAATCCGAAAACAACCGTCAAACGCTCACGGAACCAATCGACGCGGAAGCACTCGGCGACCGCGACGATGAACGTGAGAACCAGAAGACTGCGAATCCCCTGTGACAACGCCGCCCGCGCGCCCCAGGGCTCCGACCAGAGGCTCGACGCCGCGAGATAAGCGAGTAGTACGGCGCTCGCCAGAAAGGTCCAGTCCTCAAAAAGCGCCGACCAGTGCTTGAGCCCGTAGATCACGTAGGCCGCCAGCAGGTACGTCGCAAAACTCGACGCGCTCTGCGACGTCAGCACGAACATCGACGCGAGGGAGAAGACGAGCAACGCGGCCGAGATCGGCACGCGATACTCGATCAACGACTCACGCAGCGACAACGTCGCCATCACCAGATCTCGACGCGCCGTTCAATCAAGCGAAAAGCACCTCGCAACCGGTACCCGTAAGAAAATCATCCACCCACGCCCGATCGACAGGATCGAGCCGCGCCCGTTCCTGTCGCACCCAGTTGAGCGTTTTCGCCTGATACGGAAACGGCTCCTGCGACCAGCGTGCGCCGTCCACCGTCGCTTCGACCGCATCCGCGCCCGAATTCACGGCGGCCGCGTTGGCAAGCATCACCGGCGCATAAACGCGTCCGACCTCGGCAAATAGATCCTTGAGCGTCATCGGTACCGCCTCACGCGAAACCCATTCGTCGGACGTCACATCGAGGCCCGACAAGTCTTCTACGACACTCACCCAAGCACAGACGCGCGGCGCGATCCGCCGAGCCACCGCCTCGGGCGTCGGATCGGTATGCGTCAACTGGGTCAACTGACCGAAGATCGCGAAATCGCTCGACGCAGGACGCGCACCGAAACAATACGGACCGTTGTTCATCTGCGCGGACAACAACAGAAGTAAACGTTCATAACTCGATTCGATGATCGGGCCCGTCGTTTCGTTGCTCCCGACCACGTACAACCGTTCGATCTGGCGACGCCGAACGAACTCGGCGCGCGGCGCAATCGTCTCGTCATCGGCGGCCAGATCCCCCCAACGCGGCAGGATCTCACCCGCGTGCGCGATGTCCGCCTCATACGCCCACCGATAGTGGAACATCGCCTTCGTCAGCCACTCGTCACCGTAGTCCTCGAGCAGGTAGTTCAAGAACGCGAGCGCCGGATCCGACGGAATCACAGAACGCGACATCACCTCACCTTCGAGAAAACGAACGATCGGCGTCGAATCCGTCACCGCCTCGATCTCCCCGTCGTCATTCTCGAAGTAGAACGTCGGGATCAGCCGCACCTTCGGTGCCGGCAACCCCCGCGCTTCCGCCTGCTCACGAATCAACAACTGATAGGCAATCCGGCGATACCGGAGGATCGCGATCATCTTGCGCGTATACGGCGAACCCGGCGCCCCGTTGACCTGAACCGGTTGTACCAAACGCATCGCCCACTCCGTATTTCCAGCCGAGTCAGAAGGATGAAGAAGACCCGTACTCACCATCCCCATGGTAGGCCAACGACGCCCACGCGGCGTGACAAAAAAAGCCGCGCAGGCCGTCGACACACCACCAAGTTGAAGCCGCCGACACTCGCAACCTACACTCGCCCGCACGGGCCTATAGCTCAATTGGTTAGAGCAGTGGACTCATCAAAAAGGTGCGCTGTCGTCGCGAGGCGGCAGATGAACGGGATGAATTCAGGGAAACCGTCGGCGTAAGGAATCAAAACGCGCCACGGCAATCCTGAGCCAAGCCGCCGGTACACCGGCGGAAGGTGCAGAGACTACCTGAGGGCTGAAGCGGCACGCCAAGCGCGCCACCTCGAGCGCCCTTAATGACAGGCCAGAGCGTCCCGCATCTCGCAAGCCGAGATGAAGAGATAGTCCGCGCCCAGGGGAAACCCCGGGAGACCGCGAATCCATTGGTTCCAGGTTCGAGTCCTGGTGGGCCCACCAATTTACCCCTTCAAAATCAAACAGTTAACGATCTTGTACTCCAAACTTCGCGGAGATTGTGCGGAGAACGTGGCGTTGTCGCGGTGGTAACGGAAGGCCGCGATCGAGTGTTGATCGTCACGGTGATGGAGGTCTACAAATGAGCAAGAAGGTGTTTTTCGCAAAGCCCGGAGAAAACGAACCAAGCGGACCGCATCACTTTCGCGAGTGTGGGCTCGATTGGGTTTGGTTACTCAACGGGTTTAGTCGAACGATCGAGAGCGCGAAACCACCCAGATGACCCCCCTCGGGTGCGCTTGCTTCGTTCGGAATCGAGCTTTGATATGTTTTTGAGTGTGAACACGCCACGCTGGCGCTTGAGCGCCATCCGATCCAACCACAACGTCACACGATTCACCTTCGAGAAGCTCACATCATGATCGCCACCATCAAAGACCGATCGGACGAAGCCAAGCAACTTCGCGAGGCGTTTCTCCGCGGCGACGGGGAAGCGGCCGCCCGAGTGGAAGCCGCGCATCCGAAAGGTTCGTCGATCGTGCGAGAGGGCAAGATGACCCATCTCGATGCTCGATCGGTGGTCGCGAGAGAAAACGGCGCTCTGAACTGGCAACGCCTCGAACAACACACCCTCGATTGTGAGTTCGCGCTCGCGATCGAACATCTCGACGTGAAGTCGGTGAAGTCTTGCCTCAAAAAGGATCCATCGTTGATGGAGCGAGAGATCCCGGCAATCGATGGCAAGTTCGCCACGCCGCCGCTCAGCTATGTGGCCAACGTCTCCCTCTATCAAGGCCATCACGGCGAAAGTGCGGCCACCGCGAGCGCAATGCTCGAGACGGGGTTAGTCGACAGCGAACGTCTGGGATACGCAATGGATCAAGCGTGTTCACTCGGGGCGGAAGATATGGCCCTCGTATTGGTGGAAGCGGGCGCGGACGTAAACCAGTCGACGATCTACGATGCGACTGCTCTGCACTGGGCCGTCAACAACGGCATGCCCAAACTCGTCGAAGCGCTCGTCAAACGAGGTGCTGACCTTGAACGCAAATGCTCGCACTGGGGCGGTACGCCGCTCTGGTGGGCAGTGCGACCGGTGGGAACCCGATGGATCGCCGACCTGGGTGATCGCGAGGCGTCCATCCGCATGGCCATCGAACTGGGCGCGAATACCGCCGCAACGAGCAAAGACGGGCGATCGATATACGATGTTTCCCGCAAGCACGCCGAGACGCGAAAGCTGATTGACGAAGCCGTCGATCCAACTTCGACTTAGCGACACGACCGAAGAAACCGACCCTCGCTCGCATCGCGACCCTCATCGTTTCCCTCTCAACCGGGCCTAAGGCCGCGAAACAGTGAAGCGACACAAGAGCGTGTTATCCCGCTCCAAATCCGCCGACCAGATGAGCCGCGCATTCGAGTCCCAATCAACCGCGTCGTAGCCGTGTTTCGGATCGACGGCGGCAATGCTGTGCTCGGCGGCATTGGGCCAGTCCGCGTCATCGAAGGCCAACCCGCGCCAACCCGTTGGCTCCTCACGCCGCTCGAAAGCGCAGGCGCCTTCTCCCGCAATGGGATTGCTCGAGTCCTCGCACGATTTCTCCATCGGCGCTCGGTGGATCACGAGGCACTTCCAGGCTGCGTTCGTCACCGCAAGTGACCGTCCGGAGTCGACGTCGCGGAACTGGGCGATGAACCCGCCGTCACCCATCTGCTGGTTGCGCGCGCCGATGTATTCGAGGCCCGTGTCGTTTTCGCGGAAGTCCTTCACCACAAAGTTGAGCTGAATCGGGAAGTCGGTCTTGAACCGGAAAGACTCGGCATTGAAGGACCGCTCGGTCTCGATCGGGACCGAATCGACGATGAGTTCATCGTTTCCGAGGCTCAAGCTGAACCAGTTGTCGGCCCACACATCCGCTATGACGGTGACTTCGCCGGTCGAGGGAATCTCGGTAAACCGCACGTCTTCGCCAGCGTCACAACCGGCCAGCGCGAGCGTCGCGAGGAGCGAACCAGTTCGCATGAGCAATTTCCAGAAGCTATCAAGTTCGCCGCGATGCTCGCAGATAGCCCTTCGCCCAGCGAACCCGCTAGGAAACGGCGTCCGCGTCCTTCCCGACCAGTCGACGCAGCCCGCGCCGAAGCTTTGTGACCATCAATGTGACGACGAACCCCTTACCGAGAAGATCGTGGATCGCGCCCTCTTCACCCTTGGCGATCCGTTCCACGGATCGACCGTCAAACTGGCTCTTCGGGCATCGGTCGGATCCAGGCGGTGATTGAATCCTCAGAATGCGATCACGCGAGAGCGTGAGCGGTCCATCAGGTGATCGCCCGTCGATTTCCGAGAAGCCACCCTAAATAGGGGTCGTGGGCTAAGCTGCGGGCATCGACAGTCCGCACGCGAACTCAAAACCTGGCGCGTCGACAAACTTCGGCCACGGCTTTTCATCAGCCCCGGCCAGCCACCAAGAGAGATTTCGTGACCGACAACAACCTCGCTCTGTTTTGTGACTTCGAGAACGTCGCGCTCGGCGTCCGGGACGAAAAGTTCCCGAAGTTCGATATCTCGCTGGTGCTCGAGCGGCTGCTCGTCAAAGGCAACGTCGTGCTCAAGAAGGCGTACTGCGACTGGGACCGCTACAAGGAATACAAACCCCGCATGCACGACGCGGCGTTCGAACTGATCGAGATTCCGCACACGCGCCAGTCCGGTAAGAACTCGGCCGACATCCGGATGGTCGTCGACGCCCTGGACCTCTGCTATACGAAAGATCACATCGACACGTTCGTGATCATCAGCGGCGACTCCGACTTCTCGCCGCTCGTCAGCAAACTGCGCGAAAACGCCAAGCTCGTGATCGGCGTGGGCGTGCGCAGCAGCACGTCCGACCTTTTGATGAGCAACTGCGACGAATTCATCTTCTACAACGATCTCATCAAAGAACAGAAATCACAGAAGAAGCGAAGCGCACCTCAGAAAAAGAAATCGTCAGGTACCACGCCCGCCAAGAAGCAGCCCGTCGATGAACGCGACGAGGGCATCCAACTTGTCCTCGACACGGCCGATGCACTGATCGCGGAACGTGACGGTCGGGTTTTCGGGTCGATGGTCAAGCAGACGCTCAAGCGTCGTCACCCCGGATTCAGCGAAACCGCTTTTGGCTTCTCGTCATTCAACGACCTTTTGGAAGAAGCACAGACGCGCGGACTCCTGGAGGTCGAAGCGGATGAGCGATCGGGCGGCTACGTCGTGCGATCGGTGAAGCGCGAATAGCTCCCGAAGCGCCGCCAGACCCGCGCCACGCGCTATCGGACCTCGGCCAGCCGCGCCTCGTGGGTGACTGGCGCCATTTGCGACTCCGTATGCCCCGGCGCTAGGCTGGCCGGGCGTTTCAGAGCGCCGCCGATCCGCGGAAAGGGCCTGCCCCATCTGAATCTGACCAACACATAGCTACCTCTTTTCTGTCCAAGGGCGCGGATACTGGACACCAGGAAAGGAGGCACCATGCCTAAATCCAACGATTCCGTTCACGTCGTCCGGTTCAAGGCGGAAGCCAAACGGCTCCTCCACGATGTCCGGGCGGGCGACGCCGACGCGCTTCGCAGCGTCGAGCCGTACTTCCGGCAGACCAGCGAGTTCAAGCTGACCCAGGCCCAACTCGTCGTCGCACGAAAGCACCATCAGCGGAGCTGGAAGGCGCTCGTCGCCAAGGATGACTGGGTGCGTTGTTCGTTCTGCACCAAGTGGCAATACGAGGTCTCGAAGGTGATCGCGGGGCCCGACGTTTTCGTTTGCGACGAATGCGTGGAACTCTGCAACCAGATCATCCGGGACGAACGCGCCACCGGATGAACCCACCGATGAGGGGGACCGACCTGTCCCCTTCGTCGAACACCGCCAGCGTTATTCCCACACGAGCGTCAGCGATTCACCGACGTTCAATTCGCGCCAGACGTCGCCGAGTTCATAGAGGCGTCGACGCACCACATCAATCGATTCATCACCGAGATCGGGTGTCGCGACCTTCGATTGCCGACAGGCCGCGTCGAGAATTGCTCGAAACGCCTCGTTGTCCGCTGAATCGGCCCAGAGCTCTGCTTCGAAACACTCGACGATTCGCTCTGCTTGCACCAACTCGACGATGTCATCGTCGGGTTCGTCCGCCCGGACGGCACTCGCATGCCCGCCCGCTTTTGCGAGCGACGCGACATCCAAGATGGTCGTTCCCGCCCCAACCCGGCCCCAGAAGGCGGATCGAAAGCCAAATTCCTGCTCCACCACGAAATGGACCAGATCGTGCGGGAACCAGCCTTTGTTGGGGAACGTGGATGATTCTTCCGCCTGATCGGCTCGAAGTGCCAGGAGCTCATAGCCGTCGGAATCTTTGGTCACAACAATCTTCACTAAGCACCTTCAATGGATGAGCACCGCACTCGACGTCAGTTTCATCGTCGGCCGATTGACGCGATCGCTGAAGGAAACAGGATCCTGTGTCCGCCCGCCGGCGGTAGTCGCGGTGATTGCCTTTTGCGGTTGGACACCATCAAGAACTCCACGATCGACCCTTCAAATGGTTGGGCACTGGTGCCGGCGGCTGCCTAGACGAAGGTCAAACCGCCCCAACCACCTCGATCCCGCGGTCACGAACCTCCGCCTCCGTCGGGTCCTCCCAGAAGGCGTTGGCCATCTCGAAAACCTCATCGGACACCTCCATCTTGAAGGTGCCGGATTGCTTGCGATTACGTTCACGCACACGCTCGCGGCGCACGTCGACCGGCGTATCGAGCACGTACACCGCGAGGTCGAGATCCGTGCCGTCGACTCGCTCGTAGAAACGCGCGCGATCGGCGGCTTGCACGAGCCCGAGTTCAAGAATCACATCGATGTCGTGGCTCAAGATTTCGATGGTGACATCCCAGATCTGCTGGATGCAGCGATTTTTTGTCTCGAGGTACCAGTCCATGAATCCTTCATCGGGCCGGTCGGGTGAGAAGAGCGTGACCATCCATTCATCGAGGTTGAGATGCGGGGCGCCCACGGCAAGCGAGAGCTTGCCCGCGTAGGTCGATTTGCCCGCGCCGACGGGTCCTTCGATCAAGTGGATAGTTGCCACGACATTCCTGTTCTCGACTGGATCGACGCAGCATACGTCGCCCTAGGGGTCGAACAGACGCGCGAGCAATTCCAGCGTCTCGGTGTTGTCGACCCGCTGGCCGAACTTCCACCAGATCGCCCGCGATAGTCCGTCGCCGGTGTCGACACGCGTCACGATCATCGTGCGTGTCTCGGGAAAGAGGCCAATCTTCTGACCACCCGTGCCGGTCGCGAGGTAGGAACCGTCCGGCATGATCCACCAAAGATAACCGTAGCTCGCGCCGTTCGGGTTGTCGGTGTGCTTGGTGAGCGTTTTCCTGATCCATTCGGGCGAAATGATTTGCGTTTCGCCCCATCGGCCGTCGTCGAGGTAGAGCTGGCCGAAGCGCGCCATGTCGCGCCCCGACAGCCAGAATCGGTAGGCGGGGAAGACGGACTCCTCGCCGTGTTCGTAGCGCACGTCCGCCACCTCGAAATCGAGCATGCCGGTCGGTGTTGCGATCCACTCATCGAAGGCCATCCCGAGCTTCATGCCCACCAGCTCTTCGAAGATCCCGCCGAGCGCGTTGAAGCTCCAGTTGTTGTAGAAGAAAGCCTCACCCGGCGCGTGCGAACCCGGCGGCGGATGTCCTCCTTCGGTACGAATCGAGGCGTGATAGACGCCCGAGCGCGCGGTGAGCAGGTCTTCGAGGCGCGCCGTTTTCTGGGTTGCCGTCAGTGGCGGGTTGACGTCGTCAAACCCGAGCTCGCCGAGCGTGCGATCAATGTCGATCAGGCCTCGCTCGACGGCGATGCCGTAAAGCGCGCCCACGATGCTCTTGCGCACGGAATGGGCGGAAATCTTCTGGCTCGTGTCACCGACTTCGAATACGAGCCGGCCGTCCCTGACAACGATGACGCTCGACGCGCCGATTTCCTGGGCGTAGGCACGCGCTCGATCATGGCCGGGCGGCGTCGGGCCGCGCGGAAACGCATGACGGATCGAAAGCTCAGCGGGCGTATCCGCGATCGTCGGGCCGTTGACGTAGGTGCCGTAGCGCGCCCCGACCAGGAGCGCCAGCACGGCGAGAACGGCAAGAATGATGACGGACGCGCGCATGAGCGCTCCTCTCACGAACAAGCTTGAGTCTGCTGCCGGCTTGGCCGGATCGCCAAGCCACGGCTAGCGCACGTCCGACATCGCGCTCGAACTGACTTCCCGCCCTGTGGCATCGTCGCGCGATCAACGGAGGGACCAGCGCGATGCTGTTTTACGACGACCTCGACACCTACATCGACGCGGAACGGGCGAAGCTCGATGCACTGCGCGGAGCGAATATCCCGGCCGTCGGGACAATTCTCGGCGTGTTCGGTCCGGCCGAGGATCAGGACATCCGCAGCAACCCCGGCGGGCATTCGGTGACCCGCGGCACCGATTCCTTGACGATCGATTACGAAGGGGTAGCGGGCGATCGGCACCGCACGATCACGCGTCGTTCCACCCCGCGTGAAGCCCCGCTCTACGCGCAGACTCGCGCGACGATCGTCAATCGTCGCCAGCTCTTTGCTGTTTCGCCGTTCGAATGTGCACTCCTGAGTGAACGATTGGGCGTCGACGTGACACCGGAACTCCTGGGCGCGAATCTATTGATCGGTCGCGATGACGGCGCCGACTTCAGCATCTCCAAACTCCCTATCAATACGTACCTCGCCATCGCACCGGCCGGTGACGCCGCGCTACCCATACCGCCTGCCGCGACGCTCATTCACTACGTCCAGCAGAAAGGCTGCGGTCGAACGGGGCGCGCCCTCGCGAAGGCCTACGACGACGAAGCGCTAGTCGATCGATTCAAGGCCGTGGCTGAGTTCGAGCGCGGCATTCTCCTCACAGTGGAGTATCCCGTCGCCGAACCCGTCGACCTTGTCGCCGGGCAGCGTGTGCATTTTCGTTTTCCCATAGGCTCGGTCTACTAAACCGATGCATCCCACAACCGATCGACGACTGCTGCCGTATCTTTTCTTCGAGAACTTGGCACTGGCCATTCCGTGGCTTTGCGACGTTTTTGGTTTCGAAGAACGCTTCCGCTTAGAGCTTCCCAACGGCACGATCGCGCACGCCGAAATCGCGCTCGGCGACGGCGTCGTCATGCTCGGCAACGTGGGTCCGCGTAACACCGCGCGACCTGCTGCCACACGAAGTGCTACCTACGTTTTCGTCAACGATGTCGATACGCACTGCGAACGCGCGCGATCGAGCGGCGCAACGATCATCGAACCGCCGGCCGATCAGCCCTTCGGCGATCGGCTCTACGTAGCGCTCGATCTCGAGGGACACGAGTGGTACTTCGCCCAACACGTTCGTGATGTAGCCATCGAAGATCTCAACCGCATGCTCAGCCGCGGAACAAGCGGCTGAAAACGAACGAAGCGGAGAACGCCTCGAATTCTTGCCGTTTTTTGCCTTATTGCGGGTAATTCTCGCCAACAATGACCAGACGCCCTTTTCGGATGTAGGATGAGGGCGTAATGCCCTACGACAGAGAATCCAGTGACGTGTGGCTGGCTTCGACGAGAAGCGTCGGACCGCCATCCTTGCGCCACCGCCTCTGGCGCCTGACGCAACTCGTCGGCATCGCGGCGATTGCCGCAACCCTGTGGATCTACTTTGCACCTCGCGATTTCGCCGCATTCACGGCGGTCGTGGTGGAGGAGACTTACCGCGGCGAGGTTGAAACTTTCGTCGAGGAAGGGACTGAGAACGTCACCTATTCGTACGCGAGCGTGCCGTGCGAACAAGCATTCGAATCCGGTTGGTTGCCCCTGACGCTCACCGCCATCACCGATTTCAATCGCTCGAGCCGATACGGCGAACGCGACGCCAAGCGGGTCGTCGTCGTGATCGATAGCGGCGCGAACTGCATCGATCTCAACGTCGCCGCGATTCAGCTCGAACGCGCGCTGGCGGCTTCACGAAATCCGCCCGAGCTTCGCTTCCTCATCGACGGTGATCCGTCGCTCTACACCTCGATCGACAGGATCGGCGACCGCCCCACGGACGTGCTGGTCGAGCCGTTCATGCGCCAGCTCATGAACGACCAGATCGCGAGCGCGATTCGCTCGACCTGGACACCACGCGTGTTGGTCGACGACGTTTCCGGGGACACCGTGCGCGGCGTCGTTGCCAACGTAGAGCCGGGCGAGTTCCGCATCGCGGCCTACGTGCATATCCCCACTGATCGCGCCGGGCCCATCGGTTGCCACGCCCGCGGCTGGTACGGACCGAAGCCGTCCGGCCTGACCAATGAGATCGAGCGGGGCGGTGAATACTCCGTTCGCTACGCCGTAGAGCCCGATTCCACGACCCGGCTGACGTGCGATTTCCTCGCCGATCGTCTCGTCATCGGTGCGATTCCGACGGATTTCCGTCCGCCGTTGCTCGAGGATGAGCATGCCAACGAGCGACTGCCTGATGATCTTTTGACGTCGCTCGGCGGTACGGAAGAAGAGGTCGAGCTGCCGGACACCGAAGTCCCGAACTGGTGGCCCGCCGGCACGAACTAGACCAGTTCCGTCACCGCACGAATCTGCGCGACGCTTTCAGAGCGACGCGGTTGTACGCTCAGCCACGTCGCTTGCATGCCGAGTTCGAGCGCCGGTTCGACGTCACGACGCCAGTCATCACCCACCATGAGCACCGTTTCTGCCGCCTCGACTCGGGCGAGTTCGAGTGCGTGGAGAAAGATCTGCGGCGCGGGTTTGTTGATCCGAAGATCCGAACTGAAAACCCGTGCGGCGAAGATGTCACCCAGGACCTCGTCTAGGAATCGGCACCATAGCCGGCTCTGCGACCAGAGATTGCTGACGATCACCAAGGCGTAACGTTCCGACAGACGCTGTAGCGCGTCGGCGACGTCATCGGCGATATGCCCCATCTCGTGTCGCGATATCACGTCTTCCACGAATTGCTTCTCGTCGGCGTCGAGATCGCCTGCGACTTCGTCGACGATCGTCGCGACCGACGGAAAATCAAGATCGGATACGTTGCTTTGATAGAGCGCATCCAGCCGATCGACGACCTGACGGACTTTGACGTTGAGCGCTTCCCGATCAAGGCGCGCGCCACCCACCGCACGATATGCCGGGAAGTAGTCGGTGCCCGGACCGAATTGGTCGTGGCCAAAGACGAACGTCCCGTTCATGTCGAGAAAGATCGTCTGGATTGTATCGGGCATCCGGTAGGTCAATCGCGCCTCAGAAAACCACGGCGAGCGGAGCGCTTCAGGCTAGGATCATGACGACTTACGCCGAACCGGAGTAGGACCATCGAGAATCACCTCGCGCCACTTGAGGCGAGCTACCGACCGTTGTTCCACGCCTTGCTCGACTGGGTGACGACGTCCTCCGCTGTTCGAGGGATGCTCGTGTCCGGCTCCCTGGCGCACGGCGACGCCGACGAGTTCAGCGATCTCGACATCATCGTGCTCGCCGACCAGCCGCTCGTCGAAGATGCGCGGCAGGCCATTGCGAGCGTCGAAGACACCATCATCGCCTACGAGCTACCACCGGGCGGCAAGCCCTTCATTCTGAGCGTCGTCACCAGTGCGTGGCATCGTGTCGACATCGCCTTTGCGACGGAGCCGCCGCCCGGCACGGTCGCGATCTATCCGGCCGATCTCGACGTAGCACCCGCGCTCGAGATCGCCCCGCTCGAACCCACCGCCGATTCCGTGTCCCGGATCGCCACCGAGTTCTTCCGAATCCTCGGTCTTTCAGTCGTCGTGCTCGGCAGGGGCGACGTGCACGCGGCTCGGGAAGGCGCGGATCTCTTGCGCCAACACCTGATCGACATCTTCTTGCTCGAAGGACGGACCACACGCCCCGGCCCGAAGAAACTCAAGAACGTCCTGAGCAACGAGCAGCAGTCCGTACTGCGCTCGTTGCCGGCGCTTCGGGACGACGAGGAAGCTGTCCGTGAATTCAGCGCCGCCGTCGATGCCTTGTTCACACCGCGCGCACGTGCGCTACTCGAATCGCTCGATGGCGTGTGGCCGTCGGACGTCGAATCCGCAACTCGAAGGTATCTCACGCGCGGTCGCACGGATCCGTAGCCCGAGCTCGTTATTACGCGCCGGTAATGTCTTGCCGGGCGATCGCGACCGTCTTCACTACTGCGAAACACTCAATCCCCTCGACGAGCGACAGCGCACGGACTGAGCGTTGAGTGACCCGTGCGAGCAGTCGGCCGGCCGGGGTATCGAGCGAAACCAAAGCACCGGGCCCGCCGCCCGCGCGAATCGCGTCAATCGTGCCACGCAGCACGTTGAGTGCTGAGATCTCACCCGGTTCGCGTCGCGAAAGCATCACGTCCTGCGCCGCGATACGCACACGAACGATGTGACCAAGCGGATGATCGACGCGCGGCAGGTGCAGTCGTACGCCACCCGCATCGAGTTCCGAAAGCCCATCGTCGTGATGCGCTACCACGCGAGCGTTCAGGATCGCGCCCGCATCCCGCACCCCGGTCGGCAACACGGATGGATCAGCCAGCACGTCCACCGCCGGCCCGACGCTCGTGATCCGACCCGATTCGAGCGCGACGACCGTCGTCGCAAGCCGCGCGACTTCGGCTGCGGAATGACTCACGTAAAGCACCGGAATCGCCAGCTCGTCTCGAAGGCGTTCGAAGTAGGGCAGGATCTCGGCCTTGCGCGCTTCATCGAGCGCGGCCAACGGCTCGTCGGCCAGGATCAACTGCGGCTGCGCGAGGAGCGCTCGACCGATCGCAACACGCTGTTTCTCGCCACCGGACAGCGTCGCGGGTTTGCGGTCCAGCAAGTGATCGATGCCGAGGAGTTCGACGACCTGTTCGAAACTCGCCACGCGGGATTCGCCATTACCTCGACGCCGCGAAAACCATTCGCCGTAGGTGAGATTCGTCGCCACGCTAAGGTGCGGGAAGAGTCGATCTTCCTGGAAGACGTAGCCGAGCCGACGGCGATGCGGCGGCAACGCGATGCGTTTCGCCGCATCAAACAACACGACACCGTCAACCGCGATTCGACCCGAGCGCGGCACGACGAGCCCCGCCACCGCGTTGACGATCGTCGACTTACCCGAGCCTGAGCGTCCGAAGAGCACGGTCACGCCGGCCGGCGCTTCGAATTCGACGTCGAGTTCGAAATCCCCGAGCGTGTGTCGGAATGCCACCTCGATCGTCATGGCCCGACCCGTCCGGCCACCCGCCGCGCGACGAACTCCGAGAGCAGCAACGCCGTCAGCGCAACGACGATCGACACGATGACCAGACGCATCGCCCCCGCTTCACCCCCGGGAGTCTGCAGAAAGGCATAGACCGCCGACGGCAACGTCTGTGTACGACCGGGAATGTTCGAGACGAACGTGATCGTCGCGCCGAATTCTCCCATCGCTTTCGCAAAGGCAAGAATCGCGCCGGCCAGCACCCCGGGAAAGATGAGCGGCAGCGTCACCGTCGCGAACGCCCACCATTTCGATGCGCCGAGCGTCGCGGCCGCCTCCTCGAGCTTTGGATCGACCGCTTCGATCGACAGCCGGATCGCGCGGACCATTAGCGGAAACGCCATGACACCCGCCGCCAGGGCCGCCCCGGTCCACCGGAAAGCAAAGGCGATCCCGATCGATTCGAGGAAGGAACCGAAAGCGGAACGTGACCCGAAACTCGCCAGCAACAGATAACCCGTCACCACCGGTGGCAGGATGAGGGGCAGATGCACGACGCCGTTCAGGAGTTGCTTGCCGGGGAACGACCATCGGGCGAGCGCATACGCGATGAAGACGCCCACCGGCAGGCTCACGATCGTCGCCCAGATCGACACCTGGAGCGACAGCGCGACGGCATCCCATTCGGCCGGACCCAACCACTCCATCTATTCGCGCTCTACGCCAAGAAAACCGTGCCGCGCGAAGATGGTGTCGGCTTCTGGCGAAACGAGGAATCCCGCGAAATCGGCGGTCGCGGTGCTTCCACGACCGGCGACCTCCGCGAGGGGATACACGATGCGCGGATGGACGTCCGGATCGACGCGACCGATCACCCGAACGTCCGAATCCGCGAGCGCATCGGTCGCATAGACGACCCCGAGCGACACCTCACCCATCGCCACGAGACGGAGGGCTGCACGAACGTTGTCGGTCTGTACGACTCGATCCTCGAGCTCGCCCCAAATCCCAACTGTCGAGAATGCCATGCGCCCATAGATCCCGGCGGGAACGGCATTGACCATCGCCATGGCGATCCGGCCGTCCCGCAATCGCGCGGGGACCTCGAGCAACGATTCGATCGGCGCGCCGTGGTCATCCCCGGGCGCGATCAGCACGAGGCGATTCTCGACGAGGTCGCGACGCGTGCGTTCGTCGATCAACGCTTCGTCCGCGAGCCAGTCCATCCACGCGACGTTCGCCGATATAAAGAGGTCCGCTGGCGCGCCCTGCTGGATCTGCCGCGCCAGCGCCGACGAGCCAGCGTGAGAAGTGAGAACTTCATGGCGCGACGCTGCCTCGAAGGCGACGACGACGTCATCCAGGACGTTTTTTAAACTCGCGGCCGCGAACACGGTGATTTCGCCGGTATACGAAGGCGTCCCCAGGACAACGGCGAGCGTCGCAAGGACGAGTCGTATTCTCATGGTCGGGCTGGTCAAAGCGGTGGTCGTTCAGGCAAACCGCGATTGCATCACACCCGAGCCGCCTCGTGCTGAGAAGAACAAAAAACGCCCGCTATACTCGCGCCGCCGCGACGACGCGGACTGAAACCAAACCCACAGCAACAAAGGATTTCCCGTGTTCGACCCGCGCAGAACGATCAACGCGCTTATCGCCGTCCTCACCCTCGCGATTGCCACCCCCCTCGCCGCCGAAGAGATTCAGTTCATCAATGGCGATCGCCTCACCGGCGAAATCGTCCGGTACGGCGACGAGTCGATCGATCTCGAGACCGAACATCTGGGCGTCGTGTCGATCCCGCGCTCCGCAATCCTCGACACAGCGTTACCCGTCGACGTGACGCTTTCGACCGGGACGAGCTCCGTCTACGCGGCCGCACCCGACCCGTTCGAAGACTGGGAGGCGCAGGCCGATATGGGCTACGTCGTCTCCACGGGGAACACGGAGACGACAAATATCTCGCTCATCGTCGGGGCGCAACGCTCCGGCGAACGGATCGATCACGTCATCGGGGTGAATATCGCGCAGGCAGAGGCCGACTCCAGCGGTTCGAGCGTCAAGACGAAGGACCAGTTCGATCTCGATTACGAGTTTCGCTGGAACGCGAGCCCGACCTGGTATGCGCTCGGTAACGTCGAATACTTTGCCGATGCCATCAAGGACATCGACAGCCGCATCTCGGTAGGCCTGGGCGGCGGTCGAACATTCTGGAAGAACGATCGCGGCTCACTCACCTCGGACCTCGGTGTCAGTCAGGTTTTCGAACAGCTCGCCAACGAAAGCGAAAACAACCCCGCGCTGCGTTGGGGTTTACGCTACGGCTACTGGGTTCGCCCGGACGAGATCGAACTCTTCCACGACAACCAGGTGCTGCACATCCTCGCTTCGGACCGGGGAACGGTCTGGAGTTCCGGCAGCGGCGTGCGCGTCTACCTGAATGAAAACTGGAACGCGGGATTGCGGGTCGGCCTGCAGTACGAGACGAAACCGAACGCAGGTCGCGGCCAGACCGACACGACGATCTCGCTGACGCTCGGCGCCAAGCTCTAGCGGGGCGCAACCACCTGGTCGGCGACGCGCGTGTAGAAGCCTTCGAACCAGGGGGACCACTCGCTACCCGCCGACTGCTCGAAGAACTGCCGAACCCGCCCATCCGGGAGAAGCGTCCACCGGCCGCGGAAGTCCTGTCGAGTCGCGTTGCCCGTGTAGGTGATCGAGCCCGTCAAGACCATCGAGCCGTGATCGTCGGGCCCGCCCTCGATGTCGATGATTGAACCGCCCGATACCCAGACCTGGCGCCACACATCCCGTAACGGATCGTAGTAGTTGAGGCTCCGGCCGGTATTGCCGGCGGTGCTTCGCCAGGATTCCTGCAAAACGCACCCCGCTTCGCCCACCGAGATCGTGTTCGTCCCGACTGCGTTGCCGGCCGCGTCCGCCACCGTCCAGGTACCGCGCCAGAAATCGAACGCCCGGTAATCCTCACCCTGGCAAGGCGCGTCCTGGGCACCCGACGGGCAAGCGCCGAGGAAGAAAACCAAAGCGCAGAAGCGCTGCCCGAACGCATTCACCATCAGAACCACCTGAGCTTGTGCCGTGTGGGCCAGGCTACCTTGTTGACTGCTCTGAATAACTGTACAGATATACAGTATGGATAGACGATTCAACCGACTTCACAGACAACGCCGACGACGCCACCCGCGCGTGGTCGTACTGAAAGATGAAGAACTCGCCGAGCACTTCAACTGCACGATCGACGCACTGCCAGATCACCTCGAAAAGCTCCAGATCGGCTATCACCGCGACAGCCGGGGCGCGATCTGGGCGAGCCTCAAGGTTGAGGACCGTCCGCCTTAGGCGATCTCGAGGCGTGTGGAATGTCCGTCGCCGAATCGAGCAACAGCCAAGGACGCCAGCGTTCGAGTTCACTCGCGGGGGTGACCCCCGAGCGGACGCCGATAAACCGCACACCAGCACGATCTGCGCATTCGCCATCGACGACCGAATCGCCGACGTAGAGCGTGTCCTGTCGCTCTGCCCCGATTTGCTCCATCGCCCGCAGCAGGCCTTGTGGATCCGGCTTGTGACTCGTCACTTCGTCGCCGCCGACGACGATGGCAACGCGACGGTCGATGCCGATCAGCTCGAGCGCCGTTCGAATTCGATGCGCCGTCTTAGTCGACACGATCGAGACCTCGTGTCCGGCGCCACGCAAAGACTCGAGGCACGCGGGCACGCCGTCATAGATTCGGATGTGCTCGGCCATCACCTGGTCCGCGTGCTCGAGGAAAAGCCGTTCGAATTCGTCCGTGAGGGTGGGGTCGTCTTCGCCCGTGAGTAAGAAGAACGTCGTCGGCAGATTGTTGCCGATGGTGCGCCGAATCGGATCGGGATCGGGGATATCGCGCCCCATTCGCTCGAGCGCATACGTGGCGCAGGCGACCGTCCCACCGGACGAATCGGCGAGTGTGTAGTCGAAATCGAAAGAGAAGTGCATCGATCCTCGTTCAATGGAAATGGCCCGAACAGCCGCGCATCATGCCGTCTCGTTCTGACTGATGAGACGCCGAATGCCCGACCTATGGCCGCCCGACCCCAATCTACGTCGCGACGAGATCGCTTTTCATTTTCGCGGTAATGATTTCATCGGCCACCTCGTGGCGCCACCCGAAGCGGCGGGCCCGCGACCGCTGGTGCTCGTGATCCACAACTATCAAGGGCTCAAGTTCTTCGATGTCGACGTCGCGGAATACCTCGCGAGGGTTGGCTACGTGGGGCTCGCAATCGACGTCTACGGCAACATCGTTCCACCGAATGAACGCATCTTTCCCGAGCAACTCGACCAGGTCGAGGCGTTCCAGGCGAAATGCTTCGAGGGCCTGGTTTCGATGGATCACGACCATGGGCTCTTTCGCTCGGCGATGAAGGAGTGGCTCGATCGAGGCCTCGCCCACGAAACAGTCGACGCGTCGTTTGCACCAGCCGCGATCGGTTACTGCTTCGGCGGGATGGCGGTTATCGAAGCGGTACGCGGCGGCCTCGATCTGTCGGCCGTCGTCTCGTTCCACGGTCTTCTGCAGACGGGAGAAGATCCGAACCCGGCGCGCTACGGCGTCGCGCGGCCGCCGCTCAAACGGGCCGAAAACACCTACAACACCGACACCGTCATCCTGATCGAGAACGGCGCTGAAGACACGCTCGTACCGCTCGAGAGTCGTCACCGATTCTTCGACGAAATGGACGAAGCCGGCGTGCAATGGATGTTCAACCACCACGCGAAAACACCGCATGGATTCGCGCTTCCGCCAACGCTCGGGCCGCCCGGCCGGTTGCACGAGGCGACCGACCGGCGCTCGACCGTGAATATGCTGAGCCTCTTCCGCGAGGTCTTCCCCGGCATTGCGCAGAACCCGGTCTCGCCCAACGCCGCCGGTACGGCCATTCCGCAATAACCATGGAAACGATTGCCGAGGCAGAACTCATCGCCAGCAGCGGGCGATTCGTGCACCCGCACGCGGTGGTCTGGCTACGAAGGCTCTCGGTCGGTGTCGACGTGGCTTGGGACCTCATCGCGACACAGGAAGGGCTCGCTAGCTGGTGGATCGTTCCACCCACCCGCCTCGAGCTCGAGATTGGCGGCGCGTTCGATCATTTCTGGGCCCAGGTCGTGCATCGATTCGAAGAGAAACGATTCATCCAGTTCCACCGACCCGATGACGACCCCGTACGTGAAGTCTTGCGTTTCGAAATCCGCCCGCACGGCAAAGACTCGACCGACTTCTGCTTCATCGACACGTGGGCTGACGGCATGGAGCCGCCCGCGGCCGGTATCGGGTCAGAACAACCCGGGGGACCGGGCACGCCGTGGGTCGGGGTCCTCACCGGCTGGCATCAGACCGCCGATCGATTGGCGGTCGCCAGCGGTTCGCCGCAACCGTCCTACAGTGAAGCGGATCTCATCGCGTGGTACTCGAACTACCTGAACGATCACGTGCGCTGGCGCGAGCTCACCGCCCGACCATTGCCGTGAACCGTTAAGGCGCAGTAACACCCTCCCAGGCCTCGATTCGTTCGACACCGACGCCGGATCGAATCAAAGCCTCCCAACTCCTCTTTGGCGCATTCGCGAGAACGGCCTCGGCTTCTGCATCGAGGTCACCCCGCAGGAGCCGCACCAGCGCATCCATCGCAAGCCCGGCGGCGAAGATATTCTCGTCGAACTCGATCACCGAGTTGAGCGCTCGGCGCAGTGAGGTTCGCGTTTCCGGCGGCCAATCGATGCGCTGACTCGCGACGATGACGAGTGCCCAGAGCACGTTTTCACGCGCGATCGACCGCACGGGTTTGTAGCCCTCGACGTTGTAGGTGATTCCAATTCCCTCGCACACGTCGGCTTCGTCGGTCGGCCGCACGAACTTGATACTGCGACCTTGCGCGAGGTTCATCGCGAGACGATTAGTCTCGACCTCGAGGCTCTTGATGAACGCATCGATCACTCGCACACCGAGCGATCGCTGCCGGTCATCGTCCGCACGACGAATCAGACATCCAAGAGCATCCGCCGCAACGGATCGAACGTAGAGCGAATCGTCGTGGTGGAGTGCGTCGATCAGGTGATCGATGACGATGGAATCAACGGAACCGGCAACGCCCAAACCGAAGGCGCCCGCCTTGCGCACCCATTTGACGGGCGATGTGATGGCATCCAGGTAGGTCGGGGTCGCGGCCTCACCAAGTGCAACGAGACCGAACGTCGCGGCCCGTCGAACACTCTCGCGATGTGAACGCAGCGCTTGGCCGAGCACGTCCAGCGCGACGTCAGTAGGCGCAGCCGTTGCGAGCCGGTATGCCGCCCCTACGCGTCGGGGCTCCGCGGAATCGCCTGTTGCTTCGAGCGCCGTGCGAAGCGATTCGATGTCTTCCGGCTCGTCAGCGGCGGGCGTCTGTGACGCGGTCAACCAGCGGTACTGTGAATCCCAGATCGCCGTCGTGAGCCGATCGGCATCGCCGCGATCGACGCCGGTCAGTTCGTCAACGCCGGTCCAGCGTCGCCCCGTCGTCGCTCTCGCCTTCGGTTCACGCGTGCGAAAGAGCCAGAAGCGCCACATGAAGCGCGGATGGTCCTTCCAATGACGCCAATCATCACGCCGGTGATTTCCGCGATGAAAGAGATTGTGTGAGTAAAGGACGACGCTACCCGGATCGAGCGGCGCGGCCTCGAAGGGCGTGACGAGCGGCCAATCGAGGTTGTCCACGGCGTCGCGCATCCGGATGTCGTGTTTCGTCGCACGGGCGACGATTTCCTCTACGTCGTACGTCGATTTCGGGCCGCTGATCGGCTGACGTTCCATACCGTCGATCTGATAGTTGAAGTCGAGATGATCCGCGCCCGCGAAGTTGTCGTGATTCTCCTCGTGATTGAACGTCCAGTACTGCGAGTACGGCACGGTTGCCGTCGGCCCCATGTCCGCGGCCACGGCTTGGGGGTAGTAGAGCATCTCCACCTGGATGGCTTGATGGTGACGGTGCTTGCGACCGTTGAACGGTCCGTTATCGTCCTTATGCCAGTGCTGATCGTTCGAGCCACTCACGAAGGGCGTGTTGTGTGTGAACGGCACGATGGCCCAGTCTTCGCCGACGAGCGTGTTACAGGCAGCGACCAACCCCGGCGAATTGATCACGTCGACGATTTCCAGCACTGACGTCGCGTCAATCAACGCCTTGTCGGCAAAGAGCGCCTTTTCCTTCTGATAGATCCGCGCGTGAACCGCGTCGTCGATGCTGAGATGTTCAGGGCCCAGCACCACCAGGCCACGAGAGACGAAATCACGAATGATTTCGTCGGATTCGACATAACTCACGTAACGAGAAACACCCTAAATGTTCATAAATCCCAGCGGCGCTGGATCGATCGCCGGGTCGTAGAACCGGCGAACGTTGGGCAACACGAGATCCATCTCGCCGCTCGTGACGCCAAACCAATGCGCAAGCTCCATGAAATAGGATTCTACCGGCGTCGTCGGCGCATAGATCCCCCGGGTGATCGCGAGTGGGCTGCCTTCGAAGATGAGGGGGGTAATCACCCACCATCTGGCCCCCGTTCACGCTGCCGCCCATCACGAAGTGATGACCGCCCCAGGCGTGGTCCGATCCTTTGCCGTTGGACGTCAACGTGCGCGCAAAATCGGACACCGTAAACGTGGTCACCTCGTCATAAACACCGAGTTCTACCAATGCTTCACGGAACTCTTTCAAGCCGCGGCTCAGGACCGGCAACATCGCCGCCTGTAGCTCGACGACTCCGTCGTGGTGATCCCAGCCACCAAAGTTCACGAAGAAGGTCTGGCGTGACGTACCGAGACCCTCGCGCCCCGCGATCGTTCGCGCGATGAGCGCGAGCGACTGCGAGAAGTTGCTGTCGGAAAAGGCCGTTTGCAGGGGCAGGCCGTTTTCCATCGCCCTCGTAAAGACCTGCTGCGCGTCGATCGCGCCCCGCAGGCGGCGAACGTATTCCTCCCGCAGGACGTTCGCCTGCGGCACGCCGAGGATCCGATCGACCATCTCCTGGCGCCGGGCGCCGTAATCCGACCCGTCGGCGTAGGAAAAGAGTCCCCGTGCTCCCCCCACGTTCACGCTGATCGCGTAAGGCGAACTCGAAACGCCACTCTGAAAAACGTTCGTGCCCGAGATCGAGATGTTCATCGAAACGCCGTTCGCGGGCCCGTCGCCCTCGGTCAGATCCGCGATCCGACCCGCCCAACCGGCCGCAATTCGCGCATCGACCACCGCGGTCTGCCATTGCTCGATCTGATCGGCGTGGGAGAAAAGGCCGAGGGGAATCCTGGCAGTCCCGGCTTCGAGCGCCGCACGATCGTAGGGCTGTGCCAGCGTCCCGACGTTCGCCAACACGGCGAGTTCACGCGCCTCGTAGAGGTCGCGCAGTTCGAGCATTCCGGGGTGCATGGCAAACTCACGACCGTCGTGAATCGGCGCCATCAGATGGAGATCTTCCTTCGCGAGCGCTAGATCCGACCGAACAGCGACGTACTCGTCGAACTGATCGGCATCCGTCGGGACCACCATGTTGTACGAGTCGGCCCCGCCACCGAGCATCACGCAGACAAGCGCCCGGTAGTCATGGCTGTCGCCCCGCGCGGCCGTCGCGCCCAGCGTCAACCCCGCCGTACCGAGAAGCCTCGAACCGAGCCCGAACGAGAGCGTGTCTTTGACGAAGCGGCGTCGAGTGCTCATTCAGTCCTCCACGACGTATTCGGGCGAGATCGCCACCAGGAAAATCCCGTGGCGAACGCGCTGCTCCGGATCACTGAAGGACGCGAGCGTCTCCGTCAACGCGGTACGGGTCGCCTCACTCATCCTGCCGTACATCATCATGATGTCGAGCCGCTCGACGAGTTCGTCGACGTCGTCGGCAATCTCGATGTATTCATCCAACTGAAGCCGGGCTTTCGGGAAGGGATCCGGGATGTCGAAGAAGCCGTCTTCGGAAAACGCGGCGATATGAGCAACGTTTGCACCCCCAACGACAGTCGTCGTGTTGGTGATCTGAAACTCGGGTGCCACGAGTCCTGCCTCCGCGATGGGGCCGGGAGGCGTGTAGTCCGGGAGAAAAAAGTTGAACACCGTCGGCGACGACAGCGGGTGTTGGCGTACCAAGAAGTTCAAGAGATATCCCGACGCGTAGAACGTGTTATCGGACGTCCTCGCGCCGAACTGGCGGGCGATCGCGAGATATCGCATCACCGGTTCGCGTAGCTTGCCGAAGCTCGAGTCGACATCGACGGCGAGCGCTTCCGGATCGAGCAACACCGCGCGCCAGACGTCCTTCATGTCACCGCGAATGCCGGTCTCGTCGCCGTTGAACGCGCGCGCGACGCGCTCGATGTAGGCGGGCGACGGGTTCGAGGTGACGAGCCGCTGGATCAGTTGACGGCCGATGAACGGGCCGACGTTCGGGTGCTCGAAAAGGTTGTCGATCGCGACCTCGAAGTCCTCGAAGTCCTCGAAGTCCTCGAGACCGGTTAGCCCAGCCGGAACAACCGTGTCGTTCAGAAGATGCTTCTCGGACGTATCGTGATAGTCGTCATACATCTGCATCTGGATGCGGTAAGGCCCGTACTCCATGCCGAATTCCGCGTTGTCGCCGCCCCACGAGAAACCGTGAAGACCTCCGCGAACTCACGAATCTCGCTCTGAGAATAGGTCGCAATCGGTTGGCCATCCGTATCGAGTTTCGGCTGCCGTCGATGTTGAGTTCGTAGAGCCCTATCGTGAAAAGCTGCATGATCTCGCGCGCGAAATTCTCGTCCGGGAAGATGTTTCGTTCCGGGACGGCCTTTCGGTTGTTGAGGTGACTGAGATAGACGCCTTCCGAGACTTTCGTTGTACGGCAACACGAAACTCGAGGACCCGCAAAATGAACACGGCTCATGTGGTCCGGCCGTCAACTTGAACCCTGCCTGTCCCGCGACCCACTAAGTAGTAAGGCACGCGGAAAGGAACAAACCTTGCCCAACTTCACCTGGCGCGACGCACGGATCCTCGCAATCCTCGCACTGACCGGATTGCTACTCGGCTGCATCGAACTGCCTTGCCTTTGAACGGTCGCGCGGAAGGGCCCGTTAACCGATGCCGGTACCGCTACAAACGAACTACGATAGTGAGATGCCGGACGAACCTACCCGTGAGAATGACCTCGGTTTTCGCTTTGCCGAACGTAGCGGCGGGCGTGTCGAAATCACACGCCAAGGAGCCACTGTCACGACGCTCATCGGCCACAACGCGGCGCGATTCATGCGCCGGGTTGCATCGAGTGACTTCCCAACGGGGCAACGCCTGATGGCAAAGGCAACCGGCCAATACAAATTCGGCAACGAGCGCGCAGCGAAGAAACACCCCCGCAATCGATAGGCGCTGACTTTCGCAGAGCAAAAAAAACGGGACCTCGCGGTCCCGTTTTTGTCTGCCGTCGGTCGAACCGAGTTTAGCCGCGGTTCTCCATCCACTCGTCGAGGAAGCTCCGCAGATGATCGGAACGGCTCGGGTGACGCAACTTGCGCAACGCCTTGGCCTCGATCTGACGAATCCGCTCACGCGTGACGTCGAACTGCTTGCCGACTTCTTCGAGCGTGTGGTCGGTATTCATGTCGATACCGAAGCGCATCCGCAGCACCTTCGCTTCGCGTGCCGTCAATCCACCAAGAACATCGCGCGTCGCTTCTTTGAGGCCCTCGCCCGTGGCAAGTTCCACCGGCGATCCGATCGTCGCGTCCTCGATGAAGTCGCCGAGATGCGAGTCTTCGTCGTCGCCGATCGGCGTCTCCATGGAGATCGGCTCCTTGGCGATCTTGAGCACGCGCCGAACCTTCTCTTCCGGCATCTCCATGCGCTCGCCCAACTCTTCCGGCGTCGGTTCGCGGCCCATCTCCTGGAGCATCTGACGCGAAATCCGGTTGAGCTTGTTGATCGTCTCGATCATGTGCACCGGGATCCGAATCGTGCGTGCCTGGTCCGCGATCGAACGCGTGATGGCCTGGCGAATCCACCAGGTCGCATAGGTCGAGAACTTATAGCCGCGGCGATACTCGAACTTGTCCACCGCCTTCATGAGACCGATGTTGCCTTCCTGGATGAGATCCAGGAACTGCAGGCCTCGGTTGGTGTACTTCTTCGCGATCGAGATCACAAGGCGCAGGTTAGCCTCGACCATGTCCTTCTTCGCGCGGCGGGCTTTGGCCTCACCCAACGACATCCTGCGATTGATGTCCTTGAGTTCCGTCACGGTCATGCCGATTTCCTGCACGATCGCTTTGAGTTTCTTCTGCGCCCGCGCGATGTCGTCCTTGGCGGCATCCAGGCGCTTGCTGTAGGACTCACCCGCCTTGATGCGCTTGTTGACCCAGGCGATCGACGTTTCGCTGCCGACGAAATCCTTGAGGAAGTCGCGACGCGGCATTCGAACTTGCTCGATGCAGAGACTCATGATCGCGCGCTCATGCCGGCGAACGCGTCCCAGCGCTTCCCGCGGCATCACCACGATGTGGTCATAGTGCTTCGGTACGAGCTTGAAGAAGCAGAACACGTTGCCGAGCTTCTCGAGGTCGGTTCGAGCTTGCTTGCCCGTCCGCCCTTCCGCGCCGAGCGACTTCTGCGACTTGTTGTAGGCACGCTTGAGCGCCGTAAAACGCCGCTTGGCTTCGACGGGATCGGGTCCCTTCGGGCCCTCTTCTTCCTCCTCGTCGTCTTTCTTCTGCGCCGAGTGGTCCACCTGCGTCGCCGGCTGGACGTTCTCCGCCGGGTCCAGGTAGCCGACCAGCAAATCGGCCAGCTTCTCTTCCTTCGTCACGTCCGCGTAGGTCTCGAGGATGTACGAGACCGTACCGGGGTAGTAGCCGACGGCTGTCAAGACGTCGCGAATGCCTTCTTCGATCCGCTTCGCGATGGCGATCTCGCCTTCGCGCGTCAGGAGTTCCACGGTGCCCATTTCGCGCATATACATGCGCACGGGATCGGTCGTACGACCGGCTTCCGTTTCGACGGCCGCAAGCGCGGCGGCGGCTTCTTCGGCCGCCAGTTCGTCCGCGGTGTTGTCACCGGCGTTGAGCAATTCGTCCGAATCGGGAGCCGTCTCGTAAACGGTGATCCCCATGTCGTTGATCATGCGGATGATGTCTTCGATCTGATCCGGATCGCTGATGTCGTCCGGCAAGTGATCGTTGACCTCCGCGTAGGTCAAAAATCCCTGTTCCTTCCCCTTGGCGATGAGTTCCTTTAAGCGCGACTGTTGCTGTTCGGCGTTAGTGGCCATATCACCTCTTCGTTCTGACGTCGCTGCCGCGACGCAATGTGCTGGGACAAGCGGTCGATTATAGACCGCCTCGACGTGTGATTTCGTCTGCCAACCGATCCCGGGCGCCCGCTCGAGCGAAGCGCTGCCCCCGATCGTTGGCGATACGCCATCGACACGGCTCCTCACCGCCCCCCTGGTCGGTGAGTTCTCTTACTCTCAGAAAGCGAGAGCCCTAGAAATCCGATTCCTTGCGCGGTGCGATTTTTGAGCGTTTTTCTTGTGATACCTCATGAAAGCGCTCCAGATTTTCGCGCGAACCGTTCTCGTAGAGTTCCTTCAGCGCGTCTTTGGCGCGTAGATCGTGTTCTTCGACATAACGCGCAACCCCTTCAACGAATTCAAGCGTCCTCCCCTCAATCGAGAGTTCCAAGGGCTTCGCGAGCGCTTGCGTGAGTTGGTCGTAGCTCGGATCCCCCACAAACCGCCCCATGATGATCGCGCTGTCGTCGATCTTCTCACGTCGGACATAGTCGAAGACCTGCGGGAAGATGCGGCCATGTTTCAGTAATTCAAGGATGCTCGCAGCGCTTGCGTCGTCTATCCGTCGCGCGACCGTCGGATCGTCGAGCAGGATGGCGAGTAGGCTTCGACCAATCGCCGTCTCGCTGACCCGCGGCGTCGATGCCGAGCGCGATGGCATTGGCTGGCGCGCCTGACGCAGCCGGGCATCGATCATGCGCGGATCGAGCTCAGCGCGCTTGGCGAGATGCTCGACGAGCATCGACCGCATGACCCCGTCCGGTAAGAGTTCGAGTTGCGGTAGCGCGAGTTCGACCAACCGGACGCGGCCGTCCATCTGGGAAAGATCCAGTCCATCCTCGACCTGGGCAAAGAAGTATTCGGCGACACCGGTCGCGTGCTTAACGAGATCCGCAAAGTGGTTGTGTCCACGGGCAAGAACGATCGAATCGGGATCTTCTCCTTCGGGCAGGAAGACGAACCCGAGCTCGCGCCCTTCGGTCAACGCGGGGAAGGCGGCAAGCGCGGCCTTCCACGCGGCCTGACGTCCGGCGCGGTCACCATCGAAACAGCACACCACCCGCTTCGTGTAGCGGAACACCTTCTTGAAGTGGTCCTCGCCGACGGCGGTACCGAGCGTCGCGACAGCGTTCGTCACGCCCGCCTGAGCGAGCGCGAGAACGTCCATATATCCCTCGACGAGAATGACCTCGTTCAGTTGCCGGTGTGCTCGTCGGGCCTCGAAGAGGCCATAGAGTTCGCGGCCTTTGTGGAACACGTCCGTTTCTGGTGAGTTGAGATACTTAGGTTCACCACCATCGAGTACCCGGCCGCCGAAACCGATCGGCCGACCTCTGAGATCCAGGATGGGAAACATGACCCGGTCACGGAAACGATCGTAAACCCGGCCGCTGTCGGCACGAATCAGAAGCCCTGCGTTGATGAGCGTCTCTTCGCCGAACCGATCGAGTGAAAGCTTGAGATAGTCCCATCCTGGTGGCGCAAAGCCGACGGTGTAGTCCTTTGCGACGACCCCGGTCAGTCCGCGCGCCTTGAGGTAGTCGACCGCTTTCGAATGGGCCGGATCCCTCAGTGCACGTTGAAACAGCCGGCTCGCCTTGTCGAGAACGTCGAAAAGCCCCGAATCCACAGGCTTCGATCGTTGGCCTTCACGCGGGACTTCGACGCCCGCGTAGGCCGCGAGGGATTCGACGGCTTCCGGGAAAGGTAAACCGTCGAATTCGACCACGAACGTGAGCGCCGTACCCGAAGCGCCACAACCAAAACAATAGTAGAACTGCTTCTCGGGATTAACGGAGAAAGACGGCGTCTTCTCGTCGTGAAAGGGGCATAAGCCTTTGTGATTCTTACCCGTCTTTTTCAACGGCACGCGGCGTTCAATGACGTCGACGATATCGACGCGCTCGATCAGATCGTTGATGAACGACTGCGGAATCGTACCCGGCATGACTCGCTTTGTGATGACGTCGAGCGACTCCCGGCGAGCCGCTCGTTGAAGATCCTAGCTCCTCGCGCCGCGCTTGGCACCGGGCTCGTCAGGATCGAGTGCGCGTGACCGAAAACCTCGAAATCAGGCGAGCTTCGATTTAACGAGACCGCTGACGGCACCCATGTCGGTGCGACCTTTGAGTTTCGCACCCAGAACGCCCATGACCTTTCCCATGTCGCGCATTCCTTCCGCCCCCGTGGCGGCGATCGCTTCGTCGATCAACGCGACGATTTCCTCGTCACTCGCCTGTTCGGGCATGAATTCGTCGATCACCGCGATTTCGCCGCGTTCCCGCGCGGCCAGATCCTCGCGTCCAGCCGCTTCGTATTGTTCGAGCGAGTCGCGACGTTGCTTCAGCATCTTTGTCAGGATTTCGACCACGGCGGCGTCATCAAGCGTTTCGCGTCGATCTACTTCGACTTGTTTGAGCTCGGCGTTGATGAGTCGCAGCGCCGCCAACCGCTCGCGATCACGTGCGCGCATCGCGTCCTTGGTCGCGGCCGAAATCGCTTCCTTCTTGGGCGAAACCTGCGAGTCAGTCATCGGACACCTTGGAAAGGAGATAGACGACACCACCGCGCTCGATCGCGAGGCGGGGGATGGTCTTGAAAGATCGTTGACGAACGGCGAGGCGCCGTTCGTGCGGGCTCGAGCGACGCGAGAATCAGTGCGTCTTTTCGAACCGGCGGGCTTCGCGCTGCAGCTTCTTGAGGTGGCGCTTCACCGCCGCGGCGGCCTTACGCTTGCGGACGGCTGTCGGCTTTTCGTAGTACTCACGCTTGCGGACTTCGGACAAAACGCCCGCTTTTTCGCACGAACGTTTGAAGCGGCGGAGCGCAACGTCGAAGGGTTCGTTCTCTTTGACTTTGACGAAAGGCATAAGTTGCTCTCAATGAGGGCCGGCGATTGTACTGAACGCGATTTCCGATTTCCAAAACTTAAATCATCAATCCGGATCACCCATTCACGCGAAGGGTCGTCGGACGCGCTCCAGCGGTGACGGTGGCAGAATGCGCGGCTTCTCAAAAAGCCGCGGATCCCTATGCTCGTCCTTGGAATCGAAACGTCGTGTGACGAAACGGGCGTCGCACTATGGGATACCGATCTCGGTCTCATCGCGGATTCGATCTACAGTCAGGTCGATCTGCATGCCGCCTACGGCGGCGTCGTGCCGGAACTTGCATCGCGCGATCACGTGCAGAAGACGGTGCCCCTGATCGAGGAACTGCTCGATTCGGCCGGACAAGGGTTGCGTGACCTCGACGGAATCGCCTACACGGCGGGCCCGGGACTCATGGGCGCGCTACTCGTCGGCGCCACCGTCGGGCGCTCGCTCGCGTTCGGTCTCGGCATCCCGGCGATCGAGGTGCACCACATGGAAGCGCACCTGATGGCGCCCCTCATCGGCGATGAGAAGCCGTCGCTGCCTTTCGTCGCCTTGCTCGTGTCGGGCGGACATACCCAGCTCTTCAAAGTCGATGGCATGGGCCGATATGAGCTGCTCGGCGAGTCGCTCGACGATGCCGCGGGCGAAGCCTTCGACAAGGCAGCGAAGATGCTCGGGCTCGGTTACCCGGGCGGACCGGAGATCGCCAAACTCGCCCCATCGGGCAGGCCGGGCCGGTTTCGTTTTCCCCGCCCCATGACCGATCGACCGGGGCTCGACCTGAGCTTCTCCGGCCTCAAGACGCATACCCAGACGACGATTCGATCAATCGGCGAACCGACGGACGAAGACCGGGCCGACATCGCGCTCGCGTTCGAAGATGCCGTCGTCGATACCCTCGCGATCAAATGCCGCCGCGCTCTCGAGGCGACAGGACTGACGGATCTCGTTGCAGCCGGCGGCGTGGCGGCGAACATCAAACTGCGCGCAAGACTCGAGCAGGATCTACCCCGCGTCATCTACGCGCCGCTCGCGTTATGCACCGACAACGGCGCGATGATTGCCCACGTCGGCGCGTTGCGACTCGCGGCCGGTGAGACCGCACCACTCGCCATCACCACGCGGGCACGGTGGCCCATGGCGGAACTCGAGCCCGTCTGACGCGCTAGAGCGAACGACCGCCGTCGATTCGGAGAACTTCGCCGGTCGCGTATTCCGCGGTTGCGAGAAAGAGCACGGCATCCGCGATCGATTGTGTCGAACCGAGGCGAGCCAGCGGAATGCCGCTCTTCTCGGCCTCGGCATCGAACGGTTCATCATTCGAGGGCGGCAACATCGACCCCGGCGCGACCGCATTGACCCGAATCTCGGGGGCTAACTCGAGCGCTAAAGCTTTCGTCATGTGCACCAGCGCGGCTTTCGACATGCCATAGATCGAATGTCCCAGAAGCGGCCGGTCCACATGAGCATCCGTAATGTTCACGACGAAGCCACGTTGTTCTCGCAGTTGCTTGGCGAGACCCTGGACGATCCGGAAAGGTGCGTGCACGTTCGTCTCGAAAAGTTCGAACCATTGCGCGTCATCGGCATCGTTGAGCGGCGTCGCGAAGAAGAGCGATGCGTTGTTCACCACCCCAACGAGGGGCACTTTCGCCGCCGCCACGACAAGCCCGGCCACACCATCGCTCGTCGCAAGGTCGGCACGGATGAGCCGACACTCGACGCCGAGCGAGCATATTTCGTCTCGGGCCTCGGCCGCGGCCGTCTGCGATGACCGAAAGTGCAGCAAGAGGTCGAATCCTGCCTTTGCGAACGTCAGCGCGATCGCCCGACCAATGCGGTTCGCGCTCCCGGTCACGAGGACAAAACCGCGCGCCATCTACAGCACGCCCGCGGCGTCTACGACCTCGATCCGAGCGGACCGCAGCGCACGGCCATAAGCTGGTCCCGGCGCCACGTCGACCTTGATCGCGCTCAGCTCCCGCGCGAGCACACGGAGCGATTCGAGATCACGTTCATAACGGATCTCGCATGCCCGTAAAACGCGCAGCCAGCGATCCCCCTGACGCAACGCGCCGATCATCGTCAGCGCATCAAGGAGTTCGGCCGCGTTCTTCGGCTCGACCAGCTGCCCTTGTTGCGCCGCCACGGCCTGCGCCGCGGCGGACGAGTCGTTGTCGGCACGAAGTCGCGCGAATTGCTCAACGACCACATGCTCAGGCGCGGCAAAGCCGAGTGCGGCAGTCGCGAGTTCGCCCGACTCGTAGTCCGCGGCGGCAAAGACTCGACGCGCGCCGGTGACGAGGTCGTCGTCGAACCAAATTGTCGTGCCGAGCGATCCGAGCAGCTCGAAGAAGCGCGCGCGTCCCCGTTCGCTGAGCGCCTTTCGTGTTTCCTGCCAGACGCGCTCCGGCGGCAAAGCGGCCAGATCGCCACGCATCGATTCGAGCATGTTCATCGTCACCGGATCGACCGAAAAGGATTCGAAGCGAGCAGCAAAGCGCGACACGCGAAAAAATCGCAAAGGATCTTCGAAGAAAGCATCCGACACGTGGCGCAGGACACCTTGATGGACGTCGCGCACGCCGCCGTACGGATCGATCACCTGACCGTCGTGATCGATCGCTATCGCGTTGATCGTGAGGTCGCGGCGCGCGAGATCTTCGAAGATCGTGACGCTCGGACTACTGTCACAGTCGAAATCGGTATGCGCGGGCCCGGTTTTTCGTTCCGTTCGCGCGAGGGCGTACTCCTCACGTGTTCGCGGATGGAGAAAGACAGGGAAGTCACGGCCGACGGCGTCGAATCCCGCCGCCCGCATGTCCTCCGGCGTCGCGCCGACAACAACCCAATCCCGATCCACGATCGGCCGCTCCAAGAGCGCGTCGCGCACCGCGCCACCGACCAGATAGACCTCCATCAGGAGCAATCGCACGTGAAGAGCGCGCGGTCCTCCAGGCGGTAACACGACATCGCACGGCCCCAGACGCACCCCGTGTCGACACCGATTCGATCGGCGCGTCCCGTCGCGCCGTTGATCGACGCCCAGTGGCCGAACACGAGCTCGGTCGCGTCGTCTCGTTCGAAAGAGAACCACGGCGCGAACCCCGCTGGTATGTCGTCGAGCGACCCTTTGCTCGCAAACTCGAGCGTGCCGTCCTCGGCGATGAACCGCATCCGCGTGAAGTAGTTGGTGATCACCCGGTGGCGATCCATGCCTTCGAGGGAAGCGGTCCATACCGCCGGGTCGTTGCCGTAAAGGCGCGTCAGATAATCGATGTAGCCCTCGCCGCGGAGCACCGCTTCGACTTCCCTTGCGTAGCCGGCCGCCTCGTCGATCGTCCAGATGTGTGGAACGCCGGCGTGGGTCATGACGATGCGCCGATCGCCAACCATCGCCTCGACAAAAAGCGGCTGACGCCGCAGCCAATGGCCGAGCGATTCCCCGTCCTTGGCCGCGATGATCTCGTCGAACGTATCGGATCGATGCGGCTTGTGGCCGCCGAAGAGAATCGCGAGCAGATGCAGATCATGATTGCCGAGCACGATCCGTGCGGCATCACCCAGTCCGTGAACGTAGCGGAGCGTCTCGAGCGACTTCGGGCCGCGGTTGATGAGGTCGCCGACACACCACAACACGTCGTTCGAGCGGTCGAATTCGATACGTTCGAGCAAATCAATCAGCGGATCGAGACAACCCTGTAAATCACCGACGACGTAGTGCGCCATCAATGCACCGCATTGGGGATCGCCAGCGTAAACGGCGCAATCGGCACGTCGAAGGGCTCATCGTCGTCGGACGAGAATTCGTAGTGCCCCTCCATCGTGCCGACGATGGTTTCGAGCACACACCCGCTCGTGTAGCGGAACGCGGTTTCCGGCTCGATCCGCGGCTGTTCGCCGACAACGCCGGGGCCACGGACTTCCTCGACCGCGCCATCGCCATTGGTGATTTTCCAGTAGCGCGCTTTGAGCGTCGCGGCATCCTCACCACGATTGGCGATCGTGATCGTGTACGCGAAAACGTAGCGCGGAACCTTAACGTCCGATTCTTTCTCGAGATAATGCGTCTCGACGGTGACTTCGAAGCCGCGCATACCGCCTGGTTACTCGTTAACTCGACGCTATTCTTGTCGACGGCCTGGACCGTTGTCGACGGCCGCGGCGATCGCAACGAATTCCTCGACCGTGATCGCGTCCGGTCGCCGTCCGGGCTCGATACCGAGCGCGTCCCAATCCAGCCGAAACGCTTTGAGCGCATTGCCGAGGCGTTTACGCCGAGCAGAAAAAGCGGCTCGCAAGACATCCGCGAGCGTTTCTGTCGACACCGGAGTTCGCGGTTTTGCCGCCAGGCGCACGAACGCGGATTCCACCTTCGGCCGCGGGGAAAACGCCCGGGCCGGAACCGAAAGCAGCCGGTCGACGCTGGCAAAGTGTTGTGTCATCACCGAAAGCCGCCCGAATGCCGACGTCTCCGGTACCGCGACGAGACGGTCGACCACTTCCTTCTGGAGCATCACGTTCACATCGTGAACTCTCTCGATCACGCCGAAAAACCGACCGAGGAGGGGCGTCGAGATGTTGTAGGGCAGGTTCCCCACGACGCGCAGACGATCTGCATCGATACGGTCGAGGAGCTCCGCGAGGTCGACCTTCAAGACGTCGCCAACGATCAGTCGGAGCGACGGGTGAATGTCACCGAGTTCGCCTGCAAGGTCACGATCGATTTCGATCGCATGCACGTCGCCCGATTCGAGCAATAGCCGATGCGTCAGCGTGCCGGGTCCCGGACCGATTTCGAGAACGCTGTCCGTTCGGCGCAACTTCAGGCTTTCGAAGATCTGGTCGATGACGTTTTCATCCACCAGAAAATGCTGCCCGAAGCGTTTACGAACCCTCACCGAGTTCGTCAGCGAAGTCGGTTCTCATCTCGACGAACGCTTCGTCGCGAATCTCCCGAATCCACTCTTGTAGCTGTTCGTCGAATCGACGGTCGAGAATCATCTTGGTTGCAATGTCCTCGAGCGCTTCGAACGAGCGGCTCTCCTCACGACGGTCGACGACCTCGAGAAAGTGCCAGCCGAATTCGGATTCGAAGATCTGCGAAACCCCACCTGTGTCCGTGTTCTGCATGACATCGCGGAACGCAGGAACGAAGTCGCTCGCCATACTCCAACCGAGATCACCGCCTGCAAGGGCCGTCCCGGGGTCATCGGAATATTCCGCCGCGAGCGCAGAGAAATCACCGTCGCCGCCGATGACCTCATCGCGAATCTCACGCAGTTTCGCGATCGTCTCGTCCAGCGTACGGATCTCGTTCGGGCGCATGAGGATGTGGCGCACTAAAGTTTCCTGGGCGAACTGTTGAGACGCCCCGCGTCGATCGAGCATCGAGATGACGTGCAGACCCGAGGAGTTGCGAATCGGGCCCATTACATCGCCTACTTTCATGTCCGGGACGAATTCGGCAAAGAGGCTCGGGATCGCTGTCGACTTGCGCCAGCCGAGATCGCCACCTTCGAGAGCCGTGCTCGCTTTCGAATGCGCGATCGCGAGTGCGCGGAAGTCGTCGCCGTCCTTCACGCGCCTGACGATGCTCTCGGCGAGCCGTTCGGCCGCACCCATCTGCTGCGAGGAAGCATCGCGGCCGAGCGGAATCATGATGTGGCCGAGTCGAAAGTCGTCCGAGGCCATGTCCTGGAAAAACGGCGAGGCAATCAGCTCGCGGATATCCTCTTCGGTGATGTAGATCCGCCGGTTCACGACGGCTTGCTGGATCCGCTGCAGGATGATCGAGCGCTTCACGTCCTCCCGAAACGCGAGGTACGACATTCCCTCGCTCTCGAGGCTCTCGATGAACTTCTCGATGGACATCTGGTTCTGCTCGGCAAACGAGCGCACTGCCGAAGTCAGCGTTTCGTCATCGACCTGAACGCCACGCCGATCGGCTTCCTGGAGCTGCAAGCTCTCGATGATGAGCCGCTCCATGAGCTGTTCCATGATCACCTCGCGCGGCGGAAGCTCGTCCGTCGGTCCGGCGGCGCGGAGCTGCTCGTCGATCGCGTTGAACCGCTGAATCAGCTCGCTCGCGAGGATGATGTCGTCGTTGACGACCGCAACGATGCCATCGAGTTGCTGCGGCGTCGCACCAGCACCGATGGCGGCTGTCACCGATAGCAGCAGCAACGCCACCCGCGCGCCTAAAGATGTCCTCATTCGACGACTACCCATCCACCTTTTCATTGCTCAATCCTCATCGAAAATCTCGCCGCCCCAGACATCCCGTGCATCGTCATATCCGCGGATGCCCCGGGCGATGCGCGAGCGTAGCCGAGTCCCCACGCCACCTAAACCGCGAAACTCGAACTGCAACATCAATCCTTCACGGGCCCGGACGATCAGCGGGCTTACATTGCGCCGCGCTTCTGCATTCTTGAACCATAGAAGCGACACGGCAAAGCAACAGTCCGCATAGCTTAGTCCAGCCAACGACTCGAGCGTTCGATCCGTCTGCCAATCGAAGTTCCATCGTCCGACGACTTCGAGCGCGTGGTTCAACTGCCATGCAAACCCGACGTCCGTCTGACGGACATCATTGCGTAGTCGCTTGCGGACGCCGACGTTCATGACCAGCCGATCGGCGATCGACAGACGGGAGGCCAAAGCGACCTCGTCCCAGGTCGCGTCGACTTGGTTGAAGACAGCATCGATGGTCTGGCGAAATCGTGCACCACCGAACGATCGCCGCCATTCGCCGCCAACAATGAGCAGCCGGTCAAAGTCGAGCTCGCCATCGAAAACCGTGAGTCGTGCGGGTTCGAGCGAGTCGACCCAAGCGGCGTGAAGTGCCGTGCTGCTCGCCGGCGTAAGGGGATCGAACCATCGCGACACCAACGAGACGACGACCTCGTTTCGATCGGCGATGCGATCGAGGCCCAGGTAGCGACGATCCCGCATCAGCGCATCGAAACTCGGCCGATAGACACCGGTATCGAAGAGCGGGAGCGCCGCCTGATCCTCAAACGAGCGGTACCGATAGCGGATCGCGGGCTCGAGCGTCTGCACGCGGCGTTCCTTGCCCTCGCGCTCGAGTCTGAGCCCCGATCCGACCGCGACCCCGTGCAGCGTTCGGCTCGGCCGATCATCGGCGAGCGGTTCGGCTGCGTCGAGGTCGTATTCGGTGTGGTAAAGCCTCGCGTCGCTCTCGAACCACACACCGGGTCGGTCCACCTCGAGGCGGATTCCCGGCTCGACGTGCGCGCGGCGCCCGATGACGACGCCCACCAACGACGAATCGAACCAGCCGGCCGACGAACGGAGCGAGAGATCGACCGGCGCAAGAGACAGGTCATAGGAAAGCCGTAGTTCGGGTTCGCGCCGATAGGGATTGGCACGTGACTCCAACCGCTGGAAGCGTTGCGCCCACAGGGTCGCGTTGAACCCACCACGTCGATACGAGACTTCAGCACGCCGCTCGAGTGCGTGCCGAGAGATGATCCCCAGCCCCGACCCGAGGTCGAGGAAGTAGTCGTTGTCACTCGCCGCCGCGAAGTTGATACGTGTCGAGAGCCCACCCCAACGGCCACGTTGCGAGACCCGCGCGAGCCATCGATCGGCCGGCTCGAACGGGGAGGTACCTTTGTAGTCATCACGATCGACGAGCCCGTTGTAGCGTTCGTCTTCGTTGAGGTAGGCCCCGGTCACGTCCCAACGGGAATTTCTCGTGAGATAGCGCCACTCGGCTTCGAGGCCCGGTCCGCGTTCGGATATCCAGCGTGGCCCGACAGTGGCATCCATGTTGGGAGCGAGGTTCAGGTAATAAGGGATCCCGATATCGGTACCATCGCGGCCCGACTGCTCAGCCGAAGGAAACAGAAAGCCGGAAGTCCGCTCGCTTGATACGGGAAATCTGAGACTCGGGATGTAGATCAGCGGGACGCCGAACAGCTCCACCCGAGCGCGGCGTGCCTTGGCATAGACGGCCTCTTCCGCGTACTCGATTTCGGACGCGACGACACGCCAACCCCGACGCCCTGGACGGCAGGCAGTGAAAACCGTCTCGTTCAGGACCACGGTTTCTCCCGCGAGGTCGATACGCCGCGCCGTGCCGCGGTACTCGCTCGGCAACATCAGGAAACTCGCATCGTGAATCGAGGCGTGCTCATTCTCGATATCGGCATCGATGGTGCGCCCTTCGATGTGAACGCCCGGTTCGCTGAACCTCGGCCGGCCCGTCAGCTCGACCTCGTTGCCGTCGAGTACGGCGGAATCGGCGACAAGCCGCCGATCGCCAAAAAACACCACCACGTCGCCGACGAGCACCGATCGTCCGTCCTGGTCGTAGTCGATCGCATCCGCGTATGCGATCGCGTTGTCGTCATGGAGTTCAGGCAGACGAGGGTGCGCCGGTTCGATATAGCGCCCACCACACTGCTGCGCTTCGTCTTCGATGAAAAGACGCGCGGCGATCGTTTCAGCGGGCACTTCGGTCGCCGCAAACCCTCCGCCCGCGAACAGCCATACCAATAGGCTGGCGATCGAGCGCTTGAGTGAGCGGGGCCGGGACATCGGCGGATCATAGTGACGGCCCCCCTGCCCGTATACTCGCGCTGCCCATGGCCTTACCCAAGAAATGGCCCTACCTGAGAAACTGAACGACTGGCTCGAAGCAACGATCGGTGAGCGGTTCCGCTCGTCGGATCTCGCCGTCGAGGCAAGCACGCGGTCGTTTTTCCGAATCGAGACGGACGATTCCTCGTGGATCGCGATGCAATCGCCGCCGGCGACGGAGCGCAACGACGCCTTCGTGACCTTGACGACGGTCTTCCGGGATCATGGCGTGGCGACGCCCGAGCTTCTCGCGAGGGACGACAAACGCGGCTTCTTCCTGCTCGAAGACCTCGGCCGCCGAAGATTCGACGACGTCTACCGAAATTTCGAACAACCGGGCCACATCCCCACGATCGAGGCCGTGTTCGCGCGATCGATCGAGACGATCCACCGCGTGCAGATGATCCCGAACGACTACTTCGAGGACTACACCGACGAACGCCTAGCGGATGAACTCGCTATTTTCGACGACTGGCTCCTCGAGGAATGTCTCGCGCAAACGGATCGAATCGGCGGACGTTTTTCTGGCGAGCTGATCGACGGCATCCGCGCCGTTCCGGTAAGAGCGCTTCACCGGGATTTCCACTGCCGCAATCTCATCTGGCGAGACGATGACATCGGCGTCGTCGACTTCCAGGACGCGTTGTGTGGCCCCATCACGTATGACCTCGCGTCATTGTGCTGCGACTGCTATCACACGTTCGAGGAGGCGATCGTCGAACACTGGCGGGAGCGCTTTCGGATGAGCTTCTGGCCCACGATCGACGCCGCTACATTCGAGCGTGCGTTCGACTACACCGCCATCCAACGACAACTCAAGGCCTGTGGGATTTTCGTTCGCCTGGCGCTTCGCGACGGGCGCGACACCCACCTTCATTACATTTCTCCCGGCCTCGCGCGCATCGCGGCCCGCGCGGCTAAGTACAATGCGCTGGCGGGGCTCAGCGACTCGGTCGTCGAGGTGGAGAGAGCCTGGGCCCAGAGCAGTTAACGACGCCGCTTCTGAAGCTTTCGACGAGCACAACCACACAGGAAACGAAGTGAAGGCGATGATTTTGGCGGCCGGTAAAGGGACGCGGCTGGCCCCTCTGACCGAATCGATGCCGAAGCCGATGATCCCGATATCGAGTGAACCGCTCATCGTTCACCAGATTCGCTGGTTACACCGGGGCGGTATTCGTGAGGTCGTGATCAACTTGCACCATCTCGGCGATCAGATCCGCAACCGTCTGGGCTCAGGCGGAGATCTTGGTGTACGAATCCATTACTCGGACGAGCCCGTGTTGCTCGACACCGGCGGCGGGATCAAGAACGCGCTCCACCACTTCGGCAACGATCCGTTTCTTGTGTTGAACGGTGACGTCTGGACCAACTTCCGCTTCAAGGACCTCGTCGCTTCGACGATCGACGGCCCGCACCTCGTTTTGGTTCCCGCCGGCGAAGGTCGCGAATCAAGCTTCTACATGGAAGGCGACCACGTGCGGCGTGGCGACGAAAACGACCTCACGTTTGCCAGCATCAGCATCATCAACGCTCGTCTCTTCGACGACACGCCGGATACACCGTTTTCGATGCGTGATCTCTATTTCCAGGCAGCCGACGAAGGCAAGCTCACGGGCGAAGTGTTCAACGGCACGTGGATCGATATCGGCACCCACGACGCGCTCAAGTCCGTGCGTCGCCTGACGCTCTGACAACCACGGCGCACAAGTGAAGGCGCTCCAGACGTGTCGAGTACACTCCGCGCCTCGCCAATCTCGAGTGCCGCGATGCAACCCCTCATAGCGCCATCCATCCTCGCCGCGGACATCACGCAGCTCGGTCAGGAAGTTGATGACGTCATCGCCGCGGGTGCCGACGTCATCCATTTCGATGTCATGGACAACCACTACGTGCCGAACCTGTCATTCGGTCCGAGTTTGCTGGCCGCGCTACGCCAGAACGGCCTCTCGGCACCCGTGGACGTCCATCTCATGACAGCGCCTGCTGATCGACTCGTCGAAGAATTCATCGACGTCGGCGCCAACATGATCTCCGTGCACCCCGAGGCCTGCGTGCACATTCACCGCACCGTCAACCGGATCCGCGAAGCGGGACTCCAGGCCGGCGTCGCCCTGAATCCGGGAACATCGCTATCCGCGGTCGATCCGTTGCTCGAATCGATCGACTACGTGCTCATCATGTCGGTCAACCCCGGTTTCGGCGGCCAGAAGTTCATTCCGACCGCCCTCGATCGCGCTCGTACGATGCGCGAAACGCTCGACGTCCGAGGCTTCACCGACACGCGCATCGAGATGGACGGCGGTATCGGGGTCGGCAATATTCGATCGGCCGCCGAAGCGGGCGTCGATTTCTTCGTCGCAGGCTCAGCGATCTACGGCGTAGCCTGTACGCACCCGACGCGACGCGATGATTACGCCGAAGTGATCGAAACGTTGCGTGCCGAGGTCGCCGCCCGATGAAACGTTACGACGCGTATCTGTTCGACCTCGATGGCACGCTGATCGATACCGTGCCCGACCTCAATCGTGCGCTTAACCACACGCTCGAACAGGCATCGCTACCGACGGTCGATGAATCGCTGACGCGACATTGGATCGGCCACGGCGTACGCGCGATGCTGACCGCCGCTTTTACGCACGCCGAGATCGACCCCTCCGTGGCCGAATACGAAGGCCACGTCGACGTCTTTCTCGAACACTACAAAGCCCACATCGCCGATGTCTCGAGGCCTTACGAAGGTGCGGTCGAAGTGCTCGAAACCCTCCGCCGCGACGAGATCCCCTGTGCTGTCGTGACGAACAAGATCTTCGAGCTCACCGAACCGCTCCTGGCGGCTCTCGATCTCACCCGGTTCTTTGCCGCGATCGTCGCTGGCGACACCGCGCCTGAACCGAAACCGGCCGCGGCACCAGCCCTCCTCGCGTGCGAGCGTCTGGGCGTCGCCCCAGCGGATACGCTCTTCATCGGCGATTCGGCGGCAGACGTCGGCTGCGCGCGCGCGGCGGGTTGCCCGGTCGTCGTCTGCGAATACGGTTACAACCACGGAATCGCGCCCGAATCACTCGGCGCGGACCGTGTGATTGCAACGTTTTTGGACCTCGTTTAGTCTGCCGCGCGCCTCGGCAACACGACTCGAACAACGACCCATGAACGAACAGGCCCACCCGCGTTGGCGATAGTCAGGAAGACACCCTGACCCGGACCCCTGTGGTCTAAAGCGAACCTGTTCGGATCCTCATAATGAATCAGTCGCAATTCGACGCTCTCGCCGCCGTTGGCTATACCCATATCCCCGTCGTTCACGAAGTGATGGCGGACCTCGAAACACCGCTCTCGACGTACCTCAAACTCGCCGACGCGCCGTTTTCCTATCTTCTGGAGTCGGCCGCACAAGGCGGGGAGAAATGGGGCCGCTACTCGATCATCGGCCTACCCGCCGAAACCGTGCTCCGCGTGCGCGGCAATCATCTGACAGTCACGCACGCGGGAGAGCTCGTCGAAGAGATCGATACCGATGATCCGCTGTCACACATCGAAGCGTTCCAGGCGCGCTACCGAGTCCCCGACCACGAGGACTTGCCGCGTTTTTTTGGTGGCTTGGTGGGCTATTTCGGCTACGACACCGTGCGCTATGTCGAACACCGCCTGAAACACGGCACGCCGCCCGACGACCTCGAGACGCCCGACATCTTGTTGATGGTGTCGCGCGACGTCATCGTCTTCGACAACATCTCCTCGAAGATGAAGTTCATCTCCCTGGCGGATCCGAACGAACCGGATTCTCTGTTGCGTACTCAGGAGCGACTGACGTCGCTCGCGGCGAAGCTCAGTGGCGCCAACCCCCAGCCACGTTCGGCGACCGGCAACCAGATCGTCGAAGAGGACGATTTCGCGAGCGCCTTCGGCAAAGAGAAATACTTCGATGCCGTCGAACACATCCGCGAGTACATCAAGGCCGGCGACGTGATGCAGGTCGTCCTTTCACAGAGGCTGTCCCTGCCCTTCTCGTCCTCGCCGATCAACCTCTACCGCGCGCTGCGCAGCCTCAATCCTTCGCCGTACATGTACTTCATGAACCTCGATGAGTTTCACATCGTGAGTTCGTCTCCCGAAATCCTCGCCCGTGTGGAGAACGGTACGATCGTCAACCGGCCGCTCGCCGGGACGAGACGGCGAGGGCACACGGAGGAAGAAGACCTCGCGCTCGAAGAAGAGCTCATCAACGACCCGAAGGAACTTGCCGAACATCTCATGCTGATCGACCTCGGCCGCAACGACGTCGGTCGCGTGTCCGAGATCGGCAGCGTCAACGTCACGGAGGAGTTCATCGTCGAGCGCTACAGCCACGTGATGCATATCTCCTCGAACGTCGTCGGCCAGCTCGCCGAAGGCAAGTCGACGATGGACGTCTTGCGCGCGACCCTGCCGGTCGGGACGTTGTCCGGTGCACCCAAGATTCGGGCGATGGAGATCATCGACGAACTCGAGCCCGTAAAACGCGGTATCTACGGCGGCGCCGTCGGTTACCTCGCCTGGAACGGCAACATGGACACCGCCATCGCCATCCGTACGGCGATCGTCAAGGACGGCATGCTCTACATCCAGGCCGGGGGCGGTGTCGTCGACGATTCGATCCAGCGCCTCGAGTGGAAAGAAACCTTGAACAAGGCGCGCGCGATCTTTCGTGCGGCACGGTTGGCGGAACTCGGATTTGCTGAACTCGACTAGCGACGTCGATTACGGCGACGGCAGGCTGGGCCGCGTCGTCGTGAGCGGTTGGTTCCATCACGGCATCACCGCCATCATTCTATTGAACGCCGCCATCATCGGGCTCGATACCTCCGAGATGCTGACGAACCGATTCGGCGCGGCGTTCGAATTCGCCAACCAGCTGATTCTCGGCATCTTCATCGTCGAGGCACTCCTGAAGCTCGGCGCGCTCGCACCGAACCCTTGGCGTTATTTCTCGAGCGGTTGGAACATTTTCGACTTCGCGATCATCGTCGTGAGCCTGATCCCCGACACCGGTGAACTCGCGACGCTGGCCCGACTCGCCCGGCTCATGCGCGTGCTGCGTCTCGTCTCGTCGTTCCCCGAGCTCCGGCTGATCGTGACGACGCTGATCAACTCGATTCCGAGCATGTTCAACGTCGTCGCGCTTCTGTCGATCCTCTTTTACGTCTACGCCGTCGCCGGCTATCACCTTTTCCACGAAGTCGACCCGACCCATTGGCGCACCCTCGGTATCGCGCTGCTGACGCTCTTTCGGATCGTTACTCTCGAGGACTGGACCGACGTCATGTACGCCGCGATGGACACGTACTGGTGGGCCTGGGCGTACTTCGTCAGCTTTGTGACCCTCGGCACGTTTGTCGTCATCAACCTCTTTATCGCCGTGGTGCTCAACAATCTCGACGAAGCCAAGCAGGAGCGCCTGCGTGAACTGCGCGAACCACCGACGAAGGATGAGATTCTCGAAGAACTCGCCCGGACCCAGGCGTCGCTCGCGGAACTTCGCCGGCGCCTCGAGCACAGTGATTAGCCTCGCCTGGTTCGCCGCCGCGACAATCGCCGCCGGCGCGAGCCTGCCACTCGTCGACGAAGCACCGGCAGGCGCACGCGTCGTCTCCTTCGAAACCGAAACGCTCACGTGGGCGTCGCTCGACGTCACGCCCGATGGCGAGACGCTCGTTTTTGAGGCGTTGGGTGACATCTACCACGTACCGATCGAGGGCGGCCGGGCGAGCGCGATCACGACGGGCATGGCGTTCGATTCGCAACCCACGGTTTCCCCCGACGGGCGTCGAATCGCCTTCATCTCGGACCGCGACGGCACCGAAAACCTGTGGATGATGGACATCGACGGCGGTGAGCCGACAAAGCTCTCGAAAGGCAACGACCGGTCCGAGTTCGCCTCACCGCACTGGGCACCCGACAGCTCCCACGTACTCGTCTCCCAGACGTCCTGGGGCTTGAGAACCTTCGAGATCTGGAGCTATCACGTCGACGGCGGACGTGGCGTGCAGATCACCCGTGCCAAGAATGGCAACACGCCGACACGAAACCGATCCAACGCATTGGGCGTCGTCTATACACCGGACGCGTCAACCATGTACTACGCCTTCAAACGAGGCGGTTTCGGCTACAACCTGACACTGCCCTTGTGGCAGATCGCCCGTCGCGACGTCGCGGACGGGACGCAGGATATCGTCACTAATGCAGTCGGAAGCGCCTTCCGCCCGACGCTTTCGCCCGACGGCAAACTGCTCGTCTACGGCACCCGGTTTCAGGGCAAGACGGGATTGCGCCTCCGCGACCTCGAAACGGGTCGGGACGAGTGGCTGATCTATCCGATCGATCGCGACGAACAAGAATCCCGGTTCACGCGTGATCTACTGCCGCGCTTCGCCTTCCTACCCGACGGATCCGGTCTCGTCCTGCCGCGGGACGGTCGTTTCGTACGCCTCGACGTCGAGACGAAAGCGGTACAGGACATTCCTGTCACGGTGCCCGTTGATCTCACACTCGGCCCCACCCTCGAAGCGCCCTATCGACTCGGCATCGGACCCGTCAAAGCGCGTCTCGTCCGCGACGCGGACTGGCATCCCAATCGCGAAACGCTCGCCTTCGCGGCGTTTCTCTCGATCTACTCGTTCATCCTCGAAACGAATACGGTCGAGCAGCTCACTCCCGACGGCCAGCGGGCCTTCCAGCCGGCCCACTCACCAGACGGGCGATGGATCTCGTACGTGACCTGGTCACGCGACGGCGGACATATCTGGAAGATTCGGACGAACGGCCGAGGTCGGCCGATCCGCCTGACCGATACGCCCGCTTACTACCACACCCCGACCTTCACCCCGGATGGCCAATCAATCGTTGCCATTCGGGCGTCGAGCTACGAACGGCGATACCGCGAGTTCGACTTCGGCGAGGTCGTCGACTCAGACGTCATCGCCGTCGAGACAGACGGTGATGGCGCCATCCGCGAGATCATTCCGGCCCGTGGCCTGGCGAGCCCCCATTTTGTCCAGCAAGGCGACCGCCTCTACCTCTACGGCACGTCGCAAGGCCTCGTTTCGGTGCAGCTCGACGGCACGGACCTGCAGCGCCATTTGCGCGCGAAGGGCCACGGCATCTACGGCGCCGAAGAGAAAGTTCCCGCGGAAGACGTTCGCCTGAGCCCCACGGCCACCGAAGCGCTGGTTCGCCACGCGAACCAGCTCTACGTGCTCCGCCTGCCGAGTACCGCGATGCGCAATCTCGAGGTAGATCTCACCAACCCGACGCTACCGGTTTTCCAAGTCACCGATATTGGCGCAGACGACTTCGGCTGGTCAGCGGACGGCACGACTCTGCATTGGACGACTGGGGATCGATGGCATCGACGCGACCTCGGCTCGATCTCGTTTCGACAAGCGCAGGACACATCGAGCAACGGTGACGCCGCACGTACCCCCCTTGCGGAGGAGCACGAGGCCGTTCGCACGAAGACCATCGATCTCTATCTCCCGCGGCAAACATCGAGCGGCCGCGTTGCACTCGTCGGCGCCGCGATCTTGACGATGACCGAGGGCGCAAAGGCGATCTCCGACGGGGTGGTCATCATCGCCGACAGTCGGATCGAGGCGGTCGGATCACGCGCGGAAGTCGATATCGCCGGCATCGAGACGGTCGACATCAGCGGCACGACTTTGCTACCCGGATTCATCGACACCCACGCCCACTATCGGCCCATGCGCGACGTCTTTGATCCCGAGAACTGGGCGTTCCTCGCCAATCTGGCTTTCGGTGTGACGACAGGGCTCGACGTGCAACCGTCGACGACCGACATTCTCGCCTATGAAGACCTCGTGGACGCAGGACTCATGCTTGGTCCCAGGGCGCTTTCGACTGGACCGGGCATCTTCAACAACAACGAGTTCAAGTCGCGCGATCACGCGCGTGCCGTGCTGGGGCGCTACAAGTCGCACTATCGCGTCCGGAACCTGAAATCCTATATCGCGGGATCCCGGCGGCAACGGCAATGGATTCTTCAAGCCGCACGTGATCTCCGGTTAATGCCGACGGCTGAAGGCGCGCTCGACATGAAGCTCGACCTCACGCACGTGATCGACGGCTATGTCGGCAACGAGCACAACTTTCCTCTCACCACGCTGCATGACGATGTGGTGCGGCTCGTCGCTGAATCCGGCATCGGCTACAACCCGACGCTACTCGTCGCCTTCGGCGGCCCCGGTGCCGAGAACTACTTCTACACGCGGGAATCGTTACATGACGACGAGCGGCTGAAACGCTTCACGCCGCCGCAACTACTCGAATCCCGGATCAACCGGCGCCCCTGGGCACACGATAACGAGCACGTCTTTCCAGCGCTCGGCCGCCAGGCAGCGAAAATCATCCGTGCCGGCGGTCGCGTCGGCGTGGGCGGCCACGGGCAACTGCAGGGCCTCGGCTACCACTGGGAACTCTGGGCGCTGGCAAGCGGCGGACTCACGCCCGAGGAATCCCTCGTCGCCGCAACGCGTCACGGCGCCGAGATCATCGGAGTGGCCGATGATCTCGGCACGATCGAACCGGGCAAGCTCGCCGATCTGGTCGCTCTGGAAAAGAACCCGCTCGAGGACATTCGCGCAACGCGCGAGGTGCGATGGGTCATGAAGAACGGGGCGTTGTACGACGCGGCAACGCTCAAAGGCCTCTGGCCGGTCGAGACGGCCGCCCCGAGCACACCCTGGCTCGACGCGTTGCCGGCAACGCCATCAAAAACGCGCCTCGATGAGTAGACGCCCGCCGCGATCGCGCAGTACGGTTGACGATTGCGAAGGAGGAATCACGCTATGTCGTTTCGATCCGAAGTAAGGGCCTGGCTGGACGAGAACGCCCCGGCAGGTGTCCGCGGGCCCGGCGATGTCCCCGGTGGCGGAACCAAAGTCCCGATGACCGACGACCAACGCCTGTGGCTCGATCGCTGTGCCGATCGCGGCTTCACGGTGCCGACCTGGCCGAAAGAATATGGCGGTGCCGATCTCAGCAAGGAGCAATACGTCACCCTCCTGCAAGAGATGAAGGATCTCGGGATTCGCGCGCCCGTCGCCGGCATGGGTACCGCCATGATCGGCCCGACGTTACTGGAGCACGGCACGGACGATCAGAAAGCGCGTCACCTGCCGAAGATCGCCCGTGGTGAAGTGTGGTGGTGCCAGGGGTATTCCGAACCAAGCTCCGGATCAGACCTCGCCTCGCTCAGAACGCGCGCCGAGGATAAAGGTGATCATTTCGTCATCAACGGCCAGAAGATCTGGACGTCGGGCGCCCAATTCGCGGATTGGATCTTCTGCCTGACCCGCACCGATCCCGATGTGCCAAAGCACGAAGGCATCAGCTTCCTGCTTTTCTCGATGGACCAGCCCGGTGTCGAGGTTCGCCCGATTCGCCTGATCTCCGGCGCTTCACCCTTCTGCGAGACGTTCTTCGACAACGCCATCGCACAGAAGGAGGACCTCGTCGGGCGCATGAATCGCGGCTGGACCGTCGCCAAACGCCTGCTTCAGCACGAGCGCTCCGGCATGACCATGCTCGCGTCGGAAGACAACCGGGAAGGCGGCATCGACCTACCCGAACTCGCGCGCGACTACATCGGCATGGCGGACGGACGCATCGCCGATGACGACATTCGCGCTTCCATCGCGCGCCACGGCATCAACAACCAGGCGTTCAGGCTCACCAAACGACGCACCGTCGAGGAGTCCGAAGGCAGTACGCCGGGGCCCGCAACCTCGATCTTCAAGTTCTACGGCGCGAACCTGCGCAAGGAACGATCGGAGCTGCAGGTCAGCATCATGGGTACGCAGGGAATCGGCTGGGAAGGCGAGTTCCTGAACGACGATGAGCAGGAGATGACGCGAACCTGGCTCGGCGGCAAAGCCGGGTCGATTGCCGGCGGCAGCAACGAGGTGCAGCTCAACATCATCTCGAAGCGGGTGCTGGGTTTGCCTGACTAGGCGCGCCGCTTTAGCGGCACGCATGCAGTTGTTGCGTGCGCAACAACTGCTCGGGCTAACCCGCCTCCTTTCTACTTCGAGGCCCAGCAGTTATCGCATACGCGATAACTGCGACGCGCCGCTAGCGGCGCGCCTCGTCGAAGTCTTTGATGAGCTTCGGCGTCGCGACCTGGCGCCAAGCCTGTTCGATGATGCCGGGCATCGCGTCCCATCGCACGGTCTCGAGGTTGATGAGGACCATGTCCGATCCCGCGTAGTGATCGGTAATGTAGAACGTTTCCGGTGCCGCCTGGATGAGCATCTCGCGCTCGATCATGTCGCACCGAATGGCGAGCCCGCCCTCACCTTCCGTGCGCAGGCGCGCCATGAACTTGCCTTTCACCTTGATCGACGGCGTGCCGTAGGAGCGTGATTCCTCGACGCCTGGGAAAACGCCCGCGACTTTCAGCACTCGGTCGAACAGGGCCTTGAGTTCGGGCGATGGCGGGAACTTGATCGGCGCTGGTTCCTTCTTTGCCATCGCGAAATCCCCCCTTTCTCTAGAGTTCGCGCAGCACCGTAGCGGGCGGCGACTGCACCAGCTTGCGCGTGCCGAGATAGCCGACCGTCGCGATCAATACCATGCCGAAGAGCGGGCCCGCGCCCCACAGCCACGGTCTCGCGCTGTAGCCGAGCTCGAAGACCTGCGTCTCGAGCGCAAAGACCGTGATCTCGGCACCGATCACCGCGACGATGCCGGCGAAGGTCCCGAGGATCGCGAACTCGCTGGCGAGCGAACCGCTGATGAGCCTTCGACTTCCACCCAGGGCTCGCAAAAGCGCATGTTCCTTCATCCGCCCATCGCGGCCGGACTGAATGGATGCCACCAGCACCAGGATGCCCGACCCCAACACGAGGATGAGCACGAGTTCGACGGCCTGCGTCACCCGCGCGACGATGCTTTGCACTTGCAGGATGATCTCGTCGACCTCGATTACGGTGATCGTCGGATGATTCGCCAGCAACTCGTTCAGGAAACGTTTGTTCTCGGGCTCCAGGAAGAAACTCGTCATGTACGTCGCGGGGATTCCTTCGAGCGCACCCGGCGAGAAGATGATGAAGAAGTTCGGCTGCACGCTTTCCCATTCGACTGAGCGAAGGTTCGCCACCTTCGTCGTCAAAGGGATACCGCCGATATCGAACGACATCACATCCCCGACTTGGATCCCGAATTCCTGGGCGTAGTCGTCCTCAAGTGACACGAGGAGCTCGTCCGCGTTGTCTACCCACCAGTCACCCGAGACGATGACGTTGTTGTCCGGCAGCTCACCCGTAAACGTGAGATTTCGTTCGGACTGCAGGCGCGGACCACCACCGCCCCGCTCGACACGGTTCTGTTGGCTCCACTCGCGTGCGGGCGTGTCGTTCACCGTCGTGACGCGACCGCGAATCATCGGAAAGAGCGCTCCGTCGAACGTCGAGTGGTTGTCGAGCAGCGCGCTGACGGCGTCCGTCTCTTCCGGCGCGATGTTCATGATGAAGTGGTTGGGCGTGTTCTGCGGAATCTGTGCCTGCCAGTCGTCGATCAGCGCCGTGCGAATGAGCAGCAGGATGAGCAGCAGCATGATCGCCATGCCGAAAATCATGATCTGCGCGGTGTTCTCACGATAGCGGCGCTGCAAACCGGCCAGCGCCAGGCGCCAACTCGATCGAGCCTGCATCCCAAGCGCGCGGCCACCGCGCAACAGGAGGAGTGCCAGCCCGGCGAAGATCACGGACACCGAAACGCCGCCGACCAATGCCCAGAAGGTGAGGAAGAAACTGCCGCTATACCAGATCAGGAGCGCGAGGATCCCGGCCGCGGCGAAGGAATAGGTCACCACCGACGACACGCCGGCGGTCGGAATATCGCGCCTGACGACGCGCATCGGAGAGATCTTCTTGAGCGCGATGAGCGGCGGCATTGCGAAGGCGAGCAGACAGATGAAACCGGTGATGAAGCCCACCACGATCGGTTCGAAACCGGGCATCGGCAACGCGACAGGAATGAAGCTCGAGAGAATCTCGATCAGACCGAGATGAACGATGACCCCGAGCACCAGCCCGAGCAGAACGCCAGCGACGCCGATGAAGCCGAGGACGCCGAAGTAGCCGATCTGGATTTCCGTTGGCGTCGCCCCGAGCGTCTTCAACACGCCGACATGATCGTAGTGACGCCGTGCATACCGGTTGGCGCCAAGGGCAACCGCGATCCCGGCGAGCAGCACCGCGAGTAGGCCACCCAACATCAGAAAGCTCTCGGCCCGGTCCAATGCCCGCCCGATCGACGGGCTCGATTCTTTGATGCTCTGCCAGCGATAGTTCGGCCGGAGCTGGCCTTCCAGCGATTCGTAGAGCGTGCCGAACGCGTCGTCGTCGCCCGCCATCAGGAGGCGATAGCCAATCCGGCTGCCAGGCTGGATGACGCGCGTAGCGGGCACGTCGTCGAAATGCATCAGAAGTCGGGGACCGAAGTCGAAGAAGCTACCGCCCCGGTCGGGTTCAGACGAAAGCACGCGCGAAACGGTGAATTTCTCGTAGCCGACGGTGACCCGGTCGCCGAGCATGAGTCCGAGCGAGGGCAGGAGTCGTGAGTCGAGCCATACCTCGCCACGCGCCGGCACTTCGTCCGTGACCCGATCGACCCCGAAAGGCTCATCCGCAATCCTCAAGACGCCTCTCAAGGGATACGCATCACCCACCGCTTTGACCGCCACCAACTGATTCGGTGCATCGAGTGTCGCGTCCTCACCGGCGAAAACCATCGAGGGGAAGGTCAGCGTTCGTGTCGTCTCGAGACCCAATTCGACCGCCGACGTCTGGAAATCCTCCGGTATCTCTCGCGAACCCGAGATCACCCGATCCGCGGCGAGAAAAGTCGCCGATTCCGCGAGCAGGGCTTTCTGAAGACGGTCGACGAAAAGACTGATCGCCGACACGGTACCGACCGCAACGAGGAGTGCGACCAGTAACAACCGGAGTTCGCCGGCGCGCCAGTCACGTAGAGCGAACCGGAAGGAGAGCGCGAGTGTCATAGTGTTTTCCCGGTAAGGCCCGAGCCGGACTCAGGCGCGTCGTTCGGCCGTCGTCGCCACGACGTTGTCGACCACGCGACCCGCTTCCAGCGTCACGATCGAGTCGCAACGCTGGGCAAGTTCGAGATCGTGCGTGACCAGGACCAGGGTCGCCTTGGATTCGCGATTCAGTTCGAACAGCAGCTCGACCACCCGATGGCCCGTCGTAGTATCGAGATTGCCTGTCGGTTCGTCCGCAAAAAGCACTTTCGGGCGTGAAGCGAACGCGCGCGCAATGGCCACACGTTGCTGTTCGCCGCCCGATAACTGACGCGGGTAATGCGTCAATCGGCTCGCCAAACCCACCCGATCGAGAAATTCTTCCGCGTCGGCCCGCGCGCTCGGGTCGCCGCGCAGTTCGACGGGCAACATGACGTTCTCGAGTGCCGTGAGGCTATCGATCAACTGGAACGTCTGGAATACGAATCCGACAGCGCGACTGCGTACCTTGGCGCGCGCTTCTTCGTCGAGGGCGGTCAGCTCGTCGCCATCGAGCCAGACCTGTCCGGATGTCGGCAAATCAAGCCCGGCCAACATACCGAGCAACGTCGTTTTCCCGGATCCCGAGGCGCCGACGATCGCCACGCTGTCGCCAGTTTCTATGGCGATGTCGACGTGGTCCAGAATGGTCAATTCGCCTTCGGCGGTTGATACGCGCTTGACCAGTTGGGACGCGCGAAGTATGGGTGTCGTCATGAAGAGTCGTCCGGTCCTCGTAATCTATCTTTGGGCATTGGTCTGGGTCCTGGCACCCCTGCCGTCCCTCAACGCTCAACCGACCCCGACTTTGGAAGCTTCGACGTCACACGAGCGTGAAAACGAAGTTCCGACGATTTTGGTGGTCGGCGACAGTATCAGCGCCGCCTACGGTATTCAACGCGAGGAGGGCTGGGTCGCTCTTCTGGAAAGCCGCCTCGGACCCGAAGGCGCACATGTTATCAATGCAAGTGTCAGCGGTGAGACCACGGCCGGCGGCGTGGCCCGCTTGCCCGCGTTGCTCGACCATGACCCCGATCTCGTGATCATCGAACTCGGCGGTAACGACGGTTTGCGCGGCTATCCCATCCAACGGATCCGCGCCAACCTGCTCGACATGACCCAGACCGTGATCGAGGCGGGAGCGACCCCCTTGATCGTCGGCATGCAGATTCCACCGAACTACGGTCCGCGATATACGGATGCCTTCCGCGATACCTTCGCCGAAGTGGCCACCACGACCAGTTCCGCCTTCGTGCCTTTTTTCCTCGAGAACGTCGCCACCGATGGCGACCTCATGCAGGACGACGGGATTCACCCCACCGCGGAAGCGCAACCGCTCCTCGTCGACATCATCTGGCCGTTCATCGAGAAGCTCTTGAGCGATAGCTGACCGCGAGCCGGCTTCGCCGGTTCGTTGGCATTCTTGCTCGCGCAAGACCTGCGGACATTTCGGACTCGCTATGTTTTGCAACCACTCGGGTGCGGCGTGCGAACGTGCGTCGAGCCGCGTTGCGTCGCGAGCCGTTGCTGGCGTGCCCGCTCCTCCAAGCCGGCTCGACGCCCGGTGTCGAGTTCGTCGATACAGCGCGGACAACTGACGCCCGGTTCATAGGCATCGGAGGTTTTGTCGGCAGCGGAGATCGCCCGCCGGCACGCGTGGCACTGTTCGTAGTCGCCTTGTTCGAGCGTTGCGGTCACCGATACGCGCTGATCGAAGACGAAACACTCGCCCTCGAAAGCGTTCTCAGCCTCGTCACTCTCGGCGAGATAGCGAAGGATCCCACCGTCTAGCTGATAGACCGATTCGAAACCGCGCTCGAGCAAGAGCGCCGAGGCTTTTTCGCACCGGATTCCCCCGGTACAGAACATGGCGATCTTCGATTGCCTCGTCGGGTCGAGAGTACGATCGACGAACGCCGGGAACTCCCGAAACGATTCTGTCTCGGCAGGAACCGCTCCGCGAAAGGTCCCGATGGCGCTCTCGTAGTGATTGCGCGTGTCGATCACGACCACATCGGGATCATCGAGCAACTCGTTCCACCTGTCCCGATCGACGTGTTCACCGAGGCGCTGATCCGCGCTCAGCGAGAATCCGAAGCTAACGATCTCGGGCTTCGTGCGCACGCGCAGTCGATGGAAGACGGCATTGCCCGGCTTCGCGCGCGACCATCTGACGTCGAAATCCGCCAGTTGTTCGGCGACCACGGACTCGAGCGCCTCCCGCGCCCCGACGACGGAACCGTTGATGCCTTCCGGGGCGATCAGGATCGTGCCGCGCAGGTCCGCGTCTCGGCACGCGGATTCGAGCGCCGATCGGACCGATTCGACGTCATCGACCGGTCGGAAAAGATAGAAGGACGCGACCCAGGGTCGCGAATCCGCTAGTCCCCGCTCGCGCACGGTGGCGACATCGGCGCCTCGCCGAACCGTTTTGTCCAATCGTCGGCCGTATAGGTATGCATCGCGAGCGCGTGTACGCCGCCCGCGAGTTCCTCAGCCAACGTCGCGTTAACCAGTCGATGACGGGCGACGAGGCGTTCGCCGTCGAATCGTTCAGAGACGATCACCACCTTGAAATGCGTCTCGCTATTGGGCGGCACATGGTGGTTGTCGCTCTCGTTCACCACCTCGAGGTGCGCCGGGTCGAACTCGGTAGTCAGCTTCTCTTCGATGATTTCTTTCAGCATGTTCTCGGTTTCCTCCGAGCGGCTCACAGGCGCCCTCGCTCAAGTGGCGCGTATTCTAGGGGCGTGCCAGGACAACCGAAACGTTGTCATGTCCGCCGGCACCCTTGGCGAGGTCGACGAGCGCGTCGGCGATATGCGATAGCGAGCCACCGTCCGAGAACACCGCCGAGATATCGGTATCGTCGACAAGGTCGGTCAGCCCGTCGCTACAGAGCATGAGGATGTCCGTCCGGCCGATCGTCACGAGGTCGACGTCGGCTTCGACGAACCGTGGATCGCCGATGTATCGCGTGATGATGTGTTGTTGCGGATGACCGCGCCGTTCCGCCTCGTCGATCTCGCCCGCGTCGATCGCTTGCTGAACGACGCTGTGGTCGCGGCTGAGCTGATGAAGAATCCCACCGTCCCATCGATAAGCACGAGAATCCCCAACGTTGCCGACAACGACTTTCTCTTCACCCGCAAGCGCAAAGTAGACGAGCGTCGTGCCCGCGCCCGCGTAGCGCCGGTAGGCCGCACCCAGCTCGCGAAGGCGACGATTGGCCCGGTGCGCTGCATCGTAGGCACTTCGAATGAGGAGGTTTTCATCGCGCGGGAACGCCGTTCGCGCCATGACGTCGACCGCATCCTCGATCGCGAGACGCGACGCGAGATCGCCCGCCGGCAGGCCTCCCATCCCGTCGGCCAGCACACCGAGACCTAAATCGTTGTCAACGAACACGGAATCTTCGTTGCGCTTTCGCACGAGGCCAACGTCTGAACGGGCAAAACTCTCCATTGCGTGAAGTGTACGAAGCGTCGACCGGAAGTGAACCGGTAGTGGGAGGGAACCTCCACGCGTCGCTAACGACTAACACTCCACAACAAACTAGAATGCTCAAAAGCTTCCTGCCGTGAGGATCTCCATGCTCGCCGTCATATCGCCAGCGAAATCACTGGACTTCGAGTCGAAGCCGCGCACGCGCAAAAAATCGACGCCAACGTTTCTCGACGACTCATCAATACTCATCGAGTCGCTCAAAGAACTCGCCCCACAGGACGTCAGCTCCTTGATGGGCATCAGCGATCGGCTCGGACTCCTGAACGCAGATCGCTACGCGTCGTGGTCGTGCGATACGAAAAACGGCAAACAAGCCGCCCTCGCCTTCACGGGCGACGTCTACATGGGCCTATCGGCCTGGGATTTCGGCGAACGAGAACTGACGTCACTACAGCGACGCGTGCGGATCCTCTCGGGGCTATATGGGCTCTTGAAGCCCCTCGACCTGATTCATCCCTACCGGCTCGAAATGGGGACGTCGTTCGCCAATGGGCGCGGCAAGGATCTCTACGCGTTCTGGGGGGACAAGGTCACCGACGCGCTGAATGAAGAGCTCGCCACGCATCGGAACCCCATTCTCGTGAACCTGGCCTCGAACGAGTACTTCGGTGTCGTACGTCCCAAAAAGCTGAACGCTCGCATCATCAACACGCGTTTTCTCGACGAGAAAGACGGCCAGGCGAAGATCATCAGCTTCTTCGCCAAGAAAGCACGCGGCCTGATGGCAGCGCATATCGCGCGCGAAAAGGTCGAGACGTTGAGAGGGCTCAAGGAGTTCGCCGCCGAGGGCTATGCGTTCGATCCCGTTCGATCGACACGAGACGAATTCGTCTACGTGCGCGACGCCGCTTAACGCTTCCGGTCGGCGCCGGCGATCAGATCGCCCCATTTGGCTTTGCGTATTCTGACGGCGGGTTTCTTACTCGCGCGAATGTTGAGTATCTGGACAGCGAAGGAGAACGCCATCGCCGCGTAGACGTAACCCTTCGGCACGTGGATATCTAATCCTTCGGCGACCAGCGTGAAGCCGATCAGCGTTAGAAACGACAACGCCAGCATCTTGATCGAAGGGAAGCGATCGATGAACGCGCTCACCGGCTGAGCTGCCACCATCATGATGACGACGGCAACGACGATCGCCGCGATCATCACCGGGATCTCGTCTACCAGGCCGACGGCTGTGATGACCGAATCGAGCGAGAAAACGATATCGATCAGGGCGATCTGAACGAGTACGCCCGAAAAACTCGCGACCGCGGCGGTCGCGGCGACCACCTCGTCCGGGACTTCCAACGCGTGATGTATCTCTCGCGCCGATTTCGCGATGAGAAACGCGCCACCGATCAAGAGAATCAGGTCGCGCCCGCTGATGCCTTCGCCGAAGATGACAAAGAGATTCGACGTGAGGCCCATGATCCAGGACAACGACAGAAGCAACAGAATTCTCATGACCATCGCAGCCGAAAGGCCGATGAACCGGGCGCGGGGCTGTTGCTCCTCCGGCAGGCGCGACGTCAGGATGCTGATGAAGATGATGTTGTCGATGCCGAGGACAATCTCGAGCGTCGCAAGCGTGATGAACGCGACCCAGATCTCGGGGTTCGACAGCAGTTCCATCGATCGGGAATCTAGCCTTTGAGGGAGCGGCATTGAAGCACGCGATTCGGATTCAATACCATGCTCGTTTACCCATCTCTCGCTGATCCAAGAGGACTTCCCCATGACAGAAGAGACCTCGAACGAAGCGATCGAAGCCGCCGTGTTCCGGCGCCTCGTCGCACACCTCGACGAAAACAAGGACGTGCAGAACATCGACCTGATGAATCTCGCCGGGTTCTGCCGAAACTGCCTTTCCAAGTGGTACGTGGCCGCTGCCGAAGAACAGGGCCGGCCGCTCGAGTACGAAGACGCGCGCGAACGGGTTTACGGCATGCCGTACGGCGATTGGAAGAGCCGCTACCAGGCGGAAGCCACGGCCGAACAGAAAGCGCAGTTCGACGCGAATCAGAACGCGCACTGATCTGACGAACATCGCGCCGACACGCGCCATGACCGCAACCGGCTCAGGGGGCTAGCGGCATGGTGGCCGCGCAACTCTCGAACGTCTCGAAGTCGTACGGCGCCGTACAGGCCGTCGACGATCTGTCCCTACGCATCGATTCCGGTCGCGTTTTCGGGCTTCTGGGCCCGAACGGCGCCGGCAAAACGACCACCATTCGGCTCCTGATGGGCATCCTGCGGCCCGATCGAGGGTCCGTTTCGGCGCTCGGGGCGGGCGACCCGATCGAGGTAAAGCAACGGCTGGGCTACCTCCCGGAGGAGAAAGGGCTCTACAAGAAGATGCGGCTGGTCGAGTTCGTCGTGTACTTCGGCCGTTTGAACGGCTTGAGCAAAGCCGACGCGTCGAAACGGAGCGAGGACCTTCTCGAACGGTTCGGTCTCGCCCATCGTCGCCACGACAAATGCGACTCGTTGTCGAAAGGTCTCGGTCAGAAACTCCAGATCGTCGCGACCCTCGTGCACGATCCCGAACTCGTCGTGCTCGATGAACCTTTTTCGGGTCTCGATCCCGTCAACGTCGAACTGGTTCGCGAGACGATTCTCGACCTCAAGACGTCGGGTCGCACCGTCGTGTTGTCGACGCACGTCATGGAACAGGCGGAACAGATCTGTGACGCGATCGCGCTCATCAATCGCGGCAGAGTCGTGATCGAAGGGGCTACCGAAGCGATTCGTGGCGGACGCGGTGACACGGTCACGGTCGAGTACTCCGGCGACGGTTCGGCGTTCCACCAGCTCGACGGGATCCTCAGAGTGAACAACTCCGGCCAACGTGCCGAGTTGCACCTCGACGAAGGTGTCGATCCCCAATTGATCCTGAGAATGCTCGTCGAACGAATCACGATCCATCGCTTCGATACCTTGAGCACGTCTCTGCACGAGGTGTTCGTCCGCAGCGTGGCGGAGGGCCATGAGCACGCACGGGCCGAACCGCGACAGGACACAGCGCCATGAAGCCCCGCTTCGTCGCCCTCGTCGCGCAACGCGAGTACCTCGAGAACGTTCGAACCAAGGGGTTCTGGATCGGTGCCGTGTCCGTGCCGTTTCTGCTGCTCGCCTTCGCGACCGTGCCCGCCCTCATCGCCTCTTCCTCGAACGGCTCGACGTTTGCCGTCGTCGATCAATCGGGATGGGTGCACGACGCCGCGACCCGGGAAATCGTCTCGCGCGACGTCGTGCTCATCGTCGACACGATCATCGAAGAATCACTCGGCGAGATTTCCGACTCCCCTGCGGAAACGCAGCGTCGGCCGATCGTGTCGATGTTCGGCGAGATCCGCACGCTCGCCGAGGATCCCAGTGAGATCGATCGCTTCAAGACGAATGCGAGCGCACTCGTTGCGTCACTCGAGATGGAGCTGACCCGTGTGCGTCAACCGGTGCTCCTTGTCGAACGCTTCGCCGACTGGTTCACACAGGACCGCAACGGCGTGATCGAGGTCAACAGCGACGTGTCGTTCGCACGCTTTACCGAGATTGATGCTTTCGGTCAGACGTTCGAGTCGCTGCAGTCCGCGGTGAACGCCGAAACCCTCGGCGGTTTCTTCGTGATCCCGTCCGATCCGGTCGCCGCCGGGACCGGCGCACGCTACGTCACGACGAACCTGACGAGCATGGAGGTCCAACAGTGGTTCGGCGGAATCGTCTCCGACGTCGTGCAACGCCAGCGGCTCAAGGAACGCAATATCGATCCCGAGACCGCCGATTGGTTGAGCGAACGCGTCGTCTTCGAGCCGCAACTGGTCCGCGACGGCGAAGCCGCGTCGGCGGAAGTCGATGACATGTTCGAACAATGGGCGCCCGTCGGCTTCGTCTACCTTTTATGGATATCGATCTTCAGCGTCGCCCAGATGCTCCTGACCAATACGGTCGAAGAGAAAGCCAACAAACTCGTCGAGGTCATCTTGTCGGCCGTGGAACCAATCGATCTGATGGCCGGCAAGATCATCGGCATCGCGGCGACCGGGACGACGATGATGCTCGTCTGGGTAACGACCTTTGCTTTGATCATCGTCGCGATACCGCTGATCGTGGGCGCGTCACCGCAGGTCGACCTCACGATCCTGATCTCGAACCCGCTCTACCTCGGCTCGTTCCTCGTCTATTTCGTGCTGGGGTACTTTTTCTACGCCGCGTTCCTCGCCGGCATCGGCTCACTGTGCAACACCACCAAGGAAGCACAGGCCATCGCCACGCCGATCAACGTGCTCCTGCTCGTGCCGCTCGCGATCATGATCCCCATCGGCCGCGATCCGACCGGATTGCTCGCGCAGGTCATGACCTGGCTGCCGCCGTTCACACCCTTCGTGATGATGAACCGGGCCGCGAATCCTCCCGATTGGTGGATCTATGTCGGCACGACGCTCTTGATGGTCGCCTCGATCGGGATCGGCTTACGCTTCGCCGCGCGTCTGTTCAGGAACGGCATCCTGATGACCGGCAAGCCACCTCGCATTCGCGATGTCGTCGATCTGCTGCGCGCCAACCACTGATCCAGACTGCAGTCTCTTACGTCGAGTGTTCTCGGTCTGATCGGCTCGACGACGTCGGCTCGAAACCACAACCAGTCAAGCGATGAACGAATGGAGCGATTGCCCCACGGCTTCACCAACAACACGACATCCGAAGACGACGTCGTGACAAAAACCTACATTGGACACGGTGCCGACGATCGCTTTCGGACCGAGGCCAACTGCCTCCGAACCCTCGCGGACGTCCTGCCGGTGCCGTCGTTGCTTTACGCCGCTGATCGACGGTCGGGCCTCACCAGGATGTCCGGCGTCCATGGCAAAGAACTGATCGAGGTGGCGGAGCTGGTCGTCCCGAGCATGGTCGCTATGGCTGAAATGCTTCTACGGATCCACGCAACGCCGGTGAATCACATCGAATTGCCAGGCTATGGGAATACGCTGATCCACGGCGACTACGGCCCCCAGAATCTGCTGTTTTCTCCATCGGGGAAACAGGTCGTGGCGGTGCTCGACTGGGAATGGGCACATCTCGGCGAGCCCATCGAGGATCTCGCAACGGTCGAGTGGATCGTGCGAACCCACCATCCCAACGCGGTCGAACACCTGCTGGCGTTCTTCGATGCGTACGGAACACGACCCGCCTGGAAGATCCGCCAGGCCGCGATGATCGAGCGATGTCGCCGGTTCGAGCGAACCGATCCGATCGATCGGAGTGGTCGCGGTCGGCGCGCGTTCTGGCAGGAACGCGCGCGGATCGTGGCGAGCTGGGTCGAGTTACCGGCGGAATAGGCATAGACGCCACCGCGACCGGATTTCGGAATCCTTCGACACCGGCTTCCCAATGTGCCTGGTTTTCGCTACAACGCTCGCGGACAAGGCAGCAGAATTTCAAGAAGGTGGCAGTGGAAGACCGATTGGCTCGTTTCTGGCGCGAATGGCGCGGCTTCTTTTTGTTCGTCGTCGTCATGCTGCTGTTTCGCTCCGCCATCGCCGACTGGAATCAAGTGCCTTCCGGGAGCATGAAGCCGTCGATCATCGTCGGCGATCGTATCGTCGTCGACAAACTCGCCTACGACTTACGCGTTCCATTTACCGAGGTGCGGATCACCCAATGGGGCGATCCCGAGCGCGGCGACATCGTCACGTTCGAGAACCGTCACGACGGCCGCCTGTTCGTCAAACGGGTGATCGCGGTTCCTGGCGATACGGTCGAACTCAAGAACAATCGACTCGTCGTGAACGGCGAGCTAGCGACGTACACGCCGCTCGCCAACGACGAGATCTCTGCGTACCACGGCGACGATGCCGCCGGATACCGATTCCTGCGTGAGCAGATCGACGGGCAGGAGCGAGTGGTGCGATGGCGCCGCGGGCCGAGCGTTTCCGCACGGCATTTCGCCAACTTCTCGCGCCGCCGAGTCGAACCCGGCATGTATTGGATGATGGGCGACAATCGCGACGATTCGAGCGATTCGCGCGTCATTGGTGCCGTGCCGCGTGAAGCCATCTACGGCCGTGCGCACGCGATCGCATTCTCGCTCGACTACGAACGCTACTACTTTCCGCGTCTCGGCCGCTTCTTCACCGACCTCCCCGATCCCGACGGGCGATCAGCGGTCGATTAGCCCGTGGCCACCGAGCACCCGGAGCTCGCACGCGCGCTCGTCGATGCCTGCTACCTTGAGGGTTCGTTCCTATTGCGATCCGGTGCGACGTCGGATCATTACTTCGACAAGTACCGCTTCGAAGCGGAACCCGCGCTCCTCAAGCAGGTCGCCGACGCGCTCCTGCCGAGGATGCCGCCGGCCGATCTCATCGCCGGACCCGAACTCGGCGGGGTACCGCTCGCCGTCGCCCTCTCGTCCGCGAGCGGGCTACCGTGTCGTTTCGTACGCAAAGCCGCAAAGACCTACGGTACGGCCCAACTCGCCGAAGGCGGTCCCGTCGACGGGCAGCGGGTCGTCATGATCGAGGACGTCGTCTCGACCGGCGGCCAACTCGTCGAATCGATCGGCGCCCTTCGCGCCTTGGGTGCTACGGTCGAGAGCGCAATGGTCGTGGTGCTACGCGATCCCGTTGGGAGCGAGAACCTCGCCGCGATCGGCGTCGATACCGTCGCGCTCTTCCACGAGCACGAACTCGATCTGCCAAGCGGTCATTAACCGATACCCAACAACCGCACCGCCGTTCCGCCCAACATCGCGATCCGATCCTCGTCCGAAAGGCCGGGCGTGCTGAGAATCAGATCGACTTCGGTGCTCGTCCACGGGAACGGATAGTCCGTACCCATCATGATCTGCTCAGCACCCGTTTCCGCGACGAGGTGACGCAATGCCTCTGGCGTGAAGACGATCGTGTCGAAGAAGAGCTGTCCATTGCGAAGATAGGCAGTCGGAGCCTTTTCGGGCAGCGGACCGACGCCTCGTGGGAACGTCCGAGTGACGGCATCCGAGCGATTCGCATAGGAAGGCAGGAAGCCGCCGCCGTGCGCCGCACAGATCTTGAGGCCCGGATGACGATCGAGCGTCCCTTCGAAGATGAGATGCGAAAGCGCGATCGTGGTTTCGAGCGGATTGCCGATCGTGTTGGCGAGCATTCCACTGCCCGACAACCGGCCACTCGCCTCGAGTTCCGCCGTTCCTTGCGGGTGGAGGAAAACCAGCAGGTCGAGTTCCTCACATTTCGCCCAGAACGGATCGAACCGACGATCGGCGAGCTCGAGACCAGCGACGCTTCCACCCACCCCGACACCGCGATAGCCCAACGATTTCGCGGCGTACTCGATCTGCTCGACCGCTATGTCCGGGTACTGCAACGCCGCGGTCGCAAAGGCGACAAAACGCTCGCTGTTAGTGCCGACAAACTCGGCCACCGTCTCGTTCTGGATCCGGATCAGCTCGAACGCGGCGTCGCGCTCCACCTCGTACCAGTACGGATTGATGCTGAGCGCCGCGACATCGATTCCCTGCTCGTCCATCGCCTGGATACGTCGAGTCGTATCACTCACCTCGAGCGCCGGGAAAACGTTGTTCTGATCGATCACCGCCATCGCTTCCGGCACCGCGCAATGCGCGTGCACATCGACGGTCGTCACCCGTCGACCGGCCACCTTCACCTCGCGGCGTTCGTGATGCGGCTCCGTCGAGCCGTGTCCGGATGATGCCGATGAACCGGCGTCGTCGTGACCGGTCGCCATACACGCGACGAAGGCGAGGGGCGGCGCCGGTCGCGCGTTTCTTGGTGTGGTCTGTCCCGTCACGATTCAGCGACGGAACTTGCGGATGATGAACGCCGTGATCGCGGCGATGAGAATCGCGAAGCCGACGAACGCGATCGATTGCACGAAGAAGCTGATCAAGCGCTCGGTTTCGATGTCGAATTCGCGCGCAAGCCACCAGATCCCCGCAACCGCGAGCAGAAACGCCAGGACGACGGTTCGTGTGATATTGGGACGCAGCGTAGGATCCTCGCCAACTGATGCGATCAGTGTAGCGACCACGATCGGCAAACACATAGAGACGACTTACGGGCCCATCCATGCCGGAAAGCGAAAAACCACGCATGACAGCGGACGATCTGCTCGCGCTCGCCGAAGCGGACACGCGCTCAGTCAAGAGCGTCGTCTTCGAGGATGCCGATTTCTCCCAGCAGGATCTGGCCGGTTTTCGGTTCGAGAGCTGCGAGTTCGTCAACGTCAGCTTCCGCTCGGCGGACCTCAACGCGGCTGAATTCGAGCGCTGCGAGTTCTTCCGTGCCGAGCCGACAACGACCTGCGATTTTTCCTTTGCGAACCTCAGGGAAGCCCGTTTCGATCGCTGCGATCTGACGACCGCGGGTTTCGAGCGCAGCCGGTGTTTCGCGATCGAACTCGAGAACTGCAACGCCCAGGGCGCGGACTTCAGTCTTGCCGATACCACGCTCGGTCTGAGTTCGAGTGCTGGCTACGCGAGTGCGAGCTTCATCGAAACGAATCTCGCCTACGCTGACTTCAGTGGCGTTGACCTATCCGAGTGCAAACTCATCGACTGCCGCCTCGTACACGCGATCTTCAATGACGCTTCGCTCGTCCGCGCCGACCTATCGGGCTCCGATCTTTCCAACTTCGAAGCGCGGTACGCGCGACTGACCGGTGTCGATCTCAGGGGCTCGACGTTCAACAACATCGACCTCAGACACATGGACCTACAGGGTGCCAAGGTTAGGGCAGACCAGGTATTGATGCTGCTGGATCCACTCGAGATCGAAATCGAATGAAACCCGTCGTGCTGCTATTGAGCGGACCCGTCGGGGTGGGCAAGACGACCGTCGCCGGGGAGCTTGGCGACGTGCTCGAGGCGCGCCGCATTGTCAACACCGTGATCGACCTCGATGGATTGCGCTGGACCTATCCGCGAGACGACGACGACCCTTGGAACAATCGGCTCGGCCTCGAGAACCTGGTTTCGATCTGGGCGAACGCTTACCGACGCGGCGCGCGCAACCTGGTCGTCGCGACGGTCGTCGAGACACCCGAATTCGTCGACGCTGTGCGCGAGCGTCTGGGTGACGTCGCCGTCATCACCTGCCAACTGAGTGCCGACCCGAGCCATCTGCGTACACGTGTGACGCGGCGCGAGATCGGCAGCGGTCTCGATTGGCATCTCGCCAGGAGCGAAGAACTCGCGCGCCAACTCGCCGAACTGCCCACCCCCGCCGATCTTCGTATCGCGACGGACGGTCGCTCCGTCGTCGATATCGCGCAGGAGCTGGCCGACCGAATCGAATGGTGCGAGGCGCGGGATGACAGACCCTGGATCGTCGGCGAGGGCATGCTCCACCACCTATCACTACCCGTCGCCGACCTCACGCGCACTCGAGCGTTCTACGATGCAACGCTCGGCGCGCTCGGTTATCGGTGCGTCTTCGCCAACGACGAGGCCATCGGCTACGGCGTCGAAGACGATCGCGACAAGCTCGCTCTCATGCAGTCGACCTCCGGCGCGACGGGTCCCGGGTTTCACCTTGCATTCCGCGCGCCGAGTCACGATGCGGTCGATCGGTTCCACGCCGCTGCACTCGCGCACGGCGGCACGGACAATGGTGCTCCCGACCTACGTCCCCACTACGGCCCGCATTACTACGCGGCTTTCGTGCTCGATCCGGACGGGCACCGTCTCGAAGCTGTCTGCAAGGACCCGGTCGGCGAATCGATCGCCTGAGGGCCCGATCGCGATAACTACTCGCTGCGAATGACGTTCAGCAGCTGGACTTCGAAGATGAGGGTCTCGTTCGGACCGATCGCACCGCCCGCGCCCCGCTCACCGTAAGCAAGCTCCGGCGGAATGAAGAGCTTCCATTTGTCGCCCACTTGCATGAGCTGGAGCGCTTCCGTCCAACCTTTGATCACGCCGTTCACGGGAAACTCGATCGGCATCCCGCGCTGCACGGAGCTGTCGAACACCGTGCCGTCGAGCAGCGTGCCGTGATAATGCGTCGAGACCTTATCCGTTAGCCCCGGCGTGTCTCCATCACCGGATTCCATCACTTCGTACTGCAGACCCGACGCCGTCGTGACGACACCGTCACGAGTTCCGTTCTCCGTCAGAAAGCTTTTTCCTTCAGCCACTTTTTCCTGCTCCGCTGCATCGACCACGGCTTGTGCGTCCGCGACGAGTTGATCGATTGCGCCAGCCATCGCCGCGCCGTCGAAGGCGAGGTCTTCGCCTGAGAGTGCGTCCCGGATCCCTGCCGACAGCGAGTCCGGGTCGATCGCCTGACCGTACTGTTGCTCGAGCGAGGTCGCGATCCTGACGCCGATGCCATAGCTCGCGACATCGTGTTCCGCCACCTCTTGGGGCGCTTCGTTGCTCGCTGGCGCGCTAGCCTGCTGACCACAACCCGTGACGATGGCGAGGCTCGTCACGAGGGCCGCGATCGGTGTAAATCGGCGTCCTGTCGAGCGCCCGCGCATCAATCGATCGGTCCGGGGTAGTGCATCAAGTGGTGGCGATCCCGCCATATCGTCTCCGGTTGAAGGGCTTATCGTGAAGCAATTCGCCATTGTAATCGGTGCGCCCCCGTGCTGCTCGAACACCCGGTTGGCGGGGTCCGAGCAACCGCGTTAGAGTCCTAGCGCGTCAGCGCCCCGGACATCGGGTGCAGCACGACCGATCGGGGGCTGACCCTCGCTTCACGACCGGTAAGGGAGCCGGTCCGGGGGCGATGAGATCGACGGACAACAAACGTTGGGCTCGTAAGACACCAACGAATGATGCGAAGACGTGACGAAACCATCGTCTCGCGCATCGGTCAGAGAAGGAAATCTCGCGGATGGATCGCGCCATAACAACCTCAAGAAGATTCCGCCTACCTGCATTCGGTCTGGCCGCGCTCTGGCTCGTCACGGGCAGCGCTTTCAGCGATACCGAATCCGGTGTCGAAACGGCCGTGGCCCTCGCCACGCCCGCGATCGAATTCGAGGCGCTCGAACCCCTGGCGATCCACCCACACACATCGGCATCGATCGTCGAACACATGCGCCAGTACCACTACGTGCGCAAGAACCTCGACGATGCATTGTCGAGTTCGATCTTCGACAAGTACCTTTCGTCCCTCGATCCGTCCCGCGCGTACTTTCTCGCATCGGACGTACAGGCCATCGAGAAGTACCGCTACAAGCTCGACGAAGCCCTCAAACAAGGCGAAATGGAACCCGCGTTCGATATCTACAACCGGTATCAGGAAAGCGCGATCAGCCGCATCGAATATCTGATCGACCTGCTGACGAGTGAATTCGAGTTCGACTTCACGATCGATGAATCGGTCGAGATCGATCGATCCGACGCGCCGTGGCCATCGAGTGTCGCGGACATGAACGACCTGTGGCGCAAACGCCTCAAGGCGACGGCGCTCAACATGCGCCTTTCCGGCAAGGACGACGCGGAGATTCGCGAACTCCTCGTCAAGCGCTACAAGAACCGACTGCGCCAGACCCAGCAGATCCGCAGCGAAGACGCGTTCCAACTCTACGTCAACGCGTTCGCCGCGACGTACGACCCGCACACCCAGTATTTCAGCCCGCGCAACAGCGAAAACTTCAATATGGAAATGTCGTTGTCGCTCGAGGGCATCGGTGCTGTGCTCCGGTCCGAAGACGAGTACACATCTGTCGTGCGGATCGTCGCCGCCGGACCAGCCGACAAGACGGGCGCCCTGCATGCTTCCGATAAGATCATCTCGGTCGGCCAGGGACGGCGCGGCAGCTTGATCGACGTCGTCGGCATGCGCCTCGATGACGTCGTACAGATGATCCGCGGGCCGAAGGGCTCCCGCGTGCGCCTCGAGGTCATCCCGAACGACAGCCCCGACGGGACGTCGAAGATCATCGAGATCGTGCGCGAGAAAGTGAAGCTCGAAGAACAATCGGCGCAGAAGAAGATCCTGACCCTGAACGAAGGCGGTCAAACGCGACGGCTCGGCGTCATCGAAATCCCGACCTTCTACCTCGACTTCCAGGCATCGCAACGCGGCGATCCCAACTACCGCAGCACGACGCGGGACGTCCGCAAGCTCCTCGAGGAGCTGCGCGGCGAGGACGTCGACGGGTTGATCATCGACTTGCGCAACAACGGCGGCGGTTCCCTGATGGAAGCCGATGCGCTGACGGGCCTCTTCATCGATTCGGGGCCGACCGTGCAGGTCAAGACCGCACGGCGAAATCCACAGGTCTACTCCGACACCGACGACCAGACCGCCTGGGACGGGCCGCTCGCAGTCCTGGTCAACCGCCTGTCGGCATCGGCATCCGAGATCTTCGCAGGTGCCATTCAGGACTATGGTCGGGGTGTCGTGATCGGCAACCAGACCTTCGGCAAAGGCACGGTGCAGCAACTCATCCCGCTCGGCCGCGGCCAGCTCAAACTCACGCAGGCCAAGTTCTACCGCGTCTCGGGGCAGAGTACGCAGCACCAGGGCGTCGTACCCGATATTTCATTCCCGAGCGTCATGGACCCCGATCGGGTCGGCGAGAGTTCCCTCGACGACGCGCTCGGCTGGGATCAGATCCAACCGGCGATCTATCGTGGCTCCAACGAAATCAGCCTGCACGTCGGTGCATTGAAGCGCCGCCACGACGAGCGCGTCGCGGACGACCCCGAGTTCGACTACCTGCGCTCGCTCTCCGATCGGGCGAAGGAGAACGCCGAGCGAACGCACCTGTCGCTGCTCGAGTCCGAGCGGGTGAAGCAGAAAGAGGAAGACGACGCCTGGCGCCTCTCGATCGAAAACGATCTGCTTGCTTCGCGTGGCGAAGAACTGGTCGAGTCGATCGAAGAGCTCAACGACCGGATCGAGGCACAAATCGAAGCCGAGGAAGAATCCAAGGACGCGGTGCTCGAAGAAGCCGGCAACATCCTCGCGGACCTCATCGGCATGACCACTCAGCTCGCGATGGTGGAAACAGTGCCCACAACGACGACCCTCGATCCCTGATCGCATTCAACGCGGCGCGCCCTCGGCGCGCCGCAGCATCACGTCACGGTAGTTTGAACTCGAGCGAACGCGAAGCGATGGTCTCGTCGATCGCGCTCACGAACGCATCGAGCGGCATCGTGGTCTGCTGCTTCACACTATAGCGTCTGAGCGTCACGGTTCGTTCATCACGCTCCCGCTCGCCGACCACCAGCAGATTCGGAATCTTCTGCGTCGTTCCGTTCAGAATCTTCTTCGAGACGGTGTCGGATTCCGACGCGATCTCGGCACGAATCATCTGACCGCGTAGGCGATCGACGATCTCCACCGCATAGTCGTGGAAATTCTCGGAAACGGTGATCACCTGCGCCTGTACTGGCGCGAGCCAGGTTGGGAACGCCCCGCCGAAATGCTCGATCAGGAACGCAACGAAGCGCTCATGCGTGCTGAACGGCGCCCGGTGAATGCAATAGGGCGTATGTTCCTGGCCGTCCGATCCGACGTACTTGAGTCCGAGCCGCGGCGGGACCGCAAAATCGAGCTGGACGGTCGAGACGCTCTCGTCACGCCCCGTCACCGTGTGGAACTGCACGTCGACCTTCGGGCCGTAGAACGCGGCCTCGCCGACGCCGTCGACATAGTCGATGCCCATTTCTATCAGGAGGTCCTCGATGATCTGCTCGGTTCTCGCCCACTCCTCCGGTGCATCGACGAACTTCTCACGCCCCTTTGGATCCTCCGGATCCCAACGAGAGAGGCGGATGAAGTAGTCCGAGAGCCCGAGCATGCGATAGGCCTCGTTATACTGCGAGATCACCTCGCGAAAGACGTCTTTGATCTGCTCCTCGGTGCAGTAGATATGCGCATCGTTCATGCACATGCCGCGCACCCGCGCCAAACCGCTCACGGCGCCCGATGCTTCCCATCGGTATACCTGGCCGTATTCGGCCAGCCGTACCGGTAACTCCCGGTAGCTGCGCGGCTGGCTGTCGAAGATCTTGTGGTGATGTGGACAGTTCATCGGTCGGAGCATGTACGCCTCGCGCACGGTCTCGCCCGATTCCGTTTCCTCCACCAGTTCCATTGGCGGGTACATGCCGGTGTTGTAGTGATCGAGATGGCCGGTCTGCCGGTAGAGTTCGCGCTTAGCGATGTGCGGTGTCGCGACACGCTGGTAGCCCGCCTTGAACTCGAGCTCTTCGGCCAGCTTCTCCAACTCGTCGCGAACGATCGTGCCGTTCGGCAACCACAGCGGCAGACCACGGCCAATACTGTCGTCGAAAGTGAAGAGCCCGAGTTCGCGACCGAGTCGTTTGTGGTCTCGCTCCTGTGCGAGTTGGTATTCCGAGACCGTTTGGTCGAGTGCGGCTTTGTCCGCAAATGCCCAAGCGTAGATACGCGTCATCATCACGTTGCGCGAATCACCACGCCAATACGCTCCCGCGACATTACGGAGCTTGAACGCGTCCCGCGCGATCTCCTTGGTGGTATCGACGTGCGGGCCGTCGCACATGTCCAGAAACGATCCGTTGCGATAGAAGGTCAACGTATCGAGGGCATTCTTCTCGGCCAGTTCTTCCGCGTACTCGCGCTTGTAGGGCTCCTGCATGTCTTCGATGCGTGCCATCGCATCATCGAGCGGCAACTCTTCGCGGTAGAAGCGTTGTCCCTTCTTCAGGATCTTCTTCATCCGACGTTCGAGTTCCGGGAAGTCAGCGTCCGTGATGGGTGCCGTCAGGATGAAGTCGTAGTAGAAGCCGTCCTTGATGGGTGGTCCGAAGCCTAGCGTCGAACCTTCGCGCATCTCCAAGACCGCCTGCGCCATGACGTGCGCCAAGCTGTGTCGTATCCGATGAAGCTGATCGGCCGACGCATCGACCCCCTGATCATGCTCTCCTGCGACTTCGCTCATGTTCCTTCACCCGTACTTTCGCCAATAAAAAACCCCGGGAGGTTCGCTCACCGGGGTTCCAAAACGGGGGCGACCTCCTTTGCCGGGGTCGCTCGTGCGTGCGCTAGACGACCCCGATACGCGTCAAACGCGTCGGTTCCGTCGTCGTGGTCATCGAAATTGGCACACACATGGCCGCGAATCATACGGTCGATGGGTGACAATGCAATCCTTTCGCCGCGCCGATCGGTACGCCGAATTGCAACTCGAAGCGAAATCCGGATAGTGACGGCCTCGTCGTCGCGCCGGATTTCTGACTATCGATGAACGCAAAGTCTCACGCCCTACGCTCGTTTTTGCTTTCGAGCCTATTCGTCATCGCCGCTTGCGGGACCGAATCGAACCCCGAGGCCGAAGCGGCCGCCCATGCCGCAGCCGTGCCGATCGCCGAAGCGATCGATCGGGCCGAGTACCAGCACACATACGATTCCGCGGCACCGCTTTTCCGCGAATCGCTCGACCTCGCAGCCTGGGAGGCGCGCGCGGCGGAAACACGCGCCCCGCTCGGTGCTTTCGAGAGTCGACAGCTCAACACCACCACCTACGTACGCGAACCATGGGGTAAACCCCAGACCCCCGTGACCGTCGTCACGTTCGACTCGTCCTGGGAAAACGGCGACATCTACGAGATGGTCACGATGCAGGAACAGTCCGACGGCCAATGGTTGCTGGTGGGCTATCACGTAAGGCAGCAATGAGATGAGTTTTCAAAACAGCGTCGCCATCGCCGGCGTCGGCGAGACCGACTACTCGCGGGAGAGCGGTCGAAGCGAACTCACGTTGTCGCTACAGGCGATCCAGGCCGCGCTAGAAGACGCCAATGTCGAGCCACACGAAGTCGACGGTCTGATGAAATGGTATGTCGACACCAGCGCCGAGGCGGTGGTCGCCTCGAATCTCGGCATCCCCGATCTCGCCTGGTTCGGTGAAATCAACCAAGCGGGTAACGTGGGCGCCGCCCTCGTCGCCCACGCCGCCGCCGCGATTCATGCCGGCATGGCGAGCATCATCGTGATCTATCGCGGCGTAAACGGCCGTTCCGGGCGGCGCTACGGACGCGGCGACGTGACAGGGCAGGGTGGGCGCGCCGGAGGTGCGTTCACCGAACCGTACGGACTCCTCACGCCACAACACGGACTCGCGATGTCGACGCGGCGGCGGATGTTCGAAACAGGCCGCACGAGCGAACAGTTCGGCCGACAGGCGGTCATTCAGCGTGAGCACGCGAACCGCAATCCGAAAGCCACGTTCTACGATCGCCCACTCACTCTCGAGGATCACCAGAACTCGCGCCTGATCGTCGATCCGTTCCACCTCTACGACTGCTGCCTCGAAAGCGACGGCGGTGGTGCCCTCGTGCTGATGCGCGCGGAGATGGCCCGCGAACGGTCCAACGGCCGGCCGGTCGCGACGATCCGCGCGGCGGCACAATCCGGCCCTGGACGCGGTTCACCCGTGCGTCGAACCGCTTCACGGTTGTTTTCGATGGCCGCGATCGAGCGCGCCGATATCGACGTCGTGCAGATCTACGATCACTTCTGCCCGTACGTGCTCTTTGCGCTCGAGGACTACGGGTTCGTCGACGACGCCGGCGCGCTCGTGGACGAGCGCGGTACGGCCTGGGACGGCCGGCTACCGGTCAACACCTCCGGCGGACACCTCTCGGAGGTCTACCTGCAAGGCATGAATCATCTGATCGAAGGCACGCGCCAGGCACGCGGCGAATCCACAAGCCAGGTCGGTCAAGCACGCTTCTCGTTCATCGACACCGGCATCGGCACGGGTGCCGTGATCCTCGAGAGACAAGAATCATGAGCGACTACGTTTTTGAACGTCCCGAAGGACTACCCCTTCCCACGCCGACCGAAGAGGCACAGCCCTACTTCGACGCCCTGAAGGAACGCCGGCTGGTATTGCAGCGTTGTAGGTCCTGCGCGGCTCGAAGCTATCCGCCACGCGCGATGTGCCCGGAATGTGGCGCGATGGACTTCGAGTGGGTCGAGTCGAAGGGTATCGGCACGGTCTATTCCTACGTCGTCACGCACCAGGCAGTTCATCCGGCCTTGCGTGGTCATACGCCTTTTGCAACGGTCGAGGTGGCCCTCGATGAAGGTCCCCGGATGACCAGCAATCTCCTCGATGTCGCCCCCGACGCGATCGAGATCGGGCTCCGAGTGATCGTCGAGTTCGTCCCCATCGAAGATCAAATGCTGCCGTATTTCCGACGCCTGTAGGGGTCAGCCCGCTCGTGCCTGCCGTCCCTAATGCCCACGCCCTCGGGCTCCTGATACTGACGGTCGTCGCGCTTTACCTGTTTTCGAAGGACCGGTATCGCCTCGAGGTGACGAGCCTCGGCATTCTTGCGCTTCTGACGGCAGCGTTCTCGGTGTTCCCGTTCCCCGGGATCGAGCCCGATACGCTGTTCTTCGGATTCGGCCACGAGGCATTGATCGCGGTTTGCGCGCTCATGGTCGTCGGTCAGGGGCTCGTCGTCACGGGAGCGCTCGAACCGGTCGGCCGCGTACTCGCGCGAATCTGGTCACGCGCGCCTTATCTCTCGTTTCTGCTGACCCTCGTCGTCGGCGGCGTACTGTCGGCGTTCGTCAACAACACCCCGATCGTCGTGCTGTTGCTGCCCATCCTCATCAGCGTGTGCCTGCGCGCCGAGCAGTCCGCCACGAAGATCCTGATGCCGATGGGCTTCGCTACCCTCGTCGGCGGTATGGCCACGACGATCGGCACGTCCACCAATCTGCTCGTCGTTTCAGTGGCCCGGGACATGGGCATAGCCCGTTTCGGGATGTTCGATTTCGCTCTACCGGCGGCCATCGCCGCCGGGGTCGCGATCATCTATCTGTGGCTCATCGCACCACGACTCCTGCCCGACCGACCCCTCCAACTCCTGAATGCATCCCCCCGACTTTTTGATGCGCTGATCACCATTGATGAATCGAGCAACGCCAACGGTCGAACCGTTGCCGAATCCAGAGAACTCGCCGGCGACGGTCTATCGATCGTGCGCATTCGGCGCGGTGATTCCCTGCTCTACGCAGGGCAACAGGAGGTCCTCAGGCCCGGCGATCGCCTGCGCGTCCGCGATACGACGGAAAACCTGACGGAATACACCCAAGCGCTCGGCGGCCGTCTCGATACGATTCCTATCGATCCCGACGACCGTGATTCGACTCAGACGCTCGCCGAGGTGGCCGTCGTCCACGGCTCGGTCCTCGACCGCACGAACCTCAAAGGCGCACGGTTCCTCACCCAGTACGGTCTGCAGGTCGTGGCGCTTCATCGTGAAGGTAAGGACATCTGGACGCCGTACGAGGAGATCGGCGACGTGATCCTCGCCCAGGGCGACGTGATGCTCGTCCAAGGAGCACGAGCACAGATCCGAAGGCTGAAACAAAACGCCGACTTTCTGGTTCTCGACGCGAGCCGTGAACTGCCCCGCACCGCGAAGGCGCCGCTGGCCCTGATGATTCTGGTTTCCGTCGTCGCCCTCGCCGCGACTGACGTGATGCCGATCGCCGTCAGCGCGACGCTCGGTGCGCTCATCATGCTCATCACCCGATGCCTGGGACTCGGTGCCGCGATACGCGCCATTAGCCCTTCCGTCTTCTTCATCGTCGCAGCGAGCCTCGCGCTGGGGTCCGCTTTGGTCGACACCGGGGCGACCGCCTATATCACGGACATCTTCCTGTTCGTCACCTCGGGTTGGGAGCCGATTTACATCCTATCGGCGCTGATGCTCGTTCTCGCCGTGCTCACTAATGTCGTCTCCAACAACGCCGCGGCTGTCATCGGCACCCCAATCGCCATTGGTATCGCCAACAGCCTCGCGCTGCCGCCCGAACCTTTCATCCTGGCGGTGCTGTTCGGCGCCAACATGAGTTACGCGACGCCGATGGCGTACAAAACCAACCTGCTCGTCATGAGCGCTGGCCAGTACCGCTTCAGCGAGTTCGTGAAAGTCGGCACGCCGCTCACCGTACTGATGTGGGTTACGTTGACTATCGTGCTCTCGATGATCTATTTCGAGTGACGTGCCAGTCCGGAAATCTCTCCATGCGTCATCCCAACATCGTCTTGTGTCTTTGCGATCAGCTACGAGCCAGCGAAGTCGGTTGCTACGGCAACGACGTGATTCGTACACCGAACATCGACACGCTCGCCGCCGACGGCATGCGGTTCGTTCACGGCATCACCAACGATCCGCTCTGTATGCCGGCCCGCTCGACAGTGCTCTCCGGCCAATACGCGCGCACGTGTTGCGGGCAGCTGAACAACACCTCGGTCCTGTTCCCGGGCGGATGGATGATGCCCCCCTATCCGGAGGTCGGACGGCCACATCTGCGCGACGAAACGCTGGCCGAGAGCCTCTCGGAAGCGGGTTACTACAACGCGGCAATCGGCAAATGGCACATCCATTCGTGGCCACATGACGTCGGCTTCGACGAATACGTCATACCGCGCACCCAGCATTGCCACATCGGACAGCACTACACGAGAAACGGTGGTCCGGAGTTCGTTCCTTCTGGCTACAGCGTCGACTTCGAACTCGAAGAGATCGAACGGTTCGTTGCTGAACGGGACGACCAACCGTTCTTCCTCTTCTACAACATCTCACCGCCGCACACGCCGTTCTTCGATATTCCCGATGAGTACCAAACGTTGTACGACCCGGCGGACATGCCGATCCGCGAGAACTGCTATGTCGACGGCGAGCTCGCCGGCGCGCCGGATGTCTTTCGAACGTATCTCTTCGAGAACAAGCGGTATTTCTACAAGCTCCCGCACACGGAAGAACTGAGAGACGACTTCGACCTTCGCCATCTCTACGCCCTCTACTACGGCGCGACGAGCTGGGTCGACCATGCCGTCGGACGGCTGATGGCGACGCTCCGGGCGAGCGGTCATGCCGACGACACGATCGTTTTGTTCACGTCCGATCATGGCGACAACCTCGGTAGCCACGGTCGGTGGAACAAGAGTCTCTTCTACCAGGAGTCGTCCCGCGTGCCTTCGATCTGGCACGTGCCCGGCGTCACCGACGGTCGCGTGGCGGGAGAACAGATCGTCTCTCACGTCGACATCATGCCGACCCTCCTCGACCTCGTCGGTGTCGACTCGCCCGCGCATGTGCAGGGTCGAAGTGTCGCGCCGATCTTGCGCGGCGAGACCGACGTCCTGCCCGACAACCATGTGTTCATCGAGTCCGAGATTCAGGCGGTGGGTATCCGCACGCCGCGATACACATTGGCGAAACGGTTCGATCGCGGTACGCGGTCGACCACTCGGGAGAAGATGCGGCTCTACGATCTCGAAGACGATCCCTTCGAGATGACCAATCTCGCCGCCCAAGACCCAGATCATCCCGCGATCGACGAACTCGAGGGATTACTCGACGAGTGGCACGAAGGCACCCCCTGGCTGCCGATCGACCAGCACGTCGAAACCTCATAGGCCCCGTGCCCGCTCAATCGAAACTGCTGCGCGACCCGCTCGTTCACTTCCTCGCCATCGGCGTACTGCTGTTCTTCGTTTTCGATTGGCTCGACGTTCAGGACGAGGAGGTCATCGTGGTCGACACTCCCGCACTCAACGAATTCATTCGGTCTCGCGACCCGCGCCTCGACGATGACGCAGTCCGCGACGTCCTCAGGCGCCTCCCCGAAGACAAGCGGCGCCAACTGGTCGACGACTACGTTCGTGAAGAGGTGCTGTACCGCGAAGCCGTCGCGCTGGGTCTCGACGCGACCGACTATGCCGCTAAACGGCGGCTGGTCAGCCAGCTCGAGTATCTGAATCGCGGTATCGCCTACGACGCGATCGACCTGACAGACGCCGACCTCTCCGCGTACTACGACGAGAACGAGGAACGCTATCGAACGCCTTCGCTTCGCACATTCACGCACGTCTTCTTCAACGCCGACACGCCAGCACAAGACGCCGTCAGTCGAGCAACGACGGAACTCGAGTGGCTGAACGAGGCCGCGCTCCCGTTTCACCAATCGGGTAGCCGCGGTGAGCGTTTCCTCTTTCACAAAAACTACGTGGACCAGCCCCACGCCGACATCGCCGCGCACTTCGGCGCGACATTCGCCGATGAACTTTTCGCCCTGACGGCCGCCCCACGTTGGCAAGGCCCGATCGTGTCCGACTACGGTGCCCATCTCGTTCTGATCACTGCCACCAAACCAGCCGCGATACCGACCCTGGACTCGATCCGCGCGCGCGTCGCCGACGATCTCGCGCGAGCGCGCGTGAACGAGGCGTTGGACGTCTTCTACGAGACTGCACAACGCCGTTACCGGGTCGAGATACGCGACGCCGAACCGCGATCGTGATGTCCGCGGCCCGTTTCGCGATCGTGGTCCTGGTAGCGATTTTCTGTACTGGAAGTGCCGCCGACGATTTCCGTCCGCTCTACGTCGAAATCACGGAAGTCACCGCGTTCGAATTCCTCGTACGCACCCGCCCGCCGCCGGGAACATCCACGCAGAGTGCCCCATCGGTTCGTTTTCCCGAGTCCTGCACGCGCGAGCCGGGCGCTCGGATCCGGTGCCGAGAAGATCCGGCCGGCGGTTCTCTGACGCTCGTCTATCCGGGCAGCGTCCCACCAATCGCCACCGTCGTGCGGATCTCGTTTGCAACGGGCGAACAACACACCCGTACGCTCGCCCCGGGAGAACTTGCGACGATGATGCCCGCGAGGGAGGACATCCCCGGGGTCGCGGCCCAGTACATCCTCCTCGGGGTCGAACACATATGGATCGGCTTCGATCACCTGTTGTTCGTGCTCTGTTTGATCTGGATCGCGGGTTCGTGGCCGCGGGTGCTGCTCACGATCACCGGATTCACGATCGCCCACTCGGTCACACTGGTGTTGGCGGCGCTCGACGTCCTTCGACTTCCCGTCGCGCCGATCGAGGCCGTCATCGCGTTGTCCGTCCTGTTTCTCGCAACCGAACTCGCCAGAAACGGTGAGTCGCTGACGTGGCGCTACCCGTTGGCGGTTTCGAGCACCTTTGGGCTTCTCCACGGACTCGGTTTCGCCGCGGTGCTCGGCGAGCTCGGCTTGCCCCAACTCGCAGTACTGACGGGTCTCGTGGCGTTCAATATCGGTGTCGAGATCGGCCAGCTCGCTTTCGCCGCGCTCGTGATGGCGTTCTTGTTCGTCGCGCGCGCCAGGAGCACGTGGTTTGCCAATTACGGGCAGCTCGCGACCGCTTATCTCGTCGGTAGCGTCGCCGCCTATTGGTTCATCGAGCGGACTATCGCCTTCAGCGCCTAGCGCGGCGGCGTGTACCAGATCGGGCTCGTGTACGCCCGATCCTGAGTGGTCAGCGGTACGTCGGGTTCCATCCTGTCTTCGATCTCGAAGAACTTCCGGTCGTATGCCGGCCATCTCGGTGTCGGTATCTCGATCACGCGGACGTAATAGAACGCGTGCTCGCTCGGATCGAAGTCGGGATCCCGCCACACAACGGCAAGTTCGGGCGCTCCGATCGCGTTGGTGTAAGTCAGCTCGTCGAGATCGACCGTCGATCCCACGGGAACCACGTCCGCCCCGGCCGGCGGGATGTCCCGCCCGTCGGACACCGCAACGTCGTAAACGACTTCCTCGAGCTCACCGGCCGCCGTATGCCAGCCCTTGACGACTTGCACGCGGTCGAGGTTGGCGCCGTACGGATCCTTGACGGCGCGCACGAGAAACGCCGGGGACTTACCGGCCGGCGGCTCAGCGAGATCGCCACCCATCGGCACACCCTTTTCATAGCCGATCTCGGCGAAACGGGAACTGAGCGCGTCGGCTTCGGCGAAATCCCACCCGCCGAAAAACCGCACCGTCATTCGCGGTCCGGTCGTGGCGTAGGTCTCCTTGCGACGCATCGCGGCAAAGAGTGCCTCCCGCGTGTTCTCCGTCGCCCAAACGGCGGCATAGCCGGACGCGGCAAATTCGTCCTGAAAGAGGCTACGGAACGCGTTCGGCTCGTAGAGTGCGTACGTCCCCCAGAAATTCGCTTCGTCGGCGGTTCCGAGCGACGTATGCGTATCGGTCGACCCGATCATGCCGAACTTGAAAGGATTCGCGCCAAGTTCGGCCTCGAGGGCAAGGCCACGCTTCAACGCCGGCCGGGCATAGTCGCCCCGCTTACGCTCGAGCCATTCCTCATCGAACGTGATGTTCGAGGTATCCGGCCCGGCCCAGCTGTGCCACGTCTCGTAGTCCGCGAACTCGTCCTCCGGCGACAACAGCGGATAAGCCTCACCGTCGCCCTTGTATTGTGTGACCTCGCTCAGCGGCTCCCACTGTGCGCGCCGGGCCGCGTAGTCGCGAGTGAGTGTCTCACCGTTGAAGTTGCTGAGCGCAAACGTGGCCCCGCCCGAGATGTTCGCATTGTGCGGAATCGCGATCGCATCACCGCCGGTGCTCGCCGCGTAGTCCGCCAGATAAGCCCACAACGCTTCGGGGTCGTGGCTGTCGTATTTGGAGAACGGCAGTACCGTCGAAGTGCGCGCCCGACCATCCCTGAAGATCACGTTTCGGTGTCGCGCACCACGTGCATCGGCCGTCCATTCGTAGCCGATGAAGGCGGTGAAATTCCCCGGGTCGTTGTGCCGTTCGGCGCTGTCGATCACCTCATCCCATACGGAGGTGCGAAACGTCGGATCGGCCATGCGTGGTTCCGTGAAGTATTGCCACAGGTTGCGCTTACCGCCGGTGTTGTAGAAAACGGTCATCACCCGGCGGATGAATCCGTCACGAGAAGCGTTGAGGGCTTCGACCGTTTCGCCGAAATTCTCCTCGAAACGTTGTTTCCAGGCCCGCCCTTGCTCCGATTCGAGGAGTAGCGAATCCCCCTGGAACAGGCGCGCCATGACACCCATGTTGACGGCATGATCGGCAACGACGAGGAAGTCGAGCGGACGTCGCAGGCGCGCGTTCATGTCCCCATGGCCGACGATCGTTTCGCCCTTGGCGAACCGATAGGCGTCGTCTGGCGCTAACGTCTGATTACCCATCGCGAACGCGTCGTTGGAGAGGTTCGTGTGCACGTGGGTGTCGCCGAAGTACACCCGATCGGGAAAGTCGGTCCTTGCACTCGGTGAGTAAGACTCGGTCGCGTTCTCCGGCCTCACCGTAGGTACCCAATCAGGCCCCGCGGTTTGTGCCGACGCATAAGCGGCCCACGGCAAGACGAGACTCAAGCAAAGACGACGGATTCGCATGGGCACGAGATTGCAACGACCAAAGACTTCATTAATGGTGCACGGATGACGACGCCGGGTCGAGTTGACGCCATCCCGACTCGCGGCCGCGGCAAAGCGTTAGGGGATCCCGCAAGTGCTCTGCGTCGTTTCCACGCTGTCGCTCGGCGAGGGCCGTTTCTATCGTCGTTGGCAACGCTTCGCGAACCTCGCCCATGCAATACCGACACATTCTCGCAGCGGTCGATCTGGCGGAAGACGCGGATTTCGTCTTCGAACAGGCACAAAAAACGGCGACCGCGCACGATGCGAAACTCTCGGTGGTTGCCGTGCTGCAGCCGATCGCCGCCGCCTCTAAGAACCTCGTGCTGCCAAATGCCGCCCGGGGTGAAAAGCTCGATGAGGACGCAACGATGTGCGCGATGGAACGGCTTAGCGACGTCGTCGATCGTCTGGCCGAAGGACCCGTCGGCTCTTACGTTCGAATGGGCGCGCCCGCAATCGTGATCCGCGACCTCGCCGTCGAACTCGGTGTCGACATGATCGTGCTCGGCTCCAACGGCCGCCAGGGACTGGGGTTGCTGCTGGGATCAACTGCGTTCGGCGTTCTGCACCGGGTGGGCTGCGACGTGATGCTGCTGCGAACGCGACATCAGGCAGCTTGAAGAACAAGAACGTGGATATAAGGGAAATCCCGTACGTAGGTGGGACAATCCCCCGATGTTGGCGAGATCGTCCTGTTCCTATCGTGCGTTCCATAACTTCTCAAGGATCGCAACATGCCCTATCAACACGTCCTCGCGGCCGTCGATATCGAAGAAGACACACAATTCGTGCTCGATCACGCCAAAAAGACGGCCGACGCGCACGGCGCCAAGTTGTCGGTCGTCTCGGTGATGCGACCCATCGTCGCGTCTTACACGGGCCTCGGCCTGACACCGATCGATGGTCCCATGACGTTTCAGGCCGATGTCGAGCGCGCAGCCCACGCCAAACTCTCCGAGCGCGCCGCGAGCGTCGGTATCGACGCGACGGATGTGCACATCAGCTTTGGCTCGCCTGCCGTCAAGATCCGCGACTGCGCCGAAGAAGGCGGGGCGGACCTGATCGTGATTGGCACCCACGGGCGCCATGGACTGGGACTCTTGCTCGGATCGACCGCAAGCGGCGTCCTGCACGGCGTCCAGTGTGATGTGCTGGCCCTGCGAATCCGCGAAGACTCGGCTTGAACGACCCCTACCAGCCGCCGGAAGAGGGCGAAGTTGCGGAAGCACTCGCCCTCATGGAGGCCGCTGTCGACGCGATCATTACGATCGATGACTCCGGTCGCGTCAGATCGTTCAACCCGGCCGCGGAGCGGATGTTCGGCCGAGACGCTAAAGACGTGATCGGTCGACCAATCAACGCCTTGATGCCCGATCCACACAGCACGCGCCACGATGATTATCTCGCGCGATACCTCAATCACGGCGACCCCCGCATCATCGGTATCGGCCGCGACGTCGATGCGCTGAACGCCGATGGCGATCTCGTGCCAATCCATCTTGCCGTCAGCGAGTACTGGTTGGGCGGCGAGCGTCGTTTTCTTGGTGTGCTTCGTGATCTCACGTCACAGCGTCAGGCCGAAGAAGCCGAACGAGAGACCCGGGCACGCCTGGCACACGCCGGTCGGGTCAGCCTTATGGGCGAGATGACCGCCGGTATCGCTCACGAGATCAACCAGCCGCTTGCGGCAATCACGATGTATTCCCAGGCCTGCATCAACCTGCTCGCCTCCGATAACGCCGATCTCGAGCGTTTGTCCGGCGCGCTAGAGAAGCTTCGCGATCAAGCGCTCCGCGCCGGCGCAGTGATCGAACGTTTGCAACGCTTCGTCAAAGGCCGCTCCGTCGTCGCCGAGCCGACCGACATGAACGAACTCATGACCGACGTCGTCGCGCTCGCCGCTAACGATGGACGGCTCGAAAACATCGAACTGAAGACGTCTTTTTCGTCACCGCTCCCCACCGTGCGCTGCGATTCCGTGCAGATCCAACAGGTCGCGCTGAACCTCATCCGCAACGCCATCGACGCGATGGCCGAGATCGGTTGCGAAAACGGTCGGGACATCGAGATCTCGACCCAACTCGGCGATCGCCAGGTCACCGTAACTGTCGCCGATGCCGGACCCGGCGTCACAGACGAAGACGAAGTCTTCCGACCCTTCCACACCACGAAGCTGACCGGGATGGGAATGGGCCTCTCGATCTCGAAGACGATCATCGATGCGCATGGCGGCGAACTGTCGTTCAAGAACCTCACGCCCTTCGGTGCGGCCTTCTCGTTTCGACTACCCGCGGAGAAATCCACATGACCGACCTGACGCAACGCGTCTACATCGTCGACGACGACGAGGCAGTGCGCGACTCGATCTCATTGCTTCTCGAGACGTTGAGTATCCCGTCCGAGACTTTTCCGTCGGCGAACGATTTCCTCGACGCCTACGACGATTCCTTCGTCGGCTGTCTCGTGCTCGACATTCGAATGCCGGGAATGAACGGGCTTGAACTCCAAGACCGGCTCGAAGAGATCAAAGCCCACCTGCCGATCGTCTTCGTGACGGGACACGGCGACATTCCCATGGCCGTCGAGGCGATGAAAAAAGGTGCCGTCGACTTCATCCGCAAACCGTTTCGTGACCAGGAACTGATCGACCGGATCCAACAAGCCTTCAACCTCGAAGCGGTCGAGCGCGCGAGTCGCGCGACCGTCGACGACGTCAAACGTCATTACGAGAAGCTCACGCCGCGCGAAGAGGAAGTCTTCGAGCGGGTTGCCGCGGGCCAATCGAACAAAGTCGTCGCGATCGAACTCGGCATCAGCGAACGAACGGTCGAAATCCATCGCAGCCATGTAATGGAGAAGATGGCGTCTCGGACATTGGCGGATCTCGTCCGGTCGAAGGTGTTGCTCGAACAGGCGGAGAGATGAACGTAGCGCGCTTCGACATCGACCGATTCGCCCTCTTCAGCCGGGGTTCGTTTCGTCTTTCGAGCGAACCGACGCGCCTGGGCGGAATCAAGGTCGACGAAGCGAAAGAGATAGTCTCCGCGCGTGCTCTGTGGCTTGCCGAGTTCCAGAAACGGTTGTACGCCGCCGGCAGGACGCCGATTCTCATCCTCCTGCACGGCGCGGACGCCGCTGGCAAGGACGGTCTGATCCGTTCCGTTTTCAGCCAGATCAGCCCCGTCGGGATCGACGTCGTCAGCTACAGGGGACCGAGCCAGGCGGGACGAACGCGTGGTGTGCTCGCCGACGCCGTCGCCGCGATCCCGCCGCGTGGTCGTATCGGAGTCATGAACCGGTCCTTCTACGAGACGATCATGTATGAGCGCGCCGTGGCCGATTACTCGATCGGACTCAACGAGTGGCGCGAGCGAACCAAGACCATCACCGACTTCGAATCGTATCTGCTGCGTTCCGGCGTCAAGGTCATCAAGATCTTTTTACACATTTCGCGAACCGTGCAACGCGAACGACTGACGTCGAGGTTCAACGAACCGCACAAGCAATGGAAACTGACGCACGACGACCTCGAAGCACACGTACGCTTCGACGAACACGAGCGGGCGTTCGAACAGGCGATCGGCGATACCGCGAGCACGATCGCACCCTGGTTCGTGATTCCCGCCGACAACAAATGGATAAGCCGGGCGATTGCCGCCGAAGTGATCGCACATACGCTGCGCGAAGTCGTGGCCGAGTACCCTGCCTCGACGGTCGATGCCGACTTCGCGCGCGACGTACTCGGCCTGAGTTCGGCCGCTGGCTAGCAAAGAAAGGAAAAGCTCATGTCTCGATACAACAAAGTTCTGGTCGCCATCGACACCTCCGAGGAGGCGGGGCAGGTCATCGATGTCGCGAAGGACTACCTGGATGGCACGAACGACTACGCGGTCGTCAGCGTGATCCTCGGCGTGGGCGCACTGTACCCGGGCGTCGAGCCGGGACCCGGACTTGCCCAGCCGCTGGTGGCGGTGGACGAACATCTCGTTGAGAGCTCCCGCCAGGCCATCGTCGACCGAGCGACCAGTTCGGCGTTGGACGGCTCGAAGGTGAAAATCTTGCGCGGCCACGCCGCCGATGAACTCTGTGCCTACGCCCATGCCGAGGATTTCGATCTCATCGTGATCGGATCGCATACGCGCGGCCCCTTCAGACGCATGCTCGGATCGACCGCCGCCGGCGTCCTGCATGGCGCGCACTGCGACGTCGTTCTCGTGCGCATGACAGGCTGATCCCAGTCGACCATCAGCCGCCCGGAACGCCCCCCTCGACGCCCGCGATCGCCTGGCCCTGATCGGCGATCCGGGTCTGCTAGCATCGACCCGCCAAGTTCCCAACGCTGAGGACGTGCCACCATGGCGAGCAGAGTCGATCACTTCATGTATGCCGTTCCATCTCTCGACGACGGCATTCAATGGGCCGCGGATACGTTCGGTGTCGAGCCGGCCTACGGTGGCGAGCATGTCGGCCTCGGCACACGCAACGCACTTCTGTCCCTCGAGTCCGCTTATCTCGAAATCATCGCCCCGGATCCCGCCCAGGACGTACCGGGGAGTTCGGGCGAGCGTTTCAGCGCGCTTTCAGAGGGCGGATTGGTGACATGGGCCGCCGAAGGCGATCTCACTCAAATCGCTGCCGCACTGGGCGAGCACGGTGTCTCGACGGTCGGCCCGAGCCGAACGCAACGGCAGACCGCGGAGGGCGAACTCCTCGTCTGGGATCTGCTCTTTCCAACAGGATCGCCTCACAGCACGCGGATGCCTTTCTTCATCGACTGGCTCGAGTGCCAGAACCCCCGCAATACCAATCCGGTCGCGGGTTCGTTGAACTCGCTATCGATCACGACAGCGAACGCCGCGGATCTCCAGGCGGCGTTGTCGGCCATCGGTCTCGACCTCGCGGTCAACGAAGGCGCGCCAGCACTGTCCGTTGCGATCGAGACGAATCGTGGCGATGTGGTGATCGCGAGCACGGCGGAAACCGCTTCGCTGGTCATGCGTTGATGGCGGAACGACTCGATGTCGACGCGCTACAGGCGCATCTCGAAGGCTCGCCCTTCATCACGAACGCGGAAATGCGGGTGGTCGCCGCCGATCACGCCAACGAATCGCTGACGATGACGATGCCGCTCAAGCCCGAGTTCGAGCGTGCCGCTGGTACAGGACAGTTCCATGGCGGACCCATCGCTGCCCTCATCGATACCGCTGGTTGCTTCGCTCTCATCATGGTGCTCGGCCACGGCGTGCCGACCGTCAATTTCCGCACGGACTACTTGCGTCCGGCGATCAACACGAGCCTGCGAGCGGTCGCGAGCGTACGTCGCGTCGGTCGAACCGTCGGCATCGCCGACGTGGACGTATTCGACGACAGCGACCGACTAGTCGCGGTCGGGCGCGGCACGTTCGGCAGCCAACAGGGTTAGCGCCGACCGATCGATCTTGTTGGTTCCGGCCAGCGGCATGGTGTCGAGAAAGTACACGCGCCGCGGGTGCATGAACGCCGGCGCGTTGGCCAGCGCGACGTCTTTGACCTCTTGCTCGGTCAACGTCTGGCCGATGGCCGCGACGACGAACGCGACCGGTTTTTGCCCCTTGATCTCGTCCGCCACCGGTACGACGCAGCACTCCGCCACGCGCGCATCGGTTTCGAGCATTCGCTCCACTTCGCCCGGATAGATGTTTTCACCGCCGCAGTTGAACATGTCGTCGTCCCGCCCGACGAAGTAGAAGAACCCATTTTCGTCGCGGCGCATGATGTCGCCGGTGTTGATCCAACCGTCGGCATCCATCTTGTCCGCGGTTTTCTCCGGCAAGTTCAGATAGCCGCTCATCGCCGCGGGTGTGCGCACCTCCAATACGCCTTCGTCCTCGCTCGCCCCGCCCACCAGACGAACGTCTACATGCGGTTGCACATGGCCCAACGAGAGCGCCGGTACCGGGACACCGTCCGGGTGCGCACCGAACATGCCCGCGCCAGCCTCGGTCGTGCCGTAGCCATTGGTGATGTGAGCGTTCGGAAACACCTCACGGATTTCGTTGATCAAGGTCTCGGACAACGGCGCCGAACCCACGGAGATCGCTATCACCGAAGTGAGGTCGAGCGTGTCGAGCAGGTCCTGCTCCTTCAGCATCAGCGACAGCATCGTCGGGACGCCCGTAAGGACGGAGACCCGATGGTCATGAATCGCCTGCAGATAGCCGCGGGCATCGAACCGAGGCATCAGCACGACCGTGCCGCCGCCGGCGAGCAACGACCAGGAAAACAGCAGCCCGTTCATGTGATAAAGCGGGGCCGCAACGATGCCGACGGCGCCGTCGAGCACACGCTTCATCCGCTCGACCATCGCCCACTGGCTGTCGTGGGAAAGTAGAACGCCTTTCGGCCGACCGGTCGATCCGGAGGTATAGAGCACCAAGGCGGGCCGCCCGGGCACCGGAATCACGACTTCTCCCGGTTCAGTAGCCGAGTCATCGAGGCGCGGTAGAGCGCGACGCGCCAAGCCACTCGGGAGCAGGTCGGCGAGCGCCTCGTCGGCATACGCCGCTACGAGTTCTGCGTCACCTTCGATGTACTCGATGAGATCGGCCGGGAACTTCGTACTCATCGGCACGGACACACCGCCGCGGCGCATGACGGCGAAGAACGTCGCCAGAAACGCCGCCGAATTGGCGCCGAGCAGACCAATGCGTTGGTTTTCAGCAACGTCCATCGATTGCGCAATGTTCTCGACGACCGCCGCAAAAGCGTCGAACGTGTAGCTTTCGGCTTTGCCACTCGATAGATCAACGACGGCGAGCGCCGATCCGACGCCGGCGAGGATATCGCCTAGATTGACTCGTGCGTCGCTCACGGCTGGATCACGATCTTGCCGAACACTTCACGATCCTCCATGAGCCGTTCCGCCTCGTGGACGCCTTCGAGCGGCAGCACCTTGTCGATGACCGGCACCAACGATCCGTCGGCCGCGTAGTCGAGCATCGCTTTGATGTCGCTGCGTGCCCAACCGTTCGAACCGAGCAGCGAATGCTCGTAGGTCCACACGTAGCGTATGTCGATCTGATCCTCGAAACCCGCCGTCGCCCCACACGTCACCAATCGTCCGCCTTTACGCATGCAGCGGGTCGAGTCGATCCAGGTCCCACCGCCGGTGCAGTTGATCAAGAGGTCGACGCCGCCCTCGCCCGTGATCCTCGGCTTTCCCGCGACGTCCCAGGCAGCCTTGCGCATGTCGGCTTCGACGTAATTGATGCCGTGATCGGAACCCAAAGCCGCGAGCCGCTCGAGTTTGCTCTCGCTCGATGCGCAGCTGATCACCGTCGCGCCGACCCGTTTGGCGAGAAGCACACACGCGGTGCCCACGCCCCCACTTGCGCCCATCACAAGCACCGTGTCGTCGGGTTTAACGCCGCCGCGGGTCACCATCATCCGGTGCGCCGTGGCGTACGCGAGCGGGATACAGGCCGCCACGTCGTAATCAACGCCTTCCGGGATTGGCACGAGCTGTCGCGCGTCCGCAACGCAGAATTCGGCCCGACCACCATTCCAGCGTTCACCGATCATGCCGCGCTCGAGATTGATGGGATCGATCAGGACGCGATCGCCGACGCTGACACCGTCGAAACCTTCACCGACCTCGACGATATCGCCTGCGATGTCGGAACCGATCACAAGCGGGAGCGGTAGCTTGATTCCCGGCATTCCACAGCGTGAAAAGATGTCGTGGAAATTGAGGGATGTCGCTCGGATCGCGATTCGTGCCCACCCGGGTTCCAACTCGGGTTCCGGGAAGTCCTCCTCGATCAGAATGTTGTCGATTCCTCCGTGTTCTCGAACAACGGCTGCACGCACAAGCTTCTCCGATCAGGCGGTTCAGCTAGTTCAAAAGACCACCCGTGAGCTGTCAAGCTAAGCCGGTCGCGCCCAAGACCACGCATGAACGAACGCTGACCCGTCGGATCATTGCGGAGGACCACCATGCTCAAAACGCATCTTTCGTTCCTGACCGCCATCGTCCTCTGCTTCGGCCACCCGGCACTCGCCGCACAGAGCTACGTTTTCGAAAACGTCACCGTCATTTCCATGGCCGACCCTGTACCACAGTCGAACCAAACGGTGGTCGTCACGGGTGCGGCGATCGTCGCAGTCGGCTCGTCCGTCGACATCCCGGCCGACGCGTCGGTCATCGCCGGTTCCGGCAAATTCCTGATTCCCGGGCTCGCCGATATGCACGGGCATATCGGCGCGGACTATCGCCCGGATGAGAGCGGCGACCGCGCGGATCTGCTGCTCTACCTCGCCAGCGGTGTCACGACGGTGCGCAACGCCGTCGGATCGCCCGCCCAGCTACAACTCGAAGCCGATATCGCGGCCGGCAAGCGGCGCGGACCGCGCCTCTTCACCGCAAGCGAGCTCTTCGAGGGCGAGAATGCCGTCTGGCCTTTCTCGCGCATCCTGCTGACACCGCCCGAGGCACGCGCGGCGATCGAGGAAATGGCGGCGAGCGGCTATGACGCGATCAAGGTCTACCACACGCTCGATGCCCAAACGTACTACGCGGTGATGGATGAAGCGGACCGGTTCGACCTCCCCGTCTTCGGCCATGTGCCGTTCGAGGTCGGTGTCGAAGAAGTGATGACATTGGGTCAGGCGTCCATCGAGCATTTTCGCGGCTACGACATCGATGGCCTTTCCCGCGACGTCCTCGAAATCGACGGTGGTCGAAGTCCGGAGCGCTTCGCTTCGTGGGTCGACATGACCGACGCGCGGATGGACGAACTCGTGGCCGCGACGGTGGAAGCGGGTACCTGGAATTGTCCGACGTTCGTTGTGGTATCACTTCTGATCGAAGCCGATCGTCTTGCCGCCTACAGCGCACATCCGATGATCGACTACATGCCGGGCGAATTCGTGCGCCGTTTCGAAGAGTCCGGCCTGGCAGAGATCTTCTCGCCGGCGTCGCGGGAGATGCTCGCGCGCGCCCGTCCGCAAATGCTCAAGTTGCTGAAGAAGCTGCACGACGCCGGCGCCAAGCTGATGACCGGGACGGATACCTTCCCCTCGGTCGTGCCGGGCTTCGCCCTCATCGACGAGATCAAAGCCTTCGTCGAGGCGGGCCTGACGCCTTATGAAGCGCTCACCGCCGCCACCCGCCTGCCGGCCGAATACCTCGGGCTCGACGACTTACAAGGAACGATCGCGCCCGGTATGGCAGCCGACCTGGTTCTCCTCGGCGCCGATCCGCTCGATGATGTCGACAACCTCTGGGCGGTCGACGGCGTGATGGCGAACGGCCGCTGGCATTCACGCGACGATCTCCTCGACGAGCTCCTGGTCATTGCGGCGAAACCGGAAGGACATCCATGAAGCTCTTTGGCACGGCGGACCACTAGAAGTCTCGAAGAAGCGTCAGAAACCAACGGCCTCCCGCTGCGCGGGCGGAGGGCGATCCGATCGGAGAGGAGAGCAGACATGACTCGTTATCTGGAGAGTCCCGGTTGCGCGGCTTGTGCGTTGTCCGCCGGGGCAGCCGATCTCGCGGCGGCGAATGAACCACTTCCGACGAGCGGCCTGGGCGTGGGCGACGAGATGGCGCAACTCCTGACGGGTGGCGGGAAGTCGATTCCGGCCGACTCCCCAACGCTCGTGAAACCACGCGGACCGTACCAGCGCCTCGTCATCCGCGGCGCGACGGTGATCGACGGCACCGGTGCACCACCGATCGGGCCGATGGACATCGTCATCGAGGGAGATCGGATCAAGGAAGTTCGCAGCGTCGGCTTTCCGCATGCGCCGATTACGGGGTTCCGGCCCGAACCCGGCGTCGAGGAAATCGACGCGCACGGCAAATACGTGCTGCCCGGCTTCGTGGACGCCCATGCGCATATCGGCTTCCCGCAACAGGGCCGCCACGGCCGGCTCGGGCCGACGGAATACGTCTACAAGCTCTGGCTCGCGCACGGCGTCACGACGATCCGCGAAGTGGGCAGCATGAACGGCCTGGGCTGGACGTTGGAACAACAGCGGCAGAGCCGTGCGGCCGAGATCGCTGCCCCCGATATCGTCTCCTACGCCCTCTTCCCAATGCCCGAATTCATCAGCAAGACACCCACCAAGGGTGAGCGCTGGATCGCTGACGTTGCGGAAGCCGGCGCCCAAGGCGTGAAATTTCTGGGCGCCAATCCGCGCACGATGGAAGCCGCGCTCGCCGAAGCGAATCGATCAGGCCTCGGTACGGCGTGCCATCACGCGCAGATGTCGGTAGCACGAATGAACGTGCTCGACACGGCCGGTTGGGGCCTCACCAGCATGGAGCACTGGTACGGCTTGCCCGAGGCGCTTTTCGACGACAAGACGGTGCAAAACTACCCACCGGACTACAACTACAACAACGAACAGGATCGTTTCGGCGAAGCCGGCAAACTCTGGCTGCAGGCGGCCGAACCCGGCAGCGCGCGTTGGCGGGAGGTGATGGATCGTCTCCTCGAGATCGATTTCACGATTGTCCCGACATTCGGCATTTACGAAGCGACGCGCGACGAGATGCGCGCGCGGCGCCAGGAGTGGCACGACGACTACACATGGCCGAGCGTATGGGAGTTCTACCAGCCGAACCGCAACGCCCACGGCTCGTTCTGGTTTTACTGGACCACCCAACACGAGATCGCCTGGCGCAAGAACTACGAGCGCTGGATGACGTTCATCAACGAATTCAAGAACCGGGGCGGTCGCGTCTGCGCGGGTAGTGATTCGGGGTTCATCTACAACCTTTACGGCTTCGGTTTCATCCGCGAACTGGAGCTCCTGCAAGAAGCCGGATTCCATCCGCTCGAAGCGATCCGCGCGGCGACGTTGAAGTCGGCCGAGTTGCTCGGTATCGCCGACGAGGTGGGCTCGGTCGAAGCAGGCAAGCGCGCGGACCTCCTCATCGTCGAGGAGAATCCGCTGGTCAACACGAAGTCGCTGTACGGCACGGGCGCGATCAAGCTCAACGACAAGACGGGCCGAGTCGACCGGGTCGGGCGTGTTCACACGACCATCAAGGGTGGTGTCGTCCACGACGCCAAAGCGCTCCTCGCCGACGTTCGCGACCTTGTCGCCGAGGAAAAAGACCGCCGCGTCGCTGAATCGGTCTAGCCGATATCTCGAGATCGGACCAATGGCTTCATCACTCACTCTCGGCAAGCGCAAACAGTAGATCGACGTAGGCCTTCTCGATCTCCGCGAGGCTCGCGACCGGTCCATCCGGTTCGATCAGATAGGTTTCGTTCGGCGCGTGTGCACCCCGACCGAAACCGAACCCCACGGGAATCATCGGCAGGCCGAGTCGCTCCGTGAACTGATAGAACGGCGCGCTTCCGGCAATCCGCGGATTGACGGTCGGGTTCGCGCCGTACTTCTTGTAGACCCCGATCGCCGCCTGCACCAGCCCCGAATCCACCGAGGTCTGCGACGCCGGATAAGCGGCGAGAACACGCATTTCGATGTCCTCGAAACCTTCATCGTCGAGGTGCTTTCGGATCTTCGCGAGCGCTTCCTCAGGGTCGATCCCGACCGGCAGACGCGAATCCATCTTGGCGAGCCGATCTGAAAGAGCGTCTCGTCAACCACGGGAATCCCGCCCTTCGCGTTCGCAGTTTCGGCCGCCGCCGAGGCGATTCCGCCGTCGGTTGAGGACAGCGATCTGGCCACCTCAACCACAAGACGAGAGCGACTCGCAGACAGGCCCGGACTAGCTCAACCAGAAGTCGCGGCAAGTGCATCGATAGGCGGCCGATCCGACGTCAGCCAGGCGACCAGCAAGCGGATCTGTACCGGATCGAGCCGGTCACCGAACGCCGGCATCACGCCTTGGCGACCTTCCGCTATCGAGATACGAGGCGCCGCAATGTCATCACCATAGAGAGACGCCGGATCGAGCAGATTCGGCCCGCCCAGGATGGCGACGCCGCTACCATCGGCGCCGTGGCAGGCGATGCAGTAGGTCGCGTAGAGCTCGGCGCCCTGGGGTGAGGGTCCTGACTGACCGTTCAGGGAACGGACGTGTGAAACGACCACGTCGACGCCGTCATCGCCGAAGATGGCCTGCCAACCCGGCATCACCGCATTACGCCCCGCAACGAGCGTGCGTTCGATCGACGCCGCGTCGCCGCCCCACTGCCAGGATTCGTCGATGAGATTCGGAAACGTCTTCGCCTGACCGGCCGCATCGCGCCCGTGGCAAGCGGCACAGTGCTCGATGAACACGCGGCGCGCCGATGCCATCGCCACGTCGTTCGCCTGCACCTCTTCGATCGACGCATCGAGCACGAACTGCCGCTCGTCGCGAAACGCGGTCTCGAAGCGTGCCTGGCCATGCTCGATGTCGTGGCCTTGCGACCATTCGAGGAACCCCGAAAAGCTTCCAAGACCCGGGTAGAGCATCAGGTAGATGACGGAGAAAACGAGCGCCGCGAGCATCGTCCAGAACCACCACATCGGCGCTGGATGCTCGCCTTCCGTCAACGTTTCGTCCCAGACGGGCGATTGTTCGTGGGTTGCGCTCCCCGCGCCGAAATAGAGGCTGACGACGAACCAGATCAGCCCCCCGACACTCGTGACGGTGAGGACGATGATCCAGCCACTCCAGAAGTCTGACGGCATATCAGGCATCGTCTTCTCGCTCGTCTACTCTCTCGTCCATCAGCGGAATCAGCGCCGCTTCTTCCAGGTGTTCGGCCGATGACCGCAGCGACAACCACACGACCGTCACGATCATGAAAGCCATCACCAGCATGTCGCCGGCAAAGATGAAGTACGTCATGAGTCACCCCGCATCGTGCCGAGTATCTGGAGGTAAGCGATCAACGCATCGAGCTCCGTCAGCCCGGCGACCGCTTCCGGGGCACCATCGATTACCGACTGCTCGTACGGGTGTCCAAGGAGCGTCAGCCCTTCGAGCCGCGCCGTCACGTCACCGGAGGCATTGGCCTCGCGCTCCGCGAGCCACGGATAGCCCGGCATGATGGATTCGGGCACCACCGAGCGGGGATCCAACATGTGCAGGCGGTGCCATTCGTCGCTGTATTTTCCGCCAACCCGGTGAAGATCCGGCCCGGTTCGTTTCGAACCCCAGAGAAACGGTCGGTCGTAGACGAACTCACCCGCGTCGCTGAAGGGCCCGTAACGCTTGACCTCGGCAACGAGCGGCCGGATTTGTTGGCTATGGCACGTCGAACAACCTTCGCGGACGTATACATCGCGTCCCAGAAGCTCGAGCGGCGAATAAACCCGCGTCGATGCCGTTGGTGTCGCGAGCGACTCCTGGAAGAGACTCGGCAGTACTTGAACGAGCCCCCCGATCGCGGAGACGACGAGGATCCCGAAGATCATGAGCCCGGCGTTGCTTTCGAACTTCTGATGTAGCTTGAGCGCGCTCATGATGCCGCCACCGTTTCTGCCTCGAGCGGCGGACGCACGACGACCGTCGGCCTCCCCGCGATCGTCGTGTAGAGGTTATAGGCCATCAACAGCGCACCAGCGAGGAAGACGCCTCCCGCCACGAGCCGCAACGCGTAGTAGGGCGCCGACGCAGCCATGATGTCGTTGAAGCTGTAGCGCAGTTCGCCGAGTTCATCGACGTTGAGCCAGAGGAGCCCCTGGGAAACCCCGGCGCCCCACATCGAGAGCACGTAAAGCATCGTGCCGCCCAGCGCCAGGTAGAAGTGCCAATCGGCCAATCGGACGCTGTGGAGCGGGTGCCCCACCAGGCGCGGCACCAGGAAGTAGAACGTGCCGAACGTGATGAGCGCGTTCCAGCCAAGCGCGCCTGAATGCACGTGGCCGATCGTCCATTCGGTGAAGTGGCTGACCACATTGACGCTCTTGATCGACATCATCGGCCCTTCGAACGTGGCGAGACCGTAAAACGCGAGCGAGAGCACGATGAACTTGATGGCGGGGTCCGTGCGCAATGTCTTCCACGACGCGCTCACGGTCATGACGCCGTTGACCATCGTGGCCCAGGACGGCGCGAGCAGCACGAGGCTCATCACCATGCCGAGGGACTGCACCCATTCTGGGATCGCGTTGTAGTGCAGGTGATGAGGCCCGGCCCAGATGTAGCTGTAAGTGAACGCCCAAAACGCGACGATCGAGAGTTTGTAGCTCCAGATCGGCCGACCCGCCTGCTTCGGCAGGAAGTAATACATCATGCCGAGGAAGCCACCGGTCAGCAGAAAACCCACCGCGTTGTGGCCGTACCACCACTGCACGATCGCGTCCTGCGCGCCCGCATAAAGGGAATACGACTTGGTCCAGCTCACCGGGATCGAGAGGCTGTTCACGATATGCAGCATCGCGATCACGATGATCAAGGCCCCGTAGAACCAATTCGATACGTAGATCGGCCGAATGGTTCGTTTAGCGATCGTGCCGAAGAAGACGACCCCGAAGCTCACCCAGAAGACGGCGATCGCGATGTCGAGCGGCCATTCGAGTTCCGCGTATTCCTTGCCCGCGTTCATACCGAGCAGAAGCGAAATGCCACCGACGAGGACCGTGACTTGCCAACCCCACGCCATGAACCAGGCGAGCCCCGATGCAAAGAGGCGCGTATGACACGTGCGCTGGACGGTGTAGAGCCCGGTCCCCATCAGCGCCGTGACGCCAAAACCGAAGACCACAGCGTTCGTGTGAAGCGTTCGAATTCGCCCGTAGGAAAGCCAGGATTGACCGAAGTCGAGGCTCGGCCAGACAAGCTGCGCCGCCGCGAGCAGCCCCGCCGCCATGCCGAGGATCGCCCAGACGATCGACAAGGCCACCAACATTCGGACGATGTCATCGACGTACGGCTCATCGCGAGAAACGGCGTCATCGGCCATGCTCGTCATACCCCCAACGCCGGGCCGACGCCCAGCACCCAAAGAAAGACGGTCAGACCCAAAAGGCTGACCGCCGCCACGAGTAAATAGCCGACGATGGCCGACGCCATCAGCATGCCTTGCTCAGGGGTCGTACGAAGGACGACCGGTAACCCGCGGTAGAGCAGATACAAGCTCCAGATGATCGCCGGGACCAACACGAGCACCCCGAGGAACACGTCGGGGTAGAGCTGGACCGCACTCGCTATCGACAGCGGCGCCGCGACGATCGTGAGCAGACTGAAATGAGCGCCGAGTTCATCGGTCGCGTCGTACGTCACCGCCATCCAGCGGCTGATGATCGCGGCCGAGAAAAAGCCCATCAGCAGCACCGCGAAGTAGGCGATGGACACGTAGAGCCGCGTCGTATCGGTCAGCATCACCGCCTCGACCGTCCCGAGCCGCCAACCGTAGTTTCCCGTACCCACGTACGAGAACAGCGGCGGAAGGAGCGCAAGCCAGATAGCGCTCGTGAAGAACACCTGTATCGGGCGGGGTGTGTGCTCCGCTACGTCAGAAAAGACCTGACTGGGCGAAACGAGCGAACGAAGGGGAAGTAGAGCTTGAGCCATGCGCATTCCCGCAAAAACGGAATGCATGCTATTGAAAGCGGCGCACCACCCGATCTCAGGAAATTCCGATACCGCGGTAGGGGATTACCCTCAGTAAGGTTTCAGCTGGATCGTCGCAGGCGCTCCGCGATCTCGTCGAGCGAGCGAACGATCTCGTGGCCGAGCGCGCGCAGGGCGTCGTCCGGCTGCACCAGATCGGGGACCTGAAAGACCGTCATTCCAGCACCGAGCGCCGAGCGGACGCCGTTCGGTGAATCCTCCATCGCCCAGGCTTCGCCCGGTGCGACCCCGAGCCGATCCGCGGCCGTGAGGTAAGGCTCGGGATGCGGCTTGCCGTTCGTCACTTGATCACCCGTCACCCGGGTGTCGAAAAAGTGCAGGAGACCCGCGAGCTCGAGTTTGCGGTTCGCCGTCGGCTCGCCGGTCGATGTCGCCAGCGCGACCGGCACGTCGAGCTCGACCGCGAGGTTCAAGAGCGTGAGCACACCGGACTTCTTCGGCGTCGGCTGGTGATGGACCCGCTCGTCGTAGTACTGACCCCACACCTCGCGCACCGCATCGGCCGGAAAATCGGGCCCATGCCCGTCGATCATGATCTGCCGTGAATCGCGCCCGGTCGTGCCGATGCACCGGTAGTAGGTCGGAATGTCGGGCTCGACACCGAGCTCGCGACAGGCGAACAGGAAACCATCCATCGCGATGCGCTCGGAATCGAGCAGCAGTCCATCCATGTCGAAGATGAGCGCACGGGGCCGTTGGATCGGCTTCATCCGTGCGCCCTCGACACTGATCGGTACCTACGCGGCATCCACGAGGTTGTTCAGCACGTACTGCAGAATGCCGCCGCTCTTGAAGTACTCGATCTCGTTGTCTGTATCGAGACGCGAGCGGACGTTCACCTTTGCCTCCGACCCGTCGGCCCGCTTGATCGTGAGCACGAGGGTCTGTCGAGGCTCGATCTCGGCACCGGCTTCGGGAAGGTCGATGTCGATGATCTCGTCACCGATAAGACCAAGCGACTGGCGCGATTCGCCGTCTTCGAACTCGAGCGGCAGAACGCCCATGCCGATCAGATTCGACCGGTGGATGCGCTCGAAACTCTCGGCGATCACGGCCTTGACGCCAAGTAGCCGGGTGCCCTTGGCGGCCCAGTCGCGGCTCGATCCCGTGCCGTACTCCTTGCCCGCAAAGATGACGAGCGGCGTTTCCTCGCCCTGATAGCGTACGGCCGCGTCATAGATCGCAAGGGTTTCATCCGACGGAATGTGCTTCGTATAGCCACCCTCGACCCCGTCGACCATTTCGTTCTTGATGCGAATGTTGGCGAAAGTGCCACGCATCATGACTTCGTGGTTTCCGCGCCGTGATCCGTACGAGTTGAAGTCGACGACATCGACGCCACGCTGCTGAAGGTATTCTCCGGCCGGACTCGACGGCTGGATCGCACCGGCCGGCGAGATGTGGTCGGTGGTGACCGAATCACCCAAGAGCGCCAGGATCCGCGCGCCGCCGAGCTCCACAGGCTGATCGAGGCTTGCGCCCACCGAGAAGAAGGGCGGTTGTTTGATGTAGGAAGAGTCCTCCCAGGCATACGTCGCGTCGTCCTCGACCTCGATGGCCTGCCACGCTTCGGGACCTGAAAAGACGTCGGCGTACTGACGCTCGAACATCGATGCCGACACCTGATCGACCGCGTCGCGTACCTCTTCATTGGACGGCCACACATCGCGCAGGAAGACGTCGTTGCCGTCCGCGTCTTGCGCGATCGGATCACTTTCGAGGTTGATTCGTGTCGTCCCGGCGATTGCGAAGGCGACCACGAGCGGCGGTGACGCCAACCAGTTCGTGCGGACTTCCTGATGCACCCGACCTTCGAAGTTTCTGTTACCGGAGAGGACGGAAGAGACCACCAGGTCACCATCCTGAATCGCCGACGAAATCGGCTCCGGCAGCGGACCGGAGTTGCCGATGCAAGTCGTGCAGCCATAGCCGACGAGGTTGAAGCCGATCGCATCGAGCGAATCCTGCAGGCCCGTCGCCTCGAGATACTCCGTGACGACCTTCGAACCGGGCGCGAGGGATGTCTTCACCCAAGGCTTCACCTTCACGCCGCGCTCGATCGCTTTCTTCGCGACGATACCCGCGCCCAGCATTACGGCTGGATTCGAGGTGTTCGTACACGACGTAATCGCCGCAATGACGACGTCGCCATGGCCGAGGTCGTAGTCGGTACCGGGCACCGAGACGCGCGCCTCGACATCGACACCACCCGTAAGCTTGAGGCCTTCGTCGAAAGTGCGATGCATCTCGGCAATGTCGACGCGGTCCTGCGGTCGTTTCGGCCCGGCCAGAGCCGGTCGGACGGAAGACAGGTCGAGTTCGAGCTGTGACGAATACACAGCTTCGATGGAAGGATCACGCCACATGCCCTGGGCCTTGGCGTACGCCTCGACCAACGCCACTGTCGCGGCGTCACGGCCGGAAAGCTCGAGATAGCGGATGGTTTCACCGTCGACCGGGAAGAATCCGCAGGTCGCACCGTATTCCGGCGCCATGTTGGCGATGGTCGCCCGATCGGCGAGCGGTAGATGATCGAGTCCGTCGCCGAAGAACTCGACGAATTTGCCGACGACGCCATGCGCCCGGAGCATTTCGACGACCCGTAGGACGAGATCTGTCGCAGTGATGCCTTCGCCCAGAGAGCCGTCCAGCCGGAATCCGACCACTTCCGGGATCAGCATCGAGATCGGCTGACCGAGCATCGCGGCTTCGGCTTCGATCCCACCGACGCCCCAGCCCAGGACACCCAGGCCATTGACCATCGTCGTGTGGCTATCAGTCCCGACGAGCGTGTCGGGATAGGCGACGGTTCGACCGTCTTCTTCACGCGTCCAGACCGTCTTCGAGAGGTACTCGAGGTTCACCTGGTGGCAAATGCCGGTACCGGGCGGGACGACACGGAAGTTATCGAACGCGTTCTGACCCCAGCGGAGGAAACGATACCGTTCACGGTTGCGTTCCATCTCGATCGAAACGTTGTCGGAGAAAGCAGTCGCATCACCAAAACGGTCGACCATCACGGAGTGGTCGATCACGAGATCGACTGGTGAGAGCGGGTTGATGACCGACGGATCTTTTCCTGCCGCCACGACCGCCGCGCGCATCGCGGCGAGGTCCGCAACACCCGGCACGCCGGTAAAGTCCTGCATCAGGACGCGCGCCGGTCGATAGGCAATCTCCTTCGCTTCCGGTTGCTCATCGGCCCAGTTCGCGAGTGCCGTGATGTCTTCACGCTTGACCGTGTTGTCATCCTCGAATCGAAGTAGGTTCTCCAGCAAGATCTTCAGGGACATGGGCATCCGCGTGACGTCCCCGGCTCCCGCTGCCTGCGCCTCAGGCAGCCCGTAGTAGTCGTACTCGCGTCCCGCGATGGTTAGCGTTCGCTTCGATTGAAAACTGTCGCGACTCATAGCTCTCCCGCCGACGTCCCGTGAAAAAAGGCTGCGCATTTTACACACCCCGTCGCGAAGGATGACGGGAGTTCGGAGAAAGCGTTCCTTTCCGACGGCGCAAGAACGCACACCCGACGTGCACGTACCGCTAAGGGTCGCGCACATCCCCCGGCAAGATGATCCGCCGGTAGAGCGACGAGCCGCAGCGCCAGCAGAACGAAGCCTCTTCTACGTGGCCCTCGGCACTGCATTCGGGGCACGAACGCTCCTCCTGGCCCTGCCGGCGCGAGGCTTGCGCGAGTTCGAAGGTGACGATCCCCGTCGGCACCGCGATGATCCCGTACCCGACCACCATCAACGTCGAAGCGATCACCTGGCCGAGCGCCGTGACCGGCGATACGTCGCCATATCCAACGGTGGTCAAGGTCACGATGGCCCAGTACATGCTCGTCGGAATGCTCGTGAAGCCGCCCTCCTCACCTTCGACGATGTACATGATCGAACCAAAGATCACGACGAGCGCTAAGACCGACATCACGAACACGGTGATCTTGCGGCGGCTCTGGCGCAGCGCTCGAAGCAGGACTTCACTCTCACCGACGTAGCACGACAAGCGCAGTACGCGAAAGACGCGCAGAACCCGCAACACACGCACGACCAGGAGCATGTGCGCGCCTGGGATGAAGAGCGCCAGAAACGTCGGGAGGATGCTCACGAGATCGACGATGCCGAAGAAGCTCTTCGCGTAGAGCCTCGGGCGGCCGATCGACCAGAGCCTGAGGCAGTACTCCACCAGGAAGAGACCGGTGAAGACCCATTCGGCGGTCTTGATCGCGCCGCCCCATTCTTCGTGCAGGCGGGGAATCGATTCGAGAAAGACGATCGCCACGCTCGTCAGGATCGCGACGATCAGAAAGACGTCGAAAAGCCGGCCCGCGCGCGTATTGGCTTCGAAGATCACTTCGCGGACCGTTTCGCGAGTACTCAAGGCGGTGCGTTCCTGAATCGACGGGGACTAGCGCCTGTGTAACGCAAAACCCGCCGCGCGGGAACTCGAGCGATCCCTCCTGTCCCGGAACCGCCTAAGATCTCCCGATGAGCGCGATCGATCTCCACGTGCAGTCAATGTTCAGCTTCGATGCCCACGGTCGTATCGACGGCACGAACGACTGGGTGGAACACCCGCTGGCGAAAGTGCACATCGCTTTCTCCGTAGACGCCGACAGACCCGCCGTACGGTTTGGCCAATCTATCGACGATTCCGAACGTTGGTCGGCTCGGGTCGCGGAACTCGCCGCGTCGAATCCCCCGCCCAGCGATCAGGCATCGCTTATTCGCTGGCGCGATCAACTTGCGCGCCTGCTTGAACCCCTCGGCACGTTCGAGATCAACGGCGGTCCGGCCTACGCGGCCGATCGCGTCCCGGATCAGCCACCCGCCGGAACGGCCCTGGTCACGCCGGGCAACACGGACGCGCTCGACCGCAACCACGCGGATTGGCGCGCAGACGTCCCCCACCAACAACCGATGGCCGTCGCTCTGCTCGGCGAGCACGCCGTCGCCGTGTGCGCGACTGTGCGCAAACCCCCAGCGCACGCGGGCGCAAAATTCGGATATCAAGCAGGCCTCGAAACGTCACCGAACGCACGCCGGCGCGGCTACGCGGTTCTCGCGGTCAATGCCTGGTGCCATGCCGTCGCGGCATCCGGATTCGTCCCCGTCTACAGCACGAGCTGGGACAACGTCGCGTCCCAGCGCGTCGCGCGGCGATGTGATCTGCGTTTTCTCGGCAGCGACATCAGTGTCATCTGATCGACGAATTCACATCATCGGTCCCGGCGGAGCGGGCAAGACCTACGCCGCTCGGGCACTGGCGCGACGTCACGACCTCCCCGTTTGCCATCTCGACGACATTTTTTGGCAGCAACCGGTCGGCTCCCCCAACAATGAACCGGCTCCCGAGAGCGCCCGAAACGATCGACTGGCCGCCTTCGCTGCGGGCGAGCGATGGATCATCGAAGGGGTCTACACCGCCTGGGTCGAAGTCGCCCTCTCAAATGCAACGAACATCTACTTCATCGACGCACCGCGTTGGCTGCGCCAATGTCGTGTCCTTCGACGTGCTTTCACAGACAGCGACCCCTGGCGAAACACGTTTGAAATGCTGCGCTACAACCACCGCTGGGATGCCGACAAGCGCCCCAAGGCGCTGAAGCGCCTCGCCCCTTACGCGGGCAAGTTCGAACGGCTGACAGCCGATGAGCTGCTGCGGCGCGATCTCGCCGGCCCATAAAGTGAAAGGCCGGGAAGCTCGCACTTCCCGGCCTTGTCAGGGCGTCATCCGGTCGAGTTATTCGACGTCGATCGAGATCGTCCGGCCGCCGTTCCCGTCACGCTTCGCAACTCGAACGGTGATCACGCCGTCTTTGGCGCTTGCCTTGATCGAGTCTGCATCGGCATCCCGCGGCAGACGGAAGCTGCGCGTGAACTTGCCGTAACGACGCTCGTTACGGTGCAGCTGACCAAAGTCGTCCGACGCTTCGAGTTTGCGCTCACCGCTGATGTGCAGGACACCTTCTTCGAGCGAGACCGTCACCTCTTTGGGGTCGACCGCCGGCAACTCGACGTCGACAGCATAGGCATCGTCGGTCTCACGGATGTCGACCAACGGACGCCAGTCGTGCGCCGGCTCGTTCAGATAACGCGTTTGGCCGTAACGGCCGAAGATTTCGTCGATTTCTCGGAATGGATTCCATCGAACAACGTGCATCTCGATTCTCCTCCTGGGGGACAATGTGCAATTCAGATGCCTCGTAGATAACGCTGCACAAGGGTTTTCAAAGATCTTGAATTCAAAAAAGTTAACCCCAGTCGCGACCACCCCCACGAATATCAACCGACGTCGATTTTTCGCGCTGAGCGGTGCCGGACTCGCGCTCGGACTACCCGGTTGCGGCACCGTCGCGACGCAACAGACGAGTCCTTTCCGCCACGGCGTCTCGAGCGGCGACCCGCTCGCCGACCGCGTCGTGATCTGGACGCGGATCTCGACCGATGTGGAACGCGACGCGGTCGACGTTGCCTGGCAGGTTTCCACATCAGGTCGCGTCGTCCGGGAAGGCGCCACGACCACCACCGCCGCGAGCGACTGGACCCTCAAGGTCGATGTCGACGGGCTCACGCCGGCCACGGACTACACCTACACGTTCACCGCCCTCGGGCACGAGTCGGTCATCGGGCAAACACGCACGTTGCCAACCGATGGGACCGCGCCCGTCCGGCTCGCCGTCACATCGTGCTCCAACTGGATCGCCGGGCATTTCAATGCATACGCGTCGATCGCCGCAATCGATGTCGACGCGGTCATTCATCTGGGCGACTACCTCTACGAATACGGCAACGAACGCGCCGCTGGCGAGCGACGTCACGACCCGGACCACGAAATCGTGACGCTCGACGACTATCGCAAGCGACACGCCCAGTACAAAACCGACCCAGCGCTCATGCGCCTCCACGCCCGCCATCCCATGATCGCTGTCTGGGACGATCACGAGAGCGCTAACAATTCGTGGAGAGACGGCGCGCAGAATCACCAGACCGAAGAAGGCGACTGGGCGGTGCGCAAAGCGGCGGCTATCCAGGCTTACTTCGAGTGGATGCCCATTCGGGGCTTTCCCACCGAACCCGAGGCGAGGATCTTTCGGCGCTTTCGATTCGGCGACGTCGTCGATCTCCACATGCTCGACACGAGGCTCTACGGACGCGACCAGCAGGCAACGCGAGGCGATGCACAAACCATCAACGATCCCGCACGCACGATCCTCGGCAGCGAACAGCGAACCTGGCTGACCGCCGGACTCGCTGACCACGGCGGCCGCTGGCAGGTCATCGGCAACCAACTCATGATGGGCCAGCTCACCTACCCTGATCGGGTGGTGTTGAACCCGGATCAATGGGACGGCTATCCGATGAGTCGCCGCGCCATCTTCGACGCAGCGAGCGTGAACGACATCGACAAGCTCGTCGTCATCACGGGTGACATCCACTCGTCCTGGGCCGTCGAGCTTTCCCGCGACCCCTACGCCGACGTGCCCGAGCGAATCGGTGTCGAATGCATCACCCCATCGGTCACGTCACCGTCCGCTCGTGAGCGAAGTGTGGCGCTCGAACGTGAACGCCGGTTGATCGACGAACTCCCACACGTGGCCTTCGTCGATCAGACACATCACGGCTACCTGCTCCTCGAAATCGAAGAAAATCAGACCGTTGCGGAGTGGTGGTTCAATCCATCAGTCGATGCGCCGAGCGATGCGCAATATCTCGCGGCGCGCTACGTGACGCGGGGCGACAAGCGGCTCGAGCGACTGCCGAGCTGACGTGCGATCAACGCGATGACACCCGGGTGAACTCGACGGCCGGTCGGTCGAGCCAAAGAATCCAATCCATGAGCGCGGGCAACGCCGAGCGACTACCCTCTTTCAAATGGCGCAGTACGCTCGATGTCGTGCCGAACGACGCTGCAAGGTCCCGCCAGGTCACGCCTTTTTCGATCCGCCGGCGATCCAAGCCGTCATACAGGCGCCGAAGGTCCCAGCGCAGAATCTGATGACTCGGTAGAAGCGGTAGCGCGTGCTCGGCGCCGGCCACGACACCCGGCACGAAGCTCTCCGGCGGTTCGCCGAGCCACAGGCAAACCTGGAGCGCCGAGTCCCCTTCGATCATTCGTTTGCCTTTCGTCAGTCCCGCGACGGTCCCGACCGCGATCGGCCGGTGACCCACAACATCCCTGAAAGGATGGTTGATCTCACGAAGCGTTGCCGCCCAGCTGAGCCCGTGAGCCGCGCGACGCGCCTCGATCGCCACCGCAAACGAATCGAGGTCGAAGTGCCCGTTAAAAGGCAGATGCCCCGCCTTCGCTGCGTGGATCGGAGGTCGCGTTAATCACCCAGCCTTCCTGCCCATCGGCGCCGATCACACGGCGTCGTTCGAGCGAATTGGCATCGCCGATACCGCGGCCCCAGGGCACATCGACGAGGCCGACATGGCCCATCGCTTCGAGCGTCACGCGCGACTCGTCCGGCAATCCGTCCGGTTCGATGACGACACGATCTGGTTGCCACTGATGGTGCATGCGCGGGCTCGCGACCGCGTCGGCAACGTTCATCCCGAAATCGAGGGCGTTCACGACGACCTGGAAGACCGTCGTGATAATCGTGCTGCCGCCGGGCGAGCCCGTGACGAGAATTGGCTCACCCGCATCGAGCACGATCGTCGGCGTCATCGAGCTCAGCATTCTTTTTCCGGGCTCGATCGCATTCGCGGCGCGCCCAAGTAGGCCGTAGGAATTGGCGGTGTTCTCCTTCGACGAAAAATCATCCATCTCGTTGTTGAGCAGGAATCCGGCGCCTTCGACGACCATCTTCGCGCCAAAGCCGAGGTTCAACGTCGTCGTATAGCTGACGACGTTGCCGAGCCCGTCCGCGATGGACGCGTGTGTCGTCTCGAAGCTCTCTTCCGGCCAGAAACCGGCGCCAACCGATTCGGACCGGGTCGCTCGTTCTTCTTCGAAATCTTGAAAACGAACGCGCGCGTATTCCTTGTCCGTCAGCATCTCGACCGGGACCTCATAGAAATCCGGATCGCCCAGGTGCTCGGCTCGATCGGCGTAAGCCCGACGCTCGGCCTCGATCATGAGGTGGCGATGTGCGGCCGAATTGAAGCCCATCGAGCGCAGGTCGTAGGGTTCGAGCATGTTGAGCATCTGCACGAGCAACGCGCCGCCCGACGACGGCGGCGGCATCGAGAAGATTTCGTAGCCGCGATAGCTGCCGCGGACCGGCGCACGCCAACGGGATTTGTAATAAAGAAGATCAGCATGCGAGATGAGCCCACCGCCGCGCTGCATCTCGGCTACGATCAGATCAGCCGTTTCGCCACCGTAGAACCCCAGCCGGCCATCCTTCGCGACCCGTTCGAGCGTCTTGGCGAGATCCTCCTGGCGGAAGATATCGCCGGCTTCGAGTGGTGACCCGTCGGCCCGCGTGAACTGCCGGGCACTGGCCGGGTACTGCGCGAACTGTTCCGCGCGTCGCGAGAACTGAGCGGCGAGATCGGCGGGTAGCGCGAAACCGTTGCGCGCCAGGCGGATGGCCGGCGCGAGGACGGCCTCGCGTGGCATCGAACCATAACGATCGAGCACCGCGAGGAGCCCATCGACGGTACCCGGAACACCGACGGCGAGATGCGACGCCGTCGAGAGCCCCTCGATGATGTTGCCGTCGCCATCGAGATACATATCACGGCCCGCCGCGGCGGGTGCCGCTTCGCGATGATCGTTGGTGACGACCGTGCCGTCGGCGAGACGGATCACCATAAAACCACCACCGCCGATGTTGCCGGCCGATGGATACGTCACCGCCAGCGCAAAGCCGACCGCGACGGCGGCGTCCACCGCGTTACCGCCGACCTTCATGATGTCGACGCCTACATCGGAAGCGACCGGCGAGCGTGACGCGACGGCGCCGCTCGTGCCGCTAGCGGTCGGTGCCGCCGTGGCGAGGAGCGTGAATCCCGTCGTAATCGCGAGCAGTAAGGTTCGAATCTGCATTCGGGCTCAAGATCAATTGCACGAGAGCGAAGCCTAACGCTTGGATCGTTCTGTCGGAACGAAGGTCTACCGTATATTTCCGAAGCCCGAGTCACGGAACGAATACGCGCCTTACCGCTACCACTCTCATCGCATTTCTTGCGCTCCCCATCGCCGCCGTCGAGGCGCCCATCGACGCGGTCGAACTCCACCGATCGGGTGCGACGGTCATGCGCGTCGTCGAAGTGGACGTCGACCCGTCAGCCCCCTTCGTCATCGTCGAGAACTTGCCCACGACCGTTTCCGACCAACTGAAAATCACGGCCGATGGGGGAACGTCGATACGCGATGTCGAGGTCGACATCGTGCGCCAAACCGAGGCCTACAACCTCGCCGTGCGGTCGAAGCAAGCCGAAATCCTCGCCGTTGAAGAAGAGATCACACAACGACGGGACGATTCCCGGATCGCGAAGCTCAAACTCTCCTTCCTCGAGGACGTCGCGGCCCCGGCGAACGCGACCGGCGTCCGGCCCGTCGACACGTGGACGGAGACGCTCGACGCGCTCGACGGGCAGGCCGACGCCGCCTATGCCCGCCTTCGGGCCAATGAAACGGAAATCGACGAACTCGAGGCAAGCCTCGAGAAGCTCCACGCCGAACGCGATGCCTTGAGCGGCGCGAATCCCTCGAGCGCCACGCTTCGCCTCTCGGCAATCACTGACTCGGCCCGGACCGTTCGAATCGAAATCAGCCACTTCGACCACCGCGCGCATTGGGCATCGACTTACGACGCTGCGCTCGACTCGGTCGCCCGCACGCTCACGCTCGATCAGAAAGCCGCGGTACGGCAATGGACCGGCGAAGATTGGAACGACGTCCGGCTGGTCCTCGGACGAAACAACCCGACCAGCCAGTCCGCGCCGCCGGCAGTCAGCACGCAGTTCGTCGGACTCGTTCGACCGCGTGCCTTGGCTCGCCGCGCGCCCGGCATCGAAGAGGTCATCGTGACGGGACAGTACCTGAGGGCCGAGGACGCCCGCGCCGACGAAGTAACAGACCTCGGTGTACTCGACACGGACTTCGTCGCGCGCTACGCCTTGCCCGGACGATTCTCCGTGCCGGCCAATCGCGACAAACCGCGTGAAGTGGCGATCGAATCCTTCCAAACGCCCGTCGATCTGCTCGTCCGCGCCGTGCCGCGCCAGACAGACCGTGCATTTCTCATGGCGCGGATGACGCCGCCTAAGGATCTACCGAGTGGACGCCTGTCACTCTTCGTCGACGGTCGGTACACGGGCCAGGCGAGGGCGACACGCCTGCGCGCCGACCAAAGCACCGACCTGCCGATGGGGGCCGATGAAAACGTCAGCGTCAAGGTGACCGAACTGGGTTTCGAGGAAGACGAAGTCGGATTCATCGGCAAGCGCGTCGTCGAAGGTCACGCGTGGAACTACGAGATCACCAACCACCACCAAGCGAACATCCCCGTGGAGATCTACGGCCGCCTCCCGACGTCCGAACACGACGACGTCGAAGTGAGTCAGCCGCGGGACGCCACGCGCCCCGACCGACGTGATATCGACGATCGACGCGGCGTCATCGCCTGGGACCGGGACCTCGCACCCGGCACGTCGACCACGATCCGTCATATCTTTAAGGTCGAGTATCCCGCCGATCGACGAGTACAGTACCGCGATGGTTGATGTCCCGACGCCTTCCAAAACGCGCCTCAGGCGTATGGCGCTGAAAGCTCAGGCGTTGGGCCAGGCCCGCAAGCTCGGTCGCGGCCGGCAAGGCGTCGTGAAGACGCTCGAGAAACTTCGCTACGTGCAGATCGACACGATCTCGGTCGTCTCCCGCGCCCACGACCACGTGCTCGCCTCACGCGTCGGCGGTTACGTCACGACGAATCTCAACCAGGCCCTCAAACGACGGGAAACCTTCGAGTACTGGATGCACGCAGCGTCGTACCGCCCGATCCAAGACTTCCGCTATGCGCGGCGCATGATGCGCCGTGTCGAGAACCGCGATCTGCCGTGGGCTAAGCGCCGCGACCCCAAAGTGATGGCGTACGTTCTCGATCGAATCCGCGCCGAGGGGCCTTTGTTTGCGCGCGACTTCGAAGACGATCGTCCGGAGAAGAGCCAGGGATGGTGGGACTGGAAACCAGCAAAGCTCGCATTGGATGGTCTATTCCTCGAGGGCAAGCTGACGGCCATCAGCCGCGAGGGATTCCAGAAACGCTACGAGCTGACCGAACGGTTCTTGCCCGACTCGATCGACACGTCGTACCCGACCATGGATGAACTCGCCGACTACTGCATCGACTGGACGCTCGACGCACACGGATTCGCGACACCGACCACGATGACCTACGGGCAGCGCGATCGTGAACTGAACCAGGTCGTCAAAGACCGCCTCACCGAGCGCGCGGCCGAAGGACGTCTCGTTTCGTTCAAACTCGGCAACGTGAAGGCGTGGGTCCGTCCCGAGGATCTCGATCGATCGGTTCGTATTCCCGCGGATCAATGTCACATCCTCTCGCCGTTCGACAATCTGGTGATTCAACGCGATCGCTGCAATGCGGTCTTCGACTTCGATTACACGATCGAATGCTACGTCCCGGAACCGAAGCGGCAGTTCGGCTACTACGTCCTACCGATCGTGCTCGGCGATAAGCTCATCGGCCGTATGGACTGCAAAGCACACCGCGACGAAGGCCGCTTCGAAGTCAAAGCGCTCTTCCTCGAGGAAGGCAGTACGCCGGCCGACGAGGAGCGGTTCGTGCCGGCTTGGACCAGCGCGGTGCGCGACTACGCCGACACCAACCAATGCCAGGAGGTCACGATCACGCAAGCACCACGCGACCTGCTAGCGCCTCTCCAACGCGCTCTGGCCGTCTAAGAAGAACACCCAAGGAGGATTCTGTGGACATACTCATTCAACCCGACGAACTCGCGAGCCGGCTTTCCGACCCCAATGTGGTGATTCTCGACGCGACCGTGATCCTCGCCCGTGAAGGCAATCGCTCGATCGCAAAACCCGGACGCGAAGCGTTCGATGAATCGCATATCCCCGGCGCACAGTTTCTCGACGCGACGGTCGACGTCAGCAAGACCGACTCGCCCTACAACTTCACGATCGCCGACGCCGAGCAACTCGAGAGCGCTGCTCGCCGCTTCGGCGTCAACGACGACACGCTGGTGGTCTTCTACAGCACGTCGCACATCATGTGGGCGACGCGCGGCTGGTGGGTCTTCCACTACGCGGGCCACGACAACGTGCGCGTGCTCGACGGTGGATTCGACGGCTGGCAAACGGCAGGCCATGCAACCACCGCGGAGGTGACGGCACGTTCCCCGGGGAACTTCAACGCCAAGCTCCGCCCGGGCGTGTTCGCCGACAAGAACGAAGTACTCGCCGCCTCAACCGAAGGTGGCTGCGTGATCAACGCGCTCACGGCCGCATCGCATCGTGGCGAAGGTTTCAACTACGGTCGCGCCGGTCACATCACGGGCAGCACCAACCTGCCGTTCGATGAAATTGTCATCGACGGTCGGTTCGCGCCCGCCGATGACCTTCGCTCGGCCCTTTCGCGCCACGGATCACCCGACACGCGGGTGATCACATATTGCGGCGGCGGAATCGCCGCCACGGTCGACGCCGTCGCCTGCCTCATGACCGGCTACTCCGACGTCGCCGTATACGACGGCTCGTTGTCCGAATGGACGAGTGATCCCGAGGCGCCGATGTCGACGGGCGACTAGACCGCGTCCGCCTCGCAGACGGGCCGGCGTGTTTCGGTGCGCCCGCCCGGGTCTCCAGCGGCGGGTTCAGGATCGATTCAGGTATCCACTGGCATAACGGCATGACCCAGAGGAATACCGCATGAAAATCCTGACCACCGTCGTGACAGCCACCGCCCTCGCCGTAGCAGCCGGCGCCGACGCGAACACCCGCGACACCGTCGAAATGCACGTTCAACTGCACCTCGATCAAACTCTGGTCGACGGATCGAACGTGAGAATCGACGACCTCCTCGAATCGAAGACGACGCTTCTCGCGAGCGATTATGCGTTGGACCGCGTCACCATCACGGCCCGCAGCGACGATCGGGCCGCCGTCGCACTCGTCGTCGACGAATACGAAACCACCTTCGTCGCGCTTCCCGAAACAACCGATGCGATCTGGCATGAAACGACGTTGCGAGCACCCGTCGAAGGCGCATCCGGTTCGTGGTACCTCCAGACCCAGGGCGACATCACCGTCGCTTCGCTCGATCTGGCGCTGATTCCCCTGACGACCGACGTGGTCGCCGCCAACGCAACCGTCAACAACACCTACATCACCCGCATCCGACGCGGCCCGTTAGATCGCCGACGCTGGCGTCCGACGCCGGTCCGCCCCGTGATCATCGACCGCGGACCATCCGTCAGCCTCACTTACGTGTCGTCCCGGTACCGCCCCGATCGCTACCGCTCGCCCCTGGCGCGCACGATCGCCTACCACACTGACCCGTACGGGTACCCGAACCGATACTCGTCGAGACCCGTCATTCGCCAACCCATCATCATCACCAACAACGCCTACGATCGCCGCGGCGTCCGCCAACGCGATCGCGCAACCCCCAGAACCACCACCACACCACGACCACGCATCGACAAACCCCGCGCCCGCGTACCGCGCAACCGCGCGGAGCGAGAACAACCGCGCCGCAGCGAACGCCGCACCCGACGCGGGATCCCGGTCAAAGAACCCCGCGAAGAGGCTTAGCGGGCGGGTCCCACGAACGCTTCGCAGGGCATCCTGCGAATGTGTAGGTTGACGACCTGGAAAGCGTCGATCCAGCGGCAGTTTGAGGCTGCGATTGCGTGGGCTTTTTCTTCTAGGGGGCACCGTCCGGGTCCCCCCTAGGACCCCCCTGCGTCGCGGCGAAGCCGCGCCGGGCTCATGGCCATCGGCTTCGATAACTGGGGTATGCCGGCTTCAGAGCTAATTTGCCCTTAGGAAGTCTGTAGCGAACCAATCAGCCTGCAAATCCTTTCCACGACATCGAGCGAAGGAAATTGCAGGATCCTGCAAACGCGTCCCAGCCCATCCTCCGAATCACGCTCAACATCAAACAACGCCTTCCGGCGATCACGCCAACCCCCGGGGTCCCCGCGCGCAAAGCGCGCAGGGGGGAACCACCCGCAGCGATTCCGCGCCGCACTGGGCGCGCGGCGAGATTCCCCCATCCGCCAACTCAGACTCAGCGCCGATCCGAGTTGTGTGCCGCAAGTTGTGCAAAAGGGTTGAGTGGCCTGGCATGCGGTTAAGCGGCTTGACGGAGCTGTTCCTTCTTCAGCTCCTTGAGCAAGTCCATGTTTAAGTAGCGGCTCTGTTCGAGCCAGTTTTCGTGGGTCTCAACGGCCAGCGCCCGCACCAGGCGTAAGCAACTCGCCGCGTTCGGAAAGATCCGCACCACATACGTTCGTCGACGGATTTCCTCGTTCAACCGTTCCAGCATGTTGGTGCTCTTCATGTGCTTGTGATGGCGATGCGGGAGGCGATAGAACGTCCACGTCTGCTCGATGTTTTCCTCCACCCAGTCGGTGAGCTTCGGATACTTCGTGTGCCATCGGCCGATCCAAGCGGCGAGATCCGATCGCGCCTCATCGACGTTGCGACGATCGTAGAGCCAGCGCAGTTCCTGCAGACAATCGTCATCGGCCTTGCGCGGAATGTGGTCGAGGGCGTTGCGCAGGAAGTGCACGTAGCAGCGTTGCCAGGCGCTGTCGGTGAGGACTTCTTGGATCGCCCGTCGCAGCCCATCGTGATCATCGCTGACGACGTACTCGACGCCGTGTAAGCCGCGATCACGCAGCGTGGTGAGGAACTCTTTCCAGCTACTTCGACTCTCCCGTTGAGCGAGCTCCACGGCCAGTATCTGGCGGCGTCCTTCCCAGTTGATGCCAATGGCAATGAGCACGGCTCGAGAGCGGATCACTCCCGCCTCACGGACCTTCTCATAACGCGCATCGAGGATCAGATACGGCGTCGGTTCTTCGAGTCGTCGGGTGGCGAATGCGGTGAGCGTCTTGTCGAGGCGCTTGTTGATCCGCGAGATGGTCGAGGCCGAGACGCTGTGGCCACACAGCTCCTCCGTGATCGCTTTGACCTTGCGCGTCGAAACGCCCTCGATATACATCTGCGCCAGCGCGCTGACCAAGGCTTGTTCGGAACGCTGGTAGCGCGCAAACAGCTCCGTGGAAAAGCGTCCTTCGCGGTCGCGCGGTACACGCAGCTCGAGCTTGCCGACGCGGGTCAACAAGCCGCGCGGGTAGTAACCGGCTCGATAGCCCCGGCGTTCGTCGCTGCGTTCGTGGGGTTGCGCGCGGAGCACTTTGGCCATCTCCGCTTCCAATAGCTCTTGGAGCATCTCGCGCATCATCGTGCGCAGCTGGTCGCCCTCGCTGCTGAGTACCTCTTCCAGTTCGACTGCCGTCGTCTTACGCTTCTTCTGGGTGGTCATCTCGTGTGTGTGCCTTTTTTGATGTCGTGTCTAAAAGCACACCATTGATCTTCCCCCGAGAAACCGGACACCGGATTTGAGTCGTACCATGATTCGAAACGAGGTGTTGAATGACGAAACAGAAACGGCGGCGATTTACCGAGGAGTTCAAACGGGAGGCGGTTCGGCTGGTCACAGACCAGGGTTACTCGTTTGGAGAAGCGGGGCGGAGCCTCGGGGTGCGTGGCGATTTGATATCGCGTTGGAAGCGCCGGTTCGAGGCCGCTGGCGAGACGTCGGACCGGGAGGTCTCAGAGCAGCAAAGGATTCGCGAGCTCGAGGCAGAAGTCCGCAAGCTGCGGATGGAGAAAGATATTCTAAAAAAGGCCACGGCCTTCTTTGTGCAGGAAAAGCCATGAGGTATCGATTTATCGATGCGCACAAGAAGGTCTGGCCCATCACCCTCATGTGCGCGGTGCTGAAGGTCTCGCGCAGTGGCTACTACGATTGGTGCGACCGGCCGCCAAGCGATCGAGACCGCGCCAACGCTGTGCTGGACAACGAGATCCAGGCGGTCTTCGAAGAACACCGCGAGCGTTACGGTTCACCCCGCATCACCGACGAACTGAACGACCGGGGCATCGCGTGCAGCGAGAACCGGGTGGCGCGACGGATGCAAACCCGCGGGTTCCGCGCGGTTCAGCGTCGGAAGTTCAAAGTGACGACGGACTCGAGCCACGATAAGCCAGTGGCCGATGACCTGATCGAGCAGGACTTTGCCGCCTCCGAACCAAACGAAAAGTGGGTGAGTGACATCACTTACGTGTGGACCGACGAAGGTTGGCTGTATCTCGCCACGGTGATGGATCTGTACTCGCGGGCGATTGTCGGCTGGTCGATGAACCGGCGCATGACGCAGCAGCTGGTGATCGACGCGTTGACGATGGCGTTGTTCCGACGCGGCTTTCCCCGGCAGACGATCATCCACTCGGATCGCGGCAGCCAGTACTGTTCAGCGGCCTACCAGCGGTTGATCAACCACAACAGACTTCGTTGCAGCATGGGCCGTCGTGCCAACTGCTACGACAACGCTGCGATGGAGAGCTTCTTTCATACGCTGAAGGTCGAGCTCATCCATCGCGAGCGTTACCGGCGTCGAGCGTGCGCCCGTCGCGCGATCTTCGAATACATCGAGAGTTACTACAATCGACAACGAAAGCATTCAGCTATCGGGAATCGAATCCCGATGCTGATGGAGGACGCGGCTTAACTCGCTGTCCGGTAAAACGGGGGAACTTCACCATGGCCACCCAACTTTTTGCACATCCTTCGGCACACTACCCCGATCCGGCGGGGGCGTGGGGGCGGAGCCCCCACAAGAAAGATGTATGGGCCACCCCATCGTTGCAACAGTCATTGGCGACTTTGGCAATCAGTCGGTCTGCACAAATGTATCCGGCCTGTTAATGGGCTATTTCACGCCCTGGCCTGAGTGGGATCCGCGGCTCGTCGGCTCAATTAGCAAGGCGGGTTCGTAGACCCCTTTTTCTTGCCCGAGCTTCGACGAAGCTGGATCGACTGATGAAGCCTGCCGCTAACGAGATGCCCGATGGGCAACCAAAATCCGTTCCCTACAACTGCCGCTACGCGCGCTGGATCGTACTCCTCACCACTGCGCAGGACTGCCCATGACAGGCGCGCCAGTTTGTTCGCTAACGCCGTGATGATCACGTTCGGGTGCAAGCCCCGCGCCTCAAGGTCATTCAGCCAAACACCTAGGCGGTGATCCTCCCGGCACAGGTTGTAGTAGCAGCTGCGCGCGCCGTGTATCAGCAGACTCCGAACGTAGCGGTTGCCGCGTTTGCTGATCCCCAGCAATCGCGTCCGGCCGCCTGTCGAGTGTTGCCGTGGCACCACCCCGAGCCACGCCGATACATCTCGGGCGCGTGTGAACTGCTCACCCTTGCCGATCGCCGCCACCAACGCCGTCGATGTCAGCGTGCCAATGCCCGGAATCGTCTGCAGACGCCGGCAGTCATCGCGCTCTCGCGCGATCTGCTCGATCTCCCGGGTAATCGTGCGAACTTCATCATCTAAGTAACGCCACTGTCGTTGCAGTAATCCCAAAAGCGCGCGTAGACGCCGCGACAATGTGCTCTCGTCGTCCGCCAGTATCGTCGGTAAGGCCTTCGACAACGCTGTCGGACTCGTGCGCACCGTGATACCTCGCTCCAACAGAAACGCTCGGATCTCGTTGATGACGCTTGTGCGCGTCTTCATGAGCTGCTGACGGACGCGGTGCAGGGCTTGCTGATCGTGTTGCTCGATCGTCTTGATCGGCACATATCGCATGGTCGGGCGGCGCACCGCCTCCGCAATCGCCAAGGCGTCGTTGAAGTCGTTCTTGTTGGTCTTCACGTACGGCTTGACGAACTGCGCTGCCATCAATCGAACGTCATGACCGTCGCGTTCAAACTGCCGCGCCAGGTGTTGTGAACCAGCGCACGCTTCCATGCCGATCACACATCGGCTGTGAGTGGCGACAAACTCAGCAAGCTTCGCTCGGCTGAACTGCTGCCGGAACACCGGCTTACCCGTGTGCGTCGTACCGACCACGTGGAAGGTGCTCTTGCCGACATCGATACCTAGGGTCACGATCTGCGTCATGGGATGGTCTCCTCGAGGGAACGTCGTGTGGGGACACTGATTGTCCACTCGGGGTGGACCATCCCATTAGCAATCAGAAATCCAGCCTACTCCTCCGGTCAGTCAGAGCTTCCCAGCGAACCCAGCTACGGCCTCCCAGCGCGTCCTCCGACGACTAAACCACCCTACAAATCACGCTCGATATCGATCGACGCCCTCCGGCGAACAAGCCCACCATCGGGGCCCCCCCGCCTCACATAAAAAAATGAACCAACCGGAAAACCCCCCGCGTCCCACCACCGATCGTGGCGCCGCCGGGTACCGGCAACTGGCCGAACTCGGCACCGAACCCGCCAATGGGCTTGATGACGCCGAGTTGGATCTGGGTGTTGTCGCCCGCTTCGACGTTGAAGCTCGCGGAGAGCACGCCGGAGGAGTCGTTCAGGTTCTGGATCCAACTCAAGCTCTGGCCGAGCAGGACGTGCCACTGCACCTGGGTGCCGAGTGCGAGGTAGTCACGGCCGAGATTGAAGATTTCGCCGTTGCCGACCCGTTCGATTAATTCGGCGGGGAGCCGGGTGAGGTCGATCTCGTCGACGCCGAAGCCATTCTTGTAGTACTCGCCGAAAACATAGATCGCGCGGTCTTTGATCGAGAAGCCGTAGTCGGCGTTGAGTACGCCGGACGTCACCCAGGAGCCGTCGCGTAACCGGGTCGCGGTCACATCGGAACGAACGAGCGCACCGCCGACGGGGATGCGCATCCCGATTCCGTAGACGTTCTCGTTGCGGTGCCGCGCAGACATGAGTTCGAGCTCCGACTCCCCGACCGCATGGCGGTACTTCGCCGCGAAAGACGACGCGGCCCGTTCGGCGTGGCCGCTGTCGCCACGCCGCGCAACGGCGAGCAACTGCAGGTCGTTGCCGTTCTCGAAGAGTTTCTCGATGAGGATCAGATCGTCGCCCGGCTTGTAGTCCCGCGCGACGGTCGTCGGTGCAAAGGGATTGAAGAGATCGAAGGGTTGGAAGACGACGCCTGATCCCCAGGAGACCGCCTGGCGTCCGACGGTCACCCCGATTGTTCCCTGGCGGTATTCCAACGCGAATCGATCAAAGCGATGGAACCCCCGCGAGCGACTCGACTGATCAATATCCCACGCGAGTTGCATGGCGCGATGGCCATCACCCGTCGGCGTCTGATCGAAGGTGGGTCCCGTCAACGAGCCAAGGGCCGAATCGCCGTACAGCCAGGTCGTGGCGTGGTCGATCGACAGACGGAAAGGCCCGAAGTCCTCGCGCACCATCAACCGAAGATCGACGCCGTGATCCACCGTGCGCCGCTCATCGATCACCGCCCGGGTGACGTCCTCCGCAGGCAAGACCTGCGCCGTCGTGTACCACTGCACACGGGCGTCGAATTCGACACCGTGCGCCCCCGCCGACGCCGCCAGCAGAACCAGGGCAGAGGCGAGGCGCAGCATGGGTTCACTCCGCCTCTTCGTCGGCGACGATTTCTCCGTCGCGAAGCCCGACCCGGCGCCGGGCATAACCCATCACCATGGGGTCGTGCGTGGCGGTCAGGATCGTGACGCCTTTGTTTTCGTTGAGTGATTTCAGGAGCTGTAGCAGTTCCTCGGTCGTGCCGGTATCGAGATTCGCGCTCGGCTCGTCCGCGAGCAGGAGCACCGGATTCGTGACGATGGCTCGCGCGATCGCGACGCGCTGTTGCTGACCGCCGGACATCTCGCCGGGTCGCCGATCGGCAAGATCCGCGAGCCCCAACGAACGGAGTGCCTCCACCGCCCGTTCGGCTCGTTCCGCACTGCCGACGCCCTGGAGCTGCAGGATGAACTCGACGTTCTCACGGGCCGACAGAACGGGGATCAGGTTGTACGCCTGAAAAACGAAACCGATGGACCGCAGACGCATGTCGGAGAGCTCGCTTTCCGACATCGCGGTGATTTCCTGTTCGGCAACGTGGATGGTGCCGGTGGTCGGCCGGTCGAGGCCGCCGATCACGTGCAGCAACGTCGACTTACCCGATCCGGACGGACCCGCGAGGCTCACGAATTCACCGCGCTCGAGTTCGAAGTTCACACCGCGCAAGGCATGGACCGGGACGGCATCGTCGTCATAGACACGCGTGACACCAGATACGCGAACAACCGTGTCCGCCATGCTTTCTCCTTCGTTGTAGTAATTCGGCCTTCGTTTCGCGTCGACTAGCGGCGCAATGCATCCAGCGGTTTGAGTTTCACCGCGCGCCAGGCGGGGTAAAGGCTTGCGATGACGCCGAGCCCCAGGCTCATGCCCATGACGAGCAAGACGTCGTCGAAGCGAACCACGGGAACGAACAGCGACCGCGCACCGAGCATTTCGAGGCTTTCGGAAAAGCCGCTGAGATCAATGCCATCGGCAAAGAACTGAAAGAGGCCGAAACCGAGCACCAATCCCAGCACGACCCCGGAGACCATGATCAACGAACTTTCGACGACGACCTGGACGATCACCGCACTGGGACGCATACCCAGCGCCCGGAGCATGCCGAGTTCGCGAACACGCTCCATCACCGCGGTCACCAGCGCATTCACGAGGCCAAAGACCAGCGCACCCATGATCACGAGGAAGTAAATGAAGATCGCGGCGTCGGCAAAGGTGACGATCTCGGCCGTGTGCGGATGCAGTTCGCGCCACGTCATGACGTCGAGCCCGGTAAAGATGCCGATCAGGGCCGCGATGAGATCAGGTGACGTCGCTTCCTCTTTCAGGCGAAACGAAAGCTCCGTTACCACACCGGTCGAAAGCACCGACTGCAACGCCTCCTCGCCTGTGAAAACGTAGGTTTTCTCGAGGCCGGTACCGTCCGCGTCGAACGTACCCGCGATGCGGTAACCGGTTTCGCGGTTCTTACCGTCCGCACCTTGTGTCACGAGGACCAGCCGCCGCCCGATCGCGGTCTCGAGCAGCGACGCCAGTTCGACACCGATCACGAGCCGACGATCGTCGGGCCCCGAGAGCATTTCGCCCTCGAAATCCGCCTCGCCGAGGAAGGAAATGTCCTCGTTGTCGGGCTCGATCCCGACGAGTTGGATACCGCGCGTTTCGCGCTCGCTCATGATCACCGCCGGGACGACCACGCGCGTGGCCCAACCTTCGAGAATCGTCTCGTCGATCGCCTCACGCCATTCGTCGTCGACGTCGAATCCCCGTTCGATGCCAGGATCGTCGCGATATCCGGGCTGCAGCACCTTGACGTGTCCGGTGAGGTTGTCGATCACCGCATCGACCATCTCCGCCTGCATGCCGCGCATGAGCGAGTTCATGAGGAATACGCCGGTCACCGCCAGACCAATCGCAACGAGCAAGATGCCGTTGCGCCGTCGTTGCCGCCACAGGTTGCGCCACGAGAGCTGGAAAAGAAGCTTGATGGGCACGGCCTTACTCCTTGCCTCGCAACGCATCGACAACGCGCATGCGCCTGAGCCGCAATGCGGGGATGACGACGGCGACCTGCACCGCGATCAGCATCACCACGGCGAATTCGACGCCGGCGCGCCAGGGAAACGCCGGGTAGAGACGATCCGGCATGTGCCAGCGCTCGAGAATGTCGGCGAACTCCTCGCCGAGATAGATCCCGGTCTGGGAAAGCACGCCGAGCAGTGCCCCAGCGACAGCAAAGGCGACCGCAAGTCCGACGATCGAGAGCCAGAACGCTTCGACGGACAACATCCGGCCGATCGACGACCACCGCATGCCAACCGCCATCAACATGCCGAATTCCGACATCCGCTCGAAGATCGTCATGATGAAGGCATTAACGATGCTGAACGTCACCAGCACGACAAGAAGCGCGGAGATCATATAAGCCCCGCCCATCTTCATATCGATCGTTTGCGCGACTTCCGGCACCAAGACATCCCAGGTCAGCGCTCGACTTTCAGCCACGAGCGCTTGCAGCCGGGGCGCGACCTCGGCCGCGTCTTGATACGTATCGAGCAGGATCGCGAGAACGTGCGCTTCGTCGGGTAGCTCGAATGCTTCCTGCACGTCGCTCAGGCTGATGTGGATCTGTGATCGGTCGAGTTCCGGCGATCCCGTGCTGTAGAGCCCGACGATTCTCACGTAGAGCGCGGCGACGTTACCTTCTTTGCCGGTGCCGAGGATGGCGACTTCGTCGCCGACCCCGACGCTCAGGTTTCGCGCCAGGACCTGCCCGATCGCCGCTTCACCCGGCGCTTCGAGATACCGCCCCTCGCTCATCGTGCGGCCGATCCGCGTGAACTCGCGGGCCGCATCGATGCCGATGACCATTCCGCCGAAGCTGCGTTCTTCGGCCGCGATCAGTCCGAACGCGATCGCCCGCGGCGCAACGGCACGCACGGCCAGATCCTGCTCGATGCTCGCTACCGCCCGACTCGCCCCTTCAACCGAACGACGCATGCGCGGATCGTCGAAATAGTCGGGATGTTGAATCTGGATGTGACCGGGGTAGAACGCCGTCGCGTTTTCGGCCATGAGGCCGAGCGTGCCGAGCTGCATCGCGTTCATCACCATCACGAGGAGTCCGGCGAAGCCGATCGACGCGACCATGAGCCACGTACGGCGCCGGTTACGCCACAAGTTGCGCCACGCGATGGCCGCCGTGCCGGCCGAACGTTCGGGCATTGACCGCCCGGAAACCAATGCAGCTTCACTCATCCTCGATCCCTCAGCGCTTCCACCGGCTTGAGATGGCGTACCCGCAACGCCGGCAATGTCGCGGTGACGATCGTGCCGAAGAACATCACCGTCGCCGGCAGAATCATCGTCGTCAGATCGAATTTCGGCCAGATCGTTCTCGGTAGAAACAACATCTCGGCCGTGCCCTCGAGCGCACCGATCGAGAGCCCCACAACCGAGAGCGGAAGAATGATCGCCGTTGCCAGCAAAACGCCGATCACCGCACCAAGTGCCCAGACGAAGACGGCTTCGAGCAGCAACATCCGCACGATACCGAGCGGGCGCATGCCGATCGCGAGCAACATGCCGAATTCCTGCATGCGCTCGAAAATGATGATCACGATCGTGTTGACCACAAAGAGCAGCACCACGGCCATGAGCAGGCCGTACATGGCTTGAGCGCCAACCCAATCCATTTCGATCGATTGCTCGATCTCAGGAACGACCTCTGTCCATGGCACGAAGCGATGCGCTTCGGGATCCAGCACCGCTTCGAGCGCCGGACGTAAATCATCAAGGTCGCCGACGCGATCGAGGGCGATGACGATGCGATGGACTCGATCGCCGAGTTCGAAGTCCGCCTGCATCGCGTCGATCGGCACCTGAATGACCCCACGATCGAGCTCGACGTTCCCCGTGGTGAACAGGCCGTGCACGAGGTAGACACCGGCCGCGACCCCGCCATCGATGGTCGCCCCAAGGGCGACGATCTCGTCACCTATCTCGAGGCCGAGATTCCTCGCCAACGCCTCACCGACATAAGCGGATTGCCCCGTCGGTAGGTATTCACCAACCGTTACCCGCTCGGGAAGCTCGGCAAACGTCCGTTCGGCGCGAGGATCAACCCCCATGACGAGGCCGCCGAAGCTCCGCTCACCGACCGATATCAGGGCGAACGCTTCGGTGCGCGACGCCACGTTGGAGACGCCGGGAATCGCCCGAAGCTCATCCGCGATTTCGTCCGCGCCGCCGAACGCGTACTCGAGCTTTTGCTCGTCGCGATAGAGGGGATGCTGTACCTGGGCGTGACCGGACATCAGCCGGGTGCCGATATCGATCATCTGTTCGTAAGCGCCGAGCTGCATCGAAATGAGCGCCGTGACGAGGAAGATCGAACCGGCGATACCGATCGCCGTCAACACCGTACGGCGCGAACTCCGCCAGAGGTTGCGCCAGGCAATGCGAACGAGGCCGGAACGCTTCTGCGGGGCGCTGCTCGCCCCAGGAAGCGGTTCGACACCCGCCGCGGTGACCATTTAGCGCGACCCGCGTAGCGCAAACGACGTGAATTTGTTGTCCGGCACGTTCGCGTCCCAATCGGCTGCGTCGTAGCGCACCTCGGTCCACTTGTTTTCTTCGTCTACCGAATGCATCCGCATCGCGATCGGGATCTGCCGACCGCCGAGTTCCCCGACCTCGACCACCTCCATTTTCTTCAACAGGGTCATCGACTGATCGAAGAAGAGCTGGCTCAACATCACGTAGTCGTCGCGCATCACGAGAACTTCTTTGCCCCAAACCACCGGCGCGTCATCGCGGGGGATCATCTCGAGCGTGTAGATCGTGTGTTCGTCGACCACCTCGGTTTCGGCGATCGTCACTTCGTAGTAGCGCAGATAGTTGTCGGTACGGGACAGGTCGTTGTAGGAGAAATCGGAACCCGCCCAGCTCTGCGACATCATGCTCGACGGCAGGCGGACCTCCCGCTTGAGCTTGGGCGTATAGGTCCACATCCGATCGCCCTTCTTCAACGTCGCGGTACCCGCCTGTTTCGCGGGTGCCGTGAATCGGATGAGCGCATCCTCACGACCACGCGTCCACGCCTCCATCGAGATCGAACGCTGCCAGTCCGGGCGATGAATCGTCATCGTCATTTCGGTGTAGGAGGAATGTCCGCGCGTGAGATCCAGTGCCCCTTCGAGCAATGCCATCGCATCCAATTCGTCCGCCAACGCCGCGGGCGTGACCGCTACCACGAGCGTCGCGAGGAAGAGCGAAAATCGGCGCCGGAGCCATCCGCCGACAACGCCCACGCCGTCCGGCATTCGACCGCTCCGACCGCCATCTCCGCCGTGCTCCAGTCGCGTCATTGATCGTGTCCGAACGTTTTTCTGGATCTTACCCATTTTTTGACCGAATCAATATATTCTTCTACCTCAGAGGAGGGGTTTTTCGACATGGCGAGCGCCGAAGACGCCACGCTCTCTCTACGAGAGCGCAAAAAGAAGGCGACGCGGGAGAATGTGCTGCAGGCCGCCGAGACGCTGATCGAACGTGACGGCTTCGATGCCGCGCGCATGCGCGACATCGCGGAACTCGCCGGTGTCTCGTACCAAACGCTCTACAACTACTTCCCGACCAAAGCGCAGATCGTCCAGGCGCTCTTGACCGACGACATCGACGCGACGGATACCGAAGTCATCACGATCATGACGCGCGGCGACGACCTCCTGACGACCCTATTCGCCCTGCTCGAGGTACGCCTGAACGCCATCGCGCATCACAACCGAGAGCTCTGGCGTCACGTCGTGATCGAGTACATGAAACAGTCCGAGGGCTTCGCGACCGCGATCAATCAGGTGAGCATCCGCACGCACGAACGGCTAGGGCAGTTACTCACCGACGCGCAACAGAGCGGTCGGCTCGCCCCCTACGTCGACGCGGAGGTGCTCGTCTCCGCGGTCGAAGCGACAATCGACCAGGCGTTTTTTCTCTACGTACAAGCCGGCGCCGAGATGGACCAATTGCTCGTCCAACTCAAACGCCAGATCGAGTTGGTGTTGACGCCCTATTTGCGCCAGGCGTAGGGGTACTTCCAGTTCGAATCGGCTGAGGAGGTGCACTGGAAACGGTCGATCTGGTGATCTGGGAACGGTCGATCTGGTGATCTGGGAATAGTCGATCTGGTGATCTGGGAATAGTCGATCTGACGGCAGTTTGAGGCTGGAATAGCCTGGCTTTTTCTTCTAGGGGGGGACCCTCCGGGTCCCCCCTAGGACCCCCCTGCGGCGCGGCGAAGCCGCGCCGGGCTCGAGGTCATCGATTTCGCTGATTGGGGTATGCCGGCTTTAGAACTAATTTGCCCTTAGGAAGATCGTATCGAACCGATCAGCCTGCGAATCCTTTCCAGGAAATCGAGCGGACGGAGCTGCGGAATCCTGCAAATGCTTCCCAGCACATCCTGCAAATCGTGCTCGATACCGACCGACGCCTTCCGGCGAACACGCCGACCACCGGGGCCCCGCGCGCAAAGCGCGCAGGGGCGAACCACCCGCAGCGATTCCGCGCCGCGACTTAAGCGCGCGGCGAGATTCCCCCATCCGCCAACTCAGACTCGGCGCCGATCCGGCGGGGGCGTGGGGGCGGAGCCCCCACAAGAAAGAGCAATCAGAATCCCAGCCTACTCCTCCGGTGAAGCGGGCTTCCCAGCGCGGCCGGATCCGCTTCCCAGCGCCGCCAGGTTCCACTTCCCAGCCCACCGAACCACACCTTCCCAGCACACCGAACGACCGCTTCCCACTCTCAAATCAATATCCCCACCCCCTGCTCATACGCCGACGCCGCCCGCACTTCGATCTCTTCCGGCGTGCGGCTACCGATAGGGTGGTCGACCATTGCGAACGGATAATCCGGTAGGCCGAGCGCGCGGGCGATGTTGCGGCCCGTCGGTTCGAACGGATGGGTACAGATGACGAGCGCCGGTTTGCCGAACTGCTCGAAGGAAATGCCGTCATGCACACTGCACGTTGAGCAACTCCCTCAGTCGCCGACCGCCGTGATCAGGAAGTCGGCATCTTGCGAGAGGGCGTCGAGATGTTCGTTCGCGGCGGGTCGGCTGGCATTCATCTTGTCGATGAAACCGACCACAGCGCAGCCGTGCTCGCGCTCGAAGTGGGCCGCGGTGGCGCGGATCAGCGCTTCGGCGTTGGCTTTGCCGTTCGATAGAAGACCGATTTTCTTGCCGTCGAGCGACGTGAGTCGTGCTGCGGTGCTGCGGTCGGTCGAACCGCCCTGGCCGCCGGGATCGATGAGTCGCACGGGGTGTTTCCTCCTTTTCGCGCTACGTGAGTCGTCTAGCAGTCGATGCAGACGCCGATGGGTTTGGTTTGCATGATCGAGGCCCGGGTTCGGCTCCACGAGGGGATGAATGCGGAGTGGCCGCCCGCGTCGCCTCCGGCGACGGTGATCAGGATGTCGTCGGGGGTCATACCCCGGTGCATGTCCTCGCGGCCCTGCGCCTCGTATTCGCGTGGCACGAACTTCTGCACGCGCTTCATGGTGTCGACCGGCTGTTTGGCGGTTTCGAAGAGGTATTCCCCGACCGCGGCCTTCGTCCAACCCTGACTGGCGATGATCGCGGCGTGTTCGGGCGAGAGTACGACCACGGATTGACCGGACGTGATGCAGCCGAGGTTCGCCATCGAATCCGCGATGCAGTCGAGAATCGCTTCCGGCGAATTGCCGCCATGGTTCTCGACGTTGCAGAACCCGGACCCGGCGAAAACCGTCACCGAGGAGATGTCGGGGCCGAAGCCGAACTCCTCGTGGAGGGGCGCCCAGGGATTCGATTCCTGCCGCTCGGCGATGCACATCGTGTACTTACCAGGATGGCCCTGCGTCGACTGATCCGCGATCGCGGGCGTCATTCGGAACACGTTCAACAGGACGAGGCGCATGGCGCGCCCGATCGTGGCGTTCGCACGGTTGCCCGGTCCGAACGTGTTGCCGGCTGCATTCATGCCGATGTCGTTCACCACAGGGCCGCTCACGATGAGGAGCTGACAGGATCCGCCGGTGCTCGCCGCCGAACCGTGGTAGTTGTAGTCAGCTTCGTTCGCTGCCTCGAGTGCCGCGACGACCGTCGGAAAGTACTCGGGCAAGCAGCCCGCCATCACGGCGTTCACGGCTGCCGCCAGCAACGAACACTCGAGACCTGTCGTCGGATGCGTGGCAATGATGGTCTCGGGCGGACGGCCTTCCATATCGAGCATGGCCTCGACACGGGATTGCTCCGGCGGCACGACCGGCAAGCCGTCCGTCCACCCGTTCTCGTAACATGCATCGATGGCCGCGAGGGCGTCGTCCGCTACATCGACGAATGTTGCATTTTCGATTTTCGACATCGTCAGTCCCTTCGAAGGTTTGCTAGCCCGCGCCGCGCTCACGCGCCGTTTTCCGCGGGATCTCGATCACACTCGTACCGCAGAGGTAGTCGTGCACACATCGGCGCGAGTCGCCGAAGATGAAAAGCCCGTCGACGACCGCGATGAGCCCGACGGGCGGTATGTAGCCCGCGACGTACGGCAGGATCACCCGCAAGCCCATAATTTTCGTAAACGGCACGATACGCCCGGTCTCGTGGTCCACGATCGCGATGCCGAGCATGTATTTGCCGAGCGATTGGCCTCGTTTCGCCAGCAGATAGCCGTTCAGAAGGACAAACGTCACGACCCACATCAGCGCGATATTCATCGTGAGATTGAGCGACGGCTCGATTTCACCGAGGACGAGTTGCCGAAAGAGATCATCCATCCCGACCAGGGCGAAGCCGAGCCAGATGGCACCGAGGTGGAAAATCGAATCCAAGATATGCGCGCCGAGGCGCGTCATACGCGATGCGACGACCAATCCCGCGATCGCGGGCGGTTCGGCCTTCGCTTCTTCCTCACTCATCGCCCGAATCCTTTGCTATCCATTCAGTATCGCCGATCGGCTCGATACAGCGCGGTTCCTTGTTGCGCGAGTTGCTGACGTAGGTCGACACCGGGGTCACTCGAATATCCCAGGGGATGTCCGACCCGAGCAGCGAATGCAGTTCGTCGATCGAGGCGTCACGTGACATCCAGCGGCGCGCCTGATCGCGCGACAGCATGACGGGCTGACGATCGTGAATGAACGAGAGTTTGTCGTTCACCGCGGTCGTCACCACCGTGAAACTTTCAATCACCTCGGTTCGATCGCGGCTACGCCAGCGGTCCCAGAGCCCAGCCAACACCATTCCACCGGCCGCGTCGATATAAAAGGGGAGCCGATTCTTGCCGTCTTTCAGCCATTCGTAGAAACCACTCACAGGGACGAGGCAACGGCGGTTCCTGAAGGGCTCCTTGAACGCATTCGACTTCAGAAGCGTTTCCGACTTCGCATTGAAAGTCGCGAATTTCGGCGTCGGCGTTTTGGACCAGTACGGCGTCAGCCACCACTTCGCTTCCGCGGCGATGATCTCCTCACTCTCGCGCGACTCGTGGCGAACGATCCAGGCGGGTTCGGTTGGTGCGGTGTTGTAGTTGTCCTCGCCTGGAAACGCATGACCGACCAACTCGAGGAAGAGTTCGGTCAGCGGGTCCGAGGACACGTTGAAACGACCGCACATGGGTCAGCCCGCCAGTAGCGCGCCGACGGCTTTCATTTCATCCGCATCGAGGCGCATCGTCGACGACGAGACATTGCTCTCGACCTGTTCCGGCTTGGTCGCGCCCGCGATGACACTGGCCGTCTCGTCGAAGGAAAGCAGCCAACCGAAAGCGAGTTCTAGGAGGCTCCGGCCGCGCTCTTCGGCGAATGCCGCAAGCTTCTGCACCGAGTCGAAATTCTTGTCGTTCAATGCCCTCGCGCTACGCGGGTTGGCCAGGCGCGTCCCTTCCGGCGCGGGTGCTCCGCGCTCGTACTTACCCGTCAGAAGCCCGCTCGCGAGCGGAAAGTACGGCAACTGACCGAGGCCGAAGCGGCCACACGCGGGCATGACCTCGGCGACCGCCTGTCGGTTCAGTAAGTTCAAGTGATTCTGCGCGCTCACGAAACGCTCGAGACCTCTGGTGCGCGCCGTCCAATCCGCGTCCGCGATCTGCCAGCCGCCGAAATTCGAGCAACCGATATAGCGAACCTTGCCCTGTCGCACACAGTCGGTCAGCGCGCCGAGCGTTTCCTCGATCGGCGTCGCCGGATCGGGAAGGTGGATCTGGTAGAGGTCGATGTAGTCCGTTTCGAGACGCCGGAGGCTCGCCTCGACCGCCGCCATGATGTAGCCACGCGATCCGCCTCGCTGCCGTCGACCAGCACCGGTCTGAATCCCGAATTTGGTGGCGATCACGACGTCATGACGACGACTACCGAGCGCCTTACCCAGGTACACCTCGGAACGCTGCTCACCGTAGACGTCGGCGGTGTCGAAAAAGTCGATGCCCTGATCGAGCGCGGCGCCGACCACCGCATCCGTACCCGCCTGATCGACTCGCATGCCGAAATTGTTGCAGCCGATCCCGATTTCGGAGACGTAAAGACCACTTTCACCCAGCCGCCGGTGTTGCATCCGCCGTTTGCTCCTTCTTGTTCGTCGTCAATCTTTGATCGCTAGGTGGGGAAAGAAACCCCGCGAACCGCTGTCTCGTCGCACAACGGGCTCACTCTAGGCCGAGATCCCGGTCCCGGCCAGTGCGTCGCGTGGCCGGCTCGGTTAGTCTCGAAGGTTGAAGCCACGCATCGTCGCCCCCGGCCGACAGAGGTCAGGCCAGGGCGACCCCGATGATGCGGATGCCAACGAAGAAGGAGATACGCCGTGACGGCCATTGAGGATTTTCGCGAAGAAACCCGCGCTTGGTTAGCCGAAAACTGCCCCCCCAGGCGCTAGAGGCATCGGCCAGATCCATACCGGCAGCACCAAGATCAAGATTCAGGATCCCGACGTCCAGCTCTGGAAGGATCGCTGCGTCGAGAAGGGCTGGACCGCGCCTAGCTGGCCGACTGAATTCGGCGGCGGTGGTCTGACCCACGAGCAGTACATGGTGCTGATCGAGGAGATGAAGGCGATCAACGCCCGCGCGCCGCTCGGCGGCATGGGCATGTCGATGATCGGTCCGACGCTGCTGGAAATGGGTACGGACGATCAGAAAGAGCGCCACCTGCCGAGAATCGTCCGGGGCGACGTCGCCTGGTGTCAGGGCTACAGCGAGCCTTCGTCGGGCTCGGATCTCGCAAGCCTGAGAACACGAGCGGTCGATTCAGGAGATCATTTCGTCATCAACGGTCAGAAGATCTGGACATCGGGCGCGCAGTTCGCCGATTGGATGTTCGCGCTGGTGCGCACCGATCCCGACGTCCCGAAACATGTAGGCATCAGCTTCGTTCTCCTGCCGATGGACCAACCGGGCGTCACGGTGAAACCGATCCGGCTGATCTCCGGCAACTCACCGTTCTGCGAGACTTTTTTCGACGACGCGATCGCGCAGAAAGTCGATCTCGTCGGCGAGGTCAACAAGGGCTGGACGGTCGGCAAGCGCTTGCTGCAGTTCGAGCGCGGCAACATGGCGACCCTCGTCGGCGGCGCAGCCGCACGCGAGGTTGGGCCGACGGTCGAGGGCGAGGCGAAGAAATACGGCGGCGAAGCCGATGGCCGAATCGCCAACGACGACATGCGATCCAAGGTGCTCACACACAACATCAACGAACGCGCGTTCCGCCTGACGCAACGTCGCGTCGCCCAGGAAGCGAGCGACGGTCGTACACCTGGCCCGGCAACCTCCATCTTCAAGATGTACGGCACCGAGCTGCAGCAGAACCGCTCGGCCCTGCTCGTCGATATCCGCGGCACGCAGGGGCTCGGCTGGGAGGGCGACAGCTTCTCCGGTCAGGAGATCGAAGACACGCGGACGTTCCTGTCCAACCGCGCGGCGTCGATCTACTCGGGCAGCAACGAGATTCAACGCAACATCATCGCGAAGCGCGTTCTCGGTCTGCCCGACTAGTGTCACTGACGAGACTCGTCTGGATTGGCATCGCAGCCGGCCTCAGGGTCGGCTGTGAGCCGAGTACGCCGCCTGCCCCTGAAGAAACCGAGGCCATCACGTTGTCGACCCCACCGGTTGCGGCCGTCAAGCCGCACACGAGCACGTGGCACGGCATCGAACTCAACGATCCGTATCACTGGCTGAAAGATCAGTCCTATCCGACCGTCGACGACCCGGAGGTACTCGCCTACCTCGAGGCCGAAAACGGCTATTTCGAGTCGATCATGGACCCGCACCAGGGCCTCGTCGACACGCTGTTCGAAGAGATCAAGGCACGTCAGCAGCAGGATCTCTCGAGCGTGCCGTTTCGCCATCGCGGCTTCTTCTATCAATGGCGCTTCGAAGAAGGGGGTCAATACCGGATCTGGTCGCGTTGGCCCGCCGGCAACGAACTGCGACCGGACGAAGCCCCGGAGAACGCGTCGACGATCCTCGACGGACCGGCGCTCGCCGAGGGCCACGACTATTTCCGTTTGGGCGGCTGGTCCGTCAGCAACGACGGTAAGCGCCTGGCATTCAGCCTCGACACCAACGGCAGCGAACGCTATTCCCTCAGCATCAGGGACATCGCCACCGGCACGCTGCTCGGTGAAACCATCGAAGAAGTCATCGGATCGGTCGTCTGGGCAAGCGACGATCAGTCGTTTTTCTACACCAACGTCGACGAGAACTGGCGCCCGTACCGTGTCCGACGCCATATCGTCGGCACGGATCCGACCACCGACGTCACCGTGTACGAGGAAGATAATCCGAGCTTCTTCGTCGGCGTCGGATCAACCGCGGATGACAAGTACATCGTCATCTCCGCCGGAGATCATGTGACGTCGGAGCAATACCTCGTCTCGGCCGAGCGTCCGGACGAAGCACCGCAGCTAGTCTTGCCGCGCCGCGAGGGCCACGAATACAGCGTCGACCACCAGCAGAATCGCTTCGTGATCCTCACGAACGACGAGCACAAGAACCGTCGCATCGCGACCGCACCCGCCGATGATCCGACCGATTGGACGACGTTCCTCGAAGGCTCCGATGCGCTCTACATCCGTGACATCAACCTCTACGCCGACCAGATCGTCGTCGAGGAACGAATAGAGGGTCTGGACCACATTCGAATCATCGAGCGGGACGGTACATCGCGGCACGTGCGCTTCGACGAAGCGTCGTTCACGGTCGGCGTCGTGGGCACGGACGAATTCGACAGCTCCTCCGTGCGCTTGAGCTACACCTCGATGGTGACGCCCGGCACCGTTTTCGATTACGACCTTCAAACGGACACCTTGATCACGCGCAAGGTCCAGGAGATCCCCTCGGGATACGACGCGAGCCTCTACGTGACCGAACGCCTGTTGGCGCCAAGTCGTGACGGCGTACGCGTTCCGATCTCGCTCGTGCGTCGTAAAGACACCAAGACCGACGGCAGCGCACCGGTCTTCCTGTATGCCTACGGTGCGTACGGGGCCGGCATGTCGCCGCGGTTTTCGACAACGCGGTTATCGCTCCTGGATCGTGGCTTCGTCTTCGCAATCGCGCATATCCGCGGCGGCGATGAACTGGGCTACCACTGGTACGAAGACGGCAAACTCGAGAAACGCACCAATACGTTCAACGACTTCGTCGACGTCGCGCGCCACCTGATCGATATCGGTTTGACCCAACCCGGCCGAATCGCCATCAACGGCGCGAGCGCTGGGGGCGAGTTGATGGGCGCCGTCGTCAATCAGGCACCCGAGCTCTGGGGCGCGGTGATCGCGGGCGTACCCTTCGTCGACGTGCTCAACACGATGCTCGACGACAGCCTGCCGCTGACGCCTATCGAGTGGCCGGAATGGGGCAATCCCATCGAAGACAAGGCCGCGTTCGAACTCATCCAGTCGTATTCACCGTACGACCAACTGAAGGAACGCGACTATCCGCCGATGATGGTGACCGCCGGACTCAACGATCCCCGGGTCACCTACTGGGAGCCCGCCAAATACGTGGCGAAACTCCGGACGCTCAAGACCGACGACAACGTCCTCATCCTCAAGACGAACATGGGTGCCGGGCACGGCGGCCGGTCGGGGCGATTCGACTCGCTCTACGAGGTGGCCGAGGAATACGCCTTCGCGATCACGTCGATCGACCAGTAGCGCCGATCTAGTTGCCGCTACGCAACGCGTCCCGGAAGTCCGGGTGGGCGATCCCGATCAGGCGTTCGCGCCGCTCGGCGAGCGTCGTGCCAGCGAGTTCGGCGATCCCGAACTCCGTCACGACGACGTCGACATCCGTGCGCAGCGCCGTCACGACCGGCGTGCGCTCGACGATCCGCGATTGCTGACCACGACGCGCCGTCGCCGTCATGGCGACGATCGATCGGCCGCCGCGACTCATCCTCGCGCCGCGCATGAAATCCACCGCACCACCCGTCCCCGAGATCTGCCGACCGGCGATCACTTCGGCGTTCACCTGACCGTCCAGATCCACCTCAACCGCCGAATTGATCGACACGAAGTTGTCGAGCCGGCTGATCATTCGCGTTTCATGCGTGACGTTCGCGCCGGCGAGAACGACGTCGGCACGTTCCGCCACCCATTCGTAGAGCGCGTCGGTGCCGAGCACCATCCCCGTGACGTGCTGCTCGGGGAGATAGCTCTTCGCGCGCCCGTTCAAAACGCCGCGTTCGATCAGCGCCCGACCGCCGTCGTCGATCAACCCGCCATGCATCCCAAGGTCGTTCTTGTCCTCGAGTGCTTTGAGGGTCGCCGCCGGAATCGAACCGATCCCGGTCTGGATGCAATCGCCATCACGAATCAACGAAGCCACGTTTGCGCCGATCGTGGTGGACACGTCGTCGAGAGTCGGCGCCGCCATGTTCGGGAGCGGGCGCTCACTCTCCATCACGTAGTCGATCGCCGTCTCGGCGATTCTCGGCGCACCGAGCGGCGCCTGGATACCGCGATTCAGCTCCGCCATGACGATGTCGGCCGTCTCGAGGGCTGCCGACGTGAAGTCCGCGTTCGGCCCGAGGCGTAGCTGGCCCGTTTTGTCGTAGGCCACCTGCACCATGAGGACATCGACATCCGAACGCAGGAACTCGAACACGTTGCGCATGTGCATGGGCAAGAAATCGATCCGTCCTGCCTCGAAGCCTTCGCGCAGGTCCGGCGTCAGGAAGAACGTCCCGAATCGCGTGTCGTCCGTCAGATTCGAGAAGTCGAACGTGTTCATGCCGGGAAGCGGAAACTGCAGAAACGTGAGACCCCGCGCGGCCTCCGGGCATTCGGTCAACGCGTCCAACAAGGTGACCGGTTCGTTGCTGCTCCCGACTACAAAAACCCGCTGACCTCGGCGTAGGATCCCCGGCAAATCATTCGCTGCGATCGTCTTCAAATCGTCATCCTCGAACGCCCGCGTGGCGCAAATCGCAAGTCGCGCAGATTACGCAGTATCGCCATCGAGCACTATCGGCCGAGGCGCACCGGGAAGAGACCCATGAAGCCGTGTCCTGATGCCGAGGTTCCATGTCCGCCCTGAGGCCTTTCCATCCCGAGGTAACTCGTTGGTTCAACGACCGGTTCGATGCGCCAACCGACGTCCAGAGCCAAAGCTGGCCGCGTATCGCCGACGGCGAACACCTCGTGATCACCGCCCCCACCGGATCCGGCAAGACGCTGACCGCGTTCCTCTGGGCGATCAATTCATTCGTCTCGGGGGTATACGAGCCGAAAGCGACCCGGGTGCTCTACATCTCGCCACTGAAGGCACTCAACAACGACATCCAACGGAACCTGCTCGATCCCGTCCGCGAGCTTCGGGAGCGTTTTAGCGAACGGGGCGAAGAGTTTCCGCCACTCTCCATCCAGACGCGCAGCGGCGATACCGAGCAGGCCGAGCGCCAGCGCATGCTCCGGCGCCCGCCAGAGCTGCTCATCACGACGCCCGAAAGCCTCATGTTGCTGCTCACGACCGTCAAGGGCCGCCACGCACTCGCCACGATCGAGACCGTCATCCTCGACGAAGTGCATTCCATCGTCGAAAGCCGACGTGGCGTTCAGCTCATGGCGAGCCTCGAGCGGCTCGTCGAGTTGACGGGGGAGTTTCAACGCATCGCTCTATCCGCCACGGTGAACCCGCTCGAGAAAGTGGCCGCGTTCGTCGGCGGGAGCGATGGCGAGAACGCCCGACGTGTGGGCATCGTGCGTTCCAGGACACACAAGGCCACCGACTTCCGGGTCATGTTTCCACCGGAAGCCCGCGAAGCCGCGGACAACGGCAAGAAGATCTGGGACGCGTTCGCACCGTCGTTCCGCGCCATCACCGATGCCAACCGCTCGACGCTCTTCTTTGCGAATAGCCGGCGGATGGCGGAAAAAGTGACGCTCAAGATCAACGAAGACCTGGTTGCGCCCGAGGCCTACGCGCACCATGGCTCTCTGGCACGCGAAATCCGCAGCGAAGTCGAGACACGCCTGAAGGCCGGCGAGCTGAAGGCGATCGTCGCGACGACCTCACTCGAGATGGGCATCGACATCGGGTCGCTCGACGAGGTCGTGCTCATCCAGTCACCGCCAACGCTCGCGTCCGCCATCCAGCGAATCGGGCGCGCCGGTCACGCGGTGGGTGAAACATCGCGCGCGACACTCTTCCCGACACATGCCTACGACTTCGTCGAAGCCGCCGTCGTCGCTCAAGCGATCGAAGCCCACGATATCGAACCGCTACGACCTTCAGGGCCCGCCCTCGACGTGCTCGCCCAGATCGTCGTCTCCGCGGTCGCCACCGAGACGTGGAACGTCGATCAACTCTTTGAGGTGATCCGTCGAGCCGCACCCTATCGCACGCTCGAGCGAGACCATTTCCAGCTCGTGATCGACATGTTGGCCGGTCGCTACGCCGGTACGCGTATCCGCGATCTCAAGCCGCGGATCGCGTTCGACCGCATCAAAAACGAGATCACTGCTCGTAAAGGTGCGGTTTTTGCGCTCTACAACTCCGGCGGCACGATTCCCGATCGAGGCTATTTCACATTGCGTCATGCCGACACCGGCGCGGCGATCGGCGAACTGGACGAAGAGTTCGTCTGGGAAGCATCGGTCGGGCAAAGTTTCACGCTCGGGACGCAGAGCTGGCTCATCCACCGCATCACGCACAACGACGTAATCGTCAAGAACGCGCCCCCGAAGAGTTCGACCCTACCGTTTTGGCGCGCCGACAACGTCAGCCGTAGCTACTACTTCTCATCGCGAATCGCGGAATTCCTCGAACGGGCGAACGATCGCCTCGTGAAGAAGGAAAACGAAGACCTTGAGCGGGAACTGCACGGCCTCGGGTTCGACCCGGTCGCGGCCGACGAATTGATCGAGTTCCTCGAGCGCCAACGCGAAGTGAGCGATGCCGATCTGCCCCACAAGCATCACCTGCTGCTCGAGCACATCCACACCGGACCGGGGGGATACTCCGGTCTCGACCGAGAGCAGCAGTTCGTGCTGCACACCAACTGGGGCGGCCAGGTCAATCAGCCGATCGCGCTTGCCATGGAAGCGGCGTGGAAGGCGCAGTTCGCATCCGAACCCGATATCCACGCGGACAACAACGTGATCGTGGCGCAGCTCAAGGAGGAGATCGATCCCGAGGTGTTTCTGACACTCGTGACCCCGGCGAACTTCGAGACACACCTTAGAAATCGCCTCGAGTCGTCAGGATTTTTCGGCGCTCGTTTCCGCGAGTGCGCCGGGCGTGCCCTGCTCTTGACCAAGAAGCGCTTCAACCAACGCATGCCGTTGTGGATGACGCGAATGCAGGCGAAGAAGCTGATGACCGCGACCAAGCCGCTCGACGATTTCCCCGTCATGCTCGAAACATGGCGCACCTGTCTGAGCGAATCGTTCGACCTCCCCGCGGCGCTCGACGTGTTGGAACAGCTCACGAGCGGCGCGTTGCCCTGGACCGTGTCGACGCAGACCACGCCAAGCCCTTTCGCGGCCCACGTGACGTTCAACCAGGTGAACCGTTACATGTACGCCGACGACACGCCGGAGCGGGGCGGCACATCAGCGCTCTCCGACGATCTGATCCGCGCGGCCGTTTTCGACAAGACACTTCGCCCGAGCATTGATCCCGCCGTCGTCGCCGACTTCGAAGCCAAGGTGCAACGACGCCGCGCCGGCTACGAACCCGACGGCGAGCTCGAACTGTCGGAATGGGTGAAGGAACGGGTGATCGTTCCCCTCGACGAATGGTTCGGCGAGACCCCGATACCGCCGACCGTCGCAACCCGCGAGATCAACGGTCGCAAGCTCCTGGTTCATCCGGAAATCGATCTCACAGACGAACCGCTGCAGAAAGCCGCCGAGATCCTGCAATTCTACGGACCGCGAACGATCCCCGAGGCGGTATCGCTCCTCCCTGTCGAGGATGCCGAAGCGCTGCTCGATCAGCTCATCGACGCAGAAGAACTCGTCGCCGATACGCTGATCGACGGATCCGATGAGGTCTACGTCTGCGATCGGGACAACCTCGAAACGCTCATCCGTTTCCAGCGCGCGAAGAATCGGGTCTCGATCGAACCCCGCCCAGGCGAAGATCTCACTCCGTTTCTATCGACCTGGCAGCGATTCGGTGCCGCGAGTTCGCCCTCCGTCATCGCCGACGTCGCCGAACGCCTGCAGGGTTTTGAAGCGCCCGTCGGCCTCTGGACTGAAGATCTCTGGGAGCCAAGAGCCAGGGGATTCACGATCGACGACCTCGAGACGGCGGCGATCGAAGAAGGCGTTCGCTGGCGCGGCGCGGGCGTCGATCAGATCGCACCCGCTTTCGATGGCGAGGTCTTTCCGACGAATGAAGACGCACACCCGATGGTCGAACGGTTTCAGGATCCGAACGCTCACTACACCTTTCTGCAACTCCACGACGAAAGCGATCAGCCGATCGAGGACTTCAGCGACGCCTTCTGGGGCGCGATCTGGTCGGGCCAGGTCGCGGCCGATAGCTTCCGCCCGCTGTTCGCGGCCCACAAGAGCAACTACCGAATCGACGAACCGAAGGCCGGGCGCCGCCCCGGCGGCCGTCGAGTACGCGCGACGGCTCGCGCGAAACTGGCGTCCAAGGGCTGGAGCGGCACATGGCACAGAATGCCCACGGAGCCCCTCGGCACGAGTGAAATCGACGCGCTCGAGCGATCGAAGGAAAACGCGCGGCTGATGCTCGATCGCTACGGCGTCATCACGCGGGAGATCGCGAACCGTGAGGGCGGCATGCTCCGTTGGGCGCGAATTTTCCCGGCGCTACGCATCATGGAACTCGCCGGCGAAGTGATGGCGGGGTTGTTTTTCGAAGGTCTATCGGGACCCCAGTTCATCTGGCCCGAGGCGTTACGCACGCTCGAGTACCTCGACCGGCGCAAAGCGTCGTTCTGGATCAACGCCTTGGATCCCGTGAGCCCGTGCGCGCTCGGATTCGACGGCGAGCTGCCGCAGCGACGCCCGACCAACTATCTCGGCTATTTCGAAGGCACGCTCGCCGCGATCGCCGAAAACGGCGGCCAACGACTCACGTTCCATCTCGAGCCGCTCGATGAGGACCTCGACACCATCCTGCCTTTTCTCAATCGATTAGCACTCCGCCGCGGCCGGCTCAACATCGCGACGATCAACGCCGAGCCCGCACGATCTTCGCCCTACCTGCCAGCCATCAAGCGCCATCTGACCGTGCGGAGCGACCACAAGGGCGTCTATTTCGAACCTCGGATCGGCGAGCCCGCGTGACCGATTTTCAAGCGTTCTTTGATCTCGAACGGCCACGCCACGAGGTCTGGCAGAGCTGCCGTATCGAAACGAGTGAACCGAGCATCGTCCGCATCCCGGGTTTCCCATCCGACGATGGCGCTTACGGCGCTCGGGCTAAAGTCAGAGAATCGATCCCGCAGCAACGTTTGGTGGTCGAAACGATCGGCGCCCCCGACGCCGGCACCGAGATCACCATCAGCATCGATCCGGCCAATGCCTCGGGATGGCCGACACGGGTCAAGATCGCCCAGCGCGGGTCCGAGGCGCGCGACGAAACCGATCTCGCCAGGACCATCTGGTCGCAGACAGTCGCCGATTTTCGGCTCTATCTGACGACGGGCGTCCCGGTAGGCACGGACGGGGACCGCGTCGTGCGCGATCACAGCCTGGGTGCGGATACCCGCGAAACAACCTATCTCGAAATCACCGACGTGCGAAGCCCCGGATTCGCGGCGCGAGCTGGACTCGAGGTCGGGGATGGCCTCGTCTCGGTCGGTGGCATCCGGATTTACGACACGAGACAACTGATGACGGTGCTCGCGAACCGCGAGGAAGGTCGGGCAGTCACGGTTCGCGTCCTCCGAAAGAAGGCGCTCGTCGATCTCGAAGCAACGATGTGACTCGATCAGAATCCGTCGCCGACGCTAGGATGGATGGATGACACACTTCTTCACGAGCGCCGACTGTCTCGATCATCTCGTCGCCCCCGGCCATCCCGAACGGCCCGAGCGGCTCGCGTTTCTGCTTTCCGAACTCCAATCGTCGTCATTGTGGGCGGAACTGATCCATCACGACGCACGCGAGGCTGAACTCGACGTGATCGCACGGGTTCACGACCACGCGCTTCTCGCCGAACTCGAAGCGGCATCACCCGAACGCGACCTCGTCGCCTTCAGCGCTGACAACCACATGAGCCCGGGAACCCTCGTTGCCGCACGGCGCGCCGTCGGCGCGGTCCTGGATGCGATCGACGTGGTCTTCGCCACCGACGATCGACGCGCGTTTTGTGCGGTTCGACCGCCCGGCCATCACGCCGAAGAAGATGCCGCGATGGGGTTCTGCTTCTACAACTCGATCGGAATCGGCGCCGATGCAGCGCTCCGGCGTGACGACGTGGAACGGGTCGCCGTTCTCGATTTCGACGTCCACCACGGCAACGGCACGGTCGATCTCTTCCGCGATCGCCCCGAGGTGCTCGTCTGTTCCAGCTTCCAGCATCCGCATTATCCGAATCGGCTGCACGACGTCCCCGGCGAGCATCTCGTCTACTCGCCGCTCGCCGCGGGTACCGCAAGCGATTCGTTCCGCCAGACGATCGAGCGCGATTGGTTGCCGGCGCTCCGTCGCCACGATCCCGATCTGATCCTGGTCTCGGCCGGATTCGACGCGCACGCCGCGGATCCACTCGCGGACATCAACCTCGACGAGGACGACTACTCCTGGATTACGGAACTCATCATCGCGAAAGCCGCCGATCACGCGAACGGTCGAATCGTTTCGGTGCTCGAGGGCGGCTACGACTTGAGCGCTTTGGCTCGCTCCGTCGCAGCGCACCTCGAGGCGCTAGCTACCTGATCCCGTCAGCCGTAGAGACCGGACCCGTCGCAGTAAATACGCTCGCCCGTCACGTACGAGTTCAGATCCGACACCAGGAAATGCACGACGTTGGCCACGTCCTGCGGCTGACAGACCCGTCCGAACGGTGAACCTGAATCGAGGTCCCGCAGGTCCTCGACCCCCGCCGTCGCCCGCATCAGGCGCCGACCCATCTCCGTTTCGACGAGACCAGGTGCCACGATATCGACCCGGATGCCGTGTGGTTTTTCTTCCTTCGCGAGCGTAAACGCCAGCGCTTCCATGGCCGTCTTACCCATGTTGTAAGGCGCACCGTTGCCACCGAGACCCTTCGTCGCCGCGCTCGAGATCATCACGATGTCGCCGCGGCCCTGCTCACGCATCTTCGGAATGACGAGCTTCGACAGAAAATGTGGACCCAGCGCGTGTGTTCGCACGACCCGCTCGAGTTCCGCTGGGTCCGTGTCGACGACGGACATTCCGCGACTCGCAATTCCGGCGTTGTTGACGAGAATGCCGACGGGTCCGAGGTCGGCTTCGATCGCCGCAACCATCTCCGCATTCTGTTCGTTGTCGTCGACCGATCCGGCATAAGCGCGTGCGGAGCCGCCCGCAGCTTCGATCGCCTGGACGGCCTCCTCGGCGGACGCCTGGTCGCGCCGGTAGTTGACGGCTACGACCGCTCCATTGGCGGCGAGCGTTTCAGAAATCGCTCGACCGACACCACGGCCACCGCCGGTGACGAGTGCCACCCTTCCGTCTAAGGACATGTCCCCTCCCTTCACCGATTCGGCTTAAGGCCGATCGTTTATTTTCCTTCGAACTTGGCGTCCCGTTTCTCGAGGAACGCTTTGACGCCTTCAGCATTGTCCCGTGTCCGACCCGCGGCGCTCTGCAGCTGTGCCTCGAGATCGAGTTGTTGTTCGTACGCGTTGTTCCACGTCGACCAGTAGGCCTTGCGCATCAGCGAAAGCGACGCGGGACCATTGGCGAGTTGCGTCGCGATGCCCATCGCCCCGTCCGCGAGCTCGTCGTTGGTCTCATAGACTCGATTGATGAGGCCCCAGTCTTCGGCCTTGTCCGCGGGCAAACGCTCGGCGAGGAGCGACAACTCCATCGCGCGACCCCACCCGATGAGCCGGGGCAAGAGGTAGGTCGCACCGCCATCGGGGATCAGCCCCACTTTGGCGAAGGCCTGCAGGAAAAAGGCCTTCGAAGAGGCGCAGACGATATCGCCCATCAGCGCGAAACTCATGCCGACACCGGCTGCTGCACCGTTAACGGCAGTAACGATCGGCATGTCGAGGTCGCGGAGCCGGAAGAAGATCGGATGGTAGGCGTTCCGAAGCCCACCGCGTGCGGCGCGGCGCCCTCGGTTGGCTCGATCCGCGAGGTTCGCGCCGGCACAGAAACCGCGCCCTTCGCCCGTGATCATGAGGCACCGGAAACCGTTGTTCGGATCCTCGACTTCGCTCAAGGCATCTTCGATACCTTCGATCATGTCGCCACCAATGGCGTTCATCACCTCGGGATGGTTGAACTTCAACACGGCGACCTGTCCAACCGTATCGAGGATGACTTTGTTGAATTCCATAACCGCCTCCGCCAGGAAGGCGCGACCATAACCCGAGGCCTACGATCCACCAAACATGATGATCGAAGCACTGTTGACCCTCACCGTCGCCTGGACGGACCTCTTCGACGATATCGCCGCCATGGCAGCGCACGGCAATGTTCCCGCCGGCGCGGTCGTCTTCGTCGACGAAGGTGAAGTGGTGCTTGCCGAGGGCTTCGGCAACGCAGACGCCACGACGCCGTTCCGCGTGGGTTCGATCACCAAGACCGTCATGGCGCTCGCCGCGCTCGAGGCATCGATCGACCCCGACCAGGTGATCGTCCTACCTAGTGTCGAGAATCCCTTTCCCTCGCCCGTGCGCTTGTTGCACCTGCTCGAACACTCCGCGGGGCTCGGAGAACTCACCCGGGAGGAGTTTCGTCACAACGAGCCGGTCGAACTCCCGACGGCGCTGTCGCGGCCCCGGGACATTCTCTCGCCGCCCGGCTTCATCCGTTCCTACTCGAACGTGAACCCCGGATTCACCGCGCATGCGATCGAGGTCGCCGAGGCCAAACCCTATGCCGACGTGGTCGCCGCGCGGGTATTCGAACCCCTCGGCATCAACCCGAGCTTCGAGCCAACAGACGATCTACCGGGCGGTTTCCGGGCTGACGGCGCGACCTCCATCCCCTACTGGCACATGACGTTCAAGTCGATGGGCGCGCTCAACATGAACGCCCGGGACTTCGCGCGCCTGCTCGCCACCCTCGCGAACGACGGTCGTCTCGGCGACGTCCGCGTATTTCGTCCCGACAGCATCCAGACGCTCTTCTGGCGACGGTCCTCATCCATCGAGACGGGCTACGGGGCCGGGACACGAGCGTGGGTGCGTGACGGTCGCTTGCTCGTCGGCCACGGTGGGGATGCCGACGGCTATCGGTCGCAATTCGGCGTCCTCCCTGCCGCACGTCGTGGCTTTTTCATCTCGATCAACGTCGACAACGCGATGGTGTTGAACATGATGCGTACGCGCATCGAGCAAGCCCTGATCGCCGATGTCGCAGTCGAATCGCCGCCACCGCGACGAGACGACGACCTCGACCAATATGTCGGGCGCTACTATCCCGCACGGGTACGGTTCGGCACCGAGCGGTGGCGCCGCGGGGAGTTGGATTGGTTCGACGTCATCGAGCGTCGCGGCGAACTCGTCGTACGCGGCAATCGAACCACCCGACTGATTCCCCTTGGCGAAGGCAGGTTTCGGCGGCGTGACGACCCGGTTGTCACCGCCATCGCGAGGAACCGCCGCGACGTGATGTTCCTCACCGGCCCGTTCGGTGACATTGCCAGGTTGGGCGACGATTGCGCCACCGAACCGCCGTGGCCGGACGGCTTCTTGCCGGGATGTCTCTGGCGCTAGACTCGGGCAATGGCACTTGCCTCGGTGACATTGGAACTGGCCCGTTCGATCGATGCGAAACCGATCGCGCTGATGTCGCGCGACCAGATCGAGGCCGGGCTCGAATGGAAGTGGCGCGCGCCGGCCATTCGCGCATTCATCCTCGACCCCGAATCGTCGGTCCTCTGCGCTCGATGCAGTCTGGGCGCCACGGAATTCCTCGGCGGTTTCGGAATCATGCAGTTCGGCAGCGAGGTCGCGCATCTGAACCTGCTGGCCGTCGACCCGCGCGTGCGGCGCCAGGGTCTCGGCGAACAACTGCTGACGTGGCTCGAAACCACCGCAATAACCGCCGGACTCTATCGGATCGACCTGGAGGTGCGCTCGAACAACCGCGGCGCGAGGCGCTTCTACGAAGAACTCGGCTACAAAGCGAGTCGAACCATCCGTGGCTACTACCAGGGCCGCGAATCGGCGCTGAAGATGCATAAAAAACTTCGCGACCGGCCAAACTTTTCTGGAGCGCCGCGCGACAACTAGAGCTATCTACGATACGCAGATAGACGATCATGCTGAAAACCAACCTCCCGGCTTGGCTCGCTGTGGGCGCGGCTAGCCTTCTTGCGAGTGGCTGCATCATCGTCGCGGATGTCGACGCGGCGGGTTTCGAACTTTGGGGCGAATGGACGGAACGTGAACGCGACGTTCACCAGGACATCACCAAGATCGAGTACGACGCCCACGGCACCTTGTATGTCGTTCAGGGCGACGGCGAGAACCTCCGCCTGGAAGGCAACGAGGGCGCGCTCGAAGCAATCCGCGTCGAGGAACACGGCGATACCTTGCGGATCAGCCAAGCCAGCCGGTCCACTAATCAGTGGTGGAACCGCGGCGATCACGACGCCAACGAGGTTCTTTACTACCTCGAGATCCCGTACCTGGAGGAGATCCGGCACTCGGGCCACGGAGAAATCAAGGTGGGACCGCTGACGGTCGAGAGCCTGATCGTCTCCGCGGTCGACAGCGCGGATACGAAGCTCGCGAGCGTCGATGCGCGGAGCTTCGAACTCACCGTGCGTGACCATGCGAACGTCAACCTGGAGACGCTCGACGTCGACGACGCCACGCTCGTGGTCGATTCCCATGCCGATATCTACGCGCACGATGTCGACGCGTTGGATCTCGATATTCGTGTCGAGGATTACGGCAACTTCTGGTCGGCGGGACGAGCCGACGGTGCTTCGATGATCGTGCGCGACCATGCCGTCGTCGACGGATCCCGCCTGCAATGTGAGGTCGTCCGCGTCACGGCCAGCGATCATTCGGAGGTGGAGATCTGGGCAGAATCGACGCTGCAAATCGCCAAACAAGATCACGCCGAGATCAGCTGGACGGGTTCGCCGCAGGTCGAGGAAACGACAGCGCTGAGCGCCAACTAGATCAACCGCGCACGCGGCCCCGGCGGTCGGGAAACGGCTTCCCCCGCGCTCAGGAAACGCAGCAACCATCGTCGTGCGCGGCTGATTCCGATTCGTTCATCGCGATAGAAAGACGTCGGCGGTTCGCCTTCGCGGAAGAAAGGCCCCGCCCCTCGCGTCAAATCAACGCCATCATGGATAAGCCGGACGTCGAACGCCTGGCATAGGTTCGCCGGCCCGTTCGCGAGGCGCCAGACGTCATCCACACCGCGGCGTGAGCGCATCGCGGCGATTCCACGAACCGGACGTAGCGCGCGGATGAGCACACAACCGGGTGTACCGCGCACGCTGGTGGCAACGTTCAGGCAAACGTGGTGACGCGTCTGGTAGACGTAGGCAAATCCCGGCCGTCCGTATAGCACTCGCGTGCGCGCGGTCTGGCCAAACCGCGCATGAGCCGCCGGATCGAACTCGCCGAGATAGGCCTCGGTTTCGACAACCGTTCCGATAGAGCGACCGTGCACGAAGACGGCGCCGAGCAGATCCTCAGCAACCCGTTCCGGTGACCGGGCGAAGAACGAGCGTAAAAGCGTCTTGCGAGCGACGGTCAATCGCGGACCCACTCGAAGCTGATGTTGGCGAGGTCGAACCCGCGCGTCGCGCCGCCGCACCGTGGAACTGCTTTCACACACATGCCTCAATCCGCCGGTCGCTATACTAGGCCAACGCGGAAACGAACGAGACGCGGGTAGATGGGTTCTTCCCACCGACACGACCATCACCATCACGCCGGTGGCCACGAACAGAAGCTCGGCTTTGCCTGCCTGCTCATAGCCTGTTTTGTGGTCGTCGAGATCGTCGGCGGATTGCTTGCCAACTCCCTCGCCTTGCTCGCGGACGCGGGTCATATGGCACTGGACGCCGCCGCACTCGCGCTCGCCTGGTGGGCGGCCCGGTTGTCACGTCGTCGCCACGACGATCGACTGACCTATGGGTACCACCGTTCGCAGGTGCTCGCCGCCTTCGTCAACGCGCTGGCCCTCGTCGCGTTGGCGGCGTGGATTCTGATCGAAGCCCTCGGCCGTCTGCAGACGCCGCAGCCGGTGCTGCCGGTGCCTGCGCTCGTCGTCGCAGCGACCGGTTTCGTCGTCAACATCATCGCGTTTCGCATGCTCCACGGGCACGACAACTTGAACGTACGCGGTGCCGCCATGCACGTTCTAGGCGATCTTCTCGCCTCGGTCGCGGCGATGCTCTCGGCGGCATTGATCTGGGCGTTCGGCTGGTATCTGGCCGATCCGGTCCTCGCTTTGTTCATCGTCGTGATTCTTCTGCGCGGCGCCTGGGCTGTTCTCCGGGAAGCCACGATGATCCTGCTCGAAGGGACGCCCCGCGGAATTGATCTCGACGAACTCAAACGCACCCTCACAGCACAAGTCTCGGGCGTCGTCGGCGTCCATCACGTCCATGCCTGGGCGCTGACCGACGACAAGCCCCTGCTGACTCTGCACGCCGAGGTTGGCGAACGCGTCGATACGCATGGCGTCGTTCGGGGAATCAAATCAGTTCTCCTGGAACACTTCGGCATCGAACACTCGACGGTTCAGGTCGAGCAAGGCGATTGCCCCGACGACCGATGACCGATCCGAAGCGCCCTCGATTCAAGGCCGACGATGCTCGCCAGGTGTTCGCCCGCCTCTTGCGTGGTGGGCGCCTGCACGGCCTACCTACCCGACAAACGGACCTCGAGTTGTTGCTGGCCATCGCGGCCGCGCAATTTGCTCCACGTCGCGGCTACGCGGAGCGTGAAGTCAACGCCTTACTGAAAGCGTGGTTGCCCCTCATCCTCACCCAGCACGCGGTCGACCACGTCACGGTGCGCCGCTATCTCGTCGACTACGGCCTGCTACGGCGCGACGCATTCGGCAGTCGTTATCAGTTGGGCGATCGTGAGCTCGACGAATGGCTGACGGCGGAGGCGCGGTCCGTGGATCCCGGCGCGATCCTCGCGGAACTGGCAACGGCACGGGCGGAACGACGTACGCAACACGAACGATCGAAGTCCCAACGAGAGGAGAAAGCATCACCATGAAAGTCATGATCGATCTTTGTGTCGTACCGATGGGGGTCGGCGTTTCGGTGTCGGAATACGTGACCGAATGCCAGCGTGTCATCGCCGAAGCCGGGCTCGAGTCGTCGATGCATTCCTACGGGACCAATATCGAAGGCGAATGGGACGACGTGATGGCGGCCGTCAAGACGTGCCACGAGCGCGTTCACGCCATGGGCGCGCCACGAATCACGTCGACGATTCGGCTCGGTACACGAACCGACCGCGAGCAGTCGATGCACGACAAAATCGCAAGCGTCGAAGCGAAGCTCTCGGACTAGCTCCGCGCGAAACGGTGGCGGACCGTACCCCATGTCTCGACGTGGCGGTTCGCCACGCGATCGACGAGGGCTTGATTCGGCGCATAGCCGACTGCGTCCGCATTGCGACGCCATTGCGCCGCCATCGTCTCTACCCGAGTCGATTCCCGATCGGCGCGATCGTCGAGTTCGGTGCGATCCTCGGCGATGTTGTAGAGCTCCCACGCCAGCGATTGACCCGCGCGATGCCGACAAACGAGCTTCCAGTCGCCGTCGCGTATTGCCGCGTTCCCTTCGTGCTCGAACCAGATCGGGTTCTGCCGCTCGCGTCGACCGGTGGCCAACGCGGGGTACAGGCTCTCCCCTTCGCACGGTTGAATCGGCTGTCCGCCGAACTCGGTTGGGTAGTCGGCGTTCGCCACCTCGAGACAGGTCGGCATGATGTCCACGATATGAGCGGGGTCATGCACGATCCCGGGCGCTTTGACCTGTGCCGGCCAGTGAACGATGAAGGGTGTCGAAATACCGCCTTCATGAACCCACGACTTGTAGCGTCGAAAAGGCGTGTTCGACGCATTCGCCCAAGCGATGTCGTAGGACATGAAGGTGTCGGCCGGCCCCGGGCGTAGATGCGGGAGGTTGCCCACGTGCATGGGGCGACCGTCGACGGTCGGGATGTTGTAGCGGTGCGGCGTCGGCGCGAGCGTGTCTTCCTGCAGGAATTCGGCGCAACCACCGTTGTCCGATAGAAAGAAAATGAGCGTGTCGTCGAGCGCTTGCTGGGCCTCCAAGGTATCGAGAATCGTCCCGATCGCCTGATCCATTCGGTCGATCTGAGCCGCGTAGACCGCCATCCGCAAGGCTTCCCAGTCGGGAAATCGTGTCGCATCGAACGGCCAGGCGTCCTCATCACGCGGGCTGATCTGCCAGCGTGCATCAACCAGGCCCGCGTCGCGCTGCGTCTCGTGGCGCGCGGTTCGAACCGCATCCCAGCCGACGCGGTACTTCGTTTCATAGAAGGCGATCTCTTCCTCACGCGCGTGCAGCGGCCAATGCGGCGCAGTGAACGCGACGTAGCCAAAGAACGGTCGGCCGTCGTCACGTTTGATTTCATCGACGGCGGCGCGGCCTATCGCGTCGGTGTAGTAGAAATCGGGATCGTCCAGCGCAATGAAACTCTCGTCGCGCATGAGCGAGTGCGGGTTCCAGAAGGATCCTGCGCCGTCGAGGGTGCCGAAAAACGACTCGAACCCCCGCTGGGTCGGCGTCGGCCAACCGGGTTCACCCGGCGTCCAGGAATCCGGGTCCTGCGAGTTGTAGGCATTACCCACATGCCACTTGCCGGACAAAAACGTGCGATATCCATTGGCACCCAATACTTCGGCGATCGTGACGCATCGCTCGTTCAGATAGCCCTGATAGGCCGTCGTGCTGTTCGGCAACGTCGTCGTCATCCAGCCGACGCCGGCTTGGTGCGGGTTGAGTCCGGTCAGCAACGCCGCGCGTGAAGGACAACAACGCGCCGAGTTGTACATCTGCGTGAACCGGAGCCCACTCGTTCCCAGGCGATCGAGGTTCGGGGTTCGAATCTCCGATCCGAAGCAGCCGATGTCGGCGAAACCCATGTCATCGGCGAGGATCAAAAGGATGTTGGGTTTCAATGCAGCAGCTCCAGCGCGCGGTCTATCAGCGTCGGCATCGACAGGCGTCCAACCTCCCAGGTCGGATCGTGGCGTTTGCCACGTCGATGCAGGCTCAGATTGAACCCGGAAATGATCGCGAATTTGTACGCCGCGAGCGCCCGAAACCAGTCGACACTCGGGACTTCTTCCCCGATCGCTTCAACGTAGAACGCAATCAGTTCGTCGGGTTCGAGCAACACCGAGCGTTCGCTGCCGTCCTCGCTCGGCGCCCAGGCGCCACGATCGGCGAACGTGCAGATCCAGCCGACATCATTGAGGGTCGCGCCGATGCCCGTGAGTTCCCAATCGATGACCGCCAGCAGTTTGCAGTCCGGCGAGAAGAACAGATTCGACATCTGAAAATCGCCGTGGAAGATGCCGACCGGTGCATCGTGCGGGATCGTCTCGAGCAATCGCTCTCGACATTCCGGCGCACGTTCGAGCAGATGGATGTCGGCTGAACGCTCGTAGAACCGGTCCCAACGCTCGACATCATCGCGAAACGGCACGGGATCGCCGAGGTAAGGCACCTTCGCCGGGTCGACACGATGAATGCCCGCCAGCGCGGTCATCGACTGTTGCGCGATCGATCGTCGCACGTCGATCGGCAGGTCATGCGCCCACTCGTCCGGCCCCAGCCGCAAGACATCACCATCGAGTTGGGGCACGACAAAATAGGGACAGTCGAACCACTCGAGATCATCGCCCGACCATTGCACCGAGCAGTGCGGCACAGTGGTCGTGTCGAGCGCGTTCAACACCTCGACCTGGCGCAGCACGTCCGCGGTACCCCGCCAGTTGACGTTCGGCGGCGGCAGCCGGATGAACCAACGATCGGTGGCGTCTTCATACGACGCGTCGAACCCGTAGGCAAAGCCGGCATGGCCCGGCATGGCGTGGACTCTTGAGATCGCGACGTCCTCGCGTCCGTACTTTGCACGCGCAAACGGACCGAGCCGTTCTTCGAGTTCGCCGAGATCCATCAGACCGCGGCCGGCCCGGGGAAATCCTCGCGCAGGAGACGCTTCAAGATCTTGCCACTCGGGTTGCGCGGAATCGTGTCGACGAACGCAACGCCCTTCGGCTGCTTGAACCCGGCGAGTCGGCCTCGACAGAACTCGATCACGTCAGCTTCGGTCAGCGCATCGTCGCCGCGCACGATGATCGCAAACGGCGATTCGCCCCAGCGTTCACTGTCCTGGCCGATCACAGCCGCTTCGGTGACACCGGGATGCGCCTGCAGAACGTTTTCGATCTCGGCCGGATACACGTTCTCGCCGCCCGAAATGATCATGTCCTTGATACGGTCTTCGATGTAGATGAATCCGTCCTCATCCATCCGCGCGACGTCACCGGTATGCAACCAGTCGTCGATGATCGTCTCCGCGGTCGCCTCGGGTCGATTCCAGTACTCGCGCATCACGTGCGGCGCTCGCACGACGACTTCGCCCGCCTCGTTGTCATCGCAATCCGTCCCGTCCCCGCGCACGACACGCACGTCCGTGTGGAAGAACGCCTTGCCGGTCGAGCCGATCCGCTTGAGCGCGTTGTCCGCGTCGATCAAAGCCGCCGGACCACAGGTTTCGGTGAGCCCGTAGATCTGATGAATCGCGATACCGAGCTCAGCGTAGGCCTCGATGAGCGACTCCGGTACGGGCGCCGCCCCGGACATGCACCAACGCAACTGACTGAACTCGAACCGGCCGAGATCGCCGACCTGCAGCATGAAGTTCAGCATCGCCGGCACCGCGAGGCCGATGGTGATCTTTTCTTCCGAGATGAGTTCCCAAGCGCGAACCGGGTCGAACGCGCGCATCACGACGCTCGTGATACCCCGATAGACGTTGACCGTGATGGGCAACAACGCGCCGACGTGGAACATCGGCAACGGCGAAAGGTAGACATCGGTGTCGAGGTAGTAGGTGGTCGCGGAAAGCGTGATGCACGCCCAGATGGACGTGCCATGCGTGTGTACGACACCTTTTGGCAGGCCGGTCGTCCCGGACGTGTACATGATGTAGAGCATGTCGTCCTCGCCCGCTTCGATCGCGGGCTCGGCTTCGCTCGCAGCATCACGAAATGCGCGGTAGCCCGTCGAGAAATACGCAACGTCGCTCTCGCCCTCGACCTGCAGCCACTGATGGATGTCGGTCTTGTCACCGCGGGACTGAAGATCGGCGACCATATCGACGAACTCGTCGTCGAACACGAGGCGCGTGACACCGGCATCTTTCAGTATGAACTCGAGTTCATCCGCGACGAGGCGCCAATTGAGCGGCACGACGACTGCACCGATCTTGCCGAGCGCAAAGTACGCCTCGACGAACTCGGCGCTGTTCATCAGTAGAAGCCCCACCCGTTCGCCTTTGGTAATGCCCGCGTCCTTGAACGCGTTCGCGCAGCGGTTGGTGCGCGCATTCAATTCCTCGAACGTGAGGCGCAAGCCCGTGTGGCTGTCGATATAGGCCTCTCGATCGGGATTGAGGAAAGCTCGTTTCGTGAGCCACCAACCGATGTTCTGTTCCATGGTGTCGTCTCCGTTGGTTTTGGGTCCGAAGCGGAATCGGATGCGGATGCGGATGCTTCAAAGCGCGCATGTTGGAACGAAATCCCCCGCCTGGGTAGGCCTCGTCGCGCACCATTCCGGCGACGCTGGCGGTGATCGGCGCATGGCGATCGCCAAATCCTCTACAAACCTCTACATCAAGGTATCGAAAGCCTATACACTGGTCGGCCGCGTCCTCGACAGGGGCCGGACGACCGGAGCAGGCGATGGCGGAAGCAGAACGGCTCTACAAGATCGGCGAAGTCGCACGGCGCACCGGTAATTCCGTCGAATGCCTACGCGCCTGGGAGCGACGGTACGGGCTGGAACCCGCGCAACGCGCCGGCAAGACGCGGTTCTACGACGAAGCGCAGATCGAGCGCCTCGGCACCATCAAACGACTGCTCGATCGTGGCCATCCCATCAGTCAGGTCATCAACCTGCCCGATACTGCCCTCGACGAACTCATACGCCCGACGCCGCCGAGCCGAGGCATGTTGACGAGTGCCACCATCGGTCTGATCGGCACGCCCTTGTTGCGCGCCGTGCACGACGTCGAACCCAACCTGCCGATCCACGCCACCTGGCCCTCCGTCGGTGCCTTCGAAGCCGATTGGCAGTATCTGCCGGACGCAACCGACTTCATCGTCTATCTACCATCGCTCGACGCCGCCCTGATCGAACGCTACGTCGACACTGTGCCGGGCGATTGGATTTTCGTGTATCGCTACGCGACCCAATCGGAACTCGACGCAATCGACCACTTCGAGCCCCGGCACGTGGCGATCCGCTCGTGGCCAACCCCGTGGGAGATCCTCGAAAACCTCATCCTGCTGCGCCGCGGGCGCGGTCCGCTCGCCGCGCCGCGGACGACCGAACAGCGTTTTTCCGAAGAAGAACTGGCACACGTGATGAACAGCACCGTCGCACCCGAACTCGTGCAGCCGCGGGACCTCGCGGGCCTCGTCGTCGAACTGAACGACTTCGGCCAGCACGTCAGCCGCCTCTGCGAGGATCCGAACGCACGCGAGGTACTGGGGCGTGTCGAGTTGGCACGCGCCGAACTCGAACTCGTTCTCGAGGATCTCGCCGAAACCCACAGTCTCTTCGTTCGACCCAATTAAACAAAAGCAGTTGACAGACGGACTGTACTGGATAAAGATTCGCTTCTGTACAGGTTTCAGGCGTGCTCAGTCCCGGAAAACAGTCCTCCCTTCAAAGTGTCTTCCCCCTTAAGGGGCTGATTTGGTGATTCGTCACCGCACGCCGTTTTCTTCCATCCCTGAAAAACGAGGGATACAAAAAGGCCTCGATTAACGAGGCCTTTTTTTTTGCGAACCTGGCGCCGTTCAACCGGTCAGAAGCTCGAGCGCACTCGCCGCCCGTTTTCTGATGTTGGCGCGATAGGTCTCCATATCGAGTTCCTGATCCCCCATCGCACCCACGAGATAGCGTTTGTAGACGCCCTGCGTGATCGCGGCTAAGCGCCAGTGCGAAAACGCCCGGTAATAGTTGATTCGGCCGAGATCCCGGCCCGTGCGCTGCTCGTAGATTTCACAAAGCGCTTCACGACTGCCGAATCCACCCACGCTCGTCGGGTTCTCTTCCCAATCCTCACCCGGTTGCGTCCAGTTGTTGAGCAGGTAGCCGACATCGGCGAGAGGGTCCACGATCGAATAGCCGATCTGTTCGGGAACGTTCTCGTGCAGTAAGCGCTCGCTTTCGTCCATCTCCGGAATGTCGTGGGTCTTGGTGTCCGCGTACTGCTTCGTCCAACGCTTCAGTTGTCGTTCGATGTAGCCTTCTTTACGGGCGAGTTCGCCGAGGCCAATGTTCGCCGGGTCGACATTGTGGAGATCGCTGAGCACCTCGAAGATGTGTCGACCCGCCGCAGCGCGTTCAGCCTCCGGCAAGCTCTCAGCCGCTTCCGGGGTATGCGGCACCACGCCCTCGACGAACTTCATCACGTAAAACGGTAATCCGTTGACGTCCGGATCCTCACAGAGCCCGTGCGTACTCGGTACCGGAACGTTCGTCTGGTTCACGGCAGCGACGATCCGGTGTTCGCGGGCCATGTCGTGCGCACTCTCGAGAATATGACCGAGAGGTGGCCGGCGCAGAACGTAGGCGGCGCCAGCCTGATCGACGAACTTGTAGGTGAGGTTGGAATGTCCGCCCGCAATCAGTGAAAAATCGAGCGGCGGCGCGAGGCCGTCGATCCTTTCGACCAGCCAGGCCGTCACGTTGTCGACGTCGATGCCTTCGACCGTTCCCGTTTCGCTCGCCACGTTCCCCTACCCCGTCATGTCAAGAAAATGGATCGGCGCACCTTGTTCGACTCCTTCGCATTTGTCGAGTCGAGCGGTCGCCCATCACATCGCTTCCTTCACCGCGGCAAACCGCTCGATGCACTCGAGCGCCTGACGCTGATCTCGCGTGATGTTGCGGATCAACACCTCCGTAAAGCCCAGTTCGGCGAGTTCGTGAATCCGTTCGGCCACGCGTCCCGGACTCCCGATCAGAAGCGCATCAGGATCGATGCCGCGATAGCCCCGTTCGATGTATCGGGACATCGCCTCCCGCGCGGATGCGTCCGACTCGCCGACAAAGACGTCCCGACGCAGCGCCATCCGCTCGGGACGACCTTCGTTGGCGCAAGCTTCCCGGTAGACGGCGATCTGGCCCTTCAGGCGATCGATCGTACTTCCCGGATCTGCTAGCCAGGCGTCGCCCAATCGAGCCGCGCGTTCGATCGCGGCCGGCGCCGATGCGCCGATCCAGACGTCGATGGGTTCCGGGGGGTGCGGCGAAATCGACGCGCCCTGGATCGAGTAGAAGCGATCCTCATCGACCGTCTCGCCCGCCCAAAGGGCGCGAAGAATGGCGAGTGACGTTTCGAACATGGAGGGCCGAAACCGAATATCGGCCCCCATCGCTTTGAACTGTGCCTCGCCACCGCCGATGCCGCATTGCAGGATGAACCGGCCCGAGTGGATCGACGCCAGCGTCGCTGTCTGTTCAGCGAGCAGTACCGGATTCCACAACGGCAACAGATGCAACGTGCCCGCATCGCCCGAACCCCATTCGGCCAATGCTCGAGCCAGAATCGGGACGTTCTGGTAGTACGGCGCTTGCGTCGCGTGCTGGTCCCCGACAAAGAGCGAGTCCAGCCCCGCCGATGACGCGGCCGCTGCCCGCTCGACGACGTTCCGGGCGCCTTCGCGCATGTCGTGCGTCAGCTGCAACGTCGCAATGGATATTCCGATTCGCATAACGATCCCTCATCAGCCGGACGGAGACCGTAGCGAACTCTGGGCGTCTTGTGGGCGATTCCAACCACGGACCTTTGTGAGGGCTACGCACGCGAACGAGCGCCCGCGTCAGCCGACGGCTTGACCGTGCTCCCGCGGCTCCGCGGCAACCAGCTGCGGGCGCGACCAATCGAGAATGCGATGGCTGCCGTCATCGTCTTCGACGATTGCCGTGCAGGACTCGACCCAGTCGCCGCAGTTGATGTAGCGGATATCGGCGTAGTGATCGACCGCGGCACGATGGATATGACCGCACACGATGCCCTGGTATCGACCTTCGTGGCAGAACCGCAGGATCGTCTTTTCGTATCGTCCCAAGGCGTTGACCGCCCGCTTGACCCGGTTTTTGACCCAGCCCGAGAGAGACCACTCATCCCGCCCGAAAAGTCGACGAATCCAGTTGACCGATCCGTTCATCCTGAGCAAAGCGCGGTATCCGACATCACCGAGAACAGCCATCCAGCGATGGTGATTGGCGACCATATCGAACTGATCGCCGTGAATGATGATGAATCGACGACCATCCGCGGCGACGTAGTCGGCCTGATCGACGACATCGACATCACCGAAGCGGAAGTCCGTGTACGGGCGCAACATGTCGTCATGGTTGCCGGTCACATACACCATCTTCGTTCCACGTTCCGCCATCTCGAGCACCATCCGAACGACCGTGTTGTGGGATGCTGGCCAATAGAGCGCGGAACGGAGTTGCCAGCCATCGATGACATCCCCGACGAGAAACAATTCGTCGCAGCTATGGCGACCGAGGAAGTCGATCAGCCGATCGGCCTTGCAGCCCCTCGTGCCCAGATGGATGTCCGAGAGGAAGATCGTCCGGTAATGGTGGACGGGAAGTTCGTCGCTAACGTTCGACATAGGCGCAGATACACCGATGGAAGCGGTCACCTTGATGGCGAGTTTTAACTATACGCTGACGATTAAGTCGTCAGCCGTCTCTGTCTGGGTCTCTTGATGCGCCAAATTTCCTACGATCCGTTCAAGACTGCAACGCATCAGTCAACCGGCCAACCATGACTACCACCCTCGATCCATACGATGAGTTCACGTACGACGACGGGCATTGGTCGCGACCTGTCTACCGGCGCGGCGGCGGCCCCGCCGTGATCGTGGTACACGAAATCCCCGGCATCCACCCGCTCGTCATCCGCTTTGCCGACTATCTCGTCGACGCGGGGATGACCGTGTACCTGCCGAGCCTCTTCGGCACGCCGGTGCGGGAGCTGTCGACCGGCTACCTCGCACGCACCGCTTTCAAGGCGATTTGTATCTCCCGCGAGTTCTCGGCGCTCGCACTGAATCGGTCGAGCCCGATCGTCAACTGGCTCCGCGCCCTCGCACGCGAAGCACACGCCGAGTGCGGCGGTCGAGGTGTCGGTGCGGTGGGGATGTGTTTCACAGGCGGTTTTTCTCTCGCGATGATGACCGAGCCCGCCGTCGTCGCCCCCGTCGCCTCACAGCCCTCTCTGCCGCTCAACCTATCGCTTTTCTCTCGTGAGAAACGCAAACACGCCGTCGATCTTTCGAACGCCGAGGCAGCCATGATTCGAAAACGCCTGGAAGACGAAGATCTCTCCGCCATCGCCCTGCGGTTCTGTGGCGACAGTCTCGTGCCCGCCGAGCGATTCGAGACGCTCCGAAGATTGTTCGGCGATCGGCTCGTGACGATCGAGATTCCAGACGAAGCGGCGGCACCTTCCGAAATGAGTCCTCATTCCGTCCTCACGACCCACCTCGACACCAGCGACGAATCCGGCGAGACCTGGCAGGCATTGCAGCGCGTCATCTCGTTTCTCAAGCAAAGCACCGCTTGATCAACAGACCGCATGACGAATGACGTTCACCGCGACCTTCACGAGAAATATCTGACGTTCGCCGATCACGAGGCGCGCGGCGTCTCACCGCTCTACGAGTCCCTTTCGCGTGCCGTGGCCCAAACGCCGGAGCTCGTCGAGCTCATCAGTGAACTCCCGTTGCCCAAGCAGCAACCCAATCTCATTTTCGCGGCCTATCGCTTAGCCTTGGGCGTGCCGTCGTCGGCGGAGGAGTTCGCCGACCGAACCGTCCGGCACTGGCAAACGATTCGCGAAAACGCGCTCGCACGGGCGACGCAGACCAATGAGCCGGGGCGATGCGCGACACTGCTACCGGTGCTCGCCTCGCTACCGCAGCCGCTGGCGCTGCTCGAGGTGGGTGCGTCCGCCGGGCTCTGCCTTTTTCCCGACCGTTACGCCTACCGGTACGGCGATCGCCACATCGAGCCCCGCAAGCGACTCGACCATCCACCCGTTTTTAAGTGCGTCGTCGATTCCAACGTACCGCTCCCGAGCCAATCGATCGAAGTCGTCTGGCGCCGTGGCATTGACCTCAACCCCTTGTCCGTCGACGACGTCGACGCGATGGACTGGCTACGGACCTTGATCTGGCCAGAGCACGTGGGACGCGCGCAGAATTTCGATCGAGCCCTCGAGATCGCTCGCTCGGAGCCGTGCGAGTTAAGGCAGGGAGATGCGTGCACGGACCTCGCCCGCTTTGTCGACGACGTTCCGCGAAACGCCACCCTCGTCGTTTTCCACTCGGCCGTGCTTGCCTACGTCAGCCGACCCGAACGGCAGCGATTCGTCGACGCCGTGCGGTGTCTCGATGCCGTCTGGATCGCGAACGAACACCCGCGCGTTTTCCCGAACATCGCGGCGAAATCACCCGTTACGCCGCCCGAGGACAAATTCTTGTTGAGCGTCGATGGCGCGCCCATCGGCTTCACGGGACCACACGGTCAGTCGCTCGACTGGATCAGATAGAGGATGCGTAGCGTTCGTTGAGCGCGGCGTCCAGATCGTCGGGAAAACTCGGCCGTGATGCATCGAGGATTTCGAGCAGTTCCGCGAGGTGGACATTGTCTTCGCGTCCGGACCAGAGCTTGCGGTAAGTGCCTTCGCGGTAACCGTGTCGCTGCCGGAACGAGTTCAGGATGTTCTTCGAGATGTAGATCCGATACAGCGCATCGAAACTCATCGGTAACGCGTTCATGGCAGCAACGAATGCCGAGAGGTCGAAGGCGCGCCGATCGACCGCCGCGGCCGCGAGCGTCTCGACCGCTTCGAGGAAATCGGCATCGACGGGCGCCAGCGCGTCGAAGCCTCTTTCGATCGAATCCACGAGGACCGGATCCGTCGCGGAACTCGACGCGCGGATGAGTTCGGACATCCCGAAGTGCCAGATATCGACGATCTCGAGCTCGACCTGCTCACGATCGAGGTTCTGTTGCTTCCACCACTTCCAGCCGTGATGGTCCAGAAGTTCGGCGCACTCGACCCAGATCGCCCGATAGTAGGCGTAGCCCTGCTCACGCCAAACCGGGTGCACCTCGACGTTGTGACGATCCTGCATCGTCAACATCGTTTCGATCTGAATGCGTCTGCTGGCCACCGAAATCAGCCTCATCAGGAAGTAAGAGAAGTGCACGGAATCATATCGATCCGCGAGCGGAGCCCGCGAGTTCGATAAACTTACGCGTCTTGCGTTGAGCCTCCAGGACGAGTGAATGGATCTTTCCTACGGTCCCGAATACGACGATTTCCGTGCGGAAGTGCAGTCGTTCATAGAAAACCATCGTGATCGGGCGCCGCGCCCGGGCGCCGACAAAGACGCCCCCAAGCGCTGGCAGAAACTCCTCATCGAGCATGGCTACACCGCGCGCACGATCCCGAAGGAGTATGGCGGGCACGGTGGGCAGCCGGACATCCTGAAGGGGCGGATCATCGCCGAGGAGTTCGCCAACTCACAGACGCCGGGCGGGCTCGGCGGTCAGGGCATCTCCATGCTCGTACCGACGCTGTTGGAGCTCGGTACCGAAGAACAGAAACGCCGATTCATTCCCTCGACCCTCGCTGGCGATCTCGTCTGGTGCCAAGGCTACAGCGAGCCGAACGCCGGGTCCGATCTCGCGAGCCTCAGAACCTCTGCCGTACTCGATGGTGATGAGTGGGTGATCAACGGATCGAAGATCTGGACATCAACCGCGCATCTCGCCGATTGGATGTTCTGCCTCGTCCGGACCGAGCCCGACGCGCCGAAACATCAGGGCATCAGCTTCCTGCTGCTCGAAATGAACACGCCCGGCATCGAGATTCGGCCGCTCGTCGACATGACGATGACACCCAACTTCAACGAAGTGTTCTTCACCGACGTACGCGTGCCCAAGCACCAGATCGTCGGCAACCGGGGCGAAGGCTGGTACGTCGCGAACGCGATCCTCGGTCACGAACGCGATTCGCTCGGCGATCCGAACGCGACGCTGACCCGCCTCAATCGGCTTACCGAACTCATGAAGACCGAAACGATCGACGGCCACCGCGCCATCGACAACCCGGCACACCTCGACCGGCTCATGAAGCTGCAGGCGCGTGTCCAGGCCATGCGGTTCAACGATCTGCGCATCCTCTCGTCGCGTCTGAATCCGTCGAGCAACGCGGGCAACACCAAGCTCGCGCGGATGATCACGAAGCTCCAGGCGACGGAGCTCCGTCACGAACTCGAAGGCTTCGGCATCGACATCCTCGGCGAAGCCGGCCTTTTGTACGGCAAGAGCGACTACCTCACCGACAACGGCTCGTGGCAAACGCACTACATGTACTTCCTCGGGCTCATCATCGGCGGGGGTACGTCGCAGATTCAGAAAAACATCATCAGCGAACGGGGTCTCGGTATGCCGAAGGAACCCAAGATCGAGAAGGCGGGAGCGTAGCGTGGAGTTCGGACTATCTGAGGAACAGACGCTCCTCGTCGACAGCGTCAATCGATTTCTCGAGGGCGAAGTCCCGCTCGATCGTGTGCGCAAGTTCGCCGACGACGACGAGGATCGCGCCGATGACATCTGGCGCGGTCTGACCGATCTGGGCGTGCCCGCGTTGCTGGTCCCGGAGGCTCACGGCGGCGTCGGCCTGTCCGTGCTCGATGCAGCACTCGTCGCCGAAGTTGTCGGCCGTCGCGCCGTTCCCGCGCCTTTTCTCTCGACCGCGGCGCTTGCGCCCGCGGCACTCCTTCGCGCCGGAAGCGAATCCCAACAAGCCGAATACCTGCCAAAGATCGCGAGCGGTGAACTCCGGTTCGGCGCGGCACTTTCGGAACTCGGCGGCGCTCGACGCGACGCCGGTGTCGAAGCACGGGACGGTAAGCTGTACGGGAAATCGCTTTGGGCGATAGACGTGGCGGCGGATAAACTCCTCGTCGCCGATCAGACCCGCTCTCTCCACATCGTCGATGCCGCCGCGGACGGACTGACGCTGAACGCGCTGCCGCACGTCGATCGCACGCGCCCGTTCGCGGAAATCATCTTCCACGGCGTGCCGGCGGATAGCCTCGACGTAGCACCAGACGCGACGGACTACGTCGTGGATCTCGGTCGGGTCCTGCTCGCCGCCGACACGTTGGGCGCCGCCCAGGAAATGCTCGACCAGGCCGTCGAATATGCGATGCAGCGCGAGCAGTTCAATCGCGTGATCGCGTCGTTCCAGGCCGTGAAGCACATGTGCGCCGAGATGGCGGCGGAAATAGAACCCGCGAGATCACTGCTCTGGTACGCCGCTCACGCACTCGGCGAAGGCACGGATGATGCGCGTCTGAGCGTCTGTCACGCCAAATCCCACCTCGCCGAAGTCGGCACGTTCGTTGCCAAGACCGCGACGATGGTGCACGGCGGCATGGGATTCACCGATCTCCTGGGCCTGCACTATTGGTTCAAGCGCATCGGCTACAACCGCCAGATCTTTGGCGGACCCGAGCGCGTGCGCGCCGAGGCGGCAGCGCTTCAGGGAATCGGCTGATAACCGATCAATCGCGCGGTCGCCATCTCGGCGACCTCGCATAGCCGATCTCCCACCGCTTTCGTCGTATACCCATCGGTTGAAATCCGGATGTTGCAGCCGCACATTCGTTCTCTAACCTATCGAATGAGTGAGAACTCCCCCACCGGATCATGCGATCGCTACCGTTATTACCGCTCAAGAACGTCGTCGTTTTTCCCGAGATCATTCAAGCGCTCGCCGTTGGTCGCGCTCAGTCGCTCGCGGCCATCAAGCACGCGCTCGACAATGATCGCGAGATTCTGGCCGTCCTCCAACGTGACCCGAACGTCGAACGTCCGGACCGCGACGATCTCCACGACATCGGCGCCATCGCAACGATTACCCGGGTCGAACCGCGTGACGGCGGCGCCCAGGTCATCGTCCAGGGCGTACGGCGCGTCGAACTGCACGAGATGGAAACGACAGGGGATTTCGTCACTGTCGAAGTGAGCGAACTCGAAACGCCCGCTGTCCCCGACGAGGGCGAAGTGCGCGCCCGCGCGTTAGCGCTGCACCGATCGATCCTGGATACGGCCCGATCGATCGCCCAGATCCTCGCGCCGCAGAACGCCGATCAGATTTTCGAGCAGGCTGTCGGCTCCATCGATGACCCGATCACGCAGATGTATCGCATCGTCTCGATCGCCCGGCAGATGGAACTCGAAGATCGTCAAGGCGTGCTCGAGATCGGCGAAACGGTGCCGTTTTTCGAGCGGATGCTCGAACTGCTGCAACGCGAACTCTCCGTTGCCGAGATGCAGCGCGATATCCAGAGCCAGGCACAGGAAGGCATCGAGCAGCAGCAGCGCGAGCACATGCTGCGCCAGCAGAAACGGGCCATCGAACAAGCGCTCGGCGAAGGCGAGGGCGACGATGACATTGCCGAACTGAAAGCTGATCTCAAGAATGCAAAACTTCCAGATGAGGTTCGCAAAGAGGTCGATCGAGAACTCAAACGCCTGGGCAAGATGTCGCCGCAACAGGCCGACTATCAGGTCGCCAGGAGCTATCTCGAACTCATCGCCGAGTTGCCTTGGAACGTCGTCACCGAGGACACGCTCGATCTCGATCACGCACAGACCGTACTCGACGAAGACCACTACGGCCTCGACGAGATCAAGGAGCGAATTCTCGAATCGCTCGCGGTTTTGCAGCTCAACCCAGAGGCGCGCTCATCGATCCTCTGTTTCGTCGGACCACCGGGCGTCGGCAAGACCTCGCTCGGGCAATCGATCGCACGCGCGATGGGCCGAAAGTTCGAACGCATGAGCCTCGGCGGATTGCACGACGAGTCGGAGCTGCGCGGCCATCGGCGTACCTATATCGGCGCCATGCCGGGACGCATTCTGCAGGCCGTACGCCGAACCGGCGTCCGCAACCCCGTCCTGATGCTCGACGAGATCGACAAGCTCGGTCGCGATTTTCGTGGCGACCCGAGTGCTGCGCTGATGGAGATCCTCGATCCGGCACAGAACAAGGAATTCCGCGACAACTACCTGAATTTGCCTTTCGATCTTTCCAAGGTCTACTTCATCACGACGGCCAATCAACTCGACGGTATCCCGGCACCGCTCCTCGATCGTATGGAGGTGCTCGACCTGTCGGGCTACAGCGAGATGGAGAAGCTCGAGATCGCGAAACGCTATCTCGTACCGCGACAGCGCGATAACGCCGGGCTTCGCGAAGAGCAGCTCGAGTTCGGTAACGACGCGTTGCAACGCATCATTCGCCGCCATACCCGCGAAGCGGGTGTCCGCGAGCTGGAACGAACGATCGGCCGGGTCGCGCGCAAACGCGCCCGCCAGGTCGTGCAATCGCTCGACTCACCCAGCACGATCAACGCCGACGATCTCGTCGTGCTCCTGGGGCCGGATAAGTTCAAGTCGGAGAAGGGCCGCGAAGACCTCGACAACGGTGTCGCTCCCGGACTGGCCTATACCGCCGCCGGCGGAGACGTTCTCTACATCGAAGCGCGCCTGACCCAGAAGGAAGATCGCGTGACGATCACCGGTCAGCTCGGTGATGTGATGAAGGAGTCGATCCAGGCGGCGCGTTCGTACATCTGGTCGGTGGCGGACGATCTCAACATCGACCGATCGACCATCGAGGAAAACGGCATTCACGTGCACGTGCCCGCGGGCGCGGTACCGAAGGACGGCCCGTCCGCCGGAATCACGATGGCAACCGCACTCGCCTCGGTTTACAGCAAGAAGAAGGTGCGCGACGACATCGCGATGACGGGCGAGCTGACGCTTTCGGGCATTGTTCTGCCCGTCGGTGGTATTCGCGAAAAGGTCCTCGCGGCGCACCGATCAGGTATTCGTCACGTCATCCTGCCGCGCGACAACGAGTCGGATTTCGAGAAACTGCCGGAAGTTGTGCGTGACGAAATGACCGTTACGCTCGTCGACCGTCTCGAGGATGCAGTTCGCGTCGCGATTCCGGACCTCTAAGGAGCGACACGATCGAGGCGACGCTAATCGGCGTCGCCACCCTGATCAGTCGAACGAATAGACCAAGGCGTTACCGCGCTTATCGACGATCGACGCAAGCCCCGATTCGCGCAGACAGTAAGCGATCTGTTGCGCGCGCCGCCGCGGACAACTCACGTGTTCCGCGATCGATGCCGTCGTGAACGGTGACGCTAGATCACTGAGCGTGCAGTCGACGAGATCACGCATCGACGCGACTCGCACCACGTCGACAACTTCGTTCAAACGCCGGCCGGCCACTTGCCAACCCTTACGTCGGCGCCGGCGTTTACCTTCAAAAACCCGGATCTCGTCCTCGTCCGTCAACACGATGTCGAGTTCGAGGTTCGGATGGTCGAGCAAGGTCGGTGCGTAGACGAGTTCGGCGAAGACATCGACGGGGCGGCCGCGCTTCGGCGAGCGTCGTCGTGTCGATTCCTGGGAAGGATCGACCGGCAGCTTGACGATGTAGCGCCGCGCCGCGATCGGATGGACAAGCGTCACCGGATATCGATCCAGAAGGTGTTCGAGCTTACGCCGAATCGAACCGAAGCCCGACGTCTGAATCTCGACGATCCGACCCCCTTGACGATCCTCCACCCAGACGTCAGCGACGAAGTTCTCGACGCGATGTTCTACGGCGACCGTACCTTCGCTATCCGCTGCATAGCGGTGCTTCAAAGCGTCGTGGATCGACCCTTCGTTCAGCGTCCCGATGACGGGGTTTTCCAGCGGTTCGGTTGGCCGATCGCGCAAAGGCTCTGTCATACTCCGGCGCGCTTTCTACTAGGAGATCGGCATGAGTGCTGACGGAACTTGGAACACAACGATGAACACCCCCATGGGGGAACAAAAAGGCTCGCTGACCATTGCCACGGACGGTGACTCGCTGTCCGGAAAGCTCGAAGGTCCGCAAGGCGCGATCGACATCAAAGACGGCACGGTGAACGGCAACGAGATTGCTTTCAAGGCCGACATCTCGCAGCCGATGCCGATGACGCTCGAATTCAGCGCCACGGTCGACGGCGACTCGATCAGCGGTAGCGTCAAGCTCGGTGCTTTCGGCAACGCGAGCTTCACGGGAACGCGCGCTTAAGCGATCACTCCATGAGTTGGGAAGAGGAAATTGGCGAGCTGAACGCTCGAGCCGCGCTGGCCATGAAGATGGGCGGCGAGGACAAAGTCGCGCGGCAGCACGAATTCGGCAAATTGACGATCCGCGAGCGCATCGATGCGATCGCGGATGCCAACACGTTTCATGAAATCGGAACGCTCGCCGGCGTCGCCCAGTACGACGACGACGGCAATCTGGTCGAATTCACCCCGTCCAATTTCGTCTTCGGGACGGCCGACATCGACGACCGTCCGGTGATCCTTTCGGGCGACGACTTCACCGTACGGGGCGGATCGGCGGATGCGTCGATCGGCGCCAAACGTTCGCGCGCCGAAGGGCTCGCTCACGAACTCCGCTTGCCGCACATCCGTCTGGTCGACGGCATGGGCGGCGGTGGGTCGGTGAAAACCATCGAGATGGCCGGACGAACCTACATTCCAGAACTCCGTGGTTGGGAAACGGTCGTCCAGCATCTCGCGGTCGCCCCGTCGGTTTCCCTGGCCCTGGGCTCCGTGGCCGGTATCGGCGCGGCCCGGGTCGCGACGTCGCACTATTCGGTCATCGTGCGCGACACCGCCCAGATGATGATCGCGGGCCCCGCGCTGGTCGATTGGGCCAAGCTCGGCGATGTCAGCAAGGAAGAACTCGGCCACGCGCGTATCCACACCCGCAACGGTGCTATCGACGACGCGGTGGCCTCCGAAGCCGAGGCATTCGAGCGGGCCCGGCAGTTTCTCTCTTACCTGCCCTCGAGCGCGGACGAACTACCACCTCGTATCGACCCAAACGACGACCCAAAGCGACGGGACGAGGAACTCCTATCCATCGTTCCGCGAGACCCCCGCAAGGTCTACAAGATGCACCGTGTCATCGACTCGGTGGTCGATCGAGGGTCTTTTTTCGAAATCGGTCGCAAATGGGGCCGATCGATCATCTCGGGACTGGCGCGCCTGGACGGTATTCCCGTTGCGCTCTTCGCCGAGAATCCCTCAGTGTACGGCGGCGCATGGACCGCGGATTCCTGCCGCAAGCTCATTCGGCTGATCGACCTCGCCGCCACCTTCCATCTCCCGCTCGTCCACCTCGAGGACTGCCCGGGCTTCCTGATCGGCAAGAAGAGTGAAGAAGAAGCGACGATTCGCCACGGCTCGGCCGCTCTCGCGGCCCTCGGCCAGGCGAACGTGCCGTTTTGTTGCGTGATCGTTCGAAAGGCATTCGGCGTCGCAGGTGGCGCAAACCACAAACCCGGTTCGCATCACATCCGCGTCGCCTGGCCATCCGGCGACTGGGGATCATTACCGATCGAGGGCGGTATCGAAGTCGCCTACAAGGCTGAACTCGCGGAAGTCGACGACTACGACAGCCATCTCGAAAAGATCAAAGAGCGTTTGAACCGCGTTCGTTCACCATTTCGAAGCGCCGAGTATTTCGAGGTGGAAGAAATCATCGATCCGCGCGATACGCGCCGGGTGTTGTGCCAGTGGGCGGGACTCGCACGAAAAGCATCGCGAACGGAACCCGCGCAGTTCAGCTATCGGCCTTGAACGCCGTTTCGCTCAAAAACAACGCAAAGATCTTCGCGAATCGATTCGCTTTGGTAATACTTAGCCCCTTCGTTAGATCTCAATAAGCGTCGAGATGACAGACCCCTATCGCATCATCGGTTCGGAAGAATCGCCGTTCTCCGTCAAAATCCGCTCGTACTTCCGCTTCAAGGGTCTGCCGCACGAGTGGATCGAACGCCGCGACGCGCAGGACCTCTTCAGCCAACACGCGAAATTGCCGCTCATCCCGCTGTTGATTAAGCCCGACGGCACCTCGATGCAGGACTCCACGCCGATCATCGAGGCGATGGAACGCGAAGCACCGGAACCCTCGGTTTACCACGCCGATCCAGCGCTCAACTTCGTCGCCGCGCTTATCGAAGAATTCGGGGATGAGTGGGGCAACAAGTGGATGTTCCACCTGCGTTGGCATCGAACGATCGATCAGGTCGCCGTCTCGAAACGCTTCGCCGAGACGCAAGGCGCGGACGACGTCGAGGCCGCCGCGAGTCAGATCCGCGAACGGATGGTGCCGCGCGTCTGGTTCGTCGGCTCGAACGAGGTGACCGGGACGCAGATCGAGAAGTCCTTCAAGGACACCCTGACCCTACTCGACGCACACCTCACCGAGCATGACTTCGTGATGGGCGGACGTCCGACCTTTGCCGATTTCGGCCTATGGGGACAGATCTACAATGCCGGTCGCGACCCGACCGGCGGCGCCATCCTGGAGCAACATCCGACAGCGGCTCGATGGGTGACGACGATGCTCGATCCACCATCGGACACGGGCAAAGATCTCGCTTCCTGGCCAGACCTCGAGCCGACACTACTCCCACTTCTCGCCGATCAGATTGCGGATATGTTCCTGCCGTGGAGCGTCGCCAACGCGCACGCAATCGAAGACGGTCAGGAGACGTTCGACGTCATGCTGAAAGACCATCGCTGGACGCAGAAACCGCAGAAATACCACGCCCGAAGCCTGACGGCCTTACGCGAGAAATTCGCCGCGGTCGCAGACAACGCCGATCTGAACGAGATCCTCGTCGCCTGTGGGGCGGACGAAGCGCTTCACTAGAAGCGGACGGTGATGCCGATCTCGGGGCTGATCCGCTCGAGGTCGAGGTGGTTCGGCAAGACCTGCTTGTAGCTATCGTCGTACTGGAACCTTTCGGCGCGCACGCCGAGCCGGAAGTCGAAGCGGCCCAACCTATAGACGAGATGAGCGTCGGCACGCAATCGTTCGGCAAACCGTTCGTGCTGCGGCGCAATCGTGAATTCGACGCGCGACGACCAATGCTCGCTCAATGACCACTGAAAACCTCCGACGATGCCGACTTCGACGACGTGGTAGGCACGATCGACGGAGTCGGTCACCGAAGGCGCGTCGAGGCGGAGCGAAAAATCGGTGGCCGCGACTCGAAGCCCGGCCCACCAATCGACTTTCGTCGTGCGCCATCGTCGCCCCGCGACGGCTTCGATCTCGTGGAAATCCATCGCCGCGTCAACGCGCGATCCGATCGGGAAAAAACGTCCTTGCACCACAAGCGGAGCGGCGACCGCGATGTTCCCGACGGATCGAACTGACCGTAGCGGCCACGAAGGAACCATCGTTCACCCGACCACGTCACGCCGACGCGTGCTTCCGTTGATCGCTCGAGCCCAAGTTCATCAATCGAGGGACGTCCCCGCGTAGCGGTGCCCGGCGCGCCACCCGTCGGCGTCTGCAGAAAGCCCGACTGGTCGGGCCCGCCGAGGACAAACTCGAGCTCGACGTCAGCAGAAACGCTCGCGCAAACTGCTATCGACAGCAACGCGCCGAGACGCGCGCAAATTCGCCTCAAGAGGCGTTGGCTTCGAGCTTCATCGCCGCCCGCTTGATGAACTGAACCATGACATCCGGCGTTTGCGCTCCGGGTAGTAGATACAGACCACCGAGCCGGTAAGTCGGCACTGCCTCGACCCCGAAGGACGGATTCTCGACGAGCATCGCCTCAGTTTCTCTGAGATCGGCATCGCTCTCGAGATATTCGAGCGTGGTCTGGCGGTCGGCGCCGTTTTCGGCCGCGATGTCGGCCAACACGGCGTTGTCGCCGACATCCCGTCCATCACAGAAATAGGCTTGAAAGAGCGCTTCCGAGAGATCGTGCTGCGCCGCACCGTCGTACGATCCCAGCAGGCGGTGCGCATTCAAGGTATTCGGCACACGTTCGACAGCACCGTAGTTGAACTTGATCCCGACCTCCTCGGCATCACGCGCGATGCGCGATGGGGTTTTGGTCCGATCCGCTCCTTCGCCGTAGCGGGCCCGCAGAAAAGCGCCTCGCTCGATGCCTTCCTTCGGCAGTTGCGGGTAGAGCTGGTATGGGCGCCACGTCAGCTCCACGTCGATGCCGATATCGAGGTCGAGCACATAGTCGAGACGGCGCTTGCCGATGAAGCACCAAGGGCAGATAACGTCCGAAAAGATCTCAATTTGCATCGCGTACAACTCCTTGTTCGACGGCCGGATTTTCGTCCTCACCCGGTTGTGATTCGTGCGACAGGCGCTTCAGGAACGGCGTCAGGGCCATCACGCCGAGACCGATGCCGACACCGACCCAGCCGAGCGTGCTGAAGACTTCGGTATAGACCGGCAACGACACGGTGGCGTCGATCGGCTGACTCGAATCGATCGCGGCCTGTCCGGCCACCAACCCGGCGACATAGTGCGCGCCAGCGCTCGCGAGAAACCAAACACCCATCATGAGCCCCAGAATCCTCGCCGGCGTGAACTTCGTCACCATCGATAGGCCGGTCGGCGAGAGGCAGAGTTCACCCGTCGTATGGAAGAAGTACGCGAGCACCAGCCATCCGAGGGCGACCTGACCGGCCTCGTCGGCGAAACCCGCGCCGATCACCAGCATCAGGAAACCGACACCCGCCTGAACGACGCCCAACCCGAATTTCATCGGTGTCGACGGCTCGCGGCCACGCCCACCGAGAGCGTTCCACACGGCGGCGAATGGCAACGCCAGAAGGATGATGAAACCCGGGTTCAGAAATCCGAGTTGAGAAGCCTGCATCTCGAAACCGAGCATGTTCTTGTGCACGTTCCGGTCCGTGAAGAGCGTCATCGACGTCGCGGCTTGTTCGAACAGCGTCCAGAAGACCACCGATACCACCGTCAGAATCAGGACGACAAACACACGATCCCGTTCGCGCGGAGCACATTGGATCCAGGCATAGCCGATGATGCCGGCGACCGCGACGAACGCGACGAGGCCGAGGAGCGCACCCACCAGCGCCTGGTATTGCATCAGCCACCAGATGACCGCGATCGACGCCACCCCGCCGATGTAGAGCCATCGCTCGATCGTAAGACCCGCGCGGCGTGAGTGCAGCTCGTCAACGTCGGGCGGCAAGCCGGCCTCGCCGAAATGACGTCCGCCGCGGATGAAGGTCGCAAGCCCCGTGAGCATGCCAATACCTGCGAGACCGAAGCCGTACTTCCAACCGTAGGTCTGGCCGAGATAGCCACACACGAGAATCGCGATGAGCGCGCCGAGGTTGATCCCCATATAGAAAATCGTGAAGCCCTGATCGCGTCGATCGTCGTTTTCTTCATAGAGTTGGCCGACGATCGTGGAGATGCTCGGCTTCAGAAAACCGACGCCCGCGACGATGAACGCCAGCGCCAGGTACATGATCTGCACGGCTGTCTCGTCGCGGATGACGTCCCCGCCCAATCGTTCGGCCGGCGTGCCTTCGAAGGCCATCAGGAGGTGTCCGACGCAGAGCAGGACCGCCCCGAACATCACGGCTTTGCGGAAACCGAGAAAACGATCGGCAACCCAGCCGCCGAGTACAGGCGCGAGATAGACCATCGACCCATAGGTCCCCACAACGCCCGCCGAGACATCGTCGCCAAACAGGAAATGCTCGGTGAGATAGAAGATCAGGAGCGCCTTCATCCCATAAAAGCTGAAGCGCTCCCACATCTCGGTAAAGAAGAGCACGTACAGACCGCGCGGATGGCCGAACGTCGTGCTGGCCGGTATTTCACTCATCGGTGAACCCGAAACGTGTGAGGGCTTTAGAGTAGCAGGCAAAACGCCGCATACCGCACGGCGGAATAGGCGACGCTATTCGCTGAAACGCTCGACCCGGGCGCCGAGTGAACGCAGCCGTTCGTCGAGCCGTTCATAGCCCCGATCGATCTGCCCGACGTTATGGATCTCGCTCACGCCTTCGGCCGCCAAGGCGGCAATCACGAGCGCCATCCCGGCGCGAATATCGGGCGAGACGAGGCGCTCGCCTTGCAGTCGTGTCGGTCCCATGACGATTGCACGGTGTGGATCGCACAGGACAATCCCGGCACCCATATCGATCAACCGGTCGGTGAACACCAGACGCCGGTCGAACATCTTCTGGTGGATCAGCACAGTGCCTTTGCTCTGCGTCGCCACGACCAATGCGATGCTGATCAGATCCGGCGGAAAGCCCGGCCAGGGACTGTCGTCGATCTTCGGTACCGCCCCATCGAAATCCGGGGTGACCGTGAGATCGAGCCCGGCCGGAACGATGATGTCCTCGCCTTCCACATCCCAATCGACGCCGAGACGGCCCAGCATGATCTTGGTCATGCGTTGTTCCTGCGGACGGGCGTCCTGGATACGAATCGACGAATTCGTGGCGGCCGCCAGGCCGATCAACGAGCCGACCTCCATGAAATCCGGGCCTATCTCGAAGGTCGTGCCGTGGAGTTCGTCCACGCCGTCGATCTTAAGGTCGTGGGTGCCGACGCCTGTGATGGAAGCGCCCATCGCATTCAGGCAACGACAGACATCCTGCACGTGCGGTTCGGTCGCCGCGTTCGAGATCGTAGTGCGACCCTCCGCACAGACCGCCGCGATCACGGCCTGCTCGGTGCCGGTCACGCTCATTTCGTCGAGGAAGATGTCGGTGCCGACCAGCCGTTCGGCGCGCAGCTCAAACCGATCATCGGCGATCTCGATCGTCGCGCCCAAAGCCTGCAGCGCGAGCAGGTGCGTATCGAGCCTACGTCGACCGATGCGATCCCCGCCCGGACGCGAGATCACCGCGCGGCCAAATCGCGTCAGCATCGGACCCGCCAGAAGAACGGCGGTTCGAATTCGTGCCGCCAACAAGGGATCCGGCGGGTCCGCTCGAAGGTTTGCCGCATCGATCCGACAGGTCGATCGTTCGAGGGACGCCTCGACACCGAGGCCCTGCAACAGCTCGAGCTTCGTTCGCACGTCACCGATGTCGGGTACGTTTTCGATCGTGACCGGCTCACGCGAGAGCAACGCCGCTGAAAGTAGCGGCAACGCGGAGTTCTTGTTGCCCATCGGCCGGATGGTGCCGCTGAGTTCCGCCGATCCTTCGATCACGAAATAGTCCATGCGGCGACCTTAGAGGATCACGTGGGAGTGCCCGTTGAGGTGCTGTGCGAGTTTCGTGCAATCACGAAACTCGGTGGATACTCATCCCACGACGACCGTGTTGCGCAACGTACCGATCGGCGCGACCTCGATCTCGATGACGTCCCCGGCATCCATCCAGAGCGGTGGATTGCGCGCCGCCCCGACGCCACCCGGCGTACCTGTCACGATCACGTCGCCCGGCACGAGGTCAATGAATGTCGAGCAATAGGCCATCAGGTCGGCGAAGCCAAACACCATGAGATCGGACGTCGCGTTCTGCATCACTTCACCGTTCAGGCGGGTCGTGATTTCGATGGCGTCGAGGTCTCCGACCTCGTCAGGTGTCATCATCCAGGGTCCGAAGCCACCCGTCTTCATGAAGTTCTTGCCAGGCGTGAACTGCGAGGCGTGACGCTGATAATCACGCACGCTGCCGTCGTTGTAGGGCGCGAAACCGACGATGTAGTCGAGCCAGTCGTCGCGGCTCACGCGCCGGGCGCGCTTGCCGATGATCATCGCGATCTCGCCCTCGAAATCGAGCGCGATCGACTCGGTCGGTCGAACCATGTCGTCGAGATGCCCCATCTGAGCTTCGGCGAAACGCACGAAGATGGTCGGATTGTCCTCACCGCCGCGCCCGGTTTCTTCCTGGTGCGCTTTGTAGTTGAGACCGACGCACAGGATCTTGTCGGGATTCGTGATCGTCGGCAGGAACGAAATGTCGGCGAGCGCGTAGTCCGGCTCGGTGCCGATCCGGCTCGCTAGTTCGCCGAGCGCATCGGCTTCGATCGCTGCTTTGAGGTCCGCGAATTCCGCCTTCGCGCCCGCATCGACGACACCAGCCGCGTCGCCCTCTCCTACCGCGAGGCCGAACGACGCTCGTCCGTCGACCTCGAAGGACATCCAACGCATGGCGCGCTCCCCTATTCGAACATGATCACGTTGCGCGCCACCTCGCCGCTTTCGAGGGCGAGAAGCGCATCCGTGACGTCCTCGAGTTTGATCCGGCTCGAGATCATGTCGTCGAGATGTAGCTTGCCTTGCAAATAGAAGTCGACGAACCGCGGCATATCGACGCGGAAACGATTGGAACCCATCATCGAGCCCTGAATCGTCTTCTCCATCAGGAAATCGGGGCCGTGGAGGGAAACCATCTGGCCTGGCGGGATCATCCCGATGACGGTCGCGGTGCCACCACGTCGGAGCATCTGGAACGCCTGCTCCGTCGTGACCTTGAGGCCAATCGCCTCGAACGAGTAATGCACCCCGCCGCCGGTCATCTCCATGACCTGGCCAACCGGGTCACCGGCACTGGCATCCACGACGTCGGTCGCACCGAACTTGCGTGCCAGCTCGAGCTTGGACGCGACCATGTCGACGGCAATGATGCGCGAAGCACCGGCGATCGCCGCGCCGTTCACGCAGGAGAGCCCAACCCCGCCCAAGCCGATCACGGCGACGGTCGCACCGGGTTCGACGGCGGCCGTGTGAATGACGGCGCCGACACCTGTCGTCACGCCGCAGCCGATCAAGGCCGCACGGTCGAGGGGCATGTCTTCGCGAACCTTCACGATCGCGTGCTCGTGAACCAGCATCTGTTCGGCAAACGAGCCGAGATTCGCAAACTGATTCATCATCGCGCCGCCGTGCGAGAGCCGAGGCTCTTCATCGTGCCCACGCCTCACTTCCGGCTCCTGGCAGAGCGACATATGCCCAGTCAGGCAATCCTCGCAATGACCACAGAACACGGACAGACAGGTGATCACGTGATCACCCGGCTTGACGTAGTTCACGTCCGAGCCGACCTGCTCGACGATTCCGGCCGATTCATGACCCAGCACCACGGGCAGGCGTCCAGGATACGTCCCGTTGAAAAAGTGCATGTCGGAATGGCAAACGCCCGCCGCGGCCGTGCGGACGAGGACTTCTCGGGGCCCAGGCTTGGAGACTTCGATCTCCTCGACTTCCATGGGCTTGTTCACTTCACGGAATACCGCCGCTTTCATCGCTTCCCCTCATGACGATCGACATTTGATGTGACGTCAGTGTCGCAAGCGGGTACAGCCGCGGGCAACCTCGGGCCGCACGGCGGGAAACGATTTCCGTTAGCGCTCGAGCGTTCCCTGCGCGAGGTCGACGGCGGTACGAATCGCCGCCACCGTACTCGTCTCATCGGCAACCCCACGTCCCGCGATATCGAACGCAGTACCGTGGTCGACCGACGTCCGGATGAACGGAATACCGAGCGTCGCGGTGACGCTCTCGTGGAAGTTGTGCACCTTGATCGCGATGTGCCCCTGGTCGTGATACATCGCGAGCACGGCATCGAATTCGCCATCGATCGCCCGGTTGAAGACCGAGTCGGCCGGCAAAGGCCCGTGGGCATCGACGCCGCGACCTCGTGCCGCATCCACCGCGGGGCCGATCGCGTCGATCTCTTCACGTCCCAGGAGTCCACCCTCACCACCGTGCGGGTTGAGCGCCGCTACGGCGATCTTGGGATCGGTGACACCCCACTGAACGAGTGATGCGTGGCAGAGCTCGAGCTTCGAGAGAACATTGTCTTTCGTGACGTATCGCGCTGCTTCGATTAGCGACTTGTGTGTGGAAAGGTGGGTGACGCGCAGGCCCGGCGTCATCAGCATGGTCGCGGTCGTGGTCGAGCCCGTCAGCCGCGCGAGAATTTCCTGGTGGCCGATGTCGTCGACGTAGCCCGCCGCATGAATCGCTTCTTTATGCAGCGGACAGGTCGCCATCGCATCGACCCGCCCGGCCATTGCGTCACGTGCGCAGGCTTCGACCGCGAGAACCGCGGCCCGCCCACATTCGGCATGGATCTCGCCCAGGGCAAAATCGGCCGGTTTCGCGACATCGATGTCGCGCACACGAATCGCGTCGGCGAGCGGGACACCAGCAATGTCCGCGCCCTGCTCCAGCGCCCAACGCGGGCCGTAGACGACCAGCTCCGCAACGTCCGCAATGTGCGGCAATGCCTTGGCGAGAACCTCCGGGCCGATCCCCGCCGGGTCGCCGAGCGTTACCCCGATCGTCGACATCGCCTAGAAACTGGTAGCCGGCATGGAAAGAAGCTCGGTCGCCACCAGCGAAAGGCCGAATCCTTCGACGCCGACGTAGTCGACTTCACGCCCCGAAATGATCCGCAACTTCGACACGCCGAGATCCCTCAGGATCTGCGCGCCGACACCGATCTCGAGCCAGGCACGAGACCGTTCATCCGCCCGGCTCGCCTCGAGGTTCTCGAGGGGTACACCCGCGAAACCGCTGCGCAGGTAGACGAGGACGCCGCTGCCGAGTTCACCGATCCGCGCCAGCGAGGCTTCGAGGAGCGAAGACGGGTGCTCGTTCTGCGTACCGAAGAGATCTTCGATCAGCTTCTCCCGATGCATTCGCACCGGGACACCCGCGTCATCGTCGAGATCACCGAAAACGAGCGCGAGGTGCTCGGCGTCTTCGAACTTGGTGCGGTACGCGTACGCCTTCGCCGTACCGATCGAAGTCGTGACTTCGAACTCGCGTGTTCGAACGACCAGCTGCTCACGGCGCTGCCGGTACGCGATCATGTCCGCGATCGAGATGATCTTGAGCTCGTGTTCCGCCGCAAAGTCGACCAGTTCTCCTAGGCGTTTGACCGTTCCGTCGTCGTTGACGATCTCTGCAAGCAGACCGACCGGCGGGCAGTCCGCCATGACCGACAGATCAATCGATGCTTCCGTGTGCCCGGAGCGCATCAGCACGCCACCCTGGCGGCCGACGAGCGGAAAGATATGACCCGGGCGGACAAAATCGCCCGCGCCCGTATTGTTGCTCGCGAGCGCCAGCACGGTGTTCGCACGCTCTTCGGCGGAAATACCGGTCGTGAGGTCGACCTTGTAATCGACGCTCACCGTGAACGCCGTCGACAACGGTGCATCGTTGCGCGCGACCATCGGATCGAGGTGCAATCGCTTGGCCTGATCCTCGGTAATGGGCGTACACAAGATGCCACTCGTGTGGCGAATCATGAAAGCGACCTTCTCGGGCGTCGCCTTCGAGGCCGCCATGATGAGGTCCCCTTCGTTCTCGCGATCGTCGTCGTCGACGACGACCACCAGTTCGCCCGCCGCAATCGCTTCGATCGCTTCTTCGACGGCGTGGAACTGCGTGGTCATGGTGAATACCGGCTGCTAAATTCGGCGCGAAGGTTAGCACCTCGTAGGAAGGCGATGGAGCGGACGTTTCTCGAACTCCATTCGAAATATTCAATTGCCGAGGTCAGTCCCTGGATCTTCGGCGGGTTTCTCGAACACCTCGGCCGCTCGATCTACGAAGGGGTTTTCGACCCCCAATCAGTCCACGCTGACAACGACGGCATGCGCACCGACGTCATCGCAGCACTGGCCGAACTCGAGATGACGATCGTCCGCTACCCCGGCGGCAACTTCACCTCGGGTTACCACTGGCTCGACGGCATCGGCCCGCGCGACCAACGACCGACGGTGCGCGAACTGGCCTGGCAGTCCCTCGAACCGAACACCTTCGGCACGGATGAGTTCATCTCGCTCTGCCGGAAGCTCAATTGGCAGCCGATGCTCGCCGTCAATCTCGGTACCGGCACGCCCGAAGAAGCGCGTAACTGGCTCGAGTACTGCAACTCACCAGTCGGCTCACGATTCGCCGACCTCCGCCGCGACAACGGGTCGACCGATCCACATCACGTGCCCGTCTGGTGTCTCGGCAACGAGATGGACGGCCCGTGGCAACTGGGCCACGTCCCCGCCGAGCAGTACGCCATTCGCGCGCAGCAAGCCGCCAAAATGATGCGCGACACCGACCGCTCGATCGCGACCGTCGCTTGCGGTTCGTCGAGCCCCGCCATGCCCACTTACCTCGAGTGGGATCGAACCGTACTCGAACACATCGGCTCGCTCGCCGACTACGTATCGCTCCATCGCTACGTTGGCAACGAGTCCGACGACACGGCGGATTTTCTCGCGCTCTCGGCGAGCATCGACGCGCAGATCGAATCGGTCGACGCATGCGCCCGTTACGTGCAGGCGAAGCAAAGATCGAGAAAACGCGCGTATCTCTGTTTCGATGAGTGGAACGTCTGGTATCGAGCGCGCGGCGGGCCCCACGCCGACGGCCAGGGCAAATTCGCGCCGGCGCTTCTGGAAGAGATCTACAACCTCGAAGACGCCCTCGTCGTGGGGCTTTTCCTCAACTCGTTCATCCGCCACGCTGACGTCGTCAAGATCGCCAACCTCGCCCAGCTCGTGAACGTCATCGGGCCGATCCTGACGCGCGGCGACGAACTCCTGAAGCAATCGATCTTCTATGCCTTCCGCATGATCTCCACGCGCAAACACGGCGTGGCGCTCCGGCCACACGTCGACGGCCCGAGTTACACCTCGACGTCCCACGGCGACGTCACGTTCCTCGATGCTTCGGCCATTCTCGATGGCAACCAACTGCACGTCTTCGCGATCAACCGCAACCTCGAAACGCACATGCCGCTCAAGGTCCGACTCGCGGACGGCGCCCTGACGCGGGCGTTAAGTTCCGAAATCCTGACCGGCACACCGAAGGCAGCCAACTCGTTCGACGACCCCAACGCTGTGCGCGCCGTGCCCTTCGACGGCTGGTCGGTCGACGGCACGGCGTCGGCAGACCTGCCGCCCGTGAGCCTGACGGCCACCACGTTCGAGCTCGGCTGAAGCATGCCCAGCGAACTGCGCGGATCCTGCTACTGCGGCGCCACGCGATACCGCGTCGGCGATGCGTTCGAATACGCGATGAATTGCCATTGCTCGAAATGTCGGCGACGCACCGGCAGCGCGTTCAAACCGATCGGCGGAATCGCCGTCGACGCGGTAAGACTAGAGGCTGGTCACGAGGGCGAGCGCTACGGCGACGACGACAACTACGACGTCATGTGCAAACGCTGCGGATCGTTGCTCTACGCGGTCGTCCGGGACGGCCAATACGCCCACGTCGCCCTCGGCACCTTGAGCGATTCACCCTCGATGCGGCCGACACATCACATCTTCGTCGGATCGAAAGCGCCCTGGTTCGAGATCATCGATGATCTCCCCCAATTCGAAAAGTTCGGCTAACGCCGCCTACAACGCACCCGATTCCGACAACGCGGCGACGCCGTCCTCGTCGATCCCGAGGAGATCCTGAAGCACGGCGGCATTGTCCTGGCCTAAACCACGCGGCATCGCTACCGGCGGCGGCTCGACGTCCTGAAAACGAAGCGGCGTCGACGGCAGCATGACCTCGCCATACGTGGGGTGCGCGACCTTCTGCAACGCACCGCGCTCGATCAGATGCGGATCGTGGATCACGTCATCGAGCGACTGCACCGGCGCGCAGATCACGTCGTGTTCCTGACAGATCCGAAACACCTCGTCCTTCGGCAACGTCGACGTCCAAGACTCCACCGCCTCGTCCGTCGCCTCCATGTTCGTCGACCGATTCTTCATGTCGATAAAGCGCGGATCCTCCGCGAGCTCCGGACGCCCCATCGCTTTCGTTAAATACGCCCAGTGATGTTCACGAATGCAAATGATCGCGACATGCCCATCACTCGTCGCATAGACGTTGTACGGCGCCACCGCCCGCGCCTGATGATGATTCCCCGTACGCGGCGGATTACCGCCGACGAGATAGTAGGCCCCCAACGCCGACGTCAGCGTCGGAAAAACGGCATCCTGCATCGCGACATCCAGCACCGCCCCTTCGCCCGTTCGCTCTCGTCGAAGCAGCGCGCTCGTGATCGCGCCATAGAGATGCACGCCACCCAGAATGTCGCAAAGCGCCGGACCCGACTTCAGCGGCGGCTCACCATCATTCCCGGTAATCGCCACAACCGCCGTCATCGCCTGCACCGTCACATCCATCGCGAGATAGTCTCGATGCGGCCCACCCTGACCGAACCCGGTTCCCGCCGCGTAAATCAGCCGCGGATTGATCTCGGATAAGACGTCACTCCCCACCCCCAACCGATCCATCGTCCCCGGCGCGAAGTTCTCGAGCAATACATCCACCTCACCCGCGAGGCGCTTCAACAGCGCCACCCCCTCCGGGTTCTTGAGGTTGATCGTCATCGTCTCTTTGTTGCCGTTCAGCATCATGAACGGATAGCTCGCGATCGGCTTGCCCGGCCGTCCGCGCATCCCCTCACCCGCGGGTGACTCCACCTTGATCACCCGCGCCCCCGACATCGCCAGCAGATAGCCGCAATACGGCCCGTTGTAGATCTGCCCGAGATCGAGCACCGTGATCCCGGCAAGGGGCAACTCCGCCACATCGCGCTCCAACCTTTGAGAGAGTCGCGAGTATACTGGCCGCCACACGCGCCCGTAGTTCAACTGGATAGAGCACCAGGCTTCGAACCTGGGGGTTGTAGGTTCGAGTCCTACCGGGCGCGCCATTTTCCCGTTAAAGAATCGGTTGCGCCGAACGAAGTCCTACCGTGGCGAATAACCTATATCGCGATCGCGCTGTCGGAAGGCGCGCCGTTGCTCGTAGTGGCGAAGTAATCCGGGACGATGTCGAAGTGTTACGCATCGTACAGCGGCGGCGATGATAAGACGCGTTGGGGATCGACCGTGTACTCGGCTATATCAGTTAGATGGCCCATAGGTAACGCTCTGTTTACTGTAGCCAGTATCCCGTCCTCATCCTAAACACATGGTTTAGCATGGCTTCACTGACCCTCCCATAGTTAACGCTCAGTGACTTATGGCGTTCACACAAACTTCGACCCGATCCCATCCTCGCCCTATACGAATCAACGACTTAGAAGGCGGGAGCGGGCCGGATTAGCCATATCTCGAGGCTTCGAACCTGGGGGTTCCGGGTTCAAGCCCCTGCGGACGCACCATTTCGATCAGAGGTGACGCGAGCTCGAAAACGTCGATGACCGTCAGTATCGAAATCGCCCTTCACCTCCCGCCTACCACCCGACATGCCCGGTGAGTAACCTCGATCAGATCGAAAACTACCGTGTTGGGAGCCCAATGTTCGAGCGAGTGATCCTGGCCGTCGTCATTTTGACGACGACACAAGGCGCGTGGTCCAACACGTCATCGGCCCGGGACGCCGTCGGTGTGGGCAACGCGATGTGGGTCTGGAACACCAAGGCTCTCTTTGAGTCCTGCAGGACCAAGAATCCGCCAGTCGCCTGCGTCGACGCGGTCAACGAGCTTCTCTCAGTCAGTCGCGAACACGGCGTGCACGAACTCTGGATGTACGTGGAAGTCCGCGGGAACAGGCTCGTCCGGCGACAGAACTGGGAGTACTTGATCCCGGTGCTTTACGACGCGGGGATCGACGTTCATGCGCTGGCGGGTGATCCAACCTGGGCGCTCAAGTCCAACCATCGAGCACCGCAACGAGTCCTCAGCGCGGTCATTGCCTTCAACGATTCAAAAGAACAGCGGCGGCGATTCGCGGGTATCAAGTTCGATATCGAACCGCACACCATGGATGCCGACTACGCGGTCAGGGATCTCAGACGGCGCGGGTACGAGTACACCGATGATGACGCCGCACAATGGGATCGACACGTCGGCTACCGCATCGACGTCTTCGACGAGATGATCGAGCTCTACACCGACCTGGCGGCCCGCGCCCAGCGCGAGGGGCTTCTGATCGGGGCCGATGTGCCGTTCTGGTGGGACATGGTCGACTGGCGACGCGCATTCGACGAAAACCGGCAACCCGATGATCCGGAGAACGTCGTCACCCCGGGATTCAACGCCGAAGTTCGTCCCAAGGGGCGGAAGATTCCGATACCGGCAACCTACCTGCTCATCGAAAGTCTCGACAGCATCGGTGTGATGGCTTATCGCGATACCGTCTACGAGCAAGCGGAGCTCGTCGCGTGGTCGAGGTGGGGGCGCACGAACAGCGACAATCCCCAGGGCGCGGTGGTGGGTGGAATCGTCCCGCACGGCACACGACCCCTTCACTACGCCGAGATCCACAACCGTAAAGTCTCGCGTGGGGATCTAGACAACACACGCCGCGCCGCGCGTATCTTCATCGGCGTCGAGACCAGGCCCGTCGGACCGGGTGTCCCGAGCCAGGCGACCTTCGGCGACGACTCCTACAACGATCTACTGTTGGCCATCTGTCGCGCCCGGGCAGAGTTTCAGTACTACGACAGCTTCGAAGGGATGGCTTTTCACTCGTACGACCACCTGAAGAAGCTCCGAGAAAAGCCAGGCCTATTGAGCGAGAGCGACGCCGCTCGACGCTGCACCGTCTGGGCACGGCATGCGGGGTCCGTCGATCGATAGGTACTCGAGCTGCCCCGCGATCAACCAGCCCGTTCGGCGTACCGGGCGCATCGCCATAGCTTCGCCCCGCCCAACCACCAAAACCAACCAGCAATGACCCGCCCCGCCAACACAACCGAAGTCGCGAACACCGTATTCGATGAGGTCGCTCGGCACGGGATCCTGCTGCAAACGGGCGGCGAGTTTCCGAGCGCGACGACCACGATCACCGGTGAGCCGCTTTCGGGATCGTGGTGGTCACATCCGCAAGCCAGTCTGATTCACTGGGTTCTCGAGGCACTCGATGAGCACCGCGAACTGACCACGGTGAAGCTCATCAACGGCAAGGTCACGCTCGTTCATACCTCGCTCTGGCCCGCGCTCGTTGCGATCGGCAGCGCGCGCCAATCCTGGCAAATGGCGCGGCTTTCACCGCTCGCGACGACGATGCTCGAAACAGCCGATCACGGTTCGTTTCGTCTCGATCAATTCGAGCCGACCGCGACCGGACGTCCCACGAACGCGATGCGGGCCCTCGAACGAAAACTGCTCGTTCACACCCGAGAGGTGCATACCGAGAAAGGCCGGCATTCCAAAGAGGTGCAGAGCTGGACCGATTGGGCGAGAACAGTCGGCGTTTTGTCGGGGCGAATCCCCAATGTTGACGAGTCCAAGGCTGCGTTCGAGCGGATCGTCCAGGCGAACGACATCAAGCTCCCCTGGTGATCGAACACGACGGGGTTCGGTTTATTTCCAGCGGGGATCCTGGCGGCACGGTACCGGAACGCGTGCCGACTAGCCTCTAACCCCCCAACGCCAGAGCCGCGCCCAAGAGGGCCATGGCGATGCTGAGAGCAGCGATGATCCTGTACAACGTTTTCTTGCTCATCGGTCCTTCTTATGCAGAACCTCCGGTCAGCGCTTACGGCCCACGACATGTTCGACAACGCTGTCGCCGATGAACGATGGACGTAATAGTGTCGGCTCCATCCACCGTAAAGGAAAAAGCGGTATGAGCCGCGCACTCGCCCTCGTGATCCTCGTTGCCGCCGCGGGATGTGTAACGAAGAACCCCACACCAACCGAACTTGCCTGTTACTCGAATCTCGAGATGCCCGTTCTTCGACAGGATTCGGCGGAAGTGGTGGGCACGCGTTCAGTGGTGACCGATGCGTGCGCGCCGATCGCACGGCGGACGTTTGTGGTCCGTTCGCGACTTACGGTCGACGGAGAAGAATTGGCCAACCCGACCTTGGTCGTCTACGAGGGTGAACAGGCAACAGTCGTGATCGACGGGGCGCTCTCAGTGTCACTGATCGTCGATCATCGATCCAACCGGTCCGCGTTTGTCACGACTGACATCCGCCGCGCGGGTGCACGTCTAGAACCTTCGCTCCTCGTTAATCTTGGCGAACCGGCAAGCGTGACGATCGACGACACGAACATCTCACTCATCGTCGACGAAGTCGGCTCGGTTGATGAGGGCGATTCGTCGGACGCCTGAGGCGCCGGGGACGCTAATCCCCGCGACGACCAATTACGATTGCCACCGCTCGCCAGCGCACGAACCCAACGGTCGCGACCTAAGTCCGAAGGCTATTCTCCGAATACGCGCGTCCCGACGTCGTTCCCGTAAGAAGCCGTCGCTCATTCGTAGCTCACGAAATCCATCACGTTGCGCTGATAGAAGGTCATGGTGCTTTCGAACTTTCGCGCCATCGCGCCGACCCGGTAAGCGGGTGAGTTCATGGCCCGTTGCATCTGCCGGCACGCCCACATGTCTTCGAACATGAGGTTGTCGGTCTGCATCGGGTGCTTGGGCGCGTCATCGAGGGTGACGAGATCGATCTCGCCGCTGTTGAAGCGGCTCTTGTAGCGCGGCGACGCCTCCATCTGATCGACGGCGTCGGGCATCACTCGCACACGGCTTTCGACGATGGTGCGGTCGACGCTTTGTGGGATGACGTGGAACGTGCTCCAGCTATGCGCCATGCCGACCCACCCGATCGTCGGGAAGAACATATGGAAGGTGCCGCCGTAGGTTTCGGGGTTCGTGCCCGGTACAACGCCGATGTTCTTGTCGCCGTAGACCTTGGTCGCCCAATCCTTGTACTTCTCGACGACCGGTTCGTAGAAAAGGTAATGGCGCCCGGCGGTATCCCAATCGAAACGTTCGTGATCGAACGTCGCCGCCGACTTTTCGTGTAGATAGAAGAGGTGGTAGGCGTCCATGTAATTCTCCGCGACGAGCTTCCAGTTCGCCTCGAAGAGGTGTCGGCTGCGGCCGACTTCGACCATCTTGTCCGGGCGATGCGGACCGGCCTTGAGCTCGAGATCGGCGGAGAACGCCTTCCAATCTTCCAGCGGATTTTCGTCGGGGTGCACGAAGATCATCCCGCGGAAGACGCCGATCGAAGCTGGCATGAGGCCGAGCTGGGTCTTGTCGACGGTCGGGAACAACGGGTCCTGGCGGGGCACGGCTTTGAGTTCACCGGCGAGGGTGTAGAACCACTTGTGATACGGGCACTGCAATCCGCGCGGCGAGCTGCCTGTTTCCTCGAGGAACTGGGTGCCGCGATGGCGACAGATGTTGTGGAAAGCCCGGAGTTCCTGATCATCGCCGCGTACGACGACGAGCGGGAACCGTCCTGCCTGAACGCACATGAAGTCGCCGGCGTCGGGCACGTCGTCCGTCATGCCGGCAAAGTTCCAGAAACGGCTGAAGAGCTGGTCGAGTTCCCGTTCGTAGTACTCGGCGTGCGTATAGCCGCGGGCCGGAATGAGCTGATGGGCTTCTTCGGTACGCTGGTGGTACTGCATCGTCGTTTCCCGGCCAGTAGTGATACACTAGTGTCTCATTTGGGATCGAGTTGTCAATGAACACCCCGCGAGTGAGGCCAACCTCCCGCGACGCGATCATCGCCGCCGCCGTTGCCGTGTTGAACGCCAACGTCGGGGCTTCGATGAGCGAAATCGCAATCCGCGCGGGCGTCGGCCGCGCGACGTTGCACAGGCATTTCAGCTCGAAGGACGAGCTCGTCGCCGCGATCGCCGTCGACTGCATGGACGAACTCGAGAACGCGATCGCCGAGCGACTGGAAAGACGCATGCCGGCACTCGACCGGCTGCGCGTGATGCTCGAGGCGAGCATTCCCTTGGGCGATCGATTCGCCTTTCTGACCAGTCAGATGGGCGGGACGACGTCTTCGCATGCGCGCTACCAGGCCGAGCTCGATTGGGTCGAAAGACTCGTCGACCGGCTGAAAACCGAACGTGTCGTCGCGCCCGACGTACCGACGGCATGGCTCGTGGCGCAGATCGATCAGGTGATCTGGACAGCCTGGCGCGAGATCTCGGCCGGCCGCCTGGCACCGCGCGACGCACCCGAGCTCGCCCTTCGAACGCTCCTCAACGGACTCGGCAACGAAGGAGAGCGGTCGTGACAGAACTGCGTCAGCTACTGCCGCCGAAGATGTATACCGATCCCGCCTGGTTCGAACGCGAGCGTCGGGAACTCTTTGATCAATCCTGGACGTTCGCGTGTACGGAGGCAGAGCTCAACAACGCCGGCGACTTCCATTCCTTTCGTTTCCTGGATCACTCGCTCTTCGTCGTACGAACGTCGAGCGGCGAACTCAGAGCGTTTCACAACATCTGTCGCCATCGCGGGTGCGAGGTACTCGAAGGCACGGGCAACACGGGCGAGGTGATCGTCTGTCCGTACCACCGCTGGGCGTATCGTCTCGACGGGCGACTGCGCGCCCTGCCCTTCGAGGAGGAAGCCTTCGGCCACGTCGATCGGGCGAGCCACGGGTTGGTCGAGGCGAGCGTCGGCGTCTATCGGGGCCTCGTCTTCGTCAACCCGGAGTTAGCACCACGCGATCGTTTCGATGACTGGATCGCGAACATGGACGATCACGCGTGGCCGCATCGATTCAACGACGATTCGCTCGCCTTCGCGGGCGAGATCACCTACGAGATGCGCTGCAACTGGAAGATCTTCTACGAGAACGCGATCGATGGTTATCACCTGGGCTACCTGCACGACAAGACGCTCGGCACCGTGTACCCCGATCGAAACGTCTGGGATCTCGTCGGGCGCAATCATGTCAGGTACTCGACGGAGCGCAACGGCGAGCGTCGTTCGAACACGCTCCTATCCGTCGATTCCGCCGATGGAATCGGAGCGCCGCGCCTGCATGGCGACAACGAGGCGACCTATCCCGGCGTCGTGATGCTCTTCCCGCTGACGATCCTCTCGCCAAGTCCGTGGGGTTTCTACGTTTCGCTGCTGCAACCGATCGACGCTGAACGCACGAACATGCGCACCATGAGTTGGGCGCCCGGCGGCACCGGCGGTCGATTCAAATTCGGCGAGCGTAGCAAGCCTGTGCGTCTAGACGACCTCGACGGCCATCCACTCGACTCGGGCAACTTCCAGATCGAAGACATGTGGATCGTCGAAAAGATCCAACGCAACCTGCGTTCCCCCAAGTTTGCGGTCGGTCCCCTCGCCGTTGGCGACGGCGCCGAGACGCCGATCGGCCAGTTTCAGGAGCAACTGCTGGAGTTCGTCCCGCTGTGACGGACCAACGGCTCATCATCGTGTTCCGTCGCCAATCGTCAATCAGGCGTCGTCCGATGGCCCGATCCACATGAACGGGTTGTGCGCGACTTCCCAGAGAAACCCGTCCGGGTCCGCGAAGTAACCCGAGTAACCACCCCACTCGACACGCTGCGCCGGCTTGACGAGCCGAGCCCCCGCCGCGACCGCATCGTCGAGGAGCTGATCGACCTCGGCTTCCGTCGCGACGTTGTGCGCCAGCGCAAACCCGCGGAATCCGTCGCCATCACTCGCAACGGTCGCATCCGCCGCTAGCGAATCGCGTGCATAGAGGCTCAGCCACGATCCGTTCAGCCCGAAAAACGCGACGCCGTCGGGGCCGTCGTTCAGCGGTAACCCCAGCCCGTCACGGTAGAAGGTGATGGCACGATCAAGATCGGCGACACCCAAGGTGATCATGCTGATTCGTGGCTGCATCGCTCGAGTCTCCGAAAAAAGAAACCCGGCAAGACGCCGGGTTTCGTTGCGGCGAATGACCGTTAGAGTTCGTACGTGAACTCAAGCCCGTAGGTCCGCGGTCGATTGACCGAACCAGCCGCGAACAGGGTCGCGATCGGGGCAAACACTTCGAAGCGCTCGTCCGTGAGGTTGCGACCGTAAGCGACCAGCGACCACTTCTCGGCGTAATAGCCAATCGACGCTGCGACGTCGTCACGCTCGGCAACCCTGGCCTGACGCAGATTCAGTAGCGACGCCTCGAGTTCGTCGATCTTGCTGAACTTGGCGAAGACTTCGAGCGAACCGGCCGCCACCGGCACCGACAACGTGCCACCGAGACCCCACGTGAACTCCGGCGCGTTGCGCGGTTTCAGGAACGATGCGTCTTCGACCAAGTCGGTATTGTCGTTCGGGTTAATGTCGGTTTCGAATTGGTCGTACTCGGCGTCCAACGTTCCGTAGTTGAAGAACATCCGGAAGTAGGAGTTGAAGACGTACTGCATCTCCAGTTCGACGCCGCTGTAGATCGCACTCGCGGCATTGTCGAATCGACTGAGAACGGTATTCGTCGTCGGATCGAGCGCCACGATCGACTCCTGCTTGTCCTCAAAATCGTTGTGGAAATAGGTGACGTTCAAACGCAGGCGATTCTCGAAGTGCTGGCTCTTGTAGCCAACCTCCCAGGAGTTCGCGAATTCCGGGTCGTACTGGTCACGTACGAAGTCGGCGATGTTCTGGTTCACACCGAAGAATCCACCCGACTTGAAGCCTTCCGAGTAGGTGACATAGGCGATCGAATCGTCGTTGATCTCATACGTCATGCCGATCTTCGGTGATAACTCCGTCCACTCGTTCGAGAGATCCGCGTAGCCATCCGGGAAGACCCGGTTCAACTGACGCGCTTCGTTCGAGAGATAAGCCTGTCCGGCCCGGAAGTCTTTCTCCTCGCGGGTCCAGCGCAAACCGGCCGTCACCACGAGTTGCTCAGTCAGCCGATAGTCCATCTGCGCGAAACCCGCCAGAGACGTCGTCTCCTGCTCCTCGTAGAGAATCTGCGTCACGTTGCCGTCGACATGCGTGATGCCCGGATCACACGACAGCGCGCCCAGACCACCGCTCGTACAGAGCCCCCACCAGAACGGATCCGCTGCCGACGAGACACCGGGCACGAAGGTGCTGAAGACGAACGCCCAGAAAAAGTCCCCGGTGATCCAGTCCTGCTCGAACTCGTTGTTGAAGTAATAGAGCCCGGCGGAGAGGGTCACGTTGTCCCACTGCGCATCGAGCCTGAGTTCCTGGCTCGTCTGTTCGTACTCGTTGAATCGTTCGATCGTGATGAACGGCGCGGCCGACGCATCGAAATCGAAAATCCGGTATTCGCTGACGTCGCGAACGCCGGTGACCGAAACGAGCGTCATGTTCTCGTTCAGCTCGTAGCTCATTTTCAGCGTCAAGGCATCCGTATCGAGCGCAAAGTGGTTGTCTTTGTCGTTCTCGGAGGATCCTGGCGTCGCCAAGGACGTCCGGCAGGTCTGAAAGATGAGGCAGGTCGCGAATCCAGCGCTGTAGTCGTTCTCGGGCGAACCGGGCGGCGGTGCGACCAACAGCCCCGGTGGGGTGTTGTAGTTCGTCTGGAAGGCACTCAGCGTGCCGTCATCGCGGAACACCTCCGCGGTCAGAAGAAAATCGAATTCCTCGTTCGGTTCCCAGAGCAGCGTGGCACCTAAGTTGTGGTAGTCGCGATCCGCGACGTCGTTACCGGTCGTCACGTTCGTCATGTAGCCGTCGTAGGAAATCACCGTGCCAAAGAGCTTCAACGCGACGTTGTCGCTCAAGCCCGTGTTGAAGACACCGCGAAACTCGCGTTGACCGTCGCCACCCGCGGTGACCTTCAATCGAGCCCCCATCTCGCCCGTCGGTCGGCTACGGACGACGTTGATGACGCCGCCAACCGTGTTCTTGCCGAAGAGGGTTCCTTGCGGACCGCGCAGCACCTCGATGCGTTCGAGGTCGAAGTTCTCGATCAGCTGGCCGGCCAGCGTGCCGAGATAGACACCGTCGATCACCACCGCGATCGGCGCGTCGAAGGAGTTGTCGTCGGATCGTGTCGGACTGATCCCACGAATGTTGATGTTCGCGCCGCCGCCACCACGGCTGCCGTCTTCACCAATGATCACGTTCGGCGAATAGCCGTTGACGTCGGTGAGGTTTCGAATCGAAGAATTTTCCAGTTCCGTCGTCAACGCGGTGATCGCGATCGGAACGGCTTGAGCCGACTCCTCCTGTTTTCGTGCCGTGACGACGACCTCCTCGATGAAGGCTTCGGCGCCAAAGGTCGGCGTAGTAACGGAAAAAAGGAGCGGCGTAAGCACAACCCCGGTTAACAGGCGCTTCGAGAACTTCGCAATCATATTGATTGCTCCCTGGTTATCGCCTCGGATTCTAGGCGTAAATCGACCCGCGGCAAGGTCCGTGTTAAACGTGGTTTTTGCGGGATGCTGGCGCCCTCTCGGCGCGGCGACCGGCTGTCCTGACTAGTCGCCGAAGTACTTCTCGAACGCGTCCGTCGTGAAGTTCTGTGGTGGGTCTTCCCGGTCGGGTCGCCCGTGCGGCGTCAGGTCCATCAAGTTCCAGTAAGGCCAGACCATGTCGATGTCGTTCGAGCGGATCTCGGAGCCCCAGAAATGGAAGATCGAATCGGCGTCCTTCTTGAAGACGTTCATCTTGCCGAACTGCCGCTCATCACTTTCCTGACAGCCGTAATCTGCTTGGTAAGTGGCATCGATTCCTGAGACCAGATCGATCTGTGACCAACCGCGGCCCTTTGCCCAGGCGTTGAGTTTCTCGGCCGATGCTTTGGCGACGACGACGAGCGCCGCGTCATGGCTGACCTGCAGCGCCACACTGTTGAGGCCATCGACGATCGAAGTGCAGGAGGGACACGGGTTGTCCCAACTCGGACCGAACATCAGGTTGTAGAGCAGAAGCGTGTCGTGCTCTCGAAAAAGCGTGGAGAAGGCGACCGGCTCGCCGAGCTTGTCATCGGTAGCCCGGGAAAACGTGTAGTCCTCTTTGAGCATACCCCCAGGCGGAAGCTGTCGACGTTTTGCCGCGACTGCTTTGACGCGCTCGATGAGGTCCGCCTCTTCTTCGGCCAGGGCGTCGCGCTCTCGTCGATACTCGGCCGATTCGTTTGGGTAGTTGTGCTTCATCCGCTGTACTCAGGAAGCGGTCCGGGGCCCTTTCCCGGCGGCGCACCATCACGTCCGCCGGAACTCACGAGCGCTAGTACGAATGCGCGACGACCGCCTTTCCGGCTTCGAGGTGAAAGACTGTGTTGGTCACAGGATCGACTGTGAAGAGTGGGCTCTTCTCGGTCATCGCGACCGTGCCGACTTCCTCGCCGGAGGTCAGGTCGATGCCGATCAACTGCATCTCCTTTTTATCCTTCGTCAAGAAGAACGCGACGTTCTGCGTGCGCTCGGACGAGGAGAAACGTCGTGCCGCCATGTCCTGAAGCGAACCCGAAAGGTCCGTGACGCTTTCAGACCAGCGCCGCTGCTGCGAAGGACTTGCCCACGCGCCTTGCGCGCCGCCGACGCTGGCCGCGGTCGTTACGGCGCCCGCGGCGAGCAGGGCGAGGCTATTCACACCGGGCGGCGCAAACTGAATTGACCAGGGCGATGCCTTCGAATCCACATTGAACGCCATCACGTGGTACTCCCCTCGAACGATGACGTCGCTGCCTTCGACCGTCACGTCGATCGGCGGATCGCTGCGATCGCCACCGGCCATCGCGCCACGAAGTCCCCCGGCGAGGCCACCGCTCATCAGACCACCCACCGCGCCGAGGCCCTTGGCGGCGAGCTCCGCGTTCCCCATCTTGCGCTTGAATTCGAGCTTCTCGGTGATCGCCGGATTACCCCTGCGACCATTGATGTCGAAGGCATAGAGCCGCGATTTATCAGCCACGACCGCCATACCGGAATCCGCGACCAGGCCCAGGTTCGTGATGGAGTCCTTGGCCTTCTTCCACTCCCAGCGGAGCGCTCCCGCGCTGGCATCGACGACCGCGAGGCCGAAGGGCTTCTGGGCGACCATCTGTTTACCGTTCGAGAACACGCCTCCATAGCGCACGACGATCGAATCGCCCATGCGGCGCATTTCCGGCATCGGCGCGTTGGATACCTTCGCCGTCCACTGCTCGGCCCCGGTCGCTAGATCCAACGCCACGACCTCACGCGCGCCGGTCGCGTAGATCGTGCCGTCGTGAACGATCGGTCGAGCGAACGCGTTCTTGAGCGCCGGATTGTGGGCCTTGAGCTTGAACTCCCACTTCAACTCGCCGGTTGTCAGGTCGACGGCGTAGAGGTTGCCGGCCTGTAGCAGGAACGTATCCCCTTGGATGACCGGCTGCGGGTGACCGCTCAAGTCCGTCGCCGGAATGAACCCGCCCGCATCGCTCACGTGGACCTGCAAACTGCCGACCTTGCCGATGCGCGTTTCCCACTTCACCTCGCCGCTCGCGAGATCGAGTGCCAGGAGATAGGCGCCCGCCTGCTGGCCGGCCTGTGAGGCATCGCGCGCAAAGACCACCATTCCCCGATCGAGAATCGGGTACGCGCCGAGGTTGCTTCCGATGACCTCGTCGGTCGCCCAGAGCGTCTCTCCCGATGATTGCGCTACCACCGTGAGCTGTGATCTCGGTGGGATCTTCGAGACGAGCCGGTTGACGAGGAGCGCATCGCTGCCCGGCACCGTCTGCACGTTGAAAGGCGCGAGCCGACCGAGGTCGTCCCGCGACCAGAGCACGGCACCATCCGAATTGATATGGGTGAGCGTGTCCTTGCCACCGACCATGAGTGAGCCCGTCCACGTGACGCGCGACCACTCGGCCTCCTGCGGAAGCTCGGTACGCCAAGCTTCGTCAGCCGTCGCCCACGCGCAGCTGAAACTCACCAAAAAAGCGATTAACCGACTCATGATTCCTCCCAACCGAAAACGCGGGGAAATGTACCGCAAACACCTCGCCGACCGAACGGAATAATCAGCAGATTGAGTGTTCCTCCGGATCGAAAACGCAGACCAGGCGTGTTTCGACGCTACGACGCGGCCGTGAAGTCGCCGTCGACCGAGGATCGTCGAACGACGTGTGGGGCGAACACACGGCCCGCCCGGGGCGATCGTCGAGTTGCTTCAGAAATAGGACCTCGTCGGTCTGCATGTCGGGGACGTAGCAAAACTGATGCACCGGGTTGTAGACGGGCGCCGCCACGAGGTTCTCGATCTCTTCCCCGACGAAGTAGTAGTACCCGATGATGTCGGGGGCTGGCAGCGTGCGTGCGTCGATGAAGCTCAAGGGATTCGCCTCGACCGGGTGATCAAACGGTTGCCACGTGTTGTAGCAGGCGTATTCCCATCGTTCGTTCGGCTCCACGCCGAAATCCTCGAGCGTCTCGAGGGCGATCTTCTCGCAATGTGAAAGGTGATGATCGCAGTGGACGAAGCGCGCATAGCCTTCGTTGAAGGACGGTGGCGCCTCGGTCCGGTACTGGTGGTTGAAGACGTACGCGCCGATCGCACCCGTCAACGTGCACGCAAGTTCGACAATCCTCGGCTAGTAGAGCACCCGGACGTTCTCCGGGTCGGTGAAGTCGACATCGTCTGCAGCGAGGTTCGCGAGCGTGAATCCGGCGTCGTCGAGGCCCATCTCGCCGCTCGTGAGCTCACGTCGAACATCAGATACGTCCACCGAATGAAACGACGTGTTGGCGCGTCGCGTATCACGTGAGCCGATCCGCGGGAGATCCTCACGATCACGCCACGCCGTGTTGATATAGCGCACGTTGGCGCTGACGGAACCACCGGCCATCTCATTTCCTCGTTTCGTACCGCGATCGCCGTCGTTCAGTTCAGGATCGGCTTGATCAGGAAGTCGCGACGATCAGCCGATATCACGTCGATCGTGATCTCTTCACCGGATCGAATCATCGAAATCGGCACCGTGCATCCGGACGAACCCTGTTCGCGCACCGCGCGGAGAAAACCGGCCAACGTCGCGACCGGAATGTCGTCGATCGAACGAACGATATCACCCGCCCGCACGCCCGCCTCGGCCGCGGGACCCGTCGCCGACAGACCACTGACGACGAGATCGTCGCTGTTCGATTCCATGACGAACATGCCGAGCCACGGACACGGCGGCCCGGGGAACCGGCCGAGCGTCATGAGGTCATCGAGATAACGGTTCAAGAGATCGACGGGGACGAACATGTTGCCCTGCGAGCTCCGCCCGCCGACGGACGTCTGCACGAGCAGCGAGCCGATGCCGACCAGCCGCCCGGCATCGTCGACGAGCGCCGCACCACCCCACTCCGGATGCGCAGGCGATGTGAAGAGCGCTTCGTCCAGGAGATACTCCCAATAGCCCGCAAACTCCTTCTTTTCGATCAGCTTGGCCTCGAGCGCATGAGCGGTTCCGCCCTGGCCGACGACGAACACTCGATCACCGCGTTCCATACCGCTCGACTCACCACGCGGAATCGACGTCGCGCGGAGTGGCTCGATCGCGCGCAGAAGGCCAAATCCCGTGACGTGATCGTAGGCAATCGTATAGGCCGGGACGGACATCCCGAGGTTGTCCGTCAACGTGATGATGGACGCTTCCGCGACGAGATAACCGATCGTGACGACCAGCCCTTCATCATCCAGAACGACACCGTAGCCCGCCCGTTCGGTCCCGAGACCGGTCGCCGTGAAGGCGTTCTGTGGGACCTCGGCGTGCAATCGAACGACGGCGTTCAGCACGCCGTCGAGATCAAAATCGACCGTTTCCTGCCGCGGGCGAAGCTGCTCCGGAAACGCCCAGTTCTCTTCGGCCACGAGGTGACTCCAGCGATTCAGTCGTCAGAAGAGATTAACGAATGAAGGCCTATCCACCAATCGACGCCACCCAACGATCAACTTTCTTCTCCAGAAGATCGAGCGGCATAGCGCCTTGCCCGAGGACCGTGTCGTGGAACGCGCGGATATCGAAAGCGTCGCCAAGCGTGCTCTCGGCTTTCTCGCGAAGTTCCAGGATCTTCAGCATGCCGACCATGTAGGCGGTGGCCTGACCCGGGAAAACGATGTAACGCCGGACTTCGGACTCAGCCTGGATGGGCGCGACGGGTGCATTCGCGAGGCAATACTCGATGGCTTCACGCTCGGTCCAACCTTTGGCATGCAGGCCCGTATCGACCACGAGGCGGACCGCGCGCCAGAGTTCGCCGCGCAGTCGACCGAAGTCGCCGAAAGGATCCTGATAGGTACCGGGAATCTCCTTGGCCAATCGTTCGGCGTAGAGGCCCCAACCTTCGGTGTAGGCAGTCGAGCGGGCGCGCTTGCGGAACTCCGGAATGCCGTCGAGCTCGATGGCAATGGCGGTCTGCAGGTGATGGCCGGGAAGCGCTTCGTGATAGGCCAGGTTCTCGAGTCGATACTTCGGCATCGCCATCATGTCGAGCAAATGCGCATAGAAAACGCCCGGCCGCGTGCCATCGGGCGAACTCGCCATATAGTGTGCCGCGGCACCTGGTTGCTCTCGGAACGCCTCGACTCGCTTCACGACGACGTCCGCCTTCGGCAGCAAGCCGAAGTAATCCGGTAGCTGAGCCTCGATGTTCTCGATCGCCGCGGTCGATGCTTCGAGATAGGCCGAGCGGCCCGCGTCGGTGTTCGGATAGTAGAAGCGCGGGTCGTCTCTGGCTTCCTGGAGCAGCGCAAAGAAATCGCTGAGGGTGCCGTCGATCTCGACGGATGCCTGAAACGCCTCCATCTCCGCATGAATGCGCGCGACATTGGCGAGGCCCATCGCGTGAACGTCGTCCGCGCTCAGCCCGGTCGTCGTGAAGTACCGCAATCTTGCGACGTAGTAGTCGTCGCCTGCCGGGAGCACACCCACACCCGTGGCCGAGTCGGCATCGGGCAAGGCGTTGACCCGATCCTCCTCTTGCCAGGCGATGAGCTCCCGATAAGCAGGCGCAAAATCATCGAGCAAAGCACTTCGCGCGGCAGCGAGGAGTTCCTCCGCCACCTCCGGCGTGATCGTGCCAGCGGCTTGGAGCGCCCGAACCTTGTTCGTCGCATCGGCCCAGATGGGGCTGTCGATCCCCGATTCGTCGAACGGCGGTCCGCTCGAAAGAGCGGTGGCCTCCCGGATCACCAACTCGAATGCGAAATACGGCGGACGCACACCCAACGCCGCATAGCGCCGCGATCGGTCGATGAGTTCGCGGACGGCTCGTCCCGTCTCGCGGATGCGGGATACGTACGCCTGCATATCCGACACGGTTACGACATCGTGACGACTGATCAGGAACTGCGGCAAGAACGAATGTGAAGAGCCCATCTGGTGAAAGACGAAACCTCGATCACGGAATCGTTCCACTTCGACCGCTTGATTCGTGAGGTATGCCCAAAGGTCGTACGAATCCTGACCCGTGGCGTCGAGTGCGTCGTAGTCGAAGGACGATCGCATCTCGTCATACGTCGACTGACGCCACGCGAGGATCGCGTCCGCGCCCGCTTCCGAGTAGTCGTTGAGCTTGCCATAGTCCTCATCCTTGATGCCGAGATAGGTCTTCGACATCGGCATGAGATCGAGCTGCTCTTCGTACTTTTCGTCGAACCAGGCGTTCAGCCGGTCCGTTTCCGAGACATCCGGTGCCGCATCCGGCGCGGCCGGCGACGTCGACGGGGCAGTCTCACCACATCCAACGAGCAGGAGGAGCGTACCGAGCGCGCCGACCGTCCATCGACTCGCGTTCGAGCGTTTCACGATTCGCCTCGCTCGACCAGGCGCCACGTCACGCCGCATATGTCGATCGCAGTCCTCCTGAACGCTGACGGTCCATTTACACCATGGCGCGCCGCAACGCATCGGCACACTCTTTGATGAGCGCTTTGCCGTCATCGAGCACCGGCGATAGCTGAAAAAGTACGTGCGGCTGACCGGCCCATTGCTTGAACTGCACCGGCACACCGGATTCGACCAGACGCGCCGCATACGCGTTGCCTTCGTCACGCAACGGGTCGTATTCGCAGGTCGCGATGAATGCCGGCGCCAGGCCGCGGTGATTCTCCGCAAGGAGCGGCGACAGGCGCGGCTCGTTGGCAATCGCCTGATGGTCGGAAGCACCGCTGTGATGGCGCGAAAAGTAACGAATGCTGTCGAGGGTGAGGAACGGTCCCTCGCGGTTCTCGGCGAGCGAAGCAAACGCCTCACCTTCGTAATCCGGATCGTGGCCCCGAAGGTCGGTCGCCGGATAGATCAGCATCTGAAGGCGTAGCTCGATGCCCGCGTCGCGCGCGGATATGGCGATCGAGGCAGACAGGTTGCCGCCAGCGGAGTCGCCGCCTACCGCGATCCGCGATCCATCGCCGCCAAGCTCCGTGGCATGTTCCGCAACCCACTGGGTGGCCGCCCAGCAATCCTCATGGCAGGCCGGATACGGGTGTTCCGGCGCGAGGCGATAGTCAATCGCGACGACGAGAACGCCCGCGTCGTTGCAGAGCATCCGACATTCGCGGTCGTGCGTTTCGAGATCCCCGATCACCCAACCGCCGCCGTGAAAGAAAACGAGTACGGGGAACGGGCCATCACCCGCCGGTGAGTAGCATCGGATCGGAATCTCACCAGCGGGTCCCGGGATCGTGCGATCGGTCACATCGGCGACGGCCGGACCCGGCCCAAACGCCGAGGCGAGAGCCTGGTAACCGGCGCGTGCTTCCGCCACATCCTGTTCGTGCATCTCGGGGCGGCCCGCGTTCGCTTCGGCCATACCCTCGACGATTGCCGCGGTCTGGGGGTGCAGGGGCATCCGTAACTCCTTTTGTTGTCTAGAAGCGCGACTGCTCGAGCGGCACACCGGCGTGCTGCCAAGCATCGGCGAAGGCCGCTTCGACCTCGGCCGCCTCGGCATCACGCGCCTGGACACGCAAGCTCTTCGCAAGGCCGTAGAGCGACCAACCGTTGTTCTGGTTCCACGCAAGATCGTTCCGGTAGACGGCTTCCGCGTCCACTGCCCGGCCGGCGGCGAGAAGCGCCGCGCCTAGGTAATGGCGCATCGGCTGCGACCAGTCCGGCGGCTCGGTGTAGTTGTTGAGATCTTCGATCGCGACAGCCTTCTCGAAAGACTCGATGGCACCTTCGAGATCACCGCTAGCCTGGAGATACTCGCCACGCAAACCCGCGGCCGCTAGCTTCAGGATCGCCGAAGCCGGTGTCGCGCCGACGCGGTACGAATCCGCGTCATCGGCCATCGCGATCCCTTCGAGTTTCTCGACCTCGGCTAGTGCGGCGTCGAGCTGATTCGTGCCGATGTAGGCGCTGCCGACGGCAAAGCTCCACATACCGTCGAGATACGGTGTGCTCACAGCCGGTGGTTCTTCCTCGAAAAGCGCATCCCACTGGCCGAAGACCTTATGCACGATCCACGGTGCGGCGATTCGCTTCTGGCCACGCTGCGTGTTGTCGCCGACGAGGAGCGCCGATCGTTCCGCGGCTTCGATCGCAACGTCGTAGTTACCTTGCACGGTGGCCGCGTAACGAATGAAGTCGATCGCGTGCGGGGCATGCATTTTGTGCGATAGCGGGTAGGTGCCGATATTCGGTAACGGTCGATCACCCCAGATGGCGGCAAACTTCTCGTCCGCCGCTTGCGAGCGCACGTTCCAGTCGATTGCTTTCTGGAACTGCCCGACGCGGACGTAGATATGCGCCGGCATATGCACCACGTGGCCCGCGATCGGCATCGTGGCTTCCAGTCGATCGGCGGCCCCGAGCGCCCGTTGTGGCTCCATCGAAGCTTCCATCAAATGGATGTAGAGGTGATTGGCGCCCGGATGACCAGGCGTTTTCTCGAGCACACGCTCGAGTGCGGCTGCGACGGCGAGCGTCTCGCCCTTCGCTTCGCCACTTCGATGCCAGTAGTCCCATTTCCTGATCGACATAAAGGCCGCCGCGTAGAGCGCACCGATATCGGCATCCTCCGGGTTGGCATCGTTCAGCGAACGCATCGCCCCGAGATACGCCCGGTCGCGTTCGGCGTCGTCCGGAATCGCTTCTTTGTCGTACAGCACCGCCAACGCTTCGATGAGCGCCCGTTCGGTCGAGTTGGCGTGTTCAATTCGTTCGAAGGCGCGATCGATCGCTTTCTTGCCTTCGCCTTTCGGATCGTCCGGCATATTGGCGTAGCGACTGTTCGGATTCGGTCCCATCGCGTGCGCCGCGCCCCAGTGGGGCATCGGATGGTTCGGATCGAGCCGTGCGGCTTCCTGATAGGACGCAATCGACTCCGGAAAATAGAACCCCCAGGCGAGACGTAGCCCCTGATCAAAAAACGCCTGCGCTTCGGCCACGTCTGTCGTGATCGGTCGGCTGTAGCTCCCGGAACCCGGGACGAGAATCGCCCGGTCTTCGTCCGTCGAAGCCGCCTCAACGGGCGCCGCAGCCGGTGCGACGTCCTCGGCTTGCTCGACCGACGTATCGCCCTGGCACCCCATGACGAGTGCCAAAGTCGTGATCGCGAAGAATCTCTGCATCGATACCCCTTTTCCTCTCGATCTCCCCCGTGCCGAACGATAGCAGTCATCGCTGCGCTAGGAAGAACCGGCGTTGCTTTCGAGTTCCTTGCACCCCATTGAAGTGCGACGCTTAACACTCCCGAACAACTCGAGACCCTCCGGTTCGAGCGCGGCGACCGAGACCTGCACATCGATGATGGGTTTGGCGCCGAGCCCGACGATCGACGTCGAACCGATATGGTCGATGCGCAGCGCCAGGTCACCTAACGCGCGACGTAGTGTCGCACCGATGGAAGCAAACTCGCTGGCCCACGCAGGATCGTAGTCCGCTATCCGGACCTCCATCGTCAGCGATGTTGATCGACGAGAATCGGGTTGCCGTCGGGATCAATGACGACGAAAGAGCCAGGCCCCAGTTTTTCGTAGAACGCTTTCGAGGCCTCGAGATCTGCGACGGTCAAGCTGATCGAGAATGCGCCGAGGTCCATGTCGCTCGCCATGCGCCTTGCCTCAAGCAAACACTGCTAACGGTTCGAACGATCCGCCGAGAACCGTCCGGCTCACCCCCGGGCGGAGCCAACCGTCGATCGCCGTCGCATAAACCCGACGGAAGTCGATCAGCGGTTTGAGGTTGTCGCCTTCGAGCAAATCGTCGAGATTCGCCCGCTCGCCGTAGTGGCCGCCACGTACGGGTTTTCCAGCGAAGAACATGAGCCCCGCCGCACCGTGATCCGTGCCGCGGTTCGAGTTCTCGGGTACGCGGCGACCGAATTCGGAGAACGCCATCACGACGACTCGATCCGCATGACCCAGCCGCTCGAGATCCCGAATGAAGCCATGGATGCCATCGGCCGCGTATGACAGGAGACGTTGATGCAACGCCGGTTGTTCGACGTGGGTGTCGAATCCGTTATTGCGAAACGACACGTGGTAGAGGTTCGCCGGGAACCCCGCGTCGATACAGGCGGCTACCTTCGGCAGGTCCATCGGCGCGATGCCATAGTCGACCTGGCTCCGGTAACGCGACCAGGCGGCGCGTACGAGCCTGGAGCCATCGCGCGCACTCTGCGCGACGTGGTTGAGATAGTTCCGCGCTTCGTTCGTCGACTCACCGCCGCCCATCGACTCGAGAGCCGCGCGCGTCGATGCAAACGCCTTGCGCTCGAACCGCCCCGGATCGTCGAACACGATTGGCGCGTGTTTGCTGCTCTTGACCGCGAGCGACTGCGACGGACCGATGTTGACGAGGAAATTAGGCTGACCTGTCGGGTCGAGGGCATCCGCGACCCGTCCGAGCCAGCCATGCTCCGACCCGCCATTCGGCACACCCGTGTGCCAATACGCCATCGACGTGAAGTGCGAATACGACGGCTGGTCGTAGCCGACGCTGTGAACAACCGCGAGATCTTCGGTCTCCCACAAGCGCTTGAGACCGAGCAATCCCGGGTTGAACCCATAGTAGTCGTCGAGCGGCAGGAGCGAATCGCGCCGGATGCCGATCGTCGGTCGCAATCGATAGTAGTTGTCGTCACCGTGCGGAACGATCGTGTTGAGGCCGTCATTGCCACCGGAGAGCTCGACGACGACCAGAATGGGTGGCTTCGCATCATCGACCCGCCCGAGCGCCGGCGCCGCCATTAGCCCGCCGAGGCCCACGAGGGCTTGCCGGCGCGTGAGTGAGATCTTCATCCGAGTTGGTACTCCGGTAGGCTCAACATGAGGTGGAGGAGTTCGCGCAATGGATCCTCCAGATAGCTCGTCGCCTCGTTCACATCGTCCGTGCCGAGCTGCTCGACGAGAAATGCGCTCAGTGAGCGCGCCGTATCGGCGGGAAGTTCGACCGAAAAGAAACGCTCGGCGAAATGCGCAACCACATCGTCCGCCGTGAGTAGCTCCTCACGCAGGACGATGCCAGCGAGATCCAGCCGCGCGGGTGCCCGAGGAATCGGAATGACCCGCTCCGTCGCGCGCTGCCAACCGCGGTAACTGCCAAATCGTGTATTGAAGGCCTCATCTCGATCCGCGAGCAGGTTGGACGCCGCCATCATGTCGGCATCGATCGCATCACTGGCTGGCTTCGTCGCCTCGCTAATGGTCGCGCCTTCGCGCAATCGCCGATGCACCGCCCGAATCTCGTACCCGCCCATCCGGTCGGGCGCTACGAACGAGATGTCGTGGAAGACGACGTCCAGCACGAAATTGGCGCGATCGAAGAGCAGCCCCGGCGTCACCCAGCTTCGGCCCTGCGACCAGCCCGCGACGGTCGGCGGGTGGAAGAGGCGCTGGCCCAGCGCCCCCGTCACACTGTTGAAATCCGGGATGCCCGGAATCTCTTCGAGGCCCAACTTCTTGTACGTCGACACGGCGAGTTCGACCGGACCTTTGATACGCGAACCGATCGACTCGGGCGCGTAGAAATCGCGCGATAGGAAGAGCGTTTCGAGGTAAGCACCGACATCGAGATCGAGATCCCGGAAAAGCGCGCCGAGCCGCCGGGCGTGGTTTTCCGTAACGGATTCACGGACAAAGAAGCGATAGAGCTTCACGGCGATGAATTCGGCGGTCGCATCCCGGCTCACGATGCGATCGATCACGTCGTCGCCATCAAAATTCCCGCATTCGCCGAGGAAGCATTTTTCGTCCCGATCGTGCTCGGTTTCGTTGAAGGCGAAATCGAGTCCGACGAAGTTCCAGCCCGTAAACGCACGTGCCGCTTCACGTATGTCGGCTTCGGCGTAGTGGCCGACGCCCATCGTGAAGAGTTCCATGATCTCGCGCGCAAAGTTCTCGTTCGGCGAACCCTTCACGTTGATCCCCGCGTCGAGGAACGCGAGCATGGCTGGATCCTTCGACACTTCGCGCAACAACACGTCGAACTGACCCGCACCGGCGCGCCGGAAGAGCTCGAGTTGCTGGTGCATCTTGCGGTAGTCGCGAACCTTGTCTTCGTTCGTCGCGAAATGCCCGTGCCAGAAGAGCGCCAGTTTTTCTCGCAGCGGCGTGGGCGAGGTCAGCATTCGATTCGCCCACCAGTAGGCGACCCGATCGGTTTCCAGACGGCTCGCCCGCAGCCAGTAGAAGAACTCGTTGACGACCGGCTGGACCGGTCGATTGCCACCGGGTTTCACCTCGACGCCGAGCGCTGCACCCTCTCGCTTCGCCAATGCCGTCGTTGCCGGTCGGCTGGGCGGGAACGGATCGAGCCCTTCACGGAAGACACCCGAATGGACAAAGGGCGGGTCTTCATCAAGTGGCTGGAAAGCAAGAACACTCGCGACGGCTGCCTCGGGAGGCATCGCCGCAAGTCGATCGACGTCACCGGGCGTCGCCCCGAAACCCGAACGCTCGAGCAGATGTTCAGCGTTTTCGCGGGTCCAATCGGTGGAAGTGAGCGGCTCCAGGTCTTCGGCGCTCGGCGTCGCGTGCAGGGCGAGCCCGATCCCCAACGCCAAGATCTCGAGAACCCTCAGGCGAGTCGTCCGGTGCTTCGCCATGCGATTCCTCCGAATGTCAGTGCGGGCGAGTATCAGACGCGTTTCCGTCTCCTCGCAAGTTGCTAAACTTGCATCGGTGACTCCGCTAAAAGACGCGCACCTTCTACTTCGCGCAACCCTCGTCCTTCTCTTGATCGCATTCGCCGCCTACGTCGCGGTCGATCGAGGTTTGTTCGCGCTCGTCTTCGCGGCGGATCGAAGTTATCTGTCGAGCATCATTCTCGTCATCTACGTCGTCGCGACGACCCACTGGTTCTTTCTAGCCCGCGCGCTCAACCGCGAGCGGGCAGATTTCATTGCTTTCGAAGCCGAGCCGACGGTCATTTTCGAGCGCGGCGGGCTCATCGCCCACTTCGTGCGTGAACTCACCGCCGCGAATACGTCCCGTGACGTACTCGTCAACGCGCTGAACGATGATCTGTCGAACCGCCACGCACTCGGCCACCTGCTGGCGGACGTGCTGCTCAAGCTCGGGCTCCTCGGGACGATCATCGGCTTCATCCTGATGCTGATTCCCGTGGGCGAGATGCAGGACGTCGACGCGTCGTCGATGAAATCGCTGCTCGCGGCGATGAGCGGCGGCATGGCCATCGCACTTTTCACGACCCTCACCGGCCTGGTGACGAGCCTCCTACTGCGCCTTCAATACCACATCCTCGACTCGTCGCTCGTCGAACTCGGCACGCGTTTGAGCGTCGCCCTCGAACGCTCGTACGGCGACGGCGCGGCAGACAACAGCCACGCGTGAAGCATCCCGCCCTGCGAGCGAACGAGGATGCGTTCACCGACCTCCTGTTCAACGCCTTGCTCGGATTCACGTTCATGTTCGTCGTCGCGTTCGCGCTCATCGACGACCCGACCGAAACCGGACGCGTCGACAACAAGGCGGAGATCCTGATCACCGTCAGTTGGCCGGACGGCCACCCCGACGACGTCGATACCATCGTCGAAGATCCACACGGCAATCTGCTCTGGTATCACAATCGCGATACGGGGCTCATGCACCTCGACCGGGACGATCGCGGCCTCTTCCAGGATCGGGTCGTCGTCGACGGCGTCTCCGTCTCGAGCTCGATCAACCAGGAAACCGTTTCCGTTCGCGCGCTCAAGTCGGGCGAATACGTCGTCAACGTATTGCACTATCAGTCGAACTACCCCGAGCCCCTGCCGGTCACGGTCAAAGTCGAGAAGCTCAACCCCGAGGTCTCGATCGTGCACTACGCGAACATGGAGCTTAACGGCGTCGGCCACGAGGAAACCGCGGTTCGCTTTCGCCTCGACAGTGACGGCAACGTCGTCGATACGAACACGCGCGCAAAACCGCTACTCATCCGCGCCGTCGGACAGAAATCATGATGGTCGGCGTCATCGGCCTCGCCGTCGCCTATGCGGTGGTGGCCGCGCTCACGCTGAACTTGAACCTCGCGACAGCCTGGTCGCGGGAGGTCAAAGCCGGGGCGCTCATCGTCGTGGGCGTGCTCTTCTTCGTTTCATTCTGGAGCTTGAAGGGCATGCTGGGCTGGCCGGCGTCGGCCGACCTGCCCGCGGAGTTCCGGCTGCATTGGATCATGGTCGTCGATCCCGACAAGGTGACGGGCGACGATGGATCAATCTATTTCTGGGTCCGGGAACTGGACGCTGCTGGGATTCCGATCGGCGAACCACGCGCCCACTCGGTGATTTGGTCCGAGCGCGGTGCCGAGGAAGCTTCAGAAGCGCTCGCCCGACTGCAGGGCGGTGAGCCGCTCAACGGCTTCGTCACCCGCGAGATGATGGATCCCGCCGAGGGTGACACGATGGAGATCGAAGGCGAGGACTACCTGAACGATGATCTCGTCCTGTCGGGTGAAGGCGGCGCACGCCTCAACTTCGAGTTTCGACGTGCGCCGCTACCTACCCTGCCGCCAAAGGAAGCCCCGCTCTAGGCTTCCCCGGCCGCGGCACGATCTTCCGTCGCGCGCTTGATGAGGTATTGCTGGATACGACCGACATCTGTTGCATCCAACGTGTCGGAGAACCCGGCCATGCCGTTGTTGCGCAAGATGCCGTCGAGGACAACCGCATTGAACGCCGCGTGACGCTCTTTGGTCATCATCCTGAGATCCGGCAACGTTCCACTCGATACCGCAGCAAGGCCGTGACACGTGCCGCAGATATCGTGGTAGAGCTCCTCACCGCGCGCGATATCCGCCGCTGATGCGGTGAGTTCCGGCTGCTCGGGAATCGAAAGATCCCGCGCGGTCGGCGTCGGTAGCTCGCCCGTTCCGCCGAGCGCGTAGACCACGACCTTGCCCCAGTTGCCGTACTGATACGTCGCGGTTTCCGGAATGGCGTCGAGACGAATTCCCGCCCCCGTCATGATCGCGACAAACTGCTTGCCGTCGACCGCATAGGTCATCGGCGGCGCCACGATCGACGTGAAGGTATTCGACTGCCAGAGGATCGAACCATCATCCGAGTCGAACGCGGAAAGATTGCCGAGCGAGTCGCCCTGGAACACGAGACCGGCTGCTGTCGCGACCGTTCCGCCGTTCCACCAGTCGGCATGCTGGACCGACCAGGCCGTCTCGCCGGTCAGCGGGTCGAAGGCTTTGAGGTAACCGACCGGTGCGGCCCCCCCAGGCGTTTCGGTGAGAAGCTGGGCGATCCGACCGAATTCGATTCCCAAGTTCGAACGGCCAGGCGAGCGCTTGTACAGACCGGTTTCCTTGTAGTCGTCATCCATCGCGTAGACGAACGCGGCATCCTGGGCCGGGAAATAGACGAGCCCACGTTCGGGGTCGTACGCCATCGCCTGCCAGTTATGTGCACCGAGCGGGCCCGGCAGGATCCACTGTTCTTCTTCGGAATAGTCGACTTCCGCGTTCTCGACCGGTCGACCCGTATCCATGTCGACATGCGTCGCCCAGGTAACCGCACCGTACGGATGCGCGCGTAGCAGCGTGCCGTCGGCCCGGTCGATCACATAGAAGAAACCGTTCTTCGGCGCTTGCATCAGCACCTTGCGATCGACGCCGTCGACGTTCATGTCGGCGAGCATGATGTCCTGCACCGCCGTGTAGTCCCAGTTGTCGCCTGGCGTCGTCTGGTAGTACCACTTCATCGCGCCGGTGTCGGCGTCGAGGGCGACGATCGACGAGAGGAAGAGGTTGTCACCACCGCCGGGCGAGCGAATTGCGCGGGTCCAGGGCGCGCCGTTGCCGACGCCAATGTAGACCGAGTCGAAATCCGGGTCGTAAACGATGGAGTTCCAGACGGTGCCACCGCCACCGATCTCCCACCACTCGCCGCCTTTCCAGGTCTCCGCGGCCATCTCCATTTCCGGGTGTTCGAACGGCAATGCGGGGTTGCCCGGCACGGTGAAGAACCGCCATTCCTGCTCACCGGTCGCCGCGTCGTATGCCGTCACGTAACCACGCACGCCGAATTCGGCACCGCCGTTACCGATATAGACCTTGCCGCCCGCGGCACGCGGTGCGCCCGTGATCGTGTAGAAGCGCTCACGGTCGATGACCGTGTCGACTTCCCAGAGGAGGGCGCCGTCGGCCGCGTCGAGGGCGAGAAGCCGACCGTCGAGGGTCGCCACGTGCACACGACCTTCGTAGACGGCGAGGCCCCGGCTGATGACGCCGCAGCATGCCTTACGCGCAAACTCACCCGGTACTTCCGGGTCGTAACGCCAGATTTCCGCGCCAGTCGCGGCGTTCAGCGCATAGGTGATGTTCCAGGCGCTCGTCAGATACATGACGCCGTCCACCACGAGCGGTGTCGCTTCGAGCGGGTGAATCGTGTCCAGGTCGAGATACCACTCGAGACCGAGTTCGCCGACGTTCTCGCTGTTGATCTGCGTCAACGTCGAATAGCGCTGCTCGCGGTAATCCTTACCGTACGAAAGCCACGATTCGGGCTCCGCCGTTTCCGATGCGTTGATTCGCGCATCGTCCACCATCCCGGCCGTACCCGCCGGCGCGGGAACGGCTGGCGCTTCTGGCGCAGGCGCTGGCGCCGGTGTCGGCGCTTCCTGAGAACAGGCCGCAATCGCGGCACAGATCACGAGCACGGGCCATCGCGATTTGAATGTAAGACTCATCGAGAGTTTCCCTCCGAGATTTTTCTTGGATCGTACACAGCGTCAGCGTGATTGCACGCGATCGATCACGTCCAGTCGTTCGCGCGAAGGGTGGTCGCGCGCGCCGATCGGATTCGCGAACAACATCACCTGTTCATCGGTGTCGAAAGACGGCCAATGCGCTTGCCCGGGCGTGTTCGGATCGCCGGTCTTCGCAAAGCTCGTCCAATAGCGCGACATCGCGCGACCGATTGCGCGATCGCTGTGATTCCAACCCGCGCCCAACAGCGCGAGGTTCGAGAAAACGTACGCGAGTTCACCCGAGTGATAAGCGCCGTGCGAACGCGGCGCGGTCTTGCCGTCGAAGAGCGGCCGGTCGTGCAGATAGAGCCGGAACACAGGCACGTCTTGATCGAAATGGTAAAGATAGGTCGCGACGCCATGACCACGGGTTAGCCGCGCCATCTTTCGGGCCGGCGCCACGAAGGCCCGATCACCACCGATGGCATGCGTCGCGTCGGCGGTCGAGACGGCAAGCGCATCGCCATAAGCCATTTTGGCATCCGCCGAGGCCGAGCCAAAGATCCGTGCGAGTTGCAGATCGAAATCTTCCATCGACGTTTCGGGCGTCTCGGGGCTCAATCCCTTCATCTCATCGGCCAGGGCGCCCAGCATCAACGGCACCTGGTTGAAGTCGCCCGAGGCGAAGAGATCCGTCGGCCGATCCTCGAGCACCCACCCGTCGACGATGATCGGGCTCGAGTACGGCGCGAAGAGTTCACCGATTTCATCGGACGAGCGCGCGCGTAGGTCATCGATCCCCGCATCCGTGATCGCGGTCGCCTTCTTGCTCGCCTCGTCGAGTGTCTCCCCCACGCCAAGGCACGTGCCGGATTGAGCAATGACGCCATGCATCAAACCGCTCGCCAGCTTTGACGCCATCAGCGCGCAGACGTCGAGCGCTCCGGCCGACTGGCCAAAGATGGTCACCCGATCGGGATCGCCACCGAACGCCGAGATATTGCGTTTCACCCACTGGAGAACCTCGATCTGATCGAGCAGGCCATAATTCCCCGCGCTCGCGTGCTCGGACTCGTCGACCAGGTCCGGATGCGCAAAAAAGCCGAACGGCCCCATTCGATAATTCGCGGTCACGACGACCACGCCGAGACGCGCGAGGTTGGCACCGTCGAAAATGCGCGACGAACCGTGCCCCATGGTGTTTGCGCCGCCGTGGAACCAGACCATGACGGCCCGGGCTTCGGACGTGTCGATCGGCGACCAGACGTTCAGATAGAGACAGTCTTCCGAGACTTCGAGATCGAGGCCACGGCTGTAGACCCAGTCCTCTGGCGTGCGCTCCTGCCAGCAGGCCGTACCCGGCGTCAACGCATCGCGCGTACCCGTCCACCCAGGGTGCGGGAGGGGTGGACGCCACCGCCTATCACCGATGGGTGGCGTCGCAAATGGCACACCACGAAAAACAGCGAGTTCATGGTCCTCCGCCGCGCCGCGCAGCACCCCTTCCGTGGTTTCGACTTCGACCGCATGCATCGCGGTACTTAGCCATAGCAGGATGACAAAGGCGAAGCGCTCAACCATCGGCGACCGAGGCCTGTTCATCAGTCTTCGCTCTCTTTGATGCTCGCATTGCCGCGAGCTTGCGTTGAATGTCCGCGTGATACTTCTTGTCGATGCGATAGCCGGCATAGAAGACGGCCGCTAGCAAACCCCAGATCATTGCGAACGGACCGTCGACCACGCCGAGGCGAAAGAGTGTGTCAGCAGGCACTTCGCCAGGAACCGCGCCGGGCGGGAGCTTGATATAGACATCGATCGCGATCCCCGCGACGACGTGGCCAATCCCGTTCGTCAACTTCGCGAAGAACGTGCGCGCCGAGTAAAAGATCCCCTCCTGGCGACGACCCGTATTGGCTTCATGCTCATCCGAAATATCGGCAAGCGCCGACATCACGCTGATATTGAGAATCGATCCACAGGCTGACGAGAAGATCCCGATACCGACGATGAAGGCGACGAGGTCCCAGCTCGTATTCTCGGGTGCAAGATCAAAGAGCCTGAGCGTGACGGCGAGCGACCAGAAGAAGCTCAGCCCCGCCGCGGTCGCGACGATGGTCCAGCGTTTGTCGAATCGGTCGTGGGCGATCGCCGTCAACGCGAAGCCGATGTGATAGCCGATCACGTTGTTCAAGATCAGCCAGCCGATCTGGTAGGGCGTCAGCTCCCAGAAGAACGTGTTCATGTAGATGCCGAGCGTTTCGTGCGTGCCGATCGTCATCGACAGGAAAAAGAGCCCGAGCAACAGGTATCGATAGTGCGGATTCTTGACGGCCTCCCACATGTCGAGCGCGAGGCGCATCAACGTGAATCCGTGACCGTCGTCCGGCGGTGGCTTCAAATTGGGAATCTGATCGCGCGTGAACCACGCACATCCCAGGATCGCGACAACGATAACCGCGCAACAGAACCAGACGATCGGTGTATAGGCCGGTCCGTAGAGCTGACCGCCTTCCTCGGCATACAGCGCGTCGAACACGAAGAACCACACGAAGCAGTGCATCGCGAAGCCGCCGTAAAAGGTGAAGAGGTTGTTGAAGCTCATCACCTTCGAGCGCTGGATGTAGTCGTCGGATAGCTCGGCCCCCATCGCGAGGTGCGGCACGGCGAAGAGCGTCGTGAACGTCCGCATCAGGATCGTGAAAGCCGTGAACCAGACGAAGAGCACCGTCTGCGAATCGACCACCGTTTCCGGCGGGTTGAAGATCAATAGGATGCTTGCCGCGAGCGGTAACGGTGCGACGAACATGAAGGGATGCCGACGGCCGTACTTGGATCGGAACCGATCCGAGATCGAGCCGATGAGTGGATCAGTAACCGCGTCGGAGGCGATCGCGAGGAACACCGCGAGCCCGGTGAGGGTCCCTGAGAGGCCGAGAATCTGCTGGTAGTAGAGAAAAGTCAGCGCATTGAAAATCCAGTTCGTCGCTGACTCGCCGGTCGCACCAATGCCGAACCAAAGCTTGGTTCGCACAGATACGACATCCGTCCGCTGTTCGGCCACCCATCCCCCAGTGCCAAAGACAAGGGCGTGATGCTATGCAATCCGCCCGATAAACTCGCCCTCTTTCAAGAAGCCGAGAAACGCGCCATGGCGATCGCCAGTATCGACCACGCAGCCATTCCCCTGGGCAACGTCGAGGCCATGCTCGAGTTCTACGTCGCTCTCGGGTTCTCCGTGGATGAGAGCCACGCACCGCTCGCCTATGCGATCGCGATCGATGACCAGAAGCTCAACCTTCACGCGCCCGCGCTGTGGCAGTCCGGCAAGTTCGATCTACGCGGACCGAACGCCGAGCCCGGTTGTGGTGATTTCTGTTTCGTCTGGCAGGGTGGAGTCGACGCCGCGAAGGCATTTCTCGACGACCAGGGCATCGAGACGATCGAAGGCCCGGTCGAGCGTGTCGGCGGACGCGCGCGCGGCAGCGCCGTCGGGACGAGTGTCTACTTCCGCGATCCCGATCAGAACCTGCTCGAACTCATCTGCTACGAGGACTAACCGCCGAGTATCGCCCCGGCCGCGCCCGAAACCTTAGTGCCCTCGAAGAAGCGGGGATTCGTGCGCCCGAAGAAATTCACAGGGTTCTCGAAGACGAACCGTCGAAAACCGTCCGCGGTGATCTTTTCGTCCTCCACGAGTTCATACGCCTCGGGCAGAACGTCCGCCATGTCCTGGACGTCGAAGTGGCCGATGTCCGAGCCGAACAGCGTCTTGATCTCAGCGTCGAACGGGTTGTTGTCCGTGTTGAACGCCCAGGCGTTGTTCGAATCGTCGGCTTCGCAGCCGAAATAGAAGGGTTCGACGAAAAGGTCGCGAATATCGGACGCCTCGCTGATCTCGCAAGCCGAATAGTCGTCGAGGTTTTCGATCGAGCCGGTACTCGCTGAATCGTTTCGGGTGCTCAAGCCCGCGCCCGCGCGGATCGCCTCGATCATCGGCTCCGATGCGTATTCCTCGGCGAGTTCCAGCAAAGACTCGAGATCGAGGTTCGCCGGATCAACGTCGGCCAACGCCTTCTCGTTGCGGATGTTCCAGTGGCCGATCAGGTCTGCATACAGAAGACACGCGAAGCCGACCCCACCTTCGAGGAAACCGAAGTTGAGCTCCGGGAAACGCCGCGTGACGCCGCCGAGAAAGACGGCCTTACAGACGGCTTCGGATGCCGCCGCGAAATGACCGATGTGGTTGTAGCAGAAGTTCGACGGCGACATACGGAACGCACGCCCCCGCGAGCCGCGATGAAACGTCGGCGACACGCCGAGATCGCGGCACGTCGACCAGACCGGGTCGTAGTCGTAGGCACTGTCGAGGCCGATCACGTCGAACCAGACGGCCAGGTCCGACGCGTCCGGTCGGTCTTCGGCCACTTTTTCGACCGGCCGATCGATCATGCTGTTCAACATGACGGCTTTGAGACCCAGGTCGTTCACCGCGTGTTCGAGTTCCGCGATCGCCTCTTCCGGGTGATGCATTGGAATGACGGCCGCCGGCGTCACCCGATCCTTGAACGGCTCGAACAGCTCCGCTTGATAGATATTGAAAGCCCGGCAAGCAGCGATACGCGCTTCGCGGTCGTTCACGCGCGGCAATCCGAGACCCATCGTCGGGAACAGGATGCTGAAGTCGATGCCGAATTCATCGAACCTTTCGTAGAGAAGCTTCGGCATCATCGCCGTCGCTCGGTCGCGCGTGTTCTTGGTCGGCGCACCCCAGAAGGCTTCCTGCGGCACATGCTCACGGCGCCGCTCGTCGGGTGTCATCGCCAACGATCGACGAACACGATCACCGTTGATGCGCATCGCCCGAACGGCATCATCGCCGCCGATTTTCTGCATGGCCTTGCTGACCACCGGTCCGTATTCCAGCCAGTGCCCATCGGCGTCGATCACCGGATGGTCTCGCGATGCCCTCAAATCCGCGGCATTTCCCATCACGAACCTCCTCGATGTTTTTGCGGCGCTAGTTGAGGCCCCTGAACAGCCGACCGGAATTTACGCCACTCGACTCGTTGTTGGTCAGGAAGATCTCACCGTTGACGATCGTGTTCTTGATACCGCGCGCGACCTGCTTCAAGCGTTTGCCGCCGGCCGGGAGATCGTGAACGACCTCTGGCATCTCCGGCGCCACCGTATCCGGGTCGAGCACGACGAGATCGGCGTTCAAACCGACTCGAATCAGACCGCGGTCGTGCATGCCCCATTGCGATGCCGTGTTGAAGGTGAGTTGGCGAACCGCGTCTTCGAGCGTCAGCGCTTCTTTTTCCCGCACCCAGGTACCGAGCAGGTGCGTTTGCAGGGAGCTATCCATGATCTGCGAAACGTGAGCGCCTGAATCGGAGAACGTCACGACCGAGCGCGGGTTCTGGATCATTTCGAGTACGTGCGATTGGTCTTCGTTCGCCGCCGGCTGGCGGAAGAACTGATTGAAGTCCGTCTGCAGCGACAACTCGATCATGAGATCGACCGGATTCATGCCCCGCTCTGCCGCGACGTCTTTCAGGAGCCGATCGTCACCGGTCATGCCGTCGAGCACGTAGAGGTGGTCGTAGTCCGGCGGGCGCGCTTCGACACCAACGATCTTGCCGGCCGGCGGTTGGCCGCCCGCGACTTCGACGAGTTTCGCGCGGAGGTCCGGATCACGAAGTTTCGCTTTCTGTTCTTCGAGCGGGAGCGATCGAATGTCGCGCCAGACATCCCACTTATCGAACGGCATCTGGGTCTTGAACGACAGGAGGGTATTGAGCGGTCGCGAATGGACCTGCGCGAACATGCGTCCGCCGGCCTGCGCCGTCTCTTCCAGCAGATCCATGTAGGGGCGCCAGTAGTCCGGCGCACGACGGTTGCTGAACATGCCCCACGTTTGCGGGACGCCGGATTCGATCGCGAGATCGCGCAAGCGCACGTGGTATTCCCGAATCCGGTCTGGATCGCGTCCGACCTGCTCCTGCGCGATCTCGAAGATGCCACGCCCCGTCGATCCCATCGCGTTGACGATCGCGCGGACTTCATCCCAGCTCGCCGCGCGACTCGCGACAGGCAGGTCGTCGGCGGTCAGATGGTTCGGCGTGCGCGAGGTCGAGAAACCGATCGCCCCGGCGCGAACCGCCTCTTTGACGAGGGCGGACATCGTGTTGATCTCGTCTTCGCTCGCGGGTTCAGTGAAACCGCGTTCACCCATCACGTAATTTCTGAGCGCCGAGTGGCCGATATAGCCCGCGTAGTTGATGCCCTTCGGTAACGAATCGATCGTATCGAGGAATTCCGGAAAGGTTTCCCAGGACCATTTCACCCCGGCAAGCATCGCGTCCCGGGAGATGTCTTCTGCGCGTTCGAGGTTCTTGAACACCATGTCGGCGTCGGCTTCGCGACACGGCGCGATGGTGAACCCGCAGTTACCCATGACGACGCTCGTGACACCGTGATAGCAGGAGCACGAGCCGAGTTGATCCCAGAAGATCTGCGCATCCATGTGCGTATGCCCGTCGACGAAGCCTGGGGTCACGACATGACCCTCGGCGTCGATCGTCTCGGCGGCGCGGTCGACGACCCGGCCGATGTGAGCGATTTTGCCGTCCTTGACGGCGACATCGGCGCGAAACCGCGCGCTGCCCGAACCATCGACGACGGTCCCGTTCTTGATCACCAGATCGTAGGCCATGACTCCCCCTTCGAGTTTTTCGATCGCGAGCTAACCGACTCATTCTATGGCGAGGAACATCGAATTGGTCGAAAACCAAATCGATACCTCTACGGCGCTTCTCGAAGACGTACACGCGCCATCCCCGGCCAGAAGAACGTAGACCGCCAATCCCGTGGTCTACGACGGACGAAATGAGCGTTTTGCGCCTCGACCCGGCGCGAAATATCCGCATCATGGGCGCCTCGACGAGGGAGGCACCATGATCAAGACCATTGCCGTCATCGAAGGTGACGACGCGGCCCCGGAGGCTATGCAGCCGGTCGTCCAGTTACTCGACTCGATGAACATCGGCCTCGAGTGGGTCTATCCGGAGGTCGGTGAAGCCGCGGAGGCGAAGACCGGTTCGCCGTTTCCCGACGAAGCCCGCGCCACGATCGACAACGCGGATACGACCTTCTTCGGCTCGAGCAGCGGCTCATCGGGCGCATCGCTCATGTACCTGCGCTGGGGCAAGCAGACTTACGCCAACGTGCGGCCCTGTCTGCATCTCCCCGGATGCGCTTCGCCGTTGGCGAACCCCGAAGGCATCGACTTCGTGATCGTGCGCGAGAACCTCGAAGACCTTTATGTCGGCTGCGAGGGCCCGCTCGAAGACCTCGAGCCGTTGAACCTTCGCGGTCGCACGATTCGCCAGCCCGTCCACACGCTCGGCACGGGGAAGTACGCGATCAAGGCGATCACGCGCGAAGGCACCGAGCGTGTCGTGCGCTTCTCGTTCGAGCTTGCGCGTCGGCGCCACCGGCAGGATCCGAGCCGCGCCCCGAAACTCACCTGTGCGACGAAACACAACATGCTTCGCGGCAGCGACGGCTTCTTCCTGGAGGTGGCGGCCGAAATCGCGAGCGAATACGACGACGTCGAGTTCGAATCGTTCATCGTCGACGATTTCGCCTGCCGAATGATTCGCGATCCGCAGGCGCTCGATGTAGTGGTGATGCCGAACCTTTACGGCGACATCCTTTCCGACGCCGCCGGCGGCTTGGTCGGCTCGCTCGGGCTTGCCGCGTCGGGATGCTTTGGCGACGACTACGCCTACTTCGAACCCGCGCATGGCACGGCCCCGGATATCGCCGGCCAGCACATCATCAATCCGACCGCGGCCCTGCTTTCGGCGACGATGATGCTCGAGCACCTCGGGTTCACCGACGAGGCTCGAAAAATAGAAAACGCCGTCTTCCGGGTGTATGCCAACGGGCAGGCGTTGACACCCGATCAGGGCGGAACGACCTCGACAGAAGATTTCTGCACCGCCGTGGCACGAGCGCTTTAGATGATTCGCGAAGACCCCTATTGGGAGATTTACTCGGGCAACGGGCCTTACCTGCTGCTCGTCCACGGCTTTCTGTCATCGGGCGCCCAATGGCAGCCGAATCTCGACGCCCTATCGAAGTTCTGCCGGCCGATCGTGATGGAACTCTACGGCCACGGACGCTCACCCTCACCGACGGACGACGCGCGCTACCGGCCGGCGGGCTACGCCCAGGCAATCGACGAGATACGCGAGCGTCTAGGGGTCGAACGATGGTTCGTCTGTGGTTATTCGCTCGGCGCCGCCATTACCGCCAACTACACGCTCAGCCATCCGGAACACGTACGCGGCCACATCATGACCAATTCGACCTCGGCTTTTGCCGAGCCCGCGATGGTGGACCAATGGCGCGCCACCGCGGAACAGACCGCGACGAGCATTCGGCAAGGCGGTAAAGCGGCAGTCGACAAGATCGCCGTTCACCCGAAGAACGCCAAACGACTGCCCGAATCGGTCAAGCAGGCGCTCGTCGAAGACGCCCGGATCCTGAACCCGGAAGGGATCGCGCGGACGATGCAGTTCACGCTACCGGAAGCCTCCGTGCGCAGCCGGCTGACCTCGAGCAGCGTACCCGGTCGGCTCATCTGCGGACGGTTCGAAGAACGCTTTCGTGATCACCGGAATTTCGCCGAAACATTAGCGAACTTCGATGTGGTGGACGTCGACGCCGGTCACGGGGTCAACATGGAAGACGACGACGGATTCAACCGCGCCGTCGAGGAGTTCATCGCCGGACACTGACCATCTCGCCGTGACGACGTCGCGAGATCAGTTCGTGATGACGATTCCTCGATCGATCAACGCGGCAACACGTTCGCGCGAGTAATCGAGCGCGCCCAGGATCTCGACCGTGTGCTCGCCGAGTTGCGGCGCTGGCGCGTCCACCACCGTCGGAAGGTTTTCGAACCGTGCCCCCGGCGTCGCCTGACGCACCTCGCCGAAACCCTCGATTTCGTGAAACTGAACCGAACCGTTCGCCGTCAACTGCTCGTGGCCGAGGAGATCGGCACGCGAAAGGATCGGCGCACTCGGCACCTGGTTCGCATCGAGCCGCGCTAGGGCTTCTTCGCTCGTGAACTGTTTGATGCCGTCCGCCATCTCCTGCAACCGTTCTTCGGGATGCCGAGCGCGTTCCTGCGGCGTCTTGAACCGTGGATCATCGAGTAGGTATTCGCGGTCGAGCGCGCGGCAAAGCCCTTGCCACTCACTCTGAGAAATCGTCCCAGCCGTGATGTAGCCGTCCCGCGTTGCGAAAATCAGGTCGCGCGACCAGACGTTCGCCTTGGGATCGGATTCCTTTTCCGCATAGGTGAAGCTCGCCATCGCGCCGGGCCAGAAAAACGCGAGCATCGCATCCAACATCGAGACGTCGACGCTCTGTCCCTCGCCGGTTCGCTCGCGCTGCAGCAACGCACTACTCACGGCTTGCGCTGCCGTCAGACTCGTGACCTTGTCCGCCACGACCGTTCGCATCATGGCGGGTTCGTCCGAAATACGATCGGCCTGGATATCCGTCGCCCCGGACAGTGCCTGAATGACAGGATCGTAGACTCGCTGATGCGCGTAGGGCCCCGCGGGTCCGAATCCGCTGATCGAGACGTAGACGATCTTCCGGTTACGCGCCTTCGCCGCGTCGAACCCAATCCCCATGCGATCGACGACGCCCGGACGGAAGTTCTGCAGCACGACGTCCGTTACTTCGAAGAGATCGAGGATGACCTCGACACCTTCTGGACTCTTCAAGTCGATGCAAAGCGAGCGCTTGCCTCGGTTGCAGGAGTAGAAGCCCGCCGGAATGCCGTTCTGTCCACCACCCGCGCGACGCATCTGCTCGCCCGTGGGCGGTTCGACCTTGATCACATCCGCGCCCTGCTCCGCGAGGATCGCGCCGGCAAATGGACCGGAAACCATAGAGGTGAAATCGAGTACGCGAAATCCGGCAAGCGGTCGCACGGCTCAATTCCCCTTTGGCTGGTTGATCCGGGTCGCGCTGATGAAGGCATCACGGCTCGTCATCCGTTCGACATACGCGGCAGTTTGCGCCTGAAGAGTCGCGCCGTAGTTGTCAGCCCACGTAAGGCACGTGGTCAGCATGATGTCGGCCAGGCTGAACCCCCAGTCCATGACGAACTCACGACCACCCAGATAGCGCTCGACGACTTTCAAATGGCGCTCGACGTATTCGAAGCAGGAATCCACGACCACCGGACTCTCGCCATAGATGTGCGCGAGATCGCGGTGCCGGCGGACGATGTAGAGGCTCGTGGCATCCAGCTCCGCCAACGCATAGCAGCACCATTCGTCTTCCTTCGCCTGATCGATGGGTGAACTCGGCGTCGAAAGCCGCGCATCGCCGTAGCGGCTGACGAGGTAGCGCGCGATCGGGAGGCTTTCGGTGAGCACGAACGCATCGTCGCCACTCCGATCGACCATGCACGGGATCTTCTGCTTGGGATTTAGCGCCGTGTACTCATCGGTCAGAGTTTCCCCGGTACGGGGGCCAATGGCATGCAGCTGATAGTCGAGACCCAGTTCCTCGGCCGCCCAGATGGGACGGACCGTGCGTGACGTGAAAGCACCCCAGAACTCGATAGGCGCAGATTCGGAAATTGGCAAGACGTTCCCCTTCGTCGTTTTGAGTCATCAGATATTCCACCCACATCGATCGCAAGGAGAAACCCAACCGTCTCCGTGCAGTCCGGCTGGCCTCGCCGGTCGTCTAGGTGATCGAGCCCACGCTCTCTTCCCAGTTCTGGCCATCGAACGGCGTAATCGACAAGAACTCGAAACCGGCGTCGAGGCATCGCGCGTTGATGTCGTAGCCGTCCGGGTGCGAGCGCGGGCGAGTGAAAGGATGGATGCCGCACGTGGTGCAGAAGCGATGTTCCGCCTTGCCCGTGTTGAAACGGTAGGTCGAAAGGTGGTCCTCACCGGCAAGCAGACGAAAGTCTTCCGCCGCCGCGATGAGATTGATAAAACCCTTCTTCGCGCAAATCGAGCAATTGCACGCGAGCGCGCTCTCGGAGTAGAGCCGGACCTGAAAACGAACTTTGCCGCAGTGGCAGCCGCCGTCGAACCACTGACCTTCTGAGGAATCCATACTCTTTCCGCGTTCTTCCGTTTTTGTGCTTCGTCGATCGAGCGTTAGCGTCATCGGACGCCACCAGGGAGCAATCATTGCGACGTTTGGTATTTATCCTAGTCTCGATCGTGCTGTCGCCGCTCATGCTTGTCGGGGTGATGATCTACATGTTCCGCGTGCGCAGAGCGCTGAAGCGGCGCGGTGTCGACGGAACCACCTACGAGCCTTTCACCGCTCGCTTGGTCATGCACGACGTCGGGACGAGAAGCGATCCGGTCGCCCGGCGTCTGGCATCGCGCCTGACGGTCACCGGTCCACCCGTCTGGGCCCTCTTCGGATTGCCCATGCGATCGGCCGCTCATTTGTCAGGTCATGTCCCCACGGTTTTCGATTTCCCACCGGGCAAGCCCCACAAGCTGATGTCCGTGATGGCGCTACGGGCCGAGTTCTTCGATCGCACGTTGGAATCCGCGAGCGGCGACGTAGCACAGGTCGTGATCCTCGGGGCCGGCTGGGACACACGTGCCTATAACGCGATCTACTCGAAGCTTCGCTTCTTCGAAGTCGATGAACCGGCCACGCAACAGGAGAAACGGGAAGCGCTCGCCAGCGCCGCGATCGACGCCAGCCACGTCACGTTCGTACCCCTCGACTTCAATGAGAAGTCATGGCGCGACGAGCTCGTTCGCGCCGGCTTTGATCCAGATCTACCGACCTACGTGATCTGGGAAGGCGTCTCGATGTACCTCGATCAGAAAGTGATCGAGGAAACCCTCCAAACCGTCGCGGGACTCGCGCCCGGCAGCATGATCGCTTTCGACTACCTGCCACGGGAACTCTTCACGAGCGGCGGGTTCTACGGCTTGATCGGACGCTACATGAAGTTCGGCTTCGGCCTCTTGTATGGAACCGAGTTCAAACTGTTCTTCCCCGGCGGCGGAGATGCCCGCGATGAAGTCGCGAGCATCCTGAAAGGTCAGAACCTCGAACTCCGCGACTTCGAAGTGCTGGCCTACCGGACCCAGTACCCCGCCTACGGATTCGTGCTGGCCAACAACGTATCCGCGACGCGCGAGTAGCGATGTTTTGCGAGTACCGCCGCATGAGCGAGATCGTCAAGATGTGACAAGGATCCGGCTTCCCTGGTAGACAGGTCCCCCCATGGACATCTATTCGACCGCGATCGCGATCAGCGTGATCCTATATCTGCTCGTGGGGAACTACGCCGGCCGGCGCGTCAAAGGGCTCGACGACTACTTTGTGGCCGGACGTCAGGCGCCGACGGTACTCATCGTCGGCACACTGACCGCGAGCTTCCTCAGCACCAACACGTTCCTCGCCGAAACGGGAATGGCGTATACGTTCTGGGCGGGGCCGTGGATTCTTTTCCCGCCGCTGATGGTGATGGGCTATATCTACGGCGCGCTCTTCTTCGGGCGCTACCTGCGGCGTAGCCGGGCGATCACGGTCGCCGATTTTCTCGGCCAGCGCTTCGACCGCCGGGTTCAGATCGTCGCGGGACTGACGATCGTGCTCGGGCTCGGCGGCTATCTCCTGGCGGTGACCCAGGGCGCCGCGGTGATCCTGTCCGACCTCACGCCGCTCTCCTATACGTGGGCCCTCATCATTTCGTGGGCGAGCTACACCGCCTTCACGATCTATTCCGGCTCACGCGGCGTCGTGCTGACCGACACGATGATGTTCTTCCTCTTCGCCACCGTGACGCTCTTTGGGCTGATCTACATCGTCGATCACCACGGCGGCTGGGCGAGCGCGTTCGAAGGACTGGTCACGCTCGAGGAAAAACCCGACCTCATGGCCTGGCACGGCATGACCGGCCCGGACATGCAGTGGGAGACACCGTTCGACATGGCGATCTGGCAGATCGTCATCGCGCTGGCGTGGGGATTGGTCGTCGCGATCAGCCCCTGGCAATCGAGCCGCTACCTGATCGCAAAGAACGAGCAAGTCGTCATCCGATCGGCCTGCATCGCGGCCGTCACGATCGTCTCGATCCAGGTGGGACTCTACGCGACCGCGGCGACGGTCAACCTGACGAAACCCGACATCGAGCCGATGGAAAGCACGATGATCTGGGCGGCGACGAATATCCTGCCCTCGTGGCTGGGCGCTTTGATGCTGGCGGGACTCATGGCGGCCGCGTTGTCGTCAGCGACGACCTTTCTTTCACTCGTCGGATTCAGCTTGAGTCACGACATCCTGCCGCGGCGGCACGGCCTCTCCACTGACGAACGGATGCTCCGCTTCAGTCGCTTGATGATGCTGCTCGTCGGCGTGGTCGTTCTCGTGATCGCGCTCGTGACCCCGCTCTCCATCTGGCTCATCACCAACGTCGTCGGGCCGAGCTTTGCTTCGTCCTGGGGACCGGTCGCGTTCATGAGTGTGTGGAGCGATCGGATCACGTCGAAGGCGGCATTCTGGGGAATGATCGTCGGCTTTGTGCTGAACGTCGTGCCGCGTCTCATGGAGATCGCGGGATGGATCTCCTTGCCGGTCTACCTGCATCCGATCGTCATCGGCAGCGTCTCCGGTCTCGCGGTGATTCTCTTCCTGTCGCGACGCGGCACCGTCACCGACGGCGAACGGAAGTTCCGCCTGGGCTTACACGTCGTACCGGAAGGGGAAAAGAGCACCAAGTCGACACACCGCACGACGTGGGCCGCGTGGCTGCTCGCCGCCTTCGGCATCTCCGTCGCCATCTTTTTCTCGACGAGTTACGTCGAGCCTTACCAGACGCTGACAGACTCACTCGACGATGGCGGGATCGACTGGTTCACCGGCGAAGGCATCGAGGCGATCGCTTGGGCGGTGGTGTGCACCTCGTTCGCGTTTTTGGCCCACTTCACCGTCAAACGCTCGTACGCGAAGCGGTCGGACGCGGAAGCCGGGGAGATCGATTCTCGATCGCCGGGTGGTTGATCGGACTCATCGACGCCAATCCACGTTCTAGCTAGCGACGCGACAGCCTTTGAGACCACAACCCGAAGCGGACATGCTCGTCGCAGACGCTGGAAGCTTTGAAACGCCACATCGCACCCAACGCGGCCGTTCAGCGGCGTAGGATCTCGGCGGTCATGACTGCGCTGCCCCAAGGACGCAAGAGCCGCGTGGAGATCCTTCCCGACGGGAAGTCGGTGAGGAAGACCTACAACCGCGAAGGAGTTCCGTCCGGCAAGTATGCCCGCGAGGTAGGTTTCTACCTTCACTTAGGCGCTTCAGAACGGCTCCCTGACCTGATTGATCACGAACCCGACCAACACATCGTGGTATCGCTCGTCGCCGGCGAGCGCGTTGCAGACATCGCACACGACGAAGGTCGCCAACGAGACCTCTCACACGACTACGCATCGGCAATTGCTGATTTGTTCGCTGATCGACAGGTTGATCCCGAGATCAAGGCACAGAACTACCTCGGACGCGGAGCGAGCGAGAACCGGGACCGCTTGGTCGCGTCCCTGACGTCGTTGGCAACGGCCCTGGGGCACCCAATCATCGAATCACTGATCGAGAGGGTCTCCGACATCGAGATTACGGAAGAGCTTCTGATCAAGCTGGACTGGAATGCCGGCAATACATTCGTGCGGCACGGCCGTATCCACAAGTTCATCGACTTCGAACAGGCTTTCATCGGCACGCGCGAGATTCTGGTTGGGATCCTGCTACACAACCCCGTGTGGCACGCACCAACACTCTTCGCCGAAATGCGCCGATCCGGCTTTTTTCACGATAGAGCAGACGGAATTCTGGCCTATCTCAGTTACGCCCTTGGTGCGGTCATAGCTGATTCCGTTGAGCGTTCTGGTGCTCCCTGGGCCCCCGATCGCTTGGAGCGCGCCTATCAAAAACATGTCATGGATCGGTTCGAGGCATTGATGTGAACGTCCGCATTTGGCGGACGGCCGATGTGCGCTCTCGACCCGAAGGCGACATTCGCCGCTCCCTAACTCCGCCACCTCTCCGTTTCGCGCAGCGTGGCGACCACTCTCACAAACCCGAGGGTCCTGCCGGCGTCTGTCTCCACCATCTCTGCATCGCCCTTCACACCCGCCGCCTCCTCGCAGACGCGATCCCAGTGGGCCCAGAACTTCCAACCGTCTTGGAGCCAGTCTGCGGTCTGCACGTCGAACTTGCCGATTCGATCCCAGTGCCGAGACCACCAGTCCGGGGAGTGAAACGAGGCGAAATCCCAAGCCCAACCTGGTTGTAGATGTTCCGGAGGATCACGCTCGAACTCCCTGAGGAGACCAGGAGAAACGATCCCGATTTGTCCGCCTTTCTTGAGAAACGGCGCGAGATTGCCGAGATAGAGATCGTCGGTGCCAAAATAGTGGAAGGCATCAAGGCTAACGATTACGTCAAAGAACGCTTCTTCGTAGGGTAAGGAATGCGCTTCGGCGTGAACCGCGTGAATCTGATGGGTCAAGCCGGCTTCGCGAATCCGAGTCTCGTTGACTGACGCGGGTATCCACAGGTCGTTTGCCCACACTTCGACGCTAAATTCCCGGGCGAGAAAGATTGAGCTCATGGCTTTGCCGCAGCCCAGATCAAGAACCTTCATCCCCGGCTTCAGCTCAAGTGCTTCGGATAGGAACTCGGTAATCCAGACCGCATTAGGTCCCATGGAATTCGCGATCATCCAATCGCGGTCGTACTTCGTTGATCGAGGAAAGCGCTCACGCGCAAAAGAGTCGTCTAGCTGCACAGTAATGGTCTCCACGCGGCCCACCGCAATTTGGCGAACGGGACGTAAATGTTGGTGATGGTTACCCGTCGAGAAGCGTGGTGAACGATAGCCGGCATGCTAGGAAGCTATATCGCCTGCGTCTCCTGAATTACGGCGACGACACTCATAAACTAACCCCTATTTCCATTGAGAAGGCGCACAGGATATCGGTTTCGAGTGACCGCACCTGCCCGATGGCAGACGTCCGCTACCGACCCCAAAGTGAACGACGGGAAGCCATGGATCAGACGAACGACGAGCAACTACGCATCATTGACGAGATTAGCGAGTCTCTTTCGCTAAGCAGCGTGCCGCACTGGTCGTTCGGTGGCTGCGCCGAGACTTCGCTGCCCACGAGATCTGAAGCACGTCGACTTAGTTGTCTGATCCGATGTGACAGCTGCAAAAAAGACCTTCTCGACGCTTGGCTACGAAAGTGGGCAGCGACACTTCCACGACGATAATCCATGGTCGCGATGACCCTATTTTTCCACCATCCCACGCCGAGGCTCAGGCCACCGCTATCCCCAACGCCAAGCTCGAAATGTTCGACGATATGGGCCACGGATTGCCGTTGCCCTGTTGGCCCACCGTCGTCGATAGCGTTGCGTAGTTGCCAGCTCATACCGACTGGCCCTGGCGATCAATCTTCCGCGATTTGCCGTAGCGGATTTCCGCTCACGACCCCTTGCGGACTCTCGCTGGTCCAACGTCCACGATGAAAGACCAAACGGCGTCTCGATTGCGGCTTCGCAGCCGACGTTTTGTCTTCATCGCCGCGACCGCCGTTGCACTGCTCATTACGGGTTACGCCGCCCTCGCGGGATATCAGGTGTGGGCGGTCTACGACTTCGAGAAAACCTACGCGCCACCCGGTCAGTTGGTGGATGTAAACGGCACCGAGATGCATTTGCTCTGTTCCGGGTCGGGCGCACCAACAATCATTCTGGAGGCAGGCGCAGGTAGCTGGTCGCTCGATTGGCATCTTGTTCAATCTCGTCTTTCCCAGGACGTCAGAGTTTGTTCATACGACCGCGCGGGAACGGGCTGTAGTGGTGAACGTGCCGCCCCAAGGAGCATCGATAATCTGGTGCTCGAGCTCGATGCGTTGCTGACCAGTGCCCAGCTAGAGCCGCGTTATGGTCGGCGCATCGTTCGGCGGCATGATTGTTCAGCTGTATGAGCAAACACGTCCCGACCTCGTGTCAGCACTTGTACTGATCGATGGGCGACCCAGCGACTATTTCCGACGGTATGAGGAAATCGTTCCGCATGCCCAAGATCAGCTCTTGGGCGAGATGGGCACGTTGCTGACCCTGCACAAGATTGGCCTGCTCGCCGCCGTGGTCAACGTGAAGCCTCCCAAGGGAACCCCGGCGGATCTCGCCGTGATCTATCAGCACCCGGGACGAATGACGAAGCACGCCGTCGCGACGGCGCGAGAGCGGGTTGAAGGGAAAGACAACGAAAGGCATGCACGGGCCATCGATGACATCGGCGCCAAGCCGCTACTCGTCGTCAGTCACGGGAAACCGGGAATGTTCGCAGGCCGTGCCGGCGTATCGGCGGAACAAGCGCAAGCGCTTGAAGAGCTATTCGGTCGACTGCAGCTCGAGTTGACAGGTCTTTCGAGAAGTAGCAGGCACGTTATTGCCGAGCGAAGCGGCCACGCCATTCAGTTTGACCAACCAGACTTGGTGGCGGATGAGATCCTTCAGCTGATCGAAAATCACGTGCGGTAGTCGACTGCTAGCCGATTTTCGGACGTTCGATAGTTGAGAGGATGGCTTGCAGACATCTGTATCGGCCTAAAACGGTCATCCAGTGATATATCTTTGCGTCAGTTCCGTCTTGAACTCTGCAAATAGACTCGATTCGATTCCCGCGTTGGACAGATATCTTTCGAGGTCTTGCAGCAGCGACTCCACTTGCTTTGACTTGGGTTCTTCGTCCGCGGTCGTATCGAAATACACGACGTTGCCGTCAGGGTCCCTCGTGTTCCAGTGCTTCCCAGCTACCCCCATCTGCTCTGCCGTGTACGCTTCGGGCGCGCCTTCGGCTGAGATACCTTTCGACCGTGTTGCGGCATGCACGGCGTCAATGTCAGCGCCTCGGAAGGTGATCCAGTTCTCCCCGAGAAACGTCATGAGACTCAGCTGCAGGTTCCCGTTGGTCAATTGAACCCAATGGTCATCGGCATGGGTGACCTCCATGCCAAGGGCCTCATAGAACGCCCTAGATGCCGCCAAGTCCCGACACTTCAGACACATGCTGTGCCATCCAATGTTCATTGCAAAGCTCCTTTGCGTTGCGCGAGCACAGATCTTCTTGCATCAGGCGAAATGCTTCAAACGCGCAAGCTCGACGAAACGGAATCAGTCGTTGCGGTCGCTATCTGACGCATCGATCGTGGAACGCCTTTGGGTCGGAAGGCATCGCTACAACGAAACAACATCAACACCCATTGACGCGAACGATGCGTCGACTCGAGCAATCGCTGTCCAATGGAAGGCGGTTCGTCGGATCAGGTTTGATGAATGGCCGTTCCGGGCCGACACAGACGTCGGCGTGCGACCGCAAAGGAGAACTCAGCGGACCCGCGACGACGTAGAATCGATCGCTCTGTCTGCGAGGCCGCGACGATCACCGGAATCCCGACCAATGCCGAGTTGTCCGATCGGCTCGCGGTAGTCGCTGGTAGGTTTTCAGTCGCCCGGTACATCGGCCCTGGCAACCCGTTTCGCGCGGCGTCGCTAGAACACAACGGTGCAGTCGCGACGAAGGTTCCGTGGGCACCGAACGTATCTGCGATGAACACGGTTCATGGCCTGGTCGACGGTAATGACCTCTCGGTCTTCGCCCGCTTTTTTGCCGAAACAGGGCAGCCGATGTGGATTGACGTCCGACCCGGTGATGACACCCAGTTGCTGACGACGCGTTTGGTCAACGACGGATTCAACGCCCACTTCCACATCTCGGTGTTGGTCGGACGACCAATCGAGGAAGCACGCCCACGCGATTCGATCCAGATCGACGCCGTAACGGCATCCGATCTGGACGCCTTTTTGGATGTCCTCAACATCGGGTTCAAGGCAAATCGCGACCACCTGGCTGCGGTTCGAGACATACAGCGGTTCTGGCTCCACAACGACGGTTGGCGGCTCTTCTTAGCACGAGTCGACGGTAATCCCGCCGGGGCGGCGATCCTCTACATTGACGACCAAGACACCCAAGCCCGAATCGGCTACCTGGCATCGGCAGCCACGTTGCCCGAATTCGAGGGCCAAGGCATTCATCGGGCATTGATCGCGCGACGACTCCGCGAAGCGAACGACGCGGGGTGTTCGTTGGTGACTGGCCAGGCGTTGTTCGGATCGACCAGTCAGCGCAACCAACAACGTGAAGGCCTGCAGATCGCCCACGTTGCCACGTCCTGGAGCGATATCGGAGACCCGCAATGACTTACGCAGGTGAGCCGATTCGGGGCATTAAGGTCTATTGAGCGTCAGCGGCCGCTTAGCCGTCAGGGGACGGGACTGGGTCGTCCTCTAAGAAGCGATCTAGCGCTTCGAACAACCCTTTGGCGTTGTCGAGCAGGACGTGGCCGCCATCAATTTCAATCAAGCTGCCCTTGGGAATCACTCGGCTCATTTCGAGCGCCACTTCGCCTGGAAGAACGCGCGACTCCAATCCCCGAAGGATGAGTGTTGGCGCGCGAATTGAACGGAGAAGCGCCCAGTGCCTTTCCGGTGGAATCCGAAGACGGCGAGGATCGGAATAGAACGCCGTGTCGGTTCGAGTCGTCCACTGCCCATCCTGCGCGAGGACGACTAGACTCCCACAGGTTTTGACTTGCCACGGGGTCCGCTATCTGTTGACGGCCTTCCGCTAGAAACGCGTCGTAGGATTCCGCGACCGTCGGTGGACGAGGTGGTCGACTGAGCGCGGCCTGGTATTGATCGGGTGTGGCCGGGCCAACGTCCCCTGGGACGAGGTGAGTAACGTCGTTGGGGTATGTCGCTGCGAACACCGATGCAACCGCGGCACCCATCGCGAAGCCAAAGACTTTGACGTCACGCAGTCGAAGCGCTTGCTTGAGGTCGTAAACGTCGCGAGCCAACTGCTCCATCGTATACGTCGAAGGCGGAGCCCAACCCGAGTTTCCGTGGCCTCGATAGGTCACGGCGATCGCTCGATGGGCGCGGCCGAACCGGTCGGCCAATCGCTCGAACTGGAAGAGATGTGCGCCCGCCCCATGAAGAAGCAGCAGCGGTTTGCCGTCGAAAGCACCCCATTCGCGGACATGGAGACGTACGCCATTGATGTCGGCGTAGTAGTCACGAACCTCGACTTCATCGGCATATATCTGCCCTTTCACGCCGCCAATCAGGAACACGGCCACGAGGAAGCCGACGAAAGAAAACGCGCGCTCGGGGTTTAGTCGGTACGGCACTTCAACGCTTAGTCCAGACGTTGCCGCGACCTTAAGGCATGGCCGCTTTGGGCGGCTACCGGCGTCCCTTCCCATTCCAACCCGCTATCAGGGCACGCTCCTAATCGCCAAACCAGGCGGCCGTGATGATTGGGAAGCGGGCGCTAAGCGGGCGCTAGATGTCGTGGTCCGCAGGCTCATGCGCCATAAGCACGTAGCCCGATTCGTCTAGACTGGCCGACGACATCGTGGAATGAGCCAGGCATGAGCGATCCCAATTTCCTGCCAGGATTCGAGTACCCGCGATGGGAAATAGCGGTCGAGCCTGAGCAGCAAGCAGAAAAACTGACGTGCTGTGACATTGATCCTTCGATCTATCACGGGCGCGTCGATGCCACGCATTTCGCCGGCGAAGCGATGATGGCGACGAAACGCGCCGGTGGCTCGATAAACGGCGGCGTGCACGCCGTTGAGGTCTTCTCGCTGACTGCCCCGATCGCACTGCAAGAGCCGATCGAGATTCGCGGACGCATCGAGTCTCAGGAGCCGCATCCCAGAGGCAGTTACTCGACGACCCGTTTCGCCTTCTTTCGCCCGGACGGCTCGTGCCCCTTGAGCGTGACAAGAGGCTCTTTGATGCTGGATCCGACCGCCGAGGCCGTTCACGCGAAGCGCGAATCAAGAGCCACGCCAGCAGCGCCAATACTCGACCTCCAATCAGAACACCTTCTCGTGCCGGAAAAAGTTGCGCGGTACAGCGTCGAAGCCGAAAACCTGATTCATTCCGATCCGGCCGTCGCGCGGGAGTTCGGCTACCGGGCACCGATCGCCGGGGGGCTTCTTGGTGTCCGGCTGATGATGGCGCACCTGGCACAAAGGGGCGCAATCGAGGCATTGGAGATTAGAGTCCGGTTTCGACGCCCGATCTTCTGGGACGACAGGCTCCGGCTGTTTGCGTCGGCAGACCTCGAGCAATCCGAGGCGCGGCTAGAGCTTCGCCGCGACGACGATAAGGTCGCCACCGACGCGGTCATCAGTAACGTCAAATTCGCTTAATCGCCGACGAGTTGCGAAGGCCGCTAATCGACTCGAAGCGGTCGTTGCCTGCGGGTCGACCCAGACAACTCATGCAACGGTCCGCCGCACGCCGCAGATGATCGTTGGGCGATCGATCCCGTTCGGGTCCTCGCCGTGCCCCTCCCCGGCAGCCAAACCTCGAACATGCCGGGAAGCTCGGGCGACATACGCGTCGATGTCGCTGCAGCCGAAAAACAGACCCGTGACGCCCTCGCCTTCATTCTCGATCCGCGCGACGAGAAACCGGCCACCAGCGATCAATTCCAAATAGGTATTGTCGATCCGAAACAGGCAGTTCGAGGTGCCCTAGCGCTGGATGATGGCCGCGCCACGACGGTTGCCGACCGAGAAAGGAGCCGAAGCCGTCGACCGCCGCATCGAGATCCGAGACGCCGATCTGAAATGGTCGACGTGGGTGAGCTGGTCATGACTGCTCCATCCCGGTGGCGTCGCTCGATTGATCTGTGATTGGCCGATTCGGACGATCGGTCGGTTTCCATGGTCGAAGTCCCGTTGTGGCCTTTTCAGGCGGAAAACTGTCTAGCCTTCGGCGTATGAAGCCAGATCTGATTCGTGGATTTCCGCCAGCGATTGCTCTGAAACGCACAACCTGTCATCAGTCGAGACCAGGCTCCTTAGCAGGTCGATGGCGCCGCCGTCAGCCGCGCTCGAAATCGATGCCAATCGATCAATTAGCTCAGTCTCCGAGTACGCCGCCTCTTCGTTCGCACCGGCCAGGCCATACCACCCCCAAGGGAGAAGCTCGATCTTTCGTAACGCGGCAAGGTCTTGGAAAACGTTGCCGAATACTTCGATGAGCCCCCAATTCTCGGTGCCGCTTACACCAAACGTGTTCGCTTCGACCTCCCCCTGTCGACAAGCTTTCCAGGCGTCGCCTGCCACAAGAAATCTATCTCGCGGAAGGTCAAGCGTATCGAGCCGTATGTCGAAGTGTCGTCGCTGGATGTCGTCCACTTGAGCGTCAACCAGCACCCACCGACCGATTTCCTGGTCCCAATACTCGGCGACCCAATGATCTAAGTGCTTGCCCGGCTCAAAGTAGTTGGCAAATCCACAACGGACCCGCGCCGGAATGCCTTTCGAACGCATAACCGCCACGAATATCGTCGCGAAGTGCCTGCAAACGACGACGACGCGCTGCGATGGCGTTCGAACTTCAGCCAATCGACTGGGGTTGAGCTTTTTCGCTCGCTCGAACAGGGCGTCCACGCCATGTAGTTGCATCTCCACCGTCCGTTCTTCAGGGAACGTGACGTCATAGATGGATGACAGGGCGTTGTGAATCAGCAGGCCTTGGACGAATTTTGAGATATCACCCGCGTCCGCGCCAACGGCCTCTACCTCCTCGATAAAGCGACCAATCCCGGTGAAAGGGCTGGGTTCGGCGTAGTAGGAAAGGAGGTCGTGCTCGTTCATTGGATATGTCGGCAAGAGGAGTCTGCATCGTACGGCAATGGTCACGACACCGTTCTGTTCCTGAGGGATCGGCGTGTGGATGTGATGCGAGGTCCGCTCCTCGCCGAAAGCGGACACCCGACCGTCGTTCCTCTATTACCCGGTTATCCGCCTGTGTAGGCGCGGTTTCTCGCCAATCGTGATTGGTTCACCCACCCAGGCGCCGAAGTTCTCGCCCGTGCGGCCGCTATCGATGATGTCCATCATCTGCTGCGCGATGTCCGGCGACTGCATCACCGAATCGGCGAAGCCGCTCGGTAACTCGTTGTCGGGAAAAAGGCCGCGCAACATGGCCGTATCGACCGCGCCCATGCACATCCCATTGACGCGGATATCATCTTTCCGCAGCGACTTGGCCCAGGCATCCGTGAAGCCGTTCAAGGCCCACTTGGATGCGTTGTACAAATCCGTTTCCGGGTTGTTGGTGCCGCGGGATTTCGCCGGCAGGACGTAGTAGGTCGACACGTTGATGATGTGACCGCCACTACCACGCTGCATGAATGGGACCACGGCGCGGGAGAGCATGAGCACCCCTTTGACGTTGGTGTCCATGATGAAGTCCCAATCGGCGAGCGCTTGTTCCCAGGAACTATCGACGAGCGTCGAGCGCCAGGTTCCCGCGTTGTTGACAAGGCACGTGATCTCGCCGAGCGCACTGGCACGCGCGACGACGCACTCCACGTCCTCGCGCTTCGACACATCGGCGACGAGCCCGTCCTCGAGCGAGGTCACCTCATCCTTGATGTCGAAACCGACGACGCGATATCCCTCGTCCGCAAGCCGTTCGGCAAAAGCGCGGCCCAGCCCCTGCGCCGCTCCACTGACGATTGCGACTCCACGACTCATCGCCCGGGCCCGCGCAATTGCTCGGCAATGATGTAGAGATGCTCCGCCGGCTCTTCCAACGCCACCGGCCGGCCGACACAGAAGTTGTGGTTCTGAGCGTTACGCCCTGTCGGGCCTTCCTGCAAAAGAACGATCAGCGCCGCCGCGTTGTCCTCGGCTTTCATCCACGAATCGACCTCTTCTTGCGGCGGGTCGAAGCGATGGAAGGAGCGCAGCATGTGCGAGTCCGTCGCGCCCATACAGAGCGCATTCACGCGAATGCCATGCGGCGCGAGCGATTTCGCCCAGCCGTACAGGAATCCGTTCAAACCCCATTTGGAAGCATCGTAGAGGTCCATGCCATCGCCGCCACCGGTCGGTCGCGGCGCATCGCCCCAAGGGCAGGTCGGAAGCTTCGGACACCGAAAATAGGGGGTGCCGCACGTCACCATGTGGTCGGTCGCGATGTTGACGATATCGCCACCGCCGCCCTCGATCATGATCGGGATGACCGCGCGTCCGAAAAGGAACGGTCCTTTCAGGTTGGTGTCGACGCGGAAGTGGTAGTCGTCGATCGACTTATCGAGGTCGTCGTCGGCGCGGCTGCCGCGCCAAACGCCCGCGTTGTTGACGAGAATGTCGACGCCGTCGAATGCGGCGTCGGCCTCGTCGACCATCCGCCGAACGAAGGCGGCATCGCCGACGTCGCCTTGCCACGCGCGCACGGTCGCTCCCCGACGCGTGAGCATCATTGCCACCTCATGGACCTCGTCTCGAACATCACAGATCGCGACGGCGACACCTTCACTCGCGAGGGCCTCCGCGTACGCCTTGCCGAGCCCCATCGCGGCCCCCGTCACGATCGCCTTTTTGCCCTGCAATATCGTCACATCGGCCTCGTCTGGTGATCTATATTCGTGCGGGTTTCAACCTCGTCGCGGGAGATCGAATATGGCACAGATGACTGACAAGGTCGCGATCGTCACCGGCGGGGGCTCCGGCATGGGGCGCGCGACCAGCCTTTGCTTCGCCGACGAAGGCGCGGCCGTCATGGTCGCCGATGTTAACGATACGGGCGGCGAACAGACCGTCGCTTTGATCGAACAGGCCGGCGGTCGCGCCGCGTTCGTGCACACCGACACGGCCGACGAAGCCTCGATCGTCAATCTCATCGACGAGAGCGTCGGGACGTACGGACGCATCGACGCGATGGTCACCGCGGCGGGGATCTCCTACTCCGAGTTCGTCGAAAAAGACGAGTCGACGGATCCCTGGCTGAACCCGCGCGAGGGGCTGATTCTCAGCAAATCGACCGAGCGCTGGCAGAAGGTGCTCGACGTCAATCTCACGGGCGTCATGATCTGCGCCCGCGAAGCAGCACGACAGATGATCAAGGAAGGCCACGGCGGAACGATCGTCAACTTCGCATCGATCGCGGGCTACGCGCCCGCACCGACGATCGCCGACTACTGCGTGTCGAAAGCCGGCGTCGTGATGCTGACGAAATGCCTCGCCGCGGAGCTCGGCCGATCGGGTATTCGCGTGAACGCGGTCGCACCCGGGCCCATCGAGACGGGCATGACACAATCGCTCATCGAGCTCGGGCGGCTGCAGAAACAAGCCGAAGCGCTACCACTCGGTCGCATCGCCCAACCGGAGGAAGTCGCCAACGTCGTGCTGTTTCTCTCGAGTGAAGGCTCGAGCTACATCACCGGCAAGACAATCGGCGTCGACGGCGGCACTTATACAGTCTGAGGAAGTCATGCCTTTAGCGACACGAATAACGAAGCGCTTCGGTGTCTCGGCACCCATCATGAGTGCACCGATGAGTCGGCATTCCGGCGGTCGACTGGCTGGGCGACAACGCAAGCGGGTGGTGTGGGATTATTCGGCGCAACGAATCCGGCCGGCCCGGATTGGCTGCGCGAACAGATCAAGATCGCGCGCGACATGTCGGGTGACCGACCCTACGGCGTTGGATTCATTTCCCATCTGGTTCCGGTTTTCCCCGAACTCCTCGACGTTGCCCTATCCGAAGGCGTGCCCATCGTCGCTTTCTCGTTCTCTGATCCGAGCCCGTGGGTCGCGCGCGTAAAGGAAGCGGGCGCGACAGCGATCTGTCAGATTCAAAAAGTCGAAGACGCGAAGATCGCCGTCGAGGCGGGCGCGGATATCCTGGTCGTTCAAGGCAATGAAGCCGGCGGGCACACCGGGCGAGCCAATCTCATGCCTTTGTTGGCTCGAGTCGTGGATGAGTACCCCAACGTTCCCGTCATGGCCGCGGGCGGAATCGCGAGCGGACGTTCCTTAGCCGCGGTTCTCGCGGCCGGTGCCGATGGAGCGTGGTTAGGGACACGTCTTCTGGCTACCCACGAATGTGATGAAGTATCGAGCGACTACAAGCAGATGCTGGTGTCGGCACGCAGCGAAGACACGGTCCACACGCAAGTGTTTGATTTCCTCGACGAAGCATCCTTCGGCATCCCGCCTTGGCCTCAGGGCATCGCCGGAAGGGCCGTCCTCAACCACTTCCTCCGCGAGCGGCATGGCCGAGAAGAAGACCTCAGATCAAAGCTTGGCGAAATACAGCCTTTGTACGGGCAGGCGCTGACCGAGAACGACGTGAGTCGAACTGCCATTTGGGCTGGCGAGTCAGTGGACGGTATCGATTCAGTGCGCGGCGTTTCCGATGTCATTCACGAGATCTGTAATGACGCACAGCAGCTCCTCGAATCGCTCCGCGGCTAGGCCGCCCGAGCCCTTTTCGAACAACGCAATGAATCCGACCGTCTCTTTGCACTGGCGAAGCGAGTGATTACGCCGATGTCGATGCAAGCGCTAACCCAGCGCCGCTATGGATCGTTCGAGGTCTTCCAGTTGGAGACCATCGACGTCCCGGTGCCTGAGAACAACGAAGTTCGAATCAGCGTGCGGGCATCCGGCGTGAACGACTGGGAACTGGGGATGATGGAAGGCAAGCCATACATCATTCGCGCTTTTCTCGGCCTGTCGAGACCCAAGCCGCCGGTCGTGGGATGTGAGGTGGCTGGTGTCGTCGATTCCGTGGGATCCGATGTCAGAAAATTCAAACCAGGCGACAAGGTGTATGGCGATCTGAGTGAAGGCAGTTTCGGCTCCTACGCGGAGTACGTCTGCGTGCCCGAAACGGCAATTCACGCCATGCCCATCAACCTCACCTTCGAACAGGCCGCGGCCATTCCGCATGCGGGGCTCTTGATGTTGCAGGCGCTCGGCGACATTGGAGGTCTCGAAGAAGGGCAGTCCCTGTTGGTCAACGGCGCTGGGGGTGGCGTGGGCGCGTTGGCCCTGCAGTACGCGAAGTTGCGTGGCGTGCGGGTCACCGGCGTCGACAGTGCGGCCAAGGCCGACCACATGTTGTCGTTGGGGTACAACGAGGTGATCGATTACGAGGAAGAGGACTTCACCGAATCGGACTCGCAATACGATCTGATCCTGGACACTAAGACGAAGCGCTCGCCGTTTGATCTGCTCCGCGCACTCAAGCCAGGCGGAACCTATGTCACTGTCGGCGGTGACTTCCCCCGCATCGTTCAAATCGTGCTGTTCGGCCGATGGATCGCACTGCGCCATCGCAAACACGTCCGCATGTTGTCGCTGAAGCCGAACCAGGGGCTCGATCAGCTGACCGGCCTCGTGGAGGCGGGGGAACTTCTACCGACGATCGATCGTGTTTACCCATTGGCCGAAGCAGTCAGCGCGATCGAGCGTTTCGCATCAGCGAACCACGAGGGCAAGGTCGTTATCTCGATGGGAGACGGCGCGCTGTCTTAGCCAGGCACGCCCTCGTCGATCAAGGCCATCCGCGGATCGTTCGGCATGAGCCATTCATCGCCCATCACCTGGGCGACACGCAGTTCCTCGGGAATATTGTCTTCACCGATGATGCGATCGGCCCACTGGTTCCAGTGGTAAATGCGCGCCTCCTGATAGCTCAGCGGTACACCCTCGAAGCCGGTCGATTCCATCGACTTCTGAATCGCCTCGCCGAACTGCGTGTCCTCCTGCAGGACCTGGCCGAGTTCGGCGCCGTCGGGCGTCGTCCAGATATTCGGGAGCTGATCGAGGGGTAGCGCGCCCGCCGAACCCTCGCCGTGATACATCGTCCACACCTCGAACCGGCACGTCCGGATCGACGTCGGCCAGAAAAGAAGCGGCGGAATGGTCTGGTCCGAAAGCGGTGACACCCAGTTCGGAAAGAGTCCATAGGATTGTGTGCACGTCCTGCCGATTTCGCTCACGGTGTCGATCCGCGGGAAGGGCGAACGGTTGATGGTGCGCGGCCGTTCGTTGTCGCCGTTGCGTTGGTGGCCCGGCGCGATCATCCGGCCGTGGCCGTTGGCATAGAACGTATTGACGTTGCGCCGGTCGTCGAGAATCGGCGCCACGGTCGTCGGATGAATATTTGGCACGTGGTAGACCTCGGTATTGGCCTCCATCGCGATCTTCCAGTTGCACTCGAGATCGAAGCGCTGCTTGCCGACGAGCCGGCAGTTCTCGAACTGGAATTCGGTCAGCTCATCGACGACGGGGCCGAGCCAATCCATGAGCGTCGGCGCGTCCGGATCGAAGTTCAGGAAGACGAGGTTGCCGAAACGTTCGCACCGAAGGCGAATCAGGCCACGGCAACTGAAGTCGAAGTCCGGTGCGAAATCCGCCTGATCGCGAATCGAAATGAGTTCGCCCGTGAGGTCGTAAGTCCAACCGTGATACTTGCAGGCAAGTGAGGGCCGTCGGCCGCTCTCCTCGGTCACCACCGGCGCGCCGCGATGGCGGCACGTGTTGTAGAACGCGTTGATGGCGCCATCGCGGTCATGAACGATCACAACGGGTTCGCCCGTGTTCTCCCAGGTGATGAAACACCCCGGTTCAGGTAGCTCGTCGATGTGCGCGGCAAAGAGCCAGGATTTCTTCCAAAGGTATTTCTTTTCGAGCTCGAAGAAACGCGGATCGGTATATCGCCCGGCCGGCAGGTCGGGCAGCTTGGGAAACCCTTCGGGCGGCTGCTCTCGCGCCGCCTCGTACTCCATCAGCAAGCGGAGCTTGGCGATGTATTCCTTGTCCATACGCGCCTCTCCTGATCGATGCGCCTCAGGGGGCCGCGGTGCTGCGCTCCCCGACCTCGAGCGATCGCACGACCTCCGAGGGTTTGCCGCAGCTCGGGATCACCTCGTATGAATCGTCGCTTTCGCAGACGACCACTTTTTCGATTCCGCGTTGTGTGCGGACCGCGATGATCTGACCGTCGATACTCTCGACGCGACTGCCGTTACCGAACGCGGCTTCGGCCACCTGTGCATACGGGTGCAGCGCGGTTTGTCCGCGCAAGTTTTCCACCGGACGTCCGCCCGACTCGATCGCGGCTACAAAACCTTCCGCCTCTTCGACGAAGACGCGACCGAACAACTCGGCCGTCGGCGCCACCAGCACATTCGGTGCATACCGGTGACCACCGACATGTGACGTCTGCCAGGCCCGCTCGCCGACGAGAGCAAAAAGCTTGCGGTAGAGCGGCATGCCGTAAAGCGAGCAGCAGTTGTCGCGCTGCCCGTTCGTACAGACGAAGTACTCGGGCGCTTCGGGTGTCGCGAGTTCGAGCGCGGCCACATCGACGTCGAGAAGTGCTTCGTGGCGCTCGAGTTCGACAGATGCCATCTTTCCTGCGTCGACGACCATCAGTCGTACGCGATCGCCCGCGCGGCGTGCCTGGCGGATGAACTGGGGTCGCGCTTTGATGCCCTTGGCGTCGTAACAGTCGACCGTGGCCGCGATCCAGTCGTTGACCGCGCCGGGAAGTTCATTGTCGTCGATTGCCTTCGCCGCCCACGCGTCGGGGTATTCGATGAAAAACCAGACATCGACACGTGTTGCCGTGCCGATGAGCGGCTCACCCGACGCCCGACAGATGTCCGCACAACGTGCGTCGTCCATATAAGACACTACCTTCGTACGAGACGAGATGACCCCTCATGGTAGGTCGTGGACCCCGATCTGTCGCCACCGCCCGCCCGATTGCTTGGCTTGACCCTACCTGCGAGACTCGAACCGACCCGCCGCGATCGCGATGTTCCTCGCGATGAGCGACTGAACCGATCGAAAAGACGAACCCGTAGAAAGGAGCAGCATGGGATCACGACCGACGAGCCTTGGCGCGTTGAAGGCGCTTGGCTATCAACCGCGAACAGTCAAAGCCGAAATCCGCGGAAACCTGGTCGAGCGACTGAAGTCCGGCAAGAAACTGTTTCCCGGCATCGTCGGTTACGACGACACGGTGATTCCTCAAATCGTCAACGCGCTCCTCGGCCAACAGGACGTGATTTTTCTCGGCGAACGCGGTCAAGCCAAATCGCGCATCGTGCGTTCGTTGACTGGCCTTCTGGATGAGTACCTGCCGATCATCGAAGGCACCGAGATCCCGGAATCTCCCCTCGCGCCGACCACGTCGCACGGTCGATCGCTCATCGAGGAGCAGGGCGACGACCTGCCGGTCCGTTGGCTCCATCGCGACGAACGCTACGGCGAGAAGCTCGCAACGCCCGATATCACGATCGCGGACCTGATTGGCGAGGTCGATCCGATCAAGGTGGCCGAAGGTCGATATCTTTCCGATGAACTGACGATCCATTACGGGCTCGTACCGCGCGTCAATCACGGTATTTTCGCGATCAACGAACTGCCCGATCTCACGGAACGGATCCAGGTCGGCTTGCTGAACGTGTTGGAAGAACGCGACATCCAGATCCGCGGGCACAAGGTCCGCCTGCCGCTCGATGTCTTCCTCGTCGCTACGGCCAACCCCGAGGACTACACCAATCGCGGACGCATCATCACGCCGCTGAAGGATCGATACGGTGCGCAGATCCGGACGCATTACCCGGAAGAGATCGACCAGGAAATCGCCATCCTCGAGCAAGAGGCCCAGTCGATGGCCGACGACGACTACAGCGAGCACGTACCCGACTTCCTGAAGGAGATCGTCGCCGAAATCACCCATCACGCGCGTCGATCACCCGACGTGAACCAACGCTCGGGCGTTTCGGTACGGGCCAGCGTCGCAAGCTACGAGACGCTTCTCGCCAACGCTTTTCGGCGCGCGCTGGCGCAGGACGAAGTCGGGATCTCGCCGCGCATCTCCGATCTCGGTTACGTCGTACCAAGCCTGCAGGGCAAGATCGAGTTCGAAGCCATGGAAGACGGCCACGAAGACGAGATCACGGAGACGCTCATCAACGACGCGATCAAAACCGTTTTCGACCGGCGGTTGACGCTCGACGAACTCGAACCGATCGCACTGAGCTTCACGGAAGGATTCACGGTCGAGACTGGCGTCATGGCGCCGGCCGACCAGTACGAAACGATCGCGGCCGGCGTTGACGGTTTTGCTTCGGCGATCGACAAGCTGTCCGACGACGCCGCCACGCGTCCGGCGTGCATCGAGTTCATCCTCGAGGGCCTGCACCTCTCGAAAATGCTCAACAAATACAGCGTGGACGGCAAAACCACGTACGCGGAATAACGACATGCGCCGATTCATCAGCCGGAACCGCTACTCGCAATGGGATGGCTCGCAGGAGCACCCCATCCAGGGCAAGGACGTCCTCGGGGAGATGGTCGACGACCTGATGGAATACGGCGATCTGCGGTGGTCCATGCGCAATCTGCTCTCCCGCGGCATGCCGATCCCCCAGGGCGGTCATGTGCAGGGCCTGCGCGACATGCTCAAAGAGCTTCGTGACGCCCGCCGGGAGCGCTTAGAGCAATACAACCTTTCCGGGATCATGAAGGACATCGAGGAGCGTCTCGAAAACATCCTCGACAAGGAACAATCGGCGATCGACCAATGGTTGAAGCCGAACGATGAAGGCGACGGCGAACCCGAAGAACCTGCTTTCAGTGACGACGTCCTGAAGAAGATCGCCGAACAGAACCAGAGCGAGCTCGACAATCTCCCCGACGACGCCGCGGGGAAGATGAACAAACTCGAGAAGTACGAGTTCCTCGATCCCGACGCTCAAAAGGAATATCTCGATCTTCTGAACGAGCTGCGCCGCGCGATGACGCAGTCGTTCTTTCAGGACGTCGAGAACATGGTCAACAACATGTCCGACGGCGACATCGAGCGCATGAAGGACATGGTGAAGGCCCTGAATGACATGCTCGTCAAGAAGATCGCGGGCGAGGATCCCGGCTTCGACGAGTTCATGAAGGAATTCGGCGACATGTTCGGCGACAACCCGCCGGAATCACTCGACGAGCTGCTCGAACAGATGGCGCAGCAGATGGCCGCTGCACAGTCGCTCTTCAATTCGATGTCGTCATCCCAACGACAGTCGCTGATGGACATGATGAGCGATCGCTTCGGCGACCCGGAACTCAACGCCGAACTCTCGAAGCTTGCGAAGGAAATGGATTTCCTCGACCCGCGCGGCTCGCGGTACAACTTCAAGGGAAATCAGGATCTCGACCTCCAGGCAGCGCTTCAGCTGATGGAGGAAATGCAGGGCCTCGACGAGTTGATCGAGCAGGTCCAGGCGGCAGCGCGCGATAGCGACCTGGACCGAATCGACCAGGACCTCTTGCGCAAGCTTCTGGACGACGACGCCGCCGAGAACGTCGACGACCTCAAGAATCTGCTCAAGGCGCTCGAAAACGCCGGCTATATCCGCCCGAAGGGCGATGAAAAGTGGGAGCTCACGCCACGCGGTTCACGCATGATCGGCCAGAAGGCGCTTGGCGAGATCTATGCGCAACTCAAGCGGCAGCAACTCGGCAACCACGCCATGCCGGAAGAAGGTCGGTTCGGCGAACGGCTCGAACAAACGAAGGGTTACGAGTTCGGCGATCCCTTCCACTTGCATATGCCGCGCACGATCCGCAACGCCATCGAGCGAGACGGACCCCAAACACCCGTACGGCTGGTGCAGGACGATTTCGAGATCTACCGCTCCGAAGTCATCACCTCGACCGCCACCGCCATGCTCGTCGACCTTTCGCTGTCGATGGCATTACGCGGTTCCTTCCAGGCCGCGAAACGTGTGGCGCTCGCACTGCACAACCTCATCACGTCGCAGTATCCGAAGGACTCCTTCTACATCGTCGGCTTCGATGCCTACGCCAAAGAGATCAAGCCGCACGACCTGCCATTCATCCAGTGTGACGACTACGTGCTCGGCACGAACATGCAGCATGCGTTGCTCTTGGCCGAACGGCTGCTCTCGAAACACGCCGTGGGGACGCGCCAGATCATCATGATCTCGGACGGTGAACCGACGGCCCATCTCGAGAACGGCCGCGCCCAATTCGCCTATCCACCGATCCCCGAGACGTTTCGCGCGACGTTCCGCGCGGTTAAGCGCTGCACGACCAAGGGCATCGCGATCAACACCTTCATGCTGGACGCGGACTACTATCTGAAGCAGTTCATGGACGAGATTGCGCGCATCAACGGCGGCCGGGTCTTCTACACGACACCCCACAAGCTCGGTGAGTACATCCTCGTCGACTACGTCCAGCACAAGCGCCGCAAACTCGCCCGTCGCTAGGATCGAGCCGTGTCGTCACGACCCAATATCCTCTTCGCGTTCGCCGACGATTGGGGACGCTATGCCAGCGCCTACCGTGAATTCGACCGTCTGAAACTCTGCGATCTCATCGAGACGCCGAACTTCGATCGCATCGCCCGTGAAGGCGCCCTCTTCACGAACGCCCTGGTTCCGGCACCGTCCTGCACACCGTGTCGAAGCTCCCTGTTGTCCGGCCGCTATTTCTGGCAAACCGGGCTAGGCGCGATTCTCGCCGGCGCACGCTGGGACGAATCGATTCCGACCTTTCCGCTGCTCCTCGAAGAGAGCGGCTATTTCATCGGTCATACCTACAAGGTATGGAGTCCCGGGCAGACGATGAACGCGCCGATGGGCGGTGTCAGAACGGCGTACAACTCGGCCGGACTCGATTTCAACCAATTCTCCCACTGGGTGACCGAACACCGGGACGATTTCGGGACCGGCCAGGTGGGTATCGACGCGGCCAAGGCACAGCTACTGAACGAGACGCGCGAGAACTTCCGCTCGTTCCTGGCGGCGCGGGGAGAATCCTCGCCCTTCTGCTACTGGTGGGGACCAACCAACACACACCGCACCTGGGAGCAGGGGTCGGGCGAAGCGCTCTGGGGTATCGAGCCCGACTCGCTCTCGGGGCGACTGCCTGAGTTCCTGCCGAACGTACACACGATTCGCGAAGACGCGGCCGACTACCTCGGCGAATGCCAGGCAGTCGACGCGGGCCTCGGTGTTCTGATCGACGAACTCATTGCTGCCGGCGAACTCGACAACACCGTGATCGTCGTCAGCGGCGATCACGGCATTCCCGGCATGCCCCGCGCGAAGTGCAACCTCTACGACATCGGTTGTGAGGTCGCTCTCGCCGTCCGTTGGCCCGGAACCGTCGACCCCGGGCGAGTCGTCGACGATTTCGTGAACCTCATGGATCTCGGCCCGACATTCTGTGAGATCGGCGGAATCGAGGCGCACCCGACCATGGCCGGCCGTTCGCTCACGAACGTCCTTCGTTCGAGCGCCAACGGCCGCGTCGACGACTCACGAGACTATGTCGTCACCGGTCGTGAACGTCACGTCGCGCACGCCCGCGAGGGCTTTCTGCCTTATCCCCAACGGGCTTTGCGCGAGGCCGACTTCATTTATGTCGTGAACTTCGAGCCCGACCGATGGCCGATGGGCGACCCGAAGGGCCTCGATGATCCGACCACCACGCCGCCGGACTTCCAGCGCCTGGTGGACGATACGTTCATTACCTACCGAGACATGGATGGCAGCCCGACCAAGGCCTGGATGATTCACCATCGCGACGATCACGACGTAGAGCCGCTCTACCACCTCGCTTTCGGCAAACGCCCGCGCGAGGAACTCTACGATCTCCGCCGCGACCCGGACTACCTCGACAACGTTGCCGCGAACCCCGACTACGAATCCGTGCGCGCCCGCATGGAGGCACGGCTGTTGGAGATCCTTGCCGAGGAAAGCGATCCTCGCCTGACCGAGCAGCCCTGCCGATACGAGTACGAACCCTACGCCGGCCCCGTCGATCGCGCCTGGTTCGAGAACGCCGCCAAAGTGGAAACTCTCGGCCCACCGACGAACAAGCTGACGAATCGACCCCGCTAGCGCTACGGTTGTGATTCCTCTGGATGAACGATCGCTCGAAACGTACGCATGCAATTCACGGAAGTCGCCACCAGCCCCAAAAAGTTGACGGTCGGGCAAATCGACACGTTCAACCGGGACGGCTATATCGAACCGCTCCCACTCTTCGACGCCGCAGAAGCGCAGCAACATCGCGCGTATCTCGACGGGTTGCTGCTGCAGTTCGATCGCGCCGGTCGAGATGCTTACGAGATCAACGAGTACCACCACGTCTGCCAGGGCATCTTCGAGATCGTCACGAACCCGACGCTGCTCGACTACGTGGAGGATCTGATCGGCCCCGACATCGTCTGCTGGGGATCACACTATTTCTGCAAGATGCCGCATGACGAACGGGAAGTGCCTTTCCATCAGGACGCTCCGTATTGGCCTTTCCGACCAACGAAGGCGGTAACGGCCTGGATCGCGATCGACGACGTTGACGCGGAAGCAGGGCCTATGTGCTTTCTGCCCGGCAGCCATCGACAAGGTCGGCTCGAGTGGCAACGACGCACCGAGAACGTGGTGCTGGAGCTCGAAGTTACCGATCGTGACCGATTGAACGCACCCCATCCGCTGATGCTGAAAGCCGGTGAGCTCTCCCTGCACACGGATCTTCTGGTGCACGGCTCAGCGGCGAATACCTCCGATCATCGTCGTTGCGGCCTCACCATTCGTTATGTCCCGCCGACGATCTGGGTCAAGAGCGACGACCATCTCGGCTGGACGCGCTCGGCGATCCTGTGTCGCGGCCACGATCCGACCGGTCGCTGGCCCAACAATCCGGCCCCCTTGCGATCCGAATTCGGTCCGAAGAGCCTGGGCGTCGGGTAAACCCCCACACGAAACGAGGAGCCGTCATGGCCAACACCCAATTTGAACTGCGCGGCGTCAATCACCTCGCCCTCGTCTGCAAGGACATGGCACGAACGGTCGAGTTCTACCGCGACGTGCTCGGGATGCCGTTGATCAAAACCATCAACCTGCCAGCCGATTCCGGCCAGCACTTTTTCTTTGATGCCGGTAATGGCGATGCGCTGGCGTTTTTCTGGTTCCCGGATGCACCAGACGGCGTGCCGGGCGTCACGCACCCGGCGCATCAGCTCGGCGAGGGGTCACTCACCACCGCCCACGCATCGATGAACCACGTGGCCTTCGACGTACCCGAGGAGAAGCTCGAGGAATACCAGAAGAAACTCGTGGCGGCCAGTGTCGATGTCACCCCGGTGATTCACCACGACGACTCGCCCATGCAGGCGAGCATGAAGCCCACCGAGTCGACCTTCGTCAAATCCATCTACTTCAAGGATCCCGACGGCATCATGCTGGAGTTCGCCGGTTGGACACGCGAGCTCGACGACAGAGACGTCAACGTCGAACCGCATCGTCCGTGACGATCACCGCCAAAAACGCCGAGCACCGCCAGGCGGTGTTCGATCTCGAACACGCGGTCAATCAAGGCAGCATCGTTGCCTTAAAGGACGGTCGGATCCTGCTCGGTTTCAATCAGGAACGGGACCGAGTGCACCGCGATTCAGGGCAGTCCTGCGTCACCTTTTCGCACGACGGCGGCGTCTCGTGGGACGAGCCGTCGATCGTCTGGCCGTATACCGACCATGTCGGCAACTGGGATTGCGCGTTCGCCGAGCTCACGAGCGGCGACATCCTGATGCATACGCGTGTCTGCAGCTTCTTCGCACCAACGGCCCTCAAGGAGATTCACTCCGACCAGAGCATCGGTCCGCCACCCGGGCGGCGGGAGCGACTGAAACGGCAGACAGGTTACGCACTGACGCGCTCGAGTGACGGCGGTTCGACCTGGCGCGAGCCGATCCCCGTGAATACAGCACCGATGGCCGACTCGGGCACGGGTCCCTATGTCGTTGGCGGCTCGGGCGCGGGACACATCATCGAACTCCCCGACGGCGCCCTCCTGATGCCGCTGCACGGGCAATTCACGCGGGATTGGCCGAACCGCGTCGGCGAGACGATCCGCTGCTTCGTGTTGCGCTCGGAAGACGGCGGCGAGAATTGGGAATATTGGGCAACCGTCGGCTACGACGCGGCGGGCATCCTCGATTTCTTCGAACCCGGTATGACACGCCTTTCATCGGGTCGCCTCATCTGCCTCATGCGCACGCAAGCACGCCCCGGCCGGGTCGATCATCTCTGGTGTACCTATTCGGACGACGACGGTGCAAGTTGGAGCTTCCCGACGCGTACGCCCATTTGGGGATTTCCGGCCGACGTCATCGAACTCGACGATGGCCGAGTACTCGCGGTCTACGGCTATCGGCGCGAACCGTGGGGTGTGCGCGGCGCGATCTCAGCCGATGGGATCACCTGGTCGGATGCGGACGTTTTCACGATTCGCGACGGCGGCGCCGCCGACCCATCCATGCCGCAGTACTGGCACATCGGCTATCCCTCGGTGACGCAGTCCGACGACGGTACCATCCTCGCGGCGTACCACGAATACGTCGACAACCCGTCAGCCGTCGATCCTATCCAAGCGATGTGGGTGACCCGATTCCGGCTCTGATCACACCGCTCGAAGCACACGAGTGGGCGCTCTTCCGCTCGCTCCGGCTACGTGCGCTGGCCGAATCGCCGGACGCTTTCTCGCCGACGCTCGAAGAGACCGAGAAAACGGACGAGGCCGCCTGGCGGCGGATCGCCGGGCGTTTTGCCGACGGTCCGGGGGGCCTGCTCATTGCGAGACCGGCAGACGGACTGATGTCCGCCACGCTCGACAGCGACGGCGTCGGCCACATCGGCGCGATGTGGGTGGCACCGGATGCCCGCGATCGACGACTGGGATCGGCACTCCTCGATCGCGGCATCGAGCACCTCGACACACTCGGCTGCACGACGATCGAACTCTCGGTCACTGAAACCAACACGCGAGCACGGAAGCTCTACGAGTCCCGTGGATTCGTGCTGACGGGCGCGAGTGAACCGCTACGGGAAGGATCGATGCTCGAGAATCTCTATATGCGCCGCACGGGATGATTCGAGCGCTTCTGCTGATCACGTTGATGACCGTCGCGTGGTCCCCGGCGGCGGCCGAACCGCGAGACGACCTTTACGCCGACTTCATCGACGCGATCGACGACTTACGTATTGCCGCGGACATACCGGGGCTCTCCATCGCGGTGGTTAAGGATCTGGAGGTCGTTCTCGCGCGAGGATTCGGCTTTGCCGACATCGAACTGGCAATCCCGGCCACGGCCGATACCCCCTACGACATCGCTTCCGTCACCAAACCCCTCTCGGCGGTTCTGGCATTACGTCTCGTCGAACTGGGTGCAATCGATCTCGATCGACCGATCGGCACGTACAGCGACTGGGCCGACTTCTGTTCGGCCTTCAGCCGCCAGCCGTCGATTTTCGCGCGGAATCTCGAGTGTGATCCACCCGTGCACACGCTGCGACATCTGCTTTCGCATACCGCGACCGGCGTGCCCGGCGAAGCGTTCTCCTACAACCCGATTCTATTCTCCTGGGCATCGCGACCCATCATGGCGGCGCTCGAACAGGACTTCTCGAGCCTCGTCGAACGCCACGTCTTCGAACCCGCCGGGATGCGCGACTCCGCGCGTCGACACCGGGCGCTCGAATTGCCGCCGCCATTCGCGGCCCGGCTCGCGAAGCCCTATCGGACCGATAGCCCGAGCGGTCCGGTGCCAACGGGCGATCGCGGCGCCCAGGGCGACGGTGCCGCGGGCGGTGTCGTCAGCACCGTGCTCGACCTCGCCCGATTCGATATCGCGCTCGACGAAGGACAACTGATCTCGCCCGAAACCGCAGCGTCGATGATGCAACCGACGAAGACGCCCGATGGGTCCAGCTTTCCGTACAGCATCGGCTTCTACGTGCAGGACCACGACGGACAGAAGCTCGTCTGGCACTCCGGCTGGTGGGAACACGCCTACTCGGCGCTCTACCTCAAGGTGCCGTCAGCCAAGCTCACGTTCATTGCGTTGGCGAACAGCGAAGGTATCTGGTGGGGCAACCCGCTCGAGGTCGCGGCCGTCGAACGGGCGCCGTTTGCGCATACGTTCTTCGACCACTTTCTCGACTAGGAGCACGTCAGTACGACCGCGGCAGGTCCAGGACGTGCTCGGTGACGTAGTTCAGGATCATCTCCTGCGAGATCGGCGCGATCCGCATCAGTCGTGCTTCACGCCAGTACCGTTCGACGTGGTACTCCTTGGCATAGCCAAAGCCACCATGCGTCTGCATCGCCTGATCGGCAGCCTGGAACGCGGCGTCGGCGGCAAGCCACTTCGCCATGTTCGCCTCCGCCCCACAGGGCAGACCGTTGTCGATCATCCACGACGCCTTGCGGATCATCAGCTCCGCCGCGTCGAGGCGCATCTGCGCTTCGCCCAACGGAAAGGAAACACCCTGGTTCATGCCGATCGGACGACCGAAGATTTCACGCTCGTTCGCATAGCCGACCGCTCGGCGAATCGCCGCGCGACCGATACCAAGCGCTTCCGACGCGACGAGGATTCGCTCGGCGTTTAATCCGTCGAGGATGTAGCGGAATCCCTTGCCTTCTTCGCCGACCCGGTCGGTGATATGTACAGGCAGGTCGTCGTAGACCACTTCGCAGGACGCTACAGCGTTACGGCCCACTTTTTCGATGGGTGAGATCGTGACCTCAGGGCGCTGCAGTTCCGCCAGCAGCAACGTCATGCCCTGGGTCCGTTTCGCCACGGTGTCCTTGCCTTCGGTTCGAACGAGTAGCAGCACACGTTCGGAGTCCTGCGCCTTGGTCGTCCAGACCTTTCGCCCGCGGACAATGTAGTAGTCGCCGTCGCGCCGCGCGCTCGTCTTGATCGACGTGGTATCCGTGCCCGCGTCGGGCTCCGTCACGCCAAACGAAACGTGCAGGTCACCGTTCGCGACCCGTGGCAGGTACTTCTGCTTCATCGCCTCGTCGCCGTATTTGACGACGGGGTGCATGCCGAAGATCGAGAGATGGATGCCGCTGCAGCCGTTCATCGCAGCACCCGAAGCCGCTACCTCCTCGAGCACGATCGACGCTTCGGTGATCCCGCGTCCGCTGCCGCCGTAAGCCTCGGGAATAGCCACACCAATCCAGCCCGCCTTGGCGAGATCGTTGTAGAAATCCCACGGGAACTCGTGAAGCCGATCGCGCTCCGCCCAATAGTCGTCCGGGTAGTCGGTGCAGATCTTCTGAATCGCGTCACGGATGAGCTGGTGTTCGTCGGTCGTTTCAAAGTTCATGGGGGAACGTTAGTCTTTTTGGCTTTGAGTCGGGCGGATTATATGGCGGGAAAGTACTTCGAAGACCTCGAAGTGGGGATGACGTTCGAGCACGAACCGGGGCGCACCGTCACTGAGACTGACAATCTCCTCTTCACGACGATGACGCTGAATCCGCAACCGCTGCACCTGGACGCAGAGTTCGCGAAGCAGTCGATCCACGGTCAGATTCTCGTCAACAGTCTCTTTACGCTCGCCGTCGTGGTCGGCCTTTCCGTCGGTGATACGACGCTCGGCACCACCCTCGGCAACCTCGGCTTCGACAAGACGACGTTTCCGAATCCCGTCTTCCTCGGCGACACGATCCGCGTCAGCACGAAGGTGGTCGACCGCCGCGAGAGTAAGAGCAAACCCGATCGCGGGATCGTGACATTCGAGCACATCGGCACGAACCAGCGCGGCGAGATCGTCTGTTCGTGCATCCGTGGCGCGATGATGCTGCGTCGCCCCGCATGACCGCCGCGAACCGACTACGCAGGTCGATGCATTTCGTCCCCGGCGCCAACGAGAAGATGCTGACGAAATCACTGGCAACGAACGCCGATAGTCTCGTGCTCGACCTCGAAGACGCCGTGACCCCGGCGCGCAAAGACGAAGCCCGGAGTGTGGTCGCCGGATGGCTTCGCGACGTCGATTTCGGTCGCCAGGAACGAACAGTGCGGATGAATCCGCTCGATACACCGTGGGGTTACGCGGACCTTCGCGAAACGATGGTGCATCCGCCCGACGCCTATCTCGTGCCGAAGCCGGAAACGCTCGACGATCTGATGACGATCGACGCGGAGCTGCGCAAGCTCGAACGGGAGTACGGGCACCCGGATCGATCCGTCGGACTCGTTCTCGTCTCCACCGAGACGCCGCTCGGCGCGCTCAACGTCGCGACGTTCACCCAGTGTCCGCGCGTGGTCGGACTATCCTGGGGTGCCGAAGACCTGGCCGCCGCGCTCGGTGCACCGCGTAACCGCAACCGCGACGGCAACTACCTCCCCGTGTTCGAACACTGTCGCACCATGACGTTGCTGTCGGCGGCGGCCGCCGGTGTGCAACCGATCGATACCGTCTATGTCGATTTCAAAGACACGGAAGGCTTTGTCGCAGAGTGCGAGACCGTCGCGTGGTCGGGATTCACGGGCAAGCTCTCGATCCACCCCAACCAGATCGACCCGATCAACGACGCATTTACGCCATCTGCCGCCGACGTCGCCGAGGCGATCGAGCTTCTGCAGGCTTTCGAGGCCGCCCAGGCAGAGGGCAATATGGCGTTTACTTTCAACGGCCAGATGGTCGATGCGCCCCACCTTAACCGGGCGAAATCGCTCCTCGACCGCGCCGCCGCGATCGAAGCGGCGGGATAGGAGCAAAGACGTGGAACTCGAACTTTCGACGCAGAAGATGCGGGCATCGATCGATGACGGCGTTGGGCGCCTGGTTTTCAACAACCCCGCGAAGCGCAATGCGATGTCGCTCGAGATGTGGCGCGGCGTCGAAGAGAGCATGCGCCAGTTTCGAGCGTCCGACGACGTGCGAGTGGTCGTGATGTCCGGGGCCGGCGGCAAGGCGTTCGTCTCCGGGGCCGACATCAGCGAATTCGACAAACAACGATCCAACATCGAGCAACAACGCGAGTACAACGAACTCGCGGCGGCCGGCAGCCGCGCGCTCGCGCGGTGCGAGAAACCACTCCTCGCCGAGATCACCGGATTCTGTATCGGCGGAGGAATGGCGACGGCGCTCGCCGCGGACATCCGCTTTGCCACGCCCGATTCCCAGTTCGGAATCCCCGCGGCCAAGCTCGGGCTGGGCTATCAGTACGACGCGCTCGCCAAGATCTCGCGCATCGTGGGTCCCGCCCGGGCGCGAGACATTCTTTTCTCCGGCCGCTTCCTGCCGGCCGAAGAAGCACTCGATATCGGTCTCATCAACTTCATCCATGAACGCGATGATCTCGGCGCTGCCGTTTCGGCCTACGCCGAACGTCTCGCCACCAACGCACCACTGACGATTCGCGCCGCTAAAGCGGCCGTCAACGCGTGGGAGCGTGGCGGCACGGCGGACGAACGCGCGGAAGTGCAGGCGCTGGTCGATGCCTGTTTCGACTCAGCCGACTACGCCGAAGGTCGTCGCGCATTCGCAGAGAAACGATCGCCGCAATTTCGCGGCCAATAGTCCAACGAGGAGGCCCAAGTGCCAGAACGTGTGGTCACTGCCTGTGTGCTGATCATCGGTAACGAAATCCTGTCAGGCCGCACGCAGGATACGAACCTGAACCACATCGCAATGGTGCTGGGCGAAGCCGGGGTGCGCGTAAAGGAAGCGCGCGTCATCCCCGATGACGAGGACGAGATCGTGACCGCGCTCAATCACGCCCGTGAAAAATACGACTACGTGCTGACGACGGGCGGCATCGGCCCGACCCACGACGACATCACCGCCGATTGTGTCGCCAACGCCTTCGGTGTACCCATCATCGTCAGCGAAGAGATCGCCGAAGTGATCCGACGTCGTCCCGCGCCCCCGCCTGTCATGGAAAGCCGGATGCGGATGGCCCGCATCCCCGAAGGCGCGTCGCTCATCGACAATCCGACCGGTGGACCGCAGGGATTTCAGATCGAGAACGTCTATGTGATGGCCGGTATTCCAATGGTCATGCAAGGCATGCTGTCGACGATCCAGTTCGACGGCGGCGCGGTCGTGCGTTCACGATCCGTCACCGCGCACGTCGGCGAGAGCCAGATCGCGGCCGGGTTAGGCGACATCCAGTCGCGCTATCCCGACATCGACCTCGGCAGCTATCCGTTCTTCCGCGACGGCGTGTACGGCACTTCGCTCGTGATGCGGGGGACGAATGAAGCCGACCTCGAGGAGATGCTCGACGCAGTAAAGGCGCTCATCGTCGAAAACGGTGAGACGCCACGCGACATCGTCGCGGAGTAACCGATGCGTTTCGCCTGCTTCCTGCTCGCCATCGTCGTGTCGACGGCGAGTTCGACAGCCGCCAACGTCACCGCACGCGCCGCGAGTCTCGGCGTCGAACAGACGTTCGAAGCAACGGCAGCGACCGCCGCTGTCGCCGCCATGAATGCACTCCACGAATGCCGGGCGACGGGCGAAGTCTGCGAGATCACGGAAGTAGGCGGACAGTCCATCCGGCGCGCGGCCGAGCTCAAACCCCGATCCATCACAGCGTTACCGCTGTGGCGATTCGATTCGGCGACGACAACCGTTTTCGTCGGCGGTTCGATGCACCTCCTGAAGGAATCACTGCTACCGCTGCCGCAACCGTTTCTCGATGCGTTCGACGAAAGCGACGTACTCGCCGTCGAAGTCAATCCGACAGCCATCGACGAGCAAGCGATGGCGAACCTGGCGCAGCGCTATTTCGTCATCGACGATGGTCAGACACTGGCCGACGTCCTACCCGCTGACACGTGGGCACGCCTCGAATCGAGGCTTGTTGCCTTCGGATTGCCGCTTCAAGCACTCGAACGCCTCAAGCCCGGTTTTTTGGCCGTCGAGCTCGGCCGAATGCGCTTCCAGACGCTCGGATATCTGCCCCACCTGGGTGTCGAGCAATTGTTGTTAAGTCGGATCGGTGATCGCGAAATCCACCAGATCGAGACCATCGAAGCGCAGTTCGACCTGATCGGTAGCCAACCGATGCCGGTGCAGGTGGCGATGCTCGACCAGGTCGTCGGCCCGCTCGAGACGATCGAAGCAGAGGTGGCGTCACTCGTCAGCGCCTGGCTCACCGGCGACCTCGACGCGCTGATCGACGCCATGGCCGATGACGGCGACGGCGTCGAGGGCTTCGATGAATTCATGGAAGCGATGCTCGACGAACGGAATCTCGACATGGCCGCCGCAGCCGCGACGTACCTCCGCGGCGATCAAACGGTTTTTGTGCTCGTCGGCGCCGGCCATCTCGGCGGCCCTACAGGCGTCATCGAGCAGTTACGCACACAAAGCAAGACCGAAGGCTGGACCGGCCGACAGTTCGCCTCCGACGGCTCTTTCCTGAATCCCACGAACCACGCAGAGAGTAGAAAACATGGATCTAAACGGTAAGCGCGTCATCGTCTTCGGCGGCACCTCGGGAATCGGCCTCTCCGCCGTGCAGCAGTTCGAAGCCGCCGGCGCCAACGTCGTCGCCTGCGGACGTTCGCAAGACAACATCGCCGCGGCAAAGGCGACCACCGGGAGTAGCGTGACGTACGAGCAGATCGACGTTCTCGATCGCGACGCGCTGACCGCGCTTTTCGAGGCCAACACCGGCTTCGACATCCTGATCAGCGCCGCCACCGGCGGCGAACGCGCCTCCGGTCCTTTCTTGAAGATGGACCTCGACGGCTTCCAGGGCTCATTCCGCAAACTCTGGGGCTATGCCAACACCGTCCGCCTCGGCACCGAGCACATGGCTGACGACGGCGCCATCGTCCTCGTCAGCGGCTTCCCGGCCCGCAAAGCCAATCCGGGCTCATCCGCCATCGCCACCGTCGGCGGCGCCGTCGAACAATTCGCCCGCGCCATCGCGCCGGAAATCGCCCCACGTCGCATCAACACCGTCTCACCCGGTGTCATCGACACCCCGATGTTCCCCGTCGCCGGCGACGCCCGCGGCACCTTCCTCTCCCGCGCAACCGAAAACATGCTCATCAAACGCGCGGGCAACCCCGACGAAGTCGCTGCCGCAATCGTCTTCTGCGCGCAAAACGACTACATAACGGGTACCACGATCGATGTCGATGGCGGGGCGACTTTGCCGTAGCGGGGCTTTTTCTTCTAGGGGGGACCCTCCGGGTCCCCCTAGGACCCCCCTGCGCCGCGGCGTTGCCGCGCCGGGCTCGAGGTCATCGGTTTCGCTCGCTGGGGTATGCCGGCTCCAGAGCCAATTTGCCCCTAGGAAGACCGTGCGAACGGAACAGCCTGCGAATTCTTTCCAGGACATCGAGCGAGAAGAGGGATCCTGAGAAACACGTCCCAGCCCAGCTCATCCTGCGAATCGCGCTCGACATCGATCGAAGCCCTCCGGCGAACATGCCGACCACCCGGGCCCCGGCGCGCAACGCGCGCCAGGGGGGAATCACCTACGGTGATTCCGCGCCGCACTGGGCGCGCGGCGAGATTCCCTCATCCGCCAACTCAGACTCAGCGCCGATCCGGCGGGGGCGTGGGGGCGGAGCCCCCACAAGAAAAATGTATGGGCCACCCCATCGTTGCAACAGTCATTGGCGACTTTGGCAATCAGTCGGTCTGCACAAATGTATCCGGCCTGTTAATGGGCTATTTCACGCCCTGGCCTGAGTGGGATCCGCGGCTCGTCGGCTCAATTAGCAAGGCGGGTTCGTAGACCCCTTTTTCTTGCCCGAGCTTCGACGAAGCTGGATCGACTGATGAAGCCTGCCGCTAACGAGATGCCCGATGGGCAACCAAAATCCGTTCCCTACAACTGCCGCTACGCGCGCCCTGGATCGTACTCCTCACCACTGCGCAGGACTGCCCATGACAGGCGCGCCAGTTTGTTCGCTAACGCCGTGATGATCACGTTCGGGTGCAAGCCCCGCGCCTCAAGGTCATTCAGCCAAACACCTAGGCGGTGATCCTCCCGGCACAGGTTGTAGTAGCAGCTGCGCGCGCCGTGTATCAGCAGACTCCGAACGTAGCGGTTGCCGCGTTTGCTGATCCCCAGCAATCGCGTCCGGCCGCCTGTCGAGTGTTGCCGTGGCACCACCCCGAGCCACGCCGATACATCTCGGGCGCGTGTGAACTGCTCACCCTTGCCGATCGCCGCCACCAACGCCGTCGATGTCAGCGTGCCAATGCCCGGAATCGTCTGCAGACGCCGGCAGTCATCGCGCTCTCGCGCGATCTGCTCGATCTCCCGGGTAATCGTGCGAACTTCATCATCTAAGTAACGCCACTGTCGTTGCAGTAATCCCAAAAGCGCGCGTAGACGCCGCGACAATGTGCTCTCGTCGTCCGCCAGTATCGTCGGTAAGGCCTTCGACAACGCTGTCGGACTCGTGCGCACCGTGATAACTCGCTCCAACAGAAACGCTCGGATCTCGTTGATGACGCTTGTGCGCGTCTTCATGAGCTGCTGACGGACGCGGTGCAGGGCTTGCTGATCGTGTTGCTCGATCGTCTTGATCGGCACATATCGCATGGTCGGGCGCCGCACCGCCTCCGCAATCGCCAAGGCGTCGTTGAAGTCGTTCTTGTTGGTCTTCACGTACGGCTTGACGAAGTGCGCTGCCATCAATCGAACGTCATGACCGTCGCGTTCAAACTGCCGCGCCAGGTGTTGTGAACCAGCGCACGCTTCCATGCCGATCACACATCGGCTGTGAGTGGCGACAAACTCAGCAAGCTTCGCTCGGCTGAACTGCTGCCGGAACACCGGCTTACCCGTGTGCGTCGTACCGACCACGTGGAAGGTGCTCTTGCCGACATCGATACCTAGGGTCACGATCTGCGTCATGCGATGGTCTCCTCGAGGGAACGTCGTGTGGGGACACTGATTGTCCACTCGGGGTGGACCATCCCATTAGCAATCAGAATTCCAGCCTACTCCTCCGGCCGGTCAGAGCTTCCCAGCCCACCAGAACAGCGCTTTCCAGTTCATCGAGCAGTTGTGTGCCGCAAGTTGTGCAAAAGGGTTGAGTGGCCTGGCATGCGGTTAAGCGGCTTGACGGAGCTGTTCCTTCTTCAGCTCCTTGAGCAAGTCCATGTTTAAGTAGCGGCTCTGTTCGAGCCAGTTTTCGTGGGTCTCAACGGCCAGCGCCCGCACCAGGCGTAAGCAACTCGCCGCGTTCGGAAAGATCCGCACCACATACGTTCGTCGACGGATTTCCTCGTTCAACCGTTCCAGCATGTTGGTGCTCTTCATGTGCTTGTGATGGCGATGCGGGAGGCGATAGAACGTCCACGTCTGCTCGATGTTTTCCTCCACCCAGTCGGTGAGCTTCGGATACTTCGTGTGCCATCGGCCGATCCAAGCGGCGAGATCCGATCGCGCCTCATCGACGTTGCGACGATCGTAGAGCCAGCGCAGTTCCTGCAGACAATCGTCATCGGCCTTGCGCGGAATGTGGTCGAGGGCGTTGCGCAGGAAGTGCACGTAGCAGCGTTGCCAGGCGCTGTCGGTGAGGACTTCTTGGATCGCCCGTCGCAGCCCATCGTGATCATCGCTGACGACGTACTCGACGCCGTGTAAGCCGCGATCACGCAGCGTGGTGAGGAACTCTTTCCAGCTACTTCGACTCTCCCGTTGAGCGAGCTCCACGGCCAGTATCTGGCGGCGTCCTTCCCAGTTGATGCCAATGGCAATGAGCACGGCTCGAGAGCGGATCACTCCCGCCTCACGGACCTTCTCATAACGCGCATCGAGGATCAGATACGGCGTCGGTTCTTCGAGTCGTCGGGTGGCGAATGCGGTGAGCGTCTTGTCGAGGCGCTTGTTGATCCGCGAGATGGTCGAGGCCGAGACGCTGTGGCCACACAGCTCCTCCGTGATCGCTTTGACCTTGCGCGTCGAAACGCCCTCGATATACATCTGCGCCAGCGCGCTGACCAAGGCTTGTTCGGAACGCTGGTAGCGCGCAAACAGCTCCGTGGAAAAGCGTCCTTCGCGGTCGCGCGGTACACGCAGCTCGAGCTTGCCGACGCGGGTCAACAAGCCGCGCGGGTAGTAACCGGCTCGATAGCCCCGGCGTTCGTCGCTGCGTTCGTGGGGTTGCGCGCGGAGCACTTTGGCCATCTCCGCTTCCAATAGCTCTTGGAGCATCTCGCGCATCATCGTGCGCAGCTGGTCGCCCTCGCTGCTGAGTACCTCTTCCAGTTCGACTGCCGTCGTCTTACGCTTCTTCTGGGTGGTCATCTCGTGTGTGTGCCTTTTTTGATGTCGTGTCTAAAAGCACACCATGGCCACCCAACTTTTTGCACATCCTTCGGCACACTACCCATCGAGCGACACTTCCCAGCGAATCTCGTACCGACGAAATCACCCTACAAATACCGCCCGACATCGAACGACGCCTTCCGGCGAATACGCCACCGCCCGGGGCCCCGCGCGCGAAGCGCGAAGGGGGGAATCACCCGCGGTGATTCCGCGCCGCACTGGGCGCGCGGCGTGACTCCCTCATCCGCCAACTCAGACTCAGCGCCGATCCGGCGGGGGCGTGGGGGCGGAGCCCCCACAAGAAAGAGAAACGCTATCCTCCCGGTCCGCCACCGGATCCCGCATGCCGACACCTACCCGTCTCCTCAACCGCGATTTCCTCCTGCTCTGGCAGGGCCAATCGATTTCCGGGATCGGTGTGTCGCTCTTTCAGATCGCGGGCCTCTACTGGCTGCTCGAGACGACCGGTTCGGCGACGACGATGGGGTTGGTGTCCATGGTCGCGGCGATCCCCGGGGTGTTGTTGGGGCCGTTCGGCGGCGCGATCGCCGATCGCTATTCGCGTCGGTTGTTGATCGTGGTGGGCGATGCGGTACTCGGGGTCACAATCCTGACGATCGGCGTCGTGTTCTGGTTTGTCGAAGGGCAGGTCGAACTCAAGATCGGCTTGTTGATCGTCGCCGGTGTGCTGAGCGGCATCGTGAACGCATTCTTTCGTCCCGCGGTGATGGCGGCCGTGCCGAATCTCGTACCGCTGGAGCGTTTGCAGGCGGCGAACGCGATGAACAGTTTCTCGATGTCGGCGAGCATGGCCCTCGGTCAGGCGATCGGGGGTGTGCTGTTCCGCATCCTGGGCGCGCCCTTTCTGATCCTGGCCAACGGCGTGACGTACCTCCTCTCGGCGCTATCGGAGGTCTTCATCCGCATGCCGCAGGAGCTCCCGGAGGCGCCGCCCGCGCTGTCGGGTCTGGCGCGGGCGTTCTGGCGGGACGTCCTGGACGGGCTGCGATACGTGTGGGCCCACAAGGGCCTGCGGAATCTGGTCATCGCGTTCGCGGTGCTCAATTTCGTCTCGGCACCGTTGATGATCCTGCTGCCGATCCTGGTCGACCGACATCTCGAACTGCCGCCGGATTGGTACGGTTATCTGATGGGCGCGTTAGCCGCGGGCAATCTGTTCGGCATGGCCGTGGTCGGCGCGCTGCGGATCGACGGCAAGCGGCGTCTCACCTGGGGACTCGCGGCGCTCTACACGATGTCGCTGACGACATTGGCGCTCGGGATCACCGAATCGACGACGGTCCTACTCGCGATCCACGTCGTGTCCGGTTTCTTCATGGGCGGGATCAACGTGCTGTTCCCCACGCTCTTGCAAGCGACGACGCCGGACGAACTACGGGGCCGGGTGATGAGCGTGATGATGACGGTCATGAACGGTACCGCGCCGATCTCGATGGGACTGGCGGGCGTCATCGCCGACCTCGCGAACCAGAACGTACCGCTGATCTTCGTGACGATCGCGGGCATCGTCGCGGTGCTCGTGACCGGGCTTGCGGTCAATGGCCCGTTTCGCGAATTCATGAGCACCCGTCTCGAGGGCATGACCGTCGCGTCCGCCCCTGACGCAGGCTCGCCGCGTTTTCGTCCGGCAAACGACGTTTCGAAGGACTAAACGACGTGCCCTTTCGGCCCTCGTAAGTCAATAATGCAGCTCGATTTTTCGCATGAGAAAACGCCATGAGTTACGCCGGTTCCCGGAAGATCATCGACGCTGACAGCCACCTCATCGAGCTCGATGATTTCCTCACGAACGCGGCCCTCGCGGACGATTTACCGCTGATTCCCTCCATGAGCGCGCAGACCGAACTACCCGTCGTGCAGAAGGGGCTCGATCGAGGCCGGGAGCTGTTCGACAAACGCCAAGACAATGCCGAGACGATGGCCAAGTTCGAGGCGTCGTTGCTCGACAACACGAAGAGTGGCTGGAATCGTCTGGGCGCGTTCGACCCCACCGAGCGCTCACACACGCTCGATCTCCTGGGTTTCGAACAGCAGTGGGTCCTACCGACGTTTTCATTCCATCAGATTGCCCACGAGAGCGATCGGGCCGTGCTGGAGGCAGGCGCGCGCACGCTGAACCGCGCCATGGGCGCGTTCTGCGCCCACGACAAGCGATTGCAGGCCATCGGCTACATCCCGCTGACCCTCGGTCCCGACATCGCGGCTCGGCTCATGGCGGACGGGTTCGCGGCCGGCTGCTACACGTTCATGATCGATACGAACGAGCCGGATCACGAGAAGATCTCGTTCACGCATCCCGACTTCGATCCGGTGTGGAAAGCATTCGTCGACGCCAACGTCCCGTTCGTCGTGCACGTGGCCGTCAACGGGCATTACGAACGCATGCCCGACAGCTTCAAACGAAATGGTCGTAACCCCGTCGAACTCGGCGGTGACGCACCGGCCGGGGAACTCGGCCTCATGACGATCAACAACAGCGCCGAGATCTTTCTATCGGCGATGATCTTCGACGGGGTCTTCGAACGGCACCCGAGCTTGCGCGGCATCTCCATGGAGCACGCCGCTTTCTGGCTGCCATCCTGGCTCCACGGGCTCGACTACACGGCGCGCACGTTTCGCCACCGCCGCGATTTCATCGAAGCGCCGTCCGCGACCGCCAAACGTCATCTCAAGATCTCACCGTTCGCCGGCGAACCGATCGGTTGGATCATCGACAACGTCGGACCGGACATGCTCTGTTTCGCGTCCGACTATCCCCATCCCGAAGGCACCAACGATCCGATCCGGCGCTTCGAGGCGGAACTGACGAATTGCGATCAGACGACGATCGACAAGTTCTACCACGGCAATATGGAAGCCCTGATCGACTTCCGCGTCTGACGCCGCGCCGCTCGAAGGAATAGCTCATGGCTGAGGACGTCGAATACCGACGAGCGGTTGTTCGCGAAGGCAAGGTGTCGGTTCTGACGAAGACCTTTCAGGGCTTCGGCGGCATTGCCAACAGCCACAAGGACTTCGCCTTCGGCACGTTCCTGCTGTTGTACTACAGCCAGATCCTGGGCCTCTCGGCATCCCTCGTTTCGGTCGTGATCGCGATTTCGCTCTTCATCGACGCGATCACCGACCCGATCGTCGGGTCGATCTCCGACAACTTCAAATCCAAGCTCGGGCGGCGACACCCGTTCATGATCGCAGCGGCCGTGCCATTCGGCGTTTGCCTCGCGCTCCTGTTCCTTCCGCCCGCCGGCTTACGCGAACTCGCCCTGCTCGGTTGGCTCCTCGTCTTCACCGTCGCGACCCGCCTGACGTTCACGTTCTTCATCGTGCCGTGGAATGCGATCGCGGCTGAATTCTCGACCGACTACGTCGAGCGGACCTCGATCATCACGTATCGCTACATGGTCGGCTGGGCGGGCGGCGTCGCCTTCACGTTGTTTACGTGGGAGTACCTCTTTCCCAAAACCGAGGAGTTCGAGTTCGGCCAGCTCAACCCGGAGTACTACCCCGTGTTCGCGGTCGTGGTGGGCCTACTCGTCATCCTGTGGTCGCTGATTTCTTCGCTCGGCACGCTCAAGGAAATCCCGTACGTATTGCAGCCGACGCGGAAAACCCCGCCGTTCAGCTTTCGACGCACGTTCGATGAAGTCGTGCTCGCGCTCAAGAACGCGAACTTCGCCCTGCTTTTCCTGGTGTTCATGCTTTTTTCGGGACTCGCCGGCGTCGGCGGCGTCTTCGACATCTACATGAACACGTACTTCTGGGAGTTCACACCGGACGAACTCCAGTTGTTCGCGCTGGCGGCTTTTGGTGCGATTGCGTCGTTCATCTGCGTCCCGTGGCTCCAGCGAACCATCGACAAGCACACGATGCTGCAGTGGTTCCTCTCGGTCTTCATGATCAACGCGATGCTGCGGGTGGCGTTCCGTTTCTGGGATATCTGGCCCGACAACGGCGACCCGATGCTCGTCTACCTGCTGGTTGGCCACTCGATCATCCAAGTGTTCCTGCTGACGACGTGCGGAATCATGGTCGGGTCCTTGCTCGCCGATCTTCTCGATGAGCAGGAACTCGATACCGGACGCCGCCAGGAAGGGGTGTTTGCCTCGGCCATCAGCTTCGGTTCAAAGGCGACCAGCAGTGTCGGCATCGTCATCGGCGGTCTGCTGCTCGACTTCGTGATCGCGTTTCCGCGGCAGACGGGCGTCGGCGAAGTCGACGATCAGACGTTGTTCGTGCTCGCATTGAACGACGGGATCATCATCCCCGCGCTCTTCTTCATCCCGATCTTCCTGATGTCGAAGATGACAATGACGCGCAAGCGACTCGACGAGATCCAGACCGAGCTCGTGGTGCGCCGGGGCGACGGCACAACGGGGGCAGTACGTGACGATCGAAGTTAACGGCATCGCGCATATTCAGCTCACGGTCGCCAATCCCGACGTGGGCTTACCGTTCTGGGAGCGACTCTGTCACTTCCTCGAAATGAAGACGCTCATCAAGAACGACAACGTTATCTACTGCATCGGCAGCCGCACCGGCATCCTCGTACGCGGCGCACCCATGGAGAAGCGCGACCAAGCGTTCGATCAGGACACGGCCGGCCTCCACCACCTCTGCTTCCGGGCGAGAAGCCATGACGACGTCGACGGCATCTTCGAGTTCGCGCGCAGCGAGCTCGACGCGCACATCGTGCACGAGCCCGAAGATGGTTCACATTTTGCCCCCGGCTACTACTCCGTGCTGTTCGAAGATCCGGACGGCATCCGCATCGAAGTGAACTACGTACCCGGGCAGGGCCATTTCGGCTCCGGTGGTCGACTCGGTCCTGACGGCCGCGGGCCCGCGAGCGAATACGGTGACGACGGCCTCACCGATCGCGAGTAGCTCGAGCTAGTCGCGCGCGTAGACCGAAACGTGCATGTCACTTTTGGCTGTGAAGGGTTCTTCGCGCCAACCACCGAACCGCTCCACCAACGACAAGCCGGCCAGTTCCGCCATCAGATCCATCTCGCTCGGCCAGACGTAGCGCTGCACCACCGGGGCGAAGTGCATCCCATGGGCTGACAGGGTCACGTGGTTCTGCTCGATTACTTGCGTGGCCGGATCGTGACGTAACGCGCCAATCCGCACGCTCGAATTCCCAACGGCTTCCGTCTTGATCTCCTGATTGCCGTCGAGCTTGAAGAACGGATCGGGCGTATAGGCTTCGATGAGAAAGAGTCCGCCGGGATCGAGCCTCGCGGCTACGTTTTCGAAGCAGCGGCGCTGGTCAGCCTGCGTGATGAGGTTGAAGAACGTGTTCCAGAGCACGAAGACGAAACCGAACGAACCGTCGACATCGACGTCGACGATGTTGCCGAGACGCGCCGGGATCGCACTGCCGCCGGGTTTTTCCCGCATCCGATCGAGCATCGCCGGCGCGATGTCGATCCCTTCGACGTTCAGGCCCGCCGCGGCGAGCGGAATCGCGATCCGACCCGTACCGATGGCGAGTTCGAGCGATCGACGATCACCGGCGCGCGACAGAAGAAACGCGACGGCCTCTTCTTCATCACCCCGCACGTCGTGATAGCGCGCCGAATCGGCATCGAAGCTCTTGGCCGGGTCGTAGTCCCGCATCGCTCGCCTCCTCGAAAGGGCATCGGATCTTGCGCCTAGGCGTGGCCTTTGGCTATCAGCGTCGCACCGCCGGCGTCTCGACCCGCAAGCCTCGCGCGCGGTACGCCAGATAGAGTTCCAGGACCAGGTAGATCGACGATCCGAGCGGATAGGTTTCGCTGCGCACGCCTTCGAAACAGGTCTCGATACGCCGATGCAGCGAACCTTGCGTCTGCCAGTCCAGACGATAGATCGGATATCCGACGCTCTGACCTTCGCTCAATCGATCACCGCGCAGCATGCCGCCGACATGATCGACGTGGCAGTGGTGACAGGCGAGGTTGAGCTGACCGCGTCGCGTTCGGTAGATCGCCTCACCCGCTTCGAAGAACGGTCGAGCGGCACCGTCGATCGCTACGGCCATCGGGGCCCCTTCGGATAGATTCGCAATGAACGTCGTCAGAGAAAGGAGTTCATCCGATTCGTATTCGAACGGTGGCTTGCGCAGCCGATCGACGCGGCATCGATTGATCTGACCTTCGAGGTTGACCAGATCACCGTCGCGGACGAGCGGATAACGCGTCGCCGTCCCGATCAGATCGTCGGATCGATGACACGAACGGCACTCGCCGAAGAGTTCGCGGCCCCGATCGACCCAGAGCATGCCGGGATTGGCGAACTCGTCGTCCTGCAGCGCTCTGATTTCATCCGACTGGTAGTGATAGCCGGAACGCGCCTCCCCGAATGACAGACCGGTGGCGAGCAGTACAAACGCGCCGACGATTCGACCGACCGTCATTCGACCGAGATCGGTCGGGTTTCCCGGCGTTCCTGGCCGTGCTGATCGCGCCAGAGAAACGTCAGTTCGCCGCCCCGAGTAATCGACGTCGTGAAGGCAAAATAGGGGTTGGCGGTGATCCCTGGATGGAGTTCCGCCTCGAGGAGGACCTCACGATCGCCGTCGGCGAGCAACCCGCACTGGAAGAACACCAGGATGTTGCGCGGGATGACCTCGCCGACGCGCCCACGCCGAAAACCACTCTCCATCGGGTGGTTGATCAACGTCTTGATCTCGAAATCCACACCGGCCCCGACCGACGATGGCGCCGAGATCCGCACACGCCAGTCGCTCATTCGACGTCCACGCAGGCCGCGAGCGTCACGATCGTCGTGCCGGAACCCGTCCAAACCGTGCCGTCACTCATTTCCGCCGCAACGACGATCCGTTGCGTGTCGGCGAGGCGAATTCGCGTCGCCACACGTACCGATTCCCGCCCACGGCCAAATGAAAACACGCCGATCACCGGTAGCGGGTTCACGTCCGATAACACACGCAACGACGTCACGAGGGCACCCGGCGGCGCCTCCGCCGTGACCTCGAGCGAAACCGAGTTGCCGTTCTCCGCGAGCGGCGGAATAGACACCACCACATGCCCTTCGCCGACCTCGACGTCGCCGAACGCGTCGCGAAGCGACTGCTTGATCGGCACGGGCGCCGCGGCGAGCGGCATCGCAACGAAAGTCACCGCGGCGGCGAGTACCTGACGACGGTTCACCGGAGCGCTCCCAGCCTTTCGCGAGACAGAAAGGCCACGAGGTCGTCGACGTGCGTCGTCGAGAGAATCGGTTTGCCCGCGAACGCCGGATCTACATCGTTCAATCCCGACGTCCGGCGATAGGCGGGCATGATCGAATTCGGATTGAAGCGTTGGGGATCGACGATTCGGGCACGAATCTGGTCAGCATCCAGCCGCTCGCCGACACGCGAAAGATCAGGTCCGAGATTTCCCTGAAAGGGCGCATCGACGCCATCGCTTCGATGGCAAAGCACACAATGGCCGAGGGAGCGACTGACGAATACCTCAGCTCCCACCGCCGCGTCGCCCTCGGCATTTGCGGAGATCGTCCACGCGATCACGCCAACCGCGACGAGCTTGCTAGCCAAAGACTTCGCCGGTAATGGTCGAGAACCAGCTCGATGCATATCGCGCTTCGGTCGAGCGGTAGTCGTCACTCGCATCGATCGGGCTCGTGCCACCGGCACCTTCGACCGGATCGAAACGTCTTCCCGGACGATAGACGCCCACGACCGAAATCCCGTATTCCGGCGTGACGAGGCTGTAGCAGGTATTCGCGAGCACCGGCGTTACGGGCGGCTCCCCAGCAAGCGCGCGGACAACCTGGGCCGCACAGACCTTACCCTGCGCGTTCGCTGCAAACGCCGACTTCGGCATCGCATTCGCCATGGCGGCGTCGCCGATCACATGAACACCGCGAAGCAGCGTCGATTCGAACGTCACGGGGTCGATCGGACACCAGCCAGATCGATCCGTCGCCCCCGCCGACCGTGCGATCGCCGCGGCACATTGGGGCGGAATGATATTGGCGACCGCTGGTGCGTATTCGTCGAAGTCGGTGAGCACCAATCCCCGGCCGGCATCGACCGCAACCACGCTACCGCCGTCCCCCGCGCCCTGCCAGGAAATCATGTCCCCGTAGAACCGTTGCCACGCGGCCGTGAAGAGCGGCTTCTTGGAGAACGCGTCCTTCGAATCGAGAATGACGAGCTTCGAGCGCGGTTTGTTCGTTTTCAGATAGTGCGCAATCAGGCTTGCCCGCTCATAAGGACCCGGCGGGCAACGAAACGGGTTCGCGGGTGCGGCGATCACTACCAGCCCACCATCCGGCATGGCACGCAGACGATTTCTGAGATTCACCGTCTGCTCGCCCGCGCCCCAGGCGTGCGGCATCGACCCGGCCGCGGATTCATCGTAGCCGTCGATGCCATCCCAGATAGGGTCGATCCCCGGCGAAAGGATGAGCCGGTCGTATTCGAAGGATGATCCACCCGCCGTACGCACGCGGTTTTTCTCGGCATCAACTTCCACCACTTCGTCTATCACGACGTCCACGCCGTCGCGTGCGACGCCGTCATAGCCGAATCGTTGCTGCGCCATGTCGCGTAGTGACGCCACGACGAGGTTGCTGAAAGGACACGCCGTGAACGCCGGCGAGCGTTCGATCAGCGTGACCGATGCATTCGGCGCAAAGCGCTTCACGAAACGCGCGGCTGTCGCGCCGCCGAATCCCCCGCCCACCACGACGACCCGCGGGGGTGAATTGGCGAACGATCGACGCCACGGCAAGGCGACCGCCAACGCGCCGCTGCCGACCACGAATCCTCGACGGCTGATCACGGGCCATCCGATCCTTCTGCAAGCGCCGCGGCCAGCGCCGTGATTTCGCTCTCGCTGTAGCCGCGAGCGATCCGACCCATCACCGTGGCCGCGCGTTTCCCCGCTCGAAATTCGAGCATCGCCGTTTCGATCAGTTTCGCATCCGTACTCAGACGGGGAACTGTGGCGTTTTCGCCATGACAACCGGAGCAGACGAGTGCGGATGTCTCGTCCGCCGCACGCGCATCGGTGACGAGCACCGCTCCAGTGAGGAGAAGCACTCGCACCGACGATTTCATCCCGCCGATCTCGAGTTCGACAGTCAAGCCTTCCTGAGATCCTGATCCGCGATCGGCAAAGCGCGAATACGCTTACCCGTCGCGTTGTAGATCGCATTCAGCACGGCAGGCGCGGCCACCGAGATCGTCGGTTCGCCCACCCCGCCCCAGAACCCGCCGGACGGCATCACGATCGTTTCGACCTCCGGCATCTGTGCAAGCTTCATGGTCGGATAAGTGTCGAAATTCGTTTCCTGGACCGCGCCATCCTCGAACGTGCACTGGCTGTAGAGCATCGCCGAGAGTCCGTAGACGAACGAACCTTCGACCTGCGCCTCGATCTGCTGCGGATTGACGGCATAGCCCGGGTCCGTCGCCGCGACGATCCGATGCATCGCCAGCTCGCCCGCATCGTCGACGCTTACCTCGGCGCACGCCGCAACGAAGCTCCCGAACGCGCTGAAGACCGCAAGACCGCGACCCGAGCCGGATGCCATGGGTTTGCCCCAATCGCCACGCTCGGCGACGGTGTTGAGGACGGCTAGCGCCTTCTGGTTGTTCGCCATGAGCTTCTGGCGGAACGCGAGTGCGTCGACACCCGCCGCTTCGGCGAGCTCGTCCATGAAGCATTCCATGTAAACGGCGTTCTGATTGACGTTCACCCCGCGCCAGAAACCCGGTCGCAGGTGCGAGTTGCGCATCGCGTGATCGATGAGGAGGTTATCGATCGAGTAGGAAATCCCCTGCGTGCCCATCGGCATCAAGCCCTGGAACACGGCCATGTCGGCACCGTTACGCAATGCCTGCGGCATCAACCCCGCAAGAATCGACTGACCCGAAATGCGCAGATGAAGCCCGGTCAGATTGCCGTCGTCGTCGAGTCCACCCACGACGCGCGCTTTCGTGTACGGGTGATACATGCCGTGTTGCATGTCTTCTTCACGCGTCCACAGGAGCTTTACGGGCGTGCCGGGAAGCTGCTTCGCGATGTTGACGGCTTGCGTCACGTAGTCCGAGTTGCCACGCCGGCCGAAGCCGCCGCCGAGGTGCACCTTGTGCACGTCGCACTGCTCGGGTTTGAGACCGGACGCCTCGACCGTGGCCGCGAAAGCCGCCTCGCCATTCTGCGTGGGACACCAGACCTCGCAGGAATCCTCTGTCCATAGCGCCGTCGCGTTCATCGGTTCCATCGGCGCATGGTTCTGGAACGGCACGCCGTAGACGGCCTCTACCGTTTTCGAGGCGCCGTCGATCGCACCTTTGGCATCGCCCGCCTGATTACCCACGAATCCCTGATCCGCCGTCAGACCTTCTTCGACTAGCGCTTCGAAAACAGCCATCGACGCGCCGCCGTTCTCACCCTTGTCCCATTCGATCGGCAGCGCATCGAGCGCCGACTGGGCTTGCCACCACGTATCCGCGACGACCGCGACGGCCATATCGTCGACGCGAAGGACATGGCGTACACCCGGCATGCTTTCGACCGCAGCCGCATCGAACGACGCCAACTCGCCACCGTTGACGGGACACGCGCGAATCGCTGCGTTCAGCATTCCAGGCAGCGAGATGTCGGCGCCGAATTTCTGCTTACCCGTCAGTTTGTCGGCCGTGTCGAGCCGGAGGACCGGCTGGCCGATCAGGCGCCACTCGCTCGGATCCTTGAGCGTCACGTTTTCCGGCGGCTCGAGCTCCGCGGCCTTTGCCGCGACCTTGCCGTACGTCATCGTCCGCCCGCTCTTCTTGTGCGTGATGACGCTTTCCGCGGCACTGCACTCACTCGCTGGGACGCGCCATTCGGCCGCCGCCGCGTCGATCAACATCATCCGTGCGGCCGCACCGCCCTGACGGACGTATTCCTGACTATCGCGAATACCGCGGCTGCCACCCGTCGAGAAGCTGCCCCAAGCCCGTCCGCGCGCAACGTTCTGTCCCGGCGTCGGGTACTCCGTCGTCACCTTGCTCCAGTCGCACTCGAGTTCCTCGGCGACCATTTGCGCCAAACCCGTCAGTGTTCCCTGGCCCATCTCCGAACGCGCGATTCGAATCGTGACAGTGTCATCGGGCGCGATCGCGACCCAGACGTTCACTTCGTCGTGGCCCGCGGCATGCGCTTCGCCGCCGAGCAGCCCCGGCACCGAGAACGCGAGGCTGAAACCAGCAGCGCCCGCGGTCGTGCCGACGATGAACCGTCGGCGTGATACTTCGGCAGTCATCAGCTGACCTCCTTCGCAAGCTCGGACGCGCGGTGGATGCCGCGCCGTACCCGCTGCAACGTTCCGCAACGGCAGATATTGGTGATGCTCGCGTTGATATCCGCATCAGACGGTTCGGGGTTGCTGTTCAAGAGCGCCGCGGACGCCATGATCATGCCCGGTTGGCAGTAGCCACATTGCGGCACATCGATTTCCGCCCAGGCTCGCTGCACCGGGTGATCCCCGTCCTCGGAAAGACCCTCGATCGTCGTGATTTTCTGGTCTTCGTTCAGCGCGCTGAGCGGAAACACGCACGCACGGATGGCTTGCCCATCGACGTGCACCGTGCACGCCCCGCATTGCGCGATACCGCAGCCGTATTTTGTACCGGTGAGGCCGAGCTGTTCGCGCAACGCCCAGAGAAGCGGCGTCTGCGGATCCGCGTCGAACTCCATCAACTCCCCGTTGACGTTCAGTTTTGCCATGTCCCTCTCCCAAACAACGGCAGGAATGTATTCGTACTGACCTCGATCGTAGTCGCGTGCGCCGGTGCCTGTCATTCACCCAATCCGACAAGTCGAACGACTTCCGTTTGACGCCCTTCAGCGTCTAGTGGCTATTTTCCGTGTGGCGTAGCTCAGCGTCGTACCACACCGCAGTCGGTCCTCCTGATGACGCGCCCGGATTGCGCGCCCGTCGCCTCACCTTCGTCGATCGCGAAATCACCGCTGACGAGCACGAAGCGCACGCCGCTCGCGTACGCCGTCGGGTTCTCGTAGGTGGCGTTCGAAGCAAACGCCGCGGGATCCCAGATCGCGACGTCCGCCTTCTTGCCCTTCGCCAAAACACCACGATCACAGAGCCCGAAGGTCTCGGCGACCAATCCGGAACTCCGATGGACGAACGCATCTGTCGACAGAACGCCGCGCTTACGGACGAATTCGCTGTACTTACGCGGGTAGGTGCCATATTTACGCGGGTGCCCGGTCGAGCCATCCGATCCGGTCATGACCCAGTTCTTCGCCATCAAAGCTTCGATGTCGGCGTCGGTCATCATGAACGACGCAACGGCTGGATCACCCGCGCGGACAATCGCGAGCGCAGCGTCCAGTGCATCGACCTCGAGTTCACGAGCAATCGCTGCCAGGTTCTGGCCTCGATACGGTGAACGTCCCGTGATCAGCAAACGATCGGCGCCGCCGCGACGTTCGAGGTTTGCCAGCATGTCGGGGCGCAAGCGTTCGCCGAGATCGACATCGTCGAAGCGCGCGAGCATCGCCTCACGACCACCGTCGTGCGCCCAACGCGGCACGAGCGCGCTCGAGAGCCGCGTGCCCGACGCGAGCCACGGGTACTGATCCGCGGTGACGCGAACGCCTTCGCGCCGCGCGGCTTCAACGAGGCGAATGATCTCCACCGCCTCGCCCTGGACGGACGGCCCGAGCGCCTTGATGTGCGCGATGTGCACGTTCGCACCGCTCGACCGACCAATCTCGATCGCTTCTCCCACCGCGCTCAAGAGCCCGATCGTATAGTCGGCCTCGTCACGAAGATGCGTGTCGTATACCCCATCAAACTCGCCCACCACCGTGGCGAGACGCGTTACCTCTTCGGTCGTCGCGAAGCTTCCGGGCGCGTAGAAGAGTCCGGACGAAAGGCCCAGCGCGCCCGCGGCCATGTCCTCGACCAGCGCCGCAACCATTGCTTCGGCTTCCTCCTCCGTCGGCGCGCGATCGTCCAGACCGACGAATTCCGAGCGCAACGCGCCGTGGCCGCGAAAGAGGCCCACATTGGTTCCCGGGCGGTTGGCGTCGATCGTCGAAGCCGCATCGATGAAACGCTGGCCGCCACCATCATTGCCGACGAAGACTGTCGTGACGCCTTGGTGTAGATAGGCGAGGTTCACGCTCGAAACAGGTGACAGGAGATCGATGTCCGTGTGGGTATGCGGATCGATAAAGCCCGGGGTGACGAAAAGCCCGCGCGCATCGATCGTACGCGTCGCCGCTATCTCGTCGTCACCGATGTAGACGATCCGATCACCGTTGATCGCAACGTTGGCGACGTGCCCCGGCGTGCCGCGCCCATCGATCACATGGCCGCCCTTGATCAGCAGATCGACACCCGATGGATAGGGATGAATCACGTCGACGAAGGCACTCGCGAGCGATCGGGCCGAGCGTCGTATGTCTTCTCGCGGCGTCGTGTCGCCGACTTCGTAGGTGATCGCGGGTACGCCGAAGCGGGCATGCATGTAGTTCTTCGACGTCCCTGACAACGTCGTCCGTCGCTTGGCGTTCTCGAGCGAATAGCTGCCGAGCGCGGCCGCCGCGCCAAGCCATGCACCAGCAAAACGACGCGGTGCGGTCGAGAACCCGTCGTCCTGTGTATAGAAGACGTTGCGGAACGTCGAATGGAAGTCGAAGAAGGCGCGTACCGATGCGTCGCCCGCCAGGCGATCGATCAGGTCTCGAAGCGCCCGTGTTTCCGGCTGCGAGAACGCCCGCCAATCTCGGTTGAGATCGAGGCCACCGAAGTTCTGGCGCCAATAACCCGCATCGACGCCGTCCGGATTCACCAACGGCACGACCACTAGATTCGTGTCCGCATGGAACGCGCAGAACCCACAACGATCACCTTCGTCTTCCAGCAGCGTCTCGACGAACGCCACGAGCGCGATCGCGCCCGTGACTTCCGGTGGATGTTGGCGACCGATCAGGAGAACGACGTTTTCCGCGCCCGGGTTGGTCGCCAACCCCCAGATTTCTCGTCCACCGCGGCTTCGACCGACTTCGAATCGCTTACCGCGGGGCAGCTTCACGAGCAATGCGTCGAGCCAGTCGTCGTAAAAGGTGCTCGTCATGAGTTCCTGCGCGGCGATCAGTAGCGGTTCATCTCGCTCGAGAGCGAGGGGGATTGTGATCCGGCTGCCATCGGACTCGACGACTGGATCGAGCAGGCGCCAAGTTTCGCCATCCGAGCTCATCTTCGGGCGATACCGGTGACGGTGATCGCCGTAGTCGATGACGATCTCGACGGCCCCCTCACCTTCCACCCGAAACGCATACCAGGGACTCGGGTTGACGGGTTCGTCTTCGGGGCTGAGGCTCAGCACCACGCGACGATCGCTCACGACCCGGCACTCGCCGGCCGCGCCGCCGGCGAAGTCGGCTGTCACCATGATCAGTGGTGTGGCACAAACCGCAACGCCTTGCGTTACCGTCGCAGCGAGCACGTTCGGCATCAGCACGAGCAACGCGAGAGTCACCACGGGTTTCATCGCTCGGCGCCAAAGAAACGCTCGACGGTTTCGCCCACCACGCGCTGTAGATGAATCACATCACCCCGCGTGACCTCACGATAGGCATCGTCAGTGCCGCCAGTTCCTCGGAGGATCATGTCTCTACTCTTCAAAACTGAGGCCATGAAAACACGCACGACGAGCGCCTCGTAGAAAAAATCAAAACGCTTGCATCCAAAACGCACGCCCGAGGGATCTTTAGATACAAACCCCGAAAAAAACGGACGGACGAATGGAAATACTCGATACCGGTGCCGGTCTCGCCGCCCTCGGATTCTGGATCTTCATCGGCATGGCGGTCTTCTCCAGCGCGTGGGGCGACGTCAGGAAACGCGAAGGCAATCACGAAACGTTGCGCCGCATCGTCGAGAGCGGCCACGAGATCGACGCCGAACTCGCCCACCAGTTGCTGGAACTCACCAGCGACCAACGCAACACGGCACGCGACCTCAACGTCGGCGGCGTGATCATGCTGCCAACAGCGCTCGGGCTCGCCATCCTCGGTTGGGCGATGTCGATGATCCTCGCCGAGGAGCTCTTGTTCATCACCTTCGGCGTCGCGCCACTCGTCGCGCTCATCGGATTTGGTCTGCTCGCCGCGGCGCACCTCGTCCGACGGGAGCAGGCCGATGACTACCTCGACGATTCGTTCTAAGCAGCATGGCCGCGCCCGCGAGCTTCGAAAATCAGGACGAGGCGCTGATCGCCGCCCTCGCGAAGCTCGGGGATCACGATGCCTTCAGCGAGTTGGTCCGACGACGCCAGTCGATCGTGCGCTCGACGCTCAGACGCTATTGCGGGGACGCAGCGCTCGCCGACGACCTGGCACAGACGGCGTTTCTGAGCGCATGGCGCAACATCAAAAAGCTCAAAGATCCACGTACGTTCGCCGGCTGGCTGAAGCGAATCGTGCTCAACACGTGGCTCAACGAGCTCAAGAAAACGAAGGCTATCGACGAGCTACCGGCTGTTGCGGCCGAAGCCGCAAGCGACGATCAGGTGAGCCGAATCGATCTCGATCGAGCGCTCGAGACGCTCTCCAAGCGGGCCCGGCTCTGTGTAGTGCTGGCGCACTACGACGGATTGAGCCACCAGGCGATCGCCGATCGAACCGGGATCCCGCTCGGGACGGTGAAGTCCGACGTTCGTCGCGGCCTGATCGAGCTGAAGTCCCGGCTGCCCGACTATGCCGAGGCCGATGAATGAACACGGAAGCCACCCATGAATGACACGGAAGAGAACTTGCGCAACGAGCAGCCGGCACCGGTCGCCGACGAGGGGTTCAGTGAACGCGTCGTCACGCGGGCGGCCGGGCTCAAGCGCCGCCGTATCTTCGCGCGGATCGCGCTCGGTCTTGTCGTCACCGTCGCCGCCGCACCGCTACGCGAATACGCCCTGACGGTCTCCGAACTCGTCGTCACCGCGTTGGTGGCAATCCCCCCCGGTCTGCTTTCTGTCCTCCTCGCGCCGATCAACTCCGTGGGCGCGGTTCTCGCCTTCGCGCTGTTCGTTCTGCGGCTTTTCTACCGGCGCTTCTTTGCCTGATCGGGACACCCGCGCGATCGCGTATCCGCGACCGATCGTCGCACACGATCCACATAACCCTTGATGTAACCGTATCGAATATGGTTATTACGCAATCGTTACAACATCGGTACACGCGGGTCGACTGTCGAGAACGGAAATGTATGGGGACAACCCGTTCGACTCCGCATAAGTGCCTGAATTTATGACCGTTCTCGACGTTCGCCGAGAATTCCGGGGGCCCTGACGGGCTCACCTGGCCAATGGCGCGACATCGCTCACTCGATCGCGACACCGCGACCGGGGATGAAAATCTATTGTCTCGATCTTTCTTCCGGGAGGAGAAATGAACTTTCGCAGAACGCTGCTGCGTTGGTGCGGCTTATGCGTCGCTATCGCCGCACCGCCCGCGCTCGCACAGTCCGCCGATTCCGATGACGAGGGCTCCGGCCAACGCATCGAAGAGGTGATGGTGACCGCGGAGCGACGCGAGTCGTCCGTACAGGACACCTCGATCTCGATCACCGCCTTCACCGATCAAATGCTCGATGACTTCGGTATCCGCAACCAGACCGACCTGCAGAACATGGTCCCCGCGACCACGATTCAGCCGTATGACTCCGCCATCCGAGGGGTCGGCCGAAACTTCCGCAACCTCGGCGGCGACCCAGGCGTGGCTACCTACATGAACGGGGTCTACTCCGAGGACCTCTACACCGCGACCATCGGTTCTTTCTGGGACATCGATCGAATCGAAATCCTGAGGGGTCCGCAGGGCACGTTGTACGGCCGTAACGCCGTCGGCGGCGCCATGAACTTCCTCTACAAGAAGCCGACGGATCAGTTCGACTACGCCTTCAAGACGATCGTGGCGGACTACAACACGCTCGACTTCTACGGCATGGTCTCGGGTCCTCTCGTCCAAGACGTCCTGACCACGCGCCTGACCTTCTCGTCGCGTTCGCACGACGGCTGGATCGAAGAACGTGGCCAGGGTCCGGATCTCGACAGCGGTGACGAGACGAACGTCGCGCTGCAGTTCAACCTGCGCCTGTCGGATTCGATGGACGTCAACATCCGTCAGAACCGGGCCGACGTCGACCGCGTCTTCGGTGGCGCCGACGGTGGCGGTCTGATCATGCTCGAGGGCGAGAACGCCATCGTTCCCGGCGGCGATCGCCTGAGAAACTACGATGTGCAAAGTCACGGCATCCGTGCGGTCGATACGACAGTGACGGATTTCTTCGACTCCCGTTTCGTCGACCCGTCCATGCCCGTCCTCACCTACACGAACCCGACGACTGGCGCGCCGCTGATCGCACAACGGATTCGCCCGGGGATCGACTCGACCGTCGGTTCCGGTTTCCCGAACCACGGTCGCCACGTCAACCGTGATCCGAGCGAGTGCGTTTTTCTCGATCGCAAGGACATCAAGGGGGACGATCTGTGCGCCTTCACCAACGGTCTCAACTCGGAGGTTTTCGAGCAGCAGGGAACGCAGGTTGAATTCACGTGGGACATGAATGACCGCTACACGGTCAAGTACATCTACGGCTACAACGACCTGATCTATCACCGCGTCACGGACGACGATTCGGTCGCCAGCCTCGTCGACGACCGCCAGTTCTACGTGAACCACGAAGCGGAATACGTCTCGCACGAGTTGCAGCTCTTCTGGGACCTTTCCGACACGATGACGTTCACTTCGGGCGTCTTCTTCTATGACGCGCAGATCGATCAACGCTACGACTTCTACACCTCGACGGAATCGGCGCAGTTCATGGACCTCCACTGGGGCCACGACAACATCCTCTCGCAGATCGCGCCGGGCCTGATTCCAGGTGATCCACCACTCATGTTCCTCGCGGGTTCACCGAGTCCGCAGCGCGTGTACGGCGCCCGGGACAACGCCAACGCCGCCGGTGCCGGCGTGGGCCAGTTCGTCGCAGCCGTGGGCACCTGGGCCGGTGACAACACGCTCGATCTCGTCAAGCACGGCAACGTACCGACGCCCGGATCCGACCTCCACGGTGCCAACAAAACGCTGCGGGAAGCCTTTGCGGCGTACACGCAAGGCGTCTGGGACATCAACGAAGACTTCACGCTGACCTTGGGTGTTCGCTGGGCTTACGACGACGTCGAAGGCCAAGAGAACTACGTCCAGTACGCCGAAACGATGGGTGTATTGGACGCATTCGGCATGCCGCTGGGTGTCGCCAATATCCTTCGTGGCGCACTCGACCCGGTCACGCTCGAGCCGACCGGCGCCGTGGACCCGTGGCTCTCCGGCACGCCGATCACGTTCGGCGCACACCGTGCGCTCGAGCGACGCGACGAGAAGGCCACCTTCCGCGTAAACCTCGACTACAACATCACGGATGATTCACTCATCTATGTGAACTGGACACAGGGCTACCGGTCGGGTGGTTTCAACCTCACCTTCTTCAGCCAGACGGCCCAGTTCGAGCCCGAGGAGCTGAACGCCTACGAGATCGGCTACAAGTCGCAATTCTTCGACAACTCGCTGCAATTGAACGCCGCCATCTACCGCTACGACTACGAGTCGATTCACACGCGCACCGAAGAAGCCTGCCCGCCGCAATTCGGCCTCGACAGCCTCGACAGCGTCTGTGCCATCGGTATCACGTCGACCACCTCGATCGAAGCGGCGCCCGGCGCCGAAGTAAACGGCCTGGAAGCCGAAGTCCTCTGGCTCGCCACCGAGCGGCTCACCCTCGGCGGAAACCTGAGCTACACCGACTCCGAGTACACCGAGTCGTTCCTGATCATCGACGGTGCCGACCCGACCACCCCGGCGGTTCTGTACACGCTGGAGACGAACCCGGATCGCGCACGCGACATCAAGGGCAACCAACTCCTCCAGGTTCCGGAATCAAAAGGCAGCCTCTGGGCAAGCTACAGCTTCGACATGGGTCAGACCGGCAACCTCGAAGTGCTCGCCAACTGGAGCTTCATCGACGACGTCTACTTCGCGGCTTACGAGTCCGAACTCGACAAAGCGCCCGGCTACTCCCGTCTGGACCTGCGTGCCACGTGGACCAGCCTCGACCAGCGCTTGATCGTCGGCGGCTTCGTCAACAACGTCTTCGACGACATCGGCATCCGCCAGATCCTGCGCCACGGCGCGACCGACGGCTACCGTCGAACCGCCCAGGTGACTGAGCCTCGGGTGGTGGGGCTTGAGGTGACGTATAAGTTGTAGGCGGGGTTTTTTGGGTCCGTTCGAACGGGGACTTCGGTCCCCGTTTTTCTTTTTCTTGCGGGGGCTTTGCCCCCGCCGGATCGGCGCTGAGTCTGAGTTGGCTGATGGGAGAGTCACGCCGCGCGCGAGCCGCTTCGCGGCTCGTCGGCAGTTTTTGCGGACGCAAAAACTGCTGAGGCGTTGTCGGGCGCTTTGCGCGCAGGGGCCCCGGTGGTGGGCGTGTTCGCCGGAAGGCGCTGTTCGATATCCTGGGAAACGTTGACTAACCGGAGGAGGAGGCTGGATTGCAGCTTGCTCTTTCTTGTGGGGGCTCCGCCCCCACGCCCCCGCCGGATCGGCGCTGAGTCTGAGTTGGCTGATAGGAGAGTCACGTTGCGCGCCGGGGACCCCGGTGGTCGGCGTTTTCGCCGGAAGGCGCCGGTCGGTATCGAGCACGATTCGCAGGGTGTGCTGGGAAGCGTTTGCAGGATCCTGCATGCGCTCGATGTCCTGGAAAGAATTTGCAGGCTGATCGGTTCGCTACAGTCTTCCTAAGGGCAAATTAGTTCTAAAGCCGGCAAACCCCAATCAGCGAAATCGAGACTTAAGAGCCCGGCGCGGCAAAGCCGCGACGCGGGGGGGGTCCTAGGGGGGACCCGGAGGGTCCCCCTAGAAGAAAGAGCCACTTCCAACAGGACGTAACGCTGCGCGCCATCCGAAAAAGCCGGTGTCGCCGTCAGTCCGAGGCGCTCGGCGAGGGCGATCGAGGGCCCGTTGTCGGGCTCGATGAAGGCTTCGATCGTCGTCGTACCACGCGCTTGTACCCAATTGATCGCCGCGGCCGAGGCTTCTCGCATGATCCCGGCGCCCCAGTAGGCGGGACAGAGGTGGTAGGCAATTTCCGCGCAGTCACCGAGCGAGTTGAATCCGACGGTGCCGGCGAAACCGGCATCGAGCTTCACGGCCCAACGAAATCCCCATCCGTCGGCGACCGCGCGGATCCAGAAGTCGATGATGCGATCGCTGTCGGCGATCGAGACGACCGGCGTCGGTACGAGCTGGCCGTCATAGTCGCGCACCACGCCGGAAAACTCGCACACGGCGGGATCCGACCATAGCGTGTACATACCGGCCGAATCCGCCCAGGACAGCGGTTCGAGGACGAGCCTCGTCGTGCGGAGCGTGGGGATGGTGGGGTTGGTCGCGCCCGCCATCCCGCCCGACTTCAGACCTGGAGGGCCGTCGAGAAGTCCGGGATGTCTTCCCAGCGACCGGGTTCGGTGTGCCGCATGACCGCAACGGTCTTGATCGCTTCCGGATTGGCCAGCCCGTGGGGTTTCTCGCCTGTGAGCACACGGATCACGTTCTCTGCCTGCATGACGGCGGTTTCGCGGATGAACGTCTGCGACATCGCCGCGACATGCGGGGTGACGTAACAGTTCGGAATCTTGAGCAGGCGGTTATCCGACGGCACCGGTTCGATCTCCGTCACGTCGAGCGCGGCCGCTTCGATCTCTCCCGATTCGAGCGCGTCGGCCAAGGCCTCACCATCGATGATCGGGCCACGTGCCGTGTTCACGAGCAGCGCCGTCGGCTTCATGAGCTTGAGCGTGTCGGCGTTGATCAGGTGGCGGGATTCATCGGTTGCCGAACAGTGGATCGAGATGAAGTCCGCTTCCTGCAGCAATTCTTCGAGGCCGACCAGTTTGACGCCGTAGAGATCGGCGGCGAGCTGATTGACGAAGGGATCGAAGGCGAGGATGCGGCTGACGCCGAAACCGCGCACGCGCGTCGCGAAGGCACGCCCGATGTTGCCGAAACCGATGATCCCGACGGTATGCCCTGAGAGTCGCCGGATCGATGGGGTGTATTCCCCCATCGCGCGGGGATTATCCGCCCAGGCCCCTTCCCGGGTCGTGCGGATAGCGTCGTAAAGCCGGCGGGTGAGCGACAGCAGGAGCGACATCGCGTGGTCAGCCACTTCCGTCGTGTTCGAGCCCGGGACGTTGCAGACCATCACGCCGAGCTCCGTGGCGGCATCGATGTCGATCGAATCAACGCCGACACCGAAGCGACTGACGACTTTGAGATTCGAACACGCCTGCATCACGCGGCGCGTCGTGTCGGGATGGATGCCGACCTGGGCGCCGTCCGCATCGCCGATGAGCTCGATCAGCTCATCCTCGGTCCGTGCGGGACCTTCGACGGTCTCGATTCCAGCTGCCGCGTACAGGTCTTTTTGCGACTGCTGTGCGCGCCCATGCAACGCCACTTTCAACTGTTTTCCCATCGGCCGACTCCCCTCCACACCGCTATCCAGAATGACAAGGGGCGCGATTGTAGCAACACGTTTTTCAGCCACTGGCACGCCGATCTGGTCGGGCGCGCGTTGCTCGCCAGGGATGCCCCGGCTACCCTCGATCGTTTCCCTCGCCGGCACCCAGGAGGATAGAGCGATGGCTGAAGCCGTCACGAACGAACCGACCTCTCGAGAATTCGTCTTCGCCGAGATCGATCGACTCGGGCTGAAACAGAACGTGCTCGAACTCGAAGAGCAGGGATTTACCGTGGTTCCGGACGCGCTACCGAGCGCGATGGTCGAGCAGATGCGCGAGATCATCCTGCGCCAGACGGCCGACAAATCCGGTCTCGACGAGGTGCCCGATCTCGACACGTGGGACGACGGCAACCTGCGTGAAGGGTGCTACCTCCTCTACGAAGATCCGATCTTCGAGCAGGTGGTCATGAACGAGTACACCGTCGCGCTGATGCAGTACCTGCTCGGTCGCAGCATGGTGCTCTCGACCATGTACTCGCACGTGCGCTGTAAGGGCGACCCGCCCCTACGACTCCATACCGACCAATGGACGCTGCAGCTTTCGAACCCCGTTTCGGTCGCCGTCGCGAATTACGCCCTGGTGGACTACGAGCGCGACCGCGGAGCGTTCGCGGCGGTGCCGGGCAGTAACCACCTCATGCGCCGACCCGTCCATCCCGACGAAATCGACGTCTACAAAAACCGCGACTGCGTCCCGCTCGAAATGAAGGCCGGATCCGTTGTCGTCACCGCCGGGAATACCTGGCATGGCGCGTACGAACGAAAGGTCCCGGGGATACGGCTCAATACGGCAGTCGTGTATTGCCGTTCCTATATCCAGACCCAGGAACGCATTCGTGAGGGCGTCACCCAAGCGATGCTCGACCGCAACCCACCGCGCTTCGCCGATCTGATGGGCGTCAACAACTTCCTCGGCTTCGATCGCGACGGACCGGATTTCACGAAAGCCCGGGCGCTGACGAGCCGGTTCGACTGAGGGCTTGCGAATGGATATCTCAGAATACGGCACCTCCGACAACGTCGATCCGATCATCAAGAGTTGCGAGACGTACGGGCTCTTCAAACACATCGTCGAGCTCGAGGCGTACGGCATGACGGTCGTACCGCCGGAGACCATGCGTGTCGCCGACGATTTCGCACAACGCCTGCGCGAGGCGATCATCCGAACGTGCGAGCTGCGCAACGATGTCGAGATCGGCGACTTCCGGACGGCTGATCCGCCGATGGCGAAGACGCGGCAGAACACCTGGGATCTTCTGCACGAGGACGACGTCTTCGTCGAAGCCCTTTTGAATCCCGTGCAACTGACCCTCGTGCGTTGGCTGCTCGGCCAGAGCGCCGTCTTTTCGGGCCATACCTGGATCATCAAGGGCAAGGACGGCCACGATCTGGGCCTGCACAGCGATTCGCACGGCATTCCGCCGGGTGCGGGCCATATCGCCCACATGTGCAACGCCTCCTGGATCTGCACCGATTATGCGAGCGCGGACGACGGTCCAACGGTCTTCGTGCCGGGCAGCCATAAGTTTGGTCGCGCCACGTTGACCCACGAGACCAATCTCGAGAACACCCCGTTCAAGACCTTCCCGCTGATCGCGCCCGCTGGATCGCTCGCCCTTTGGAATGGCGCGGTCTGGCACGGCTCCGTCAAGCGCCACAAACCGGGTTTGCGCGTGACGCTAGTGCAGAACTTCATGCGTCCCTACATGCGCCCGCAGCACGAGTACGATCGAACGACTTCTGCCGATCTGATCGAGCGTTACCCGGAACTCGGTCGCATCATCGGCAAACCGCTCTACCCTTATGAGGACTCGCAGAACCCGGCGCCTGATCGAATCGCACCGTTCATGCTCGCCGGACGGGATCCGTACGCCTAAGTAGGCGCGGGTTTCAATTCGCCGAGTGCGTACTCACCACGACGCAGGACGTCGTGGTGGGTTTCATAGCCGCCATAGCCCTGCCATCCGGCGAAGCCGATGAGCGCGAGCAGTTCATCGGATGCCTCACGTAACACCTCATCCGACGTGCCGAGAAGGAAGTTCTCCTGCTGACGAAACTGCCATGAGCAGAAATTCGTCGTGAGACCAATCCTGTCACTATCCGTTCGATTCTCGCCGGTGGAATGCCACGTCCGCCCTTCGAAGATGGCCACCGTGCCGGCCGGCCCGATAGCGGGAATCCAGTTCGCGTCATCATCCACCGAGTGATCCGGTTGCCGGCCGCTCCGATGACTTCCGGGCACGAGTAACGTGGCGCCGTTCTCTTCGGTGAAGTCATCGATCATCCACATGGCGTTACACACGAACGCCGGCGCGATCGCCGGTAGATCGCGCGTCGCTTCGTCGACATCGTGCCCGCGGTTCCCGGCGCGTGTGATATCGCCCGGTTTCACGAGCGTCGCGGAACCGGCCCTGACCGGCGGCGGCATCCAGAACTGATCGGTATGGAAAGCCTTTCGCTGACCGGGCCGCGCAAAATGGGCGTGGTACGACGACAGCTGGTACTTCGCCCCGAGCACGTGGCGCGTGATCGCGTGCACGGCCTCGTTGAGGATGATGTCGCGAAAGATCTCGCCCTTGTTGAGCAGGAATTTGACGATCTGCTTGTTGTCGGCGCCGACGTAGGAGACGTCGAGTTCCTCTTCGGCGGCCTTCTGTTCCTGAAGCCGCGCCCTGATGGCCTCGAGTTCTCTCGTCGACAGCACGTCAGCGACGAGGCAGAAGCCGAATTCGTCCATGTGCGCCCTGGCGAGGTCAAGGTCCGCCGTGGGCGACGGATGTTGAATCGATATGTTCACGTGGTCATCCCCCTTGCGAGACAAGACTACGTGGGCGGGATGTTCAGCGTCGACTCGCGCGCGCCACCTCGCGATAACCGCGAAGGCTCGTTTTCGCGTACCTCAGGTTCCAGGCGCTCGCCTGCTTCGAGATGTTGGCGCGAGCAAGCGACAAACCGGCGCGGGCTCGCGCGAGCGCATGCAACGCTGTGTCTTCCGCGTCTCCGTCACCGCGCTCGAGTGCGCTTGCGAGCGCGGTTTCCAACGCCGCTAGTCGATCGAGACGGCGCGCCAGGTCCCTTGCCGCGTCGACGACTTCGTCGCGTTCGGCATAAAACCTGTTACGCACGAGCCAAGCGGCCGTCGCGAGGAGATCTTCGTCGCTCGCCGACGTGCTGTTCGCCATCAAAGCCTTGAAGGCGACCAATGCATCGTCGGAGCTTCCCGATCGGGCAACTTTGAGCACGTCGGCGAAACCGGCGGGATCGATCGACGCCGGCAGGTTCGGGACGCGCCCGATGGTCGCGAGCATTTGGAAATCGTTACGCGGGTAAGCGACCGCAACACGTTCTCGCGGCTCGACCACCTCGTCGGTGCGCGGATAGTCACCGAGGAAATAGTCGATCGCATCGACCAGCTCGGCCGATACGGGACGCCGGCCCCCCACTTTTCGATAGAAGATCTCACCATCGGGCGCGACCAGGTAGACCGCGTGAATGGCGAGCTCCTGCGTGTCCGGGTTCTGAACCCGGAATGTCTGAATCAATGCCTGATCGGGGTCGGCGCCGAGCGCGAAGGAGAGTCCCAACCGGTCGATCATCGCCAACGATTCGTTGGGCTCGTCGACAGAAACCCCCACCACTTCGACACCGCGAGATTCGAACCGGCTGATCTGATGCTGCAGCTCGCCGAGCTGCACGTTACAGGCAGGTCACCAATGACCACGGTAGAAGATGAGCGCGACGGGGCCTTTCTCGCGCAAGGCTTCGAGCGACACCTCGCCGCCGCCGGCTTGCGGTAGAACGAAATCGGGCGCTAATTCACCGATCCCGAGCGCATCAGGCGCGTCACGACTCGCGCCGTAACCGTTTGTCGTGATGTCGATCGCGTCGGCGCTTCGCGACGACGGCTTGTAACGCGGCACGTTGTCACCGAGGGCGTTCGTCGCGATGGCGATCGCCGTGCCGAACGCGAGGATGCTTCGCACAAGCCGACGCATCCCGCGCACCTCAGGCCTCGACCGCATCACCGAGCGCCGCATCGCCGGACTCGACGACCTCGGCGCGCAACCCACCACGTTCGCGCAGCCCGAAAACGACATCGCGCGCGGTCATCCGGTAATGCGCCAGCCGTTCGCCCAACGTCATGCAGGGGTGACAAGGTTCGACCCCCACAAGCACCGCACTGCCGACTTTGAAGCGCTGGCCCACGAGCACGTTCAGGTCGACGCCTTCGGTGACGATGTTGCGGCCCATGTCCGTGGGCGCGTAGCCGTTGTCGGTCTCGTTGTTGAAGAGCGCTACCGCTTCACTCGCGATCAACGTCACCTGATCGGCTCGATCACCACCGAAATGGCGATCCCCTTCGATGCCCTTCGCGGCAACGAGCCGGACGCCCTCGACGGACCGACGCTCACCGTCCTCCGAATGAATCTGCATGGCGACGATCGAGCCCACATTTACCTCCGCAAAAACGACACTTTCGAAAACGGCGAAACTCGCTGGATACTACGCCTTCATTCCCCGTCCAGTTGAGCCCATGTCTTACGCCGCAAACGAACCCATCGAAACCTGGCAGGCGCGTGAGGCGCCGGAAGCCGTACTCGAACCCGATCTCGAAATCGTCGATCCCCACCACCACCTCTGGGATCTGCGCACCTTCACGATCGAACCGCATTACAGCTTCGAGCAGAAGGTCTATCTCGCGCACGAGATCCTGGACGACCTCGACGCGGGCGGTCACAACGTCGTCGAGACGGTATTCGCGCAGTGCGGTGCGTTCTATCGCGCCGATGGTCCCGAGCCGATGCGTTGCGTCGGCGAGACCGAGTTCGTGAACGGCATCGTCGCGATGAGCCGGTCGGGCATTTACGGCCCCGCGCGACTGTGCACCGGCATCTTCAGCACCGCCGATCTGCGCGCCGGCGCCGCGGTTGAGGAAGTGCTCGAGGCGCATCTGGCCGCGTCGGGAAATTTCCGCGGCATTCGTAGCGCTTTTCCGTCCGATCTGAACGCGACGTTCATGGAGGGGTATCGGGTACTTGCGAAGTACGGGCTTTCGTTCGACAACTTCTCACCCGACGTTTCACGGTTGCCGACGCTCGCCGAGCTCGCGAAGGCCGTTCCGGACGTCACCGTCATCGTCAATCACCTCGGCGGGACGATCGATCCGAACGCCAGCGGCGACGAGGTCGAGCATTGGCGCACGTGTATCGACGCCGTCGCGGCTTGCCCCAACGCCGTGATGAAGATCGGCGGCGCTCAGATGCGGGTCGGACCGTGGGAGCCACCATTTCACATGAACCAGCGCGAGACGCCCATCGGCTCGGAGGAACTCTGCGAACTGCTCTACCCCTGGTACGAATACGCGATTGAGAAGTTCGGGCCGAGCCGCTGCATGTTCGAGTCGAACTTTCCGGTCGACAAGGAATGTGTCTCCTACCGGACGCTCTGGAATACCTTCAAGCGGATCGCGGCACGCGCGGGACTTTCGGATAGCGAAAAGGCCGACGTCTTCGCCGGCACGGCCCGCCGAGCGTACCGGCTGTAACGGTCGGTCCACCCATGAATCACCCGAGCCATCGCATTTGGTGCACCGCCATCGCGGCCCTCCTCTTGTCGGGTTGCGGCGCGGTTGAGCCGGGTGGGATCCCCGACGAGCTACGCGAGCGATCCCTCGACGACATTCGATCGGTTCATCGGCTGAACCGGGTCGAGTACGACAACACGATTCGTGATCTGACCGGCAGTGAGCTCAAGCCCGGGGCCCTTTTCCCACCCGACGACATCAGTCACGGATTCGACAACATCGCGGACGTGTTGAGCCTCTCCCCCGTGCAGGTCGAGATGGCGTACAACGCCGCCGACGCCGTGATCGATGACGTGATGGCGCGATCGAAGGTCCGCCACCAACGTTTCGAAGCCGAAAGCGTTGGCGCCGAAAACGGCGTGATCGCCGGCGACGCCTGGAAGCTCATCACGGAAGGCGAAGTCGTCGTTCGCCCGGAAGCCCCGACCGATCATCCGGGCTCGGGCACCTACACGATTCGAGCGCTCGCTCACGCCGAGCGAACGGGTCCCACACCCGTGCGGCTCGTCATCCGCGTCGACGGCGAGGATGTCGAGGCATTCGACGTTCTCGATAGCACGACCAAGAGCGCTTACCAGACGACGATCACCCTCGAACGAGCGCCCGAATCGGTCGCGCTCGCGTATACCAACGATCTCGGCACGGGGTCGATCTATCGCAACGTGCACGTCGACGCGATCACGATCGAGGGTCCGTCGGAACTCACCGTCGCCAACCCACTCCGTGAACGGATCGTCACCTGCGACCTCGAAACGGAACCCCGGTGCCTGGTCGACACCATTGCCCGTTTTGGTGATCGCGCTTGGCGGCGGCCGCTCACGTTCGAGGAGATCGACGGATTGGTCTCGCTCGCCACGGAAGTCGAAGCGCAAGAGCGCGACTACGTCGATCGACGCGCCGCCCGCGACGAGGGACTCGCCAGCGCATTGCGCGCGATTCTCGCTTCGCCCAACTTCCTGTTTCGCATCGAGCGAATGGGCGCTGAAACTTCCGAGCGCATCGACGCCTTCGCGCTTGCCTCGCGCCTATCTTATTTCCTCTGGAGTACCCAGCCGGACGAACGCCTCCACCGACTCGCCGCCACGGGCGAACTCACGAATGAGACGATCCTCGAGCGTGAAGTCGAGCGCTTGCTGACGGACGATCGCGCCGCGGCGTTGGTCGACAACTTCGTGGGCCAATGGCTTTCGCTGCGCGGCCTCGACGAACACGAACCCGACGCTCGCGTCTTTCCTGATTACGACGTCGCGCTCAAGAACGACATGGTCACCGAAACGAAGCTCGTCTTCGGTGAACTCCTGAACGAAAACGCCCCAGTCCATGAACTGTTGACCGCCGACTTCACCTACACGAACGAACGCCTGGCAACGCACTACGACCTCGACCCGAACGGCAGCTCGTTCACTCGCCAGGTGCTTCCCGGTGACCGTGCGGGCATCCTCGGTCATGCCAGTATCCTGACCGCCACGTCCCATCCCGCGCGAACGTCGCCGGTCAAGCGCGGTAAGTGGGTTCTCGAGCAACTCCTTTGCACGACGCCGCCGCCTCCACCGCCGGGCGTCGACGGCCTGGCCCAGGAAGCCACGCCCTCCGGAACACTGCGCGAGCGCATGGAAGCACACCGTGCGGAGCCCGTTTGCGCCGGCTGTCATAGCTTCATGGACCCCATCGGATTTGGCCTCGAAAACTTCGATGGCACCGGTCGTTTCCGACGCGACGACCACGGATTCGCAATCGATGCGTCCGGCACGCTGCCTAGTGGCGAAGCCTTCGTGGGCGGCGTCGAACTCGCCCGACTCATCGCCACCGATGTACGATTTCCGCGGTGCGTCGTCACGAAAATCGCCACGTTCGCACTCGGCCACGCTCCCCAATGGAACGTCCGCCCGTTCACCGATCGTTGGCTCGCTGGCGGCGCCGGGCTGCGCGACCTCGTCATTTCACTCATCATGAGTGAACCTTTTCGCACCCATCGCGTTCGGTCCGCACTCGACTGAGCGCGCGTTCAAACAGGAGCCGGCCACGACCATGAGCCAATCACCGCATCGATTCACACGCCGCACCTTTCTTGGTAGTGCAGGCGCTCTTGTGGCGCTACCCCATCTACCGAGCTACGCCCGCACGCCAGCACCGAGCAATCCCCGGACAGTCGTTTTCTACGTGCCGAACGGGATTCAGATGAACGGTTGGACACCGGCCAGCAAAGGTCATGACTGGGCCCTGACGCCCATCCTCGAACCGCTTCAGGATCGGGGGGTCGGGATCGACCTGAAGGACGACGTTCTCCTCGTCAGCGGCCTGCGAAACGATCCGGCCAAGCCGGACGGTCCGGGTGACCATGCCGCCGGCACGGGCTCGTTCCTGACGTGTACGCACGTCCACAAGTCCGAGTCGATCATCAAGAACGCGATCTCGATGGACCAGGTCGCCGCCAATACGATCGGGCACGAGACACGGTTCGCTTCGCTGCAACTCGGAATCGAAGGCGGCAGCAACAACGGCGGCTGTGATTCGGGGTACAGCTGCGCCTACTCGCGCAACATCTCCTGGGCCGGCACATCGACGCCACTCAACAAGGTCACGGACCCGCGGGCCGTCTTCGATCTGATGTTCGCGGGCTACGACCCGAGCGCAACCGCGACCGAACGAGCGCGTCGGCGCGCTCGCAAACAGAGCGTGCTGGACACCGTTCGGCGCGACGCTTCAAATCTCGCCAATCGCCTGGACGACGCTGATCGCCGCAAGCTCGACGAATACCTCACGGGGCTGCGCGGGATGGAAGTCGCGATCGAAACTCAGTGCACGATCGTGGACCGACCCGACAACACGATCGACTATCAGACACACGTGAAGTCTATGCTCGACCTCATCGTGCTCGGCCTCAAATGTGATCTCACCCGCGTCGTCACGTTCATGCTGAACAACGCCGGCTCGAACCGGAACTACGCGTTTCTCGGCGTCGAAGGCGCGCACCACGAGATCTCCCACCATCAGGACGACGCGAAGAAGCTCGCGGATCTGCGCACGATCGCGACGTGGGAGATGAGCCAGTTCGCCTACCTCTTGAACGAGATGAAGCAAGTCGAGGAAGGAGACCGCAACCTGCTCGACCATTCGATGGTGTTTTTCTCGAGCGAAATCGAAGACGGCAACTCTCATCGCCACGAGAACCTACCCGTGCTCGTCGCCGGACGTGGCGCCGGCGCCGTCACACCCGGACGTCACATTCGCCACCAGGACGTGCCGATCGCGAACCTCTTCACCAGCATGTTGAACGCCATGAACGTACCGATCGCACGATTCGCCGACGCAACCGGGGCTTTACCGCTCGCTTGAGCGCATCGAATCCTGACAACCCGTTCGGGAACCCGTTCGGGAACCCGTTCGGGGACCCGTTCGGCGAAGCGCTGGCCGATTTTCACTTTGATCGGGCAGGCGAGACGCTCATCGTCGAGGTGGATAGCGGCGCGGCGAGTCCTGCGATGCAGCCGTCGTGGTTCTTCCAGACCGAAACCGACTGGCATCCCTGGGAGTACCACGCGCTCGAAGACGCACAAGGTCCAGTGCTCGACCTCGGTTGTGGCGCGGGTCGAGCCAGCCTCTTTCTCGAACGCCGCGGCGTTGAGGTCACGGCGATCGATCACTCGCCGGGTGCGGTCACGGTCTGTCGCGACCGGGGCATCCAGGACGTGCGGCTCGCCGATCTACTCGACCCACCGACCGATAAACACTGGCAAACGGTGTTGTTGCTCTGTGGCAACCTCGGCCTCGGCGGTGATTGGGACGAATCGCGCCGGTTTCTGGTACGCCTCGCCGATGTGACCGCCGAAAACGCTGTATTGATCGGCGATACCGTCGATCCGACGGTCGATCAGACGCCCGATTCGGACTATGTGCGTTACCAGGAAGGGCAGATCGCCCGCGGCCATTACCGCGGCCTCGTCAGTCTGCGATTACGCTACGGCGCGACGATTGGCGAATTCTGGGAACAGTCGAACTTTCTAGTCGACGACATTCCGGCACTGATCGCCGATACACCCTGGCGGTTGCTCGACCATCACGTCGACGGCGTCGACCATTACGTCAAGCTCGGCAAGGGCTGAAGCACGCAGCGACTACCGTTCCGGCGCTTTGGATCGACCCGCCGCTATGTCCTCGGCGTCGCCCCGATCGCCGTAAGCCGGCGCATATTCACCGTATTGGTACGCCCCAATCCGCTCGATCCGTGCCTTTTCGTCCGCGGCGAGGGGACCGGCTTCGAGCGCCGAAATGGCCTCCTCCATCTGTGCAGCACTGCCGGGGCCGGCACAGACGAGGTCGACGGCCGAATGCGAGAGCGAATACCGATAACAATCTCGCGCCGATACCGGCGCCTCGCCAGGCGGCATCTTGTCGGGATCGAGCAGATGGCCCCAGCGTGTCGCCGTGTAGGTCTTGAGTGCCGGGCGTGTCGACGGAATGTGCGGAAAGACGTCTCTTTCGGCGCCTCGATGAACAGCGTTGTAGCGAAACATGAGGAGGTCATACGGGCTTTCGCCGCGCGCGTACTCTTCCATCAGTCGTGGGATCAACAGGCGGTTGTGACTCGAGAGCGACAGGAAACCGACCATTCCCTTCTCGCGCATGCGCTCGAATGTTTCGAGATACCCGTCGTGCGGCTTCTCCATCCGATTGCCCAGCAGCAGGAAATCGTAATGGTCGATGCCCGAAACCTTGATCTGCTCCGCGACCTCGTCCTCGATGGTCGCCGGGTCGTCCGAGTACGACTGGATCGTCAAGATCATGTCGTCGCGACGCGTTTTAGCGATGTTGCGCATCGCCTTCGCGAAATCAGGCTGCCGGACCGTACCCCAGTAGAGATAGTTCACCCCCCATTCGAAAGCCGCCTCGATCGCCTCGGCTGGCGCATTAAACGTCGAGCCGATCCCGAGCCGATGGGTTTCGAATCCCGTCCGGCCGATACTGCGCTTCTCCATCAATTCGTTCATGACGAAGCTCCGTCGTGAGGCCGGTAGTAAGGTGCGCGCCGCGTCTGCTCGGCATCGAGAATGGTCAGGCGTTCCATCAAACGGCGATGCGGCCAGAAATCGCCACTCGCGCTGTGCAGCACCACGCGGTTGTCCCACATGGCGAGTGAACCGGGTTCCCAACGCACACGACAGGTGTACTCGGGCCGTCCTTCCTTGAGCTTCATCTCGTGGAGAAGCGCGCGCTCTTCCTCCGGATCGATGCCGTGCTCCGGCGCAAAGCGTTTGACGAATCCCTGCTGAACGTAGAGCGAAGTGCGGCCGGTTTCGGGATGCGTGCGCGCGACCGGATGGATCGCGACAGGCGTAATCCCATTCATCTGATGACCCACGGTGCCGGCGTGAACCGCCTTCAAGAACCGTACCTTCTCCTTGGTTTCCCTGGAGAGCGACTCCCACATGCCGATGCAGTCGCAAAAGCACGTATCACCCCCGACAGGTGGTGCTTCGCGACACATCAGAATCGACGCCATGGGCGGTTTCGGCTGCCAGGTTGCGTCGGCGTGCCAACCCGACGCGGCGTTCGGCACCGTTTCATCCGAGGGCAGGACCAACATGTCGGGAATGTCCGGAACCTTGATCTGTTGATTGAGATCAAAGGGCGAATTCGGCATGTGCTCACGCTCACCGAACGGCGCACCGACTTCCCCGAAACGCTCCGCGAACTCCACCATCTGCTCACGCGTGAGGTGCATCTGCCCTCGAAAGACGACGACTCGTCGATCGAGCCAGAGTTCGCGCAGAAAACGCACTACCTCGGGATCCTCGAGGTCTGTCGCGAGATCGATGCCGTGAATCACCGTCCCGATGCTCGGCAAAAGGGGTTCCAGCTTGAGATCGATGCCCGAGACGGTCACCGGACGGTAGTAGACGGTCCCAAAGGAACCCGCAACGAGCGCTTCGTCCTCCGCCTTGATCCGCGCGACGATTTCGTCGCGGTCGTCGGTATCGCTCACACGCGACCGGGCGACGGCGCCGAGGGGACTCGAGCGAGGAGGTGCCTTACCCGCCAGCGCGCGCCGCATTCGTTCGCGATAGAGAGCGTTGTCGACCAACTGGGGATCCTGCGGTGCGTCGACTTCAGCCATCGTCTTCCTCCTTCGCTCCAACCAACCGACCGTGCCTCGTCCGAACACACAAGTCGAGATCGGTCTAAGGTAGCGGATATTGAACGGCGGCGGCGGTTCGCCAGGCGGCTAGCGGGAGCCCAGCGATGATTGAACGACGTGTCGAGATCCAGACAGCTGACGGCGAGATGACAACTTTCGAGTTTCATCCCGAGGAGGGCGGGCCGTATCCGGTCGTGCTTTACCTGATGGACGCGCCGAGTATCCGACCTGCGCTCATGGACATGGCATCGCGGCTCGCGAGCGCCGGTTACTACGTCTTGATGCCGTTCCTCTACTACCGCGAGAGCCCCTATCGGGAGTTCGGCACGAGCGACGCGGACATGCACGAGCGCCGTGAGTTCATGAAGTCCGTCACCGGCGCCAGCATCCTGCCGGACGCGCAAGCCTTGCTGAGTTTCGCTGCGGAGAACCCGATGGCCGACACGGCCGGTCCCATCGGCGCAGTCGGCTTCTGCATGAGCGGACCGTTGGTGATGTCCCTCGCGCAGAACATGCCCGAGAAAGTTGCCGCCATCGCATCGATTCATGGCGCATGGCTCGTCTCCGACGGCGAGGACTCGAGCCACCGAAATCTCGACCAGATCCGCGCCGAGGTCTATTTCGGCTGGGCGGACGATGACCCCACCGCGACGAAAGAAGAGATGGAGATCATGCGCGGCGCACTCGACGGAGCCGGCGTGAACTACACCCTCGATTTCATGGAAGGCGCCCTGCACGGCTTCGCACCACCCGGCGGCGAGCGCTACCACCGCGGCGCGGCCGAAAAGCATTGGGAACGTGTGCACGCCATGTTTCAACGGAACCTCGCGGGCTGAACCCGACGCGGCCACCGGCGGCACACGTGCGATCAAGGCGGTCTACGAAAGCGGCGGCTAAGTTCGCCCCCAACGAGGAGTACGCTGATGGCTGAATTCGTACGCTGGAAACCGGGATTGGCGATCGACGACGTGACGAAAGCCGTCGATCACTACGTCAACTGGTTGGGCTTCACTCTCGATTTCGAGTGGCGCGCGGCGCCGGGCGAGCCGGCGATCCTGTTCTTGAGTCGCGACGGCTTACTGCTGACGCTTGCCGAAACTGCCACCGTCGGTCGGCCGATAACGCTGCGCGGGGAGGTCTCGAATCTCGAGCAGCTCGCGGCCGACTGGAACACGCACAAGCCCGGCGGTGTCGAGATCATCCTCGAAGAGCCCTACGAGATACCGGTCGTCTACATCGTCGACCCCGCCGGGAACACGTTGGTGCTCGAACAACAAGGCGCCGAGGATGCCGATCAGGAACGGGAAGCGACGATTGCCCGCGCCGTGGCCCATCTGCGCGGCGTCGACGAACTTCCGAGTGCCGCGAGCCTCGCGGACGAATTGGGAATCTCGCGGGGAATCGCAGTCGACGCGCTCGCCGCATACGCGAAGGAAGTCGGCGAGTCCGGCTTGTAGCTCTAGAGGTCGGGTTTCGCTCTGAGGCGGTGCACCTTGAAACCGTCGCGACCGTCAACGAGCAACCGATCGAAGGTTTCCATCAGGCCGTTTTCCTTGCGCCAATCGAGGTATCGATCGTAATGACCGATCGATTCCCATTCCTGGATGACGACGAACGTCGACGTCTCGTCGTAGTGAACGTCGAGATTGATGCAGCCCGCGAATCCGCGCGTGTCGCCGAGCGACGCCCGAAAACCACCTTCCAATCGCATCGACCTGGTCCTCCTTCGTGGGAAAGACCGCCACAATCGTTTCACTCATTCAAACTTCTCCTAACAGCGCTACAAGGTGGAATAGATCGCGCGACCACCGACGAAGGTTGCGACCACATCGATTTCCAACAGATCCGAGGGTGCCGTCTCCAGCGGATTCGCCGACAGGATCACGAGGTCCGCATCCTTGCCGCGTGTGATCGAACCCTTGCGGTCTTCCTCGAAGTGCTGCTCGGCAGCATAAATCGTCGTCGCCTTGATCGCTTCGAGCACGCTGATGCGTTGGTCCTCGCCGAGTACCTGCCCGCTTCGAGTGATTCGATTCGTCGTCGCCCACAGGAGGCGAATGACGTTCGGCGGCACGATCGGCGCATCGTTGTGGATCGTGAAACGCATCTGGCGATCGACCGTCGATCGGGTCGGCGAGATGCGCATCCCGCGCTCCACACCCAACACTGAATCGCGGTGCCAATCGCCCCAGAAGAACGTATGCGCCGAAAAGAACGAGGGAATGATGCCGAGCTTTGCCATCCGATCGAGCTGATCCTCGCGAACGGTCTGTGCATGGATCATCACCGAGCGGTGGTCGTGCTGCGGATTCGCGGCGGCCACGGCATCGATCAGCATCTCGGCCGCGGCGTCGCCATTGGCGTGGGCGAGAAATGGAACCCGCTGCTCGAGCAAGTAGGCGACGAGAGGATCGACGGTTTCCTGCGGGAGCGTCGGATAGCCACGGTAGTCCTTGCCCTGGCCGGATGGCGGCACGTGATAGGGCTTTTCGAGGAATGCCGTTTTCCCCTGGGGGGAACCGTCGAGGATGATCTTGACGCCGCCGATCTCGACTCGGCCGTTCACGCCGGCGTATTCACCGAAGGTCTGCGACTCGACCAGCGCGCGCGCATCGTCGACCGAACGCACGACCGGGAACATCGTGAGGTCCATACCGAGCGGTATGTTTTTGAGCGCCTGCACGGCGGCGATGCTGCTGGCACCGTCTTGTGCGCTGGTGTGGCCGTTCTCGGCGTACTCACGGAACGCCAGCGCAAAGTCCGGCACGATCGCCGAGAGGCGCTGGCGCAACGGATAGGTCGCCGTCTCCTCCAGCACACCGTTCGGCTCGTCAGAGCCCGGGCGGCGACGGATGTGGCCACCCGCCGGATCCGGGCTCGTCGAACCGATCCCCGCCGCGGCCAGCGCCGCCGAGTTGGCCGCCATCAGGTGGCCGGAGACATGGATCAGCGCGATGGGGCGTGTCGAGCTCACGGCGTCGAGATCGTCACGGGTCGGATGGCGTTGCTCCTTGAGGAGCGAATCATCGTAGCCGCGGCCCATCAGCCAGCCTTCACCGTCGGCATCATCAGCTGCGAGCAGCACGCGCTGTAGATCCGCGATCGTCTCCACCGGTCCAACCGGCGGCGAAGCGACATTCACCATATTGGCCATCGTCGCGAGGAACGGGAAATGACCGTGCGCATCGATGAAGCCGGGCAACAACGCCCGCGATCCCAATTCGATGACGTCCTCACAGTCGCCGATGTGGCCGGGCAGTTCGGCACGCGACCCCAGCCAGGCAATCTTCCCGTCGCGCACGACCAACGCCGTCGGGGACGTGCCATCGAAAGTGACGATGTGATCGCCTACGAACGCGCAGTTCGCGTAGAGCGATTCAATCGGCGCCAGCGCACCGAGCAGAATCATCACGCCCATGAATCTACGGCACATAGTTCTCGAGCTCCCGTTTGACGATCGGTGCCATTAAGTACAGCCCCAGCAGATTCGGGATCGCAACGACGAACACCAGGGCGTCGGAAAGATCGATCACAGCCGCCAGGTTCACGCTCGCGCCGACGAAGACAAAGAAACAGAAGAACACCTTGAAACCGATGTCCTGCCATCGACCATCGCCTGCCAGATAGGTAAACGCCTTCAAGCCGTAGTACGCCCAGGCAATCATCGTCGAGAACGCGAAGAGGGACGCCGCGATCGCGAGCGGAATCGACGACCAGCCGATGGTCGACGTGAACGCGCGCGTCGTGAGTTCGATTCCGCTCACGCCACCGGCCGACAGGCTCGGTTCATAGATCGTCGTGATGATGACGAGGGCCGTCAGCGTGCAGATCACGACGGTGTCGATGAACGGTTCGAGCAACGCAACGTAACCCTCGCTCACCGGCTGATCGGTCTGCGCTGTCGAGTGGGCGATCGCCGCGCTTCCGAGGCCCGCTTCATTGGAAAACACGGCGCGCCGAAACCCGAGGATGACGACGCCCAACATACCGCCAGCAATCCCTTCCGGCGCGAATGCACCGACGAATATCGCACTGATCGCGCCGGGCACTTTGTCGAAGTTGATCGCGATGATGACGATCGCCGAGATCACGTACAGCACCGCCATGGACGGCACGAGCCGGACGGTCGTGTTGGCGATCGATTTGATCCCGCCGATGATCACGACACCCACCAACACTGCCATGACGAGCCCGATCACCCAGACGTTCTCGATGAGGAAGGCGTTTCCGGAGACTTGGGTGATGATCGCCGCCGCCTGGTTCGACTGGAACATGTTGCCGATGCCGAGACAGCCGATAACCATGCTGGCCGCGTAGAAAATGCCGAGGGCTCTACCGAGCCTCGGCCACTGCCGCTCCTCGAGTCCACGTTGCAGGTAGTACATCGGACCGCCCGATACCGATCCATCGGGATGTTCACGTCGATAGAGCACGCCCAGCGTGCACTCGGCGAACTTAGTCGACATTCCGAGCAAACCCGCGACGATCAACCAGAAAGTCGCACCGGGGCCACCGACCGAAATCGCGACCGCGACGCCCGCGATATTGCCGATACCGACCGTCCCGGACACGGCCGTCGTGAGTGCCTGGAACTGGGAAATTTCACCCGGAGCAGACGGTTTCCGGTACCGCCCCGAGACGATCCGGATCGCGTGCATGAAGCCGCGTACGTTGATGAAGCGAAAGTAGATCGTGAAGAAGAGCCCGCCGAAGACGAGCCAGAGAACGATCAACGGCAGCTCGGCATCGCCGAGGCGAATCGAAAAGAAGATGAAATCCCAAACAAATTCGGTCAGCGGTGCGACCGCCGAATCGATCAGCGCGTCGATACCCCGAGCTTCTGCCACTTCGATCTCCCCTCTGGAACCAACGTTATAGGCTGGATCGGCGCTCGAGTCAGCAACGCAGCGATTCGGCGTACACTCGAAAAAACGCGCAACAGACGACGAGGGCGTGATGAGCGAAGCGATCAGTGTCGAAGAACACGCCGAAGCGATGACCGCGTATCTGGCCGAAGGTGTAGCGGTCGGTGAAGCGCTCGGCAACCGCGGACCGGTCGAATACAACACCAAGGGCCGGCTGACTACGGAAATCCTGGACAAGTACTGGGAACACGGCTTCTACATCTTCGAAGGCGTCGTCGGGCACGATGAGATCGCGAAGCTCCGCACCGAGATCGGCGACATGATCGATCGGGCACCAACGGGGCCTGAATCGACGGTCGATCAATACGGCAACGAGGCATTCGGCCTCGATTTTGCGCGGCCCGCTTACACCTTCATCAAACCGCTCTCTGATCCTTGGGGCGGCACGGAGTTACTTGGCGGGCGTCATCCGCACCGGATGCTCGAGCCGACGCCCGATCAAGACGCACCAGAATACACGCCCTATCTAATGCATGGCATGTGCCAACTGCTCGATTCCGGGCTCGAGCTCTATGGCCACCCGACACTTCTCGCGATCGCCGCGTCGATCAACGGCGAAGACTTCGTGCCGTTCAACGACGCGATCTTCGTCAAGCTGCCGGGACTCGGCGGCGCCGTTGCCTGGCACCAGGACGGTGTCACCCACTGGGACAATCCCGACTGGGATATCGGCATCCACGGGTTCAACTTTCAGGTCCAGCTCTATCCGGCGAGCCCGAGGAACTGTCTCTGGGTCATCCCCGGAACGCATCACCATGGCCGCGCCGATATCCGCGCGATGATCGCCGCCAACGGTGGCTCCGAACGGCTTCCCGGGGCCGTGCCTCTCACTTGCAATCCAGGCGATGTGACCATCGCCAACCGGCAGGTGTTACACGGCTCCTTCGCCAACACGTCCGAGGACGCGCGGATTTCCGTGACATTCGGCTTCCATCGCTATCGATCGATCATCGGCGCGCGGGCTGGTTTGAGCCAAGCCAAGGAAGCGATCTACTACGACGACGAGCGCATCTGGTCGCGTGCCGCCGTCATCCAGGTCGCGATCGACGCCCGTGCGCAGGCCTATCCCGATGACGCGCGCTTCGACTATGCACCGTTCGCCGATCGCGTCGAGGACTATCGGTTCACGCCTGAGACATTCGAGTCCGTCATCCGCGATTACAACCTGAAGGATCTCGCGATTTAGGCATCCGGCGGGCGCTCGTAGAGCACCGAATCGCGTTCGAGGGCGTCGATCTCGACGGGGCTCATGCCGAGAACTTCGGCCAGGACCTCGCGGTTGTGCTCTCCGAGCCGCGGCGCCGGCCAATAACCCTTGCCCCGCTCACCATCGATTTTGAGGGGTAGACCGGGATACGGCACCGCCTCCATCTGACTCGCTTCGAGCGTCGCAAAGTATTCACGCGCAAGATTCTGAGGATCGGCGAGGAGTTCGGGCGCCGTGTACACCGGGCCGGCCGCGATACCGTCGCGCTGTAGGGCCTCGGCGAGGGCAATCGAGTCCCACGACGCTGTCCAAGCCGATATCCGGGCATCGAGCGCGCCTCGGTTGGCGATCCGGTTCATCAAGCCCCGGTAGCGCGGATCGGCGCACCAATCGGCATCGACGATCCGCGCGAACGTCGCCCACTCGGCGTCGTCCTGCACGGCAATCGCGATCCAGGCGTCCTCGCCCTGGCATCGGTACACCCCGTGCGGAGCAAAGTCCGCATGCGCGTTCCCCATCCGCTCGGGCAACTCCCCCATCTGATCCAGCAGAAAGTATTCACCGAAGAGCGCAATCGCCGCCTCCTGAAGGGCGAGTTCGATGAATCCGCCACGCCCTGTCTGATCACGTCGGTGGAGCGCCGTGACCACTGCGGCGGCCGCCGTCACGCCGCCGCAGGGATCCGGCACCGCCATCGCGGTCACACGCGGTTCACCGGGGCTGTAGCCCATCACCGACGTGAGTCCGCACATCGGTTCGACGCTCGGGCCGAACGCGACGTACGAGCGATACGGACCGCTCACGCCGAATCCCGGCATCGCGACGTAGATCACGTCGGGATTAGCCGCCTCGAGCGCCTTCCAACCAAGTCCCATCGACGTCATCGCGCGGGCGCTGAAGTTTTCGATCACGACGTCTACCTCACGCACGAGATCCAGCAGCACGTCGCGCCCCGCCTCCGCCTTGGAATCGAGACAGAGTCCCCTTTTGTTGCGGTTGAGCTTGTTGGTCGGGCCCTGCCGGTTCCAATGGTCATCGGTCGGTTCGACGCGAGTCGTCGCACCTTGCGGTCGATTCGCAAACCCCCGAGCCCAGGGCGCTTCGACCTTGATCACGTCCGCGCCGAGATCCGCGAGAATGCGCGTCGCGAGCGGCCCCGCCCAGACGTGGGTGAAGTCGAGAATCCGCACACCGTTCAACGGTCCGATAACACTCACGCGTCGACCTCGCCCGGATCGAACCGCGCGACGGTCGCCGGTTGAGCCGGTGGTTCTTCGCCAACATATCGAAACGCCGATCCCGGCACCTGCCACTGGGACTCACCGTCGACGAGCGTCTGAAAGAAACCCCGCTCGACGAGGTGCGGATCGCGGAGCAATTCGTCGGGAGACATCAAGGTGCCGGTGGGAACCCTGAACTCGACCTGGCCGAGTTCGAGAATCTCCGCGCGTGTGCGTTCACCGAGGCGTTCAGCGACGATCGCATCGATCAGTTCCGCGTTAGCGACACGATCGGCCGGGGTTTCGAAGCGAGGATCGTCGACAAGCTCCGGCATTCCCAACATCGCGCAGAAAGGCGGCCAGAAATTCGGTGTCACGTTCACCGCGAACCAGCCGTCGGCGCAGGGGTAGAGCGTGATCGGGTGCAGTGCACCAAAATCATTGCCGTGGCGTTCCCGGATGCGACCGTTGTAGGTCCACATGACGGTGGTGAACTGGCTCAACGACAATGCGGTCTCGAGCACGCTGACATCGATCGTCGCGGACTGGCCGGCACGATGACTCGCCAGCGCCGCGGTGTAGGCGTACTGGCCCGCCTGATAGAAGAGATAGCGACCCGGCATCGTCAATGGCGCACGGTCGGGGTCGCCCATGAGGTACGTCTGGCCGCCCATGGCGAGCAACACGTTGCTGGTTCCGCGCCAGTCGTTTTTTGGCCCGTCGCGTCCGAACGGCGTGATCGCGACGCGGACCGTGCGCTCAGAGCCCAGTCCGTCGAATTCCCAGGCATCCAGCCGGCGGGGCTCGTCGTCGACGAGCACGATGTCGGCTCGTTCACTCAGCCGCTTGACGACATCGCGTCCATCGGCGTGATCCACGTCGATCGCAAGGCGCTTTTTTCCCGCGTGCAGGTAGAGATCAACGGCGCGGTGTTCGGCCCGCAACGGAAAGTCGGCCCGCTCCGGCACGTCGACCCGCCAGACCTCCGCGCCCCAACGGCGAAACAACTTACCCGCGTAACCCGCCGACACTCCGGTGCCGAGTTCTAGAACCTTCAACATCATTGGGACGCGTCGCGAACGCCGGCTACGACTATCCGCCGATCTCCTCGAGCCGCTGGTACATGCGGCCGACTTCGAGCGCGAGGACACCCGGCGCCGATAGCTGGAACGCGGCGAACTCCGTGTAGTCCGAAAGATCCAACGCCTCGACCGCCTCCGCGATCGAGAGCCCCGCGGCTTTCGATTCGCTCACCTGACGCCAGTACTCGCGAAGGTAGGCTTGTGAGGTGTCGATACTCGACTTGTCCCACATCAAGCCGCCGTGGCCGCCGGCGATGACGTCGAGATCGAGCGCCTTCACCTTCTCGAGCGTCGCCGGGAACTCGTCCGCGTAGGCATCGCCGAGATAGGGCGCGCCTGGATAGAGCAAGTCCCCGGTAAAGGCGACCCGTTCCTCCGGTAGATAAACGACTGCATCGCCACCCGTATGGCCGCGACCGAAGTGCAGGATCTGGATCTCGCGATCACCTTCACGCACGGAGAAACGATCGGTAAACGTCACACCAGGTGCCGTCGGCACCACCTCGCCCAACGCAGCGATATGGCGTTCGAGTTGCGCCTTCTGTGCGTTCAGCGCATCGAGCGCACCACCCGTCGCGCTCGCGATTTGCTGTTCAAGGGCACCGAGCAGTTGGCCCTGCGCCTCGGGTCCGCCGATCGTGAGATACGTCGGGCCGGCGAGCGGTTGATCCAACATCCGGTCCCGTGTGTATTCGTGACCGATGATCGCCACGTCGTCGCCGAAGATCTGATTGCCGTGCGCGTGATCGAAATGCCAATGCGTATTGACGACATAGGCGATCGGTTTGTCGGTGATCGAACCGACCGCCTGCACCAACGCCCGCGCGGCGTCGGCGGTGATATGCGAATCGACGAGTAAGACGTTGTCGTCGTTGACCACCACGAGGGCATTGCTCGCGACCATCACGTCACCCGCACCGACCGCGAAATAGACCCCATCGGCCAGTTCTTCGAAGGTGTGTGTGGCCGTACGAATCGTCCGGCTCGCCGCCGGCTCCGCCGGCTCCGCCGGAACGACGGATGTTTCAGGTGCCGGTGTTTCGACCGTCTCCTGACAACCGGCCACGAACACGAGCAGTCCTGCCATCAAGACCAAGCGCAACATCTGATTCCCCCAACTTCCCCTGAACATGGAGCCTAGCGCCCCTTTCGACGAGGGCATAGGGCGGGACTCGCGTCAGGTTTCTTCGTTCTCAAGCGCCGCGACCTGGCTCGCGAGCCCCACGACGTCTTCAACGTCGACCTGACAGGCGATCCCGCTACCTGGATTGTCGTCGAATTGGCCCACTTCAGAGACGGTCTCGCGCGTGCGCCGTTACTCCCGCAAGCTCTCGCGAATCGCCGTGAGCTGCGCTTCGAGTTGCGATGCCTTCTGGAAGACGTGCGACGGAACGATGTGGGGTAGCAACCGCTCCTCGGGGAAGACATCGTCCGCACCCTCGAGGACCAGCGTCCAATCCGCGATATCAGATAGCAGGATCGTCGCTAGATCGTGGTTGTTGGAGAGACGCGTATCGGCCGCGCGCATCCGCCGAACATCGATCTCGAGAACATCGACATCGACGATTTCCGCGATCGCGAGATTGAGCGCGACACAGTCGAGTAGTTTGCGGAAAACGTCGAGGGGTTGTTTGTACGGAACGAAATCGACCGAGGGATAGAGCTCCAATCCTCGAGTCTTCATCACACCCGCGACATACACCGTCGCCAGATCCAGACGTTCATACACATCGCTCGGCGTGTATCGCCGCGTCAACATCAAGTTGATCTGGCGGAGCGTGCGAACCATCGCCTCGACGACAATCGCATCATCGGCCCGATCCGGCTCGCGCGTAGAGGCGGCGGCCCGTTCGATCCCGTATCCGCGTTTGACGTATTCGAGCTGGTCCATGGCCTGTTGCATGACGCCCAGGACATCGGCAGCGGTAATTTCGCGATCCGGGGCAATCGGCACTGAGCGGGTCGCGCCACCTACTCGTTCACTCACAAGGATGGCCAGTTTGCTGACGATCCGTCGCGCGAGGAAGTGGGCATGGCGCGGTCTCGCGGACTCGACACGGAAGTCGCGCAGCTCTGATTTGCTGCTGCCGAGATAAGCGCGCACCACCTCGAGTTCCGCTTCCAGTCGATGCACCGCGCCGAGTACGTCGTCCGGACCGACATCCTCCGCAGGCAGCGCCGACTCCGCGACGACTCCGACGAACAGGGCCAATGCAATCGAAAGCTTCGACGACCACATAGCTGATTCCCCCAACCGTGGTTGTCTCGAACCTACTCCCCTTGAAGCGCGCCTACAACGTAATGTCGCGCTGCCAGTATTCGTCCCCGGGCTGCGCAATCTCAGCGCGGACTTGGTCATCCCATTCGCCCTTGCCGAGATAGGCACCCTGGTATTCGTACGGCGTCTCGTGCGGATATCGTTGACGGCGGGCGTCAATCGCAACCGGAATCATGCGCGAACGCTTTTCGACGTATTCGCGCGAGTACGTAATCCGTTTGATCTTGCCCGGGCGCTGGAACGCGTGGACGTTTGTCGTCGACGTGCCGATCGCTGAATCCCGGTTGTGAAACCCGAGCACCATCGTCACGCGCCGCTCGTCCGAGCGATTGGAATAAGAGCCGTGCAGCGAACTGCGGTTCACCATGCCGCAGTCACCGGGCGCCAGCATCATCGGGACGGCTTCCGGAATCCGCTCGGTAATGGGCGGGAACTTCCCGCCGTCGTGTAGCCGCCAGGACCGATGACTACCCGGCACGACCCAGAGCGAGTTCTCCGGCGTACAAGTCGACCACGAGACGGACAAATTGAAACCGTGCCGTTTGCCCTGACCGTCGGGGGTCTCGAGCGCTCGTCCTTCCTCATCCCAATGGGTGCGCCCGTCCTGATGCCATGCAGTCGGCGGCCCTTCGCCGACGCCTTTATGGAAGATGCTTTCGTGAAACGGCACGAAGTCGTCCCCGTGGACGCTCGCCACCATCTTGAGAATCTCCGGATGGCCGTAAACGCGTAAGGCAGAGTCCATCATCATGAGCGGATGCGAGATGAGTCCGACGATCGCATTGGTCGCCGCCTGCCACGGCACACCGAGCTTCTCGAAGTCGGACCGATCCGATAGCGAGTAATAGCCGGGAAAGGTCGTCCGTTGACCCTGTGCGTCGGTCAACCCACCTTTTTCGGTCGGCGCGTTGGCGAGCACTTCGTCGAACTCGGTCGTGAGGTCGTCGATCTCGGCCTGCTCGAGAACACCTTCGAAGACGTAGAAGCCGTTCTCGCGATAGGCGTCGAGAATGTCCTGGGCCAGGCGCCCGTTGGCATCGAAACGCATCGGCCCGCGATTACCGAGCTCGAGCGCTCGACGTTGGCCGTCTTCGCAGTACGCGATCCAGTCGTCCTCGTCCGCCATTGTCAGCTTCCTTGTTCGATCGGTCTTATTTATCGCACGGATCGACGATCGATTCACGATTCGGCACCGGCGCCCGGTTACTCGATGCTGTTCTGCCAGCGCGCGGCGCGTGTCCATCGCGCCGCCGTGTCGTTCTCGGGGTCGTAAACGCGAACCCCGCCGATTCTGAACGGCACCGCCTGCGCCCAGGGTCCGCCCGTGGAATGCTCGACCGGCGCGATCGAATACTGCGCGAGGTAGGCACGCCGCCAGTCGGCGGAGCGGTTCTCGCCGCTTCGATGCAGGCTCGTACCGCAGAAGACGACGATGCTTCCGGCGGAACACTCGATCATCTCGCCCGGATCATTGCCGCGATAGCCCACGAGATCATTCGTTCCGGCTTCGCGATCGTGAGGCAGCACGGCATTGCGTGTGCCCGCACGATCATGCGGCAGCACGTAGATCGTGCCGTTGGCCGCGCTCATGTCATCGAGCGCGCACCAGCAGGTGATGTAGTGCGGCGGGATGTTCCCCTCATCATACGTCGCGACATACCCCGCATCCTGATGCCACGCGAAGCGCATTCCCTGACGCGGGCCTTTGACGACCCATTGCTCGACGAACAGGTACGCATCGGGACCGAGAAACGAGGCGACGATTTCCTCCATCAACTCGCCGTAGAGAAACGTCGGCATGAACTCGCTCTCGCGGTAGCGTCCCGTGATGAAGTAGCGCGAACCACGATGGGTGATTCCTTGCGTCTTCACACCACGGGCTTCGAGGCGTTCATCGGTCGTGCGAACGAAATAGCCACACGCCTCGCGGAGCGCCTCGAGCGCAACCGGGTCGATCACATTCTCGAGCACGACGTAGCCGTCACGTTCAAAAGCTTCGATCGCACCGACATCGACTCGCATCGTGAAGTACCTCGTTTCCTGGCCTGTGTAGAGGCATGCGAAAAACGCGCGGTTTTTGACGCGAAAAACGGTTGCGCAGTGGTGTTGACATAGTCAACAGATTGTTGATTTATGGCGGGCGTTCGACGCGAGACATGGGCAGCGAACGAATCAGGAAAGTTGACTGGAAAAACCGAGTGCCTGGACGCTTTTGGAATCCAAGAACTAGCTTTCCGGCACGCTCAAGAGTTCGAACCACCAAGCGAGCTGCTGGAAAAGATGCGTGCTAGCGCCTACGAAGGCGGCGTTGATCTCGGCGCGGTGCGTGATGTGCTGGGAGTGGAGTTGCGAGACGCATTGCTCAGCCAAGCCCGTCGAGCAGCCCCGGCGCAGGGGCTGGCGGCGCATCCTCCACGTCCTCGAACCTGTGAGCGATCACCATGCCGTCCGGCTGCGCCGGCGGCCCCGCTCTCTGCTTGCTGATCTCGTGTACGTGTCCGTCGCGACCCTCGTGGCCGCCCTCGACTGAGACGTCCCACGTGCGCGCCAGTTTGCGCGCCGGCAGGCTGCCGTGCTTGACCCCGGCCTTGAATCGATCGAGATCGAATACCTCGCGGAGCAGGTACTGCGTCAGGATCAAGAGCTTGCCGGCGATGCCCCGGCCGCGGAATTCGGCGTCGATCACAGTGTGATAGTCGCACATGCAATCCGATTCCAGCGCAAAAAACATCAGGCCGACGACCTGCGTCTCGACCTCGACAACAAACGCGTAGATGAGCCGATCGTCGGGGCCGACGATCGGCTCGTCGTCTCGGCGCTCCCACCAGGTGGCGGCGGTACTGTCGGTCGCCGCGAGCAGGGATCTCGCCCGGCGCTCATGATCGTCCGGGCCCAGGTCTGTTAGCAGCCGCTCGGCCGCGGCCAGGTCGTCCGTGCTGATCGGTCGCAACGCGAGCGTATCGACCGTCACGCGTAGATAGCGTCGCTTTATGCCTGACCTCCGATAACGAGGACCAATTGCTTGGCAGCGTACAGCAGCAGCATGGTTCCGCCCCACACCACGCATACCGCACCCGACGATTGCCCCCTGATATAGCCATCCCAGGGATGATTGATCATCTCCCATTCCCGCATGGTATCCATATTCACGTGCCTGTTCATTTGATGCCCTCGATGTCGCCGTAGTCGTCGGGCAGGTACATGGCCGACAGCACGACGGGTCCTGCCGCTGTCCCGTCCCGGTCGGTGTACGTGATGGTCGATTTGCCGACACCGCCGACCCTGGATGTCGCGGCGTTGAACTTGCCGGCACCGGTCGGTCGCGCCCCCGCGAACCGGTTGTATCGGATTCGCGCGGTACCGCGCGAATCGACCGTGGCGCGGAAATAAGCGCCGTCCGGACCAGCCAGCGAGCCGCCATTGGCGGTGACGAGCAGATCCCGAGTCGCCGGCTTCGTCGCGAATATCGCGGCCGACTCTGCCGCCGTGAGCGTGAGGCCGGGCTTGCCGGTCTTGCCCGGGTCGCCATCCTTGCCGTCGGCACCAAATCGACCGACGACCACTGGCGACGACCAGGTGTCCTCGACGGCCGTACCAACGTCGGGTTGGCCGACGACCTGACGGTCAGACCGCCACAGCGTGTGCAGATCGGCGGTGAGGTTCGGCGCACCATCGGTCCAGCCGCTGCGCGGCTGGTCGTAGCCCCATGAGTTGCTTGGCGCGGTCGGCGTCGCGCCATCGGTGCGCGCGAAAATCTCCTCTGTCCCCGGGCCATCCTTGCCGTCGGCACCAAATCGGCCGACGACCACTGGCGACGACCAGGTGTCCTCGACGGCCGTACCGGCGGCGGGCTGGCCGACGACCTGACGGTCAGACCGCCACAGCGTGTGCAGATCGGCGGTCAGGGTCGGCGCACCATCGGTCCAGCCGTTTTGCGGCTGGTCGTAGCCCCAGGCGTTGCTCGGCGTGGGCGGCCGCGGGCCCGACGTGCGGGCGAAAATCTCCTCTGTCCCCGGGCCATCCTTGCCGTCGGCACCAAATCGGCCGACGACCACTGGCGACGACCAGGTGTCCTCGACGGCCGTACCGGCGGCGGGCTGGCCGACGACCTGACGGTCAGACCGCCACAGCGTGTGCAGATCGGCGGTCAGGGTCGGCGCACCATCGGTCCAGCCGTTTTGCGGCTGGTCGTAGCCCCAGGCGTTGCTCGGCGTGGGCGGCCGCGGGCCCGACGTGCGGGCGAAAATCTCCTCTGTCCCCGGGCCATCCTTGCCGTCGGCACCAAATCGGCCGACGACCACTGGCGACGACCAGGTGTCCTCGACGGCCGTACCGGCGGCGGGCTGGCCGACGACCTGACGGTCAGACCGCCACAGCGTGTGCAGATCGGCGGTCAGGGTCGGCGCACCATCGGTCCAGCCGTTTTGCGGCTGGTCGTAGCCCCAGGCGTTGCTCGGCGTGGGCGGCCGCGGGCCCGACGTGCGGGCGAAAATCTCCTCTGTCCCCGGGCCATCCTTGCCGTCGGCACCAAATCGGCCGACGACCACTGGCGACGACCAGGTGTCCTCGACGGCCGTACCGGCGGCGGGCTGGCCGACGACCTGACGGTCAGACCGCCACAGCGTGTGCAGATCGGCGGTCAGGGTCGGCGCACCATCGGTCCAGCCGTTTTGCGGCTGGTCGTAGCCCCAGGCGTTGCTCGGCGTGGGCGGCCGCGGGCCCGACGTGCGGGCGAAAATCTCCTCTGTCCCCGGGCCATCCTTGCCGTCGGCACCAAATCGGCCGACGACCACTGGCGACGACCAGGTGTCCTCGACGGCCGTACCGGCGGCGGGCTGGCCGACGACCTGACGGTCAGACCGCCACAGCGTGTGCAGATCGGCGGTGAGGTTCGGCGCACCATCGGTCCAGCCGTTTTGCGGCTGGTCGTAGCCCCAGGCGTTGCTTGGCGCGGTCGGCGTCGCGCCATCGGTGCGCGCGAAAATCGTCTCCGGGCCTTTGCCGTCGAGGCCGCCTCGGCGGAGCAGGTCATCGATGGATGGCGTCCGTTCGTCGAGCACGTCGACGCGCGGCATGGCAATGTCGATGTGGCGGCCGCCCATAAGCCAGCGTCGGAGATAGAGGAACATCCAGACTTGGGTCGCGTTGTCGAGGCTCAGATTGGTGCAGTCCGCCACCTTCGCGCCGTCGCTCACCCGATAGACACCACCAAGCTCCGAGGAGCCGGAGCCCAGGAAGGCGACCAGCAAATACCACTCGTCCGGGGCTGGGAATGGCGCGCTGTAGAAATAGCGTGGCGCGCCTAATGCGGCGCCGGCGGACTGCGTCTGGACGCCGAATGACACCTTCCCGATTTCCGCCAACGGGATCCAGAAGGCGGCGTCAGGGTCGTCTTTGGGCGCTCGGCGGGCGCTGCTCCAGTGGAATCGGGTCGCCATCCAGGACCGACCGTCATGCGTGACGATATCGTTGGCGAAGTAGGGCTTCCTGCGGCTTGTCCACGCGCCCTTTTGTTGACCGGGCATGGTCGGGCTCCGAATGAATGCGCTGACGCGGATGCTTTTCCCGCCCCCGCCCGGCAAAACGATGAACGGCGACACGGGGCCGATCTCGGGATAGGTCGTCGGCGTCGGATAGGTCACTTGGGAGCTCGCCCGCCAGACCATCGACTGACCGCCGAACGCATCCTCGCGCAGCGCGCGGACGTTCTCGCGATTGGCGGATCGCCCGCCGCTCGACTTGGCGGCCCACCCGCCACCGGGCCCCGATCCGGCGGTCCACGGCAGCGCGCCCTGGGCGAGCAGCAGATTCGAGCTCGCCTCCTGGATACGGACCGGTTCGCCCCAGGCGTATTTGCCGTCGCCGCCTGACTGGCCGATCGACATCCAGACGTCGTCGGTGACGGTTGGCACGTCGGTCGACCAACCGCTCGGCGTGGTGGCCGAGGGCTCCGGCGTCGCCGGCTTGGGTCGGCTGATTCGATAGATCACATCGACGCTCTGGCCGTCCTGGCCATCCGCGCCAAACCGCCCGATGACGACCGGAGAGGACCAGCGGGCCGCGACGGCGTCGCCGACGGCCGGTGCCCCGTCGACCTTCCGCGCGGCATACCAGAGGGTGTGCAAATCGAGGGTCAGCGTCGGTGCTCCGTCGGTCCAGCCGCTGCGCGGCTGGTCGTAGCCCCAGCCGTTGTTTGGCGTCGCCGGCCGCGTGCCGGACGTGCGCGCGTAGATGTGCTCGTAGCCGCGGCCGTCCTTCCCATCCTCGCCGTCAGCGCCGTCCTTCCCGTCTTCGCCGTCCTGGCCATCCGCGCCAAACCGCCCGATGACGACCGGAGAGGACCAGCGGGCCGCGACGGCGTCGCCGACCGCGGGCTTGCCCTCGACCTCGCGTTCGGCTCGCCACAGCGTATCGAGTTCGGCGGTGAGCCCTGGCGCGCCATCGGTCCAGCCGCTGCGCGGCTGGTCATAGCCCCAGGCGTTGCTCGGCGTCGAGGGCCGCGAGCCGTCGGCGGTGCGCGCGTAGATGGTCTCGGTGCCGACGCCGTCCTGGCCGGTGCGCGGCAGATTCTCCTCGGTCACCTCGATGGAGACGCTCGCCGGCTCGCTGCCGCCGTTGATCTCATCGGAGGTGTCGTGCGACTGGACCCAGAGCGTGTGTGTGCCGAGCGTCACCGCGGCCCACAGGTACTCGGTCGATTTCGCTTGCGCGAGTTCCGTTGCCGACTCGAACGCGGCGCCGACGTGGTAGGAGTAGTGCGACAGGTCGACGTCGCTGACGGGGTTGACATGGATCACCAGGCCGCCGGTCTGCAGACCGGCCGGCTTGCTCGGCTTGCGCACTTTGCCGAGCACCTCGAATGCGGCCGCCTCGGTCCACGGGCTCGATAACGCGCGATTGACGCCGAGCATCCGGGCGCGCGCACGCCAGCTACCGAGGCGCACCGGCTTGAGCTCGAGGGTCGGCTCGGCGGTGATGCCGCCCGCCCGCCAACCGCTGTCCTCCGGACCCCAACTCTGCCATTGCACGTCGACGGCGCGGGCGTCATCGGGCAGTTCGGCGGAGATCGTCAGCGCCGAGGCGAACTTGACGCCGTCGACGTACAGCGTCTCCTCAAGGACCAGCGCCACGGGTGGTGGCAGATCACCGCCCGGCGTGATCGTGTAGCGGGGGATGGGCGCGGGGATATCGCGCTCGATCTGCGCGTACTTGCCGGGCAGATAGCTGTGCGCGAGCACCTCGTATTCGAGCGCGTCACGCTCGGCGATCGAAACCACGCGCCACGGCCGTGCCGAGACGGTCGACTCGAAGACGCAGATGGACCCGGGCAGCGGCCGTTCGTCGTCGTCGCCGAAGGCGAGCGTGTCGATCGCGCCGGTCACGACCTTGGTGATTGGCTGCGGGCCGGACAGGCTGCCGTCCGGATTCGTCAGCGTGACCGACCAATCGCCACGATCGTCGTCGCTGAGCGTGGCCGGCAGCGCGTCCAGCGTGCAGCGCCCGGCCTTCGTCGGCTCGGCCGTCAGCCGAGCAGCAAACCGATCGCCGATGACGTTGCTATCGGCGATCTTGATCACCTGGCCGGGGCGCAGGTCGGCGTACTGCAGCGACGCCGCGAAGCGCACGGTGCCGGACTCGTGCTCTTGGGCGAACAGCACGTGGCGCGCCAGACGGTGCGCCTGACTTCGCGAGGAGCAGAACATCGCGGCTTTGTCGGCCTGGCGATAGCCGTAGGCGTCGACCAGCGCGTCGTCGACGACCAGTTCGACGCCGAGCTTGTACTCGTCGTCGGGGTCGGAAAACGACATGGCGACGGCCGACACGCGATCGCCGTGCGGCATATTAGCGTATGAGAATGCGCCGTTGATGACGCTGGCGTTGCCGATCAGCGCGACCGGCTCGGCGGGCGCATCCTGCACCGGCACGACCGCCCCGGCGGCGTGGTACACCGCGGCGCGGCAGACGCCGAAGACATGATCCAGCAGGCGTTTGGCCTCGGTCGCCTTGTTGATCACGCCGGTCAGGCGATAACGCGGCTCGGTGCCGTCGTTGGTCGCGACGGCCGTATCGCAGAATTGCGCGATCTGATAGAGGCTCCACTTGGTGGCCGACAGCGATTCCGGCTCGATATTCGTGCCGAGCCCATAGCGATCGGAGGTCAGCAGGTCATAGGCGCACCAGGCCGGATTGTCGGTCCAGGCGCGCTTGAACGTGCCGTCCCAGAGCCCCGTGTAGCGGCGCGTCGCGGCGTCGTAGTTGGCCGGGACCGAGACGATCAGCCCGTAGACCTCGTACTCGCGTTTGTTGATCCGCCCCTCGAATTTCTCCGCCTCGGCGGTGATGCCGACGAGCGCCGAGTGCGGGTAGCTCTGCTGCACCTCGGTGATCTCGGTGTAGCGCGCCCACTCGAGTTTGTTGTGCAGCCGGTCCGAGTCCGAGTCGGCGGTGATGCGCGTGACGCGGACATCGAACGGCGGCTTGCCGGCCAGCGGTACGCGCCAGGAGAGCTCGGCCGGCGCGGTGCTCTTGTCGCGGATCGTCTGCCGGACCGCGGTCGCCCAAGCGTCGCCGGCGGCGCGGGTCTCGATGCGGAACTCGACCTCGGCGGGGCCGGTGTCGCCGGTCTTCACCTCGGTCTTGACGAGGCGTGGGAAGCGCAGCGTGACGCGCGCGGCTTGCACCTGCACATTGGTGATGCGTCGCACGATCGGTGCGCCGTGTTTGATCTCCGCGCCGACAGGGCGCTCCGACTCGATGGCCGGAATGCCGGCCAGCGGCGTCTGATCCGGCAGCCCGGCGCGCCACTCGAAGTCGACGCCGGCGACATTGGTGGTGCCGTCGGCGGCCTCGACGGGAACGCCGTCGACATAGACCGATTTGAGGCCGTCGACCAGGCCGCGCATCTCGCCCTCGCCGAGCAGATCGACGACGCGCGCGGTGGCACGGGTCTGCAGCGTGTTGGCGCCTTCCACCGGCGCGCGCGGCTCGCCGCCGCCGCCGCCGTGACCGATCACCTCGCCCTCGGGCTCACTCCAGCCAGGCTCGCCGGGCCCCGGTCGCTCGCTGTAGAGCTGCACGCGCTCGGCGCTGATGCCGGCGGAGACGACGGTGGATCCGACCCGGATCGGACCGCCGTAGATCAGCGGCACCGGGCCGCCCTGCGCGGCGGTGTTGACCGCGCCATCGAACAGGTGCGATGCGCGGCTGTCGGCGGCATCGCGCTCGCCGTAGTCGGCGATATCCGGGATCGAAATCACCGCGTAGGTCGCGACGGCGAGCGACAGCACGACCGCCGCGATCAGCCAGCCGGAGATGGGATCCGCCGCGCCGGCTGCCTCGGGATGGATGTGCAGTTCACGCCGCGCGCCCACCTTGAGCGTCAGTTCGGCCTCGGTGATGGGCGCGTCGTCGAGCGTCAGCCGGTAGTACGGCGCTGATTCGCGCAGCGCGGGCTCGAACTCGGGGATCAGCACGGTCAGCGCATGCACCGCCTCTGCGGGCGTCGCGACATCCAGCGCGATCGAACCGTCCGGCAGCAGCCGCTCAAGTGCGCCATGGAGGTGGACGTCAAGCATGGCGGAGCACGTGGCGGATGTGCGGTAGCCAACGCGCCAGCGGGTCGCGGCGCGGTCGCCGCGCCGGATCGTAGGGCCGGTCGCCGGCGGGATGGTGCAGCAGGACGCCGGGCTCGACGATCACGCCGGCGTGGCAGACGACGCCGTGGATCGCGATCAGCACGCCGTCGCCCGGCGCGGCCAGCGCGGGGTCGATCGCGATGAAGCCGGCGGCGGAAAAATGGCGCAGGTAGAGGTCGGGGTGCTCGTCCTCATGCCACCAACCCCAGGCACGCGGGTAGTCCGGCAGATCGATGCCGCGCGCGTGGTAGTAGTCGCGGCCGAGCGAAAAGCAGTCGGTCACGCCATGCCGATAGGGCCGGTCCATCAGCGGCGGGCGCGGCGTGTCCGCGCCCCACCAAAATGGTTCGCCGGCCTCGTCGGTTGCGCTCACCGGGACAATGCCCCACGGCGCATCGCTGGCCATCTGCGCGGCCATGTCGGCGCGACTTGGGGCGGCGGGATACGGGTGCGGGTGGCTGTGGATGATGGCCTCCAGACGACCCGATCGGCGCGCCTCGAGCACCAGCGACGGCTCGACGCGGAACGACGTGCGCGGACTCCCGGCGATATTCTCGCAGGGTCGGTATTGGCCGGCGACGACCAGCCCGCAGGATTCCAGCGGCGAGCGCGAGGCGGCGTCGGCGCGCGCGGCGGCGATGATGGAGTGGGGGAGGGTCATCACTGCCGCACGCGCGCGACGCCGATGAAGCCGCCGTACGGCAGCGGCAGCGGCGCGGCAAAGCGCAACCGGCAGCCGCTGACGCGGCGGTCGCAGCGGTTGGTCGGGTCGGCCGTCGCGTTGCCGCTCGCGTCGAAATATCGGTTACCGGCGTACGGGCACTGCGCCTGGCTGTAGTCCCACGCCGTCCCGTCCCAGCGCCGATAGCGCCACCGGCAGACATCGCGCAGCACCTGCCGACCCGGCAATTTCTGGCGATCGAAGTCGAGCGCGCTGACCAGCCGCCACACCGCCTCGGTGGCGTCGCGGCTGACCAGATGCTCGACGCGCCAGCGATCGGCGGGCCAGTGGCGGGTCGGATCGGCCTCGGCCGCGCCGTCGAGATAGCGCGTCAGCGTCCGCAGCCGCGTCACCGTCGCGCCGCGCAGATCCTGGCCGGCCACCTCCCGCTGGATCGCGCTGATCGTCAACGTCGGCCGCGCGATCGCGCCCTCGCCGCTCGCCTTGATGCCGTCGATCTCTATCGGCATCGGGCCGTAGGTGTGGCCCTGATAGACCGGCGACGCGCCGCCCACCGGGCCGGTGACGAACCGGTATGCCGGGCCGCCATCGGCGGGGTCGATCGTGTACAGGTCGACCACGGTGCCGACCGCGAGCCGCTGTTGGTCGGAGGCGACGTCGGTCATGGCGCGAAATCCTCGATGAATGTGGCGGTCAGCGATCGATGCGTCGCCGAGACCCAGCGCTGCTGCCAGCGCTCGCAGCGCCACTTGAGCCCCGCCGGCGCGTCCGGCGGATCGAACAGAAACGCCTCGACGCCGCCACGCGCGGCGAGAAACTCGACGATTTGGTCGATCTCGGCGACCGCGCGCGTGTCGAACACCGCGCGGTAGCTGCGCGGCTGGTTGTTGATGCCGTCGGCGGCAACCTGAACATAGCCGTCGCCGAGCGATTTGCTGAGCGTGCGCACCCGCGTCTCGAGGCCCGAGCCGCGCGACAACAGGATCGCGGGAAACGTCTCGATCGCCATCAGACCTCGTCCGTCGGGTTGAGCACGCCGCCGACGCGCTGCTCGTCGACCAGCGTGCCTTTCACGAGCGCCGTCATCTCGGCCACCACGCGGCGCGACAGGCCTTCCCCGAGAGCCTCGGGATCGGCCGCGTTACCGGCCTCGACGGTGATCTGGATGGTCGGCGCGATGTGAATCGTCACCTGCCGCGCTGTCGCCGGCGCGGCCGGCCGATGCGGCGCGGCCTGATCGATGATCCCGCCGCGCGCGAACGTCGTCAGCGGTAGCGGCGGCGCATGGATGACCCCGCCGCGGGCGAACGGCTGGGCTCGATCTCGATCGCGCAGATCAACACCCATCACCCCATCCGTCATGCGCGCGAGCGCGAGGCCCTGCTCGCCGCCGGCGGTGAGCGCGCGCACGCGGTAGCCGTCCCACGCGCGCTTGACCGGCAGGATGGCCTCCGGGCCGGCCTCGCCCATCACACCGTGGGCGATGCCGCGGGCGGAAAAATGTGTCTCCTGTTCGACCACGCCGCCCTTCGCGAAGGCGGCGATTTTCGCCGCCGTGGCGGCGACGGCCGTCGCGCCGAGGGCGCCGGCGGCACCGGCGGCCATGCCAGCCGCCGCCGGTGCCAGACCCGGACCGACGACGGGGATGGCGGCGGTCGCCATGTAGGCGTTTTGCGCGGCGAGCGCTGTCGTCGCGGCGACCTGGAGCGTCGTTTGCGCGAGCTGCGCCGCCGCCGCGGTTTTTCCCACGGTCGCACCGATCGCGCGGGTGATCAGCATTTGGATGCCGAGCTGGATCAGCTGCGACAGCAGCGCGCTCACCGCCTGCTGGGCCGCCTGGCCCACGGCGTCGCGGAAGCTGTCACCGAACACGATCGCCCGCGCCGCGGCGTCGGCGATGCCCACCGAAAAACTGCCACCCGGGCCGTACACCCGCGCGAACGACGCGCCCATCGACGCCGCCGCCAGCTCGGTCTCGGCCACCATGCGGCCGAGCTCGCTGATGTAGCCGTCGGCCATGGAGCCTTGGCCGGCGTCGATATTGATGTCCGCCTGCGCGGCTTGTGCCGCCAGGCCGGCCAACTGGCCCTGCGCCATCAGCGCCTCGAGCGCCGCCTGGCGCTCGGGTTGCGGCTGGCCGCCGCCGTAGGCCGACAGCATCTCCGCGCGCAGTTGCTGCTGGCGCAGCAGCGCCGCCTGCACCTCGTGTTGCTCGCGCAACGCCGCCTTCGTTTCGTTGCTCGCGGCGGCGAACTCGGTCTCGATCAGCGTCGCGATGCGGGTCGCCTCGGTGCGTCGCTCGAGCGCGCCGGCGCCGACATCGGTCTCGGCCGCGAGCGATTGATTCGCGGCGATCAGCCGTTCAAGCGCGGGGATACCACTGGCCTGTTCCTGGCGCAGCCGCTCGGCGGCCTGGCGCGCCTGCTCATCCGCATTGCGCTGCTCGAGCGCGGCCAAACCCGCGTCGCGTTGCGCCGCCGCGCGCGCCAGCAGTTCGGTCTGCGCCGCCGAGCCGGCTTGCGTGTTGGCGGTGATCAGCGCCGCCTGCTGAGCGTAGACGCGATTGAGCGACTCGGTCTCGGTGGCGAGCGATTGTTGGACGGCCGCGAATTCCTTGCTCGCCGTCAGTGACACGCCGGCGGTGTCGTGTGTCGGGGTCGCTGCTGTCGGGGTCTGCGTCGCGGCGGCGAGCGCCGCCTGCTGCTGTTGGATTGCCCGCGCCTGGACGAGGTCCGCGCGCGAGCGCCGGCGCTGGTTACGCCCGGCATGACCGCCCTGGCGCACACCCGCGAGACTGGCCTCGAAGCTCGGCGATCGTGCCGCCGATACGCTCCGGCAGATACCGCTCGAGGCGGGCGATCTCGTCGTCCAGGTCCGCAAGCCGGCGGCGCAGCGTCGCCCGGGCCGGATTGGCCGAGCGGCCACGACGTGCCGAGGCCGCGTTCAACTGCTCGGCGGCGGCGCCCCGCGCGCCCCGGGCGGCCTCGAGCCGGCCAGCGACATTATCAGCCGCGAGTGGCGTCTCGGTGGCGCTGACGGTATTGAGGACCGCCGCGGCACCGGTCGCCAGATTAGCCGCCAGATCCAGCAGGCCACTCTCGGCGACGGCGGTCTTGAGCCGGTGGATGGCCGTTTCCAGGCGGCCAAATGCCGCCGCCGACGAGTCGACCGCGGCGGGCAAGCCGCCGGCGACACTGGCACGCAGCTCGCGCGCGAAACGCGGTAGCAGGTCGGTGGCGAGCAGCTCGCCGCGTTGCAGCATGGCGTACAGCTCGGCCGTGGTGACCCCCATCGCGCGCGCTGCAATTTGCAGCGCGCCGGGCAGACGCTCGCCGAGTTGGCCGGACAGTTCCTCCGCGCTAACGCGGCCCTTGCTGATCATCTGCTGCAGCGCGGTGAGCGCGCCGCGCGTCTGATCGGCGGTCAAATTCAGCACGCGCGAGGCCTCGGCGACGCTGATAAACACCTCGCGGATCGCCTCGCCCTCCAGCGCGGTGCCGCGCGCGGCGGCGGCCAGGCTGGCATAGGCGCCCGCCAGACCGGTGATCGAGATGCCCAGGCGGTCGGCCTCGGTTTTCAGGTACGCGAGCGTGTCGGCCGCCGCCGCGGCACCGCCCATGGCGGCCGTCAGTTGATTACGCCAGCCCTCGGTGGCGACGCCGGCGGCGATCGATGCGCGTGCAGCGCGCAGCGCACCGCTGGCGAGCGCCGCCACACCGACGATCGGTAGCGCCCCGCGGAGCGCGACGAGTGCGGCACTCTGGGATGTCATGGCGGCGCTGGCCGCATGACTGGCACGGGCCGATCGGTTGGTGGAGCGAGAGAGTTGGTCGGTCGCCGTGGACGCGCGGCGCGCCCGACGACGCAGTTTATCGAGGCTCTGATCGGCGCGACCGACCTCGGCAACGAAACCCTTGGCGTTCGCCGTCAGGCGCAGCCGGGCCTTGATCGTGGCATCACCGGCCACGCTTGCTTCGCCTGCGCGACTCGGACTCGATGCGCTGATTGATCACCGTGATCACCTCCGACTCCAAGATGGCGAACCGCGAAAACTCAGCCCGCCAGTCGATCTCCAGTGCCTCGGCGACGCGCTGGCAGGCGCCGTAGTCGAGGCCGGTCAACGCGCCCGAGGGTCCATGTCGCCACTGCGTCCCACAGGCCGTGAATAGCCGCACCGCGGCGGCGTTCGCCGGCAGCACCCAGGTCGTGGTCGTGGCGTCCTCGTGCCAGTCAGCCGGCAACTCGATGCCGAGTGCCGCGGCATCGTCGGCGATCTCGTCGCCGCCGCCGGCATCGCCGCGCGCGATTACGCGAGCGGCGTCGCGGAGTTTTTTTCGGCGACCCCGAACGCCCAGCGCACGAACGCGCGCCCGGTGGCGCGCGCGAAAAAGGGGATCTCGGCGAGCATCTGGATCGATTGTTCGTTGTCCGGCAGGGGCTTGCCGTCGGCATCCATGATGCCGGCGAAGCCGCCGAGGTAGCTGCGCACCACGTCCGCGTCGGACGACAGATCGGTGAGATCGCTCGTCTTCGGGACACGGAATTGGGCCGTGTATTCGGCGGTCTCGCCGTCGGGCAGTTCCACGGTGACGGGGACGTCGTAGAGGTGATCGGGGGAGGCGAGTTTGAGGGGCATCTTGTTTTCCTTCCTTCGGGGGGGGCGTGGGTCAGGTGATCGCGATCGACGCTTCGCTACTGGGGGTCGGGACGCCCTGCACACTATGCGGGAGGGCGTAGAGCGTGCCTGCGATGGTCAGTTGATTGTCGACCTCGCCGTAGCTCGGCTCAACCAGGTGCGCACCGGGAACGCGGAGCTTGACGCGGTAACCAGCCTCGTCGGGGCCAAACCGAACATTGAAGCCGCTGGCTCCATCGGAGAATAGGGTGGTCCCCTCGTCGCTGGCGCGCGCGCCCCTCGTCCGCGCCGCGCGCTTGATCAGATTGAAGCTGCTCGGCTTCGGCGCGAGCGCCTCGAATTGCGCGCTCGGCTGCCGGTCGATGATCTGCGGCAGGTTATTGTCGTCCGAGGTGCCGATCAGCGGACGGAAGACGACCTCTTGGCCATGGTCATACGAGAGCGACGAGAGCAGTACATTCTCGCCGAACAGATCAGCTAAAGCGCCGTGGCCGCACGGCACGCCGGGCTTGCAGATCGCGCTGAATCCGCCCGGCGTGGTATACCAAGTCGGATCTGCATACGCGCCGATAAAATCAAATTTCAGCAGCGGAATTTGGTTGGCCGACGCCTCCAGGCCCCAGTTGCCGCGGCATCCCGAGAGGGCCTGCGACTGACCGCCGTACGAATAGACCATCGTCAGGGTCTCGTAGCCTACCACCGCCGCTTCTTCGTCCGCGCCCGCCGTATCAGGATCGTCCTCCACGGCGTTTTTGTGCTGACTCGGCGCGTTGACGGGCATGTAGGTGATCTGCTTCGGGCTGGTGGTCGCGATGGTCTCGCTCATGCCGCAGGCGCGCATCAGCACGCCCCAACACGGCGCCCTCCCGGACACGCCGGACGATTCGATCTCGACACTGAATTGCACGCGGACATGCCGGCGCGCATAGACCGGGGGGACGGGCGACCGACCCATATAGTGCGTGATCAACTCATGCTCGAGGAGGTCGCCGGCCAACGGTGTGACCTCGAGATCACGCACCATCATCCCATTGACCGTTGGGGAGGGCGCGATCCGTACGCCCGCTTTGGATTCGAGAACGACAGCCAGGAGCGCTTTTTGCTTCCAGATTCGTTCGCTAAACGCCATCGACTACTCCTCCGTCTCTTTGAGGGGCGGCGGCTCCGCGCGCAGCGTGAGTTCGCCCGTGAACACATCCAGATCGTAGCTGCCGCCGCCGGGTGGGATCGGCCACTTGGACTCGGGCAGGGGCGTCTTCTCCGGCTCGGGCTGTTCGGGCTCGGGCTGTTCGGCGGCCTGTTCGGGCGGCTGTTCGGCGGCCTGTTCGGGCGGCGTTTCTGCCTCGCCCGGTTGGCTCTTCCGCTGCCGCCCTGCCCCCGTCTTTGTGTCCGTGGCCATCAGCAGTCCTCCTGTTGTTGCTCGGGTTGTTGTTGCGGCCACCACCGCGTCTCGACGCGATACTCGTCCTGCCACCAGATCGTCGCGGCGGCCGCGTCGAAACGGAGCAGCGTGCCGCGCCGGTAGGTGGTCGGGAACACCGCACCCGGCGCACACCAGCCAATCAGCGCGTGCGCGACGTTGTCGCGGTGTTCCTCGATGTCGTTCAGTGCGCCGCCGCCGCGGGCACCCCGCCGGCCGGGGCCGGCGGCGTGATTGCGCGCCGCGAAGATCACACCGACGCCGTGCGTCAATTGTTGTTCCGTCACGCCCAAGAGCGCCGGCTCGGCGGCGCTGGTGTCGAGCGGCACCACGTAGCAGCGATCACGCTTGCTCGTGTCGGCCTGGGCGCTGACCAGGTCCGCCGCCGACTGGATCTTGTCCATTTTCCAGTTGCCCTCCTTGCGCCGTTCCGCCAGCCGTACCACGACGTCGTCGCAGGGCTGAAGCGGGCTCGCGAAGGGCGATACGTCACTGCCCACGCTCGGGCTCCCGTTCGGCACCCAGGCGCTCGACCTCAGCCTCCAGGCGCTCGACCTCGGCGCTCATCAGGTCCAAATCCTTCTTCTGCCGGTCCATCGCATGCACGAGGATCGTCAGATTCGATGCGTTCTTGGTGAGCGCCTCCGCGTGCTGGGACAGTTCCTCCTCATGCAGGGACAGCAGCTCCTCCTCGATCAGGCTGCCCATCTTCACCCTGCTGAGCGTGGCGCGCTGATGCAGATCGCTGATCTCCTGGTTCAGGTGCACCACCTGACGAAGCTCCTCGATCTCCGCACGGAGATCCTGATCGACGCGGCGCACGGCCGGCTCGAGGGCGTGCAGATCGAGCAACTGAACTGGGATGCGTTCATCACACGCTATGACCGCCCGTTCACGCTGTTCTATATCGACCCGCCGTACTGGGGTCACGAAGCGGACTACGGCAAGGGCCTGTTCTCGCGCGACGACTTCGCCCGCTTGGCCGACGTGCTGCACGGCCTCGACGGCCGCTTCCTTCTGAGCCTCAACGACACACCGGCGGTGCGCGCGTGTTTCGCCGGCTTCGAGCTCGAGGCGGTGACGACCCGCTACAGCGCGAACATCAAGGCCGATCGGACGGCGGCCGAACTGCTGATCAGCAACTAGCGCACGACGGCCGCAGATAGTGACACCGTCGGCCTTACCGTGGCCGCGTCGTCACGGAACAATGCGGCGCGCATGAACGACGCATCTGACTCCCCATTCGCGCGCATCGTCGCGCACGTCCTCGACCTCGAGGGCGGCTACGTCGACGACCCCGACGATCGCGGCGGCGCGACCAAATTCGGCATCAGCAAACGCAGCTACCCGGACGTCGATATCGCCGCGCTGAGCGTCGACGACGCGATCGCCATCTACCGGAGCGACTACTGGGCGGCGTCGCGGTGCGAGCAGCTGCCGGCGGCCGTCGCCTGTTTCGTGTTCGATGCGGCCGTGAACCACGGCCCGCGGCGCGCCGCGCGGATGCTGCAGCGTGCGCTCGGCGTCGACGATGACGGCATCATCGGGCCGGCCACCATCGCTGCCGCCGAGGCGGCCGACCCACGCGCGCTGCTCGCGGATCTGTTTACCGCGCGGCTCGACACCTACGCGCGGCTGGCCGAGGAGCCCTCGCAGGCGAAGTTCCGCGCCGGCTGGTTTCGGCGCATGTGCGCGTTGCAGCAATTTATCTACCTCGAACTGATGGAGACGCTTCATGCTTGGTGAAATCGCCGTACTCGGCAAAATCCTTGATCGGGTGGTGCCGCAGAAGACCGCCCGCGCGGCGGCCGAGAAGGCGCTGCGGTCGGCCGCCGCCGACCCGAAAAAATCGAGTGAACTGCAGGGGCTGATCGAGCAACTGAAAATCAATCAGGTCGAGGCGGCGCACAAGTCCGCGTTCGTCGCCGGCTGGCGCCCGGCCACTGGTTGGATTTGTGCGGTGGGACTCGGCTACAACGTGCTGCTCGCGCCGATCATTTCATTCGTGGCGGGGATTCCGGTGCCGAGCGCTGATCCGGGCGTCCTCTATCCCGTCTTGCTCGGCATGCTGGGCCTGACCGGTGCGCGATCGGTGGAGAAAATGAAGGGCGTCAGCCGCGAGAAGTAGGACGTAGACAGATTGGCCATCGACGACATCAAGACTTACGCCTACCTCGCCAGTGCAGCACTCTCCATCGGCGCGATGCTGTATGCCTGGCTGAGCGCGCGCGGCAAGGCCAACGCATCCGCGATCAGCGAACTCGACGGTCAACTCGGCGAGCACAATGTCCGCCTGGTGCGCATCGAAGGTGCGCTGGAGACGCTGCCGGAGCTGCGCCAGGAGCTTGGCCGCGTGCACCAACGCGTTGACGACGTCGCCGCGGTGACGCACAAGATCGACGGCCAGCTGGGCGGCATCGACCGCAACGTCGAGCTGATCACCGTCGAGTTGGTCAAGAAAGGCAGGGAAGGCAGGGCGGCGACATGAGCTTTGCCGAGCGTTTCACCGCCGATTTGCGCGGCGCGATCCTGACGCTGCTGGCGGCCGCCGACTGCGAGTGCTCGCTGGCGATGCTGCGCGCCTCGCTCGCCACCGCCACCATGCACGATCCAGCCATGGATCAGTTGCGCATGGAGATCCAGTGGCTGGCCGATCGAGGCCTCGTCGCGCAGCGCAAGATCGACGGCGTGATCGAGGGCGTCATCGTCTCGGAGCGCGGCCAGGACGTGGCGCACGGCCGTGCCCGCGTCGCCGGCGTCGCGGTCGCCGCGCATGACTGAGCAGCGCCGCTATCCCGGCAAGATCGATCGGCTGCCGCGCGCCATGCAGGATCTCGTCGGCCGCCTGCTGGCCGAGGGCTGGACCAAGACCAAAATCACCGAGGCGCTCAATGCCGAGCTCGCCAAGGCGGGCGAGGAGCCCGTGTCGCGCCACAGCGTCAACCGCTACACCGCGCGCATGCTCGCCGAGGGCCAGGACATGCGCGAGGCACACGAAGCCGCCAAGGGCTGGGCGCAGAGCATGGGCCAGGTCGACGGCGGCGAGGTCGACGCCTATTTGGTCGAGGTGGCGCGCAAGCTCATGCTCGATCATCTGCACGTCGTGACCGATCGCGACGAGGGCCCGAAACTCACGGAGATCTCGCAACTGGCGCTGGCCATACGCCGCCTGGCCGATACCCGGCAACTGGCCGACAAGCGCATCGAGCGCCGGCTCGCCGCGGCCGCCGACGAGGTCGCCTCGGTGGCGAAAAAGCAAGGCCTCGGCACGGATACGGTGGCGGCGCTGCGTGCCGCGCTCGCCAGCACCGCGTGAGCATCACGCGTCCCGACACCGTCCAGGACGACGGCCTGCCGCTCTTGCTGGCCTATCAACAGCGCTGGATCGACGAGCCCTCGGCGTTCGCGATCTGCGAGAAGTCGCGACGCATCGGACTGTCCTGGGCGGATGCGGCGGAGAGTGTGCTGCACGCCGCCGGCGGCGCCGGCAATGTCTACTACCAGTCCTACAGCCAGGACATGACGCGCACCTATATCGACGACTGCGCGGCCTGGGCGCGCCGCTTCGGGTTGGCGGTCGGCGAGGTCGAGCAGTCAGTCATCAGTGACGAGCGCGAGCAGATCCTCAAGTACAGCGTGACGTGCGATTCCGGCAAATTCATTCAGGCCGTGCCGTCGAGTCCTCGCTCGTTGCGCTCGAAGGGCCGACCCGGCGACCGCTACGTATTGGACGAGGCGGCGTTTTGCGACGATCTCGACGAACTGCTCAAGGCGGCGACGGCGATCACGGTGTGGGGCGGGCGGGTGCGCATCATCTCGACGCACCATGGCGAGGCCAACGCCTTCAATCGCCTGGTGCTCGGCGTACGCGAGGGCAAGCATCCGCGCTATGCGCTGCACCGCGTGACGCTCGACGACGCGGTCGACGATGGCCTGGCGCGGCGCGTGGCGAGCTTGAGCGGACGGCCGTGGCGCGACGGCGACGCGGCACGCTGGCGTGACGAGATCGTCAGCGGCTACACCGACCCGGCGCAGGTCGACGAGGAACTCTTTTGCAAGCCGAGCCAGGGCGGCGGCGCGTGGCTGCGCTGGGACTGGATCCGCGCCGCCGGCCATGCCGAGGCCGGTCAGCCCGACGGCTACACCGGTGGGCTGACCTGGGTCGGGGTGGATATCGCCCGGCGACGTGATCTGTGGGTGGCGGTCGTGCTCGAGCGCGTCGGCGATGTGCTGTGGACGCGCGAGCTGTGCACCGGGCGCGATATGCCGTTTGCCGAACAAGCCGCCATTCTCAATCGCTTGATTGAGCGTTACCGCCCGGTGCGCATTGCCATGGATCAGACCGGCATGGGCGAGGCGGTGGTCGAGCAGGCCCAGGAGACGCACGGCAAGTCGCGCGTCGAAGGCGTGCTGTTGACGGCCGGTCGACGCCTCGACGTCGCGACGGCGCTGCGCGAGGCCATGGAAGACGCCCGCGTGCGCATCCCGGACGATGAGCCGCTGCGCCAGGATCTGCACGCCATCAAGGCCGAGACCGGCCAGACCGGCGCGCCGCGCCTGGTCGCCGAACGGTCCGGCACCGACGGCCATGCCGACCGATTCTGGGCGCTCGCGCTGGCGGTTGCGGCGGCCGCCGATCACACCGGCCCGCCAGAGTACCTCGCCGGCGGCACCGAGCGCCTCACGGCCGGCCTCACCGACTACACGGGCCATCAGGGAGGCGACCGCTATGCCGGATTCCGATAAGCCGCGCAACACCGCACTCGAACGTGAGATCGCCACCATCGGCGGCGGTCGCGACATCACCCGCGGCTACGTCGATCAACTGCATTACCTGCTGCCACAGGATTCGATCCTGCAACTGCGCGGCGGCTACAACTACGAGCTCTACCGCGACCTCTTGCGTGACGATCAGGTGGCGGCCGTGTTCACCCAGCGCCGCCTGGCGATGGTCGCCAAGCCGACGCGCGTGGTCGCCGGCGGCGAACGACGGCGCGACAAGAAGGCGGCCGAGATGATCGAGGCGACGCTCGAGCACATCCGCTGGGATACGGTCACCGACCGCATGCTTTACGGGCGCTTCTACGGCTATGCTGCGGCCGAGTGCCTGTGGGCGCGCGACGGGGCCCGCGTGGTGCTGGACCAACTGAAGGTGCGCGATCGGCGGCGCTTCGTGTTCGGGCCGGATTTCCGGCCGCGTCTGCTGACCACCACGAACCCCAATGGCGAGGCGTTGCCGGCGCAAAAATTCTGGTGGCTGTCGACCGGTGCAGACCACGACGACGAGCCCTACGGCCTCGGCCTCGGTCACTGGCTGTACTGGCCGGTGTTGTTCAAGCGCGGCCAGATCACCTTCTGGCTCGCCTGGGCGGATAAATTCGGCTCGCCGACGGTGATCGGCAAGTACCCACCGGGATCCTCCGACGAAGACAAGCGGCTCGTGCACGGTGCTGGCCAGGCCGTCGCGCACGAGAGCACCGTGTCGATCCCCGAGCATCTGCAGATCGAGCTGCTCGAAGCGGCGCGCACCGGTCACCGCAGCTACGCCGAGCTCTACGACCGGCTCAATGCCGCGATCTCCAAGGTCGTCATCGGCCAGACCATGACCGCCGATGATGGCGCCTCCCGGTCGCAGGGCGAGGTCCACCTGACCGTGCGCGACGACATCGTCGCCGCCGATGCGCGGCTGATCTGCGATAGCTTCAATCGATCGGTCGTCAAGTGGCTCGTCGACTGGAACTTCCCGGGTGCCGCCTATCCGCGCGTCGAGCGCGACCTCGACGATGCGCCGGACCTGAAGGCGCAGGCCGAACGCGACGAGATCATTATCCGCATGATGGGCAGGCGCCCTGACACCGCCTACATCCACGAGACCTACGGGCTCGACCTGGTCGACGACCCGGCCGACGCCGACGACAACCCGAATGCCACCCCCGCGCCCGAGCAGGCCGCGCTGGCCGAGCCGGACGACAAGCCGCTGGCACGCCAGACCCGCGAGGTGCTCGGCCCAAAGGTTGATGCCTGGGTGGCCGGCCTGGCCGCCCAGGCAAGCCAAGCCCGATCGCTCGCCGCCTATCGCGACTGGCTCGACGAGCATGCGCTGGCCGCGCTCGACACGCAGCCGCTGGCCGACGCCCTCGGCGATGCGCTCTTGATCGCGTATCTCACCGGCTGGGATGACGCCGCCGCGCCGGTCGTCATCGACGCGGCGGCGTCGGTCGACCTGGCGGACGAAGACGGCGCTTACCTGCCGTTCGCCCGGCAGATCGATTTTTTGCGCGCCAAGCTCGACCTGCCGACGCGCGCCTGGACGGATGTCTGGCAGAGCCAGCACGACGTCGCCTTCGTCGTCGCCGGCGCCGCCAAGACCGGCCTGGTCAGCGATCTCCACCAGGCCGTCGACGCCGCCATCAGCGAGGGCGAGACGATCGAGAGCTTCCGCGAGCGCTTCGACGCGATCGTCGAACAACACGGCTGGAGCTACAACGGCGGGCGTGACTGGCGCACCCGCGTGATCTACGAGACCAACCTGCGCACCAGTTATGCCGCCGGGCGGTGGGAGCAGTTGCAGGCCACCAAGGCACTACGGCCGTACTGGCGATATCGGCATTCACCCGCGGTCGTCGACCCGCGGCCCGAGCACCTCGCCTGGGACGGCCTCATCCTGCGCGCCGACGACCCCTGGTGGCGGACGCACGCGCCGCCCAACGGCTGGGGTTGCCAGTGCTACATCGAATCGCTCTCCGAGCGGGATATGGCCAGGCTCGGCAAGGACGGCCCGGACACCGCGCCACCGCTTGACCGGCGCGAGGTAACGGTGGGCATCCGCGGGCCGTCGCCGCGCACGGTGAACGTCCCCGCCGGTATCGACCCCGGCTTTGCCTATGCGCCCGGACGCACATCACAACTCAGTCAGGCGGTGCGCCATCAGCTCGAGGCCAGCCTGCCGCAACCGGCACCCATCGCCAGCGCGGGTGTCGCCGATACCCTCGCCGCACCCCGAACACTCGATGCCCTGCGCGACGAATGGCGCGACTGGCGGCGCGGGTCCGGCAACGCCGGCGAAGCCTTCAGTCTCGGCGCGATCCCGCCCGCCACGGTCAAGGCACTCGCCGCCTTGCCGACACCGATCGCCCTGCAAACGGCGCTGGTGACCCTGGCCCGGCGCGATCTGACCCACCTCACCCGCGAGAGCAAGCGACAACGCGGCGCAGTGCTCGCCGACACCGACCTGGACCGCCTGCCGGATATCATCGCCGCGCCCAAAGCCACGCTGTGGGATACACAGGACCCGGCGCTACTGTTCGTGTTTGAGCCCACCAGTGACGCCGCGGCTGGCAAGCTCGTGGTGCGCGTGAACTACAGCGAACGGTTGCAACTGGGCGGCAAGCCCAGACAGACGGTGACCAGCAATGCGGTCAGAACGGCCGGCTATGTGGGGGCTGAGAACCTGCGGGATGAGCGTTATGTGCTACTGGAGGGGGCGCTGGATGAATGACCGCCGGGACGAGACGCAACCCTCGATGCAGTACGAAAACCAGCGGTTGCTGGTCAACCCTCTACCGGGAGAGCGGTCTGGCTTGCGCCAATTACCCGGCCTACCCGGCGGTCGGCACGGAGTATAGCGCGCCATGAAATTCCGCATCGAACTCGATGACGCGGACGTCCAAGCCGCCCTCGACCGGCTGATCCGGGCGGGGTCGGACCTGAGCCCGGCCATGGCCGCCATCGGCGAACACTTGCTCAACACCACCCGCCAGCGCTTCAAGGATCAGGAATCACCCGAGGGCGAACCCTGGAAGCCGCTCGAGGAGGAGTACCGGAAGAGCAAGAAGCGCAACAAGGACAAAATCCTGGCGCTCTACGGCCACCTGCGCGGCACGCTGACCTATCAGGCTGGACGCGACCACGTCGATGTCGGCAGCACTCGCATCTACGCGGGAACGCACCAGGGCGGCGCCGCGCAAGGCGCCTACGGCGAAACCAGCAAGGGCACCCCCATCCCCTTCGGGGCTATCCCGGCGCGGCCATTCCTCGGCTTGAGCGCGGAGGACAGAACCGAGATCAATCTCGCCGTGCGGGATTTTCTGGCGGAGGCGCTGTGATCAGCGCATTAGCACTTCCGCTAATATGCGCATTGGAATATTTACAGGAATATTTTGATCGGGTTTCTTCGCCCTCGCCACTCGTCGCTTCGCTATCCCTCGGCGGCGGAAAGTCAGCTCTGCATCAGATGATATCGATTTGACGCTGCCAGGTGACTGCACGCAAAATGTGCGCTAAGTGGGCTGAGCGGTTAGCACAGTCGGCGAAGGGGGCGCCTCTTGGACTTGGATGTAAGGGGCTACCCTCCTTAGCTCTTCCCTCTCTCCCAAAAGCTCAATGAATCACTCCGGCAAAGGAGCGTCGCCAATGCGCAACGAAAAGAAAGGCACGTATGCAGCTCGTTTCGAGGGGCCCGGCGTGGTCGTGCGGCCTTCTGACGTGTTCGCGAGCGGTAACAAGAAGCTGGAGCGGCAGCTTGCCACGATGGGGAAGCTAAGAGACAAAGGCGCGTTTCGGAAGAACCGCCCGGACGCGTAAACCGGCCGGTAGTTGCTCGAAGACCTCCCCGGCGCGTTCACCGCGCTACTGCCTGTAGCTGCAACAGCTGGCGCGTTCGGGTTCCTCAGGATCTTCACCTTCACGAAGTTTCGCGTAGCCCGCGAGGAAGGTCACCGGCTCTACTTCCGGACGATCTACACCGCCGTTGCCTTGACTGCGATTGGATCGGCTGTTGTCGCGTCGACCGAAAACTGGTTCCGGAACCTCGGCGTCTTTGAGGAGGCGCTTTCACTAAGCGATGTGCTCGTGCTCGCCATGGTAGGTACCGCCCTAGCGGCCCCGCTGGTTGCATGGTTGATCGACGAGTCCGTTATGTTGATTCAGAATCGGTTCTTCAGGATCGCGTTGCCTGGACGGATCACCGGACCGTACGCGCACGCATTACGTGGGGCGATCAAAGCGGACTCGTTCGAGTTGCGAATCCTCGAAGCTGTCGAAACGCTCACACCAATTCGTCGTCTCGATAGCCGCTCATCAGCGGGATGATTTCGAGATTTCTCCTCGGCACCGAGGGGTCGGGAAGCTTTCATCGCCACGACCAATTACGCGCCCGTCCTCCAAGAGCTGTATGACGACGCGACTGACCTTATTAACCCGGACTATCTGACGATTGTTGTTCCTGTCGCTTCGATCGAGCAGATCCACCTGTTCGACTTGGACATCTACGAAGAGTCGTTTCGTTTGAACCCAGCGGGGTAGTGGCGCGGTCTCGCGCGTCCCTGCTGAGTAGCCGGCACACTCTGCAATCTAGCTGCTGCTCAACGTCCTAGGTGGCGCGACACAGCCGGCAGCCCGTCGAAGTTCCCGTGGTCTGCCACGATGTCTTGCCATCCGCTATCAGGTGGCGCGACACAGCCGGCAGCCCGTCGAAGTTCCCCGGGCCCCTGTTGACATAGTCAACCGTCTGTTGATTTTGCGCGGGATTGCGCGGCTTAGCGCGGGATTGCGCGGGTGTTTTTCGCGTCAAATACCCTTTGTTTTTCATGTCACTCAACAGACGATCGGCTCATCGTCCCAGTAGAGGATGTTGTAGGGCGACAAGTCGCCGTGAATCCGGTCGTGGTCGAGCATCGTCCGGACGGTGTCGACGATCTGCTCGAATGCTCGTGCGGCATCACCGCGCGAGAGCTGTACGTTCTTGAGGAGCGGTGCCGCGCCGCGTTCGTCGCCGATGAATGCCATCAGGATGGCAACGTCAGTGTGCGCGAACGGTTGCGGGATCCTTGCGCCGGCGTCGTAAAGGTCGCTCAGGGTGCGCCATTCCCGTTCGATCCAATCGTGGTGAACCATGGCACGGCCACGTTTGCTGTGCTGGCGAATGGCTTTCTGGGCACGGCGATCTCGGCGATGTTCGTCGGCGAGATAGTCACCGGCTTTTGCGAACGCCCGGAACGACTGGGCGCGATAGACCTTGGCGGCACAGAACCGGACGGGCAATGCGTCCGTTGCGCGACACTGGTAGACCGTCGCCTCCTTGCCATCGCCGATCATCTCGATCAGGTGGTCCACCAGCGCGAGGCCGCCACTCTGCTGGAATCGGCCGTTGTCGAGTCGCTCCCAGCGCGGTTCGCCGAAAGTGGTTTGGATGTGAAGCTGTTCGCGGTGGCGGAGCTCGCCGCGAGTGAAATCGCCCCGCGCGAGCGATGGCTCGCGCGGCGGCTTGGATTTGAGATCCATGGATTCTCCGAACGACGCGCTGCCGCCCGGATAAAAAGCGGGCAGTGCGCGATGGGGGCGGAGGCAGGGAACGCGATAGCTAGCGCGGTGCGCTAGGGACGGTCGGCCTCGTGGGAGAGCGTGCTGGTGGTACGAATTGTCATGAGCACCTCCTGCGTTCGGTGCGGTTCACCCGCCAATCGAATATCGAACGGCGATCCATGGGTGACGCCGCCAATGTGAGGCGACGTGTGAAAGAGGGTCTTAACAGATGCTCGAGCGGATCGAAAGTCAGCCGTCGTCGCTGGCCACCCATTTGGCGATCTTCGGGTTCTCGTGTAGGAGCATTCGCTCGAGCAGATCCCCGGGATCATCGTCAACCACGATCGCGTCGCGGTGGGGCGCTTTGATGAACCGTTCGGCCACGGCGTGATCGAGAAAGCGCAGTAGCGGATCGTAGAAACCGTCGACGTTCAAAAGCCCGACCGGTTTGTCGTGAACGCCGAGTTGATTCCACGTCGCCATCTCGAGGAGTTCCTCGAAGGTCCCGAGTCCTCCGGGCAGGGCAATGAAGGCGTGAGCGAGTTCGGCAAATCGGGCCTTTCGCTCGTGCATGGTCGCGACTTGCTCGAGGGCGAGCTTCGGGTGGGCGACGATGTCGGCCAGCGCGCGTGTGATAACGCCCGTCACGCGACCGCCGGCATGCAGCGTCGCGTCGGCAAGCGCGCCCATCAGCCCGACTCGAGCGCCGCCATAGACGAGCTCGATTCGTCGCTCGGCCAGGAGCCGACCCAGGTCTCGGGCGACGTGCCCATAGGTGTCGTTGCGACCGGGACTCGAGCCGCAAAAAACGCAAATCCGTTCGATCGATCGGCTCAAACGGCGCCCGCGTTCCGGAGTTCGGTAATCGCCGATTCGTCGTAGCCGATTTCGCGCAGCACGTCGTCGGTGTGTTCGCCGAGGGCCGGGGTCGCCGTGCGCACTTCGAAAGGCGTCTCGGAAAGCTTGATCGGCTGGGCGACGAGTTCGATGTCGCCGAGCTCGGGATGTTTCGCCGGGGCGGCCATGCCGAGGTGCTGCACCTGGGGGTCGTCGAACACTTCGTCGATCGAATAGATGTAACCCGCGGGAACGCCAGCGGCGTTGAACGATTCAATCCACTCGCGGCTCGTCCGCGTGACCGTGATCGCTTCGATCTCGGCATTCATCGCGTCGCGGTTCGTCGAACGATGCCCCGGCGTATCGTAGCGTGGGTCGGTCTGCCATTCCTCGCGGCCCATGGTTTCGCAGAACCGTTGGTAGATCGCGGTGCCCGTGGCGGCGATGTTGATGTGGCCGTCGCGCGTCTTGAACACGCCCGTGGGAATACCGGTCGGATGGTTGTTGCCGGCTTGCTGCGGCACGTCCTTGGATAGCAGCCAGCGCTCGGCCTGGAAGTCGAGCATCATGATTTGTGCCTGCAGCAGGGAGGTCTGCACCCACTGCCCTTCACCGGTCTGCGTTCGGCCCAGGAGCGCCGTCATGATGCCGAGGGCGGCGAAGAGACCGGCCGAAAGATCCGCCACGGGGATTCCGGCGCGCACGGGGCCTTGGCCGGGTAACCCAGTGATCGACATCAAGCCGCCCATGCCCTGCGCGACCTGATCGAACCCGGGCAACTTGCCGTAAGGCCCGTCTTGCCCGAAACCGGAAATGCTCGCGTAGACGATGCCCGGATTGACCGCCCGCACGGCTTCGTAGTCGATACCGAGACGATGCTTCACGTCCGGTCGATAGTTCTCGACGACGACGTCGGCGTCCTTGACCAGTCGCATGAAGACCTCACGTCCACCGTCGGCTTTGAGGTTCAACGTGATGCTGCGTTTGTTGCGATGCAGATTCTGGAAATCGGGTCCGAGACGGGCGTCACCCATCTGCCCATCCCCTTCGCTCGGTTGCTCGATCTTGATGACGTCGGCGCCCCAATCGGCGAGCTGACGCACGCACGTTGGGCCGGCACGCACCCGGGTCAGATCGAGGACTTTGATGTGGGCGAGCGGTAGTGGCATGGCAGTTCCCCCTTTTTGGCGATTATGCGAGAGTTGCCGGCGGAAGCCGAGCCAAGCCCGGTCGAGAAAGCAGACGCGCCAGCAGGTGGTGACGCCGAAGCGTGCCAACGATAGAAGCGCGGAAACGGATACCCGGTAGGCAAGATCTCGGTCGCCGGCACGCGCATTGGGAAGCGGGAGGAGACCCACTTTGGAGCAGAGTGGCGAACAGGTATTGGCAGCGCCACGCGAAGTGGTCTGGCGGGCGCTCAATGACCCCGACGTCCTCGCACTATGCCTCGATGGTTGCCAGACGATGGACGCCGTCGATGACAACCAGTTCGATGCGACGGTGATCGCCAAAGTAGGCCCTGTCAAAGCGACCTTCGAAGCCAAGATCGAACTCCAGGACATCGTGCCACCGGAAAGCTATCGCCTCGCGGTATCGGTTCAGGCAGGGGCGGCGGGATTTGCCAGCGGCACGGCGGCAGTGAACCTCAGCGATGTCGACGAAGGCACGCGGCTCACCTACGACGTCGAAGGCTCGATCGGCGGCAAGCTCGCCCAGATCGGTTCACGGTTGGTCATGGCGGCAGCGCGTAAGACCGCCGACAAGTTCTTCACCAAGTTCAACGAATACGTCGCGACGATTTAGCGCGATACCCCTGAAAGGAGACGTTCATTGGAAATCACGCTAACGGTTAACGGCAGGAGCCATACGCTCGATGTGCCGGATAACGCGCTCTTGGTCGACATCTTACGAGAGCAACTGGAACTCACCGGTACGCATGTCGGGTGCGACACGAGCCAGTGCGGCGCCTGCGCCGTTCACATGAATGGCGACTCGGTGAAGTCGTGCACGATCCTGGCGGGCCAAGCGGATGGTGCGAACATCACGACGATCGAAGGTATCGGTACAACGGATGAACTGCATCCGATGCAGGCTGCCTTCCGCGAGAACCACGCGCTGCAATGCGGCTTTTGCACGCCGGGCATGATCATGAGTGCGATCGACCTCGTCGCGAAGAACGACGATATGACGGAAGACGAGGTACGCGCCGGGCTCGAGGGCAACATCTGCCGTTGCACCGGCTATCACAACATCGTCAAAGCGGTCATGGCCGCGCAGGCGAACGGTTAAGGAGGCGGCGATGTCAGCAACGGGAATCGGCGCCGCGGTCCGGCGCACGGAAGACGCGCGCTTCATCACGGGCGCGGGTCAGTACACGGACGATATTCAGCTCTTTGGTCAGACCTACGCGGTCTTTGCGCGATCACCGCACGCGCGGGCCGTGATTCAGTCGATCGACGCGAGTGCCGCTGAGGCGGTCGAAGGCGTCATCAAGGTATTCACCGGCGCGGATCTCGCCGCCGACGGCATCGGCGATCTGCCGTGTGGTTGGCTGGTGAAGTCGAAGGACGGCTCCGACATGATCTCGTCCCCGCACCCGCCGCTCGCGGTCACCAACGTCAACTACGTCGGTGAGCCGTATGCGATCGTGATCGGTGAAACTCTGCAGGCCGCCCGCGATGGCGCGGAAGCACTCAACGTGACCTTCGACGTCAAACAAGCGGTCGTCGATGTCGCGAGCGCGGCGAGCGCCGATCAGATCTACGACAGCGTGCCCAACAACCAGGCCTACGACTGGGAACTTGGCGACAAGGAGGCGACGGATGCCGCCTTCGAGAATGCCGCCCACGTGACGACCATCGAGTTCGCTAACAACCGACTGATCCCGAACGCAATGGAACCACGGGCCGCGATCGGTCAATTCGATGCCGCGTCGGGGGTGTATACGCTCCACACGACATCGCAGAATCCACATCTCGCTCGTTTGATATTGGCGGCGTTCGTCAACGTCGCACCGGAGTCGAAGCTTCGCGTGGTCTCTCCCGATGTGGGTGGTGGATTCGGCTCGAAGATCTTCGTTTACGCCGAAGAAACGGCGGTCACGTGGGCGGCCGGGAAGATCAAGCGGCCGATCAAATGGCGCGCGGATCGTTCCGAGTCGTTTGTCGCGGATGCACACGGACGCGATCACGTCACGAAGGCAGAGCTCGCGCTCGATGGTGAAGGCCAATTCCTCGGCCTTCGCGTCAAGACGATCGCGAACATGGGCGCCTATCTATCGACGTTCGCATCGAGTGTGCCGACGTATCTCTACGGGACACTGCTTGCCGGTCAGTACAAGACGCCGGCGATCTACGTCGAAGTGCAGTCCGTCTACACGAATACGGCCCCGGTGGATGCCTACCGCGGCGCCGGTCGCCCCGAGGCGACCTATGTGGTCGAGCGGATCGTCGAGAACGCGGCGCGCGAACTCGGCATCGATCCGGCCGAGATCCGCCGCAAAAACTTCATCCAGCCGGCGGATTTTCCGTACGAAACGCCAGTGGCGCTGACTTACGACACGGGCGACTACGGGGCGAGCCTCACGAAGGCGCTCGACCATATCGACTACGCCGGCTACGCCGATCGCAAAGCGGCATCCGAAGCGGCCGGCAAGAAGCGCGGCATCGGGCTCTCCTGCTACATCGAGGCGTGCGGTCTCGCGCCGTCGCAGGTGGCGATGTCCCTGGGCGCCGGCGTCGGTTTGTTCGAAGCAGCCGAGGTACGCGTCAACGTCACGGGTTCGGTGACGGTCATCACTGGCTCGCACAGCCACGGCCAGGGTCACGAGACGACATTCGCGCAGGTCGTTTCGGACAGGCTCGGCATTCCGTTCGAGAACGTTGAGATTGTGCACGGCGACACGGGCCGTTCGGACTATGCGCTCGGCACGTACGGCTCGCGTTCTCTCGCGGTCGGCGGTTCGGCCATCGTTTCCGCGACCGACAAGATCGTCGCGAAGGGCAAAAAGATCGCCGCGCACATGCTCGAGGCATCCGAAGACGCGGTGAGTTTCGAAGACGGCAAGTTCACCGTCGCCGACTCGAACCAATCACTCGAGTTTGCCGAAGTCGCTTTCTCTGCGTACGTGCCGGGTAACTACCCGCTCGACGAACTGGAGCCAGGTCTTTCGGAAAAGGCGTTCTACGATCCGCCGAACTTCACCTACCCGGCCGGTACGCACATTGCGGAAGTCGAAATCGACCCGCGCACGGGCATCGTTGAAGTCGCGCAGTTCGTCGCGGTCGATGATTTTGGCCATGTGATCAACCCGATGATCGTCGAGGGCCAGGTCCACGGCGGCCTGGCGCAAGGCATCGGCCAGGCGCTCCTGGAGCATGGCGTCTACGACGAAAGTGGCCAGCTCCTGACCGGCTCCTACATGGACTACACCATGCCGCGCGCCGACGACCTGCCGAACTTCATCGTCGATACGACCGTCACGCCGTGCACGCACAACCCGCTCGGGGTCAAAGGCTGCGGTGAAGCCGGCGCGATCGGCTCGACGGCCGCGATCATGAATGCCGTCACCAACGCGCTCGACGTGATGGACCTACCCATGCCTGCCTCGCCGGAGCGAGTCTGGCGCGCGGCAAACGCTTAAAGGATCGTCGACATGTACCAGTTCAAATACCACAAGCCGACATCGCTCGATCAAGCCGCAGCCGCTATGTCGGCGGCCGAAGACGGCGTCTTTCTCGCGGGCGGCATGACGTTGATCCCGACGTTGAAGGCGCGGCTTCGCGCGCCATCCGACGTCATTGATCTCGCGGGTATTGCGGAGCTCGACAGCGTGACCGACAACGGTGATTCCATTTCCGTGGGCGCGCTCACAAGACATGCGAGCGTGGCGGCATCGACCGCGATCCCGGCGCTTGCCGATCTAGCGAGCCAGATTGGCGATGCGCAGGTGCGTAACCGCGGCACGATCGGCGGATCGGTGTCGAACAGCGATCCGGCCGCCGATTACCCGGCGGCCGTGCTCGCCCTCGACGCGACGATTCGCACGACCTCGCGCACGATTGCCGCGGATGATTTCTTTCTGGATCTTTTCGAGACGGCACTCGACGAGGATGAAATCGTCACCAACGTCGAGTTCAAGAAACCGACGGCGGCCGCGTACGCGAAGTTCCCCAACCCGGCATCGCGCTATGCGATGGTGGGGGTCTTCGTTGCCCGCTTCGGCGCTGCCGTTCGTGTCGGTGTCACCGGCGCAGGCGCGTGCGGCTTCCGCTGGACGGCGCTCGAGGAAGCGTTGGCTTCGAACTTCGCCGCTTCGGCCGTCGAAGGTGCCGCGCTCGATGCGAGCGAGTTCAACGAGGACATGCACGCATCATCCGAATACCGCGCGCACCTGGTGCGCGTAATGGCCGAACAAGCCGTGGCAGCGATCGCTTGAGTCTGATCCGAACGGTCCGATGTCATTCGATTCAGGATGACATCGGCACAGTGACCCTCGATGAAATCGAGCTGCCACCGCCTGGCGACGGGGAGGTTCAGGTCCGGCTGAACGCCTGCGCCGTGAACTTCCCCGACATTCTGATGATTCAGGGCAAGTACCAGCACAAGCCGCCGTTGCCGTTCGCCCCCGGCGGGGAAGCGGCGGGCGACGTCGTCGCCGTCGGAGCCGGCGTCACGAAGCTCAAGGAAGGCGACGCTGTCTGCTTCGGCTCGCGCCACGGCGGTTTCGCGGAAGCGATGAACGTCGCGGCATCAAGCGTGCAACCAATCCCTGGCCAGATGACCTACGAGAAGGCCGCGTCTTACTCGACTGCCTATATGACCGCCTATGTCGCCCTCAAGGTGCGCGGCCATCTCGGCGAAGGTGAGTGGTTGCTCGTACACGGCGCGACGGGTGGTGTCGGCATGGCCGCGGTTGATCTCGGCAAGCACTACGGCGCGAACGTGATCGCAACGGGCGGTACGGACGAAAAGCTCGCGGTCGTGAAATCCCGCGGCGCGGACGCGGTCATCAACTACACGCGGCCTGACGGCAGCCTCGGCGGATTCCGCGATCAGGTGAAGGAGATCACCGGAACGGGCGGCGCCGACGTGATCTACGACCCGGTCGGTGGCGACGTTTTTGATGAATCGATGCGGTGCATCAACTGGGGTGGCCGAATCCTCACGATCGGATTCACGAGCGGCCGCTGGCCCGAGGCGCCCGTCAACCTCATCCTCATCAAGAACATCAGCGTCATCGGCGTGCGGGCCGGTGAGATCGGCCGGCGGGACCCGGCGATCGGCGCCGCGAACCAGGCCGCGCTCGATGAACTCGCCCAGAGCGGCGCAATCGATCCCTACGTTTGCGCGGCGTTCCCACTCGAGCAAGCGGTCGACGCGATGCGTCTGCTCGAGAACCGCCTGGTGGTCGGTAAGTGCGTCGTCACGATGAACGGCTACGAGATCGCGACGCCTTAAAGCTCAGTCGTCCGCTTCGAGTTTCTCCTGCAAGCGCCGCATCCCGTGCAGCCACCGATCGGGATCGGTCGCCTTGCGCGCCATGTAGTCCGCCACCATCGGGTGCGGCAGCACGAGGAAACGCTCCTCGCGAATCGCATCGATACAGTCCTGCGCGACGACGTCGGGTTCGAGGATGCCGTCGACAGACGCCGCTCCCGTCGCACGTTCATTCGTGTCGTCACCGGTCGTCAGGTTCGTGCGCACCGCTTGCGGACAGAGGACCGACACCCGCACGCCGTCGCGGTGATGCGTGATCGACAACCATTCCGCGAGCGCAACCGCGGCATGCTTCGTCACCGCATAGGTGACTGAACCGATCTGGCTCAAGAGTCCCGCCGCCGAGGAGGTGTTCAACAAGTAGCCCCCACCACGTGCCGCCATGCGCGGAATCATCGTTCGCGCGGCGAACACGTGTGACATCGTGTTGACGTGCCAGATGCGATCCCAGGTCCCATCGTCGGTATCGATACCCTTGCCATCAACGATCCCGGCGTTCGAACAGAAGAGGTCGATCGGTCCGATATCACGCTCGACGGTCTCGACAAACGCCTCGATCGCGTCGCCATCGGCCACGTCGACCGTAAACGCCGTGCCGCCGATCTCCTCCGCGACGGCTTGAGCCCCCGGGCCATCCTGATCGACCACCACCACGTGGCGCGCCGATTCCTGATGGGCGAACTTCCGGCAGAGCTCTCGCCCGATACCGCTCGCGCCGCCCGTCACCACCGCGATCTTGTCCTTCAGTTCCATCCGCGTCCGTCGCTTTAGAGAAAGGTGAGCGATGTTATCGCGACGCGCGGCACGACTTGGCGGCCTCGTCGTGGTTTGTTGATAATCAGGACTCAAGCGGGCGTCGTATAACGGCTATTACCCCAGCTTCCCAAGCTGGTGACGTGGGTTCGACTCCCATCGCCCGCTCCAAAACTCTATCCAGTCTCGATCGTCCGCGTTGCGATCTTGCGATTTCTGAGCAGAGCCGTGGATGGACCGTTGATCAGCGACAGCCAGGAAGCCATCGGCCGCTGTGCCCTAGTATGGCGCGATGAAGATCACCAACCTTCGTCATTGGCTCGTTCATCCTGGAACCGGCAAGAATCTCTGTTTCGTCAAAGTGGAGACCGACGAGGGCATCCACGGCTGGGGTGAGTGCTACACCCAGTCCGATCGAGACCGTCAGGTCACTGCCCACCTCGACGCGCTCACGCGTTACGTCATCGGCCGCGATCCGCTCCGGATCAAGGACTTCACGACCAAGATGTTCGATGACTTCGCCGCGCGCCGGCTTGCGATGGATTACACGTCCGCCGTCTCGGGGATCGAGCAGGCGCTCTGGGACATCGCGGGCAAGGTCGCGGGTTTACCCGTCGCCACGCTCCTCGGGGGCGCCGTGCACGAGAGCTTGCGTGTCTACGCCAACGGCTGGTCCGGCGGCAAGGGCGGCGTGGAACTGGCCGACCGAGCGCGGGCCATGGTCGAGCGCGGTTTCGATGCAATCAAGTTCGATCCTGTGCCGGGGCCGTGGCGAACCTTCATCGATCGGGAAACCGAGCGCCGCACCGTCGAGAACGTCTATGCCGTGCGCGAGGCAGTTGGTGACGACGTGGATATTCTCGTCGAGATGCACCGTCGCCTAGCACCGATGCACGCAGCTCGAATCGCTCACGCAATCGTCGATGCACAACCGTTCTGGTATGAAGAGCCGGTCCTCGCAGAGAACCTCGACGCGCTCGCGGAGACACGGGACGCGATCCGCCTGCCGGTCGTGACCGGCGAGGCGCTTTACACCAAGTTTGAATTCCGTGCGGTTTTCGAAAAACGCGCCGCCGACATCATTAACCCGGATGTCTGCAACGTGGGTGGAATCCTGGAACTCAAAGAAATCGGCGCCATGGCCGAACCGTACTTCGTCGCCGTTTCACCGCACAACTACAACTCCACGACCGTTGGCCTCGCCGCCACCGCGCACGCCGGTGCGGTGATGCCCAACTTCATCCTGACGGAGTATTTCGTGAACTTCGAACCCCTCGCAGAAGCGATCGCGGTTGCACCGTGGCGCCCCGATCGGTCCAGGATCACCCTACCCGACGCGCCGGGACTCGGCATCGAGCTCGACGAATCGCGCCTCGCGGCATACCCGTACCAGCCGTTTCCTGCCCGATCGATCTAGACGGGCCGGAAAGCCTGATCCGTCCTGGGACGAGGCGTACGATGCGATCGATCGAGTTCGCCAACTACTCCGTAAGTGGCGCTGGAAGCCCAAGAAGCAGCGGTTCGGGTCGGAAGCAGGTGTCGGCTAGCGGCAAGAAGCGGACGGCCTATGCCCGCCCGGTTTTGAACAGCTGTGTTCGTTGCTTGATCGCGATCAGGACACAGAGACACATTGCGACGAAGGCTGGGATCGCTTCAGAGAGTGGTGTGTACGCGATGTGGAAGTATGTCGCACCGAGCATAATCACGGCCAGGCATGCTGCCGCAAGCGCACTCACTGGTCCGATGAACAAACCGATACCGCCAGCAATTTCGCAGGCGCCGATCAGATAGCCGAACCATGGCGGCAGGCCTAGAAGCGCGAAGCTGTCGTGAACTTCGGGAACGCCCGCGAGCTTGGCGGCACCGCCGAGTAACATCAGCAAGGCGACTACGATTTTCGCCACATTCAAGCCGTACTTCGTCAACAAGGAAAGCCCCTCCCAGCGCCGCATCGCATCTTACAGGTCGAACAGGGACCGCTTCGGCTCGAAAGCGGAAGTCGCAACGGACGATGACGATGACGGGGGTAAGTTCGACTCCCATCGCCCGCTCCAATGTTCGTCTATAGATCAACATCCGCTCACGCAGGACAGCGCGTTTTGGGGTTTGTTCGGCGGCGTAGCGGTAACGTACGGTTAGCGTGAGATGAGATTCGAACGATGAATTGGGATGCGATTGGCGCGGTAGCCGAGCTCCTGGCGGCGCTTGGCGTCATCGTTTCTCTTTTGTATTTGGCGGTGCAGTTGAAGCACACCCGCGCAGAACTGAAGGCCGATAGTAGGGATCGGAACTTTCACAATTGGGTCCCGGTTGTCGCGCCTCTCGCACAAGACCGAGAACTCGCCCAACTGTGGAACTCGGGTCTTACCAATGCAGATAGTTTGGATTCGGTCGATCAGTCGAGGTTTTCGCTGCTTTTGGCGCAGATGGTCTTTCACTGTCAGGTCATGTACCTGCGTTGCGTCGAGATCGACGATCACTATTCGGAGAAAACCGTTCTAGCCAACATGAGTCCGGTCATGAATTCGGTCGGCGGCAGGCGGTTTTGGGCCTCGTTCCAGGGCCGTCCGGAGTTCATGGACTTCATCGAGTCGAACTTTCCGGCTAAACCAGAGGAATGACGGGCGACTTTTTCTGTAAGACGAGGTGTTCTCAGCGAAGGCGCATCCGTCGGGAATACCGCGGGCGGATATGCCGCGTGAGAAAGATGCCCATTTCATCGCCTACTACGAGACGTTCGTGCCGGCGTCGGCGAGTTTCGACGCGATCTTCAGCTCCGGTGATTGGGTTTGATCTCGGATCCGGCACTGCGCCGGGCGTTGGTGCAGTACTACTCGCAGATCGAACACTTGAGCCGGGACCACCGCCAGTTCCTCGAGGCGGCCCTGTCGTTCGCGGATCGCGCGAATGCGCTCGGCGTTGATCTGCTGTCGTCGCGCGCCGCCGAAGAACTCGCGGGCTTTTCGGTACTGGCGCCGTTCTTGTCCCGCACGCGCGATGCGTTGCACTGGCGCCTCTTGCGCTTGCAGCGAATTGAGGACGAGCGTGAAGCGCTCGGACGGGCGCTCGCCGCGGTGATGTAGCGGCTGCGTTAGTCCTGCTGGGAACGCACGTAGGCACGGGATTTTTTTCGAGAAGCGTGTTACCAACGCGTGGGAGAAGCACAACTAGGGGAAATGGCGAATGGCTAGGTTCATTCTGTTGATCGGTGTCCTGTTCGGTCTCGCCGCGAATGCGGGACCGACGATCACCGCGGATGTCGTCTACGGTCACAAGGCGGGGATGGCGTTGACCTATGACGTCATCGCGCCACCGGCGAGCCAAAACGGGGCCGGTGTCGTTTTCATGGTGAGTGGTGGTTGGTTTTCGATGTGGTCTCCGCCCGAGCGGGTCGCGGCTCGCGGGGGTTTCAGCGGATTGCTTGACGAAGGCTTCACGCTCTTTCTCGTTCGCCACGGTAGCGCGCCGCGCTTCAAGGTACCGGAGGCCGTGAGCGATGTTCGCGCGGCGGTTCGTCACATTCGCGCGAATGCGGCGACACACGGCGTGGATGCCGCCCGCCTCGGGGTGTTCGGTGGCAGCGCGGGTGGACATCTTTCGCTCATGCTCGGACTGAGCGCGGAAACGGAGCCCGCAGCCGAGGGCGAACGCATGGCGCCGCGCTACCTGGAAGCGAGCGGGCCGGCGCCGCTTGCGGCGGTCGTTGCCTACTATCCGCCGACTGATATTCGTGGCATCGCGGGGCCGAGCGAACGTTTTCCGGCGCTCGATTTCGACCCGGATCTCTCGGCGTCGATCTCACCAATCCTCTTCGTCTCCGAGGATGATCCGCCGACTCGATTGATCCATGGCGATGCCGACACGCTCGTGGACATTTCGGCGAGCTACAACCTCGAGAAGGTCTTCAAGAAGCAGGGCCTCACCCACGATCTCATCGTTATCGAAGGTGGTGATCACGGCTTCCGCAATCCCGAACATCGCAGTGTCGCCGAGGCGGCGATGGTCGACTGGTTCGTCGAGCACTTGGGGACGGAGTAGCTCCTTTTGCCGCCGCGCTTGGCGAGGTGCTGCCGGACGGTGCGGCGCGCTTTCTCCGAGTTCGAAACTTAAGGGATTTCCACGATCGAGCCGAGCAACACGCTCGGCCTACGATCGCGTTTTCAGTGTCGGATGCGGATATGTCGGTGTATCGACAGGCCCGAGAAGCGCTCGCTCAGATCGAAGAAGCGGCGGGGGATTCGAGTGCTGATCGCGCCGTCGAAGCCATCCTCGTGATCGCGATCGAGCGTTTGGCGGCGTTGGGTGGCGCCGAGCGGGCTCGCGAGACGCTGTCGTACGAGCTCTCCAACCTGAACGGGACGGTCGACACGGTCTTTCTGCGTTCCCGTTAGCTGTCGCATGATGAATACCGACGGCGGCGAACGATCGCCGCCACCGGCATCATTTCACTCGCCCTTTTCCGCCTCCCGCCGGGCAAGGAACACTTCGCCGTAGCCCTCGAACTCGTTCAAGACTTCGATGGCCGTGCCGAGTGGCGGGCCGACCGCGGCACGCAGTTCTTCCGGGGTCGGGAAGTCGTGACCATCATCGATCCGCTCCTGAACGAATTGCCGCATCGCGGGTCGCACGGACTCTCGTTTGGTGTTTTCCGCGGCGACGTTCTGGCCCTCGAAGACGATGGTGTTGCCCCAGGGATCTTCGATCGGCAGGTCGGGGAATTCGTACGGTGGCGCGATGCGCGGCTCGAGCTTGGCCTCGCCCCGCGCATTCAGTTCGTCGACCAACGCATCGAGGTTCTTGACGTTGATATGCAGTGTCGTCGGGCCTGGTGTACCGGGGTAGGCGTTCACCATGAACTCGACGTCGTCGCGCGAGAACGCGGCGATCACGGGTTCGCCCGGTGCCTCGAACCAATCCCAGTCGAGATTGAATCCGAGCCAGTCGCGATAGTGCGCGAGGGCTTCGTCGAACGGGCCGATCCGCAACACGGGTCGTACCTTGCCGAGCGTCGGCGTTCGGGACTCGACGAATTCCTTCATGTCGAGCCATCCCGAGAAGCCGTAGTCGCGCGCCAGCGCCAGTTGGGTTTCGAGGAGCGTGGCTGCCGATGCGATCGTCTCGTCGTCGGCGCTTGCGTACTGGGACAGGACGCGCAATAGCGCAATGGCACCGGGATCGGTCGACCGCGCGTCTTTCAACAGACGCTTGGCCTCACGTTTCAGGTGATCGAGATTGGGTTGCTCGTTGAGCGTACGGCTCATGAGACCTCCTTTCGTATTCCCGACGCCTGCTGAATCGGACGAAAAGAAGATCGGTATTTAGCGCGGTCTGCTAGGTGAAGGTGGACTAGATCCTGTCCGCAGGCGAGGACGCACCCTTCTGGTACGCGTGCGCCTATTGAAGGGCGCTGCGAACCGTCTTGCAAGACCTGCCGTTGCGCTGACCGACGCTCACGGCCGCGAGAGATAGATCGCGTGGCCGTCCGGGTCTTCGATGAAGGCCTGGGTATCGCCTGGGCCCGCGGGATTCATCTTGATGCCCCGTGCCGCGAGGTCGGCGACGGCCTGTTCGACGGCAGCCTGATCCTCGACGACGAAATGCAGCATCGCGCGTTGCGGTATCACGTCCTGCATCAGCACGAGCACAAACCCGTCGTAGCGCAGGATCGCGTGTTGAGCAGACCAGGCGGCTTCGTTCTCGGGTACGAACCCGAAGCGCGTGTAGAAGTCGATGGACGTCTCGAGGTCGTCGACCGAATGGATGAGGTTTATCTCGCCTAGCGCTGGTGTTGCCATGTCGTCGGGCGTTGCCGCGAAAGTGGTGATACTCGCGAGCATGCAGCAGATCGCCAATATTCGTCGTCTACGCATCGGTTTCCTTTTCATCATTCAGTGCCCGTGTGACGGCGCGTTCGGCATGAATCCGCGTCGTGTCTAGCAGCGGCACGGGACAATCGTCGGGCTGGATCAGAAGACCGATCTCCGTGCAGCCGGCGATCACCGCTTCGGCGCCCTCGTCCACGAGTCGGGCGATGATCGCCTCGTACGCTCGCTTCGATGCCGCATTGATCACGCCCAGGCAAAGCTCGTCGTAGATCACCTGGTCGACGGTTCGGCGGTCGTCGGCGTCGGGCACGAGCACGTCGATCCCGCGCGTCTCCAGGCGTTCGATGTAGAAGGTTTCCTCCATCGTGAAGCGTGTGCCGAGCAACGCGACGCGTCCGTGCCCCGCCTCGACGATCGCCTCAGCCGTCGCGTCGGCGAGATGCAGGAGCGGTCGGTCGATTGCCGCCGCGATTTCGGGGGCGATCTTGTGCATCGTATTCGTGCAGATGAGCAGGAAGTCCGCACCCGCGGCTTCGATCGATCGAGCGGCATCGGCGAGCATTCGCCCGGCGGCGTCCCAGTCGCCGGCGCGTTGCAGTGCCTCGATCTCGGCGAAGTCGACGCTTACGAGGACGATCTTCGCGGAGTGCAGCCCACCGAGCCGGTCTTTGATGCCCTGGTTGATGAGTTGGTAGTAGAGCGTGGTGCTTTCCCAACTCATGCCGCCGATGAGGCCGATGGTCTGCATCTCGTTTTCCTCGTTCAGTGATCACCGCTACTGGTTATTCATCCAGTAGGATCGCCGCATGCTCGTTGCCGTGCGGAAACTCAATCATCGCAATATCACGCTCGATCCGGTCACCCACGATCGTGTGGCCGTGCTACTGAAGACCGGCGAGTACCGCTATCTCACGTGGTGCGGATTCCTGGATCGCACGGACATACCGGCGTCGGCGAAGCCGGCCAAGCTCCTGATCAGCCGCATCGGCATGATCGATGGGATCCGCTCGCGATGGCAGGATGTGCCGGAAGGTCGGCATATCGAAGGCGTGCGCGTCGCGAATAAGGTGTGGGCGGTGGTGGATCGATGGCCGCGGATCGTTTGATGGGTCGCGTCGCGACGAGATGCGTTTTGGTCGTGATCGCCCTCGTGGCGGTACGGCCAGTCGCGATGGCGGACGACTTCGACGATGCCGGGCTTCGTGCGCAGATCGCAGCGCTCTATCCCGACCCGGGCCGCGAGGGAGTCGATGCAACGGCAAACCCGTCGCGAGCCGAGTTGATCGCGCTGGGTCGCGCGCTCTTTTTCGATCCCTATCTTTCGAATTGCGGCACGGTCGCGTGTGCCAGCTGCCACCAGCCGTCGGTCGGTTGGTCCTCGCCCGACGAAATTGCATCAGGCTGTAACGGCCGGGTCGGTCGGCGTCGTGCGCCGTCGATCGAAAACGTCGCCTTTCAGCGCCACTTTTTCTGGGATGGCCGGGTCTCGTCCCTCGAAGAGCAGGCATTCGGGCCCATCATCTCGACGTCGGAGATGGCGAACTCATGGGAAGCGGTACTGACCTATCTCACCTCGGGTCGCCACGAACCGACCGAGACCGTTCATCCGACGCGCCACTCCGCGTACGCCGATTCATTTCGCCGAGTCTTTCAGGGCGAAATCACGGCGACGACCGTCGCGCGCGCGATCGCCGCTTTCGAACGTAGCCTCGTGCCGGGACGGGCGCCGATCGATCGCTGGCTCGCCGGTGAAGACGATGCGCTCGAGCCGACCCAGAAACGCGGGCTGGCGCTCTTCTTCGGCCGAGCAAACTGCTCTGTTTGTCATTCGCCGCCCCATTACACGGATGATCGGTTCCACAACGTCGGCGTACCCGCCGCGGGTTTCGAGACAGACGCGCTCTTTCCGGGAAATGGCGAGATTCGTCGCATCGTCGCCGCGAATGGTTGGCGCGTAGGCGATGACGTCGATGTCGGCCGCCAGGCCGCGGCGCCGTTCGAATCGCCAGAACTCGCGCTCGGTGCCTTCAAGACGCCCTCGCTACGTAACGTCGCCCGGCGCGCCCGGTTCATGCACAACGGAGTCTTCACGACCCTCGCTGACGTCATGCGTCACTACGAGGCGACAGCCTCGGGTGATCACGATCCCGTCGTCGGTGAACTCGCTTTCTATGTGCGTTACCGAAAAGCGCTTTTCGGCCCACGCGGCGGGGGCGAAGCGGGTGATATCGAGGCGATGGTGGCCTTGATGGGGGCGTTCAACGCCGAACCGCACCGCTGAGCGAATTCGCTAGTCCGATGCGAGCAGCGCGCGCTCGGCTCGCTCGATAGCGGCGGCGAGAGGCTTCGCCAGTTTCTCGTCGAGGCGCGCCAAGGTAGCGAGATATTCTTTCGCCTTTTCGAGTTCGCCGACTTCGAGCAACGCCCGCCCCATGTATTCGTGGGCTTCGGCGAGCTCGGGATCGATCGATAGCGCTCTCTTGTACTGCCGAATCGCCTTTCTAAACTTGCCGAGTTGGCGATTGCTATAGGCCATGTTCGTGTACGCCATCGCGTGCTTGGGGTCGCGCCGCAGGACGGCCTGGAAGCTTGCGATCGCGCCGCGGAAATCCTCGGCTTTGAGTTTCTGATAACCCGTGTCATAGAGCTCAGTGACTTCGGCGGGATCGTCGCTCTCCTTTTTCTCCGACTCCCCGGGATAAGCGGCAACGGGCAGGGCAGTGAGGATCAGGAACGCGAACGCGAGTAGCACTCTCACACGATTCTCCGGAGCCGCTCGACCGTCGCGGCGGCAGGTAATTCATTGATCGCAAGATGGTCTTCTACGGCTTTTTGATGGCCCTGTCGAGGTGGCGAACGGCTCAGTTTCGTCCCTTGTCGTTCGTGAATGTCGAAGGCGCCGGGCCCGGCAATACCGGGTTCGTGCCAGCCATGATGGATTCGAAACGGGACGCGATGATCGGCGCGAATTCGTCCTGCGTGAAGCAATAGAAGCGCCGCTCCTCGATAGCTTGCGCGACGATTTCGCCGACCTGACGCGGCGCCATGCCTTGCGTGCGGAAATACGTCCGCATCCCCTCGATGCGCTTCCCCAACCCGCGTATGGCTTCCAGTTCCGGCAGATCGGCGGGGCTGTTGCGGTCGGAATCGAAGATCCGTGTGTCGATGATGCCGGGACACAAGCACGTCACGCCGATGTGCGGCGCCTGGTTCGCGAGGTCGAAGAAGAGCCCCTCGGAAAGCCGCGTCACCGCGTGTTTCGAGATGCCGTAGATCGATCCACCACCGGTCGTGAGCCCGGCGATCGATGAGGTGTTGACGATATGGCTCGGTTCACCGTGCTCGATCATGTGGGGAACGAAGCGCCGGATGCCTTTCAGGACACCTTCGAAGTTGACGCCCATGACCCACGCCCAGGCTTCTTCCGACGTGCCCCATAGCGTGCCTGGCGCACCGCCGACCCCGGCGTTGTTGCAGACGACGTGAACCTTCTCGAAAGCATCGACTGCTCGTTCGAACAGTTGATCCATGCTGGCGTTGCTCGTGACGTCGGTGACGACGGGCAGCACGGCGAAATTCGATTGTTCGAGACGTTCGGCTTCTTGCATCAGCGGTGCTTCTTCGACGTCCGCCATCACGACCCGCATGCCACGCTCGAGCAGGGCCTCTGCCATGCCAAGACCGATCCCCGACGCGGCCCCCGTGACGACCGCGGTTCGATTCTCGAAATCCATGACGATGCTCCTTCGGACGGCGTTTCTGGGATCCTACCCCGCGGTAACGCTAGTCCTTTCGTTCCAGCAGATCCTCGAGCCGGTCGAGTTGTTCGGTTGCGCGCTCCCGTGAGGCGCGATCGAGCCATTGGTTGACGGCTCGCGACCACGTGGGTCGTAGTCGAATCCAATGGCGGGCACCGATCCGTGTCCGCGCGATGAGCCCGGCGCGCTCGAGTACTTTGAGGTGCTTCGAGACGGCCGGGAGGGAGATGGCGTAGCTGCTGGCAAGGTGTGACACGGTGGCATCACTGCGCGAAAGCCTCAGCACGATGTCGCGTCTGGTGGTATCCGCGAGGGCCTTGAAGACATCGTTCAGTTCGTTCGTCGGTTCGTCCACGGTACGCAGCTTCTTGTTAACCACCTGGTTAAACGATAGCGAATTGTGCGGACTAGGATGTTGCGATCGACGACAAGGGAGTCCGCGATGGTACGAACCGATTGGCTCGATATCGCAAATTTCGACGATCGCTACACGATGCGGTTCGTGCGTGAATACGCAGCACCGATCGACCGAGTGTGGCACGCCGTGACGACCGAGGAGCTCAACCTCTGGCTCTATCCGGTCTCGCGGATCGATGCGCGGCGCGGTGGTCTGGCGAGCTTTACCTGGGGACAGCCCGAGCACACACCGGATCGATACAAGATCACTAAATTCGATCCGCCACACCTGATTCGATTCGCGTCGATTGACGACCAGAACCGGGTCGATCGACGGGCGTATCTCGAGTTTCGGCTCGAAGCCATTGGGTCGGGCACGCGCCTTACCTTCGTTCAAGGGTTGTCGGCCGTCCCGGAAGAAGAGCGGATCGACGACGCCGATCTCCCGAAGGACGCGGCTTTCCCGGGTGGTGCGGATACGCCCTGGCGGCCCGGGTTCGTCGCGGGATTCCATCTCAATATGGATGCGCTCGGTGTCTGGACAGAGCGGCAATGGAGCGCCGAGAAGACGCGCACGGAGATCGAAAAGCAGATTCAAGCCGCCAACGATGGTCGATACGTGGCGATTGCCGACGACTGGGCTTACGGCGCGGGTAGCCCCACCTGGGTGAAGTTGGTCGCCGTCTACTACGACTACCTCGAGCGTTTCCTGCCTTCGCGACATGGCGTTCCGCCGGAGGATCCAGCCGGCTATGCAGGGCTCGCGCGGGACCTTGCGCTTCGCGCGGAGGCGACCGGTGCGTTGGGGTGATTTCGGAGCGGCTTGAAAACATTGCTCGAAGTCGGCGAGCCGTTGATGTTGACGGACGAAAAGAGCGTGAACGCCGCCGGTTGCTTACGACCCCGCACGGTCCGACCATGTCGGGCGGACATCCCAGGAGATCGGCATGCGTGCGGCTTTGATGGAACGAGGTTCGATCCGCGTCGAGACGGTCGACGATCCGGTCCCGCAAGCGGGTGAAGTTCTGGTCCGCACGCGCGCCTGCGGAATTTGCGGCTCCGATCTTCATGCGGCACGCCACACGGACGAATTCGTGCGGACGAGTCTCGAAGCGGGCGGTGCATTCAAACTCACGACGTTCGACCCCGTCGTATTGGGACACGAGTTCTGTGCGGAAGTGATCGACTTCGGGCCGAATACCGAGGCCACACACGGTATCGGTGATCTCGTCTGCTCGGTCCCGATGCTCCGCCGGGCGGAAGCGCTTCCGGTTGGCTATTCGCCCGAAGCACCTGGCGGATTCGGCGAATACATGGTGCTCTCGGAATCGTTGTTGCGAGCCGTGCCTTCCGGTACACCCGCGCGACTCGCTGCGCTGACCGAGCCGATGGCGGTGGGACTTCATGCCGTCAATCGCGCTGGAGTCGAGCCCGGGGACGTTTGTGTGGTCGTCGGTGCAGGGCCGGTGGGCCTTGCCGTGCTTGCCAACCTACGGGCCGCGGGAATCGAAGGCGTCATCGTGAGCGAGTTCTCCGCGATGCGGCGCCAGCTGGCGAACCGGCTCAAGGCGGGTACGACGGTCGATCCGCAAGAGCAATCACCCTTCGAGCTCGCCGATTTCCGCAACGCGCGCCGGACCGTCGTCTTCGACTGTGTCGGCGTGCCAGGCATGCTCGATCAGATCTTCCTCGGCGCGAGGCGTCATACGACGGTCGTCGTCGTGGGGGTCTGCCTCGAAGTCGATCACGCCCGTCCGTTGATCGCCGTGAACAAGGAACTCACCGTTCAGTACGTGCTCGGTTATTCGCTCGACGAGTTCGATCAAACCCTCGAACTCATCGCCGACGGTACGCTCGACGTCGAGCCGATCGTCACGCATGAGGTGGGCCTCGACGGTGTGGCGGACGCCTTCGACGCTCTCGCAGCACCGGACGCGTACGGCAAGGTGGTCGTCTGCCCTTGAGCGGCTTCAGTGAGCGACGGGCGCTCGCTGCGTCGGGCGAACGTTCGATCTTGTCGTTGATCGAGGAGGACGTCGAGCGACTGCGCGAGACGAACGCACGCTACGACTATCTGAGCATTGAAGCGTCCGATTGTCTCGAGCGTGCCCGCCGGCTCGATGAGACGGCGCCGACAGATCGCGGTCCGCTCGCTGGCCTTTCCTTCACGGCGAAGGATTGGATCAGCGTTGCGGGACTACCGGCGGGTCGAAGTTTTGGCGCACCATTCGAACGGATCGCAAAACGGGACGCGGCGGTCGTTGCGCGCTTGTGGCAAGCCGGTGCCATTCTCCTCGGCATCACGCGCGCGGTCGGCGATGCTGACGAGGCGCCCGGACCCGTCAATCCGCGTGCCGTCGCGCATACACCCGGGGCGAGTAGCCGCGGTGATGCGGTGGCTGTGGCGTGTGGTGGCGCGTTTTTCGGTATCGGCAGCGATTCCGGCGGCAGCATTCGTTGGCCGGCGCACTGCTGCGGTGTGGTCGGTTACAAACCTTCGAGTGGTCGTGTGCCGTCGACCGGGCATGTGCCGCCGATCATCGGACTCACGGATCCGCGCACGGTCATCGGTCCGCTCGTCGCGCGTGTCGACGATCTCCTGGCGTTGATGCCGATCTTGAGCGGCGCTGACGGCATCGATGCGACGGTTACCGGATGGCCGGAACCGACCGTCCGGCGGTTCGACGAAATGCGCATCGCGGTCTTTGACCGGTTCGACGATGCCGAACCCGATGATGAAACGATGCGGGTTTGCGCCGCGGCAGCGGCCAGGCTTCAAACACTCGGGGCGACGGTCTCGCATGAGACGCCGCCCCTCATCGAGACGGCCTTCGCGATCACGCGAGCTTATTGGCGCCGGCCCGAATCAATGTCGAACTCGACCTGGGCGCCGCCTTATCCGAGTTCTCTCACGGCTGATGAGGTGGAGAAGTCGCTCTTCGACTGGGATCGCCTGCGGCGGGGCTTCTTTTCCTTCATGCAGGATTTCGACGCCATCGTCTGTCCGGTGGCGGCGTCCCCGGCGCCGGCAATAGAGCCGGATTACCGCGTCGGCGCGGAAGATTATCGCTACACATTGCCGTTCAGCCTCACCGGTCAGCCGGTAATCGCCGTACCGGCGGGAACGAGCCGTGATGGGCGCCCGATCAGCCTGCAGGTCGCTGGTCGTCTGCACGGTGACGAAGAGCTCCTGGCGATCGCGCGCGCCATCGAAACCGCTCTCGACTAATCCGATTCGAGGTTGGAGAGCCCTGCGCGAACGCGTTCGGCTTTGTCGGTATCCCACCACCAGGCGTCGACGTGCGGTACTCGATTGAGAGCTTTGCCGCGATCGGCGCGTCCGAACTTGTCCCAGTAAACGAGCCGAGAGCCGGGCTGTGTACCGAACGGAACGAAGTAGAAGCTCCACATGAGAATACGATCGAGGGCGCGCGTGGCGGCGTAGAGTTCTTCGGCCGTGCGCGCCGCGATGGTCCGTTCGATCAGTTCGTCGACGGCCGGGTCGCGCAAGCGGATCCAGTTGCGGCCAAAATCGAGGTCGGCGGCGGCACTGCCGAACCAGTTTCGCAGTTGGAGCCCGGGCATCTCACCCGGGCGCCAGCGCACGGAATTGCCATCGAACTTCCCGGTTCGGCTGCGGTAAAGCCATTGGGAAACTTCGGGTGCGACGCCGGACGACGCGATGCCGACCCGTTTGAGATTGTCGACGAGCGACAGGTTCTGGCGAATCGAGTATTTCGATACGCCGATGAAATTGAGCGTCAAAGGTTCGCCTGTCGTGACGTTGCGCATCACGCCGTCACGGATCTCCCAGCCGGCTTCTTCGAACAGAGTAAGCGCGCGCGTGACGTTGTCGCGTTGACGGCCGAACCCGGTCGCTGGCGGCGGCGCGATCGGCGTTGTGAAAACTCGATCGGGGATCCGACCACGCCAAGGTTCCAGAAGCTCGAGCTCCGCTTCGCTCGGTAGCCCCTCGGCCGCCATCGGCGAGTTCTGGAAGAAGCTCACGCCGGTGTCGTAGAAGTCGTAGAAGAGCACACGATTGGTCCACTGAAAGTCGAACAGCAGCCAGAGTGCTTCGCGTACGCGGATGTCGGCAAGAGGCGCTCGCTCGACGTTCCAGATCACCGGCCACCAGAGCCCCTCGGTTCGAGCGAGCGGCGTGAGTTCCTTCTTGAAGAGGCCAGCTCGAACGGCGGGGAAATCGTAGTTCGTCGCCCAGCTCTTCGAGACGCCGTCTTCTCGCACGTCGAACGTGTTGGCCTTGTGTGCCTCCATCATCACGTTCTCGTCGTTGAAATAGTCGTACTTGAGGACGTCGAAGTTGAACCGACCCTTGTTGACCGGGATGTCGCGCCCCCAGTAGTCCTCGACACGCTCGTAGACCAGGTAGCGCCCGAGGTCGTATCGCTCGACGCGGTAGGGGCCGCTGGCGAGCGGGGCCTCGACGGTCGTCTTGCTGATGTCGCGGGATTCCCAGTAATGCTTCGGGAGGATGCTGTAGTTGCCGATGGTGAACGGCAGCGCTGGATTCACCTCGCGTTCCGGGTTTCGAACGAAACAGACTTCGCGTTCGCCGAAGGCGAAGACGTCGGCGATCTCGGACATCACGGTTTTGTTCGCGACCGATCCGTGGGCGCGCATGGCTTCGAAGGTGAAGACGACATCGGCCGCCGTGATCGGCACGCCGTCGTGCCAGCGTGGCGTATCGCGTAGTTTGAAGGCGATCCACGCCAGATCGTCGGCGGTTGCCACGCCCTCGGCGAGGCGTCCGTACTGACTCACGGATTCGTCGATCGAGGGTTCCATCAGTCGGTCGTAGACGACGCCGGCGTCGATCTGATAACCCGCCGCGAGGCGCCCCTTTTCCACGATGACGTTGAAGTTGTCGAACGTGCCCATTTCCGGGACCCGGATCGTGCCTTGTTTCGGCGCGTCCGGATTGGTGTAGCCGAAGTACTGGAAGTCCTCAGAGTATTCGAGCGGCAGGATGTACGAGTGACCGTAGCGGTAGTCGGGGTTCCGACACGCGTACGATTGATCATCCGCCGTCGCGTGTGCCCCGATGCCGGTCATGACAACGACGCACGTCGTGAGCTGCCTCACAAGCCCTCGCATTGTCCGACTCCGGTTCGCTGTCTACCCGAACAAGCCTAAGCGATGCCTGCGCGAGGTGTCTGGATCACCTTCGTTAGGTTCCGCGGTAACGAAGCGGCGCGACGTCGCGTCAGGCGTCGAGTGTCGTCGGGGTGAGTTCATCGACCGTGACTTCGACGTTCAAACTCGCGTCGGCGGAGCCGAGATAGCTGCCGGCGACCGGTGGGACCGATTCCGGGTCGGCCGCATAGGCCACCGCGATGTGGTCACTGCCGACGGTCAGGCCGATCGTGGGGTCGAAGCCCAACCAGCCGCGGCGGGGATGGAAGACTTCGCTCCAGGCGTGCGTCGATCCTGCCCAGGGCTCGACGCCGGGCGCGTACAGGTAACCACTGACGAAGCGCGCAGCGAATCCGGCCCGGCGGCAGAGCGCGATGTGAAGCGTCGCGAGATCGCGACAGGACCCGGCCCCTCGCCCGACGGTCTCGTCGGGTGACTGCACGCCGGGCTCTTCGCGACGAGCGTATTCGAATGACTCGAAGATGTGCCGGTTGAGTCGTTCGACGTCGTAGAAGCTCTTCAGCGGCGCAGTCCGCCAGTTTCGCGGTGCTGGGGATTGGTTCTGGCGGACGAATCCGGCCAGGAGATCTTTATCCGCTGCCGAGTAGTCGACGTGCACGTGCCAATCATCGAGATGCAAGACGCCGCCGAAGTGCTGCACGACGACCTCGCTCACGAACTCGAGGTAGTCGGTCGGTTGGCCGAAATCGACGCAGGCAACGGAGTTGTCGAGCCCGTCGCTCGTCCATTGGGTGGTCGCCGAAGGCGTCACGGTCAGTAACGAAGACTCGATCGTTTGCTCGTGGTTTTCGCGCGGACGGATGCGGAGTTCGTGGGTCAGCAGCTCAACCGCGCGGGTGAACGTATAGCGGGTCAGGTGGCGGACACTGAGCCGTCGCATCGGCTACTTGTCGATCGAGGTGACGTTGTTCGCCGGGCGGGTCGCGTGCAGATTGGGCAGGGATTGAAACGCCTCGTTGATGCGTTGGTTCCAGCCGTCGCGCAGCGCGGTGAGATACGGGTCGCTCTCGCTCAAGACGATATGACTCGTGTTGTCGAACGCGCCGTCCTGATAAACCAGAGCCTCGATCGGCGGACCGACCGTGGCGTTCGAGTGCATCGTGGAATCCATCGACAAAAGGGCGCACTTGAGTGCGTCTTCGAGGCTCGAGGTGGTGCTGATGATTCGGTCGAGGATCGGCTTGCCGTACTTGGTTTCGCCGATCTGAAGGTAGGGCGATTCGCCGCTTGCGCGTACGAAGTTGCCTTCCGGGTAGACCAGAAAGACGCCAGGCTCGGATCCGCGTACCTGACCGCCGAAGATGAACGAGGCTTCGGGATTGAAGTCGCCTTTGGCGACAGTGTGCTTCGAGAGCTCGGCGACGTTCGCCGCACCTACACACTCGGCCGCATCTTCGAGCGAAGAGGCATTGCCCAGATGCTTGCCTGTGTTCGACTCGATGTCGCGTTTGAGCGCTGTCATCACGCCTTGCGTCGTCGCGAGATTGCCCGCGGAGAGCGCGACGAAGAATCGGTCGTGGCTGTTGGGTAGGCCGTCGTCCGCGCTGAAAAACGTATGCATTTTGCTGGCGGTACCCAGGCGATCGAGTCCCGCGTTCGTGCGTGAGTCCGACACGAAAACGAGGCCGTTGGACACCGCCGCTGAAACGCAATATGTCATAGCCCCCCTGGCAACCGACCTTTATCCGAAGGTCGGCTCGTCGTTCTTTTTTTGAAGAGTCTTTGAGCCTGCCAGAAGGTTGCGGCGAGCTGCAAACCGCGGAGGAAGCCGGCCACTGTACTTGAGATCCTGATCTGAGGTTAAAGAGGATTTTGTTGTTAGCCAGCGTGTGGTTATCGCGTTTCGTTCCTTTAAGCGAAATCTCTTTGGGGGATACGGTGTCGACCAATTGGCACGGCTCGGTAGGTGATACATGACGCACGTGGTCGTCGGGGTCGATCTGACTGCGGTTTCCGATGTGGTGCTCGACCGGGCAGTCCGTTTAGCGGGCGACCCGGACAACGTGCTCGCAGTTCACGTCTTCGAGCCGAAACGCTTCGTCAGCCTCGATAGCACGTTCGCCGAGATTGCGTTCGAGGAGGGCCCTTCGATCACAGACGCGGCCAACGAAATCAAAGCGGCGCTCGATCTGATGGAAGAGTCGCTTGCCTCGGCCTGTGAGCGTCACGGCATTCGCCGCTACAAAGTGCTTGAAGGCCGTACGGCTCATGAGCTTCACGCACTCGCCGATGAGACGGAAGCCGACGCGATCGTCGTGGGTGCGAGTGAAGCGCATGGCTGGGCCGCGCTCTGGACCGATACGACACACGCTGTCCTGCGCGGTGCCCATCAGGATCTCCTGGCGGTTCGGACCGCGAATTCGAATCCCGACGGTTACCGTCGCGTCCTCGTGGCACTCGATACGAGCGATGCGGCACCCGAGGTGCTTCGAGCCGCGAGCCGCTACGCCCTCGAGGGCGCCGAACTGCACACCGTATCCGTCGTCAACCCGGTGACGCAGGTCTATCTCGGCGTGGATCACCTGGTCGATGATTCGAGCGCCGATATCGAGGCCGCCATCACGCGAGTGTGCCGAAAACGTCTCGACGAACATGCGGCGTCATTCGACATTCCAGTCGAACGACGCCACGTCTGCCACGGGGATCGGGTCGATCAGATTACGTCTCTCGCGCATGAACTCGATGTCGATCTACTAGTGATCGGGAGTCATGGCACGCGTGGTCTCGCGCTGCTGTTCGGCTCGACGCCCGATGCCGTGCTGCGACAGATCGAGAGCGATGTCCTGGCCGTGCATCTGGAGCGAGATGCCGAGGTAGAGCCGCGCGAAGGGGATGAGCCACAAGAACTGAATGATGCAAAGGACGAGCGCAAAGGGAAAAGGAGACGAAAGAGCGCGCTCACGAGATAGATAACAAGACTGCTGTTCGAGCGGTCGGGGGTAGTCGCTTTTAGGCGACGAGCTGCGCTTGGGGCGCCGCCAAGGAACGAACAGTGATCGTAAAGAAGAAACACAAAGAGAAAAAAGACAATTCAATGAAACCATCGGGGATCCGCCTGGAGGAGCTCACTTTCGGCGAAGTCGTGAAGGGCAACGGCTCCGTCTATCAAATCCTGCGCCAATGGGACGGTAGTTCGGTTCGAGCGGCAGACAAACGAGACCAGCGTTGGCGATGCCAGTTGCGCTATCAAGACGGGGAGATCGTCGCGGAAGGGGCGCCGAGCCGGGGTTCGTAGGGCTACACGGACCCGTCGAGATTTTTGATGGGGATGAGTCGTTGGGGTGCGCTGACGCGGCCCCAGTAAATCAGCCCCGTACAAGCAATCGCGATCCCGGCAAGGGTGATCGCGATCGTGGTGAGTGCCGCTCCCGGGGATGATGCGATCGCGCCGACCTGGTAGGCGATCACCGCGCTCCCGTAGGCGACCACGAACGACCACAACACGGAAAAACCGGACCAGAAGAGCCCGGTTTCCTTGTAGATGACGCCCACGGTTGCGACGCACGGCATGTAGAGCAGGATGAAAAGCAGGTAAGCGAACGCCCCGCTCGTCCCGTCGAAGAGGGTGCGCATCGCGGCGATGGTGCCGACTTCTACCGCCTGCTCGCTCGCCTGCGTCTGGAGGTCGCCGAGATCGCCCAGGTCGAGCCCGAGCGGGTCACCGAGCTGCGATCCGAGGTCAGTGAGGTTGGCGGGCACGCTCGCGACAGCCGCTGTCAGGAGATCGCCGATCGACTCGTCGGTCGAATCCTCGGCGGGCGAATACAGCGCATCGAGCGTACCGACGACGACCTCTTTAGCGAAGATGCCCGTGAATATCCCCACCGTTGCCGGCCAGTTGTCTTCACGAATCCCCATCGGTGCGAAGGCGGGTGTGAGTGACTTGCCGATTTCGGAGAGTACCGACTGCTCGGTGTCCTGATTGCCGATGCTGCCGTCGGTGCCGATCGAGTTCAGAACGTTGAGGACGATGACCACGACGACGATCGCCTTCCCGGCGCGGGAAACGAACCCCTTGAGCCGTATCCACGTGTACATCGCGACGTTGCGCATACGGGGACGATGGTACGGCGGGAGCTCCATCACGAACGCGCTTTGCGCCGACGGTAGTAGGTAACGGCGCGTGATGAGGGCGAGCGTGATCGCGACGGCGATGCCGATGATGTAGAGCGCGAACACGATGTTCTGACCGTTGCTCGGGAAAAAGGCGGCCGCGAACAGAGCATAGACGGTGAGTCTCGCGCCGCAGCTCATGTAGGGCGCCATCAGCGTCGTCAGGATGCGATCCGGTTCCTGGTCGAGCGAACGCGACGCCATCACGGCGGGGACGTTGCAGCCGAACCCGACGATGAGCGGCACGAAGGCTTTGCCGGGCAACCCGAGCCGGTTCAGCAGGCGGTCGACGATGAATGCGACACGCGCCATGTAGCCGGAGTCTTCGATGATCGAGAGGGCGAGGAAGAGGCAGGCGATCACCGGGATGAACGTCATGACCAACTGCACGCCACCGCCTACGCCGTCCGCGACGAACGTGACGAGCCAATCGGGTAGGGCAATCGCCGTCAGCACGGTGCGTGGGACCTCGACGAAGACGGCCTGGCCGATCAGATCGAAGAAGTCGATGAACGCCGAGCCGATGTTGATCGAGAAGAGAAACAGCAAGTACATGACAAGCAGAAAAAGCGGAAATGCCGCGTAGCGATTGAGCGCAATAGCGTCAATTCGGTCCGTTGGGGTCTGCGCGACGGGGCTGACTTCCGTCGTCTTGTCGACGAGGGCGTCGATGATTTCGAAGGCGGCGATGGCATCGTCGCGTGAGCGGCTGATGGCCGGCGGAGCTTTCGACGGTACGCGTTCGCGCAAACGATCGAGCCCGACGTTGTCGCGCGCCACCACTTCGACGACAGGAACAGCGAGTTCCGCTTCGAGGGCGCGCGCGTCGATCTCGAGGCCCTGGATTTTGGCGACGTCGACCATGTTCAGAACGACGAGTACGGGCTTGCCGAGTTCGAGTAGTTCGAGCGTGAGGAAAAGGCTGCGACTCAGACTGGCCGCGTCGACGACGTTGATGATGGCGTCGACCGCGTCACTCGCTAGGTAGTCCTGGGCGATCTGTTCGTCGACCCCGACGTTGCGATCGCCGAGCGTGTAGGCGCCGGGTAAATCGACGAGCGTGAGCGTGTCGCCGCCGGCCTCGAACCGACCGGTCTTCTTTTCGACGGTGACGCCCGGCCAATTGCCGACGCTTTGCCGCGCGCCCGTCAGTGCGTTGAAGAGGGTGGTTTTGCCGCAGTTCGGATTGCCGACGAGGGCGACTTCGCGCAATTCACTCACCGCTGGTCGAGATGAGCACGTCGTTTGCTTCGATGGGCCGCATTGCAAGCGAATACCCGCGAAAGCGAATCTCGATCGGATTGCCGAGCGGCGCGCGTCGGCGTATCTCGACTTCGGTTCCGGGGACGAGACCGAGCGCACGAACGCGCTCTACGTACGGTGTCACTTCCCGATAGCCGGTCACGAACACACGATCGCCGGGTGCCAGGTCCTGCCAGCGTGTCGGCGTCGATCGATGGTGTTCGCTCATCGACTACGTATAGCGCGCCTGATGCTGTAAATGCAAATGATTGCCAATTGCAACTACTGTCGGGTTGGCGAGTACCAGATGGGTGACGTCCAGGCCCGCTCCATCAGTGTGGGGGGTAGCGTGAGACGGGGTTCGACGCCTTCACGCAACGCATCCCACGTGGACCAGCGGCAGGTCGGGTTCTCGAGCGCCCGGACGTAGTAGAACGCCTGCTCGCCGGCGTCGAAAGACGGATCGCGCCAGGTGGCGGCGAGTTGCTCCGCGCCCATACCGGTCGAGATGTCACAGTTGGTGAGATCGACACTCGCACCATTGTCCGGGCACCGCGCGTTCTCGTCCGGAACTGCGCCATCCGAACAAGCGACGTCGTAGACGGCTTCGTATTGCTGACCATCGTCGAGCCATCCCTTGATGACCTGCAGCCGTGCGAGCGGTGCGCCTAAGGGATCACGGAGCGTCATCGCGACGATCGTGGGCGCATCACCCGATCCGCCGGCTAGCTCGCTTCCCATCGGTACGCCCCGGGCATAGCCGATTTCGGCCATGTCGGCTCGCTGGTGCAGATCGCCCGGTAGTTCGAATCCACCGAACGCGCGCACTTTGATCCGTGTCCCTGAGGTGGCGAAGGTTTCCTTGCGTCGAAAGGCGGCGTAGATCGACTCGCGATCGTTCGCCTCAGCCCAGACACCGGTCATGCCGGAAGAGCTGTAGAAGCGGCGATACGTTTCGCGGTAGGCCGGCATTCCGTTGATCGACCCCGCGGGGATCGAGCCGCGGTTCATCGGCGCGTAGTCGTGCACGCCGACTTTGCCTGTGAACTCGGATTCGGCGAAAGGGTGGCCTGAGTTGTGGGTGTCGGAGGCACCCACCACACCGAAACGGTAGGGATTCGCGCCGGTCTCCGCCTCGATTCCGATGCCATTCAACCAAGCCTCGCGGACATAGCTCCCGCGCGGTTTGCTTTTGACGAACTGGGCGATCCGGTACGGAAAGATCTCGAATTCAGCCCATTCGTCGTTGGGCGAAAGAAAAGGGTGCGTTTCCGAGGTGCCTTTAACCTGGGTGATTTCGACGAGCGGTTCGTTGCGCATCCGCGTTTCGGCCCATTCGGCATCGATGGGCGAGCCGTCGAACTGCTGGGTCTCGAACATCCAGCCGTCGGAACCGTTCGAGTTGTGCGGGATCGAGAGAGCTTCGAAGCCGGCGTTGCGTTGTTCGTCCATCCACTGCCAGAGATCCTCGGGGTTGGTCGAATCCAACCGACTGAAGATGTCGCGCGGGCTCTTCTCGCTTCGGAAGATGACGTTGCGATGCAGGTTGCCGCCCTCGCGGGTGGGGGTGTATTCGTACCCGACGAAGGTGGTGAGAACGCCTGGTTCGTTGTGGCGTTGGGCGGCCGCGACGATGTCCTGCCACGCCGAGCGCGCGATGCTGAGCGTCGCGTGCTGCGCGATAAAGGCCTGAGCGTTGGGCAGATAGCCGCCCCGCTCGAGCACGCCTTCGGTCGTCGTGAAGCGCTGAACCTCGGGATCGTCGGCCATGGGATGCGCCGGGTCGGCGAGTGCCTTGAGTACACCGAGGTAGGCGGCGTGGTCGGTGACTGCGTAGAAATCGAGTGGACGGTCGAGCTGGATATCGGCGCCGGACGGGTGCTTGATCACCTCACCGCGCGCGAATCGATAGGCATCGTCCGGCGTCGTTCTCGTCGCGAAAGAGAACGCGTCGAACGAGTAACTCGTGTGCACGTGCAGATCACCGAAATAGGCGTTTCGTTCGGCGCCGAATCCGGCCACGGCGAGCATGGCCCCGAAGGCGCACAGAATCCCTTTCCACAAACCCCTCACCGGATCTCCCCCTAAAACGACCAGGTCGCGGGAGAGTAACTGATCAGTGCGGGATCGCTATTGACCCTTGAATTCCGGATCCCGTCGCTCGCGAAAGGAGGCGAGGCCTTCGGCGAAGTCTTCGGTGTTGGCGCTGGTCGCGCGCATCGTGGGGATTTCGTCGAACGCTGCGGTCTCGCCTTGCTCGAGATACACCATCGCGGCGCGTTTGATCTCTTTCAGCGCGATGGGCGCGTTGGCCGCAATCTCCCGTGCGAGCGCGTGTGCGCGTTCGATGTGCCGTCCGCGCGGATGGACCTCCTGCACGAAGCCGAGGGCGAGTGCGCGTTCGGCGTCGAATTCATCGGCACGCAGAAGGTGGTACATCGCGTTGCCCCAACCGGCGCGCTGGATGTAGCGCACGTGAGCACCGCCGAATACGGCGAGGCCACGTTTCGGTTCGAGTTGGGCAAACCGGCAATCATCGGCGGCGACGACGATATCGGCCGCGAGCATCATCTCGATACCGATCGTGAAGGTGACGCCCTGTACGGCCATCACGACGGGTTTCGAGCACCGCCGTCGAAGCGCAAATGCGTCCACGCGATCATCGGTCTGGTTTTCCGTGTCGCGCTCGCCCGAGCGCATAGAGCCCGCGAAACGGGGCAGATCGAGCCCGGCCGTCGTGTGCGGGCCGGTGAACTGAACCACGCCGACCCAAAGATCGTCGCGTTCGTCGAGTTCGGTCAGGGCGGCCGAGAACTGATCGAACATCTCCGGCGTGAAACCGTTCATTTTCTCCGCGCGATCGATCTCGATCGTGACCACATGACCATCGACACCCATACGAACGTCGCCGTTTTCGCTCATCTCATCAGTCCTCCGTCGAGCGGCGAGCATAGCAACTGCGCTGTCGGGATCCGCATCACGCCAGGTCGCAGGTGAGCGTTGCGGCCTTTTCGGTCGCCCGGGTCGTGGTTCAGGCGTCGGGCCAGGGCATCTCGCGCCCGGTTTCCAGCCAGGTCTTCAGACGAGCGAGTGCTTTGATCCAGCCGACCTCGCCGATGATCTCGGCCGTCCGCGGGGCTCGAGCGACATCGTGGCGGATATCCACGAAGACGACCTCGCCGTGTGGTTCGATCGTCACGTCGACGGTGGAGGTTTCGTCGAAGCCGAATCCCTGGAACGAAAACGTATGGCTGAGCCGCGAACCGGGCTCGAGCGCAAGGATCTCGCCGACATAGACGATCGTGTCGTCACGTCCCCAGACGAGGCGGTCGCCCACCTGGGATCCGAACTGGATGCACGCCGACGATGCCCAGGGCGCGTAGCCTTCGGCGGTGGTCCAGGCGTCCCAGACCGTCGCGTACTCCGCCGCGACGTACGTCGATGCTGCGAGGACCGACACCGGCATGACAACCCGCGCCGCTAGTCGGGAAGCCGTTCTCGCGTATTCACGCCATCCAACGGAAAGATCGGTCGCCGTACGTTTTCGAAGGTCACCTGGCTGTAGTCGGAGGTGCACACCCCTCGGCCCGCACATTCGACGATCGTCGAGGCGATGTCGCGGAAGCCGACGCGATAGTGAATCCGGCTCTTGAGCATCAGATATCGCCGTGCCGTCGGTTCGATCCCGAGCGAACGGAAACAACCCGGATCGAACGGCTCGACGTGCCGCGAGACGATCGCGATGTCGATCGAGCCGACGGATAGGACGGCGGTCGTTCCCATGCCAATCGTCATGCCGCGTGACATCGCGACGGTCGCCGGGAAATTGCCGTCGGAGATGAGCTTCACGCGCCCGGTGAGTTCGAGGGGGCTGCTCTGTTCGGCCAGTGCGGGCATGGGCAGTTTGCCGCCGAGCGAAACCGAGACTTCGTTGCCCACGCCCGCGGCAACACACGCATCGACCGCGACGGGATCGAAAAAGCCGAAGACGGCGACATCTTCGAGGCCTTGCCTGATGATCTCCGCCAGCACTTCGGTGGTATCCATCGTTCCGCCGGACGCCGTGTTGTCGTAGTGGTCGAGCAGGAGGACCGGGCCATCGTCACTCGCCGGGAGCGCTTTCGCCCGGGCGACGGACTCCTCCAACGGCTCGATCTCGTAGACGAATTTCTGCCGGTCTTCCCACGCCGCGTCCAGGAGTTCGTCGCGAATCTCCGCGGCGCGCGCCGGGTCGTCGTCCGTCGCGACGATGACGGACAAACCGGCCTCGGAGATATCCGCGTGCGGGAAACCGGTGAACAGGCTGACGGAAAGGACGCCTTCAGCTTCGAGTTCCTTGGCGCGTTCCTGCAGTGCGCTGTTCGGGTAATCGTCGGTGCCCTGACGCATGACGTGCGGCAACATCGGTGCATTACCCCAGGCCATCGTGGGCTTCGTATCCCCGGCGAGATGCGCCATGAGAATTCGGCCGGCTCGCTCGGCCGTCGAGTCCATGTCGATATGCGGATAGGTGTGGTAACCGCAGACGATCGTCGCGTTGTCGACGATGGCCGGAAAGATGTTCGCGTGCATGTCGAGGGCGACGGCCATCGGGACGTCGGGATTGACCTCGCGGATCCGGCGCAGGAGTTCGCCTTCGCCGTCCTCGAAACTCTTCGTGACCATCGCGCCGTGCAGATCGAGCATGATCGCGTCGCACGGGCCGGCCGCCGCTTCGACGATCTTGCCGACCATGTATTCATAGGCGTCGTTCTCGACCGGGCCTGACGGCGGGGCGCCCGCGGCGACGGGGATGGAAATGTCGGCGCCAGCTTCTTCGGCAACCTTGAGATAGCCGCCCATGCACGTCGCCGTACCCCGGAAGATGTCCTTCGCGACGTCCCCCGACAGCGGGCGCTCGCGTCGCGAGAACCTGGCGAGATCGGTGATGACCGGCGAAAACGTGTTGGTCTCGTGCGACATCTGGGCAATGACGATGTGCATGCGCATCTCCTGGTTCGTGTTCGGTGGATGAATCGGAAAGGACGTTAGCAGCTAGCGGGCTCGTCGAGCGATTTCGGCGGCGACCCGCCAGATGCGATCCTGACCCCAGCACGTAAACGCAACGTCGCCGCCGTCGCTCGAGACGCGGAAGCTGGGTATACGCCAAAGCCAGCGTCGCGCCGAGAAGGCAGCGTTTGCCGTGGGTCGTGTTGTTGAGTTCGTGATAGCAGATGGCGTCCGAATCCCTAAGAGTACGCGTGAAGCGACCGATTTCAGCGGACCTTGGCGGCCGCTCTTTCGTTCGAACTAGAAAAGTACGTAGACAAAGGAGTCTGCCAATGAACTTCGAGAACCGGCTCTACCCCGACGAAGAGCAGATGAAAGGCTTTGCGGACCCGGGCGCTGACGGGCCGATTTACATGCTCAACCTGCTCAAGTATCGCGATACCGCGGTTTACGAGGACGGTCGAGAGACTGACCTCTCGGGACGAGAGGCTTATGGCATCTATGCTGCCGGTGTGAGTGAGTTGCTTCGCGCCGTCGGCGGGGCGCCGATCTTCTTTGCCAACGTCGAGCGGTTGATGATCGGCCAGGTCGATGAACTCTGGGACGACGCGGCGATTGCCATGTATCCGTCACGCGCGAAGATGCTCGAGATGATGCAGATGTCGGGAATGGCCGACATCGGTGTACATCGAGCGGCGGGGCTCGCGGGGCAGCTCAACATCGAGCTCGTCGGTGCGCGCGGAACGTTGCTCGATGCATCGAACTGAGCCGATGCGGCGGTGCCTGTGGCGATTCGTGCCCATGTGCTTCCTTGTGCTTGTCGTGGGTTGTCAGGGCGTCTATTACGAGGCCGCCGAGCAGTTCGGGGTCTTCAAGCGCGACATCCTCGTCGATCGGGTCGAAACGGCGCTTGAATCCCAGGAAGAAGCGAAGGAGACCTTCGTGGATGCGCTCGAGCAGTTTTCGAGCGTCGTCGACGTACCGGCCGGAGAACTCGACTCCGCCTACCGCGAACTCGCCGCGGTACTCGAGCGGAGCGAGGATCGTGCGGCGGAAGTTCGCCGGCGCATCGAAGCGGTCGAAGACGTGTCGGCGGCGCTATTCGATGAGTGGCGGGACGAGCTCGGCGAATATTCGAATGCTTCGCTACGACGCGCGAGCGAACGCACGCTCGACGCAACGGAGCGGCGCTATGGTGACCTGATCGGCGCAATGCACCGGGCGGAGGATCGAATCGACCCGGTTCTGAGCGCGTTTCGCGATCAGGTGTTGTTTCTGAAGCACAACCTCAACGCGCGTGCGATTTCCGCGCTCGAGGGTGAGCTCGTCAACATCGAAAGTGATGTCGCGACGCTGTTGCGTGATCTCGACGCGTCGATCAGTGGTCGAACAGGAGACACATTTTTCCGCTCGCGGCATCGCCCACGGTGTGATGGGCGAAGCCGGTCCGGAGGCCATCCTGCCCGTCACGCGCGCATGGGACGGCTACCGCGTGCGCGCGCTCACCGCCGGCGGCGAGCAGGGCCTCGCGCTCGCGCGCATGACGGATGGGGTGATGGGTGTTGATCTGCGCGATCGAGCGCAGCCGTTCGCCCGCGGCGGCATCATCAATGCGCCCCCGCTGATGACCTTTGCGCGCGGCGGGATCATTGACCAGGCATCACCGCCCCCGCCGCCGGTCGCTCGGCAACAGCAGCGGGCAGCGCCCACCATCCATATCTCGCCGACCATCCAGATCACCGTCGAGGCCGGTAACGCAACCGATCCCGACGCCCTCGCCGAGGGCCTGTCGCGCCGCGTCGTGGCCGAGATGACCGCGCTGGTGAAGGGCACGTTGGTCGACGAGCAGCGCGTCGGCGGCGTGCTCAACCCGACGGACGAGGTCTGATGGCCGTCGAGACGTTTCCCGCGATCCTGTTGTCGCGCGGCTCAGGCCTCGAGACGCGGGTGCGCACGCTGAGCAAGTCGCTCGGCGACGGCTATACCCAGGTCGCCGCCGACGGCATCAACAACCAGTTGCGCAGCTACCGCGCGGTGTTCGACACGCGCGCGGTCGCCGAGATCGACCAAATCGTCGAGTTTCTCGCCGCGCGTGGCGGCGTCGAGGCGTTTCTGTTCGATCCGCCGGACGCGCCGGCGGGGCTCAAGTGGCGCTGCGAGCGCTGGCAGCAGCGCTGGGTCTCGGCGACGCATCGATCGCTGACCGCCACATTCATCGAGGATTTCGCGCCATGACCGACGTCGCCTCCGACCAACAGCGGCTCGCGGTCGGCACCGTGGTCGACCTGTACACGATCGACCCCGCCGATGGCGGCCCGGCATACCGGTTCGTCACCGGCCCGGTGGGCGGCGCGTCGCCGGTCTATCAGGGCCACACCTACGGCCCGATGCCGATAGAGATCGACGGCATCAAGGCGAGCGGCGAGGGCGCGATCGCGCGGCCGACGTTGACGATCAGCGCGATCCAGCGGGAGGTGGCCGGCCAGGATCTGCGCGGCGCGACGGTGACGCGGCTGCGGACGCTGACGCGCTATCTCGACGGCGCGGCCGAGGCCGATCCGACCCGCCACTGGCCCGCCGATCGCTGGCGCGTCGAGCATCTGGTCAGCCGCGACGCCACCGAGGCGGTGTGGCGGCTGGTCAGCGCGCTCGACTTCGATCGCCAGAAATTGCCGGGTCGGCAGGTGCTGCGCGATGTCTGCCGGTGGCGCTATCGGCGCTGGGACGGGACGGCGTGGGACTACAGCCAGGCGCAGTGCCCGTACGCCGGTAACCGATATTTCGACGCGAGCGGCAACGCGACGGCCGACCCGACCAACCGCTGCGACCGCCGCGTCAGCGGCTGCCGGTTGCGCTTTGCCGCGCCGCTGCCGCTGCCGTACGGCGGCTTCATCGGCGTCGCGCGCGTGCGGCAGTGATGACCCTCCCCCACTCCATCATCGCCGCCGCGCGCGCCGACGCCGCCTCGCGCTCGCCGCTGGAATCCTGCGGGCTGGTCGTCGCCGGCCAATACCGACCCTGCGAGAATATCGCCGGGAGTCCGCGCACGTCGTTCCGCGTCGAGCCGTCGCTGGTGCTCGAGGCGCGCCGATCGGGTCGTCTGGAGGCCATCATCCACAGCCACCCGCACCCGTATCCCGCCGCCCCAAGTCGCGCCGACATGGCCGCGCAGATGGCCAGCGATGCGCCGTGGGGCATTGTCCCGGTGAGCGCAACCGACGAGGCCGGCGAACCATTTTGGTGGGGCGCGGACACGCCGCGCCCGCCGCTGATGGACCGGCCCTATCGGCATGGCGTGACCGACTGCTTTTCGCTCGGCCGCGACTACTACCACGCGCGCGGCATCGATCTGCCGGACTACCCGCGTGCCTGGGGTTGGTGGCATGAGGACGAGCACCCCGACCTCTACCTGCGCCATTTTTCCGCCGCCGGCTTCATCGCGATCGACCCCGCGCTGGCCGCGCCGGGCGACGGCGTGCTGATCGCGATCCACGGCGTCGTCTGCCACGCCGGCGTGATCGTCGAGCCCGGCGTCCTGCTGCACCATCCCGCCGGCGACCGGCCCTACGATCCGGCGCGGCGACCGCGCCGCGACCCGCTGGCGCGTTGGCTACCGCACATCCGCCACGTGCTCCGCCATGCTTGACGTCCACCTCCATGGCGCACTTGAGCGGCTGCTGCCGGACGGTTCGATCGCGCTGGATGTCGCGACGCCCGCAGAGGCGGTGCATGCGCTGACCGTGCTGATCCCCGAGTTCGAGCCCGCGCTGCGCGAATCAGCGCCGTACTACCGGCTGACGCTCGACGACGCGCCCATCACCGAGGCCGAACTGACGCTCAAGGTGGGCGCGCGGCGTGAACTGCACATCCATCCCGAGGCAGCCGGCGCGGCGGATCCCATCTCCGGCTGGCTGATCGCGGCGGTCGTGCTGTCGCTCGCCGTCGCGACCTACGCGGTGATTTCGATCCCGGATATCGCCGACTACGGCGAGCGCGATGCCGCCGACAGCCGCGCATCGCACCTGTTCGATGGCGCGGTCAACACCGCCGCGCAGGGCGGCCCGGTGCCGCTGATCTACGGCGGTCCGATCCGGGTCGGATCCACCGTCGTCTCCGCCGGCATCAGCGCCGAGCGCGTGCAGCTCTACAGCGAGCGACCGGGGCCCGGCGAGCCTGGCTGGAGTGAGCCCGAGGGCGAGGTGATCGGTCACGGCGGCGGCGGCGGCGAGCCGCGCGCGCCGGTGGAAGGCGCCAACACGCTGCAGACCCGTGCCACCGCGCGCGTCGTCGATCTGCTCGGCGAGGGCGAGATGCGCGGCCTGGTCGACGGCCTCAAATCGGTCTATGTCGACGGCGTTCCCGTCGAGGCCGCCGACGGCACCACCAATGTCGCCGGCGTCGACTTCGAGTGGCGCGCCGGGCTGCCGGATCAGACGCCGCTGGCCGGCATTCCGGCCATCGAGTCGGAGCGCCCTGTCGGCGCGGAGATCAAACACGGCGCACCGATCGTGCGACGCATCACCAATGTGCAGGTGCAAGCCGCGCGCGTCACGCTGCGCTTCCCACGCCTCGTCAAGACCGAGGTGAAGACCGGCGACACCGGCCCCGCCGAGGTCGAGTTCCGCATCGAGACCCGCGCCGCCGGCGACGCTTGGGCGACCGCGGTCCGGCAGACGATCCGCGACAAGAGCACCGCGCCGGCCGAGCTCTCCTGGCGCGTACCGCTGGCCGGCAAGCCGCCGTTCGATGTCCGCGTCACGCGCATCACCGCCGACTCGGACTCGGACCGGCTGCACAACAAACTCGAGTGGGCGCGCTACACCGAGATCACCGAGGTGCAGCAGAGCTACCCGCACTCGGCGCTCGTCGGCATCACCGCCGAGGCGGAGAAATTCGAGGGGCGGATCAACAAACGCGAGTACGAGGTCTACGGGCTGATCGTCTCGGTCCCGGCCAACTACGACGCCGCGACGCGCCGCTACACGGGGCTCTGGGACGGCACGTTCAAGCGCGCCTGGACCGACAATCCGGCCTGGTGCGCCTATGACCTGCTGACCTCCGATCGCTATGGGCTCGGCACGAATATCGAGCCGGAATCGCTGTCGGCCACCAAGTGGAGCCTCTATCAGATCGCGCAATTCTGCGATACGGCCGTCGCGACCAACGACGGCACCGAGCCGCGTTATCGCCTGACCGGCGTGATCAACAAGGCGACCGAGGCCAAACGCCTGCTGGATCATGTCTTCGGCGTCTGCCGCGCCGCGGTGTACCACGCCGCCGGGGCGGTCGTGCCGGTGCAGGATGCGCCCGCCGAGCCGGTCGCGCTGATCGGCAACGCCAGCGTCATCAACGGCGCATTCTCATACGCTAATATGCCGCACGGCGATCGCGTGTCGGCCGTCGCCATGTCGTTTTCCGACCCCGACGACGAGTACAAGCTCGGCGTCGAACTGGTCGTCGACGACGCGCTGGTCGACGCCTACGGCTATCGCCAGGCCGACAAAGCCGCGATGTTCTGCTCCTCGCGAAGTCAGGCGCACCGTCTGGCGCGCCACGTGCTGTTCGCCCAAGAGCACGAGTCCGGCACCGTGCGCTTCGCGGCGTCGCTGCAGTACGCCGACCTGCGCCCCGGCCAGGTGATCAAGATCGCCGATAGCAACGTCATCGGCGATCGGTTTGCTGCTCGGCTGACGGCCGAGCCGACGAAGGCCGGGCGCTGCACGCTGGACGCGCTGCCGGCCACGCTCAGCGACGACGATCGTGGCGATTGGTCGGTCACGCTGACGAATCCGGACGGCAGCCTGTCCGGCCCGCAGCCAATCACCAAGGTCGTGACCGGCGCGATCGACACGCTCGCCTTCGGCGACGACGACGAACGGCCGCTGCCCGGGTCCATCTGCGTCTTCGAGTCGACCGTCTCGGCACGGCCGTGGCGCGTGGTTTCGATCGCCGAGCGTGACGCGCTCGAATACGAGGTGCTCGCGCACAGCTATCTGCCCGGCAAGTACGCGCAGATCGAGCGCGATATCCCCGCGCCCATCCCCCGCTACACGATCACGCCGGGCGGTGATCTGCCACCACCCGTGGCGCTGGTCCTTGAGGAGACGCTGTACGTCGACGGCGTCAAGTTCGCCTCGGCGCTGACGATCTCCGCCGAACTGCCCGATGACGCCCGCGCCGTCGACGTGCAATGGCAGAGTTGGGGTCCGGAGGACAGCGGTTGGCGGGCGGGCGGCATCACCGCCGAGCCGACCCTCGAGCTCAAGCCGGTGCGCCTCGGTAGCTGGCGTGCGCGCGCCCGGATGCTCGGCGTCAATCGCGCGTTATCGAGCCCGTGGACCGAGGCGGCCGCATTCGAGGTGCTCGGCAAAGTGCGCAAGCCGAGCAAGCCGGCCGGTCTGCAGACCGGCGGCCTGGTGATCCATGTCAACCCCGTCAGCGACGTCGACCTGTCGCACTACTCCTACCACGTCGGCGCCGCGTTCGAGTCGGCAACGGAACTCGCGCAAGCGAAATCGACCGAGTACCTGTGGGCCGCGGTGACGCTCGGCACACACACGCTCTGGGTCCAGTCGCACGACACCTCCGATGAGATCAACGGCGGCAGCGAGCCGGCGAGCGTCTCCATCGAGGTGACCGAGGAGAATCTGCCGCGCACCGGCCAGGACGGCGTCGGCACCGAGACCATCTACGCGCGCACCGCCGACGGCTCGCGGCCCTCGACGCCGAGCAACGCCTGGGGCTATGACCAGCCGCGCAGCGGCTGGACCGATGGCGCGCCAGGGCTCACCGCCGAACTCGATACGCTGTGGCGAGCCGAACGCGAGGTCGAGGGCAAGCCCGCGGTCGGCGACGCCGTCGCGGCCCGCTGGTCCTCTCCGGTCGTCATCGGGCGGTTTGGCGCGGATGGCCAGGACGGCGAAGACGGGAAGGACGGCGCTGACGGCGAGGATGGGAAGGACGGCCGCGGCTACGAGCACATCTACGCGCGCACGTCCGGCACGCGGCCGGCGACGCCAAACAACGGCTGGGGCTACGACCAGCCGCGCAGCGGCTGGACCGACGGAGCACCGACGCTGACCCTCGATTTGCACACCCTCTGGTATGCCGCGCGGAAGGTCGACGGGGCACCGGCCGTCGGCGACGCCGTCGCGGCCCGCTGGTCCTCTCCGGTCGTCATCGGGCGGTTTGGCGCGGATGGCCAGGACGGCCAGAGCGTCGATGTGATCTATCGAATCAGCCGACCCAAGCCGGCGACGCCGGAGCCCTCGGCCACCACGCCGAGCGGTTGGTCGACCGACGTGCCAACCGTCACCGACGACGTCTGGATGTCGATCGGCCAGTCAGGCGGCGACGGCAAATACGCCTGGGGCGAACCGGTCCGTATCCAGGAGGCGAGCTCGAATCTGCTGCTCGCCCAGGGCGCGCTGCCGTGGACCGCCGGATCGGGGCCCGGTGGCGGGTGGGCCGCCAAGTCGAGCGGCGGGCGATCCGCCAATCGCGAGAACGTCCGCGCGCTGCGCGAGGATGCGTTCGGCGGTCAGTCGATGGTCTGGCGGGCGAGCTCCCAAGTGACCTATCCGACGCCGACGACCTATCCCGAGATCGGCCCCGTGTCGCCGTTCATCGTTTTGCCGGGCGGGGGCGGGAAAAGCATCCGCGTCAGCGCATTCATTCGGAGCCCGACCATGCCCGGTCAACAAAAGGGCGCGTGGACAAGCCGCAGGAAGCCCTACTTCGCCAACGATATCGTCACGCATGACGGTCGGTCCTGGATGGCGACCCGATTCCACTGGAGCAGCGCCCGCCGAGCGCCCAAAGACGACCCTGACGCCGCCTTCTGGATCCCGTTGGCGGAAATCGGGAAGGTGTCATTCGGCGTCCAGACGCAGTCCGCCGGCGCCGCATTAGGCGCGCCACGCTATTTCTACAGCGCGCCATTCCCAGCCCCGGACGAGTGGTATTTGCTGGTCGCCTTCCTGGGCTCCGGCTCCTCGGAGCTTGGTGGTGTCTATCGGGTGAGCGACGGCGCGAAGGTGGCGGACTGCACCAATCTGAGCCTCGACAACGCGACCCAAGTCTGGATGTTCCTCTATCTCCGACGCTGGCTTATGGGCGGCCGCCACATCGACATTGCCATGCCGCGCGTCGACGTGCTCGACGAACGGACGCCATCCATCGATGACCTGCTCCGCCGAGGCGGCCTCGACGGCAAAGGCCCGGAGACGATTTTCGCGCGCACCGATGGCGCGACGCCGACCGCGCCAAGCAACGCCTGGGGCTACGACCAGCCGCAAAACGGCTGGACCGATGGTGCGCCGAACCTCACCGCCGATCTGCACACGCTGTGGCGGTCTGACCGTCAGGTCGTCGGCCAGCCCGCCGCCGGTACGGCCGTCGAGGACACCTGGTCGTCGCCAGTGGTCGTCGGCCGATTTGGTGCCGACGGCAAGGATGGCCCGGGGACAGAGGAGATTTTCGCCCGCACGTCGGGCCCGCGGCCGCCCACGCCGAGCAACGCCTGGGGCTACGACCAGCCGCAAAACGGCTGGACCGATGGTGCGCCGACCCTGACCGCCGATCTGCACACGCTGTGGCGGTCTGACCGTCAGGTCGTCGGCCAGCCCGCCGCCGGTACGGCCGTCGAGGACACCTGGTCGTCGCCAGTGGTCGTCGGCCGATTTGGTGCCGACGGCAAGGATGGCCCGGGGACAGAGGAGATTTTCGCCCGCACGTCGGGCCCGCGGCCGCCCACGCCGAGCAACGCCTGGGGCTACGACCAGCCGCAAAACGGCTGGACCGATGGTGCGCCGACCCTGACCGCCGATCTGCACACGCTGTGGCGGTCTGACCGTCAGGTCGTCGGCCAGCCCGCCGCCGGTACGGCCGTCGAGGACACCTGGTCGTCGCCAGTGGTCGTCGGCCGATTTGGTGCCGACGGCAAGGATGGCGACCCGGGCAAGACCGGCAAGCCCGGCCTCACGCTCACGGCGGCAGAGTCGGCCGCGATATTCGCGACGAAGCCGGCGACTCGGGATCTGCTCGTCACCGCCAATGGCGGCTCGCTGGCTGGTCCGGACGGCGCTTATTTCCGCGCCACGGTCGATTCGCGCGGTACCGCGCGAATCCGATACAACCGGTTCGCGGGGGCGCGACCGACCGGTGCCGGCAAGTTCAACGCCGCGACATCCAGGGTCGGCGGTGTCGGCAAATCGACCATCACGTACACCGACCGGGACGGGACAGCGGCAGGACCCGTCGTGCTGTCGGCCATGTACCTGCCCGACGACTACGGCGACATCGAGGGCATCAAATGAACAGGCACGTGAATATGGATACCATGCGGGAATGGGAGATGATCAATCATCCCTGGGATGGCTATATCAGGGGGCAATCGTCGGGTGCGGTATGCGTGGTGTGGGGCGGAACCATGCTGCTGCTGTACGCTGCCAAGCAATTGGTCCTCGTTATCGGAGGTCAGGCATAAAGCGACGCTATCTACGCGTGACGGTCGATACGCTCGCGTTGCGACCGATCAGCACGGACGACCTGGCCGCGGCCGAGCGGCTGCTAACAGACCTGGGCCCGGACGATCATGAGCGCCGGGCGAGATCCCTGCTCGCGGCGACCGACAGTACCGCCGCCACCTGGTGGGAGCGCCGAGACGACGAGCCGATCGTCGGCCCCGACGATCGGCTCATCTACGCGTTTGTTGTCGAGGTCGAGACGCAGGTCGTCGGCCTGATGTTTTTTGCGCTGGAATCGGATTGCATGTGCGACTATCACACTGTGATCGACGCCGAATTCCGCGGCCGGGGCATCGCCGGCAAGCTCTTGATCCTGACGCAGTACCTGCTCCGCGAGGTATTCGATCTCGATCGATTCAAGGCCGGGGTCAAGCACGGCAGCCTGCCGGCGCGCAAACTGGCGCGCACGTGGGACGTCTCAGTCGAGGGCGGCCACGAGGGTCGCGACGGACACGTACACGAGATCAGCAAGCAGAGAGCGGGGCCGCCGGCGCAGCCGGACGGCATGGTGATCGCTCACAGGTTCGAGGACGTGGAGGATGCGCCGCCAGCCCCTGCGCCGGGGCTGCTCGACGGGCTTGGCTGAGCAATGCGTCTCGCAACTCCACTCCCAGCACATCACGCACCGCGCCGAGATCAACGCCGCCTTCGTAGGCGCTAGCACGCATCTTTTCCAGCAGCTCGCTTGGTGGTTCGAACTCTTGAGCGTGCCGGAAAGCTAGTTCTTGGATTCCAAAAGCGTCCAGGCACTCGGTTTTTCCAGTCAACTTTCCTGATTCGTTCGCTGCCCATGTCTCGCGTCGAACGCCCGCCATAAATCAACAATCTGTTGACTATGTCAACACCACTGCGCAACCGTTTTTCGCGTCAAAAACCGCGCGTTTTTCGCATGCCTCTACAGTCATCGACTTCCCGCAGACGGTCGATGCGACCCAGCACGACGCCGCCGACACGCTACTTGAGCGCGACCTCGCCAACCTCTGTCGGTTCTTCCGTCGTTTTGGCGTCCGCGCGGACGAACGGCGTCTCTTTCGAGAACTCTGGTGACTCGACGATCAACCCAGCGTTGTGCCGTCGAATCTATCGAAGGTCGCGAACTCCGCCACTTCGCGGCGGCGCAGTTTCGTGAGTTGTTTCACGGGCTTGCCGATCGGCAACATCGCGCAGACGGCGTATTCGTCCGGGATGTTGAAGTGCGCCTTGACCTTGGGTTCTTCGCCGACGACGAAGGTGGTCAGCGTGCCGCCGAGTCCCTCGTTACGCGCCGCCAGCAGGATGTTCCAGACGAATGGGTAGATCGAAGCGCCGCTGATGACACCGATGCGATCGAGGTTCTGATCGAACGAAGCGACGACGGAAAGATCGACGAGGACGAGCAATACGACGGGCGCGCCGGCTAGGCGTTCGATCATTTCGGCCGGTACGTTGGTTGCGTCGATCGAAGCGTCATCGAGCGCGGTCGGATGGATCGTGTTCCAAGGACTTTCGCCCGCCTGTACCTGGGCGACGTAGCGTTGCATCGTCGGTTCGATCCACCGCGCCAGCGCCGCCCGGTCGTCGGCGTCACGAACGGCGATCACCTTCCAGCCCTGTCGATTGCCACCGCTCGGCGCAAACCGGGCGTGGTCGAGAATTCGGACGAGGGTTTCGTCGGTGACCGGATCGTCGGTGAATTCTCGGGCGGCGAAGGTGGTCCGCATCACGTCGGTTAGATCCACTCGGCAAACTCCTCATGCTGGTTCGTGTTCGGGGTACAACTCGTTCAGTGGAACCGACTTGCCGTCGGATTGCACGATCCGGCAATGGAAACGTCGGAGCCGCCGCGGCTCGTTGACGCCGCAGGAATGGGCGATGACGCCGACCTCCTTGCGGATGCCCAACGCGTAGCGAGCGACGCGCTCGGCCTTGTCGACGGGATCGAGGCCGCGTTGGAGTTTCTTGTCGTGCGTCGTGATGCCCGTCGGGCAAGTGTTCTTGTTGCACTGCAAGCGCCTGGATGCAGCCGAGCGCCAACATGAATCCGCGGGCAGAGACCACAAAATCAGCGCCGGCGCAGATTGCCCACGCCACCTCGCCCGGGGTGATGAGCTTGCCGCTCGCGACGACCTTGATTCGATCCTTCAAACCGAAGCGCTGAAGGACGTCGACGACAAGCGGCAGGCTTTCCTTGATCGGCAGGCCCATGTAGTCGATCAGGCTCATCGGGGCAGCGCCCGTGCCGCCGTCGGCGCTGTCGACGGTGATGAAATCGGGCGCCGACTCGATCCCGCGTTGATGGATCTCGCGGCACAGCGCCTCGAGCCATCCGTACGCGCCGATCACCGATTTGAACCCGGTTGGCTTACCCGTGACGCGCCGAACACGTTCGATGGGATCGAGGAGGTCGGTCTCCGAATCGACGTCCGGATGACGATTCGGACTGATCGAGTCTTGCCCGACGTCGATCGTGCGAATTCGCGAGATCTCTTCAGTAACCTTCTCGCCCGGGAGGATGCCGCCCTTGCCCGGCTTCGCCCCTTGCGAGAGCTTGATTTCGAACATCCGAACATTGTCGTGGCGGGCTACGTCCGCGAGGCGTTCATCCGAGAGCTTGCCGTCTGAGCTGCGCACGCCGTATTTGGCCGTGCCGATCTGGAAAACGACGTCGGTGCCGCTCTCGATGTGCCAGCGCGACAACGCACCTTCACCGGTATTCATCCAACAACCGGCCTTTTTTGCCCCATTAGCAAGCGCTTGCACAGCCGGTTTTGAGATCGCGCCGTAGCTCATGCCCGAGACGAGGAAGACGGATGTGGCTTTGTACGGTTTTTCACAATGCGGCCCGATGACGACCGATGACGTGTCGACGGCATCTTCCTCGAGCGTCGGATAGGGACAGTTGACGAAAATCACCGTCCCGGCCGGTTTGAGATCGCGGCTCGAGCCGAAGGCGACCATGTTCTCCTCGCCTTTGGCCGCGCGATAGACCCACGTGCGCTCGGCGCGGTTGAACGGCATCTCCTCGCGATCCATCGCGAAGAAGTACTGCCGGAAGAACTCACCGAGGTGCTCGAAGAGATAACGAAACCGTCCGATGACCGGGAAATTGCGACGGATCGCGTGCTCGGTCTGCGTGATATCGACCACGTAGAGCACCGCGACGACCAGGACCCCCACCGCGAGCAGCAGCACGACGAACTGGGCCAGAAACTCCATCACACTGAACACGTATCGCCTCCTTCGGCGCCCGGCAACGCCGGCGACTCATTAGGACCGCGCGTTTCGCGGCTGCGTTCCGCCGGCGCCTGGCCTCGATCATCCCCGAAGCACGCGAGTTTTCCGAGCGCACCGATCGCTCGAAAAGAGCACGATCGTTTCCACTCGCCGTTTACCGTCGATACACAATGCCCGCCATGGACTATCGAGAACGACTCGCACGGGCGAACGCTTTCATCGAGGCGCATCTCGCCGATCCGATCACACAGAAAGAGATCGCGAGCGCGGCGTGCATGTCGAGTTTCCATTTCGCCCGCGTCTTTCGAGCAACGACCGGACAATCCACGATGAGCTACGTTCGCGGCCGCCGTCTCGCGGTCGCGGTTCACGCAATGCGCGAGGGCGATCGACCCCTCGTCGAGATCGCGCTCGATGTCGGCTTCGACAGCCACCAGGGCTTCATCCGCGCGTTCCGCAGAACCTTCGGACTGACGCCCGGCGCGTACCGCCGCGCCGGATTTCCACTACCCCTTCAGGAGGGGATCGACATGGCCGACACCGGACCTGCCAACACACCGAAAATACCCAAGGGACCCGAGTTCCGCGACTTCGATGGCTTTCTCGTCGCGGGGCCGAGCATCCGCTGCAGCCAGGATTCGAAGGAAGGCATCCCGATCCTCTGGTCGGAGTTCGCGCCGCAGATCGACAGCATTCCGAACCTAACGGGCTTCGTCACCTACGGCGTCTGCAGCGATCACGCGAGTGCCGACGGATCATTCACCTACCACGCGGCCGTACAGGTGACCGAGGCACCCGACAACGGATTGGACACGCTCAAGATTCCTGCTTCGCGCTACGCGATCTTCACGCACGAAGGATCGCTTGATCACATCGCGGATACGGTCGGGCACATTTTCGGCACGTGGCTTCCGGCGTCCGAGTTCGAGCACGCCGGGACACCCGATTTCGAACGCTACGACGAACGATTCAATCCCGACACCGGAATCGGTTCGTTCGAATACTGGGTACCGATCAAACCGCGGCGTTAGTCGAGCGCCGACACCTCGCCCGACATCACTGCCTGCACGCGTCCGCCGACCCGAATCGCATCGGCGATATCGAGAAAGAGTCTGGACGGGCGATCGATCTCGAAGCCCTGCTCGACGATGACCGACCCGCTGTGGCCACGATCCTTCAGGTACTGCGCGAAGGCCGTGTTGGCGCTCCCAGTCGCCGGGTCCTCGCGCGTACCTTTCGCTTCGAAAAACATCCGGACGGCGAAATTGGCATCGTCGGAATAGCCTTCTTCGGCGAAGGCGAACGTCGCGACGGACTGACCGTTCGCCATGCGCTTCGATACCGAATCGTCGAGTACGACCGATCGAAGCGTTGCAAGATCCTTCACGCCGACCAGAAAAAAGCTCGGGCCAACGGTCGCCCGGCAAGGATCGAAGCCGTCCGCGAGCTCAGCCGGATCGATCGAGAGCAGTGCAGCAGCATCGGCTCTGTCGACCGGACCTTGCATGTCGACGGCGGGCGGCGTCATCCAGACGACGCCTTCATCGAATGTCACCTCGACCGCGCCCGCCCCGAGATCGAGCGTGATGCGTCCTCCGCGCCCTCGATCCGCCAGTACCCAGGCCGTGCCGAGGGTCGGGTGACCCGCGAACGGTAGTTCCTGATTCGGCGTGAAGATACGCACGGTGGCACGGTTCGCTTCGTGCTTGGTGACGAACGTCGTTTCCGAGAAGTTCGTATCGAGTGCGAACCGCTGCATCGTCGCCGTGTCGAGTCCTTGCGCATCGAGTACGACCGCCAACTGATTCCCTTCGAACGGCCGCTCGGCAAAAACATCGACGATCTCGCAACGCATTTGAAGGCCTCCTGATCCTTGAGGCTATGATAGTCGCGATGCCCGCGAGGGGAGGCGAACATCAGCAACAAAACCGCAGCGATCGCCGTTATCGTCGCATTCGTCGTGGGGATCGTCGGATCGCTTGCACTCAGGCCGCCCGGTCAGGCGAGCGTCGTGGCGTCGCCGACCGGCGAAGCTTCATCGATCGCACCATTCCGATGGCGTGTTCCAGTCGCCTTCGGCACCAATCTCGAGGTGATCGGCGACAACGTTCTGTTGGTGGCGGAGAACCTCCGCCGCATCTCCAACGGCGCGCTCGTCATCACGCCGTTCGAGCCGGGCGAACTGGTGCCGCCCTTCAACATCGTCGACGCGGTTCGCGAGGGCAAGGTCCAAGCGGGGTACACGTGGGTCGGCTATGACCAGGGCAAGATTCCGGCATCACCGCTCATCGGCGCAGTTCCGTTCGGCATGGAACCCTGGGAATACACCGCCTGGTGGTACGAAGGCGGCGGCCAGGCACTCAGAGAGAAGCTCTACGCCCAGTACGGCGTCCATCCGATCCTCTGCGGGATCATCGGCCCGGAAACGGCGGGTTGGTTTCGCGAGCCGATCGAAACGCTCGACGACGTCGCGGGGCTCAAGATTCGTTTTGCCGGCCTCGGCGGCAAGGTGCTGGAACGACTCGGCGCGTCCGTCACGATGCTCCCCGGCGGGGAGATCTTTCAGGCGCTCGAAAAAGGTGCGATCGACGCGACCGAGTTCTCTTTGCCGAACGTCGATCAGTCGCTCGGTTTCGATCGCATCGCCAAGCTCAACTATTACCCCGGTTGGCACCAGACCTATACGGCATCCCATCTGGTGGTCAACGCCGCCGTCTGGGACGCGCTCGACGATCAGCGACGGGCACTCGTCGATACCGCGTGCACCGCCGGGGTGATACGTAATCTCGCGAAGGGCGAAGCGTTACAGGGACCGGTGCTGAATCAGTTCCCGGACAAAGGCGTGACCGCGATTCGACTGCCCATCGAGCTCCTTCGTGAACTCGAAGCGACGACCCAGGAAGTGCTCGCGGAAGAAGCCGCACGCGACGCGGATTTCGCCGAAATCTATGCCGCGCAACAAGCCTTCCGCGCCGACTACGCCGAATGGAAACGGTTCGCTTACCTCCCGCGCGATTTCTGAATGGATCTACCGGAGACCAGCGTTTCGCGTTTCGTCGGACGGATCCTCGTCTCGACCGGCAACACGATTTCGTGGCTCTGGATTGCTCTCCTCCTCGTGATCTTCACGAACGTCCTGATGCGTTATGCATTGGGCGAAGGGCGCATCGAGTTCGAGGAGATCCAGTGGCACCTCTATTCGATCGGCTTCATGTTGGGACTCTCCTACACGTTCCACTTCGATGCTCACGTGCGGGTCGACGTGCTGCACGAACGATTCAGCCCCACCACCAAGGCGTGGATCGATCTCTACGGCATCCTGCTGTTCGTGCTCCCCTTCGTTGCCCTCTTTCTGATCTTCGGAGTGCCGTTCGTCGCCGACAGCTTCGTCACCAATGAGGTATCGAACTCACCTGGCGGCCTGCCGTATCGCTATCTCATCAAGGCGGTCATGCTCGTCGGCTTCGCGCTTCTGGGACTCGCGGCGATCGCCCGGCTGACACAGCTCTGGACTTTTCTCTTCCTGACGAAGCGCAACGATGCCCGGTAACGAAATCCTTGCCCTTTTGATGTTCGTCGCGTTCATCGGCCTGGTCTTCACGGGGTTCCCAATCGCGTGGATTCTCGGCGGGCTCGCCATCCTCTTCTCGGCACTCGCGATCGTTCTCGAAGTCGATTTCGGCATCGCGATCGGTGTCGACTGGTCGTACACCTCGATCAGCGTCGAGCGCGTGTGGAACGTCATGGAGAACTGGGTAATGGTCGCGTTACCCATGTTCATCTTCATGGGTCTGATGCTCGACCGATCCGGGATCGCGAACCGTTTGATGACGAGTTTCGCGCAGATCTTCGGCCGGATCGGCGGGGGCCTCGCGATCACGGTGACGTTGATCGGCGTCCTGCTCGCCGCCACCACGGGCATCATCGGCGCATCCGTCGTGTTGCTCGCGCTGCTCGGCCTGCCGGTCATGCTGAAACAGGGCTACGACGAGCGTCTCGCCACCGGCACCGTCTGCGCCGTCGGCACGCTGGGTATCCTCATCCCGCCCAGCATCATGTTGGTCCTGATGGCCGATCGGATGGCGATGTCGGTCGGCGACCTCTTTCTCGGCGCGGTCTTTCCTGGCCTCTTGTTGAGTTCGCTCTACGTCCTTTATCTCCTCGGCTACGGCATCCTGAAACCGGAAGGCGCGCCGGCACAAAGCGACGGTGCGACGATGGACTGGTCGACCATCATCGATCTCATCAAAGCCATCGTGCCACCCGCGGCGTTGATCCTGGCCGTACTCGGCAGCATCTTTCTCGGCATCGCCACCCCGACCGAAGCTGCAGGCGTGGGTGCGGCTGGCGCTGTCCTGCTCGCTCTCGGCAACGGCGTACTGAACCGAAGCGTCGTGACAGAAGTCGTCAGGGAAACGACGAAAACGACAGCTTTCATTTTCGGAATCCTGATCGGCGCGACGGCCTATTCGCTCGTCCTTCGAGGACTCGGCGGTGACGAACTGATCGAGGGTGCGCTCCTGGGACTGCCGCTCGGCCCCACCGGCATCATCATCGTGATCCTCATCGCGACGTTCATCCTCGGCTTCTTCCTCGACTGGATCGAGTTGACCTTGATCATCCTGCCGCTGGTCGCGCCCGTCGTTGCCAACCTCGGTTTCGATCCGGTCTGGTTCACGGTGCTGTTCGCCGTCTGCCTGCAGACGAGTTTCCTCACGCCGCCCGTCGGATTTGCGATCTTCTACTTGAAAGGCGCCATTCCCGCCGGAATCGAGGCGACGACGATCTACAAGGGCGTCACACCCTTCATCGTGTTGCAGCTCATCGGGCTCGCGCTCATCTTCGCCTTCGACGACATCGTGACATGGCTGCCCACCCAAGCTTATGGGCCTTAACAGCGCCGCAATCGGCCGCTCGTGATCTATCGGACGGTGGCGCGGAACTGCGCCGCACACGAAGAAAACCCGATTCACGATCCTGACCGTGTCGAGGCCGTCGGCTGGCGGCAAGCGGCCATTCCTGGCGCCGCCGTCTTCGGCTACCTGTGCCAGCCGTTGATCACCACAGTCGGTGAGCAATGGTTCCACGGCTTCGAGACCGATATTCGCTTCGCGGCGCCGGTGCACGACGGCGACGAACTCGAGATCCTCGTCGACAAAGATCCCGCCGCATTTCACATCGACTGCCGCGCGCGCGGCACAACGGTCGCGACGATGACGGCCAAGCGACTGATCGAGGAACCGTCGCCATTGATTCGCGGTGATCCGCCGCCAACTGGTCGCCCGGTGATCGACTGGCACAAGCTCCGGCCCGGCCAACGCCTGAGCCCGTGGCAATGGTCACCCGACACCATCGAGAACGCCGAAGCGGCCGCGCAGGTCGATGATCAAAATGCGCTCTATCGCCGAGGATTCGTTCATCCCCACGCCATCGCGAACGTCGCGAACCGCGCGCTGACGAAGACGCTTCGCCTACCGCACTGGCTCCACGTCGGTTCGAGCATCACAACCTTTCGTCCCATTCATGAGAACGATCGGCTCGAGGTCGTGGGCGCCATCGTCGACAAATGGCAGCGACGCGACCATCGATTCGTCGACATCGCGGTCCGGTTGATCCGCAATCGAGACGTCGTCGTTACGATGACGCACCGTTCGATCGTCAACTTCGGCGCGCCCGCTCGCTAGTTCCCCAGCATTCGCTCGCGCCGGTTCGCGCGCATGAAGGTGAGGCTTACGATCGACGCCATTGCCAGTAGCATCCCCACACGATTCTGCAGCGTCCACGCGAATACCTCGGCGGCAGACGTTTCATTGAGAACGTAGGGATTCCAGAACGGCGAGATCCGCACCTGATCTTCGCCGAAGCCGGAGATCATGCCGATCAAGGTAAAGACCGCCGTCGTCGCGATCGCGCCCGCGATTTCGTTACGGAACAACGTCGAGAAACCCATCGCTAGCACGAGCCCCATCACCCCGGACTGCAACGCACCATAAAGCGCCCCGATCGGGTAGGTCGTGAAGGCGATCGCCGTTGCCGCGAGTAGCGTCTCGGCAATGATCAGGATCCCGCCGGCCGCCCCGAGTTTCCACCACCAAAGCCGCTCGGCTCCGCCCGGCACCGTGTAGGCGATTTCGATGCTGCGCTCGTCGATCTCCGCGGCGACGATCCGAACGCCCAGGAAGACGCCTAGTGCCGCGAGCGGCACGCCGATGAGCGGGCCCTGTACATCACTCGGCGACAGACGCGCGTCGTTCACGAACACCAATACAGCCTGGATCGCAGTCCAGATGAGTGGCAGAACCGGCAAGAGGTAGTAGCGGCGTCCCGTCATCATGATCAGGACAAGGCGCAGGAACTCGAGCGTCGCCCGCACTAGCGGGACTCCTGCACCAGCCACATATAGCCATCTTCGAGCGTGGCGTCGATTTCTTCCGCGACCGCATCCTCGAAACGCGGCGCTTCGACCGCCAGGATCCGGTGCAGCACGGTGCCGTCCGCCATGGGTGATTCCTCCGCGTGAATCGACCCCTCCGGTAGTTCGAGCCGTGCCTGCGCCGGCGTACGCAGCCGCCACACCCGACCCGCCGCGTAGCGCGACAAATCGTGCGGATCGCCGTCGAAACGCAGTTGGCCCCGGACGAACACGAGCACCCGGTCGCAAGCAACGGCCACGTCCTCGACGACGTGTGTCGAGAACAACACGATTCGTTCGCGCGCCAACCGACTCAGGAGATTGCGGAATCGGATCCGCTCCCGCGGATCGAGGCCAACGGTCGGCTCGTCGACGATGATGACCGGTGGTAGCCGGAGCAGCGTCCGCGCCACGGCGACACGCTGTCGCATCCCGCCCGACAACGAACCGATCGGGTCGTCGACCTTCGCGCCGAGTCCAACTTCCGTCAGAAGGTCGTCAACGCGCTGGTGCCGCTCCGCGGTGTCGATCTCATAAAGGGCCGCGAAGTAGGAAAGGTATTCACGCGGTGTCAACGAACCGGGTAGACCGGAATCCTGCGGCAAGTAGCCGACCCAGCGCGCCAGGTATTTCTGGATCTTCGGATACGGCACGCCCCCCAGCTGGATGGTCCCGCGGGTGGGATTGAGGATACCGGCGAGCTGGCGCAGCAACGTCGTCTTGCCAGCGCCGTTGGGACCGAGAATGCCGACCATGCCGCGCGACACCGAAAAGCTGACGCCTTGCAGCGCGGTGACCGGTTGCGCCGGAAGATCGAACCCAGCCAACTCGCGCGCCTTCCGACGCCAGAAACTCCTGAGCGAGCGGAGCGCCCCTGTCCTCGGCTCATGCGGGATCGTGCCCGCTTGCTGTCTCTTTGCGCTCGACCGGGCGCCTTGCACCAGACCGACCGCGACTGTCGCAAGGACGGTGAGCACCGAGACGGGCGCCGTCGGCAGGTCTTGGTCAGTGCGCGGGACGAGCATCCAGGCAGCGAAGATCGCGAGCGCGAGCCACGGCACGAACGCGGCGACGACGTTTTCGAACCCACCGCTCGAAACGACCCCCGTCGCTTCCACACCACCACGCAACCGCCGGGTTTCCCCCAGCGCACGGACCACGAAGGTCGCCGCGATCATCATGACGACGGCCACCCAGAACGGCGTTCGGAGCTGCAGCGCAATGTAGGTCAAGCCCGCCGTGGCCAATCCGTGAGCGTAGAGATTCGATCGCGAGATCGACGCATCGAACACGGTCGCTCCGCGCGCCACGACTTCTTCGGCGAATCGGCGCGGTGCCAGAACGGCACGTTTCAACGGGCCCGGCAGACCATAGACTTTGCGCAGGAAGCGTACGCGTAGTTCCGGTGGCCCACCGTCGATCATCGGTTCGGGGATCTCACGTTTGCGGAACACCAGAACGACGATCGCGAGCAGCGTTCCGGCCACCAACAAGGTCAGCACGACCTGCCAGAGCAGCGACGTCACCAAATCCGTGAAGATGAGGCTCGACATCACGACACCCGTCGCACCGAGCCATGCCAGCACCAACCACGGTCCGACGCGGCCGAAGAGATCATCCAGCCGGCGCAACAGAATGAAGCCGACGGGAATGATGAGGAGCGTCAGCAGCGTCGACGTCAGCAACCCGCCGATGACGATCGTTGCGAACGGCGGCCAGATCTCGTTCTCCTGACCGGTCGAGAGGGACAGCGGCCACAAGCCGGCGATTGTGGTCGCCGCGGTCATCAGCACCGGGCGCGTGCGTTCCCGCACCGCGGCAAACGCTGCGGCACCGGCGCTCCAGCGACTACCGAGAACGAGCTGCTGCATCCGATCGACCAGCAGGATCGACGGATTGACCGTCAGGCCGATGAGCGCCAACGCACCGAGCATTGCCATCATGCCGAGCGGCATGCCGGCCAACGCGAGCGCCCAGGTCGCGCCCAGCAACGTGAGCGGCAGACTGACGAGAACCAAAACGGGCAGCGTCAGCGATTCAAACGTCATCGCCATTACGAGGAACAGCAGGAGCACGACCGGAATGATGACCTGGCTGAACCATGCGGTGGCTTGTTCTTCACTCGCCGTCTCGACGACGTAACCGGCCGGGCGCGGCATCGAACGAAGAGACGCCGCAATCTGATCCTCGATTTCGACCCGCCCCGGGCCCGTACTCGGCACGGACTCGTCAAGCCGATAGAAGACGCTGATCTCCCGTCGGCCGTTGTGATGCAGGATCATCGCCGGCGCGGGCATCCGGCTGATGTCGGCCAGCGCCATCACCGGCACCGCGCCAACACTCGTGTGAACGCGCATCGACATCAGATCGCGCGAGGTGTTTTCGTCGTTACGCGCCCCCGAGCGCTCGACGACGAGTGGCAGTTCACGGCCGTTCTCGAGGAGAAAGCCTTCCTGCATCCGTTCGCCTTCGCGGCCGGCGATCCCGAGCATGGGAATCACCTCCGGAAACGTGATGCCGAACGAGTGAAACGCGCGCTGATTCGGACGGACCCAGATTTCTTCCATCCCGGGACGAGCGGCAAGCCAGACGTTCGCGACCGGCGGCATCGATTCCAGTTGTGCTTTAACACTCCGTGCGAGCGATTCCAGCGGTTTCGACTCCGGTCCCGAAAGGACGACTTCGAGCGGAGAGTCACCAAATGGTCCGCCGCCGCCACCACCAGATCCGCCGCCACCTTTGCCGCCATCGAGCCCGTCTTCGCCGGGCCGGAGGATCTCGAGCCCGTGCTTTTTCGCAATCGTTTTTGCCGTTCGACGGATCATCGCCGCATCGACGTCGAGCGGACGTTTGTCCTGATCTTCGAGCTGTACTACCAACGAACCGCCTTCCTCGCTGACGTTCGCTTCCACTCGGTTCACGCCCTCGATATCGATGATCTCGCGTTCGATCTCCGCGAGCTGGTTGCTCGCGACGTCAATCGAACGACCAGGGAATCGCACGGACATTTCGACCGACGTCGACTCCTGCTCCTGGCCCGATGTGTTGACGAGCACCCACGGCAACGCGACGAACGCCGTCACGAATACGGCGACGATCGTACCGGCCAGCCAGGCCGGTGGGTGTCGGAGTGCCCGTGCAACGATTCCGGTGAAGAAGATCCGGGCCGGTTGCGGGGCGACGAGGTTGGCGAGCCTTTTACGTCGTTCACGCGCCATCGCAAGCCGCCTGACCGCTGCCGGCCCGGCGAGGCGATGCGCGAGGAGCGGCACCAGGCCGACCGCGACGACGAGCGATGCGACGAGTGGCAGCACGATTGCCAACGTCACCACTTTGACGAGTTCAGCCGTGAGTGCATCGTCGAAATCGACGAGCGTCAGTGGCAGGAAGACCACGGCGGTCGTTGCGCTCGCTGCGATGATCGCGCGCATCGTCCGACCGAGTCCCTGCTTCACCGCGTCGTCAACACTCGATCCACGCTCGAGCCCTCGTTGCACCGCCTCGAACACGACGACGCTGTTGTCGACAACGAGACCGATCGCCAGCGCCAGACCGAAAAGTGTAATGAGGTTCAACGAAAGGCCGAGCAGGAAAAGCAGGCAAAGCGCGGCCAGGAGGCTCACCGGAACCGCGACGGCGACGACCGCAACAGCCCGCCATTCACGCAGGAAGAGATAAAGAACGACGAGAGCTACCAGGAATCCGGAAAAACCGAGCTGGCCCAGATGGCCGATCTGGTCTTCGACGGCCTCAGAACCATCGAACCCGACGACGAGATCGAGGCCGACGGGTCGGAGTTCGGCGCGGAGCGCCTCGACTCGGTCGCGCAAGGTCTGGCCGAGACGAACGAGATTCGCACCTTGCTCCTGAAAGATGATCACGCCGACCGCAGGCTGACCGTTCACCCGAAACTCGTTGTCCTTGCGCGCATTGCCAAAGCCGACATCGCCGACGTGGCGTAGCTTGACCGGGGTGTTGCCGACCTGTGCTTCGGCGAACGAGTGGATTCCCTTCGGTCGACCGTCGAGCATGACGGAAGTCCGGCCGGTTCCGTCTTCGATCTCGCCGAGAAAACGTATCTGCGTGGCGTTGCGCCGCACGGTATTCGTGACATCCGCGGTCGTGACGCCTAGCGCCGTCATGCGCTCCGAATCGACCACGACGGAAACCTGCCGCGGCGCTCCTCCGGTCGCTGTCACCTGACTGACGCCCGGAACTGCCGCAAAGCGCGGCGCGATCAGCTCCTCTACGACATCGCGTAGCGCGTTGACGTCCTCGTTGTCGCCGCCGAGCACGTGAACGCGCATCACGAAGCTCGCCATGATGGAGGTATCCGCCGACGACGTTCGGATCCACGTCCCCTCGGGCTGCTCGCGCTCGAGGTCGGCAACGACCCGCTGCATGTCGAGTTCGCGGATCTTGATGTCGACGCCAGGATCGAAACGGATTTCGAACCGTCCACCTGATCCCATGACCTCACCGCGTGTCTCCGACACGTTAGAGAGCGCCGACACCGCCGCCTGCAGTGGAATCAGGATTTCGCGTTCGACGACTTCCGGCTCGCTACCAGGCCGGCCGAAATTCACGAACAGTCGATCGCCCTGCAGCGCCGGGAAGAGTTCGACGGGCATACGAGCCCACCCGACGACGCCGACGATCACGATGCCCAGGAAGAACATCGCGACCGCGACCGGGCGTCGTATCGTGAGCCCCGACATCATGATCTCGTCAACCGCACGCGATCGAGCACGAGATAGAGGCAAGGCAAGACAAACAGCGAGCAAATCGTCGACGCGGTGATACCGCTGATGATCGTCAACGCCATCGGCGCTCTGAGTGCCGCACCTTCCCCCGTACCGAACACCAACGGCAACATGACGAGGATTGTCGTCAGGGTCGTCATGACGATCGGTCGCAGGCGGATCCCGGCCGCCTTGGCCAGCGCATCAATCCGGGACAGGCCTTCTGTCATGAGCCGTCGTGCTGTCGCCAGCAACAGGACCGCGTCGTTGACCGCAACGCCCGCCAACACGATCAACCCGAGCATCGCCATTACACCGATCGGTTCGCCGATCGGAACGAGTACCGCCGCGACGCCGATCAGTCCCAACGGAATCGACGACAGCACCGTTAGGGGATGGACGAGCGACTCGAAAGAACCGGCCAGCACCATGAATACGAGCACGATGGCGAGGATGCCGGCGAGCTGCAGTTCACCGAACGTGCGCTGCCGTTCCTCCTCCTGACCGCGCACTCGCGCGTGTAGACCGGGCGGTAAGTCGACCCTGGCAAGCGCTTCCTCCACCGCTGCGATCGCCCGCGGTTTGTCCACACCATCGACGATCGCCGCCGTCACGAGGGCTGTGCGGCGTTGGTCACGCCGAAAAATCTCTCGCGCGCCTTCCGCCTCGACAAACTTCGCGACTTCGCCAACAGCGATCTTGCGCCCGTCCGACGTACGAAAAACGATGTCACCCAAATCTTCGCGGGTCGGCGTGTCGAGCCGCAGCGACACGGGACGTTCTTCGTCGCCGAGCATCAGCATCGTCACGTCGCGACCGTCGAGGCTCGCCTCGAGCACTCTGGACAAGGTCGCGATATCGACACCGAGACCGTCGGCCATCGCGCGGTCCAGTTCGATCCGCAACTCCGGCGGGCCACCTTCGAACGACGAGCGCACGTTCCACAGTTCGTCCAGTTCGGCAAGCTCTGCCGTCAAGCCGTTCGCCCCCCGGCGAAGATCGCGCAGCGCACGGCCAGAGATCTCGACCACCACGGGGGGGCCGGTACTTCCGAGCGCACTCGCGAGTTGTGACGAACCGACTTCCCACGTGATTTCAGTTTCCTCGAGCGAATCGACGACCGGACCCAGCCAACCGGCGATCTCGCGTCCCGTGGGCCCATCCGGGGCAATTCGAATCGTGATGCGCGCGGTGTTCTCTTCCGTGAGTTCGGTGCGAACGAGTCGATTATCCTCCGGCAAGCGGCCGACCTCCGACAACACCGCAGCCGTCTTATCGTTCGCACTCTGCTCGACGAGCGATTCGATACCTTCGATGACCTGGGCCGTCGTCTCCACTCGCTGGCCCGCCGGGCCGACGAGCCGGATCGAAAACTGACGCGGATCGGCGTCGGGCAACAACTCGCTGCCAAGCCCAAGCAGCGTGACAGTCGCCGCGACCGAGACGACCACGGCAGCACCGACCGTGACCAACGGGCGACGCAAAAGTCCCGCGACGAGCAACTCGAGGCGCGCGCGAATCACGCCGACCTTCTCTGCGTCGGCTCGAACCATTCGCGGCATGAACCACCGCGCGAGTGCGGGGATCACGAACATCGCGACGGCAAGCGATGCGAGCAACGACGCAACCACCGTAAAGGCGATGCCTTCGATCAACCGGGCGGCGAGCCCTTCGACGAAGAGAACGGGTAGGAACACGACGCAGGTCGTCAGCGTCGACGCGGTGATCGCGCCCGCGACCTGCCCCGTCCCACTCGCTGCCGCGAGGGCCGGCTCGACTCCGTCGCTCAAGCGTCGATGGATCGACTCGACGACGACGATCGCGTTGTCGACGAGCATCCCGGCACCGAGCGCTAGCCCGCCCAGCGTGATGATGTTCAGGCTGTGCTCGCCGAGTTGCATCAGAAAGAACGCCGCGAGGATCGATACCGGCACCGCGGCGGCAACGACCAGCGTTGCTCCCGCCGAACGCAAGAACACCGCCAGGACGATCACCGCGAGGACGATGCCGATCACCGCAGCCGTCTGCAGGTCATCCAACGCATCGACGACCAGCGCCGCGTCGTCGACGATCTCGTGAACGGTGACGCGGGGAAGGTCCTGACCCAGCCGGTCCATGGCATCGCGCACGATTTCGGAGACAGCCACCGTGTTCGCGCCGCTTTCCTTGTAGATCGCGAGGCCGACACCTTCCTGGCCATTCACTCGCACCAGATGATCGATTTCCCGGTTGGTGAGCGTCACCTCGCCGAGATCGCCCACCCGCACGGCTTGCCGGCCCCCGTCGGCGCCGAGCAGATAGCTCACCACGACATTCTCGACATCGGCGGGGCTGCGAAAACGCGAAAGACCGCGCACGAGAAAGACATCGGCCCCCTCTTCGAGCGTGCCCGCATTGATGTCGACGTTTTCCTCGCGCAAACGCGCCTCGACATCCGCCAACGTGATCCCGAACGCGTCCATTCGATATCGATCGAGATGTACACGAACTTCCTGGTCACGACCGCCTGTGACACGAACTTCGGCAACGCCGGTCAGTTGCTCCATTCCCGGCGCGATCTGCCGCCTCGCGAGCCGGCGGAGTTCGGCGAGTGTCGGCTGACCGTCTTCAGCGAGCAGCCCATAGACGACGACCGGTGACTGGCTGGGGTCGAAATGCCGGACGAGTACTTCGTCGACCAGCGGATCAGCGGCCAACGGACCGACCGCCTTCTGCACGTCGACGAGCCCGAGCTCGATATTGACGTCCCAATCGAAGGTGATCGTGGCGACGATCTTGCCCGTCCGTGCGACCTGCGAGACCTCACGAATTCCACGAACCGTAAAGAGCAGCTGCTCGACTCGTTCACCGTAGAGCCGCTCCATCTCCGTCGGCGGGCGATCACCGGCGCGGATCGAAACCGCAACGGTCGGGCTCTGCAGATCGGGTAGGAGGTCGACGGGAAGTTGACGCCATGCAAGCACGCCGACGAGAACCACCGCGAGCGCAACGACAACGATCGCGACCGGCCGTCGGGTCGCAAGCGCCGCGACGGACTCGGCCGGACTCACGACCCGATGACCCGAACGCGCGTACCGTTCGTCAGCGTCTCCAAACCGCGGATTACGACTCTTTCGCCTTCTTCGGCACCGGACGTGAGCTCGACGACCCGATCGTTACCCAGCCCGAGCGTTACCGCCCGTTCAACTGCGCGTTGACCGTCGAGCACAAAGATGACGTTCCGACCCGCGCGCTGCGCCAACGCTTCACGCGGCACGACCGGTACCTCGTTGCGTCGCTCGGAGACGATGGCGGCCTGGACGAACATACCGGGCCGTAGCATTCGCATGGGGTTGTCCACACCCACTTCGACGCGAAATGTGTGTGTTCGCACGTCCATCGACGGCGCCAGCCGCAACACGGTTCCCGGCAGCGATAGCCCGTCGAACGCGTAGTGGCTGATGCGAACTTCCTGCCCCGGTTTGACCCGGTCGAGCTCGGGCCCCACCAGATCGATGTCGGCGATGAGGGAATCGATCGGTGCGATCCGTGCGACTTCGAAGCCCTGAAGAACCTTCTGGCCATCGGCCATCGGCCGATCGTTTACGTCCCGAGCGAGACTCAGCACGACCCCGTCGATCGGGGTGATCAGGCGGGCTTTTTCGGACGTTCGCTCGCTCGTCTCGAAATCGTGCAGGGCGTCCTCGTAACGCGCCTGCGCCCTGTAAAGATCTTCTTCGGAAATCAGTCGCTCTTCGAACAGCTGTTCACGGCGCTCCATTTCGCGCTTTGCGGAATCGAGATGCCTGCGCGTCGCCTCGAGCCTGACTGCCAAGCGTGTGTCTTCGCCCGTGACCTGGGCGATCAACTGACCGGATCTGACATCGGACCCTTCGACGAGCCGAGCACCGTCGCCGTCACGCCCGAGAACCAGTTGGCCCGGTGTTTCGACGTTCAACACGACACTCTCGGGCGGGCGCAACGTGCCGGTCGTCACGATCAATGCCTCGACCGTATCGGTGACGATATCCGAGACCTCGACCGGTATCCGAAATTCGATCTCAGGCGCGGAACCTTGCCCGCCGCAACCCGCGAGGCCCAGTACTAGTAGAAAGACGAGCCCGCGTGCTCGAAGCGGAAGATTCATAAAGTGTCGACGCATCCAGAGCTCTTGTATTAACCGAGCGGTCGCCAGCGAATGGCGTCCGCCACGACGATCTGACCCGTCGTCTCATCACTAATCGTCAACCGCACGCGGCCGCGCGGCAATGAAAAATCGCCGAGATCGTTCCATCCGGGCGCTGCCGCCGAGCCATCGAACTCGATGCTCTGTCTGTTACCGTCGACTTCGAGGTTCATATCCTGGACCCCGAGACGACTGTTGCTCGAATTGCCCGAAGTCACGGTCACGGCGACGCCCGCCGTCACTTGAACGCTCGACGAGCGTGGTTCGGGAACGTGATAGGACAACCGATAGCGTCCCGAGACCGGAATGTCCGCATCGAAAATCGCCCGTCGCTCGCCGAGGCCTCTCTGCACGAGCGCCACAGTGTGGCGGTACTTGCCAAAGGCGTTTTGATCCTCTGTGCGGCTCCACACCATGGGCGAGCCCAGGATCGAACGGAACTCCGGCAAACCTTGATCAAGGTCGATGCGCGGCGTCGCGAAACCGAACTGAATCCCGCCCGCGACTGCAGGGCGAGGATCGTCATCCTCGATCGTGAAACCCGGATCCAGGTCGTCGACCACGATGTCTCCCGAGTCGGCGTCGCGCGGTTGCCAATCACTCGCCCGAGCGCCGAAAAACGACGGCTTGTCGAGCTTCGTGGTCTCGTCGACGGAAGGTACCTGCAGCGCAACCTCTTGGCGATTCAACGCAAAATAGGGACTCAGCATCACCTCGCGGGGCGCCGGCCAACCCCGAAGGCCGATCTCCAGGGACGCGTGCCCGTCAATCCAGAAAGGATCCGTCGAACGCCACTGCAACCGATCATCGTCTTCGAGGCTCGGCTCGCCGTAGCGCACTTTGAAGAGCCCCGGCGTCGCCTCGTCGTTGCGAACGTGAAAACGCGTCTGATAGCGCGGATTCCCTAGCTCGTCGTCGAGTAGGCGTTCCACCGTCACCGTCGACGCGACGAACCCGGGGAGCCCGGTATCGGTCAGCCAATTGCCGATGACGTTGGGTAGATCCACACCGTTTCGGGTAGCGACGGCTTCAAACTCTGCGACCGTGAATCCGCGCCCTCGGTATTCGGCCAACAACGTGCTCAGGATCGCGCCGACCTTGGCCCGGCCGACACCATCGATGATCGATTCCGCCAAGGCTCGACCCTTGAGTGCCAGGACGTTCAGCGCAACTTTTGGGTCTTCCATCGGTTCGAGGTCGACGAGCGGCGTGTCGATTGCGCGGTCCCACACCGCCGGACGATCCGAGGCGGCATCCACCATCGCTTGCGCAATCGACTGCGTTTCGCCGCCGATCATCGATTGCATGATCTCGCCGATGATCAATCCCGAATCCGAGTTGAACTCGTGTGCGGAGAAGTACCCCCGCGAGTCGGTTACGAGCAAGCTGGCGAGCTCGTCGAGTACGAAGTTGAGGGCGATCGCGCCCGGCCCGGTGGCACTGGTTTGATAGCTGAAAAAGTTGCGCGATCCGCCGAGGAAAACGTTGCCACCGCTGAAATCGTTCTCGAAGAACTCGGCGACGGTCGAGACCATCGCCGCCTCGATACCACCTTCATAATCCTCATACTGCTTGGGATCACGAAACTGGTTGTCGAATCGCGCCGTCGGGAAGCTCGACTCCTTCGCCAACATCATGCCCGGCGTCGAAAGTACGGTGTCGAGCCGCCATCCACCGCCGTAGCTACGCAGGTTGATGGGCACCTCCACCAATGAGAACGAACCGTACGGATAGGCGAGCCCGACATCAGATGCGTTCTTCAGATATCCGCGGAGGCGGTCGCGGAGTGCTTCCTCGACGCCCGCAAAGAGCGCGAGGTTTTGATCGTGGGCCGGGCTGACGAGCAGCTCGAACTCGACGCCGTCCACGTCGATCGCGTGACGTTCGAAGTCGCTCGCGAAGAGACCGACCTCGCTGAGCGGCGCGTCCGGCGCGAACCGGAACTTGCTTTGGCCGACCGACTCGCGCGCGCCGGGACCGGCAACCAACCAGCCTTCAGGAACGCCGACCGTGATATCGAGAGTGAAATAGTCCGCCGGGTGCAGGCGCGTGTCGGACGCCGGAACGTCGGCGCCACTCTTCGGCAGCCAGCGGAGTCCATCGAGCAAACCCACGTAGCGCGAGTCGAACACACCGTTGTCGCTACCGAGCAGGAAGAGTTGCGAGTCGAGTAGCGAGATGTTGCTGAAATCGATCGACGAATCCAGATAGCCGTACCACAAGTCCGGCGCCCCGCCGGCACGGATCTCGACGACCGTTTCGGCCGCCGGCGCAAGGTCGGCATCGATGTCGAGCAAGCCATTCTCGAACGTCCAGCCCACTTCCCGACCGGCAACGAGAACCGACGCGACGTCGAACCCGGGGTTGAAGGAAAACAGCAAACTCTCGAGCGCTTTGGCGTTCGGGTTGGCGACCTGCAACGCATAGTCGAGGCTGAGTTCATCGCCCGCGTCGATCGCCACGGAGCCATCGACGGACAAGACATCAGCCCGCGCCTCGGCGTGGCGTGCCTCATGCGCGGCCAACCACTGTTGGCGCCGCTCGACATCGCCCGTGAGCATGAACGATTCCGCGAGCATGATGGCGATCCCAAGCGCGACACCACCGCCGCCGATACCAAAGGTCAATACCTTGGGCGCATCGTCGCGGCGTGGATGCAACGCAACCGCCAACGCGATGAAGCCGATCGTCATGCACCACACAGCGATGCGCGGGAGATACCCGCCGACCGGTATGAGTGACGGCACAAGGTCGGATGCGAGACCGAATCCGAACAGCCCGAAAACGGTCTGGAGATAGACCGGTGCCGAGGACGTGCCCCAGATGTAGACACCAAACAGCACCAGAGCGGCGATCGCGACAACCAGACGGTTGTGAACCAAGACCGCGAGCAGCATGACGATCGAACACCACAACGCGAAGATCGAGAAGCCATGCACGATCAGATCGATCAGCGAAAACGGTTCGACCGGCTCACCGACCGCCCAATCCAATGCCCCGGCGAGTGTCCCGAAACCTTGGATCGCGAGGCCCACGAAGATGAGCGGCGCAACAGACATGAGGACGAGTGCCAAACCCCGACCGATCAGGAACTCGGCATTGCTGAGCGGCCGCACATCGAGCACTTCGACCATCCGTTCGCGGATGTCGCGCGTACGCACATCGAAGGCCAGGAACACCAGCCCCACCAAGAACAGAACCAGGAGATAGAGACCGATCGCCGAGATCAGATAACGCGGGCCCATCGCCCCGATCGTCGCCGAGAGATGCGACCCCATGCCATGCATGACGGCGTACTGCATGTACATGAGCGCCGAGATCAAAACCGACAACACCGCGAAAACCCAGTATCGCGCCAAGCGCCGAGTCGACCGCATCTCGGCAGTGGCGACTGCCCGAACATTCGCAAGCATCGGTTACTCCTCGTCCCGTCCGTCGGTGGGTTCGTCCACCTCGTCGTCCTGACGTGCAACTTCAGATCGACCGCGCGCCGCCATGAATGCCATGTAGCTTTCTTCGAGCGTCGGTTCGTCGACCGCGTCTGCACCTTCGGGTAGTCGATCGACCGCGACACCACGCAAGACCACCTCGCCGCCCTGGATCGCGCGCGAGACCACCTCGTACTCGGCTTCGATCTGCTCGGCGTACGTCACACTCGTGGCGACGGAAAACACTTTGCCATCGGCTAGCGCGACGAGGTTCGACGGTGGACCCTGAAAGACGATCGTGCCCGCATCGAGCAACGCGATCTCGCGACATGCCGCGCCGAGGTCCGCGACGATGTGCGTCGAGAGAAGAATCGTCCGGTCGCGGCCGATGTCCGCCATAAGCTGGCGAAAACGAATCCGTTCCTCCGGATCGAGACCGACGGTCGGCTCGTCGACCACGAGGACATCCGGCTCGTGGATGAGCGCCTGCGCGACGCCGAGACGACGAACCATGCCACCCGAGAGTTTCTTGACCTTACGCCGGGCAACTTCCGTCAATCCGACCTGGTCGATGACGTCCGCGACGCGCTCTCGCCGCGTGGATTTGCTGCGCAAACCCGACAAGCGCGCGAGAGTATCGAGTACTTCCTCCACGCGGTGCAGCCGCCATCCGCCGAAATCCTGGGGCAGGTAGCCGAGCATGCCGCGCACGCTCAGCCGGTCGGTACGCACGTCGTAGCCTGCGATGCGAACCTCGCCATCGGACGGCTCGACGAGCGTGCAGATGATGCGCATCAACGTGCTCTTGCCGGCGCCGTTCGGGCCCAGAAGACCCACGAGTCCACTTTCGATCGTGAGATTGACGTCCTCGAGCGCCACGTGGCCACCCGGGTAGACATGCCGGAGCCCGACGATCTCGATGCTCGGCGAACGATCAAGCGGCGACGCCGCGTCCAAAGCCATAGTCAGTATCCAATCGCGGCGACGAAGAGCGTCAACCTACTGATTTCGCGCAGTGCTACGAAAAGTAACACAATGTTCCATAAGGCCTCACGTCCGGGAATCGCCCACCAACTCGTGCGATCTCTCCTGCGCGAGCATTCCTATACGTTCCGGACCCCTCGCCCATTCCGCCGAATCGGCTATTCGCGGAACGACTGATCGCCTGTGTTGTAGGGGCCATCGCGCCACTCGAATGCGCCTTTCAGACCCTCGTCGCGAACCGCTTCCTGGAAGCCGTACGCCCACTCGGTCATCTGCGCCATCGCGTCCTGCTCTGTGGCACTGCGCACAGACGAATAGATGCCCATGTTCTCGTAGAACCGGTTCATCGTCGTCTTCAACATCGCCAGGTGATCCGACGATCCGTTGGCAACGCGCTCGGCAAACGTGAGGGTGTTCTCGTCGAGATCATCCTTCGGCCACGCGTAGTTGATCATTTCCGCTTCAGCCGCCTGGCGGCCGGTCATATTGTCGCCGGTGTAGTAGTACTCCTTGGCCTTGCGCATGCTCATCACGAGCGGCCAGATGCAGCCGTTGCGCGCCGTGCCGAGCCCGCGCAGTCCCGGGTGGCCGATCTGCGCGTCCTCCGCCGCAACGACGAGATCAGTCATCATCGCGAGTTCACAACCGCCAGCCAGGGCGTAGCCGTGAATCTGCGCGATCGTGATCTTCGCCATGTTCCACAGATACATCTGCACGTCGGTGATCTGCTGCATGGACGTCCTGACGTTCATCAAGAGCGCCCGTCCTTTCTCGTCGCGGCCTTGGTAGGTGCGTTCGTCCGGATGCCGACCGCGGCCCGGCGTCAGGTCGTAGCCCGCACTGAAACATCGGCCCGCGCCACGCAAAATGATGACGCGACAGTCTTGATCGGCTTCGAGGTCATGCAGGCAGTCCCAGAGCTCGGCAAACAATTCGCCCGTCAGCGCGTTCATCTTTTCGGGTCGATTGAGGGTAATTCGCGCGAGGCGATCGTCAGTCCCCAGTCGTTCCAGAATGAGGGTCTCGTAGTCGGACATCGGCTTCTCCTGGCACCAATCTCTATGAAAAATCGCGTGACGAAGTTTCAACGGGTATCCCTCACGTCTGCAACGGATAACCTTCGCCAGCGTGAGTAAAAGATGGATTCAGAGGGTTGGAAGCAAACCGTGTGCCCCCACGTAGGCACGTCAGATATCTAGGGTCAGGGCATCTCCATGTTTCGCCAAGCGCTGCTGGTTTTTCTACTTATAAGCGTTTCGTCATTCGCCGCCGACGATGAGGTCGAAGGCAAATGGATGGGCAATCTCGCCGTGGGCGATGGCGTCGTATTGCGCGTCGTCTTCAACCTGACACGAGCAGGCGACGGATACATCGGCACACTCGACAGCCCCGACCAGGGCGCGATGGGGATTCCGCTCAGCTCCGTCGAAATCGCCGACGGCTCGCTCGTCGTGCGCATCGATCCCTTGCGTGCCGAGTACCGCGGCGAGTTGACCGACAGCGGCGTTTCCGGCGTTTTCCGACAAGCCGGTCAACGGCTTCCACTGAAACTCGCCAGGATCGATCAAACGCCGACGATCGCGAGGCCACAAAACCCACAAGATCCGCTGCCCTATCGTGTCGAGGACGTCGTCGTTCGGGCGAGCGGCGGTCATCAGCTCGCTGGAACTCTTACCTTGCCGTCCGATGCGACGGGTGAGTTGATCGGCGTCGTTCTTGTGTCCAGTTCCGGGCCGCATGACCGCGACGAGACGATCTTCGAACACCGTCCGTTTCGTCTGATCGCCGACCGCCTGACGAAAGCCGGCGTGGCCGTCCTGCGATACGACGACCGCGGCGTCGGCGGTTCCACCGGCGCCACTCCGATGGACACGTCCGCCGACTTCGCCGACGACGCGCGTGATATGGCGAACTGGCTCAAGACCCGGCCCGAGATCCGGAGCGTCGGTTTGCTCGGCCACAACGAAGGCGGGCTCATCGGCACGATGCTCGCGACCGAAGAACCCGCCGCCATCGATTTCCTCGTCAGCCTCGCTGGTCCGAGCGTTCGCGGCGATGAGCTGTTGGCGACCCAGGTCGAGCTGATGGCGAGCGCCGCGCAGATGCCGGCCAATGTTCTCGACACGCTGAACGACGTGAATCGACGGGCCTACAACACCATTCGAAAACACGCGGATCGCGCTGAACGGGAAGCCGCTCTTCTCGAGTTCTTCGAAAATGTCGCGAAGCAGCTCTCGGCAAGCGATCGCGCCTACCTGGGCATTCCGGAGGGTGATCTCACACCGATGGTGCGACAGCTGAGCGTGCAGTGGATGCACTACTTCATGACGTACGATCCCGCGCCCCGTGTCGCCGAGCTTGAACTGCCGGTTTTTGCAGCCTTCGGAGGATTGGATCTACAGGTCGCGGCAAAGCAAAACGTCAAAGCATTCAATGAGATTGCGCGGCCGCACCCCGACAATCTGATCAAGATCTATCCCACGGCCAACCACCTCTTCCAGAACGCACGCACCGGGATGATCAATGAATACGGGGAGCTGACCGAGACCATGGCGGAGCATGTTCTCGCCGACATCGTCGCCTGGGTGACGGCGCGATGACCGCCTAGCGACCCCAGACTTTCTCCCAGCGTCGGGTCGCGACTGACCGGTACATGGCGAGGGCCGTCCTGAGTTCACCTTCGGCGTAGTCCGGCGCGGCCGCCAACGCCGTACCGTTCAATACGGCACTAGCAAAGTCCGCGAGTTCCGCGCCGTAGCTGTCCACTTTTCCCGGGAACGATTCGAGCACAGTTTCGCCTTCGGGCGCCGCGTCGGTGAAGAGTCGCAGACGCCCCTCACGGCCGTGCTCGAGCACGAGTTCGCCCGTGGTACCCGTAATGCGGAAATCCTCCGTGGGCGCCACCACGCCAGTGTGGAGGAGAGCATCGAACGTGGCGGTAACGCCGGAGTCGAAGCGCATGAGGGCGTGGGCAATCGACTCGCCTTCCATGGCATCGATATGGCGCGACGTCGTGGCGACGACCTCCTCGATCTCGCCCAACATGATCCGCAGGGGCCTAATCCAGTGGGCGCCGCCGTCGATCGAAATCCCGCCACCAGCCCGGGCGAGACTGAATCGCCACGGCGGCGCCTCGGGATCGATTGTCGGCAGCGGGTCGTAGAAGCAAGCGCGGGCGGTCAACACATCACCGATCGCACCGTCGTCGATCAGTTCTTTCGCCCTCAAAACGTCCGGCCAGTATTGTGCTTGCTCGGCGACCATGAAGACGCCTTCGGCGCTCGTGCCCGCGTCGAGAATGCGCCGGGCCGTCGCGAGATCAGGGGCTATCGGCTTTTCCAGCACGACGTGTTTGCCCGCATCGAGACATTTCAAGGCGGCTTCTTCGTGTAGATCGTGCGGCAGCATGATATCGACGGCATCGAAGTCACCTTCCGCCAATGCCTGATCCAGCGACTGGAATGCCTTCGCGTTCGTGCGCTCGGCAAAAGCCGCCACGGCGTTTCGGTCCGAATCGATCACCGCCGTGACGGCGATATCCGTTGCGACCCGACGAATGCCACGCCAGTGTGCCCGCGCGATCCCGCCGCAGCCTAAAAACGCCAGCGTCAGCTTGCCGTCCACCTTGCTCTCCTCAACGTTCGTCCTGTCCGGCGACCGCGCTCCTTTATACTTCGCCGTTCGCCTGCAAACTCAATGTCGCCGATTCGGCGATCCGAAGTAGAGGGTCTCATGACCGACTGGATGAATCACAAGACCGTGTCACCCGCGTACCGGGAAATCTGCGAGCGGGGCCTCACTCGCAATCTCGAAGAGCTCGAAGCCTATGGGCTGACCGTGATCACACCGGAACAGATCGGCGACCCCAATCTGGTCGAACGCGCCCGCCGTGCCGTCTTGCGGATCGCCGAGGAGCGTACTGGCACAGCGCACGACATCGAAACCGGCTCTCACGGCAAGCTGGAGGGCGCGGGGTCGAACGCGAGCCAATACCTCCTGTATGCCTTTCTGGAAGAAGATCCGGTGTTCGAACAGATTCCCGTTCACGAGATGACGCTGCCGCTGGTCGACTACTACCTCGGCCCTGGTTGCCAGCTCTCTTCGTTGACCTGCTTCGTCAAATGGCAAGACGACGTCGGCTATGGACCGGGCCTGGGGCTGCACGACGATTCGGGGCTCTACCGCACTGGACCACTGCCCGCCTCACCACACGTTTTCAACACCAACTGGATTCTCACGGACTACACGCTCGACAACGGGGCTTTTTGCATCGTGCCGGGTTCGCACAAACTCCGCCGCCACCCCCGCCCCGGCGAAGGGGCGGACAAAGCCGTACCCGTGGAGGCGCCGGCCGGCTCGGTGCTCGTTTTCCACGGTAACGTCTGGCACGGCGCATTCCCGCGCAAGAACCCGGGCCTGAGGCTTTCGGTCAACGCCTACTACTGCGGTCCGCACTATCGGGCGCAGGAAAACTTCCGCGGCCGAATCGGTGAGGAGATCTTCGATCGAAACCCGCCTCGTCTGCGCCAACTCCTCGGCTACGAAGACGTCTGGGGATTCGAAGATCAACGCGGGCCCATCCCGTATTCGGCACGCTAAATCGACAAGACAAGGAGATCTCCATGAGCAACGGACGCCTCGAGGGCAAAGTCGCGGTCATTACCGGCGGTAACAGCGGAATCGGCGAAGGCACCGCCGAAGTTTTCATTCGTGAGGGTGCCAAGGTCGTCCTCATGGCCCGTCGGGAGGCGCAAGGCGAGGCCGTCGCCGCGAAGCTTCGCGATGCCGGCGGCGAGGCGACCTTCATCTCGTGCGACGTCGGCGACGCCGCGTCCGTCAAGTCGGCCGTCGAGCGCGCTGCAGCAACCTATGGTCGAATCGACGCGCTGTTCAACAACGCCGGCGGCGGTGCCGGCAGCAACTTCCCGAACGAGCCCGACGAAGAATTCCTCCGAGTGATCCACACCAACCTCACCGGCACCTTCTTCGTGAGCAAAGCCGTCTGGCCACACCTCGTCGCCGCCGGCGGCGGGACCGTGGTCAACATGTCATCGCTGGCCGCGCAACGCGGTTTCAGCTCACAGATGCAGGACGAATTCGGTGCGACTTCGTCGTCTTACTACGCCGCCAAAGCCGGCGTGGACGCCCTGACGAGGTACATGGCCGGCGTCGGCGGGCGGCACCACATTCGGGTGAACTGTGTCCGGCCCGGCCAGATCATCACCCCTGGAGCCACGGGCGGGACGATCAACGACGACGACGGCGGGCACCACGTGTTCGAAAAGATGTTCAACTTCGCGCAGATCGTCGAGGGTCCCGGCTATCCCGAAGACGTCGCAAATCTCGTGCTCTTCCTGTCCTGCCACGAATCGCGCTTCATTTCGGGCGAGATCATCAACATCGACGGTGGTGTTGCGGCCAAGATCTGATCGCCTTTGCCGGTCGCCTTAGCGAACCCCCGCGTACCGCTCGAGAAAGCGATCGGCAAACGCGCGAAACGCATCGGCCAGTGCGGCGAGCCGGCGGCGATCGTCCGGCTCCGCCGGGATGCCGTAGTCCCATTTCCGCTTGCCGTCCTCATAGATCGCGGAGACGAACTCCGCATCGGCGCCGCCGATCTCGGTGCGAAACGCTGCTACTGCTTCGCCGCGGGACGTCACGATGCGATCGCATTCGAACGCGAGCCTGAAGGTCGCCATCCAACAGACGGTCGCGACCCATTCCTTCGTACCCGCCGCGACTTCGGCCGGGTACCAGTTCGGCGCACGGAGGCGCGTGTAGCCACCAAACTCATCATTGGGATCAGGATCGGCTAGCGGGCGCTGGAGCGATCCATCGAACATGACCGCGAGGAATTCGAACGGCCACGGACGAATCCACTCCCTGAACGATTCGATCGTCGGGACTGGCAACAGGGGTCGAATGTCTTCGCCGAATAGGACCTCGGCGCCGAGTTTCACGCGCGGATCGGCTGATCCGATTGAGAAAGGACCCTCTTCGACCCCGGAGACCGTGACGTCGAGGCGCACCGGTGAGATCCAACGCAACGCCTCGAGCAGCGCGTCCATCGATTCTCGCGTCGCGGACGGGACCGCGTCGTGCACGAACACGACCACGTCGACATCGCTGAACGCTGCCGGTGTTCCGTCAACTTCACTTCCAAGCAGATAGATCGCACGAACCGCGCCGGGAAACGCAGCTTCGAGTGCACGCGAGATTCCGTCCACGATCATCCGCCGCCAGGCCTTTGACGGCGCGTTGAAGAGATTCTGAACCACGAGCCTAAGGACCTCCGACCACGAACCACCTGTTCAGGTTCCGTTTAAAGACCGCTTCGTAGCATCAGCGTCGACATCGAGATCAACGCGAGATGACTATGAACACAACGAACTCCCACTCCATCACTCGTCGCGGTCGATCCGTTTTCACGGCGACCGCCACCTCCGTGATTCTCGTACTGGCGACCCTTCCGGCCAACGCTGCGCGAGACACCTACTACGTCAACGCCGACGTCGTCGACGTCACGCCGATCACAAAAACACGCGTCGTCGAAGAACCTCGTACGGTCTGCACCGTCGACGAAACGCCACGCCGTTCGCGGTACACGAACTACGACTGGGACGCACCGCGTCAGAAGAACGATCCGGGAGCCGCGATCGTCGGCGGCCTGATCGGCGGAATCCTGGGTAACCAGTTCGGCAAAGGCAACGGCAAGAAGGCACTGACGATCGGCGGCGCCCTCGCAGGCGCGGCGATTGCCTCCGAGATGCATCGCGAAGCCGAGCGAGAGCGTGGACGCCGTGACCGCGTCCGTTGGGACAACGACATCTACGACTCGCAGGAAAGCCGCTGGACCACGACCGAGTCGCGAACCATCACGAGCCACGAAGGCTACCGGGTTCGCTACCGCTACCACGGCCGCACCTTCACGCGAACGATGGATCGCCACCCCGGCGACACCGTCCGCATCCGCGTCCGTATTTCACCCGCTTAAGTAAGGCACAGGAGAGAGCCATGCGATTCAAGCAAATCCCATTCATCGCACATTCGGCGGTCCTGTTCGCTTGTGTGATCGCCTTCACGGGCGTCGCCCACGCGAACGTCGGCCCCGTCGTCCAGCTATTCCCCACGACCGTGATCGAGGACATCAAGGAGACGGGCGAAACCGCCAAGATGATGGAAACGAACCTTCAGGGCATCATCAGTCGCCTCGACCTGCAGCGGCAGCTCTTCGATGAGAGTGCCTGCCAGGGCGCCGAGGGCGATCCGGGCTGCGCCCAGATCTCGAAGCAGCTCGGCAGCACCTATCTAGAAATGCTCGGCGTCATGGGCGACGGCCTGCCGGCCATGCAATCGACCGTCAAACGTACGCGCCAATCACTCGAGAAACAGATTCGCCGACAACTCGGCTTGAACATCAGCGCATCGACGCTGCAAGACCAGTTGGCCGGCGATGCGAAGAACGGCATCCAGCGTGAACGGCCCCGACTGCGGGGTCGGTCCGGCGTACGGATGTCCGATCGCATCCAGCAGTACTACAGCCTCGTTTCGATGGGCTCGAACAGCACGGGTTCCATGGCGGTCATCGCGTCAGACCTCTTCCTCGACATGCGCGAAGCGGAGTACCTGATCGAGGCGACCCAGCAGGAGATCGCCCGCGCATCGCTCATGGAGCAGCTCAATCAATCCTTCGGGTTGATCACGCCCGAGATGGACCAGGTCGTCGCCGGCGTCAAAGAGATCCTCTTCGGCGAAGGGCTCGACGAAGGCGGCGTCGCTGGACCGCCGGTCGCCCTCAGCCCCACGGCCTACCGCAGCGAATTCGAATTCTAGAACGGAGCTATTGCCATGTTTCGAACCTTACTTCTGACTTCAGCGCTCGTTCTCACCGCGGCCGGTTGCGCAACGACGCCGCCCGCGGACTGCAGCGCGAGCCTGCCGAACAACCTCGACTCGGCCATGGGACTGGTCGAGCGGAAACTCGATGCCGGATGCGCCTACCAGTACGACTCGTACTTTGACGGCCTCATCAACGTCGCGCGCGAAAACCCGGACTCCGCGCACCGCGAACGTTTCAGTGAGCATCTTGGTCGCGTACAGCGCAGCGGACTCTTGAGTGCTAACCAGGCAGCCGAGCGGTTCAACCAGTACTTCAACCACAAGTTCGTCGCATTTCGAAGCGAGTTCAATACCTGTCAGCAGATCTGCCCCTCGAAAGATGCCGTGCTCTCCAACATGGAGCGCGAGCTCGTGATGAAGCAGGCCGGCCTGATGGAAGCGACTCGCGACTCGAGCCGCTATCAGCTCGCCGATGAGCTGATGCAGGAAAGCGAACTCGTACTTGAAGCCACCTGCATCGCCTGCCAGGCGAACTGAGTCGACCATGACGTTGGCACGTTCGAGTGGCGCGGGAATCGGGGTCGGGGCGACGCTCGTCGCCTTGATCCTCTCGCTCGATCTCGGGTCCATGGCCGGCCATGACCGAATGGCGGTCACGACCTGGCTCCAGACCAATCTCGGCGCAGCCGTCTGGCCCTTCCTCCTCGTGCTGTTCTTCTTCATCGGTAACCTGATCCAGCTCTACTCCGCGCTGAACGGCAGCGGTAAGGCCAAGGACATCGCCGAACTCGACCAACTGACCGACGTCTGGGTCAGCCTCTTCGTCGGGATCGGCGTCGTCTGGACGGCGATCGGGATGCAATTCGCGTTGCAATCCGCCTTGCCGAGCGACGTATCCGATACGTCGACCTCGGCCGCCGGCGTGCTCAAGAAGCTGGTCGATGGCGGCGTATCACTCGCACTCACGACGACGATCGTCGGTGCCATCGGCGGTTATCTGATGCGCCTCACCAAAACGCTGGCGCTCGGTGCCGATCTGCACGCGTTTTATGCCCATCCACGTCCGCAGCTCAACCACGTCGACCTGCAAACGCTGCGTACCCGCAAGCGTCTACAGACCGACATCCCGACCGTCCACGAGGGCTCGCCGAGCCCAGTCGGCAACGCCACGCCCTGAGATCGAATGCCGTGTACCCGAAGAGCCATTCAAGTGATCAAGAGAGCCTGCAGGCCGATGTCATGCGGTTCATGGCCATCATCGCGCTCTCCCTGGTGGCGATCATGTCGCTCGTCAACGAGGCGGCCCCCGAATTGCGCCCCATCGAATCGGCGCGCTCCATCGAACCGGCGCGCGAGAGCGAACCGCCAGCCGCCGAGGTGGAGCCGGACGTCCCACTGCGGGTCATCGAATCGCCGGCCGAAGCCGACCCGCTTCCGGAAATCCTTGTGCCGGCGCCCATCCCGCCCGAACCGGTCGAGCGCGCCGAACCCGACCCCGCATCCGTTCCGCCCGTTGAACCCGCGCTCCTCGAGGCGCCTTCGCGCGAGGTCGTTGTGATTGAGCGCGAAAGACCGATCGAACCGACCCCGGCGCCTGAACCACCACCGGAGCCCGAGCGTCGTGTCGTGCCGGCCGAAATCGAGCGACCGCAACCACCGGTACCCGAGGCGCCCATATCGGAAGTTGTAGAACCCGAACCGCCCGCGGACACACGACAGGACGAGGGGCTCCAGCTTCGTTTTCATTCCGAACGGGCATTCCTCGGTCTCGTTGCGCGCGGTGAGATCGATGTCTACGCCTATCGGCCCGGTGAGGTTCTCCATCTCGATCGGCAATTCGCACTAAAGCCGAGTCGCGCGCCCGGCGAGGTCTACAACCTAGCCGTCGCGACGGTTCCCGCCGCCATCCGACGCGGCGCTCTCGATCCCGCGTTTACCTGGGCTGTAGCGCTGCCCGCCAAGACGCGCCGCGAAATACAGCAGCACATCGATCGTCGCGCGAGCGGCGTGATCGAAATCCAATCTTCAGGAGCCGTACGTCATGTTCCGTCCCGCTAGCGTACTCATCGTCACCATGACCCTCTTCGGGGCTGCGCCAGCGGCCGGTGACAGCGCCTCCCTCGGCGCGTGGCTCGAACGCGACGTCGTGCCGGAACTGGCCGACGTGCTCGTCAAGCATCCACGTTTCAAAGGCGAGACCATACGTCTCGCGACCTTTCGCGACGGGCGGCCGAGCCTCGTGAGCACGGCGCTTACCGATGCGATCCAACGCAAACTCCGACAAGAGCTCATCGCACACCAAGGCGTTCGCATAGCGTCCGATGAGCTGCCGCAGTGCCGGACACCGGGTACGAGTTACGTTCTGGGTGTCGAGGTCATGCGCTCGAACAACCAGAGCCATCGGGTCGACATCGCCGTTCTCGATACAAACGAATCGGTCTGGGTCGGCGGCGTCAGCTACACCTGGCGTGGTCGGCTTTCCCGAACCGAGAAGGCGAGTTTCCAGAACCGCAGCCATCGTGCCACGCCCGGATCCTTCGACCGGCCAGTCGAGCTCAATCAGATCGACCAGGTCGTCGAATCACTACTCGCACAGATTCAGTGCAGGACGGTTCATCTCGGCAACGTTTACATCGCCACCGCCGATCACGCACTCCTCGCGGGCCTTCGAAGTCGCCTGATCGACGCATTGCGCCTGCGCTCGCTTGTCGAGGTTTCCTACGACGAAGCCGACGCGGACGCCCGGTTGATGCTGGCATTAGAGCCGGTCGACGATCGCCATCGCCTGGTCCTGAAGACGGTGGACGCCGACGATCGTGCCTTCGAACGCGCAAGCCTCTTCGTACGAGCGCCCGAGGCGATCAGCCGCGCGATTCCGTCACCCGACCTTCTCGCCACGAACCAACCCGCGCTCGCCGGCGAATCTGCCGTCGATACACAAGCACCTGCTCCACCCGCCACGGCTAACGAGATACCCGTGGTCGAGGCGAGCACGCCGTCGTTCGAGCACGGTTCGCAACCGGCGCCGCGTTCGACGAATACGGCCTCATTCTCCGGACAAGACGGGGGGTATGCGACAGCCGATCTGCACGATCCCTACTTCGATCAACCGGATGTGCCGGAGCCGATCGGGGCGCTGCGCGAAAGCGGGACGTGTCGCGGTACCTCGGGGCGCCATTGCACCGCGCTCGAACTCGAAGTGTTCGAGTCGGTGCGGGTCTTGACGTTTCACACCCGTAAAGGCGCCGTCCGTACGTCGTGTGACAAGCGACACGCTTCGCTCTCACGGCGAACACGCGATTACGAGATCCAATCGGCAACGGGCACACGAATGAGTTTTTACGCGCTCGCGACCAAGAGTGCCTCCATCGCCCGCGAAATCCGCAACTTCATTCGAAATGCGCCGGGTAGTTGCCGCGCGACCACCGAGCCGGGTCGCTGGCTTGCCCGATTCGACAGTTTCCTGTCGACAAACGAAGACGCGATCTTCTGGCGCCAGGTCGACATCGAAACAAAATGAAGAGAATAGACATGCGCTTCTTTATCGGACTTCTGATTGGCATTGGGGCCGCCCTTGGTGCCGCCGTGATCTGGGATCACTACGCATCTGAAAGCGCGACCGATCCCGTGGCGATTGATAAACGAGAAGCGGTCGCGCAATCGGTCATCGATCCACTGCCACCATCGCCCACGGTGCCCGACCCCGCGCCCACGACGACTCCGCCGCCGCCCCCCACCTCGATCACACGCGCGAACCGGCCCGAGCCCGAAGCGATCCCAGCCGCGTTTGCCGTCGCGACGCCACCGCGTGCGACGGATCGCGACGACCGGCCCGAACCGGCTTCGATAGAAACGCGTTCGATGGATCTTGCGCCTGCTCGGAGGGCAGCCGCCTGGACGCCTTTTCATAGCCGGGCGTCCGCGCGCGGATTTGCGCGACATCTGAACGAAAAGACCGGTGTCGACTTCACGATCGTGAAGGAAGGGCCCGGACACTACGAGGTGGTATTCGAGTACACCAATGACGCCGAGCGGCTCGCGATCGAAAGCCGGATCGCCTCGGCAGCGGGCACCGAAGCCACCCATGACTCATTGGAAAGTAGCCATGAATCAAATAGTTAAGCGCACGGCGACTTGGTTTTGCTTGGCCTCGGTAGCGCCGGCTTTCGCCACGACCTTAGTCGTCGATGCGCCGGTGGTCGACGTCGAACGTCTCGAGATCGCGACGTCCCCAGCCGATCAATGTGTGCCCGCGCGTCATACCCTCGCACGATTTCTCGCGAGTGATCTCTGCCCCGACGAACCCGTCGACCAAGCCGTCGACCAAGCCGTCGAGTACCGCTACCGAGTGACCTATCTCTGGGACGATCGCTCTTATGAGCGTGTCGTCGACCAGGCGCCGGGGACCACGATTCCCGTACGGCTCGAGCTCGAATGAAACACGCAGTACTAAACGCCGGGCAAAAAAATAGCTCGGTAGGTCACCCTACCGAGCTATTTCGCGTAAATACCTGACAACGACCTACTCTCACATGGGGAAACCCCACACTACCATCGGCGCTGAGCCGTTTCACTGCTGAGTTCGGGATGGGATCAGGTGGTACCGACTCGCTATGATCATCAGGTAATCCGGTGGTGTTCTGGTTCGTGGCGCAAAGCCCGCGTTCCAAAACACATTCATATTCGATGAAGCTGAAACATTATGCGTCGGCATTACCGGACGTGAATTCCAGACTGACCAATCGAGTTGCCGTCTTGCCTTATTGCTAAAGCAATTAGCGGACTCGGTTATATGGTCAAGCCTCACGGGCAATTAGTACGGGTTAGCTCAACGCCTCACAGCGCTTACACATCCCGCCTATCAACCTCGTAGTCTACGAGGGCCCTTCAGAAATCTAGAAGATTAAGTGAGATCTCATCTCGAGGTGGGCTTCCCGCTTAGATGCTTTCAGCGGTTATCCCTTCCGAACATAGCTACCCGGCAATGCCACTGGCGTGACAACCGGAACACCAGAGGTTCGTCCACTCCGGTCCTCTCGTACTAGGAGCAGCTCCTCTCAAATCTCAAACGCCCACGGCAGATAGGGACCGAACTGTCTCACGACGTTCTAAACCCAGCTCGCGTACCACTTTAAATGGCGAACAGCCATACCCTTGGGACCGGCTTCGGCCCCAGGATGTGATGAGCCGACATCGAGGTGCCAAACACCGCCGTCGATGTGAACTCTTGGGCGGTATCAGCCTGTTATCCCCGGAGTACCTTTTATCCGTTGAGCGATGGCCCTTCCATACAGAACCACCGGATCACTAAGACCGTCTTTCGACCCTGCTCGGCCCGTCGGCCTCGCAGTCAAGCGCACTTCTGCCTTTACACGCATTGCATGATTTCCGACCATGCTGAGTGCACCTTCGTGCTCCTCCGTTACTCTTTGGGAGGAGACCGCCCCAGTCAAACTACCCACCACACACTGTCCTCAACCCAGCTAATGGGCCTAAGTTAGAACCCCAACGTAGCCAGGGTGGTATTTCAAGGACGACTCCACGAAAGCTAGCGCCTCCGCTTCAAAGTCTCCCACCTATCCTACACAAACTAAGTCAGAGTCCAGTGTGAAGCTGTAGTAAAGGTTCACGGGGTCTTTCCGTCTAGCCGCGGGTACACGGCATCTTCACCGCGATTTCAATTTCACTGAGTCTCGGGTGGAGACAGTGTGGCCATCGTTACGCCATTCGTGCAGGTCGGAACTTACCCGACAAGGAATTTCGCTACCTTAGGACCGTTATAGTTACGGCCGCCGTTTACCGGGGCTTCGATCACAAGCTTCGACCGAAGTCTAACCTGATCAATTAACCTTCCGGCACCGGGCAGGCGTCACACCCTATACGTCCTCTTACGAGTTTGCAGAGTGCTGTGTTTTTAGTAAACAGTCGCAGCCACCTGGTATCTTCGACCGCCAATAGCTCGGGGAGCAAGTCCCGTCACCGTCAGCGGCGCACCTTCTCCCGAAGTTACGGTGCCATTTTGCCTAGTTCCTTCACCCGAGTTCTCTCAAGCGCCTTGGTATTCTCTACCCGACCACCTGTGTCGGTTTGGGGTACGGTCGTTTTGTGCCTGAAGCTTAGAGGTTTTTCTTGGAAGCGTGGCATCAACTACTTCCGGGATACATAGATCCCGTTCGTCATCACATCTCGACCTTAAGGAATTCCGGATTTACCTAGAATTCCAGCCTACATGCTTGAACCTGGACAACCATCGCCAGGCCAGCCTGGCCTTCTCCGTCACCCCATCGCAGCACAATTCGGTGCTGGAATATTAACCAGCTTCCCATCGACTACGCCTTTCGGCCTCGCCTTAGGGGCCGACTCACCCTGCGCCGATGAGCGTTGCGCAGGAACCCTTGGTCTTTCGGCGAGGGAGATTTTCACTCCCTTTATCGTTACTCATGTCAGCATTCGCACTTCTGATACCTCCAGCAATCCTCACGGATCACCTTCACAGGCGTACAGAACGCTCCTCTACCGTGTGACAAAAGTCACACCCGCAGCTTCGGTACATGGTTTGAGCCCCGTTACATCTTCCGCGCAGGCCGACTCGACCAGTGAGCTATTACGCTTTCTTTAAAGGGTGGCTGCTTCTAAGCCAACCTCCTGGCTGTCTGGGCCTTCCCACATCGTTTCCCACTTAACCATGATTTAGGGACCTTAGCTGGCGGTCTGGGTTGTTTCCCTTTCGACGACGGACGTTAGCACCCGCCGTCTGTCTCCCTCACTGCACTCATTGGTATTCGGAGTTTGCATGGGGTTGGTAAGTCGAGGTGACCCCCTAGCCCAAACAGTGCTCTACCCCCAATGGTGATATGAGAGGCACTACCTAAATAGTTTTCGAGGAGAACCAGCTATCTCCGGGCTTGATTAGCCTTTCACTCCGATCCACAGGTCATCCCCCCATTTTTCAACATAGGTGGGTTCGGGCCTCCAGTCAGTGTTACCTGACCTTCACCCTGCCCATGGATAGATCGCCCGGTTTCGGGTCTACTCCTACCGACTAGTCGCCCTATTAAGACTCGGTTTCCCTACGGCTCCCCTAAACGGTTAACCTTGCCAGTAAAAGTAAGTCGCTGACCCATTATACAAAAGGTACGCAGTCACTCCGCTTACCGCGAACGGTATTGAGAGCTCCCACTGCTTGTACGCACCTGGTTTCAGGATCTATTTCACTCCCCTCACAGGGGTTCTTTTCGCCTTTCCCTCACGGTACTAGTTCACTATCGGTCAGCTGAGAGTATTTAGCCTTGGAAGATGGTCCTCCCATGTTCAGACAGGGTTCCACGTGCCCCGCCCTACTCGATTTCACTCCTTGCTCGTTTTCGCGTACGGGGCTATCACCCACTATGGCGCGACTTTCCAGACGCTTCCGCTAACAAAACATGAAGCTTAAGGGCTAGTCCCCGTTCGCTCATCGCTACTCAGGGAATCTCGGTTGATTTCTTTTCCTCCGGGTACTTAGATATTTCAGTTCTCCGGGTTCGCTTCACACACCTATGAATTCAGTGTGTGATAACCGGCAAGCCGGTTGGGTTTCCCCATTCGGAAATCCTCGGATCAAAGTCTGTTTGCCGACTCCCCGAGGCTTATCGCAGGCTACAACGTCCTTCATCGCCTTCAGCTGCCTAGGCATCCACCAGATGCGCTTATTCACTTGACCATATAACCCAATCCACTGACGCTACAGTCGATCGAATCCAGTCAGGAATACGTAGTTCGTAACTACAAACGCGGAACATTGATCTTGCGATCGCCGCCCCACGTTTCGCCGGTAATTTTACCTTGCGTTCGCAGCCATCAAACGACGGCTTTGATCGCAATCAGCAAAGTCGGGAGATTCCTCGCGGCCGAGGCATCACCAACTTCGCTATAGACGCACAATATTTCTTAAACACCAACATCGACAACGAATCACCTGACGGTAACTCGGGCTAGCGTCGACGTTGGATGGGTTGTGTATTCACCAATCAAGGCGAATACACGGCTTCATCAAATATGAATTTTTAAAGAACAAGCTCTGACGAGCCTATATCTAAACCAATGCTTAGATATGGGCTCACATTCTTGGAGCCATCGTCTATCGCGTCAAGGCAACTACGCGAGTTGGTGGAGCCGAGGAGGATCGAACTCCTGACCCCTTGCGTGCAAGGCAAGTGCTCTCCCAGCTGAGCTACGGCCCCAGTTCCCGTCCTCGGCGCATGATCATGGCGAACAACGTTCGCACAAGACCCGGAAGCTTTCGACTCAGAGAAGGGCTCAGAACGCTTGATTGGTGGGTCTGGGTGGATTTGAACCACCGACCTCACCCTTATCAGGGGTGCGCTCTAACCAACTGAGCTACAGACCCGAGTCACTTTCATGCCGCCCCTACCCAATCCTTTGCGGCAGGGCTCAACGCCCCGCGCAGGTGGATAGTACGCGGACAAAAACGCCCCGCGTATGCGAGGCGTAATGTCGGATAGACGTAGACAGACAAACCATTCGTGTGGGCGGCGACCAAAAGGTCGCATTGGTTCTTGAACATCGATGTCAGCCAACACCGATTCGTTCAATCGCCAACTCACTCGTATTCCTTCATTCACTCGAGAGCGAAATCCTGAATACCAACTTCAAGCATAAACTGGATCGAGCTATAACAACAAAATGTCATTACGCCGATCTTTAAGGTTAAGGAGGTGATCCAGCCGCAGGTTCCCCTACGGCTACCTTGTTACGACTTCGTCCCAGTCATGGACCACACCGTGGTAACCGCCCCCCGAAGGTTAGACTAGCTACTTCTGGTGCAACCCACTCCCATGACGTGACGGGCGGTGTGTACAAGGCCCGGGAACGTATTCACCGCGACATTCTGATTCGCGATTACTAGCGATTCCGACTTCAAGGAGTCGAGTTGCAGACTCCTATCCGGACTACGAAAGGTTTTTTGGGATTCGCTCACCTTCACAGGCTCGCAGCCCTTTGTACCTTCCATTGTAGCACGTTTGTAGCCCACCCCGTAAGGGCCATGATGACTTGACCTCATCCCCGCCTTCCTCCGGTTTGTCACCGGCAGTTTCCTTAGAGTTCCCGACCGAATCGCTGGCAAATAAGGATAGGGGTTGCGCTCGTTACGGGACTTAACCCAACATCTCACGACACGAGCTGACGACAGCCATGCAACACCTGTCTCACGGTTCCCGAAGGCACCAATCCATCTCTGGAAAGTTCCGTGGATGTCAAGGGGTGGTAAGGTTCTTCGCGTTGCGTCGAATTAAACAACATGCTCCACCGCTTGTGCGGGCCCCCGTCAATTCATTTGAGTTTTAACCTTGCGGCCGTACTCCCCAGGCGGAGAACTTATCGCGTTAGCTGCGCCACTAAGCCCTCAAGGGGCCAAACGGCTAGTTCTCATCGTTTACGGCGTGGACTACCAGGGTATCTAATCCTGTTTGCTCCCCACGCTTTCGCACCTCAGCGTCAGTTTTAGTCCAGGAGGCCGCCTTCGCCACTGGTGTTCCACCCTATATCTACGCATTTCACCGCTACACAGGATATTCCACCTCCCTCTACTAAACTCTAGTCTGTCAGTTTGAAATGCAATTCCCAGGTTGAGCCCGGGGCTTTCACATCCCACTTAACAAACCGCCTACGCGCGCTTTACGCCCAGTAATTCCGATTAACGTTCGCACCCTCCGTATTACCGCGGCTGCTGGCACGGAGTTAGCCGGTGCTTCTTCTGTGGTTAACGTCATTCCCGGCAAGTATTACTTACCGGTGTTTCTTCACCACTGAAAGTGCTTTACAACCCTAGAGCCTTCTTCACACACGCGGCATGACTGCATCAGGCTTTCGCCCATTGTGCAATATTCCCTACTGCTGCCAACCGTAGTTGTCTGGACCGTGTCTCAGTTCCAGTGTGGCTGATCGTCCTCTCAGACCAGCTATGGATCGTCGCCTTGGTGGGCCATTACCCCACCAACTAGCTAATCCAACGTAGGCTCCTCTAATAGCGCGAGGTCCGAAGATCCCCCGCTTTCCTCCTTGGAGATTATGCGGTATTAGCTCGAGTTTCCCCGAGTTGTCCCCCACTACAAGGTAGATTCCTACGCCTTACTCACCCGTCCGCCACTGTACTCAGTCCCGAAGGACCTTTCTCGTTCGACTTGCATGTATGAGGCCTGCCGCCAACGTTCAATCTGAGCCATGATCAAACTCTTCAGTTTATAGCTGAAGGCTATGGATACCGGCCGCGTGAGCGGCTTAGGAGTCCACAGCCAAATGTGTTTGTTCATGCTCGAAGTGAATTGCGAGCGCCCACACGAATGGCTTGTTTATATCTGTTAAAGAGCGGGCTTCGTCCGTGCACCAGAGAACCGCTGGCGGGTCTCAAATGGGTGCTCGGCGTTGGCCAAGGGGTGTGCATTATACGCAGCGGCCTCGACCTGGCAACGACTATTTCAACTTTTTTGACGAGTGCCTCTCGAGCCGTCTCGGACGCGCTCGAAGACCGCTGGTCACGATGCCATCAATACTAGATGCCACTGCTTTTTGCCGCGCCGGAGCACGTGGTAACGGCCGAAGAGCGCGTCCTCTTTCGAGAGCCGCCAGCGCGCATCATCCACGACCTTGCCGTTCAGTCGCACGGCCTTGCTCGATACCAACTGCCGCGCTTGGCCGTTCGACTTGGCGAGACCCGCTTGAGTCATCACGTCGAGCAAGCCGGCATCGCCCATCGCACTCGTCGTCTCCATCCCGTCGAGCTCGAGCTGCTCGAGGTCCTCGGATGTAAGTTCTGCCACATCTCCACCAAACAGCACGTTCGAAATACGCTCTGCCGACCCGACCGCCGCCTCGCCATGGACGATGCGCGTGACCTCCCGCGCGAGAATCCGTTGGCCCTCGCGCCGTTCCGGGTGTTCCGCTACTTCCCGACCAATCGCCTCGATCTCCGAGACCGGTAGAAAACTGAAGTAGCCGAGGAACGGCACAACGTCGGCATCCGCGGAGTTCAGCCAGTATTGGTAGAAAGAAAAGGGCGACGTCATCTCGGCGTCAAGCCAGACCGCGCCACCGGCCGTTTTGCCGAACTTCGAACCATCCGTCTTCGTCACGAGCGGTACTGTCATCGCATACGACTGATCGCCGAGCACACGGCGAATCAGATCGATACCGCTGACGATGTTGCCCCATTGATCCGACCCGCCGACCTGCACCGTGCAACCGTGCTTGCGCGCAAGCTCGACGAAGTCGTTCGACTGCAGGAGCATGTAGCTGAACTCGGTGAACGTAATGCCGGCGCCTTCACGCTCGAGGCGACTCTTGACGGACTCACGCTGGATCATTGCGTTGACCGAAAAATGCTTGCCGACATCACGCAGAAACGAAATGACGTCGGTTTCCCGCGTCCAGCCGTAGTTGTCCACTACCGTTCCGGCATTGTTGCCTTCGAGATCGACGAACCGCGAAACCTGGCTGCGTATCCGCGCCACCCAGTTCTCGACCACGTCGTAGTCGTTGAGCGCGCGTTCATCCGAGCGAAACGACGGATCGCCGATCAAGCCGGTTGCACCACCCACCAACGCGATCGGCAGATGTCCAGCAAGCTGGAAGCGGCGCAGTACTAGTAAAGGCACGAGGTTGCCGATGTGCAGACTCGCCGCAGTCGGATCGAAGCCGCAATACACGGACCGCGAACCAGAAGCGAGGTGGGCGTCTAGACCGGCGCGGTCGGAGACCTGCGCCAGCAGTCCGCGAGCTTCGAGCTCATCGATCAGGGAAGTCATTGGGCGGATCGTGTGGCAAAAGTGAGCTGCGCACCTTACCAAAATCCCCCTCCGGTCGATGTGTCGCGGATCGTGACTATTTTCATTCGAAAATCAATGCCTATACTTACGCCGCTCTATCGAAGCCCCTGTTTTAACTGGGAAAAGCTTCCACTGTAAAAAGCGTGAGTTCCACCAACCCGTTCATCGCGTACGTCGAGGGCGGATCTCGGTGCAACGGACCGCGACGGACGCTGGCAGCGATAGAGACACGACATCGACACGATTCGAGCCACACCAAGAAAAGGCAAAAAAGAGGGGTAAAGGAGCGCGCGCCTACGAGCGTGCGCCATCGTGATGATTGGGCCGTTACCGAAAGCGCATGCCATCCTGCTCGCGACCTTGCTAGGCGTCGTGCTCCTGATGATGGCCGTCGCACGCATATTCACATCGGATGTTGAACATATCGTTGCAACCGAAGTCCCCGCCGCGAGTGCGACGTTCGCTGAGCCTTTGGACGACGCCGACGGGGAAATCGCGACCACGGCGCCACTACCACCTGCAGCCGATACCTTCGATGACGTCATCGAACCCACGATCGCCGGCATGCTGCCGACGCCTTTTGCCGCGTTGCGCGACACGAGCCCCGTCTGGCGTGACGATATCGACATCGCTCGCGAAACGGTGCGGCGCGGCGACACCCTCGAAGCCATCTTCGCGCGCTTGGAGATCTCACGGCGCGAACTGCACAACATGCTCGCGGCGAACGCCGAAACGCGAAAACGGCTGCAGGACCTCAAGCCCGGTCAGGGTCTCGAGGTGCGGCGTATCGATGGCGCCTTCGTCTCGCTCGATATCGATTGGGGACCGCTCGAATCCTTGTCCGTGATGCGCGACGACGATGGCAGCTATCGGAGCCAGCTCATCGAGCGCCAGCCCGAGCGGGTGCGCGCCTATCGCCACGGTCAGATCGAACACTCGCTCTTCCTGACGGGCCAAGGCGTCGGGCTCACAGACGACATCACGCTACGGCTCGCACAGATCTTTCAATGGGACATAGACTTCGTCCTCGACATCCGCAAGGGCGACGAATTCCACCTGCTCTTCAACCAACTCTTCGTCGAGGACGAATTCATCGGTTTCGGCGAGATCCTGGCAGCTGAATTCGTCAACCGCGGACGCACTTACCGCGCCGTTCGCTACGCCGACGATGCATACGCCGGCTTCTTCACGCCCGACGGTAAGAGCATGCGCAAAGCCTTCCTGCGCGCACCGCTCGACTTCACCCGCGTCAGTTCGAGCTTCAACCCGAACCGCGTGCATCCGCTGTGGAAACACTCGATGCCGCATCGTGGAATCGACTACGCCGCACGACGCGGCACGCCTGTTTACGCGGCTGGCGACGGAAAGGTCAAAATCGCCGGGCGAACGAAACCGAACGGCAACTTCGTCGTCATCCAGCACGGCGAGAAGTTCGAGACGAAATACCTCCACCTCTCCAAGTTCGGATCTCATATCCGTCGCGGTCGACGAGTCGCGCAAGGCGACGTGATCGGCTACGTGGGATCGACGGGTTGGGCGACCGGCCCGCACCTGCACTACGAGTTCCTCGTCAATGGTGTGCACAAGAACCCAGCCACCGTGACGTTACCGACGGCCCTGCCGGTGCCTGCCACCGATCGCGAAAGATTCGATACGACCACGTCGCGGTTGCTCTTGGCGCTCGAACGAGAAAAGCACCGCTATACCAACGTCGAACCCACGAGCACGGCAGGAGACTAAGCCCCTCCGATGCCTCTATACGTCGGCGCGATCTCCGGAACGAGTGTCGACGGCATCGACCTGGCGCTCGTCGATATCGATTCGACGATCACGGTCCGTGCAGCAAAGACCGCGGAAATCCCATCGACGCTGCGCACCACGCTCAAGAACCTCGCGCACCGCGTCGACGATGACGTCATGCAAGTGGGGCTCGCCGACGCGGAACTCGGCCATCAGATCGGCGCCGCCATCGCCGATTTCCTCCAGGAGGTCGGCGTCGACGCACGAAGCGTCACGGCCATCGGCTCCCACGGGCAGACGATTCGCCACCATCCGGAGGCCACCTACCCCTTCACCGTTCAGATCGGCGATCCTTCACGCATCGTCGAGCGTACGGGGATCACCACCGTCGCCGATTTCCGCCGTCGCGACATCGCCGCGGGCGGCGAAGGCGCACCACTCGTCCCACCCTTTCATCGCGCCCTCCTCGGGGTGCCGGACGAGGACACGGTGGTACTGAACGTCGGTGGGATCGCCAACATCACGCTGCTCGAAACCACGGGCGGGGTCACCGGATTCGATACCGGCCCGGGCAACGCATTACTCGATGCCTGGGTGCGCGAAGAACGCAACGAACCTTTCGACAAAGACGGCCGATGGGCGGCAACGGGGAGCGTCGACCAAGCGCTCCTCAACGACCTGATGAACGACGAATTCATCAGCCGGGACCCGCCGAAGAGCACCGGCAAAGAGCACTACCATCTCGCCTTCATCGAAGACCACATCGAACGGTTGAACATCGAACCCGCGAACGTGCAGGCAACGCTACTCGCGTTCACTGCCCAATCGATCGCGTTCGCGATCGAGAAATGGGCCTCGCCCCGCGCCCCGGTCGTGGTCTGCGGCGGCGGGCGCCGCAACGCTGCATTAATGGAGAGCCTTGGCCGAACCGTACCCGGTGACGTCAGCACAATCGAAGAACGAGGCTTCGACGGCGACGCGATCGAGGCGGCAGCGTTCGCGTGGCTTGCGGCACGCACCTTGGCTGGACAACCCGGTAACGCCGCCGAAGTGACCGGCGCGAGCGGACCACGCGTCCTCGGCGCGATCTATCCAGCGTGAGTCGCCAGATCGTGAAGAGTCGCTAGATAGAGAAAGAGTTGCCGCACCCGCAGGTCGTTGCCGCATTGGGATTGGTAACGACGAATCGCGAGCCCTGCAGATCCTCGAGGTAATCGATCTCGGATCCGGCGAGGTACTGATAGCTCATCGAATCGACAAGCGCCGCCACGCCATCGCGCTCGATGAGCGTGTCGTCGTCCGCGATATCTTCATCAAACGTGAAGCCGTAGGAAAATCCCGAGCAGCCGCCCCCCGTGATGAATACACGGAGTTTCAAAGTGGTGTTGCCTTCATCCTCGATGAGCGCGCGGACCTTGTCGGCCGCACCGGAGGAGAACTGAATCGCTGCGCTCACGGCGTGATACCTGCCAATCCTTTGTCTGGGGATGAAAATCAGGAGCGCACGATACGCCTAGCCCCGAGATTTTGCAGCCGTCGCTCCGACATCAGGCTTCGGGCCGCGTTAGGCGAGCCGTTATCATGGGCCATGCTTCGAGATCGCCTACAAGATCGACTCGCGAACCCCGACGCCGTCATCACACCCGCACTGATCGCGGTAATTGTCGGTGCGGCGGTCGGCATCATCGTGATCCTCTTTCGCGAGGCGATCGACGGTGCATCCTGGCTTCTGCGCGGAACCGCCGCGGAAGGATTCGAGCACCTCGACCCCGTCGTGCTGTTCGCAACGCCGCTCGTCGCCGCCCTCATCATCGGGGCCGCACTGACGTTCGTACCAGCCGAATCGCGTCGCGTCGGTGTCGTGCACGTCCTCGAGCGACTCGCCAATCATCGTGGCCGGATTCGGCCGCGATCGATGCTGATTCAGTTCTTCGGCGGCGTCGTCGGTCTCGCAGGCGGGCTTTCCGGCGGCCGCGAGGGGCCCGCGATTCATCTCGGCGCCGCGATCTCCAGCATTGTCGGCCGTGCCCTCCATATTCCCAACCACATCATCAGGACCATGATCGCCTGCGGCTCGGCAGCGGCAATCGCCGGTTCGTTCAATACGCCGCTCGCGGGTGTGATCTTCGCGATGGAAGTGATCGTGATGGAGTACACGATCGCATCGTTCGTCCCCGTGATCGTGGCCGCGGTCACCGCGACAGCCATCACTCGATTCTGGTTCGGCAACGAAACCACTTTCAGTGTCCCGCTAACCGATCTCAATACGCTCCTCGAGGTGCCGTATATCGGCCTTGCCGGCGTCGTCGTCGGCCTCGTCGGCGGGCTCTTTATTCTGCTGGTCGAATACTTCGCGCGAATGGATTTCGAGTACTGGAAGAAGGCGCTTGTCGCCGGCGCTCTGACGGGCGTCGCCGCCATCGTGACGCCGGCCGTGCTCGGCGTCGGCTACGACACCGTCAACGAAGCGCTTCTCGGCAATTTCGCCTGGTCGACCCTCTTGATCATCCTCCTCGCGAAAGCAGTCGCTTCGGCCGCTTGCGTCGGATTAGGTCTCCCCGTCGGGATGATCGGTCCCACGCTCGTCATGGGCGCCGTGCTCGGTGGCATGCTGGGCTTCGTCGGCCAGGGTCTGGCACCCGACGAAGCATCACAGCCGGCGTTCTACGTCATGCTCGGCATGGCCGCGATGATGGCTGCGGTACTGCAGGCGCCATTGGCGGCACTCATCGCCGTCTTCGAACTGACCGAGAACCCGAATATCATCTTCCCGGCGATGCTGATCATCGTTTGCGCGACAATGACGACTCGCGCCGTGTTCAATCGCGGATCGATCTTCATCGCGACTTTGGAAGCCTTGAACGTTCGCTACCCGCTCGACCCCGCGTCGGCGACATTGTCGCGAACGAGCGTGCTCTCCGTCGTCGAAGCAATCGATGGTGAGTCCGACGACGGCGAGTGGACGGTCGAGGTGGACGGAGAAAAACTGGTTGTGACGTCGAAAAACGGCGCGACATTCGAGAGTGAATACATCGGGTCGCATGCGACGCTGCTGGAGGCTCGGGATCTGATGGCGGCAAACGGATTCCATCCCCTGGTCGTCCAGCGTCGCGACCGGAGTTGGGTCGGCGTCGTGACGCAACAAGCCATCAACGACGCGCTGACAAAGTAACCGAAGAAGACGGCATGCTCTGGGTCAAAGCCTTTCACATCATCGCGGTCATCTGCTGGATGGCCGGTCTTTTCTACCTGCCGCGGCTTTTCGTCTATCACGCGATGGCGGCGGACGTCGACGAGCCACAGGCGATCGAGCGGTTCAAGACGATGGAGCGCAAGCTCTACCGAGGCATCATGACGCCGAGCATGATCGCCTCGTTCGTGCTCGGTATCGCGATCGTCCTCTTCGACCCATCGATGTTCCTGGCGAGTGCCTGGTTCTGGGCGAAGGTGGTGCTCGCTGTCGGATTACTCGGCTATCACCATTATTGCGGGCGGCTGATCCGTGTATTCGAGCAAGACATGAACGTTCGTTCGCACGTCTTCTACCGTTGGTTCAACGAAGCACCGGTGCTGTTTCTCATCCCGATCGTCATTCTCGTCATCATCAAACCATTCTGAGGTCTCCATGAATCTCGACCAATCGGCCGCGCTCATCGAACGCGCAGCTCGCACCATTCCGGGCGGCGTGAACTCGCCCGTCCGCGCGTTCAAAGGCGTGGGCGGTAATCCCGTCTTTTTCACGTCCGGCGAAGGCGCCCGATTGCGTGACGTCGACGGTAACGAGTACATCGACTACGTCGGCTCATGGGGCCCCATGCTGCAGGGCCACGGTTTTCGACCCGTTGTCGACGCCGTGCGTGCGCAAGCGGTCGAAAGCATCGGCTTCGGTGCCCCGACGCAACTCGAGGTCGAGATGGCCGAGGCCGTGGTCGAACGCGTACCCAGCATCGAGAAGGTACGAATGGTGAATTCGGGCACGGAAGCCACGATGTCCGCCATTCGCCTTGCACGCGGGGCGACCGGTCGGGATCGGATCCTCAAGTTCGAAGGCTGCTACCACGGCCACTCCGACTCCCTGCTCGTCAAAGCCGGTTCGGGCGTTCTGACGCTCGGCATTCCGAATTCACCCGGCGTTCCCGAGGCAATTGCATCGAATACGCTCACGGCACCCTTCAACGACATAGACGCGGTGCGCGCGATTTTTGCCGAGTATGGCGACTCGATCGCCTGCGTCATCCTCGAACCGATTCCCGGCAACATGGGCTGTGTTCCGCCGCGTGCCGGCTTCCTCGAAGGACTGCGCGAAGTCACCGCCGATGCGGGATCGATGTTGATCTTCGACGAGGTGATGAGCGGCTTTCGGGTAGCGCCCGGTGGCGCCCAAGAGCTCTACGGCATCGCCCCCGATCTGACGACGCTCGGCAAAGTCATCGGCGGGGGTTTGCCCGTCGGTGCGTTCGGCGGAAAAGCGGACATCATGGATCAGATCGCGCCCGATGGTGCGGTCTATCAAGCCGGCACGCTTTCCGGTAATCCGCTCGCGATGGCCGCAGGCCTCGAGATGCTGCGTTCGCTCGACGCGCCGTTCTACGACACGCTTGCCCAGCGCACGACACGGCTCGTCGACGGGCTCGCGAACGCGGCGGCCGAGACCAACATCCCGGTATCGACGAACAGCGTGCCGGGGATGTTCAGCCTGTTCTTCACGTCCGGCCCGGTCGAAACGTTCGCCGACGTATCAGCTTGCGACGTCGATCGATTCAAACGTTTCTTCCACGGCATGTTGTCACGTGGCGTTTATCTCGCCCCGAGCGCCTTCGAAGCCGGATTCCTCTCCGGCGCGCACGACGAAAGCGTGATCGACGAAACGCTGGCCGCCGCCCGCGCGACGTTCGCTGAGCTCCTCACATGACGTACGACGTTTATGGCATCGGCAACGCGCTCGTCGACATGGAGTACGAGGTCCACGACGAGTTCCTGCAAGACAACGATGTGCCGAAAGGGCTGATGTCGCTCGTCGACACTGACCGGATCGTGGAAATCGTGAAGCGACTCGACCGCCCGCCTTCATTACGCATGAGCGGGGGTTCGGCCGCCAATACCACGGTCGCCGTCCGAGGTTTCGGCGGGCGCGCTTTCTATTCCTGTCGCGTCGCGGATGACCCCACCGGCAGGTTCTTTCTCGGTGAACTCGCCACACTCGGCATCCAAACCAACAAAACCGGTGTGATCGAAGACCTGCCGTCCGGGCGATGCGTGTCGATGGTTACCGACGACGCCGAGCGATCCATGTATACCTGTCTCGGCGTTTCCGAGACGCTCGATCCGAGCGACGTCGTGCCGAGCGCATTGGCCGAGTCGCGATATCTCTACGTCGAGGGTTATCTGTGCTCGTCGCCGACCGGGCGGCTCGCAGCGATCCGGGCACGTGAGGTCGCGGAGTCCGAAGGCGTCCCGGTTACGCTCACGTTGTCCGATCCTTCGATGATCGAGTTCTTTCGCGACGAGTTGATCGCAATGCTCGGCAACGGCGTCGATCATCTCTTCTGCAACACCGACGAAGCCCTCGCGTGGGCAAAGACCGACCGGCTCGATATCGCCGCCAACGAACTGCGCGACATAGCCCCCAGGCTCACGATCACGATGGGCGCGGAAGGAGCGCTCGCGATCGAGGGACATGCGCAAAGCCATGCGCCCGGCGTCGAGACGCGCGCCGTCGATACGACCGGTGCCGGTGACATGTTCGCGGGTGCTTGTCTATTCGCACTGTCGCAAGGCGCGACGCTTCTCGATGCTTCCCGGTTTGCGAACTTCTGCGCGGCCAGAACCGTGAGTCAGTTTGGCGCACGGCTCGCAACCCTCGATGACTACCAGGGGCTTCGCCGCGCGTTCAGGGCGTGACCAGCTCGAACGGAATCATCCGGTTGAAATGTACACCTGTCGGGCTCACATCGAAGGCCAGTGGAAGCACCTCGACGCCGGCATCGATCGCGCGCGCGAGTGCCGCCGCGTAGTCGGGATCGATCTCGGCAGCCGGTCGGACACGATCGATCCCCGTGTGCAGTACCGCGAAGCAAAGAATCGCGGAAAAACCCGCTGAAACGAGCTCGGCGAGTTCCTCGACGTGACGTCGTGCCCGAACGCTGACGGCGTCGGGAAACGCCCCGCCATCGGGGACGCGCAGCGTTACCGACTTGACCTCCATCACCACGTCACGCCCGCCTCGACGAAAGGCGAAATCGAAACGGCTGCGCCTGCCTGGCGAAGCGCCGAGGACATCGATCGTCACTTCGGCATCGAGCCCTTCGATGCCGTCGAACGGCTCGACGACCGCCTCGTTGATGGCTTCTCTGACAATCGCGTTCGCACGAGCGGAATGCACGAACATGAGCTCCCCCGCCGGATTGCTGCCGATCTCCCAGGTGTTCGGGTACTTCCGTTTGGGGTTGTCCGATCGCGAATACCAGATTCGCGTGCCCGGTTCCGCGCAGCCCGTCATCGCACCCGTGTTGGGGCAGTGGATCGTCAGTTCGCGCCCGTGCTGATCCGTCACGTCGGCCAGAAACCGTTTGTAGCGTCGAATCAAAGTGCCCGATTCGAGCGGCGGATCAAAATCCACGCGTGCCGAGCGCCGTCCGCATCCGCGCGAGTCCTTCGACGATGTCCGCCGTGCTCGTCGTGAAGGCGAACCGAACGTGCTCCTCCGCCCCGTGCACGCCGAAGTCCGTGCCGGGCGTCACCGCGACGCCGTAGTCCTCGATCAACCACCGACAGAACGACTCCGACGACATTTCCAATCCGTCCGGCAGACCGGCATAGGCATAGAAAGCACCAGCCGGTTCGACAGGAAGGTCGAACCCGAGTTCGTCGAGTCCGCGCAGAAGGACATTACGTCGTTCCGCGAAGATCCTGCGCCGTTCCTCGTGGACGGCGATGGCATCCTGATCGAGCGATCGAAGTGCTGCGTATTGCGATGGCGCGGGCGGGGCGATGTAGAGGTTTTGCGCCACCCGCTCGGTCGCCTCGATCGCATCCTCAGGAATGACGCACCAACCGATGCGCCAGCCCGTCATACCGAAGTACTTCGAGAAACTGTTCACGACAAAAACGTCCGGGACGACACCAAGCGCCGTTTCGGTGAGCTCCTTCGCCCCAGCGGCGGCGTAAACGAGCCCCTGATAGATTTCGTCGACGAGTACAAACCCTCCGCGGGCCGCACAGAAGGACGCCATCGACTCGAGCTCGTCACGCTCGACGAGCGTACCCGTCGGGTTCGACGGACCGGCTAGAAAAACCCCCTTTGATCGAGCCGACCAATGCGCGGCAACGAGATCCGACGTGAGTTGATAGCGTGTCTCGGGTCCGACTTCGATGAGCTGAGGTCTGCCGCCCGCCGTCTCGACGAACGTGGCGTTGCACGGGTAGCCGGGATCGCTCAAAAGCACTTCATCGTCCGGATCCACTAGCACTTGCGTGAGAATCGCGAGCGCCCCGCTCGCTCCCGTCGTGACCGCGATCCTCCGGGGATCGACCGACACCCCGTGTTGTGCATAACGCAGCGCGATCGCTTCGCGTAGTTCCGGGATCCCCAGCGCCTGGGTGTACTTCGTTCGCCCGGCGCGGAGCGCATCGACCCCCGCTTCCACGATCATCGGCGCCGTCTCGAAATCGGGTTCGCCGACCTCGAGGTGCACGACCGAGCGACCTTCGGCCTCGAGCTCCCGTGCGCGACCGAGCACTTCGACGACCCTAAAAGGTTCGATCGCCCTAGCGCGTGTCGAAACCAGCGTCATCGGGCAACTCCCGGCGCACAGAAGGGGTCACTCTCAGGGGGAATTCCGTATGGCAAGACGAGTCCAGATTGAGTGACATCGATGGTGTTCGATGTCTGTGGTTTTGGTGATTCCGTTTTGGTAGTTTACGCCGCCTCCAAATTCTAGGCCCAGGCCAGACGCGGATTCGACGGGTCGTGAGAAGGACTCTCGCACCGCGCAAACACTGTCAAAACTGACACCTAGAGCGTACTCCGACAGCACAGCCCGATCGCTGAAGCTGTCCCAACCGACCCCCTTTTTTCGAGGAGCGGATAAAGACTTATGCCGGCAAAGAAAGCTTCAACGACGAAGAAGACCACTAAGAAAGCCGCACCGAAGAAAACGACGACCAAAGCGGCGGCCGCTGCCAAGAAGACAGCCGCTGTCAAAAAGTCAGCTGCCGCCAAGAAGACGCCTGTGAAAAAGGCCGCGGTGAAGAAAACAGCCGCGCGCAAGGCGGCTCCGAAGGCGCGTAGCAAAGCCGCCACGCAGGCCGCCGCCGACTCACAGTTTCGCGCGTTCTCGCCTTACGAACCGGCGAAGAACGAGGAATACATGAGCGATGGGCAGGTCAAACACTTTCGTGAAATCCTGCTCTCGTGGCGTCGCGACCTCATGGAAGAGGTCGACCGGACGGTGAATCACCTCCAGGACGAAGTGAATAACTTCCCCGACCCGCTCGATCGCGCGGTCCAGGAGGAAGAGTTCGGTATCGAACTCAAGACCCGCGACCGCGAACGTCGACTGATCAAAAAGATCAATCAGACGCTCGAACGGATCGACCAAGACGACTACGGCTTCTGCGATACCTGCGGTGTGGAAATCGGTATCCGGCGCCTCGAAGCACGTCCGACCGCGGCGCAGTGCGTGGACTGCAAGTCCTTAGAAGAGCTCAAAGAACGTCAACTCCGAGGATAGCCGCTACGCGGGCGATCGCGCGCGAAAGGGCGACACGACAGACACGACAGACACGACGAAAGAGACGCGCTACATCGGGCGGTTCGCCCCGACACCCTCGGGGCCGCTACACCTCGGATCGCTGCTGACCGCCACGGCTTCTTGGCTCGATGCGCGTGCGGTCTCGGGCGAGTGGCGGCTACGTATCGACGACCTCGATACCCCGCGGATCGCGCCCGGCGCCGAGACGAAGATCCTCAACACGCTCGAGACCCACGGGCTTTGGTGGGACGGACCGGTAACGCGTCAGAGCGAGCGGCTCGACGCCTACCGTGATGCTTTCGAAACGCTAGCGCCGCGGAGCTTTGCGTGCAGATGTTCTCGTCGCGACCTGCGCGGCCACACGACCTACCCTGGAACCTGCCGTCACCGTCTGGGGCAGCGTCTCGACGCCACGGCCCAACGGTTACTCGTCGACGACCGCGAGATCGAGTTCGACGACCGAATCCAGGGCCGCTACCGCGAGAATCTCAGTGAAACCGTCGGCGACTTCGTCGTCTGGCGACGCGACGGAATCGCTTCGTATCAGCTCGCGGTCGTGGTTGACGATGCCCTCGACGAGACGACGCACATCGTTCGCGGCGCCGACCTCCTGGACAACACGCCGCGCCAGATCCTGATTCGAGATCGCCTGCACGCCACCGAGCGCCTGACCGCCCCCGACATCCGGTATGCACATCTGCCCGTGATCACGGTATTGAGCGGCGCCAAACTTTCGAAGCACACCCACGCGACGACGATCGAAGAACACTTCGCGCGCCAGAACCTCGAGACGGTACTCGGCCTTCTGGGTGTTTCCGTGCCTCCACGATCCTCGCCCGAGGAGATGCTGTCCGTGGCGACGCCGACTTGGCGAATCGGCGGGATTTCCGCCCGTACGCAATTCGATACCTTCGTGAGCATCTGACGTGCCGGTGTCCCTTCGGCGCCCATCGGGCGAAGAAAATCGTTTCACTGCTACCATTCACGCTATGAACGACGTGCTGGTACTCGCGAGCGACGCACAACGGCGAGACGCCCTGCGGGCGGAACTCGACGATGTCGGGATCACCAGTGCGGACTATGCAATCGATCAGGCGAGCGAATCCGTCATCGATGCACGCGCGTTGATCCTGGACAGGGAGTTCGTCGACGAACTCCTGGCTTCCTCGACACCGCTTCCGCCGCTCATCGTCATCGCCCGGGAAGGATCGATTCCGGACGCCGTTCAATGCATGCGCCAGGGCGCGACGGACTATCTGGCTGAGCCGCTGAGCGCCGGCGAACTCGTCAAAGCGGTCACCCGCGCCCTCAACAAAGCCGGCAACCCCGAACTCGCGAGCGAGCCGGCACTCTGGTCGATGATCGGCCAGTGCGACGCGATGCTCGAGCTCTTCGATCGCATCCGCAAAGTTGCACCCACCGAAACCACGGTTCTGATCCAGGGCGAGTCCGGCAGCGGCAAAGAGCTCGTCGCGCGGGCCTTGCACAACGCAAGTGCTCGCCGCCACGCCCCGATGATCTCGCTCAACTGCGCGGCGATTCCCGACTCGTTGATCGAGACCGAGCTCTTCGGCCACGAACCCGGCAGCGTGCCCGGAAGGACCGCCCGGCAAGCGGGCCTCATCGAAGCCGCCCACGGCGGCACACTCTTTCTGGACGAGATCGGCGAACTGCCGATCGAGGCGCAGGCCCGCCTGCTGCAGGTCCTTCAGGACGGCGAAACACGCCGTGTCGGGTCGACTAACTCCAGTCGGGTCGACGTACGACTCATCACCGCGACACACCGCGACCTGAAGTCACTGACCGAAGCGCAGGCGTTCCGAGAAGATCTCTTTTACCGCCTGCATGTCGTCACGCTCGTCGTCCCGCCTTTGCGTGAACGGGGCGACGATGTCGTCGCGATCGCCCAGGCCGTTCTCGAACGGATCAGCCAGAAACTGGCGAAACCGGACGTTCGATTCGCCGACGAAGCGCTCACGACGCTCAAGGACTACACCTGGCCCGGCAACGTCCGGGAACTCGAAAACGCCATCGAACGCGCCGTCATCCTGTGCGATTCGGGCACGATCGACAGCGAACTCCTCGCGATCGACGTCGAACTGTCGCCGCCCGCCCAAGTGAAGACCGATATCAACGGCACCGGCAGCCTGGAGGACTATTTCGTCCAGTTCGTTCTCGAAAACCAAGATCAGCTCACCGAAACGGAGCTCGCGAACCGTTTGGGCATCAGCCGCAAGAGTCTTTGGGAACGCCGCCAACGGTTGAGCATCCCGCGACGCCGAACCCGCAAACGGGGGCCCCGCGTCAGTACGTAAATGCCGATTCGGCGACGCTTCGACTTCCCTGCCATAGCGCGACCCCTTAAGATCGTCGCTCAACTCCCAGACCCAGAGTCCTTTGCCTGAGCGCGTAACCCAACACTCGATCGACCCGACCCATCTTTCCCAGAACGCGGTCGACGTCATTAACGAGCTTCGCGAAGCCGGATTCGATGCCTACCTCGTCGGTGGGTGCGTGCGCGACCTACTACTCGGCTTCACCCCAAAAGACTTCGACGTCGCGACGAGCGCAACACCCGAGGAAGTAAAAGAGGTCCTGCCACGTGTCCGTTTGGTGGGCCGTCGGTTCCGAATCGCGCATGTTCGTTCCGGACGCGAGATCATCGAGGTCTCGACGTTTCGCCGATCGCTCGATTTCGACGACCTCGTCGACATTCCGAGTCGCCACGAGGACGAGGACGAGCTCGAGATCGACATGGGCAAAGTCGATCCCAACGACGATCTCTTCCGCGATCCTCGCCGAACGTTACGAGAGGACGCCCACAAGTCCGAACAGGGCGTCATCCTGCGCGACAACGTCTACGGGACAGTCGACGAAGACGCCTATCGTCGCGACTTCACGATCAACGCGCTCTACTACGATCCGGTAGACAACGCGGTCATCGACTACTGCGACGGCCTGAAGGACATCGAGGCCAAGACGCTCCGGCTCATCGGCGATCCCCTGACCCGTTTTCGCGAAGACCCCGTCAGGATTCTGCGCGCCATCCGATTCGCAGCGAAACTCGGTTTCACGATGGAAGAGGCGACAAAGGACGCCATCGAGCCGATGGCCGAACTCTTGACGGCAATACCACCGGCACGACTGTTCGACGAGTTCACGAAGATGTTTTTGAGCGGTAGCGCCGTCGGAACGTTCGAGCTGATGCAGGAGCACGATCTCACCGAGATCCTTTTCCCGCTGCCGCCTTATGCCGAACCGATTGCGCGCGCGGCACTCGCGAGCACCGACAATCGAATCGCCGAAGAAAAACCCGTGACGCCCGGGTTCCTGCTGGCGGCATTTCTGTGGCACGAATTCCTCGATCGTTGCGACCACGCCGCGGCGATGACGTCCAACGGTTACGATCAGACCAAGGCCGCCAACAGCGTGATTTCGGAGCAGCAACTCACGATCGCCATCCCGCGACGGCACGCGCTCTTCATTCGTGATGTCTGGAGCCTGCAACCGCGACTCGAACGGCGCGCCACCAAGTCAGTCAACAAGCTCCTGGACCACGGTCGTTTTCGGGCCGCCTACGATTTCCTGATGTTGCGTGTCGAAACAAACGACGCACCCACCGAACTCGGCGAGTGGTGGACAAAACTTCAGGAAATGGATCCGGAATCGCGTACCGCCGAGGCCCGTTCGAACGGTCCGAAGCGCAAACGCCGTCGCCGTCGAAGACGACGACCCGGCGGTGGGAGTTCGCAGGACGCGCCAGTCAGCGAAACGTCCGCGTCTTAAACCATGGCCCTTGGCAACGATAGGGCCCATCTCGCCAACGCCAGTCAGTCGCAGCCGTCATCCGCCACGTCGGCGCTGCAGTTCGTAGCCATCGAGGGCCCGATCGGCGTCGGCAAGACCACCCTGGCCCGCCGCCTGGCCGAGCGCTTTGCCCTACCGCTCATGCTCGAACCGGCCGCCGAGAATCCGTTCCTCGATCGGTTCTACCGCGAAGGTCGCCGCTATGCGTTACCGACGCAGTTGTCGTTTCTCCTGCACCGTGCCGATCAGGTCAGCAAGTTACCCACGAACGATCTGTTGGGTCCCCGCGTCGTCACGGACTTCCTGATCGACAAGGATCGTCTCTTCGCCGAGATCACCCTCGACGAGCACGAACTCGCGCTGTATGACCAGATCGCGACGAGCCTTGCGATCGACCCGCCGCCACCCGATCTCGTCATCTACCTGCAGGCGCCGGTGCCGGTTCTCCTCGAGCGGATTCGAATGAGGGGAATCGGCTACGAACAACGAATCGACAGTGAGTACCTCATCCACCTGAGCGATTCGTACACGCGCTTCTTCCACTACTACGACGATGCCCCGCTTCTGATCGTCAATGCGGCCGAAATCGATTTTGCGCACAACGACGCGCACCTCGACGCTCTGATGCAACAGATCGCCTCGATGGACGGTGTGCGGAGTTACTTCAACCCCAACCCGACACTGCTTTAGTAGGAAGACGCCATGAGCAGCCAAACGCGAAAATCGCCCGTTTCGCTCAACACGTTGACGAGAATGAAAGCACGCGGCGAACGGTTCGCATCGCTGACGGCCTACGACGCCCTGTTTGCCGAGATCGTTTCGTCCTCCGGTATCGACGTCATTCTGGTCGGTGATTCTCTCGGCATGGTCCTGCAAGGTCATGACAGCACGTTGCCCGTCACGCTCGACGACATGGTCTATCACATGAACTGCGTGCGACGCGGCAACAACGGCGCGTTGATCATGGCCGACCTGCCTTTCATGAGTTATGCGAACGAGGAGCAGTCGCTCGAAAGCGCCGCGGCGCTCATGCGCGCCGGCGCCCACGTCGTCAAACTCGAAGGCGGCGCCTGGCTTGCGGAATCGACGCGACTGCTGACCGAGCGTGGCATTCCGGTCTGCGCTCACATGGGCCTCACACCGCAATCGATCAACCGCATCGGCGGCTATCGCGTACAAGGGCGTGACCCGAATCAGGCCAACGACATGGTCGCGGAAGCATTGATCCTGCAGGAGTCCGGTGCGTCGATCATTTTGCTCGAATGCGTTCCAGTGGAGCTCGGCCGAACGATTACCGAGCGGCTCGACGTGCCGGTCATCGGCATCGGCGCGGGGCCTCACACGGACGGTCAGATAATGGTGATGCACGACATGTTAGGCATCACGCCATCCACGATCCGGGTGCCGAAATTCGTCAAGAACTTCATGGCGGAAGCCCAAGACGTACGAGGCGCTTTCGAGGCCTATGCCGAGGCGGTCAAGAGCGGGGCATTCCCCGCCCCCGAACACTGCTTCACCTGAACCCATGATGCGTATCGAACAACTCGTCGAGCTCCGCGCGACGCTGCGCGAATGCCCGCGCCCGCTCGGGCTCGTCCCGACCATGGGCAATTTGCATGCGGGGCACGTCGAACTCGCCCGCCGAGCGCGAGAAACGTCGGCAACGGTCGTCACGACCATCTTCGTGAACCCCACACAGTTTGGTCCGAACGAGGACTTCGATCGTTATCCGCGAACGCTCGAGCGTGACGAAGAAGCGCTCGCGAGCGTCGGCACCGATATCGTCTTCGCGCCGTCGGTCGACGAGGTCTACCCGGATGGTCGCGACACACCGACGCGCGTCTCGGTCGACGCGCTAGCCGACACCTTGTGCGGACTCGACCGGCCAGGCCATTTCGACGGTGTCGCAACCGTCGTCACGAAGCTATTCAACATAGTCCAGCCCGAGCTGGCGTTTTTCGGTGAAAAGGACTGGCAGCAGCTTACGATCATCCGCCGCTTGGCATACGACCTCGACGTTCCCCTCGAAATCATCGGCGTGCCGACGGTGCGGGCTGACGATGGATTGGCGCTCTCGAGCCGCAATCAATACCTGTCGGAGGAAGAACGTGCCCGCGCGCCCAAGCTGTACCAGACCATCGAAGCGATTCGTATCGGCCTCGCCGCCGGACGCCGTGATTTCGATTCGCTCATCGCGCGCGGGGCATCGGAACTCGCCGACGCGGGCTTCGATGTCGACTACGTGGCCATCCGCGACGCCCGCACACTCGCCGAGGCCTCACCCGAAACGCATGAGTTCCGCATCCTCGCAGCAGCGCAGTTAGGCGGCGCCCGCCTCATTGATAACGTCGGCCACCGTGCCGGCTGACTTCCGCCAACTACCGTCGTGGCAGACGCTCGCCAAACTCGCCGGCAACCGCCGATTGGCGAGTCGCGACGACGAGCTTTCGATTCTCGAACCGATGTCGCTCGGCGGGCTCACGGTGGACATGGCGAAGCAACTCGTGAGCGCGGAGGAGTGGCATTCACTCTTGCGGCTTGCCGAAGAATCGAATCTGCAGGGCGCAATCGAGCGCCAGTTCGACGGGACGTTCGAGAATCGGAGCGAAGGAAAAACGGTCCAGCATGTACGCCTCCGAACACCGCTCGCGTCCGACGAAAAACTAAACGATGAAGTGGAGACCGAGCGAGAACGAATGCTCGACTTCGCCGAAGGCGTTCGCGACGGAAGCCTTCGCGGCCACACCGGCCGGCCGATATCGACCGTCGTCAATATCGGGATCGGCGGAAGTCATCTCGGGCCCCAAGTGCTCGTGAATGCGTTTCCGACATCCACAATCGATGTACGTTTCCTCGCGAATATCGACGGGCTGACGCTCGAGCGGACGCTTCGTCGGCTCGACCCAGAACGAACGCTCGTCATCGTCGCATCGAAGAGTTTCAGTACGCTGGAAGCACTCGAGAACGCAGGCGCGGTCAAAAGTTGGTTCATTGAGCGCGGCGCCGAGGGTGCGATTGCGCGGCAGTTCATCGCGGTAACGGAACGCTTGGATCGAGCCGTCGCGATGGGGTTCAGCCGCGAATCATGCTTTCGTCTGTGGGGCTGGACCGGTGGACGCTATTCCATCTGGTCGCCGATCGGCCTAGCCACCGCGATTGCTTTCGGGGCACCTTTCTTTCGCGCGTTCTTGGCCGGTGCGCGAAAACTCGATGAACATTTCCGCAATGCAGACCTCGCCGATAACCTGCCGATCCGCCTCGCGCTCACGGCGCTCTGGAACAGTGAGTTCCTGGACCGGGGCGTGCATCTCGTGCTGCCTTACGACAGCCGGCTCGCCGAGATCCCCACCTACCTCCAGCAACTCGAGCTCGAGAGCAACGGCAAGCGGGTGACGGCGGACGGCGACGACATCGCGGGTCATACCGTCCCCTTCATTTGGGGTGGCGAAGAAACGAATGGCCAACACGCGTTCCATCAGTTCCTGCTGCAGGGCACCCGGCGGTTCAGTGCAGACTTCGTCGCGGTCCGGACGGCGCCGACGCGTTACGACAGCCACCACCGGTGGTTGCTCGCCAACTGCTTTGCGCAAAGTGAAGCGATGCGCTTCGGCAACGCACCCGATACGCCGCCGCATCGTCGCGTACCCGGCGGCACGCCCTCGACGACGATCCTTTTCAACGAACTCGATGCCGAATCGATCGGCGCTTTCCTCGCGATGTACGAGCAAAAAGTCTTCTGCCTCGGCCACCTGTGGCAAATTAACTCCTTCGATCAATGGGGCGTCGAACTCGGCAAGACGCTCGCGGAACCGATCTACGAAGCACTCGCCGGGTCACCGACCGCCAGCCACCCAGCGACAGAGCCACTCATCGCGCGAATCCGGAATCCCGGACGCGATTAGACAAGGAACACACGAATGTCTACATATCCCGTCCCCGAAGACCTGGCCGCTCGCGCACACATCGACGCATCCACCTACGAGCGCTTGTACGCCGAATCGATCGACGATCCGGATTCGTTCTGGTCGGCACGCGCGAAGGAATTCATTACCTGGGAGCAGGACTGGGATACGGTCAGCGAATCCGACATGCGGGCCGGACGCGTCGCCTGGTTCCGTGGCGCAAAACTGAACGCCAGCTACAACTGCATCGACCGTCACCTTCCCGAGCGCGCCGATCAGGTGGCGATCATCTGGGAAGGCGACGATCCGGCGGATGACAAGAAGATCACCTACGCCGACCTCGCAGACGAAGTGGGTCGACTTGCCAACGCACTCAAATCCAGGGGGGTGAAGAAGGGCGACCGGGTCTGTATCTACATGCCGATGATCGTCGAAGCCGCCTACGCCATGCTCGCGTGCGCGCGAATCGGCGCGATTCACTCGGTCGTGTTCGGTGGGTTTTCGCCCCAGTCACTGAAGGACCGGATTCTCGATTCCGATTGCCAAACCTTGATCACCGCCGACGAAGGTGTTCGCGGCGGACGGCTCGTGCCACTCAAGGCCAACGCCGAGATCGCGCTCAAAGACTGTCCGAACGTGCACACGGTTCTCACGGTCCAGCGAACGGGGAACGACGTCGAATGGCACGCCCGGCGTGATGTCTGGTATCACGAACTGGTCTCCGATCAGAGTACCGACTGCCCGTGTGAGTGGATGGACGCGGAAGATCCGCTCTTCATCCTCTACACGTCGGGATCGACCGGAAAACCCAAAGGCGTACAGCACGGCACCGGTGGGTACATGCTGCAGACGGCGATGACGCACCGTTACGTCTTCGACTACCAGGAAGGCGACATCTACTGGTGTACGGCCGATGTCGGCTGGATCACCGGCCACTCCTATATCGTCTATGGGCCGCTCGCCAACGGCGCAACGACGCTCATGTTCGAAGGCGTGCCGACCTATCCCGACGCCGGCCGATGCTGGCAGGTGGTCGACAAGCATCAGGTCAACATCTTCTACACCGCGCCAACGGCGATTCGCCAGCTCATGGGGCAAGGCAACGAATTCGTCACGGGTTCCTCCCGCTCGAGCCTGCGGCTACTCGGCAGCGTCGGGGAGCCCATCAATCCCGAAGCCTGGTCTTGGTACTACGACATCGTCGGCGATTCACGTTGTCCGATCGTCGATACGTGGTGGCAGACCGAGACAGGCGGGATCATGATCACCCCGCTTCCGGGCGCGATCGGTCTCAAGCCCGGATCGGCTACGCGACCCTTTTTCGGCGTCCAGCCGGCACTCGTCGATACCGACGGCAACATCATCGAAGAAACCGAGGCGTCGGGAAATCTCGTGATCACCTCCACGTGGCCGGGCCAGATCCGCACCGTCTACGGTGACCATCAACGTGTGATCGATACCTACTACGCGACCTATCCCGGTTTCTATTTCACCGGTGACGGTGCCCGACGTGATGCTGACGGCTACTACTGGATTACGGGTCGCGTGGACGACGTCATGAACGTGTCGGGCCACCGGATGGGGACCGCGGAAGTGGAGAGTGCGCTGGTGCTGCACGACGCCGTCGCCGAAGCAGCCGTCGTCGGCTTCCCGCACGAGATCAAAGGTGAAGGCATCTACGCATACGTCACCTTGATGGCCGGTACCAACACCGACCTCGAGTCGCTCGAGCAGGAACTCGTCAATCTCGTCCGAAGTGAAATCGGGCCGATTGCCAAACCCGACATCATCCAGTGGGCCCCGGGTTTACCGAAGACGCGTTCAGGAAAGATCATGCGACGCATCTTGAGAAAGATCGCCGCCAACGAAATCGACGATCTCGGCGATACATCGACGCTCGCGGATCCGAGCGTAGTCAACGACCTCGTCGCCAATCGCGGCTGACGAGGCGCTCGTATGAGCGGTAACGACCCGTTCAAGATCGAACACCATCCGATTCGAGGCGAATTGCCGACCGAGCGAGCCCGCTGAAGGGCGGTTCAACACTAGTTCTTCGCGTGAGTGGCAGCTCTTCGCGTGAGCGAAAACCTGCCAACGCGCCGTCTTCACGGCGCGCAGGCGCGTTTGCAGTTTCCGCTCGCGCGGAAACTGCTGCGCTGATCAAGCGCTAGCCTTCGGCGACCTGGGCGTAGTTCTCGACTTCTTTCATCGAGAGCTTGATACGCCCACGCTGATCGACATCGAGACAAACGACGTCGACCATCTGGCCTTCTTCGAGGTAGTCGGTGACTTTCTCGACACGCTCCTCCGCGATCTGGGAGATGTGCAGCAGGCCATCCTTGCCGGGCAGGATGTTGATGAACGCGCCGAAGTCGACGATGCGTTCGACCCGTCCGTTGTAGATCCTGCCGACTTCGGCTTCTGCCGTGATCTCTTCGATCCGCGCGACCGCGGCGTCCTTCGAATCGCCGTCGTCGGCGTAGATCCGAACACTGCCGTTATCGTCGATATCGATCTCCGCGCCGGTTTCCTCAACGATCGAACGGATCGTCGCACCACCTTTGCCGATGATGTCGCGGATCTTGTCCGTGTCGACCTTCAATAGTGTCATCGACGGTGCATTCTCCGAAACGGTTGCCCGCGACTCGGAAATCACCTTGTTCATCTCACCAAGGATGTGCAGCCGGGCTTCGAGCGCCTGCTCGAGTGCCTGCTCCATGATCTCTTCGGTGATGCCGTCGATCTTGATGTCCATCTGCAGCGCGGTCACGCCACGCGACGTTCCGGCTACCTTGAAGTCCATATCGCCGAGGTGGTCCTCGTCACCAAGGATGTCGGTCAGCACCGCGAAACAATTACCTTCCTTGACGAGACCCATGGCGACACCCGCCACCGGCGCTTTCATTGGTACACCGGCGTCCATCAGCGCGAGGGACGAACCGCACACACTCGCCATCGAGCTCGAGCCGTTGCTCTCCGTGATCTCGGAGACGACGCGAACCGTATAAGGGAAGTCTTCTTCGTTCGGCAGGCACGCTGCAATACCGCGGCGCGCGAGGCGCCCGTGACCGATTTCGCGTCGCTTCGGACCGCCGAGAAAACCTTCTTCACCCACACTGTAGGGCGGGAAGTTGTAGTGCAGCAGGAAGTGGTCGTTGTACATCCCCTCCAGCGCGTCGACTCTCGCCGCGTCGCGCAAGGAACCGAGTGTCGCCACGACGATCGCTTGGGTCTCACCACGCTGAAAGAGCGCCGATCCGTGCGTCTTCGGCAACATGCCGACCTCGACGTCGATCGGGCGGACGGTCTTGAGATCGCGTCCGTCGATGCGGGGTTCGCCGTTCAGGACGCGCTCGCGCACGATGTTCTTCTCGAGCTTCGAGAACGCGTCGAGCGCCTCGTCCTGATCGTCTTCTTCCACGGCAGCAAGGGCGGCGGCACGAGCGGCCGCGACTTTCTCCTGGCGATCTTGCTTGATCACGACGCGATACGCTTCGCCCAGGTCCGCTTTGATGGCGGCATCGACTTTGTCAGCGATTGCCGTATCGGCCTCGGGCGCGACGAACTCCCAATCGGGCTTACCTGCTTCGGCCTTGAGCTCGCGAATCGCCTCGATCACGCATTGCATTTCCTGGTGCGCAAAAAGCACCCCGCCGAGCATTTGATCTTCGGAGAGCTCGGCAGCCTCCGATTCCACCATGAGCACCGCCGATTCGGTACCGGCGACGACCATGTTGAGCGCTGATTCTTTCAACGCCTCGTACCCCGGGTTCAGCAGGTAACGGCCGTCGTCATAGCCGACACGAGCCGCACCAATCGGGCCCGCGAACGGGATCCCGGATACTGCGAGCGCCGCCGATGTACCGAGCAGCGCAACGATATCCGGATCCATATCGCGATCCACCGACATCACGGTGGGAATCACTTGGACCGCGTTCATGAACGCCTTGGGAAAGAGCGGCCGGATCGGACGGTCGATCAGACGCGACGTGAGCGTCTCTTTCTCCGACGGACGACCTTCACGCTTGAAAAAGCCGCCCGGGATTTTGCCGGCGGCGTATGTCTTCTCCTGATAGTTGACAGTCAAGGGGAAGAAGGGCTGGTTCGGGTTGGCGCGCGGGTTCGCGACGACGGTGCAAAGCACCACCGTATCCCCCATTGAAGCCATCACACTGCCAGTTGCCTGCTTCGCAACTTTGTTGGTTTCTAAGACGACCGTATGGTCGCCGAATTGGAATTCCTTCCGTATCGAACTCAAATCTGAATCTCCTTCTAGGGTTTAACGCCTCAACCCCAAACGCTGAATCAGCGACGTATACCTGCTCTGATCCTTATCCTTCAGGTAATCCAATAATTTCCGTCGCTGGTTGACCATGCGAATCAGCCCGCGTCGCGAGTGGTGATCCTTTCCATGGTCACGAAAGTGTTCTTGTAGTGAATTAATGTTGAAAGTCAGCAGTGCGACCTGGACTTCGGGTGATCCCGTATCACTGTCGCTCAATCGATATTCGGCAACGATCTCTGCTTTCTTAGTGGCTGTGAGAGCCATGTTGTCTCCATGAATATGCGGGTTTACTCAATCCGCCACCGTGCATATCTACAGTGGCGGGATGCTTAACTCGGTACCAAGCGGCGCGGTGCTATCCGCCCGTCGCTCAGCACCTCTCCTACACCTAGGAATCCGCCCGCCACATCATCGTCGTCTTCAACAAGACGAACCCAACCTTCCGTGGGGGCGTGTGGCACGATGACCGGCTGTCCCTGCTTTACATAGAAAGCGGTCGCCGAACTCAACGTGACTGATGGCCATTGTCGCACTGCACTAGCCACCGGTTGCAACAGTTCGTCCAACACGTGGTTTTCACGCGCGGCTTCGATCTTTTCCAAGGTGACTAGATCGTCTTCCCCGAAGGGCCCGGCCATCGTTCGCCGGAGCGCCGTCACATGCGCACCGCAACCGAGCGCCTCGCCGAGCTCCTCTGCGATCGTGCGGACATAGGTGCCCTTACTGCAGTGGATCGAGAGCGTCAGTTCGTCACCTTCGAACTCGAGGAGCTCATTTTCGAATACCGTCACCGGGCGCGCCTTGCGCTCCACCTCGATGCCCTGCCGCGCGAGTTTGTAGAGCGGCTGGCCGTTGTGCTTTACGGCCGAGAACATCGACGGCACCTGATCGAATTCACCACGGAACGCCTCGAGCGCTTTTTCGATGGCGTCAAAGGTGATGCCGTCGACCGATCCCGTGCTGATCACCTGGCCGTCCGCGTCACCTGAATCGGTAGCGACGCCCAGTTTGATCTTCGTCCAGTACTTTTTGTCCGATGCGAGCAGATACTGCGAAAACTTCGTCGCCTCGCCGAGGCACAACGGCAGAACCCCTGTCGCCAGCGGATCCAGGCTACCCGTATGTCCGACCTTCTTGGCCGAAAAGATCCGCTTTACGCGTTGAACGGCATCGTTCGAACTCAGACCGATCGGCTTGTCGAGCGCGATCACGCCGTTGACGTCACGTCCGCGCGATCGCCTTCTACGGCCCATCGTGCCGTTCCTCGACCGACCCATCGCTCGCGAGCGCACGATTGATGAGCGCCTCGATGCGAGGACCTTCGTCGATCAGTTCGTCGTAGTGAAAGCGAAGCCTCGGCGTCGTGCGCATCGAATGGCGTTTAGATACGACGGTGCGAAGAAAGCCAGCGGCGCCGTTCAACACATCAACGAGTTCTTTCCGGCTCGCCTCATCCGCCGCCGACAACGACGATACAAATACGTCCGCGAACCCGAGGTCGCGGCTCACCTTGGCATCGGTGATCGACACCATGCCGACACGCGGATCACGCATTTCCGAGCGCACGATATCGGCAAGCTCTTCACGGATGAAATCCGCGACCCGATGCGCTCGCGTGGGCGTCATAACGCGCGCGCGACCTCACGTGCTTCGAACACCTCGATCTTGTCGCCGGCGCGTACGTCGTTGTAGTTGCGTACGCCGATACCGCATTCGAGGCCATTACGGACTTCGTTGACGTCGTCCTTGAAACGCCGCAGCGATTCGAGTTCGCCCTCGAAGATCACGACGTTCTCGCGCAGCACCCGGATCTTCTTGTTCCGGAAGACGGTCCCTTCGACCACCATGCACCCGGCCACCTGACCGAAGCGTGGAGAACGGAAAACATCGCGCACCTCTGCCGTGCCGACGATCTCTTCGCGCAGCTCCGGCTCCAGCATGTCCTCGAGGACGAGCTTGATGTCGTCCAGGAGTTCGTAAATCACGCTGTAGTAACGCAGGTCGATGCCTTCACGCTCGATGATCGCTTTGGCGGCCGAATCGGCGCGCGTGTTGAAGCCGAACACGGCCGCGCCATAGGTCATCGCCATGTTCGCGTCGGACTCGGTGATCCCACCGACGCCGGATCCGAGAATGTTGACTGCGACTTCTTCGTTACCGATATCCGCGCAAGCCTGAATGATCGCCTCGAGGGAGCCGCGCACGTCTGCCTTCAGCACGAGCTTCAAGACACGCTTTTCGCCTTTCCCGAGGTTCGCGAACATGTTCTCGAGAGACGCCGCTTTCTGGCTTGCGAGGCGTTGCTCCTGGCTCTTGTCCGCGCGGAATTCGGCGAGTTCACGCGCCCGGCGTTCGTCCGGAACGACAGTGAAATCGTCACCCGCGTTCGGCGTACCGTTCAAACCGAGCAGCTCCACCGGAATCGACGGCCCCGCCGTGTCGACGGTCTCGCCACGCTCATTCATCATCGCCCGGACGCGCCCGTAGTACTCACCAGCGAGCACGACGTCACCTTTCTTCAGCGTGCCGTTCTGGACGAGCAAGGTAGCGACGGGTCCACGACCCCGATCGAGCCGAGATTCGACGACAACGCCGCGCCCCGGTGCCTCTTCGACAGCCGTGAGTTCCAGCAGCTCTGCCTGGAGGTTGATCGCCTCGAGCAATTCGTCGATGCCCTGTCCCGTCTCGGCGGACACCGGCACGAACTGCGTATCACCGCCCCAATCCTCGGGAATGACATCAGCGGCCGCGAGTTCGTTCTTGACGCGGTCAGGATCCGCACCTTCGAGATCCATTTTATTGACGGCGACGACGATCGGCACTTCAGCCGCGCGCGCATGATCTACCGCTTCTTTCGTTTGCGGCATCACGCCGTCATCAGCGGCGACGACCAGGATGACGACATCTGTCGACTTCGCACCACGCGCACGCATTGCAGTAAATGCGGCGTGGCCCGGGGTATCGATGAAGCTGATATCCCCCCGATCGGTTTCGACGTGATACGCACCGATATGCTGGGTGATCCCGCCCGCTTCGCCAGCGACGACGCGTGACTTGCGGATGTAGTCGAGCAGCGACGTCTTACCGTGGTCGACATGACCCATGACGGTGACGACGGGCGGCCGCGACGCTTGTTCGCCTTCGATCTGGAGCAGCTCTTCGAGCTCCTGCTCCATCTCGTCATCGGCAACGATTTTGACGCGGTGGCCCATCTCCTCGACAACCAACGTCGCGGTGTCCTGGTCGAGCGTCTGATTGATGTTCGCCATCACGCCCATGCCCATGAGCGTCTTGATCACTTCGCTTGCCTTGATGCTCATGCGGCTGGCCAATTCGCCGACGGATACCACGTCGCCGATTTCCACTTCGCGAACGATGTGTTCCTGCGGGCGCTCGAACTCTCCGCCCTGCTTCTCGACCGTGAGGCCTCGGCTGCGACGCTTCGACCGGCGACCTTCGCCTTTGAAGGACAGCTCGCGCCGACGCCCGCGATCGGGACGATCACCGCGTCCCCCCGACTTCGCCGGACCTTTCTGGGCACGCCGATTGCCGCTCGATTTGGAGCGTTGCTCGGCCTGCGCTTCGGCGATCGATTTATCCGGTGCGGGTTCCGCCCCTTTGGCGTCCGCGGCCTTCTTGGCCTCTTCTTCTTCGCGGGCTTTCGCCTCTGCCGCTTCGCGTTCGAGGCGCTCGCGCTCCTCTTCCTCTTTGCGCTTCTGCTCTGCTAAACGCGCTTCTTCTTCCGCGGCCGCCCGCTGACTCTCTTCGGCCCGGATACGCTCGGCTTCCGCCTCGAGCTGACTCGGCGCCGGCGCCGGCGCTTCTTCGCCGGACTTACTTTCATCGTCGAGGGCACCGCGCTTGACGTAGGTGCGCTTGCGACGCATCTCGACTTTGACGGCGCTTCCACGACCGGCCTTACCGGCACGCAATGTGCGTGTCGTTTTACGCGTCAGCGTGACCTTCTTGGGTTCCGAAGCGCTCGATTCGCCGTGCGAAGCACGGAGATGGCGAAGAAGCTGACCTTTCTGTTCGTCTGAGACGAGGTCGTCTTCTTTTCCATGCGGGAGCCCCGCATCCTGCATCTGCTTCAGGAGACGGTCCACCGGCACTCGAACCGTGTCGGAAAGCTGTTTTACCGTTACGTCTGCCACTGCTACTCCTTCACACCCACGACCGACTAGTCGTTGGTGCCCTCCGCTGCATCGTCCTCGGATTCTTCGAACCACGGTGCGCGCGCGGTCATGATCAACTCGCCGGCTTCGGTCTCCGAGAGCGTCTCTTCGATTTCCACAAGATCGGCGATCGCGAGTTCCGCGAGATCCTCCATCGTGGTTACCCCGGCATCGGCGAGTCGAAACGCGAGCTCTCGCGTCATCCCTTCCATGCCCAGGAGATCTTCCTGCGGTGTGCCGCTGCCCGCTTCCGATGCGATCTCCTTCGTCAACAGCGCATCTTTGGCGCGATTGCGAAGCTCATCAACAGTTTCCTCGTCGAAACCCTCGATGGCCAGCATCTCTTCGATCGGCACGTAGGCGATCTCATCGACGCTCGTAAATCCTTCCTCGACCAGGACGATCGCCAGGCCCTCATCGACCGAAAGCATTTCCATGAATCCCTGGATATACCGCTGCGCTTCCTCTTCCTGTTTCTGCGCCGCGTCCTCTTCAGTCATGACCTTCAGCGACCAGCCCGTCAGTTCGCTCGCCAGACGAACGTTCTGACCGCCGCGACCGATGGCTTGCGCGAGATTGTCTTCCTCGACCGCGATATCCATCGTGTGCGTCTCTTCGTCGACGATGATCGACTGCACCTCGGCAGGCGACATCGCGTTGATCGCGAGCTGCGCTGGATTTTCGTCCCAAGGCACCACGTCGATCTTCTCGCCAGCCAGTTCACCCGACACGGCCTGAACCCTCGAACCCCGCATCCCGACGCAGGCGCCGACCGCATCGATCCGGCCATCGTTCGTCCGCACCGCAATTTTCGCGCGTGATCCCGGATCACGGGCCGCCCCCCGGATTTCGATCACGTCTTCCGCGATCTCCGGCACTTCGATCTTGAAGAGCTCGATCAGCATCTCCGACGACGTTCGCGTCAGGATCAGCTGCGGCCCTCGGTTCTCCGGGTCCACATCGATCAGCAGCGCGCGAATCCGATCGCCAACACGAAACGACTCGCGCGGAATCAGGTGCTCGCGGCGCAGGATCGCCTCGGCGTTGTTGCCGAGATCGATGATGACCGTGTCCCGCGATGCTTTCTTGACGGTTCCGCTCACGAGCTCGCCGACGCGTGGCAGGTACTCGTTGACGATCTGCGCACGCTCGGCCTCGCGCACTTTCTGCACGATGACTTGCTTGGCCGTCTGTGCCGCAATTCGGCCAAACTCGACCGATTCGACGGGGATCTCGTAAACGTCCCCGATCGAGAGATTCGGATCTTTCTCGCTCGCTTCTTGCGGCGACAGTTCCGCGTCGGGGTTCGATTCTTCGTCTTCCTCGAGCTCGCGCTCGGGATCGATCACCTCCCAGCAGCGAAACGTTTCGTAGGCACCCGATTCACGATCGATCGACACGCGGAACTCCGCGTCTTCGCGATAGCGCTTTTTCGTCGCCATGGCCAAGGCCAGCTCGATGGCGCCGAAGATGACGTCCTTCGAGACACCTTTTTCATGAGAAACGGACTCGACGACCATCAACACTTCTTTGTTCATAGATTGGAGTCCTTCTCATCAAAATCCGGAACGACCCGCGCCCGCTGCACCTGCTCGATCGGCAGGACGTACTCGTCTTCATCGACTTGTAAGACGAGTTCGTCATCGACTACGTCGACCAGCCGGCCGACGAAGTTTCGACGCCCGTCGAACGCATAGGTCAGCCGCACGTCGATCGTCCCGCCCAAGTACATTCGATACTGCTCTGCGCGAAACAGAATGCGATCGAGGCCCGGCGAGGAAACTTCGAGTCGATACTTTTCGGAGATCGGATCTTCGACATCCAGAAGTGCGCTGGCCTGACGACTCACCCGCTCACAATCCTCGATCGAGACACCATCGGCCCGATCGATGAACAAGCGCAGCGTCGAATGACGACCACGAGCGCGAAACTCCACACCCCAGATCTCGCAACCGAGTCCTCGGACTGTTGGTAAAAGTAGCGCTTCCAGCTCGTGTTCCTTTCTCGTCAACCGCCGCTCACATATAAAAAATGGGCACAGCGCCCATTTCTCGCAGGTCTGCTTTTTCCCCTGCCCGATTCGACTCTGCGTGCGACGACCCCGACGTAAAAGGCCCCTATCAAGGGGCCTCAACTTCAAGGCAGAACCACCTGGATCTCACCTGATTCGGCAAGCTCGAGGGGCACTACGCCAACAGTGTCAAAACGGCGGCGGAGTATAGCTCAAGTCAAGCGGGAAGTGTCGAGCGCGCTAACGCGTCACTTCGACGGCGTGATCGCCTCGATCGAGCGGCGTCACCCTCACCACGCTGCCGGGGTTATTGAAGAGTAGATACAGCGCCCCGTCAGGACCTTGGGCGACATCGCGAATGCGACCTGCCCTTGAACAGGACCTCTTCGGCGACGACGTCGTCACCATTGAACGTTAGGCGACGCAGTTCTTCGTACGCCAGGCTCGCGAGCAAGAGGTCACCGCCCCAGCGCGCAAACAACGGACTCGTCACGAACGCGATCTGGCTGACGATCGGCGCGGGCGTCCAATACATGACCGGCGCCTCGATCCCCGGCTTGTCTGTCAGCTCGCTGATGATCGATCCGTCGTAGTTGACCCCGTGTGTCACGACGGGCCAGCCGTAGTTTCGCCCGCGCAACAACCGGTTGAGCTCATCCCCTCCACGCGGGCCATGCTCGGTCGCCCAGATCTCACCGGTCGTCGGGTGCTGCGCGAGGCCCTGGACGTTGCGGTTGCCGAAACTGTAGATCGCGGCCGAAGCATCGCCTCGGCCGACGAACGGATTGTCCGCCGGTACCGAGCCATCGGCGTTGAGTCGAAACACCTTGCCGCTCGGTATCGTGAGGTCCTGGGAGTTCATCGGCGCACTCATGTCACCGACCGAGAAAAACAAGTGGCCGTCCCGGTCGAACAGCAACCGACCGCCCCAATGCTTGCTGTCCGGCAAGTGGAAGCTCGGTGCGAGTCGAAAGAGATACTGCGTGTCGACCCATTCGTCGCCTCGCACCCGGCCACGGATGACCCGGGTCATCCCGGGAGCGTATCGATCGTCCGGGGCCTCGGAATGGCTGAACGCAAGATAGACCCAACCGTTCGAGGCAAAATCCGGATCGATCGCCAACCCCAGCAGGCCACCCGTCGACGTCGCCCGGTCGACCTCGGGGACGCCGACGATCGGGCGCGGATCGAGCTCGCCATCGATGAGCCGATAGAGCTCACCGTCGTTGTCGGTGATGAGCGCGGTGCGACGATCGATGAAGCCGATGCTCCACGGCTCGTCGATTCCGTTCGTCACCAGGCGCTCGGTGCGAAGCTCGTAGAGCGCGGTCGTGAGACGCGCCGGGATCGGCTCGGCCTCCACCGCGGGTGCGGTCTGGGCGGTATAGAGATACTCGACGATCGACGTGATATCAGCATCGCGTAACACGCCGCGAAACGCCGGCATGTCGGTCCCGGGGATGCCGTGCCGGATATTGCTATCAACCGAAAAACCGTCGCGACCATACTGCCACTCGGTCTTGACGAGGGCGGTGGCCGACGCCCCTTCGAGGCGCGCGCCATGACAGCCGGCACAATGACGTGCGTAGACCGACGATCCCGTCGATTCGGCTCGTTCGGCCGCGTAAAGACCATGCGCGTAGAGAGTGGACGTGATGACGACGAAGAAGAGGGGCAGCGCGACCTTCATGAAGGCCCTTCGGCGCCTGGAAGATATGCCCATGGGCCAAACAAAAAAGGGCTTGCCGAAGGCAAGCCCTTTTGGTGCTTGGTAGCGGGGGCAGGATTTGAACCCACGACCTTCGGGTTATGAGCCCGACGAGCTACCAGACTGCTCCACCCCGCACCGGTCCCGCCGATCGCGGCGGGGGAGCGATTATAGGGACGCGAGAACACGGCTTGCAATGCGCGGCCGGGCGGCCGGCAACAAATTTGCCAATAAATGTCGGATGTTGGTGCCGAAGAGAGGACTCGAACCTCCACGGGCATACGCCCACTACCCCCTCAAGGTAGCGTGTCTACCAATTTCACCACTTCGGCGGCTAGACATCGGGGATCTCGGAATCTAGCGGATCGATTTCAGGTGTCAACTCTTGCGGCACTTCGGCCGGCGTTTCGATCACTGGAAGCCCCAGCGACTGCAACTCATCCGCCCGCTGCTTCGCCGTGTAGGCAAGGCCAAACGAGATCGTAAAGAAGCCGACGGCCAGCCACGCCGTCATCTTGGTGAGAAACGAAGTCCCACCGGCCGCGCCAAAAATCGTATTGGCGCCACCCGCCCCGAAGGCGGCGCCGACGTCGGCGCCTTTGCCTTGCTGTAGCAAGACGAGGACGGCAAGCGCCACGGCGTCGAGCAGAAGCAGGATGAGGAGAACGGTTTCTAGTGTTTCCATTTGTTCGTCGTTCGTTGTTCGTCCGTCGCGCGGCGACGTGAGTCGACCGGTTTCTAGTGCTCGGGAAGCGATTGCCGGATGGTGTTCAGTTCGGCCGCGTCGAGCGATGCTCCGCCGACCAGCCCACCATCGATATCGGGCTCCGCAAAAAGAAGCGCGGCATTGTCCGCTTTCACACTACCGCCATACAAGATGCGAATTGCATCTCCGACGTTCTGATCCGACTTGGTGAGCCGCTCGCGGATCATCTCATGCATCTCCTGGGCCTCGGCCGGCGTCGCCGTCTCGCCCGTACCGATCGCCCACACGGGTTCGTAAGCGACGACCGCGTCGTTGAACGCGCCGATCCCCGCGGCCGCTACGACCGCATCGATCTGGCGTGCGACCACATCGGCTGCCGCGCCCGCGCGCCGTTCATCCAACGTTTCGCCGACACAGAGGACCGGCGTCACGCCAGCGCGCTGACTCGCGAGGAACTTACCCGCGACAGTCGAATCGTCCTCACCAAAAAGTTGTCGCCGCTCCGAATGGCCCACCAGCGCAAACCGCGCCCCGAGATCGCTCACCATGTCTGCCGAATGTTCCCCCGTATACGCGCCCGAGGCTTCGAGGTAGACGTTCTGCGCACCGAGGACGACATGGGGCAGCGCGCGCGACAACGCGTCGAAGAGCCCGATCGGCGGACAGATGAAGACATCGTCGACAGGCGTCGCATGCAACTCGGTCCAACGGCTAGCGAACGCGGCGACGAATTCCCGCGACCCGTTCATCTTCCAATTGCCGCCGATGAGGCCCCGGCGCATGGCTAAGCCCCGACCGCCGAATCGGTTTCCACGACGAGTTCCTCGATGACATCCGCGAGTGACTGGGCCTGCGCACGCACGACGGCTTCGTTCGCGCCTTCCACCATCACGCGCACGACCGGCTCGGTACCACTCGGGCGCAGCACGACCTGACCTGTTCCGTTGATCACCTTTTCGAGATCGGCGACAGCCGCCAGCACCCGATCGTGCTCGGCCAGCGTCTTGGGGTTCTTCGTTCGGACGTTGATCATCACCTGCGGAAGCTTCTGCATGCCGCCGAGAAGATCCTCGAGCGGTTTTTCGGCATCGCGCATGGCTTCGAGTACCTGCATCGCCGCGACGATGCCGTCTCCCGTGGTCGACACGTCGAGGGCAATCAGGTGCCCGGATGATTCACCACCCAGGATCCAGCCGAGTTCACGCAGCCGTTCGAGCACGTAGCGATCGCCTACTTTGGCTCGTTTGAAGGAGATCCCAAGGTCCTCCAACGCGATTTCCAGGCCATAGTTCGACATCACCGTGCCGACGACCCCGCCGTTCAGCCGATTGCGGTCCTGACGCGCTTGGGCAATGACGTAAAGCAGTTCGTCTCCATCGACGAGCCGGCCATCACCGGTCGCCATGACGACTCGGTCGCCGTCACCGTCGAAAGCGATACCGACATCGGCCCCGCTCGACTGCACGCGCTCCATCAGGCTCTCAGGGTGCGTCGAGCCACAGGCCGCGTTGATGTTCTTGCCGTCCGGTCGCGCGTGGATGACGTCGACGTCGGCACCCAGCTCCGAGAAAACCCGGGGCGCGACCTGGTAGGTCGCGCCGTTCGCGCAATCGAGGACGACCTTGATCCGGCTGAAATCGCGGCCGCGCTCGATCGTGCTTTTGCAGTACTCGATATATCGCGACGCAGCATCGGGTACGACGCGTGAGATGCCGATCTCTTCGTCCGCGGCAATCACCAACTCGTCGGAGAGTTCACTTTCGATCGCGATTTCCTGCTCGTCGGCGAGCTTGTTACCGGCGCCATCGAAGAATTTGACGCCGTTGTCGTGGAAGGGGTTGTGCGACGCGCTCACGACGATGCCGGCGTTTGCGCCCATCGTGCGGGTGAGGTACGCGACCGCGGGCGTCGGAAGGGCGCCCAACATGCACACCTCGACGCCGGCGTACGAGAGCCCAACACCGAGCACCGATTCCAGGAGCGGTCCGGATACACGCGTGTCGCGACCGATCACAACCTTCTTGGCATTGGTTTTACCAGAGAGCGTGCATCCCAGAGCCCAGCCGAGCCGGAGCGAAAACTCCGGCGTTATCGGTTCTTGGCCGAACCGTCCACGAATGCCATCGGTTCCAAAGTACTCCCTCGGCATTTCCCCTCCGCTCCATCCTGAGACAAGCGAAAACCACAGCGCACCGAGGCGTGCGCCGTGGTGCTTGTCGGATCGTTCTTTAGTGTTCTCCGGCCGGACCGCCGATCGGGTCAGGCTCCGATCCCTCGCTCCCGGACGAGGTGGGACTGGTTGGTTTGTCTGGCGGAACACGGGGCTTGGCACCCGCCATGATGTCGTCCACCTGATCCGGCAACAGCGTCTCGAGTTCGAGCAACGCATCCGCCATCCGGTGCAACGTATCTTCGTGCTCGGCGAGGATCGCCTTCGCGTCCGCGTAACATTCGTCGATGATTTTGCGGACTTCTTCATCGATCTCGCGCGCCGTCTGCGTTGAAATCGCTTTCGGCTGAGAACCGGCTGACATGCCGAGGAAGACCTCACCATCTTCCTCGTCGTACAAGAGCGGACCCATTTTTTCGGACAGCCCCCACTTCGTCACCATGTTGCGCGCGATCTGACTTGTGCGTTCGATATCGTTCGACGCCCCCGTCGTGACCCCGTCCGGACCATTCACCATCTCCTCGGCGATACGTCCGCCGAAGAGCGTCTTGATCTGACTGGTGAGATTGCGCCGGTTCATGCTGTAACGGTCTTCCTCGGGCAGGAACATCGTCACACCGAGGGCGCGACCGCGCGGCACGATCGTGATCTTGTAGAGCTCGTCGTAGTCGGGGACTAGACGCCCGACGATGGCGTGACCCGCTTCGTGATACGCGGTCGTTCGGCGTTCGGTTTCGGACATCACCATCGACTTGCGCTCAGCGCCCATCATGACTTTGTCCTTCGCTTTCTCGAACTCCTCCATCTCGACGAGGCGCTTGCCGCCGCGTGCTGCAAAGAGCGCCGCCTCGTTCACGATGTTCTCGAGATCGGCGCCCGAGAAGCCCGGCGTACCGCGCGCGAGGACCAAAGGATCGACGTTCTCGGAGAGCGGCACCTTCTTCATGTGCACCTTGAGGATCTGTTCGCGTCCGCGGATATCCGGCAACGCCACGACGACCTGTCGGTCGAATCGGCCTGGACGTAAAAGCGCGGGATCCAGTACATCGGGGCGGTTCGTTGCAGCGATCACGATGATCCCGTCGTTGGCCTCGAAGCCGTCCATTTCGACGAGGAGTTGGTTCAACGTCTGCTCTCGCTCGTCGTGACCGCCGCCAAGACCGGCACCACGATGGCGACCGACCGCGTCGATCTCGTCGATGAAGATGATGCAGGGAGATTGCTTCTTCGCCTGTTCGAACATGTCGCGAACACGCGACGCGCCGACCCCGACGAACATCTCGACGAAGTCTGAACCCGAAATCGAGAAAAACGGAACACGCGCCTCACCGGCAATCGCTTTGGCGAGCAGGGTTTTACCCGTGCCAGGCGACCCTACCATCAAGGTGCCGCGCGGAATGCGGCCACCGAGACGTTGGAACTTGCCCGGATCACGCAGAAACTCGACGAGTTCCTGCACGTCTTCTTTCGCCTCGTCGACACCGGCAACGTCCGAAAACGTCGTCTTGATCTGATCTTCCGACAGGAGTTTCGCTTTGCTCTTGCCGAACGCCATCGGCCCGCCACGACCGCCCGCGCCGCCCTGCATTTGGCGCATGAAAAGCATGAAGACGGCGATGATGATCAGAATCGGGAAACTCGCGACGAACAACTGCGCCCAGAAGCTCTGCTCCTCGGGCATCCTGCCTTCGATGACGACATCGGCGTTGTAAAGGTCGTCCAGGAGCTTCGGGTCTTCGATCGCGGGCCGCACGACGAGGAAAACGCCTCCCGACTCGAGCTCTCCTTCGATCTCCGCGCCTTCGAACGTGACCTTCGCCACCTGCCCCGAGCGAACCTTCGACAGGAAATCGGAATAGCTGATTTCCGGTGGGTCGCTCTTGACGCTGAAGTTGTTGAAAACCGTCAACAAAACCGCCGCGATGATCAGCCAGAGCAGCAGGTTTTTCTTGATGTCGTTCAAATAAATGTCCTCGAAACGCAGCGGCTCACGATCGCCCGTTCGTTAACCATGGCGCCGCAGATTACACCACCTTCAAAAAGGCCGTCACAGGCGTTGGATTGGGGCGTGGTCCGGGAGTTCAACCATGCTCCGCCGGCCGCCCGGTCTCCCGACCGGTAGGACGAGCCAGCGACCCGTCGAACCAGGCGCTGGACGGTCATTCCAGATGCTCGACCCGGTCGATTTCATAGTCGCGTTCGCCCTGCGGCGAGACGACGTGCACTTCGTCACCTTCGGACTTGCCGATCAACGCGCGCGCAACCGGTGACATCACCGAGATCGAACGTTCTTTGATGTCCGCCTCGTCCTCACCAACGATGCGATAGACGAGTTGTTCGTCGGTTTCGACATCGAGCAGCGTCACAGTCGACCCGAAGATGACGTTGCCGTTCGGCTTGATCTTCGTGATATCGATCACTTGTGCTTCCGAGAGCTTTCCTTCGATCTCGCGGATACGGCCTTCGGTGAACCCCTGCTGCTCCTTCGCCGCGTGATACTCGGCGTTCTCCTTGAGATCGCCATGCTCGCGTGCTTCCGCGATCGCCTGCGTGACGCTCGGCCGCACCACGCGCTTCAAGTGCTCGAGTTCTTGCCGCAGCTTTTCGGCGCCGCGCACCGTCATTGGTGTTGCCATAGCGTTCTACTCTTCTGAACCGGCGTCGATCCCTGACGGCGAACGATTCACTCGCCGCTGACCGAATGAAACCTCAGGTCCTACGCCTCGGAAACCCCGGACGCTAAGCCTCAAGGGCCGCATGTAGATCCTGAAGGCGGCGGACCGTGTCCGAACGGCCGTCTTCGATCGCCCGACAGATCGCTTTGCCACCGGATAGGGTCGTGGTGTAGCACACTTTGTTACGCAGGGCGAGCCGACGGATGACCGCCGAATCGGCGATCGCCTGGCGTCCCTCGGTGCTGTTGACGATCAGATCGATCGTCTCGTTCTTGAGCATGTCGCTGACGTCGGGACGTCCTTCGGTGACCTTGTTGACGACGGCGGATTCGACGCCCGCTTCGCGCAGAGTGGCAGCCGTACCGCGCGTCGCAACAATGCGGAAACCGAGTCGATCGAGCGATCGTCCCAGCTCGCCCACAAAGGGCTTGTCCGAGGGCTTCACGCTCAAGAACGCGGTTCCCTTGCTCGGGATCGCCTCGCCCGCGCCGATCGACGCCTTGAGGAACGCCTCCGGGAAGCTGTCACCGACCCCCATCACCTCACCCGTCGACTTCATCTCGGGCCCGAGGATCGGATCGACGCCGGGGAATTTGACGAACGGGAAAACCGACTCCTTCACGTGCACGCACTTGGGGATGATTTCCCGGGTGAAGCCCTGTTCTTCGAGAGTCGTGCCGGCCATGCAGCGCGCTGCAACCTTGGCGAGCGAAACGCCGATACACTTCGAAACGAACGGGACCGTGCGCGAAGCCCGAGGATTTACCTCGAGGACGAAGATGTCGTCGCCTTGTACTGCCAACTGCACGTTCATCAGACCGACCACGCCGAGTTCCAGCGCCATCGCTTCGACCTGACGGCGAATCTCGTCTTGCACGGCATTCGGTAGCGAGAACGGCGGTAGCGAACAGGCCGAATCGCCCGAGTGGACCCCCGCTTGCTCGATGTGCTGCATGATCGCGCCGATGACGACTCGCTCACCGTCGCAGACCGCGTCGACATCGACTTCGATCGCCTGGTCGAGGAATCCGTCGAGCAGCACCGGTGACGAATTGGAAACGTCGACCGCTTCCTTGAAGTAACGCCTGAGATCCTGCTCGTCGTGCACGACTTCCATCGCGCGGCCACCCAGAACGTACGACGGTCGTACCACGATCGGGTACTCGATCGCTTCCGCCGCACGCGCCGCACTTTCGACATCCGTCGCCGTTCGATTCGGCGGCTGACGAAGTCCGAGGCGCTCGATCAGCCCCTGGAAGCGTTCGCGGTCTTCGGCGCGATCGATCGCGTCAGCCGATGTGCCGATGATCGGTGCGCCGGCGGCGTGAAGTTGATCGACCAGTTTCAGGGGTGTCTGGCCACCGAACTGGACGATGAGCCCCACCGGTTTTTCGAGTTCGACGATGCTCAGCACGTCTTCGAGTGTGACCGGTTCGAAATAGAGGCGATCCGACGTATCGAAGTCGGTCGAGACCGTTTCCGGGTTGCAGTTCACCATGATGGTTTCGAACCCGTCATCGCGCATCGCGAGGGCGGCGTGCACGCAGCAATAGTCGAACTCGATCCCCTGTCCGATCCGGTTCGGTCCGCCACCGAGCACCATGATCTTCTTTCGATCGGAAGGTGCTGCTTCACATTCCTCGTCGTAAGTCGAGTACATATACGCCGTCGCCGATGGGAATTCGGCCGCACAGGTATCGACGCGCTTGTAGACCGGTCTGATGTCGAAACCTTCCCGCACCCGGCTCACTTCGCTTTCGTCGACGGACAGAAGTTCAGCGATCCGCGCATCCGAGAAGCCGTCGCGCTTCAAGCGCCACCAATCGTCACGGCCCATATCGGCGAGCGAACTCTCGGCGAGGCCGAGTTCCGTGCGCACGAGGTCTTCGATCTGAACGAGGAACCACGGATCGATCGAGGTCGCCTCGAAAACTTCGTCGACGCGGAATCCAGTACGAAACGCATCGGCCACATACCAGATCCGATCCGCACCGGCGCGACTCATGTGACGCACCAGGTTTGCTCGATCGTCGTTCTGCGCCACGGGATCGAGGCCATGAACACCGGTCTCGAGACTACGCAGCGCTTTCTGGAACGACTCCTTGAAGGTGCGACCGATCGCCATCGCCTCGCCGACGCTCTTCATCTGGGTCGTCAGCCGGTCCTCGGCTTGGGGGAACTTCTCGAACGTGAATCGCGGGATCTTGGTCACGACGTAGTCGATCGTCGGTTCGAACGACGCGGGCGTCACGCCCGTCACATCGTTCATGAGTTCATCGAGCGTGTAGCCCACCGCTAGCTTCGCCGCGACCTTGGCGATCGGGAAGCCTGTCGCTTTCGAAGCGAGCGCCGAGGACCGTGATACCCGCGGGTTCATTTCGATCACGACGATTCGCCCCGTGTCGGGATCGATCGCGAACTGTACGTTCGAACCGCCCGTCTCGACGCCGATCTCGCGCAAAACGGCAATCGAGGCGTTGCGGAGGAGCTGATACTCCTTGTCCGTCAACGTCTGCGCGGGCGCGACCGTGATCGAATCGCCCGTATGAATGCCCATCGGATCGAGATTCTCGATCGAACAAATGATGATGCAGTTGTCGCGACGGTCGCGGACGACCTCCATCTCGAACTCTTTCCAACCGAGCAAGGACTCGTCGATCAGGAGTTCATTGGTCGGTGACAGGTCCAGCCCACGCCGACAAATCTCCATGAACTCGTCACGGTTGTAGGCGACGCCACCGCCGCTTCCACCCAGTGTGAACGACGGGCGAATGATGCAAGGAAAGCCGATTCGGCTCTGTACCTGCAGTGCCTCCTCCATGCTGTGCGCAATCGAGGAGCGAGGGGTTTCGAGGCCGATATTCTTCATCGCCCGGTCGAACCGTTCACGATCCTCGGCCTTGTCGATCGCATCCTGGCTCGCGCCGATCAATTCGACGCCGAATTCGTCGAGCACCCCTTCGCGCACGAGGTCGAGCGCACAGTTGAGTGCCGTCTGGCCGCCCATCGTCGGCAAGAGCGCGTCCGGGCGTTCCGTCTCGATGATCTTCGCGATCGTTCGCCATTCCACCGGCTCGACATAAGTCGCATCGGCCATGGCGGGGTCCGTCATGATCGTCGCCGGGTTCGAGTTGACGAGGATCACGCGAAATCCGTCGTCTCGAAGCGACTTGCAGGCTTGCGCGCCCGAATAGTCGAACTCACACGCCTGACCGATGACGATCGGCCCCGCGCCGAGGATCAGAATCGATTCGATATCCGTTCGACGTGGCATCAGCCTGCCTCCCCTGCGGCCGCGCTGACGTTCGCGACGAAACGATCGAAGAGATAGTCACAATCCTGCGGACCCGGGCTCGCCTCGGGGTGGCCCTGGAAGCCGAACACCGGCGCATCGGCGCGACGAACACCCTGGACCGTCCCGTCGAAAAGACTCTTGTGTGTCATCACGAGGTCGTTCGGCAGCGTGGATTCATCCACCGCGAAGCCATGGTTCTGGCTCGTGATGATCACGGCACCCGTTTCGAGGTCCTGCACGGGATGGTTCGCGCCGTGGTGACCGTGCGGCATCTTCATCGTGCTCGCGCCGCTCGCGAGGGCCAGCAGTTGATGGCCGAGGCAGATACCGAACATCGGAATGCCGCGCGCGAGGAATTCACGAATCGCATCGACCGCGTAGGCGACCGGTTCCGGATCCCCTGGGCCGTTCGAGAGAAAAATCCCGTCGGGTTCGAGCGCAAACGCTTCGGCGGCAGGCGTCGTCGCCGGGACGACCGTGACCCCCACACCGCGGCTCGCGAGCATGCGCAGGATGTTGCGTTTCACGCCAAAGTCGTAGGCGACGACATGCAGCGAACCCGGCTCGGCCTCACCGTAGCCTTTCTCGAGATCCCATACGCCTTCGGTCCACGCATCGGTCGTCGTGCGAGAAACCACTTTCGCGAGGTCCATCCCCGAAAGCCCAGGGAAGCCCAGCGCTTTCGCGAGTGCTGCTTCTTCAGTCAAGGCATCACCGGCCACCAGGCAACCCGCCATTGCCCCTTTTTCGCGAATCAGCCTCGTCAGGCGACGAGTGTCGATCTCCGCGATCGCCGGAATCGATTGTTGCTCGAGGAATGTGGTCAGGTTCGATTCTGCCCGCCAGCTACTCACTTCGATCGGCAAGTCTCGAATCACGAGACCCTCCGCCCAGGCACGATCCGATTCCATGTCTTCGCGGTTGGCGCCGGTATTGCCGATATGAGGATAGGTAAGGGTCACGATCTGGCGTGCATAGGACGGGTCGGTGAGAATCTCCTGATAGCCCGTCATGGCAGTGTTGAAAACCACTTCGCCGACGGCTACGCCCACCGCACCTACCGACCGGCCGCGAAAAACACTGCCGTCTTCCAGCATCAAAAACGCGTTCGTCACATTTTTCCCGTACAAAAAAGCGAGAAGAGATCCTCTGCCTCTTCCCGCCTCTGATCGCCTGTTTAGGCTTGTCGCTCCCCAGGAACTACACGCGCCCCGGGTGCTCGCCTCCCCAGGCCCGCCTGTGTGGGCAACATTCTATAGAGCAATCAAGATCGAGCGAAAGGTCGGCTTCCTCGAACGGACGATCGCTGAGTCGCAGGGCGCTCTCGATCAGAGCCCGAGAACGTCGTCCATGCCGTAGAGACCAGCCTCGCGACCCTGTACGAAACGAACACCACGCAGCGCCCCGGCCGCGAAGTTTTCCCGGCTGGCGGCACGGTGGGTGATCTCGATGCGTTCCCCCGTGCCCGCAAACGTGACCGTGTGCTCGCCGACGATGTCGCCACCCCGAAGGCTGTGGAAACCGATCGTGCGTCGCTCGCGCTCGCCCGTCTCACCTTCTCGACCATAAACCGCGTCCACGTCGAGGTCGCGATTCAAGGTTCGCGCGAGGATCTCACCCATACGTACCGCCGTGCCGCTCGGCGCGTCGATCTTGTGCCGGTGGTGCGCCTCGAAAACTTCGACATCCACCTCATCGCCGAGAATGGTTGCGGCCATTTCGATCAGCTTGAAAGCCGCGTTGACGCCCACGCTCATATTCGGCGCCATCATGATCGGGATCGTGCGAGCGTGAGCCTCGATCGTCGCGAGTTCGTCGGCAGAAAGCCCGGTCGTGCCGATCACCATGCCCTTACCCGCCGCCGCGCAACCTCCCGCGTGCGAGAGGGTCGCACTCGGAATCGAGAAATCGATCATCACGTCGAAGGTATCGATGACGGAGTCGAGCGAGTCAACCACGAGGACATCGATCGACCCGACCCCGGCGAGCACGCCTGCATCGACTCCGATCGCCGCGTTGCCCGCATGCTCGAGCGCGGCCGTGACCTCGAGATCGTCCGTAGCCGAAATGCTCGCGATCAACGTCTTGCCCATGCGACCCGCGGCACCACTAATCGCCACTCGCGTCACTTTCCCCTCCGTCTCTTTTCTATCGCGCCCTTCTACAGCGCCTCTACCGCGCTTTTCTACGGCGCCGCAGTCCGTCCCGACAGTATCAGCACTTTCTACGGTCAGATTAGCCCGACGATCCGTCGAAGAACCGCTTTACCGACTCGAACCAGGAGGCTTCCTTAGGTGAATGCGCTTCACCGTCCTCTTCAAGGCTCTTGCGGAACTGCTCGAGCAGCTCACGCTGCTCTTTGGATAGCCTCACCGGTGTTTCGATCGCGACACGACACAAGAGATCGCCCGTCGGTCCGCCGCGCACGGGCGGCACACCTTTACCTCGCAGCCGGAAGAGCTTGCCGGTCTGTGTCCCCGCGGGGACCTTGAGCTTCACGCGACCATCGAGTGTCGGTACTTCCATCTCACCGCCAAGTGCCGCGTCGACGAAAGAGATCGGCACGTCGCAGAAGAGATGCGTGCCTTCGCGCTCGAAAATGTCGTGATCGCGCACCCGGACTTGAACGTACAGGTCTCCCGGCGGCCCGCCGTTGATCCCGGCCTCGCCCTTGCCGGTCAGGCGGATTCGATCGTCATTATCGACGCCCGCCGGTACCTTGACCGACAAGGTGGTACGTCGTTCGACACGCCCGCTGCCACCGCACGAACGACAAGGATCGAGGATGACCCTGCCGACCCCACGACAGCGCGGACAGGTTTGGTTGAGTGAAAAGAAGCCCTGACTGACGCGGATCTGTCCCGCGCCGTTGCACTCCATGCAGGTCGACGGCGAAGAACCCGGCGCCGCGCCGGAACCGTCGCAGTCGTCACAGGCGTCGAGTAACGGCACCCGGATTTCGACGGTATCGCCCTTGACGGCCTGCTCGAGCTCGAGATCGAGCGTGTAGCGAAGATCCGATCCGCGTTGTACGGAGCTGCGCTGTCGACCACGACCGCCTCCGCCGAACATGTCGCCGATATCGCCGAAGATCTCACTGAAGATGTCACCGACATCGGCGCCGTTGCGGAACCCGCCCATGCCCTGACTATCGATACCGGCATGCCCGAACTGATCGTACGTTCGCCGCTTCTCGTCGTCGGAGAGCACTTCGTAGGCTTCCGAAGCTTCTTTGAAACGCTGATCTGCTTCGGCATCCTCCGGATTGCGGTCCGGGTGGTATTTCATGGCCAAGCGGCGGTACGCCTTCTTGACGTCCGCTTCCGATGCACCCCGGTCGACACCGAGGACGTCGTAGTAATCCCGCTTGGCCATTTAGCCTGCCTTGTTATTTCTTGTCGTCGTCGACCTCTTCGAACTCCGCGTCGACGACATCGTCGCCCGCATCGGTCGAACCGGCCGCTTCTTCGGCTCCGGCACCCTGATCAGACGCACCCTGCGCCTGCTCAGCGTACATCTTCTGCGCCAAGCTACCCGTCGCTTCGGTCAGTTTTTCGATCTTCGCTTCGATTTCCGACTTGTCATCGCTCTTGATCGCTTCCTCGAGCTCGTTTGCAGCCGACTCGATCGCCTGCTTCTCGTCGTCCGTCGCCTTGTCACCGGCTTCTGCGACCATCTTGCGCGCCGAGTGAACCAGCCCATCGGCCTGGTTTCTGAGCGTCACGAGTTCTTCGAACCGCGCGTCCTCTTCCGAGTTCGCCTCGGCATCGCGGACCATCTCGTCGATCTCGTCGTCCGAGAGTCCCGACGACGCCTTGATCACGATCGACTGTTCCTTGCCTGTCGCCTGGTCTTTAGCCGACACGTTCAAGATACCGTTGGCGTCGATATCGAAGCTCACTTCGATCTGCGGGATACCGCGCGGCGCCGGCGGAATGTCGTTCAAGTCGAAACGACCGAGCGACTTGTTCTGCGTCGCCTGCTTGCGCTCGCCCTGCAGCACGTGAATCGTCACGGCCGTCTGGTTGTCGTCGGCGGTCGAGTAGACCTGCTGCTTCTTCGCCGGGATCGTCGTGTTCTTTTCGATGAGCGTATTCATCACGCCACCGAGCGTCTCGATACCGAGCGAGAGCGGCGTGACGTCGAGGAGCAGTACGTCCTTCACGTCGCCCGATAGAACCGCCGCCTGGATCGCTGCCCCCATGGCCACGGCCTCGTCCGGGTTCACATCGCGACGCGGTTCGCGGCCGAAGAACGACTTCACCTTCTCCTGCACTTGCGGCATCCGCGTCTGACCACCCACGAGGATCACCTCGTCGACTTCCGAGATCGAGAGTCCCGCATCATCGAGTGCCGTCTTGCACGGTCCGATGGTGCGTTCCACCAGCGGCTCGACGAGCGATTCGAGTTTCGCGCGCGTGAGTTTCAAAACCAGGTGCTTGGGCCCGGTGTTGTCCGCCGTGATGTACGGCAGATTCACTTCCGTCTGCTGGCTCGACGACAGTTCGATCTTCGCCTTCTCCGCCGCTTCCTTGAGGCGCTGCAGGGCGATCGGATCGTCGTGCAGGTCGATGCCGTTTTCCTGCTTGAACTCGTCTACCAGGTACTCGATGACGCGCAGGTCGAAATCCTCGCCGCCGAGGAACGTATCGCCGTTCGTCGACAACACTTCGAACGAGTGCTCGCCGTCGACTTCGGCAATCTCGATGATGGAGATGTCGAAGGTGCCGCCGCCGAGGTCGTAGACGGCGATCTTGGAGTCGCCGCGGCTCTTGTCCATTCCGTAGGCAAGTGCAGCTGCCGTCGGCTCGTTGATGATCCGCTTCACGTCGAGGCCCGCGATGCGACCCGCATCCTTCGTGGCCTGACGTTGTGAATCATCGAAATAGGCCGGCACGGTGATGACCGCTTCGGTGACGTCTTCACCGAGGTACTCCTCGGCCGTGCGTTTCATCTTCTTCAAGACTTCCGCCGAGACCTGTGGCGGCGCCATCTGCTCGCCGTTGGCCGTGACCCATGCGTCGCCGTTGCTCGCCCCGACGATCTCGTAGGGCACCATCGCCATATCACGCTGAACGACTTCGTCCTTGAAGCGTCGACCGATCAGGCGCTTCACCGCGAACAGCGTATTGGCGGGATTGGTCACCGCCTGGCGCTTCGCACTCTGTCCGACCAACGTCTCGCCGTCGGTATAGCCGACGACGGAAGGCGTCGTGCGATCGCCCTCCGAGTTCTCGATCACCCTGGGGTCGCGACCATCAATGACAGCAACGCACGAGTTGGTGGTGCCAAGGTCTATTCCGATTATTTTTGCCACTGCTTAATCCCTCACTCGTCCGTCGGGACGCTCAATTCCATGTGTAATCTGTTTTCTCGGACCCGAGGCGCCCCAAGCATTCGAGCGACATATCGGATCCCGTCGTGAGCGCTTAATGCGGCCCCGAACGACCGTTTCAAGGCGCGCTTCGCGACGCGTCGATGGTCTATTCCTCGTCGGCGGAAGCCGGCGCCTTGGCGACGATCACCCGTGCCGCCCGCACGAGGCGGTCATTCAGCGTGTAGCCCTTCTCGATGACGTGAAGCACGGAACCCGGCTCGACGTCCGGGTTTTCGATCATGCTCAACGCCTCGTGGAACTGCGGATCGAACGGTTCACCCTCCGGTTCGATCACCTTGACGCCGTGTTTGCCGAGGACGTCGTTCAACACCTTGAGGGAGAGCTCGATGCCTTCCGCGGTCGCAACCACGCTCGCATCGTTCGACGCCAGATCGCGAGCGGTCGTCGCGGCGCGATCGAAACTATCGATCGCCGGTAGGAGATCCGCCGCGAATCGTTCGAGGGCGAACTTGTGTGCGTTCTCGACGCTTCGATCCGCCCGACGCCGAACATTCTCGGCTTCGGCGACCGCGCGTAGCGCCTGGTCACGTGCTTCTTCCGCTTCGCCCTGGGCCGCCACGAGCGCGACGCTCAGCGACTCGATTGTCGGCTCCTCGCAAGCCTCGGCCGCATCGTCTTGTTCCTCGTTCGCCGCGTCGTCGACAGAATCCTCGGCGCGCTCTCGCGCGTCGGACTCGTGCTCTTGCTTGTTTTCGCTGGTTTCCGCGGCCGCGGCGTCGTCGTTTTCGTGTCCCGCCATGGCACCCCCCTTGGACTGGATGGCGGAAGATGGAGATCGACTAAACGGAATTCAAGCCCCGTCAGGGCGTCGTGCGATCCGAGGTCATCGCGGCGCCGAGGAGACGGGCCGTCACATCGACCACGGGAATCACCTTTTCATACGCCATCCGGGTCGGGCCGACGACACCAAGCACACCCGCCACTTCACCGTTTACCTCGTAGCGCGCGCTGATGAGACTGTAGTCGTCGAGCAGCCGGTAGCCCGACTCTTCGCCGATGAAGAGCTGAATCCCATCCGTATCGAGACACTGATCGAGAAGGTGGACGATCGCGCTCTTCTCGGCAAACGCGTCGAAGAGCTCTCGAACTTCATCGATGTTCGAGAGGTTGTGCACGAGGTTCGATTCGCCGGAGACGACGTATTCGTTTTCTTCTTCGGCACGCGGCGAGAAGGCTTTGGATGCAACGTCGAGGGTAGTCTGCATAAGCGCGTCGAGCTGATCCTTGTCGGCCTGCATGCTGTCGAGGATTTCGCCGCGGATGGACGCGAGCGACTGGCCCGTGAACTGTGCATTGATGAAGTTGGCGGCCTCAGTCAGTTCCGCCTCGCCATAATCGCGGTCGGCGTGAATGACCCGGTTCTGCACTTCACGATCGTTGACGACCAGGATCACGAGGACGCGGCCGCCCGACAGCGGCAGGAACTCGACCTGCCGCAGCGCGATCTGTTCGGGCCGCGGCATCGTCACGACGCCCGCCATGTTTGTGATGTGGGAGAGCATGTTCGAGGCCGATTCGACGAGTTCGTTCGGCGCGAGGTCGGGGTTGAGTTCACCGCGGATCGCGCGAACGCTCTGCGCGTCGACCGGCTGTACCGAGATGAGGCTGTCGACGAAGAAGCGCAAGCCGCGCTGTGTCGGGATACGCCCGGCCGACGTATGGGGAGAGAACACGAGGCCGAGCGATTCGAGGTCGGCCATGATGTTGCGCACGGTCGCCGAGCTCACGCGAAGATCGCCCGTCGACGCGAGCGCTTTGGATGCGACGGGCGAGCCATCTTCGAGGTACGACTCGACCAGCAACTTGAGCAGTTGCTGTTCACGTTCCCCTATTCCGACGGATCGACGCTTCGTTCGTGCCATGGCTTAAGACCTGTTCCGACGGGTTCGAGAACCCGCCGCAAACCGAAATGTCGCGTGCTTTCCCAAAACCCCAGTTTTGCCGAACTGACGAGCCTTGACTAGCGCCTGCGATGCTTTTCATCACGTTCGATATCCGCGCTCTCGTACGGCGATTTCGTCGAATGAGCCCTAGCCGGCACGTCCGGGAGAGGCCACACTTTCCACCAACGCCACGCCCGCAAGGCGTCAATCTCCGCCTGATCGAATCGCATCAATCACATCGTGCTGAAATCTCTCTCCGTTCGAAACTTCGCCCTCGTCGACGCCCTCGACATCGACCTTGATGGCGGGCTGACGGTAATTACGGGGGAGTCCGGCGCGGGTAAGTCGATCCTCCTCGATGCTTTGACGCTCGTGCTCGGTAGCCGCGCCCAGCGTTCGAAAGTTCGGCCGGGCGCCGCCTCGCTCGAGGTGTGCGCCGAATTCGACATCGGCAATCGCGATGATCTGCACCAGATCATGAGCGATCAGGCGCTCCCGGAGGGCGATACGACGAACTCGATTCTCGTTCGACGGACCGCCAACGCCGACGGGCGCTCACGCGCGTTCATCAACGGATCGCCTGTCACGCTCACGGTCGTCGAATCGTTGACCCAATCGCTCATCGACATTCACGGTCAGAACGAACACCGAGAGCTTCACGATCGGGCGAACCAGCGCAGACTGCTCGATGAATTCGGCGTCGATGCCGCACTCGTCAAGGACGTAGCGGCCGCCTATGACGAGTTCCGCAGCCGCGCCGACGAACTGGCCGCCCTCGAAGCGAAGATCAACGCGGACCGCGAACGGCGGGAACTTCTAACCTATCAGATCGGCGAACTCGAAGCGCTCGGCGACACGATCGGCACGTTCGAAGCGCTCTCGATCGAACACAAACGCCAAACCCAGGCCGTCGACATTCTGACGACCATCGACGCCGCGCTGACCGATCTTCGAGACGCCGTCCTGCCGTCGACCTCCAGGATCGGCGACTCGCTCAAGCGCCTCGACGACGAATCCACACATCTCGACGCGGCGCGAGAACTCACGGCTGGCGCCGTCGCACACCTCGACGAGCTGATCGATGCGTTGCGCCACTACCAGGACCAGGTGCCGACCGACCCGACGGAGCTCGAGGCGATCGAAGCATCGCTATCGGCCCTGCACGAGATTTCACGCAAACACCGGGTCGCGCCCGAACGACTCGCGCAACACCTCGACGAACTCCGGCAGACGCTGGGTTCGATGACCGCCGACGAAGCGCAATTGGAGCCCCTCGTGCACGCACTCGACGAAGCACGACAAGCCTTCGACTCACGCGCAAGCGAACTGTCGGCTGCTCGTGAGCGATCGGCCGAGCCGTTTGCGAAAGCGATTGCGCAGGTGATGAATCAGCTCGGACTCACCGGCGGCTCGATCGAGGTCACGTTCGAGCCGCACGAATCGCGCGACGGTAAAGAAGCGGTCGAATTCCTGGTCACGACCAACCCCAACTACCCGGCCGGTCGGTTGGGTGACATCGCCTCGGGTGGCGAGTCGGCGAGGATCAGTCTCGCGGTTCAAGTCGTCGCCGCGGAGCGTTCAGCACTGCCATGCTTGATTCTCGACGAGGCGGACGTCGGCGTCGGCGGGACCACGGCCGACGTCCTCGGTCGCCTGTTACGTCACCTCGCCGAAACCACGCAAGTGATCGTGATCACCCACGCACCGCAAGTCGCCGCTCTCGGTCAGACGCACCTGAAAGTCGTGAAGACGAGTGAGCAGGACACCACGATCGAAGCGCTGGAGATCGAAGCGCGTGTCGAAGAATTGGCGCGCATGCTGGGCGGGCGCGCCATCACGGATGAGACGCGAACGTTCGCGCGCACGCTGCTCGACGAGGCGAGCGCGGAATAGCCGAACGCTCGCTAAGCGCCTTCCGCGTCCGTCGTCTCCGGCGAATACTCGTCACCCGAATCCGGGTCTGCCGCTTCCGCTTCCGCGACCTCTGCCTCGTCATCGGCATCCGCATCGCTGGGGATGAGGTCCCCTGTGAAATGGGTCAAAAGATCGTTGGTGAAGTAGAGCGACATCTTCTGCTGGATCAGATCCGTGCGCGGGATCTTGATGGTGTAGACATAGTCCCAGCGGTCTTCGTCGAACGGGTTACGCACGACAGGCTCGCCCATCACGAACGCCACCTGGCGCTTGGTCATGCCGGGCTTCAGCTGATCGATCATGTCCTGCGTGATCACGTTGCCCTGCTGCACCGTGATTTTGTGAATGCGGGGGATCTTCGGCATTTTGAGTTTGGGTAGCTTCGGCAGGCCCGAACAGCCACCGAGCACCGCCAGCGAAACGACGAGCACGAGCATGCGCGCGCCGGTTCGCGTCACCGACAATCTCGATTCATGAACAACAGAATTCATCAAGGCCTCACTTTGTCGGCTGCGCAGAACACCTTCACCGAAACGAGCAGTCGCACCAGGTCACACACTTTTACTCGACAATAGACCGACGCACTCCTCGCGAGTTCACGCGCGATCGATCTCACGGGCTTGCGCTATCGCCCGTTCGCGGCGCGCCATTTTCGGGTCTATTAGAAGCGGCCTCAATACCTCGATGCGATTGCCCGCCGTTAATACCTGATCTTCGGCGAGCGGAAACCCGTACATGCCGAGATCGGCCGGCGAATAGCCGAGAGAGAGCGAACCCAGCGCATCGGCGACCGTCGCTCCCTCGGCGACCTCGACCTTCAGGATCGTGACCGAACCGTCATCTTCGAGGCACAACACTTCGATCTGCATCGCTGAACCGTCTTTCAGACGCGTTCTGAGAGCTTTTCGGCGCGCTCGACGAACGCGTCGACCAACCGATCCGCGACACGATCGAGCAGCGACGACGCGGCGATTTTCATCAGCCGGCTCTTGAACTCGAACGACACGTCGAGGCTGACTCGGCAACCCACGTCGCCGATCGCACCAAACGTCCAACCGCCCCGAAAATCGCGCAGCGGCCCTTCGATCAGCTGCATGTCGATGGATTCACCCCGCGCTCCACAGTTCACCGTCACGAGCCGTTCCCGCATGCCCGCCGCTGTCACGACGAGTTCGCCGCGCACTTCGTCATCGCGGCGCGACAGCACACGTGAGGAGGCGCACCAGGGCAAGAACTCGTCGTACCGTTCGATATCGTCGACCAGATCGAACATAAACTCCGGCGAGTGCGCGACGAGCGCACTGCGATGAATCTCCGCCACTTACAGATCGACCCTCAAGCGACGACGTTGCCGAAGAGTGTGTAGACGAACACCGCAAGCACACCCGCCGGGGCGACGAACTTGATCAGGACACTCCAGACCGGTTCGACGCCAGCGGGTAGTTTGAGCTGCGCTTTGACCAACGCCTTCGGCAAGACCCAGCCGGCACAGAGCGCAATGAGGAGCCCGCCGAGCGGCAGCATGATGTTCTGGGAGACATAGTCGACGAAGTCGAAGAAAGTCTTCTCGCCGACGATGTGGAAATCCGCCCAGACGTTGAACGACAGCACCGTACCGATGCCGAGCACCCAGCAGATCACGCCGAGCGAAATCGCGACCCGTTCCCGTTTGGCGTTGTACTCCTCGACGAGGTAGGCGAGCGCGGGTTCGGTCAGCGAGATCGCCGACGTAATCGCGGCGAAGCTCACCAGCGCGAAGAAGATCGCGCCGACGATCGCACCGAAGGGTAGATTCCCGAGCGCCAGTGGAATCGTGACGAACATGAGCCCCGGTCCCTGCCCCGGTTCCAGGCCCGGGCTCGCAAATACGATGGGAAAGATCGCGAGCCCCGCGGCGAGCGCGACGCCGGTGTCGAGTAACGCGATCGTGATGACGGTCTGCGTGACCGACGTGTTCATCGGCACGTAAGCGCCATACGCCATGATCGCGCCCATCCCGAGGCTCAACGTGAAGAAAGCCTGCCCCATCGCGATGAGAACGCCATCGACCGAAAGCGCGCTCACGTCGAAACTGAAGAGGAAACTGAGCCCGGCGGCGAAATCGCCCCAGATCATGGAGTAGCCGACGACCGCGACCATCAGGATGAAGAGCAGCGGCATGAACCATTTGATCGCCGCTTCGAGCCCGCGCGATACGCCGCGGCTGACGATGAAGACCGTCAACGCCATGAAGAGCGTCTGCCAGAAGAGCATCAGCCAGGGATCGGCCAGGAACGTATTGAACGTCTCGGTGGCGAACGCGCCGTCCGCGCCTTCGAACAAGCCCGAGGCCAGTTGGAAGATGTAGTAGAAAGCCCATCCCGCGATGACGGCGTAGTAGGAAAGGATCAGGAACCCGGCGAGCACGCCCATCCAGCCGATCATGATCCAGAACGGTCGTGCGTTACTTTCTTTGACGAGCAAACGCATCGTGTTGATGGGGCTCTGGCGCCCGTGCCGGCCCATCAGCACCTCCGCCATCATGATCGGCACGCCGATCAGGAAGATGCAGACGAGATAGACGACGACAAACGCGCCGCCACCGTTCTCGCCGACGATGTAGGGAAATTTCCAGATGTTGCCGAGACCGACCGCCGAACCGGCCGCGGCCAGAATGAAGAGCAGCCGACTGGACCACATGCCGTGTCTGGATTGGTCTTCCTGCGCCATGCCATAACTCCGAACGCTACGCGCCGCCCATCATTCGACGCTGATAACGTGACTCTAGCGACGTTCACCAGAGCGCACATGCCTTTTTTCCTGACGACATCGCGTTTCGAAGTACGACGCTTATCCGGCAAACTAGCGCGCCGCTGCGACCCCGTGTCGCGGTAAGACGCCAGAGACAAACGGTCCTCCTATGGCAAAACCAAAAAAACCAGCTCGAGAAAACATCGCCGTCAATCGACGCGCCCGTTTCGACTACACCCTCACCGAAACATTCGAAGCCGGGGTCGTGCTCGAGGGATGGGAGGTGAAGAGCATCCGCGCCAACCGCGCCCAACTGAGTGACAGCTACGTATACGTTCGCGATGGCGAGGCGTGGCTCGTCGGTTCTCACATCGCGCCGCTCGCGAGTGCGTCGACCCATGTGCACGCGGATCCGACCCGCACACGAAAACTGCTCCTACACACCCGCGAGATCGCGAAGATCTTCATGGCGACCCAGGCGAAGGGTTTAACGTGCGTCGCGACGGCGCTCTATTGGAAAGGCGCAAACGTGAAATGCGAGATAGCGCTGGCGAAGGGTAAGGAACAACGCGACAAGCGTGCGACGCTCAAGGAACGCGAATGGCGTCGCGAACAAGGCCGAGATCTGAAAGTGACGACACGGGGTTAACGGATGCGCTGGATCGTTCGGATTATTTTGGGACTCGTCGCAGTCACGGCCCTCTTGATCGGCGGTCTATTCCTTTTCGGTCCGACGGTGAACACACCCGCCGGCGGCCTGCTCGCCGCCGTTTTGCCATTCCTCGAAACACCGGCCGCAACCCGCGAATCGACACGCAGTCTGGAAGTCGCCGACGGTTATTCACTCTCGTTGCTCGCCAACGTTCCCGGCGCACGGGTGATTCGCGTGACCGCGGCGGGCGATCTTCTGGTGTCATCGCCGTCCAGCAATCAGATCTTCCTCGTGGACCACGTCGACGGATCGGTGCAACTCCTGCTCGCAGATCTCGACGGCCCGCACGGTCTGGAAGTGCACGGCGGATATCTGTACATCGGCGAAGACGCCCGCATCTCCCGCATCGCGTTCGACGGCGAGCGCGTTTCGGGTGAACTAGAAACGTTCGTCGGCGACCTGCCGACCGGCGGCGGGCATTGGAAAAAGACGATTCGACGCGGCCCGGATGGCGACCTCTATCTCGCCATCGGATCCACCTGCAACGTGTGTATCGAGGAGGACCAGCGCCGCGCAGCACTCTGGCGCTACGACATCGAGACCGGCGAAGAGTCACTTTTCGCGACGGGCCTTCGCAACGCCGCGGGCTTCGCTTGGGATCGTTCGGGGCGCCTCTTCGCGACAGACAATGGTCGCGACCTGCTCGGCGATGAATTGCCGCCCTGCGAACTGAACGAGGTCGTCGAAGGCGGCTTCTACGGTTGGCCGTTTGCCTATGGCGATCGCGTCGCCGATCCCGACCTCGGCGCCGGACGCCAAAACGTCATCGAAGCGTCGATCGGCCCCGTGTTCGAGTTTCGTGCGCACAACGCACCCCTCGGAATCGAGTTCCTACGCTCAGCGGCACATCCCACCGACTATCGATCAGCAGCACTCGTTGCGTTGCACGGTTCATGGAATCGATCCTCGAAAGACGGCTACAAGGTCGTCTCACTCCATCCCGTCGACGACGGTTTCGAGTCGCGCGATTTCCTATCGGGGTTTCTCGTCGACGATGACGTGTCCGGCCGGCCAGCAGAACTTGCGGAAGCAGCCGACGGAACCATTTATGTCGCCGACGACTATGCCAACGCGATCTACAAGATCGTTCCCTCGGAGCGAGGATCCAGCCAACTCACTATCACCGCGACGCAAGACACCGATCTGCTTGCCGTCACGCTCGACAGGCCCATGTGGACCGACGGCGGCTGTGCGGCGTGCCATGGCGACGCTGAGGGTCAGGTTGCGCTCGTGAGTCTCGGCGCGAAGTACGATCTCGACTCGCTGACGGATTACCTGCAGCGACCAACGTCACCGATGCCGCCGGTCACTGATCCCGACGCGGCGCGAGAGTACGCTCGCGCGTTGCTCGAGGCGACGCCCTGAGCCTCTAGTTCGTTCGCCGCAGTAACCAATCGAGCATCGTCGTCGAGACGAGTTCGGCCGCATCCTGCTGAACAAAATGTCCCGCCCCGGGAATGGTGACGAGCGTCAGATCTGCGTCGACCCAATCCCACGTGCCGGAAAGGGCGCCTGGTAGGAGTGCCTGGTCCTCGAGACCATGGAATTGCAGGACCGGACTCTTGACCGCCGGCATGGGCGGCGGCGTGGCCGGCGCGGCCACACCAGGCCGAGGGTAGTTCGCTTTGTAGTAATTGAGCATGCCCTCGAAGCTCGACTGCTCGAACGCGGCCACATAACGCGCCCGCGCCGCGTCGTCGGTCACCCATCCGGCGAGTCCCGCGGCGTCGAGTGATTTGTGCGCGTCCTCCTGTTGGAACCGATACGCATAGCCACTGTTCTCCTGCTGCACCGGATTGGTCGCGATCTCGCGGGCGATACCGCGCGGATGCGGCAGGTTCAGGATCACGAGAAGCTCGACCAGATCCGGGCGCGACATGGCGAGATTCCAGGCAATCGCACCACCCCAATCGTGCGCGGCCACAATGGCCCGCTCACGACCTTCAGCGGCGATCACGGCGGCGACGTCACCCACGAGGAACGGCATGGCGTAGTTCGCCACCCCTACCGGCTGATCCGAGAGGTTGTACGTCGAGCTCGACGCAGACGTCGAGGTCGAGGTCGAAGTCGACGCGGACCTCGAGGAGGTCTTCGACACGGAGGACACGGAGGACACGGAGGACACGGAGGACACGGAGACGGCGGAGGTCACGCCGATCGCCGCTGCCATCGCCAAACTGGACCCGGACGATCCCGCGCAGTGGACGCGCGGCGGCGCGCCACAGGTCAGTGCGCTGGAAGCGCTGCTCGATCGCGACGTCACCAGCGCCGAGCGCGACGCCGCCTGGGCGGCGTATCAAGCCACGCCCGGCGTCGAGGCCGGCTAGCACCGTGCCCTGGGCGACACTCGACGATCTGCTCGCCGTCACGTCAGCCGAGACGCTGGCCGAGGCCGTGGGCGACCAGTGCGTCACGGGCGAGCTGCTCGTGCGCGCTGCCGCCGAGGACTGGGTCGATCTGAGCGATCCGACGGCGGTGCCGGGCGAGCCTGGCGACGCCGCATCGGACCCGCTCGACGCCGACCTGGTGCGCGATACCGTCACCGCGCTGACGCGCGTGACGGCGGAGCTCGGCGCCGCCGAGGTCATCCTCGCCGACGGCCTGGGCAGTCATCGCCCGGCCGCCGACGACCCCACCCATGCCGGCATCCTGCGGGTGCGCACGCTGGACATCGCGCTGTATCGGATCGTCCGCCCGGACGACGCGAGCGACGCCACCTCGCCGATCACGCGCGACTATCGCGCGGCGCTCGAGTGGCTGGCGAGCGTGCGCCTCGACGGCTGGCCGGACGACACGCTCGAACTGATCGACGCGCCGCCGAGGCGCTTCACGGACGAGACGCTGGCCGGCTTTGCCGGCCGCCCCAACAGCCCCCAATCCTGATGATTAGGAACCCTCGATGAAAAACCCGGGACGGCCGAGTAGAGACTGCGGCGCGCCGATAGCGCCCGGCGCGGCGTTGCACCATGCTTTTCCTGCCGCCGCGATTCCCGCGGCGGCAGGAAACAACGAGAGGGGGGGGGTTAGAGGTCTAATGAATTTCTTGAAAAGTTTGTCTGAGTGGGCGGCGCATCTGACGGTGGCGGCGGTCTTGGCGGTGGCGCTGATGTGCGGCTCGGTGGAGGCGGAAGAGCATGACCCCGCCGAGACGGACGCCCTGGTGGTGGCCGAGGAGCATGGTCACGAGGATCTCATCGCGGAGATCGAGGAGCTTCGTCAGATGGTGCACCTGAACCAGGAGATCATAGATCTGCATCAGCGCACCATGCTCAACATGGAGAAGATGGGCAGCCTGAGAACGGAGCATCTGTCCCTGCATGAAGAGGAGCTGTCCCGGCACGCGGAGGCGCTCACCAAGAACGCATCGGATCTGACGATCCTCGTGCATGCGATGGACCGGCAGAAGAAGGATTTGTTGCTAGTACAGGAGATGATGGGTTTTCGCGGCGAGGTCCTCGACCTGATGAGCGCCGACATCGATCGCCTGGAGGCCGAGGTCGAGCGCCTGGAAGCCGAACGGGAGGCCGAGCGTGGGCAGTGACGTGTCGCCCTTCGTGAGCCCGCTCCAGCCCTGCGACGACTTCGTCGCACGGCTGGCGGACCAGCGCGCCGAGCGCAAGTGGAAAATGGACAAGATCCAGTCGGCGGCGGACCTGGTCAGCGCGCAGGCCGACACGAGCAAACGCGATCGCGTGTATGTGGTGCCGCTCGACACCAGCGCCGCGGAACCGGCGATCATCGGCGTGACCGAACAGCAATTGACGCACGGCGTTGGCGTCATCTTCGCCGCGCGCAATCGCGCCGCCGGGCCGGGCCGGCGCGGTGCCCGCGGCGGCGCAGCCCTAAACGATATCGAAGCGCACCGCCACAACGTCGCGCACGCGCTGATCGGCTGGTGTGCGCCGGGCGCGGTATTCCCGACGACGTATCGGCGCGGCACGCTGCTGCGATTCGATGCGAGCGCCGCGACGATCTGGTGGCAGGACGAGTATCAGGTCGAGACGCGGTGGTGGCCCGAACACGAACCGAGCACAGGAGACGCGCCTGATGGCGACGACGACTAAACGCAATAAACCGGCAGGGCCGAGCCGGGAGGCCGAAACGCCAACCGAGCAGGCCAAGCCCGAACAGCCCGAGCCCAAGAAGGAACCCCTGCCCGAGTCCGAGTGGCCGATCCCACCCGGCGGCGGCAGCTACGATCTGGATGTGGTCACGGGCGAACTCACGCTGCGCGCGGAGCCGCCGCCCCTCAAAGAGACGGAGGAGTAGTCGATGGCGTTTAGCGAACGAATCTGGAAGCACAAAGCGCTCCTGGCTGTCAGTCTCGAATCCAAAGCGGGCGTACAGATCGCGCCTTCCCCAACGGCCAATGGGATGATGGTGCGTGATCTCGAGGTCACACCGTTGGCCGGTGACGTGATCGAGCATGAACTGCTCACGTACTACATGGGCCGGTCGGGCGTCCCGCCGGTTTACGCGCGCCGGCATACCCGCATTCAATTCAGCGTTGAACTCGAAGCCAGCGGCTCGCCCGCGGTGCCGCCGTGTTGGGGCGTGCTGATGCGCGGCTGCGGCATGAGCGAGGCCATCGCCAACTCCGCCACCCCGAAACAGATCACCTACGCCCCCGTTAGTGTGCCGGTACAGCACAAAAATGTTGTGGCGGACGACCCTAATACGGCCGGCGTGGACGAAACAGCGCCGATGGTAGGGCACGAGACCCTGACGATCGTCTCCATCTGATGGCGCCACGAGTACCAGAAGTCCGGAAACCCGTGCACGAACACAATGAGCGGCGCATTCGCATCGCCATCAACGACATAGTGAATCCGGGTATCACCGTTCTTCGCGTAGCGGTGCTCGACCGTGTCGAAAAGGTCGGCCGTCGCGATCGAAGCACACAAGATCAAGAGAAAACCCAGCGATAACCGCACTACCAACGCTCCTCTGACGTCCGGACGTCCAACTCGAAAGTCCAAGCCCGACGGGGTTGTCGGTAGAGGTACTCGTACCCATCGACGATCCCATCGATAGAGATCATGCCCGAATCGCCGAGCTTCTCAGCGTATTCAGGAAATCCCTGTTTGATCTTTTCACCACCAATCGGCCCGTCGACGACGACGTGGCCGACGTGGATTCCGTCCTTGCCGTACTCCTTGGCCATCGCCTGGGCCATTGTCCTGAGCGCCGCTTTCGACGAATTGAACGCGGCAAAGTTGGGTCGGCCGCGCAACGACGCGCTGGCACCCGTGAAGAGCACCGTCCCGCAACCCCGGGGCACCATGCGGCGGAGCGCTTCGCGAGCGAACAGAAAGCCGCCGTAACAACACACGCGCCAACTCGCTTCGAAGTAGTCCGCGCTCATATCGATCAGTTTGCCGGGCGTATTGTTCCCAGCGTTGTAGATCGCGAGATCCACGTCGCCCGGTGCCGCCTCGAAGAGCGCGGCGACCGCACGTTCGTCGGTTGCATCGGTCGGGACGGCCGTCGCCTCGCCACCGTCGCCACGGATCTGGCTCACGATCGCTTCCAGGCCGTCGGGTGACCGACCCGCAACGAGCACGTGTAGCGGCGTGCGTGCAAAGCGAAGTGCGAGCTGCGCACCCAATCCGTCTTCCGGCCCGACGCCAATGACAATCGCCGTTTTCATCATGATCTCTCCACTCAAACCTCGCGGAGCTCGACCCGGCGAGCCTCCGCCATCGATCGATGTACGGCATCGGTGAACTGCATGTACTTCACCCCGTCCGCGAAACTCGTATGCGTGATGGCTGACCCGTCGCGAACGGCCTCGACGAATTCCTCCTCGACGCGCCAGCCGCCGCGCTTTTCAGGCGCCACGTCGAGAGGCACGAATTCACCACCGTCCAGACTCACAAACGCCTGGTCGTTCTCGAGCCGAAAACCACCACGCGTGCCGTAGAACTCGAACGCGGCCCCGCGGCCTCGGCGCGCCACGTTACTGAAGTGGTACACCCCCGTTGCGCCGTTCTCGTACTCCGCGAGAATGCCGAGACTGTCAGGGATATCGACCACCTCGCGATCGGCGGTTTCGGGATCATCACGTTCGGCAACGAAGACCTTGCCGTACGCCATCACCGCCGATTCATGGCCCGCATAGCGGCGCACCGTCTCGTTGAAGATGCCCATGGACATGATGTTGTTGCCGGATCGATCGCGGCGTTGCCGCCACGAGCGCGGTGCGGATGGGTTGTAGCCGCCCCCGAGCGCGTTGACATGAACTTCGAGCAGATCGCCGAATGACCCGTCCTGCAGCAGATCAATCAACGTCTGCTCGAACGCGAGATAAAACGGCGCCGGGACCACCATCGCACGGGCTTCAGACGCTTGAGCAGCCGCCAGCATTTCTCGCGCCTCGACGACGTCGAGCGCCATCCGAGCCTCCGTGAGGACGTGCTTGTTCTTGCCGAGTGCGGCAATCGTCATCTCGGCGTGCGTATAGGGCCAAGTGCCGATACAGATCGCGTCGACGTCGTCGCGATCGATCAGCGCGCGCCAATCCTCCTCGACCGCGGCGATGCCGTATTCGTCGGCAACCGCGCGCGACGACGCGAGCGAGCGATTGCAGACCGCCGTGATCTCGACGCCGTCGATCGCACGAAATCCCGGGATATGGCGCAGCTTGGTGTTTCCACCCGCACCGATCAGGCCGATTCTCAACGTCATCACAACTCCGAATTCGAGAACCGGGCTTTCTTACGTGAGTTGACCCTCAAAAGGCAATTCGAAATAGTCGACGGCTTCTTCCGGTCGGACCAATCCATGTTGCGTTTCGGTGTCTTGGGTGCCGCGGCGATCACGCCACGCGCCTTGATCTTTCCCTGTGTCGACGAACCCAACGCGATGATCCGCGTCATAGCCGCACGCAATCGTGAACGCGCAAGCCAAGTCGCAGCGTGGGCCGGCATCAAGCATGTCGTCGACGATTACCAGGCGGTCATCGACCACCCCGACTGCAATGTGATCTATATCCCGCTGCCGATCACCGCTCATCACGAGTGGACGATCAAAGCGCTCGATGCGGGCAAACATGTCCTTTGCGAAAAATCGATAGCCTCGAACGGCGACGAGGCGCAAGCGATGGCCGATCACGCTCGCGACAAAGGGCTCGTGCTCATCGAGGCGTTCCACTACCGCTACCACCCCGTCTTCGAGCGCGCCAAAGCGCTCTTGGAGCAAGGCGCCATCGGCGACATCGAGCACATCGATGCCGGTTTCTGCATCAAAGGGCCGCCGCGGGAAACCGATATCCGCATGCAATACGAAACCGGCGGCGGGGCGACCATGGACCTCGGCTGCTACCCGATCTCCTGGGTGCGACATCTACTAGACGCAGAGCCCGAAAACGTCACTGCCGAAGCGTCGGAAGGACCACCGGACGTCGACCTCGCGCTCTCGACCGAGATGGAGTTTGCGAGCGGAATCACGGCCGCCACCCGCAGCAACATGGGGCCGGACGGCGAGTTCGAAATGGCCTTCACCGTGCGCGGCACGGAAGGCTCGCTGCACGTCAGAAATCCGTTGGTGCCGCAGAACGGTCATTCGATCGAACTCACCCGTGGAGACAAAACGACCGTCGAGACGCGCGATCGCCGCTCGACCTACGGCTATCAACTCGATGCGTTTATCCGTGCGGTCGAACAAGGCGACGAACTGCCGACCGACGCCGACGATGCCGTCAAACAGATGCGCCTGATCGATCGATGCTATCGCGCCGCGAGGATGCGTATACGCGGCGAAACCTGATCGTCAGGCAGCCGCGGGGATGATCGATTGAGCGGCTCTCACGCGCCGGTAGAAAGCCATCAGAACCACCAGATTGATAAGCCCCATGACGCCGGCGTACGAGTACGAGATCACGTAGTTGCCCGACCAGTCGAAGAACGCCCCGCCGAGGAATCCGCCGAGGCCCATGCCGAACCAACCGGCAAACGTCGTGATGCTCATCGCGCGCCCCGCGAACCGGGCCGAGACCATCGCCCGGGTACAGACGAGAATGCTCGACATGACGCCTGAGTAGGTGAAGCCGAAGCCGATCGCCACGAGATAGATCGCAACCGAACTCTCGAGCCACGGAAACCAGACGACAAAGATCGTCTGCCCCGCCGACATCACCATGTAGCCCTTGATCGGCCCTATGCGATCCCCGAGCTGCCCGCCGAAGATCCGGCCCAATACGCCGGCCATCATCAACACCATCAGCACCTGGGCTGCCGACCCCAGTTCGAAGCCCTGATCGGTCAACAACGGCACCAGATGGACAATCGGGATCGCCATACAGTTGCAGCAGAAGATCACGGCGACCGAGATCCAGAACATCACTTCGACTTCGCTCAGCGCGAAATCGTGCGGGATGGCATCGGGATTCGTTCTCGCGTCCTTGCGACGCGGCGATTCCCGGATCAAGAAAGCAACCGGCAGCGAGAGCGCGATGTAAGCCCACGCCATCCCGGAATAAGTCGCGCGCCACCCCACTTCTTCGATGAATAGCCCGACCACGTAGGGAACGATCCCCTGGCCGAAGGCACCACCTGCCGCGGTGACGCCGAGCGCGAGCCCCGCGTTCTTCTCGAACCAGAAACCGACGTCGGCGTAGAGCGGCGAACCGAGCATCGCGTTGCCGAACGCACCGAAGAGGAAATAGAAGGCGTAGAACTCGAGCAAGGAGTCCTGCTGCGACAGCCCCAGCAACGCCGCCGTCATGACGACGGCGCCGACGAAGCCGAAATACCTCGCGCCGAAACGATCGGCGACATAGCCCCACAGGATGCCGAACAGCGCCGACGAGAACGCGATCGCGGTATAGCCGGATGCCGTTTGGCCGCGACCCCAGCCAAAGTCGGCGGCGAGCGGTTTGAGAAAAACCGAAATCGACGCGAGCGCGCCGAACGAGAGCGCCGTCAGCAGGAACACCACGAAGACCATGACCCAGCCGTAGCGGGACTCCTGGACGATCATCCACCAACCTCGCGGATGAAAGTCTCAATAGCTCGCGCCACGGGATCGGGATGGGTCAACAGCATCGTGTGGCCAGCTTGCTCGATCTCGCGAATCGGCGCATCCGCCAGTGCCTGGACGACATCGACATGCTCGGGTGGGCAAACGTTGTCGCGCTCGCCGCGCAATAGGTGGCGGGGAACATCCGTCGCCTCGAGCGCACGGTAGAGCGACGCCTGGTTGTCGAGCGCGCCGTCACGGAAGAGCCGATGCAGAGCGCCCGCAAAGCCCGGCTTCGCGAGCTGCTCGCGAAATCGTTCGAGGAAGACTCCGCCTTCGATCGGCGCATAACGGCGACGCCGGCGGCGCCGGAGACCTGGCAGGACGACGGTGCCGACGAGGGCGGGTCCGACGACCGGCCAGCCGAGCAGACGGCTCATGGGATGCAGGCTCTCGAAGTCGTAGAGCGGTGCCGCAAGAACGAGACCCTTTAGTCCGACCCGACCGCGTAGCGCGATCTGTACCGCTACCGCGGCGCCCAGCGAATGGCCGACGAGGTAGACGTCGTCGAGGCCGAGGTTCTTGATGAGCTCTTCGATCTGCCTCGCGAAGCGTTCGAGGTCGTATCTACCCCGCGGTCGATCCGAACGCCCGTGGCCGAAGAGATCCGGAGAAACGCTCGCGACATCCTTCGAGCCGAGACGTTCGGCCACGAGATCGAACTCCCAACCGCCGACGGTGGCCCCGTGCAGCATCACGCAAGTCGGCCCGTCCGCGCGACGGCGCCGGTAACAACACCGGCCGTCGGCGAGATGCGCATAGAGTTCCGTCAATCGGCTTCGCTCACCCGCCCGCGAGCATCAGCTCGCAATGCGCGTGTCATCCGTTCCATCGTCCACTTCGATCCCACCGATCATGCCCGCGGACTGCATTTCGTAGAGTCGTCGATAGTGACCGCCATCGATCCGCATCAGCTCACGGTGCGTGCCCATCTCGACGATCCGTCCGTTCTCGAACACTAAAATCCGGTCGGCCTGGCGAATCGTCGACAGTCGGTGCGCGATGAGGATCGACGTGCGCCCCCGCATGAGCGTGCCGATCGCTTCCTGGATCAGATCTTCGGTGATCGAGTCGAGGCTCGACGTCGCCTCGTCGAGGATGAGGATTGGAGCATCGGCAAGAATGGCACGCGCGATCGCGACCCGCTGACGCTCACCGCCCGAGAGCTTGATACCGCGTTCGCCGACAAGCGTTTCGTAGCCTTCGCGCAGCCGCTCGATAAATTCGTGCGCATGTGCCTTCTTCGATGCCTCGACGATCTCCTCGAGCGTTGCACCCGGTTTGCCGTAGGCGATGTTCTCGCGGAGCGTGCGGTGGAAGAGGATGGGCTCCTGCGGGACGAGCGCGATGTTTTCCCGAAGCGACTCCTGCGTCACCGCGGCGACATCCTGTCCGTCGATCAGGATACGTCCGGCCTCGATGTCGTAGAGCCGCTGCACGAGCTTCACGAACGTCGTCTTGCCGGCGCCGCTCTCGCCGACGAGAGCGATCTTCTCGCCAGGCTCGATGTCGATTCTGAACTCATCGAACACGGGCGCCGGTTGGTTGTCGTACTGGAATCGGACGTCGTCGAACGTGATCTGTCCAGGCCCTGGCCGGAAGACCACCGCGTCGGGGCGATTCTCCACCTGCGGAATCGTTTCCTCGATCGCGACCAGATCGTCGAGTTCGTTGATCGCACGCTGCAAGCCGCGAATCTGCCAGCCCATGTTGCGCAGGTACCCGTTGACGATGAAATACGAGGTGATCACGTAGGCGATGTCGTCGAGTTTCGTGTCCCCCGTGTCCGCGCTCACGAGGACGATCGAAAAGAGCCCCGCCATCATCGCAATGATCAGAACCGTCTGAACCGCGCCCGCGTTGACCGAGCGGGTCCAGGCTCGGCGCGCCTTCTTGCGCCAGGCGAAGGCGACCTCGTCGACGAACCCTTCTTCACGATCTTCCGAACCGAATGCTTTGACCACCGAGTTGCACGTGATTGCGTCGGCCAGCACGCCGCCGACCTTGGTATCGGCTTCGTTCGATTCGATATTCGCCGGCGCGACGTACTTCAAGGAAAAGACGATCGTCACGGCGAGATAAACGGTCACAGCCCCCGCGAAGTAGAGGCCCATTACGGGATCCCGCAGGAACATCGCCACGGAGAAGCCGATCAACATCAGAGCGCCCGGACCGAGATCGATCACCACGATGTCGGCGAAATCGTCGTACGCCCACATACCGCGAGTGATGCGACGAACCGACGATCCAGCAAAGTTGTTGGCATGCCAGTCGGCGCTGAAGCGTTGCAGCCGCGAAAAGGTGTCTCGGATGATCTCATGCATCACCTGGGACGCGAGATACATCCAGATGCGCAGATAGCCCTGCTGAATCAGGGCCAGCAGCACGAACGTGCCGACCAGCCAAATGAGCGCGGTCCACGCGTCATCGATCGTGGCGGTATTGTCGACCACGTTCTTGACCGTGACGACGAGATCGGCGGACATCGCCGGTACCTGCAGTTCGACGAGAACCGCCACGAGGGCGCCCGTTGCGATCAACGCGAACTTGACGGGGGAGCGGGCCCAGTAGCGCCAGACAAAGGCGAATACCTTCCCGGGAGCGACCGATCGCATGCGAGACTCCTGGCCGAACCTGCGCATCGTCGCGCGATGCGCAGGTTAAAGAATCGGTCGATGAGCATCGTCGATTCTCGAAATGGATCTGCGCCAGAGCCGAAGGATCCACGAACGAGATGAACGTTCATGATGACGGCGCGACGACAGGCGGCGGATCTTACGCCGCCGTCGAAGAAAAACTACACCTGCGAAGAGCCTGTTCAGGCAGGCGCCTAGAGCGTGGCGCTCTCCCATTCCGAAAGCGAAGCTTCGACGCGAGCCATCAGGTCGTCGATTTCACCCCCATTGATCGAGAGCGGCGGCGACACCCAGATCGGCAGGCCGCGTTGCAGGGCCGGTGAGCGTGTCGGTGTGTACAACGACCCGTAGAAGACGAGCCCATGCTTCAAGGCGATGCCCTGCAGGAGTTTCTCTGCGCCGACTTCCCGATCGAAGAACTCCATCGTGTCTTTGTCTCGGACGAGTTCCAGAACCATCATCAGGCCCCAGCCGCGGACGTCCTTGACCGTCGGATGTTCGAGCAACGCGTCGCGATGGCCGAACAGCCGCTCGTGCTGGGTATTGCAGTTCTCGAGCAGTGCTTCGTCGCGAATGATGTCGATCAGTTCGCACCCCGCCGCGCAGCCGAGCGGATGCGCCTGATTCGTGAAGCCATGCACAAACGGCACGCCTTCTTCGAACGGCTGGTTGATTCGACTCGATACCGACACGGCGCCGAACGGGACATAGGCGCTCGAGATGCCCTTGGCCATCGCCATGATGTCGGGATCGATACTGAAATGATCCATGCCGAACCATTTGCCCGTGCGGCCGAATCCCGTGACGACCTCGTCGGCGATCAGCAACACGCCGTAGAGATCGCAGATTTCGCGGATCGTGCGCCAGTAGCTGTCCGGCGGCACACAGGCGTAATCGGCGCCGCAGCCATGCGGGGTCGCCATGAACGCGGCCACCGTGCTCTCGCCGGCGTAGTGGATCGCGGCTTCGAGTTCCCGGGCACACGTGACACCCCATTCCTCGCGGCTCGTACCGGCCGGTCGATCGAAGTCGGAGTACTGACGAATACTCGGCCACTTCTGGAGCATCGGCGTGAACACCGATTGCGCGCCCGGAATGTGCGACGCCGACATCGCGCCGAGCGTCATGCCGTGATAAGCGTCACGATGGCTGATGATCTTGTAGCGATCGGTCTGCCCGCGGTTGAGCTGGACCTGGCGAGCGATCTTGATCGCCGTTTCGACCGCCTCTGAGCCGCCACAAACGAGGTGCGCATGATCGAGATCACCCGGGGTGATCTCGGCGAGTTTGCGACAGAACTCCGCACGGATCGGGTCCGCCAGCGTCGGATGTGTGTAGGCATAGCGGTCGAGCTGCGCGGTGATCGCGGCCTTCATACGCGGATGGCCGTGCGGCAGGTTGCAGGCCATCGGCCCGCCCGACGCATCGAAGTATTGGTTGCCGTCCTTGTCGTAGATGTAGACACCCTCGGCGCGCTCGATCTGGACTTCCATCGGGCGATAGGCGAATACGTGGCGCCAATCGCCCTCCCGATTCAGCGATTCCGGCAGGTTGTGTTCTGCGATGCTCATGACTGTTTCTCCCCAGGTTTGCGTCTGGATGACGTGGGATTCAGGCGGTGTCTCGAAAGACGAACATCGGGCTGCTCCAGGCCTGAAAACCGTCTTCGGTGTAGACCGACACCCAGATCGGATTGTCGCCGACCGACGCGAGCGGCACGTCGAGTTCGACCTCGAGCGGACGCTTAGTGAGCGTCTCGGGTAAACGGAGGACGCGGATCTTGCGCTCGAGACCACCCGCGTCGTGGATGACGTCGTCCAGCTGAATCGCATCGAGCGGTACTGCGAGCCTGCCGTGGTTCGTCTCGATCTCGAGATCGCCGCCCGACGATCCATCGAGCCAGACGTCGAAGCCGCCATAGTTTCCGGTGGTGATCGCGTCGAACACCACGCCGTTCGATCCTTCCTGACGTAGCAGGCGCTCATGATTCCAGGCGTTGATCGTCTCGAAGCGCCGGATCTCGGCACCGTGGAACCGCGCCTCGCCGCGCCACGTCGTATTGCGGCCGCGACCGCGATATTCCGCCCCCTGCCACAGCACACGAATTCGCTCGCCCAGATCACTCGCCGTGAAATCGCGCAACGTCGCGACGACCGAGCTGCCGTTGCGGACCTCGATCCGTTCGAGCGGAGCTGGCGCCACGACCTCGATGCGAACGGAAACCGATCGATCGTCCGTCGCCGCGATGTCACCCATCATGATGCGCTCGACCTCGCGCGGCGCCGTCTCGGGAAACACGTTCGGATCACGTTCGAAAAAGCGCGCCCCGCCTTTGAACGTCGCCTCCACGTTCAAATGCAGCCGCGTACCGGTCGTGCCGTAGGTATGCCGCGCCTTGAGCGCCGCAAAGAGCCCGTCGCGCGTCAGCTCGTCGGTCAGAAAGCAGGTGAGGCCCCCGTAAGCGCCAAACGTCGAAGCCCCGGGATAACTCGCCCCCGGTCGGCCCTTGTGACCGTCGCTGTTGCAGACGACACCGCTGCGGTGGCCGAGCGGAAAGCCGTCCGTCAGGAGCCACTCGAACGTCCCCCACGCGGAATGGATCTCCATCGCGACCTCGGACTTCGGGTCGTGCGCGTAGGCGATGTCCGCGTAGCGACCACCGACGTGGGCATAGACCACGCAGTCCTCGTCCGCGAGGCGCTCGAACAGGCGGTTGGCGTCGGGCGCGTCCAAGTCGATATCGGAGCGATCCGTCAGGAGCGCGTGGGACGATCGATAGATCGGGCGCCCCTCGGTTCGGTAGTACACGTTTCGATCGCCACCGACGGCCGTGTTGCCCGACCACTCGTAGCCCGGCAACGTCACGAACACGCCATCTTCGTGATGTTCGGCACAGAGCTTGTTCACGTGCGCCCAGAAAGCGTTGTTGACCTGGAAATCGTTTGCCTGATGGCCAACGGCGTCGAGGAACGCCTTGTTGCGCGCGAAGTCGAAGTACTGATCGGCCGTGGTGATGCCGATGCTCTCGCCACTCTGACCGTGCATATCACCCCAGTAACCGCTGAACGGCCCCGCCCGGACGATCAACGGCGACGACTCGGCGAGCGTTTTGCCACGCTCGTCGACGAGTTCGATCACGAGCATGCCGGGTGCCGCGACGGCGAGCCCATCGACGATCACGGACTTCTGTCCGGGGGTGAACGTGAGCTCCGCCGGCAATCCGTCGACGGCTAGATTCGCGCGCAGCGTATATCGACCCGACATCCGATCAGAGGGATTTCCCCAGAGATCCTCCGCTTTGACGCCGAGGCGAAACATCTCACCCGGTCGGCGCAATGACGGCACGACAACACGCCAGTTCGCCGGTGGCCCCGGCACGATCGAGACGGCGGGCGAGTTCGGGATCGGAACGTAATGACCGACGGCGCAGACGTCCGCCGACACACGAAACTGAAAATCAGCCTCGACCATCGTCTGCATCTTGAGCCCCACGGAGCCGCCCGAGCGGTCGCCGAAGACGACCGTAATCGTGTCGCCTTCACGCAAATAGCCACCGCGAACAAAGACGGTGAGCGCCTTGAACCTCGGTCGCCCGGCACCGCGACTATCGTAGGAGAGCACCAGCGGAACGCCCGTGCTCGTCGACGCCGAAACGTAGTTCGGCGCGCCAGGATCCGTCGTTTGCAACGTGCCGCCGTCGCCCATCGCACGGAACGACACGCGGATACTGCCCGTGTCATCGAGGCCGTAACGTCCGACCGTGTAGACGAGTTCGAACGTCTGGGCGCTGCGAACCGCCACCGGATCACGCGGCGAGATCTCCGCGTGACCGTAGAGCACCGGATCCTCACCCGGCTCCGCAGCGGGCCAGACCTCGCCCATCATGTGCTCGGGGACCGGATGGTCTTCGAATTCGCGCATCACGCTCGCCGGCCCCGCTCGATGTTCAGCCGAGGGTTATTTCTTGAGCCGTTTCTCGAGCTTCTTCAGCGACTTCTTCAGCGACGTGATTTCGGCCTGCAACGCCGCGACCTCGACGCCACCCGCGTCGCTACCGAAATGCTGTTCCCGCGTTTTGAGAACCACCTTGTCGGCATCGTAGTTGGAGTTGAAGATCGCGACCGCCTCGAAGTTTTCGTCGCCTACGTTGCAGTACGCGTGAAACTGCCCTTCCGGCACGACCGCGACCGATCCAGCACAAACATCAAACGTTTCGTCTTCGATCTGCACTTGGCCTTCGCCCGAAAGGACGACCACGACCTCTTCGACGATCGTGTGGCTGTGGCCCGGATCGGATTGGCCCGGTTTGAGCGAAATCGGCGCGACCCCGAGTTCGCCGAGCTTCGACTCACGCACCGCCCGAGCGGATGCGAAGTCGTTGGTATTGAGTACCTTTCCCATGTCTGGCTCCCTTCGATGGTCTGCTGTCGCCCTCTGCTACACCGGGGCGTTTGGTTGGATGCCATGTTCGGAGCTACCGCCGGGGAAGGCAAGGCGCGCCGAAGCCTGCCCGAAAAGCCACCCTCGCGAGAGCGGCCGCTTTTCCTTACGATCGCGCGTTTCGCGACTATCGATGAATCGCATGAGTCTCAAAAGTCGACCGGGCCTGACCGCGATCGTCGCCGTCCTGCTGACGTTCTCCGCCGGCGCCGTCGAGTTCATCGCCCTCGGCGACCTGCCTTATAACGACGACCAGGCCGCGACATTCGAGGACAAGATCGCGCCGGCCGTACGGGCGGCCAACGTGCCTTTCGTCGTGCACTACGGCGACTTCAAATCGGGCGGCGCGGCCTGTACCGACGACGCTCTCGCGGCCGGCCGCGACGAGATCCATGCCATTAACGACGCGCCCGTCTTTTTCACACCGGGCGACAACGACTGGACCGACTGCGATCGCGCGACCACCGGCGCGCCCGTGAGTGAGCTCGACCGTTTGGATTATCTCCGTCGCGTCTTCTTCGCTAACGAGCAAGCCATGCCGACCGACTGGGGCGTTCGTCGTCAACCGCTCTACCCGGAAAACGCAATCTGGTCGGTGGACGATGTCGTCTTCGTCACGACGCACGTCGTCGGGACCAACAACGGCCGCGACGAAATCCTCGAGGACGATATCGACAACGCCCTCGCCCACGTCGAAGCGCGCGAGCAGGCAGCGCGTGCCTGGCTCACCGACGCAGCCATTGCGACCCTTCGGGCGAAGGCGCTCGTGGTGATTGGCCATGCCGACGTCACGACGCCCTTCGGTGCGGGTACGTGCGATGCATCGAACCGGATGCGGTGCGACGCGTATCAGGACTTCCGCGCATTGCTGAAACGCGCCGCCGAAATCCACCGCAAGCCAATGCTCTACTTGCACGGAGACACGAGCCCTTTCTGTGTCGACGAGGGCTTCGGCGACGGGGCCGACAATCTCTGGCGATTGAACGGCCCGGGCGACTACACCGTGATCGATGCCGTCAAAGTGACTGTGACACCCGAAGCCGAAGTACCGTTTCAGTTCGAATCGGTCGTCGGCGAAACCGCACCGCCGAGCTGTACCTGATGGGAAAAGCGACCTACATCCCCACGCCCTGCATCCGCGTATGCCGCCTGAACGAAGAATCAGTCTGTGTCGGCTGCTTGCGTAGCGCTGAAGAAATCAGACGATGGCCCGATGCCGATCTCGACGAACGGATCGAGATCCTCGATCAGATCTCCGAACGCAGCAAAACGATCGCGCCCCAATACTGAAGGTCACGGACCCGATCAGTCGGCCCATTCGCGCTCGATTTGCTCTGCCTCGTCATCGCCCGGCCATGCCGGGACCGTCGTCCCGACGATGCCGAGTCCTTCGTCACCTGCTCGGAACTGAAAACTGACGCCTCGATCGATCGCGACCGCGATGCCGGGTTCGAGCCCTGTCACGCCGATACCCTCCCGCCAGATTGCCCCGCTTCCCGAGACGACGAACCACAACTCCCTGACTCGCCGATGGCGGATCGCGGTCGACGTCTCATCCGGTGCCAGTTCGAAATGCGCCATCGACGCTTCGTCGAGACGCACGAGCGGTCGCACACGCGACCCGTCCGGCGCGACCTCCACGGGTGCTTCTCCGAGTTCAGCCGTCAGCGTCTGCATGAGTTATCCCAAAGCAACGTATCGACCTATCATCACGACTCGTCTCGACCGTTGCGAGGCGCCGACACATAAACCCACGAGTTCAGGAGAGCCGCCAAAGCGGCAGCAGAAGGAACCCCTATGCCAGCACCCAAGATGCTCACGTTTGATGTCTTCGGCACCGTCGTCGACTGGTATTCGTCGATCAAAGCCGAGGGTGAGGCTCTTGGTGAGTCGAAGGGCATCACCGGCGTCGACTGGGGCAAATTCGCATCGTCGTGGCGGCGTCGCTACGGACCGTCAATGGAGCCGATACGAACCGGCGAACGCGGTTGGATCAAACTCGACGTCCTGCATCGCGAAAACCTGCTCGCCACGCTCGAGGAGTTCGGCGTCGATCTCGACGAACCGTCGACCGAACACTTCAACCGCGCCTGGCATCGCCTGACGCCCTGGCCCGACAGCCCGCCCGGCCTCGCGCGCCTCAAGTCGAAGTTCATCATCGCGACGCTTTCGAACGGCCACATCGAACTGATCGTGAACATGGCGAAGAACGGCAACCTGCCGTGGGACGTCGTGCTCGGCGCCGAACCGACACAAAGCTACAAACCCCACCCGACGACTTATCTCCGCTCGGCCGAAATCATGGGCCTGACGCCGGGCGAGTGCATGATGGTCGCGGCCCACCCCGGTGATCTCGAAGCCGCCGCGGGGCTCGGCTTCCAGACCGCCTACGTTCACCGGCCGAACGAGTTCGGACCCGGTCGCACCGTCGAAGCCCCCAAACCGAACACATTCGACTACCAAACCAACAGCATGGAAGAACTCGCAACAGCGCTCGGTTGCTAAGGTTCGTTCCATCACGACAACTCATCGAGGGAGAAAAATGGCGCAAGCAGACGATCCGGTCGACGTACTGATCATCGGCGCAGGGGCGTCAGGCGCTGCCGTCGCCTGGAGTCTCGCCGACACCCGAATGCGCATCGTCTGTTTCGAGCAAGGCGATTGGACGAATAGCGGCGAATACCCGACGAACAACAAGGATTGGGAGTCGCAGGCTTTCGGGCCGTACAGCATCGACCCGAACATTCGCGGCCTCGAGACCGACTACCCGATCAACAACGACGATTCGCCCATCAACGTCGTGAACTTCAACGGCGTCGGTGGCGGCACGATCTTGTACGCGGCCCATTTTCCACGGCTGCATCCCTCCGATTTCAAGGTGAAGTCTCTGGACGGCGTCGCGGACGATTGGCCCATCGACTACGACCAGCTTGAGCAGTACTTCTCGCAGAACGACCAAATGATGGGAGTCTCGGGGTTGGCGGGCGATCCAATGTATCCGCCGAAGCAGCCGCCGTTGCCGCCAATCCCCCTGGGTCTCGTCGGCGAAGCGGTCGCACGCGGTTACAACAATCTCGGCTGGCATTGGTGGCCGTCCGACAGCGCGATCATCTCGCGGCCTTACGAGGGACGCGATCGATGCCTGAACCTCGGCCCCTGCACATCCGGTTGCTCGCAGGGCGGCAAATCGAGCACCGATATCACCTACTGGCCCGAGGCGATCCGCAAGGGTGTCGAGCTCAGGACCCGTCATCGCGTGCGCGAGATCAGCGTGAACGACGAGGGGATGGCCGACGGCGTTTTCTGTTTTGACGAGGAAGGCGTCGAGCGTTTCCAGCGTGCCGAGGTGGTCGTCATGGCATGCAACGGTGTCGGCACGCCGCGGATTCTCCTGAACTCGACCTCAGAGCGTTTCCCGAACGGGCTCGCCAACTCGAGCGGCCTCGTCGGCAAGAACCTGATGTTCCACCCGATCAGCTTCGTGCAAGGCATCTTCGAAGAACGCCTCGATAGCCACAAAGGTCCGGGCGGTTGCTGCATTCTCTCGAAGGAGTTCTACGAGACGGATCTGTCGCGCGGTTTCGTGCGCGGCTACAACATGCAGATCACACGGGGTGCGGGGCCGCTCTCGACAGCGATGCAGGGCTTGTACAACGGCTCGATTCCCTGGGGACCCGGACACCACGAAGCGTTTGCGAAGAAATTCGATCACGTCGCTTCTATCGGCATTCTCTGCGAAGACCTGCCGGAGGAGCACAACACCGTGACGCTCGATCCGGAGCTCGTCGATTCAGACGGGATTCCCGCGCCCAAGATCAACTACACGATCAGCGAAAATAGCCACCGGATGCTTGAGCACGGTATGGACCGCGCCGAGGAAGTCATGCAGGCGGCTGGCGCCATCGAAACGATTCGGGGCGGACAGATCCGTCAGTCTGGCTGGCATCTCTTGGGTACCGCGCGGATGGGCGATGACCCGGAGACGTCCGTCGTCAACGGCTGGGGGCGCAGTCACGACGTCAAGAACCTCTTCATCGTCGATGGCAGCATCTTCGTCACCTCCGGCGGCGTGAACCCCACGAGCACGATCCAGGCGCTTGCGCTCTACGTCGCCGACACGATGAAAAAGAACCTCGCGAATCTCTTCGACTGAGCGGAGACCTCAATGAACGATCAACTCATCGGCTCCGATCATCCGCTGTCAGACGCGCAACGCGAGAAACTGCCGTCCTTGCTCGATACGCTGCTGCCGGCCAGCGACGACGGCCGGATGCCGAGCGCTTCGAACCTCGACTTCATCGGCTACTTGAACGAGTCCGACCCCGACTTTTTTGCCGTCCTCGGCGCGTTGCTCGACGGACTCGATGACGACTTCATGGATCAACCCATCACCGAGCGGGTCGACCGTCTGACCGCCATTGCCAGCGCCGAGCCCGAGGCGTTCCACGCACTCGTCGGCAACGCCTACGCGTGCTACTACCAGGACGACCAGGCGCTTGCCGGAATCGGCATGGAACAGGGGCCGCCTTTTCCCCGCGGCAACACCATCGAGGAAGGCGATCTCTCGCTCCTCGATCCCGTCACCGCGAAGCCACGGAGTTACCGGAAGGCGAGTCCCTAGACTCGCTTTCCACCCGCGACCCGCCGACACGCGATCGCGAGCCGCTCGATCGCGTCCTCGATATGCGCGGTCGGCGTCCACGGATAAGCAATCCGAATATGTCGGCTTTCGCCGGCCGGCATAAATCCCTGTCCGGAGTTGACCGCGATCCCTTCGAAGAGCGCCATGCGGTGCAATGCTTCGAGTTCGAGCGGTTCCTTCAGTTCTGCCCAGACGTAGAAGCCGCCCAGCGGACGACGCCAGTCGAGGAACTCATCGACCCCATTCTTGGCCATCGCGTCGAGCAGCACGTCACGCTTGGTTCGATAAATCTCACGCACCGCCTCGACGTGCGGATCGAAACCGTCATTGACGAGGAAATGTTGCAGCATCCTGAGTCCGAGCTGGTTTTGGCCCATGGCAAAGCGCATGCGCGAGAAGAGCGCGATCAGACTCGGCGCCGCTTCGATCCAACCGACACGAATCCCCGTGGCGATAGTTTTGGAAAACGTACCGACCGTCACGACGCCGTGTCCGCCCGCGATCGATGCCAGCGACTCGGGTGGCGGCTCGTCGAACCAGAGATCCCGATACGCCTCGTCGTCGAGAATGAGCGCGTCAAAGCGATCCGCAAGATCCAGGAGTTTGTGGCGACGTTCGAGCGACATCGTGACGCCGGTCGGATTCTGGAACGCGGAGATCGTGTAGATGATCTTGACCGGTCGTCCTTCGCGCCGGCGCGCCTCGAGAATCGTTTCGAGTTCATCGGTCACGAGTCCGTCACCGTCGACCGATACGTAATCGATTTCCGCCTGCACACCCCGGAAGTTGTGCAAAGTGCCCATATAGACCGGGCTTTCCGAAACGATCACATCACCCGGCTCGATCAGCGAGCGAACGATGAGATCGATCGCGCCGGAAGATCCATTCGTCAGCTGGAACCGATCGACGTCCACCGGATAGGACGATTCGGCGTTTCGCCGCGTCGACAGCCATTCCCTGATCTCGGTCGGCCCCTGGCCGAACCCGTAACGCAGTGCCCGGTCGTCGTTTTCACCGAGGACGGCACTCGCGGCGTCACCGAAGGCATTCTTCGGCAAGCTCGCGGCGTCCGGGATCCCGACGGCCAGATAGAGCAGCGGCTTCTGCGGTGTCACGTCGGCGGGAAGATCCCAATCACCCGGCGTGCCGTAGAGCGCGCCAGCGGCCGCGTTAGCGATCGTCTTCGGCGACCGATCTCCCCAACGATGCTCGAGCCGCGTGCGCAGCTCTTTCGGATCGAACTCGACGCTCATCGGGCGTTAGAAGCCCAGGAGGCGCGCGTAGCGATCGCGATGAAACGCCTGGTTGCCATATAGCGATTCGAGCACACGTGCTCGCTTCAGGTAGAACCCGGCATCGAACTGGTCGGTCATGCCGATGCCGCCATGAATCTGGATGAGCTGATTCGACATCTCGTGCAGGAAATCGCCGACCTTGCTCATCGACAACGAACTCATCTCGGGCACGTTCGGCGCGTCGGTATCGATCGCCTGCAAGGCGGCTTCGGCACACGAGCGGGAAAGCTCGCTTTTCATGAAGAGCGCTGCGGCCCGATGGCCGAGTGCCTGGAAAGATCCGATCACACGACCAAACTGTTCGCGTGTCTTCAAATAGTCGACCGTCATGTCGAATGCACGCAGCGCCGTGCCGAGCATCTCCATCCCGAGGCCGGCGCGGGCGCGATCGAGTACCGCTTCCAGGAGATCACCCCCTTCGAGCGAGAGCACCGCTTCGGGGCCAAGTTCGACGCCGTCGAACCGAACGTTCGCGTAACCGCGTGAATCGACCGTCTGTAGCCGTTCGCGGGTAATGCCGGCCGCGTCCGCTGGCACCAGCACGAGGGTGCTTTCGCCCGCCGATTGCGCGGCGACGACGAGGGTTGTCGCGGCCATGCCTTCCGGAACGAACGTCTTGGCGCCGTTCAACACGAACCCGCCGGCGCTGCTCGTGATGGTCGTCTCGAAATCCTGCGGGGCATGCCTCGGGCCTTCATCGACCGCGAGGGTGAGGACCTCGCTCCCATCGACGATCTTCGGCAGATAGTGCTTTTTCTGAACGTCCCCACCGCCGAGTAGCACGGCCGTGGCACCGACCAACGCGGAGCTGAACAACGGCGAGGCGGTCAACTCGCGGCCGAGTTGCTCGAGCACTACGCCAAACGTGAGGTAGCCGAGGTCAGATCCGCCGTACGCTTCCGGAATCAGAATGCCCGTCCAGCCCATCTCGACCATCGTCTGCCAGGTCTCGGTGTCGAAGCCGAGCGCCTCGCCGGTATCGCGCATCGCACGAAAGTTCGCGACCGGCGCCTGCTCGGTGACCCAGCTCGTCGCCTGATCCTTGAGCATCGACTGTTCTTCGGTGAGTGCGGCCATCGTCTAGCCCTTCTGCGTCGTCTCGGGCAGACCCAAGATGTTTTTCGAAATGATGTTGTACTGGACCTCGAACGAACCGCCGTAGATCGACATCGCCTTGCCGGAAAGCCAGCCCCGCACGGCGTCGATCTCGAAGTCGGTAAAGGCTCCACCGTCCCAGCCGAGGCCTTGATTACCCATCAGCTCGACCGTCAGTTCGGCCCGGTCCTGGGCGACGATCGTGGCGGAGTTCTTGAGAATCGAGGCGGCCGCCGTGACTTCGAGGTTGCCGCGTGCTTCTGCCGTGATCCGCGCGACCGTGAGCTGGTGCGACTTGGCATCCATGAGATGGTTGGCGAGGCGTGACCGTAGATCCGCGTCGGCAAGCTCGCCCGTGGCGTTGGTGCCGACGTAATCTCTGGCCACATCCTGAAGCGGCCGCGGTCGCTCGCCGCTCGCCGCGGCATTCGAGCCCGTCTGGCTCTGCCGTTCGTGCTGCAGCAACCGTTTGATGACGCTCCAGCCGTCGTTCAGATCGCCGAGAAGGTCCGCCTTTTCGGCCACGGCATCGTTGAAGAACGTTTCACAAAACGGTGATGCACCGGCGATGAGACGAATCGGTCGCGTTTCGACCCCAGGCTGATCCATCGGCAACATCACGAAGCTGATGCCGTCGCGCTTGGAAGCATCACTATCGGTTCGCACCAACGCGCCGCACCATTGCGAGATGTTCGCGCCGGACGTCCAGATCTTCGACCCGTTGAGTAGGAAGTTGTCACCGTCGTCGACCGCCTTGGTCGAAAGTGAAGCAAGGTCGGAACCCGCGTTCGGCTCGGAAAGCCCAAGGCACCAACGCACTTCCCCGCTCGCGATACCGGGCAGATGGCGTGCTTTCTGATCCTCCGTGCCGTATTCGAGCACAGTCGGGCCGACCATCGTGATCCCCATGCCGGAGAGTGCCGAAATCGGGTTGAACGCGCCGATCGCACCCATTTCCTCGCCGATGATCTTCGCGTGTGGTTGCGTGAGCCCTGCGCCGCCGTATTCCGTGGGCCAGGTCGGGGCACCCCAGCCCTGACTCGCCAACCGGGAACGCCAGGTATCGAGATCCTGACGGTAGTCCGGGGCGTCACCTTCCATCCCGAGTCCTTTGCCCGCGAGCGACGCGGGGAAGTTCTCACCAAGCCACGCCTTCACCGAATCCCTGAAATCCGCCAAGGCTTCTTTTTCCATCGACCTCACCATTCCTTTCGTCACTGGTTCTGCTCGAAACGGGCTCGAGCAATCGCGTTTCAGCGTCCTTCGAACTTCGGCGCGCGCTTTTCGACAAACGCCTTGAATCCCTCGGTTACATCGTCGCTCGAGAGCAGGAGGCGCTGGTTCGCCCACTCGTATTCGGCAAAATCGTCCATCGGCATATCACCCGCGCGCTGCAACATGCGGCGAACGAGCGTGTAGGCGAGTGGCGGCCCCGCCGCGATCATGCGGGCGTAGTCGCCCGCTACCTGCAGCAAATCGTCATCGGCCACCACCTGATTCGCGAGGCCCAACTCCAGGCACTCCGCCGCACTCAAGAGATCGCCGCGATACATGAGATCAAACGCCTTGCCGATACCGACGATACGCGGCAGCCAATAAGCTACGCCGTAGTCGGACGCGAGCCCGCGAATGATGAAGATCGACCCCATTCGCGCCGACTCGGCAAGAATTCTTACATCGCAACAAGTCGCGATGCCGAACCCCGCGCCGACGGCCGGGCCGTTGACGGCGGCGACGATCGGCACTTCACACGCCGAAAACGCCTCGACGAGCCGCGCCGAGCCGCCACGCTGATCGAGCCGAACTCGTGGATTCGGGCCCCCGCCCGACCCTTGGCCACCGCCGAGACTACCGACCGCCGCACCCGCGCAGAAACCGCGCCCGGCACCGGTCAAGAGCAGCACACGAACGCTGGCATCGGTGTTGGCCTTGTCGACCGCGTCGAAGATGCCCTGCGAAACACCCGGGCTCAGCGCGTTCATCGAGTCTGGCTCGTTCAAAGTCACGGTCAGCACGCCGTCCGTGACGTCCATCAATACGGATTCAGCCAAAGGAATTACTCATGTTTCTCGATCGAGCGCGCATTCTATGGCATGGCCACACGCGGTTCGCGGCGAAAAAACGGCATTCGTCGTGGTTTACAAGCCGAGCGTCCGGGATTCCAATCCCTGGGCACACGAATGGGGGTAGGCATGTCGTATCAGGTAGGCATTGGTCAGATGATCGTCATTTCAGCCCTGCTGTCGGTCTCTGTGGCCGGCTTCGCCCAGAGCGCGGACGACCGACCACGCGTCGAGCCCGATGGCACGATCCACGTACCGGCGTTCGACCTGCCGGAATCGTCTTACCTTTCGGCGGAATCCCGCGCCGCGATGCGCCACTTTCGCGAGGTCTACGGGCCTGAGTTCGGCACGTTCTCGGCCGGCTGCGACAGCATCTGGGCGTTCAATGGGGATGTCGAAGCCACACACGCCGCGCGGCTCTGTATCGCCGAGGGGTACTACAAGACCGCGATCTACAAAGACACTCGCGCCAAGCATCCGGTGAAGATCAGCCACACGGACATGGGCGGTATCTATACCGAGGTCTTCGAGCCCGAAGCCGGCATCGCGCCCGCAAACGAAGATCGCCTGCTCATTTCCATCCACGGCGGCGGGTTTACGATCGGCTCGCGCTACTTCAGCCACACCGAAGCGATGCAGGTCGCCGACATGGGCCGGATCAAGGTCATCAGTCCCGACTATCGGATGGCCCCGGAGTTTCGCCACCCCGCGGGGATCGAGGACGTGATTGCCGTCTACCGCGAAGCGCTCGCTGATTACGAGCCCAAGAAGATCGGCATCCTCGGCTGTTCCGCCGGCGCGATGCTGACCGCACAGGTGGTGACCCGGTTGTTGCTGGACGACCTGCCGCTACCCGGCGGCATCGGGCTCTTCTGCGCCGGCGCGGCGATGACCGACGGCACGCCCGGTGTCTTCAAGTCGTCTCGATCTGAAAGCGCCTACTTCGCCGCCGCGCAGGGCGGACGACCACGACCGGTCGCGACCGAGCCCAGCGCGACACCACAAGGATATTTCGAGGGCGTCGATCCCGACGACCGCACCGTCGCACCCGGCGACCACGACGATCTGCTCGCCCGGTTCCCGCCCACGCTACTCATCAGCGGAACGCGTGATTTCCTGCTCTCGGGTGTGATCGCGACGCACCGCAAACTTGCCGGCCTCGGCGTGGACGCGCATCTGCATATCTGGGAGGGCCACGGACACGCGACGTTCGCCTTCAACCCCCGCTTACCCGAATCTGACGAAGTGCACCAGACGATCGTCGACTTCTTCGATCGATACCTCGAATAATCAGCGGTCGCGACGCGGACGGCCCTGCCACAAGGCGAGGATGATCGCATTCGCGTCGACCTCCACGTCCGTGTTGGTCTGAACCGCGATCGTCAGGTTCTCGGCGAAGAAATGCCGGACCGCCGTCCGATATCCGGGAAACCAACCGCCGTGTCCGTAGGAATTCTCACTGACGCTCATGCCGTAGCCGTAATGGCTTTCCGCCCCGTCTGTCTTGAAGCCCGCGTCGCGCATCGTCCGAAAGCTATCAGGCGTCACGATCGCTCCGTTGGCGAGGGCGTGGTAGAAGTCGACCAACGCGCGGGGCGTCGTCGTCAGCCCGCCACCCGTCCATTCGACGCGTGGTTCGAGCTTCATGGAACCGTCGCGCTTGAGCGTTTGCCCACCGAGTCCCATCGCGCGCATGAGCTGCGACGACGCGAAGCCGTTCGCTAAGTTGTCGAGATCGCGTCGCGCGGGGCGGGCTTCGGAGAGCCCAACCGGACGCAGGATGCGTTCGGCCAACACGGTCTCGTATTCGCGCCCCGCCACCGCCTCGATGACGAGACCGAGCGCGAGATAACCTGAATCCGTATAGGAATAGCCCTCGCCCGGCCGGAACAAAAGACCCTTCTTCGAGACGAAACGGATCTGCTCGCGGGGTGCGATATAGAGCGAGCGCCCGGTGAGTTTACGCCAGCCGGCGGCGGCGAAAAACGCCGGCTCGTCGACGTGATCACGTAAACCCGACGTATGCGACAAGAGATGTGAAACCGTGATTCGTGCACGATCAGGACCGAGTTCCTCGTACCACTCTTCACCGGCGAACCAGCGCGATATCGGCATATCGAGATCGAGCACGCCGTCTTCTACGAGCAACATCGCAACGCTCGCGACGAACGTCTTCCCGGTGCTGCCGCCCGGCATGCCCATATCCGTGGTCAATGGTCGACGCGCGCGGACGTCCGCAAAACCCGTCGCGGCCTCGATCACGCCCTCGCTCGAACGAATCGCGGCGCGCAAACCCGGCAGCTCATTCTGAGCCCGGAACGTTTCGAGGATGCCGGCAAGCGTCGCGTTCTGGCGTTCGCCGGCCGAAACTTGAGCCACATCGCGTGGAATGGATTGCTGGGCGCAGCCACCGATCACGACAAGCGCCAGCATGAGGAAGATTCGCGTCATGACGCCTCCGCCAACGCCTGCGCGCGCAGACTCAGCTCCGCCGCTTTGAAGATGTGAGCCTGGCTCATCGCGGTTTCGGTTCCATTCAAACAATCGAGCACCATCTGACCAAAGAAGGGGTAGCCCACGCGGTTCTGACAGTCGATGCGACGGACGGCGTCGCTGTCAACGGAGAGCACCAGCGACGCCGGCACCTCACGATCGAGATCGATGTACTTGCGGACCTCCAGGCTGCCTTCGGTACCGAGCACGAACGAACGCCCGTCACCCCAGACCGGCATTCCGCCGGGCGTGTACCAATCTACGCGGGAATAGAACGATGCCCCGTTGTCGCCGGTCATGGAGAACTCGCCGAAATCCTCGAGACCGGGGCGGTCGGGATGACCAACGTTCATCACACGCGCGAAATTGACCGTCGCATCCCCACAACCGGCGTACGTCAGGAATTGCTCGACCTGATGGGAACCGATATCCGTGATGATCCCGCCATATTGAGCCTTGTCGAAGAACCACGCCGGGCGGCTCGCCTTCGACAATCGATGGGGGCCTAACGTCACGACCTGAATCACATCACCGATCGCGCCGGACGCGATGATCTCACCGGCATGCCAGGCTGCCTCGTTGTGTAGCCGCTCGGCGTAGTAGACGAAATACCGCCGCCCGGTTTCGGCGGCGACCCGCCGCGCGGATTCGAGTTGTTCGATGCGCGTGAACGGCGATTTGTCGGTGAAGTAGTGCTTACCCGCGCGCATGACCTGTTCGCCGATGGCGCCGCGCTCACTCGGTACTGCCGCGCTTGCGACCATCTGCGTCGCGTCATCGCCGAGGATCTGATCAAACGAGTCGACCGCCGCAACACCGGGATAAGTTTCGGCGAAAGCGGCGAGCCGCGCGGGATCCGGATCGTAGGCCGCCTTCAACTGCGCGCCCGCGCCGATCAGACCGTTGGTTTGTCCGTAGATATGGCCGTGGTCCAGAAACGCGACCGAGAACGTGAAGTCGCCCGGGCCGACGACCGGTGCACTCCGTGACTCGGGCGCATAGGTCGCGCCATCGCCAATGGCCACCTAGCGCTTTCTCCGGACAATCGCCGCGAGCGATTTGTTCATCGGTACGAACGCTCCATGTCGGCTCGAACGGCAAGGTCCGCCGGCTCACGAAAATCGGATGCCTCGATACGCCGCTCGAGCGCCTCGTGATAGGTGACCGCGTCGACAGGCAGATCGACTCGGCGGTCCTCCCACGCGGAGACGAGAATCGCGTTGGCGAGCTCGATCGAGGCGACCCCGTCCTCGAGCGGCGTGGCGACCGGGCGACCTCCTCTCACCGCCGAGACCACGTCGTTGAAGACGTCGGCGTGCTGATTGGCTGTCGCGGCCGGGACTTCGCTCTGCTCGGTGAAATCTGGCGATCCGAAAAGATCGAGCGACGTCGCACGATGTTCCGACACGCTCCGATCGGCAATCGCCAAACGAATCGTGTCGGCCTCGAAAACGAGCGATCCGCGATCACCGACGATTTCGAATCGATTGGTGCCGGGCGCTTCACCGGTCGAGAGCACCATCACCCCGCTCAGTCCGTCGTCATATTCGAAGAGTGCCGTCACTTCGTCTTCCACATCGATCGAGTGGAACTTGCCGAATCCCGCGCGCGCGTAGACCGACACCGGCGAGCCGAGAATCCATTGCAGGATGTCGAGATTGTGAATGCCCTGATTCAAGAGCGCGCCGCCACCCTCACCAGGCCAAGTACCGCGCCACGAACTGACGGCGAAATACGAGTTCGGGCGATACCACGCTGTCATGATCCAGCTGAAACGAGTGAGCCGGCCAAGCAACCCGCCTTTCACGATTTCGCGGATACGCCGATACGTGCCGTGATAGCGCTGATTGAGCATCACCGCAGCCACTGTTTCGGGTAGTCGCGCATCAATGATTCGCCGCGCCCCCAAGACCGACATCGCCATCGGTTTTTCGACGACGAGATGATGACCCGCCGTGAGCGCCTTTCGCGACGCTTGCTCGTGATCCATCGTCGGTGTCGCAATCACGACCACGTCCGCCACGCCGGCATCGAGTAGCGCATCGACGTCGCGATAGACCTCGACATCGGCGGGTAATCCGTCCGATTGGCGCGTCACAAGCGCCCTCGGGCACCCGTCCGGGACCGCGCTTCCCGCGAGCGTACGGTAATGCGCGCGGCCGATATTGCCGAAGCCGACAACGGCGAATCGAACAGCAGGTTCACTCATTGAAGGCGTGGCAGACGGACAACGCCGTCGCCCGTGTTCATGAGCACCGCACCCACACCTTGATCCATCTCGAACTCCAAGCGTAAGGCGCGCGGTTCGAAGAGAAAATGATCCTCTTTCTGCTCGACCAGGGGGCCGTTGAAGATCGCCGAGCTGACGAGAAGGTCGCGCCCGTCGTAGTCGAAGACGAGCGGTGAGGCGGGGCTGCCGTAGCGGCCGGCGTAGACGGTGTAGTGGGTGTTGATCTCGACCGCCTCGAGTTCGGCCGCGGTCCACAGCGCCGTCCGGTCCGCGGTGGCCGCGCGAATCGTCGCGACGAACTCGGGATCGAGCGCACGACCCGCGTGACCCCACGCACGGCGCAAATGGGTGAGCAACCCTGCCAGCACTTCGTCGTCGAGTTCTGGATGATGGCCGTGCCCCGGCATCACGGAATCCCACGTCTCGCCCCGGACTTCGATCGGGCCCGAGAGCCCATGCAGAATGATGCGCACCAACCGCTCCGGCGCGTGCGTAACCCAAGCGGAATCGGCGAGCGGCGGCCCCGCTGCGCCGACCCCCATGCCGTCATCGCCGTGACAGTTGGCGCAACTCGACCGATAGAATTCGGCGCCGCGCAAAACGAGCGCTCGCTGTAGCTGCGTCAAGGGCTTGGCATCCGCCGCGAGCGTATCGCCGGGCCAGGTCAACCCACGACGCGCGCGCGAAATTGCCGACCACAACTCGCCGCCATCGCGGAGAAAGAGCGCATGAGCCTCATCGAGCACGACACGCTCGAATCCAGGCTCGCGCGTGATCGCGAAGATCCCCTCGAGGAGGGCGGTATCGATCCACGCGTCACCGCTCGCTTCGATTTCGTCGAGCATCAACGTGACGCCCGCGCCTTCGGCGCGAAAGAACTGCGACGCGAGCGTCTTGAAGAACCCCGTCGCCGCTTCACGTTCAGCGTTCCATTTTCCGGCCGCAACGAGATGGCGGATGAACTCGAGCTCGTGACCACGCGCCGCAACCTGGACTGCGGCACGGATATACGGATCGTCAGGATTCCGATCGACGCGGTCGGCCACCAGCGCCATCAGGTCATCACCCATGACACGCTGCATCGCGAAGAGCAGGTAGACGTCGAATCGTTCACTGACCGATGGCGTTGCGAGGCGCTCGAGATCGGCGGCTTCGAGCAACCCACCGCCGGCCAGCATCGCCGTTTCGAGAACGCGCGCCTCAACTCGCGCGAGCGCGCGCAAAACCAGATCACGATCGAGCGCATCACGCCCATCGAGGGTCCAGATGGCGTGCAGGGCGGCTCGCGGGGCGGCGTTCGTGACGACATCGGCGAGTGCGGTATCCACGGACGGGTCTGCGCGATGGAGCAGGAGCCGCTGTGCGGTCGATCGGTGCCAGGCGTTCGGGTGCGATAGAAGATCGATGAGCGCCGGGATCCCGAGCGACGCCCAGTCAGGCAGCTCGAACCCCGCGACCGGTTCGCGCCCCAACCGCCAGATACGCCCCATGCCGAGCGGTCGGTCGAGTTTCCGAAGCCGTGCTTGTTGCTTGAGTTCCTCGGTCAGGAACACGTGGTCCTGGATCACGCCACGGTAGAAATCGATGACGTACAACCCGCCATCGGGCCCGTTCAGCACGTCGACCGGGCGAAACCGCTCATCAGTCGACGCCATGAAGTCCCGCTCACCCCAGGTCGCATCGGGAAAGCGGACATGTTCAGCCCGCACCACCAGGCCGTCATCGACGAATTCGAGCGCTGCCACGAGATTAGCCGCCGGCTCGGCCACGAACACGTCCGGATCATCGTCCGCGAGCGCACCACCTCGATAAACGACCATTCCGCTCGCCGACGTCGCGTTTCTGAGCCTGCCATCCTCGCGTAGCACGCCCGGCACGTAAGCCCGATTGACCCCGGGATTGACGCGAACGCCGAGCACGCCCTCGGAGGCACTGATCCGCGCGTTGAGGCCCGCTGTACCGCGATTGCCCGCTTCGACCACCGCCTGCGCGTCGTAGAAATCACCGAGGAGCAGATTCGAGTTGGTGTTGTAGAACAGCCGCCCGTCGTCGTCCTGGGTGATTCCCCACTGCCCTCGGAAGAGCGTTGGTTCGATCAGAAGTTCGCCGTCGTCGAGCTTCAGACGTCGGCTCGATTTGGCGTTGTAGAGCCAGTTGTCGATGCCGAGCAGCAGACCGTTCTCGGCATGCTCGACCGACCCCTGATGCTCCCCGTAGGAACCTAAGAAGCGCTTCTGTGCGCAATCGATGTCGCGCGACCAGCCCGTCGATGTCGGGCACAGCCACAACTTGCCCATTTCCGCGACGAGCAGGCCCTCGTTGACGATCCGCACCGCCCGCGGGAGGACCAGGCCGTCGAGCATGACTTCGCGTTCATCGAAGCGGCCATCCGCGTCCGTATCGGTCAACCGCACAACGGAACCGATCGCCTCGGTCTGCCCCGTACCTTCGGTATCCGGCATGAATGCGCGCATCTCGGCGAGGTAGATCCGGCCGTCCTCGTCCCAGGCGGCCGCCACGGGATCTTCGACGAGCGGCTCCGCGGCCATGAGTTCGATGACGAACCCCGGCGCGATGACAAAGGTTTCGTGCGCTTCGGCCGGATTCAGAACCGGCGCGGGGGGCGTTTCGAGAGTCTGGTAGAACGCTTTCGGCTCATCCGCCGGCGGCGGCGCGTCACTCGGCTGCTCCGCGCATGCGACGAGCCACGCGGTCAGGGTCAGGACGACCCAGTGCGGACCAATCGTGCGCATCAGAACGTCATGTTCGAGAGATAGTCGAACGAGCGCCGGGCCGCTTTCAGCGGCTCGAACGGCCGGTCACGCTCGACGAAGAAGTAGGCCGAACCCGACGCGAGCGCTTCCGCCACGACTCGCGGGAAGTCGATCAGCCCGTAGCCGACGTCTTCGAAATCACCGTCGGCGTCGATATCCTTCAGATGAATGGTCGGGAAACGGCCCGGGTGCTCGGCGAGGTATGCATGCGGATCGGCGCCGCCCTTCGTCACCCAATAGACGTCGAGCTGAAATGCGACCAGTTCCGGCTCCGCGAGACGCAACAGGTCGTCGAACGGTACCCGTCCGTCGACCGGGCGAAACTCCCAGTCGTGATTGTGATAGCCGAACTGAACACCTTCTTTCGCGCAGATTTCACCGGCCCGGCGCAGCAGGTCGATGCTTGCGCGAACCGCATCGGCGGACAAAAAGTTGTCCGCCATGAGCGCCGGCAGCACGAGATGCTTCTGGCCGAGGAAGCGTGCCTGTTCGAGTGAGTGCCTGACGTTGTCGAGCAGATACTCCGGTCCCGCGAACTGACGGAAGGCCGCCATTTGCTCGGGTCCCGAAAGGCTCGCGAAGTTGCCCGGCAGCTTCGGCGAGATCCGGCCGATGGGTGCCGAGAGTCCGTTGGCCGCGAGTTGGCGCGCGACGTGTTCGACGTCCCGCCCGAGGAAGCCGAGCGCCGAGAACTCGACCTCCCGGTAGCCGATCGACGCCACGGTCTCGAGCGTGGCTTCGAAGTCCGCCATCAAGAGCGGCGTCAGCGTGGATAGCTGCAGGCCGAAGCGTTCGAGGCGCCGCGCTTGCGCCTGGCGATTGAGAAGCGCGAGGCTCGCGCCCAGCGCCGTCGAATGAAAAGCACGTCGCGTCAACATCTTGAACCCCTCACCGTAGTCCGCGATTGAAAGCCATCAGGACAGAAGAAGGAAGCCGCACGGCAATACATGCGCTCAGCAAAGGAAGCCCTCCGACACACGATTCCCGCGCTCGTGCCGCTCGCCATGGCGGCATTGCAATGGAATGATCCGGATCCGCTGTTCTGGGCTTTCGCCTATCTGATGGCGGCGCTCGCACCCCTCGGGCGAAGCATCCAGCGCCATTGGCCGGGGCTCTTCAACATCTCGAGCGGCGTGCTATTCGCGGGCCTGGTGATATCGCTGCCCGGCAGCGTCGATTTTGTCTTGAGCGACGACTACGCCTCGATCGTCGCCGAGATGGACGAGAACAGACCTCACATCGAGTCCGCTCGCGAATTTCTGGGCCTCGTGATCGCGCTGATCTGCCATCTGCCATACCGGAAATGGCACCTTCGAGGTGCGAAGTAGACGATCACGTTCAACCACCTCGGCTCGATCTGCTAGTTTTCCCGCCATGGTCTGGATCGTCGAAACCAAGGTCTTCCGGCACGTCATCGACCGCGACGAACAGTTCGTCGAGCTACCCGTTCGCGTTCGATTCGAATACGGCGTCGTGGACGGGGTCTTCGAACCCGGCACCATCGACTACAAAACGCTCTACAACGAGGCCAGCCTCCTGCGCCGATTCACGAAGCTCAAACCAACCGAACTCGCGGCCGAGGTGGACGTGACCGTGCGCCGTGCACTCGACGAGGAGTTACGTTTCGCCGGGCTACTCGAGCACGGCACTTCGCTCTTCGATGCGACGGGCGAGGACGACGTCGAGGACACCGACGAGGTGCGGCCGGAAATCATCATGCCGCCTGTGCGCTCACGCTGAACCCGGTGAACCTCTCCGAGACGCACCCGAACGCGCACGACGTTCTACGACGAGTCTTCGGCTATCCGGACTTCCGCTGGCCACAACTCGACATCATCGACGTCGTCTCACAGGGCGGCGACGCGCTCGTCATCATGCCGACCGGCGGCGGCAAGTCGTTGTGCTACCAGATCCCGGCACTCCTGCGCGACGGTTGCGCGATCGTCGTTTCCCCGCTTATCGCGCTCATGCAGGATCAGGTCGATGCGTTGACTCAGTTGGGCGTTCGCGCGGCTTTCCTGAACTCGAACCTCGATGCGCACGGCCAGACCCGGGTCGAGTCGGCCGCCATCAACGGCGACATCGACCTGCTTTACGTCGCGCCCGAAAGACTCGTGCAGCCACGCATGCTCGACCTTTTGGACGCCCTCGACATCGCCCTATTCGCGATCGACGAAGCCCATTGTGTTTCGCAGTGGGGGCACGATTTCCGCGCCGACTATCTCGAACTCGCCATCCTCGAAGCGCGCTACCCGTCGGTGCCGCGGATCGCGCTCACCGCGACCGCGGACCGGCGCACCCGCGAGGAGATCGCTGCACGCCTCGGACTCGACAGCGCAAATCACTTCATCGCCGGATTCGATCGCCCGAACATTCGATATCGCATCGCGGAGAAGACCAATCCGCGCCCCCAACTCCTCAAGTTCCTCACCGCCGAACACCGCGGCGACGCCGGGATCATCTATTGCCTGTCGCGCAAGAAAGTCGAAGACACAGCAAGCTGGCTCTCGGATCAGGGTTTCACCGCTCTCCCCTACCATGCGGGCCTCGACGCAAGAACTCGCGCACACCACCAAGCGCGATTTCAACGCGAGGAAGGGATCATCATCGTCGCGACGATCGCCTTCGGAATGGGCATCGACAAGCCTGATGTGCGGTTCGTCGCGCACTTGGATTTACCCAAGAACATCGAGGCGTACTACCAGGAGACCGGCCGTGCGGGGCGCGACGGCGAGCCGGCCAACGCGTGGCTCATCTATGGGCTCCAGGACGTCATCAAGCTTCGCCAGATGCTCGAGTCCGGCGACGGTGACGAAACCCATAAGCGCCAGGAGCAGCATCGCCTGAACGCCATGCTCGGGCTTTGTGAAGTCACCTCGTGTCGCCGGCAGGTCCTGCTCGCCTACTTCGACGAGCACCTCGACACGCCGTGCGGCAACTGCGATACGTGTCTCGAACCGGTCGCGACGTGGGACGGCACCGAAGCCGCCCGGCAGGCGCTTTCCGCCGTCTACCGGACGGGGCAGCGATTCGGCGTCAACCACACGATCGACGTGCTGTGCGGCAAGTCGACCGATCGTGTTCGCCAGTTTCGGCATGATGGGCTGAACGTCTTCGGCATCGGTGCCGCCGTCGAACCGATCCGCTGGCGCAGCGTTTTCCGACAACTCGTCGCGCGCGGTTTTCTCGCGGTCGACGTCGGCGGCTTCGGCGGGTTGCGTCTCGAGCCGAGCTGTCGTGCCGTGCTACGCGGCGATGAAGCGATCCAGTTTCGCGAGGAAGCGAAGCGCACCGCAAGGCGATTGACGAAAACGCCGATGCCCACCGAAATCGATGTCGGGCTGTGGGAAGCATTGCGCGAACGCCGCCGAGAACTCGCGGAGCAACAAGGCGTTCCGCCGTACGTCATATTCCATGACAAAACGCTTCAGGAAATGTGTGCGCGACTACCGCGCGACCTCGTTGCCTTCGGCGATCTGACCGGTGTCGGCGCCCGCAAGCTCGACAAGTACGGTGCCGGGTTTCTCGACGTCATCGAGGAATACCTGACATCACCGACAATCCAATGACCACCAGCTCGGAACAAGGAAGCTCGATGAACAAGGAGCGGCGCCGATGACCACAGAGAAACAACCCGCCATCGGCGCGAAAGGCATGGTCGTGACGAACCATCCGCTCGGGTCACTCGCGGGGGCAGAGATGATGGCGGCCGGCGGCAACGCGGTCGATGCCGCGATCGCTTCGCTCTTCGCGCTCACCGTCGTCGAGCCGATGATGGTCGGCATCTTCGGCGCCGGTATGACCAACGTGCTGCGCGCGGATGGATCAAGTTGGTTTCTGAACAACTACGCCACGGCACCCGCGGCGGCGACCCCGACGATGTATCGAACGCTGTCCGATACATGGCCGGATTATCAGAAGACGATGAACGACGAGAACGACGTGGGGGCCCTCGCCGTCGGCGTCCCGGGCTCACTCGCCGGTTGGTGTGAGACGCTCGAAGCCCGTGGCACCTTCTCGCTCGCTGACGTGCTGCAGCCCGCCATCCGCTATGCCGAGCGCGGGTTCCGGGCCAGCGCTTATCTCGCTGAAATCGTCAACGCGGTGGCGCCTGCGATGGCGCGCTTCCCCGAGACAGCGAAGACGTACCTACCGGCAGGATCCCCGATCCGCGCCGGTGACGCGATCGTCCAGGGCGACTATGCCGAGACGTTGAAAACGATCGCGAACGAGGGGCCTGGGTTTCTCTACCGCGGCGCACTCGGCGCACGAGCGGCCGAGCACATTCAATCGCTCGGCGGGATCATCACGCGCGCGGACCTCGAGAATTACCAGACCTTTCCCGGCGAGGTCGTCCGCGGCAGCTACCGCGGCCACGAGATCCTCGGGCCACCCCCACCATCGGCTGGCGGCGTCATTCTCGTCGAGATGCTGAACCTCCTGGAAGGATTCGATCTCGCCGGCTACGGCCCCGGTAGCGCGGACACGGTGCATCTCATCGCCGAGGCGATGCGGATCGGATTCGAGGATCGCAAAACCTTCATCGGCGACCCGCATTTCGTCGACGTACCGCAAGCGCGCTTATCCTCCAAGGCCTACGCGGACGAGCGACGCCCCGAGATCGATCTCGCGAACGCACGAGCGATGACCAACTATCGTGCGGCCGAATCACCCCACACGACCCACCTCTGCACCGCCGACGCCGACGGCAATATCGTTGCCGCGACGCAAACGATCCACAGCCCGTTCGGCTCCAAAGTGACGGTGCCCGGCACTGGCATGTTGCTCAACAACACGATGAACATCTTCGACCCGCACCCGGGTCTCGCGAACTCGATCGCACCCGGTAAACGCATGACCAGCAGCATGGCACCCGTGATCGTGCGACGCGACGGCGCCCCCTACTTCACCGTCGGACTACCGGGCGCCACCAAGATCTTCCCATCCGCGATGCAGGCGATCATCAACGTGATCGACTTCGGCATGTCACCGCAACGCGCCGTCGAAGCACCACGCGCGTGGACACAGGGTCAGGAACTGAACCTCGAAGGCGGATTCGACACAGCGGTGAAAGCCGAACTCGCCCGACGCGGCCACACGATCGAGGAGGTGAAACTCGTCGGCGGCGGCATGGGCATGATCATGTTCGACGACAACACCCTGATCGGCGCGTCCTGCTGGCGCGCCGACGGCCACCCCGTCGCGATCGGCGGCGGCATGGCGCGTGTGGGGAGTCGGTTCGACGTGAGGTAGCGGGAACGGTCTAGCGGGCGATCTGGGAACTGTCGATCCGGACGATCTGGGAACGGTCGATCTGGACGATCTGGAAACTGTCGAGCCAGCGATCTGGGAATCTTTCGATCCGGCGGCAGTTCGAGGCTGGAATCGCGTGAACTTTTTCTCCTAGGGGGTTACAGACTTCGATAACTGGGGTTTGCCGGCTTTAGATCTAATGTGCCATTAGAAAGACCGTATTGAACCAATCAGCCTGCCAATCCTTCCCGGGACATCCAGCGAAGCCTTCCGGCGATCACGCCCACCACCGGGAGCCCCGGCGCGCAAAGCGCGCCAGGGGGGAATCACCTACGGTGATTCCGCGCCGCACTGGGCGCGCGGCGTGACTCCCCCATCAGCCATCTCAGACTCGGCGCCGATCCGGCGGGGCGTGGGGGCAGCGCCCCCACAAGAAAAAGCAAACTGCAATCCAGCCTACTCCTCCGGTGAAGCGAACTTCCCAGAGCCCCTCGCAAGAAAAATCCGCCCTAAAAAAACACGAAGGAGCGAACGACCACATTCTTCCGACACCGCGCGTCTTCCGGCGCCGTCGGATCAATGCAGGCGCTGTGGAACGACCAGCGCGACACCGAACCGTCGGTGACCGAGTCGTAGCACTTCAGCATCGAGACTTCCGTCGACGTCTGCTGCGGGAACCAGTACCACTCGTGATCCGGCCGGTACGTGAACCGGGTGGTCTCACCCACACGGTCGTCGTAGATCCGGTAGTTCGTGATGTAGGGCTGATCTGCGAACGACGGCCAGGCGCAGAGCACGAACGGGAACTGCTCGACCGTTTCCATCGGCTTCGCGAGATTGATCGACATGAACCGCTTCGACATCTTCGCGTCGGCTTCAGCTCCGGTGTAGTTCACCTGGCGGCCGAAGTTGCGCAGGTTCTTCGTCAGGAGTTCACGGCAGCGGACGCGTCCGGAATTGTCGTTCAGGTCGTTATGCACCAGATGCGCATAGCCACCGTTTACGCCCGGGTTCTTGTCCGCCTGATTTTCCGTGCGGTCGCCCGCGTAGTCCTTGTCGAAGACATCGTGGTTGTAAACCAACGCGTCCGTCGCGCCGGGGAAGAACTCGAGCAGTAGTTTCTCGATCTCCGCGTAGAAAACCCGCTCGACTTCGCGATGGTCGTAGAAGTTCTGGCACTTCGACTCGAGGTGGGCGAGTGATACGCCGAGACGGTCCATACTTTCGGGTGAGTCGGGCGAGAGACCGGGGTAGTACTCGCCGATGCGACGGGCATCACGCAGTACTTGAGGGAAGTAGAGGTTGCGTCGGCCTTGCTGGCGTTCGTCCTCGTTCACCATTTCCGCTTCTTCAGCCCAGTTCGGGTCGTGCCAGAGCGCGTTACTTCGCACGATCGAATACGACTGCTGCTCATGCACGCTGTAGCGAAGCGGCAGAGCCACGCCGCCTTCCGGCGCTTCCATGTTCGAGGCGCGGATGAAGTCCAAGCACTCGTCGTAGGTTCTAAATCCCGGCCCCCATTTCGTTTCGACGGGCCCCGGCGGCGCGTTGTCGATCATGTCGACGACCTTCTGGCCTTCGCCGTTCTTGATCAGCTCCAACGCGTGGTCGAGCGCCACGGCCGTCCCGGCGTCGCCGCCACGGTCGAACGACATGTAAGAAAGACCACCATTCGCCGCGATCGGCGGCGGCTGACCTGCCGTCGTCTCGAGGGTCGGCACGAATGCCTTCGTCGGCGCGCTATCTGCTACAACTTCTGCCATAACGTCCTTCTCAATTCGGAGAGCGCGCAATCCTTGCACACGCGAGGCAAACTGCCTAGCAGTGAGAGGTTATATCGATAGGTCGACGCGGCGGCTAAAACGCGGGTGAAACGACGCCGTCCGAGGAGACTTGTGCGCCACCTCGCGTGTGCGCGTCGATGAAATGATTGACCCGCGCCGGGGGTTCGACGAACCGCACGTTGCGGTTGATGCCATGGCGGCTGGGTTCAGCAAACGCATCCCGGGCGCTTGCATCGAAGACCAGCCGACCGTCGCCGAGGCCCCCCTCGTCGAGCAGCTTCAAGGTGGGGTTTTCGCGACACTGCCGGGCTTCGTCCGACGTTAGATTCTTCGCCAACCGACCGCGCCAGTGCAGACAGCGCCCACCGTGATAGGTCAACGCGATCATCGGCCGCACGTCGTCGGACGGATTCGGCACGCCGCGGTGCCACATGCGCGGATCGCGGAAGCAGATCCCACCGGCGGGAATCGGCATCCGGGCCGGAGGCCCCCACCGTTCGACGAGTTCGGGATGTTTGCTCGGCCGTTCGCCAAGCGGCCACTCGGTGACCGCGGTCTCGTGGTGCGTACCGGGATAGATCTCCGTCGCGCCGTTAGCCTCGGTGATCTCCGCCAGGGCCACGGAGCAGGAGAGCGTCGTCGTAGGTGGTGGCCAACGCTGACCGTCCGCTGCCGCTTTCTCCCGGGTGCGCCACGAAAACGGTCGATCGAAATGCAGCGGTTGGTACGCACTCCCGGGCAGATTCACGTTGCCGTTGTAAAAGCCGAGCCATGCGTCGCTGCCGAGTACCGCCTGGACGACGCTCTCGATCAACGGATTGGCCAGGAGATCCGTGCGGACGAACGGCGCATAACGCCGCAGCCCCAGCTGCAGATGGCCACGCCCCGTTGCCTTCTCGTGCGGCGTCGGCTGATTCAACGCCCGCACTGCCTCGACGTCTTCGAGCATCGACGCCATGAGAAGGTCACAGCTTTCCTTCGACACGAGCCCCGCCACGACGGCAAAACCGCGTTCGTCGATATCGGTCGCGATGGCGGTGAGTCGTTCCGGCGCAATCGCGCCAGCGTCACGCTCTTCAGCCGTTACCGAAAAGACCATCTCTTGCTCCCGTAGATCAGGCACCGTCGCGCCATCGATGCGGACGGTCCTTTGACCATAGTTGAATCATCACACCGTTGGTCGAGCTCGGGTGGATGAAGACACGCGGTGTGCCGACGCCGACGAGTCGCGCACCGCCAGCTTCGAGGGCCGCGACCGTTTCATCGAGATCATCGACGGCGAGCGCCATCACGTGGATTCCTTCGCCGCGGGAATCGAGCACTTCGTTGAGCGGGGACGCTTCGCCCAATGGCGCGATCAACTCGATAAACGTTCCATCATCGAGGCAGAAGAACGCCTGGCTGATGCCACCATCCGCATGATCAACCCGATGGTCGAGCGAGAGCCCGATCCGATCGCGCCAGTTCACGATGCCCGCATCGATATCGCGCACGAGGAGCACCGTATGGTCGTGGCCGACGATCGCCACGCTTAAGCGAGAATTCCGTGATCGAGCGCCGGCAGGACGTGGCGGGCAAAGAGCTCACACTCTTCCTCGTGCGGATAGCCCGACAGAATGAAAGCCTCGATCCCGAGCGCTCGATACTGCTCGAGCTTCGCAATCACCTGGTCGGGATCGCCCACGATGGCAGCACCACAACCGCTGCGCGCCCGGCCGATGCCCGTCCAGAGGTTCTCCTCGGCAAAGCCATCGCTGTCCGCACCCTCGCGCAACGCGCCCTGCGCGCGTACGCCAGCCGATGTCGAATCGAGCGACTGGGCGCGGATCCGTTCACCTTCCGCATCGTCGAGCTTCGAAATCAAACGACGCGCCGCATCCACCGCCTGGCCTTCCGTTTCCCTGACGACAACGTGAACGCGGTAGCCAAAACGCAGCGCCCGCTCGAACCGCGCCGCGCGAATGCGCATATCGTCGAGAATCGTCTCGACGTTGGGCAACGTCGCCGGCCACATGAGGAAAACGTCAGCGCACTCGGCGGCCACTTCCCGCGCGGGCTCCGACAAGCCACCGAAATAGAAAAGCGGGCAGCTGCCGCGCGTCGTACGTACGTTCGGCGGCTCGAGCTCGAGGTTCAGATAATCGCCGTGAAAGTCGACCGCACGCCCGTTCAGGAGATCTCTCAACACATGCATCGTCTCGCGCGTTCGCTGATAGCGGGGCTCGGACGGCAGGGTCTCGCCCGGGATGTCCGATGAGATGATGTTGATCGTCAATCGTCCGTCGAGCATCTGATCGAGCGTCGCGAGCTGACGGGCGAGCTGCGGCACCCAGAGTTCGCCACAACGTACGGCCACGAGCAGGCGGATCCGTTCGGTCGTCGCGGCGATGCCACCCGCGAACGCGACCGAATCGATACCGAGCTGATAACCCGAGGGCAGCAGAATGCTGTCGTAGCCCAACCGATCGGCCGTGCGGGTGATCGATCCGCAGTGCGACCAGGAGGATTTGAGCGACGGTTCGTGGACGCCGAGATATCGGTAATCGTCATCACAGAGCGCCGAAAACCAACTGACTTCTACCGTCATCCCAAATCTCCTGCCGCGGCGATACCCGGCTCCACGAGCTGCACGGGGTCGAAGTCATCCGGCAGGATTTCGGCCACATCGACGGCTTCGCCACGCTCGATCGAAGCCTGCGCGGCAGCACCGGCCACCACCGACCAGAAACCCGCCGCCGGTCCAGGACCGCTGTTCTGACCGGCCGCAAGATCGCCGGCTAAGTCGACGTGCTCGAAGAACGTCGAGCCGTGGTGCCCAGCGCTCGCGATATAGCTCGGATAGGTTGGCGCGCTCGTGCGCGACGTCCCGTTCTCTCCCGACCAGACCTCGACGTGGTTGACGTTCTCCTCGCCGACCATTGCCTGCTCCGACACGTGCAGCCGGCCGGCATCACCGCAAATCGTGAGCTCTTCGCGCGTACCGGGTGCAAACATGCAGAGCGAAAAACCGCCGATCACACCCGTCGTGTATTCGATCGTCACGTTGGCATGATCCAGCCCGTCGGCGCGCTGATTGCCGTAGCTGAAATTGGTGAAGTTGACCGCCTGATTACCGAGCGCGAAAACCCGCTTCGGTTGGCCGCCCGAGAAAAGGTTCATCAGGTCGAAGTAATGGCAACACTTCTCGACCAACGCACCGCCCGTCTTGGCATTGAACTTGTTCCACTGCCCAACCTTGTCGAGGAAGGGAAAGCGGTGTTCCGCCATCGTGAGATTGTGCACTTGGCCGATGCTGCCACGTCGAAAAACTTCGTCGATCGCCTCGGCATAGATCGCCTTGTAGCGATACTGAAGCCCGAAACGAACGACGTGTTCGTGCGCATTGGCGAGACGACAAACCTCGTACGCGTCGGCCACCGTCGTCGCGATCGGTTTCTCGAGGAAGATCGCCTTGCCGGAGCCGACAACTTCGCGCAGCACATCGAGGTGCGTGTAGTTAGGCGTCGCGACGATGAGCGCGTCGGTGGCGGGATCGTTGCAGGCTTCAGCGAGCGAGGCATAAACAGTCGGCGCTTCGTCACCGCGCCGTTCGAACACGCGCATCGCATGGCGAACACTCTCGGGCGCCGGATCGTACACACCGGCCACCCGCGCTTTTCCCAGCAGCAACGTGTTGTGAATGTGCTCCTGGCCCATGATGCCGCAGCCGATCACGCCGTAGCTGAACTCGGGTTCCTCGCGCGCGGAGAGAAACCGATCTTCGTCTTTCAGATACCGAAGCGCGCCGCCGCGGCGAAAGAGACGGCTGTCGACCACCGTTTTCACGTATTCACCCTCGTTAGGTAGCACTGCTTGCGGATGATAATGAATGAGTCAGCCTTTATTGTTCTCGATTCGAGATTAATGAAGCCCGAATCCAGATGAATGATCCGCAGAAGCTCGAGTACTTTGCCGCGGTCTACCGCCACAAGAGCTTCTCCGCCGCCGCGGACGAACTCGGGATTTCGCAGTCCTCGGTGACCAAACGCGTGCGGATGCTCGAAGACCACCTCGGGCTCCGACTCTTCAATCGCACCACCCGCTCGGTCGAACCGACCGACTCGGCACGAGAACTCATTGCACACGCCGAGAACGTGCGGAGCGCACAACGAACCTTCGAACAGGAAGCACGCCTTCTGGCCGGCGGCGCGATCGGTCGTATCCGCGTCGGCGCGACGGCGCTGGCCGCGGATACGCTGGTGATCGAGGGTCTCGCCCGGCTCGCGATCACCCATCCCGAGCTCGAGGTCGATGTCGTAGTCGGCAGCCCCGACATCTATCGCGATCTCGCAACCGGTGAATGCGATCTCGCGGTCGGCGACGAGGCCAACTTCGCGACGTCGCAACACGCAGGCGCGCTCAGAACCGAGCGGATCCAGCGGGAACGCTTGGTCTACCTGCACCGGCTGGAACACCCCGCCGCGCAAACTCGCTCGCTCGAGACCCTGCTCGATTACGCGCTCGCGATCCCGAGTCGCTATTGGGGCGAGAATCGACTCTTCGAAGATCTGCACGACCACCGCGCCGCGCCGCCGCGCTACCGGCTGAACAGCCTCTCCGCCTGCCTTTCGCTCGCCTCACGAACCGACGTGATCACCTTGGCGCCTTTTTCGTTGGTCGGCCACGAACGCCATCCAACCCTCGAGATCGCGCGCATCGATCCGCGCATCGAATTCGATCTGGTCCTGGTAACCGTCGCGCGGCACGCCATGACACCCGCGGCGCGGGCTTTCCGAACAGCACTCCTGAACGCATCGGGCTGAGTCAGGCGCTCCGGCGACCGACACGAGCCGCTCGCGGATCGATCAGCGTGCTGTCGCGGTTCGGTTGCGGGTCGATGTTGCCGAGCGTGCCGTAGACCTCGAAGCCGATCCGCCGCAGCAGACGTTCCGGCATGGCGGCGACGGTTTCCGGACGCAGCGACGCAACCATGTTCTCCTGTTGATGCACCCACGGCCGGCACCAGTAGTTCAGAAGGCCCACCCTCGAGTGCCCCACCGTCCGGTTCGGCCCCGTGCCGTGCCAAACGCGACCGTCAAAAACGCAAGCCATGCCACGCGGGCCTTCGAGCGAGATGCACTCGCTGAAGTCCATCGGATCGTCGGGGTAACGATTGCGGTGATGACTGCCGGGGACGAGATAGGTGCCGCCATTCTCCGCCGTGAAGTCCGACAGCATCCACATCGTGTTACAGACCACTGCGTCCTCGATGGGAACGTCCACGTAGCCTTGATCCGAGTGCAACGGCATCGGCTCGCCCCCGGGATTCGCGATATTGGCCGTGACACTCGACGAGATGACGTTCTCGCCGAGCAAATGGCAGACGACTTCGTCGACGACCGGATGCAGCAGAACGCGCCAGAACTCCTCACCCTTGTCGAGCAGATTGAGCACGCGTTGATTCGGCGCGGGGGTATCGACACCGATCTCTCCACCATCGCGGATCGCAACACCGCCGGCGGCTTCTCCCGCCGCCTGGTCCAGGAGGCGCGCGCGAATCGACTCGACTTCGCGCATGTCGAGCGCGTCGGCAATAAGGCAGAAGCCGAACTCGTCGAGGTCGGCGCGCAAACGATCCCAATCGGTTGAAGGTAGTGGCTTCCGCTCGGTCATTCGCGAATCATCCGTTTCAAATGCGGACCGCTTTAGGCGGTCCGTTGGCAGTGAAGCCTAGTTCAGCCCGTTCCCTCAATCGATCCCGAAGACGAACAGCGTGCTGCCCCCGACAATCGCGATCCGCTCTTTCCCATCGACCGCAAAACCCATCGGGTTCGTGCGGATATGGGCGCCCGTATTGAAGTTCCAGAGCGGTTGCCCGGAATCCTCGTCGAGCGCAAAGAAGTTGCCTTCGTTGCTCGACCCGAACACGAGATCGCCCGACGTCGCCATCAACCCAGACCAGGGCGGCGTCTGGAGCGGAAACTCCCAGAGCTGCTCTCCCGTCAACGCATCGAGTGCCAACACCGCCCCCGTGGCTTCGTCGCCGGAAAGCGCTTGCTCACCGCCGCCCATGAAAGGTTGCCCGGGTTCGTATTCGGCTTCCGCCTTGTAGTAGATCGCGCCCATGCGTCGGTTGGGGATGAAAAAGCGTTGCTTCACCGGGTTATACGACGGTGAAAACCAGTTGGTGGCGCCCTGCAGACTCGGCCAGACGAGATTACCTTCCTCCGTCGGCTCCGAATTTGGCAGCACGATCGGGCGGCCGTTCTCGTCGAGGCCCGCCGCCCAGGTCTGTTTGGAATAGGGCGTGCCGAGCAGGAACTCACCGGTCTCGCGATCGAGCAGGTAGTAGAAGGCGTTGCGGTTCGCCACGGCGACGAGTTTTCGGTCCTCGCCGTCGAACGGCGCATCGATCAACACCGGGATCTGATTGGCATCCCAGTCGTGCACGTCGTGCGGGGTGTATTGGAAGTGCCAGCGAATCTCGCCGGTCTTCGGATCGAGCGCGAGGATCGCGCACGTGAAGAGGTTGTCGCCCGGGCGTAGATCACCATTCCAATCGGGCGCAGGATTGCCGGTCATCCAGTAGAGGAGGTCGAGTTCCGGGTCGTACGACCCCGTGAGCCAGGTCGAGCCGCCGCCGGTACGCCAGCTTTCCCCGCCCCACGTCTCACTGCCCGGCTCGCCCGGCGCCGGAACCGTATACCGACGCCAGACGAGTTCGCCGGTCTCGGCATCGTAGGCGTCGACGAACGCGCGAACGCCGGCTTCGGCACCGCTGACGCCGACGATCACTTTGCCGTCGAGGGCGAGCGGCGCGAGCGTCAGGGAAAATCCGATGGCGTTGTCGCCGACTTCGGTTTCCCAGCGCACGGCTCCCGTCCCGGCATCGAGCGCGACGAGTCGCGCATCGAGGGTACCGACATAGAGCGTGTCACCGAGAATTGCCGCGCCGCGGTTCACCTTCGGGAAGCCGATATGCAACACACCCGGCGGCAGCACAGGCGAGAAGTGCCAGAGGCGTTTGCCCGTTCGTGCGTCGAGTGCGGTGACGCTGCTCGGCGATTCCGTCAGGTACATGATGCCGTCGGCGACCAGCGGAGTCGTCTCCTGCAAGCCGGCCCCCGGAATGTGGTTCGGTTGCATCTGGTAAGCCCAGATCACCTTGAGGTCGTCGACAGTGTCACGGTTCACCTCATCGAGTGGCAGGAACCGTTCGGAGCGGTAGGTGCCCGAATAGGTCAGCCATTCACCGGCCGCTTCGCTTGCCACGAGCCGCTCGAAACTGACCTCGCTCGCCGAGACGCTCCCGGCGAGTAGCGACGCACCGAGGATCAACGCGGTGCGAATCGACGACGTGGGAGCTGGTCGTTTGTGTCCGTTCATCGATCCCCCTTCTGGATCATCAAATACGACACCACGTCGTCGATCTCGGTTCGTGTCAGCGCGGCCCGGTAACCGGGCATGAGGCTATGACCGTAGGCGCGTTCATAGCTCAAAAGCTCACGCTTCTCGAACGAGTGAATGTCACCGTTCAGATCGCGCATTTGCACCGAGAACTCGTCCTCGTTGACGCGCATGCCCTCGAACTCGCCGTCGGGCGAGACGATGTTCACCGTGAGGAAAGCATTGATTCGCCCGGTCATCCGGTCCTGCGTCATGGGATAGTCGGCATCGGGGTGGGTAAGCGAACGACGCAGATACTCGAGGTTTCGTCTGAGGCCCACGGTCGTCAGTTCCGGGCCGACGCCGCGGCCATCGCCCGCGGTGATGTGACACGTTGCACACGCGCCTTTCGTCTCGAAGATCTCCTTCCCCTTCGCCGCATCCCCGGGCGGCTCTTCCGCCGGTAGTCGACCGAGCGCGCGGACGTAGGCAGCCATTTGCCAGAGCTCGGTGTTGTTCGGCGCAAACGTGCTGGGCATCCCCGTACCGGGAATGCCTTCGTTGATCACGAGGAACAGTCGTTCGTCGTCCGGCGCGTGCACGAGTTCGGCTCGCTTGAGGCTCGGGCCTTCGCCGCCGTCACCGAGCATGCCGTGACAGCGTGCACAGTGAACTCGAAACAGACGTTCACCGTTCTCGAGGTCTTCCGAGGTCATCGCGTCGATGGGCGTTCCCGCCGCCGCCGCTTGCGGATCTAATAGGATCGCCAAAGCCGCAACGATCGCCCACGTGGAAAAACTCGGCGCTTTCATACGCGATCCTTCCCGTGTGGATCGCCCACCGTTTCTACACGACCCGCGACGACACCCGGCTGCAGCCATTCGCCCGGTACGCGGTTCCAACGGAACGGAAGGTCGGTTGGCCGACGACGAATGGCATCAGGAACCGCGCCCCGCCAATCATCGGGCGCATCGTTGCGTTTGCGGTAGTACCAACCGAGCAGCAAGGTGCGACGCGCATTGCTGCTGTTGCCGTGCGTCGAGTGCAGCAGTCGGGCATCGGCGACGACGAGCTGCCCCGCCTTGACCGGAACATCGACGGCCTCCGGATGGTCATGGAACATCCACGCGTTTTCTTCGGCCACTTCATACCCGCCGCCTTCATGCGGTGGAACGAGATGATCGTGCAGGTCGATGCGCCGTCGATGCGATCCCGGGATCACCCGCAAACATCCGTTCGCCGGCGTGGTGTCGGTCAGATACCAGTTCAGAAAGACCTGCTGCGGCCACGGCGAGGCACTGACCGGGTCGTCCCATCGCGCCCAATCCTGATGCCAGTAGAGCGGTGGCGCCTGCGCCGGTTTGGCGATGATCTGAAATATCCCGCCGGACCGAAGATCTTCGATCCCGAGCGCTTGCATCAGGTGTTTCGGATGCTCGATCAAGCGATCGACGATTTCAGCATGCGGCAGATCGGGATTGCGCTTCGCTCGATACCGCTCGCCGCTGATATAGATGTCGGAGCCCTGATACTTCCATCGCGGTAACAGCGTCGTCGTCGCCAGAAGATCGTTCGACCAATCGATCAGCTCGCGCCGAAAAACCGCGTCCATCGCGTCATCGATGACACAAAATCCGAGCTCAACGAGTTCACGTCGCGCTTTGGTGAGTTCCGTTGCCATCCATCCCCCTCGCCCTCGATGCGCCATGAGCCTACCGAAGTCGCCCACGCCGACGCACTCGTGATGTCGTGGCTCCCCGATCGGTTCACCATGACTTGCCTGTTCGGACTAACTGGTGTTGCCCTCAACATGTTTGCGTGGGCGCAATATTCGAGAGCCTCGCGCAGGCCAGACGACTCGATGAAACCAACGAGAGAGCAACCGCATGAAGATCGACGAATACCTCCGCTACGACGCCCTGGGGCTCGCCGAACTCGTGGCTAACGGCGACGTGACAGCCGACGAACTCACCACCATCGCCCGCGCCGCCGTCGAGAAGGTCAATCCTGAACTCAACGCCATCGCAGGCCATGTGAATCCCGCCGTTTCCACCACGCCCGATGATGGCGCCCGGTTCGTTGGCGTGCCGACGTTCATGAAGGATCTGGGCGCCGGAATCGCCGGCATTCCGCAGCACATGGGATCGAGACTTTGCGAAGGCTTCGTACCCGGCGCGACGTCGTACTTCGCCGAACGGCTGCTGGCCGCCGGTTTCAACGTCATCGGCCGCACGACGTGCCCCGAGTTCGGTCTGACGCTCACGACGGAGTCGATGGCAGCTGGTCGATCGGCCAATCCATGGAACACCGATCACATCTGCGGCGGGTCGAGCGGGGGGTCAGCCGCTCTGGTCGCAGCCGGCGTCGTGCCGCTCGCCCATACGAACGATGGCGGCGGTTCCACCCGGATTCCCGCGAGCATTTGCGGCAACGTCGGCCTCAAGACCTCACGCGGGCGGGTGAGTCTTTCGCCCGGTATGAACGATGTGACCGGTCCGCTGGTCGCCGAGGGGTGCAATTCGCGCACGGTGAGAGACACGGCCGCATTCCTGGACGCCGTGGCCGGCAGCGCCCCCGGCGAAGCGACGATCCTGTCCCCGCAGGAACATTCTTTTCTCGACGGCCTCGACAATCGCGGCACCTACCGCATCGCCCTGAGCCTCGATCCTTGGGGTGACGCCATGATGCATCCCGACATTCGTGCGGAAATGGAGCGCATCGGCAGCGTCCTGCGCGATCTCGGTCACGCGGTCGAACTCGCGACACCGAGCGTTCTCACCGATGGAATCGTGACGGAGAAATTCCAAGTGCTCTGGTTCACGCTTGCGCAACTCACGATCGATCAGATCGCCCCGTTGACGAATCGTCAGCCGGGACCGGACACGCTAGAGCCGATGACCCGTCTCATGGCCGAACAGGGCGAGAAGATCAGCGCCCTCGACTTCAACAAGGCCATCGGTGCATCGAACGCCGTCAGTCGATCGCTCGGTGAGTTCTTCAACGACTGGGACCTGTTGCTCACGCCGACGTTGAACCAACCCACGCCGACCCTCGGTAGCGATCTCACCTTGCACGCCGGCAACACCATCGAGGATTGGTACCACGCGGCCCTCCAGATCGTTCCCCACACCCCCGTGGCGAACTTCACCGGATTGCCGGCCATCTCCGTCCCGTGCGGTACCGGCCCAGGCGGACTACCGCTCGGCGCACACTTTTTCGGCGCGATGGGCCAGGAAGCGAAGCTCCTGGACGTCGCCGCCCAACTCGAAGAGGCCGACCCCTGGCGCGACCGTCGGCCGGTCGTCTTCGCCGCCTAACGGCTTGCGACGCCACGATGGCCGAAGCACTCAAGGATTCGTTCGACCGCCGGTACGTCGAGATCGTCGCGGACGTGGGCGCCGCCGCGTGGCGCGACTTCGACGCGAAGGGCTTTGTCACCGGGGTCTCGGACGACCTGCCGAAACTCGAGCTCAAAGACCGGATCAACCTGATCGCCGATGAGGTTCGCATCCGCCTGCCCGACGCATTCCCCGATGCGCTCGAGCGTGTCGTCATGATGGCGGAAACGATCTCTTCACCGTCGATCGCCGATGAAGCCGCCTGGGGATCGGGCTGGGCGTGGCCGATGTGTTCCATCGTCGAGCGTCACGGCATCGACCATCCGGACGAGTCTCTCGCGGCGATGGAAGAACTCACGAAGGCTTTTTCCTGCGAGTTCGCGATCCGGCCGTTTCTCGACCAGCACCTCGAGCGGACGATCGACAAGTGCCGGGAATGGCTCGGTCATTCGCACCCGGCCGTGCGACGCCTACCGTCGGAAGGAACGCGGCCCTATTTGCCCTGGGGAACGCGCATCAAGGCGCTGCTCGAGGATCCTGGCATCGGCATTTCGCTCGTCACGGAACTGCGCCACGACCCAAACGAAGTCGTCCGCCGCTCCGTCGCCAATCATCTGAACGACATCGCGCGTGCACACCCGGACCGCGTGGCGGCGATCGCCGCGGATTGGCTTGCCGAACCGCCGACGGATGCAGCGATGGTCCGCCATGCGCTTCGGGGGCTCGTGAAAAAGGGTCACGCCGGCGCGATGGCCGCACTCGGCTTCACGACAGAGGCCGCCGTCAACATCACCCGGTTCACCGTCGAACCGGCCGAGATCCATCTCGGCGACACGATCAAGCTCGCCGCGACCATCGAATCGAGCGCGAACCACGATCAACGCCTCGTCGTCGACTTCGTGGTCCATCATGTGGGCGCCCGGGGCGAGACGTCGCCTAAAGTCTTCAAATGGACGACCGTCGATCTAGGCGTCGGCGAACGTATCGAGATCGAGAAACGTCGCTTGATCAAGACGGCATCGACCCGCCGCTACTACCAGGGCGTGCACCGCGTCGAACTCAACGTCGCGGGAGAAACCGTCGCCGAGTCCTCATTCGATCTGCTGGACAGTAGCGACTGAGCGCGCTCGCGTTTTTGCCCCGGTTAACATGAGCCGTCGCCGGTGAAGACCGGCCCTGCCTAACCGTAGAAGAGCAAACCCATGATCGATTTCGAGATCCCTGAAGAAGCCCGCGCGATCCGCAACAAAGTGCGCGATTTCGTCCAGAACGAATGCATCCCGGCCGAAGAGACCTGCACGGCCGACAACTTCGAAACCACGCTCGCCAGCCTTCGCCAGAAAGCCCGTGGCCAGGGCCTCTGGTGCCCGTTCATCCCCGAGGAACACGGCGGCATGGGACTACGTCCGCTTGCCAACGCGCTGGTTCAGATGGAACTCGGCGAGAGCTTCCTCGGCGCGCTGTCGCTCAACACGCAAGGGCCCGACGACGCCACCATGCTCACCCTTCTCGAGCACGGCACGGATGACCAGAAAGAACGCTTCCTGAAGCCACTGCTCGAAGGTCACAAGCGCATTTGCTACTCCATGACCGAGAAAGCCGCCGGCGCCGACGCAACCGGCATGCAGACGACGGCCGTACTCGACGGCGATAACTACGTCCTGAACGGCGAGAAATGGTTCTCTTCATCGGCGAGCGTCGCCGACATCGCGGTGGTCATGGCCAAGACGGACCCTGAAGCACCACGCCACCAGCAGTACTCGACGTTCATCGTCGAGTTGCCGAATCCCGGCTACAAGATCCTGCGCAACATCGAGACGATGCAGCCGCATACGGAACTCGGCCTCAAGCTCGGCGGCTCCCATTCCGAGATCGCGATCGACAATCTCGTCGTCCCGCAGGACAACCTGCTCGGCGGGCGAGGTAACGGTTTCAACATGGGCCAGCACCGCCTCGCCTACGGACGCCTACGTCACGGCATGCACAACGTCGCGATGGCGCAGCGCGCCCTCGACCTCGCCGCCGGCCACGTCGTCGACCGTGTCACCTTCGGTGAACGCCTGGCGGACCGCCAGGGCGTTCGCTGGATGCTCGCCGACTGCGCGGCCGAGATCTACAAGGCCCGACTCATGTTGCTGCACATCGCCTACAAGGCGGAAGAAGGCATGGATCTGCGCCAGGAGAACGGCATCGCCAAGGTCTTCCTCGCGAACATGGTTCATCAGGTGGTCGACACCGCGCTGCAACTGCACGGAGCACTCGGCTACAGCACCGACACACCGCTCGCACGCTGGTACACCGGCATCCGTAGCCAGCGCCTCGTCGACGGACCGGATGAAGTACACCGCTGGCGTACCGGCGCGAACGTCATCCGTGCCTACGAAAAGTACGGTACGACGGCGTCCGCCTGCGGCGGCGAACTGTTCGACTGAGTCTCGCGGCACGGCAAACCGAGAAAGTTCACGCCGCGTCGACACGCGGCGTGGACAATCGCGGTTCGCGACGTGCGAGCAGTTTCCGCACGTAAAAAGGATGTGACATGAACGAATTCAATCGCCAATGGGTTCTCGCCCAGCGTCCGGTCGGCCTGCCCAACGCCGACACCTTCCGCCTCGACGAGGCGCCCATGCCGACGCCCGGTGACGGCGAACTCCTCATCAAAACCCGATGGCTGTCATTCGACCCCACCCAGCGCGGCTGGATGGAGGATCGAGAAAGCTACATGCCGCCGGTGCAAATCGGCGAGGTCATGCGTGCCGGTACCGTCGGCGAGGTGGTCGAGTCGAACAACCCCGATTTCAAGGTCGGCGACATCGTGCAAGGCAGTGGCGGCTGGCAGGAATTCTTCGTCGCCAACGCCGGCGGCTTCATGCCGGTACAGAAGCTCCCCGAAGGGGTGCCGCCGAGCTGGTTCCTCGGCGTGCTGGGCGTCACCGGCATCACGGCCTATTTCGGCTTGCTGGACCTCGGCGAACCCGAGCCCGGCCAAACCGTACTCGTTTCGGGCGCAGCTGGTGCCACCGGTTCAGTCGCCGCGCAGATCGCCCGGATCAAGGGCTGCCGGGTGATCGGTATCGCCGGTGGTCCGGAAAAATGTGCATAGCTGACGGACGAAGCGAAACTCGACGCGGCGATCGACTACCGTAGCGAGAACGTCGACGTCCGCATCGGCGAGCTCTGCCCGAACGGCGTCAACATCTACTTCGAGAACGTCGGCGGTGAAATCCTCGAGGCGGCGCTCAACCACCTCGCGATGAACGCACGCGTCGTGATGTGCGGCGGAATCTCAGGCTACAACGACACGACCCCCGCGCCGGGTCCGCGCAACCTGATGAACATCGTCGTGCAGCGCGCGCGGATGGAAGGATTCATCGTGCTCGACTACCTGCCACGGTTCGGCGAAGCGATCGCCGATCTCACGGCCTGGATTCAAAGCGGCGATCTGGTACATCAGGAAGACGTGCAGACCGGTTTCGAGAACATCCCCGCAACACTCAACCGGCTGTTCGAGGGCAAGAATCTCGGCAAGCAGTTGCTCGCGCTGGACTAAGCCTGGGGGCACCGCCACCGGGGCGATGCCCCTAATCCCAATCCTTGCCCGGTGCCGGCGTCGGCGCACGATAGCCATACCGATTGTGCGGTTTGCCGAAACGCTCGGCGACTTCCGCCATGAACTCCTGGCAGAAGCCGTACGAGCGGAACCGGACGATGCGACCGTCTTCTTCTTCGATGCGGAAGACCGACGAGAGGCCGGCCCGACCGTCTTCGATCGTCGACGACAGGACGATGAGCTCGCCCTCGTAGTCGACGACCTCGACGCCCGTCGTCGTGCGGTCCTCGCCCGCGGGCCATTCGTCGTGACCCATGACACAGCCGTGCAGCACCGCGGGAAATCCCCTCGGACCATCGCCGATATGCCAGGAGTTGCCGACGTTCTCGGCCGTGCCATTTTCGGCGAACAAGGCGGCAAGACCATCCAGGTCTCGCTCACGGAAGAGCGCCACGAAGCGTTCGACCAGTTCTCGGCTCGGGGCATTGCGAACAGGGTCCGCTTCCACGGCCAATCGGCGTCGCCCCCGGTGCAGCGCCGCCTTGACGGCGCCCACCGTCGTACCGAGGGTCGTCGCAATCTCGGCCGCGGTCATCCCGAACGTCTCACGCATCACGATCGCTGCTTGTTCGCGCGGCGCGAGTCGTAGAAGTAAGCGCTCACTAGCTTCAAAGACCTCTACTGGATCGGGATCTTCGAGAGAATCGGCCAGCGCATTTGTCGGATCGAGATCGGTTTGCACGACGGGCATCCGTCGTCGCATTTCGTCGATCCAGACGTTCGCCGCAGTTCGCATCAGATAAGCACGCGGGTTCTCGACGACGGGAATCGTCATGCCCCACCGTCCGTACGCTCGCGTCAGCGTGTCCTGCACGAGATCTTCGGCATCCCAGAGGTTGCCGGTCAGCCGCCGACAATAGCGAAAGAGATCTGCTCGATGTGCCTGGGTGTCGTCGACGAATCGATGCCACGCAGTCTTGAGCGCCTGATTAAGTGTTTCTTCGTCCATACCCTTTTAAGACGGGTGACGGAGCAAAAAGGATACGTCGCCGCGAGACTTTCTCGGCTAATTCTCCAACTTCTCTCCGCATCGTCGGCGTAACGTCGGAATCAGCGCCAGAAAGGGTGACAACGATGAGAAAGGAATTCCGAATCACGGCGATCGCGACCGCCATCCTCACGCTCGCCGGTTGCGCCGGTACCGCCGAGGTGCGCGTTCGCAACGACTCCGCCATCGATTTCGACGCGCTGACCATCGAAGGCGTCGATTTTGGCGATCTTCCGGCGGGGACGACGAGCGACTATCGACCCGTGGTGTTGACGCTCCGATACGGCGCGCTCGAACTCGAAGCGGATGGCAAACGGATCACGGGTCAGACGCTCAACTTGGGCTCGAGCAAGTTCACCTACGAGATCGATATCGCCGATCTCGATCGTGGCCACCTCGCGATCGAAGTCATCGCCGACTGATACGCATCAGCCGGCGGTAAGCACTAGCTTCGGCCGGGTCCGTCGTACGAGCCGAGCAGTTCGTACCAGCCGGAGCCGTTGATCTTCATCGGCATCCGGCCGAATTTCCTGGCGGTCGCGCGATGGTGCGCGCGGCCCTCCCATGCATCCGGATCGGCTTGCCATTCGTTCAGCACCCGCTCTGCCTCCTCGTAGCTATCGGCTTCGACCTCGTAGACCGACAGATAGTCGGACACCGTCTCCCCATCGAGATGGGGTCCGCTCAAGCGAAACACACGGCCGCGGATGAAGTTGGGACACATGGTCGTGTCCTCGATGTGTTGGTTGACGAACCATTCCTGGAACGCGTCGTCATCGTCGGCGTCGAGCGGTTCGCATAGACCGATCAAAAGGAACTGCGGCATCGGCTTCTCCCTGGAGCGTCTTACGGCGACGGCGGTTCGGGGTTGTTGCATATCCAGACACAAAGCTGCGGATCGGCTTGGCGAATCTCGCCTTCTACGTGGATGCCTTCGGCCGTGAATAGGCCGTAGCTCACCCCCCGGGTGACGCGAACCTGGTTCTCCTCCGTCAGTTCGTAAACCGAATCACGATCGAACGGATGGCGAATGCTCACCTTCATTCGCCCACCCACTCGGTCAGCTTGTGATGCAGCCAGCGCACCTTCGACTCCTGGTACCCCGAGAGAACGATGCCGGTCTGGTAGGTCGACTCGAGGCCGAGTTGGACCTTCGGCATGTTGAAGGCGTCCTGATCGAAAACCTTGCCCAGAAAGCCGAGCGCACTCGACCATTTCTCGTCAGCCGCAAGCCAACGCACGGGTGCCGACGGTGGTCGTTCACCCGAAAACGGCGCCAGCATGATGCATTCCATGATGCAGGAACGGTGATCGAGGCCATTCGGCCGGAAGCGATAGACGATGCCGTTGAAAGCCGCCCACGGGTGCAGGTTCGGAAACAACGTGTAGTCGTGGCTATCCACCAACTCCGCGTCGCAGTACTCATCGACCAGGTGGCCAGCGACCGGGCGCAACATCTCGCGACGCTGATTGGCGAGAAATTCTCTCGGGCTCATCCCGTCCGGTAGCGGCGGCACCTCGGCGTCGTGCGGCAGCCCCATGATCGAGCGCAGGAGTTCGGCTTCGCTGACACTGCCTTCCATCAGCGGACTCGGCGTGTGACTCGGCGTGATGACGCGCGCGCAGTTCTCCCAGACGTCGACTTGGCTGTTCACGTCGCCTAAGTTGTAGAGAATCTGGGGATGAGTCGCATTGACGTGAAAAGCCTCGCAAAAGGCTTCCTGCGCGATCTTCCAGTTGCATTGCATGATCTTCGCCGTGTGCGACGCCTTGTGGAGCGCACCGAGATCCCAGCGCTCGAAGAGCATCGCGAGATCCTTGATGAAATCATCGAACGGCTCGCAATGGCGGTCGGGGTTGATGAAGACGAAGCCGCTCCACGTCGCGACGGGCAGGCTCGGCAGCGAGAACGTCGCATGGTCGATCTGTGGGAAGTCCCAACCCGCCGGGATATCGCTCAACGAGCCGTCGAGCTTCCAGCAGAAACCGTGGAAGGGACAACGAAGCTCCGTGGCGTTGCCGTCGAATTCCTTCAGCATCCGTCCGCGGTGTAGACACGCGTTCGGGTACGCGCGGATCTCACCCGTTTCCGTTCGCACGACGAGAAACGACATCCCGGCGATGTCGTAGCGTAGGTGATCGCCCGGCTCGGGAATGTCCTCCTCGCGGCACGCCATCTGCCAGACCTTGAGCCATAGGTGCTCGACCTCGCGGTCATGCCATTCCTTCGACGTGTAGCGCGAGACGGGATATTCACGGTGGCCAAGATCCTTCGGCGACTGGAGGCGCAGGACGTCAGGCACAGGACGCGAATCCTGATCCAGGAGATCCTGGTACGTGAGCCCCGGCGATCGCGGCATGTTCTCCGGGTCTAGATCGGTCATGACGTCAGCCATTCGTTCTCCCTCCTGGATTCAGGGGCACCCACCGATTCTACAACCCGGACTCGAGATCATGCCGGTCCGCCCGCAACATCGAGATACTGACCCGTGATCCAACGCGCCGCGGGCGAGGCGAAAAACACGGCAGCCGCGGCACAGTCTCCCGGCGTCCCCGTCCGACCCAGCGGGATCTGACGCGCGAAGATCTCGTTGGCTTTCTCCTCCGTCAAATTCATGGTCTCGACGAGCATGTCCGTCACGATCACGCCCGGAGCGATGCAGTTCACGGTGATCCCGCGCGGGGCGAGCTCGACGGCGAGCGTTCGGGTCAGGCTCACCATGCCGAGGTTCGCCGCCGAGTACACGCCGAAACCGGGCGAGGCCCGGTGGGCGGCGACGGAAATGATGTTGATGATGCTGCCGCCGTCGCGCATCCGTTTGGCCGCCTGTTGGGAACCCCAGAACTTGGTTTTCATGTTGAGATGGAGTTGCTCATCGAACTTCTCGATCGTCATATCCGGCAGTGCGTGGGTCTTGCGATCGAGGTTGCCGCCCGCGTTGTTGACCATGATGTCGAGATGCCCGAAGGCGTTCACGACCCGATCGAGGGCTTCCGGCATGCGGTCCCAATCCATGACGTCCGCCGAGATCGCCAGTGCGCGTCGACCGCGTGATTCGATCTCCCGGGCGACCGCGTCGACGTCCGCCTGGCGGCGCGCAAGAACGGCGACGTCGGCGCCGCAGTCGGCAAGCCCAAGTGCAATGCCGCGCCCGATGCCACGGCCGCCGCCCGTCACCAGCGCGGTCTGACCGCCGAGGTGAAACTGATCGTCGAGGCTCACGTCACCACACCCGGTCTCTCTTTCGCCCGCAAATCAACAGCGTCGCTCATCGCTTCCTCACAGCCGCGTTTGATGGTTCGATGCTAACGAAGTCGGAAGGAGTGCACTCAATGAGCGATGCCGCGCTGGACAAGCTGGCCATCCGGGAGTTGGTGGAGAAATACAACGATGCCGTCATGCGTCACGACGGCGTCGCCTGGTCGAGCACCTGGGCGAAGGACGCCACATGGGTGCTTCCGGGCACCGGCGATGGCGTCAAGGGCCGGGCAACCATTCTCGGCGCCTGGGAAGCGGCGATGTCGCAGTTCGAGTTCGTCGGGTTTTTCGCCTCGGCCGGACCAATCTCAGTCGAGGGTGACGCCGCGAGTGCGACCTGGTGGCAACAGGAAATTCTCGCGACCAAGGACGCGCCGACCCGCCACATCATCGGCCGTTACTCCGATTCCTACGTTCGCGAAGACGGCCAGTGGCTTTTCGCCAAGCGGGTTTACGAAGTCCTCCGCGTGACGGAAGGCCACTAGCCGAACCACCCACGCGGAAGCGCTTTTTGCCCGCAGCGGCCTTAAGCGCATGATCATCCCGGTACCCAGGAGGTCGCGACGATGTGCACGACGCACGATGTCAACAACGATACCGAGAGCGACGACCCACGCGGCGGCTATCGCCTGGCCACCGACTGGCCGCACTACCCCGCTGGGATGCAATTCGAGATGGGCTCCGGGGTCGCCGTCGACGACGACGGCGTGATCTATCTCTTCACCCGCGATGTCGAACACTGGGCCGCCCACCCACTGGCGATGAAGGACAAGATGGGCAAGAGCAGCATCTCCATGTTCAATCGCGACGGCGCTTATCTCGGCAAGTGGGGTCAGTCCGACGAACACGGCTTCGCTTTGGGCGGCCATACGATCTACATCGAAAAAGACGCCATGTTCTGGACGACCGACCGCGACGGTCACACGGTCAGGAAGTTCGACCCGGCGGGCAACGAGCTGTTGACGCTCGGTGAGTTCGGTCAGTGGGGCGACGATGAAGGCCACTTCAACGGCCCGACGGCGGTCGCGGTGCAAGACGACGGCAGCATCGTGGTCGCGGACGGCTACTGGAACTCGCGACTGGTCTGGTTCTCACCCGACGGGGAATTCATCCGATCCGTGGGGCGGTGGGGGCGTGGGCCCGGCGAATTCAACACCCCGCACGCGATCACGATCGATTCGCAAGGGCGCATCCTCGTGGCCGACCTCGTCGGCGGCGATTTCCACGATTACATGACCGTGCCAGGGCAAATCGCCGGGTACCGGCGCACGCCCGAGCGTGCCTGGCGGCATCGGATCCAACGGCTCGATCCGGACGGCACCTACATCGACGAGTGGACTCACGTGATGCCATTGAGCCTCGCCACCTACGGCAGCGAGATCTACGCGAGCGACAAGATGAGCAACCTCGCGATCCTCGACGACGAGTCGGGCGAGGTGATCAACCGGGTCGACGATATCGCGATCTATATCCATCAGCTCGCGATGGATCAACACGGCGACCTCTACACGGCATCGGTCTATCCAGAGCATGCCGGGGAGAAACGTGGCGTCGAAGGACCATCGCATCGGCGCTGGACCCGAGAAGCCATCGACTAAAGGACGTCAGGGAGAAGCACAGTGATCATCGTCGTTGCCGCGTTGGGTTTTGAGAATCAGACCGATCGTGATCATGCGGTCGAGCTGACCAGAGACGTCCAGATGGCGACCCGCGTCGAGGAGCCCGGCTGTCACGCCTATTGTTTCGCGCCCGACCCGTCCGTGCCGACGCGCATCCAGGTCTACGAACTCTGGGAGGACAGCGATAGCCTCGCCGCGCATTTTCAACACCCCAACTACCTGAAGATGGTCGAGCTACTGGGTACCGCCAAGGTCAAGGAGAGCATCAACCAGGCTCACCTCGTCGAACGAAGCGAACCGGTGTATGGCCCCGACGGCGTCAAAGCCGCCTTCTTCGTCTGATTCCATGCAACGCAGCCAGATCCTCACCAACGCCACCGTCTTCTGCGCCATCGACGAGACCGTCATCGTCGACGGTGCGCTCTGGCTAGAGGGCGAGAAGATTCGCTTCGCGGGCCCTGCCGACGATCTGCCGCCGGCGTGTGCCGACGCGGAAGTCGTCGACCTCGCGGGGCGATTCGTCATGCCAGGCATGACCGAAACGCACGCGCATCTATCGTTCGCCGACGCGAGCCCGTTCAGTCTCGGCAGGTTACCGGTCGAACAGGCGACGATCGTCGCCGTTCGTAACGCCGAAAAGATGATCCGCGCGGGATTCACGTCCGCCATCAGCTTCGGATCGAACTACAAGATCGACGTAGCGCTGCGCGACGCGATCCGCGCACGACAGATCATGGGACCGCGCCTCATGGCCGCCGGACGCGACCTCGGTACGACCGCCAGTAACGTCGACTCCGGCGGCGCCGGCGGTTTGAGCCAGATCGCCGACGGTCCCTGGGGGTTGCGCAAGGCCGTGCGCGAGCAACGCCGCGATCGCGTGGACGTCGTGAAGATCTTTCTCGACGGCGAAGCAATCAATCCGGTCTGCCCACCCGGCGAGCTGTCGTTTTGCGACGAAGAAGTCCACGCCGTGGTCGACGAAGCGCACCGCCACCACTTACGCGTCGCGTGTCACGCACGCTCCGCCGGCGCGGTGAAACAAGCCGCCCGAGCAGGCGTCGACTACATCGGCCACGCCAACTACCTCGATACCGAGGCAATCGATCTCCTCGCCGCTCGCGGTGATGACGTGTTTGTCGGCCCGGCGATCGCCTGGGAAGTCCAGTACCTCGACCAGTGCGAATCGCTCGGCGTCTCGAAAGAAACAGTCCGTCGACAGGGATACGAGGCAGAGATCGAGGCAACGATCGAGACCGTCGGGAAACTACGCGAGGCCGGTATTCGCCTCGTTGTCGGCGGCGACTACGGGCTCAGCATCACGCCGCACGGTAGCTACGCCCGAGACCTCGAGTATTTCGTCGACCTTTTGCGCATGCGGAGCACCGAAGCCTTAATCGCCGCCACGCAGAACGGCGGCCTCGCAGCCGATCGCTCCGGTCAAACCGGAACGCTGGCCGAAGGAAGCGTCGCCGACCTCCTGATCGTCGACGGCGACCCCATCGCCGATGTCCGCGTGTTGCAGGATCACGCCCGCCTGACCGTGCTGAAAGGGGGAATGGTAAATACGGGGCAACTCGGGCCAGTCTCGTGACATGAAACGGCGCGACTTCCTCAAGAACCTCGGCGCGGCAGCCGTCGGGGTCGAATTGGCCGCCCGAGCTCGGCGCGACGCTGTGGCGCATGAGCAACAGGAGCTTCCCATGGCCCAAACGCACCAGATTGGTTGGACCGAATTCGTCGAGCGCGCGAGTGCCGCGTTTGCCGACGTCGACGACAAGGAAACGCTGGACGATGAACACTACGTCTTTGCGTTAGCCGCCCTCGCCGCGCGATTGAACGAAGCCCCGGATGTGGAGACGTTCACGAACGACGGACTCGGACCTACGGTCCGAACCGGGCCGATCATGATTCGGCCGCGTCAACCGTTCTTCACGCTGAAGTGGGCCATGTCGCCGAATGCGGTGCTTCCGTATCACAACCACCCGAACTACAGCTTCGTGACCCTCGTCCTGGAGGGAAGCTTAAGGATCAGGAATTTCGAGATCTCGGGCGCCGCGCCCGGCTATGACGACGGCTCGCCTTTTCGCGTGGTGCAGACGTTGGATCAGGTGCTCGTCCCAGGACGGGTGAACACGCTCACTCGATCGCGCGATTACATTCACTCGTTCGAAGCGGGAGACGCCGGGGCTATCGGGATCGACATCGGCATCCTGCACAGTGAAGACGTTGGCTTCTCCTACCTCGCCATCGACGACCCGCGGCCGTCGACGAGCCTCGAAGCACGCTGGGACCGAGAGTTGACCCGCGCCGTGCGCGGGACCGCCTAGCCTTAACCGCCCGCGATTCGAGGCATCAGAAAGACCTCCGCATCCCCCGGTATCTGGGTGCCCCAGTTGTCGCGATAGATCTGACCGTCGATCGATACGGCGATGCCTTCGTCGAGGCGCGCCTGCATCGCGGGGTACTGTTCGACGAGCTTGCGCAGGAGTTCGCGAATGGTGGCGGCTTCGATCGAAATCGAAGCCGCACCATCAGCAGCGTCCTGCAGCGTGCCGGCTAACCCGACCTCGTGCACGTCAACCGGCAGCGAGGTCTTCGGGTGCTGCTTGCGCCCTCAATGCCGCACGAATCCGTGGCGGCGACATCGGCACGTGATCCATCCGTACACCCGCGGCATTGGATACGGCGTTGCCGATCGCGGCAAGCGGCGGAACGATCGAGGTCTCGCCCACGCCACGAATCCCGTAAGGATGGCTCGGGTTCGGGATCTCGAGGATCTCCGTATCGATGAACGGAAGATCCGAGCAGACCGGTACTCGATAATCGAGGAAGCCCGGGTTCTGCAGACGACCGTCCTCACCGTAAACATACTCCTCGTTCAAGGCCCAGCCGATACCTTGCGCGGCACCGCCCTGGAACTGACCCTCGACGTAGTCCGGATGGATGGCTTTGCCGGCGTCCTGCACTACCGTGTAGCGCAACACCTTCGTCGCACCCGTTTCCGGGTCGACCTCGACGTCGCAGATATGGCTCGCGAAGGAGACGCCAGCGCCGTCGGCAACCACTTCATTGTGGCCCGCTATCGGTCCGCCCGTGTTGGGCGACGCGGCTGCGATTTCCTGGAGCGAGAGCGGCTGCTGGTTAGCACCTTCCGGCGGGTAGGCCATGCCTTCGCGCCAGACGACTTCGTCCACGTCGATTTCCCAGGTCGCGGCTGCACGCTCACGCATCACGTTGATTGCTTCACGTGCAGCGAAGATCGTCGCCATGCCGGAAGAAAACGTGCCGCGACTTCCCTCGGTCGTGTCGTTGTGACCAAGCGAGGTGGTATCCGCAACGTTGCACTTCACGCGCTCGTAAGGGATGCCGAGTTCCTCGGCCGCGATCAGCGATAACGATGCGCGCGAGCCGCCGACGTCGACCGTGCCGACCGCGAGCGAAACCGTGCCATCGACACCGATATTGAGATCGGTACACGTCTGACCGCCGAAGTTGAACCAGAATCCACAAGCCATGCCGCGACCCTGGTTGGGACCGAGCTTAGCTTTCATGTGCGGATGATTTTTGACCGCCTCGAGCGTGGCACCGATGCCGATCGGCCCATACGTCGGACCGTAGGAAGCGCGGGTGCCTTCTTTAGCGGCGTTCTTGATGCGGAAGTCGACCGCATCCATGCCGATTTCGCCGGCGAGGATATCCATCGCGCTCTCTACCGCAAAAGCGGCCATCGGTGCCGACGGTGCGCGATAAGCAGCCACTTTCGGACGGTTGACCAGCACGTCGTAAGCGGTCGTCTTGACGTTTTCCAGCTCGTAGCAGGCGAACGCCGTCATCCCGCCGAGCATGCCCCAGATCGCCGGGAAGGCGCCGTCCTGATAGCGCAATGTCGCTTCCGCTGCGGTGACGGTGCCATCCTTCTTAGCGCCGATCTTGACGTCGATCGACGTCGAGCAGGTCGGTCCAGAGCCTTTGAAGACGTCTTCGCGGCTCATGACGAGCTTGACCGGACGATTCGCCTTGCGCGAAAGCGCCAGTGCCAACGGCTCCGCCCAGACATGCGTTTTGCCACCGAATCCGCCACCGATTTCGGAACCTGTCACCTTGAGTTTGGCGATGTCCATGCCGAGCAACTGTGCGCACATGTTGCGGAACGTGAAATGACCTTGCGTGGTCACCCAGAGCTCACCCGACCCGTCGGGCCCAACGCTCGCCAGACAAGCATGCGGCTCGATATAACCCTGATGCGTCTGTTCGGTCTTGAACGTCTTTTCGACGATCACGTCGGCAGCTTCGAAGCCGGCATCGATGTCACCGTGACCGGCCACCGAAACTTGCGCGACGTTGGTCGGACCGTCGCTCGACTGCGCACCGCGCGTGCGGATGCGCGGCTGCACGATCGGCGCGTCCGCTTGCATCGCCTCGTCGACGTCAGTGACGTGTGGCAGCACCTTGTAGGTGACTTTGATGAGTTTGAGCGCCTGTAATGCTGTCGCCCGGTCGGTGGCCGCGACCGCGGCCACGGCATGACCGTCGTAGAGCGCGCGATCGCGCGCCATGCAGTTCTCGAGGATGTCGTAAGTACCCGGGTCCGATGTCAGGTCCGGCAGATCATCACTTGTGATGACCGCCTTGACGCCGGCGAGCTTCTCGGCCTTCGACGTGTCGATCTTGTTGATCTGCGCATGCGCGTGCGGCGAGCGCAGGACCATCCCGACTAATTGCCCCGGGGCATAAGCATCCGCGCCATAGCGCGCGCGCCCGGTGACCTTGTCAACGCCGTCAGGGCGTGGCGGTCGAGAGCCGACGACCTTGAAGTCCTGATCGGTATAGCTGGTGTCGTGTTCCACTTGAACGCGTCTCCTTCCTGTTGTCCTTCGTGCGGCGATACTTCGCCGCGCTGTCTGGCGACTTTGTCGCCCTTGTGTCTACTTGCCGCCCATTTCCTGTGCCGCGGCCTGAACCGCGCGCACGATCTTGTCGTAGCCCGTGCAACGACAGAGATTCCCGGCAAGGGCATAGCGAATCTCTTCTTCTGTCGGATCGGTATTCCTGTCGAGCAACGCTTTCGCGGCGACGAGGAATCCCGGCGTGCAGATCCCGCACTGCAGAGCAGCATGTTCAATGAATTTAGTCTGCAGCGGATGGAGTTGATCACCTTCGGCGATACCTTCGACGGTACCGACTTCGCGACCGTTCGCCTCGGCACCGAGCACGAGGCAAGAACAAACCAGGCGACCATCGAGCGTGACGCTGCATGCGCCGCAGTCGCCGGTTCCGCAACCTTCTTTCGCGCCCGTCAGCCCCAGGCGATCGCGCAACGAATCGAGCAGCGTATCGCCGGGCTGGCAAGCGAATTCGACTGGATCACCATTGACGACCGTCGATACGTGTACACCAGCCATCACTTTCCTCCCGCGCGACTAAACGCAATCTTCGCGGCACGTCGCGCAAGAACGCCCGCCACTTCTGTTCGGTATTCGACCGTTCCGCGCTTGTCGTCGATCGGATTGCAGGCGGCCTCACAAGCCGCCGCCAACGCGGCCAGCGCGTCATCGTCGAGCTTCGTGCCGATAATCGCCTTCGCTGCGGCCGGTACCTTCACGACCGTCGGCGCGACAGCTCCCAGCGCGACCCGGGCATCCTTGACGACGCCACGGTTGAGCGAAACCCAAACGGCCGCGCTACAAACGGCGATGTCCATTTCGGTGCGCGGCGTGAAGCGCAAATAGGCATCAGCGGAACGCGGCGCCTGCTTCGGCAGCGTGACCGCTTCGATCACCTCACCCTTCGCCAGCGACAATGAGCCGGGACCCGTGACGATCTTGTCGATCGCGGCGGTGCGCCGCCCATTCGGGCCGACGATCGCGACCTTGGCGTTCGCCGTGACCATCGCCGGAACGCTATCGGCAGCGGGCGATGCATTACAGAGGTTGCCGACCACGGTGCAGCGCCCTTGAATCTGGTCCGAGCCGATCAGGTTCGCGCCCTCGACGACGCCCGGCCAGGCTTTCTTGAGCGCCGCGTCCTCGCCCATCACCGCACACGGTGTGCTCGCGCCGATGCGGAAGCCAGTCGCGGTCTTCTTGATGCCTTGCGTCGCCGCAATGTGTTTGATGTCGACCACGAGATCAGGCTCGATCAGGTCACTGCGCAATCGGACCAAGAGGTCCGTACCGCCGGCAAGCACATAGGCGTTGCCTTTTTCGGCGGCAAGGAGCGCAGCCGCCTCCTTGGTCGTCGTTGGTGCTTCGTATCTCATCTAGAAATCGCCCCCCTCTCCATGGGTTTCGTTCGTGCTAGCTGTCGGCAGCGCCCTTGTTCGTGTCGCTCCCTTTGTCCGGCTTGCCGGACTCGGTCGTGTTGGCGCGCGCTCGCGCGCCGTCGAGTATTGCACCTAAGCCGCGCTGTTCCGATGGCTTTTCCGCCACCTGGGCTTTCGCGGGGTGTTTCCCGCCCGATTTTTGGCCCTCGGCGCTCATCGCGGAGCCCGCAAACGCGCTCTGGCTCATCCCGCCGAGGCGCGCGGTCGTTCGCCGACGCCGGGGTCGCGACTTCTTCGGTGACGCGGTTTTGCTTTGTTCTTTAGCCATCATTGCCGAGCGAGTGTAGCCGTCGGGCATCCCTTGCGGGAGCCTTGGCACCGCAGGTAGGACCTCTCGGGCCCAACGGGCGGCGCATTCGCGCGCTAATGTCACCTAGCCGGGCGGTACACGCAAGCGAACCGCGCCTCGCGCGGTGATGACGGGCACAAGAAGTGCCTAATCGGCGGCCGTCTTCAACGATGCGATGTAAGCGGAGACATCCGCCAACGCCGCGGCATCGGCCAACACCTTAGCCATGGGCGCCATCTGCCGGCCGAAATGATCCTCGGGGTGGACGCCTCGCTGACCGCTTCTGAATTTTTCGAGCTGCGCGATCTGGTACCAAGGCGCCAAATGGACGAGGCTCGGGCCACCCATCGCCTCGATACCTTGCGCTCGATCGCCGTGGCAAGCGGCACAGGGCGCATACAACGTGCGGCCTTTGTCGACATTCCCACCCACATCTTGTGCCGGTCCCGGGAGCGGCAGCGAGGCGATGTAGCCGACGACGTCCGGCGTTTGAAGCTCGGTCAGGCCGGCGACCATGGCCGCCATATTGCGCCCGTGAATATCGTCCTTTACGCCGCCTCGAATGGCTTTCTGGTAGTTGTAGATCTGACGGGCGATATACCAGCTATCGAGGCCCGCAAGCGCCGGGGCATTGACCAGCTCATTCCCCTCACCGGCAAAGCCGTGACACCCCGCACACACCTTATAGAGTCGTTCCCCCCGGGTGAGGTCGACGTCCGCCGCGAGCGCAGCGCCTGTCGTCAGCAGAACCGTTGCCGCTAATACCCAAGAGATACCAGAGCTCTTCGTCATCATGATCGACTCAGGGTTGGCTAAAAGACCGAACCGTAATCCTCAGAGCCGTCACGGGCCTTGATTTAGGTCAAGGACAACCGCTCGCCCGAGGCATGAGACTTGGCCGATCACGAGGGTTGGATGGTCGACATGCCGGACGCGATCGAGTTGCAAAACCTCTTCATCGGCACGATGGCAGGGGCGGCGATCGTGCTTCTGGGCGCCTTTTACGCGCTCTTCTATGCGCTCGGAAAACAACAGAACCATCGCGGCGCTGCTGCCGCGGCACTTCTCTCCTATGCGGCACTCGTCGGCGCGACTTATCTGTTCGCGCAAGCGCTTGCGCTCAGCGGGTTCTGGATCTTCGTCACCGTCGTGATGCTCATCGGCTACTTCGTCGCGCCACGCATCGTGTGGCGTCTTTGCGTGGGCGTGCACGCCTGAAGCGGAGCGTTTCTACAGGGGTCAAAAATGGCAGAGGAAACCGGAGCAACGAACGCGCAGCCCTGGTGGGCGGCGGAATCCCTGTGGCGCAAATGCGCGATCTGGGTCACGGCCGTGATGGTCGTCGTTCTCATGGGACTGACGTTCGATACCGTTCGACAGATCACCGCAGGCGGCGAGCGCGTGCCCGCTTACAGCGTGATCAACAACAAGGTCTTCTACGAATACGACGCCGAACGCGGATATCAGGTACCGCGGATCGGCGGCGAAGAGCCATTGTTCGGGCAGGCGCTCACGGAAGCGGAGGCCGAGGCCCTTGTCACCAAAGGCAAACTGACGGTGCAGGCCAAGAACTGCATGAACTGCCACACCTTGCTCGGCAACGGCAGCTACTACGCACCCGACCTCACCAAGGCGTGGCTCGACCCGGCATGGATTCACGAGTCGCAGCGCGAATCTCTCATGCTCGCGTTTCTTCAGGATCCACCGGGCAACGCCAGGACTTTCGGTTCGGGTCGTCGCATGCCCGACCTCGACATTACGGAGGAGGAGAGCCGGGCGATCGTCGCGTTCCTGAAGTGGATGGCCACTATCGATACGAACGGCTTCCCGCGCGGCTTCACGCCGCTCGAGCAGGAGGATGAATCATGAGCGAAGCAACCATGGGAACCCTCGCCTCCGAGAAAGAACAAGCGCTCGAAAAACCGGGCCAACGAATCGCTCTCTACTACTTCTGGGCCGCGATGGTGCTATTCATCGCGCAGATCGCTTTCGGCGTCGTCGTCGGGATGCAGTACCTGTATCCGGACCTTTTCTTCAACGTCCTCGATTTCAGCGTCGCGCGCATGGTGCATATCAACGCCATGATCGTCTGGCTGCTGATGGGCTTCATCGGCTGCATCTATTGGCTGGTGGAAGACGAAGCGGGCTGCGATCTGGTCGGCGCAAAACTCGCGCTCCTGAACTTCTGGATCCTCTCGGCCGCCGTTACCGTGGTCGTGGTGGTCTACCTCTTCGTACAGATCGGCCCGGGTGAAATCGAAACGATCTGGCTCATCAACGAAGGGCGTGAATATATCGAAGCGCCGCGTTGGGCAGACATCGGCATCGTCATCTGCATGCTGATCTTCTTCTATAACGTCGCGGCGACGTTCATGAAGGGTCAGTGGAGCGGCATCTCGGGCGTCCTGGTACTCGATCTCATCGCGCTTGCCGCTCTCTACCTCGCCGGGATGTACTTCACCCCGAACATTTCGGTCGATCAGCACTGGTGGTGGTGGGTCGTCCATCTCTGGGTCGAAGCGACCTGGGAGGTCCTGGTCGGGTGCATCATGGCTTGGGGCTTGATTCGCACGCTCGGCGTCAATCGGCGCATCGTCACGACCTGGCTCTACATCGAGGTGGCGATGATGTTCGGCTCCGGCATCCTCGGTCTCGGCCACCACTATTTCTGGATCGGTACGCCCGAGTACTGGCTCACCATCGGCGGTTTCTTCTCAGCCCTCGAACCCATCCCGCTGGTCGCAATGGTCGTTCACGCTGTCTATGACGCGGGTCGACACAGCTTCAAGAGCACCAACCACCCGGCATTGGCTTGGCTCATCGCGCACGCGTTCGGCAACTTCTTCGGCGCCGGTGTCTGGGGCTTCATGCACACGTTGCCTCAGATCAACCTTTATACCCACGGCACGCAGTGGACGTCGTCCCATGGCCACCTGGCCTTCTTCGGTGCTTACGCGACGATCGTCATCGCCGTCATCTACCTCGCCATTCAGAAAGCACGCGGCGACGTGTGGATGTCCGGGGGGCTGCCAGGCAACGGCTGGTGTTGGAAATGGTCGTTGGCACTGCTCAATATCGGCGTGCTCGGCATGACCATTGCGCTCCTGGTCTCCGGATACGAACAATCCTTCGTCGAACGCGCGTTAGGCGGTAGCACCTGGAGTGCCTATTTCCAGGGGCAGACGACCGAATGGTTCGTCCAAGGCATGTACTGGCGGATGATCTTCGGCTGGGTCACTGCGGCGGGCCTCGTGCTGCTCATGTGGGACCTGCTGACGATCGGCAGAACGGAGGCACGACCCATCCAGGTACTGTCCAGACCGGACGCCGTGGCGGTATGACGCCGCCGACCACCGCGTCGCCGCGGATGGCACGGATGGCGCGGATCGCGCGCGCAAACGCGGGCACCGCGTTCGGCTATCCTGACCGGATGGCAGTAAGCGCGGCGCACGCCGAGTTCATTCGCGGCCACTATCTGTTCGCCGGTCTGAGCGACCTCGATTTCGATCGAATCGCGGCGAACATGACCTTTCAGGAACTCGCGAAGGGAGAACTCCTGTTCCTACGGGGCGATCCGGCCGACGCGTTCTTTTTTGTCGTGTCGGGACAGATCGAACTCTCGCTGACCTCTCCCGGCGGCAACAAAAAAGTCATCGAGGTCTTCACCGAAGGACGCACGTTCGCCGAGGCGATCGCTTTCATGCGAGAGCACCGTTATCCCGTCACATCCCAGGCGCTCATCGGCACCGAGCTCATCCGCGTTCCGAACGACAACTTCGTCCGCATGCTCTACGACAATCCCGATGCTTGCATGCTGTTGCTCTCGAACCTGTGCCAACACATGCACACGTTGGTGACCGAGATCGAACGCATTTCGCTCTACGACGCGCAGGAACGTTTCTGCGCCTACCTCCTGGATCTGGCGACGACTGACGGACCCACGGTGACGGTCAGTCTGGACCTCCCACGGCACGTGCTGGCCTCGAAGCTCTCCGTCAAGCCGGAAACGTTGTCGCGCATCCTCCAGAATCTGCAGATGAACGGGACGATCCAGATCAGCGGTCGAGAGGTGACGATCCCGGACAAACGCAATCTTCGTCGACTCGGCGAACGTCACGCCTGAGCCGTCACACTGGTTCGCGCTCAGCCGAGGCGTTCGATCAGCTCTTCGAGACGCCCACCTTCCGTGTCGAAAACAACGGTCGCCTCGTCGCCCGACACGCCTTCCGCCTGTTCGAGCTGCCACTCGAGCACCTGCTCGTCCGCTTCGGAGGCATCACCGCCCTTCTGCGCGCGCGAGCGAATCCGTTCTCTCAGAACCTCGATCGGCGCCGTCAGCTCGAGAAGCTTCAGCGGAATGCCGGCTTCAGCGGCGGCGTCGCGAAGCGTCGCCCGATCGCGGAGTTTGAGACACGCCGCATCGACGATGACGCTCTCGCCAGCGCCGGCCAGCGCGATGGCAAGCTCCGCCAAACGCCGATAGGTCGCCTCCGAGGATCCTTTTGCGTAGAGCCCGCCGCCGAGCGGCGAATTCGTTTTTGCGTCACTCGCTAACCCCGCCGACCGCTTGCGCAGTACATCCGAGCGGATCCGCACCAGCCCCAGCGCATCGACGAGCTTCTGCGACCAATAAGACTTGCCAGACCCCGTGAGCCCTCGCGTGACGATGATCGACCCGGCCGGTCTCTGAACGTGCGCCGCAGCCCAGTCGACGTACGCCGCAATCTCGCTCAATAGCGACTCTTCCCGCGTCTGTTCGAAACGCAACGCACGTACCTTGGCTCGCACCAACGCACGATAGGTCGCAAAGAGGCGCAGCAGCAGAGCACCGTCATAGTCGCCGCTGCCATCGAGGTAGCCGTCGATGAACCCGTACGCGAGGTTCGAATTCCCGCGCGTACAGAGATCCATGTAAAGAAACGCGACGTCGGCCCACACATCGATGGCGCTCAGCGCATCACTGAACTCGAGGCAATCGAACGCGACGATACCGTCGTCGAGTGTCACCAGGTTCGCGAGGTGCAGATCGCCGTGGCAATGGCGAACTTTCTGATCGGCAGCCCGACGCTCGAGGCGGTCGCCGTGTGTCGCAAGTTCGCGCTCCGTGAAGCGACGAAGCTCGCTGAGCGCGCGATCAAAGGACGCCGGCAAGCCAACGTGATCGAGCGTTGTGAAGTTGTCGAGCGCCGCTACCGCGATCGGCTCACCCGCCACCGTCGGTAACTCTGCATGCTGAGCGGCAAGCTTGACGCCGAATCGGCGCAACGCCGCGGCGGTCAGCTTCCCCTCGTCGAGCATGACGTCGCAGATCCGATCGCCCGGAAACTGCCGCATCTGCACCGCCCAATCGACGGCTGACCCGCTGCAACTCTCACCGATGGCCCACCCGCCATCGGCCGTCTCGATCAACGGCACGACATCGACGTAGAGTTCCGGCGCGAACGCGCGGTTCAACTTCAGTTCACGTCGACAGAAATGTTCACGATCCGCCAGCCTGCTGAAGTCGACGAAGTCGAACGTCACCGGTTTCTTGACCTTGTACGCATACGATCCCGTGAGGAATACCCACGACATATGCGTCTCGACCAGCGTTACCGAACTGACATCGTGCGGATACGCGGACGGCGTAAGCAGAGCATCCGGCAAAGTCATTCGACGATTGGAACCGCCGTAGCGTCACCGCACCACTCGTGGATATCCCTTAACGGCAAACGGATTCCCCCTATTCGCGTCGCTCGATGAAAAGGGCTTACTGAGGGCGTTCGTTTGCCGGGCCAGACGCATTTCGTTCCCGGCGAATTCTCAACGGCCCCGGTCGTGACCATTCGCACGACGGGACGCAACATGAGGGGTAACGGATGAGTCAGCAACAAATTGAAGTTCTCGACGAGATGGAGTGCTGGTCGCTCGTCAGGACGCAGACGGTTGGCCGGTTTGTCTATTCCGACGACCTCGGGCCGGCCGCCATCCCGGTCAACTACGGCCAGATCGAGAACAAGATCGTCTTCCGTGTCGGCGAGACTTCCCATCTACGTGAGGTGATCGCCGGCGAAGTCGCCTTCGAAGTCGACGACCTACACCCCGAGGAAGGCACCGGTTGGAGCGTGCTGGTTCGCGGTCGCGCCCGTGAAGTACACGCCGACGAGGTCATCGATCTCATCAGAGTGATGCAGCGCATCCCACAACCGCTCGCCGAGGGCGTGCACAACGTCTGGATCGAAGTGACACCGAAGCAGGCCACGGGTCGACGCCTGGGTGACCTATTCGTCGCCGCCCTACTGAGCAGCGACCGCCAGGCCGGCTGACGTCATTCGTCTTCCTTCCAGACCTGCACCATCGAAGACCAGATGCCGTCGCTCCGGCGGCGATGAAAGATCGCCGCGGCGACGTGCCCGAGGATCAGGAAGTAGGTCGTGTTCACGAAAATCTCGTGGGCAATCAACGCGACTTCCATCAGACCGCCTGACTTGATACCCACCCAATAAAGACCGCCGATGGCGAGCCGGAATATTGCGCTGCATTACGGACTCTACGAGAACGCGTGTCTGCGGACGGCGGTGACGTCGCGTGAGACGAGGACGCCGAGCGATGGATCGTTCGAACCGATCGGAGCATGCGGCGCGGGCTCGATTCGCCCCCCACCGGGGCCCCGCGCGCAAAGCGCGCAAGGGGGGAAACACCTGCGGTGATTCCGCGCCGAACTGGGCGCGCGGCGAGATTCCCTCATCCGCCAACTCAGACTCAGCGCCGATCCGGCGGGGGCGTGGGGGCGGAGCCCCCACAACAAAGAGCAAGCTGCAATCCAGCCTACTCCTCCGGTCAGTCAAAGCTTCCCCGCGCTGCTGGATCCGGTTTCGTCAACGCAAAAATGAATACGGCGATGAAACCCCAATGCAGCCATCTCGCCGTCCTGCTGTGACTTTCGATGCGTCGTTCGTTCGCTATCTGTTCGGTCTGCATCACTTGAGCAAGCATCCTTCGGACGCGATCAACAATACGAGGCGGTTCTTTTGCACGCAGGTACCGACCGTGGTCAAGCAACTGCCGCGGCGGTCCGCGCCGCGGGCTAGAGGAGCTCGTTCAAACCGCCCGCGAATTCCTTACCAAGAAAGACGTCCGGAAGCACATCGACGAGCCAGTCGGGGTCGACCGCGATGTTGTTGTGGGCGAGGTTCTCAGCCGTCGCACCGACGATCGCCTGCCAGTCGCGCGCGAGGCGCCAACCCTCCAGAAAGTCGGTTCGGGGTGTGCCGCCCAGTGCGCGCACGAGGACGTCCGTGAAATTCACGACGTCGAAACCATGCGTATGTCCTGCTGCACTAAGCTGACCGTGGCAACCGTGATAAAGGGTGACCAATGCATCGACATCGCCTCGCTGCATACGCTCGAGCGTCACATTGCGCGTCTCTGCCTTCCGGCCCGGTGAACGGTCGGCGCCAGACCCGCCGCAGGTATAGCCCGACTCCGACACGACATCGACGATTGTCAATCCAGGGACGAGACGCAGCAATTCGGCAACGTTTTCGCCGAGCTCCGCCATGCCGGTGTGGGCATGCAGAACGACACGCAGCGGAAGCGGCCGAACGGCACGCGCGCGTAGCAAATCGCTGCGTTCACGGATGAACTGCGTTACGTGCTCGAAACTGAATTCCGTTTCCTGGTAGCTCTCGATCGTCTCCCCGAGATGCAGTTCGCACGAGGGACACCAGCTCAACACGTGATCCGGTTCGTACTCGCCGAACCGTTTGAGCGTCGTTTCCGCGACCCGGCCACCCGCTTCGCGCTCACCCTCCCACTTCGTGTGGATGATGCCGCAACAAGCCGCGGGCCCGCCGACCACCTCGTAGTCGATGTCGAGCGCATCGAGCACATACATGGTGTTGAACAGCAGATGCGGCGTGCGGATCGCGTTGCAGCCGACATAGAAGACCACGTCCGCGTTCCGTCGGGCCGGCATTCGCATGAGCCGTTGATAGTCGGCCGGTGCGAGCTGCATCGCCGCCAGTAGGCGGACCGCGCGGCCCATCTTGCGAAAGAGCATCGGCGTCTCGGTCGCCGTTTCGTTCCCGACACCAATCGCGAGCATCATCATCGTGCGTGGATTGATCCCCTCCGGGCAGGCCGGGATGCATACACCACAGCCGTCGCATTGGTTCGCCCAATCCGCGGCGTCACCGTCGAGCGAGCCGCCGTTCTTCAGTACGTCGCGAACGCCGCCGACGAGGTCGCTCGGCGGCACTTCGACCTCCGTATGCGGAAGCACCGGACAGACCTCGGCGCATGCGCCACAACTCGTACACGCCTCGGCAACGTCGGCGGATGATCGATCGATGTAGTCGACGAAGGGGTGCGTCGTCATTCGCGCTGTCCGGATCCTTGTGCGATCAGTCTACTTTTCTTCTGAGGCGCGACGATCATGGGCCGAGCGCAACCACGGCTTCGATCTCGACCAGCATCTCCGGCAGCGCGAGCCGGCTGACTTCGACCGCCGTGCTGGCAGGACGGCCGGTGAAATAGCGACGCCACGCCTCGGCGTATTTGCCCATCTCATCCATATCGGTCGTGTACATCACGATCTTCACGATGTCGTCGAACGTCGCATCGACTTCACCGAGCACATCGCCGAGGTTCTCGAAGCACGTCTCGATCTGCTGGCGCATGTCGTCGAGGCCGACGACCTGGCCGGTTTCATCGCGCGCGGTGATCCCGGCGGTGAAGAGCATCCGCCCCTCAACGACCACGCCTTGGGCAAATGGCAGGTTCTTATGGAATGGTTTGTCGACATCGACGGTTTGGCGGGACATGGTGACTCCGAGATCCGGTTACATTCGTCGTCGGTCAAGAGGTCATGAAGCTCGATATCGTACAAGTCGCCTATCACGTGTCCGACATCGACCGCGCCGCGACCGACATGGCCACGAAGTTCGGCGCGGGGCCCTTCTTCGTCAACAAAAACATCACGCTTTCCTGGGGTGAACACCGCGGTGAGCCGACCGACTTCGTCCATTCTTCCGCGTTTGGTCAGTGGGGTAGCGTGATGGTCGAGCTCTTTCGGCAGGAGAACGACACGCTGAACTCGCCCTACCGCGACATGTTCGGCGTCGATGAAGAAGGCTTGCATCACACCGCGATCATGGTTCCCGATTTGAGCGAGGCGTTCGACTACTTCGAATCAGGCGGACTACCAGTCGTCACCCGCTGCGGCTTGAGCGGTGATGAGCGCGTCGATTTCGCCTTCGTCGACGCACGGTCGATGCTCGGTCACATGATCGAGATCTACCCCGCCTCCGCGGACCTCGTCGGTTTTTACGACATGGTGGCGAACGTGGCCAACGGATGGGACGGCAGGGATCCGATTCGGATGCTCCGCTAGACATCGAGCGAGGAACGCATGGTCGATTCCAAAAACAACGACGCGCACGTCCGCCTCCTCGACGGACTTCGGGTGCTCGACCTCAGCCGAGTGATCTCGGGCCCTTTCTGCACGCGGATGCTCGCGGACCTCGGTGCCGAGGTGATCAAGGTCGAAACACCCCGCGGCGACCGACTGCGTACGTCACCGCCACGCCGCGGCCACTATTCGAGCGCGTTCACGCAGTTCAATGCCGGTAAGAAGAGTCTCTGCGTGGACTTGCGCCGGGACGAGGGGCGGGATGTCGTCAAGAGACTCGTCGCGAAGGCCGATGTACTCGTCGAGAACTTCCGCGCGGGACGCCTCGCGGAAATGGGTCTCGGATATCCGGATCTACAAAAGCTGAATCCGGCCATCGTCTGCTGCTCGATTTCGGGTTTCGGCCAGTCGGGCGAGGATGCGGGCCGTCCGGCCTATACCGACATCATCCAGGCGCTCGCGGGACTCGATCACGCCGCCGCCAACATCCCCGAGTACGAGGGCGAGTCGCCGCCCGGCGTTCCCGTCAGCCTCGCCGACACGACCGCGTCGTTGAACGCGACCATCGCGATCCTGGCGGCCCTGTTTCGGCGTCAGATGACCGGCGAAGGCGAATGGATCGATCTCTCGATGTTCGATGCGCTCGTCGCCTCGAATGACACCACCTTGCAGCGTTCGGCTTTCACCGACGGCGCGGAGGGCGTGCCGAGCATCATCTTTCGCCCACCGTTCAAGGCCCGGGACGGTTTCTTCGCGGCGTCCGTGAGCCTCAACGTCGAAAAGACGGCGCGGGCGATGGGTCTCCCGGCGCTCATCGAGGACGACCGATTCTCGACCATCGGGGCGCAGCGCGAACACATGGCCGAGTTCGTCGATCTCGTCCGCGCTTGGGCCGCTGAAAAGACGCTCGCGGAAATCACGGTCGCGTTCGAACGACACGATGTGCCCTACGGCAAAGTGCAATCCGCCGAGGAGGTCGTCGATAGCGCGCTGTTTCGAGATCGGCAAATGCTCGTCGACATCGAAACGGAGTCCGGCGACCGTCTACCTGTGCTCAACACACCGTTCAACTTCGCCGGCGGTCGAGCTACCCCTTCCGCGCCGCCGCCTAGGCTCGGTGAACACAACCACGAAATTCTCGGCACGCTGCTCGGGCTCGACGCCGACGCGATCGAACAACTGACGTCGAATGGCGTCGTTTTCTCGGAAGACGCGCAAGACCCAGCATGAGAATCATCGACATCGAATGCGATATCCCCACACGCGAAGTACATGAAGCCGATCTGGCGTCGTACGAGACCGCGAACGACGAGGGTATGCACAACTATCTGAACATCTTCGGCCCGCGCTGGGCCGCGGACGCGGGCATGACGACGGACGAGTTCGAGGATCTACGAGCGCGACTCGAACCCATCGAGGTCCGCAAAGTGATCGCGCGCCGAGCCGCCGATAGTGCACCGAGCGAATCCGAATTCATCGCCATGCTCGATGAAGCGGGGATCGAGAAAGCCTGCATCGGCACTGGCCGACACGCCTCGGTCGAACACACGCTGGAGCTCGCGGGGCGCTATCCGGATCGCCTGATCCCGTGGGGTCGGATTCTCGCGAGCGAGGGCATGGGCGGCGTCCGTCGACTGGAATACCTCGTCAAGGAACGTGGCCTCAAGGGCCTCGAGATCTCCTGCTTTCGTGAACGTCGCTACAGCAACGACAAGAAGTACTACCCGCTCTACGCCAAGGCCATCGAGCTCGGCATTCCGACGCGGGTCTACAGCACGATGAGCTACGCCGCCGACCGACCCATGGATCTCGGCCGACCGCTCTACCTCGACGAAGTCTGCCGCGACTTCCCGGAGCTCGAAGTCATCGCCGCATTGGGCGGCTGGCCCTGGGTACCGGAAATGGTCGGGGTCGCGCGTCGCCATCCCAACGTCTACGTCGACCTTGCCGCGCACCGCCCGGCACACATCCCGAAACCCGGCAGCGGTTGGGAGATGATGCTGCAGTTCGCGAATACGCTCCTTCAGGACCGCATGCTGTTCGCCACATCCTGGGTGACGCTCGGGCTCACGCCGAAACAGGTCGTCGACGAATTCGCCGATCTGCCTATTCGCGACGGCGTTCGCCACAAATGGATGGGCGGCAACGCGGCAAAGCTCCTCGCGATCGACTGATCGCTCAGTCGAGACGCCTGTAGCGCCGGAGGAGTTCCAACACCTCGGCATGGGGCAATCCGGGCACCCGCAGATCATTGGCACCCGTCATCGTCGGTGACTTGAACATCGCATCGAGCACCGCTTCCTCCGTCGCCTGCACCGTCGCCTCGAAGATGGGATTGAGGAGCCCATCGGAAAGCATCGACAGCGCGTGCACACCGGCTTTCGGCGCATCCGCCCGCGCCGTGGAGAAAGCGAGGAAGATGTCCCCGCTACCCTCCCCCGACGCACTACCGAGCCGTCCGAGTCCTAGCGAAACGCGACGCGCCACGCGCTCGAGCTGGTGCGGTAGGAGCGGCGCGTCGGTCGCGACGATGACGATGATCGAGCCGAGGTCCTCCGTCAGTCCTTCGCCGGCCTCGCCACACCGACCGACCGGTACGCCGGGTGGCGGTTCGCCCGCAAAGCAGATGTCGGGCGTGTCGAGTTCCGCCCCGACGGGAACGCCCGCGACCCGCAACCAACGACGAACGCCGTAGTTGCACTGCAGGAGAACGCCGACGGTATGGGCACCTTCCGTTGCGACGACTCGCGACGCCGTGCCGATGCCGCCTTTGAAGCCGTTGCAGATCATTCCCGTGCCGCCACCGACACTGCCCTCGAGAACGGTACCGCTCGTCGCCCCGTCGAGGGCGTCGAAGACATGCTCGGCCGTGACGTGGCGACCGTTGGCATCGTTGAGCCCGGTCCACGTTCCGATACCGCCGTCGAGTGTCTCGCCGACGACGGGCAATGAGACCGGCCAGCCGTGTCGCTTGAAGAGCCAATCCGAAACGGCGTCCCGGACCACCCCGACGCTGTGCGTGTTGGTGATGGCGATCGGCCCCGCCATAAAACCGGTCTCCTCGATAAAGTGAGATCCCGTCATTTCACCGACGCCGTTGAGTGCGTGCACGGCCGCAAAGGCCGGTACCGAGAGTTCGTCGCCGGCGCGCGGCAGCACGACAGTCACACCTGTTCGCACCGGCCCTTGGCCGACCTCGAGTGGCCCGTCGCCGCGGATGAGGGTCGTATGGCCGACCATCACACCGTCGACATCGGTGATGGCGTTGTTCTGTCCCGGGGTGCCTTCGAGGGGGATCCCCAGATCCCGCGCACCGGCCCGCTCTGCGCTGACAGACGCAACTGCAGCGAAAAGAATCAGGGCAACAAGAATGGTTCGACTCATCACAAGCTCTCCCGTCGCGCCCCTGGCCATGACTGTACAACCGAGCGCGCGCGTTGACGGTGAATAGAATGGCCCGACGAGAGATGTATCGCCATTCTCGAGCGCGATGCAAAGGGTTGACCATGACTGATCCGACTCCGCTGCCCCAGTTCACCGACGTCGAAGCCGCCGCGAAGCGGCTCGAAGGTCAAATCGTGCGCACGCCATGCACGAAGAGCTACACCTTATCGTCCCGACTCGGTGTGGAAACGTATCTGAAGCTAGAGAACTTTCAGTTCACCGCGAGTTTCAAGGAACGCGGCGCGCTCAACTTCCTGCTCGCCAACCGGGAACGCCTGGGGCGCGGCGTCCTCGCCATGTCGGCGGGAAACCACGCACAGGCGCTCGCCTACCACGGCCAGCGAATGGGCATTCCGACAACGGTCGTCATGCCCCGCTTCACGCCGAACACGAAGGTCGAATCGACACGCGTCTTCGGTGCCAAAGTACATCTCGAGGGTGAAGACCTCGAAGCCGCACGCATCTACGCCGAAGCACTTGCCCGTGATCAAGGGCTCACGATGGTGCATCCGTTCAACGATAGTGACGTCATCGCCGGCCAAGGCACCGTCGCGCTCGAAGTTCTCGAGGACGTTGCCGATCTCACCACGCTTGTCGTCCCGATCGGTGGCGGCGGACTCATCGGCGGCATTGCGATTGCGGCAAAGGCGGTGAAGGACGACATCGAGATCATCGGCGTGCAGGCGGAACGTTATTCGTGGGCCTACGGCGCGCGACACCAACCGCATCCCGCCGCCGCGACGGGCAGCCTGACGGTGGCGGAGGGTATCGCCGTCGAGGGGCCGGGCAATCTCACGCGCACGCTGATCGACGATCTCGTCGACGACGTCCATGTGGTGTCCGAATCCGAGATCGAGCAATCGATCTTCGACATGTTGGAGGTCGAGAAGGTCGTCACCGAAGGCGCCGGGGCAGCCCCGCTGGCGCTCCTGACGAAGCGCCCCGATCTCTTTCGCGGTAAGAAGGTCGGGATCCTCGTGACCGGCGGCAACATCGACATGATGGTGCTGAGTTCCGTCCTGCAACGAGGCCTCGTTCGATCGAACAAGCTGGTCCGCATCAGCATCGAGATTCCGGACCGACCCGGGGCGATGTCGACGATCACCGGAATCATCGCGAACCTCGACAGCAACATCATCGACATCGAACATCAGCGGACCTTCGCGGCCTCCTCCGCGCGCGCGACCGTCGTCGAGATCCTGCTGCAGATGCGTGGCGAGGAGCAGACGATGAGCGTCATCCAAGCGCTCGACGCGGCGGGCTATCGCGCCTGGACCCCGGACGCATCGGCGAGCCCGCCCTGACGCACCGGGACGGCTTCAGAGCTCCTGCGTCGGCAATACCATCGGCGCCAGTTCATCCGCGCTGCGGCCCGCCCAGTCGTTGTTCGGTACGGCCTTGAGCATGGCCGCCTGGGCCCGCTGCAAGCGCTCGGATTCCGCCTGGAGGTCGATCGTCGTCAACGTGCCATCGCGCACGACGCGCTCACCGTCGACATAGACATCGCGAATCGCGCGCTCCTGCGCGACCACGAGCATGCTTCTCAAAGGCTCGCGCACCGGCATCATCGACGGATGAGACAGGTCGACAGAAACGAAGTCCGCGCGACTGCCGGGCGCGAGCCGGCCGATGTCGTCCCGCCCGAGTGCGTTCGCGCCACCGATCGTCGCCGCATAGAAAACATCCCGAAAAGTGACGTCGGCGACCGTCTGACCGACCAGGCGCGCGGCGTTCGCGGCCGTGCGCATCTCATCGAGCATGTTGTGCGGATAGGTGTCCGTGCCGATGCCGACGTTCACCCCCGCCCGAAGATACGAACCGAGCGTGTTGAGTGCGATTCCACGACGCGAGAACACGGTCGGGCAGTGGGCAACCGAGGCCCCGCTTTCCACCATCACCTCGAGGTCGCGGTTCGTCGTCCAATGCAGCCAAGGATGCGAATCGAGAAAGATGCAGTGCGCGATCACACTGCGCTGATCCAGTACGCCAATGTCGGCAAGCCACTCGATCGGACTCTTGCCGTGACGTTTCTGCATCTCGTGAAACTCGGTGACTGACTGCGCGGCGTGGATCGTCCAGGGTAGATCGCGTTCAGTCGCGAACGCGTGGGAGTCGCGCAAGAGCGACTCGGTACACGTATCGACCTGGCTCGGTGAGAGCATGCCGCTCACCCGGCTCGACGGTTGCTGGCCGGCGAGTTCGATCACCCGACAGGCCCGTTCGAACGCCTCCCGGCCGGCTTTCTCGTTCCAGTCGTAGGAAAGGCTGTGTCCGTCGGTCGTGAACCACCGGGCATCGCGGAAAAACGGCGCGGCGACTGCCCGCAGACCACTCTCACCGAGCGTCTCGAGCCAGCCGTCGAAGGGCGCCGAGAGATCGATCACGGTCGTCACACCAGATAGCAGGAGTTCCGCCAACGCGACCTTCAAGCAGGCGGACCGTCCTTCGTCATCGACCGGGTTGAACGCCGGCAGGTGTTCGTAGAGCGAGCTATGCCAAAACCCCGGACTCAACGTCTCGTCCGTGACCCCTTTGCGGATCGTCTCGCTGGTTGGGTGCGTGTGGACGTTGACGAGGCCAGGAAAGACGAGATGACCGCTGGCGTCGATCTCGGTGTCGAACGGACCGTCGAGGCGTTTGCCGATCGCCGTGATGACGCCGTCCGCGAACGCAAGATCCGCCGATCGCACGTAGACATGCTCGCCCGCTTCGGCGTGCCAGGCGACCAGATAGTCGATGTCGCGTAGGACGGTGCTCACGATGGATCCTCGGACGCACTATTCGACGCGCTGATCTGGCGGTAGGCCATCGACAGGATCGTGATCGTAAACACGGCGATCAGCATGCCGACGAGGCTACCGAGGGCCAGCCTCACGAATCCCATCTCCAGCGTTCCGGACAACACCTGCGGGAGCATGAGGATCGCGGTGAGTAGACCCGGTACGACGATAACGACGAGAAACATGCCGCCCTGATGCGGTTTGGTCATCTCCCAGGAACGTCCCAGGGTCACTAGCTTGTCTACCGCCACGCCCGGCAACACGAGCGACCATCGAGCAAGTACATACGAACCGATGAGCGCACCGACGATCGTCAAGACATACGTCCCGCTCGCGAGGCCCATGACGAGCCCGGGCATCATCAGCAACGCCAACGGGATCGCGACGACAAACGAATAGCCGATGAAGAAGACTTCCCGCTTCGAGATCGTCGTGAGTCCGAACCGGGGTACCGAATCGGGTCCGAGGATGACCAACCGGTGCGTCACGACCGCAAAGACGGCGTAAACCAAGAGGCCGAACACCGCAGCGATCAGCTCGACGAGCGTCGGAAGCTCGAACAGCGGGACGAGATCGAAGAGCACGAGAAGAACGAACGGTACCGCCAGCGCCTGGACGAAGCGTCGGCGGTGCGTTACGAGCAGGCTGAGTCCGTCGATGAGGATCGTTCTTACGTCCATCGTCACCCCGCGAACGCGTCGACCTTGGCACGCACGGCATCCGGCGCTTCGAACCAACGCGCGTTCAACGTCGTGAAGGCCGCGGATTCCACCGGTACCTTGCGGTCATGAAAAATCGCGCCGACCGGGCAGGCCGATTCGCAGAGCGAGCAGTCGGTGCACGTGTCCGGGTCGACATAACACATACGATCGAGCGCTTCGTCGACGTGGATGCAATCCATGGGACACACCTCGACACAGGAGCGGTCCTTGACATCGATGCAGGCATCGGTGATCACGTAGGTCATGCGACGTTCCGCGACGTTCTCATCAGAGCGACGAGGATAACTGTAGCGAGCTGCTGCGAGGGACCAAGATGCAATCGATACGAAACGTGGTCGACGACCTGGCGGCCGAGGTGTTGCAGACGGACGACGCCGGCGCCCTCCGGCAGGTCACGAAGATGCCCGAGGGCCACGCGTTCGACATGGGCACCGCCGCCGATGGGCGTCCGCTCTTCGACCCGCGAATCCTCGACACAGCCGAGTTCGCCCGCAATCCCTATCCCTACTACCGAATCCTGCGCGACCACTACCCGGTCTTCCACGACCACCTGCACAACGCGTACTGGGTGACGCGTTACGACGACATCACGGAATGTTGTTTCGACGACGAGGCGTTCAACACGATCCCGAAAGGCAGCTCGAACGGCGTCCTCGGCAACACCCAGCTCGAACTCTCCGGCATCGAACACCGCCGCCGCCGTAACCTCTACGGTCAGCATCTGGTCGGCGAAGCCCTCAAGAATCGGCTCCATTCGATCGAGCGCATCGCGCGCGAAATGATTTCGGCTTGGGACGATATCGACGACGAGGACATCGTCAGCGACCGCGATGGCATCCGTACCGTCGCGCTCGGACGCGCGTTCGCCAACGAGTTTCCGATCCGCGTCGTCTGCGAAGTGCTCGGGTTCCCGGCGGAAGCGCGCGGCGATTTCTACTACTGGTACAACTCGATGATGTCGGGTCTCGGCAGTTCCGCCACGCACAATCGCGGACTCGAGGCGCGGGCGCATCTGGAGGACTACGTCGAGTCCATCGTCGAGGCACGACGGCGTGAACCGACGTGGCTCTACGACGCCGACGGCAACGCCGTCTCGAAGGACATCATCACCAAACTCTGCGAAACGCGCGTGGACGGCGACTATCTCTCGACCGAGGAGATCACCTCGAATATCGCCCTCATCGTCGGCGGCGGCGGCGAGACGACGCGTGGTGCGATCCTCAACATGTGGTATCTGCTACTCCGCCACCCGGATCAATTTGCGGCGGTCAGCGCAGACGACGCCCTCTGGGACCAGGCTTTCCACGAAACGTTGCGCCATTCGACGCCGATCGGCGGCCAACCGCGGCACGCGAGTTTCGATGTCGAACTGCACGGCGTGCAGGTGCCCGCCGGCTCGCTCATGCAGATGGTCGATTTCTCCGCCAATCACGACGAACGCATCTTCAAAGCGCCCGAGACCTTCGATCTTTTCAGGGACGATCTTTATTCCGGCAAGCTCCTGCGCAGCGGCTACCGCAAGGAAGGACGCTGCAGTCACATGGCCTTCGGTGTCGGGCCGCACCTCTGCCCGGGGGCATGGATTTCACACCAGGAAGCCGTGCTCGGATCGCGGATTCTTCTCGAACACATGAAAAATCCGCGCCTCCACAACGAGCGGATGCCGAAGGATATCGACGGCGACGGGCTCGCCCCGATCGGGCTCGTCTCGGTGCGTGAACTCGTCGTCGACTTCGATCGTTGAGCAACGAAGATCAGGAGCCCGCGAGCCGGCGCTTGCTGCGCGCCGTGCTGGGCCGGGAGCCACTGGTCGTACGGCACGATCGTCCCGGCGATACGGGCTATCGCAGCTACGAAGTCCATCAACGCCAGCGCGTCGGCGAATCGACTGAAAAGATCAAGGCGACGGACCTCGTTTCCGCCGATTTCGTCCGGGATCCGTGGCCCGCCCTCACCACCCTGCGCGAGGACTACCCCTGCTACCGAACGTGGCTCACGAACGACTACTGGATTTCGCGCTATGACGACGTGACGTCGATCTTCGTCGACGACGCCAATTTCGAAACACGGCCGAAAAGCTGGTTTTACGGCCGCGTCGATCTCGGTCGGAATCTGATGGAGGAACTCCCGGCGCTCGAAACACGGGCGCGAGTGTGGGATGAGTCCATCGACGCGGTCACCGATTCGCTGCTCGACGGACTCGGCGGCGACGACGATCCAGATCTCGCCACGGGCTTCGCCGCACGGCTGCCACTCGAGCTTCTCGTCCGTGTCGTCGGTGTCCCGGAAGCTGAACGCGGGTGGTTCGTCGATCGCTGGTGGCGTATGCAACTCGGCGTTGGATGGGAGCCGAAAGCGCGAGATGCCGGCATCCGAGCGATGACCGAACTCGAAACGCGATGCGGCGAATGGCTAGCGGCGCGAAACGGCGATGAAACCAATGCGGATCTCATCGGCACGCTAGCGAACGGTTCATTCGAAGGTGGTCCCGCCACGGGCGGCGATCTCCTCGCAACGCTTCTCGAAATGGACCACCAGACCCTCCATGGTGGCCTCGCGAACCTGCTTGCCCTCCTGTTCACCCACACCGATCAGCTCCGCGCCGTGCGATCCGAGGAGCGGCTCGTAAAGATCGCCTGGCTCGAGGCGCTGCGACACTCGCCACCCGTACTCACCGCTAAACGTTTCGCACGCCACGAAGTCGAGCGTTTCGGCCGGCTCTTGCCTGAAGGCGCGCTGCTGCAAGTCACCGCGGCGGCCAACCGCGATCCGCGGGTTTTTGATCATCCGGAGCGCTTCGACGTCTTCCGCAAAGACCTCTGTCATCGCGAGCCGCGCGGTCAATTCCGCGCCGACGGGCTGGCGAGTGGGATTGCATTCGGGCTCGGCAAACCGTCGCGACATCCGGCCGTGCCGGAGGACCGGCCGCGCTCGATCCACGCGCTGACCCGCGACATGGCGGTCACCGCCACCACACGACTGCTCGAACGTTTTCCCGCAACGAGGCTTCGCGACGGTTTCGAGCCGGAACTCAAGTCTCTACGCCTCGGCGAAATGCGCACCGCTTGGCAGCTACCGGTCGTACTCGGCGGCTGAAACCAACCGGGAAGGAGAAAACCATGGCGATCACCGACAACACTGCCTGGGACGAATTCATCACCGCGCACCGCTGGGCGACGCTCACGACGCTGCGTACGTCGGGCTCACCAGTGTCCTCGATCATCGCTTACGCCCGGGACGGTGACACCCTCGTTATCAGTACCCCTGGCGGGACGTTCAACGCTCGAGCATCGAGCGCGATCCGCGCGTGAACGTCTGCATCATGAACAACGCTGAACCCTTCAATTTCGTCTCGATCGAGGGCCGCGCCTCGGTCGAACACGATCGTCTCGAGGAATCGACGCGGCTCGTCTTCGACAACATCGTCGAGACGGGCTACCAGCTTCCCGATGATCTTCCCGCCTGGCTCGATCGGCAGCGCCGCGTGATTCTGCGCGTCGCACCGGACCGTGTTTATGGCGTGATCCGCTGAAAGGACGAAATCCGTGAGCCAGAACGAGAGCGACAAGACGCCGTACACACCCGTCGAACCCGAGCGTCTCGACGACATCAACCTGCTCGACCCGGCAGTGCAGAACTGTCCCTACCGCGCCTATTCGATCCTGCGAGACGAAGCCCCGGTGTGGCGTGATCCGAAGACCGGCTTCTACGTCATCACTCGCTTCGAGGATCTGCGCACGGCATTGCTCGATACCAAACGTTTCTCGAGCGACATGCGCTCGACCGGTACCAGCCGAGACGCGCTCGACTCGGAGCGATCGAGACGCATTTACGATCTGTTCAAGGAGAAAGGCTGGGTCCCGTCGGCCACGCTCGCCGGCCGCAACGACCCGAATCACAAACAGCTACGAGCGATGTTCAACGAGGCGTTCCGCCCGAAGAAGATCGAGGCGATGGATTCCTTCGTTCGCGATACGGCTTATGAGCTGATCGATGCGTTCGTCGAGGACGGTCAATGCGACTGGGTGAAGCAGCTCGCGATCCCGCTACCGCTCATCGTCATCGGCCACCAGATGGGCGCGCCGGCCGAGGACATCTGGCGGATCAAGGAATGGACCGACGCGTTCGCCAACCGCATCGGCCTCATGCAACCGGAATCCGAGGAGATCCGTTCAGTCGAACTCGAGATCGAGGCACAGCACTACTTTCAACCGATCTTCGAACGGCTCCGCCGAGAGCCCGACGACTCGCTCCTGAGCGAACTCGTGAACCGCGTGATTCCCGAGTGGGGCCGCCCGCTCAACGACAACGAACTGCACGCCGAGATGATGGGCGACACGTTCGTCGGCGGTTCCGAGACCACCACCAATGCGATCAGCTTCGGCATGAAGCTCCTGATCGAGCAGCCGGTCGTGTGGGAGAAGCTCAAATCGAATCCGGAGAAGTACCTGCGCACCTTCTGTGAGGAGGTCGTGCGTCTCGAAAGCCCAGTCCAGAGCCTCTTCCGCTCGGCAGCGGAAGACATCGAGATGGGTGGGGTGACCATTCCGAAGGGATCGATCGTCAACATGCGCTTCGCGGCCGCGAACCGCGACGAACGCGAGTTCGATGGTCCCACCGAACTTGATCTCGAGCGCGCCAAGCCGGGTCGTCATCTCGGCTTCGGCAGCGGTACCCATCATTGCCTTGGCGCGCCCCTGGCCCGGCGCGAGATGTACTGGGCGTTTCGGGCACTCATCGATCGTATCGAGGACATGCGCTTTGTCCCCGGCGCCAACGACTTCGAAGTTGTACCGAGCGTTCTACTTCGGGCGATGCGCGAACTGCATATCGAGTTCGAGGCGCTACCTGTTGATGAACGTCGATCACCCGAGGCGGACGAAAGCTCGGGGGCGAGCGACCGGGGCGACGAGACCTGAGGGGCCGCGCTCGCTAAATGCCCAGCGCCGGCGGTTCGATACCAAACGTCTCGCAGGCGAGATTGACGGTTAGATCGTCGATCAGCTCGAACGCGTCTGCTTCGTCGAGCCGGCCTTCCTCGACCTGCTCGGCCAGAAAACGCGCATCCATTCGCCGTGCGACGTCATGCCGCGCCGGAATCGACAGCAAAGCGCGGGTGTCGTCATTGAACCCGCACGTGTTGTAGAAGCCCGCCGTTTCGATCGTTTCATGGCGGTGGCGTTGCATGCCGTTGGGGCTATCGTGGAACCACCAGGGCGGGCCGAGACGAAGACACGGCCAATGACCAGCGAGCGGCGCCAGTTCGCGCGCGTAGGTCGACTCGTCGAGCGTGTACAGCACGAACCTGAAATCGGCGCTGTTGCCGTAGCGGTTCAAGAGGGGTTCGAGCGAACGCACGAACTCCGCTGTCACCGGAATGTCCGCGCCCCGGTCCGGCCCGTACCGCTCGAGAAGCGCTTTGTTCTGGTTGCGAAAACTGCCCGGGTGGAGCTGCATCGTCATACCGTCCTCGACCGACATGCCGGCCATCTCGGTCAGCATCTGGGCGCGGAAGCGTTCGGTCTCCTCCAAGCTGGCGGTTCCAGCGCGCGCCGCGTCTAGAAGACGCTGACATTCACGCGGTTCGAGATCGGCCGTTTGCGCCGTCGGGTGCCCATGGTCCGTCGCCGTCGCCCCGAAGGAGCGAAAGAACTCGCGGCGTGTTCGAAGCGCGTTTAAGTACCCGGCAAAGCTGTGGGTGTCCTCGCGAGTCAGCTCCGCCAGTTCGTCGATCCGCTCTTCAAAACCCGGCAAATCCGGATTCAGCACGTCATCGGGCCGGAACGTGGTGACGACCCGGTCGTTCCAACCGTCGGCCTTCAGCGTCGCGTGGTGGATGAGCGGATCGAGCGCGCCTTCCGTCGTCGCGATGAAATGCACGCAGAAGCGATCGAGCAATGCCCGCGGTCGGAACTCCGGTTGCGCGAGACAGTCGTTGATTTGATCGAAGATCCGATCGGCGGTGTTCGCCGACGGCTGGACCTCGACGCCGAAAACTTGCGCGAGCGCGGTCTCCAGCCACATCCGAGACGGCGTCGCCCGGAAGAGATGCCAGTTCGCCGCGAACGTGCGGAACGCTTCGCGCGGTGAGGCAACCTGATCGCGGGATTCACCGGCCGCCGCGACGCCGAGCGCGGACAGCGGAATACCCTGGCTGTAGAACATGCGCAAGACATAGTGATCTGGTGTGACGAGGAGATCCGTCGCGTTCTCGAATGGCGTATCGAGCGCGAACCACGCCGGATCGGTATGGCCATGGGGGCTTACGATCGGATAGTCGCAGACCCGATCGTAGAGCGCGCGGGCGAGAGCCTGCGCTCGTCCTTGGCGAGGCAGCAGCCGATCGGGATCGAGCGTGAGCGGTCGTTCACTCATCAAACGCAACCAGTCGAATAACCAGGAAAGGTTGCGTGATCGACCCGGCGACCACCAGCGGTTTGGTTTGCCGCCAGGCAAATGGCAGGGTGCGTCGATCAGAAAATAGGAGCGATCATCAGCATGAGCGCCGAACGACTGGACCCCGCAACAGCAGCACGACTTCCCAGTGACGTCGAGCGCCCCGCGCGGGCCGTGGCGGCCGCGGGCGTCGGGATCGTGCACTTGGGCCCCGGTGCTTTCCATCGCGCTCACCAGGCGGCGTACACCCAAGCCGCGATGGCGGTGGCCGGCGGCAACTGGGCGATTCGAACGGTCGCGCTCCGCTCGGATCGCGCGCGTCTTGCCCTCGAGCCGCAAGCGGGCCTCTACACGCTCCGTGAGCGCGGCACCGAAACCGATCGCTGGACATTGCAGGCTGCCATCCGCGACGTGGTAACCGCATCGAATGACGCCGCGAGCGGCCTCGACACGCTCATCGACCCGAACGTGCACGTGCTCACGCTCACCGTTACCGAAGCGGGCTACGCGCTCGACACGAGCGGTTCGCTGGATCATTCCCACCCGGACGTGGTGCACGATCTCGAATCGCCCGCCGTGCCCTGCTCGGCACCAGGCTGGGTCGCCGCCGCACTCGCGGCACGTCGACGGATCGATGCCCCGCTGACCGTCTTCAGCTGTGACAACCTGCGTTCGAATGGCCGCGCGCTCGAACGCGCCGTCAGGGATTTCATCCAAGCGACCGATCCATCGCTACTCGGCTGGGTCGATGACAACGTCACGTTTCCGAATGCCATGGTCGACCGGATCGTGCCCGCCACCCGGCCCGCTGAACTCGACGAAGCCGCAAAGGCCTTGACCGTCCGTGACGATGCCCATACCGCGTGTGAACCCTTCACCGAATGGGTGATCGAGAAGAGATTCGCGACTCTCATCCCGGCATGGGAAACCGTCGGCGCCAAGCTCGTCGACGACGTCGCTACCTTCGAAGAGACGAAGCTCAAGCTCTTGAACGGCGCGCATTCGTCGCTCGTCTATGCCGCATGCGCACTCGACATCGAATACGTGCACGAGGCGATGGGCCACCCGGTGCTCGAGCGGTATCTCCGGCGCCTCTTGGACGACGAGATTCGCCCACACGTCGTCGCGCCGCCCGGCGAGGACCTCGTCGCGAGGATCGATACCGTTCTCGATCGCTTCCGCAACCCCCACCTCGGCCATCGCTGCGCCCAGATCGCCATGGACGGATCGCTCAAGATTCGCGAGCGCTTGCTACCCGTCGCAGAAACGGCACTCAACGAAGGCCGATCAATACCCCTTCTCACGACCGCACTCGCGTGCTGGCTCCATCACGTCGTTCGTCACGCCGAACCAGGAGCGCCAGCGCTTCTGGATGCACGTGCCGATCAAGTGCTCGAGATCGCTCGCGGCTGGACACCCACACGGGATGCGGGCCAGGACCGAGCCGTCGTCAAGCAACTCATGGGACCCAAGCTCGGGGCCGACGACGCCTGGGTCCGTGGGATCAGCGAAACCACCCGCGCCCTCCGCGAACGCGGCGTCGAGGCCGTGCTCGAGGACGCAGCGCGACGCGAAGGCTAGACGCGGCGATATTGGATCCGATCGGCACTCGCCCAGAGGCCGAGCGCCGGGTTGCTGATGTAGAAGATTCGCTCGCCGTTGATCGTGTTCCAGCCGTCGCGGAGCCTATCCATCGGATACGCCGCGAGCGCCTCCGCCAGATCGCCGAAGCGATAGCCGACCCCTTCGATCTCCTCGCGCGACAACCCACCCGCGCAGTAAGTCACCGAGAACCGGCCTTCGGTGCTGCCGTGAATCAAATGCGCCGCCGCCGACAGATTCTCCTGAAGGTCGTCGTTCGCATCGACCGCCGCCATGATCTCGGACGTCGTCCGGTAGCCGTACTGGCGAATCAAGCCGTCGATCACCGGATCCTCACCGAAACTTTTCACGCCAGGCGCTAACACGATCAACTCCCCCGCATCCGCGATCGCCATCCGCGTGCGGTAGATCGACTTGTTACCGAGCCACGTACTCTTGAACTCATCGGGCGGCAGATACACGACGATCTTCTCGATCGGCTCATCCAGCACGGTGAAATTGACCTCGACCGAAAGCGCCGCCGCGGCTTCGAAGCACTCAGGATCGTCGCCGATGAAAAGCCCGCGCGTCACCGTCTCGCCCGCCTCGTCGGTACCGATCACCGTCTGCACGTAAAGCAACGGTAGACTGCCGCAGTAGATTCGTTCGGCCTCGTTCAGGATCAAACGCAACGGCGTGTTCGCCCGCCCCATCATGCGCTCCATCCCATAAGCCGCTCCGATGAAGTGGCTCTCGTTGATCCCCCGACTACCGCCCGTACCGATGAAGATGTTCTTGTTGTAGTTCGCCATGCCGATCACCTCGTGCGGCACGACCTGACCGATCGAGACGACGAGATCGTGTCCACCTTCCCAGATGAGCTTGTTCAACTGGGCCGGCCACGGCTCACGCCAGATGCCTTGGGTCACTTCTTCCACGAACGACGCCGGTACCTCGCCGATCGTCACCACGTCGTCGCGCCAGCGGTGCTCACGGAAGAGATCCGCGGGTACCCCGGCATACATGTCCGCGATCTGCGCCGGGGTCATCGGATGATGGGTTCCCAAGGCCGGTAGAACGTCCTTCACGGCGCCACCGAAATGATCGTAGGTCGCTCGCGTCAGAATCCCCGCCCGGCTGTGATAGCGCGTGAAATCGGGCGGCACAACCAACACGCGTTCCCGCGCCCCGAGATCGCGATAGACGCCGGCGGCGAGTTCCGCCAGTTCGCGGTCGGAGATGACGGTATTGGCTGAGCCTTCGGCAAGATGGAGCGTCATTGAGATCCACAACGCGCCTATAAACGGCGCTCGATCGATGACCGGATGCTCACCGTTCTTCCCTGAAGCCGCAAGAACGATACCGTCGGCAGGCGTTTTCCTCTAACGCTTGAGTTGGAAGGCTTCGACGGCGGCAACCATCATAGAATCAATACTCTGGCCGGCACGCGAATGAGCGGGTCATGGCAGTCCCGAATTAGACGAGGCTCGTGATGAAAATCGAAGACTGGCCTTCGGCCAAAACCACCCCGGCCTTGTACCGGGAACTCAAGGCGTTGGGCCTGTTGGAACATCTGGCGGAGTTGGAAGCCTTTGGGTTTACCGTACTGCCGCCGGAGAAGGTTGGGCCGCAGGAGCAACATGACGCCGCCCGCGAGGCGGTGTTGCGGATCGCCTGTGAACGAAAACAATGTGCGGTTGATGAGCTGGCGGCGGTTTTCTCAGACGGCCAGGAGTTACTGCGTTTTGTGCTCTGGGATGATCCAGTCTTCGAAAAACTGGTGTTGCATCCGGCCGCGCTGGGTCTCATTCAGTGGCTGGTAGGTACCGATTGCATCCTGAGTCTGTGTAATGCCTGGGTGAAGGGCAAAGGCGATTCCCGAACCGCAATCCATGCCGACTGGGCGCAGTTCGACATGCCAACCATGGCGGTTGAGGCGTATGGCGCTAACTTCAACTATCTGCTGACTGATTACTCAAAAGAGGACGGCGGTCTGTCCTTCGTCCCGGGGAGCCATCGCTGGCGACGCTGGCCTTCGTCAGAAGAAGCAGCCTACTGGGCGGACAATGCGCAGGTGATCGAGGCGCCAGCGGGCTCCATGATCATCTGGGGCGATCACACCTGGCATGGTTCGTATCCGAAGACCACCGATGGTCTGCGGTTGATGGTTCTTGGCATGTACAACCGGCCACACATGCAGACCCAGGAAGCGTACCGACAAACGGTGACGAACGAAGCCCTGGCGCGCAATCCGCGCCGCTTTGCACGCCTGATGAACGTCTATAACGCGATGCCGTGGGGGAAAACGCCCGACTACGCCAAAGCGATGCAAGCGCCCCAGGGTTACCTGAGTCTGTTGGATGATGAGCCGGCCGGTGACTCACAGCAGGTCCCCGTCGACGCTGACTTCCACACCTACGATCAGAAAACCGGCGAGATGATCAAGCAACAGATGAGCAGCAAGATCGTGTCTTTTGCTGATCTGTACAAAGGCCAACCCGCGGCTCGCCCGAAGGCTTCAGAGTAGGGCGCGCTGCGTGCGTCCTCGGCTCCTGCGTCATCACTTCCTGGCCGAGTCGACAGGGCAAACGGATCGCCATCAGCGCCGTTTCATCACGCTGAGTTGGCGTCTAGCGAGCGACTACTGTCCGGCGAGCGCTTCGGCAACCGCTACGGTCCGCTCGATGAGTTCCTCGAGTGACACTTCGCTCATCCCAGCAATCGAAAGGCCGACCGTATCGTTCCACGGATCCGTCCACACCGTCGGCACGTCCCCGGCGAGGCCCCACAAGCCGCCCACCGTCGCACCGTTACAGTCCGTGTCCCAACCAGCCGCGACCGCTTCGCCGATCGCAGCGCCGTAGTCGGACTCAAAGCTCAACAGCGCCCAGACGACGAGGGCTAAGTTATTCAGCGTGTGCACGGGCGATAAGTCGCCGTATCGCGCGTGCAGGGCCGCGGGTGCGTCGTCGTGCCCGACCAGCGATTCCCCGAATCGAACGGCCTCGATCGCCTCCTCGGTGGCGAGTTCTTCCATCGCCCGGTGCACGGCGTCCGTCATGTTGTCCGCCACCGGGATGGCTGCCCCACACGCCGCGACGAACACTGCGCCATCGACACCAGCGCCGCGGTGTGAGAGCTCCGCATCCGCCCGGGCGAGGCGCGCGGCTAAACCAGGATTGCCCGGGTTGACCCAGCCATAGACGTCGGTCCGAATCTGCGCACCGATCCAATCGTTGTAGGGATTGTCCGAACACTTGCCGAGGTCGAACGTCGGTTCACCGCCGAACGCGAACGCCATGTCCATTTCGTTGGCGAGCGTGATGTAGGCCGACCTCTCCGCCGTAAAGACGAATCCGATCGGCAGACGATTCAGCCAGGTCCTCGCCACGTCCGCCGTCGTCAGTTCGGCGCCATGGCGCTCGAGCATCAAGAGCGAGAGCACCGAGTAGTGGATGTCGTCGTCGGGTTCCGAACGGGTGATGTGGCCCCGGCAGCAAGGCTGATGCAACCCCGCACCCTCCTCGAACGGCACGTAGTCCCTGAGCGGCAAGGCACCGACGCGGTTCAGAAACGCCTGCAGGTTGTCGAAACCACCGCGCATCGACATTCGCTCAATGGGCTTGCCCAGCATGCAGCCCGAGATCCGGCCTCTCCAAGCCTGTTCGATTCGATTTCGATCAACCTGAGTCATTGAACGCCTTCTGCCTGCCGCGACCAGTGAGACCGCTAGCGTACGACAGCAAACGACGCCTTGTCGCAAACAGCACAGGTTGCGTAATGACTCTCCGGCAATGGACACCCAAATCGTCGGCATTCGCTTACCCCACCGAAGGCGAAGACTCCGGCCCCGCACATCGAAGCCCGCGTGGGTGTCCACGGCTCAGGCGAGGCCAAGGTGGGTGTCCACGGCTCAAGGAGTCGACGATAGCTCGGGGTCACGCAGGCTTCAGACGCACGATTCGACTGCCGGTCGGGTGCTCGAGCAAAAGATAGATCCAACCGCGCTCGTCGACGTCGATGTCCCGAATCCGCGTGAGATCCTCCACCAGAAGCTCCTCCCCGATGATGCGACCATCCTCAACCTCGACGCGAAAGAGATCGGTCGCTTTGAGCGACCCAATCAGAAAATCCCCTTGCCACGCCGGGAAAGCCTCACCGTCGTAAACGACGAGGTTCGATACCGCAATCGACGGCGACCAGGCTTTGACCGCGCGTTCCGTATCCTCGAGTTCGATCTCACGCTGGGTACGTCCCCAGGCAACCTCAGAGCCGTCATAGTTCAACCCGTCCGAAAAGAGAGGCCACCCGTAATTCCGGCCTGGCAGCAAACGATTGAGCTCGTCACCACCCCGCGGTCCATGCTCGGTGTTCCAGACGTTGCCGGTCTCGGGATCGTATGCGAGACCTTGCGGGCTCCGGTGACCGTAGCTCCAGATCGAGCTCAACGCACCGGGCACGCCCACGAACGGGTTGTCGGCCGGGATTCGTCCGTCGTCGTGCAAACGATGCGTCTTACCGTAGGCGGTGTCGAGATCCTGAATACGGTCCATGCCGCGCATACCGGCGGTGAGGAACAGGTATCCGCTGTCATCGAATGCGATCCGACCACCCGCGACGGCATCGCCCCAGGCGGTGCTCGCATCGTATGCGGGTGCCTGCCAGACCGTTTCCTCGTCGACCCAGCGGCCATCGCGGATGCGCCCGCGCACCACGACGTTGCGCGAGGTGAGGGGGTTCAGAACGCTGGCACAGGCGCTACAGCGTTCGGTGTAGTGAAGATAGATCCACCCGTTGTCGGCGAAGTCCGGATGCAGCGCCACATCCAGCATCCAGCCCGCACTAATCGGAGCATCGCCTTCTTCAGTAAGGCCGCGCTCATCCAGATCAGTCCTGGGCGTACCCGTCACGTAGTCCGAAACCTCGCCCGTGGGCGACACGATCCGCAAACCACGATGCGTCTCCGTCACGAGGATCGATCCGTCCGGTCGCAGGGCAATCGAGAAGGGTTTTGGGTCCAGGCTTTCCGCAACGAGCTCTAGCAGCACGGTATGAGATTGGGTGGTGACAGGCCGCGATGGGGGAGTCCACTCGTCCTCGCCATACGGTACGGCGAGTTGCTCGAACTGAAGGCCCTCGCGATGTTCGACGATCAGTAGTGCCACCGCCTTGATGGCTTGATCGTCGAGCACGCCCGCCCAGGCCGGCATTCCCTTCACTGGGTTGCCATTGGCGATACTCGTGCTGATCGCATCGACGGAAGCCCCGCCGAGGAGTTCGCGACCGACCAGCGCTACTCCTTGGGCCGCCCCCTCGAAGGCGTCGCCGTGGCAAACCGCGCAGTGCTGACCATAAATCGAACGACTCACCTCCGCCGCGTGGCCGGGCGAGAGGAACAGCAGAATCACCGTCAACACAATTAGTTTGGCCAACGCCTCAAATCCGCCGTGATCCAACCTGGAAATGACCGCACTCAGCACGCTCTGCACCTAAACCACGCTCACAATAAGTCAACCGAACGGGTGGGGGCCCGCGTCGGTACTGTGAAACGCTCGAGGAAACAAACGAACCGATCCGAGCGCACTCGGACGCCGCCTCACCCAGCCCTGCCGTTGAACTCGCCTTGACCATCAGCCGACGCCTCGATAGGTTCGTCGAAGGCTCTTCCGGGGGAGCCCCCGAGTTCGCGCCAAGGTCATAGGCCGCCCCGATCGACGACGTTTTTCGACGTACCCTTCTCGAGACCCATGCACGCGAACCGTGGGCGAATGGGAAGGAGTACCGATGTCCCAACGAGCCTTACCGGCGAACGCCAGCGTTCGCTATCTGAAGAACGAAGCCAAGGCGCTGTTGCGCGAATGTCGCACCGGTCGACGACCCGCGATCGGACGGCTGATCGATCAGGGTGGTAACCCCGATCGTTTTTCCCTCAAGGATGTTCAAAACGTCATTGCGCGTGAGTACGGCTTTGCCGGCTGGCGCGAGATGCGCGGATCCCTGCCCGGTGACGATCTCGACTTCTTCGAGGCCGAGCGTGTCCTACCGTTCCTGTCGGCGCTGCGCGATCGCGACGTCGCGGCGGTCGAACGCTGCCTCGACCGCGATCCTGAGATCGTCGACGCCCGGTTCAAGTGGTCGCTCTTGGGCCTCTCGGGCCCGGCATTGGATGCTGCCATCCGCGCGCGGTCGGCTCCTGAAGAGGACGACGTCACGGCGATCCAGAAACTCGCGATGGCGCAATACGTGGGCGATCGGCTCGCGACACCCGATGAGGTGGCAACGACACATGCCCTGTTGCGCCTGTTGGTCGCCCACGGCGGCGACGTCAATGCCGATTGCCGGTTTGGAGGGAATCATTCGGCGGTCGAGATCGCGGCTTGGGAAGGCGATGTCGAAGCGCTCGAGATTCTGATCGATGCCGGGGCCGATCTCTCGGGCGACGTCGGATTGCGCGCAATTCGTACCGCCGCTAATCACGAAGGGGTAGAGCGGATCGAGTATCTCGCCGTGCGCGGGGTCGACGTGTCGCCCGCCATCTGGATACGGGCCGGAATGAACGATCGATTCTTCGCCGCCGTGGCGGCCGACGCGTCGATCTTGCGCCAACGCGACGGCCTGGGCATGACGCCTCTCAACGTGGCGTGTGACTTGATCGGTTACAACTTCGAATGGAGCGACGAGTTTGGTGCCGCCGAGGCCGCCGCGCGCCGAATGGTCGACATGGGCGCCGACGTCGATGTGTTCGCCGCTGCCACTCTCGGCTTGGTGGAGCGGTTGCGATCCCTGTTGGCGGGTGATCCCGCGCGGCGCGACGCGACCGTCAACGAGCATCCACCGCTCTGGTTCGCCGCGGCGGGGAATAAGCCGGCGACCACGCAGGCGCTCCTCGACGCTGGCGCCGATCCGAACGCTGGGCGCGCGCTGCATCTCGCCGCCTCGTTGGATCGAACGGATGTCTTTCGAGTTCTCCTCGATGCGGGAGCCGACCTGACGGACGAGGTCATGGCGATCACGACATGGCACAGCCGCGACACGTCCCTGGTCGAGCTTGCCCTCGATCGCGGCGGCGACCCGAATGCCGAGGACGGTTTTGGCGCGATCCACTGGCCGTCGTGGCAGAACCACCCCGAGCACGTGCGGATTCTCTTGGCAGCAGGCGCGGATCCCAACCTTCGCGCACCCGCCCGCAATGATGATGCGCCGCTGCATTTTGCGACCCGGCATGCGGCGGTCGTCGAGGTGTTGCTCGCGGCCGGTGGCGATCCGCATCAGCAAAACGCCAACGCCATCTCGCCGCTCGAGAAAGCCGAAGAGGAAGGCGCGTCCGACACCGCCGCGTTGATTCGTGGCGCACGATAGGCCGAGCGAGTCCGGGCATCAGACGAAGGAATCGCCCGATGCCCGGGGACCACCCCTTACGTCGCTATAGGAAAGCGGCTCGGCGCGCTCATGAAGCGACAGCATCTTTCGAGGCCAAAGACTCCGGCATTGGAGACTCCGGCATTGGGACTCCGGCATTGGACACCCAAATCGTCGCCATTCGCTTACGCCACCGATGGCGCTTGGCCACTGCCACCGGGACGGTCCCTCAGCCACGCTTCGTCCATGGGCTATCCCCGCGCCAACACGATCGCTGCACAAGCACCCGGCTTCTACCACTGCATCAGCCGCTGCGTGCGCCGCGCCTGGCTCTGCGGTGACGATCCCCTATCCGGGAGAAACTTCGACCACCGGCGCGGCTGGATCGAGCAGCGCTTGCTGACCCTCGCCAACAGCTTCGCCGTCGGCCTTTATGCCTGGGCCGTCATGAGTAATCACACCCACGTCGTCCTGCGTATGGATCCGCAGCTACCCGAGCAGTGGTCCGACGAGGAAGTCGCCTTCCGTTGGGCCCGTCTCAATAGGCTGCTCCAGGAGGTGCCCGCGCAGTTCGTTGCCGAACGAGCGCGGCGTCTGCTTAACCAGCCCGAGCAGCTCGTCGAGATCCGGCGCCGTCTCGGGAGCTTGAGCTGGTTCATGCGCTTCCTCAACGAAAGCATCGCCCGCGAAGCCAACGCCGAAGACTGCTGCACGGGCCGATTCTGGGAAGGCCGCTTCAAGTGTCAGGCCCTCCTCGACGAGGCCGCTGTCCTCGCCTGCATGACCTATGTCGATCTCAACCCGATCCGCGCCGGCATTGCCGACGACCTCGAGCACTCGGACTTCACGACCATTCAGCGCCGCCTGCGGGCGCTGACGGGACACCCCGACGCCGACCCACGCCCGCTCGAAGCCGTCGCGGGTGTAGGTAACAACCACCTCGACTTCTCCGTGCGGGCCTACGTCGACCTGGTAACGGCGACTGCGCAGATCACCAAGCCAAACGGCCACGGCACGCTCTCCGCGTATGCGCCAGTACTCAAACCAATCCGTGGCTCACCGGATTGGTGGGTCGGCTGTGTCGCGCGTATAGAAGATGTCTTCGGATCCGTCGTGGGTGTTCCGGCCACGCTCCGAGCCCATGCCGAGCGAACCGGACGACGATGCCTACGAGGCGCTGGGGTCGCCAGCTAAGAAGGTCTGACTGCGCCGACAGCCCTTGCGTTGCGCGCACCGTTCCCCACCACGCCACCTTTACCTGCATCCGCCAGAGAACCAGCCGTCCTCTGGCAATTCGCGCCCAACAAATCGAGCCAAACGTGGGTATCCACGGCTCAATTTCCGGGCGTGGGTGTCCACGGATCAACGCGGCTGAAGATCTCCACGGCTGAAGTCCAGCGTGGGTGTCCACGGCTGAAGCCACGGCTGAAGATCCCACAGAGATGGGTGTCCAGGGCTGAAGTCCACGGTTGAAGCGGATCAAGGATCAACGCAGAGATGGGTGTCCACGGCTGAAGAGACTACCGGGCGCGGCGCCTTGAACGACCGGTCGACCTCCACCTCGAGTTAGCAGCGTTCATAAAAGCTTTAAGACCTCCGGGTACGGTTCGCCAATTCTCCAATGAAGCCATCTATGCTCCTCGAGTCGTTGGAGTCGCCGGACGATTCCTCCCCCAAGCGTCACTTAAAGACCATCTTCCTCTCGGATATTCACCTGGGGACCAAGGGCTGCCAGGCGGAACGGTTATTAACGTTTCTGAAGGCACATACCTGCGACGAGCTGTATCTCGTCGGCGACATCATCGACGGTTGGCGCTTGAAGTCCGGTCTTTATTGGCCGCAGGCGCACAACGACGTGATGCGCCAGTTCATGACACTCATGAAGCGCGGCACCAACGTCACCTACGTCACCGGCAACCACGATGAGTTCCTGCGCCGTTACTCCGACGCTGAGCTCGGGCGTTTGAAGCTAGTCGATGAAGTCGTTCACGAGTCGGCCCGCGGCGAGCGGTACCTGGTCGTGCACGGAGATCAGTTCGACGTCATAACACGCTATCACCGCTGGCTCGCGTTCCTCGGCGACATTGGCTACAACTTCCTTCTGCACATCAACCGCTACTTCAATCGTATGCGTGCGCACTTCGGCTACGGCTATTGGTCGCTGTCGGCGTGGATCAAGCATCGGGTGAAGAAAGCCGTCAACTACGTCGGCGACTTCGAGAAAGCGGTGAGCCACGAATGCAAACGCCAGGGATTCGCAGGGGTCGTCTGCGGTCACATCCACCACGCGGAAATCACTGACATCAACGGCGTGCGCTACATGAACTGCGGTGATTGGGTCGAGTCTTGCACGGCGCTGGTCGAGGATGCGGAAGGTCGATTTCACATCGTCGACTGGTCGAAGCGCGACGTCGAGCTGGAGTTGGTCGCCTTGGTGCGCAACCACCCGCACCGTGCGTAGCTAAGCGGACTTCATCGCTCACCTTGCCGCTCGTACCACGCCCACGCGGCGCCCTCAGGCGCTGCCACGGCCATTCGCCCCGTTTGCTTCGTTCCATATAAAAAAAAAGCGCCCACGGGCGCTTTCTCATGAGTCTCCAAGGCTTTTGAAAACTAGGTGATGGTGGAGGCGGCGGGAATCGAACCCGCGTCCGCCGGTACGCCGTCATCAGCTCTACATGCTTAGCTCCGTCTACTGATTTAACCCGTGCGCGACCCGACGGTCAGGGTGCTTTAGGGCGAGCCCCGATTAATTTTCGCGTCCATCCGCGAGACAACGGATGGACCCTATCCTGTGAGCTTATGCCCTCGAGTCGCCGTCACAGGCGCCGACTCGTCGAGGTTAGCAAGCCTAAATTAGGCTGCTAGTGCGTAGTTTTCGTCGTTGGCAACTATAAGAAGTTGCAGCGATGGATTTACGAGAGTCACTACCCTCTCGGCATGCACCTTTGATTTTGTATCCGCCGTCGAAGCCATGTCGCCCCCGGCAAGATCTTCGCGGACGCTTAATCCTCATACGTCGGTTTTCGCGAAGGGGCAGCGATCTTAACAATTGCCGTCGAGGTGTCTAGCGCCTTAAATCGTCGCCATGGGCCATCGTTCGGCAGTTTCAATCGCGATCCTGACGCTCTTAGTGGTGACGACGGACGCGGATATCAATCGTGCGCGTGAGGCGCAGGATGATCTCGAGCGCGCGGGTGAGCTTCTCGAGTTCGATCGATACGCACTCGCGCGGAGCTATCTCGATCCGTTGGTGACCAATCCGTGGCTCACGACACGCCAGCGCGCACGGGTCTACTACCTGCGTGGTTTTGCCTGGTTTTCCGAAGGGCGCGATCGCTCGGCGATCGAGGATTTCCGTTATGCGATCGATAACCACCCGAACCACACGGCGAGTATTGCGGCGCTCGCCGATGCGTACGCGCTGGGGCGTGGTGTGCCCCGCAATCCCGCGGAAGCGTATTCGCTGCACCTGAAGGCTGCGCGCGGCGGTCATGCACCGTCGAAGGTCGCGGTGGGTGTCGCGCTCCAGACCGGCAACGGGACGGCGATCGATTTCGACGCTTCCCGGTTCTGGCTCCGGGAAGCCGCTGAAGACGATCACGAGGTATCGGCCTACGTGCCGTACGCGCGGCTTTTTCGTGAAGGTTTCACGGATGAGCCGGACCCGGCGACGGCGCTCGCTTGGTACCGGCGGGCGGAGGATTTCGAGATCGCCGAAGCCGCCACCGCGATCGGCTACGTCTACGCCAAGGGCGAGCTGGGTGCGACGGACCTTTCTCGGGCACGATCGCAATTCGAGAAAGGCGCGCAGCGCGGGGATCCGCAGGGCGCGCTGGCGGCGGCGGCTCTCTATCTTGCGGATGCCATCGGCGCCGACGTCGAACGGGCGGGCGCGCTCTACCGACAAGCGGCCGACGGCGGTCTGATGGCGGGACTGAATGGCCTCGGCTACCTCGCCGAGCTTGATCGTGATGTCGTCGCCGCGCGGGGTTTCTACGAGGAAGCCGCGAATGCCGACGATGTCGAGGCGCAGTATCGCGTCGGCCAGATCTATCTCGACTCGACCGAACTCGCCGAGAAGCGGCGCGGACTCGCCTGGCTCACGCGTGCGGGACGCTCGCACCAAGACGCCGCCAATCTCGCGGCATGGATCCTTTCGACATCGCCGATCGATGGCCTGCGCGATGGCGCGGCCGCGCTCCGGTTGCTCGAGGCGAGCGCGGGCAACGATTTCTCGATCGACGTGCTCGATACGCTGGCGGCGTCGCACGCCGAAGTCGGCGACTTCGACGAAGCCGTTCGCGTGCAGCGTCAGGTCGTTGCCCAGTCGGATGACGCGGACTTTGCCGCTCGGCTCAAGCGCTACGAGGCCCGTCGGCCGTGGCGGGACGACTCGTGATCCACCTACCGACCGCTTCATTAGGGACAGCGGTCGAGAATTCTGGTACAACACGCGCCGCTGAATTTGCCTGAGAACCTGACGACGTGAGCGAAGCCGCCCGACAAACCAAGAACGTCTACGAGGCGGCCCTGGCTGTACACGAGTCGGGACAGACCAGAATCCGCCCCGGCGACATCGCCGGCCACCTGCGCGACAGCGGCTTCCCGGTCGGAGCCTGGCTCATCCGTGGCGAGCTCACCAACCTCGAGGCCATGGGTCTGGTAACCCACGATGTCGAGAGTGGCACCTTTTCGATCGTCGAAGGCCGTACGTTCTCCATTGAAGAAGCCAACGCGGCCCGCCGCACCGCATGAGCGAGCCGATCGACTTCGAGGCGACGCTCGCGGAGCTCGAGGCACTGGTCGAAAAGATGGAATCCGGATCGCTCACCCTCGAGGAGTCCCTCGTCGCGTTCGAGCGCGGCGTCAAACTGACCCGCGCGTGCCAGTCGGCGCTGGAATCGGCTGAGCTGCGCGTCAAAGCCCTGTCCGAGGATGGCGACGTCTTCGATATCGAGGTCGAACCACCCGCTGAGTGACCGGCGTCAGACGACGCCGAACGCAATCACTGCAATTTCTCCGGCGACGACGATCGCTCCGGCAATCACGCCGGCAATGATGTCGTCCGCCATCACGCCCCAACCGCCCTTGAGCTGGCGATCGGCCCAACCGATCGGACCGGGCTTGGCGATATCGAGCACGCGGAAGAGCACCACTGCCAGAATGGCACCCGGCCAAGACTCGACGAGGCAGAGCGCCAGCCAACAACCGACGAATTCATCGACGACGATGGCACCGGCATCGCCCAGGCCGCGTTGCCGCTCAACGACGTGGATCGCCCAGGTGCCCAGCAGAAAGACGGCCAGAATGATCCCGAGACCCAGCACGACGTCGAGTCGTGCGATCGCGAACCACCAGATGAATGCCGCGACGATCGAACCGACCGTGCCCGGTGCCGCGGGCGCGAGGCCAACCCCTCCGCCGGTGATGAACAGGATTCTCGGATCGACGAGTGAGGCGAAATCGAGTGCGCGAGGTCCGTCGTCGTCCTCGCTAGAAATGGCGATAGCCTCCATCGATCTCGATCGCACGTTCGCCAACCGACCAGGCGACGCCGTCGCCCGGATCGACCCGCCCGATCGGCGTCACCGGTACGTCGTGGCGCACCGCCAACGCCCGGATCGCCGCGTTGGCACCGGGTGGTGCCGTGAAAGCGAGTTCGTAGTCATCACCCGCGACGACCGCTCGTTCGGCGGAAAGCTCGGTCGACGTCGGTACCGTTTCGAGATCGATCGAAAGACGCCGCCGACTGGCCGCGGCAATGTGCGCGAGATCCGAGGCCAATCCGTCCGAGATGTCGATCGCGGCCGTGGCGAATTCGCGCAACGAGACGCCAAACGCGGTTCGACACGGCGGGTTCCAGTAGCTCATCGCACTCGAACCGGGCTCGAGATCGTCGAACCCGAGATCGGCCAGTCCGGGTTCGTCGAGCGCAATCGATGCGTGACCGATCGTCCCGGTGACCCAGACCTCATCGTTTTCGCGGGCGTTGGAACGACAAAGCGCCGTCCCCGCCGGCACGACGCCGTGCACGGTGACGGCGATGTGCTGCGGACCTCGGGCGATGTTGCCGCCGACGATCGCGACGTCATATTCCCGCGCGCGACGCGCAAGGCCCCGACCGAATCCGACTGCCCATTCACGCTCGAGCGTTTCGGTGCCGAGGGAGACCGTGACGAATCGCGGCAACGCGCCCATCGCGGCAAGATCGGACAACGAGACGCCGAGCGCGCGACCGGCAATGAGTTCGGGATCGCTGCCCGCCGGATAGTGACGCCCCTCGATCAGGGTATCGGCAGACACCACGAGTTCGTGGGACGGAGGAATCTCGAGAATCGCCGCGTCGTCGCCCGGACCGAGGACGACTCCCACACCGGTTGCCGATCGACCCAGTTCGCGAACGATGTCATCAATCCGATCGAACTCGCTCATGGGGCGAAGGTTACTCCCGCGTCGATCCCGATCGAGAGGCGGCGACTTCCACCGTTCGGAGTTCGCGGGCGACTTTGTCGAGAATTCCGTTGACGTATTTGAAGCTCGCCTCCGCCCCGAAGTCCTTGGCGAGGTTGACCCATTCGTTGATCACCACCCGATAAGGGACTTCGGCACGTTCCTTGAGCTCATAGACACCCGAACGGAGGATGGCGCGCTCGACTTGATCGAGTTCCTTGACCGTGCGATCGAGGTGATTGGAATACAACGCGTCGAGTTCTTCGGCATTCAGGAGAATGCCCGGCAGGCAGCCCTTGAAGTAAGCGACGTCGGCGCGTTGCAGCGCTTCGCCGAGTTCGAACTGGCTCTCGATTTCGCGCACGGTCGCACCGGCAAGCTGCCATTGGTAAACGGCTTGCAGCAAAGCGCGGCGGGCACGCCGGCGCGCACGAGGATCAAATCGGGAGGTCATGGCGTTAGAACGACTTTGACGTCATCGCCTATGGTTTCAGCGGACGCGATTCTAGCGGTAAGTGCATGCTCAAGTCGTTCAATCGACCAGGGCACCATGGCGCGACCTTCGTGACCCAGGAACTTCGGGGCGACGTAAACGATCACCTCGTCGAAAACCCGTGCCTCGAGAAAGGCTCCCGCCACGCCGGCACCGGCCTCGACGAGGATCTCATTGCAGCCCATCTTCGCGAGTTCATCGACGACGACGCCGGGTTCGACCGTGGCGAGTTCGACTACCTCGGCGCGCGCATGGTCATGGCCCGCGCGCGTAAAGACGACGACGCGCCCGGGAGAATCGAACAGCTTCGCGCCGCCGGGTAACCGACCTTCGCGGTCGAGCACCGCCCGAATCGGCTGACGTATGACACCGTAGCGCGCGAAGCGTTCCTCTCGAACATTGAGCGACGGATCGTCGGCGAGCACCGTACCGATCCCCGTCACGACCGCACCGCTCCGCGCGCGGTAGTACTGAACGTCGGAGCGGGCCGCGGATGACGTAATCCATTGACTCTCGCCGCTCGCCACGGCCGTGCGGCCATCGATCGAGATGCCCATCTTCACCCGCACGTACGGTCGTTCACCGCGCATCCGGCGCGCGAAACCTTCGTTTAGTGCTTTGGCGGCATCGAGTTCGACGACGTCCACTTCGATCCCCGCGGCGATGAGCGCCGCGAAACCTTCGCCCGAGACCCGGGGGTTCGGATCGCGCATCGCCGCCACGACACGACTGATACCAGCGGAAATCAGCGCGTCCGTACAGGGTGGCTGCCGGCCATGATGACAACAGGGCTCGAGCGACACGTACGCCGTGGCGCCGCGTACGTCCTCGCAGGCATCCGCGAGCGCGTCCGTCTCGGCGTGCAACCCGCCGAGCGGATGCGTGGTCCCACGACCGAGTACTTTGCCGTCGCGGACGATCAGACAACCGACCCTTGGGTTCTCGGTGACGCTGAAGAGTCCTCGTTCCGCGAGTTCGACCGCGCGTGCGAGCCACAGGCGATCGGCGACGCTCACGATTTCTTCTGCAAGGACTTCTCCTCGACCTCGGAGCGCAGGCGAACGACCTCCTCCTGAAATTCGGCGACGTCCTGGAAGTCCCGATAAACGCTCGCGAAACGAACGTAAGCAACCGCGTCGAGGCGCTTCAGGGCATCCATCACCATCTCGCCGACCACACGCGATTCGATATCCCGTTCACCCGTCGCCCGCAGATCGTGCTTTATGCGTTGAATGATGGTCTCGAGATCCTCCGTCGAGACTGGCCGCTTCTGCACGGCCCGCGTCAGTCCGGATCGGAGTTTGTCTTCGTTGAACGGCTCGCGCGCACCGTTCGATTTGATGACGCGCGGCATCGCGAGTTCGGCTGTCTCGAACGTCGTGAACCGCTCGCCGCAGGTCACGCACTCGCGGCGACGGCGTACCTGATCACCATCAGCGACCAATCGCGAATCGATGACCTTGGTGTCGACCTCGGCGCAGAACGGGCAATGCATGGCGAACCTCTGCGTTCACGCGCAAGTTGAGCCGGCTATTTTCTCACGGCTTCCGCTCGACGAGTCAGCTCGGATAAACCGGGAAACGCCCGCAGAGATCGAGCACCTTGAGGCGCACGGACGCGATCATGTTGTCGTTCTTGATGTCGTCCAACACGTCACACATCCAGTCGGTGAGCGTCGAACATTCCCGAACGCCGAAGCCGCGTCGCGTGGCCGCCGGCGAACCGATTCTGAGACCGCTCGTGACGAACGGTGAGCGCGGATCATTCGGGACCGCGTTCTTGTTCACGGTGATGTTGGCGCGACCGAGGGCAGCGTCGGCGGCTTTGCCGGTAATGCCCTTGTCGATCAGATCCAGTAGGAAGAGGTGATTGTCCGTGCCGTTCGAGACGACTCGGTAACCCCGCGTCTGGAAGGTCGACGCCATCGCCCGGGCGTTCTCGATCACACGCGCCTGATAGGCCTTGAACTCATCCGTCATGGCTTCGGCGAGGCAGACGGCCTTCGCGGCGATGACGTGCATCAAGGGACCACCCTGGCTGCCGGGGAAGAGCGCGGAGTTGAGCTTCTTCTCGACCGCCTCGTTCGCGCGCGCAAGAATGATCCCGCCGCGTGGGCCGCCGAGCGTCTTGTGCGTCGTCGTGGTGGTGACGTCGGCAATGGCGACCGGGTTCGGATAGAGACCCACCGCTACCAGGCCCGCAACGTGCGCCATGTCGACCACGAGGTACGCGCCGACCGAGTCCGCGATGTCACGGAACCGTTGCCAATCCATCTGCCGGCTATAGGCAGAAAAACCCGCCATGATCATCTTCGGCTGGTGCTCGTGGGCGAGTCGCTCGACCGCCTCGTAGTCGACGAGTCCCGTTTCATCGTCGAGTCCGTACTGCACGGCTTGATAGAGCTTGCCGGAAAAGTTGACCGAAGCGCCGTGCGTCAGATGGCCGCCGTCCGCGAGGCTCATGCCGAGGACGGTATCGCCCGGCTCGAGCAGGGCGAGATAGACCGCCGCGTTCGCCTGGGAGCCGGAGTGCGGCTGAACGTTGGCGAAGTCGGCGCCGAAGAGCTTCTTCGCCCGTTCGATCGCGAGCTGTTCGACCTGATCGACGAACTCGCAGCCACCGTAGTAGCGCTTGCCCGGATAGCCTTCGGCGTACTTGTTCGTCAGCACGCTGCCTTGCGCTTCGAGAACGCGCGGGCTCGTATAGTTCTCAGAAGCGATCAGTTCGACGTGCTCTTCCTGCCGCTGCTTTTCGGCCTCGATCGCCTGAAAGAGCTCGTCATCGAACCCTTCGATCTTCATTTCTTGCGAGAACATCGGCGCTGCCCTCCGTGAAAACGCGCGATTGTAGAGTCGCCCGCCAAGCGAGCCAACGCGATTCGTCCGTTCCGTGCAGACGATTCAAGCCCAGCGTGAATAAACCGAGTCACGCACGCGCGGATCGATTGGCTTGCGCTCACCAAGCCTTACCCGTTTACTTCGCCGCCGTCACTTAACCGCCGAGTTGAAATCCCATGGCGCAATACGTCTTCACGATGAACCGTGTTGGCAAAATCGTCCCACCGAATCGCGAAATCCTCTCCAACATCTCGTTGTCGTTTTTCCCGGGCGCCAAGATCGGCGTGCTGGGTCTGAACGGCGCCGGTAAGTCGACGCTGCTCAAGATCATGGCCGGCCTCGATACCGAAATCGAAGGCGAAGCCCGTCCCCAGAAGGACATCCGCGTGGGGTTTCTGCCACAGGAGCCATCGCTCGACGATTCATTGGACGTGCGCGGTAACGTCGAACGCGGCCTCGCCGACGTGACCGCTCTTCTCAAGGAATACGACGAGATTTCGGCGAAGTTCGGCGAAGCGCTCGAAGACGACGAAATGAACCAGCTCATCGAGCGTCAGGGCGAACTCACCGAAGCGATCGAAGCCACCGGCGGATGGGAGCTCGATCACACGCTGGAGGTCGCCGCCGATGCCCTGCGCCTGCCGCCGTGGGACGCCGACGTGGCCAATCTTTCCGGCGGTGAACGCCGCCGGATCGCACTGTGTGAACTCCTGCTCTCGAAGCCGGACATGCTGCTCCTCGATGAGCCGACTAACCACCTCGACGCAGAAAGCGTCGCATGGCTCGAACGTTTCCTGGGCCAGTATCCTGGCACCGTGGTCGCGGTCACCCACGACCGGTATTTCCTCGACAACGTGGCCGGCTGGATCCTTGAGCTCGACCGTGGCCGGGGCATTCCGTTCGAAGGCAACTACAGCACGTGGCTCGAAGCGAAAGATGCGCGCCTCGAGACGGAGGAGCGTACAGAGGAAGCTCGCAAGCGGGCGATCAAAGCGGAACTCGAATGGGTCCGCTCAAATCCTCGTGGCCGCCAGGCGAAGAACAAGGCCCGCTTGCAGCGTTTCGAAGAGCTGAACTCGGCCGAGTTCCAGGAACGTAATGCCACCGCCAGTCTCTACATCCCGCCCGGGCCGCGCCTCGGCGGCAAGGTGATCGAATTCAACGGGGTGAGCAAAAGCTACGGTGACAAACTCCTGATCGACGATTTCTCGGCCGATATCCCACCTGGTGCCATCGTCGGCATCATTGGCGGTAACGGCGCCGGCAAGACGACGCTCTTTCGCATGATCGCGGAAAGCGAGAATCCCGATGCGGGCAGCATCGAACTCGGCGACACCGTCGAACTCGCTTACGTCGACCAATCACGCGACGCGCTCGACGGCAGCCTGACCGTGTGGGAAGAGATTTCCATGAAGCAGGACATCATCAAGATCGGCGACTACGAGGTCCCGTCACGTTCGTACGTCGGTCGGTTCAACTTCCGCGGCCCCGACCAGCAGAAACACGTCGGCAATCTCTCCGGCGGCGAGCGCAATCGCGTACACCTTGCCAAGGTTCTTCGCCGCGGTGGCAACGTGCTCCTGCTCGACGAGCCGACCAACGATCTCGACGTAGAGACGCTACGAGCGCTGGAAGAAGCGATTCTGAACTTTCCCGGCACCGTGCTCGTGATTTCTCACGATCGCTGGTTCCTCGATCGCATCGCGACCCACATCATCGCGTTCGAAGGCGACAGCCACGCCGAGTTCTTCGCCGGGAATTTCACGGAATACGAAGCCGATCGAGAACGGCGCGGCGTCACGATCGATCCGACGCGCGTGCAGTACAAACCGATCGCGCGCGCCTGAGCGTCAGCTCATCGACTGCAGTTCGTCGAGCATTTGCGTCAGCGTCGAGACTGCATGCACCTCGATCCCATCGACCGCTTCGCGAGGACGATTCGCGCGCGGCACGATGGCGCGCGTGAAGCCGTGCTTCTGAGCTTCACGGATCCGGTCCTGGCCGTTGGTCACCGGGCGGACCTCGCCCGTTAGCCCGATCTCACCGAAGACGACGAGATCACGCGGCACGGTTCGGTTACGAAAGCTCGACAGCACTGCGCCGATCGTCGCGAGATCGGCGCCCGTTTCGGTGATCCGCACGCCCCCGACCACGTTCGCGAACACATCCTGATCGGCGAGCGACAAACCACAGTGGCGGTGCAGGACGGCGAGATGCATCGATAGGCGTTGCGCGTCGAGACCGAGCGCCACGCGCTTGGCATAGCTCGCCTGGACATCATCGACTAGCGCCTGGATCTCGACCAGGAGCGGCCGTGTGCCTTCCCACGTCACCGTCACGACGCTACCCGGGCTCAACTCCTTGCCGCGCTGCAGGAAGATCGACGAAGGATTCGTGACCTCCTTCAAGCCCTGCTCGGTCATCGCGAAGACGCCGAGCTCGTTGACCGCGCCGAAGCGGTTCTTCTGCCCGCGCAGCGTCCGGTAGCGGCTACCCGCCGGCGCATCGAGCATCAGGAAGCAATCGATCATGTGCTCGAGGACCTTCGGTCCCGCGAGATTGCCCTCCTTCGTCACGTGGCCCACTAATACCATACTGACGTTCTGATGCTTCGCGAGGCGCGTCAGGCGCGCAGCGGATTCTCGAACCTGCGACACGCTGCCCGGCAGGCTCTCGGACGATTCCGTATGCATCACCTGGATCGAATCGATGATGACGAGCTTCGGCTTCTCCGTGTGGACGAGCTCCTCGATCCGCTCAACGGCGGTCTCCGACGCGACCGACAGGTTCGCCGGGTCGAGCTCCAAGCGGCGCGCTCGCGCGGCGATCTGTTGCAGTGATTCCTCACCGCTGACGTAGAGCACCGGATCGGTTTTTGCCAACGCCGTCGAGACTTCGAGCAGCAACGTGCTCTTGCCGGCGCCCGGGTCCCCGCTGATCAGCACGACCGAGCCCGGCACGAACCCGCCACCGAGCACCCGGTCGAGCTCACCGATCCCCGTGCACGTCCGCTCGACTGCTTCGTCGGCGATCTCGTCGAGCCGCACGACCGAGGCGCGCTCACCGCTATACCCTACGGCCCGCGCACTCGGGGCTTTCGCGACCGCGAATTCCTTCAACGTATTCCAAGCGCCACAAGCGCCGCAGCGCCCCTGCCATTTCGTGTGATCAGCGCCGCAATCGCTGCAGACGTAAGCAACTTTCGAGCGCGCCACCTAGAAACTCGGCTCCGTCGGCGTCGGGAAGCCGCCAAAATCAGGCAGCCGATCATCAGACACGTAGTTGTCGAATTTGGTGAGGTTGCCCGTGAAGGTCAGCTTGACCGTACCGATGGGGCCGTTCCTCTGCTTCGCGATGATGAGTTCCGACAAACCCTTGTCCTCGGTTTCAGGGTTATAGACCTCGTCGCGGTAGATGAAGAGGATGATGTCCGCGTCCTGCTCGATCGCCCCCGACTCACGGAGATCGGACATGTGCGGTCGCTTGTTTTCACGGCTCTCGAGGCTTCGGTTGAGCTGCGAGCAGGCGACCAACGGACAATTCAATTCCTTGGCGATCGCTTTGAGCGTCCGGGATATCTCCGAGATCTCCGTCGCGCGATTCTCGGTGCGCGTCGATCCGCGCATGAGCTGAAGGTAATCGACCATGATCATGTCGAGCCCACCCGCCTCTCGCGCCACACGACGCGCCCGGGTGCGTACATCGTTCGGGGTGAGCGCCGGCGTATCGTCGATGAACAGCGGCCGGTCCCGAAGCTGGGCAACGGCGGCGGTGAAACGCGGCCAATCGTCGTCAGATAGATCGCCCGTGCGCATCCGCGTCTGATCGATCCGCCCGAGCGATGAGAGCATTCGCATGATGAGTTGGTCGGCCGGCTGCTCCATCGAGAAGATCAACACGGCACCGCCGTCCTCACTCGACATCACGGCGTGTTCCGCCATGTTGACGATCATCGCCGTTTTTCCCATCGACGGTCTCGCCGCGAGAATGACGAGGTCGGCGCGCTGAAATCCCGCCGTCTTCTTGTCGAGGTCATCGAAGCCGGTCGCGAGTCCGGTGATCGGGTCGCGCGACTGGTAGAGCTGCTCCATCCGGCTGACAGCCGCCGTGAGCAGCGGGACGACCCGTTGCGGACCGGAATCGCGGATCCGACCTTCCGAAATCTCGAAAACACGCTGTTCGGCTTCGTTCAGCAGATCGTTACTCGGCCGGCCTTCCGGAAGATAGGCCGTCTCCGCGATTTTGTGGGCGGCGTCAATGAGTTGGCGGAGCACCGCTCGCTCTTTGACGATGTCGGCGTAGGCGCTGATGTTCGACGTGCCGGGCGTTCCCTCGACGAGCTCCGCGAGGTAGGCGTTGCCGCCGACTTTCTCGAGCAAGGCGCGGCTCGCGAGCGCCTCGGAAATCGTCACGACATCCAGTGGCTCGTTCGTGTTCGCGAGGTCGAACATCACCTCGAAAATGAGTTTGTGCGCCGGTCGGTAGAAGTCGTTGGCTTCGATCTTGTCGGCCACGAGAAACCAGGCGTCGTTGTTCAGCATCAACCCGCCGAGCACGGACAACTCCGCCTCGATCGAATGGGGCGGAACGCGCAACTGCGCCGTCGTGGGCGACTCCGGGAGGCTTTCAGACATCGTGCGGCGTCAGGTTTTCAACGTCGATCAGCATGGCACGATTTGGCGCGCCGGCGATGGCGCGGTCAAGCCAACAAGCTCTGGAAAAGGTGTGGAAAACCGACCTTTCTCGATCGGCGTTCTCTCTTAGTCCAACGAAAGAAGCCGCTTTCGCGGCTTCTGGTTCGCTCGTCGCGCCGGCCACCCGGCCGGCGTTCGATGCCGTTGCCTACTCGGCAATGACCTCGACACGAATCGACTCGGTGACGTCGGCGTGCAGTTGCACGTCGACTTCGTACTCGCCGATCGCTCGGATCACACCTTCCGGCATCCGCACTTCGGCCTTCGAGACTTCGAGTCCGATGCGCCCGAGGGCGCCCGCAATCTCGACTGTCCCGACCGAGCCGTAAAGTTTGCCCTCTTCCGAGGCCCGAACGACGATCGAGACGACCTGGTCTTCGAGCTTGGCTGCACGCGTCTGCGCCGCCGCGAGCTTCTCGTTCGCATTACGCTCGAGCTCTGCGCGACGGCCTTCAAAGACGGCGCGATTGTCGTCGGTTGCACGAACCGCCCGGCCGGTCGGAATGAGGTAGTTACGCGCGAATCCGTTCTTCACGACGACTTCTTCACCCAAGTCGCCGAGATTGCTCACGCGTTCCATGAGAATGACGTTCATACGCCCGCCCTACTTATGTTGGTCGGTATAAGGGAGCAGCGCCAGGTAGCGCGCCCGCTTCACGGCCGTCGCGAGTTGGCGCTGGTACTTCGCGCTCGTGCCGGTGATGCGGCTTGGCACGATCTTGCCCGTCTCGGTGATGTACTGCTTCAGGAGATCGAGATCCTTGTAGTCGATCTCTTTGATCCCTTCGGCGGTGAATCGGCAATAGCGCTTGCGGCGAAAGTTTCTAGCCATCGTTTATTCCTCTGCCGGCGCGGTTTCGCGCTCACGACGAGCCGCCGCCCGCTGGGCCGCCTCTTCTTCGCGGCGCTTATCGCGTTCACGGTCCTTTTCCTGTTCCTTGAGCTCTTCTTCGTAGATCTTCGAGATCTCGCTGACCGGCTCTTTGCGCGAGATGATCATGTTGCGCAGCACCGCGTCGTTGAACCGGAACGCGCTCTCGAGTTCGTCCAGCGTCTCCTGGTCGACCTCGATGTTGAACAGAATGTAGTGCGCCTTGTGGATCTTCAGCACGGGATAAGCCAACTGGCGTCGGCCCCAATCTTCCGTGCGATGAACGACGCCACCGCTACGCTCGATGAGCGCCTGGTAGCGCTCGATCATGCCGGGTACTTGATCAGACTGGTCCGGGTGAACCAGAAATACGACTTCGTAATGTCGCATACGTGCTCCTCGTGGTTTTCACCTCCGCTAACGGCGTGAGGTAAGGAGTAAATGGATTGTTGCCGTCCGAACGACCAGGCGGTCAAACGGGGCCGCGCATTCTAGGGGATGCGTCAAGCGCCGGCTAGTCTATTGCCCGCGTTGCCGACGCGCCTCGAAAAGGACGATGCCGGTCGCGACCGAAACGTTCAGGCTCGACACGCTACCGTGCATCGGGATCTCGACGAGGAAGTCGCAGGAGTCGGCAGTGAGACGACGCAGACCCTTGTCTTCACTCCCCATGACAACGGCGATCGCACCGCTGAGATCGACGCGATCGTAACGCGCGCTCCCGCGCTCGGTCGCGCCGACGAGCCAGACGCCGCGCTCCTTCAACCACTTCAGCCGCCGCGCGAGGTTCGACACCTCGACGAGGTTGAGCCTTCCGATCGCGCCACTCGACGTCTTGGCGACGGTGCTCGAGAGCGGCGCGCCACCGCGCTTCGGCAGTAGCACGGCGTCGACACCGGCCGCATCAGCGGTGCGTAGACACGCGCCCAGATTACGCGGGTCTTGAACCCCGTCGAGAACGAGTAGTAGCGGGTTTGCCGACATCGACGGCCACATCGCCTCGAACGCCGTCTCCGACATCGCCGTGATCGCCGCACATTCCGCCGCGATCGACTGGTGATTGCCGCCATTCGTCAGCCGATCGAGGGTCGCTCGATCGCGGCGCTCGAGACGAAGCCCGAGGCGCTGCGCCTCCTCCGCCAACGCACGGATCTCCGGGTTTTCGCCCGCCACGATCACCCGCCGGACCCGATCGACGTCCTCGGCCAGGAGCGCCCGCACACTGTGCCGGCCAAATACCCAATCGGTCATCGGATCAACCGCGGCGGCGACGACCGCGCCGGCCGCGCTCGCCTCGTTGCGGCAACGACAGATCGACGCGCCCCGTCGCGGGAGAAACCTGATCGAGCACGACCTTCACGCGGTCACCGACGGTGAAGCGCATACCCGACCGCGACGCGACGATCGCCATCGATTTCGGCACGTACTCGAAATGCTCACGGCCCAGGTTCGAGATATGCAGCAAGCCCTGCACGTAAACGCCGTCGAGTTCCACAAACGCGCCGAAACCCGTGACGCCGGCGATCCGACCGGCGAACGTTTCGCCGATTCGATCTTCGAGTAACGTGCATTTGAGCCAATTCGAAACGAGCCGTTCAGCACCCTCGGCGCGACGCTCCGACACCGAGATATGCGCACAGATGTCGAGGTATTCGGCCGGTAGTTTGTGGCCTTTGAGCTGGCGATGGACGAGCAGGTCCGCGTAGCGCCGAATCGGCGATGTGAAATGCACGTACGAAGGTAGCGCCAGCCCAAAATGTCCGAGGCGTTTCGGCTCGTAGCGCGCCTGGGACATCGATCGCAGCAGAATCATGTCCCAGATCGAGTCGGGAATACCGGACTTCGCCTTCACCCGGGCCGCGATGGTCCTGAGCTCGAGTGGCGTCGGCACGTCCAGCGGTAGCTCCTCGCCGACGATCGAGAACACGTCCTTGAGGTCCTTGATCTTCGCCTCCGAGGGCGGCTCGTGCACTCGATAGGCAGGTGCTGCGTTGTCGATCTTCTCGAGGTGTCGGGCGGCCGCCACGTTGGCCAGGATCATGGCCTCTTCGATGATCCGATGCGCGTCGTGGCGTTCTCGCACCTCGACATGCGAGGGTTCGCCGTCGGCGACCACGACGGATGCTTCAGGCGCATCGAGATCGATCGCGCCGCGTTCATCACGCATTTCACTCAGCGCGCCATAGGCGCCGTGCAACGCGCGCAGCGACGCACGAACGGGATCACTCACGATGGTATCGCCGCGACCATCGAGGAACTCGCCGACCGCCGTATAGGTGAGCCGCTGGTGGCTGCGGATCACACCTTCGCTGAAACGATACTTCGACAGCCGTCCGTTGGCCGAGATGAGCATGTCGCAGACCATCGCAAAGCGCCGTCGTCCGGGCACGAGCGAGCAGACGTGATCCGATAAGACGGGCGGCAACATCGGTACGACCCGATCCGGCAGATAGACCGAGTTGCCGCGAAGTGCCGCTTCCCGGTCGATCTCATCGAACGGATGCACGTAGTGGGCAACGTCCGCAATCGCCACGACCAACCGCCAGCCACCGCGGGGGCGCCGTTCGGCATAGACCGCGTCATCGAAATCCCGTGCGGTTTCGCCATCGATCGTCACCAACGGTGTCGCGGCAAAGTCTTCGCGTCCGTGCTGTTGACCGGGTTCGTCGAACGAAAGCGCCTGATCATCGAAAGGCCAAACGTGGGGAATATCGAAAGCCGCCAACGCCACCTGCGCGGCGCGGTCGGCTTCGTTCTTGCCCTCGACGATCGACAGCACGCGCCCATCCATCGAACGTTCGCCGACGTTCAGGATCTGCACCGCGACGATATCGCCCGGTATGGCCTTGCTCGGTTCGACGATATCGATCCGGCCGCGCAATTGTGCATCGATAGGATCCACGGAGAGCCGACGCCCGTAGCCCGTCACCTGCCCGAGCACCGCGCGAGGCGACGGTTTGGCGACTTCGTGCAGAAAAAACATGCCGTTGGTCTGGGTGCCGAGGACGACGTCACCCGCGCGGACGCGCCGGCTGCGGATCGACACCCGCGCACCATCGTCGAGCACGACGATCAGTTCGCCCGCCACCGCTTCGACGACCCCGCGAACGGCCGGTCCATCGATCACGAGTGAATAGACGCCGCGGCGGTCCACGACCACTTCACCGGAAGCGACCAGGCCGTCGACAACCCGGCTCAAGACGCTGACATACTTCGGTGACGGGTCGAAATGTTCGATCAGGGAAGACCAGCGTGCCCGATTCAAGGCACCGATAACTTTGCGGACTTCGCTTGTCGTGACGTGCGGACGGCGGCGATCGGTCGTCTGATGAGAACGTCGGAGTCGAGGAATTGCTGACTCACCAACCGCGAAAACGGCGATTGTTCAGGGATCAGTCGCTGTAGTAAAGTCGCCCGCCGGTCGCGTGCCTCAATAGGCCACCGACCCAAGCCGACGACCCCCATGGGGCCGACCGCCTGCCGAGGTGGTGAAATTGGTAGACACGCTAGCTTCAGGTGCTAGTGGGCATTAGCCCGTGGAGGTTCAAGTCCTCTCCTCGGCACCAACTTCCAGTCGCGCTACAGCCGGTTCGCCACGAGCGCTCGCCAGCACCTCTCCCAACCGCTTGGCCGCTGCGAGCAGCGCTTCGTTCGTCAAGACCAATTGCGACTGGATCTGAAGAAGCCTCGGTAGCCACTCGACGGCGCCGCGTTTGGCGCGCAAACGCTCGACGGCAGCCAATGCTTCCAGAGCGGAATACTCGCGTTCGGATGCGATGTTCGCGAGGCTTGATCCGCGCTGGTAGTCGCGCGGCAGCATGATCGTCGACGAAAACTCGGCGGCCTGAATCACGCCGGCAAAACGTTTGAACGATTCGTTCTGAACGGCTTGAATCGATACGTCGAATTGTTCGTTGCTGCGCACGTCCGCGTAGTAATCGAAAATCGCTTCTCGAAGCGCAACGGGCAACAACCCCATGTCTCCCGTCGACAACAGTTCACGGAACGTCGCGTCGTTCGAGACAAAGAAAAAACGATAAAGGCCTTGCTCGAGATCGATGAAGTACTGCGTGGGTTTCTCTTGCGCGACCGTATCGTCTGTCACCGACATGATGACGCGCTCGACCGATTCCAGCCTGGCCTGAGCAGCCAGGACGACGCGATCGAGTACCTCCACATCCTCTCTGACGTCTGCGATGAGACGTTCGACGTGTTGAACGGCGATCGCATCGTCGCGCCTGCTCTCGTAGGCGCGATCGACCTGGAACCCCAGGAAAATCCCCAGGGCGACGATCACGAGTTCGAGCAAAATCATCTGGACGTTGCCCGTCCGAATCCACTCGATGAGTCGCGAGAATAGCAAGCGCCTCGCCATCTCGATGAGTCTAGCGCCCTCGTCGATCGCGCGGAGATGGCGAGCGGATCGCCATGACGCGTTTTCTCATGCCACGCGCTTCAGTACTTCACGGCGAAGCCCGATCCCCAGCAAGTGCTCGACCGACGCCTTGGCGCGGAAGGCGCGGCTCATGAAGGCGTGTTTGCCCATGACGCCCTCACGGAACGATCGCCGCGACGACAGTCGATCGAACCACGCCCAAACAGCCGGGAAACAACGCGCGAACGGATAATCACATTCGCTCAAACGCAACACCTTCATCGCCCAGATGACGTCCGCCATCGAGACGTCGTCACCGATGAGGGAGGCTCTTCCATCCGACAGACGATGCTCGAGGTCCGTGAAAGCGCCGTTCAGTTTCTCGAGGTGGGCGACGAAGACATCGTCGGGGATAGACCGGCTGTCGTAGTCCTCATAGAAAGCGAGCAACTGTTCGCCGTCATCGCCGTTCGCGAGCGAGGCTTTCAGTTCGACCTCGGCTTGGGCCGAGAGCCGCGCCAAGCCGCGAAGACCCCACCGGAAGGTGACGAAACGAATCGAGCGATGCAGATCCTTGCCGAGCGCCGTCAACGCACGCGCATCGGCCAGCCGATCGGGATCGTCCTTCGGCACCAGCGGCGCGCCGCCGAACGCCTGGTCGAGATACTCGATGATGTCCATGGATTCGAGGTGCAACTCGCCATCGTGCACGAGCGCCGGGACGACGAGGTTCGGGTGGATCGCGGCGTAGGTCGGCGTCATGTGCTCGTGCTTGATGAGCGAGACGCGGCGGCTGATCCATGCGCCGGGTTCACCTCGACACGACGCCGGATCCGCCGCGTCGAACTTGACCTCACGGCCACGCACTAGGCCTTTCTCGTACAGGGCAAAGCGGACACGTTGTGCACAAGGCGCGCCGTCAAAATGGAACAGGTGCAAGCCTTCAAGCTTGCCGACGATTGGGCTAGCCGGGTGCTCGATCTTCACGGGTTGCTCTCCTTTCGCGTCGCCTTCATGAGCGCTCCGCGAGATATTTTGTATTGATTCGTACAAAATGAGCATATTCCAATTCTTTGCGAATGAGTACATAAATATGCCGCGCGGCCGACCTCGAGAGTTCAACGAAGACGAAGCCATCGTCGCGGCTGCGGAGCTCTTCTGGCGAAAAGGCCTCACGGCGACCTCGCTCGACGATCTCGCTCGAGCGATGAAGATGAATCGGCCGAGCATCTACAACGCGTTCGGCAATAAAGAAGCGATCTACCGCAAATCACTCGCCTTCTTCTGCGGCCAACTCGACACCGCTGTCGAGGCCCTCGATCAGGATGATGACGTCGTGCGTGGGCTGATCGCGTTCTTTGATCAGGCGATCGACGTCTATTGCGGAGGATCCCCGCCACTCGGCTGCCTCATGGTCTGTACCGCGCCCAGCGAAGCGCTCTCGCATCCCGAGGTTAAAGGCGATCTGAAGGATCTCATCGCGCGGTTGGACGAGGGTTTCGCGCGGCGTCTGGTACGCGCACAGGCCGACGGACAGCTCGAGACGACGTTGGATCCTTCGTGCACCGCGCAACTCCTGCAAGCGACGCTACAAACGCTGGCCCTGCGCGTTCGAGCCGGTTCCACACCCGACGACTTGCGAAAACTTGCTCGTTGCGCCGTGCAAGCGCTCATCCGCTAAGGACGACGATCCACACCGGCATCGGTCCCCGCGGGCGGCGTCCATTCGAACAGCGCCTCAGGGTTCGGCGTCTCAGGGAGCACTTGGTCCATCTCGACGGATCGAGGCACGCCATACAACGCCTCATCGCAAACCATCGCCAACGCGACCGCGTCGTCTTCCGTTTGGGCATGTCCACCTTCGCGATAGGCGATCATGTTCATCGCGCCCGCGCCGAGGAAGTCATAGATCGGTTGCGTCGCGAGGTAAGTCGCCGACGTGCCGATCGGATTCGCCCAGGCATCGTCCCCCCCTTCGGTGCGCAGAAGCGGACGCGGCGCGACGAGCCCCATCAGGAAGTGCTGATCAAACGGTAGTTCGGCGACGCGGGCCGCCCACGCCTCGAAGCCCGGTGCGGTCCAGCCCCACCAGCGCGCACGATCGGTCAGCGCTTCGAGATCCTCGCACCCCGGACCGAGCACGAGGTACGAACCCGCGCCCGCACATCCCGATCCTGCCGGGTTGACCACGGCAAACCGTTCATCGAGCGCACCGGCGAGCAGCGCGGTCTTGCCGTTTCGCGAATGCCCCGTGATCGCAATCCTCGAGCGATCGATTTCGGGCAGCTCGACGAGGTGATCGAGCACACGCATCGCGCCCCACGCCCAGGTAGCAATCGATCCCCAACTGAATCGGTCGCCGTAGCGTTCGCGGTAGAGCGCCCGAACGGGGCCGAGCACCGGTCGACCGATCTCCATGGGCTCGATCGTATCGTTCGGGTAGTTGACGACGACGTAGCCCCGCGCGAGCAGCGCTTCGTGCGTCTGACGCCCCACAAAAAGAACTGCCGGTAGTCCGTCGGCGCCAAACGCCGCGATCTTGGTCCTCCGTGCCTCGATCTCGTCCGTCGACGGCAGGTGGATGGACACGTCGACTGTGACGCCGGGATTCTCGCCCGAGGGCGACCAGACGAGTCGGTCGATCCGCTTTCGCCGACCACCCGCCGTCGTAAGCCATTCCCCGATGTGCGCCGTCGCATGACGAAGGCGGCCGGGCATGGTGCCGTATTGAATCTCTAAGAGGAGTGCGACGATCTCTTCGCGGCGTCGGCGCCAGTGGTCAGTCGATGCGACTCGTCGCCCGTCAGCTATTCGGAACGGATCGGGCAGCGGCGCAAGGATCGACGCGCCACGATCCGACATGGCGCTTACGCCGCGTGGGCCACTACCGGCAGGTCGGTATATCCGCGGATCAGATACGACCGATTGCGTACCGGCGCGCCAACGACTTCGATGTGCTTGAAGCGCGGCAGGATCTCCTCCCACAGCACCCGAAGCTGCATCTCCGCCAGGCGATTGCCCATACAGCGGTGGATACCGAAGCCGAACGCGAGATGGTTGCGCGCATTGGCCCGGTCGACCTTGAGCTCATCCGCGTTCTCGAATACACGCTCGTCGCGGTTCCCCGAGAGGTACCACATCGCGACCTTCTCCCCCGCGCGAATCGTCTTGTCGCCCACCCGCGTGTCTTCGAGCGCCGTGCGGCGCATGTGGGACGCCGTCGACGTACAGCGTCTCCTCAAGGACCAGCGCCCGCGTGTCTTCGAGCGCCGTGCGGCGCATGTGGGGAACAGGCGTCTGCCAACGCACGATTTCGGACACCATGTTGGGAATCACGCTCGGATCGGCACGCAACCTGTCGAACTCTTGCGGGTATTGATTGAGCGCGAGGAGGCCGCCGGTAATGGAATTCCGCGTCGTGTCGTTACCCCCGACGATCAGGAGCACGAGATTGCCGAGGTACTCCTGCGGCGTCATAGAGCGCGTCGACTCTCCGTGCGCCAGCATGGAGACCAGGTCGAACTTCGGCGGCTCATTGACGCGCTCGTTCCAGAGTTCCGTGAAGTACTCGAGGCATTCGGTCAGCTCCTGACGACGCTGTTCGTGCGACTCGACGATCCCCGTGCCGGGGCTACCCGTCGCGACATCGGACCAGCGCGTCAGGCGGCGGCGGTCCTCATGGGGAAAGTCGAACAAGGTCGCGAGCATCTGTGTGGTGAGTTCAATCGATACGTCCTCGACCCAGTTGAACGGTTCTCCCACCGGCAGGCTCTCGAGAATCTCGATCGCGCGCTTGCGAATGATCGCCTCGAAGTTCTGCAGATTGCGCGGTGCCACGATCGGCGCTGCGACCTTTCGCTGCCGATCGTGTTTCGGCTGATCCATCGCGATGAACATCGGCAACGGAAAATCGTCCTTGAGGTCCGCGAGCGACACGACGGGTTCGCTCGAGAACGCACCGTGATGGGTATCAACGAACTTGATCTGTTCGTAGCTCGTCACCGACCAATAGGGGCCGACCCGGCTCGACTCGTGATAGTGAACCGGATCGTCCTCACGCAGCCGACGGAAGTAGGGATCCTGCGCATTCGCCTGGAAAAGGCTCAAGCTGACCGGGTCGATCGCGTCGAGATCGATCGTGCGGGCATCGTCTTCGGCTTCGGCGATGCGTTCCGCCTCGGCTTCGAGAAACCACGGGGTGGGTGACGAACTCATGGGGCTGCCTCTCAGTCGAGCGTTGTTGCCATTTGGATGATGGGACGCCAAGGAAAAAAGCATGCCCTAGAGCACACCCTCACGCCAAACGATGGGAAAGCCATCTTCGTCGTTGAGTTGCCGGATCAGGGCGCGGGTTCGAAGCCCCCTTCGACGCCCTTCGTGAAGACGCTCACCGCGTCATGCGCATGCAAACTCTCGTGATGCTCGATCCGAACCCAGAAATCGTCGAATCGCGGATCGTGGTCGAGGCGCGCTTTGAGGCGCCTACCGGCATCCTCGCAGAACATGAGATTGGCAGCGTTCAGCCGAGCGAACTCCTGCTCGTCCTCGCGCTTCACAGCCGTTTGCACGGGTGTCGCGAGGGTACTCTCGACTTCGTCGACCAAGTCGGTGAGCGGCAACGTCTCGAGGGTTTCGTCTAGCAGGACTCGTACCTGAGCGAGGCTTCGTTGCGCATGCGGCGTGCCGGCGATCGCGGTTTCGGTGCCGAGCCATGCGCGAACTTCAGACGCCTTAACGTCGCCGGTACGGCCGAAGTCGGCTTCAAACTTTTCCTGGATGAGTTGGCGGGCCAACGCGGCCGATGCGGGACAGGTGCTCGAATACCAGACGCCAAGGCTCAACTCGAGGCGGACTTCCCCGTCGATCACGGCGGCGCGAATCGACGCGGGGTAGCTGTTCCAGCCCGCATTCTCGGAAAGGAGCGCCCGTCGACGAAGGAAATACTCGAAGTCGAATTGCACGTATGCGCGCGTTGAAAGGTCACGATGCGACTCGAGCATCGAGGCAAGCAAGAGCTTCAACCCCGCACAGGTGAGCGGTCGTGTCTGCGCGTGTTCGTCGAGGATCAGGTAGAGGCGCGACATGTGAATACCCTTGGCCTGGGCATCACCTAGATTGACGTACACCTGAACGCGAGCCTGGACGTCGTGCACCTCACCACCGTCGCGCACCTTGAGCGGTTGACGTATCTCGCCCATACCGACCCAGTCGAGGGTGCCCTGCGGTACTTCGAGTTCCCGGCTGGCGACGTCGGGCATTTCGGCCGCGGTCGCCAAACTCGGTACTCCAATGTTTCTAACTCGATCGTCCAACTGTCTTTTCGCTTCTATCAGCGGCCGTCGCGAGGCGGCCATTTTAGCGGCTCGGTGGTTCCGCCGCGGATGAGATCGACTCACGCTCATCTTTCGAAAGCTCCCGAGCTTCCTCCGCAATCATGACAGGAATGTCATCACGGATCGGATAAGCAAGACCACTCGACCGACACCAGAGTTCTTCCTTGTCGGCACTCAAAACGAGCGGCGCCTTCGACATAGGGCAAACAAGGATCTCGAGCAGGCGCGAGTCGATGCTCATGTCGTTCCCGCAAACGGGTCCTCGAGCACAATCGTCTCCGATCGATCCGGACCTGTCGAAATAATCGCGATCGGCGCGCCGACCGCACTCTCGATCCTGGCAATGTAGTCACGCGCCGCGGTGGGCAAGTCGTCAATCGACTTCGCCCCCGCCGTCGATTCGCTCCAACCCGGTACGTCCTCGTAAACGGGCGTCAGGTTCGAGTAGTACTCGCTGCCGAAGCGAGCGACACCCGCTTCTCCCTCGGGACCTTCGTAGCCGACGCAGATCCGAATCGTTTCCAATCCGTCGAGCACGTCGAGCTTCGTGAGACAGAGCCCCGACAGGCTGTTGATCTTGACGGCCTGGCGAAGCGCCACGGCATCGAACCAACCACAACGCCGCGCTCGTCCCGTAGTGGAACCGAACTCCGCACCGCGTTTGGCCAGGCGATCGCCCGTGGCATCGAAGAGTTCCGTCGGAAACGGCCCCGAGCCGACGCGTGTCGAGTAGGCCTTCGTGATACCGAGAATGTAGTCGAGGTAGCGCGGTCCAAAACCGCTGCCGATCGCTGTGCCGCCAGCGGTCGTGTTCGATGAGGTGACGAAGGGATAGGTGCCGAGATCCACATCGAGCAGCGAGCCCTGCGCGCCCTCGAACAGGATCGAACGCCCGTCATCGTGGAGCTGGTGTAGGATCGGCACGATGTCGGCGACCATCGGGCGCACTTCCTCGGCGAGGCGCGCGGCTTCGTCGAGGGTCTCGTTGAAGTCGACCGGCTCCACTTCGTAATACTGCGTCAACATGAAGTTGTGGTATGCCATCGCTTCTTTGAGCTTCTCGGCAAACTGTTCCCAATAGAAAAGGTCACCGAGGCGCACCCCACGACGTGCCGCTTTGTCCTCGTAAGCCGGCCCGATACCGCGTCCGGTCGTCCCGATCTTGCCGCGACCTTTGGCGAGTTCACGGGCCTGATCGGTCGCGACGTGGTACGGAAAGATCAGCGGGCACGCGGGACTCAGACGGAGTCGTTCGCGCACGGGTACGTCACGTACCTCAAGTTCGCGAATCTCCTTCATGAGCGCATCAGGCGCGAGCACGACGCCGTTGCCGATCAGACACTGCACGTCCGTGCGCAGAATGCCCGACGGAATCAGGTGCAGGACGGTCTTTTCGCCGTTGATGACGAGGGTGTGGCCGGCGTTATGGCCGCCCTGAAAGCGCACCACCGCTGATGCGCGCTCGGTCAGAAGATCAACGACTTTACCCTTGCCTTCATCACCCCATTGGGTACCGATGACGACAACGTTGCGTCCGGTGGACATGAATTTTGATCTCTCGGATTAGCGCTGACGCGCGCGGCCCTCAGCCGCCGTCCCCTTTCTCGAGGTACTTGAAGAAGTCACTCTTCGGGTCGAGGATCAGGATGTCGCCTTGGTTACTGAACACCTGCTTGTAAGCGTTGATGCTCCGATAGAACTCGTAGAACTCGGGATCTCTCTCATATGCCGACGCGTAGATCTCAGCCGCCTTCGCGTCACCGTCGCCGCGTAGTTCTTCAGCCGTGCGATAGGCGTCTGCCCCGATGACGACCACTTGCCGGTCCGCATCGGACGAGATCCCGAGCGCGAGTTCGCGCCCCGTCGCTCGATATTGGCGCGCCTCGATTTCCCGTTCGGAGTTCATCCGCTCGTAGACCGCCTGCGAAACCTCCAACGGAAGGTCGATTTTCTTGACGCGAACGTCAACGACGGTGACGCCCATCTCGCGCTCCATCACCTCGTTCAGGTCGCGCGTGAGATCCTGCATCAAGAGGTCGCGTTCACCCGAGATCACCTCGTGCATGTCGCGTCGGCTGATCTGGTTTCGAAGTCCCTCGTTGACGCGCTCCTGGAGTAGGTTTCGCGCCCGGTTCTCGTCACCCGAGCTCGCCGTGTAGTAGCGCTCGACATCGTCGACACGCCACTTTGCGTAGAGGTCGACCATCAACGGTTTTTTCTCGAGCGTGTAATAACGTTCGGCGGGCGCATCCAGGGTCAATACTCGCCCGTCGAATTTTTTCACTTCTTCGGCGATCGGCAGCTTGAAGTTCAGACCGGGTTCCACGTTCGGATTCGTAATGGCACCGAACCGAAGCAAGATGGCACGTTCGGTTTCGTGCACGGTAAATATGGCGTTACGCACCAGCAGTAAGGCAATGATGGTGATCAACGCGATGACGATCGATTTAACACTCATGGGTAGTCTCTGCTAGCGATTCGAGCGAGGCGAGGACTGTCGGGATTCGATTTCCCGGATTACCTCATCGGCAAGCCTGCGGGTGGCCGCCGAATCGAGGCCCGATGGATCGATAGGCGCCGATCGGTTGGCCAGGCGGTCCAGCGGTAGGTACAGCATGTTGTTCCCGCCTTCGACGTCGATGAGAACCTTGGAACTCGACGCCAACACTGATTCGAGTGCATCGATGTACAGCCGATCCCGCGTCACGCCTTTGGCAAGGCTGTACTGCTCGAGCAGTTTGCGGAACCGTTCGGCTTCACCCGTCGCCCGTGCGATCACCTGGTCACGATACGCGTTCGCTTGCTCTATCGCTTCCTGCGCGCGACCGCGGGCGTCGGGCACCACGGATTCGGCATAAGCGTTGGCGTCGTTGACTGATCGGACCTCGTCCTCCTTAGCCTTCTGCACGTCGTCGAACGCTTCCTGCACCTGGCGTGGCGGACCGGACTGATCGATGTTGACCTTACGCACGACGATGCCCGTGCCGTAGAGGTTCAAGTATGTTTGCAGACGCTCCTGGACTTCGATGCCGAGCGCCTCCCGGCCTTCAGTGATGACCGAGTCCATCGACGAACTGCCGACGACGTGTCGTAGCGCACTCTCCGTTGCCTGCTCGAGGCTCACGCCCGGATTCTTGACGTTGACGATGAAGTCGACCGGACGATCAACGATGTATTGCACGGTCAGATTGACGTCGACGATGTTCTCGTCCTCGGTGAGCATGAGGCCCGTATGCGAGGTCGAGTTCACGCGGGTCACATTCACCTTCTCGACGACGTCGATGAGCGGTGGGTTCCAATGCAGACCCGGAAATATCAGATCGCTCTGGGCTTTTCCAAATCGGAACACGACACCGCGTTCCTGTTGGTCCACCTGATAGACGCCCCAGAAGCCGTAAACGATCGCGAGTGCCGCGAGCGCGAAGCCGATGAACGATGCGCTGATCGTTCGTCCGCCGCCACCTTGGCCACCTGAGCCACTTCCGCCACCGCCACCGAAGATTTTGGATAGCCTCGACTGGAACTGCCGGAACGCCTCATCGAGATCGGGCGGTCCTTGATCACCGCCGCGGCCTCCCCAGGGGTCTTGGTCCTTGCCACCGCCTGGTTCGTTCCAAGCCATGTGAGTTTCCTCTTATAGGTGCTTGAGAATTCTATGCACTTGTGTGTCCGCCGACAAAACCTCGTCGAACCGCTCGAACTCGAGCAAATGGTCTTGATCGAGCCGCACACACAGCCGCATTCGCCCGTCGTCGAGCACGTCTTCGTTCTCGACATCAGCGTGTCGATAAAGCCACGCTCGCAGCCGCCCGTCCTGCGGTCGAAGCTCGACCGCCACTGGCACGGCGGTCAGACCGAGACGGTCCGTAATCGCCGCCGTCAACTCGGCAAGCCCTTCGCCAGTCTGGGCGCTGACCCAGACGCGATTCGCCGCCGCTGGCGCGCGCTCCTCGATCAGGTCGACCTTGTTCATGACCTCGAGGGTCGGCACTTCGCCAGCACCGATCTCGCCCAACACTTCCATCACTTCACGACGGAGATCGTCCGTCTCTTGAAAGGTCACCGCATCGATGACGTGCACGATGAGATCCGCCTCGGCGATCTCTTCGAGCGTCGCCTTGAACGCGTCGACCAGCGTAACAGGTAAGTCCCTGATGAAGCCGACCGTATCCGCGAGCACGGCATGCACGCTAGGCCCGAGGTCGAGTTGTCGCATGGTCGGATCGAGCGTCGCAAAGAGCTGATCCGCCGCATGCACGCCGCCGCGGGTCAATGCATTGAAGAGCGTCGACTTCCCGGCGTTCGTATAACCCGCCAGTGCCACGGTGGGCACGCGAGCACGGCTCCGCCTGCGACGACTCTGCGCACGTTGTCGGTGCACATGCTCGAGACGTTGACGAACGTTCTTGACCCGTGTCGACAACATCCGTTGGTCGAGTTCGAGCTGCGTCTCGCCGGCGCCGCGCATATTCACACCACCTTTCTGCCGGTCGAGGTGCGTCCACCCGCGCACCATGCGCGACTGCGCATGGGTGAGCTGCGCGAGCTCGACCTGGAGCTGCCCTTCGTGCGTCCGCGCTCGATCCGCAAAGATGTGCAGGATCAGCTCCGTTCGCGTCATCACACGCGTACGAAGCCGCTCCTCGAGGTTGCGCTGTTGGCCCGGTGAGAGCTCGTGGTTGACGAGCACGAGGTCGAGATCTTGTTGCTTGACGCGATCATGGAGCTCTTCCACCTTGCCCGAGCCCAGGAACCATCGCGGATGCGGCGTATCACGCCGCGTGGTGAGCGTATCGGCCGGCAGTAGCTCGGCCGATGTTGCCAATTCTTGAAATTCTTCGAGATTCGCCGAGTCGTCTGGAAAATCAACATGAACGACGATGGCTTTGTGTCCCGGTGCTGGTCTTTCAAACAGCATGGTGACCTCCAGTAAAAGTGGATGGGGTCGTCGACACTGACCGCGCGGTGGCGGTTTCTATGAAAAATCCATCGTATTGCTCGCGTTCAGGCGTCCTTCGCGCTATTGGCTGCTCTCTTCGTCGTCATTTGCCGGCAGGCGCACGTTGCGCGACGGAACGACCGTCGAGATGGCGTGCTTGTAGACCATCTGACTCACCGTGTTGCGCAAGAGCACGACGAACTGATCGAACGATTCGATCTGTCCCTGCAGCTTGATGCCGTTGACCAGGTAAATCGATACCGGAATCCGCTCCTTGCGCAGCGTATTGAGATAGGGGTCCTGCAGCGAGTGCCCTTTCGACATCATGAAATCCTTGTAACCGCGCCCTCATCTTCCAGCAATAGGACACGCTCTCCCGCTGCGAGTTCGCAAAAACTCGCATCAATGGGTCGAGGCGATATCCGGTCGCTGCAACCGCGTGCGACTCGAACGAGGCGCGTACTATGGGGACCCACCTGGGCTTTTTCAAGGAAGGCCCGCACCCCTTCTAGCCGCCCTCGAGCTGGCCGATGATCCATACAAACGCCTCGCGCGGGGTCGCAAAAGTGAACATACCTCGAAAGCGCCGTAACCAGGTGAGCTGTTTTTTGGCCAACTGTCGGGTCGCCGCGTTCAGTCGATCAATCATCTCCGATTCGTCGTAGCGTCCGTCCAGGAACTGCCAGACCTGGCGGTAGCCGACGGCGCGCATGGCGGGGCAATCGAGACTGAGATCCGCGCGCTCGCGCAAGCCGCGAACCTCGTCGACGAGCCCCCGCTCGAGCATTCCCTCGATGCGCTCCGCGATCCGCCGATGAAGATCCGCACGATCCGTCGGGACGATGGCGGTTTCGATCAGCGGCGCGTCGAAGCGATCGGCGAAACCGGCCCGGTCTTCGTTCCAGAAAGCCGAAATGGGGCGCCCCGTCAGCTCAAACACCTCGAGCGCGCGTTGGATGCGCTGCCGGTTCTGGGGCTCGATGCCGGCCGCCGCCCGCGGGTCGATTCGTTCGAGTTCGCGGTGCAGCGCGGGCCAACCCTCTCGCTCGCCTCGGGCAGCGATCGATTCACGCGTTTCAGGATCGGCGCTCGGCAAAGCGTTCAACCCCGACTTGAAGGCGTTGAAGTAGAGCATCGTGCCGCCCACGAGAACGGGTACCCGTCCGCGCTCGAGGCTTGTCCGGACGAGACGATCGGCGTCGTCGACGAACCGCGCGGCCGAATAGACTTCGCTCGGATCCGCCACGTCGACCAGCGCGTGTGGGTATCGGACGAGTTCATCGGCCGTCGGTTTTGCCGTACCGATATCGAGGCCGCGATAGACCATTGCCGAGTCCACACTGATGAGATCGACCTGCGGTACGTGGTCCGCGAGCATCATCGCGGTTTGCGTTTTGCCGCACGCCGTCGGGCCTATGATCGTCAGAACCGGTTTCATCGACCCCGCAGAAAGAGGCTGTCGAGCGCGTCCATCGAAAGGAACGTGTACGTCGGGCGACCGTGGTTGCACTGCCCGCCGTTGGGTGTCTGTTCGATCTGGCGCAGAAGCGCATTCATCTCATCGAGCTGCATCTGCCGATGAGCCCGCATCGACGCCCGGCAGGCCGCATTGCCGAGCAGCACGTCCACTTTTGCGATCACTGTGCCTGAGTCACCAACAGCGACCAGATCACTCAGGACGTCGCGCGCGAGCGCCTCGATGTCGACGTCACCGAGGAGCGCGGGAACTTCACGCACCACCACGCTCGAGACGCCCTGTCGTTCGATCACGAGGCCGAGCGCTTCGATCTCGGCCGCGTGAGATTCCGTAAACGCAGCTTCCGTGGGCCCGACCTCTACTGCCGGTGGGATCAACAACCGTTGCCGGACGACAGTACGGTCTGCCAGATCCCGTTTAAGCGCCTCGTAGGTGATGCGTTCGTGCGCCGCGTGCATGTCGACGAGCACGAGTCCCAGCTCGTTTTGCGCCAGCACGTAGATACCGTGGAGCTGCGCGAGCGCGACACCGAGCGGCGGGACACCACCCGTATTCTCCGCCTCTCTAACCTCCAATCGATCCGTCGACAGTGGATCGAGTGCCGGAGCCGGCTGTTCGAGCGAGAGCGTCGAATCGAAGAGTTCCGCGTTGAACTGATGACTCGGTGACAACGTGGGTCGAATCGGCGCTTGCGCGCCCGTGCGTTGCGTTCGGATAGAGGGTGGTCGAACGTCACGCAGTGCCCGGGCAAGCCGCCCGAAGATGAAGTCGTGCACGCGTCGCGGTTCACGGAATCGAACTTCGTCCTTGGTCGGATGCACGTTCACGTCGATTGCATCGAAGGGGAGCGTTAGCGACAGCGCGTATACCGCGTGACGACCGTGAAACATGACGTCGCGGTACGCCTGGCGAATCGCGTGGCCGACGATCGAATCGCGCACGCACCTGCCATTGACGTAGAAGAACTGGCGATCGGCACGATTACGATTATCGGTAGGAGAGCCGACCCATCCGGCGAGTTCGTAGTCGCCGTCTTGCTCGACGACGAATACCGCACGATCCATGAAATCGCGGCCGAGGATCCCCGCCAGCCGTTCCGGTGCGAAGGCGACGGCCTCATTCTCGAAAAAGGCCGACGCCGCCGGGAACCGCTCGACCGATCGATCGCCGACGAGAAGCTCGATCGCAACATCAGCCCGCGCGAGGGCAAGACGCCGGACGCTATCGCCGATATGCAGCATTTCGGTTCGTTCGCCCTTCAGGAACTTTCGCCGCGCGGGCGTGTTGAAGAAGAGGTCGCGGACGTCGACAGTGGTACCGACCGGATGCGCGGCCGGTCGCACATCACGCAGCACACCGCCGTCGACGATCACCTGAAAGCCGCTGTCCGCGTCGCGAGCCCGCGACGTCAGCGTTAGCCGCGAGACGGAGGCGACGCTGGCCAGGGCTTCGCCGCGGAACCCCATCGACTCCACCGTCGTGAGATCCGATGCGGCGACGATTTTACTGGTCGCGTGCCGGGCCACGGCGAGCTGAAGGTCTGATTCCGCGATGCCATCGCCGTCATCGCGCACACTGACGCGGGCAACACCCGCATCCTCCACTTCGATGCGGATCATCCGAGCGTTCGCGTCGAGACTGTTTTCGACCAGTTCCTTGACGATCGACGCGGGCCGTTCGACGACCTCCCCAGCAGCGATCTGGTTGGCGACGGCCGGGGCGAGAAGCGCGATTCGTTTCATCCCACGCTAACCGCCCGGCCCGATTCGCGGTATCAGAAGCACGTCGCCAGCCCGGATTCGATCGGCATCCACACGGTTGGCGCTCTGTATCGCGTTGACCGACACCCGATATTGCGCGGCGATGCCCGACATCGTCTCGCCTCGCCGAATGACGTGGCGCACCGGCTCGGCGTCGACGAGCGCGGCAATCAGGCTATCGGGCGGCGGATGGGTTCTGACGTAGCGGTCGAGCCCGTCCGCGATCGCGCGGGCGATCTTCGTCTGGTACGCGTCCGTTCTGAGCCGGCGCGCCTCCGCCGGATTCGAGAGATAACCCGTCTCGATCAGGATCGAGGGTACGTCGGGTGATTTGAGGACGACGAAGCCGGCCTGCTCGACCTGCTTCTTGCGGACCTTGGTGACGCGGCCGAGCGCTTCGAGCACGATCGCCCCGACCTCGAGGCTGTGCACGAGGGTCTGATCCATCGAGAGCTCGAGAATGGCTTCCTGAACGTCTTCGCTATGCGAGGCGAGCGAGACGTCACCGACCCCGCCGATCAGATCCGACTGGTTTTCACGATCGGCAAGCCAGCGCGCGGATTCACTGGTCGCTCCGGCGGTCGAGAGCGCGTAGACCGACGCACCGCTCACACTCGCGAGACGAAACGCATCCGCGTGGATGGAGACGAAGAGGTCGGCGCGTTCGCGTTCACGTGCAATCTCGATCCGTGTGCGCAAGCCCACGTAGTAGTCGCCATCGCGGACCATGGCGACGCGATAGCCAGCCCGATCTTCGAGAATCGCCGCAACTTTTCGAGAGATCGCGAGAACAACCCCTTTCTCGTAAACCCCACCGTCGCCGACCGCCCCTGGATCCTCACCGCCGTGACCGGCATCGATCGCGACGACGACATCTCGCTCACCAGCCGGCCGCGGCGCCAGGTTCCGTTGCCGGACGACGGCGGCCGGCGCGTCGAGATCTATCACCAGCCGATGTCCGTAATCCGCGACCGGTGGCAAGGAAAAGACGTTCCGCTCGACCGCGCGAGTGAGATCCAGCACGACACGATAGGTGCCGCGCGGGCGCACGGCGGAGCGGATGCGGCTGACGACCAATCCATCGAGGCTGGGGTGCTCGAGGCCGCGCGCCGGTTCGGTATTGCGTAGATCGATAACCAGTCGATCCGGACCCGTCAGGGTTTCGAGTCTGAAGTCGGGGACCTCAGTCGTGTCGAGCACGACACGAGTCTGCTGGGGACCCGCGTGAACGCGGACGTTGTTGAGCCGATTCTCGGCCAAAGCGAGCGACGCAGAAAAGACCAGAAACAGACCGATCAGGGGCGCTATCGACGAGCGACTAACCACGACGATCTTCAATCGTGATACGCCGCCCGGTGCCTTCGACGACGATCCGACAATCGATATCGGGCGGCGGCAGCTTGTTGCCCGCCTGCTCGGGCCACTCGACGAGCTTCACGGCGCTTTCCTGCATCAACTCGTCGATGCCCATGTAGCTGAGTTCCCGCGGATCCTTGATCCGATAGAAATCGAAGTGATAGACGGTTACCGCATCGAACGTATAGGGCTCGACAAGGGTATACGTCGGGCTCTTCACCGCACCACGGTGACCGAGACCCTGAACGAAACCGCGCACGAGCGTCGTCTTGCCCGCCCCCAGATCGCCGCTCAAAAAGACCAATTCGTCCTGCCAGCGCCGGCCATTCAAGCCACTGACGAGCGACGCGCCGAACTGCACCATCTCTGCTTCGTCGGCGAGAAAGACATCAGTCGTCTGCATCGTTCAGCGAACCGCGGTTACCAGGTGGCGAACGATATCCGAAGCCACGATCGTCGGCTGCGATTTGCAGGCACGATCGCCCGAATCGGCGTGCATCCAGACGCCAAGACAGGCCGCGCGCGAGGGTTCGAACCCGCTCGCGAGGAGACCACCGACGACGCCCGTCAGGACATCACCGCTGCCCGGCGTCGCGAGACCCGGATTGCCGACACGGCACACGCCGATGATCTCGGATCCTTGCGCGACGAGCGTCCCGGCACCTTTGAGGACGACAACCGCCGGGGCGTAGCGAACAGCGAGCGCCAACGCCGCCGCGGGCCGATCCGCCTGGATCGACCGGTTGTCCGTACCGAGTAGACGCGCGGCCTCGCCCGGATGTGGCGTGAGGACCGTTCGAGCCGGAATCGCCGGTTCGTGTGCGGCAATGAAGTTCAGCGCGTCGGCGTCCACGACGATGGGCTTGTCCTCGGTCACACAATGCGCCAGCACCCGCCGCGCGAGCGCTTCGCCCCAATCACCGCGGCCGAGCCCCGGACCCAGCGCCAACGTGGTCGACGACGTCAGCACGCTTTCGAGCGCTTCGTCGTCTTCCGCGGCGAGCACCATGGCCTCGGGCGTTTGACTGAGAACCGTCGAGCGATGTTCGCCGCGCGTCGCGACGCGCACGATTCCCGCGCCGATCGACAATGCCGCGCGGGCCGTCAGCGCGACCGCACCGCCCATGTCGTGATCACCACCGACGACCACGAGCCGGCCGAAGAGGCCCTTATGAGCGTTCACGGGTCGCACGAAGGAGGCTCGATCGCGCCCGTCGATCGCGAGCACGCCGCGGTCCGCGTGCGTAGCGAAGAGTTCGGTCGGCGCCTCGAGTCGGTCGACGACCAGTTCACCGACGAAATCGGTCGCGGGACCCGTGACGAGCCCGAGCTTGGGTGCGATGAACGTGACCGTCATATCCGCGCGGACGGGCGATGTCGTAAAGAGGCCGCCTGTGTCCGTGTTCACCCCACTCGGCAAATCGATCGCGACGACCAATCGACCCGACCCGTTCAGGTGATCGATCGCGCGTTGAAACGGTTCGCGCATTTCGCCGCGCGCCCCTGTCCCGAGAAGCGCATCGACGAGAACATCGCCGCGGGGTAGCGCATCCGTCATCGGCTCGATATCGACGCCCTGCGATTTCGCGAACTCGAGCGCCCGAGCCGCGTCGTCGCCAAGCCCCTCGGTTCGCCCGATCTGCAAAAGCTCGACCTCGTACCCCCGCGATTTCGCGTGCCCCGCGACGATATAGCCGTCGCCCGCGTTGTTGCCGGAACCGGCATAGATCGTCAAAGACTTCACACCGGGATAACGCCGGTGAATCAACGTCAACGCACCCCGACCCGCCCGGTCCATCAATGAGAATCCACTGCGGGAGAATTCGTTGATCAACCTGGAATCGAGATTCCGACACGTGGTGCCCGTGTAAACTCGTCGTCGCGCTAGCTCAGCCATCGGCGAAGTATATGGACTTGCATCAACTCGCTCGCGCGATCGAGACTTGGGCAAGCGAACTGGGGTTTCGCGAGATCGCGACGACCGACACCGATCTCTCCGATTACGAGCCAAAATACCGTCATTGGCTCGAGCAGAAATTCCACGGATCGCTCGGCTATCTCGAGCGCAACGTCGAAAAACGCCTCGACCCCGAGCGTCTCGAACCCGGCACGATTCGGGTCCTGTCGGCAAAGCTCGACTATCTCGTCGGCGATCCACCCCATCCGCACGACATCCCGGCGAACGACGGATCGGCCTACATCGCGCGCTACGCCCGGGGCCGCGACTACCACAAGGTTTTTCGCCGCCGCCTTGCCACACTTGCCCGACGAATCGACGACGCCGCACCCGGTCATTACCGCGCCTTCACGGACAGCGCGCCGGTTCTCGAAAAACCGCTGGCAGAAAAGGCGGGCCTCGGTTGGATCGGCAAGAACACGCTGCTGCTCGATGCCAACGGTTCGTGGTGCTTTCTTGGCGAAATCTTCACCGATTTGCCGCTGCCGACCTCGACGGTCGAACCGCAGCCCGGTTGTGGCGCTTGTCAGGCGTGCATCAACGTCTGTCCGACCGACGCGATCATCTCGCCCGGCGTTCTCGACGCGACGCGCTGTATCTCGTACTGGACGATCGAGTCGAAGGCGTCGATTCCCGAATCCATGCGTCGCGATATCGGCAATCGGGTATTCGGCTGCGATGACTGCCAGATCGTCTGCCCGTGGAATCGTTTCGCGCCGGCGACGCCGCTCGACGACTTCGCGCCGCGTAACGACTTCGACGATGCACGTCTGACCGACCTTCTCGACTGGGACGAGCAGACATTTCTCGCCAAGACCGAAGGCATGGCGATCCGGCGCATCAACTACGCACAGTGGGTGCGTAATCTTGCCGTCGCGGCGGGAAATGCCCCGTTCGACGCCCATCTCGTCGCCGCGCTCGAGAAACGGCGCCGGGACGCCCCACCGCTCGCGGTCGAGCACATCGAGTGGGCGCTTTCCGAACTACGTGACCGTGGACGTCAAGGATCCAACCGGAAGAACGATTCGCGGTAATGCTTGAGTTCCTCGATCGACTCACGAATGTCGTCGAGGGCCAGATGCGCACCGGTCTTCTTCACCCCCGCCAACACGTCCGGGCGCCACCGGCGGGCGAGTTCCTTGACGCTCGACACGTCGATATTGCGGTAGTGAAAGTAGGCTTCGAGCGTCGGCATGTACTTGGCGAGGAAGCGACGGTCCTGCCAGATCGAGTTGCCGCAAAGCGGGGACGTGTTTTCCTCGACATGGTGCGCGACGAACTCGAGCGTCGCGGCCTCGGCCTCGAGCACGGAAACTTCGGAGCCACGGACACGCGTCACCAGACCGGAGGCCGTGTGATGGGTGACGTTCCACTCGTCCATCAAGCTGAGTTGTTCTTCGCTCTGGTGGACCGCGAACACGGGGCCTTCCGCGACGACGTCGAGATCACTCGTCGTCACGATCGTCGCGATTTCGATGATGGCGTCACGTTCGACCGAGAGCCCCGTCATCTCGAGGTCTATCCAGACTAGATTGTGATTCATCGATCTCCTCGTGGCGGCCGCGGCGACCAAGTTCAGGTTGCGTTAATTCTTCCACTCCTAGGCTCGAGGCGTCTCTCATCGGAAGAGGACGTTTCATGCACGCTCAATTCAGGCCGCGCTCGGCCAGCCCGAAAACCTTCATCGATGCTCGCCTCGATGCCGAACAACGCACGCGATCGCTGCGCCATATCGCTTGCGCGATCTGCTGGATTGCGACGGCCCTCACCGCCATTCCGGTCGACGCGAGAAACCCGCCGAACCTCAGGTGTTTCGAAATTGCCGCGACCCAGAACCAACTCGATCTCGACCTCCTGCTGGCCGTGTCGAAGACCGAAAGTGATTGGAATCCCAACGCCCTCTCGACGACCGGGGATATCGGCATGATGCAGATCCAATGGCCTCAGACGGCCCGTCATCTGGGCGTCGATCGATCGGTCGAGCTGTTGAACCCGTGCCTCAACATCGCGCTCGGCGCCACGTATCTGCGCGAGTTGCTCGATCGTTTCGGCCAGGATGAGACACGCGCCCTCGCGGCCTACAACTACGGCCCGACGCGCATCGGCGCCAATCGCACCATTCCGGCCGGTGCTCAACGTTATGTCGAGCGTGTGCGCCAGAACCAACGCCGGTTGACTACCTTCAAGACGAAAGCGGTCGCAACCAACAGCCAATCCACCGTCGTCACGCGATTTGCTTCACGCTATCGCGCCAATTCGTACGCCCGCTCGCTGAATGAGAACCTCGTTGCCGCACGTGTCGACGTGATCAAACGCCGCAATGGCTACGAGGTCGTCGTCGCCGCGAATCCGCAACCCACACCGAGCGATCGTGTGCTCCTGAGCGCCGTAGGCGCTTTCAGTCGCTGAAGCGGCGGACGATGTGTGCGTGACCTCGTATGATCGTCGCCCCTTGACGCGTGCCATGCCGATCACATGCCTGAGCTTCTGACGCCCGATGAACTCCATTCCCGTCTAACGACTGACAACGACCTTCGGCTCGTTCAGGTGACGAGCGACCAGGTTTTCGCCTCCGCACATATCGCGGGCTCGATTCACATCACCCCGGCCGAGCTCGTGTCGGGCGTTGGGCCGGCCACGGGCCAGCTTCCGAGCGACGACGATCTCCTGGCACTCTTTCGCCGGATCGGCCATCAGCCGACCCACCACTACGTCGTACTCGACGACGAAGGCGGTGGCTGGGCTGGTCGATTCGCCTGGACGCTCGATGCGATCGGCCACGACGGCTGGTCCTATCTCGACGGCGGCTTGCACGCATGGCACGGCGCGGGCCTTCCGCTGACCCAGGATGCACCTCAGATCGCACCGAGTGACTGCACGATCGACGTCGATCCGGGCTTTCGTCTATCGGTCGAAGACATGATGGGCGCGCTGGAGGATCGATCGGTATTGGTCTGGGATTGCCGTTCTTTCGAGGAGTACACGGGTGAGAGGGTATCCGCCGCGCGCGGCGGTCATATACCCGGCGCGATCCATCTCGATTGGCTGGATCTCATGGATCGGGAACGTCACCTGGCACTCAAACCCGCATTGGCGGACTACGTCGCGAGCGCGGGCATCGATCGTGACAGGGACGTGATCGCGCACTGCCAGACACACCATCGATCCGGTCTCGCTTACATGGTCGGACGGCTGCTCGAATTCCCGAAAATCCGCGCCTACCACGGCTCCTGGTCGGAGTGGGGGAACCATCCCGACACACCGATCAACGTCGGCTCCGAACCCTAGGCGCGCTCCACGCCGAAAGCGATCACCTCGGCAAGCGATCCCGCGCCGAGTTTCAACGCCAGCAACCGATCGAGCCCCAACGCGACCCCGGCACAGAATGGCAGGCCTGCGCGATGGGCTTCGAGAAAAGCCTCGTCGAGGGGCACGGGTTCACGACCCTCAGCGCTGCGCCGATCGTTATCGGCGCCAAACCGGCGTTCGAGTTCATCCGCATCCTGGAGCTCCCCGTAACCGTTCGCGATTTCGACGCCGTCGACGATGAGTTCGAAACGGTCCGCCACACGACCCGCATCGGTATCGATGACGCGCGCGAGCGCGGCTTGCGGCTCGGGGTAGTCGACCACGAAGACCCGTCCACCGAGCGCTTCGAGCGATCGACTGATCAGAAAGTCGAGCGCACTCGCGTGATCGAGATCGGGCGCACCGAACTTAGCGGCCAGCGGGATCGCCTCCGCCCAGACGTCCACATCGTGCGCAACGCCCGGGGTGCGGGCGAGACATTCGTCATAGGTAATGCTCGCGAATTCGCCTTCCCCGAGGATCCCCACCACCAACTCGGCGACCTCCGCTCGGAGGGTTGCTGTCGTGAATCCCAGCCGATACCACTCGAGCATGATGAATTCGGGATTGTGCCAACGGCCGGCTTCTCCCGCGCGAAACGCGGGCGCGATCTGGTAGATCGAGGGCGTGCCGGCGGCGAGTAGCCGTTTCATGTGGTATTCGGGCGAGGTCTGCAGATAGCGTCCGTCGGTCGAGCGAATAGGCTCGATCGACGGATCGGTCACGCCGTTCGATCCCAGGATCGGCGTCTGTACTTCGAGAACTCCGCGCGCCGCGAAGAACCGCCGTATCTCGGCCAGTAGATGGCCACGGGCATGAAGTGCCGCCGGCGTCGCCGACGGCCGCCACGGTTCAGGCTCGACTGACGTACTCACCCGTGCGCGTGTCGATCTTGAGCGTGTCGCCGATATCGATGAAGAGCGGAACCTTGATCACCGCACCCGTCGACATGGTCGCGGGTTTCGTGCCGCCCTGCGCGGTGTCGCCCTTCATGCCGGGGTCGGTTTCCGTCACTTCGAGCTCGACGAAGTTCGGCGGAACCACGGAGATGGGATCGTCGTTCCAGAGCGTGACCACGTAGACGTCCTGCTCCTTCAACCACTGCGTGACGTCGCCAACCGCACTCTCGCCCGCGCCACACTGCTCGTAGCTGCCATCGGTCTTCATGAAGTGCCAGAACTCACCGTCCGTATAGAGGTACTCCATGTTGACCTCCATTACGTCGGCCGCTTCGATCGATTCCCCTGATTTAAAGGTCCGCTCCCACACCCGACCGTTCTTCAGGTTGCGGAACCTCACGCGATTGAACGCCTGGCCCTTGCCCGGTTTAACGAACTCGTTCTCGAGGATCGAGCACGGATCGCCCTCGAGCAGTACCTTCAATCCACTGCGGAATTCGTTTGTAGAATACGACGCCACGGCGTTTCTCTCACAGGTTCGCGGGGGCGTGATGATACCCGCCAAAACACAACCCACAAACGATGAAGCATGGCGCGACGAGCTGCGCGATGTGATCACGGACGTCGACGACTTGTTGACGGTGCTCGCGCTCACCCGCGACGACGTCGAGCTGACGTCGAGCCGTGAATTTCCGCTTCGTGTGCCTCGATCGTTCGTCGGCCGCATGCGCCGCGGCGACCCGCAGGATCCGCTGCTGCGACAAGTGCTGCCGCTACGCGCCGAAGATGACGAGACGCCGGACTTCGTTCTCGATCCACTCGAAGAAGCCGACGCCATCGCCGCACGCGGCGTGCTGCAGAAATACCAGGGACGGGTTCTGATCATCGCCACGGGGGCGTGCGCGGTGCACTGCCGCTACTGCTTCCGGCGCCATTTCCCTTACGACGCGCACCGCCAGGGATCGCGTTTCCCCGGCATCGACGTCATCGCGGACGACCCATCCATCAGCGAAGTCATTCTCTCCGGCGGCGATCCGCTAGTACTGACTGACGCCCACCTCGAGCGTCTGATCGAGCGCATTCAGGCGATCCCACACGTCAAACGCCTGCGCCTGCATACCCGCGTGCCCGTTGTGATTCCGTCGCGCGCGACGGAGACCCTGGCTCGAATCTTCGACGCCACAAGGCTTTCCGTCGTGGTCGTGCTGCACACGAATCATTCGAACGAAATCGACGCAAACGTGGCGCAACGATTGAAGATTCTCGGGACCGTGCCGCTCTTCAATCAATCGGTGCTTTTGCGCGGAATCAACGACGACGCTAAAGCCCTCATCGATCTTTCGGAGACGCTCTTCGAGGCCCGCATCATTCCCTATTACCTGCATCTGCCCGATCGGGTCGCGGGCGCGGCGCATTTTGACGTTCCCGTCGAGCGCGCGATCGCACTTCATCGGGAAATCAGCGCGGCGCTCCCCGGCTATCTCGTCCCGCGTCTCGTCCGGGAAACGCCCGGCGCCGACGGCAAATCGCCCGTCTCGATCTGACCCTAGTCTTCGATGCCACGCGCGGTTCGATCGCCGCACAACTGATTCAAACCAACCGCCTTCCCGGCGATGACCGTTCGGGACGGTCGGCTCATTGGGGGGCAACGCCGTGCTAACGCGCCGAAGCGATCAAGGATCGCCCGCGAACTCGCTTTGCGGCACGCCGAGAAAATGCAGCACCGCATCGAGTCCGAGATGGGTAATGCGCGCCTCGGCAGCGGCGGCGACGATCGGCTTCGCGCGGTAGGCGATACCGATGTCGGCGCGGCCCATCATAGCGAGGTCATTGGCCCCGTCGCCGACCGCGACCACGTAGGTCGCACCGTGTCGACGGCTGAGGGTCGTCAGCCGCTCGGCCTTGCCGTCGGCATCGATGACCGGACTGGCGACCCGACCGGTCAAGCGCCCGGCGCGCCCTTCGAGTTCGTGCGCAAAGCAGTCATCGATCCCGAGCTTCGTCTTGAGCGACTGACCGACGAACTGAAAGCCACCCGAGATGATCGCGGTACGCGCGCCGAGCACGTTGAGCGTTGCGAAGAGGGTTTCAGCACCGGGGCTCGAGCTGATCGCGTTTCGAACCGTTGCAAGTTGGGCGATCGGGAGACCCTCGAGCAGCCCCACGCGTTCACGCAGGCTTTCGCGAAAATCGAGTTCGCCCTGCATCGCGCGCTCGGTGATGCGCCGAATCTGCTCATACACACCATGCGCACGCGCCAATTCGTCGATCACCTCCTGCTCGATGAGCGTCGAGTCCATGTCGAAGACGAGGAGGACACTCGAGAAGTCCGCGGGCGGTTTCGGCAACCATGCGAGCTGCCAACCGCACGCCTCGGCCGGTTCCGCCCCCGGCGTTTCGGCCACATCGAATTCGATAACGGCCGGCGCCCGACGCAGCGAACGGGGCGGCGTTTGAAGATCGAGCGCGGCGCTGAGCTCCGCGATACGTACGTCACTGACCGGCGCTCCATCGATCGCCACCAGCCGAGTGATTTCGTTCCTGCTCATGATCCCGACACCACCAGCGAATGCATCGCCAGACGCGGAGCCCGGCGGCGTGACCAGTTAGAATTTCGGGCGCGCATTGAACGCTCGACCGAGTCACGCACGCTCACGGGGGGTCCCATCTCTACGATTTCCGCCTTGGCTCGACGGGCGAGTCTACCGGTGACACGGCCGGTCTTTGCCGTCGTTGGTGCGAGTATCGGGTACTGGATCGCCGTCGTCGTCGCCCTCCTTTCCTGGGGCATCGTGGTCGGCTCCGCCGAAACCGGGGCAGACCGGCGCCTCGCGGCGTCGCTGGGGGAGCAAGTCGCCATACTCGCCCAAGCACCCGTGCTCGACGGGAATCGACCCGCCCTGAGTCACCTGCTCGCGCGCATGACTGGGGTACCCGTGATCGAAGGTATGTGGATCTATGGTGTCGACGGCGAAGCCCTCGCCACCGCGGGGACACTCACGGGTGATGATGTGCTGGTCTTTCCCGTCGTGAACGAAGCCAACGTCGCCGCCTATCTGCGCGTTGCGATTGCCGATCGGGCTGGCGCGGGACCCGGCATGCGCGCGCTGGCCGCCACCTTCGTGATCTGGCCCATCGGTTGGATCGCGGTCGTGCTCGGCGTCTATCTGCTGGCGCGGCGCCGACGACCTACCACGACGTCGGTGGTGCGCGTCGCTGCCGTGGATGCAACTCAGGAAACGACGGACCGTCATCCCGCTTCGACACCGGTTCCTTCGGTGGGTCGACCCGAACCACCACGCCGCGATCTCGTCCGACTAATCGTCCGTTCATCGGACGAAAACCTCGCGACGATCGGCGCCGCCCTCGCCTCGACCTATTCCGCCAGGCTCGAGCGCATCAACGCTGAGGAGATCAGGCTCGACTTCGCCATCGGCGACGACGATGTCTTCGAAGCGGTCTGCGCGGGGCTCCTCATGCGTCGTCTCATCAACGCGGAATACCGCGGTGTCGTTCACGTTGGTCCATCGAACGATGCCGAACTCGTCTGCGGTCTCGCCGAGGCGGACACGCTCCTGCTGACGAACGCGGGGAGACGAACACTCAACGCGCCAGACCGGGCCGAACTCGAGCCGCTCGATCATCCGGCCATCGCGACGCTCGACGAGAAACTGAACCCCTGCTCGAGAATCGTCGATGCGGCCGCGAGTCACCGGCCGTTGCTCGACCGACAAGCCGCGCGGCTCGAGCGAGGCGGTGCCGAAGCCTAGCCGCCGGCGCGAACGACTTCGAGTCTGTCGACCTTCTGGAACCCACGCGGCAATCGCCTGCCGCGACGGGCTCGTTCACCCTTGAAGGCGTCGATGTCCTTCGGTTTCAGGCGCAGATAACGGCTGCCCGCGTGGACCTTCAACTCGTCCGCCGCGGCCAGGGCCTCGACGGCCTGCACCCACTCCACTTCGTTCTTGAGATCCTGCGGCGGGATCTGGATGAGTTTGTTGCCCTTGCCTCGTACGAGTTCGGGAAGCTCGGCCAGCGGGAAGACGAGCAATCGGCCGAGGTTCGTAACGACCGCCATCCACTCGGCGTCGACCACGGTGCATGCCGGGAGCGCCTGGTGGGCACCGACGTTCAAGACCGCTTTGCCAGCACGGTTTTTCGTCAGGAGATCGCCGACAGACGTCACGAAACCGTAGCCCGACGAACCCGAAACGACGATCTTCGTTGCCTCGGCGCCCGACACGACCCCGATGAACCGCGCGCCCTCCGGCGGTTTCAGCCGGCCGGTCAATGGTTCGCCCTGTCCACGCGCAGACGGCAGTGTGTGCGGCGCGACCCAATAAGCGCGTCCCGTCGAGTCGAAGAAGACACAGGCTTCGTTCGACCGACAACGCGTCGCCGCGAGGAACTGATCCCCGCTCCGGTAGCCGAGTTCGGCCGGATCGACTTCGTGGCCCTTGGCCGCCCGAACCCAGCCTTTCTCCGACAGGATGATCGTCACCGGCTCCGACGAAAGCAGGTCTTCTTCTGTGAACGCCAGCGCTTCCGGCACACGCTCGAGCGTCGTGCACCGTTCATCGCCGTACTCTTCGGCGTCGGCGCGCAGTTCCTTCTTGATCAGCGTTTTCATCCGCGCCGGCGATGACAATGTTCGTTCGATATCACTCGCTTCGGCGCGCAAGCCATCGCGTTCCTCGACGAGCTTCGATTCCTCGAGACGGGCGAGCTGGCGCAGGCGGAGATCGAGGATCGAGTTCGCCTGAACCTCGGTAAGAGCGAACCGCTCCATCAATTTCTCACGCGGCGCGTCTTCCTCTCGAACGATGCGGATGACTTCATCCAGGTTCTCGTAGGCGATCAGCAGGCCGTCGAGGATGTGCAGTCGTTCCTGGATCTTCTCCAGCCGGAACGTCAACCGGCGACGCACCGTCGTCATCCGGAACTCGAGCCATTCTTTGAGCATCGACTTCAGCCCGAGCACCCGCGGGCGACGATCGAGACCAATGACGTTGAAGTTCATTCGGAAGCTCTTTTCGAGATCCGTCGTGGCGAACAAGTGGCTCATCAGCCGTTCGACATCGACCCGGTTCGAGCGTGGCACCAGCACCAGTCGTGTCGGGTTTTCGTGATCCGATTCGTCCCGAAGATCGACCAGCATGGGGAGCTTGCGCGCCTGCATCTGTTGGGCGATCTGCTCGAGCACCTTGGCGGGCGACACCTGGTAGGGCAACGCGCTGACGACGATATCGCCGCTCTCCACATCGTATTTCGCACGCGCTCGAACGGATCCGCGCCCGGTCTCATAGACCACGCGCAGTTCCTCGGGCAGCGTCGTGAGGGTCGCGTCCGTGGGAAAATCCGGCGCTTTCACGTGCATCATCAGATCCGCCGTCGTCGCCTTCGGCTGATCAAGCAGATGGATGCACGCCGAGATCACCTCGTTCATGTTGTGCGGTGGGATATCCGTCGCCATACCGACCGCGATTCCCGTGACGCCGTTCAGAAGAAGAAACGGCACTCGCGCCGGCAGCAGCAGGGGCTCGTTCAGCGAGCCGTCGAAGTTGGGGCCGAAGTCGACCGTGCCCTGGTTCACCTCCGCGAGAAGCAGCTCGGCGTACTTTGACAACCGCGCTTCGGTGTAACGCATCGCGGCAAAGGATTTGGGGTCATCCGGCGCGCCGAAGTTGCCCTGCCCTTCGACGAGCGGGTATCGAAACGAGAAGGGCTGCGCCATCAACACCATCGCCTCGTAGCAGGCGACGTCCCCGTGCGGATGGAACTTGCCGATCACATCGCCGATCGTGCGGACGGACTTGGCGAACTTGGCACTTGCCGAGAGCCGGAGCTCCGCCATCGCGTAGACGATCCGACGCTGCACCGGTTTCAGACCGTCGGCAATATGCGGCAGCGCACGGTCGTTGATGACGTACATCGAGTAGTCGAGGTAAGCCCGCTCGGTGTACTTGCGAAGGGGCAGCGTCTCTTCGGTTTCGATTTCAGCCATTGGTGTTCCGATTCAGTCGATCAGCGCGCGGGCCTCAGGCGACTGTCGCCTGGTCCCCGTTGGTCTCGAGCCAGACGCGCCGGTCCGACGCCCGTCGTTTGGCCAGCATCATGTCCATGGTTTCGCGGGTCTCCGCATCCCGGTCGATCGACAGTTGCACGAGGCGCCGCGTCATGGGCGCCATCGTCGTTTCCCGCAGCTGTAACGCGTTCATCTCGCCGAGCCCCTTGAAGCGCTGGACCACCGGGGTCGCCCGTTTCTTCTCCGCTTCGATCTCCTGGAGGTAGGCCCCCTTTTCCGCCTCGTCGAGCGCGTAGTAGACGTCCTGACCGACATCGATCCGGTACAACGGCGGCATGGCGACGAAGATATGTCCGGCATCGACGAGGGCCTTGAAGTGACGCAGAAAGAGCGCGCACAGGAGCGTGGCGATATGCGCGCCGTCCGAATCAGCGTCCGCGAGAATGCAGACCTTGCCGTAGCGGAGTGACGATAGGTCGCTCGACCCGGGGTCAACCCCCACGGCGAGCGCGATGTCGTGCACGACCTGCGAACTCAAGACCTCGCTCGACGCGACCTCCCAGGTATTGAGGATCTTGCCCCGGAGCGGCATGACGGCCTGGAACTCGCGATCCCGCGCACCCTTGGCCGAACCGCCGGCCGAATCGCCCTCGACGAGGAAGAGCTCCGTCTGTGTCGCGTCCTGGCTCGAACAATCCGAGAGCTTACCCGGCAGCGCGGGCCCCGCCGTGACTCGTTTGCGAACGACCTTCTTGCTCGCCTGAACCCGGCGCTGCGCGTTCGCGATGACGTGCTCGGCGAGTCTGACACCTTCCTGCGGGTTCTCGTTCAGATAGAGACTGAACGCGTCCTTGGCGACACCCGCGATGAAGAGACCCGCCTGGCGGGACGAAAGGCGCTCCTTCGTCTGACCGCTGAACTGCGCTTCCGCCATCTTGCAGGACAGCACGTAGGCGCATTGCTCCCACAGATCATCGCCGGTGATCTTCACACCCCGCGGGGCGAGGTCCTGAAACTCACAGAATTCACGCAGCGCATCGAGCATCCCGCTGCGCAAGCCGTTGACGTGTGTGCCGCCCAGCGGGGTCGGGATGAGGTTGACGTAACTCTCCGTCGTTAGCGACCCGCCGTCGGTGATCCACTGCACTGCCCATTCGACGGCCTCGAGCGAGCCCTCATGGGTGTGTTCGAACGGTCGTGTCGGCACGCCTTCGGCACCGTCGAGGCTTTGCAGTAGGTATCCCGCAAGTCCAGCTTCGTACTGCCAGATCTCCTGATCACCCTTTTCATCCGTCAACGTCACCGTCAGACCGGCACAGAGAACGGCCTTCGCCCGCAGGAGATGCTTGAGGCGCGCGACCGACACATCGGTCGTGTCGAAGAATGCCGGGTCGGGTAGAAACGTCACGGTCGTGCCCGTGTTGCGTTTACCGACCGTCTCGACCACTTCGAGCGGGCCCATCGGTACGCCGTGTTCGTAGCGCTGGCGGTAACGTTCGCCGTTTCGTCTGACGTCGACGATCAGCCAGGTCGAGAGCGCGTTCACCACAGACACGCCGACACCGTGCAGGCCGCCGGCATACGCGTAGTTCTGGTTGTCGAACTTACCGCCCGCGTGGAGCTTGGTGAGGATGAGTTCGACGCCCGAGACCTTGTGCTCCGGGTGAACATCGACCGGCATCCCCCGGCCGTCGTCGACGATGCCAATCGATCCGTCCGGGAAAACCGTCACATCGATCTGACGTGCGTAACCCCCGAGTGCTTCGTCGACGCTGTTGTCCACCACTTCCTGAACGAGATGGTTCGGGCGGGTCGTGTCCGTGTACATCCCGGGGCGCCGGCGCACCGGTTCGAGCCCCGACAGCACCTGGATCGATTCAGCTGAATACTCGCTTGCCATGCGCCCCCTCAAGGATCAACGGAGAACCATCGGCTACGTTTCGAGCCGATCGTAAGGAAAGGTTGGTCATCTATCCGACTCGGACGACTTCGGATTCGATGCGCCCGTCATCGAATAGATCGATCGTGCGGAAGCCCGGCTTCGCGTCATCGATCGAAAACGACGCCGTTCCCGCCGCGAACTGGAAACAGGTCGACGGCGTACCCAGGACGCGAACGTCCTCGACCACATCATCGATGCTCTGATGCAGGTGCCCGAACACGTACGCGCTCACGTCCATCTTCTGTAACACACCGAGGAACTCGTCGGCATTGCCTATTCGATCTTTGTCGAGCCAGGGCGTTCCCGTCTCGGCCAGCGGGTGATGGCCAACGGCGATCCGGAAACCGTCGTGACCTGCAAACTCGGCCTCGAAGGCCGCGAGTGTCGTTTTCGAAACCGCCCCCTCGACACGGTCGTCCACGTGCGTATCGACAGTGACCAGGCGCCACGCGCCGAAGTCGATCGTCGTCTTCGCGATGTGCCGAAAGACAGCGTCGAACGGTTCGCCGAGATCGTGATTTCCAGGCGTCGCAAGGATTGGCGCGATCGAGCGCCGGCGTACGATGTCGAGAAAGCGCCGATAGGTATCCGTCGTCGCTTCGTGCGCGAGATCGCCCGTCGCGAGGATGGCATCGAAATCCCCACTCGATGTCGCTTCTTCGACGACGCGCTCGAGCGTTTTTGCGGTGTCCGTTTTGAGGAGTCGGCCCTGGGGGTCTTCGAGAAGGTGGCAGTCGGTCAGTTGCAGCAGTCGGGCGACGGGCACAGCTTCTTACGACAGCGCGAGGAATTCGTCCATCGCGACGCCGTGGTTGAGACATTGCGCGAGGAATTCACTCAAGAATCGATTGATCTGCGCTTTTTCGTTGCGCTGGCGCATCTTCGCATTGGGATAGTCGTAGATCGCCTGGAAACGTCGTTGGTTCTGAAACTCGATCACTTCCGCCGACTTGGCGTCGTGGTAGACCCGCATGCGAATGGTCGTTGGCCCGAGCTTGGTTTCGAGTTCCGGCGGGAGCGATGTGACGACGATCCGCACCACCGATGTATACGGACTCTTCGTCTCGACCGCGATCGATACCCGTGCGTCGGCGTCGCCAAACGGTATTCGAAACACGCTCACCGCCTCGGCTTCGGTCGTGAGCCCCGGCAGGAGTTTCTGCAGACGCAGGTAGTTTGCGTCGCATTCCGCCATGTGAGCAGGCAGATCGACGCGGTACTTGGTCTTGGAACTCTTGTTTTTCAAAAGACGACAATCCTCGGCAAGCGACGGATTCTACCCACACGAGGAGAGCGTAAGAAAGCCGAACGCCCGTCGTGTCTATCGGTAGTTGAAAAAAGAAAATTCGACCGCAACAACAAGAACTTTCTCGCCGGAGCAACGACGTTTCTTTCACAACGTGCCTGAATTGCCCTGTTAGACTGCCCCGCTTCAAGGACGCCCACCTGCTATGAATCTGCTCTCTTTGCGCTTTCCGAAGCGATTCACATCGCGCTCGGCGCGCCACGCCCAGAACGCTCGAGCAACGCGACGGACATTCCCGACAGCAGCGTGGCCCGGCATCGCGGTCGCCGTTGGTCTCGCCGCATCGACCAACGCAGCGAGCATTGCCGAGATCTACGCCGAGGCGTTGAACAACGACCCGGTCGTGGGCGCCGCCCAGGCGACGTTCCTCGCGCGAAAGGAGATCGTCCCGCAGTCTCGCGCCCAATTACTGCCCAACGTCTCCCTGCAAGGGTCCTCGTCGAAGAACAAGCAGGGCATTCCCGGCGCGGCCCTCGACACGAACCCGCTGAGTCCGACATTCGGCATGCCGATTCCGGACGTCGAATCGAACAGCCACAACTGGTCGGCTCAACTCAGTCAGACCATCTTCAACTTACCGAGCTGGTATAGCTGGGCAAGCGCTCGAAAGATTCGTGACCAGGCGGAATGGGATCTGGCTGGCGCGCAACAAAACCTGATCACTCGCGTCGCCGAAGCCTATTTAAACGTCCTGCGCGCCGCTGCTCGGCTCGAATCCGCGGTCGCAGAAGAAGAAGCCGTGCAGCGCCAGCTCGAGCAGGTACAGCAACGATTCGACGTCGGCCTCGTCGCCATCACCGACGTGCTCGAATCGCAAGCCGCTTACGACAGCGCGGTCGTGCGTCGCATCCAGGCAGAGGGGGATCACGACAACTTCTTCGAGAGCCTCCGCACGTTAACGAACAAGGCCTACAACAGCGTCGATCAACTGGCGAGCGCCCTACCGATCGTCGATCCCGCACCGGCCGACGAAGAGGAATGGGTACGCACTGCCCTCGGGCAGAACTTCCAGATCCGCTCGGCATCGTCCGCCCTGGAATCCGCCCAGCGTGATCTCAAGAGCCGCCTCGCGGGGCATCTACCCACCATCGATGCCAGCGCGTCGCACAACCACTCCGTCACTGGCGGGCGAAGCTTCTTCGGCAACAAGTTCGACCAGACAACCTATTCGGTCACTCTGCGGGTACCTGTATTCCAGGGCGGTCTGACCCATAGCCGGTTCAAGGAATCGCGGGCCCGCGTCGAAGAAGCCCGTCAACGGCTGATCGAACGCGAACTGACGGTATCGCGCGACACTCGCAATCTGTTCCGCTCCGTGAAGACGGACGTCGTGCGGGTTGCGGCGCGTCTCAAAGCGATTCGCTCATCCACCTCGGCGCTCGAGGCAACCGAGACCGGTTACGAAGTCGGTACGCGCAATATTGTCGAGGTGCTCCAGGCCCAACAACGTCTCTTCGCTTCGCAATTCGACTACGCCGACTCACGCTACAACTACGTGTTGAACCTGATGCGCCTCAAGCAGTCGGCTGGCAGCCTGGAACAACGCGATATCGGCGATCTGAACGAGTACATGGACGCCGAAAACCCCGTCACGATGGTTTCCCGCTAGCAACGATCCAGGATTCAACTCCGTCGAGTAGGAGCTTCCGCGCGCCGCGGTTCTCCTCCACCACCCGCCGTGCCGCGGCGGCTTCGCGGCCACGACGTTCGTCATCTGCAAAGATATCCAGGAGTTCGGTCGCGAGGTCTTCAGCGTCGCCGACGAGATGCAGGCAGCCCGCCCCGTCGAAACGTTCACATACCTCGACGAAGTTGCGCCGCTCCGGACCCATGAGCATCGGCATACCGAAGGCGGCAGGTTCGATGGGATTGTGTCCCCCGGTGTCGTCCAAACTTCCGCCCAGGAAGGCGACCTCGGAGAGCCCGTAGAGCGGCATCAGCGTGCCCATGACATCGCCGAGGAGGACGTCGCTATCGAAGTCGCCCCCCGAAAGTCGACTCGCCGAGAATCCCGCCGCGGTGACGAGCCGTTCGACCTCGCCGGTCCGTTCGGGGTGGCGCGGCACGACGATCAACCGGGCATTGGGGAGCGTTTCACGGACGAGAGCGTGCGCTTCGATCACCACACTTTCCTCACCCTGGTGAGTACTGCCCGCGATCCAGACCCGTTGCCCGGTGGTGAACGTGCCGATCGCCTCCGGCAGGGACGTATCTCCGATCTCGATATCGAACTTCACGCTGCCGGTGGTCTCGATGTCCGACGGTGATGCGCCCAGCGCTTCGAAACGGGCGGCCGTATCGGCGTACTGGCAGAACACCCGATCGAGCGAGCCCAACATGCCCCGCACCGTCGACCCGAAGCGCTGGTAACGCCGATAAGAACGATCGGACAGCCGCGCGTTGACGACCGCGACCGGTACGCCGTTCGCTTTCGAAATCTCAATGAGGTTGGGCCAGAGTTCCGTTTCGACGAGCAGTAGCGCAACGGGTCGGACGCCACGCACGAAACGGCGAATGAAACTGGCAACGTCGTAGGGGAGATAACAATGCGTCGCGATATCGCCGAGCAGTGCGTCAGCGCGCTCGGCACCTGTCGGTGTGGTGGTCGTGACGAGAAATCGTCGGTCGGGCATCGCTCGCGCCAAGGACCTGATCGTCGGCGCGACCGCAATCGTTTCGCCAGCCGACGCCGCATGGAACCAGATGGCACCAGTCGGCACGTCGGCCGGAAGCCGCGCAAATCGCTCGCCGATGCGCGTGCGGTAGCGCCGATCGCCTTTGAGGTACAGGCGAAGCCAGAGCCACGGAATCGCGACGACAAAAAGCCAGTCGTAAAGCGTTCGCAATCTCGTTCGTGAAAGGTGTGGAAAGAGCCGACCTTATACACTCGCGCCACGCTCTATGCCTCGGAGTTATCGTTGCGAACCGCCGAGCCCCCGAGCCCGAACCGAATCTCCTGTGACGTCGCCGTCGTGGGAGGCGGAATCGCGGCGCTATGGTGTGCACGCCTGGCGCTCGCGCGCGGGCTCTCCGTCGTGCTGCTCACCGATTCCGTCGGCGGTAAGCAAACGCTTGCCGCGCAGGGAATCATTCACTCCGGCTACAAGTATCGGGGCAACAGCGCAACCGCCATGCGAACCATGCCTGCGCGGTGGCTCGCGCTACTCAGCGGCGTGGAAGAAATCGACCTTTCCGATGTCGACGTCATCGCACCGGCCATGACCGTCATCGACACCGCCAGCGGCGAGGCGACACGACTCGAGGAACCGGTCGTGGATGTTCACTCGCTCATGGGCTCGCTGTGGCGACCGCTCACGTCGATGACGATATCCGCACGGGTCCGACCCACCGACATCGACGTATCGGACCGGGGAATCGACGTCATCCGCACGCCAACGGCAACGGTCAGCGCCAAGCGTTATCTGATCGGCGCAGGTGCCGGCAACGATGCGATCGCCGCTGCACTTGATACCTCGATCCAGACGACGACGCGACCGCTCCGCCAGCTCGTCGCACGAAGCCAGTCACCGGTCGACCCCATCTTCTGCCACGTCTTCTCGGGCGGCGATGATCCAGTGCTAACGGTCACGACGCATTCGATTGACGGTGCGACGTACTTCTACTTTGGTGGCGGCGTCGCCACGGAAAACCTCGATGAGGAGAACTTCCTCGAGTCGGCGCGCGAGGAAATCGCTCGCCTGCTGCCGACTTTGCCGGGCGACCGACTGGTCTGGTCGACGATCCGCCGCGATCGCTCGGAGCTTCAGGCGGCTGACACGCGGGAACTCGACGTGATGCTCAGAAGCGCCGGAAACGCAACGTTCTGCTGGCCGACGAAGCTTTGCCTCGCGCCACGGCTCGCCGACAAGCTCACCGACTTCTGGCCCGAGGGCCAGCCCCGACCCACCGTTAGGCTCGACAGCACGGCCACACTCGAACCCTCGCCGTTGCCGTTTGCCCGCGAGCGTTCGCCATGATCCCGACTCGCGCACTCGGCTCCACCGGCATCGTCGTCCCGCGCCTCGGCCTCGGCACCGTCAAGTGGGGTCGCAACCTCGGCCTCAAGTTCCCCCGTCGCGACGCACTGCCCGATCTCTCAACGATCGAGCGATTACTAGAGATCGCACTCCAGCACGGCGTCACGTTGCTCGATACCGCGCCCGCCTACGGCGAAGCGGAGACGATCATCGGACGGTTGATCGATGGCGATCGTCGCTTCGTCGTCGCAACAAAGGCCGGCGAAGAATTCGAACCCGAGCCTCCGGACGGCGCCTCGGTCTTCGATTTCAGCGGCGCCTCGATGATCCGGTCGGTCGAGTCCTCGTGTCGCCGCCTGCGGCGCGAAACGCTCGATATCGTGACGATCCATGCCGACGGGCGGCCGTTCGACGAAATCGTCGCGGCGGGCGCAATCGATGCGCTACGGCAAATGAAGGCCGACGGCATCATCCGCGCCATCGGCTATTCGGCCAAGGGTTCGACCGACGCCGAACAAGCCATCGGCGCGGTCGACATCCTGATGTGCACGATCCATCGCGGCTACGAAGAGGAGGTCGATGTCGTCGCGAAAGCCGAACAGCGCGGCGTCGGTGTGATCATCAAAAAGGCGATGGCGAGTGGCCGAGCGACGAATCCGAACGATCTCGCGGCAGTTGCCCGGCGACCCGGCGTCACGACCGTACTGACGAGTACGATCGACCCTTCGCACCTGAGCGCGAATATCGAGGCGTTTGGCCGCTAATGCTAGCGGAGGAGCTAGCGGAGGAAGCTCAGGGAGATCCCGTCTTGATCTGCTCGACGATGCTCGTCGTGGACTGGTCTCCGATCAGACTCAAGACCCGGACTTCGCCACCGTAGCTCCTGACGAAATCCGCCCCCACGACCTCATCCTCATGGTAGTCGCCGCCTTTGACGATGATGTCGGGCCTGATGTCGGCGAGGAGTTCCTCGGGGGTGTCCTCCGAAAACGGCACCACCCAATCCACCGATTGCAGGTTCGCGAGCACGAGGACGCGCCGCTCCAGACGGTTGACCGGTCGACCTTCGCCCTTCAACCGGCGGGTCGAGTCATCGTCGTTCACGGCAACGATCAATCGATCGCCAAGTTCCCGTGCTTCCGCGAGATAGCCGACGTGGCCGGCATGCAGGATGTCGAAACATCCGTTCGTGAAGACGATCCGCTCGCCGCGACTTCTCGAGTACTCGCAGGCCTCGATGAGCTGCTGGCGCGTCAGCGAGCCACTGTTCGGACGTTCGACGGAGGCAAGAGCGTTGTTGAGTTCCGGCGCCGTAACCGCGGCCGTGCCGACCTTCGCACAGACGATGCCACCCGCCACGTTCGCGACTCTAGCGCTCTGTGTCAGGTCCCAGCCGAGGGCGCAGCCGATGCCGAGCATCGCCGCGACCGTGTCGCCCGCGCCCGTTTCGTCATAAACGTCCACCTCGGCGGCCGGGACGTGGAGATGGCTGCCTTGCTTCTCGAATAGCGTCAATCCGTCGCCCCCTCGCGTGATGATCATCGACTCGATGCCCGTACGCTGCATGAGGGCGCGTGCTCGTTCCGGAAGCTCGAGATCCGACGGCCAGAAGCCGAGCGCTTTGCGAAACTCGCGCCGGTTTGGTTTCAGGACCGATACCCCGCGATACTGCGCAAAAGGCTTGAACTTCGGGTCGGCGACGACCGGTAAGCCGTGCTGTTGCGCACCGTCGATCAGCCGGAGCGGCTCCATGATCGCGCCCTTGTCGTAGTCCTCTAGAACCATGGCGTCGACCTGGCCGAGATGCGCTTCAACTCGCTCTTCGATCAGTCGATCGGAACCGACCGGCATCGGGACTTCAAAGTCCGTGCGCAGGAGCTGCTGGTGTCGACTCACGATACGCTGCTTCTGGGTCGTCGACCATCCGTCGATGAAGACGAGATCCGCGTTTATGCCGGCCGCCTCCATAAGACTGGCGACACGATGCCCTTCTGCGTCATTACCAACGGCGCCGACGAACGTGCAATGAGCGCCCAGCGAAACGACGTTCAGTGCGACATTGGCGGCACCACCGAGACGATCCTCGTGTGCTTCGACGCGCACGACCGGTACGGGCGCTTCCTGTGAAACTCTATTTGTCTGGCCGTATAGATAGCGGTCGAGGATCACATCACCCACGACCAGCACGTGAACGCTCGATCCCGAAAGAAGTTCGGTCATACCGACAAATTCTAGCACCGTCATACGCAGGACCGGGTCAGCAGAGCACGGTTTCCAACCGATCCGCCAGAGAAGCGACCGAAAAGCTACCGCGAACTCGCGCTTCCGCAGCCGAGGCCCAGTTCAGGCGTCCGGCGGGCTCGCACGCAGCGGCTCGTGCCAACGCTGCCACCATAGAAGCATCATCGTCGAAGTAGAGTCCAAGCGGCCCTAGTAGTTCTCGTGGGCCCGGTCGATCGGCACAGACGACCGGTACCCCCGCCGCCATCGCTTCCAGCAACACCATGCCGAACGCCTCGCTCTCTGTCGCGCACGCAAGCACGACGTCGAAAGCTTCGAGATATCGGCGTGCTTCAGCGACGTGACCCAGCAAGCGAATCTCCGGGGAAGACGCGGCGACGGCTTCAAGTTCGCCCCTGAGTTCGCCGTCCCCGATGTACACGAGCTGCGACGCGTCGAAAGTTCCATGGAACGTCATAAAGGGCGCGACGGCGCGGACCGGATCCTTCTTCCGGTGTAACCGGCCGACGACGCCGACCACCGTGACACCGCGAGGCAGATCGAGCGCTGCGCGCGCGGCCTCTCGATCGAAGCATTCGGCTCGAAACCCGTCCAGGTCGACGGGATTCGGCAAAACGACCACGTCGTCGATTCCATGCGCCGCGATATCGGCAGCGACGGGCGACGACACGCCCGCGAAGACGAGCCCCGGGTGTCGCCGCCATTCAAGTCGGCGGCGCCACGATCGCAACAACCCGAACTCGTGCGCGACGAGAATGCGCACCTTTGCCCGCAAATGAGAAGAAGCCCGGAACGCTCCCCAGCGGTGCGCGACGATCGCGTCGAAGCTGTCGGGACGCGGATCGCCGAATGTCACCCCACCCGCAAAGGAGCCTCGATTAGTAAAGAAACCCCGGTTCTCAAGAAACACCGTCGAGACGTTGTGGCCTAATGATGCGAGAGCTGCTGCATAACCGCGGCAAATATCGACGAAGGGAGGGTGATCGTTCGGGCAAACCTGCAATATGCGAGCCATCAGGATGACTCGATCAAGGCTTGGAGCCGATCGACGAGAGGCGTCGGAGCATCCGTCCAGTTCGCGAGGAAACGTTCAAGATCTTGAGCGAACTGTCGGCGAAACTCGGTCACCCTCGGGTGAAAGGCGGCCGTATCGAGGTCGAGCACGACGATCCCACCATCGTCGGCGACGAGGTAGTTGCTGGCCTTGCAGTCGCCGTGCGTGAAGCGGCACGAACGAAAACACTCGAAAAGATCAACCGTCGCGTCGATCAGGTGTTCCTGCCAACCGGACGCCGCAACGATTTCGTCGAGCGACGAACCCGGCGCGTATTGATAGGCAAAATAGCTCAGCGTGCGATAACCCCAGGCGCTGTACTCGAGCAACGCAATGGGTTTTGGCACCGGAAGCCCGAGCGCACGAGCAGCATGCATGTTCGCCCAACCCCGAGCCCCGCGTGATGCTCGTAGGCTCGTCCTCGCGCCATGCCACCAAGACTTGCGGTTCTGCCGTTTGATAACCATCCCGTCGTGCAGGACGACGGTCGCGGTCCTGCCCGACTTTAGGAAGTCGGCGCTACCCGCGAACCCCCCTTCGATGTCGGCGGGTCCGATCGGAACTCCGCGATCCGCGCACCATCGCATGCCGCGATGCGCCGCCGTCCGCACGGCTGAAGTGTCGCGAAAGACTTTGGCGGCGATCGCTTTAGCCCGCCGTGCCCGGTACTCGCTCGTCCGGGCGGCAAAGTCAGTCGACGCGATCATATTCCCGCCAGTGAGGCGACTCGCACGCGCAGTCGATCGACGCGCCGAACGAGGGGCATCCGGCCGCACCGGAAACTCGGCGTGCCAGCGCGCGAGCGCGGCGATCGAGTCGAATCGACCGCCGCTCACGGCCGCGCCATCGAGAACGAATAGTCCCTCCTCATTCTGAACGATATTGCCGCGATGAAGATCAAGATGTCTAACGCCCTTCGCCGCCATTGTCTCGAAGAGACGCAGAATGACGAACGTTTCCGGTTCATCCAGCCGACGCAGACGACCGAGGTCTTCGAGAAGCACGAGTTCTGCATCACCCGTCCGACGTCTGGCGAGGACCAGTGGGGCCGGGATCTCCGCAACGCGCAAGCACGAAAGGCCGCGTTCCTCACGATCCGCACGACGATGCGACGATCGCCCGAAGAAGACCTTCGCCACGACCGCCACGTCGGATCCCCGGCGTTGCCATAGCGCTCGGAAGACGGCTCGCCTGCCCGGTACGAGCCGCAGGAGTTCGAGATAGGTGAGGTGATCACCGCCGTCGAGTTCGATCGTCAACGGCAGATCGGCGTCATAGGTCAGCCGCCGATGCTCGGTGTCGATCGTCATGTCCCCGGCGCGCCTCGACCGTTGCGCCGCGCCTCCCGTTGGTTGAGCCGTTCGGCGCGACGCTCGACGTCGCCCCAGAAGGATTCCTCCACCTCCGTCCCGAGCGCCCGTTCGTACCCCCGCGCAAAAACCCCCTGCTCGCGTCGTGTAGGTTGGTGATCCCGGCAGGAAAAAAGCAAGGCACCAACGTCACGGACACGCCAGCGGCGTGGCGTCACCGAGCGAATCTGGGCGCGATGCAGGTCAATCAAGCCGAGGTCGAAACGACCTCGCGCAAACGCCGCCATCGAATAGAAGCAATGACAGACGTACAGGTCACGATGGTTCACACCCGCTAGATGCAGCTGACCGATCAGGCAACCGAGCCGGCGCGCGAGGTTTAACCTTTGCCACGCGTTGAGTTCGACCGCGCCAGGGCCTTCTAGAAGATCCTCGAGGCTCCGGTAACCGTTGAGCGCGTCACAGATCACGAATGAACGCCGCGAGAGAGGGAGCCAGCCCGATTCCCCGAACTGCGCGACCAGCGGGACGACGATTCCACGTGCACGCAGGTGACAGCACGCCCGAAACTCGTTTTCCGCGCCGATGGTCGGCCACTTACCCACGAGGAGGTTCTTCAGAATCTCGACCATCCCGATTCGGTCGTGGCGCTTGAGGTAGTAGGTCTGTCCATGCGATATGAAACGAACTGTCGAGCGGTTCTTGACGGCGCGAACGACCTCGCCGCGAATAGCCCAGGGCGAGCCGAACGGCGCCTCACCGCGATCACGAAGGTCGGGCCGGACATAGGCGGTCATGACCCTTTGGCGCTCGTGGCAAGCCGTGGATGACGAACCGCGTCGACCGACCGCTGCTCAAGCACTCTTTCTATCCGATCGACGTTTCTTTCAACTGCGCCAAAGAGTTCCCGGTGTTCGATGAGGTCCGCGGCACCAGACATGTGCTTTTCCCGATAGCTCGCATCCGTTACGAGCGCACGCAGCGCGACATCGGCCTTTTCTTGGACAAACGGAGATCTAAGTACGATGCCGGCATCGTACTCTGCAACGTAGCGAGCATGTTCGACCGCTTCGGATACCAATGCCGGAATGCCGGACGCTATGGCTTCGAATGTCCAGCTGCGTGCGCCATCCGTGTAGGAGAAGTCGACGAACAGGTCCGTTCCCGCAAAGGCCGCGCGTACGTCTAAATCGCCTACCCACACCTGATCGGCGACTCCAAGCACGTCGACCGAATCGAGGAACGGGGTGTCGATCGAACCGACGGCCGCGATACGGCAGCGCCGCCGCCACTCTTCCGGCAGTCGCGAGATCCCTCGAATCAGCCGCTCGAATCCGTGCGAGACGAGATCAGCACCGGCGATCATGATGACGACGTCGTCGGTTCTAGCGCTGACGAGTCCACGCATATCAAAGCCCGAATCGATCGGAGGACGGCGAAAGAGCCCCGGCGTATGGTTCTGATCATCGAGCCAAAGATCGACGTCGTACGACTCACGCTCTGACTCGGAAAGCCGATAGGCGAGCCGGTAGTCTGCACCTAGGGCATCGAGTGCTTCGTCAACCCAGCCGGAAAACCGCACAGTGCGCTGGCTTTCGACAAGGCTCGCGATCGGCACCATCCGGATATCGATCCCAGGCGGGGTCGGCCCACGCCAGCGGTAGGCTAGGACACGGACGTAAAGCCCGCGCGCGCGGCAACCGAGTGCGAGCGGGAGGAGAAGGCGGAATCTTGGATCAACATGGTCGTACTGGTCGACTACAAAAACGACGACCTTCCGCCCACGGGTAACTACGATTTCCTCCAGAATGGCAATCACCCGATCAGGTAAACCGGTTAGATCTTCCCGCTGCGCATACGCCTTTCCCGATCGACACCACTCTGATCTTTCGGGGCTCGTGAGTAGGCGTCGAACCTCCGCGTCGAAACGCGCCTGCTCGAACGGCTGTTCGACAACAATCCCCGCGCGAGCGCGGCGCACGTAATCGGCATAGCCACAGTTGGCCGTTACGACAACGGGGAGCCCCGCTATCATCGCCTCGAGAATGACCTTCCCGGCCGCTTCATCGTAGGCGGGCAACAGAAGGCCGTCCGCGGTCGCGAGGAGGGCAGCCACATCGTCCCGCCCACCGAGGAAATGCACACGATGCCCAACTCCCTGCCGGATCGCGAGTCGGCGAAACCGCGGAGTCGCTCGGCGATCTTCGCCAGCGACGACCAGGTGCACGTCGTCGGACAACGCGCGGAGGCTGCGGATGCTCCGATCGAGACCTTTCTTGATGAACCCGGACCCGATGTGGAGGAGCATTCGCCCACCACCCACGAGTTCGCGTTTGAGATCGCCGTCGGGTACGCCCCGCCCCCGATCGGTTTCGATGCCCGGCGGTAATCGATAGAAGCGCTCACTCGGCGTACCGTAGTAGTGCTGGAAGATGCGCTCCTGACCCGGGGCGATCGTGAGGATTCGCGTCGGCGAGGCGGGATCGAAAACGGCTCGTTCGTAGGCTGCAAAATGCTTGAAGCGAGGCGTCACACGATAGAGCCAGGGGCGCTGTTTGAACGCCTTTTCGATGAAGCACGAGTCACCCGCATAATAGACGTCGAGTCCAGGCATCTTGTTGAGGCCGACGAGCAGGTCCACGGGATGTTCGCTGACGTGTTTCTCGAGCAGGTCCGTAAATCGACGGTAACGTCGATGGCTCGCGAAGCCCGCGACGGGCAACTCGACACATTCCACCTGGTTCGAGAGCGACATCTCGAGACGCATCGTGTAGATGCGCACCTGATGGCCACGCTCGAGGGCCACGTCGATGAGCTGCGGGAGGTCCCGTGAGAGTCCACCGAAAGCAAAAAGCCGGTAGAGAACGAACGCAATGCGCATTACCGCAACGCCTCGAAAGCCCGCCAGGCACGCTCTGGCGTCACCGTCGCAAAACACGGCGGGAACGTCGTGTCGGTGAGCGAGACCTTTCGGCAATGACGTGACCGACACGGGGCACAGTCGATCGACGGTGAGAGGTTCGTCGCGCTCGGACCGCGACATCCGGTCAGTCCCGCGTCCGTCGGGCCGAAGACCATGACCGTGGGTCGACCGAGAGCCGACGAGAGATGCGCGAGCCCGCTGTCGACGCCAATCACACCTGCCGCGGAGGCGAGCACGTTCGTCGCTTCGGTCAATGTCGTGCGATCGATCACCCTCGCTCCGTCGACCTGCTCCGCAACTCGTATCGCGCGCGCTTGCTCTTCTTTGGTTCCCCACATCAATACCGGCTCAAGCCCGTTAGTGACGGCGAGTTCCGCGATCTGAATCCAGAAGACCTCCGGCCAGAGTTTTGTCCTCCACGTCGTTCCATGTAGGAGAACGAGCGTAGAACATGGTTCGGCCGCGACATCGAGACCAAAACGGGGCGGAGTCGACGGCCGCAAATAGTCGAGCGAATAGGCGAAGAGATCGCGCAATCGATCGATCGCGTGAGCGTCGATCGGAATATGGAACTGCCGCCCGTAGGCAAACGATGCCAACGATTCACGCGCCGTCGCTCGGTCGAACCCGACGCGATCCGCCGCGTTCGCCCTAGTCGCCACGAAAGCACTCTTGATCAGACCTTGCGCGTCAATGAGAGAGTCGTAGCGCTTGCTCTGCAGCTCGCGTAGAAAGGCCACAAACTCTTTCATGGATCGTCCGGGCGTCCGCCGCCAACGTCGAAACGCAGCCGGAATCACACTACTGATCCCCCGTACGCGATCAACCAGGGGCACGTAGCCTTCCTCAACGACCCAGTGGACGTTGATTCCGAGCGCTACGGCGTCCTGCACGGCCGGTAGCGTATGGACGATGTCGCCGAGCGATGACATTTTGACAAGCAGGACGTCCATTATACGACGCCCAGTCGCTCAAGCGCCGAAATCGCCGACGACGGGTCGATTTCGTTCAGACAGCGAGTGTGTCCGAGCGGGCATTCGCGCGCAAAACACGGCCGGCAATCGAGCGATTTCTCGAGCACGACGGCACGCGAACTCAAAGGCGGGGTGAACTCAGGTGTAGTCGAGCCGAATATCGCTGCAACGGGTACCCCGATCGCTGCGGCAACGTGCATGAGGCCAGTGTCGTTGCAGACCACCGCACGCGCTCGGGAGATTAGATCGATAGCATCAGCAAGCGTCGTTTGGCCGACAAGATCGAGGGCCGGCGAACGGGCAGCGATCGCGGCGGCCGACGCCTGATCGTTCGGTCCACCGATGATCACCGCCGTCAGACGGCGCCGCGCAAGTTCGAGGGCGAGCTCGACGAAGTGGGCGTCGGGCCATCGCTTAGCGGGGCCGTACTCGCCACCCGGGCAAAGCGCTATAAACGGCGAATCGAGATCGAACAAAGAGAGGAGTCGATCCGCGTTGGACTCATCGGCAGTGAGCTTCGGTAACGCCGCCGATTCGGCGACGAGCGCTGCGTAACGATCCACCATTCGCGGCCAACGTCGGGCGTCGGGTTCCACTGCATGTGTTAGGAGCACCCGCCGCGATTCGCCTACGAAGGCGTAGCGTTCAGGAATCCGTGCAAAAAGCGCGACCAGCGCCGACTTGAACGAATTCGGCAAGACGATCGCGACGTCATACGCACATGCTGCGAGGCGATTTCCCATCTTCCACCGCATGGCGAGATCGAGCCGGCCGTGGCGGCTCGGGAAATCGATCACCGAAGAAACGCCGGGCATCCGTTGAGCTATCGGCACAACCGCGGTTGGGGCGAGCACGTCGACCGCGTCGCCACGTGCATCGAGTGCGGCAACCACCGACTGCGCCATCACCGTATCGCCGACCCAAGCGGGTGCAATCACGAGAACTCGGCGCATGCACGAGCCCTCCCCAAGCCATTCATCACATCAAACAAACACCGACGTGTGCCAGTCCGGGTGCGCCTCACGCCGCCCCCTGACCTGATCGAAATAACAAGTTTGCAGCGTCTCGGTGATCGGTCCGCGCCGACCCGTGCCGATGGTTCGGCCGTCGAGTTCGCGAATGGGCAACACCTCGGCTGCCGTGCCCGTGAAGAAAGCTTCGTCGGCAACGTAGACCTCGTCCCGAGTTATGCGCCGCTCATGAATCGTGTAGCCATGCTCGCGGGCGAAGACGAGGATGGTATCGCGGGTGATCCCGGGCAGACACGACGTGAGCTCAGGTGTGTGGATCTCGCCGTTCTTGACGATGAAGATGTTCTCGCCCGTTCCTTCGGCGACGTAGCCTTCGTTATCCAACATCAGCGCTTCGTCAGCGCCACCATCCTGTGCTTCACGCAGCGCCAGGATCGAATTGATGTACTGGCCATTGGCCTTGGCTTTGCACATCGCAATGTTGACGTGGTGACGCGTATAGGAGGACGTGCGGACCTTGATACCGGCCTCCCGAGCATCGGCATCCATGTAGTCGGGCCACGGCCAGCAAGCAATGGAAACGTTCACCGAAAGATCCTCAGCACGCAGCCCCATGGCCTCGGAGCCGAGAAAAACGATGGGGCGCAGATAACCTTCGCGCAGGTCGTTGGCGACGAGGACTTCACGCTGGGCTTCGATCAGCTCGTCACGTGAATAGGGAATCTTCAGCATGAGGATTTGCGCCGAGTCGAACAGGCGCGTGGTGTGTTCCATCAGCCGGAAAATCTGCGGCCCACGCGGCGTGTCGTACGCGCGCACACCCTCGAAACAACCGACGCCATAGTGCAGCGTGTGCGTCAGCACATGCACACGGGCTTCCCGCCAGGGCACCAACTCGCCGTTCAGCCAGATGAAACCTTCGCGCTCCGCGAAAGAACTGTCGCTCATATCTCATCCTGTTTCTTACGGGGTATCGCCGTCCGGCGGGTCGCCGCAGCGCATACGTCCGGCCGCGACGGTCGCCTGAACCGCCTTGCCGATACATCCAAGACGGCGAAGCTTAGATTCACGGCGCGATGAAAGCGACGCCTACGTCCGCCTTTCGACGAGCCACCAACCGCCGTCGATGGCGTTAAACTGCGCGGCCGTTTCCCCCCGAGGACAAATCCCGTGGCTCTTCCCGGCACGATCGAAATGCTCGACACGTTGGTTTCCACACCGTCGGTAAGCTGTACCGACGCGGACATCGATCGGAGCAACGCAGCCGTGATCGAGCACCTGGCGAACTGGCTCGACGAGCTCTCGTTCGATGTCGAGGTCATCCCGATGCCCGACGTCCCCGGCAAGGCCAACCTCATCGCTCGGCGCGGCGGAACAGGACCGGACGGGCTGGTCCTGGCGGGCCACACGGATACGGTTCCCTGTGATCCGCACTTGTGGGATGTCGACCCTTTCGCGATCACGGAAAAGGGCGATTCCTTCTACGGTCTCGGCACGTGCGACATGAAGGGGTTCTTTCCGTTGGCACTGAACGCCGTCGCGGCTTTCGAAGGCGAGTCGTTGACGAAACCGCTCACCGTCGTCGCGACCTGCGACGAAGAGACGTCGATGGACGGCGCCCGCTATCTCCAGTCCAAAGGTTTTCTGAAAGCCCGCGCGGCCGTTATCGGAGAACCGACGGACATGCGCCCGGTCCGTGCACACAAGGGCATCATGATGCTGTCGATTCAGATCGAAGGGGCATCTGGACATTCGTCCAATCCGGCGCTCGGAAAGAACGCGATCGAAGCCGCCAATCAGATCATTTCTCGGCTCATTCGTTATCGGGAAGCACTCGCGGAGCGCCACCGGCATCTCGACTTCGAGGTGGCTGTACCGACCTTGAACTTCGGCTGCCTGCACGGCGGCGACAACCCGAACCGCATCTGCGGAAGCGCCGAACTGCAGATCGATTTCAGGACGCTGCCCGGCATGGACAGCGAAACGATCCTGGCTGAACTGACCGCCGAGGTGATCGCAGCCGCGGGCGATTTCCCCATCACCGTGACGCCTCTCATGAAGCCGGTCTCGGCCCATGAAACCGACGCCGACGGCCACCTGGTCCGCACCCTCGAACGGCTTTCCGGCAAAACCTCCGGCGTTGTCGCGTTCGGTACCGAAGCACCGTTTTTCGACGCTCTCGGCATGGAGACCGTGGTCTTCGGTGCGGGTTCGATCGATCAGGCGCATCAGCCGAACGAGTTTCTGCCCGCCGCGCAGATCGATCCGATGGAACGCGCGCTGACGGCGCTCATCGACCACTACTGCCGCTGACATGGCAGACGTCAATGAGTACGCACAGTGGTTCCGTGCGTCGAGTCCCTATATTCGAGCGCACCGCGGCAAAACGTTTGTCGTGGTCCTGGGCGCCGACACGCAAGCGGCGGCGACCTTTCCCGCGATCGTTCACGATCTCGCGTTGCTGCATGTCCTCGGCGTACGCCTGGTTCTCGTCCACGAAGTCGCCGAAACCAACGATCCCATCGATGTAGACCAGCATGGCGCGATCGCGAGGGAACTCGCCCAGCAACGTCTTCGCCTCGAGGCGCTCTTTTCGACCGGGATCCCGCAGAGTGCGCTACGTAACAGTCATATCTCGCTCGTGTCGGGGAATCTGCTGACAGCCAGACCCAAAGGCATCATCGACGGCCTCGACTACGGTCTCGCTGGCACGACACGCCGCATCCACACGAACGTCGTTCGTGACCTGCTGGGTAGCGAACAGGTCGTCCTCGCCTCGCCGATCGGCTACAGCCCGTCAGGGATTTCCTATTGTCTCGACGCGTTGGACCTCGCCGTCGAACTCACCACGGCGTTGAGCGCCGAGAAGCTGATCGTCTATCACGACCAAGGGCGCGTGTTCGAACAGGGGGATCTCACGACCACCGAACTCGCGACACGCCTCGACGACCTCTCGCCAAGCCCCACCGCCCGGCGTTTGATCGCTCTACGGGCGGCGTGTCTGCGCGGCACCCCCCGTGCCCACCTCGTGAGCTTCATCGATGACGGCGATCTTCTCACCGAGCTCTTCACAGCCGAAGGCGTCGGTACGCAGATCAGCGACTCGGACTATCGGTCGATCCGGGCTGCCAAAACCGCCGACATCGGTGCCATTGCAGAGCTCATTCGACCGCTCGAAGAGAACGGCAGCCTGGTCGCGCGGCCAGTCTCGCAACTCGAGCGAGAGATCGACAACTTCCTCGTTGCCGAACTCGACGGCCTCCTCTTCGGATGCTGTGCACTTTATCCACACAGCGACAGAACGGCCGAAATCGCCTGTCTCGTCGGCGGCCAGTCGGTCGGCGATCACCTGCTGCGCGCAACCGAGGAGAAGGCTCGCGAGCGGGGATTCGAGCGCATCATCGCGCTCACGACACGGGCGATGGCCTGGTTCGGCGAGCGCGGTTTCGTCGAGGGAAACGTCGCCGACCTTCCGGTGACCAAAAAAGCGCTGTACAACTACCAGCGCAATTCACGCGTTCTCATCAAAACGCTCGACTAGTCGTCGAGCGCCCAATCGATACAAGGCCATGACTGAAGAAACCAAGCGCCCGTACTCGCAAACGATCGTCGACGGTGTCGAGCAAGCACCGAGCCGCGCCATGCTCTACCCCGTCGGATTCGAATCCGACGACTTCAAGAAGGCGCAAGTGGGAATCGCGAGCACCTGGTCGATGGTGACGCCGTGCAATATGCACATCAACGACCTCGCTGAAGCAGCCGCGATGGGCGCCGACGAAGCGGGCGCGAAGAGTGTGCAGTTCAACACGATCACCGTCTCCGATGGCATCAGTATGGGCACGCCCGGGATGCGCTACTCCCTCGTCTCGCGCGAGGTGATCGCCGATTCGATCGAGACCGTCGTCGGCGCACAGGGCTTCGACGGATTCGTCGCGATCGGTGGCTGCGACAAGAACATGCCCGCCTGTGCCATGGCGATCGCGCGTCTGGACCGGCCGGCTGTCTTCGTCTACGGCGGAACGATTCAGATGGGCGAAGGGCGAACCGATATCGTTTCCGTCTTCGAGGCGGTGGGTGGCCACGCGGCCGGTTCGGTCAGCGACGAGGAATTGCTCGCCGTCGAGAAGGTCGCCATTCCGGGACCCGGATCCTGCGGCGGCATGTACACCGCCAACACCATGGCATCAGCCATCGAAGCGCTGGGCCTCTCGCTACCGAATTCATCCGCCCAGGAAGCCATCAGCCAGAAGAAGCGCGACGACGCGCATCGCGCCGGCGCCGCTGTCGCCGAACTCGTACAACGCGGCATCAAGCCCTCGGATATCCTGTCGCTCGAGGCCTTCGAGAACGCCATTACAGTCGTGACGGCACTCGAGGGATCGACGAACGCAGTTCTGCACCTGCTCGCCATCGCCAACGACGCGGGCATCAAGCTCTCCATCGACGACTTCACGCGGGTCGGCGGACGCGTCCCGGTACTTGCGGACATGCGCCCGGCGGGTCAGTACGCGATGTCGGAGCTGATCTCGATCGGTGGGATTCAGCCGCTCATGAAGACGTTGCTCGACGCCGGGCTCCTGCACGGCGACTGCCTGACCGTGACGGGCAAAACCCTCGCCGAGAATCTTGCCGACATCGCGCCCTATCCGGCCGACCAGAAGATCATTCGACCGCTCGACGACCCGATCAAACCCGACGGTCACCTCGTCATCCTGCGCGGCAACCTTGCCCCGGCGGGCGCCGTCGCCAAGATCACGGGCCACGAGGGCCTCACCTTCACCGGGATCGCGCGCGTTTTCCACGGCGAAGAGGCGGGTATGGCCGCGATCATGGACGGCACGGTCCAGGCCGGCGACGTCGTCGTGATCCGCTACGAAGGCCCGAAGGGCGGTCCCGGTATGCGCGAAATGCTGAGCCCAACGAGCGCCATCAACGGCCGGGGGCTTTCGGACAGCGTCGCGATGATCACCGATGGTCGTTTTTCCGGCGGCTCACACGGATTCGTCATCGGCCATGTCACCCCGGAAGCATTCGAGGGCGGACCCATCGCGTTCGTCGAAGACGGCGACCAAGTCACGGTCGATGCCGAAAAACGTGAGGTAATCCTGCACGTCGATGACGAAACACTCGCCGCGCGACGCGCGAACTGGGTACGACCCGACCCGTACGCCACCAAGGGACTGCTCGCCAAGTACGCGAAGCTCGTCTCATCGGCCTCCGACGGCGCCGTCACCGACCAGTTCTAAGCCGCACCGCGCCAGCGGGGCACTTTCGTTTAGCGAAGCCTGCCAACCCAAGCAGTCATGTCGCGAATCCTCCGATGAGGTCGCGGCCGCCCAGGAAGCCCCGGCGATATGGCCGGTCCCTGGCTCTGGCGAACACGCAACCGCCGGGGCCCCGGCGCGCAAAGCGCGGCGGGGGGAACCACTCGAGATAACCCCGCGCCGAAGGGCGCGCGGCGTGACTCCCCCATCCGCCATCACAGACTCGACGCCGATCCGGTGGGGGCGGGTAGTGTGCCGAAGGATGTGCAAAAAGTTGGGTGGCCATGGTGTGCTTTTAGACACGACATCAAAAAAGGCACACACACGAGATGACCACCCAGAAGAAGCGTAAGACGACGGCAGTCGAACTGGAAGAGGTACTCAGCAGCGAGGGCGACCAGCTGCGCACGATGATGCGCGAGATGCTCCAAGAGCTATTGGAAGCGGAGATGGCCAAAGTGCTCCGCGCGCAACCCCACGAACGCAGCGACGAACGCCGGGGCTATCGAGCCGGTTACTACCCGCGCGGCTTGTTGACCCGCGTCGGCAAGCTCGAGCTGCGTGTACCGCGCGACCGCGAAGGACGCTTTTCCACGGAGCTGTTTGCGCGCTACCAGCGTTCCGAACAAGCCTTGGTCAGCGCGCTGGCGCAGATGTATATCGAGGGCGTTTCGACGCGCAAGGTCAAAGCGATCACGGAGGAGCTGTGTGGCCACAGCGTCTCGGCCTCGACCATCTCGCGGATCAACAAGCGCCTCGACAAGACGCTCACCGCATTCGCCACCCGACGACTCGAAGAACCGACGCCGTATCTGATCCTCGATGCGCGTTATGAGAAGGTCCGTGAGGCGGGAGTGATCCGCTCTCGAGCCGTGCTCATTGCCATTGGCATCAACTGGGAAGGACGCCGCCAGATACTGGCCGTGGAGCTCGCTCAACGGGAGAGTCGAAGTAGCTGGAAAGAGTTCCTCACCACGCTGCGTGATCGCGGCTTACACGGCGTCGAGTACGTCGTCAGCGATGATCACGATGGGCTGCGACGGGCGATCCAAGAAGTCCTCACCGACAGCGCCTGGCAACGCTGCTACGTGCACTTCCTGCGCAACGCCCTCGACCACATTCCGCGCAAGGCCGATGACGATTGTCTGCAGGAACTGCGCTGGCTCTACGATCGTCGCAACGTCGATGAGGCGCGATCGGATCTCGCCGCTTGGATCGGCCGATGGCACACGAAGTATCCGAAGCTCACCGACTGGGTGGAGGAAAACATCGAGCAGACGTGGACGTTCTATCGCCTCCCGCATCGCCATCACAAGCACATGAAGAGCACCAACATGCTGGAACGGTTGAACGAGGAAATCCGTCGACGAACGTATGTGGTGCGGATCTTTCCGAACGCGGCGAGTTGCTTACGCCTGGTGCGGGCGCTGGCCGTTGAGACCCACGAAAACTGGCTCGAACAGAGCCGCTACTTAAACATGGACTTGCTCAAGGAGCTGAAGAAGGAACAGCTCCGTCAAGCCGCTTAACCGCATGCCAGGCCACTCAACCCTTTTGCACAACTTGCGGCACACAACTTGGGGGCGTGGGGGCGGAGCCCCCACAAGAAAAAGCAAGCTGCAGCCCAGCCTACTCCTCCGTTAAACCACGCGAGCCGTTTCCACCCGACCACGCCGCCACCACGCGAGCAGTTTTCGCAAAGCGAAAACTGCCAACGCGCCGCTCTAGCGGCGCGCCGCGTCCACTATCACGAGGTTCGACGTCGCCGCCTCGTGCCGGATCGCGGCAACGGGTTGGTAGTCCTTGTCGCCGAGGAAAGCTTCCGCGTGGCTGCGCGACGGGAACTCGATGATGACGAGGCGATGGTCGGGCCACTCGCCCTCCTCGACCGTCATTTCCCCGCCACGCACGAGATAAGCGCCGCCGTGGGCCTCGACGAATGGTGTCACGCGCGTGACGTATTCCCGGAACGCTTGCGCATCGTGAACGTCGATGTCGGCGATGAGATAAGCGGGCATGGCGATCTCCGTCGAAGCATCGCGTGATACTAATCGAGCGGGATCTCGGTCGTATATTTCACCTGACGCAACGCAAACGTCGAGTTCAAGTTACCCACTTCCGGCAGGTGGACGAGCGTTGCCTTGAGCAGGTGTTCGTAAGCTTCGACGTCGCGCACCACGACGCGCAGGAGAAAGTCCCGTTCGCCCGAGACCGTATAGCACTCGACGATTTCCGGTACATCGGCGACGGCCTCTTCGAATCGGTTGAGCGCGTTCTCCTGGTGGCGCCTGAGCGTCACGTCGACAAAAACGTTGACGCCGAGCCCCAGCTTGTCCGCATCGAGTAGCGCAACCCGCCGGCGGATGAAGCCCGCTTCCGTCAGACGCTTGACGCGCCGCCAGCAAGGCGTGTGAGACAAGCCAACGCGCGCACCGAGATCCTGAATCGACAAATCGCCGCGTTCTTGCAGGGCGCGCAAAATCGCTCGATCGATTGAATCGAGCTTTTCGAATTCAAGCGCCATTTAGGTAGTTCATCCTACGATTAGGTCCATCTAGGGATAATAATCTACGAACTAGCGAACCAAGCGCAAAGAAAGCAACGCGTCGCCTAGCGCATCGAGACTAGCATTTCCCTTGCCAAACGCGCTATCAGCGGAGGTCGTATGAACGCCAAGCTCGAGGGTTCCGTCCTGCCGATCGAGTACTCACTCGATGCACGCTTCGCCGCGGTCTCGGGGACCGTTTTCCTCACCGGTATCCAGGCGCTCGTCCGCGTTCTCGTGGATCGCGAACGTCTCGATTCGATGCGGGGTCTCCAGACCGCCGGCTTCGTCTCCGGCTACCGCGGTTCGCCGCTCGGGGGCCTCGACATGACACTCGCGAAGGAAGGCGCGCGACTCGAACACCACCGGATCAAGTTCGAGCCGGGCATCAACGAAGATCTCGCCGCGGCCGCGGTTTGGGGCTCGCAGCAAGTCGGCCTCTTCCCCGGTGCGCTACACGACGGCGTGTTCAGCATGTGGTACGGCAAGGCACCGGGCCTCGATCTCTCATGCGATGCGTTCCGTCACGCGAACATGGCCGGTACCGCGTGCAACGGCGGGGTCCTCGCAGTCGTCGGCGACGACCCGAGCTGTAAATCCTCCTCCCTGCCGAGCTCGAGCCTTTTAACGCTACGCGACCTGATGGTCCCGATCCTCACCCCCGTCGACGTGCAGGACACCCTCGATCTCGGTCGCCTGGGGTTCGAGCTTTCGCGCTACTCGGGTGCCTGGACCGGCCTGATCGCTTCGGCCGACACGATGGACAGCGGCCAGTCGATCGACATTTCCCTCGATCGCCATCGCCACGATATCGCGGGCGACGCCGACGACGTCTCCATTCGACTCGAAGATTCGTCCATCGATCAGGAAGCGCGGATGGTGAGAAAACTCGACCGCGCGGCCCGATTTGCCACCAAAACGAAGATCAATCGCATCGAGTCCGCCGAGGACCAGGCCGATATCGCCATCGTTACCTACGGCAAGACGTACGCGGACGTCCGCGAGACGCTGAGCCGCCTGGGCTTTGCGACCGTCGAAGACCTGACGACCGCTAGAATCCGCCTCGTCCGCTTCGGCATGCCGTGGCCGATCGATCCCGCCTTCGTTCAGGCGGCAGTCGATGGCGTCGCGCACGTCATCGTCGTCGAGGAAAAACACGCCTTCCTCGAAGACTCACTGAAAGCGACGCTCTTCGATCCCAGCCAGACACGTCCCCACATCACGGGTAAGCGCGATGCGAACGGCAACCGCCAGTTCGCCCCCTTCGGCACACTCGGCGTCGCCCATATCCAGCCGGTGTTCGCACGATACCTGGCTGAAAAGATCGATCCCGCCATCACCTCGCGATGCCCCGAAGCGGACGCGTTCGACGCCGAGGCACCCGAGCGTAAACCCATCTTCTGCGCCGGCTGCCCGCACAGCATCTCCGCCCGCTTGCCCGACGGCAGCCGCGCCACCGCCGGTATCGGTTGCCATTACATGGCGCAGTGGCTCGAGGAGAACACGGCGCTGACGACCCACATGGGCGCCGAAGGCACGACGTGGATCGGTCAATCGGCGTTTACGTCGGAAAAACACATCTTCGCGAACCTTGGCGATGGCACTTACGCACACTCGGGCATCCTCGCGATCCGCGCTTCGATCGTCGCGGGTGTCAACATCACCTACAAGATCCTCTACAACGACGCCGTCGCGATGACCGGCGGCCAGGCAGTCGACGGCGGTATCGACGTCGCCACGATCATCGAACAGGTTCGCGCCGAAGGTGTGCGTGTCATCCATGTCGTCACCGACGATCCTTCGAAGTACCGCGACGTGGATTACCCGGTTTCCGATCGACGCGAACTCGATGCCGTGCAACGACAAATGCGCGACGTCGAAGGTTCCTCGGTGCTGATTTTCGATCAGACCTGCGCGGCCGAGAAGCGCCGCCGGCGTAAGCGCGGCAGCATGGAACCGCAAAAACGATTCGCTTTCATCAACACCGCCGTCTGCGACGACTGCGGTGATTGCAGCCGGATCTCCCACTGCGTCGCGATCGAACCGAAGCCGACCGCTTTGGGCCTGCGCCGCGCGGTGAACCAGAGCGTCTGCAATGGCGACCTCTCCTGCGTCGAGGGGTTCTGCCCCGCGTTTCTCACGATCGACGGTGCGCTCGACACGCCCGCGATCATGGACCGCCATTACCACCAACTACCGCCGCCGACGTTCCACCACCCAGACGGCTGCGACGTCCTCATCACGGGCGTCGGCGGCACCGGCATCGTCACCGTATCGCAGCTCCTCGGATATGCGGCTCACATCGAAGGGCTCAACGCCTCGACGCTCGACATGACCGGTCTGGCCCAAAAGGGTGGCTCCGTTGTCGCTCATGTCCGCATGAGCCGCGATCCGATCGCGAGCAACCACATCTCCCCGGCAAGCGCCGACGTTCTGATCGCCGCGGACCTTGTCACAGCCGCACAGGCAGATGTGCTCTCCCTCGCTCGCGAGGAGACGTTCGCCTCCGTCAACAGCACCGTCGCACCCACTGCCGGCTACGTCCTCTACCGCGAGGTCGTCGACCCCGACAGTGCGCTGGGGCGATTACGCCGCGCCATCGGCTCGATCGAATCGCGCGACATCGAGGCGGCGTCGCGAGAGGCGTTCGGCACAACCCAGTACGCCAACATCGTCTTACTGGGCCTCGCTTATCAGAGCGGCGCGATTCCGCTGTCGACGGCGTCCATCGAACAAGCCATCCAGGTCAATGGTGTCGAGATCGAGCGAAACATCGCCGCCTTTCGATTCGGCCGACTGCTCGCGATCAATCCGCACAACGACGCCACCGTGAAGCCGACCTTCGAAGACGAGCACCGCGTCCGACTCGACTACCTGGTCGATTACCAGAACGATGCGTTCGCGAACGCCTTCGACGCCTTCGTGCAGGAAATCGCCGCGCTCGAAGAGCGCACGTGTGGTGACCGCGGCGCCTTCACCGAAGCCGCCGCCGAAAGCTATTTCCACCTGCTCGCGATCAAGGACGAATACGAGGTCGCGCGGCTCTCTCACCTGTCGGGCGACTCGAGCCTGGCCCGCGATCTCAAAGCGACGTTCGCGCCCGGCTTCAAACTCGCCTATCGCATGGCGCCGCCGTTCCTCGGCGAAAAGAAGCGCAGCTTCGGTGCCTGGATCGCCCCGGTGTTCCGTGTGCTGGCTTCGATGAAACGGTTGCGCGGCTCACGATTCGACCCGTTCCGCTCGAGTGCCGACCGACGCCTCGACGCATCCCTTCGGGAGCGCTTCAAGAATGATCTCGAACGACTCGGGGCGACGCTCGATGAGACGAACCGACACGCGTACGCCGCCTATCTCGAGAAATTCCAGGAGATTCGCGGCTACGGCCACGTTCGCGCTCAGAACGCCGAACGGGTCCTCACTGAACTCGACGGCGTCGGATTCGAGAAACCCGCCGAAGTTCGCGCGTCGTCAGTGACGGTCGCCCACGACCCCGTCCGCATCCAGGCGACGAACCTCGTCGGCTGAGAGTCCGAGATCGCCGGCGATCACGTCGACCGTGTGCTCGCCCAGTAGCGGTGCCGGCTCAATGGGCACGGAACTGCCCGACATTCGCGCTGGCCAGCCGAGCAGCCTGACGTCGCCATGTTCCGCGTGATGAACCTCGTGAACAAAATCGCGCGATAACAGATGGGGATCCGTGAAGAGTTCGTGGGTTTCATTCACCGGGCTCGCACAGACGCCGGCCCGCGCCAACATTTCAGCAGCTTCCCGCTTGGTGAGCTGGGTCGACCACGCTTCGACCTTGGCGGCAAACGCCGCCCGGTTTTCGATCCGCTTCGCCAGCGTCGAAAACCGCTCGTCGTCCAGGAGATCCGGTTCCCCGATCACCTCGAGCACCGCGCGCCACATCCTCGGATTCACAGCCATGATGAAAACGAAGTCGTTCGGCCCGAACGGTTTGCACGGATAGAGCGAAACAAACGGGTTGGTGCCGTTGCCGTCGCGCTGTGTAGGGACGTTGCCAAACTCCGTGCGCGAGATCGCGGTGCGCATGTAGTAGGTCATCGCCTCCTGCATCGAAAGCTCGATGACCTGGCCTTCGCCGGTACGTTGTTTCTGCGCCCAGGCAGCGGTAATCGCCAACGCCGCCTGCATTCCCGTCCCCGCGTCACCCATCGTGGGTCCCGGCCGCATCGGCGGGCCATCACGTTCGCCCGTGATCGAGAAGGCGCCGGCGGCGGCTTGCGCGACCATGTCCATACACTTGAAGTCGGCGTGCGGTCCCGAAGTCCCGAAACCCTTGATGCGCGCGTAGATGATGTCCGGCTTGATCTCGCGCATCACGTCGTAGCCCATGTCGAGCTTCTCGACGACGCCGGGTCCGTAGTTCTCGACGAAGACGTCGTAGTGCGGAACCATCTCGAGCAGCAGGGCACGCCCCTCCGGGCGAGACAAATCGATCGTGACACTGCGTTTGTTGCTGTTCCACGCGACGAAATACTCGGTATCGATCGGCGCGCCACGGGCTCGGCCACGGCCCGGATCGCCGACCTCCGGTTGCTCGATCTTGACGACCTCGGCCCCGAGCCATGCGAGGCTCTGTGTGCAGCAGGTACCGGCTTCCCACTGCGTCATATCCAGAATCCGCATTCCCGAAAGCGCTGCCATCACTCGCACTCGTCAACGTTATGTGGCCGCGTATCGTAACGCTTGCGTCCGTTCAGAACGTCAGAGCTGCATCCCGAGCAGAAAGTCGATGGCTTCGCGCAAGAGCGCGAGCATCACGAGGGCGGCGAGGACGTAACCGCCGACATAACCGAACGCCCGCCAACGCGACCCGCCGGCACCGTATTGCACCGCGTTGGTCAGACCGTAGAACAACAGAATCCAGACGACGGCGACCCCGATCTGCCTGACCCAGGTGAATGGTTCGATGATCGGCAGCGAGGCGAGACAGATGATCACGGCATCCGCGATCGCACTCATCAGAACGGCCGCGAGAGCCATTCGCAGAACCCGCGCCCGAACGGCGGACGTCTTGGGAAAGAGCCGCAATCCCAGTACAAAAAGGCTCAACTGGCTGACTACCTTGGCGAGAGCGTCCGGCAACGTGAAGCCGAAGAACAGCATGCTCGACATGAGCGAGAAGACCACCGCGAACGCGATCGCGCCGTAGAACAGTCCTTTCGTGTAGGGCAGGCGTTCGGGCGAGCGGCGCAGGAGCGCGATCCCGATCGTGCTCATCAACATGCTCGACACAGGAAACGCCACACGCCGCTCCGGTTTTCAACCAACCGACCAGACCGTATTCTGCATGAAGCGGGCCTGAATCCCATTCCCCATGCTGCAACCCTTCGCCGACGTCATCGTCTTCGTCGTCAGTCTGCTCGACGCGCTGCCGGATGCCTGTCGCGCCATCCTGAGTGCCGCCGTGCTCGGCTACGTCGTCGTCGAGACGAGCAAACACATCAGTTCGCAGAAGGCGGGTTTCGGGCTCGCTTACCGCAAGACGGCACTTTTTTCGTTGCTCGCCATTCCGCTCACGATCTACTTCGTCTTGGACCTTCGGCTCGTGCTGATGGTGGAAGAAATGCCTTCCTACGTGGTGGTGCCGGACATCGCCGCTCTCATCGTCACGACAATCTGGTGCTTGGGCTTCGTCGGAAAACTCGGCTGGCGCGTCATCAGTGATCTCAAGCAGAAGACCGACTTCGAGCTGACGCCGCTCGACGAAAAGCTCGCGCTCCGCGTCGAGCGCTGGCAGTCGCGAATGGGCGACGTCGACGTCGAAGTCTTCCTCGGCGGAGTCGACGAGCCGACCTTCATCGACCCCAATCGACTCGTGCTGCCACAGGCGGCGGGACGATGGGACCGCGGCGTTCAGGACGCCGTACTCCTGCATTCTTTTGCCGTCGCTCGACTGTCGCCACGCCTGTGGTATTGGGTCGCCGAAGTCGTAAGCGCCATGTACTGGCCGATCGTGAAGCTTCGCCTGCTACGCCAGCAGATCGTCACCGACATTCAGTTCTTTGCGGACGTCAAAGCCATCGCCTACTACAAGGACCGTCTCGGTTATTCCCGGGCGCTGCGCTATGTCGGCCAGTTCGTCGACTCGCTCTCGATCGCCGGAAAACCGCCATCGAACGCCTGGGGTGGCATCGATGCCTTGAACTCCCGTGCGGAGTTGCTCTTGAAGAGCGAGCACGCCGAACCTCACTACGACCGGGTCTTCTGGGCGCTGATGCAAGCGACCCTGACGGTCTTCCTGCTCACCGGTACGACGCTCGGCGTCGTACAGGAGCGCAAGGAGGTGAACTTCATGAAACCCTGGGAATGGAACCGGATCACGTTGTCGAACGAATACGCCGAACGGCCCCTCGAGACGAAACGATAGCCGCGCGTCGCGCTCTGACAGGCGTCGCAATCGGCGAAAGCGATGCGCCCTTCCATGAAAGAGACCCCTGATTCTCGGCCCACCCCAGACGCACGCGACGCTTAAGATCGCGCGGTATGATCGACGCGCCCGATACGAGTACGACTGGACGCCAAACATCGAAGCTCGTCGACCGGGCGGACAAGCAACAAAAACGGCGCCAACGGCGTCGCAAACCAGGGGAATCACCATGTTTTACGAACTTCGCCGCTACAAGGTCCTCGACGGAAAGATGGACGACTGGGTCGAATTCATGGACGCCGAGATCATCCCGTTTCAAGTGAGTAAGGGAATGGTGATCACGGCGAGCTTTCGCGGCGAGGACGAATCGACCTACGTTTGGATGCGGCGCTTCGAATCCGAGCCCGAGCGCGAACGGCTCTACGCGGACGTCTACGAGAGTGATGAGTGGCGCGACTACTTCACCCCCAAAGTAGGCGAGATGCTGGATCGATCCGCCATCGAGGTCACGCGCATCGTGCCGACGCCGCGATCCGTCGCCCAGTAGACGACTCGACACATCAGCCGGAGCGCCCCATGACGGATTCGGATCTGACATTCGCCGCCGCCCACGCACTCGTCGCCAAGATCAAGACACGCGAGATCACGAGCCGCGAATTGACCGAGCACTTCCTCGGTCGGGTCGATCAGCACAACGAAACAGTGAACGCGATCGTCGCCGAGCGGCGGGAATTCGCGCTCAAGCGGGCCGACGCCGCGGATGCCGCCCTTGAACGCGGTGAAGATTGGCGACCCTTGCACGGATTGCCGATGACCGTGAAGGAGTCGTACGCGATCGAAGGAATGCCGTCGACCTGGGGTGCCAAGCACCTCGAGGACAACATCGCGACGGCGAACGCCCTCGCGATTCAGCGCCTCGAAGCGGCCGGGGCGGTTATCTTCGGCAAGACCAACGTACCGCTCATGCTCGCTGATTTTCAGAGCTATAACGACGTCTACGGGACGACGAACAACCCCTGGCGCCTCGACTCGACCCCGGGCGGTTCGTCCGGCGGTTCGGCCGCTGCCCTCGCGAGCGGGATGTCGCCGCTCGAAGCCGGGTCGGACATCGGCGGGTCGATTCGCAACCCGGCCCATTTCTGCGGCGTCTTCGGCCACAAACCGACCTGGAACATGTTGCCGCCGCGCGGTCACGCGATGCCGGGCGTCCTGACACCGTCGGATATCTCCGTGATCGGACCGCTCGCCCGGTCTGCCCGTGACCTGGAAATCGCCGTGGACATCATGGCGGGTCCCGACGAAATCCAATCCCGCGGGATGTCGCTCGACCTCGCTCCGCTCGGTAAACGCATCGACGAACTCAACGTCGCTGTCTGGCGCGATGACGAATTCGCCCCGGTCGACGCGAGCGTTGCTGCACGGGTCGATCTCGTCGCCGACGCGCTCGCCAACGCCGGCGCCCAAGTCGACTGGGATGCACGGCCCGTCGATGCCGAGTACTCCCATACCGTCTATCAGACCCTCCTGACCGCCACGATGGCCTCACGCACGCCGGACGCCGACTACGACGAACTCGTCAAAGCGGCAGCGGCGCTCGATCCCACGGATGACAGCCGGCGGGCAAATCAGTATCGCGCCCAGACGGTCCGGTTCCGCGACTGGAACGCCGTCAACGAACAACGCACGCACCTGCGCTGGGCTTGGCACGAGTTCTTCGGAAGCTACGACTTCCTGATCACGCCGATCATGGCGAACTCCGCCTTCCCGCATATGCAGGGGCCGGTTCGAGATCGCTTCATCGTGGTGAATAACGAACAACAAGCGTATTTCACCCAGCTCTTCTGGGCGGGACTCACGGGTGCCGTCTATCTGCCGTCGACGATCATCCCGACCGGACCGGACAACGCCGGCCTGCCGATCGGCGTTCAGATCATCGGTCCCGAGTACAGCGATCGAGCCATTCTGCAGCTCGCGCAGTACCTCGAAACCCAGGGATTCGCGTTTCAGGCGCCGCCCGCGTTCGCTTGAGATCGACGATTGACCACGACAGCGGTGGCGCACCCGAACATCGCGCTGGTCAAGTATTGGGGTAAGAGTCCCGACACCGACAACCGGCCGGCAAGTCCGTCGCTCTCGATCACGGTTGCGGGCCTCAAAACGACGACTAGCGTCGAACCGGCCGTTCGGGACACCGTCAAACTGAACGGCGAACTGACCCGTGATCAGAAGATCGAACGTTTCCTCGAAGATCTTCGCGCGCGTCATCCGCTGCCGCCGGTCGCCATCGAATCCCGAAACGATTTCCCGACCGGCGCGGGACTCGCCTCCTCCGCCGCCGGATTCGCAGCACTCATCACCGCGCTCGATACCGCTTTCGAGCTCGACCTCAGTGACGACGAGCGCGCCGATTGGGCGCGCCGCGGATCCGGTTCCGCGGCACGCTCGCTCCTGTCCGGCTTCGTCGCCTTCGATCCCGAAGCCGATCCGATGATCGAAACGATCGCCACACCGGACGACTGGCCACTCGACGTCATCGTCGGCGTCACGACGACGGACAAGAAGTCCGTCTCGTCGACCGAGGGCATGGAGCGATCGCGCATGACTTCGCCGTTCTACCGCGAATGGATCGACGCCAATCGCGGCGATTTCGACACCGCACGCCGCGCCGTCGATGAGCAAGACTTCGATGCGCTCGCCCGTGTGGCCGAGGCCAGTTGTCTGAAGATGCATGCAGTGATGCTGACCTCCGCACCCGCTCTCGTTTACTGGAACGCGGCCACGGTCGCCGCGATTCATACGATCCGGGCGCTCGCCGAGCGTGGCGAGTCGGTGTTTTTCACCATCGATGCCGGACCGCAGGTCAAGGCGATCTGTACTCGATGGAGCGCACCGGCTGTTCGTCGCGCCCTCGCGGAGGTTCCCGGCGTCCATTCAGTGATCGATGGCCGGCTCGGATTGGGTGCCCGCGTAGATCGGGATGCCTGAACTCCCACACGTCGTCACGAGCGCCCCGGGCAAGCTCGTCCTGACCGGCGAATACGCCGTGCTCTGTGGCGCGCCCGCGATCATCGCGGCAATCGACCGTCGCGTACGCGTCGACGTCCGTCCCGCGGATTCGGGCGGTTGGCGGGTCGTGAGCACCGGTTTCGTCGAGGAACTCGCCGCGAGTAAAGCAGACGTATTCGGCGCCGGCGCAACGTCGTCACTCGGACTCGTCAGCCACTTCCTCCCGGCCGAGACGGCCCCCGAACACGCGCGCTTGAGAATCGATTCGAGCGATTGTTACGACGGTCGGACCAAGCTCGGCGTCGGCTCCTCCGCCGCGGTCACGGTCGCACTTGCCGCGGCGCTCTCGAACTGGCGTGGCACGCCGCTCGATCTCGACACGTTGATCGACGGACACCGCGCATTTCAGGGCGGTGGCTCGGGACTCGATATCGCGACGTCCTATCTCGGCGGCATCGTTCGATTCCAGGATCGAAAAGCCGAAACCATCGATCTCCCCACCGGGATCCACCTCGGATTCGTCTTCACCGGGTCGAGCACACGCACACTCGATCTGGTCGGCATCTTCGATAACTGGCGAACGCGGACGGACGCCGAACCGACGCTCCAGGCGTTCCTCATGGCCGCCGAGAACGTCGCCGATTGCACAGGAAACGCGCAGGCCTTCATGGACCGTTTGCGACAATACATCGACTCGCTTTCGGCCCTGGATGGTCACGCGAACATCGGTATTTTTGGTCCCGGCCATCAGCGCGCGAGCGCCCTCGCCAGCCAACTCGGCGTTCTGTACAAGCCCTGCGGGGCCGGCGGCGGTGATTGTGGGGTGGCGATCGCAACCGATCGAGATGCCATCGATCGATTCTTGGCCGACGCGTCTTTTTTCGACCTTGTTCCACTTTCCGCGGAGGTCGCCCCCGATGGCGTCACAGTCGCAACCCGCTAGCGGTTCGCGAATCCCCGACTTCTTCAGAATGGATGTCGCCGAGCGGATCAACGCTTTGCTCGATCGTGGATTGCTGTCGAGCGAAGACGCGCGTTCGCTCGAACAAGCCAACCACACGCTGAAACTCGCCGTCGCCGACAAGATGATCGAGAACGTCGTCGGGGTGCTCGGCTTGCCCTACGGCATCGGCCTCAACTTCCTCGTCAACGGCAAGGACTACGTCGTACCGCTTTCCGTCGAAGAGCCTTCGATCGTCGCGGGCCTGTCGGGTGCCGCAAGGACGGCCCGACTCTCCGGTGGTTTCACCGTCGAGGTGACCGACCCGATTCTGATCGGCCAGGTACAGGCCGTGAATCTCGAGGATCCCGAGCGGGCGCGCACGGCACTCCTCGAACGCGCCGAAGACATCGTCAACCTGGCCAACAGCCTCCACCCGAAGATGATCGCCCGGGGCGGCGGTGCCCGCGAGATCGAGGTCCATCTGCATCAGAGTCCGAGCGACGGCCGAACGATGCTCGTCGTGCATCTGCTCGTCGACACACGAGACGCAATGGGAGCCAATCTCGTCAACGGGATGTGCGAAGGCATCGCGAGCCTCGTCGAGACCATCACCGGCGGTAAGGTGTTCCTGCGCATCCTTTCGAATCTCACCGACCGGGCGATTGCCCGTGCTCGCGTGGAGATCCCCGAACAAAACCTCGCCGTGCGCGGCTATTCCGGTGCCGAAGTTCGCGACGGGATCGTCCTGGCGAACGACTTTGCCCTTGTCGACCCGTACCGGGCGACGACGCACAACAAGGGCATCATGAACGGGGTCGACGCCGTCGCGATCGCGACGGGTAACGATTTCCGTGCCATCGAAGCCGCAGCACATGCTTATGCGGCGCGCGACGGCCAATACCGTGCACTCACGCACTGGTCGTGCGGCGAAGATGGCGCGCTGATCGGCGACATCGAGATCCCGATGAAGGTCGGCACGGTCGGCGGTTCGCTCGAAACCAATCCGACGGTTCGAATCAGTCACCGCCTGCTGGGCTCACCGAACGCCCAGGAACTCGCCGCCGTCATGGCAGCCGTCGGGCTAGCGCAGAATTACGCGGCGTTGCGATCGCTCTCGACCGCCGGGATTCAGCAGAACCACATGACCCTGCACGCACGCAGCGTCGCGAGTGCTGCGAACGTGCCGGACGAGTTCTTCGACGCCGTCGTCGAAGCGCTGATCGAGAGCGGCGAGATCAAGCAGTGGAAGGCGCAGGAAGTCCTGACCGACCTCAAGCGTTCGCGCCCGATCACGCTGACCTCGGAAGAACCGCGCAGCGCCGCCTACGGCAAGGTCATCCTGCTCGGCGAGCATGCCGCCGTTTACGGAAAACCCGTCTTCGCAGCGCCGATTCCCCTCGCCGTCGAAGCGCGCATCGTCGATGCAAAGGCCGATTCACACCTGCTCATCCCGCGCTGGGGCGTCGAGCAGCGTATCCGCCCACTGACCGAAAACCCGCCCGGCGCCGCCGGTATCCTGTCGCTCCTGCTCGATAAACTCGACCTCGCGACCACGCCGATGACGATCGAGGTCTTTCCTCACGTTCCCAAAGCGATGGGCCTCGGCGGATCCGCCGCGCTCGCCGTCAGCGTGATTGGAGCCTTGAACCAGCACTTCGACCTCGGTCTCGACGACCACTCGGTCAACGAACTCGCCTACGAGTGTGAAGTCGCCGCGCACGGTACGCCGTCCGGTGTCGACAACACGCTTGCAACCTACGGCTCGCCGTTGCTTTTCCAGAAAGGCATGGGCGGCGTCGAGAGCACATTCGAAACAGTGCGTTTTGCGGAGCCCCTACCGGTCGTCGTCGGCATCACCGGCAAAGAGAGCCTGACCGCGACCATGGTGGCGCGAGTGAATCAATCCTGGCGCCGAGCGCCAGGTCGCTACGACAAGATGTTCGACGAAATCGGCGATCTTGCGCATGCCGGCGCCGACGCCGCGCGCGACGGCAATCTCGCCGAACTCGGCGAGCTGATGAACGTTTGTCACGGCTACCTCCACGCGTTGCAGCTCTCGACCCGGGAACTCGACGAACTGATCCACATCGCCCGTCAGAACGGCGCCATCGGCGCGAAGCTCACGGGCGGCGGGGGCGGCGGTTCGATGGTGGCGCTCTGTCCGGGTCGTTCCGACGTCGTTCAAGCGGCCATGCAGGCCGCGGGATTCGAGGCGCTCGCGTTCGACTTGGGCTGAGGTATGGGCGCTCACGTGGCGGGCCTGAGGCGTTAGTCCTCACGCGTTGACACTCGGGCCGGGAAGCCCGGGCGTTGCGGAGGTTCGCATTCGGCATTAAGTTTCGGCGTCGTGTTTGGCGGAGGAATCGCACATGGCGCTATCGAGAACGACGACCCTGACCGACGACGAGAAGCGGCTCCTGTATCGCGACGGCTTCTTCGTGATCCGAAACGCCGTGTCGGAAGACCTCGTGGAGGCAGCGCTCGCCAAGATCAAGTCGGCGAAGAAAGGCGAGTACATCGGACCCGATCCGGCCATGACGGACCTCGTCAACGCATCATCCATCACGCCGATCCTCAATGAAGTGATGGGCGAATTCGATCCGCCCAGTACATGCCAGGTAGGCATTCTGAAGCGCACGGATCCAGGCGATCATTTCAACAATCTCGGCTATCGCGACCGAGACATGCCGCACTACGGCGCGACGATTCACATGGACGGCAGTATCACGATCGCCGCCCCTCAGGAGGTCCAGGAAGGCACGCCGCAGGAGATCTATCTGCGCCACTTCGCGTCCGGTCCGAAGGGCGACATCGGCCGAAGCCCGGAAGTGATGGGCCACAACATGGTGCCGCTCTTCGAAGATCCGGAGATGACGCTCGGGCTCGGCAGCTTTACGGCCTTCGTCTTCGTTTGCCTGAACGATCAATCCGAACCGGGTCGCGGCCAGACGGCCTTGCTGCCCGGCGCGCACCATGCCGCCGAAGAATTCTTCCGTTGGCAGCGCGAGACGAATGGGCACCTGGGACCCGAAGGGCCCGGTTGGCCGCGGCTCAATTTCAACGCGCCGAACCGCTGCGGCATGAACTACATCCCCGACGCGATCCGCGAGCGGTTCGTCGACGAAACATCGGCGACGACGCCGGACGGCAAACGCTGGCCTACACCGACGCAGATCCTCATGCAGCCTGGTGATGCTTGCATCACGGTCTACCAGATGCCGCATTCCGGAACGCGCAACGAACACGGCACGGAATCGCGCAAGAACATCATCTTTCGGATCCGTAACAAGAAGCGCCAACCCGACGTCGTCGTCAACGGTGTTTCGGACCACCCCGATCGCGGCCAGATGGGCGAGTGGCTCGAATTCGAGGACGGCAACGATCCCTGGGAACGCTCCAAGGATGCGATGTGCGACATGTGGGACGAATGGGAAGGCATGGGCTCGATCGTGTCCGAACAACAGCGAGCCGTCGGCGCTTGAACGCCGGTAGCGCATAGACAAGAGTCGAAAGGAAACAGAATGCCAACACCAGCACGCGTGGTCGTTCTACCGCAGGAAGCGGCGCCACTCGAGATCCACGAGGTCGACCTGCCAGATCCCGGGCCGAACCAGGTGATCGTCAAGCAGTACGCCTCCGGTGTCTGCCACTCACAGCTACACCAGATGCACCGCCCTCGCGAGAGCGCGGTGATTCTCGGTCACGAATCGACCGGGATCGTGCTGAAGAAAGGTAGCGCCGTTACGCATGTCGACGAAGGCGACACCGTTCTCGTGACATGGGTACCGCGCGATGCCGCGAACATCCGCGAGATGCCGGCACCCGCCACACTCGACGTCGGCGGCGGCACCGCCATCTCCCAGAACGTCTTCACCTGGGCCGACCACACGATTGCCGACGGCCAGTTTGTCGTTCGGGCAACACCGGACATCGCCAAAGACGTCACTGCCATCATCGGTTGTGCGGTGATGACGGGAGCGGGCGCCGTGATCAACACGGCAAACGTTCAGAAAGGGGAATCCGTCGCCGTCTTCGGTGTCGGCGGCGTCGGTTTATCGGCGATCGTCGGCGCGAAGGTACGCGGTGCCGATCCGATCATTGCCGTCGACCTCGACGAAGAGAAGCTCGAGTTCGCCAAACGCTTCGGCGCGACACACGGCATCAACGCGGCGGACGTCAACCCCGTTCACGCGATCCACGAAATCACCGGCAAGCCGGACCAAACGGGGATCAACGGCCGTCCCGTCACCGGCGTCGACTACGCCTTCGACTGCATTGGTCTCAAGGTCACGATGGAGCAAATCGTCCCGTCGGTGCGTCCCGGACACTTCGGCGCGGGCCAGGGCGGTACAGCCGTGCTCGTCGGTATTCCCGGCACGACAGTCGAACTGAACGCCGGCGCCATCGTCGCCCAGGAGAAGCAGTTCCGCGGCTCGATCGGTGGATCGTGCTGCCCCGATCGCGACTTCCCGATGTTCCTGGAGTGGCACGAAAACGGATCGTTGGATCTCGATTCGCTCATCACTGAGCGCTACACACTCGACCAGATCAACGAGGCGACCACGGCGCTCGAAGAAGGCAAAATCGCCGGTCGCGCCATTCTCGAGTTCTAACGCTCGTCCCAGGGTTCGAGCCCCGCGACGCGTCGCCCGAGGGGCGAGAGATCGAGAGGTCGGTTGGGTTCCGGGTCCTGCTGACCCGGCACCGACTGCCGTATCGCCCAATCGGGTGGTCGCCGGCTCTCGACCCGTCGCGCGAGGCTCTCACGGTTCGCCTCCGAACCCGCATTCGAATACGCGACGTATTGCACCCACCGCGGTTGCGCACGAATGTTCTTGGCCGACGAATGCGGCAGCCGACGACTCCAGATGACCACCGAACCGCGCTTGCCACCGACGTTGACGACTTCATGCTCGTCGGGATCGATGCTGCGCCAGTCATCCCGTTCGACCCAGTCGTCGAGCCGCCGATAGATCCCGGGAATACAGCAGAACGCGCCTTGATCGTCGGCCGTGTCGCGCAGATAAACCAAACCCTGAAAACCATTCTCATCGGGGTTCGTCGGGTCCGCATCCCAATGAAATCTCGACAGTCGATAGTCCTCGCGTGACGGCGTTTTGAACGAAACGCGGTCGAGCGTGACCCACAACGCGTCCGCACCGATCGCGCTCGCAAAAAGTTCGTAGAGGTCCGGGTGCTGGCGCACCGCCCAAAGCGCCGGATGGTGGTGCAGCGGCACGATGCCGTGACCATGCGACTCACGTGCCGTCCAGGTGCCGGGATCGCTCGGATCGATGCCGAGGAATTCGCTCGTCGCCGCGACGACGGCTTCCGTGAGCGCTGCCGGAACGACATCGTCGATCCGAACATAGCCCTCGTTTTCGAGCTGATCTTTCTGATCGCGGCTCAACTCCACGCGAACCTCCATTTCTCTTCGACCGTCATCACGCGGAAACCCGCGTGCCGGCTTCCCGCACCCCTACTTTAGCCATGACACACTCTAACGATGACATTGCTCGGCATCGATCTCGGCACATCCAACCTCAAGGTCGCAACGTTTACGACGGATGGCGAACTCATCGATCAACGTACCGCCCCGGTCGAAGAACACCGGAACGGCTCGGCGCAATGGCAAAACGCCGACGAGTGGTGGCAGAGCGCGGTCGAACTGATCCGGTCACTGGATCCACACCAAGTGGAAGGCGTCTCACTAACCGGGCGCGCCAACGCCGGCGTCTTTGTCGACCGCTCGCTCGACGTTATCGTGCATCCCTGGAGCGACACGAGACACCGCGACGCACTCACGGCGGTCAACCGCGATGGAACGCATCTCTCCACCTACGGGACGGGGCTCGTCAGCAAGATCGATTGGCTGCGTCAACACCAGCCACACGTCTACCGACGGATTCGCTACGCCCTCTACGCGAAGGACCTGCTTTTCCTGCGCCTGACCGGCGAGCACAAGACCGACTGGTCGTCCGGTCCCGATCAGGCGTCCTGGGGACCACTCGACCAGGCGACTCTCGATCTTCTGCCCGAACCCGCTCTGCCCTGGGACGTCGCTTCCCACGTAAGCCGGAAAGCGGCTCGCGCGACCGGGCTTCGGGAGGGCGTACCGGTTGCCGTCGGACCCCACGACGGGGTCGCCGCCAACGTCGGCGTCGGCGCGACGGAGCCCGGTAGCTGGGCACTGACGCTCGGTACCCACGCCGTCGTCCGCGCCATCGTCGATCAACCCCACCCTTTTCGCTTCTACGTCCTGCCGAGAAATCGTCACGTGATCGGTCGAACGACGTTGGCAGCGGGGCGTGCAATCGACTGGTGGTGCCGAACCGTGAATCAGGATCGGGCGCGCCTCCTCGACGCGGCTCGAGGCGCTCTGCCCGGTGCCGACGGCGCACGCTTCTATCCGTACCTGCACGGCCAGATCGCACCACGACTCGACCGTCGCCGGCGTGGTCGACTCGCCGGTCTGACCGATCGACAAGACCCCGCAACAATCGCACGCGCCATCATCGAAGGCGTGAGTTTCGGCATCGCCGCGTGTGCCGACGCGCTCGCGGACGCCGTTGTGCGTCCAGCCACGATCGAAGTGACGGGTGGCGGCGTCCGCAATCGGCTATGGCTCCAGATCCTCGCCGACGTTCTCGAGCGCCCGTTGAACCTCGGCGATTCAGCGGTCGAAGCCCGCGGGGCGTGTGCCTACCTCGCGTTTGGTCTCGGTCTCTACGGATCGCTCGAAGAGGCGGCTGCTACGATGCGTCAAACAACGGGCACCATGGAACCGACCGCCATCGGCACCGAAACCTACGCCCGTATCCGCGCCGATTGGGAGAAGGCCGAAGCCGATGACATCGCTCAGGATTGAGAACGCCAACATCATCGATCCGGAGCGCGGGACGATTGCGCCCGGCACGATTCAGATCCGCGCCGGTAAACTGACCGCCGTCGACGAAACCGAGGTCGACGCCACAGTCGATGCCGGCGGTGCTTACGCCGCACCGGGTTTCATCGACATGCACACGCATGTGTTCAGCCATCCACTCTTTTCCACCAACCGTCTCGAGGCCGACCGCATCGGTGTTCGGCAAGGCGTGACCGCCGTGGTCGATGCCGGTTCGTCAGGCGCCGGCACGATCGACGCTTTCCCGCAATTCGTGCACGACACACAGAGCACGAAAGTTTTCGCCTTCGTCAACATCGGCAGTCCGGGAATCCCGGGTATTCAAGGTGGGCATGCATCCCGGCCCGAGCTCTGCGATCTGCCCGGCGTCGTGCGAGCCATCGAACGCCACGACTGGATCGTCGGTGTGAAGGTGCTCGCGTCGTCATCTCATACGGGCAGCTTCGGTCTCGAAGCCGTCAAGCTGGCGCGTAAAGCGGCGGAGGTCACCGGCAAACCGTTGATGCTCCACATTGGCAACGCGCCGCCCATCATCGACGACGTCTTGGCGTTGTTGCGACCCGGCGACATCGTCACGCATACGTTCCACGGCAAAGTCGGCGGCATCCTCGGATTCAAGAACCGGGTGATCGAACCCTTCCGCGACGCCGTCGAGCGCGGGGTCTTCGTCGATGTCGGCCACGGCCGGTCGTCGTTCTCGTTTCGCGTCTGTCAGGAAGCCCTGGCCCAGGGGATTCCGGTGCATTCCATTTCATCGGATCTCCACCAGGGCAACGTCGATCGTTACGCCGTGTCGCTCGCCCGGACCATGACCAAGCTGCGAGCGCTCGGCATGTCGTTGCTGGAAACCGTACAAGCGGTCACGTCGACACCCGCACGCATCCTCGATCTCGACGGCTTCGGGTCGTTGACGGTGGGATCAAACGGCCATATCAGCCTGTTCGAAGAAGTCGACGATCCGCTCGACGTCGAAGATGCCGAAGGCAACAAGCTCACCGCGCCGCAACGCATCGCCACGACCGGCGTCGTCATCGATGGGATCTACCACCCGCGGACTGCCACGTTGTGAAAGTCCTAGACGACCTCGAGGTCAACCGCGTCATCAACGCGGCCGGCAAGATGACCGCGCTCGGCGGGACGGCGCAGAACGCCGACGTCGCATCCGCGCTGGCCCAAGCGGCGTCCATTCACGTCGATATGCGTGAACTCCGCGCCCAGGCTCACAAGCGCATCGCCCGGCTCTGCGGCGCCGAAGCGGCCTGTATCACGACGGGCGCCGCCGCCGGGATCGCCATCGGCGTCGCAGCACTTCTGACCCGTGGGGACCGTGAGCTCGTGCGCCGACTGCCGCTTTTCGACGGTCCGCGTCGTGTTCTCCTACAAGCCGGCCACGATGTGAACTTCGGCGCCGAGGTTTGCCAGATGATCCGGCTGGGGGGCGGCGAACCCGTGGTGTTCGGATCGCGAGAACGAGTAACGCCTGACGATCTAAACAAGGCGCTCGACAACGACGTCGCCGCCCTCGTCTACGTGAAGTCGCATCACTGCATTCAGGAGCACCGCTTGGGGCTCGATGCTTTCCTCGCGACAGGCAAACCTCTGCTCGTCGATGCGGCCGCTGAATCCGACCTCACGCAGTTCATCCGGCAAGGCGTCGATCTCGCGACGTACAGCGGTGGCAAGGCGATCGGGGGCCCGACCGTGGGTTTTCTGTGTGGCACGGTACCGTGGATCGATGCATGCGAAGCGCAAAATGAAGGAATCGCGCGCGCGATGAAGGTCGGCAAGGAGCAAATCGCCGGGCTTCTGACGGCTCTCGAGGGCTACGAACAGGATGCCCCGCCCGCCGATCAATCGGCGGAACTCCGGCAGGCGCTCGCCGATCTCGATGAACTCGGGATCGACGTTTCGATCGTGCCGGATCGAGCGGGTCGGCCGATTAACCGTGTCGCCATCCGCGATACGCGTGTTCGGGAGTTGGTCGCCTATCTCGCCAGCGGCAGGCCGAGCATTCGTACCCGGAACCACCAACTCGACGAGTCGCTCGTGTTATTCGATACACGCGAAGTCCGCGGGGACGACATCGCCCTCATCGCGGCTCGCGTGCACGAATTCTTCAGGAACTGATCCACCCCAGCGGGGCGATGGACTAGACCGGCTCCCAGTGGATCAGCGTGTACGCCGGATCCTCGTCCTGGTGGTGTTCAAAAACCGCGCGGACCGAGGCGCCGATTTCGACTTCCTGCTCCGGATCTCCGAGAAGATTGCCGACGATGCGTACGTTGCCCTGATCGGGGAACTCCACGAGGACCACGAGATAAGCCCCCTGGTCCTTCAATGCAGGATGCACTGGATGCCAGACGCGCTCGAAGCTGTAAATCCGACCCTCGAGTGGCATCTCTTCGAACGCCACGTCGGTCGAGAAACAGTGATGGCAGATCCATTCGGGTCCCCATTGCCAACCGCCACAACTCTGGCAGTGCTGCATGACGAGCCGACCTTCGGCGGCCGCCTCCCAGAATGGCGCGTCCAGACCATCGGCAGCGGGAACGGGTTTCGGTAGTCCCGGATTCAGATAGCCCTCGCTCATAGCGTTGCCTCCGATCCGAAGATGCTCGAACTCACCGGGGTCACCATCGGTCCCGAGACGACCATCGAAACGTCGGCATCGTCGACCTGGTTGGTGGACTCGCCCCTGATCTGTCGTACCGCTTCGATGTTGAGACCCAGGCCGTGCATGTAGCACTCGGCGAGATTCCCGCCGCTCGTGTTCGTCGGGACCGCGCCGCTCGGCGCAATCAGGTTGTCCTTGACGAAAAACTCGTTGCACTCGTCCGGCTCGCAGAAGCCGTGCTCGACCATGCTCATCAGGACGCCGCCGGTGAAATTCTCGTAGCACTGAAGGACATCGACATCCTTCGGTCCGACCTCAGCCATGTCGTAAAGGCGCGGAACACAGGTTTTGAAGTTCGACGTCGCGTAATCGGGCGTGTTGTGAACACTCGCGCCCGCGCGGTAGTGCGATCCTGAAACCGCGCTCAGGAGATATGCCGGCTTGTCGTGGAACTCCGAGGCACGCTCGGCGGGCACGACGATCATCGCAGCGGCCCCATCGTTTTCGAGACAACAGTCGAAAAGGTGGAACGGTTCGACGATCCACCGCGATGCGTCGTACTTCTCTTCATCGAGCGGTCGGCCATACATCACCGCGCGCGGATTGTTCTGCGCATGGTGATACGAGGCGAGCGACAACGCCCGAAGCGCCGACTGCTCGACTTTGTTCTCGTGCATGAAGCGTTTCACCTTCATGGCGAAACTCTGCGCCGGTGACATCAAGCCGTACGGGACGGTATGCGCCGCGTCGCCCGAGATCACATTGCGGACCGGGCCCTGGCCGAAGCGACCGAATTGACCTTGTGCCAACGCACGGAAGACGACGACACATTCCGCCATCCCGGTCGCGACTGCCGCGGCCGCGTTGCCGAGCGCACCCGAGCCGCCGCCGCCTCCACCACCCCACTGCATATTCGCGAAGCGGAGATCATTGATGCCGAGCGCTGCCGCGAGCCTCGACGGATCACTCCGATCGTTTGAGAACGACGCGAACCCGTCGACCTCTTTCGGCGATATCCCGGCGTCCTCACACGCCGCCAAAATCGCCATGAGCGCAAGTTTGAACTCGGCGTCCGGCGCTTCCCCTCGTTTGTAGTAGGCGGTCTCACCGACGCCGGCGATCGCCACCTTCCCACGCAAGCTACGTGACATGAACGTCTTTCCTTAATCTCAATTGATCGAGCGATACCGCGTCTGAAGCTCCCCGCTTGGAACGCGAGACCGAACCCGTCACCTTAGCGGGAACGTGAGGCTTTTCAACGTGACGTGCGACCAGTGCCTGGCGGGTCATCGCGCGAATCACCGCAATCGCCGCGACCGTGGTTCAATACCGACATCGTGTGTCGTGCGCGAATCGCCGAGATTGATCGGGGAGGCGTCGACATAGTGCGTTCAACGACGGCACGCCGCCGTCGCGACTTAAAGGACTCGATATGCCAATCAACCCCGATGCCGTCGGTGAAACCGGCGGGCCCTCAAGTAGAAGTTGGACCTCCAAGGATGCCCTCCTGTACGCCGTCGGAATCGGCGGGGGGACCGACGACCTGCCGTTCACGACCGAGAACTCGGCCAACATCGCCCAGAAGGTTTTCCCCACGTTCGCCGTGATCGTCGGCGGCGGTGGCGCGCCGATGAACAAGGTCGGCAGCTACGACGTCACGATGCTGCTTCACGGCGAGCAAGGCATCGAACTCTACGACGAGATTCCGCCGGACGGCGAGATCGAGAGCACCGGCGAGATCGTCGGCATCTGGGACAAGGGCAACGCGGCGGTAATCGAAACGGAGTCGACCGCGGTCAACAAGGCGACCGGCAAGCCGCTCTTCAAGACCCGATCGATGCTTTTCTGCCGCGGCGAAGGCGGTTGGGGCGGCGATCGTGGACCGTCCGAAAAGATCGAATTCCCCGACACCGAGCCGACCCACCAGGTGACCTACAAGACGCGCGAAGACCAGGCGCTCACGTACCGGCTGAGTGGCGACCGCAACCCGTTGCACTCGGATCCTGATTTCGCCCGACGCGGCGGATTCGATGTTCCGATCCTGCACGGGCTCTGTACTTACGGATTCACCGGCCGCGGACTGCTCGCAGCACTTTGCGACAACGACGCGAGCCGCTTCAAGTCGATGAACGCGCGCTTCTCGAAGCCCGTGATTCCGGGTGACGAGCTCACGATCTCGATGTGGGCCGACAACGGCCGCGCGGTTTTCCGCACGACCAATCAGAACGGTGAGGTCGTCATCGACCAGGGTGTCTGTACCTATTCGTAGAGCACCCGCCGGGGTGAGTTCATCGCCAGCGCCGTGAACTCACCTGTTGCGATTCAGCCCGCCGCGATCTGCGTCGCGGTGGTCGTCTCGAAGATCTTGCCCGGGTTCAAAATCCCCTTTGGATCGAGCGCTGCCTTCATCGTGCGCATCAGCGCGATTTCTTCTTCGGTTCGGCAGATCGATAGATAAGCTTTCTTCTCGAGACCCACCCCGTGCTCGGCCGAGACCGAGCCTTCGATTGCGCGTAGCGGTTCGTACACCGCCGCTTCGACGCCATGGCGCGCTGATGCGTCGTCCGCGCCAGCCGAGATCGCGAAGTGGATATTGCCGTCGCCGATATGGCCAAAGGCAAAGTTGTGATACTCGCCGAACGTCGCCTCGAGACGCCGGTTCACTTCCTCGACGTAGCCGTCCATGCGCGAGATACGCAAGCTCACGTCGAAGACGAAACAGGGTGTAAAGCGCATCGTCTGTTCGACGTCGTCACGGATCGCCCAAAGCTCCATGCGCTGGGCTTCGCTGGTCGCCATGGTGGCGTCCATCACGAGGCCTGCTTCATAAGCGCGCATGAGCACGGCTTCGACCCGCTCATGGTCAGCTTCGGGGTCACCACCCATCGCCTCGATCAAGGCGTAGTACGGGTAGTCCTGGCCGAGTGGCGCCTGCTGCTTCGCCGGCGGCGTCGTGACGAGACGGTAGTAGTCGTTCCAGAGCACCTCGAATGCCGACAACGTGCCGCCAAGTTCCGCATCCATCGTCTTCAGGAGCTCCCCCAGCTTCTCGAAGTCGTCGACGGCCACGAGCATCGTCTCCTGGCTCTTCGGCTTCTCACGCAGGCGAAGGACGGCGCGCGTGACGATCCCGAGGCTCCCCTCGCTGCCGATAAAGAGCTGTTTGACGTCATAGCCCGCGTTGTTCTTGATCATCTGATTCATCGACGAAACGACGGTTCCATCGGCAAGCACCGCTTCAACCCCGAGGACCATGTCGCGCGTCATGCCGTACCGGATCACCCGGTTACCGCCGGCATTCGTCGCGATGTTGCCGCCGATCGTGCAACTCCCGCGCCCGCCGATATCGAGCGGATACATAAGGCCGACGTCATCGGCTGCCTCTTGCACGGCCTGCAGGACAACGCCCGCTTGCAGCGTCATCGTGCGATCGACGACGTTGATGTCCTCGATGGCGTTCAATCGCTCCAACGAGACCACCACGTCGTCCGGTGCGGTGATCTGTGCCTCCACGAGGCCCGTCAATCCACCGTGCGCGATCACGGTCTGATTCGCGGCATAACACAGCTTCATCACGGCGCTGAGTTCATCCGTGCTGCGCGGCCGGATGATCGCTTTCGCTTGAATCGTGTCCGACCGCCAGATACCGGCGGAGCGCGACGATACGGCGTCGCCCGTCAGAACGCCCGTTTCGCCGACGATGCCGACGAGCTCGTCCAGCAGATTACTCATGCCTTCCTCCATGCTTGATGGCCGTCGTCTGGCCCCCCATACGACGTCTGAGCCGCGAGCATAGGCGATCTGCGGGCATTGGGGCCATCGAGGCGTCCCCGCGGCGACCGCACGTGGGCGTCTCTGTCACCATTAGGAGATGCCGACTTTCGACAAGCAATACTACGACCGCTACTACCGTGATCCCGCGACTCGCGCGGCTGACGCAGACGACTACCAGCGCCAGGCACGCTTCATCCATGCGTTCCTCGAATTCGTGGATGTGCCCGTCGAATCGATTCTCGACATCGGCTGCGGACTCGGCGGATTACTGCGCGCTCTGACGAAGCACTACCCGAATGCATCCGTTCTCGGGGTCGAAGCGAGCGAATACATATCGGTAAGTGAAGGCTTCGAGCACGGTGCGTTACCGGGCTATCAGCCGGAACGGTCGTTTGATCTGGTGATCTGCCACGATGTCCTCGCCTACCTCAGTGATGACGAGGCAGCTCAGGCCATCGACGAGATCGGCAGCTATACCGAACGCGCGCTCTTTTTCGGCGCGATGACGACGGACGATTGGCTGATGTGTGACACCGAACGCACAGACCCGGACGTCATGACCCGCAGCGTCGAATGGTACCGGCGGCGTCTGGGAAAACATTTCGATCCGATCGGCGGCGGTGTGTGGCTAAAGAAACCCCACGACGCACTGCTCTGGCATCTGGATCGGGTCTAGGCGTACGAGCCCTCGTCGATGTGGGCCCAAGATCATTGGCTAGAGCCGCGTGTTCTTGCGACCTAGCCCATCAAGAACCGATGCGGTCGCCGCGTCGGCGACTGCGGTCCGCGGCTGGGTAAACCGCCGTCGAGCTGGCACGAACGCATGGTCGTCTGCTTGTCGGGGTTGCGCACATCCTCGTCCGGGATGACGAACTTACGATCATTGAGCCCGCCGAAGCACATGAGCACGCGCGGCGAAGCCCCGGTGTCCGCCGATTCGCCGGCTGACTGGCGGGCAATGGCTTCGTCATGAGCCGTCACCGTCGAGCCGTCGCCGGCAAACGTCGTCTGCGCAGCAATTGCCAACGTCAAAAACACCGCCCGCGAGCGGACGCAACGAATCAGAGGGGTCTCAAGCATCGGCGCAAACTACGCGCCGAATGTGACGTTTCGATGACTGATTTCATCCTCGCGGAACTGGGCGCGCGACCATTAGGAAGAAATGACCTATTGACGAGGCCACAATCTACGGAATATTGTTCCTATCCCCATGGCGAGAGCCATTAGAAAGAATGCTTAGAGGAGGTAGGAATGGGGACAAAAATCAAAACGTTAGTGAGTGTCTCGCTCGCCTTTTTAGTTGTCGGCTGTGCGAGCACCCCCACCAACGAATCGACGATGAGTCCTACGCACAAGTGGGTGCCATCGGAGTCCGTGACGCGCGCCGAGTACAACTGGGACCACAGCAATTGTATCGACGCGAGCCAGGTCGAAGTAGACGGCACCACGCGGTCGGACCCCACCTTCGTCGCCTATCAGGAGTGCATGAGCGAACGCGGCTATACGCTCGCCACCTACTGATTCCCCCAACCGCCGAACGCGTCATCGTGATCGGCGGTTTTTTCGATTCTCCCCGCCGCTAGCCGATCCCACGCCGCGAAGCCGGGTAGCGGCACCTCTCGAGTGACGCCTCCCGAACCCAGATCGCGCCGACGCGCGATGTAGGAGACCAGGTCGCGGTCGACCGACGCGGCAGCCGCCATCGCGTCGCGAGCTTGCGACGGTCGTTTCGACACCAATGCCGCTGGAGTTCACCCGGAACTGCAGCCACGGCGCTGATCGAGTAATCGAGCGCGATCTCGATCATTTCCGGTAAATCCCCATGACGCACTTCGATCGGCAACCGTGATCCGACCCCATCGGCCGAAGCGCCGAACGTCGGCACGAGGTCGTGCACGGGCAAGTGACCCACGGCATCAGTCTCCAAGCGATAGCGAACGACGAGGGTCTCCCCCGGTGCAAGCGGGCGCAGCGGCTGCACGCGCCACGTTTCTCCCGCGCCCGAAACGGACCACTCGGTTGCGATGGCGATCGCACGATCAAGTTCTCGACGACCGGTCCCGATCAGCTGCACCCGGAGGCCACGAGCGAAACTGAGGCACCATGCCGGAATCGCCCGTTCGGCTCGTGACCGCAGAACACCACGCATCTCGACGACGACGCGCTCTCGCCATTCGATTTCAAACGCGAGCCGTGACCAATGGAGATCAGCCGTCGTACATGCGAGCGGAGAGGAGGGCAACCGAGGTCGACTGGCCTCCCACTCGGCCACGTGAACGAAGAGCCACCACCCGATCGCCATCCAGAGCGCCACGGTGACGATGGTCGGCGAGGGTTCGTCATACACCGGGTCAGGTTAACGGCCACCCGATAACGGTGGCGCGAGCCGATCGAGCAGATCCGCGTAGGAGATCGTCTCGAACGAATGCCGCCCAGAACGAAAACCGGCCGCACAGGGCGGCCGGTCTCACCGTTCGCTCGGTACTGGTGCTAGGCGCAGTACCTGTTCGTCACATCAGTGGCCGGCGTGAATCACCGGCTCGGGCGACGGATAGGCCTCTTCGCCGAAGTAGACGATACGCGTGAGCCAGGTGTAGTCCGCCTCCATGGCCATCAGCCACACCAGCACGAGGAGTAACACCGGTGGCACGAGCAACGCATAGATCAGCGCTTTTCGCTCGTAACCGAGGTGCATGAAGATCGCGACGATGAAGCCGGCTTTCAGGAGCATGAAGATGATGATCAGGGACCATCGCAACATGCCCTGCAATTGCGCGTAATCGACCCAGTACGAAAAACCGGAGATGACGAAAAGCAGGATCCAGATCCACCAATACAGGCCAATGGACGGCCCGTCGTGATGGCCGTCGTCGTGGTGATCGTCGTGTTGTGCGACCGCTGGTTCTGACATGGATCCCCCCTACCAGAGATAGAAGAACGCGAAGATAAAGACCCACACGAGGTCGACGAAGTGCCAATAGAGCCCCGCGATCTCGATGATCGAGTAGTCCGTATTGTCGTAATCGCCGCGGTGGAGCTTACGGGCAATGATCAAGAGATAGATCACGCCGCAGGTCACGTGGAAGCCGTGGAATCCCGTGACCATGAAGAAGATCGATCCGAACTGGGCCGCGCCCCATGGATTCTCCCAGGGCCTGACGCCTTCGGAGATGAGCTTCGACCACTCGAAGACCTGCATCCCGACGAACACGGCGCCAAAGAAAGCCGTCGCACAGATCAGTTTCACGGCGAGGGAGATATTGCGCCGATAGCCGTTGTTCACGGCCATCGCCATCGTCCCGCTCGACGTAATCAGGTCGAACGTCATGATCGCGATGAGAATCAATGGGATCGGCTCGGACCCGAACATCGACAACGCGAAGATCTCACTCGGCGACGGCCAGGGCTCGGCCGTCGTCATCCTCACGGTCATATAGCCGACGAGGAAACACGTAAATATGAACGTGTCCGAGAGCAAGAAGATCCACATCATCGCCTTGCCCCACGGCACACCCTTGAATGCCGTGATATCGGACGACCAGTCCTGGACCAGCTCCGACTGTGTCGCTGTCGCTTCCGCCATTACCTACCTTCCCTCTCGATTCCCTAAACGACGGCGCATGTGATTTGCGCCGTCTGTTATGTCCCTACGCTTTCGGCGGGACGGTCTGCGGAATGAAATCTTCCTTTTCGCCCGGCACGCTGAAGTCATACGGCCAGCGATGCACCGTTGGTAACTTGTCGCCCCAGTTGCCGTGCACCGGCGGTGTCTGCGGCGTCTGCCACTCGAGCGACGTCGCACCCCACGGGTTCGGGCCCGCCTCCTCACCGTTCCGGTAGCTCCAGAACAGGTTGTAGATATAGAGGAGTTGGGCGGCGCCGACGATGAACGCCGCGATAGTAATGCCCTGGTTCAAGAGCTCGGCGCTCGCCGGATAGTAGAGCGCATCGCCATTCTCGTAGTAGCGCCGCGGCACGCCGATGAAACCGAGATAGTGCATCGGGTAGTAGATCAGGTACGTGCCGATGAACGTGATCCAGAAATGAATCTGGCCGATCGTGTCGTTCAACATGCGTCCCGTGATCTTCGGGTACCAGTGATAGATCGCGCCGAAGATCACGAGGATCGGCGATACGCCCATCACCATGTGGAAGTGGGCTACGACGAAGTAGGTATCCGACAACGGCACGTCGACGATCACGTTGCCGAGGAATAGACCGGTCAGGCCACCCACGACGAACGTCAGAATGAAGCCAATGCCGTAGAGCATCGGTACCGTCATTTTGATGTTCGCCTTCCACAGCGTAATGGTCCAGTTGTAGACCTTGATCGCCGTTGGCACCGCGATGATGAGCGTCGTCGTCGCAAAGAAGAATCCGAACCACGGGTGCATGCCCGAGACGTACATGTGATGCGCCCAGACGATAAAGCTCAGGACGCCGATGGCGACGATGGCCCAGACCATCATCCGATAGCCGAAGATGTTCTTGCGCGCGTGCACGCTCAGGAGGTCGGAGACGACGCCGAAGGCTGGCAACGCCACGATGTAAACCTCGGGGTGGCCGAAGAACCAGAAGAGGTGCTGGAACAAGAGCGGGCTACCGCCGTTGTAGTCCGGCAGATCCGGATCGAGTGCGGAGACGATCGCCGGCATGAAGAAGCTCGTCTCGAGTAACCGGTCGAGCATCATCATGATCGCGCTCACAAAGAGCGCCGGGAAGGCCAGCAGACCGAGAACCGTCGCCATGAAGATGCCCCAGATCGACAGCGGCATGCGCATCAGCGTCATGCCGCGCGTGCGCGCCTGGAGGATCGTGGTGATGTAGTTGAGGCCGCCCATGGTGAACGCGATGATGAAGATCGCGAGCGAGACGAGCATCGTGATGATGCCGCCGTCGATACCCGGCGTACCGGCGAGAATCGCCTGCGGTGGATAGAGCGTCCAACCGGCCCCGGTGGGCCCGCCGGGGACGAAATACCCGGCGAGCAGGACGATCACCGACAGGAAATAGACGTGATAGCTCAGCATGTTGACGAAGGGGAACGCCATGTCCCGTGCGCCCAACATGAGTGGAATCAGATAGTTACCGAACGCGCCCAGCAGGAAGGCGGTCAGTAGATAGATCACCATGATCATGCCGTGCATGGTCACCGCCTGGTAGTAGAGCTCAGGCGTGATCCATTCCGCCGCGCCGGGAAAACCGATCTGCAGCCGCATGATTTGCGAGAGCACGAGGGCGACCATGCCGACGCTGATTGCCGTGATGCCGTATTGCACGGCAATCACTTTGTGGTCCTGACTGAACCAGTATTTCTCGAGCCAACTATGCGGGTGATGAAGCTCGAGACTCTCCTGATAGGGTACTTCTGCCTGTGCCATTAGACTCTCCGTCTCTCACCCGAGGCGCGACCGCGAGTGTACGCGACCCCCTCGATTTGATCTTTAAACTTCATGTACATCATCGAGTTTCTCTCGCCCCCTACGCGTCGTCTTGCGGGCTGGTTTCGAAGCGGATGTACTCGATGAGCGCGGCCATGTCTTCGGCCGACAAGGCATATGGAATCATCGCCGCGGGGAAACCTTCGACCACCTTCGCGTTGGGTTCACGAATCGACTCTTCGAGGTAAGCCTCGTCGACGACGACGCTCGATCCATCCGACATCGATCGGGTACTACCCCAGAGGTTCTGCCAGGTCGGGCCGACGGTCTGGGAGCCGTCGAGCGTGTGGCAGGCGAAACAGCCGTTCGTTTCTGCGACCTCGCGTCCGCGATCGGCGACCGGATTCGACGGCCTGTTGGCGACACCCGACTTCAGTTCAGCCCAGGTCGGATGAGAGTCCAACCAGCGATCGAAGTCCTCAGGCGTCGCGATCGTCATCTTGCCGCGCATGTTGTAGTGGCCGTTGCCGCAGAGTTCGGCACACAGCACTTCGTATTCACCGAGCTTGGTCGGCTCGAACCAGAAGTAGGTGATCATGCCTGGCACCGAGTCCATCTTGGCGCGGATGTCCGGCACCATGAAATCGTGCAGTACGTCGGTCGAACGGAGCAGGACTTTGATCGGCTGATTGAGCGGTACGTAGAGGTGCGGGCTCTGTACCAGAACGTCGTCTTCGCCGTTCGGATCGTTGTCGTTCATGCCGAACGGGTTGTCGAAGGACATGTTCCTCGCGTGCACGGTGCCGAGCTTGCCGTCCGCCCCGGGGAAGCGATAAGCCCAGCGCCATTGCGACGCGACCACTTCGACCTCGCGCGCATCGTCCGGCACGTTGACGTAGTCCTCCCAGACGAGCAATCCGGGTGCGAGCATCGCGACGACGCCGACCGTCGTGACCATCGTCAGCCAGAACTCGAGCCGCTCATTTTCCGGCTCGTAGTCGGCGCGGTTGTCTTCGCGATAGCGGAACTTCCACACGCAGTAGATCAGGAAGAGGCTGACGAGGACGAAGACGATGCCCGTCACGACGAAGGTGATGTTGACCGTCAGATCGATGCCACCCCAGTTCGATGCAATCTCGGGGAAAGCCCAGGGGTTCCAGATCCCCAAGGCCACGGACCCGACAACTATCACGATAAGAACGATGACCATTAACATGTCAGCCGGACCCCTCTTGCACCTTGTTACGTTCTCGCACTGTCTACCTACTCGTTTGGTCTACAACTACCGATTCGCGGCTTCGTCGACCAAAGCCGTCACTTGCTCGGCCATCGCGTCGAGATCATCGACGATCCAGCCCCGATGCGCCGCTCTCACGACGCCCTCGCGATCGATCAAAAACGACGTCGGCATCACCGAGACACCGTACCGCCCTTTGAGGCTGAGCGCCGCATCGGAGACGACCGGAAACGTCACGGGATGTTTCTTGAGGAAACGCCGCGCATCGTCGGCGCTATGTTCCAGATTGATTCCGATCACTTCGAACTCTTCCCGCGGCAAGCGCTCGCGCAACGCATCAAGTTGCGGAAACGACTCTCGACAAGGTGCGCACCAGGAACTCCAGAACTCGAGATAGACCACCTTGCCGTGGAATTCCTCGAGTGAGATTAGGCGTCGCTCGGCAAGCGCCGGTAACGTGAACGCGGGTGCGGTATCCCCCGGCTGAAGCACGCGCGTCGCGGACGCTCCACTTGCACTGCTCGCGATCAAAGCGATCGCGAAGAGCCAACCCCAATATTTGGCCTGACGCACGTTTCTGCTGCGGGAGCCCCCCTCTTTTATCCGAAGCCAACGGGTTTCCGGCCTGTTATTGGCCGCGGATCCCGCCGCATTTCGGGTTGTAGTTTTCTGCGCTCTTTTCTAACGCTTTCGCTGGCGCGGTAGAGCGCTCTTTCTTTCGCTGCCGGACCCCATCGAAAGAGCCGGCTCAACGGGGGCGCATGTTACTGGAAAGCATGCATTCTTCAAGGCGGAAACTACCTTTAGGAATGGCCCGAAACGCCGCGTCGAATAGGCCGACGCGCAGGAGGATGCCGGCGCTCGGGTAACGAACGACGCCGGGTCGGCAACGGCCAGCGGCCCGGCGAAGAGGTACGCATACGCGTTCGGGGTCGACTCAGATCCGTGCCGACTCGGGGCGAGGATCGTCGTCCGTGATGCGATAGAACTCGAACATCACGCCATCCGGCGAATAGGTCAGGACTTTGTTCTGTTCGGCATGACAACAGACCTCCTGATGTTCTTCCTCGCGGGTCAGGTCCGCGTGGTGAAGGCGTGATCGCGCCGTCGCCACGAATTCGTCATCAAAACCTTCGACGCCGAGGTGGTTGAGACCCGATACCGCGTTAGGCGCTTCGAACAACACGAGTTTCAGCGGCGGTTCGGCCACCTCGAAATTCGCATACCCGGGACGCTCCTTGTGCACTTCGACGCCGAGGACCTTCGAATAGAAATCAACGGCCGCCGCGAGGTCGGGCACGTTGAGGGCCAACTGCAGCCGCGTTTTCTCGCCGAGCCCCGGAACGTCCGCAGGCGAAGACGCCCGCGAAGTCATCTCGGCGGTCGGCGCGATGCCACTACAGCAGGCACAACCTTGGATCCCAGTCGGTTCATTCATGATTTGCTCTCCTTATCCCAAGTTCTTTCGTTTCCCACTTCCCGCTTTCTGCTATCGTCGTGACCATATTATTTGATGTTTCTAGATAGATCGAAATGAACACTACACCCCACGACCGCCCGTGGGAACCCCTATTTCGTTATTTCTAGAAATTTAGAAATTTTAAGCGAATACCAGGACCCGATGATGGAACTCGACCAGGCCGCCCGGCAGTTGGAAAGCCTCGGTAACCCCACTCGACTCGCGATCTTTCGTACGCTCGTGCGTGCAGGGCCAAACGGTTTACCCGTCGGCGCGCTGCAGTCGCAGTTGAAGGTTCCGGGCTCGACCTTGTCGCACCACTTAAGCCACCTCGTTCGCGAGGGGCTCCTCACGCAGGAACGCAAGGGCCGCCAACTGTTGTGCGCACCGCGATTCCCGGCCATGCGCGAACTGGTCGATTTTCTGTATCTCGAGTGTTGTTGCGAGGAAGGTGCCTGCCCACTCGACGGGGAGGGGAACGCCTGACGAGTGATCGGACCAGGGAACTGCGTCCGGCCAGGTGAAAATGTCCGACGCCTTGCTCTCGCACGTCAGCGCCTTTCTTGACTAAACTCCCGCCCCCACGGCGAAGCCCGGCAACGGTCCGCCGAATCCACACAACCGCCGCTCTTCAGACGTCAGGAATCCGCGTGCACATATCCATTCGATGCTTGGCTTTCGCGGCGGTCCTGTCACTCATGGCGTGCGGGACCGACATCGTCGATCCGGTCACGCTGCCGGAAGACATCGACTCGACACCCCAGCAGGGCCAGCTCGGTTTCGTCAACGCCATTCCCAACTCGCCGATCCTGGTCGTCGACTGGGAGTCGGCAACGACCCCTGGGTCGATTTTCGCCGACGAAGGGGTGGCAGAGCTGCCGTTCGCCGAAGGCGGCTCGTTCTCGATCGGTGAAGACACCTACACGGTGCGCTTCGGATATCCGACGCTCGCGGGTGAACCCATCATCATGCGTGAGTTCAGCGAAGAGAACGGCGACAGCATCCAGATCAAGAACGATACGCAGGTCACGATCATCGCCAGCGGCTTGCTCGAGAATCCAACCTTCACCGTGATCGAGGAAATCGAGTATCAGAACGGTGTCATGATTCCGACCGACGGATCGGGGCTGATTACCGATCCTGAGATCCAGTTCGCGCACGTCGCACACGGCGTCGATCCACTCGACTTCTATATGACCGCAAGTGACGTCGAACTCGATAGCGTCAACCCCGACGCGACGCTCGGCCCGAGCGAAGTATCGGCCCTCATCATTTTCGAACCCGCCGAGTACCGCATCCGGGTGACGCCCGCCGGCGAGAAGACGCCCGTGCTGTACGACTCGGGCGTTTTTGGGCTCGCGTCGAATGGCCGAGCACTGTTACCGCTGTTCAACTACTTCGGTCCAGGCGAGGGGGTCGTTCGCGCCCGCTTTATCGCCGCCAATGCACTCAACTTCGCGTTCGACTCGAATCCCGCCGCGGTGCGCATCATCAACGTTGTCGAAGACGTACCGGAAATCGATGTCTATCTCGGTGAGATCGACGGGGACCCGAACTTCGCCGGCCTTGCCTTCGCCGAGTTCCCCGAGCATCAGGAGATCGATGGCGGCTCGTTCTTCTTCAACGTCACCCCAGCCGGTGCCACGATCCCGCTTCTGTTCGAGGGCACGCTGTCGGTACCACGCGGCGAATCGACGACGCTCGTCGTCGCCGGTTTGTTGGAAGACCCGGTGTTCGACAACAATCGCAACATCCGCACGACCGTCGTCGCCGACGAAAACCGCGCCATCGCGACAGCGGTCCAAATCAGGGCCTACCACGTCGCACCTTTCGGTCAGGTCCTCAACGTCTACCTCGTGCAGCCCGGCCAGCCGATCGACGATCAGCCGGCTTTCCTGGCCTCCGTGCAGGTCGGCACGAGCGGGATTTCGTTCCGTGACGCCGGTGATTACGACCTCGTCATCGAGCGGGCAACCGACAACACCATTCTTTATGGCCCCGAGCCGGTCAGCGTGGCGCCCGACTCCCTCTACACCGTGGTCATTCGCGACCCGGTCGACGGCGGAACGAATCTCGCGGTCGACTTTCAACGCAGGCAAGTGCTCTAGACCGCTCGCCGGCCATCACGTGATCGTCGACTACCTCATCGGCACGTACACCTGGCGCGATGCCGAAGGTATCTATCGCGGGCGGTTGGATACCGCATCGGGCGAATTCACCTGCGACGGGCTCGCGATCGCGACGGACAACCCCGCCTTTCTGGCGACCGACGGTCAGTTCATCTACACCGTCAACGAAGGACGGCACGGCGGCGTGACCGCATTCGCGCGCGACGGCATGGAGTTGTCCGAGATCAGTCGGGTTGCATCCGGGGGCGCGCTTCCCTGCCACCTCGACATCGTCGCCCAAACGCTCGTCGTCGCGAACTATGGATCGGGCAACACATCGGCATTCCCGATCCAGGCGGACGGCTCGATCGATGCATGCTCGAGCCGTGTCTTCCACCCAGGCAGTGGTCCGAACCCGACCCGTCAGACCCGCGCCCACGCGCACCAGGTCTTCCCCGTCGCCAGCGACGCGATCTGGGTGCCCGATCTCGGCTGCGATCGGATCTTCGAGTATCAGATAGCCGACCATCGACTGCTCAATCGGCGTGTCGCGCTGGTGCTACCCCCGGGCAGCGGACCACGTCATATCGCCGACACCGATACGCACTTCTACGTTCTGGGCGAACTCGGCAACACGATCGACGTCATCGACAAGAACACCGGCGCGTTCGTTCAAAACGTCACGACGCTGCCGCCGGGATACGACGGGGAGAGCTACACCGCCGAGATCGTCGTCACCGAGGCCAACACCGTGATTGCCACTAACCGCGGCGATAACTCGATCGTGTCCTTCACAATTTCGGAAGACGGAACGCTCGAGAATCCCGTGTTCCAGCCGACGCTCGGTGACCACCCGCGCTTCATGACCCTCGATCCGAGCGAATCGTTCCTTCTCGTCTTGAATCAGAACGACGACAACGTCGTCGTCTATGCCATGGAGAACGGCCGCCCGAGAGACCTCGTCTGCAACGCACCAGCGCCGACGCCCGTCTGCCTCCTCGCCATCGAGCGCTGATCAGACGCGAACGTCGTACGTCGCGGCGGCCGTGTCGTGGAAGAGCGCCGCCTTCTCGGTCGCCGAGCAAGCCGCCGCGATCTTCTTGAACGCATTCCAGAGCACGGCGTAGGAACAACTCACCTTATCGACGGGAAAGTTCGACTCGAACATGCATCGATCGACACCGAAGCACTCGATCATGTGGTCGTAGTAACGAGCAGTCGCCGCGACCAGTTCATCCGACGTCGCGGGACGTTCACGGCGATGGAAACCGAATCCATTGATGGCCATGACGATCCCGCCGAGCTTCGCCACGACGTTCGGGCATCGACTGAGTTCGGTGACGTCGTCGCGCCACTTTTCGAAGATCGCGTCACGCGCGCCTTCGTAGGGTCCAATCCCGAGCGGCCCACCAAAATGGTCGAAAATGATCGGCTGATCAGGAAACGTGCGCGCGAGATCCGTTAGCTCGGGAATCTGATGGTGATAGAGCCACGCATCGAACGTCATACCGCGTGAGCCGAGTTCGGCGAAGCCTTCGCGGAACCGGCTGTCGGCCAACATGAACTGAAAAGGATCCGTGTGCGAATTGCGCACGTCGTCGGATGCATCCCAACTCGCTGCGTGGCGAATGCCCGAGAAACGATCCGTCACGGCCCGATGGGCATCGAGTACCTCACCGACTGCCGCACCGAGGTTCAGGTCGGCGAACGAAACGATCGAAGCGCAAGCGCGTGCATCACCGTAGGCACCACTGGCACTCATCGCCGCGATGCCGTTGACGAACTCCGTCTCGCCCACGGGCTTCATCGCCTCGGGACCCGATGCCCGGTACATCGACCCACACTCCATGAAGACGGTCGACACGACGTTGTGCCCGCTGCCGATATCGTCCCGCAGCTCGGGCAGCAGATACCGGCTCGTCGGGAAATCCCACAGGTGATGATGGGGATCACAAATAGGCAGTTCGGGCTCGAGGATGTCCTCGGTCACTTGCGCCAACCACGCGTCACGGTCCATCGACGTTCAATCCTTTCCGCGTTGCGACGCTCAGTAAACGACCACCGAACGAATCGACTCGCCTTCGTGCATGAGATCGAAGCCCTTGTTGATGTCCTCGAGCGGCATCGTGTGCGTGATCAAGTCGTCGATGTTGATCTTGCCGTCCATATACCAGTCGACGATGCGAGGAACGTCTGTACGCCCCTTCGCACCGCCGAATGCCGTGCCGCGCCAGACCCGTCCTGTCACGAGTTGAAACGGGCGCGTGCCGATTTCCTGGCCCGCACCGGCAACCCCAATGATGATGCTTTCGCCCCACCCCTTGTGGCAGCACTCGAGCGCCTGGCGCATCACATCGACGTTGCCGATGCACTCGAAGGAGTACTCGACACCGCCGTCGGTCATGTCGACGATCGCGGCTACCACATCGTCGACCTCACTCGGGTTGATGAAGTCGGTCATGCCGAACTTCTCCGCGAGCTCTTGCTTCTCCGAATTGAGATCGACACCGATGATCCGATTGGCACCGACCATCCGAGCGCCCCGAATGACGTTGAGGCCGATACCGCCGAGGCCGAAAACGGCGACGTTCGCGCCAGGCTCCACCTTGGCCGTGTTCATCACGGCTCCGAGCCCGGTCGTCACGCCGCAGCCGATATAGCAGACCTTGTCGAACGGGGCGTCCTCGCGGATCTTGGCGACCGCGATCTCCGGCAGGACAGTGAAGTTCGCGAAGGTGGACGTGCCCATGTAGTGCAGGATCGGCTCGCCGTTCAACGAAAACCGTGACGTGCCATCCGGCATCAGACCCTGGCCCTGCGTCTCCCGGATCGCGCCACAAAGGTTGGTCTTTCCCGACGTACAGAATTTGCACTGCCGACATTCGGGCGTGTAGAGCGGGATGACGTGGTCACCGGGCTTAACCGACGTGACACCGGGGCCGACATCGACGACGACGCCTGCGCCTTCGTGCCCGAGAATGGCGGGAAAGAGGCCCTCCGGGTCGGCCCCCGACAACGTGAAAGCGTCGGTATGGCAGATGCCCGTCGCCCTGACCTCGACGAGCACCTCACCCGCACGCGGCCCCTGGAGCTCAACCTCAGTGATTTCGAGTGGTGCGCCGGCGGCTGTCGCGACCGCTGCTCGTACGTCCATCGTCTCCCCCTTCGAAGAATTCATTCGTTTATTCAATGCGCGGAACGGCGGCGGCGAATGCCGCCGTGCGTGGGTCGCGCGACCCGGCTTCAAGGCTACAATGCCCGGCCGCTTGAAGCGGCTACTTTACCGAATTCTCGCGCTGACCCGGCCATGACCAAACCCGACTGGACAAGCTATCTGCCGATCGTCGAGGTCATGCGCGGCTATTCGCGCCGAGACCTCCCGCACGATGTCGTCGCCGGCTGCATCCTCGGCATCGTCACTGTGCCGCAAGCCATCGCCTATGCGTTTCTTGCGGGTCTGCCGGCCGAAGCCGGCCTCTATACCTGCCTCGTTCCCACCGTCATCTACGCGATCCTCGGCTCATCGCGGCACCTGATCGTTGGTCCGGTCGCCGTCGCGGCGCTCATGGTCGCCGCTACGGTCGGCGAACACGCCGAAGCGTTCTCGAACGACTACCTGGACATCACCACGGCGCTCTGTCTCCAGGTGGGTGTCATCCTGTGGTTGCTGCGGCTCTTTCGGCTCGGCGGGATCGTCAACCTCTTGAGCCATCCCGTGACGACCGGTTTCGTCAACGCGGCGGCAATCATCATCATCATCAGCCAACTGGCGGCATTCACGGGGGTTGCGAGCGTCGGATCCGGCTCCGCGTTCGCGCAGTTCAGTGCGTTGATCACCACCTGGGCCGACGGCGCGAACGGCATGGCGATCTTGATCGGCATTGCGAGCCTCACTGCCATCTGGCTAACGCGCCATCGGGCATACCGGATGTTCCGCGGCGAACGCCAGCACCCGATCAGCCGGACCGGGCCGATGTTCGCCGTAATTCTGTCGATCGCCCTGGTCGCGCTCTTCGATCTCGACGTCGCCACGGTCGGCACGGTACCGGCCGGACTGCCGTCATTCACGTGGCCGACGTTCGATCTCGAACTCTGGCTCGCCATTGCACCGAATGCCGCACTGATAGCCGTGGTGGCGTACGTCGAGAGCTATACCGTCGGTAAGACCCTCGCGGCGCGTCGCCAGACCCGGATCAACAGCCACCAGGAGCTGATCGCACTCGGCGCCGCCAACATCGGCGCCGCGATGACCGGCGCGTATCCGGTCGCGGGAAGTTTCTCGCGTTCGGGCGTGAACTTCGCCGCGGGCGGCCGAACGCCTTTATCGGGGCTCATCTGCGCCGTGCTCGTCGTCGCGACGCTCATGTGGTTCACGCCGCTGTTCGAAAACCTACCGCACGCCGCGCTGGCGACGATCATCATCGTGAGCGTATTCGGGCTGATCGACTTCTCGGGTCTACGCGATCACTGGGCCTTCTATCGCGCCGACGTCGTGACCCATTTCGCCGCCCTCGCAGCGGTGCTCGTCTTCGGCGTCGCGGAAGGATTGCTCGTCGGGGTCGCGATCAGCGTCATACTCTTCATCCGCCGCTCGAGTCAGCCACACATCGCAGTCGTCGGTCAGCTCGGCGACACGACGCATTTCCGCAACGTCGACCGGTTCGATGAGGTTCGAACGTGGCCCGAAGTCGCGATCGTTCGTATCGACGAGGCCTTGTATTTTGCCAACGTGAACGCGATCGAAAGCCATCTCGTCAAAGTCATCGAGCGAAAGCCGAGCGCCAATCACCTACTCCTCGTCTGCAGCGGAATCAACTTCGTCGACACATCCGGGCTCGAGATGCTGCAGCGCCTGTGTTTGCGTCTCGAACGACGCGCGGTTCGGCTGCACCTCTCGGAACTCAAAGGACCGGTGCGCGACCAGCTCCGCCACGTCTCCTGGCGGGACTGGCTCACCGGCGAGGTCTACCGCACGACGGATGAGGCGATCGACGCGATCGTCTGATCGCCGCGCCCCTACTCGTCGGCGACCTCGCCGTTCAAGTCACCGACCCGCATCTCGCCCTCGTGAGTCTGCCCGCCGAGATCCAGAAAGCGACGCATCGCTCGAGGCGCGCTGTCTGTGCGCAGGAGCCGCTGGAATAGGTATCCCTCTTCCTGCAACCCTTCGTTGAGCGGTGCTTCGAAGCCATCGACGGACTGCTTCGCGAGACGCACGGCTTCGAGGGGGAAATCGCGGATCCGGCTGGAGAGTCGATCCACATGCGCCCGCATCGCGGCCTCGTCTTCGAACGCACGGTTGAGATAGCCCCATCGCTCGGCGGTCGCGGCGTCCAGGTCATCGCCACCGAGGATGACTTCCATCGCTCGTCCTCGTCCCATGAGGCGCGGGAGCCGTTGTGTACCCGTTCCACCCGGAAGGATCCCGATCGGTACTTCCATCTGATTGATCTTTGTTTTGCCAAGGACGCCGAAGCGCATATCCATCGACGCCGACAGCTCACTCCCGCCGCCGCCAACCCGACCCCCGATCTCGGCGATCGTGACCTTGTTCATCGATCGCAAGCGCTCGCACAGGGCATGAAAGGCGTTGGTTTCGCGTGACTTTTCCGCATCTCCTTCCACGGGAAACGTCAGGATGAGTTCGACATCAAAATGTGCCATGAAGAAATCCGGATTAGCGCTCCGGAACACGACGACGGATAGATCAGGATCATCACGAAGTTCGATCGATGCGCGAACCAGATCGCCGTAGAGTTCACTCGTGATCAGGTTGATGGGCGGGTTGTCGATCGTCACGGTCGCACGGCGGCCATCACGTTCGATGCTCAAGGTCGAATAACTTCCCACAGGCGCTTCCTCCAACTAAGGTCCGGCCTAGCCGAACGCAAGCCCGTGGCTAATTCAAGCGGGATTCAAGGAGTGCCCATGTCCGAAACGATCAACGACGCGGTCATCGACGCAGTCGACGCCCTCGCCCCGACGCTTCTCGAGGTTTCCCACGCGATCCACGCGAATCCCGAGCTTGCGTTCGAAGAGCATTTCGCCGCCGACCTCCTCACGCGAACGGTCGAACAGCGCGGCATCGATGTCGAACGGGGGGCGTATGGCTTGCCGACCGCGTTCGAGGCGGCGTTCGGCAGCGGCGGTCCGACAGTTGCAATCCTCGCGGAGTACGACGCCTTGCCCGGCATCGGCCATGCCTGCGGTCACAACATCATCGCGACATCGGCGTTGGGGGCAGCACTCGCCCTGAACGAGATCGGCCTCGACGCCCCCGGACAGGTACGCCTCTTGGGCACACCCGCCGAAGAACGCGGCGGCGGCAAGGAACTCATGGCGCGGGAAGGCGCGTTCGAGCAGGTCGACGCAGCCATCATGATCCACCCGGCCGGGGTGAACCTGGCCTCGATGCCGTGCATCTGCGTCGCCGAGGTGGAGGTGATCTATCACGGACTCTCAGCTCACGCGTCGGCGATGCCGCATATGGGCAAGAACGCCCTCGACGGCCTGCTTCTCGCCTATCAAGGCATCTCGAATCTTCGACAACACATTCAGTCGACCGAACGAATCCACGGCATCGTCACGGACGGCGGTCAGGCACCCAACATCGTCCCTGAACGCGCACAGGGCGAGTTCTACGTTCGGGCAAAGAACGCAAAGGACCTCGCCGAGCTCAAACCGCGCGTCGCGGCCTGCTTCGAAGCCGGCGCGACCGCGAGTGGCACGCGCGTCGAGATCAATTGGAGCGGGGTCGACTATCTCGATCTCAACACCAACTGGCCGTTGGCCAATCGATTCCAGGCGCACGCCGAAGCGTTGGGACGCCGTTTCGTACCGTACGAGAAGGTGGAGCGGTCGGCGGCAGGGAGTACGGATATGGGCAACGTTTCCTACCGCATCCCGTCGATTCATCCGATGTTGGCCGCCGCCCCCCAGGATGTCGTGATCCACAATCCCCGGTTCACCGAATTCACCGCTTCCCCGATGGGGGACGCCGCCGTGCTCGACGGCGCCAAATCCCTCGCATTGACCGCCCTCGACTACCTCACGGACACGGCGCTCAGGGAATACACCCACCGCGCCTTCGGGGTGGCCGAAGGACTCGTTTGAACTGGGTATTCGGCTACGGCTCGCTTATCTGGCGGGTCGACTTTCCCTTCAACGAGCGCCGTACGGCCACGGTCGCGGGCTGGGCACGCCGGTTCTGGCAGGGATCGCACGACCACCGCGGCACGCCAGACGCCCCGGGCCGGGTCGTCACGTTGATTCCGAAGATCGGCAACCGACTGACGGGAATTGCCTACGCGATCGATGACGAGACGTTTGCGCATCTCGACCATCGAGAAAAGAACGGCTACGAGCGCATTCCGGTCACGATGGAGACGGCGCACGGTTCCATCGAAGGCATGACCTATATCGCCACCGCCGAGAACGAGGCCTTTCTCGGGCCCGCCCCAATCGATCAGATCGCCCGTCACATCGTCCAGTCACGCGGGCCGAGCGGCACCAACGTCGACTACCTGTTTGGTCTGGTCGATGCGCTCAACGAACTCGGCGAAGAGGACGATCACGTGGTCGAACTCGCCGAGCGGTGCCGCTTGATCCTCAGCCGATGACGGTCTCGGCGTTCTCTTCGACGACGCTGTTTTCGATATAGCCGATGTTCTCGATCTCGATTCGCACGACATCACCCACCGTGAGCCACGGCGGCGGATCCATCGCGAGCGCAACACCAGACGACGTGCCCGTGTAGATCACATCGCCCGGGTCGAGCGTGAACGATTTAGTCAGGTGCTCGATCTGATCGAAACAATCGAAGATCAGATGTTCAGTGTTCGAATCCTGACGTACGTCCTCGTTCACGAGGGTACGAATGCCGAGGTTGTGCGGATCGCCGACTTCGTCGGCCGTGACGATCCACGGGCCGAACGGCGCGTGGGTGTCGAACGACTTGCCGATCTGCATCGTGGGGGTGGCACGTTGCCAGTCACGCACGCTGACGTCGTTGCCGACACAGTAGCCGGCGATCACCTCATGGGCGCGCTCCTTCGGGACATGCTTCGCGCGTTTGCCGACGACGAAGACGAGCTCGCCCTCGTAGTCCAGATGATCCGATACCGCCGGTTTGACGAACTCGCCATACGGTGCCGTGACGGCGTTGTGTTGTTTGTTGAACCAGATCTGCGTTTTCGGCGTCGGTGCACCGGTCTCGGCGATGTGATCGGCGTAGTTCAGACCGATCGCGAGAATCTTCCCCGGCCGCGGGATGGGAGCTTCCAGTTGAACATCGGAGATCGCGATGGCGTGATCGGCATTGGTCTGCGCCTCTCGTGCGATCGCCATGGCGTCGTCACCCGCCTCGAGGAAGCCGATCATGTCGGTCGGCAGGTCAGGGGCTGCTTGGGAAAGATCGATGATCAATTCTCCGACGACGACGCCAATGCGTGTCGAGCGGCCGTGAGTAAACGTTGCGAGCTTCATATCCGCCTCGTTGTTATGAAGAAGTGTTAGAGGATTTCGTCGAGCCATGCCCGCGCTGTCGTCGCCATCTCCGTGAAGACGTCGTCCGACCGCGTTCGCGAGCGTTTCAGCACCTTGTATCCGTGATCGGCCGTGTCGAGCCAAACGAGCGTCGCGCCGATGCGGTTCGTCACCTCGGTCATGAGGTCAGAACTTGCCATGCCATCACGTGAGCCCGACAAGAAGAGCATCGGCGCTTTGATCTGATCCAGGTGCTCGGCCCGCGTGATGGAAGGTTTAGCCGGCATATGCAGCGGGAACGAGCCGAAGATCATGCCGGCAACATCGAGGCCATGATCGACCACCGCGTGCGTTGCCATGCGACCGCCGAAACTGTGACCACCGAGCAGGATCGGTCCCGCCGCGCGTTCGAGACCACAGGCGTGCGCCGCCGCCACCGTCGCGGTCGAGACGTCCTGCCGGTCGACCCGGTTCTTGCCGTTTTCCTTGAAGGGGAAGTTGTAGCGCAATGTGGCAACGCCGACCCTTCCAAACGCGTCCGCTATCGCTTGCATCGACGCATGGCGCATGTCCGCGCCGGCGCCATGCCCGAAAACGAGCAACACGTCGTCAGCGTCGTTCGACTGCAGCAGTCCCGAAACGGTCCGTTCATCGTCGACGCGGATTTTGAGCTCTTCCACCGGCGGGCCTTCTTTGGGTCGATCTACGGCAGTTCGCCGATCGATTGGATGATCGTTCCGACGAGACCGTAGTCGACGGATTCCTCGGCGCTCATCCAATAGTCCCGATCCGTGTCCTTGGTGACTTTTTCGATCGGCTGGCCGGTTTGCTCGGCAATGATCGCGTTGATGCGTTCGCGCGTCTTCAGGATCTCGCGAGCGTGGATCTCGATATCCGAAGCGTCGCCACCGAAGCCGCCAGCCGGCTGGTGAATGAGGTAACGCGTGTTCGGCAGCGAGAAGCGGTTCTCGCGATTCGTCGCCAGGTAGATGTGGGTCGCGATGCTGCCGACCCATCCCGTCCCAACGATTCGAACCTCGGGTTCGATGAAGCGAATCATGTCGAAGATCGTATCGCCCGATTCGACGTGGCCACCGGGCGAGCCAACGAAGATCGTGATCGGATCGCTGTTCTCGAAAGCGAGCGCGAGAAGCTTCTCCGCCGTCCGCCGCGCCACTTCCTGGTTGATCTCGCCGAAGATCGTCAACGTGCGATTCTTGAACAGGTTGCTTTCGAGAAACGCGAACGGGTTCGCCGCATCCTGTTTCTTGGCCTCTTCGTCCGTCTCTTCGTCGAGACGATGACCGGCCAAGGCGCGACTGTCCGCGCCCTTCTCAATCGTCATGGGAACTGTCCCTAAAGAAAAAGGGCGCCATGTTACCCCGGCTGGTGACGATTGGGCCGTGCGGCGGCACCCGTTTTCCTGCCAAACTTCGTCGCATCCATTGGCTTGAACGAAGCGAGAATCCCATGCCGCTGCACCCTGATTACGCCGCGATGCTCGAAGAAATGCAGGCAGCCGAAGGCCCCGCACTCACCGACCTGCCGGTCGCCGACGGGCGGGCGATGTATCAGATGATGCAGCCGGAACGTCCCGACCTGGCGGTCGGCGATGTCAGCGATCGCGAAGTCGGCGGTGTGCCGGTTCGCATCTACACCCCGGTAGGTGAAGGACCGTTTCCGATCGTCATGATGTTTCACGGCGGCGGTTGGGTGATCGGCGATCTCGTCACGGCGGATGCACAAAGTCGCGAGGTCTGCGCGGGCGTCGGCGCGATCGTCGTTTCCGTCGGCTACCGCCTCGCACCGGAGCACGTCTTCCCGGCGGCGGCCGACGACTGCTACGCGGCGACCGCTTGGGCGGCCGAAAACGGCGCGACGCTGGGGGGTGATCCTTCCCGGCTAGCGGTCGCGGGCGACAGCGCCGGCGGCAATCTCGCCGCGGTCGTGGCGCAAATGGCACGCGACAAAAGTGGCCCCGCGATCGCCTTCCAACTGCTCGTCTACCCGGTCACGGACGGGGCGAACTTCGACACGCCCTCGTATCACGACAACGCCGACGGCTACATGCTGACGACCGAATCGATGCATTGGTTCTGGAACCACTACGCCCCGGCGGATGCGGATCGTCAGAATCCCTACGCATCGCCGCTCCTGGCAGAGAGCTTCGCAAACCTACCCCCCGCATTCGTGATGACGGCGGAGTTCGACCCGTTGCGCGACGAAGGCGAGGCCTATGCCGACAAGATGAGCGCCGCGGGAAATGCCGTCGCGTGTAAGCGCTACGACGGGTTGATCCACGGTTTCTTCGGTCAGAGCCTCGCGGTCAACGCCGCTCGCGGCCCGATGGACGAGGCAATCGCCGCGCTCAAGAACGCCCTCGGCTAACGCTCCCTAATCGATATGCAGTCGACGCTCGACCTCGACTCGCGCGTCGGGCTCGATCTCGAGACTCGCGCGGCGTTTCGCCGCGACGGGTACGTGCGACTCGGGCGCCTCGATCCCGCGACTCTCGAGGGTTTACAACGCGCCATCAACGACGTCATGCAGGGCCGGGCGTCGATCCCGTACGAGCGCGTCCTGATGCAGCTCGACTCATCGACCGGCGACTATGCCGACCTCGGGCCACAAACGAAGGGCTTCAAAGGGAGAACCCTCGACTACCGGAAAATCCAGGATCTCGAGCTCGAGCCGAGGTTCCTCGCTTACCTGAAGGCGCCACGTTTCGAACGGATCGCAAGAGATTTCTACGCTCGCAGCGCCGTCGCCTGCTTTCGGGCGATGTTCATGAACAAACCCGCTGCCGGCGGTACGGTGCTCAACTGGCACCAGGACCGATGGACGAGTCTCGATCGGGATCCCGAGTTCACCATCTGGACGGCGCTCGACGACGCGACAACGGAAAACGGCTGTCTGGAAGTCATTCCTGGAAGCCATGGCGTACTCGTCAACCCGAGCGATCCGAGCGCCCACCTGACACCCGAGCAGCGCGCCGAATGGGACCGGGTGCCGAAGAAAGCACTACCCGTCGAAGCCGGCACGGTCCTTCTACTACACAACTGGCTGCTACATCGCTCGGGCATCAACCATTCGAACGAGCCCAGGCGCGCATTCAGCGTCTGTTACATGGACGCTGAGACCGTCGATGCGAAAGGCAGGCGATATACCCCACTCTTCGACGCCCTCGACTAAGGCGCCCACCGACTTGCTAGAGTGGCGTTTTTCACCAGAGCAAAGGGGAGTGCTATGCGCTTAGGTGTACTCGCGGGGGCCGGATCGAACTGGCAGGACTCGCTCAAAAAGGTTCAACACGCCGAATCACTCGGCTATGAGATGGTGGCAACCGGCGAAGCTTGGGGCACCTCGTCGATTCCCTGGATGACGCTGCTCGCGGTCAACACCTCGAAGATCGAGATCGGCACGTCGATTCTCAATACGTTCTCCCGCTCGCCGGGTGCGATCGCGCAGGAATTCGCCATGCTCGACGTGTTGTCGAACGGCCGGATGATCTGTGGGCTCGGCTCGTCCGGACACCGCGTGATCGAACATTTCCACGGCGTCCCGTTCAAGAAGCCATTACGCCGCATCCGCGAGTACGTCGAGATCATCAATATGTTGATCCGCGGCGACAAGCTCGAGTACGCGGGCGACATCTACGACCTCGGCCGCGGATTCACCCTCGACTACGAACGTCCACGTGACCACATCCCGATGTACATCGCGGCGATTACGCCCAAGTCGATCGACCAGACCGGCGAGATCGCGGACGGAATTTTCCCCATTCACTGGCCCAAGGGCCGGTTCCAGTCGCTTCGCCAGGAACTCGCCGTCGGCGCCGCGAAGGCCGGCAAGACGGGCGGTGACCTGACGATCGCCCCGTTCACGAACGTCTATGTTCTGGGCGAGGGACGTGATGACGACATGTGGAAAGCCGCGCGCATGCCGCTCTTCCACTACATCAACCGCATGGGCGACTTCTACTGGAACATGCTCGCTTCCAACGGCTTCGAGGCCGAGGTGATGGCGTCCCGCGCAGCTTGGCAAAACGGTCGAGACATGGACGCCGCCATGGCGGCCATCAGCGAGGAAATGGTTCGCGAGATCCAGGTGATCGGCCCGATCGAAGCGGTGGCTGAGCAACTCGAAGAGCGATCCCAACTGGGCGCCGACGTGCAGATGGTGCAAATGCCCGGGGGTAGCTTCGACGATGCCGCGCGCCGGCTGGAGCAACTCCTCGGTTAGGCCGACGGCATGAAATGGATCCTCGTGGCGGTAGTGGTCGCGGCGGTCATCCTCGCCGCGGTCCTGCTACCGCGTAAATCGGTACACGCCGAGGTCATCGTGCGAGCTTCGTCGGACGATGTCTGGGACACAGTGACCGACACGTCGACCTACAACGACTGGAACCCGATCTTCAGGAATCTCGAGGGCACCTTTTCCGAAGGCAGCAGCATCCGTCTCGACATGACCGTTTCAGACGGTGGCCAGACGCCGATCGAGGTGTCCGTGACCAATCTGATCCCGGGTCGCGAGATCCACCAGAGTGCCGGGATCCCCGGGGTACTGACGGCGAACCATCAATGGCTGATCGAGCCCGTGTCCGACGGCACCCGCGTCGTTCAGCACGAGGAGTATCGAGGGACCGGCGTGCTTTTTTACGACCCGGCCGATGCCGAGCGGCTTTATCGAGAAGGCCTCGCGGCATTGAAGTCACGATTGGAAGGCGAGTGATGACAAAAACAATAGGTTTCATCGGTCTGGGTGCCATGGGCGAACCCATGGCGAAGCGGCTACTTGACGCCGGATTCCAGGTAACGAGCTGCGTCAACCGCAACCGTGAACCTGTAGATCGGCTCACGGCGCACGGCCTTGTCGAAGCCGACGATGCCTTTGCGGTCGGTCTGGAAGCGGACGTACTGATGTGTTGTGTCTTCGATGAACCGCAGAACGACATCGTTTTGCGTGGCGAACGCGGCGCTCTCGCCGCGTTACGCCCGGGCACAACCGTGCTCCTCATGAGCACGATCTCACCCGGCTACTGCCAAACCCTCGCCGAAGAAGCGCGCGCGAAGGGGATCACGGTATTGGACTGTCCGCTCAGTGGGCGTGTGCAGGGCGCGGTCGACGGCACGCTCACGCTCATGATCGGCGGTTCGGAAACCGACATCGACGCATGCGCCGATGTGCTTGCGCCGCTCGGTAAAACGATGCGCTGTGGGGACGTCGGCTCGGGGCAAGTGATGAAGCTCGCCAACAACGCCATCGTGCTGACGACGTTCAGCCTGCTCCTCGAGGTGCGCGACCTCGTCGCGTCCTACGGCATGGACCTCGACAACTTCATGACGATCTTGAATCAGTCGACCGGGCGGAGCGTCGTCTCCGAGTCGTTTCCCATGCCGAAAGGGCGAATGAAGATGGTCGGCATGCCCGCGAAAGACGTCTCGACGTGCCTCGCGTTGGCAGATCAGCTCGGCATTCCGCTACCCGTCGTCCAGGCGTGCTTCGACGCAGGATCGGCCGAAGCGTCGTGAACGTCGCCATTCGCGCAGCGGATGGTGCCGACGCGGAAACGATCCACGCCATCCGATCGTCGGCCGCCGATGCCCTGACGGCCGAGTTCGGCAGCGGGCACTGGTCACATGTCGAGAGCCTCGCGACGCTCCGGCGGCACGCCGTCGATCGCGACCTCTTCCTCGCGATGAATGAGGGTGAGGCGATCGGCACGTTCGAACTACAGAGCAAAAAGCCCGGCTTCTACAGCAAACACTGGTTCGCCGACCCGGACGCGCCTGCCTGCTATCTATTCAACATGGCCATCGTGAAGACGTCCCAGCGACACGGTCTCGGTCGAGCCATCATGGCCGAGATGGAGGCACTCGCAGCCACGGACGGCAAGCGCGCCCTGCGCCTCGATGCTTACGACGCCCCGGCCGGCGCGGGCGTTTTCTATGGGAAGTGTGGCTACGATTTTGTGCACGAGGGTTCGTTCAACCGCGTGGCGCTGCGCTACTACGAGAAGCTCCTCGGCGCATGACGTTCAAATCAACGCCGCGACATAGCGGTCGAGCGCTTGGCGGGCATCGCGGCGTCGATGGGCGAGCCGTCGCCGGTTTGGAAACTCGCGCGCGACGGCAACACCCAAGCCGTCGATGAGAGCGACCAGGCTGACCGCTTCGATGTCGAGCGCCGACGGGGACACGAACGGTCCCAGCAACCGCTCGACGAGCGTGCGCCACTCGCGGTAACGCCGTGCGTTTTCGTCCGTGAGCGCCGCGTCGTCCATCGCCACGCTCCAGAACGCGAGCCAGACGCGCCATTCGACGAGCGATGATCGTGTCATCGGCAATGCTTCGATCAGCACACGTTCGAGACGAACGACGGGATCAATCTCATCGTCGAGCGCACGTTCCATGCGCGTACTGGCGCTCGTGTGGACATGGCGGAGGGTCGCGATCAGGAGCTCGTCGCGATTGGCGAAATAGTGCGTGAGCGAACCGGTGGTACAACCCGCACGTTCCGCGACCCGACGCATCGTGGCGGCGCCAAGGCCCTCGGTCGCGACTAAGTCGGCACTCGCTTCCACGAACTCGCGCCGACGCAGTTCCGCATCGACTGATTTCGGCATGTCTAATCACCACCCCTGTCGAGGGCACACGACGTAAGGTCGTTCGAAGGTTTCGAGCACGCTTGCGGTCCGCACCGTTTTACGTAACATTCGTTATACAACAAGCGTTACGCAAAAGCATTTCGCATGAACGACTTGGTCGAGACGCTCGTCAGCGAGCTCCGTGAACAAGGCTTCGCCATTCGGCCATCCGTGGTGTCAGCAGATGCCATGGAAGCGACAGCAGCCGAACTCCGACCGCACTTCGATGTCGTCGATCTCGCAGCGACGACCAACCGAACGAAGCGTTTGCACAGCGGGGTGCTCGCCCAAAACGTGACGCTGCAGGCGCTCATCATGCATCCGCTCGTGCTGGCGGTGATGGATGAGCTCCTCCTGGAAAACTGCGCGAAATACCAGCTCTCGAGTGTGCAAGGCATCGAGGTGCACGGCGGCGGAACCGATCAAACGCTGCACCGCGACGATGACATCTTCCGGTTGCCCCATCCGCACCCGACATTCGAAGTCAACGTGATGTGGGCAGTGACGGATTTCTCATCCGCCAACGGTGCAACCCGCGTGGTTCCCGGCAGCCACACCTGGCCGTCGGGTCGCGTACCGGAAGGCGAGGCGACAGTCGCGGCTGAAATACCTCAGGGGTCGCTCCTCTTCTGGCTCGGCTCCACCTGGCACGGTGCCGGCGCCAACACGACAGACGACGCGCGCGTCGGCTTATACGCCGGCTACAGCCTCGGCTGGCTCCGCCAGGAGGAGACGCTCTACCTCGCCCTGCCACCCGAAGTCGTCGCACCGATGCCCGAGACGTTGCAGCGGCTGATCGGCTACGAGATCAAAGGGACGAGCACGCTGGGTTGGCTCGATGGTCGGGATCCGCGTGAGGTGCTCGGCTGGCACAGCCGAACTTAGGCGATGGCATCGGCCGGGTTAGGAAGCTTGATGATCAGCGTAACGACGCCCGCGAGCCCGAACGCGATCGCCCAGATCTGAAACGCGGTCACGTAACTGCCTGTCGAATCGGCAATCATTCCCGTGATCAACACCCAGAACATCGCTGGCGCGAGGAGAAACGAAAACAAACCGTTGGCCCGCGAAAACTTCCGCACACCGAACATTCGGGAAAGAAGAACGGACCGCACCGGCACCATGCCGCCAAACGCGAGGCCGAACAGTCCGCCGCCGACGATGAACATCGTGAAGCTCGACCCCGACATGAAGACGAGTGCCGAAATCAGGTACGAGACGACCGCGAAGAGCACCGTCTTCTTGGCATCGGCGTGATCCATCAACCAACCGAATACGACCTTGCCGATGATCGCAAAGGTCCCGGCGGTACCGAGCACATACGACGCGTCGATCATCGAGAAGCCCTGCTCGCGGGTGAGGAACGTCGGCATGTGCGTCGCCATCGCGCTATACACGCCGTTCATGAGCCCAAACGTGATCACCACGCTCCAGAACGCCTTGGAGGTCAGGAACTCCCGATAGGTAGCGATCAGTTCCCCGCGCGAATTCTTCTCGTGCACCGGTGCCTCGACCTTCGCTGGGGCCACCGGCGGTTCGGCGTCCCCATCAGGCCACGCACCGACATCGGCGGGCTCCTGTTTCACCATGCCGAGCGTCAGCGGCAGCATCACGAGGATCGCGACGCCAGCGTAGAGGAGGTAAGCGTCCTGCCAACCGACCGTCGATGAGAGCCCCGCCGCGATGCGCGGCATTACGATACCGGCGACCGAAATACCCATGATCGCGACGCCGAGCGCCATGCCCCGGTTGCGGGTGAACCAGTTGACCATGAGCTTGGTCTGCGACAAGGGTCCGACGCATTCCCAGCCCATGCTCTGAAAGAGGAGCATCACGATGAAAAAGGCGAGGTACGAGTCGACGATCTGCATCAGTGAGTAGCCGATCGCGAGCCAGATCAGACCGCCGCTGATGATCCGTTTGACGGGGAACCGATCAATTAGATAGCCGAAGAACGGCGCCGTGAGCGCACCGGTGAAAAGCACCATGCTGACCACGAGGGAAATACTCGTCCGGTCGACCTCGAAGGCATCCATCCACAGCGGAAAGAAGACGCCTCGCGAATGCAGGAAGAAGCAGGAGGCGAGGAAACAGATCGCAAACGAGTATGCGGCAAGCACATTGCCGTAGAAGCCGAAGAACTTGTCGAAAGCTTGGCGGAATCCGGCATTTCGGACGGGCGGGAGGTCCTTCCCACCGGCCTCGTCGCGCGAGGTCAGCGGCGTCTCGAGATCACTCAACGATGGATGCCTGTGGGTGAGGGAATGTCGTCGCGGCCGATGCAAGATACACGCTCGGTAAACGTACGTCGCAAGACGGCGGGCAGGTTTGTTGAATCAAAGGAAGATCGCCATGAAAGAACCGTTCAGTGTCGGGACCACGGCGACCGGGCCGAAGGGCCAGCAAGCTCATCCCGACGCGATCGCGCACAGCGCACGTCTCACGCGAAAGCTCCACCGCTTGGGGGACAACGCCTGGAGCCTCGTCGGCAACGGGCTCTCCAATCAGACGTTCGTCGAAGGCCCCGAGGGGCTCATCGTGATCGACACCGGCGAGTGCATCGAAGAGATGGCGGACGCGCTTGCCGAGGTGCGAACGAAAACGAGCGCGCCGGTCGTCGCGTGCATCTATACGCATTTCCACTACGTCGGGGGCACCCAGGCGCTCGCGGTCGAAGCGACGGACTTCCCTATCTGGGGACACGCCGGCATCGATGCGAATCTCGCTCGGTTCGGCGGCGAGATCAGTCCGCGGAGCAGTCGCGGATTGGTGCACCAGTTCGGCGTGATGCTACCGGACGAAGGCCCCGATGGGCTCGTCAACGTCGGTCTGGGCAACTTTTTCCGCAACCCCGGACATGCGCCCTATACCCCCGGTCATATCCCGGCGACGCATACGTTCGATCAGCCGACGGAAACGAGCCTCGCCGGCCTCGACGTGCGCTTTCTGCCGGCGCCGTCCGATGCGACCGACTCGATCACGATCCACTTTCCCGAACTCGACCTCGCGATCAACAACCTCTTGTGGCCGGCGCTTTTCAACGTCTTCGCGATCCGTGGCGAGGAGTACCGCGATCCACGCATCCTGCTCGCCGGGTTGGACGAATTACACGGTTTGGGCGTCGAACACCTGGCCGGTACCCACGGGCCGCCGCTCAGCGGCCGCGCCGAAATCGAGCGGCGCGTCCGCGACTACCGCGACTCGATCCAGTTCCTCTGGGATCAGACCGTGCGCGGCGCGAATCTCGGCCTGACACTCGATGAACTGATCGATTTCGTGCAACTGCCCGATGAATTCGATCGGCATTTCACGACAGAGCAGTACTACGGCGTCGCCGAACATCACATCAAGCAGATCTACACGGGCCTGTTCGGTTGGTTCGACGAAGACGAAGCACGGCTGTTCCCGACACCAGCGCCCGAACGCGCCCAACGGCTGATCGCCGGGTTTGGCGGTATCGACGCCGTTCGCAAAAAAGTCGACGAGGCCCTCGAGGCAGACGACTATCGCTGGGCGCTCGAACTCGGCAGTTGGCTCGTCCGATCTGAGCGGAACGCCGCTGGTCGTAGCGACGCGGGCGCGCCAGAAGACCGGCAACGACTCGCCGCGGCGTTACGCGGCGTCGCGTACTCATGCCGATCCGCGAATCTGCGCAACTGGTGCCTGACACGCGCGCTCGAACTGACGGGCGACATCTCACTCGAGCGTTTTCGGCAGCACCGCTTTCGCGCCGATGCGCTGGCCGGTCCCATCGCGGATTCGGTGGCGCTGTTGCGCGTGATCCTGGTGCCCGAGCGCGCAACGAGGATGGACCAATCGCTCACGGTCCGGTTCGACGATGGAACGTCGGCGGGTCTCCATATCCGCAACTGTGTAGCCGTGCCGAGCGCGGGCGACGACGACGGGCTTCTGATCGACACGTCGCGGGAGGTCTGGACACGCGTTCTCGGCGGCAAACTATCACTCGCGCAGGCGATCGACGACGGTTCGGTCGAGACGTCGACACCACAAGCTGTGCGTTCGTTCTTCGGCTGCTTCGATCTCTCGACGTTCGGCGACTAGTTACGCAGCGTTCGGCAGCGGGTCTTTCGAGGTCAGGTAGAGCTCACCGCCGCGAACATCGATCGGATAACGCGACAAGCCCTCGAGACCCGGCCAGGATTCACATTCGCCCGAGTGCACGTCGAACGTGAGGCCGTGCCACGGGCACGTGATCCGACCTTCGTGCAGGAAGCCCTGACCGATATGTACGTAGGCATGCGGACAGAGGTCGAGGATCGCGAAGAACTCGCCCGACGAGTAGCCGACGAGGAGCTCGAGCCCCTCGACGTGGCGTCGGTGCAGATCGCCGTCGGCCATTTCGGTGGCCGCGCCGAGATGCCAGGATCCCGCGCGGTCCGTCGCAATCGTCGTCACGCCTGGCGCCACCAAGCGACGCCTTTGTCGTCCTCCTCGACCGTCAACATACGGCGCTCTTGCGCACAATGTAGATGTGCGATCGCCTCGCCCGTGGCGGGGAAGTAGCTGCCTTCGGTGATCCTGCTCTTGAAAAGTGCCGGAAAAACGTCGACCGCCCGTTTCGGCGTCGCGCAGAGCTCATAGAGCTTCTCGATCGCCACTTCGTGCCAGTCGATGAGTGCGGTCAAGCGTTCGTGCAACCCGTAGTAGAGGCTCTCGTGCGCGGGCAGCACGAGCAGGTCGGGCGGGAGGAGCTCCCGGAACCGGCCGCACGACGTAATCCAATCACGGAGCGGATTGGCCATCGGCTCCGACGGCTGCACGCTGACGTTCGGCGTGATCTTCGGCAAGATCTGATCGCCGGCGATGATCAGCTTGAGCTCCGGGCAATAGAGGCAGACGTGTTCAGGCGCGTGTCCGTGACCGATGATGGCGCGCCATTCCCGCCCACCAATGTCGAGATACTGGTTGTCGCTGATCCGCCGATATCCCGCCGGTAGCAGGGCGATGTTCGCGCCGAACTGGCCGAATCTCGACCGATAGCGCGCCAGGCGCTCCTCGTTGAATCCGGCCCGTTTGTAGAACCGGATCGCATCCTCGGGGACATCCGACGGCCCATCGGCCGCCATGGTTTTGCACATGTAGAAGTCGGCTCGGGACATCCACAGTTCACAGTCCCAGCGCCGCGCGATCCACCCGGCGAGACCCGTGTGGTCCGAATGCAGGTGCGTCGCGATGACCCGCGTGATCGGCCGGCCTTCGAGGTAGTTTTCGAAGATCGACTCCCAGCAGTCCTTCACCTGTTCCGTGTTGATGCCGGTGTCGACCACGGTCCAGCCCTGGTTATCGCGCAGGAGCCAGACGTTGATGTGGTTCAATCGACCGCCCATCGGCAGGCGGATCCAGAACACCCCGTCCGCGACGACCGTGGCTTCTCCCGGTTCCGGCGCGGCATCTTCGAACTGATAGTTGAGCGGGTCGAAACCGCGTTTCGACATGTCGTCCACGGTGGTTATCACCTCCTGAGTGTTTTTCTGACTAGCGCTGATGCCACGCCCATCGCTTCCCACCGTCGCCCTTGGGCGCGACCGAAGCGAGTGCTTGTCTCGAGCCGCGAAGGGTGTCGCACGAAGCGCTCCGAGGTCAAACGACGCCGCTTCACACTTTTCGGCGAGAGCAAAACTGTTGAAACTCCGCCGATCTCAACACGTTCGAGGGCGGACCTTGCACGAATACGATTACATTGTCGTTGGCGCCGGATCTGCCGGTTGCGTCGTCGCGAACCGGCTTTCCGCCGATCCGAACCATCGGGTGTTGCTGCTCGAGGCGGGCGGTCGCGATTGGAGCCCGCTCATCCATATCCCGGTCGGCTTCTGGAAGATGATCGAACGCCCCAGCGTCAACTGGTGTTTCGAGTCGGTGCCGGAGGAGAACACCGGTAACCGCGCGCTGCCGATCCCGCGCGGCAAAGTGCTCGGCGGGTCATCGTCGATCAACGGCATGCTCTACGTTCGAGGTCAGCCGCTCGACTACGACACCTGGGCTCAACTCGGTAACCGCGGCTGGTCCTATGATGAGGTCCTGCCGTTTTTCAGACGTTCGGAGTCCTTCGAACGTGGCGGCGACGAATTCCGCGGCGACGCGGGCGAACTGAACGTCGCCGACATGGTCGAGAGCCATCCGCTACTCGAAGCCTACGTGCGCGCTGGTACCGAACTCGGCTATCCGGAAAACCCTGACTACAACGGGGCGAAACAGGAAGGTTTCGGGGTCTATCAGGTCACCCAGAAAGGCGGCCGACGGTTCAGTACGGCACGCGCCTTTCTCGATCCGATTCGCAACCGATCGAACCTCACCATCACTACCCGAGCACACACCGAACGCGTGTTGATCGAGGGCAATCGGGCGACCGGCGTACGATTCCGCCAGGGCAGCCGCAGCATCGATGCCACAGCCGCACGTGAGGTCATCCTCTGCGCGGGCGCCGTGCAATCGCCCCAGATCCTCGAGCTTTCCGGGATTGGCGATCGGGACCATCTGCAGAGCCTCGGCATCGAGGCAAAGCACCATCTACCCGGTGTCGGTGAGAACTACCGCGACCATTACGCAAGCTCCATCGCCTGGCGCGTGAAAGGTTCGTCGTCCCTCAATGAAACGACGCGCGGCGTAGAGCTCGTAAAGGAAGCCATCAAATACGCATTTACGCGACGCGGCGCGATGACGTTCACAGCCGGGATCGGCGCCGGGTTCGTGAAATCCAGGCCCGACCTCGAAGAACCGGACGTGCAGTTCCACTTCGCCCACGCGAGCTATGCCCGCGGCGGGAAACGGGGCGAGCTCGAAGGCGAGCCCGGCATGACGATCTCCGTCTGCCAGCTTCGTCCCGAGAGCAGCGGCTCGATCCACGTCGCGAGCGCCGACCCGATGACCCCGCCCGCCATTCGGCCGAACTTCCTGTCAGAAACAGTCGATCGTGACGCGCTCGTCGGGGGTATGCGCCTGGCTCGTGCCGTCGGTGAAGCGCCCGCCTTGAAGCAATACAACGATCACGAGCTCTATCCGGGCGAGGTCATCCAGACGGACGACGAGATTCTCGAATTCTGTCGACGCTCTGGCGCGACCGTCTTCCACCCCGTGGGCACCTGTAAGATGGGTTCCGATCCAATGGCCGTGGTGGATGAACGGTTGTGCGTACGCGGCGTGAACGGATTACGTGTCGCCGATGCGTCGATCATGCCAACGTTGGTCTCGGGCAACACCAACGCGCCCGCGATCATGATCGGCGAGAAAGGCGCCGACATGATCTTGAGCGATGCAAGCTGACCGGATCCGTGGAGAGGAGTGACCATGTCGAGCTTTCCGACACACGGCGGTTGCGCGTGCAGCGCCGTGAGATTCGAACTCCGTGCCGAACCGCTCTTCACCCACGCGTGTCATTGCTTCGACTGCCGCCGGCGCAGCGGTGCCGCGTTCGGCCTCACGACGTTCGTCCTGCGCGAAGATTTCGCCATTACTCAAGGGCGAACCGTCGATCGCAAGGCAAGTCCTCGATCGACTATGTACTACTGCCCAGGCTGCATGACGTACCTCTACTCGTCATCGACGGCTTTCCCGCGAACGCTGACGGTACGCGGTGGCGCGTTCGACGACGCGAGCGTCGTCCAACCGGGCGCTCATATCTGGGTAAAGCGCAAGCACGAATGGGTCGCGCTGCCCGACGTCCCGCAGTTCGACGAGGGGTATCCCGTGCCGGACGTCTGGCCCGCGGAAGCTCTTGCGCGAATGGCAGCGAACTAATGCCGGCCGGCGTTCATCACCCGTGAGCAAAACGTTCTACGTCGGCGCCAAAGGCCTCATCGTCCGGGACGACCACGTCCTGATCCTCGAGGACCGCGGTTTCCATGATCTACCCGGCGGTCGTATCGACGACCAGGAAAACGCCATCGAAGCACTCGCGCGCGAACTCGAGGAGGAGCTACCGGGAATCGACGACGTCGACATCGGCCCGCTCGTCGGTTGGCATCGACCAATCGATTATGAGGATGGCGGTCACGGCCTCTTTCTCGTGGTCTTCCACGTCAAGGCACGCGTTCCCGACCCGATTGTCTTGAGTCACGAACACGATCGCGCCGCGTGGGTTCCCCAGGCCGAGGCCCGTCGGATCCTCAGTCGCATGGCGCTGGACTGGAGCGCTATCGGCGATTGATCCGCGGCTTAAGTCGCGTCCACCAGATCGATGGCCATCGTCGTCGTGCCCGCTTCGGCGTTGAACTTCGCATCCTTCCATTTGGCGGGACCCATCCGCCCCTTCGCATTGTTCGACATGCCCACACGCTCTTTCGGAATGCCGAAGATCCGCGTGTCGAGTTCGCCGTTGTCGTTTTCATCCCAGAACGACGCAATGGCGTACTCGCCCGCGGGGACCTCGAAGACCAACCGCACCGCACCCGAATCGTCGACCGACGCGGCCGTTTCGGCGGTCGGATCGTCCATGTAACCGTTGGCGGTGAAGATCCGTGCTCGAATCGAACCCTTGGCCGCGTCGGCACCGGAAACGGTCAACTCGACCCGCGCATCGCTTGCCCACACCGACCCCGCCGTCAACGCCACGCCGAGCGCCATGCCGAGTTGTCGTCCGCCGTACCGCACCATCATCTGCTCTCCAAAATCCGCACTCGACACCAATCCACCGGAATCAGGCCATAAGCTCATCCACCGATGCGTTGAGCACGCCCGCCGCGTTGGGTCTCATAAGAACGATGCCGGCGCCTTCCTTAATCGTCGCGCCGCGATTCGATTCAGTTCTCATCCGACGACGTATCGAACGGCTGTCCCCACTGATCGGAGAAGCTCACGGCCGAGTGGGGCAACCGGCTCGTGGGGCCAAACGAACCGCGTGGATAACCGAGCGGGATGCAGCAGTAGAGGTGCCAGTCTTTCGGGATCTCGAAGAGGTCGAAGACGCGCTCCAAAACGTCCGGATGCAGGATCGTCAACACGGAACCCACGCCGTACGCTCGCGCCGCAAGCAGCAGGTTCTGCACGGACGGATACACCGAATGCCCCCAATCGGCGCCGCGCGCGAGCACAAGAACGATCACGGGTGCTTCACCGATTTCGTCCGCCAGGACGGCCGCGAGTTGGTGGTTCGTATCGTCCGCCGGGATGTCCGCTTTCGTCTTCCAGCCCTGATGGTCGCGGCGTTTCGCCCACCAGGCCTCGAAGTAGAGCGCCCCGAAACGACGTCTGAGTTCTGCATCCCGGATCACGAGAAACCGCGCCGGTTGCTGGTTCGCGCCGCTCGGCGCCTGCGTTGCGGCATCGAGAATGGAGGCGACCGTCGAATCCGGGATCGCATCGGGTTTCAGCCGGCGCGTCGCACGCTGGGTGTACATCGCCTGACCGAGCCTCATCTCGAGATCGGCCGGTGGTTCGCGGCGTTCCTTCTGCGGGTCGTTCACGTTTTACCTCCCATGGCTCGATGAGCGGCAAGACTAACGCGAGCTGTAATGAGCCCGTGATTGCGACTGATCCGCACGTTCCCGCATCGTCACCGAAAGGCAATGAGGGAGAAGATCGATGCACCGATTCGTCTTGGCTCTAGCACTCGCACTCACCGCGTCACTGGCGTACGGCAACGATCCGCCGCGCTGCGATGTCGGCGAAGCCCATCCGGCCAATCCGCCCGAGACCGAACAGTTCGCTTTCATGTTGGGCACCCACGACGTCACGCTGCACGCCTGGCAGACGCCAAGTGGCCCCTGGACGCCGCCACGCCCCATCGGCGCGCAATGGAACGGATACTGGGGCTTGGACGGCGCCGCCATCGTCGACGAGTGGTTCGACCCGCCCGCGGATGAAGCTGATCTGAAGGGACGTGGCATCAACGTGCGGATCTTCGATGCCGAGAGCGCGGAGTGGAAGATGATGTGGGTCGCCCGGCCTGGCTATCAGGTGCAGGATCTGCGTGCGCGGCTCGAACCCGACGGCCTCACGATGTGGCAGATCTACCCCGAACGCGCCAACTGGAAAGCCGTCTTCGAAATCATCGATGCCAACACCTGGGCGCGCACCTCGTACTCGCGGGAAGCCGCCGATGCCGATTGGCAACCCCAGTTTCGGCTAGTCGCAACGAGGACCTGTATACACGAGTAGATCAATTGCACTCGGCGCGGCTCACCTCCGGGGCGACCGCCTCCGGCTTATCGGGCGTAAGCACCCCCGCGCTCGGGCCCGGTTTTCTTCAACCGAGGGATGTCCAGAGAGGACGAAGACTCGACCACTTGCCGGAGCCGATCGCCGAGAGGTCGTGCCCCATCGATCAAAGGCGGACACGACGCTCTTGCAGGAGCGTTCGCACTCGCGGCAGGAGCCCTGAACCTTCGATGCTCATGTCGCGCGCCATGTCGGCGAGCACATCGTCCACACGAGGATCGTTGGCATCAAACAGATCGTCCAGCGCTTGGCGGCGAACAACGTCAGCCGCCAGAGGATCCCTTGCCAATCGCGCAAGTCCATCGCGCAGCGCGGTGGACTGGTCGGCATGGTCTCTGATCATCGGTCCCGCCGCCTTTGTCGCCGCATACGCGACGCTACGATCTCTGGACTCTAGCGCTACCGACAGCAGCGGTAGAACCTCCACATTTCCGAGATCAGCTAAAGCACGCAACGCAGCCGGCGCGAGTGGGTGAGTAAGCTGGCGCGCGACCGCTAGTGTCTCGGCTTCCAGCGCCGTACTGCCAAGCAGGCCCAGCGCTCGAATTGCCGCTCGACGCCAGTTCGCGTCGTTGCTACTTCCGTAGATCTCGACCATCTCCCGCGTCGATCCGCGTCTATCGATGGCGGCAATTGCCTCCACAGCGACGTCGCGATAGCCCGGCTCCGACATGTGTTCCAACGCGTAGGCATAGCCATCGGTAAAGCCGTGCTTGCCGAGAAACGCTGCTATTCGAAGCTTGAACCCGAGATCCGTCTCGTTGGCCAGGTGGTTCCTCAACGCCCGCGCCGCGGACTTCGTGTCGATCTCGACGAGCAGCTCAGCGGCGCGACGGCGCAAGCTCGAATGCCGTGGGTCCAGCATGTCCGCAAGCGCCGGTACGAGGTTCGCGCCCGCCGCGTCGCGACTGGCAACCAGCAGCACTTCCTGCTCGGCCGGCGTGAGGTGGAGATCCAACACCGTCCGCCGTATCGACCCGGCGTCGGTTGCCGTGGCAAAGACCACATCGAGCGCCTGCAACTCTTCCATCACGCCTAGACCCAACGCCTTCTTGCGGCGCATGCGGGCGACCAGCCCATCGTGCGCATCGGTCCCTGCCAATCGACCCCACGCCCGCGCCGCGGCGCGCTGTAGCCCGACAGGCGCATCGAGCGGCAACTTGGCCAGAATCTCGGACACCTGATCTCGGGTGGCGGCGTTCGTTGGCAATCGCCCGACGACATCCAAACGCGCGGCATACTCGCCGAACGTGTCGTAGTGCGCGTCGAGGGCAACTAACGCGGTGGCTCGCGGATTGCCTCGCACCGCATCGACGCCAGCGGCAAGCGCTATTAACGCGGCCACCTTTGCGTCGACCGATGTGCTCTCCATCGTCAACGCCGCGACGATGCCAGCCACACACTGCTGACGCTCCGACTCGTCCCCAAGGTAATCCGCTCGCAGCAGCGCCGCCGCGACCTGCGCGGCAGCAGTGCGAACCAAAACGTCGTTCGACGTGAGGTGTTCACGAACCGACCGCCAGGATGAAGTTTGCTGTGCGGCCAGGTAGGCACGCCGATCCAACGAGGCGAGCAGCACCACGGCCCCGCGCCCGTCCATCCCGGCCAGCGCATCGCCCAATCGATCCACCACAATCTGCCGATCCCGCTGGTCCTGTAAATCGAGCAGGATTTCCACCGCGTCGAGCAGCGAGTCCGTATCGTCCTCGAGCAGCGGCAACGCTTGGTCAGCAGTCGTTCCCGCATGCAGGCCAACGTAACCTACCGATGATCGGCCAAGGACGAGCAAGCGAACCTGTCCAGCGTCGATGTCCTTTGTATCGAACCGCCTATATGCGTAAGGGCGCAGGTCCCTGCTCGTCAATTTGAGCTCGGACCGTGCATACACGCCTTTCATCACCCGCAACGGCGCGAAGGTGAACTCATAGAACGATTCGGCGCTTTTGCCGCCGCTGACAACTGGCACCTCGCGCACGTTTTTAACTCGCGCCGCCATGACCAACGCCGCGCTGCGAAGCGACGGCTCGAGGTCCAAACCGTTTTCCCAAGCCTGTTTGGCGTGTCCGTTGGTGCCCAATAGCAGCACGCCTACCAGCGTTAGAACGTACCGTCGCATAACACTGCTCCTCAGAACGGTTGGCTTCGCAACGTAGATCTCCTCGAAGATTGATCAACTGTCCGTGGCAATGCGTCCCGGGCTGTCGTACGGGTTGCCCGCTGATCTCGTACCACTAGCTATCCGTCGATGGCTCGGCCTGCCACGTCAGCAATCGCACGGAGAGGGCGGCGGCTGATTCGAAGGGCCGGGCCGGATAAGCTGCCGGCCCCGCCGCCGCCATCCCGGGCGCGGCCGCTGCGAGAGAGGCTCAGTCCGTGATCACCGTTTATGGCCGACGAAATTCCGTCAACGTACAGAAAGTCATGTGGACCCTTGGCGAACTCGACCTCGAGTACGAGCGGCACGACGTCGGCGGAAGCCACGGCTATCCCGCCGACTACGACGACATGAATCCCAACCACACAGTCCCGACCATCGCCGATGGCGATCTCACCGTCTGGGAATCGAACGCCTGCGTGCGCTACCTCGCCCGAACCTACGGTGCCGACACCCTATGGTCCGCCGACGCCACGGCGCTCGCGACCGCGGATCAGTGGATGGAGTGGTCCACCGCGAACGTCGGCGGTGCGTTTCTCGGCATTTTCTTCAACCTGATCCGGCTACCCGCCGATCAGGCTGACCAAGCCGCGATCGCGGCGGGGATCAAACAGTGCGCGACGCTCTTCACGCGTTTAGATCAGCACCTCGCCGATCGTGATTTCGTGGCAGGGGAATCGCTCACGATGGGCGATATCCCGCTTGGTGCGATGGCCTACCGATACCTCGCGCTCGACATCGAACGTCCGGCGCTGCCGAACGTCCGACGCTGGTACGAGCGCCTGAGTTCACGAACGGCCTACCGCAAGCACGTCATGATTCCCTTCGGTACGAACGTGGCCGAATGGGATATCGAAGAAGCCAAGAACGCCGGTATCCAGTAACCAGCATCCCCCGTCAGGGCTTATCGGCGACGATGTTGAGCTCGACGCCGTGCTCGAGAAGCGCCTTCGCCGCCGCGAGCACCAACGCGAAGCCACCGGTCGAATCGGCCACCTGATCGATCGCCTTGGCGGGGTCGGGGTCGAACGCACCCCGCTCGACGACCCGCACGGCCGTGCCGCGATCGGCGATCGCCTCGAAGGTCCAATCAACGGTCGCTGCGCGATCCGTACCGGAATCCCACTCGATGCGAAGGTGTTCGTTCGGCTCGAAGTCGAGCACGCGAACATCGGCCGACGCCTCAAACCGATCCCAGAACCACGTCACCGCGGCACCCGGCGCCAGCGGTCCCGTCGTGCGATCGAACCAGAAGCGCGTAATGATCGCGGGGTCGACAAAGGCGTTGAACACCGTCGCGACGTCCCGACGGATCAGCAACTCCATCCGTGCGATCGCCTCGCTCATCACATCCTCCTGCGTCGTATGGGCTAGAACTGGCTCAGGACTTCCTCGGCGACGAGTTGGTACGCGTCCGGATCGTCCGTCGGAATACCACCGATCATGATTTCGTGTGCACCCGCCTCGACGATCTCGCCGATGCGATCGATGACGTACGACTTGGGGCCGGCAGCCGAACCTTCACCAAGGCGCCGGCCTTCGATGAATGCGCGCACGGCACTTTTGTCATCTGTAACCATCGTCGGGATCAGGATCGTGTGACGGATATCGGCCGGATCACGCCCCACAGTTTCACAATGCGCGTTGACCACGTTCACCTTGTGATGGAAGTACTCGGCCGTCATGGGCCCGCCGGCCCAGCCGTCGACGTTCATGATGTCGCCGTACATGGCGAGTGTCTTGAGCGTTCGTTTCTCGCCCGTGCCGCCGACGAGAATCGGAATCGGTTGATCGTACGAACCGGGTGACAACGGCGCATCGTCGAGCTCGTAGTAAGCGCCCTTGTGCGTGACCGAGTCATCGCCCGCAAAGAGATCCCGCAGCATCAGCATTGCTTCCTCGAATCGGTCCTGACGCTCCTTCATCGACGGAAACGTCCAACCGTAGGCTTCGTGTTCGCGCTTGAACCAAGCAGCACCGATGCCGAGCGTAAAACGACCATGCGCTATGTGATCCACCGTGCCCGCCATCTTGGCGGTCAGGCCCGGGTTCCTATAGGTGTTGCCGAGCACCAGGTGGCCGATCCGCAGCTTCGTCGTCATCGCGCCGACCGCTGCCGCCACCGTGAACGCCTCGTGCGCGGTCAGATGCTCCTCTTCCTTGCGCCCGGGCGGCGGGATGTAGTGATCCGCGAACCAGATGCTGTCCCAAGGTCCCGCATCCATCATGCGGGCAACGTTCGCGATGCTGTCCCACGTATTCCGATAGCAACTGACTTGTGCACCGAACTCCATTTTTCTCCCCCTCGTCTTCATTGAATAAGATCTCCTCAACTCGCCTACTGTCTTCAACAACCAAGGAGATCACCATGCCCGCAATAGCACCCACCGAAGGACCCGTCGCGGTCACCGGCGTTTCAGGTTTCACCGGCGGCCATATGGTGCGCGAGCTCGTGCACCACGGCTATCACGTACGCGCGTGCTTGCGCGACGCGAGCTCCTGGCGGGGGCGCGATGCGGTTCAGTATCTCGAGCGACTGCCCAACGTCGAGATCATCGACGGTTGCGACCTCTTCGAGCCCGGCTCGTACGATGCTGCGTTTGCCGGTTGCGTGGGCGTTTTCCACGTCGCGGCAGTGCTCGGCAACTCAGCCGATGGGCAATCGCAACCCAAGGGCTCCGGTAACGTCTCGACCGACGTTTACGAAGGCGGCATCACCGGCACGCAGAACGTGATCGATGCGGTCAACGCGACCGAGAGCGTGAAGCGCATGGTCTACACGAGCTCGATGGCGGCCGTCCGCGGTGCCAGAGCCGCTAGCATGCCGGTCGGCTACGAGTGGAGCGAAGAAGATTGGGCGTCGGACGGCGTCGACCCCGACGAGTGGCAACGCCCGGCGAACGCATACGCCCGCAGCAAGGTCGACACCGAGAAGCTGATCAACAAAGCGGCCGATGCATCAAACGGACGGTGGGACGCGATCACGATGAACCCCGCGATGATCTGTGGGCCGATTCTCTTCAAAGCTCAGGTCGGCCAGTGGATCGAACAGATCGGACGACTCGCCGGCGGGCTCGAGCCGAACTGGCCGTCGAAGTACGACATGTACTACGACATCATCGACGTCCGCGATCTCGTCGCGGCCCATCGCCTGGCCGCCGAGTCGGTGGTCGATCATCGCGAATCGGCTGGCGGCCCGCGCTACGTACTCCACGGCAGCGGCGGGCGTTCGGCCATCCGTTTCGGCACCGAGTTGAAGGCGATCGTTCGTGACGCGTTCCCGCGCTTCGAACTGGGCACGCCAGTGGCCGTCAACCGCGCCGGTGAACCGATCCCCATCGATGGGCGCGCATTCAACGACATGAAGAAAGCCAAAGGGCTGCTCGGTATCGAGCCGAGGCGAGTGGAGGAGACGGTCCGCGACGTGGTCGAGACATCGATCGAACTCGGCATCATTGCGCCGAAGCTCGACGGTTAGCGCAGGTCCTCGACGACGCGCCACGCGCGGACATGTCGATCGACGGCATGAACGCGGATGACGTCCACCCCGTCGCGCGCGAGGAACATCGAGATCGCCAGCGTTTCGATGTCGCGCTCGGCCGCGTCGACGTCGGCCCAGCGCCGCATGAACGATTTCCGGCTGTGACCGTAGAGCAGCCGGAGTCCGAAACGCTGTAGTTTTCGGGCCGCTCGAATGAGCGCCAGCGACTGATCGGGCGTCTTACCGAAGCCGATACCGGGGTCGAGCAGGACCCGCGTCGGCGCGATCCCCGCTTTGTCGAGATCGGCCATTCGCTCGTCGAGCCACGCTTCGAGCACATCAACCGCATCGCTGGATGGATCGATCATCCGACCAGGGTCCGCGGGAACATTCACGCTGTGCATGACAACGACGTCACACGTAGAACCCGATAACACCTCTCGCATGGCGGGATCCGATACGCCGCTCACGTCGTTGATCACATCGACGCCGCGCTCGAGCGCCCACGCGGCCGTCGCCGAATGGCGCGTGTCGACCGAAAGCCGTGGGCGAACCCAGTCCGACGACTGAACACAGTCGAGGACCGCCGCGAGGCGTCGCTGTTCTTCTTCCGGCTGGACGCGCCGCGCTCCAGGGCGGGTCGATTCGGCGCCGACGTCGACGTAGTTGGCGGCGGGATGCACGACCACGGATTCCGGCTCGTGCATCACGCCGTCCCCGGAAAAGGAATCCGGCGTGGCGTTGACGATCTGCATCCAGCTCGGTAACGCCGCCACGCGATGGCGAAGATCCACGATCGTGGGGCCGCCCGATTCGAGGCGCCAGCCTGGGGCGATCTCCGCTGCGGGTGCCAGAACGAATTCGCGCAACGCCGCGAGTGGGTGCGGGACGTCGAGCCGCTCGGTCGCGACCGGTGGCCCGTCCGTCGTCACGATGTCGATATCGACCGTCCGCGGCGACCAGCGCTTGTGCTCGCCGCGACCCATCGATCGCTCGATAGCCTGACAACGGTCGAGCAACGCAATCGGCTCGAGCCACGTTTGAACGACCACCGCCGCATTCAGAAACGGTTTGTCCCAACTCGCGGGCGCACCGTCCGGCAGCACAGCCGGCGTCTCGTAGGCACTCGAAGCCGCGAGGACCTCGCACTCGTCGAGTGCATCGAGCCCGGTCACCGCAGCATTCAACGCACGGCGTCGATCGTCGAGATTCGCCCCAAGCGACAAGAGCGCTTTCATCGGTTAGTTCGAGCGCGTCCAGCGGAGCGTGAACGCCGCACCACCGATGAGGCCTTCGATTGCCGGGAACTTGCGAACCGTCAACGCGATCGCATCGCACTCGGCACTCGCCGCCGATTCGAGATAGTCGAGCCCGCGCCGCGCGAGATGCTCGATCGTCTTCACGGGACTCGCACCCAGTTCCCGCGCGAGCGAACGGCAGACGACGCCGTAGTCGATCGTCGCGTCGATCGCGTCCGTCGCTGTTGCCTCGGGTGGTACGTCGAACTCGAAGATGATCGACACGGTGATTTCCTGGGGCTCGGCCCGCTCCTCGTCCGGCACGCCGAGGTGCACCGACATTCGAAGATCATCGAGACGAAGTGATGATCGCTGACCCACCGTTGAACCCTCGTGCGCTTTCGAAGGGCCGCGACCCTAGACCGATGGACTGGCGAAGCTCAAGCGCGCCGCTCCTCAAACGCACCTCGCCTTCCCCGCTTGCGCTCTTTTCGTGCACAGTGTGCGGTTGCTGCAACCGAACGTAGATCGCTGGAAGGGGGAGCTTCATGGCGGACCAAGCCGCACGGGACGTGGTCGATCCACATACCGTGCCGACGAGGACACGATTCGCTTTCGGGGTGGGATCCTCCGCCGAGGCGTTGTCGCTCTATACGCTGGGCACGCTCGGCATGATCTTTTACAACCAGGTGTTGGGGCTCGATGTGTTCCTCGCCGGGCTCGTGCCGACGCTCGCGATCTTCTTCGATGCGATCTCGGACCCACTCATCGGCTCCTGGTCGGATCGTGTCCGCTCGAAGCGCTGGGGTAGACGTCATCCGTTCATGTTCGTGGCCCCGGTCCCGATCGCCATCAGCTTCTATTTCGTGTTCAACCCACCCGATGGCCTCGAGGGCTATTCACTCTTCGCCTGGTTCCTGGTCTGGTCGGTTTCGCTGCGCACGTTCATGACGATCTATCACGTACCCCATCTCGCGATGGGCGGTGAGCTCTCGAAGGAGTACACCGAACGCACGAAGATCATGAGCTACAACAACTTCTTCACCTGGCTCGGCGGCGCGGGCTTGATCAAGGTGAACCAGCTCGTTTTCTTCGCGACCGTCGCCGAAGTATCGAACGGCTTCCTGAACCCCGAGGCCTATCCGCGTTTCTCGATCTCCATCGCCATCGTGATCGCGACGATTCTCTTCACGTCGGCGTGGTTTACACGTGATCGGATCCCGCTGTTGCCCCAGGCGACGGCCGCGGCTGGAAAATTCAGCTTCCGTGAGTTCTACGGCGATCTCGGCAAGGCCTTCAGAAACCGGAACTACCTCTTCCTGATGATCGCGCTCTTTTCGCTGTCGATGATGCTTGGCATCCGCGGCGGGATGACGATGTACATGAACATCTACTACTGGGAGCTCGACGCGGAAGATCTCGCGACCCTGATATTCGTGGCGTCCGCCATCGGCTATCTCGCCGGGTTCTTCTTGTCGACCCACGTACACGGTCGCTTCGACAAACGCGCCACCATCGTGACGACTGCCGCCTTGCTCTCGGTCTTCCCCGCGATGCCGGTGATCCTGCGGCTCATGGGACTCTTTCCCGAAAATGGTTCCGATAGTCTTCTCGTGGGTATCGCCATATTCGCCGGGCTCGGGGCGGTTTCGGGGAGCATGCTGAACATCAGCGTGATGTCGGCGATCGCGGACATCGCCGACGAGAACGCTCTCAAATACGGCGTACGCCAGGAAGGCATTCTCTACTCGGCGCGGATGTTCTTCGCGAAACTCGACAACTCGATCGGCCATCTACTCGCGGCGATCGCACTCAGCATCATCGCGTTCCCAGACAACGCGGTGCCCGGCGAAGTCGATCCCGACATCATCTGGTGGCTCGGCATGGTCGATTCACCGCTCGCGATCGTTCCCGGTCTGATCGCGGCCTGCTTCTACGCGCAGTATCGAATCAACAAATCCGGGTACCAGGACACCCGTCGGAAACTGGAAGCTCAGGACGCCGGCCTGGCCGCGGCAGCGGCGGCAGACGAATTGGATCAAAGTGCCACGCCCGGCGGGGAGCCGAACGACGGACCGACGCGCACGTGACGAATAGGAAATCAGCATGACTCTGACGACCCTTCCCCGAGACACGAGCACGAGCGATGTCATTGCCGAACTCAAGCAGTCCGGTGCATGCATCGTCGCGAACCGCCTCGACGACGACCGGGTCGATCGGCTCATCGCCGAAACCGCCGATCTCATCGAGCATTCGGCATCCGGTGACGATGATTTTGTCGGTCGACGTACAAAACGAACCGGCGCCCTGGTGGCGCATTCAGCCGCTTGTCGCGAAACGGTCGTCGACCCGCTCGTGCTCGACGTCGGCCGAACCTTCCTCGCCGACTACTGCCGCAAGATCCAGATGATGCTGACGCAGACGATCGCGATCTTTCCCGGGCAGGGCAGCCAGCCGCTCCATCGCGACCGTCTCGCCTGGGGCGGCTACATACCGGCAACGATCGAGCCCCAGGTCAACACGATCTGGGCGCTCACGGATTTCACCGAAGAGAACGGTGCGACGCGGGTGATTCCGGGCAGCAACCGTTGGCCGGCGGACCAACGCGCAGAACGCGACGAGATCGTCCAGGCCGTGATGCCGCGCGGCTCGGTGCTCATCTACACGGGCTCCGTTCTTCACAGCGGCGGCGAAAACCGATCGAACGACGTGCGCATCGGTTTAAATGTCGATTATTGCCTCGACTGGCTGCGCCAGGAAGAAAACCAGTACCTCTCCTGTCCGCCCGAGATCGCACGGTCCCTGCCGCAAGAGGTGACCGACCTTATCGGTTACTCGACCGGCGGCACCGTTCTCGGATACTGGAGCGATCCGACCACCACGGAAGGCAATCAAAGCACATTGGCTGCGGAGGATGCCGCCGGCAAGAGACCCCTGCGCCACGGGCCAATCGAGGCGAGCTGAGCATCGGGAATGTACGAGCACCCGCTCGTGTGCTAAAAAAGCAGCACTAAGGCCTCCGGCGGCGGCGATGCTCTTCTTCGACAGCGTAATGCTTGCGACGACTCTCGCAGGACTTCTTGTCTGGGCCATGCGGAAACAATGGCCGGCGCGGTGGCTCTCGGTCGTGCTCACGACCCTCGTTCTCGCCACCCTCGTCCATCTGGCGCTCGAAGGATTTCGCTGGCAGATGGTGCCGGCTTACGCGGGTGTCGCTTTTGTTCTAATGGGCCGTACCGTTCACGCTCGAGATTGGCTGGCCAACACCCTCGTCGCGACGGCCGGCGTCTCGGCGGTCGTATCGCTTGCTGCTTCTATCGCGTTTCCGGTGTTCACGCTGCCGGATCCGAGCGGGCCGTATCCGATCGGAACGGCCGTGCACCACCTCGTCGATCCCACGCGCGCAGAGGACTTCTCATCCGCCCACGACGACCGCCGCGAACTCATGCTTCGAATCTGGTATCCGAGCACGGCCCCGACGGGCAGGGCGGAGCCCTACTGGCGCGACGGGGCCGTACGCAGCCGGGCGGTGACGAGCATGACGCCCCTCCCCTGGTTCACGTTCACTCATCTCGGCCGGACGACTACCCATAGCTTCGCCGACGCGGCGATCGATGCGACAAATCGCTACCCCGTCGTCATCTACTCGCATGGTCTGGGAATCGGTTGGGCCGGCGCTAACACCACGCTCGTCGAAGAACTCGCGAGCCACGGCTATGTCGTGATCGCCATCAACCACACGCACCTCGCTTCGATGAGTATCTTCCCGAATTCTCGGCAGGTGCCATTCGATGCGGGTACGGCCCGCGCGTTGAATACGCCACCCCCCGAAGCGATCCGTGCCCTTCAGCAGGAACTCGAGACGACGACCGCAGCCGCCGACCAGATCGCCCTCTACGACCGCGGCATGGAGATGATGCCGGCCGAGATTCTCGGGCCTGTCACGAACGCCCTCGATGTCCAGGGCGCCGATCAGCGTTCAGTGATCAACCAGCTCGAAGCCTGGCAGGAGAAAGACGCCGGACCCTCGTGGGCACGCGCAATCAATCTCGATCGAATCGGCCTCATGGGGATGTCGCTCGGCGGCAGCGCCGCGTTCGAGACCTGCCGGATCGATTCACGCTGTCGCGCGGGCGTGAATATCGACGGATTTCATCCGCGCCAGATTGGCGTCGGCCAGTCCTACGCACCGTTCCTCTATTTCAATCGGGCGGGGAATCTTTTTTTCAAAACGAACGTCGAGCATTCGACCGCCCCCTCTCGCGCGGTGCGCGTCGAGGACGTCACCCATTTCAATTTCTTCGACTTCGCCCTCATGTCACCCCTCTACCGCACGCTCGGGGTTCTCGGCGCGATCGACGGACGTCTTGGTCTCGAAATTCTCGGCCATCATTCCCGCGTCTTCTTTGATCAGACGCTCAAGGGGCTCGACGTAAGCCCACGTGATTTTCCTGGCGTGATGGTCGAAATCAGCGAATGAGTTCATGGCAGCGGTGCGCTACCGCCGCGACTGCACTGCGCCGAAACACCCACGAGAGAGACTCGAAGCCGACCTCGGCAATCTCGACGATGCGCGCGGCCCGGCGCAGCAAACCGAGCCGATAGTCCCGCCACGGTGCCGGCCACTCGCATCCGCGCGCACGGACGCGATCGGCATGACGCGCGACGAGTTTCGCCTCGAGCCGCGCGCGATCGACTTCCTTGAAGCTCATCGTCAGAAAGACCGCCAGATCGAGCCCCGGGTTGGCAAAGGCGGGTTCTTCCCAATCGAGCAGGAAAGCGCCCTCCGGGGAGAGTGGCACGTTTTCCGCATGCGGATCGCTGTGGATCAACGTGCGCGGTTCCGCCATCGGTTCGAGCGTCCGCGCGAGTCGCCCGACGAGCCGGTCGCCGAGGGAGGCGAACTCCGGACACCACTCGAGCAGGCGGTCGCGTTGAACCGGCCAGGCCGCGTCGTAGCGAGCCTCGATCGCCTGACGCACCGCCAAATCCGCGTAGTCGGTAAATCCATCGAGCGACGTCCGCCAGAACGCCGCGTGCCATGCCGCCAGGGCGTCGATCGCCTCCGTCGCGTGACGCGTGGTCGCGCCGTCGAAGAAGCTGAACGGCTCGAACTCGTAGTACGGGAACACGAGGCCGGACGACTCCGCGTCAATTGCGTTCAAGCATTTGAGGATCGGGAGTCCGTCGTACGCGGCCATTCGTTCGTAGAACGCCGCTTCGCGGCCGAACGACTCCCCCGGCCGGGGCGGCCGGAAAGGCACCTTGGCGGCCCACCGACTGCCGTCATCGAGATCAATCCGCCAGACATCGTTCGAGAACCGCCCGACGTGATCGAGTACGACGATCGTTCGCGGCCGGAACAACCGCTCGAGCCCGGCCTTGGCGCCTTCCGCGATGTCTATCGCGTCATCAATAGTCCTCTGCCTTCACCTTGAATTTCCGCTCGAGCGACTCGCGAGCGCCGATCAGCATCTCGGACTTGTTCTCCGCGGGCCACGGCATGGGCAAGCCCGCAAACGACTTGTTCGGCAGGAAGGCATCGAATTCGAGACTTTCGAGGGTTCGGATGCTCCTGAACCCCGCGGGCATGAGCTTCGGATGACTGACCTGTGCGCGCCAGCCCCGTTTCGATCGGGAAAAGAAGTCACCGATCATGAGATACGCGAGCTCGCCGACCGTGACCCGATAGCCGGTGAAGCCAGGCGTGTGACCCGCAAGCGGAACCGGTTTCACGCGCTCCAGCCAACGCCCCGACGGAATGGTCGAGAGGCGCACGTCGCGGTACTTACCGGGAATGAAACCGGTCTCGTCCGATGAAACCCAGTTCGTACACTCGAAGCGCTCGACGACCGAATCGACCGCGCTCGATAACTCGGGCGCGTGCGTGAAGACGTGATGGCGGAAACCGCCGACCGAATCGAAGAAGTCGTCCTCGTAGAACTTCACCCAGTCCGGGCCGTGAAAGAGCACGTTGCCACCACGTCGACGGCGCAGCAGATAGCAGTGCGCCATCGCGCCGTTCTTGGGGTTGGTGTTGGTGAACGCAAAAAGCCCGTCGTCGATCTCGCGCCGCTCGATGGGCCAACTCGACTTCCACGCCATGTCACACCCCTTGTTCGTTCCCTCGTCGCGCAACGAGCAGAGTGACGCGTTGGGTCAACACGGCCTCCCCGTTCTGGTTGGAGAGCGTATCGGCCAGCACGATCACACCGCGATCGGGTTTCGTCGACGATTCGCGGTGCTCGACGCATTCCGTGACATACGTGAGCGTATCACCAGGTCGGGCCGGATTCGGAATGCGGATCGCGTCCTTGCCGAGCATCGCGAGAATTTGTATTTCGTCCGAGTGATCGAAGAAGAGCCGCGTGCAGATTGCAAAGAGATGCAGCGACGACGCGACCAGTCCACCGAAGATCGAACCACGCGCCGCTTCTTCGTCGATGTGGAACGGTTGTGGATCCCAAGCTTTGGCGAACGCGACGACCTCTTGGGCGGTCAGTTGGTACGCGCCGACCGTACTTCGATAGCCGACTTCGAGATCGTCCCAGAAACGCACGGCAACAACTCGCGTGCTACTCGACCATCTCGGAGGGATGCGGCACACGATTCACGAGCGGAAGGACCTTCGGCTCGTAGAGCGTCTTGAACGCATCGGCCTCGCGATGCGCATCGAGGTGCGCCTGCGTCCGCCAATGCTCCATCAAAAGGAACACGCTTCGGTCCGCCTCGGAGTGGTACACCTCGAAGCGCGCACACCCTTCTTCGAGCAAGGACCGGCGGCGCTGTTCCGCGAGGAGGTCGCGCACCGTCTGGATATCGCCAGCATCAATGACGGTCAGGATGACGTTGACGTGGATCATGTTTTCTCCGTGCCTGATCGAACTCTAGCCCGACAAGCCTAAAGCGGCATCGGCGTCGAGATCCATGGCGCCCGCCTAGTCGAGTTCGCCCAGCCACGCGCTCGGCAACATACCGAAACCGCCGAGCCGCGCGACGAAGGATTCGAAGATCTCCCGCGGTGCCCCACCCCAGCGGAGATCATCGAACGACTCGGTGAGCGGCACGTCGGTCGCGAGAATCGCGAGCTCTTTGTAGAGATCGACGTCTTCGCGCATCCCGTTCAACGTCGCACTCAACCTTTCCGCACCACGGATGCCTTTCGGCCACGCGGCGGGATCCTCGGGGATCGCCTCGACTGGACCGAACGCATCGATCAGCCGGCTCGACGTCTTGGCGCCGAAACCCGGCACTCCCGGAATGCCGTCTGCCGTATCACCCACGAGCGCCAGCCAGTCCGGGATGTAGCGCGGCGCTACACCGTTGCGGTCCATCACGCCGTCCTCGTCGATTTCTCGCCGGCGTATCCGATCGACCTGAACCACCTTCCTGCCGATGACGCTTTGGCCGAGGTCCTTGTCCGGCGTCATGATGCGGATCTGATCCGCCTCGTCCGCGTAGCGAACGGCCGCGGTCGCCAACGCGTCATCGGCTTCGAACCGATCCATCGACCAGACGACGACGCCAAGCGCGGTTGTCGCTTCCTCGACGAGATCTATCTGCGCGAGGATTTCGGGGTCGAGGCCCTCCCCGGACTTGTAGCCGTCGAAGAGGTCGTTACGAAACGACTCGATGGGATTGTCGAAAGCGACCGCCAAGTGAGTGCAGGACTCGTCGGGGTCGTCGAGTAGCGCGATCAAAGAACCCAGGACGCCCAACGAGCCTTTGACGTTCATCCCATTTGGCGCGATCTGCCCCGGACGCTTCGAATAGTGCGCGCGGAAGAGCTCGAACGTCCCGTCGATCACGTGCAGGCGTGTCACGCGGCAGTCACTTCCAAGAGCCGCGTCGCTCGCCGTTCGAGATCGTCGAGGTTGGTCGCAAAGAGCGGCAGGATGAGCTGGTCGAAACCGAGTTCCGCGTACTGTTTCGCGAGATCCGGCGTGATCCTGAGGCCCCCAGGACCCACGTAACGTTTGACGCTGTCTTTCGATCGTCCCGCGGCTTCGAGCTTGGCATCGAGGGCCGCCAGACCCTCCCGAGCGCCATTCGGGTCGAGGTTGTAGCCGTACCAGCCGTTACCGAGTCGTGCGACCCGATCGAGTGCGGCATTCGACTCACCACCGAAGAAGATGGGCGGATAGGGATCCTGTACCGGCTTCGGATTGAAGTAACAGTTCTCGAACTGAACGGTTTCACCTTTGAAGGACGCGAGTTCCTCCGTCCAAAGCGCCTGCATCGCGCGCAGGTACTCGTCGCACCGTTTGGCACGGTCCCGAAACGACATCTGCAGACTGTCGAACTCTTCCTTCAACCAACCGATGCCGATGCCGAACTCGAACCGCCCGCCGGACAAGTAATCGAGGTCCGCCACCATCTTCGCCGTGTAAACCGGTTGGCGTTGCGGCACGAGGCAGATTCCGGTGCCGAGACGTAATGTTTTGGTATGTGCCGCGACGAACGTAAGCGCCGTGAACGGATCGAGGATGCCGTTCGGCTCGCCGGGAATCCGGCCATCGCCCGAGTAGGGATACTTCGATTCGTACTCGGGGAAGAACAGCACGTGCTCCGGCACCCAGAGGCTCGTGAAGCCGAGCGACTCGATCATCGAGACCGCGCCGGCGATGTATTCGACCTCTGTGCGATGACTGAACGGGACGGCAACGCCGATATCCATAGGAAACCTCAATCAAGTGACTTGGCGAGATCATCATCCGAAACGCGTCCGCGAGACCAGCGCAGAACATCGCTACCGCCCCGACAGGCTGCAGTTTTCGCGTAGCAGAAACTGCCAACGAACCAACGTGGGCCGGTTCGCGACTGCGCCACGACCAACTTTGCTTAACATGGGCCCTACTCGCTGATTGCTCTCGGAGATGCCATGCCCCGCTTGAACTTTTGCCCTCGCTGCGCCAATCCGCTCACGACCCGCTCGGACGGCGGGCGCGACCGCCAGGCGTGCCCGGACGTCGAGTGCGGCTTCGTGCATTTTGGTGATTTCTCGATCGGGTGTTCGGCCGTGGTCCTGCGCGAGGAAGCGGGCCAGACAAAAGCCCTCTTGATCCAACGCGGTCAGGAACCCTTCGCGGGCACCTGGCAGGTTCCTGGCGGCTATGCCGAACACGACGAACTGCTCGCCTCGGCCGTCGAACGCGAGGTGCAGGAAGAATCGGCCATCGAGGCGAAGTTTCAGGACGTCGTGGGCTTCCGCCACATGACGGTTGGGCCGAGCACCAACGTCTACATCATCTGCCGGCTGCGCTACGAAGGCGGCGAGCCGAACTACGACGGTGTCGAAACGGCCGATGCGCGATTCTTCTCGATGGACGAACTCTATTCCGTGAAAGGGGTGCAGAACATCTCGCGCTGGGGAATCCGGCAGGCGCTCAACACACCCGTCGGCGCGGGGCTGTCGATCGATCTGCATGGTTCGGACCCGAGCCGATGGCAGCTCTTCGGTCTCACGGATATCGACCCGGGCGACTGGCGGTGACCGGCGAGGACGAGCGTGAGGCACGGTTCATCGAACTCGAAACGCGATGGTCCCACCAGGAAGACGCGCTCGCGAAACTCTCCGACGCGCTCGTCGAACAGCAGGCACGGATCGACCGCCTCGAAGCCCTACTAGCCCACTGGATCGAGACCGTGTCGAGCGCGGACGAGGGCCGGCCGTTCGATCCGGCGAACGAAAAACCGCCGCACTACTGAGCCGCTGGATCGATCGATTGAGTCTGTAGATCCACGAACCGCCGGTAGTGGCCGTCGGCGCGAGTAAGAAGATCGCCGTGGCTTCCTTCTTCGAGAACGCGCCCGTCCTCCATGAAGACGATCTTGTCGGCGTGCGCAATCGTCGATAGTCGGTGCGCGATGATGATGACCAATCGGTCCTTCGCGGCTTCGTGCAACGACGCGACAAGGTGATTCTCCGTCTCCGGATCGAGCGCCGACGTCGGTTCGTCGAGGATCAGGATGCGAGAGTCACGCAATAGCCCACGCGCGATCGCGATGCGTTGTTTTTGCCCGACCGAAAGCTTGCTCTGCGCGCCCTGGCCGAGTTTGGTCTCGTAGCCTTCGGGCAACGACGCGATGAACTCGTGTACGCCCGCGATGCGCGCCACGCGTTCGACCTCTTCCATCGGCGCATCCGGATTGCCGTAACGGATGTTGTCGAGAATCGAGTCCGAGAAGAGCTGCGTTTCCTGGAAGACGTACGTCACCTGCGCGCGCAGCGTCTCGAGTGTCACGTCGTTGACGTCGTGATCGTCGATTTCGACGCGACCTTCGGTCGCCACGTGAAAGCGCGGAATGAGATACGCGAGGCTCGTCTTGCCGGCGCCCGTCGGGCCGACGAGGGCGACGATCTGTCCCACCGAGGCATCGAAGTGCACGTGATCGAGTGCGCGGCGTCCGTCCGGAAAGACGAGCGACACGTCACGCATCTGAACGCCGCGCTCGATGCGCGGCAACGGCGTGGCGCCGAGATCGTCTTCGGCCGTCAGATCCATCATCGCGAAGACGCGGCGCATTCCGGCGACGTTGTCCTGCATCCGGATCCAGAGCATGCCCACCGACATCGCCGGACCGCGCAGATAGGCCATATAGACCATCAGCGCACCAAAATCGCCGGGCGACATCTCACCGCCCACCACTTTGTAGATGATGTAAATCCCGAACGCGACCTCGACCATTCGTCCGAAGATTTCGCCGGCCCTACTGATCAGGATCCAGAGAAGCGTCACGCGCCGATGGCGCCGGAAGGCTTCCCGGCTGTCGCTGTCGAACCGCCCGCGTTCTTCGCGGTTGCCGCCGAGACTCTGCACGGCGAGCACGTTGTCCATGCCTTCCTCGATCGTACCGGTCACGAGCGATCCGGCGGCACGCGCGGCTTGGCCCCGCTTACGCACGGCTTGCGCGAAGAAACTCGTGATGATCGCCCACACCGGGAGCGCCGCAATCGTGATCCAGAACACTTCCGGTGAGCCCGGATAAGCGCTCAATACCGTCAGGAGCGCCTGGGTGTAGAGGAACGCCGAGATCAGCGGCGTATGCGTGACCTCGTAGAAGATCTCGGTGATCTGTGGTGAGTCGTACATCACCCGATACATCGAGTCGCCGATCCGCTGGTCTTCGAGCTGCGTGATCGAGAGCGAACGGATGCGGCTGAAGAGCTGACCCCGGATCGTATGGTTGAGCGATTCGATCAACCGTGTGCCGAGACGCCATTCGATATAACCCCAGATCCCGCCGGCGGTGCTCTCCTTGCCGCCGTGGATGCTGGTTTCGGTCTGCGTGGCGTAATCCTGACCACCGACCAACCGAACATCGAGTTCATCCTCATACCCGACCGCGTACGACCCAATGAAGACGACCAGCCCCACGCCAACGGCGGCGAGCCAGACGAGGATCTCGAACGGACCCATGCCTTCGAGCATCGCAAGGAACGGCAACACATAGGCGGGATAACCCGTCGCTTCGGCTATCGGCGTACCTAAAACGACATGGTCGATCAGAATCTTGGCGGGCCAGGGAATGATCGCCAGCGGAATCGCGTATGAAAGCGTCTTCATCACGAGCTTCGTGACGTAACGCACCGGGAAGAAGCGAATATATTTCGCGGAGCGCCAGATGATCGCGGCCGCTTCCCGATAGTCGATAGTCGTGTGCTTGTCGATTCCGCTCGCGCGCGCCGAGAGTTCTTCGTCCGACAGCGGTTGGTTGGTCGCCTCAGCCATCAGGACCCCCCGGTCCGGGTTTCATGCCCGAAGACAATTGCGATTCGGCGTCGACGAACGCCCGGTATCGGCCACCATCGAGCTGCATCAGCGTCTCGTGGCTGCCCGATTCGATCACCCGACCTTCATCGATGTAGAGGATGTTGTCGGCCCGGCGAATCGTCGAAATCCGGTGCGTGATCAGGAAAATCGTCCGGCGCACGCCGCGATCCGCCGAATCGCGCACCCACTCCTCGAGGTTTGCCATCACGCGATGCTCGGTCGCGGCATCGAGCGCTGCGGTCGGCTCATCGAGGATGAGAATCGGCGTGTTCCGTACCATCGCCCGGGCAATCGATAGGCGCTGGCGTTGGCCGGTCGAGAGTTTGCCGCCACGATCCGACAGCACCGTGTCCATGCCTTGCGGCAGCGAGTCGACATAGTCGTCCATCCCGGCGATGCGCACGGCCTCCGCCACGTCGGCATCGCTCGCATCGGGCGCGACGTAACGAATGTTGTCCGCCACCGACATCGCGAAGAGCACGTTTTCCTGGAGCGCGATCGCGACGTTTTGGCGCAACGAATCGACCGTCAGATCGCGGATGTCGACCCCGTCGATCGTGATCAAACCGTCGTCCGGGTCAAACAGGCGCAGCAGAAGCGACATCACGGTGCTCTTGCCTGAGCCGGTGGGACCGACGATCGCCGTGACCGTACCGGGCGCGGCGGTGAAGTCGACGCCGGCCAGGATCGGGCGATCGGTTTCGTAGGCAAAACGGACGTTCGAGAAACGGACCTCGTCCTGGAAACGTGTGAGCGGCTTGGCGTCGCGGCGGTCCTGAACGTCAGGCTCGATGTCGAGGATGTCGAAGACCCTGGCCAGGCCCATCGCCATGTCCTGCGCCATCATCCACTGGTTGAGCACGCTGCGAACCTGCGCGGTCGCGGCGCGGTATTGATCGCGCGCCCATGTGTAGCTCGCCAGATTCCAGACGACGAAGCTCAAGCCGACGAGCGCGACGAGTTCGACCGAGAAGGTTTCAAGCGCCTGATTCGCCCACCAGGCCATGCTCGCCTCGCCGACGATGACGAACGCCGACCCCACCGTGAACATCGTAATCGTCGCAAGCGCGATGATGACGCGAACCTGAAAGCCGGCGTTGAAGGCAGTCTGCGAATCGGTCTCCATACGCTCCTGCGCGCGAGAGCCGGCGTTGAACGCCTTGATGAGTCGCATGGAGGTGAACGCTTCCTGGATCGTCGACGTGATCGCCGAAGTCCGTTCGCGGTAAACGAGCGCGCGCGTGCGCATCCGTGGCATGGCCCAGCGCGCGACCAGAATGGCGGGTAACGGGAAAAGCGCGCCTGCGAGGCCGATCACCGGACTCAGGAGCGAGACGAAAATGACGCTGACGTAGTAGCCGACGAGCGCGACGGCAATCGCGAAAAGCTGCCCGACCACCGCCGTGATCATCGCGCTGTCCTGGTAGATCCGGAACACCGAATCACCCGTGCGATGGCCGCTGTGATAGCGCAACGAAAGCTGGTGCCAGCGCGCGACGAGCGCCACACGCAAGTCCTGATTGACCATCTGCAGCGTCCAGATGCCGTAGTACTCACGTGTCACCTGGAAGATCTTCTGAACGATGTAGAGGCCGAGAAAGACGCCGACGTAAACCCAGATGAGCGAGAGCCGCTGTTCGCCGTCGAGCACCGCCGTGACCTCGTTGGATAGCGCCGTCAGGCCGAAAATGCTCGAGAGGCCCGGCGCCAACGGTTCGCCCTGCAGGATGCTCTGGTAGAGAACATCCGCCACGACCAGACCGATCGTAAGATCGATCATCCGTTCGAAGAAGACGAGAACGTAGACGAACAAGATGTGCATCCTTGTCCGCACACGAAATTCGACGCGGCCTTCGTTGATCCGGTATTCGATAGCCCACGCCGCCATAGCGGCAAGACTCACGAGGCCCGCATAGATCGAACTCTCGGAACCCTCGATCAGATAGTTCGCGATGAGGTTCAGCAGAATGCCGGACACCACCGCGACGGTGAGTGCCCACGCGCGGAGCTTGCCCGACATCGTGGCGAAGAGCGTGACGCTCGCACTCAACACGACAACCGGTACGTAGACGAGGATCCACGGCCAATCGAGACTTGCCGGCACGTAACCGATCAACGGGCCGAGGCCGGCTAAGGCAATGACGAGAATCGGGCCGTGATCGACGCGATAACCATCACCTTCGCGCGCTTCGGCCAGGTCATCGGAGACGCCGTCACGCGAGTGCCACCAGCGCCCCAAGATGTAAGGCTTGATGAACGGCCAGGTGCGCATGAAGAGCTTGACCACTTCACCGAAACCGGAATCGTCATCCTCGACGCGACGAACGTGCTCGGCAGGGATCTGGCCATTGCCGAGAATCGGCAAAGCCCGCGCGCGCACACGATTCTCCGCTAGGTCTTTAGCATCCACAGATCCACCTCCCGCGCGCGAGTGTTACCGGCGACGCCTCGCCGAGGCAAGACGCAGCAGCTATATCTTCATGCCAAACGGGACAAACCGAGGTCAGATCTTCGAGTACTGCTCTTCGACCGACCGTTCGATCGCTTCGTCACGCGCCTTCGGGAGCCCCGTCTCACTCCAGCGCGCCAAATCGCGCATCGGGAATTTGCGCCCGGGACAGGTCGTTTCGATGTCGCCGCGCACCTGTCGATGCGCGCCGATCGTCGCAGCCGGATACCGGCGCACGAGTTGCACCAGAAGCCGCTTGAGGCCGTCGATCTGTTGATTCGGGGGAGGCTCGTCGTCGAAGGATCCTTGGATGACAACGGCGATCGCGCTCGGGTGCTGGGCGAACTCGGTTTCCGCGCGCACACTCGTCACCGCGCCGTCGTGCAGGACGGCATAGTGGAACTCGCGACGCGGGCAGCCGTCGTGGTGCAGCAGAATAAATTTGACCGGTCCGCGCTCGCGTGGCTTGCGCGCATTCGTCGTCATCGGAAGGCGACCTCCACCACGCCGCCGGACACGGGGAAATGAACAAGCGCACCTCGCACGGTCCGCCCGCCGGCTTCGAGTGCATCAACGTAGGCGAGAAGCTGTCCTGATGCCGCCATGGCGACATCGGGCCACTCGCTTTGCGGTCGCGGGTTCGACTTGTGGTCGACGACAATATCCCCGGACGCGGTTTCGACGAGACAGTCGATGAACCCTTGGACGAGCGTCCCGTCGTCGCGTCGATGCTGGACGGGGACCTCGACTTGAATCGCCGTCGGCTCGTATCGCTCGAGGTATTCGAGGAATCGGTCCGCTGCTGCGACGGCATCTGGCGCGTCGATCACGCCGACCAATTCGTGCGCGATCAGAAGATCCCGTGCACGCGCAATCGCCGGGCGTTTCGTGAGCGGGTTGACGACCGTTGCCGCGATCACGGCGTGCAGCGCGTTGCCGAGATCGACCATCTCGGCCCCGCGGATGGCCACCCGCCCGCCGAGTTCCTGCATCGCCTTGATGTAGGCGTTCGGCGCCGCGGGCTGATGCGACGGTGTGACGACTTCCGCCACCGCGTCTACGCCTTCCCGCGTGTGGAACCAGCGTGGCGCGAATTCGGCGTCTCGTTGGGTCGCGTGATCGATATCGATCATCTCGACCGCCGTATCGATCGCAGCACCATTGGCGAGTTCGAGTGAAGTCCCGGTGGGGACGAGGGTTTCCGTTACGAAGCTGCCGAGCCAGGCGTCGCGGGGAATCCTCGATGCAATACCGATGACGAGTCGATCACGCGCCCTCGTGATGCCGACGTACGCGAGCCGTCGTTGCTCGGCGTACGACTTCATTCGGCACTCGCTGCCTTCGTCGCTCGACTCGATCGCCGCGCGCGAGGGCACGCCGCGCTGGCGAAGGCCGTAGACGTTGGGGAAGAACCGGATCGCGCGCGACGACAGCGGATCGTCGATCGAAAATTCATCGACCAGTTCCACGCGTGGATCCCAGGTACGCATCCGTTCGCGATAGTCGAAATCGGCGCAGACGACCACCGGCCATTCGAGACCCTTCGCTCGGTGGTAGGTGAGAACGTGCACCGCATCACCGGTCGTCACCACCGGCTGCAGATCGAGATCGGGTGAACTCGGGTGCTCGAGCCAAAACAGAAAGCCCGTGAGGGTCGCGGCGTCGTGATGGGAGGCGGCGTGCTTTTCGTATTCGACCGCGAGTGCCTGAAAGGCGTCGAGGTTCTTCTGGCGTTGCGCGGCCTTCACGGGGTCGGGACCCCAGGCGAGGACCGAGCGACGCAGCGCCGTCTCGTTGATGACCCGGCCGACCACCTCGACAGGCGAGCGCATTGCGCTTTCGGTTCGCAGAGCCGCCAGCGCCGCAAGAATCGGATGGTCGGTTTCGGCCCAACCATCAGCGTCCGGATTCGTTTCGAGCCACGTCAACCGATCGGCGAGCCATTCCTCGGGGTCGCGAGCGTCCGTCAACGACAGGATTTCCGCCGACGCGAGCGTATCGGCCCGATCGCCGAGGCGGCGCAAGCAGGCCCGGGCGAGCGTGATCTCGGGCGTCTCGAGCAATCCCTGCAGCGTCATCTTCATCGGCACTCGACGATCGCGCAGTGCCCGGGCGATACGCTCGACCGATGCATTCGTCCGCGCCAGAACGGCGACGTCGCCATAGCGAATCGGCCGGCGATTACCCGTCTCGGGGTCTTCGACCTCATCGCCGCGCTCGACCATCATCGAGACGCCCGCAGCGAGCGCGATGGCGCGCGCGTCGACCCCGCCGGAAAGCGGCCACGACACGACCGTCGGTCCCTCGAGCTCATCACGCTCTGACGCCAGCACAATCTGAGATCGGGCGAGCTCGGACTCGAAAACTTGCGCAAAGAGCTCGTTGGTGTACTGCACCAACGGCGGCGTCGAGCGCCAACTCGACTGCAGGATGTCGGTCACGGCGTCGCCCTGGGCAAGTGCTTCCAAGGTGTCGAAGACGAGCGTCGGATCGCAGCCGCGGAATTCGTAGATCGCCTGCTTCACGTCGCCGACGAAAATCGCCTTGTCCGCGAGTCGCGCCATCTTGACGAAGAGCGCGAGCTGCATCGGATTCGTGTCCTGGAACTCATCAACCAGGAGGAGTTCGAGTTCCTCTCGAAGCCGGTCTTTGACCGCCGCGTGATCGAGGGCGTGAAGGGTGAGCTGCTCCATGTCGGTGAAATCGATCAACCCACGGCTGCGTTTGATGGCCTGGAAGCGCCGGAGGCTTTCCGCGGCGATTCGAAAAACCGCCGCCACAAAACCGTAGAGATCCGCTTGGAATCCCGGGTGCGCCTCGAAGCCCGAGGCGATCGCCCGGATTTCGTTGGAGATCGGCTGATTCGCCTTGGCCGCATCGCTGCCGGACAGACGCATCCATTCAGACCAGGGACAATCGACGCGCGTCAACCGCGCCTGGGCATCGCGTAGGGTGCGCGCGTAATCGGCAGTCTTCTTCGTTCCGTCATCCGTCAGCGCTTCGATCCCATGCCCCACGGCATGGATCAGGTTCTCCGTCGGATCGGATTCGAGGACCTCGGGAAAGAACGCCAGGAGGTCGTCGGCATTGGTGAGACCCATCTCGATCAATCGGTCTGGTCCCACGTCGTTCTCGCGGGCCTTGTCGGCGATGTCCTTCACGGTGCCCTGCCAATCGGTGAGCCCCAGACGCTCCGCGAACCGGTTCATTTCGCGCACCCGATCGAGGCTCAGCACGTCGTCGAGCGCCTGATTGAAGAACCGCCGACCGTCGTCGAGGCTCATCACGTTCAGCTCCGGCGACAAGCCGAGTTCGAAAGCGTGGCGACGCAGGAGCGCGCTGCAGACACCGTGCACGGTGCCGATCTTCGACTCCGCGGTCCGTTCCGCGAGATCCAGGCGGCCGACCCGCAAGAGCCGTTCGCGCACGCGGTCGCGAAGTTCATCCGCGGCTTTGACCGTAAACGTCGTCGCGATGATGCCGGCCGGCGACGCATCGCCGCTCGCGAGGGCACGTTCGAGTTCCTCGGTCAGACGGTAGGTCTTGCCGCTCCCGGCGCCCGCGGAGACGAACGTGACGTGATCCCAATTCACTTGAACGACTCCACACCAGTCAGCCACCGGAAGTCGTCGAATCGATCGGGCAGGACGCGCGTCTCCAGCGCGTCCTCCGGTGGCGCCGATGCGTCGTCCGGGAGCGCGCCGGCGTTGATCTCGATGACGCCGGCATCGATCTGTGACCGGCGCCAGAGATACGCCGATTCAGCGGCCCGCCAGATCACCTCGGGCCCGGGCACACCTCCCATGGCACCCAGAGCGTCGGCAAAGAAATCTGTATCGCTCGCCAGAACATTGCTCGTTATGACGATGTAGTAGCCCGGGCTCGGCCACGCATCATTCGCAGTCGAGCGGTCGCGCTCGGTCAGGAGATAGCCGTACGTTGCGAGCTGCAGATGCCGCCCTTCTTCGATTTCGCGCAGGCGGAAAACCTCACTTCCCCACTTGGCGTCGAGCACGGCGCGCTCACCGCTCGCGTTTTCGAGTACGAGATCGACGTCGCCCTGCAACCGACCGCCGATGAACGGCTTCTCGGCGTGATGCTCGGAGAAGACCCTGACGACGTTCGCGGCACGAAAATGGTCGAGCAGTCGTTCGAGCGCCCGTTCGATCGTCGTCGACACCCGCTGCCGATCGACGCCGCGACCGTTCTCGAGGAGAACGGCACCTTCGTGCGTGATGAGCGCGTCGATCGTCGCGTCGAACCAATGCTGCAGCGCCGGCCGATCGACCGTCCTCCAATCCGGGTGGTCGATGAAGAAGAGCTCGAACGCACGGTGTGCCAGGCTGCCGTAGAGGAGCGGCCCATCGGCAATGTCGGCGATTCGACTCGGGCGAAAGCGCGCCGCGTAGCGGAACACCCATTCGTGCGGATGGAATAGAAGCGCCGCAAGGCTCGAATAGGATTCCATGCGGCGACGATCGATCGGCCGGCCGACGTCCCACCAGCGGCGCGGCGCGGGTAAGGAACGAGCCGGCAACGGCGGCAGGTCGATGGCGGCAATCGGCGAAGCGTTTCCTTCGAGCACGACCTCGTCGAGCGAAACATCGACCCAGCCCGAAAGCTGCTCGACGATTCGGCTCAGCAGCGGGTGACGCGCCGTCTGGTCTTCGTGTACGACGAGAACGAGCCGTGACCGAGCGAGCAGAACCGGCCGCGTCCATTCACGCTCGAACGTTGCCGCGAGCTTTTCGATATCCGCAACGTCGACACCGGCCGCGCGGAGCTGCGCGCGCTCGGATCCCGACCAGGCGTCGATCGCCTCGAGGTATTCCGGCCGGAGGTCCCACCAGATCACTCGCTCGAAGGGCGCCGTGATATTCGCCGGGTGCGCGGTCGCCGGCGGATGGCCACGTTCGGCGCGAACATTGGTATCCGGCAACGCGCGCGTGACCTCGTCGACGAGCCGATCAACTTCGATCTTCGTGATCCGTCCGATGCCGGATTGCCCCATCCGAGCGAGCGTCGCGGCAAGCGCCTCGGCCTGCGTCAACGCCGCCCGCAAAACGTCCTGACCGTCTTCCTCACCTGCTTCGATGAGCCCACGCAGCCATCGCGCCGATCGTGTCGCGCGTTCCGTGAGGGCAAACGTCGGCGCGCCGGATTCCGCCGGATAGCGGTCTGGGGTCAACCAGAACTCGATCGACGCGCGCTCGTCTTCGACGGCCGTGAGCGCCATCCGCCAAAGCGGACCGTCGATGCCCGGCTGCGCCGCGACGGCTTCGGCCAGGCGCGCCCGGACGCGCCAGGAAAGGGGCGAAACGGGGTGAATCAAAAACTGCAGCAGGCGATGCGGATCGAGCGGCTCCCAGATGAGAGCAAGTGCCAGCTTCAACACCTGGCTCGCCGCTCGAAAGGGCGAATAGTTCTGAAAACCAGCGCGCGGGATGCCGACCCGATGTAAAGCGTCGTCGAGTACGAAACCGTTCTCGGGCGCGATGAGGACCGAATCCTCATCCGCTCCTCGATACCCTTCCGCCAACAACCATTCCGCGACCGCTTGCGCGGAGACGTCACGCGACATTGCCCGCAGGATCACGAGCGACCCGTCTCCCTTGAGCGTTGCCGACACCGGCCGATGCCGAACGAGTTGCTGTACGGCCGCGAGGTCACTACCCGCATGCGCCTGACCCTCGATGGTCTCGGGTACGGCGAATTCCACGTCGAAACGGCGAAGGAGACGCCGCCAGGCCATCGGCAGATCCACCTCGCAATCGAGACAGACGACGCTCGTGATCCGGCTACGCTGCGTCTCGAGCGCTCGATCGACGCGCAGAATCCGCTCGCCCACGCTCGGCGGCACATCCCCGGCCGCCAGCGCTTCGACCGCGGCCATGTCCGCCAAGCGTGCGGAGACCGGACCGTCGAACCAACCCGTCCAGCCATGCAGATACCAGTGATCGCGCCAGCGCAAGAGCGTTGCGGCAACACCGACCGGATCGATCGCGAAAGACTGGTGATAGAAGCGTGCCAGATCGTCACCCGCCGCCAACGAGCTCCGATAAATCGAGACCCGCTCGGAGGGATGGGTGAAGACCGGCGCGATCCCGAGGTCTGCTTCGACGATCGACAGCAAACCAAGCGGTCCGACGGTGACCGCTCCGAGGCCTGTACCGGTAGGCATGGGATCCAGGCCGTCTCGATGAAGACCGAAGCGGACGTGCATGGCGCGATGGTACACAAGAGGTGCGATCTTGCCGGTAGACTCGATGAAAGTGGCGCGACCGGAAGGCTCCGGAAAGTCGATCGAGAGATCGCGATTCGCCGATCTTTGGCCGGTTGCCAGCGATCGAACCGCAACGTCACCGATTCCCGAGGGTCGCCTGCCGAACCGACCTTCGATCAACCAGGCGAGGAGGGAAAAATGCCGAAGGCGTTCGACGAAACACGAGTTGTCGATCTTTCAGAGCGACTGTCAGGAGCTTGGACCGCCCGCCTTTTTGCGGGTTTCGGCGCCGAGGTGTTGTTGGTCGAGACAGGCGACGGCAACGCGCTGCGGCGCGAAGCGCCGTTTCTCAACGGCCAGCCGGGCGCCGATCGATCACTCATGCATGCCTACGTGAATGCGGGTAAACGATCGATCGTGCCGAAGGACGACGACGAGTATCGAGCCATTCTCGATTCCGCCGATATCGTGATCTCGAACGACCCGACTCTCGAGCTTGCCGAGGGCGTCATCCACCTCGTCATCACACCACACGGCGCGAGCGGTCCATGGGCGGAGTACCCCGGCAACAACCTGACGGCTTGCGCGCGCACCGGCTGGGCGACCATCAACAAGCACGTCGATGAATCGCCGCTGCAGCTCCCCGTGCGCCAGACGGGCTATATCGCGGGGGTCGCGGGATTCATCGCCGCGGCGGCGGCGCTGCACCGGGGCGGCGGTGATCTCATCGACCTTTCCGAACTCGAAGCACTATCACTGACGTGTATGCCCTGGGCGATCCTCGGGATCTTCATCGGTGGTGATTCGGTCGCCTATGGACCAACGGGCCTGACCGAACGCGGCAGACCCGGCCCGCTATGGCGCGCCAAGAACGGACTGATCAACTACGGCTACGGCGACTGGGCGCAGTGGACGAACGCGCTGACGCTCCTCGGTGAGGCTGAACTCGCCACCGACGAGCGATACGTGAGCCCCTGGGGGCGGCACCAGCAGGATCCGCGCCCCGTTCGTGACGCGCTGGCACGCGGGTCCGAATCACGCGACAAGTGGGAGCTCTTTCACGGTCTCGCCGAGTCTCGCTGTATCTCGGGCGTCCTGCAGAACGCGATGGAATTGCATGACTCGGAACAGCTCAACGCTCGCGGGTTTATCGTGGAGACCAGCGTCGATGGCACGACCGCAAGGACCGCAGGTGCCCCCGCCAAGCTTTCGGCAACGCCCTGGCAGAATCTTATCCGCGCACCCCAGGAAGGCGAACATGTCGCTGCACCTCGTGCGCGCAACACGAAGCCCCGCGCCGCGCCGAACCAACCGCTCGAAGGTGTGCGCGTGCTCTGCTTCACCCAAGCCTGGGCGGGCACGTTCTGCACCGAGATTCTGGCGCTCCTCGGCGCCGACGTCGTACAGATCGAAACCGTAAAACGTCCCGATGTCTGGCGCGGTGCCGGTTCGCCGGTGCCGCCGGGCGTGCGCAATCCCGACATCGAGCAGGTCGGGATCAACACCAACGGCATGTACAACTCCGTCAACCTCAACAAGCGCGCCATCACCCTCGACGTCACCGACCCGAAAGGGCGCGAGATGTTCTGGTCGATGATTCCGAACTTCGACGTGATGGTGGACAACTTCTCACCCCACGTGATGACGGATTGGGGCGTCACGCTCGACACGCTGCACGCCGTCCGGCCCGACATGATCTTCGCTTCCGTTTCCGGTTACGGGCGGCAAGGGCCGCTCGCGGAGTACCCGGCCAACGGGGCGACGACGGAACCGATGGCCGGCTTCTCGTCGATTCATGGTTACGAGTTCGACGAACCGATGAACACCGGCGGGCTCATCCCCGATCCGATCTCTGGCTACTACCTCGCAGCATCAATTCTGTCGGCGATTCACCATCGGGCGAAGACCGGCGAGGGACAGCGGATCGACGCCGGCATGATAGAAGCCGTTGCGGTGCAGATCGGCGACGCCATTCTCGAGTACTCCGCCAACGACAACGTCCGTCAACCGGGCGGAAACCGGCACCCGACCATCGCTCCGCACAATATCTACGCGACCGCCGACGACGACTGGATCGCCATCGCGGCAGAAACCAACGAAGCATTCGACGCGCTCACCTCGATCCTCGAGATCGATTTCGGTGACGACCCGCGATTTGGCACCCCGACCGATCGCAAGATCAACGAGCCACCACTCGATGAGCGCATTGCCGAGGCGGTCGCGCGCCACGACGCCGGCCCGCTCGCCGAAGCGCTTTGCCGAGCCGGTGTGGCCGCCGCCCGGTGCGAGCCGTTCAAACCGACCTATCAGAATGGCAACGCGCAATTCGAAGCGCGGGACTTTCTCGCGACGGTTTCGCACCCGCAATCCGGAACGCACCGGATCGCCGTCATGCCCTGGCGCTTCGCCGCATCACCACGACCCCCGGTTCGTCACGCACCGCTCTTCGGCCAACACAGCGAAGAAGTGTTCCGCGAGGAACTCGGCATTGATAAGGCGGGCTATGAAGCCCTCGTCGAAGCGGGTCTCACGGGAACTGAACGTATCGGCTAGTGTCCCTGAACTACTGAAGAGGAATCGATACCCATGGCCGAACTGCCGCGTGATCCGACCGGCGAAGCGCTCAAGGCGTGGCTCGACACCACCCCGGAAGACGCGCTCGACCCGGGCCAGCCGATCATCGACCCACACCACCATCTGTGGGATCGGCGCCCGCGCCCCGAACTGCCGGCAGGATCCCGGCAACATCTGCGCTACCTGGCGGACGATCTGATCGAGGATATCCGCGGTGGCGGCCACGACGTTTTCGATACGGTCTTCATCGAGTGCGTGGCCATGTACCGCGAAGACGACACGCCGTATCGCGTCGTGGGCGAGACCGAGTTCGTCCAGGGCGTACACGCGATGTCGGCATCGGGTCTCTACGGGGAAGGCGTTCGTTGCTGCGGCGCGATCATCTCCTTCGTCGACCTGACGACGCCTGACGCCGGCGATGTTCTCGAGGCCCATATCGCGGCCGGTCGGAACTTCCGCGGCATTCGCCACGCACACGGCTGGCACGAGTCACCTGACATGCCGTCATCACATCACCCGACGCGCGGCACGCCCAGACTCCTCGCGGATCCAGCATTTCGGGCCGGATTCGCGGAGCTCAACCGCCTCGGGCTCGTCTTCGACTGCTGGGGCTACCACGGCCAGCTCGACGAGGTCCGCGATCTCGCGGCCGCTTTCCCGTCGACGACGATCGTGCTCGATCACATCGGCGGGCCCCTCGCGCGTGGGCCGTACGAAGGTAAGCGCACGGGTGTCTTGTTCGACGAATGGCGGCGCGGCATCGAGCAGGTCGCGAAGGAGCCCAACATCGTCGCCAAGGTGGGCGGCTGCGGCATGGTCACCTACGGCTTCGGCTATGAACTTGCTGACCACGCCCCGTCCTCCGAGCAGATGGCCGACGACTGGCGCCCGTATTTCGAGCACGTTATCGAGTGTTTCGGACCGGCACGATCGATGTTCGAATCCAACTTCCCCGTCGATAAGCTTTCCTGCTCTTACACGAATCTCTGGAACGCTTGTAAGCGGATCGCAGACGGCATGTCGCTCAGTGATGTCGACAAGAACGATCTCTTCTTCGGTACCGCCGCGCGGTCCTACAAAATCGTGCTGACCGAAACGCAAAACGCGTTAATTTCGTCACCGTCGGAAGGATAGTCGCGCTAAGCCATGCGCAACGTGATCACAGGAGCCGTTTGCGCCATCGCCATTGCGATCGGCGCCTGGTGGTGGCCCTCGCAGGGCGACTACGGGCGCGCGTTGTGGATCTGGGATCCGAGCAAGATCCTCGCGTTTCAAAGCGAGCGCGACGAACTTTTCGTGCTCTGCGGTGAGCTCAACCTGTCGACCCTCTGGATACAGGTGTCGCCCGACGAGGACGGACATCTCGAACACGCCAGTCAGTGGCGCCTGCTGAACGCGCAGGCGAACGACCACGGCGTGGCGATTCACGCACTTCACGGCCAACCGGAGTGGGCGATATCCCGTAATCATCGCGAACCGCGCGACATCCTCGAAGCGATCATTCGCTTCAACAACGCCTCGACCGAAAAGGAAAAGTTCGCGGGCGTGCATTACGACATAGAGCCCTACATCCTGCCCGAGTGGCACCGACGCGACCGACGGGCGGATTTGCTCCAACAGTATCTGGCGCTGCTCGACGTGCTCGCGACGCGCGCATCGCAAGTCGGACTCAGGTTCGGTGTCGACATTCCGTTCTGGTGGGACTTGCCAGACCCCGATGATCCGGACGTCGCGATCACCGACGTGAGTTTTCGCGGCACGACCAAATCGACGACCCAGCACCTGGTCGAGATGCTCGACAACATCGGTCTCATGAACTATCGCGATCGGGCAATCGTCGAAGACGCGGAAGTCCCCGACGGCATCATTCCGCATGGTGAGCGCCTTCTCGGTTATGCGGACGCGGCTCGCTCCGACGGCCATCCGGTGGAAGTGATCATCGGCGTGGAAACCTTCTTCGAAGAAGCCAGTTTCTGGCTGGCGCCGGGACTACCGATCGAGACGTTCGCCAAGGTCACGCAAGCGGACGATCCGGAAAGCTGGTTCCCGGCATCGATCCACCACCCAGACTGCAGAACGAAAATCCTCGACGAACGGGAGCTCTATTCCTGGTGGTTGACGAAGGACCGGGTAAACCACCGCCACGTCGGCATCCAACTCAATCGCGGCGGATGCGTCGACGAGGTTCTGGCGCAAGCAAAGCAAATCATCATGGACCGCTACAGTGCCGGCGCGAACGGTCTCGATCAGAACGTCGTCACGAATGAACTCCTACGCAAGGTTAATGGCGACGACGAAGAGAATCCGCATCCAAACGAACATTGGCGCGATGCACGCCTGCTCGCGGACGGCGGCCTCGAGATCCGTCGCGTGATGCTCGAGTCCACAACGTTCGCCGACGATAGCTTCGAGGTTCTCACCCAGGAACTCGACAAGGCCGAGGATCACTTCGCAGACTATTCGAGCTATGTGGGTATCGCCTTCCACTACGACGAAGCCATTCGCGAGCTGATGGAGGAATAGCCCATGAGCGTAGAGCGCCTCGAACTCATCAGCCGCGAGGCTTTCCCGAACCCGAGCAGCAACGCTTACGAGCGTATCGAGTACCGCGCGCACTACGCCGTCGATCCCGAGGCTGCCACCCTCGAGACGATCGTCGACCTCACACTCGCCCCACGCGACGCCGACGGTCTCGTTCGGTTCGCGGGCGATCTCACGGTTCTCACACCTCTCGATGCCGATCGCCCGGGCACCGCGATTCTCGAGGTGCCGAACCGGGGCCATCGAATCGCGCCGAGCATGTTCAACCGGGCCATGCGCGCCATCGACGATCGCGAGATCGATCCCGGCGACGGTTTCCTTTTCGAGCGAGGTCTCACCGTCGTTTTCTGCGGCTGGCAATGGGATGTCCCGCACGGCGACGGCCGCATGGGGCTCGACGCGCCGCGGGTGAGCAACCCCGATGGCGGGCGTATGCAGCACCGCTTTCAACCCGGCGCGAACACGAAACGCGTCGAGCTTACCGACCAGCACGTCGGCAGCATCGGCAACCATCGGCCCATCACCCCGTCGGACGAACCAGCGGAACTGATGGCTCGCCAATCGATCTACGGCGACGCGACACCGATCCCCACCGAGCAGTGGCGCTTCGTGGACGACAAAAGCGCTATCGAACTCGACGGAGGTTTCGAAGCAGGGACGATCTACGACCTCCTCTACCGACCGCTCGAATGCCCCGTCGTCGGCGCCGGGCTCATCGCCATCCGCGACATGGCCGTGTTTCTCAAGACCAATGCGAATCCCTTCGCGCCGATCGACCACGTGATCGGCGAAGGCGTATCCCAGTGCGGCCGGTTTCTGCGCACCTTCCTCTACACCGGGCTCAACATCGACGAACACGGATCGAAGGCGTTCGACGGTCTGATCATTCACGTAGCCGGTGGGCGACGCGGCGAGTTCAACCACCGCTACGCGCAACCATCCGTACAGCCCACGCCGAGTTTCGGCCATCTGCACCCCTACGCCGACGCACCGAGCAATGGACCCAACGGATTCAGCGGACTACTCGATCGTCAGCGCGCACGGGGTGGGATGCCGAAGATCTTCTACACGGATACGTCGGCCGAGTACTGGCGCGGTGACGCCGGCCTGACGCACGCAATACCCAATACCAGAGAAGACCTCGAGTTCGCCGAGAACGCGCGGCGCTACCTCTTCGCATCGACGCAACACGGCGCCGGGGTGGTCGAGCAGGATCCGGCCAGTCCGTTCGGCCTGTCCGCGAATCGGTTCAACGCTATCGACTACCGGCCGCTGATCCGCGCGGCGCTGGCCAACCTGATCGAATGGGTGGTGGACGGGAATGAGCCACCGCCGAGCGCTTACCCGCGATGGTCGGACGGCACGGCCGCGTGGCGCGAAGACGTTCTCGACACGCTGACGACAAGCGGTCTCGTTCGTCCCGACGTCGAAGGGCTGAACCGCTTGCGCCCGCTCGATCTCGGCCCTGCGGCGGACCGAGGGATCGCCGCCCTACCGGCACGCCCGCTTGGTGATGTCCTGAACGCCCCCGTCTCCGCGGTCGATGAAAACGGCAACGAAACGGCCGGCATCGCTATGCCCGATGTCAGCATCCCGGTCGGTGTCCACACGGGTTTCAACCCACGTCATCCGGCGACCGGTGGGGAAGGGCAGCTGCTCGAATACGTCGGGTCGACCCGGTTTTTCGAACCCGCCGATCTCGAAGCGCGTTACGGCACGCGGGAAGCCTATCTCGAGGCGATCAGGCACCGGGGCGCGTACCTGGCCGATACGCGCTATCTATTGGCTGACGATGTCGAGCTTTGCGTGCAAATTGCGGCCGAACGATTCGACGCTGCGATGAACCCCGCCGACTAGCCTCGCGGTCCGACGGCGCCGATTGCGGGGAAGACCTGCTCCTCGAACAACGGATCGCCGAGTGTCAGGTGCAGCATGTCGACGCCGATGTCGGCGAACGCCTGGATGCGGTCCACAATCGTCTCCGGACTGCCGATCAAGCGCGTCGAGAATCCCTCGTTGGTGTCCAGATGGGAGAGGTCGTCGCCATCGGCCCACATGCCCTCGGCACCCGACGTGGAACCACGGCGCTTCGCCCGCAACCCGGGATCAAGCGCCGCGGCCCGCCGATCGATTTCTTCCCAGGCCTCTCGATCCGTTGGCCGACAAAGCGGATGGCCGTAGAGCGCGAACTTGACGTCACGGCCGGTCGCCGCGCTTGCTCGTCGGACCTTGTCGATGATGCCTTTGGTTTTCTCGAGCGACCCGCCGTTCAGGAACATCCAGTCGCTGTGTCCGGCGGCCATCGAGATCGCGGCGTCCGACTGTCCGCCTTGGAAGATTTCTAGTTCGCCTGTCGGACGCGGTTCGAGTTCAAGCCCCTCGCACTGAAAATAGTGCCCGTCGTAGCTGAACGTCTCGTGGGCCCAGACACCGCGCAGGAGTTCGATGAATTCGATGGAGCGGGCATAGCGCTCGTCGTGCTCGAGCGGATCGATGCCGTACATGTCGAACTCGGACAGGTTCCAGCCGCTTGTCACGTTGATCGACCAACGACCGGCCGTGAGTCGGTCGATACTGACGGCCCATTTGGCGAGCACCGCCGGATGAAAAAACCCGGGATGAATCGCGGTCACGAGCTGTGTGCGGGTCGTGTACGCCGCGAAGAGCGCCGTCATCGCCGTGCAATCGAGGCTCGAAGACTCCATCTCGACGCCGCTGCCCCACCAACGTTGGGCAATCAGAAGGTGGGAAAGGCCGAGCGCTTCGATGTGCTCGGAAAATCCACGGATGATCCCCACGAGGTCTTCGCCCACCGGCGTTTCGCGACGTGTGCCGCCGGCCATTTCCATACCCCCAAAAACGGTCGGCGCCCACGTGCACGTCTCCATGAGATTCCCATTCCTTGACTCGAGCGGTTAAACAACGCGACGCCGACCCGGCTTGTCAACCGACCGTCACATGGCGAGCGCGGCGAAACAGTCGATCTCGACCCCGCCGAGCGCACCTCGCACACTGCGCCGACACCACGCGGAGAACGTCATGACGCGCGATCAATCCACCACCGTCTGCGTGCTCGATGAGGAAGCCGCCGTCTATGAGCCACTCCTCGCTCGCGCGGGAATCGTGACCGCAGGTCCGGAGGCGCCGATCTGGCTCGCACAGCCGGACCTCGCGGCCGCGGAACTCGCACGCGGTGCGAATACGCCGCAATGGATCCAGTCGACCTGGGCGGGTGTGCGTCCGCTGGTGGGGTCGCGGCTGAACGAGGCATCACCGTGACGGGGCTCAAAGGAATCTTTGCGCCACTCATCAGCGAGTACGTCTTCGCCCGGCTCCTGCACCGGGCGACCGAGGTCGAACGTTATCGCGAGGCTCAACGCCATGCCGAGTGGGATGCCACGTGGCCATCGACGTTGTCAGGTCAACGGCTCTGTGTCATCGGAACAGGGTCGATCGGATCACATGTCGCGCACACGGCGCGCCACTTCGGGATGCACAACACCGGCGTTTCAAGGAATGCCCGGCCGAACGACGCATTCGATGCGGTCCACGCGGCGGATGAGATCACGAAGGCTGTATCCGAAGCCGACGTCGTCGTCGCAACGCTGCCGGATACGGAGGCGACAAGGGGGCTCATTGGCGCGGACGTCTTCTCGAGCGCAGCAGCGACAGCTTGGTTTTTCAACGTGGGGCGGGCGCCCACGGTTGATCACGACGCCCTTGTCGAAGCGCTCAAGCGCCGCACGATCGATCGCGCCACGATCGATCTGACTCCCGTGGAACCGCTGCCCACCGACGATCCGCTCTGGCGGGTGCCACACCTCGAAATCACCCCGCATATCGCCGCGGTCAGCCACCCCGCCGATGTCGTCACGAAGTTCATCACCAATCTCGAACGCTCCAAGGCGCGGCAACCGCTCGCCGACATCGTCGATCTCGATGCCGGCTACTGATCAATCTGCTTGTCGGACCAAATATCGATTTATTTAATATTTATGCCCCTAGACTTTGAATTATTGAATATCGGACGTAGATTTAGCCTCACACACCCTCTCGAGGTTCAAGATGCAAGAAGAAATCAGTCGGATCCTTGCCATGGTCGAGGACGGCACGCTCACCGGCGAGCAGGCGACGCAGATGATCGCGGCACTCAAGGATTACCAAACCGGCGGGTCTGATCAGGAAGAAGCAGAAACCACCGACGAAGAAACGACCGCGGAAGCACGGGTCGAGGTGCGCGTCGAAACGGACGATGACGAGGAAGAATCGCCGCGACGCCGCCACGGCCGGCATCGACGCCACCGCCATCGCGCACGCCGACAATCGCGTCGCCGCGGCGGTTTCGAATCCATTTTCGAGGAGGCGTTCGGCGGTGGCGGTGGCGGTTCGGGATTCGGATTTCGGTTCGACGACGGCACCATCGCCAACGCCCTGCGATCGGGCCTCCGCGCGACGATGGGCTTCGAAGGCGATACCTGGGTCAACGACACGAACGATGTGACGTTCGCGAAGACCGCCACGCCGACCGGCACTGGCTTTCGTGTCGAAAAGAACCACATCGTGCTGTCGCAGTTGGTCGATCTCGATCTCACCAACGCATCGTTTTCGAAAAACGAACTACACGCCGGCGGGATCTCCAACCTGCGCGTCGAAGAAGGCAGCTTCGACGACAATGCGTTGCGTGGTTCGTCGCTGAAGAACGTCACCCTCGAATCGAGCGACATGCTCGACAACGAATGGAACGGCGCGCAGCTACGCCAACTCACCCTCGGTCGATCGTCGATCAAGAAAACGACCTTCAACGGCACGCAGATCCGCGATCTCGGGCTTTCCAAGTCGAAGATGAAGAACGCCAACTTCAACGGCGCGAAGCTCAAGAACGTCGTGATCAAGGGCAACTCGAACATCAAAGGTTTCGAGTTCTCGGGCGGCATGGGAAATGATTGGCTGATCGACGGCTCCGAAATCCTCGATTCGAAGTTCAAAGGCATCGTGATCGCGGGCCTCCAGCTCGATCACGCGGTGTTGGAAAACTGTCGTTTCACGACGAGCAATTGGTCACGCAACATCGATCGAAGCGATCTTGCGAGCATGCGGGACGCCACGTTCAAAAGTGTGGCGCTACGCGGCTGCAAGTTCGTCAACTGCCGGTTCGACCACGCGACGTTCCGCGATTTCGAGGCGTCGGATCTCGAGTTCGACGGCATCGATTTCAGCGACATGACCATCGAAACCGCGGACGCGCTCGAAGCACACGCGACCCGTCGTAATGCCGCCTGAAGTCGGGCATCCCTGTCCGTCGTGTGACGGGCCGATGTTTCCGCGCGAGCTGGAGTGCCAGGACTGCGGGCTTCGCGTGACGACAACGTACCGTCGCAACGAGTTCACGGATCTCGATGACGACACGCTCCACCTGCTGCGCATCTTCGTCGCCTGCGAGGGCCGAATCCGCGACATGGAGCGTGTTCTCGGCGTCAGTTATCCGACGGTGAAGACCAAGCTCGCGGGGTTGAAGGACGCGCTGGGGTTCAACGAAGGACCGATTCCCCCACTGCCGCCCGAACCTCCGGAACCGCCCGAACCTCCCGAACCGCCGCACCCGGCGACGGAAGCAGCGAGCGCGGATCGCCTCGACGAAGGCGTCGATGTCGAGCGATTAGGCCCACGCCATCCCGAAGAGGTCCTGTCCGATCTCGAGGCCGGCGTCATCGACTACGAGCAGGCCATGGCGGAGCTGAAGCGAACGAGCTGACTGATATGAGGTCACCGGCGCCGCGTGCGCGCGGCGTAGCTCGCTTGGCGGCGCTCGGCGACAAACACCGTGTAGGGCGAGAGCTCGAGTTCTCGCACGCCGCCGAAGATCGCGGCGAGTTTTCGCCGATACCAGCGCTGGCGCTGGGTGACGAGCCGCATCGCGCCGCCGATGACGAGTCGGTTGAAGCCCTTTTCGATGAAGTGTTTTGGCACCGAGAAATCAGCGTGATAAGGCGGGTTGATGAGAATCTGATCGAACCCGCTCGTCGCTAGATCCCGGAATCCGTCGCTCGTGACCACTTTCATCTCGACACCGTTTCGAACGGCGTTTGCTCGAGCGAGCTCCACGGCCGTTAAATCGTTGTCGAGCGCCGTGACCTCAGCTCCGCATCGAGCCGCGACGATACCGACGACACCCGCACCGCAGCCGAGATCGAGCACCTTGCCGCCCGCCACGAACGTCGTCGATTCGATCAGGTGGCGTGTGCCCTGATCGAGACGCCGCGGCGAAAAGAGCGTCGGATCGGTTTCGATCTCGACCTCGACGCCCGCCACCGTCGTCACATAGCCCGACCCCATCACGGCCGTGGGCGGTGATAGCATGGCGCGCTTTGATTTCGGGACGCCTGCGTGAAGATAGGCCTCATCGCTGACTCACATACCTCGAAGCGTGGTGAACTCTGGCCGCAGGTTTTCAACGCTTTCGAAGGCGTCGATGCGATTCTGCACGCGGGTGACCTGTGGACGCTCGCCCTCATCGAGGAGCTCGAGACGGTCGCGCCGACATTCGTCGCGCGGGGTAACGGTGATCTCGGACTGGAACACGAACGCCTCAAGGACATCTGGTCGCTCGATTTCGACGGCGTCACGGTCGGCATGATTCACGAATTCCCCACGCCCCGACGACGCGAACCCGCCTTCATCGCGGAGCGGGCGCAGAAGATCTTCACCGAATCGCCCGACGTGCTCGTCTACGGCCACACGCACATGGAAGAAGTCCACGATGTCGATGGTCTCCTCTGCGTGAATCCCGGGTCACCGACCCTGCCACGCAATAAATCGCTTCGCCTCGGCACAATAGGCTTTCTCGAGATCGTCGAAGGCGCGGTCGACGTTTCGCTCTGGCAAATCACCGAGGACGGTGTGGTTCCGGCCGTCGATCAACGCACGCCCGGTTTCGCCCCGGACGTTCGATTAACCCAGCCTAGAAGATAACGAGCGCTCGGTACTCCACACTCCGCCGGCCGACATGGTCATCGCCGACGGCCGGATCGTAGAACGCCGTATGCGGACAAACGAGCGGTTGGTCCGCACGCGAATCGAGCTGCTTGAACATGACCGCTTCACCGGGCCGCATTTTCGAGAAGTACAGGAACCTGTGCTTCGGGCTCATCAACGGGATCGCGGCAAATCCGCCTTTGGGATCCGAGGTGAAGAGATACTCCTCGAAATCATCGGGCGCGATCGTCGCCGCATCGATGATCGTGAGTTGGTTCTGCTCAGCCGGGCGATCGATCGCCTCCCAGATGTTGAACCAGGCGTAGTCGACGTTCTCGATGTCGTCGGCCAGGGCGCTCCCGCGCTCCTTTAAGATGTTGCGTTCGCGCTCATGCGTACGTCGTAACGGGTAATCACAGTGCACGTAGCGTGAATATGCGCCGAGGAACGTCTTGGGATCCTCCGTGCGCACCTGATGCCCGACCATGAAGGCCTCTTTTCCACCCGTCGCGTCGAGCAACATCGGCACGATCGTCTCGGCATAGTCGCTCTTCACTGCCTCGTCGTCGGCGTAATCCGCCACTCGCACCGGGTGGTCGGCAAACGCGATGCCGTTCTGCTCGATCGTGAGCTCGCCGCTCGCAACGAGAGGGCGCGCGTCATGGATCGCCACGGTGTATTTGGACGTATTCTCGTGGCGCGTTTCCTTCGAATAGATGAACGCGCGTTCCTCCCGTCCCTTCCATTCGGGTTTCAAGTACCTGACCGCGGCGTGAACCGTCATGTTGAACTCTTGTGAATCGACCAACCGTCAAGTGTACGCCCTTGCGGCACGGCGCGATTTTGATCGAGAGTGAACGTCACTTTCGTGATGGGTATCCGCCATGTGGCTCCGCCTCCGTCAGATTGCGCTCGTCGCGCATGAACTCGAACCGGTCCAGAAAGCGCTGATCGACGTGCTCGGCGTGAAGGTCTGTTTCAACGATCCGGGCGTCGGCAACTTCGGGCTGCACAACGCGTTGTTTCCGGTGGGCAGTCAGTTCATCGAAGTCGTGGCACCCATCGATCCCACCGTCGACACGGCGGGCGGGCGCTATCTCACACGGCGTGGCGGGGACGGCGGTTACATGGTGATCACACAATGCGACGACAAGGCACCGCGGCGAAAGCGGTTCGAGGAACTCGGCGTCCGGTTGGTGTCGGATTTCGCTGGCAAACACTTCACCAACATGCAGATGCACCCCAAGGACACCGGCGGTTCTTTCTTCGAGATCGACGAGATGAAAGGCCCGGGCGCGCATGATCGGGACGGCCCGTGGCACCCGGCCGGACCCGACTGGAAAGCCGGCGCAACTGACGACACGAGAGGCATCGTCGCCGCGGAGATGCAGTGCGACGACCCGCAAGCCGTCGGCCGACGATGGGCCGAGATCGCCGAGATCGACCTCACGAAGGACACGGCCGATGCCGCCGAGCTCGTGCTCGACAACGCCACGCTACGGTTCGTCACCTGTGAGGACGGGCGCCCGGAGGGCCTCTCCGCGATCGATATCGCGACTGACCGCGCGGCGATGATTCTCGAGCGCGCCGATGCGTGTGATGTCCGCTCCGGCGACGACCAGGTGCTGATCGGCGGTGTACGGATGAACCTCGTCTAGTCGAGCACTCTTTCAAGGTCATCGATCAGATCGTCGGCGTCTTCGAGGCCGACCGAAAAGCGGAACACGCCTTGCCCCGCAAAGGACTCGTAGACCGCGCGCGCGTCACCCGAGAGATGGAAAACGGAATCCATCATCGCCGCCGAGTCGATCCAGTAGATGAGACTCCGCTGGTGCCCGAGCGACACCGCGTAGTGGATGATTTCGAGCTCTTTTGCAAAGCGCTCCGCCATCGCACCGCCGTTCGCGAGCCGAAAGGACACCATGCCGGAGTAGTTGCTCATCTGCAGGCGCGCCAGATCGTGCTGCGGATGACTCTGTAAGCCCGGATACAAGACGCCGTCGACGCGCGGATGATCCTCGAGAAAAGCCGCTACTTGCAGCGCGGTTTCCTCGTGGGCGCGCATGCGAATCGGCAGCGTCGCTGCGCCGCGGTTGATCAGCCAGGCGTTGAAGGGACTCATCACACCACCGAGATGCACGAGCGCGTCATCACGAATCGGCTGGAGCACCGCCTCCGAGCCGATGACCGCACCACCGAGCGCATCACCGTGCCCGCCGATGTATTTGGTGAGCGAGTGCACGACCAGGTCAGCGCCGAACGCGATCGGCTGCGTCGCGACGGGCGTCGCAAACGTCGAATCCACGGCCAGCAGCGCGCCGGCTTCGTGGGCAATCGCGGCTACCTGAGAAAGATCGGTCAGCCGGAGAATCGGATTGGCAGGGGTTTCGACGAAAACCATCTTCGTGCCGGGTCGCACCGCGGCGCGGACCGCCTCGATATCGCTCGAATCGACGGGCGTCACCTCGATGCCGTATTTCGGCAGTGTCTTGCGCACGAACTCGGCCGTTCCCGCGTAGTTGACGTTCGAGATGACCAGGTGATCGCCGGACTCGAGAAGCGCCAGCAGCATCGTCGTCGTGGCCGCCATCCCCGAACCGAACGCGATGGCATCTTCCGCGCCTTCGAGCGCTGCCAGTTTGACCTCGAGCTGATTGACCGTCGGGTTGCCCCAACGGGTATAGACGTAGGGCCGCTCGCCGTCGAAATCATTGATCGAAAAGCCCGCGGGTTCGTCGAGCGCAAATGTCGTCGACATCACGATATTGGGCGCCGAAGCGCCGGTCGCGGGATCCGGCTGCTCGCCCGCGTGTACTGCCAACGTCCTTGGTCCTTTTGCCATCTCGTGCGGTCCTGAAGTGGTATGTATGACTCGGCCGCTATACTAGCCGCGTCTCGATCGGCGCGAACCGCGCGCTCGACGGCGTCCGCAAAAGGGCTGGGTCAGCGTCGCGCAGACGCAAAAAAGGTCGCGCAGACGCAAAAAAGGTCGCGCAGACGCAAAAGGAGGGATCCATGAATCGTGTCGCCCGCATCGTCGTCTGCCTGCCGGGTGCGTTGCTGCTCGCCAACGCCTTCGGCTGGGTGATCAATCCCACACTCGCCGCCGAACGTCTCGGCATGCCGATTCTCGAAGGCCTGGCACTCAGCACCCAGGTCGGCAATTCCGGCGCGCTTTTTCTCTCGTCGGCGATCATGATCTTCATCGGCGCCTGGACCGAACGCACCGCATGGCTCTACGCGGCCGCGATGGCCATGATGGCCGCCGCGATCATGCGCTTCATCGCCTATGCGGCCCACGGGGCCGAGTTCGCGTCGGAGTTCATCACCGTCGAGCTCCTGATCACATTGGTGCTCGTGGTCGTGGCATGGCATCTCAACCGAGAAGCAAAAGGAGATAACAACAATGAGTCCGCGTGAAGAACTGACGCAGGACCTGGCACGCGGCTACCGCATCTTCGCGGCGCTCGGCTGGGGTGACCTCGGCGACGGCCACATCAGCGCCCGCGATCCGGAAGATCCAAACTGTTTCTGGATGCTCCGTTACGGCGTGCCGTTCCAACGGGCGAGCGCCGACGACATGGTGCTCGTCGACGCCGACGGAGAACTCGTCATCGGCAACGGCGACGTCAACCGGCCCGGATATCACATCCATCAGCCGATCCTCGCTGCGAGACCCGATATCGCGAGCGCCGCACACACCCACACGCCCTGGGGAACCCCGTTTTCGGCCGAGGTTCGTGTCCCGGAACCGATCACCCAGGAGGCTTGCGTCTTTTTCGAAGACTGCGCGCTCTTCGACGACGAGGAAGTTCAGGTGCAGTCGGTGACGGCCGGTTCGCGGATCGCACAATCGCTCGGCCGCAACCGGGCGATCATCCTGCGCAACCACGGACTGCTGACAGTCGGCACGTCGGTGGCCCACTCCGTCGCCCATTTCGTCATGCTCGAACGTGTCGCCGAGGCGCACATCAAGACGCCCAACGCCAAACCTATCTCCGCCGAGTCAGCGCGCTTTGCTCGCGACGATCTCGCCGAGCCGACGGGTACCGACGCGATCTTCGATTTCCTGACCGACTTCTACGACGTCCGCTGAGATCACGTGCTCCACTGGGCGTGGTGATTGAGGTCGGGGTTCAGCGCATTCCAACTGATGCGCTCTTCGCACCAGACTTCGTTCTTCGCGGGTAGCGCTTCCGGATCATCGAGCGATGCGAGCGTGACGTCGATTGAGGTGCTCTGCCGCTGATACGTGAGGCCCGTGCCGCAGCGAGGGCAGAACGTTCGCTCGACGCCCGGGGTGGAAGCGAAACGCGCCGGTTCACCATAGGTGAATTCGAAATTCGCGATGTCGTTCACCGCCCAGCCGACACTCTCCGCGCCCGCTATGCGCTGGCACGATCGACAATGACAGATGCCCCGACCCAGCGGTTCTGCCTTGACGGCATAACGAATCGCGCCACAGAAACAACCCCCTTCGAGCGGGAATGTCATCGGACCACCCCTTGTTCCTTCCAAGCTGCCGGGCCGATCTTCGAACGGTTTACGATTCGCGCGCAATGAGCACGAGACGAATGCAACGACCCTGGGACGTCCTCCTCATCGGTGGACCGTCCGGTGTCGGCAAGACAAGCGTCAGCTATCGCATCGCCCAGGCGGCTGCCACCGGCATCACGGAAGTCGACGACCTCTTCATCGCCGTAGAGTCGATGACGACGCCCGAACAACAACCCGAGGTGCATTACTGGCGAACGACGCCCGACGCAGCGGAACAAAGTGCCGAGGCGATCCTCGACAATCACCTTCGCCTATCGAAGGCGCTCGCCCCGATGCTCGTCAACGTCATCGAGAATCACCTCGAAACCGACGTGCCCGTTGTCCTCGACGGTGACTACCTGCTGCCGAGCCTGCTCACGACGAAATGGCAGAACCCCGGCATCGTGAAAGGCGTTTTCCTCTACGACACTGATGAGCGCCAGTACCTCGAGAATTACGCCGCGCGCGAACCCGATGCTGGCCATCAGGAAAAACGCGCCGCCGTGAGCTATCTCTTCGGCCAGTGGCTCGAGCGCGAATGCCAATCGCTCGGCGTCGACGCGATCGAGGCTCGACCGTGGGAAACGCTGATCGAGCGCATCGACGCATCGATGCGCTCGTCGATGCGTCCGTCAATACGACCCTAGATCGTTCGCGTCGCGACCGCAGGCGGCACCGATGCGCCCCGTTCGGCAGGGCCGAGTACCGCGATCAGACCAATCAGCCACAGACACAACATCCCGATCGGTACGTACAGGATCTCGACCTTGGGAAAGCCGAACGCCGTCACGAGCCAGGCGTTGAAACCAATTGTTCCCGCCGCCCCGAGGGCGACCCCGATACTCGTGATGATGAAGTTCTCGACCAGGAAATAGCGGCGGATCTCGAATCTGGTGGCGCCCAAGGCTCGCCGGGTACCGATCTGCTTGGTGCGACGTTTGACGCTGAAGGAGGCCAGTCCGACGACCCCGAACGCCGTGATGACCACGAGCATCACCATGATCACAGCGAGGATGCGCGCCAGGCCCAAGTCCAGCATGTAGCCTTCCTTGCGTGTCTGGTTCATTGATTCGGGCGCCCGCACGATCCGGCCCGTCTCCGATCGCGCCAGGGCTTCCTCGATCGTCGGCATGAGCGAATCGCGCTGCTCGGGTTCGGTGCGAACCATGTACCTGATCCCGCCCCAGACGAGCTTGTCCGGGACCAACGCCGCATCTTCGACGGTCGACCACCCCGTCCACGGCGCCTGCAATCGCTCGAGCACCCCGACGACGGTCATCGGGTCGAACGTGTTGACGTAGACCGTGCGCCCAACGATTTCGCTCGCCTCGTCATCGGGCCAAAGCTGTTTGCCGAGCGATTCCGTGATGATCACGGCGTTGGGCCACCCGGTCATACCGGCCGTGCGTTCACGGATCTCGCCGAGTTCGAAGTTACGGCCCGCGATGAGCTCGACACCCAACGTATCGATACCGTGTTCGTCGACCATGTAGATCGCCGTACTCGCACCGTCCTGATCAGCGCCGGGTTCGAGCTGCAATCCCATGGACCAGCCGCCACCCGATAGCGGGATGGCGTTGATCGCGGTCGCGTCGGTCACACCCGGTGTCGAACGAATCAACTCGAGATCGCGAAACGCGACGGCCCGGGCCTTGTCCGCGTAATTGTTGGCGAAACCTTGGCTGCGGATATGGAAGAGTTCGTCCTCGACGACGCCGCTCGGCCGCGCCGCGAGTTCCTGGCGTTGCTCGATCAGGACATAACCGTTGACGACGACCGTCATGGTGAACGCGATCTGCAAAGCGATCAGCGCCGCACCGACTTTGTTGCGCATGATCGAGCGCAGGATGGGTCCGATCTCCATCATTCGCCCCCTATTGCGATTTGAGCTGTTGGGCGGGAACGACGTTGCACGCCCGCCAAGTGGGATAGATGCCGGCCGCGATGGTCGCGAAGATGGCCAGCGCGACGGCGGTCACCACCATCGTCGTATCGAGCGCGACCAGGTTCGAGATCAGGTCGCCGAATAAAGCGTCTACGCCCCGGAGCCCCAGCCAGGTCATGAGAATGCCGAGGACACCGCCTACGACACCGATCACGGTCGACTCGACCAGAAACTGCGCAAACAACGTGCCCCGGCTCGCGCCGAGGGCTCGCCGTAGGCCGATCTCGGGCGCCTTGTTGAGAAACTTGGCGAGCAACAGGCCGATGGTGTTCAAGAGGCACACGGCCAGGAACATCCCCGAGACGGGCAACATCATCACGGCTTCATCGGCAACCACGTCTCGGGCGTCCAACCATTCGTTGACGTCCGAGAGCCGGTTGTCGAGCGGGCGTTGGAACCGGCCGAGCGCTTTCTGTTCCATCGCGTAGGCATCGATGAAGCTCTGATACGCCTGGACGTCATTTGGCGTCGGCAACTCCGCCCAGAACTGAACCCAAATGCACTCCGACGCCATGAGCCCGGCGAGTCCTTCACCCTCAATGGGTTTCCAGCAGTTCGTGTTGCCGGATCGAGGCAACGAGAGCTCCTCGATCTGATGGAAGGGAAGGTAGATGCCTTCGGGATCGTTGAAGGGCCCCGTCGACACGTCGTAAAACTTCGGCATCGGCCGCCAGTCATCCAGCACGCCGACGACCTGGAAATTCGTACCGCTGATCCGTACCGTCTCGCCGACGGAATCGAGCCCACCGAAGAGACGATCGTTCGTCTCGCGTGAGAGCACCACCGCCAGTGCGCGGGTGATGTCGTCCTCTTTCGTCCACGGGCCGCCGAACTGAAACGGCACCTCGAACATCAAAAAGAAGTCGCTGAACGTCGCACGCCCCGCCACCGTGAACGGGTTGACGTCCTCCTCATCCGATTCGACCACGACTCCCACGGTCGCGCTCGCGATCTGGCGATGGGCGCGCTCTGCACGCATGAGCGCCATCGCGTCGATGTAAGTGAGCTGCTGGGGCGGTTCGCTGTTCGCGTCGACCGGCTGGTTCGGATCCCAGCTGTCGAGCTGCACGGCGAACAGTTGGTCGGACTTCGACGGGATCGGATCCTTCGCCATGACGTAGTTGACGGTCAGGATCGTCATGAAGGCGCCGATCCCGATCGCGACCGCCGCCACCATCAAAAGCGACATCACCCAGTTCTTGCGGATGCTGATCACGGCCAGGCGGGCGTAGTAGGCAAGCATCGACCGTCTCCTCAGGCGACTCGGCCGTCACGCAGATGCACCGTGCGTTCAGCGCGCTCGGCAAGCTCCGGATCGTGCGTAACCATGATGATGGTCGCGCCTTCGCGGTGAATATCGTCGAGCAGATCCATCACGCCGAGCGCGGTTTCCGAGTCGAGGTTCCCCGTCGGTTCGTCTGCCAGCAGGAACCGCGGCTCGCCAGCGAGCGCCCGCGCAATCGCGACACGTTGCTGCTGACCACCGGACAACTGCGACGGGAGGTGTTTCATCCGCCCGGCGAGGCCGACCACCTCGAGCCCCCGCTCGATGCGTTTCCTCCGCTCGGCACTCGAAAACCCGCGATAGCGCAGCGGCACGTCGACGTTGTCGAAGATGTCGAGATCGGGAATCAGGTTGAAGCTCTGGAAAATGAACCCGATCTTCTCGTTCCTGAGCTTCGAACGGGCATTGTCCGATAGATCACGGACGTTCTGGCCGTCGAGACGAAACTCGCCGGTCTCGAACGTCTCGAGAAGCCCCGCGATGTTGAGGAAGGTCGTCTTGCCCGAGCCCGAGGGGCCGACAACTGCCACAAACTCGCCCTCGTTCACCTCGAGGGTGATGTTTCTGAGCGCGTGCGTCTGAACGACATCCGTGCGATAGACCTTCGAAAGTTCCTGCATCTCGAGCATCTGACTCAAACTCGACTCCTTCGCTGGGCGGGTTTCGCCGTTCTCATTCGACACCTTCACTGCTGCTTCTTTCATCGCTACAACCCATCCGCTCGAGTCGGTTAATTGGTGAGGAGAACGGAGTCGTTGTTTTCGAACGACTCGGTGCTCGAGACGACAATCGTGTCGCCGATCTCGAGACCGCTGACGATCTCCACTTCGTTGAGGCTGCGCGCGCCCACCACGATCGGCGTTCGCCGCGCGATATCGTCGGAGACCCGGTAGGCGAAGCGCCCACCACCGGACTCCAGAAACTGCCCGCGCGAAACCTTCAGAACGTCGTTGCGCTCTTCGAGTAAAACCCGGGTCGTCAATCGCTGGTTCTGCCTGAGGCCGACCGGTGATCCGTCGCGGAAGCGCAGACGAACGGTTACCTGGCTCGAGATGATCTCGGGAGAAACGGCCACGAGCGTCGCCGCATGGTCGTTCGATCCCGCTCGAACGTTCGCCATCATCCCGACGGCCAGATCGTCGGCATAGCTCTCCGGCACCTGCGCTTCGATCTCGAACCGGGTGAGATCGACCACCGCCATCACCGCAAGGTTACGGATGACCGCGGTTTTCTGATCGACCAGGAGGTTGCCGACGATGCCGTCGACCGGCGAGCGAATCTCGAGTTCGTCCACCTGGCGCGCCAGATCTGAAACGAGCAATTCCTGGCGATCGAGTTCCAGTTCGCGCGTGCGAAGCTCGAAGTTGAGCCGTTCTTCGGCAAGGGCCGCATCCGCAACCGCATGTTCGTGAGCGAGGCGTGCCGAGGCGCGTTCGTCGTGCGCTTTTTCGAAATCGAGCTGCGAGATCGCTTCTTTCTCGTACGCCTGGTCGGCCCGACGCGCTTCCCGGTCGGCCGCGGTCAGTGATACCTGGGCGAGGTCGACGGCTTTCTTGTTCGCGAGCTTCTCTTGCTTCTGCTGGATGCGATTCCTTTCGACTTCGATCGAGAGGCGGGCGAGGTTGGCTTCTTCCTGTTTGAGCTGATTCTCGATTTCGGGACTTTCGATCGACGCGAGAACGTCACCCGCTCGAACGGAATCGCCAGCCTCGACGAGGAACGTGATCGTGCCGGTCTGAGACGCATAAAGCGTCGGCGACACGGCGGCCACCACACGTCCCTGGACGGACACGTCGCGGACAAAATCGCCTTGCATCACGGTCGCGAAACGCTGCCGTTCCCTCGGCACCGAGATACCGGCTTCGCTCCACTTCGTGAGATATGGCCAGACGAAATACGCGAGCAGGACGACGACGACGGCGACCGCGGAGCCGCGCAGGAACTTCTGCCGATGGTTCGGCTCGACCTCGATGCGTTCGTCCTGCCCCGAGGTATCGGCGATGACGGAATCAACCACTTACTATCCCCAATCCGACGCTCGAGCCGCCGATATGCTCGCGGCGCGCTCAACGGCGTCATAGATACTTGACGCACTAGCGCCAAAAATAGTTTGTCTTTACTTCGCCCCGCGACTAAGACCCCTCGAGGCCTGCCAATGGAACACCTACCCCCGCTCCCGCTCCCCGATGGGGTCAACGCGAGTTACGCCCGAATCAACGGGCTCAAGGTTCACTACCTGCACGCGGGAAGACCGAGTAATCCCTGCGTCCTCTTTCTACACGGTTTTCCGGAAATCGCTTTCAGTTGGCGGCACATCTTGCCGAGACTCGCCGAGGCCGGTTTCTTCGCCATTGCCCCGGATCAGCGCGGCTTCGGCAGAACGACCGGCTGGGTCGACGGCTACGACGTCCCGCTCGCGCCTTACCATATGCTGGCGCTGGCGCGGGAGGCCCTGGCGTTACCGCTCGCCCTGGGTATCCGATCTTTGCATGCCGTCGTGGGACACGATTTCGGCTCGCCGGTCGCGGCCTGGTGTGCGCTCACGCGGGGCGATTTCTGTCAGCGGGCGGTCCTGATGAGCGCCCCGTTCGCGGGCGCGCCGACCCCTTCGATCCCGCGCGACGGGCCAAGTCTCGCGGAATCGCTTTTGAGCCTCGACCGACCCCGAAAACACTATCAGTGGTACTACTCAACCCCCGAAGCCAACGACGACATGCTGAACGCAGCGCAAGGGGTCGAGGCACTTCTGACGGCGTATTTCTACGTCAAGAGCGGCGATTGGCCGGGCAACGCACCGAAGCCCTTGAGCGGCAATCGCGCAGAGGACTTCGCCGAACTGCCGACGTACTACGTGATGGACGCGGGCGAGGACATGGCCGAAACGGTCGCCCACCATCATCCCGAAGCGTCGGCTGTCCGTCCGTGGTTGCGCGACGCGATTCCGACGTTCGCGAACGAATACTCCCGAACCGGATTTCAGGGCGGCCTCAACTGGTATCGCGCGCGCACGGGTGCGATCGATCGGAACGAACTTGGCCTTTTTGCCGGCCGTGGGATCGAGATTCCGACGCTCTTCCTGAGCGGCGCAAAAGACTGGGGCATCCATCAGTCACCGGGCGCGCTTGCACGGATGGCGGCGAACAACAACATCGTCGCCACCCATCTCGTCGCCGACGCCGGGCACTGGGTGCAACAGGAGCAACCCGAAACCGTCACGAAGCATCTTCTGGATTTCCTGACATGACCGACGACCACGACGACCCGCCGGTAACACGCTACGAATCCAAAATGCCGTCGATCGGCAAGGGATTCCTGATCCTTATCGGCGTCTTCCTGCTCCTGACGATCGGCGGAATCCTCGCCATGTGGCAGCTCGTCGATCCCGCGCAATGAAGCACCCGGCGAAATGAAGCGCCCGACAAAAGGGCGTCTGGTCATGCTCTGCGTCGTATTCACCACCCTCCTGATCGTCGCGGGCTGGTCCTTCATGCCACGCGATCCCGCCATCGTCGACGTTCGCTCGACCGACTACATCGATCTTCATGTCCACATCGCAGGCCTCGGCAACAAGGGCAGCGGCGCTTTCATCAACGAGGGGATGCGTTCGAGCGTCAGGTACCCCGTCTATCTCCACGCGTTCGGCGTGACAGAGGAGGCGCTGGAAACGCACGGCGACGTATTTCTGATCGATAAGATCGCGGCCTCGATCGCCGCATCGAAGCGCGTCTCGAAAGCGGTCATTCTCGCCATGGACGGCGTCATCGAGGACGGACGCCTGGTCGAAGACAAGACGCAGATCTTCGTGCCGAACACGTTCGTTGCCGACGCGACCGCGCGTCACGACGAGCTCCTCTTCGGTGCGAGCGTCAATCCGAATCGCACCGACGCGATCGAGCGGCTCCGCGACGCCCGCCGACGCGGCGCGGTGCTCGTCAAATGGCTTCCCAACATCATGCACATCGATCCGGCGGATCGGGCGTTCATTCCTTTCTACGAGGAACTCATCCGGCTGGATCTTCCGTTGCTGACCCACGCCGGTCAGGAGCGTTCGTTCGAGACGGCCATCGACGCATACGGCGATCCGGAGCGACTCCGCCTGCCGCTCTCACTCGGCGTCAAGGTCATCGCCGCGCATATCGCGAGCACCGGCGTTACCGACGGGATCGGCAATTTCGAACGCCTGCTCGCCATGTTCGAGCAGTACCCCAACCTGCGCGCTGATATCTCGAGCCTCACGCAGGTGAACAAGCTCGGCTTCCTGCATCGTGCGATGCAGCGCGAGGACATCATCGACCAGCTCGTATTCGGCACCGACTGGCCTTTGCAGTTCTTCCCGTTAGTGAGTCCTTACTACCACGCAAACCACATTGACATCTCGCGCGCGCGGGCCATCGCCGCGATCGACAATGCCTGGGACCGCGACATCGCGATCAAGGAAGCCTACGGCGTGCCGGAGGCGGTTTTCCGCCGCGGCGGAGAGTGGTTACCTAACGATTAGGCGTTCTCGATCCCGCGGACGAAATCCTGCATCCCCGGCCATTCATGCCAGATATCACACAAGGCTTCCGCCTTCGCGCGCTGGCCCTCCCCACGCGAGGCCGTGGTCACCCGGAAGTAGGCCATCAGGCGCGGATCAGAGCCTTCGACTCGTGTCGCGCTGTGCGGCGTCGTGTGCATCACGATGGCCGCATCACCCGGGGCCATTTCGAGCAACGTCGGTTTCGGCCAGATTGTGCCATCCGGACCGATTTCGGCGTCGGCGCGGAATGCCTCGCGTAAGGCATCGGGGTAGTGACGCAAACCGGCGCCGTTCGGTGCGCGTCGGTCGACGCGCTCCCAGCCCGGTCCATCGGGACCGAGCGGGCCGCCCTGGTCACGCTGCCAGCGGAAGAACTTCTCCATCTCCAGATGGCCGCCCTTCAAGAGCCCGAGGTTGCCGACGCCCGAGACCGTCTGATCCGACAACGCGACGCCCACGAGCGCGGTGAAGCTCGCGATATTCGCGTTCTGTTCGGGAAAGCACTTCACGCAACCGTTGGTCGATGGCTCCTGATCCCACGCGTTCCACTCCTCGGGTGACATCGGTCGATCGGTGCGCTGATGAGCACGCGTGGCGCCGTTCCAGAGCCCGTCGAGGTGGCCGATCCAGCCGTGAAGCGGTGTATCGCGATCGGCATAGCCCGCCTCGTTGATCGTCTCGGAAGGCTCGGTCGGAAACGTGGATGCGAGTTGGCAGCCGCGGATCGGCTTCACTTCGCCGATGAGTTCTTCGACGATGGATTCAAGCGCCGTGCCGTTGAAGAGATCGACGAATACGGGATCTTCGCCCGCACCCGCCGTCGCCATCGCGGTCTTCGTTAAATGCTCGAGCGCGTCGGCTTCTTTGTACCGGGCGATGCCGAAGGCGCTCTGCCGTAGTTTGCCGAGCCCCGCGAAAATGGTGCGACGTGCCGCCATGACGCGCGCTTCTGGCACGGCACCGCGGAGGATCAGAAATCCGTCGCGGTAGAGAGATTGCTTCTGTTCGGTCGAAAGTAGGTTCGTCATATCCGTCGTCTCGAAGAGCCAGCTGTCTTGGCAATTGCACGACCGCCATTCTAGAAGCATCGGAAACGTGGACTCGATACCAAACGGGACATTTCCTTCATGTCGAACGAAGATGAAGGAGGAGATCACGGAGGAAGAATCGATGCTTCAAGGCAACCGTTCGACGAAACGGTACGGATTGTTATTGTCGCTCGCCATCACGAGCCTCACGATCGGCGTGCCGGTCGCCGCGGGGTTCGATGCCGATCGGCTCGCCCGGCTCGACGAGACGTTCGAGCGCTACGTCGCCGAAGGCCAAATTCCAGGCGCCGTCATCCAGGTGAACCACCGGGGCAAGGCCGTCTATCACCGCGCGTTCGGCAAAAGCGACCTCGAATCCAATCGAACGATGCGAACCGACACCATTTTCAGAATCGCCTCGATGAGTAAGGCGGTCATCAGTGTGGCGATCGTCAAGCTGCAGGAACGGGGCGCCTCCTGATCCAACAGCCGGTGTCGGATTTCCTGCCGGCCTTCGCGGAAACCCAAGTCGCCGTCGCGACCGACGACGGATTCGAAACCGTCGCAGCCACGCGACCGATCACCGTGCGCGATCTCCTGACGCATACGGCCGGGATCGGCTACGGCTACGGCCCGGCCGCCAGCGCCTGGGCCGAAGCGAATATGCAGCACTGGTACTTCGGGCATCGCGACGAGCCGATCCGAGCGACCGTGGACCGCATGGCGGCGCTGCCGATGGACGCGCAGCCGGGGGAGCGTTTCGTCTACGGATACAACACCGACATCCTCGGCGCCATCGTCGAAGTCGCCAGCGGCCGACCGCTCGATGAATACCTTCGCGAGGAGATCTTCCAACCGATCGGAATGACCGATACCGCCTTCTACCTGCCGGCCGACAAAGCCGATCGACTCGCGACGGTCTACAGCCGGATGGGCGGCAAACTGATGCTCACGGCTCCCGACAACGCGTTCTACGGGCAGGGGCATTATGTCGAAGGGCCTCGTAAGAGCTTCTCCGGCGGCGCGGGCCTCGTCTCGACGACCGCGGACTACAGCCGTTTCCTCGAAGCCCTGCGGACGTTCGATACCCGCCTGCTTTCGCGCAAGAGCGTCGAGTCCATGACCGAGAGCCATATTGGCGACATCGGTTTTCGCGCCGGTGCCGGATTCGGGCTCGGTTTCAGCGTCGTGATCGACAACGGCGCCCGCGGCCAATTGGGCAGCGCCGGCGAGTACGCCTGGGGTGGTGCGTATCACACGATCTACTGGGTCGATCCGCTGGAGGAACTCTCGGTCGTCTACATGACGCAAGTCATTCCCGCCCAGGGTCTTCTCGACCACGCGATGCTGCGCACGTTGATCTACCAGGCGCTCGAATAACGATGGCGCAGGTCTTCAAGCCCCTCGAGGGCATCCGGGTCTTGAGCTTCGAAACCGCCTTCGCGCTGCCAGCCGGGACGCGCGCCCTGCATGATCTCGGCGCCGATGTCGTGCGTGTGGCGTCGCCCGCCGGGAACGCGTTCGGTCGTTACGTGAGCATCACGGACGGCGTATTTCACGGTAAATCCTGCGTCAGCATCGACCTCACGCTGGAACGCGGCCGCGCCATCGCTCGCGATCTCGCCCGCGAGGCTGACGTCGTCTGCAATAACTTTCGACCGTCCGTGCTCGAAAAATATGGCCTCGGCGCAAACGCGCTTCGCCAGATGAAGCCCGAACTCATCGTGCTGCAGCTATCGGGCTACGGGACGCCCGGGCCTTGGTCGAACTATCCGGCCTATGGCCCGTCGACCGAAGCCGCGGGCGGCTTGTTCAAACTGATGGTCGAGAAAGAAGAACGCCCGTTTAGATTCCAAACGGGCGTCTTTTCGGATCAGTTATCCGGACGCCACGCCGCGTTCGCGATCACCTCGGCGCTGCTTAAACGCCACGCGACCGGCGAGGGGGCGACCATCGACCTGTCGATGACCGAATGCATCACGCACCTGATCGGCGAGGAAGTCGTCGCGGCGTCCTTGAACGACGGACAACTCACCGAGTGGCAGCAAGAGCGGCGCCGCCATCCGAATCGAGACCGTCGGCACGCACCGCAGGGAATCTATCGGTGCCGCGGCGACGACGAATGGGTGTCGATATCGATCACGTCCGATGACGCCTGGCGCGCGCTATGCACGTTCCTCGACGATTTCGATCCAGACCTCGCGGTCGAAGCACGACGCGCGTCGCACGATGCGATCGATCGACAGCTCTCCGCGTGGACGAGCGAACAGGACAAGGACACCGTGATGGCCAGGCTCCAGGCATCGGGAGTCGCCGCCACCGCCGTTCGCACGGTGCGCGACAGCGCCAACGACCCGCAGTTCCTCGCCCGGCAGACACTACAGATGGTCCAGCACAAAGAACCGCTGCTCGGCTACGACGCACACCCACATCCGCCGTTGCCATGGCGAATCCTCGGCCGGCTGCGTCGACGGTTCACCGATTTTCGACGCACCGGCCAGGACAACCCGGCCGTGCTGAAGCGCTGGCTCGGGCTTCGTCGACGCGAGATAAGCCGCCTCGAAACCGACGGGGTGCTTTATCGAAGCGATGCACTCGACATGAACGCCCGGCAACCGAGTTCACACCATGATCCCCGGTTCGCAGAGATCGTCGGGCTCGCGAGCGGTCGGGAAACGGCGTGATGCGGATACTCGAAATCTCCTCCTCCGCCGCGGCGGGATATGCGGGACGTTTGTTGCTCGGTATGGGATTCGATGTCGAGCGGATCGACGCGTCGACCGACGCGAAGGATCCTGCACGAGAGGTGTTCCTCCATCGCGGCAAACCGACGGGTAGCATCGATCGTCTCGAGACCTACGATGTCGTGATCGAAGATGTCGGGCGCCGCATTTTGCGTCGACTCGGTACGTCGCACCGTGCGTTGAAAAACGGTCGGTCGCTCGTTTCCGTGTCGAGTTTCGGCCTGAACGGACCATATGCCGAGTACGCGGCCACCGACCTCAACGTCCAGGCCCTCGGCGGCGTGCTACATGCATCGGGCTTCGATGATGAAGCACCGAGACGCTTACCCGGCGACGTCGCCGGCATGATCGCCGGCGTACACGCCGCGACCGCCGCGGCGGCGGCCGTCTTCGGCGCTCGCAACGGCCGCGAACGACGCGTCCACGTCGACATCTCGGCGCAAGACACGTTCATGCAGCATTGGACACGCCACGTGGCGCAGTTCGCCTACAGCGGCACGCTCGTCCGGCGCGAGCCGAAAGACGCGGCCGGACTCCTGATCCGCCACTCGATTCGTGCCAAGGACGGCTGGATCTTCATGCTGGCGCTCAGAACCAAGTGGCAGGCCGTCGCTCGGTTTCTCGGACTCGAACGATTCATCATCGACGAGGAGACGACAGAACAGCCCTGGGAAACGATGGCGGGCGCGGTGAACGAGGTCGTCGGTACGAGGGGCCGTTACGACTGGTTCGCCGAAGCCGCGGCCGAACGTTGGACGTTTGCACCGATGGAGGAGATTCCGTCGCTGCTGGACGGCCCGCAGAATACCGCCCGCGCGTTCTTCGAGACCGTCGAAATCGACGGTCGCGAAGTCGCTGTGCCGACAATGCCTTATCGTGTCGAGTCATAGTCCCGGCGCTAACCGCACAGGCCACCTCAACAGGAGCTGATATGCCCATCAAACCCATCTTCGAGCTGGTCGAAGAGGTCAAGAAGGACCTCGAGAACCTCTCGATCGACGAACTCAAAGCCGAAATGGCCAACGGCGAGCCGTTGGTCGCCGACATCCGTGAGATCCAGGAGCGGGTCGACCTCGGCGCTATCCCCGGCAGCAAGCACGCACCCCGCGGGATGTTGGAGTTCTGGGCCGACCCCGCGAGCCCTTACTATCGCGATTGGTTCAGCGACCCCAATCAGCGGATCATCCTCTACTGCGCAGGCGGCGGCCGATCGGCCATCGCCGCCCGCGACCTGAAGGCAATCGGATTCACGAACGTCGCGCACCTCGAAGACGGCTTCACCGGCTGGCAGAAAGCCGAGGAAGAAATCGAGGACGTCGCCTCGACGAGTCGTTGGATCAGAAGAACCTAGCAGCCGGCGTGTCGGAGACGACGCGATCGATGTTGATCGCGATGGTCGTGTTCGCGCTTACTTCGAGCGCGGACGTAGCGGCCGCTTCCGATGACACGGCCGACGACGAAATCGAAGAGGTCATCGTCTGGGGGCGCGCGACGAAGAAGCGCGGCATCGCCCGGTCGGCAACCGAGGGCGCTGTCGGGTTTGCCGACTTTTCTACGCGACCGTTCCAGCGCGTCGGCGAACTCGTCGAAGTCGTGCCCGGCATGATCGCCACGCAACACTCCGGCGAAGGCAAGGCCAATCAGTATTTCCTGCGCGGCATGAACCTCGATCACGGCACGGATTTTTCCTCCTTTTTCGAGGGCATGCCGGTGAATCTGCGCGCTCACGCGCACGGTCAGGGTTACCTCGACCTCAATTTTCTCATCCCGGAAGTCATCCGCACCGTCGAATACTCAAAGGGGCCGTATTTCCCGAATCGCGGTGATTTCTCGACCGCCGGGAGCTCAGCGATCACGCTCTACGAGACGATCGCCCCTTTCGTCGAGTACACCGCCGGCCAGGACAACTTCCATCGATTCGTCTCGGCAGGTTCGCGCGAAATCGATACGGCTACCGTGCTCGGGGCGATCGAGATCACGCGCAACGACGGCCCGTGGCAACTACCGGCCGGCGTTGAGAAGCACAACGCGATGCTGAAGTACGCCGTCGACAGCGGCGCCGTGCACTGGGCCGCGACGCTCGCGCTCTACGACAATGAATGGGCATCCACCGACCAGATTCCCCAACGGCGGGTCGATTCGGGCGAGATCGACCGATTCGGCTTCATCGATCCGACGATCGGCGGGCGCACGTCGCGTTACAGCGCCACGCTCGCAGCCGACGGTGCTCACTGGACTGCTAACGCGTACCTCAGCCGCTATTCGCTCAACCTCTTCGGCAATTTCACCTACTTCACCGAAGATCCCGTCAACGGCGACCAGCACGAACAGGTCGATCGGCGCTGGATCTATGGCGGTCACGCGGCACGCGATCTCAACCTCGGCGATCACGATTCCGTCCGCCTCGGGATCGATGCGCGCATCGACGCGATCGGCACGCTCGACCTTTTCAAAACGCGCGCGCGCGAGCGCCTGCACGCCATTCGCACCGACGAGGTCGATTGGCGCAATCTCGGGGCCTACGTCGACTGGCGCCGCGATTGGTCCGATCAGCTACGCACCCACGTTGGCTTGCGCGTCGATCACTACGACTATGACGTCCGTGCGCGGCTCGCGGCCAATAGCGGCGACGGGCGCGACGAAGAGTGGCTGCCGAGCCTTTCGGTCGTCTACGCCGCGACCGACGCACTCGAGGTCTTCGCCAACTGGGGCCGAGGATTTCATTCGAACGACGTCCGGGGCGTCACGATCACGACAGACCCCGCGAGCGGTGATCCCGCGGACTCGGTCGCGCTCTTCGTCGGTCAGGAAGGCGTCGATGTCGGCCTTCGTTTTGAGGACGACGACGGCAGCAACATCACACTGACCTGGTTCTGGCTCGCGTCGGATTCCGAACTCCTTTTCGTCGGCGATTCGGGCAGCACCGAACCGAGCGACGGTTCGCGCCGAACCGGCATCGACTTGGCCGCGTTCTGGCAATGGAGAGAGCGACTATCGGCGGACCTTTCGTTCTCCCGCGTCGACAGCCGGTTTACCGGCCTCGACAGCGCGGCCGTTGCGATTCCCAACGCCCACGCCCGGGTATTGAACGGCGGCATTACGTATATCGGCGATTCGGGGTTCAGCGCCGCTTTGCGCGTTCGCCATTTCGGTGATGCACCTCTCGTCGAGGATGGCAGCGTTCGACACGGCGCGACGACGATCATCAACTTGGGGCTGAGCCAGACGTTCGGCCCGTGGGAACTGGGGCTCGAGGTGATCAACGCGCTCGATACCGAAGACGACGACATCGCCTACTGGTTCGAGTCGCGGCTACCCGACGAAGCAGGACCGGTCGAGGACGTACATTTTCACCCAGTCGACCCCCTGACTTTTCGTGTGTCGGTCAAGTGGTCCGCCCGCTAGCGCCGCCGGTCTAGTCCCAGGCGTTCTCCGGCAACGGCAAGCCGTCGAGATCGGCCGGCGTGATCACCTCGTCCGCGCGGAGTCCACGTTGATCGATCACCATCTGCAGTTGCCGCGCGTGCTGCATCACGTGCCAGGTGCAGCGCTCGAGCAACCAATGCTCGCTCTGATCACCAAAATAGGTCGCGACGCTACGCCCCGGTTCGAGATGCACCGTTTTGAGCTTCTCGATGACCACCGCCTGCCATCGCCCCAGCGCCCCGACCGAATCGAGCAACTCGGGTTCGGCCGCCGCAAGCGGCCGATCGAAGTCGGCACCCCGAGCTAGCGCGACGAACGAATCGCCGATCGCGACGATGTGATGGGCAAGCGAAATCAGGCTGCGTGGTCGCCCCGGTAGCTGATCGTCGAGGGCATCGTGCGGTAACGCTTCCCAAAGCGAGCGCGCGACCGTCAATCCACGCACCAACCGGCGGCGCAGCACGAGGGCCGGCAGCATCGCGCTCGCCTCGAAGTCGATGCCGATCAGCTCGCTCACCTGCGCGAGGTCGATACCCACGACGACGGCGTCGTTCAGCTCGACCGCCGGGACGCTTTTGAGGCCATGGTCGGCCAGGCGAGCAAGCGCCGCCGGGTCAGCCGCGACGTCTATCGATTCGTAGTCGACCGCACGGGCCGAAAGGAACTCCTTCAAGCGGAGACAGCTCGTTCATCCGGGCTGCCAGTAGACCCTCGGTAGCACCTTGCCTCCTCGCGTGTGAGTCGAACGATCAGGGCTTTGCATCCTGTATCGTTTCCGCTCGTTTGGCCAATTCGGACAGCCGTGCAGAACCCAATACCCGTCGAACCCGGCGCTTCGATCGACACCATCGACACGCCCGCGCTGATCCTCGATCTCGATGAATTCGATACCGCCCTCGGCGCCCGCCAGCCGAACGCCGCCCACCGGGTCGCCGTGTGGCCACACAAGACCCCCACGATTGCGCGTCGTCAACTCGAGGTCCCGGGCGCCAGGGGCATCGCGGTTCGAAGTGTGCGCGAGGCGAGCGTGTTTGCCGCGGCCGGCTTCGACGATATCCGCATTCTCCGCCCGGTCGTCGGCGCGGCGAACGAATCATTATTGGCTCAGTTACCGGGTGCGACGACAACGGACGACGGTTTAGCTATCGAGGGATTCGACGACCTTTCGCGTGCCGTCACCATGACGACGCGAGTGAGCTCCGTCCCCGAGCCCGGCCGGGCGATTCTCGATTGTGGTCAGAAAGCGATCGGCCGAGACCTCGGCGACCCCACCCTCGTGTCGAACGCGGATATCCGCGTCATCGCGGGGAGCGCCGAACACGGCATCGCCCTCACGCGCGACATTCCACCGTTTTCGATCGGCGACTGGCTGCAACTCGTGCCGGCCGACATCGCGACGACCTTCACGCTGCACGACTGGCTGTTCGTCGTTCGCGGCAGCCGATTCGTCGAACGTTGGGCGATCGAAGCCCGAGGAGCTTTCTGATGGCCGAAACGATTCACGACCTACCGACCCCGACCCTGCTGCTCGATCTCGACGCGCTCGAACACAACATCGGCGTGATCGCCGGCCACTACGAGACGACGGCCACGAAACTCCGGCAGCACGGCAAGAACCATAAGAGCCCGTGGGTACTCGAGCGACAGATCAACGCCGGCGGAACGGTCGGCGGCGTCTGCGCCGCGAAAGTCTCAGAAGCGCAGGTCTTTGTCGACTCAGGCCTCGTCGACAACGTGTTGATCGCCAATCAGGTCGTCGACGCGGCCAAGATCGATCGGCTCTGCAGCCTTGCCGGACGTGCCGACATGGTCGTGGCGATCGACGATCGCGAACATCTCGAACGCCTCGCGGCGGGTGTGCGCCGCGCCGGCGGCGTGCGTCTTGGCGTCGTCATCGAAATCGACACGATGATGCGACGCGGCGGGACACGGACGATCGACGCCGCGGTCGCGCTCGCAGAAGCCGCCGATCAGAACCCCGATCTCACCTTCCGCGGCGTGATGAGTCATCAGGTCCCGACCACGGCTTCGCCCGACCGCCACGCGCGTTTCGACGAAGGCCTCAAGTACATCGATCACGTTCTCGACGTGAAACACGCGATCGAAGCCGCCGGGATCCGCATGGATATCGTCTCCACCGGCGAGTCCTGGACTTACGACGTCGCCGCAACGCGCCCCGAGGTCACCGAAATCGAGGGCGGCACGTACATCGTCATGGAAGTCCCGTACGACTACATGACGGAATTCCACTACGCAGCCCGGATGCTCGGTTGCGTGATCGCGATGGAGAACGAAACCACCGCGCTCATCGATATCCCCATCGATGCGATCGGCGCGCCCAACGGGCCACCGAGCGTCTGGCGCCGTAGCGACGTTCGCACGAAGTCCATCGACCACACGGGACTCACCGTCGAGATCGATCCCGGCGCCGTCGCGGTCGGCGACCTACTACAGTTCCTGCCCCACCAGCAGGACGTCATGATGAATCGCTGGGATGAATACGTCGGCATCCGCGGCGAAACCGTCGAGCGCCGAATCGAAGTCACGGCCCGAGGGTGTATCCATTAGGCGGACCGCGCGGACCGCTTCGCGGTCCGTCGGCAGTTTTTGCTCACGCAAAAACATGCCATTCAAGTAGCCGGCGCTTTGCTATCGCGCGGACCGCTTCGCGGTCCGTCGGCAGTTTTTACTCGCGTAAAAGCCTGACGCTAACGCGTCAGGTATGCAGTTTTTGCTCACGCAAAAACATGCCATTCAAGTAGCCGGCGCTTTGCTATCGCGCGGACCGCTGGGCGGTCCGTCGGCAGTTTTCGCTCACGCAAAAGCCTGACGCTAACTCGTCAGGTATGCAGTTTTTGCTCACGCAAAAACATGCCATTCAAGTAGTGGACGCCTCAAAGAGGGAGGGGAAGAACCACTTCGCGCCGGCCGGTTCGTCGAAGAGCAGACGCTGGCGGTCGGTGAGCGCTGCCCCTTCCGGGGGCAGGACCCGGGTGCGCGACCAGGTGAGTTGCGAGGCGCAGTACTTGTAGAGAATGGAGCGGCGTTCGTGATTCGCCTTCCACGCGAGCGTGCCGTGTGTTGTCGCTTCCGAAAAGAGCGTCACGCTACCGGCCGGTGCCCGCGGGCAGATGACGACGTCGGTATGCGTACCGTCGCGAATCGTTTTCGGCAGCGTGATCTGCGCGTTGTGGCTTCCCGGAATACAGCACAGGCCCCCGGTCTCGGGTCCCGCATCCGTCAGGTTGAACGCCGCGACGGCGAAACCGTGTAACGCCTGGTAGGCGGGTTGCTTGTAGAGCTTGCCGGGCTCGGCGCCCGTGAACGGTTCCGACGCGCCGTAATCCGAATGCAATCGCCCGCTCGGAAATCCTTCACGCATCCGCATGCCGAAGATCCGGTCGAGACGAAACGCATCGCCCAACTGAAACCGGAGGATCTCCATCGTCCGCGGGTGATCGATCAGATCGACGAACGCCTGACCGAAATCGAGAAAACCCGGTCCCGAGGCGTAGCTACCACCGGCCACACCGAAGCGGTAGTAATCGTAGATTCCCCGCGGCGCCTGTTTGGCGCGCTCGCGCCAATCATCGGGAATCGGCGGCAAGTGCTCATCGAGGAGCTCGTTCAGGCGCTCAACCTGCGCCGGGCTCAGCACGTCTTCGATGACGAGGTAGCCCTGCAATTCGTAGAGATACCGATTCAGCTCGACTTGGTCATCCATGGCCGCTTCCCCCTTACCGCTCAATCCAGGCCAAACACCCACAATACGCCGCCCTGTGGAACGACGCGTACATCCCGGCCGACGTCGGTGAGCGATTGCGTTTGCCGCGCCGCGTCGACGCCCCAGCCGGATAGCACCGCCACGTATTGCTTGCCGTCCACCTCATACGTCGTCGGCACGCCGGTAATGCCAGAGTTCGTGCGCTGCTCCCAGAGGAGCTTGCCGGTCTTCGCGTGGAAAGCCCGGAAGTAGCGATCGTCGGTGCCCCCCATGAAGACGAGATCACCCGCGGTCGCGAGCACCGGGCCCCAGTTGTGACTCTCGAAGGGCACGCTCCAGACCTCTTCCGCCGTGTCGACGTCCCATGCCTGGAGTTCACCGATGAACTCGGCGTCTTCGGCGACGATCAGATCCGATTCTTCCCATTCGACACCGATGAACTCGCGCCCTTCGCGGTATTCGATTTCCTCGCCCAGGAGATGTGCACAAACATTGTCGTTCGCGGGGATGTAGAGCAGGCGCGTACGCGGGCTGAACGCCGCCGGCGGCCAGTCCTTGCCGCCCCAGTGCGACGGGCAGAATGAGACGTCGACACCGGTCTTCGGCTTACGGTCGGGGTGATACGTGGGACGACCCGTTTCGGGGTCGAGCGAGGCAAAGACGTTCTGCTCGACGTAGGGATTCGCATCGACGAACGCGATCGGCCCGTCCTGGCGCTCGAGGAACCATAGATAGCCGTTGCGCCCCGCATGCACCAGCCCGGGGATCGTATAGCCGTTACGTTCGAAGTCGATCAGCATCGGCGTCGAGACTTCATCCCAGTCCCACGAGTCGTTCCAGTGATACTGGTGATGGCCCCGAATCTCGCCCGTCGCGACGTCGAGCGCGATCACCGACGTGGCATAAAGGTTGTCCCCCGGTCGGGTGTCGCCCATCCACGGGCCACCGTTTCCCGTGCCCCAATAGGTCAGCCGACGCTCGTGATCGTAGGAACCTGTGAGCCAGACCGGCACGCCGCCCGTCTTCCACGAGTCGCCCGGCCAGGATTCGTTACCCGGCTCGCCCGGTCCTGGAATCGTGAACGTGCGCCAGACCTCCTCGCCCGACATGGCATCGAGCGCCGCCACGAAGCCGCGGATGCCGAACTCACCACCCGAAACCCCGACCATGACCTTGCCGTCGGCGACCAACGGCGCGAGCGTCATGTAATACCCCGCGTAATAGTCCTCGATCTCCGTTTCCCAAACGACTTCGCCGGTCTCCGCGTTGAGCGCAACGACGAAGCAATCGGCCGTGGCCATGAAGACGAGGTCGCCGTAGAGCCCCACACCCCGGTTAGTGGGGTGCATCTGGTACTGGTCTTCGGGGAGATCACGAACATACTTCCAGCGCTGCTCACCGGACGCTGCGTCGAGGGCAATCAGATGATTGTTCGGCGTCGTGATGAACATGTAGCCGTCATTCACGATCGGCGGTGCCTGGTGGCCTTCGCGCAGACCCGTCGAAAAGAGCCACTTCGGCTCCAGGCGCTTGACGTTGCGCGTGTTGATCTCATCGAGCTCGCTGTAGCCGTGGGCATCGTAGGACCCTCGATACATGAGCCAATTGGCGGGCTCGGGCTCGAGCAACCGTTCATCCGTAACGGGCGTGTATTCGCCCGCCGCGGCTATGCTCAAGAAGAGCGCCGCGAGCATTCCCAATGACTTCCCCATCTCGTTTCCCCCTGCAAACCAACTAACCGAGCGGTTCGGGCCCGATGCGCCGCGAAAACCGACCCGCAATCCGTATCACCTCTTCGTCAGCCTCGATCATGAGCATCGCGAGCGGTTTCATGGCGGGCCCCAGCACCACCTTCGCAGCATTGTTGAGATCGAATCGAGACCCATGGCATGGGCAGACCACGAGCTGTTCCTCGTCGAGCCATCCGTTCACTTCACATCCGGTGTGCGTGCACGAAGCGGAGTACACGGCGATCGGTCCCGAGGCATAGCGCGCCATACGCGACGTCAACGCCTCCTCGTCCACCCGCACGACCATCAACTGGTTGTGCAGCGAGCCGCTGCGGACCACATCGCCTCCCTTGGGAAACGCCATGGTCGGCTCGGACGTGACCTCCGTCGGTCGGATGATCTGTCCCGCTTTCTCGCCGAAAGCGTAGACGAGTAGATCGCCAACCTCGGGTTTGCTGCGGTCGCCACGCGCGGCATGCGCCGGGTCATCGAGCCAACGGGCAGCGCCGAGCGAACTCGACGCGATGAGAAAACTCCGGCGCTTCATGCCGCTCGAACTGATCTGAAGAGACAATGAGGTTAGGGGCGCGCCCCTCGAACGGCAACAGAAGCCACAAGGAGGCGCGAGGCCTCGCGGATCCGATGTCCAGAGATCGTCCGGGCTTCATCGGCGCGACATCAACGTCGCATGAACCTTGACCCGGCACCGACTCGGCCTTCAACGTTCGCCGCTCGCAGCAGGAGACCACCACCATGACCACCAACGAGCGAAGCGGTCCACTCGAAGACCTGACGATCATCGATTGCACGATGGCGCTGGCGGGTCCGTTCGGCGCCGGCCTCCTGGCCGATCTGGGTGCCCGCGTCATCAAGGTCGAGCCACCGCTCGGTGACGGGTATCGCAACATCCCACCGTTCCTTCCAGACCATGCCTCGCCTTACGAGGACCGGGAAGCCGCGACCGACTACGGTGCGCCGTTCGCCTCGGTCAATCGCAACAAACGCAGCGTGCGCCTCGATCTCAAGAGCGATAAAGATCGAGACACATTCCTGAAACTCTGTGACCAGGCCGACGCGGTGGTCGAGAACATGCGCGCTGGCGTAATGGATGGTCTCGGCATCGGCTACGACGTGATCTCGGCGCGCAACGAAGCCATCGTCTATGCCTGTGTGCGCGGCTTCGGCGACCCGCGTACCGGTGAGAGCCCCTACGCCGAATGGCCGTGTCTCGACGCCGCCGCGCAGAGCTTCGGCGGCCTCGTGCAAGCGAACGACAATCTCGTGACACCCGCATTCGCCGATATCTTTCCCGGCACACTGATGGCGCTCGGTGTCGTTTCGGCAATTCACCACGCCAAGACGAGCGGGCGCGGCCAGTTTCTCGACGTGTCCATGTACGACGCCATGTTGGGCTTACAGAAGAGCGCGGTCGCATCGTTCGGTTTCACCGGCAAACCCCGTCCTGCCGGTTTGCAGCGCGCCATGACGCTCTATCCCTTCGACCTCTTCCCGGCAAAGGATGGTCGGGTGGCGATCGCCGCGGTGCAGCCACACCATTGGGATCTCTTGTGTGCCGCGATGGATCGTCCCGACCTCATCACGGATGAGCGCACCGCGACCAATCCCGCGCGGCTCGTGAACGTCGATTTCGCCGAGGCTGAGATCACCGCCTGGACGTCACAACATACGCGCGCCGAAATCATGACTGCCTTGAACGGCACCATCCCCGCCGGCCCCGTCAACGACATGGCCGACATCCACGCCGACCCACACGTCGTCGTTCGGCAGATGCTCGAGGAATATCAGCCACCGGGCGACAACCCACCGACAGCGCTCGCGGCCAATCCGATCAAGTTCACCGAGACGCCGACGTCTCTCTACCAGCCGCCGCCCCTGCTCGGTGAACATAACGACGAAGTACTCGCCGAGTTCGGCATCAACATCGACGAGTCATGACGGACAACGCGCGTCTTAGCGAAACGCGTACTTAGTAGAACGCTGAAACCACTTCTCGACATACCTACGGAGACCCCATGGGCATAGAACTGAACAAGGATTCCATCGATCTCGGCATCGTCACGAGAAACGGCGACGCCATGCTCGCCTTCTATCGCGACGTTCTCGGTTTCGACTACGAAGGCGAGATGCAGATGCCGGGCGGAGGCGTCATGCAGCGCCTGCATTGCGGCACGAGCCTCATCAAGATCGTTACTCCCGGCAACCTATCCGACGCCGAGGCAGCGGGCGGCGGTATCGCCGGCGCGACGGGTTATCGCTATTGGACGATCTCGGTGACGAACCTCGACGACCTCGCGAAAGAGTGCCAGGACGCCGGCCGGCCGGTTCCCGTTGCGCCGACCGAAATCCGTCCCGGCGTGCGGATCGCCATGGTCGAAGACCCCGACGGCAACTGGGTCGAGTTCCTCGAAACGAGCTAACGCGCTGGCGCAATCAATTCGAGCCAATCGAGCATCTGATCCACCTTAGCGGTTTCCGATCGATGCTCATCGAACGGCTGCATCGATCGCGATGATGACGAGCCAGCGTGAGGTGAGTCGGCATACGTCCTAACGCTTGTCGAGGCCTAGCTGGTCGGCCTTCTTACACTCATCAGAGCAGAAACGATCGGCCCCGTAAGGCACGAACCACTCACGACACTGAAGGCACTGGCGCGGTTCCTTGTCGAGCGGCTTCAACTGGCCGAGGCGGCGCTCCTCCAGGAGTTCGTGGATCCGGCGATTGCGCTTGGCGATCTCTCGAAATTCGCGCTCGTCCATGTCGAGCAGCTCGAGTATTTCACCGACGGCAAAGCGCGGTGATCGGAGCAGCAAAAGCACTGCCGTCTCCGCGAGATCATTCGCGTCGGAACCTTTCCCCTTGCCTGTCGATTTTCCGGTCAGCATGGCGCGGATAGTAGACCCCGTTACCATCGTTCGTTAATGCCTGGCGCCGGATTGATTGCGCCATTTTTTGCCCTTCTCGGCACGAGAGGCATAACCGACGGGACCAATACGCATCTTTAAAAGCGATGGTTGAAAAAGATGGCACCTTGACCGCGGCGATCGTTCGGAGCGCCAAGGCCGGCGATCGACACGCACAAGAGACGCTTCTTCGGCATGTCGGACCCGTGATCAAGAACGCATGCCGATCTTGCCCGGACGATATCCGCGAAGACATCGTCCAGGAAGCGCAGATCAAAGTAACCCAATCGCTTGCACAACTGCGCGATCACTTAGCCCTCGGCGGCTGGGTACAAACGATCGTCAGGCGCGAGATCGCTGCCTGGTTTCGACGTCGAACGCGCGAGCAGCGAGTGCTCACCGAATGGCAACGCGAACTCGCGTTCCATTCGGTTCCGCCGCATGCCGACGAGCCGGGTAGGGACGTCCGCGGCGCGGTGCATCGACTTCCGCCATCACAACGCGACCTGATCTATGACCATTACGTACTCGGCAAGAGCTACGCCGAGACCAGCGGCCAGCACGAGATTCCGCTGACGGCCTTGAAGAGCCGTTTGCATCGTGCGCGCCGCCGACTGCAAAAGGAACTTTCGATGACCCAACCAGCCCCAACGATCCACCTCGCCGCCACGGACCTCGACGCCATCGCTCGCGCCGTCCCCTTCGCCGCCAAGGGGGATCCCAAACGTCCCGTTCTCCAGGGCGTCCTGCTCGACAACGAGGGATTCGCCGTCGCGACGGACGGACACCGTCTGCTCGTCGCGGCGGCACCCGGGCTCACACAATTCGACGAGCCCATCGTCGTCGACATCAAAACCGCAACGCTCCTCACGGAGCGCGCGAGCGCAAGCGTTCACCTCGACGAACTCCGACTCGAGTTCGACGACGACACGATCGCCTGGCCACTCATTGCCGGCGATTTTCCAGATTACCGCACCGTCTTACCGACAAAACCGAAGCTCGAGATCGAGATGGCGTCCGCCGATCTCGTCGCTGCCCTCGAGGCGCTCGGCGTGCACCTCGAAGCCGCACACCCATCGGTCGAGGGATTCACCTACCTGCCAGCGATCTTCATCGCCGTGGATGCGCGCGCGAAAACCATCGAAATCGGTACGAGCCAGGCGTTGGGATACACGCCGATAAAAGACGGTCACGCCAATCGCCCAGCGGGCCTCGATTGGCATTTCAGCGTCATCGTTTCATGCGCGTCGTTTGCCGGATTCACGGAAGCTTTTCGCACGAAAGTGAACGCTCACTATCTCCGTAGCGCCCTGGATTCAATGGGTTCGACGATAAAGATGTCGTTCACGCGCGCCGACCAATCGATCGATCTCACGGCGGATCAAGACCGTGCCGTCATCATGCCGATCGCCTGACACGTCGGCGGCGCTAAGTCTCCACGGTCATGAAGAGGCGAGAATCGATCAGACCCGCCCGGCGGTGCAATCGCGCCGCCTGGTAGGCCAATGCCGCCCGCATGTCGAGATAGGCCCGCGCACTCGGGTAGCGCACGAGAGCGACGAGGTCCCAAGCTTCATCAGGCGCCGCGATCGGTAACCCCCTGACCTCGCCGCGCCAGATGAACTCGGCACCCGATGCTCGGCGCACTTCCGCCGATCCCCTCGAATAGCGGCCGAGCGCATCAAGACCACTACAAGGTTCCTCCTCGCTCCCGTCGGGATATTCGGCGGTCTCCTTCAGGCGCATGAGGTTGACCATCACGATGGGGCCGTCGTTCTCACGCGCATAGGCTTCCATCACATCGAGTTCGTCCTCGCTGATCTCGAAATAGCCCACGTTGAGCGCCTACGCAGGCGCCGGGAGCGAGTCGACGAAAGCTGAAAAGGCGTCGAACGCGGGCGGAGACATATAGCCCTCCGCACGCGCCATCATCTGCTTGTAGTTGCCCTTGGCACGCGGCGGGATCTTTTCGATGTCGATCTGCTCGATGAGATTTGCGGCCTCGACGTCGAGCAGTTCATTGATACGCTCGGGCGTCGTCTCGATCAGTCTCTCCTCGACACGATCCCACACGACCGGGCGCGCGTGGCCGGTCTCGTGGAAGAACCCTCGTCGATCCGCGATACAGAAGAGATAGGCCAACTCCTCCGCCGCGTCGCCGATGACCGCCCGGACCGCGTCGCGTTTCGAAAACTCGGTCGACGCATTCCGGTACGACGCCGTCCCGTAAATGCTGTGGAACAACCCCGCGGTCGCAACATGATCGGGGCAACCCCATTCGGCCAGCATCTCGTAGGTACCGATCAGGTGGTCGCGCAACGTCCGGCCCGAGTGGGGGCGCTCGTCGGTGGCGAGAACATCGAGGAACTGAAGGTAGGACTCCGGGATCACTTGTACCGCACTCCGAATTGATACGAACTCGAAAGACTACGCCGAGTGTCGAGACGGCGCCTCTTCGATCTGGTACAAAGCGCTGCGATGGTTAGACACACCCAATCTTCCAACCAATCCTGGTGGCGCGCGCTCGACTAGCGACGCCCTGTTCCCTGTCGCTTGTTCAAAACCGGCGACCAAACCCATTCCAGTCGAGTCTCCGGTTCACATTCCAGAGATGAGTCATGACGAACCCCCCAGTCTTGTTGAGCGGCATCGCGCCGTCCGGCCGCCTGACCCTCGGCAATTACCTCGGCGCGATCCGACATTGGGTCGGCCGACAGGACCGCGACGATTGCTTCTTCCCGCTCGTCGATCTGCTCGCGGTGACCGTCCGTCACGATCCGCAACGATTCGCTGATCGGTGTCGCGACTTCGTCGCCCTCTATCTCGCCTGTGGCATCGACGCCCAGCGGAGCGTCGTCTTCGTCCAGTCGCACGTGCCGGCGCATTGCGAACTCGCCTGGATTTTCGAGTGTCATACACCCATCGACGAGCTCCATCGGATGACGCAGTTCAAGGACAAGAGCCGGCGCCATGCGAAGAACGTCAACGCCGGACTCATGAGCTATCCCGTCCTGATGGCTGCCGACATCCTGCTCTACAAGGCCACCCGTGTGCCGGTCGGCGAGGATCAACGCCAGCACCTCGAACTCACGCGCGATATCGCCCAACGATTCAACACCCTCTACGGGCCGGTTTTCCCGCTACCCGACGCGCATATCGCCGCCACCGGCGCGCGCATCATGAGCCTCGCGGATCCGAGCAAGAAGATGTCGAAGTCGGATAGCGTCGACGCGAACATCGTCACGCTCCTCGACGAACCCGCGCGGATCGCGCGCAAGATCAAACGCTCGGTCACCGATTCCGAGAGCGTGATCCGCGCCGATCCAACGAAACCCGGCGTCACCAACCTGCTCAACATCCTCGCCGCCGCGACCGACGTCGGCATTGCCTCGCTCGAGGACCGTTTCCGCGGCCTCGGATACGGCGCGCTCAAGACCGAGGTCGCCGACGCCGTCGTCGCCCTCATCGAGCCCATCCAGGAGCGCTTCCGTGACATCCGATCGGACCCAGCGTCTCTCGATCGCCTGCTGGCGGACGGTCGCGCGCGAGCGAGCGAACGGGCCGCCCGAACGATGAGCGAGGTGTTCGAAACCCTCGGCCTGATTCCCCGCCTCGGCTAGGCCGTCAACGCGCTTGGGCGACGGGTGGCTCCGCCGAGTTCTCACCGAGGAGCTCCGCCGCGCGTGCCCGATGCGCCGAGAGTTTGAAGAGCGGGATGAGCGCAACGAGCACGAGATAGAGACCGGCTGCAATCAGGAAGATCTCCTGGAAGGAGAACGCCGCATCGAGCGGGCCGAGCAGGATCGAACCGGCTGAAAGCGCCAGGTTCGACGACGCCATGTAGACCGCGAACTGGGTGGCGGCAATCCTCGGCGAACAGATATTCATGAAGAGCGCGATGCTCGCGACCGTCAGAAGCTGGCCCACGAACTGCACCCCGAGAACGATCGCGACGAGCGTCTCTTCAGCGGTCCACTGGGATGCCAGCAATCCCGCGATGCCGATGACGACGGCCTTGACCAGCAACCCCCAGAACAACGCGCGTTGCGCGCCGACGCGATCAATGAGAGGCGCGATCAGCACACCGAAAACGGCCGCGGCGACCCCACCGATCGAATTCCACATCGATTAGAAAGTCGCGTCGTAGCCGAGTTCTTGTGTCGTCAGCACGGGGAAAGTGGCGTTGAGAAGGCCCACGACGACCCAGTCGCCGAATTTGATCGCGACCAGCAGTACGCTCATCGGCAGGATGATGACGCGCATGAGATGGCTGACGATCTTGAGCAGATCGGCATCCGCGAAGGCCAACGATCGGGGCAACGCGTCACCCATGGTCCACGGCATCAGCCGTTCGCGAATGAAAAGCGGAATGAGGGCAATCAGGGCGACCGAAAACGCGACGACCAACGCCGTTGCCGGCAATCCGAATTGATCGAGCAGGTCCGCGCCGCCATACGACGCCGCCGCGATCCCAACGGCCTGACCACCGAACATGAAAGCGTTTGCCCGCGAACGCGCCGAAACGCAGCCGCCGACTATCCGCTAGCGCGAGCACGGTTCTCGTTCGGCAAACTTCCTAGCCAAGCGATATCGCGGCTTGGGCAGCCGCCAGGCGGGCAACCGGGACGCGCGGCGGTGAACAGCTCACATAGTCGAGATCCGTCTCCTGACAGAACCGAATCGACGACGGATCACCACCGTGCTCGCCGCAGATGCCGAGCTTGATGCCCTGGCGTGTCGATCGTCCGAGCCGCGCGGCATGGGATACCAACCGCCCGACCCCGGATTCATCGATGCTCGCGAAGGGATTCGCACCGTAGATTTCCTTCGCGACGTACTGGTCGTAAAACGACCCCATGTCGTCGCGCGAAAGACCCAGCGTCATCTGGGTGAGATCATTTGTCCCAAAACTGAAGAACTCGGCGACTTCCGCGATTTCGTCCGCCGTGATGGCGGCCCGAGGCACTTCGATCATGGTGCCGACCTGATATTCGATCGTGACACCCTTCTTGCTCATCACTTCGTCCGCGACACGGCGCACGATCGCAACCTGGTCCTCGAGCTCGGCCACGAATCCGACGAGCGGTACCATGATCTCCGGCAGCACAACGACGGCATTTTTGCCCGACGAGGCAGCGATGGCCGCTTCGAATATCGCGCGCGCCTGCATCTCGGTGATTTCGGGATACATGATGCCGAGCCGGCAGCCGCGGCAACCGAGCATCGGATTGACCTCGGCGAGGCTCTCCGTCCGTTCGAGTACGTCCGCGACCGGTACGCCGAGTTTTTCCGCGAGCGCTGCGGAGACCCCGTCGTCGTGCGGCAGGAATTCGTGTAGCGGCGGGTCGAGGAGGCGAATCGTCACGGGTTTTCCGCCCATGGCCTGAAAGAGCCCTTTGAAATCACGCCGTTGATAGGGCAGAAGCTTTTTCAGAGCCGCCCGGCGTGCCGTTTCATCCGGCGCCAGGATCATCTCGCGCATATGATCGATGCGCGTCTCTTCGAAGAACATGTGTTCGGTGCGGCACAGACCAATGCTCTCGGCCCCGTATTCGATCGCCTGTTTCGCCATCGACGGCGTGTCCGCGTTCGTGCGGATCTTCACCCGCCGGAGTGCATCCGACCATGACATGACCGTGGCGTAGAGCTGGTAGTGGTAGCTCTTTTCAGGCTTGAGACGCCCCCTGAGGACTCGCTGGACTTCAGAGGCCGTCGTCTCGATAGGCCCGGCGAAGATTTCGCCGGTCGATCCGTCGATCGAGATCCAGTCGCCTTCCTTCAGGACCGCGTCGCCGGCGTTAAGCGTGCCGTCGTCGTAGTTGATGACGACGCTCGCCGCCCCGCAGACACAGACCTTGCCGAGCTGACGGGCGACGAGTGCTGCATGGGATGACACCCCGCCGCGAGACGTCAGAATGCCGGCCGAGTTCAACATGCCCTTGAGATCGTCGGGCGATGTTTCCGTCCGGCAAAGCACCACGGATTTTCCTTTCCGTGTCAGCTCCTCCGCGCGATCGGACGTAAACGCGATCTCGCCGCTCGCCGCCCCCGGCCCTGCCGGGAGGCCGGTCGCGATCGGCGTCGCGCCTGCGACCGCCTTATGATCGAAGACGGGCACCAGAAGTGAATCGATCGATTCGGCCGGGATCTTCATCAGCGCGGTTTTACGATCGATCAACCGCTCGCGGTTCATTTCGACGGCGATTCGGACCGCGGCGAGGCCCGTACGTTTGCCGTTTCGGGTCTGCAGCATGAAGAGCTTGCCGTTCTCGACGGTGAACTCGAAGTCCTGCATGTCGCGGAAGTGTCGCTCGAGCTTCGTTCGAACTTTCTCGAGCTCGGCATGGCTCTTCGGCAAGTCATCGACCATCTGGGCAATCGGGTTGGGCGTGCGCACGCCCGCGACGACGTCCTCACCTTGCGCGTTGACGAGGTATTCGCCGTAGAGCACTTTTTCGCCCGTCGCGGGATCGCGAGTGAACGCCACCCCCGTGCCACTCGTCTCGCCGAGGTTGCCGAACACCATCGCCTGGACGTTCACCGCCGTGCCCCAGGAGCGCGGGATACCGTAACGTTGGCGATAGAGCACAGCCCGGTCGTTCAACCAGGAACCGAAGACGGCGCCGATCGCGCCCCAGAGCTGAGCGCCCACGTCCTGCGGGAAATCTTCGCCGGTATGATTTCGAACGATCGACTTGAACTCGTCTATCACGGCCGCGAGTCCCTCGGCGGAGAGGTCCGAGTCGAGCTCGACCCCTTCGGCTCGCTTCTTTGCTTCGAGGACATGCTCGAACGGATCGGCATTCTCGTCGTTCACGCCCATCACCACGTCGGCGTACATGTGGATGAACCGCCGGTAACAGTCGTAGGCGAAGCGCGGATTAGCGGTCGCCTCGGCCAGGCCTTCGACGGTTTCGTCGTTGAGGCCGAGGTTCAGGATCGTATCCATCATGCCCGGCATCGATTCCCGCGCGCCCGAACGAACGGACAAGAGGAGTGGATTGACCGGATCACCGAAGCGCTTGTCGAGCTGATTCTCGATCGCCCGCATCGCTTTCGCGACGTCGCCCTCAAGCGATGGCGGATATTGGCGATCGTTGTCGTAATAGTAGTTGCAGACGTCGGTGACCAAGGTGAACCCCGGGGGTACCGGGAGTCCGATGCGCGCCATCTCGGCGAGATTCGCGCCTTTGCCACCTAGAGTATTGCGAAGTTCGGCGCCACCATCGGTCTGGTTGCCGAACGCATAGACGTATTGGGTAGGTTTACGTTTTGCCATCGACTCGCGTGTCACACGCGCAGGACGACACGGATCAACGCACCGCCCGCGCATTCAAAAACGAAAGCGGCCGGGGGTTTCCCGGCCGCGTTTCTTAGATTATGTGGTGAGCCAACCGAATTCTTGCGGTTTGCGTCCCGCTTTCGGATCGAGCACCACGTTCACGAGCGTTGGTCCATCGTGCGCCATCGCGGCGTCCAGCGCGCCGCGCAGATCCGCGGGATCATCGACGTACCAACCTTTGCCGCCCAGTCCTTCGACCATCTGGTCGTAGCGAGCGCCATAGATCAAGTTGCCAGGGGGTTGCGGTTCACCCCGCGCCGGTGTGTCGGTTGAGCCCATCCGGCCGCCGATTCCACCGTTGTTGAGAATGATCATCTTCACGGGGAGGTTGTAGCGAATCATCGTTTCGACCTCCATGCCGGTGAAGCCGAAAGCCGAGTCGCCCTGCACCGATACGACCGGCTTGTCAGGGTTGACGACCGCCGCGGCGACCGCAAACCCGAGCCCAATGCCCATCGTGCCGTAGGTTCCCGCGTCGAGACGATGACGCGAATGCACGTTCGGCATCTGCGTACGGCCGATGTCCATCGTGTTGGCGCCCTCGCCGATGATGTAAGCATCATCGGGCAGCCATTCGACGATGTCCTTGAACGCCCGGTAGTAGTTCGTGGGCGCCGATTCGTCATCGATCATCGGTTGCACCGTCGCGAGGTTCGCGTCGGCCTTCTCTTTCAACGTCGTGCGCCACGCCGTCTCGGCCGGGTAGAACCACTGACGATTGTCGAGCGCGCGGTTGAGCTGATTGACGATCGCCTTGCCGTCACCGACGAGCCCCACTTCCGCCGGGACGTTGGTGCCGATCTCTTCGGGTTGGATGTCGAGTTGGATCACGCGGACGTCTTTGTTGAACCGCGGCGGCAGACCGTAGTGCATGATCCAGTTGAGGCGTGCACCCATCAGGAACACGACATCCGCTTCACGCAGTGCCGTGCTCCGTGCCGCGCCTACCGACAGTTCGTCGGTGTCCGGCATGGTGCCTTTACCCATGGGCGAGTTCAGGAACGGTAGCTGCGTACGCTCGACGAACTCCCGAATCTCGTCTTCGGCGCGCGACCACGCCATACCTTTACCGACGACGACGAGCGGCCGTTCTGCCGACTCGAGCACCGATAGTGCTTGCTCGATCGCATCCGGGTCGGCTTGCGCGCGCGGCGGTTCCGGTACCGTGGCGACTTCGAGGACGTCTTCCTCTTCGCACTCACCGCGAATGATGTCGTCGGGGAAATCGAGATAGACGGGTCCAGGCCGGCCGTAGATCGAATGGCGCACCGCCTGATTGACGTAGTACGGAATTCGATTGACGTGCTCGATCGCGTGGGAATATTTGCAGTACGGCGCGGCGAGCTCGACTTGTCGTTCTTCTTGGAAGCCGCCCATGCCGTTCTGATAGACGGGCGATGCGCCGCCGATCAGGATCATCGGCCAGCAATTCTCTTTTGCGTTGGCAAGACCCGCGAACGCGTGGATTACGCCGGGCCCAGAGACCGTCAAGCAGGCTTGCGGGCGTCCCGTGAGATAACCGGCCGCGTGAGCCGCATAGCTCGCCGCCTGCTCGTTGCGCATGCCGACGTAGCGGATTCCGGCTTTTTGAGCCTCCGCCGCGACACCTTGTACCGGAAACCCGACGATGCCGAACATGTAGTCGACACCTTGTTGCTTGAGACTTTGCGCCATTATTTGGGCGCCGTTCATCGTCCCCATAGTCTCTCCCCTAGAGCTTGAGTGGAAGCAAAGCCCCGTAGTGTATCAACCTTGATGGCCAAGGCGCGCTGTCAGGGGCAGCGCGTTGGCAGTTCTTGCTTGCGCACGAACTACGAGGGCATCGGTTCACTGCTAAAGGCAGCGCGCCGCCAGGGGCAGCGCGTCGCTATCACTTCTCGTCGATGAAGACGCCGCGGACGAGGCGTTCGATCTGGGTGTCGAGGCGCGCCCGCAATAGTTCGTTTCGGGGCTCCGACGCCAGCACGAAGACGGCTTCGTTCAATGCGCCGGAGACGAGATGAGCGACGCCGTCGATGTCGTCCTCGGCCAATCGGCCGGCCCGAGCGCACGCGTCGAGACCGCCCTTGAGGCTGCCGAGGCCATGCACCGCGTCGATGGCGCGCCACGCGTTCCAGCCGAGCACCGCCGGGGCATCGAGGAGGAAAATCTGGCGCGTCTCTGGGTCATCACAAGCGGTGACGAATGCCCGGCTGCCGACGACGACCGCCTCGATCGGATCGTCCGCGTACGGCAGGGCGGCGGCATCGATGAACTCGGCTATTTCCGCGGCGACCTCGGCCACGACCGCCGAGAAGAGTGCTCGTTTGTCAGCGAAGTGGTGGTAGAGCGCGCCTCGGGTGACATTGGCCGCCGCCGCGATGGCGGGTGTCGATACCTTGCCGAAACCCAGCGCAAAGAGCCGCCGCGCACGCCCGACGAGCACCGCTCGCGTAGCCGCTCCTTGCACGCCTTTCTTGTTCGTTGGCTCCAAACTACGCGTCCGCCTGTGCTTTCTGATTCGACATACATACAGCCTGTATGTTTACCTCGGCAACCCCTGATGTAGACGAAGGAAGTTGCACCATGGAGAGTCGACTCGCTGCCGAACGATCCGTGACCGAACTCAAGAACATCGGCAAGGTCCTAGGCCGACGTCTGGCCGCCATCGGCGTCACGACACGCGCAGACCTCGAGGCGATGGGCGCACCACGCGGTTACCGGCGCCTTTGTTCCCTCGAACAACAAGGCCTGCCGGTTTGCTACAACCTCTATAGCCTGCAAGCGGCCCTCGACGATCGCGATTGGCGCTCCCTCGACGACACGACGAAAGAAAGGCTCCGCCGAGCCGCCGGGATCGAGGACTGATCTGCGGGAAGCGATGCGGTTTTCGCGCCGGCAACTAACAACGAGCGGCGGAGCACGATACGCTTTCAGCTCGAAATACGGGGAACGAGGGAGCCATTCATGCCGAATCAAGATGCGGTACGCGCGGTGCTGGACCAAGCACGCGCGGACGGCCGTCAATCGCTCAACGCCGACGAAGCGAAGATCGTCTGCGATGCCTACGACATCGCGACACCCGACGAAGGAATCGCGACGAACGCCGATCTCGCCGGTGATATCGCCGACGACCTCGGCTATCCGGTCGTCATGAAGATCGTATCGCCCGACATCCTGCACAAGACCGACGCCGGCGGGGTCGTGGTCGGTGTCGATTCACGCGAAGGTGCGATGGCGACCTTCGATCAGATCATCGACTCGGCGAAGGCGTATCAGGCCGATGCCGATATCAAGGGTGTGCAGATCCAGCAACAACTCGAACCGACGCAGGAAGTGATCGTCGGCGCGGTCACCGACCCGTCCTTCGGCAAACTCGTCGCTTTCGGCCTCGGCGGCATCCTGGTCGAGGTCTTGCGCGACGTAACCTTTCGACTGGCCCCGACCGATGCCGACCAGGCCGCGTCGATGCTCGACGACATCAAGGGTGCGGAAATCCTGGACGGGGTCCGAGGCGGTGCGGGCGTCGACCGTCAAGCGATCAGCACGCTCATCGAGAACGTCAGCCGGCTCGTCGACGACTTCCCCGAGATCAGCGAACTCGACTTGAATCCGGTTTTTGCGACGAGCGACGCCGCGACCGCGGTCGATGCGCGTGTGCTGTTCGATTTCGACCCGCCGGCGCCCCGGTTCCGTCCGAGTCACGACGACATCCTCGCGGCGATGACGCGCATCATGCAGCCGGACGCCGTCGCCGTCATCGGTGCCTCGTCCGGCGAAGGCAAGATCGGCAACTCCGTGATGAAAAACCTCATCGACGGTGGCTACGCGGGTGAGATCTACCCGATCCACCCGAAGGAAACCGAGATCCTCGGCCGCCAGTGTTATGCCTCGGTCACGGATGTGCCGGGCAACATCGACATCGCGATTTTCTGTATTCCCGCGGCGTTCGTCGCGGCGACCTTGAAACAATGTGGCGAGAAGAAGATTCCCGGCGCCGTGCTCATCCCCTCGGGCTTCGCCGAAGTCGGCGAGCATGAAATGCAGGCCGAGATCGTCGAGGTTGCCCACGAAAACAACGTGCGCCTGATGGGACCGAACATCTACGGCTTCTACTACACCCACAAAAACCTCTGTGCGACGTTCTGCACGCCGTACGACGAAAAGGGCAAAGTCGCACTCTCGTCTCAGTCCGGCGGTGTCGGTATGGCGATCATCGGCTTCAGCCGTTCCGCCAAAATGGGTGTCTCTGCGATCGTGGGATTAGGCAACAAAGCCGACATCGACGAAGACGATCTCTTGACCTTCTTCGAGCAGGATCCGAACACCGAAGTGATCGCCATGCACGTCGAAGACCTGAAGGACGGGCGAGCGTTCGCCGACGTCGCGAGCCGGGTGTCGAAGAAGAAGCCCGTCGTCGTACTGAAGGCGGGTCGGACGTCCATGGGCGCACGCGCCGCCAATTCGCATACCGGTGCACTCGCCGGCGACGACCGGGTTTACGACGCCGTGCTGAAACAGAGCGGTGTCATTCGCGCACAGAGCTTGAACGACATGCTCGAATTCGCCCGCGGCTTGCAGGTCTTGCCGACACCGAAGGGCGAAAACGTCCTGATCCTGACGGGCGCCGGAGGTTCAGGCGTGCTTCTGTCCGATGCGTGTGCCGACAACGATCTTTCACTCATGTCGATGCCGGATGACCTCGACGCCGCGTTCCGCGAATTCATTCCGCCCTTCGGCGCCGCCGGCAACCCCGTCGACATCACCGGCGGCGAACCGCCCACCACGTACGAGGCGACGATCAATCTCGCGCTGAACGAGGACCGCATCCATTCGCTCGTGATCGGCTACTGGCACACGATCATTACCCCGCCGATGGTCTTCGCGGAGCTTTGTGGCCGCGCCGTGGAAGAAGCGCGCGCGAAGGGCATCGACAAGCCGGTCGTCTGTTCCCTCGTCGGTGACGTCGAGATCGAGCAAGCCTGCGAATACCTGATGGACCGCGACATCCTCGCCTACCCGTATACGGCCGAGAAGCCGGTGGCGGTGTTGGGCGCGAAGTATCGCTGGGCACGCGCGGCGGGTCTCTTGTAGGAAGTCGCTCGGCGGCCGAAGTCGACGTTCGGCCGCCAGAGCGCCCGATTCACGAACCGCCGTTGCGCCGACGAGCCGCGTCAGGCCATCGCGACGGGATCTTGAAATAGTGCTGGCCGTTGGTTTCCGCCGGCGGGAACCGACCGCCACGCATGTTGAACTGCACTGACGGCAACATCAGCCGTGGCGCCGAAAGCGCCTGATCGCGTGATCGTCGCGCGTCGCTGAACGCGTCACAGGGCACGCCCGAGCCGAGGTGAATATTCGATCGCCGCTGCCCGCGTGTCTCGATCACGCGATCTCGTGATCACCGAGTTCCAGCCGGTCACCGTCACGTACGAGCCGGTCGAACGCGGATCCGTCACAACGAAGATCGTCGGCATTGAAGAGACCCGCGAAGGTCTTCTACACCTCGGTAACCCGCGCACCGATCACACAACGCCCGCCGTGGCGCTCCTTCAGCACCGCCGCGGCGGCGAAAGGTGGTCGACATGCACGTGGGTTTCGAGCAGCCACTCGAGGTTGAGATCACGCCGCCTTGATGATCCCCGCGGCGACGAGTTTGTCGAGCGCGTCACCGGCCAACGAGAGATCGTCCGCGAGAACCGAGCGCGTATCCGCCCCGTGAATCGGCGCCGCGGTGATCGGTACTTCGCTCTCGGACATCCGCGCCGGCCAACCGAGCAGTCGAATCGGTCCCACCTCCGGATGCTCGAGTTCGTGGATGAAACCACGCTCGACGAGGTGCGGATTGGTGTAGAGATCCTTCGTATCGAGCACGGCGCTCGCCGGGACACCGCCTTCGCACAGAAGCCGCATGGCTTCGTACTTGTCGTGCGCCTTCGTCCACGCGCCGATTTCTTCTTTGAGTTCGGCGTGGTGCGCCAGCCGATCCTGAGCCGATGCGAAGCGTGGGTCGCTCAAGAGGTGGCTTCGATCCATGGCGTGACAGAGCGACTCCCACATCCTCGGCGTCACCGCCATCACGAAGACATAGTCGTTCATGCCGCCACCAGCGCACGGATAGAGCGACATCGTCGGCAGCACACCATTGCCCGAACGTTCGGCAGCCCGTTCACCGTAGCTGCCACGCGACGTCGACGTACGCAGGTAGTAGGTCATCGCCTCCTGCATGGAGAGTTCGATGAGCTGACCCTTGCCGGTCTTGAGCTTCTGGACGTAGGCCGCCGAGATCGCGAGCGCCATCTGCACGCCTGTTCCAGCATCGCCCGTCGTGGGCCCTGGACGCATGGGCGGACCATCCGGTTCACCCGTGATGGAAAACGCCCCCGCCGCAGACTGGGCCACCATGTCGTAACACTTGAAGTCCGCCCAAGGGCCCGTCAAGCCGAACCCCTTCAGACGCGCGTGGATGATGTCGGGCTTGACGGAGCGCATCACGTCGTAACCGATATCGAGCTTCTCGATCACCCCGGGGCCGTAGTTTTCGACGAAGACGTCGTAGTGCGGAACCATGTCGAGCAGGAGCTGGCGACCGGCCGGGCTCTTGAGATCGATCGCCACGCTCTTTTTGTTCGAGTTCCAGATGACGAAATACTCGGCGTTCCCCGCGGGTCCGCGACCCGGGTCGCCGCCATCTACCGACTCGACCTTCACGACGTCTGCGCCGAGCCAAGCGAGCGCTTGCGTTGCGGACGTGCCCGCTTCGTATTGCGTCATGTCGAGAATGCGTAACCCGTCGAGTGCGGCCATGGCCCCTCCTTGTCGATACTCGCGTGGACGCCCGGATCGGCGGGGCAAACACCCCGCCTCGCCGTCAGCCGAGCCGCGCGGAAAGGTCGTTCGCGATCTCGTCCGGGGCGACCTGCGGCTCGTAACGCGCCACAACCTTCCCGTCACCGTCGATGAGGAACTTGGTGAAGTTCCAGGCGATGTCGCCCGGCTGGGCTTCCTTCAGGAGCCGATAAAGATCACACGCGCCGTCGCCGTTGACCTCGACTTTCGAGAAGAGCTGGAAGTTCGCATCGTAATTCGACGTCGCGAACTCGAGGATCTCTTCGTTCGTGCCCGGCTCCTGTGCGCCGAACTGATTGCACGGAAAACCGAGCACTGTGACGTCACCACTCTCTTGTAATGTCCGCAGACCTGCGTACTGAGGGGTGAGGCCTCACTGACTCGCGAGATTGACTACCAGGCAGGCCTGGCCCTTGTACTGCTCGAAGCTGAGCGTTTCGCCCGTGATCGAGTCCATTTCGATTGCATGGAAAGACATCGCGATTCCTTTGCGGTTGCTTGAAGGCGGCCGTTGCGCGGCCCCATGTGCGCGACGGTTGACCTGATTGCCACCCCGCGCTCACCTTGATTATTTGACCATCGCTATCTCGTTTTCCACCTATGATAGAAACGGTTTCGAATGCGTCGTCACCCCGCCGCTATGCAAAACGGGAGTCGGCGGGCCAGTGGAGGAAACATGGGATCGTACCGACACATCGAAGTTGAACCCCTGACGCCCACGATCGGCGCGACGATTCGCGGCGCGAATCTGAGCCAGCTTTCGGATGACGTGTTCGAAGAAATCCACGCGGCCTGGCTCGATCATCTCGTGCTTTTCTTTCGCGATCAGGAACTCACGCCCGAATCGCATCTCGATTTCGGGCGACGCCTGGGCGAGCTCCACATCCACCCGGCAGCGCCCTATTCGCACGGCTACCGCGAGCTCATGACCATCCACACGGACTCGAGGTCGCACCGCAACAACGGCAACGGTTGGCACTCCGACGTGTCCGCCGATGTCGAGCCGCCGATGTCGAGCATCCTGCACATCGAGAGCATCCCGTCGCACGGCGGCGATACGCTCTTCGCCAACATGTATGCGGCTTACGAGGCCCTGTCGGCGCCGATGCGCGACCTGCTCGACACGCTCTCGGCGCGCCACGAGTCGGACTACACCGGTCAATACGGCGATCACAAGCCGCAGCGGGAATTCCCCAGAGCGATCCACCCGGTAATCCGCACCCATCCGGAGACGGGCCGCAAGGCACTTTTTGTCAACGCGGGGTTCACTAAGCGCATCATCGAACTCGCGCGGGAGGAAAGTGACGGCCTTCTGCGCATGCTCTTCGAGCACGTGAAGGATCCGAACTTCCAATGCCGCTTCCAATGGGACGTCAACTCCGTCGCCATGTGGGACAACCGTTGCGTGCAGCACATGGCCGTGTGGGACTACTACCCCGAGTCGCGTAGCGGGCACCGCGTGACGGTTAAAGGCGACCGCCCGTTCCACTAGAACGTTCCCGACAACCAAACGAGAGGACCCGAACCGTGCGCCTGCTCTTCGCCACACTCGTCGTCGCGCTGGCGGTCCAGGCATCCGGAGGCATTCTCGGGTTCGACGCGGCCGGAACCGAACGACAGCTCGCACTCGAAGCCGAACTCGACGCATCAGTTGACGCCGCTGACCTCGCGTTCTGGATGCGTGGTCTCGCCGCAAGGCCGCACCACACGGGATCCGAACACGGCGAAATGAACGTCGAGAGCCTGGCCAATTGGTTCACGTCGTGGGGATACGACACCGAGATCACGAGTTACGAGATCCTGATCCCGCGACCGACCGAGCGACGGCTCGTTCTCGAATCACCGACACGATTCGTCGCGAGTCTCACGGAACGGCCGATGATGAGTGACCCGTCGTCACGATTCGCGGGCGACATGCTGCCGCCCTACAACTCGTTCTCGCCGGACGGCGACGTGCGCGGCAACGTCGTGTATGTCAATTACGGACGCATCGAAGACTACGAAACCCTCGAGCGCCACGGAGTCGACGTATCCGGCAAGATCGTGATCGCGCGCTACGGGGCGACGTTCCGCGGCATGAAACCGAAGATCGCCGCACTCCACGGCGCGATCGGCTGCATCATCTACTCGGACCCCGTCGACGACGGCTACTACCAGGGCCCGGTCTACCCGGACGGTCCGCACAAGAACGCGACGGGCGTGCAGCGTGGCTCGATCATGGACTTGCCGCTGCATGCAGGCGACGTGCTGACCCCCGGCCGGCCGGCGATTGCCGGCGAACCGCGGCTTGCCCGCGAAGATGCCGCGGCGATCGCGCCGATCCCGACGTTGCCGATCAGCTACGGCGACGCGGAACCGATTCTCGCGGCAATGAAAGGCCCCGTCGCGCCGCGGGAATGGCGTGGCGCCTTGCCCGTGACCTACCGTCTGGGCGGCGGCGAAGCGACGGTTCACCTCAAGGTCACGTTCGATTGGCAAATGCTGACGGCAAAAAACGTGATCGCCCGTCGCACGGGTTCACAATTCCCCGATCAGTGGGTGATCCGAGGTAACCATCACGACGCGTGGAATCACGGCGCGCGGGATCCGATTTCGGGCCTCATCGCGCTCCTGGCCGAGGCGAAGGCGATCGCCGCGATGCCAGAACCCAAACGGACGATCGTCTACGCCGCATGGGATGCCGAAGAGCACGGTTTGATGGGTTCGACCGAATGGGTCGAAGAGCACATCGAGACGCTGCGCACCAACGCCGTCGCCTACCTCAACACGGACGGCAACGGCCGCGGATTCCTGGGAATGGGTGGCAGCCATGCGCTCGACAAGGCGTTTGTTCAAGCCGCGGACGCGGTCGTCGACCCACAGACGGGTGTTTCCGTACTGCGGCGACGCCAAGCCAATATCTGCGTCAACCAGGGCGGCGAAGCGTGCGGACGGGCCAAGAGCGGGTTGCAGTTCAGGGCGCTCGGCTCGGGCTCCGACTACTCGCCTTTCTTCCAGCACGTCGGCATTCCTTCGATCAACTCATCGTTTCGTGGCGAAGGCCATAGCGGCGCCTATCACACGATGCACGACACCGTGATGCACTTCGAACGAGACATCGATCCCGGCCATGACTACGGCGTCGCCCTGGCGCAGCTCAACGGCCGCATCACCTTGCGGCTCGCCAACGCCACAGTATTGCCGTTCGATCTCGGCGCGATCACCACGATCGTCAAGAAGTACCTCGCCGAAGTGAAAAAGCTCGCCGATGATCAGCGCGAGACGACGAAACGACAAAACGAACATCTCGCCGCCGGCGATTTCGCGCTGGTCCTCGATCCCTCGGGCTCGCTGATGCCGCCGGAACGTCGCCCCGCCGTTCCACATTTCAACTTTGCACCGCTCGACAACGCCGTCATGCGCCTCGAGCAGGCGACCGACGCCCTAGAGCTCGAGGCCAATCGCGACTACGCGGCGATCGAGCGCATCAATCAGTTGCTCTATACGGCCGAGGCCGAACTCATGAACCCGAAAGGGCTTCCCGATCGGCCGTGGTATCGCCACCAGCTTTACGCACCGGGGACGTTCGAAGGCTACGGGGCTAAAACGTTGCCCGCGATCCGGGAATCGATCGAGTACCGCAACTACGCACAAGTGCCTGGCGCAATTGAAGATCTCGCGGCGGCGCTCGACCGGCTGACGATGCGGGTCGAGGAGATCCGCGTCCTCGCCGATGACTGATCGACAAGAACGCACGGTCGCTCACTGGCAGGACGCCGCGGCCTGGTTCCGCGAGTTCGGCGCCAAGGCCTGGGCGAGCGACGAGCCCTACTGGGGCATCTGGAGCTTGCCGGAGGCAGACCATCGCCTGCTGCCGGAACGCTCGAAGGCCTCGACTGCCTCGAAATCGGCTGCGGCGCGGGCTATGTCTCGGCCTGGATGACACGGCGCGGCGGCCGCGTCACGGGGATCGATCCGACACCCAATCAACTGGCAAGCGCAAAAGCTTTTTCGGCCGAACACGGACTCGATATCCGCTGGGTACAGGGCTTTGGTGAAAACCTGCCGTTCCCGGATGCATCGTTCGATTTCGCCATTTCCGAATACGGCGCGGCACTCTGGGCCGACCCCGAACGCTGGGTCCCGGAAGCCGCACGGATCCTTCGACCGGGCGGGCAGTTAGTCTTCTATACGAACGCCGCGTTTTCGACGACGTGCCTCGCCGATGGCGAGGACGCGAAGCTCGAGACCCAGCTGAAGCGCCCCTATTTCGACCTCTATGCCGTCGACTGGGGCGTCAAAGACGGTCCGGTCGAGTTCCACATTCCGCACGGACGCTGGATCGAAATCCTCACCGGCGCGGGATTCGCGATCGAACGGCTCGTCGAGATCCAGGCGCCGGACAATGCCGAATCACCCTTCGACTGGGCAGACCCCGACTGGGCGAGTCGTTGGCCGATGGAAGAGGCCTGGGTGGTGCGCCGCTCTTCGTAGCCGGAAAACGCCGGTTCGCAAGCTTCGAGCCCCGCAGTTTCTTGCGCCAGCAAGAACTGCCAACGAACCGGCAAAGCGGCTTCCCGGCTTCGGCCCCCGCAGTTCTTGCGCCAGCAAGAACTGCCAACGGACCGGCATCGCCGGTTCGCCGCTACATGACCCCGTAGGCGATCATCGAGTCGGCGACCTTGACGAAGCCGGCGATATTCGCTCCACGCACATAGTCGATGTAGTCGGTGCCAGGGCACCGACCGTGTTCGACGCAACGCTCGTGGATCCCGGTCATGATTTCCCGGAGCAACACCTCGAGCTCCTCGGCTTTCCACGTCCGCCGCGTGCTGTTCTGGCTCATTTCGAGGCCGGAGACGGCGACGCCACCGGCATTCGCCGCCTTGCTCGGCGCAAACAGGATCTCCGCGTCCGTGAACGCGCTGATGCCGTCCTGCTCCGTCGGCATGTTGGCGCCCTCCGAGACGCCAATGCAGCCGTTGTTGATCAGTATCTCGGCGTCGCTCGTGGTGATTTCGTTCTGAGTCGCGCACGGGAAGGCGAGATCACAGGGCACACCCCAAGGCGTTCGTCCGCTATGGAACTCGGCACCGAATTCTTCGGCATACGCGCTTAGCGCGCCGCGCCGAACGGTTTTCAGATCCATGACGTAGGCGAGCTTCTCGGCGTCGATCCCGTCTTTGTCGTAAATGAAGCCGGTCGAATCCGACAGGGTGACGACGTGGCCGCCGAGCTCGATCAGCTTCGCCGTCGCGTACTGCGCGACGTTGCCGGCGCCGGACACGAGGCACGTTCGCCCGGCCAGATCCTCGCCGCGCAACGCCAGCATGTCCTGCATCATGTAAACCGTGCCGTAGCCGGTCGCTTCCGTTCGAATCGGGCTGCCACCGAAATCGATCGCCTTGCCCGTCAGGACACCCGTGAAGCGCGCGGTCAACCGCTTGTACTGGCCGAAGAGATAGCCGATTTCGCGCGCGCCGACGCCGATATCGCCGGCCGGCACGTCGATGTCGTCGCCGACGTGGCGGTAGAGCTCGGTCATGAACGATTGGCAGAAGCGCATGACCTCGTTGTCGGATTTCCCTTTCGGATTGAAATCCGCGCCACCCTTGCCGCCCCCGAGCGGCAAACCCGTGAGGCTGTTCTTGAACGTCTGTTCGAAGGCAAGAAACTTCAGGATGGAAAGATTGACGCTCGGATGAAATCGCAGCCCGCCCTTGTACGGGCCGATCGAATTGTTGTTCTGCACCCGATAGCCACGATTGACGCGGATGTTGCCCTGATCGTCCTCCCAGCAGACCCGGAAGATGATGATCCGGTCGGGCTCGGCGATCCGCCTCAAGATCTGTAGCGAGTGATAGATCTCTTTGTCCGAGATGAACTCGAACACGTTCGAGGCGACCTCATAGACCGCCTGGTGGAACTCCGTCTCTCCTGGGTTGCGGCGTTCGAGGCCGGCCATGAACTGGGGCAGGTCGACGTGGTCACTGACGGCCATGGCTGTCTCCTTTTCAAGCGCTAGCGATCAAATCAGAAGCCGGTGAATTGCACCACGCCCACGATGAAGGCGTCATGAGGATCTTTCGTCGTCTACCCGTGCGAGCACCGCGGCGGGGGAGGGAAATTCGAGTGCCACCTTCCTAGACTACCCACATGAAGAGATCCCGAGGGCGTCCGCGCCACGATGACGTCCTGACACCCGCCGAATGGCGCACGTTGCACGGCGTCCGGCACGGTTTCACGAACGCGCAGATCGCGGCGCGTACCGGCATCAGCCGCGACGCCGTCAAGTATCACGTCGCCAACATCGTCGCGAAGCTGGACGTCACCGACCGCCGCGCGCTCAAGCTATGGCGCGGCTATCCCAAAACCCACCCATTCGTCGCGCGGGAGGATGAACCGATGGCACGCGAGGTCAGCTTGAACAACGTCGGCCAGATTGCTCGGCACGTGAAAGAAATCGGCGCCTCGACGGCGTTCTATCGCGACGTGGTCGGCCTGCCGTTGCTTTATGAGTTCGACAAACTCGCCTTCTTCGACATGAACGGCCTGCGCCTCATGCTAGAAGAAACCAGAAAGGTGGAAAACGAATCGGTGATCTACTTCACGGTCGACGACATCGACGCCTCGTACAGCGGCCTGATCGATCGCGGCGCCTCGTTCGTCTCCGCGCCGCACCTGATCCATCGACACGAGGACGGCGTCGAGGAATGGATGGCGTTCTTCGAGGATCCCGAGGCGCGACTCCTCGGCCTCATGAGCCGTCGTAAGCGTTCGGCCGACTAGCCTTTCCCCTCCGCGGAGTGACCCTCGGCTGCGTTTCGAATCGCCGCGATGTAACGATCGATATCGTGATCCTCGATGCCTTCGAGCTGCCGATCTCCAATGTTCGAGAGGATGTCGGTAGTCGTATCGAGGAACCGATACCACCATTTCATGTCGGTCGAGATGTCGCCGTCCTGATCGATGTAATGGAGGCTGCCGACATGGCTGTACCCCATGATCCGCGCGGGTACGCGCGAGACGATGTCGGATGCGTTCTGGAACCGGAAATAGCGCGCCTTGGCCTCGACATTGAACGTCCGCGCAAACTCCCGAGATCCGGCGCGCGGTTGGCCGAACGTATAAACGCCGTAGAGCACCTCGTCACGTTCGATGAGCCGTGCCGCGGCAATCGTCGCCATCGCACCGCCCAAGCTGTGCCCGGTCAGCCAGAGCCCCAGGTGTTCGCCAGACCGCGCCGCGCGGACCTCGCCGATGCGTGACTCCATGTCCGGAAAGACGTCGAGCATCGACTCGTAGAACCCGCGGTGGACCTTGCCGAGCGGCCCGTCGGTCGGAAAGGCATTGAGGTTGTCGAACCAGTCACGTCCCTCGTCGGTGCCGCGAAACGCACCGATCAGATAGTCGTCGTGCTCGACGAGCATCGCCTGGGCGCTGTCTTTGTTGTACACGCGAACGCTGCGAAACCCCGGCCCTAGTGTCTTCAACTGACGCAACATGCCGCGCTGGTTGAATTGCCCGTCGCGGGCGTAGACGAATTTCGACACGCTCGCGAGCCAATACGCGTTCACCGCGTCGTACTGCGTCGTGTCGTGATTGAACCGGTCCATAGCTGGCCTCGTCGGGAACGCGCAGCGCGCTAAAGGTGACTGAAATCCGCCGCGCGTTTCTCTCGAAACGCGGCGATCGCTTCGCGATTCGCAGGCCCACCCGACAACGCCGCAAGTGCCTGGCTTTCCGCGTCGACCACGGCGAGAAGGCGTTCTTTATAGGGGCCGATGATGAGTCGCTTGGCGCTCTTGAGCGAATCACTGGGGAGAGCCGCGAAGGTGGCGGCCCGCGCCTCGACCGACTCGAGAAACCCCTCGTCCGGCAAAACGTCCAGCACCAGGCCCCATTCCTTGCACTGAGCCGCCGTCATCCACTCCGACGACATGAGCATCCACATCGCACGCTGGCGTCCCATCAAGGCGGGAAACGTCATCGTGCTCCCAGCTTCCGCAACGAGCCCCAGCGTCGAGAACGGACACCGGAGCCGGGCGCTCTTTGCCATGAAGGCAAAATCGGCAAGCCCGCAGATCGTCGCGCCGATGCCGACGCCGAGTCCATTGATCGCGAGCAGGAAAGGCTTCTCGAAATCGACGATCGTGCGGATGAGCCCGGCAAAACCATGTTTCGGCGCTTCTGCCGCGCGCCCGGCGAGATCCGCACCCGCCGAAAAGGCACGACCGTTGCCCGTCAGGACCACCGCTTTGACGCGCCCGTCGTTGCCCGCGTCGATCAATGCATCCGCGAGAGCGTCGTACTGCGGGTTGTTGAAAGCATTCAGCGCGTCCGGTCGATTGAGTCCGAGCGTTCTGACACCGTGCGTGTCCGATAGGGTGACCACGTCTCCTCCTGGGTTCCGCCCGCTAGAGCGGCAGTTCGCCGACCGCGCGATTGACGCTGCCGGTCTCGTTGTAACTACGCATCACCATGTCGGCGATCCGCATCAGGTGTACCTCGTCGGAACCATCGGCGATGCGCGCCCATCGTGCGCTGATCAGCATCTGCGCGAGGGGCGAGTCGTTGGAATAGCCGAGCGCACCGTGCACCTGCAACGCCCGGTCGACCGTCTTCCAGAGCGTGTTCGCGACATGGTGTTTCGCCATCGAAACCTCGGAGCGGAAATCCATGCCGTTTTCTATTTTGTAGGCCGCGTGCAGCACCATGAGTTTCGAGGAATACAGCTCGAGCGCACTCTCGGACATCATCCACTGAATGCCCTGCTTCTCGGAGAGCAGCGACCCATGCGCATAGCGTTTTTGTGCCCGGTCGACGAGCATTTCGAGGGCCTGCTCGATCTGACCGATCCAACGCATGCAATGCGCGAGCCGGGCAGGGCCCAGGCGCACCTGGCCGAGCTTGTGACCGCCGCCTTGCTCGCCCAGCATGTTTTCCGCGGGAACGCGAACGTCGGTGTAGCGGATCTCGGGATGCCCGCCACCGCCGCCCATCGTCGACACGTCACGCACGATCTCGAACCCGGACGCGTCGGTCGGCACGATGAACGCGCTGTTACGCGCCTGTGCGATCTCGGCATCGGGATCGGTACGCGCGATCACGATCGCGAAGTCCGCACCATGGGCACCCGAGGTGAACCACTTGTGGCCGTTGATCACCCATTCGTCGCCCTCGCGAACGGCGGACGTCTGAATCTGCGTCGGATCCGACCCGGCGACCTCCGGTTCCGTCATCGAGAAGCAGCTGCGCATCGTTCCTTCGCAGAGCGGTCGCAGGAACTTCTCCTTCTGATCCGCCGTGCCGAAGTGCAGGAGGGTGTGCATGTTGCCTTCGTCCGGCGCCTGGCAGTTGATGAGGTAGGGCCCCATCGGCGTTTTGACGGCTTCCGCCGACATCGCGGCGACGGCCGTGATGCCGAGACCCATGCCACCCCACTCCTCGGGCATGTGCGGTGCCCAGAGTCCGCGGTTTTTCGCGACATCGCGAAGTTCATAGATGACCTTGCGCCACTCATCACCCGGCGCGCCACGATCACGCAGATCGTCCATCCGGGGCTTCACCGTGTCGGTCATGAACTTCTTGACCAACATCCGCGCGTCTTCGACGTCATCGGGAAACGTAAAGTCGATCGCCATAGAATGCTCACTCCCAAGATGAGGGCGAGAATACATGAGCGAGGAAGTACTCAAGCTCGAGAATGTCGGCAACGTGGCGGTGATGACGATGAACCGCCCGGAAAAGCTGAATGCGTTGTCGGATGATCTGCGCGACGCGATGCTCGAGGCACTGATCGAGATCAAGAACGACGACGGCGTTCGCGCGGCCGTCATCACGGGGGCGGGACGTGGTTTCTGCGCCGGCGCGGATCTGACCTCGGGTGCGAACCCGCCGCCGCCCGGGCAGAACGACCACCTCGACGATCTCGGCTGGGTTGGTCGCCAGGCGCTCACCGTCTACGGCCTCAACAAACCCCTCATCGCCGCGATGAACGGCGTCGCGGCTGGGGCCGGCATGAGCCTCGCGTGCGGCTGCGATATGCGGATCGGCTCGAGCAACTCGCGCTTCAAGGTCGTCTTCATCGAACGCAACCTCTCACCCGACTCAGGCTTGAGCTTCTTCTTGCCACGCATCGTCGGCTATTCCCGCGCGGCGGATCTCATCTACACGAGTCGCGGTGTCGACGCCGAGGAGGCCTACCGCATTGGCCTCCTCGATCGGCTGGTCGAACCCGGAGAGGAACTCGCGGCCGCCGTCGAAGTGGCGGAGCAGATGGCACAGTGGCCGCCGCTCGCGCTGCGGATGTCAAAACGGGTCCTGCAACACAACGTCGAGGTGCCGCTGGAGGACGCGGTTCGATACGAACTCACGAGCCTCGCCTACGGCAATCGCGCAACGAACGACGCGAAGGAGTCGCGCGCCGCGTTCCTCGAGAAGCGCAAGCCCAGCTACACCGGCACCTGATAGAACAACGTGGTCCACGGGCGTCGCACGGGCGCTCGCGAAGCGCTTACACTCGACGCGCACCTATAGTTTCGGGGAGTGCCGGTGCTCGAAGAATTACGCCTTGATAGTCGAAATATCGTCGTCACCGGCGCCGGGCGTGGCCTCGGCCGCGCCATGGCGAAAGCCCTCGCCGCCGCGGGCGCCAACGTGCTCGTCGCTGCAAGGACGTCAGAACAGGTCGAGCAGACGATCGATGAGATTACCACCGAGGGCGGACGCGCCGAGCCCAGCCTGACCGACGTCACCGATTCTCGACAGGTCGAGGCGATGGTCGATAAATGCATCGACACCTTCGGCTCGATCGACGTGATGATCTCCAATGCCGGCGGCGGCGGCGTGCAGGGCAACTGGGATTTCTGGGAGTACCCGGACGAAGCATTCGAGACCGTGCTCGCGACGAATCTCAAGAGCAATTTCTACTGTGGTCGCGCCGCGGCACGCTACATGGTCGAGTCGGGCGATGGCGGCGTCATCATCAACACGAGCTCCGGCACGGCGCTCCGGGGCAACAAGTCGTTCGCCTACCCGACGGCCAAAGGTGGGCAGATCAGTCTGACCAAGAGCATGGCAACCATGCTCGGACCGCACGGCATCCGCGTGAACGTCATCATCCCGGGCTTCGTCTCGCAAGCCCCGGCAGAGACGGAACAGGAAATCGAATTGCGCTACCAGCGCGGGCAAAACATTCCCGTCAGACGCCTCGGCGAATGGTGGGAACTCGGCCCGCTGGCCGTCTTTCTCGCATCCGATGCATCCAAATACGTCACGGGTCAGGAGTTCATCATCGACGGCGGCGGCCTCGCCGGGGGACTCGGTCCCACCGGTTTCGTGCCATCGAGCGAGGCCTGAAATGGATCATTTCGAACTAGACGGCAAAGCCGCGACGATCGTCGGGGCGGATAACCCCGCCGGTAGCGCCATTGCGACGGCCTTGGGCGAAGCCGGCGCCGATGTCACCAGCATCGAGAACGTCGACGATATTCGGGGTCCGCTCGATTGCCTCGTGTGCGACCTCGATCACTTTGTCGCCAAACCCATCGAAGCCATCGACGACAACGACCTGGCCGATGTCCTGAACAAGAACTTCGTCGACGTCTTCCGCGCCGTACGGACCGCGAAGACGAACATGCGCGAGGGCGGAAGAATCGTCATCGTGACGAGCGTTCTGGGCCAGCGTGGCTTGCCGAACTGTTCCGCCTATTCCGCCGCCCACGGGGCGACGCAGAATTTCATCCGTGCGGCCGCACAGGAACTCGCACCGCTCGCGATCTCGATCAACGGGATCGAGCTCGGTTGGATGGATTGGATGGACGACCGCATCGACCCGACCGACGAGAACGCCGAACGGGCGGTGCGCTTCACAATCCTGAAGCGGCGCGGTCGCGCCGAGGAAGTCGGCGCCCTGGCCGTCTGGCTATCAGGCACCGGCGCCGGCTTCGTCACGGGGCAGATGTTCGCCGTCGACGGCGGACTCACCCAACACCTGTAGTTTTCTGATTGCGTCTTACTCTGGAGAGATAGTTATGCGCGCTTTTTCCATCACCGCGGTTGCCGCGGCGTTACTCGTCGTCGCCGTCCCGGCCCAAGCCGACGAAGCGGCCATCGAGTATCGCCAGCACGTGCTGTCGTCCATGGGCGGCCACATGCAGGGCCTCGTCAAGCTCCTGCGCCAGCAGGTACCACACCAGTCGCACATGCCAGTCCACGTCAACGGTATCGCCACGATCAGCCAGGTCGTCGGTGACATCTTCGCGGCTGAAGCCCCCGGCGGCGACGCGCTGGACGGTATCTGGGAGAACCCGGACGACTTCGGCAGCAAGGTGAGCGCACTGCAGGAAGCCGCGGCGAACCTGAAGGCGGCGATGGATTCGGGCGACATGGGCGCGTTCGGCGGTGCCGTGCAGGGCGTCGGCCAGGCATGCAAAGGCTGCCACGACAACTACCGAGCCGAATAGCGCGGCAACGCCCGGCGTGAGATGAAAGATCACGCCGGCACCATCTCTGGGCTCGCGTCCTGGCAGGCGCGGGTTTCAGAGCGCATCGCACGCCTCGTCGCCGAGACGGGTATCGGCGCTTTAGCGCTGGCCATCCGCCGCGACGGTGAACTCATCTACGGCGAAGGGTTCGACGACGACGTCTCGATCGATACGCTCTTTCCGAGCTGCTCCGCCGCCAAACCCATCACCGCGCTCCTGGCATTGCGCTGCGTGGACGACGGTCTTCTCGCACTTGATCGTCCGATCACGGACTACCTGCCACGACTGACCTCCCCGCCGGGCGGTGACGTACGACGGGTCACGTTGAGACATCTGCTCTCGCATCATTCGGGCCTGTCCTCCGACCCCGACTTCGCAGCGATCTTCTTCGACGATCCCACAGTCGCGCTCGAGTGGCATGTCTATGACGAGATTCCGCGTCTGGCGGCCATCGAACCGGGCGCGGCGCCGATCTATTCGAATCCCGGCTTCAACCTCGCCGGATACCTGGCGGCCGAAGCACGGCGTACCGATTTCGCAACGGTCGTCCGTGACGTTGTACTCGAACCGCTCGGTATGTCGCGTACGACCTACGATCCCGAGTCCATCCTCGCCGCAGAACCCCTCACAACGTTGCCGCCGGACGTCGAACGCGCCGCGCCCATTCCCTATCCCGCAGGCGGTGCGCTGACGACGGCGCGCGACATGACCCGTCTCGGCTCGAGCCTCGCCGGTGCGGGTCCGACGATTGTCGGCGCTCGAAGTCGAGCACTCATGCAAGCCGTGCACGTCGACGCCCGCACGCGCGCACCCCGCTGGTATGGGCTCGGCCTCTCAATCGGTCGCGACAACGAACAGTACGGCGGCTGGCAGCCGTTGATGCACGGCGGCGGCGGTTTCGGCTGCGGCGCCAGTCTCGTGGTCCTACCGGAACAGAACATCGCCGCCGCAGTGCTCTTCAATCACGCCGCGGGCTACGCGGTGAATCTAATGGATCTGCTCGTCGACCTGATCGGTCGTGGCGACCGGGCGGTCGAGAGAGAACCCGACGTATTCTTTCCTGGTCGGTACGTCGGCTGCATTCCGTCTGACGGTTTCCCGGCAAGCCTCGAAGTGCTCGAAGATGGCGACCAACGTTTTCTATCGATCGACGGAGCACAAGCCCTGCTGACGGAAATCAGCGGCAGCGTCTTCACTACAGAAGAAGGAACAACGATCGGCTTCGACGGCGCGGGTCGTTTTTCGATGCTCGACCCCTACGGCATCGGACTCGTCAGCGCATTGCCCTTCGAACGCGTGTCCTAGATCGCTTCGATCCCGTAAACGACCGCGACCGCCAGGATCGCGGTGACGAGGGCTCGAACAAAAAAGGATTCGGTCGCTTCGAGTTCGAGTGGCTTCATCCCGGTGATCATCGAACGCGGATGGTGGGGACCACCTCGCACCGCATACACCAGATGCGCCAACAGGTGGACGCCGATCGCGACCAGAATCCCCCAGAAGACGCGATTGTGGACCCAGGTGAAATCGCGCGCGGTCTCGATTTCCACCGACCGGGTAAGCGGACCCTCCGTGAAAATTTCGTCGGTCGCGAAGAGCCCGGTAGAGGCCTGAACGAACACCATCGCGACGAGCAGGAGCGCAAGCGCCGCGCCCGGCGGCGTGCGTGGCGTGTCTATCGATGCGTCACCGCGAAAGTACGCGAGCATCGCCTTCGGCGACGTCTTGAACCATCCCGCGCGGGCATAACGGCCGCCCCAGATCGCCCAACCAATGCGGAACGCGAGCAGTCCGCAGATCGTGAGGCCCGAACGAACGTGCCACTCGAGCCAGCTGATGTCGCCGTCGAGGCCGGTGTAGAGCGAGAAGCCGACACAGATCGCAAACGCCCAGTGCCAGAGGCGGAGCGGCAGATCCCAGATCGTCTTCGGCTCAGTCAATGGCGCGCACCAGGTCGTGTTCTTCGAGGTCCCGCCACAATGCCGGCGGGATCTCGGCGGCGACGAGTTCGAGGTTCTGTTCGACCTCGGCGACCGAACGCACGCCCGGGATCACGGCCGCGACGGCCGGATGGCGCAGCGGGTACTGAAGCGCTGCCGCGCGCGGGTCCACACCGTGGGCTTCACACATCCGACGGATTTTTTGCGCCTTCTCGTAGAGCTCATCCGACGACGGTTTGTAGTCGTAGGTCGCGAATCGGCGGTCATCGGTCGCCAGGATCCCGGAGTTGTAGGGGCCACCGATGATGATCGAGACGTTCCGGTCGACGCATTTCGGCAGGAAGGTGTCGAGGGGCTCCTGCTCGAGCAAAGTGAACCGACCGGCGAGCAGAAAGCAGTCCACGTCGATCAGATCCATGACGCGGCTGCAGACGAGCCACTCATTGACCCCGAGCCCGATCGCTCGGACAACGCCTTGCTCGCGCAGGTCACGCAGCGCCAGCAAAGCACCCTTGATGGCCGTGTCGAAGATTCCCGGCTGGTCGTCGCCATGCGTCCAAACGTCGATGTCGTGGCAGAGCGCGATATCGATCCGATCGAGGCCCAAGCGCGTGAGGCTTTCATCGATCGATCGTTTAACCGCATCGTAGGAATAGTCGTAACGCACGGCGACCGGCTCGTCGTCGCGCATCATCTCGTTGCGTTGACCCTCGTCGAGGGGCACCAGCAATCGCCCGATCTTCGAGGACAGGACGAATTCGTCGCGGTCGAAGCCGCGCAGCACGCTGCCCAAGCGCTTCTCCGATAGCCCATGGCCGTAGAGCGGCGCCGTGTCGAAGTATCGAACGCCGCCGTCATGCGCGCGCGTCACGATGTTGTCGACGTCATCGTCCGTGATCCTCGAGCCGATCGCCCCCAGCGGCGCACCACCGAAGCCGAGTTCCGTCACTTCGATGTCCGTGCGACCAATCGTCCTGTTTCCGAGCATGCGTTCCTCCGTGTTCTTTCGTCCTTCTTACGGCAGCGGGCTCTCGGCACTGTCCGCTTGTCGGTCGGAACCGAACACCGCGGATGGCGTCGCGGCACGCCGTTGCTCGAGCCAGATCACCCCATCATAGGGCGCGCTATTGCCCCTTGTGGCGATGAAATCGAGATCGCCATCACCGTCGAGGTCGCGTGCCTGGAACTGATCGAACATCCCCCGCCGACGTCGAGAAACATCGTGCCGTTGCCACGTCGCGCGTGGATCGTCACCTTGTGCGAACCAGGCGATGCGCCCCTGCGGTGTGTCGAGCGGGACGTCACCGTCGGCATCGCGTGGACCCCGGCTGTAAGCCCCCGTCATCACATCGAGGCGCCCGTCACCGTCGATGTCAGCCATCCGCAGCCCGACGAGCGAATCCGGGATCGTCGATCCGATCACGTGGCGCGTCCACTCGGCACCGGACGTCGCCGGTTGCTCAAGCCAGACGATACGCCCAGGCCACTCGTTCGCGACGATATCGAGGCGTCCGTCGCCGTCGAGATCGGCGTAGTCCATGTTGAATCCCGTGAGGCCCTGACGCGCGATGATCGGCCGCGACTCGAAAGCACCCGATCCATCGTTCTCGAGCCAGAAGAGACGTTGCTCCCCGCGAGATCCGCCAACGATATCCGTATCGCCGTCGCCATCGAGGTCCACGGGTTCGGCATTGATGGGAATCGACATCGTGGCGAGTACGTGTTCGCGCCAGTCACCCGAAGCGGGTTCCGCGCCGGGATCGAACCAACTGATCGGATGGCGCGCTGTCGTGTCGAGCGCCGGATTCTGCTCACCTTTGTTCGCAGCGACGACTTCGAGATCACGATCCCCGTCCAGATCGGCGAGAAAGACGCGGATGTAGGAACCGCGATTCTGGGTGATCGGTGGGATGACGGCCCGCCACGGCGCGTCACGCTTGCCCGGATTTTCGAGGTACAGGAGATGGGCAAGTTCGCAGGCCACGACGATGTCGGGCCACCCGTCGCCGTTGAGATCGCCGATCGCGGCATCTTCCGCGGCACCCGCGAGTTCTCCCTCGGCAAGCGTCACGTTGTCCCAACGCATCGGATCCGCGCCACCGTAGGCGATCCGCACATATCCGCGCGCGACACCGTCGTAGGTCGTATCCGCCTCATGCACCGAGACAATGTCTTCGAAACCATCACGGTCGACGTCCGCCATGACGAAGCCATCGCTGCCCCTGACCGGAACGCCCGTAATCGATTCGTCATCGATCAGGTGTTCATGCCAGGTAATGAAACGGCCGTCTTGCGCAACGGCACGGCTCGGCGCTTCGCCCACCGGCGTCGCCACGACCCCCGTTGCTCCCACGAGGATGACGAGTCCAAACCAACGCATCACGTACCGCCTTTCGGCTAACAGAGCGCAAAGCCTAGCCCGTTTGCCGCACCCTTGAACGCCTCGTTGTGGCCGAACCACGTCGTGCGGTTAGATGACGACGCGAGTGGCAACAGAGCCTGACCATGACGACCAGACGGACACACCGAGGTTTCCTGTCGATCTCCTTTGTGTTTTTGATCTTCACGCTCGGCGGGTGCGACGCCCCGTCGAACGGCTCCTCGAGCGTCGACAGCGTCGCCATCTCGCCGTTTCCGAGCATCGAGAACCTGCCGCGAGCGCGCGGCGCCTTCGCGGCGTCGCAAGCCGCCATCACTTTCCTCGACACGCTCTCGTCATCGCAACGCACGATGGCCGTCCTGCCGATCACGAGTGACGCCCGAGCGCGCTGGTCGAACCTGCCCGCCGGTATCGTCGACTTTGATCACAACGGCGTGCGTATCGGCGATCTCGACGAGACACAACTGCAGTCGTTCTTCGAGCTCGTGGCGGCGACCTTGAGCGCCGACGGCTACCGTACCGTCGCCGACATCGTGACGGCCGACAAGATCCTGGCCGACAAACTGCTCGCCGGTCCGCTCGGTTGGACGGATGAAAACTACTGGGTTTCATTTTTCGGCGAACCCGCCGCAAGTGGGCCATGGATGCTGCAACTGAGCGGCCACCACCTCGCCATGAACGTCGCGTTCGACGAGACGAAGATCGTCGGTTTCTCGCCGACCTTCCTCGGCGTCGAACCAGCGGCGTACGAATTTGCCGGTACCGAGAGCGCGCCTTTCACGAGCGAAATCGCGGCGGTGTTCGAGGTCGTCCGGTCGCTTGATGAGGAACAACTCCTCGCGGCATCCCTCGATGACCTGCCCGACGACGTCGAGACAGGCGCGGGCCAAGACGGCGTCATCCCTGAAACGAAGGGGATCCCGGCGGCGCGCTTCTCCGGCGAGCAACGCGCGCGATTGCTCGATCTGATCGACGAGTGGGTCGACGTGCTACCACTCGAAGCGCGCACCGAGCGTCTCGCAGAGATCGAGGCCGATCTCGACAGCACCTATTTCAGTTGGTTCGGCAAGCTGCCCGCCACGGGAAAGATCTATTTCCGTGTTCAGGGACCGCGGCTGATCCTCGAGTTTCTCACCGAAAGTAACGTCGGTGCCTACGAAGGGCATTACCACTCGATGTATCGCGATCCGACGCGCGAATACGGCGGCTCGCCACGGCCGAACTGAGCCGATACGCGACGCTCACACGTCGCGTATCGCACCCGTTCTTTTCAAAAGCGCAGTACGAGCGAAGCGCTCCAGAGATCGAGGTTGGTATCGTCGAAATCGATGCGCGTGAAGTCGCCGCGCAGAGCGAAATGCTCATTGAACGAAACTTCGACGCCGCCACCCCACGTGAACTCGTCGGCCTTGCCCGCGATGTCGACACCCTCGGGGAACGTGTGGTTCTGCGATTCGAGCTTGCCGTCGAACCAGCTCCAACCAAGCCGACCGTAGAGGTCGATGTGGTCGTTGAGCGGCACGATCCGCCGCCAGGCGATCCCGACGATGTCCGCGTCGAGATTCGCCGTCGTATCACCGAACGATGCGTTCGCGTCGTTCAAGTGAATGACGTCCCCTTCGAATGCCCAGTTCTCCGACATTCGAAAGCCGACGGTTCCGCGCAGGAACTCGGTGTCGTCGAAATCGAAAACATCAGCGCTGACGTCGTATCCGCCGACACCGGCCCCGATGTAGAAGCTGCCCGCTTCGTCCGCAAAGGATGTCGTCGCAAAACTACCCACGAGGGCCGCTCCGACGAGTGCCTTTTTCAAGGTCATGGTTCTCTCCTGGTCAATCTTTTTTGTATCCACGATGACGTCATCGTGGTGATCTCACGTTAGGAGCACGTCGATGAACGCATCCTGAACGCGCTGGAGAGCGGACCCCGGCTAGTCAACTCGGCGAAGGTAGCCGTCGCCGGAAACGCGCTGGCTGATTCGAGGGGTGCCGCGGTAACGAACGCGTCCGTCACCGGAAATGGAAACCTTGAGTTGATCCTGCACCTGAATCTCGACATCGCCGTCGCCGCTCACGCGGACTTCGGTTTCCCGCGTAGCCAGATCGAGGGCTCGATAGTCGCCATCGCCCGAAATCGAGATGATCTGCCGTCGCACGTCGCCCGAAACTTCGAACCGCGTGTCACCGGCGTTTTTGATCGTGAGCTCATCCGCCTGGAGCGAGTCGACCTCGAACTCCGCATCGCCCGACGCCGACAGCGAAAGATCACCCGTTTCGAGCGGCCCGATCGTCACCGTGACGTCGCCGGCCGCCCTGAGACTCTGGAGTTCGATGACGCCCAGCTCAAAATCGACCGTGCCGGGACCTTTGGTCCGGATCGTGAGCAACGAGCCGTCGACGTCGACCTCGAGACGTTCGAGCGCGCGCGAGCGGCCGGATGCGGTCAGGAATTCACCATCGCCCTGCGTGACGGTCATCGTTGCGTCGCCGCCCAGGCGCACCGCATCGAAGCCGTCGACATCGAACGATCGGGTGTCGGCTGAAGCCGACGCGGCCACTAGAAGAATCATCGGTGCGGCGAGAAAAGACTGTCGAACCATGGCTTTAGCTCCGTTGTACGTGAGAGCTATGTCGTTGGATGTCAAACGAAAGTTCTTCGCGCAAGCCTCCTCTGGTTTTGCCGCCCGTGTTCACGGCCATCAATCACAGCTTCGCGCGACCCACCAAAGCCCTGGCGCAGGCGCTGAGCGCTGTCGGTGAGTTAAGGGGGCTTGGCATCACGCCGGCCGTCCGCTTAAGTACGAGCGGCAACCGAGGAGGCGGATACATGGCGAACTTCGACGACGCCGAGATCACACACAAAAGCGAGATCGTCGGCGACTAGCGCCTGCATTGGGTCGAGGCGGGCGAGGGCCCGGTCGTGCTGATGGTGCACGGCTTTCCCGAGTCCTGGTATTCCTGGCGCAATCAGATCCCGACGCTTGCCGCCGCCGGCTATCGCGCCGTCGCGATCGACGTGCGCGGGTACGGCCGTTCGGCGAAACCAACGGATGTCGCAAGCTACCGGATGACGAAGAACGTCGGCGATATCGTCTCCCTCGCCGGGATTCTCGGTGATGACGTCACGCTGGTCGGGCACGATTGGGGTGCGCCGATCGTGTGGAACTCCGCGCTGTTGCGCGGCGATCTCTTCCGCGGCGTAGCCGGGCTCTCGGTGCCGTACTCCCCACCCGGCGGCGGTCCCCGCCCAACGACGGGGATGCGCGCGACGGCCGGTACCGATCACGAGTTCTACGTCGAATACTTCCAGGAAGTCGGTCGTGCCGAGGCGGAAATCGAAGCCGACGTGCGCCAGTGGCTGCTGGGTTTCTACTGGTGCGCCTCAGGCGATATTCGAAACGGCCCCAATATCGCGCTCGTCCCACGCGGCACCCTCATCAAGGACCTCTTCGAGTACCCCGAGACGATGCCGGACTGGCTCTCCGCCGCGGATCTCGAGGCCTACACCCGCGAATTCGAGTTTTCCGGCTTCTTCGGCCCACTCTCGCGTTATCGGAACGTCGATCGGGACTGGGAGGATCTGCGCGCCTTCAGCGGCCAGCCCATTCAGATCCCCGCACTCTTCGTCGGCGGCGACCGCGACGGACCGACGATCTGGGGACAGGCCGCGATCGACAGATTCCCCGAAACGCTACCGCGACTGACGCGCGCCGAGATTCTGCCCGGCTGCGGTCATTGGACGCAGCAGGAACGCGCCGTGGACGTCAACGAACTCCTGCTCGAGTTCCTCGACGCCATTCATTGAGCGACGAGAGGCCATGTCTCGCTCTGGATCATCGCCGAACGTCGACAAGGATCATGCTTCCCACACGAGCGGAAAGTCGTCGCAGGTCATCTCGTCCCCCGGGCTGATGCCGGGATCGCGGGTCGGAATTGCCGTACCGGGGCGCGGGTCGTAGCGTACATCGTCACCCGTCCAGCGCGTCGCCCAGGCCCGCCGACGTCCCGTCGAACGGTTTCCCGGCGCGCCGATGGCTTGAAAGACGAGGCAATCACCGGGCGACACGGCCCAGGAGAGGATCTCGTAGTCCGGATCTGCATCGATATCCGGAAGCTCCGGCAGACCCGTGCCCTCGTACGGGCTATCGTCGATGAAGTGATGCGGGTTGTGGGCTGACCACTGATGCGATCCCCGGACAAAGCGAAGCGACGCGCTTTCGGCCACGTCGTCGAGCGGCAGCCAGATCGAGGCGACCTGCCGACCCCGCACGGCCCAATAGGGTTGGTCTTGGTGCCAGGGCGTCGCTTCCTCGACGCCGGGTTCCTTGACGAGCAACTGGTCGTAGAAGAAGTTGCAGCGACGGCTCTGCATGACTGTCCCGGCGACTGCCGCGGCACCCGAGCGCATGACGAACTCTCGGAAAGCCGGTATCCGCCGGGCGACGTCGAGATCGCCAAAGAAACGTGCATCGTCACCGTACTCTTCGGCGAACGGCCCCGGCTTCGCAAGCGCCTCCTCGGTCGCTGCGCGCAGCCGCTCAATCCACGAATAATCGAAGATCCCGCGAAGCCGGACGACGCCTTCATGCTGGAACTGATCGACTTCATCCGTCGTGATGTCGCGCAGCGGCGCCGTCCCTGTCATACCCACCTCGATCGCCACCGTTGGATGATGCCACCGTGGGCGCTTCGGCCGACGTCCTCTATGCTCGCGCGAACAACAGCGCAGGAGTCGAGCAATGTCGAAGACGATTCTCGGTCTGTGGTTTCTGCTGCTCGTGGTTGTCAACGTGTCAGCGAGTGACAAACGCATCGGCAGCTTCGAGACGGACTTGGTGCCGGATCCCGTCGAGTACGCCCTCATCGCCCCACAAGGTTTCGCGGCGTCGAGCGATCTGCCGCTGGTCCTCTACCTGCACGGCGGTGGCGGTAGTCGCGACGCGCTCGACCGGGTCCGACCGATCTTCGAATCACTCTGGAACGAAGGCGCGATCCCGCCCGCGATCGTCGCGACCGCCTCGGTCGGCGCACGCAGTTTCTACATGAACTATCACGATGGCAGCGAGCGTTGGGAGGACGTCGTCAGCGTCGCGTTTCTCGAGCATCTTCGCGCGACCTATCCGGCGACGCGCGACTCGAGACGAACGTTCATCACGGGTATCTCGATGGGTGGCATGGGATCACTTCGAATCGCGTTCCGCCATCCCGATCGGTTCGCGGCCGTGGCGGCCCTCGAACCCGGCATCGAACCCATTCTCGCTTTTGGCGACATGCGCCCGAAGCATCGGTTCTGGCGCGGCGACCGCCTGATGCAGCGCGCTTACGGTAATCCGGTCGACGCGGACTACTGGGCCGACAACAACCCCGCGAGCATGGCCGTCTCGCGGCGCGACGCGATCCGTGAATCGGGGCTCCAAATCTACCTCGAGGCGGGCGATGAAGATCAATTCTGGCTCTACGAAGGTGCCGAGTTCCTGCACCAGACGTTGTGGCGTGAGCGAGTCCGCCATGAATACCACCTCGTTCGTGGTGCCGATCATGTTGGCCCGTCGGTGCTCGACCGACACGAGGAAGCGTTTCGATTCCTCTTTCGAACCCTTGATCCCTGGCCGATGACCGAACGCATGCGGCAGGTCGACGACATGCTCGATCCGCTGAAGGCGCGGGCGGGCGGCGTCGATCATTACAACGAGAAATGAAGAGGGCCTCGTCGAGGCGGCCGAGTTCTGTTATCGAGCTTCCGCTGCGTTCGGACGGAGTTCGGTGGTGCCGCGGGTGTGCATCCGCGCAAACTGCGCGGCAATACATTCGTCGTAGATCCCGAGCATACGCTCGACGCCCTCCTGGCCGATGACGAGCGGGTTCTGCCCCAGCCCGCGCCGTTTTTCTCGCATCGCGAAGTTGCCCACACCCAGGGATGGGTACTGATCAGCGCTTCGACACCGCGCTCGCGGGCGATGTCCCAGAACTTGTGCAGGGAGTTGTGCATCTGGTTCAGCTCGCTGAATCGACCCGGGAGCGCCTGACCGCCCCACATCCCGATCGTCAGCTCCTCACCCTGGTAGCGCACGGTGATGATCGACGACAGCGTGCCGGCCGTATGGCCCGGGGTGACGACGAAGGTGACGCTGGCGTTACCCATCTCGATCGTCTCGCCGTCCTCGATCACGCGATCGCGGGTGGGCTGCGTCACGGCCGGATAGCCCGCGCGGAGCGCAAAGGGCAACGCTATGTCGTTCTCGAGCGCGTCCCAATCCGACCCCGACATGGCAATACGCGCCCCGTACTGCTGGGCCAGATAATCCGAGCCGCCGTAGTGGTCAAAATGCGCGTGCGTGATGACGACGGTGTTCATCGCCGTCGGGTCGAGCCCCAGCTCCAACATCCCGGGGATCAGGATGTTCCTGGCCTCACCTTCGTTGTTGAGTGCATCAAAGAGGATCAGGCCATCGCCGGTATCGAGGATCCACGATCCGATTGCATAAAGGCCGACGTAGTAGAAGTTGTCGAACGCCGCAAAAGGCTCGACCCCCGGCGCGTTCGGATCGAGAAAACCGGGAATGTCGCGAATCGCATCGATGATCGCGTTGGCGGCCGGGCGACAGACGAAACCGTCCGCCAGAAAATCGAACTCATCGCCCCCGATCTCTTTCGCCCGTGCCACGTGATGGGCGACGGCCGGGGCGTCCACCTCGGGCACACGCCCCGGGTCCGCCCCGACCGTTCCTGTCGCTAGGCCAACGGCGAGCCATTGCGCGATAGACCGCAACTTCAAAATCGAGCCCCTCTATACCGACAGCCACGTTAGGCAGATCGACGCCAACCCTCAAGCTCCGACAAGCCCCCGTTTACGGTGATTTGGGCGTCGTCAGGTACAGATACGCGGGCAATGCACACGAGAGCCCGATGAAGAGATTGACGATGATGAAAGGAATGGGATTCGGCGCCTCCGCGTCGCGACGACGGCGCGTGTACATCACGCCCCAGAACGCGACCGACGAGACCACGACATCGACGCCAATGCCTGCCGCGGCGCCGTTCGCGAAGACCCCGCCGAGGAACGCACCGAGATCGACACCGCCCTGCTCGCCGAAGAAGACAATGAAGAAGTAGACCGGGACGACCGTGCCGACAACGGTCACGATGAGATAGAACGTTCGCATCACGCGCTCCTTTTCGATTGATGAACGTGATCTTGCGCCGCGCCGTCATCAGTGCAATTACCCGCCAGGTAATTCCGACGCGCACCAGAGGTCGTTAGAGTCGCGTTCTCATCAACTCGAGGATCGAGGACATGCAGGCGACGTTCGGTCCGGTGCTCAAGAACTGGCGCGAAGGGCGCCGACTCACGCAACTGGCCCTTTCGGGTGAGGTGGGGATCTCCCAACGCCACCTGAGTTTCCTCGAGACCGGCCGAGCGCGACCGAGCCGCGCCACCGTCCTGGCACTCGCACGCCAGCTCGATGTTCCTTTGCGCGAACGCAACGAATGGCTCGTGCGAGCCGGATTCGCACCGGAATACCCCGGAACCACGATCGACGAGGCGGCGATGGGACCCTTTCGAATGGCATTACAGTCCGTTCTCGACCACCACGAACCCTACCCCGCGTTCGTGATCGATCGGCGCTGGAATCCGGTGATGGCAAACGCCGCCGCGATGAAGTTCTTTGCGCGCTACGTCGACGTCGCCGGCCTGCTGAACCCGGACGGCGACTTCCTCATCATTCGGTCCTGCATGGCCGAAGACGGCTTGAAGCCGCATCTGGAGAACTGGTCGGAGCTCATGGGCGCACTCCTCGACCGCTGCCAACGCGCGCTCCTAATCGATCCGATGAACGAGGGCTTGCGGCGCGTCGTCGAAGACATCCTGAGCCTGCCGGACGCACCCTTGAGGCCCGAACACGGTGCGCTGCAACCGGTCATCCCGCTCGTTTTCCGCGACGGCGACGAGCGCTTCGCCTTCTTCACGATGCTCGCCGGCTTCGGCGCCGCGCAGGATGTCACGCTCGACGAACTCAAGGTCGAGCTGATGTTTCCGGCTGACGACACGACGCGACGCGCGATGGCGCACTGAGCGATGGCGCACGGAGCGATGGCGCACGGAGCGATGGCGCACGGAGCGTTGGCACACTGAGCGATAGCGCACGGAGCGATGCGCACGGATAGGCGGTATTCAACGCCGAAACCCAAGCGAGCATCGACGTGGCCGGTCTCTCGCGCATCGAATCGGCGTATCGTCGGCTCATCATCAGGAGGACGCCATGCAGCTCAATACCTACCTCACCTTCGCCGGCAACTGCCGCGAGGCATTCGAGTTCTATCGCTCTGTCTTCGGCGGCGAATTCGAGACGATGCAGACCTTCGGCGACGGTCCGCCCGACATGGGCGTCCCCGAGGAATTGAAGGCGCAAGTCATGCATGTCTCGCTCTCGATCGGCGACTCAACGCTGATGGGCAGCGATACCGGCCCCGGCAGCCCCGGCGTCGTCATGGGATCGAACTTCCAGATCTCGGTCACTCCGGATTCGCGCGACGAAGCCGACCGACTCTTCGCGGCCCTCTCCGACGGCGGAACCGTCGGCCAGGCGATGGAGGAGATGTTCTGGGGCGACTACTTCGGTACGTGCGACGACCAGTACGGCATCCGCTGGATGATCAACCACTCCGCAGGAACGTAGCCTCTGCTCAAAAAAGCGACATCTGCTTGTCGTCACCGACCACCCGCTCGAACGCCTCGCCCAGTACCGCCAGGACCGGTTCGGCAACGGGCCGGACCTGCTTTTCGAGGTAATGCTCACGATCCGGTTCGTTGACGAGCGCGTCGACGGGTTCGGGGCCGGCCTGGGTCATCACATAAGCGATCACGCGGTTTCGGCTCGTCGACTTCCGCGCCGCGACGACGTGCGGCGGCGTCGTCGCCGTGTAGTCATCGGCGGATTTCCTCAAGCCCTTGCGGTAGACGAGCAGATGGTCGAGTTCGCCCCGGCGAAGCGCCGCCGTCGTCTCCGCGAGATAGTCGGCGACGGGTTCGCCCCGAAAGAGGCGCGTGTAGAGGTCGCGCTGGATCACCTTCGCGAGATCGGTCCAGTCGCGCCGGACAACCTCCATCCCGACGAATTCGACATCGTCCCGACCGTCGATCAAGCCGGCATAGCGTTTGCGTGCGCCGGCCCCGCCATGGCGGACCGACGGTAGAAAGAGCTTCTGATAGAGCTTCTCGAATTCGAGCTCCAAGCGACTCTCGACGCGCCATTCATCGCGAATGTAGCGCGCGACGTCGCGATTGAACTCGGCGACGAGCGCGTTCGCCTGATCCTCGAGCGCAACGCCCGCGCTGCCGAGTCGATCGAGCGCCACGAACACGCTGTCGGTGTCGCCATAAAGCACGGCCAGGTCACGCGCCTCGAACCATTCCTTCGACCAGATCAGGAAATGACGCCCCATCGACGTGATCGCATTCGCAATATTGACGTTGTGAAAGCGGCACGCCGGCGTACCGAGGACGCCGTAGCACGAATTCATCAGAATCTTGATGGCCTGCGAAGCGGTCCGGTCATCCCGCGCTTTGGCGCGCTCGCGTGCGGCGGTCAGCTCGTCCAGAAGTGACGGCAGGATGGCCGGATCACGCCGAAAGGCAGCCTCTGGGGTCACCCGGATCAGATCCGCCGTCTCGACATCATCGAGCGCGTAACCCAACGGGTCGATGTTGAACGTGCGCATGAGGCTCGGATAAAGGCTCTTGTAGTCGAAGACGCCCACCAGATCATGAATGCCCACGGTCGGCTCGAAGACGTGGCCGCCGGCTTGCCGCTCGCTCACACGCGAATCGCTCGAACGCACAGTCGGTGCCACGATACCTCGCGCGAAGAGACCCGAAAGATAGAGAAAATCGAACGAAGCGATGCTGGCCGATACGCGATCCGGCGTCATCCCGGTCAAGCGGCTGCGGGCGATCGCGAGGTCGATGAGCTCGAGTTCGTCGACGATCTCGAAGGCCAGCCGCGCATCGGTCCGCGCATAGTGGACGAACGCGTCGAGGTCGTGCGTGTAGTTGTCGAGGATCTGCTCGGCCTTGCCTGGTACGTCGCGTTCGGTCCAGGGCGAACTCAGCTCGACCTTGCCTTCACCGAGGACCTCCCGAGCGACGGTGTCGAGCGCATAGTCATCGAACTTGAGGAACGCGCCGCGCACGAGGTCCATCCCGTCGAGCACGACGCGCCCTGGGATGTTCGCCTGACCGCTACCAAAATATCCGCGCGCCGGGCGAATCCGCATGGCGCCCGTATCGCGGCCGAGTGCGAAGGTGTGGCGGAGCCGTTCGGCAATCTTGCCGAGCACCGATAGGTCGAAGTCGATCACATTCCAGCCGGTCAACACATCCGGATCGATCCGCGCCACGTAATCGGCGAACCAATCGAGCGCCTGACGCTCGCCGGTTACGCCCACCGCACCTTCCGGCAACGGACGTTGCGTATCGTCCACCACGACGACCTCGTCGAAGACCTGGCCCGTTCGATCCCGGCCGTAGACGGAGACCGCCAACAACCGCTCGGCCGAAGGATCGGTCTCGATGTCGAACGCGAGCATATTCAGCTCGATCGGTACGTCGAGCGGCCCCACGTCGGGGTCGTCGAAGACGAGACCGAGCGCCGCGTCGCGCGTCGCCACGCCTTGGACGCGGCAAGTTCCACGGACATCCCGGTCGATGAGATAGCGGACGGCAAAGCGCACGTCGGCTTCGAAGGTCGCGATGCCGTGGTCCTGCAGTCGGTCGCGCAGCGGCGGCGCATCCGCTGGCACCGCGACATCGACCCGAACGACGGACCGGCCATCGAACGTCCGTTGTTCGTCGTGTCGGAGTCTCGACGCACCCAGCCGACGCGCGCGGTCGACATCATCGAGCGCGATATAGAAATGCGGCGTTTCGCGATGATCGCGCACCAGAAACGGCGCGCCTTCCTTCGTCACCCCGTAGAGATGCACGACCGGCGCGCCGCCGTGGATTCGATACGTCGCCTGCAGGATGAAGCCGTCGACCGACATCAACTGCGACATGTCGCCTACCGCGTGGTCCGTGGCCCGCGACGATCCCGGGACCGCGTCACGCGGGCGGCGTCGCGTCTCACCGCCACATGTTGGTCCCGCCGCAGACCGTGAGCGCCTGACCTGTCATGAAAGCGCTGCCTTGCGAAGCCAGAAAGACCGCAATGCCCTTGAAATCGTCGGCCTCGCCGAGCCGTCGTAGCGGCGTATTGGTTTCGGCGTTCGCCTTCGCTTCGGGGTTGTCCCAGAGCGCACGGGCAAAATCGGTTTTCACGAGTCCCGGACAGATCGCGTTCACGCGTACGCCGCTCGGTCCGTATTCGAGGGCCAGGTTGCGCACCAGACCGATGTCGGCGAGTTTCGAAATCGCATAAGTGCCAAGCATTTCGGATGCCGAAAACGCCCCCGTCGACGACGTGATCGCCATTGAACCACTGCCTTTCGCGACCATGTCCGGTGCGACCATGTGACACAGCCAATGCTGCGATCGCACGTTGGAAGCCATGATCTTGTCGAATGCGTCGTCCGGGATCTCGGACATTTTGCCGTAGAACGGATTGACCCCTGCGTTCGCGATCAAGGTATCGATCGGCCCCAGCCGATCGTGGGTCTCATCGACGAGTGCCTGCAGTTGCTCCTTGTAGCCGATGTTGCAGGCGATCGCGATCGCCGCGCCTTCACCACACTTGTTGTTGATCTCCGCTACCGCCGCTTCGCACTGATCGAGCTTCCGACTCGAGACCACTACCTTCGCGCCATGCTCCGCCAGGCCCTCGGCCATCGCGTAGCCCATTCCTTTCGATGCGCCCGTCAAGAGCGCAACCTGGCCCGTCAAATCAAAAAGCTCGGTCGAAACCGCCATCTGTCTCCCCTTGGTTTCAAGAAGAATGAAGGGTAGCAATTGTCGGGTTGGGTATGGGCGTAGGCGGAAGTTCGGTTTGGGGAGGACGAACGGGCGCGCTGGGCATGGATCTGGCGGCGCTGGGAAGCTCTGACTAACCGGAGGAGTAGGCTGGGATTCTGTTTGCTAATGGGATGGTCCACCCCGAGTGGACAATCAGTGTCCCCACACGACGTTCCCTCGAGGAGACCATCCCATGACGCAGATCGTGACCCTAGGTATCGATGTCGGCAAGAGCACCTTCCACGTGGTCGGTACGACGCACACGGGTAAGCCGGTGTTCCGGCAGCAGTTCAGCCGAGCGAAGCTTGCTGAGTTTGTCGCCACTCACAGCCGATGTGTGATCGGCATGGAAGCGTGCGCTGGTTCACAACACCTGGCGCGGCAGTTTGAACGCGACGGTCATGACGTTCGATTGATGGCAGCGCAGTTCGTCAAGCCGTACGTGAAGACCAACAAGAACGACTTCAACGACGCCTTGGCGATTGCGGAGGCGGTGCGGCGCCCGACCATGCGATATGTGCCGATCAAGACGATCGAGCAACACGATCAGCAAGCCCTGCACCGCGTCCGTCAGCAGCTCATGAAGACGCGCACAAGCGTCATCAACGAGATCCGAGCGTTTCTGTTGGAGCGAGGTATCACGGTGCGCACGAGTCCGACAGCGTTGTCGAAGGCCTTACCGACGATACTGGCGGACGACGAGAGCACATTGTCGCGGCGTCTACGCGCGCTTTTGGGATTACTGCAACGACAGTGGCGTTACTTAGATGATGAAGTTCGCACGATTACCCGGGAGATCGAGCAGATCGCGCGAGAGCGCGATGACTGCCGGCGTCTGCAGACGATTCCGGGCATTGGCACGCTGACATCGACGGCGTTGGTGGCGGCGATCGGCAAGGGTGAGCAGTTCACACGCGCCCGAGATGTATCGGCGTGGCTCGGGGTGGTGCCACGGCAACACTCGACAGGCGGCCGGACGCGATTGCTGGGGATCAGCAAACGCGGCAACCGCTACGTTCGGAGTCTGCTGATACACGGCGCGCGCAGCTGCTACTACAACCTGTGCCGGGAGGATCACCGCCTAGGTGTTTGGCTGAATGACCTTGAGGCGCGGGGCTTGCACCCGAACGTGATCATCACGGCGTTAGCGAACAAACTGGCGCGCCTGTCATGGGCAGTCCTGCGCAGTGGTGAGGAGTACGATCCAGGGCGCGCGTAGCGGCAGTTGTAGGGAACGGATTTTGGTTGCCCATCGGGCATCTCGTTAGCGGCAGGCTTCATCAGTCGATCCAGCTTCGTCGAAGCTCGGGCAAGAAAAAGGGGTCTACGAACCCGCCTTGCTAATTGAGCCGACGAGCCGCGGATCCCACTCAGGCCAGGGCGTGAAATAGCCCATTAACAGGCCGGATACATTTGTGCAGACCGACTGATTGCCAAAGTCGCCAATGACTGTTGCAACGATGGGGTGGCCCATACATCTTTCTTGTGGGGGCTCTGCCCCCACGCCCCCGCCGGACCGGCGCTGAGTCTGAGTTGGCGGATGGGGGAATCTCGCCGCGCGCCCTGCGGCGCGGAATCGCTGCGGGTGGTTCCCCCCTTGGCGCGCTTTGCGCCGGGGACCCCGGTGGTAGGCGTTTTCGCCGGAAGGCGTCGGTCGAGATCGAGCGGGATTTGTAGGATGTGCTGGGACGCGTTTTGCAGGATCCTGCAGCTCCCATCGCTGGAAATCCTGGAAAGAATTTGCAGGCTGATCGGTTCGCTACAGACTTCCTAAGGGCAAATTAGCTCGGAAGCCGGCAAACCCCAATCAGCGAAATCGATGACTTCGAGCCCGGCGCGGCTTCGCCGCGACGCAGGGGGGTCCTAGGGGGGACCCGGAGGGTCCCCCCTAGAAGAAAAAGCCACGAAATTTCAGCCTCAAACTGCCGCCGGATCGACGGTTTCCAGATCGCGATATCTCCGTTCCCACACAACCAAAATCCGCCGCACTTTCCAGCACAGCCCGCAAAAGGATCTATTATCGTGTTCGAGGGGGCTGGATCTATGCGGCAAGTCATCGCGCGGACACGAGCGCTCGTTGCGAGCGTTGGGCTCGCGACGTCGGCGGCTGTACTTGCCGCGCCGCCCGACCTCACGAGCGAAGCGACGCGCGACACACCGTGTGGGCAGCCGGAATATCAGCACGGCATCTCGTATGTCGTGCCGCTCAAGTACGACGCCGATTTCGAGCATTTCACCTATGCCAATCCCGACGCGCCGAAGGCGGGGCGGATCCGGTTTCCGGTCATGGGCACTTTCGACAGCTTCAACAACATCCTGGAGAAAGGCCGCTTGGCGGCGGGCACGCCGTACGGCGGGACACAGCAACTGCTTTTCGAGCGTTTGCTCGAGACAGCGGCGGACGAGCCCGCGAGCGCATACGGGCGCCTCGCCGAAGGTGTGGCGGTCGATCCCGACTATCGATGGGTGGCGTTCAAACTTCGCGCTAACGCGCGCTGGCACGACGGCGAGCCGCTGACCATCGATGACGTCGTCTTCTCCTTCGAGTCGTTCAAGGAGCATGGTTCGGTCGCGCTCAAGACCGCGCTGTTGGATCTCGAGCGCGTCGAGCCAATGGGCGATCGCGAGCTTTGCTTCGTGACCCGCGAGGGAGCGGAAACCAATCCGATCATGCCGTTCGCCTACGGCGCCGCGCCGATTCACGCGGCGCATTACTGGCGCGAGCGGGATATCTCGAAGACGACCCTCGAACCGCCGCTCGGCGCGGGGCCGTATCGGCTACAGACCTACGATCTCGGCCGGAAGCTCACCTACGAGCGTGTGCCGGACTACTGGGGGAAGGGAATTCCCGTCAATCGGGGGCGCTACAACTTCGACGTCATCAAGTTCGACTACTTCCGAGACGAGCACATCATGCTCGAGGCGCACAAGGCCGACGTGATCGATCTCCGCGAAGAGACGGTCTCGAAAAACTGGACGACCGAGTACGAGTTCCCAGCCGTCGAGGCCGGCATGTTCAAGCGCGAACTCCGCTACATCACCCGCGTCTGGGGATTGTGGTGGCCGATATTCTGGAACCAGAGCCGCGAACGATTCCAAGATCCACGCGTGCGCGAAGCGCTCTATCTCCTGTACGACTTCCCGTTCATCAACCGCGTCATCCTGTTCGGCTTCTACGACTACGGCGTCTCGTTTTTTCACAACTCGCCCATGGCACAGAGCGGTTTGCCGACACCCGGGGAACTCGAGCTCCTCGAACCTTTTCGTGATCAACTACCCGCGCGGCTCTTCACCGACGTCTTCACGCCACCGTATTCCGCGGGGGAAGGCTTCGATCGGTCGCGGACCGAACGTGCCCTCGAACTCTTCGCCGAAGCCGGTTGGCAGATCCAGGACGGGCGGCTCATCCACGACGAGACGGGCGAGGCCTTCCACATCGATTTTGTTTTCGTCGCGGCGACCTTACGGCGCGCGATGATGCCGTACATCCGCATACTCAACCGGATGGGCATCACGACGTCGGCGCGCGCGCCCGAGAATTCGCACTGGCTGCATCGCATGCGAACGGGTTCGTTCGACGGCGGCGCCTATCTCTATATTCCCGACAACACACCGGGTCTTGCGCTTCGGAACCGGTTCGGCAGCGCCGCCGCGGATGTCGAGTACAGCCAGAACTGGGCGAAGGTCAAAGATCCCGTGCTCGATCACCTCATCGACGAGGCGATCCAGGCGCGCAACGCAGACGATCTTTACGCGGCAACCCGCGCTTTCGATCGTGTCATGCTGTGGCGCTATTACTTCATCCCCGGGATGGCGCAGCCCGGCTATCGGCTCGTGCATTGGGACAAGTTCGGCGAGGTCGAAACCGAGCCGCTCTCGCGCGTTCCCGCACTCGACGCCTGGTGGTGGGACGAAGAAAAGGCCGAGCGCGTCGCCACCTGGCTGGACGCCGCCCCCAAATAGCAAGAGACTCAACGCATGGGCGCTTATCTCGTTCGCCGGATTCTACTGATCATCCCGACCCTGCTCGGGATCATCCTGATCAATTTCACGATCGTGCAGTTCGCGCCCGGCGGACCGATCGAGCAGATCATCGCGAAGGCGACCATGGGCCAGACGTCCACCACCTCGTTCAACTCGGGCGGCGATACGGGCATGAGTTCGCAGGCCATGGAGATGGCGGCCAGCGGCCAGAATCCGGCGACCTATGGGCTCGATCCGGAACTCATCGCTGATCTCGAACGCCAGTTCGGCTTCGATAAGCCCGTGCACGAGCGCTTCTTCACGATGGTCGCGAACTACCTGACGTTCGATTTCGGCGATTCGTACTTTCAGGATCGCCCGGTGGTCGATCTCGTCATCGAGCGCTTGCCCGTGTCGATTTCGCTCGGCTTCTGGTCGCTGATTCTGATTTACGGTGTCTCGATCCCGTTGGGCGTCGCCAAGGCCGTCCGTGACGGCACCCGCTTCGACGTCTGGACAAGCACCGCGATCTTCGTCGGCTATGCGATCCCCGGGTTCATCTTCGCGATTCTCTTGATCGTCGTGTTCGCGGGCGGCAACTATTTCGACATCTTCCCCTTGCGCGGGCTCGTCTCGGAAAACTTCGACGAGCTCAGTTGGTGGGGCAAGATCACGGACTATTTCTGGCATCTGGCCCTGCCGCTCACCGCCCTCACGATCGGCGGGTTCGCGACGCTCACGATGCTGACGAAGAACTCGTTTTTAGAGGAGATTTCGAAGCAGTTCGTCCTGACCGCGCGGGCCAAAGGGTTGACCGAAAAACGTGTGCTCTACGGTCATGTATTCCGTAATGCCATGCTGATCGTGATCGCCGGATTTCCGGCCGCGTTCGTCGGGATTCTCTTTACAGGCTCCGTCCTGATCGAGGTGATCTTCTCCCTCGAGGGGATGGGTCTTCTGTCGTACGAGGCGATCATCAAGCGCGACTACCCCATCCTCTTCGGCACGGTGTTCGTCTTCACGCTGATCGGGCTCGTCACCCACCTCATCGGCGACCTGACGTACGTGCTCGTTGATCCCCGAATCGACTTCGACACGCGCTGATCATGGCTCTTTCTCCCGTCACCCGTCGCCGACTCGCAAACTTCAAGGCGAACCGCCGCGGCTACTACTCGATGTGGCTGTTCCTGTTCCTGTTCGTGACGTCGCTCTTCGCCGAATTCATCGCCAACGACAAGCCGATCCTCTTGTCTGTCGACGGCACCTGGTACTTCCCGATCTTCGAGCTCGTCACCGAGCAGGACATCGGCGGCGAACTGCCGATCGAGGCGGACTACACCGATCCGTACGTCACGAACCTGATCGAGAGTCAGGACGGCTGGTCGATCGATCCGATCATTCCGTACAGCTTCGACACGATCGATCTCTACATCGAATCGGCCGCTCCCGCCGCCCCCTCGGCGAAACATTGGCTCGGCACCGACGACGGCGCAAAAGACACCGTCGCTCGCCTCATCTACGGGTTCAGGCTCTCCGTACTGTTCGGCATTACCTTGACGATCATCAGCTCCACCATCGGCATCGTCGTCGGGGCGGTGCAGGGCTATTTCGGCGGACTCATCGATCTGATCGGGCAACGGATCGTCGAAATCTGGGCCGGGCTGCCGATCCTTCTCATCCTGATCATTCTGGCGAGCGTCATTGAGCCGAACGTGTTCTGGCTCCTGGGCATCCTCGCACTCTTCAGTTGGATGGCGCTCGTCTCGGTGGTCCGCGCGGAGTTCCTGCGTGCACGGAATTTCGATTACGTGCGCGCCGCTCGCTCACTCGGTATCTCGAACGCGACGATCATGCGCCGCCACGTTCTGCCGAACGCGATGGTGGCGACGTTGACCTTCGTACCGTTTCTCCTGTCGGGCGCCGTGACGACGTTGACCGCACTCGACTTCCTCGGTTTCGGCCTACCCGCCGGTTCGCCATCGCTCGGCGAACTGCTGGCTCAGGGCAAGGCCAATCTGCACGCGCCGTGGCTGGGGCTCACGGGATTCTTCACGCTCGCGACGCTGCTCGTGCTCCTGATCTTCGTCGGCGAGGGCGTGCGCGACGCGCTCGATCCGCGGCGCGCGATGGGCGATCCGACGAAAGTCTAGGCGCGCTCCGCTACCCGAAGACGCTCGACCGCTTCCTCGATAGGCGTCAGCTCGATCCCGAGCTCGGCCGCCGTCACCGCGGCCGATTCGACCCGGTCATCGTGATCCAGCACGCCGAGCATGGCGCGACTCATCGGTGGGTTGGCCATCAGCCGTTCACAGCACGCGGCCACGAACCAGCCGAGACCAAAAGGAATCGAGACCACGCGGGTTCCACGCGTCGATGCACATTTGATGAGCTCTCGCCGCGTCAGCGAGCGCGGACCCGCGAGCTCGACCACGCCGGTCACGTCGCTCTGAAGCAGTGCGACGACGGTTTCGATCACATCGCCGGCATAGACGGGCTGCTCGATACTCCCAGCGCGGAATGTGAACGCGACGGCGCTCGCGGCACGGTTCAAGAGCGCACGCGATGCGTAGTCGCCTTCGCCCAGCACCATCGGAACGCGCAGGATCGCTGCGGGGATCGAGCACTCGAGCAAGGCGTCTTCGGCCCTGCCCTTGGAGGCGAGACAGGCGTTCGTCGAGTCGGCGCTCGATCCGACGATGCTCATGTAGACGATCTTACGGATGCCGGCACGTTCGGCCGCATTGATCACATGCCGCGTCGTTTCCTCGTGCGCCACCGAGAACGAGGTATTCGCGTTTTCCTTGATCACGCCGACCAGGTGGACCACCGCGGTGCAGCCGACCATCGCGGCGGCCATGGCGTCTTCGTCCGCGTAGTCGACGATGACACCGTCGTCGCAGCCGCTCTGTTCGAGCGTCGCCAGGGCACGCGGTGAACGAACGGCGCCGCGCCCGCCGATTCGACCGAGCAAACGCCGGCCGAGATTACCGTTGGCGCCAGTGACGAACGGCACCACGTCGATGCGGTCTTCTTGCGGGTTTTCGTCTTGTGTATTGGCCAAAGCGTCACCGATCCAGACGAGCGAACGTCGAGTATTTCGGTTTCCCTCCGTCGTCGCCAGGTGCTAAGCGCCTCTCCCGCCATCGGCAGCTCTCTATCCCGCCGTCTGGTGCCGGGATATTCTTCGCGACTCATCGGCGAAGAGGCTCAAGAGAAGCGTGTCAGATTGGATCACCGTCGCCAACGCGCTATCGGTGTCGAGGCTCGTGATTGCACCGCTCTCGGCGACCGCCGTGCTTGCCGGCGATTGGGTCCAGGCCGCCGCGTTCTTCGTCTGGGCGGCCGTTTCGGATCTGGCCGACGGCATGATTGCCCGGCGCACGAATACCGCCACGCGCATCGGCGGCATCCTCGATCACGCGTCGGACGCCGTCTTTGTCAGCGTCACCCTCTGGGCGGTCGCCCACACGAGTGTCATCCCCGGCATCCTGCCGTTTCTGATCGTGCTCGCGTTTTTGCAATATGTGATCGATTCGCGTGCGTTCTCCGGCGAACCCCTGCGCACGAGCCAGCTCGGGCGCTACAACGGCATCGCCTATTTCGTCTTGACCGGCATCGTGGTGATCCGCAACGCCATCGATCTCGAGTGGCTGACGAAGCTCGTTTTCGACGATCTGATCTGGAGTCTCGGCATGATCCTGGTGCTGAGCACGTTCGTCTCGATCTTTGAGCGACTGCGCGCTTTCAATAAAGCCTTTAAGGAAAACCAATGAAACTTGGACTCTTCGGTGTCGGTTTTGGCGCCTGCGCCGATCCGCAAGTCGCCCGACGAATCGCCCAACATGCCGAAGCCGCCGGGCTCGAATCGCTTTGGACTGGCGAGCACGTCGTCCTCCCCGAACCGCGCGAGGCCCCCTCGCCAGCCGAGCCCGACACCCCGATGCTACATCCATCGACGAGCCTCGCCTTTCTCGCCGGCGTGACCGAAATGATCAAGCTCGGTACCGGGATCGTCCTGATCGCGCAACGCAACCCCGTCGTCCTCGCGAAAGAGATGGCGAGTCTCGACGTCGTGAGCCAAGGCCGCCTGATCCTCGGCGTCGGCGCGGGTTATCTGCACCAGGAATTCGCCGCCCTCGGCGTTCCCTTCGAAGAGCGCGGCGCACGGACGGACGAATACATCGCCATTCTGAAGACGCTCTGGAACGAACCATCGCCGAGTTTTGACGGACGTTTCTATCAGTTCGCCAACGTTCAGGCGCAACCGCGGCCGGTCACCCCGGGCGGCCCACCCATCGTCATCGGCGGCTCGTCACGCGCCGCTCTGCGCCGAACGGTTCGCGACGCCGCCGGCTGGTATGGCTTCGCCATGAACGTGGAGCAGACGGCGGCGGTCCTCGAGAACCTCAAAGCCGCGTGTGGCGACGAGCGTGATTATTCGAGCCTCGAGATCAGCGTCACGCCGTCGCTGCGGATCGACGCGGAGGCTATCGAGGCGTTCCGCGGCATCGGCGTTCACCGGCTGATTTCGCTGATGCCGTCCGGCGAAGATCGCATGCTCGCGCTCGTCGACCAACTCGCCGCGCTCGACGGCTGACGGGCGATCCGATTCGTCAGCCGAAGAGTTCCTTGTTCGCCTTGGGCAGGAACAGCACCCCAATCAACGCATTGAAGATCACGAAGAAGGTGTGCATGACGAGGCTGAAAGCGCCGACTTCCGGATAGTCCGGGAAGAGCACGGTCCAGAGCAGCAAAGCGCCGGCGTGAAACGGCAGCGGTAGCGCGGCCGCGAGGAAGATCACCGGCAGGAACGCAAGCATCTGGCCCAGGCTCACTTCAACCTGGAAGAGATCGAGCGCAATCGTGTAGACGATCACTGCACCGATGAGATTCGGCGCTTTGAGGAGCACGATCATCAGGTAGTGCTTCGGCTCCGCCAGCCGAAACGCGCGCAGCACGGGCACATTGCGCACACCCTCGGTCGTGTCCTTCCCCGATCGGAAATACCAGATGTGCAGCGGCAGGTAGATCGCCGCAACGATCAGGACGGCCGGAAAGATGACGTCGAGCGGCAGAATTTTCGACGCTTCCCTGACCAGCCCGAAATCGAGCGCGATCCCGACCGCCGAGAACGCGAGCAACTGATAAACCTCCATCAAACCCAGGATGATCATGCTCGAGAGCGCTTGCCATCCCGGCACTTCGTGACGCTTCAGGAGATAGAGGGACATGGCCCCCTTGCCGACCTGCTCATTGACGAGCGAGAGGATGTAGGCGCTGGCGCGGATGGGCAGCATCGACGTGAACTTGAGATCCGGCGCGTTGAACCAGCGGATGATCCGCCAGGTCACATGGCTGTCTACGAGGAAGAAGAACACCGAGTAAGGCATCATCACGAGAAGCCATATACCCCAGTTCGCACCGGCGAAGAACTCGATCATGTAGTCGAGCGCGGTCAGCCCTTCCCGCGCCGCCGCTGCTTCGACGCGGCCGTAGACGAGGTAGAAACAGCCGATCGCCAGGATCCAGGTGACGACCTTGAAGATCACCTTGCCGATCGACGACTTCTCTTTGTCGGCTTGCACCTCGCCCGGTCCTTCTTCCGCGGGCGAAGGTTCTTGTGATTTGTCGAGATCACTCATCGGCGCACCATCACCGTCATTTCGCTCTCCACCCGTTTTTCGAAGCCCAGATTCTGATAAGCCCGGATCGCTTGTGCTTCAGCCGGGCTGCCTGTGCGCACGTGGAGATAAGGCACCGTCTCGGCGGCATGTTGGCGCCGGATGATTTCGAGCACCAGGGCTTGCGCATAGCCCCTACCCGTGTGGCCTTCGGCCGTGCAGACCGCGCTCACTTCGCGGAACCCATCGAAGCACATTCGTTCGCCCGCCATCGCGACGAGTTGATCGTCGACCACGACGCCGATGTAGTCGCCAAGAAGATGGGTCTCCATTTCGAACGGACCGGGGTCGGTCGCTTTCGCGAGATCGAACATCTGCTTCGCACGGGCTCCATCGAGTTCGATCCATTCGACATCACGCGGCGTGACGTCCGGCATCCTCGGGCAGATCCATTGGGAAAGCGCCACCTGCCCGACCACCCGCCAGAGGGCGTCCGGCGGTGGTCGCGCGGTGATCACCGCACAGAAATCGTTCTTCTCGCAAAGGGAGGCGAGTTCCTCGAAGGATTCCGGGGTCGAATCGGCGATCGCCGCGAGCGGCGAGACGTCGGGACGGTAGCGCGCCGCCCGTTCGCCGACCGTGCCGAATTCACGCTGTTCGGTGGTGAGCGCGAACCAGGCCGGGTTGTCGAGTCGTTCCATCAAACCTCTCTCCGTCCCACCGACCCCCGATTATGCCCGCCGTTTCGCGGTCGCGCGTGACGTGTCAGTCGAGGCGTTCGTAGCCTTTGTCGATCCTGCGCACTTTGTGCAGCGTGAACCAGAGCACCAGGGTGCCGATCACGAGCAGGAGACCCGAGAGACCCAGTCCGTGATCTACGCCGTGCGCGTCGGCGATGAGGCCGATCGGGAAGACACCGAGGGGCATCAAACCGTGCGACATCATGTCGATGCTCATCACGCGACCGCGCATATCGGGCGTCACCTGCAACTGGATGATGCTGCGATTCATCGACATGTTGAACGCCGAGGCGAAGCCGACCAGCGCCACGGCGCCAAAGGCCATCACCATCGTGGTCGAATAGCCGACGAGAATCACGACGAGTCCCCACGCGAGACTGCTCGCGAAGAGCCAGACGCCCTTGTGTGACAACTCCCCCATTTTGGCGAGCGCGAGTGATCCGATGATCGCACCCACACCCATGCCCGTCATGAGAATGCCGAGATCGTCCGGGCCACCGCTCAGGATGTCGGTGCTGAAGGCCGGCAGGAACGTATTGATCGCCATACCGAAGAGGAACGGCACGATCGAGAGCAGGATGAGCCCACCCACGACGGGCGAATGCATGACGTATCGAAGCCCTTCGCCGACATCACCCAGCGCGCTGCGGGAAGACCCCATCGGCAGACCTTCGTGGCGAATCAGCAGTACCGTGAACGACGAGATGAGGTAGAGCGCCGACAGGACGAGATAAACGAGACCCACGCCGAAGGTCGAGGTTTTGTTGCCGTCGGCAAAGATAGCAATCATGAGACCGGCAAGCGCCGGCCCGAGAATACGTGCGAGGTTCCACGACGCCGTGTTGAACGCCATGGCGTTGAACATCAGACGTTCGCCGACGATCTCGGGGATGAAAGCCGTCCGCGCGGGCATCGAGAGCGCGAGCACCGTGCCGTTCAGCGCACCGACCCACAAGAAATCCCAGAACGTGACGTTGCCCGAGAAGATCACCAGTGCCATCACCAGCGTCGCGACGCCGTTGAGACTCTGCGATACGAGGATGATGGGCTTCTTCTTGAGCCGATCGGCGATGACGCCGCCCAGCAGCGAAAAAACGACCTGGGGGACGGTGAAGGCCATCATCACGAGTGCCAGGTTCACCGACGAGGTCGTCATTTCGTAGACGAGCCAGCCCTGCGCCACGAGCTGCATGTTCATGGCGAAAGCCGAGCCCGCCATGCCGATCCACAGGAACAGGTAGTCGCGATTCTTGAGCGACGCGAACATCGACCGATCGTCGATGTCGTCGGCTTCGGACGGGGCGATGGAGTCTGCTGTCGTGCTCACGGCGGATATGAAACCGGGTAATGGAACCGGCTTCGGCGTCGGGGCGTGAGCCGCCAACCGCTGGTGGGCCGTCAGTGATAGGAACCGACCATCTTACCACGCGGCTCATGACGGCTCTCTTAAAGGCCCGCGCGCGACGGGGATCGACGCGCTGGTCCGTCAACCGCGGCCGGTTTTACCTCGCTCAGGCGTCGAGAATCGCCTTGAAAGCGCGGCTCGTCTGACTCGCTCGAAAGGCGACGATCTCGAAGTTCGCGAGGCCCCGGCTGACGAACGGATCGAGCGCCATGATCGCCTCGACGTCGTCGCGAGACGGCGCCTTGGCGAGGATCACGCCACCCGTCCGCGGATCACGACGGCCGGATACGATGAAGACGTCGGCGGCGTAACATCGGTCGAGAAACGCCATGTGATCCCGCATCGCCGCGTCGATTTCGGCCAGGTCCGCTTCGTACTCGATCAGCACGAGATACAAGCGTTCCGCCATCAGGCGCGCACACCTCGACGCGCCAGCGCTGCACGAGAACCCGCCAGTTCAGAGATTGGCGCGCGCAAACTCGACCAGTGCCTCGTTACCGGGCGAAAACCTGACACCTGCATCAAAGCGCTCGCGGAGGTTCGCCTCCGTGACCCCGTCGAGGAAGAAGACCCCGTTGGCCCGGCAGGCGGCGAACACGCGTTCCCGCGCCGCGGTGAGCTCATCGGGCCACGGATCGGGCATATCACGGTGGCCGAAGGACATGGACATATCCGCCGGTCCCCACTCGGCAAACGCGATGCCGGGTACGGCCACGCTTTCTTCGACTTTCTGAAGGGCACGCTTGTTTTCGATCTTGAGGCCCAGAAGCAGCTCGCCGTCGGCGGAGAGCGGCCAGGGATCGGCACGGTCGAGATACTCCGAGGCGGAAAGCCCCCAACGCGCCCCCGCGTAGGCCTGGCTGCCCGCGCCGCGCGTCCCGCCACGAAACGAATAGCGTGTCGCCGCGACGAACGCGGCAACGGCAGCAGGGTCTTCGGCGTGGCAGAGCAGGAAGCCATGCACACCGAGCGACAAGAGCTGGCGGATGATCCACGCGTTGGATTCGACGATGGCGACGGAAGCGCCTTCGAACGGCAGCTCGACGAGCACCGCCGGTTTGTCGCCCGAAGTACTTGCCAGCCCCGCCATGAAATCGTCGAGACCGGCAAGATCGAGCGGCCCGTGCTCCATGCCGACGTTGATGTAGTCGGCCCAGGTCGACGCGGCCGCGACGCCGGCCTCGAAGTCGAGCGTCGCGCCCGTGTGGGCACCGGCGTAGAACACCATCTCGTCGTTCTCGAGCCGCGTGATGACCCGGTTGACGCGCGCCATCAGACCAACGCCTGGTAGACCAGCGTCTTGAGTTCGCGCCGCACGGGATAAGTCGAGGACGGCAGGAGCTGTGTCATGAAGACGACGATCAGTTCTTCTTGCGGGTCGACCCAGAAATAGGTGCTCGCGGCCCCACCCCAGGCAAACTCACCCGGTGAGTCGAGCACGTTGGCGGCCGCGGGGTCGAGGACAACGGAGAAGCCGAGACCAAAACCGATGCCGTCGTACGACGTTTCGCTGAAGACCGGCTGACCCATCGCCGCCAGATCGACGTTGTCCGGCATCTGGTTGGTCGTCATGTGCTCGACCGTCTTGCGGCCGAGAATATGAGTGTCATCCAGCGAGCCCTTGCCGAGCAGCATCTTGGCGAACGTATGGTAGTCGTCGATCGTGCCGACCATGCCGCCGCCACCGGAAAAGAAGGCCGGGCGCTGTCGGTAGTGGGACGTCTCCGGATCGTCCTGCAGGCGATAGGTCGCGGGTGCGACGTATTCGTAGCAGGCCGCCAATCGTTCGGCCGCGGCGTCGTCGACATGGAAGCCGGTATCGCTCATACCGAGTGGTCCCGTGATCCGCTCGGCAACGAATTCATCGAGCGCGAGACCGGAAAACTGCTCGACGAGATATCCACACACGTCCGTCGACACGCCGTAGTTCCAGGCCGTACCTGGCGCGAACTTGAGGGGTACACGAGCCAGTTCGCTGATCATATCGTTCAGCGTTCCGGGGCCTGCACCGGTGATTTTGTTACGGCGGTAGAGTGCGTCGACCGGATGCTCATTCATGAAGCCGTAGGTGAGTCCCGAGGTGTGACTCAAGAGATGCTTGATCGTCATCGGCGCATCGGCGCATCGGGCGCGTGGGCGACGTAGCGATCCTCATCCCCTTCGCCGAAGACCTCGAGGTCGGCCCAGGACTCGACGTACTTGCCAACCGGGTCGTCGAGCTGAAAGCGGCCCTCTTCGTAGAGCATCATGAGCGCAACGCTCGTGACCGGTTTCGACATCGAATAGACGCGGAAAATCGTATCTCGTTCCAAAGATCTGCCGCGCTCGACGTCGCGTAGTCCCGCGCTGTGGAAATACGCCTCTTCGCCGCCGCGCGAGACCAGACACGCAACGCCCGGGAACTTGCCTTCCTCGACATAGCGTTCGATATGCCTGCCGATGCGTGCCGCCTTCCAATCGATCAGTCCTGCCGCCATACGTCCTCCATTGACTGATGCACCGAGCTTACTGCCATTTGCCGCGAACCTTCGACCGTTCACTCGCGACGCCTTACGTCGCGGTACAGTAGCCGGGACAGTAATGCCGACACGAGGCCATGGCGCCCAACGCTCTACTCGACCCCGAAACACTCACCTTCGCCCCACTCGCGCTCGACGCGCTCACCGCCCGGATCGCCGAAGACGCGGGCTTTTCGTCCGTCTACGTGAGCGGTGGTGCACTCGGTTACGCACACGCCGTCAGCGAAGCGCTGCTGACACTCACCGAACTCGTCGACACCACGGCGCACATCACGAGCCGGTCGAACACAGCCGTCATCGTCGACGGCGGCGTCGGCTTTGGCGACGCCGTGCACGTCGATCGCACGATCCGCGCGGTCGAGGCGACGGGTGCCGCGGCCATCGAGATCGAGGATCAGGTGGCGCCGAAACGCGTGAGCCATCACCGCGGCATCGAACACCTCGTGAGTCAGGCCGAAATGGTCGCCAAGATCGAAGTCGCCGTCGCGGCAAGACGCTCGGCCGCGTTCAGGATCATCGCGCGCACGGGTGCGGCGAAGAACGAGTCCCTGGAAGCCGCGATCGAGCGCGCCAATGCCTACCGCGCCGCCGGCGCCGATTACGTGATGCTGATGGCGCCAACGGCCGCCGAGTGGCGAACCGTCGTCGAGCAAGTCGACGCGCCCATCGCGACGATCACCTCGCTCGACGCCCGGCCACCCGACGAATGGCAACGACTCGGCGTCAAACTCGTCATCGACCCCTTCACCGCCCAGGTGCTCGCGGTCGAAGCCGCGCAAGCCGCTTATCGGCGGTTCGTGCGCGACGGCCACACGGGCGTCCAGCGCGAAGCACTCTTCGCGACCTATCGAACGCTGCCGCAACTGGCGGGGCTCGAGAACTACTTTGCTATCGAAGACGAGACCACGGAGCGTGACCAATGAACGTTGAAATCAGATCGGCGACCGCTGAAGAAATGGGCGAAATGGGCATCCTCGGCGGTTACGTCTACGGCGGGAGTTTCGGCGACGGCCCCGACAACACCGTCGCCACCGCCAACCTGCCGGAGTGGACGTTGTGCGCTTTCGTCGACGGCCAGATGGCGTCGATGTTTACCAACATTCCGTTCACGATGCGCGCCCAAGGCAACCCGATGCGGCTCGCCGGCGTCTCGACGATCGGCACGCAACCCGAATTCCGTCGCCGCGGCCTCGTCCGCCGGATTCACACCGAGGCCTTCGCCAGCATGCGCGACGCCGGTCAACCGATGGCGGCGTTGTGGGCGTCACAAGCCGCGATCTACCAACGCTACGGCTACGCGATCGCCAGCATGCAGCGCCACTACACGATCGATACGGCCGACATCGGTTTCTTCGACGGCAACGACGGCAGCTACGACGTTCGCCGCGTCAGCGCCACTGACGCCTACGACGTCGCGAAGAGGCTCTACATCGAATTCATCGACGAGCGCATGTGCTATCTGCACCGCGCGAAAGCGCTTTGGACGCAGAACGCCTTCGAAGAGAATGAAGCCGATGGCCCGATCTGGACCGCGGTCGCCTACGACGACGCCGGCACCCCGCGCGGCTACGTGATCTACACGCTACGCGCCGGCAAGGTCAGCCATCGCGCCCGCGCGCAAGAGATCCGAATCCGCGATCTCGTCTGGCTCGACCAGGAGGCCTATCGATCGATCTGGTCGTTCATCAAATCACACGATCTGGTAGGTCGCGTCTTCTGGCACGCCGCCCCCGTCGACGATCCCGCATACGAACTCTTCGTCGAGCCGCGCATGCTGCACAGCGAAGACGCCGAAGGCACCTGGTTCCGCTTAGTCGACATCCCCGCCGCCCTCGCCGGACGCGGCTACCACCACGAAGGCAGCCTCGACATCACCATCGGCGGCGACGACATCGCCGACTGGAACAACGGCCATTTCCGCCTGGACGTCTCACCCGACGGCGCCGAAGTGCACCCGATCGACCAACCGCGCGACGGCATCACCTTGGCACCGAAGGCTTTGACGTCGCTCTTCACGGGATTCAGAACAGCGCGGCAAATGCGGGCCTGGGGATTCGTCGACGGCAGCCACGACGCGATCAATCGCGCCACCCAACTCTTCGAGACCTTGCACGCGCCGCACTGTCCGGATCACTTTTGACTTCTAGGGGGGACCCGCCGGGTCCCCCCCTAGGACCCCCCTTCGGCGCGGCTTTACCGCGCCGGGCTCGAGGTCATCGATTTCGCTGATTGGGGTATGCCGGCTTTAGAACTAATTTGCCCTTAGGAAGGCTGTAGCGAACCGATCAGCCTGCAAATCCTGGATATCGAGCGACGGGAGCCGCGGCAAGATCCTGCAAACCCGACTAAAAACCACCTGCGCATCGCGCACGACATCAACCGACGCCTTCCGGCGAACCCGCCCACCACCGGGACCCCGGCGCGCAACGCGCATCGATAACGCATCTACGCCTCAGCAGTTTTTGCATCGCAAAAACTGCCGACGAGCCGCGAAGCGGCTCGCGCGCGCGGCGAGATTCCCCCATCCGCCAACTCAGACTTCGCGCCGGTCCGGCGGGGGCGTGGGGGCGGAGCCCCCGCAAGAAATGTATGGGCCACCCCATCGTTGCAACAGTCATTGGCGACTTTGGCAATCAGTCGGTCTGCACAAATGTATCCGGCCTGTTAATGGGCTATTTCACGCCCTGGCCTGAGTGGGATCCGCGGCTCGTCGGCTCAATTAGCAAGGCGGGTTCGTAGACCCCTTTTTCTTGCCCGAGCTTCGACGAAGCTGGATCGACTGATGAAGCCTGCCGCTAACGAGATGCCCGATGGGCAACCAAAATCCGTTCCCTACAACTGCCGCTACGCGCGCCCTGGATCGTACTCCTCACCACTGCGCAGGACTGCCCATGACAGGCGCGCCAGTTTGTTCGCTAACGCCGTGATGATCACGTTCGGGTGCAAGCCCCGCGCCTCAAGGTCATTCAGCCAAACACCTAGGCGGTGATCCTCCCGGCACAGGTTGTAGTAGCAGCTGCGCGCGCCGTGTATCAGCAGACTCCGAACGTAGCGGTTGCCGCGTTTGCTGATCCCCAGCAATCGCGTCCGGCCGCCTGTCGAGTGTTGCCGTGGCACCACCCCGAGCCACGCCGATACATCTCGGGCGCGTGTGAACTGCTCACCCTTGCCGATCGCCGCCACCAACGCCGTCGATGTCAGCGTGCCAATGCCCGGAATCGTCTGCAGACGCCGGCAGTCATCGCGCTCTCGCGCGATCTGCTCGATCTCCCGGGTAATCGTGCGAACTTCATCATCTAAGTAACGCCACTGTCGTTGCAGTAATCCCAAAAGCGCGCGTAGACGCCGCGACAATGTGCTCTCGTCGTCCGCCAGTATCGTCGGTAAGGCCTTCGACAACGCTGTCGGACTCGTGCGCACCGTGATACCTCGCTCCAACAGAAACGCTCGGATCTCGTTGATGACGCTTGTGCGCGTCTTCATGAGCTGCTGACGGACGCGGTGCAGGGCTTGCTGATCGTGTTGCTCGATCGTCTTGATCGGCACATATCGCATGGTCGGGCGCCGCACCGCCTCCGCAATCGCCAAGGCGTCGTTGAAGTCGTTCTTGTTGGTCTTCACGTACGGCTTGACGAACTGCGCTGCCATCAATCGAACGTCATGACCGTCGCGTTCAAACTGCCGCGCCAGGTGTTGTGAACCAGCGCACGCTTCCATGCCGATCACACATCGGCTGTGAGTGGCGACAAACTCAGCAAGCTTCGCTCGGCTGAACTGCTGCCGGAACACCGGCTTACCCGTGTGCGTCGTACCGACCACGTGGAAGGTGCTCTTGCCGACATCGATACCTAGGGTCACGATCTGCGTCATGGGATGGTCTCCTCGAGGGAACGTCGTGTGGGGACACTGATTGTCCACTCGGGGTGGACCATCCCATTAGCAAGCCGCAATCCGGCCTACTCCTCCGGCTAGTCAACGCTTCCCAGCGCCGCAAACCCCAATTCCCAGCCCACCAAATCAGCGCTTTCCAGATCATCGAACGACACTTCCCAGCCCCGCGAGAACCATACTTCCGCCCCCCTAAAACTCCAGCCCCATCGCCTCGCACAGAAACTTCATATAAGCCTTGCCCGCGACGAACAGGTCCGCGACGTCGTCGGCGAAGCTCGCCTTCGCCGCGTCGCGGACCGACAGCGTCTTCACCGCAATATGGTCCTTACGTTTGAGGTCTTCGATGAAGCGGTGATCGTCGGCGTAGCCTTTTGGGGGGCGCTTCAGACTCTCGCCGCCGAGATCGAAGACGGCGCGGAACTTCGCCCCGTCGCGCACACGCTTCCAGGTCGATCCCTTTTCGTCGATCGCCTCGCGAATGGCGGCTAATGCGTCTCGTTCCGGGCGCCAGAGCCCAACCCCGAGAAAGCACTCGTTCTTGTCGTAGTGCACGTAGTACCCCGGCGCGTGCACGTCCTTGCCGCGTTCGTGACGGAACTGAATGCCGATATTCGTCTTGTAGGGCGTCTTGTCCTTCGAGAACCGGGTGTCGCGGTAGACGCGCATGAGCGATCCGCCGGATTTCTTCGGCATCGCGACGAAGTGCGGCGATATCTCGGGCAGGCGTTCGCCGATTTCCGAGATGAACGCGAAGGCCGGTTCCATCACTGTTTCGTCGTAGCGTTCCTTGTTCGCCTGGAACCACTCGCGGTTGTTGTTGGCTTCGAGATCTTTGAGAAACGTAAGCGTCGCTTTGTTGAACACAGCACTCGCCATGGGCACCTTCCGAATCGTTGGTTCGCACGACGATTCAACACGAGCCGTCGGCGGTTGAACACCGTCGCTGATCCGTTGAAGGGTAGGCGACGACCAGCGGCGTCGTGCGCCTCGACCGTCACGCGTTGTCAGTCGTCGGCGCGGACACGACCGCGCAGCGACTTCACCTGGCCGCGTTTTTTCTTTTCCTCGCGCCGTTTCCGCTTGGCATTCCGTGTCGGCCGCGTGGCGATCCGGTGTTTTTCCGTTTGTGCAGCTCGTTCGAGGAGGTCCCCGAGCCGCGCCTCGGCGTCGTCGCGGTTGCGTGCCTGGGTGCGGTGGGAATCGGCAAAGATCACGATCTCCCCGGCCTGATTCAGCCGCGAGCCCGCGAGGCGCTCGAGACGATGCCGGAAGGCGAGGGGCAGACCCGCCTGATCCAGCACGAGGCGAAGCTCGACGGCCGTCGATACCTTGTTGACGTTCTGACCACCCGGTCCGCGCGCCCGCATGAACTTGAACCGGAGCGCTTCGTCCGGAATTCGTCGGCCACCGATCAACCGCACGCCCATGGAACTACTGTCCGCGTATTGCTGGCGCGGCACCTTGCTACGCCCGTTCCGGCTACGCAACCATGGGGAGATTCGAGGAGGTGACGCTATGAGCTGGGAGAACGAAGTCCGCGAGATCGAGGCGAGGCGGACCTATCGCCGCGAGATGGGCGGCGAGGAGGGGGTCGCGCGTCAGCGCGCTCGCGGCAAGCTGACCGTTCGCGAACGGATCGATACGTTCGTCGACCCGGATTCGTTCCGCGAGTTCTATTCACTCGCCGGTAGCGGGCGCTATGAGAACAACGAGCTCGCCTCGTTCACGCCACGCGCGTCGGTCGACGGTTTCGCCCGTCTCGACCGGCGCAAAGTCGTCGTCGCGGCGGGTGACTTCACCGTGCGGGGAGGTTCCGGGGGCGATGGCGGCGGCCTCGGGCTCGAACTCCCACCCAATGAACGCGCGCGCGAGTGGCGCCTGCCTTTCGTCCGGTTGCTCGACGCCGCGGGCGGTAGCGTGAAGAGCTTCGAGGATATCGGGCGCACGTATCTGCCGGACGGCAACATCTGGTCGCAGATCGACGTCGACATCCTCTCGAAAATCCCCGTGGTCTCGGCCGTGATGGGATCGGTGGCGGGGCTACCCGCCATCAATGCCTGCCTCGCACATTTCAACGTGATGGTGAAGGACACCAGCCAACTCTTCCCGGGCGGTCCGCCGGTTGTAAAAGCGGCACTTGGCTACGACATCTCGAAGGAAGACCTCGGCGGCTATCACATCCATACGCGGCAAAGCGGCTCCGTCGACAATCTCGCAAACACCGAAGAAGAAGCGTTCGAGATGATTCGCCGCTTCCTGAGCTACTTGCCGTCGAACGTTTGGGAAATGGCGCCCCGCGGTGCCCACGACGACGATCCGGCACGCGCGGACGAGTCGCTGCTCGAACTCATTCCGCGAAACCGGCGCGCCGTGTACAACGCCCGACGGATGATCGAGTCCGTGCTCGATCACGATTCCTTTTTCGAGATCGCGCCGCGCTACGGCCGCGCGCGCATCACGGGGCTGGGCCGGTTACACGGCTATCCCGTCGGTGTGATGGCCAACGATCCCCGCCAGAAAGGCGGATCGACGGACGTCGCGGCCGGCAACAAGGTGATGCGTTTGCTCAAACTCTGCGACACGTTCCATCTACCGATCATCTCGTTCGCGGACGAGCCCGGTTTTATGGTCGGGCTCGAATCCGAGAAGCAGGGGATCGAACGGGCGGGTGCCGCGCTCGTCGCAACGACATGCCAGTCGCGGATGCCCTGGCTCACGGTGGTCGTCGGCCGGCTTTATGGTGTGGCCGGTCAATGCCAACACCGACCAACCGGCATGTTCCGCCGCTATGCCTGGCCGTCCGCCAGTTGGGGGTCGATGCATATCGCGGGCGGCGCGTCGGCCGCGTATCGACGCGAGATCGACTCCGCGGACGATCCCGAGGCCAAGCGCCAGGAGATCGAGGCGCGCTTGAACGCCATCGCCTCGCCCTTCCGCACGGCCGAGGCGACGGGCCAGGACATCATCGATCCGCGAGAGACCCGGGCACGCGCCGTCGAGTTCGTCGAAGACGCGCAGCGCGTCCTCAGCCAACAACTCGGCGAACCGACGATTCCGTACTGTCCTTGAGCCACCGCGAACCGCAAAGCGGGTCGCACTTTCGCTCGGTCACTCCCAGCAGTTTCTCGCCACGCGAGAAACTGCAACCGACCGCGAAGCGCCCCAAGCCTTCCGCTGGCTCGAAACACCGGCAGTTTCTCGCATCGCGAGAAACTGCAACCGACCGCGAAGCGGTCGGCCTAGTGCCGACCCGGAAACATCTTCTCGCGCTGCTTCATCATCGACTTCACCCGTTTGCTGAACTGGCGGCTCCGGTGATGCTGCTCGGCCAGCGATTCGGTGTGGCGCCGCTCTTCACGCTGCATCTTGTAGTACGCGTTGAGCCGTTCTTCCTCCAACCGCCCGTCGTCGATCGCGGCTTGAATCGCGCAACCCGGCTCCGTGTCGTGCTGGCAGTTCGAGAAACGACACGTTGCCGCGATCGCTTCGACATCGTCGTAGAGTTCGTCGAGCCCTTCCTCGAGGGCGACGAGGCCCAGCTCGCGCATGCCCGGCACGTCGAGCACGATCGCGCCGTTCTGAAGCTGATGCAGCGATCGGTGGGTCGTCGTATGACGGCCACGATCGTCCGCCATGGTGCCGCCGGTGTCCTGCAACTCCTCGCCTGCGAGCGTGTTCAGCAAGGTCGACTTGCCGACCCCGGATGAGCCGAGCAAGGCTAATGTATCGCCGGCACGCACCCACTCCATGAGCCGCGCGACGTCGTCCTGATCGAGCGCGTTCACCGGTTCGATCACCGCGTCGCCCGACACCCGACGGGCGAAATCGGCGTATTCCTCCGGATTGTCCGCGAGGTCCGCCTTGGTCAAAACGACCACCGGTTCGACCGACGCGTCGCGTGCAAGCGTCAAGTAGCGCTGCAGCCGGTTGGCGTTGAACTCCTCGTTACACGACGTCACCACAAAAACCGTGTCGACGTTCGCACCGATCAACTGCACGTCCAACTTCGATCCGGCGGCCAGGCGTTTGAAAACGCTTTTGCGCGGAATGACGCGATCGATGCGCGTGAACGCGTGATCGACGACGACGAAGTCGCCGACCGTCGGGCGCTCCTCGGTGGGCCGCTGATACCAGGCGCCGCCGAGTGGTATCTGGGCTTGCCGCGAATCAGTCGCGACCACATGGCCCGTTCGATGAATCGCGACCACCCGGGCAACCGCCGACGATTCGTAGTCTTCAAGCGTTAGGTGTTGGGCATAAACCGGGGACCAGCCCCAAGTCGTCAAGTCCAATGTTTGCTCCACGCTCGCCTGACGCGAGCTCCGTTTCTTGAAACGGCGTGGCGCTGGGAATGGATCAGGAAGGGCTGATTCGGGATGGAATCAGCGAAGAACCGAACCAGGCGCACGCCGGCTTAGCGCGTCGCGATGGACGCGCTTTTCATTGCTGACAATCATCAAAACGCCTCCTTCTCAGGTTCAGTTCTCGAAGAGCGGCGGAGCATGCGGAAAAAGTGGCACGCTGGCAAGCACAGACGATGTGCACTTTCGTCGAAGGATTCAGTAGGTTGTGGCTTTGATCAGTCGTGAGGGTGCAACGACATGCTGAGCGAAACCGAAGTCGAGCAATATCATCGCGACGGTTACGTCATACCCGACTACCGCCTCGACGGCGCGCTGGTCGAGGAAATCAAAGACGCGCACGATCGCCTGCTCGCCAAACACCCCGAGTTCAGCGACTACTGTCCGGCGTTATTGGCTTTCGATCGTTCTTTCCTGAACGTTGGCCGACATCCCGACCTCGTCGCGATGGTGGAGCAGCTCATCGGCGCGAATTTCGCACTCTGGAACTCGAGCTTCTTCGCGAAGCCCGCCCAGGTCGGCACCAAGACCCCGTTTCATCAGGACGGACGCTACTGGCCGATCGAGCCGCTCGCGTCGTGCTCGATCTGGATCGCGATCGACGCGGCGACGACGGAGAACGGCTGCCTGCGTTTCATACCGGGCACACACAAGAGCCGGGCGCTCGCGCGCCACGATTTCAACGACGCCGACGGCTTGAGCCTGCCGCTCGAGATCGACGCCGACGCTTACGACGAGTCGACGGCGGTCGACGTCGTCCTCGAGCCGGGCCAGATCTCGCTACACGACATCTTTCTCGTGCACGGCTCCGAGGCCAATCGCTCGCAAAAGTCGCGGCGCGGCATGACGCTGCGCTACATGCCGACGAGTTCCGTCTACCGACGCGATCAGACCGACGGGCGCCGAGCCGGGCCGCTCTCGATGGCGGAGCGAACGCTCTATCTGATGCGTGGCGGCGACCTCTCGGGCCAGAACGACTTTGTTGTGCGATACTGAGGCCATGAGCGCCATATTCACGACCGTGATGATGATGAGCATGACCGTTGCCAAGCGGGGATCGCGCTCGACCTAGATACGAACATTTGAATAAGAGCCGGGCCACCCCGCTAGGGGTCGCCCGGCTTTTTTTTGCGCGGGCGAAAGGTCCCTCGAACATCCAGAGGACTCACGCCATGTCAGATTTTGTTTCCACGACGATTCCCTACGTCAACGGCGCGCCGCACATCGGCCATGCGCAGGAGTTCGTCATCACCGACACGCTCGCACGCTATCGGCGGCAGCGCGGATCCGTTCACCTGCAATCGGGTTCCGACGAAAACAGCCTGAAGAACGTCATCGCTGCCGAGGCAATCGACGAACCGACCGCGGTGCTCGTTGCGCACCACGCGGCGAACTTCGAGCACCTTGCGGCGACGCTCGGCCTCGAATGCGACGCTTTTGTGCGCACGAGCACCGATGCTGATCATCGCGCGACCGTCGAAGCACTATGGTCGGCGTGCGATGCGCGCGGTGACATCACGAAAGCCGACTACATCGGGCGCTACTGCGTCGGTTGCGAGCAGTTCTACCGGGACAATGAGCTCGATGACGGCCGATGTCCGGAACACCTCACCGTCCCCGAAGAGATTCGCGAGGTGAATTACTTCTTTCGCCTCGATCGTTATCAGCAAGCGCTGATCGAAGCGATCGAGTCGGGCCAACTACGCATCGAACCCCCCGCCAAACGAAACGAGATTCTCGGCTTTCTGCGTGAACCGCTGGAACCGCTTTCGATCTCGAGAGACGCGGCGCGTTCTCGTGGGTGGGGGATCCCCGTCCCGGGTGACGAGAGCCAGGTGATTTATGTCTGGTTCGATGCGCTCGTGAACTACGTCGCAGGGCCTTCGCGCGAAGCCTGGGAACAGTTCGACCGTGTAAGTCACGTCGTCGGCAAAGGCGTATCGAGGTTTCACGCCGTCTACTGGCCCGCGATGCTCCTCTCCGCGGGATGGCGGCTGCCCGACGAGATCCTGGTGCACAACTACGTCACAGTCGACGGACAGAAGATCGGGAAATCCCTCGGTAACGCCGTATCACCGTTCGACGTGATCGCCCGTCACGGCGTAGACGCGTTCCGCTACTACCTCTTGCGTCACGTAGGCTGTTTCCGCGATGGCGACTTCACCTACGAGCGTTTCGACGCTGTCTACGATGCCGATCTCGCCAATCAGCTCGGCAATCTCGTGGCGCGTCTGTGCGGACTGGCGCGGGGCATCACGCTGCCAGGGGCTTCGTCATCGCCGGGGTTCGCCGAGGCGCTCAACCGGGGCATCGACGACGCCGTCATTTCCTTTGCGCTACACCGCGCCGTCGAGCGGATCTGGGATGCGATCGAGACGATCAACCGGGGCTTGAGTCAGAGCGAGCCCTGGCGACGCAAGCCGGCCGAGAAAGCGAGCATCGTCGCAACGGCACTTGCGGATCTCACGACCATCGCGAAGGCGCTCGAGCCATTCCTGCCCGACACCGCCCGTCGCATTCAGGCCTCGATCGCGCCGGATGGGCTCGCGACCAAACAGCCGCCGCTCTTTCCGCGAATCGACAAGAATCGGGAACGACCGTGCGTTGCATGAGCCGATCTCATTGCCGCGATCTGTCCTCTACGACAGCGTTTTCGCGACCGCCGCGGCGAAACCATCGCGCGCGGCGCGTTCGCCGTCGAGCGCGAAGTTCTGCCACGCAGCACCACGTTTCATTGCCGGGTTCGCGTAGTCGAAATTGACGAAGTGAAGGCCGACACCCGCGCGGCCCGTGTCCGTCGGATTGGGCCCCGTCGAGTGGGGGGTACCGAAGGAAAAGAAAACGACACCGCCCGCGGCCAGTTCACACTCGACGGCATCCTGGGCATCGATGTAGGTGCGGATGTGGTGATCGCTGGCCGGGTCACGCTCGTGCATCAGCGTGTCGTTGAACCGGTCGGGCAGCACCTTGAGCGTGCCATTCGCCTGATCGGCATCGTGAATCGCGATCCACATCGCACAACCGCGAAGGGGTTCGTTGATCTGGAAGTAGGCGTTATCCGTGTGCCAGCTCGTCCCCATGCCGGTGCCGGGCGGCTTGTAGAACATCTGATCGAGGATCTTGACGACGGGTTCGCCGAGTAAAGCCGTCACCGCATCGCGGACCTTCCTCGAGAACGGCAGCGCCTTGAAAAGATCGCTGTGCGGGAAAAGCGGGATGAGCTGCAGATTCTCGTCTTTCTCCGCGATGGCGACGTCACGCGGCAGTCCGCCTTCGATGAACCCCGCAACTTCCCGCTGCAGGGCTTCGGTTTCGTCCGGTTCGAAAAACCCCGGCACGATGGTATAACCGTGGCGTCGATACTCGGCGACCTGGCCACGGGTCAACGGGCCGTCTGCATCGATCATGTCGGTCGAGTCGGTTGTTACCTCGGTCGACTGATCCGCGTTGGTCTGATCTGAATTCATGGGCGAGATGGGCGGTTGAACCGCCCGAAATTGTACGAGCAAGGGGAAACATGAGCGAATTCGAAGGGAAAGTAGCCGTCATCACCGGCGCGGGTGGAGGGATTGGTCGTTGCCACGCGATCGAGTTCGCGAAGCGGGGCGCCAAAGTGGTCGTCAACGACCTCGGCGGCAGCGTCGATGGCACCGGCGCCAGCGATGCGGCGGATCAGGTGGTCGACGAGCTGAAGGCCATGGGCGCGGAGGCGATCGCGAACAAGGCATCGGTTGCCGATCGCGACGGTGCCAAGTCGATCATCGACGATGCCGTCAACGCGTTTGGTCGCGTCGACATCCTCGTCAACAACGCTGGCATCCTGCGCGACAAAACGTTCAAGAAAATGTCGCTTGATGAGTTCGACCTCGTGATGCAGGTGCACCTGACCGGTTCCGCCTACGTCACGCACGCGGCGTGGCAGCACATGTACGAGCAGCGCTACGGGCGCATCGTCCTGACGAGCTCGGGATCGGGCATCTTCGGCAACTTCGGTCAGTCGAACTACGGTGCCGCGAAGATGGCGATGCTAGGTCTCGCGAACGTGCTCGCGCTCGAAGGCGCGAACCGCAACGTGCGTGTGAATTGCCTGGGACCGGGCGCCGCCACGCGGATGACCAACACCGTGCCGGGACGAGACGAAGATCTGTCCGAGCCGGATCCCGAGCGCCATCCGTCACTGGTGAGCCCGGCGGTGCTTTTTATGTGCAGCGAAGATGCGCCGAACGGGGCCGTCATCCATGCTTCCGGCGGTAGCTATTTCCGAAGCGAAGTATGGGTCAACGATTCCGTCGACCTGGGTTCCGAGGCGACCTTCGAAGACCTTCTCGAGCACACGGACAAGCTGCTCGACATGTCGGCGGCACATCCGCGAGCACCGCGCGCGCCGCGACCCCGGAGCTGAGGCTGGGTGCGTCGAGCCTCGGCTCGGCGTGCCTAAAAAAGCCGGCGTCACCCCTTGATGTCCCGCCAAGAACGATCGAAGGGGGACGCCGGCAGGCCGCTCGGTCAGCGCGTGTCGATGGAAAAGCTGAATCGACGGACCAGGGGTTCGGTGCCCCAGCCGCTCGCGCGCGCGTAGACTCGTCTCGACAACGCCCGCAGCGTCGCCGCCTCAAAAACTCCAGCCGGTTGCGCAGCGACGATGCGCGGGCGCACGACCCGACCATCGACCGCCACGCGGTATTCGACGACGACGGCACCTTCGATGCCGCGCCGTAGCGCGATGCCGGGATAGATCGGCTCGACGCCTTCCTGGATTCGCCGCTCGCCGGCAATGACCGTCTCGCGCACGAACGGGTACGTGACGCCGGTAAACGGTAGAGGCGCTTCGAATCGCGCATCGGCCGTTGGCCAGGCGAGGGCATTCGCTCGTGGCGTGACCAACTCCACGCTCGTCACCAGCCACACCAGCGCGAACGCCGGCACGACACCCCAGTACATCCGGCCGACGTCGAAATCGCGCGGCCGCGCCGCGCCGAAGCGCCGAAACCGAGCAACCAGGTCTCCGCCGCCGAGCGCCGTGGCCAGAACGTACGGGTCGGCTGTCGACCGGGCCACCTTGAAGACCTCGTCGAGATAGTCGGTCGGTCGATCGAAGAGGTCAGCCGCAAGATCGTCGCAACTCTGCTCCATCGCGGAGACGAAATGCTCGCGCAGTGCGCGACGCCACGGCACGAACCAGTACCAATCGAGCACGAGCGTGAGCGCAACGAGAGCGAGATCATCGCGGCGTTTCAGATGGGTGAGCTCGTGGGCGATGACCGCCGCTGCCGTGGAGCGATCGCCGCGCACCACTTCTCCGCTCATGACGAGGCGAGACCCGGCGAGGCTTGATGAACCATTGATGGGCCCGAGATGGAATTGAACCCGTCGGCCGAAGTCCAAACGCCCGGCGAGCGTTTCGGCAAGCTCGCTCACTCGCGGATCTTTCACCGTCGGCAGGTTATGTATCGCCTGTCGCGTCAGCCAGACCGAATGCAGCGTCATCACGTTGCGGACGAGCGCGACGGCGACCCATGCGACGGCGAGCGCCCACGGCACGGTCACCGTGCCCGAGAGTGACAGCGCATCACCTTCGTATGGCACTTCCCAGTACCAACCGCTCGTCACGGCGAGTAGAAACGGCAGCGCGACGAAGAGTGCGCCGCTGAAGAGCAGGAAACCGCGCCTGGTCAACGGGTTGTCGCGGAACGCGCCCATCGCCAACGCCGACAACAGCAGGACGGAGAGTGTCAGCTGCACGGCCCATCGAACGTCGACCTCGATTGCCATCGATCAGTCTCGTTTGGCCTTGAGCTCGGCGAGCGCGGCTTCGATATGCGCGATTTCGTCGTCGCTGACTTCAGACGTACCGAGCATGCCGACCACCGCGCTCGACGTCGAACCGGCGAAAAACGTGCGGACCAACCGATCCATCGCGCGGCGTTTCGCCGTGCTCTTGTTCATCACCGGGCGGTATACGTAGCGCGGTCCATCGGCACGAAAGCGCACATGGCCTTTGTCCAGAAGCTTTTTCAACAAAGCGCGAACCGCGGAATAGCTCGGCGCATCCGGGATGCCGCCATGCACATCACCGGCGGATGCTTCGCCGCGCGTATAGAGCACATCCATGATCTGACGTTCCCGCCGCGTGAGGTGAACGTGGGGCTCGGTCTTGGCCATTGCGGGTGACCTCTTCGATAACTGCTATTTTTTTAGCAGGCGCCCGCGCCGGGGGGAAGGAAAAGCTTAGAACTCTTCGCGATGAATTTGGTGCTACTTATGCAGCAAGGCAGACGCCTTCACCAAATGGGGAAGGAAATGATTAGAACTCGTCGTGATCGATCTCGTCGTGTTGGCGGTTCAGCCGATCGACAATCCCGCTTCGGTAGCGAAACGAAATGCCTCGTCGGCCGCGGCGCGGTTCGCCTGCGCTTCGGTCGAGAGGGCGGCGTAGACGATCCACTCCTTTGATACTTCGAAATGATCACGCAGGTCTTCGCGGGATTCGGAGAGGCCGTAACCGTCGGTGCCGAGCGCCGTCAACGGTCCCGGTAACCATCGTTCGATCGACAACGGCCAGGACTTCATGTAGTCGGAGGCGGCAACAAAAACGCCTTCTTCGCCAGCCATGAGTTCGGCGACGTAGGGTCGTTCCTCCGAGCCCCCAGCGGTTTTCATCTGCGCGCGTTCCGCGGCGATCCCCTGGCGGGCGAGTTCCGTATAGCTCGTGACGCTGAAAACGTTCACTCGCCGCCCGAGCGCGCGTAGCGTTTCGGCCGCCGCGAGAACTTCGACCATGATCGCGCCGCTGCCGAGCAGATTGACGTCGGCCTGGTCCTCGCGCTCGAACGCGTACATCCCGGCAAGAATCCCGTCAGTCGCACCTTCCGGCATGACCGGCATCGGGTAGTTCTGGTTGGTGAGCGTCAGGTAATAGAAGACGTCCTCCTGATCACCGTACATCCGCCGAATGCCGTCCCGGACGATGACGGCGAGTTCGAACGCGAACGCCGGGTCGTAACTCACGAGGTTCGGGATCGTCGCCGCGATGACGTGAGAATGACCGTCTTGGTGCTGCACACCTTCGCCGTTCAATGTCGTCCGCCCGGACGTGCCGCCCAAGAGAAAGCCTTTGCACATCATGTCGCCGCAGGCCCAGATCATGTCGCCGACGCGCTGGAAGCCGAACATCGAGTAGAAGATGTAGAAAGGAATCATCGGCAGGGCGTAGTTCGCGTACGCCGTCCCGGCGGCAAGAAACGACGCCATGGCTCCCGTCTCGCAGATTCCTTCCTGCAGGATCTGGCCGTCTTCGGCTTCGCGGTAGGGCGCAATCGTGCCGGCGTCGACCGGCTGGTAATGCTGGCCTTCGGGCGCGTAGATACCGGCCTGCGGGAAGAGGCCGTCCATCCCGAAGGTGCGCGCCTCATCCGGCACGATCGGCACGATGAACTTGCCGAGGTCCGGGTCGCGCAAGAGCTTCTGTAGCAGGCGCACCATCACCATGGTCGTCGACACGGGCCGCCCGCGCGATCCCTCCAGCATGTCGTCGAAGAACTCGAGCGGCGGCGGCGGCAGACGCTGCGCGACGACGCGCCGTTCCGGAATCGATCCGCCGAGCGCCGCTCGGTGCGCCGTCAGGTATTTGATCTCCGGCGATGTATGCGCTTGAAAGTGAACCTGATCGCCGCCGTAGTCCTTCGACGGCGCGCGGAAGATGTGATGGAGGCCCACCTCCATCATCGTCGACGCGGAGAGATACGTCGCGATATGTCCGCCGACACCCGCGCCGCTGTCGTAAGCCTTCAGCACCATCGCCGCCGCGTTCCACCGGAGAATATTCTCGATTTTCATCTCGAGTTCGATGTCGCCCGGATACGCCGGCTGTTCGGCGAGCGGGATCGTATTCTTGTAGGGCGTGTTGAGGGCCGCGTCGGTCAGCACGACGCCCGCGCGGGAAACTTCCTGGTGCAGGCGGTTGATCAACGCCCGCGCACCCTCGGCGCCGCGTTCCGCGACGACATCCGCGAGCGCATCGACCCACTCCTGCTGCTCGAGCGCCCATTCCGTTTCCGTATCCATCATTTGCGATCCGGCCATGACGTCCTCTAACGAATGAACCGAGAAACGACGTTCTCGAGATACTCCTGCCGACCACTGACCGGCGGCAGGTCCTTCTCGTTCGACCGAACATGCTCGGCGAGTCCCGCGAGGGTTGCCTCGCGGTTCAGAACCGATTGACCGAAGGTCGCGTCCCAGCCCGCGTATCGTTCCGTGACGTGGCGCGCGAGAGCCCCCGACTCCCACAGATTCGCGGCGTTCAAGAGTCCCCGCGCGAGCGTGTCCATGCCGCCGACGTGACCGTAGAAGAGATCTTCCCGCGCAACGCTCTGACGTCGGAGCTTCGCGTCGAAATTGAACCCACCCGTGCTGAAACCTCCGGCCCGAAGGATCTCGTAGAGCACGAGCGTTGCTTCTTCCACGTTGGTCGGGAACTGATCGGTATCCCAGCCATTCTGTGCATCACCCCGGTTAGCATCGACGCTACCGAAGATCCCGTTCGCCGCGGCGTACGCCACTTCATGCTGAAACGTATGCCCCGCCAGGGTCGCGTGGTTGGCCTCGATGTTGAGCTTGAATTCGTCCTCGAGGCCGAATTTCTGCAGGAAGGCATAACACGCGGCCGCGTCGTAGTCGTACTGGTGCTTCGTCGGTTCGCAGGGCTTGGGTTCGATCAGGAGCGTCCCGGCAAAACCGAGCTTGTGCTTGTGCTCGACGACCATTTGCATGAAGCGTCCGAGCTGTTCGGCCTCGCGCTTGAGGTTCGTGTTGAGCAACGTGTCGTAACCCTCGCGCCCACCCCACAGGACGTAGTTTTCACCACCGAGCTCGTGGGTGAGTTCGAGCACCAATGAGACCTGCGCCGCGGCGTAGGCGAAGACGTCTGGATTCGGGTTGGTCGCCGCACCGGCCGCGTAGCGAGGGTGGCCGAAGAGATTGGCCGTCCCCCAGAGGAGCTTGACGCCGGTGCGCTCCATCGCCGCCGCGAGGTCTTCACCGATCGTTTTGAGGTTCGCCTCCGACTCGGCAAAGGTCGAGCCTTCCGGCGCGACATCACGATCATGAAAACAGAAATATGGCACCGTGAGCTTTTCGAAGAACTCGAACGCGGCATCGAGTTTCTGCCGCGCCGCGGGCATCGCGTCGTTGCGGCCATTCCAGGGACGATCCCACGTTCCGTCACCAAAAACGTCGTTACCCGGCGCGTCGAACGAGTGCCAGTAGCAGACGGCAAACCGCAGGTGATCGGCCATCCGTTTGCCGAGCACTTCCCGATCCGCGTCGTAGTAGCGAAAAGAAAGCGGATTGGTCGAATCCACGCCCTCGAACCGGATCGCGCCAATGTCCTCGAAAAAGCTCATGCCCAATCATCCAAAGCAAGTCTCGTGGAAGAGCTTAATACGGAGCGATCCAAGCTACCGACATACCGCAAGTTCGAGTGTGGTCGCGCGCGGACCCACTCAATGCCGGTCGAAGCGGCGCAGTCCAGCGAACTGATCCGCAAGCGCTCGGTAGAGATTCCGGTAGGCATCGAAACGCTCCGATGCGACGGCTCGATCCTCAGACGTGGCTTCGATCTCGAACTCGATCGGCGCACGCCGACAAACGTCGTCAATGGCGCCACCGTCACCGATGGCGGCGAGTCGGGCCGCGCCGAGGGCCGGTCCGACGGCCGCATCGCGGCGAAACTGAAGGGGCCTGCCAAGCACGGCGGCCAGGATCGAACCCCAGAAACGGCTCCGCGATCCGCCACCGATCACGCTCACGTCACCGAACGTCGCGCTCGCCGCCTCGAGTACCCGTTGGCCGTCGCGAAGCGCGAACGCGACGCCTTCGAGAACGGCGCGGCCGAGATCGGCGCGCGTCGTCTCATGCGTGATGCCGACAAACGTGCCAAGCGCATTCGGATCGTTGTGTGGTGTGCGTTCGCCGGAGAGGTACGGCAGGAAGAAGAGCGCCCCGGGTGTCGGGTCCGCCGATTCTATTTCGTCGATGAGCGCCGCTTCCGACCGAGCGCCTGTCGCGCCCGCAATCCAAGTCAAAGCACTCGCGGCCGAGAGAATGACCGACATCTGATGCCACCGCCCCGGCAACGCGTGACAGAACGCGTGCACCCCGCCTTCGGGGTTGGCGTGATAGCCGTCGTCCGGCGTGAAGAAAACGCCCGATGTCCCGAGCGATACGAAACTCTGCCCCGGCGCGATCGCGCCGACTCCGACTGCACCCGCAGCCTGATCGCCGGCGCCACCGACGACGAGAACGGGATCCATGCCCCACGCCTCGGCGACGTCGGCGCGGAGCGCGCCCGCCGTCACCGTGCCTTCGACGAGTTGCGGCATGTGGTCCCGGCTGAGCGATGTCGCGTCGAGCAGTTCATCCGACCAGGCGCGCTTCGCGACATCGAGCCAGAGCGTGCCGGACGCATCACTCATGTCGGAGACGAACTCGCCCGTCATTCGAAACCGCAGATAGTCTTTAGGCAGCAACACCTTCTTCGTCGCCGCGAAGGTCGCGGGCTCGTGCGTCTTTACCCACGCGAGCTTCGGCGCCGTAAAACCCGGCATGGCCCGGTTACCCGCGATACCGCGTACGTCGAGGGATTCTTCCAGCGCCGCACACTCGGCATCCGCCCGGCCGTCGTTCCAGAGGATCGCCGGGCGGAGCGACTCGCCGCCCGCGTCGAGCAGCACGGCGCCGTGCATCTGACCGGAAAGACCGACGGTGCGGATGCGTCGACGCAAATCCGCGGGGAGCCGACCGACGGCGCGCTCGGTCGCGGTCCACCAGTCGGCAGGATTCTGCTCACTCCATTTCGGAGAAGGACGGGAAACCTCGAGGGATTCAGCCGCCTCGGCGACGACGTCGCCGTCGGTGGCCATCACCACGACTTTGACGCTGGAGGTGCCGAGATCGATTCCTAGGTACATGGCCGACGTCCATGCCAATCAGACGGCAGGACGATACACAAAGCTCGCGTTCGAGGACCCGGGCGGCTATTCCGCTTCGGCGCTCAGGCGTTGGCGTTCCTTGGCGACGACAAAATCGACGACTTCGAGCATGGCCTCGTCGACGCCAGCGCCTTCGACCGTGATCCGATAGCGCCCGTTGACGACCATGGCCGGCACACCGTCGATCTGATAGCCGGTCAGGACCAGCCCTTGCGCGTTTCGCAGCGCCTTGTCGACATCGAAGGACTCGAGCTCCGCCACCGTCTTCTCCTCTTCGACACCGGCATAGGCATTGAAGAGGGCGGCGATTCTTTCCGGCCGACGCATGTCGATTCGCTCGTCGTGAATCGCGCGGAACATCGGTTCGTGAATCGCTTCCAGCACGCCGAGGTTCTCGGCGACGAAGTACGGTGCAGCCACTTTCTTCCACGCGTCGGAGAAAACAGCGGGGACACGGCGGAATTGAACATCGTTATCGATGCCTTCGGCCCACCGGTTCAGCACGGGATCGAAGTTCTTGCAGTGGATGCAGGCGTAGGAGAACACCTCCACGACCTCGATCCTGCTCGGATCCGCAGTCTCCACTGGTGCGGCGAGCGCAAAATAATGAACACCCTCGCGAAAACGCTCGGCCGCCAGACTCGACATCGCGCCGACGAGCAAAGCTACAACGAGGAAGGTACGCAAAGGACTGGCCATAAGATTCAACCGATTGTTGTCCGCGATGACCGGCTTTAGACCCGTGATCGGCGATTAAGTGCGGGGTGGATGCGGCGCCGCTGCTAGCGAAGGCCCTTCGCGTAGTTGGCGACCGCGGCGATCTCGCCGTCCGTCAGACCAATCGCGATCTGGCGCATGACGCCACCGAGGTACTCGTCGGTCAAGCGCTGACCTTCGCGATACGCTGTCATCTGGTTGATGAAATATTCCGACTCCTGACCCGCGATCCGCGGAAATCCGGCCGGTGCATTGCCCGCGCCCGATGGCCCATGGCAGGCGGCACAGGCAGCCACGCCTTTGTCGAGAATCCCCGCCCGGTAGATGCGCTCACCGAGTTCGAGATCGGCATCCGCCGCGACGTCGCGCTTCGGCGCTTGGCTCTCATAGTAGGCAGCCAGATCCATGAGATCCTGGTCGGTCTTGTTGTCGAGCTGGCCGATCATCAGGGGTGCCGGGCGCTCGCCATCGCGAATAAGCTGCATCTGGCGAAAGAGGTACTTGAAGTTCTGCCCGGCGATGTGGGGGTTATTCGGCAACATACTATTGCCCGTTTCACCATGGCAGGCCGCGCATACGGCAGCCTGCGCGGCGCCGGCGTCGGCGGACCCCTGGTGGTTATCGGCGAAAACCGCGAAGGCGGGGAACAGTAAAAGGAGCGCGGCGACTACTCGCATGATTCCATCCGGTATCTTTTTCGATTCGTTGTGATCAGTTCGGGCTCATGTGTTGCGACTGGGCTCACCGGGCCGACTGACGTCGCCCTCGATCATTCTCGACGAACGAAACGCCAAGGGCTTGGTTAGACTGACACCTCGCTTTTTCGGAGCACGCGAGCGGCGCGGATTTTAGAACGGTGGCTAGGCGCGAGGCAAAGGTCGCTCAGGCGGCGGAAATCAACTGTCAGTTCGAAACGAGCGCGGCACGCTATACCGACTGCCCCGAGCCGGGCGGGCCGGAAGTCGCGTTCGTCGGTCGATCGAACGCGGGCAAGTCGAGCACACTGAACCGCATCGCGCGGGCGCGGGTCGCCCGCGTCAGCAAAACACCCGGGCGCACGCAGCTCATCAACTTCTTCGCGGTGCCCGGCGGCGGCCGCCTCGTCGACCTGCCGGGCTACGGATATGCCAGGACCGCCAAGTCGAAACGTGCCTCGTGGGGGAGTGCGATCGATGCCTATCTCAACGGCCGAGAGGTGCTCACGCTCGCCGTCATCGTGATGGATATGCGCCATCCCCTGATGCCGCACGACGAAGCGATGATCGACTGGTGCACGGCGAGCGGTACCGCGGCGCTCGTCATTCTCAACAAAGCCGACAAGCTCAAACAGGGCGAGCGCGCGAAGACCCTCCGAGCCGTCTCGACCGCCCTTGAGGAGCGTGCGACGGTGCTACCGTTCTCCGCGCAGACCGGCTTTGGTTCGAACCGGGTCCTCGAAGTGATCAGAACCGCGCTCGCGACCGAGGTGTAAGCGCTTACTTACGCCAGAGCCCCTGTTTGATCACCTCGTCTGTCAATGTGCCTCATCCCAGTTCATCCCGACACCGGTGTCGACCACCAGCTCGACCGTGAGATCGGCGGCCGAACGCATGCGTTTCGTGACGCCATCGACGACCGCTTCGACATCGTTTTCGGCGACCTCGAAAACCAACTCGTCATGCACCTGCATGACCATGTCGACATCGAGATCACTGGCTTCGATCCAATCGTCGACCATGATCATCGCGCGCTTGATGATATCGGCCGCGGTGCCCTGCATCGGCGCGTTGATCGCCGTCCGCTCCGCCGCCTGCCGGCGCGGTGCCTGGCGGGCGTTGATCTCCGGCAGGTAAAGGCGGCGTCCGAAGACGGTCTCGACGAATCCATCGTCGTGCGCCTGACCGCGCACGGTCTGCATGTAGTCGGCGACGCCCGGAAAACGCTGAAAGTATCGGTCGATGTATTCCTGGGCGACATTGCGGGTGACGCCGAGCTGTTTCGCGAGACCAAACGCCGACATGCCGTAAATGAGGCCGAAGTTGACGGCTTTGGCGCTACGACGCTGATCGTCCGTGACCTCGTCGTGGGCCGTTTCGAAGACCTCACCCGCGGTCGCGCGATGTACATCGAGCCCATCGGTGAAAGCGCGCAGGAGCCCTTCGTCGCGCGACAGGTGCGCCATGATCCGCAGCTCGATCTGCGAGTAATCGGCCGCGACGATTCGCTTGCCGGCCGGTGCGACGAAGGATTGGCGGATCCGACGACCGTCGGGCGTGCGGATCGGGATGTTCTGCAGATTGGGGTCGGCCGAAGACAAACGCCCGGTCGCCACAACCGCCTGGTTATAAGAGGTGTGGATTCGTCCGGTGCGTTGGTTGATCTCGAGCGGAAGTGAATCCGTGTAGGTCGATTTCAGTTTCGAGACGGAACGATAGTCGAGGATGATGCGCGGCAGGTCGTAATCGAGCGCGAGTTCCTCCAGCACGTCTTCCGCGGTCGAGCGTTGACCCTTCTGCGTTTTGCGCAGAGCGGGGAGGCCGAGTTTGTCGAACAGGATCTCCTGCAACTGCTTCGGCGAGCCGAGGTTGAACGGCTCGCCTGCCTCCGCGTAAGCCGCCTCTTGGAGCGCTTCCATCCGCTCGGCAAGCGACGCGCTCTGCTCCGCCAGGAGCCCGGCGTCGACCAGCGCCCCCGTCGTCTCCACCTTTTTCAGAACGCTCACGAGCGGCAGTTCGATTTCGTCGTAGACGGATGCCAACCGTCCGGTTTCTTCCAGTCGCGGACGGAGTTTCGAATGGAGCGCCGCCGATGCCGCCGTACCACCGGCCACGTGCCCAGCCACCTGCTCGATACCGACGGCCTCCAGCGAAAGCTGTTTGGCGCCTTTACCGGCGACATCCTCGAGACGGACGATCGTTTCAGAAAGGTATTTCTGGGCAAGATCGTCGAGATGGTGACGCCGTGCGCCGACACTATCGAGCACGTAGGACTCGAGCATCGTGTCGCGAGAAAGACCTGCCAGATCGATTCCATATCGACCGAGGACGTTACTGACCAGTTTGAGATCGTGGCCGCCCTTGGTCAGCGCCGGATCTTCGAGCACGCCCGAGAGCGTGCCGAGAACGGTGCTCGAGGAGAGCTGTGATCCACCTTCGATCAGGTCGTGGGCCACCGGTATGTAGTAGGCGTCGCTACCGTCGATCGAGAGACCGATGCCAACCAGCGCCGCCTCAAAAACGCGGCCCTTCGAGAGCGCCAGCCCGATCGTGACCTCACCGGCGTCTTTGATCGAATCGACCACCGACGCGAGGGTTGATTCGTCTCGGACGACGACGACTTCTCGTTCGACGACGGGCGCGGGTGTGCCGCCCAGCTCTTCTATCCAGGGCTTGAACTCGTAGCGCTCGAAGAGCGCGATCAACGCGTCCGTATCGGCATCCTTTGCCACGAGATCGCCAATGGCGAAGTCGAGTTCGACATCGCACTTGATCGTCGTGAGTTCGCGCGAGAGCGGCAGGAAATCGAGCGAGTCGCGCAGGTTCTCACCCACCTTGCCCTTGATCGCATCCGCGTTCGCCATGACATCGTCGAGCGAACCCCACGCCTTCAGCCATTTCGCCGCGGTTTTGGGACCCACCTTGGGTACACCGGGGATGTTGTCGATCGAGTCGCCCATCAAGGCGAGGTAGTCGATGATGAGTTCCGGCGGCACGCCGAATTTCTCCTCTACCCCGGCACGATCGAGCGTTCGGTCGTTCATGGTGTCGACGATCGTGACGAACGGGCTCACGAGCTGGGCCATGTCCTTGTCACCCGTTGAGATGACCGTCGGGCGCGATGTCGCTGTCGCCTGGTGCGCGAGCGTACCGATGACGTCATCCGCTTCGACGCCCGCCTCGATGATCAGCGGCAAACCCATCGCCTTGACGATGTCGAAGATCGGCTCGATCTGCACACGTAGATCGTCGGCCATCTTGGCGCGATTGGCTTTGTATTCGGGATACAGATCGTCGCGGAAGGTTTTGCCTTTGGAATCGAAAACGACCGCGACGGGGCTACCTTCGAAGTCGTTCTGGAGCTTCTTCAACATCCCGATCACGCCACGGACAGCGCCCGTCGGGAAACCATCGAGGGTTCTCAGATCCGGTAACGCGTGGAACGCACGGAAGAGATAAGACGAACCGTCGACGAGCAATAACGGTTTTTCGGATGCCATGCTAAATTCCTCCGTCCCGACGTCGTGACACGAGTCAATGGGTTCGATCACGAAAAGGCTACGCGCACCGTCGTTGCCCGACCACATTCGCAAGTCGATTTTGGGCTACTGGTTCCACTCGCTCAGAAGCCCATCGATCAAACGCCATCTCGTCCGGTCGATCAGTATCGGCGCCGTGCTCTCCCAGTTGAGCACCGTCAACGCCGCCGAGCCGGCCGAGGCTCCACCCCCCGTACAGCTCGAAGGACCGGACATCACGCTGATCGAGGCCGACGATCGAGCCATCTTCGAGTACCGCATGCACGGTCGTCTGACGATGGTCCGCATCGTGCCGGACATCGGCAACCCTTATTACCTCGTGCCGAAGGATCCGACCCAGGGCTGGGACGATCTGGAACGCGCCGACGGCCTCGTCCCGCAATGGGTGCTCTTCCGGTTCTAGGATGCTCGATCTAAGTCGATGGCGGGATCACCTGGCGCGCGCCAGCAGCACCAGAAAGTAGGCGCGTTCGTCCGTCCATGTCTCGACGATCTCGAAACCGCCGCCTTCCACTTTCGCTCGGAACTCATCGACCGAATACTTGTGCGAGTTCTCGGTATGTAAGCGCTCACTTTCTCTGATCCGTACCGTTTCACCAGCAATCGAGACGACCTGATCGCTCGTCGCCGTCAGATACATCTCGATGCGGCCATCTATTTCGTTGTAGACCGCTTCGTGTGCGTAGGCGTCGAGATCAAAATCCGAGTCGAGCGCCTGATTGATATGACGAAGGACGTTTTTGTTGAACGCGGCCGTCACGCCGCTCGAGTCGTTGTAGGCCGAATGTAGAACGCGCGGGTCTTTCTTGAGATCGGCCCCGATCATGAACCAGCCGCCGGGACCGACCACCCGGGCCACATTGGCGAGAAATACATCGGCCTCGGACGGCGCAAAATTGCCGATCGACGAACCCGGAAAAAACGCGATCTGGGAAAGCCCGGCGACAGGCTGCGGAAGCTGAAACGGTTTCGTGTAGTCGTCACAGGTCGGGTACACCGCGAGGTCCGGGAAGTCGACCTGGATCGAACGGGCGGCGCCGACGAGATGCTCCTTCGATATATCGACCGGGACATATGCCGCGGGCCGAACCGACTCCAAGAGAATCCGAACCTTCATGCTCGAACCGCTGCCGTACTCGACCACCGACTCGGCATCGATCAGGGCACGGAAGTCGGCGCTTCGACGCTCGAGGATGCCGACCTCGGTACGGGTCGGGTAGTACTCGGGAAGCTCGGTGATGGCATCGAAGAGTTTCGAGCCGGCGGCGTCGTAAAAGTACTTCGGCGGGATTCTCTTCTGTTCTTCGCCGAGGCCCGTCAGGATCTCGGAAGACATGGTGGGTAGCGGCGGCTGTCGATCGAAAAGCTCGAACGGTGTCTTGACGATCTCACTCACGTACGGGTCCTCGATGCCGCGTCCTTGGCCAGCCGAATGCCGGTGAACTGCCAACGATCCTTCGGATAGAAGAAGTTCCGATACGTCGCCCGAATATGATCGGCCGGCGTCGCACACGATCCGCCGCGCAGGACCTGCTGGCTCGCCATGAACTTACCGTTGTACTCGCCGAGCGCACCCTCGATCGGGCGATAACCGGGATACGGCGAGTAGGCGCTCTGCGTCCATTCCCAACAGTCTCCGAATAGCTGGTGAATGACCTCGTCCGACGAGTCGGACGCAGCGCACGTCGAACTCGGCCGCGGATGAAAACGCTGTGCATCGACGAAACCGTCGCGATCGACGCCACGACGACGCGACGCCACCGTTTCCCATTCGACCTCGGTCGGCAGGCGCATTCCCGTCCATCGCGCGAAAGCATCCGCCTCGAAATAGCTGACGTGCGTCACGGGTGAATGCGGATCGAGCGCGGCTTCGCCGCCCGAGAGACGGTACTCCATCCACCCACCTGATCGATCTCTGCGCCAATACATGGGGGCTCCTATGTCGAATGTCTGGAGCCAACTCCACCCCTCCGAGAGCCACAGGAGCGGTTCGCGATAGCCACCCTCGTCGATGAACTCGAGGTATTCGGCATTCGTGATCGGCCGGTTTGCGAGGTCGAAATCGTCGAGATAAACCCGGTGGCGCGGGCCTTCGTTGTCGAACATGAACTCGTGGAAGTCGGTTCCGCCAGACTCGTCCCGACCCATCTCGACGAGTCCACCGACCTGTGAACGCATCTCGAGCGGTACATCAAGCGCCGCGGCATGAACCCCCGCGGGCACGTCCCGGTAAGCCGGTCGGAGCGGGTTCAGCCCGAGGTTCACCTTGAGGTCGGTGACGAGCAGCTCCTGGTGCTGCTGCTCGTGATGAAGCCCCAGGACGACGCGCGAAACGACTTCGGCGCGACCGTTTCCCTCCCGATCGAGCAGTTCTTCGATGCCTTCGTCCACGTGGCGCCGGTAGGCCATGACCTCATCAACCGTCGGCCGCGACAGCGTGCCGCGCAGCGGCCGGGGAAACTGTTCGCCCACGCCGTTGTAGTAAGAGTTGAACAGGTACGCGAATGCCTCGTCGAACGCCCGGTAGCCGTCGAGGTAGGGCGTGAGGAGGAAGGTCTCGAAGAACCACGTCGTGTGCGCGAGATGCCACTTGGGCGGACTCGCGTCTTCGATCGGCTGGACCCCGTAGTCTTCGATCGCGAGCGGCTCACAAAGATCTTCGGATCGAGCGCGGACACGTCGGAAATGATCAGCGAGCAAGCCCGCTTGCAACGCATTTTCGGCCATGGACTCCCCGGGCGAATCAGAACTCCAGGGAAGAAGCCGCCGTTCAGACACCTTCGGCCAAAGAGCCAAGAATGATGCTTAGTTTAGCGGGTTCGAACGGCGGGCGTATAAACCCGTGGAAAGCGCCGGTCGGATCGACCACGGCGAGGTGGCCGGAATGATCGACGAGATAGCCTTCTGTCACGTCGACACCGCGCGCGAAGCTCGCACCAAGAGACAGCGCAAACGCCTCGAGCGCGCCCTGATCGCCCGTGACGCCGACAAAATCGCGACGGAAGTGACCAAGATAAGTCGTCAAGGCCGCTTCGGTATCGCGCACCGGATCGACGGTCACGAACACCATCTGGAAATCGTCGACGCCGCGTACCTGATTCAGGAGGGACAAGGTGACCGGACAGATGTCCGGGCAGCTTGTGTAGCCGAAGAAAAAGATGCTCCAGCGACCATCGAGCGCATCGTTCGTGAAGGTGCCGCCTTCGTGGTTCGTCAGGCTGAACGCCGGCACCGCCTGCGGCTCGGGAATCGCGCGATAGCCATACGCCGTCGGATCATCGGGTAGATACAGCCTGTAGCCGATGATGATCACCACGCAGACGCCGAGACCGACCAGCACGCCATGAACTCTACCCATCGATACGCCCCTAGCCCGCCATACTCGGCCGCCCGGCGCGCGCGGCGACGTTGACCGACAGCACCGCTAGCATCAACGCCGCGCCAACGGCGTTGTGCAAGACCGCGACGGCGAGTGGTAGTGACAAGAGCACGTTGGCGATGCCGAGCCCCACCTGAATGATGAGCGCGGCGCCGAGCGGAGTCGCGAGCGGACTGCCGCGCAATCGATGCGACAAAAACCCGACGACGATGAACACGACCAACGCGCCCAATCGATGGCCGATCTGAATCGCGACGCGCGCGTCGCTCGAGAGCTGCCCGCCGAGGTAATTCGGCCCTACGTCCTGCGTCAAGTCGAAGCCTCTCGCGAAATCAGTTTCCGGTAGCCACTCGCCGTGACATGTCGGGAAGTCGGGGCATGCGAGGGCCGCGTAGTTCGAGGTCACCCAACCGCCAAGCGCGATCTGAATCACGACGACGACGAGCGCCCAGAGGGCCAGGCGCGAGACGCCCGCCTCGGGGCCAGCCCGCCCGTCGAACGGACGTTTGAGGGCGAGCGCGTACATCCAAAGGAGCGCCAGCGTCGAAAAACCGCCCAAAAGATGCGCCGTCACCACCTGCGGCCAGAGTTTGAGCGTCACGGTCCACGCCCCAAACGCGCCCTGCAGGATGACGAGTAGCGTCAACGCAATGGGATAGCCGAGCGGCAACCGCGCTCGAACCGCGAGGCCGAGGATCACGAGGATGACCGCGCCGAGCCCCGTCGCGAAGTAGCGGTGGATCATCTCCGGCCAGGCTTTGTCCACCTCGACCGGCGCGTCGGGAAAGAGCGAGTTGGCCGTCGCGATCTCGGCTTCGGTCTCCGGCACGCCGACAAGGCCATAGCACCCCGGCCAGTCAGGGCATCCGAGCCCCGCGTCGACGAGCCGCGTGTACGCCCCGAGCACGACGACCGTCGCCGTCATGACGATCGCCACCACTACGATTCGAAAAACGCGCTCGTCGCCTCGACCCGCGATCGTCATCGATTCGACTCTTTCCATCCTTGATGCGTCATCCATTTTAGGACACACGTTCGGACACGCCGGCTCAAGTGCGCGTTCGCGATTGCCGCCGCCCGATCAGGACGTAGCCGACAACGATCGCGACACCGAACGTGAGCCACTGGACCATATAGCTCCAGTGCGTGCCCGCCGACAGATCGTAGTAATGCGAGGGAGGCGCCAACACGCCGGGTGCTTGCTTGTCGAGGCGGACCTCTCGTGCGCTGGTCCTGGCCGTTTGCGCCATGCGTTCGACGTCGACGACACCAATTCGTTTTGGCCAACCTTCCGCCCATTCTTTCTGACGTTGCACCGGCGCAACCTCAGCGGTGGGCCAAACGACCCCCGTGAGTTCGACCTCGCCCGCCGGCGGATCCACCGCCGGCAAACCATCGCGCGATGGCGACGGCGCCCAACCCCGATTGACGATGAACGATCCCGCAGACGTCTCGAATCGTGTGTAAACGTCATAGCCCGGCCTGCCGGAACGAATCGAACGGGAGAAAAAGCTCCTCTCCCGATCATAGCGACCGACCGCCGCCGCTCGACTGAAATCGAACGTGTCGACATCGACTCGGATTTCCTGCGGCGACAGCGCAAGCATTTCATCGCGCGCATCGGCCAGCGCCGACTTTTCCACCCCACGCGAATACTGCCAATAGGCGAGCGCCAGGACGGTCACGAGTGCAAACCCCGCCTGCGCGGTGAGCGCGAACCCGGGACGGAAGTTCTTCATACCGCGCGCAACGCCTTCAGGACGTCGGTCGTCACCGGGCGAACGCCACGCCAGATCGAGAATGATTCGGCCGCCTGCTCGACGAGCATCCCGAGCCCATCGGCGGTCGAATGTGCATCGTGCGCCGCCGCCCACGCCGCAAACGGCGTCTGCCCATCACGGCGATAAAACATGTCATAGCAGCGGGCGTCGCGCACCACCGCTGGTGCCAGCAACGACCCTTCGCCGTCGACCCCGGCCGACGTTCCGTTGATGACGATATCCCAGCCGTCGCCGGGATCTTCGAGTACCGCGGCACGTATGCCGAAAAGCTCGGCCAGTTCATCGGCCCGCGCCCGCGTTCGATTCGCGACGACCAACTCGGCGGGGTTCGCGGCAAGCAATGGCCCCAGCACGCCGCGTACGGCCCCACCGGCGCCGACGAGCAGGATGCGTCGATCACGCACCGTCCAGCCGAGATTGACGGTCATGTCACGCAACAAGCCCGCGCCGTCCGTGTTCGTACAACAACGGATCCCCTCATCGAGGTAGAGCGTGTTGGCCGCGCCCGCCTGAACCGCCGCCGCGGCCCGTTTCTCGCCCCATGCGAACGCGTCGAGTTTGAACGGCAGGGTGACATTCATTCCCGAGCCACCCGCCGCGAAGAATTCATCGACATCCTCGACGAAGGACCCGCCGAGAATCTTCGAGTACGTCACCGCTTCGCCGGTCGCCGCGGCGAACTGCCGATGGATTTCGGGCGACAGGCTGTGCTCGATCGGGTTGCCGATGACGGCATAGCGGTCGACGACGGAATCGCCTCGTTGGTCTTGGGGCGTCCGCCCCTCGTTCGGATCCGGGTTCGCTTGCGTCATTTTCTACCGGAGCGTGGTGCCGCTCGTTGCATCGATGATTTTGCTCGCGGAGCCGAGACCCGCGGTCTGCCCGGGCACCACCAGATCGACGTGATCGCCGACTGCAGCCGTCGCTTCGTCGAAGCTGAGCGCGGAAGGCTCGCCGCTCAGATTCGCTGACGTCGAGATGAGAAGGCCGCCACTCGCCGCCGCAATCATTCGAGCCTGTTCATGGCCCGGTACTCGAATCGCGACGGTCGTGTGTTCCCCCGTGACGTGACGGCCGAAACGCTGATTCGCCACGAGCCACGTGGTCGGTCCTGGCCAGCTCGCGACAACCGCCGCGCGGCGATCACTCTCGAGTACTTCGAGTTCCATTTCGAACCGCCCGGCATCGGATCCTGCAACGATCAAACCCTGGGCGACGTCCCTATCCTTGATCGCGAGCAAGCGTTCGATCGCTTGTGTATTGAAAGGATCACACGCGAGGCCCCAGACGCCTTCCGTCGCGTGCGCGATCACGCCACCGTCGCGAACGAGCGACGCCGCGTGTTCGATCAGATGCTTCGCTTCGGACAATGCTAGGGGCCACGAAAAGGGCGCCGAATATACCCGGCCCCCGACGGCGCAACAAACCCGTCGAGCTCGAGAAGTGTGACCGCCACAAGGACCTGCTCCGTATCGAGAGATGTTGCACGAGCGATCGAGTCGACGGATGTCTCCGACGTCGAGATCTCGCCGAGAACGCGGCGCGAAACATCATCGAGCGCGGCGCTATCAAGCGTTGCCGGTTCACCCACGGGCACCAACGATTCGTGCTCGATGACGAACTCGAGCTCGAGCGCCGCCTCGATGTCTTCGAGGCACTCGATCAGGGCAGCGCCTTCCCGCAACAGACGATGCGAGCCGGCCTGACGCGGATCGTTCGCACGTCCCGGGACCGCCATCACTTCACGACCCTGCTCCAGTGCCATGCGCGCCGTGATGAGTGAACCGCTCGACGCCGCCGCCTCGACGATCACGACCCCGAGCGACAGACCGCTGATCAGCCGATTCCGCTCCGGAAACTGGTGTTTCCGAGAAGGCGCATCGTCGGGGTATTCGGAAAGCAACAACCCACCACTCGACACGATCGTATCGGCGAGGCCCCGGTGCGCGGCCGGGTAGATCCGCCGCAGCCCGCCCCCGAGAACCGCGATCGTCCGTCCGCCGCCAGCCAGAGCGCCCCGGTGCGCCGCGGCGTCGATGCCATAGGCGAGGCCGCTCACCGTCACGACACCGACGATGGCCAACTGCCGCGCCAGCTCGAACGCAAAGTCGCGAGCATAGTCTGAACACCGGCGCGCGCCGACGATGGCAATCATCGGCGCTTCGAACGCCGCGACCGAACCGCGGGCGCGCAGCGTTTTCGGCGGATCCGGAATCGAGCGGAGCGCCAGCGGCAACCGCGACGCGCGCAAGCTTCTCGTTTCGTCACTCACCGACTCTGCGCTCGCCTGGTTTCGATCCGTCGATTCTCGAGCTCGACGATCCTTCGCGTCAGGCGTCGACCACCCGATCGATCGTGCGTCAGGTCGCAAAAACGCCTTCCATCACCTCGGCGCCCGCCCGAGTCGACTCTTGTATGATCGCGCTCCCCCGAACGCGGTTTACGCACGATCTATGGCCTTGTTGCCGATTCTGAAATTCCCCGATCCACGCCTCAGGACAAAGGCGAAACCGGTAGCGAAGGTGACACCCGCGATCAGCGGCCTCGTCGACGACATGATCGAGACGATGTACGACGCCCCCGGTATCGGGCTTGCCGCGAGCCAGGTCGACGTCCATCAGCGCATCATCGTGATCGACATCTCCGAGGCGAAGGACGAACCGCTCACGCTCATCAATCCAGAACTGTCCGATTTCGAAGGATTGCAGGAGCAAGAGGAGGGTTGCCTCTCGGTGCCAGGCTTCTTCGAGGAGGTCGAACGTGCCGAGAAAATCCACCTCAAAGCGCTCGACCAGTACGGCAAGCCGTACGAACTCGACGCGGAGGGCCTGCTCGCCGTCTGCATCCAACACGAATGCGACCACCTCGAAGGCAAACTCTTCGTCGACTACCTGTCGAATCTGAAACGACAGCGCATTCGCAAGAAGCTCGCGAAGCAGTCGCGGTAGATCGACACGCCATGCAACTGGGCTTCCTCGGCACACCAGATTTCGCCGCCGTCGTACTCGACGCTCTGATTGCGTCGCCGCATGACGTCCAACTCGTTTTTACCCAACCCGATCGGGGTGCAGGGCGCGGTCGGCGCGTCAGGCCGAGTCCGGTGCGCCGCCTCGCCGAATCATCGGGCATTCCCGTACTGACACCGACGCGCCTTCGCGGGGAGGTCGACAAGGTTCGCGACCTGGATCTCATGGTCGTCGCGGCCTACGGTCTGATCCTGCCGAAAACCTTTCTCGAAGCCCCGCGCTTCGGCACCGTCAACGTGCACGCATCACTCCTGCCGCGATGGCGCGGCGCGGCACCCGTCGAGCATGCGCTGATCGAAGGTGATACGAAGACCGGCGTCTCGATCATGCAGGTCGAACCGAGCCTCGATGCAGGTCCCGTGTTCATGAGGAGATCGATCCCGATCGCCGTCGACGGCACGGGGATCACGATTACGGCGCGGCTCGCCGAGCTAGGCGCCGCCGCGCTCCTCGAGGTACTCGCCGATTTCGCCGATCGCACGCCCCAGCCACAAGACGAATCCTGCGCGACCTACGCGCCGAAGCTCGACAACGCCATGGCCATGATCGACTGGCGCAAGGGCGCGGTTGAACTCGAACGCCTGGTACGCGCGCTCACGGGGCGGCAAACCGCGTACACGACGGCGGACGACCTGCGCCTCAAGATCCTCTCTGCCAGCGTCGAGCACGGTCAGGCCGATCAACCAGCCGGCACGCTCATCAAAGATAGCGGCGCTTTTCGCATCGCGACGGGATCGGGCTACCTCGTGCCGGAAATCGTTCAGCTCAATCGAGGTAAAGGCACCGCGCAGCCGTTCAAGAACCTGATCAATGGTTATTCGAGCATGCTCTACGACGGACTCGTATTCGATGCCCCGGGATAACTCGTCCGGTCCGCCGAGACGCCCCGGTCAGCGCGGCAAGAAGCCGGGCGGCAAACGGTTCGGGGCGACACGCGCCGGCGCCAAGCGCGGGCGCCGACCGCCCGGCGACGATCGCGGGCCTCGCGACCGAGACAAACGTGCCCCACCGCGCCGGGGCGAGAAGAAGGCGTGGCTTCCGGATTTTCCGGCGACGATGCCGACCCGCGAGGTGGCCGTGCGAGCGGTGCTCGCCGTGCTCGAGGGACGCTCGCTCGACCAGGTGGTCCGGCCGCTGCGCCAACGACCCGACCGGGCGCGGCTCTTCGCCATGATCTACGGCACCGTCCGGGAATACTTCGTCCTGAAGAAGATCGTCGAACGCGTCGCCGATCGCTCGATTCCGGACCTGGAAATAACCGCTACGCTGGTAGTGAGTGCTTACCAACTACTCCATATGCGTCAAGCACCGCATGCCATCGTGGACGCCGCCGTCGACATCGCCCGTCACCTCGGCAAAGCTTCCGCCAGCGGGTTCGTCAACGCGGTCCTACGGCGCGTCGAGCCCATTGATGCCCGGCCCGAGGATCACTATCCCGGCTGGCTGACGAAGCGCCTCACCAAGCACTTCGCGGGCGAGACGGCCTCCATTCTCGACGTCTCGCAATCGCGCGCACCGCTCGTACTGCGCGTCAACACCACGAAGATCACACCCGCCGATTACCGGGCGATGCTCGATGAGCAATCGATCGGCCACGCGACTAGCCTGCTCGACGAGACGATCATTCTCGAATCACCGCAGCCTGCGGAAGACCTTCCGGGCTACACCGATGGTGCCTTTGCGGTACAGGACGCCGCCGCGCAACTGGTCGTCGAGGTCGTCGCGGCCAAACCGGGCGAGCGTATCCTCGATATGTGTGCCGCACCCGGCGGGAAGACGTTCCACCTCGCCGAGCGCCTCGGCGATGCCCGCTCGATCGTCTCGGTCGACAAGGACAAGCCACAGCTCGACTTTGCTCGCCGTGAGGCGAACCGGTTGGGTCACGACGCTACCTTCGTCGAAGCCGATGCGATGAGCCTCGACTGGTGGGACCAAGAACCCTTCGATCGAATACTCGTCGATGCCCCCTGCAGCGGCACCGGCACCCTCCGTCGCCATCCAGACATCAAGCTCAACCGGCGGCCGAGCGATATCGAAACGTTCGCCGAACGTCAGTACGAGCTGTTGCGCTCCGTGTGGCGGACGCTGCGCCCCGGCGGTACGCTCATCTACACCACCTGTTCGATCCTGCCCGAGGAAAACGACGACGTGGTATCGCGATTTCTCGAAACCGAAGCTCATGCGATCAGCGTACCGATCCTGGCACGTTGGGGCCGGGCGTCGGCCCACGGGCGCTTGCATCTACCGGTGCGCGACGGCGGCGACGGCTTCTACTACGCACGAATCGGCAAGCGATGAGGATTCTCATTCTCGGCGGTGGCCAGACCGGCGGAACACTCGCCGAACTCCTCGCCGATGAGTCGTTCGACGTCACGGTGGTCGATACGGACGGCGAGCGCCTCGCGGAACTCAAGGACAAGTTCGACATCCAGACCGTGCAGGGCTACGCCTCACGGCCGGATATTCTCCGCGCGGCCGGCGCTGGCGACGTGGACATGCTGATCGCCGTCACCGCCAGTGACGAAGTCAATATGGTCGCCTGTCAGGTGAGCTATTCGCTCTTCCAGACGCCGACCAAGATCGCGCGCATTCGATCCGCCGAGTACACGGAGAATCCGGGCGGCGAACAGAACGGTGATATCCGCTTCTTCAGTCGCGACCACATGCCGATCGACGTGCTGATCAATCCCGAGCAGCTCGTCACCAACCAGATCACCCAGCTCCTTCGCCACCCCGGCGCCTTGCAGGTACTCGACTTTGCGGACGGCCGAATCCAACTGGTCGCCATCCGCGCCTTCCACGGCGGGCTCCTGGTGGGACGGGAGCTCAGGGAAATGCGCGACGACATGCCAAACGTCGATACGAAGGTGGTGGCGATCTATCGACGAGGCGCGGCCATCACGCCGAAAGACGACACGGTCGTCGAGGCGGACGATGAAGTGTTCTTCATCGCGCCGCGCGAGCACATCAACACTGTCGTCGCGGAACTGCGTGAACGGGAACAGCCGTTTCAACGCATCATGGTCGCCGGTGGCGGCAACATCGGCTATCAGCTCGCCCGGGAGACGGAGGAGGAGTTCCGCGTTCGCGTGATCGAAAACGATCCACGCCGCGCCGATTGGCTCGCCGAGCGCTTGCGGCGGTGTCTCGTCATTCTCGGCAGCGGTACCGACCGGGACCTCCTGGTCGAGGAGGAAATCGAGAATGTCGACGCCTTCTGCGCCGTGACGAACGACGACGAGGTGAACATCATGTCCGCGCTGCTAGCGAAACGCCTCGGCGTACGACAGGTGATGTCGTTGATCGCCAAACCCGCCTACGTCGACCTCGTGCAGGGCGGTGAGATCAACATCGCCATCTCGCCGCAGCTCTCGACCGTCGGCTCGATCCTGACCCACGTTCGCCGCGCCGACGTAACAAGGGTACACAGCTTGCGTCGTGGCGCCGCCGAAGCCATGGAGGCAATCGTCCACGGCGATCGGCGCAACAGCAAAGTCATCGGCCGCAAAAGCACCGACATCACCTTGCCCGATGGCGTCTCCATCGGCGCGATCGCGCGCGGCGAGGAGGTCATCATCGATCACGAAAACACCGTGATCGAAGCCGACGATCACATCATCCTCTTCCTTCTCGACAAGTCGCGAATCCGTCAGGTCGAGCGCCTGTTCCAGGTCGGCTTGAGCTTTTTCTGATCGACCGAATATGAGCTTTCGCTAGTGCATCTCGCCGTCACACTGAAAGTCACCGGCGGTCTGCTCATGCTGTTCAGCGGCACGTTGCTGATCCCGGCGGTGGTTGCCTGGCTCTATGGCGAGGCGACGATCGGCGTCTTCGCCATGGCTTTTCTCATCACGCTCGCGGTCGGCGTGGTGCTGTGGTTCATCGGCCCTCGCGATATGGAACTCAGGAGTCGCGACGGCTTTCTGATCACCGTGCTCTTCTACATCGGCCTCGGCATGTTCGGTGCGCTGCCGCTCTTTCTCGCGCCAGGCGTCGTGGACAACTGGACTGACGCAGCGTTCGAGTCGCTGTCGGGCTTGACGACCACGGGTGCCACCGTGCTGACCGGCCTCGACGACCTCCCGCGCTCGATCCTCTTCTACCGACAGTTGCTCCAGTGGCTCGGTGGGATGGGCATCATCGTGCTTGCCGTCGCCATTCTTCCCATGCTCGGCGTCGGCGGCATGCAGCTCTACCGGGCCGAAACACCGGGCCCCGTGAAGGACGCCAAACTCACGCCACGAATCGCCCAGACGGCGGCGGCGCTCTGGTATCTCTACATGGGGCTGACCGCGCTCTGCGCGATCGCCTATTACGCAGCGGGCATGAACGCGTTCGACGCCATCTGCCACGGGTTTTCGACCGTCGCGATCGGCGGCTTTTCGACCCACGACGCGAGCCTCGGCTATTTCGACAACGCCGCGGTCGACTACGTCGCCATCGTCTTCATGATGCTCGCCGGGATCAATTTCGCGCTGCATTTCTCCGCCATCACCCGACGCGACCTCTGGGTCTATTGGCGCGACCGGGAAGTGCGCCTGTACGTCTTCGTGCTGATGGCGGTCGCCGCTGTCGTGATCGCGATTCTCGTTGAACATTCGACGACCGACGCGCCGTTTCGTGACGGCCTCTTCCACGCTGTGTCCATCGCGACGACCACCGGCTTCACGACGACGGATTTCAGCGCCTGGCCGTCGGCGGCCCCGATCCTCCTCATTTTTGCCGCGTTCGCGGGCGGCTGCGCCGGCTCTACCGCCGGCGGTATCAAGCAATACCGGGTACTGCTGATCGGGCGGCAGGGCCTGCGTGAGATCCGACGTCTGATCCACCCCAACGCCGTCTTTCACATCAAACTCGGTGGCAAGCTGATTCCCGATCGGGTGATCGAGGCCGTGTGGGGGTTCTTTGCCGTCTATGCGGTGATTTTTCTCACCATGGTGGCGGTCTTGATGGCGACTTCGGACCTCGATTTCACCACGTCCTTCTCGGCGGTGGCCGCCAACCTCAACAACCTCGGTCCGGGGCTCGGCGACGTTGCACTCAATTACCAGGATGTCCCGGCGCACACGAAATGGATTCTGATCATCGCGATGCTGCTCGGACGGCTCGAGATCTTCACGTTGTTGGTGTTGCTCACGCCCGACTACTGGCGTCGATAACCGACCAGCGAAAGCAAGTCGTCACGTGGTCGTTGACGAACCCGGCGCTCTGCATGAAGGCATAGCAAACGACGGGGCCGACGAAGCGAAAACCCGCCTTCTTCAGGCGCTTCGAAAGAAGATCGCCCGCCGCCGACCGACTCGGTACATCCTCGTTCGAGGCAAAACGATTTCGAACCGCTTCGCCATCGACCGCAGACCAGAGAAAATCCACTGGGTCGTCGAGGGCGATGAAGGCACGCGCGTTCGACACGAGCGCTTCGAGCTTCAAGCGATGGCGGATGATGGCGGCGTCGTCGAGCCAGGTGTCGATGAGCGCATCGGCCGTCGAAAGCGCTCTCGCGTCGAACTCGAAGAAGCGTTCCGCCATGGCCGCGCGTTTCGCAAGCACCACCCGCCAGCTCAACCCCGCCTGAAACGCCTCGAGCATCAGGCGCTCGAAGAGTTCGCGTTCGTCCCAGATCGGCACACCCCACTCTTCGTCGTGGTAAGCGACCATGAGCGGATCGGGCGCGCCACGCCCGCCGTTCGTGCGACCAAGCGACCATCGACAGCGTTCCAGGGCCATGCGAGGCTCCTATTCTTTCGAGAAACCGACGAACGCTCGCATTCGAGCCGGCCGCCATGCAATCGCCCTGGAACAGCATCGACCTCGTTCTTCTCGACCGCGACGGCGTCCTGAACCATGACTCGCCCAATTTCATCCTGACACCAACCCAGTGGCAGCCGATTGCCGGATCACTGTGCGCGGTCGCCTCTCTCAACGACTTGGGCGTCAAGGTCGCGCTATGCTCCAACCAGTCCGCCGTGGGTCGTGGCCTGATGACAATGACGACGTTGCTCCAAATCGATCAAACGATGCGCAACGCCCTCGCCTCGAGCGGCGCACATCTCGACGCGACCTACTACTGCCCGCACCATCCGAACGATCAATGCCGGTGCCGCAAACCACGACCCGGGCTTTTGCAGCGCGCGATAGCGCACTTCGCGGTTCCGCCCGAGCGGACGTTGTTCATCGGTGACCGGGACACGGACGTAGCCGCGGCTGATGCGGTCGGCTGCCGCGCCATCAGACTCGACGGCGAGACGACACTCTCGACGGTGATCGCACGTAAACGATGATCTGGATCCGTACGTTCACCTTTTACGTGACCTTCGTCGTCTCGACGGCCATCTGGGGAACACTCTCCGTCCTGATCGCATGGGCATTTCCGCTCGACCTGCGATTTCGTTTCATCATCGGCGTCTGGACACGGCAGGCCCTTTGGTCCCTCAAGGTCCTGTGCGGTATCCGGGTGACGGTCGAAGGTCTCGAACACCTGCCTGACGAGCCGGGTATTCTGCTCGTCAAGCACCAGAGCACGTGGGAGACCCTCTGGGTGCAAAACCTCGTGCGGCCGCAAACGACGCTCGTCAAAAAGGAACTGATGCGTATCCCCATCTGGGGCTGGGCGTTTTCGCTCCTGCGTCCCATCGCGATCGATCGCAGCAACCCGCGCACGGCGTTGAAGGAACTGATTCGTGAAGGTCGGGACCGACTCGATCGCGGTATGTGGATCACCCTCTTTCCGGAAGGGACGCGGTTGCCGCGGGGTCAGCAGGGAACGTTCTATCGCGGCGGGGCGGCGCTCGCGTCAGCGACGAGCCGGCCGATCAACGTCGTCGCGCACAACGCCGGCACGTACTGGCCGGCGAAGTCGCTCATCAAGCGCCCGGGAACGGTACACGTCAGGATTTCACCGCCGTTTTATCCCGAAGGAAAAAAGACAAGCGAAATCAATGAGTTATGCGCCAGCTGGCTACAAACCAACATGGCGGAACTCCTCGAGGGTTCAGACGTCGAGATTCACCACGGATAGCGCGTTCGTTTCGATGAACGCACGGCGCGGTTCCACCTGATCTCCCATCAAGGTCGTGAACATCTGATCGGCCGCGATGGCATCGTCGATGGTCACGCGCAACATTCGTCGTACGTTCGGATCCATCGTCGTATCCCACAACTGATCCGGGTTCATCTCGCCGAGCCCTTTGTAGCGCTGCATGTCGACGCCCCGTCGCGCTTCGGCCATCACCCAATCGAGCGCTTCGGGGAAGCTCGCGACCTCACGGCGCCGATCGCCACGTTCGATGAAAGCGCCTTCGTCGAGCAGATTGCGGAATGAATCCGCCGTTTCGACGAGCGTCGCGTAGTCGGCCGAACGAAAAAGGTCGAAATCGAGAACTGATTCGCTCGTCGTGCCATGGGAGACATGGGCGATACGCGGCAGGAACACCTGGTGCTCACGATCCTCGATCAGGTCGATCGATCGATCATCACCGAGATGTTCGAGAAGCGTGGCGATCCACGCGAACATCGTCGCCTCATCACGAAGCATCTCTTCCGTGACGGGCGCCACGTCAACAAGCGCCAATGTCACGGCGGACGGATAGACACGCTCGAGCGCCTCGAGGCGTTCGACAAGCCCTCGATAGGTGCGCGCCAGGCGTTCGAAGGAGGCGTCATCAATAGCCGGCGCGTCCGCGTTCACGTGCAGTTTCGAGCCTTCGAGCGCGGATTGCAGAAAATAGGCGTCCAGCTCGTCGTCGTCCTTGATGTACTGCTCCTGGCGTCCCTTCTTGACTTTGTAGAGCGGCGGTTGCGCGATGAAGATGTGTCCCGACTCGATGAGTTCCGCCATCTGCCGGAAGAAAAACGTCAGCAGGAGCGTACGGATGTGCGATCCGTCCACGTCTGCGTCGGTCATGATGACAACACTGTGGTAACGCAGTTTCGAAATGTCGAACTCGGTCCGGCCGATCCCGCAGCCGAGGGCCGTTACGAGCGTGCCGACTTCGGCGTTTGACAACATTTTGTCGAAACGCGCCCGTTCGACGTTCAAGACCTTACCGCGCAGCGGCAGGATGGCCTGGGTTCGCCGGTCGCGACCTTGCTTCGCCGAGCCGCCCGCCGAATCACCCTCGACCAGGAAGATCTCCGAAAGCGCAGGGTCTTTCTCCTGACAATCGGAGAGTTTGCCGGGCAGACCCGCGATATCGAGCGCGCCTTTGCGGCGCGTCATCTCGCGGGCTTTGCGTGCCGCTTCCCGCGCACGAGCGGCATCGATCATCTTGGAAACGATCCGTTTGGCGTCCTGCGGGTGCTCCTCGAGATAGGCACCGAAATAGCGGGCGAGATCCTGCTCGACGGCGGGTTTGACCTCACTCGAGACCAGCTTGTCCTTCGTTTGTGAGGAAAACTTCGGATCCGGGACCTTGACGGAAATGACGGCCGTCAGCCCTTCCCGGGCGTCGTCGCCCGTGGTCGCGACCTGATCCTTCTTGGCGAGTTCCTCCCGCTCGATGTAGGCGTTGAGCGTTCTCGTGAGCGCACTTCGGAATCCGGCCAGATGCGTACCACCGTCCCCCTGCGGAATGTTGTTGGTGTATGCGAAAACCTGTTCCTGGAACCCGTCGTTCCACTGCATGGCGACTTCCACCGTCATGCCGTCATCACGCTCATTCTGGAAATGGAAGGTTTCGTTGAGGGCGGTCTTGTTGTGATTGAGATAGAGCACGAACTCGTTCAAGCCCCCCTCGTAGAAGAACTTCTCTTCCTTGCCCGATCGCTCGTCCACGAGCCGGATCGACACACCCGCATTCAAAAACGCCAACTCTCGAAGTTTCTTGGCGAGGACATCGTATTGGAACGAAACGCTCGTAAAGGTCTCATCGGATGGCCGGAAATAGCATTCCGTACCGGTCTGATCGGTTTCACCAGCGACCGCCAGCGGCGCTTCGGGATCACCGTGTCGATACGTCTGCTCGTAAACGTGGCCATCGCGACGCACGGTGAGGCGAAACTCCTCCGATAGCGCGTTCACGACACTCACACCGACGCCGTGCAATCCGCCGGAAACCTTGTAAGTGTTGCTGTCGAACTTACCGCCCGAATGGAGCGTCGTGAGAATGACCTCGGCAGCCGAAACCCCTTCCTCTTCGTGGATGTCGACGGGAATGCCGCGACCGTTGTCGCGCACCGTCACAGCCTCGCCAGGGTGAATGACGACGCTGATTTCGTCGCAGAATCCAGCCAATGCCTCGTCGATCGCGTTGTCGACCAGTTCCTGCACCATGTGGTGCAAGCCCGTGCCGTCGTCGGTATCACCGATGTACATTCCCGGCCGTTTTCGAACGGCATCGAGTCCGCGCAATACCTTGATGCTGCCGGAATCGTAGGTTTCGTCCGCCATTGGCTCCCCTGCTTGCTTTTGTCTCGTCCCGCGACCTAAGAAAAGACGCCTTGTTTCACGTGAAACACGCGACCGTCGACGCCGCTCGGCAACCGCGGCTCTTGCGCCGAGGTCGCCACTACCTGCCCTTCGAGTCCTGCCATCGCCGCAAAGAGCTTCGCGCTATGCCCCGGATCCAGCTCCGCACCGACTTCGTCGATGAGGAACAGAGTCTGAGCCGACGCCGAGAGCGCGAGCGCTTGTCCGATGCGCATCGCGGTTGCGACAATTTTCCCCTGCCCGCGGGACAACGTCGTCGCGGCAGCCGCGCCATCGACGATGACGTCGACATCTGCCCGATGTGGTCCCGTGTGTGTAACCCCCGATTTTACATCGCGCGCGAGGCTCTGGCCTAGCGCATCCGCGAGATCATCGTCCGACCAACCTCGGCGCAGGCGTAGTTCGAGCTCGAACGGCGTCTCCGTCAATGCTCGTAGTGATTCCCGAATCGAATAGGCGACCGAATCGAGATAGTTCAAACGATGTTCGGTCAGCATCTCACCGTAACTGACCATCGGCGCCGACCAGGTGTCGAGGTCACTACCCGTTACGCCCTGGCGAAGTACCACATTTCGCTGGCTCAGGGCCCGGGAATACGCGCGCAAGAGCCGCATGTAGTCAGGTTTCACGTGAAACACGCCCCAATCAAGCCATTCCCGTCGCTTCGCCGGCGCACCGAAAACGAGGTCCGCGACGCTCGGCAAAAGAAGCTGTATCGGTTGGAGACGGGCTAGCGCCGACGTCTGCTTGAGGCGAGCACCATCCCGATACAGTTCCACCGCGCCCCCACGGCTTCTGAGCGTTTTCGCCTGAACGGCGCGACCGTCGACGGTCAGCGTCGCACCGACGGCAAGATGCTTCTGCTCACGTTGAATGACCGAAGCGATCCGCGTTGTTCGAAACGAGCGGCTGCGAAAAAGCAGATGCAACGATTCGAGCGCGGCCGTCTTACCCGCACCGTTGGGACCCGAAAGGAGATTTACGCCGGGATCGAGTTCGAGTGTCGCCTCGGCGATATTGCGGACGTTCTGTATCGCAAGCCGCGCGATGGGCACCCGTTCTCTTAGAGCTTCATCGGCATGACGACATAGAGCGAGTCGTCTTCGCTGGGTGCTTCGATGAGAGCACTCGAGTTCGCATCGGAGAGACTCAGGCGCACATCCGACGCACCGAGAACGTTCAGCACGTCCTGCAGATAGCTCACGTTGAAGCCGATTTCCAACGGTTCCCCAGCGTAGTCGACCGCGACCACCTCTTCGGCTTCTTCTTGTTCGGGATTGTTCGCGCGGATCATCATCTGCTCACTATCGATGATGAGGCGGATTCCCCGGTACTTCTCGTTCGAAAGAATCGCAGCACGGTGAAAGGCTTGGCGCAGGCTATCCCGATCCCCGGTGAGGCTCTGCGTCGTATGTTGCGGTATGACGTTGTCGTAATCGGGGAATTGCCCGTCAACCAGTTTGGTCGTCAAGGAATAGTCGCCCTGGCTTGCCTGAAGGTGGTTGCGACCCATGATGAGCGTGACCGGTTCGTCCCCGTCCGAGATCAGCCGCGAAAGTTCGAGTACACCTTTGCGCGGCACGATGGCGCGGATTCGATCGACCCCCGGCGCGCCCCCTTCCAGCGTGCACATCGCGAGGCGATGGCCGTCCGTTGCTACCGCGCGGATATGCTCACCCGTGATCTCGAGCAAAAGCCCATTCAAGAAATAGCGTACATCCTGCTGCGCCATCGCAAAGCTTGTTTGCTTCAAGAGACGCTGTGCGTCCTTGAGCGGCACATCGATCGATACGTCGCCGGTTTCCTGCTCGACGTTCGGGAAATCGCTGGCCGGCAACGTCGCCAGCGTAAAGCGACTCCGCCCGCTCCTCACGACCGCCTTGTCCCCGTCGACCGTTACCGAGACTTCCGCCTTGTCGGGAAGAGAACGCCAGATATCCGCGAGCTTTCGCGCCGGTATCGTCGTCTGGCCTTCCGACTCCACTGACACCCCAGCGCTACGCCGCGCGACGAGCTCGACCTCGAGATCCGTCCCGGTGAGCGACAGGCCGTCGGTGGTGGCATTGATGAGGAGGTTCGACAGCACCGGCAGGGTCTGGCGGCGCTCGACCACCCCCGTCACCAGCGCCAGGGGGCGGAGCAGGGCTTCTCGACTGGTCGTAAATTTCATCGTTTTATGTTGATAGCAAACGGGATAAGTTTTTGTAGTCTTCAGCGATATCCGGGCTCGATTCCCGAAGCTCGTTGACCTTACGACAAGCATGTAACACGGTCGTATGATCCCGGCCACCAAACAATTCACCGATTTCCGGTAACGAGTGATTGGTGAGCGATTTCGCCAGACTCATGGCGATTTGGCGCGGTCGTGCGACGGTGCGATTGCGCCGCTTCGAGAGTAGATCGGAGTGCTTGATGTTGTAGTACTCCGCGACGACCCGCTGAATCGCATCGACCGTCACCTGGCGTTCTTGAATCGCAAAGAGGTCGTGAAGCGAACGTCGGACCAGATCGACCGTGATTTTTGCCCCGGTAAATTTCGCGCTCGCGATGACCCGCTGCAACGCGCCTTCGAGCTCCCTGACGTTGCTGCGAATGCGCTCGGCGACGTGAAACGCGACATCCGAGTCGAGCTCGATGCCCTCCGCCTCGGCCTTTTTGATCAGGATCGCGACGCGCGTTTCGAGATCCGGTGCTTGCACTTCGACCGTGAGGCCGCCCGCAAAGCGTGATTTCAGTCGTTCTTCGAGCCCCTTTACCTCGCGCGGATAGCGATCGCAGGTGAGCACCATTTGGTGGTCCTGCTCTAGTAACGCATTGAAAACATGGAAGAATTCTTCCTGGGAGCGCAGCTTGTCGGCGAAGAACTGGATATCGTCGATCAGCAGCACGTCGATCGATCGATAGTAGGTCATCACGTCCTCGATCGTGCCGGTGCGCAGGGCGTTGACCATATCGTTGACGAATCGCTGGGCGTACAGGTAGACGACGTTGGCATTCGGGTTTTTTGCGAGGATGGCATTGCCAACGGCGTGCATGAGGTGCGTTTTGCCGAGCCCCACGTCGCCGTAAAGAAAGAGCGGGTTATAGGACTTGCCCGCGTTGGCGGCGACCTGTCGCGCCGCGGCCTTCGCGAGTTCGTTCGACTTCCCCTCGACGAAGGCGTCGAAAACGAAACCGCGGTTCAAGCTCGAGATACCGCTCGATTCGCCCACCCGTGCGATCGGTTGAGCGCGCAGGGGTACACCGACCTCTCGCTCGCGGGTGCCGACGGCGAGTTCCACCGCGTCGATCCCATCGAGGGACGAAATCAGTCGACGGATTTGCTCCAGATACTCGCCCTCGACCTTGTCGCGCACGTAACGATTCGGCGCGAGGATCACCAGGTTCGCGTCATCGACGTGGGCCTGCAGGGGCCGTATCCAGGTATTGAATTGTTGTGCGGGCAGTTCTTCTTGCAGACGGTCCAGGCATCGATTCCAAGCATAAGTCCCCACTAACTCGATGCCCCCTTTCGATCACCTCGCTCGCCCACGCCGTGCTCGGTCTGGTCACTCGTGTGTCGTTCGATCATTTGCGGTCTTCCCAACCGTCGTTCTTGTTAAGCGCGAACTATTGCGTTCTTTGTTCTTCGCGCTCTGTCTTTCTCTTGTTCTATCTTCTGGTTCTTTTTTCTGTTCTATCGTCTAGATCTCACCTCGCGCTCGGGCGAGGACTACTTCACTCTTTTCTTGTCTCTCGTTTCTCTTTTGTCTCATAAGATTTAAGAGTCTCTCTCGCTCACACGGCGTTGCATGCCGGCCTCCCCTCGCGTGGACACGCTCCGCGGGGAGAGAGCCCACCGTGGAACGCTCGTCATGAGCCTTCCACGGATATCGTCCAGATAGTGGTCTAGGTACATTCTTCCTAACAGGGGTGTGCGGGCGGAGCCAAGATTTCTTCTCGAGAGGCAACTCGAGAGCGGTTGTGAAAGCGGCTGTCATATTACGGACGCACCCGATCATTGGCTATCGGTTCACCAAGAAAAAAGCTTACTTTCTGAGATTGTGACCGTTTTCAAAAGGTTAAATCGAGACCAGGATCGAAGCGCCGTCCGACGCCCCCTGTGCGTAACCTGTGTACAGTTTGTGTTCTTTCGTGGGTTCGCCTTGACGAGCGTGTAAAAGGGCTCGAATCCTCCACGTTGCCGACGTTCTGATCCCCGCATCATCACCAGCTCACGAACACCCTCGCGTCGCGCTGAATGAGACAAAAATCAACACCTTGCGCAACATTCCACAGCCAGATCGCGCCCCAATGACAACAACGACAATTCTTAAATCTATTTCATTATCAAGATTGGCCCGCACGATCGGGGCGCTGCGAGAGATTGATCGCCGTCTGCTCGTTGACCCGCCTCGGCCGGCTCCCTAGAATCGCGCTCCCCTGAACAAATGACCGCGGACTTCTGCCCATGAAGCGCACGTTCCAACCCAGCGTGATCAAGCGCAAGCGAACGCACGGTTTCCGTTCGCGCATGGCGACGCGCGGCGGCCGAAAGGTCCTCAACGCCCGGCGCGCCAAGGGGCGCAAGCACCTGACGGTTTAGCGCGAGCAGACCGTACGGGTCATGGCACGCGCCCGGCGGGAGCGTCTCGCCTCGAGCGATTTCGACGCCATCATGAAAGCGCCTGCGATTCGAATTCGTTCGGGCGCGCTTCGACTACTCGCCCGCCCGAACGGTCTCGAGCAATCGCGTCTCGGGCTTATCGTCGGCAAGCGGCAGTTGCCTTTCGCCGTCGATCGGAATCGCCTTCGACGTCATATTCGCACGCGGTTTCGTGAGGCTCGTCCCAACGAAACACTCGACGTCGTCGTGCATCTGATGGGTGGGCGGCGTGATGGAAATCGGCGCGAGGCCGATCTCGAGCACAAGCGTTGGGCCGACCGGCTCTTCTTGCGCCTCGATGGGTCTACGGAGGACAAGTCGTGACGTGGACCGGCGAACACGAAAAAAGCGCTTCGCTCGAACGAGAGTCGAGTCTCGTTCGAGCGCTGACGATGGCGGCCGGGCTCGGGCGTCGCCTTGCCCGCGCATTGATTCGCGGCTATCAGCTCGGCCTCTCGCCCTATCTCCCCCAACGCTGCCGCTTCTATCCCACCTGTTCGCGCTATGCGCTCGAGGCGATCGAGCGTTTCGGGGCGATCCGCGGCGGATATCTCGCGATCCGTCGCATCTGTAAATGTCACCCGTTTCACCCCGGCGGCGTCGACCTCGTCCCGCCTTGCTGTGCCGGGGAGAACGAACACGATGCTCGCCGACGAGCGGAGAACCTTCCATGTTGACGATACCGACCGAGATTCTGCGCATTGTTCTCATGGTGGCGCTCGCGGTGACGGGCTATCTCATGATTCGTGCCTGGAACGACGATTACGGCCAGGTGGCGCCGCCAACGCCGGCTGCGGCCCCAACCGTCTCCGAAATGCCGACGCCGGTCGCCGTCACGCCGCTTGATCCGAGCCCGTCGGTCGAGGTCGTGAGCGAAGTGCCGTCGTCGGACGATGTTCCCTCGGATATTCCCGCTGCGGGCGAACTCGAAGGGGATTTCGTCGGCGTGCCGAGTGGTGGTACCAACGCGGCGCGCCTGATCCGAGTCGCTACGCCTTCGCTCGAACTCTGGATCGACCGGCTGGGCGGCGACATCGTGGGATTGCAGCTACCTCTGTATACGCAATCGATCGATAGCGACGTGCCGATTCGGATCCTCGATAGTCGCTCGAACCACACGTTCGTTGCGCAAAGCGGGCTCATCGGGGCGGATGGTTTCGATGCCGGGGGTGAACGGCCGTTGTATTCATCGAGCGCGGATGAATACGTTTCCGATTCGGCTGGGGTCGTAGTGGAACTCGAGCACGTCCGGAACGGTGTCTCGGTGATAAAGCGTTTCGAGGTTCCCGCGGACGACTACCTCGTCACGGTCGAACACGTCGTCGAAAACGCCTCGAGTACCGATTTTCGAACGGCGATGTTTGCTCAGCTCAAACGTGATCGCTGGCAGCCGGAATCGTCGGGTTTCGTGATGGGCCCCCAGCCTTATCTGGGTGCGGCCTTCACGACGAACGATTCGCGTTATGAAAAGATCGATTTCGACGATCTGGACGAAGAACGATTTCAAGCCGACGTCACGGGTGGCTGGGCTGCGATGCTGCAGCACTATTTCGTCGCGGCGTGGGTTGGTGATGCCGAAAAGACGAATCGTTACACGGGTCGGCCGTTGTCGGGCGGTCACTACGCGGTCGGCCTGGTCGGTCCGCAGTTCGAGGTCCCCTCCGGCGGGCGGGGATCGGCGCGTGCCTCTCTCTATGTCGGACCGAAGGATCAGCAGCGACTCGAGGAGATTTCACCGAATCTCAACCTCACGGTGGACTACGGCATTCTCTGGTGGATGGCCGTGCCGCTCTTCACGCTTCTCGTGTGGATCCAATCGGTGGTCGAGAACTGGGGCGTCGCGATCATCCTGCTGACGGTGGCCATCAAGATCGTGCTCTACCCGCTATCCGCGGCGAGCTACCGGTCGATGGCGAACATGCGCAAGGTCACGCCGCAGCTCAAGCGGATCCAGGAGCGCTACGCGGACGATCGACAGAAGCTGTCGCAGGAAATGATGGCGCTTTATAAGAAGGAAGGCGCTAACCCGCTGGGCGGCTGTCTGCCGCTCGTCATGCAGATGCCCGTGTTTTTTGCACTTTATTGGGTGCTCTACGAGAGCGTCGAACTGCGCCACGCACCGTTCGTCTTCTGGATCGACGACCTCGCGGCGATGGACCCCTACTTCATCCTGCCGCTGCTGATGGGCGGGTCGATGTTTCTCACGACAATGCTGAATCCGCCGATGCCCGATCCAATGCAGGCGAAGATGATGAAGTTCATGCCGGTCATCTTCACTGCACTCTTCCTGTTCTTTCCCTCGGGGCTGGTGCTCTATTGGTTGACTAACAACCTTCTTTCCGTGCTCCAGCAATGGTTCAACACGCGTCAGGCTCAGAAGGCGAACGCCTGACGACGGAGGCGATCGCGGCGATCGCGACGCCGCCCGGGCGTGGCGGGGTCGGGATCGTTCGGGTCTCGGGTGCTGACCTCGCGCAACGTCTCGGCGCAACGGTGCGGGGTCGGCTCGTACCGCGGCAGGCAAAGCTGACCGACTTCATCGACGCCGCCGGCGAACCGATCGATCAAGGCATCTGTCTCTACTTCCCCGCACCGCGCTCGTTCACCGGCGAGGACGTGATCGAGTATCACGGCCATGGTGGCCCGCGGGTGCTAGAACTCCTGCTCGATCGACTCTATGAACTGGGTGTCCGGGCGGCGCGCCCGGGCGAGTTCACGGAACGTGCCTACCTCAACGACAAGATGGACCTCGCCCAGGCCGAGGCGGTGCTCGATCTCATCAACGCCGGATCGAAACGGGCGGCGCGCGCGGCATTGCGATCGCTCGTCGGCGTTTTCTCCGATCGCGTCGGGGAGATCGAAGAACGTTTGCTCTCGCTTCGGGTATTCGTCGAAGCGAGCCTCGATTTTTCGGATGAGGAGATCGACTTCCTTACCGGTTCGGACCTCGAGGAGCGTGTTGTCTCGGTGCGTGATCTCGTCGCCGAGCTCATCGACGAAGCGCGCCATGGTGAGGTACTGACGCGTGGTCTCGATGTCGTGATCGCCGGACCGCCGAACGTCGGCAAGTCCACCCTCATGAACGTGCTCTCGCAAAGCGATCGAGCGATCGTCACCGACGTTCCCGGGACGACGCGTGATCTTCTGCACGTCGAAATCGAGATCGACGGCGTGCCGGTCCGTCTGACGGACACTGCCGGGATCCGAACGACGGACGATCCCGTCGAGCGACTCGGGGTCGAACGCGCAGAGGCTGCCGTCGGTGGCGCCGATGTCGTCCTCGAGGTCCGCGATGCGAGCGCTGCATCCGATTTCGCCGATACGAATGCGCCCGAAGTACTCGTCGTCTGGAACAAGGTGGATCTCGTCGACCGTTTCGAGCCCGCAGACGGGGTCGCGATTTCGGCGGTAACGGGTATCGGCCTGGACGAACTGCGTTCGAAGATCGTGGCAGCCGTTGGTCTCTCCGGCGAGACCGGCACGTTTTCCGCGCGCCTTCGTCACCTGCAATCCCTCGATCAATGCCGCGAAGCGCTCGACCACGCCCGGCGCGCCCTTGGTCCTGCACCGGATGTGGCGGCGGAGGAGCTTCGCGGCGCCCACCGTGCGCTCGGTGAAATCGTGGGCGTTACCACAGCGGATGATCTGCTCGGCGAGATCTTCAGCCAATTCTGTATCGGGAAATGACCGTATACTCCGCCGCCCGATCGAGGCGCGCCTCGATCAATTACCTGTTGCCCATCGAGGTTCAAGGAGCGAACGGCGCATGATTCGTCACCCGGATCGATTCGACGTCATCGTCATCGGTGGCGGTCACGCTGGAACCGAAGCGGCCCTCGCCGCGGCGCGGACTGGTGCCTCGACGCTGTTGCTGACCCAGAGCATCGAGACGATCGGCGCAATGTCATGTAACCCGGCGATTGGTGGGATCGGAAAATCTCATCTGGTCCGAGAGATCGACGCGCTCGGCGGTGCGATGGCGCGTGCCGCGGATATGGCAGGCATTCACTTTCGCACCCTGAACGCGCGCAAAGGACCGGCCGTACGAGCGACGCGGGCACAGGCCGATCGAGCGTTGTATCGATCGGCGATTCGACGGATTGTCGAGAACCAAGCCAATCTCAACGTGTTCCAGCAGTCGGTCGTCGACCTCGTGGTCGACGACGCGAATGGCGATGCTCGCGTCATCGGCGTCGATACCCAGATGGGGCTTCGTTTCGAAGCGGCCGCGGTCGTTTTGACGACCGGCACATTCCTCGGCGGTCGAATTCATATCGGGCTCGAGAACTCGCCGGGTGGCCGAGCCGGCGACGCGCCGTCGAACGCACTGGCGGATCGGTTGCGCGCGCTGCCGTTTCGCGTCGATCGACTGAAGACCGGTACACCGCCACGAATCGACGGCCGCAGCGTCGACTTTTCGGTCATGGAGAAGCAACCCGGGGACGACCCGCGTCCGGTCATGTCGTTCCAAACTGATGCGAGCGTTCATCCGCGTCAGGTTGACTGCCACATCACGCGGACGAATCCGGCAACTCATGACTTGATCCGGGACGGGCTCGATCGTTCGCCGATGTACACGGGCGTCATCGAAGGTACCGGCCCGCGTTATTGCCCGTCGATTGAAGACAAGGTCGTTCGTTTCGCCGACCGTGACAGCCACCAGATATTCGTCGAGCCGGAAGGCCTCGACACCCACGAGCTCTATCCGAATGGCATCTCGACGAGCCTGCCGTTCGACGTCCAGGAGCGCTTGGTGCGCTCGATCGAAGGGTTCGAGCACGCCCATATCACACGCCCGGGCTATGCGATCGAGTACGACTTCTTTGATCCGCGTGACCTCGACCCGTCTCTCGAGACGCGAGCCGTGAGCCGTCTCTTCTTCGCGGGACAGATCAATGGCACGACCGGTTACGAAGAAGCGGGCGCGCAGGGCCTCGTCGCGGGGCTCAACGCCGCCCGCGCGACGCGTGGCGAAGCACCGTGGGTCCCGGCTCGGTACGAGGCCTATATCGGCGTTCTCATCGATGATCTCGTGACGCTCGGTACCAATGAGCCGTACCGAATGTTCACCTCGCGCGCGGAGTACCGATTGCGGCTTCGCCAGGACAATGCCGATACTCGGTTGACGCCCGTCGGGCGGGAGATGGGACTCGTCGGCGACGACGACTGGCAACACTACCGGCAAAAGAGAGAGCGCTTCGACGCGGCTCAGGAGACGTTGGCCGCGACCGCGGTGCGGCCGGGTTCACCACTGGCAGTCGAGGTCGAGCAGGTGACGGGCGAGCACGTCGGGTCGGATTCGAGCTTGCTCGAACTTCTGCGCCGCCCGCAGATCACGGCCGTGAGCATGGCGCGTCTCGGGTTCGAGGCGTATGACGATGTCATGACCGACGTCGAAATCGAGGCGAAATACGCCGGCTATGTCGCGCGTCAGGACGTCGAGATCGCGCGCGTGAAGGCCCACGAGAAAGTCGAGCTCCCGCCGACCTTCGAATTCGACATCGAAGGTCTCTCGAACGAACTGCGCGAAAAGCTCCGTTCGGTGCGCCCGACGACCCTCGCGCACGCCGCCCGCGTACCGGGTGTCACCCCGGCCGCGTTGTCGCTCTTGCTGGTGCACGCCAAACGCCATGCGGCTCTCGCCGGGAAGCGCCGGCAAGCCGGCTGAGCCATGCGGCGTCTCAACGCCTTTCTCGGCGAACTCGAACTTAGCGTCGCGAAACGCGCCGAGGCGATGGCGAAGTTCGACGCCTATTACGAACTGCTGAAACGCTGGAACCGCTCCTGCAACCTCGTTGCCAAGCGCGACCTCCATGATGTCGGTCGGTTCGAGACACGCCATCTCATCGACAGTGTGGCGCTGTATCCGTGGATGAGAGGAACGCATGTCGATGTCGGCTCCGGCGGTGGTTTGCCGGCGATACCGCTCGCGATCCTTCGCCCGGGCGAACGCACGATCCTCGTCGAGCGGAGCACAAAAAAATGTCGCTTTCTTCGCCACGTCGGGTTCGAGCTCGAACTCGATTTCGAGGTGATCGAGGGAGACGCGAAAGAAGCGGCGGTGTCCGCAGACGTGATCACGGCTCGTGCCGTGGCGCCGGTTGTCGAGCTCTGGCCGCTCGTGCGCGATCTCATGGCGGATGACGGCGTGCTGCTGCTGCAGACGGGCGAGCCCGTGGATCCCGGGGTGATCGATGCAATGCTCGAGCAGAGCCGAGAAATCGGATCGCGATTCGTCACGCTCGTGAAGCAACCGTCGTGATGGCCTATTGCATCGCCATCGCGAATCAGAAAGGTGGGGTCGGCAAAACGACGACGAGCGTGAACCTCGCCGCGTCGTTGGCACTCGGCGGCGAGCGCACCTTACTCATCGACCTCGATCCGCAGGGCAATGCGACGATGGGCGCCGGAATCGATAAAAACGACGTCACGAGGTCGGCCTATGAATGGTTGATCGAAGAAGCGCCGCTCGAGTCGGTCGCGATACCGTGCCCGACGGGATTCTCGACGATTCCGGCCAATACGGATCTCACCGCCGCCGAAGTGGAACTCCTGACGAGCGATGTTCGGCTCCCCCGGTTGCGTGACCGGTTGACCCACGCCGGTAGCCCCTATGATTTTGTGCTGATCGATTGCCCGCCGACGCTGAACGTTCTCACGCTGAACGCCTTGCTTGCGGCAACCGGCGTGTTGATTCCAATGCAGTGCGAGTACTACGCCCTGGAGGGAATCTCGTCGCTCTTGGACACGATCGAGGCCATTCGAGAGGCCGGCAATCCCGAGCTTCGGATCGAAGGCATTCTGCGGACGATGTACGACCCGCGGTCGGGACTGACGCGCGACGTTTCCCGACAACTGATCGATCACTTCAACGATTCGGTCTTCAGGACGGTGATCCCGCGAAACGTCCGGTTGGCCGAAGCGCCGAGTCATGGGCTACCCGCGATTTTGTATGATCGCTCGTCGCGCGGCGCCGTGGCCTACATGGCGCTGGCGAAGGAGCTTCGTGAGCGAATCGAGCGGCGCGGTGACGACTAGCGAGGACTCGAACACGAATCGGATTCGCGGCCGCGAGAGATCGCGAGGGAAGGAATAACGGACACCGATGGCGAAAAGAAAACTGGGAAAGGGCTTGGATGCTTTGCTCTCCACGTCCGAGGCGGTCGTCGCACCCCGGAGCCCCGCCGCCGGGAGCCGCGAGATCGATCTCGACCAGATCGCGATGAGTCCCCATCAACCGCGTCGCGCGATCGACGAGGAAGCGCTCGCCGAACTCGCGCGTTCGATCGAGGTGCAAGGCGTGATCGAGCCGATCGTCGTGCGGCCGCGCCACGGAGATGCCAAAAAGCCTTTTGAACTCATCGCGGGCGAGCGCCGCTGGCGTGCGGCGGGTCGGGCCGGACTCAAATCGATCCCGGTCGTCGTCCGTGATGCCGACGACCGACAAGCCGCCGCGATCGCGTTGATCGAGAACATCCAAAGGGAAGACCTGAACCCGCTGGAGGTCGCGACAGGCCTCAAGAATCTACAGACCGAATTCGAGCTTCCCCAGGAGGCGCTCGCCGAGCTCGTGGGGAAATCCCGCCCAGCGGTCGCGAACCTCTTGCGCCTGCTGAATCTGTCACCCGAGGCGCAGAAGCTCATCGATCAGGGCTTGATCGAGATGGGCCACGCGCGTGCCTTGCTTGCGTTACCGGTCGATCAGCAAGCCGAAACGGGTCGGCGTATCGCGCGCGAACGCCTCTCCGTGCGGCAGGCCGAACGGCTCGTCCGGCGATTGCTCGAAGCCAAGGAGCCGGTCGTCGAAAAGGAGGACGCCGACACTGCACGGCTCGAACGCCGGATCTCCGAGAAAATCGGCGCTCGCGTGGCGATCCGGCACAAGGCGAGCGGTGACGGCCAGATCGTCATCCGCTACAGCTCTCTCGAAGAACTCGACGGGATTCTCGGGCGGTTCTGATCCGTTTTGATGATGCCGCGGCGCCCTCTATATTCATGGATTCGGGGTCATCGAGGGGGTGGCGATCTGTCGTCGCCTGCGATCGACCCATTCATTCGGAATAAAGTCCGGCGTACCGTTTGAAAGGCCAAGAGGCATCCGTATAATACGCGCGCCTCGCAGACGGGGCGCGTACGTTGAATGGCCGTATCAAACCGATTCAGGCCCCGTTTCCTCGGGGTCTGGCGTCAGGTAAGGCACCCGATGATCGCGCTTTGTCACCGCGTTTGAGGTTGGCCGGATTGTCATGGTTTTCGGTTCGTTCCCGCTCATCGGAATGAACCGTCACGTTGCGCTCCAGGAATTGGCGTCTATGTACACAAAGATGTGCTGAGCGCTCGGGTACGACATCGTGATGAAAAACTGGCCGGTTCCTTATCGCATCGTGAGTCTGCAGGCCGCAATGACAGTCCTCGTGGCGGTGATTGCGATGGCTTGGAGCGTATCGATTGCTCGTGATGCGCTCCTGGGCGGAGTCGCGGCTTTTGTCCCGAACGGGTATTTCGCCTGGCGTGCGATGCGTGTTGGACGAGGTGCTTCGTTGATCGAAGCGAAGGGTCTCTTCGCACGGTGGGTCACGAAGCTCGTGATGATGGCGGCGATCGTCGTGGTGTCGGTTCGTTTCGGTGATGTGGGCGGCAGTTTCTTCGTGTCGTTTGCGATCGTCTTGACCACACAGGTAATCGCACCGCTCCTCGGAGACCCGGAAGATCCGGATGAGGAGCTGCTGCGACAGATTGCGGAGCGGCGCGCTCTCGAAGGCGACGATTGGGACGATGACGATTGGGGGCGCTAGGCGCTGAAGAGACACGTCGAAGCAGCCGAGCAGAGCCAGACAAGCAAAGACGACAAAAACAAAAGAGATCCAGCAAAGCCAGAACTAAAGGACCGACATGGCGGAGTCGAGCGGCGAATACATCAAGCACCACCTGACGAACCTGACCTACGGCCAGCGGCCTGACGGTACCTGGGGGTTTGCGGGTAGTGCGGAAGAAGCGGCGGAGATGGGTTTGTGGGCCATCAATGTCGATTCGATCGGCTGGTCCGTGTTTCTCGGGATCCTCTTTCTCGGGGTCTTTCGATTAGCGGCGAGTCGCGCCACCGCTGACGTACCCGGCGGGCTGCAGAACATGGTCGAGATGACGATCGACTTCATCGACGACACCGTGCAGAGCATCTTCAATCACCACAATCCGCTCATCGGCCCCATGGCGCTGACGATTTTCGTCTGGGTCCTGTTGATCAATACCATGGACCTCGTGCCGGTCGATTGGATCCCGGCGCTCGCGCACGCGATGGGCGTACCGTTCATGAAGGTCGTACCGTCGACCGACCCTAACGTCACGATGGGACTGGCGCTTTCCGTCTTCGGTCTCGTCATCTTCTACAGTATTAAATGCAAGGGCTTGGGCGGGTTCTTCGCCGAGCTCGCTTTCCATCCCTTTCCGAAGTTCCTTTTTCCGGTGAACCTCATTCTCGAAGGGGTGACTTTGATCGCCAAGCCCATTTCATTGGGGCTGCGCCTCTTCGGCAACCTTTACGCCGGCGAGATGATCTTCATTCTGATCGCGCTGATGTTCGGCGGGGTCGTGATGAGCATCTTCGGTGGGGTGCTGCAGTGGGCTTGGGCGATGTTCCACGTGCTGATTATTTTTCTGCAAGCCTTCATTTTCGCGGTGCTGACGGTGGTTTACCTCGCCCAGGCACACGATACCGGTGAAGAGCATTAACTTAAGACGGGAGTCGAAATGGAACTAGAGGTTCTTCTATACGTAGCGGCGGCGCTCATGATGGGAATGGGTGCAATTGGTGCATCCATCGGCGTTGCCATCCTCGGCGGCAGATTCATGGAAGGGGTCGCCCGACAGCCGGAGCTTCTCCCGACGCTCAGGACTCAGCTCTTCATCGTATTGGGTCTGGTGGACGCGGTGCCGATGATCGCCGTTGGTATCTCCCTCTACATCGTCTTTGCCCTCGCCGGTTAATTAAGACCTCCGGGCTTTTCGACTTAAGGGAGGTAGCCTCGTGGCCGTCAACCTAGGAACTCTGCTTGGCCAGTCGATCACGTTCTTCGTGTTCCTCTGGTGTTGCTACAAGTTTATTTGGCCGGCGCTGACCAGCGCGATGCGCGAACGGCAGGAAACCATTGCCGCGGGCCTCGAGAACGCCGAGCGTGCTGCTCGCGATCTCGAACAGGCGCAATCCCGCGCGGAGGAATCGCTGGCCGAGGCAAAAGCGGACGCACAGCAGATCATCGATCAGGCGCGCGCGCAGGCGAATCAGATGATCGAAGCCGCGAAATCGGATGCTCAGTCCGAGCGCGAGCGAATACTCGAGGCGGCGCAAGCCGACGTCGAGCAGGAAGTGAATCGCGCCCGCGAAACGCTCCGTGGCCAGGTCGCCGAGCTCGCCGTGGTCGGCGCATCGAAGATCATTGGCGATACGATCGATCGCGAACAGCACGGCGAGATTCTTTCGAAGCTCGCGACGGAGCTCTAGATCGGTGGCGGAGCTAGCAACGCTTGCGCGACCGTACGCGAACGCCGCATTCGACATCGCCAAGGGCGATGGTGCGCTCGATCAGTGGGCGCGCATGCTCTCACTGCTCGCGGCCGCGGCCGGGATGGAGGCCGTGCGCGAGCTGATCGCATCGCCGGCGGTTGCGTCGGTCGTCAAGGCTGACCGGCTCGTACAAGCGCTCGGTGATGAACTCAACGTCGGCGCGAACCGGTTCGTGCACGTGCTGGCCGAGAACAAGCGGCTCGAACTGCTGCGGGAGATTTCCGCCCAGTTCGACGTGCTGAAGGCGGACGCCGAGCGGACGCTCGACGTCGAAATCGAGAGTGCGGTCGAGTTGAGCGACGCCGAACTCGACGCTTTCACCGATTCGCTGACCAAGCGGTACAGTCAGGACATCAGCGTCACCACACGGGTGGACGAATCACTCGTCGCTGGCGCGGTAATCCGCGCAGGAGACACCGTGATCGACGGCTCAATTCGCGGCAAGTTGGCCAAACTCGCGGAAACGCTCGCCAGGCGCTAGAAACTTTTTGGTCGTGCGCGACCACTTCCCGAGCAGGCCTCGGGACAGGAAAAGGTAAGAGGAAATGCAGCAACTGAACCCCTCGGAAATCAGCGACATCATCAAGAGTCGCATCGAGAATCTCGATGTCTCGTCGCAGCCCCAGAACGAAGGCACGATCGTTGGTGTTTCCGACGGCATCGTGCGGATCCACGGGATGGCCGAAGCGCAATACGGGGAGATGATCGAATTCCCCGGTGGCCTCTACGGCATGGCGCTGAACCTCGAACGTGATTCGGTCGGTGTCGTCGTGTTGGGCGACTACGAAGGTCTCTCGGAAGGGATGACCGCGCGCTGTACGAAGCGGATTCTCGAGGTCCCCGTCGGCCCCGAGCTGCTCGGACGAGTGGTTGATTCGCTCGGTAATCCGATCGATGGCAAGGGCCCGATCGAGGCCAAAATGCAAGCGCCGATCGAAACGGTCGCGCCCGGGGTCATCGCGCGGCAGAGCGTCGATCAACCGGTGCAGATGGGTATCAAGTGTATCGATGCGATGGTGCCGATCGGCCGCGGCCAGCGGGAGCTCATCATCGGCGACCGCCAGATCGGTAAGACCGCAATCGCGGTCGACGCGGTGATCAACCAGAAAGACTCCGGCATCAAGTGTGTTTACGTTGCGATCGGCCAGAAAATGTCGACGATCGCCAACATCGTTAGAACACTCGAAGAAGCGGGCGCGATGGATCACACGATCATTGTCGCGGCGAGTGCTTCCGAACCGGCGTCCATGCAGTTCATCTCGGCCTATTCGGGCTGTGCGATGGGCGAATACTTCCGCGATCACGGCGAAGACGCGCTCATCATCTATGACGACCTCACGAAGCAAGCGTGGGCCTACCGCCAGATTTCACTGCTCTTGCGGCGCCCGCCGGGTCGCGAGGCTTACCCCGGTGACGTTTTCTACCTGCACTCGCGCCTTCTCGAACGCGCGGCCCGCGTCAACGCCGAGTACGTCGAGCGATACACGGATGGTGAGGTCAAAGGACAGACGGGATCGTTGACGGCGTTGCCGATCATCGAAACGCAGGCAGGTGACGTCTCCGCCTTCGTACCGACGAACGTGATCTCGATCACCGACGGTCAGATCTTCCTCGAGGTCGACCGCTTCAACTCGGGTATTCGACCCGCGATGTCACCAGGGATCTCGGTCTCGCGAGTCGGCGGATCGGCCCAGGTCCCTTTCATCAAGAAGATCTCGGGCGGTATCAAGCTCGCCCTCGCCCAGTATCGTGAACTCGCGGCGTTCTCCCAGTTCGCCTCGGACCTCGATGAAGCGACCCGTCGTCAGCTCGACCACGGCGCGCGCGTCGAAGAGCTGATGAAGCAGAACCAGTATTCGCCGATGTCGGTCGCGGAAATGGGCGTCTCGCTCTTTTCGGCGAACGAAGGCTATCTCGAGGATGTACCGGTAGGTCGTGTGCTCGAATTCGAGCGTGACCTCCTGGCGTACATGAACGCGGAGCACGCCGATTGGATGCGTGAAATCACCGAAACCGGTCGCTATGAAGACGAGGACGTCGAGACGATGCGAAGTGCGATCGAAGCGTTCAAGTCGAGCCATAGTTATGAGTAACTGACATGGCTGTCGGCGCAGAGATCAAAAAGAAAATCGGCACGGTCGAGACGACGCAGAAGTCGACTCGTGCGATGCAGATGGTCGCGGCGAGCCGCATGCGGCGAACGCAGGATCGGATGGCCGAAGGTCGGCCTTACGCGCGCAAGATCCGCCAGGCGATCGGCCATCTCGCGAACGCCAACCCCGAGTACCAGCACCTGTATATGCAGGCCCGGGAGGTGAAGCGCGTGGGCTTCATCGTGGTGTCGACCGATCGAGGCCTTTGTGGCGGGTTGAACGTCAACCTGTTCCGGCTTCTGATCCGCAAGATGGCAGAGCACCAAGCGGCGGGGGTCGAGGTAGATCTCGCGCTCGTCGGCAACAAGGCGGCGCAGTTCTTCCGTTCGGTCGGTGGCAACATTGTCGCCGCGGTCGGTGACATCGGTGAGACGCCGGAAGTCGCGGATCTCATCGGCGGCGTCAAGGTCATGTTTGATGCCTTCGAAGAGGGGCGCGTCGATCAGGTCGACATCGTGTCGAACGAATTCGTCAGCACGATGACGCAGCAGCCGAGAATTGAGCAGCTCCTGCCCCTCGAGCCTGCGGAATCGGAAGAGTTCCAGCACCGGTGGGACTACATCTACGAACCCGAAGCGCGTGAACTCATCGAGGGACTCGTGCAGCGATTCGTCGAATCCCAGGTCTACCAGGCGGTGATCGAGAACACGGCCTGCGAACAAGCGGCGCGAATGATCGCGATGAAAAACGCGACGGACAACGCCGAAAAAATCATCGACGAGCTCACGCTCATCTACAACAACGCCAGACAAGCGGCGATTACGCAGGAAATTGCGGAGATCGTCGGCGGCGCGGCAGCGGTATAGGTAAGAAGCACTATGGCAAGCGGACGAGTCGTTTCAATCATCGGCGCGGTCATCGACGTCGAGTTCGATCGTGAAGATGTTCCCAAGGTTTACGACGCCCTCAGGGTCACCGAGACGGGACTGACCCTCGAGGTCCAGCAACAGCTCGGCGACGGCGTGGTTCGCTCCATCGCGATGGGTTCCTCGGAAGGCCTCTCGCGGGGCTTGGAAGTAACCAATACAGGCGAGCCGATCAACATTCCCGTCGGCGAAGAAACTCTCGGCCGGATCATGGATGTACTCGGCAATGCGATCGACGAGAAGGGCGCGATCAACGCTCGGGAAACGCTGTCGATCCACCGCAAAGCGCCGAAGTACGAAGACCAGAAGGGCGGTAACGAACTCCTGGAAACCGGCGTCAAGGTCATCGACCTCATGTGCCCGTTTGCACGGGGCGGTAAGGTCGGCCTCTTCGGCGGCGCGGGTGTCGGCAAGACCGTCACCATGCTTGAGCTCATCCGGAACATCGCGATCGAGCACTCGGGCCTTTCGGTATTCGCGGGCGTCGGTGAGCGCACGCGCGAAGGCAACGACTTCTACTACGAGATGCAGGACGCCGGTGTCCTCGACAAGATCTCGCTCGTTTTCGGGCAGATGAACGAACCGCCGGGTAACCGCCTCCGAGTCGCTCTGACGGGCTTGACGCTCGCCGAGAAGTTCCGCGACGAAGGTCGAGACGTTCTGCTCTTCGTCGACAATATCTATCGTTACACCCTCGCGGGAACGGAAGTATCGGCGCTGCTCGGTCGAATGCCGTCCGCGGTGGGTTATCAGCCGACGCTGGCCGAGGAGATGGGCGTTCTGCAGGAACGGATCACCACGACCAAGACCGGGTCGATCACCTCGGTCCAGGCGATCTACGTACCGGCCGACGACTTGACCGACCCGTCGCCGGCGACAACCTTTGCCCACCTCGACTCGACCGTGACGCTCTCGCGGGCCATCACCGACCTCGGGATCTATCCTGCGGTCGACCCGCTCGACTCGACCAGCCGCCAGCTCGACCCGAACATCGTCGGCGCCGAGCACTACAACGTGGCGCAGGAAACGCAGCAGGTTCTGCAGCGTTACCAGGAGTTGAAGGACATCATCGCGATTCTCGGGATGGACGAATTGTCCGAAGAAGACAAAGCCCTCGTCTTCCGGGCTCGAAAAATGCAGCAGTTCTTCTCGCAGGCGATGTTCGTGGCCGAGCAGTTCACCGGCCAGCCGGGACAGTACGTCAGCCGAGAAGATACGGTGCGCAGCTTCCGTGCGATCCTCGACGGCGACGCGGACGATCTCCCGGAGCAGGCGTTCTATATGGTCGGAACGATCGAAGACGCTCGCGAAAAGGCGAAGACCCTCTAAGGGAGGCGCGTTAACTTATGGCAGCAACCATGCATTGCGACATCGTGAGCGCCGAGGAGGACATCTTCTCCGGTACGGTGACGATGGTAACGGCAACCGGTTCAGCCGGTGGTTTGGGAATACTCCCCGGTCATACGCCGCTCCTGACCGGCATCCTGCCGGGACCGGTGCTGCTACGAAAGGAAGACGGTGAAGAAGAGGTCTTCTTCGCCTCCGGCGGTTTTCTCGAAGTTCAGCCCGGCGTCGTCACGATTCTGGCGGACACGGCGCTTCGCGCGTCGGATATCGACGAAGCGGCGGCTGTCGAAGCACAGCAAGCGGCCGAGCGTGCCCTTGACGACAAGGCAGCTGACTTCGACATCGGTGTAGCACGCGCACAACTCGCCGCGGCGACCGCACAACAGCGCACGATCGAAGAACTGAAGAAGCGCCGCCGCTAGTTCGAGGCGATTTCGCGGTGACAGTCCCGCTCAGAGCGAGCGGATCAGGTTCAGAAAGTCGTCGCGCAGATCGTCGCGTTCTAGCACGTAGTGCACGAACGCGGCGAGATAGTTGCGCGGGTCGCCGGTTGTAAACCATTGCCCGCCTTCGACCGGGCAGGCAAAGACATCCCCGCCGGCACGCCGGTATCCCTCGATCGCATCCATCAGCCATAACTCGCCACCCCGGCCGGGCGGTGTTCGTTCGAGTTGCGGAACGATTTCGGGTGGTAGAACGAATCGTCCGAACGACACGAGATTCGACGTCACGTCTTCGGGCGCGGGTTTTTCGACGATTCTCGTCACGCGCCCGGTTGGGTCTGTTTCGACCATGCCGTAGCGGGGAACGTCTTTTTGCGGTACTTCCTGAACGCCGAGCACGACCCCGCCGGTCGCGGCATGCTTCTCGAGGAGTTGTTTCGTGAACGGCACGCTCGCGCTGACAAGGTCGTCGCCGAAGGCGTAAACGAACGGGCCTTTGAGCACCCGGCCACCGTTCATTGCTGGCGTGCCGTTACCGTAAGGTCCCATTTGGCGTAAAAACGTGGAGGTTGGGCTCTGATTCGTCCGTGCCGGCGCGTCGAGACGATCGTCCTGATCGCCAGCATCAACCTCCATCGCGGGCACTGAATCGAAGTAGTGCTCGATGATGTTCGTCTCGTGTCGCGTGACGAAGACGATGTCGCGGATACCGCTAGCGACCATTTCGTCGACAACGTAGTGAATGATCGGCCGGTCGACGATCGGGACCATTTCCTTGGGAATTGATTTGGTCGCGGGGAGGAATCGGGTGCCACTTCCGGCCACGGCGATGACGGCTTGTGTGATGTTGATGGCTAAACCGTCCGTTTACGCCGCGCCGCCGGACGACACCTTCACGAGGCGCGATGTCATTGAAAGTACACAAGTTTGGTTGTATCGCCCAAAGCGAATCGTAGTGAATACGCTGGTCGCGCGCTTGATGCCGGTAGGGTTCACGACTGATACTAACGCACGGATTCGGGCGGGGGATTGCGAGTGTCAATAGAGGTCGTCGTGCTGGCAGCAGGTGCCGGAAAGAGGATGCGATCGCGTCTTCCCAAGATGCTCCACCCAATTGGTGGCCGCGCGATGTTGGACCGTGTCGTGGACACGGCGCGCACCGTCGATCCCGCCGCGCTTCACATCGTCATTGGCAAGAGCGCGGATCTCATCACCGAGCACTTTGCCGAACGCCCGGATATCTCCTGGGTCGTTCAAGAAGAGCAGCTTGGGACCGGTCACGCGGTGCAACAGGCGATGCCGGTGATCGATGATGAATCGGTCGTGGTCATCCTTTGTGGCGACGTGCCGTTAATCTCATCGACTACCGTGCGAGCGGCAGTCGACGGCGGGCGTGACGGCCTGATCGTGGTCACGGTCGATAAACACGACCCGACCGGCTTCGGTCGAATCATCCGGGGCGACGACGGGCGGATCACGCGCATCGTCGAACACCGTGAGGCATCCGAAGCCGAGCGCGCCTTGTGCGAAACGAACACAGGGATCATGGCCGGACCTAAACGGTTGATGGCCGAAATGCTCGGTACCCTCACGACCGACAATGAGCGGGGTGAGTACTACCTCACCGACATCGTCGGTGCGGCCGAGGCACGCGGTCACCGAGTCGTAGCGGTGTCGGCCCAGAACGAAGAAGAAGTCCAAGGCGTTAACGATCGGGTGCAGCTCGCCGAACTCGAGCGTCACCTCCAGGAACAAACGGCGATCGAGTTGATGCGCCAGGGCGTGACGGTTGCCGACCCGCGTCGGTTGGACGTACGCGGCACGTTGACGACGGGTATGGACTGCTTCATCGATGTCGACGTGGTCTTCCAGGGGCATTGTGAGCTCGGTGAGAACGTTCGCATCGGCGCTGGGTGCGTGATTTCGGAATCGAAGATCGACTCCAACACGACGATCTTTCCGCACTCCGTCATCAACGAGGCGCACGTCGGCGAAGACTGCAACATCGGTCCGTTCGCGCGTTTACGCGAAGGCACCGACCTCGAGGGACGTGTCCGGATCGGCAACTTCGTCGAGACCAAGAAGGCCGTCATCGGCCACGGGTCGAAGGCGAGCCACTTGGCCTACCTCGGTGATACGAACATCGGCAAGGACGTCAACGTCGGCGCCGGAACGATCACCTGCAATTACGACGGCGTGAATAAGCTCCACACGCAGATCGGTGACCGCGTCTTCGTCGGCACGAACAGCACCCTCGTCGCGCCCCTGCATATTGAGAGCGAGGCGTTTATCGGTGCCGGCTCGACGATCACGAAGAAGGTCGAACAGCACGATCTTGCGATCGGCCGCCAACACCAGAAGAACATCAAGAACTGGAAACGGCCAAAGCGAAAAAGCTGAAGCCCGGTTCACGGGCATGGCAAACGCGGTCGCGAATCGAAGCTCTTGTCGTTCGCTTGTCTCGCCCGCCTAAATTCATCTTTCTCGATCTTGAACCCCTTCGGGTGCCTGATATTCTGTGGGTCGCGAGGCCCGCGGGTTCGACGATCAGCACAAGGGCCTGAATGCACGATCTGGCGATCGATCGTCATATGAGAAGAACATCAAGAAGAGAGCCAGGGCGTAAAAATCTGAACTAGGACCATCCATGTGTGGAATCGTCGGTGCGGCTGCGCGACGGGATATCTCTGAGATCCTGCTCGAGGGTCTCAAGACTCTGGAGTATCGGGGATACGACTCCGCGGGCGTCGCAATCTTGCGGACGGCGGACGGGAAACTCGAACGACAACGAACGGTCGGCCGCGTCGCCGAACTCGAATCGACGCTCACATCGGAACCCATCCCCGGGCACACCGGAATCGCACACACGCGTTGGGCTACGCACGGCGAACCCGCGATCAAGAACGCGCATCCGCACGCATCAAGCAGTCGGGTCTGCCTCGTGCACAACGGCATCATCGAGAACTTCGAAACGCTGAGGGACGAGTTGATCGCCGGCGGCTTTCATTTCGCGTCGGAAACCGATACCGAGGTCATCGCCCATCTCATTGCGAGCCATTGGGGCGATGGCGTCGATTTTCTGGACGCGGTTCGATCCGCGGTGTCCCGGCTCGAGGGTGCTTATGCGCTCGGGATCGTTTCGCCCGATGAGCCGGGTCGAGTCATCGCTGCCCGGGCCGGGAGTCCGCTCGTCGTCGGGATCGGCGATGGCGAGAACTTCGTGGCCTCGGATGTCCTGGCCCTGCGGACGGTCACTGATCGATTCATCTTCCTCGAGGAAGGTGATCTCGTCGATCTCAACAACGACACTGTTCGGGTGCTGAACCTCGAAGGCGAGACGATGGAGCGCGAGATCGCGACCGTCGAACTCGAGGATGACGCGGCCGATATGGGCGACTACGCCCACTTCATGAAAAAAGAGATTCACGAACAGGGTCGCGTCGTGCGCGACACGCTCGAGGAGCGTCTTGGGCGAACGCAGGTACTGGAACCCGCGTTCGGCGTCCAAGCCACGCCGATTCTCGACTCGACCGACGCCGTGACGATCGTTGCGTGCGGAACGAGCTTCTACGCTGCCTCGATTGCGCGTTACTGGATGGAAGAGATCGCGGGGATTCCCTGCCAGGTCGAAATCGCCTCGGAGTTTCGCTACCGCAAACTCGTCGTCGCGAAAAACAGCCTCTTCGTCACGATCTCCCAATCCGGTGAAACGGCCGACACCCTTGCGGCACTTCGGATCGCGAAGGCCGAAGGCTTCGCCCACACGCTCACGATCTGCAATGTGCCGACATCGTCGCTCGTCCGTGAATCGGACCTGGCGCTCATGATTCGCGCCGGCGTCGAGATCGGTGTCGCATCGACCAAGGCATTCACCGCTCAGCTCGTCGATCTGATGCTCCTCACCATCCTGCTGGCCCGTCGGCGCGGCTTGAGTGATGCGCGCGAAGCGGAGCTCGTCGGTCATCTTCACGCGCTCGCGGGACACGTCGAGAGCGCCCTCGAGATGGACAAACTGACGCTCGAACTCGCAGGCGACTTTGTCGAAAAAGACCACGCGCTCTTCCTCGGCCGCGGTTCGAACTATCCCGTCGCGTACGAGGGTGCGCTGAAGCTCAAGGAAATCTCCTACATCCACGCTGAAGCCTATCCGGCGGGCGAGCTCAAGCACGGGCCGATCGCGTTGATCGACAGCGACATGCCGATCGTGGCGGTCGCGCCCAACGATGGCTTGGGCGACAAGCTCTATTCGAACCTTTTAGAAATTCGTGCGCGCGGCGGGCGGATCTACGTCTTCGCCGATCCCGCGGTCGAGATTCGCGAGGACGAAGGGTTCCGTGTGATCCCGATGCCATCGGTCGACCGCACGATCGCCCCGATCGTCTACGCGATTCCGCTGCAGCTACTCGCCTACCACGTCGCGGTGCTACGCGGCGCCGACGTCGACAAACCACGAAACCTCGCGAAATCCGTGACGGTCGAATAGCAAATCGGGCCCGCTTCGACCCCAAGCGAAGCGGGCGTTCCGTTATGCTTCGGCGTTTCTTCTAGAACGCCAAACCCTTGGATATTTCCTACCTCCTCGATGGCCTGAACGATCGGCAACGAGAAGCGGTTGCCGCGCCGATCGGTCACTTGCTGCTTGTGGCCGGGGCGGGGAGCGGCAAGACGCGGGTGCTCGTGCACCGGATCGCGTGGCTGATCGAAGCGGAAAACGTTTCCCCGGGCGGATTACTCGCCGTGACCTTCACGAACAAAGCCGCGGCCGAGATGCGCGCACGGACGGAAACGCTGCTCCAGATCCCCGCGCGGGCGATGTGGGTCGGCACATTCCATGGGATCGCGCACCGTCTGCTTCGGATGCACTCGCGCGAGGCGGCGCTCCCAGACAATTTTCAGATCCTCGATGCCGACGATCAGCTTCGGCTCGTGAAGCGGGTCATGAAGGCGTTCGATCTCGACGAGCAGAAATGGCCGGCGCGCCAGGCCGTCTGGTTCATCAACGCGCAGAAAGACGAAGGCCGACGCGCGAAGGATGTGCCGCTCTCCGACGATCTCTTCGAGATCACCCACAAACGGGTCTATCAGGAATACGAAAACCTTTGTCGCGAGTCGGGGCTCGTCGACTTTGCGGAACTGCTCCTGCGCAGTTACGAAATCTGGCTCGAGAACGAGGAGCTTCTGCGTCATTACCAGCGGCGCTTTCGTCACCTCCTGGTTGATGAGTTCCAGGACACCAACACGATTCAGTACGCCTGGCTGCGCGTGCTCGCCGGTCGCGAAGGCCGGGTCATGGCGGTGGGGGACGACGACCAATCGATCTACGGATGGCGCGGCGCCAAGATCGAGAACATTCATCGCTTCACGCAGGACTTTCCCGGTGCGACGACCATCCGTCTCGAGCAGAACTATCGTTCGACCGGGCACATCCTGAAGGCGGCGAACAGCCTCATCGACAACAACACCGATCGTCTCGGCAAGAAGCTTTGGACGGAAGCGGGAAACGGTGATCCGATCCTCGTCTATTCGGCGTTCAACGACCTCGACGAGGCGCGCTTCGTCGCGGACCGGACCCGCCGTTGGGTCGACGATGGCGGCAGCCCGAGCGATGTCGCGGTGCTATATCGATCGAACGTGCAGTCGCGTGTCCTCGAAGAAGCCTTCCTGCGCATCAACATGCCGTATCGCATCTATGGTGGTTTGCGCTTCTTCGAACGCGCTGAGGTGCGAAACGCCCTCGCCTACATGCGCCTGATCATTCAGCGGCACTCAGACGTCGCCTTCGAGCGCGTCGTCAACACGCCGCCGCGTGGGATCGGCAACAAGACCGTCGAAACGGTGAGAATCATCGCGCGCGAAGCCGGCGTCTCGATGTGGCAGGCGACCAAGGAAGGCATTGCCCACGGCGGCTTCAAAGGTCGAGCGGCGACGACGCTGGGTGGATTCGTCGAATTCATCGACGAGCTGGCCGCGAGCCTGGTCGACGCGTCGCTGGTCGAAGTCGCGCAAGCCTGTATCGACGAAACGGGTCTTGTCGACTATCACCTGAAAGAGCGCGGCGAACGCGGCCTGGCGCGCAAGGAGAACCTCGAAGAGTTGGTCGTCGCGTGTCGTCAGTTCGGCCGCGACCAGGTCTTCCCCGTCGTGAGCGGCGAAGAGGGAGAAGCGGAGACCTCGACCCTCGAGGAATTCCTCGGCCATGCGGCGCTCGAGGCGGGTGAATATCAGCAGGACGGCGGGCCGAGCGTGCAGATGATGACGCTGCATTCCGCGAAGGGACTTGAGTTCCCGTTGGTCTTCTTGTCGGGGATGGAGGAAGGTCTCTTCCCGCACCGCATGTCGGCCGAAGAGCCTGGGCGGATGGAGGAAGAGCGGCGCCTCGCGTACGTCGGTATCACCCGGGCGATGAAGCAGCTCTACCTGACGCATGCGGAAACACGTCGTATGCGCGGCACGGAGTCGTATAACCGCCCGTCACGTTTCCTCAACGAATTACCGAGCGATATCGTCGAGGAAGTTCGCCTCGGTGGTAGCGTCGCCCGCCCGCGGCGCAGTGGTCCCAAACTCGGCAAGAGTTTTCTTGCGGATGACGACCCGGACGACACTGGGATCCGGATCGGAGCCCAGGTTCGCCATGCTAAGTTCGGCGACGGAGTCGTCACCATGAGCGAAGGCCATGGCGATCGCACGCGCGTGCAGGTCAACTTCGAAGCGGTGGGTGCCAAATGGCTCATGCTCGGCTACGCCAAGCTGGACGTACTGGATTAACGGAGAGCGCAAATGAAGCATTTCGGTAAGGCCCTGGTTTCCCTCGGGGCGTTCCTGCTCGTTAGCTGCGGAGGCGCGACGAGCGTGTCGGACGCGCCAACGACCGTGGCACCCGTCGAGACGATCGAGTGGACGCTTGTGACCACCTGGCCGAAGAATCTTCCGGCGCTCGGCACCGCGCCCGAGAATCTCGCGAAGCTCGTTGACACCATGTCGAACGGGCGTCTGAAGATCCGGGTGTACGGTGATCAGGAACTCGTGCCGGCGTTCGAAGTGTTCGATGCGGTGAGTTCCGGGACGGCGCAGATGGGCCACGGGGCGGCGTACTACTGGCGCGGTAAATTGCCGATCGCGGCCATCTTCTCGTCCGTCCCGTTTGGTATGAACGCGCAGGAAATGAACGGTTGGTTGCACCACGGCGGTGGAATGGCGCTCTGGGAGGAGCTTTATGCGCCCTTCGATCTGATACCGCTGGCCTCGGGTAACTCCGGTGTGCAGATGGCGGGTTGGTTCAACAAGGAAATCAACTCGGTCACGGACCTCGAAGGCCTCAAGATGCGGATTCCGGGGCTCGGCGGTGAAGTGATGCAGCGCGCGGGTGCCGTTGCCGTTGCCATGCCGGGCAGCGAAATCTTCACCTCCCTACAGACGGGTGCGATCGACGCGACGGAGTGGGTCGGCCCCTACAACGATCTGGCGTTCGGGTTGCACGATGTCGCGAAGTACTACTACTACCCAGGCTGGCACGAACCCGGCACGACCCTCGAGGCCATCGTCAACCGTCAGGCTTTCGACGCGTTGACCCCAGATCTACAAGCGATCGTGCGCACGGCCACACGCGCGATCAACCAGGACATGCTCGATGAGTTCACGGCGCGCAACAACGCGGCGCTGCAGACGCTTGTCGACGAGCACGGCGTTGAGCTCAGGCGACTGCCCGATGACGTGCTCGAGCGCCTTCGTGATGTGGCATGGGATGTGATCGGGGAGTCGGCGACGGATGAACTGTCGAAGCGAATTCTTGCTTCCTACGTCGACTTCCTGGGCAACGTGCAGGCATACCACGACATCTCCGAGCGCGCCTATATCGAGGCGCGGGACCCTGCGCGCCGCTAAAGCGGCGCGTTGCAGTTTTTGCTTTGCAAAAACGTGCGCGCTCTTCGTCGGACGCACGAAGCTCAGTGGATAGGCGATGGAACCGAAGGCGACGAGGACCACGGCGCGCCGCTAAAGCGGCACGAGGCAGTTTTTGCGCTGCAAAAACGTGCGGCGCTCTTCGGCGGATACACGAAGCTAGGGGATAGTGATGGCGCTGAATGCGACGAGTATCACGGCGCGCCGCCAAAGCGGCGCGTGGCGGTTTTTGCTTTGCAAAAACGTGCGGCGCCTTTCGGCGGATACACACGAAACTCAGTGGATAAGGTGATGGAACTGGAGGCGATACCCGTCGCCAACACACGAAGCTCAGGGAATAGGTAATGGAACTGAAAGCGACCGAGTACGACGTGACCGATGGCATCGCGACGGTGACGCTCAGTCGAGAACACCGCATGAACGCCTGGACCGGGCGCATGCACACGGAATACCGCTACCTGCTAGCCGAGGCGGATGCGGACGGAGAAGTCGGCGCGATCGTCGTCACGGGTCGCGGCCGGGGTTTCTGTGTCGGCGGCGACGCCGAGGCATTGAGCGGGCACGCTGCGCGCGGCGGCTACGATCCGGGTACGCCGAAGGAACTCGCTAAACCGGGGTTCGGCGTCGCCGCGGAGTTCGACGCGAGCTTTGCGTTCCATTTTGGGCTGTCGAAGCCGATCGTCGGCGCGATCAACGGGCCGGCCGCGGGCGTGGGGCTCGCGCTCGCTTGCTTCACGGATCTGCGTTATGCCGTGCCGGGAGCGAAGCTGACGACGGCGCACGGTAAGTTGAACCTACCCGCCGAATACGGCCTGTCGTGGGTTTTGCCGCGTGTGATGGGCCTGACCCGGGCGAATGACCTCCTGCTGACGAGCCGCGTTTTCACGACTGACGAAGCGTTCGAACTCGGGCTCATCAACGCGATCATCGAGCCCGATCGATTGCTCGATGAGGTCTATGCGCGCGTGCATTCGATGCTCGATACCGTTTCGCCGAACTCACTCAAACAGACGCGCTGGCAGATCTACCGGGATCTGCACCGCGACGCCGGTAGTGCTGTGAAGGACTCGGAATCGCTGATCAATTCGATGATGGCGGAGGAGGACTACGCGGAGGGTGTCAAAGCATTCCTCGAGAAGCGATCGCCCACCTGGCGCGGTTCGCGGACGCGCTGACGCGCTTACCCGTAGAGCACCCCCGGCAGCCACGTCGCGAGGCGGGGCTCGACGACGAGCAGCACGAGCAATAGAAGCTGTAGCACGATGAAAGGCACGACGCCGCGGTAGATGTCGGTTGTCGCGATCTCCGGTGGTGCGACGCCGCGCAGGTAAAAAAGCGCGAAACCGAACGGCGGTGTCAGGAACGACGTCTGCAGGTTGATCGCGATCATGACCCCGAGCCAGACCGGGTCGAGGCCCATCGCGAGCAACACCGGACCGACGATCGGGACGACCACATACGTGATCTCGATGAAGTCGAGGATGAAGCCGAGCAAAAAGATGACGAGCATCACGATCGCCATCGCACCGACGACGCCGCCCGGCATGCCTTCGAAGGCTTGCGCCACGACGTCGTCGCCACCGTAGCCGCGGAAGACCAGCGAGAAGACCGACGCGCCGATCAGGATGAAGAACACCATCGACGTTGTGGAGAGCGTCGAGCGCGCGATTTCCCGCAGCGTGTCGAGGTTGATGCTTTTGTAAGCGAGGGCGAGGACGATGGCACCGATCGCGCCGACCCCGGCCGCCTCCGTCGGGGTCGCGAAACCCGTCAGGATCGAACCGAGCACGGCGATGATGAGCGCGAGGGGCGGAACGAGGCTCGTGATGAGGTTCTTGACGTCGATGCGCTCTTCATTTTCGACGGGTGGCGCACGATCGGGTCTCACGAACGCCACGATCAGCAGATAGCCGATATAGAGGGCCACCAGGATCAGGCCGGGAACGAGGGCGCCGGCGAAGAGATCCCCGACGGAGACGGTCTTCGGTGCGAAGATCCCTTGTCCGAGCTGCGCTTGCTGGTAGGCGTTCGATAGCACGTCTCCCAGGAGGACGAGGGCGATCGACGGCGGAATGATCTGACCGAGCGTGCCGGTGGCGCTGATCGTGCCCGTTGAGAGCTTCGGATCGAAACCGCCAGCCTGCATGCTCGGCAACGCCAGTAGCCCGAGTGTCACGACCGTTGCCCCGACGATGCCCGTGCTGGCCGCCATCAGCATGCCGACCAGCGTGACCGCGATCGCGAGGCCGCCCGGTAACCGTCCGAAGAGCTGCGTGAGACTGGCGAGCAGCGCTTCGGCGATTTTCGTGCGCTCGAGGGTGATCCCCATCAATACGAAGAGTGGGACGGCCAGGAGAGTTTGATTCGTCACCAGACCGAAGAGCCGACCGGGCAGGAAGCCCAATACGGAAAGATCGAATGCGCCCAGTGCGGCGCCGACGAACGCGAAGATGAGCGCGACGCCGCCGAGGGTCGCGGCCACGCTGAAACCCGCGAGGAGTGCCACGAAGACGATGGCGAACATCAGGAGCGGCGCGAACATCAGTGCGATTTCCCTCGGTTGAGGAGGAGCTGAACCGCGAGGGAGGCGCTCTGCAATGCCAGCAGGATCGCCGCGAACGGGATCACTGATTTCAATAGGAAGACAGCCTGTAGCCCGCCGACCTCGGGGGAGCCTTCGAGGATGGCCCAGGACTTCGCCGCGTAGGGCAGGCTGATCCAGGCGATCGTGATCGCGAGCGGCAGCATGAAGAGCAGATGGCCGGCGAGATTGATGAGGTCTTTGCGCCCTGCCGACATCTTCGAATAGACGAGGTCGACTCGTACGTGTCCGTCGTGCTGCAAGGCGTAGGAAAGCCCGACGAGGAACGCGAGGCCGTGCAGGTAAACGACCGTTTCCTGCAGGAAGATGGCGCCGATATCGAAACCGTAGCGCAGGACGACGACACATCCGGTCAGGCCGACCATGGCGAACAGGAGCCAGGCGACGCTCTTGCCGAGTACGTCGACGAACCGATCGATAATGCGGGTCGCGATCATGGTCGGGTCATACCGCGAGGACGGTCCCGATGAAAAAGGCGAAAGTCGTCCACGCGTTTTCCTTGAACGCGCGGAACCATCGATCCTTTTTGTCACTCGCCAGGGCGACCTGCTGGTGCGCGAATGAGAGAGCGACCGCCGTGAGTGCCAGATAGATCACCACGCCGAGCTCGAGCGAAGCGGCGATCGCCAAAAGGAGCGCGAGGGTGGCGATCTGCAGGATGCCGATAAAGAGTCGGTCGTAGCGACCGAGCAAGACCGCGGTCGATTTGATACCGACGGCGAGGTCATCGTCCCGGTCGACGCGTGCATAGATCGTGTCGTAGGCCACGATCCAGAGCGCATTGGCCGCAAGTAACGCACCGGCGATGAGCGGCACGGATTCTCGGGTCGCGGTGAAGGCGAGCACGATTCCCCAGCTGAACACGATGCCGAGGACAAATTGCGGCAGGTGCGTAAATCGTTTGCAGAACGGATAGAGCACGACGAGGACGGCACCGGCTGCGGCCGCGAAAAAGGTCGTGAGATTGAGAGCGAGCGCGAGACTCGCGGCGATGGCGAGCAGGACGAGGAAAAGCACCACCGCCGCGGCGACGGAGACTTCCTCGGTCGCGAGGGGCCGGTCTTGAGTACGCTCGACGCGACCATCGAGGTCCCGATCGGCGAGATCGTTGACCACGCAACCCGCCGCGCGCATGACGAATGTACCGACGAAAAAGACCGCGACGAGAGGAATACCGGGCCAGCCTTCCGCCGCGATCCACAGCGCAGCGAGCGTCGGCCAGAGCAGCAACCACGTGCCCACGGGGCGGTCGAGCCGCATGAGTCGGTAGTAGGGATGCTGAGCGACGGCTTGCATGGCAGACGCATTGTAAGGGAGGGTCGCCTCGTGTAGCGTGCCGCCGCTTAACGGAAGGTAGGGAAGACGCGTGCGAAAGTGGCAATGCATCGTTTGTGGTTGGATCTACGACGAAGCCGAGGGTTGTGACGAAGAAGGGATCGCGCCCGGTACGAAGTGGGAAGACGTCCCGGAAGACTTCGTTTGCCCGGAGTGCGGCGTTGCCAAAGAAGATTTCGAGATGATCGAAGTTGGCTGAGAGCGCACGTATTCTCTAGTCCTCGCAACTTCACGAGTCGCCGATGAACCTGACGATTCGCATCCTCATAGGCATGGCGGCCGGCATTATCGTCGGCCTCGTCCTGCAGGGCCTCGGCGTCACGGGCCTCGCCGCCTTTCTGGTCGACGTATTCGACGTCGGCGGGCGGATCTTCGTGGCAAGTTTGCAACTCATGGTCGTGCCGCTCGTGCTGGTGTCGCTCATCTGTGGCGCGAGCAGCTTGTCGGATGGCGCCAGCTTGGGACGCCTCGGCGGCAAGACGCTTGGTCTCTATCTCGCCACGACCGCGATCGCGATCTCCATTGCGCTGACGATTGCGCTTGCCATCAGCCCGGGTGAAGGCGCCGGCGGGATTCCGCAACAGGAATACGTGCCTCGCCCGGCACCCGGCCTGAAAGATGTCATCGTCAACATATTCCCGACCAACCCGATCGCCGCGATGGCCGAAGGGAAGATGCTCCAAGTGATCGTCTTTGCGCTACTCGTCGGTGTCGCGATCACGCGGGCCGGCGAAGCGGGCGCTCGCATCAAAACGTTCTTCGAGAGCGTCAACGAGATTCTGATGCAGCTCATCATGATGCTGATCAATCTCGCGCCCTACGGCATCTTCTGTCTGATGGCCCGGCTCTTTTCCGAAGTCGGCTGGGAGCAGATTCTCGAGTTGGCGAAGTACTTCTTTACCGTCGTCGCCGCACTCGTGATTCATCTGAGCGTCGTCTACCCGACTATTCTCGTGTTGCTCGCGCGAGTCTCACCCGTGACGTTCTTCGGCAAGATGCGCAGCACGATGCTGGTCGCGTTCTCGACTTCCTCGAGCGGTGCAACGCTGCCGGTGACGTTGCGCGCGGTGAAAGAACGGCTCGGGGTCGACAACCGGGTCGCCTCGTTCTCGGTACCGCTCGGGGCCACGATCAACATGGACGGCACCGCGATCATGCAAGGCGTCGCAACCGTCTTCATCGCCCAGTTCTACGGCATCGACCTCGTCTTCACCGACTTCCTCATGGTGGTCCTGACCGCGACGTTGGCATCGATCGGGACGGCCGCCGTCCCCGGGGTGGGACTCATCACGCTCGCCATGGTGTTGAACCAGGTCGGTCTACCGGTCGAAGGCATCGCGCTCATCATCGGCGTCGATCGTCTGCTCGACATGATGCGTACCGCCGTCAACGTCTCCGGTGACGCCACGGTCGCGACGACCGTTGCGTCGAGCGAGGACATGCTCGACCGCGAGATCTTGAATTCTCACGACACGACGGTCGACCCTGGCCAGGACAGCGCTAAAGATCCGACGACGGGACCCGCCGCTTAGACATCGGCGTACCGTCCGGGTCGTTCGACCCACGTCGCGATGATCTTCGCGACGTTGTCGGGGTCTTCGGTCAGGAGGCGGTCGCCGAGGCTCGCCACCTCGCCGATCAGATGAGCGTCACGGCCGAGATCCGCGACACGAAATGCCTGCTCACCCGTCTGGCGGGTGCCGAGGATATCGCCGGGTCCGCGTAGTTCGAGGTCGCGCTCGGCGATCTTGAAGCCGTCGTTGCTCGAACGAAGCGTTTCGAGACGCTGGCGCGCGACTTCAGAGACGGGGTGCTCCCACAACAGCAAGCAAGCGCTCGCCTCGCTCCCTCGACCCACGCGGCCGCGTAGCTGGTGCAGTTGCGCAAGCCCCAGTCGCTCGGCGTTGTCGATCACCATCAACGTCGCGTTGGGTACGTCGACACCGACTTCGATGACGGTGGTCGCGACGAGGACGGCGATTTCGCCCGCCTTGAAGGCGGCCATGACCGCCGACTTCTGATCGCCGTTCATGCGGCCGTGCACGAGACCACACTTTGACGAGAGCTTCGCCTCGAACTCGGCGAAAACGGTTTCGGCGGCGTGGGCGTCAATCTCGTCATCGTCTTCGATGAGCGTGCACACCCAGTACGTTTGTTGACCGCGCATGGAATTCGCCTCGACGTAGCTGATCACGCGTTCGCGTTGGGCGGGCCCGAGGACGCGCGTCTGGATCGTCTGGCGACCCGGCGGCAACTCGTCGATGACGGAAACATCCATATCGGCGTAAAGGGCCATGGTGAGCGTTCGCGGGATGGGCGTTGCGGTCATGATGAGCTGGTGCGGTAGATGCCCCTTGTCGCGCAACTGCATGCGCTGGTGCACGCCGAATCGGTGCTGCTCGTCGACGATCGCGAGCACGAGTTGGCGGAACGTGACCTCGTCCTGGAAGAGCGCGTGGGTTCCGACGACGACGTCGAGGTCGCCGTCGGCGACTTCCGTCTGGCGCTCACGACGCGCGGCCGCGCGTAACCGGCCGGTGATCAGGCCAACGCGTATGCCGAGCGGCTCGAGCCAGCGGGAAAACGTCTCGAAATGCTGTTCGGCGAGTACCTCCGTCGGTGCCATGATGGCGACCTGTCCCTCGTTTTCGACCGCCCGGATCGCCGCGAATGCAGCGACGATCGTCTTCCCGGCGCCGACGTCGCCTTGCAACAGACGCATCATCGGGGTCGAAGCGGAGAGGTCGTTGAGAATCTCGGTGGTCGTGCGTGCCTGCGCCGGGGTGAGATGAAACCCGAGGCTCGAGAGCAGTTGTCTGCCGAGCCCGGCGACGGATGGTAGTGGTGTGGTTTCGAGCGTCTTGTGCCGCTCCCGCCGGCGCCGAAGCACGAGGTAATGGCTCAGAAATTCATCGAGGACCACGCGCTTGCGGGCGGTTTCGAGCCGTTTCGCGGCGTTTTCGTCGGCGGTCGGCCGGTGGAGAAAACGGAGCGCGTCGGCAAAATTCGCAAAATCGGATTCGAGCGTACTCGTGCCGAGGTCGTCGAGAATGACGAGTGCGTCGCTCGTCCACTGACGCATCCGCTTCGAGGTAAGGCCCGCGGAGGATGGATACACCGGCGCCAGACCTTCGGTCGACGGTCCGGGTTCGTCGCTGAAGACGCGGTAATCGGGATGCACCATCTCGATGCCGTCGCTGCCGAAGCGGATCGCACCGTATGCGCGTACCCAGCATCCGACGCGTAATCCATCCCGCTGTCCTCGTGAGAAGTGGAACCAGCGCAGATGGAAATATCCGGTCTCGTCCGTGAGGTGGACAAGGAGGCTCTGGCGGCGGCCGCGTGGCATATCGACGCCGACGACTTGCCCCGTCACGAGCGCTTCCTGCCCGGCTTCGAGGGATTTGAGCGGTACGCTTTTCGAGCGATCTTCGTAGCGCATCGGCAGATGCAGGAGGAGGTCCCAAACGGTCTCGATACCGAGACGGCCCAAACGCTCTTCGGCTTTAGGGCCGATCCCTTTGATCGCGCCGACGTGGCTGGCTGGGTCCAGCACTTCGAACGGCGAGAATCAGGTCGGGAGAACGAGGATGGCGTCGATTTCGACCTGTGCACCCAATGGTAGGGCCGAAACCTGGATTGTCGAGCGCGCGGGATAGGGCTCGTCGAAATGATCGGCAAACGCCGCGTTCAAGATCTGGAAGTTGCCGAGATCGATGAGATAGACCGTCAGCTTCACGACGTCAGCGAGTGATCCGCCGGACGCCCGGGCGACGGCCGCGAGGTTCTTGAGCACCTGGTGCGCCTGCACTTCGAAGTCATCACTGATCAGTTGACCGGTCGCCGGATCGATCGGGATCTGGCCCGAGAGATAGATCGTCTCGCCGGTGCTGATCGCCTGGGAGTAGGGACCGATCGCGGCCGGCGCTTCGTCGGTTTGAATGCTTTTTCGGTACATGGATCTTTCCTTTGAGCTGGTCGCGCTTGGCACTAGAGGACGCGTCGCGCGTCGGGAACACGCTCGCGAGCCGCGTCTATTCGACGGGCCGGACCACTTCCTGTACCGCGGTCACGGTATTGAGGCGCTGTTCGACGCGCCGCAGATGATCGACGTCCTTGACGGATACCTCGAGGCGCACGCCCGATACCTGCGCCGAGCGTTCGTCGATCTGGATCTGGTTGATCCCCGCGTCGGCATGGGTGACGGCCGCGGCGAGCTCGGCGATGACGCCTTTGCGTCGATTCACCGTCACGTTCAGGAGCGCTTCGAACTCACCGTGGGTGTCGTTGGTCCAGCGCGCGGGGATGATCTCTGCCGGGTGTTTGCGCCGGATGTCTTCGACGTTGCGGCAGGTCTCGATGTGCACGACGAACCCCTTGCCCGGGGTCATATGACCGACGACGGGATCGCCCGCGACCGGGTAGCAGCATTTCGCGTAGTTCGTCACGAGCCCACCGCTGCCGCGAATCGAAATCGGGCCCGCCTGATCGATGTTGACGGCTTCGAAGTCGTCGTCGTCGGCCGCGAGCAGACCCTGCGCGACGACGTACGCCATGAGATTGCCGATGCCGATCTCTTCGAGCAGGTCGTCGAGGCGTCGTACGCCGAAGTTCTTGAAGACCTTTCTGAGGCGCCGGAAATCGAGGCGTTTGATCGACGAGTTCTCGTTGGCGAGCGCGCGGTCGAGCAAACGCCGGCCCAAGCGAATCGAGTCGCTGCGTTGCTGCACCTTGAGCGTCTGGCGGATCGCCGACCGGGCACGGCCCGAAACGACGAAGGTGAGCCAATCCGGGTTGGGATGAGCGTCATCGGATGTGATGATCTCGACGGTCTGGCCCGACTCGAGCGGTTTCGACAGCGGAGTGAGTTGCCTGTCGACGCGTGCGGCGACGCAATGATTGCCGATGTCGGTATGCACCGCATATGCGAAATCGATGACGCTCGCGCCGCGCGGCAACTCGAGAATGTCGCCGTCGGGCGTGAAGACGTACACCTCGTCGGGGAAGAGGTCGATCTTGAGCGATTCGATGAACTCGAGCGAACTTCCGGCGCGCTGCTGCAGATCGAGAAGCCCCGCGAGCCATTGCCGCGCCCTGACCTGGTTACCGTCGCCGCTCTCTTCGGTCTTGTAGAGCCAATGCCCGGCGATGCCCTTCTCCGCGAATGTGTCCATCTGACGTGTACGGATCTGTACCTCGATCGGGACACCGTTCATTCCCACGAGTGAGGTGTGCAGCGACTGATAGCCGTTCGCCTTGGGGATCGCGATGTAGTCCTTGAACCGGTTGGGTTTCGGCTTGTAGAGGTTGTGAACGATGCCTAGGGCGCGGTAGCTCGCGTCGACCTGGTCAACGACGATCCGGAAGCCGAAGACGTCCATGATGTCGCTGAACGACTTTCGCTGCGTCTTCATCTTCCGGTAGATCGAATAGAGGTGCTTCTCGCGCCCGTACACGTGCGCGTCGATACCTTCGCGGCGGAGCGCGGCTTCGAGCGAGATCCGAAGCTCGTCCATGAGCGCGGTACGGTTGCCTCTCGCTGAGCGAACGGCTCGATAGATACGATCCGCACGTAAGGGATAGAGGGCCTGGAAGCCGAGATCCTCGAACTCGATCCGAATCGCGTTCATGCCGAGGCGATTGGCGATCGGCGCGTAGAAATCCAGGGTTTCGCGGGCGATCCGACGGCGCTTTTCGAGCGGCATGACACCGATCGTGCGCATGTTGTGAAGTCGATCGGCGAGTTTGACGAGGATGACGCGGATGTCCCTGGCGGTCGCCATCGCCATCTTCTGAAAGTTTTCGGCCTGCGCTTCGGCGCGCGACTGAAAGATGGCGTCGAGCTTCGAGACGCCGTCGACGATGTCGGCGATCTCTTCGCCGAATTCCGCCGCCAAGGCTGCTTTCGACGTCCCGGTATCTTCGAGCACGTCGTGCATGATCGCCGCCATCACGGACTGATGGTCCATGTGCATGTCGGTGAGAATGGTAGCGACGGCTACCGGGTGGGTGATGTAGCGGTGACCAGTGCGGCGGAACTGGCCGCGATGCGAGCGCTCGGCGAATTCGTAGGCCCGCGCGACTTCGCCGACTTCGTCTTCCGCGAGGTAGTCTCGAAGAAGGTCGAGAAGTTCGTCGATCCCCTTGGGCGCGGCGACCGAATCCACGATCGCCTGTTCACGGAGTTGGTTTTGGAAGTACGACTCAGAAGTCGTCTGTGCGGTCATCTCCCAAGCCGAATGGCATTTCGAGTTCTTGATCGTCGACGCGAATTTCAGCGGCGTCAAGAACCTCGTCGGTAATCAGACCGTCGGCGATTTCCCGCAAAGCGATGACGGTCGCCTTGTCGTTCTCTTCCGGCAGCATCGGCTCGGCGCCGAACTGGTGCATTTGGCGGGCGCGGCGTGTGGCAACCATGACGAGGTCGAAACGGTTGTCGACGTGATCGAGGCAGTCTTCTACGGTGACGCGTGCGATCTTACTTCTCCGGGGATTAGCGCGGCGGGCGAGTCTACGTGGCGCACCCGGACCAGGCAATAGTGGAACGATGAGGCCCTAGCGAGTCAGTCGCTCGACGAGCATCGCGACGTCGCGTTTCCGTCGCTCGATCCCTTCGCGTGTCGCACGGACGATTTCGCTGAGTTCGGCCAGCGCCGTGTCGAACTCGTCGTTGACGATGACGTGATCGAACGAACTATGGCGGGAAATGTCGTCGATCGCCTGCGCGAGGCGCCGCGCGATGACTTCCGGTTCGTCCTGACCTCGCTCTTCGAGGCGATGCTTGAGCGTGTCGCGTGAAGGCGGGAGCACGAAAATCGACGTGAGGCCGGGACTACGCTCCCTGACGATGGCCGCGCCCTGCCAGTCGATTTCGAGAATCACGTCGCCGCCGCCCGCAAAGACCGCGTCGACCGCCGAAAGGCTCGTGCCGTAGGCGTTCTCGAAAACCAACGCGGATTCGAGGAACTGACCGTCCTGCTCCATCGCATCGAAGGTCGCCCGATCGACGAAGTGGTAGTCGATCCCGTTCGTCTCGCCCGGGCGGGGTGGTCGTGTCGTGTGTGACGTCGCGACCCGAATGTTCTCATCGGCCGCACAGAGCGCGCGGACGAGGCTGGTCTTGCCCGCGCCGGACGGTGCCGCGATCACGAAGAGGTGGCCGCTCACTCGATGTTCTGCACCTGTTCGCGCATCTGCTCGATCAGCACCTTCATCTCGACGGCGCTCGTGGAGACTTCCGGCAGGATCGACTTGGACGCCAATGTGTTCGCTTCGCGGTTGAACTCCTGCATCAGGAAATCGAGTTGTCGTCCACATGGCGCGGATCCGTCGAGACTCATCCGCGCGCTTTCGATATGCACGATCAGCCGGTCGAGCTCTTCCGCGACGTCGGCTTTCGACACGAGAAGCGCCACCTCCTGCTCGATTCGCGCGGGATCCGTCTGCGCGGCGAGTTCACCCAACCGGTCGCGGATCCGATCCTGGATTCGGCTTCGGATCACGGCGTCCTGCGCGTCGGCGATCGTTCGAACCGTTTCGGTGAGTTCACCGATCGCATCGAGCTTGCCGATGAGGATCTCCGCGAGGCGATTGCCTTCGAGCGCGCGCGCGTCGATCAACGCGTCGAGGGCTTTCGTGAATGCCCCCAGCGCTTCTTTCTTCATCGCGTCGAGATCGCGTTCGGGACTCCGAACGACGCCGGGCCAACGCAGAATATCGAGCGAGCTCGGCCGGTCGGCGAGTTGGAAGGATTGCTCGACGCGGGTGAGCGTTTTCTCGAGGGCACCGAGGACGTTCTCGTCGATATCGAGACCGACGTCGTCGGAAGCCCGGATCCAATGGGCGGTCGCGTCGACCTTGCCGCGATTCAGACGTTTGCGAATACGCTCGCGCAAAGGCGTTTCGAGGTCACGTAAATCATCGGGCAGGCGCAACGAGACGTCGAGGAACCGATGGTTGACGGAGCGAATCTCCCAAACCACGGTCGACGACTCGGCGCGGCCGAATGCAGTCATGCTGTGAGCCATAGGGCAATGATTGTATGTCGCGTCCGACGCATCGTCGCCAACGGCGCGCCGTATAATCGCGCGCTTTTTGAGCCGATGAGGAAAATGACATGGAGCGACCCAGCGGACGGGCGCCTGATGAAGGCCGTGTCGTACGGCTGACGAGGGGTTTCACCAAACATCCGGCGGGTTCGGTGTTGGTCGAATTCGGCGACACGCGCGTGATCACGACGGCCAGTCTCGAAAACCAGGTGCCACCTTTTCTGCGTGGTCGGGGTAAAGGTTGGATCACGGCCGAGTACGGCATGTTGCCGGGGTCGACGAATACCCGCGTCGACCGCGAAGCCGCGCGCGGTAAACAGAGCGGTCGCACGGTCGAGATTCAGCGTCTCATCGGCCGCAGTCTCAGAGCGGCGGTCGATCTCGACGCGCTCGGTGAGCGGACGATCAAGATCGACTGTGACGTGATTCAGGCCGACGGGGGTACGCGGACCGCTTCGATCACCGGTGGTTGTCTCGCGCTCGCGGACGCGGTGCGGAACGTCGCGCCTGACGCTTTTCTCGGTTGGGTGGCGTCGGTTTCGGTCGGAGTCTACAAGGGAGACTGCGTTCTCGACCTCGACTACGCCGAGGACTCGAACGCGGAAACGGACATGAACGTCGTGATGCAGGAAGGTCAGGGCTTCATCGAGGTCCAGGGCACCGCGGAAGGCGCGCCGTTCGACAGGAACGACCTCGACGACATGTTGCGTCTTGCGGAGCTCCGCATCTCACGGTTGATCGACGCTCAGAAGGCGGCTTTCGCGGAGTCCCTATGAGCGCTGATTTCATCGAAGCGATGATCGATCGGGGCGTGCTCGAATTCGGTGACTTCACGTTGAAGTCTGGCCGCAAAAGCCCCTATTTCTTCAACCTCGGTCACATCAGCGACGGTCCCGGCCTTGCGGCTCTCGGTGATGCTTATGCCGAGTGCATTCGACGGGAGTTCGACGATGTCGACGTGATCTTCGGCCCGGCCTACAAGGGCATTCCCATCGCGGTGGCGACGGCGACGTCACTGGCACGCGATAAGAGCGTCGGCGTTGCCTACAACCGAAAGGAGGCCAAGGATCATGGCGAAGGCGGTTCGCTGGTCGGCGCGGCTCTTGATGGCCAGCGGATCGTCGTCGTCGACGATGTGATGACGGCGGGAACCGCCGTACGCGAAGCCACGCAATTGATCAGCGATGCCGGTGGCGTCCTGGCCGGCGTTGCGGTCGCGCTCGATCGCCAGGAGATTGCACAGGACGACCGGACGGCCGTCGAGGTCGTCGGCAACGATCTGGGCGTACCCGTCGTCGCGGTGACGAATCTCGAGTCGGTGATGACGTTTCTCAGGGAAGGGCAGGAATACCGCGACACGCTCTCGGCGCTCGATGCTTATCGCGCGGCCCACTGCCGCTTCGCCTCGAGCTAGACGTAACGAACGGGTGGTGAATCGAAGAGTACGTGGGTCAACGTTTCCCACTGCTCGTTCCACCCCTCGGTCGGCAAGCGTTTGAAATCGCTGCGCACGAACTGGTGGATCCGGCCCTCGAGCACCGTGACGAGTAGATTGGCCGCCCCCTGATTGCTGAGCACCGGCGGGCGCGGGGTGGCGATGAACGCGTCGCGGATGATTTGGCGGAACTGCGTTTCCATTCGATCGAAGAGCTGGCTCATGCGGCTCTTCAGGCGTTCCGTCTCGACGAGGCTCGCATCACCCATCGCGAGACGCGCGAACCAGGGATTCTTCTCGGCGAACGACAGTGTCAGCAACATCGTGGCGCGGCACATCGCGGCCGCGTCGTCTTCGCGCGCGATGATCTGCGTGATCCGCGGAAAGAGCGCGTCTTCGGCGAAGTCGATGAGCCCCTCGAGCATCTTCGCCTTGCTGGGGAAGTGTCGATAGAGGGCAGCTTCGGAGACGCCGACTTTGGCGGCGAGGGCGGCGGTCGTCACGCGCCCGGCGGAAGTCTCGAGCATCGCCGCAAACGCTTCGAGAATCTCGGCGCGGCGGTTGGTCCTAGGCATCGTTCGATGCGTTTTGAATGAGTGTGCCGACACCGCCGTCGGTGAGTACCTCGAGAAGGACGGCATGTTGCACGCGGCCGTCGATGATGTGCACGGAGTGCACGCCTGCTTCCACTGCGCTCAACGCACATTCGACTTTCGGCAACATACCGCCGTCGATAGCGCCATTGCGGATGAGCCCGTTTGCTTCGCGTCGATCGAGCCCCGTCAGCGTGTCGCCGTCAGAATCGAGAATGCCGGGCGTGTTCGTGAGGAGCATCAGCTTTTCGGCGCGCAGATGAGAAGCGATCGCGCCGGCCACGAAGTCGGCGTTGATGTTGTACGACTCGCCGTCATCGCCGACACCGATCGGCGCGATCACAGGAATGAAGTGATTGTTGACGAGCGTGTCGATCACGTCGCCGTTCACGGTATCGACTTCGCCGACGTGGCCGATGTCGATGATTTCCGGTACCTCGAGCTCGGGGGATTCGCGCTTGATCGTCATCCTGGTCGCGCGAATGAGATTGCCGTCCTTGCCGGTGACGCCAACGGCCCGACCGCCGGCCGCGTTCAGGAGCGAGACGATGTCCTTGTTGACGAGGCCACCGAGCACCATTTCGACGACGTCCATCGTGGCGGTATCGGTCACGCGCATGCCGTCGATGAACTTTGTCGGGATCTGGAGCCGGTCGAGCAGGTCACCGATCTGCGGGCCGCCGCCGTGCACGACGATCGGATTCATCCCGACGAGCTTCATGAGCACGATGTCGCGCGCGAACGCGGCCTTGAGCGAAGCGTCGACCATCGCGTTGCCGCCGTATTTGACGACGATCGTCGAGCCGTGAAATGCCTGAATATAAGGCAGCGCCTCGATGAGTACGTGGGCGATGGTGTCGTGATCGACGGGGTCGGAGGATCGTTTGGTGCTCATCGATGATCTCGTCAGGCGATAGAAAGGCTCGGGTCGATCGAGGAAAGGGCATCGCTGAATTGTTGGCGGATTCGGCGCAGGGCGTCGGCGCTTCGTGCCTCGAAGCGCAAGCTCAACACCGGGCTCGTATTGGATGCGCGTAGCAGTCCCCAGCCGTCCTCGAAGTCGATGCGAATTCCATCGATATCCGTGAGGACCCCGCCCTCGAATGAAACCTTGTCCTTGAAGGCGTCGACGACCTCGAACTTGCGTTCGTCGGTGGTCGCGATCTTGAGTTCGGGCGTGGAGACGTTGTCCGGATACTTCTCGAGCACCGCATCGACGCTCTCCTCGGCAAGCGTCTCGATGAAGCGAGCACCCGCGTAGGGCGCATCGTCCATACCGTTCCACCGATCACCGAAGCAGATGTGCCCGGAGAACTCGCCGGCGATCACGCCGTCGATCTCTTTCAGCTTGTTTTTCGTGTGGGAGTGGCCCGTCCTCCACATGATCGGGCAACCGCCGGCGCGCTCGATCACGCGACGAACATCGGCCGAGCATTTCACGTCGAAGACGATCTTTCCGCCGGGAAAGTCGGGCAGGACGGACTCGGCAAAGTGCATGAGGTACTGATCGGGCCAGACGATCCGTCCCGAATTCGTGACGACGCCGAGACGGTCCGCGTCACCGTCGAAAGCGATCCCGAGATCCGCCGCCTCGGCGACCACGGCACGCTGAAGTGCCACGAGGTTCTCCGGCTCGGCGGGATCGGGATGGTGATTCGGGAATGTCGCGTCGACCTCGTCGAAGAGCGAAATCACCTCACACCCGATCGCTTCGAAAAGGGGTCGCGCGATGAGTCCGCCGACCCCGTTGCCCGAATCGATCACGACCTTGAGCGGGCGGTTCGGTCGCTCGATATCGTCGGCGACGGCGTCGATGTACTCCCGGAGTACGGCCTTCGAGCGAACGGTGCCGGTTCGAACGGCTTCTGCCCGCGATGCATCGCGCGGCGCTTCGTCGACGATCCATGACTTCAGCGCCTGGATATCGCCTTCCGCGAGCGTCTTTCCCGCCACCATCATTTTGATGCCGTTGTACTCGGGCGGATTATGCGAGCCGGTGATCATGATCCCGGTGCCTTCGGTGTGTTTCGTCGCGGCGTAATACAGCACGGGAGTTGGCACCATGCCGACGTCGAGAACGTCGACGCCAGCGGCGAGGAGCCCGTCGGTCAGGGCGCGGGTGAGGCCGGGGGTCGACGCACGGCCGTCACCGCCGACGGCTGCGGCGGATACGCCAGCCTCGATGCAAGCGGCGCCGCAGGCTCGACCGACCCAGAAGGCGACGTCGTCCGTGAGGTTGTCGCCCGCGACCCCGCGGATGTCGTAGGAACGAAAGATCGACGGATCGAGGTCGGGCGCGGCCATGGCTAGTTCGAACGGTGGAGAAATCGTTGGCTGATCTCGTCGGCCAGGCGCTTCGCGATGGCGTTCTTCGACATCTGCGGCAATTCGACCTCTTTCCCCTCGAAGATCAACGTGACGGCATTCTCGGCGCTATCGAAACCGATTCGGGTGTCGGAAACGTCGTTGACGACGATCGCGTCGAGGTTCTTTCGTGCACGTTTTTCGCGCGCGAATCGAATGGCTTCGCGTGTCTCGGCGGCGAAGCCGACGACGAACGGTTTCTTTGCTCGGTTCGCGACGAATTTGACGATGTCGTCGTTCTCCGTCAGCTCGAGTACCAGGCCGTCCTTGTTCTGCTCGCTCTTCTTGATCTTCTGATCCAACGCCTGGACGGGGCGATAGTCCGCGACCGCCGCTACGGCGATGAAGATGTCGGCTTGATCGACTTCGGCTTCGACGGCGGATTTCATTTCGGAGGCGCTTTGGACATCGACATACTCGATACCGGTCGGCCGCGCGACGTGGACGGGCCCGGTGACGACCTTCACGTCGGCGCCCAATTGTCGAAAAGCCGTCGCGAGAGCGAAACCTTGTTTGCCGGAGCTCTTGTTCGTGATGTAGCGAACGGGATCGATGTGCTCGCGAGTTGGTCCGGAGGTCAGCAATACGTTGACGCCGCTTAATAAGTTGCTGATTTCGAGTGAATCGAGCACCCATTCGGCGATGGCATCGGGTTCGCTCATTCTGCCGGGTCCGAATTCGCCGCATGCCTGCTCGCCGTCGTCCGGGCCGATCATTCGAACGCCGTCGCCGAGCACGGTTTCGACATTGCGAACGGTCGCGGGGTGTTCCCACATCCGGGTGTTCATGGCCGGCGCGATGAAAACGGGGGCAACGGTGGCGAGGTAGATGGTCGAGAGGAGATCCTGTGCCGAACCCTGGGCCATCGTCGCCAGCCGATTCGCCGTTGCCGGCGCGATCACGAGCGCGTCGGCCCATCGGGCGAGTTCTATATGCCCCATTCCCGCCTCCGCGTCGGCATCCCACAGTTTGCCTCTCGGTGTGTTGCCCGAGACCGCCTGCAGGGCGAGCGGGCTGACGAGATGGGTCGCGGCTTCGGTCACGACGGGGATGATTTCTGCGCCCAGTTTTCGGAACTGTCGCACGAGTTCCGGGGCTTTGTAGGCGGCGATCCCGCCGCCGATGCCGAGCAGAATATGGGGTGCTTGCATGGCACTAACGATACCAGCGAACTCATCGACGACGAGGTCCAATGCGCGCCTTTGAGGCCCAGCTACATCGAGCCAATACATCAAAAAGGATGAAGTCGATCGATGGTGATGCCGACGGTCGGCGCCGACACGACGGCCGTCGGCCCCGGGAACGGCTGAGATCGCTCGGCGTTTCGAGTCTCGCGACCAGCGAACTCGTTGCGTTGCTCCTTCGCACGGGCGGGGGTGAACGCGCGAACGCGTCGTCTGACGTCGGTGGCCTGGGCGCGCGTGAACCACGCGGTCGAACCGACGTCGTCCAGCTCGCCGAGGCGCTCCTGCTTCGGTTCGGCGGCTTGACGGGCTTACTCGCGCAACCGCTCGACGTGTTGGTTGAAGTACCCGGCGTCGGGATGGCCAAGGCGGCCGGGCTCGTGGCCGTGCGTGAACTGGCGCGCCGGGCCGCACTCGAAGACCTCTCCGAAGCGCCGGTGCTCGCCGGATCGAATGCCGTGACGCGATTTCTGCAGCACCATATGGCGGGCTACGAGCGGGAGGTCTTCGGCCTCCTGCTGCTCGATTCGCGGGCGCGGCTCATTGCGGTGGCGGATCTCTTCTACGGCTCGATCGACCGTGCGGCCGTTTATCCCCGCGAGGTGGTACGTGCGTGTCTCGACCGGAACGCGGCGAGTGTGGTCGTCTATCACAACCATCCTTCGGGCGTGGCAGAGCCGAGCATGACGGATGTCGACCTGACGCGCCGGCTCGCGACGCTGTTGCAGGCGATCGACGTTCGCCTGCTCGATCACGTGGTGGTCGGGGGTGCTTCGGTGGTTTCGTTCGCCGAGCGGCAGATACTGCCGTAACGTTGATCATGGCTGTGGCGACGAAGGCGAGAACGAACCGCGGGCGGACTGGGCACCAGGTGCTCCTTCGCCTTCGTTTGGCTTTCTTTGCCAGGGGTGCTCTGGTATAAAACGCGCCCCTTCAAATTCGGGTTGGTCCGATGTCCCAGGTCTGCGAAGTGACCGGTAAACGACCGATGGCGGGTAACAACGTTTCCCACGCCAATAGCAAGACGCGTCGACGATTTTCGCCGAACCTGCACCACAAACGTTTTTGGGTGCCGTCGGAGAATCGATTCGTTCGTCTGCGCGTTTCGGCCGCGGGTATGCGAATCATCGACAAGCGCGGGATCGAAGCCGTCCTCGCGGATATCCGCAAGCGCAAAGCCAGCTAAACCCGCCGGCAACAAAAGAGAGCAGGAAAGGACTGAACGGTCATGCGTGACAAGATCAAAATGGTGTCGAGCGCCGACACGGGCCACTACTACACGACGACGAAGAACAAGCGGACGACGCCCGACAAGCTCGAAATGAAGAAGTTCGATCCGGTGATTCGCAAGCACGTCATCTACCGCGAAGCCAAGATCAAGTAACTGCCCGAACTTCCTGAAGTCGAGACGACGCGGCGGGGAATCGATCTCGCCGCCACGGGTCGCGTACTCGCCGACCTCGTCGTTCGCAATCCCGCACTCCGATGGCCGGTGCAGATTCCGGAAGGAGTCGTCGGCCAGACGATTTACGCCGTCCGGCGCCGTGCCAAATACGTTCTGATCGAACTCGACACCGGGTGCCTCATCCTGCATCTCGGGATGTCCGGTCATATCTCGATCGTCAATCAAGGTGAATCGATCGGTGTGCACGACCACGTCGACTTCGTGCTCGATCACGGTCTCATCTTCCGCCTGACCGATCCGCGGCGCTTCGGGAGCCTGCATTGGCAGCCTCACCCGGCCGAGAGCCATTGGCTGCTCGCGGACCTCGGCGTAGAGCCTTTGTCCGATGCTTTCTCGGCCGCGTATCTGATCGATCAGTGTCGTGGTCGTAAGGTCGCCATCAAGAACCGGATCATGGATGCAAAGGTCGTCGTGGGCGTCGGCAATATCTACGCCAACGAGGCCCTCTTTCGAGCGGGTATCCGCCCCCGTCGTGCGGCGGGCCGCGTGCGCCGAGACCTTATTGCGCGCCTGGTCGACGCCATCAAGGAAACGCTCGAGCGTGCGATCGACAAAGGTGGCACGACGATCAACGACTTCGCTGCGACGGACGGCAAACCCGGCTATTTCAGTCAGGAACTGTCGGTCTATGGTCGAGCCGGCGAGCCGTGCCTCGTCTGCTCTTCAAACCTCAAGGAAATCCGACTCGGCGGCCGCTCGACCGTTTACTGCCCGAGTTGCCAGGCTTGAGGCGCCAGCGCGAAGACGCTCGAGCGCCTCGCGAGGACCGATTCGGTTCTTACTGCTGGTAGTGTGCCGCGACTGCGGGGTGCACGAACTCGTTGATGTCGCCGCCGAGGCCAGCGATTTCCCGTACTCGTGACGACGACAGGAATGACCACTGACGCGACGTCGGCAGCAGGACGTACTCGAGATCGGCGTCGAGCGTCTGATTCATCTCGATCATCTGAAACTCGTAGTCGAAGTCGGACATCGTCCTTAAGCCCCGCACGATGAATCGTGTGTTCTTCGAGCGAACGTAGTCGACGAGCAGGTTGTTGAACCCCTCGACGACGACCGAGTCGCCGAACTCCTCGAGGGCCTGCTCGCAGAGCTCGATACGACCGGCGAGGTAGCTCGCGGGATCCTTGTCCGCGGACGTGCCAATCGCGACGACCACGTTGTCGAAGATCCTGAGCGCACGCTCGATGATGTCGCGATGACCGTAGGTAATCGGATTGAAGCTGCCCGGATAGACAACCGTAGACATAGCACCCCCCTCATTGGCGGGGCGATGGTAGCTCATGTCATTCCCTAAATGTGACAGCGTGTCATCGCGACGCACGCCGGTGGAGGGCGTAGTGCACACTACCGGCGCGGCTTGCCCGGTGAAGATCGAGCTGATCGAACGTCATGGGCGAATCGCTCTCGACGTAGAGAAATCCTTCCGACTTGAGATGTAAAAGCGACTTTGCGACGAGTTGTTGGTAGTCGGTCGTCGCGAACGGCGGGTCGAGAAAGATCACGTCGAAAGCCCGATTGTCGTGCCGTTCGAGCCATCGCGCGGCATCTGACCGCTCGATCTCGGCGTTGGCGCCGAGCAGGTCCCGAGCGGCGTTGAGGGCATGGGCGATCTTTTTTTCCCGCTCGACGAAAGTCGCGTGGGCCGCCCCGTTCGAGAGAGCCTCGAAACCGAGTGCCCCCGTACCGGCAAAGAGATCGAGAACCACGGCCTCTTGAAGGTAAGGTCGAAGCCAGTTGAATAGGGTTTCGCGCACCCGGTCGGGCGTCGGGCGAACGTCGGCGACGATTCCGAGCTTTCGCCCTCTCCAAGCACCGCCGATAATGCGCAGCCGATGGCTCGCGGGCATGTCTCACGCTCCGTGGTCGACACGGGGATGGTGCAAAAATCCTACGTGCGGCGCGAGTGGCACCCCGAATGCAGAGGACTTTGATGTTTAGGTCGAAAAAGGGTGGTCGAGCGTCCGACCAATCGATGCAAGAGGAGGCGCCCGCGGCGAACCCCGCCAACGATCGGGCCAGCGGCGGTTCGATGTGGTCGCGCCTCGGACGATCGTTGTCCAAGACGCGCGCACAGATCGCCGAAGGCATCGGCGACCTCATCCTCGGCGAACGGGTCATCGACGACGACGTCATGGACGAACTGGAGACGAGCCTGCTCGTTGCCGATGTCGGCATCGAAGCGACGGAGCGCATCATGGTGGCGCTCAAAGATCGCGTAAGCCGGCGCGAGCTTGCCAACACCAAAGCCTTGCATCAGGCCCTCGCCCGCGAACTCTCGAGTTTGCTCGAACCGATCGGACAGCCGCTCGAGATTTCGGCGAATCGCCCGCACGTGATCCTCGTGGTGGGCGTCAACGGCGCGGGCAAGACGACGTCGATCGGCAAAATGGCGCGTTTGTTGAAACGACAGGGTCATTCCGTGCTCCTCGCCGCCGGCGATACGTTCCGGGCGGCCGCCGTCGAGCAGCTCACGGCGTGGGCGGAGCGCGAAGACGTGCCGGTCATCGCGCAGGGTCAGGGCGCCGATAGCGCGTCGGTGATCTTCGACGCGATCGCGTCGGCAACGGCCCGGGGAATCGACGTCGTCATCGCCGATACCGCGGGGCGACTGCAGGCAAAGGCGGGCCTGATGGACGAACTGGCCAAGATCAAGCGGGTGATGGGCAAGCAGGGGTCGGGCGCGCCCCACGAGGTGCTGCTGGTCCTCGATGCCGGTGTCGGGCAGAACGCGCTGTCGCAGGTTCGCGAATTCGACAAGGCGTGTGGCGTGACATCGCTTGCGTTGACCAAGCTCGACGGGACGGCCAAGGCTGGGGTGATATTCGCGGTCGCGGAAGCGTTTCCGCTGCCGGTTCGGTTTATTGGTGTTGGTGAAGGCGCCGATGACTTGCAGCCGTTTCGCCCGCAGGACTTTGTCGATGCCCTCCTGGAAGTGGATGCCGCCGACGGGAGCGCGTGAAGAGATCGGGCCAGGCGGACGAAAGGTCGGTCGATGGGTGAGATCGAGTTTCGCAACGTCACCAAACGTTTTCGCGGCGGCGCGGAGGGTCTCCGCGGCGTTTCGTTGGTGATACCGGCTGGGTCGATGGCGTTCATCACGGGCCATTCCGGAGCGGGTAAGAGCACGTTCCTGAAGTTGCTCTTGCGAATGGAAGCCCCGACCCGTGGCCAGATCCTGGTCGATGGTTACGACATCGGCGCGATCCCGCGTCGGCGTTTACCAGCCTATCGACGCGGTCTCGGCGCGGTTTTTCAGGACCATCATCTGCTCAACAACCGGAGCGTCTTCGAAAACGTCGCGTTGCCGTTGCGGGTTCAGGGTATGACGAATCGCGACATCGGCCGCCGTGTGCGCGCGGCGCTCACGGGGGTCGAGCTTCTCGACAAGGCGATGCTCTCTCCCGATGCGTTGTCGACTGGCGAACAGCAACGGCTGGGGATCGCCCGCGCCGTCGTCAACCGCCCGCGGTTGCTCCTCGCCGACGAGCCGACCGGCAACCTCGATCCGGTGCTCTCGCGAGGAATCATGGGCTACTTTCGCCAGTTCAACGCGGTGGGAACGACGGTGCTGATCGCGAGCCACGAAACGGCGCTCATTGCCGAGATGGGCATCCGCACCATCGAATTGGCCAACGGAGCGGTCGTCGCCGATTCGGACCCGGGTACCGCCCGGGAGGAGCAGCGGCGTGGCTAGCGGTCCGTGGCCCGCGTCGCGACGGCCGGTCTCTGCGTGGTTTCGCGATCACGTGAGGGTCATCGGCGAGCTGATCGACTTTATCGGTCACCACGTGGCGACGAGCCTGACCGTCTGGTTGCTGGTCGGTATTTCGATGGCGTTGCCGAGTGGATTGTTGCTCCTCTTCATGAGCGTGGCGGCGATTGACGATGTATGGGGCGGGGAGCCTGGTCTTGCGGTCTATCTTCCGGCGTCGACGACGGATGAGATAGTCGACGGGATCGTGGCTGAACTGCGTTCGGATCCGGGCCTCGTCGAGGTTTCCGTGGTAAGTCCGAGCGCGTCACTCGCTTCGCTCGAGGAGCGTCTCGGTGATTTGAGCGCGATAGCGGCCGACAACCCGTTACCGATCACCGTGCGTGCAACGTTCTCGTCGAATGCATCGGCCGACCCCACACTCGCTCGAGTGCAGCGCCTGGAAGGCGTCACGCAGGTTTCCTCGGACCTCGCCTGGCTCGCCCGGTTGAAGGCGCTCCGCATGCTGCTCGAGCGCTCGACGGTGGTTCTCGCCGTCGTTCTCGGGCTCGCGGCGATCCTGATCACGTTCGCATCGATTCGCCTCGTGCTCGCGTCCCGTCTCGATGAGCTCTTCGTGATGAACCTCGTCGGTGCGCCGAGAGGTTATATCCGGCGCCCGTTTCTCTACCTCGGTGGCCTCTATGGCCTCGGCGGCGCCCTCGTCGCGGCGATGCTGCTTGCCGCGTCGTTCATTTACCTTGAAGCCCCGCTGGCTGAGTTCCTGGACCAATACGCGTTGGACTTGGAAATCGCCGGATTCGATCCCATATTCCTGGCTTCGCTTTTGGCAAGCGGCGGTTTGCTCGGGGTCGTCGGATCGCTCTTAGCGTCGCGATCGCGCCTGCGAAGCCTCGAAATCACGGGTTAGCAGACCTGAGAAATGAGTGCTAGTATCGCCGTGAAGTGTTACCGGAGGTAGCAATTATGACGACAGGGACCCTTTCTCTCCCGAACCTCGCGCCGGGCCGCGACCTTGATGCGTACATGAATACCATCAGTGCATTCCCGGTTTTGACGGTGGAGCAGGAACGCGAACTCGCGATGCGTTTCTATGAGGACAACGACCTCGATGCAGCGCGGGAACTCGTGCTCTGCCACCTCCGTTTCGTCGTCCACCTCGCCCGTAGCTACGGTGGCTACGGCCTACCGCAGGGCGATCTGATCCAGGAAGGCAACGTCGGCCTCATGAAGGCCGTCAAACGGTTTGATCCGAACGTCGGTGTGCGGCTCGTGTCGTTTGCCGTCCATTGGATCAAAGCGGAGATGCACGAATTCATCCTGCGCAACTGGCGGATCGTCAAAGTGGCGACGACCAAGGCGCAACGAAAGCTCTTCTTTAATCTTCGTAGCAACAAGAAGAAGCTCGGCTGGCTGAATCAGGCGGAAACCCAGGCCATCGCCAAGGACCTCGGGGTCGCGCCATCGGTGGTCACGCAGATGGAAGGCCGGCTCGCGTCCCACGACCTGGCTTTCGACGGCTACGGCGCCGACGACAAGGACGAAGCGCCCGTCGCACCGGTGCACTATCTCGAAGATGCATCGAGCAACCCCGCCGATGTCGTCGCCAACGAAGACGCGGAACGTGTCGCCACAAAAGCGTTGTTCCAGGCGATCGGCCAGCTCGATGAGCGCAGTCGCGACATTCTCGAATCGCGCTGGTTGCGCGACGAGAAAGAGACGCTGCAGACGTTGGCGGATCGCTACGGCGTGTCGGCGGAACGTATTCGCCAACTCGAGAAGAACGCCATGCGCAAAATCAAGAAGGCCATGGGTCAGGATGGTCTGGGTGCGGGCTTGAGCAGCCTGGGCTTGGAAGCGGCCTGACGCTATCCGCCATCGCTTCTTGAGAAGCTCGTGAAGAAGAATACCGCGCCGGCCGCGATTGTGGTCGGCGCGGTTTTTGGTTTAACGGCATTGATTCTCGATGCCGCCACTGGCCACGAAGGTCAGACCTTGATTGCAGAAGATCACTTCTACGCGTTCAGCGTGGGTTTACGGATCCAGCAGTGGCACGCCGTGGCCCTTCTCGCGACGGGTGCGCTCCTCTACCGACAAGACGACAGTCGCGCCTGGCGCGCGGCCGCGATCGCCTTCACGATCGGTGTCCTGCTCTTCTCGGGTGGCTTGTATCTCGCAAGCATCGGCGTTGATGTTGGCTTCGTCACGCCGCTCGGTGGGATGACGCTGATGCTCGGGTGGGTGTTATTGGGTGTGGGAGGTCTTCTTGGTCGACGCGAATGAAGGACGTGTCTACGTCAGGCGTCGTGGCAGGATGACGGCCGCCCAGGTGCGCGCGGTCGAAACTTTGTGGGATCGGTATGTCGTCGATCCCGGTGATGACCGCGTGGCGATCGATGGAATTTACCCCCGCGAGGCGCCGCTCGGACTCGAGATCGGCTTCGGCATGGGTCGCGAACTTGCCGAGTGGGCGCGTGAGGCGCCGGATTGGAACCTGCTCGGGATCGAAGTCTATCGCCCGGGTATCGGTGCACTCTTGAACGCGTGCGATACGACGGGGATCGAGAACGTTCGGGTGGTCGACGGTGATGCCGTCAGCTTCCTGAAGCGTTTAGGCGATGAAGTCGTCAACGAAGTGCGCGTGCTCTTCCCGGACCCGTGGCCGAAAAAACGCCATCATCGTCGGCGGTTGGTCAACGCGTCGTTTCTCGACGTGCTTGCCCGGGTGCTGGTGCCCGACGGCGAAGTCCTCGTCGCGACCGATTGGCAGCCCTATGCCGACGAGATCGCTTTCGTCTTCGAGGACCACGCCGCGTTTCGTGGCGAGCGCCGAGATCATGTCGAAGCGGCGCACTCGCGCCTGACGCCCTTTGAACGCAAGGGCCTTGCGGCCGGTCACACCGTCTCGGACTTCCGATTTCGCCGGATCGGCTGACGAGCCTTAGAGAAATCGAGCCACAACCGCGTCGAGGTGGCGAAAACCGTCTGACGTGAGCGCTAACCGATCGCTGCGCATGAGCCCCCAGTCGATGAGTTCATCGCATCGGTCACGAACTACCTCGAGCGGTAGCCCCGTGCGTTCGTAAAAGTGCTGCCAGTCGACGCCCGCAACGAGCCGCAGGGCATTCATCATGAATTCGACGCCGATTTCGTCCGGGTCGATCCGGGTCCGCGACTCGGCTTGATCACGAAGATAGATGCGCGGTTGGGATGCACGTGACGTCCGCACGATGCCCTCGGGGGTCGTGAGCTTGCCGTGAGCACCGGCACCGATCCCGACGTAGTCGCCGAACGACCAGTAGTTGATGTTGTGTCGTGAGGCGAACCCGTCTCTCGCGAATGCGGATACCTCGTAGCGGACGTAACCCTCCCGCGCCAGCCGATCGAGGCCGGCGCCCTCGATGTCCGCGACACGTGCGTCATCGGGCAACCCGGTCGGAATTCGGCGCGCGAACTCGGTCTTCGGTTCGAGCGTGAGTTGATACCAGGAGATATGCGCGGGGTTCAGTCGAAAAGCCCCCTCGAGGTCTTCGATTGCACCCTCAACGGTTTGATGGGGCAGGCCGTACATGAGGTCGATATTGAAGTTCGACAGGCCCGCTGAGTGGATTAGCCGGGCGGCGCGCTCGGTTTCCTCCCCCGAGTGAATGCGCCCGAGTACGTCGAGCATCCGCGGATCGAACGATTGTGCGCCGAGCGAGATTCGATTGATCCCGGCATCGTGGTAGGCGGTGAAATCGCTGTACTCGAGGGTGCCGGGATTCGCTTCCATCGTGACTTCGGCATCGTCCGTCGCCCCGATGTGGTCCAGAAGACGCGAAAACGACGCAGGCGAAAAGAGTGAGGGGGTACCGCCGCCGCAGTAGACAGTATCGATTGGTCGCGTCGACGCCGACGCGGCCAGGTCGTTGATCAAGGCGTCGAGATAGCCCGCTTCGTCGAGCGAGCCCTTGAGTGGGTGCGAGTTGAAGTCGCAGTAAGGGCATTTCTTGACGCACCACGGGAAGTGCACGTACAGCCCAATCGAGACGGGCGGCGTTGGGCGGCGGGAGTCGTTCACGGCTCAGCCGCCGTGGCGCGCGATGAGGGCATCCGTCAGTTGGCGACAGGCAATACCGCGATGGCTTTCGCGGTTCTTCGTCTGCGCGTCGAGCTCCGCCGCCGTGGCGTCGAGCGACGGGACGAAGAAGACGGGGTCGTAACCGAAACCGTTGTGGCCCCGCGGGCCCTGTGCGATTTCACCGAACCAGCGTCCATCGGCGATCAGCGGCGACGGATCGTCGGTGGCCGCCAGGTAGACCATGACGGACAGAAAGAAGGCGCGCCGGTCGCTTTTGCCCTCGAGTTCGACGAGGAGTTTCTCGAGATTCGCTTTATCGTCACTCGGGTCGCCGGCATATCGCGCCGAGTAGAGGCCGGGCGCGCCGCGGAGGGCGGGAACGACGAGGCCCGAATCGTCGGCGATGGCGGGAAGGCCCGTTTCCGTGCACGCATGGCGGGCTTTTAAAATCGCGTTCTCGACGAAAGTGAGCCCGGTCTCGGCGATCGAGCCGACGCCGAGTTCCGTCTGCGTGACGAACGAGGTCGACGGCAAGGCGCCGCTCAACATCGCGCTGAGTTCCGCCACCTTGCCTCGGTTGGCGGTCGCCACGACGACGCGATCAGTCATCGACGTGCAGTTCCTGCTGGAAACGCACCACCTCGACATGCACGTACCCGCCGTCGTCACCACGCTCGCAACGGCTGGCGCGGAGCGCCTCGTCGACTTCGCAGGGAAAGCGAACCTCGAGTTCGAAACGCAGCGTCTCTCGATCCTGAAATCGGTACGGCGCCAGGTAGTAGACCGATTGCCCCTCTCGAACTTCAGTAAATTCCAGCTCGGTCGTTTGTCCCAGGAGATTCCTGAACGAACCACGTAGAGGACGCGCGACGGGTTGGCCGTCCTCGAGGAGGGAGATGTTGACGAGGCCGCGATCGGGGCCGCGGGTGATGCCGTAGGCGGCCGCGATCTTCGGCGTCAGGAAGGTCGTATTCAGGGCGATGTAGTGAATCTCCCACCGATCGTAAGCGTGGAACTGCGCGGCGTGCATCGACACCGTGAACGCCGTCGCGAGGCAGGTCACGGCGTATCGGATCATTCTCTCAAGCACGCGCTCGCCCGAGTCGATAGAAGGCCGTCGTTCCGAAGAGGTTCGGCATCCAGGCGATGCTCGGCTTGTGGCGATCATCGACGACGAAACGGGAGATGATCGGCAACCCCATGTCGGTCACGAGTTCCTCGAAATCCCGGAACGTACAGAGATGGATGTTTGGCGTCGTGAACCAGGCATGCGGGAGATGCTTGGCGACCGGCATCCGACCGTTCATCGCGAGCTGCAGCCGACAGCGCCAGTGGCCGAAATTGGGAAAGGTCACGATGCACTCCTCCCCGACTCTCAGCATGTCGCGCAAAAGCGCGCGGGGTTGCGCCACCGCCTGGAGCGTTTCGGTCATCACGACCATGTCGAAACTTGCATCGGGGAACCGATCGAGCCCGTCGTCGAGATCGTGATCGATCACGTTGACACCGGCGGACACGCACGCGGTGATCGCGTCCGAGTCGTTCTCGATGCCATAGCCGTTGACGCCTTTCTCGCGCGCGAGGTGGGCGAGAAGCTCGCCGTGGCCACAACCGAGATCGAGGACACGCGCGCCGTCATTGATCAGTCCCGCGATGATGGCGAGGTCGGGCCTCATCGTTCTGCCGCCACTCGGTCGAGATAGGCGCCGAGCACATCGAAGTAGCGTGGTATCGGCAGAAGAAAGGAATCGTGGCCGTTCGCGGCCTCGATCGTGGCGCTCGCCACGTCCAGCCGCGATGCGATGAGCGCATCCACGATCTCGCGCGACCGCTCCGGCGAGAAACGCCAGTCCGTCGTGAACGACAGGACGAGAAACTTCGCCTTCGCCTGCCGAAACGTTTCCACCAGGTCGCCATCGAACTCGAGCGTCGGATCGAAATAATCGAGTGCGCGTGTCATGAGCAGATAGGTGTTGGCGTCGAACCGCTTCGAGAACGTCGTGCCCTGATAGTGCAGGTAGCTCTCGACCTGGAACTGCACATCCCGAGCCGAGGCGATATCGCCGGATTTGAGCTCGCGGCCGAATCGATCTCCCATGCTGTCGTTCGAGAGATAGGTCACGTGACCCAGCATCCGCGCGAGCATGAGGCCTTTGTCCGGGTTCATCTCATGCTCGAGATACTCACCTTCGACGAAGTCGGGGTCCGACAGGATCGCCTGACGCGCGATCTCGTTGAAGGCGATGTTCTGTGCGGAGAGTTTCGGTGCCGCCGCGATCACGATCGCATGCTCAACGCGGTCGGGCTGATCGATGGTCCACTGCAGTGCCTGCATCCCGCCGAGGCTGCCGCCGATGACGGCGGCGAATCGTTCGATGCCGAGATGATCGGCGAGCATCGCCTGGGTCTTGACCCAGTCGCGCACGGTGACCGTCGGGAAGTTCGGCCCGAACCGCTCGCCCGTCGTGGGGTCGACTGTGCGCGGGCCGGTGCTGCCGGAGCAGCCGCCCAGATTGTTGAGGCTCACGACGTGGAAACGATTGGAGTCAATCGGCTTGCCGGGCCCGATGCAGGCGTCCCACCAGCCGGGTTTAGCGTCATCGTCGTGGTGGAAGCCGGCGGCGTGATGGTCACCGGAGAGCGCGTGGCAGATGAGAACGGCGTTCGTCTTCGTATCGTTGAGCTCGCCGTAGGTCTCGTAGACCAGCTCAAAGCCGGGAAGCGTCACGCCGCATTGCAGCGTGAGCGGCTCGGTGAACGTCGCCTTTTCGGGCGTGACGATGCCGACTGAATCGGCGCGATCGATCACCCTAGATCATGTGCCAGACGCGGTACGGCAAGAGCGCGGAGAGTACCGAGCCCTGAATCACCGAGAGCACGAGCACGGTCAGGATCGGGGAGAGATCCAACGTGCCGCCGATCGGTGGAATGACGCGACGTGCGGGTGAAAGTACCGGTTCCGCCACATCACGAATGAGCGATGTGCCGGGCGAACTGATTTGCGGGGCGATCCAACTGATCACGATCGAAATGAAGATCGCGATCAGAAAAATGGTGATCACAGCGCTGATCGTCGCGCGCAGGCTGTCATTCAGGATCACGATCGGATCGAGGCCGAATTCCCGGTTCAGCATGAACGTGACAAGCACCAGGGCGTGCACGATCCACGCCACCAGAAACGACGCCGTGTCGAGATTCCGATACGGTCGCAGCACCACTCGAAGCGGATTCAGCACAGGATTCGTCGCTTTCACGATCCCCTCGGAGATCGGGTTGTAGAAGTCGACCTGGCACGCCTGAAGGATGAAACGCAGCAGAAAGATCAACCCTGCCGCGCGGAGCAGAAAGATCACGATGAAGGTCAGGGTGTCACCCATTGCCGAACTCCTCCTTGAGTTCCACCGAGCGGTCGCGCGCCCCGTTTACCGCCTGGCCGACCGTTTGGGCGAAATCGCCGTTTTGCAGGATCGAGAGAGCGCGTTCGGTCGTTCCGCCGGGCGAGGTGACGTTGACGCGAAGAACACCGGGGTCCTCGCCGTCGAGCACCATCGCGGCTGCGCCTTCCGCCGTTCTTGCCGTCAAGCGCAATGCCGATTCCCGTGTCATGCCGAGTGCCACCCCGGCATCGACCATCGCCTCGATCATGGCGAAGAAGTAGGCCGGTCCGCTGCCGGAAAGAGCGGTTACCGTGTCGAGGTCCGAGTCCTGCGTGAACCACTCGACATCGCCGACGGCGCGTAGGAGCGCATCCGCCGCGGCTCGAGCTTCGTCCGTCACGTTCGAATTCGCGACGAGTCCGGTCATTCCCTTGCCGAGAAAAGCCGGCGTATTGGGCATGCAACGAACGATCGGCGTCGAATCGCCGAGCCAGGTCTCGAGTGCGGCGATCGGTACGCCAGCGGCCACCGAGATCACGAGCTGGCCGTCGAGGTGAGCGGCCAGATCGCGGGCAACCAGTTCGAGGATCTGCGGTTTGACTGCCAGAACCACGGTCGTTGCGTCGGCGATCGCGTGCCGGTTGTCGGTCGTCACCTCGATGGGGAGCGCTTCGAAGCGAGCGAGCTGATCGGTCATCGGATCGGCGACGGTGATGCGCGCGCCTTCGGCGTTCGCGAGGTAGCCGGCCGCCAAAGCGAACCCCATATTGCCGCCGCCGATGAAGGCGATCGATTGCGTCATGTCACGACTCGTTCAAGTGCTTTTTTGTCGGGGCGCGGACCGAAGATCGCTGTGCCGATCCGCACCATCGTGGCGCCCTCTTCGATCGCGATCTCAAAATCGGAGGACATGCCCATCGAGAGGGTATCCCACTCGGGCGCGTCAGTGGCTTTGTGTTCGTCGAAGATCGCGCGCGTGCGGGCAAAGCTCGAGCGCGGGTCGGTGTCAGCGCGCGGGATGACCATGAGTCCACGCAGGCGGATGTGCGGGAGGGCGCGAACTTCGGCGACGAGGGCGCCGAGATCGTCGGGCATCACACCTGCTTTCTGCGGCTCGCGGTCGACATTGAGCTGGATGCAGGCATCGATGGTCCGTTTCCGTTGGGCGAGCGTGTCGCTTAAGCGGCGGGCGACGCGTGGTCGGTCGATCGTGTGGACCCAATGAAAATTAGTGGCGATGTCCCGGGTCTTGTTGCTTTGAATCGGCCCGATGAAGTGCCATTCGATGGCGAGTGATTCGAGCGCGCGAATCTTCTCGAGTGCTTCTTGTAGGTAATTTTCGCCGAACGATGTGACGCCCCGATCGTAGACGGCCTCGATCTCGGTGGACGTGCGCGTCTTGGAAACCGCTAGGAGTTGGATCGTGTCGGCGTCTCGAGATGCCCGTGCGGCGCTCGATCCGATCGCTACGCGGATATCGGCGAGCATCATGTGCTGCCCTCGCCCGAGCGTTGCGTGAGATCGGGGTTCGACGCGATCCAGGTCTCGGCGATCAACCGGGCGGCGTCGGCATGCTCGTCGAGATTTCGGTCCACACCCGATTCACGGGCCTGGGCGCGTGCCTCGAAGGTCGATAACCGCTCGTCCACGTAGACGACTTCCTTCTCGAAGCGTTGCCCGAGCGCACGGCCGAACGTTTCGACCGACTCGCACATGTCGCTTCGCGTGCCGTCCATGTTGAGCGGCAATCCGACGACGAACGACTCGGGTTGCCACTCGCGGACGAGCCCTTCGATCACCGACCAATTGGGTGTCTGTTTTCTCGATGACACGGTCAGGAGGCCGCGGCTGACACTGGCACGAGGTTCCGCGATCGCGACGCCGATGTGTTTCGTGCCGTAGTCGAACACCAGGCTCGCCATCAGGCGAGTCCCGCGTCCGAACTCAGAAGTTTGAGATCGACGCCCATCGAATCGGCAACCCGGTGTAGTCGTGTCTCGGGCGGCGCGTTCCAGAGCACGTCGGTCGAATGCGGGCAGGTGAGCCAGGCGCCGGCGCGAAGTTCGTCGTCGAGCTGCTCGGGTGCCCAGCCGGCGTAGCCGAGCGCCACCACGTAATGACGTGGACCGTCGCCGCGACCGATGGCGTCGAGAATTCGGCGATCGAGGCTCATGGCGAGCCCCGGCCCCGCGTCTTCGCTGCTGTCGAGTTCGACATCGTTGGTGTGCAGGATGAATCCACGTTCGGGTTCGACAGGACCGCCGTCGAGCGTCATCACCTCCGGATCGACCGCGCTCGCCGCGATGTCGAGCTGCGCCATCATGTCGACCACCGATAGTGAAAGCGTTCGGTTGACGACGAGGCCGAAAGCGCCTTCGTCGTTGTGGCGGACGAGATAGATCAACGTGTCGCCGAAATAGGAACCGCCCTGGTTCGGCATACTGATCAGAAACTGGTGCGCGTGGCGCTGCATGGATTTGCTTCTTCCGGCGCGAGTCGGCTCGCGCTAGGACGATCTCCTTGTGAATTGCCAGGAATGCATGATCTCGAGGGCCTCGGAGTTCGCGAGCATCGCGGCTGGCGGCGGGGAAAACGGCGCCGCGAGCCGGACAATGTCGAGCGCTGCCTGATCGAGCAGCGAGTGGCCCGAGGACATCACCGTGCGGGTCGATTGAAGGCTTCCGTCGCGCCGGATCGTGATCGCGATCGTCAGGCTGCCCGTCAGATTCTGCCGTTTCGCCGCCTGTGGATAGTTCAGTTGTCCGACCCGATGCAGTTCTCGTGCGAGTGCGTCGAGATAGTAGTGGCTCGACGGATCATTCGCGCGCGACGTCCGGAAAACCGGATAAGTGGACACGGAAGGGGCTGTCGCGGCGATCGCTTCGATGAGTGCGGATCGTGACGGCAGCGCCGTCGGTGTGGGGGGTGCCGCCCGTGGGGCCTCGATCGTCCCTGCTTCGGCGATTCGGCGCGACGGCGCGGCGGCTTCGACCACCGATTCTTGAACCGCGGGCGACTCCTCCGGCGCCAGTGGGCCGATGTCGGGTTCGGCATCGATCGAAAACGAAACGCTGAGTTCTCCTGAGCTAGCCTTGGCCGGCCATTCGGGGACACCCGTCAGCCAGACGAAAACGGCGTGCAGGGCGAGTGAAACGATGAGGGCGGCGATCAGTGGAAAGCGCGCACGGATAGCCATCGGCGGCGTTATTGCTCCACGGTCCCGACGCGGGACGCGAGCGTCGCTTCGATCGAGTCGAGTAGTTGCCCCGCGATATCGAGATCGAACTGCTGATCGAGTTCGCGGATGCACGTGGGGCACGTCACATTGATTTCAGTCAGGTAGTCACCGATGACATCGATGCCGACGAACATCAGGCCTCGGGCGCGCAGCTCATCGCCGATTTCGCCCGCGATGTAGCGATCACGTTCGGACAACGGTTGACCGACCCCGGTACCACCGGCGGCGAGATTGCCGCGTGTTTCGCCCTGCATCGGAATACGCGCGAGCGCGTACGCCAGGGGTTCGCCGTCGATCATCAGGATGCGCTTGTCGCCCTTGACGATTTCGGGGATGAAACGCTGCGCCATGATCTGCCGCTGGCCGTTTTCGGTCAGTGTTTCGATCACGACCCGGAGGTTCGGATCGTTTTCGCGAACACGGAAAATGCTCATGCCGCCCATGCCGTCGAGCTTCTTGAAGATGACGTCGTCGTGCAGTCGGTGGAAATCGCTGAGGATGTCCTCACGTCTGGAGACCACGAGTGGCGGCGTGCACTGGGGAAATCGTGTGGCGAAAAGCTTCTCGTTGCAGTCGCGCAGACTCTGCGGCCGGTTGACCACGTGTGCGCCCGCTTCTTCGGCCCGTTCGAGAAGGTACGTCGCGTAGATGTACTCCATGTCGAACGGCGGATCTTTTCGCATCATCACCACGTCGAAGTCGGCTAGCGGTTCGACTTTCTCGTCGCCGAGTTCGAAGTACCCGTCGGCGCCGTCCGCGGGATCCATCGAATCGATGAACGGTCGTGTCAGGGCGAGCGATCGGGTGTGGCCGACGACGACACCTTCTTCGATCGCCAGGTCGGGTAGCGTCAAATAGTCGATCGACCAGCCGCGCATCTGGGCGCTCCTGATCATCGCGAGCGTTGAATCCTTCTTGAGATTCAACGACTCGATAGGGTCCATGACAAACGCGATTCGGGTCATGAAATGGGTCAGCAATGATGAGTCGACACGGTACCGTTCGGCCCGGGGCCACTCAACCGTTGGCAACCGTCACGGACTCGGTATCCGCGGGCCAACCGCGAACGGCATGGAGCGCCGCCAACGCCGTGAGCCCGGCCGTCGTCGCGCGCAGCACCTGTGCACCGAGGTGAACCGGATGGGCGCCGGCTGACACGAGCCGCGCGGTCTCGGCGTCGGTCCAACCGCCTTCTGGGCCGATGATGATCGCGACGTCGTTCGTCGGCTCTACGCCGTCGAAAGTTGCCGATGCGTCGACCTGGGTGTCGCCGAAGAAGACTCGAGCCGCAGCCAGAGACGCCGTCAGGCTCGTTAGGTCGGAGGCGCTATGCAGCGCCGGGATCGAGATCCGTTGGCACTGCTCGGCCGCGCTCTGGATGATCCGTTCGAGTCGGTCGTGCCGAATGTGCGGTCGCGCGTTCGAACGGTCCGCGCCGAAAACCCAGAAGTCGGTGATGCCGAGTTCGGTGGCCGATTGCGCGACCGCATCGAGACTCGATTTGATCGCGGCATGGCAGAGATGCACGCGGGGTCGGTTGCGGGCGCGACGTAACGCACGGCCCGTCTCGATTGTGCAGGTACGTTTGCCGATCGCGTTGATCGTCGCCAGGTGTTCGATCGCGCCGTCGAAAATGACGACTTCGTTGTCGACCCGCAAGCGCAGGACATCGCGCAGGTAGTGAGCCCGTTCTCCCTCGAGCGTGAACTCGGTGTCGATCGCTTCGACGAAGAGCCGATGGGCGCGTGCGGCCACGCTTCGCCTATGGGGTCGGCTCGAGGCTCAGATGCTGCGCGATCGCCTCGGTCGGTCCGGCCTTGTTGAGGGTATAGAAGTGAATCCCGGGAGCGCCGCCGTCGATCAGCCGCTGGCAGAGCGTTACGACGACATCCTCGCCGAAAGCGCAGAGGGCGGCTTCGTCCTCGGCGAGGTACTCGAGCCGCTTTTCGATCCATCTCGGGATCTCCGCGCCGGCGCGATTCGAAAAACGGATCAGGCTTTCGTAGTTCGTGATCGGCATGACGCCTGGCACGATCGGCACGGTGATGCCGGCGCTCCGGCATCGCTCGAGGAAGAAAAAATAGCTGTCACAGTTGTAGAAATACTGCGTGATGCAGCCTGTGGCGCCAGCGTCGATCTTACGTTTCAGGAAATCGATATCGGCATCGGGCGATGGCGCGATCGGATGGACTTCCGGGTACGCCGCGACGTGAATGTCGAGGGGCGAATCGATTCGCTCCCGGATCAGCGTGACGAGATCCTCCGCGTGGTGGCGCGGTGTCGGCGAGTCGCTTCGTGAGGTATCGCCCATCAGCGCCACGAACCGGTCCACACCGAGTTGGCGATAGGCGTTGATGGAGCTCAGAACATCGAGCACGTCGTCGTCGCCCCACGAAAGATGGGGTGCGGCGTTGATACCGGCCTCACGCAGGGCAGCGACGGCATCGAACGTGCGATCGCGCGTCGAGCCGCCCGCGCCATACGTCACGGAGTAGAAGACCGGCGCGAAGTTCGCGAGCCGCTCGGCGGTCCGAACGAGGTTGTCCCGCCCACGCGGTGTCTGGGGTGGAAAGAACTCGAAGCTGACTTCCACGCGGACGGGCTTACGCGGCTGCGGCGCGAAGCTCGTCAGCTCGGTCTGTTCGTTCCCACGTGAAGGAATCTTCGTCTCGACCGAAGTGCCCATATGCTGCTGTGTCTCGATAAATAGGTCGTTTCAGCTCGAGCATCGAGATCAGCGCGCGGGGTCGCAAATCAAAGTGTTCACGAACGAGTTGAGCGAGTTTGTCGTCATCGATTGTCGCGGTGCCGAAGGTATCGATCGCGATCGATGTCGGTTCCGCCACGCCGATCGCGTAACTCACCTGCACCTCGCAACGACGCGCGAGTCCAGCAGCGACGATGTTCTTCGCGACGTAGCGTCCGGCGTAAGCCGCCGACCGGTCTACCTTCGAGGGGTCTTTCCCGGAGAAGGCACCGCCGCCGTGTCGCGCCATACCGCCGTAGGTGTCGACGATGATTTTACGACCCGTGAGCCCACAGTCGCCGACCGGCCCGCCAGTGATGAACTGCCCCGTCGGATTGATATAGATCTTCGTTTCGCTCGTCACCCAGTTGCCCGGGATCACCGGCTTGATGATTTCTTCCATGACGGCGTCCCGAAGGGTCGCCCGGTCGACGTCGGGCGAGTGCTGGGTCGATAGCACGACGGCGTCGAGGCCCGCGGGGCGGCCATCGCCGTCGTAACGAAACGACAGCTGGCTCTTCGCATCAGGGCGCAGGAAATCGAGGCTGGCGCGGCGGACGTCCGCCTGCTGGCGCACCAGTCGGTGCGCGTAGGTGATGGGCGCGGGCATCAAGACGTCGGTCTCGTCGGTCGCGTAGCCGAACATGAGGCCCTGGTCGCCTGCCCCTTGTTCGTGGTCATCCGTTTCGTCGACACCCATCGCGATGTCGCCGGATTGCTTGCCGAGCGCGTTGATGATCGTCGCGTTCTCGAGGTCGTAGCCGCTCTTCAACTCGCCATAACCGATGTCCGTGATTACCTTTCGAACGAGGGCGTCGACGTCGACGTTGGCGTTCGAACGGATTTCCCCGGCGACGACCACGATGCCGGTCTTGATCAACGTTTCGCACGCCACGCGTGACTCGGGATCCTGTTCGATCATCGCGTCGAGCACGGCGTCGGAGATCTGATCGGCCATCTTGTCGGGATGTCCTTCGGAAACGGATTCGGAGGTAAAAACCGAAGATTCAGGCATAGCGGTACGAACTAGGTGAAACAAAGCGCGCGATTGTATCGGAAGCGTGGTCTCCCCTTGAATCGCGGCTCGCTTGCACCGGAAAATGCGCGGCCTCAGCTAGCGCCGCCAATTCGCCAGATCGAACGATCGGTGGCGCTGCTCTCAAATTGGGAGAAACCCTTGTCGACCCGGATAGAACGCGCGAATGCCGTCCGAGCGCTCGCGATGGATGCCGTCCAGAAAGCAAATAGCGGCCACCCGGGCGCGCCGATGGGCCTCGCGGACATTGCCGAGGTGCTCTGGCGCGACGTACTGGCGCACAGCCCCGAAAACCCCGATTGGTGGAATCGTGACCGGTTCGTCCTGTCGAATGGCCACGGATCCATGTTGCTGTATGCCGTCCTCCACCTGACGGGCTATGACGTCTCGATCGAAGATATCGAGGACTTCCGGCAGTTAAACGCGAAGACGGCTGGGCATCCGGAGTTCGGCGAATGCCCCGGCGTCGAGACGACCACCGGCCCGCTCGGTCAGGGACTCGCCAACGCCGTGGGCCTCGCGCTCGCCGAGGCTTTGCTCGAACGCGAGTTCAATCGCGACAGCTACCCGATCGTCGACCATCGAACCTACGTGATCGTTGGCGACGGCTGCCTGATGGAAGGGATTTCTCACGAAGCAGCGTCCCTCGCCGGCACGCTGGGTTTGAGCAAGCTGGTCGCCATCTACGACGACAACGGGATCTCGATCGACGGTGAGGTCGACGGCTGGTTCACGGAGGACGTCGGCGCACGGTTCGAGGCGTATGGCTGGAGCGTCGTGCGGGATGTCGATGGCCACGATCCGGACGCGATCGAAGCCGCACTCGCGGGTGTCGGGAACGACGCACGTCCGACGCTGCTCATGATGAAGACGATCATCGGTTTTGGCGCGCCGACGAAACAAGGCACGGCTTCCGCACATGGCTCGGCCCTCGGCGATGACGAGATCAAGGCGACCCGCGGTCGGTTGAATTGGGGCTACGATCCGTTTGTGATCCCGGAAGCCATCCGCTCGGATTGGGACCAGCGAGAGCGGGGTCGTACGCTCGAAGCCGCCTGGAACGATCTCTTTGCTGGATACGAAGCGGACTACCCCGGTGAGGCGGCCGAGTTTCGTCGCCGCATGTCGGGCGAGCTTCCCGCGGGTTGGTTGGAAGCCATTCGCTCGGTCGCGGCCGCAGCCCAAGCGGCGCCGGCACCGCTGGAGACGCGCAAGGCGAGCCAGGTTTGTCTCGATGCGTTGGGTCCCGCGATCCCTGAACTCATCGGCGGATCGGCCGATCTCACCGGGTCGAACAACACCCAATGGAAAGGTGCTCTGCCGCTCCAGGACGGTGGTCGCTACGTGAACTATGGCGTGCGGGAATTCGGCATGACGGCCGTTGCCAACGGCCTCGCGCTGCACGGCGGTGTGATCCCGTTCACCGGCACGTTCCTCGTCTTCATGGAATACGCCAGGAACGCCGTGCGGCTCGCATCGCTCATGGGCGTTCGCAACATCTTCGTCTACACACACGACTCGGTAGCGCTCGGCGAGGACGGCCCGACACATCAGCCGATCGAACAGCTTGCCAACCTGCGCGATACGCCCAATCTCGAAACCTGGCGGCCCTGCGATACGGTGGAAACGGCGGTCGCCTGGGAAGCGGCGCTCGAGCGAGCCGGTCCGTCGGCCATCATCCTCTCGCGTCAGAAGATGATGGGGCAGGAGCGCGGTGGCGATTACGTGGCGACCGTCTCACGAGGCGGCTACGCATTGAACGAGGTATCCGACCCGGACCTCGTCATCATCGCGACAGGCTCCGAGGTTGATCTCGCCATGGCGACCAGCGCGGCGTTGGCCAGCGAAGGGGTCGCGGCGAGGGTAGTTTCGATGCCTTGCGTCGAGCGTTTCCTCGCTCAAAGCGCCGATTATCGCGAGAGCGTCATTCCGGCAAACGTTCGCGCCCGCGTAGCGGTGGAAGCCGGGGCGACATCCACCTGGTATCGATTCGTCGGCCTCGACGGCGAGGTGGTCGGCATCGATCGATTCGGACTGTCCGCGCCTGGGGATCAGGCGATGACACAATTGGGAATGACGGCCGAGGCGGTGATCGCGGCCAGCAAGAGGGTAATAGCACGATGACAGTACTCGCGATGGAAGATCTCGACCTCGCGAACAAGCGCCTCCTCATCCGGGAAGACCTGAATGTCCCGGTTCGAGACGGTGTGGTCACGAACACCGCGCGGATCGACGCCGCGCTACCGACACTCGAGATGGCTCTCGAACGTGGTGCGGCTGTGATCGTCATGTCGCACCTCGGACGTCCGAGCGAGGGCGAGTATGACGAAGCAGCCTCACTCAAGCCGGTCGCGGCGGTGCTCGGCGAAAAGCTCGGCCGTACCGTGCCGGTCGTGGCCGACTGGGAAGCGGGCGTCGATGTCGAGCCGGGTGATCTGGTGCTGCTCGAGAACATCCGCTTCGCCGTAGGCGAAAAGAAAGACGACCCCGAGCTCGCACGGAAGCTTGCGGGGCTCGCTGATATTTACGTTATGGACGCTTTCGGGACCGCGCATCGCGCGCAGGCGTCGACGCACGGTGTCTCGCAGGTCGCGAAAGTCGCCTGCGCGGGTCCGCTCTTGAAGGCGGAACTCGACGCGCTGGAGACCGCGCTCGCCGAACCGGCGAAACCCGTTGTTGCACTCGTCGGCGGATCGAAGGTGTCGACCAAGCTCGAAGTGTTGGAATCATTGAGCGCCATCGCCGATCAGATCATCGTCGGTGGCGGCATCGCGAACACGTTCCTGCTCGCCGCCGGTCATGGCGTCGGTGAGTCGCTCGCCGAAGAAGATCTCGTTGAGACCGCGCGCGGGATCGCGGAACGCGTGAACATTCCCCTCCCGGTCGACGTGATGACCGGAACGAAGATCGAAGACGAAGAACCGGCCGTGCTTCGGCGCGTCGAGGAAGTCGGCGGCGACGAGATGATTCTCGACATCGGCCCCGAGACGGCGCGTCGCCTGGCGGACGTGATCGCCGGCGCGGGAACGATCATCTGGAACGGTCCGGTGGGTGTCTTCGAGATCGATCAATTCGGAGAAGGTACCCGTGTTCTGGCCGAGGCGATCGCCGAATCGGACGGTTTTTCGATCGCCGGCGGCGGCGATACCCTCGCGGCGATCGACAAATACGATGTTCGCGCGGGCGTTTCCTATATCTCGACCGGCGGTGGTGCGTTTCTCGAATACGTCGAAGGCAAGACCTTGCCGGCGGTGGCAGCTCTCGAAGCGGCGAACCGAGGCTAAGCGTCGCCCGTGAGCGTCGAGCATCGCGACCGGGGGCAGGGAAACTTCGACCCGGTCGATGGGTTCGGCGCCGACTATCGCGCGTTCTACGTCCTCGATCTCGAGCAGGACAGCTTCACGTTCGAGCACGACGGACACGAACTCGTCGCGCAGGTGTTTCCAGCCCATGGCCCGTCGCGAGGCGCTGCGACGATCGTGCACGGTTACTACGATCATGTCGGGCTCTACGGCCACCTCATCCGAGAGCTCGTGGGCGCGGGTTATACGGTCTACACCTACGATCAGGTCGGGCACGGCCTTTCCACGGGGGAGCGCGCGACGATCGACTCCTTCGATCGCTACGTGGATGCCCTCGAGATCTTCCTCGAGCACGTGCCATCGCGAGAACTCGTCATTGGCCAGAGCATGGGTGGGTCGATCGTGCTCGAACTGCTGGACCGGCACGGCACGTGCTTCGGCGAACATTTCTTGCTCGCCCCGCTCGTGCGGCCATTTGCCTGGGGTGCGAACCGGATCTTCTACCGGCTCGCACGACCGTTCGTGAACTCGATCGGACGCAAGTTCGCGCCGAACGCGGCGAATCCGGAATTCGCGGGTTTCCTGCCCAATGACCCCTTGCAAGCGCGCATCCTGCCGGTTGCCTGGGTGACGGCGATGGTGGAGTGGATGACGGCCTTCGAGCAGCGCGACCCGGTCGAGATCGACGTGTCGGTCGTCCAGGGCGGCACGGACATGACCGTCGACGGGCCGCACAATCTTTCCGTGCTCACTCGTCGTTTTCAGGCGGCCGTGTTGGAAATCCCCGAGGCGCATCACCATCTCGTCAACGAGCCGGAGTCGATACGTTCGCGGATCTGGGACTATTTGCACGCGCGCGCCGCGGGTGGCGGCCCCGGTGTCGAAGGTCCGAAAGGCCGCTAGAAAAGCACCCGAGTTTTGATGGTTCCGTCGATTTCACGCAAGCGTTCCAGCGCACCCGCGCTGTGCTCGGCGTCGAGATCGATGACGACATAACCGACGTCCGCCGCCGTCTGCAGGTATTGGGCGGCGATGTTGATGCCGAGATCACTGAAAACGCCGGTGATCGATCCCATCATGCCGGGAACGTTACGGTGAATATGCAGCAGCCGGTGCGTGCCGTCCTGGGCAGGGAGTTGTACTTCGGGAAAGTTGACGGCTGTGAGCGTCGAACCGTTGTCGCTGAAGCGAACGAGCTTCTCGGCCACTTCGCCACCGATGTTCGCCTGCGCTTCGACCGTACTGCCGCCGATATGGGGCGTGAGGATCACGTTTTCGCTGTGCCGCAGCGGCGAATCGAACGGCTCGTTGTTGGACGCGGGCTCGGTGGGGAAGACGTCCACTGCCGCACCCCAGATCTCGCGTGCATCGAGCGCACGGGCTAACGCGTCGTGATCTACGACCCGGCCGCGCGAGGCGTTGATGAGAACGGCCGTCGATTGCATGAGATCAAGTTCCCGCGGTCCGATCATCGACCGCGTGGTCGCGTCGTCGGGCACGTGCAGCGAGATGACGTCGGCGGTGCGTAAGAGTTCGTCGAGGTTCGATGCTTGCGCTGCGTTGCCGAGACGGAGCTTACGCACGACGTCGTGGAAGATGACCCGCATGCCGAGGCCTTCGGCGAGTACGCCGAGCTGCGCACCGATGTTCCCGTAACCAATGATGCCGAGGGTTTTGCCGCGGATCTCGAAGGCATCGGCCGATTTCTGCCACCGCCCTTCCAGCAATCCGATCTGCTTCGGCGGGATTCTCCTGAGCAACAGGATCGCCTCGGCGAGAACGAGTTCGGCGACGCTGCGCGTGTTGGAGAACGGCGCGTTGAAGACGGGAATGCCGCGCATCGCGGCTGCGTTGAGGTCCACCTGGTCGGTGCCAATGCAGAAAGCACCGATCGCGATCAGCCGGTTGGCCGCCTCGAGAACCTCTTTCGTCACCTGCGTGCGCGAGCGGATACCGAGGAAATGCACGCCACGGATCTGATCGACGAGGTCGTCGGCGGATGGTGCGCCGCCGATCGACTCGATATTCGAATAACCCGCGGCCCGCAGCCGTTCCTCCGCATTTGCGTGAATGCCTTCCAGGAGGAGGAAGCGGATCCTTTCCTTCGCGAGCGATCGAGTCCTCGGTTTGAGGCCCGGTACTGTCGGCGTTTGCATGGCGCGTGGGCGGGGGCGTCTTAAGGGGCGGCGTATACTAGCGACATGATTGAGCGCCTCCATGCAATTTTTTCACCGAGCCGAGTAAAAACCGACCCGGACGACCGGGCCCAGTGGGGAACGGACTGGACTCGAAGTTTCGACGTCGCGCCGAGCGCGGTGGTATTTCCCGAAACGATCGACGAAGTGGTCGCGGTCACGAAGCTCGCCAATGAAGAAGGCCTCGCGCTCGTGCCGTCGGGCGGTCGAACCGGTCTCTCGGGTGGCGCCGTGGCAAGTAACGGCGAGGTGGTCGTCTCGTTCGATCGAATGAACCGCGTCCTCGACTTCAATCCGACGGATCGGATCGTGCGCTGCCAGGCCGGCGTCGTGACACAGACGCTGCAGGAATACGCGATCGAGCGAGGGCTCTTCTATCCGGTCGATTTCGCCTCCAGCGGGTCGAGTCAGATCGGCGGAAACATCAACACGAACGCTGGCGGCATCAAGGTGATCCGCTATGGCCTGACGCGGGACTGGATCGCGGGACTCAAGATTGTCACCGGCTCGGGAGAAGTCATGGACCTCAACCGCGGTTTGATCAAGAACGCGACCGGCTACGATCTGCGCCACCTTTTCATCGGCTCGGAAGGCACGCTCGGTTTCGTCGTCGAGGCGGATGTTCGCTTCGCCGAAGCGCCGCTGCCCCATCGTGTGATGGTGCTCGGCGTCGAACGATTCGTTGATGTGCTGAAGGTGCTCGAGCGTTTCCAGTCGAAGCTCACGCTATCGGCTTTCGAGTTCTTTTCGGAGCTGGCGCTCACCAAAGTGATCGAGCACCGCGGCGTGAATCGTCCGTTCGCCGACCCGGCTGCGTTCTATGCGCTGCTCGAGTTCGACGCGGAGGCCGACGAGGCGGCGATGGCCGCGTTCGAGGAATGTGTCGGCGAAGGATGGGTCGGTGACGGCGTCGTCAGCCAGTCGGACGCGCAAGCCGCCTCGCTCTGGGTGCTGCGCGAAGGGATTTCCGAGAGCATTGCCCCGTATACGCCGTATAAGAACGACCTCGCCGTCAAAATCTCCGATGTCCCGCAATTTCTCGACGACGTCGATCAGGTCGTCGCGACGAACTACCCCGATCTCGAAGTCTGCTGGTACGGCCATATCGGCGACGGCAATTTGCACCTCAACATTCTGAAACCCGCGGATCTCTCGATCGATCAGTTCTATGAGCGCTGCCACACGATTTCGCCGCAGCTCTTCGAACTCGTCGAAGCGCGCGGTGGCAGCATTTCGGCGGAACACGGCGTGGGGCTCCTGAAGCGCGATTTCCTCAACTTTTCGCGCTCCGATCCGGAGGTCGCCGCGATGCGGGCGGTCAAGGACGTGTTCGATCCGAACGGCGTAATGAACCCCGGAAAGCTGCTCGTTTAGTCTGCCGTCCGGCGCTCGAAAATACCGTCGTCGGAAGCGGTCAGCACGACCGCGGGGCGATGCGTCGCAAAGAGTCCGTGGCAGACGATCCCGGGAACGGCGTTCAGCGCCGCTTCGAGTTCGAAGGGCGCTTCGATCGTTAGCCCCTCGACGTCGATGATGTGGTTGCCGTTGTCGGTCACGTAGCCTTCCCGCAGGACGGGACGACCGCCCATTTCCCGGGTCAGACGCTCGATGAGCGGTTCGGCGAGACCGACCACCTCGATGGGTAGCGGATAAGCGCCCAGGTATTCGACGAGTTTCGACTGATCGACGATGCAGACGAATTCGCGGCTCGCCGATGTCACGATCTTCTCGCGCGTTAGTGCTCCGCCACCGCCTTTGGTAACCACGTTGTCCTTGTCCACCTCGTCGGCACCGTCGACGTAGACGGCGAGTTCCTGCGCCACATCGAGCCCGACGACCTCGATGCCGTGATTTTGCAAACGAATGCGGCTTGCTTCGCTCGATGCGACCGCGGCGCGGAACGTATCCTTCACGGTCGCGAGGCAGTCGATGAAACAGTTCGCTGTCGTGCCGGTACCGATGCCGATGAACGCATCGGACGTGAGCGCATCGGCGATGTGTTCGAGGGCCGCGGCCGCGACTTGCTGTTTCAGGCGGTCCTGGGCGCTCGGCGAGGGATCTGGCGGCATGATGAACGGATAAGGCTTTTAGGTGATGAGGCGCTAGGTGTTAGACGCGTACGTTAAGCGAATACTGCAAGCAAGTGTCTACGACGTGGCGTCGGAGACGCCGTTGTCGCGCGCACGCAACCTTTCGAGCCGTCTCGGGCGGGACGTGTGGCTGAAGCGAGAAGACATGCAGCCGATCTTCTCGTTCAAGCTTCGCGGCGCCTACAACAAGATCGCCTCACTCGACGAGGAAACCGCCGCGCGAGGTGTGATCACGGCATCCGCCGGCAATCACGGTCAGGGCGTGGCGCTCGCCGCGAACCGGCGCAACATCCGCGCGACGGTCGTCATGGGGCGCAACACGCCGGCCATTAAGGTCGATGCGGTGCGGCGTCTCGGGGCGACGGCGGTATTGCACGGCGACGGCTACGACGATGCGTCGAGCCATGCCAAGGCGCTTTGTGACGAGAAGGGATTCGCGTTCATCCCGCCATATGACGACCCCTTAGTGATCGCGGGTCAGGGCACGATCGGCCGAGAGCTCGTGAGTCAGCACGGTCGGCCGTTCGATCAGATTTTCGTTCCGGTCGGTGGCGGGGGGTTGATCGCCGGCATCGCCGCGTACGTCAAATACCTTCATCCGACGACACGCATCATCGGCGTCGAGGCAGACGGTTCGCACTGTTTGCGGGCAGCCTTCGACCGTGGCCGTCGAGTGACGCTTCCGAAGAAGTCGCTCGATCTCTTTGCGGACGGTGTATCCGTCGCACAGATCGGCAAGGAGCCCTTCAAGATCGCCCGACGCTACGTCGACGATGTGATCGTTGCGAACGTCGACGAGATCTGCGGAGCGATCAAGGACATTTTCGACGACACACGAGCCATCGCCGAACCGGCGGGTGCGCTTGCCGTCGCCGGCATGAAGAAAGCGCTCGCGCGCGAGAGCGGTTCCCCGGGCGCCGGTAGCGTCGTCGCGATCGTGAGCGGTGCCAACGTTAACTTCGATCGGCTACGCCACGTTTCGGAGCGCGCTGAGATCGGCGAACAGCGCGAAGCCGTCTTTGCCGTTGCCATCCCGGAGAAGCCGGGCTCGTTTCGCCGGCTCTGTCGCCTTCTCGGGCGGCGTAACCTCACGGAGTTCAACTACCGGGCGAGCGATCGAGAGCGCGCCAACGTCTTTCTCGGTGTACACATCAGTGGTGAGGATGATCGCGAGGCGCTCGCCGGGATCCTGCGTGATGCCGGTTTCGAGGTCATTGATCTCACCGACAACGAGGCCACCAAGCTGCACGTGCGCCACATGATCGGCGGGGGCGGCGAATGGATCGGCGCAGAGTCGTTATACCGAGTGGAGTTCCCGGAACGCCCCGGCGCGCTCTACGAGTTCCTTTCCGGGATTCGACGCCGTTGGAGCATCTCCCTCTTTCACTATCGGAACCACGGTTCGGCGTGGGGTCGCGTGTTCGTAGGGTTCGCGGTCGACTCGACCGAGCGGGCCGATCTCGAGGCCGATCTCGACGCGATCGGTTATCGCTACTGGGACGAAAACGACAACCCGGCCTATGAGGTTTTTCTGCGATGAACGAAACGGACGAAGGTCTCAACGGGCGCGTCGCGATCGTGACGGGCGGTGGGGCACGCGGTGATGGCATCGGCAACGGACGAGCGGCGGCGATCTTACTGGCCGACGCCGGTGCACACGTTCTCGTCGTCGACCGTCAACTCGAGCTGGCCGAGCGAACCGTCGAGATGATCAATGAGCGCGGCGGCTCGGCCGCGGCCGGCGCCTTCGATGTCACGGCGCTCGATCAATGCGAAGCGATGGTCGACGAGGCGATGCGCCGTTGGGGGCGCGTCGACGTGCTCGACAACAACGTCGGCATCGGCAGTGCCGGCAGCGTGGTGGACGAATCGCTCGACCGCTGGGCCGATGTGATGCGCGTCAACGTCGACTCGATGGTGCTGGCGAGCCGGGCCGCGATCCCGAAGATGCGTGAGGTCGGCGGTGGTTCGATCGTCAACGTCTCGTCGATTTCGGCGTTGCGTCCGCGCGGCCTGACGGCCTATTCGACTTCAAAAGCGGCGGTGATCGGCCTCACGCAGGCGATGGCGGTCGATCACGGCGCGCAAGGGATTCGGGTCAATTGTGTCGCCCCGGGCCCCGTCTTCACCCCGATGGTCAATCGAGGTGGGATGACGGATGAGGCGCGCGCTCGCCGGGCGGGGGCTTCGGTGCTCGGTGTCGAGGGCACCGGCTGGGACATCGGCAATGCCGTCCGTTTCTTGAGCTCCGCGCGCGCGAAGTACATCACGGGCCAGGTGCTTGTCGTCGATGGTGGTGTCACGCTCAAGGGCCCAGAGCGGTCGACCTGACGCTCAAGCTTCTTCGGCGTCGCTCAGGTAGCGCTCGAACTCTTCCTCGAACGAAAGCAGCGTCGGGTCACTGATGTGATCGATGTAGAGCTTTCCGTCGAGGTGATCGAATTCGTGCTGGAAGACGGTCGCGAGGAATCCTTCGGCCGTGATTTCGTGCACGCCCCCGTTGAGATCCGTATAGGCGACGCGAATCTTCTGCGGGCGTTCGACGAAACCGCGCAGCCCTGGCACGGAGAGACAACCTTCCCAATAGCCCGCGGTTGCCTCGTCGAGCACCTCGATCGTGGGATTGATACAGATCGTCAGTGGTTGCTCGTTGAGCTCGCCGTAGCGGGTGGCACCCTCGGGGAGCTCGATGATTGCCAGGCGAATCCCCTCGTTGATTTGCGGCGCGGCGAGGCCGATCCCGCCGTAGTCGTGCAGCGTATCGATCATGTCGGCGACCAGTTTGTGCAACGCCGCGGTGCCGATGTCGTAAGCCGCGACCTCCTTCGCCCGACGGCGAAGCGCCGGATGTCCCATACGGATGATTTTTCGAACAGCCATGGGGAGGATGTTAGTCGGTTTTTCTCATTTTCCGATCGTGATCCAGCCTTTCTCGGTCACGATCTCCGTTAGAACGACGTCATGCGGTTCGCGTGGCAGGTGCCCGACATGCTCTTGCGCACCGTGCGCTACGCCGATGGCGCGGACGTCTGGGCGTTCCGAAAGGTAGCGGTCGTAGTAGCCGCCGCCGCGCCCGAGGCGCGCGCCCGTTCGATCGAAGGCGACCAGCGGGAGGAGGATCACGGTAGGTGCGAGCCGTTCGGGGTCGAGCGGTTCCTCCAATCCGAAGGTGCCGCGCGTGAGGGGCGTCGTGGCGTCGAAACGAGCGAATTGCATCACATCGCCACGGACGATAGGTATGGCGGCGTCGATTCCGCGTGCAAAGCACATCCGAATCAAAGGGTCGAGGTCGATCTCGCCATCGTCCGCTCGATAGACCGCGACGACGTCTCGAGAGGTGAGAGTTTCCGCCAGGTGTCGGCTGAGTGCGTGAGCGTTGTCGCGCTGTTGTCGGGCGGTCAAGGACCGTCGTATCGAACGGTAGGTTGCCCTGAGTTCGCGTTTCGTGGGTCGCGTGGGAATGGCCCGTCGGCTAAAAAGCGCGATTGAAGAAGGTGGATTTGTCTCCCGGTAGTGCCGCTGCCTGGTTTGCCCTGAACCGTTATGGTTCAAGGCGGTGACCCCAACCCGACCTCTAAGGCGACCCGCGGACCAAGTCGTTGGGTATGCACACGGTGGCCGAACCAGAATCCCCTATAGTTTCTCTAACGGCTCAAGGACGACACCAGCTGGCGTGCACCCCAGGAGACGCATGAATTATAGGGGATGTGGTCGCCGACGGGGTCCTTGCAGAGGTACGCGGACTTAGAGTAGGACGCGGCCTTCAGTCGGAAGGCGCGGCCGGTTCGTCGACACCTTCGGTATCCGCCGGGCTGGCGTCGTCCGTCGCGATCGCACGATCGATCTTCGCCACCAGTTCCGCCGATTTTGTCGTCAGCATTCGACTCATGAGCTCGTGGTTTTTCTTGAGCTCGAGATGATCGTGGGTGATGTTGAGCGCCGCCATCACCGCGATCCGCTCCAAGCCGAAAACCCGGCCGGACGAGCGGATCGAGAGCATGCGTTCGTTCAGGTCCTGGGCGGCTTCGTGAAGCGCGTCGACTTCGTCGGCCGGGCACGCGACCTGAAACGATTTGCCGAGGATCGTAATCGTGACGGTCAGATTGCCTTCGGGCATCAGTGCTACTCGAGCGCGTGCAGGCGCGCGACCATCGCTTCGAGGCGTGACCGCATCATTTCCTGCTTCTCGATCAACCGGGCGCGCTCGCGCGTCCAGAGCCGTTCGCGATCGGCGAGGGCGGCTTTCTGGTTGGCCAGTTCTTCGCAGCGCGTGACGAGCTGATCGACGCGCGCCTCCAGCGCGTCCAATGGCGATGACATGGTGATCTCCATGCACGGATTGCGGCGCATGATGAAGCCCGCTCGCGCCGCCGTCTATCCGCCGACATGCTGCTAGGATCGCGGCGCGGAACTTGAGGCTTGCAACGTTTGGAAACGGAACTCGACCATCTCCTCGAAGACGAGGCCGATGACGTCTCGAAGGCGTACGTGCATGGCGTGGCCGTGGGGGCGACGGTGGGTCTCGGCGACTCGGATCCCCTGGCCGTCGACGCGTCGCTCAAGCGCGTGTTCGACGACACGCTCGATCGGGTGTCGTTGTCGGTCTTCGTCGTCGGCACGCTGGATGACGTGAGCTCTCTCTTCGAACCTGCGCTGCCAGACGAGGACGCGGATCTCGAGGAGCGACTGTTGGCGCTGAAAGAGTGGGCGTCGGGCTTCCTCGCGGGATTCGCGGACGGCTTCGGCCAGCGCGATCCGGCCGAGCGCATGGGCGTGACCGAGCCGGCGGAGGTGGGATCGGATGAGGAGAAGGACCCGACCGCCGAGATCCTCGGTGATCTCGTGGCGCTCGCTGAACTCGATCCGGTGGAGTCGGACTACGAGGACGATGATCGCTCCGCCGATGCGGAAGCCGACTACGTGGAACTCGTCGAATACGTGCGCGCGACGGTGCATGTTCTGAGGGAAGAAAGGAGGGTGGCCGAATGAGCGAGGTCGTTCCGGGACCGCGCGATCCGAAGCGCTACATCGAGCGCCGTGCGGCGCTCCTGTCGAGCATGTCGGCTGACGCCGTCGCGCTCGTTCCGTCCGCCCGGATGGTCATCCGAAACCGGGACACGGAGTACGCGTTCCGGCAAGACAGCGACTTCTTCTACCTCACCGGGTTCACCGAACCGGAAGCGGTGCTTGTCCTCGACGCCCGGGATGGCACGACGAAGCTTTTTTGCCAGGACCGGGACGCAAATCTCGAGCAATGGACCGGCCGCCGCCTCGGTGCCGAGCGCGCGGCGCAGGTTCTCGGTGTCGACAGCGCCGACGTGATCGACACGTTTGCGGATGATCTCGAGACGTTGATCGACGGCTGTCATCGGCTCTACGTGACGATGGGCGAGCATTCTGAATTCGACCAGCTCGTGATTGATGCCGTCGCGACCGTCCGTCGACGGGAGGCAGGTGGACGCGTAGCGCCGAGTGAAGTCGTTTCGCTCAAAGGCCTCTTGCACGAGCAGCGTCTGATCAAGTCGGATGTCGAAATCGAATTGATGCGTCGGGCGGCGGATATTTCGTCGGCCGGGCACGAACGTGCGATGCGCGCTTGCCGGGCGGGTTTGTCGGAAGCCGATCTCGAGGCGGAGCTGGTTTATGAGTTCATGCGATCGGGCGCGCGGTTTCCCGCCTACACGTCGATCGTCGGCTCGGGTGCGAACGGCTGCATCCTGCATTACGTCGAAAACGAGTCGACGCTCATCGACGGTGAGCTGGTGCTGATCGACGCGGGCTGTGAATACCAGCACTACGCCGCCGACATCACGCGTACGTTCCCGGTTTCGGGTCGGTTCCAGGGGCCGCAACGCGACGTCTACGAGGTCGTGCTCGACGCCCAGCGCGCGGCGATCGCGGCGGCGGTGCCCGGCGCGCCGTTCATCGCGCCGCACGAAACCGCGGCGCGCCGACTGACGGAAGGTCTGATCGCACTCGGGTTGCTCGACGGGGATGCCGAGGACGCGCTCGAGGCGAATGCGCAGCAGCCCTATACCGTGCACCGTGCGTCGCATTGGCTCGGAATCGATGTGCACGATGTCGGCAGCTATCGTGATCCTGAAGGCGAGTCCGAGTGGCGCGCGTTCGAACCGGGCATGGTGTTGACCGTCGAACCGGGGCTCTACTTTCCGAGCCACCTCCTTGCCGGTTCTCCGTACACCGACATCGGCGTCAGGATCGAGGACGACGTCCTGATCACCGATGACGGCAACGACGTGATCACGTCGGCTGCCAAGGAGATCGCCGCGATCGAGGAACTGATGCGTGACTGATCCGGGTCGTCATGCCGGCGACTCGAGCTTTGTTTCGGTCGTCGTCGGTGCAGGCGCGGTCGGCCTCTCGGCGGCCGTCGTGCTGGCGGATTTCGGTGACGTGGTCGTCATCGAAGCCACGACTCCATCGGACGAACCGCCAACGCGCTGGGGTTTTTCGGCGCGCACGGTGGCATTGCACGGGGCGTCCCGCGCCCTGCTCGATTCGTTCGGGCGATGGGCCGCGCTCGACGCCCACCCGATCCGGGGGATGCACGTCTGGGAGGTCGATGGGACAGCGGCGATTCGGTTCTCCGACCCTGGCGGGCTCGCTTGGGTCGTCGACAACGCCGTGCTCGAGGGGGAGCTTCACGCACAGGCGATCGCGTGCGGCGTTCGGGTCGTTCGACCAGCGACCGTCCAGTCGATCGAGTCGGGCGACTCGAAGGCGGGCTGGACGGTCTCGTATACCGCTCGTGATACCGGCGCGGCGGAGAAAGTCGAGGCGGATCTCGTGGTCGGCGCGGATGGCGCGGCGAGCACGGTTGCTACGCTTTTTGACGTGAAGCGGGAACGCGTCGGGCGAGCGCAATGGGCAATCGCGACGATCGCCAAGAGTGCCGAGCGGCACGGGGATGTCGCGCATCAGCGTTTCAATCGTGATGGCCCGGTCGCGACGTTGCCGCTTGGCGATCCGCATCTGTCGTCCGTCATCTGGAGCGCCGATCGAGAGCGTCACCTAGCGCTTCGATCTCTCGACGCCGCCGCCTTTTCGTCGGCGTTGTCGGACGCGATGGAAAGTTTGATGACCGTCGCCGATGTCGATCGGCGTTTTGCTTTCCCACTGATTCCCGCCTACGTCAGGACGACGACGCCGGCGAACCGGGTCGTGCTCGTGGGCGACGCCGCGCGCACGCTGCACCCGCTGGCGGGCCAGGGTTTGAACCTCGGCCTCGAAGATGTCCTCGGCTTGAGAGAAGTACTCGTCAAAGGCGCGCCGTCGAGCGCTTGGGGGCGCTATGCCGACGATCGTCGGGCGCGTTCACGCTTTATGCTCACGTTTCTCTCGGGACTGCTCGAGACCTACCGGGGTCAAGGGCCTTTCACACGGCTCCTCCGTAACATCGGGGTCAGGGCGATCGATTCTTCGCCCCGAGTCAAAGCTCAACTCGTCCGCGAGGCCATGGGTCTTGGCCCCTTAGGACAAGTCGGATTGTCATGACGTTTGATACTGCTTTACGAGACGAACACGTTGCCGCCGGCGCGAAGATGGTCGAATTCGCGGGCTGGTCGATGCCGCTCCATTACGGTTCCCAGGTAGCCGAACACCTGGCCGTGCGGGGCGGCGCTGGGATGTTCGACGTCTCGCACATGGCGACGTTCGATCTGTCGTTGGACGTATCAGGGTGGTTGCGAACGCTGCTCGTCTCCGACGTCACGGCGCTCGCGGTCGGTCACGCACGCTATACCGTGATGCTGAACGACGCCGGCGGTGTGATCGACGATCTCATCGTCTATCGCCGCGCGAACGGATATCGAATGATCACGAACGCGGGCACTCGCGCTCGCGTCGTCGATTGGCTGCGACGTCACGGTGATCCCGCCATCGCGCCGCGTGATGACATGTCGATCGTCGCGGTCCAGGGGCCGGACGCACTCGAGAAGTTGCGCGAGTCCGTTGGCATCGATGCCCATGACGTCGCGTCGTTCACGTCTCTCGAGGCGGGGGATTGGCTGGTCGGCCGGACGGGCTATACCGGCGAGGACGGCGTCGAGCTTTTCCTGCCGAATTCGGACGTCGTCGACTTCTGGCGCAAGCTGCGCGAGGTCGGCGTCGAGCCCTGTGGTCTCGGGGCCAGGGATACGCTCCGCCTCGAGGCGGGGCTCAATCTGAACGGCCACGACATGGACGAAACGATCTCGCCGTTGCAGGCGAACCTTGCCTGGACGATCGATTGGGACGAGCGAGAGTTCATCGGTCGCGAAGTAGTTGCGGCGGAGCGGGAGGCGCGCCCCGAGCGGGTTTTACGTGGCCTCGTGCTGACCGAAAAAGGTGTCGTTCGGGAAGGTCAGACCGTCCGGACGGATCGTGGCGACGGGGTGATGACATCGGGTCTCTTTTCGCCAACCTTGGGGTACAGTATCGGCCTTGCTCGGCTGCCTCGCGGTGCTCGCGGCGAGTGCACTGTCGACATCCGCGGCCGATGGAAATCCGCACGAATCGTGAAACCGCCCTTTGTTCGGCACGGCGATAAGGTATTCAAATGAGCGACACGCCTTCGGAACTCCGCTACGCGCAGACCCATGAGTGGGCGCGGCTCGAAGAAGACGGCAGCGTCACGGTGGGGATCACCGACTACGCTCAGGATGCGTTGGGCGACGTGGTTTATGTCGAGCTGCCGGAACTCGATGCCGAGATCGACATGGGCGCCGAGGCGGGGGTGGTTGAGTCGGTCAAAGCGGCGTCGGATATCTACGCGCCCGTCTCGGGCACCGTGATCGACATCAACGACAAGCTCGAAGAAGCGCCGGAGACGGTCAATCAGGATCCGTACGGCGACGGCTGGTTCTACAAGATCGACCCGGTTGATGCGGGTCAGCTCGAGGAGCTCATGGGTGGCGATGCTTACGATGAAATCTGTGAAGAGGAATAGGTGACGAAGCGAGCCGCGTGAGCCCCGACTGATGCCCTTCATACCGCACACACCCGAAGATGTTGAACAAATGCTCGGCGAGATCGGCGTAGAGTCGATCGATGGCCTGTTCGACGAAATCGATCCGTCGCTCGTCACGGATTGGCGCGACGACGCACCGCGTCAGTCTGAGATGGAAATGCTCCAGGACTTCGCCGCGTGGGCGGATGCCGACTCGGGCGGCCCTTGTTTCATCGGCGCCGGTTGTTACGACCATTTCATTCCATCGGCTGTCTGGGATCTCGCTCAACGTGGCGAGTTCCTGACCTGTTACACGCCATATCAGGCGGAGGCGAGCCAGGGCACGCTGCAGGTCATCTACGAGTTCCAGTCGATGATCGGCGAACTGACGGGTCTGCCCGCGGCGAACGCCTCGGTTTATGACGGGGGTTCGGGTCTCGCCGAAGCCGTGCTGATGAGTGTGCGGGCGAACAAAAAATCACGCTCGCGCCGCGTCATTATCGCGGGCGCCGTACATCCCCGGTATGTCGAATCGGTGGCGATGGTTGCGGCGCTGACGGAACTCGACATCGAAGCAAGCGGCGTGGACGACCACGGACTCGTCGACGTGGCGGTGCTCGAGGCGACGCTGGCCGAGGATCCGGCGGTCGCGGTGGTTGTGCAGAACCCGAATTTCATCGGGGCGCTCGAACGGGTGGATGTGGTGACCGACCTCGCGCATGCCGCCGGGGCGCTCGTGGTCGGGGTCGTCAATCCGACCGCGCTCAGCGTCTTGTCGCCACCGGGCGCGTGGGGTTCGGAAGGTGCCGACATCGCGGTCGGCGACGGCCAACCCCTCGGTATTCCCATGTCCTCAGGCGGACCGTCGTTGGGGTTCATGGCCACGCGTGAGAAGCACATCCGGCAGATGCCCGGACGCATCGTTGGGCGCACCATCGATCGGAACGAGAATCTGGGCTACACGCTGACGCTGCAGGCGCGTGAACAACACATCCGCCGCGGCAAGGCCACGTCCAACATCTGCACGAACCAGGGCCTCGCTGTCACCGCCGCGACCATCTATATGAGCCTGATGGGCCCGGCTGGACTCGCCGACGTCGCCGCACAGTGCCATCGCAACACGCGCCGACTCGTCGATGGGCTCATCGCACACCAGGCGGTTCGAGCGTTGCCAACACCGTTCTTCCATGAAACGCTGATTGACCTTGGGCAGAACGCGGCGGACGTCGCGGCGTCGCTCGCCGCCGACGGTTGGCTCGCGGGTCTACCGCTCGGTGAGATGCCTTCGGTGCCTCTACCGGCGGACGTGAACCGGGATCACGCGCTGCTCGTCTGTGCGACGGAGCAACGGACAGCGATGGAAATCGATGCGTTGGTCGCCGCGCTTCACGCGACGCTCGATCGTGGGATCGCCGCATGATCGACGACGACAAGACGATCTTCGAGCGTGGCCGCGATGGACGAAGCAACTACGCGCAACGGAGCGGCTCGCCCACCAGCGAGGAAGGCTTACGCGATGCGTTTGCTAACTGGCCGAGCGAAGCGCTGCGCGCGGGTCGACCGCGTTTGCCGGAGGTGTCGGAACTCCAGGCCGTTCGCCACTACACCCGGCTCTCGGCGAAGAATTTCTCGATCGATAGCCATTTCTACCCGCTCGGCTCATGCACGATGAAGTACAACCCGCGCGGAGCACAGCGCGCGGCCCTTTTAGCGGGATTCGCGAACCACCATCCGTTGGCGCCGGATGACGCGAGCCAGGGCGTTCTCACGGCGCTTCACGAACTGCAGGAAATCCTCGAGACGGTCTCCGGGATGGACCGCGTGTCGTTGGCGCCGATGGCGGGCGCGCAGGGGGAACTCGCGGGCGTCGCCATCATTCGCGCCTACCACGAGAGCCGCGGGGATCACGAGCGCACGGAGATCATCGTTCCGAGTGCGGCCCACGGCACGAACCCGGCCTCCGCGGCGATGTGTGGTTACGACGTCGTCGAAGTTCCGGTCACCGATGAAGGCGATATCGACTTCGACGCGCTGCTCGAGGTGCTGTCTCCCCGTACGGCGGGTCTCATGATGACCAACCCCTCGACGTGTGGGGTCTTCGAACGACGGATCCGCGAAGTCGCCGATGCGGTGCACGAGGTCGGCGGTCAGCTTTATTACGACGGCGCGAACCTGAACGCGGTGTTGGGCCGGGTCCGACCGCGCGACATGGGGTTCGACGTCATGCACATGAACCTGCACAAAACGTTCGCCACGCCGCACGGCGGTGGTGGTCCGGGCGCCGGACCGGTCGGCGTGGCCGAGCACCTCGTGCCGTTTCTGCCCATTCCCTACGTCGAGGAGCTAGCGGACGGGCGCCATCGATGGGTTCATTCGTCCGATCAATCGATCGGGCGTATGTCTGCGTTCGCGGGTAACGTCGGCATTCTCCTGCGTGCGTTGGCTTACGCGCGCCTGCTCGGGGGTGAGGGCCGCCGCCGGGTGGGTTCGTACGCAGCGCTGAACGCCAACTACCTCGCGACGCGCCTGGGCGACGCCGGCTTTGACCTCGCTTATCCGACTCGGCGCGCAAGCCACGAATTCATCATCTCGTTCAAGGATCTCGCCAAACGGCGGGGTGTCACTGCGATGGATGTCGCCAAGCGTTTGCTCGATTACGGGATGCACGCGCCGACGACCTACTTCCCGCTGCTCATCCCGGAGTGTTTTCTGATCGAGCCGACCGAGACGGAATCGAAGGAAACGCTCGACGCCTTCGTCGATGCGTTGATCGCGATTCGCGATGAAGCTGAAGTGGACGCCGAAAAGCTTCATCAGGCACCGCACACGCTGCCGGTATCGCGCCTCGACGAAGTGAAGGCCGCGCGCGAACTCGATATTCGCTTCTCGTTCGAGGTGGACTAGTCGTACCAGTACGGCGTTTTCGCCGCCCAAGGGCTGTCCGGATAGTTCCGGTGCAGTAGTTCGAACGCGCGTCTCGATATTTCCCCCGGACCGCCGAGGCACGCATGGCGTGCCGCGAAGACGACGCGGTGTAACGCCTCGGGTATCCGCGCATCCGCCGGATGGCTTTCGGCGTAGCGCAGAATTGGTGGGCCGAAGTGGCTTGCGGGGGCTTCGGATAGCGCGGCGCGTTCGGCCGATGTGATCGTCGCGACGAGGTGTATCGGCAAAGGAACCTGCTCGCCGCCGACCGGGCACCACCAGTTCAGTCGCGAGAGCCCGTCGGCGATATCGTCGCGCAGGAGTTCTTGCGTGAGGGTCACTCGTCCTGCGTCCGCCCGCACGAAGGGGCTCAGGCCCGGTGTTTTGACGAGGATGCGCGCGGCCTCGAACGCCGTGTCGTCGCCCTCGAGATAGTCGCGCATCGCGGGCGCCAGCCAGTCGATGGTCCGGGCGATCGCAGCGGCACTTCTCCTTGCCGTCATCGTGTCGCCGGCGATCACCGCCCGTGTCCAGGCGGCGAGCGCAAAACGGCCGATCAGATACGAGCCGACATCGTCACGCTCGGCCAGCTCGATCATGGTTGCGGCGCTCGAGTGGGCGTTGAGGATCGCCGCGGCTACGGGCGGTAGGAGTCTTGTCGATTGGGTCACCGCGGGCTGGCGCGGGTGTGTTTGCTCGACGATGTGGATCTTGGCGGGCACAAGAGCCGCATGGCTCGAGAATTCCGTCCAGGATGGCGCGTTTTCGGCCAGCAGCAGTCGTATCCGGTTACGTGCGGCGGGCGATAGATCCTCGTGCTCGAGTAGTTCGTGGGCGATGGCGCGGGCCTCCGCACCGCGTCCGAGCCAACCGAGCAGGCGTGCCTGGAGCCGTTTGTACGCAACGATCATCGACGACGGCGGGACTTCCGTCGCGCCCGCAGCGACTAGTCGTTCGAGTTTGTCGGCGCCGTCGGTCGACACGCTTTCGGCCATCGCGAGGATCAGCCACTCGATTCGTTCGTGCGCCTGAAACCGTGTCCAAGCGACGTGGTCGCCAGGGGTGCGTCCATAGCGCCTTCGCAGCGGCCCGTGGATCGCTTCGTGCACCCAGAGCGCTAGGTCGTTGCGCGATCCCCGGTACGTCAGGAAAAAGACGAGGTCTCTGAAATCGCGCGTCGACATCGCATCGGGATTGTCCAGAAAGGTCTCGGCGAGACGCGCCAAGGTCCCATCGGGATCTCGCCGGATTTCGATCTGTCGATGAAGATCGCCGATCGCGGGTAGGCGTTGGCGATACGCGACCTCGTTGACGAGCCGGTCGGCTTGCTGGGCCGCGGCGGTGAGCGCATCGGTACCCGTGCCGCCTTCCAATCCCGCGCGCCGAAGGTGCGTGCGGGCGACGAGATAGGCGGCGATGTCCCGCCAGGGCGAAGACGGCTCTGCTGCAATCGAAGCAAATTGGTCGGCCGCTTCGGCGTACTGCTCCGCATAGAAATGCGTCGCGGCGATCTGGTAATCACGGTCATGACGTTCGAGCTCGAGCCAGTCGGCGCCGGCAGGTGCTGGTGGCGTCAGCGAATCGCCCGAACAGTGAGAAAAGACTCGGATCTGCGCGGCAACCCAGCGTTCAAGCTCGACCGAGTTTGCGCCATATCGCGCCGATCGATCGTCGAACGTTTCCGCGGCCGTCTTGAATGCATCGGGCTGGCAGTTCAAGTATGCGAGCTGGATCCGGTGGCCATTGGCTTCCCGATCGTGCCACCGATAACGATCGAAGTTGGGTGCGGCGAATCCCGCGGCTTCGAGTACGGCGCGGAAATCGACCGCTACCGGCGCGACCTCGGGCTCGGCGTTGATGAGTCCGAGATGGCCTGGTTGCACTTCGCGGGTGAGTTCGAGGTAGGCGATCAGCGCAATGCGTATCCGCTCGGAACGTGGTGCTCGTCCGTCCAGGACGTCGTCGAAATCACCGCGCGATGGGAAGAACTCGGCCGATGAGAAGTCCGAGCTCCCGCCGCCGAACGCACTCGTGCCGATGAGGCACCAGGTGACAGCGATGAGACGAAGCGATGACACGTCAGTCCGGGGCCTTCAGGCGATCGAGAACGTGGTCTTTGAAATCGTAGAACGATCGTGCCGTCCAAGGTGTGTCGGAAAAGAGGAAGACGCGCTTGGGCGCGGCGACGGCGATGACGGGTTCATCGGTGATATAGCCGACACTGCCGCGACAGGATCGACCGAGGGCGGGTCGATTCTTGGCCGCTATTCGCGCTCGGATCGACTCACCTTCCGCGCCCATTCGATAGAGCATCGGGACCACGTCGTCGATTGGAACATCGTCGAGCCAGTCGTCGTCGAGACACCAGGAGGCGAGCGCGGTCATCGAGACCGGCAGTTCCGTTTCGAGACGAACCGCCGCGATCAAGCGGCGATAGCTCGGCCGTTGTGAACGTCTGGCGTCGAAATCGAGCTGGATTTCGCTGGCGTCGACGGCCTCACCGATCTTGATGAGCGTGCGCGCGATTCGGTTCCGGGTGCCGCGATCGAACGGCTCAGCGGATTCGAGCCGAAATACAGCCAGGAGCGGTGTGTCGACGTGGTGACGCAGCGGTTGCGTCCGACGCTCGACGTCGAGCTTGCCGTCACGGACGGTGATCGTCGCGAACCAGGCGGCGATCGGTGTAGCGGGACTCAGGAAAGTCAGATCCTCGCTACGGTGCCATGCCCAGGGAATCACGGTCGGTGGATCGGGCGGATTCCCGCAGGACGCAAGCGCGAGGGCGACGAAAAACGCGCCGAGAATGCGGATCGCTCAAGCGCCGAGTCGTGCCTTGAACTCGTCGAGATCCGAGATAGGCGGACCGCATGCGAGATCCTCGCAGACGAACGCCGTCACGCTCATCTGCGTGCTGGCGCTCACGAGGCGCGGGAGGTAGCTCGGGGCGTGCCGCGCCGCGTAGGGAATCTCGTAGCACGCGCGCGCGGGATGAAAGCCCACGTCGACCGATCGGCGCCACTCGCCCGTCGCCTTTGTCGGACCTCGCAGGATGACGAGTTCCCCCGGGAAGAGTGATTCCTCGAGTGCCGTCAGAATGGTCGCGTGAGCTGACGGGAACTGCGCGGCCATGGTCTTGGCCCAGTCGAGCGCTTCATGGGCGGCATCGAGGTATCGGCTGTCGGCCGTCAGGTGTCCCAACCGCAACAGCCCCCGAATCGCGGTGCCGTTGCCCGGTGGCGTGGCATCGTCGGTGGTGGGCTTCGGCCGGTGGATCAGCGCTTCATGATCGTGGGTGGTGAAGAAGAATCCGCCGTTCGCGTCGCTGAAATCCCCGATCAGCCGATCGGCCAACTGGATCGCAAACTCGAGATGCTCGTCTTTCCAGCGTGCCTCGAGGAGTTCGAGGAGCGCGTTGATCAGGTGCGCGTAGTCGTCGAGGAAACCTTTGTCGCCAGCGACCCCGTTTGTCCAGACCGCGGAGAGGCGGCCGTCGTGAAAACACTCACGGCGGATGAAATCCACCGCGGCGTCGGCGGCATCGAGCCAGTCGTCGCGGTCGCGGCGCCGGGCACATTTCACCAACCCCTGGATGGCGAGGCCGTTCCAGGCTGTCAGCACCTTGTCGTCGAGTCCGGGCCTCGATCGTTGCGAACGTGCTGCGAAGAGCTTCGTCTTCGCGCTCGCGAGCGCCGCTTCGGCTTCGTCCGCTTCGAGGTAGAGGCGTTCGACGACGGAGCGCCACGCATCGAAGCGGTGCAGGTTCCACTTGCCTTCGAAGTTCGCGGGCTTGTCGAGGCCATAGAGCGTCTCGACGACGAGGTATTCGTCTTCGTCGAGCAGTTTCTTCACGTCCGCCTTGCGCCACACGTAGAACGCGCCCTCGACGCCGTCGCTGTCCGCGTCGAGGGAGGCGTAGAAGCCGCCCTCTGGATGGCGCATGTCGCGCAGCAGGAACTCGACCGTGTCATCGACCACACCTTCGAACAGCGCATCGGGGCCGAGCGCGAGCACATCGGCGTAGAGTCCGATGAGCGTGCCGTTGTCGTAGAGCATTTTCTCGAAGTGCGGAATCATCCATCGCGCGTCGGTCGAGTAGCGGCAGAATCCGCCGCCGACGTGATCGAAGATCCCACCGCGCGCCATCTGCGTGAGTGTGCGCATCACCATGTCGAGTGCTTCGCGATCCGGTTTTTGAGAGCGGTCGGCTTGAATACGTGACCAATGGAGCAATAAACGCTCCAAGGCGGCCGGCATCGGAAACTTGGGCGCTCGCCCGAAACCGCCATGTTGTGCGTCGTATTGCTCGCCAAGGGATGCGCGGCCGTGATCGAGGAGCGCCAAGTCCTCGGTCGGCGCGGCGGTGATCTCCGAAAGCGAGGTCAACACACTCGACAGTTTGTCGTTCTGTTCGGCGATGTCGTCCCGCTTCGCGACAAAAGTTTCGTGAATGCGCATGAGAAGATCGACGAAGCCCGGCAGGCCATGGCGCGGACTTTTCGGGAAGTAGGTTCCCGAGAAGAACGGCAGATGGGTCGTGGGATCGAGAAAGACCGTCAGCGGCCAGCCACCGGATTGGCGATGCATGACGTTGTGCGCGAGCTGATAGACCCGATCGAGATCGGGGCGCTCTTCCCGGTCGACCTTGATGTTCACGAAATGCTCGTTCATGACGGCCGCGGTCGCCGTGTCTTCGAACGATTCGTGGGCCATCACGTGACACCAGTGGCACGACGAGTACCCGATCGATAGCAGGATCGGGCGGTCCGTATCTCGTGCGAGCGCGAGCGCTTCGTCGCCCCACGGGTGCCAGTCGACCGGGTTGTCGGCGTGCTGTTTGAGATACGGACTGGTTTCGTCCTGGAGACGGTTCATCGGGCACTTCGTGGACGCGTGGACGGTGCCGGCATGATACGACGGGACTCGTTTCATGCGCGGGCGACCCGGATTTCGAGCCAAGACGGCCGAGCGATCGATATGGAACAATCCAGGCCAATGGACAAGCGACAACGAGAAAAGCCGGCGCGACGGGAGGGCGGCCGGACAAACCGTCGATCGGACAACATCGATCGCGACGGCTATCGGCCGAACGTCGGCATTGTCATCCAGAACGACCATGGCCAGGTGCTCTGGGCGCGGCGGGTCGGTGGGTTCGATTCCTGGCAGTTCCCGCAAGGTGGGATCAATCCGCAGGAGTCACCGGAAGCGGCGATGTATCGAGAACTCTACGAGGAGGTCGGTCTGGAACCCGATGCGGTCAAGATTCTTCATTGCACCAAGAACTGGTTGCGCTATCGACTGCCGCGCCGTTTGCGCCGTCGCAATTCATCGCCACGGTTCCGCGGACAAAAGCAGAAGTGGTTTCTGCTGCAGATGCTCGGGGATGATTCGCTGGTGATCACGGACCGAACCGCCAAACCCGAATTCGACGACTGGCGCTGGGTCAGCTACTGGTACCCGGTGCGGCAAGTCGTCGACTTCAAACGCGACGTCTATCGACGCGCGCTGCGCGAACTCGCGCCCTCGCTGCACCTCGCGGACTGACGATGCAGGACGCCCTCCGACAGCTCGTCGCCGACGTCAACAACACGGCCAACTTCCAGCAGGGGCTCGGCATGGTCGTCGCCCGTGTCGTGCTGATTCTCGACACGGAAGTCTGCTCGATCTATCTGCGCGATCGCACGTCGGATCGGTTTCTTCTGGCGGCCAGCGAAGGACTCAATATCGACGCGATCGGGCGGTTCTCCCTCGGCCCACACGAAGGCATCGTGGGTCTCGTGAGCGACCGTGCCGAGCCGATCAATCTCGAGGACGCCGTTCACCACGAACGCTACGCGTTCGCTTCAGAGGTCGGCGAAGAAGAATTCCACGGCTACCTCGGCGTGCCGATCATCCAGAACCGCGTGGTACTCGGCGTGGTCGTCGTCCAAGGCCGCGAAACGACGCGCTACGAAGAGGAAGAAGTCGCTTTCCTCGCAACGCTCGCGGCACAGCTCGCGCGTAACGTCTCGCACGCGGACGCGATGGGCGAAATCTCCGCCCTGGTGGTCGGCGAAGTCGTCCGGCACGACGCCCGTTTCGACGGCATCGCGGCATCGCCGGGCGTCGGCACGGGCACGGCCTATGTCGTCGAAGCGCTGGATCTCGACAGCGTGCCCGACAAACAGGTCGACGACATCCGGGCCGAACTTGCGATCTTCGAATCGGCCATCTCGAACGTCCGCGCCGACCTCGAGCGGCTCGCCGATCAGATGGCGACGTCGCTGCGACCGGAAGAGCGGGAACTTTTCGATGCGTACCTGCACATCCTCGACGACGCGGCGCTCGCGGGGGATATCCGCGGCCGCATCGAAGGCGGCCAATGGGCGCAGGGCGCGCTCCGGGAAGTCATCGCGACGATTGCGTCATCGTTCGAGCGGATGTCGGATTCCTATCTGCGGGAACGCGCGGCGGACGTTCGAGACCTCGGCCAACGGGTGCTGGAATACCTTCAGGACGTTCATCACGACGACAGCACCTTCCCCCATGACATGGTGCTGGTGGCCGACGAAGTGACCGTGACCATGCTCGCGGAGATGCCGACGGAGAACCTGCGCGGCATCGTGTCCGTCAAGGGCTCACGCTACTCGCACGCGGGTCTCTTGGCCCGAGCGCTCGGCATCCCCTCCGTGATGGGCGCGGTCGACGTACCGATCACGATCGACGGTCAGTACGTGATCGTCGATGGAAACTACGGCGAGGTGTATCTCAACCCGAGCGACGCCGTGCGCGACGAGTTCAGCAAGATCGTCGCCGAAGAAGCCGTGCTCGCCGAGGAGCTCGAGACGCTCAGGGAGCTACCGAGCCGGACCCGCGACGGTCGAGAGGTCAATCTCTGGGTCAACATCGGCCTCGTGAGCGAGATCTCGCGCTCGCTCGACCGCGGCGCGGAAGGCATCGGGCTCTTCCGTACCGAGATCCCCTTCTCGGCCCGAGACCGATTCCCGACCGAAACCGAGCAGGCGAGCATCTACCGCGAGCACATGGAAGCCTTCGATCCGCGCCCGGTGACGATGCGCACCCTCGACATCGGCGGCGACAAGTCTTTGCCTTATTTCCCGATGGTCGAGGAAGACAATCCCTTCCTCGGTTGGCGCGGGATTCGCGTCACGCTCGATCACCAGGACATCCTGCTGACGCAAGTGCGGGCGATGATCAAAGCCAACGCCCATCTCGAAGGCTTGTTGCGCATCATGTTGCCGATGGTGTCGAGCGTCGACGAGGTCATGGAGGCGCGCGCACTCATCAAACGCGCCTACCTCGAAGTCAACGACGAAGTCCTCGGCGTCAAAGAGCCCGAAATCGGCGTCATGATCGAGGTTCCAGCCGCCGCCTACCTGACCCGCGAAATCGCCCGCGAAGTCGACTTCCTGGCCGTCGGTTCGAACGACCTCACCCAATACATGCTCGCCGTCGATCGCAACAACGCCAAGGTCGGCAAGCTCTTCCAGGACATGCATCCCGCCGTCATCCGGATGCTGCGCGAGATCGCCAAGAACTGTCACACGGAAGGCAAAGCCGTCGGCATTTGCGGCGAACTCGCGGGTACACCCGAGGGCGCGTTGCTCTGTATCGGGATGGGCTACGACGTCCTCTCGATGAACGCGACCAACCTACCGCTCGTCAAACTGATCGTTCGAACCGTATCGCTCCGCCGCTGCCGCCACGTGCTCGCGCAGGTGCTGAAGATGAACTCGAGCGACGAAATCACCCGCTACGTGCGCGACGAACTGGTGCACGAGGGCCTCGAACGGGTGATCCCGCATCATGTTGTGACGGATGTGTTCCGCAGGACGGCGCGGACCGAGCTGATTTGACTTTTTCTTCTAGGGGGACCCTCTGGGTCCCCTAGGACCCCCCTGCGTCGCGGCGAAGCCGCGCCGGGCTTGAGGTCATCGATTTCGCTGATTGGGGTATGCCGGCTTTAGACCTAATTTGCCCTTAGGTAGATCGTAGCGAACCGATCAGCCTGCAAATCCTTTCCACGACATCGAGCGGAGGACGGGATATACAGGATGCGTTTTCGGGCATCCTGCAAAAGTGTCGGCTGGCGATCTGGAAACCGTCGATCCGGCGGCAGTTTGAGGCTGGAATTTCGTGGCTCTTTTTTCTAGGGGGGACCCTCCGGGTCCCCCCTAGGACCCCCCTGCGTCGCGGCGAAGCCGCGCCGGGCTCGGGGTCATCGGCTCCGATGACTGGGGTTTGCCGGCTTTAGAACTAATTTGCCCTTAGGTAGATCGTAGCGAACCGATCAGCCTGCAAATATCGAACGAAGCCTTCCGGCGAACACGCCGACCACCGGGGTCCCCGCGCGCAAAGCGCGCAGGGGGGAACCACCCGCAGCGATTCCGCGCCGCACTGGGCGCGCGGCGAGATTCCCTCATCCGCCAACTCAGACTCAACGCCGATCCGGCGGGGGCGTGGGGGCAGAGCCCCCACAAGAAAAGAGCAATCAGAATCCAAGCCTACTCCTCCGGTTAGTCAGAGCTTCCCAGCCCACCGGAACAGCGCTTTCCAGATCATCGAGCTACCGCCTCCCACCCCTAACCGCGAATCACTTCCCGTCCCATCCCCGAATACGCGAACGCCTCACGTACCCGCCCTTCCGCGACCCCGTGTGGGCCGTAGTGCTGCTCGGTGAATTCGATCTCGTCGCGACCGATGATGATCGCCGTGCTCGCGCGGGTGCCGTAGGCGTCGCCGCGAATGAAGCAGGGCGAAAAACTGCGTTCGGGTTTCAGGTCGCCGTCGAGCTTGGGCGGGGCTTCGACGTGAGAATGGCGAAGCAGCGCCAGTAGATCGTCGAGGGATGCGCTCGCCTGGATTTCGCCTAACGCCGCGGCGCCGTTGACGGCCTTCTGCCAGGTTGCGCCCAGGCGTTCGTTGGTCATGCCGTACACGCCCGGTTCGAGAATCTGAACGTCGCCGGTACGGTTGGACGTGTAGACCAACTCTTCGCCGTCGAAGGCGATGAGGTTGTAGCCGGCGTAGTGCGGGCCGTCGATGCCGGCGACGTATTCACGGGCGGAAACGTCCTGCTCGAGGAAATCCTTCGGCAGATCGCCGCGCGAGCCGGGTGGTTTCGGGGCGTTGAGGTCGGCCGTCCAGTTGGTGACGGCGGCGAATCGGCCCGTTCGATCGATGGCGAGCCAGGTGCCATGCGCTTCGAGGTCACGACCGCCGTAAATATGTGCAAGGTCTTCCCACCAGTGTGCGGCGAGTGCGGGGCGTCGGTAGAATTCGTCGCGATTTGCTGCCACGACGAGCGGTCGTGCCGCGTCTTTCGCGTACGAAAAAAGTATCAAACACACGTGACGGTCGACCCTCGATGGCGAGGGCCGCGGAGTGTAGCAAAAGGGCTTCTCCATGAACTATCCAGTGATCGATCCCATCATCGTGGAGCTGGGGCCCGTCGCATTGCGCTGGTACGGCCTCATGTATCTGTTGGGGTTCGCGGCGTTCTACTTTCTCGGCAAGTACCGCATCAATCGCGGGCTCGTCGACGGTTGGACGGCCGAGGAGATTGGCGATGCGATGTTCTACGGGGTCGTCGGCGTGCTGGTCGGCGGGCGGGTGGGCTTTGCGTTCTTCTACGGCTTCGATCAGTTGATCGAAGATCCGCTCTGGCTCTTCAAGATCTGGACCGGCGGGATGTCGTTCCATGGCGGTCTGATCGGCGTCATCGTGGCGCTCTTCGTCTACGGGTGGCGCAAGAACCGTTCGCCGTTGGCCGTGACGGATTTCGCAGCCCCCCTCGTAGCACCGGGTCTGGGGCTCGGTCGGCTCGGCAATTTCATCAACGCGGAGTTGCCGGGGCGGGTGACGGAGAGCGTCGGCCTTCAGTTTCCGTGTGATGCGGTTCGCGGGCTCAACATGACCTGTTTCGGTGAGTTCGAAACGGTGACGCGACACGTCTCGAGCCTCTACCAGATGACCGCGGATGGGCTCGTGCTCTTCGTCGTCGTCTGGTGGTTCGCGCGTAAATCACGTTCCCTGGGCCAGGTCTCGGGTTGTTTTCTGATCGCCTATGGTCTGATGCGAATCACCACCGAGTTCTTCCGCGCGCCCGACGCCGGCATCGGTTTTGTTGCGCTAGACTTTTTGACGATGGGCCAGTTGTTGTCGATCCCGATGCTCGCCCTCGGGATCTATTTAGTGATGAGGAAAACCCACGCGTGAAGCAGTATCTCGATCTCATGCGGCACGTCCGCGAGAGCGGCGTTCTCCGAGGCGATCGAACCGGAACGGGAACGTACAGCGTTTTCGGCTACCAGATGCGGTTCGATCTCAATGCCGGTTTCCCGCTCGTGACCACCAAACGAACGTTTTTCCGCGGCATCGCGCACGAGCTCCTTTGGTTCCTGAAGGGGTCGACCAATACGGCCTATCTCGTCGACAACGACGTGCACATCTGGGACGAATGGGCGGCCGAAAACGGCGACCTGGGGCCGGTCTACGGTGCACAGTGGCGGAGTTGGCCTAGCCGCGACGGCGGCGTGATCGATCAGGTGGCGCAGGTCGTGGAATCGATTTCGACGAACCCGAACTCGCGACGCCACATCGTTTCGGCGTGGAACGTCGATCAGCTCGACGACATGGCCTTGCCGCCCTGCCATCTGCTGTTCCAGTTTTATGTCGCCGATGGGAAGTTGTCGTGCCAGCTCTATCAGCGCAGCGCGGATCTCTTCCTCGGCGTGCCGTTCAACATCGCGTCGTACTCGCTCTTGACGATGATGATCGCGCAGGTGACCGGCCTCGAGCCCGGCACCTTCGTCCATACGCTCGGCGACGCGCACCTCTACGTGAACCATCTCGAGCAGGTCGACAAGCAACTCGAACGGGAACCGCGCGAACTACCGACCGTGATTCTGAACCCGACCATTCGTCGTCTCGATGACTTCACGATCGACGACATCTTTCTCGAGAACTACCACCCGGCGCCGTCGATTTCTGCTCCGATTGCGGTGTGACGACGACCAGAGGACGCGCGGGCTTGAGGGATCGTCGCCTGGTTCTCGTCTGGGCCATGGACCGCCAGGGCGTGATCGGCCGCGACGGCCAACTACCCTGGCGTCTCTCGGACGATCTCAAGAACTTCAAACGAACCACCGCCGGCGCGCCGGTGATCATGGGACGCAAGACGTTTGAATCGATCGGTAAGGCGCTACCGAATCGCACCAACATCGCCGTCTCGAGCAAGCCACGATCGACATCGGGCGTCCACTGGGTCACCAGCTTCGACGACGCGCTCGACCGAGCCCTCGAGCACACCGAGGCGGGCGATTCGATCTTCGTGCTCGGCGGATCGGCGATCTACGCGGCGGCTCTCGATAGCGCGACGCATGCGGAAGTCACGTTCGTCGCGGCGGACGTCGATGGCGACGTCGTGCTGCCGTTCGATTTCCCGACCGATGATTGGGTCCTCGGCGACGTCCGAGAATTCGATGCGTCACCGCGCAATGAGTTTCCGTTCAGCATCCGTTCGTTCGAGCGACGGTGAGCAGCGCCCCATCGAACGCGTCGCGGGCTCGATGGCGGACGGGCTCGCCCGGTACGTGTTGCGCCAGGACCTCGGCGGTACGGACATCGATCACAACGAGCGCCTCCGCCCAGTCGGCCTGCTCGCCGAGGGACGCGACTTGCGTAGCCTTGCGCGTCAGGTCGCAGTAGTCGCGGCGAACGTCGGCCATGAAGTCGTCGACGATATCGTCGGCGAGGTGGCCGGTTCGAAAAACGCGCGGATGTGTCGTCACGGGATCCCAGTCGACGGACTCGATCAGGAACGCGTCGCCGCCGACACGAATGATCGCGTCGGTCATCCCGAGATAATCGTCGAGGATATAGACAGTCTCGATTGTGCTACCGGGGTTCATGAGGCGTCTCGGGTGTGAGGCCGTTGCGAGATTATCCGATCGGACTGGCGCTTTGCCTGGTATCGGCGGCGTGTCAGACGTCGTTCGTCTCGATTCCGAACGACGTCGAGACGCTCGGGGTACCGCCCATTCCGCACGATCTCTCCGATCCAGTCGAGGTTTTCCACAACGCGCCGTCGTCGGAGCTTGTCGGGTGGTTTGGTGACGGTATGTTGCTTCGTTCGCGAAGCGCGGATGCTTCGGTGGCGTTTCGCGAGGTGACTCGTCCGGGGCGTCGGGGCAAGCGGCTGACATTCGACTCGGATCCGCTGCAACGCGCCTGGATGAGTCCGAGTGTCGAGCGCCCGGGTTTTCTTTATACGCGAGACCCGGATGGCGGTGAGCTGGTCGAACTCGTCTGGTATGACGGGCGGAAAGCCGCGGCTACTCCGTTGGCGCTCTCCCGCGGTTCCGTGTCATCGCTTCGCTGGGCTGCGTCGGGCAAGCAGTTCGCGCTCGCGACGACTTCGCCGAACGGTCTCGATTGGACGGTCGTCGTAGCCGACCTCGACGGTTCACGTCGCGTCCTGATCGACGGCGAAGGCGTTGGTTGGGCGGTCGAAGATTTTTCCGCGGACGAGTCGAGATTGCTGGTCTCGCAGTCGCGCTCGGCGACGCGGGCGAGGCTCCTCGAGATCGACATCGAAACCGGTGAACGGCAACCGGTGGCGGGTTTCGAGGTCGCGACGTCCGTGGGTGACGCTCGTTACGGGGCGAGCGACGAGATTCTCTTCACGGCCGATTACAACGCCGACCACGTGGGCCTCTTCGTGCACGATCGAGGCCGTCGTGTGCAATCCCCTCGCATCATCGGCGGCGCCGCGAGCATCGAGGCGATCGAGGTGTCGCCGGGGCGACGGTTCATCGCGATCCTCAAGAACGTGGCCGGGTATGGCGAACTCGTTATCGAACGCCTGAGCAACGGTGAGCGTCTCGAGATCGAGGCGATCCCGCGTGGTGTCATCTCGACGTTGGCGTTCTCGGGGGACGAACACCTGGCGTTCAGTGTGACGACGCCGACCCGTCCGGGCGATGTGATGAGCGTCGATCTCGTTGATGGTGAGGTGACGCGCTGGACCGCGAACGATGAGGCTCATCGATACGTCGAGCCGACGCTCATCGAGTTCGAATCCTTCGACGGATTGTCCGTGCCGGCGTTCGTCTACACCCCGCCCGCCGCGCCACCGTACCCGGTGCTGGTCAGCCTGCACGGCGGGCCGGAGAGCCAGGCGCGGCCTCGCTTCTCGCCGTCGATCCAGTCGTTTGTCCGTCGCTTGGGCGTGGCGGTGATCGTGCCGAATGTCCGGGGTTCGACCGGCTACGGGCGTCGCTATCTCGACCTCGACAACGCCAAGCAGCGCGAGGACGCCGTACGGGACGTGGGGGCGTTGCTGGACTGGGTTCGCGACGAAGGTTCGTTCGATGTCGACCGGGTCGCGTTGTCGGGCGGGTCGTACGGTGGCTATCTGGTGCTCGCATCGATGGCGCTCTACGGCGATCGGCTGGTCGCGGGAATCGACCGAATGGGGATCTCCCGGTTCGTGACCTTTCTTGCGGGCACGGAGGACTATCGCCGCGATCTTCGTCGTGCAGAGTACGGCGACGAACGCGATCCGGAGATGTATGCCTATCTGGAGGCCATTTCGCCGCTCCATCGGGTCGGCGCGATCGATGACGCGATGCTCATCGTGCAGGGCGCGAACGATCCGCGTGTGCCTCGTGGGGAATCGGAGCAGATGGTGAGGGCGCTGGTCGAGAAGGGCACGCCCGTGTGGTACATCCTCGCCCGCGACGAGGGCCATGGTTTCCGCAAGCGGGTGAATCGCGACTACCTGGCGCGCGCGACGTTGATGTTCCTCGAGCGATATTTGCTGGGCGTAGACCGGTCAGAAAGCCAACCGAGATAGACAGGCGTCGTTTCGTGCCAGCACGCGAGAAGAGCGGCCGCCTCAGGGAACGCTTGGGGTGAGGGCGGGTCGCCGTATGATGCGATCCATGAGCAACGCGACCGTCGGCATCCTCGTCAATCCCATGTCCGGGCGGGACGTCCGTCGGGTCGCCGCCCGCGCGAGCAATATGTCCTTCGATGCCAAGCGGGACATCGTCGCTCGAATCGCCGCTGGCGCGGATGCGGCGGGGGCCGAACGTTTGCTCGTGACGGAGGAGCCTTTTCGTATCGCGACGGGGGCGCTCGAACTCATGCCGCTCAGCGCCGAGGTCGATACGATCAAGACGCCGATCACCCATAGCGCGGCCGATACGGAGGCCGCGATCGCCGCCTTTCTCGATCGAGAGGTCGACGTCATCGTGTCGCTCGGCGGCGACGGGACGAATCGCGCGATCACCCGCGCGGCGCCGGACATCAAACTGATTCCGCTTTCTACCGGAACGAACAACGTATTCCCGAAACTCACCGAACCCACGATCGCGGGACTCGCGGCGGGTCTCGGGGCTCGCGGTCTTCTCGATGACCGCGTGATGAAACGCTGCAAGGTCCTGCACCTCACCCTCGACGACGGACGTCGCGATGTCGGCATGATCGACATCGTCCAGCTCCAGCGTGATTTTGTCGGCAATTTCCTACCGTTCGACCCCGACAAGCTCGTCCGCATGGCGTTGACGCGTGCCGAGCCAGACGCGGTGGGGATGTCGCCGATCGGTGGTTATCTGCAAGTGGTCGACGCGGACGCCGAGCACGGCCTCCTGGTCGAGATGGGCGAAGGCCGACGTTTCACCGCCCCGCTCTCGCCCGGGCTTTTCAAGACGGTGAACGTCAAGAGCCACACCACGTTGCCGTACGACCTGCCTGTTCTTTTTCGCGGCCCGGGAGTACTGGCGATCGATGGAGATCGTGACTTCAAGCTCCGCGACGGGGAGTCCGCGCGGGTCAGGCTCAGGCGGGATGGACCGCGGGTGATCGACGCAGCGGCCGCCATGCGACAGGCGGTCGCCGACGGTATGATGGCGAGCCTTTGACGCGGCGTTTTTCCGCGGTTTCGGCATGACGCTATGCCGTGTTCGTCGCCGCGCCGGTCGTCCCATGAGAGCGCATTGAATTGATCATCAAACCACGCATTCGCGGATTCATCTGTACGACGGCGCATCCAGCGGGTTGCGTTCGCGGTGTCGAGAATCAGCGCGACACGGTCGTCGAGCGAGGCCCGCTCGATGGGCCGAAGAATGTCCTCGTGCTCGGTTGCTCTGGTGGATTCGGGCTCGCGTCGAGGATCGTGTCGACGTTCGCTGGTGGCGCAAAAACCATCGGCGTTTCGTTCGAAAAAGAGCCGAGCGAAAAGCGCACGGCCACGGCGGGTTGGTACAACAACCTCGCCTTCGAAACCGCCGCGGCGCGCGAAGGGATCTACGCGAAGACGTTCGACGGGGACGCGTTTGCCGATGAGATGCGTGAACAGGTCATCGAGACCATCAAAGCCGATCTCGGCTCGATCGACCTGCTCGTCTACAGCCTCGCGCCGCCGGTTCGCCCGCATCCGAGGACGGGTGAGCTGCATCGCTCGGTGATCAAGCCGCTGGGCGAAGCCTTCGAGACCAAAACGCTCGTTGTCGACAAGGGCATCGTTCAGCCCGTGCGCGTAGAGCCCGCCGAGGAAGCCGAAGCCGAAGCGACGGTCCAGGTGATGGGCGGCGAAGATTGGGAGTTCTGGATGGAGAGCCTTCAGCGCGCCGGTGTGCTGGCCGGCGGCTTCCAGACGGTCGCGTTCTCATATCTCGGCAGTGATCTCACGAAGCCAATCTACCGGGGTGGCACGTTGGGGCGCGCCAAGGCGGATGTCGATCGGGCTTGTGCGGCAATCGATGCCCGGCTCGGTGATCACGGTCGAGCGCGGGTCGCTGTGTTGAAGGCGATCGTGAGCCAGGCCAGCACCGCGATCCCGGTCGTACCGCTCTACATCTCCCTGCTCTATCGGGTGATGCAGGACGAGGGTAGTCACGAAACCTGCATCGAGCACGTCGACCGGCTGTTCCGCACGGGGCTCTATGGAGATGCCGCGGCGGTTGACGACGAGGGGCGGTTGCGGATCGACGACTGGGAAATGACGGACGCGATTCAGAGTGAAGTCAGCCGGCGTTGGGAGATCGTCGATTCGGAGAACATTCGGGAACTCGGCGACCTCGAACGTTTTCAGCGCGAATTCATGAATATCTTCGGTTTTGAACACGATGGCGTCGACTACGATGCCGATGTCGACCCTTTGAGCATCTGATCCTTTGAGCGAAACCGATCCACAGAACGTGACCGACGCGCGGCTGAACTCGGCGTTCGTCCGCGCCTGTCGCGGCGAGGCGACGGACTACACGCCGATCTGGCTCAACCGTCAGGCCGGTCGCTATATGCCCGAGTACATGGCGCTCAAAGCCAAGCACACGAGCCTTGAACTCTTCACGGTGCCCGAGCTCGCCGCGCAGGCGACGATTGATGCCCAGCGCATCCTGGGTGTCGACGCGGCGATCATGTTCGCGGACCTGCTTCCCGTGCTGATCCCGATGGGGCTCGACCTCGACTACGTCGGCGGCGTGGGGCCGGTTTTTTCGAATCCCGTCGAGACCCTCGCCGATATCGAGCGGCTACGAGTCTTCGAGGCCGCCGAAGGCACCCCCTATATCGCGCACACCATCGCCGGCATCCTCGCCGGGTTGCCGCGCGACATCCCGGTGATCGGTTTCGCGGGGGCGCCGTTTACGCTGGCCGCGTATGCGATCGAAGGCAAATCCTCGCGCAACTACATCAAGTCCAAGCGTCTCATGTGGTCGCACGAGTCGGCCTGGCGTCTGCTCATGGAGAAGCTCACCGACGTCGTCATCGACTACGTCGACTTGCAGATCGACGCCGGCATTCACGCCGTGCAGATCTTCGACTCCTGGGTCGGCCATCTATCGATCGACGACTACGAACGCTACGTCGCCCCGTCGGTCGAGCGGTTGATGCAAGCCATCGGCGGACGCGTGCCGATCATCTATTTCGGCACGGGCAATCAGCATCTCCTCGACGCGATGGCGGCGACGGGCCCGGATCTCATCGCGTTCGATTGGCGCACACCGCTGGTCGAGACGTGGGATCGTCTCGGACTGTCGGCGGCCCAGGGCAACCTGGACCCGATCGTCCTGTGCAGTGACCGCGAGGCGATCGCGAACGCGGCGGGGCGGATCCTCGACGAGGTCGACGGCCGCCCCGGCCATATCTTCAACCTGGGCCACGGGATCGTGCCCGAGACCCCGGTCGATCACGTGAAATTCCTCGTCGACTTCGTCCATGAGCGGTCGAGTCGGTCTTAAGCGCGCGCTGACGTTTCTTTTCGATCCCGAATGGCGGCGGCGCATCCGTGTCGTGGCTTTCTGGGTGCCGGTGGTGGTCTGCTTCGTGGTGGCGACCACGCCTTCCCCGGGACGAGTCGTGGCGGGAATGTCCGGCACGCTCGCCCACACGGTGGCGTTTGCCTATCTCGCGTTCGCGCTGACGCTCGCCCATTTTCGACGCGGCCCGTGGGTGCCGGTCGTCGTCTGGCTCGTTGCGTTCGGTGTGTTGATCGAGATCGTGCAGTTCTTCGTCGCGGGCCGAAGCGCGGAGCTCGTCGACATCATGGTCGACGGCCTCGGGATCGCGCTCGGCGTGCTCGCTTTCGCGGGCTATCGACGCGCCCGCGAGCGCATTCCGCTCTGAGCTACATCAGCACGCCCGGGTTCATGATGTCGTTTGGATCGAGCGCGCCTTTGACGCCCCGCCAGACGTCGTCAAAAAGCGCCGGGCGCTGATCCGCCCACCCTTCGGCGTGCATTCGTCCGACGGCGTGGTGGTGCGTGACGGTCCCACCCATCCGAACGATCGTCTCCATCGCGGCCGCCTTGATCGTATGCCACGCCTCGGCTTCGCCGCCGGGCGCCACGACGCCGCTGAAGGAGTAGTACGGCGCGGGGCCGTCCGGATAGACATGCGTGAACCGACACGATAGGCGGCCACTCGCACCGAGGGTCTCGCGAATAGCGCCACCGACCGATTCCCGAATTGCCGCATCGAAGGCGGGCCAGCGGTCCCAGGTCACGGCGGTCTCGAACGTATCGGAGAGCATTCCCAGGCCGTTCGAAAGACCGGCGTTGACGCCGATGAACGCGTCACGCCAGGCGCCCACCGCGCCGCCACGCCCAGTAGGCGCGCCCGAACCGTCGTCGATGAGCACGTCCTCGTCATCGATCTGCCCATTGAACTCCCGGGCGATCTTGACGGCTTCTTTGATGAAAGCGCCCTGGGGTACGTCGCTCGATTCGAAACCGATGATGAGGAGTGATTGTTGGCCGTCGAGACCGGCACTCGACTGGGCTTCGCCCGGGTCGAGGATCCTCAAGTTGGCGGGCCAGAGCTTCGCCTGGGCGATGTGTCGCACGGCGGTGTAGCCGGACGACCAGTCGGGAAAGAGCACGCCTGCTGTCGCACGGAAGGTCGGTCGTTTCTGCAAGCGCAGCCAGCACGACGAGATGATGCCGATCGTGCCTTCGGATCCCATCACCATTCGGTCGGGGCTCGGCCCCGCCCCGCTGCCGGGCAACCGGCGCGACTCCATCCAACCGCTCGGCGTGAGCGTCTTGATCGACTCGACGAAGTCGTCGATGTGGGTGTGGTTCGTCGCGTAGTGCCCGCCCGAGCGCGTGGCGACCCAGCCGCCGACGGTCGACCACGGAAAGCTCTGCGGGTAGTGGCGCAGCGTCAGACCGTGCGGTTTGAGGTGCGCTTCGAGATCCGGTCCCAGGATGCCGGCCTGGAAACGCCCGGCACGCGAGACGTCGTCGATCTCGATGACCTCACACAGATGGTCGAGGTCGATCGTGACGACCTGGTCGCGATCTTCAGGCGCTGAAACGCCGTTCACGACCGTGGTTCCGCCACCATAGGGCACGACGGCGAAGTTGTTGGTGTTGCACCACTCGAGTGTCGCCTCGAGCTCCTGCTCGTTGCGCGGATGCGCGACCGCGTCGGGCGGATTCCCGAAATCGCCGCGGATCGCGCGCAAGAACTCGAGCGTATGCCCGCCGTAGGTGTGGGTGATCCGCTCCGCATCGTCCGTCGAGACGTATTCCCACAGCCGCGCGGGGACTTCGAGGCGCGGTGCACGAATCGAAATGTCTTCGACTCGCGGAAGCGTCGGTGGTGTGACGGCTTGGCCCAGGCGTTCGGACAGGCTCGCGGCGTAGGCCCGCCGATCAGCGTCGCTCGGTTCGTCGGATTCATAGCCCCACGTGAAGAGGCTGCGGCGTTCGGCGCGGACGGGCATCTCGTGTCTCGCTCAAGTCGTTCGTCTTAGGCCAAGTGTAAGCCTCCTTGTGGCTTGTGCCGCGCGGACGCCAAAATCCCGACGACCCAGAAGGAGCACATCAATGAGCGAAGCCGAAGGCACGGCGGCGGTGGAGGCGTTCATCGACGCTTTCAACGCACAAGATCACGAGCGGTTGGCGGCAACGCTCAACTACCCCCACATCCGCCTCACGAAGTCGTTTACGCGCGTCGAGGACGCGGACGAATTCATCGCGAGGAGCCGCGCGGGCGAACCACACCTGCGCGACGAGGGCTGGGATCACACCGAGATCGGCGACATCAATCCGGTCCATGTCGGGCAGGACAAGGTGCACTTGGTGCTGACGATGAACCGCTGTCGCGCCGACGGCACCGTCTACAACGCATTTGAGACCCTATGGATCGCAACGCTGGTCGATGGCCACTGGGGAATCCAGTTCCGTTCGAGTTATCTCGCGCCCCGTTAGCTGGGAATGACCGACGCTTCGATCTTGTGCCCGTCGTGATCGATCACGAAGCAACCGTAGTAATCCGGGCCGTATTCCGGCCGCGGGCCCGGCTCGCCGTCCGACTCGGCGCCGGCAGCCAAAGCCGTTTCATAGAACGCGTGCACCGATTCCTGGGTGGGCGCGATGAAACTGAAATGCGTGCCATTGCCTGGTCTGGCGGGTTCACCGTTTAGCGGCAATGAGACCCAGAACTCGGGGAACATTTTCCCGTAGGCAATCGCGGCCCCCGGTACTTCGTGTTGACGACGCGCGCCGACGGTGGCGAGTACGGCGTCGTAGAATGCGGCCGCCCGTTCGAAGTCGCTTACGCCGATCGACACGTGGCTCATGATGCTGGGTATTTCCATGGGGTGTTCCTAACGACGGATCAAACGGGAGCCTACCGGAAGCTCGAGGATCGAAAAGGAACCGGGGCTGCTGATTCGCACCTCACGACGCCCTGTCGGGTAAACCACGAAAGACGAAAGGAGATGGATGTTGGTCAACGAGGAGCGCGTACGCGGGATTGCGTCGGAGAACTTTGCCGAGCTCTTGGGCGCTGAGTTCGTTTCATCCGCCGAGGATCACGTGGTCGTCCGTCTGCCCTACGACGAGAAACTCGGCATCGGGCGCGTACACGGCGGTGCGATCAGTGCGTTGGTCGATATCGCGGCGACCGCGGCGTTCTGGTCGAGCCCGCGGGTGATGCCCGAGAGTCGCGGCGCGACCGTCGGATTCACCATCAACTTTTTGAGCCTCGTGGTCGAATCGGACCTGACGGCTACGGCATCGGTGCGGCGACGCGGTGGCACGCTCTGTACGGGCGATGTATCGGTCACGGACGCGTCCGGCCAAGAAGTCGCGATGGCGGTGGTGACCTATAAGCTCACCGGCTATCGCGACTGAGCATCCGTCGCGTCACGAGTTGGCCATCTTGCCGACCAGCAAGCCCCCGTCTACCGGGAGGACGGCACCCGTGACGTAGGAACCGGCGCGGCTTGCGAGATAGATGCACGCCGCACCGATATCCTCGGGCTTGCCGACACGCCCCGACACGGTGACGGCACCGACCGCCGCGCGACCCTCTTCGGTTTCGAGATAGCGATCGAGCATGCCGGGAAACGGCCCCGGCGCGATCGCGTTGAACGTGATGTTGTACCCGCCGTCGCGGCCGTGTTTGTTACCGAGCAGTCCCGCCAGTTGGCGCGTCAGGTGGATGAGGCCCGCTTTGCTCATGCCATAGGCCCAGTCGTTGTCGCCGGCGATGCGCATCCCGTCGACCGACGCGATGTTGATGACGGCCGCGTGTGACTCGTCGCTCGCGGCTTCGCGCAAGAGCGGCAAGGCGGCTTGCGTCAGCGCGAAGGGCGCGCGCAGGTTCACGTTTGTCATCGTGTCCCATTCATCCATTGGGAATTCGCCGAAACGATGGATGAAGCCACCGAGTGCGGCGTTGTTGACGAGCACGTCGAGGCGCCCGCTTCGCTCGCCGATGGTGTCGACCAGCGCCGCGATATCGGCATCGCTCGAAAGATCCGCGCTCACGGGCACGCATTCGCCGGGGCCGCAGGTTGACAGTTCTGCCGCGGCATCCGTCAGGTCGCTTCGCGAGGCGATATAGACCGTTGCGCCGTAGGCGACGAACGCGCCAGCGATGCCGCGACCGATGCCGCCCGCGCCCCCCGTCACACAGATCACCTTGTTCTCAACCTGAAAGAGGTTCTCGAAATCCACTCGCCTTCTCCCCGCTCGTTGGCGGTCACGTCCCCGATACCGCACAGGCGTCATCGCCCGCGCGCGTGAGCCTACCGCACGTCTCGTCTCGGGCGGCGGGTCGCCACAGGACGTTGAACGCTGCTTGAGCAGGTGCGACGCTCTAGCGTTCAAGTCGGTTCGCGGTAGAGATCGTCCGCGAGAGGAGAAGACGTGGATAACGAATACGCTTGGGCGTGCGAATGCGGCGCCATGAACGGCGTTCTGGCGCTCGAGGCGGCGGGGATCAATCGGGTCGTCTGCTACTGCGGCGATTGCCAGGCGTTTGCCCATTACCTCGATCGCGCAGAGGACGTGCTGGACGATGCGGGCGGTACCGATATCGCGCAGATGTCCGCGGCGCGCGTGACGATCAACGAAGGGCTCGACCACCTCCAGTGCATGCGGCTGAGTGAGTCCGGCATCCACCGCTGGTATGCGGGTTGCTGTCGTACGCCGATCGGCAACACCGGCGGCTACGGCATGCCATTCATCGGCGTGATCGGAGCAAAACTCATCACGCCTGGCGACGCCGATGACGTTCTGGGGCCCGTCGGCTCGAAGATCCAGACGGGTTCGGCCAAGCGCGAGATAGACGGTGCCGGTGGATTTCCGCTCGGTGCGATCTGGCGTTTCATGCGCATCATCGTCGGGGCGAAGTTGAGCGGAGCACAGAAGCGCGCGCCGTTCTTCGACGCCGCGAGTAAAGAACCGATCGTCGTGCCGGTGATTCTCGACGAGGCGGAGCGAACCGCGCTGATGGCGAAGGTCGCGGCCGCCTGATGGCCGTGATCACCTGTATCGAGGATCTGAAGGCGCTGCACCGTCGGCGCGTACCACGGATGTTCTTCGACTACTGCGAGTCCGGCTCGTGGACCGAAAGTACGATGCGGGCCAACGAGGACGCGCTGACGGCGCTCGCGTTGAAACAGCGTGTTGCCGTGAACCTGGAGGGGCGATCAATCGCGTCGACGATGATCGGTCAGGACGTCGCGATGCCGGTGGCGCTCGCCCCGACCGGCCTCACCGGCATGCAACACGCCGATGGCGAGATTCTCGCGGCGCGTGCCGCGGCCCGTTTCGGCGTGCCGTTCACGCTCTCGACGATGAGCATCTGCTCGATCGAGGACGTCGCCGAGAACACCGACTCGCCCTTCTGGTTTCAGCTCTACGTGATGCGCGACCGCGGTTTCATCGGTCGACTCATCGATCGGGCGAAGGCGGCCGGCTGCAGCGCGTTGGTGTTGACGCTCGACCTGCAGATCATGGGGCAGCGCCACAAGGACATTAAGAACGGCCTATCGACACCGCCGAAACTAAACCTCGGCTCGTTCGCGGAGATGGCATCGAAACCGCGTTGGAGCCTCAAGATGCTCGGCACCCGGCGCCGTTCGTTCGGCAATATCGTCGGCCATGCCGAAGGGGTCGAGAATCTGACCAGTCTCGGCCAGTGGTCGGCCGAACAGCTCGACCCGACGTTGTCGTGGGACGACGTCCAGTGGGTGAAAGAGCGCTGGGGCGGTAAGCTCGTGCTGAAAGGCATCATGACCGTCGAGGACGCGCGTCATGCCGTCGCGAGCGGCGCGGATGCTCTCGTCGTGTCGAACCACGGTGGTCGTCAGCTCGACGGCGCGCCGGCGTCGATCGACGTGCTGCCCGAAATCGTCGCGACCGTGGGTGATGAGATCGAGGTCTGGGTCGACGGCGGCATTCGGTCCGGTCAAGACGTCGTACGGTGCCTGGCGCTTGGTGCCAAGGGCACACTCGTCGGACGGGCGTTCCTCTACGGGCTCGGTGCGATGGGTGAAGCGGGCGTCACCCGTTGCCTGGAAATCATCGCCAACGAACTCGACCTCACGATGGCGTTTTGTGGACTCCGAGACGTGCGCGATATCGATCGCCACGTGCTCTGGGGCGCTTAGAGGTGAGCTCGATGCGTGTCCTGATACTCGGGGGAACACAGTTTCTCGGCCGTCACATCGCGGATGCATGCCTCGCTGCCGGGCACGAGCTCACGCTCTTCAACCGCGGCCGAACGGACAGCCAAGCGTTTCGCGACGTCGCCGAACTCGTCATCGGCGATCGCGACGGCGGACTCGAGGGGCTGCGCGGGCGCACCTTCGACGTCTGTATCGACCCCAGCGGCTACGTGCCGCGTCTCGTACGCGATAGCTGCGAGATCCTGGCCGACGTCGTTCGGCACTACACGTTCGTCTCCTCCATTTCGGTGTATCCGACCTTCACGCAGGGGCAGGACGAATCCGCACCGCTGGCGGAACTCGAGGATCCAACGACAGAAGTCGTTGACGGTGAAACGTACGGCGGACTCAAGGCGCTCTGTGAAGCCGCGGCCGAGGAAGCGCTGCCGGGACGCGTCCTCCATGTTCGTTCGGGCCTCATCGTCGGATCACACGACCCGACCGATCGTTTCTCCTACTGGCCCGTGCGCATCGCCGCCGGGGGCGAGTTCGCCGCCCCGGTCGGCCCGGATGTCCCCGTGCAGGTGATCGACGCGCGAGACCAGGCCGAATGGATCGTCCGATGCGCGACGGACGACACCTCGGGCGTCTTCAACGTTACGGGTCGCGAGACGACCCTGGGCGCTGTGTTCGACGCGGCACGCGAAGTCACCGGTGCCGACGCGACGCCCGTCTGGCTCCCGGACGATTTCCTCGCCGCTCACGAAGTCCAACCGTGGATGGAAATGCCGCTCTACGTACCGCCGGCGGCGGCGGGGATGATGCAAGTCGACACATCCAAGGCCGAAGCGGCCGGCCTCACGACCCGACCGCTCACCGACACGATCGCCGATCTACTCGCCTGGCACCCTGGCGATCTCGACCAGATGGCCGCGGGCATCAAGCCCGATCGGGAGAGCGCGCTGTTGGGCAGCTACTGGCGCCAGCCAGCGTAGGATCGGGTGGACTGGAAACCGTCGATTGGATGATCTGGAAACCGTTTATCCGGCGGCAGTTTGAGGCTGAAATTTCGTGGCTTTTTCTTCTAGGGGGGACCCTCCGGGTCCCCCCTAGGACCCCCCTGCGTCGCGGCGAAGCCGCGCCGGGCTCGGAGTCATCGATTTCGCTGATTGGGGTTTGCCGGCTTTAGAACTGATTTGCCCTTAGGAAGTCTGTAGCGAACCGAGCCACCTGCAAAGTCCTTTCCAGGACATCGAGCGAAGGGAGAAGCGGGATCCTGCAAACGCGTGCCAGCCCATCCTGCGAATCGCGCTCAATATCAGCGACGCCTTCCGGCGAACCCGCCCACCACCGGGACCCCGGCGCGCAACGCGCATCGATAACGCATCTACGCCTCAGCAGTTTTTGCATCGCAAAAACTGCCGACGAGCCGCGAAGCGGCTCGCGCGCGCGGCGAGATTCCCCCATCCGCCAACTCAGACTCAGCGCCGGTCCGGCGGGGGCGTGGGGGCAGAGCCCCCACAAGAAAGATGTATGGGCCACCCCATCGTTGCAACAGTCATTGGCGACTTTGGCAATCAGTCGGTCTGCACAAATGTATCCGGCCTGTTAATGGGCTATTTCACGCCCTGGCCTGAGTGGGATCCGCGGCTCGTCGGCTCAATTAGCAAGGCGGGTTCGTAGACCCCTTTTTCTTGCCCGAGCTTCGACGAAGCTGGATCGACTGATGAAGCCTGCCGCTAACGAGATGCCCGATGGGCAACCAAAATCCGTTCCCTACAACTGCCGCTACGCGCGCCCTGGATCGTACTCCTCACCACTGCGCAGGACTGCCCATGACAGGCGCGCCAGTTTGTTCGCTAACGCCGTGATGATCACGTTCGGGTGCAAGCCCCGCGCCTCAAGGTCATTCAGCCAAACACCTAGGCGGTGATCCTCCCGGCACAGGTTGTAGTAGCAGCTGCGCGCGCCGTGTATCAGCAGACTCCGAACGTAGCGGTTGCCGCGTTTGCTGATCCCCAGCAATCGCGTCCGGCCGCCTGTCGAGTGTTGCCGTGGCACCACCCCGAGCCACGCCGATACATCTCGGGCGCGTGTGAACTGCTCACCCTTGCCGATCGCCGCCACCAACGCCGTCGATGTCAGCGTGCCAATGCCCGGAATCGTCTGCAGACGCCGGCAGTCATCGCGCTCTCGCGCGATCTGCTCGATCTCCCGGGTAATCGTGCGAACTTCATCATCTAAGTAACGCCACTGTCGTTGCAGTAATCCCAAAAGCGCGCGTAGACGCCGCGACAATGTGCTCTCGTCGTCCGCCAGTATCGTCGGTAAGGCCTTCGACAACGCTGTCGGACTCGTGCGCACCGTGATACCTCGCTCCAACAGAAACGCTCGGATCTCGTTGATGACGCTTGTGCGCGTCTTCATGAGCTGCTGACGGACGCGGTGCAGGGCTTGCTGATCGTGTTGCTCGATCGTCTTGATCGGCACATATCGCATGGTCGGGCGCCGCACCGCCTCCGCAATCGCCAAGGCGTCGTTGAAGTCGTTCTTGTTGGTCTTCACGTACGGCTTGACGAACTGCGCTGCCATCAATCGAACGTCATGACCGTCGCGTTCAAACTGCCGCGCCAGGTGTTGTGAACCAGCGCACGCTTCCATGCCGATCACACATCGGCTGTGAGTGGCGACAAACTCAGCAAGCTTCGCTCGGCTGAACTGCTGCCGGAACACCGGCTTACCCGTGTGCGTCGTACCGACCACGTGGAAGGTGCTCTTGCCGACATCGATACCTAGGGTCACGATCTGCGTCATGGGATGGTCTCCTCGAGGGAACGTCGTGTGGGGACACTGATTGTCCACTCGGGGTGGACCATCCCATTAGCAAGCCGCAATCCAGCCTACTCCTCCGGTTAGTCAACGCTTCCCAACATCCCCATGCCCCCGTTCAGATGCGCCGCAAACGGGTCCTCGTCGCGATCCCGGTGCCAGGTGTACTCCGTGCCGATGGCGACCATCTCGCTCGTTTCCACGCCGAACAGCTCACGGATCAGGGCGAGCGTCATGTCCATCCCCGCCGAAACACCGGACGAGGTGAAGAACTTGCCGTCCTCGACCCAACGCGCGCGCTCCACCCACTCGATGGCGGTCGATTCCTGGGCGCTGAGAGCGAAGAACTGTTTGTTCGTCGTGGCGCGGCGTCCGTCGAGTAGCCCCGCGCGGGCGAGCAGTAGCGATCCGGTGCAGACGGAGGCGACGTAGCGTGCGTTTTCGGCGCTCGCCTGAATGAACTCGATCATCGCCGGGTTGCCGAGTTGCGGCATCGTGCCGAATCCGCCGGGGACCAGGAGGATGTCGATGGGGCCGGCGTTCGCGAAGGTCGCGTCGACGTTGACGCGGGGGCCGCTCGTGAGGGCCGCGCCCATCGCCGTCGGAACCGGTTCATCGGTTTCGGCGAGCATGCGGATCTCGACGCGTTCTTCGCCGAGGATCGAGAGCATCTCGAGCGGGCCGAACATGTCGAGCATCTCGAAGCCGGGGTACATCACCGCGCCGACGGCGAGTCGCTGGTCTGTCATCTGGTGGTTCCTTTTGTGATGTGGCGTCTCAGTCGAATGCGCCGAACGAATCCAGTTTGATCGTCATCTGCAGCGTCACCACGCCCCGCCAGTCGGTTTCGGCGGCCGACCAGTCGTCCGGAAAGTTTCCGAACCAGCTCCACGTCGGTGTCCAGCCGCCGTCGGCCAACTGTTGCTCGAGCTGGTATTGAACCGACGTCTCGACGAGATCGGCCAGTTCCGTGCGAAATGGCGAATCGCCGTGTGTGATGACGTCGAGCGGCTGCAGGCAGTACGTGCCCCATTGGGCGGGATCCGCCTCGACGGATGCGGGAATCGCGACTCGGGCGAAGCGCGTTAGCGTGTCACGTTGCGGAGGCGTCAGGTGCGGAGATTCGGCGAGCAGGGTGATACAACGCAGATCGTCGCGATGCATCGGCATCGTCTGCGCCTCGATGAGCTCGATCGACTCGGTGAGTACCTGATCGATCGGGAATGCGCCGAGCGCTTCGCGGTAGTCGAGCAGCCGCGCGAGCACCTCGAAACGAGGATTAACGCTCTTGGCGTCGTGATCGCGATTGCGCTCGGCGAGTTCCCACCACGGTGCGTGGGGTGCGTCGTTGGCACCGTCGACGAGAAAGGGCCAGTAGTGTCGGTCGACGTCGAACGAACCGATGAGAAAGCCGAGGGCGTCTTGGACCAGGGCGGGTTCCGGTTCGAGGAGGTGCCAGTACTCCATCGCGACGTTCGTCGCGAGCACGGTCGAACGCTCCGTCTGCAGGTCGGGTTCGAGGCCCCGGCCGTAGCCGCCGTCGGCGTTCTGGAAAGCAGCGAGCGCGTTCGCCACGACGGCGGTTTGATCGGCGTAGCCGAACCGTTGACGAAATATGTGGTTGAAGACGGCCCGCTCGACCTCGCGAGCGTTCGATTGCATGAAGTCGTGGGCGCGCTCGAGTGCGTCGGCGGACATGGTGTGTGGCTCCTGATCTCAGATCTCGGGAAAGGGGTCCGGCATCCCGGGCGTGAGCGGAACTTCGAAGGTGTTCAAGGTGTAAGACACGAGCACGTAGTACCCGATCACGCTGATGAGTTCGACGACGCCCGATTCACCGAATGCGTCCCGCGCGGTGCTGAAGAGCTCGTCGCTCAAGCGATGATCGTGCAAGAGCGCCTGCGCGACGGCGTAACTCACGTCGAGTTTGGCCGATCGATCGTCATCATCGAATGTCGGTGTCTCGGCCGTTCGGATCGCTTCCACGATGCCCTCGCCTACGCCCGCGTTCACGGCCAGCCGCGCATGGGCGGCGAACTCGAACTTGGCGTGATGAAAAGCGCCGACACTTAAGATCGCGACCTCCTTGATGTCCTCACCGAGGGTCGTGTTGAAGCGGACGTTGCCGCCGAGTTCCTGTACGGCGCCGCCGATCGACGGCGAACGCACCCAGACGCCGAAGGGGCCGATCAGGCCAATGCGGCCGTGCTGGGAAGTTCTCGGACCCGCGTTGATCGCATCGAGGACGGCACGTTGGTCCTCGGTCAGGTCGTCTTCGGTCAGCGGTGACAGGCGCTCTACTCTTTCCATCGCGGCATCTCCAGATCGGGTATGGGGGTAGATGATACTGTCGCCTCAAGTGCAAGACGGGTCTTTCCATGGCGTTGCAGAGGGCACAACGGGTGCTGTGGATCGGCGGCGGTTATGTGTTCGCCGGCATCGGATTTGCGGGTGTCTTTCTTCCCGTCCTGCCGGGCGTGCCGTTCCTGCTGCTGGCGGCGTTCTGCTTCTCGCGAGGTTCTGAGCGCCTCCACCAGGCGCTGCTCGCGCACCCGCGTCTCGGCCCGCCGATCATCGCCTGGCGCGACTACGGCGTCATCCCGAAGCGCGCGAAGACCCTGGCGATCATCTTGATGGCGTCATCGTTTGGCCTGACGTGGTGGATGGGTGTCGCGCCGTTGGCGCTGGCACTGCAGGGGACGGTTCTTCTCTGCGTCGCGATCTTTCTCGTGACGCGCCCGTCGACTGCGAACGACAGTGTGGCGGCGCGCGGCGCGGCGGCTGCGGCGCCCGCGATCCCGCCCAATCAGCAGGTGACCTCGAACGGTAAATGGCCCGTCGTCGGCGAGAAGGCGCCGCGTCGGTCGGATGAACCCTGGACGGTGGAGGTTGCCGGTTTGGTCGCTGCGGCCCGGCGCTTCACGCTGGATGAGCTACGCGCGTTGGGAGAAGAAGATGTTGTCGTCGATATCCACTGCGTCACACGCTGGTCTCGTCCCGCATCTCGCTTTCGCGGCGTCAGGCTCGCGAAGATTCTCGCCGTGTGTGGGCCGCTCGAGGACGCCCGCTTCGTCTCGTTCGTCGCGCGCAGCGATCGGCAACATTCGACGTCGCTAAAGCTCGATGATGTGCTCGGCCTCGACCCGATCTTCGCATTCGAGCATGACGACGGTCCCCTCGATGAGATCCACGGGGGACCGGTCCGAATGGTGGTGCCGGGTCGCTATTTCTACAAAAGCGTCAAATGGCTCGAGCGGATCGAGTTGATGGCGATCGATCGGCTTGGGTTCTGGGAAGCGGAAGCGGGTTATCACAACGATGCGGATCCCTGGCTCGAACAGCGCTACGCCGTCGCTAACTTCGACCGTCGCGCCGTCGCCGAGCTGTTTCAGAGCCGGGACTTTTCCGGCAAGGATCTCCGCTCGCTGCGGGCCGATGGGCAGGCGTTCGCCGGCCTCAAGGCGCAAGCGGCGGCGCTGCGCGATGCGAGCTTCTGCGGCGCAAACCTGGAGGGCGCGTGTTTCGATGGCGCAAACCTCTCGAATGCCCGTCTCGTAGAGGCGAATCTGCGAAACGCCTCGTTCGGCCCGTTCGAGGGTCAGCCCGCGGATCTCGAGGGCGCGGATCTACGCGGTGCGGATCTGCGTGGCGCACGACTGAGCGGTGTCTCTCTTTTTGGAGCGACGTTCGTCGCGTCCGACGCGCCCGATGCCGGCGCCATCATCGACGCCACGACCGAAATCGATGCAGTGGCGCTCGCCAGTCTCGACGCGACCCTCGGGCAGCTCGAATACGTCAGACGCGCGCTCGGGCGTTCGTAGCTCGCCTTCCGGCATTGGCGGGGTCGCGCTATCCGATTCCCTCAGCGCTCGTCACGCCCGCTTCGATCAGGCCTTCGATCGCGCCTTCATCGAAGCCGATCTCCTGAAGGATGGTACGGGTCGTCGAACCGAACGCGGGAGTCGCGCCGCGGGCTCTGAAGCCGTCGTCGGATAGCCGCACGGGCGGGCTCGGCACGGTCATCGTTCCGGCGGTCGGATGCTCGAAGGTGTGCAGGATCCCGTTCGCCGCGACGTGTTCGTCATCGAAAAGCTCGACCGGGAACTTGACGGTGGAAACGGGCACGCCGGCGTCCTGCAGACGCGCCACCCACACGGCACTCGGCGTCTCACGCATCATCGCCTCTACCTTCGCCATGAGCGCGTCGTAGTGCTCTGTCTTGTTTTCGTTATCGGAGGCATCGAGTTCGGCGTCTTCGATCTGGAGCGCTTCGAGGAAGCGCACCCGAAGACCGCGTGAACCGCAGGCGACAGCGATTGGTGCGTCGGCGGTTTCATACGTGCGGAAGTAGACCTTGAGGAGCGGCATTGCCCGCCCGGCGGACATGGACCGAGCTTGCGTCGCGAAGTCCGCGCCGTCGGCGCGTTGATCGGCAAGGCGGTCCAACACCCGCTGGTGGGTATCGCGGTCGATCGAGTCCGAGCGGACGAGTTGGTTGTTTTCGATCGTCATCGCTGCCTGCATGAGCGAGGTCTCGATCACGCCACCTTCGCCGGTGGACGCACGCCGGAAGAGTGCCGCGGAAACACCGAACGCGACCGACATGGCGCACATGTAGTCCGCACTCACTGGATCTCCGGGGGCCGGACGGCCGTCGATCATACGGCCGTTCGCAGCCATGAGCCCGGTGCGGGCCTGGACGACGATGTCCATGCCGGCGAATCCAGCATCGGGTCCTTTTGTACCGAATGCCGAGACCGCACCGATGATGAGTCGGGGATACTTTGCCCTCAGCTCGTCGTTGCCGAGGCCGAGCTTTTCGGCAAGTCCGGGGCGAAAGTTCATCAGGACGACGTCGGCCTTCTCGAGCAGCGCATCGATTACAGGTTTCGCGCTCGGGTCGGAAATGTTGAGCGGCAATGAGCGTTTACCGCGGTTGCGCGAAATAAACGTCCGCGTTTCACCGGGTGCGATCGGTCGAAGCAAGCGGGTGGGATCCCCCGCGAGCGATTCGATCTTGATGACGTTGGCGCCGCCTTCGGCGAGGAGTTGTGCCGCAAAAGGTACGGCCACGAATTGGCCGAATTCGACGACGGTGATTCCGTCAAATGGCTGACTCATGACGCTCGCTCCTCCTCGATGGCCGACACCAGGGCGCGGTCGGCACCCTCACAAACCGCGCGATGGTAGCAGTGATTTCGCATCGCGCCGTCGGTGTGGCATCGCTTGTGCTTTGGCGCGAAGATCATCGAGCGAGATTGAGGGCATAGGTATGAGTCGTCCGCAAAAGATCGACCTCACGCGGTTTTCCTTTGCCTTGGGGCACGATTATTCGGTTGAAGCCGTGGAGCTCAAGCCGGGACCGCCGGTACGGCCGGACGGTGTGTCGATCGGTGTCGTGGATGTGACGGGCGATCCGCCGCATGGTGGTGAGATGCACCCGGATGGAGACGAGATCCTGCTCGTGCTGGCTGGGGTGCTCGAGGTCCGCATGGACGATGCGGAACCCGTGACGCTCGAGGCCGGCGACGGGTTCATCGTCCCGAAGGGCGTTTTCCACCGCGTGAAAATGATCGAGCCCGCGAAACTCATTCACATCACGCCGGGACCGAACGGCGAACATCGCGAAATGGGCCACCCACGCCTCGATGCGGAGCGAGCGGTGAAGGCGGAGGCCGGAGAACGTCCGGCAACCCCGGGCACGTTGAACAAGAAAACCCCGGGCGTGCCCGGACATCTGTCGTTCGCGGTCGAGCAACTCTGGGAAAGCGACAAGAAATAGCCGTGTCTGACGTTACCGAGGAGCGCCGCCTTCGAGCGGCGTTTTTTATGTTGCTGGGAATGCTGATGGCGTCGTCGCTCGACGCGTCGGTGAAAGCGATCGTCTCCGATATCTCGCTGCCGCAGATCGTCTTTCTGCGCAGCGTCTTTTCGCTGCCCGTGATTCTGATCGTCTGCCGCATCGAGGGCGGCGGATTGGGAGGGCTCAAGACGACGCGCCCGGGCTGGCACGTCTACCGGGGGTTGCTCGCGAGCGGTGCTTCCTTCGGCTTCTTCTGGGGGCTCGGTCATGTCGAATTCTTGACCGCCGTGCTGCTCGCTCACATATCGCCCGTCGTGGTGGTACTCCTGTCGAAACCGGTGCTCGGCGAGCCGGTGCGGCTCGTGCAGTGGGTCGGGATCACGATCGGGTTCATCGGCGTGCTAGTGGTCGTCGATCCCGCCGGGCTCGATTTCCATCCAGCGGCGCTCGCCATCATCGGATCGAGCGTCTGCTGGGCGCTGCTGTCGCTCTCGAATCGCAAACTGGTGGGCGTGGAGCCGGCCGGCGCATTGCTTTTCTACATGGTGCCGATCGCGGCCGTCATCGGACTGGTGCTCGCGATCCCCGACTGGACGACACCGAGCGCACGCGAGCTCTACTTCCTCATGTATGCGGGCGTCGCGTCAGGGCTACTGCATCTCTTCGTGCTGATCGCTTATCGCCACGCGCGGGCGGCGACGGTGGCACCGCTCGAATACTCGACGCTCGTCTGGTCGGCCCTGGCGGGCTATCTCTTCTGGGCGGAGTTACCGACGATTCTGGTAGTCGTCGGCGGCGTGCTCATTCTGACGGGTGGCGCGATCTCGATTCGCGGTGGTGTCAACTCGGAACCAGCCGCGGCGAGCTAATCCGTCCCGTTGGCCCCCTTCGTTGATGCGCCGTATGCTGCGCGGCTTCGCATCCGGTCGCTAAGGAGGGGCATGTTGCGCGTCGCTAAACGTCGAGTCTTATCAGCATCGGCGCTCATCGCTTGCCTCGCGATGTTCGCCCATCACGCCGCCGCCGAGATCGACCTGCCGCGGACGATCGCCTGGAGTGCCTACAACCTCGGAACGACGGGTTATAACCAATCCGTCGCGATCGGCAAGGCGCTGAAAGAGAACTACGGGGTCAACCTGCGGGTGATTCCCGGCAAGAACGACATCTCGCGTTTGCTGCCGCTCCGGCGCGGTCGCGTGCAGTTCACGGCCAATGGAATCGCGACCTTTATCGCCCAGGAAGGCGTTTTTCAGTTCGCCCATCCCAACTGGGGCCCGCTCAAAGTGCGTCTCTTGATCGCGTCGAACTCCGATGCGAACCAGAGCCTCGGCGTAGCGGCGGATGTGGGTGTCGCGACGTTCGCCGATCTCAAGGGCAAACGGGTCGCCTGGGTGCGCGGTGCGCCTTCGCTCAACGTCAACACCGAGGCGATGCTCGCTTGCGGCGGGTTGACCTGGGATGACGTCGAGCGGGTCGATTACCCCGGCTATGACGCCATGTGGACGGGCGTGGTGAACGACCAGGTCGATGCGGCGTTCGCCAACACCGTGTCGGGCCCGACGCGTCGGCTCGAAGCCTCGCCGCGTGGGATCTTCTGGCCCACGCTGCCGCACGACGACACCGAGTGTTGGCAACGCTTAAACGGGGTCGCCCCTTACTTCACACGCCACATCGCCACCCGTGGCGCCGCCATCACTGCCACCAATCCGCACGAAGGCGCGACCTACCCCTATCCGCTCCTGACCGCGCTCGATACACAGGATGACGACCTCGTCTATTCGATGACGCGTGCGATCGTCGAGCGCTACGACGACTACAAAGACGCGGATCCCGGTGCCAACGGCTGGGCGGTTGATCGGCAGATCTTCGATTGGGTGGTGCCTTATCACGGCGGCGCGGTTCGTTACTGGCGGGAAGCCGGTGTCTGGACGGATGCGCTCGAGGCGCACAACAACCGCCTGGTCGAACGCCAGGAGACGTTGGCCTCCGCGTGGGAGCGGTTTCTTGCGACCGATCCCGATGAGGAGACATTCGCGGATGAATGGCTCGTGATCCGCCGCGAAGCGTTGACCGCGGCCGGGTTCGAATCCGCTTGGTAGTCAAACGCGTCGTTCAGATCGCGGCGGTCATCGCCGCCGTGCTCGCGATGGATTCGCTGCGCCTCTTCGGCGGCGTGGCGATTCTCGGCGCGTGGATCGAACTCGAGACCCACTATTTCTATGCGCTGATGGGTGTGTTGGTCGCGACCGCTTTTCTCACCTTTCCGACACGTAAGACCGATCCACCAGCGCGCCCACATGACGTGATTCTCGCTGTCGCCGCGTTGGCGCTCTGCGGCTATTTCTTCGTGCAGTCGGAAGCGATCCTCGATGAAGGTTGGGAGTTCGGCGCGCCGGCGGTCGCGCAATGGATGAGCTATGCGCTATGGCTCGTGCTGCTCGAAGCCGTTCGTCGGGCGGCCGGCTTGGCGCTCTTTTCGATCGTCGTTGCGTTTTCCGTCTATCCGATCTTTGCCGAGGTCATGCCCGGACCCATTTCGGGTTTGGCGGCGACGCCGGCGGAAACGGCGGCGTATCACCTCATGAGCATCGAGAGTGTGCTCGGGGTGCCGTTTCGCGCGTTCGCCAATCTCGTGGTCGGCTTCCTGGTGTTCGGCGTCGCGTTACAGAAAACCGGTGGTGGTCGATTCTTCATCGACCTTGCGAACGCGCTGCTCGGCCGGGTCCGCGGCGGACCGGCCAAGGTCGCCATCTTCGCGAGCGGTCTCATGGGCTCGATGAGCGGTAGCGTCATCACGAACGTCCTGACGACCGGACAACTGACGATTCCCGCGATGCGCCGTGCGGGTTTCCGGCCGAACTACGCCGCGGGGGTCGAGGCGTGCGCGTCGACGGGCGGCGTGCTCCTGCCGCCGATCATGGGCTCGACGGCCTTCGTCATGGCGACGATGCTCGAGATGGCCTATTACGAGATCGCCCTCGCCGCCGCGGTCCCGGCGCTACTCTACTTCGCGGGACTCTTCATCCAGGTCGACTTCTTCGCGGCGTCGGAGGAGTTACCGGGAACCGAAGATGATGGCGTGCGCGTATTGGACGTCCTGCGCGACGGCTGGTTCTACATCGGCGCGTTTGTGGTCCTCGTCTTCCTTCTCGTCTATCTGCAACGCGAAGCCGTGGCGCCCTTCTATGCCACCGGGCTCTTGCTGGTGCTCAACCAGTTCTCGAAAACGCATCGATGGCAGCTCGAGGATGTCGGCGAGTTCCTCGAAGCGACCGGCCGGTTGCTTGCCGAGATTCTGGTCATCCTCGCGGGTGTCGGCTTCATCGTCGGTGCGCTGTCCGTCACCGGTCTGTCGGGCACGCTCGTCAACGACCTCCTCTACCTGGCGGGTGGTAACACGTTTGTGCTCCTCGCAATGGGAGCGGTGACGAGCTTCGTTCTCGGCATCGGCATGACCGTCACAGCGGCTTACATCTTTCTTGCGATCGTCCTTGCGCCCGCGTTGGTACAAGGGGGGCTCGATCCCGTCGGTGTTCACCTCTTCATCCTCTATTGGGCGATGCTCTCCTTCATCACCCCGCCTGTAGCGCTCGGTGCTTTTGCGGCGGCTTCGATCGCGAACGCGCCGCCCGTACAGACCGGGTTCACGGCGATGCGTCTCGGTAGCGTGATCTATTTCGTGCCGTTCATCTTCGTGCTGAACCCGGCGTTCCTGGGTGCGGGATCGGTGTTCGAAATCGTCGGCGTGATAGTCGCGGCGATGGCGGGCATCACGTTGATCGCGGCGGGATTGCAGGGGTATTTGCCGTTCCGTGGCCGGATTCCGGTCGCGTTAGCTTCACTCCTCGTCCTCGTCGGTTTCGCGATGGCGATTTCGACGGCGTGGCTCTGACGCTTCGGCTAGGATCCGCGCCCTCGCCGCTCGGCCAGCACCATGTCGATCATCCTCTATGAATTGGGTCCTTCACGTTCGGCACGCTGTCGCTGGGCGCTTCTGGAAGCAGGCCTCGAGTTCGAGTCGCGGGGCAACGATCCGTCGATCATCGGCAGCGACGAACTGAAGGCTGTTCACCCGCTCGGCAAGCTCCCCGCCGTCGTGATCGATGGCGAGCCGCTCTTCGAATCCGCGGCGATCGTCGCGGCGATTTGCGATCGCGTGCCGGAGAAGCGCCTCATCGCCGAAGCGGGAACGTGGGCGCGGGCACTGCATGATCAGTGGGTCTTCTTCGCACTCACCGAAATGGAGTCTTGGGTTTCGAGTTCGGAACTCAACACGCTCGATTTCGTTTTGCCGAAATCCGAGCATGTCCCGGCGATCATCGAGCAGAACGACCGTTTCTTCGTCAAAAGTGCAGCGGCCCTCGAGGAGCATCTGCGTGTGCACGAGTACCTCGTCGAGGATCGGTTCACGGCGGCGGATATCATCGTGAGCTACACGGTGGCGTTCGGTGAAGAACAGGGCCTGCTCGACGGGTTTGATGCGTTGTCGCGCTATCTCGACCGGGTTTCGGAACGACACCATTGCACGTTGACCCGTGATTAACGCTTAGGAGCCGTTATGCCTTCCATGGAACTCATGCTCGCCTTTTTTGCCGCTGCGGGGCTCTTCGCCTACATCCCGGGGCCGTCCATGATGTATGCCACCGCGCAGACGCTTGCACGTGGCCGGCGCGGCGGTCTGATGGCCGCTCTCGGGCTCCATGTGGGGGGCTACGTCCACGTCCTCGCGGCGGCGCTTGGCCTCGCGGTCTTGTTCGAAACGGTGCCGATCGTCTACGCGGCGCTCAAGCTCGCGGGTGCGGCGTATCTCGTCATCCTTGGCATTCGCTGGATCATCTCGCGCGAAGCGCTGAGCTTCGGATCCGTTGAGGACGTCGCGGGCGAGTCGCGCGCTTTCTGGCAGAGTGTCACGGTCGAGGTCCTGAATCCGAAGACCGCGATCTTCTTCGTCGCGTTCCTTCCGCAGTTCACCGATCCGGCCGCGGCCTTGCCGCTCTGGGCGCAACTCCTCGTGCTCGGCACGATCGTTAATCTGATGTTTTCGAGCGCCGATCTTCTCTGCATCGTGCTCGCGGCGAAGATGATCTCGTTCTTCAAACGCTCGGCGCGCGGTGGTGACCTGGCGCGCCGGTTCGGCGGCGGCATCCTCGTGGTGCTCGGCGCGAACCTCGCGCTCTCTCGGAACTAATCGCTACGTCGAACGCGGCGCTCGCCAGATGGGGCCTCGCGCTCTGACGGGATCGAGCAGCGAGAGATCACCCTGTGGCACCTCATGGCCATCGGGAAACGGTGGCCGCGCTTCCATGCCGAGCGATGCCATCACACGATCGTCGCGGTAGTAACACTGCGCCGTAATCGTCACGAGATAGCGCATCGGTGTCGCCGGTGACTGACCGAATTCCAGGATGACCGACTCGCGATCGTCTTCGGCGAGATCGATCAGGCGTTCATCAAAGCGGGACCGTGCGATGGCGTCGACGGCGGAAATCGCCGTGCCGACGAGGTCGACGTTGGTCCGCACGATCGAGAGGACGTCGTCGAAGATGACGGGATCATCGGCGCCGGGGACACCGAACTCCTCACTTGCCGGGATCATGGCGCCGACGATGTAGCGCAGGGTGGCGGTCTGCTCCGCGTCGAGCGGATTGTCGGTGGCAATGGTTTGGCTCATCGGGGTTTCCAGGCTGTTAGTCGAAGAGATTGGCGAGGCGTTTCTTCATCTGATCGGCGACGTAGAGCGCGAGCGCTTGAATCGTTCGGGTCGGGTTGACGCCCGCCGACGTCACGAAGATCGAGCCGTCCACGATGAAGAGATTCCTGACGTCGTGGCTGCGGCCCCACTCGTTGACCACCGACGACGCGGGGTCGCGTCCCATGCGCGCCGTCCCCATGAGGTGCCACCCACCGACCGAGATCGGCGCTTCGGACATGATGTCGACTCCCCCCGCGGCGCGTAGGACTTCGCTCGCGCGGTCGACCGCAAAATCGAGCATCTTCCGGCTGTTGTCGGATAGTCGATAGGTCACCTTGGGCGCGGGAATGCCGTCGTTGTCCCTGAGCTCGGGATCGAGCGTCACTGTGTTGTGCTCTTCCGGCAGGTCCTCGCAAATGGCGACCATGCCGGTGATCCGATCGAAGAGCTTTCGGTAGGCGGCGTGGTGCGCCGCACCCCAGGGAATACGGCCCGAATGCATGCCCGTCAGCGCCGTCGCGATCGGGCCGCGGCCGCGCGTGATCTCATAGGTGAAGCCGCGAACGAATCCGCGCGTTTCGTCCGTCTCGTAGAACTCCTGGCTCCAGATGCAGTTGCCGGGACCCCGGTGGCCGTCGAGTTCATCGTCGAAGATGCCGTTGATGGAAGCGTAGGGATGGAACATGAGGTTTTTACCGACGAGCCCGCTCGAATTCGCGATACCGTTCGGAAAACGCTCGGATGTCGAATTCAACATGATGCGCGGCGTCCCGACGCCGTTCATCGCGAGGATGACCACCTCGGCGGCTTGAAAGTGCTCGTCGCCGTCTTCGTCGAAGTAGTAGACGCCCGACGCCATGCCCTCGTCGTTGACGGCGATTTCGCGCACACGTGATCGGGTTCGTACTTCGACGCCCGCGCGGATCGCGTGGGGCCAATAGGTGATATCCGAACTCGCTTTGGCGCCCTGTGCACAACCGCTGGTGCACGCGCCGAGATTGATGCACTGCTCGCGCCCGTCCCAGACTTGTGTCGCGATCGCGGAGTCGGACGGCCACCAGTGCCAACCGAGCTCGTTGAAACCTTCCGCGAGTGCGGTCCCGGACTTGCCGAGAGGTAAGGGCGGCATGACGGATTGCTTGGCCGGATAGGCGGGATCGCCCGAGAGGCCCGAAACGCCCGTCATACGGTCGTTCTCGGCGTAGAAGGGCTCCAGCACCTCGTAGTCGACCGGCCAGTCGTCCCCGACCCCGTCGAGCGAGCGGACATGGAAGTCGGACGGGTGAAAGCGCGGAAAATGTCCGGCGTAGAGGATCGTGCTGCCGCCGACACCGTTGAAGTTCGCGACGGCGATGGGGGATTCGCTGTCGTTGATGGGGTAGTCGGTCGGTCGTTGGCGACGATTGGGGCTGATTGCCATGTCGCCGAACGATCGTGACTCCCAATCGCGACCCGAACTCGGATACTCGGCCGGGTTCATCCAGTCGCCTTGCTCGAGACAGACGATGTGCATCTTCGTCTCCGCGAGACTCCAGGCGATCGCTGCGCCTGATGCGCCCGCACCGACGATCAAGACGTCGACGGGCTCCTCCGTGTTGGCCATGAATCCCTCCGCATGAAGAACCGCCAAGTATGCACATTGGTTCCGCGGGCGAGGCAATGCCTGCACCAAATTGCCGGGGTCGGGAGCTTGTGCCTACCCTTGGCTCGTCGCGAACCGGGAGAGGATCTGATGCCGAGAATGAAAGACGACGTGCTGGCCGATTTCCTGTTGGCACCGCACGTGGGTGTCATCGCCACCCTTCGGCGCGACGGCCGACCGTATACGGTGCCCGTCTGGTGGCTGCACGACGACGGCGTTTTCTGGCTCACCGGCACGACGAACCGAATCTGGTGCCGACAGCTCAAGGAAGATCCTCGTTGTTCGCTCTGCATCGAGGCGATGGCGCCGGTGGCCGGACACGTCGAAGTCGACGGCGATGCCGAAACCCTCGAGCTTCCCGACTTCGATATCTGGCCGATCAGCCGTCGACTTGCGGAGAAATACGTCGGTCGTGTCGACCCTGGGAACGCCGCGGCGGTCGATCGATTCTTTGCCAACATGCAGACCGAACCGCGCATGCTCTTCCGTCTGACGCCCGTCGTCTGGCGTGCGATCGACATGCGCGTCTACCGAGGCAAACGCGCGGACCGTGAGTATCAGGCGGAATCGAGCGACCAGGCGTAGACGGTCTCCGGTCCGTCTTCGTTGATACGTTGTCCCACCTCGGATCCGCCGATCCGCTCGTAGAAGTCGCGTGCGGGGCGGTTTGTTTCGAGAACGGCGATATGCAGCGTGGCGATGCCGAGTCGTGCGTAGTGGGCCATGAGCTCGTCCGCGAGGCGGCGACCGATGCCTCTGCCCTGACAGTCGACGTTGACATAGAGCACGTAGATTTCGGCAAGCTCGGCATCGATGCGGTGACTGGCGCCCACGCCGACGACCTCGTCATCGAGTGCCGCGAGCAGGATAAGGTCCTCGTCGCCGAGGTCGCGTAGCGTGCGCCGCCAACCGGCGGCCGAGTCGTCGTGTCCCCAGTTCGCCAAACGCTCCGCATAGACGGTCTCGTCGACCTGGCCGCGGTGAGCAGCGAACCACGTATCGACGACCACGCGCGCCATGGCGTCCGTGTCGCCCGCTGCGGCTCTTCTGATCGTGATCGCAGCCACGAGCGTTCCGGTCAGAACGGATCCGGTTCGTTCTGGAACTGCCGGTGGATTTCCAGCAAGCCCGGGGTCAGCGCGATGAGCCACAGCAGAAATGCGGCACCGACCCAGGCGACAGGCAATGCGACGAGTGCCGCGATCCAGGCCGCGACGAAGATATAAATCCGCCGCATCGCATGCCGGGGTCGTAGCGACGGCGGGTCGTCGGGGCGGCCGAGCGGGAAGGCCTTCGGTCGGAGAAACCAACCGTGCGCCGTCATGATCATGATGAAACGGAACCACGACACGTCTTTGGTCGCGAGTACGGGGTCACGATCGAAATCAGCATCGCCTTCGGCCTGGAGTGCCGTTTTGACGTGGCGCCACGTGTACTTCGCCTCGGGGCGAGCGCCGGCGCCGCTCATGTTCTTGTGGCTCGGCACGCAGCGCCAGCGATAGAGAATTCGCTCGTCGCGGGCGAGCGCGATGACGGCGGGCTGGTAATAGCCGTTGGGATGTGACGCCCACGAACGGTTGCGCAGGTGGCCAGCGTCTTCGTTAACGAAGACGTCGACCATGTTCTTTTCCGACAACACGTCGCGGATCTCGAGGTGCGGGTCGCCGATCGCGAGGAAGCCGATTTCCCAATCTTCTTCGGCCTCGACGGCCAGCGAATGCGGCTCGCTCGTGATCGCGAAGACCTCGCCGCCCGCCGCGCGAATCTCGTCGATGACACCTTCATTAACGTAGCTTCGTAACTCGAAGCGGCAAGGGGGTCACCAGCGACCGCGATAGAAGAGCAGCAGGATGAAATCGAATTTGTCGAGTTGCTCACTTAGCCATGTACGTCGCAAACCGGGCGGCGGGTCGAGCAGCGGTGGAACGATGGCGCCCGGTGCCGGGACGCGGTCGAACGAATAGCCTTCGTCGCCGGTCTGGATGCGTACCTGTTGGCGCGCGCAGATCTCGCCGTCGCACATCACCAGCCCAAGCTCGAAGGGTTCGACCCCGATGGGTTCGCCCGGGACATCCGCGAGGCCCGTGAGTTCGAAGGTTGCGCCGTCCTCGGCGTTGAGCCACGCGATGGCCGCGTTCGCCGGCGCGACGAGATCGCTTCGGATGTCGGTCGCGGTTTGCATGTCAGGCCTGTTTCGAAGAAACCTCGACCTTACTGGTGCCCTTCTTGGTTGGGCAAATCAGGTTGTGGTCGGGTGGTCCTTTTTAAAGAAGAAGTCAGTATCGAGCACGGGCGCGTCTTCGATCGACATGACGGCCTCACGAAATCCCGCGGGAAAGGTCAGTGCTTCGTCCTCCCAGAGCCGCCGCCATGCGGCGTTGCCCTCGATTAGTCCGCGCAGAATCCGGAATTGCAGAGTGGTCGATTCGTCAAAGCCGATGCCCGTTTCTCGATTGACCCATTGACTTTGAATGGCGAGCGCCAGCGAAAGCATGAAGTTGCGCATGGCGTACCACTGCAAGTCGTCGATCGACTCCCCGTTGTCGTACGCGACCATGTTCTCGACGATTTTTCGGATCTCGGGGTCCCGGGCCGCCTCGAAGGTATAGTTCGCGATGAACAGTTCCACGTCGCGGGTTGATTGTGCGGTCACCGCTTTACGGTTGTCGTCGATGAGCTTCGAGTTCTGGCGGATCTGCACCGTGAGATAGATGAGCGTCAGTATCACGCCCAGGGCGCCAGCCGCCTCGGCGAGCGCGCCCACCATGTCCCAGTTCATCGGATCGGACCTAGATCGCGTCCGCGAATTTGATTTCGGTCCTGAGGTAATGCTCGAACCCGGGGTTTCCCTTGAAGATCTCCTTCCACTCGTTTGTATCGAAGACGGTCGCCATCTTGTCGTGGCGGGTTTCGATGTCGGGCCAACGGATGATCCAGGTCACCGTCGCGCTGCCGAGTTCGTCGAGGGGTTTGCCCGCCACCTGGTTCGGTTCGTCGTTCGATATCCAGAAGCCGACGAGGTCGACGTTGGCGCGGATGTAGTCGAGCGCGCCGCCTTCCGCCCAGGCGCGGTATTCCTTCATGAGGGTCGGTTCGTAAAAGTAGTTGCGGATCTCGTAGATCATCGATTCTTCTCCATCGATCGGGCGTCGTCAGTCGAGCAATGCCATTTCAGTCGCGAACCATAACGCCATCGCGCCGCCACGGGCATCGACGCCGGTGGTGAACGGCCGGTCGACGTAGGCATCTAGGGAGTCGAGCGGTCCCGTGCCGACGCAGACCTGATCCAGTTCGCCACTGGCGCCCGTCCTTTCGGCGATGCCGGCGAAGGCGCGCTCGGCGACGGCGAGAAAACTTCGATCGAGAATCCCGCGGCTGAGCCCCCGGGCGATCGCGTAGCCGATCATGCTGGTCGCCGAGTGCTCGAGGTAGGTCGACGGATCATCGATCAGTTGGTGCCAGAGGCCCGATTCGTCCTGGTAGCGGACCAGTGCTTCGAGGTGGCGGATGTGCGTTGCCTCGATCTCGGGCGCGTCGATGTAGGTGAGCGCTTCGGCGAATCCCAGTGCCGCGAATGCGTTGCCGCGGCCCCAGAAAAAAGGACTCGCGTGGCAATGCCAGAAAAGGCCGTTGTCCTGCTGCGTGTCGACATTGCCGAGGAACTCGGTGAGCCGTTCGGCCAATTGATCGACGTGTGTCAGGGCCCAGGCCCTGCCCAGAAGCGTGCCGCCGAAGAAGAAGTCCTCCACTCGAACATCGGGGTCGGGGGTAAACCGTTGCGCCTGCGAAAGCACGAGGTTCTGGTGGCGATTGTCGTTCGTCACGCGCGCCAGTTCGTCGCCGAAACAGGCCGCGGCGAGACACGGTGCCGCGCTCGGTACGGAATACGGATCGGCGACGATGGGCTCGGCGATTTCGGCGATGTTTGTCGCCACCGCCTCGCTCGTCCCGTCGATTGCGGCCAGTCGCAGGCGACCCGCGAAGGCGACGCCGGAGGGATAGGTCAACGGCTCGTCGAGCGCGTGCCCGTAGACGTTCGCGAGTTGGCGGGCGAGCTGGTGGGCGCTCTCGGATCGTTCGCTCATGGTCCTGACCTTGTAAAAAAACGTTGGTATCGCGGGCGATTGGCGACAACCTATGATGCGGTGCTCACTCAAGGTCAAGAGCCGTCATGCTGACTCCCGATGATGTCGAGAGGTATCGCGAGACCGGGTATTTAGTCGTCGCGGATGTTCTGGAAAGAGAAACGCTTGCGGAGCTCAAGCGCGTTACCGACGAAATCGTCGCGGGTGCGGCGGGCATTACAGAGCACACCGACGTGCTCGATCTGGAGCCTACCCATACCCCGGCCGAGCCGCGTGTGCGGCGGATCAAACGACCGCATCTGGCGCATCCCTTTTTCCGCGACCTGGCTGGTCATGCGGGGATCATGGCGGTCCTCGAGCCGTTAATCGGTCCCGATATCCGGTTGCGGGCGGGTGGCAAGGTGAACATGAAGTCGCCCGGCTACGGCGCACCGGTCGAGTGGCACCAGGACTGGGCGTTTTACCCCCACACCAACGCGGACGTACTGGCCGTCGGCATCCTGCTCGACGACATGACCGCCGACAACGGCCCGGTGATGTTCCTGCCCGGTTCACACCGGGGCGATGTTTATGATCACCATAGCTACGACCACGACGGCGCATCGCCGCTGGGTGCCTTCTGCGGCGCGATCAACCTCGACAAGCATCCGATCGATCTCTCGTCGGCGTGTGAGGTTTACGGCACGGCGGGGTCGATCACGGTGCATGACGCCCGTCTCGTGCATGGCTCGGCCATGAACCGCTCCGATGCCCCCCGCCGGATTCTGTTTTACGAGTACGCGGCGGCTGACGCGTGGCCGTTGGCGGGCGTCGAATCCATGCGGGATTTCGAAGAGTTCAACGGCCGCATCGTGCACGGTGAGCCGACGCTCGAACCGCGGGTCGAGCCGGTCCCGGTGCGCATGCCCCTACCGATCGCGAAGTTCCAGGGCTCGATCTACGAGAACCAGCGCACGCTCGATACCAGTTTTTTCAATCACGACCCTGATCGGCGCGACGCGCCGATGATGAACGAGGAGGTCAGCCGGTGAGCCATCCATCCGTCGAAACCGTTGTCGCCGAGACAAAGCTCGGGTCGCTGCGCGGTCGCAAGAGTTCGCGCGGACTCGTATTCCGTGGCATCCGGTATGCCAAAGCGCCCACCGGTGAGCGCCGGTTCCGCCCGCCCGAAGGCGTCGATCCATGGGACGGTGAATACGACGCCACGCAATACGGCGCGTCGGCACCGCAACCGGCTGCCATGGGTGAGGTGCCGATGGCGCCGGAGCCGATGGACGAGGACTGCCTCTTCCTCAACATCACGACGCCGGCGGTCGACGACGCACGACGACCAGTGCTCTTCTGGATTCATGGCGGCGGGTATGTGACCGGTTCGGGGCGTGTCTACAACGGCGGCGCCTTCACGGCTGAGCATGATGTGGTGGTCGTCACGATCAACTATCGAATGGGCGCGCTCGGATTCATGCACGTCGGCCATCTGGACGAATCGCTGCCCGCGTCGGTGAACAACGGCATCCTCGATCAGATCTGCGCGCTCGAATGGACACGTGATCACATCGACTCGTTCGGCGGCGATCCCGACAACGTTCTCGTGTTCGGCGAGTCGGCCGGCGGCACGTCGACGGCCTGCATTCTGGGCGCGCCACGAGCCGACGGGCTCTATCACAAAGCCGTGCTGCACAGTCCGCATGCCGACTTGATCGAGGTGGGCCCCGGCCATGAAGCGTTTGCGAACCGCTGCATCGAACGTCTCGGTGGTGACCCATCGACTAATGGCATGGCTACGCTAAGGGCTGCCAGCGTCGAAGACTTGATCGCCCTGAACGATCCGGATCCGGAGAAAACGTTTACGCCGAGCCTGGCCCTACGCACGGCGGAGTCGGTGGGTTTTTCACCGGCCATCGACGGTGAACTCATTCCTCGCGCCATTGCCGATACCGTGCGTTCGCGAGGCTCGGCCAACGTGCCGATCATGGGGGGCGGGTGCCGCCACGAGGGCACGCTCTTCTCGAACATCGTCGGGCGTAAAGACGCCGACGAGGCGCAAGCGATCCGGATTTTTGCCGAATCGGGCGTCGATGGTGAGCGTGCCATGGCGGTCTACGAGGCGTTCGCGCCGGGTTCCACGCCGAACGAGAAACTCGTCTACGCGCTCGCCGATACGATGTTCCGAAACTCGACCGTGCGCATTCTGGATGCGGCGGCTCAGGCTGGCGGCGATGTCTTCTCCTGGATGTGCGCCTACGAGAATCCCGACGACACGTTGGGTTTTCGCGCAACCCACGCCATCGAGCTTCCGTTTATCTGGAATTGGATCGGCAATCCGGGCGGCGTGCCGACGATGGCGGGACCGAACGCACCGGCCGATCTCGGCGTCGCGATGCGCGCCTACTGGGTGGCGTTCGCGAAGGACGGTGCCCCGCGAGCGGCGGGTGAGCCCGACTGGCCACGCTATGCCACGACCTCCCGGTCAACGCTCATTCTCGATACCGAGAGGAGCATTCAAAATGACTATGACGGTGAAGTACGGCGTTTCTGGTTCGAGTGAGCCCGTGCTAGGCTTGAATGCAAATGCAACTCATTATCATTTGAGGCGCGGCGAGCGATGAAGAATCACATCATTGAAACGGTCGACGATCTGCACGCGGTTGTCGGCAAACCTTTCCCGGGCTTGGCGGAAAAGAACATCGACTATGTGGATGATTTCGCGAGGGATTTCATCGCCAAAAGCCCGTTTGTCGTCCTCTCGACGTCGGATGACGAGGGCCGCGTCGATGCCTCGCCCAAGGGCGACGCGCCTGGTTTCGTCAGCGTCGTCGACGATCACACGGTCGTCATTCCCGATCGGCCGGGCAACCGGCTCGCTTATGGCCACAACAACATTCTCGTGAACCCGCAGGTGGGTCTGCTTTTCTTGATTCCCGAGACCCCCGAAACGCTGCGGATCAACGGTCGAGCGGAACTGACGACCGAACCGGGGCTGCTCGAAGCGCTTGCCGCCCGCGGCAAACCGGCCGTGCTCGCGATCCGAATCACTGTGGAAGAGTGCTTCTTTCACTGCGGCAAGGCGTTCATTCGTTCCGACCTCTGGGCGCCTGAGAAGTGGCAGGGGCGCCACCGCGTGTCGTTCGGCGAGATGTTTGCGGCACGGCGGAACCAGGACGCAGACGTCGCCGCGTCGATTGATCAGGCGATCGAGGTCGACTATCGCGACAATCTGTAGACAGCCGCGCCCGGGGTTGTCGGCCCGTGGCTGAACGCGCCGAATCCGCGGCGCCGCGCGGTGGTCCCGGCGGCGCCAATTTTGCGTCGGGGAGCATTCCCCGCCACGTGATACGGCTCTCCGGGTTCATGGTCATGGGATTTCTCGCCATGACCATCGCGCAACTCATCGAAGCGGTTTATCTCGGGCTCGTCGGCACCGATGAACTCGCGGCGGTCGCCTTCACTTTCCCGATCGTGCTCGCCCTCGGCGCGATGACGCGGGGGATCGGTGTCGGCGCCGGCGCGGTCATTGCGCGGGCGGTGGGCGAAGGCGATCGCGATCGTGCGAGTCGCCTGACGACGCATGCCTTGGGGCTCGTTGCGCTCTTTACGCTCATCGCTTCTGTATTCCTCGCGCTCAACTCGGCGCCGCTTTTTGCGCTTCTCGGCGCGGAGGGTGCGATTCTCGATCTCGTCACGAGCTATGTCGCGGTCTGGGCCTGGGGATTTCCGCTCTTCGGCCTCGCGATGGTGGGCTCGGGTCTCATGCGTTCGCTCGGCGATCCGGCCTTCCCCGGAATCGTCATGACAACGGGCGCGGTGCTACAGGTCATCATCGGCCCGTTTCTGATCTTCGGGTGGGTTGGCCTGCCCGCGATGGGCCTCGAAGGGGCGGCGCTCGCCTTCGTGCTGGCGCGGTCGCTCGGCTTCGTGATGACGATCTACTGGTTCTTCGTCCGCGAGAAAGTGGTCCGACTCTCGTTCTCGGGGCTGGCCGATTCGCTCCGCGCGATCCTGCACGTCGGGATTCCCGCGATGGCGACGAACCTCATCGCTCCGCTGTCGACCGCGATCACGATTCGTCTGCTCGCCGAATTCCCTTCGAGCGTGGTCGCGGGGTTCGGTGTCGCGTCGCGTATCGAGGCGGTCGTCGCGATGGTCGTCATCGGGATCAGTGCGAGTACCGGGCCGATGGTGGGTCAGAACTGGGGGGCTAAACGCTTCGATCGGGTCTTCGAGTCGCTCAAGGTCTGCTATCAGTTTTCTCTGGCGTGGGGCTTGATCGCCGCCGTGATCATGTGGGTTGGCGGTGCGTTTTTCTTAAGCCTCATCACAGACGATGCGGCGTTGATCGAAGCCGGCACGCTCTTCCTCTACATCGTGCCGATCAGCCTCGGCTTCATGGGCATGGTCAACGTCGCCAATGGCGCCTTCAACGCGCTGTCGAAACCGATGCCGCCGTTGGTGCTCTCGATCCTGCGACTCGTTGTCGTCTATATCCCGATGGCCCTCGCGTTCGCCGCGTGGTGGGGCTATGTCGGCATCTATATCGCCACCGCGCTCGCGAATGTCATCCTGGGCGTCATCGGATGGCGCTGGAACAAGCACACGCTCACGCGCGCGATGCACGCGATCGCTTGATCGTGCGCCCGATGGTCCTACGCACGGGGAGCAAACGAACAATCCATGGGACTTTTTGAACGATATCTGTCGGTCTGGGTAGCAGGCTGCATCGCCGTCGGCGTACTGCTCGGCTACGTGGCGCCCGGCATTTTCGAAGTCGTGGCCGGTCTCGAGATCGCCCACGTGAACCTCGTCGTCGCCGTTTTCATCTGGGTGATGATCTACCCGATGATGGTCCAGGTGGACTTCACGGCGATGCGCGACGTCGGCTCGCGCCCGAAAGGCCTCGTGTTGACGCTCATCGTCAACTGGTTGATCAAACCGTTCACGATGGCGGCCCTCGGTTGGCTCTTCTTCAAGGTCGTCTTCGCTCCCTGGATCGATCCGAAAACCGCGACCGAGTACATCGCCGGGGTCATCCTGCTGGGTGTCGCGCCCTGTACCGCGATGGTGTTCGTCTGGAGCCAGCTCACCCGCGGCGACCCCAACTACACGCTCGTCCAGGTGTCGGTGAACGACGTCATCATGGTGTTCGCCTTCGCGCCGTTGGCCGCCCTGCTGCTCGGTGTGACCGACATTTCCGTGCCTTGGGAAACGCTCCTGCTGTCGGTCGTTCTGTACGTCGTCCTGCCGCTCGGCGCCGGGATGATTACGCGCAGCCGTTTGACGCGCGCGGCGGATCCGCTACGGATCGATCGTTTCGTCGGTCGGTTGAAACCGTTCTCGGTCGTGGGGCTCCTCGCCACGGTGGTCCTCCTCTTCGGTTTCCAGGCCGAGAAGATCATTACCTCGCCCGAGGTCATTGCGCTGATTGCCGTGCCGCTTCTCATCCAGACGTACGGGATCTTTGCGCTCGCGTACGTCGCGGCCAAGAGCATGCGCCTGCCGCACAACATCGCGGCACCGGCTTGCCTCATCGGGACGTCGAATTTCTTCGAACTGGCGGTCGCGGTCGCGATTTCGCTTTTTGGACTCAACTCGGGCGCGGCGCTCGCGACGGTGGTCGGCGTGCTGGTCGAGGTGCCGGTGATGCTCTCGCTCGTCGCAGTCGTCAATCGCACCCGGCATTGGTTCGACGTCGCCGACGAGGGCGCGCGCGAGGAAGGCTAGGCGGCGCGCGCCGCGGGCGTTGCGAAACGTCCCGCGTCCGCGATACGCCATTCGTCGCGCAGCTCCGCAAGGTTGCGCTCGAACGAGGACCCCCAATCGAGGCCCATCAGGTTTTCTGCGCGTTTTCCCATCTCGTAGCCTTCGACGAAGGCGCCGAGTCGGACGGCGATCGCGTCGCGATCGGTCCAAACCGTGCGGATCATCAAGAGCGAAGTAAACGCCGCGACGAAGGAGAATCTGGGCATCTGGGAGAGATAGAACCCTGCGACGCCGAATTCGCCTTCGAGGTCGTAGTAGAAACCCGTCATCAAGTGCCACAGGTCGTGCGTCTCGTACGCGTATGCCATCAGCCAGTCGCCGTCATTGGTTGCCGGGATTTTCTCGACCAGGTCGGGATCGATGGCTCGATCGAGCGCATGGCGTGCGAACTCGTGCCCGAGCGTTCCAGGGGGCAATGACGAGAGCCGGGAAAGATCGATCGCCGGTAGCCGAACCCGGCGCGCCATCAGATCGGCCGCGCGGGGCGAGGCGGCCGCGAGCTCTTGCGCCAGGAGATCCCAGCGAGCGATGCGACGGCCGAACCGCGATCGGTTGAAGGCAAACTGAACGATCGCGGCTTCCTCGACGTTAGCGTCGAGGTCCTCTGGATCGGCGAGGACTCTTTTGAGGGCGAGAAGCGCCCGGAACGGGTTCTTGGGCTCGACGCTGATCCGGCGTTTGTTGGTCGACATGTTCGATGACGTTCGTCGAAGATGGCCTGATTCTAACGGTCGAGAATCCCTCGGCTGAACATGAGTCGGGAACGCCAGGAGGTAACCGATGCATTCCGTGCCGATGCTTTTTGTCTCTGATGTCGAGGCCACGTCGAAGTGGTATCAGGAAACACTGGGTGTGACTTCCGGGCACGGCGGACCCGAGTTCGAGATGCTCCTTGGTGGCGACAACGTCATCCTGCAACTCCATGTCCGTGATTCGGATCACGACGACCATGGGGTCTCGACCGAGGATCCGCTCGGTCATGGCGTGATGGTCGTGATCTATGTGGACGATTCGAAGAGTGCGTACGCGAAGGCGCAGGAGGCCGGCGCAGACATCACGGGGGAACTGCATTTCAACCCACGCGCGAACATGGATGAGTTCACGTTAAGGGACCCGAACGGCTACGGCGTCATGGTCTGCAAGGCGAATTGGTAGGCGGTCACACCGTTAGCGGAAGCGTTCTGTGCGGTTGATACTCATTCGGCACGCGCAGTCGATGGCGAATGCGCGTGGTGTCGTCGAAGGCGGTGGCGGAAACTCGTCGTTGTCGGGGCTCGGCGCTCGGCAGGCGCACCAGGCGGCGGCATTTCTCGTTGGGGAGATCGATGATCTCCGTGAGGTCGTCGCGAGCCCACAACACCGCGCCGCCGCGACCGCCGCGCCGATCGCGACGGGGTTCGGTGTGGTGGTCCGATACGATCCCTCACTCATCGAAGGTCGGCTCGGGGCGTGGGAAGGCGCGACCTTCGATTCCGTCGATTGGTCACTCTTGCGGGACGATCCCGACTATCGACTGCACGGCGGCGAATCCCCCGCCCAATTGGCGCGTCGTGGTTCGAAAGCGCTCGAACGAATCCGGTCACGGCATGACGACGGCACGGTCATCATCGTGAGTCACGGGGCGACGATCTCGCACGCCCTCGCGAGTTTGCTCGCAACCACGCCCGTGATCGGCTCCCAGTATCCGAGCGCCAACACCGGGATGACATGGCTCGATTGGACCGATGGTCCGCCGCGGCTGGTCGCCAGCAATCGCACCGACCATCTCGAAAAGTAAGCAAACGCCCGACGCGATGGCGCCTTCGTTGCCGTGGAACACGTTCGCATCGAAGCGATCGAGCGCCGTCGCCACCCGCTGAAACGACGCCTTTTTGCGATCTCGTTGTCACCGGCCGATCGCAATCCCGATTGACGCGCTGTGCTTGTTGACCATGCCAATGAACGCATCCCTCACATCATCGTCCAGCCCCACCGAGCGGAGCCAACGCTGATATCGATCGTTCTCGCGCAAGACGGTGACCACCGCGTCCGTACATTGCGCCCTCGCGATGGTTCGAACCTGCGGCACCCAGAGCGTGCGGGACCGGGCACCTTCTTCGAGGTAGTCGACCGCTTGCTCGATCCGCCTGTCGGCGTGTTCGACGTCCCCTTGAGGATCGGCCAACATCAGGCTGCCCCAGAGATTCATCCACAACGGGAAATTACGACGTCTCGCGAGGTCGTCGAAATAGGCAATGGCCGCTGCCGTCTCACCCGACCAGTAGAGATGGCTGAAAACACCAAAGTTCCTTGGCACACGTCCGCGCAGGATCTCGAGATCCGCTTCGGCGCGACCGTATTGGCCGGTCCGACTCAACAGCGCCACGCGGTAAATCCGTGCCCATTCGGGTCTCGTCTTCGTCTAGCGCCTGTTCGAGGGCCCCCAAAGCACGCTCGAATTCGCCGAGGCTAGCCCAGGCATAGGCAACCACCTCGAACGCCGGGGTGCGGTTTCCGTACCCCGGCGGGGTACGATCCAGCATTTGTTGCACCACCTCGGCCGTGGCGCTCGGAAGCTCCAGCGCGCAAGCCAACCAGCCCAGGTCCATGAAAGGTTTTTCGCCTGCGAAGAGGCGATCCTGTTTGGTACCGACGCGGATTGCATCGATCGCACGATCCGCGTGGCTGTAGCTCACGAAGGCAAAACGGTCCTCGCCCGTGTAAACAGGGACGGGGGGTTCCACCAATGCTCCTCCGGTTCGCACCGAAACCTACCACATCGTGTGTGGGCCCAATTTCAGTGAGCCGTTCGACCTGGCCCGCCTAGGGATATCGAATTCGTACCTACGACGAGCGGTCTCCTTCGTCTCCACACTCTTCCGGGTCATCGTCGAGGCACTCGTTTGGTTCGAGTTGTTGCATCTCGAATAACTCGGCTTCCATTGCCTCGACAAACTCAGGCACGACCATTTCGCTGAGCCTTCGGCCGCGCCGCTGCCAGATCTGCAGGACGCCGGCATTCATGTGGAGCGTCAGTGCCCCGCTGTGGGCGATCTGCTTCATCTGACCCCCGTGCTGAACGCTCAGCGCAGCGGCGTAGCTCGATCGCCAGACGTTGAAGAAATCTCAAGCGCACTCGGTAAACTGAATTTGCGCGATTTGATCCAAGGCATCGAGGCCTCCTCTCGCCGCAAACCTGATCGCCGCAAGGTCGCGGTTCTCCGCCAAGCGGCCCCGCCACATACTCGGCGCTTGTGTGTGTTGGGCGACGGCGGCAATCCGCGCAATACTTGTGTTTTCGTCAACGGCCACTTGCTGTGCCTGACCTGAACCGCCAGGTAGATGAGCGTCGTGACGACAGCTAAAGCGCCTACCACCTCGCCGAGGGCGCTCATTGCATCCCAGTTCAAAACCAGTCCCCGAGCTTCGTCTTTCTCATGAACTGACTCCAGCGAGAGACTCTACGCGAGTTGGCTAATAGACCGCCTCTGGCCGAGCGCGGACCGGGTTCCGGATCGATTGGTATGGAAAGGCTTGGGCTGAACGCTAGCGGTGGCGTGTCATTTGGCGGGGCGGTCGCGAACCGGCGTGATGCCCATCGTCGGGTGGACTCCCGTGACGACGTCCTCGCCGGGATCGGCGACGATGTAGCGCGTGATCTTCTTGCCATGGTCCGAGAGCGTCTCCCACATCTCGCGCGGCAACGTTCGACGTAGCGGTTCGCGAAACCATGGCGCGTAGTACTCGCAGTTCGGCAGCGCTCGTACTTCGTCCGATAGATTGGGCGTTCCGCCGTGCCAACAGCGGATATCGCGGATGACGACGCTACCGGCGGGCGCTGGGCACACCGTCGAGAGTTTCATCCACTCCGGCTCCTCGGCGAGTGTCGGAATCGATTCCCTCGTGTGCTGCGTGCCGGGGATCTGACGGATCGGACCGTTGATCGGGTTCAGATCCACCGTCGTGAAGTTGCAGCAGATGTACGGGCACGGCAGGTCGCGGTAAGTGAGGATGCCGCGTGGGTCGTGGAACGAGCCGAACGTGAACTCCCGGCCATCGTCGCGCGTGACGGTACGTCGATCGCTCATGTCGGCGTGCAGCGGTTGGTATTGCACCGTACCGGGCAGGCAGAAATCGCCGCCGCCGCCGCGGGAAATGTAGTCGCGACTACCGAAGAGTGAGATCAGAATCGGCGTGATGGTCGGCAGGTCGATCAACATCGCCCACTCCGGCTCGTGCACGAGATGTCCGGTCAAGCTCGCGCCGCCGAACGAATAGCGGTGCGACCCGCGGTTCCCGACGCGATGTTTGTCGTGCGCCATCATCTGGTGAATCACCCGATCGACACCGCCGCGCATGAATTCGAGCTGATCCGGCGTCAGCGCGTCTTTGACGACGACGAAGCCGTCCCGGTAGAAAACCCGGGTGATGTCCTCGATCTGATCCGGGGCGAAGACCTCAAGGCCCGGGATCCCGTTGTTCGCCTCGAAATACTCGCGCTTGGCGACGTATTCGGGATCGTTCTTGTCTTTATCGACCCAACCGAGTTCGTCGAGCGGCAACGACATCGCCCGCTCGTCCGCCTCGCCGACTCGTGCCTCAGCCATGGGTGCCTTCCGACTTCGCGCGCATATCGTCAGTTTGATGACGACGACCGATGCTCGCGATATCCATGTTCTTGAGGCCTAAATCGTCACGAATCGCATAGGCATCCGCGGTGCGCGCCTGGAGGTCCTTCGGTCGGTGCGCGTCCGAGTTCACGATCACCGGGGCGTCGACCTCGGCCGCGATCTCCCAGAACGGGATCCATGGGTAGAGCGGATACGGATTGCCGGCTTTCTTGTACGCCTGTTTTCGGAGCCCCAGCGCGTTGATCTCCATGCCGATGTCGAGTTCGTGAGCGGCCGTCAGGAGATCGCGCGAGCAAGCCGCGACGTCGTCGTCCCATTGCGCGTAGCAGTTGCCGAACAGGTCCGGGTGCGCGATGAAGTCGAAATAGCCCGTCTCCATCATGCGGATCGTGTAGTCGGTGTACTCGCGTAGGGACTTGGCGTCGCGTGTGCCGCCGTAGGAGCCCTGCCATTCGTCGTTCGAGTCGAGGAAAAAATGGGACGCACCGACGAGGTAGTCGAAGCCGCGTTCGCCCAGGAGTTCCTCTGCGTAGTAGCTATCGAGGCGTGGCACGTACTCGCACTCCATGCCTTTCAGGATCACGAGATCGGGAAAGTCGATCCGGGCCCGATCGATCGCGTCGATATAGCCGTCGAGTTCGTCGTAGCCCATCCGCACCTGCTGCCATCGGTCGTCGGGCAAGGCGGTGTGATCGGAGAATCCCAACGTTTCCATGCCGTTCTCGACCGCAAACGCACAATAGTCGGCGACGTCGCCTTCGGCATGCTTGCAGCGAAAGGTGTGGGTGTGGAAGTTGTGCTTGTGTGCGCGATCGCTCAACTGAGGTGCTCCGAATAGAGTTTGCGAATCTCATCGAGCGGCGCGTCGACTGGCCGCACCTCCTCATCGAAGAGCATCGTCGTGCGATCTAGAGGTGTGTATCGAACCCAGGTCGGAATCCCCTCGTGGTTCGGATCACCGTGATGCGCAAATGCGAGATAGGCGTTCATGAGTTGGGTTGAAAGCGTAGCAACCGCCGGTGACGTACCGCAGAAGCGTTGCATATCGGGCAGTCCGTGGGTGCCCCAGACGAACGGGATATCGAGTGAATGACAGGATCCCAGGGCGCCGTCGTGGGCGGGTGAGCCAAAGTCGAAGCGGTAGAACCAGACATCCGGTGTGTGCGCGAGATGTGCCTCGGCCGTACGAATCGCCGGCAATCGAAACATCTGATCGGTCGACATCGCCGCCAGGATCGCGAACGGACTCACGTCGAGTCCGGCGGCTGCACGATCGGATTCGTAGGTGAGGACCGCGCGCTCGGCATCGCCTTTGAATGTCCGGTGCGCATGCGTCATGAGCGCGTCACGATCCATCGCCCGGTTCTTCGGGTTGAAATACGTGAAGAGGGTCGACTCGTCGCGCGTATGGCCGATCATGAGCGGCATCGATTTCGTGTAACGCCCGGCCTCGAGCGTGACAGCGGCGTCCTCGGGCAGAACCTCGCCGTCGGCAACGGGTCCCCACCTTCCGAGCGTCGCTTGTTTGGCGAGGATGTCGGCCGCATCGGCACTTCGCATGGAATCGAATCCGCCGAAAGCGTTCGCAAGTTCCCTGGCCTGCCCGTGTGCAGCATCGATCGGGGTTTGTCGTGTGAGCGATCCGCTCATCGGAACGGCTTTGCTGAAGGTATTGGCAGCGCTCGGCATCGCCATCAGTTGGGCGATATCGAAACCGCCGGCGGATTGGCCGAAGACTGTGATGTTGCTGGGATCGCCGCCAAACGCCTCGATCTCCTCGACGACCCAGTTGAGCCCCAGTGCCTGATCGAGCAGGGCTTCGTTTCCGGTCGCACCGAGTTCAGGCGCGTGCAGGAAGCCCAGGGCGCCGAGTCGATAGTTGAGCGTCACCACGACGACGTCGCCGATCCGGGCCAGGTGTTCGCCGTTGACGCGTGGTTGTGAGCCGGCGCCGACGGTGTTGCCGCCGCCGTGGATCCAGACCATCACCGGGCGGCGTTCCTTACCTGGTGCCGGCGTCCAGACGTTGAGGTAAAGACAGTCTTCGCTGGTTCCGTGTGTCGCGATTCCGATCAGTTCGCCGACGTCGCCCGAGATCGTCGATTGGATCGCGCATGGACCGAACGACGAGGCGTCGCGGGTTTCCGACCACGGGTCGGGTTTCTCGGGCGCCCGCCAGCGGCGCTCACCGACCGGTGGTTTGGCGAACGGGATTCCCCGGAAGACGTGTACGCCATCCTCGATGGCACCACGGACCGAACCGTAGCTCGTTCGAACTTCGCTCACTAAAAGCTCCAAGACGCGCGGGCGCGGAGTATAGCGGGGTTGGCCGACCAAGCACTTCAGCGCGGCGACTTCGAGGGCGAAGCCGCCGCGCGTTCAGCTATTTCCCGAGCTCGGTCGGTATGGGCGGCGCCTCGGTCCGACGGTCGGTGTGAAATCAGCCAAGTCCTCGAGCACCACCTCGATCGCAAGATCGAGTTGCGAATCCCGGCCGGCGTTGGTCGCGATCGGATCGAGGGCGACTTCGACATCCGGGGCGACACCTTCGTTCTCGATCGACCAGGTGCCGTCCGGGTCGAAATAGCGGAAGAACGGAACGCCGAGGACGCCACCGTCGATCAACGGGAAACCGCTGACCCCGATGAGGCCGCCCCAGGTCCTGGTGCCGATCAGTTTGCCGATCCCGAGATAACGGAACGACCAGGGCAAGTAATCACCGCCGGAGCCGGCGTCCTGGTCGATCAGCATGACCTTCGGCCCGTGGAACGCGCCAGCCGGCGTCGCGAACGTCGCGCCGTTGCGCGCAGCCCAGCCGGATAGATGCGGGCGGCTCAGCACTTCCGTGATGTAGTTCGCGGCCTGCCCGCCGCCGTTGCCCCGCTCGTCGACGATGAGGGCTTCGCGATCGACCTGGGGGTAGAACATGCGGTTGAAGAAAGTGAAACCCGCCCCGGCGGTATTCGGCAGATAGACATAGCCGACCCGGCCATCGGTTGCCTCGTCGACATAGCGCCGGTTCGTTTCGACCCAGTCCCACAGACGCAGTCCACCTTCGTTGCCGATGGGTGTGACGACGACGTCGCGGCTCTCACCGTCGATCGTCGGTGCGACCGTCAAGGTGACCTGTCGGCCAATGGTTCCCTGCAACCGGGCGTGGATGTTGTCGCTCGAGGTGAGATCGGCGCCATCGATCGCGAGAATGAACTCGCCCTCGTTGACCTGATTGCCGGGTTGCGCGAGCGGCGCGGCGAAGAAGGGATTCCAGATCTCGCCCGAGTAGACTTTCTGAACGCGGTATCGATCGTCCTCGACCGTGTAATTGGCGCCGGGCAGCCCTGTCGGCGCTGGCGGTTCGTTGTGCACGTCGCCGCCCCCGCGCGGTTATGACCGACCTGGAGTTCGGCGATCATCGAGACGATCAGGGCGTTCAGATCCTCGCGACGCCCGACGTGATCGAGAAGCGGTCGATACTTCTGGTAGACCGATTCCCAGTCGAGCCCGTGCATGTTCGGATCGTAGAAATGCTGCGCTTCGCGTCGCCAGGCTTCGTCGAAGATCTGCGCCCACTCGGCTTTCGGGTCGACGCGCACTCTGACGCCCGATAGATTCAGGGGCTTCGGTTTGGTCTCGGGCATGACCTTGGCGGTGGTCAGCGATCCGTTCGCCATCATCGCGAGCAGCTGCTTACCGTCATGGCTCAGCGTGAATTGCGTGATCCCGCCGATGATGGGCTTGAACGATCCGTCCTTGAAATCGTAGCGCAGGAGCGTGTTGCGGCTCGCCGGCGGCGTCGAGGGTGGCAGGTTCGCGGCACCGGCTTGTGGGCCCCGCAGGAGGAGCAAGCTGCCGTCATGTGCGACGTGGAGCTGTAGATAGTTTTCCACCGGAATCGGGATCGGCACGATGCGTTGTGCGAGCCCGTCGAGATCGATTTTCGAGGCCGGGTCGCTATTCGCGTCCGTGGTTTCGTCGTCCGATGATTCCACGTCGGCGGACGCATCACCGGCGTCCGCGACCTCTTCGTCACCGGCTTTAGGCGCGAGCGGTGTTTTGCCGTCACGCGCGAGGGCGAGTGCGTAGACGCCGGCGCGAAACGGTCGCTCCTGGCTCGTCATGTTGAGACCCACCTGCACGGGCCCCGCGTTGGTCGACGCGCTGAAGTAGAGATACTCGCCATCCCGGCTGAAGGCCGGAGAACTTGCCTCGACCGTACCGTCGGTCACACGCGTGTGCGTTTTGTCCTCGAAGCTGTAGAGCACGATGTCGCGGTGGAAGTTGAGCTCGCGTTTGGCGTACGCGAGCCAGCGACCGGAACGCACGTCCCACTCCCGTTCGTCGGAAACCTGGGTGACCTCGGCGTTACCGGTGTCGTAGCGGAAGAGGTTAAAGACCTTGTCTTCGTTGCGGTCGGAGATGAAGAAGACGGCGCCGCGTGATGGGGCTCGATTCGTCCACCGGGCTCGAGGTCAAGCGACGGGGATCGCTACCGTCGCGCGCCGAGACCCAGAGATCACCCGCGTAGACAAAAACGAGTGCATCACGACCGAGCGACGGTTGGCTGATGAGCAGTGTCTCGGCGCTTGTCGAGACGCCCGGTAACGTCAGCAAGCCCGCCAGAATGCAGACCATTCGGCGCATAGGTGGAGCCTTTTCTCGAGGGAATGACTTACCTTGCGCGTGAATGCGGGATAACGCCACCAGGTGGCGGCATCCGCCGGCGATAAGGGAATGACATGACCGCAGAGGCGATGATCGCGGCGCTCGATCTTCTGCACATCGAGCTCTCGCAGTGCCGGCGATGCCCGGACATGCAAGGCGATGTCGTGACGCCCGCGTCCGTCGCTACTCGGGTGCTCCTGCTCGGCCAAGCGCCTGGCGTGCACGAAGCGGAGCTCGGGCGGCCGTTTGCGTGGACCGCCGGGCGGACGCTTTTTCGGTGGATGAGCGACGTGGGATTCGACGAAGAGAGTTTTCGTTCGGCGATCTACATGGCGGCCGTCTGCCGGTGTTTCCCTGGCAAAGCGAAAGGTGGCGGAGACCGCGTCCCGACGAAGAGAGAGATCGCCAACTGCGCGCCGTGGCTCGAACAAGCCGTCGAACTCATCCAGCCGCGGCTCGTGATTCCCGTGGGGCGCCTCGCCATCAATGCAGTGGGTCTCGAAGGCGCACTTATCTCGATCGTCGGGAAAACTCATCGCGTGACGCTCGGCGGGTACGAGATGGATGCGATTCCGTTGCCGCACCCGTCGGGCGTCTCCGCATGGCCGAAACGCTCGCCCGGTAAAGAGCTCCTCGCCGACGCGCTCGCCCTCTTACGTGATCACGAAGCGATCATCGCCGCGCGGGGTCCATGACCCTTTGCTTAAATGGTAACCGATGGGTTACCGTTAATCGGTAACTGAGGGGTTACCGATGAGCGCGGAATCGGCCGGTAGTCAGCAACGTATCTTCGCGGCGATCGCGGACCCGCAACGTCGGGCGATGATCGGGATGCTCGCCGACAAGCCGATGCCGGTGCGTGAACTGGCTGCTCGATTCGACATCAGTCGACCCGGCGTCTCGAAACACCTGCGGGTCCTTCGCGAAGCCGGCCTCGTGCGCGAACAGAAGGTCGGCCGCCAGCGCCTCTACGAGGTGAACCGAGAGCCGCTCCTCGCCGTGGCGGACTGGCTGACGACGCTCTGGTCGGATCGGTTGAACGCCCTTCAAGAACTCGTTCTGCAGATGGAGGATGAACCGTGAGCCTTGCCGATATCGAACTCGAACACATCATCTCCGCGCCGATCGCGAAGGTCTCGAGAGCGATCAGAACGCCCGCCCTCGTGGTCCAGTGGCTCGGCTGCATGCGCTACACAGGCGAACTCGGCGCTACGTTCTTCATGCAGCCGGACCCGGACAAACGGGCAGCGGATTCGATCGAGGGCGCGACGCATTGCGAACTCGTGGCGCTCGAGGATGAGCGCATGGTGTTTACCTGGTTTTTGCCGGATACGCCGAAAACGACCGTCACGATCGAACTCGAAGCGCCCGATGATGAGACGACGGTCGTGCGTTTGCGCCATGCGGGATGGGATGCGTTTCCCGATGCGGCGATCGAAGCGGTCTGGCAAGCGCTCAAAGGTGGATGGGCGAGTGGTGTCTTACCGAATCTCGACGCCACCGTGCGCGCCTGACGCGCCAATCCGTGCGCGCCTGACGCGCCAATCCGCGAACGCCCGATGTAAGGGCTGCCGCCTGTCGCGGGCGAGTTGCACTGATTCCGCACAACGCGCCGCCGTATCCGGGGGAAATTACGCTCGAAAGCGTTTCTCGAGGCCACCATGGGCAAGGACTTCGACGTCACCGTCGTGGGCGCCAGTTTCGCCGGGCTCGCCTGTGCTCGAGCGGCGGCAGAGCGCGGCCTCGACGTTCTTGTGCTCGAGTCGCGGCGGGCGCCGACGATTGGTCTTCGCACGACGGGCATTCTGGTGCAGGAAGCCATCGCGCACATCGATTTACCGCCCGACGTGCTCGGCAAGATCGAAGGGGTTCGCCTTTATGCACCGAGTCTCGAGTTTGTTGATCTCGCTGCCCCGGGGTATGCGTTCTATGCGACGGACCTGCCTCGCGTCATGCACGAGCAAGCGGCCGACGCCGTTCGCTCAGGCGTCGAGATCCGTTGGGGTACGCCTTTTCGATCCGCCATCGCCGAGGCCGAGCGCATCGCGATTCCGACGAACGCGACCACGACGCGTTTCCTGGTGGGGGCGGACGGCGCGCAGTCTCGGGTGGCGCGATCCTTTGGTCTCGGCACGAACCGACGCTTTCTCACCGGTCTCGAATACGAATTCGAAGGTCTCGAAGGCGTCGACGCGGGATTCCTGCACGTCTTCATCGATGCGGAATCGGCGCCTGGCTATATCGGTTGGGTGGTGCCGGGGCCGCGCGTGGCCCAGGTGGGTTTGGCTTCGCGCCACCCGGGCAAGGTCGACCTCGAGGGTTTCCTGCGACGCATCGAAGGACTGTTCGATTTCTCGGCAGCGCGCCGCATCGAGACTCGCGGTGGCGTGATTCCCGTCGGTGGGCGGGTCGGTCGAATCGTGCGCGATCGCGTCGTTTTGCTTGGTGATGCGGCCGGCACTGTCTCGCCCCTCACCGCGGGGGGAATACACCGAGCGCTTGAACTCGGGCCGATACTGGGCGAGCTCATTGCCGACTGCGTGGCGCTTTCGGCGGCCGATTTCGAATCACGCGCCGAGCGGGAGCTCCGCTATCCCCGCTATCGCGCGAAGCGATTGCTGCGCTTGCTGGCCGACCACCAGCCGTCCAACGCGATGGTCGATCGACTGTTTGGTTTCGACCTCTTCAGGGCGTTCGCGCAACTCGTGTTCTTTCATCAGCAAGGCCTCTTCTCGCGCGACGCTTGGCGGGACCTACGCCGGCTATTCGCCGGTACGCCGCCTCAGTCGAACGAGAAGCCCTCGGGCCAGGTGTCTTGCGGCTCGAAGCCGAGCAGGTCGCGTGCGGGTGCCGGGTCGGCGCGATAGTGCTTTTTCGGTCGGCTCGTCGCGAAGACGATTTCGAACTGGTGCGGATCCAAGGTCGTCTCGACGCAGGCCGTGAAGAAACGTCCGGCGTCGTTGTGGCTCAAGAACACATCGAAGCCCGAAGCCGCCGCGAGCTCTTCGGCATGACTCGGGCTCCGGGGAAGCCAACCGAGGCGGCAGGCGATGACCGAGAGGCCGTAGACCCGGGCATACATCTCACCGAGATCTTCGAGCCAGAGCTTGGTCAACGCGTAGTGGTTGATGACCTTCGGTCCGTCGGCGAGCGTCGTCGCGCGGCCGAGTCCGCCGCCCTGACTATGACCGGTTACGACCTGTACCGAGCTCGCGAGAACGAGTTTGCCGACGCCCTGCTCCCGCGCCGCGTCGGCCACGTGATAGAGCCCGCGCACGTTCGGCTCGAGTAACTCGTCGATGAAATCGGCTTCGTCCGGGGTCGCGGCCAGGTGGATGACGACGTCCTGGCCTCGGGCTGCTTGGCGCACGGCGTCGCGATCGAGGATGTCTCCGACGATCGTCTGATCGACGCCGGGCGATGCCAGGCGGTCGAATCCGGTGACGTGATGACCGTTTTCCTTGAGCGCGCGTACCGCGGCTTTTCCCACGCCACCCGCCGCGCCCGTGATCAGCACGTTTTGTGATTCAGCCATCGTTGTCCTTGTCCGCACGTCAAAACAATCGTCCGGTGCAGTGCGGGTTCGATGCAATAAGGAACGATCGTCATCGCGGCTCACGCTGATCCGGGGCAAAAGCCCGGCGTGCTAGCATCGCGGGTTTGTTTGCTGCGCCGGTCTTGATGTCCCGCGGACTCCTCATTGCCCTTTTCCTCGCGTTTGCGCTCCCCGCTTCTGCCGACGGGACCGCTGTCGTGGGCAGCTTCCTGAGCGAAGAAAATGCCGAACGTCGCGCTCGCGAAGTGCTCGAACGGATGGGCATGGACGCATCGATCGTCGTGATCGAAATCGAATCCCGACGTTGGCACCGCGTAGTCGTCGCCGATCCCGACGCACGATCATTGGTCGGCGTGCTGCGCGCGGCGGGATTCGATGCGTTCTTCGCCAGCGGTGATGTCGGCGCACGCTCGGCGTCGCGTCGGCCCGCCAGAAAGGCGCCGCCGGCCCGAACGGATTCGATCGTCGCGAGCGCGCCGCCACCGGCCATCGCGCACCCCGATGGCGGGCCCGATCGCGGGCTCGATCGCGGGCCGGATCGAATCGCACCGGCGGTCTTCCCGGTGTCGGACCCCACCCGGACGGTATCGGGCGATCAGTCGCTCAAGGGCAATTTGAACGGCGTGCCGATGCACTACATCAACGTGCCGACCTATTCCCACGATGCTTATCCCATCACGCTCGATGGTGCGGTGGACGAAGCCGTTTGGGCGGAGGTGGCGTTCTACGACAACATGCTTGTGGCCGTGCCCGGGACCGGCGAGCCGGGCGAACATCCGACCGAGCTTCGGCTGTTCGCGACCGAGAAAGGGCTCTACGCGAGCGCGGTCATGTATCAGCCGCCCGAGACGTTGGTGAGCCGGCTCTCGAAGCGAGATGAATACATCGATCGGGACACCTTCGGCATCACCCTGGACACCACCGGCGAAGGTCACTTTGCCTACTGGTTCATCCTGGGCCTCGGCGACTCGATGATGGACGGCAAGGTCCTGCCGGAACGGCGTTATTCGAGTTCCTGGGACGGCACGTGGATCGGCAAGTCCGCCAAGCGCGACGACGGCTGGAGCGTGGAGGCGTTTTTTCCGTGGTCGATGATGAACGTGCCGGAACGCGACGGTGTGCGACAGGTCGGTTTCGTTGCGAGTCGTCAGGTCGCTTATACCAACGAGCGATACCAGTGGCCCGGGCATCCGTATTCGTCGGCGCAGTTCGTGACGGCGATGAACAGCATGTCGGTCGAAGGCGTCCAACCGCGCCAGCAGTACTCGATCATCCCGTATGCATCGCAAACGGCCGACCTTGCGGCGGACGATCAGAGGACGCGCGCCGGTTTCGACGCGGCGTGGCGCCCGAGTCCCGAGCTCGAGCTCACGGCGAGCGTGGCACCCGATTTCGGTGCGGTTGAGGTCGACGACGTCGTCTTGAACCTCACGGCGTTCGAGACATTTTTTCCCGAGAAGCGGCTTTTCTTCCTTGAAGGAAGCGAGGTTTTCGAGAGTACGCCCCGGTCCGATTTCGGCATGCCGATGCGAACGCTCAACAACGAGAACTTCGCGACAACCTCGCGGCGGGTCTTTATGCGCGATTTCATGCCTGCGCCGATCTCGATCGTGAATACGCGACGCATCGGCGGTACGGCAACGCAAGTCGACAGGAACGATGCGACGCCGTTGCGCGGCGAGCGGGATCGACCGACCGATCTCCTGGGCGCCGCCAAGTTGACGGGTTCCATGGGCAAGCTGCGCTACGGCATCCTGGCCGCGCTCGAGGACGAGGTGGAATGGCGTGCCCGGAATGCCGACGACGTCGAAACGATGATTCGTGCCGATGGGCGCGACGTCGGCGTCGCGCGCTTGCTGTATTCCGGTGCGGGCGCCAACCGCTGGGGCGTGGGCTACATCGGCACGTATGTCGGCGGGTCGCAATATGACGCCGCAGTGCACGGGCTCGATGCGAACTTCACGTCGGGCAACGGCCGCTGGATCGCGGATCTGCAGCTCGTCTCGAGCGATGTAGACGATGAATCCGGCCAGGGCGCGGTGTTCGATTTACGTTACGCGCCGGGCTCGAACTTCCAGCACAAGCTCGAACTCGACTACTTCGACGAAAACATCGACCTGAACGATCTCGGCTTCCTGCGGCGCAACGACTACAGCGCCGCCCAATACGTACTTCTCTATGCCGCTCCCAAGCCGCGCGGTTGGCTTCGCGGTACACGCGGCGCCGTGGCGTTTCGACAGGAGTACAACCTGTCGAAAGGACAGGTGGTCGACAGCGGGATCTACTGGCGCAACATCGCGGTGTTGCCATGGCGCAATACGCTGCGATCAGGCTTCGGCTATTTCCCGGAGCGATGGGAGGACCTCGACAGCCGTGGCAACGGTGCGTATCGAACGAGCGAGCGTTGGTGGTGGACGCTCTTGCTCTCGACGGACGCGAGCAAGATGTTCAGCTGGTCGGCGGGGCTCGGCGGCACCCAGGAGAATCTCGGCGACTGGACGGATGCTTTGAAGCTCGGTGTCACGATTCGACCGTCGGATCGAATCTCCGCCGATATCGACATCAACTACAAACGCCGCGACGGTTGGCTCGTCTACCAGGGCGACCGGAACTTTGGTGCCTACCACGGCACGGATTGGCAACCGTCGTTCAAGCTCACCTGGTTCGTGGCACCGAGACATCAGGTGGGCGCCCAGTTTCAGTGGGCGGGCGTGCGGGTTGCGGAACAAGGCTTCTACGCCGTGCCGGCTGGCGATGGCGAACTCGTACCGGCACAACGTACCCGCGAGAGCCATGACTTCACGGTGAGTCTCCTGACGGCCCAGCTCCGTTATCGCTGGGAGATCGCGCCGCTGACGGATCTCTTTGTCGTCTACAACGTCGGCAACAGCCTGCCGAACCAGACCTACCTCGCGTTCGATGATCTCTTCGAGGATACGTGGCAGGAGCCGGTGATCGACGCATTCATCGCCAAGCTTCGCTGGCGATTCGGCAACTGACGATTGCGGGACCGCCGGGGCCGTAGCCGCCGGCGGTGGGACGTTCCTGCTAACGCTTCATCCGCATGGCGCCGAGGAAATCCATCTTGCCGAGCGGGGTACCGCCCTGGCGGAGCAGGTCGTAGGTGGTTGTCGCGTGGAAGTAGAAATTCGGTAGCGAGAACGACATCAGGAAGTCTTCCGCGACGAACGGGATCTCGTTGCCGCCGATCTTGAAGATGATGTCGTTGCCGACAAACCCGTTGACCTGATCTTCGGTGAAACCGTCGACGGCCGCGCGGGAGTCCTTGATGAGCTGCTCGAGGCCGGCGTAGTCCTCGCCTTGCGGTGTGGGCGGACTGAATTCGCCGGAGACGGCCGCGTTCAACGCGCCCATGGAGTGGTGCGCCGTCGAGACGACCTGGAAGCGGAACGGCAGCATGTCGTCGATGAGCTTCGATTCGACGATCGCATCGAGGTCCTTGCCCGCTTCCTCGGCGTGCTTGCGGCCCTTGGCGAGTACGCCTTCGGTCGCGCCGAGGACCTGAGCGAAATTCTTGACGGTGGCATCGAACAACGAAAATGCCATGGGATCTCTCCTTGGAATGGGGCAAAGGCGCGGATTCTAACTGTGAACGGTTCGCTGCCGCGCGTCGGCTGCGGGATTTCGCGTCGGCATCTGGCGACGGCCCGCGGCGCGTGTTCCCCTTGGCCTTCGATGATTGTGGAGAATCGTGATGGCGACACAGGCCGAGAAATCGAATCGATTTTGGGAGCTTCACCGCGAAGCCGGCGTGTTTGCGTTGCCGAACCCGTGGGATCCGGGTTCGGCGAAGATGCTCGAAGGGATGGGGTTCGTGGCACTCGCGACGACGAGTTCCGGTTTCGCCCAGACGCTCGGGCGGATGGACGGTGAGGTGACGTTCGAGGAAAAGCTCGAGCATTGTCGTGCGCTGGTCGACGCCACGGATATTCCGATCACCGTCGATTTCGAGAACGGCTTCGCGCACCCGCCGGAGGATGTCGCCGTCAACGTGCGTCGCTTGGCCGAAACGGGCGTCGCGGGTGCTTCGATCGAGGACTTCACCGGCGATTCGGATCACCCGATCTATACGATGGATCTCGCGGTCGAACGTGTCCGGGCCGCGGTCGAGGCCGCCGCGTCATTGCCGTTTCCGTTCATGATCACGGCTCGTTCCGAGCATCTCCTGCACGTCGGACCCGAGGTCGATCAGGCGATCGAGCGAGTCGTCGCTTACGAGCGAGCCGGCGCCGGCGCCGTTTACGCACCGGGTCTCAAGACGCTCGCCGACATCGAGGCATTGACCGCGGAAGTGACGGTCCCCGTCAACGTTCTCGGTCCGTTTCTCAGCGCTCACACGCTCGAAGAAATTGGTAACGCGGGTGCCAAGCGCGTGAGCCTCGGTGGTGCACTCGCGCGACGCATTGCCGCGGCGACGATCGAAGCCGGGCGAAGCTTCCTGGACGGACGACTCGACTGGGTACGCGAAGCGGCGCCAGCGGGCGCCGTCAAGGCGTTGTTCGAAAGCGGCGCCTGAAGCGACCACGCGAGGTTTTGAGATCGCCCGGAGCGCGGTACTCTGGCTTCTTTGGTTCAGACGGCGGGCAACTCGGTGAGCGCAATCAGTGAATTCCGTGCGGAGACGCGCGCGTGGATAGAAGAGAACCTGCCAAAAGAAGTGGCGGGCCAACCGGACTTTTTCTCCGGTGGTACGAAGGGACAGCCGCAGAGCGCTGATCATCGGCGCTGGTTCGAAGCCTGCTACGAGCGCGGTTTCACCGTGCCGACCTGGCCGAAGGAATTCGGTGGAGCTGGGCTCGAAGGTGGTTTTGCGCAGACGCTGCGTGCCGAGTTCGCGCGGGCGGGCGCGCCCGCACCGCTCGGCGGAATGGGTGTCACGATGATCGGGCCGACGCTGCTCGAGTACGGCACCGACGATCAGAAAACGCGCCACTTGCCGAAGGTCGCGAGCGGCGAGATCCGCTGGTGCCAAGGCTACTCGGAGCCCAACGCCGGATCGGACCTTGCATCGTTGCAGACACGCGCGATCGATCAGGGCGATCACTATCTCGTCAACGGCTCGAAGATCTGGACGTCCGGCGCCAACTTCGCGGACTGGATCTTCTGTCTGGTGAGAACCAATCCCGATGCGCCGAAACACGAGGGCATCAGCTTTGTGCTCTTCCCGATGGATGACCCCGGCGTCACGGTCAAACCCATCGTGCTCATTTCCGGCGAGTCACCATTTTGTCAGTGCTTCTTCGATGACGTGAAGGTCGCCAAGGCCGACCTCATCGGTCAGGAGAACCGTGGCTGGACCGTCGCGAAGCGACTCCTGCAACACGAACGCCAGATGATCTCGGGCATGGGCGGTGGTGCCGTCGGCGGTCCGCGCGAGGGCCTCACGGATCTCGGCAAGCGCTGGTACGGCGAGGAGGACGGCAAGATCGCGAGCAACGCCGGGCGCGAGGAAATCACCGGCATCGACATCGATTCGCGCGCATTCAATCTCACGGCGCGTCGTGCAGCCGAAGAAAACGCGTCGGGATCGACGCCGACTTTCGTGACGTCGATGTTCAAGTACTACGCGACGGAACTCTCCAAGCGCCGCTCGGAAGCGATGGTTTCGCTCTACGGCACGCAAGGTGTCGGTTGGGACGGGGACGACTTCGATCGGCGGGCGCTCGGCGAAACGCGCACTTGGCTCGGCGGCAAAGCCGGAACGATCGCGGGCGGTAGCTCCGAGGTCCAGCTCAACATCCTGGCGAAGCGAATCCTCGGTTTGCCCGACTAGCGGCAACTCGGTCGAGGCGATGTCGCTCGCATCCGAATGGCCGGCCGACGCGAATTGGCGCGAGCGCCTCGCCGCGTTCGCGCATCAGAAACTCACGAGCGCGGATGCGGCGGTTGCCGAGATCGGATCTGGCGCCGTCGTTCACGTGGCGCCCTATCAATCGACGCCTTTCACGCTCGTTGAGGCCCTGAAAACCTCGGCGCTCGAAAGAGGGCTTTCCGGCATTCAGATCGATCATTCGGCCGCGTTCACCAACTGGACGTCGCCGGATCTTGCCGGTGTTTTTCGGCTGCGCGACAACTTCGCGACGCCCTTCAATCGTGAAGCGGCGCAGACCGGCGCGATGGATTACATGCCCGTCGGGATCTGGAAAACCGGTGAGATCGCGGCCGGTTTCGATCAGCATCCGGATTTCTTCCTCGTGCCGGTTTCACCGCCGGATACGAACGGTTTCTGTAGCTTCGGCCAGGGGCTCTGGTTCTCGAAAATCCTGGCACGCCAGGCGAAACGGGTCATCGCGGAGGTGCATCCGGAGTTCATTCGCACCGGTGGCGACAACTACATCCACATCGACGAAATCGATGTCTTGGTCGAGGCCTTGCCGTCGAGCACGCCCGCCTTCGAGGTGCCGACGCCGCGCGAGGAAGAAGCGGATGTGATCGCCGCGATCTGCACGATGGTCGCGGCCGAACTGGTGGCCGACGGCGACACGCTGCAGATGGGTGTCGGCAAGGTGTCGGCTTCGCTCGGACCGTTTCTCGACTTCCGGAACGATCTGGGCGTACAGACGGAGCTGATCACCGGTGGTGTCGCGGATCTCGTTCGTTCGGGCGTCGTGACCGGTAAACAGAAAACGATCTTTCCCGGCAAAGTCGTGGGTGCCGCCTGTGTCACGCTGCCGTTTGAGGAGCTCGCGTTCATTCACGAGAACCCGATCTTCGAACTCTACGATTTCGGCCGGACCGACGATCTCCGGACCCTGATCCAGCAGGAGCGTTTCGTCGCGGTCAACAACGCGCTGGTCGTCGACCTGACGGGACAGGTGTCCGCCGAAGCGCTCGATCACCGCCCCTTCACGGGCGTCGGCGGTCAGACGGTCTTCATGATCGCCGGTGCCTATTCCAAGGGCGGACGCTCGGTAAGCGTCTTGCCGTCGGGTTCCGTCCCGTCGGAAACGGGTGTGCGGGTTTCGCGCATCGTGCCGACGTTGAATCCCGGCACACCGATCACGGTTCCGCGCACCTACGTCGACCACGTCGTCACCGAACACGGAATTGCGGATCTACGCGGACGCTCCATCGGGGAGCGTGCGGGCGCGTTGATCGAAATCGCGCATCCCGATTTTCGTGAGGAACTGACGAGCCAAGCGAAGCGCTTGTTCGGGCGCTGACGCTCGTGGATCTGCAAGCCGCGTACTTCGAGCGGTGTGAACGCGAATCGTTTGTCGTCGATGAGCATCAGCTCGCGGCGGTCAGGGCGATGGAAGGTTTCTTCGCGTCGGGGACGCAGGGTCTCTACATCTGGGGCAACGTCGGTCGCGGCAAGACGTTCCTGATGGATCTTCTCTACGAGCAAGCCGAGGGCGTAAAGCGGCGCATACACTTCCACGCGCTCGTGCGTGAGGTCCGCGATGGCCTCGCCCGGCTCAGGGGCGCGAATCCCATGGCTCGATTGGCACTCGAGATTGCGCCGCCGGGATCGCTTCTCTGTATCGACGAACTGCACGTTGCCGATCTCGACAACGGCATGGTCCTCGAGCTTTTCTTGAAGGAACTCGTGCGCAACCGTCTCGTTGTCGTCACGACCTCGAACTTCGCGCCGGAGACGCTCTTTCCCGACAGAAACGGGTGAGGCTTTCGGTGCACATGCCTGGGGTCAACGACTCCTCGCTCAGTCACGTCACGAAACGCTGCGGTTGATCGATGCGCACTTCGAGGTATTGAGTGTCGCGGGGTCGCTCGACTATCGACGCACGGCGAAACAGGACGCCCGCCGATTCTTTGTCGGCGAGGCAACCGATACCGTGCTGGCGCTCGTATCGGACGCGTCGAGTAGCGAGGTGCTTGCGGCTCGGTTCGACGTCTTCGGGCGATCCGTCTCGAGCTTGTGGCGTAGCACCGAGGCGTGTGTTTTCGAGTTTCAATCGATCTGCCGGGGTCTCTACTCGTACCGCGACTATCTGGTGATGCTCGACGGCGTTACGCATCTCGGCGTCGTCGACGTCGATATCGACTCGCTCGATTCGGCCCGCCGGTTCACCTGGCTCATCGAGATCGCCTACGACCAGAGTATCCAGATCACGTTGTCGAGCCCGCGTGACCCGGCGGTGCTATTCGAGCGGCTCGGGCCGGTACCCGACTACGTGGCGTTCGAGCACGAGCGCGTCGTGAGTCGGGTGATCGAGCTCACCTCGACCTAGCGATGGTTCCACCAGGCGAGATCCGAGAACGAGCGGAGATCCAATTCGTGGGTCCAGACCGACCGGTGTTGCTCGGCGATGTGCAGGTACGTTTCCGCCATCTTCTCGGGCAGCATCAGGCCGTCATGTTCACCGCCACGCGATTCGCGCAGCGCCTGGAAGCCTTCTTCGCCTAGCATCTTGCCGAGCGTGTCGGGCGCGTCGACCGAACCGTCGACGAGGATGTGGGCGACGTGAATTCCCTTCGGTGCGAACTCGGCGTTCAGGCTCTGGCACAGCATACGTCGCCCGCCCATGGCGGCCGCGTGGGAGTGCTGGCCCGCGTTGCCGCGTACGGCGGCCGTCGCGGATGTGACCAACAATGTGCCGCTGCCGCGCGCTTCCATGGCGGGAATGACGGCGTTTGCGAGGCGAAAGAGCCCGAACGTCGCCATACGCCAGCCGAGTTCGAAGGCTTTGTAGCTCGTCTCCGTGAGCGGGCGGTTGCCGATTTGGGCGCCGAGGTTGTAGACGACGACCTCGATGGGTCCGATCTCCGTCTCCACCTTCTCGACGAGTTCTTCGATTGCGCCATCGTCGACGGCGTTCAACAGATGGCCGCTCGCGCCGCCACCATCGGCTTCGATCTCGGCGACGAGGGCGTCGAGATCTTCCTGACCCGTGCGACGGCACAGGGCCGCGTGATAGCCGGCGCGCGCGAACCGCCGCCCCACTGTGCCGCCGATTCCCGCGCCTGCGCCGATCACCAGACATACGCCTTGCATAATTCTTTCCAGATGACGTTGATATGGTTGCACCATAAAACCATATAGTTGTGTCATGCAACCAATAGAGTTCTATGATGCAACTGATTCCCGCTACCATGACCGCATGAAGTACAAGTCCTTCGACCACATGAACTGTTCGCTGGCGCAGACGCTCAGCATCATCGGCGAGCGTTGGACGCTCCTGATTCTGCGGGACGCGTTTTTCGGCAAGCGTCGTTTCCGGCAGTTCGAGAAGAGCCTCGGAATCGCAAAAAACATTCTGTCGGCGAGGCTCGCGATGCTCGTCGACGAAGGGATTCTCGAGAAAGTCGACGCCGACGAAGGTGAACATCAGGAGTACGTGCTCACCGAAGCGGGCTTCGCACTGCAACCGGTGTTACTCGCGATGACACACTGGGGCGATCAGTTTCGACCTAACCCCAACGGCACGAGGCTCGTGTTCACGGACGGTTCGACCGGGCAACCCATCCAACCGATGGGTGTTCTCGCGGAGGACGGCCGTCGCCTCGAGCCGCGCGAGGTACGCGCGGTCGAGGGCCCTGGGTTCGGCTAGCGCGTCTCATCCTCGAGTGATTCGAGGTAGTCGATGACGCGTGTGAGTTCGGGATTGCCCTGATCCAGGTTGTCGGCAAAGAACCGCGCCCACTCGATCGGTGCCGTCTCGTGTTCGTGATCGACGAGCGTCGTATCGGCGCCGGCGGTGACGAGGCGTTCGGTCAGTGCGGCACTGACCGATACGGCGAGATGCAGGGGCGTTTGTCCGGCATCGGCCCGGGCGTTGACGTCGGCACCGCGATCCAGCAGAAGCGCGACCGCGTCCACATGGCCGTGTGCGACCGCGCCGTGAAGCGGGGTCCCGACGATCGAGGGTTCAACTTTTCGGACGTCGCTGATCGCGCCGGGCTCCGCATCGAGACACGCGGCCAACCGCTCGACGTCGCCGAGACTCGCGAGTGTGGACGCGTGGGGAACGGCGCCGCTGTCCATGAGCACCGCCGCGACGTCTTGCCCCTCGGTGCCGCAGAACGATGCCCGCTCGAGCGGCGTGGTCCGCCAGCCACAGATAGCCTCGACAGATGCACCATGCTCGATCAGAAGACGCGCCACCTCGCCTGATCGCGCGAAATGGAGCGCCGTCGCGCCGGCGGGGCCTGTCTTTGTCGCCGCCGCCGGGTCGGCTTCGAGTCGAAGCCGGACGTCGTCCACCCGATCGAGGAGCGCGGCGGCGAAGAGGTCGATCTCGGCGCCGGCATCGATCAGTGCGTCGACGATTTCGTCGCGCCGTGGATGAATGCCGAGGCGTCCACCATGGGCGGCGAGCATCAGCGGCGACCAGCCGTCGTATTCATCATTCGTGCCGTTGACGTCGGCGCCATGCGCGATGAGCGCGCGGACGACTTCGACGTGACCGCGTTCGGCCGCCACATGCATTGGTTGTGGCTGGCCTCCCCAGATGGGATGTGGTCCCTGCGCGTTCGCGATTGAAGGATCGCCGGTGAGGAATTCGCTGACGCGCGGTTCATCACCGGCGGCAACGGCGCGTAGCGCGGCCGCTACGCTTTCGACAAATCGAGAATCCTTCGACGGGCGGTTCGTTTCGAGTTCTTCCTTCGACACTTTGAGCTCCTTGTTGTCTACAAAGCCACGTAGTTGGCGCCGCGCATCGAAGAGCCGCTTCTTGACGGTACCGGTCTCGACGTCGAGTACTTCGGCGATTTCGGCGATGCGTAAATCGGCGACGTAGAAGAGCGAGACGGCGTCGCGTAGCGGTCGCGATAGCCGCGCGATCCGATCGGAGAGCCAGGCGCGTGTTTCATCGTCCGCGCGGTGCGCAAACGGTGAAGAGCCTTCAGACTCGTCGCCGATCGATACGTGTTGGGTTTCGATCGAATCCGTGTTTCGCGTGCGACGGCGGATACGCTCGCATTGGGAGCGAACGATCCGACGTAACCATCCGCCGAACGCGGCCGGTTCGCGCAAGCTCGTGAGGTGCAGCCACGCTTCGATGAACGCATCCTGCGTTGCGTCTTCGGCCGAGGCGCGATCGCCGAGGAGTGCGTAGGCCGTGGCGATTGCCTGGTCCTGATGACGCACGACGAGGTCGGCGAAAGCGTCGATTTCCTTTGAGCCGAGTGCACGCTCGACGAGTTGTTGGTCTCGTTGGCCGGCTGACTCGTCGCGCTGATCAGGTTTTTCCATTGGAACTCACGTTTCGATCTCTCCCTTAGAAGAGCCTACTCGGTGGAGAAAGGTTACCTAGTGCGTGCGAGGCGCGGCGATGGGTCGGAGGCGCGCCGAAATGCCGGGACGACACTTGCGAACGTGCGTACCGCGTTCGAGGAAGATTTCCCGACCGGACGCTAGGTGTAGTTCAGCGCGGTTTCGCTCGTCCGTTCGCCGTTGACGCGCGTGTGATGCATCGAGCGAGCCTCGTCGAGGGGCCAGGGACGCGCGCGGTGCAACACGGCGCGGTTGTCCCACATCACGAGGTCACCCACCGACCAGTCGTGTGAATAGATGCGCGGGGGTTGCGCGGCGAACTCCACCAGTTCGTCCAGGAAATCCTTCGACGCTCGAGGATCGAGCCCAGGAATGCCGTAGGCGTGGCGGCCGATGAAGAGTGCGGGACGCGATGTCTCCGGGTGGATCTTCACAAGTGGTCGAAGCGGCGCGGCGTTCGCTGTCGCATTCTCCCGGCGATGCCCGGGCCCGAGCGGCGAGCGGCTTTTCGGCTGACCGTGCAGTGTCGCAAGGCCTTGGGCTGTCGTTTCATCGTCGCCGCCGACCTGACTCTGCGAATGGTAGAGCGAGTGGAATGCCGTCAGGTCCTCGATCCTGGCGCGCGTTTCGGCGTCGAGGGCTTCGTACGCGGCGCGCATGTCGGCCCATTCCGTCTGGCCGCCGCTACTCGGTACTTTGCGCGCGGTCAGCATCGATACTTTGGCGCTGACTGGCTGGAAGGAGCTGTCGGTGTGCCAGCCTTCGTTGCCCTGGAAGAGCTTCATCAGAGGATCGTCGGCCGAACGTAGCCGATCGCCGTCTTCGTTCGTGAACGGCAGCGACTCGATGCTGAGCTCGCCGAACTGCCGTGCGAACTCGATTTGCTCGTCGTCGGTCAAGCGCTGTGTCGGGAAGATGAGCACGGCGTGGTCGAGAACCGCCGTGCGGATGGTATCGACTTCCGCTTCGCTCAAACGGTTCAGATGAATGCCGGTGATGGTCGCGCCCAGCGTCGCGTCGGTCGGCTCGATCCGCATGTCGATCTCCTCTTCCCCACAGCCATCCTAACCCGGCCCGTTACGTCGGTTTCCGCGATAGGCTCACCGGCGATGAGATTACTCAGCGATCACGAACTCTGCCGGTTCCTGGACGAGGGTTACCTGATCCTCGAACCGGACGACGTGCCGGAGGCGACCCACGACGCGCTCTACGAGGAAGCGCAGGCGGGCTATGCCGCCAGGGAACTGTTGAGCGAGACACCGTTTGCGCTCGAACCGATCGGCGACAACATCGTTGCGCGGATGCCGCTCGTGCGATCCGTCATCGAGTCGCCGATTGTCGAAGGGGCACTGACGAGCGTCTTGGGGCCACGGTTCTACCGATACAGTCACTCGTTCATTCACGCGAGTGGCCCGTCGGATCAGGGTTTCCACAAGGACGCGCACTATCCGTGGGGGTTGCGGGCCGGAATTCGCTCGCACCGGCCGAACTGGGCGATGTTGTTCTACTACCCGCAGACGACGACGGCGTCGTTGGGCGCGACCGAGATCGTGCCCGGCACGACGTATTGGAACGTCGATCACGAAAATGTCGGCAATCCATTCGGTGAGGACCGGCTCGAGCTTGATTTCGAGCGTGACGCGATCGGGGCGCACGAAGACCTCGCCTACCGAGACCGAAGGCTCGAAGCGGCGGTCGAGACGTTCGATCCGACCCTAAAAGCGATCCCGGTCGACGTCCCTAAAGGCTCGGTGGTGCTCGTGCACTTCGACCTTTTCCACCGGGGTTCCCGGTCGAGTGCGACATCGGATCGCTTCATGTTCAAGTTCTGGTACACGCGCACCACCGAACCGCGCGAACGAACGGCGATCAATGGGCTGGGTTCGATCGATCGACGCCGGCGCGCGCCCGTCGTCGCGGCGGGGAACTGGTTGACGCGTCAGAAGGCGTCCGTCGAAGTTGATGAACCGACGTGGGAAGACAGTGAAGCCGGCCGCGTCGCGCGGGCCTATCAACTCGGCGCCGCGACGCCTGAAACGCTTTTCCCTGCCCTCCTCGACGCGGCCGAAACACCGCGTCGCGCGGCGATGTATGGGCTGACCGCGTCGGGTGCTGCGTGTTTTCCCGCGGCGATCGAAGGTCTCCGCAGCGACAACTGGGGCGTTCGGAAATCGTGTGCCTTTCTTCTCGGCGAGGTCGGGCTCTTCGATCCGGGCGTGGTGTACGCGTTAGAGGATGTCGGGACTGGCGACCCGAAGAGCGAAGTCCGCTCGACCGCGATCACCGCGTTCGCGAGGATCGCGCGGCGCAGCCTGGCCGAGGGGCAAGACCCTATCGGCGCGCGGGTTCTCGATGTGGCATTGGGCCGGCTCGATCCCGTGGCTGAAGCCGATATGCCGCGCTCAATGGTCCCGATGAATCGTGTACGGCAAGCGGCTGCCCTCGCGATCCTCAACGTCGTGACGGAAGCCACGGGGCTTGGACGTCGCGTCGAGTGGTTCGATGGACTCGCAGACCGGATTCATGCTTTGTTGAAGTCGGAAACGGATCGGTACGCGGCGGGGACGTTGACTGAAGTATTGAATCGATTGGCTCTCGCTGGAGACGACGCCGCGCTCGAGATCGTTGTGGCCGAGTTCTCACATTCGCGCTGGGTACCGTCGCCGACGCGCAGCGGATCACGCTGAGGATGTCGACATCCGGTGCACCGGCGGGCGAAACAGGGTCCGAGCCGATCTACTTCGCCGGTTGGAACATCGTCGGGCTGACATTCCTCGTGCAGTTCATGAGCGTCGGGATCGGCTACTACACCTTCGGCGTTTTCCTGAAACCGCTCACCGAAGATCTCGAAGTCAGCCGCACCCTGATCGCCGTCACTTCATCGGCGCAGATGATCCTCATGGCGGTTCTCGGCCCCTGGGTCGGCCGATTGCTCGCCGAGGGCTCCGTCCGTAACTACATGCTGCTCGGCGTCATGCTGATGGTGGTCGGTCTCGTCGTCACTTCCCAGGCGACGGCGCTCTGGCATCTCTATCTCGGTTTTGGGCTGATCCTCTCACCGGGGCTCGTGCTGACCGGCATCCTGCCGAACAACCTGCTCCTTGCGAATTGGTTCAACCGACGGCGCGGTACCGCGATGGGAATCTCGCAGTTCGGCGTCTCCATCTCCGGTACGGCCCTCGTGCCGCTCACCGCGTGGATCATCGTCGCGTACGACTGGCGCACGGCGTTCCTCGTCTTTGCCGTGGCGACGCCGATCATCCTGGTGCCGCTCATCTGGGCTTTCGCCGTCAAGACGCCGGAGGAGCGGGGTCTCCATCCCGACGGGGACGCAGAACCGCCGCCGCCCGAACCGACGGGAGACGACGACGAATGGACATTCGCCCGTGCCGCCCGCGTGCGGGACGTCTGGCTGCTTGCGTTGATCGTTGGGCCGAGCTTCATGGGTGTGGCAGCCGTCGTGCTCGTTCTGCACTCGCACGCGACCGACCTCGGCTTCAGCGCGGGACAGGCTTCGTTCATCGTGGCCGTCACGACGCTGTTCGGCGCCATCGCAAAGCCGCTTTTTGGCACGCTCGCTGACTATCTGAACAAGCGCCTCGTCGTCGCGATCTCGCTATCGCTCCAGTTCGTCGGCGTCGTGTTCTTGATCTTCACGACGAGCTACTACGTGATGCTCGGCGCGATGGTGCTCTTCGGGCTCGGCTACGGGGCCACCGCGCCAATGTGGTCCGTTCTGCTCGCGGATCGCTTTGGCCGTGCTTCGTTCGCACGCGTGATGGGAGCGGTCATGCCGCTGACGATGCCGTTCAACCTCTTTGCGTTACCCGCGACGACGCTCGCGTTCGACTTCTTCGGCAGCTACATCCCTGCGTTTACCGCGCTACTCGGGTTCTATGTTCTGGCGGCCAGTTGCCTCGCGATTTTGCGGTTACCCAGCGAGACAGCACCGCCACACGAGATCCCCGCGCCAGAGGCACGCGACGTGAGTTCCGCCAACTAGCTTCACCGGCCCGTATTCACCATCACCCGATGCATCACGCGATCGTGCTGCTGGTCACGCACGATGTAGTGCTGCGTCTTTTCGTTGTCCCACATCGTCAGCGTGCCGGGACGCCACTGCACACGAAGTTGCAGCTCGGGGACCGAGGTCTGGCGGAAGAGCCAGTCGAGGAGCAGGCGGCTCTCATCCTCGGCGAGCCCGTTGATCCGGGTGGTGTACGCGCGGTTGACGTAGAGCGATTTCACGCCCGAATCGGGGTCCGTCATGATCACGGGGTGTTCGACGGGCGTGGCATCCGGCTTGGCGACCCCCCACGAGTTCATAGCGGTGAGCCCCTCGAGAAAAGTCCGCATCGGTTCGGAAAGACGCCGGTAGGCCGCCGTCATGTCGGCGAACAACGTGTCGCGCCCGTATTCGGGGACGTCGATCGCCTGGAGGAAGCTGAACCACTGGGTATTTGTCCGCGGCGGCCCGTCGGTATGCCATGAATCACCGACATCGACGCCCGTGGGATAGTTCATCGGGCGGATGTTCTTGACCCCGACATGGCCCGGCACGTCGGCCCAGATCGGATGTTCCGCGCGCTCTGCTTCGCCGAACTCCTCGGCGAAACGCAGAAGCTGATCGGGTGTGAGCGCCGTCTGGTCGTGCACGACGAGCACTTTGTAATCGTGCAGCGCGCCCTTCAGATCGTCGATGAAGCTCGTGCTGTATTGGCGGAGATCGACCTCGTGGAGTTCGGCGCCGAGCGTGCCGTTCATCGGTTTCAGGTTCAGCATCACGTTTCTGCCTGGGAGTACTAGCGCCGACGTTGCCAATCGCCGTTTCGCAAAGCAAGCTCGCAAGCCGCCGCGTTTTCCGCGGTCCGAACCCTCCTCCTTCTTGCCTGACTGGGAGCTTCCATGACTTCACCTCTGCCCGAAGGCGATGCCCGCGATCTCGGTTTCGATCCGGATCGGTTGGCTTCGATCGGTCCCGCAATGCAGGCCTACGTCGACGACAAGCGCGTGCCCAACCTCGTCACGCTCGTCGCGCGACGTGGCCAGATCGTGCATTTCGAAGCGCGCGGCGTGCTCGATTTCGACAGCGGCCGGCCGGTGACGAAAGAGAGCCTCTTCCGCATGTTCTCGAACACCAAGCCGATCGCGGGTGTGGCCTTGAGCATTCTCTTCGAGCGGGGGCTCGCGAGCCCGGATGACCCGGTGGGCAAGTTCCTACCCGAATGGTTCGCCAACCGCGTGCAGATCCCAAACTCGCCCGGCATGACGGAGCGGGCTAACCGGCGCATCACCTTGCGTGACTGCATCACCAACACGACGGGGATTGTGAACCCGGGTTCCATGCCCGCGGGCTATCGGGAGATGTATCGCGACGCCTTGAAAACCCTCGGTTGGATCCCGCGCGGCGAAGGGGTCGAGACGCCGCCGAGTCGCGAACGCGTTCGTGCGCTCGCCGAATTGCCGCTCATGGCGCATCCGGGTGTCCACTTCGGTTACCACGTCGGCTATCCCGTCCTGACGGAAGCCCTGACGGTCGCGGGCGGACAGACGATGGATCAGTTCTTCGAGGCGAACATCCTGGGCCCGCTCGGCATGACGAGCACTGGCTTCTACGTACCGGAGGAGCGCCGCGAACGTTTTGGCGACTCCTACGTACCGCGCGAAATCGATGGCGAGATCCGCCTCGCCGTCGCTGATGCCGCCGAAACGAGCGAAAAAATCCACGGCGCGGGTGAGTTCTGTGTCGGCGGTTCCTCGGGCGGCGTCGTCACGACGGCCGGCGATTACGCCCGTTTTGGGCAGATGCTGTTGAACGGCGGTGAACTCGACGGTGTGCGCGTTCTCGGGCGCAAGACGGTCGATCTCATGATCGGCAATCATACCGGGGACATGGAGATCCCCATGACAGGCCCTGGTTTCCACTGGGGTCTAGGCGTTTCAACGTACCACGGCCGGGACCGGCTCGCGCCACTCATCCGCTCGGTCGGCAGCTACGGTTGGGGTGGCGCGGCGGGCACGACGTATTGGGGCGATCCAGCGGAAGAACTACTGGGTGTCTGTCTCACGCAGGTGATGCAGCACGGCATGATGCCGAACAACGACTACCAGGAGACCTTCCAGCGCATGGTCTATCAGGCGCTCGTTTAGGCCTCGCGCGCCGCCACTTCGCGCATCGCGTCAAGGATCGTCTGAACGTCGCGTTGCGGCATTTCGTGTCCCGCGCGATCGAGCGTGACGAGCGTGGCGCCCGGGATCGTGTCGCTGAGCGCCTGGCCGTGTGGGTACGGCAGGATGGGGTCCTCGGTACCGTGGATCACGACGGTCGGGACGTTGCAGCCGGCCAAGAACGGGCGCCGGTCCGGCGGTGACGATGCGGCGATCGCGAGACCGTGATTGTTGATCGCCGCGAGGTTGGATGCTCGGTCTACCTCGCGTGTGGCGACCCCGCGCTGTTGTTCTTCATCGAAAGGCTCCGCCGAACCCACGAGGATGCGGAACGCGTTGATGCGCGACTCGATCTTCTCCTCTCGGGTTTCCGGCACAAAGGCGATATTTGCCATCGCGTCTGCCATCCATTCCGGATCAGGTCCCGGTAAATCGTCGTTACCGAGTGCCGGCGCGTCACCGCCGCCGCCGGAGAGCGGCGATGACATGATCAGCGTCGCGCTCTTCACCCGCGCCGGTGATTGAATCATCAACGCCTGCGTGATCATGCCGCCCATCGATGCGCCCGCGATGTCGGCCCGTTCGATACCGTATGCATCGAGCACCCCGATCGCATCCGCCGCGAGATCGTCGAGCGTGTAGGGATCCGTCGCGAAGTCGACGCACGTCGACTGCCCCGTATCTCGGTTGTCGTAGCGAATGACGAACCGACCCTGATCGACCAATGCCTGGCAGAACTCCTCCGGCCAGTAGATGCCCTGGGCGGTCGCGCCCATGACGAGCAGCAGTGGCGCGTCGTCGGGATCGCCGAAGGACTCCGTCCAGATCGTGATGCCGTTCGCTTCGATGATGCGTTCTGTCATGTTGATTCCTCTTGCGTTCGCAAGTGTGCGCTCGCTCGATCGGCCGGCGCTATCGTTCGGTCGGCCAACATTCGAATACACTTAACGCCTAAGGCGCCTGTAGCTCAGCTGGATAGAGTGTTGGCCTCCGAAGCCAAAGGTCGCGCGTTCGAATCGCGCCAGGCGCGCCAAAAAACACCTCGGTCCCGTGCGAGATTTATGGCGTGTTCGCAGCCACCTCCGCCTTCCATGCCTCGAGGGCTGTGAGCATTTGTTGCACCCGCTCGGGATTCTCGTCGGCTAGGTCGTTCTGCTCGCCGATGTCTTCCTCGAGATCAAAAAGCTGCGGCGTCCCTTCGTTGTCGCCGGAGACGTCGATCATGAGTTTGTAGCGCCCGTCGCGCATGGCGGCACCGTGCCAGAAGGTGCCGTCTCCGCCCCAGAAGAGCTGCCGCTTTGTGGGCGGTTCGTTCCCGTCGATCAACGGGGCGAGATTGACGCCGTCCTGCCGGCCTTCGTAGTCGATGCCCGCCCAGTGCAGCACGGTCGGCATCACGTCGAGAGTCGAACTCAGGATCGCTGTGCTGCCCGGGCTGACTGACGACGACCAGCGCACGATGGAGGGCACCCGATGACCGCCCTCCCAATCGGTCGCCTTGAAGCCCCTGAGCGGCGCATTGGATCCCCATCGCGCTGCCCCGTTGTCGGAGAAGAACCAGACGACCGTGTCGTCCGCGAGATCCAAGCGTTCGAGCGCCTCGACCACGCGCCCGACACCGTCGTCCATCGCCTCGACCATCTCGCGATAAGCACGCCGTTTGTCCTCTTGCGAGCCGAGTTGATCGAACTCGCCGTCGATCGTGCGGTCGGCGGGGTCGTCGCGGCCTTGGAACGGGTAATGGGGCGCGTGATGCGGGAGGTAGAGGAAGAAGGGTTCGTCAGCGTGCCGCTCGATGAAATTCACCGCGTGGGTTGTCACGAGGTCGGTCAGGTAGCCGTCTTCGGCGTCGAGCTCGGCGTCGTGCCACCAATCCGGCCGGCCCATCATGTCGATGTGGGATTGGTAGTCGAGGTTGCCGCTGACGAATCCTCGGAACTCATCGAACCCGTGCAACGTGGGATTGAACTCGGGTTGATAGCCGAGATGCCATTTGCCGAAAATCGCCGTGGCGTAGCCGTTTGCCGCCATCACCTCGGCGATGGTGACGTGCTCGGCGGCGATGCCCTCGTAGTGTTCGGGTCGTTCTGGATTGGCGAAGAGAACGCCCGGAATACCGAGGCGTTGCTGGTAGAGCCCGGTCATGAGACCTGCCCGGGTCGGCGAGCAGACGTTGCCGCTCGAATGGAAGTCGCTGAATCGCAACCCCGCTTGAGCGAGCCGGTCGAGGTGGGGTGTCTCGATCCATCCACCGTAAGGGCTTATATCACCGTAGCCGAGATCGTCCGCCATGATCAGGATGACGTTGGGGGGCCGGTCGGCTTTCGCTTCGGCGGGCGCGTCGCTTGTGGGCGCGGGTGGGTCGCCGCATCCGGCTATCGTCACGCACAGGATGAACAAAACTGTTCGTCGATAGATCATGGTTTCACCCAGATCGGTGAAGTCCAGGCGCGTTCTTGAATCGTGCGCGGAAGGTCCGGGCGAGGCCGGGTGCCGGCGCGAAGTGCGGCCCAGGTCGACCAACGGCACGTTGGGTTTTCGAGCACGCGAACGTAGTAGAACGCGTACTGGCCGGACTCGTAGGTGTCGTCGACCCACGTAGCGTCCAGCTGAGCGTCACCCGGTTCGTCGTCATAGGCGCAGGTCGTCGTGTTCAGCGGTACCGCGTTCGTGGTGCAGCGCCTGGTCTCCGGGTCGACCTCGCTGCCGTCGGCGCAGGCGACGTCGAATACGCGTTCGTGCGCGCGATCATCCTCGACCCAACCTTTGATGATCTGCAGCCGCTCGAGCTTGGCGCCGTCGGGGTCGGCCAGCGCCCATGCCTCGAATGTCGGATTGCCCGGACCCGCCGTAACCCCGCCGCCCTGGTGCACCTTCTTCTCGAACCCGCCCGAGAGACGAACTTTGATGCGCGGTCCGGACGTGCCGAAAGTCTCCTTTCGCCGCAGTGCCGCGTAGATGGCCGTGCGTGTGTTCTCTTCTGCCCAGACGCCGGTCAGCCCGGCCGCGCTATGAAAACGGCTCGACGTTTCACGAAATCCGACGCCGGCGTCGTCCACGGGAACTGCGCCTATACGCGTAGCTGCACGGCGGCCGCCTTGCTGCAGTGTGAAGTTCTCTTCGGTGTACGTTTGGCCGGCCGCATGCGTGTCGCTCGCCGCGACGATCCCGTATTGATAAGGGTTCACGCCGAGGCGCTTAGCGAACACCATGCCTTCTTTCAGCGCATCGCGGACGTAGCTGCCGCTCGGACGGCTCGAGGCGTGCGGACCGAGCTTGAACGGCCTGATCTCGAAGTTTGCCCACTCGTCATTGGGCGAGAGGAAAGGATGTGTGTCGGACGTGCCCTTCATCTGCGCGATCTCGACCAGCGGTTCATTGCGCATGCGCATCTCGGCGTAGGCCACCGTCAACGGCGATCCGTCGAAATAGGTGCCCTCGAACATCCTGCCGCCGGAGAGGTTGCTGTTGTGCGGGATCGCGAGCGACTCGATCCCGTCGGCGCGCAGGCGGTCCTGCCAGGCCCACAGATCTTCCGGATTCAGTGTCTCGATGCGGCCGATCAGGAGTGGCGGTACGCGTTCGCTTTCGAACAGCACCACTCGGTGCTGGCCATCCATGTCCTTCTCGGGAGTGAACTCGAAACCGATCAGCGTTGTGAACTTGCCGGGATCGTTGTGCCTGGCCGCGGCGCGTTGGGTGTCGCGCCACGCCGTCCGAATGTCGCGCTCGAGCACCTTCTCGTGCGGGAAGCGGAATGCGCCACCGAAGTCGTTGGAGCGGAGAATCCGCTGTACCTCGGTATCGTTCTTGTAGGGATGGTCGGGATCGTTCGCGGACGCCCACCACTGGCCCAGAAAAAAGTAGTGATCCGTGACGGCATAAAAATCGAGTGGCCGGTCGAGTTGGATCACCTGGCCGGAGGGGACGGTGAGCGGCTCGCCTTTGGCGAAATCGTAAGCGTCGTCCGGCGAGCCCTTGGTGCCGAAGAAGAAGGCATCGTAGGAATAGCGGGTGTGAACGTGCAGGTCGCCGAAATAGGCATTCGACTCGGCGGCGAGGATCGGTGTGCAAACGCACATCGCGAGCCACATGGCGAACGATCGATACGGTTTCATGGCGCTCCCCCTCCCTCGGACGTGTCACGGCGCGATGAGTTGATAGTGGCATCATCGGCGACTGATCGCCGTCGCAGGATCACGCCACATATGAGCACCCAGCCCTCTTTCCCGCCGCACGTCCTGAAGTACGGCGATCTGTTGGCAGCGACGGCGGCAAAGGTGCTTGCTTCGGCGGTGTTCGTTTCGAACCGCGATCCAGACGAAGCGATACGCAACAGCGTGACGATCCCGCGCGAGCGCGATGGCCACACCTGGTTTACCGCTGAAGTCGATCGTGCCGCACGATCCGTCGAACTCACGCTCGCCAACGGCGTGAGTCGGACGGCGCAGCAGTTCGGTGACCAGGGCTGCGTGATTCTGCCGGCCGGCAAGCAGCCGCTATTCGAACCGGTCGCGGTGACGTCGACCTTGCCGCCAGCGGAAGAGACGGAGTGGCCGCTCGGCGACGTCGCGTCATCGACTTCGGCGTCGCCGCTCGCCGGATCGGTCCTCGACGAGGCGGTGGATATCGCGTTTGCGAATCCCGACGATTGCACCGCTGCGTTTGTGGTCGTGCACCGCGGTGAGATCGTTGCGGAACGCTATGCCGATGGGCTCGATTTCGAGACGCAGCTCGAGAGCTGGTCGATGGGTAAGACGATCACGGCGGCCCTCATCGGGCTCCTCATCCGCGATGGTGAGTTGCGCCTGGACGATCCGGCGCCGGTTCCCGAATGGCGCCGCGCGGGTGACCCGCGGGGTGCGATTCGAATCCGTGATCTGCTGCAAATGAGCAGTGGTCTCCAGTTCTCTTCGAACGAACCCTCCACCTGGGTCGCGGCAGGCTATCCGGATCACACGCTCGTCTACACCGGTGTCGTGGATGTGCTCCGCTTCGCCATCAGCCGTCCCGTCGAGCACGCGCCGCAGACCGTCGGCCGCTACCGTAACTGTGATCCCCTATCGCTCGGATGGATCCTGCAAAACGCCGTTCGAGCACGCGGCGAGGAATACCTGACCTGGCCTCAGCGGGCCTTGTTCGACCGCATCGGGATTCGACGCCAGGTGCTCGAAACCGACGCCTATGGCAACTTCGTGATGACGGGCTTCGACTACGGCACCGCGCGCAACTGGGCGCGCATCGGACTACTCCTTCTGAACGACGGTTGTTTCATGGGCGAGCGGTTACTACCGGCCGGATACGTCGACTTCATGAAGACCCCGGCACCAGCCTGGGAGCAGCCCGAGTACGGTGGCCAGGTGTGGGTGAACGGTGCGGGTGCTTGGGACCTGCCGGTGGACGCCTTCCATGCCGCTGGAGCTGGCGGTCAGCACACGTTCGTCGTGCCGACGCACGATCTGGTGATCGTGCGGATGGGGCATCGGCGGGGCGGTGAGACTTACGCCGCGAATCTCAAACAAACGCAGCGTCTGATCATCGAAGCCATCGAGCGACGTTGAGGATGTGACCTGAGGGTCGTCAGCTCGAGATCCCCGCAACGTCGACAAGCGTCGCCGACGCTTCCGCTTGTGCTCGGTGCATCTCCGCTCGAATGGCGGTGAGCGCTGGCGGTTCGGCGACCTCGCGGCGGAAGTCCTCGCGGGCGTCGAGGTCCTGGAACCAGCGCTCGAGATTCCGGAATCTGGTCGCGATGGGGAACCCCGCGGTGATCAGCCGGTAGACGTAGATATACCAGGCAATATCGATGAGCGAGAGTTGCTCGCCGAGCAGAAAAGACCCCGCGTCGAGGCGCGCATCGAGATCGCCGAGGGCACGATCGAACCGCTCGACCGCGCGAATGATGCGCGCGTCTGAAATCCCGTCGTTGGCCAGCATGTCCTCGAAGAATTCGATTTCGAGTGGTTTGTGCTCGTCCGCCACGCCGCCGACGGTGCCCGACCCGAGGGTCTGGTAGCGATCGATCGACTCCTGCGAACGCGGCGCGGCCGGGAAAAAGTAACGAAAGCAGATCGCCCTGAAGTCGAGGTGCAGATCGTCCTCCTGCTCGAGGAGACGGCGAGCGGTGTCTGATTCTTCTGGCAGGAGCGGCGGGTTCGGGAAGCACGATTCGAGGTAGCTCAAGATGTCGTTACTTTCGATCATCACCCGACCGTCGTGGACCAGGACCGGCACGAGCCCTCGCGGGTTGATGCCCATGAACCATTCGGTGTGTTGCTCTCCGGCCGCGAGGTCGACGGGGTGCGATTGCCACTCGATGCCCTTCTGACCGAGGAAGATGCGAGTCTTCTGCGAGCACGACGAGAACTGGAAATGCAGGAGGTGAATGCCGTCCCAATCGCTGACTTCGGGCGTACGGACATCTTCGTCGTTGAGCCAAACCATCGATTCCTCCTCAGGAAAGCTTGATTCCCGCCTTGTTGGCCGCGGCGGTTTCTCGGGCAATCGCGCGCTCGAAACTCGGACGGTCTTGCACTCGTTCGATGAGTGCAGCGAGATTCGGGTAGTCGCCGACGGGAAAGCCGGCCGATGCTGCCGTGGTGAAAAGCCAGAAGAGATAGACGTCGACGATCGACCAATCATCGCCGTACCACCAACGTTCGTTCGCGACGCGATCGCTCACTTGTGCCGCGACGCCGTGCACATATTCGTGGCCCTTTTCCTGTACGCCGGACGGATCGCCGTCGGTAAAGCGAATCGGCATCCGCACCTGGCGCACCATCGGATGGACCGTGCCTGAACACCAGACGAGATCCGAGGCCTGCTGGGCTCGCACGATGTCGGAATCGACGTCAGGTAGGAGCTTTGCTTGCGGTACGCGTCGATGCAGGTAAAGGAGGATGGACGCGTTCTCGGTGATCACATCGCCGTCGACGGCGAGCGCCGGTACTTTGCCGCCTGGATGAATCGCGAGGTATTCGGGTGATTTCTGCTCCTGCTTGAAGATGTTGACGACCTGCTCGTCGTACTCGAGGCCCACCTCTTCGAGTGCGTTCATCGTGACCCGTGAGCAGGCACGGGGGCTGTGATAGAGCTTGATGGCCATGAGAGTCCTCGGGCGGCGTGGTGATGTGAAATCGAAGCCAGAAATCGTCGCTCGGGCAAGGTCTTTGGGCCGGGCTTCGCGGACGGAAGGCGTTCCGCTACGCGAGTGCTGAGCGCGGACCAACTTTGTCCGGCAGCGATTCCACCATCGCCCGGATATGCTCGATCGTCGTGCCGCAACAACCGCCGATGATCTGCACGCCCCCCGCTACCCAATCGCGACACCGCGCCGCAAACGCTGCCGGTTCAATCGTCGCTAAGTTAGTGGCTTCGGGATAGGCCATGACGGGTCCGGACCAATGCTGGTAGAGCGTGCGAAGTGCGGGCGACATCGCTGTCGATGTCGAGTGCATGATGCCCATGACTTGCGGCTCGAAGCCTGCCATCGCGTCGATCACATCGGTTAACGGCATGGCGGCAGCGCGTCGGTGTTCGGCATCGATCCGATCGGCGGGTTCCTCGTTATGGAGGTCCCAGGCCGTGACGGAACCGTCCGGTCTCAGACTGCTGCTGATGCCGATCCAAAGCGGCAGCCCCGTTGCCCGGGCCGCCTCGGCCAACATGCTCGCGTGCTCGATATCGGACATCATCTCAAGAACGATGAGATCGGCGCCTGCCTCAGCGAGCGCCTCCGCCATCTCGCGGTAGTTCGCAGCTTCAACCTCGGGCGTCGGCTTAAACCGTGGATCGGGGCTGAACTTACCCGGGATCCAGGCGAGGTTGTTCGACATCGAGCCGGCGACGACGACGGGCGCGTCGACGCCGGCTTCGTCGATCGCCTCCCGTGCGAGTTCGACGGCACGCTGCGTGAATGTCGCGGCTTTTTTCCCCAGTCCGGCGCCGTCGAGCACGTGGCGGCAGGTCGCGAACGTATTTGATGTCACGATGTTCGCGCCCGCTCGGATGTATTCGACATGGACACGCCGTACGACGTCCGGGTGAGAGTGGTTGGCAACCCCGCACCACGCGGGGGAATCCATTGGCGCGCCGAGGCGGGTGATTTCACTGCCGATCGCGCCGTCGAGGACGAGCACGCGGTCCGTACCGAGAAGGTCGTCGAGGATCACCGCTGCGACAACCGTGCTTCGACGACCGGTCGCACGACCCGGGCCCAGATGGCGTAGCCCGCCTTGTTCATGTGCAGACCGTCGGCGACGAAGAGGCTGGGATCGGCCTTCCCGTCGTCCATCAGCATCGGCGAGGCGACGTCGATGAAACAGAGGTCGTCACGCGTCTCGGCCCAGGCCTCGAGGTCGTCGTTGATCGCATCCGCCGTTGCCCAGAGATGCTCGCGAGAGAGCGAAGGTTTGATGGCGATGAAGCAGATGTCGGTATTGGGGAGTGCGCTGTCGACGTACTGAACGAAGTCTTCGAAATCGCCGAGGATCGTTTCGCGATCGCGGCCAAAAGCAAGGTCGTTGTCGCCTTCGTAAACCAGCACGAGCTTCGGCTCGTAAGGTTTGACGACGCGTTGGCGGTGATAGTTGAGATCTTGCATGGTCGAGCCGCCGAAGCCTCGATTGATCACGGGCAAAGGGGACATGTCGTCGGTGAGGCTCGCCCAGAAAACGATGCTCGAACTGCCGACGAAGAGCGCGGCGTCTTTGGGCGGCATCGAGTTGGCGTCGGCAGCTTCGAAGCGTTCGATCGAAGCCGTCCAGCGATTGGGTTCCTCGGCGGCGAGGTTCGTCGCCGCCAGGATTACGAGCGCCATGATGCCCGTGGTGGTTTTTCGAATCGTCTGCATGGTGTCCCCTCCTCCCGCGCGAGTCTTGATTCTACTGCGCACGACGGCGGGATAAGGGGAAGCCCGTAGTCGGCGGCGGGAAATACGAATGTCACGCCGTAGCCGGGCTACCTAACGTTCGCCGGAAACCTGATGTTTGGACGAACGATGCGCACGAAGCCCCTCTCCTTCCTTGTTGGCCTGTCCGTGGTGCTTCTCGGCGGCTGCGTCAGCATCGACGAGTTTGCCCTGCCGGCGGGCGATGCCGAACGTGGCCAAGCGACGTTCGTCGAGCTCGGTTGTGTGCAGTGCCACAGCGCAGGCGGCGTACGCCACGAACGCGATGGTCGTGGATTCCATCTCACTCTCGGATCGGTTACCGGAGAGAAGAGCTACCGGGAACTCGTCACCTCGATCATCAATCCGTCGCACCGCATCGCGCGTGCCGATGGTGCGGTCCGGGGTCGGTCGCGCATGCCGAACTTCAACCAGACGATGACCGTGCAACAGCTCACCGATCTCGTCCATTTCCTCGCGCCGCAATACGAACTGCTGGTCGTACCGACCTACGAGTACCCCGAATACGAATATCCGTTCTGATCCGATGCTTCGTGGTGACAGGCACGGCGATGCCGCCGTGCCTAACGCGTTGGACGAACTCAGGACCCCGCAATGAGCGCGTCGTCCATTTCGCCCCCGCGCACGAACGCCGCCCGTTGGCTCAAGCGGTCCCAATAAGAAGAGAACTCGTCGCGCGGTTCGACCATGCCGAACTGAATACCGAAGCCGATCTGTGAGCCGACGTAGACATCGGCCGCCGTGAAACGGTCCCCGCAGATGTAGTCGTGCCGACTCACGGCGTGGGCCAGCGTCTCGACCGCGCTCGGGTAGTCGCCATAGCCGATACTCATCCGCTGGTCTTCACTCACCTCGATGCCGAGGCGTTGGTTGGTAAACGCGCTCTCCACGGGTCCCGCCGCGAAGAAGAGCCACCGGTAATAGTCGGCGCGCTCTTCTGCGTTCGGCCCGAGGTTGGCGCTCGGGAACGCTTCAGCGAGATATGCACAGATCGCGGCGCATTCGGTGACGATGGCACCGCCGTGCTTGATCGTGGGCACTTTCCCCATCGGATTGATGGCGAGGTACTCGGCTGCCTTCATCGTCGTTTTGTAGTCGAGCACTTCGGTGGTGTAAGGCTCGCCGAGTTCCTCGAGCATCCAACGCACGATCCGACCTCGTGATTGTGGATTGGTGTAGAAGACGAGATCGGTCATGGCGTTTTCCCTTTATTCGTCGCTCGATCCTATGCCTGCGCCGACGACACCGCCAAGCACTCCGCCGAGTCGATCGATCAACGCCGGATAGGCTGGCAATCGGGGTCGTCGCGATGCACGCTCGCGCGAATCAGGCGTTCATCTTGAGAGATCTGGGAGGGAATCCGATGGCCGAGTTGATAGGCACAGTGCACTTCGAGAAACGTGACGACGTCGCGTTACTCACGATCGACAACCCGCCGGTCAATCCGCTATCGACCGGGGTGACCTACTGGATGGCGATGCATCTCGAAGCAGCCATCGCGGATGATGACATCAAGGCAATCGTGATCACGGGCGCGGGTCGCGCCTTTATTGCGGGTGCCGATATCCGCAACTTCGGCAAAACGTTACCGGCGGATCTACCGAAGCCGTCGAAGAGCGCCGGCGAGTGGATGGAGTCGAGCCCGAAACCGATCGTCGCGGCGATCAATGGCACGGCGTTCGGCGGTGGCCTCGAAAATGCGCTCATGTGTCACTACCGCGTGATCAAACCGGGCGCCGAGGTCGGCCTGCCCGAGGTCAAGCTGGGCATCCTGCCGGGCGGCGGCGGAACCCAGCGTTTGCCGCGGTTGATCGGCGCGGAGAACGCGCTCATTCCCATGCTCACGGGCGACCCGTTCCCGACCGAAGAAGCGCTCCGACTCGGTATCGTCGATGAGTTGATCGAAGACGACGACTTCGTCGACGGTGCGATCCGATATGCCCGCAGGCTCGTGAGCCAGAACGAGGGGCCGCGGCGGATTCGCGACATGACCCATTGGACGTCGAAGGATCGCGAGCGACCCGAGATCTTCACGTCGGGCGAGGACTTCGTTGCGGCTCGCATGCGCGGCCAGTTCAACGGCGAGCAGATCGTCGAGTGTGCTCGCGCGGCCGTGATGTCGGAATCCTTCGATGCGGGCATCGCGGAAGAACGGCGTCGTTCGGGACTCGTTCAGGCGCACTCTCAGCGCGCGGCGATGGTGCACGCGTTCTTTGCCGAACGGCGGGCACGCAAGATTCCGGATATCGATCGGGACACACCGACCGTAGCCATTCAATCCGCGGCGACGGTCGGTGGTGGCTTGATGGGCGGCGGGATCGCCATGTGCTTTGCGAACGTCGGCATTCCCGTGAAGATCCTCGAAGTCGATCAAGCGGGTCTCGATCGGGGACTCGAGACCATCGAGAAAAACTACGCGAGCCAGGTTCGCCGGGGCCGGTTGGCGCAGGCCGACATGGACGCGCGCATGGCGTTGATCTCGGGCACGTTGGATTACCAGGCCATCGGCTCGGCGGATGTCGTGGTCGAAGCCGTGTTCGAGAATCTGGATCTCAAGAAACAGATCTTCTCGAAGCTCGACGGCGTCATGAAGGATGGCGCGATCCTCGCGACCAATACCTCCGGTCTCGATGTTGATCAGATGGCGGCTGAGACGAAGCGGCCCGAGAAGGTAGTGGGTACTCACTTCTTCTCGCCCGCCAATGTGATGCGCCTCCTCGAGGTCGTTCGGGGCGAAAAGACCGATGATCAGACCGTGGCGACCGCCATGGCGCTCGGCAAGACGATCGACAAGGTTTGTGCGCTGTCGACGAACGCGCCCGGATTCATCGGCAACCGCATGATCGGCGGCTACACGCAGGAAGCTCAAGCGCTGATCCTCTCGGGAGCAACGCCCTGGCAGGTCGATCAGGTCGTCTACGACTTCGGCTTCAACATGGGGCCGTTTCGAATGAGCGACCTGGTCGGGCTCGACCTCTACTGGCGGGCACACAAGCTCGCCGGCGGAACGCTCGAAACGGCGTCGCGTACGTCGAAAGTATCCTTCAAGCTCTGTGAAATGGATCGCTTCGGGCAGAAGTCCGGACGCGGCTACTACATCTACGACGAGCGCCGGCGCGCGACGCCGGATCCCGAAGTCGAAACGATCATCCGCGAGACGGCGGCGGAACTCGGTGTGAACCAGCGCCCCGTCGACGACGAAGAAGTGCTCAAGCGGTGCCTGTACCCACTCGTCAACATCGGCGCACAGTTGCTCGACGACGGCGTGGCTTTACGCGCATCCGACATCGACATCGTCTACTGCTACGGGTACGGCTTTCCGAAGCACCTCGGTGGTCCGATGTATTGGGCCAACGACCTGGGTCTCGATGTCGTCGTGCGCGACATGCAGCGCTTCGCCGAAGAATATGGAGACCACTGGCGGCCGGCGCCTCTACTTACCCGCCTGGCCGAGGCCGGCGACGGTTTCGAGGTCCTGACGTCGAGCTAGCTTTCGGACGCCTGCTGCATCGCGATGACGCGTTCATTGCGTGCAGCTTCGACGTCCATCGACTTCGCCTTGTCGAGCGCTTCGAGTTCCGCCGGAACGTACCAGTGCACTTTGTCCGATCGATACGCCTCCCAAACGGCGTTGGCGATCTCGTTCGGTGAGATCAAGCGCAAAGGCCCGTCGTCGTCCTCGGCCGCGGGACCGATGTTGCGCGATCCATCGCTGATGTCCTTGCCGTCAAGGTAGTGTTCGGCGTTCAGGATCGGCGTATCGATCAGTCCGGGCAGGACGTCGGCGGCGCGGCTGTCGTGACGCGCCAGTTCGACCGAAAGCGCCTCGGTGAGTCCCTTGACGGCGAACTTGGTCGCCGCGTAGACGGCGAGCGACGGCGCGCCGTAGATCGCGGCCGCGGAGGCCGTCGAAAAGCAGAGGCTGTTGGGGGTCGCTTTCAGGAGATCCATCGCAGCGTAAATTCCGTTGACGACACCCTCGAAGTTGACGCGAATCGTATCCAGGTGACGTTCGAAGGGGACGTCGTCGAAGAAACCGAGTACGCCGATGCCGGCGTTGTTGTAGAGCAGGTCGAGTTGGCCGCCGGACCAGTCGGAAAACGCATCGATCGTGCCGCGGAACTGAACGAGATCGGTGACATTGAGGTGGTAGGTCGTGCACTGGTTTCCGCCCAGCTCCGCCTGGAGGGAGGCGAGTCCGTCGTCGTTCAGGTCGGCGGCGGCCACCAGCCAACCCTCTTGAGCGAACCTTTTAGCCGTCGCGCGCCCGATTCCGCTCGCGGCTCCCGTGATGAAGATGTACTGCGGCACGCTAGACGTCCTTGCTCGTGGAAAGAGCCGACATCATCGAGCAAAGCGCGGCCGGTCGGAAAGGCGCATCACATGATCGGTCGGCAGAGGATGTGCAGGGGAGTCCCACCGACGACCGGGAACAACGCACACATTGGGATTGGTCTGGTCGGGAAACTCAACCTACAGCCGTACGGCGTTGGATCTTCGATCGGGCCCAACCAGCATCGGAAGGGCGGCCTCGGTGGTGTGACGAGAAGGGGCGAGAGGTTCGTTACATTGGCGAGTACGTCGCCTTCGGCCCAGACGGGTGAGGTGTCCGCGCGTGCCGTGTCGCCTAAGCCGACGATCAGCGAGGCGAGGACTAAGAGAAGAGGTCGCATGGTCATTCCTTGTTCGAGAGGCCGAGACCATCTTCGCCACGCCGCCCGGGCAATTCGTCGGCTGAAAGCTCGTGCGCGTGTGCCCCGGTCGCTCGCGGTGAGGAAGGAAATCTCCGTGATCGGGTGGGTGACCCGTCGCACGCGCCATCGGCGCGCGACCTATCGTTCATCCGTCGCTTAAGAGACAGTACGATGCCGATCGAAGCGACGATGATCGTCGGCTCACGACCCGGAGGAGTTCCGTGGACCAGCACTATCGAACATTGACCGACGTTGCCTCGTCGATCGCCGATCGAGAGCTATCCGCCGTTGATCTGACGGAGCAGATGCTCGGTCGAATCACGGCGCTCGAACCGACGTTGCACGCCTACTACAACGTCTACGGTGAGGCGGCGCTCACGCGCGCGGCGGCACTCGACGAAGCGCAGTCGAGTGGACGGCCGCTCGGAGCGCTTCACGGCGTGCCGATCGCGGTGAAGGATCTGTGCCACCAACGTGGGACCGAAACCACGGGCGGACATTCGTTCAGGCGCGGCGAGGTTTCGAACACCGATTCGACCGTCGTCGAACGGCTCGAAGCCGCGGGCGCGGTCGTGTTGGGCAAGCTCGCGACGACGGAAGGTGCGATGGTCGGCTACCACCGTGATTTCGACGTTCCGCGCAATCCCTGGGGCGATCTCGATCGTTGGCCGGGCGCTTCTTCGGCAGGATCTGGCGTCGCGACGGCGGCCGGGCTCTGTTTCGGCTCGCTTGGCAGCGACACCGGTGGTTCGATTCGGTATCCCTCGGCGGTCAACGGCATCGTCGGCCTCAAGCCAACCTGGGGGCGCGTGAGCCGCGCGGGTGTACTGGATCTCGCCCCGACGCTCGACCACGTTGGTCCGATGACGCGAAGCGTGCGCGATGCCGCGCGCATGTTGCGTGTCATCGCGGGGCGTGACGAGAGGGACCCGACTTCTCTCGCCGAACCCGTCGACGATTACGAAGGGGCGCTGGCGAACGGCATCGCGGGTTTACGCATCGGCTGGGACGAAGCATTCGCGTGCGAAGACGTCGAGCCTCATGTGGCTCGCGCGATGCAGGACGCGTGTGCGTTCTTTGCCGACGCCGGCGCGTCGATCGTTCCCGTCACCGTGCCGCGAATGGATATCGGTGATGCTTGGAATCTGATTACGGCGGCGGAAACCGCGGCGGTGCACGCGACGACCTACCCCGCGCAGGCGGATGACTACGGCGCCTATTTTCGAGCTTTCCTCGAATCGGGGTTCCGCGTGAACGGCCGCGACCTCGCGACGGCGCATTTCAAGCGGCGGGAGGTGATCGGCCGCCTCGCGCCGCTCTTCCTCGACGTGGATGCGCTTCTGATGCCTACCATCGCCGAAGAATCGTTTCGTTATGACGTGGAAAAGGCCTACGACGGCATCGACAGCGCGGGGCGAACGATGGCGGGCGCTTCGGTCGACTGGTTTGTCCGCACGGGTCGGTTCGTTTCGATCTGGGACTTCAACGGCTATCCGACCTTGTCGGTGCCATCGGGATTTTCACCCGACGGCATCCCGTTGAGTCTGCAGCTCATCGCGGAGCCCCTCGGCGAGTCGACGCTCTGCCGTCTCGGGCATGCGTTCGAAGCCGCGCACGACTTCGCCGCGCGCCACCCCGCGTCAGTCTAGGCTTAGATGTCGGACTTCAGCGACGAGTTGTCGGCGATGCCGCCGCCGTTCTTCATGTATTGGGCGCGGCGCTCTTTGCTGAACTTGTCGATTTCGTCCTTCGGTACGCCGAACGAGATGCCTCGTTCGACGCCGGGGCGCGCGCGGATACGATGCACCCAGTCGACGACCCGGGGTTTGGTCGTGATGTCGACCTTGGCCCATTTATAGGAGCGGATCCAACACCAGGTGGAGATATCGGCGACCGTGTAATCGTCACCGCAGAGGTAATCGTGCTTTTCGAGCTGGTGGTCGAGAACGCCGACGAGACGCAGCGCTTCCTTGCCGAAACGTTCGATCGGGTGCCTCTTCTGCTCGTCCGTCGCGTCCGTTATGTAGCGCGTGTAGCTCAGCTTGTTGCCGAAGATCGGGCCGATGTTCGCGGCCTGCCAGTAGAGCCACGGGATGACGTCCCAGCGCCGATCGTCGGTTGGGAAGAGTGACGTCGGGAAGAGCTCACCGAGGTACTGCAGGATCGCGCAGCTCTCGATGATGGGCCGACCGTCGTGCACGAGTGTCGGCAGTTTCTGGTTGGGGTTGATCGCCATGTACTCGGGCGTGAACTGATCGCCGCCGAGATTGACGGCGTGCATGTTCACCTCGGGCAAATCGACACCGGCCTCGATCAGCTCCTCGACCATGATCGTGACTTTCCACCCGTTCGGGGTGGCACCCGTGTATATGTCGAGACTCATTAACCCCTCCGGCACTACGCTACTCTTCGAAGTGACAAGTGTTGTCGGTCGTCGCCTGGGCGGCAAGGGAGCCGTTTGAACGACCGTCTACTCGGAGGTGACTATGGCTCTACAGATGTTCGTTCGTCACTACGTCGAGGACTTCGCGGCGTGGCGCGGTGTTTTGGCCGATGACGCACAACGCGCCGCCCAATTCGGCGTTCGCCTCAACCGCGTGTGGCAAGAGGCGGGTGATCCGAACCACGTCTTTTTTCTGCTCGACCTCGAATCGGCCGAGCAGGCCGAAGCGTTCATGGCGTCGCCGGAGGCGGTGTCGTCGGGCGATGCGTCGGGCGTCCGTGATCCAGCGTTCTGGTACGTGGAGACGGCCGACTAATTACCCGTGAACTGCGGGGTGCGTTTCTCCCGGAACGCCACCCGGCCTTCTTCACCGTCGGCTGAATCGCGTACGCGCAGGAGCTGTTCGCGCGAGATAGCGCCCGCCTCGGCGGGGCTCTTGTTCAGCGTTTCGAGGCTGAAGCGTTTCAGCGTCTCGACCACGAGCGGTGCCGAGACCGCGAGGATCTTCGCGTATTCCATTGCGGCCGCGAGTTCCTCTCCCTTCGGTACGACCTGATTCACCATGCCGGCATCGAGAGCACGTTCCGCGGTGAAGTCCTGACCGAGGAGCAGGAATTCCATTGCGATCTTGTGCGGGATCCGAGCGACGGCGCTCGCGACCAGACCGCCCGTGAAACCGACTTGGGCCTCGGGATACTTGAAGACGGTCGTCTCGGACGCGACGACGAGATCGCACATCTGGACGATGCAGTACGCCCCGCCGATGCACCAACCGTGAACTGCTGCGATCACGGGCTTCTTCATGCTGACGCCGACGCTGGGGACACCCATCCACATTTCCTTCGGCGGATCCTTGATGTCCGCGCCAACGGAGAACGCCCGATCGCCGGCTGCGTGGAGGATGGCGGCGCGATCGTCGCCGGCTTCGAAGGCGGTTAGCGCCCGGTTGAGTCCCTGGATGACGTCTTCGTTCAGCGCGTTCATACGCTCGGCGCGATCGATCGTGATGACTGCGATGCCGTCGTTGGAGGCGGTTGTCACGCTCATAGTTGATGGGCTCGGTTGATGCGGAGCCGGCGATGGTACTTGAGCCGCGCTTCGTCGTGGCGGTGTGCGGGGGGAAGTTTCTAGAATCGAGGTCTCCCTAAACTCCAGGTTTGCGCCCATGCAGTTGTCGTCTTGCCGCACGTTCGTCATTCGAAATCCACCGCCGAGTTGGGGTGGCGCGATCTGGTTCTTCGTTCGACTCGAGACCGACGACGGCATCGTCGGCTGGGGCGAAACGGCCGTGCTCGGCACGCTGTTCGGGCTCGAAGGTGGCTACGAGACGATGGTTGCGGAGGCGTTCGACTCCTATCTGGTGGGCAAGGATCCGCTCGAGCGCGAGGGACTGCACCAGCTCCTGTACGAAGGCATGACGGCGCAACACCCCGACTACGTCACGATGGGCATCATCAGTGCCTTCGATATCGCGCTCTGGGATATCGCGGGCAAGCATTTCGACACGCCCGTCTACAACCTGCTCGGCGGAAAAGTGCGCGACCGCATCCGCACGTACACCTACATCTACGACACGGACGAGACCGGCAAGCTCACGAATGTGCTCGATGCGTGGCTGAAGGACCCGGCGCTGCTCTCCGATCTTTCGCTCAAGCTCGTCGAGGAAGGATTCACCGGGCTCAAGTTCGATCCGCTCCCGCAGACACGCTTCCGACGGGCACCGACCGCGCCGTGGGAAGTTTCGCTCGCCGAATACGGGCACGCCGAAAAGGCGATCGGCGCGATTCGTGAAGCCGTCGGCGACCGGGCCGACATCCTGATCGGCACCCACGGCCAGACGACACCATCGGCGGCGCGCCGACTCGCGGCGCGCGTCGAGCAGTTCGATCCACTCTGGCTCGAAGAGCCGTGTCCGCCGGAGAACTACAAGGAGATGGGCGAGATCGCGCGCTCGACGAGTATCCCCATCGCGACGGGCGAGCGGTTGGTTTCCATTTTCGAATTCCAGAATCTTTTCGCGGAAGGAGCCTGCGCGTTCGCGCAACCGGATCTCGGATCCTGCGGCGGCATCACCGCCTGTAAGAAGATCGCGACGCTGGCAGAGGCGAACTACGTTCTGATGGCGCCGCACATCTGGGGCGGGCCGGTCATCACGGCGGCGGCGCTCCAGATCGATGCGGGGATCCCCAATTTCCTGATCCAGGAAAGCATCTACAAGTCGCGCAATTTCTTCGACGAGATCGTCAAAGAACCGTTCGAATGGGATGCCGGCGATCTGGTGCTATCGGATCGACCGGGCATCGGGATCGAACTCGACGAAGATGCCCTGGAGGCGCACCGCGGGCGTTTGCGGCGCCGATAGAGGACCCGTCAGCTGAGTTTGCCTTGCGCATGGAAGAGCTTGTTGTAGATCAGCCATTCGTCACCGACCTTGAGGAAGTTCAACGAGTCGATGAAATCGAGGCCGATATAGCCGTCGCGCACCCGTACCGTCGCGGTGTCGCCGGCGATGTCGAGCGAAAGGATCTCGAGAAGCACCGCGTCACCTTTCGCTTTGGGTGACGGTTGTATGCCGTGCACCATGTCGGCGAACTCGCCGCGGGTCATTTCGGCCAATGCGCCCGAGGCGAACGAGTATCCGGTGATGCGTGCGTTGGGATGGAAGGTGGCGTAGACCTTGCCGGGGTCCGATTCGTGCATCGACTCGAAATAGGTCCTGACGACGGCCTCGATGGCTTCGCGATCACTCATATTGTCTCCTTGGGTGCCGATTTCAGCGGAAGACGCTCACGGCATTCATGCTGGCAGCGCCCTGCGCCTCGGGATCCAGGACGGTCATTCGGATGAGTAAGTCCTCGCCGCGATCGTAGGCCATGAGCCAGGCGACGAATGATCCACGCTCTCCGGCCGTTCTCCAAACGCTGCCGACGAAGTCGCCGGCGCCGAAGGCAGACTCGCTGAACCAACCCTGCTCGTTCATCTGGGAATCGAAGTGGTGAATCACTTCGCTCGTGCTCGTATCGAGTGCGGGCACGATGACCGCTCGGACCGCGGCTGAAGAGCCGCCACTCGAGTCGGCCATCGACATCTTCTCGATCGATTCCGGTAAGCGCAGAACAGGTAACGCCGAAGCGGCCCGCATGAACGAATTCATCGCGAGTCGTTGTCCTGACTGGGCGGCGGTCTGGGCGATGAGCATGTCGCAGTCCGCGCCGCCACTCGGCGAGGCCGAGAGCGTCACGATCGTTCCGCGAGGCGAGGTGCGCTGGATCGCGTGAATGAGTTCGACGCCTTTGCAGAATCGACGCGGCATTTCGAACGTCGGTTCTGGGGCGGCACTTGCGAGGATGAACCCGCGACCCTGTGCTTGCATGACCATCCCGGGCATGGGGACTTCGCGCCAGTCCTGCGCAGACAAGGCGCGCTTGACCGCGGCAAACGACCCCGCGAGATCGTCGTTGGATCGCCAGGCGATGGCGGTGCCGTGTGTTTGTGAACTCACCTGACTGCCGATCATCTGCAGCGACGGTTCGCTCAACGGGGCTACTGGAAAGCTATCCGGCCATTCGCGGGAGAAATGTCGCCCGTAGAGAAACGCCTCGGCAAAGAGATCGTCGACACAACACGGCTCAGCCGCTTGTCGCTCGGTCGCGGCGATCAGGATGAGAAAAATCAACAAAGCTCGATGCATATCAGTTTCCTCCGGCGGCCAACGTCACGACCGTACTCGGCGCGAAGCCGATTCGGTGAGCGATGGCGCGTGTTGGCGGATTGTCCGGGTCGATGACGACAACGCCGGTGTACGGGCGCCAGCGATCAGCCGGGTCGTAGGTGAGTTGGTAGCCGATCGACGCGCCTTCCGTCGACGATTCGAGTGTGAGCCGACCGACGACTTCTTGTGCGACGGGCGGGCTCGTGATGGGTTGCTTTCGGTCTGGCCAGAACGATTCGAGCAACTCGGCCTCCGCCATGAAACCTTTGTCATCGGTGGCGGCCATCCACCGGGCCGCTTCGCTGCGCATTTCGGCGACCTTTTCGGCGAAGCGCGGGTCGGCCGCGAGATTCGTGACTTCGTGGGGGTCGTTGGCGGTGTCGAAAAGCTCCTCGGTGGGCTTGCGCGCGCGAAACCACTGCGCCTGGATCGGATCGAGCCGACCGTCGTCCCGGAGCTCGAGGAGCGCCTGCATGGACGCCATCTGCTCCCGGTATTTGACCTCGAGGTAGTACGGCCGGTCGGTGTTGAAGTTCAAGAGGTACTTGAATCGATCGTCCCGTACCGCGCGGATCAGATCGTATTCCGTGTCGAGTCGATCGGCGGCCGCGTGGATGTAACGACGTTGGCCTTCGGTGGTGAAATCGCCGAGGAACGCCCGGCCGTCGAGATAGTCGGGTGGTTCGACCTTCGCGAGGGATAGCGTCGTCGGAACGAAGTCGACGAAGCTCACGAGTTGCGGATCGATGCTCCCAGCGTCCCGGCCGTCGGGGAACGTGATGATGAGCGGGACGTGCAGCCCCGAGTCGTACAAGAGGCGCTTTTGGCGCGGTAACGGGCCGCCGTGGTCCGAGTAGAACACGATGATCGTCGAGTCGAGCACGCCGTCGGCACGCAGCGCATCGATGACGCGGCCGATCTGACGGTCGAGTTCGACGACGTTGGAATAGACCCGTCGTAGATCGCGATGAACGGCCGGCGTGTCGGGAAGATAGGGCGGGCGAGGTGGTAGAAGATCGTCGGCGACATGGTTCGGGAACGTGCCGATCTCGCCACCCGTGGTCGAGAAGTGTCGGGGCTCGGGGTTGTCCGAGAAGAGCGAGTGGTAGCGAAAGAGCGCATGGCGCGGCACTTCGGCCCACACCTGGCTTTCGTGCGTGATGACGAAGTTGAAGACGGCAAAGAACGGCTGGCCTTCCCCCCGCCCGTGCCACGTCGCGTTTAAGCCGGACGCGTCCCAGGCGGTCACCGGCGCGGTGAACTGGTGATCCGTCTTGGCGTTGTTGCTCGTGTAGTAACCGGCGCGGCGCAATTGCTCGGAGAGCGTCTTCACCTCGGGCGGCGGCACGACCTCGTAACCCACGAGACCGATCTGTTCCATGTAGGCAGGCGGCCCGGTGACCCGCATGTTGTGAGCGCCCGCGCGGGTCGTGTAGAGGCCGGTCGCGAGCGTGAAGCGACTCGGTGCGCAAACGCCCGAGACAGAGAACGTATTCGAGTAGCGCACACCCTGACGAGCGAGTCCGTCGATGTTGGGGGTCTCGACGGTATCGTCCCCGAATGCCGAAATAATGGGGCTCAGATCTTCCGCAACCAGCCACACGATGTTCGGACGTGCGGCTTGCGCGGAAGCGGTCGTCGCGAACAAGACCAGGCTCAAGAGGACCAGAGCGAAACGGAGAGCGAACAACAAAAAACTCTTGCAGGATGAGGTGAATACCTAGGTTGCCTCATCGCCGCCTGGTGGAGCTATCGCGATACGTACGATTGCCCGGCAAGCGTCTATTGGCACTGCGTTTGGGTGTTTGTCGGGCGCGGCGTCAGGTGCAACCCTCATGGAACCGCGATGGCGAGAACGAGCATGGAAAAACCGGTCAACGTCGATGATCTCGAATGGCAGACCTATCGCGAGAGCGAACGGATTCAGCTGCGCTTCAAGGCTTTCGAGTCCGAAGAGGCACGCGCGCATCTCGGCGTCTGCATACAGGAACTACCCCCGGGTGCATCGACCGCGCCGGCGCACTATCACGCCCTCGAGGAAGAGCACGTCTATGTCCTGACAGGCGAGCTCACGGTGCGATTGGGCGCCGAGCGACACACGATGCGCGCGGGTTCCTATATTCGCTTTCCGGCCGGTGCACCGCGTGAGCATTGCCTCACCAACGATACCGACGCGCCGTGTCAGTACGTCCTGATCGGTGAGCGGAACCGACACGAAGTGGTCGTCTATCCGGATTCGAACAAGGTCCAGGTTCGCAGTCTCGGCGAGATCTATCCGCGCGAGCCGCTCGATTACTGGGACGGCGAAGAGCGCTAGGCTCTCGACGATGGGGTATCGATAAGGCGAAGGGCGTGAATCCTTCCTCGCTCACGCTTCGTTATGTCGCCAGCGGTGTCGTGGTGGCCGCGGCGTTCGCGTTCGTCATCGCGCTCACGGGTGACCGACTGGCCACCTTCGACATCGTCGGGCCAACGTTGCCTTTTCAGTATCCGTGGCGTCTCAGCGATCCCGACGTCGGCGGGCAGGTGAGCGCCTGGCTCGGCTACGTCTGTCACAACGTCTTCGTCTGGTACGTCATCGCGAGAGCGCGAGCGTCGGGTCAACGATTCGAGGCCTCGTTCACACGTTTCAACTGGCTGATGCTCTGGGGTAACGGCGCGTTCATCGCGCTGCACCTGCTGCAGACGCACGTCTTCTACGACGGGCTCGCCCGGGACGTTCCCGAGATCACCGCACTCGGCTCGGTGGCGCTGATGCTGATCGTGATCCTGTTCTTCGAGGCGCCGCGGCGCGGACTCCTTTTCGGCCGACTGCGTATTGACCGGAAAATCACCGAGATCGCGCGAACCCATCACGGCTATCTCTTTTCGTGGGCGATCATCTATACGTTCTGGTACCACCCGATGGAGTCGACCCAGGGGCACCTGATCGGCTTCTTCTACATGTTTCTCCTGATTTGGCAGTCGGTGTTGATCTTGAACCGCGCCCACATCAATCGGGTCTGGACGCTAGCCCTCGAGGTGATGGTGATCCCGCACGCAATCCTGGTGGCCGTGACCCAACCCGCCAACGCGTGGCGCATGTTCGGTTTTGGATTCCTCGTGATTTTCGTCGTGACGCAGATGCACGGTGTAGGGCTCTCGAGGTTCACGCGCGTTGTGCTCGGTGGCGTTTCGGCGATCGCGCTCGTGCTGGCCTACGGCGTTTTCGGCGACGCCTGGAACTTGCACGAAATCCTGAGAATCCCCATCGCCGACTACCTCGTCGTGGCGCTTCTCTACGTCGGTTTCGTGATGCTCGTCAGAGCCCGCTCAGGACCTTCTCAACCGCCGGTTCTATCGAAATAGCCGGATCGAATCCGGTCGTTTGGCACGCGATGCTAGAATTGCCGGTTTGCTGCGTCGCCTGGATCGGCTGACGCGGCGGGAAACGTTCAAACCAGCGCAGGGGAATACGACACAGATGACGTATGACATTTTGATTCGAGGGGGAATGATCGTTGACGGCACGGGTAGCGAACCCGTGGCGGGTGACGTCGCGATCAAGGACGGCTACATCGCAGCCGTCGGTGATGTCGAAGGTGAAGCAACGGAAGTCATCGAGGCGAACGGCTTCATGGTGACGCCGGGATTCGTCGACATTCACACACACCTCGATGCCCAGATGGGCTGGGATCCCGACATGACGCCGGTCAGCTGGCACGGCGTCACCACGGCATTGATCGGCAACTGTGGCATGACGTTCGCGCCCTGCCGCCCGGAACACCAGGAACTCCTGGCGGGCATGATGGAGACGGTCGAGGACATCCCGAAGGAAGCCATTCTCGGTGGCCTCGCATGGGACTGGGAACAGTACGGCGAGTACCTCGATTCGATCGAGCGCCTCGGCACGGCCGTCAACGTGGCCGGCATGGTTGGCCACGCGGCGGTGCGTTACTACGTCATGGGCGACCGGTCCTTCGCCGACGACGCGACAGCCGACGAAGTCGAAGAAATGAAGAACATCGTCGAGAAGTCGATCGAAGACGGTGCGTGGGGATTCTCCACCAACCGCTTCGAGCCACATCGTGCGCCGGATGGTCGGTCGATCCCGGGTACGTTCGCGAAGAAGGAAGAACTCGAAGAGATCGCCGGCGTCGTCGGTCCGAAAGACGGCCTTATGCAGGCGGTCGGTGCGGACTTCGAGATTCTCGACGCGGTCGCCGAGAAGTCTCGTGTCCTCTTCAGCTACGGCACCCAGCCGGAACAAGGCGCCGGTGAACGTTCGGCTCGCGCGCTCGACAAGCTCGCCGAAGGACGCGACGTGACGGCGATCTCGCATGTGCGAGGTTCCGGCTACGTGTTCGGCATGCAATCGAACCTGCCGATCCAGGGACCGACCTGGAAGAAGCTCTCGCAGATGGATCTCACGGAACGCCTCGAGGCGATCAACGACGAAGAAACCGCAGCGAAGCTCGTCAGCGAAGGCAAGGGTCAGAACGCGACTCAGATTCCGCTCGAGCGGGTCTACTACCTCGGTAGCGGCGACACGCCGGCCTACACGAACGAGGTGAATCTCAAGGAGCAGTCGGAAGCGGCGGGCGAGCATTGGGTGGAAACGTTCCTTCGCCTTTCACGCGAAAGTGAAGGACGCGGCCTCTTCAATTTCCGCATGTTCTCATCGAGCCTCGAGGAGCAAGCGGGGCTCTTCTCTTCGAAGCATCTGTATCCGGGCCTCGGTGACGCCGGTGCACACGTATCGCAGATCATGGATGCGGGTTGGTCGAGCTTCATGCTCTCGTACTGGCATCGTGAGCGCGGCTACTACTCGATGGGTCAAGTCATCGAGCGGATGACGTCGGGTCCGGCCAAAGTCATTGACCTCAAGGACCGGGGTGTGTTGAAGGAAGGCATGCGTGCCGACGTCAACGTCTTCGACGCCAATGTCGTCGAAGAACTCCAGCCGGAACTCGTGCACGACTTCCCCGGCGGCGCACCGCGCTACATCCAGCGTTCGCGCGGCTTCAAGGCGACGATCGTCAACGGCATCGTGAGCGTTCGCGATGGCGACCTGACGGGCGATCGTGCTGGCAAGGTCCTGCGCCACAGCGCCTGATCGATCTGCCCGGAGCTTAAGCTCCTGGCGATCCGAGAAAACCCGGCTTCGGCCGGGTTTTTTTGTGCCTTCGAGAAAGCGGCTGGTGGCGCCTGGCGTTTTTCTCGACACTCATTGCCCTCGTGAGCGGTAAGGAGACAGCAGCGATGGCGCAATGGGATTACGTGCTCTTGGACGTCACGGACGAAGTCGCGACGATCACCGTGAATCGACCCGACGTGATGAATGTGATCAGCCGGAAGACCTATTGGGAACTCGACCAGGCCTTCTCGAAAGCGGAGGCGGATGACGACATCAAGGTCATCGTGGTGACCGGCGCGGGCGAGAACTTCGGCGCGGGCCATGACATCGGGACGCAGAACATGCGCGACGAACTCGACGAGTTCCCCCGTGATTTCTCGCTCGAAGGCCGCGTCTCAGCGATGGATCGCGGCGTCTACTGGCGCTACCACGATCGCTGGCGAAACATCGGCAAACCGACGATCGCCAAGATTCGCGGCTACTGCATCATGGGTTCGTGGATGCTGGCCGCGACGTGCGATCTCGCGATGGCGGCAGAAGACGCCAAGTTTGCGGACCGAAGCGTGCGCTGGGGCGGTGCGCATCACGAATACCCGACCCACTTCTGGGAGCTCGGCATCAAGAAGGCCAAGGAATATCTCTGGACGGGCGACTTCGTATCCGCCGACGAGGCGCTGAGACTCGGCATGGTGAATCACGTCGTCCCCCTGGAGAAACTCGACGCCGCGACCGACTGGCTCGCGAAGCGAATCGCGCTCAACCAGCTTCTGGCGCTCAAGCTCTCGAAGATGTCGATCAACCAGGCCGCAGACATCATGGGTCAGAGCGCGGCGGTCCGTGCGTCTGGCAACTTTTGGGTCATGAATGGTGGGAGCAACCGTCGCGGCGGCGATGGCGAGACCACCAGCGGCGCGAACGACCGGGTCGATTGGTCGAAAGATCAGAACCGGCGTTTCGAAGACATGGGCGATCGACCCTGGTGACGGTGCCCGACGAGCTTCTCAATGACCTCGCCGGTGCCGCCGAGGAAGCGCTCGCGCACCACGGAGTGCCCGGTCTCGCGCTGGCGGTCGCGGATCTGGGAGAGACTGCAACGCGGCATTTCGGTCATCGGCACCACGAACGAGGCGGGTCGATCGATGACGCCACCATTTTTCAGGTGGGCTCCATTTCGAAGATCGTGACCGGCACGACGGTCATGCGACTGGTCGAACAGGGTGTGCTCGAACTCGACGTGCCCGTACGGCGTTGGTTGCCCGATCTCGAGCTGGTCGATGACGAAGCACGGGAAAGCGTCACGTTGCGCCACCTTCTCGAGCACACGGGTGGGTGGAATGGTGACTACGCGATCGAGACGGGACGGGGCGACGATGCACTCGAGCGCGTCCGACCGACCCTCGCCGCTGCCCGTCAGCTCACCCCGCTCGGTGCCGTCTTCCACTACAACAACCTCGGTTTCGTGTTGGCGGGTCTCGTTGTCCAAGCTGCCGCGTCGTCACCGTTCGAAGCGGTCGTCAGGGAACTCGTCCTCGATCCGTTGGGTATGACGCGGTCCAGCTATTTTCCGGAAGAGATCATCTTCGAAAAGATCGCGGCCGGTCACATCGTGAACGCTAAAGGTCGCGTCGTGAGCCCGTACGGACGGCCGAGGAGCCGGGCGCCGAATGGCGGAGTGTTGTCTTGCGTCGAGGACCTGGTGACGTTTGGACGTTTTCATTTGGCCCGCGGTGTCGGGCCTGACGGGCAACGGTTGATGGACGCGAATCTCGTCGACGCCATGCAGGTGCCGGAAGTCCCGGCCGGGATCGACGACGTGTTCCGCGGCATCGCGTGGGTCGTCAGTGATCGCTACGGCACCCGGCTCGTATCGCACGGGTGGCGCGACGCCCGGATTCCAGTCCGGATTCTGGATCCTGCCGGAACACGAACTCGTCGTGGTGGCCTTGACGAACGCCAGCACGGGCGGTGCCGCGGTCGGCGCGATCGAGCGCGCGATTCAGCAGCACTTCCACGGCGACGCGCTACCGCGGCGTTCGGCCCGGGTCCATGCTGACGCGTTCGACGCGGCCCGTGGCGTCTATTCGAGTGTCGCGGGCGCCGGCGCCGTGGCCCTCGACGGCACCTCGGATGCGCCGGTGATCCATACGTTCCTCGGCGGTCTCGACGATCCGGGCGAGTACCCAGTTGTCGCGGCGACTGCACCGGATCGATACGAAATCGTCAATGGTCCGAGTACTGGCAGCCAGTTCGACTTGGTGAGCGATGGTCGCTACCTGCGTTTCAACGGCGGTCGTCTGTTCGAACGGGTAAGCGACGGTGGCGAATCGCTCGGACGTCTCGTAAATCGTTACCCGGCACTCGGTTCGCTACTCGGCGTGCGGCCCGCCGTGCGCTAGCATCGATCTATCACCTGAGGAGGGGTCTGACATGATCGTAGGTCTGGATCACATTGGCGTCGTTGCAGCGTCGATCGACGAAGCGGTAGAGGTTCTGCAGAACCAGATGGGATTTCCGCTGGACGTTTCGAGGTCACCGCTGCCAAAAGGCGCGTATTTCGCGCCGGAAGGCACACACAACTATTTTTTCCAGGTAGGCGAAGGTGAAACGCAGGTCGAGGTGTTGATCCCGGTCCTGCCGGAAAAGGGCACCTACAAGTATCTCCAGCGGTTCGGCCCGGGCCTGCATCATTGGGGCTATGGTTGCGATGACGTCGAGAAAGAGGCGGCGCGACTGAGTGCCCAAGGCCTCCGTCGAATCGACCTCGGTGAACCGCCCGGTTCGAAAGTCACGGCCGCGTTTTTCCACCCCAAAACGGCGGGTGGCATTTTGACGGAGCTGGTTCCGGCGCGACGCTGATGAGTTCGATCTTCTCCGCCGAGCAATTGACGCTCGGCGAGGGCTCGCTCAGCCATCACCTGCGCGGCAGTCTCGTCTGGTGTGATATCGAGGGGCGCGCGGTTTATGAGCGGGCCTTCGACGGCACCGAGACACGTCGCTTCGACGTGTCGATCCGGCCGTCGGCGGCCGGGATCCTCGACGGCCGGACCGTGCTGCTCGCGACGGAGCAGGATTTTCGATCCCTCGACCTCGAAACCGGGGCGCAGGAAGTCGTCGGTCCGTTTCCGCTCGATGAAGGTGTTCGCTCGAACGACGGTCGCATTCATCCGTGCGGCGCGTTCTGGATCGGCACGATGCATGGCGACATGAGCGGCCAAGGTGATATTTGGCATCTGTTGAACGGCGAACTCGTCAAGATAATCGAGGGACTCGTGGTACCGAACTCGATTTGCTTCACGGCGGATGGAGCGCGCGCGTACTACACGGATTCATCGACGGGCCGGATCATGAGCGTTCCGACGGACGCATCGACCGGGCTTCCACGCGCCAAAACCGCCGTGTTTGCGGAACGTGGCGATCGTGTCGGTGGTCAGGACGGTTCGGTGCTCGATGCCGACGGGCAACTCTGGAACGCGCGGTTCGGCGGCGCGGCGGTGGATGTCTACGACGCCGGGGGAAACCTCGTCGCGAGCCACGCTGTCGACGCGAAGAATCCCACTTGCCCCGCGATCATCGGTACGAACCTCGATCGCCTCGTGACGACGTCGGCGGCGATGGGTATTCCGGAGGCCGAGCGCGGTCCGGCCGATGGTACGGTCGTCGAACTCGAGGTCGACGTACGCGGCGTGCCGGAACCCATCGCCGCACCCTGAGGAGAACAAGAGGACTAGATGCAGATCGAAGAATGGGAAAGTGCCGGCGCGCTGCCGCTCTTGTACCGGGAGCTTCAGCAATTGGAACTCGAATCGAACATCGCGGAGCTCGAAGCGTTCGGTTACACGATCGTCCCGCCTGAAAAGATCGGCCCCGCGGGCTATCACCTCGAGATCAAGGAAGCCCTCGATGAGGTCGTCGGTCGGCGATTCGGCACCCTCGACATCGACGCGGCGCGTTGGGACGACGTCAACGACAACATGCGCTTTCTCATCTGGGAAGATCCCATCTTCGAGAAGATGACCTATAACCCGGCGGGATTGGGCCTCGCGCAGTATCTACTCGGCTGCAATTGCATCCTGAGTCTCGTGAACGGATGGGTGAAAGGCCCTGGAGACGCCCGCACCGGAATCCATGGTGATTATCTCGATCCGACATCGGATGCGTTGCCGGGCTGGAACGTGAACGCGAACGTGCACTTTTTCCTGACCGACTATTCGAAGGAAGACGGTGCGATTTCGTTTCTCCCTGGCAGTCATCGTTGGCGCCGGCAAGCGAGTCCGCCCGAGGCGAAATACTGGGCTGACCGTGCCCACCCCGTGACTGCGCCGGCGGGTTCGGCGGTTGTGTGGGGGAACCACACCTGGCATGGCTCGTATCCGAGAACGAAACCCGGGGTTCGCATGGCGCTCCAGTGCGAATACATGCGCCCGCGCTTTCAGCCCCAGGAGCCGTTTCGCGAAACCGTGACCCAGGAGGCGCTGGACCGAAACCCGGTGCGCTTCGCCGGCTTGATGGACGCCTACGGGCCGTTCCCGTTCGGCAAGAACGATCGCCAGCGGGATCGCGGCGCCGACGCGCCGGGCGCGACGGGTCATGGCGACACCCCTGCCTACAAGTACCTGAGCCTCTTCGATACCGAGCCCGCCGACGGACGTACAACGCCGCGACCGCAATACGACTACTTCAAGCACGACGGGCAGATGTCGTTCGAGCGGCATCGAAAGTACTTTGGCCGCATCAAGGCCGAGAACGAGGCGCGCCGGGCCGAACGCGAGGGGTGAAGGCCCGCCCTGACGCCTACATCCTGTGCTGCACGCCGCGCACGGGTAGCACGTTGATGTGTTCGCTACTGACGGCGACGGGCGTCGCCGGCGTGCCGGCCTCCTATTTCCGCGCCGAGGACATCGACCGGCACGTTGATCGCATAGGGATTCGCCTGCCCGACGGTGCTTATCGTTTCACCGATTTCGTGCGCGCCGTCATCGGAGAAGGTCGCACACCGAACGGCGTATTCGGGTTGCGCGTCATGTGGGGCACGATGGCGACGTTGGTCGATGAGATCCGTCGAACGGGTGTCGATGGCACCGACGCCGAGGTACTGACGACCACGTTTGGTCGTTTGCAGTTCATCTTTCTGCGTCGCCAGGACGTCGTGGCGCAGGCGGTTTCCCGGCATCGAGCGGAGAGCTCGCAGATCTGGCACGTCGCGTCGGCGGACTCGAGGCCGCAGAGGCACGCGGAGGAGCGCTACGACCGAGCCGCGATCGAGGGATTCGTCGACGAGGCGCACGAGCACAATCGGGCGTGGCGCCAATGGTTCGATGAGAATTCCGTAGCCCCGCTCTCGATTACGTACGAAGAGCTTGATCTCGACCACTTAGCGACTACGCGACGCGTGCTCGACTTTCTCGGCCTGGCAGCGCCCAGGACAACCGACGAGGTATCGAACGCTCGTATGGCGGATGCCACGAGCCGAGCGTGGATCAAACGTTTTCGTGCGGAATCGGGCGGCGACGTTCAGCACTAAGGGGTCGCGGAACGCGCGCACCGAAAGCCGGCGTGACCCGTCGACGAATCGGGCGTGTTCGAAAATCGGGCCGCCACTCGGTAGCGATTGCAGTAGCTCGCGTGACACAGATACGAGCCGCCACGAAGGGATTTGCGCTCGCCAGCTGCCGGACCGCGCGGGTTCACGCCGCCGGCGTGCGATCGATGCCAGTCGGGGCTGTACCAGTCGGCGCACCATTCCCAGACGTTGCCGGCCATGTTGAAGAGGCCGAAGCCGTTCGGATCGAACGTATCAACGGGTGCGGTCGTGTAGAACCCGTCGTCGCGTGTATTGACGTCCGGAAATCGGCCCTGCCAGATGTTCATGCGATGGTCCTTGCCAACGCGGAGTTCGTTTCCCCAGGGAAATCGCTGGCGCTCGAGTCCGCCGCGCGCGGCAAACTCCCACTCCGCTTCGGTCGGCAGGCGTTTCCCGGCCCACCGTGCGTATGCGTTGGCGTCGTTCCAAGACACCTGCACGACCGGGTGGTCCGATCGATCCTTGATCGTCGAGCCCGGACCTTCGGGTTTGCGCCACGTCGCGCCCTTGATGGCAAACCACCAGGGCACGGGTTTTACGCTTCGGTCCCGCTCGAGGCGTTTGCGCTTGTTCTTGGCGATGAGTCCCTGGAAGACGTACGACCAGCCGTAGCGCTCGGCCTCTGTTCGATAGCCCGTTGCGTCGACGAAACGAGCGAACGAGGCGTTCGTGACCGCGTAGATGTCGATCGCGAATGGATCGATGGTGACTTCGCGGACCGGACCTTCGCCGTCTTCCGCTCGTGCATCAGCGTCTTCCGAGCCCATCCAGAACGCGCTACCCGGCAGGTCGACCATCGGATCGTCGACCGTCTCGTCTCCGAGAAGGACCGTCGCCGCGCTGCCGGCCACGGCCCCGGGCGGTCGCGTCGGCAGACACGGGCAGTCTTCGCTCACGCGGCGTAACGATCCCAGAAGCGTGCGCTTCGCTCGGTGTGCCCGGCCTCCCAATCGTCGCGGAAGGCGAAGAGCAACCGGCGGAGATCATCGACGATGGCATCGCTCCCCGGGGTACCGAAGAGATCGTTCGTCTCCCAGGGGTCGTTCGCCAGGTCGAAGAGCTGAGTCCGGCGTTCGTGATCGCGCGGCGCGTATTCGATCAGTTTGTGCTGGCGTGTTTTGACGGCGCGCTGTGAGCCGACGTACGCGAAGTAGAGCGCGTCGCGGACGGTATGCGCGGGATCGTGCAAGGCGGGGACGAGGTTCTCGCCTTCGACCGACTCTGGTACCGGCATGCCGATGAGATGGGCGAGTGTGGGAAAGATGTCGAATAGGTAGACGAAAGCGTCGCGGCGCTGATTCGCCGGTATGCCCGGTCCGGCAAGAATCAGCGGCACGTGTACGCTGTGTTCGTAGCAGTTCTGCTTACCCATGAGCCCGTGCTGGCCGACGGCGAGGCCGTTGTCGCCGGCGAAAACGATGATCGTGTCCTCGGTCAAGCCACGCTCGTCGAGGGTGTCGAGCACCCTTCCCAGTTCATGATCGAGGTGGGTGATCATCGCGTAGTACTCGGCGTTGTGGCGCCGAAGCTCTTCGGGGGTTCGGGGGAACTCGGCCAACAACTCGTCGCGAATGCGTAGCGCCCCGTTGTCGAACGGGTGCGCGCCCAGGGTGTTCGGCGCTAGCTCGACATCGTCGAACGGATACTCGTCGAGAAACTCCTGCGGCATGGTGCGCGGATCGTGTGGCGCGAGCAGTGCGAGATAGGCAAAAAACGGCTGATCCGCCTCCTGGCGGTTCAGAAACTCGATGGCCGCGTCACAGATGATCTCGCTCGAGTGCCTTCCTGAGTGAATATGGTCCGCGTCCCGGTAGGAAACGTTGTTATTGCCGAAGTTCGGCGGGTCGGCGATGTAGGCGAGTTTTTTGTCGTACCGACCGGACGGATCGTAGTGGTAAGCCGGGACGTTCCAGTGATCGGCCATGCCGCCGAAGTAGATTTCGTCGCCTTCGTCGAAACCGCGCTGAAACGACTCCCGCCCGTTATGCCACTTCCCGGCACCCCAGGTGCGATAGCCGAAGTCGCGCAGCGCTTCGCCGAGCATCGTGTGTTCGCGCGGGATCGATTCGCCCGAGTTCACGAGATGAAAGAGGGTGCGTCCGGTGTGCAGCATCGCCCTGCTCGGCATGCAGATCGCGCCGTGCGTTCCGCACGGGATGTGCGCCTGGGTGAACGACGTCCCGCGCGCGACAAGGCGATCGATGTTCGGTGTGCGGATCCGCGACTGACCGAGCGCACGAATCGTGTCGAAGCGTTGATCGTCCGTGAAGAAGACGACGATGTTGGGTTTGTTCATGTTCGTTCCCCTCAGCCGAGATAGGAGCCGCCCGCGACGCGGCCGCCTTTCGGATCGGTGAGGACATGCACGACCGCGGGCCGGTTGGCGCCTAGTGCGCGTTGGAGTGCTGCTTCGAGATCCGCAGGATCCTCGACCCGTTCGGCGTGACCGTCGACGAGTTCGGCGAACTTTTCGTAGTTCGCGGGCAGGAGCTTGGCGATACGCGGTGAATCCTCGGGGAACATTCGGTCCTGGATCGTGTGGCCGGCGATGCCTTCGTTGTTGCAGACGACGAAGACCACGTTGGCGCCGACGCGGGCTGCGGTTTCGACTTCCAGCGCGGCGGCACCGAAAGCGTAGTCGCCGACGACTGCCACCACCGTCGAATCGGGGCGCGCGAGCTTCGCGCCGATCGCATACGGCACACCGGTACCCATGCAGCCGGTCGTGCCGGCATTGAGTCGTGAGCGTTCGACGAAGCTGTCGAGCAGCACGCGCCCGATACCCATCGTGATTTCGCCGTCGACAGCCAAGTGCGCGTCGCGCGGGATCGCGTCGCGAACGGCGGCAATGACCCGGTGCGGATCGATCGGTACGGCGTCGGAGGAAATACGATCTGTCAGTCGCGCGGCGTTCGTTTTGCTCATCGATGCGAGCTCCGCGAGCCAACCGGTCGCGCTCGATTTGAGCGTGCGGGACTCGAGCCGCTCGTGTAGCGCGAGTGCCGTGTGCTTGGCGTCGGCCACGACGCCGATCTCGACGTCGGCTGCGCTGTACATTTCCTCGGCGTGGACGTCGATCTGCGCGATGCGCACACCTTCGGCGTATCGGGGGGCTCGGCCGAACTGGAAGATCCAGTTGAAACGCCCGCCGATCATGACAATCGCGTCGGCCTGCGCGAGTGCTGATGAACGCGCGCCGTTGACGAAATGGGCGTTGTCATCCGGGATCACGCCGCGTCCCATGGGCGAGGTGACGTAGGGAATGCCGAGATCGACGAGTTTGGTGAGTGCTTCGCCGGCGCCCGCCCAGCCGGCGCCCTTGCCGATGAGGACGAGCGGGCGTTCGGCGTCGGCGAGCAGATCGGCGACATCGTCCATTGCCGCTGGGTCGGGATGCGGCGCGTGAATTGCCGGTGCGCGTTCTCGCAGGACCACATCCTCCTCGGCGATCGATCGAGCGATGGTTTCTCCCGGGAAATCGAGATAGACCCCGCCCGGTCGCCCGGTGACGGATTTCCCGAGCGCGAGATGGACAAGCTCGGGAATTCGCCGCGTGCTATCGACGCGGCCGAGCCATTTGACACCCGGTCGAGCGAACGCGAGTTGGTCGGATTCCTGGAATCCACCGAGGCCGTTGGTGTTGCTTGACGACGATCCGCCGAGGACGACGAGCGGCATGCTGGACTCGGTCGCGACGTGTAACGGCGTGATGGCGTTCGTCATGCCGGGCCCCGAGGCGGCCACCATGACGCCCGGCTTTTTGTTGACGTAGCCCCACGCACTCGCCATGAAGCAGGCCGACTCCTCGTGCCGGCAGTTCACGACCTGCATGCCGATTTCAGTCGCGCCGGCGAAGACCTGAATCATCGGGCCGCCGACCACGCCGAAGATGGTGTCGATCCCCGCGGCCTTCAGTTGCCGCGCCACGATTTGTCCACCGTTGAGTTCTGCCACTTCCCCACCCCCTGCAGAAGAAAGGTGGACATCATAGGACGCACCTCGAATCCTTGGCGGTTGGTCGAAAAACAAAACGGAGAGACAGGTGAGTGAATCGGTGCGAGAGGAAGTAGAAGCCCCGGTGATCGACGGCCTCGACGGTTGGTTGCGCGAGATCGATGAGCGCGGTTACACCGTCGTTCCGGATTTCCTCGATGCGTCAGCGGTCCAATCCATCCGCGATGCGTTCAACAACGAAGTACCCATCACGCCGTTGCCGTTGGACAAGGCAGGCGAAGGCAAGACCATTCGTGGCCACAACCTGCTCGCGAAGACGCGCGCGGTCGACTTCGTCTTCCTCGATCCCTGCGTCCGGGCGTTAGTCGAAGGCGTGATCGGCAAGGAATCGCGGATCAACATCACCACCCTCTTCAACCTGCTGCCGGGCGAGAAGCAACAGCCGCGACACCAGGACGATGGTCTGTGGCCGATTCCACGGCCGCACCCGCCGTTCCTCTTGAATATCGTCATCGCGATCGACGACTTCGATGAGGACAACGGCGCAACCCACGTCGTGCCTTACAGCCATGCGTGGCACGACAGGAAAGTCGATCAATCGGAGCCGACGACGCAGGTGACGATGAAATCGGGATCCTTGCTGGCCTGGTCGGGAGCGCTCTGGCACGGCGGCGGCGCCAATACGACGTCGGATCGTGAACGTCTCGGGCTTTTCCTCAGCCACGTCGTGGCATATCTCGCACCACAGGAAACGCAGCTCATCTCCGTGCCACGCGACATCGTGCGTACCCTCGACCCGACGCTCCAACGGCTGATCGGATACCGAAAGTTTTCGCGTATCGGCGGCGAGATCGATTTCCGAGATCCCATCGACGTGCTGGCTGATGGTGAGGTTGTCCACCCGACGGCCAAGGTCGGCCATTCCGGATTTGGCCGCGTTTAGCGGGTCTTTCCCGATCTCGCTTATGCTCGGCGTTGGGGGACTCATTGGGGAATAGGATGAATCGGTCGGGTGTGCATCCACTCGAAGGGCTGCGCGTGCTGGATCTTTCCGAAGGCGTGGCAGGACCTTTTTGCGCCAAGTTGCTGGGCGACCTCGGCGCGGACGTCGTCAAGGTCGAATCGCCGGCGGGCGACGTCACCCGGGCGATGGGGCCTTTCAGGAACGGCGTGCCCGATCTCGAAGGCAGTGCCTCGTTCTTCTACTTCAATACGAGCAAACGCAGCGTCGTGCTGGATTGGCGCTCGGCGGCGGGGCGGGATGTGCTCGCCAAGTTGATTTCGCGTTACGACGTCGTCATCGCGAGTGAGACGATCGAGACTCTCGAGCGCGAGGGATTGGGCTACGACGTCCTCGCGAGCTGGAATCCGGGCGTGATCCTGACGACGATCACCGGCTTCGGTTCGTTCGGTCCGAACTCGCATTACACCTCGTCGCATCTCGTCGCTTGTGCGGTAGGCGGTTGGTCCCAGCTTTGCGGTACGCCCGATCGGGAGCCGTTGCAGGTCGGTGGTGCGTTGTCGGAAACGCTCGCCGGTGCCTTTGCGGCCGTCGCGACACAACTCGCCGTGATGGGTCGTGCTCGCCATGGCCGCGGCGATCATGTCGATGTCTCCGTTCAGGAAGCCGTGATCGCGGGGGCGCAAATGCCGACGCTGCTCTATGAGTATCGTGGGATCGCGCCGGAACGGTATTCGAGCGTCGGCTCGGGCGCCGGCGCGTGCTACATGTTGCCGACGCGCGAGGGCTATATCGGTCTCAATGCGTTGACGCGTCCGCAGTGGCACATGTTGTGCGCCTTCCTCGGGCGCGAGGACATCGCCGAGGATCCCCACTATCTGACCATGTCGTGGACCAACCCCGACGAACGTCTCGAGGAGGTCCGCGACGCGTTTCGTGCGGCCACCGCGGACCGCACGGCGGATGAGCTCTTCCACGAAGCGGAAAAGCATCGTGTGCCGTTCGGGCTCGTGCCGGACATGCAAGGCATGTTCGAGTTGCCGCCGCTCGTCGAGCGCGGCTTCTTCGTGCCGCTCGAGCATCCGACGCTCGGTATCATCGAGACGCCGGGCGTGCCGTTCGTCTCGAAGGAGATGGCGCCGAAACCTTATCGACCGCCGCTCCTCGGCGAGCACAGCGAGGCGTTGTTCGCGGAAATCGACGATATGGAAACGCCCGCGAGCGACCCAGTCGATGTCGCGGACGCTGAGCCGAATCCCCTGCCCCTGCGCGGTGTTCGGGTACTCGACCTTTCGATGTTCTTTGCCGGTCCCGCGTGCGCGCAGATCGCGGCGGATGCCGGGGCCGAGGTCATCAAGGTCGAATCGGTGCAACGGATCGATGGCTGGCGCGGCGCGGGCTCATCGAATGCCGACGACGAGTTGCCGGGCTGGGAGAGTTCGCCCTATTTCAACTGGATCAACCGAAACAAACGCGACGTGACGTTGAATCTCAACGATCCGCGTGGCGCCGAGGTCATCAAGACGCTCGTCAAGGACGCGGATTGCCTGATCGAGAACTACACACCGCGAGTCATGGCGAAGTTCGGCTTGTCTTACGAGGAGCTTCAGAAGATCAATCCGCGCCTCGTGATGATCTCGCTCTCCGGTTTCGGCGCCGCCACGTCGTGGCGCGATTACGTCGCGTTCGGCATGTCGACGGAGCAGATGTCGGGCGCGACTCACCTGACCGGCTATCCGGACGGCGAGCCCCTCTTCACGGGTACGACAGGTGGCGATCTCTATTCCGGTGTCATGGGCGCTAACGCGCTCTTCGCCGCGCTTCAGCTTCGTGAAAAGACGGGCGTCGGCCAACACATCGATTTCGGCCAGGTCGAGGCCTGCAGTACTTATCTGGGTGATGCGATGACGGCCTGGTCGCTCGCCGGCCACGATCCGGGTCGGATCGGTAATCGGCATCACTGCTATCCCCTGCAGGGCGTGTTCGAATGCAGTCGCGAACGTTGGATCGCGATCACGTGCCGTGACGCGGAGGAACTCGCCACGCTCGCGCGGCTCGTCGGCGTAGAGGCGGAAGAAGCGGCGCTCCTCGATGCGCTGCCGGGCTGGTCGATCGATCGTGATCATCGCGAGACGATGGACGAACTCCAGGCGCATGGAATCACCGCGGGTGCCGTGCAGAACGGACCGGAAATTCTCGCGGATCCGCAGATCGCGGCGCGTGACGGACTCATCGTGCAAGATCGCCCCGGACTCGGCGAGAAGCATTATCCCAACCAGCCGTATCGCCTCTGCCGGACCGAAGCACCGCCGATAGGACGGGCGCCCCTCCTCGGCGAACACTCGGCGGAAATCCTCACCGAGCTTGCGGGGCTTTCGGACGACGACATCGTCGAGCTCATCATCGACGACGTGGTCGGGACGGTCCCGATGGCGGCGCGGTAGGTCATCGACGAAACTCTAGAGAAGAAGCAGGAGTCAGCATGGCAATCGAGTACCGCTTGCTCGGTCGAACCGGCGTACAGGTCAGCAATCTCTGTCTCGGCGCGATGATGTTCGGCATGCGCACCGAGCCCGACGACAGCTACGCGATCGTCGACCGGGCGATCGAGCGCGGCATCAACTTCATCGACACGGCAAACGTCTATTCGCGCGGCGTGAGCGAGACGATCACGGGCGATGCGCTCGTTCGTAACGGTAAGCGTGATCGCATCGTGCTCGCGACGAAGTTCCACGGTGCGATGGCGGACGATGACCCCAACATGCGGGGCGCGAGTCGTCGTCACATCATCAAAGCGTGCGAGGCGAGCCTCGAGCGCCTCAAGACCGACTACATCGATCTCTATCAGATCCATCGTCCGCGTTCGGATACGGCGATCGACGAGACGCTCCGGGCGCTCGATGATCTGATCACGGCCGGCAAAGTTCGCTACATCGGCACGTCCACGTTCGCAGCCTGGCAGCTCGTCGAGTCGCTGTGGGCTGCGGAGCGGCTCGGGCTCAACCGGTTCATCTGCGAGCAGCAGCCCTACAACCTGCTCGATCGGCGTGTCGAACGTGAACTCATGCCGATGGCGGAAACCTATGGATTCGCCACGATTCCGTGGAGTCCGCTTGGCGGTGGGTTGTTGACGGGTAAGTATCAACGCGGTCAGGAACCGCCCAGCGGGACGCGCTTTTCATCGCCCAACGCCATGCAGCGGCGGCGCTTCAACGATCGCATCTTCGATGTGATCGAAGGTCTCGAACCATTGGCCGCCAAGCACGACGTGCCGCTCTCGCAATACACGCTTGCCTGGGTGATGGCGCAACGTGGTGTCACGAGCCCGATCATCGGGCCGCGAACGATGGCGCAGCTCGACGACAACCTCGATGCCGCTGATGTCGCGCTCGATGACGAGGATTTTTCAGCCGTCGACGAGGTGATCCCGCCCGGCCAGATGGTCGCGCCGTTTTACGAGGCGGATTTCGGGCCGCACCGCTTCAGAGTCTAGGAACTCGGGAGGGCCTCGGTGTCCTCCTCGAATATCGACGTCACGAGGTCGACTTCATCCCCCAACCAGGTCGCGAGCGTCGTGTGATCCGCCAAATCGTCACCGGTCAACGGGTGGACAAGGATGTCGAGATTGCCGCGTTGCTCGTCGAGCCACGGGATCAGGCCGTCGAACTCGTCTCGATCGAAGCTCAGTTGGCAGCTCCACACCGGGTGTGGACCGACCGGACGCTGATGGAATCGCCCGAGCCCGACGTGGCGGTTCTGCCAAGTCTTGACGCAAAGGTCGCGCGCCTGGGCTTCGGTCCCTTCGTCGAAATAGATGTGTGCGTGATAGCGGTCGAAGTCGTTTCGCGGTCGATTCGGCATGGCTCGTTTCGGCGCTCGGTTTGATCGAGCTATGTTACTTTCGAACGCATCGTGAATTGCTACTCGTAGGAGAGATCCATGGCGGAAGCAGAGAAGCTGGATTCGGGGGCGGAACGCCCACGGGGCTATGTATCGGAGCGCGGCCCGTTCGAGATCTGGGAGAATCCTGAGATAAAGCGGCCCTTCCCGTCGGCGAAGGTGGACCCATCGAAGGCCGGGGCCGGATTCGCGGTCGACGAGCTATCGGAGAAGTACGGCGAGGAACCCGTTCGCGCGAAAGTCGGCGAGATGGTCAAGTCGATCTCAGATGGCGCTGCGACGACGCCGCTGTTTGCGCAGAGCGGTCCCAACGGGATGAACCTCGTGCATGTTTGGTTCGGACCGAATTTCCCGCTCTTCCGGCACAGTCATCCGCGCTACGGTGATTGCCTCTATTACGTCGTCGCTGGCGAAATCGTCATGGGACGTCGGCGCTTGGGTCCGGGTTCGGGCTTTTTCGTGCCGAACTGCATGCCTTACAAATATCAGGCAGGCCCCGACGGTGTGGAACTCCTGGAGTTTCGCGCCGGTGGCGGCGAAGCGGATGCGCCCGGAATGAAGCTCGATGAGCACTCGCTCACGTCCATTCAGAAGATCATTGACGGTGCGAACGAACACAGCGTTACTTGGGATGCGCCGAAGATGGTGGGAGATACCGCCTTTCGGGTGGCGGAACGACAAGCGAACGAACGATCGACCGAAGACTAGCTTCGGCCGCGGGACAACGAATAGGAGTCGAAGGGCAAGTGGCGACAGATTGGCGTGACGACGGCGTCAAGGTGGTGAGCGGCGAACACCTTGATGTGAATACACCGCAGACGCCGGGGATGAACCGCGCGGCGGCGATCACCAACGCGACCGCCGGCGCCAAAAAGCTCTGGGCGGGCACCGTCGAGATTCACGCGAATGCAAAGACCGGTGCGCATCATCACGGCGCATTGGAGAGCATCATCTATATTATCAGTGGCCGTGCGCGGATGCGCTGGGGCGAGTCGCTGGAGTACGTATGCGAGGCCGGGCCGGGTGACTTCATTTATGTCCCGCCTTATGTGCCGCATCAGGAAATCAATGCGAGCACGGACGAGCCGCTTGAGTGTGTGCTTGTTCGCAGCGACCAGGATCCGGTGGTCGTGAATCTGGATATTCCGGTTGTTGAGGAACCTGAAGGTTTGCATTGGATCGACCCGATCCACGCCGATCCGAACCCCTCGTAGGCGCCGCTATTCGAGCAAGGCGGCGGTCGCGCTGAAGCCGCGCTCGACGGCGTGATCCCGGGGCGTCGCCCCATTGCTGTCGCCGGCGGTCCGATCGGCGCCCGCCGACAACAGTAGTTCAATGATTTCGATGTTCTCGGCCCACCATGGCGTTGCCGCGTCGTGTAGCGGCGTGCGTTCGTACGCGTCGCGCGCGCCGGTGCTGGCCCCGCGTTCGATGAGCAGGCGAACCGCGGGTGTCCGTCCTTCGCGCGCCGCGATATGGAGTGCCGTCGCGTCGGCAGCGAGTTCGTTGGTGGGCGAGGCGTATCGCGCGATCCGATCGAAGGTCGAGACGGTTCGCTCGTCCACCCAGACACCGGCGTCGAGCAGACGGTTCAAGATCGGCAACCAACCGAACGTGCTGGCGAGATGCAGCGGCGTTTCGCCGAGTGGGCAGTACGCGTGGATATCAGCGCCGGCATTGATCAGGAGATCGACGATGGTGATGGACTCGTCGCAATAACCGTGTGCGGCCGCGAGGTGAATTGGCAACCATTCGAGTGGGTCGTCGACGTCTTCCCAGGCAAAGAAGGCCGCTCGCGATTGCGGGCGGTTGGGGTCATCACGAGTGTCCAGTAGTCGAGCGACTGACTCGACCCGGCCGTTGACGATCGCGATGCCCAGCGGCGTCAGGCCTTCGGCTTGCGTCGCGAGGTCGGCAATCGAGGTTTCCGCGCGACCGATAGCGCTTGCGCTGTAGCCGTCCAGGTGGTGACCGTGGCCTTCGAGCAGTACCGCGATGTCACTTCGGTACGTTGCCGCGAGTTGCATCGTCGAAAGCGTCGAGGTTGTGGTCGGCAGGCCGATCGATCGGCGGGTTTTGGCGATTGTTTCGAGCAAGCGGCGCCGGATCTCGGCGTCGTCAGACGATGCGATGGCATCGATCAGGTCCTCGTCGGCCGATGCGGTCATTCCGCCTTCACGACCTCGATTTCGATCCCGTTCATCGCACCCGTTCCTGTCGGTTCATCGATGTCGATGCTCTTGACGAGATCGTTGTAGTTCGCCTGGCGGTGACCGTGCGGAAAGGCCACTACGCCACGGGCGATTTCCGTCGTTGTCTCCACCGGTAAACGCAGCGAATGGCCGTTACCCGTGATCTGGATGGTGTCGCCAGCGACGATGTCGAGCGCCGCCGCGTCGGCTTCGTGCATTGTCGCGAAGACGACATCGCGTCCGCGGTTAAGCCGTTTGAGGCCGTGCAGCCAGGAATTGTTCGTCTTGACGTTGCGTCGACCGATCATCTGAAAGCCGGATCGGGCTTCGGTCGGAACGAGTGAACTGATGGCTTCGATGATCGCGGCAGGTGCGAGATCGATGTGTTTGTCCGGGTGCTTCACAACCACGTCGAGGCGCGGTTCGACTGGCCCGAGGTCGACTCCGTTCGGTTCGTCCTCGAGCTGTTTGAGCGTCAGGCCTTCGCGTGCCTCGAAATGATCGCCCCACCGGCCCGCCCGAATGCCGAGATCGATCAGCCGTTCGACCCCTCTTGGCGGTTCGATCAGCCCGGCGATGTCCTGAACATCGCGTCCGAAGAGGGGCCCGTTGGGGTCGGCGACGTAGCGGGCGATCGTTCCGGCGACAACCTCGTCCTCGTATTCGCGGAGTTCTTGTGTCGATGGGGTGTGGCCGCGCTTCAGGCCGAAAGCGATTGCGAGGGTGACCTCCCATTCATCGGCGTGTTGCGGATCGAGGATGGCGGGTGAGTAGCGCGCGACGTTACGAAAGGTCGTTGCGCCGAAGAACTGGTCGTAGTGACATTCTTCGAAAGGCGAGCAGCCGGGCAGGATCACGTCAGCGGTTTCGTTCGTTTCGCTCTGGTAGATGTCAATTGAGACATGGAAATCGAGATCGGCGATTGCGCGTTTCAGCCGTGGGCTGTCGGTCGTGCTCATGGCGGGGTTCCCCGCGAAACAGATGAGGGCTCGTACACGATCGTCGCTCGTTCCTTCCATTTCTTCGGCCATCGCGGAGAGCGGAAACTGACCGGCGACTTCCGGACGACCGCCCACGCGGCTCTTGTAGCGGTCGAAATTGAGAACGGATTTGTCGCGCGAGAAGTCGGCGAACGGCTGCTCGGGAAACATCGCGCCGCCGGGCGCGTCGAGACTGCCGAGCGCCATGTTCAACACTTCAATGAGAAAGCTCGTTGCCGTTCCGTTGGCTTGGAGGGTCGTGCCGATGCGCCCGTAGGCGACGGCACGTGTTGATTGCAGAAGCGTTCCCGCGAGCGCTTCGATGCGGTCTCTTTCGATCCCGGTGTGGGGTTCGACATCATCGAGCGCGTAGCGGTCGAGAGCGGCAAAGAGTTTGTCGCGACCGCGGACTCGATAGTGGTCCGGGAAGGCACGTTCAGCGCGGATCAGATTGATGAGCCCGATCAGGAGCCAGGCGTCGCCCGCCGGTTGAATGTAGAAGTGCTCATCCGCGACGCGCGCTGTTTCCGTGCGGCGTGGATCGACGGTGATCATCCGCCCGCCGCGAGCCTTGAGCGCGCGGAGGTGTTCGCGGAATTTCGGGATCATCCAGAAGCTGCCGTTCGACACGACCGGATTCGCGCCGAATATCAACAGCGTCTCGCAACGCTCGATATCGGGCACCGGCCAAGCCATGTCATCGCCGAACATGAGCTCGTTCGCGAGTTGTTTCGGCATCTGATCGACGCTAGCGGCGCTGTAGAACTGCTTCGACTTGAGCGTCCGTGCGATCACACCGCTGCCAGTGGCAAGGCCGATGTTGTGGGTCGTTGGATTGCCCAGATAGAGGGCGACGGCGTCGTCGCCATGCGCCTCGCGGATGGCGTTGAGCCGCGCGATCGTCGTGCCGAGAGCGACCGACCAATCGACTTCGTGCCATGCGGCGCTCTCGCGAACGAGGGGGCGGTGGAGTCGGCTGGGGTCGTTGTGCAGTTCGGCTAGAGCGATCCCCTTCGGGCAGATGTGGCCGCGAGAAAATACGTCGTCGTCATTTGCCCAGACGGATTCGACACGATCGCCGACGAACGTAGCCGTCAGTCCACAAGCGGCTTCGCAGAGGGTGCAGATTCTCTGGGCCTTGCGGTCGCTCGATGTTTCCATATCTTCTCTGTCGCCGCCGAAACTGAAGAATACGCGCTTGTAGCCGATGTAGGGCTGGTACAGGTTCGCGTCCGTTTCACTGCGCGAACGTGCCGAAGCGAAGCGCGCGCTCTGGGCGACACTGCGATGGAGGGTGTGCGATTTTTTCTAAGAGAACCGCGATCTGCAGTCACCGCTGGTCAGACCGTCGGACATCCCCGGTCGAGCTCTTGCATTAACGAGCACCATTCGACGGCGCCGACGCTTTTCGCTCGGTGCGAACGAACGCACCGCGCTTGACCCGCTCAGACAGGTTGATCATCGTGAATGATGCGCATCGGACAACCTGCACCACCGATGTCTGTAGTCGATCAGATCGGTACTCGTCGCGCGCGACAACCAGGGATTTTCGAATGAATGTTCGAGACTTCGGCTATGAGTAAGCGTGGGATCGTTCCGGGGGTCGTGTTCGGCGTATTCGTATTTACCCTGTCAAGTGTTTCGTTGGGTGTGTTTTCCCCGGGCGGTTGGCGGTACGGCGCTTCGGTCGTTGCCGTGAGCCTGTTTCTTGGTGCGGTCGCCGGGCGATTTGCTGCGGGCCCACCGGACGAGTAGCGGCGGATGCTTGGGTACGTGGAGCAGCGGGAAGCATGATTGCGAGCCTCATTTCGAATCCCATTGATCGCCCAATCACAAGAGATGACCGGAGATGAAATGTGCGTTGGCTAGCGAAGAAAGAGCAAAAGGTGGGATGCTCAACTTTTACTCCGCTTTGAGACCTGCCGGTCACCGAAGGATTGCTTGTGAACGGGGTGTCGGGTGCGGATTATCGCGATTTCGTAGAAAATGACAGGCTGCTTCAAAACCCGCGGTTCTTGACCTCCACAGCCGTGGCATTGCGCCGGAAGAAGGCCTCTCGTACGGGATGGACTACATCTGACATGACGAAATCGAAATGGGTTCAGCTGGATTGCCTGCAGGTTTGATGGACTGATGGAAACCGATAGTCGAGGTAAGCGAAGGCGCCCGCGGCGAAACGTGCGCGGATCGGTAGTCGAAGTGTTGCTCGCTGCCGGCTTGAGTACCTTCGCGCCCCAATTGGCAACGGGTCAGGCGGGCGCGGTCTCCGACGTATATGACCTCGGCCTAAGTGCGTATCGAACCGGTGATATTGCGCTTGCCATCGCGTCGTTCGAACACGCGATAGCGCAGGAACCGGGGAACGCCGACGCACTTCTCTACCTCGGGATGGCGCATACGCGTTTAGGTCAGAACGCCGAAGCCGCGCGCTACTTGAAGGATGCGCGCGATCTCCACCCGAACTATTGGGACGTGCGTGTCGCTTTGGCCCGTAGCCTGGCGGGAACCGGCGAGGTAACCGCTGCTTTGGATGAGTTGTCGATCGTCTTGGAAGCCGTGCCGGGCCATATCGATGCCACGCATCTCAAGGCGCGTATCGACAATCGAATCGTCGATTCGTTACCCAGCGAGCCGAGTGTACAAGCGCGTCGTGATGAACTCGCAGCTGCTTTCGAACAAGGACTCGCGGCTTATCGAATCGGTGATGCACGAAAAGCCAGCGAATCGTTTGAGCGAGCGCTACAGCTGAGCCCCAACAACGTTGACGCGCTGCTGTTTCTCGGCACCGTCTACAGTTGGCGGAAGCGCTTCGACGAAGCGTTGGGCCTTCTTGGGAGAGCGCGCGAGCTCGATCCCTCATATGCCGATGTCGCGATTGCGATCGCTCGGGTCAAGCTTTGGCAGGGCAAACTCGAAGCGGCGAAACAGGAAATCCAATCGCTACTCGAGGTCGCACCTCAACGGCACGACGCCCTCGCCGTGAAAGAGCAGATCGAAACCAAGATGAAGTCTGTTGAGATCGCGGGCGATTTGCTGAGGGAGGCTGGCCGGACGAGGGCCGAGCCGACGAGCGCTCCGCTGGTCGAACCGGATTACAGTCCCACGATGACGGATTCGCCCGGCGCCGGAGCGCTTCTCGTGCCGGCGAATGCCGACGAGCTAATCACGGCCGAATCCCAGCTATCTGCAGCGAACGTCCCCCCGGTTGTTGCCGCGTTCAGTCAAGGCATGGATGCCTTCGCGCTGGGTGACTCATCGAAAGCGATCGACGCTTTCGAACGCGTGCTAGGCCAGGATCCGATGCACGTCGAGGCACGGATGTTCCTCGGGATCGTCCTCGGCTGGGAACAACGATTCGAGCGCGCGTTGGAAGAGCTGCGGCTCGCTCGCCATGAACGCGTCGAGTATCCTGATGCGGACGTCGCCATTGCACGGATCCTCATGTGGCAAGGCGAACTCGACGAGGCGGTCGCCCACGTGGCTGAGGTTTTGAAGATCTATCCGGATCATTCCGAAGCTCAGCTCGTGCGTGCGGAGATATCGAAACGACGCCGGCCGAAATGGCGAGCAGACATCGCGTATGAAATGAGCTCGTTCGACGATGAGCGTAGCGACTGGGACCAGACGTCGGTCGCGATCAGCTACAGACCTGGTGGCCGCGGTTCGTACACCTTGGCATTGATTGAAGAAGACCGCGGTTATGCGACGGACCAGATATCGACCCTTTCTACGTACCACGGCTCAGACGACTGGGGGTTGAGTTTCCAGCTAGGCGTCACGTCGGCCCCAGACTTCAAAGAGGATTGGCACGTTGCAGCGGGGGTACGCCATCGTGCTCGCGAAGGCGGCCTCGACGTGGGCGACACTTGGGTCGCACTCGAGGTTCGTGAAGCCGAGTACAAGGTCGGCAACGTCGCGACGGTGAAGCTTGGAATCGAGCAGTACGTGATGGCGAACCGCATGTGGTTGACTACGCAAGGGATCTTCGTCATCGACGAGCACGGCGATCATCTCGCGGGTTGGTCGGCGCGCCTCGACATGAGTTCCGGCCCCTTGAACTTTTTCGTGGGTGGCTCCAGCGCGCCGGAGACGGAGTTTGGCGAGACGGTTGACACTCGATCTCTATTCGGTGGGGTCACGTACTCGTTCTGGGATCGATACGCGTTCCGGTTGGCCTATACACATGAAGATCGAAAGGACCGGTATGTCAGGAAGGCCATCACCAGCGTCCTGACGGCAAACTTCTAGTGGAACTCTTTCTCCTGGTGGTGGCTGGAATGGTGATTTCCGTCCAGCTCGCACAAAGTGGGATTTACTTCCTGCAGCTGCTCGGCGCGGGCTATGGACTGCGACGGTACAAGATTTCCGCGAACGAGCACTTGCCGTCGGACGAGGAGCTTGCAGCGCTGAGTGAGGGTGAGGGTCTACCGACGGTCTCAATACTGGTGCCCGCCTTCAACGAGCAAGCTACGATCGTCGACTCGGTTCGCTCCCTTTTGGATCTGAATTATCCGCTCGTCGAGATCGTCGTCGTGAACGACGGGTCAGAAGACGAGACCCTCGAGCGTATGGTAGACGCCTACCGAATGCGGCGCACGGAGCGAGTCGCGCACTCGAATCAGATCGACCACCAGGAGATACGGCAGGTTTACGAGTCGGGCGAGCACCCGAACCTGCTATTCATCGACAAGAAGAACGGTGGGAAGGCCGACGCACTCAACGCCGGGATCAATTCGGCGAGTGGCGAACTCGTCGCGTCGGTCGATGCCGATTCGTTGTTGGACAAGAACAGCTTGCGGCACATCGTGGCCACCTTCCTGCAGAATGAAGGCACGATCGCGGTGGGCGGGATGGTCCGTATCGTCAACGGCTGCACGGTCAAAGAGGGTCAGGTCACGTCGGTCGAGCTCTCAAGCAATTTGTTAGTGAATTTTCAGATCATCGAGTACTTGCGCGCTTTCATTCTTGGGCGATTGAGCTGGAGTGAAATCCGAACGTTGATGTTGATCTCTGGTGCTTTCGGCGTATTCGATCGTCAGGCGTTGCTGGAGATTGGCGGGTACGACAGCGACACGGTCGGAGAGGATTTCGAACTCGTCGTTCGTGTTCACCGTCACTTCCGTGATTCCGGCGTACAATACGGCGTCAAGTTCGTCCCCAATGCGGTGTGCTGGACGCAGGCGCCTTCCGATGTCCGCTCGCTGATTCGCCAGCGCACGCGATGGCAACGCGGTGCATTGGAGACGGTTTTCCGCCACCTCGTGATGTTTGGTCGACCTCGATATGGTCGTGCGGGTTTGCTGGGCGTGGGAACGACGGTTATTGCGGACGTCCTGGGGCCACCCGCGGAACTGATTGGCTATGTGCTCTTCCCGACGATGTACTTCCTCGACATCCTGAGCCTCGAATACATGCTCCTGTTCCTGTTTTTTGGAATGGGCTACAACACCGTGGTCAGCGTCACGACGCTCGCCATGGATCAGATTCGGCTCAACCGAACCAGATCTTGGCACACGCTCACGCTGGTTCTGCTGATGATCGTCGAGAACTTCGGCTATCGGCAGTTTGTCAATGGCTGTCGCCTGGTCGGTTGGATGCAGTATTTCATCAATCCGAATACCCAACGCTGGGGCCAGATCAAGCGCTCCGAGTTTTCACCCGTTTCGACGTAGGAAGCGATGTCTGCCCAAAACGTCAGGGTTGAGGCCGCGCTCGCCGAACTCGTCGCCGAAGACGACCTCGTCAAAGCGCGGTCGCTGACCGAGACCAACGCAACTCGACTCGGGCCGTTACTGGTCCGCATGGGAGCACTCTCGGAGGAAAAGTACCTCGAAGTGTTCAGTGACGTCGCCTGTATGCTCGTGCTACCGCGCGATCGACCGCTGCCGGACGAACAAGATGTCTACGGATTCGCCAAGGAAGGCCCGATCAATTTCGATTGGTTACTCGAACACGAAGTCGTCCTGTGGGAGTCGGATCAAGCCATTTTTGCGATCGCCAAGGATCCCGCGAATCCGTTGATCCAACAGACGCTGCAGTACTTCTTCGACGAAACGGAGCTGACCTGGTGCCTCGCGGCCAACCATCATCTGGACCGTTTTCTCTCCTTCATGAGCCAGGAAAGGGCAGTCGAAGATCTGTTCGCTGGCGGCGACCTCCGGCTACAAGAGCTAGCTGAAGAAGCGCCGGTCGTGGAGCTCGTCAACAACGTCATTGCCCAGGCGACCGACGCCCGAGCCTCGGACATCCACATCGAACCGGGAGACGGGCAGTTCGCCGTCCGGCTCAGAGTCGACGGGGTACTCCGCGTCCTGCTCAACCAACCGATTGCTCGATTCCCGGCCGTCGCATCACGCATCAAACTCCTCGCGGGGCTGGACATCGCCGAGCGCCGCCTCCCTCAGGATGGTCGTTTTACCCAAGGCACTGGTGCGCGCGAAATGGATATTCGCGTCTCGACAGTCCCGGATACGCGCGGTGAGTCCATCGTTCTCCGTTTGCTGCCCAAACACCGTGACGATTTGCAGCTCGTTGGACTGGGCTTCGAAGACGATCATCTGAAGACCATGGTCCGGTGGGCTGGCGAATCCAACGGCATGGTGCTCGTGACGGGGCCGACTGGGTCTGGAAAGTCGACGACGTTGTATTCGACACTCAAAGAAGTGGACAACAGCTCGCGAAAGGTGATTACGGTCGAAGACCCCGTCGAGTCCAACATCGCAGGCATCACTCAGATACAGACGCACGCGGAGATTGGCTATTCGTTCGCGGTCGCTCTTCGTGCAATCCTTCGCCAGGATCCCGATGTGATCATGGTCGGGGAGATTCGCGATCTCGAAACGGCTGAGATTGCCATCCGAGCCGCGCTTTCGGGGCACTTGGTGCTTTCGACAATCCACACCAACGACGCAATTTCGACCTTCACGCGCCTGGTCGACATGGGCATCGAACCTTATCTCGTTGCCGCGCCGCTGAAAGGTGTGCAGGCACAGCGGTTGGTGCGGCGACTCTGCACGCACTGTTCGGCGCCGACGTCACCACCCCAATGCGTGTTGCCGGAGCTCGCCGAAGCGAATTGGCAGGCGGGCGTCGGATGTGATCGTTGCCGGGGAACGGGCTACAACGGCCGAATCGGCATCTATGAGATGCTGGACGTCGACGTCGAGATTCAACGACTCATTACGGCCAATGCGGCGCCCGACGAGATTCGGGAAGTCGCGCGGCATCGTGGTTTTCGAACCCTCCTCGAGGATGGCCTTGAGAAGGCAGCACGTGGTGTGACGACGGCCGAAGAGGTGTTCCGAGTCGTCAATGAACTTTCAGTATAAGGCGCTTCTCGCCGACGGCGGCGAGGAGCGCGGTTCGATCGATGCGCTTACGGCTCAGGAAGCGTCGCGTCGGTTGACCAAGAATGGTTTGCTCGTTCTCGAAGTGGAAGAAGCGCCGCCCCCGATATCGGCGACAAAACGCGTAAGGAGGACGGACGTCGTTCGTTTTCTAGACGAACTGACGACTCTATTGGCGGCGGGCATAACGCTAGTCGATGCGCTCGATGCACAATCGCTCAACCAGGTGAATTCGTCGCTCGCGCGCATAGCCGGCGATATCAATGCCGATATTCAGAGAGGCGGTGCCTTTTCGGACGCGCTCGAAGGTGCGGCCGCGAAGCTGCGATTGCCGCCCTACCTGCTGCAGATCGCGCGCGCCGGCGAATTGACTGGTCGCCTGGCCGAAGCGCTGCGCCGCGGCGTGGACCTCATGCAGTACGAGGAAAGACTCGCTGGCGAAATCAAGGGAGCGCTCACGTATCCGTCGATCCTCGTCGTCTCCGGCATCGCGGCCGTGACGCTCGTCTTTACGCTGGTCGTGCCGAAATTCGCTCACCTCCTGGACAGCGATGTCGACTTGCATTGGATGGCCCAGTTGGTCCTCTCGACGGGTGTGTTTTTCAACAACTACGGTCTTTGGGTCATCGTTGTTGGCGCGCTCGCGCTCGGGCTTTTCGGCGCGCGCTTGATGCGACAGGAATCGCGGCAACGCTGGATCAATCGCCTGGCCGCGCTACCGATCATCGGGCCTTGGCTCAGTGAATCGGAGACGGGGCGGTGGACGTCCGTGCTAGGAAGCTTGCTCTCGAGCGACGTGGATATCGTACGCGCGATGGACCTTGCCAACGCGGGCGTACGCATCGACGTGCGTCGGCGGAAGCTCGAATCAGCGCTGCAAGGTGTGCGGGCCGGCGCCAGCCTGTCCGATGCATTGCAGCAACAACAAGCGCTCACAGCGGTGGCCTATAACGTCATTCGAGTTGGTGAGTCGTCGGGTCAGTTGCCCCACATGCTCGGCTCGCTTGCGTCGCTTTATGAAAAGAACGGCCGTGAAAGGATGAATCGGGTTCTGGCGTTGACGGAACCGCTGGCGATTCTCCTGATTGGCGGTACGATCGGCGCCATCGTTATCGGCATTGCGCTGGCCATTGCTGGCGCTTCGGATATCCAGCTGTGAACATGTTAGTAAATCGCCGCAAGGACAGGGTCGAGCGGCAGAAGGGACATCGCTGCGGCGATCGTCTGAACGGACGGACGACCGGCTACTCACTGATCGAAGTCCTAGTCGTCCTGGTCATCATCGGTCTGATCGCTGGCTTGGTCGGACCGCAGTTCTTCGGACGTGTCGAGACCTCGAAGGTCAAAACCGCGGATACGCAGATCAAGATGTTGAAGACATCTTTGCAGACCTACAGACTCGACAACGGAACCTATCCTTCGACGGATGAAGGACTGCTGGCGCTCGTCCGGCGCCCCCACGGCGGGAACGGGCTCTGGCAGGGCCCTTACCTCGACGACGAGCTGCCGCTGGATCCGTGGAGTCGGCCTTATCAGTATCGGCTCGAGCCTTCGTCGACCCAGACATTCGTTCTGTATTCGATGGGTGCCGACGGCCAACCGGGTGGCGAGGGCCTCGACGCCGATGTCGGCTACCTTCCGATCTAGCACATCAGCCTACAGTCTAATCGAGGTGTTGGCGATTCTGGCCCTTATTGCGATGGTTGCGGCGATCGCCGTTCCTCGGTTCGAAACCCTGGTCGACTCGGTGCGATTTGATACGAACATCAAGGCCGTGGCGGCGGCGGTTCGCAACGCTCGACTTTCGGCGTACCTGGCTCGTCGACAGACGACGTTGGAGGAGTACTTCGAGGGGGTCGAGTTGCCGTCCGGCTGGACCGTGTATTTTCCCGATCCTGTCGTGATCACGTCGCGTGGTGTTTGTCGCGGCGGGGAGATGTTGATCGAGACCACCAGTCGGTCGCTGTCCTGGCAGCTGGACGCACCAAGGTGCGAGCCGAGTGAAGATGAGGCCACCTAGCGGTTTCACGCTTCTCGAGAGCATCGTCGCACTCGCGATCCTGAGTGTCGGGCTGATGGCGGCTTTCGCCTGGTTCGAACGTGATATCGATGCCCTACTGCGGGTCGATCGTGTTGCGCTGGAAAACCTCGCCGTCGAGCGCGCGATCGACTACCTCAGCGTGGCGGATCTTGAGGCGACCAGTCGAGGTGAGATGTCGTGGGATGATTTCGTCGTTCGATGGCGGGCGGTGCCGCTCGAGCAACGCTTCGGCCGTACACCCTCAGGACTCCTCGGCTACCACGACGTTCATCTTCTCGAGGCCGAGCTTAAAGTCTTCCATCTCGAGCGGTTGATTGCACTTCACAAAACGATTGTCACGAGAAGCCGCCTAGTTCGGCCCCCGCCGGAAGAGGTGAGTTTTTAGGTGGATAGATGCAAAGGTCTTTCGCTTGTCGAAATGATGGTTGTCCTCGTGATCGTCGCCGTCGTGACGGGTCTTCTCGTCGAAGGTCTCGGCAACGCTATGGTGCTCTACGAGCGGGTGAATAGCCGCCAGATTGACCGATATTCCGAAGCAATGGAGATAGCCTGGTGGCGTGAAAGCATCGAGGCGGCGGCGCCGAACCGTTGGCGGCGTTCGGTGTTTCGAGCAACTGATCGCACGCTGCAGTTCGAGACCTATCAACCATTGATCGGGCCGGTCGGGGTACCGACATTCGCCGTCTGGACGATCGAGGGCCGACGCCTACGATATCGCGAACGGCTGGGATCGGGCGATTTGTCTGAGTCGATCGGTGTCGACATCGGACCCGGTGCCGCTTTCCGTTTCATGGATCGCGAGGGTATTTGGCGGGATCGATGGCCACGCTACGAAGGTGACCTTGAGATCCCGTCGCGCGTACTCGTTCAGACTGCGGACTGGTCGGTCGAGTCCTATATTTACGGGCATCCGGATGCCGTGATCTACGTCGATGAGATCGAGTACGGGGACGTCGAATGACCCAGCGAGGCTTCGTTTTGGTTGCGACGCTGTGGACGCTTGTCGTCGTGTTTTTGCTCGTTGCGTCGATCGACGACGCGGTGGAAGCGGAACTCGATCGCGCGATCCAGATGCGGGATGGAATCAGAAATCGTCTTGACCTCGTCGCGACCGAGGCGGTCGTTCGCTATTTGTTGGCTTCGGGACGTCGCACGACCGGCGGATTCGTCGTTCGTCCGGAAAATGTTCAGGACATCATCAATGTTGAGGGGGCGATCGATCCTCGCGCGATCGGCGGCGAGATGGTCGCGGACGGGCGTCCCTATCGAGGGTTCGGTAACGTCGTGTTTGCGCTACAGGACGAACGTGGGCTGATCGGCATCAACAGTGCCGTCGAGTTGCCCATGCAGACGTTTCTGCGGTCGGCGGGGGGCAAAGGAGGATCGGTGCGCCGACTGTTGGACGTCCTCGCAGACTACCGCGATATGGATAACTTTCCACGTCTCGCCGGCGCGGAACGCGGCGCGTATGCGGCAAAGGGGCTCGCCGCGCCACGTAACGATTTCCTACGGTCGGCTAACGAAATCTCCCGGCTCATAGTTTGGCGCGATCTCAACGTGGATCCGGGTTGGTTCAGCGAAAGTCGAATGCCGGCGATCAACTTCAACACCATGCCGGCCGTACTGTTGCCGTACTTCTTTGGCGCTGCGTCGGATACCGTCCGTGCCGAACGCTCGCGGCGACCCTTTTTTCGTCCGTCGCGCATCAAAGAATGGTTGATAGGCGCCGATCGATGGCCGGACGAGTACTTCTTCTATACGCCGGGCGACCGTTTGCGCGTCCTTTTCGGGGCTGGCGGTCAGTGTCTGCTGATTGCCCTAGAATTGACGCCCCTCGATGTTCGTTCGCCGACGCGCGAGCGGTATCGCTATGAGTTCAGCTGCGATGTCATTAGCCGCTTTCCAAGCCCACATTCGACACTTACTACTAGGATATTCTGGCGACTCGGCGCGTTGGCTGATGACCCGGCGCGGACTTGAGCGGATCGAACAAGCTGGCGAAGGCGGCGACTTTTGCGTCGTCGGCGTAGAACTGTTGCTGTGCGGAACGATCGATCTGGCGCAGATACCGGCGAATGCGCGCACGAGTTACGTAAAACAACAGATAGGTACTCTCGCCCCTTTTCGGCGCTACGAGGCGCATAGCGAGATAGGTAGAGACTGGGCGGTCGTTTGGATCTGGGATGGCACGATCGCCGAAGAGACTGCATTGCAGCGCCGGCCTGAACATCTACTGTTCAATCCCCCAGTCGGTTCGGGCCGACGAGCGGTCGAACGCCGCGTGCGCGATACCTGGTTCCTCGAGTGTTGGGATGGCGATCAGCTCATAGTATGCAGACGATACCTAACGACACCCAGCGACGGAGACAAGGAATCGTTGCTGATCGAGTTTGGATTGACGGGTACGGCCTCGTCGTTTGTCGCCGCCGAGTCGTCCTATAGACGCAGATTACGTGGCTCGGTGGCGCCCCTGTCGTTCGGATGGTTCAAACGTCCGATCGGTGTGGCAACGATATGTGCAACGGTCGCAGCCGTCGCATTGCTTGTTTCAACTGGTCGCTACGTCGGCTGGACCGGATCGATTCTGCTGAAGGAGCGAGCGCTCGGCACTGCCGTTCTCGAGCTCGAACCGCTGTTGAAGTTACGCGCGGAGGCCCTGAGGCTCAATACGGCCAGTATGGCGATCGAAACATGGTTGCGACGACCGAAAGTGATCACGGTCGTGGCGGACTTCGAAACGGCCGTCGGTAGCCTTTATGGAGAACTCCTCGAATGGTCGTACGACGTGGACCGGCTTCGTGCGGAAGTCCGCAGTCGGGATGGTCGAACGCGAGAACTCATTGAAGCGCTCGAGGCGAGCCCGCGCTTTAGTGAGGTCCAGGCCCTGCCGGGCGAGCAGAGCGACCGCATCGTGATCGAGGCCGATGTCCTGGCGTCTGTTGGCGCATGAGCAAATGGTTGATGCGCGAGACCTGGGTCGAGCTGTTCGTACCTCTACGCAAATCCGTACACGAAAGCCCCACGCTGCAGTACGCCCTGCCGGTCATCGGCGTGATCCTGGCGTTCTACGTGGTCGCCACATTGGAGGAAGCAAACTCTGAATCAGAGCGTTACTTCGAACGGCTCCTGCGCCAGGAAGCGAGCCACATGAGCGTCGAAGTGCAGGCTGACTGGTTGGCGCTTCGAGATCGCGAAAGTCTTCGATTCGCGGCGCTCGACGAGAACCTCTGGGTTGCGGAGACGCTCGAACTCGCTAGCGCTGATCTTCAGACAACCCTACGGACTATCGCGCGCGATCGCGTCGTCGGCGCCCGGATCGAACTGACTGATCCCGAACGACTGGAGCACTCCGACCTTTGGCTCATTCGTGCTTCGATTGCTGGAAGACTCGAGGGTGACGCCGTTATCGCGTTTCTCGCGGCGCTCGAGATGCAGGAAAAGACCCTGGTGACAGAGCGGTTGAGTTACTACCCGACCCGTGGCCGCTCGGTAAATCTCCATGTCGTCGCGTTGTTCCGCGTTGCGTCGAGGGGTGACGTATGAGGTTGGTGCGGCACCCCGCGATCATTCTCGTGACGTTGGCCATTTTAGTCTTTGCGGCCGCATCGATGTCGGTTGGTGGGGATGCTTACGCCATCGCTCCCTCCACGCTATCCGAACGGAGCGCTTTCGAGCGCGAGTCCGTCGATCCTGTGCAGGATTCGCGGCGCATCGCCGCCTACGATCATTGGGGACGGGGTGCGCGCGTCCTGATCGACGACGAGGTCAAGGCCGAAGACGATGTCGAGATTCGAGTTGTGGGCGTGACGACAGTAGGCGGTAGGCGACAAGCGCTGTTACTTGTGGATCCGGCGACTCTCGACTCGACCAAGGATGGTGAGAGGGTTTCGTCAGGGCTCGTGCGAGTATCGCAGGGCGACGCGCTAACGGAATCAATAGCGGTGCGCTGGATCGGCGCCGACTCGATTCGACTCACCGTCGAAAACGTGTCTCTCGAACTCTTTGTGTATCCCAAGGAATGATTACCGATGTCGACGGTTGAAACGCGAGCGCGCACAGTAATCTGGGTTGGAATCTTGTTCGTTCTTGCGGCGGTCGGCGGATGTAAGGCGCAACGGATCGAATCCATGCCGTTCCCCATCGTTGAGCGCGAGAGCACCGCTTCTGTGCCTTCGGGATCGGCGACGGCGACGGAAGACGGGGCGTCCAGGCAGGGAACCAAAATTCGGCCCACGCCGGGCGTTGACGGTGGGCGCCAATCCGTAAATGTTGATCTTGGGGTCGCGGCTCCGGCGCTGTCTGGCCCCGCTATACAGGTCAGCTACAACGGCGTGCCGATCGCTGCCTTCATCCACGAGGTCTTCGGGACGCAGCTCAATCTTTCCTACACGCTCGACCCGGCGCTGAGCGAGATGCGCGACCTTGTTACGCTTCGTCTCGCGGCCCCTGTGTTACCTCAGGATCTGTATCGAATAGCCCGTTCGACGTTGCGAACTTACGGCGTTCTGATTCGGCAGAACGATGAGGTTTTGACTTTCGCCATCAGCCGCGATAACGAAAACGGTGAGACGCCTCTGCTGCTAAGCGGCAGAGCGCTTCCCGAAATACCAGACGCTATGCGCCCGATCTTCATGTTCGTGCCCTTGAAGGTCGTTTCGAGCAACGAAATTCGAGGTTGGCTCAACGAGGTACTAGGTCGAGAATCGCTTACCGTCACCAGTGACGCCCTTCGAAATGCCGTCGTTCTTCAGGGTCGTGAACCTGTCATACGACAAGCATTAGCGATTATCGAGTCGCTCGACCAACCTCTCCTTCGCGGCCATCACTCGCTCAGTATCGAGCCCGCGTTCGTGAAGGTCGAAGATTTGGCGGCCGACCTTTCTGACATTCTTCTTGCTGAAGGTTATGACGTTTCGATCGGGCCTCCGCAGGGTGGGATCGTCCTGCTACCCCTTAAAGCTAGCAACGCCCTCGTCGTTTTCGCGACGTCTCGTGAGAGTCTCGAGCACGTGAAGGAATGGGCATCCGCGATCGACCGTGAGCAGCAGCTCGCTGTTGATAAGGGGATTTTTTCTTACGAAGCGCAAAGTGCCCGCGCGGACTACATCGTCGATATGCTCAACCAGCTCGATGCCGAAAACGTGGATGCCGAAGCAGCGGGCGATGGGGGAACAGTTGGGCCTGCGCGGGCCATGGGAAGACAGGGACGTTTCGTTGTAGACGCTAACCGAAACGCCATCTTGTTTCGTGGCAGCGGTCAGGAATGGCTCAATATCCGTCCGGTTATGGAGCGAATGGATCAGGCCGCACCATCGGTACTCGTCGAGGTGTTGATCGCTGAGGTTACGCTCAACGATCAGGAAGCGACTGGCATCGAGTGGCTGACGAACGGATCAATCGATATTGATGGTCGACGATTCGCCTCGACCGTCGGTACACGTGGAACGCTAAGCCTTGGTGCATCTGGTTTAAACATGACGCTCGATCGGGCAGGCGAAACGCGCGCGGTGTTGAATGCGTTCTACCGCAACGAGCGTGCCGAGGTTCGCTCACGTCCTCGCCTCATGGTAAAGAGCGGGCAGTCGGCCACGATCGATATTGGCAACGAGATTCCCGTCATCACCTCATCGACGCAGAGTGTGACAAGTCCCGGGGCACCGGTCGTACAAAGCGTCCAATACCGCAAAACGGGGTTGACCCTCACGATTACTCCGATCGTGCACGTATCCGGAACGGTCGATATCGAGATCGATCAGTCGCTGTCGGAATCGCGTCTCAACGACACGAGCGGGATCGATTCACCGGCGATCTTCAACCGGAACATCCGAACGTCCGTCTCTCTTCGCGATGGCGGATCGGTGCTATTAGGCGGCCTGGTCTCTTCGTCGTCGGGCAAAACGGTCAACGGGATCCCGATAATCGAGAAGATCCCCGGCTTAGGCAGGCTTTTTAGAACAGACTCCTCGACGGGCGACCGGACCGAGTTAATGATTTTGTTGGTACCGCATGTGATCCGAGATTCGAGCGAAGGCGAGGCGATACGGGAGCTGATGCGGCCGCCGCTTCTCAACCCGTAGATTTTGTGTACTATCCGCGCATCGCTGCCACCGTGTTCGCGCGTTCGATGGGTTTTCGGACACCAAAAAATCGCGTGATTTCGTTGTTGGCGTAGGTACAGCGCTTGTGCATAATGAGCGCCGTTCGCTCCGGACGAGTTGTCGTCTGCTGGCTAGCCGGCGGGTGGGGTGCAACGCAACACTATAGATAGGCTGGCTTCAGCCTAAGACAGAAAAGTTAGCAACTTAGGAGTAACTCCGTGTTAGGAACTAGGCAGAAACTAGCCTTGCTGCTGGGAGCGACAGCCTCCATGTTGACCGTCGGCGCTAGCGCCGATATCAACTTAGATCCGGCCGTTGCAGACCCGGCTGGAACCATTTCGATCCAGTCGGAACTAGACGTTGGGCTTGGCAAAAAGGTCGCCGACGTTTTCGGCGACTTGATCGTCCGCACCAAGATTGGTGCTGGCTTTTCACAAAACGAGAAGATCTACGCTCGATTCGACCTCATTAACGGTACATTCGCTGCGGCGTTGGACGAAACCGCCTTTGTCCATGCTACTGCGGGCACAAACAAGCTGGTCAACACCGTTGTTTCGCAGAATGGCAAGAAAGGCGATTCGTGGGTCGTGTTCTCGTCCACTGTCCAAACCGGGGGGATCAACCAAGATGCCGTATTGAACTTTCTGCTCAATAACGTCGGTATCGACGTGGATGACCAGAACGACGTGACGGTCATTTACGGTCTGTACGAGAGCCTGAGAGCTGCCGCGAACGGGGTCGGCTCGGTTGTCGAAAAGACAGGTGTTGCCGTCAAGTTCGAACCTGGTATCAAAATCAAGTTCAACCCGGGCGCAACGGCTACGGCCGACGTCGAAAAGGACTTCAAGGTCTTCGTCTCCGCCACGAACACTTTCGACATTGGAACTGCCAAGGACGTTAGGGACCATTGATGTCACGGATTCGGGCGCTCGAGGGTTCGCTGCAGCTGCTGCCGGTGCAGCCAACTACTCCGCCGATAGTGTGATCGAACTCGCTGGCGACTTTAGCCTCGCCTTCGATGTCAACCCGCTCGATGCGACCAAGAACGCCTACTCAAAAGCGGCTGTACAGCTGGACGTTACTGGTTGCCCGGCGGCAGTTGGCGTTGTTATTCCCGCGATAGCCGTCACCGCCGGACTTGCCAGTTTTAAGGTTGACCTAGCGACCGACCTCGCTGGGGGTGGTGCGCCCACCTACGAGGTCTGCCTGACGTCAGTCGGCGATACTGAGGCCCAAGCGTCGAGCTATTCCGCGACGTTCAATGGTGCTGCTCCGGTGGCTTCAGGCGTAACACCCTTGACGGGAGTATCGGGTGCGTTGGGCACTATCGTTCGCAATGGTGTTGTGGTTCAACTCCCATACCTCACGACGTTCGAAGGTTATCGCCAGCGGCTCATCATTGTGAATCGGAATTCTGCGGCGGTGGAAATCGCAAGCTTGATGTTTACGCCGGAGGAAGGCACGACGGCAACCAGCATGCTTTCTGCCGAAGATATGATGATTGCGGCCAACACGACGAAAGTAATGAAGGTTACTGACGTCGTCTCTCTTTCGGGCGACCGGACGCGAACCGCTGGAACGCTATCCATTATCGCCAAAGCCGGCTCGGTCGACGTGGCGACCCAGCAGGTGAACCTCGAGAATGGAGCGACGGATACGGTGGAGTACACCGCCAACTAGTCCGTACGCAACACCAGTCTTGGAGTTGTCTTGAAAAGGGGCCCGTTTGGGCCCCTTTTTTTGGTAATCGACAGCTGTGGTCGAGATGAGCGATCCCCCTTCGTGCGATCGCGAGTGGGCGGAATCAAAGAGCCGAGTGCCAGCTCGAGCGTGATTGCATTGCCTTCGTGACTAGCGGTACAGGGCGCCTGGTCTTCATCCCGGGCTTCCCAAAAACTTCGAGCGATCGTAGACCGGTCGCGTTATCCGCCCGGGCGGACCCGGAATGAGTCGGATCTGTGGAACCCTTCAAAGGGACGAGAACCCTCCGGATATGACGAATCGTTGGCGAACTCCCGCTATCGAACCGTCGACGGGGCGGAACGCCGTCGATGGAAACCTTTCACCGTAATGTCGTTGCCGACCGGTAAAACCCTGCTCACGGGGATACCCCGTTCCGGAACGACGCTGTGCTGTAAGCTTCTCAACGAGGTCGACGACGTGGCGGCGCTGGTGGAGCCCTGGGAAGTGCAATCGATGGGCGACAGCCGAGCGCGGATGATTTCTGCGACTTTCGCGGCCTTCGAAAGCGCATGGCACGCGGCCCGCGAAGGCTCGATTGAAACGAAGACGAACAACGAAGCGATAGCATCAAACATAGTGGCGCCCAGGTCGCATGGGGGTGTGCGGCCAGTCGTTGCGACGCGCCAGCGTCTGGACGTGGTTCCACTCTCGGCGCACGGCACGCTGGTCGTGAAACACAATGCCTTCTTTTCGGCGCTCCTCCCCGAGATCGCGACTGCAATGCCTCTCTTCGCCATCATTCGCAATCCCGTCGCGGTGCTCGCCTCCTGGCAGTCGGTCGATCTACCCGTGCGTGATGGTCGTATTCCCGCGGGTGAACGTGTTGATCGCGCGCTGAAGTCGCGCCTGGATGCCTGCGCTGATCGAATGGCACGTCAGTTGATCGTACTAGACTGGTTTTTCGAACGTTTTCGCGATCACCTCGCGGCGGATCGGCTGATCCGTTATGAAGAGGTCGTCATGGCGACCTCGCCTGCTTTTCGTTTGTTGCGGGGGGCGCCGTGGACTGCGCTCGAGAACGAGAACCGTCGGGCCGACGCAGGGCTTCGACGCGATCTCGCGAATGTGCTGATCGGTGCAGGAGGGTCGTTCCAGGCTTTCTATTCGACGGATGAGATCAAAGCTGCGGCCGCGCCGTGAACCGGCCTCGACTGACCGTCGATCTCGCGGCGATCCGTAGAAACTACGCGACCTATGTTCGAATCAACGGTTCGGTCGCCTCGGTCGTCAAGGCCAACGCGTATGGGTGTGGCGTCGGTCCCGTCGCGGAAACACTCTGGCGGGCGGGTTGCCGGGAGTTTTTCGTCGCAACCGTTCCTGAGGCCGTCGCTTTGCGTCAATCGCTGGCCGACGCGACGATCTATGTTCTCTCCGGGCCCGTGACGCTCGACGACGTTCGTTCGCTCGTCGCGGCGGCCGCGGTGCCCGTGATCAATCATCAAGCCCAGATCGAGCTGTGCCGGGGGGCGATCGGCGACGTCGCGATTCATGTCGATACGGGTATCAACCGTCTCGGTTTTCGTGATGCCGATGAGGCAGCGAACGCCGCCCGTGGATTCAACGTGCTGGTCGCCCTATCGCACTTCGCTTGTGCAGACGAGCCGGACAACCCGGCAAACGCGGCGCAACGCGCCAACTTCCTGCGCGTTGCAGCGCTTTTTCCGCAAGCGCAACCGAGCTTCGCGAACTCGGCTGCGGCGCGATCAGAAACCCCGGGGATGGCGCGGGTCGGGCTTGGCCTCTGGGGCGCCAGTCCCTTCGCGGACGATAGCGCTGCGCTCGACCCGGCAATCGTTTTTGAAGCGCCCGTGATCGCGGCCTACGAGCTCGCGGCGGGCGAAGCCGTTGGCTATGGCGCCACCTATCGGGCCGATCGCGATGAGCGCGTTGCCGTGATCGGTGCGGGGTATGCCGACGGGGTTCGCCGCGCGCTCTCGAACTGCGGTCGATTCGTCTGGCGCCGACATGACCTCGCGATCCGCGGTCGTATCTCGATGGACCTCACGGTCGTGGATCTGCCGGAAGGCGTCGACCTCAAGACGGGCGACGTCGTGGAGTGGTTCGGGCGCGAGCAGACGCTCGAATCAGTCGCGCGGGACGCCGGCGTCGTCAATTACGAGATCCTGACCGGCACGGGCGCGCGGGTCGAACGGGTCTACCTCGATCCTTGAGCGACGACGCGTCGTCTGAGGCCTGATCGAACACGGTTCCACGCATCACCGCCCGCCGGAACGACCCGAAATGCTAAGGTGCGTGTTCGGTTGAAAGGAGGTGAGAGGCAATGCCAGAAGTCAACAAAAACGGGCTGCTCGCGGGCCAGGTGGCGGTCGTGACCGGTGCAAGTCGGGGTATCGGCGAGGCGATCGCGAAGCGCTACGCGATGGAAGGAGCCAAGGTTGTGGTATCGGCGCGTTCCGTCGATCCGGACGATCACTACCTGCCGGGATCGATCAACGAAACTGTCGAGATGATTCGCGCCGCTGGTGGTGAAGCGATCCCCGTGAAGGCGGACCTCGCGCAGGAAGAAGATCGCCACAACCTCGTGACCGCGACGGAAGCAGCGTTTGGCCCGATCGACATCCTCTGCAACAACGCGGCGGTGACGTGGTTCATTCCAGTGGTCAATTTTGGCGAGAAACGTTTTCGCACGATGATGGATGTGCAGGTTTGGGCGCCGTTCGAACTCGCGCAGCTCTGCCTGCCGTCGATGCTCGAACGTGGCAACGGTTGGATCCTGAATATCTCGTCACACGCCGCCATTCATCCGGAAGCCGCGACACCGGGCGGTCGGGGCGGGACCGTCTATGGTATGTGCAAAGCCGCACTCGAACGATTTACCACGGGGCTCGCTCAAGAAACCTACGGCACGGGAGTCGGCGTGAACGTCATTTCGCCTGGCCTCGTCGCGACGCCGGGTGTGGTGCATCACAAGCTCATCAACGAAACGAACGAAGATCGTGTCACGCCGGTCGAACACATGGCGGAGGCGTGCCTCCGGCTTTCCCATGGAGATGCCTCGAAGATCACCGGTCGTATCGACTACGCGGATCAGGTGATGGAAGAGTTCAACCTGGATCCTCAAGACCTGATTTGAGAATAGAACCGGGCCGACGAGGCTCGCGAGGAAACGATGGCCGAAAACGTCAGGGACTTTGATCGATTCCACAACGAAGTGGATCTCGATGCGCATTGGATGCCGTACACGGCGAACAAGGCGTTCAGGCAATCACCAAAGATGGTCGAGCGCGGCGAGGGCATGCACGTCTTCGACGCCGGCGGACGATCCATCATCGATGCGATTTCGGGGCTCTGGTGCTGCAATCTTGGCCACTGTCATCCGCGTGTGGTCGCGGCGATCCAAGAGCAGGCGGCAACGCTCGACTATTCGACGGCGTTCCAGGTTGGCCACCCGAAGGCATTCCGCCTCGCCGAGCGACTGGCGGATATCGCGCCGGATGACCTCTCCGCGGTCTTCTTCACGAACTCGGGATCGGAATCCGTCGATACCGCGCTCAAGCTCGCGCTCGCCTACTTCCATGCCAAGGGCGAGCCAAACCGGACCCGCCTGGTTGGACGGGTGCGCGGCTACCACGGGGCCGGCTTCGGCGGTACGAGCGTCGGTGGTATCGGCGCCAACCGGCGCACGTTCGGGCCGCTCCTGCCGGGCGTCCTGCATATCGCGGATATCTACGATCACGAACACCAGGCGTTCAGCCGCGGGCAGCCGCAGTGGGGCGCGCATCTGGCGGACGACCTCGAACGTTTGTTCGTCACGAATCATCCGGAGTCGATCGCGGCGGTGATCGTCGAGCCTTTCGGCGGTTCCGCTGGTGTACTGGTTCCGCCGGTGGGGTACCTCGAGCGGCTGCGCGAGATCACGGCTCGCCACGGTATCCTGCTCATTTTCGATGAGGTCATCACGGCGTTCGGACGGCTGGGCGCGAGCTTTGCGGCGGAGCGATTCGGGGTCACGCCCGACATCATCGCGACGGCGAAAGGCATCACGAGCGGCACGGTCCCGATGGGTGCGGTCATCGCCCGGGAGGGCATCCGCGAGACGATTCTCGATGCCACGGATGCAGGCATCGAACTCTTCCACGGCTACACCTACTCGGGGCATCCGCTCGCGAGCGCCGCCGCACTTGCCTGCCTCGACGCGTACGAAGAAGAATCGCTCTTTGAGCGGGCCGCGAAGATGGAAGGTGTGCTCGAAGCCGTCGTTCACGGCCTCAAAGACCTGCCGTACGTTCGCGATATTCGTAACATTGGCATGGCGGCGGCGATCGAACTCGAGGGCGACGCGAACGCGCCGTCGCGTCGCGCGCTCAGCGTCTTCGAGACGGCCTTCGAGGAAGGCGTGCTCGTCCGTACGACTGGCGACATCATCGCGCTGGCGCCGCCGCCTCATTGCGAGCGAGAGCGACATCACTGCGATAGGCGACGCCGTTCGGAAGGGAATCCAGGCGCTCACTTAGGCTAACGAGGCACGAATATCGTGGACCCACTACATAACGAACTCGACCCCAACTCGCTCGGCGCGCGGGATCTGAAGAGTCTGCTCCACCCGTCCACCAACCTCGGCCAGATCGCCGCTGAAGGTCCGGTCGTGCAAGCACGCGCGGAAGGCGTCTACGTTTACGACGAGGACGGCCGACAAGTCCTCGAAGGGATGGCCGGCCTCTGGTGCACGGCCATCGGATTCGGTGAGGACGAACTCGCCGATGTCGCGCGCGAGCAAATGAAGAAGCTCTCGTACGCGCATCTGTTCGGGGGCAAGACGAACGAAGCGAGTATCGCGCTGGCGGAAAAGATTCTCGAAATGGTCCCGATGCCCGCGAGTCGCGTGTTCTTCGGGCTGTCCGGATCGGACGCGAACGACACCCAGATCAAGCTCATGTGGTACTACCACAACCTGATCGGCAAGCCCGAACGCAAGAAGATCATCTCGCGGATTCAGGGCTACCACGGCACGACAGTTGCCGCTGGGAGCCTCACGGGTCTGGCGCCCTTCCACGCCCATTTCGATCTGCCGATCCCAAACATCCTGCATACCGACTCACCGCACTACTACCGACTGGCCGAAGACGGTGAGACCGAGGATCAGTTCACCGACCGACTCGCGGCCAATCTCGATGCGATGATTCAGGCGGAAGGGCCGGATACGGTCGCGGCCTTCATTGCCGAACCCGTGATGGGCGCGGGCGGTGTGGTGGTTCCACCCGACGGGTATTACGAAAAGATGCAGGCGGTGCTCGATCGCTACGGGATCTTCTTCATCGACGACGAGGTGATTACGGGTTTTGGCCGCACTGGACAGCCGTTCGGGGCACAGACGTTCGATATCCGTCCGACGACGATGTCGATCGCCAAGGCACTCTCGTCGGCCTACCTCCCCATCAGCGGCGTGATCGTGCCCGAATTCATGGTTGACGCGTTCCGCGCCGCGAGCCCGGAAGTCGGCAACTTTGCGCATGGTTTCACCTACTCGGGCCATCCGGTCTGCTCAGCGGTGGCGTTACGAAATCTCGAGCTCATCGAAGAACGGGGTGTCTTCGATCATGCCGCGCGGATGTCCGTGCCGTTCCAGGAGCGGCTCCGTCGTTTGGGCGATCACCCGCTCGTCGGCAACACCCGCGGTGTGGGGTTGATCGGCGCTTTTGAACTCGTGGCCGACAAACAGACGAAAAAGCCGTTCGACAAGGCCGTCGCGGCCGGCGCGCACCTCATGCAGCGAGCATTCGAGGCGGGCCTCGTCGTGCGCGCGCTGGGTGACTCGATCGCGATCTGTCCACCGCTCGTGATTTCCGAAACGCAGATCGACGAGCTCTTCTCGAAGATCGATATCGCGCTCGCCCAGACTGCGGAGCATGTCGTTCGAGCGGCTTGAGCGTTCGCAACAGGCCGGTCTGCCGGCCCTGAAATTTCTGGGGGGAAAACACGAATGGCGGTGATACCGTCGAAGATCAACGTAGCGTCCGATGGTTTTCGCGCCAATGCGGCGCACAACGTCGCGCTTCGCGACGAACTTCGTGAGCTTGCGGCAGAGGTCTCGCTGGGTGGTGATCAGCGATCCCGTGATCGGCATATTTCGCGCGGCAAACTCTTACCGAGGGATCGCATCGCGACGCTGATTGATCAGGGCTCGCCGTTTCTCGAAGTGGCACAGTTTGCCGGGTATGACCTTTATGACGATGTCGTCCCGTCGGCCGGTATCGTCACCGGGATTGGTCGTGTGGTCGGTACCGAATGCCTGATCATCGCCAACGACGCGACGGTGAAGGGCGGCACTTACTATCCGATCACCGTCAAGAAGCATCTCCGCGCCCAGGAGATCGCGCTCGAAAATCAGCTGCCGTGTATTTACCTTGTCGATTCCGGCGGCGCGTTCCTGCCGATGCAGTCGGGTGTGTTTCCGGACAAGGATCACTTCGGCCGCATCTTCTACAACCAGGCGAACATGTCGGCCCGCGGGATCCCGCAGATTGCGGTCGTGATGGGATCGTGTACCGCGGGCGGCGCCTATGTCCCGGCGATGTGTGACCAGGCGATCATCGTGCAGAACCAAGGCACGATCTTCCTCGGCGGACCCCCTCTCGTGAAGGCGGCAACCGGCGAGGTGGTCGACGATGAGAGTCTTGGCGGCGGCGATGTGCATTCGCGACGTTCGGGAGTGACGGACTACCTCGCGGTCGACGATGAGCACGCGCTCGCGCTCGCCCGCGAAGCGATCGCTTCGAGCCAGGTTCGCTACCGTCAGCATCTGACGCGTCAGCCGACGGAAGAACCGGCCTACGACCCGCAAGAGCTCTACGGCATCCTGCCTGACGATACGCGCACGCCCTACGACGTGCGCGAGGTGATTGCGCGGATCGTCGACGGATCACGCTTTCATGAGTTCAAAGCGCTCTACGGTGAGACGCTCGTCTGCGGGTTCGCGCACATTCACGGCCAGCCGGTCGCCATTCTGGCGAATAACGGCATTCTCTTTTCCGAGTCCGCCCTCAAGGGCGCGCACTTCATTCAACTCGCCGACCGACGCAGTGTGCCTTTGTTGTTCCTGCAGAACATCACCGGCTTCATGGTCGGGCAGCGCTACGAGAACCAGGGCATCGCGAAAGACGGCGCCAAGATGGTCACGGCCGTGGCATGTGCTCGCGTGCCGAAGTTCACGGTCGTCATCGGCGGGTCTTTTGGCGCGGGCAATTACGCGATGTGCGGCCGCGCGTATGGTGCCCGCATGCTCTGGACATGGCCCAATGCGAGGATATCGGTGATGGGCGGCGAGCAAGCCGCGCATGTCCTGGCGACCGTGCGCCGAGACGGCATCGAAGCCCGTGGCGGTGAATGGCCGGACGACGAGCAAACGGCATTTATGGACGGCATACGCGGCCAGTACGAAGTCGAGGGCAACCCGTACTTTGCGAGTGCGCGGCTTTGGGATGACGGTGTGATCGACCCCGTCGACACGCGTCGCGTACTCGGCATGGCGATCCAGTTGGCGGGCCGTGAACTCGATGTCGAAGACAGCCGGTTCGGCATTTTTCGGATGTAGTCATGCAATCACTTCTCATAGCAAATCGAGGCGAAATCGCCTGTCGGGTGATTCGAACAGCACGTCGCATGGGGATCTCGACGATCGCCGTGTACTCCGACGCCGACAGCGACGCCGAACACGTCAAGCTCGCGGATACCGCCGTTCGGCTCGGTGAAGCGCCGGCGCCCGCGAGCTACCTGAATGTCAACGCCCTCACGGACGCGATTCGCTCGACCGGCGCCGACGCCGTGCATCCGGGCTATGGCTTTCTCTCCGAGAACAGTGCGTTCGCACAGGCCGTCATCGATGCGGGATCACGTTTTGTCGGCCCGACACCGGAAGCGATCGAAGCGATGGGCTCGAAAGTTCGGGCGAAGGAGCTTGTGTCGGCGGCCGGCACGCCAGTCGTACCCGGGTACAACGGCGCCGATCAGTCGCCGGAAGGGCTGGCCGCCGAGGCGGCGAAGATCGGCTATCCCCTGCTGATCAAAGCGGCCATGGGTGGCGGCGGAAAAGGCATGCGGTTAGTCGAGACGCCCGACGCCTTCGAGGCTGCGCTCGCCGGCGCCAAGCGTGAGTCGATGGCCGCTTTTTCCGACGATATCGTCCTGCTCGAGCGGTATCTGACGTCGCCGAAACACATCGAAGTTCAGATCCTCGCCGACCAAAACGGCAAGACGCTCTACCTCTTCGAACGGGATTGTTCGGTCCAGCGTCGCCATCAGAAGGTCATCGAGGAAGCGCCTGCGCCCGGTATGGATCCCGGACGCCGGCGTGCGATGGGCGAAGCGGCCGCCCGCGCGGCGCAAGCGATCGGCTACGTCGGTGCAGGGACGATCGAGTTCATCGCGCAAGGCGATGAGTTCTTCTTCATGGAAATGAATACCCGCCTGCAAGTAGAACATCCGGTGACCGAAGCGATCCTCGGCGTCGATCTCGTCGAATGGCAGCTCCGGGTGGCGGCCGGGGAATCTCTAGGGCTCGACCAGGACGAACTCTCGATCGACGGTCATGCGATCGAGGCCCGGATATACGCCGAGAATCCCAAACGTCGGTTTCTGCCTTCGACCGGCAAGCTCCATATCGTCGACTTCGCCGACGGGGTTCGTGTCGATACCGGCGTCGCCGAGGGAGCTGAAGTTTCGGTGCACTACGACCCGATGATCGCGAAAGTGATCGCGCATGCGCCGACGCGTCGCGAAGCCATCGCGAAGCTCGACCGCGCGCTGGCGGAGACGGCGATCGCCGGGGTCGAGCACAACGTGGGCTACCTGCGAAACGTGCTGACGCATGCGTCGTTTACGGACGGGGACTACACCACACGCCTCGCTGATGATCACCAGGACGAGCTGTTGCCGCAGGACGACGTTGTCGGCACGGCCGTCGGTATTGCGGCTTGGCTTGATCATCGCGGTGACGGCGATCCCTGGTCGGCCGGCGACGGCTTCTCGATCAATCGAGTTGCGACCATGAGTCTGCGCTTTCGTCGGAGTCGCAAGACGATCGAGGCACGCGTGACAATGGGTGAATCGACCGTCGTCGAAACGGATGATTCAACGGTCGTCGTTGAAAACCTCGCGGTCGCCGGGTCGACGTTCACCGCGCGCGTGGATGGTACGAGCGTGTCCGGGCGCTGGCAGGTGGTCGGCGAAAGTGCAGCCGGTTTACAGCTCTTCATTTCTCGGGGCGGCGCGACCGAGCGGCTCGACATTCAGTGGCCGGATCCGAAGGGGCGTGCGCCCGTCGCGGGTCGGGGCGGCCGGGTCGTGGCACCGATGCCGGGACAGATCGTCTCCGTCGGGGTCGGCGTCGGCGATACCGTCAAGATTGACGATGTGCTGGTTGTGCTCGAAGCGATGAAGATGGAGCACAGCATTCGGGCGACGACGGCGGGTAAAGTGAGCCAGGTATTGGTGCGCGCCGGAGATCGGGTAGACGAAGACGTCGAGCTCGTCGTCGTCGAAAGCGATGCTTGAGGCGTTCGGCGTCGGCGCGTTCACCGCGCGACGCTAGCTCGTTGCACACCCAGGACAACGATTGTCAGGAGAGACGATGGCGGTAGCACTTCCCGATCTCGATTTTGGCCTAGGTGAAACGGTTTCGATGCTGCGCGACGCGGTCGCGGATTTTTGCGCGGCGGAGATAGCGCCGCGAGCGGCAGACATCGATCGCGACAATGCGTTCCCGCTCGATCTCTGGCCGAAGCTTGGCGAACTCGGCGTGCTCGGGATGACGGTACCGACGAGCTATGGCGGTGTCGGGCTCGGCTATCTGGAACACACGGTCGTCATGGAGGAGATCAGCCGAGCATCGGCATCCGTGGGACTTTCCTACGCTGCGCACTCGAACCTCTGCGTCAACCAACTGCGGCGGTTCGGCAACGACGCACAGCGGCAGAAGTTCCTGCCGGGCCTTGTCGACGGTACGAAGATCGGCGCGCTCGCGATGAGCGAGCACAATGCGGGTTCCGATGTCGTCAAACTGCGGCTTCGGGCGGAGGATCACGGCGACTACTACGTCCTGAACGGCTCGAAGATGTGGATCACCAACGGCCCGGTGGCGGATGTACTGATCGTCTACGCGACCGTCGATCCGGCGCTCGGGAACAAGGGCATCACCGCGTTTCTGATTGAAAAGGAAATGCCCGGGTTCAATCCGTCGGCGAAGCTCGACAAGCTGGGCATGCGTGGATCGGATACGGCCGAGCTCGTCTTCGAGAACTGCGAAGTACCGAAGACCAGCGTGCTCGGTGAAGTCGGCCAGGGCGTCGGCATTCTGATGAGCGGCCTCGACTACGAACGTGTGGTGCTCTCGGGAGGTCCGCTCGGCATCATGCGCGCGGCCCTCGATCTCGTGATGCCTTACCTGCACGAACGTGAACAGTTCGGCCAGCCCATCGGCACGTTCCAGCTCATGCAGGGCAAGGTCGCGGACATGTACACGACCATGAATGCCTGCCGCGCTTATGCCTACGCGGTGGCGCGCGCCTGTGATACCGAACAGACCACACGCTTCGATGCGGCCGGGTGCATTCTCTACGCCGCCGAAAAGGCGACTTGGGTTTCGCTCGAGGCGATTCAAGCCCTCGGCGGCAACGGATACATCAATGACTATTCGGCCGGTCGCTTGCTGCGTGATGCCAAGCTCTACGAGATCGGCGCCGGGACGAGCGAAATCCGACGGATGTTGATCGGCCGCGAGCTCTATCAGGCGACGGGATAGACCGGGCGAAAGTCAGCGCGGCCAACCCACCGCATTGCCTAATCGAATGCCGCTCGCATGCAAGGTCGTCTGCCAGACGTCGGCATAAGGCACGAGCGACGGTACGACGCGTAGTTCGACATCGGCCGCGAGCAGCGCCTGGTCGAGGCGATCGATCAACATCATGCCGAGCGGCGTGGCCGACTCCTTCGAAACCCACATCCCCGCGTCGTTCAGATCGATGAAGGTCGAGTTCGGCAGCTCGTAGCGGGCAAGAGTCGTCCGGGTGAGTTCGCCAAAACGCCGTGCCTCGACATAGGCGATCGTCGTGGCATGCGAACGGCCAAAGAAACGATCCGCATCGGCGCGGGTGGTGCCTTCTTTGCGCCACAAGAGGATCCGCGGTACCTCGCGAGGAAAGAGATACATCGGGACGTGGGCTTCGTCGATCGCCCAGACGAGCGCGTCGTTTAGCCAATCATGACCTTCCGGGCGTGCCTTCGGCGGACGCGTCGGCCGGGGCTCGAAGTGGTTGATCGAGAGATCGTCCGAGAAATGAAAAAGTCGCAACCGAGCCTCCGCGTTACCGGCCTCGCATCCTAACGGCACATCGCCCTCGACACGCAGTCATCGTCTTTGGGGGCGCCGATCTCCGCTCGGTCCGCTTGTGCCAATCAAGCGTTCTTTGAGAACGCGCGCCTAGACCTTGCTACGGTGCAGTTTTTGCGCCAGCCAGAATCTGCCAACGAACCGGCTTCGCCGGTTCGCCCACGAAGTGCAGTTTTTGCGCCAGCAAAAATCTGCCGACGAACCGGCTTCGCCGGTTCGCCCTACTCCAGTATAATCCGCGGCCGAATTCTCCCTCGTCATCAGGAATCGTGTCCTTGAATATCTTCATTCGCGTTGTTTCTGTCGTCCTTGCTGCGATCGTCTTCCTGCCGGTGACCAGTGCCGATCCCGCCCCGGCTGGTTCCGCTGCGACGGTCCTCGAACGTACCGCCAAGTTCGGGCAGGTCTGCGTCGAAGGACAAGCGTGCGCGACCGAAGAAGAAGCACCGGTGCTACTCGCAGCCGCGGGTATGTCGGGCGAAGAGGTGTACACGAAGTTCTGTTTCGTCTGCCATGCGCAGGGGATCGCCGGCGCGCCGAAGCTGGGTGACGACGCCGCGTGGGCCGAGCGAATGGACAAGGGCATGGATGCGATCCGCGCGAACACCATCAATGGCATCAACACGATGCCGCCGAAAGGCACCTGCATGCAGTGCAGCGACGAAGAGTTGATAGCGGCCGTGGACTACATGCTGGAGAACTAGGGGCTCATCGAGGCCTCCCCCAGGGACGACAGGCGGTAACGTAGCGCCTCACCAATCTCGAGATCGTTGATCGGTCTCGCCAAATCCGGGCTCTTATCGAGTTCGACCTCGTCTGCGTTGAGGTCCGCGATAGTCCGTGCAACGCGCCGGATCCGATGGATCGAGCGCATCGAAAGATCGAGCCGTTCCCGCGCGCGCCGCAGCAAGGCGAGTGCTGCGTTGCTGAGCGGACAGAGCGCGTCCAGATCGCTCGGCGGGATGTCCCGATTGATGAAACCGCGTACGCGTTGGCGCGCGACGGCGTCCGCCACCCGATCGCGGAGGCGCGCTTCATCGATGGGTCTTTCGTTACCCCAGGTTTCGAGATCAGTCGGCGCGTCGACGCGGATCGTGAGATCGATGCGATCGAGCAACGGCCCCGAGATCTTCGACTGATACCGGCGGATGTCCGCCGCCGTGCAACGGCATCGAGCCGGCACGCAGGGCGTTCCGCTCGGACAGGGGTTCATGGCGGCGATCATCTGGAACCGAGATGGGAAGCGCAGCTGACGGCCCGCACGCGCAATCGAAATGGAACTCGCCTCGAGCGGCTCCCGCAAGGCTTCGAGAACGTCGCGGCGGAACTCGGGCAGTTCATCGAGAAACAGCACGCCCCGATCGGCGAGACTGACCTCGCCCGGTGAGATCGGCTGTCCGCCGCCGATGATGGCGGCGGTGGATGCCGAGTGATGCGGATCTCGAAACGGACGATGGCCTATCGCCGGTGCTTCCTTGCCGGCGGCCGAGTAGACGGTCGCGATATCGATGCTCTCGCGTTCGTTCGCAGGCGGGACCAAGGCCATGAGACGACGAGCGAGCATCGTCTTGCCCGTGCCGGGCGGCCCAACCATCAAGAGGTGATGCCCACCCGCGGCCGCAATCGCGAGCGCCCGCTTCGCGACCGCCTGGCCGCGCACGTCGTTGATCGATTCCGTGGGGCGCGCGATATCCTCGTGGCGTTGCTGCTTGGCAGCCGCCGGCGTTGGCAGTTCCGCGCCGTTCAGGAGTTCGACGACGTCCCCGAGGGATGTGAGGGGGTAGCAGCGGATACGTTTGATCGGCAGGAGTTCGCGCGCCTGCGCGTTGGGTAGAACCATCGCGCGCGATTGCTGTGCGGCGGCGGCACAGAGCAAACCGCGCACGGGGCGAAGCTCGCCGAACAGGGAGAGCTCGCCCAAGAACTCGAGCCGGTCGATGTGCCGGCGCGAGATCTGCCCGGAGGCGGCGAGCAGCGCGACCGCAATGGCCAGATCGTAGCGGCCGCTCGATTTCGGCAGATCCGCGGGTGCGAGATTGACGATGATCCGACCTTCTGGGAACACCATTCCGAGGTTCTCGATGGCACTGCGCACACGCTCGCGGGATTCCCGAACGGCGACCTCCGCCATGCCGACCAGGGAGAAGGTCGGCGTGCCGCTGGCGAAGTGTGCTTCCGCGACCACGGGAGGTGCGTCGATGCCGAGCTGAGCGCGCGTGTAAACGCGTGCACCCGGCCACGTTTCGTCTTGGCTCTGAGTTTTGTTCTCGCGCGACATGTTCGAGCTCGAGATCAGACAACAGTGTTGATTTTGCGTGCCGAGATCGGTTGTCCGCGTCGGATAACCGCGGAAATTGATGTGAGCCGATGCCCGCGGTCCGCGCACCGATGAGGTGCGAAAGCACCACTCAGGTGCATTGATGTTGTTTGCGCGTCGGTTTTTGCCCCTGTTCGGTGCTGAAAAGGTGCATTCCGACGTTCTGCGCCCGGAAAACGCCCCGTCGCGGGCGTTGGCATGCGCTTTGCTCTGAACGACCGACAGCAACGCACTCAACTATCGGGTTCATCAAACAAGGGGACTTACTGACATGAATCGTGTTTTTTCGGCACTTGCGTTAGCCGCACTTCTTACGCCCGCGGTTATGTACTCCACGCCCGCATCCGCTGCGGAAGTTTCGGGCAATGTGACGCTCGCGAGCGATTACTCGTTCCGTGGGATCTCGCAGACCACACGCGACCCGGCCATCCAAGGTGGTTTTGACGTCGCCTACGAATCCGGCTTCTACATCGGTACCTGGGCATCAACAGTCAACTACGGCACGTCGGGCGTTCTGGAATGGGACCTCTACGTGGGTTGGTCCGGTGAAATCGCCGAAGGTGTCGGCATCGATCTCACAGCGATCCAGTTCGAGTACCCGAGCGAAGGTGCTGCGGACTACCAGGAATACGCCGTTTCGTTATCTTTTGGTAACGCATCCCTCGGTCTCGTCTATTCGCCGGAGTATCTCGGTGAGGGTGGTGAGTCCTTCATCTACCCGAATGCCGGTTACAGCTTCGCGCTGAATGACGACGTCTCGGTCGACCTCAGCGTCGGTATCAACATGTCCGACGACCCCGCTTTTTTCAGTGATGGCGTGTCGGATGAAGACACCTATATCGACTACTCGGTCGTGCTGAACGTTCCGGTTGGCGGGATCGATCTGGGCATGGGTGTGTACGGCACCGACGTGGACGATCAGTACTGCGGCAACGACTGTGAAAGCAGGTTCATCCTGTCACTGTCGAAAAGCCTGTAATTCGGTGAGAATTCCTCCGGCACAGATCTTCCACGACTCCGTGCAGCTTGAGAAATCAAAGAGGACAACAACATGAAAATCATCACGGCCATTATTAAACCGTTCAAGCTCGATGATGTTCGCGAAGCTCTCTCCGAGATCGGCGTTCAGGGCATGACGGTTACCGAGGTGAAAGGGTTTGGGAGGCAAAAGGGCCATACGGAGCTCTATCGCGGCGCTGAATACGTCGTTGATTTCCTGCCGAAAGTAAAGATCGAGGTTGCGATCGACGACGGTCTTCTCGATCAGAGTCTCGAAGCAATCACTAAATCGGCGAACACCGGCAAGGTCGGCGACGGAAAGATTTTCGTCACGGCCCTTGAGGAAGTCGTTCGCATACGAACCGGAGAAACCGGAACGGACGCCGTTTAAGGCGGCTGACCCCCCTGGAGAAAATTCGTGGAAGATCTTCTCGTACAAACTAACTACTCCATCGACACCTTCTACTTCCTAGTGATGGGTGCGATGGTCATGTTCATGGCCTGCGGCTTCTCGATGCTCGAAGCCGGCTTCGTGCGCGCGAAAAATACGTCAGAGATCCTGACGAAGAACGTCGCGCTCTACGCCATCGCCTGCATCATGTATCTCTTCGTCGGCTACTACATCATGTACCTCGGCGCCGAGGAGGGCGGCATCCTGCCTTCTCTCGGCCTCGGTATCGGTGGTGAGAACTCGGTCAGCGACGTTCTCGGATCCGATGGTGAGACCTACTATTCGGCGCGCTCGGACTACTTCTTCCAGGTGGTCTTCGTCGCGACTGCGATGTCGATCGTCTCGGGTGCGGTTGCGGAGCGAATGAAGCTCTGGGCCTTCTTGACCTTCGCCGTCGTCATGACGGGGTTCATCTACCCGCTGCAGGGAATGTGGACCTGGGGTGGCGGTTGGCTGGCCGAGGCGGGCTACAGCGACTTTGCCGGATCCGGCATCGTGCATCTGTGTGGCGCGTCCGCCGCTCTCGCGGGTGTCCTGGTACTGGGCGCACGCCGCGGTAAATACGGACCCAACGGGGAAGTGAACGCGATCCCGGGCTGCAACATGCCGTTGGCAACCCTCGGCATGTTTATCCTCTGGTTCGGTTGGTTCGGTTTCAACGGCGGTTCGGAGCTCAAGCTCTCGAACGTCGACGAAGCGAACGCAGTGGCGCAGGTTTTCGTCAACACGAACATCGCCGCTTGTGGCGGGCTGATCGTCGCGCTGCTCCTCGCCCGGTTCTGGTTCGGTAAGGCCGACCTCACCATGGCGCTGAACGGCGCCCTCGCGGGACTCGTCGCCATCACCGCTGATCCTCTGAGCCCGAGCGCAGAAGCGTCGGTCTTGATCGGTGCCATCGGCGGCTTGATCGTCGTTCCCTCGATCGTCTTCCTCGACAAACTGCAGATCGACGACCCCGTCGGTGCGATCTCGGTGCACGGGGTTTGCGGTATCTGGGGGATCATCGCCGTTGTCTTCAACAACGCCGACGCGACGATTGGCGGTCAGCTACTCGGCATCCTGGGAATCTTCGGGTGGACCTTCTTCGCCGCGTTGATTGTCTGGCTCATCCTCAAAGCGACGATGGGAATCCGGGTTTCGGAAGACGACGAGATGCAAGGCGTCGACATTTCCGAGGTCGGTATCGAAGCCTATCCGGACTTCAATCCGCGTTGATCGCAACTCAGTCGGCGCGAGCCGAGCTCAAAAAGGGGCGCGTAAGCGCCCCTTTTTTATTGGGGCTATTAGAATGCCGCGCATGAAATACGTCTCGACCCGAGGACAGACCGATCCGCTGTCGTTCAAGGACGCGGTCGTCGCGGGCTTAGCCCCCGATGGTGGCTTGCTCATCCCGAGTGAGTATCCCGATGTGCGCGATCGCCTGGATGAATGGTCGTCCCTGGATTTCCTCGATCTCGCCCTGGCGGTCTTTGCGACGTATGTCGACGATATAGAGCCGGACGAGATGCGCCGGCTCGCGGCCGATGCGTTCGCCTGCTTCGAGACCGACGAGGTCGCGCCGACGGTCACGGTCGGTGATTACCGCATCCTCGAGCTCTTTCACGGACCGACGTTGGCGTTCAAGGACGTGGCGCTGACGATTCTAGGTCGTCTCTTCGAGAGCATCCTCAACGAACGTGGTACTCACCTCAACATCCTCGGCGCCACGAGTGGTGACACCGGCAGTGCGGCGATTTCGGGTGTTCGAGGACGCTCGAATATCGCCATCTTCGTCTTGTTTCCAGCCGGTCGGACGAGCCCGCTGCAAGAACTGCAGATGACGACGATCCCCGACGAAAACGTCCATTGCCTCGCGATCGACGGTAGCTTCGACGACTGTCAGTCGATCGTGAAGCAGTCCTTCGCGAACCTCGATCTGAAGTCGGCGTATTCGCTCGGCGCGGTCAACTCGGTGAACTGGGCGCGCCTGATGGCGCAGATCACTTACTACTTCTATTCGCATTTCAGAAGCGGCGAAGCCGAGAGTACGTTCGTTGTCCCGTCGGGTAACTTCGGCAACATCTTTGCCGGCTTCGTGGCGCGCGAAATGGGACTGCCAATCGAACGGTTGGTGCTCGCGACGAATGAGAACGACATCCTGGCACGCTTCTTCGAGACCGGCCGCTACACGCGCGGTGATGTGCATTTCACGTTGAGTCCGTCGATGGACATCCAGGTGGCCAGCAATTTCGAGCGGTTCATTCGCCTGCGCCTCGAGGACCCGACGGCGGTGCGTGAATTCATGAGCGCGTTCGCGGCAACCGGCACGGCTTGTATCGATGACGGGCGGGCGATCTGCGACTACGTGAGCCCGGTGACCGTCGATACCAAGGAAACGCTTGCCACGATCGCCGACCTCCACAAATCACACGCCTACATCGTCGACCCACATAGCGCGGTAGGCATCGCCGGTGCGCGTCGATTGGGATTGGACGGTGCGATCTGCATGGCAACGGCGCATCCGGCGAAGTTTCCGGATGCAGTCTCGAAGGCGATCGGTGTCAAGCCGACGCATCCACGCCTGGATGGGCTCTCCGGTCTGCCGATCCGCCGGACCTCGCTCCCGGCGTCGCTCGACGCGGTGCAGGGCTATCTACGCGAGCACGCGGTCGGTTAAGTCCAACGGTCGATCACGCTCGGGATATCGGCGAGCGAGCGAACGGTCGCGTCGGCGTCGGCGCTCGCTTCGTCTGCTTCTCGACTCACCCAGATCGTGCGCATGCCGACCGCTCGAGCACCATCGATATCGTCGACGGGGTTGTCACCGATATGCACCGCCTCGCCCGGCGCAACACCGGCGCGCTCGAGTGCTTTGATGAACATTGCGGGGTCCGGCTTGCTCGCGTTGACGTCGGCCGAGCAGTAACCGAACGAAAACCACTGGCCGAGGCCGACCCGTTCGAAGTTCGCGTTGCCGTTCGTCAGGGCGCCAAGCGTATGTGACGGCGCCAGGCGGTCGAGTGTCGGCAGTGCATCGTCGAAGAACTCGACCGCGTGACGCCATTCGAGAAAGACGTCGAACGCACCAGCGGCGAGCTCGGCGGCACGTTGTCGCGAGTAGCCGAGGTGAGTGATCGTTTCGCTCAAGATCACTTCTCGGAGTTTCGAGAGATCGTGCACGATCGAGGGATTGGCGGTCGCGACGGCGCGGCGGATCTTCTGCATCGTGTCGATGTCGACCGATGAATACTCGGGCACGTGCGGTGCGAGCCAGGCGCGCATTTCCTTCTCGGCGCGACGAATCACCCCGTCAACGCGCCACAGCGTGTCGTCGAGGTCAAACGTGATCAGCTTGATCGCCATGTGGCTCCTTGTCCTTGTCGGTCGTTCGATGAGCGCGCGGGTGTGCGGCGTCGTAAACCTTTGCGAGATGTTGGAAATCGACGTGGGTATAGATCTGCGTCGTCGACAAGTTGACGTGGCCGAGGAGCTCCTGGACGGCGCGGAGATCGCCGGACGATTCGAGCACGTGACTCGCGAAGCTGTGTCGCAACATGTGCGGGTGCACGCCGTCGTTAAGAATGCTGGTATTCGCCATCTTCTTGAGGCGCGCCTGCACGGTTCGTGGCGAGATCCTCGCCTCGCCACGAACCGTAAAAAGCGGGGCGGTGGACGGTGTCGATGGCCGCGTCGCAAGCCAGGTCTTCAGACTCGAAATCGATTGCTCGGACAGCGGCACGATTCGGTCGCGTTGGCCTTTGCCGGTCACGCGAACGAGTTTGGCTTGCAGGTCGACGTCGCCGATGTTCGTGTCGACGAGTTCCGCCAGGCGAAGCCCGCTGCCGTACAGGAGCTCCGCCATCGCCACGTCACGTCGTTCGATGACCGATCCGTTCGGCGACCCGTCGAGTAGCTGCGCGGTCTGATCAGGATCGAGGGCTTTAGGCAGTCGGCGGACCATTTTAGGCGCGCGGACACCGGCGGCCGGATTGTGGCTCAGCGCGCCGATCGATACGAGATGCTCGAAGAACCCGCGGACGCTGGAGAGCTTGCGCGCGATCGTGCGCGCAGACATGCCTTCCTGATTGAGCGCGGCCACGAAGCCTCGAATCCGATGTGTGTCGACGTGTACCGTATCGGCGGTGTCGCTTTCGATGAACGTCCTGAAGCGCCGAAGATCTCGGCGCGTGGCGTCGATGGTGTGGGGCGAAAGCCGGCGGACAACGCGCATGCGTTCGAGGTGGTCATCGATGGCGCGTTCGAACGCGTCAACCGTGAGCCCGCCTACGGGAGGCGACATCAGTTGGCGAGCCTTGCCATCGTCTGCTCGATGAGCGCCACCGTGAAGTCGAGAAACACCGTGTCTTGTTGCTGTGAGAAACGGTGGGCGTCGCTCGAGCCGAGGGCGAGCACGCCGGTGGCGGAATCGAAAGGTGCGACCGCAACGGAGCCGGGATTGACGATGGCTCGGTTGAACAATCGTTCGTATTCCTCGGGCCGCAGCGTCCAGAGCGTACGCTCGTTCGTCCTCGCAATGTTGAGCGACTCGAAGAGGGCCGGGTCGAACCGCCGCCAGTTCGAATACTCAACGCGCGTCGTCGTAAAAACGACCACATCGTCGAGATCGAAGGCATCACCGAGGTGGGTCGCGATGGCAGCGGATAACTCATCGATTTTTCGTGTCGTCGCGAGGGCGAGCGAAAATGCCCGCACGCGCGCGAAGCGCTCGTCGTTTGCGCGGGCGTTCTCCCGATTCATCGCGAGTTCTCGCTCGAGATCACGATTTCGCTCTCGTAGTTCGACGAGTTGTCGTGTGGTCAACGATGCTGCCTCGCCGGTGTTCTTGCGATTCGCTGACGCGAGGAGCTCGGGGTGTTCGCCGAGGAAGTCGGGGTTAGCGCTCAAGAACGCGATGACTTCCGATACCGTCCGTCCACCGTCGTTCGAGGTGGTCACAGATCGACGCGCCCGTGGAAGACGGTCTTGGCGGGCCCCGTCATGACGACGGGCTCACCGGGGCCGTCCCACTCCATTCGAAGTTTGCCGCCGGCGACTGAGAGCTTTGCCCGTGAGTTCAGACGATCGTGGACACATCCGGCCACCATCGAAGCGCAGGCGCCGGATCCGCAGGCGAGGGTTTCGCCGACGCCGCGCTCGAAAACACGAAGGCGCGCGAATCGTCGATCGACGACCTCCAGGAACGAGACGTTGACCTGCTCCGGGAAAGCGTCGTGGTGCTGCAGGGCTTCGCCGATGCTATCGACGTCGGTGGTGTTGACGTCGTCAACGAAGATGACCGCGTGCGGATTGCCCATCGACACGGGCGTCACTTCGATGAGGTGACCTTTCACGTCGAGGAGATGGTCGCAGCCGGCGACGTCGCTTCCATCGCGAGGATCGTTGACCGCACGAACCCGCCGCGGTGGGGTTGGGACGTACGGAATCGACTCGTGGTCGAGGTTCGGAACAGGCATTCGCACTTCGACCTGGCCATCCTCGAGGAGCGCCGTCTGGATGGACCCCGTCGTCGTGCCGAGGGTCAACTCACGTTTGATGGTGAGCCCCTGATCAACGACGAATTTCGCAAAACACCGGGCACCGTTGCCGCACTGTTCGGCGCGGGTACCGTCGGTGTTGAAGATCGTGAATTGAAAGTCATCTTCGGGGTTCAGCGGTGGCTCTACCGCGAGCAATTGGTCGAAACCGACGCCGCAGTTTCTGTCGCCCCACGCGCGGACGACCGCCGGATCGAGCTCGACCGGTTGTGTGACGAGGTCGACGACCATGAAGTCGTTACCGAGCCCGTGCATCTTTGCGAAGTCAATTTTCATTCGAACGCGCCGACGGTTGCGTCGGTGACGTGAGAGCAGCGCAGGATTATACGATGACTTCCGAGCGGAGCATTTCGGCGATGGATTCGCGGGGTCGCATGACGGCAAACGAACCATCGTCGACGATGACCTCACATGCGCGCGGCCGGGTGTTGTAGTTCGAGCTTTGCACGAAGCCGTAGGCGCCCGCCGAGAAGATCGCGAGTAGTTGCCCTTCCGCGAGCGCCAGCACGCGCCCGTGGCCCAGGAAGTCACCACTTTCACAGACGGGCCCGACGATATCCCACGAATCGCGCACGGAATCGTCGACCTGCTCGGCGGGCTGGATGTCGTGGAACGCCTGGTAGAGCGCGGGGCGAATCAGGTCGTTCATCGCGGCGTCGACCACGGCGAAGCTCTTGGCGTCTTCGGCGATGCGGGGTTTCAGGTATTCGACGCGCGTGAGGAGAATCCCAGCGTCCGCGACGAGCGAGCGGCCCGGTTCGACGATGAGATCGAGCGCGCGTGATGCGAGGCGCTCCTTGGCCATCGTCCCGATCGCGCGCGTATCCAGGCGCGCCTCGTTTTGGTAAGTGACGCCGAACCCGCCACCGATGTCGATGTGGCGCAGCGAGATTTTCTCGTTGTCGAGTTGGTCTACGAGTGCGAGCAGGGCGTCGAGCGCTTCGGCAAACGGAGCGACATCGTTGATCTGCGAGCCGATGTGGCAGTCGATGCCGACCACGTCGAGGTGCTCGGCTGCGTGAGCTTCCCGATAGAGTTCGAGCGCGACTTCGGCGGGGACGCCGAACTTCACCGTCTTGAGGCCGGTGGCGATGTAGGGGTGGGTCTTCGGGTCAACGTTCGGATTGACCCGAATCGAGATCGGCGCGCGGCGAGAAAGGATGGCGGCGCGTTCTTCGATACGCCTGAGCTCAGAGGCGCTTTCGACGTTGAAGCAACGAATGCCGACCTTGAGAGCGAGGTCGATTTCTTCGACAGACTTGCCAACGCCGGAGAAGACGATCGCCCCGGGCGTGCCGCCGGCGGCGAGAACCCGTTCGAGTTCGCCGCCCGACACGATGTCGAATCCCGCGCCGAGCTCGGCCAGACGCGCGAGGATCGTCATGCTCGAGCAAGCTTTGACGGCGTAGCAGATCTGGTGGTTCGAATCGGCGAGGGCGGCGTCGAGTTCCTCGAAGCGTTGCCGAATGCTGGCCCATGAATAGACGTAGGCCGGCGTTCCGACGCTCTTGGCGATATCGGTCAGCGCGACGCCATCGACGTACAGGCTTCCCTCGCGGCGTTCAAAAGGCATGTCGGGCTTCCACCGGATCGGGCAGTGTGAGCGGCCCCTTCTGGCCGCATGCCGCACCTAAACATCCGCAGGCGAGCACGAGGATAACGAGGCGCGTGGCGCGTCGCCGCGGTCGACGCGCGTTCACGCGAGTTCGGCGCGTGCGGTGCGAATCGCTGTGCGCACGGTAGCCGGTGCCGTCCCGCCTTCGTGGTCACGTGCCGCGATCGATCCCTCGAGGCTCAACACCTCATAAACATCTTCATCGATGTCCTTCGATAGCGTCTTGAACGTGGCTAGGTCGATCTGGTTCAGGCTCTTGTCCTGCTCGATCGCGAGTGCGACGGCTCGGCCGACGACTTCGTGAGCGTCGCGAAACGGCACGCCACGGACGACGAGGTAGTCAGCTAGATCGGTCGCTGTCGCGTAGCCCTTCTCGGCCGCGTCGCGCATCTTGTCCGCGTTCGGCGCCATGTTCTCGATGATGTCGCCGATAGCGCGCAACGAATCGAGCAGCGTGGACGTCGCGTCGAAGAGTGGCTCTTTGTCTTCTTGGTTGTCCTTGTTGTAGGTCAAGGGCTGGCCTTTCATCAGGACGAGCAACGTGTTGAGGTCGCCGATCACGCGGCCGGCCTTGCCCCGAACGAGCTCTGGAACGTCGGGGTTCTTTTTCTGCGGCATGATGCTCGACCCCGTGCAGAAGGCGTCGGGCAAGGTCACGAAGTCGAACGCCTGGCTCGTCCAGAGCACCATTTCCTCGCACCATCTCGACAGGTGAACCATCGCAATGCTCGCGGCGGCCGTGAACTCGATGGCAAAGTCCCGGTCGCTCACGCCGTCGAGCGAATTCGCGCAAGGAGCGCTGAAACCGAGCGCCTCGGCCGTTGTTCTTCGATCGATCGGAAATGTCGTGCCCGCGAGGGCGGCACTGCCGAGCGGTGAGACGTTCGTGCGCCGACGGCAGTCGACGAAACGCTCGCGGTCTCTCTTGACCATCTCGAACCACGCCATCATGTGATGGGCGAACGTGACGGGTTGTGCGGTTTGCAGGTGCGTGAACCCGGGCATTACCGTTTCGGTGTGCTGGTCCGCCAGATCGAGCAACGCGTTCTGCGTGCGATGGATCTGGGCGTCGATGTCGTCCAGGCGATCGCGTAGCCAGAGGCGGATATCGGTCGCGATCTGATCGTTGCGCGAGCGGCCCGTGTGCAGCTTCTTGCCGGCGTCGCCGATCATCTCGATCAGCCGCGACTCGATGTTCATGTGAACGTCTTCGAGCGCAACTGACCAAGCGAACTCGCCGTTGTCGATCTCTTCACGAATCGCTTCGAGACCACGCTCGATCTCGGCGTGTTCGTCGTCGGTGAGGACCCCGACTTCATTGAGCATCGCGGCATGCGCGAGTGATCCGCGGATGTCCTGGTCGACCAACGCGACATCGAACGAAACAGAGGCCGTGAACCGCTGTACGAACTCATCCGTTGGTTCGGAAAATCGGCCGCCCCAGAGGCGTGTGTCGGAGGATTCGGAATCGCTCATCAGTACTTGTCGTCGCTCGCGGGCGCGCGATTATAGCGGCATGATCAATGGAGCGGCGCGACCAGGCGGCGCGGCTGACCTTCTGCTGCAACGGGGCCTTCGATGGATCGATTACGGATAGCGACGCGGCGTAGCGTGCTCGCGATGTGGCAGGCGCGTCATGTGGCGGATCTCATGCGTCAATGCCATCCAGGCCTCGAGGTCGAGCTGGTCGAGGTCGTTTCCCAAGGCGACCGCGATCAGACGTCGATTCTCTCGAGCGTCGGGGGCAAGGGCCTGTTCATCACGGCCTTGGAGGAAGTGCTCACGCAAGGGCGCGCGGACGTTGCGGTGCACAGCATGAAGGACGTCCCTTCGATCGTGCCGGACGGTTTCCAGATGTCGACGATTTCGACGCGCGCCGACGTTCGTGATGCGTTGCTGACACGAGACGGCGGGACGATCGACGAGTTACCGATCGGGGCGACCATCGGCACGACCAGTACCCGGCGCGGCGCGATCTGTCGCGCGATGGACCGTCGGCTCACGGTCGAGCCGCTACGTGGCAACGTCGACACGCGTCTGCGCCGGCTCGACGAAGGCTCGTTCGACGCGATTTTACTTGCTGCCGCCGGCCTCGATCGGCTCGGCCTCGGCGAGCGGATCACGCAACGCCTCCCGGTCGACATCTTCGTCCCGGCACCGGGCCAAGGTGCGCTGGCTATCGAATGGGTCACCAATCGCGACGAGGTTCGAGAGCTCATCAGTCCGGCCATGGACAGTGACGTGGACGCGTGTGTAGCCGCGGAACGGGTCGTGACGCGCGCGCTCGAGGGCGACTGTACTTTGCCGATCGGCGTGCATTGCGAGCGACTCGATACCGGTGAGTATTCCCTCACCGCAGCGCTCTATGCCGCCGATGGATCGCGCCAGATTCGAGCGAAAGTGCTTGATCGCGAAGCGTCCGCGGCGGGTGCGCGAGCGGCTGAGCGCTTGATCGCACTTGGCGCGGAAGAGCTGATCGCGAATTGAACCGGGTCTGGATCACGCGCACTGAACCGGGCGCTTCGCGCTTCGCCGACGTGATGCGGGAGGCTGGTTTCGACCCGGTCGTTGCACCGGTTCTCACGATCGCGCGCACGGGAGAAGTCGCACCCCGCGGGCGTTTCGACACCGCGGTCTTCGTTTCCGAACATGCGGCCTGCTACGCGGGCGAGTTAACGCTCGATAGCGAGACGACACTTGTCGCGATCGGCCGCGCAACACGGACGGAACTCGAGCGCCAGGGACGTCGGGTGGCTGTGACCGAGCCGTCGAGCGATGCGCTGATCGCCCGCTGGCAGGCGAGCGAGACGCGCGCGCTACTCGAACGGCTCGTTCTCGTGAAAGGTGAGGGCGGACGGGAGACGCTGCCGGTCGCACTCGCGCGGTACAGCGAACTCACCGTGTGGGATGCTTACCGACGTGAGACGAAAACGGTCGCGAGGCCGGATTCGTTAGACGCTATTGTTTGTTCGAGCGGCGATGGGGTGCGAGCGATGGCATTAGCCGATGAAGCACGGAATCAGTCCCTACCCTTGATCGTGCCGTCTGCGCGGGTCGCCGCGATCGCGGTTGAGCTCGGCTATCGGAACACCCATATCACGCAAGGCGCGGCCGTTGATGTGGTCGTTGCTTGCCTGCGGCAACTGGGTCGGCGAAAGACGAATGGCTGAGCGAGACGGAAGCGACAACCTCGAACCGACGGGAAACGAACCCGGTGCGCGCGATGGGTCGTCTGACGGGGACACGCGCGAAGACGCCGTCCTGGATCAGCAAACGGACACCGGGCCGGTTGGCGAGGTCGATCAAGAACCTGTCGGCGAGGCCGAGTCGACTGCCGAAGCGGCGGCCCACGCGCAACCCGACATCGACGGCCCCGCGGCGCAGGAATCGGGATCGGAAACCCGGCGCCCGGTAGAAAACGCAGCGCCCGCAGCGACGCCCCGGCGTGGCGGCAGCGGCCTCGCACTCCTCGCGCTCGCCGTGAGTCTCGTCGTGCTCGGCTTTGTGAGCTATCCCTATTGGCCGGTCCAGCCGTTTCCTCTCGAAGCGGAATCGAATACTCGGCTTCTCGAGCGCGCGGCAGACGAGCGAGACCGCCTCGCCTTGCGGGTCGAAACGCTGGAAGCATCTTCACGCGTGCTCGCTGAGGAACTCGGCGTCGCCCGATCGGCGCTCGAAGCGCTCGATGGCATGGCGTTGGAGCGGAGTGCTGCGATGGCCGATCTCGAAACGAAGTTCAACGAATCGTTTGCGAGCGCGATAAACGCCGCACCACCGTCCGCGCGCGATTGGCGGCTCGCCGAGGCCGAGTATCTTCTGCGCGTGGCGGGCCACCGGGCGGTCATGGAGCAGGATTTTGATGGCGCGATCGGGCTCATGACGGCAGCGGATGATGTCTTGCTCGAACTCGATGAACCGCAGCTTGCCGAGGTTCGCCAACTGCTCGCGGTTGAGCTCCTGAATCTGAGGGCTGTCGAGTCGACCGACGTGAACGGAATCTTTCTTCGCCTCGAAGCGTTGAAGCCGCTGATCACCTCGCTGCCTCTTCGATTGCCGATGTACAGCGGATCATCGGACGAGGCACAAGAATCGACGCCCTCGACGGGCGTCATCGACCGATTGTTCGGGCTGATCGAGTTCCGCCGACACGATCTCGGGGCGACGAAGCCCTTGCTTGCGCCCGAAGAGGCTGAGTACGTCGAACAGCATCTATTGGCGGCGTTCGACCGCGCCCAGTTATCGGCGCTCCGTCGTGACCCCGAGCTCTTCCGCGCGAGCCTCGGATCGGCCGAGGACCTGCTGGCGGCCTACCTTGACCCTGGCAATGCCAATGTTCTGCTGATGCGAAACGAGCTCGAGGCGCTTGCAGCGACGGACCTTGCGATCGATGTGCCGGCCGTTGGTGATGCGCTGGTTCGATTGCGCGAACTGCGGGAGATGTTGGCGCCGGCGCCTCGCGGTGGTCAGTCGGTTCCGGACGGCGGGTCGGCGCGGGATGGCAGGCGACGGCCGATCGAACGAGAAGATTTATCCGCTGAAAACGTGTCGTGATCACGATCCTGGCCCTCATCGTGATCATGCTCGCGCTCGGCGGGTTGCTGGGGATCCTGATGGCGCGGGATCCCGGCTATGTTCTGATCGCCTACGATTCGATGACACTCGAAACGAGTCTCTGGGTGGGCTTGTTGATCGGGGGCCTGCTCTGGGCCGGTGCAACGTTTGGTTGGGCGCTCCTGAAGCGTCTCCTGAAGTCGCGTGGCGCCTGGTTCCGCTGGCGCCGTGAAGGGCGTCGCCTCGCATCGCAGAAACGGACGGAAGAAGCGCTCCTGCTACGCGCCGAAGGGCGATGGAATGATGCCCTCGCGGCTTATGCGAGTGCCGCCGACAACGCCGAGTTGCCGTTTTCGAACTGGATCCATGCGGCGGAAGCGGCGCACCGTGCGGGCGATGAATCCGCGCGCGACGAACTCTTTCGCAAAGCGGAACTGGCGACGCCGCACTCGGCCCTGGCGCTGGCGTTGATCAAGGCCGGATTGCAGCAGGAAAGTGGTCAGTGGGCGGAGTCGGAGGAAACCCTGGGTGCGTGGATCGAACGTGCTCCCCGCCATCCGCGCTTGAACACGCTCCGAATCAAAGCCGCGGCGGCGCTCGACGACTGGAATACCGTGCACGCCCTGCTGCCGACGGTTTCCGGCCCATCGCACCTCTCGGCCGCGGAGTTGCACGATCTGGCCGTGCACGCCTGGCGGGCGAGGTTGGATGAGGTCGCGCTGAGCGAAATCGCTCCTGATCACGCGCAGTCCCTTTGGAAAACGATCCCGGCGGCAGTGCGCCTTTCGCCGCTCGTCGTGGGCCGGTTCGTGGAGATTCTTGCGACTAGCGATGAACATGGGCCGATCGCCGAAGCGACGCTCCGAGAAGCGCTCGATCACGAGTTGTCGTTGCCGCTCCTGCAACGTTACGCGGCGACGATCACCGATCCGGCGCAGCAGGCCGAGGCCGTGACGCGTTGGCTCGAGCGCGCCACCGCGCAGGCGGTCGAACCGGTGATTCACGCGAGCTTGCTCTACATCGATGCGCGCTTAGCCGAAGCGCGCGGAGAGCATGATGTGGAACGTCGTCTCGCCGAATGCCTCAACGTCTATCCGCTCGCGGAAGCAAAAGCAGCCCTCGGTCGGCATCTCTTGAGTCTCGGTAACGCGCCCGCCGCGCGTGAGGTATTGAGCGGCGCTTGAAGGCCTAGCCGGTTGGGGTGTAGTCGCTTGGGGTGTCGTCGCGCGGGGCGTAATCGAATACGTCCGCTTGAACCCGTTCCGCCTCCACACCGAGCTCGACCAGGCGATCGAGGATCGTGTAGACGAAGCCCGGCCCGCCGCCGAGGACAAAACGCTCCGCGGTCAGATCCGCATCTGCGAGCCAATCGAGTAGCGGCGTTCGGCCGGACCGGTCGTCGATGAATGCGCGATAGTCGAACCAGTCGGCGTGAAACGCGGTCTCTTCGAAATAGACGTCCTGGTAGAGGCCCATCGGTTCGCTGACGCACCAGTAGAGCGTCGTTGCCGGACGGTCAGGCGAGACGGCGATCTCATCGACGATCGAGCGTGCCTGACTCGCGCCGGTGCCGCCCGCGATGATCATCAGGGACTCGGGATAGGGTTCGGCGAGTCGGACGGAGCCGAAGGGACCGCTGAAATCGAAGGCTTCCCCCGCCAATACCCGATCCAAAACCGCGGCGTCGGGCGAGTCGGGTTCCGAGCCGTAATGCAGCGTCAGTTCGGGTAGCTGACTCGGCGCGCTGGCGAGCGACATGGGAATGCGCTGCTCGTCGGCGTGGATGAGGATGTATTGACCCGCGTCGAACACCAAACCCGGCGCGTGCGCGGTGATCACCGCAACCGTCGCGGCCGGTTCGATCCGGCGGATCCGGGCGCGATGCGGATCGGATGCGTCGTGGGCGGGCAAACGCCTTGGCTTAGCGGCCGCCCTTCATCGAGTTGAAGAAGTCTTCGTTCGTGTTGGTCTCTTTGAGCTTCTTGACCATGAACTCGATCGCCGCGATGTCGTCCATATCGTGCAGGAGCTTGCGCAGGATCCAGACGCGCTGGAGTTCTTCCTCGCCGAGCAGGAGTTCTTCGCGCCGGGTGCCGGAGCGGCGGATGTTGATCGCCGGGTAGACGCGCTTCTCGGCGATCTTGCGCTCCAGATGGAGTTCCTGATTGCCGGTACCCTTGAATTCCTCGTAGATCACCTCGTCCATCTTCGAACCGGTCTCGACGAGCGCTGTCGCGACGATCGTGAGGCTGCCGCCCTCTTCGATGTTCCGTGCGGCGCCGAAGAACCGCTTCGGTCGTTCGAGTGCGTTGGCGTCGACACCACCGGTGAGTACTTTGCCCGACGACGGCACGATGGTGTTGTAGGCGCGAGCGAGGCGGGTGATCGAGTCGAGCAGGATCACGACGTCCTTCTGGTGTTCGACCAGGCGCTTGGCCTTTTCGATCACCATCTCGGCGACCTGCACGTGGCGTGACGGTGGCTCGTCGAAGGTGCTCGCGACCACTTCGCCGCGTACGAGACGCTGCATGTCGGTGACTTCTTCGGGGCGCTCGTCGATCAGGAGCACGATGAGAACGACGTCCGGATTGTTCGCCGCGATCGAGTCGGCGACGTTCTGCAGCACGAGCGTTTTACCAGCTTTCGGCGGTGAAACGACCAGCGCGCGCTGGCCTTTGCCGATCGGCGCGATCAGATCGACGATCCTCGATGTCAGGTCCTGTGTGCTGCCGTTGCCGCGTTCGAGGACGAGGCGCTCGTCGGGAAAGAGCGGCGTCAGGTTTTCGAAGAGAACCTTGTGCTTTTTGGTGTTCGGTTCGCTGAAGTTGATCTCGTCGACTTTCAGCAGCGCAAAGTAGCGCTCGCCATCCTTCGGCGGGCGAATCTTGCCCGCGATGCTGTCGCCGGTGCGCAGGTTGAACCGTCGGATCTGGCTTGGCGAAACGTAGATGTCGTCCGGTCCCGCGAGATAAGAACTATCCGCCGAGCGAAGAAAGCCGAAGCCGTCTTGCAGAATCTCGAGCGTGCCGTCGCCGTAGATGTCTTCGCCGTTTTTCGCCTGCTTGCGCAGGATCGCGGCGATGACTTCTTGCTTGCGCGAACGGGCGATGTTTTCGAGCCCCATCTCGCGCGCCATGTCGATGAGGTCGGCAACGGGTTGCCTTTTGAGATCGGTGAGATTCATAGGTGCTTTCTTCTGATTCCGACGAATGTCGTATGCGGGATTGGGTCAGCGCGTCCGAGTGACAGGAAAGTCGATGGCTCGGCATCGCGCCGGATGGCTGGATTTCCAGATCGTTAGGTGGATCTTTTCGAATCGAATCCCCGTGGGGATCTCTCAAGTGATTGTGGCGACGCGATCGCGTCTGCCGATCAGACTTGTGGTCCGAAACCTCGCTCGAACCGACGGCTCTTTTGAGCCATCGCTCGCCACGTTGATGTCGCCTCTAGCGGGCGGCTTCTTCGTTTCCGCGAGTTCGTGGGCAAGTGTTATCGAAAACGCTAGACGGCGTCAACGGACGCCGTCCAGTCGTGGGTCTCGGTCGCTGGATCGTTCGAATCGCGACCGAAGCGGATCAGATGTGACTGTCGAGGAATGCTTCGAGCTGGGACTTTGAGAGCGCCCCGACCTTGGTGGCCTCGACTTCGCCGTCTTTGAACAGCATCAGCGTCGGAATGCCGCGAATACCGTACTTCGGCGGCGTTTGCTGATTCGCGTCGATGTCGATCTTGACGACCTTAACGCGGCTTTCGTACTCGTCGGCGACCTCTTCGAGGATGGGCGCGATCATCTTGCAAGGGCCGCACCACTCGGCCCAGTAATCGACCAGTACGGGCGTGTCTGAGCCCAGTACCTTCTCGTCCCATTCTGCATCGGTCACGTGGTGGATATTCTCGGCCATGTCCGGCTCCTTTAACTCTGCTCGGTTGCGGCGATTCGGATTCGATCGGTATTCCTCGTTGCGATGGCGCGTATGAAAAATGGCCTCGCGGGAAACGATCTGAGTGGTTGCGCTTCGCTTAACAGCGCGTCCCGTTCTTCGGGGTGCGGCGATATTCGGGGTGCGGGGCTCGGTTTTCAACCCTGCGCGCCCGAGGGATTTATGGTACCCCGAATCGCGCGACTCAGGCCGCCAGCGCTTCGGCGATCCGGCGTGAGAAATAGCTCAAGATGCCGTCGGCGCCCGCGCGCTTGATGCACACCAACGCTTCCGGAATGACGCGCTCGTCGAGCCAGCCCTTCTCCACGGCCGCCATCAACATCGCGTACTCGCCGCTCACCTGATAGGCGAAAGTCGGCACGCCAAATGTGTCTTTGACGCGTGTCACGATGTCGAGATACGGCATGCCGGGCTTGACCATGACCATGTCGGCGCCCTCGTCGAGGTCGAGTTCGATTTCCCGAAGCGCTTCGTCCGAGTTGGCCGGGTCCATCTGGTAGGTCATTTTGTTGCCCTTGCCCAGCGTGGCGCTCGAACCCACGGCATCTCGGAACGGGCCGTAATAAGCGGACGCGTACTTCGCGGAATACGACATGATCATCGTGTTGATGAAGCCGCCGCCCTCGAGCGCGTCGCGAATCGCGCCCACCCGTCCATCCATCATGTCCGACGGCGCGATGACATCCGCGCCGGCGTTCGCGCAGACGATCGCCTGCTCCGCGAGGATCTCGACCGTTGTGTCGTTCAACACATAACCCGAATCGTCGATCACCCCGTCCTGACCGTGCGTCGTATACGGGTCGAGGGCCGCGTCGGTGATGATGCCGAGATCCGGGCAAGCCGCTTTCACCGCGGCCACGGCGCGCGGGATGAGACCGTCGGGGTTGACCGCCTCCGCGCCGTCGAGCGAACGCAAGGATGCATCGATGTTCGGAAATACCGCGATCGCCGGAATCCCGAGCTCGAAAGCCGTCCGTGCCTCGTCGATCAGGAGGTCGATCGACAGCCGATCGATTCCCGGCATCGATTCCACCGGATCTCGCTGCCCTTCGCCTTCGATGACGAATACCGGGTAGATGAGATCGTCGGCCGTGAGCGTCGTTTCGCGTACGAGCCGGCGTGAAAACTCGGCGCTGCGATTGCGCCGCATTCGCGTGGTTGGATAGGTCATGGGGCGAGTGTAGAGGGTTTGGCTGCGGAGCTGGGAGTTCGGGTGGTGTGGGAAGCCTTGACTTGCCGGAGGAGTAGGCTGGATTTCTGTTTGCTCTTTCATGTGGGGGCTCCGCCCCCACGCCCCCGCCGGATCGGCGCCGAGTCTGAGTTGGCGGAGAGGGGAATCTCGCCGCGCGCGCGAGCCGCTTCGCGGCTCGTCGGCAGTTTTTGCGATGCAAAAACTGCTGAGGCGTAGATGCGTTATCGACGCGCGTTGCGCGTCGGGGTCCCGGTGGTCCGCGTGTTCGCCGGAAGGCGTCGCTCGATATCGAGCGGGCGATTCGCAGGATGGTTTAGTCGGGTTTGCGTAACCCCGCTGCAGCTCCCTCCGCTCGATGTCCTGGAAAGGATTTGCAGGCTGGTTAGTTCGCTACTGCCTTCCTAAGGGCAAATTAGTTCTAAAGCCGGCAAACCCCAATCAGCGAAGTCGATGACCTCGAGCCCGGCGCGGCAAAGCCGCGCCGCAGGGGGGTCCTAGGGGGGACCCGGAGGGTCCCCCCTAGAAGAAAGAGCCACGATATTCCAGCCTCAAACTGCCGCCGGATCGACGGTTTGCAGATCCCTCGACCGATGGTTTTCCAGCTCTCCCGATTGACGCTTCCCAGATTCCGCGACGCATTCGCAGGATCTCCCCCACCCGTCGTTCGACGTGCTCGAACGATGTGAGGGCGAACGCGGTCTCCCCGTGTAGGCTCTCCCGAAACGGCGGTTCTGGAATCCAGCAGTGGCTCTAAAGATCGGTCTCGTCCTGCTCGTCGCCGCCGGCATCGGGATCTTCTTCGGTTTCGATCTCGGGCGTTTCCTGACGCTCGAGGCGTTGGGCCAACTCGAGGCGGAGCTGACGACGTGGGTGCGGGAGAATCCGTGGGTCGCGTCGGCGAGCTATTTCGCGGCGTATGTTGCGGTCACGGCGTTGTCGCTGCCGGGCGCGGCGGTCATGACGCTGGCCGGCGGGGCGGTCTTTGGATTCGTCTGGGGATTGGGACTCGCGTCGTTGTCGAGTTCGATCGGGGCGACGCTGGCGTTTCTGGTTGCGCGGGTGGTGCTCGGCGATTGGGTGCAGCGTCGTTTCGAGGCCGAGCTTGCGCGGATCAACGAAGGGATCGAGCGGGACGGAACTTTCTACCTCTTTACGTTGCGTCTCGTGCCGCTCTTTCCGTTTTTCGTCGTCAATCTCGTGATGGGCATGACGAAGATCCGCACGTTTCCGTTCTATTGGGTGAGCGTCATCGGGATGCTGCCGGGGACGGCTGTGTTCGTCTTTGCGGGGACACAATTGGCGGAGATCCGCTCGATCGGCGATGTGCTCGATCCGGGTCTCATCGCGGCGTTTACGGCGCTGGGTCTCCTGCCGATCACGGCAAAGAAGGCCGTCGGTTGGTTGAAAATGAGGAGAGGCGATGCGGTATGACAACAACCTGGCAGTGATCGGCGCGGGATCGGCGGGCCTCATTTCGGCACTGATCGCCGGGACCGCGCGCGCCAAGGTCACGCTCATCGAGCGTGATGCGATGGGCGGCGACTGCCTAAATACGGGTTGTGTGCCGTCGAAGACCTTGATCGCGTCTGCGAATCTCGCGGCGGCTGCGCGGCGTGCGGGTGCGTATGGCGTGCACGCCGAGTCGGTGTCGGTCGATTTCCCGGCCGTGATGGCGCGTGTGCACGATGCGATCGCGACGATCGCTCCGAAGGATTCAGTGGAGCGGTATGGCACGCTCGGTGTCGACTGCGTGCTCGGGGACGCCGAAATCGTCTCGCCGCACGAAGTTCGGGTCGGCGACGAGCGTGTCACCGCGCGACGGATCGTCGTGGCGTCAGGCGCCGGGCCGCTCGTTCCGCCAATTCCTGGGCTCAGCGAGATGGACTACCTGACGAGCGAGAACATCTGGTCGCTCGAGGCGTTGCCGCGACGACTGGTGGTGCTCGGCGCGGGTCCGATCGGCTGTGAACTCGCGCAAGCTTTTGCCCGGCTGGGGAGCGACGTCACGCTCGTCGACATGGCGGAGCGCGTACTACCGCGCGAGGATCCGGACGCCAGCGAATGGGTGGCGAAATCCCTCCGCGAGGATGGCATCGACATTCGCGTGAGTGCCGCCGTGACGTCGGTCGGCAGCGGTGCGGTGGAAACGGCGGCGGGCTCGATTCCGTTCGATCAGTTGTTGGTGGCGCTCGGTCGGCGGGCGCGCACGAGCGGATTCGGCCTCACGGAGTTGGGCGTCGATTTGAACCGTGACGGCACGATCCAGGTCGACAAGCACATGCGCACGAGCGTTCGTTCGATCTTTGCCGCGGGCGATGTGGTCGGCCCCTATCAGTTCACGCACATGGCCTCGCACCAGGCCTGGTATGCCTCGGTCAATGCGCTCGCGGATCCGTTCTGGCGGTTCGCGTTGAACGAATCGGTGGTGCCCTGGACGACCTTCACTGATCCGGAGCTCGCGCGGGTGGGTCTCTCGGCGGAGGAAGCCGTGGCGCGCGGCATCGAGCACGGCGTGACGCTCTATCCGCTCGACGATCTTGATCGCGCCATCGCGGAGGGCCGCACCGAGGGTTTCATCAAGCTCGTGACGAAAGGCGACAAAGTGCTCGGTGCGACGACCGTGGGGGCGCACGCGGGCGAGATGATCCAGCCGTTCGTTTCGGCGATGACGACGGGGATGGGGTTAAAGGACCTGCTCGGCATCATTCATCCCTATCCGGGGTTCATGGAGGCGACCAAACTCGCGGCCGGGCAATGGCGCCGCGAAAACGCGCCCGAAGGGCTCTTGAACCTGGCGCGTGTGCTCAACCGCTGGACCCGGCGTCTGCCTTAGGGGTTCTCCCCGTCTTGAATAAGCATCCCGATGAGGAAACACTCACGGGTTCCTCATTCGGGTAGTTTGAAATGAAATTCGGCATTTTCTACGAACACCAGTTGCCGCGACCCTGGCACGACGGCGACGAGCAGAAGCTCTTCAACGACGCGCTCGAGCAGGTGGAGATCGCCGACCGGCTCGGCATCGACTATGCCTGGGAGGTCGAGCACCACTTCCTCGAGGAGTACTCCCACTCTTCGGCGCCCGAAGTCTTCCTGGCGGCTTGCTCGCAGCGGACCAAGAACATCCGGTTGGGGCATGGCATCCGTCAGGTGATCCCGGGATACAACCATCCCGCCCGTACGGCGGAGGTCATCGCGACCCTCGATCTGGTGTCGAACGGTCGTGTGGAGTTCGGCACCGGCGAGTCGTCGGCCGAGCTCGAGCTCGGCGGGTTCCAGGTACCCGTCGAGCAGAAACGCAAGATCTTCATGGAGTCGGTCGAGCAGATCTGCAACATGCTGGCGATGGACCCGTATCCGGGCTACCAGGGCCAGTACTTCGACATGCCGTGTCGAAACATCGTGCCGAAACCGGTGCAACGACCCCATCCGCCGCTGTGGGTCGCGTGTTCGCAACGCGAGACGATTCGGATGGCGGCCCGGCTCGGCATCGGCGCGTTGACCTTTGCTTTCGTCGATCCGTTGGAGGCGACCGAGTGGGTCGAGGAGTACTACAGCATCATCAAGTCGGATGAATGCGTGCCGATCGGCCACACCATCAACCCGAACATCTGCATGGTGTCGAGCTTCTCGTGCCATCAGGACCGCGAAGTGGCCGCGCAGCGTGGTCTGGCCGGGTTCGAGTTCTTCAGTTTTGCCCTCGGCAGCCTCTACGCCTTCGGCGAGCACAAGCCCGGTCGCACGGATCTCTGGGCCGAGTTCGAAGCGCTCAAGAAGAAGCAGCTCGACGAGGACATGACGGACATCACCTCGGCGTTATCAGGTAGCCGCGGCGGTATCGGCACCCCCGACGACCTGCGTGAGCATCTCCTGAAGTTCGAGTCGTGCGGCGTCGATCAGGTGACCTTCATCCAGCAAGCCGGTCGTAACAAGCACGAGCACATCTGTGAATCGCTCGAGCTTTTCGCCGCCGAAGTCATGCCGGAGTTCAAGGCGCGGGAGGCGGAGCGCGAGCGCAAGAAGATGGAGGAGCTCGAGCCTTATCTCGAGGCGGCCATGGCTCGCAGGATCGGCATGGCGGCGCTGGCCGATGACGAGATTCCCGTCTTCAAGTCGCTTGGTCGGAAGGTCTCGGAAGAATCGGCGCAAGAAGAGTCGATCTACGAGCGGCCGGCGGCGGGCTAGCGGCGGCAACGGTGGCTGAATTCTTCGACGCGCTCACCGCGGAACACATCTCGTTCATCGACGAACAGCACGTGTTCTTCGTGGCGAGCGCCGCCCGAAGCGGCCACGTCAATCTATCTCCGAAAGGCGGCAACACCCTCAAAGTCTTGTCGCCCAACGAGATTCTCTGGCTGAACCTCACCGGTAGCGGCAATGAAACCGCCGCACACCGCCTCGATATCAACCGGATGACGTTGATGTGGTGTGCGTTCGAGGGTGTGCCGCTCATCTTGCGCGTCTATGGTTCGAGTGAAATCGTGCACGACGTCGACGACGATTGGGCCGATCTTGCCTCGGTCGTGCCCGCCACGGTCGGTGCGCGGCAATACTTCCGCGTGAGGGTCGAGCAGGTGCAGACCTCCTGCGGCTACAACGTCCCGCTGATGGCATTCGAAGCCGACCGCGATGCCCTGACGCGGTGGTCTGAAAAACGCGGTGCCGATGGCATTCGATCCTATTGGCGTGAAAAGAACGCGCTCTCCATGGACGGCTTTCCGACCGAGATTCCCAAAATCTGAGTTTGCGACGTTTTTCGTCGAGCGCGCATCATCTGAAACATGACTGGATTCAGTAGTGGTCAGGTCGACCCCGGCGTGGTTCGACGACTCAAAACGGGTGATCGTAAGGCGCAGGAAATCGTCTATCGGACGTTTTCGACTGCCGTTTATACGTTGGCGCGCCGCGTGCTGCGTGACGAAGGGATTGCCGAGGAAGTGACGCAGGACACGTTCATCGACGTGCTGGGTCGCGCCGATACGCTGCAGGACGAGAAAGCGTTCGGTGGTTGGATTCGAACCATCGCGATGAATCACTGTTTGATGCGCCTGCGTTCGCCCTGGAACAAGCGTCGTGAGGCGTTGGTCGAGGACGTGCGGGCGACGCAATCGGATGCGGCGGATCGAGCGATCGATATCGATCAGGCCCTCGATCGGCTTGCGCCGACGGCACGGATGGTGGTCTGGATGCACTGTGTCGAGGGTTATACGCACGACGAAATCGGCGATGCGTTCGGCAAGACAGCGAGTTTTTCTAAGTCGCAACTGGCGCGCGCGTACGAAGCGTTGTCGCGCGATCGGTTCGGCGACGGGGAGCCCGGCGGCGAAGGCGACTACACGCCTAAAAGCGGTTCCGCGTGGCGTTCCGATGATTTTCCGGACACGTTTGCGCCACTCAAGATGAACGGAGGTGTCTATGCGCAATGATCAAGACGATCCTCGCGTCGAAGCCGTTCAACGCGAGCTTCGAAAGCTGCCGGCGTTGCATCCGCCGGCCCAGGTCTGGTCGCGGATCGAGGCCAATCTCGATTCGCGGGATGGATCTTCAAAGGCGTCACCGGCAACGCCCGCGCGGTTCGCGCGCCTGGCCCTCGCGGCTTCGGTCGCGATGGTGACGACCATGGCGGTGTTCTTTGCGTTCGATGATTCGATCGACGAAAACGGCTTCGGTGTACCGAATACCCCTTGGGTATCGAACGGCGTGCCGTCGGCGGAGATCGCGCATCTGCTCGAACGCTCGAGGAATGCCGAGACTTTGCGCCGGTCTTTCCCGACCGGTGCTCGTCTGGTGGCGGATCGAGCCGGGCCGGACGCGTACGCGCCGCGGATCCTGCGCACGCGGATCGCGGATGTCGACGCGACATTGAACCGATTGGCGATGGGTGAAGGGCTCACCGCCGAGGAACGGGAACGCCTCCTGAGGCGACGGGTGGAGTTGATGGAAAGCTTGGTACAGATCGAACAGGAGCGCCTGAAAGCGTCGCTCCGGCGAGTGACGTACTAGCCCACTCTCAAGAACTCTCGATGAGGTTATACACATAATGAAAAAGATACTTCTGGCCGTGCTTGCCTTAGGGATGGCAAGCCGACCAGCTTTGGCCGACGAAGAATTTGAAGCCGCGCGAGCGGCACTGGACGAAGCGGCGAAGAAATTCGCCTCGGTCTACACGACCAAGCTCACGGGTGATTCCGATCGTGCTTTCCTCGGCGTACTGATCGGTGATCAGGACGACACGGGTGTGCAGATCGTCGGCGTGACGCCGGATGGCGGCGCCGAACTCGCGGGTGTGGTTGCGGATGACGTGATCATCGAAATCAACGGCGAGACGCTCGCCGGTCACCGCCGTCCGGGGCGGGTACTGACGTCCGTGCTCGACGATGTGACGCCGGGTGAGGCCGTTCGCATCGTCGTCGACCGTGACGGCGAAGAGGTCACCTTCGACGTGAACACGACGGGTGCCGATATCGCGTCCTTTTCTTCCTTCCCATTCGAGCGGTCGTTCGACTGGACCTCGGCGATCCCCAATCAGTTTCGCTTTGGTTTCGACGATCAGGGCGCGAGCCGCAGTGGCGTCCAGCTCATAGATATCGGTTCCGATCTCGGCGATTACTTCGGCGTAGATTCCGGTGTGCTCGTCCTCGATACACCGGGTGGCAGCGAGCTGAAACCGGGCGACATCGTGCGCCGAATCGACGGCGCGGACGTTTCGAACTCCGCCGATGCCTATCGATTGATGGGACAGGCCGAAGAGAACGTGACGGTCGAGGTCCGTCGCAAAAACCGAACGATCGACATCAGCGTCGAGCCGAGCGAAGGCGGATCCTCTCGTTCGTTCCGGATTTTTCGAGGTGGTGAAATCGACGTCGAGGTTGCGGAAGACGATTAACCGGGACTCGCCTGATAGGATGCGGCGGCCTGGTGGTTCGCCGCTGACGAAGAGCCGCATCGAGCGGCTCTTTTTGTGTGAACCGGTTCGTTTGGTCGGACAGATTCGTTTGAGTCGCTTGTCTTCCAGTCACCAAGCCGCACGCATGAACTTCCTCGAGGCGCTGGACACGACGCGATGATCAGTCTTCTTTTCGACGGCCAGTGGGCGATTTTTGCGCTCATCGTCATCTCGCTCGTGATCTCGCTGTCGGTGCATGAATACGGTCACGCGCAGGTCGCGAAATGGTTCGGCGACGACACGGCCGAGCGGGCCGGTCGATTGACGCTCAACCCGATCGCCCATATCGACCCGTTCGGCCTCTTGATGGTCGTGATGGTGGGATTCGGCTACGCGAAGCCCGTGCCGACTGATCCACGCAAGTTCACGAGTCGCTCGGCGGATCTCTGGGTCGCCGCGGCCGGACCGTTTATGAATCTCGTGCTCGCGACGATCATGCTCAATGTGTTCGCGTTTTCGATCACGAGTGGCGCCGAGTTCATCGAGAACGCGGGCGTGCGGACCTTCTTCACCTACCTCGTGCTCATCAATCTGGTGTTGATGATCTTCAACTTGATCCCGCTCGGACCGCTTGATGGGCAATACATCCTGCCGTACTTCCTGCCGGATCGGTTGCGCCGGGTGTACCGCCATTACAACGATCGGTTCGGCTCGTTCCTTTTGCTGGGGCTGATCCTGTTGCAGATCCTCGGCGTGCCGATCTTCACGACGGTCATGGCGATCGCGGAGCAGATCCAGCCGCTCATCCTATTCGTCGGATGACTTACACGGCTTCGTCGATGCGCTCCTGAAGGTCGAGCCATTGGGTTTCGAGTTCTTCGACATTGGCGCTGACCGAGCGTTGTTCCTTGACGAGGTCCGTGTAGCGATCGCTCGTCGCTTCGGTCGCTAGTTGTACGAGCTCCGACTCGATGCCTTTGAGGCGCTTCGTGAAGCGATCGAGCTTCTTGTCGACGACGGCTTGTTCCTTCTTGAGTCGCGTGACGTTGGTTCGTGCCCGTTTCGGCGCGGGCTTCGTGAGCCCGCGGCGTTCATCCGTCGCCCGCGTTTCAGCCATGGCATCGGCGCTGTAAGTGTCGAGGTCCCCTTCGTAGCGATCGTCGACGCGACCGTGCGCAACAAGCCAGAAGCGATCGACACACTGACGCAGCAAGTGGCGGTCGTGCGAAACGACGAGTAGAGCGCCTTCGTAGGATTGCAGCGCGGTCGCCAGCGCTTGGCGCATCTCGATGTCGAGATGGTTCGTCGGTTCGTCGAGAATGAGCACGGCCGGCTTGGTGAGAGCGATCAGCGCAAGCACCAGACGCGCTTTTTCTCCACCCGAAAAGGTCGACGCCTCCCGGGCGACGTCGTCGCCGGTGAATCCCCAACCGCCGAGGTAGTCGCGTGCTTGTTGCTCGGTGAGCGGTTCCGCTTTGATGACTTGGGCGAGTGGTGTTTCGTCGAGTTGTAGCGATTCGAGCTGGTGTTGGGCGAAATAGCCGACCCCGCTGTGCATCCCGTAGCGCAGGTCGCCGGTGAGTGGCTCGAGATCGTGTGCGAGGGCGCGCAGAAGCGTCGTCTTGCCCGCGCCGTTCAGCCCGAGGACCCCGACCCGGTCGCCGGGATGAATCCGCAAGGTCACGTCGGCGAGTACCGGATGCCCCGCATAACCGAGCTCGACCTCATCGAACGAGATCGTCGGATTCGAGATCTTCTCGGGATTCTTAAACGAGAACTGGTAGGGCGATTCGGCGTGCACGGCCGCCACGAGCTGCATGCGGTCGAGCGCTTTCAACCGGCTCTGTACCTGCTTGGCTTTGCTCGCCTTGGCGCGGAATCGATCGACGAAGGCGCTGATCCGCGCCACTTCCAGTTGCTGTTGGCGATGCACTGCCTCCTGGCGGTGGAGCGCCTCGGCGCGTTGGCGCTCGAACGCGCTGTAGTTGCCCCGGTAGTTGTCCGCTTTTGCCTCGACGAGGTGAACGATCGACTGTGCCGTACGATCGAGAAAGTCGCGGTCGTGCGCGATCATGAGGAGCGTGCCCTCGTAGCGGCGAACCCAGTTCTCCAGCCACAGCGTGGTCTCGAGATCGAGGTGGTTGGTCGGTTCGTCCAGGAGCAGTAGCTCCGAGGGTGTCATCAGCGTTTGCGCGAGGTTCAGGCGGATCCGCCAACCGCCCGAGAAGTCCTGGTGCGGTTTGTCGAAATCCCGACGCTCGAAACCGAGCCCGCCGAGGATCTCGCCGGCCCGGGCGGTCGCCGTGTAGCCGTCATGATCCTCGAAGGCGAGGTAAGCGCGCGCGAGGGCGTCGTGGTCGTCGTCGTGTTCGGCCCGCTCTATACGGCGTTCGACCCGACGAAGGTCCGTGTCGCCGTCGATGACGTAATCGAGTGCCGCGCGTGGTGACGGGGTGACGTCCTGTTCGAGTGCGGCGACGCGCCAATCCCTGGGCACCAGAACGTCACCCTCTTCCGGGAGGAGGCGTTCGCGCAATAGTTCGAATAGCGTCGATTTACCCGCGCCGTTGCGCCCGACGATCCCGACCTTGTGGCCTTTGTGAATCGTCAGGTCCAGCGCTTCGAAAATCGCCCGATCGCCACGCTTGAACGTGACGTTTTGTACCTGAAGCATCTATCTCATACGCCGCACGCTCGGGTGCAGCGCATCCGGTCATCCTTTGGCTTTTTCGCGATCGCGCCAGCGTTGAATGATCTCGCCGATCTGCGCCTGACCGCCCGGATCGACGCCCATGCCGTGCACCATGTGATTGTTGGCGTGGCCGATCTGCTGCAGTGACATGGCACCTTGAAGCGCGGGCCAGAAGCCCTGTGCGTCCTGCATCTGGTTGACGGACTGCTTGGCGAGTTTGAGGCCCATCATCGGTCGCGTGGCGATCAGTTCGGCCATCTCCGTGGTGAAGGCTTCGAGTTCGTCGTTCGCCACGACGTGGTTCACCATACCGAGCGACTTCGCCTCCTCGGCGGAGATCACCTGGCCCGTGAAGAGCATTTCCTTGGCCTTACGGACGCCGACCTCCCACGGGTGGGCGAAGTATTCGACCCCGTTCACCCCGAACGCCACGACCGGGTCGGTGAATTTGGCGTCTTCGCCGGCGATGACGATGTCGCAGGGCCACATCAGCATGAGTCCGCCGGCGATGACCCATCCTTTGACCTCGGCGATCGTGGGTTTGGGGATGTTCCGCCAGCGCCAGCTGAAACCGAGAAAGAACTCTTCTTCGACGCCCATGCCGCCCTCGATTCCGGGCGCATCGAAGCCGCGCCAGGTTCCGGCCGGTCGGTAGTTTTCCATGTCCGATTTGCCGCCGCCGCCGTGGCCACTGGAAAAATCCCGGCCGTTCGCGGCGAGGACGATGACCTTGATGTCGTCGTCGTGCGCGGCCCGATCAAAGGCGTCGTTCAGCTCGGCCAGCATGTCGAAGCTCTGTGCGTTGCGTTTGTCGGGACGGTTCAACGTCAGTCGCGCGACCGCGTTCTCGGTCGAGTACAGGATGTGTTCGTATTCCGACATCGATTTCCTCGTCAGTTCGGCGTTCGGCGTTCGGCGTCGCGACGATAGACGGTATTCGCCATGGCGTCACTTAGACTCTTTCGATGAGAATCGCCCTCGCCCGAGCGTGTGATGTCGGGCACGTCGCGTAGGATCGTGGTGAATCGTCAGAGGGTGATCGTGATGAAGTTATATACCGGTGACTTGAGCCCCTACTCGGCCAAAGTTCGGATGCAGATCTATGCGATGGGCATCGAGGACGAGGTCACCTTCGACTTCCCGCGATCGCTCATCGTGAAGTTCTACCAGGGCAAATTGCGCGAGTTTTCGCCGATCGGGCGAATCCCGATTCTCGAGGTCGACGATGGAATCATTCCGGAATCGGAGGTGATCGCGGAATTCCTCGATGAAACGTTTCCCGACAAGGCGCTGCTCGGGAATTCGCCGCGTGAGAATGCCGATATCCGGGTGGTTTCGCGTATCGCCGACATCTACCTCATGAACAACATCTTCATGGCGCTCTCGCAGATGAATCCGAAGACCCGGGTCGAGGCGACGCGCGACCTCCTCGTTGGCCAGGTCGAGCGAGGGTTTGGTGCGCTCGAGGAACATATCGGCACGGGCGACTTCGCGGTCGGTGATCGGCTGACACGCGCGGACTGCACGCTCGTCCCCGCCCTCGTCATGTGCCAAAGCACGTTGCCCGGCCTCGGTGCCACCAACCCGGTCGAGGGAACGACCAAGGTCAAAGCGTATTGGGAAAAGATCCAGACCAATCCCCACGCGGCTCGCGTCATCGAAGAGATGGCTGCGGGATTGAAGGAACGACTCGACGGGACTGAGCGTCGAAGGTTCGAAGCCGCCATCGAGGAAGCTAAGGGCGGCGGTTGAGCCTGAGAAGACCCCTCGCCCGCTCTTTTTTGATCGTCATTTGACGACGCGTGAATCGCCTCGAAATCAACGGCGTTCCGCTCCGGGAAGCGTCGCCTCCGATCGATCTGGAGTTGTCACCGGGCCGTGTCTACGCGGTGCTCGGGGGTAACGGCAGCGGCAAGAGCGCATTGGCGCGACTCGTCACGGGGCTCGATCTGCCGATGAGCGGTCAGGTGCTCCTGGGCGAATCGGCGATGAGCGTCGCCGACGGCGCATTCGTATATCAAACGTTCATCAACTATCCGTCGTTCACCGTCCGCGAAAACCTGATCGAACCGGCGCGTCGGCTCCCGGCGAACGAGCGCGAATCGCGCTTGAAACGTGTCGTCGATGTCCTCGGCCTTGGTGATCTACTCTCCCGTCGGCCGTCGGAACTCTCCGGTGGTCAACAACAACGCGTGGCGATCGGGCGAGCGGTGATGAAAGGGGCGGCGGTGCTCGCACTCGACGAACCGCTCGTGAACCTCGACTTTGCACTTCGCGACGAACTCATGACTCGATTGAACGAGCTACTGCACGGCCAGGACACGATCGTCGTCTACGCGACAAGCGTCGCGAGCGAAGCGATGACGGTCGCTGATGAGCTCATCCTGCTGGACGATCAACGCGTCATTCAGCAGGGCGAACCGTTGGCTGTGTACCGAGATCCAACGAGTCGCCGGGCGGCCGATCTCACGAGCGTCCCGCGCACGAACTGGCTGCCTGCCGACATCGCGCAGGCACTCTGCAACGGTGAATCGCTCGGCCGTGCGGTCGGGTTTCGCCCGGAACACCTGAGCCTCGAGCCCGCGAGTGGGGCCCATCGTTTCGAGGCTGAAGTCGTGCTGGTCGAAACCGATGGCACGTCCGTATACGTGCACGTCGTCTTCGGTGACGAAGAATGGGTCGTCAAGGCGCCGATCAGCGCCACGACGCTTGCGCTGGAAGCCGACGCGCGGGTCACGCTCTTCGCGGCCGAGTCTGATCGGATCGAGTGTGATGGCTAAGCTAGATCTCACGGGCGTCAAGTATCGGTTTCCGGGTGCGTCCGAAGACACGCTGCATGGCGTCGATCTCGTCGTCGAGGACGGCGAAGCACACGCCCTCCTCGGTGGTTCGGGTGCCGGCAAGACGACGTTGCTGCGGCTGATCGCCGGCCTCGCGACCCCGACCGCGGGCGAGATCTTCTTCGCTGACGAGCTGGTCGCGAGCCCCGCCACCAACAGGCGTCCGCGCGAACGCGGTGTCTCGTTCGTCTTTCAGTTTCCCGTGCTTTACGAGAGTTTGAGCGCGGCGGAAAACCTGGCGTTCCCGCTCGCCAACACACGGGCGTTGCCGCGGGCCGATATCGATCGTCGCGTGCACGAAGTGGCGGCGCTCGTCGGTATCGATCATCTCGATCGTGCGCCACCCGCACTGTCGCTCTTTGAGCGTCAGCTCGTCGCGATCGGCAAAGCGATCATCCGCGAGGACGTTTCGGTCGTCCTGTTGGACGAACCGCTCACGGCTGTCGAGACCGACGCGAAATGGCGCATGCGACAGGTGCTCCAAGACCTGCATCGACGTGCGGGAGTCACGATGATCTACGTGACCCACGATCAGACCGAGGCGCTGACGTTTGCGGATCGCGTCTCGGTGATGGCCGATGGCCGGCTACTGCAGACCGGTTCCGTGAGAGAACTCATCGAGGAGCCCCGCTCGCCCGCGGTCGGCGCTTTCATCGGCGCGCCGGGAATGAACCTTGTTCCCGCGGATCTCCTCGGCGAAGGCGAAGGGACGATCGGGTTTCGCCCGGAATGGGCGACCATCGGCGACAGTCCGGGCGTGGAAGTGACTCGCGGGGTGAGCCAGGCGACATCGACGCGGGGCGGCCGGCCTTTCGGGATCCAGTTCGCGATGCTCGGCGAACATCTCGTGAAGACGGTTCAGGCGATCGACGACGCGTCGCCCGCGCGGTTGACGATCCACCGCTCGGTCCGGTTTTTGAACGGGGAGCGCGTGCCATGAAGCCGAACAACCAGCGCGCTTGGTTGCTTGTTCTGCCGATCGTCGCGATCGTCGCCTTCAGTGCGGTCGTGCCGTTGATGACGGTGGTCAACTATTCGGTTCAAGACATCTTCGATGTCGATAACCGGCTCTTCGTCGGTTTCGACTGGTATCGCGAAGCGCTGCGTGATCCACGCCTATGGGACGCCGCTGGGCGGCAGCTGATGTTCAGTGCGCTGGTGCTCGGCATCGAAATCCCGCTCGGAATCTTCGTCGCGAAGACGTTACCGATCAGCGGGCGGCGAACCAACGTGCTCCTGGTCCTGGTCGCCTTGCCGCTCTTGGTGCCGTGGAACGTCGTGGGCACGATCTGGCAGATTTTTGCTCGTGGCGACATCGGCCTTTTCGGGTATGCGCTCAACGCGATCGGTATCGATTTCAACTACACACAGGATGTCGTCGACGCCTGGGTCACGCTGGTTCTGCTCGACGTCTGGCACTGGACGTCGTTGGTGGTGCTCTTAACCTATGCCGGCTTGCGCGCGATTCCGGAGCCCTACTATCAGGCGGCCGAGCTCGATGCAGCGTCGTCATGGCAGGTGTTCCGGTTCGTCGAATGGCCGCGGCTTCGCGGCGTACTCGTGATCGCCGTCCTGCTCCGGCTCATGGACAGTCTGATGATCTACACGGAACCGTTCGTCCTGACCGGTGGCGGTCCGGGGAATTCGACGACGTTCCTGAGTCAGCACCTCACGACGATGGCGGTGGGTCAGTTCGATGTCGGGCCGGCCGCAGCCTTTTCGATCATCTACTTCCTCGTGATTCTCGCGCTCTGCTGGACCTTCTACACAGCCGTTGGTCCGCGTGATCACGTCGTTCAGCGAGGTGCTGAATGAACCGGCGCTTGGCGACCGCGGTGCTCCTTGGCTACTGCACCTATCTGCTGCTGCCCATCCTGTGGCTCGTCAGCATGTCGTTGCGTACTAATCGGGAGATCGTCACGGAGTTCGGCTTCGTGCCGACGACGTTCGAGAACTACGTCGAAATCGCGACCAATCCGATCTGGTACCAGGGCTTCGCGAACTCGCTGACCTATGTCGCGCTCAACACGGTGATCTCGGTCTCGTTTGCGTTTCCCGCGGCATACGCTTTTTCGCGGTTTCGTTTCCTTGGCGACAAGCATCTTTTCTTCTGGCTCTTGACGAATCGGATGGCGCCGCCGGCCGTGTTCCTGCTGCCGTTTTTCCAGCTTTACTCGGCGATCGGGCTGTTCGATACGCCGTTTGCCGTGGCGCTGGCGCATTGCCTATTCACGGTGCCGTTGTCGGTCTGGATTCTCGAAGGCTTCATGTCGGGCGTGCCGACAGCGCTCGACGAGATGTCGCGACTGGATGGGATGAGTCGCTGGCGTTATCTGACGCGCGTGTTTCTGCCGGCCGTTCGAGCCGGCGTCGGTGTGACGGTGTTCTTCTGTTTCATGTTCAGCTGGGTGGAACTCCTGCTGGCACGAACGCTCACCGCGTCCGACGCCAAGCCGATCGCGGTCGTAATGACACGCACCGTGAGCGCCTCGGGGCTCGACTGGGGGGTCCTGGCGGCGGCTGGTGTGCTCACGCTCGTTCCTGGCATCGTGCTCGTCTGGTTCGTGCGCCGTTACCTTGTCAGCGGGCTCGCGCTCGGGAGGGTGGCCTAATGTCGTGGATGGCTTGGACGGTCCCGACCGCTATCTTCTTCATCGCGATCGCGGTCATGTTGTTCGGCATGACCCTGTGGGAGCTTTACCGGCCGACCACGACGCGACGCCGTTTCTTGCCACTCGCGACGACGCGTGGGGATCGACTGTTCATCGGCTTGCTCGCGACCGCCCTCGTGCACGCGATCTGGCTCGGTTTCAGTGACGGGTCCGTCTGGATCGGATCGATCGGCGCGGCGGCCGTCTTCGCCACGGTCGCCCGCTGGGGTTGATTGCCCACTGACCGCCTTGCTCGGTGTCGTGATGCGCTTACCATGAAGCCAAACGGTTGCCGGTCTGGCCCATGATTCGTTCCATCGCCTTCCTCTCCCTGCTTCTGCTCGCGAGTGCATGCTCCGATTCGACGCCGCCCGCGCCGGACGTCGACTATGGCGCCAACGCGGCACGCTGGGTCGATGCGGAATTCCAGCCCTCGACACTCTCGCGTGATGAGCAACTGAGCGAACTTGCCTGGTTCACGTCGGCCGCAGCGCCTTTTCGTGGGATGAGCATCAGCGTTGTTTCGGAAACGTTGACCACGCACGAGTACGAGGCGAGCACGCTCACGGAAGCCTTCTTCGACGTCACGGGCATTCGTGTCACGCATGACCTCATTCAAGAAGGTGACGTCATCGAGAAGCTGCAGACGCAGATGCAGTCGAAACAGAACATCTACGATGCCTACGTGAACGATTCCGATTTGATCGGCACGCATTCCCGCTACGGCTACGTCGTGCCCTTGAGTGAGTTCATGGCTGGCGAAGGCGCGGACGTCACGTCGCCGACGCTCGATATCGACGACTTCATCGGCAAGAGCTTCACGACGGGACCGGACGGATCCCTCTATCAGTTGCCGGATCAGCAGTTTGCCAACCTTTACTGGTTTCGCCACGACTGGTTCAGCCGCGACGACTTGAAGGCGCAATTCAAAGACGTCTACGGCTATGACCTCGGGGTACCGGTGAACTGGACGGCTTATGAGGACATCGCCGAGTTCTTCTCCGACCATGTCGTCGAGATCGACGGGACGCGTGTCTACGGGCACATGGATTACGGCAAGAAGGATCCGTCGCTCGGATGGCGGTTCACGGACGCCTGGTTGTCGATGGCGGGCGCTGGTGATGTCGGGATTCCCAACGGCACGCCGGTCGACGAGTGGGGCATCCGCGTCGAAAACTGCCGCCCGGTGGGCTCATCGGTTGCTCGCGGCGGTGCAACCAACGGGCCGGCGGCAGTCTATGCGCTAAAAAAGTACATCGACTGGTTGAAGCGTTTTGCGCCGCCGGAAGCGGCGGGCATGACGTTTTCCGAAGCGGGCCCGGTCCCGGCGCAAGGTCATATCGCACAGCAGATCTTCTGGTACACGACCTTCACCGCCGACATGATCAAACCGGGACTGCCCGTCGTGAACGACGACGGCACACCGAAATGGCGCATGGCGCCATCGCCACACGGCCCGTATTGGTCCGAGGGCATGAAACTCGGCTACCAGGATGCGGGTGCCTGGACGTTGCTCAAGAGCACACCGCTCGAACGACGTCAGGCCGCGTGGCTCTACGCGCAGTTCGTAGTCTCGAAAACGGTCTCGCTCAAAAAGACGCTGCTCGGGCTGACACCGATTCGCGAGTCCGATCTCGCATCGGAAGCGATGAGCGCCGAGGCCCATCGCCTCGGCGGTCTCGTCGAGTTCTATCGGTCACCCGCGCGGGTCGCGTGGACGCCGACGGGCACAAACGTGCCTGACTATCCGAAACTTGCACAGCTCTGGTGGCCGAATGTCGCCGCCGCGGTGAGTGGGGAAACGACGGCCCAGGAAGCGATGGATGCGCTAGCGGCGGCCCAGGACGGCATCCTCGAACGCCTCGAACGAGCAGGGGTGCAGGCGAGTTGCGGGCCGGCGCTCAACCCCGAGGAAGATCCCGCGGTCTGGCTCGCACGGCCCGGTGCACCCAAAGCACGGCTCGATGATGAACGCCCGCCGGGCGAGACGGTGGAATACGAAACGCTGATCAACGCCTGGCGGGAAGGCCGGGTTCGCTAGGCGGATTTTGCGCCGCGTTTACGCGGCGCCGGTCAACCGACGCGTTGCGCGGCAACACGCTCCTTGATGGACGCGCGTAGCGGATTGGCGCGGCGCATCGTGGTCAGCCCGGGCTGCTCATCAATCCAGCGGGCTAGCCTTCGCCATTCCGCGGCTTCTTCGAGCTCGACATCGGTTTTTGCGATGTCGACGATGCCCCCACCTTGCTCGGCCGCGTCGCAATACGCCGGCAGGTCGGCAAAACGGGCAACGTTCGGTACGTCGAGACAACGCAGAAAGTGATCGAGCTTCTCTTCGGCCTGACTACCGGGTTGAACGCGGTTGGCGATGATGCCGAGCGGGAGAGGTCGTTTGCGGTACGCCTTGTGCGTCAGCAGATCGGTCACGAACTTCGATACCGCGCGGGTATCGATCGACGATGGCATGATCGGAATCAAGAGCACGTCGGCCTGACGTAGAAGCGTTTCCATATTGCCGTGGTGAACGGCGCTCGCCGCGTCGATCACGACACGATGGGCGCGTTGTGACATCGGCAGATGCAACGCGTGGTTCGGGTACGCCGAAGCCATCTGATGCGCTGGCACCAAATGAATACGCGGCAGTTTGGGACTACGTAAATCGACCCAGTCAGCGGCAGATGCCTGATGATCGTGATCAATCAGCGCGATCGACTCGCCACCAGCGGCGAGTGTCGCGGCGAGATTCGTCGCGATCGTCGTTTTTCCACAGCCTCCCTTGCCGTTGATAATCAATATCCGGCGAGCTACTTCCATTGTGTCTTCCCGTACGTCACTTAAGCGGACGCTTCGGCAACAAATACCATACACCTTTCGAGCGCGTTAGCACCCCCGATGGCACGCAAGATCATGGAATTAAAGTGAAAATTCGCGGATGCGTGGAAATCAGTCCGCGGCAATCGAGCACGGCGGAGCATGAGCGATCTAAGAATATGGTTGCGTTCGTGTGCCTTTCGATCGAACACGTACCGAGCGGCTGCGTCTTTCGCGAGTTGCGCGCCGGCTTAATCGATTAGAAGACGCCGATAGCGCCACTGCAATATGGCGAGACCGGCCGTCATCATGAATCCGACCAGAGCCAGAAAGGGAATTGGCGACGGTTCGGTACAAGAACCGGTCCCTAGCGTCATGGCCTCGAGCACCTGTGCCAGGGGTCGAAACTCGATCATCGTGTCGATATCGAGACCGCAACTCGGTGCAGCGTCGGGATTCATCTGAAGGTAGAGCTGGCGCACGGCCACGGCGCCGCCGACGATGGCGGACGCCACGATCGTCGCGGGGTAGATCCGGCGCGCGCGTCCGTCGGCTAGCGCACCGATCGCGATAAGTCCGGCGACCATGAACCAGATGCGCTGCATGAGACACAGCGCACACGGCACTTCGTCGAAGGCGATTTCCAACACGTGCGCCGTCGTCAGGAGAAAGGCGATCCAACCGATGACGGCAAGTCGGGCAAGATCCGAAAAACGAACAATGATTCCTTCCACGCTTCCCCCTCCGTGCATCATTTCCGCTAAAACAGGCGCATTCATCACGGACCCTCGGCGTCGCGTTTTAGTTCCGTATCCGCGTAATGGCGGAGCGCGGGGAAGTACGATCGGAAATCGTCGAGAAACTCGGTCTCCTTGGAATGCACGATCGAATCGAGCGAGGCCATCTCATCCTCGAAGCCGAGCCGTCGCATGACGTGGAGCAGACCACGTCGCGCCACACGGTAATCGGAATACCGAAAGAGGACGTCATCGTCCACGAGATAGTCCAGAAACCTCTGACCCCTGTCGGGAATGAATTCACGAAAGCCGTCGATGGCGCGATACGTGGTATCCGCAAAATCCCGAAGTGAAACGCTCGAGAATTCATCGAAGTGCTTGGCGAGCAAATAGTCGGCGATGATGTCGAGAAGAACGGGGGCGGGCCGACGGAGAGCCGGTCCCAGCCGATGAATGCTCGGCTTCATCTCCCCGAGCCGGTTGCTGAACGAATCGATGTGGCGATGCAATCGAATCCCGTCGGCGAATCCGATGGGTAAGTCCGTGCCGATCGAGCCGCGATAGAACTCGCCGATCACACCGCCCGCGATGTGGTGTTTTTCGGGCGCCGAGAGGAAAGCGTGGGCCAGAAAATTCACGGCGTGCGTGGGTCAGGAATCGACGGAAGGGCCGTCGAGTTCGGGTAAATCGAGCGCCAGATAGCGATCGAGATAGTCGTCGAAAGAACCCTCGTCAGCCGCCTCGACAGCGGCTTGGGTTTCGACGGATTCGGCGGCGAGGCGGGCGAACTCGTCTGTCCGTCCGGGGTTGGTCGTCGCTCGGAACGAGACGGCGTGTCGACGTGACAGATCGAGCGCAAATCGAGCGAAAGGTGTACCGCCGGCGACGGACTCGAGGATTCTGGCCGACGGTGTGGTACTCGGATCTTCGATCTTCGTGACCTGGCGCGCGACGGCGTCGGAAAAGTCGCTCGAATCGATCACTTTGGCGACAGCTTCGCATTCAGCGAGCAATTCGTTCGCCCAGTCGTTAAGGGTGACCGCACGGCCATCGCGTTCGAGTTCGAGACCCGGCCGACGACCTTCGGCGACGACGGTGTGCTGATTCGCGTGCATTTCGCGTGACAGCGCTACGGTGTCCTCGGGACTCGGACTCAAGAGGCAATGCAAGAGAAAGACGTCGATGAAGCGAGCCTCGACGGCGTCGATGCCGATCGGCTCGAACGGATTGAGATCGATACAGCGAACCTCGACGTACTCGACGCCGCGGCGCATGAGGGCCTCCAAAGGCCGCTCACCAGGTGCGGTTCGACGCTTCGGCCGGATCGTGCCGTAGAATTCGTTCTCGATCTGGATGAGCGTATCGGTGAGCTGCCGGTACGCGCCGTCGACCTTGATGCCGATGTCCTGATACTGGGGCCACGGTGTCGTCAGCGCTTCGAGCATGGATGATGCGTAGGACCCCAACGTGTTGTACGAGATGTGCAACGACGACTGCGCCTCGCTCTGATAGCCAAGCGGGCCCATCCTGAGCGACGTGGCGTAGGGCTTGAACAGCGTGCCTTCGTCGGAGGTTTCGAATTCATCGGCGAGCGCTGGGTCGGGCAGAAACGACCGACAGAGCGCGGGAGACGCACCGAAAAGGTAGAGCAGGAGCCACGAATGACGTCGAAAATTCCGGATCAGGGAGAAATAGGCGTCTGTGATGAAATCCCGGTCCGGCTCCGCCGTGCCGCTGAGCGCGCGCCAGACGGCCGTCTCGATCGAAAAGTTGTAGTGGATCCCGCTGATCAACTGCATGGGCGCGCCATAGCGGTGCGCAAGTCCCTGGCGGTAAACAGATTTCGACTGGCCGACGTGTGAACGACCGTATCGACCGATCGGGATGTCGTCGGGCGAACCGATCGAACACGGCATGCTCGACGCCCAGAGGATCTCGTCGTCGATCTCCTGGAAGGTGAAGTCGTGGATCGCGTCGAGTTCGGCAAGCAGCGCGTCGGTGTCCGCGTGAACGCCGGTGATGAGCTCTAGCTGCGCCTCGGAGAAATCGGTCGTGACGTTCGGGTGGGTCAGTGCGGAGCCGAGTCCTTGCGGGTGCGGGTCGAGGGAAAGCTGACCGTCAGGGTCGACGCGCAGGCTCTCTTTCTCGATGCCGCGTCGAAGTGCGCCCAGAACGTCGACCGAAGCCAGCCGGTCGAGTCTGTCTTGCATGGAATCGCTCACGGTAAGTGGCGCTTCAGCTATCCCCTAAGGCCGCGCCTGGGGTCCTGCCGCGATGATCGACGCATCGACATCGAATTTCTGGAAGTTATCGACGAACTTCGTGATGAGGGCGTCGCGGGCGACATCGTATGCGTCCTTGTCCGCCCAGGTATCGCGTGGGTCGAGCAGATTGTCGTCGACGCCGTCGATGGCGGTCGGGATCGCGAGGTTGAGGTCCTCGAGCCGTCGTGTCGGCGCGTCGGCGAGTGCGCCGGACTGAATGGCGGAGATGATTGCCCGGGTGGTCGGAATCTTGAACCGGTTGCCGACCCCGTAGCCGCCGCCGGTCCAGCCGGTGTTGACGAGGTAAACCTGGGAATCAAAGGCTTCGATTCGCTTGATCAGAAGATCAGCATAGACGCTGGCGGGCCGTGGGAAGAATGCGGCGCCGAAGCAGGTCGAGAAGGTCGCGGAGTAGGCTTCGGTAGAACCGACGACGGTCGAGCCGACGGCAGCGGTGTATCCGGAGAGGAAGTGATAGGCCGCCGCTTCCTTTGAAAGTACCGAAACCGGCGGGAGAACGCCGCTCACGTCGCAGGTCAGAAAGATGATCGCCTTCGGCTCGCCAGCGCGATTGTCGTCCACCTTGGCTTCGATGTTGTCGCGCGGGTAACAAGCGCGGGTGTTCTCAGTGAGTGTCGAGTTGGTGTAGTCCGGCGTTCGGGTGTCGTCATCGATGACGACGTTTTCGACGATGGCGCCGAAGCGGATCGCATCGAAGATGACGGGTTCGTTCTTGCGGGTGAGGTCGATGCACTTGGCGTAGCACCCACCTTCGAAATTGAAGACCGTCCCGGTCCCCCAGCCGTGTTCGTCGTCGCCGATCAGGAATCGATCCGGATCGGCGGAGAGTGTCGTCTTACCGGTGCCTGACAGTCCGAAGAAGAGCGTTACGGCGTCGTCTTGACCGAGGTTGGCCGAGCAGTGCATCGGCAGCACGTCGTCGTCCGGCAAGAGGAAGTTGAGCACGCCGAACATCGATTTCTTCATTTCGCCGGCATAGCGCATACCCGCGAGGAGGACCCGCTTCTGCGAGAAGCTGATCATCACCGTTCCGTCGGAGTTGGTGCCGTCGCGCGAAGGGTCACACACGAATTTCGGTGCGTTGACGATCTCCCACACCCCCTTGTTCGAGGGGTTGTAACTTTCGGGATCGATGAAGAGCGCGTTCGCGAAGAGCGCGTGCCACGCGTATTGCGTCGTGACGTGGATCGGCAGGTAATGCGTCGGATCGGCGCCGACGTGAAGTTCGGAGACGAAAGTCTCCTGGTCGGCAAGGTAGTCCTGCACTCGTTCCCACAAGGCGTTGAAGACCTGTGGCTCGATTGGTTGGTTGTGTTGGCCCCAGTCGATGAGGTGTTCCGATGCGTTCTCGCGGACGATGAATCGGTCCTTCGGCGAGCGGCCGGTGCGATGTCCGGTCTCGACGACGACAGCGCCGTTCGAGGCGAATCTGCCTTCACCACGCGCCACGGCGAGTTCGGCCAAGGCGGCGCGCGAGAGGCCGAAGTACGTGTCTTTTGTCGTATCGATGTCGAGCGCCATAGCTACCGTCAACCCCGCTGGAGGCGCAATTCTACACAACGGAGATTGTTCTACGGAAACCCCTGATAGGCGGTAAAGCGTTTGATTCGTACGGTTTTTTGGCTAAATGCGCCGTATCAGTGCACGGGTGGTCTGCGACCTTCGATCGCGGTATAGATCTCGACGCCGGAAAAACGATGACGAGACTCGCAGAATTCGCAGACGACTTCGAGAAATCCGTCGCTTGCCAGCGCCTCGTCGATCTCTTCGCGGGTCAGGGTTTGCAGAATTTTGACTGACTTTTCGCGCGAACAGGTGCAGCGGAACTCGAGTGGCAACGCGTCGTCCAGGAAGATCGGGTCGGTCGGGAAGAGGCGTTTCAGGAACTGTGTGGGCGAGAGTTCGAGGAGCTCCGTGTCCTTCGTGGTCTCGAAGAGCAGGGTGACGCGTTGCCAGCCCTCGTCGTCCGCCTCTTCCTCGATCTCGTTGCTTTCCGGGTTGGTCGGCAGTCGCTGCAGCAAGCAGCCGACCGTTCGCGTCGGTGTCGTCACCACACGAATGCGTGTTTCGAGCTGCTCTGATGTCGCGAAATAGGTTTCGATGTTCTCCGACAGCGTCGGATGATCGAGACCCACCATGCCTTGATAGATTTCGCCGTCCTTCGGAATGAGCGAGATCGCGAGCTGGCCGTTGCCGATGAGCTCGGCAAACGGCTGATCCTCGGCGAGCGCGGTCGAGCGGGCAATGGCGCGCAACCAGCGCTTGTCGCGACATTCGGCCATCGCGGTGTGTAGCGGCCCATCGCCCCGCGACTGCAGCATGACGCTGCCTTCGAACTTGATGTCGTGCGCCAGCATCGAGACGACCGCCACCATCTCGGCCAGGGCACGGCGGACGGGAGCCGGCGGTTGCTGGGCCGCTTCGATGCGCGCCATGGTCGACGTGATGTCGACCCAATGCCCCCGGACAGGGGCTTGCTGAAAATGAAATCGGTGTAGGTGGTCGGTCATGGCTCGTCGTTCAGCTTGAGGTCGCGTAAAGCGCGTCGATCTTTCTTGTTCGGCCGGCGCTGGGGTAGCCGAAGCCCGGCGCGTTCCATCTTCCGCCGCGCGGCCTCCTCCGTTCGTCGTGCGATCGAATCGGCCGTCTCGGCATAGAGCTCGGCCGCGATCGTTGCGCTTCCGCGGCGATCGGACAGCGCCTCGACATCGACGATCTGCTCGGTCGATCCGTGCGTGATGGTCAACCGATCGCCGACGGTCACGTTTTTGGCCGCTTTGACGCGCTGACCGTTGAGATGCACCTTGCCGCCCTCGACGGCGGTCTTTGCGAGCGAGCGGGTCTTATAGAACCGTGCCGCCCAGAGCCACTTGTCGATACGCGTCATTCTCGAGGTTCGATCGGCAAAAGGTCGTGAAAATGCGCGAGTGCGGCGAAGGCCGAATCGTCGCGCGCGGGTTTGGCGGAATTGGGTTGTCGAATGCTCAAGAGGTGCCCGATGCCGACTTGCTCGGCGCACGTGAGGACGCCCTCGTTGTCGTCGATGAAGAGGGTGCGGGCGGGATCGAAGTCGAGGGCATCGCCCAATCCCCGCCAGAACGCCGGATCTTCCTTGGGGGCTGCGAATGCGTGCGATGAGAACGTTCCGTCGACGAGTTCTCGGATATTCGTCACCGAGTCCTTCACGTCGAGGCTGATCGGATGCGCGTTGGTGGCGAGGTAGGCGCCTCGGCCCGATGCGCGAGCGGCGGTAAGGAAGTCCCGGACGCCATCGCGGTAACGCAGCAGATGGGTTTGCTCACGATGCACGCGCTCGAGATCGAGGCCGGTTGCCTCGATCCAGAACTCGACGTCATAGAAGTCGAGGCGCGTCGCGGTTTCCATCGTCTCGACGTAGAGCTTGCGCCACGCCTCTTCGTGCGTGAGCCCGGCCAGGCGGGCGTACTCGCGCGGCACGACGTCGTTCCAGATGACGTCGTCGTAGTGCAGATCCAGGAGCGTCCCGTCCATGTCGAGCAGGATGGTGTCGATGTCAGACCAGTTGACCATGGCTCGTATACTACGCCGCCGTTCGAGGCTTTTACTCTCGAGCGAAACGACGAGAGCGGGAGATGGGATGACAGCGACGAACGGGCCTCCGCTACCGGAGATCACAGGCCAGCGGATCATCGGTCGGAGCCGATTCTTCGCGATCGAAGAGCTGAATCTGCGTTTCTCGAACGGAGCGACACGGACTTACGAACGCCTACGCAAAGGGGGTCGGGAAGCGGTGCTCATCGTGCCGATCGATGCGAATGGCGATCTCCTCTTGATCCGCGAATACATGGCGGGGCTGCATGACTACGAATGGTCGTTTCCGAAGGGAGGCGTCGACAGTGGCGAAGGCCTGGAAGAAGCCGCCAATCGGGAACTCAAGGAAGAGGTGGGCTTCGGGGCGCGGTCCATCACACGTCTTCGGCACGTGAGCCTTGCCCCCGCGCAAATGGGCTACGGCATTCACATCCTGCTCGCCCAGGACCTATATCCCGAGCGGGTCGTCGGTGACGAACCCGAGCCGTTCGAGGTCGTGCGCTGGCCGCTCGAGAAGCTCGACGAGCTGGTCATGCATCAGAACTTCAGTGAGTCGCGCTCGATCGCGGCGCTCAAGATCGTGGAAATCCATCTGGCGGAGGCGAAGCAATGACGACCGTGAACATCGACGAACTCGTCGAACTCGTACGGCGCGCGGGGCAAGCGATTCTCGAAATCTATGCGACTGATTTCGACGTCGAAACGAAGTCGGACGAATCACCCGTGACCGCCGCGGACCTGGCAGCGCACGCGGTATTGGCGGCGGGCCTCGCTGATCTCACGCCGGAGATCCCGCTCGTTTCGGAAGAATCGGAGCTGCCGACGTTCAGTGAGCGTCGCGCCTGGCCGCGCTATTGGTTGATCGACCCGCTCGACGGTACCAAGGAGTTCGTCTCGAAGAACGGCGAGTTCACGGTCAACGTCGCGCTCATCGACGACCATCGTGCCGTTCTCGGCCTCGTCGGCGTACCGGTACAGGACAAGATTTACGTCGGTGACGTCGTCGATGCGCGCGCGTATCGGATCGATGGCGACGTTGAGACGCCGCTCGCGACGCGAGAGCTGACCGATGAGCGCCTGACGGTGGTGGCGAGTCGGCGTCACGGCGGGGATCGGCTGGAAGGTTTTCTCGACGGTTTGAGCGGGCGTTTCGTGACGATCGATCGCCGACCGATCGGCAGTTCGCTCAAGTTCTGCTTGCTGGCGGAAGGCGAGGCCGATTTCTATCCGCGTCTCGGCCCGACCTCCGAATGGGATATTGCCGCCGCCGATGCCGTGCTGACGGCGGCGGGTGGTTCCGTGCGCTGGGCGGATGGCAGCCCGGTGCGCTACAACGCGAAAGAGTCGTTCTTAAACGGTGATTTCGTCGCGATGGGCGACCCGAGCTACGACTGGGCTTCCGTCCTCGCCGACCTGCCGCCCGACGGTGCTTGAGGGCTAGTTCACACACTTCGCCCGCTCGTGCGCTGCTAGCACCCACGTCCGCTTGGCTATACTGGTGCGCTTGTGCGGCGCCTTTCTATCGCTTGAGCACATCATCACGACAATCCGACAGGAGGGGGTCCTCATGGCCGATCCAGGGGAAAAGAAACCGCGTCCGTTGCCGCAACCGACGCCCGAGACCCAGCATTTTTGGGATGGAACGAAGTCAGGTGAGCTGCGCCTGCAGAAATGCGGCGACTGTGGCGCGGTCTATTTCCCGCCGCGTCCGGTATGCCCGGAGTGCTCTTCGAAGAACGTCGGGGTATTCACCGCGAGCGGCAAAGCCACGTTGCACAGCTACGTGATCAACCAACGCGCACACCCTGCGTTCGACGCGCCCTACGCGATCGCGCTCGTCAAACTCGAGGAGGGCCCGGTGTTGATGAGCAACATCGTCGACTGTGACCAGACGCCTGAAGCGCTCGTCATCGACATGCCGCTCGAGGTGACGTTCGAAGACAATGGCGACATCGCCATTCCTCTTTTCCGACCGGCTGGAGACTGATCGATGACTGTCGCAATTGTTGGTGCGCAAGAGACGACCGAGCTCGGCAAGATCCCGAACATGAGTCAGATCCAGCTTCACGCGGACGCGGCTTTGAACGCGATGGCGGATGCGGGTTTGACGGCAAAAGATATCGATGGGGTCGCGACGGCGGGTGAGTCACCTGTCGGGTTGGCCCACTATCTCGGCATCGCGCCGCGCTACGCCGACGGTACGTCGGTTGGCGGATGCTCCTTCATGCTGCATGTACGTCATGCGGTCGCGGCGATCGAAGCTGGCCATGCCGACACGATCCTCATCACGCACGGCGAAAGTGGCCGTTCGGGTATCGGTCGTGGTGGATTCGGCGGTTCGCGCGCGACGCTGCCGGGGCAGTTTGAGGCCCCGTACGGCGGCATGGGTCCGACGACGATGTTCACGCTGCCCGTCCTGCGCTACATGAAGGACTACGGCATGACGCATGAGCAGCTCGCCATGGTCGCCGTCGTGCAGCGCGAGTGGGCGGGCATGAACCCGCGTGCTTCGTTCCGCGATCCAATCACCGTGCAGGACGTTTTCGACTCACGCTTGATCGCCTATCCGTTCCATCTCCTGGAATGCTGTCTGGTGACCGACGGTGGTGGGGCGTTGATCCTGACGTCGGCGGAACGCGCGGCCGATTTCCCGCAGAAACCGGTCTACATTCTCGGCACCGGCGAGAGCGTGGAAACGCCGATGGTTTCGCAGATGCGTGACGTCACGAGTTCGCAGGCGTTTCGGATCGCGGGCGGGGAAGCGATGCGTTCGGCGGGCATCAACCACGCCGACGTGGACCACATGATGATCTACGACGCCTTTGCGCACTTACCGATCTGGGGCCTCGAAGACCTCGGTTTCTGCGAACGCGGTGAAGCCCCGAGTTTCATCGAGGAAGGCAATACGCGCCCCGGTGGCAAGCTACCGCTCAACACCAACGGTGGCGGTCTTTCCTACATGCATTCGGGCATGTACGGCATGTACGCATTGCAAGAGAGCGTGCGGCAGATGCGCGGAACGGCGCCTGCACAGGTTGATGGCGCAGAGGTTTCGTTGTGTCTCGGTGTCGGCGGGATGTTTGCTGCGAGCGGCTGCATCGTCATGTCGAACCAGGCGCCGTAGGGCGTCGCGGCGTTCGGCGAGGAGGGGATTGGCCTCACTCGCCGAACCACCGTGTGGATTTCGCCCTGCCTGGAAGAAACTGTACGGATATACAGTTCGGCGAGTGAGGGCTGGAAATATACCCGGGGGGCGCCGCGAAGAGAAGAAGGGCCCGTGCGGCTCTCCAACGGCACGCCGGAAACGGCTTTAGAATCAATGGCATAGGCGTCCAATATCCATTGAACTTTCATTTTCTCGTTTCTGTCCCGATCGCGCGTGACCGGCACGCGATCACCTGCCTTTGCGAGGTAATCCGACGATGACACGGGTCCTGCTCGACACCGATATCGGCACGGATATCGACGATACGTGGGCACTTGCGATGTTGCTCAACTGTCCCGAGATCGACCTCGCAGCGGTGGTGACCACGCATGGGGACGTCGGTTATCGCGCGGCGTTGGCGGCGCGGATTCTCGAGATTGCGGGTCGTACCGACGTGGCCGTCGGTGCCGGTGTCGGTAGCGGAACGCTCGAGCGCTATCCGCAGGGCGAATGGCTCGCGGGCTATCAGCTTGCGGATTATCGGGGAGAAGCCCGCGACGACGGGGTCGATCTCTTCATCGAGACGATCCATCAGTCCGCCGATCCGGTCACTGTTGTGGTCATAGGCCCGGCCTCCACGGCCGCCGCGGCGCTTCAGCGTGACCCCGGGATCGCGGCGAAAGCGCGGTTCGTGGGAATGCACGGTGCGCTGCGCTGCGGATATCGGGGCAGCCCCGATCCTGTACCGGAGTACAACGTCTTTATCGATGTCGACGCGTTCCGGGCCGTGCTCGCCGCCGAGTGGGAGATCACGTTGACGCCCCTCGACACGTGCGGCGACGTGCTCCTTCGCGACGATCGCTATCAACGCTTTCTCGCCGCGCCCAGTGATCTGGCCGAGGCGGTGCGTGGCAACTACCGCGCCTGGGCAAAGACGTTCGACGCGGAAGATCTCGCCGATCGCCGATCGACGACGCTTTACGACACCGTCGCGGTTTACCTCGCGTTCGCGACCCGGGGACTGGTCATGGAAGACGTTCGCATCGCGATCGCCGACGACGGCCTCATGACGGAGGATCAGAACGGTCGCCAGGTCTCGGCGGCGTTGGGATGGCAGGACTTCGACGGCTTTCTCGACTTACTCCTCGACCGACTCGGTTGCTCGGGATGATCGATTCGAGCGCTGATCGCGAGAAGGATCTCGGTGCGGCGTTCGATCGGGACGGGTTTGTGGTCGTCCCGGCGATGTTCTCCGATTCGGAAGTCGCCGCCATGCGCGCCGATGCCGACTTCATCCTCGAACTCATCATCAACTCATCGCTCGCGAATGCACGGCACAGCCGACGTCTCGACATCCGCCGGCAAGGCGAGGCCATCGTGGTTCGCAAGGTTCAACCGATCGTCGACCTCGGGTTGACGCTGGCGAAGGCGGCTGGTGATCAGCGCTTGACGAGCGTGCTCGAACGCCTGATCGGTGATGAACCGGTGTTGATGGAAGAAAAGCTCAACTACAAGCAAGTCGTCGAACTACCGTCAACCGATGTGTTCACGCTACCGGCGGACGACGATCGTTTTCCCGTGCACCACGATTGGGCGTACTACAGGATGAACGGCTATCCGCCGTCCACGACGTCGACCGCCATCGCCCTCGATGACTGCCACGCGGGCAACGGCACGCTGCGCGTTTTCCCCGGCACCCACCGCCGGAGTTTCGAACACGAACGCGTTCGCAACGGATTGGAGGTTGCCGTCGGATCGGTGGATCTCGACACTGCCGTGGACCTGACGCTCGACGCCGGTTCGGCCGTCTTCTTCCATAGCTGCCTTGTCACACACGTCGAGTCCCAATCGCTCCGGTGCCGCGCGTCGGCTGATGATTTTCAGCCACACACCGAAATCGGCGGGTATGCCGCACGATGTTCGTAACGGTCCCAATCGGCTGCGCGAATCGCCGTGGGAATGGCGCTATCAGACGATGCGGGCCGCGGGTGAGTATCACGACCAGTTTTCCGTGGCCAGACGAAGGAGACTCCAGAGCTTGCGATTCATCATCTACGGCGCCGGCGGTATCGGCGGTACGATCGGCGCGCGCTTGTTCCTCGAGGGGTTCGACGTCGAATTGATCGCCCGGGGTGCGCACTGCGAGGTGGTTCGGGCCGATGGTTTGCGTTTCGTCAGCCCCACACAGGATGTGCGATTGCCGATCGGCTGTGTCGACCATCCTAAGCACGCGAACATCGGACCCGACGACGCAGTGATTCTGTGCATGAAATCGCAGCACACAGAAGCTGCGCTGCGCGATCTCCAGTCGGCGGTGAACGATTCGGCGCGCGTTATCTGTTGCCAGAACGGTGTCGAGAACGAGCGCTTGGCGCTGCGACGTTTCCCAAAGACGTACGGCATGGTCGTTTTTCTACCTGCCGAGCACCTCGAACCGGGCGTGGTGGTGAACTTCGCGGAAGGCACGGCCGGCGGGCTCGACCTCGGTTGTTTTCCGACGGGTGTCGATGATTTCGCCGACGAGGTCGCCGACGCCTTTACCCGGTCCGGCTTCACTTGCGCGGCCGATTCACGCGTGATGCGTCAGAAGTACGCCAAGCTTCTCGCGAACCTGAACAACACGGTCGAGGTGATCGTCGGGCGAGGGGCGCGGCCCCTCGCGGCGCAACTGCGCACCGAAGCGCTCGAGTGCTTCGAGGCGGCCGGGATCGATTGTTCGACGGCGGAGGAAACGCGTGCACGGCGAGCGCCCATCACGAGCCTCGATGTGCCGGGGCACGATCGGCACGGCAGTTCGTCGCTGCAGAGCGTGATGCGCGGCACCGGGAACATCGAGACCGATTATCTGAACGGCGAGATCGTCACGCTCGGGCGACTTCATGGTGTGCCGACACCCGCCAACTCGGTGGTGCAACGCATGGGCAACCGCGTGGTGGCGGCGGGGGCACAACCGGGGAGCGTATCGATCGACGAGCTTCAGGCCATGATCGAAGCCGAAGCGAGCGCTGCTTAGAGATTCCTCGACGGATAGCTGAAAAAGAAACGGGCGCCCGAAGGCGCCCGTTTTGTTGGATCCAACGTTCGAATGGCTCTATCGAGGGATCACCTCGCCCGAGTTTCGAACGCGGCCCGGATCACGCGACCAGACGTTCGCTCGACTGCGGGGACTCAGTCGATGCTGATACCGGGCGTTCCGCGGCGTCGGCTTCACGGCGGGATGGATGTGAAGTCGACTCGAGCGCGTCGCGCTCGCCACGGAACAGATCAAGAGGCACTCGATTGGCCTCGAGCATGACGAAAGCTCGTGATACGTCGTACGCCCACGGCTTCTTCGTCTCCACGCTGTGAATGAAATATGCCGTCGCGCTAAACGCGAAACCAACGATCGCCAGGAATGCCAGTAGCTCCATTCATGCTCTCCTTCTTGCATGCCAATCTGCTCAAGCGTGGGTGCAACGCTTGTCCTGACAGTGGGGGTCGATCGCAGATGCGACACCCTCGACGTCCCAACTGTCCCCTTTCCTTCCCAAAACCGCGCACGTGAGCGCGCGGTCGATATCGCTCCGAAGCTTGGTCCGGTAGGTAACGAGGGATGGGTTCGTCATCTATCCGGCGAGCGCCGGAGACAACGGCGCAACGACTACAACAGAGCCACGCACGCGAGGCCGACGGATAGTCGTCCGAGCGTGCGGCCAATGCCGTCGATATGTCGTGCTTGGGCTTTCATGGGGCGGCGCATCATACTCGTCGATCAATGAAGTGCAAGCTGTTTCTCGATCGATATTTCGAGTGCTCGGATGGGCCGCGGCGACGCGAGATCGCAGGGCTTAGCCTGCTGACGGCGGTATCGCGGCGAGGACCTTCGTGATTGCCCGGTTGAGGTGTAGCGCACCGTCTGTGGCACCGCGGTATTTTCCGTGTCGCACGATCACGAGTTCCCGGCTCGGGATGATGATCGCGTACTGCCCACCGGCGCCCGCGAAGAAGGAATAATCCTCGTCGATTGGAAAACCGCGGTTCTTCCACAGGAACCCTCCACCGTAGATCGGCCGCCCGTCGGCCTGCCAGGCGGGGGCGGTCTCAAAAGCGTAGTCGACATAGCCTTCGGGTAGCAGTCGTTCACCGTTCCACACGCCGTCGCTGAGATACAGATTGGCGAGGCGCGCCCAGTCACGCGAGGGTGCGAACTCGTAGCCCTGCGTCAGGAAATTTCCGTACGGGTCGGTCTCCAGCGTGAAACGGCTGATACCCAATTTGTCGAAGAGCTGGCGTTGCGGGAAGGCGTGGTAGTTCTCACCGCGACCTTCGACGGCCAGACGAATCAGGTAGCTGGTGAGTACGGGATCGCAGTTGCGGTAGCGCCCGACGGTGTCGGGCAACCACTGCTGTGGGCGGGTCGCGGCGTACTCGAACGAGTTGATTCCACCCGTATAGAAATAGAGATGGTCGGGATAGCCCATCTCGGGCTTGTATTCGGGGTCCTGCATCGCGACGGCTCGAATGCCGCTCGACATTCGCATGATGTCGCCGATGCGAATCTCGCGGCGCTGATCTCCTTGCCATTCGGGGATCGGGGCTTCCTGCCACAGGTCGTATGCCCCGTCCTGGATCAACGTGCCCATGAGCGTTCCGATCACGGATTTGCCCATCGACCAACTTTCGAACGGCGTGTGGTGGTCGAGCCCGTCGGCGTAGCGCTCCGCGACGATCCTGCCGCGATGGGTCACGAGAAAACCGAGCGTCATGCCATCGGGGTGCATGGCCGCGGTGACAGCCTCGTCGAGGCCTGCCTGGTCGATCTCACTCGGCAAAGGCTCATCGGGCAATACGTCACCCATCGGCCAGGGCGTCGTCGCGGGATCGGGGGTATTCGCAGAGACGTCGCTCGGCGTGAAGAAGATGCCGTCGTGATCCAGAGGATGGGTGATGCACCCCTGGCTCTTGTAGCGCCGCGCCGCGCGTACCACGCCGTTGTCGAGGGTCAAACGGACCGTCTCGCTGGCGTGGTCGATGTCACATTCGACGACCCGGTCGCGGTACTCGAACGGGGCCGTGAACCCCCCGACGTTCGCGGCGGCATCGTCCGGGTCGAGACCCGTGATGAAGACGGCCGAACAGAGCGTCTTGGCGAACCCGGCGGTGTGGTGAAGGATCGGATCGCCGGGTGGTGGCTCCCACACACCGGGGAGAGCGAGTCGTCGTCCGCGCTCGGCGAGACGCGCGCTTACCACCTCCTCGGGCGCCAGCGCCGTCTCGGCGGTCGTTTCCTTCGCCATGGGTTACTCCGCTTCGATCGCCGCGAGTACGCGTGGGGGCGACAGCGGTAGTTCGTCGACCCGTTTGCCGATGGCGCGGCTGACGGCGTTTCCGACCGCGGCGAGCGGTGCGACGATCGGTGTTTCACCGACGCCGCGTACGCCATACGGATGGGTCGTATTCGGTACCTCGACGATTTCTGTATCGATCATCGGCAGGTCCGAACAGACCGGTACGCGATAGTCGAGGAATCCCGGATTGTCGAGAACGCCACCTTCGTCGTAGATGTACTCCTCGTTCAGCGCCCAGCCGATGCCCTGGGCGGCGCCGCCTTGCAGCTGACCTTCGACGTAGTCGGGATGGATCGCGCGACCGGCGTCCTGGATCGCGGTGAACGAGAGCACCGTCGATCGTCCGGTTTCCGGGTCGATCTCGATGTCGGCGAGGTTCACGGCGAAAGACGGACCGGGACCTTGGGCGGTCAGCGAGCCGCGACCGGAAATCGGTCCGCCGGTGCGATTCTGATTGCGTGCGAGTTCCGCGAGCGGTAGCGATTCGGCTTCGACGTTGACGCCCGGTGCGGGCTTCGCCTCGCCGTCTGACCATTCGACCTGATCGGGCTCGACGCCCCAGGTTTCCGCCGCGCGTGCCTTGAGTTGCGCGATCACGTCTTCACACGCCTGAATGACCGCCATACCGGTCGCGAACGTCGTACGACTGCCGCCGGTCGTGGCGCAGTAACCCGTGCTGTCGGTATCGGCGACCCGTACTCGGATTCGCTCGTAGGGAATGCCGAGGGTCTCGGCGGCCATCAGTGCCATCGATGCCCGGCTGCCGCCGATATCGGGGCTGCCTTCGACGATCTGCACCATGCCCGAGTCGCTGAGATGCACCTCAGCGCTCGACGCGTTGCCACCGTTGAACCAGAACCCGACGGCTACGCCGCGGCCCTGATTTTGCTCGAGTGTCCGGGAGTAGTTGGGATGTGCCTTGGCGGCTTCGAGGCAAGCGATCAGACCGATCGAGCCGAACCTCGGGCCATACGCTGCATGGGTTCCTTCACGTGCCGCGTTTTTGAGTCGCAGTTCGATCGGGTCGAGCCCCAGGTGCTCGGCGAGTTCGTCGATCAGGGACTCGCCGGCATACATCGCCTGCGGCGCGCCGGGGGCGCGATAGGCGGCGACGCGCGGTCGATTGACGACGACTTCGGTCCCTTCGATGTGAATGTTGTCGACGTCGTAGGGCGCGAAAAGACACATGGATCCCGCGCCCAGAGGACTACCGGGATAGGCGCCGGCCTCGTAGATCAGGTTGCCGTACATCGCGGTGATCGTGCCGTCGGTCTTGGCACCGACGCGGATGGTGTTGATCGTGCCCGACGCCGGGCCCGTGGCACGGAAGACCTCCTCGCGCGTCATCACCATTTTCACCGGCCGGCCACACTTCTCGGAGAGCTTCACGGCCAGCGGTTCGAGATAAACGGTCGTTTTGCCGCCGAACCCACCGCCGATCTCGCTCGCCATGACGCGAACGTCGCCGAGGTCCATGCCGAGGACCATCGCGGCCATGTTGCGGACGTCGAAATGACCCTGAGTGCAACACCAGATGGAAGCCTGTCCGCTCTCGGTGATGTTGCCGACACAGGCGTGGGGCTCGATGTAGCCCTGGTGGACCATCGGCGTTGTAAACGTACGTTCGAGAACGACGTCGGCTTCAGCGAAACCGGCGGTGATGTCGCCTTTCGTGATCTCGTTCTTTTGAGCGATGTTGGTAGGCTCGTCGGAAGGCTCCGCCGCGCCCTGTGTACGCATGTCGTCGTGAAGGACCGGTGCTCCTTCACGCATCGCCTCGAGTGCGTCGGTGACGTAAGGCAGCTCTTCGTAATCGACCACGACGGCGTCGACTGCCGCTTCTGCTGCCTGGATCGATGTCGCCGCGACCGCGGCGACCGGATGGCCCTGGTAGAAGACCTTCTCGCTTGCAATGACGTTGTCGACGAAAGCGCGACGTCGGAAACGGAACGCGGATCGATCCGGAAAATCGTCGGCGGTGACGACGGCGAGAACGCCCGGAAGCGCGAGGGCGGCGGATGCATCGATCGCGCGGATCCTGGCGTGGGCGTGCGGGCTACGAACAACGCGCCCGTGCACCATCCCGGGCATGCTCTGATCGGCGCCGAACTCGGCACGGCCAGTCACCTTCTCGACACCGTCCGGTCGGATCGGTCGTGTGCCGATGTATTTCAGATCGTCAGCTTCACTCATGCCGGGCTCGTCCTACTGCGCGAAAGAAGGCGATCATACGTGAGCTTTGGCAACAGCCGGATGAAGACAGGAGAGGACATCCCATGGCTCGCGATCGCTTCGCCGTCATCGTGCACACACTGATCCAGAACGAAGCTGGAGAAACACTTTTGCTCCGGCGCGCGAACACGGGATTCATGGACGGTTACTACTCGTTGCCGGGCGGCCATCGCGAAACGGGTGAATCCGTGTCGAGGTGCGCAATTCGTGAGTGCTTCGAGGAAGCGGGTGTCGTCGTCGACGAAGTGCGACCCGCCATGGTTCTGCCGTATGGGGATGGCGTGAACTTCCTGTTCATTGCGAGTGCGTGGCACGGCGAGCCCGTGATCGGTGAGCCGGACAAATGCGACGGGCTGCTCTTCGCCCAGGCTAAGGCTCTCCCCGAGCCGGCGGTAGGCTGGCTCGCTGATGCGTTCAAAAGTATGGCTAATGGGGTTTGGTACGCCGAGTTCGACTAGAATTCGCGCCTCCAAAAACACGTCGAGGAATCTTCAATGGCGGCACCCGTTCGTGTGACGGTCACCGGTGCGGCAGGCCAGATCGGCTACGCCCTTTTATTTCGAATCGCGTCGGGTGCGATGTTAGGGCCCGATAAACCCATCATCCTGCAGCTCCTCGAAATCCCGCCCGCGATGAACGCGCTGAACGGCGTGATCATGGAGCTCGACGACTGCGCGTTCCCGCTCGTTGAGGAAATCATCCCCACGGACGATCCGAACGTCGCATTCAACGACACGGACGTGGCGCTGCTGGTCGGGTCGCTGCCTCGCAAGGCGGGGATGGAACGCAGCGATCTGCTGGAAGCCAACGCGGCGATCTTCTCGGTGCAGGGCAAGGCGCTCAACGACCACGCTTCGCGTGACGTCAAAGTCCTGGTGGTCGGTAACCCGGCCAATACGAACTGCCTGATTGCACAACGAAACGCGCCGGATCTGGATGCGCGTCAGTTCACCGCGATGACGAGGCTCGATCACAACCGCGCGCTCGGTCAGCTCGCGAAGAAGACCGGCGCGTCAGTAGCAGAAATCGACGGTCTCGCGATCTGGGGCAACCACTCGCCGACGATGTACCCCGACCTGCATCACACGACGGTCGCCGGTAAGCCGGCGTTCGACTGTGTCGACATGGACTGGGTGGAAGGCGACTTTCTGCCGACCGTGCAGAAGCGGGGCGCCGCGATCATCGAAGCGCGGGGCGCATCGAGTGCGGCATCGGCCGCCAACGCGGCCATCGACCATGTGCACGATTGGGTGCTCGGTAGCGATGGCATCGTCAGCATGGGTGTCGTGTCCGACGGCAGCTACGGCATCGCGGAGGGTCTGATCTTCTCCTTCCCCGTAACGTGCCAGGACGGCGACTGGAGCATCGTCCAGGGCCAGGACGTCAACGATTATTCGCGCGGTAAGCTCGATATCACCGAGACGGAACTCTCCGAGGAGCGCGGCGAGGTAGCGGCACTCCTCCCGAGCTGACGACCGACGGCGCGGATCGTCCGCCTAGTCGAGCCAGTCGTTGAATCGTGCGTTGCGTTTTTCCAGGAACGCGCGCACGCCTTCGCCGGCGTCGGAATGGTGATCGGAGATGGCGGTCTTTGACGCGATCTCGTCGAGCGCCTGGTCCCAGTTGAGTTCGGCGGCGTTGTAGACCGACCGTTTTAATAACCGCATCGACACCTGTGGCCCGTCCGCGAGTTCGGTGGCGAGCGCCATCGTCTCATCGACGAGGTCGTCCTTCTCGACGACCTGGTTCAGCAAACCGAGTTCCAGTGCTTCCTCCGCCGTCACGATGCGTTTGCGCATGAGGAAGTCCATCGTCTTGGCGACGCCGAGGAGTTGCACGAGTAGGTACTGGCCGCCTTCATCCGGCAGCAGCCCGAAACGGAGCGTTGCGCTTCCCATGCGCGCCCCCGCGGCCGCGATGCGAAAGTCGCAGGACAGTGCCAGGGAGAATCCCGTCTGGATCGCCACGCCGTTGATCGCGGCGATCGTCAGCTTGTCGAGCGAACGGATGGCCGTGTTCACGCGTTGGCTGATCGTACGAAGGCCGTTGTAGGTACCGATGTGGTTGTCGTGGCCGTGGTGGATCGGCGGGACGAGTGGTTCACCTTCTACCTGGACGTTTTGATAGCCCTTGAGGTCGTCGCCCGCGCAGAACGCTCTTCCGGACCCCGTGAAGACGACAACGCGCACCTCGTTGTCCATCTGTGCCTGCGTCACGGCTTCGACGAGGTCGCGCTTGATCGCAGCCGTCATGCCGTTCAGCCGTTCCGGCGTCGTGAACTGGAACCAGGCGATCCCGGGATCGCGCATTTCGACGGAAAAACCGGTGAAGTTTCCTTCGTTCATTTCAATGCTCCTTTGCCGCTTCTGATGACGCGATCGAGGCCTAGCCCATCACCTGACGCCAGGTGGTGAGGTCCTTGACCGATAGATATGAGTTGACCTTTTTCGTGTCGCCCATCGTGGCGTTGGGCACGGAGCTGTAGTTGTGACCCGGCAGGAGCAAGGTGTCGTCGGGGAGGGATTTGAGTTTCTGCAGGCTGTGGTACATCGCCTCGGTGTCGGAGCCTGGCAGGTCGACCCGTCCGCAGCCGTCGATGAAGAGCGTGTCGCCCGAAACGAGCGTATTCCTGATGCGAAAGCACTGGGAGCCCGGCGTATGCCCGGGTGTATGCAGAAACTCGACCTCGACCAAGCCGACGTCGAGCTTGTCGCCGGAATCGACCGCGACCATGTCGGAATCGGAGATCCCGGTGACCTTCTTCACGCCGTCGGCCTCCTCTCGGTGGGCATACACCTTGAGCGGCTGCTTCTCGAGGAGTGCCACGACCCCTTCGATCTCGCGGCTCCCCATGCCCCCGCCGATATGATCCGGGTGATAGTGCGTCGCGAGCGCGGCCTTGAGCGTGTAGCCCTTTTCCTGGATGTGGTCATAGAGGCCGCTGATATCCCAGGCCGGGTCGATCACGACGACTTCACGCGTCGACCGCGATCCGATCACGTAGGTGAAATTCGCCATGGGACCGATCTGGATCTGCTCGATGATCAGTTCGCTTTCGTCTTCGGCCATTCTCGTTCGAGTCTGTCTTGGGTTCGTTCGAGCATAGCGCGCCGCCCTACGTTTCTTCAGCAACGATGAGCGCGCACTCGTTCGCGGCGCGGATCGTGGTCGGTCTCGTCGTCATGTACGCCCGTGGTGCGCCGTCGGTAGCTGTTTTCGTCTCGAACGCGCCGTAAAGACGCCAAAGGACGGAGAAGGCGGCGAGATCCAATCGCTCGCCTGGTTCGAGAGTCCGTCGATGGAGGCGAAAGCCGGGCGTGACAGCGAGGGTTTTTATGCTCGCGTCCGAGCGTCGGGTGACGAAGGCTTCGAGGTCGCCGTCCATGAGGCCGAGGGCAGCGTCGATGTCCCAGCCGGACTGCGTGGCGACTGCTTGGTAAGCCGTCAGGATCTTGCGCTCGTAAACCGGTGTCTGGAACTCGATCACCGATACCCCGCGCCGCAGCGAGTGGACGAGGCCCGGTGGGATTTCGATCGCGTCGCCGGGTTCGACGGTGATGCGTGTGAGGAGGTTTTCGATCGCGTCGGTGTCACCGTTGCGCTGTGCCAGAGACGCGGCGCGCCGGAGCAGCGCCGGGCGTGCATTCGTGCCGGCGAGCACGTCACCCGCGGTCTCGACGAAGTACACCTCGTGCTTCGTTTCGTGGATCTCGATATAGAGGTTGCCGCCGGACGGCTCAAGGCGCTTCAGCAGCGTGATGGGTGTGTCGCGACCGAGTTTTTCGAGTATCCGGGAGAGGGGCTGGCGGTCGCCGTCACAGTCCACGCCGCTTTCGCCGCGTTCCTCGACGCCGGAAAACCAGATTTCCCGGCCCCAAGGTTTTTCAACCTCGACGGGCAGAAGGCTCACGATCGCGGGTATGCGCACAATGTCCAGTTATGGCGAGTTTGGCCTCTTGCGGACGACTATAGTGCCTGCATGTTGCCGAACGCCGAAATCTGTAGCCGCGCGCGCCGCGCGCGTGATCCTCGCTTCGATGGGCGTTTTTTCACCGGCGTGATCACGACCGGGATATTTTGCCGGCCGATCTGTCCCGTCAAATCGCCACTCGAGGAGAACGTCAGGTACTACCCCTCTGCGGCGGCGGCACTCGATGCCGGGTTCAGGCCGTGCCTACGCTGCCGTCCGGAGACCGCGCCGTCGATTCCGGAATGGACCATCGGTTCCGAAACGGTGATTCGGGGTTTGCGGCGGATCGAAGACGGCTTCCTGAACGACGCGACCGTTGATGATCTCGCGACGTCGCTGAACGTCAGTACCCGACACCTCAATCGGTTGTTTCACGATGAACTCGGGGCAACGCCGAAATCGTTTTTCAAGAGTCACCGCCTACAGCTCGCCAAGCGACTAATCGTCGACACCCGTCTCGCCATGACGGACATCAGCGCGGCTGCGGGGTATCGGAGCCTGCGCCGGTTCAATGATGAGATCCGTCGGGTTTTCAAATCGACGCCGTCGGGGCTCCGGCGCGAACGGGGCGGGTCATGCCCGGCGCTCAAGTTTCGTCTGCCGCTACGCCTACCGTACGACCGGCGTTGGGTTTTGAGTTTTCTCGACAAACGGGCGATAGACACGCTCGAGCGCGTCGAGGGTGATCGTTTTGAACGCCGCTTGAGCGACGGTGTGACGTTGATCGCCGAGTTTCAGGACGATGCGCTCGTCGTCACCATTCCGGCCAGCCATGTCCGGCATGTATCGGACTACCTTGTGCGCGTACGAAGGGTCTTCGACCTGGATGCTGATCCGGAAGCGATCGATTCGCACCTCGGTAACCATGACGTCCTCGCGGATACGGTCCGTCGGTTTCCGGGAATCCGGGTACCGGGCGTCTGGGATCCGTTCGAAGGCGTCGTTCGCGGGATCCTCGGTCAGCAGGTCAGTGTTGCCCGCGCGCGTGATCTGGCCGTTCGGTTGATGGAGTGGGTCGATGAAGGCGGCGTTGGCGGTTTTCCCTCACCGGCGTCGCTCGATCGTGACGATATCGGCGTCATCGGCATGCCGCGTCGCCGCGGTCACGCGATTGCGGCAGTCGCCCGCGAGGTGCGCGATCACGGAACGGACTGGTTGCAGAGTAGCGAAACCGTGCGCGATTTCTTTGCGGCCACGCCCGGTCTCGGACCATGGACGGCGGCGTACGTCGGCATGCGGGTGAGCCGTGACGCCGATGCGTTCCCGTCGTCGGATTGGGTCTTGTTGAAGGTCCTTGGCGGGAAGCCGCGTGACGTCGAAGCGCGTTCGCGAGCCTGGGCGCCGTGGCGCGCCTACGCGGTGATGTATCTCTGGCAACAGTCGACGCTCGCGGCGGACAAACCCTAGTCAAAAACGAATCGGAGAAAAGCATGTATTTCACTTTTGTCCCCAGTCCAATCGGCCAGCTGATGTTGGCCGGATCGCGCGATGCCGTCGAAATGATCGGCTTTCCATCGGGCTCGAAGGCGCGTGGTCCCGACATGAGTTGGGAGCGCGAGGACCGTCCGTTCGAACTCGCCGCGGCGCAGCTCGCGGAGTATTTCGATGGGAAGCGGAGGACGTTCGACTTCCCGATGGCACCTGAAGGGACGTCGTTTCAGGTGGACGTGCTCGATGCGCTCCGCCGGATTCCCTACGGTGAAACGCGTTCTTACAGTGACGTGGCGAAGGAGATCGGTCGCCCGAAGGCCGTTCGCGCCGTCGGCGCCGCGAACGGTCGCAATCCCCTACCGATCGTCATTCCCTGCCACCGCGTGATCGGCCAGGACGGCGATCTGACGGGTTTTGGCGGCGGTTTGGCGGCGAAACGTTTTCTGCTGGATCTCGAGCGGCGTTTTTCGGGCCTGTTCGAATCAGCCTCCGCGTGAAAGCCCGCCGCGCTCCGTGTCCGCACCGAGAACGGTGCATTGGAGATTATTGAGTGTCGTCCGCAGGTGGCGTCGGTGGGGCATCGGCGGGAACGCCCTCTCGCGGACGTCGTTGGCGCGGTCCGTCGTCACCGGGGAACCCTCTCGGTTCTCCGCGACGCCCGCCGGGCCCGCGCGGCCCGCGTTCATGGGGTGGTCGCGGCGCGCCCCTGGCGCCAACGGGACCACGCCGACTCATTTCGGCGAGGACAAGCCGGCGTTCCTCGTCGGTGAGTCGCGCCATGATCGAAACGAGCGCGGTGTGGCTGCGCAGGTGACTCTCCGCCATCAGCTCGCGTAGCTCCATCAGCACATCCGCGAGACCATCGGCATCAAAAGGTTCGGCCACCATCGCTGCATTGGCTTCGCGCTGGACGCGGCGCATATCACGTACCGGCGGGCGCGCGGATCTGACATTGGCCGAGCGGACGATCTCGCGCCGACGTTCTTCGGGAAGGGTGCGCAGGATCTGCGAAAAACCGAACGATGGGTCGACGTTCCGTGACCAGGGAGCGGGATCGCTCGACCGGCCGATCGCGATACCGACGAAGAGTAGGTTGACGGCGATCGAGACGATCAAGCCGACCGTGAGCCAGCGGTTATTCATCCAACGCCTCGTCGAAGAGGTCGGCGCCCGTGAACGCCAGGATCGTCACCTCACTTTCGAAATCGGTGACGTCTTCCTGCACGTTGAGGCCGATCGCGAAGCCGAGAATGAGCGGTACGAATGCCAGCGAAACCGGCCGCCAGAATGCGCCCGTCAGCCAGTCGATCACCTGATCGACGATCGACGGCGTCGGTTCGTCCGCGATTTCCTCGAAAACCTGGTCGAGGATCCTTCGTTCGAGCGTCGGTGTGGGTGCCGGCACGGTGAGTTCGTCGAGTGTCGTCATCATGAGACGGGTCGCGGCGACGAGTTCGGCCGCCCGCTCGTCGGATGCGTGGAGACGTTCCGCTTCGTCTCGTAAGGATTCGGGCCAAGCGTCGAAGTCTGTACCGTATCGGTCTAGCTCGTTTTCGAATTGCTCGATGTCCATGCTCATGATGTCGTAGCCGGTTGAAACTCGGTTAGTGAACGACGCAACGTTCGCCGTGCGCGTGCGAGCAGGGATTCCAACGCATCGACCGTCACGCCGAGGGTGTCTGCTGCTTCCTTATTGCTGAAGCCCTGATGATGGCACAGCACGATCGCCGTCCTTTGCCGCTCGGGCAGCTCGCCCAGCGCGTCGGTTAACGCGTTCGCGAGCTCCGTCTGCGCCTGTCTGTCGATATCACCCATGGGATCGCTCAGCGCCTCGAGATCGATCGATTCGGTATCGCGTTTCTTGCGAAAAGCGTCGATACAGGCGTTGCGCGCGATTCGGTGAATCCACGTAGTGAACTTCACCTCGCCGGATCGCCATGTGCGGGCGTTTTTCCATACGCGCAGAAACGTTTCTTGCGCCATGTCGTCGGTGTCGGCTTCGTTACGCGTCATGCGATAGATGAAAGCGTGAATGCTCGAGAGGTGTCGGTTGAGAAGGATCGAGAATGCGGCCCGATCCTTCTCCACCACGCGAGCCATCAGCTCGTCATCCGACGCCTCCGACAATGGCCGTTGCTATCCGCGCGGGCGCCGGCGCGGCATTTCGTCGCGCGTCACCATCCCGTCGCCGTTGGTGTCGAGTTCTCTGAGTTTCGCAAGGTGCGGCGGAAACTCCTCCGCGGTCAGGAATTCGTCTCCATTCGTGTCCAAGCGGGCAAACATTTCCTGCTTCGAGGCGATTCGGGACGCTTCCGGCAGCGCGTCGTACTCGGATTTCGACAGATCACCACTGCCGTCGGCATCGGCGATGCTGAACACGGTGTCGCGGTGCTCGTCGTGGCGGGCTTCCCGCTCGGCGCGGTGCGCTTCGAACTTGGCGCGTCGAGCGGCGAGCGCTTCCTCGTCGACCTCGCCTCGATCACCGGGGCGTGCCGGACGCGCGAAACCGGACGGGCCGCGTCGATGGCGCTGGGCGCGTTTCCCGTCGCGCATGTTCATGGCGATGGTGTCGGGCTCGGCCGCGATGAATTCCTCCAACGTGATCATGCCGTCGGCCACCGTGTCGACACGGGCAAAGGCTTCGGCGGCCCTTGTTTCCGCTTCGTTCAAGTCGATCGGGCCCCGGCCCTGGCGATCGCCCGGTGCTCCGATCGCGGTGACCGCGGTCGCGACCGCGACGCACGAAACGATGCTTTTCCACTGACTCTTCATCCCATAACTCCTGTGTAAGAGTGTTGTGCAGTGGGTTCTACGGAAGACTTCCCGAAACCTGTCGATACAAAATACTCACAATCGTTACATCTCGCCGGCCGCCCTCGAGCGGCACGCTGACGCCGGTCCCGACGCTTTTGCCGAGCAGTCCTTTGGCCAGCGGCGAGTCGATGCTAACGAAATGGGGCTCGCGATCGAACTCGTCCGGGCCGACGATCCGATAGATCACTTCGCCATCCGCGTCTTCGAGCGTCACCGTCGCGCCGAAGAAGACCCGTGATTCGTCCTCGGGCGGCCGATCCACAATGATGAGTTCGTCGAGGCGTTTGGCGAGGTAGCGCACCCGACGGTCGATTTCGGCCAAGAGCTTCTTGCCGTAGATGTATTCGGCATTCTCCGACCGATCGCCGAGTTGGGCCGCCGCCGTGACGCGTGCCGTGGCGTCCGGGCGCTTTTCCTTCCAGAGATATTTGAGCTCGCGCTCGAGAGCGGCGTGTCCTTCGCGCGTGATGTACGGCGCCCCGCGAGGTGTCGGCGGTCGGTAGCGGCTCATGACGAATCGGTGACGGAATCGAAAATCGCGACGCTCGTCGAGAATCCTCGGTCGGTGATGTAGCCCGTCACGAGTTCTTCGGGCGTGACATCGAATGCCGGATTCTTGACCGGAATGTCACCGGAGAGCCCGATCGGTTCGAGGATTTCAGCCGCGCTACGCTCCTCGATCGGTACGTCGGAACCGGCGCGGGTGACCGGATCGAACGTCGAGGTGGGGCACGCCACATAGAACGGTACGTTGTGATAGTCGGCCAGGATCGCAAGCCCGCGTGTGCCGATCTTGTTCACGACATCGCCGTTGGCGGTGATCCGATCCGTGCCGACGATGACGAGATCGACCGCGCCTTGGCCCATGAGGTGGGCGGCCGCGTTGTCGCAGATCAGCGTTCTGTCGATACCCGCGATGCCGAGTTCCCAGGCCGTCAGTCGGGCGCCCTGGAGGACCGGTCTCGTTTCGTCGACGTAAACGTGGAACGGCACACCGTCGGCGTGGGCGAGGTACAGCGGCGCGGTCGCCGTGCCGAGGGCGGACACTGCCAACGCCCCCGCGTTGCAATGCGTGAGCACGTGACAGCCCGGTTCGATGAGCTGGCGCCCGGCCTCGCCGATTGCGCGACACATCGCGATGTCGTCGGCGTGGATCTCGAGCGCGGTATCGATCGCGGCGCGTCCCCGCTCCATTCCGGCGCGGACCTGGTCGACGGCCCAGGCGAGATTGACGGCGGTGGGTCGGGCAGCGACAAGTCGCTCGGCGGCCGCGGCCGAGGACTCGCCGGTTTGTTCGGCAAGAGCCATTCCATACGCCGCGGCGATGCCGATCGCCGGCGCACCCCGTACCGCGAGTGATCGAATGGCCTCGACCACGTCATCGACCGAACGGCAGGCGAGGTACGTGACCTCGTCGGGGAGACGACGTTGGTCAAGGAGCGCGAGGTGGGTGCCCTGCCAAGCGAGGGTAGCCGGAGGATTCATCGTCTGATCTCGAGCGCTGCCGCGAACCGATCGACGAGCATGGCACCCGTGGTGTCAGCCGTATGACCGAGCGCAAAGACGCCGTCCTCGTGGCCCAGGGTCACGAACACCAGCGGCCGCTCGACGTGAAGCTCGAGCAAAGCGGCCGTCGCGCGAGCCATATCCGGCGTGCCGTATTCGATCGTGTGATCGATCGTCGGTAAATCGAGTGCTTCGTGTGACCCCCAGATTTCAGGCGAATGGCCATGAAAAACCGCTTCGACACCAGGATCGGCGGCGTAGATCGCAGCGTGGGTGAGGGCTTCGGACGAGGGATGCACCTCTCCGGCCGCTACGAGGCGGTTCGTTTCAAGATCCGCGTCGACGACCTCCGCGTATTGGTCTTCCCGCAGCGTCGTCAGCTCGCCCGTTTGCGTTCCGGTGATCCAAAACCCGGCGTCGGATCGCGCCGACAGATTGCCGAACCCGAAGCCGTCGTAGCGATCACGAGTTTGTCCGACCAGCCGCAGGCGACACAGGATCGTTCGCCAGGCCTCGAGCGTTCGCCAGATGGCGTCGTCGATCAGACGGTCCGCCTTCATGAGTTGAGAGGCGTACTTCACGACACCCTCGGTCGCCCGCGGCGGTACTTCGGCGTGCGGGGTTTTCATAGAATCGCGAGATCTGGCTTGGTGAACGACCATGAGAATAACGAAAGCAGCCGGCGCGATTGGTGCGTTTGTCGAATGCGATCTCGCCCGCGTGGTCGAATCGGCCCAGGCCGTTGCGGAGCTCAGGGCCACCATCGTCGAGCATGGGGTCGCCATTCTTCGCGATCAGACAATCGACGCGCGTGCGATGACGCTTTTGGGCGAGCAACTCGGCGCCATCGAGCCCCATCCGGCCTACGGCACGCTCGAAGGCGCCCCCGACGTGCAGATCCTGGAAAGCACTCCCGAGGTCCCGTCGAAGATCGAACTCTGGCACTCGGACATGACGTTTCGCGCCGTGCCACCGACCTTCACCATGCTGCAGGCGGATATTGTGCCAACGGGCTGCGGAGACACGATGTGGGCGAGTGCCACCGCGGCGCGCGAATCGCTCTCGAAGGAGCTTGCCGACTGGATCGAACCGATGGAGGCGATCCACGATTTCGCGTTCGGCTTCCAGGAGAGCCTCGAAGACCCCGCCACGCGGGCGACGATCGAGGAAGCGATTGAAGCGAACCCGCCGGTTCGTCATCCGGTCGTCCGTCCGGTCGTCGAGTCGGATCGAAGCGCCATCTTCGTCAATCCGCTCTTCACGAAGCGAATCGATGGACTGACGCGTCAAGAGAGTGGGTGGCTGCTCGATGCGTTGCATCAGCACTTGATCCGCGACGAGCATACGGTCCGCCTACAGTGGCGGCCGGGCACGATTGCCGTCTGGGACAATCGATCGACGCAACACAAACCAGTGAACGATTTCTTAGGTCATCATCGGCGGATGCTGCGTCTGACGATCAATGCCGACTGAAAGCGAGCCGCTCTCGACGCCCGAGGAGACCGTTCGCGAGGCGGCTCGAAGTGATGCCGCGGCCGAATCGCAGTTTGCGCTCTTGGGTTCGCGGCGGTTCCTGCCGCTCTTCGTGACGCAGTTCTTCGGCGCCTTCAACGACAACCTCTTCAAACAAGCGCTGGCCGTACTTTTCGTGTTCGGTGCCTTCGTCGCCGATGAGAGTATCGACCTGTTGGTGAACGCCGCCGCGGCGATCTTCATCGCGCCTTTTTTCCTCTTTTCTGCCGTCGCCGGGAATCTTGCCGACCACCGCGACAAAGCCTGGCTCATGCGCCGTATCAAAGTCGTGGAAATCTTCGTTGCCGCGAGCGCCGGGCTTGCCCTCTTCTCCGGTAGCGTGACGTTGATGCTCATCGTGCTTTTCCTGCTGGGCGTGCAGTCGACCTTCTTCGGCCCGGCGAAGTACGCGATCCTGCCGCAGCACCTGTCACGAAACGAGCTCACCGGGGGCAACGCGCTCGTCCAGAGCGGCACGTTCGTCGCCATCCTGCTCGGCACCATCGCCGGTGGCGTGGTCGGCGCGTCAGCGGACGTCTCGATCGTGCTCTTCGTCTTCGTCGTTCTCGTATCGGTCGTCGGCTATCTGGCGAGCCGCGCCATCCCGTCCGCGCCGCCGCTAGAGGAAAGCGTCGTCAAAACCCGCTGGTTCGCGGATACCTGGGCGTTGATCACCATCGCCCGGGAACGCCGAGCCGTTTTTTTATCGGTGCTCGGTATTTCGTGGTTCTGGCTCCTGGGGTCGGTCTATCTCACCCAGATCCCGAACCTCACGCGGTCGCACCTCTTCGGCAATCCGTCGGTCGTGACGACGATCCTGACGCTTTTCACCGTCGCGATTGCACTCGGCTCGCTCGCTTGCGAGCGGCTGTCGGCCAAGCGGGTCGAAATCGGGCTCGTGCCGTTGGGTGCTTTGGGCGTCAGCATCTTCGGGATCGATACCTATTTTGCGATCGAGGCGCTCGATCCAACGCCGCTGCGCAACGGCTGGGCGTTCGTCGCGGCCGAGGGTGCGACACGTGTGCTCATCGACCTCGCGTTGATCGGCATCTTCGCGGGACTCTTTGTCGTGCCGCTCCAGGCGACGATCCAGGTGCGCACGCCCGAGGACCGGCGGGCGAGGGTGATCGCAGCGAACAATGTGCTGAACTCGCTCTTCATGGTCGCCGGCGCCGGTATCGCGATGCTGACCTTGGGCGTGCTCGACCTTTCGATCCCATCGCTCTTTCTGATCCTCTCGGCGATGAATCTCGCGGTCGCCTTCTTCATCTTCTACGAGGTACCCGAGTTCAGCATGCGGTTCATCATCTGGCTCGTGAGCCATTCGATGTATCGCGTACACCATCAAGGGCTCGAACGAATCCCGGCGCGCGGCCGGGCAGTGATCGTCGCCAATCACGTCAGCTACGTGGATGCGCTCTTGCTCGCCGGCGCGGTCAGCCGTCCGATTCGCTTCGTCATGTACAAGCCGATCTACGACATCCCGATCCTGAACTTCGTCTTCCGCACGGGCCGAGCGGTGCCGATCGCGCAGCGCAAGGAAGATCCGGACGCATTGGCGAACGCGCTCGATGAAATTCGTTCCGGTCTCGAAGCTGGTGATGTTTTTTGCATCTTCCCCGAAGGCAAGCTCACGACGGATGGCGCGATCGATGTCTTCCGTCCGGGAATCGAGCGGATCGTCTCCGCGACGCCCGTGCCGGTGATTCCGGTGGCACTGCGCGGCTTGTGGGGGAGCTTCTTCAGTCGTCAGGGACGTGGGCCGTTTACCGATTGGCCGCGGAAGTTCTTTCGGCGCGTCGACATCGTCGCGGGGGCCGCGGTCGAGCCGCGCGACCTATCGACCGAAACGCTTCGCGCCGCGGTGCTCGAACTGCGAGGTGCGACGGCTTGACGGACAACGATCTGATCGATGATGTCGGTCATTGGCTCGCCGAAGGAACGTCGTTCGACGAGGCGAGCATCGTGCCAGCGGTCTTCCTGACCTGGTGCGTCAACCTCGGCCTCGCGGCGCCTGATTTTGTGCACGCGGCGGGTTCGGGAGCGACGCGGCTCAAGTATCGCGATACCTCCTTCACGGCCTTCTTCACGACAACGGCGGCCGGTGAGCTTCGCTTCAGTCAGCTGAACGAAACGGGCGTGGCCTTCGCCCGCAACCATTACGGCGATTATGCGCAGTACGCGTCGAGTGTTGGCCTCGATGACAAGTGGAAAAGCGACGATGTGCTCGCGGCTTGGCTCACCAGACGCTTGCATCAGCCGGTTCGCCGCAGCGGGACGCGCAAGTGGTGGCGCTTCTGGGAATGACGGGCGAGTTCGCACGACACTAGGTATCCCAGGCTCAAGCGCGATACGCTTACTCGTTGGTCCTCTTGAGTACGGCGCGATTCGACCGATAAAGAAAACCGTTTCCTCCTTTGTCGCATCGCTCGTTTTGGCGGTGATCTTTGCCGCACCCGTCGAGGCCGCCTCCGCCGACGAAGGACAAGTCGTCTTCGGCAGCTGGGTCACCCCTGAACTTGCGGTTCGCGCGCAGACGACGCTGTGGGACCAGCACGGTATCGATACGCGTGTCGTCACGGTCGACGTTCGCGGGCGCACCTATCGACGCGTCGTCAGCCCGCCGATGCCGAGACAAGCGGCCGACGCCCTGATCGATCGGGTAAAAGCCTCCGGCTGGTCGGCGTGGTGGCTCACGACAGCGGATGGCGGTGCCGCGAGAGTCGAGAGTCCCGTTGTGTCTGCTCCCAGGCGCCGCCCGGCCGCGGGCGTGCCGGTCGAACAGCCGGTTCGGCCCGCCGAGGCGGAACCGATCATGACCCCCGTTCGGCCACCAGCATCGATCGTCGTCGGCGAAGGTGATGTGGTCGAAGTCGCCTATCGATCGTCGCTATCCGTTCAGATCGACGGTCGGATCGATGAGGCGATCTGGGGCGAGATTCCGGCGTTCGACAATATGCTCGTCACCGAACCGGACACCTTGGCTGCACCGCAGTTTGCGACGCGAACGCAGCTCGTCTATTCGGACGCGGGCCTCTATGTCGCCGCGTCGTTGGAACAGCCTTCAAACACGCTCATCAGTCGACTTTCGGCTCGTGATCAATTTCTCAACCGCGATGCCTACGGGATCACGATCGATCCGTCCGGTGAGGGGCTCTACGGCTATTGGTTCGAGGTCAACCTCGGTGGGTCGGTGCTCGACGGCAAGGTCGTTCCAGAGCGCTCGATCTCTGAACAGTGGGACGGACCGTGGCACAGCGCGACGGTCGAGACCGCGACCGGCTGGAGCGTCGAAATGTTCCTGCCTTGGTCCATGATGACGATGCCGGCCGGGGCGGACGCCCGCCGGATGGGGCTCTGGATCAAGCGCAAGATCGCCCACCTCGACGAGACGTACAGCTTTCCGGCGCTACCGTTCAGCGGGGCGCGGTTCATTTCCGCTTTTCAACCCGTCGGCGTACCGGGGATCGAGCCCAAGCAACAGGTGGCCGTGTTCCCGTACGCCTCGGCAACGGTTGACGAGATCAACAGCGAAACCGAAGCACGCGCCGGCTTCGATTTCAGTTACAGCCCGTCATCGAATCTGCAGGTCACGGGCGCGGTGAACCCGGATTTCGGCGCGGTTGAATCGGACGATGTGGTCGTCAACCTGACGTCGTTCGAAACCTACTTCCCCGAGAAGCGGCTCTTCTTCCTCGAAGGCAACGAAGTTTTCGTCACGACGCCGAGATCGGACATCAATCGGTTCCTGCCCTCGACGCGCGGCACTGGTGCACGCCAGACGCCGTCGACCTTCGAACCGGAGCCCACGACGATGCTCAATACCCGTCGTATCGGCGGCGCGGCGCGGCACATCGACACCCCCGACGGTATCGACATCGAAGGGGTCGAGCGGAGTCGCCCGACGGATCTGCTGGGGGCGGTGAAGGTCGTCGGCCAGACGGGTTCGCTGCGGTACGGGGTGCTGGCCGCGTTCGAGGACGACGTCGAATTGCGCGGTATCGACGAAATGACCGGCGAGGAGGTCATGGTGACGGGGGTGGGGCGTGAGTTCGGTGTTCTGCGCGCTTTGTACGAACACACGGGCCGAGGCCGGCGAGCGGTCGGCTATATGGGAACGCTCGTCACGTTGCCGGACGGTGACGCCATGGTGCATGGCATCGATGGCCATTTTCGCTCGGCCGGCGGTAAGTTCACCTGGGACGGTCAGTACCTTTTCAGCGATGTCGGCGACACGACGGGGCACGGGGTTTTCAATGATTTCCGCTACGTGCCGCGGCGCGGTCTGATCTTCAGCGGGGCGCTCGACTATCTGGACAAGAATCTCGACATCTCCGACCTCGGTTTCATCCGTCGCAACGACGCGGTTGTTGCGCGTTCGGGCGTGATCCTTACGAAAGGCAGCGGCCTTAAACGCTTCCGGCGGACTCGTAACTCGTTGTTCCTGAGTTACCAGGCGAACGTCGATGGCTTCGTGAACCGGCTCGGGATCTTCAGCAACCAGACGTACATGTTCAAAAACAGCTCCGAGGTGAAGTTCACGCTGAACTACTTCCCGGAGCGCTGGGACGATCGCCAGAGCCGGGGTAACGGTAACTACAAAGTCGACGGACGCTTGTTTGCGCAACTCGCCTACGGCACCGATTCGGCGAAGCCGCTCGCGTGGAGCGGCACCGTCACGGGGCAGCAGGAAGAACTCGGCGGCTGGTCCTATGGATCCGATCTCGGCTTCACGTTGAAGCCGATCGACCGGCTGTCGTTCGAATTCGATATCCGTTACCAGGATCGCGACGGATGGCTGGTCTATCAGGGTGATCGTGATTTCGCGACGTTCCGCGCGCGGGATTTCCAGCCGGTCCTGAAGACCGACTTTTTCTTCAACGCGCGCCATCAGGTTCGCCTGACACTGCAATGGGCGGGGATCGAAGCAAAGGATCAGGAGTACTACAGGGTGCCGCTCACCGAAGGCGAGCTCGTGTCGCGCGACGTCGATCCCGCGGACGGCGCCGAGGACTTCACCATTTCTCGCTTGACCGCGCAGTTGCGATATCGATGGGAGTTGGGACCGTTGTCCGATTTCTTCGCCGTCTACACGCGTGGTAGCAACCTCGACAACCCGGTCGATTCCTCCTTCGGTGACCTCTTCTTCGATGCCCTGGAAGAGCCGATCGTGGATGTTTTTGTGATGAAGTTGCGTTACCGCTTCGGTAACTGATTGCGCGGATGGAACCGACCGAAGCGGTCCTCGCGCACCGCGCGTCGTGGCATTACCGAGGTCAGGTGCGCCCGGACTTCGCACAGATCCCGGCCGAAGGACAGGAATCGGTCTGGGACTACCCCCGCCCGCCCCGACTCGAGCCGGAACGGCGCCGGGTCGAGGTGCGAACCCCCTCGGGTGAACGCATCGCCTCGAGCGCGCGCGCGGCGCGCGTACTCGAAACCGCTGGGCCGCCGACGGTCTACCTGCCGCCGGATGATGTCGAGGAGGCACTGCTCGAGACGACTCGGGCGATGTCACTGTGCGAGTGGAAAGGCCTTGCTTCGCCTGTGTGCCTCGAGGGACCGGACCGCATCGATGGGATCGGGTGGCGATATCTCGACCCGTTTCCGGAGTTCATCGAAATCGCCGGTTGGTATTCGTTCTATCCGGGCATCGTTGTTTGCACGCTAGGCGGCGAGCGGGTTCGTCCGCAGCCGGGAGGGTACTACGGTGGCTGGATTACGAACGAAATCGTCGGGCCTGTGAAAGGTGAAACCGGTTGCGAAGGCCTGTGAGGGACTTCACCTACCGAGATATCGACATCTATCGGCCGTGGGATGACGAGATCCCGTGGCGAGACGTCGCCGAGGGCGCCAATCCGGATGGGATTCGGGTCGCGAAGCTCGACGGCGAGGTGGTGGGCGGCTACTACCTCGAAACGCTTCCCCATTCGCGCTTCGTCATCCGATCGTGGTTCGTCTACGCGCCGTTCCGAAGGCACGGCGTCGGCCATTGGCTGCTGGGGCACGCGTTGGGACTTGCCGAATCCTACGGCGGCCGGGTCGTCGGACTCGACCTCGGATCGGCTGCCGCGACCTGGCTCACCGACTACTTGCAGCGTATTGGTTTCGAAGATGAGGCGGGTTGTCTCAAGTTCGAACTGACGCCGGAGTAGACTTCGCCAACGCCCGCCGGACGACGTTTCTCATGCAAGACGCCCTCGACATTGCCAACCTGCCGAAGATCGACGGTGCCCGGATCGTGATTCTGCGCTCCAAGTGGTATGACGAGTTGGTCACCTCGCTGACCGACAAGTGCCTCGACGTGCTCGGCAATACCGGCGCGGACGTCGAAGTGCACACGCTACCCGGCTGTCTCGAACTGCCGTTTGCCGCGAATGACCTCATCCGTGGCCGTGGCAACATCGATGCGGTGATTTGTCTCGGCATCGTCCTGAAAGGCGATACGCGCCATTTCGACATGATCGTCGACGAATGCGTCCGCGGTTTGGGCGATGTCTCGCGTGAAACCCGCGTACCCATCATCAACGAAGTCATTCCGGTCTATGAGATGGAGCACGCCGAGTCGCGCGCCGGGGATGACGAGTTCAACAAGGGCATTGAAGCCGCCGCGGCCGCTGTCGAAATAATCCACTGGCGGCGGGGTCAGAATCTGGCCTGAGCCGGCGCCGAAATCGACGGGAGTTCATCACTCACCGGGGGCCCGACGTAACGAGCGGCCGGGCGGATGATGCGGTTGTCGACGCGGCTTTCGATGAAGTGCGCGATGTAGCCGAAGCATCGGGCCATCGCGAAGGCGCAAGTGAAGAGTTCGTTCGGCAGCCCCACGATCCGATAGACGAGACCCTTGTAGAACTCGAGGTTGGGATGGAGTGGTTTGCCCTTCTCGGCGGCGCGTTGGGCAAAACGCTTCTCGACGGCCTCGAGGACAGCGAACGTCTCTTCGTGGGCCGTTCCAGAAGAGAGCTCGCGGGCGAAATCCTTGGCGTAGACCGCCCGCGGATCCACAACGCGGTACTCGCGATGTCCCATGCCGGGCATCTTGATCCCCTCGTCGAAACACCGATCCACGTAGGCGCTTGCCGCCGCGGGGCTTTTGATCGCGTCAGCCATATCGAGCGCGGCTTCGTCGGCGCCGCCGTGCAGCGGGCCGTGCAGTGCGCCGATCGCGGCTGCCATGACGTTCTGGACTGGCGCCAGCGTCGATGCGACCACGCGTGCCGCGAACGTTCCGGCATTGAAACTGTGTTCGAGTTGCAGGATCTGCATCGTCGAAAACGCCTCGATCATTCGATCGGTCGCGTCTTCGTTGATCGTGCGGACGAATCGTTCGCAGTACCCCGCCCTCGGATCGTCTGCGGGCCCACGTTGGCACATTCGTGCGGTGATGGCTGGTAGTTTCGCGGCGATGGCGACCCCGGGCGCGGCCTCGCCGAAGGCCTCGAATCGAGCGGTGGGGGCATCGACCATCAACACCATCGCTTGGAGCGTTTGCATGGGATGGTTGTCGCTCGGCGCGGTGGCGAGCGCGCGTTCGTCGGAATCGTCGAGTTCGCCTGCCTCGACCAGGTTCGGCTCGAAGTCGGGATCGAACGTTCCGGTCATTACCCAGTGCGCGACGTCGGCAAAACGCGCCTTGACCAGTCTGTCGACGTTGACGCCGCGATAGGAGAGTCGACCGGTGTTGCCTTCGACGAGCGAGAGCGCGGTTTGATCCACCCGTACGCCTTCGAGTCCTTTCGGTGTATCCATCCTCGTCTCCACGGTTTTGAGGCATGAACGATGCGGATCGAGCGCGACCGCGCCCAGAGTGCGCGGCTTATAGATGGTTCAGTTCCTCTAATACGCGGGTATTGAATGCGTTGTTAGGCTTGCCGAATGCGCCTTGAACGGTCCGAGATCCTTGCGTTCGATGCCGTGGTGGAGACCGGTAGCTTCAGCCGTGCTGCGGAACGGTTGAACGTCTCGCAGTCGGCCGTCAGCCAGACGATCGCGAACCTCGAACATAAGCTCGACACACGACTCCTGATTCGCGGGTCGCCGAGTGTGCCGACCGAGGCCGGGCAACGGCTGTTCCGGTTCACGCGGACGGTCATCCGGGAAGAGTCGAGCGTGCTGGACGATATCGGCCAAATCCGGGCGGGGGCGCTCTCAACCTTGAACCTCGCGATCAACAGCGTCGTCAATCGATTCCACGGCGGGTTGCTGCTCCGTTTCTGTCAGCAGAACCCGCTCACACGACTCAAAGTCGATGTCGCGCCCAGCCGCGAGATCGTCTACGGGGTGAGCGAGGACCGCTGGGAGCTCGGTTTTGGCCTCTTTCAAAGCTCCATGCCGGGTCACCTCGAGCTGCGGCCGTTTTTCGAGGAATCACGCCGCCTGGTCGTGCATGCGTCGCACCCGCTCGCTGATGAGCTGGTGAATCGACCCGAGGCGACGCTCGGCCAGGTCACACTCTTGACCTCGTATCTCGACGATGTGGCGAAACGTCCGGGCGGTGATCGGTTACGTCATCTCTTCGCCGACGTCTGGGAGGTCAGTCACCTGGAGTTACGCCTCGCACTCTGCGAAGCGGGCATGGGCGTGACGTATCTGTCCGACTCGTTGCTCGAAGAACTCGAAGGATTCCGACCGATCGATAGGGCGGAGTTCGCGGCCATCGACCGCACGGTCGGGCTGTTTTCCCAGCGCGACAAACCACTCTCGGAAGCGGCGCGCCGGTTCGTTGCGATATGCGAACGCGAGTTCGTCGATCGTCGACTCTAGGTGGCCGGTCGCGGCTTGAATACGAGCGCGGGGATGAGAAACCATTCGACGATCAGGAGGTTGGGCACCCACGAGAACCACGCTGTCACCGGATAGAACGACTCGAACGGCGCGTCGGTGAAGGCCTCGAAGAGGCCGAGTTGAATCCGCAGCGTCACGGCGGCAAAGGCCAGGGCGTAGTTGCGCATCATCCAGGCCTGATGAACGGCGATCTCTGACGCACGGATCGCGATGAAAGCTTGGGTGCCGGTCCAGAGCCAGACGATGGCGAGCGTCGCGAAGCCGAATTGCGAAACCAAACCGCCTTCGGCCGTGAAGGCCAGCACGAACCCGGCGCAGCCCGCGAGCAAAACGCCGATGAGGTAAGTCCGGCCGATAATGCGATGGACTTTCGGATAGCTTGCGCGCAGGCGCTTGGAGAACTGCGCCCCGCCGAGGGCCAGCAAAGTTCCGCCGGCAATGACGTGCAGGAAGGCAGGGATGGGTGTGAGGCTGAAGCGGGCGTGGAATGCGGGATCGCCTGTCAACTGAAATTGGAATAGATAGGCGTAGATGCCGATCGGAATCGACAGGACGAGCAACACACCGAGACGCCATCGTGCCAACATCGGAAGCTCCGCAGTTGATAGATGCGTCGATGCTACTCGCCTTGTCGCCGTTGCTCGATTCGTGCCCCCGCTATGAAGATTCCTGAGCTCATTCCGCGACCACGCGTGGTCGTCTACGGCGGTGAGCCGCCCGCCTCGGATGTACCGAACCAACTGATTGGGGACGTTTCGGATCGGCTCGCCAGGCGTGCCGAAGCGCTACCCGCCGCCGGGCTGACACTTCGCTTCGTGGTGGACGATGTAGACGAGGCGACGCCGTCGCTTAACGCCGATGAAAGTTATTCGATCGAGTGGATCGATGCCGACGTCACGCTTCGCGCAGCCACGCAATGGGGTGCGGTCACGGGGCTCGCGACGCTGAGCCAAGTATTGGCCCAAGGTACATCGGTTCGTCGGATCGAAGATCGACCGGCGTTCACGTGGCGCGGAATCATGATCGACGTCGCGCGTCGGTTCATGCCGATCGAAACGCTCGAGGCGGTGCTCGACGGCATGTGGCTTGTGAAGCTCAACGTGCTGCATTTGCATCTTTCCGACGACCAGGGTTTCCGGTTCAAGAGCATCCGTTATCCGGAGCTCGCATCGGCGGACGGGGCCTACGATCGAGCGGCGCTCGAATCCCTCGTCGAGCGCGCGGCGGATCGTGGTATTCGTGTCGTTCCGGAGCTCGATGTGCCGGGGCACGTATCGTCCTGGTTGCTCGCCCATCCCGAATGGGGCGTGGCCGGGACGGCACCCGCTGGACCCGTCAGGGAGTTCGGGGTCCACCGGGCGACGCTCAATCCTGCGAACGAAGCGGCCATGGTGGCCGTCGAGGGGTTGTTCGATGAACTCGGCCGCGTCTTTGCCGACGAATTCCTGCATTTCGGCGGCGACGAGGTCGCCGTGGGCGATTGGACGGATGATCCGAGCATCGCGAACTGGGTCGAAGCGACGGGAATCGCGGCAGACGGCGTTCAAGCACGATTCGTCGAGCGGGTTGTCGCGTCGATTCATCGCGCCGGGCGGCGTGCGATCGGGTGGGACGAAGCCCTCGATGAAACGCTCGACCGGCGGACGGTCGTCGAAGTCTGGCGCGGCGCCAAAGGGCGCGATAATGCGCTCAAGGCCGGTTTCGACGTCGTCGTTTCGGCGCCCTACTATCTCGATCTCTTGTATCCCGGCGCGGCACATTATTTGTACGGACCCGCCGACGACTTCGCGCAAGCCGACGCGGCGACCCGGAAGATCGATCGCATGCGTCACGTGGTCGACGGGCTCGATTGGATCGATCGCGTGATGAAGTATCCCGATCTTGCGGCGGGTGGCCGCCGAGGTCGTGTGCTCGGCGGCGAGGCTTGTTTGTGGTCCGAACTCGTTCTTCCCGAGCTTCTGCCTGAGCGTTTGTGGTCGCGTCTGCCGCTTGTTGCCGATCGCTTCTGGCGCGAAGCCGCGGCACCCCTCGCGTCGATGGAGGCGGCGAGTGCCTGGGCGATGGACTATCTCGCCGAAACGGGCGTGGCACGGCGGGCATCTCCGCCGGATGAGCTCGGCATTCTGGGTGCGCTGCTGGAACCGGCTAAATGGTACCGACGACTGTTGGGTCCGGCCTACGACCAGCGGATCGCCGGTCGCGACGAAGGCGAGTCTTTGCGCACCTACACAGTCGATTCGACGCTCGACGAACTCGTTGATCGCCTGGCGACCGAGAGCCTTCCATCGAAAGCGATGGAAGCCGCCATTGAGAGGGGTCGCTTACCGGATACGAACGGGTGGCGGCTGCCCGCTGAGGTACTCGAGGGGCATGGCGGCGACGACCTGCTCGCGGCCGGTCGGGCGCTCGCCCAACTCGCGGACGTCGTCGACGCCCTCGAAGCTTCTCGCTCCGTGACGCTGTCGCGTGCCGAGATCGTTGCTTGCGCTGGGCCTTTCGGTGAGCTTTTGTTACCAGTCGCTTATGTATTGGCGCGGCGAGTGGGGTAGACCGAAGCCTTGGCTGACACGACGTTCGAGGTAGCCCTTGCGGCCTGGTCGATCGACCCGGGTTCCGTCGATCCGGTGGGCTCGGGTTATATCAACGACACGTTCCGTGTGAATACCGACTACCTCCTCCAACGCGTCAACGCTTACGTCTTCGACGATCCCGCCGAAGTTGTCGGTAACCAGGCGAAGCTGATCGCCGCGACGGATGAGCGCCGGTACCCGCCGCCCCTCGTTCCGCTGATCAAAACGGATGCGGGCGAAAGCTTCTTCCAGGATCCCGACGGTGCGATCTGGCGGCTGCAACCATGGATCGATGGCCGCAACTTCGATGATCTTCCGGATCACCTGGTTTACGCCGCCGCGCATTCCTTTGGTCAGTTCGGTCGTTTCTTCTCGGACGCCGACATCGACCTTTCGCCGACCATCGCGAGCTTTCACGATCTCGAGAGCTATTTGTCCCGCTGGGATGACGTCAGGATCGCGGCCGATCTTGGCGAAGAGGAGCGACGCATCGCCACCCTTCATCGCGCGTTTGCCGCCGGTCGCGGTGGCGCGCTGATCCACGGCGACTGCAAGGTCAACAATCTTCTGTTTCATTCCGATCGCGACGACGTGCTCGCGATTCTCGATCTCGATACGGCCATGCGTGGTGACTCGGCGTGGGATTTCGGCGATCTCGCACGCTCCGTCTGCACGAGCGCCGAACGTCCGACGTCGACGTGGTGGAATCGGCTTGCCGCGCTGGGCGACGGCTTCGTTACCGGCTTCGGGGAAGTCGACTCTGAACACTTCGCCCTGGCGCCGGCCTACATGAGCTTCATGTTGGCGGTGCGTTTTCTAACCGATCACCTCGAAGGCGACGTCTATTTCAAGATCGACCGACGAGGTGACAATCTCCGGCGCGGGCGAATTCAGCTCGACACGGCAGAGCGTTTCTACGGTGTTCGCGAACGTATCGCGCGGTTGCTCGATGTCTCGATGGAGACACCGGGTGAACGTGGATGACCGAGCGCATACGTGGCGGCGACGCCGATCGCGAAGCACGGCTGGTGCGGGCTCGCGGGGTTCCTCGCGTTCTGGGCACGCTATCAAGATGTTTGTCTCGATCTCGTGGCTGCCGCTAAGGTCCCGACAATGACGGTGGCGTCGCGCGCGTTCGAATATTCGACGCTGATGGAAGGTGTCGATCGGCTCATTGGTGATCGAGTGACGCACTAGGAGGATGAACATGGCCTTATCAAGAAGTTTCTCGCTCCTTGCGGCGCTCGCGGCCCTGCTCATGGGGTGCGAATCGTCCCCCGAGACGCCGGAAGAATGGATCGAGGGATCGTTGCCCGAGATCGCGCGTGGTCTCGCCGACGGTGATGTGACGTCGGAAGCCCTGGTGCAGGCCTATCTCACACGCATCGAGCAGATCGACCGCGCCGGGCCACGGTTGCAGAGCATCATTTCGTTGAACCCGAACGCCCTCGACGAAGCGCGCGAGCTCGACCGTCAGCGTGACGCGGGGGAGGCCGAAGGGCGTCTGCACGGCGTCCCTATCCTCTTGAAGGACAACATCGAAAGCCGCGAGCCCATACCGACGACGGCGGGATCGTTCGCGTTGATCGACAATGTTTCGCTCGAGGACGCCCCGCTCGTGGCGGGCCTGCGTCGGGAAGGGGCGTTGATCCTCGGTAAGACGAACCTGAGCGAATGGGCGAATTTCCGCTCGCAAGCTTCGATGAGCGGTTGGTCGGCGGTCGGCGGCCAGGTGAAGAATCCCCACATGCTCGATCGCAATCCCTGCGGATCGAGTTCGGGATCGGGTGCCGCCGTCGCGGCATCGCTCGCTGCCGGTGCGGTCGGCACCGAGACGAATGGTTCCGTCATCTGTCCGTCCACGGTCAACGGCGTCGTCGGATTCAAACCGACGGTGGGGCTCGTTTCGCAAGCGCAGATCGTGCCGATCGCGTTTAGCCAGGACACGGCCGGTCCGATGACCAAATCCGTTCGCGGTGCCGCGATGATGCTGGCCGCGATGGATGATTCGGACGTGGACTACGAAGCGCGGCTCCACGCCGACTATCTCGACGGCAAGCGGATCGGTGTCGCTCGTTTCTCCGTCGGTCGTGACCAGTCGATCTGGCCGTTGTTCGACGAAGCCGTCAGAACGCTCGAGGAGCTCGGCGCCGAAATCGTCGAGATCGAGGAAGAGTTGCCGCGGCCCGATGGTTATCAGGGCATGGGGTATCAGATCCTGCTCTACGAGTTCAAAGCGACAATCAACGAATACCTCGCCAACACGCCGGATGGCGTGGACGTGCGCTCGCTGGAGGACCTCATCGCATTCAATGCAGCGCACGCGCGTGAACTCGTCCTTTTTGATCAGTCGATCCTCGAGGCCGCTCGAGACGTCGGTTCTTTAGAGGATGAGGTGTACCGGTCGGCGCGTTCGACGCTGGACGAGGCAACGCGTGGCGCGGGCATCGATCGGTATCGTGCCGATCACGAGGTCGAGCTCTTGATCGCACCGTCCGGCATTCCGTCGTCGCGCATCGACCCGATCAATGGGGATGTGTGGCCGCCGTTCGTCGGGATCGGTTCGGTCGCCGCGATCGCCGGATATCCGCACGCCACTGTGCCGATGGGCACCGTGCACACCCTGCCGATCGGTTTGTCGTTCATCGGCACAGCCGGCGCCGATGCCGATGTGCTTGCCGCGGCTTACGCATACGAACAAGCGAGTCAAAAACGCGCGACGCCCCGCTTTCTCACGAGCGCCGAGGAGCTCGCTGAGATCCGCGACGGCCTCGACACGCCGACACGCTGAGGAGAGGAGAGTTCAGATGGCAGGTCTGAAGGATGAGGTCGTGGCGCTGCACGACGCCTATGCGGCGTCCGTGCGCAAGTGTCGTCGCGAAATCGTCGCCGAGGAATGGTTTGGGGGCGACTGGTGGATCAACAACCAGTTCGACAACAACGGCTTCACGTTGCAGTTATCGAAGACCCATTGGTTCAACCATGAGAGCCGCGGCATTCATTTCGAGTTCTGGATCGGACCGGACGAAGTGCAAGTGAAAACCGTGCCGGTCGTGCTGCATTTCGAACCCGACGTTCCCGACCGTCGAGCGCTGGGGGATCGGTTCATGGAAGCCTTCGCGCCCTTCGAGGCGGAGTTCGCCGATTACCGGATCAACCACGCGGCGATCTGCGACAAGCTCACGAAAGAGGTGAGTTTTTCGAAGTCGAATCTTGCGAAAACCATCCTCGCGGAGTTTGCTCGCCTGCAAACCCTCGCCCCCGTCATCGATCGAGTGCTCGAGCGCTAGATCTTCAGAGGCCGGCGAGCGCCGTCGGCTCGTTCTCGACTCGTGTCAGCCAGTAGTCGGCGTCGAACGAGTCGTCACCGAGCAGAAACCGCCACAGCCGGATGCGGTTCAAGTACTCGAGCCGCCCCGTGTCGGCTTCGAACCAGGGCTCGGGTCGCGTCAGGATGGCCTGGATCGCGTCGGCCGTGCGAGATGCCTTCGGCGAGAAGATCGGGCCCTGCTCGGCGTCGGCCGGTGTGAGGTCGCTGGTGTCCCAGAGGCGTTGCTGGCGCACGGTCGGGTTCAGACGAATCTTGAACATATAGCGCGTGGATTCGCCGCTGTTGTAACCACCGCCGTGCCAGACGCCGTGGTGCGTGAAGAGAATCGTGCCGGCCGGGCAGACGATGTGCTGCTGGCCGACGATGTTCTGGTAGCGCCCGATGGCGGCTTCACTGACGACGCGCAGATGCGTTCCCGGGACATAGCGGGTACCGCCCATTGCAGGTGTCACCTCGTGCGGGAAGTACATGATTTGGACATCGAAGGCGGTCCGTGGGTCGATCGTCGAATCCTGATGGGTGTGTTGCGAAGCGCCTGGTCGGTCCGGATTGGGCGGGAACGTCACGTGCAGGAAATGGTGATCGAGCAGCGAATTCGGGCCGACCAGGCTCTCGATCGCGCCTTGTACGAGCGGAAAACGGATCAGCCGTCCGAGGGCCGTGTCGGGTGCATAGGCCTCGAAGACCGGCGTGCCGGCGTTGACCGCGGGGATGTCGTTGGTCTGCATCAGGTGGCGATACGCTGCCATGACGCTTTGCATCGACTGATCCGCCGGCGACTCGAAACGACCGGCGGCGTCGATGAACGCTGTGTTGATCTCGTCCGGAATCGCGCCGTCGAAACGCAGGACGCCGCGGGCGACGAATTCAGCCATTTGTCGCGAATCAAGCTTCATCGATCGCCTCCCATTTCTCGAAAAAGAATTCGTACTTGAGATAGCCGGTACGAAACTCGTTGCCCGGCACGTGCTCGACGAGGGGTGCCGCCTGGATCAGCCGCCAGCCGTCTTTGAGTGCTTCGAGACCCGATGCATACGGTGGCTTCTCCGTATCGCCGGCCATATGACGCGTTCTGCCGGTGCCGTCGTACGTGGCCCACGCAAGCACGCCCGAATCGAGCGCGGAGTCGCGCAGGTAGAGAACGAGCACGATCTGACGGTGGTTCGGTTGGGGCATGGTGAAAGTCCTCTCGGTCGTCGACGACATGCTAGCCGTAGATGCCGAGCTCGCCGGCTGGGCGTGTCTTGAAGCGACGATGGACCCAGTGGTACTGATCCGGCTCGAGGCGAATCGCGCCTTCGAGCGCGCGGTTGATGGCCGTGGCGTCGGCGAGTTCGTCGTCGCCGAAATCGTCGAAGGGTGCGCTGAAGCGGGCGCGCCACGTGCCCGTCCTCGCGTCCCGATAGTGGGCGAGAAAGACGAAGTCCGCATCGGTCATGCGCTTGAGACGCGTCAGCACGCTGATGGTCGCGGCCGGGACCCCGAAGAATGGCGCAAAGACGGCGTGTTTCCGACCGTAGTCCTGGTCCGGCGCGTACCAGACGAGCTTTCCTTCGCGGACCCGGCGCACGAGGGTCCGCATGTCCCGGCGATCGATCACGCGACCGAAATGGCGCCCGCGGCCGCGTTGCGTCAGGTATTCGATGACCGGGTTTTTATGTGGCCTGTAGACGACGTCGATGTCGATGTGGCGCGCGATGAACGCACCGGCGATATCGAGGGTCGAGTAGTGTCCGCCGACGATGATCACGCCTTTGCCGCGTTCGAGCCGTGCGGTTACCTCATCGAGCCCTTCGAGGGTGAAGCGATCGAGAAACTTGTCGATCGGTCCGAGCCACGACATGGCGGTTTCGATCATCGCGATCCCGGTTGAGATGAATATCTCGCGAACGAGCCGTTGCTGCTCGGGCTTTGAGAGATCCGGAAAACAGAGCGACACGTTCGTTCTGACGATGTTTCGCCGGCGCTTGCCGACGCGGTAGCCGAGGCGGCCGATGCCCCGCCCCATGGCGATGAGCCAGCCAAGCGGCAGGCGCATCAAAAGCCAGAGCAAGGCGATGCCGATCCAGGTCAGCCAATGTGTTGGTGCGAGCAGTGAGCGCAACGTCGTGAAGGTCGGCGATTCAAGCGGAAGAAGTGTGGCACGCGATACGATGGATTCGCGACGATTCGTTTGGGGAGGGTCGAGCATTGGGTGAGACAGACGACACGGCTGAAGGCGCCCAGGCGCGACGAAAACGCTCGATCCGGGGCTTGGTCGCCGCGCCTCTGGTGCTTGCCCTCGTGCTAGTGGTGCTCGGTGGATGTGCGTCCGCGTTGCAGCCGCCCGTCCTCGTCGAAGCGGGACGTCTCGTTTATCCCGCGGCCGCAAAGGCGCAGGGAGTCGAAGGTGAAGTCGTCGTGCAGTACGACGTCAATCCCGACGGGACAGTGACTGCCGTCGCGGTGCTGTCTGCCGATCCGCCGGGCGTATTCGACGCCGCCGCGACGGCACTCGTGCGTTCCTTCCGGTTCCGCCCGGCGCGTCTCGAGGGTCGTGTGGTGGCCAGTCTCGAGCAAACGAGCACCGTTCGATTCAAACTCGACGATAGCGCTTACGAAGGATATTGATCATGCAGAACCGTGTTTGGCGGCTCGCTCGAACGCCAGCCGAAGGCTGGCCGACGGACGGCGATTTCGTTTGTGCGGACGAACCGCTTGCCGAAGTTGGTGAGGGCCAGGCCCTGGCCCGGTGTATCTACCTGTCGCTCGATCCGTACCAATGGGGTCGTCGTCGTGGCGGCGCCGAGGCCGTCGGCGATGTCTGTCACGGTCGTACGGTGGCGCAGGTTGTTGCCTCACGGATGGATGAGTTCGAGGAAGGCGACTACGTCTTCAATACCCTCGGGTGGCAGACCTACGGGCTCATGGGCCGGGATGTCGACATCTTCGGCTACATGTTTCCCCGCAAGCTGGACCCCGCTCTCGCGCCGATTTCGACGGCTGTCGGCGTACTCGGCATGCTGGGCCTGACGGCCTATTCCGGCACGCTGGTGCAATGTAATCCGCAGCCCGGCGAGACGGTCGTCGTGTCTGCCGCTTCGGGTGGTGTCGGGCAGGTGGCGGCACAGTTGGCGCGGATTCGCGGTTGCCGGGTCGTCGGGATCGCCGGCGTGGAGGCCAAGTGTGACTTCGTCGTCGACGAGCTCGGCGTCGATGCCTGCGTCTCTCACCTTTCGGAAAGCTATGCCGAAGATCTCGCCGCCGCGTGCCCGGACGGTATCGACGTCTACTTCGAAAACGTCGGCGGTAAGGTCTATGAAGGGGTCTTGCCGCTACTCAACACGCGCGCGCGGATCTCGCTGTGCGGAATGATCTCCCAGTACGGCAATGTCGACGGCGAGGACGCCGGCACGGCCTGGCAGCGCATCGGCGCGCCGTACTTCGAGCGTCAGTCGGTGGCTGTGCATCGGCTCTTCGTGCGTAACTTCGTCGCTGACTACCAGGAGCGGTTCCTGAGTGAGATGGCGGAATGGATCCGCTCGGGCGACGTCAGATACCGCGAAGACCTCTGGCACGGCATCGATGCCGTACCGGAGGCTTTCGCGGCAATGCTCAAGGGCGGCAATTTCGGCAAGACGATCGTTGCGATCGGCGACGATCCGAGTGCCGATGCCGAGACGAATGCAAGGCGCGAGAGCGGCAATATCGTCGGTTAGCCGCGTCGAGCCCACCCGAGCACGGCTCGGTGGGCTCCTCTCGACTCAGTTGAGGCTGACGCCGGCCATAGTGCCTTCTTCACGCCAGTTGCGGATGATCTGGAAGAAAGCTTCCGGTCCCGCCCCGTACTGACTGCCGAGCAGGGAATTGCCGCCGCCTGGCTGGCCTTCGTTGTTGTAGTAGCCGGGCGTGCATTCCTGAAGGAATTGCATGTTGAAGACCGCCGAATCTTCGATGGTCTTGACCCACGCGTCCTCGCTCTCGAGCGAAGCCTCGAGGCAGCGCGCGTTGCTCTTCATACCCTGCTCGATCATGTAAGCGATGTGCAGGCTCTGCTCGTTCAGCATGTGCGGGAAGTTGGCCGTGAATCCGCCTTGTGTCACGCCCATGAAGAAGCAGTTCGGGAAGCCGTTGGTCTGGAAGCCGTGCAGGGTCCGCATGCCGTCCTTCCACTTCTCCGTGAGCGTCTGATCGCGGCCGTGGACTTCGTAGCCCGCCCGTCGCGTATAGGCCGTACCTACCTCGAAACCGGTCGCGTAGATGATGCAATCGAGTTCGTACTCCACGCCGTCGACGACCACGCCCTTTTCGGTGATTCGCTCGACGCCCTGACCGTTGGTGTCGACCAATGTCACGTTGTCCTGGTTGAAGGCAGGCAGGTAGTCATCGTGGAAACAGGGGCGTTTGCAGAACTGCCGGTAGTAAGGCTTCAGTGCTTCTGCCGTTGCATCGTCCTCGATCAGATCGTCGACCCGCGTGCGGATCTGATTCATCTTCTGAAAGTCAGCGAGTTCGACGCGGTTGGCCATTTCCTCGGGCGTGAGTTCGACATCCGAACGAGCGGCGGCGATGCCGCTCAGATTGCGGATGATGTCCGTCCAGCCATCGGCGACGAGATCTTCGTCCTGATGACCGCCCGTCACCAGGATGTTGAAGTTCTGCATGCGGTTGCGCTGCCAGCCGGGTTCGAGCGAGTCTGCCCATTCCTGATCGGTCGGTCGGTTGCCTCGGACGTCGATCGATGACGGCGTGCGTTGGAAGACGTGTAGGGACTTCGCTCCTTTGGCGAGATGCGGCACACACTGCACGGCCGTCGCCCCGGTGCCGATCACGCCGATGCGCTTGTCACCGATTCTGTCGAGCCCGCCGTCGGACGATCCGCCGGTGTAGTCGTAGTCCCACCGGCTGGTGTGGAAGGCGTGGCCCTTGAAGGATTCGATGCCCGGAATACCCGGTAGCTTCGGTCGGTTGAGCGGACCGTTCGACATGCAGACATATCGCGCGCGCATCTCGTCGCCGCGATTGGTCGAAACGATCCACCGCGCGGCTGCGTCGTCCCAGCGCATCGCCGTGACTTCCGTTTGAAAGCACGCGTTGTCGTAAAGGTCGAACTTCTCGCCGATCGCGCGACTGTGCGCGAGGATCTCGGGGGCGTGGCTGTATTTCTCTTTCGGCACATACCCGAGCTCTTCCAGGAGCGGTAGGTAGATATAGGACTCGATGTCGCACTGCGCACCCGGATACCGGTTCCAATACCACGTACCGCCGAAGTCGCCGCCCTTCTCGATGATCCGAATGTCCTGGATTCCCGCCTCGCGCAGACGCGCGCCCGCGAGAAGGCCGCCGAAGCCGCCACCGATGACGACAACGTCGACTTCGTCGAAGAGCGGATCACGCGCCACCGGCGAGTCGACGTATGGATCGTCGACGTAGTGGGCGAAGGCGTCTTTGACTTCGACGTATTGCTCGTTGCCCTCGGTGCGCAAACGTTTGTCGCGCTCGTTGCGGTATTTGTCGCGCAGGCTATCGGGATCGAATCCGAGCTCGGTGGCTTCGCTCATCGTTTTCTCAAGGCTCGTTCGTTTGATGGGGCGGCTTTCATACCGAGCCCTTATCCGATGATCAAGTGTCGAGTGTCGGCGCGACGTCTGCGGAGCTCACGATCGGCTCGATCGCTTTGGCGTACTCGAGCAGCGCCTTGTCGGCGCGCAGTGGCGCGATGAGCTGAATACCGATCGGCAAGCCGTTGGCGAAACCCGCGGGCATCGACAACGCCGGGCACGCCGTCGTCGTGATGAGGCTGCAGCTTTCCATCCACTGGATGTAAGTTCGCATCGACTGGCCATCGACCTCACGAACCCAGTCGGTATCGAGATCGAACGGCTGGACCTGCGTCGTCGGGCCGATCAGCAGGTCGTAGTCATTGAAGAAACCGGCCACCCGCTCGATCAACGCAGCGCGGGCGGGGTAGACCCAGTCGTAGTCGGCGTTGGAGAGGGCAACACCGGCTTCCATATTCCAGATGATGGTGTCCTTGAGTTCGGCGCGTTGTGCCTCGGCGAGGTCGGCGAAACGACGGAAGCTCGACGCCCGCAGGATATGGAAGATGCGACGGGCGTCGGCGAGATCCGGCGTGGCTTCCTCGACGATGGCGCCCGCCGCGGCAAGTTCCGCGGCTACTGACTCGATGCGCGCTCGAATCTCGGCCGCTACGGGCAGGCGACCGAAATTGGTCGTCACCGCGATCCGCAGCCCTTCGAGGCGCGCCGGTTCGATCGGCGAGAAGCTCGAACCGGGCTCCGGCAGCACATTGTGGATCCGCGCATCGGGACCGGCGAGCGCGGAAAAGAGCAGGGCCAGGTCGTCGACGTTGCGCGCCATCGCGCCCGAAACGCCGAGATCGAACCACGGATTGCCGTTGGGCCAGGTCGGCACTCGGCCGGGGGACGCGCGAAACCCGAGTACGTTGCAGAAAGCCGCGGGATTTCGGAGCGATCCACCCATGTCGCTACCGTCCGCGAGCGGCAACATCCGGCTCGCGAGGGCTACCGCCGCGCCGCCGCTACTGCCCCCACAGGTTTTTGATAGATCGTAGGGATTCTTCGTCGCACCGAACACGCGGTTGAACGTCTGCGACCCCGCGCCGAATTCGGGCGTGTTGGTTTTGCCGATCGTGATCGCGCCGGCTTCGCGCATACGCGTGACGATCAATGCGTCGGTCTCGGGAATATTGTCACGGTGGAGCGTCGAGCCGAACGTCGTTCGGATGCCCTTCGTGGGAACGAGGTCCTTATGCGCGATGGGGAGCCCCGCGAGCGGCGCGTCGACGGCGCCAGTCCTGTCGATTTCGTTGGCGGCGTCTACGGCCTCGTCGAACGTCGTCGTCACAATGGCGTTCAGGGTTGGGTTCGCCGCTTCGATGCGACGAATGTGTGCCTCCACGACTTCTTTCGCGCTCAACTCCTTCGATCGGATCAACCGGCGCAGCTCGGTCGCCGAATATGAGACCAGGTTTTCCATTCGTGCCCCCTTGTCGGGATGGATTGCGTGATGCTTCTTTCTGCACACTGACCGACATGATTAGTGTGCTGATGGTCGACCCCTTCGTGTACGAGGCGAGCCTCGACGGTAGCGGTGTCGGCGCGGGGACCGTTATCACGGTCGATTTGAGTCACGAGGTCTACGTCGCGCTTACGTCTCGGCAGTTCACGCAGGAGTGGCTCATCATCCAGGCGATCCAGTATCTGCTCGAACGCGGTGACGATCTTGGCGATCGGATCGACCTCGGCGTCTTCCTCGAAGACGCGTCATTCGTTACCGAGATCGACCGTCGCCTGAATCGCCGATAGGCCTACCAAGTATCCCAGTGAGTGATGTTCGCGACGGGTGGTCGCGCGGCGGGTTTGAAGTCCGTGCCGAGCGTATACGCGACCGGTAGGAGCGCGACCTGGATCACGTCGTCGGGAATACCGAGCAATTCAGCCGCTTCCTTCTCGTGATTGAGGTGCAGCGTCGTGAGGCAGGATCCGAGTCCGCGAGAGCGCAGTGCCAGTTGGAAGCTCCAGACGGCCGGGTAGATCGACGCGTAGAAACCGCCCAACGCGGTAACGGGCGTGCCTTCGCGAGGTCGTCCCTGCAGGCAGGGAATGACGTGGACCGGGACTTCATGAAGGTGCTCCATCAGATAGAGCGCCGACGAAAAGACGCGTGATGTCTGCGTGCCGTCCTGCGACTGTTCTTCGGCGCTTCGAAGGTACGGCTCGGCATCGCGCTTGTAGAGGTCCGCGAGCGCGCGCCGCTTTTCGGCGTCCTGGACCACGATCCATCGCCACCCCTGGCTGTTCGACCCCGTCGGGGCTTGCACGGCGAGCTCAAGGCATTCGTTGATCACCTCACGCGGCACGTCGCGGCTGAGATCGAGCCGCTTACGTACCGCACGGGTGGTGGAAAGAAGCTCATCGCAAACTGAAACGTCGAGCGCCATAACAATCGTCTCCCTCAAAAACGACCGCTATCGTAAGGCACTTGTCTCGCCCCTGTTCGAGAAAAAGGTGGAGGAAAACGATGGCGAACGTCTTTGACGATACGTGGGACTCGGACGGCTCGGAGCCGTGGCAGAACGGCACGAAGAGCCGTCGGCTCGTCGGCGGCGTCCGCGCGGGAATGAGCGTCTACGAGCTCCCGCCCGGCTCGGTCGGGCCGCCCTACCACTTCCATCACGGCCACGAGGAAATCGTCGTGGTGATCTCGGGTAACCCGCGCTTGCGTACGCCCGCGGGAGAGCGCGACCTCGTCGCGGGCGAGGTGGTGCATTTCGAATGTGGTGCCGCTGGTGCGCACAAACTCAGCAACCCAACGGCGGATGCGGTGCGCTATGCCGTGATGAGCAATCTCGAGTCACCGGATGCTGTCGAGTATCCCGACACCGGGGAACTGTCGGTCATGGCGCGCACGGATTCCCAGCTCGGCACGCCGCTGTGGCACATGCGCACGATCGACTGAATCTCGCCGTCAGGGAATCTCGGTCACCACGCCTCGTTTCACGAGCACCTTCAATCCTTCTCGTTTCGAAAGCGGGGGGAGGTCGTCGGCATGCTCCTCGACGAACGCGATCACCCAATCGGGTGCGACGTAGGAGTACTGACGCAGCGCCCACCCGATGCCCTTGCGCAGGAAGAACTCGCGATCACCGATCGAGGGCGTGATGACCTCGCGCAAGAGCGCTGGGTCGGTTTCGTCCTTTGCCTTGAGCTGCGCGAGGATGGCGGTGCGTCTTAGCCAGAAGTCATCGTGGCGCGCCCAATCGATGAGTATCGGCACCGTGCCGGGCTTGTCGTTCGCGAGCATCGAACCGACCGCGCCGGGCGCGATGCCGTCGATGAAGTCCCACCAGGCGCCCGTCGTGACGAGTTCTTCGATGAGTGCGCGTTTGTCGACGGTGAGGTAGCGACGATGGCGTGCGCTCGTCAGGACATCGATAGCGGCGTAGCGCTCCTCACGATGGCTCGCCTGGCGCCAGAGCGTGGTGATGGCGTCGAGCCATTGCGCCTCGTCTGCTGGCGGATCCTCGCGAAGCGCTTTGCGGACGATTTTGCGTACGTCGGGCACGGTCGTGCCGTGGAACGGCATCGCCGACTTCATGTAGCGCTGCTGGCCGTCGGCACGTTCCGGGTCGGCCGCCGCGACCACCCGCTCGACGATCGTTGTCGCGAGCCGGGACATTGGCGCTATTCGGTGGTTTTGTTCGCCTTTTTGCTCTTCTTGAGGCGGCTCTTGCCGAACGATCCTTTGATGATCTTGCCGCGTCGTGTGCGGACGTCGCCTTTACCCAATGCGCTATTCCTCGAGTGGTGTTTGATTCGGGGCGCGATCGTACGCCAAACCGTTGCGCACTCGGTAGTTTCCGCGCGCATCAAAGGCCCCAGCACTCGAGTTCGTTCGCGAAAACGAGGGGTCCGTCGTAGTGCTCTTCGATCGCCGCGCGGGAGATGCTCTCGAGCCCGAGGGTTCGGCTCGTCCGGTGGCCGAGCACCATCATTCGGGCGTCGGCGCGTGCCGCGATGCGACCCAACTGCGAAGGAATCGCGAAGCGTTCGCGAATAGCGCCACGGCTCGACTCTGCGATCGCGTGGGAAACGATGAGCGCGTCGGTACCTTCGGCAAAGTCGGTCATGACGTCCTTGGCGTTATTGAAGTCGCCGGCGAAGACAATCGAGAACTCGCCGATATCGAGGCGCCAGGCGAGGGCCAGCGTGTCGCCGTAGTTGACGGGCACAGCGGAGAAGACGATGTCGTCGGTTCGGTAGCGCGACCAGCGCCGGTGGCCTTCCGCGGCGACGTCACGGACGGAGACTTTGAACCCGCGGCTTCTGAACGTCAGGAAGTCGGCGAGCTGTGGGAACGCGCCCTCTTCGCCGATCAATCGTTCGAAGAAGACGGAGGTCGAGACCGAACCAATACCCGTCGCGGGACCGAAAACCGGCAGCGGTGTCGCGCGTTCCGATCCGATCGAACCTTCGAGCAGAGAGACGATGTCCGCCGTTGTGTGGGGATCGAGATTCGTCAGCAGAACGGCGTCGAGGTCGTCGACGTTCACGCCCGCTTCGTCCAGACGCAGCGCAGCCCCGGAGCCGACGTCGACGAGCACGCGTGCTGCATCATCCAACCAGACGACGTAGCTCGCCGCCGACCGCTGATCGTCGAGTTCGGGCCCACCGGATCCGAGGATCTGGATCCAAACCCCTTCATCACCGCAGTAAGGAACGTCCTGGGCGAAGACGGGCCGTGAGACCGCGACGAGGAGCGCGGTCGCCAGGGCGAGGCCGGCTAACGCTCGGTTTCGAAATCCTCGATCGCTTGGAGGATTGCCGTCGCGTTGGCTTCGTCCGGCATGCGCCAGTCGCCCCTGGGCGAAAGGCTGACCGTGCCCACCTTGGGGCCTGGGGGAAGTGTCGTTCGCTTGAACTGCTGCGCGAAAAATCGACGAAAGAATTCGAGTTGCCATCGCTTGATCTCCGAAGGCGGGTAGTCGTTCTGGAACGCTCGACAGGCGAGCAGATAGATTTTCGCGGCCCCGGCGCCATTGCGCAGGAAGTGATAGAGGAAGAAATCGTGCAGCTCGTAAGGGCCGACGATCGCTTCTGTTTCCTGGACGATTTTGTCGTCTTCTATGGGAATCAATTCGGGGGTGATGGGCGTGTCGAGAACCCGCTCGAGCGTTGCGCGTAGCTTCGTATCACTGCGGTGACGCGCATACCACCGGACGAGGTAAGCGACGAGCGTTTTCGGCACGCTCGCGTTCACGTTGTAGTTCGCCATGTGATCGGCATTGAACGTGCACCAACCGAGTGCGAGTTCGGAAAGATCGCCCGTGCCGACGACGATCCCGCCGACCTGGTTCGCCACATCAAAGAGAATCTGGGTGCGCTCGCGTGCTTGCGTGTTCTCGAACGCGATATCGGCGTCACCCGCGTGGTCGATGTCCGCAAGGTGTTGTCGGACGGCCGGGTGGATGTCGATTTCGTGGAGTTCGACTGCCAGGGCGGCGGCGAGGCGGCGCGAGGTTTCGATCGTATGCGGGGTCGTACCGGGCCCCGGTAACGTGATCGCCCAGAGGATGTCTTCGAGCTTCTTACCTAGCTTCTTTGCCGCGTCGACGCAGACGAGGAGCGCAAGGGTCGAGTCGAGCCCGCCGGAGATCCCGATGACGAGTCGGCCCGCGCGGGCGGCCATCACCCGGCGTGCGAGCCCCGTGGCCTGGATCGCGAGAATCTCCTGAGCGCGCGCTTCGAACTCGGCTTCGTCTTCGGGCACGTAAGGATGGCGCGTGAATTCGCGCGACGTCGTCTCGATCGCGGCGGCGTCGCGGCCTTTGACGACGTGGACGCCGAGCGGTCGGCGGCTACCCTGGAACGTCGAGTTACGCGCGCGATCGTGGTCGATCTTGGCGACGTCGATCTCGCCGAGTGTGAGCTGTTGTTCAAAATCGAAACGCGATGACTCGTTGAGCGCCTGGCCGTTTTCGGCGATCAGCGAATGGCCGCCGAAGACGACATCCTTGGTCGATTCGAGTGGCCCAGCACCGGCGTAAACATAGCCACCGAGAGTCCGTGCGCTTTGGGAAAGTACGAGTTGGCGCCGGTAGTCCGCCTTGGCGACGAGTTCGGGGCTCGCGGACGGGTTGACGATGATGTGTGCCCCCGCGAGCGCGAGATCCGCACTCGGCGGCGCGGGCGCCCACAGATCCTCGCAGATCTCGACGCCGAGCCTGAAGGTAGCGAAATCGAAGATCTGGCGCGCCGCGATGAGGTATCTCTCGCCGCCGTCGTCGCGCGTCTCTTCGACGTCGAGCCCCGACGCGAACCAGCGCTGCTCGTAGAACTCATCGTAGTTAGGCGGCGCGATCTTCGGCACGGCGCCGAGGATGCGGCCGTGCTGGCAGACGTAAGCGGCGTTCAGGAGCCGTCCGTCCGCGAGCCAGGTCGGCGCGCCGACGACGAGAATGCGCTGATCCGTCTCGCGCGCGAGGGCAGCGAGGGCGACATCCGTCGCTTGGCGGAGATCCTGCGAAAAGAAGAGGTCTTCGGCCGTATAGCCGGTGAGCGAGAGTTCCGGTGTTACGAAGAGCGCACAATCGGCGGGCGCTGAGGTATAGGCGGCCAGGATCGTGGCACGGTTCTCGTCCGGGTTGGCGATCGCGACGGGGGTAGAGCAAGCCGCGACCTTGATGAAGCCGAGCTTGGTCAGGTCCATCGCTTAAGTGTAATGCCGTTGGTGCGCAATGACTTCGGCGGATCGGGACCGCCGTGGGCGAGCGTAGACTTGATCGGCATCGAGCGGGTACGAGTCTTCATGGGTGGTGGTCGCGATCGCGGCGTTTTTCCGATATTTGAGATGCACTCTTTCGCGCCGGTCACGACCGGCTGAGCACTCGAGGCGACACGGTTACAATCGGTCCGCTTAAGTTTGTCGAGTGGCGCGACGCGCGCCACGACCACGGAGAAATACTCTTGAATTTCGAATTTTCCGACGAGCAGAACCTGCTGCGTGAACAAGCGCTCGGGTTTCTGCAAGAGAACTGCCCGATGTCGGCCGTTCGTACGATCCTGGACGGCGACGCGCCGTGCGATCGTGAGCTTTTCGCCAAGATTGCCGCCATGGGCTGGACCGCGACAGTCATCCCGGAGGAGTTCGGCGGCCTCGGGCTTTCCTATCTCGAACTCTCTGTCATTGCCGAAGAGCTCGGCCGTGCGGTTGCACCCGTGCCGTTTTCGTCTTCGGTCTACCTGGCGACCGAGGCGCTCTTGATAGCTGGGAATCAGGCGCAGAAAGAGAAGTGGCTGCCGAAGCTCGCGACGGGTGAGGCGATTGGTACGTTTGCGCTCGCCGAAGGACCGGGTACACCGCGAGCCGACCGATTGACGACCACCGCGAATGGCGGTCGCATCGCGGGCACTAAGCTGCCGGTTGCCGACGGTGACATCGCCGACTTCGCGGTCGTCGTGACGCGAGCCGGCGGCGGCGACGGTGCTTCCTGGCACCTCGTCAAACTCGACGGCGTCAGCCGCGAGCCGATCAAAACGCTCGACCCCACGCGATCCCACGCGAAACTTGCACTCGACAACGACGCCGAACTCCTCGGTGCGGCCGGTACCGGCTGGACCAACACGGAGCGCCTCTTCAATCGAGCGGCTGTCCTCTATGCCTGGGAGCAGGTCGGCGGATCGCAGGCCGCGCTTGAGATGGCGAAGGAGTACGCCAACGGACGTTATGCCTTCGGCCGTCCCATCGCCGGCTACCAGGCGATCAAGCACAAACTGGCCAACGTCTATGTGAAGAACACGCTCGCGCGGAGCAATTGCTATTACGGTGCGTGGGCGCTCGATACGAACGCCGACGAGCTTCCCGTCGCTGCCGCGTCGTCTCGCGTGAGTGCCACGCAGGCGTACTACTTCGCGTCGAAAGAGAACATCCAAACGCACGGTGGCATGGGCTTCACGTGGGAATTCGATTGTCAGTTCTTTTATCGACGGGCCAAGCTCCTGAGCGTCAACATTGGCAGTGAAGCGAGCTGGCAGGACAAACTCATCAGCGCTATCGAAGCGGGAGCCGCGTAAGCGGTTTTCCGGACGGAGAAGAAAACATGGATTTCACCGATACCCCCGAAGAGGCTGAGTTTCGCGAGACGGCGCGCGCCTGGCTCGAAGCCAACATACCGACAACGGACGAACTAGGAGGCCTTGACGAAATCGCGGCCGCCAAGCTCTGGCAAAAGCGTAAATACGACGCTGGCTGGGCCTGCCTTCGTTGGCCGAAGGAATTCGGCGGTCGTGACGCCTCAGCCATCGATCAGGTGATCTGGAACCAGGAAGAGGGCAAGTTCTCGACGCCCCCCAGCGTGTTCGGTATCGGCCAGGGCATGGCGGCGCCGACGATGATGGCCTGGGCGCGCGACGAACATAAGGCGACGCATCTGCCGCCGCTTGCTTCGGGCGAAAACATCTGGTGTCAGCTCTTCAGCGAACCCGCCGGAGGATCGGACCTCGCGGCGTTACGTACGCGGGCGGAAAAGGACGGCGACGAGTGGGTCATCAACGGCCAGAAGATCTGGACGTCGGGCGCGCACTACAGTGATTACGGCATTCTGGTCGTGCGTACCGATCCGACCGTGGCAAAGCACAAGGGGCTTTCGTACTTCTTCCTCGACATGAAATCGCCCGGCGTCGAGGTTCGCCCGATCAAGCAGATCTCCGGCGGCGCGAACTTCAACGAGGTGTATTTCACCGACGTCCGCATTCCGGACGATCAGCGCCTCGGCGAGGTCGGCCAGGGCTGGCAGGTCGCGCTGACCACCCTCATGAACGAACGGTTCTCGATCGGCGGCGGCGGTATGGGAGTCGGCTTCCGTCAGGTCTTCGATCTTGCGCAGAAAGTCGAAATCGACGGCGAGCCGGCGATCAAAGACAAGAACGTGCGCGCCAAGCTCGCGACCTGGTACACGCAAGAAGCGGGGCTCCGATTCACGGGGTATCGCTCGATGACGGCGCTGTCCAAAGGCGAAACACCCGGACCCGAGAACTCGATCGGTAAGCTGGTCGGTGCGTCGAAAACGCAAGACATGGCCTCCTTTGCGATGGATCTCCTCGAGCTTTCCGGGGCAATCAGCGATCCGGAATCCGTGCTGGGCGAAGGACTCTTCCAGCAGAGCTTCATGGGCGCACCGGGCGGTCGGATCGCCGGTGGCAGCGATGAGATTATGCTGAACATCCTGGCCGAGCGAGTGTTGGGCATGCCGCAGGACGTTCGTCTGGACAAGGGCATTCCGTTCAACGAAGTGCCGACGGGGTCAAACTAAAGCGTCGATCGACGCAGGGGGAAAACATGGCGGATTCAATGGAAGGGGGATGCCGGTGCGGCCAGGTGCGCTATACGTGTAGCGCGGAGCCGATGTTCACGGGGCACTGTCATTGTCGCGACTGTCAGTATGCATCCGGTGGTGCGTACTCGACGATCGTCGGCGTCCCGACGGACGCCGTATCGATCGCTGGCGACATGGGTGCCTTCACGGTCGATACCGATTCGGGCAACCAGGTCACGCGAAAATTCTGCTCCACATGCGGATCGCCGATTCTCTCCGAGCTCTCGGCGAATCCGGCGATGATGGTGCTGAAGGCCGCGACCTTCGATGACCCGAGTGGCTTGAAGCCCGCGATGCATATCTGGACCGATTCGGGCCAGCCCTGGGCGGAGACTTCGCCAGACCTCCCGAAGTTCGCGAAAAGCCCGGGCTAGGACTCGTCCGCCGAGGCGGTGGCGGTGCTTCACGAATTCGTTTACGACGTCGCCGTTGCGCCGACGTCGTCGTGCCACGCAGCGTCCGTGGCGGTCACGGCGCGTGGCGTGATCACCGCCTGGTTCGGTGGCGAAAAGGAAGGTGCCGCCGATGTCGGCATCTTCTCTTCGGTGCGGCGCGATGGCGTGTGGACGACGCCGCGTCGCATCGTCGAACACGCAACCTATCCTTGTTGGAACCCCGTCTTGGCGCACGATGCCGACGGCCGGCTCCATCTCTACTATCGCGTCGGCGAGTCCCCGCGTGCCTGGTGGAGCGAGGTCGTCACGTCGGACGACGACGGCGACACGTGGCGTTCGCCTAAGAAGCTTCGGGACGGATTCTTAGGCCCCATCAAGAACAAGCCGGTGTTGCTCGATGACGGGCGCTTCCTCAGTCCGTCGAGCACCGAGCACGACGGATGGCGTGCGGTGATCGAGGTAGGCGAGGACGAACTGGTCGAGATCGCGGACCCGGAAGGTCTGGGGCCGATCCAGCCGACCATCGTCCGCACTCCGGACGGGTTTCTCGCATGGTGTCGTACCCGATCCGGTGTGCTCGGCGTGACACGAAGCGCCGACGGTTTCACCTGGTCAGCGTTGGCATCGACTGATCTCCCCAATCCGAACTCGGGCGTTGACGCGGCGTCATTGGCTGATGGGCGGGTTGTCCTCGTTTGGAATCCTGTCGGAAAGGCGGAGGATCGCTGGGGCGGCGCACGAACGCCGCTTGTCGTGTCCGTCTTGTCCGATGGCGAATCCTTCGAGCAATGGGTTCGCCTCGAGGATGGTCCTGGCGAGTACTCGTATCCGTCGATCGTCGCGGACGAGTCGAACGTGTACGTCGTCTATACGCATCAACGCAAGACGATCGCGTATGCGGAGATCCCGGCTAACGCATCGCCCAGAGGCAACCGCGACGCATGATCTCCGTGGCTTCAGTGACCTCGAAATCCGCGGCGACGTGACCGAGTGAGCTGTAGAACACGCGCCCCTCGCCGTAGCGTTTTTTCCACGCGACAGGCATCTCGACACCTTTCACCCAGTCGATCCCCCAGTGCTCGCCTTTGAAGGTCGTCGTGGCGAGAACTTCGTTGGATGGGTCGATGTGCATGAAGTACTGCTCGGAGTGCATTTCGAAATCATCGAGCCCCGCCACGATCGGATCGTCGCTCGTGATGTTGACCGTGTAGTCGATGATGCCGCCCGGGTGGCAGATGAATTGGCCGCCGACCATGAACTGGTACTCGACGTTGTTGCGGAAGGAATCGCCCATCCCGCCGTGCCAGCCCGCACATCCAGTACCCGCGCGTACCGCCTTCAGGAGTCCTGCCTCCTGCTCGCGCGATATTCGTGACATCGTCCAGACCGGCACGATGAGGTCGAGCGTTGCCATGAACGATTCGTCTTCGAGCGGCTCGAGTTGGTCGGTGACCGTGACGTCGTGACCCGCCGACTGCATCAGCTCCGCACAGATCGCCGCGGTCTGCTCCGGTTCATGACCGTCCCAGCCGCCCCACGTGATAAAGACTTTCTTCGTCATCGATTCTCTCCGTCGCGCCGGGCGCGTTAATCCAGCTCGCCGTGCGCGAGGTCCAAAGGTAGCGGTGCGGGGCGATCCGGCCTCGAGGCGAGCTCGACGTGGGTATCGGTCGTCGACGAGGTCCCGAAGGCCTGCATGATCTCCAAGACGTGCTGGGCGAGTTGTCCGTCGCACCGGTGCGCGCGTCCGGTGCGGATGCCGATACACATATCCGCAAGTCCGATGCTGCGCATGTTCTCGGTATAGCCATGCGTCAAGGCGCGTTCGTGCCATTCGCGCCCTTCGTTGATGCGGATTTTGCCGCCGAAGGTATTCGGATCCGGTGCCGATAGGCTCGCGTCCGAACCGTGCAATTCGATCCAGCGATTGGAGTGATGCCAGACGTCGAAGCTCATGACGACGCTCACGATGGCGCCCGAATGGAACTCGAGGGTGCCGGCGGTGTGCGTGTCCACCTCGACGTCGATCGTCTCGCCCGCGCGGGGTTTTGACGTAATCGTGCGTTGTTCGAGGGCCCTGCCGGTGATCGCGGCGACGCGTTTTACCGGTCCCAGGGCGTGCACCAGGGCAGTGAGATAGTAGGGCCCCATGTCGAAGAGCGGGCCGCCGCCAGCGTGGTAGTAGAAAGCCGGGTTCGGATGCCACGACTCGTGACCGTGATTCATCATGAAGGCGGTCCCGGCGACGACGCGCCCGATCGCACCTTCGTCGATCAGATGACGGACGGACTGATGCCCGCCGCCGAGGAAGGTGTCGGGTGCGCAGCCGAGTCGTAGTCCAGCCCCTTCCGCCTTCTCAAGAACGTGTGCCCCCGCGTCGACGTCGAGCCCGAACGGCTTTTCACAATATGCGTGCTTGCCGGCGTCGAGCGCCGCCATGTTGATGGACGTGTGTGCTGCTGGGATGGTGAGGTTCAGGACGACCTCGACATCGTCGGAGGCCAAGAGCGAATCGACGGACATCGACGGGATCCCGTACTCGGCTTCGGTCCGCTGCGCGGCGGTCGGGTCGATATCGGCGCAGCCAACGAACGCGAGCACGTCGAAGGTCGACGCGGCTTTGAGATACGCGGGACTGATGGTCCCGCAGCCGATCAAGCCGATTCTTACGGGTTCGATGGGCATGCGGCGGATCCTCGAGCGACGGAAAGCTGAAAAGAGCTAGTTTGTAGCGAATCGACGCTTCGAGCGCTCGATACGCTTTTGTGCCTCAGCCTCACGATTTTTCGGCGGCGCGTTCGTCGTGAGGGTGCCCATGAGTCGCTCCGCGATGCCGCTGATCTCGTCGACGGCCGCGTGGAATGCAGCTTCGTTGGCGGCTGATGGCTTGCTGAAGCCGCTGATCTTGCGCACGAACTGCAAAGCCGCGGCCTGAATTTCGTCCTCCGTTGCCGGCGGTTCGAAGTTGTACAGCGTTCTGATATTGCGACACATGACCGTGGCATCTCCTCGACGAGCGTACGTTGCAGGCCGAGTGTAGCGTCGATTTTCATCGGTCGGTCATCCGCGCGAGCGTGATGTGGGAGCGTCTGCGCGTGGTCGGTGTACCTCGCCTGGATCAGATCCTAAGATGGCGACTTCATTTGAAGGGAGGCAGGAAACATGGCGATTGATGCATTCGATCACCTCGTCGTTCGCGTCGAGGATCTGGAAAAGGGTATCGCGACGTATCGCGATCAGCTCGGTTTCGAACTCGATCGAGTCGATGAAAGCGAAGCGCTCGGGATCAAGCAGGCGTTCTTCAACCTACCGGGTGGTGGTTTCATCGAGATCGTGGCGCCCACCGACGAAAACTCGGCCGTGGGGCGCGCACTCGCTGGTCGCGGTGAAGGCATGCACACGCTTGCGTTCAACTGCGAAGACCTCGAAGCCACCTGCGCCGAACTCAAAGCGGGCGGTGCGCAGTTGATCGGTGAAGGCGGACCGCAGGTCTTTGTTCACCCGAAGTCGACGCACGGGATCCTGCTGCAACTCGGCGCTAAGAAGTAACTTTCCGCTTTGCGGTTCGTCGGCAGTTTTGCGCGGTGCAAAACTGCCAGCCGACCAACGCGATGTCTTTCGCTACCGAGTGTGAAACTGCCCGCGACGACGTCGTGAGGCCAGGGGGTTCGGCCTCTCGGTGACCAGCGCGCCGCGAGGGGCGCTCATCCTGGGTCAGGTTCTCGAGCGCGGCAACTTCTCGAGTGCGATCGTGACTTTGCCTTGCAGCTCGACGATTTCTCGTTTGATTTCCGCGGCGCGTTCGGGGTCTGTCTCGATCTCCTGCTGCTCGCGCAACTCCGCGAGCTTCTTCAGCATCTCGACTTCAGGCGGCAGGTAGTTGGCGTTCTTCAGGATCTTGTACGTCATCCTGAGTTTCTGGGGCGTTTCCATGAAGCCGTCGTCGAAGTCGAACTTTTTGCCTGTGTATTTGTTCGACCGCACTTCGCCGGACCGCTCGGCTTGCTTTACCCACTGCTTGATGACTGCGTCGATACCGGCCATGGCGTTACCTCCCGTTAGTCGTCGTCGTTGAGCATCGAGCCGCCGCCGTAAGCGGCGTCGGTCAGATCAAAAGCTGCCCGTCGCTCCCGGAACCACGTCGCCGCGCCCGGCAGGAACAGTAGGGCGAGGGCCACGAGGGCGAGCGCTTTGCCCGCTAGCGAGCCCGTCGAGGTCGCCGCGAGTGCCGTGCCGTAGGAATCGGCGTTGACCAAACCCCAGACCGTGACGATCAGGATCGCGATGATGGCGCCGCGTACCCAGCCGTGACCGCGCAGCGCGGCAAACGCCAGGTAGCCCCAAAGCATGATGAAGAAAACCTGGGCGCCGTTGCTGATGACGACCTCGCTCATGAGCATCCACTCGAGCAATAACGCGCCGGCAGCGAGGCCTAGCAGCGCGGCGGCAATCGTGACGTATGCCGGTCTCTCGATCACGTCCTGCGTCGTCACGTCGTGGTCTTCCCTTCGGGCATTCTTTGGATTCGAACTTCGGGTTTGGCGGTTGCGCTTGATCATGCGGGCGATGCTGCCCAGGACAACCGGGTGTCGGTAAAAAAGCCTCGCCGCGGTTCGATGGCTTCGGGGTCGTCGAGGCTGCAGATCGTGATGTCGATCACGTCGGGGTGCTCGGCCAGCTCGCAGGCGATCGGGGTGCCGCAGGACGAGCAGAAGTAGCGTTTGCCGTGCTCGGACGATTCGAGCTCTTCACAGTGCCCTTTGACGATCGTGAATTCGGTCTTGGGGGCGACGAACCAACTCACGAACGCTGCCGCGCTCGTGCGCCGGCACATCGTGCAGTGGCAGTTTCCGGCGGGGTAGTCCGAGCGCGGCACTTGGTAACGGATCGATCCGCAGAAACAGCCGCCTTCGAGGAATGTCTCGGCGCTTCGATCCGCTCGTTTGTCTGCCGCGCTCTCTTGCGTTGACGAACTCATGGGATTGATCTCCAGGATGCGCACGAAGCCTAAGCCACCATGACTGGGCGACCAGGGTTAGGCGACCGACGTCGGGACGCATCAATCTCAACGATGGAATCCTACGCTTGCGGGGTTCACGATGTCTCGCGCGACCGGTCGCTCGAGCGGATCTTCGGCGGGTGTTTGGATCGCGTCGGTGGCTGGTAGCCGCTCTTGCGCCGAAACGGCCGCAAAGGCGCGTAAATACTGCGGTTTCTAGCGCCTTTGGCTTGCCGCTAACAACGCCGAACTGTATTGTGTCGCCGGTTTTTTTCCGCGCTTTTTTTGACTCTGGAGGGGTGATGGCGGGAAGCGAAGTCGTTGCGCAGGGCGCGGGCGTCCTACCGTTCGTTCTCTATACGCTCGCGGTTGTCGTCGTCTTGGGAGTCGCCCTCCTCCTGTCGTGGGTCCTGGGCGAAAAAGCCCGCCATGGTGGTGCGCAGGATATTCCGTTCGAGTCCGGCATCGTGTCGGTCGGCGAGGCCGAAGACTCGCGGCTCTCGATCGAGTTCTACATGGTGGCGATGTTCTTCGTGATCTTCGATCTCGAGACGATATTCATCATCGCGTGGGCGGTGGCCTTCGACGAACTCGGTTGGACCGGGTTCATCGGCGCGAGCATTTTCATCGTTCTCCTGCTGGTCGCCCTCGTCTACGAATACAAGTCCGGTGCTCTCGACTGGGGCCTCAAACGACGTAGCCCTGGTCCATCGTCCTACGCGCGCAGCGAAGCGAATTGAGCTTAGTGACCGGAAACCAGCAGCAAGCTTTACACCAGATTTTCTATCTAGGAATTGGGGGGTTCTCGTGCAGTGGCGGCTAATCAAGGCTGAACCGGGGGCGCCCATGGCTTCTGTGGACGAGGCATACAACGAAGAGGCGGGCAAGAGCTTTCTCACCGCGCGCCTCGAAGACCTCGTGGCTTGGGGCAGGTCCAATTCCATCTGGCCTTTCAACTTCGGGCTGTCGTGCTGCTACGTCGAAATGGCGACCTCGCTGACGTCGCGCCACGATCTCTCCCGCTTCGGCGCGGAGGTGATTCGCGCCACACCGCGCCAGGCGGATCTGATCGTCATTTCGGGCACGGTCTTCCGCAAGATGGCGCCCGTCGTGCAGCACCTCTACGAGCAACTGCTCGAGCCCCGATGGGTGATCTCGATGGGTTCGTGCGCGAACTCGGGCGGCATGTTCGACGTCTACAGCGTCGTGCAAGGCGCGGACAAGTTCCTTCCCGTGGACGTTTACGTGCCCGGCTGCCCGCCGCGCCCGGAAGCGTTCATGCAGGGCCTGACGCTCCTGCAGGAGTCCGTGAAGAACACCCGCCGGCCGTTGTCGTGGGTGATCGGCGAAGACGGTTCGGTCGCGAAGTACGACCCGAGCCAGCGGGATCTCCGAACGCCGGAACGAATGCTGGCGACGGACCTGGCGCCACCAACGACGGTTGGTGACGCCCCGCTTTCAAAAGACCTTCTCGGTAAGAAGCGAACCTGATGTCGGAAGCGGAAGAACTATCGGCGTCGAACGTGATCGTCGCGGACCTGACGCAACGTTTCGGGCCCGACGCGGCCGTTCAGGAGACCGTCGACGGCATACCGACGATTTGGGTGGACAAGGCGCAGATCCAGGACGTGATGCGCTACCTGAAGGGCGAGTCCGCCACGCGCTACGAACTCATGTTCGACCTCTCGGCGATCGACGAGCGGGCGCGACAGAACCGGGAAGGTCAGCCGGACTCCGACTTCACCGTTTTCTACCACATGATTTCCCTCTCGGGTGATACGGATCTTCGCATCAAGGTCGCCCTCGAGGATGGCGAGAGCGTCGACAGTATCGAGTCGATCTATCCGGTCGCGAACTGGTATGAGCGCGAAGCGTTCGACATGTTCGGAATGAAATTCGACGACCATCCCAATCTTCAACGAATCCTGACGCCCGCGCTCTGGGAAGGCCATCCGCTGCGGAAGGAGCACCCGGCTCGGGCGACGGAAATGGATCCGTTCGAAATGACGCCGGAGTTCCAGAAGGCGCAGCAGGATGCCCTCCGGTTCGTGCCCGAGGACTGGGGCATGAGCCTCGAAGCGAAACACACGGACTTCATGTTCCTGAATCTGGGGCCGAACCATCCGAGCGTGCACGGCGTCTTTCGAATCGCACTGCAACTCGACGGTGAAATCATCGTCGAGGCCGTCCCCGATATCGGCTATCACCACCGTGCGTCGGAGAAGATGTCGGAGCGCCAGTCCTGGCATACCTATATCCCGTACACCGACCGGATCGACTATCTCGGTGGGGTGATGAACAACCTGCCGTACGTCATGAACGTCGAGAAGATGGCGGGTATTGAGGTGCCGGAGCGCGCCCAGGTGATCCGCATCATGATGTCGGAATTCTTCCGCATCGCGAGTCATCTGCTCTTCTACGGCACGTTCGCGCAGGACGTCGGCCAGATGTCGCCGGTCTTCTACATGTTTGCCGACCGCGAGCGCTTGTTCTCGATCGTCGAGGCGATCACCGGCGGGCGGATGCACCCGAGCTGGTTCCGCATCGGTGGGGTGAGCCAGGACCTGCCCGACGGGTGGGACAAGATGATCCTCGACTTCTGCGACTACATGCCGGCGCGCCTCGATCACTACGACAAGATGGCGATGCAGAACAAGATCCTGCAACGCCGCACGAAAGGTATCGGTACTTACAACACCCAAGAAGGTCTCGATTGGGGCATCACCGGGGCGTCGTTGCGGGCGACCGGCTCCGACTGGGATCTGCGCAAGAAGCGGCCGTATTCGATGTACGACCAATTCGAATTCGACGTGCCGACGGCCGATGCGGGCGACTGCTACGCGCGCTGCGAGGTGCGGGTCGAAGAGATCCGCCAGAGTCTCAGGATCATCCGGCAATGTGCCGAAAACATGCCGGCGGGCGACTACAAATCTCGGCATCGCTCGGCGACGCCGCCGCTGAAAGAGCGCACGATGCAGGACATCGAGACGCTCATTCATCATTTCCTGAACGTGAGTTGGGGACCCGTCGTGCCGCCCGGAGAATCGACGACGATCGTCGAGGCGACCAAGGGCTGGAACTCCTACTACTCGGTCTCCGATGGTGGAACGATGACCTATCGCACGCGCATACGAACGCCGTCCTTCCCCGCACTGCAGCAAATCCCGTTGATTAGTCGTGGGTTCATGGTGGCGGACCTGATCGCCATCATCGCCAGCATCGACTTCGTCATGGCGGACGTCGACCGATGAGCGATCTGATTCAGATTCTTTCCGACGAGGAAATCGCAGCGATCGAACACGAGTGCGACCACCTGCCGGATCGTCAGTCGGCCGCGATCGGCGCGATGATGATCGTGCAGAAGCACCGTGGATGGGTCTCGGACGACAGCCTGAACGCGATCGCCCGGCTGCTCGACATGTCGCCCGAGGCACTCGACAGTATCGCGACCTTCTACAACCTGATCTTCCGTCAGCCCGTCGGACGCCACGTCGTGATGGTGTGCGACAGCGTGTCGTGCTACGTCATGGGCGCCGACGGACTAAAGACGCAGGTCGAGGAATACCTCGGCATCAAGATGGGCGAGACGACCGAAGACGATCGTTTCACGCTCTTGCCGATCGTCTGCCTCGGGGCCTGTGACCGGGCGCCGACCATGCTGATCGACGAGGAACTCGTCGGCGACGTGTCAGCCGAGAACTTCGACGAAATCTTCGGCAGGTTCGAATGATCGAGCAACGATTCCACCCTTACCGAACTCGTTCTTACCGAAGCGGGAGGTCCGCCTAATGGCCGACGACGTCCGACCACTGATCGGCATCATCGATGCCCACGGCGGCAAGCTGGACCTTGCCGCATACGAATCACACGACGGCTACGCGGGCGCGCGCAGTGCGCTGACCGAAATGACGCCCCCAGACGTCATCGACCTCGTCAAGGCAGCCAACCTGCGCGGACGCGGTGGCGCCGGTTTCCCGACGGGAATGAAATGGAGCTTCGTTCCTCAAGGGGACGACGTCGGGCTCAAGTATCTCGTCTGCAACGGCGACGAGATGGAGCCGGGAACGTTCAAAGATCGCTACCTCATCACCTACAACCCGCACGTGCTGATCGAAGGCATGATCATCGGTGCTTTCGCGATCCAGGCCGAAGAAGGCTACGTCTTCCTGCGCGGCGAGTATCACGAGCCATACGCCGAACTCGACAAGGCCATCAAAGAGGCCTACGCGAAGGGGTATCTCGGCAAGAACATCTTCGGCACCGACTTCAGTTTCGATCTGCGCATCCACAGTTCCGGCGGGCGATACATCTGTGGCGAAGAGACGGCGCTCTTGAATGCGCTGGAAGGCAAACGCGCGAATCCGCGTCAGAAGCCACCATTCCCGCCCGCGAGCGGGGCCTGGGGACGGCCGACGATCGTCAACAACGTCGAGAGCTACTGCAACGTACCGGGGATCCTTCGCAACGGCGCCCAGTGGTACCAGGACCTGGGCTCAGGCGACGATGCTGGCACCAAGATGTATGGCGTTTCGGGCCGGGTGAACAAGCCCGGGCTCTGGGAACTGCCGATCGGAACGACCGTTCGCCAGATCATCGATGAGCACGCCGGTGGTATGCGCGACGGCTATCGGCTGCGCGGATTCCTTCCCGGCGGGGCATCGACCGACTTCCTCGTCGAAGAGCACCTCGATCTCGCCATGGACTACGGCACGATCCAGGCGGCGGGTAGCCGGATGGGCACGGGCACGATGATCCTCATGGACGACTCGATCTGTCCGGTCGACATGGTGCGCAACCTCGAGCATTTCTTCGCCCAGGAGTCGTGTGGATTCTGTACGCCCTGTCGCGATGGTCTGCCTTGGGTCGAGGAACTCCTCATCGACATAGAGGAAGGCCGCGCCCAGGAAGGGGATCTGGAATTGCTCGAGCGGAACGCGCAATTCATCGGCGGCCCGACCAATACGTTCTGTCTGCACGCGCCCGGCGCGATCGAACCGCTTCAGAGCGCGTTGAAGTACTTCCGTGAAGACTTCGAAGAACACATCAAGACGGGCAAGTGCCCGTACAACGGACGAGCTTAAGTATGGCGGTCGTTAACATCGACGGGCGGGACTACGAACTCACCGCCGGCGACAATTTGCTTCAGGCGGTGTTGTCCGAAGCGCTCGAATTGCCGTACTTCTGCTGGCATCCGGCGATGGGCTCGGTCGGTTCCTGCCGGCTTTGCGCGGTGATCGAATACGCCGACGAAAACGACGAGCGCGGGCGTCTGCAGATGGCCTGCATGATGCCGGTCCGCGACGGCATGCGGGTATCGCTCTCGGCCGATTTCGCTTCGAAGTTCCGCGAGCAGATCATCGAGTGGTTGATGGAGAACCACCCGCACGACTGTCCCGTCTGCGAAGAAGGTGGCGAATGTCATCTGCAAGACATGACCGTCATGACCGGTCACTCGATGCGCGAGTATCGCGGCACCAAGCGCACCTGGGAGAATCAGGATCTCGGGCCTTTCATCGGCCATGAGATGAACCGCTGCATCACCTGCTATCGCTGCGTTCGCTATTACCGCGACTACGCGGGCGGTAAGGATCTGGACGCGTTCGGTTCGCGTGCGCGTATGTATTTCGGTCGCGAGGACGAAGGCACGCTCGAGTCGGAGTTCGCCGGCAATCTCGTCGAGGTTTGCCCGACCGGCGTTTTCACCGACAAGCCCTTCTCCAAGCACTACACGCGTAAGTGGGACCTGCAATCCGCACCGTCCGTTTGTCCCGGTTGCTCGGTTGGCTGCAACACGATCGCCTCGGAGCGCTACGGCGTACTGAAGCGTGTTCACAATCGCTACCACGGCGAGGTCAATCGTTACTTCCTCTGCGACCGTGGTCGCTTCGGCATCCACTACGTCAACAACGAAACGCGAATACGCTTGAGCGGCGTTCGTGCGGACGACGGCGCCTTCGAGGCCCGCGGGCGAGACCAAGCGCTCGAGCAGGCAGCCGCGGCCATCGGTTCGGGTCCCATCGTCGGGATCGGCTCGCCGCGCGCGTCGATCGAGGCGAACTACGCGCTCAAAGCGCTTGTCGGGGAAGAGAATTTCTCGATTGGCGTGAGCGCCGCCGAGGCGCAGGCGCTTGATGCGGCCGTCGACGTCTACCGAACGGCTGGCTTCAAGCTGCCGAGCGTCACCGACATGGAATCGGCCGATGCGGTGCTCATTCTCGGAGAGGACGTCTCCAATACGGCCGCGCGCATTGCCCTCGCGATCCGCCAGACGGTTCGATCCGTTACCTTCGACATGGCCGATACCGCCGGGATCCCGCAGTGGCAGGACGCTGGTGTGCGTGGCCATGGCCAGCACGCCAAGAGCCCGGTTTTCATCGCGACGGCCGCTTCGACCCGGCTCGATGACATCGCGACGGCGCGATTCAGTGGCGATGCGAACGCGATCGCGGCGGCGGGATTTGCCATCGCCAACGCCATCGACGGTGCTTTTGCCGAGGGTGCCGCTTCCGATTTCACCGCCGAGGTTGCGGAGGCCCTCAAGGGTGCAAAGAACCCCCTGATCATTTCCGGTACTGCGCTTGCTAACACGGCCGTGGTTCAAGCGGCTGCGAATATCGCCTGGGCCCTTGCCGGCGGCGATGCCGAGCCGATGCTCGCGTACGTCGGCCAGGAATCGAACAGCTTCGGTGCCGCCCTGCTGGGTGGTGGGCTAGCGCTCGAAGAGGCTGTGGCTCGCGGCAAGGATTCCGCAGCGATCGTCCTGGAGAACGATCTTCATCGCCGGTTACCGGCGGATCAGATCGACTTGGGTCATGCGATCGTGCTCGATTCACTGGAGCACGCGACGGCCGAGCAGGCGAAAGTCGTCATGCCGGCCGCGACGTTCGCGGAACAGACCGGCACGTTCGTCAATTTCGAAACCCGCGCGCAGCGTTTCTACCAGGTGTTCGAGCCGACGGACGAGATTGCTCCGAGCTGGCGTTGGTTGGTGGCGTTGGCCGACGCGCTCGGTCGCAGCGACATCGCTTTCGAGCACATTGACGAACTCACGGGCGCCGCTGCGGCGGCTCCGGGTCTTGCTGGCATCGAAGCAGTTGCGCCGACCGCCGATTTCCGTGTCGAAGCGGACGCCAAGATTCCCCGTCAGAGCCACCGTTACAGCGGCCGGACGGCAATGCGCGCGGACGTCAGCGTGCATGAACCAAAGGCGACGATCGACGAAGAAACACCGCTCGCTTATTCGATGGAAGGCCAGAATCAGGGCAAGCAGCCGGGTTCGGTCGTTCCCTATGTCTGGACGCCGGGATGGAACTCCAACCAGTCGGTCTTCAAGTTCCAGCAAGAGATCAGTGGTCATCTCGTCGGCGGAGATCCTGGTGTGCGCCTCGTGGCGGCGGCTGATAGCGCCGGCCAGGCTGATCGTTTCCGTGATGCGCCTACCCCGTCGGCGGGCGACGGCCTGACGGCCATTCCCCTGCACGACGTTTTCGCGAGTGGTGAGCTGACAGCACAGTCGGCCCCGGTGCTCGATCGGGCGCCCGCGCCCTACGCGATTTTGAATCCCGCGGACGCCCAGGCGCTCGGCGTGGTCGATGGTGACGGGGTTGCGGTCGACGGCCTTGGGGTGAGCCTCGAGGTGAAGGTCGATGCGAATGCCGCGGCCGGTGGTGTCTCGCTCGCGCAGGGCTGGCCGGGTGTCGCGCCGCTAGGCAATGAACGCGTCGCGGTTTCCAAGGACTCGGGTTTCGTGCGTCGCGGTCACGCGGACCCCAACATGATTACGAAGGGCTAACCGATGGAACTGTTCGGTTTCGAGCTCAGCTGGAGCTACATCCTCATCCTGCCGCTGTGTGTCGGCGGTCTGGTGGCGGTGATGTTCCTGCAGTGGTGGGAGCGTCGAATTCTCGGCTTCTGGCAGGACCGGCTCGGTCCGAACCGGGCCGGCTGGTTTGGCATTCTCCAGGGCGTCGCCGATGGCGTGAAGTTCCTGTTCAAGGACGACTGGGTCCCGCCGTTCGGTGACCGTGTCCTTTTTGTCCTGGCGCCCGCGATCATCGTGGCGTCGATGCTGATGGTGCTCGCCATCATTCCGTTCGCGCCGGACATGTGGGTGGTGAACACCAACATTGCCGTTCTCTTCTTCCTGGCGATGTCCTCCCTTGCGGTCTACGGCGTCCTGCTCGGCGGTTTCGCCAGCAACAACAAGTACGCGCTCCTCGGCAGCCTCCGGGCCGCGGCACAGATGGTGACTTACGAGGTCTTCATGGGCCTCTCGCTCATGGGTGTCGTCATCCATGTCGGTTCGTTCAGCCTGGTCGACATCGTCAACGCCCAGGAGGATCTCTGGTTCATCGTGCCGCAGTTCCTGGGCTTCGTTATCTTCATGATCGCGGGCATCGCCGAGACCCATCGACTGCCTTTCGACTTGCCGGAAGCGGAGCATGAACTCACTGCCGGGTTCCACACCGAATACTCAGGCTTCAAATTCGCGCTGATCGAGTGCGGCGGCTATATCGGCATGATTGCGACGTCGTGCCTCATCGCGCTGCTCTTCTTCGGCGGATGGTTGGGTGGACCGAGCTTCCTGCCGCCGCTCGTCTGGTTCGGCATGAAGGTGATCTTCTTCATCCACGTTTTCATTCTGCTGCGTGCCGCGATTCCGCGGCCGCGCTACGACCAACTCATGGGTTTGGGTTGGAAAGTCCTGCTGCCGTTGACCTTGTTGAACGTCATGGTCACCGGCTTCCTGAAGCTCTGGATGCAATAAATGCTCAGTCAACTACGCACCATGTGGGCGGTCTTCAAGCATTCGTTTATGCGCAACGAGACCGTTCAGTATCCGGAAGAGATGCCTTATCAGGCGCCGCGCTATCGCGGTCGGATCGTGTTGACTCGCGATCCCGACGGTGAGGAGCGTTGCGTTGCCTGCAATCTCTGCGCGGTCGCGTGCCCCGTCGACTGCATCGCGTTGCAGAAGACGGAACGCGAGGAGGACGGTCGCTGGATACCTGAGTTCTTCAGGATCAATTTTTCGCGCTGCATTATGTGCGGGCTTTGCGAAGAGGCATGCCCGACCTACGCGATCCAGCTCACTCCGGACTTCGAGCTCTGCGAGTACGACCGCACCAACATGGTCTACGAAAAAGAGCACCTTCTGATCAGCGGTTCGGGTAAGTACCCCGGCTACAGCTTCTGGCATGTGGCCGGCAAGACCATCGAAGGCAAAGGAAAGGGCGAAGCGCAAAAAGAGGCGCCGCCGACTGACGTCAGGAGCCTGCTGCCGTAGGGGCGTGCCATGGAACTCATCCTCTTCTATATCGCCGCGGTGATCGCGATCGTCTCCACGCTTTTTGTGGTGACCCGCTACAACGCATCGCACGCGCTGATCTACCTCGTCGTCTCGTTGCTCGCGGCGGCGGTGATGTTCTTCCTGCTCGGCGCGCCGTTTGCGGCGATTCTCGAGGTCATCGTCTACGCGGGCGCGATCGTCGTGCTCTTCCTTTTTGTCGTGATGATGCTGAACCTCGGTCGGCACTCGATCGAGCGCGAGCGGCGTTGGTTTCAGCCGCGCGTGTGGGTGATTCCGGGCGGCATGACGTTCGTACTGCTCCTGCTCATGATTTATGCGATCACGCGCACTGACGGGGTCGAGACCGAAGCGACCGTCGTCGGCGCGAAGGCCGTCGGCATTTCGCTCTTCAGCCAGTATCTGATCGCCGTCGAACTCGCCGGGTTCTTGCTACTCGCGGGTCTTGTCGGCGCCTACCACCTCGGCCGGCGTTACCTCGAAGAAAGGCGGGAAGAAGACTCATGATGAACATCCCGATCGACCATGTGCTCGTGGTCGCGGGCGTACTCTTTTCGCTCGGACTGTTTGGTGTGCTGGTACGGCGCAACATCATGTTTCTGTTGATGTCGCTCGAGATCATGATGAATTCCGCCGGCCTCGCCTTCATCGCCGCGGGCGCGCGCTGGGGTCTCCCGGACGGGCAGGTGATGTTCATGTTCATTTTGGCGCTGGCAGCCGCGGAAGTGGCGGTCGCGCTCGGCCTGGTGCTGCAGATTTCGAGGCGGTTCAACTCGCTCGATGTCGATGCGGCCAGCGAGCTGAACGGGTAGGGGTTGAAGATGGCAAACCTTTGGCTAATTCCCGCGCTGCCGCTGATCGGGTTCCTGATTCTCTTCGTCACGCAGGGCCGCCTGCCGAAGATGATCGTCTCGGTGGTCGCGGTCGGCTCGGTCGCGGGTGCCGCGGTCCTGACGCTGCTCGCCGGGATGGACTTTGCGGCGAACGGACAAGAACCGCAGACGGAAGTCTTGTGGACGTGGATTAGCGTCGGCGGTTTCACGCCGAGCATCACGATGTACTTCGACGGTCTCTCGCTCGTGATGACGGGCGTGATTACCGGTGTCGGCGCGCTGATCCACCTCTATGCGACCGGCTATATGTGGGACGACCACGAGGAGCCGGAGGGCTTCAGCCGCTTCTTCTCGTACATGAACCTCTTCGTCTTCGCGATGCTGATGCTCGTGCTCGGCGACAACCTGCTGGTGCTCTTCCTCGGCTGGGAAGGCGTGGGGCTCTGCAGTTACTTGCTGATCGGTTTCTACCACCGCGATCCCGCGAACGGTTATGCGGCGCGCAAAGCGTTCGTTGTCACGCGGGTTGGCGATACCTTCATGGCGATCGGCCTCTTCCTGCTCTTCTACGAGTTCGGGTCGATCGAGATCCAGGCGGTACTCTCGGCCGCGCAGGCTGAGTGGGGCGACGGGACGTCGGTGATGGCGACGATCATCGGCCTGCTGCTGCTGGGCGGGGCGATGGGTAAGTCGGCACAAGTTCCGCTACACACCTGGCTACCCGATGCGATGGCGGGTCCGACCCCGGTTTCCGCTCTCATCCACGCGGCGACCATGGTCACGGCCGGCGTCTATCTCATCGCGCGGATGCACGACATCTACCTCTTGTCGGAGGAAGCGCAGTACTGGGTCGCGATCACAGGCCTCGTGACCTTGTTCATTTCATCGTTCACCGCACTCACCCAACGTGACATCAAGCGCGTGCTCGCATTCTCGACGATGAGCCAGATCGGCTACATGATCATGGCGCTCGGTGTCGGCGCGTGGTCCGCCGCGATCTTCCATCTCATGACGCACGCCTTCTTCAAAGCGCTGCTCTTCCTCGCCTCCGGGTCCGTGATCCTCGCGCTCCATCACGAACAGGACATGTTCAAGATGGGCGGGCTGTGGCGAAAACTGCCGGTGCCGTTCTTGTCGATGGCGGTTGGCTCCATATGCCTTGTCGCGTTGCCGTTCACGTCTGGTTTCTACAGCAAAGACGCGATCCTCCTGACGGCCTGGGATGGCGGTAACGGCACGCTTTTCTGGGGCGGTGCAGCGTTTGCCGCTTTTATGACCGCGCTCTACACGACCCGCATGATGATCATCACCTTCTTTGGCGAAACGAAGACGGAACCCCACGGACATCAGGGCCTCAACATGAACGGTCCGCTGGTGATCCTCATGGTGCTGTCCTTGGTCGGCGGCTTCATCGGTGTCGGCTACGTCGGCAGCGTCCTCCCGGATGGCGGTGTCGGTGAGTTCTCGCACACGACGGCGATCGCCCTCGTCACGACCGCGATTCCGATCCTCGGCGTGATCGCCGGCTGGCTGATCTTCCGCGTCAAGGTGATCGATCCGGCGAAAATCGTCGAGAGCGCCGCCGGTGACGCGCTCAGGCGGTTCTTTTTCTCCGGCTGGGCATTCGACTGGCTCTACGACCGCGTCTTCGTCATGCCGCTCAAGTGGCTCGCGCGGACCAACAAGAACGACATCGTCGATTGGATCTACCGGATCACGACGGCTATCGCGCGCGGCGTGCACCACGTGATCGCGTTGACGCAGAGCGGACGTCTGAGGTGGTACGCCTTCAACATGGCGGTCGGTCTCTTCGTGGTCTTCCTGATCGTGTTGGAGGTGGTATGAACCTCTTAGCCGTCATCCTTTTCCTGCTCGGCGCCGGTCTCGTTGCCGGCCTCGCCGAACGGATCAACGCCAACGCGCCGCGCCTGGTGAGCCTGGTCGCGTTCGTGATCGGCCTCCTCTGGGCCGGTATGACATGGCTCGGCGGTCCCGATGCCGCGGGGCTCTACGGCCATACCGAGTTCGACTGGATTCCGCGATTCGGTATCAGCGTCATCCTGTCGATGGACGGTCTGTCGATGATGATGGTGACGCTGACGATGTTCCTCGGCATCATCGCCGTCGTTTCGAGCTGGGACGAGATCGAGGAAGGCGCCGGATTCTTCCAGTTCAACATCCTCTGGGTGATGGCGGGCGTCGTCGGGGTCTTTACGGCACTCGACCTCTTCCTCTTCTTCTTCTTCTGGGAAGTCATGCTCATCCCCATGTACTTCCTGATCGCGATCTGGGGGCACGAGAACAAAGCCTACGCGGCGATGAAGTTCTTCCTCTTCACGCAGATCTCGGGCCTCTTGATGCTGTTCGCGATCCTCGTGCTCGTGTACCTGAACTATCAGTCGAGCGGCGTAATCACCTTCGCCTACGCGGATCTGCTCGAAGCAGACCTCGATCCGTCGGTCGCGTACTGGTTGATGCTCGGATTCTTCGTCGCCTTTGCGACGAAGCTCCCGTCGGTGCCGGTGCATACCTGGCTGCCCGATGCGCATACGCAAGCGCCGACAGCGGGAAGCGTGATCCTCGCGGGGATCCTGCTGAAGACCGGTGCCTACGGGCTCATCCGGTTCGCGGTCGAACTCTTCCCGGACGCGTCGATCGAGTTCGGCTTCATCGCGATGCTGCTCGGTGTCATCAGCATTCTTTACGGCGGCGTGATGGCCTACAGCCAGTCGGACTTCAAACGCCTCGTCGCCTACAGCTCCATCGCCCACATGGGATTCATCCTGCTGGGCGTGTATGCCTTCAACGAGATCGGCATGCAGGGCGCGATCATCACGATGGTCGCGCACGGATTCTCCACGGCTGCGCTCTTCATGATGGCCGGGGCGATCCAGCATCGGCTGCACACGCGCGAAATGTCGGAGATGGGCGGATTGTGGGTCCGCGCGCCGAGGATGGGCGTCATGACGCTTTTCTTTGTCGTCGCATCGGTCGGTATGCCCGGCCTCGGCAACTTCATCGGCGAATTCCTGGCGCTCCTCGGTGCGTTCGGCGCGAACATTCCGCTGACGGTTGCCGCTGCCGTCGGAATCGTCGTCGCGGCGGTCTACGGTCTCTCGCTCATGCAACGCTCCTTCCAGGGCGTGCCGAATCCGGATGTCGCGACGATGCAGGATTTCGGTGTGCGTGAAATGACCGTGATGGTGCTCATGATGATTGCGCTCGTCTGGGTGGGCGTTTATCCGCAGCCAGTGCTCGATATGTCCACACCCTTCATCCAGTCCATGGAGGCGCTCCGGTGACTGCCGATCAGATCACAGCGTTGATGCCTTTCTTCGTCCTGGCGGGCGGTATCACGCTTCAGTTGCTGGTGATCGCCTTCATGCGATCGCATCGAGTCGCGGCGGTCTTCACGGCCCTCGTCTTCGTCGCGGCCCTCGCCTTCGTGCCCGGCGCGGTCGGTGTGGGAACGGTTGTCATCCACGACGTCGTGACCATCGACGGTTACGCGCTCTTCTTCTTCACGCTCTTCGGGATCGCGGCCCTGGCGACGATTCTCCTGTGCTATCGCTACTGGGAAGAGCGGACCGATTATCACGAGGAGTTCTACATCCTGCTCGCCACGGCCGTACTCGGCGCGTGCTCGACGGCGGCCGCTTCTCATTTCGTGACCCTCTTGATCTCGCTCGAGGTCTTGTCGATTTCGCTCTACGTGATGATTGCCTATCCGCAATCGGGCCGACCGTCGCTCGAAGCCGCGGCGAAGTATTTGATCCTTTCGGGCGCGGCGACCAGCACGATGCTCTTCGGTATCGCCCTCATCTTCATGGCGTCCGGCCATATGGACTTCGCGCCAGTTGGATCGGTCGCAGGCAGCGACGCGGTCTACGCTGCTGTTGGTCAGGGCATGCTCCTCATGGGGATCTTCTTCAAGCTTTCCCTCGTGCCATTCCACATGTGGACGCCGGACGTCTATCAGGGCGCACCGGCACCGGTCGCGGGCTTCGTCGCGACGGCGTCCAAGGCCGCCGTTTTCGCTGCGTTCATGCGCTACACCGTCGACGCGGGCTTGCTCGACACCGAGAGCATCGCGTTCATCGTGGTGTTGGTTGGTGTGGTCTCGATGGTGATCGGCAACCTCCTGGCGCTGTTGCAGACCAACTTGAAACGCCTTCTCGCGTATTCATCGATCGCACACCTCGGCTATCTCCTCATCGCTCTCGTAGTTGCCGCCGAACTCGGCGCGGCCTCGATCGGCGTGGAGGCGGCCCTCGTCTACATCGCCGGATACTTCGCCATGACGCTCGCGGCTTTCGGCGTGATGAGCGTGCTCTCAGGTCCCGACGGCGATCTCGAAGACTTGAGCGAATACGAAGGACTCTTCTGGGAACGACCGATCATCGCATCGGTCCTTGCCGCCGCCGCACTGTCGCTGGCGGGCATACCGCTCACGGTCGGCTTCATTGCGAAGTTCTACCTCTTCGCGGCGGGCGCGGAAAACGCACAGTGGGTACTTCTCTGGGCGTTGGTGGTCGGTAGCGCGATCGGCGTCTACTACTACCTGCGTATCGTCTTCGCGATGACCAAGAAGCCGGACACCGAGTCGACCTTGCCGTCAGCCGCACCGGCCGGGATGGTCGCGGTGGTCGTGCTGGGGCTCGCCATCGTCGTACTTGGCATTGCGCCGGCGCCCGTCGTCGATCTCGTTCAGGCACTGGGCGGTCCCTAACCGCCCCACACCTTCCTGCCCCGCGGGCCCCGCCGCGGGCCACCCCACTTCAGGCAACGCCACGCTCGCGTAGAATGCGGCGCTTTGCGATCAAGCCTAGAGAGGGAGGGTGTCTTGGCAATTCGACTATTGTGGCCGCGGGGTTTCGGCGGTGATCACTCGATCGAGATAGAAGCGGCCGGTGACGACGTCATCTGCGAGTTCGCCGGTGGATTCGACAAGGTCACCGACGAGCAGTGGCGCCAGGCCGACGGCATCGTCGGTGTCGCGCCGCCGCCGGAGTACATGGACAAGCTCGACAGTTGCCGCATCGTCGTCAAGACGGCCGTCGGCTTCGACGAGGTCGACATCCAGGCGTTCGGCAAGATCGGGATCCCGATCTGCAACACGCCCGACTACGGCACGCGGGAAGTCGCGGACCACGCGATCGCGCTCATGATGACGCTGGTCAAGAGCATCGCCTTTCACGACGAAAACCTACGCGCCGACCCCTTGGGCAACTGGCGCCCGGCACTCAACCCGTATGGTCGCCGACTGGCCGCCTGCACCTTCGGTGTCGTGGGCCTCGGCCGCATCGGCACCGCCGCGATCCGCAGAGCCCAGGCCTTCGACATGGACTGCGTCTTCTTCGATCCGTATAAGCCGAACGGCTCCGAACTCGCGCTCGGGGTCCGCCGGGTCGACACGCTCGAAGAACTCATGGCCCAGTGCGACATCGTGAGCATTCACACACCACTGAACGACGAAACGCGGGGCCTGATCGGCCAGGACGCGTTCGCTGCCGCGAAGAAAGGCATCATCGTCGTCAACACCGCCCGCGGCCCGATCATCGATCTCGGCGCGCTGAACGACGCCATGCGCGACGATACGGTGCTCGCCGCCGGCCTCGACGTGCTACCGGACGAACCCGCGAACCTCAACGAACCGCTCCTCGCCGCCTGGCATCAGAACGAGGACTGGATCAAGCACCGTCTGGTCGTCACCCCGCACTCGGCGTTCTTTACGCCGGAGAGCGTGCACGACATTCGTGCGTTCTCGACACGAACGGCGGTGAAGTATCTGCGTGATGGGATTTTGCAGAACTGTGTGAATGGGGAGTTTTTGAAGGATCCGCGGTAGGTCGGGTTCGCTGGAAAGCGGGATTTGGATTCGCTGGAAAGCGGGATTTGGGTTCGCTGGGAAGCGGGATTTGGGTTCGCTGGGAAGCTCTGACTGGCCGGAGGAGTAGGCTGGGATTCTGATTGCTCTTTCTTGTGGGGGCTCTACCCCCACGCCCCCGCCGGATCGGCGCTGAGTCTGAGTTGGCGGATTGGGGAATCTCGCCGCGCGCCCAGTGCGGCGCGGAATCGCCGCAGGTGATTCCCCCCTGGCGCGCGAAGCGCGCCGGGGCCCCGGTTGAAGGCGTGTTCGCCGGAGGGCTTCGATCGATATCGAGCGCGATTCGCAGGATGGTTTAGTCGGGTTTGCAGGATTCTGCAGCTTCTCCCTTCGCTCGATGTCCTGGAAGGATTCGCAGGCTGCTTGGTTCGCTACGATCTATCTAAGGGCAAATTAGCGCTGAAGCCGGCAAACCCCAGTCATCGAAGCCGATGACCCGGAGCCTGGCGCGGCAACGCCGCGCCGCAGGGGGGTCCTAGGGGGGACCCGGAGGGTCCCCCCTAGAAGAAAGAGAAAAAAGAGCCATCAGTGGATTCCGCTCTCCCCCGACAACTCCTTCACTAGATCCCCAATCACGACCTTCGCGTCCCCAAAGAGCATCCACGTCTTGTCATTGAAGTAGAGGCCGTTGTCGATGCCGGCGAAGCCGGGGTTGCGGGAGCGTTTGATCGCGAAGATCGTGCGCGCCTTTTCCGCTTCGATGATCGGCATCCCGTAAATTGGACTCGATTCATCGGTGGCGGCGGCGGGGTTTACGACGTCGTTCGCACCGACGACGAGGGCGACGTCCGTCTGGCCGAGTTCACCGTTGATTTCTTCCATCTCGATGAGGTCGGAATACGGCACGTCGGCTTCGGCGAGCAGCACGTTCATGTGCCCGGGCATTCGGCCGGCGACCGGATGAATGGCGAACTTGACGGTGATGTTGCGCTTCTTGAGCTGGTCGTAGAGTTCGCGCACTTTGTGCTGCGCTTGCGCTACGGCCATGCCGTAGCCGGGGATGATCACGACCGAATCGGCTTGATCCATGATTTGCGCTGCGGATTCGGGGGTGTCGCCTTTGTAGACGCCCTGTTCGGCGTCTTCGGGTGCCTTGGGCTGCACCGAGCCGAATGCGCCGAAGAGGACGTTCATGTACGAGCGGTTCATCGCCTTGCACATGATGATCGAGAGGATGAGACCACTCGTGCCGTCCAACGCACCTGCCGTGATGAGGAGCTTGTTCTCGAGCACGTAGCCCATGGCGACGGCGGCGAGGCCGGCGTAGGAGTTCAGGATCGCGATGACGGTCGGCATGTCCGCGCCGCCGATCGGGATGATCAGCAAGATGCCGAAGACAAGCGCGATGCCGATCATGGCCGGGAAGAGCACCGTCGGCGCGAGCGGATCGGCGGGTGCAATGACGAGCCAGGCGCCGATGCCGATCGCGACCAGCAGAAAGCCGATGTTGAAGACGTTCTGACCGGGGTACGTCACTGGGCGCTGAGGTACCCAGGAGAGTTCCTGCAGTTTACCGGCGGCGAAGAGGCTGCCCGTGAAGGTGAGGAAGCCGAGGATGACCTCCGCGATGATCGCGATCATGCGGAAGGTGGTGAGTTCTTCGGGGCCTTCGGAGAGCCAGAGGTAGTACTTGGCCGTGCCAACCAGACCGGCGGCGAGACCGCCGAAAGCGTGCGACAGTGCCGTTCGCTGCGGTGCGGCGGTGAGCGACACGCGCGAGAGTGGCCAGCCGATGAGAACACCCGCGGCGACCGCCAGGAGCATCCAGCCGTGGTTGACGACAAACGGTTGTGCCCACGTGGCGACGATCCCGAGCAGCATAGCGACTGCGGCCGCGATGACCCCCCGACGGGCGGTCTTGGGATCGTTCATCCAGTGCAGCGAGAAGACGAAGAGTGCGGTCGCGACGAGGTAGAAGAGTTCGACGAAGGAGAAGCTCACCTCAACGCTCCTGCTTGAACATCTTGAGCATGCGATCAGTGATCAGGAATCCACTGACGATGTTCGTGACCGAGGCAAAGAGCGCGATCAGGCCGAGAATCTGAATCATAGGCGGCGAATCGGGGCCGGCGACGAGGATCGCGCCGACGACGGCGATGGCCGAGATGGCGTTCGTGAGCGACATGAGCGGCGTGTGCAAAAGACGCGATACCCGTCGAATCACGCCGAGGCCGATGAACGACGAGAGCACGAAGACAAACGTCATCCCCCAATAGTCCGGTTGGCCGCTGCCGTGGCTGGTGTCGGCTGCCGCGGCGACGTCTGCGGGCGCGCCGGCGCTGTAGGCGGTGATGGCCAGGCCGCCGACTACGACGACGCAGGACAAAGCCACGATCATTCGCCGCGGCAGGAAGCGTCCTGGTGGGGTGTTGGAAGTTGCGGCATCCGCGGAGTGGGCACGTTCGTCACCCGATTGGGTTGGACTGGGCAAAATCAGACTCCCTTAGTTGGACTTCAGCGCGTCGAGGGTTCGTTCGTGCACGATCTGACCACCGTTCGTAATCAAGCTGCCCGCCAAAATGTCGTCTTCGGCATCGAACGAGAAGCTGCCTTCCTCGGAGAAGGTCTCGAGGAAACTCGTGAGATTGCGCGAAAAGAGCAGGCTCGAATGCTCGGGCAGGGTCGCGGCAAGATTCAGTGGCGCGATGATCGTGACGCCGTCGACGACGGTCGTCTCGCCGGGCGTCGCTACTTCGACGTTGCACCCGCCGTCCGCGGCGAGGTCCACGATGACCGAACCGGCGCGCATGCTCGCGACCATTTCGGCGTTGACGAGCTTCGGCGCGAATACGCCGCCGATGAGGGCGGTCGTGATCACGACGTCGGCTTTGGCGACTTCGTCGATCAGCATTTCGCGCTGACGCGCCTGGTCTTCGGCCGTGAGTTCTTTAGCGTAGCCGCCGCCGGCGGACGCGTCTTCGTCCAACTCGATGCCGACGTACTTGCCGCCGACACTTTCGATCTGTTCTTTGACCTCGGGGCGAACATCCGTCGCCGTCACTTGGGCGCCGAGGCGCTTGGCGGTGGCGATCGCCTGAAGACCGGCCACGGCCGCGCCGATGACGAACACCTTGGCCGGGAAAACCGTTCCCGCGGCGGAACTCAACATCGGGAAGTACTTGCCGAGTTCGCTGGCGGCCAGGAGCACGCCCTTGTAGCCACTGATGCTGTTCATGGACGACAAGGTGTCCATGGCCTGCGCGCGTGTGGTTCGCGGAATCGCGTCGGTAGAGAAAGATTGTGCGCCGCTCTCGGCGAGCGCCTGGGTGAGTTCCAGATTTCGAAGTGGCATCAGCGAGCCGAGGACGACGGTGCCGGGCTTCAACCAGCCGATCGCGTCGCGTTCGGTTTCGTTCGTCAACGCGTTGACGGTTGCGACGATGTCCGCGCCGCCGACGAGGGCCGCTGCGTCACTCGCGATGTCGGCGCCGGATTGACTGTACATCTCGTCCGTGTAGCCGGATTCTGCGCCGGCCCCGGATTCGACACTGATCGCGAAACCCGCTTTGACGAGTTTGGTGCAGGATTCGGGCACGAGCGCGACACGACGTTCACCCGCTCGTTCACGCAGTACAGCAATTCTCACAAAGCCTCCGGTATCACCTCCGCGCCCAAGAGACTTCGCGCGAAACGGCGGAATTTTCCGGAATCGTTTTTAACAGTCAATTGAGCGGACGGAATAGGTCAAATAGCCGTGGGGAACCTATCTCATTTCGACCCGGGTTGGCATCAGACAATTGCGGAACCGCTCGATACGAGCATCGACGGCCTCGTGCTGCGTCGCGTCGATGGCGCGCTCGGCCACAAGCTGGCGGGTCTGGTTGGCGCCAACGCCGCTCATCTGACGCGCCACGGCGACTATGTCGACCTCGTCGCGATGACCCGGGCAGAACTCGTCTCGCATTACGTCGGCGCGGGCGTCTTTGAGGCCGCGCTGGTCAGTGATGATCGCGTGCACGGTACTGCGTCGCTCATGCGTTATCGGCCGGATGTCTTCGGCATTGGCTATTGGTTAGCGGCGGACTCGACCGGTCGGGGATTCGCGACGGCGGCCGCATCTGCGCTCATCGATGTCGCGTGCACGTTCGGCGCGACGGAAGTATGGGCGGGGATCCGGGCCACGAACGCGGCGAGCAACGCGGTGGTCGAGCGGCTTGGCTTCGCGTTGGCCCGTCGACAACCCACGCACTTGAGTTATCGTCGAGAGCTCTAGCGTTCAGAGCGGAAAGGAGATGGCGATGAGTCCGACGATTGTCGATTCTGCGAGCTGGCAACGCGCCCGGAGTGATCTCTTGCGACGTGAGAAAGCCGTGACGCGGGAACTCGATTCGCTCGCGCGTGCGCGTCAGGCCATGCCCTGGGTGAAGGTCGAAAAGAGCTATCGATTTCAGACCGACGACGGCGAGGTGGGCTTAGAAGGGCTCTTCGGCGAGCACGACCAACTCGTCATCTATCACTTCATGTTCGGCCCGGATTGGGAAGATCCTTGCCCCGGCTGCTCGGCCTGGATGAGTGCTTACGACGGCACGTCGAACGGGCTGGAGGCGCACAACGCGACCCTCGTTGCCGTCTCGCGCGCCGGCCGTGAGGCGATCGACCGTATTCGGGCGTCACGCGGCTGGCGGTTTCCCTGGGCGACGTCGCTCGATGATTTCAACTTCGACTATCACGCGTCCGCCCGGGAGGGTGAAGAAACACACGTGGTCGGTGATGAAGAGATCGGCTTCTGGAAGGGCGAGAATCACGGTGTGAGCGTTTTCGCCAAGCACGACGGGGCGATCTATCACACGTATTCGGCTTACAACCGCGGGATCCAGCAGATCAATGGGACGTACGGTTACGTCGACTTATTGCCTTACGGAGGCAACTAGCAGACGAAACTTGATTGACCAGCGGGGGACTGCCAGCGCTGCGTTACTGCGGCGGCGCCGCTTGAGGTAGCGCCAACGCGATGAGTTCCTGGGTCTCGCCGCCACCGCCGGCGGCACCGACGATGTATTGGCGTCCGTCGTGTTCATACGTCATCAGCGCCCCGTGCAGGCTCGCGTCCGTTTCGACCTCGCCGACGAGTTCGCCCGTCGACTTGTCGTAGGCACGCAGCATCCCGCCGGACATGCGCGCTCGCTGCTCGTCCATGTGGGCAAGGAAAGAGATCACGAGCGTCTTGGTGACGAGGATGCCGCCCTCGGCCACTTTGCCGACGAACGGGCTCCCGAGCGGCGGGAGGTCGAGGTGCGCGATCGCGGGATGGTCGCGCGGGCCGTTGCCGACGGGGACCATCCATCGGTGTTCACCGGTATTGAGATCGATCGCGGTGATTCGTCGATAGGGCGGTTTGATGAGCGGTAGTCCCTCGGGTCCACGTGCGCCACGGTAGGCGATGACGTAGTCCCAGTCGGAATCTGCCTGCGGTGGGGTGAGCGCCATACCGATCGGGGCGGTGATGGATTCGATGTAGATCGTCGCGGTTTCGGCATCGATCGACGCGCCGGGAAAATTGGCGCCGCCGGCGGCGCCCGGCACGACGATCGTCGCGATCTTGCCGTCGGCGCCGGCGACGATGGGCGGTGTAAAGATGGGGCCCGTGACGTAACGGCTCGCGATCTCTTTCGCCTCGGTGTAGATCGCCGGCGTGAAATCGATGAGGTCGTCGTCGGTGATGCCGAGGCGTTCGAACGGAGCCGGTTTCGTCGGGAACGGCTGGGTGGCAGCCGTTTTCTCACCGGGGACGGTCGATTGCGGCACGGGTCGCTCTTCGATCGGCCACACGGGTTCACCGGTGGCGCGGTCGAAAACGTAGGTCATGCCCGTTTTGGATACCTGCGCGACGGCTTTGATCGACCGTCCGTCGACCTCGATGTCGACGAGGTTCGGGGCCGAGGCGATGTCGTAGTCCCAGACGCCGTGATGCACGGTCTGGAAATGCCAGACGCGTTCGCCGGTGTCGGCGTCGAGGCAGATGAGGCTTTCGGCATAGACGTTGTCGCCGTGCCGGCGCCCGCCCCAATAGTCGTTGGTCGGGGTGCCGGTGGGGAGATAGACGAGGCCCAGTTCCTCGTCGGCCGACATCATCGTCCAGACGTTGGTGTTACCGGCTTTCTGCCATGCGTCGTTCTCCCAGGTCTCGACAAAAGGCTCGCCGGACCGTGGGATCGTGTGGAAGCGCCACTTGAATTCGCCCGTGCGGACATCGTAGGCCCGTACGTGACCGGGCGGGTTTCGGTTCGCGAGCGCGTAATCGAACACCTTGGAGCCGACGATGATCGTGTCGCGCACGACGATCGGCGGTGCGCCGTGGGTCAGGTTATCGAGTTCGAAATCGCCCGGACCGAGGTCTTTCTCGAGATCGACGAAACCGTCGACGCCGAAGTCGGGGTCGGGCTTGCCCGTGTCGACGTCGATCGAGACGAGCTGCTTGCCGATCGTGGCGACGAGGATTCGTTCGGCCGTTCCGTCCGTCCAGTATTCGATGCCGCGGGTCTGCAACGGCTGGAAATTCGGCATGCCCCTCGCGTAGCTCCTGGGGTCGAAAACCCAGCGTTGTTCACCCGTCGCGGGATCGAGTTCCGCGATCTGGCCATGCGATGTGGCGGCATAGAGCCGGCCGTTCGCATAAATCGGTGTCGCGCGATAGTGGCCTGTCTTGTAGATGGACGGGTCGAGTTGCTCATCCACCGACGTCCAGCGCCAGGCGTTCGAGAGATCGGCGAAGGTGGCCGCGTCGATGTCGTCGAGGGGCGAGTATTTCGAGGCGGCGAGATCGCCGCCGTGGTGGCGCCACTCCCCGGCCGGAACGTTGGGCTCGACGACGGCTTGCTCGGTTCGTGTACAACCGATCGTTGTTAGAAACGACAAGCCGATGAACACGATCACACTGCTTCGCACGACCTTCCCCCTGATCGTTCAGTTGCTTGAGTTTGCGCGTTTCTCGTGCCGCGCGCTCACCGGCGAATCATCAAAGCCGCGAAGGAAGTCGCTATCATTGGGCGCGACAACTTTGGCTCAGTGAGATCGACTAAGTGAGTGATTTCGACACACAACTCGAAAAGATGGGAACGGCCGACGGCTTCATCGCCGCGCTGGATCAGAGCGGCGGCAGTACGCCGCGAGCGCTCGGCCTTTACGGCATCAGCGAGGATGCCTGGTCGACCGACGATGAGATGTTCGATCTCGTCCACGAGATGCGGACACGAATCATCACGAGTCCGTCGTTCGAAGGCGATCGTATCCTCGCGGCGATTCTTTTCGAGAACACGATGGACCGCACCATCGCCGGGATGCAGACGCCTGAGTTTCTCTGGAACTACAAGAAGATCGTGCCGATCCTGAAGGTCGACAAAGGCCTCGCGGACGAGGCGGAGGGCGTGCAGCTCATGAAGCCCAATCCGGGGCTCGCCGATCTCTGCAAGCGCGCCAAGAATCTCGGCGTTTTCGGTACCAAGATGCGCTCGGTGATCAAACAGGCGAACGCGGCCGGGATCCAAGCGATTGTCGCTCAGCAGTTCGAGGTCGCGAAGATCATCATCGGCGAAGGCCTCGTGCCGATCGTCGAACCCGAAGTCGACATTCATTGTCCGGACAAAGCGGCCGCCGAGGACATCCTCAATCAGGGCATCCTCGATTCACTCGACGTGCTAGGCGATGGTGAACGCGTGATGCTCAAGCTCACGCTGCCGGAAGAGGACAACCTGTACGCCAAGGCGATCGCGCATCCGAATTGTTTACGGGTGGTTGCGCTATCGGGCGGCTATTCGCGTGACGAAGCGAACACGCGGCTCGCGCGCAACAACGGCATGGTCGCGAGTTTTTCGCGGGCGTTGTCCGAAGGTTTGTCGGCGAGCCAGACGGACGACGAGTTCAGCGCGATGCTCGACGCATCGGTCGGCAGCATCTTCGAAGCCAGCAAGACGTAGCGCACTGCGAACGCGAACCGGCTGCGCCGGTTCGTTTGCAGTTTTCGCTTCGCGAAAACTGCTGGGCGCACTCAGGTCGGGTCGATGAGGCGAACCGGCTGCGCCGGTTCGTTTGCAGTTTTCGCGTTGCGAAAACTGCTGGGGTAACGCTCGCATACGCCGTCCGTTCTACCGGTCTAACCGTCTGCGAACCGGCTGTGCCGGTTCGTCTGCAGTTTTCGCTTTGCGAAAACTGCAGCTCGCAACTAGAACCGAAAAACCGGCCTACGCGATCTCGAACCCCTCGTAGTCGTTCGCGACCACCTCGTTACATTTCTCGCGATAGACGTCCATTCCCGCGACGTAGGGCATGAAGACACGCGACTTGCCGGGCACGTTCGCGCCGACGTACCAGGAGTTCGCCTTGGGAAAGAGCGTCTCTTCGGCTGCTTCCGCGACGTGGGTCACCCAGGCTTCCTGTGCGTCGTCATTAGCCTCGATCGTCTGATGCCCCGCGCTCTGCATGTGCTGGATGCATTCGGTGACCCAGTCGACGTGTTGTTCGATTGCGACGGGCATGTTGGTGAGCACGGATGGACTGCCGGGCCCCGTGATGGTGAAGAGGTTCGGGAAACCGGCGACTTGCAGACCGAGATAGGTTCGCGGCCCCGCTTCCCAGGCATCGCCCAGCGTTCGTCCGCCACGACCGCGGATGTCGATGTCGAGTAACGCGCCGGTCATCGCATCGAAGCCGGTCGCGAAGACGATGACGTCGAGTGGGTATTCGGCGTCCGTGGTCCGCACGCCCTTGGCGGTGATTTCCTCGATCGGTGCCTTGCGTACGTTCACGAGCTTCACGTTGTCACGGTTGTACGTGTCGTAATAGTCCGTATCGATCGGTGGGCGCTTTGTCCCGTAGGGGTGATCGAAAGGCACGAGCTCTGCAGCAACTTCGGGGTCTTTGACGATCTCGTGGATTTTCCGCCCGATGAAGTCGACGGCTGTGCCGTTCGCGAATTCGTCGATCGTGAGGTCAGCGTACGACTCGGCGAGAAACCGGAAGCCGCCGAGATCCCAGAGCTTCTCGTAGGTCGACGCGCGCTCGGCGTCGGTCACCTCGTTCGCGTTCATTTCGCTCGGGTAGAACGGGAAGCCACCGCTCGAGTTGCGACAACGATCACGAATCTCGTCGTAGTGCGCCTTGATCTCGGCGGTTTCCTCCGCGCTCAAGGGTGCGTTGCGCGCGGGAATGCTGAAGTTGGCCGTGCGTTGGAAGATGGTCAGGTGATCGGCTTCGGCGGCGATCACCGGGGTCGCCTGAATGCCGGTCGAACCCGTGCCGATGAGGCCGACGCGCTTGCCGGTGAAGTCGACCCCGTCGTGAGGCCATGCCCCGGTGTGGTACCAGTCGCCTTCGAAGTCATCGAGCCCTTTGAAGTGATCGCCCGGCGCGTTGCGCAACGACAGGCATCCGACGGCGCTCACGATGTACTTGGCGCGCACGACGTCGCCGGAACTCGTTTCGACCTCCCATTGATCAGCGGTCTCGATGAACTCGGCGCGCGTGACCTTGGTTTCGAATTGGATCGTGCGGCGAAGGTCGAAGCGATCGGCCACGTGGTCGAGGTATTTCAGGATTTCGGGCTGCGCCGGGTAGCGGCTCGACCAGGTCCACTCCTGCTGGAGCTCGTCCGAGAACGAATAGGAGTAGTAATAGGACTCAGAATCGCAGCGCGCGCCGGGATATCGGTTCCAGTACCAGGTCCCGCCGACGCTGTTGCCGGCCTCGTAAGCGACCACGTCGAGGCCGAGTTCGTCGCGCAGCCGATGAATCGCGTAAAGACCGGAAAAGCCGGCGCCGATGATTACGACGTCGTGTTGCGATGCAGTGGTCGTCATGGATCGGCCCCTAGTCCTTGTAACGTGTCGCGAGGCCCTGGCTCACGCGGATTTCGAACGTGTGCGCCGTTGTTTTCTGCGTCGCGAGAAAGACGGCGGCATCGGCGATGTCGTCCGCTTGAATGAGCGACTCGGGGTCTTCTTCCGGGAATCCTTCCGAGCGCATTTGCGAGACGGTCGCGTCCGGCAGGATGACGTGCGAACGGATGCCTTTGTTCAAGTACTCCGCGACGAGCGTTTTCGTGAGCCCCATCACGCCGTGTTTTGACGCTGCATAGGCCGACCGGTTGGGCGGACCGACGACGCCCGCGCCCGAGGAAATGTTGATGATGCAGCCGCTACCGCGTTCGAGCATTGATGGAAGCGCATATTTGGTACAGAGAAAGACACCGCGCAGGTTGACGTTGATGACGGTGTCCCATTCCTCGGTCGGTAGTTCGTGGGTTGGCAGGCGCGCGACGGCGCCGGCATTGTTGACGAGGATGTCGATGGCGCCGAACTCGGCGATCGTGCCGTTGATCAACGTCTGGATGGATTGCTCGCTGCTCACGTCGCAAGGAATCGCCAGGCCGTCGACTTCATCCGCGACGGCGTTGATTTCGTCGACGCTCCGCGCGGCGCAGACCACCTTGGCGCCGGCTTGGGCATAAGCGACGGCAATGGCGCGTCCAATGCCGCGCCCCGCGCCCGTCACGATCGCCACTTTGTCCTTGAGTTCGTTGCCTTCCATTCGTCCCCCCCTTCCTTCGTTCAGGCTATCAAAACTGATCTCGTTCGTTGTCGGCCGGGCCCGACGCTACCGCGCCCGGTTTTCGTGTGCGCGGCCGAGGCGCTACATTTAGAGGGCTGGATCCGCCGTGTCCATCGACGAACACGTCGCAGTCAGCTCAGCGGAGTCCCATGGGGGGGATATTTATGGCAGCAAGAATGGAATCAGTGTCTTGGATGAGACGCGGAATGTGGGTGCTCGGGGTAGTCGTTCTCGGCGCCTTTGCGAACGCCGCCGAGCCGATTCTCACCGATACACATCGGTTCACCGAGGTCCGTAACGGAATCTACATCGCCAACACGACGGCGCTCGTCTTCAACAGCAACTCGCTCGTGATCGTGAACGAGGAAGACGTGATTATCGTCGACTCGCACGTGACGCCGGCTAAGGCACGCCAATTGCGCGAAGCGGTGAAGGCGGTTTCGGACAAACCCATTACCGCACTCATCAACTCGCACCATCATTGGGACCACGCGCACGGCAACCAGGAGTTTGCCGATCTGCCGATCATCGGCCACGAGTGGACGCACATGAAGCTCGCGACCGCCCCGCTCGAGGAGCAGACCTACCTCGACGGCGTCAACGGCAATGCGCGCACGATCGCGCGCGTTTCGGAGCAGATCCAGAGTGAGGAGGACGCCGCGCGCAAGGCTCAGCTCGAGGCCTATCTCGAAATGTTCTCGGCGCACGTGCTCGATTTCGATGAGATCGCGCCGATCCCGCCGTCGCTCACGATGAACGACAAGATGACGCTGCATCGCGGCAATCGCGAGATCGAGATCATGTTCCTGGGGCGCGCGCACACGGGAGGCGATGTGGTCGTCTACTTCCCGCAGGACAAGCTCGTGTTCACGGGCGATATGGCGTTCGCCGGGCCGTCATACCTCGGCGACGGTTATGTCGATGAGTGGCCGGACACGATTGAACGCCTCAAAGCGCTCGATTTCGACATCTTCGTGCCGGGCCACGGTGGACCCGTAACCGATCTCGAACGGCTGACGCTCGTGCAGGCGTTCTACCGCGATCTGTGGGCCAAGGCCGAGATGATGAAGAAGGCTGGCAAGACGGCCGAGCAGGTCGCCCAGGAGATTGATCTCACGGATCACGCGGCACTCGGCATCCAGCGCGTCGGCACCGATATCAAGTCGATCGAGCGGATCTTCTACCGAATCGACAACGAGCTCTAATCGGCATGGAGGTGATGGCCCTCGAGGGCCTGACAGTCGTGGATGTCGGCGGCACCGTAGCGACCGGCTATTGCGCGAAGCTCGCCGCGGATTACGGGGCGACTGTCGTGAACCTCGAGCCCAGCGACGGTTTTCCGACCCGACGGCTTCGACCATGGCGGCCTGGATTCGAGTCGGGCGACCCCGACGCGAGCGCGATGCACGCGTTCTTGAGTACCAACAAGCAGAGCGTGCTTGTCGACGATGTCGACGCTCGAGCGCTGATCGAATCCGCGGACCTCGTGCTCGCGGGTGATGATCCGCACCCGCTCACCGGGGCGACGAAGAGCGTCCTGACGACGATCGATTGGTACGGTCGCGGCGGTCCGTACGAGGATTTCGTCGGCACGGACGGTGCGATGTTTGCGCTCAACGGCATGATCCGCGGCATTGGGCCCGTGGAAGGTCCGCCGCTCGTGCCGACCGGTTATCAGGCGCAGATCGTCGCCGGATCGACGGCCTTCATCGCGAGCCTGTCACACGTGTTGGCCGGTGAAATCGGTAACCGAGGATCGGTGGTCGAACTCGAAGTGAGCATCTTCGAGTCAGTGCTTTGCTTCACGGACGTTGGCGAGATCGGGTTCCACAACACGGGTCTCGAAGCGCCGCGGATGGGCGTTAACCGATTTCCGCCGACCTACCCGTTGGGCATCTATCCCTGTCGTGATGGATGGCTCGGCGTCACGGTGTTGACGCCTTCACAGTGGCATTCGTTTTGTGAGCTCCTCGGGATGGAAGATCTTGCCGAGATCGACCTCTTCCAGTCGTCGATCGGTCGGTTGCAGGGAATCGACGTGATCGAACCGCGCATGACGGAGAAGCTTCTCGAACACGGTGCCGAGGATCTTTTCTACCGCGGTCAGCGGGCGCGGATTCCACTGGCGCGCGTGCCGACGATGGAAGAACTCTTCGAGGTCGACCAATACGTCGAACGGAACGCTTTTTCGACGGCTGCACTCTCCGACGGATCGACCCTGACCGTCCCGAGCGTCTCATTCAGGCTTTTCGATATGCCACCGAACTTCGGCGGTCCGGTGGCGTCGCTCGGCGAACACTCGGAGGGCTGGGCATGACTGCGCCGCTCGAAGGCATCCGCATCGTTGATCTGTCGATGGGATGGGCGGGCCCGCTCGCGGCGCGGCACCTCGCTGACATGGGTGCCGACATCATCAAGGTCGAAAGTTGTGAACGGTTCGACTGGTGGCGTAGTTGGGAGGCGACACCCGAGTGGATCGAGGATGACGGCGCGGAGAAATCGACCGCGTTCAACATGGTCAATCGCAACAAGCGAAACGTCACCCTCGATCTCGAGGACTCCGAAGGCCGTGAACTCCTGCTGCGACTGATTGCGACGGCGAATGCCGTCGTCGAGAACTACGCCGGCGGGGTGCTCGAAAAACTCGACCTGAACTACGAGACGTTCAAGGCCGTGCGCGACGACATCATTCTGCTATCCATGCCGGCGTTCGGGTCCACGGGTCCCTGGCAGACATTTCGGGCCTACGGTTCGACAGTCGAGCATTCATCCGGATTGCCGCACTTGAACGGCAATGCGGAAGACGCGCCGACGATGCAACACGTGGCGTTGGGTGACGCGGTGGGTGGCTTGAACGGCGCGTCGGCGTTGTTGGTCGCACTCCGGGCACAAGCGCGATTCGGTCGGGGTCAGTTCGTTGATCTGTCGCAATCGGAAGGCTTGATGGTGCTCGGCGCCCACGGCGTCATGGAATTCGCGGCCAACGGCGAACCGCCGGCCAGGCGTGGCAACGCCGTCGCACACGCGGCGCCGTACGGCACTTACCCTTGCCAGGGGGATGATGCATGGATTCTGATCCAGATCGAGAACGAGACGGCGTGGCTTGCGCTCGTCGACGAGGTCGGTGACACCCTTGCAACGTTTGGCGGTCTCGAGGATCGACTCGCCCGGCGCGGCGCCCTCGACGAAGCGCTCGCGGCGTGGACAGCACCACAGGATGCACAAGAGCTGACCCGGAGACTGCAGAAGCGATCGATTGCGGCGATGGCGCTGAGTTCGGCTTCGACGGTTCTGAACGATCCGCATCTCGGCGCGCGCGGCTTCTGGCAGTGGATGGATCGTGCAGTCGTTGGCAACCAGCCGAATCCATCACCGCCGTATCGTGCCGGGCCCGACCCTTTCGAGCTTCGCACACCCGCCCCGACGCTTGGGCAGCACAACGATGAGGTCCTAGGTGGCTTGCTCGGCCTCGATCCGCAGAAACTCGAACGTCTTCGCGACCGTGGCGTCATCGGCAACAGACCGAGGATGCCGAGCAAGCGCTAGCCGAACGGCGTCGCGTCAGCGATCACCCTTTGCCCTGCATTTCAAAGCTGAACACCGTTCGCACGCCCGGCACGGTTTGCGGCGCGCCGTTCACGACTCGTGGTTTGTATCGAAACTTCAGCACTGCTGCTTCGGCTGCGCGTTCGAAGACGCCGACCGGTTCTGCCGATAGCACCACGGGGTTCACGACACGACCCGTCGGCGTCACGGTGAACTCCATCAGCACGTAGCCTTCCGTGCCCCGGCTGATCGCGCGGGGCGGGTATTCGGGGTCGACCCGGATGATGGGCAGATAGTCACCGTCGAGACGCGCGAGCATGAGGTCGGGATCGCCGATGTCGGGTTCCTCGACGTCGATGCGCCAATCATGGTCGCCGTCGAAGGGGTCGATCTTCGGCGTGGACTTCGGCGGCTCGGGTACGTTCGGCGGTTTGACGGGTGTTGGGGTCTTGATTACGACGGGCGGTTCCTCGATCACCCGCACGAAGTCGAGCACCTTGCCTTTGATGCCGCTCTGCGCGGCCGGTTGCGGATTGCTGATGGCCGAAATCATCACGAAGAGCAGGAGCAGCGTCGTGACGGTGGCGAATACGAAAGCGGCGACAGTTTTCAGAAACATTTCCTTCCTCCCTCGATGCTAAAAAAGTAGCATTGATGGTCACTGACGCTACCTGAGTGCTAAAAAAATAGCATCCGGATGAGGTTGATCCGTTAGATCGTTTTGGAACTTGGGCGCGTAGGTTTAGTTCGTCGGAGCGCGCCCTCGCGAGTTTCGCGGGTGGTTTTTTTGCCCCGTCGGTGTGATCACCGTCGGGGCTCGGAGCACCGGGAACCTAGCGCCCGGGTGGTGCCACCGTCAGGAACCGCCGCGCGATGACGTTGTGACGATCGATAGCGGCGGACCAGGCGTCGAAAACCGCCCGGCCGACGTCGAGTTGTCGAGCGGTCTGCTGCGCGCAGAGTTCGCTGTAGGCGGAAAAAGGATCGTTGCTGGCGAAGGTCTTCTGCGCTTTTTCGAGATCGTTCTGCCAGGCCGCGCCTTGTTGAGCTTGAAGTTGTTGCAGGCGTTCGAAGAAGGCGGACCAGGCGCCGGCGAATTCGGCGAACGCCCGCGCGCCGAGGTAAGGCGAATCGGCCATGTCGGGGAGTCCGGCGAACGCGGGCTGGCGAAGCGAACTCGAGAGCGGTTTGTCGTCTGCGTTGACGAAATCGTAGAGGCTTTGGAAGCGCGACAGGCGTTGATCGAAGAGCGGGTCGTGGCTCAGGCGTTCCGCCGACTCGATGCTCGTCCAATCCTCACTGGTGAATTCGCGTTCGGCGAGAAGAAAGACGACGTTTTCCTCGAAGCCCATGTGGTCGAACTGGATGCGAGCGTATTCCTTGGCTTTTTGCCTGAGTTTCTCAGGAGAGAATCTGTCGCCCCTGAGTGTGGTGTCGAGTTCCGCCGCGAGCGCCTTGGTCAGATCGCGCAGCTTACGATGTTGCTTGGCGTTCTCGACGACGGCGTTGCGGTCGTCCGTCGAAAGGGAGCGTAGGAGAAGCAAGTCGAACACCCGATCTTCGAGCGGGTGGTGCATGGTTTCCGGGTACTCCGAGAGGTACTCGATCATCGCACCGACACGGTCGATCGTCGCCGCGTCGTACTCGGCGTCCTCCTCGGACCATGTCTCGAGCGCGGTCAGGATGCGCGCGAGGCGCTGATGGTCGAGGTGCAGTTCCTCCAGAATTCTCGGTCGTGACAAGCGGTCCTCATCTTCTTTATCCGGTAGACCATCGTCCAAGCGACGTCTACGTGGCGCCATAGGTGATTACCGCGATAGCTTAACGGTGGGCGTCCACGCGCGAAGCGAAGATCTTCTTTTTTGAATGCGCGCGTCGATGCGTTTGAGCAACTCGAGGAGGGGGCATGGCGTATCACGACGATACGGTAGGTGAGCGGCAGGCGGGCAACGGCATATTGAGCCGACGGTTCTTCTTACGCGGTGTTGGGGCGAGCATCGCAACGGCCTCGGTCGGGGTCGCGGCCGCGCGAAGCGAAAGCATGATGGCGCCGGGTGGACCGATGACGGATGACGGCTCGCCATCGCCTTTCGAAGCGCATGTCGTCCGATCGCCGATTTCGTCTGCCGCCGGTACCACGGGTGCGGGTGTTTCTCGAACGCCCCTGCAACATTTGACGGGTCTGATCACACCGAGCCGGTTGCACTTCGAACGCCACCACAGCGGCATTCCCGCCATTGACCCGGGGCAGCACCGGTTGGCGGTTCATGGGTTGGTTTCGCGGCCGAGCGCATTCAGCGTCGAGTCGCTGGATCGTTATCCGATGGTGTCACGGATCCAGTTCCTCGAATGCTCGGGCAACAGTGGCGCGTGCACCGCGCCGAACCCCGTGCCGGGAACCGCCGCGTCGTTGCACGGGCTCGTTTCGACGAGCGAGTGGATCGGCGTTCCGCTCGCGGTGCTCCTCGACGAGGTCGGTATCGATGACGCCGCGCGGTGGGTCGTAGCCGAAGGCGCGGACGCGGCCGTCATGAGTCGCAGCATTCCTCTCGACAAAGCCCTCGACGACGCGATCGTTGCGCTCTACCAGAACGGCGAGCGACTGCGTCCGGGCAACGGCTATCCGATGCGCCTCTTCCTGCCCGGTTGGGAGGGCAACGCGAGTGTGAAGTGGCTTCGCTCGCTCGATGTGACCGATCGCCCGGCCATGACGAAGGACGAGACCTCGAAGTACACGGACCTGCGCGATGACGGTCTGGCGGAGCAGTTCACGTTTCCGATGGGCGTGAAGTCGTTGATCACGAGTCCGTCACCGGGGCTCAGCCTCGAGGGGCCGGGCGTTTACGCGGTTAGTGGGATCGCATGGTCGGGTGCGGGACGGATCACGCGTGTCGAGGTGTCGGCCGACGGTGGACGCAGTTGGGGTGAGGCCGAACTGATCGGCGAAGCGCTCCCGCTTTGTTCAACACCTTTTCGTGTCGCGTGGTCCTGGGACGGCGGCGAAGCGACCCTCTTGAGTCGTGCCTATGACGAGTCCGGCGCCGTTCAGCCGAGTCGAAGCGCTGCCCTGGCCGGTCGCGGTCCCGGCTCGTTCTACCACTACAACGGAATCCAGGCTTGGCGGATCGACGCCGCGGGAGAAGCGAGCAACGTCTATGTCTGATCGTCGATCGAGTCTCTGGGCTCTTCTGGGAATGCTCGCGGCCGGCGCGCTCGTAGCACCTGTCGCGGTCGCTGCTTCACCGGGTCTCGGTGAGCCGCTGACTGAACAAGAACTCGAGAGTGTCAGTCTCACAGTGTTGCCGAATGGCGATGGATTGCCGTCCGGTGAAGGTGATGCGCGCACTGGCGCAGAACTCTATGCGCGCCATTGCGCGGCTTGCCACGGTGCCGAAGGCGAGGGCAGCCTCAACGACCGGCTTGTGGGCGGTGTCGGCACCATCGGTACCGAAGCGCCGGTCCGCACCGTCGGGAGCTATTGGCCCTACGCCACGACGATTTTCGATTACGTCCGTCGCGCCATGCCTTACAACGCGCCGGGGAGCTTGAGCGACGATGAGGTCTATTCACTGACGGCGTTTTTGCTTTTCGCCAACGGGGTCATCGACGAGGGTGTCGTGATCGACCGACGGTCTTTGCCGGCTGTGGAAATGCCGAACCGCGCGGGTTTTGTCCACTCGATCGGAACGGGAGACTAGCGGCCATGGCACGTATGTCAGGAAAAGTTGCCTTTATCACCGGCGCAGGTTCTGGGATTGGCCGCGCGAGCGCCCGACGGTTCGTCGAGGAAGGTGCGAAGGTCGTCGTCGCCGAACTGGACGTCGACAAAGGCAGCGCATCAGCGGAAGCGCTCGGTGATGCGGGCCTCTTCGTCCGCACCGACGTCAAGGATGAGGACAGCGTTCGCGATGCACTCGCGGAGGGTGCACGCGCGTTCGGCAAGATCGACACGCTCGTCAACTGCGCGGGCGGTTCGATCGTCGATGACCGGGCGGTTACCGATGTCGACATGGCCGTCTGGGACCACACGATCGATCTCGATCTCAAGGGTGCGTTTCTGTCGTGCCGCCATGGGATCGGTCATCTGATCAGCGCGGGCGGCGGCGCGATCGTGAACTTCACATCGGTCGTTGCGCTCAAGGGCGCTTTTCCGGGCCACGTCTACACGGCGGCCAAGGGTGGGATCATCTCCTTTACACAGGCCCTGGCGGGCCGCTATTGGCGCAACGGTATTCGGGCTAATGCGATCGCGCCCGGGATCGTCCTGAGCGATCGCGTCGCCTCGAGGATGGACGTCGACACGGCAGCGCCGGTCGATGATCAGATCGCGAAGGCCATGGATCCCAACAATCGCCTCGTCGATGACCGACACCCTTTCGGATACGGCGTGCCCGAGGACATCGCCGCGGTTGCGCTCTTTCTCGCGAGTGACGAGTCACGCATGGTCAACGGTGCCGTGATACCGGCCGAAGGCGGGGCTTCGGCCTACTGAGCAACGCCCTATTTGTTGAAGCCTTCGGTCCACGGCACGTTGTGGTAGCGGATGTAGTTGCGCTCCAGGAACCGCCAGCGACCATCTTCCCGCCGGTAGCGATCAAAATAGTGGCCGGCTTGCGTATAGCCGACGCCGTCCTGCAGCACGCGGATCTCGACTGAACATCGTCCACGCGCTTCGTCCGCCGAGTCGAATTCGATCACGTGGTTCTGAATGAAAGGTTTGTGGGTCTTCCCGCCCACGCCCCCGGCATAGAACTCGCGGAGATTCTCGCGCCCTTCGGCACTGAACTTGTGCGCAATGAACTTTCCGTCCGCACAGAAGAGTTCGGCGATCCTGTCGGCATCGCCATCGACGACGCCGTGACAATAGCGCGCGGTCAGTTCACGGATTTCGTCTTTGTCGACAAGGCTTTGAAGCATTTCTTGCTGGTTCGAATCGGTCATGACCACCCTCTTCAAGTTTCTCGGTCCATGCTAACGGCAAAGGCTTCGCGCTGGACGCGTAGCGGCGCCGACGAAGACCCAGCTAGCGGCGGCGGACGCGAACCGGCAGGTCGGTGATCCCGCGGATGAAGCTCGAATTCAGATACGTCGGTTCGCCGACGACTTCGACGCGTTCGAAGCGCGCGAGAATCTCCTCCCAGAGGATCTTGAGCTGCAGCTCGGCGAGTCGATTGCCGAGGCATCGGTGGATGCCGTAGCCGAACGAGAGGTGTGAACGTGCGTTGGCGCGCCGGATGTCGATTGCGTCCGCGTTCTCGAAATGACGCTCGTCGCGATTACCCGATATATACCAGATACACACCCTTTCCCATTGCTTGATGGCCTTGCCGCCGATCGTCGTGTCTTCGAGGGCCGTGCGACACATATGCGCGACGGGCGATTGCCAGCGGATGATCTCGGGCACGAGCTGCGGGACGAGCGAATGATCGGATTCGAGCAGGTCGTATTGGTCGGGGTAGCGATTGAGACCCAGCACGCCGCCCGAGATCGAGTTCCGCGTGGTGTCGTTACCGCCGACGATCAAGAGCAGCATGTTGCCGAGGAACTCGTTGGGTGGCATGTCGCGGGTCGCGTCGTTGCCGACCAGAAACGAGATCAGATCGTTGCCGCCCTTTCCGCTCGCGGCGCGCTCCTGGCGGACCGTGTTGAAGTATTCGAAGCACTTCCAGAGCTCGGCGAAACCTTCTTCGACCGTTTCGAAGAATTCGGGATCCGCGAGCCGTTCGACCGAGTCCGACCAGTGAATCAGAAGGTGCCGGTCTTCCTGGGGTACGTCGAAGAGTGTCGCGAGCATCTGGCCTGTGAGTTCGACCGAAACGGTTCGAACCCAGTTGAAGTCCTCGCCCTCCGGCAAATCGTCGAGGATCTTCACCGCGCGTTCGCGGATGAGATTCGCGAGTTCGGCGAGATGTGTCGGTGTGAACATCGGCGCGACGACCTTACGTTGGGCGTCGTGCTTCGGCTGATCCTCCATGATGAACATCGGCAGGTGGAACATAGGATTGACGTCCTGCTCGCGGCGTTGACCGCCGAGCCGGATGCCGCCGTTGTCGATATCTGACGAGAAGACCTTGTGGTTCATGTCCACGGCTTTGACGTCTTCGTAGCGCGTCACCGACCAATACGAACCGAACTGGCTCTCGGCGCAGTAGTGCACCGGATCTTCGGCCCGCAGTCTCGCCAGGTACTCGAGCGCACGATTCGACTGATGGAGTTGGGGATGTCCAGGATTGAACGTCTCCAGCGGGAGATCGTAGGGATCGGCGTCGACGTCGATAGCCCACGCTTCCCTCCATTCGCGGTTCGTCGTGGCTTCGGGGGTGATCGGCGAGTCGGTCGATTCGGTCAATGTGGTCTCGGTTCTGCTTTCTCTCGAACGCGAAGGAGAGCACCCTCGACGACGTGGGTCAAAAGGTGATGACGATGCGGATCACGGGCGTTCGATCTTTCTGTTTTTCGGACGATGCGGGACGGAAGTACTTCATCGTGAAAGTCGAGACCGATGCCGGGATTTCCGGGCTCGGCGAGGTCGGCATACCCCACTGGGGTGGTGCGATCAGTGCCGCCGTGACGCATCTCGGCGAGTTCATCGAAGGCGCTGATCCTTTGGCGACCGAAGCGATCTGGCAACGCTGCTTCCGGATCGGTTTCTTCCCGGCCGATCGGGTCTATGGCTGCGCGCTTTCCGCGATCGACATCGCGCTCTGGGACATCAAAGGGAAGGCTCTTGGGCTTCCTGTCTACAAACTCCTCGGTGGTGCCGTGCGCGACAAGGTGGTTTGTTATCCGCACACGCAAGGCATCGGGCGCGATGGCCTCCTCGATAGCTGCCGGCGCGCCGTCGACGATGGCTGGAAATTCGTCCGCTGGCATGTGCCGAGCGCACGCGAAGCCGGCACGGGCGACGAGGATCTGCTCGAACCGCGGGAAGCCGTGCCGCAGACCGTGGATCTATTCGCGGCCCTGCGCGACGCGGTCGGTGATGACATCGAAATTTGTCTCGACGTCCACACGCGATTGGATACGGCCGCGACGATCGAACTTGCGTCCCGGCTCGAACCTTATCGCCCTTTTTTCCTGGAAGACCCGCTCCGCTCCGAGAACCCAGCGAGCTATCGCACGCTGGCGCGCCATGGGCGCGTACCGATCGCGGCGGGTGAGCAGTGGACGGGCAAATGGGCGTTTCGTGAGGTGATCGAGGAAGAGCTCGTCCGCTACGCGCGCATCGATCTATGCATCGCGGGTGGGATCACGGAGGCGGCGAAGATCGCGCACTCGTGTGAGACCCACTACATCGACATCGTGCCGCACAACCCCTTGGGTCCCGTCAGCGCGGCGGCCGGTGTGGCGCTCTGCATGGCGTTGACGAATGTCGCGGTGCAGGAAATGCCTCGCGCGCCGGGCAGTTATGCCAATGATCTCTTTCCGCGCCAGATCGGCTGGGCAGACGGATATGCATTCTGTCGTGACGAGCCAGGGCTCGGGGTCGAACTCGACGAAGCGTTGGCGGAAGAACGCCGCGCCCCGCTGAACGGCCGATTGACGGAACTACACCGGCGCGACGGCGCGTTTACGAACTGGTAGCGGCGCTTGTGTTGCCGGCCTCGACGACGGATGTCGCGCCCGGTTGATCGATCAGTCGCTTGAGCCAGAAATAGGCCCAGAGGCCGACGACGACGCTGGTTGCCGATGTTGCAAAGAAGATACCCACGAAGCCGTAGAAGTAGTCGGCGACGATCGCGAGAGGGACGTAGAGCACGGCCATCCGCGCCATCGAGAGGATCAGCGACGGGATGGGCTTGCCGAGTGCGTTGAACGTCGATGTCGCGACGCTCTGCAGGCCCATGAAGCCAATCGAGAACGGCACGATCAGGAGATACAGCGTCGCGGATTGGATGACGTCCGGGTCGTCGTTGATCATGCCGACGATCGTCTCGGCGAAGAACAGCATAAAGAGGAAACAGAACGCGCCCCAGACGACGCAAAAGCCGTTGACGATCTGGATCGCTCTACGCACGCGGTTGTAACGACGAGCGCCCCAGTTCATGCCGACGAACGGTCCGATAGCGGAAGCGGTCGCCATCAGGATCATCATGATGAACATATCCGCGCGCATTGCGATGCTGAATCCCGCGACCACCGCCGCGCCGTGACCGGCGAGTAACCGCGTGATGATGCCGGACGCGACCGGGCTCACCAGGCTCGTCGCCATCGAGGGTAGCCCGACGTGCAGGATCGAGCGCCAGGATTCGCCGATTCGTTCCAGCGTCGGTGCGAGCAAACGCTCGCGGTGGACGAGCCAGTAGAACGAGATCGTCATCGGGATGACGCCGCCGATCAGGAAGGCGGTCGCAGCGCCGCGGATGCCGAGTTCCGGGAAACCCAGCAGACCGAAAATCAGGAGCGGAGCAAAGATCACCTGGAGAACCGATCCGAGCGCCATGACGATCCCGGGAACGGAGGCGTGGCCGGTAGCCCGAAGCAGGCTGGTGGCGATCGTTGATGTGGCGAAGAAGGGCGCGCCCGCGAACCAGATCGTCACGTATTGCTCGATCAGGACGAGTACTTCGTCGGGCGCGCCCATCAGCTGAAAGAGCGGTATGGCGAAGGTGTAGCCCGCGAAGCCGAGGGTCGAGATGATCAAGAGCCCCAGCAGCATCGCGTGCGTGCAGAGCCGTCGAACCGCGACGAAGTCGTCTTCGCCGACCTTACGTGCGATGACGGACGAAGCGCCGATGCCGAGGCCATTGGCGACGCTCATCATCACCATCGTCACCGGCATGATGAAACCGAGGGCGGCGAGGGCGTTGGTGCTCAACATACCGAGGTAGACGGCTTCGAGCATCGACGTAATCACCCAGGACATATAGCCGAGCGACAGAAACGCCGAGAGACGCACGATATGGCGTTGGACGGAACCTTGCGTGAAGTCCGTCGAGGGCGCGGCTTTGGGTTCGCTCACGTGAGATTTTGGCTGGGCAATCGACGAAGTGTCGCACATGCGTGCGGGGCGAGCGCCGTGCGGAACCCTCGGCGGCGGTTCAGCCGGTCGAATCTTCGCCCGAGGGGGGTTGCCGGTCATCTGCCAGCGACTCGCGCCAGAAGCGGGCCATATTCGCGAACTGCCAGGCGATGATCACGAAGCTCGCGGAGACGATGATCAGCGCCATGATCCCCTGGTCACGGCTCGCGAGCAGATAGATGCCGCCGATACCGAGGGCGATGACGATCGCGATGCTCGGTAGGAAATCGCGCAACGTCGCCGGCGTCCGCCGGACGAAGAATGCATCGTTCGACCCCTCGAGTCGGGCGGCCCGCAGAGTGATCTGACTCGTCCAGGTCATGATCGCGAAAATGAGGGCAAGGTCGATCATCCACCAGCCGAGATGTCGCGCACCGAGCGACTCGATCAGCATGAACTCGACGATGCCGAAAACGAACGGGAGTACCGAGTCGCGTGTGCTCGGTGTCCAGACGAAGCGCATCACGTTGTTCGAGTAGATGATCCAGATGAGCATGATGCCGAGCAGCGTGCTGGCGATCTGGACCCAGTGGATCGCATCTTCGACGCTGAACGTCGCCAGGGGGCTGGCTTCGCGCACATGGGACCAGAGCAGCTCGAGCGCCAGGGCCTGCACGATGCTGGTCAGCGTTAAGAGTGCCACTGGCATCTGCGCTTTGACGCGTTCGCGAATCTCCTGGCTCAAAAAACTTTGCCTTGGGCATATCGTCGAACCAGGACCGTAGGAAGCACCGCGGCGGCGGTCAACACTTGCACCGCACGATCGACTGCGTGAGGGTCCTGTTTCCCGGATCAGGAGGGATGGGGATGAAGGCACAGTTTTCGGTTAGCCGGTTCATCATGTTCGCGGCGGCGGTGTTTCTCGCGGCTAGTGCTTCGGCCGCGAAGCTCGTCGAGGTGGCGGAAGCGGAGAAGGCGTGGAACGCGCCGACGATCGATCTCGCGGAGCATGGCTACGTGGTCGAAGAGTTCTACCTCGACGGCGTGGCCGCGTCGTTCGAAGCCGTCGGCGAGCGTTCGCGTGACGGTCGGTGGGAAACGCGACGTCTCGATGGAACGGCGCCGTTCAAGAGCCGCATCCTCGTCGTTCGGCCGAGCGACCCGAAAGATTTCAACGGCACGGTCGTCGTCCATTGGCAGAACGTGACGGCCGGGTTCGAGCTTGGATCCGTGACGGGTGGTGAGATTCTGAATGGCTACGCGTGGGTCGGCGTCTCGGCGCAAAAGATCGGCATCGACGGAATGGGCGAAGCGCCCAATGGGCTCCGGCAGTGGAACCCCGCACGCTACGGCGTGCTCGAACATCCCGGTGATGCGTACTCCTACGACATCTTCACGCAGGCCGGCCGTGTGGTCGGGCCAAAGCGATCCGGCGCGGTCGACCCGATGGGTGGCCTCGACGTCGAGCGGTTGATCGCGGCTGGCGCTTCGCAATCGGCGCATCGCTTACGCACCTACATCAACGGCGTGCACCACCATGAAAACGTCTTCGACGGCTACATTCCGTACATCGATTTTGGCGGATTGACGCCGTTCGACAACCTGCCGCGTCCGCCCGGCGGGGGTGGGATGCGCGAGCAGGCGTCGATCCGTACGGATCTCGACGTGCCGGTGATGGTCGTCAACTCAGAGACGGAAACCTCCTTCTACTATGGTGTGCGAGAGGACGATTCGCCCGGCTTCCGGTTCTGGGAAGTCGCCGGTACGTCGCACGTTGCCGCACCGGAAGGTCAAGCGATGCCCGGGCTCCAATCGCCGAATTGGCTGTCGTTCGGTCCGGTCTACGATTCGGCCATTCGACACGTGCACGGTTGGATCCGGGACGACGTCACGCCGCCATCGCTGCCGCGTATCAAGGTGGCGAGCACGGCTGGCCCGATGCCTGGCGTCGAGCGTGACGCAATGGGTAATGCGGTTGGCGGCATCCGGTTACCCGAAATGGAAGTGCCGACCGCGGTACACAGCGGGGTCGGCTCGATGAGTGCGGAGAACCGCTTCGGCTTTCTCTACGGCAAGGCCGAGGACTTGCCGGCCGAGCGTTTGGCGGAGCTTTATCCGTCACGCGAGGCATATCTCGACGGGTTCGAAGCTGCGCTCGATCGCGTGATCGCGAGCGGTGCGGTTCTCGACTCGGCCAAGGCTTCGATCATGGCGGCCGCCGAGGCGCGGTTCGACCGGCTGTTGGGAGGCTGATGGTGGAGGCTTGCGTTGGCCGTGAAGTGCTGAACGTTGGCTGACGCGACGCAAACCGCCGAGGAGTATCTCGCCGAGGTCGTCGACACGGGGCGGATCGGTCGTCAGCAGATTCTCGTCGTCGCGCTCTGCATGCTCTTCAACGCGCTCGACGGGTTCGACATCTCGGCGATGTCGGTCGTCGCGAGCGTGGTCGCACAGGAACTCGAACTCTCGCCCGAGCGGTTGGGTTGGATATTCAGCTTTGCGCTCGCCGGGATGATGGCAGGCGCCATGTTGCTTGCGCCGCTGGCGGACCTCTGGGGTCGACGCACGGTCACGATCGCGAGCATGGCGTTGGTCGGTGTTTCGATCCTGGCGACCGCCCGCGCAGATTCCCTCACCGAGTTCATCGCGCTGCGTTTCTTGAGTGGCATCGGCGCAGGCGCGATGCTCGCGAGCCAGGCAGCGCTGGCGGCCGAATACAGCCCGGCGAAGTATCGTGCGGCGGCTGTTGCGTTGGTGACGTCTGGGTATCCGCTGGGGGCGATGATGACCAGCGTCGTCGGTGGATTCGTGATCCCCGATTTCGGCTGGCGCGGGATGTTCTTCGTCGGCGGTGTCACGACCATCGCGATGGTAGTGCTCGCGTTTCTACTGTTGCCCGAGTCACTCAAGTACCTGCTCGAACGGCGACCGGCCAAAGCCCTCGAGCGTGCCAACGGGATCCTTCGAAAGATGGGACGCGATGCGCTGGCCGTGCTCCCCGAGGTCGTACGCGCGGACGACGAAGGTACGTCGCGGTTCGGGCTGCTCGAACCGGGATTGCGGGTAAAGACCTTGACGCTCTGGACCGCGTTCCTGCTGACCTTCAGCACGCTCTACTTCCTGATGAGCTGGATTCCCGCGCTCGTCGAAGGTGCCGGCCAGACGACCGAGGCGGGTCGGGATGCCTTCTTCCTTTTCAACGTCGGCGGCGTGGTCGGGATCTATCTCATGAGCTTCGCCTCGACACGCTGGAAGCTGACGAACGTCGTCTGCGTGCTGTCACTCGCGGCCGGCGCCGCGATGGCGATCTTTGCCTGGTTGCCGACCGAGCTCGCGCTCATGATGGTTTTGATCCTCGTGATCGGCATATTGCAGCAGGGCGGCTTTACCGGGCTCTACAGCACCGCGGCGAAGCTCTACCCGACGGAGCAACGCTCGACGGGTGTCGGCTGGGCCATCGGTCTCGGTCGATTCGGCGCCGTGGTTGGCCCGGCGGTTGCGGGCTATCTCCTGGCGGCCGGATTCACGATTTCGGGTGTGTTCTTTTTCTTCGCGGTACCGATGGCGATTGGTGGCCTGGTGGCCTATCGACTGCACGTCGAGTGAGCCGAGCCTGATCGGTCCCGCGGTTTCGAGGTTGGTTCAAATGCAGATTCTGTTTCTCTACGGCCGACGCCTGGTTCCCGAGATGATTCTCGAAGCGGCGCAGGAACGCCTGCCCGAAGGGTATTCGCTCGCGCTCTGCGATGACTCGGTCGGCGAGGCCGAGCGCGATGCGCTGATTGCCGAGGCCGATTTCGTGATGCTCTACGGTCTACCGTTCGCGGTTCCGCAGGAGGGTCGAGTACGACTCCTGCAACTCCTGAGCGCTGGCTACGACCGGTTGGATCTCGACGCGCTGGCGCGAGCGGATATCCCTGTCGCCAACAACGGCGGCGCGAATGCGCAAACCGTTGCCGAGCATGCAGTGTTGTTGATGCTCGCCGTGCTCAAACAACTGCCCGATCATCACAACGCCATGGTCGACCGCAAGTGGATCGGACTCACGCGCGGCACGTCGCTCAAGGAGCTCAACGGCAAACAGGTCGGCATCGTCGGTCTCGGGAAGATCGGTGCCAAAGTTGCGCGGATGGTCGCGGGCTTCGGCGCACGGTCGGTCTATTCGGACGTCGTCGAGCACGACGTCGACATTGCGCGGATGACTCTCGATCAACTGCTCGAGACGTCCGACATCGTGACGATCCACACGCCGTTGACGCCAGCCACGAAGGGATTCATCGACGCGGAAGCACTGGATCGGATGCCGGCGCACGCCGTTTTGGTCAACACATCGCGTGGCGATGTCATCGATGAGATGGCGCTCGTCAAAAAGCTCGAGGCGGGCGAACTCGGCGGCGTCGGCCTCGATGTGTTCGAGAAAGAGCCGCTGCCGACCGACAGTGTTTGGCCCGCCCTTTGTCGCGAGCACGGCAATATCGTCATCACACCGCATGTCGCGGGAACGACGCTCGACACCTGGTGGCGCCGGCTCGCTTTCGCCTATTCGAATTTCGAACGGGTGGCGCGCGGCGAGTCTGCCGAAGGCTTGGTGAGCTGATGGATACGCTGAACGAAGGTCGAGTCGTTGCGATTACCGGCGCCGGTCGCGGGCTCGGGCGCACCTATGCGTTGTCGTTCGCCGCGAGCGGCGCCAACGTCGTCGTCAACGACCTGGGTACCGATGTCGACGGCACCGGGGCGACGGCCGGCATCGCGCAGGGCGTGGTCGATGAGATCGTGGCGGCGGGCGGTGAAGCGACGGCCGATACGAGCGACATTTCGACGGCCGAGGGCGGTCGCCGACTCGTCGATACTGCGATCGAGAGCTACGGGCAGCTCGACGTACTCGTCTGTAACGCGGGTGCTTATCGCGTCGAGTGGCTCTGGGATACGACGATCGAAGGCTGGGACTCGATGATGCGAGTGCATCTGAACGGCTTGTTCTGTCCCGCGATCGCCGCGATCGAACATTGGCGCGGGCGCCCGGCGGCGGAACTCGATGCGCGGCTGATCTGCATCACCTCGCAGTCGGGACTCTTCTCCGCGGAGGCGACGGCCGCCTACGACACGGCCAAAACTGGCGTTGCCGGATTCGTCGGCGTCGCGGCTAAAGAACTCGCGCCGTTCTCCATCACCGTGAACGGCGTCGCGCCGCGCGCGAACACGAGGATGACGGAGCTCGCGCTCACGGGTCGGCGCCAGATCGATGCCCCGGGCGCTGGTGACGGCATGGCACCGACAAATCGGCCCAAGGAAACACGTGCGCCCGTGCCCGATGACATCGCGCCTTTCGTTTCGTGGCTCGGCAGTCCCGAGTCACGTGACGTCACCGGCCGGATCTTCACGGTGACGGCGGGACGGATCACGTTGATCAAGCCGTGGAGTAACGGGCCGAGCCACCTCGGCTCGGATATCACGATGGGCGAGATGCGCGGCATCGTCGATGGTCTGATGGCCGAAGCCGACTAACCGCGCGCCTTGATCAGATCGAGTGCGACCTCGAGGGCCTTCGCCTGATCGCAGCGTACGTCGGGCTCCACGCCGACTCCTTCCCAGTTCGTCTGCGTCACGGGGTTGATGGGATAGCCGAACGGAATCATCGCGTCGATCTCGTCACTGACCTCGAATCGGGAGCTGGGGTTCGCGCCGCCGGCGGTGGTTTCGCCGACGATCGTGCCCCGCTTCATCACCTTCAGGTCGTAGGCAAACTCCTCCGCGCCCGAGAACGTCGCCGGGCTCGTCAGTGCAAAAACCGGAATGCGACTCAGGCGACGGCCGGGGACGTACGGTAGCGTCCAGAACTGTCGAATCGAGTCGGTTTTCCTGAGGTAGAAACTGTTGATGTGAACGGGATCTCCGTCGAGGAGATAGCTCATCAGGAGCTGAACCATCGTCGCGCTGCCGCCGAGGTTTTCGCGCAGATCGAAGATGACGGCGCGAGCTCCCGCGACGAACTGCAGGGCCGCGACCGCGGCGTCACCGGCGCCTGCGTCGACGGTGTCCGTCATCGAGTCGATCTTCAGGTAGCCGATGCCGCCGTCCAGAGTCGCTACGTCGCGGAAGCCGAAGTTTCGATCACGTTGCCGCGCCAGGCGTTCCTCGAAGGTCGTTCGCTTGCCGCCCCGTCGGCGCGCCTTCGCGACGACGAGATGCTGATCGTGGTGCACGGCGTGGATGTGTTTCGTGACCTCGGCGGCGTACGTTTCCACGTCGTCGATCGAGTCGTAAGCGCCGCCCGAAGCGGCTCGCTCGAGCGCTTCGCCGATCGTCACCGCGACATCGGGAAAGACGTACTCGGCGTTCAATAGCTCTGCGATGGCGGACGCGTCTTGGTCCGCTTTGGTTCGATCCAATCCCGAGTCTCACCCCGCGTCGTCGGCGAGATGGTAACCGGTCCGACCGAACGGGAAGGCGAATGCGTCCAGCGGTTGGTGTTGACCGGGATATCCGTCGCGCGCGTCGAGACCGAGTGAGGCTGGATCGCGTCCCGGCGTATAGCGGAACGTGCCGAGCAATTGATCGAAGATCGAAAGCGTGGCGCCGTAGTTCACCGCTTCCGCGGATACGGCGCTGTGGTGGTAACGATGTAGCTCTGGGCCGACGAAGACGTAGTTCATGAACCCCATTCGAAGATCGAGGTTCAGATGACTGATCGTGCCGTGGAGACCGATGATCGATCCCATGATGAACACAGCCGTGGGGTCGTAGCCGAGAATCCATAGCGGCGTCAGCTGCACCGCGAGTCGAACGACGATTGCGTTGAAGGGATGAAAAACCGCGTGCATGACGACATAGAGTTGCTGCGGCAGGTGATGAATCGCGTGGCTACGCCAGAGAAACTTGAGGACCGCGTTGCCGTCGAGGTGCATGAAGCGATGGATCGTGTATTGCAGTAGCTCGAAAACGAGTAGTCCCGTTACGACCTGGACGACGATGGGTTTGCCGGTGAGATAGCCTTCGATAGGCGCGGCAACCGCGATCGAGAGCCCCACCAGGCCGAAGTTCAACGCCGCGATGACGAGCCCGTTCACGCCGATGAACCAGATATCGCGACGGAGGAGGTGGCGTTTGGTCATGCGCCAGCGCCGTTCGAGTGGAAAGCGCCATTCGAGGACGAGTAGGGTCGCGACCATCGTCCCGCCGGCGATGGCATTGGCGAGCTGAAACGATCCTGTGGCGAGGCCCCACGCGACCCAGGCGAGGTCCCAGGCGAGGAGGACCCAGTAGAGGTCGCGGCGGATGAAGCTTGTCATGATCTGTTTATATGTAATTGAACACTTATTTATTAGTCGACTATATTCCCGAGGATGCCGAGAAACAAATCCATCACCGACGACGATCTGCTGGCGAGTTGTCGCGACACGTTTCTTGCCGCGGGCGTCGGCGTTTCGACGATGCGCCTGGCGCGTGCTGCCGGCGTTTCGCAGGGCGTACTCTTTCAGCGCTTCGGCACCAAGGACGATCTCTTTTTTGCCGCCATGCGCCTCCCGCCGCCGGATTTCGAAGCGAGCCTCGCGGCGGCGGAGCGGGCATCGACGATCGATGGTGTCGTCGAACTCGGCCGCGCGGCATCGCGCTACCTCAGCGCGCAGATGCCGATCATCCTTCTGGTGCTCTCGCATCCGGTGTATCGAAGTTCGCGTCCGAGATCAGGCGAGCTACTCGCCGATGCGCAAGTAATCGGCCGCCACCTTCGCGAATACATCACGGCGCGGCGCGCACATAAGAACCCGGCTACGGCTTCGGAGCTATTCGTCTCGACACTATTGACCGACGCCTTTCATCGAGCGATCGGCGTCGGAGTCGAGCGCGATGAAACCGAGTGGTTGCGTTCGTTGGTGGACACGTTGGGGATCGCTTGATGGGTGGTCCCGGCGCCGCGTCTACACTTAGAAAACGTCATTAGGGTCAACATATGGACATCGGAGTACACCTTCCCCAACTCGGCCGCGGTGCGGATCGCGACGCCCTCATGGGCTTCGCCCGTGAAGTCGATCGACTCGGCGTTCACTCTGGCTGGGTCTCGGATCATGTCTGCTGGCCAGCGCGATTCGAGTCGAAGTATCCCTACACCGCCGACGGCAGTTTCCCTGCGCCGAACGACATGGCGTGGCTCGACCCGATCGGCACATTGACGTTCGTCGCGGCCTGCACCGAAAAACTGCGCCTAGGGACGACCGTTCTGATCCTGCCCTATCGAATGCCGGTCGTGACGGCGAAGCAACTCGCCACGCTCGACGTGGTTTCCAACGGCCGGTTGATCCTGGGAGCGGGCGTCGGCTGGATGGCCGAAGAAGCTGCCGTTCTCGGGATGCCGTGGAATGAGCGCGGCCGTCGGTCGGATGAACAACTCGAGATCATGCGGACGCTCTTCGAGGACGCGGCGCCGCGCTACGACGGACGTTTCTATCAGTTCGAGGAAGTGCGATTCGAACCCAAGCCGATTCAGAACCCGCTACCGATCTGGGTAGGTGGCGCGACAGAGGCCGCCTTCGAACGCACGGCGCGTTTTGGCCAAGCCTTTCATGCCGCCTTTCAGCCCGTGCCGACCGTCGTCTCCGAATGGCAGGCCGTGGGTGCGGCGTGTGAACGCCGTGGGCGCGATCCTGGAGACCTCACGTTGTCGCTACGTGTCTATCTCGATCCCGGTAGCGCGATGGACCCAGCGCTCTCGGTGGCGGGCTCCGATCAAGAGATGCTCGACACGCTCGGCGCGATGGGAGACGCCGGGATCTCGCACGTACTCGTCGATCCCGTCGCGAGCGGCGGGGTCGGCGGCCGGCTCGATGCGGTTCGCAGGCTGATGGAGGACGTGGTCGCCCAGCTCTGACGGAATCGTGTCGTTTCGCCACGCCAAGAGGTCGACTCAGTCGTTGGTGGCAGCGGTATGGAGCGCCGCGTCTCGGACCTCTCAGAAATCTACCGGTTGCGCGGCCAATCAAGCTTAGGCAAATTCCGCCTGGGTTCTAACTAAGATGTTGGTGGGGTACGCATACGTCTCGTCTGCGTCGGGGCAAACGTCTTGGCACGGACGGGACAACAAAAGACTCGCCTGGAGAGGGGAAAATAATGAATCCGTTGACATCCATCAAAGGAACGATCATTTCCGGCTTTGTGGTCGCGATCATCATCGCGGTCCTCGTCGGGGGCATCGAATTCCAAGCCTGGTCGTTCGTGGTCTGGTTGCACGTATTGGCCGGCGTCGTCTGGATCGGCCTTTTGTACTACTTCAACTTTGTTCAGGTGCCCGGGGTCGCGGCGGCCACGGCGGAGGAAGGTGGTCCGGGGCCGGGCGCGATCAACAAGCACGTCGCGCCTCGGGCGCTCCTATGGTTCCGTTGGGGAGCCGTCGCTACGTGGCTCACGGGTGCTGCCGCGCTCGAGGTGATGGGCACTGGGCTGTTGAACGCCTTTACGCTCTCGAACGGTGCGATGGTCATCGGCATCGGCTCCTGGCTCGGTACGATCATGCTCTTCAACGTCTGGGTGCTCATCTGGCCAAACCAGAAGAAAATCCTCGGCATTGTGGAGGCGACCGACGAAGAAAAAGCGAAAGCGCGACCGGTTGCGCTGATGGCTTCGCGGACGAATACGCTCTTGTCCGTGCCGATGCTGATGTGCATGGTCGGCCACATGCACCAGTTGCCGATCTAAACGCGGCTGGTATGACGTTCGAAGACCCGGCTTCAAGGCCGGGTCTTTTCTATCTGGGGTTGGCTCGATACGGATGAGGTTCGAATGCGTTTTGCGCTTGTCGTTGCCTGCTTTCTGGTAGTGCTCCCGACGACGGAGACGCTTCATGCGGCGGAATCGGCGGGGCTCTTGAGTGCCCGGGACATTCTGGCGTTCAACGAACCGGCCCCGGATCACCGCATCGCCTATGGTGAGCATGAGCTTGCTTTCGCTGAGCTTCGGCTACCCGCGGGCGCGGGGCCCCATCCGGTCGTCGTTTTTATGCACGGCGGTTGCTGGCTGAGTCAGTTCGACCTGGCGCACACCCGCAAACTGACGGGAGCGCTCGCGCAAGCGGGATACGCCGTCTGGTCGCCGGAATACCGTCGGGTCGGTGATCCGGAGTCGGCGTGGCCGGCAACTTTCAACGACATCGCGGCGAGTGTCGACGTGCTTCCGACGATCGCCCGCACGCACGGCCTCGATCTCGATGCCGTGGTTCTGATGGGACATTCCGCCGGTGGACAACTTGCCCTCTGGGCGGCTGCGCGAGAGAACCTGCCGGCGCCGAATCCGTTTGGTGGCGCTCGGTCGTCCGACGTTCTGGGGGTGATCGGTCTGGCGCCTGCGCCGGGGCTCGATGATCTTCACGAGCGCGAGGTTTGTGGGCACGTGATCGACAAGCTGATGGGCGGCTCACCGAGTGAGTATCCGGACCGCTACCGACTCGCGGATCCGATCCATACCGCCCTGTCGGTGCCGCAGATTCTGATCACGGGCGGCCAGGACGCGGGCTGGACGCCATCGGGGCAACGCTATTTCGAGATCGCGAAGGCGCGGGGTGACGATGTCGAAATGATCGAGATTGCCGAAGCTGGCCATTTCGAGTTGATCGACCCGGACTCGAGCTCTTTCCCGGTCGTGCTCGAGGCAACGCGGCGGCTTTTCGCCCGCTAGCTCGTTCGACCCTGTTCGGCGATCGTCCACTCGAGGCGGTCGTCTTCTACGCTGCATTGCAGATCGAAGAACCGCCGGTGCGAATGGATCGCGCCGCGCCAGAGCTCGATCCAAGCCTCGAGCAGGACGCCTCGATCACCGCCGTCGAGACCGCGCGCGACTCGTAGCCCGGACTGCTGGATGCGAACGCTGCCGTCGCGCTGGCGCTCCGTTTCACATTGATCGCCCATGCCTTCCATCATCGACACGAGAAATGTCGCTGCATCGTTGGCGTCGCCGTCGATGGCGTCCACCGCGTCGCGCATGATCTGGTAGTGCTGCAAGCCCGTCAGGCGTGCGGCGCGTTTGGCGAGTTGGAGTGCGGACTCGCGTCCGATCGAGAGGGCGAGGGCGCGCATGCCGTTGCGGATGTATTCGACGGCGTAGTTACGGTTGGCCTTCGCCAGGCGTTCATCGCTCCACTCGGCGTCGGGCGGTACCGGCTGGTCTTTGGCGATGAAACCCGGCACCGGCTCATCTGGTGCAAAAACGAGGCGTTCGTCGTCCGACAGGTCGTGATCGTATTCCTTGAAATAGCCACAGAATCCGAACTGACCCGTGACGTCTTCGGAAACGCACACGTAGCCGAGTCGAGGGTTTTTGAGGCTCACGCCGTTTTGCTTGTACCAGCCGTGCAGGAATCCGCGGCTGGCTTCGACCGGAATACCGCAGATCGCCGGTCCCGCGTACATCCAGCGCGGATAGCGGAACCGGACCCAGGCCTTGGTGTCCGACTCCGCCATGTATTCGACGGCGACCCCGCCCATGCCGTTCGATAACACGTGGTACTTCGCGCAGGCGACGGCGTGGGGCAGGTCGTCGAGGCCAAGTTTTTCGAAACTCGAGAGGAACTTCTCTTCGTGTTGGCGCCGAAAGAGCCGGAAGATCCAGTCGTAGACCACCTCGCGGCCTTCTTCGACCGCCACCATGAGCTGCAAGCCCAGGAAATACTGATGGTGCAGCTCGGCCTGAGCGGCAATCGCGTCTTCGGTCTTCATCGTCGTGCTCCTCGGGGTTGAGGTAACGTTCAATCGTTCGATTGGAGATGTCGAGCGCGGCCCTTGAACTGCCAGACGCCCAAGCCGGTGGTCGCCGATTGCACGCAAAGGATAAGGCGAATGATTGACTATCGACCGATGATCGCGGCGGATGTCGACGACGTGCCCGATGATTGTTTTGGTGGACGCGACGCCGTGCTCGAACGAGTCGAGGCTTTGGGTGCGGCGGCGATCCTTGCATTCGAGGGTGATCAACATGTCGCCCAGCTCCAGTTCCGCCGTTACGACGCGTCGCTTCGCTCGCCGGATGGGATCTGGCATCCGGACTATTGGGGTGATTTCGGCGACCGGGCGCCAGCGCTCGGCGTCAATACGCTCAGCGTCTTCTGCTACCACGTCGGTCAGCTCGAACGCGGCGACGCCCGCGATTCGGCCTACCACGGACGCGGAATCGGGCTCGCGCTGCTCGATCACTTGCTCGACTGGGCGCGGGTGTCCGGGTTCGAAGCGATCGCCGCCAAGTTCACACCACCCGAACGCGCGGTGATGGGCTTCATGGGCGGCCAGCCGGCGGCGGCTTACGTTGAACGCGGATTTGCCGTTCTAGCCGATTGGATCGACGAGCAACTTCTGACAACGGTCGTCGAGCGCGAGATCGTCCCGGCCGGTGCCGATCCGGATAAAGTTGCCCGCGTTGGCACTTGCGTGATTCGGCTCTAGCGCCTCGCTTTCGCCGGTCCGCGGGCTTGGTACGACGTCAGTCGTAGAACCGAGGCGCTTTCGTAAGCGTATCGGCGAGCGCTTTGTCGTGTTCGATCCAGAGCGTCGCCCCGGTCTCTTCGAGCAGGCGCTCGACCTTGTCCATCGCGGTCAGCGTCGCGGATGCATCGGTGTTGAACGACGGCACGCGACGATCTTTGCGACTGAATCTGAAATGGTAGAGGTCGCCGGACAAGACGATTCGCCCAGTGTTGGCGAGGTCGACATAGAGCACCTGATGTCCGGGCGTGTGGCCGTAGGCGGCGATGATCCGGACCGAGCCATCGCCGAAGACGTCGTGGTCCCCCTCGAGGAGGATGAACTCGGCGTCGGCGAGCTCGCCGTAGAGTGTCGGGTCGAAGACCGGGTTCGCGTCGGCCATCTCGAACGCCGCAACGTATTCGGGTTTCTGCATCAGGATCGTCGAGCCGACGAATGCGTTGGCTGCACCCGCGTGGTCGAAATGCATGTGCGAAAACGCCGCGTAATCGATCGTCTCGAGCGACACGCCGATGTCGTCGAGTTGATCGAAAACCGAGCGGTCGTAGCGCATCGTGGTGCCGGGCTGCAGCGGCACGTCACCCTGGCCGACGATCGCGACGGGAAGACCAGCGTCCCAGAATAGCCGCCCGTTGGGATGTTCGACGAGATAGCAGGGAACGAACATCTCGCGGACTTCGGTTTCGTCGTTTGTCAGGCCGAACGCCGCCACGTCGTCGAAACGCAAACTTCCGCAGTCGAAGACATAGAGGCGGATCTCCTCGGCCGCCGCCGCGAAGGCCGGAACGATCAAGGCGATTGTCAGGAAGAAGGCTCGAAACATGGATCTTCCCCGGGTGTTTTTCGGTGGATGGATTTTACGCGCGCGCGGCGAGGTCCGGCCTCTACGGCGCGGTCCCCTTCCTAGCACCCGCGTGCTGCTCTACAGTCGTTCGACCTTTTTTGCTGGCGGGAGCGCGGATGGCAAAGCTCGCGATTGATGGTGGCGAGATCCACTACGAGCACCACCGAGGTGGTGGTAAGTCGCTGACGGTATTGCTCTCCCATGGCTGGGGCATGAGTTGTCGCGCTTGGGATGACGTCACGGCGTTTCTGACCGATGCGGGCTTTGATGTCGTGGTTTACGACCACCGCAACTGCGGATCATCGAGTAAGGATTTTTCCGACGGATCGATCGGTGCGCTCGGCGATGACGTCGTACGGCTCGTTGATACGCTCGGCCTCGAGCGGGTCGTTCTGAATGGCTGGTCGCTCGGTGGCGCAGTCGTCGTCGATGCCGCCGGCAAACTCGATGGTCGGGTCGCGGGGCTCGTCTCGACGGGCGGTGCCACACCGCGCTACACGCAAGCCGACGGGTTTCCGCACGGCGGACAGGCGGCCGACGTCGCCGGCACGGTGGCGGCTTTGCGCGCGGGCAGGATCGATTTTCTGAACGGCTTGTACGGCGGTGCGGTTTTTGTCGCACCCGTCAGCGAGGCCACGATTGCCCAGACGATCAGCATTGCGCTGCAAGCGAGCCCAGCGGCGGATCAGTCACTCGCCGCACTAGCCGATATCGATCAGCGCGAAACGATGGCGGCGCTCGACGTTCCGGCGCTCGTCATCTTCGGCGACCAGGATCAGGTCGTGGATCCCGCCATCGGCGCGTATGCGGCGGAGCAGCTTCCGCAAGGTCGATTGGTCCAGATGGCCGGGTGCGGACACGCACCCTTCCTCGAGGACCCGGATGGTTATCGAGAAGCACTCGGTGGATTCCTGGAGGCAATCGCATGACCCGCACCGTCAACTTCGGTCTCTGGTACGACTTCCGAAATCCGAGCGGCGAACTCTCTTTCGAGGACCTCTATCGGGCGAACCTCGAACAGATCGCGTGGGCGGAAACGTTGGGATTCAGTTCCGTCTGGCTCACCGAACATCACTTCTGTGAGGACGGCTACACGCCGTCGCCGCTCGTCATCGCCGCGGCGATCGGCGAGCGCACCCGAGAAATGCGTATCGGTACGAACCTCATGTTGTTACCGCTTGCCGATCCGGTGCGTCTCGCCGAGGACGCGAGCGCGCTCTCGATCCTGACCAATGGCCGCTTCGACCTGGGGGTCGGGCTCGGCTATCGCCAGGTCGAATTCGATTACTTCGGGCGCAAGCTCAACCACCGTCCGAGTTTGATGGAAGAGGGCGTCGACATCGTTCGACAGGCGTGGTCGGGCAAGCCGGTGTCGCTCGACGGTAAACGCTTCTCGGTGGACAACCTGGTCGTCTCACCGACGCCGCAGCAGCCGCCGCGCCTCTTGATGGGTGGTATGGCGCCGCCGGCTATAGAGCGCGCGGCTCGTCTGGGCGATGGTTTTCTCTCGACGGGCGGGATTGGTCACGATGTCTATGTCGATGCGTTACCCGACGGTCAGACGGGTGCCATTTGCGCCGGACATTGGGCGCTGATCTCACCGGATCCGGAGCGCGAGGCGGCGAACGTGGGCGAGCACGCGCTCTATCAGACCAACCAGTACGTGAGCTGGGGTGCGTTCGGACCGCCCGATGAAGTCCCGCTCTTTCCGGATGCCGAAAGTGCGCTTCGCGATGGGCTCTATGACCTCTGGGATGCGGACACGGCCGTCGACGAGTTGAAAGGGCTTCTCGATGCGTATCCGCAGATCATCGACGTGCATTTCTGGGCCCAGCTACCGGGCGAGTCGATCGACAGCGGCAACGCGCGGATCGAGTATGTGGCCGCACAGGTGTTACCGCGTCTGCGCGAGCATCTTGCCGGATAAGCCGACATCGGCGTCGTAAGGAGGGGATGAGCGGATGGGCTTTTTTTCGAAAGCGCGCTTTGCCGTGGTGGCGCTGGGCTTGGGCTGTACTCTCGTGTCCGGCGCGGCGTTAGCGGCGGAAGTCGATACGAGCACCCGCGCCGACATCTCGATCATGTCGCGCTTTCATTTCGCGACCCATACGCTCGATTTCGAACGAGCACGCGAGTTCTACCGGCAGATCGGCTATACGGGCGGATTCGGCGATTTCCCGCTGACCAATACGCACCAGATGGCGCGGGCGCTCGGCATGTTCGACGTTTGCCAGTACGAACTCGTCGATGGCGAGGTGATCTCCCTGCCGACGAGTACCAACGCCGCGAACATCGACCTGCTGCAGTTCAAGGTCCCGTTCAATGACGCGCCGCCGTACGACAAGCCGAACCATCTCGGCATGGCATATGCCGCCCTCCGGACGACCGATCTCGCGAGCGACGTCGAGTTTCTGACAAGCATCGGTGCGGCCCTGTTATCCGAGCCGTTCGGCACGCCGGGAGATCAGTTCGTCTTCTTCCGTGATCCGGACGGTGTCCTCTTCAAGCTGATCGAATCGGCGCTGCCGCATGGCGATGCGAACGCCGACATGCATCTCGTCGAGATGCCCTACATCGGCATCAACGTGAGCGATCTCGATCAGTCTCTCGCCTTCTATTCCATGCTTGGTTATCGCGTCGAGCCGCTCGATCAGGAGGGCGGCGACGCCGCGGAGGGTCGTGCCTGGGGCCTCGATCAGGCGTTTCGATTTCGTGGCGCCGACGTGGTCCTCGATGGGGGTGATCGACATCGCCTGCGGCTGATTCAGTGGCTCGATCCCTATGATCCCGACCCGCCCTATCCAGCACCAATCAACCATCGCGGGATCCAGCGGATCGCGCTCATGGTCCCGGATCTCGATCACACGGTAGCAACGCTCCGAGCGCGCGGCGTCGAGTTTCTTTCCGATCTTGCGCCGTGTTGCTCGGGGACCGGCTCGGATCGAAGCGGCATCGTGCACGCGTTAGACCCTGATGGTGTGTTCCTCGAGTTCGTGGGTCCGATCACGCCCCGACCGCCGAAGCCACAACCCGCGCATTGCCCGGCCCTCGAAATCAAGATGCCGGGTGGCTAGCTAGTCCATCACCATCAGATCGAGGATCAGTTCGTCGAGCTGCCACGTGTCGTTCTCGAGAACGGCGCGCGCCCGGTAGGTGCCGACGACTCGTGATACGGCGCCGTTGTCGGCAATGCGGGTCGCCTGGAGATAGCTCGTGAGGCTCGCGTCGTGCTCGCTCGATTCCGTCCAGCCGACGCGTTGACTGCCAATGAGATGTTGCGAATCGGCCAGCCCGACCGACGACGCAGCAACAAAATCGAGCCAGGCTTCCGCGGAAGGAAACGACATCTGATCCTTCAGACCGATCGTCGCCGCGTCGGTGAAGATCGCCTGGTACGCGTCGAGCGTAGCGCGCCGATCGGCGTCGCCACGGGTCAAGGCATCGGTTGCGTGGGCGTAGTGAATCAGGAGGTTTTCGATCTGACGCTCGGCCGTACTCATTTCACCCGCCTGCACAACAATCGATAGGGCGGCGACGAGTGTATTGCAGAACAGTCTCGTCGCTTTCCGAAAGCTATGGCGCATCGCCGTCCTCCTTTAGTCCGAGCGCAATCAGCGCGTTGCCGGGGATGTGTTGGTTGTAGCCATAGCCCGCGTTGACGTACAGGCGCTGGTGCGCGACGAGCACGCCGCCGCCGCTGAATGCGCCGCCGCGAGCGATGTCCCCGGACACGGAAACATACTCGCCGAGCATGTTGCGCTCATATAGAAGTCGCCCATCGTCGCGTGTATAGATCCTGAGCCGCCCATCGAGAAAACCGGCGATCACCGCGCCCGGGATCGCCGTGATCGCGTGCGAGACGCCCGGACTGCAAAGCGTGGTATTCCCACAGACGTCAGGCGCAGGCGCTGACCAAAGCTGCTCGCCCGTTGCCGCGTGGATCGCGTGCACGCCCGGTGCGCCTTCGAGCCCGCTGTCGTAACGCTGATCGTCGTTTGCCAGGACGAGATCGTTGATCGGCACGTACACCGTGGTTCCTTCGGCCGCGATACCGAAATGAACGCCACCTTGCACGCCGCCGCGGCCGATCTGGGTTTTCCAGCGCACCTCGCCGTTGTCGGGGTCGATGCCCACGACGAGGCCCGACTTCTGGCCGTTCACCACGACGTCGCGGCCGTCACCGGTATCGATCAGGATCGGATGCGAGCCGAAATCGTGGTCGGGTCCGTTCTCGACGGGACAGTTAGGACCCGATAGACCGACGAAGCAGGCGACGTTCCAGGCGTCGCCCGACGTCTGCTGGCTGACCCAACGTTTCGCGCCCGTGTCGAGATCGAGTGCGATGATGGCGTCGGAGTTGCCATCGGCAGGGGAGGAATAGTTCTCACCGGTGCCGACGTAGATCTGTCGGCGTTTGGCGTCGATCGTCGGCGCCGACCAGATCGGCGCGCCAGACGGCGCCAGGATCGCTGTGCCGACCGACGTCTTTCCGACCTCAGTGGGCGCCTGGTCCGTCGTGAAACTCGACCAGTGGACGGCCCCGCTTGCTGCATCGAGCGCGAGTACCGCACCGCGGAATGTGCAGCATGCGTAGCTCGGGTTGGCGGCCGCGACGACCTCGAGCGAGGAGACGGTTACGAAGAGTTGCCCCTCGAAGTAGGTTGGTGTTCCCGTCAGCGTTGCGTCGCGATGTTCATGCGCACGCATCCGCCAACGCAGGGAGCCGTCTCGAGGATCGACGGCGTAGACGTTGGCGAGGAGATCGCCGAAGAAGATCAATGGTTCCGCGTCGTCCGATCCCGTCCATGGGGTGATGGCGACACCGGTGCGCACCTCGGCGCTGGCGGCGAACCTCCACCGCAGGCAGCCGGTTTCGGCATCGAGTGCGAAGACCGTTCCGTCCTGGCTGCCGACGTAGATCGCACCACCGCCGTAGACGGGCTGTGAGCGAGCCTGGAAAGCGCCCGGGTAAGCGAAGACCCATTTCACTTCGAGTTCGGCGACGTTGGCTGAACTGAGCCCGCCGGTGGCGAGCGGCTGGAAGCGGGAGTTGGCGAGATCCACACCCCAGCCACGAGAAACAGGCGGCATGGACGGATCGAACATGCGTGTCGCATCGCATCGTGGGGGAAGCCCCGCTTGGACTTCTGATGCGAGCCGTCGTCGCGTGACGAATTCGGCGACTGCCAGGCGTTCGTCCGGCTCGAGTGCGGCGGCTTGGGAGCGCATCGTGCCGTCGGTCAGCGCGGCGAGGACGGATCGTGGCGTCAGTCCGGCAAGCATCATTCGGCTCGGTGCCTTGTAGACGGCGGCGTCGTGACAAGACGCACAGTGTGTGCCGTAGAGCGCGGCGCCATCGGGCGTGGCCGCAAAGAGGGTGTTGGCCGAGGCGAAACAGGCGAACGAGATGAAGACGATGGCGACGGCCCGCGCCGGGTGAGATGAGCCGGATAGACGTGCTGGCATCGCGCGAGCTTAGGTGGGTGTTCGTATTCACACCACTGCGAGGTTTTTCTCGGATCCGATAGAGGGTTCAGCCAGAAAAATGAGACAACTGTTGACTTTGTCTCATCAGCGAGACAAAGTCGCGTTTCGTCTCATTTCGGGTTTTGTTATGGCAGATGTGAGGGCACGACGTCCCACGGCGGCGTTGGCATTGGCAGAAATCCCACGCGCGGTGTCCGAACTCGGCGCACTGATTCCCACCGCGCCGATTCTCAGCCTCGCGCCGCGCGGTGATGGACACCGGGTATTGGTTCTTCCGGGACTCGGTGGCAGTGATCGGTCGACGGTCGTGCTGCGTGAGTATCTGACGGGGCTCGGCTATCAGGCGGAGCCGTGGGGGCTCGGCGCGAACCGCGGGCCGCTCATGGATGGACTGCGCGAAGCGCTCGCCATGAAGCTCGATGCACTCTTCGAGGCGGGTGATCAGAAGGTCAGCCTCGTAGGCTGGAGCCTCGGTGGCATCTATTCACGACTGCTGGCTCACCTCTACCCGGAGAAGGTGCGTCAGGTCATCACACTCGGTAGCCCGTTTTCCGGCAACCCCCGTTCGACTCGCGCCTACCGTTACTACCGCTATGTGGGTTCGGCGGGGGGCGCGGCTTCGAAGCATCTCCCCTGAACGATCTGCGGCTCCTGGCCGGCGAGCCGATTCCGGATATTCCCACCACGTCCATCTTCAGCAAGACCGACGGCATCGTGCCGTGGCAGATCGCCGTCGAAGAACCGGGCGACCTGCGCGAGAACATCGAGGTCGTGTCGAGCCACATCGGCCTTGGTGCGAACCCGGCAGCGCTCTTCGCCGTTGCTGACCGCCTCGCCCAGGAAGAAGGACGCTGGCGTGCGTTCGAACGGTCGTCCTGGCGACGTTTCGTCTATGGCCCGGCTGATATCAGCGACCGGGCGAGGGCGGACGTCTGATGCGCCGGTCATGGCATCGATGCAGCCCCGTGGATCTGCAGCGTCTGGCGCGCGCCTGGTTCGTCGATGCGCGACGGATCGAACTCGCGAAGCTCGCGCTCGAGCTCGGCATTTCACGAGCGACCGCGTATCGCTGGGCCGGTAGTACCGAGCAACTCATCGGCGATGTTCTCGCCGGGATCGTGACCGAGACGTTCGAACGAATCCGCGACGCATCCGACGAGCGCGGCACCACGCTCCTTCTCGAAGTGCTCGAAGGCACGATGCGTCAGGCGCACGCTTTCGAGCCGCTTCGACGCTACCTCGACGCTCAGCCCCAAACCGGACTCCGTCTCGTCGCGTCGAAGCACGGCCCCGTTCAGGCGCAGACCATCAAACTGGTCAAGGATCTGATCGAGGCAGAAATCGAGGCGGGCGAGATGCAACTCACGGTGCCGACGGATGTGATGGCCTACGCGCTGACGCGCATCGTCGAATCGTTTCTTTACGCCGACCTCATCACTGGCGCTAAACCGGATCTGAACAGTGCCGCGAAGATCCTCGAAATCATGCTCACCGCGCCCGAGGCGGGTGCAGCCGCTTAAGGAACTAGACCCGTGCTCAAGATTGGTGATCGTGCCCCTCAGTTCTCGTTGACCGACCAGGACGGAAAAACCCACACATTGCAGACGTTGATCGAAGACGGCCCCGTGCTCGTTTTCTTCTATCCGGCCGACTTCTCCCCCGTCTGCTCCGCCGAAGCTTGCGTCTTCCGTGACAACTACGGCGACGTGCTCGACATCGGCGCCAAGGTGGTTGGTATCAGCCCGCAGAGTGGAACCAGCCACAAACGATTTGCCCGGACTTTCGGTTTGCCCTTCCCCCTACTCGCCGATCCACGCCGCCGGGCGATCCGCGGTTTTGGTGTCGAAGGCTTGTTCGGCATGGTCCGACGCGTGACGTTTCTGATCGATGCGGACGGAACCGTTGCCAACCGCGTCGAAGCGGATTTCGATCTCTCCTCGCATGCGGGCCTGCTACGGCGCACGGTGCGCGAGGCCAGAGAAAGTTCGGCGCCCGCGCGGGCTTGATACATGGCCGGCGAACATCCGATCCCGGTCGGCGTCGTCGGAACCGGGCGCGGGCTCTCCCTCGCAGCGTTGTTCGAAGCGACGGGCTTCGAGCTTCGTGCGCTTTGTGACGTCGAAGGTGCACCGCTCGAAGCAGCGGGTGCCCGGCTCGGCGTTGCGACCTATACGAACTTCGATCGCTTTCTCGACCACGATTTCGATGCGGTCGTGCTCGCCAACTTTTTCCACGAGCATGCACCTTTTGCGATTCGCGCCCTCGCGGCCGGCAAACACGTCATGTCCGAGACCGCGGCGTGTCATACGCTCGGCGAAGGTGTCGCGCTGATCGAGGCGGTCGAGCGTTCGGGACTCGTCTACAGCTTCGCCGAAAACTATCCCTACATGGCGTACAACCAGGAGATGCGTCGATTTTTCCGGGCGGGTCGCGTGGGTGAGTTCCGCTACGGCGAGGGCGAGTACGTTCATCCCGATCCCGCCGAGGTCAAGCTCGCCCGCAGCCCCGGATTCGATCACTGGCGCAACTGGATTCCCGCGACCTACTACTGCACGCATTCACTGGCGCCGGTGATGTTCATCACGGGGACGCGGCCGGTGAAGGTCAACGGATTCGTCGTGCCACGACTTCGATGATCCGACCCATCGCAGCACGGCGAAGGTCGCCGATACCGCGGCGACGATCGTCTGTCGCATGGACAACGGCGCGGTCGTCAAGTCGCTGCACGGCGCATTGCGCGGACACGATAACTACGTGCGCATTCACGGCAACCGCGGTTTGATGGAGAACACCCGTCACGGCGATCGTGATCGCCTGCGAGTCTGGCGGGAGCCTTGGGAAAAAGACTCGGGCGAGCCGACGGAGGTCGTCTACCGCCCCGATTTTCCGACGCACCATGACGTCGCCACGCGCGCGGGCCATGGCGGTGGCGACTTCTTCACGCTTCTCGAGTTCGCCGAAGCGATTCGAACCGGGGTACCGCCGGATCTCGATGTCTATGCCGGCGTCGAGATGAGCATCGTCGGGATTCAGGCCTGGCGTTCGGCGCTCGACGATTCCGCCCCCTTCGAGATCCCGGACTTGCGCGAACAGGTCCATCGCGATCGCTATCGTGAAGATGCCTGGTCACCTGACCCCACCCGGGGCGGGGACGATCGACCGCCGTCGAGCGTTCTCGGAACCATCGAACCGGATGACGAGGCACGCCGTCTCGCCGCATCGGTCTGGTCTAGGGCGACGTGACGTCAGGGGTGCGTTCGAGCAGAAATTGGCGAACGCGGTCGACGGTGGCGGCGAGCTTGGCGGTGGATCGACAGTCGACGTCGAGCGCTTGTGCGTTCGGCGCGGTCGCGGCGATCGCATCAGCAATGCCCGTCGGGTGAAAGGCGTCACTGCCGGGTAGCACGAGCATCGGGTGCGTCATGCGAGAGATTGCGACCTCGTTGACCGAAACGAACTTCGATTGCCACGGCCAGATACCGTCACGAAAGTCGACGACGAGCGCGATGTATCGCTCGCGCCCGAGCGAAACCAACGTCCGGTCGAAGCCCGGTTGATCGGCGAGACGCTGGCTCCACGGTCCGCCGGCATGATTCTCACTAAAGCGCGGGTTCTGCTTCGCGGCCGCGACGACCGCCTCGATGCCTTCCGCGCGCGTTACGCGGATCGTCTCGTTGAACATCGAATAGAACGTATCCATCGAGTTGGTTTCATCGAGACCGACGGGGTCCTGAAGCACGGCCGCGGCGATTCGAGCAGGTGCATCGTCCATGAGCTTCAACGCATACGCGACGCCGATACACCCGCCGACGACGTGTGCCTGATCGACGCCGAGATCATTTAGAACGGCGAGCTGATCATGAAGCATCTGGGCATACGAAAAAGGCTCGAGCGGCGCGCGGCTGGCACCTGCGTGTCGTTGGTCCATGGCGATGACGGTGAAATCCTCGGCGAGCACTTCACGCGGATCGAACGCGGCCGTTTGCCAGGCACTGATTTGACTCGAAACACCGCCCGGCGCGAGGAGTAGTACGGGGAATCCCTGCCCGGTGACTTCAACGTGAACCTCGGCCCCATCGGGCCGTATGACGACTGGCATCCGGGGTTCGTCCTCCGCCGTTTCGGGCGTACGATACACGCACATGTCGTCGTATGGGGGGGCCATGAACGCGCCGACGATTGCGCTCGAAACACTCGATATCACCGACACCGACCGTTATCTGACCCGCGGTTATCCGTGGGCGGAATGGGATCTCCTGCGTCGTGAAGCGCCGGTCTATTGGTACGAACGTCCTCATCACGAACCGTTCTGGGCGATCACGAAACACGAGGATGTACGGTTCATTTCCCGCCATCCGGAACTCTTCTCGAACACGCAGCTTCTGCGGATGACGGATTCCGAGTCGGTCCAGATCGGCCAGCGAGGGCGCGTCCGAGCAGCGAATCGATTCGGCGGCTCACCGGACGATCCGCCGGACTTCGTCTTCATGGATCCCCCCGAACATCGAACCCACCGTGGTTTGGTCAGTCGCCACTTCACGCCGCGCGTGATGAAGCGTTTGGAGGATCATTTCGGCGCGATGGCGGAAAACTACGTCAGTCGATTTGCCGATGTCGTCGCGAACGATCTTGCCGAAAAGGGCTCCCAAAGCGCGGTTGATCTCGTGCACACGTTGTCGGCCAAGCTCCCTGTTGCCGCGATCTGTGAGATGGCGGGCGTGCCGGAAGAAGATTGGGATCAGATCTTTCATTGGACCGAGACGTTGGTCGGCGCCGCGGATCCCGAATATCAGGCACCCGGCGAAAGCCGCGAGCAGACGCTGCGCAGAAGCGGTGATGAATGGACGCGCTACAACGAAGCATTGGTCGAACGGCGTCAACGTGAAGGCTTGGGCCCGGACCTCCTGTCGTCGTTGCTGTCCGGCGATGTGGACGGTCGATCCCTTTCACCGCGCGAGATCTCGGCCTATTTCACGCTACTGCTAGCCGCGGGCAACGAGACGACACGTAACTCGATCACGGGCGGCGTCAAAGCGTTGCTCGATCATCCCGAGGAACTCGAACGGCTCGTCGCGGATCCGAGCCTCGTGCCGTTGGCCGTCGAAGAGATCCTCCGGTGGACATCGATCGTGATCCAGTTCCAGCGGACGGCTGTGGAAGACGTCGAACTCAGGGGCAAAACGATCCGCCAGGGCGACTCCGTCGTGATGTGGTACCCGTCGGCCAACCGGGACGAGGACGTGTTTCCCGATCCCTATCGATTCGATATCGGCCGCGACCCGAACGACCACTTCGCGTTTGGCGGCTACGGTGAGCACTTCTGCCTGGGTGCCAATCTCGCGCGGTGGGAGATGCGCGCGATCCTGCATGCACTCATCCCCGTGTTACCGCGTTTGGAGCTTGCGGGTGAACCGGAGTTAGTGCCGCGGAGCCTACATGTCGGCGGCATCAAGCGGATGCTCGTCCGCGCGCGGGCGGTTTAAGCCGTCGCCGCGCCTTGGCGAACACGCTGGGATAAGGAGAGAGCATGAAAGTGATCGTCGATCACAGCCTTTGTGAAGGCCATGCCAAGTGCACGGACGCCGCACCCGAAGTCTTCGAAGTACGCGACGACGACTATTCGTACGTTCTGGTCGAGGTCGTCGATGAAAACCTCTTCGAGAAAGTCGAGCGCGCAGTCGTCTCCTGTCCGCGGGCCGCCATCCGGATCGAGGAATAGCGCAAGTAATCGCGATTGACCGCCGCGACACTGTTGTGTCGCGACGGACTGCAGCAGAACCTAGCCCGCGCGCGTCAGAGACTTCCAGCTCGCCGCCTCACGATCGGCGAGCAACGCCTGCTCGTATCCAGCGGTGAGGCAACAGAACTCGAGCTGGAGATCGTTGGGATCCCGGAAGTAGATCGACGTACACCAGCCATGATCGACGAGTTCCGTGCACGTGACCCCTTTGTCGCGTAGATCGTCGCGGCGCGTTTCGAGATCGGCCTCGTCATCGGCCTTGAAGGCGAAGTGCATCACACCGCCCCTGATCCCGAGCCCCTTGTTGATGCCGGCGTCGAAGTCGGGACTGATCCCGGGTACGTCGTTGCATTCCATGAAGGCGATCAACTCACCGTCGCCCGCGTCCAGAAAGGCGTGGCGAATCTTGCCACCGCCCTCGGGTTCGAGGAGATCACATACCTTGGTTTCGAAGCCGAGCACGTTCTCGTAAAAGTCGAGCGTCGCCTCCATGTCGTGCGTCGCGAGGCCTAGATGATGAATACCGCGGTTGACGGACATCGCTAGGTTCCTTTGTTGTCGATGGTGATGGGTTCGATCGTACGCCCGTTTGCTTTGGGGCGCGCACGCGGTCGGCGGCGCGACTCCAGCGCCTCACGCACGAAGCTCGCTCGTTCGCCGCTGCTCACCTAGAAATTGAGGGCTCGGTCGAATGCCGCGAGTACGGCCTCGTGCATGCCTTCGGAGAGCGTGGGGTGCGGGAAGACGGTCTCGATGAGGTCGACCTCTGTGGCTTCGAGGCCCATCGCGATCGCGTAGCCCTGGATCAACTCCGTCACACCCGCGCCCAGCATGTGGGCGCCGAGCAGTTCACCCGTCGCCTGATCGAAGATCACCTTGATCATTCCGTCGGGCGTGCCGCTCGCGATCGCCTTGCCGTTGGCAAGCAACGGGAATCGGCCGATGCGAGTCTCGAGGCCAGCGTCCTTCGCGGCCGTCTCCGTCATCCCGATACTCGCGACCTGGGGATATGAATAGGTACAGCCCGGGATGCGCGCCATATCGAGCGGCGTGGGCGATTGGCCGTCGATCGCTTCGACCGCGATGACCGCTTCGTGGCTTGCCTTGTGCGCGAGGCATGGTGCGCCGGCGACGTCGCCGATCGCGTAGACGGTCGGTTCGCTGGTTTTACCGAATGCGTCGGTCGTGACGAAGCCACCATCGACCGCGATGTCAGTCGCCGCGAGGCCGAGGTTCTCGACGTTGCCTGTGACGCCAACGGACAGTATGGCCGCGTCGAATTCGGCTACTTCGTCGCCTATCTCGGCGACGAGAACGTCGCCGTTTTGCTCGAGACTCGCGACCATCGTGCCGGTCTTTACGTCGATACCCCGCGCCTTGAACGAGTCCTCGAGGCCAGCGGCGACCTCCACATCTTCGACGGGCAGGATCTGATCGAGCGCTTCGACGAGCGTGATCCTCGATCCGATGGCGGCATAGAAGCTTGCGAATTCGACGCCGATCGCGCCGGCGCCGATGATGAGGAGGCGCTCCGGTTTGAAAGCCGGCGTCATCGCTTCCCGCGGGCCCCAGATCCGCTCGCCGTCGATTTTGATGTGCGGAAGGTCCCGCGACCGAGCACCGGTCGCGAGAATGAAGAACTCGCTCTCGTGTTGCTCGCCCGCGACGGCGAAGTGCTTGGGCGAGGTGAGGGCGGCGGACCCCGCGAAAACCGTGATGCCGTTTTTCTTCATCAGATAGTCGACGCCGTTCGCCAACTGATCCGCGGCGGCGCGCGATCGCGCCACCATTTGATCGAGGTTGATGCTGGGCTCGCCGATCTCGATTCCCCAATCGGCTGCATCCCGCATTTCGCGCAAAAGGTCTGCTGCGTGCAGTAACGACTTCGTCGGAATACAACCCCAGTTGAGGCACGTGCCACCGAGCCGATCGGCTTCGACAAGGGCGACTTCGTAGCCGAGTTGCGCGGCGCGAATCGCGGCGGTGTAGCCGCCGGGACCGCCGCCGATCACGGTCAGGTCGAATGCCGTCATCAGACGAGCAGCCTGAACGGCGCCTCGAGAAGGTCGCGAACGCTGCCGAGGAATTCGGCCGCTGGCGCGCCGTCGAGCACGCGATGATCCCAGGTGAGGGACAAGCGCATGAACTTGCGCTTCACCGGCGTATCGCCATCGAAACCGACGTCGTCGCGCAGTCGGTTGACGCCGAGAATGCCGGACTGCGGCTGGTTGATGATCGGGGTGAAGGAATCGACCCCGTACATACCGAGTGCCGAGACGGTGAACGTGCCGCCCGCGTAGTCGTCGAGGCCGAGGGTCCCGTCTCGTGCGGCCGTGGCGAGCCGCGCCGATTCGACGGCGATGTCCTTGAGGGAGCGCCGGTCGGCATCTCGGATCACGGGTACGACGAGGCCGTCAGGCACGGCGACCGCGACACCGACGTGGATCTCATCGAGGAGCCGGATCTCGGTGCCCGCGAATTCGCTGTTCATGAGGGGGTTCTTCGTGAGCGCTTTAGCGACCGCGCGCAGGACGATGTCGGTGTACGTAGGCCGAATGCCTTCGTCCGCCCATTCGTCGATCAATTGCTCACGAAGCTTCACGGCATCGTCCATCGCGACGTCCATGTCCATCGTGAGTTGCGCTGAATCCGCCAGACTCGAATGCATTCGATCGGCGATGACCTTGCGCATGCCCTTGAGGGGAATCGTGCCGGCGGTCAGGGGTGCTGGTCCGGTCGGTACCGGTGCGGCTTGCGGGATCTCGGCGGGTGCTTCGGCTGCTTCGACATCTTCTTTGGTGATCCGGCCACCCGGCCCCGTGCCTTTGATGAGCCGGAGATCGAGACCGCGTTCGCCGGCGAGACGCTTTGCGAGCGGCGAGGCCTTTGGTGCCGGTGCATCTGGCGAAGCAGAAGCAGTAGCGGCTGCGGCCGGCGCTCGAGATGCGGCCTCGACGTCCGCCTCGACGATCCGACCGTCGGGGCCCGAACCGTTCAGAACAATAAAATCGACGCCCAGTTCCCGTGCTAAGCGGCGCGCGGCGGGTGAGGATCTGACGCGCCCGCCCGATGTTGCCGTGGCGATCGGTGTCGGGACGGGCTCCACGACCGGAGCGGCTGCCGGTGAAGCCGGGGCGGGTACCGAAGCGCCGTCGGGCAGCACGATGTCTTCACCGGCTTCGAAGATATAGCCCACGACATCGCCGGGTTCGAGCGTTTCGCCGACCTCGACAACGTGCTTCACCGTACCGCTCGTTTCCGCGTCGACGTCGAGATTCACCTTCTCCGTCTCGAGGCGATAGAGCAGCTCGCCGGTTGCGACCTTGCCGCCGTCGGGGATGTACCACTCTTCGACGGTACCCTCGGTCATGGTCATACCGACCTTGACTAGATAGATCGGGATCGGCATCGGTGCCTCCTGTGGCTCATCTTGGTTTGCGTGATTGCCGGGCCTTGCGGCGCACGACGAAGACGCCGCGCTCGGCGGCGAGCCGCATGGCTCGATCGACGTCGATCACATGCGGACCGTTGCGCGTCAGCTGGGCGGTGACACTCTCCGTCGGCGCCAACCGGTGTTCCCGTTCGCCGTCGAAAGCGAGCACGTGATCACCGGGGATTTCGACGGAGTCGCCGAGTGCCCACGGCGATACGCGAAGGACGTCGATCGGGTAATAGAGACCGGGCGCAATGGGTGCACGAACTTTCTTTGCGCCGCGCCCCGTGCCGATGGTGACGTCGAGTCCACCATCTTCATCGGCATGGACCGGTGCGAGTAACCCACCGATGGACGTCATGCCGGTGGCGGCTGGATCGGCGCGCGACAACAGCAGCCGGCGGAGCATGCTCGGATCGAGCAATGCTCTCGATCCGACGAATCGATCAGCTGAGACGACGGCGTCGATGAGGGCCAGGTCGGGACGACCTTCGGGCAGAGTCAGCTCGATGCACTTCGCCTGGCGAGCCACCTCGTCGCGTTCGACCGTGCCGCTGGCGAGGCATCCGAGTACCGCGCCGACGACAGTTGCTTCGTAGAATCGCGGAAAGACGTTGTTGGTGCCTGTCGAGATCGACAGGAGCGGAGCGTCCTGCCAACCGCGGCAAAACGCGCGACTCGTACCGTCACCCCCTAGTACCAGCGCTGCGACGCAGCCGGCCTTGCGCATCGCCATCGCTGCGCGTTCGGTGGCGAGCGCACCGTTTCGGGTGGGGACTTCGATCGGCTCGACGGTCACTTCGTCGCGAAAATCGTCGAGTCCGGCCTGGGTGATGCCGTGGCTGTCGGCGTAGTAGTGGAAATGTGTCGCGCCGGCGGCGACGGCGCCCGCGACGGCGCGCCGGACGATGGCCGCCTTTTCCTGATTATCGAAGACCGACGCGCGTGCGACGATACGACGAATGTCCTTGCCGGCCGCTGGGTTGGCTAGCAGGCCGATGGGTTTGGCCACGGCGGCGTGTACGCGATGTCAGTCGCGGCCCAGGATCAGGCGACGCACCTCGGTCGCGATTGTTTCCGCGTTCGGCATGTACGCGCGCTCTAGCGCCGGGCTATAGGGCACGGGTGAGAACGGTGCGCCGACGCGCCCGACCGGCGCGTCGAGATAGTCGAACGCCAGTTCCTGGATCTGCGCGGCGACCTCGCCGCCGATGCCACCGAAGCGCACCGCTTCGTGCACAACGACGGCGCGATGGGTTTTCTCGATGGAGTTGACCACGGTTTCGGTATCGAAAGGCTGCACCGAACGAGCGTCGATCACCTCCGCGTCGATGCCGTCGGCTTCGAGTTCTTTCGCCGCTGTCATCGCTTCGTGGACCATCCGACCGAACGCGACGATGGTCAGATTGGTGCCGCTCTTCAGGACGTTTGCTTCACCGATCGGCACCTCGTACGCGCCTTCCGGCACGGGACCGGAGATCGCGAGCGACAGCTTATTGAGGCAGACGAACACGGGATTGTCTTCGCGTGCCGCGGCGATGATGAGGCCCTTGGCATCGTATGGCGTTGCTGGCATGACCACCTTTACACCGGGCAGGTGAGCGAGCCACGCCTCGAGGCTCTGTGAATGCTGTGCGGCGAGGCTCATCCCGGCACCCGACATCGTGAGCACGGTGACGGGTAGGGTTGCGGCGCCGCCGAACATGAATCGCATTTTGGCCATCTGGTTGGCGACTTCGTCCATGCACTCGCCAAGGAAATCCATGAACATGATGTCGAGAATGGGTCGACAACCGGTGGCCGATGCGCCGACGCCTAGCCCCATGATGCCTTTCTCGGAAATCGGCGTGTCGATCACCCGATCCCCACCGAACTCGTCGAGCAAGCCCCGGTAGTAGCCGAACACGCTGCCGGCCTGGCCGATGTCTTCGCCGGCCACGAAGGCGTTGGGTTGTTCGAGCAGGACCTCGCGCACGCCCTCGGTAATCGCGGCGACGTAGGGGAGTTCGCGCTCGGCCGTTTGTGCTTCTGCCATCTTCGATCTCCTTAACGTCAGACGCTGTAGACGTCGTCGAGTAGTTCTTCGGGGGTGGGTATGGGCGAGTTCTCGGCAAACTCAATCGCTTCGTTGATCTCCTGCATCACCTTCTTTTCGATGTTGGCGGCCTTGCGATCCGTGAGGACACCGAGATCCTTCAGTTGGGCGAGGAAGAGATCGATCGGATCGCGTTGCTGCCAGCGTTCGAGTTCTTCATCCGTCCGATAAGAAAGTCCCATCCCGCGTACGCCGACGTGGTCGAAGAAACGATAGGTCTTGCACTCCAGGAGTGACGGTCCTTCGCCAGATCGTGCGCGATCGACCGCTTCGCCTGCCGCTTCGTAGACCGCGACCGCGTCCATGCCATCGACGACGACGCCCGGCATGCCGTAACCGGCGGCGCGATCGGCGACGTCGACGACCGCCTGGTGGTTGGCTTGGGGCGTGTATTCGCCGTAGCCATTGTTTTCGCAGACGAAGACGGCGGGCAGCTTGTAGAGCGCCGCCATGTTGGCCGCTTCGTGGAACGAGCCTTCGTTGGACGCGCCGTCGCCGAAGAAGCACACGGCCACCTGCTTCGTCTTGCGAAACCGGTTCGAGAACGCAGCACCCATCGCGATTGGCGGTCCCCCGCCGACGATGCCGTTGGCGCCGAGCATGCCGAGCTCCATGTTGCAGATGTGCATGCTGCCTCCTTTGCCCTTGCAGTAGCCGGTCGAGCGGCCGTAGAGCTCGGCGAACATCCGATCGAACGCGCCGCCCTTGGCGATGAGGTGACCGTGGCCACGATGCGTGCTCGTGATCTGATCGTCATCGTTGAGGTGCGCCATCACCCCGGATGCGACGGCTTCCTGGCCGACGTAAAGGTGCAACGCGCCCGGAATCTTGCCGTCTTCCATGAGCTTGCCGGAAACTTCCTCGAAGCGGCGAATGCGGATCATGGTCTCGTATATCGAGACCAGATCCTTGTTGGATGGCTTCTTCATCGGTGGGTGTGCTCCTTGCGGTGCGTTGCGCGATGGGGCTTCCGATAGCGCGATGCGCAATCGTTGAATGCGTGCCTGAAAGATCACTGGTGGCGGATAGCGTGTCAACTTAGGCTCGGAGTCGAGGTACTGGTGATGGCGAGGGCCAGAGCGACGTGGAGGAGGATCGATGAGTAAGGCGTACGACGATATTCCCGGCACTTACATCTTGGACGGGGCGCATTGCCGCAAGGGGTATCAGCTCAACATGCTCTGCATGTCGTTGAACGATGCTGACAGCCGAGCGGAATTCGCTCGCGATGAGGCGGCCTATATCGATAAATTCGGTGTAACGCCCGAGCAGAAACAGGCGATTCTCGAGCGCGACTATCTCGAACTCCTCAGGCTCGGCGGCAACATCTACTACACCTTCAAGATCGCGATCTTCGATCGGAAATCGATGCAGTACGTGGGCGGGCGGATGTCGGGCCTCACGGAGGACGAGTTCAAGCAGATGATGGTGAGCGGCGGACGGTCCGTCGAAGGCAATCGCTACGAGGGGGAGCGCTAATGGCGAGGGTGATTGCCGGCGTCGGGACGTCCCACGTTCCCGCCATCGGTGCCGCGATCGACAATTCGATCACGGGGGACGACTACTGGTCGCCCCTGTTTGCGGGCTACGAAGCGGCGCGCGACTGGATGCGCGCGCTCGAGCCGGACGTCGCGATCGTCGTCTACAACGATCATGCGTCCGCGTTTTCACTCGAGTTGATTCCTACCTTCGCGATCGGTGTTGCCGACGAGTTCCCGCCGGCGGATGAAGGCTACGGGCCGCGCGACGTCCCCGTCGTCCAGGGGCATCCGGAACTGGCCTGGCATCTTGCCGAGAGTTTGATTCTCGACGGCTTCGACATGACGATCGCGAACAAGCTCCCGGTCGATCACGGGCTGACGGTGCCGCTCTCGATCCTCTTTGGCGAAGTCGATCCCTGGCCGTGCCCGGTGGTGCCGGTGTGCGTGAACGTGATCCAGTATCCCGCGCCAACGGGACGGCGTTGCTTCCAGTTGGGCCAGACCATCGCGCGAGTTCTCGAGGATTATCCGGACGATCTGAGGGTCGTCGTTTTCGGTACGGGGGGCATGTCGCATCAATTGCAGGGCGAACGCGCCGGGCTCATCAACCGCGAGTTCGATCTCGCCTTCCTCGATGCGCTTTCCGCCGATCCTCACTCGCTCGTCGAGAAGGAACATGTCGAATACCTCCGGGAAGCGGGCTCCGAAGGCATCGAACTCGTCATGTGGTTGATCATGCGCGGCGCGCTGCCCGCGAGCGTCAAGGAAATCCATCGCCACTACCACGTGCCGGCGTCCAACACGGGTGCCGGGTTGATCGTCTTCGAGCCTGCGTGATCCCGGGCCGCGCGCGACGATGGGTTGATCGGTAGACGTTTGATGGAAGCAATCGCCGCGTTCTTTCTGACCTACGGCGTCCAGGTTTGCCTTTTCGTCATCATGGCGTGCCTCGGGCTTTCCCTTGCGGTCGCCGACTTCGTCGATGCGATCGCGAGACCGAAAGCGGTTTTCCTCGGGCTCGCGGGTCAGCTTCTCCTGCTACCGGGGCTCGCGTTTCTGTTGGTTTTCCTTTTTCGACCCGATCCCACTATCGGTATCGGCATGGTGCTGCTTGCGGCGTGTCCTGGTGGGGTGACGTCCAATGCCTACGTGCTCGTGGCGCGCGGCGACGTCGCGCTTTCGGTCGCGCTGACGGCGATCTCGAGCCTGTTGATCGTCGTCACGATGCCGCTACTCACCTATCTGGCGTTTGCGACGTTCGGCGACGAGAGCCGGACGATCGACGTGCCGGCGGAATCCCTGATGTGGTCCCTCGCGCGCCTGACGTTGTTGCCGATTGCGCTCGGTATGTTCGTCCGTTGGCGTTTTGCGGCGTTGGCCGAATCACTCCAGGAGACCGCGCGCAAGATCGCCTTCGCCATGCTCATGGCGGTGATCATCGGCAATACGGTTTCGAGCTTCGACGTCCTGCTCGCGAATCTCGTCGAAATCGGCTTGCTCGCGCTTCTCCTCAACATAGCCACGATGGCGATGGGTTTCGGCCTCGCGCGTGCATTCTCCCTGACGGATCGCCAGACGGTGTCGATCACATTCGAGGTCGGCGTGCAGAACCTCTCGTTGGTCCTGACTCTGGCGCTCGCGATTCTGGCGATTCCGGAATACGCGGTCTTCGCGCTCGTTTACGCGCTCTCGATGAAGGTCACGGCGTTGTCGTTCACGGCCTGGTCGTTACGCTGGCTCCGGGCGGAGACCGCTTAGCTTTCGAACGGCAGTCCGGCGTACTGCTCGCAGACCGAGCGCATGTACGCCTCGGACGTCGAGAGATAGTCGAGTTCCTGTTCCTGCGCGCGGAGATCGAACGGGCCCTGGTCCGGGAAGCGGTGCAGGAGAAGCGTCAGCCACCATGAGAACCGCGCCGCGCCCCAAACGCGGCGAAGCGCCATGTCCGAGTAGCTCTCGAGGTAGCGATCGTCGTGGTGGTTGAAGAACCGTGATAGTGCACGGGCGAGATAGAACACGTCGGAGATGGCGAGATTGAGGCCCTTGGCGCCCGTCGGCGGGACGATGTGGGCAGCATCACCGGCGAGAAAGAGCCTGCCCCAACGCATGGGCTCGGAGACATAACTACGAAGCGGCGCAATCGATTTTTCGATCGACGGACCCGTGATGATCGAATCGGCGATCTCGGACGGAAAGCGTGCCTTGAGTTCTTCCCAGAAACGATCGTCCGGCCAATCATCGAGATTGGTGTCGAGCGCGCACTGCACGTAGTAGCGCGAGAGCATGGGATTACGCTGCGAGCAGAGCGCGAATCCTCGTTCGCTATTGGCGTAGACGATTTCGTCGATCGGCGGTGTCTCGGAGAGGATGCCGAGCCAGCCGAACGGGTAGACCTTTTCGAATTCACGGCGCTGGGTAGGCGGGATGCTCGACCGGCTGACGCCGTGAAAACCGTCACAGCCGGCGACGAACTCGCAATCGATCCGCTCGACTCGTCCGTTTTTCGAAAAGGTCACGCTGGGCGTCGATTCCAGATCGTGGAGCACCACCTCTTCGACTTCGTGAACGATTGGCTGGCCCGCGGCATCTCGGGCGGCGTAGAGGTCTTCGGTGATGTTGGTCTGGCCGTAAGCCATCATGGGTCGATCGGCATAGACACGTGTATTGAGCGTCAGCCGGTTCGTTCCGCTCCAGACGATGTCCGTGCCGTCGTGCAGGTGACCTTCAGCGTTCATGCGGTCGCCGACCCCGGATTCGCGCAGCACTTCGACGGAGCCCCACTCGAGCACGCCAGCCCGGATTCGACTGAGCACGTGTTCTCGCGATTGGCTTTCGAGAACAATGTTGTCGACGCCTTCGAGATCGAGGCGCTGGGAAAGCAGAAGCCCGGCCGGGCCGGCGCCAATGATGGCAACTTGGGTCTTCATTCGGCGAGCTTCTTCCCACATCGTCTGCGTCGCCCCGGTGCGGGCGACACGCCGCCCCTCAGCATAATCTGTCGGCGTGGAGCCGTGTTACGACGAGCACCGCTTGCGCGACGGGGTTCGCTTACCATGGGTCACGCGCTCGAACCGAGCCATCGGAGAAGACGTAATGGCCAACATCAAGGTTTGCTTGTCGTTCGATTTCGACGCCGTCTCAATCTGGGTCGGACCGCGCGGCACTCGCTCGCCGAACCTCATTTCGCGTGGCGAGTTCGGCGCCAAGGTCGGCGCCGGTCGGATGCTCCGGCTACTCGCCGACGAAGCGATCCCGAGCACCTGGTTCGTGCCGGGGCACACGATCGATACCTTTCCTGAGATCTGCCGCGAGATCGCCGACGCGGGACATGAAGTGGGCTATCACGGCTATTGCCACGAAGGTCCTACGTCGAAACGTCCGCTCGACGAAGAACGGTCGATTCTCCTGCGCTCGATCGAATGCATCGAGCGGATCAGTGGCCGCGCGCCGGTAGGCCATCGGTTACCGGGCGGCAATCTCGGCGAACGTTGGACGAGGCTGTTGTTGGAACACGGGTTCAGCTACGACAGTTCGATGGCCCCGCACGACTTTGCCACGACCTATCACCGCCTGGGTGACGTGCCGCGTACAGACGCGGCCTACGAGTTCGGCCGCGAGGTCGATCTCGTCATCCTGCCATTCGACTGGAACATGGACGACGCACCTTATTTCAGCTACGAACCGGGCTCCGGGCGGCCGGGATTACGTTCACCGGACGAAGTGCGTCAGATCTGGCAGGACGAGTTCGACTATCTCGTGGGGCGTGTGGGCGAAGGGGTGTACGTGCTGACGATGCACCCGCAGACGACGGGCAAAGGCAGCCGGATGCTGATGCTCGAACGGTTGATCGCCCACATGAAGTCGGTGGACGGTATCGAGTTCACGACGCTGGCCGCGGTGGCGGAAGAATTCCGGGTAGCGAATCCCTTACCGGACTGATTTGCCCGGCCCCGTTAGATACCGCCGCGGGTCGCCTCATCGGCCGATCAACGCGAAACGGTACAACCATGTCCGGATCAAATATGTCCGGATCAGACCTTTTCTGTCTTCTTAGGCGCTTATTTCGGGCGTTTTTCTCTTAGAAACTGCCCGAACCGTCGCGACAGGCATCGCGCCGACGATCGGCTTCTCCGATCGCGACAACACCAAAAGGATAGAAACGATGATGAAACTCCACGGGGCCATGATTTCTCCCAACGTTCGTAAAGCGATCATTGGTTTCAACATCAAGGGCGTCGAGTTCGAGGCCAACAATATCGTTCCCGGCCCCGACCTCAAGAAGCCCGAGTACCTGGCGATCAACCCGTTGGGTTTGATTCCCGCGTTGCAGGACGGCGACCTGACCGTCGGCGACTCCAACATCATTCTTCAATACCTCGACGAGAAGTACCCAGAGCATCCGCTCATGCCGGAAGACCCCCGGGATCGCGCCGAGTGTCGATGGATTGCCGAATACGCGGGCTCGGCACTATTTCCCTTGTGCTTCGTCGTATTCCGCCAGAACTTCGTCGGGCCGAATTTCTTCAAGGAACCGACCGACCAGGCCCTGGTCGACGAAACCGTCAATGAGAAACTCCCGCCCGTGTTGGACTACCTTGAGGCGCGTACGCCCGACATTGGCTTCTTGTTCGGCGCCGACCTGACGATCGCCGACATCAGTGTGCTGGCGATGCTCATCACGGCCGCTTACGGCAGCTACTCGGTCGACGGAACGCGGTGGCCGAAGCTCGCCGCCTTTGTGAGCCGCGGGCTCGAACACCCGGCTGTCGCGCAAGCGCTACAAGCAGAGAAACAGATGGTCGAAATGATTCGTGCGGCGGGGCAGAACTAACTCGGTTCCCTAACCAAGCTCGCGATCGACCTTGTGTTGATCGCGAGTTTTTAGCTTTGCGTCGAGCCGAACTTTCGACGGAAATCGACCGGTGTCAGCCCAACGCTCTTACGAAACACACGTCGGAGAAAGCTGACGTTCTCGTAGCCGACCGCCGGCGATATCTCGTCGAACGTCTTCCTGGTAGTGACCAACTCCATCTTGCAGGCGTCGACCCGGACATGCTGGAGGTACTTCACGGCGGTCTCACCGGTGGCTGATTTGAATCGACGGTTGAACCGCCGAGTGCTCATTCCCGCTCGGCTCGCGAGCGAGTCCATGGTGAAGCTCGCATGGAAGTTTTGTTCGATCCATTTCTGCGCGCTCAAGATTTCCTCGTCGCCGTGATCCTTCTTCGGGATGAAGACCGCAAAAGGTGATTGGGCGTTGCGGTCCAACTCGACCAACATGCAGCGCGACCCTTGTAGGGCGAGTTCGCGCCCGCAGTACTTCTCGATGAGGTAGAGCGACAGGTCTGCGTCCGCGGATATCCCGCCGCCACAGAAAAGCCGATCGTCTTCGGTGACCATGCGGTCGGTCTGAAGGTCGACCGCGGGAAAGAGTTCGCGAAACTTGCGCGCCAACGCCCAATGGGTGGTCGCCTGACGACCATCGAGCAGGCCCGTCGCCGCGAGGGTAAAGGTGCCGGCACAAATCGACGCGAGATCAGCCCCTTTCTCATACCAACTCGTCAGCCAATCGGCGCGTTCGTGATGAATGGCGCTCTCGATATCGTAGAAGAACCCCTGACTGGGGATGACGATCAGGTCGATGTCGGTGATGTCGTGCATCGAACACGAAGGAATGACCGGCACCTGGTTGAGAGCGGTCACCGGCTGACCATCCGCCGTCACGATCTTCACTTCGAACAACGGGTCCGGACGCTCCCCCATCGTCATGTTCCACATGACGCCCGCCTGAAGAAACATATCCATGGGTGACGCGATCGTGGATAAAACGGAGTTCTCCGCCGCGAGTATGGCTACTTTTCTCAATTCCATGTCCTATATGGATCGTTTCTGTGAAAAAAGTCCACTGGTGGGGAGCGACGCCTCGAGATGCGGCACGACCATCGTTCAGGTGGGTTCTCTAGCCGACTCCGCGGCCTCGTCGGGCGGTTTCTGGCGTCGTCGGGTCTCGAGGTGCCGGAGGATATCCGCGTGACGTTCCTTGGTCAGGATGTAGTGGGTGTAGCACCACAGCGAGACGATCGCGAACGCGGCGACGACCGGTCCGTAGAGGATGCCGAGGTTGACGAGCGTCTCGGCCGGTACGTCGGCCGCTGTGACGATATCCGTCCCGCGTGGCCAGCTGATGATGTCGAGGCCGATTCCGCCGATGAGGTTGCCGAAGCCGGACGTCGCTTTGCTCGAGAAAGCGATAGCGCCAAAGAAGAGGCCCTCCTGGCGAGCACCGGACTCGAGCTCGTGTTCGTCCGCGACGTCGGCCATCGCCGAACCGAACGAGATGAAAGCTTGCTGTAAGAGCACGCCCTGTAGGAATTTGAAGACGATCAGCGTCACGACGAGGTCGGTGGTGCCGTTGTCAGGGAAGACATCTCCCAGCCGCAGAACGACGGGCAGTAGTTGAAAAACCGCCCACGCGGCCGTGCCCAGGATCACGCCGAAACGCTTGTCGGTCCGGCGCAGGAGCGGCGCAGCGAGTGGCACGCCAATCAGGAGCCCGGCGATGGTCGCGAGCTGTAGCCAAAGCATCTGATCGCTGGAAAGCTCCCAGAAGTATTGCCACATGTAGAGATCAAGGACCGCGTTGACGCCAGCCATGATGAAGACCACCAGGACGCCGAAGAAAAGCCAACGGAACGATTGATTACTGGCGCCGGCCCGGACGTCGAGAACGAGTTGCTTGAGCGGGTTGCGTTTCTCGCGCACCGGCGGTGACGAGAGGTGTGGGATCTCTTTCTTGGTCCCCCAGGCCGAGTACCAGATGGTGATTACCATCAGCACGCCCAGCGTAAGCGCAAAGGGCGTGTAGTTTTCGACGGCCAGCCGTCCGCCGTTGGCGTCCGCGAAGAAGTAGCGAAGACCGATGACGGAAACAGCGAGCGTTCCTATCGTGCCGAAAAACTGCCGGTAGGCGACGATCTTGTTGCGTTCGTCGAAGTTCTCGGACATTTCGGCGCCGAGGGCGAGGTGCGGCACGTGGTAGAGGGTCATCGCGCCGCGCGTCAGGATCGCGAATAGCGTCAACCAGAAGAAAAGCCCCCACTGTCCCATACCTTCCGGCGGCGAGAAGAGTCCGAGGAACGCCAACGCCAACGGCACGGCGGAGGCGTACATGAATGGATGACGCCGACCGCGCTTCGATTTCCAGTTGTCCGAAAGCGATCCAGCCAAAGGGTCGGTGACGGCGTCGAAGAGCAATGCGACCGCGAGTGCCATGCCCGCGAGCGTGCCCGACAGTCCCAGCACCTGGTTGTAGTAGAAGAGGATGAAGAGGCTGAAGCCCGTGTTCTTCAGCCCTTCGGCAAACTGACCGACTCCGAAAGCGAACTTGCTCGAAAACGGAACGATGCGGTCGCGTGGATTCGATTCACTCATCGGGCAACTCTAGCAGGGCTCTTGCCTGCATCGAGTTTTGTGCATCGCGTGTAGTCGCTCTTTGATCTCGTTCTTTTTTTGGCTTCCCGCTTTGTGCGGTGCGGGATTCTCACGGCGGTTTGACTTAACTCATGAGAAGCTACTTTTCTGACTTTGATTGCTGCATTGCGTCATATCGTTTTTAGGGCTTGTCACGTGACCAACACATCGGTCTATCATTCGGAAAACGATCAGGACGCTCAATTGGCTGAACCGCAAGAGTTCGAAGCGAGCCCACCGTCGCCGTTGGTATCGGCGCTCGAATTGCCGCGCACAGTCAGTGAAGCGATGTCGCTCGTGTGCAGTTGGAGCCAACTCGATCGGTTACCCAATGGGGATGGGCATCCGATCATGGTGTTGCCCGGATTCATGGGCGGCGACGACTCGACCTGGTTCCTGCGTCGGTTCCTCATCCGGCATCGCTATCGTGCGTTGCCGTGGACGCTGGGCACTAACACCGGTGAAGAGGAAGTCCAGGAGCGTTTGGTACGCCGCGTCTTCCGTCTGATCCGAACCTATCGAGAACCGATCACGTTGATCGGTCAGAGCCTGGGCGGTGTTTTCGCACGCGAGATGGCGCGTCGTTTTCCGAACGACATTCGCCAGGTCGTGACGCTCGGCAGTCCGTTTGGCGCAACCGACGCCGGATCGACGAATCCGATGGTCTTGCGTCTCTTCGAGCAACTCTCCGGACTTTCCGTCGACGACATGCGCGCTCAAATGGTGCACGACGCCGATCCGACCGAACCCGTCGGCGTACCGTGTACCGCGATCTACAGTAAAACCGACGGCGTGGTGCAGTGGCAGACCTGCCTCGAGCACGACACACCGTTGACGGAAAACATCGAAGTGATCGGCAGCCACACCGGCATGGCGTTCAATCCCGTGATCTACGCGCTCCTGACAGAGCGGCTCGCTCAGCCGTTACACGAGTGGAAGAAGTTCGACCGGCATTCGTGGCCGTGGATTTCGATGTTGCTCCCGCCAGCCCGCAGCGCGGTCTGAGCCTACTCGGCCGCTTCCGACGCGGCCGCACATCGAGAGTTCGAGAATGCGCCGAGGACGCTAGATCGAGTCTGTGTCCTCAGATACAATCCTACGGATGACTGTATCAACAGATGCCAAAGTCTCTAGGATTTACGACGAGGAGCAACACGGCCTCGTCCGGCTGGTGAATGACATCCACCTCGCTTTCGACCGCCTGTTCAATCACCAGGCGTCGAGCCACGGACTCACCAATGTCCACTGGCGAGTGATCGGCGGGCTCCATCGGCACGATGGGATGACCCAGACCGAGCTCGCAAACTACGTCGCGATGTCGCGCTCTCCCCTCGGCAAAGTCGTCGATCGTCTCGAAGAAAAAGATCTGATCGAACGATTGACCGATCCGGACGATCGCCGCGTCAACCGACTCCGCCTGACACAGTCCGGTGAAGCGTTGATCAAGCCCGCCCGGCGCTTGAACGCGCAGATCGAGGAGAAAGCGCTCGCCTCACTTTCGGATAACCAACGCCAGCGCCTGTTCGAGCAGCTTGCGAAGGTACGCGACGCGCTCTTCACCGAGCTCGACGACGAAACCATTTCTTGGGACGAGACGCCTTAAGGCAGTCCCAGCCCCCACCAAAAAAACATAGACGAAGGAGACGCTTTCGATGAGAAAGTTGAGCGGGATGGACGCGAGTTTTCTGTATTCCGAAACCCCGAACACGCCCCAACATGTTGGCAGCATCCAGTACGTGGAAGTGCCGCTGCATAAACGCGCGACTTACTTCGAGGAGCTCAAAGCGCTCTATGCCGAGCGCGCGCACCTCGTTCCCTATCTGACGCAAAAGCTCAAGCCGATGCCGTGGGGAATCGATCATCCCGTTTGGATTCGTGATCGTGAGTTCGATATCGACGCGCACTTCAACCATGTGACGCTCGAAGCGCCCGGGAGCGTGCGCCAGCTCGAAGAACTGACGGCTGAACTCTATGAACCGATGCTCGATCGCGACAAGCCGCTCTGGCAGGTCTGGGTCATCGACGGGCTTGCGGACCAAATGGTCGCCGTTTTCAGCAAGATCCACCATGCGTGTATCGACGGCATGGCAAGCATTGCCGCCGTCGAAACCTTGAGCGACAGCCAGCCGAGTCCGCGAGCTGTTCTGCCGGCGGCGGCAGAATTCTGGAATGAGCCGGAACCGCTGCTCGACGAGCTCATGCGTGAGTCGTTCGTGAACCTCACGAAATACAGCGTCGACGCATGGTCGCGATGGCCTGCCCAAGTCGCGGCGGGTATCCGTGCGACGCGTGAGTCGGTGCGCTCGGCGGCCGAACGTCCTGCATCGGCGAAGAAGGCGCCCTGGAACGCACCGATCGACGGACGCCGTGCTCTCGCCGGCACCACGTTTTCGCTGTCGACCTTGAAGCTCATCAGTAAAGAGACGCGCACGAAGATCAACGACGTCGTTCTTGCGATCACGGCCGATGCGCTCGAGCGCTACTTCGCGCGCGAAGACGTGTCGGTCGAAGGACCGATGATCGCCGGTTGCCCGGTATCACTGCGTCAACCTGGCGACGACACGATGAATAACCAGGTCACGATGATGCCGGTTTCAATCGAGAACCATATCGGTGATCCGGTTCGTCGCCTGCGTTCGATCAATTCGCACTCGAAGGCGGCGAAAGGCGACCTCGAAAACCTGGGCGAAGCGGTCGTGACCGACTTTGGTGGCCCATTCGTTCCGGCGCAGCTCGAAAACCTGGCCCGGGCAACCGCAAACGGCGGTTTGGCGGCCTTGGGTGACGAAGTACCGATGAACCTGGTGGTCTCGAACGTTCCCGGGCTTACCACGCCGATCTATCTTGCCGGCGCCCGAGTCATCGGTAGCATCCCTTGTTCGATCGTGACGCACGGCTCGGGCCTCAACGTCACCGTCACGAGCTACCTCGATCGAATGGATCTCGGCTTGACGGCCGCACGATCTGTCGTCGACGACGTTCAGTCACTCCGTGACGACTTTGACGCCGCATATGCCGCCCTCGTCGAGGTCGTCCTCGGCCAGCCGGTCGTGGCCGAGGGGTTCGAAGCCGAACCCGCCGTTGCAGCCGCTTGAGTTGACGGCGGGCAACAGCGAATCTCGTTTGTCGGAGCGTGAGTGAGGTAGTCGTGGATCGATCGGTCTTTGTTGCGAGTGACGGCAAGGAAATAGCGCGTTTTCACTGGCCGCATGCGAGTCCCGTCGGTGTCGTGCAGATCGCTCACGGCATGGGCGAGCACGCCGAACGTTATGACGGTGTTGGCGCGAGTCTCAATGAGGCCGGTTGGGCTGTGATCGCGAGCGATCATCGTGGCCACGGGCAGACCGATCCCGATGCGCTCGGGGACCTGGGCGCCGATGGCTGGAACCGGGTGGTGGCGGATCTCTACGAGCTCAATCGATTCTGTGCGGTCTCGTATCCCGGGCTTCCGCTCGTGCTACTCGGTCACAGCATGGGGTCGATGCTCGCCCAGCAATACGTCTACCGGTACGGCGGGAGCCTCAACGGGCTCGTACTGTCGGGGTCGCCCGGTTTTGCGCCGGCGTCACAGTCGCTGCTGGGGCGGACGGTCGCGCTCGTCGAGCGCAAACGACTCGGCGCGGGTAGCCAAAGCCCGGTATTGCAACGACTGCTGTTCGGCGGAGCCAACAAACCATTCGATGGTCCCGAAGCCACCGGGTTCGAGTGGTTGTCGCGGGATGCGGTGGAAGTCGAGAAGTACATCAACGATCCGGGGTGCGGGTTCGTGATCGCCACCGGTTCGTTGATCGATATGTACGGTGGCACGAGTCAGGCGAGCCGCCCCGAATCCGTCGCGAGAATTCCGAAAGCCCTGCCCGTATACATCTTCTCGGGCGCCGAAGACCCGGTACACGGTGAACAGCGCAATCTCCAGCGAATGGTCTCGATGTATCGCGATGCCGGGATCAGCGTTCAGTACAAGATTTATCCGGCGGGGCGCCACGAGATGTTCAATGAGACAAATCGAGATGAGGTTGTGAGCGACCTCATCGAATGGCTGGGTAGCGCGATCGATTGATAGATCGCGCTACCACCTGTGGCGTAGCGGCTATGCGCCGGCCGCGACCATCAAATCCCCGTCGGATTCCGACACGATCGGCTCATCGCGAACGGCGGCATCCGTTTCGGCTAGTGATTTGAGCTCCTCGAACGCCTCATCCATGGCGAGGAGAATCGCATCGACGTCCGGGATCAGGCGCGGATCGGCCGTGAAGTTGATGCTGATGTCGCCGTTGCCGCTGCCGCACGAAACACCCAATCCGAGGGTCCCACCAATCATCATCGTGCCGGTGCCGTAGAGCATGCGGTGTCCTTTGATGTAGGTCTGATGGGGGATGCCGGGGACGTTGGTACACGTGAAGTTGAAACCGACGAGCGGCGGACGGGGACCAACGTGGGGTAGCACAGGTACGGGGTTTTGGGCGGCGAAAGCCGTCGGATCGAACGGCGTCCCGACGGCGAGTGTCGAAGCCATCGCCGCGGCTGGCGCATCGGCGTTTGCCTGGGTCATCGCATGCAACGCCGTCGCTTCGTCGTTGGCTTTGAGCTTGTCCATTTCGGCCCTGACGGCCGCATGACGTTCACGGATCGTCATCGGCCAGGCCGGCAAGCGCGGGTAGAGCGCGGAAACCTTGTTGCCTAGGTCCGTGTCGCCTTCTTCGCGAACGTTGACCGGACACATCAGACGGACGTACTGACCAGCGACCCATTCGTTCTTGTTCGCCATATAGCGCGCCGCGCCTTCGGAAACGATGGTCAAGACGACGTCGTTGATCGTGCCGCCGATCGTCTTGCGCAGGGCCTTGAACTCTTCCAACCGGTAGATTTTGTAAGCGAGTGAACGCTTCGGGCCGATGAAGCTCGCATTCCAGGGGGCCGTCATGACGGGTTCCGTCACGAAGCGCTACATGATCGTGTTGCCTTGGGCGAGCAGCGCGGGATCGATCGGCTGCGGGCCTCGAAGCCCCTTGCTGACGTTCTCGTCGACCGCCTCGGCCCAGAGATCGAGCGGTGTCGGCAGCGGCGCGGGACGCCACGGGGTCGCCGGCGCCTCGATCGGTGGCGGCGAAGCTTCGTGATCGACCATCACGACCGCGGCTTCGACGGCGGACGCGCCATCGAGCATCGCGTGGTGGCTCATCTGGATCAGTACGGTGTTGCCGTCGATGTTCTCGGCGACGTAGGTCTTCCAGAGCGGCTTGGATCGATCGAGGAGGTCTTCGCCGAGCGTGAGTGCTTGCGGGATCAGCTCCTCGAGCGTGGTACCTTCGGGGACATCGAAGCGCTGGATGTGGTGCTTGAGGTCGAAATAGGGATCGTCGACCCATTTGGGATGCGCGATGTTGCCAGGGACGAAAACGAGACGTTGGCGGAATCGCGGGACGAGATGAATACGTTCTTCGTGGTAGTCGAGAACGTCCTGATACGAAAGGTCGCCCTCGATTACGCTCAGCGTCACCCCGTGCATTGGACCGCTGGCGGTTTCGGTATAAAGAAACGAGGCATCGTGGCTCGATAGTCGCAAGGTTCTCTCCTTTGTCCGTGTTCCTGGCACGTGCCTTGCTTTCCGGAAAAACGGGCGGAGCAAAGACGTGTACTACCGCCGCCGTGAACCGGTTGCGAACCAGTATCAGAAAGGAAGGTATCGCAGGTAACAGTAGTTATGTGTAACGTATCTCATGATACGACCTTCCCGCAACTCCCGCTCGCCTCACTGGAGACTTCGCTTTGAACATCGCAATCCTCGGACTAGGGAATTTCGGAACGGCGATCGCGGCCTGCTGGTTGCGTGCGGGGCATGACGTCGCGGGGTGGACTGTCGAAGACGAGGTTTTCGAGTCGATCGAGTCGACCGGGATGAACCAGAAGTATCTTGATCACGTTTCGCTCGATGGACTTGCGTGCACGATGGACATCGAAAACGCGATTGCCGATGCCGAAGTCGTCGTGCTCGCCCTGCCGTCCCATGTCATCTGCAACTTCCTCGGTGATCTCAAACCCCATCTCCGAGAAGCCCAGGTCGTTCTGAACGTCTCGAAAGGTCTCGGTACACGCGACCGACTCATGAGCGACGTCATCGCCGAGAATCTCACCAACCCCGCGGCGATCATGGTCGGCCCGACGATTGCACCGGAGTTGGCCGACGGCGTTTTCTCGACAGCGATCGTTGCCTCACGAGAAGCGTCAGTCGCTGACCGGTTGGCCCAGAACCTGACGACCGATACGTTTCTATTGAGCGTTGGCGTCGATCCCCGGGGTGCGGAACTCTGGAGCGTCTTCAAGAACGTGATCGCGCTCACTTGTGGGCTGTCGGATGGCCTGGGCGCGGGTGGCGACAACCTGAAGGCAGCGCTTTTCCTGGCAGGCTGCCGCGAAGCGACACGTCTTCTGCCCCAATTGGGTGCGAGTCCGGATACGTTCTTGACGCCCGCGGGACTGGGCGATGTTTTTGTGACCGCGACCTCGGCGCATGGACGCAACCGGAGTCTCGGCGAGCAATTGGGCTCGGGCGCTAGCCTCGCGTCGGCCGAAGCGTCGTCAGCGATGGTGACGGAAGGCGTTCGCGCGAGTCGGCTGCTGAAAAAACTCGCGTGGGCCGACGGACTGTCCTCCGTTTACCTCGATGACATCAACGCCCTTTTGGATGGCGCTCTGACGGCCACTGCCTGCATCGAGCGATTGACCGCCGCAACCGAGCCTAAGTCGGTAGGCTTGCGCGTGCGGGCCGAAACCGCTTTCCCGCGAGTGGCGAACCTGCATCGTTGACGATCTGGAGTGAATCGATGGCTGACGACCCCAGTAAGGAGCCTTCCTTTTCCGAACGCGTCACCGAATGGGAACGCGCGACTGACGAAGCGGCGAACAGGCTCATGGGAACGGAAGCCTTTTCGGAGTGGATGAACGGCATGCAGGGCAATCAACTCGCCGTGCAGAAGGCCTATCTCGGCGCCGTGACCGAGCAGATGCACGCCATGAACATGCCCACGCGAGACGATGTCGTTCGACTCGCCGACGCGGTAGCGCAGATGGATCGTCGTCTCGAGCGAATGGAACGACTGATGTTGCGCTTCGTGAAGCAGGAACGGTCAGGGCGCATCGAGGCGGGCGAGCGCCCGCGTCGAACGCGACAGCCGATGGACGACGACGCGAGCAGTTCTTAAGTGAAAGAAACCCTCGACCCCGGGGAAGTACCGTTCGAGATCGAAGAGGATCGACGTCGGCGCCTGGCGGCCGAAGCGCTTCAGAAGAGCGCGAAACTCCTCGAGATTGCGAGCGCGGGCGTACCCGCGGTTGGACTCACGCCAAAAGACGTACTGCTCGAGCGCGGCACGCTGCGGCTATACCACTATCGACCAAAGACGGACGAGGTTTACCGCGTTCCTGTTCTCATCGTCATGGCGACGACGAACAAGGGATTCCTGTTCGACCTCATGCCGGGTCAGAGCATGGTCGAGTGTCTCGTCCGGCGAGGTTTCGACGTCTACATGATCGACTGGGCCGAGCCTCGGCCGGAGGAGCGTGGCCTGACGCTTGCCCACTACACCCAGGATTTCATTCCGTCGTGCATCGATCGCGTTCGTGAAGACTCAGGCGTCGACGATGTATCGCTTGTCGGCTATTGCCAGGGCGGCGTGCTGGCGCTGATCTATGCCGCGACGCACGTTGGTGGCCCGCTCAAGAACCTCGTTCTCTTCACGACGCCGATCGATCAGCATCAGATGGGGTTGGCGCGGATTTGGGCAGATCCCCGGTTCCACGACGTCGATGCGCTGGTCGACTTCTACGGTGTCATTCCCGAAAGCATCATCAAGGGCTTCTTCGAGATGCTCCGACCGGCTGGACGCCGGGCGGGACAGATGAGGCTTTGGGATCACGCCCTCGATCAGGCGTACGTTTCCTCCTTCGCGGTTCTCGAACGCTGGGGCAACGAAACGCTACCGCTCGCGGGCGAGTACTTTCGCGAAACGACAAAGAAGCTTCTCTGGCGCAACGAACTCTACAAGGGAGAACTCGTCGTCGCCGGGAAGCGAGTGGAGCTTGGCGCGATCACCGTGCCCGTACTTCACGCCGTTGCGCAGCACGACCATATCGTTCCCTATGCGGCGAGTCGGCCACTCCTTGAAATGCTCGGGTCGACCGACAAACACGAAATCCTCCTAAAAGGGGGGCATGTGAGTCTGGTGGCCGGGCCGCGCGCCAAACGGCGTTTGTGGCCGGCAGTCGACCGTTTTCTTTCGCACCGATCGGTTTAGATCGAACGCCTGAGATGATGGTCGTTTGGTATCACCGAACTCATTCGTCATGGTGCCATTCTCTGAGTACACGAAATTTGACCCGCCCTCATACCGGTGCAGGATGGGGCTGAGCACGCCCCGGGGAGGGGTATGACAGACGAGCAACAGGTGGTGCCGGCGCGAGTGGCGGTCGGTATCGGACTCTCGGGCGAGTCGGGCTATGTGCTAGAGAAAGTCGTCGCGCTCGCAGGCGATCCTTCGCTCGTGGCGGCGGTGCACGTCATCGCGCCTAAACATCAGCTCTACAACCTCGGTTCAAAATCCCCGCAGATTTACGATCTCGTTTCGGCGAATGTATCGGCGCGACTCGAACGGCTTTGCCGGCGCTTCGGTGTCGCGAATTACCACGTCCGCACCGGTCATTCGCCCACAGTGATCGCGGAATTCGCGGCGGAAGCGGGCGCATCGATCATCGCTATCGGTACGCACGGACGGCAAGGCCATCGTCGGTTTCTCGGCCAGACCTCGAACGACATCCTGCATCGCCCGTCGGTCGACGTGTTGGCGGTTCAGACACCTGACGAGTTGCCCCCGGTAGCGGCTGCGTATCGGCGGATTCTGGTTGCCATCGATCCGTCGCTCGACGTCGACCGTGTGCTCAAAAGAGCCCAGGCGCTACGGGGTCACTTCGATGCCCGACTCGACATCGCGACGGTCATTCGACCGGCGAGTTATCTGGTCGGTGGAATCGACCTCGAAAACGCGCCTGAGGCCAAGAAGCTCGAAGCAGTAGCACTCGAACGTCTCGAGGGCGTGCGAGACGACGTTCTGTCGACCTACGACGACATCTCGTCGGGGTTTGTGCGTCGAGGTGATCCCGCGGTCGAGATACAGCGTGTAACGGACGAGATCGGTGCCGATCTGGTCGTACTCGGCATCGGCAGCGCCCATGGCGAAACTTGGCTCGGGTCGTCGCCGACGTTGCTACATGACATTCGCCAGGATCTATATTGCGTGAGCGTCCCTTAGTCACCGTCGCGCAGAACTCTCTAGGAGGTTGAAGATGGTTCAGTACGTTCTGCTCTTGAACTACAAGGCCGGCGGTATCCATTCGGTACGCGAGGACCCCGGGGTCTTGCGGCGTTTGGAAGAGTCGCTCATAAGGTGGGAAGCGAAGATCCTCGAGAACTTTCACCTGCTCGGCGAGTACGACCAATGCCTGGTGATCGATGCGCCGGACAACTTCAAGGCCTACCGCGGTGTGCTCGAGCAGGAGTTATCGGCAACGGCAGACACGCAGATCCTGCCCGCGATCGATATGGATCTGTTCATCGACATGGCAAAGCGGAACTTCCATATCGAGGGTCCGCATCGGTGGCAGATTTCCTGGTGGGCGAAGATCGCGCGGCTCGCCTTCCGCTGGCAGACCACGGAACAGTACGTCTACAAGTACTGCCGGCCACGGACGATCACCGGGCGGCATCATTTCAATTCGATTCGCGGCCCCTGCATCGTGGTCGCGAACCACACCAGCATGGCCGATGCTTTGTTGCTGCAACACGCGTTGCCGCAGCGTATCCGGTTCAACATCTACTCGGGCGCGGCAGCGGACCGGTGGTTCGTCAAACGCGACGACCGTAAGGAGCTCGTCTTCAAGCCCTGGTACCAGTCGTTGGCGCTCGGCTCGTTTCCCATTCAACGCGGCGGTGGCTCGCGGACGCTGGAGCACTCGCACTGGCTCCTCGAGAACGGTGCGAACCTGCTGATCTTCCCCGAAGGTACGCGCTCGACGAGCCGCTCGATGGCGCGTTTCAAGCACGGCGTGTCCATTCTCGCCCTCGAGCACGATGTACCCGTGGTGCCTTGCTATCTCACGGGCATGAACAACGTCCGGCGCAAGGGCACGAGCGGGATGGTGGAAGCACCAGTCTCGGCAAGTTTTCTGCCGCCGATTCGATTCGAGGCCGGTCTGTCGGTTCCCGATGCGACGCACATGATCTATGAACGGCTGAACACGGTTCACAAGGCGGTTCAGGAACGCGGCGTGGAAGCGGCGGTCGAGGCGAGTGAGGCGGTCGGTTAGGCGGTGAGCCTCAGCCGGCCATCGACAGACCGCCCGAGACGCTGATCGTTTGACCCGTCACGAAACCGGCGTCGCTCGACAGGAAGTAGCTGACGAGGCCCGGGTAGTCGTCAGGCTGTCCGAGGCGTCCCATCGGAATGGCACGCTCGAGCGCTCGCGCGAGTTTGCCTTCGCTGGATGCATCGAACGAAGCAAGCAAGGGTGTGTCGGTCGGTCCCGGGCATACGGTGTTGCACGTGATGCCGGCGCGCGCGTTCTCGCGTGCGAGCGTCTTCATGAAAGCGATGATCCCGCCCTTGGCAGCGGAATACACCGCTTCGCCAGATGAACCGACTCGCCCCGCGTCGCTCGCAATCGAGACGACGCGGCCCTCGCCACGTTCGTGCATCTTGAGGAGTGCCGCGTGCGTCACGTTGATCGGTCCGCGCAAGTTGATGTCGATCACCTTGCGCCACAATGACTCGTCGCTATCGACGAAGTTGATGGCCCGATCCCACCCGGCGTTGTTGACGAGTCCGTATAGCGGGCCGTTGTCGTCCACGAAGCGATCGACGGCCGCTCGAACGACGTCGTTGTCCGAGATATCGACGGTGTAACTGAACGCCTGATATCCCGACTGTCGTAAGGCCGCCGCGATGGCGTCTGCCGCTTCGCCGTTCAAATCGAAGATTCCGACGCGCGCGCCCTCGGCGGCGAGCCGTTCGACGATCGCGCGCCCGATGCCGCTTGCGCCGCCCGTGACGATGATGGGGTGTTGATCGAACTGCGCCACGCGCTTACTCCCTTCCTGTTCTCGACTATGGCATCTGTGCGTGGCGCGGGTGGTCGCCGGCCAGGGCGTACATGCTCGGTTTGTCGGCGCAGAAGATCTCGCCGTGCAGTTCGAATACGTCCGGATCGTCGAAGCAACCGACGTTCATGATGTAGGTATCGGGCTTCAGAAGGTAGAACAGGCTCGAACCGCACGCCTTGCAGAATCCGCGCTCTGCCCAGGCGGACGACTCAAAGCGGCCGAGGTTCTCCTCGCCGTTAAACGTCACCGAATCGACTTGGGTCGCGAAGCCGGGTGCGCCGCCGTTCCAGCGTCGGCACATCGAGCAATGGCACGCATGGATCTCCCTTTCGGCGCCGGTCACTTCAATGGAAATGGCGCCGCACAGGCACTGCCCCGACGCGTTGATCTTTTCCGTCATCCGTTGATCCTCAAAAGCTCACGTTCTCGTCCTATCCTGCGCCAAACATCGAGATACGCAATCGTTGGATCGACACCGTCGGGCACGACACCACTCACTCAAGAACTAGAAGAATCAATGAACCAATTGGCCAATCGAATCATCCGTGTCTTCGACAAGTACATGCCGGAGCCGTTTGCGTTTGGCGTCCTCATGACGCTGATCGCCATGGTGATCGCCTGGGCGAGCACGGATAGCAGTCCGCCGGAGGTGGTCGTCGCGTGGGGGGATGGTCTGTCGTCGCTCCTACCGTTCATCACGCAGGTGAGCCTCACCATCCTCTTTGCGTTTTCGCTCGCGCATCTCGGGCCGATGCCACGCTTGCTCGCGAGAATGTCCGGGATTCCGAAGACGGCGCGGCAGGCATACGCGTTCTGCGCGCTCTTCACGAGTGCGGTCTGTCTCATCGCCTGGCCCCTCGGCACGATCCTCGGCGGTCTGATGGCGCGCCAGGTGGCGCTGCGTTTCCGCGAGCGTGATGTGCCCGTTCACTATCCGCTACTCGGTGGCGCGGCCTTCAGCGGTTTTGTTGTCTGGCATATGGGCTACTCCGCTTCGGCACCGCTCCTCGTGGCGACCGCCGGCAACCCGACGGAGGCGATGCTCGGCGGCGTTCTGCCGGTAACGGAGACATTGTTGGCGCCCTTCAACCTCGTGATCCTGGTGGCCACGGTGGCCGTGGTTGCCCTCTTCGCGACCCGTCTCGCGCCGCGCGACGAGGACGTGGAACTCATCGGCCCGACCGAGAGCTCGACGGGCGAGGTACCGTCGGTGTCGTCGAATGAGCGAAGAGAAGGCTTCGCCGGATGGGTCGAGAGTGCGCGTTGGCCGACCACGGCGCTCGGGTTGTTTCTGCTCGGGTATCTGGCGTTGTGGTTCTACGAGAAGGGGCCGCAGCTCGAACTCAACGTCGTCAATTGGACGTTTCTCACGCTCTGCCTGCTACTCGCCCGCTCAGCTGTCGATCTCACGAACGTCATGATGCAAGCCGGGCGCGCGGTGATTCCGACGCTGCTGCAGTACCCGCTCTATGCCGGAATCATGGGCATGATGATGAATACGGGCGTCATGAATCATGTCGCGACGTATTTTGCCGAGACGGCAACGGCCGCGACGCTACCGGTCATCGCTTTCCTCTCTGGCGGCCTCATCAACATGTTCATCCCGTCGGGTGGCGCGCAGTGGGCCGTGCAGGGACCGGCTTTCCTGGAAGCGGCCAAGCTTTTGGGGACCGATCCGGAACTCGTCGTAATGGGCGTCGCGTACGGCGATCAGTGGACCAACATCATCCATCCGTTCGTCGCGATTCCGCTTCTGATCATGACGGGATTGAAAGCCAACAAGGTGCTTTCTTACTCGTTCATTCTGTTTCTGGCGGCGGGCGTGACCCTCGGGCTCGGGATCTACATCGCGAGCCTGACCCGGCTTCTCTAGGAAAGGTGCTGGGTGCTTACACCTGGCGCCGTTGGTGTTGCCAATAGGGATCGCGCAGGTCGCGCTTCAGGATCTTGCCAGTCGGCGCTTTGGGCAGTGCGTCGACGAAATCGACTGATTTCGGTTTCTGGTACGACGCGAGATGTCGTGCAGCCGCGTCGATGATTTCCTGTTCTGTCGCCACGTGGCCCGGTTTCAGGACGACGACCGCTTTGACGGCTTCGCCCCAGACATCGTCAGGAATCCCGAACACCGCTGATTCGAGCACGGCCGGATGTTGATGGATGGCCGCTTCGACCTGCGTGCTGTAGATGTTCTCACCGCCTGAGATGATCATGTCTTTGGCACGGTCGACGATGAAGATGTAGCCGTCCTCATCCCAGGTCGCGATGTCGCCGGTCCACATCCAGCCGTCGCGAAGAGTCTCGGCGGAAAGGTCGGGCTTGCGCCAATAGCCGACCATGTTCGCTTCCGATCGAATGATGATCTCGCCGGGCGTTCGGCCGTCGAGTGGGATGTCGTTGCCTGCTTTGTCGACCAGACGGACCGACGTGACGAAGCCTTCGCGCCCGCAGGAACTCAGGCGCTCGGGATGATTCCCGTCGATCGCCTCGGCGTGATCTTCCTGGGACAGGAAACACATCGTCATGCCTTCGGTTTGCCCATAACCCTGGATCAACGTGCAGGGAAACTTGTCGAGCGCCGCCGCGACGACGCTCCGCGGCATCGGTCCGCCGCCGTATTGGATATTGCGCAGGCTAGAAAGATCGAAGTCCTCGAATTTCTCGTCCGCCATCATCCAATTCAACATCGTCGTGATGCCGAGGAAGGCCGAGACCTTTTCGCGCTCGATCACCTCGAGCGCGGTTCGCGCGTCGAAGTTGATGAGCACGACCGGGCATCCGTGCGCCATGTAGTTCATCGCGAGGGCGACCGGGATGTGAAACATCTGTCCCGTCAGCATGTAGACGTCGGTCGGCACGATCCGTTCAGCGACCGTCTGATTGAGCATGCCCATGAAGAGCGAACGATGGGTGTGCAGAGCACCTTTGGACTCCCCCGTCGTACCGCCGGTGTAGAGGATCAGCACCGGGTCGTCGCCGCCGATTGTCGATGAGATCGCGGGTTCGTCATCGGCGCCCGTTTCGATCATCGCCTCAAAGGATCCATCGCCTTTTTCACCGAAGAAGCGGACGTGATCGACCAGATGCTCGAGTGCGGCGGCCACCTCTTCGTACTCGTCCGAGCAGATGAGCATCTTCGGCTCGCCGTTTTCGATGATGCGTGTCACTTCGACGATGCCGAGGCGCCAGTTCATCGGCTGCGCGATCAAGCCGATCCGTGCACACGCGAAATAGATCTCGAGATACTCGATCGAATTCTTCGCGAGAATCGCGACGCGATCGCCTTTCTCGAGCCCGGTGTCGAGGAAAGCGTTGGCGAGCTTGACGACCCGTCGATCCAACTCGTGGTAGGTGATCCTGCGGTTCTGTGAAACGTCGATGAGCGCGTCGCGGGCCGGGCTCAGCCGCGCGGTTTTGGCGGGAATGAATCCGATGTTCAGATCAGTACCCCTCGGTTCGATGGCTTGTCCGGCACGCACGATTGACCCGAAATCTTGGCGGCCGACGAAGCCAGGTCCGCGCGCCGCCATACGCTATAGTCGACGCAAAGACCCGATGCTGGAAGGCCGCGCGAAAGCGCACTCCAGTTGATCCAAGAATTCAGACCTTGAGACCGGTTGTTTGCCGGCCAGTCTTCGGAGGAAATTCCGTGTCATCAGAAAAGCCTGATTACGATGTGATCGCCATCGGCGCCGGATTCGCGGGGCTTGCCGTCATTCATTTCATGCGCGAGGCGGGGTTGTCGGTCAAGGTATTGGACCGGGCGTCCGATGTCGGTGGCACATGGACCTGGAACCGTTACCCGGGTGCCGCGACCGATAGCGAGAGCTTCTACTACTGCCTGACGTTCTCCAAAGAGATTCTCGAGGAGTGGCGTTGGTCGGAGCGCTATTCCGGTTGGGAGGAGACCCTTCGCTACATGCATTTCGTCGCCGACAAGTGCGACATGTGGCCGCACATCCAGCTCGACACCGAGATCGTGAGCGCCGACTACGAGGAGGATGCCGGTCTCTGGCGCCTCACCGACGGCGCCGGTGAGACCCATACCTGCAAGTACTTTGTGAGCGCGATGGGCATGATTTCGCAGCCCGTCATGCCGAATATCAAAGGCATCGATCAGTTCTCTGGTCCCTGTTTCCATTCATCGCGCTGGCCGCAGGAAGGTCTCGACTACGCGGGTAAACGCGTCGGCATCATCGGCTGTGGGGCGACGACGGTGCAGATGGTGCCGGTGATGGCCGAAACGGCCGCCAACGTGACGGTATTCCAGCGCACACCCAACTTCGTGATGCCGGCCGTGCAGAAGCCGATCACGGATGAGTGGGAAGCGGAGATCAAGGCCGACTACCAGGCCATCATCGACAAGTGCCGCAATCATGTCTTCGGAATGGCTTTCGATAGCCCGGTGGGTCGCAACATCGCGGATACCGATCCCGACGAGGTTCAGCGTGTTCTCGAGGAGGAGTACCCGCGCGGGAGTTTCAGCTTCGTTTTCGAGACGTTCGACGACCTACTTGGCAGTGCGGAATCGAACGAGGTGATATCGGAATTCCTGCGCGCCAAGATCCGTGAAAAGGTGAAGGATCCGGCCGTCGCGGAACTCCTCACGCCGAAGGGCTACCCGCTGTTCGCGAAACGTCCGCCGCTTGATCATGGCTTCTACGAAGCCTTCAACCGCGACAACGTGCATCTCGTCGATATCAAAGACCGCGAGCCGATCGAGGAAATCACCGCGACGGGAATCCGCACGGCCGAGGACCACTACGAATTCGACATCATCGTGCTCGCGACCGGGTTTCAGGCCTACACCGGTGCGCTCGAAGCACTCGACATTCGAGGCAAGGGAGGGCTGCTACTTCGAGACAAGTGGGAGTCCGTTTCGGGATCCATCATGGGTGTGTTCGTGGCCGATTTCCCGAACATGTTCATGATCACGGGGCCGCAAGCGCCGTTCGCGAACCTGCCCACGTCGATCGAGCAGAACGTGATGTACATCGCCGATTGCATCAAGAAGATGGAAGCGGAGGAATTCGACGTCTGCGAACCCCGCCAGACGGCCGAAGACGAATGGGTGGAACACACGGCCGACATTCATGCCCAGACGCTCATGGCGCAGGGCGACCGAGTGAATTCGTGGATGATGGGCGCGAATCTCGAGAACAAAGCGCCGCGGGTACTGATCTACTTCGGCGGCGCGAACCTCTACTACGACAAGCTGCGCGAGTCGGCCGACGATGGCTTCCCGGAACTGACCTTCGAGCGGCTCGCCTCGTAACCGAGTGAGCTCCTAGAGGGTCAGGACGCGCGCGCGAGGATCCGCTCGCTCCTGATCACGTCGATGAGTTCGCGCCGCTTCGTTTCGGCGCGCGCCATGGCCGCCGCCTTGACCGGGCCGAAGCCGCGGATCTCCTGCGGTAGCTCGAGGAGCGCTAGTGCGGCCTGCTCATCACCCCGATCCAGACGCTCGATGACGAGTGCCATGTCGGTTTCGTAGCGGCGGATCCATTCCTTTTCCGCACGCCGCTCCACCGACCAACCGAACACGTCGAAAGCGGTACCGCGTAGTCGTTTGAGCCGCGCCAGAAGACGAAACGCGGGGAGAATCCAGGTGCCGAAGGCACGTTTCTTGGGGCGACCGTCCGCCGCGCGACCCGGAAGGAAGGGCGGCGCCAGGTTGAAAGAGAGACTGGGCGATCCATCGAACTGATCGCGCACGCGGTCGAGAAAATCAGTGTCGCTAAACAGACGAGCCGTCTCGTACTCGTCCTTGTAGGCAAGCAGTTTGGCGTAGTTGATGGCCACGGCTCGGCGAATCGACTCTCGCCTGGCGGGATCGATTCGCCCCTGGATGGCGCTATCCATCGCCGTGACGGCCTGGGCATAGCGTTCGGCGAGCTCTGCCGACTGATATGCCGTGAGATGGTCTTGGCGGTGGCGAACGATCTCGTCGGTCGTCATGTCGTCCAGCGTCCGCTGGGGTTCCTCGGATCGACTGAAAGCGTCGGGATCGATCGCGAGCTTGCGGCCCCACGCGAGGGCGGCGAGGTTGGGGTCGACCGCGACGCCGTTCAACTCGATCGCGCGCTTGATCGACGCGAGTTGCAGCGGGATGAGACCCGACTGCCAGGCATAGCCGAGCATCATCGTGTTGACGGAGATCGCGTCGCCGGTCACCACCAGTGCGGCGGCGGTGAAGTCCTGGAAGTGTTGCTCGGAGCGCAGCGCGTCAGCGACCGTTCGCTGGGTCGATGCCGTCCTGAAATCGAAATCACCGTCGAGCACGAATCCGGACGTCGGTGTGAGACTCACGTTGAGTACGCCTTCGGTGCGGTCGGGGTCGCAGAGGGTCGCGACGTCCCGGGAGGCGGCGACCACGGCATCCGCGGCGATGAGAAGGTCGGTCTGCCCCGCACCGATGCGTGGCGCACGTACACGTTCGGGACTGTCGGCGAGGCGGATCTGACTCATCACGGAACCGCCTTTCTGTGCGAGTCCGGCCATATCGAGCACAAGAGATGCTTTACCTTCGAGGTGCGCCGCCATGCCGATCACGGCGCCGATCGTTAGAACCCCCGTGCCGCCGACGCCGGCGATGGCGATGTTCCAGGGCGCGTCGAGCGAGGCGATCACCGGCTCGGGCAGGTCGCGATCGAGCGGAGCGTTTTCGGCGCTCCCTCGTTTGAGCTCCGCGTTTTCGACCGTGACGAAGGACGGGCAGAAGCCCTTCAAGCAAGAAAAATCCTTGTTGCAGCTCGATTGGTTGATTCGGCGTTTGCGTCCGAATTCCGTTTCGAGGGGTTCCACCGAGACGCAATTGGATTGCACGGAACAGTCGCCGCAGCCTTCGCAGACGGCTTCGTTGATGAAGACGCGACGCGCGGGGTCGGGCATCGTGCCGCGTTTTCGCTTGCGCCGTTTTTCCGCCGCGCACGTTTGTACGTAGACGATCGCAGAGCAGCCTTCGCTCTCGCGGAGCGTACGCATGACGTGATCGAGTTCGTCCCGGTGGCGGACGCGTACGTCGCTCGCGATGTCGTCGCGCGCGTAGGCTTCCGGCGCATCGGTCACGATGTAGATCGGCGATACGCCTTCCGCGGCCAACTGGTGTGTGACTTTTTGCGGTGTGAGCTCGCCGTCGAGTGCCTGGCCACCCGTCATCGCGACGGCGTCGTTGTAGAGGATCTTGTAGGTCATGTTCGCGCCGGACGCGACCGCCTGGCGGATCGCGAGGACGCCGGAGTGGAAATAGGTACCGTCGCCCATGTTGACGAACACGTGGTTCTCGTCGGTGAACCGACTCTGTCCCGCCCAAGGCGCGCCTTCCGAACCCATGTGGGTATAGGTGTCGGTGTCCCGGTCCATCCACTGCGCCATGAAATGACAGCCGATTCCCGATAGCGCGCGGCTGCCCTCCGGCACCTTGGTCGAGCTGTTGTGCGGACACCCGGAACAGAAATACGGCGTTCGAACGACATCGGGCGCGAGATTCGACATGGCGACGGTACGTGCATCGAGCGCCTGCCGGGCGGCCGTCACTCGCGCTTTGAGTCCGTCATTCGCGGGGAGGCGCGCGATACGAGCCGCGATCGCCCGGGCGATTGCCTCGGCATCCAGCCCTGTGATACAGGATAAAAGCTCTTTGCCGTGCTCGTCGTATTTTCCGACGACTGTCCGCGGGGTGTTCGCGGCGTTGAAGAGATGCGATTTGAGCTGGCCTTCAATCAGATCGCGGCGTTCTTCGACCACGAGGATATCGTCGAAGCCCTCGGCGAACTCGCGGATTCCGCGCGGTTCGAGCGGCCAGGGCATGCGCACCTTGTAGACCCAGAGACCGAGTTCCTCGCGCTCGACGGTACCAATGCCCAGTCGGTCGAGCGCTTCGAGAACGTCTTCGAAAGCCTTGCCCGAGGCGACGATTCCGAACTGTTTGCGTCGCGTTGAAAGAACCACCTGATCGATCTGGTTGGCGTGGGCGAAGGCGAGTGCGGCGGGCAGCTTGTAGCGTTGGAGACGCTCGTCCTGAGCAAGAAAGGGATCGGGTGAGCGCAGGGAGAGCCCGCCGGGCGGAATCTCGACCTCAGGGATCACGAACTGGCGACGCTCCTGCGCGAGATCGACGACACCCGTGGTTTCCACCGTATCGGCGATGACTTTGAAGCCGATCCAGCAGCCCGAGAAGCGCGACATCGCGAGGCCCAAGAGACCCAGCTCGAGGAATTCCTGGACGGACGACGGATAGAGCACGGGGACGAAAGCGGCGATGAAGGTCTGGTCGGACTGCGCCGGTAAGGTGGACGATTTGCAGGTGTGATCATCCCCCGCGATAGCGAGCACGCCGCCGCGGGGGTGTGTTCCGGCGGCGTTGGCGTGCTTCAAGGCATCGCCGGATCGATCGACACCCGGGACCTTTCCGTACCAGAGTCCGAACACCCCGTCGCGCGTCGGCGCCGACGAAAGCGCAATCTGCTGGGTCCCCCAGATCGCCGACACGCCGAGGTCTTCGTTGACGGCCGGCATAAACTCGACGTGGTGTTCGCGCAGGCGCTTGGTCTGGCGATTGAGCTCCATGTCGTAGCCGCCGAGCGGCGAACCCCGATATCCCGAGATGAAACCGCCCGTGTCGAGGCCCGCCGCCGCATCCCGACGAATCTGGGTGAGCGGAAGTCTGACAAGCGCCTGGGTACCCGATATGAAAACCGGGCCTTCGGTTGCCTCGTACTTATCGTCGAGCGTGATCTCGTTTTCTTTCTGCATGACCTTTTATCGAAGACTCCAGGTGCGGGCCTCGCAGGTGATTGCGAGGAGCTGAAGTATCTTCGATGACGTTGGGCGACGTCTTGCCTCTCGGAAAAGGGCTCGAGGCGAGTGGTGACGGTCCGCGACGCTCAGGGGCCGGTCGAAAGCTCCTGGGCGCTCTTTCGGACCTTGTCAGCCAGGGCATCCTTGAAGGCGCGAAGTCGCTCGCGCAGCGCGGAGTCGCCTTTCGAGACGATCTGCGCGGCGAGGATTCCGGCGTTCCGACCGCCGTCGATCGCTACCGTTGCGACCGGAACACCCGCCGGCATCTGCACGATCGACAGGAGCGAATCCTGGCCCTCGAGGCTCGTGGCGTTGACCGGCACCCCGATTACCGGCAACACCGTCATGGCAGCCATCATCCCGGGAAGATGTGCGGCCCCGCCGGCGCCGGCGATCACGACATCGAGTCCACGCGCTTCGGCGGTCGTTGCGTAGTCGTAAAGCCGTTGTGGCGTGCGATGGGCGCTCACGATTTCGATTTCGTGCGGCACGTCGAGTTCATCGAGCACCTCGCCAGCCGCGGCCATGACACGAAGATCGGACGTGCTCCCCATGACGATCCCGACGCTCGTCATGGCGCGAAGGCTCGCTCGACGAGTTGTTCGGTCTGATCCACTGTTTGGAGCGCCGATGCGGTGCTGTCACCGAGAGCGGTGATATGGCCCATCTTCCGCCACGGGCGTGCGTCCCGTTTACCGTACCAATGCAGCGACGCGTCGCGGCAAGCCGCGATGCTCTCGAGTTCGTTCCCCTCCAGGCGACGTGAATCGTGTTGCCAGAGAAGGTTGCGCATCACGGCGGGTCGCGCTTGTGCGGGCGGTCCCAGCGGAAGACCGCAGACCGCGCGAAGGTGCTGTTCGAATTGCGAAGTCGCGGCGCTTTCGATCGTGTGGTGACCTGCGTTGTGGACCCGTGGCGAAATCTCGTTGATCAGTAATTCGCCGTTCGCGAGGAAGAGTTCGAGTGCAAAGAGACCCGTGCCGCCGAGCGCGGTGAGCGTTGCTTCGGCGATCTCGATTGCCTGATCACGAAGCGCGGCGGGTAAACTCGCGGGCGCCTCGACCGTTTCGAGCACGTTGTGCTCTGGATGAAAGAAGATCTCGACCGGCTCGAAGGCGACGATTTCGCCCGAACGGCCGCGTGCTGCAACGACTGCCAGTTCGCGAGCATCGGCGACGAAATCTTCCACAAGTGACGGGATCGGCCACAGCTGCCGGAGGCTCGCCTCGTCACGAAGAATCTGCACACCGCGACCGTCGTAGCCGCCAACGCGTGCCTTCTGCACGAGGGGGACACCGAAACCACGGGCTGCCTGATGCATTGCATCATCGCCTTCTACGCCGATAAAGCGCGCCGTGGGTAGTGCGTTGTCGACCATCCACTGCTTCTGGACGAGCTTGTCCTGAAGCGTGCGCATGACGTTCGAATCGGGGTGTACGGCGACGTCGCCTCGCGCGACTGCTTCGTCCAGCAAGGTGATTGTCGACGACGGAATGGCTTCGAGATCGAACGTGATGACGTCGGCGCGCGAGATCAGTTCCTTGACGAGGTTGAGATCGTCGAGATCACCCGATAGCACCGAGCCGGCCGTCGTGGCCGCCGGACTGTCGGCCGAGTGTGCAAGCACCGTGGTTTCGATACCGAGCGAGTCGGCGGCGCTACAGAGAAACATGGCGAGCTGACCACCACCCAGGATACCGACGTGTTGACTCACAGCGTCGACCTCACGGGCTGGGTGTCGGGAATGAGAAAAATCGAATGGATCAGGCCGGTCGTGACGGGCCCGAGAGAGAAGGTAGACATCAGAGGGTTTTGATTGCCAGCGGGCCGGTTTAGTCCGCCATCGAGCGACCGATTGGTCTGCTCGACCGGCGTTTTGCGGGTCCCGGGCTTGAGCGCACGGCCAAAGGAGTAAGGATGTCACGGCCAAGATCGCCGTGGCAACGGAGGCTGTGCTGAAATTGATCGGGCGACGTCATGCGTTCGGCCGACGGTAAGTTGAGGAGATGGGCGGATGAACTTTGTAGAACGCCTTCGCGGCCAGCCCGGCGACGATGGTGAATGGCGCTTCGATCTCACCGAAGAGCTCAACGGCGGGTTCGGCGGCACGAACGGCGGCACGTTGGCCGCGGTCTGCGTCTATGTCGCGAGGTCGATCTCGCCCTCGAGAATCCCGGCTGGCCTCGATATTCGATTCCTGCGGGGGTTCCGGCCCGGTATCGCACGGATTCGGCCGACGGTTCTCAATGCCGGTCGCACGCTGACGACGGTGAGCGTCGATGTGCTGACGCACGACGATAAGCTCGCGACGCGCGCGACCGTCTCGCTCGCCGCCCCGGGAGGCCTCGCCGCTATCGACCAAGCGCCGTCGCGCGAACGCCCCGCTGACCTGGCGGACTATGCGGATGGAAAAACCTGGCGCCAGCCCAGGGGCGGCGTCATCCCGCTCATCGAGACATTCTCTCCGCGTGCGATGGGCCGTGGTGAGGACGGTATCGCGACGGGTATCACGGTCATCTGGGAGGGCGACACGTACTCGGCGGAAGCAGCGTGCATCGCCGCGGATATCTCGGTGGGGCCGCCCGTCGCAGCGGCGCTTAAGGGCCGTCCCTTAGCGATGCCGAATCCCGATATTGCGCTTCGCTTTACGGGACGCATGAGCACCACTGACCACCTCGTTTCGGTTTGTCGTCTGGAAGGCATCAGCGCCGGACTCGCCACGACCTCGATGGTCGTGTTCTCCGGTACGACGTTGTTGGCTGTCGGCGCGTCGACGACGACCTGTCTCGGATCGACCTGATTCTCGAGGCAGGCTAAGGATGGGAGGAAATCGATGAGTCAGAAAGCGCCCGTTGCTGGAACTCGTACTCGCCGGCGGGCCCGGCACGGCACCGATCGTGCTGGAAACCGCGCGATCTCTATACGACGAAGTGCGCGTGCACGATCACGGTGGCCCCATCGACCTCGACGAGCCGGGTCTGTCGATCGATCCCGCCGATGTCCGCGGCATCGACGAGCTGACCGGCGCGGGCGACGTTTTTGTCGCGATCCGCGAGGTCGATATCCGCGCTCGAGCCGTCAAGGCAGTGGGTCAGCTCGAACTCACACGGATCATCCATCCGAGTGCCTTCGTGTCGCCGTCGGCCACGCTCGGCAACAACACCTTCGTGGGCCCACAGTGCACCGTGAACATCAGTGCTGAGCTGGGCGAGCGCGTTTTCGTCAACGCGGGCTCATCGATCGACTATCACTCGACGATCGGGGATGACTGTTTCGTCGGCACGGGCGTCGCGATACCGAGCAGCGTGAGGATTGGCGCCCGGTGTTTCATCGGCGCGGGCGTGGTGTGCCGGCCGGACGTCTCGATCGGGCCGGATTGCGTGATCGGCGCCGGCGCGGTCGTCGTCCGCGATTTACCGGGCGGCGGGACTTACATCGGCAATCCGGCACGTGCGCTCGGCAAGTAGCGAACGGGCGGGGAGAAGAAAGCCTCCGACATGCTGGTGGCAAATCAGGTACAACCTGACGGCGCACGCGCTGAAAAACTCAAAGGAGCTTTCAATGGCAATCGTCGAGACTCAATACGGCCGCGTGAGCGGCGTCGAGCAAGAGGGACTTCAGGTATTTCGCGGCATTCCATTTGCCGCACCGCCGGTCGGCGAACGCCGCTGGGCGGCCCCTGTGGCACCGGAGCCCTGGACCGGCGTGTTGGAAACGGCGGATTGGCAAGGCCAGTCGTGGCAACCGATTATGGAGGGCATGGGACCGCTCGGTTTTGCCTTCAACGCGGGCGCAGCCGCGAATCGCAACGAAGACTGTCTGTATCTGAACGTCTGGACGCCCGGGCTCGACACACGCAAGCGACCGGTACTCGTCTGGATTCACGGCGGCGGTTTCTCGGGCGGGACGGGCGGCACGCCGATGTACGACGGCACCGTACTGGCCGAACGCGGCGATGCTGTCGTCGTCACCATCAACTACCGCCTCGGCGCGCTCGGGTTCCTGAACCTGAACGAAGTCACCGGGGGGCGTATTTCCGCGACCGGCAACGAGGGCTTGCTCGATCAGGTTCAAGCACTCACTTGGGTACGCGACAACATCGATCGGTTTGGCGGTGATCCCCATCGCGTCACGATCTTCGGCGAGTCGGCCGGTGGTATGAGCGTTGGCGCTTTGCTCGCCTTCGCTCCCGCCGGCGGGCTTTTCCATCGGGCGGTCCCGCAGAGCGGCGCGTGCAGTACCGCGCAATCGACTTCTCGGGCCGCGGAGGTCGCCGAGGCGGTACTCGACAGCGTCGGGATTTCGACCAACGCCGGGGTCGAGGAATTCCTGGCGCTCGATCCCGACAAACTCACCACTGCGGGCCAAGCGGCCGGTGCGGCCCTCGGCGGCGCCATGATCTTCCAACCTTGTATCGATGGCACCGAGCTCGCCGACGTCCCGCTCGAAAACGTCGCCAACGGTTGCGCGGACGGGATTCCGGTGATGGTCGGCGCAACCCGCGACGAGTGGCGGCTCTTCACTTCGATGCAGGGTTTCGAAGTGAGCTTCGACGACGCGATGCTCGAAGGGGCTTTGGGCATGAAGATGGATGATCCGGCCAAGGTGATCGCAGCCTACAAAGACGCCCGTACGGCCCGTGGTCAGGCGGTCGAACCGAACGACCTCTATGCGGCGATCGAAACCGACCGGATTTTCCGGATGCCCGCCATCCACCTCGCCGAAACCTTGAGCGCGCGCGGTCAGGACGCTTATCAGTATCTCTTCACGTGGGACTCCCCCTGGGGCGACGGAAACCTCGGTTCACCCCACGCAATCGATATCGGCTTCGTCTTCGGTACCCACGATTTCAGCGAAGGTAGTGGCGAGTTCTTCGGTACCGGCCAGGAGGCGAATACGCTGGCGGAACACGTGCAGGATGCGTGGCTCGCGTTCGCAAGCTCGGGTGATCCGAAAACGGACGCGCTTGGTGGCTGGCAGCCCTACGCACAGGAAACCCGCTCGACGGCGATGTTCGGCGCGCCCGTTGAGGTCGAGAATGATCCGTTCGGGCCGGAGCGGGCGGTTTGGGGCGAGGTAAACGCGCAGGTCGGCTCGCTCTAACGGCGCGGGATCAAGACGGGCTTGATGGAGTGCCACATGCGCTTGTCTGGCGGAGCCGCTTACTTCGCCTGCCGCTGAAGGATGCCTAGTGAGACGACGGCCAGCGCGGCTAACAACAGCAGGATCATCTCTTTCGAGTCGACGAGCGCGACGACCAGAAGGGCGCTCGCCCACATGATCGATTGCGAGATGGCGGTCTTCTTGTTCATTTTCTCTCCGTCGGCCAAGTGATTGGCGTTCTTCTGCAGCGTCGCTTCAGTTGAGCCGTAGTGCGTCGCCAAGCGCGTTGATGACTACATCGAGGGACCACTCGGCGTTGCTTCCGCCGAAGACGTAGCGGTCGGGACGCACGACCATCGCCTCGAACGTTTCGAAACCGCGGTCGAAGTGACCGCGCACGGTATCGAGCGACGAGAGATCGACGAACGTGATCCCGAGCGTCGCGGCGATCGTATTGGCGGGTTCGTTGACCGATAGAGCGGCCGCGTCGCGACCGACGATCGCGAAACCCGACCCGAGCAATTCGTCGAGCCGGAACGGTCCGTCGCGCGTTTCATTCGAGACGATCGGTTGAGAAAAGAGCGCGCCGATGGCGGCGTCCACGGGAATCTGCTCCGCGAGCACGACGCCGTCTCGTAATGGCGGTTGCTCGCGACCCTGGCCGTAGCCCGAGGACTGCAACCCGCCGGGCTCCGACGGCCGGGGCTCACCGTTCCGCTCGGCCCGCTCGACCTCCGCGAGGTGCTCCATCAGCCGACCGATCGATACCGCCCACTCGACGAGATCGTGCGCATGGGCTTCACGTTCGGACTGGTAGCTGTCGAGCAAGCGCTCGCTCGCCGTTCCGTTGATCACCATCGGGAGCTTCCAGGCGAGGTTGACCACGTCGCGAAGGCCCGCGTTCATGCCCTGACCGAGAAAAGGAGGCGTCTGGTGGGCCGCGTCCCCGGCCAGGAAAACATTGCCGACGCGCCAGGTGTCCGCGGTCGCGGCGTGGAACTGATACATCGCCGCTCGGCGAATCTCGTAGGTCCCCTGCGGGGTCCAGGTCTCGATGAGTTCGCGGATCTTCGCGGGCTCGAGCATCTCGTCCCAGGTCTCACCGGGATTCAGCTTGAACTCCCATCGTCGGTACGGGTCCTTGGTGCAGACGTACGTGCTGATCCGGTCGGGATCGCAAACCTGCAGCGTGGTCGTTCCCAGCGTGTGTCCCGGTCGCGTGATGACGTCGACGACGAGCCAATCGTGGTTGTAGCCGAGGTCGTGCCAGCCGATGCCGAGCTGCCGCCGAGTCGAACTCGATGCCCCATCGGCGGCGAGCAGATACCGACCACGTAGCGTCGTGGTTTCGCCGTCGCGCTCGATCGTGACCGTGACGCCGGCGCCATCATCCTCGAGCCCGGTCGCTTCGACGCCGAGGCGGGTCTCGACGTTTTCGTACGCCGCGGCCGTAGCTCGCAGATAACCTTCGAGCTCGGGTTGATCGAACATGTTGAGCGGTTGCCAGCCGTTGACGCCGAAGTTCGAGACGCGGTTGCCGAACAGGAACTCACGTTTAGAGTTGGCGAAACCGACTCGCTCGCCTTCTCTCACGGGTTGTAGGAGCGCCGCCAATGCGTCGGCGTGGCCGAGGGGTTGCATGGCCCGCACGAGTTCGCCGTCGAGGTTCACCGCCCGCGGCAGTTGGTATACCTCTTCGTCACGATCGATCGTGACGACCCTGAGTCCGGCGCTCGCGAGGAGAATCGCGCCCATCGATCCAACCGGTCCCATCCCGAGGATCACCACGTCGAACTCGCCGGTTTCCGAGCTCATGTTTGTCCCGCCATCAAGCGATCATGACCAAGACGCGTGTCCCACACCATTGAAGATCACGTTTGGGTCGGGACGGGTGCCTCTTGTGACGGCCGTAGTGGGATCTCGCTCACTCTCGGTAAGATAAGCGGTCACGCCATCGAACGAGATGAGACATGGAAATGAAGACCAAGGCCCTCGGCTTCGTCAGCACGATCGCGGTACTCGGTGCGCTCACGAGTGCGGCCGATATCGCGCGCACGGCTGACGGTAAGCCGGATCTTTCCGGTTTCTACGACACGGCGACGTTGACACCGCTCGAACGTCCGCAGGAATACGGGGAAAACCTATACCTCACCCCGGAGGAAGCCGAGAAGATCGCCAATCGGCGCAACGAGCTTCTGCCTGACGTCAGCAACGATCCGAATCGTGACGCACCGCCGGTTGGTGGCGATGGTTCGCCGGGTGCCGCGGGTAACGTCGGCGGCTACAACAGTTTCTGGATCGATCGGGGCGAGGATAGCGTGCTGGTCGACGGCAAGTTCCGCACGTCGATCATCACGGAACCGGCGAATGGCCGCATGCCGCAGCGAACGCCGGAGGCGATGCGCGCGATGATGCAGCTATTCGCGAGCTTCGGGCGCAAGAACGAAGGTGTCGCGTGGTGGGTGCACGAAGGTGACGGCAGCGGCCCGTATGACGATCCGGAGCTTCGTCCGCTTTTCGAGCGTTGCATCGTCGGGTTTGCGCCAACCGCACCGATCGTCCCCTCGCTCTACAACAACCACAAACGCATCGTGCAGACGCCGGATCACGTGATGATCATGAACGAGATGGTGCACGATCCTCGGGTGGTCCGGATGAACGCGGAGCACGCGCCCGAAGGCGTTCGTAAGTGGATGGGGGATGCGATCGGCCGGTGGGAAGGCGACACGCTCGTCGTCGAAACCACCAACTTCAACGAGAACAATCGCAAGATGATCCCGGGCGCATCACCCGACATGTACCTGGTCGAACGCTTCACGGCGCAAGAGAACGGCGACCTTTTGTACTCGTTCACGGTCGACGACCCGGCGACCTGGGCGGATACCTGGAGCGGGTCGTACACCTGGCCGCGCACGGATGAGCCGCTGTACGAGTACGCGTGCCACGAGGGTAACTACTCGTTCGGCAACATCATGCGCGGCGCACGCCGTCTCGAAGCCGACGCCATGGCGGAATCGAGCGGCGGGCAGGAATAGCCTTCAGCCAGCGAGTTGCTCGAGCCCGGGAATAATCCACCGGGCTCGAGCGCATAGTCTGTATGGAACTCGTCGAACGAAATGATATCGAGCCGCTTTGCCCCCACTGCGAAGCGGAACTACACACAGCCGGCTTTCGGCTCTTGTCCGCCTGGATGGGCCGACGCTACCTCTACTTCTGTCTCGCCTGTCACAAGACCCTCGGCGTGAGCCACCGCAAGGGATTCTTCATGGGTTAGCGGCCTCGTCCGTCGGCGAGAGTGTAATCTCGACCGAAACAACTCATAGACGATCGACATGAAACGAATCGTTAGCGGCGTCGCGTTGCTCCTGATCGCAACCGTCGCGGTGGCGGAGGAGTACCGAGCCATCGTCGGTGGTGTTGACGCCGGCTTCATGAAGGCCGAACGCGGCGACCGAACGGTTGATATCGAACTCGACATCAAACAGAACGGCCGTGGCCCCACCGTCAGCGAAGAGATCGAACTCGACGAAGACGGCTTACCCACGGCGTGGACCGTCACAGGCAGGACGACCTTCGGGAGCGCGGTGGACGAATTCTTCCGCCGCGAGGGAGACGTGGCCCGTTGGCGCGACACCACCGGTGAAGGTGAGTACTTCATCGACGACGACACGCCGTTTTATGTGACGCAGAACGGCAGCAGCTATTCGCTTGCCCTGCTCGTCGAGGCGCTCGAGGCGAGTGGCGAGGACGCAATCGCTCTGGCGCCGAGTGGCCGAGCGCAGGTTCGCCGGCGCGAGAGCCTGACGGTTGCGGGCGACGCCGGTGAGCTCACGGTAACGGGGTACGAGATCATCGGCATCTCGATGAATCCGCAGTTGGTCATCCTGGATGAGGCGGGCCGGTTCTTCGCGACCGCGAACCCGAGGATGAGCCTCGTCAGGAAGGGGTATGAGAGCGCGGATCTTAAGTTGCGCGAATACGCTGAGAACCTCTCGACGCAGCGTTTTGTCGATATTCAGTCGGACGTTGCTCGCAACTTCGACGCGCCCGTGCGAATCAGGAACGTCCACGTATTCGATCCGCTGTCGCTTTCGCTGACCGGGCCAAAAGATGTCGTGATCTATGGTCAGCGCATCTCGAGCGTTCAACCGGCCGGTAGCCCTTCGCTGTCGGATGAGGTGGCGATCGACGGTGCCGGTGGAACGCTTGTGCCCGGGATGTACGAGATGCACGGGCATCTCGGCCAGGGGAATGCGCTGCTGAATATCGCGGCCGGCGTCACGTCGCTGCGCGACATGGGTAACGAGAACGACGTGCTCGAAAGCCTGATGGATCGAATCGATCAGGGGATCATTGCCGGCCCCCGGATCACGCGCTCTTGTTTCATCGAAGGAAAGAGTGAGTTTTCGGCCGCAACCGGGGAGACGGTCTCAACGCTCGAGGAAGGGCTCGAGATGGTCCGCTGGTGTGCCAGCCGTGACTTCCATCAGGTCAAGTTCTACAACTCCATGCGGCCGGAGTGGGCGGCCGAGTTGGTCGCCGAGGCCAAGAAGCTGGGCTTGCGGGTCGCGGGACACGTCCCTGCCTTCGCGACGGCGGATCAGATGATCGAGGCCGGATTCAACGAGATCACGCACGCGAATCAGCTCATGTTGGGGTGGGTCCTCGAATCTGGTGAAGACACAAGGACGTTGTTTCGCTTCACGGCCATGAAGCGTTTCCCGAGCCTCGACGTAAAAAGTGAAGCCGTTCAGGCGACGATTGCGCGGATGCTCGCCAAGGGGGTGGCGCACGACCCGACGGCCGGGATCCATGAGCATGGCTTGACGGCGCTCGATGGCGAACCGGCACCGCTCGCGCGTCACGTCATCGATCACCTACCAGCGAGTTCGCAACGATCTTTTAAGGCGGAGATGTTCGGCACGGATTCGCCCGCCGAGCGCGCCGAGTACGTCGCCGCCTTCGAGTTCATCATGGCGGTGCTTGGTGAAATGCACGAACAAGGGGTTCTGCTTTTGCCCGGTACCGACATGGGCGGATCGTTCAGTTATCACCGCGAGCTCGATCTCTTTCAGAGCATCGGCATGACGCCGGCCGAGGTCTTGCGGCGTGCCTCCTACGACATGGCGGTCTACCTCGACCAGGATGAGGATCTTGGGAGCATCGAGAAAGGCAAATATGCGGACTTCTTTCTGGTTCCGGGTGATCCGACTGAGAGCCTGAGCCAACTCCGCGAGATCACAATGGTGGTCTCCGACGGCGTCGTGTACTTCCCCGCCGAGATCTACCCCTACTTCGGTATCAGACCCTTCGCCGAAAGCCCTGAGCTCACGACGCCGGATGGCGCGTAAGGATCGTTAGTCGAAGACGTCGCGCAGCGCCCTGCGAACGGCAGTCTGAAAGTCGCGCACCTGCGCACCGGGCGTCTGGATGATGAGGACGACGATGCGATCCTCGATGATGCGCAGGTGGGCGTCCGTGCCGAAAGCGCCGCCGTGGCCGACGTGGACCAACTATCCACCGGTGCCATAGCCGAGCATGGTGCCCAATCCGTATCCCGAAGAGGCGTACGGCATATCAAACCCTGGCGCTCCGCGTTGCGCGGTCAACATCGCATCGATCGCGGCGGCGGACATCACCGTCCCGTTGGGTCCGCGTCCGCGGCGCCGCAGCATGTCGTAGAACGCCGCGAGGTCCCGAGCGGTCGAGATCAACCCGCCGCCGGCGTTGGCCATCGTGCCGTGCGGACGGTATTGAGGTTTCGGTACCGCTACGAGACCGCCTTCCGCGTGTCGATATCGGTTCGGCATGGTCGCGATGAGGTCCGGCGAAGGGTAGAAGGTGGTGTCTGCTAACTCGAGTGGTTCGAGCAATAGCTCGCCCATGATGTCCGCGAAGAACTTCGCCTCGCCGTACTTCTTTTGCCAAGCAACTTCCGCCGCGCGGGCAGCGACCGACGGGCCGATGCCGCCGTAGCGAAAGTCCGTGCCCGGCCGAAAGGCCAGTCCCTGCTCGGCGATCAGCTGCGAGAGGTCGTCGTTCGTCGGCGCGCCACTCATTCTCATGAGCGCCTGATAGATCGAACCCCACGCCTGCGGGCTCGGCATCCCGCTGGTGTGACTCAAGAGTTCGCGGATGGTGGGTGCCCGAGTACTCCGCCCGTCTTCGAGCCTGGCCTCGCGCCACTCGTCGAGAACCGCGTCGAGCCGATCATCCAGATCCAGCACGCCGCGGTCATCGAGCATGGCGAACGTTGCGGCGACGAGGGGCTTCGTCGACGACGCGATCATGACGCGTTCGCCGGTACTGAACGGTCGGGCGGTGTCGATGTCGGCAACGCCGTGGCTCTCTTCGAACACCACTCGGCCCTCGACCGTCACGAGAAGTGATCCGCCGGAGATCTCGCCGTTCTCAATGGCCGCGAGCAGTGGGCGACGCAGGCGGTCGGCCTCTTCATCGGTTAGCTCGTATCGATCGAGCCCGCTCTGATCGGATCCCGTTGCGCAACCCGCGATGAAAAGGCAGTCCGTGAGGACTCCCGCGAAGTTGAGGGGTGATGAGCCCCTCAACGGCCGCGATGTGAGGTTCATTCTGGCTTCAATTGGATGCCAGGAATCGCCTCACTTCGCTGAGTTCCGGCAGGTCCCTGTCCTTCCAGATGCTCATCAGCTGGGCGTAGAGCGCTTGCGCCGCCTCGTGTTCACCGATAGCGGTATTTGCTCTGGCGAGACCGAGTAGCGAACGCGGTCGGTTGCGCATTCGCGTCAGCGATTCCTCGAAAGCAACGACGGCATCGGCCGGCCGGCCCGCTTGCAGCAACGCTTCGCCGAGTAGTTCATGCGCCGGCTTGATGGGGTTGGGCGCGCCGCGCGGAAGGGGCATCGCCTGTGCGATGGCGGCGGCTGCCGTCAGTTTCTCGAAACCTGCTTCCGTGTCGCCGTCGGCGATCGCTACGGCCCCGGCGAGTTGAAGTTTCATGATCTCGAGCGGCTTCTTGAAATAGGACCCCGTTTCGGATTCGTCTTTCGCGCCGAGTGCCCGCGTTGCGGCCCGCGCCAGGGCCAGGTCGCCGAGTTGGATCGCGCTGATTCCGGACGCGAAAAGCTCGGCGGCCGGGGCGGAGTCCGTGACGGGGGTCGTGCGCCATTGACCGGTTTCCAACACGTACCGTGCCTTGACGGTCGGTAGCGTCATGGCGATGCGTTCCGGGCCGTCGACTTTTTTTGCGATGGCTTCCATTCGCTCGATCCATTGCCGAGCGCGCTCGTAATCGCCGAGTTGGAGGTCCCCGTATTGGCCCCAGTCGAGCGCATGCACCATGTCGCCGGCGCTGTCGCCTGGCTCGTAGAGATCGACCGCGGCTTCGTAAGCCGACTGATTCGAGTCGGACACCTGCTGCCACATGCCGAGTTGGATGAAGATGTGGGACGGCATATGACGCGCGTGGGAAACACCGGGTGCGATACCGGCGAACTTCCTGGCGGCCGGTAGCGCGAGGATCGCGTGAGTCGGATCGTCGAAGGCATGGATCGTGTAGTGCGCGGCACCCGGATGGTTGGCGTTTTCAGCGAGCAGACGTAAGCCGATCGAGCCGGCCAGAACGCGCTCGGGTTCGCCTTCTTTACCGGCCGCGCCGCCAGCACTGATCAGCGAAAGGGCATAAAACGCGGCGACCTCGTCGTCGTCCGGCATCGCCTCGTGCAGGTCCCGCATCGCCTCCATGTAGGCAACCCGGCGCGCCTTGATATCGCCTTCGCCGAAGAAGAGCGCGTCGACCGCGCGAAGAAAACCTTTCTCGCGCATCGTCGGTGCTTTGGCGAGCCGGGCTTCGAGTGTGGGTCCCAGCTTTTGCAGCACCTCCTGCGGCGTGTCGCGATCGCGCTCCGGCAATAGCGGGTGGTTGTAGCAAAGCGCCTCACCCCAATAGGCCATGGCGAAATCAGGATCGGCGGCCTGGGCTTCTTGGAAGGCCTGAATCGCCTGCTTCCAGCCAAAACTATGGAGAATCGTAGCGCCGCGCTGGAAGTGCGCTTGTGCTTCTTTTGATGGTGTCGATGTCGGAAAACTGATCGTCCCGATGTCGGTTGATGCGCCCATCGGCAGAGCGAGGATCAGCGAGAGCAGGATTGCGGGTCGTTTCATCGGCTAGCTCCTTGAGGATCACCCGCGCGGCACCGTGCGCTCGGGTTCCCTTCGTGACTGGTCGTTGCAAGCACCCTCGATGCTGGTACTTTCGATCAACGCTTCAGTACGCATCATTACGGATACGCATGCCTTTGAGAAAGTGGTTCGGATACCTGGCGGCTCTGCTCCCGCTCGGCGCCTTCGCTGACAGCCTTCCGGTGCCCTCCAACATCGTCACCTCGAATGTGCCGGAAATCGACCGATCCGTGGGCGCGCAACTCGAGCGTTACGCCAACACGCGCAGCGCGTCTCTTGTCGGTTGGCAGGGCGACGCGGCGCTCGTCATGACACGTTTTGGCGAGACCACTCAGCTACACCGGGTTGGTCAGCCGCGCGGATACCGCGAGCAACTGACGTTCTTCAGCGAACCCATCGGCGGCGTATCGGTGCCGCGAAATGGTGCCGCGGAGGAGATCATCGTCTCGCGAGACACCGGCGGTTCGGAGTTCTACCAACTGTTCGTCCTGAACCTCACCACGGGATCCAGTCGTCTGGTCACGGACGGCAAGTCGCGCTACGGCAACGCGATGTGGTCGCCGGATGAACAGAGCTTCGTGTACACGACAACCGAGCGAAACGGGCGCAACTGGGACATTCATCACCAGAGCCTCGACGGCGAGATAACCCCGGTGCTCGAGACCGATGGCGGCGCGTGGGCGGTTCAAGATTGGTCGGACGACGGCAACCGCTTGCTGGTCGGTCGGTATGTCTCGATCAACGAGTCGTACCTCTACGAGCTCGATCTCACGACGCTCGAGCTGGAGCCGTTGCTCGATCATGCCAAGGCGGTATCCCTCGGGGGTTCGCAGTACGACGGCCGCGGTGGCGTTTTCTTTACGACCGATGATGGGTCGGAGTTCATGCGCCTTAGCCGGCTCGATCTCCAAACCGGGCGCGTGGAGGTCATCACCGACGACATTCCCTGGGATGTCAGGGCGTTTGGTCTCTCTCGAGACCGATCGATCCTGGTGTTCACCATCAACGAAGGTGGTGTGTCGAAGCTGAGCGCCTGGCGTTTGCCCGATCGCACGCCGATTCCGCTTCCCGAGTTGCCCACGGGGGTCGTGACATCGGTTGCCTTCACTGGTGGCGGCGACGGATTGGGTGTCACGCTCAATAGCGCCGTTGCACCATCGGACGTCTACAGCTTCACCTTTGGTGATGACGAACTCACGCGGTGGACCGTGAGCGAAATCGGTGGGCTCGATCGCAGCCGATTCGTCGAACCCGAGCTCATCGAGTACGAATCCTTCGACGGTCGCATGATCCCCGCGTTCGTCTATCGACCGTCAACGCCGGGACCGCATCCGGTCGTGATCTCGATCCATGGTGGCCCGGAAGGACAGTACCGGCCGTTTTTCTCGACGACGGTGCAGTCCTACGTCCAGGAACTCGACGTCGTCTATATCGCGCCCAATGTGCGTGGCTCCGCCGGTTACGGCAAGAGCTACTTGAAGCTCGACAACGGCGTTCTACGCGAGGACTCGGTGACGGATATCGGGGCGTTGCTCGACTGGATCGACGCCCAGGACGAGCTCGAGAGTGACAAAGTTGCGGTGATGGGCGGCTCGTACGGCGGCTACATGGTGCTCGCCTGCATGGTGCACTACGGCGAACGCCTCGCCGCCGCGGCCGAGAGCGTCGGTATTTCGAACTTCGTGACGTTTCTCGAGAACACGCAGCCCTATCGGCAGGATCTACGCCGTGCCGAATACGGCGATGAGCGGGATCCCGACATGCGCGAGTTCCTGGAGCAGATCGCGCCGCTCAACCATGTCGACAAGATGGTCACGCCCGTGCTGATCTCCCAAGGCGCAAACGACCCGCGTGTCCCGGCAAGTGAGTCCGAACAGATCGTGCAAGCGCTACACGTCGCCGAAGTGCCCGCCTGGTACATCCTCGCGGGCGACGAAGGCCACGGTTTTCGCAAGAAAGGCAATCGTGATTTTGCGAATGCGGTTCGCTTCGAGTTCTTTCGGCGGCACCTGGAATAGATCGCTTGGGCGTGACGTCATACGCGTCGAGCAGATTCTTGAACTTGCGTTTGGTCTCGGCGTTCTCGACGTGCACGCCCGGTAGCGGGTCGCCGCGCACCGCGTAGGTTCCCGACGCGGCGCCGGTGTGGTGCCACATGAACCGCTCGTGCCAGACGAAGCCGGTGTTGTTCATACAATCTCTCCGCAGCGTATCGTGCACCGATGAATCCCGACCAATACCGAACCGCGGCCATCGACTCCGGGTACGCGTGGATCCGCTTGTTCGTTGCACTCATTCTGACGACTGTCGGCTGTGCTGGCATGTACCTGGCGATGCTGGGCCTGCCGGCCTTCCAAGGCGCGTTCGAGGTGGGCCGGGGTGATGCGTCGCTGCCCTTTACCTTCGTCATGCTCGGCTTCGGCTTGGGCAGTCTCGTCGTCGGTCGGGTCGTCGACCGTTATGGCGTGGTGCTACCCCTCCTGGGGGCGAGCGTGGCGCTGGGGCTCGGCTTCGCCTGGGCGGCAGCCACCGAAAGTTTCATGGCTTTCGTCGCCGCGCATCTGGCGATCGGCGCGTTCGGCTGTGCGGCGGTGTTCTCGCCGCTGATGGCCGACATCTCGCAGTGGTTCGAACGTTACCGTGGCCTCGCCATCGCGATCTGTGCCAGTGGTAACTATCTCGCGGGCGTGGTCTGGCCGCCGATCATGCAGATCGCCCTCGACGGTTGGGGATGGCGGACGACTTACCTTGCTCTCGCGGTGGTGAGCGTCGGGATCATGCTGCCGCTGTTGCTCGGTCTCAGGCGGAGGCCCGTGGGGATGGCGCCCGGCGTCGACGGTGGCGGGTCGCTCGGATCGCCGGGGCTGCTTGGGCTCTCGTCGCGTGCGTTGGTCACGATGCTTTGTGTGGCGGGTGTCGGCTGCTGCATGGCGATGGCGATGCCGCAGGCTCACGTCGTGTCCCTCGCGCGAGACATCGGGCTCGAGCTCGCCCACGGGGCGCAAATGCTGTCCTTGATGTTCGGTCTCGGCATCGTCAGCCGATTGGTGTTTGGCTGGATTTCCGATCGGCTCGGCGGTCTCGCCACGTTGTTGCTGGGCTCTACCGCCCAGTGTGTCGCGCTGACGTTCTTCCTACCGGCCGACACCATGACGACGCTGTACGTCGCGGCCGGTCTCTTCGGGCTTTTCCAAGGGGGCATCGTTCCCTGCTATGCCCTCATCGTGCGGGAGTACTTTCCGGCCAACCAGGCGGGCACGTTCATCGGCATCATCATCTTCGCCACATTGATGGGAATGGCCGGTGGCGGATGGGCGTCCGGACTGATTTACGACTTCACGGGCTCCTATGACGCGGCGTTTCTCCATGGCATCGCCTGGAACCTGGTGAACATGGCGGTGATCGGCTTTCTCGTGCTGCGTGGTCGCGCAGCACGTTCTCGGCCTGTGGAGGCGGCGCTCATCGACTGAATCTCGCTGCATTCCAAGACAGCGTCGGCGCGGGCCGTAATTACCGAGTGCTAAGTGCTTCGGCCGGTCGTTCGGTACTTTTCGAGAAGCCCCCGAAGGTGCGCCACTACGTCGGGATGATCTCCCTGAACATTGTTCGACTCCTTGATGTCGCGCTCGAGATCGTAGAGCTGAATCGGCGGCAGTCCGCGCGCCGCGACCTGGTCGGGTCGCATTCGATAGTAACCGCCGGAACTCGGCATCAGTTCGAGCTTCCATTTCCCCTGGCGTACGCTGAAACCACCGGTGGCCGATTGTGAGATCGTCGCTTCGCGGATGGGTGTCTCGCCCGGTTGGCCGAGAAGCGCGGTCAAGATGTTGTAGCTGTCCTCGCCCGCATCGACCGGCAGCGGCTGTCCGGTGAGCGCCGCCATGGTTGCGAGCAGATCGGTCAGGCAGATGATCTCATCCGATGACGATCCGGCCTCGATGGCTGCCGGCCAGCGCGCGAGAAATGGAATGCGGTTGCCACCTTCGTAGATGTCGGCCTTGTATCCCCGGAAGACGAAGCTCGGGTAGTGGCCCATCCGGTTCATTTCGTCGACCCCGATGTAGGGCGCGCAACCGTTGTCCGCCGTGTAGACGACGAGGGTCGAGTCGGCCAATCCGTTCCGATCGAGGGCGTCGAGGACCCGACCGATGTCGTCGTCGATCTGTATGCAGAAGTCCCCGTAGGGTCCGAGTTGGCTCTGTCCCTGATACGCCTTGCTCGGCACGATGGGGATGTGCGGTGCGGCGAGCGCCATGCAGGCGAAGAATGGCCGATCTTTCGACTGTCGATCGATGAAGTCGACCGTCTTATTCGTGATTTCGACTTGCACGTCCTCTGCGACGAAGTCGGCATGGGACGGCCCCATATTCTTGCCGTGATCCGCCGGCATCGTGTCGCGCGTGTTGAAGAGGAGGTCCTGTTCGGTCGTGCACTCGCCGACGAATCGATCGCCATCGATCCAGATGTAGGGGTGCATGTCGAGCGAGGCGGAGATGCCGTAAAACTCGTCGAATCCGACGGCGAGCGGACCATTTTCGATCTCGGCTTGCCAATCGATGTCGCCGGTAAACGCCCGTCGGTCGACCACCACGTCCGGCGGCTCGAGACCTCGGCCATCGCGGGTCATCATGTCCATGCCCATGTGCCACTTGCCGAAGCACCCCGTGTTGTAGCCGGCTTGCTTCAGCAGCGACGCGACGGTCAGCCGGTCCGGCTCGATCAGATGCCGGCTGTAGCCCCACGTGACGCTGTTCTTGATTCTCGTTCGCCAGCAATACCGTCCGGTATGAATGCCGTATCGCGTCGGCGTGCAGATCGAGGAGGGCGAATGAGCGTCACTGAAGTAGGTCCCCTCACGCCCGATCCGGTCGAGATTCGGCGTCGGAATCTTCGAGTCGGGATTGAGATAGCTGACGTCGCCATAGCCCATGTCGTCGGCCAGGATGAAGACGACGTTCGGCGGATTGGGACTCGACGCGGCACGCGATCCCAGAAAAGGCGAAACCGCTGCCACGGTCCCTGCAGTCTTGATGAAATCTCGGCGCCTTAAGAGTGTCATCGGGTTCTCCGTCATGGGGCGAATTGCCCATGATCGCAGGGCAAAGTCGACAGGCCAAAGGCCCTGACAGCGCCGGTCTTCAAACGCTGATACGCTGCATGAGATCGACCGCGTCTGGCCGAACCCTTCTTCGAATGGCTGCGGGATCTGGGGTGGACAGGCTAACGCATGAAATGGCAAACCGTCGGCGACCGCGTGCCACGCGCAGGCAATGCCATCAGCCGGAAGCTCGGACATTGGTTGTTCGGCGCCATGGGCTGGGAGTTGCATGGCGAGCTGCCGAACCGACCGAAATTGATCATCGCGGTGGCGCCGCACACCTCGGCCGCCGATTTCGTGCTCACGATCGGTGTGATCCTCGGCTTGGGAATCCGGGCGTCGTACCTGGCTAAAGCATCGCTATTCCGTTTCCCGTTGGGGATTCTCATGCGTGCCTTCGGCGGCGTGCCCGTCGAACGCGGCAAGTCGCAGGGCCATGTCGACGAAATGGCCCGTCGGTTCCGCAGCGAAGAGCGCTTGATTCTCGGGATCACGCCGGAAGGTACCCGAGCTCACGTATCGCAGTGGAAACGTGGTTTCGCGCTGATCGCGCAAGCGGCGAGTGTGCCGATTCTGCCCGCCATCATCGACAATCGACGACGCATCGTCACGTTCGGTGAGCTGATCGAAGACGTCGAAAACCCCGCCCAGAGCGTTTCGCACGTACAGCAGGCAGTGGAGCGAATGCGGTCGACGTGACGACCGGAAGGTCACCATCGGACGGCACGACGAGTCCCGGCAGGCCTCGATACCGCGAAAAGCGACGGTCGCCGAAGGTTTCAAGCGGACGCGGGGATATTGTGCGCATCCGAAGGTGGGCTGAGCCGCGATGGGCCTTTTGTGACATGACCGCCGCGACGCCGCACACTCCAGCGAGATATCGAGCGGAGAGTCTTCTGCCATGCTGACGACGGGACTCGAAGGAAAGATCGCCCTGGTAACCGGGGCCGCCAGTCCGCGTGGACTCGGTCGCGCCATGACGGAAGCACTGGTGCGTGCCGGTGCGCGAGTATCGATGCTCGACATCCGTGCGGACTGGCTCGACGAAGCCGCAGACGCCATGCGTCTGATCGGCGGCGCAGAATGCGTCATGACGCAAGTCGTCGACGTTGGTTCCGCAGCCGAAGCGGAACGTTCGGTCGAAGCGACGATCGACAAATGGGGCGCGCTGCATGTCTTGGTCAACAACGCCGGCATCGCTCGCGCCAACATGCTCTCCGTGAAGACCTCCAACAACTTCTGGGACATACCGGTGGCGGAGTGGGACCGCGTTTTCTCCGTGAACGCTGACGGCCCGTTCTACATGAGCCGGGCGGCGATTCCTCGCATGCTCGAGAGCGGTTGGGGGAGGGTCATCGGCGTTACGACCAGCATGGGCACGATGTACGGGGCCGGAAATGCACCGTACGGGCCTTCTAAATCGTCACACGAGGCGCTGATGGCGATGGCATCGAGGGAACTGCGCGGCTCCGGCGTTACCGCCAACGTGCTCGTGCCGGGCGGACTGACGAATACGGACCTGATACCCGATGACAACCCGTTCGCGCGCGAGGAAATGATTCAGCCGGAGGTGATGCAGGCGCCGATCGTGTGGTTGGCGTCGAACGCGTCCGACGACGTCACCGGCCAGCGATTCATCGCCTATCACTGGGATCCCGATCTGCCGATTGAACAACGCCTCGCCAAGGCCGGAGCGCCGGCCGGCTGGCCACAGCTCAAGTCCCACGCCATACGACCCAACTCTCCCAAGCAATGATGGCGGCCCGCACGCGCGGGCTGGCAGGTTGACTACGGGGTCGACAACGTCGACTCGAAATCGAAGGATCTCGCCACGATCGGCTACGAGGGGGGGTGCCGATGGGTGCGAGCGTTCAGGAAAGTGCCTATACCTCGCCGATTTGGTCCCCGCCTGGGACCAATGGTCGTGACTGAGTAAGAACGTTTGTCTGCGTTCCCTGTTTCTGGCTGGCGCCGGCGCAGCAGAACGAGGGCGACCTTCGAAGGGCTATCGCGCCGCCTCGCGCGACGAGGAGGCTTTGATAGGCTCAGATCATGAAGAAGTCACACTCCCTCTTCCTGTTTCGACTCATCGGCGGCGTCGGGCTCTGCCTTGGTGCCGCCCTTTCGTGGGCGAACACACCCGCACAATGTGACGCGATCGGCGAACTGGCTTTGCCGGCAACGACGATCACCCAGGCCGAGTTTATCGCGGCCGGCGAGTTGGCTTTGGAGGTGCCGGGGCGCGATGCGTTGCCGGCGTTCTGTCGTGTTACCGCGACGACGGAACCCGCGATTCGCTTCGAAGTGTGGATGCCGGCCACGCATTGGAATTCGCGTTTCACGGGGCTCGGCAACGGCGGTATGGCGGGCACCATCCGCTACGACGGGTTGGCCGGCGCGCTGTCGCAGGGCTATGCCGCTGCCAGCACCGATACCGGCCATCGCTCCAGTGGACGGCCGTTCGACGCCAGTTGGGCGACGGGTCGAGACGACCTCATCCACGATTTCGGCCATCGGAGCCTGCATGAGATGACGCTGCGCGCGAAGGCCATCGTGGCGGCCTTCTACGGAGAGCCCGCGGCGTATGCCTATTACCGCGGATGCTCGAAAGGCGGGCAGCAGGGAATGATGCAGGCGCAGCGCTACCCCGGCGATTACGACGGCCTGCTGGTGGGCAATCCGGCGAACGACTGGACGCGGTTCTACGCGGGCGCACACCTCTGGTACTCCATGGCGATGCTCGCCGACGAAGGGTCGTGGTTGCCGCCTGAAAAAGTACCGACGCTTGGTGCCGCGATCGATGCGCAGTGCGACGCCCTCGATGGCGTCCGTGACGGCGTCATCAACGATCCGCGCGAGTGTGACTTCGACGTCGCGACGCTCTCGTGTCCGGTCGGCGAGGACAGAACGGACTGCCTGACCGCGCCGCAGGTCGAGGCGGTGCTAAAGATCTATGCCGGTGTCGAACGGGCCTCGGGCGAGCTGGTTTTTCCGGGGCTCGTCCCCGGCGGCGAAGCGGACCCGGGTGGCTGGTCGCGCTGGGTCACGGGTGAGCAACCCTTCTCGTCACTGCACTGGTTCGCCGGTAACGGATTCTTCCGCGATTTCGTCTTCGGCGCCGACTTCGAGTTCCGCGACTTCGATTTCGATCGCGATCTCGACGTAGCACTCGGGAAAGTGGGACCCGCCCTCGATGCCGTCGATCCCGACCTGCGGCTGCTCGCGGAACGCGGCGCGAAGCTTCTCGTCTATCACGGCTGGAGTGATGCGGACATCTCCCCGCTCGCATCCATCGACTACTTCGACTCGGTATTGGACTTTGTCGAGCAGCGCGGGGCGGTCGATCCACTTGCGGCAACGCGCGATTTCTATCGACTCTTCATGGTGCCGGGGCTCGGGCACTGTTTCGGCGGTCCGGGAGCGGCCGACTTCGACGCGATGAGCGCGCTCGAACGCTGGGTCGAGCAAGGTATCGCGCCTGACGTGATCCCCGCCCGACGCGTCGTCGGTGACGAGATCGTTTTCGAGCGGCCGCTCTGCGCGTACCCGGCGGTCGCGCGTTACGACGGTGTCGGTGATCGCGATGCCGCGTCCAGTTTTCGTTGTGAAAGCCAATAGCCGCGGCGGTCCTTGGTCCTGGCCCAGCCGTCACGAAACTCCGGTTCCCGCCTTGGTCCGTCGTCCTGGCTTGGAACTTGGCGTACGCGCCGCTCGCCGGGAAGCGACATAGCGGCACGGAGCCACACCTGAGAGGGGTGTAGGGTCGTCCTCCGCCTCGTCGGGCAAGGGCCACGGACCCGCCTAACCGGCCCCCGCCTCGAACAGCATCGCCATTAACTCACTCCGGCCGCGCGCCTGCTGGGGCCACGCGGACTGCAGCACGGTTCTCCCGCCTCCATCACGCAGCGAAATGTCGGCGCCGGTGTCCAGCAAGAGCCGCACGGCGTCCAGCTGATGAAAACGGATCGCTTCGTGCAGCGCGGTTGTCCGTCGCGCCCTGGCGTCTACGTCGACGCCGGCGTCCAACGCCACCTGAATGATATCCAGGTGGCCGAACTTGGCGGCGCCGACCAGTGCCTCGGCGTGCAACCCTTCGTCCGGCTGTGCGAGGTACCGACGGACCCAGTCGACCTGATGGGCCGCGGTCGCCGAGCCGATGTCCCATTCGAGCCCAGCTCGAGCAAGCGCTTCGGCCGATGCGACGAGAGGAATGTGCTCGCGTGTCTGGGTTTGACCGGAGACGTATTGCAGCAACCGTTCCCGAATCCAGGGCGGGTCGATCAGATGGGGAGCCTGGCGGATGATTGCGTCCAGGGCATCACCATCATCGTCCAATGCTGCGTCCAGGAATCTCGCGCGACGGGCAAGAATCGCATCACGGTCTACCGCACGGAGGTTGAGGACATGGGCGATGTCCTCCAGAAGCGCCGCCGCCATGGTGTGGCCGTGAGCGCGCGCTTGGTCGATCGCGTTTCCTTCCGGATGTTCTGCGAGGGGATTAGTACCCAGGCAGCCAAGCTGCTCGATGATGCCAGTCTGTCCGTTTTGCGCCGCGAAACGCATGGCGTTCTCGCGCGTCGTCTGGTCCAAGCCGCGACGCAGCAGTTGCCGGGCACCGAGCATGTCACCGTAGTGCGCGGGCCAATTGAGACCCATCCCGGTGTGGTTGGGGTCGAGATCGTTGTCCAGCAAGGTGTCGAGCACTTCTCGACTACCGAAGCGGGATGTAAACAACGTCAGGCCGCCGCCTAGCGGCCACCGCGCGGGCATTGAGGCGGGATGAAGCTCGGCGCCGGCTTCGATGAGTCGTGGGACCAAGTGGTCCTGACGCATGACGATCGCGCCCGTCAGCGGCGAGGACACCCAGTCCCGGCCACGCTGCGGCGGGTTCGGGTCTGCTCCCGCGTCGAGCAACAGGTCGAGGATCTCCCGATTGCCAGCGACGGCGGCGTAGGTCATCGGGAACTGACCGCTCCGTCCGCGCCCTGCTAACGAACGATCAGCCGCCAACATTTGACGCACAATGCGCACCTGGCCTAGACCGATCGCGCTAAAGATGTCGGTCGCCGCACCGGCTGAAACGAGAGACGCCACCATTCGAGGATCGCCGCGCCCCATTGCGGTCATGAGCGGGGTCAGGCCGTCCTCGTCCGGCAAGCTGGGATCGGCGCCGTGTGCGAGCAGCAAGTCGAGCGTGGCGAGATTCGCCAGACAGGCCTTCTGTAAGACACCGCGCTTACTCGCCTCGGCGGGGTTTTTGCGTAGCAATTGCCGCGTCTCGCGCATGAGACCCAGTTGCACGGTATTCAGCACGTCGTATTGTGCGCCGGCTTTGACGAGCATGCGGAAGATCTCCCCACCACGGTGACCGGCCGCCGTCGCTGTTGGCGGAGACATCGCCCAGAAACGTCGATTCGGATTTGCGCCGTTCTTTAGGAGGAGTCGCACTATGCCTTTCTCGGCGCTCCACACCGCACCATCGAGCGGGGTACACAAGCACGCGTCTCCCTCGCCGCCGAGCACATCCATGTCGATGCCTTCGTCGATGAGGAACTGAGCCACGGCCAAGTGACCCCGCGTCGCCGGTCGAGACCAGTTGATGGCTCTCGCCACTGTCCGGTGCAGGAGCGTACTGCCGGTCGTCACGTCGCTGGGAGTACGAGCGTGGATCCGAGCTGGGTTCTCCTCGATCAGCTCTTTGGTGGCTTTGATATTTCCTTCGGTGACCGCCGTCCGCAGTGCTTCCAGTCGTTCGGGGAACGCGCCGGTCGACTGCATGTAGTTATCGGCTTGTGGAATGTCAGCCAGGTGGTCGGCCAGTTCGCCAAAACTGCCGAAATCGAGTTCTTGCGCAATCACCTGTTCGGCGTCCCGCCGCGAAAAGGCGGCCCCGAAAACCGACCCGTCCGATGCGTTCGAGAATGCCGGCAGCGACTTCCGAATTCGGGTAGCCGCGATCTTGCGGTGCGCTTTGTGGTCCTCGACCAGGAAACCCGCCTGGTAGCGAAGATTCGTAAGGTCGTCGTGCTCCAACACGCGCGACATCGAAATCAGATCAGGCCAGTCGGTCGCCTGGTAGCTGAGCGCGACCGCCTCGCGAACTCGCGCCGCGCCGATGCGCGCTGCGAGGATCTCGCGCGGGTCTTCACCGACGAATTGAGGCAGAAAACGCAGCGTGGCAGTGCAGGCCTCGACGCCTGCTTGGTGTTGCGCATAGATCTCTTTTGCGCGGGTCCTCAGCACCCCCTCCGACGGGACCTGCCAGAATGCCGTCGGTGAGGGCGGTTCGTAGCTTGGATCGACGTACTGTCGAAGCGCGACCCACATCAACTGCCAACAGCCCCTCGGCTGACTGTGGCTATAGCGATTCTGTCGGCGTCATTCGAGCGTTGGCGAATAACGGTTTCTATCGAATGGGGCTCGGTAGGTCCTATGTACAGCTTCATATCGAGCTGGGGCCCGACGATACGGTAGTGGAGGTTCGAGAAGAACCGTTTAAATCGTACCTATAATCGGTAATCGTTGTGCGCAATAAAACGGGTCGAAAAACAAAAAGGGGTCGAAGCCGATAGGCGCGATGCCCTCGTTCTCCGCGATCCACGTGCCGTCGGCCGCGAACACGCGGTTTTCCGGCGCCGTGACGAAGCCACCATCGATCAATGGGAACGCGGACGAGCTTCGGACGAGCCCGCCCCACGTTCTGGTCCCGATCAGCGGACCCGCATCGAGCTGCCGGAAGATCCATGGGAAGTAGTCACCCCCGCTGCCGGCCCATTCGTTGATGAGCAGCACCTTCGGGCCGAGGACGCCCGCCGGCAAGCGCGCCGGGCGCTCGTCCCAGCGCCTCGTTCGTGTAGCCCGCGTGCAACCGGCGCGTCATCAGATCGACCACGTAGTCGTCGAGGAGACCTCCGGCATTGAACCGTTCGTCGATGATCGCGGCCTCTTTGTCCTGTTGTGCGAAGGAGTAGCGATCGAACGAAACGAGACCCGGACCCCCGGTGTTCGGCATCCAGACATAGGCGATGCGGCCTTCCGACAGCGCATCGACGCGGCGCCGGTCGTCCTCGACCCAAGCGCGCACGCGCAAGTTCCTCTCCGAACTGATCGGGCGCACGGTGACATCGCGCGCCTCATCCGGATCGGTCGTCTCCCCACGCGAAGGGCGATCTGTCGTCCGGCCGTACCATCGAGCAGCTGGTACGGCTCGATCGATGCGTCGACCGGCACGCCATCGATCGCGAACACGTACTGGTCCTCAGTGACGTCGAGACGAGGTCGATCGAGCGGGGCATCCATCCCCGGATTCCAGCTCTCGAAGGTATAGATCCGCTCGATACGCCAGAGACCGTCACTCGCGACGAGATCAGCGCCGAGGGCGGCTCCGGAGGGCTTCGCGACCTCGGGGAAATCACCACCCCCGACGAAGCTGTGACCGACGGAGAGTTCGCCACTCACTTGGTCGAGGAGATAGGTCAGATCGGCTCGGCGCCGCACGTGGTCGACGAGCGGCCCGTACTTCTCGAAGACCGACTTCCAATCGCGGCCGTGATGACCTTGGTCATAGAAGAAATCGCGTTGCTGTCCCACGCCTCGGTGAAGATCTGGCGCCACTCGGCGAGCCGATCTATACGCATCCTGAGGGCAACATCGATCTTGCCCGCGCCCGCTTTCGGCGGCTCCGATGTGCCGACGATCCGCCACGCACCCTTGTCGCGAAAGAGCATCTTCTTGCCGTCAGCCGAGACGACCGTGACGGGCGTGGCGCCCCCGGCAGTACCCGGCGGGATGCGGGATCGTACCGGACGAAGGGCGTGGCCTTGCGCTCCGCAATATCGAATTCTCGATCACCACGCCGCGTTCGCCGCCGCCCGCCGGGCGCGCGAGGAACACGACGCCTTCGGGCCCGGCGATGAGACGCTGGAACGGCTTGGTCGGCATGGGCAGTGCGACGATTCGCCGCTCGATGGCGTCGATGTCGAGCGCGACGGTCGAAGCATCCTCCGAACCCGAACCCGCGGCCGGGTCATCGCTGCCGGCACCGTTCGTGCCGTTCTCGATCGGCTCGGTCTCCGGCTCTTCGCCGGCACCGGGCTCCGCCTCGTCTTCCGCGCCCGGCTCTTCGTCGCTTTCGTGTGGGAACGGCGTCGCCGCATCGACATCAAGGACGATCGCGTACGCCGAAGTGCTGGAATCCGCGGTTCTAGCTCACGCTGCTGTGGGTCGCCTGCTGACAGAGCAGGATGACGGCCCACGGGTGGCTGTGGGCGCCGAGCTAGTTGAAGCTGAGCAAAGTTGAAGGCGGCTTTCCGTTAATCTGCACACCTCATTTGAATTTCATTAAATCGCAGAGTTGCCAGTTCACTTGGTTGGCCTTTTTTGCAGAAAGCTAATTTAGCCAATCTCCTATTTGGATTTTCAACAGCCAGTTTCCCATTTGCTATCTTCTGTTCCAACCTTGAAAAGGCTTCCTTAAACCGCTTGTCATCTCGGGCACTTTTATAAAAGGACAAAGCGTAGCAATAATAAAACAAATTATATCTCAAAAAAGGGTATTCTGTCTGCATAAATAAACTACCTATGCCAAAATTGCAGGGGCCAATTGGTTGCTTTACTTCCCAATGGTACAACAGAAATTCTACCGCCTGGTCCAGTCGCTGTTCTGTATTTAGATAGGAACTATGCCTGAAGGCATCTAATGCCTCCAATGTAACTCCCGGATTAGAAAAATCTGTCAACCTGCTCTTTCCCAATTTTACTGCATTGCATCTCCAGCCCCCATCAGCATGTTGTATATCAAATAAATGATCGAACGTCTTTTGAAGCCTTTCATCATCAACATATCCCAGATAGCATAGTACCCGAAGAGCTGTAATTGTGTGGCAGGGATAGATACTGCCTGAAGGCATAAGTTTAAACCGACCGTCAGGTTTCCAGCATTGGAAAATCCTTGAAGACAACCCTCTGATTTCCGGATCTTCCTTGAGAAAACCCAGTTCCGTCAAGATGATGGCTGCGTCTCTGGCCGAAAAAGGACTCCCTTTCCCTATTCGGTTATCCTCAGTTGTCCAATAATCACCTTCCAGGTGATATCTCTTGGACATAATAAAATCTATGTCCGATTTATATTGTTCTCTCGGGTTCATTTTATTTCAATACTATGAATATCCTCAGATCGGCCTGAATATCGGGCTTTGGGGCAGTTTTGTTTATGGGTAAAATCGGGAGGATCCAAAGAACCAGGCACCAGTCCGCCTTACCGGAAGTTTGTCCATTCAGGCTCAGGGGTACCGCGTTTCAGGCACTGATCTGCGCCAACAACCCTTTTACGCAATAGGCGGATAGGCGGATAGGCGAGATTACCGGCCCTTTCGGACATAGGCCAGAGTATCGATTTGGGGCGGACGTGGCACGTGCTCGTGCCACATCCTCGGTAGGCGGCCAACGGAGTGGTTCGTGGGTTAGGGATGTTGGACGGCTGGCAAGGTAGCTGGGTTCTAGCTCACGCTGCTGTGGGGCGCCTGCTGACAGAGCAGAATGACGGCCCACGGGTGGCTGTGGGCGCCGATCACGACGCGCTGATCAGGTCGGGTTGCTGTGGTCTGGCGGTACGCGTCGAGGTGCCGGCGGCCCGCGCTTGCGTACATGCGCCAGAGTTCGGTTGATCAGCGCGGGGCCGGTCACATCCGCGATCACCCGCAAAGTTCCGCCGCCGTGCGGACACAGGGTGATGTCAATCAGGAACACGCGCTTGAGGCGCTGCGCTCAGGTCAGCGGTGCCTGAGGGTCGGTGACCGGCGCGCTCGCTGGTTTGGCCTGATTGGTGCGAAACCGATGGGTCTGGGAATTGCGGATGTGCGAGGTGGTCCGGGTGCAACCCTGGGAGACGGTCATCGCGAAAGTGGTGACACCCCCCACGGTCCTCTCCCCTCATCCTTCGAGGCGAACACCAAACGCCGTCTCCCATGTCTCGCCTGCCTGCAAGACCACGAGTCCATCACCATTGTTGAAACAGTCCGTCTGACCCGACATGGGTTCCACTGCGACCACACCGAGATCGCGCATCCCGGTATACACCTGGATAAAACGGCACTGACCGTCCTGCCACAAAACGATCGGCGCAGGCTCCCACCCTTCTGGATGGTCGTGGATTCGCGTTTCCAACTGGGGGACGGCGCGGGCGCTGGCGGTTGCTTTGAATCCATCATCCCAATATTTGTCACCCAGGGGCTGCCCTCGAGTGAAGTCGTCCGAAGGAAGCGCCAAACCCGTCGGATGGGTATCGCGTTTAGGCCCCGCAGGACCCGGGCCAATGGGCTCAGACACGTTGTACGTCGTCCGTCTATCGAACGCGACGACCGCATTCGAAACTGCACCTTCCAACTGAAAGTAAGGATGCCAACCAACCATGAACGGAGCCGGCAGCCCCGTTTCTGAAACGTTGGTTGCTGCAACCTCAATCGCAAAACCATCGAAACCCAGGCTATAGGTGAAGGCAACATTCACGAGAAACGGGTAGCCCTCGTAGGAACCATCAAACGAGGCCGTCAACGTCAGTCGGGCATCACGCGACGTAGCGTCGCGATTAGATACGTTCAGTTCCTGTGGCAGGAGACCGTGGATGGCATGCTGACCGTTGCCCGTAATACGCGTCTCGACTTCATCCCAGTTGCAGGCAAGCTGGTGCTGCTCTCCGCCAAAGTTGAACAACCCGTTACGAACGCGGTTGGCAAAAGGTGCCATCACACCACCGGCAAACCCCCGCCGATGTGGCAGCACTTCCCTCAACTTGTTGGTTTGGGGATCCCTTAACAACAGACCATTGACCGCGCCTGCACCCGTGCTCCGGTTTTGCCCGCCTGGTGTATTGAGCAGAATTTCCGCCAATTCCCCATTTTCAGAATTGCCCAGAACTGCGACGCGAACCCGACGCCCTTGCTGGTCTGCGTAGGCATCTTCGGTAACTGTGAATACATCAGCCACGTCGGACCCGCTCCTGCTGTAGCACTCGTTGCGTCTCCCCGCGTTCGTCCGGGCACTCTGTGTGCCGGCGCTATCGTGGCACGCTGCGTCTGATCGGGACCTGGCCGCCCCGCAGCTCATCGACCGCATCCTGACCGATTTGCGCAAGCGCGGCGCCCGCAAACCCCACCAACCAGACTTGCTCAGCGCCTCCTGGTCTGATGTCTCTGGGGTGCGTACGCAGTGGCGTGCTTGGCTCTCTGTGCGTGCAATCTTCGTTCGGCAGAGTATGCATGGGCGCGTGTCAGCGTTGGGTTGCGACTGACGTGACCCTGAGTGCGCCTACGCGTCAATCGAGCACCCGACTCGGTCCGTTGAGGCTATGGGCGGCATGCCGGACATTTCCATCGAACCTGATCGGTTCGCCACCGCGCTCCGTCGCCCACCTGATCGGGCTGCGTGTTACTGAGGAAACTCTCGACGAGAGTGAAGGCCCCGGAAGGTCACCGGCTCAGCCGGGTGTTTGGAGCGCCCGTAGGAGTCGACAGAGTCTCCGGCCCATGCCCGTCGCACTTCACGCGAATGAAACCGCCATCGAGGTGGCTGGGTATAGAACGGAGGGATTGCGCGCACCGTGTCAGGGCAGAGCTAGACGAATCCGGCCCTGTCCTAGAGGGACGCCGACGGTTGGTCGGAGCTACTCCTCGCCGCCGCCGGCCAGCGCGTCTGCTTCTAAGCGACGTGCGCCGCGCAGGATGTTGCCGAACGAATAGTTGCCTTCGTGGCACGCGTACTCGTAGAGCGGCTCCGCGGTTTTCGGCCATCGGTATTCGCCGCTCCATGCCGCGGTCCACGTCGTCGGATCGTCGACGGTGAACGAATACATGAGATCGCCGTTTTCTTGCGGCGAGAAGCGCTCGGTGAGGTAGAGACTGGGCGCGCCGCCCGTGATCGTCCTTTGATTGTTCGGGTGGAAGTTCGTCGTTTCGACGACCAGCGTGTCGCCTTCCCACCGACCGATCGAGTCGCCCATCCATTTGTAGACGCCTTCGGGGGCGTGTGTGCCGTTCATCCGAACCACGCGTGCGTCGTGCACCATCTCATTCATGATCATGACGTGATCGGGCGTCTGCACGATGCGTTTGTGGTTGTTATAGAGGCCCGGGAGAATCGGCGCGGTCGAGGTGAAGCTCATCAGACAGCGCTCGAAGAGCGGGCGGAGTTCGGGGTCGTCATACGGGCCGCTGCCGTCACCCTCGTGCACCCACCAGGCGACGCCTTCGTTCTTGCGCCCGAAACCGGCAAAGGCAGCCATTCGCTGCTGCATGCCCGCCGGCGTGAATTGCGGCATTCGCCCGTTGGTCGGATTCGTGATGATCGACGTTCGAACCATGCCGTCGACGGTGAGGCCGGATTCGCCCGCATCGATCCAGAACGTGTTGTAGCCGCCCACGTTTCCGGCGGCTCCGCCAGAACCGTCGCCGCCGACGGGGGGCGCTTCACGGTTCGGGTCGTTGTCGAGATCCGGCACGATGCCGGCCAGTTGCTCACCTACGACCCGTTCAGCCTCCTCAGGCGTGACGAATGCCTTATCGCCGAACACTCCCGGGCGCTGCAGTGGCGTTTGCGTTGCCGTGTCGTAGTAGCCGGAGAAGTCTGGTTTGCCGTCGGCGGTACGCGCGATATCTGCGCTGCTACTCATGGCCCCGAGCACGGCGATCGTGCTGATGAGGCCGAGAATCTTGCGGTCTGTTGCCACGTCATTCCTCGTTGGATAGCTCGATGGCTCCATACTACAGAGTGAACGGACGTGCGGGCATCGTCGGTGTGACGATCGACGAGGGTGAAGACCGTCGTCGTGCGAGCCGGCGCGTCTCGTGTGCAATCATGTTTCGTTTGTTTGACCCCACGAAGAATGCAGCTATCCCGATTCCCGCGTTTGCGCCTGGCACACCTGCCGACCCCCCTGGAACCACTGCACAGGATCTCTGCTTCTCTCGGGGGGCCGAACCTCTGGATCAAGCGTGATGACTGCACGGGTTTGGCGACGGGGGGCAACAAGACGCGCAAGCTCGAGTTTCTGATGGCCGATGCGCTCGAACGGGGCGCCGACTGCGTCATCACCCTGGGCGCGACACAATCCAACCACGCTCGCCAGACGGCGGCGTTCGCGGCCAAGCTCGATCTTCGATGCCATCTCCTCATCCGGGATCTTGGCGCCGAGCACGACGATCACTACCGCCACAACGGCAACGTCCTGTTGGATGAGTTGCACGGCGCGACGATCACGCTCGCCCACGCCGATGCCGATATGGACGCCGAGCTGGCCCAGTTGATCGAGCGGCTCGTTGACGACGGCATGACGCCGTACGTCATCCCGGGCGGCGGTTCTAACGAGATTGGCGCACTCGGCTACGTCGATGCCGCCGCGGAGCTTCTTTCCCAGGCGAACGATCGCGCGCTGCCGATCGACCACGTGGTCCATGCCACGGGTAGCGCGGGTACCCAGGCGGGACTCGTGGTTGGACTGGAAGCGATGAATGCCGGTATCTCGCCTTTAGGCATCAGCGTCAGCGCGGGGAAAGACGAGCAGGAAGAAAAGGTCCTGGATCTGTGTCGGCGAACCGCGGAATTCATGGGTCTCGACGGCAACCTGGTGGCAAAAGACAAAGTCGTCGTCGACAGCAACTACATTGGCGATGGCTACGGTCTACCGACAGAACAGATGGTCGAAGCCGTGACGATGATGGCGCGGCTCGAAGGCGTCCTGCTCGACCCGGTGTACACGGGCAAGGCCTTTGCCGGCTTGATCGATTTGATTCGCGAAGGTCACTTCAAGGCGGGGGAGAATGTCGTTTTCCTCCACACTGGCGGTAGCGCGGGTCTATTCGCGTATCCCGGCGTTTTCGGCCGGGGCTACTAGCTTCTTCTACTAACGCCTTTCCACTGGACTCATTTCAATGCGAGCTTCGCTATCTGCCGTTCTGATAATCGCTTTTGCTCTCTTTGGCTTTGAAGCTGCCTCGGCAGAAACGATCACCGCGGTTCACGTCGATCCGCGGGATGCTGACGAGGTGATGTTCCCGCCGGATGTCGCCTTCGATGAGTCCATCCCCACGCCTGAGGCGTTTCTCGGTTTCGAGCTTGGCGAGCATGCCGTTCGAACGCACCAACTCGTCGAGTACCTGCGTCAAGTTGCTGCGCTGAGTGACCGTTTGACGGTCGAGACCATTGGCTACTCGCACGAGCGCCGGCCGATTTTGTTCCTGGTCGCGACGTCGGCAGAGAACCACCAACGCCTGGATGAGATCCGTGCGCAGCATGTGGCGCTCACCGAGCCCGACAGCGGCCAGGACATCGACGACGAGATGCCGGTCGTGACTTGGCTGAACTACGGCGTGCATGGCGCCGAGTCCAGTGGCTTCGACGCTGCGCTGCCGTTCGTCTATCACCTCGCCGCAGCCCAGGGGCCAGCGATCGAGCGCGTCCTGTCGGAGTCGGTTGTTCTCGTGACCGCGGTTTTCAATCCTGACGGCCATGCCCAACGCATATCCTGGGCCGATGCCTTCGGGGGCGAGAGCCGCATCGCCGATCCTGCGCATGTCGAACATCGAATCAACTGGCAATTCGCCCGGACCAACCACTACTTCTTTGACCTCAACCGTCAGTGGCTTCTGCTGACGCAGCCGGAGCCGCGCGCCTGGATGAAAAAGTGGCACGAGTGGCGCCCCAACCTGACCGTGGACTACCACGAGATGGGTTCTGACCGGACCTACTACTTCCACCCGGGCGTCGCGGTGCGCACGAACCCCCTCATCCCGGAACGCGCGGAGGAACTCCTGGCCGAGACGGTTCGAAACTCGGAAGACTTCCTCAGCAGCGAAGGGCGTCTCTTCTTCCATGGCGAGACGTACGACAACTTCTACATCGGCAAAGGGTCGACGTTTCCGCTGATCAACGGCGGGGTCGGCGTGCTCTACGAGGCGGGGGCGGCTCGCGGCCGCGAACTCGAGACACCAAACGGGCTGCGCACGTTCCGCGAGAACATCCGCAAGCACTACCGTACGAGCGTTGCCAGCATCGAGGCGGCCGTCAATCTGAGGAAGCCATACCTCGAGTACCAGCGCGACTTCTATTCCAATGCCCTCAAAGACGCGAACGAGAGTGCAACGAAGGCCTGGGTCTTCGCTGCGCCGGGAGATCCGGCTCGCCTGCATTTCTTTGTGGACCTCCTGAATCAACACCGGATCCGCACCTATCGATTGGCGCGTGATGTCGATACCGATGGTGTGCGCTTCGACGCGGACGACGCATTGATCGTGCCGGTTGAACAGCCGCAATTTCGGCTGATTCGCAGTCTCTTCGAGCCGCTCGACGAGTTCGAAGATTCGACCTTTTACGACGTATCCACGTGGACGATGCCGCCGGCGTTCGGGCTCGATTACGCACCGTTGTCGGGACGAGCGTTCCGGGAAAACCTGGTCGGCGAGGAGTACTCGCCACCGTTGCCGGTTGCGCGTGCCCCGGATGAGTCCAGCTACGGCTACGTGTTCGAGTGGGGGCCGTATCACGCCCCGCGCGCGCTGCAGCGCGTGCTGGAGGCGGGCGTACTGGCTCGAGTGGCGATTAAACCCTTCAGTGCGGCGACGTCGACGGGCGAGCGTCAGTTCAATCTCGGCAGCGTGGTCGTTCCGCTCGACCGGCAAGAGCGGCGCCGGAGCGATATCCATACGCTCGTTGAGACCATCGCCAACGAAGACGGTGTCCCGGTTCATGCCCTGACGTCTGGCCGAAGCACGATCGGTTCGACCGGCGTCAACGTAGGTGGACCTTCCGTGCGTCCTGTCGAGGCCGTGAACGCGCTTCTCGTGATCGGCGATGGTGTGAATCTCTATGACGCGGGCGAGATCTGGCATCTGGCGGACGTGCGCATGGACCTGCCGATGACGTTGCGACGGCGGGACGCCCTTGGAGGGATCGATTGGAGTCGCTACACGCACATCATCTTTCCGTCCGGCGACTACGGTGGGTTTGAGCCGGGCTGGGCGGAAAGATTGAGGACCTGGATCGCCGAGGGCGGAACCGTGATTGGTATGCGTGACGCGGCATCCTGGGTTCGCGCGAACACGATCGACTGGAGCGCCCCGAACGATGGGGAAGCCGAGGTGGTTGCCGAAAAGGAAGAGCAGGAAGTCGAAGTCGGGGAAACGACGGACGCAGAGCCAAAACCTGCCGAGTCGGAGCGTCTCCGCTACGCCGACAAAGCGGTGACGGAAGCACAAAAAGTCATCGGTGGCGCAATCTTCGCAGCCGATCTCGATAACTCGCATCCGCTCGGCTACGGCTACGACGGTCGCGACATCTACCTGCACAAAAACACCGAAGAACCCCTGCAGCCCACCGAAAATCCCTACGGCACAGTGATCTCCTACATCGAAGACCCGGTCTTCTCAGGATATGTGTCGCAAAAGAACGTCGAGAAGCTGGCCGGCACGCCGGCGTTGATCGCGGAGCGCTCGGGCCGTGGTTCAGTGATCCTCTTCGCTGACAATCCGAGTTTCCGCGGCTACTGGTACGGCACGAACAAGCTGTTCCTGAACGCACTCTTTTTCTCGAGGTTGTTCGACGCGCCGGCGAGGGACTAGGGGGCGTGTTGGCGAAGCCACCGGCGTCGCGGGTCAGGACAGCCACCTAGATCAGGAAGGTGTGGTAGCTACGGTTGGACTTGAACCACCCGCGAAGGGGTGTAGCTCGACACCAAGGCCCCAGGGGTTCGCGCTGTCGGTCTGGTCTTGCTGAATCTCGAGAACAGCGGTTTGCTGAGCGCCTGGTTTCGCGCTGACCACGCTGACGTCCTGGCGACCGCCTGACGTTGCAGCCCCGAGGTCTGTCGCCTCAGGGCCGGAAGAAACCGTCGTCGACCTCGACGTTGACCGCAAACTCCTCTACTTCGTAGACCGTTCGCCCGGCCAGTTCATTAGTTTCCTCGAAGCGAAACGCCACCCGCATACCCTCGACTTCACGATAGTCGGTACTCAGAGAGGTCACGGGCAGGGCACCAACGCCGGGTAGGATGAAGTTCGCCTGGGCGCGCAGTACGTCGCCCGTTACCGCATCGACGCTGAGACGGATGGGCTCGCCACCTTCGCGTTGCAGCTTGACGATGTAGACGGCCTGGCCGTCGAGTTCGCTTCGTTCGAGCACCGTGGTGCTGTCGAAAAACTGTGTCCACTCGCCCGCGACGCGGGCCGGATGACTGTCGATCAACTGCTCGAGTGCTGCGCCGAAGACCTCGCGTACCGGTTCCATCTCGAACGACGAACCCCGCCAGCCGCGATCGCCATCCAGGATGACCGTCGTGCTGCCGAATCGGCCGAGATCGATGTCGATGCGGAAGCGATCGGCGCCGGCCGCGGTAATCCGAAACGTCCCCTCGATCCCGACATGCGGAAAATGCACCCGGCCGCGGGACTGCGTCGTACGCGGCGGCGGCGCCGGCGATTCTAGGGCCGCGGCCCGAGTCGCGAGGAGGCTCGCGATACTCGGCAGCGCGTCGGCGGGCGACGCGGCGGCAAGCTCGATCACGGGGGCGCCGCCCGGTCGGTGAAACGATGCGCCCACGATCGTCCCATCATCATCGGTCTTGAACACGATCCCGAGTGCTTCGTTTGCACGTGCCGACCAGCGACCCTCGGCGTCGGGTGGGTGTAAGTCGAAGACCGGTCCGCCAGCAACCTCGACCGCCAACCGATTGTTCTGAATCAACGTTCGCGCGCCGAGCGGCGGGGTCGCGGAATTGAACGTCCCGAGGTACCGGGCAAGCTCATCGAGCGGTATGTCCGGCGCGATTTCGACGCCTTCGCGCAGCACCTCGAAATTCATCCCGGCCTGGTGCAAGCGCAGGACGTCGACCTCGCCCGAGGCGTTCTTCTCGAACGAAACGGCGATCGTGTCGGTGAGCGCGAAATGCCACTTCCCTTCGTCGTCGGGCGGCTTCAGTTCGAAGACCATCTGCGACGGTATATCGAGTGCCAGCCGACCCTCTTTCTCGAGAACCGTGAACACCTCGTTCGAGAAGGTTGCGAAATTGGCAACGTAACGTCCGAGGTAAGGCTCGAAGTCTTCACCGTCGTCTTGCACAGCCACAGCGGGCCATTCGCCCAGCAGCGTGCTGGGCACGAGTTCGAGGGCCAGGCCAGGGAAGACCGTCGGGAATGCGTTCGCCATGACCACAAAGCCGAGATCTGAGTCCGGCAGCAGCGCGACCACCGTGCTGAACCCGCCGGGCACCGCACCGTCGTGGGCGATCAGTCGCTGCCCCTGCCAATCCCGCATCATCCAGCCCATGCCATAACCCACGCCCGGGCCGGCGGCGATCTGGAATGCCCAGGTTTGATTCATCGACGCTTTGCTGGCGATCTGCTTGCCGTCGACGGCACCGTGTGCCAGTAGGAATCGAAGCCACTTCGCCATGTCCGAGGCGCTCGAAGTGATCGAGGCGGCGGGGCCCACCGCATCGACGCCGGGGCTGTCGGGGCTGGGTTCAAACAGCGTGTGCGTCTCGTTGTGCTCGTCCCACGAATACGCGCGCGCCGCGGTCGCGCGTGCCTTTTGGACCGACGTACCGGACGAGGTCATACCCAGCGGATCGAATATTCTGCTCGAGATCAACGCATCCCACGTCGCGCCGCCCGCCGCGCCAGCCGCAAACCCAGCGGCCGAATAAGTGACGTTGTTGTAGTAGAAACGACTGCGGAAAGGTGCGTACGGCTCGCCGTTGACCGCGGCGCGAAGCACGCCTTCCGCGTCAAGCGCGCCGCCGGCCCAAAGCATCCCCATGCGCGGATACCCGGTGCGGTGGCTCAAAAGATCACGGATCGTCACTTCGGCCTTCGGATCGTCGCTGTCTATCGCCAGCTTGAAATACGGTAGATGCCGTACCACCGGATCATCGAACGACATCTTGCCGTCGTCCACGAGCATCCCGACGAGCGTCGCTGTGAACGCTTTGGTCGTCGAAGCGATGAAGAACGTCGTATCGGCAGTCGCAGCGATGTCGTCTTCGATGTTGGCGGCGCCAAAACCACGTGCCATGACGACTTCGTCACCGTGCACGACCGCGATGGCTGCGCCGGGGACGTGATGCTCGATTCGCAGGCGTTCGAAATCAGCGGCGAGTTTTTCCAGGCGCTCCGCGAAGTCTGGATCGGCAGCACTCGCGGATCCTGCGCATGCCAACCCCAATCCGGTCGCCAGCAGCCATCCGATCCCGGCTCTACCGCGACGGCCGGCCTTCATCGGTTGCAACAACGTCGCACCTCGCATCTGCTGAGTCCTGCGACGATGTTACTACCACACCGCCATATTCCTCCCGGCGTTCGCCTTGGGTTCCCAAACGTCGCAGGATTTCACGCACGCGTCGTCTGGCCCGAAGCGCTCGCATCCTGCGCCGTCGGGCTCGAATAGATGCGTCGGTAGAGGCGCTGGCAATCATCGACGATCAGAAGATTCGCGGGGACGAGGATCAAGGTGATGGCGGTGGCGAAGAGAATCCCGAATCCGAGCGAGATCGCCATCGGAATCAGGAACTGGGCTGTCGTCGACTGCGCCATGAGTAACGGCGCAAGACCGAGGAACGTCGTCAGCGAGGTGAGCATGATGGGCCGAAACCGCACGACGCCAGCGTCGAGGATCGAGTCGACCAGCGGCCGGCCGGCACGGACCTGGCGATTCACGGCATCGACGAGCACCAGACTGTCGTTCACGACGACGCCGGTGAGTGCCATGAGTCCGAGCACGCTCAACATCGACAAGGTATAGCCCATCAGCCAATGGCCGATCACGGCGCCGATCAGGCCGAAGGGGATGATCGACATGATGACGATCGGCTGGATATAGGATTTGAGCGGCAGGGCCAGCATGCAATAGATGACGAACAAAACGATCACGACGCCCGATTGCAGGCTCGCGAAGGACGCCCGCTGCTCGCGTGCCTCGCCTTCCATTTCGTATGACACGCCCGGATAGCGCACGAGCAGTTGGTCGATGTATTCGCGCAACTCGTTGGTGAGCGCCGTCATGTTGGTGTTCTGCTTCTCCACTTCCGCGGTGATGTTCAGTGTGCGGAACCGGTCGATTCGGCGGATCGATTCGGGGCCCTTGCCGGGGATGAGGTCCGCGACGTGGCCGAGCGGGATCTCGTTGCCGCCCGGTGTGCGGATGAGCATCTCGTTGAGCGTCGCGAAGTCGGCCCGTTCGTTGGCTGAGAGTCTGACGATGACGCGGATGTCGTCGCGGCCGCGCTGGATCCGCTGCGCTTCGAAGCCCTTAAACGCTTGGCCGACCTGCGAGACGATGTCACTACGGCTGAGCCCGAGAACGTGGGCCTGCTGTTTTAGCTCGATGCGCAGTTCTTCCTTGCCGTCGGACAAGCTGTCGGCGATTTCGTAGACCGTCGGATAGGTTTCGAGGTGCTGCTTGATGGTGGCCGCGACTTCGTTCATTTCCTCGAAGGAGCTACCGCTCAACTGCACGTCGATGGGATCGCCGGCACGGAAGAAGTCGGCGCGAAAGTTGAGCGACTCGGCGCCGGGTACGACGCCGATCAGGCGCCGCCATTCGGCGATGATCTGGCGTGTGCTTACATCGACGGGTCGCTGTTCGACGGGCACGAGCTCGATCTGCACCCGGCCGTATTGCGATCCCTGCGAGCCGCGTTGCGAACCGGTGCTCGCCAACACGTGGCGGATCGCGCTGGCGCCGTTTTCGTCCGCGTATTTGCGCTGCAGTTCTTGTGCGGCGTTGAGCATGCGTTGCACGTGACGATCCGTCACTTCGAACTGGGTACCGACGGGCATGGCGAGGCTGGCACGTGCCGTTTCACCCTCGACGCGCGTCATGAACGTGAATTGCGTCCAACCGCTGACGATCAACGCGAGCATCATGGTCAGCACACCCACGAATCCCGCCAACGTGGCGTAGCGGTGTTCGGTCAAAACCTTCAGGACCGGGCGGTAGTAGCGAATGATCTTTTCTTCGAAACCGTTGGCAAACGATTGCTGCCACTTGGCAAGGCGGCTGGCATCGTCGCCCGGGGTCGAGCGAAGGTGGCGCAGGTGCGCGGGCAGGACCAGCTTCGACTCGATCAGCGAGAAGAGCAGGACGCACATCACGACGGCGGCAACCGGTGCCATGATGGCGCCGAACCGTCCGTCGATGAACGCGAGAGGCGCGAACGCGACCATCGTTGTCAGCACCCCGAAAGTCACGGGCACGGCAACGGCGTTCGTGCCGTTGATCGCCGCGTCGGCGCCTTCCTCGCCGAGGCGCAGATGACGATATACGCTCTCGCCAGTCACGATGGCATCGTCCACGACGATGCCGAGAACCACGATGAAGGCGAAAGCGCTCATGAGGTTCAGCGTAAGGTCGAAGTACGCCATCGTCGTGAACGCGCCGAGGAAGCTGATGGGCACACCGATGAATACCCAGAACGCGATCTTCGGACGTAGGAAGAGGCCCAGCAGAACGAGCACCAGGACGCTCCCCTGAAGGGCACTCGAACCCAGCACGCCAAGCCGGTCCTTGAGCTGCTGTGAGTCATCGTCCCAATAGGACAGATTCATGCCGACGGGAAGCAGTGCCTGCTGGTCGGCGATGTATTGCTTGACCGTATCGGCCACCTCGAGGGCCGACTCACGGCCGGTTCGCGCGATTTCGATCATCGCTGCCGAGGAGCCATCGAACTGGGTACGAACGGCGTCTTCCTGAAAGCCGTCGTTGACGTCCGCGACGTCGACGACGCGAATGATACTGCCGTCGGTATTCGTCTTGACGACGATGTTCTCGAAGTCGGAGCGTCGATACGCCTGGCCCTTCGATCGAATCAGGACGTCGCCCCCATCGGTCCTGAGGTTGCCCGCCGAGAGATCGAGCGAGCTCTCGCGGATGGCGCTCGCCAGGTCTGCCAGTCGCAGGTTGTAGTTGCGCAAGCGATCCTGTGAGGCCTCGATGGCGATCTCATAGTCCCGAACGGCATCGAGGGCGACCTGGCTGATCCCCGGGAGGCGGACGAGATCGTCACGGACCTTCTCGGCGTACAGGCGGATTTCTTCTTCGATGAAGTTGCCCGAGACGACCACGGTGATGACGTCGAACGAACGTTGCGCCAGGCGAATGCGTGGATTCTCGGCGTCGACCGGGAACGTATTGATCGCGTCGACGCGCGACTTCACCTCGTCGAGCACGTTGCGCGGATCATAGTCTTCGTCGACTTCGATGCTCACGCTCGTGCTGCCTTCGCGCGATGTGCTGGTGACGCGTTCGATCCCTTCGAGACCCTCGAGAGACTCTTCGATTCGCACCGCGATGCCGAGTTCGGCGTCCTCCGGCGTCGAACCGCGCAGGGAAACCGACACCGAGATGCGATCCGGTTCGTTGGATGGGAAGACTTCGACCGCTGTCAGGGTGAACAGCGCATAGAGCCCCGAAATCAGCACGGTCGCCATCAGTAGATTTGCGGCGACTTCGTTTCGTACGAACCACGCGATCATGACTCTTCTCCTCCGTCGGTGAGGGGCTCGGGCGCATCGCCACGGGGTGTGCTGCGTGACGAGCCACCTTCGAACGGTGAATCGGACACGCGCCGCGGCGGGGGTCGACGGGTGCTGTCGGCGATTTGCACGCGCGTACCGGAACTGACTTGTCCGAGCGCCGTGGTCACGAGCTGGTCGTTCGTCTCGAGTCCCGATCGGATGATCGCATCACGCCCGTTCTGCCAGTCGACGATGACGTCCCGGCGTTGCAGGACGTCGTCTTCGACGACGTAGACGTACGTATTCTGATAAATGACGGCACTCGGAATGACGAGCGCACTGCGCATCTCCCGCCCCTTGATCTCGGCGGTGACGTACTCGCCGATCTTGATCGGTCGTTCGTTGACCGCCGATTCGAGCCCGAACGGATCGTCGATCTGAGCGATGACATGGAGTTGGCGCGAGCTCGTATCGATCGCCGACTCGGTTCGCACGATCCGACCCTCGTAGCGGACATCGCCGAGTTCCGAGGCGAACGTGACCGCGGGTTGCGCTGCGTTGCCGGATTCCGGCAGGTCGACGTAGGGCAAGTCCGAGTTGCGGATCGGCAGGCGGACTTCCACGTAGTCGCTGGCAAAGATCTCCGCGAGCTGCGCGCCATTGTTGACGACCTGACCCCGGTCGACGAGTTGGCGTAGCAGGCGACCCGCGAAGGGGGCCCGAATCACCGTTCGTTCGAATTCGAGCCGCGCTTTTGCCAATGCACTCCGGGCGGAAGCGACCCGCGCTTCGGCTGCCGCGAGTTGGGGCTTGCGTAGTACGAGATCGGATGGGGGTTCGCCGCCGCCGAGGCGTTCCCAGTCGATGAGCGCCTGTTCGGATCTCGCCTGTTCCTGGGCGGCGACCTGCGCGGCATCCATGAGTGTCGCTTCGGCGATCTTCACGTTGGCGTCGTAGTCGCGTGGATCGATGGTCACGAGCACGTCGTCGGCTTGGAAGAATCCGCCTGGTCGGAACGCGGGCTCGACATCGACGATCTGCCCGCTCACCTGCGCGACCAACATGCTCTGGGTGCGGGGTTGCACGGTGCCATAGCTTTGCACGGCGATCGCGTAGGGGCCGCGTTTGACGGACTCGACCTCAACCACCATGCGCGGTCCCGTCGGGGGGCCGCCGCGCTGGGCCTGGGGCGGGTTTTCCAGGATGAGGGCGGCGATCGCGATGAGCCCGGCGAAGATCGCGATTGGCAGCAGACGTTTCAGCAGCATCAACAACGGTTCTCCATGGATGGCGCCAAGTCCGCACCGAGCGCGTAGATGAGATCGACCCGATTGGCGAGCAGTTGCCGCCGGAGCTGGATCACGGTGGTTTGTGCATCGAACGCACGGCGTTGCGATTCGAGCACCGTCGTATAAGGCACGAGGCCACGTTCGTACTGATTCGACGCAATGCCGAGGGCCGCTTCGGCATTGCGTTCGACTTCGAGGAATGCCGAGTAGCGATCGCGGAGCGATACATCCGTACTGATGCCGTTTTCGACTTCGCCCATTGCACGATCGACAAGGTCGAGGTAGCGGGCTTCGAGTTCCTGCACTCGATCGCGCGCCTGATGTTCGATCGCATGCAGCCGCCCGCCCTGGAAAAGCGGAAGAACCAAACCGCCGCTGGCGTTCCAGGCGAAGTCGCTACCGGCTGCGAGATCGCCGAACTCGGTCTGGCGATCGCGTACGACCCCGGTCAGATCGAGCCGGGGAAAGCGATTGCGATGGGCAATGGCGAGTGCGGCGTCGGCAGCGAGAAGCTCCGCCCACGCGAGTTGCAGATCGGCCCGACGTGCAAGGACTTCCGACGGCACGCCCGTGGTCACCGGCCAGTCGATCAGCGGCAGGGTGGAGGGAAGCTCGATCGATCCGCTGGGGTAGTCGGCGAGTAGTAATTCCAGTGCGCTCTGTGCGTTCAGCACTGCCTGGCGTTGGGTGGCGACGTTGGCACGCTCCTGGGCGACCGTGGTCTGGGCGAGATAGACATCGAGGGCTTCGTTCAAACCGCTGCGGTAGCCCTGCTCGATGACATCCAATGATTCGGAGAGGTTCGTGAGGCGTTGCTCGAAGAGCGCGAGCAGGTCGTTTGCCGCGACGAGGGCAAAGGCCGTGTCGATCACGTCGGCGACGAGACGTCGTCGGTCGTCATCGAACCGGGCGCGCTCGATCTCGTAGCGTAAGAAAGCCTGGCGGTGTTCCTTCGCGGTGCGCCCCCATACATCGATGTCGAGCGACGTGCTCAAAGCTGCATCGAAACCCTCATCGATGGCGTTGGCGAATGCACCGCGGGAGCGCTCGGCACCTGCGCTCAGCGAGAGCGATGGCAACCACCCGGCCCGGCTGATGGTGAGCCCACGACGAGCCGATTCGAGGCGTTCGCGCTGTTGCTTGAGGGCGCGGTTGGCAGCGACTGCCTGGTTGATCAGTGGCTCGAGGAACGGTGCATCGAAGGCGCCGAGATCGACGACGACCGGTTTGCTGGGTGCGGACAGCCGGTGGAACTCGGTCGGCAACTCCGGTGTCTGTGCCGTCTCGCTCACCGCCGAGACACATCCGCCGAGGACCGCGCCGATGCAGGCGACACCAAGAATGCGCGCGGCTCGATTCACGGCGTCGCCCCACCCGCGGGGCAGGCCGGTGCGCGCGCCGCGTTCGTGCGAGTGGCCTCGAAACCGCCGATCGAAAACGTCGTGATATGTCGGGCAATGGCGTCGAGCTTTGCCTTCGACGGACGCGCTGGAACGGCACCTGAAAAGCGTCGGTTGGCGGGTAGCAGGGCGCGACATTGCGACACCACGCTGAAGACGCAGAGATCCGTTGCCTCGTGGTCGGCACCGAGGATGGCTTGCACGGCTTCACGCAAGTGGCGCATCGCCGACTGAAACAGGCTCGGGCCGAGCTCCCGTACCAGGCCGGTCGGGCTCATGCGTTCCTGGGTGAGAAGGTTCTGTAGATCGATCGCGGGCCCATCGCCACCCATGCGATAGACGAGCGACCGGACGTTGCGAAAGAGTCGTTCCTCAGGGGATTCGTCGACCCCAGGTTCGTCATACGGCATCGCCGCGACGGCCTGGTCGTATGCGTATTCCCATGTCGCCGCGTACAACCCGGCTTTGTCGTCGAAGTAGTAACTGACGGCGGCGATGTTTGCATCCGCCGACTTGCAGATCGCGGCGATCGTGGCGGCGTGGTAGCCGCGCGACCCGAAGATCTCGACGGCGGCGTTCAACAAGCGGCGCGACGTCTGATCCGCTTTGTCCGTCGAGGTGACATCGCTGCCGGGGTCTTTGCGACGATGATCCTTGCGACGAAGGTGCTTGCGGTGGCGATGTTTTGCGTACCGCGGCAGCTTCATCGGGCCGGGAAGCTCGTGCGGTGCCGGGTCGCGCGAACGAACGCCACAACGCCGTGGGAATGGTTGGCCAAAATGAGTTTTCAAAAATGGATTTGAAATTCAATTTTGGCAGAACTCATTCGGTCCTTGCCAACGTCTTGTTCTGAGTTGTCCGACGTGGTCGCCGCCCAACGATCGGTGTCATGCGAGCGCGATGCATCGTCGCCCCGGTGGGTTCGCGCCCGTACGACGAAGAAGCGCCCCAGGCGGCGTTTGGCATCGCAACCACGCCCGGCGACCCGTTCCAACGACCGGTCGAGGCGATCGGCTACTCGCACGAGCGCCGGCCGGCTCTCCGTCGCCCTGAACTGGGCGGATGCTGCTTCGCGCCAGCGGTCCGATTAGGGCATGTGCTCGGTTTCGCCTGCCCGGTCGATACACCTCTTCGGCGTGCGCTTTGATGTCCTCGGGATAGAAATACACCGGACGTAAGTCGGCGTTCGCATAACGTTCCGCCTGGTCGTTGAAATGCGGCGATGTGGGATTGCCATTCGCACCGCCTGCCGTGATGGCGAGCGCGGTGTTGTTCGATGAGTTCGTGTGCATCGCCATGTTCTTGCGGTAGTCCGCGAGGTTCTTGCGCTTGGTGCGGTCCCACGACTGGATGAGGGGACATCGGCTCTTCCATCAGCGCGGTCGCGACCCAGTGGTCGCCTTCAGCGCGCACGATCGGGCCGTGATGGGTGCGCTATGTCGTGAACGTTCGCTCTTCCATTCCCGTGTCGGTACGGATGAGAAGCGTGACGGGCTTCGTCTCGACCGGTCGCTCCTCGCCATCGACGACCCCCAATCATCGCGCGTGATCGTGATCTCGTCGGCCATTTCCGCCAACGCCGCTAACCCCGGTTGGTGCGGCGTCGCCGCATCGGGACGGGGCTCGCAGGCGGCGAGGAAGACGAGGCTCGCGAAAGCGAGGTATCTCGTCATGGGCGTCGTCTCGGCAGGTTGCGGTGCTTTTTGACTCGATCGTCGTCACTCATCAAGAATGCAACAACCACTAGACAAGGCCAAACATGAGCGACCAAGCGCCGACGACACCGGAATTCATCACGCTGGACGAAGCGGGTTCGATGACCAGCGGAACCCGAGTCACGTTCATCCCGGGTTTACCGGCGCTTTACGCCGAAGCTCTGAAAAACATCTGCTTCGTCAAAGGCATTCCTCTGATCCGCGCAATCCACCCGATGATGGGCGCGGACAAAGAGACCGGCGAAGACCGGCAAGCGCGGCTCTACGAACTCACCAGCCAGACCAGCATTCCGACGATGTTCCATGACGAGGAACGGCCACGAAACGTCTGGCTCGAGCAGTTGGGACTCGCTGAACGGATCGGCGCGCCGGGTACGCCGCAGCTCATCCCTCGCGATTTCAGTGAGCGCGCCGATGTCATGGGGCTCTGTGAAATCGTGCTCGGCGAAGACGGGTTGGTCTGGAACATGCGGATCTTCGGCGACAGCCCGCTCGCGCGGAAGTACGGCTACAGTGACGATGCGAGCGAGCTCGCACCCGCCAAAGTCGCCGAAGTCCTTGCGCTCATCGATGAGCGCCTCGCGAAACAGGAAGAGATCGGCTCGCGCTATCTGGTCGGGGAAGCGGTGACGGCGGCCGACATCTACTGGGCAACGATGAGTATGTGTCTGTCGCCACCTGAGCCCGACATCATGCCGGTCACGAAACAGAACAAAGGCATGCTCAAGTTCTTTGCGATGAACGGGCAGATGTCCCCGATCGCCGAATCGCTGACAGAGCGAATCAAAGACCACCAGCGCTACATCCTCGCTACGTACTGTGAGACGCCGGCGGTACTCGGTGGCGATCCGCTATAGCTCGGTACTTGCCATCGTGAGGAAGATGATGACGATCGAGATGTTTCTCCGCCAGCTCGCCCTCGTCGTGATGGGATCGCTTGGTGCCGCGGGGCTTGCGGCCGATGACCCGCTCGCCCGCTATCGCGTCGCCGGCAGCGCGACGCACTATGCGGAGGCGATCGACGCGAGTCGCGCCGAAGTCCTCGAGCTGATGGCGAGCGGCGTCCCGGGGGTGTCGATTGCGGTCGGCGTGGACGGCCGCATCGTCTGGGCCGAAGGGTTCGGTCACGCGAACGTCGAACATCGGGTCGCGGCCACGCCGGCGACGAAGTTTCGGATTGGCAGCGTCTCGAAGGCGATGACGACGGTCGCGCTCGGCGTGCTGCTCGAGGAAGACCGGATCGACCTCGATGTGCCGATTCAGGATTACCTGCCCGACTTTCCCGCGTCGCCTGACGGCGTCGTCACCGCGCGTCACCTGGCTTCTCACCGCGCCGGTCTCCGCCATTACCTGCCGGACGGGTCGGACATGTTGGTCCGCAACCACTACGACGACGTGGTCGCGGCACTCGCCGTCTTCGACGACAACGCCTTCGCCGCGTCGCCTGGCGAGCAGTTTCTGTATTCGAGCCACGGCTTCAATCTCTTGAGCGCGGTCATGCAGCGCGCCGCCGATCGGCCATTCCTGGAACTGATGCGCGATCGCGTCTGGTCGCCGATGGGCCTCATCGAGACGGTGGCGGATCATACCGACGCGATCGTGATGGACCGGGCTGCGCCGTACGAGCGCGGTATCGATGGGGCGCTGCAGAACGCGTACTACGTCGACAACAGCTACAAGTGGGCGGGCGGCGGCTTCCTGTCGACGCCTTCGGACCTCGTCCGCTTCGGGTTCGCCGCGGTCGACGGGAGCGTCATCTCGATCGCCACAATGGACCTACTCGTGGCACCGCCCACGTTCGATGGTGGCTCGCCCGTCGATCAGGCCTACGGGCTCGGGTGGCGGGACTACGGTGACGGTTGGATCGGACACGGCGGCGGATCCGTCGGCGGCACCACCGCCTTCTATGTCCATCGCGAGGACGCCGTCGTGCTTGCGATCACGTGCAATCTTTCGGGGTGCCTGCAAGGCCACCCCGATCTCGTCGAGGTTCGCCATCGCTTCCGGCGGGGCCGGTAATCGGCAGCGGAACGACCTTCTCGTCGAAAAAATCTCGAATGAACCCCGAGGCCTTGGGGTAGCGAGCGGCGGGCCGCGAAAACACGGGGCCAGGCGGCGCCGCCTGAACGCCCATCAGTTCATTTCCCCCGGCAGCCTATCGGCGGTCGACGATGACGTGCTCTTTGCCGAACCAGATCGTCGAACGCGCCATGTCGATGAAGTTCAGTTCATCTTCGATGAACGCCTGCCCGGCGCGACGTGCCTCGTCTGCCCGTGGGGCGCGACCGCGATCGATCCAAGCCTCCGCGTGGCCGAGGTAGGACTCGACCTCGGTGCCGCGAGCCGACTGCAATGCCGCGTCGAGCGGCGAGTCTGCGCGGTGGACCTGCCGATAACAGAGCGTACCCGTGGCCTCGCCGTGTGATCGAACGATGGGTCCGTGATGGGTCAGCCAGTACTTGCGAGCATCGGCTTCACTGATCTTGGTCTGGTGTCGCAACGGGAAGAACACGCGCACGACGTTGCTCCTGACGCGTGCGACCACGTGTTCTGGTGAAGGGTTGATCTGCGGGTATTCGTAGGCGAACCACAGCGGCGAATTCGGCAGGTCGATGAATTTCGCTTCATCGGCCAGTAGCGAAGAGCCCGCCGCGCGTGCCGCATCGCTTTGCAGATGGTCCGTCAGTTCCGTCTCGGACTCCCACCAGAGTTCCGCCACGCCGTCGTAGTGCGGCTCCATGTCACCCCGCGCCTGCTGCGCGGCGAGACTCGCGTCGTCGTCGATGGTGTGCGTCTGGACATAACGGAAGATCTTCAGGTCTTCGCTCAAGCTCGCGACCAGGGGCGCGTGTTGGTGCAGCCAGTAATCATGAAACTCGGCCCGGCTGAACTCGGACTTGCGCCGCAGAAGGAAGACGAGACGGATCATGAGTGGCCCCCGGTTATCGATGAGCGTCATATTGCACTGAGCCCGGCGACGTGTGACGACTCCCTTCGACATGCGACGTCAGGATTCTGGACCTTCGATGTCAATCGACTTGCCTAAGCGTGTCGGGTTGGCAATGAACACGGTAGGCCGACCGGTATCAGGTAGTCTGGCCGTGAAGCGCGTGACGGTATGTTCGAGGCAGGCGGAACTGCCAACTGGATCAACGAGATATGGTAGCTACGGTTGGACGGGTTCTACCCCGGTTAGGCGGACACATTCGGAAGGGCCGACAATGGCCCTCGGAGGTGTCACATGGCAAAGCAAAGACGATCGTTCTCGACGGAGTTCAAGAAGGAAGCGGTTGAGCTGTCGTACCGTTCTGGCCACACCGTTCAACAAGTTGCCTCGGACCTGGGGATCACCGCGGGTCTGCTCGGAAAATGGCGTCGGCTCTACCGCGACCAAGGCGAGAAGGCCTTTCCAGGGCGCGGTAACGCCCGCGACGAAGAAGTGGCCCGTCTCAAGCGCGAGTTGGCGCAGGTGAAGCGAGAACGTGATTTTTTGAAAGACGCGGCGGTGTACTTCGCGAAAGAGTCGCGGTGAGGTATCGCGTGATCGCGCACTGCTGCGGCGACTATCCCATTCGCATGATGTCTCGTTGCCTGCAAGTCTCAGCAGCGGGCTACTACGCCTGGCGACGTCGAACACCGAGCCGGCGAACTCGAGCCGACGAAACGCTGCTTCGGCGGATACGGGCGATCTTTGATGACAGTGACGGCGTCCGAGGCAGTCCCAAGATTACGGAACGACTCGTCCGTGAAGGCTATCGATGTAGCCAGAACCGGGTCGCTCGACTCATGCGACGAGCCGGCTTGAAAGGGATCCCACATAAACGGCAGTGGCGGAAGAAGACGTCACAAACCCGACCCATGGGTATCCAGAACCACCTGAACCGTGACTTCAAAGCCGATCGGCCGGACCAGAAATGGGTGAGCGATATCACCTACATCCGCACGGGCGAAGGCTGGTTGTACCTGTGCATCGTGCTCGACCTCGCAACCGACATGGTGGTCGGCTGGTCGATGGCGGATCGGCAGGATCGAGAGCTCGTCATCAAGGCCGTGATCATGGCGTTAGGGCAACGAGAAGGTAGCGCACCGACGTTCCTCCATACCGATCGCGGCACCCAGTTCACGGCCGAGGAGTATCAAGCCTTCCTGGCCGATCACCAGATCGTGTCGTCCATGAGCGCGATCGGTAGTTGTGCTGACAACGCGCCCGCTGAAGGGTTCTTTGGCCGCCTCAAGCACGAACGAGTGAACCGTCGTCAGTACAGGACTCGATCCGAAGCGCGCTCCGATGTGTTCGACTACATCGAACGCCAACACAATGCAGAACGTCGACGGGTACCGCGCCGCCTATCGACCCAAACTCAGTCGTCCGCTGAACCGGGGTAGAACCCTCGTGGGGCCGCTCGGTGTTGTAGCGACGGATCCACGAAGCGGTCATGGATCGCACCTCGTTGAGCGATCGGAACAGATACAAGTCGAGCAACTCGTCGCGATAGGTTCGATTGAGTCGCTCGATGAACGAGTTCCTATGCGGACAATGCCTGACCGATCCCGAACGCGACCGCATTCCGATCTTTGACGACGACCCCGAAGACGGTCCGCGAACGCAAGCCGAGTGGCGGGCGAGGCTTTGGGACAAGTGCGGCGCGACCCCGCAAGAGCGGGCCGAGATCGTCAAATGGATGCAAAGCCAAGTCGACCGCGTAGCGATTCGTGGCCGAGAGGGGCGAAGGCGAGTTGCAGTACGTCTCGGGCGTCGCGACGTGCAGTAGTTGCTCAACACTTGTGGTCGTGTTCCGCAGGTTCACCCCACGTGGCTGAAATAGCTTCGCAGAAATCACGCGAGGGCTCGAATTCGCTTTCGGGCTCCACCGACCGTAGTCTGAAACGAGGCGAACGTATGCTAACGGTAGGTCAGCGTCTTCGAGATAAGCCTGTGCGAGGCCGTTCGAAAAGCGATCTGCGTACTCCTCGTCAGGATCCGACAGAAATTCGCTCGACGGGACAACCACGGCTGTACCGACGTGTTTTGGAACAACGATGGTAGTGGCCGTGAGATTGGCGTTCGTGAAGAGCGTATGCCTTAGATCAGGGCCCACAAAGCGGGCGGGCGGCTCGAACCACCTGGCGTGCCCAAAAACGACGTCCGGGGTGTGAACGAATCTAGACCACCTCGTCTGCATCTGTGGTGCGAACGTCGCGCCCCAGAGATTCGCATTACGAAGATCGGCGAACGAAAGGTCGATCGGACCGAAGTAGATCCCCGATAGGTCGGATTTGTGCGCGACCACCAGATCCTTGAGGGCATCTATGGATTCTTCGTGTCGTTCGTCCGCGCCAAAAAGGGTTACAAACGGGGTCCAAAACTTCCCCAAAATCGGCTCTGCCGGTACGTATGCACGGCGTTGGGTGTCCGCGACCCGGGCAAGCGCATATTTGTAGTTTTGCGGGCTGACTCTTGCTATTAGCTGGTTCACTCGATTTTCGACTCGATCGAGTCGGGTCTCGTAATAGCCGACCGCTACCGCATGTAGCGCGAAGTATGAACTCAAGAGCCAGAAACCGATGCTCGGATGCGTGCGTCCGTCGTTGGGCGGATACGCGAGCCTTACGATGTACATCGCCAAGGACTCCCAGAGGAGGAGGTAGAGAAATCGCCAGAGTTCCTCAGCTAGCTCGAGACTCGCGATCACGCACGCGTGTCGATTACGGGTCTGGTGCGTCACGATCAGTGGTTCTCTGAAGCAGGTTCCCGAAAGGCTAATCTTGCCTCATCGACGGTTCCGGGAGGCCGGACGCTGGTTATCTAGATGTCCATCCAGTTATAGCGGTGGCGTTGATTTCGACTTCGAGTTCGAAGGAGAGATCTACTAGATGGACTTCGATGCTGCGATCGAAGCGACCGCCGCGGAGTTCCTCGAACTTCAGCCGGATTTGGCTCGGTGACACGGATTGCTGCCAGTTCGTTCGATCGTATCTGAAGCGCCGTACAGGCAGTGATCCCGGGACGCTCGACTACGTATCCAAACGGCAGGCGTTGGCGCTTATCGCCCAGCACGGGGGGATAGAGGGGCTTCTGTCGTCCTTTCTCGGTGAACCGATCGACGACCCGCAGCGCGGCGATGTCGTGCTCTGCGGCGAGGTGCCGGGCATTCACGGCGGTTACTGCGTCTGGGCGTTCCAGGTGCCGCCAGATCCCGCGATGAGCGGTGTGAGCCGGATCAATGTTGAAACGATCACCAGGGGGTGGAAATGCCTGGTGTAGGCGAAGCGCTCGCTAGCTTCTTCTTTGCTTCCGGTGGCGGGTTAACGGTCAAGGGCACACTCGTACTCACCGCGGGGCTGACTGGCGCTCAACACCTCATGCAGCAGCGCCAGATCAAACGGGCGCAGCAACAGCTTCGATCGCGCGAGGTGTTGATCCCGGACGCGACCGCCCCGTGGCAAGTGGTCTACGGCGAGACAGCGGTCGGCGGTGTTGTTCGCTACGCCACGACTAACCGATGGACGACGGACGATCGCGTCGCTGAGCTCCATGTTTTGGCCGTTCACGCGTGTCACGAAGTCGAAGAGATCGGAAACAAGGTCTTCTTCGGTGATACCGAGTTCGTCTCGGGCGGCGATCTGACGTGGGTCCCAGACGATGGGACGATCACGGGCGGCCACTACGATCCTGCCGCGATGGCGAATAGCCCGTCCGTCCTATTCGAGCGTCATCACGGCACGGCGGCGCAGACCGCGAGCACCGTATTGCAGGCGGTCACTTCCGACTGGTCTGCCAATCACAAGCTCTCTGGCTTGGCGTATATGGTCTACACGCTGCGTTTGGCGAGCCCAAATCAAGACATGTGGGAAAAGAAGGGCAACCCGTTTCCCGACGTCCGCACAGTCGTGAAGGGTGCCAAGGTCTACGATTGGGACCTCGACTCGTCGCCGGGCAACGACCCCGACAACGCTTCATATCAGGCGTGGAGCGACAACCCAGTCAAGATCGCCGTCGACTACATGCGCAGGTGGTACCGCAAGCGCAACGGTCTCGCGAATGATCGTTTCGATTGGACGCCCTGGCCGCGCAGTCCACGCACTGCGACACGCACGTCGACAAGCACACCAGCGGCACGCAGAAGCGGTTTCGCTGCAACATTGCGCTGTCCTTGGCGGACTCCGACGAAGCCAATCTGTCCCGTATCCTCGCGACGATGGGCGGCGTTGCGATTAAGCGTAACGGGCTGTGGAGCTTTGAGCCTGCTCGCTACGAAGCCCCGACCCTCACCTACGACGAATCCCACCTCGATAACGACGCGTGGTCCTTTGAGTCGGCCTTACCCACTGGCGAGCGTTTCTCGTCATGCCGCGCGGTCTATCGATCGGCGGACCACAACTATCGCGAGCACGAAAGCGCGACACGGTCGGATTCGAGCTATCTAACGCGCGACAACAGCGAGCCCGACGAGCGCGTGCTCGACCTCCAGGGCGTGACGGACGAAATCCAAGCCCAGCGCCTCTGTGAGATCACCCTGAACACGGCGAACCAGCAGGGCACGTTTACGTGCGAGTTCGGGTGGGAAGGTCTGCGCCTCATTCCCGGCGCCCGATTCAACATGACCGTCGAGAAACTTGGCTGGTCGAACCAAGTGCTACGCGTCACCAAGATCGAGGGTGTCGGTCCCGATGGCGGCGCACCGTTTCGCGTGGAATCTAGACTCGACTCCTCGAGCGCGTGGGACGACCTTTCGACCGCTGGGTTCGTCAATCCCGCGAGCCCGTCCACGTTCGTCGTTATTCCTCCTGCGCCGATGATCCCCCCGGCTGACCTTCGAGCGGAGGAGTTCGCGTTCTTCCCGCTGGGAACTCAGGACATGCGGAACGTCCTCGACGACAGCCCGATTCCGGGTGCATTCGCGGGTGGATCGCCGACGCTGAAGTTCGGAATCGTCGACGGGATGTCGATCGAACTCAACTCGAGCGCCGACAGCATCCTCTTTCTCCGTAACGATGACGCCGACGACCTCGAGGCGGGCGATTGGTCTGCGACGATCCAATGGCGATCGAAAACGGAGTCCGGTGATTCCCGCGCGCACGTCCCGAACCGAGACGACGATTTCTGGTCGATCGAGGTCGATCAGTCGCAGTCTTACCCGCAGGACATCAAGCTTTACGTCATGGGTTCGCTCGTCGCGACCGTCGAGAACGGCTCCGTTGACGGCTGGAACATGGCCGCGCTGACGATGACGTCGGGTGGCGCGTGGGAGTTCTATACCAACGGTCGTCTTCGAGCGACAGGCACGGGCTACTCGTCGCCGGCCCCGTGGCGACCGATCCTCGCGGGTGTTAACGCACACGCCACGCCGACCACGGACAATCCTTATCATGGCCGTCTGGGCTATGCGGGGGTTTTCACAGGGATACTCGCGCCCGAGCAGTGCGAATACATCTACACGACGCCGAACCGCTGGCTGCACGAGTACATGCAGGCCGGGGTGCCCGAAGTCACACCGATCGATGACGTCTATGGCCAAGGGCTACTTGCGGTGTTCGCGGGCAATGACATTGCGATGCCGAACCTGCTCAACGGCTCGTCGATATCTGCGGCGACGTTCTCAGGTTCCGACTACTACCTTCGAAAAGCTGGTGGCATGGCCTACGGCCGCGCGATTGAGCTCAACAACGGCGGCGGCAACGATCAGCTAGAGCTGCTGGACGACACGGATCGCCAGACGTGGATGGCGGATGACTTCGCTGTTTCGCTTTGGTTCCAAACGCAAAACGGCGACGCTACAGGGCATTCGACCGCGACGCTCTTCTATACCGGGAATCTCGAGATTCGCGTCGATCAGAGCATGAACGCGTCCCGGACGAACGCCGATTACCGCCAGTCGGTGAGTCTCGTCATCGGCGGGTCGGTCAAATGGTCCCAGCGGATCGTCGCGAACGTGACGTGGTATCACCTCACCTTCAGCTATGACGCAGGCGAAACGGACTGGGCGCTGACGATCAACGGCCGGCATGGCGGGTTCTTGACGGTCACAGGAAGCGCAGCCGTCACGGGTACGACATCGCCGGTTGTTCTCGGCAACATCGACGCGCCGTCCACTTCACGAGACATGGAAGTCGAGGTCTGTCTGATCGCGTTGTATAGGCGTGTCCTGTCGAGCTCTGAAGCGCTGGCGATCTATCGAGATCCGACAGGGACCATCGATCTTGCGGCGACCGGTGGCGCACCAGAAGGCACGCTGATCGCCAACACGCCGGCGCTGTCGATCTCGAACACGATCTCTGCCGAGGCAACGATCCAGCCGGCGGCGATCAACGATGGCGGTGATATCTTCGGTTCGGTTCCTGGCGGTGTGCAGTTCATCAGTGGCGAGGACGGCGATGCGCTGACTTTCAACATCGAGTACGGCGTGCCACCGGAGGTGCACTACATCCACGGCGGGCTCGTCTACGTATACAGCTACAGCGAAGACCAGCACCAAGCCATTTACGCCACCGATATCACCACCGATGGTTTTACGGTGTTTGCCAAGATCGCCAAAATCATCACCAAGACGGCGCGCAGTGAGACGACGACGTTCTCGCCGACCGGTCTCGATCTCGGCATCAAGAAGCTCGCAACGTCTGACCAGGCGTACAACGACAGCTACAAATACGAGTACGACATCACCATCCAGAACGGTTCGGCAGCCGAGGGTCACCCACCCGGGCGGACCGTCGTCGGTATCTACTACTGGAACGGCGCAACGTTCGTGAAGGCGTTCGACTCGGTGTTGTTGGGCAATGAGGGCGAGGCGACCACCGCAAAGACGGGCCTCGCCTTCGTTCTGATCGACGGTTTATCGGGTACCGGCGACATCTTCGCGATTGCGCTTGAGTCGACGCTTTACGCCGGATCCACGCTCGATGACTTCGTCGAGGTGTCTTACGACACGGGCACGCTCTCTGGCCTGGCGGCTGCGTGGGATGAGACCACCCCAGTTACCTTTTGGGCGCAGGTTTGAGCTATCCACCCCCGACCCTTCAGGACGCGCTCGACGGTGCGGCCAATCAAGCGGCGATCGACGCGATTCTCTCGAGCCCGGCGCTTAAGCCGCGGCGCTGGGTGAACCACAACCGCCAGGTCGTGCCCGAGTCGCAACCGGGCCACTGGGAATACCAGTGCTCTTGCGGGCGTCGGCTCAAGGATGCGACGCTGATTGCCGACCTGCGCGGCTTACCGAACATCGAGGACGAGTACGAGTGGCTATGCGGTCAATGCATGGTGTCGCTCAACCGCGACCGCGACCGCGACCGCGACCGCGACCGCGACCGCGTACCGATCACCGACGACGATGACGACGGACCGCCGACTCGCAAGGAGTGGCGAGCGAAGTTTGCGGAACGGCTAGCCGCCGACGCGGCCGAACTCGACCAGCTCAGGAACCGCACGACACGGCATGAGGGACGTCGCAGTGTGCAACGTGAACGGTTGGTGGCCCGTCGAAAAGCGCAACGCGACGCTAACCGTGCTGCCGGGCGTCGCCCTGGGAAAGGGAGGCGCAGAGGGCGCTAGAGCTAGGCTTCTAACGATTCCTCAAGCTTCTTCAGCCGCTCTACGAGTCGACTCAGTTTCTCCTCATCAAAGTCGGAATCGATGACCCGCGACCGGTCCGCGCCTTCCACATCCACGGCGTCGATTGTGAGCACAGCGCCGACGTCTTCCTTAGGGGTGTTTCCCCACTCAGTGAAGTAGTTGGGGGCGAGACGCCAAGTTTGCGACTCTTGAGGTTCAAGCCCTCCGGGGATCCGATAGTTGATGTCCTTTGACACCCAAGGAACGGACCGTCCTGGTGTCTGGAGCGTACCGCGCATGTAGAGGCGGGCGATCGCGAAGTCCAGACCGTTCGTCACGGTTAGCGTCATGGTCAGCCCTAGCCCATCGTTCTTCCAGGCGATCGACGCGTTCGTAATCGACACGGCCTTGAGTTCTTCAACCGCCGCGATGTAATCCTTCTTGGTCGCTTCCAGCGTCGCTATCTCAGCTTTCAGCTCGGCAACTTCCTCAAGCGCTCGAGCGCGAGTACGTAAGTCTCGTTCTTTCTTCAATCGATCCGCTTCCGCGATAACCGCGGACGCCGTTTTGCCGTGAAGCGCTTTCATAGCGCTTTTCGCGAGCTCTTGGTCGTCGACCTCCTCGCCTTCGAACCCCTTTCGCACCAGTTCTCCGAAGTCGACACCACCCATTACGACGGCAAACATCGCTTTATCAAAAAGCTCCGCTTCTTCGGCCGTAAGGCTCGCTTTGATTGCTTCGACGGAAGCTCGCGCTGATTCGTCCGAAGTCGCATCGATACGAAGATCATCTACCGCTGTTGCGGGTTCGGTGGGTGCCGTGGTCGATGTCGGTTCGCCGCACGCGACTAGCAAAGCCGTCGAGAAGATCGCCAGAAAGGCTCGCATCGTGTCGATCTGTCGGTGTGTGGTCCGATAACCATACACCTTGCCCGATCACTTCTAGGCGACGCTCAGAAGCTTAGCGCTTGGTGGCGTCCGGCTTCCTTCCCCTCGGCGGCACACCGTCCTCGCTCTCGCCCAAGAGGTGGATCTGAGTGCGATGAATAGTCGTTAAACGCGCGAAATATTAGAAAGAACCCGAGATATTAGAAACGGGCCTCCGGAGAGCGCCCGTAAGTCTTTGATTTTTGGTAGCTACGGTTGGACTTGAACCAACGACCCCAGCATTATGAATGCTGTGCTCTAACCAGCTGAGCTACGTAGCCATAGGTGATATCACACCTGTTGCTGCGCGCAATGAGGCCGGCAACGGTGGACGGCGGATTCTCGAAGTCGTCCCGGCGGATGTCAAGACGATCTAACCGTGGTTCGGCTTTGGAATAACCGTGCCTCGAGCCGCCGGGTACGGGAACCGAAGTCCCTTGAAACGGTCTGATTGACTCGCTATATACGCCTCAACAACCCACTTTTCTTCCAAGGGAAATACATGGCTGATCCCCGCACGATGGCAGCGGAACGAGGTTCTTCTGCGATAGAGGTCAACAAGGTCCTCCGCAACACCTACGCCTTGTTGGCCATGACGCTTCTGTTCAGTGCTGTCACCGCGACGGTGGCGATGGCAACGAACATGCCGCACCTCGGCCTTCTTGGGCTCGTTGCGGTGTTTGGTCTCTCCTTTGCGATCGCGAAGACGGCGAACTCGGTTTGGGGTCTCGTTTGGACGTTCGCCTTGACGGGCTTCCTCGGTCTCTGGATCGGGCCGGTCGTCAACTTCTACCTGCAGACGGCGCACGGCACGGCGGTCGTCGCGCAGGCGCTCTCGATCACCGGTATCGCGTTCCTCGGGCTGTCGGCTTTTTCTGTGATCAGTAAGGCTGACTTCTCGTTCTTGCGCGGTTTCATGATCATCGGCTTCTTTGTCGTCCTGGGCGGAATCATCTTTTCGCTCTTCTGGCCGACGACGATCATGATGCAGGTGATCGCGTCGATCGTCGTGCTGCTCGGTGGTGCGTACATTCTTTATGAAACGAGTGCCGTGGCACGTGGCGAGCAGACGAACTACGTGCTCGCGACCGTCGGCATCTTCATGGGTATCTACAACATCTTCTCGGGCCTTCTGATGCTGCTCGGCATGGGTGGCGACGACTAGGGCCTCTTACCCGGGCGCGCTTCAGGCGCGCCCGGATCGATCCGGGTCGAAACGACGGTTTGCTGTTTTGCCCCGCTTTCTTCTTCTCCTTTCCCTCTATGTCCTGGCGCTCCTTGCGGGGAGTGTCTCGTTCGCCGAAGTGCGCGACGACTGCGATGCCGAGGGTTCGACTTCGCTCGCGGCGCTACCCGATCGAGGTGACGCGAATCTTTCCGTCTATCTCGACAACGACCTCTTTGCCGATCGTGACGAGAACTACACCAATGGTTTGCGCGTCTCGTGGATTTCGGATGCGCGAAGCGTTTGCGCGTTCGGCTGGCTGCAGCGGCAACTCGACGACCTGACGAAATCGAAGCGTCTCGGGTGGTTTCGGCGGTTGTCGGGTTGGTCGGATTCGCACGATCTCGAGTACAACTATGGCGTGTCGCTCACGCAGTTGATGTTCACACCGACGGATCCGGCGCCGCGCGAACGCCTACCCAACGACAGTCCGTACGCCGGGTGGTTGGGGATCGATTTTTCGGTCCAGACAAAGGATGAGGACGCGCTGAATGCGGCGGCGGTCGCGATCGGTACGACGGGGCGGAATGCGTTTGCGCGTGAGGCGCAGGATTTTGTTCACGATCTCCGGGGCATCCCGAACTTCAACGGCTGGGACCACCAGGTGCCGGGCGAGGCGACGTTGAACGCGTATTTCCTGCAGCGTCGCCGGTTCGCGCCGGATCCCGAAGACGATGATTTCGCCGTCGACGGATTTTGGGAGTGGCGACTGGGGGTCGGCAACTTCCTCAACGAAATCGGCACAGGTGCGGTGGTACGTTTCGGCTGGAACCTGCCGAACGATTTTGCGGACGCGCGGCTGTCGGTTTCTGGCTATTCCCACCAGCCTTTCCGGGCATCTCGTCAGACCAGCGAACGGCGGTGGTCGGCGTATGGCATCACAGGGTTTCGCACGGCCGTGGTCGGTCACCACATCGCGATCGACGGGCCGGTCTTTCGCGACGGCGCCGAGAGCCATCAGAGCGAGCCGTTATTCGGCGAGGTCTATATCGGGTTCGGCGTCGCGTATCGGCGCTGGATGGTTAACTACGTGCACACCTATCAGTCGAAGCGCTTTCGCGGACAACGCGACTTCCACGCGTTCGGCTCGCTCGTGCTGACCTACCGGCGCTAGAACTGCGTGAGTTGTCGATAAGCCTTCTGCAGGGCGTCGGGTAGCTCTTCGATTTCCTCGATCACCATATAGCGCTCGTCTGCGCACATCCGGCGCAGGTAATCGTGACCGGAGCGATCGACCGTCACGCAGAAGGTCTGGACGCCACGGCGTTCCGCTTCGTCGAGGGCTTTGGCCGTGTCCTCGAGGCCATACTCGTGCTGGCCACGATCCGGCCCGTAGTCGCAGTCCTGTGGGAAGCCGTCGCTGATGATCATGAGGACCTTGAGCGCGGTGCCGCTGGCCTCGAGCTTCTTGACGGCGTGGCGGATCGCCGGGCCCATCCGGGTTGAGCGTTTCGGCTTCATCGCCGCGATCGCTTCGAGCGTTCGCTGGTCGAAGCGATCGTTGAATTCCTTGGCGACGAAGTACTCGACGCAATCACGCCCGTAGCCTGAAAAGCCGTAGATGCCGTACTGGTCGCCCAGACCCTCGAGCGCGCTCGCCATCACGAGCACGGCTTCGCGCTGGATATGGATGATCCTTCGGCGGGCCGCCTCCGCGGCCATGTGGGCTTCCCAGTCGTATTCCTCGTCTTCGTCGAAATACGGATCGCGGATATCGGATGTCACGGGCGCGTCGTCGTCGGCGAGCTCCTCGTCGGGATCGGGGATGGGATCGTCCGTTGAAGCAGAGAGATCGACGAGAAAAGCGGCGCCCACGTCGCGGCGCAAACGCTCGCGTCGGCTGTAGACGCGCTCGTCGGGAGACGTTCCGACGCGGATATCGGCGCGTGCGGCAACGATGGCGTTCAAGTCCAGTTCGTCACCGTCGGGCACATGGTTCAGACGCTGGTAGCCGCCGGGACGGATCTGCTCGAACTGGCGGCGGACGGAGCGGGCATAGGGTCGGATCGATTCGACGAGTGCCGCCGTATCGCAATCGGCGTCGGGTAGCAGGCGTTCTTCGTAGAGCCGGCACCAGCCCCGAATGTAGGTCTGGTTGTGGTAATCCCATTCGTCATAGAGAAAGCTGCGGGCGTCGTCGCGTTCCTCACCCAGCGCGTGCCGCAGCGCCGATTTCTCCATGTCGATGCGGCGCTTCAACTGATCGCGCTCGACCGCAATGTCGAGATCGACCTCGCGGATCTGCCCTTCGACATCGCCCTCCGCTTCGGCGACGACGACGTCCTCGTCGGGAAGTTGCTGGGCGATCTCCATCGCCACCATCTGAGCGTCGAGATCGGCGAGTTCTTCTTCCCAGTCCTCGAGGCGCGCCTCGCGTTGCAGCCATTCGAGCGCCGGACCGTCGTCGGCGTTGATCAGCTCGCCTTCTCCCATCGGCGGTGGCAGCGCCATCGCGAGATAGCAGTCGACGGCGCTCGCCGCGGACGATTGCACATCGACACGATCCGACCGGTCCACGAGATGCAGCAGCGACGACGGGTAGTCGTGGATGCCGAGGAGTTCGAGTTCGAGCGCTTCGATCACGCCGGCAGGCGTCGGCTCGGGCATCATCGCGTCGGCGCGGATCGCGGCGACGAGTGCGTCGTCGTAGCGTCTCGCGCCCGGATAGCGAGCGAGCACGGCGCGACGAATCCGCGCCGTTTCGATCACATGGAAGAGACGTTTCGCGACGTCTGGGTAGTCGAAGTGCCCAAAAAAAATCGCGATATCGGATTCGCGGTGCACGCTCGGCGGGTCCATCGCGGCGAGTACGGGAACCTCCGCACGGGCTCGATCGATCGAGAATTCGTAGGTACCGAACTCGCGGTAGCCGAGTTGATAGAGCACCTCGAGGCGATAGGCGGCACGATTCAGCCGCTCCTCGCCGAATGTCTCAATTCCGGTCGGCAGGAAGAGGTTGCGTGCATCGTGTGAGGCAGCGTCTTCGTCGAGATCGAGTTCGCGTCCCCCGAATTCGCCGCTTGTCTTCAGGTGATAGAACCGCCCGGCGATGCCCTCGGCAAAAAGCGAGAGCGTGCGTTCGATATCGACGAGTTCCGTCAGGGCCAGATGACGTCGACGATATCGGCGACGGCCTCCTGGACGTTGGTGTCGTCGGAAACAGCCTGAATGATGGCCAGATCGGCCGCGCGGCGCGGTTCGATGTCGTGCTTGATGAGTTCGCCCGCGTAGATCAGCAGTCGCGTGCTGACCCCTTCCTCGAAACCGTGCTCCCTCAAGTTCCGCACTTTCACCCCGATCGTCGCGAGCCGTGCGGCGATCTCGCCGCCGACGCCCGATTCGTGCGCGATGATCTCGGCCTCGCGATCTTCGTTCGGGTAATCGAACGTGAGGCTCACGAAGCGTTGTCGGGTGCTCGGCTTGAGGTCCTTCAGGATGCTCTGGTAGCCGGGGTTGTAGGAGATGACGAGCAGGAAATCCTCATGTGCCGCCACCAACTCGCCCGTCTTGTCGATCGGTAGCAGGCGACGATGGTCGGTGAGCGAGTGGATCAGGACGGTCGTGTCTTTGCGCGCCTCGACGATCTCGTCGAGATAGCAGAGCGATCCTTCGCGTACAGAACGAGTGAGCGGTCCGTCCTGCCAGACCGTCTCGTCACCCTTCAAGAGATAGCGGCCGACGAGATCGGTTGCAGTCAGATCTTCGTGGCACGACACGGTAACGAGCGGGTCTTCGAGCGGGCTGTCGCTGAAAAGGTGCCACGCCATGTGTTCCACGAAACGGGTTTTGCCGCAACCGGTCGGGCCTTTCAGCAGGATCGGTAGTCGGCTCTCGTAAGCGGCCGTAAAGACCGCGACCTCGTCCCCGAGGGGGAGGTAATAAGGGGCTTCAGTTGTCACGAGCGATTACGGAACGAAAACGTCGCGACCGTTTTTATAGTTGAAGAACGACTGTGCCGCGTTTCGATTGACGAGATTGCGCTTGAACATCGGGTGCTTGACGCTGCGCACCTCGTGTTCGATCTCGGTCAGCTCCTTCCCCGTGTCGGGATCGACGATCGAGACGAATCGATACTGATGCTGGTCGGATTCTTCGCTGATCAGCCCGCGCTCGACGAGCGCTGCGTGCGGATTCGAGAAATTCGACACGTAGATCGCCAGGTGATGGCCATCGTAGGCCGGGATCTCGGCGTCCGTTTCCCTGAAGTAAAGCCACTGGCCGTCGCCCATTGAGACTTTCGCGGCACGACCTTCGTTATCGTCGATCACTTCCGCCGGCGTGCCGAGTACCTGGGTATAGAAACGTACGATCCCATCGGCGGTGTCGGGCGCGACATCGAGTACGGCCCACGGAATGCCGAGACTCATTTCATCGTTCGGCCCGTAGGCGCGGATGTCGTTGCCCCAGGGGCAGGTGACGCGGATATGGTCGCCCTGCTCTTCCCAGGCGAACTCCGTGCCCGCCATCGGTTTGACGATTCCGTTCAGACGACGCTTCAGATCCTCGAGGCTCGGTACGATGACGCCGATGTGCCCGCGGAACTTCTGCGCGTCACGCTTCGGTAGATGGAATTGCTGCTCGCCAGCGTTGATCCACATGTTGAACGTGCCGAAATCGATGTAGGGATCGCGCGTGAAGCCGAGGCCGGTGACGTAGAAGAGCGCCGCGATTTGCTGATCGGGCACGGTGAGGTTGATGTGCTCCATGCTGAGGATGTTGCCGATGTCTTCCTCGGCGCGATCGAATTCGCGTGCTTCGCTCATACCGTGTCCTCTTAAGTTCTTTATTGGCGTGGCATCTCGCTGGGTGCGCGATCAATCCCTCGGCTGATCGTGAGGTTCTTCGCCTCGAGGGGCCGCGATGCGTTGCGGGAGCCTAATACAAACGGGATAGTAGAGAAATGACGGACGAAAACGACGCCTTGCTTGAGGCGATTACCGCGGCGGTACCGCCGATCCTGACGGGCCTCGAGACGTTGAATTTCGTCGGTCGGCATTTCCATCCGCCCAACTTGGCCGCGATCGTCGATAGCCTCGGTGATCCGAAAACGCCGATCACTGATGGCCTCAGTCACATCCAGGCCGTCGAGTTCCCCGACCATCTGCAACCTTTCAAGGACCGCATCGTGGAGGCGGGCGAACGATTGGAGCGCGCCTTCACGGGGCTCGAAGAAGCCGCTGGGGGCGTTGAACCCATGCGCGGCTATCGGGCCCTCGGCCAGGCGACGCGGGCGACCGAAGCGCTTTATCCGCTGGCGCAAGTGTTGCCGCCCGTCAGTCGATTTTTTCTCGAAGCACGGGCTCGCGGTGACGACGATCTCGTGCATCGGTTATTGGAGGCGGGCTCCGGGGAAAACGTCGGGGTCTTGCATGCGAACGACGACAAGGGCGCGCGAGGCGCCTTCTCGCTGTACGTACCCGAGTACTACATTGATTCGATGGCGTGTCCGGTGATCGTCGCGATGCACGGTGGTTCGGGGAACGGTGGCGACTTCCTGTGGACCTGGATCAAGGAAGCCCGCAGCCGTGGCGCGATCCTGATTTCTCCGACGGCGCGCGGTGACACCTGGTCACTCATGGGACCGGATATCGACAGCGCGAATATCGAAGGCATGGTCGACCTCGTGCGCGATCGGTGGAACGTCGATGAGTCGAAGATGCTGATGACGGGCATGAGCGATGGCGGAACGTTTACGTACGTTTCGGGGCTTCGTGACGATTCGCCGTTTACCCACCTGGCACCGAGCTCGGCCAGTTTCCATCCGCTCCTGATCGAAGGGTTCTCGAAGGAGCGCCTCGAAGGCTTGCCGATTTATCTCATGCACGGCGCGCTCGACTGGATGTTCCCGGTGGACGTTGCGCGTACGGCCAATACAACCCTGTCGGCCGCCGGCGCTGATGTGGTGTATCGCGAGCTCGACGATCTGTCCCACACGTACCCGCGAGATGAGAATCCGCGAATCCTCGACTGGTTCCTGGACGGCGTTCCACCGGAGGATCCTTCACCGAACGCCGACGCGTGAGCGCCAGGGTAAGAATCCTGTGCGCGTCGGTGACGTTCGGCGCGCGGGAAAGGCGTGCGTTCGCTGATCTCAACTATGAGTGGATTCGCCACTATTTCGAGGTCGAAGCGGAGGACACCCGCGTTCTCGAAGATCCGGAGGGCGAGATTCTCGGGATCGGCGGGGAGATATTCCTAGCGGAACTGGACGGTGACCTACTCGGCGTGGCCGCGATGATTCCGAATTCGCATGGATTCGAGCTCGCCAAAATGGCCGTCTCGCCGGCGTTGCGTGGATCCGGACTCGGCCGGGCCTTGATGGATGCCTGCCTCGCTTTTGCGAAGGCGCGAGGCGCGAAAGAGGTCGAACTCCTCACCAACACGATCCTTTCACCCGCACGCGGGTTGTATGAATCCTCGGGCTTCGTCGCCCTGCCGCAGATGGAGGACACGCGCTACTCGCGCGGTAACCTCCAGATGGTGCTGAAGCTGGACGACTGAACCCCTTTCTTGCGGAGGTCGGAGCGCCCCCAGACGGTGAGGCTCAACCGATGCTCGTTTCGGTGGCCTCGAAGAAGTTCACGTCGCTCGACTTCGGCGGGTGGGCTGCCATCGCTTTCTGGAATTCCGCCATGTGCGGTGTGGCGAAATGGACCTTCAGGTGATCCATGCTTTCCCATTTCTCCGTGATTCGTAGCACGTTGGGGTCGTGCAGCTCGACGGAGAAAGTGTAGTCGTAGCAGCCCTCTTCAGCGCGGCTTGCATCCTGCATGGTGCCGATCGCGTCCTTCATCGCGGCGATGTTGTCGGCCGTCGATTCGATCTTTGCATTCACGATGATCATGGCTTTCCCCGTCCCAAAACCGCTGATGCTCGTCGCGAGCGGGGCTTGAAATCAGGTAGTGTATCCGTTTGAAAAAATATCCTAACTGATTTACCTTAACTTTAGCAAATGATGCGAAGTGACTCCTGAGTCGGGTTACTTGCTGAATAGAATAGTCGATAAAACCTCGGTAAGGGTAGCTCCCGATGCCGTGACAAATAGGCAAGAAATACCACGTACTTCGTGTCATTTGCCAATGGCCCGGCACCTTTATGGCCGTCTGGGCAAATTTTATTAATACTAAAAAAGAGAGAGTTGGCAAATGGAAAGTAAGAAATTAATAGCAGGTTTGTTTTGGTTTTTGGCCGCAAGTTCTGCGATGGCGGACGGATGGGTTTTGAGTGGGGGTTACACTTACGTATCTGAAGACGTTGGGAACATTGATAACATCGTCGGGGACACTGATATCAGCTTGGGAGCGATTGCCGGCGGCATTGGCTACCGTTTCAACACCGGCGATGCATTCAGTATCACCCCGGAACTTCGCCTGGGGTTTGGTGTAGGTGACGATGATGTGTCAGTATTTAGAGGTATTTACGGAGGAACATCAACCGCAGATATTAAGCTGAATAGGCTTGCTGGTGTGACGATTCGAGGCCAGCATGAAGTGTCTGACTCAATTTATGTTTTCGCGCAACCCTCGTATATAAACGTAGAAGTCGAAGCCAGTGCGGGCTCCGTGTCAGCGTCAGCGGATGACTGGGTATTCGGTTATGGAGGTGTCCATGAGAGCTATTACCCGCGTTGAAGGAGTGGGGATCAATACTGTTGCAAGGTTAATATCTTCTGCTGGGGAGGTTAGTGCCGCGTACCATGACGAACATGTGAGAGTCGGAGGACATCGTAGAATAGAATGTGATGAGATATGGGCTTTCGTTTACGCCAAGCAACGCGCTGTATCGTCTGCCAAAGCTGTGGACATGCCTTCGACAAGGAGGTTCAGGATTTTAACTCGGCGACTTACAGATAATTTATTCATGTGGAACATTATGCTTGATTGTTGATTAATCATCAAGGATTTTCTTGCAAAAAAAAAGCCCGAACCATTACAGTTCGGGCTTCATAATCCCAAGACAGAGCTGCGGGATTTTAGACTGGGTGACAGAACGGCAATGTGCGGGGGTCGCAACCCCAGGCTCGCGTTATACTAGTAACACGTCGCGGGTTCAACTCCCGCCCCAGTCTCCATAGCGCACGGTAAGTCGCAATTACCGCAGGCTTTATGGCTCTATTTGGCCCACCTGGCATTAGCGGCCTTCTTTGCAATCTCAGATCGGCGCTCAGGAGATAAGCATTCGGCTCTTGCTTTTCCGCCTTTAATACCTCCCGTTCTTTGATTTCCGGTAAATGACTCTTCTATGTCACCAACCAATACTTTACAACAATGCACCGCATTACCTATTACATCGCTTGGATGTTTTTGTCCATTTGGCCCTACCGGCACTAGAATACCCTCTCTCTTATTTATATTAGACAGTATCTGTATTCATGCGTATTTGTCAATACGTAGATATTTTTTCTCAAACGGATACACTACCTGAAATCAAGCGTCGACGAATACTGTACATATAGACAGTATTTTGTGTTTGGATGGTCGGCCCTCTCTTGAAGCGCCAGTGTCGAGGACGAGCTGAACGATGGAACGCCGGATGGATCAGACGGAGATCTTCAAAGGCCGCGGTGCGACGCGTAACCCGCCGTCGCGTTTCGATCAGACGGTCAGCGAACCGGTCGACGACGGCTGGGCAGTCGATGGCGATCCGGACGACGACTTCTTCCCGAGGATCGCACCCGCAACACAGTTTCTGCCGGATCAGACTCGTCAGATCATCGCCAAGAACGCATCGCCCGACATTCCGTTCGAGCAGTCGATCAACCCGTACAAGGGCTGTGAGCATGGCTGTGTGTACTGCTATGCCCGACCTACGCACGCCTACCTCGATCTCTCTCCGGGCCTCGATTTCGAGACGAAGATCTTCTTCAAGACCGATCCCGTGAAGCGCTTGAAGGAGGCGCTCGACAAACCCGGTTACGAACCGAAGACGATCGCCTTCGGCACGAATACGGATCCGTATCAGCCGGGCGAGCGGCGGTTTCGGATCACCCGGCAGTTATTGGAGACGTTGCTCGAGTACCGCCACCCGGTGTCGATCGTGACCAAGGGGGGCTTGATCCTGCGCGACCTCGACGTGCTGTCGGCGCTCGCGGAAGAGGGACTCGTGAGCGTCGCGATCAGTATCACGACGCTCGACTCCACCTTGAAGACCAAGCTCGAACCGCGCACGGCATCCCCCGGCGCAAGACTCAAGGCCGTCAAAGAGCTATCGAACGCCGGCGTTCCGGTCGGGGTGATGATGGCGCCAGTCATACCGTTTCTGAACGACGGCGAGATCGAGTCGATCGTCGATCGGTCGATGGAGGCGGGCGCTTTCGGCGTCAACTACGTGATGATCCGTTTGCCACTCGAAGTGGCCGATCTTTTTGATGCGTGGCTCAAGGAACACTATCCCTTGAAGGCGGATCGTATCCTCGAGCGGATCCGTGATCTCCGCGGTGGAGCGCTTTATCGCTCACGGTTCGGCGAGCGTATGCGCGGCACGGGTGTCTATGCGGATCTCATCGCCAAGCGCTTCGAGGTCGCGCTCCGGGCGCATGGCGTGACGGGAACCGAGCGGGTCGATCTTGCGACCGATCGTTTTCGTGCGAAGCAGAAACAATTCGAGCTCTTCTAGAACGGCGCTTGCCCTCCGGCCTTGCCTCCGAGATCCGCGCGTTGGGAGAATCGCCGCTCAGCAACGAAAAGATCTGCCATGCCCGAGGCGCGATTCGAGATTCCCCACCGCCACAAAGCGGTCGAAGTCGTCATCACCGAGGACGGTGCGTTGGAGCTCTACCTCGACGGTTGTCTGCGTAAACGTCGCGAACCCTCGCCGCGTGATCCGCTCTATGTCTGGACGAACGTCGAGTTGCACTGGGAGGAGCATCACTACATCGAGGCGCGGTTCTATCGGGAATCGCGCGATCTCAAAGTCACGGTAAACGGGGATCCCTTGTTCGAGCGGAAGGTCGCCTGATGCCGATTCGAAAGCTCAGGCAAGTGATTTCCCGAAGCGACGACTTCGATCGGGATCTCCCCTACTGGCAGTCGTTGGGGCTCGAGCTTCAGTTTCGCGACGGCGATCGTTTTGCCCAGCTTGCGGCCGGGGACGTCAGCATGGCGCTCGCTTGCGCGGAAGAATCGTTTGATCTCGAGCCCGGGCGATGGCTGCCGGTCTTCGAGGTCGACGAAATTGAAGAAACGCTTCGACAGATTGCCGAGGCGGGCGGTGAAACCGGTGAGATTCGTGATATGGGATCGCACGGCCGGACGGTCCTGATCGGTCAGGCATCCGGGCCATCAGCCGCCCTGTTTCAGCGCGCCTGAAAGCCTGCTCTAGCCGCCGCCGATACTTCCCTGACCCTGCGGCGTCGCGATGGGGCCTTCCTGCGTTTCGGCTTCCGGTGTGCTCAAGAGCCCGCGAACGAATGCTTTGATTTCGGCCAGCATGCTGTAACAGACGGGTACGAGGATCAGCGTGATGATCGTCGAGAAAACGATCCCGAAGGCGAGCGAGACGGCCATCGGCACGACGATCTGGGCCTGCATCGATTTCTCGAGGACGAGTGGTACGAGCCCGAAGAACGTCGTCAGCGACGTCAAGGTGATGGCGCGAAAACGCGACATCCCGGACTCGATCGCGGCTTCCATGACGCTCATTCCGCTGGCGACCCGCTTGTTCACGAAGTCGACCATGATGAGGCTGTCGTTCACGACAACGCCGGCGAGCGCCACGATCCCGATGAAGGAAACCGAGCTCAATGGAATGCCGACGATGAGGTGACCCACGACCGCGCCAACGATCCCGAAGGGAATCGACACCATGATGAGGAGCGGCTGTAGGTAGGACTTCAGCGGGATCGCCATCAGAACGTAGATCCCGAGCAGCGCGATGCCGAACGAGCTGAACATCTCCCACTGCGTCTCGAGATCCTCGACGGCGGCACCGTCGAGACCGGCGCGAACACCGGGATAGCGCTGTAGGAGCTCGGGGACGAAGGTGGCATAGACCTGCCCGATCAGCCGGCCGGGTTCGATCTGGGTGAGATCCGCGTTCGACGTCACGGATATCGCGCGCTGGCCATCGACACGTTTGATCGAGCTGTAGCCGCGTTCGAGGTCGTACGACGCGACGGCGTAGAACGGCACTTCCCGACCGTCGGGGGAGCGGATCCACATGTTCTCGAGGTTGCCGATCGAACGGCGTTCCGAGCGCGGATATCGCACCATCACGCGGACTTCGGAATCGCCCCGCTGAATGCGTTGGGACTCGGCCCCGTAGAAGGCCTGGCGTACCTGGCCTGCGAGATCGGCCAGCGTGATGCCGAGCGATTCTGCTTCGGGCTTGATCGAAAGCTTGATTTCCTCGGGTCCGGCCTGCGCGGATGAGGTGACTTCGTAGAGACCGTCGTACGTGCGCAAGTGGTCGGCGAGTTCGCCTGCCGCGGCTTCCAGGAGGTCGAAGTCGCGCCCGATCAGTCGAAACGCGATGGGGGGCCCGCCGCCGCCCATGCGATTCATCGAGCGGAACTCCATCGTCTGCGTTCCGGCGATGCCGCCGACTTTCTCTCGCCAGCGCGTTTCGATTTCCTTCGGCGAGACGATACGTTCGTCGCCGCCGGCGAGTTCGACCTGGAACCCGGCCGTGCTGCCGCCGATCCAGGCCGACATGTTCTTGATGACGGGTTCCGAAAGATTTCGTTCGGCGACGATCTCGTCGTTCACCTCACGCAGCGAACCGTCCATCTGCCGGATGATGCCGGCGATCAGTGCATCGGGTGCGCCTTCCCGAAGTTCGACGTTAGCGCTCAAGAAATCGGCCTCGAACTCGGGCGCGAAGACGATCCGCACGTAGCCACCACCGACGATGCCGAGCGTGAGAATCGCCATCGAGATGAAGGAAACGATGGTGATCCAGCGATGCGTGATCGCGCCGCGCAACAGCGGCTGGTAGACGTTGTGAATGAAACGTTTGAGGTGCCGGTCGACGAATTCGGTGATGCCGCGTTTGCCATGCCCCGCGCCGCGCATGATGGCGAGGTGGGACGGCAGGATGAGCTTGCTCTCGATGAGCGAGAAGAGCAGACAGAAGATGACGACCCAACCGACCGCGGCCGAGAAGGACGCCATGCGTCCTTCGAGGAAGAGCACGAGGGGCGCGAACGCCATGATCGTCGTCAGGACGCCGAACGTCGCGGGCACGGCGACCCGTTGGGCACCCTCCACGATCGCCTTGATCGAATAACCCTGTTTTTCGGTCTCGGCGTATGAACTCTCGGCAATGATGATTGCGTCGTCGACGACGATGCCGAGTACCAGAATGAAGCCGAACAGGCTCATCAGGTTGATGGTGACGCCGACGCTTTCGATCATCGTAAAGGCGCCGAGGAAAGCGACGGCGGTTCCCACGACGACCCAGAAGGCGATCTTTGCGTGTAGGAAGAGCCCCAGGATCACGAACACGAGAACGGCGCCCATGATCATGTTCTTCATCATCATGTCCATGCGCCCGGACAGGAGCTCGGTCGTATCGCCCCACGGCGTGATCTTCACGCCCGGCGGTAGCGTGGCGCGTCGTTCCTCGACGAACGCGCGTGCCGCTGCGCTCACCTGGATCGGGTCTTCGTCGTCGTTTGCCTGCACGACGAGGCCAAACGATCGCTCGCCGTTGAAGAAGGAATAGCTCTCTGTTTCGGCGAAACCGTCGCGGATCGTGGCGATATCGCCGAGACGCACCCGAGTGCCGTTCGCTTCCGTGAGCATGAGGATGTTGGCGAATTCCTCGCCGGTGTAGGCCTGGCCGGTCGCGCGCAGGCGGATGTTGCCGGAGTCCGCTTTGATCGTCCCGCCGGGTAGGTCGATCGACCAGCGACGAATGATCTGCGAGACCTGATCGAGCGTCAGGCCGTACTGCCGCAAGGTGTCTTCGGAAACTTCGATGGAAATCTCGAACGGACGCGCGCCGCGGACCTCGACATAGGAGATGCCGGGTCGGGCAAGCATTTCGTCACGCAACCGGTCGGCGAGTTCCTTGAGCGATGCCTCATCGAGATCACCACCCGAGACCTGAATGGCGAGTGCCTGATTGCGCCAGGTGTACTTCGAGATGACGGGGCGTTCGGTCTCGCCTGGGAATGTCGAGATGCTGTCGATGGCGAGCTTGATCTCATCCATCACGTCCGCGAGTTCGTAGTCGGACTCGATCTCGATGTTGACGGAGCCCATGCTTTCGCCCGCGACCGAGTCGACGCGTCGTATCCCCTTGATGGTCTCGATGGCTTCTTCGATCTTGACGACCACGCCGCGCTCGACTTCTTCGGGCGAACCGCCGTTGTAGGCGACCTGCACGCGAATCTGATCGAAGTTGGCTTCGGGAAACATCTCCTTCTTGGTGTTGAACGCACCGTAGAGCCCGAGGACGGCGATGCACATCATCAGGAGGTTTGCGGCGACGTGGTTTTTCGCGAACCAGCCGATCAAGCCTTTGACTTCTGCTTCTTCAGCCACTTAAGCGCACCTTCATGCCGGGGAGGGGTTGATCGGGAGGATTCAGGCAATAGCGATCGCCGTTCTTGATGCCGCCGTCGATGAACGCCGATCGTTCGCTCGTGCGGACGACGTTCACGGGTCGAGGCTGGATGCGGAGTTCGTCGTCGACCACCCAGACCGTGTCGCCACGATGTAGCGCACTGCGCGGCACAACGAACAACGCACCACCCTCGCGGCCTTGAATCTCGGCGGAAACGAACGTGCCGATCCGCGCGGGCGTCCTGCCGGTTCGGGCCGTGTCGTAGGGATCGACGATTTCGGCGACGACGTGCAGTACTCGGCGGGTTTCGTCGAATACGCCCTCCGAGCGGACGATCGCTCCCCACCAGGTATGCAGTTCGCCGCCGAGGCTTGCCGTCAGCGACACCGGGAGGCTCGATTGGCGGCCGGGTTGCGGTAGTTCGATGTAGCGCAGATCGGCCTGGGTCAGCGGCAGCCGGACCTCGGCGTAGTCGGTACCGAAGACTTCGGCGAGCGGCGTGCCTGTATTGACGTACTGACCTAGGTCCGCGCGTTTGGCGCGCACCATGCCGGCGTAAGGCGCCCGGATGACGGTTCGCTCGAGGTCCTCGGTGGCCTGGCTCAGGTCCGCTTCGGCCGATTCGAGTGAAGCCATGGCTTCGGCGAGCTGGGGTTTTCTAAGCGTGAGTTCCGAAGCCTCGGCCGCGGTCGCGTCGAGCTGGCGCAAACGTTGCCAATCCTCGAGCGCGTACCCGGCAAGTGCCGTTTCAGTGGCGACCTGGGTCTCGGCCCGCGCGACCGCCGCGGCGGCACGCTTGAGATTGGTTTCGTAGAGTCGCGGGTCGATACGAACGAGGACGTCGCCGGCGTCGAAAAGACCGCCCGAGACGAAAGAGTCGCTCACTTCGATGATCTGGCCGGAGACTTCCGACTGAAGCGTCGTCTCGGTTCTCGGGGTGACCGAGCCCTGCGAGTAGATGGAAAACGTTACCGACTCGCGCATCGCTTCGGCGACCTCGACGAGTAGGCTGGGCGGCGGCGGCGGCCTGGTCGGGACCTGCTCGCGACTCATGAACATCGCGGCCGCGCCCAACGTGGCGCCGCCGATGATCGCGAATCCAATGAAGACCCAAGCGAGTTTGCGTATCACACCGACTATTCCCTGATCCGACCGCTTGGCCGACGTATCGCCCGACGAACCGCCTTTGATTCGAAGTTTTCCGTACGCTACGTCGTCAAGTTGTGAAACGATTCGCGCGCAACAGCGAACTTCGTCGCCTCATCGATCGCAGTGGGGTGCTAAAAAAGGAGCGGGCAAGCTTAGCCGATTCTCGCTTCTTCTTCGAATGTGGTGCGGCCAAAGGTGTCGGACAATGAATGAGACGGGGCGTGATCCCGCGCGGACGAGAGCGATAGAGGCGGCGCGATTCGAGCGCGACGGCTTCGTCGTCGCGCGCTCGCTCGCCTCAGCCGACGAGCTTTTACGCCTGAACGACCTCGTCTCCGATGCGCTCGATCCGTTGGTCGGACCGGCGGAATTCGAGGTCGACGTTGGCTACCCGGGTGCGCCGTCGAATCGTGACGACCCCGGCGGTTCGACGCCGCGGCGGCTCCTGAATGCGTTCGCTCGGGGTCGTGAGTTCCAAGCCTGGGCGTTGAACGCGCACCTCGGAGCGCGACTACGGCAGTTTCTGGGTTCCGACGTCGCGGTTTCGCAGTGCCATCACAACTGCATCATGACCAAACACCCGGGCTTCTCGTCGCTCACGATGTGGCATCAGGACAATCGCTATTGGTCCTTCGATCGAGAAGAGCTGACGTCGGTCTGGCTCGCGCTCGGGCGCGAGGACGCGCGCAACGGTGCGTTGCACGTCATTCCCGGGTCGCATGTCGAGGCGATTGATCGGGGTCGTCTTGATCGAGACCTTTTTCTTAGACCGGAACTGCCCGAGAACAAAGCGCTGATCGATCGGGCCACGGTCGTCGATCTCGAGCCCGGTGACGCGTTGTTCTTCCACTCACGGCTCTTTCACGCGGCCGGTCGTAATCAGACGGATGACGTGAAGTTGTCGCTCGTATTTACCTACCATAGTGACGACAACCGACCGATACCGGGAACGCGATCGTCGCGTTATCCATCGATTGGAGTGCCGATAGTTGAGTTCGAGTGACGAAGTCGCCGCCGACCGCCAGGCGTTTCTCGAGGCCATGGATGGTGTCGACAAACTTGCCGACCGTGTCCGCGATCCGGAGGTGGCAAAGGGATCGAAGAAAGAACCCACGGAAGGCCAGCTCCGCCGGCGCGCGCGCGCCGTTCAGGAGGAAACCCAGGATCCAAACTACCTGACTCTCGGCGAGGTGAAGGCGCTCGAGCCGTATCAGGTCGTCGAATGGAAGAAGGACGGTGTGCAACCGGAGGTCTTCAAGCGTCTCGGTACGGGCAAGTACACGGTCAGCCATCAGCTCGACTTGCACCGCAAGACGGTCGCGGAAGCACGCACCGCGGTTTATGCCTTTCTGAAATCGAGCCAGGAGAACGGGGCGCGGGCGATTTCGATTGCCCACGGTCGTGGCGAAAAGAGCCGGACGCCGGCGCGCATCAAGAGCTATGTGGTGCATTGGCTCGAGCAGACGCCCGAGGTGATCGCTTTCAAATCCGCACCGCGCGAACTCGGCGGGACGGGTGCGACGCTTGTGCTATTGCGCAAAAGTGACGCCAGCCGTGAGCAAAACCGCGAGATTCACGGCCTCAAATCCGCCGAACCCCCGCTGGGTTAGGCGCTAGATTCGGCCCAACTCTCGCTCGAGTCGTCCTTTCGCCAGGTTGATCCGCAGGATATCGCTCGCCCCTTCGGCGAGACGCAGCGTGCGAACGCGTCGATAGAGTTCTTCGAACGGATGATCGGTTCGAAGCGCGATCCCGCCGACGAGTTGGATGCCCATGTCGACGACTTCGCCGACCACCTCGGTCGCATAGACCTTGGTGGCGACAGTCTCGTTGAAGATGTTCTCGCCCGCGTCGCCCAATCGCGCCGTCCGGTAGAGCATGCTCCGCGCGGCGTAGGCTTTGATGCGCAGGTCCGCGTAGCGCATCCGCACGCCTTCACGGGCACCGAGTGGCGTACCGCTTCGGTGCGGCGCGTTGAGATGGTCGGTGACGAAATCGATGACGTAACGGCAGACCCCAATGCTCTCGGCCGCGAAGACGAGGCGCGTATTGCCGATTTGGCGTAAGGCGCGGGGAATGCCTTCGCCCGGTTTGCCGATCACGTGCGCGAGCGGAACGTCGACGTCATGGAACTCGAAATAGGCGTGGTGGCTGCCGTCGAGCGTGCCGAATCGGGCAGTGACTTCGACGCCCGGGGCATGCCGATCGACGACGACCATCGCCGGGCCGCGGTCGTCGATCTCGACGAGTACGTTGATGAAATCCGCGTCGTCACCGCCCGTGACGTAGGACTTCTGACCGTTGATCACGAGTCGATCGCCCTTGATGACGCCCCACGTCGCGCGCGGTGCTTTGTCGGGTTCGGTGAAACCGAAAGCCGCGCGCTTTTCGCCCGCGAGGAGAGGTGTCAGGTAGGCGCTCTTGAGCGGTTCGTCGACGCCGGCCAGAACCCCCGGCCCGGGCCCGAAGAGCCCCGGAAGATGGCCGACGTTGTAGGCGCCGAGCGTGTCGCGCACGGCGGTCATGGCGAGCAGAGAAGTGCGCGTCCCGCCGAAATCCTCCGGCTGGGTCGTCGTGAAGAGGCCGGCCTCTTTCGAGGCTTCGCGAACGCGTGCGCGAAGCGTCGATGCGTCGATTGAATCATCGTCTCGCAGCGGGACCAGCGTGTCGCGGGCGAGCGCTTCCGTGCGGTCGCGCAGTGCTGCGATGTCGGTGGGCAATGATTCTGGCATCAGTTCTCTCTCATTCGGCGGAGTCGGAAAAGAAGCTACCGTCGGTCACCAGCGGTAGGGCGGGAATGAATACCATCACCATGATGCCAAGAAGCAGGATCAGCATGATGATGAACGCGTAGTAGACATAGTCTTCTTTCTTGGCGTGCTCGAGCACGATCGTCTCGACCGCCTCGAAGTCGAGCGTCGCGACTGACGACAAGAGGCGATAGCGGGTCACGCCGTCGCGCCGTCCGGGGAGCCGGACGAAGAGTTCCGGTGTTGCATCCAACCGTTCGATGACGTCGAGCATTGTCATGCTGGTGCGTTTGGCGATCTGGGTCGGATGAAGTCCCTGGCCCGGGTCCTCCATGAAGCAGTCGACGATCGCAAGCAATCGATTCACCTTGCCGCGGAATCGAAAGTTCCAGGTCCCGAGGCCGAAGCCCGTGTTTCTCAAGGGAAGTGCTCCCGTCAGCGCCGCCGCGCGATGATAACGGCGCGTTCCGGGGCCGGATACCCTTCGACGGTACGCTTTGGATCCGATTCGTCGAGTGCGTGTTCGAGTGAATGGAACGGCATCCACGGGGTCGGCCGCTGTTCTGCCGTCGTCGTGACGGTCACATCGACGATCGTCACAGCTTCGAAACCATCGGTGAGCCAGGTTTCGAGATCACGGATGCTTGGGATACAACCGATATTGCGCATATTCGCGTACCGGTCGGTGGGATAGAGCGTTTCAGGTGCGATGAGAGTTTCGAGGATCAGCTCGCCGCCGCTGGCCAGACATCGAACGAGATCTGCGAGATGCGCTTGTGGGTCGCGGCGGTGATAGATAACGCCCATCGAACTCACGATGTCGAATGGCGCGTCGGGAATCACGGTCTCGGCGGCGAGCGGCAAGACGACGTTCTTGGCGCGATGCTCGGATAAGTAGCGTGCGACCGCCAGGTGCTGGACCACGAACAAGAGGGTGGGGTCCACGCCGATGACGTATTCGGCCCCCGCCGCGAGCATGCGCCAGCCGTAGTAGCCGTTGCCGCAGCCGATATCGAGCACCCGCTTGCCGCGGAAATCGATCGCGTCCGCGATGCGGACCCATTTGCGGTTGGAGCGCCATTCCGAATCGACGAAGACGCCGAAAAGCGCAAAAGGACCTTTGCGCCACGGAATCAGCCGCTCGAGCGCTACCTTGAGGTTGTCGCGCTCGAGATCGCTGATCGGCCCAGTCGCCGTGACCGTGTCACCGAAACTCACCGATCGCGGCATCACACGGGGCATGGATTCGAGCGCTTCGAGCCAACCCGGCAACGAACCATGACTCGTGTTCTGCCACGCGGTGATTGCCGCGGCGCCGACGTTGCCGTACGCCGCCCAGTCGGCGGCGAGATCTTCGGGGAGGCGCATCAAGGTTCCGCCAGGATCGAGCACCAGTTAAGGCATTGAAACCAGACGCGCCGACGGCTGAACCCCGCCCTTTCGAGCCGCGCCTCGTGGGTTGCGAGCGTGTCGATGCGCATCACGTTTTCGAGGGCCGTACGTTTCTGGCTGATCTCCAGTTCGCTGTAGCCGTTGACGCGTTTGAAATCGAGGTGCGCGGCTTCGTCGAAATCGTCGGTTTGGATTTTCTCTGAAAGGAGCAGTACGCCGGTGTCGACTAGGTTTGCTCGAATGGTCGTGAGGAGGTCGTCGCGATCCTCGGGCGCCAGGAACTGCAGCGTGTAGTTGAGCAGGACGGCGTCGGCATCGCGCCACGCGAGGTCCCGAATGTCGGCCTCGACCCACTGAACGCGCTGATCCCGGACGCGCTCGCGGGCGGTCGAGAGCATGGCCGTGGATCGGTCGACGGCGATGATTTCGCATTCGGTGTCGCCGACCGCGTCGAGCACGCCCATCGTCGACTCGCCGAGCGAACACCCGAGATCGACGATACGGTTCGTTCGACCCAGATGACGAGCGATCAAGCTGCCGCCGAGGCGGGTCACGGTTTCGTAGCCGGGAATCGATCGGCGCACCATGTCGGGGAATACGGAACTGACGGATTCATCGAAGATGAAATCGTCGACCGATTCCCGCTTCGATTGGTAAACGCGATCCTGGTCCGGTGCGTCGGGTTGCGACTCTTTCATGAAGATTCCGTGACTGAACGAAGGGCGGCGAACCCGAATGCTAGTATTTCGCGCCGTTTTTGTGACGTTCCAAGCGGTATAAGGAAGACGTTCGCTTCGAACGACCGGAGAAAGCCGTGACCGCGAACCTGCAGCGCCCGGAGCTCTACATCAATCGTGAACTCTCCAACCTCGAGTTCAACCGGCGTGTGCTCGACCAGGCGAAGAACGACGACGTGCCGCTGCTCGAACGTCTGTTTTTTCTCTGTATCGCCGGTTCGAACCTGGACGAGTTCTTCGAGATCCGTGTCGCGGGGCTCAAGCAACAGGAAGCCCTGGGGGCGACGCATCGGGGGCCGGACAACTTCTCACCTGCCGAACAGCTCAAACGAGTCGCTGGCGTCGCGCACGAGCTGGTCGATGAGCAATACCACGTGCTGAACGATGTCCTCGTGCCGCTTCTGGAAGCCGAGGGAATCCGTTTTGGCCGGCGTGGCGAATGGAATGAACGCCAAGTCGAATGGTTGCGTGGTTACTTCGAGCACGAACTCGCGCCGATTTTGACACCCATCGGTCTCGATCCCGCCCACCCGTTCCCGCGCATCATCAACAAGAACCTGACGTTCATCGTGATGTTGGAGGGCCAGGATGCGTTTGGTCGCAACGGTGGCATGGCCGTCGTGCAGGCGCCGAGGGCACTGTCTCGCGTCGTTCGACTGCCCGAGAGCCACGCCGAGTACGAATACGACTTCGTTTTTCTCTCGTCGATCATTCACGCCAACGTGGAGCAGCTCTTTCCGGGCATGAAGGCGAAGGGCTGCTATCAGTTCCGTGTCACGAGAAACAGCGATCTCTTCGTCGACGAAGAGGCGGTCGACGATCTGCGCATGGCGGTCGAGGGTGAGTTGTCGCAACGCCGTTTCGGCGATGCGGTACGGCTCGAGCTTGCGGACGATTGCCCGAAAGAAGCCGGCGATTTTCTGGCCGAGCAGTTCGACCTCGATGACGACGATGTCTACTACTGCAACGGACCGGTGAACCTGATGCGGCTCAATCAGGTGCCGAACCTCGTTCAACGACCGGATCTCAAGTATCCGGGCTTCACGCCGAGCATTCCGATCAAGTTGCAGGCGGCACCGGATATCTTTTCGGCGATCCGCCGGGGCGACGTGCTCCTGCACCACCCGTTTCATTCGTTCGTGCCGGTGGTCGACTTTCTGCGCCAGGCTGCCGTCGACAGCCAGGTCGTCTCGATTCGCCAGACGCTCTATCGCACCGGAGCCGACTCGGCGATCGTCAATGCGTTGGTCGCCGCTGCGCGCAACGGTAAAGAGGTGCTCGTCGTCATCGAACTCCGTGCACGTTTCGACGAGGCGGCGAACATCGAACTTGCCAACCACCTGCAGGAGGCGGGTGCTCAAGTCGTCTACGGCGTCGTCGGGTTCAAGACACACGCCAAAATGCTGATGGTGCTCCGGCGCGAAGAAGGCGGTTACCGACGCTATGTACATCTCGGCACGGGGAACTATCACTCGCACACGGCGCGGCTCTACACGGACTACGGACTCTTTACCTGCGATGTCGACGTCGCGGACGACGTTGGCCAGGTTTTCCAGCAGTTGACGACGATGGGTCGTGCGAACTCGCTCAAGAAGATGCTGCAGTCACCCTTCACGCTGCATCGAACGATGATCGAGCACATCGAGACGGAGATTGAGCACGCCAACGCCGGTCGCCCGGCGCGAGTGATCGCGAAGATGAACTCGCTCATCGAGCCGCAAGTCATCCAAGCGCTCTACCGGGCCTCCCAGGCCGGCGTCGAGATCGACCTGATCATCCGCGGCATCTGTTCATTGAGACCCGGGATCCCGGGGGTCTCCGAGAACATCACGGTGCGATCCATCGTCGGTCGCTTCCTTGAGCACACGCGGATCTACTTCTTCGAGAACGACGGCGACCAGCGGGTTTATCTCTCGAGCGCGGATTGGATGGGACGCAATTTCTTCTCCCGCGTCGAAACCTGTTTCCCGATCGAGGATCCGGAAGCCCGCGCGGAAGTACTCGAGCATGGCCTCGAGTTCTATCTCAAAGACAGCAAGGAAGCTTGGCTATTGCACGCCGACGGCCACTACGCGCGTTGCGAGCTGGACGAGGATATCGAGCGGGTCTGTGCGCAGGAGACGTTGCTCGAAAGGCTTGCGCACTAGCGCGCCGTAATCCGGAGCTCGATCGGCACCGTTCTCAGATACATCGCTTCTTGTGCGAGATCGAGATTCGTCAGCGGATGGTTGGCGAGCCACTGTTCGGGAAAACGTAGCTCGATCGCGTCGTCGCTTGCGGCGACTTTGATCTTCGGCAGTGGTGCGGTCGTGCGGGCCCGATGGAGCACTACGGCGAGGCGAACGACGAGACAGGCACGGATGAGGTCTGTCGTCAGCATCTGATCGGCGAAGGCCACCTTCCGGCGATGATTACGCACGATCAGCGAGAGGTCGTGCTGGTCCTGTCGGGAGAAGCCCGGCAAGTCCATGTTGTCGAGCAGATAGGCGCCGTGCTTGTGGTACTGGCTGTGCGAAATGTCCATACCGATCTCGTGCACGAGTGCTGCCCAACCAACGAGGCGAAGCATGTCTGGGCTCGCGATCGACCATACATCGGCGAGTTGTGTCGCAAACGCTCGAGCCGTGAAGGCGACCCGTTCGGCGTGATCGATGTCGACGTGAAAACGCTGCATCAGATCGCGTATCGACTGTTCACGAATGTCCTGGGCGTGAACGCGCCCCATGAGGTCGAAAAGCAATCCTTCACGCAGCGCGCCGGACGATACGTTCATCACGTCGATTTCGAGCGATCGAAAGATCGCGGTGAGGATCGCAAGCCCACCCGGGAATACGGGTGCACGTTGATCGCTCACGGCGTTCAAGGCGTAGTTCTTCTCGAATCGGTGCTCGATCAGATGATCGCGAAGGGTACGAAGCGAATCGAGAGAGATCCGGCGGCGCCGACCGAGTTCCCAGATCGCGTCGTTGACGGTGGAGATCGTGCCGGACGTGCCGATCGCGGTGGCCCATCCACGCTGCCTGAACTCCTCACGGATGACCTCGAGTTCCTGCAGCGCGGCCGTCTCGGCCGCTTCGAAGGCCGCGCGCGTGAGCCCGTCGGCGAAATGGGTCTGTGAGGTCGCGACACAGCCAATATGGAGGCTCTCGAGGATCTGCGGTTGGAACTGGCGGCCCAGGATGATTTCGGTACTGCCGCCACCGATGTCGACCACCAACCGCGAGTCGTAGTCGTCTTCCTGAAAATGCGAGACGCCGAGGAAGATCAGGCGCGCTTCCTCGCGGCCACTGATGATTTCGATTCGATTGCCGAGGATCGTCTCCGCGCGTGCGATGAAGAGCTCGCCGTCGCGTGCCTGACGTAGCGTATTTGTGCCGACGACGCGGACGTTGTCGGATGGTAGGTCTCGAATCCGCTGTGCGAAGCGTTCGAGACAAGCCAGCGCTCGCTCGGTCGCGTCCGGGCTGATGGTCTTACCGGCGCGCAGACCCGCCGCGAGACGGACCATCTCCTTATGTTTGTCGATGACTTGGATCCGGCCGTCCTGCTCCGACGCAACGATCAGGTGGAAGCTGTTCGAGCCGAGATCGACGGCGGCCAGTGTGTTCGACGGTCCGGATTCTCTACGCGCGACCAAGAGGTTTCCTTCGGCGAAGATGCCTTCGCGACACCATGCGTTATTCTCGCCGGCTTGAGCGGCGAGTTCGAGCCGAAGGCGCACCCAATTTGTGCTCGTCCGGGAGGTGCGCGCCGATAGCGTCGACGAGGGGGAGAGAGGATTTGAGCGAATTCGATAGCCGGGCGTATCGCGACACCATGGGGCACTTTGCGACCGGGGTCGTGATTATCGCGGCCTGTGAAGGCGACGACCTCGTTGGTCTTGCGGCGCAATCCTTCGTCTCGCTGTCACTCGACCCGCCACTCATTGCCGTTTGCCCAGCGAAAACGTCGACGAGTTGGCCGCGCATACGTTCGCAGTCGACCTTCGGTATCAATGTTCTCGCGGCGGATCAGCAATCCGTCAGCGATGCGTTTGCCCAGAAAGGCCAGATTGCGGATATCGGCTGGCGGAAAAGCGCGAACGGTGTACCGATCTTCGAGGACGTCATTGCAACCGTCGAATGCGAACTCGATGCCGAGCACCAAGCCGGTGATCACACGATCGCGGTCGGCCGGGTGCTCGACTTTGCCGTTCGTCGTCCCGGCGATCGACCGCTACTCTTTTACCGCGGCGGATACGGGATCTAGGTCGACCTCAGGAGAGGGATTCCACCGGGATCGATGCACCGTGGATTGATCGAGCCGCGTCCGAAGCGAGAAAAAGCACGACGTTGGCGATGTCCTCGGGCGGTACCCAGGCGGCGAAGTTCGCGTCCGGCATAGCCTCCCGATTGGGTGGCGTGTCGATGATGCTCGGCAGGATGCAGTTGACGTTGATGCCGTCGGCCTTGAGTTCGTCGGCGAGGGTCTCTGTCAGTCGATGAACGACGCTTTTTGAGGCAACGTACGCGCCCATGGCGGCCGCACCGCGCAAGCCGCCGCGTGCACCGATGTTCACGATCTTGCCACCGCCGTTCGTCCGCATGCCCGGCACGACCGCGCGGGCCATGTTGAGGACCGTACGAGCGTTCAGATTCATCATGAAATCCCAGGTGTCGTCGCTCGTCGTCTCGATGCTGTCGCCCATGGCGAAACCACCGGCGATGTTGGCGAGGACGTCGATCGAGCCGATCGATGCGACCGCGCTACCGGCACCCGCCGGATCGATCAAGTCGGCCTGGTTGATGGGATAGTTCGCTTGGCGTTCGACGATATCGAGCCCGATGACATCGGCGCCGGCCGCGTGAAAGGCGTCGGCCACTGCCGTGCCGAGGGTGCCCGCCGCACCGGTGACGACGACACGTTTACCACTGAAATCAGGCATCGGAGAGTGCCTCCAGAACGTTCCAATCCAGTTTGCCGGGCGCGCCGCCCGGATCAACCGGTTGAATGCACACGTGGCTTGCGCCGGCGTCGTAGTGTTCCTGGATTCGAGCCTTGATCGTATCGGCGTCGCCCCAGGCGAAGGTCTCGTCGATGAAACGGTCGCTGCCTTCGCCGCTGACGTCTTCTTCGGATAACCCCATGCGCAGCCAGTTGTTGCGGTAGTTCGGCAGCGGCTGGTACGTCTTCGCCGCGACGCGGGCTGCGGCACGAGCGCGCTCGGGATCGGTTTCGAGGATCACCTTCTGCTCGACGCAAAGCCACGGATCGGCGCCGAGGATCGAGCGCGCCTCGCGCGTGTGCGCGGGCGAGGTGAAATACGGGTGGGCACCCTGGGTGAGGTCGCGAGACAGCGCGAGCATGTTCGGACCCAGTGCCGCGATCACGGTCGGTGGTGGCTCTTCCGGTTCGACGGCGCGGTAGATCGAAGCCGACATCTTCTCGAGATAGGACCGCATCGTGGCGACGGGTTTTCCGTAGGTGAGTCCTCGCAGACCCTCCACCAGCGGCTTGTGCGATACGCCGAGGCCGAGCAGGAAGCGGCCACCGGATTGCTCGGCGAGCGTTTTTTGTGCCTGAACGACGACGCCCGGCTCGCGGTTGTAGATGTTGGCGATACCCGTCGCGATGACGAGCTTCTCGGTGTTGGCGAGCAACCAGGCGGCGTGCGCGAACGGATCGCGGCCGACGGTTTCCGGTATCCAGAGTGCCGAATAGCCGAGATCTTCAATTCGTTTCGCGACATCCGCGGCTTCCTTGGCCGGCATGCCGTCGAGGAAGTACCAGACGCCAGTCGAGTCGAGCTTCATGGTGTGAGTTCCTGTTACCGACTATCGGCCGTTGAAATTGCCGGCGCGCCGTTCCGCGACGGAACGAATGCCTTCTTCGGCATCTTCCGTCGCGCGTAGCCATTGCTGTTCCGCGAGCTCGTGATCGGTTGCCGCCGCGATTTTATCGGCCAGGCCCTGGCGCATCGTCGCGCGCACCGAAAGGATGGCGAGCGGGGCGTTTTCGGCGATCTCGCTCGCAAAGGACAGGGCGGTTTCGCGCAATTCATCGAGCGGGGAGATGCGGTCGACGAGGCCGAGTTCGAGGGCTTCGTCACCCTTGATGCGTCGGCCGGTCAGGAACATGAGATTGGCAGCTTGAGCGCCGACGAGGTTCGGCAGCGTCACGGTCAGACCGAACCCCGGATGGATACCGAGCTTGGCGAAGTTCGCGGCGAAGCGCGCCTCGGGAGCGGCGACCCGGAAATCGGGTACGAGGGAAAGCCCGAGACCGCCGCCGATCGCGGCACCCTGAATCGCACCGATGATCGGCTTCTTGGCGCTGAAGAGCCTGACGCCCTCGCGATAGAGGAGCCCGGTAGTGTTCTTGAAACCTTCCTCGGTAAACTCGGCACTTGCGGATTCATCGTCTTCACTGCTGCCGAAGTTCGCGCCCGCGCAGAAGGATTTCCCGTTCGATGCCAGCACGATCGCTCGGCAGTCCGGGTTTTCGTCCATCGACTCGAACGCCTCGGCGATCTGGGCGATCAAGCTTCTGTCGAAGAAATTGTGTGGCGGTCGGTTGATCTCGACGACGCCGACATGGCCTTCGTAACTCACATTGATATCTCGATGGCCGTCTGTCACGACGATTCCCCCGGCAAAAAAAGAGCGCGGAATGGTAACAAAAGACCCTACGGAGCGACCCGGCATTTGGGGTCTCGCGATCCCGTCGATCGCCGCGAATCTGCTGTATTCCGTCGTCGCGATGGTGCAGATGAAGTTCGTCGGCAGCCTGGGTCCCGAAGCGGTCGCCGCCATCGGGGTCGGTCAGCGAGTGTTCTTTGCGCTACAGGCCGTATTGATGGCGATCAGCGCCGGAACTACCGCACTGGTCGCGCGCGCGTGGGGAGCGAACGACTATGACGAAGCCGGTCGCGTCACGATGGCCAGCTTGGCGCTCGGCGCGGTGTTCGGTCTTGTGCTGACGATTCCCGGGATTCTCGCGGCGACGCCCGTCGCTTCGATTTTCGGGCTCGACGACGAGACCATTGCCATGGCCTCGGCCAACATTCGCTGGATGTCGGTCTTCAACGTCGCGTTCGCGATCAACATGGTCCTGGGCGCAGCGCTGCGTGCGGCGGGCGACGTCTGGTCGCCGCTCTGGATCGGCGGCGCGGTCAATGTCGTGAACATTCCGTTGCTCTATGCGTTCATCTTCGGCGAGTGGGGATTTCCGGCGATGGGGGTCGCGGGCGCGGCGATCGGCGGCGGGATTTCGTTCACGCTCGGGGGCTTGGTCATGCTGGCGCTCTGGCTCAAGCAGGGCTTTCGGGTGAAGTACGTCAGCAACGGCTGGTTTCGACGCGAGCGTTTCAAACGACTGCTCGACATCGGCTATCCCGCCGGCCTCGAGATGGTGGTCTTCCAGATCGGTTTCTTCGTCTTCCTCATGCTGGTCGGCAATTTTTACGGCACGGAAGCTTTCGCCGCCTATAACCTCGGCACGAACCTCCTGATGGTCTGTTTCGTCATCGGGTTCGGATTCTCGATTGCCGGTTCGACTCTGGTGGGTCAGAGCCTGGGCGCGGACGACCACGCCGGCGCCGCCCGGAGCGGCTGGCGATCGCTCATCTACGCGGTCGCCTCGATGGGCAGCGTCGGCGCGCTCATCGTCGTTTTTGCCGAACCGTTGGCGATCCTCTTCCTCGGCGACGAACCCGAGACGGTCGCGCGAACGGTCGAGATGACCGTTCTCATGGGACTCGTCACACCGCTCCTCGCGATCGAGTTTGCAATTGGCGGAGCATTGCGCGGTGCGGGTGACACTCGATTTCCGTTGGTCGCGACGATTATCGGGTTGATCGTCGTGCGCTGCGGCTGGGCGGCGATCTTCACGTTCCTCGGCTGGCCGGTGATCTGGGTCTTCGCGGCGATGGTGGGCGAGTACATCGTCAAGGGTGCGCTGTTGCTCTGGCGCTTTCGATCAGGTAGGTGGAAGACCATCGTCGTCAACAAAGACCTCGAGTTGGCCTAAATGCCGGAGCTACCGGACCTCACGGTCTACATCGAACATCTCGAAGAGCGCGTGCTCGGACATCCGTTGAACGGTATCCGCCTCGGCAGCCCGTTCGTGCTTCGTTCGGTCGAACCGGCGATCGATGACGTCCTGCCGCGCCAGGTGGCGGGACTCAAGCGCCTCGCGAAACAGATCGTGATCGAACTCGAAGGCGAGGTGTTCGTCGTCATCCATCTGATGATTTCCGGTCGGTTGCGTTGGTATGCACCGGGGCGCGCACTGCAGAAGAAGAACGGTCTTGCCGCGTTCGATTTCGACGACGGCACGATGATCTTCACGGAAGTGAGCAAAAAGAAGCGCGCGTCTCTGCGTCTGGTTGAAGGCCGGGACGGGCTCGAAGCGCTCGATCCCGGCGGTATCGAACTCAGCGAACTGACGGCTGAGTCGTTCAGAGAACACCTCGCCGCGTCGCCGCATACGATCAAACGCGCGCTCACCGATCAGCGAGTCATCGCCGGGATCGGCAACGCCTACTCCGATGAAATCCTCCATCGCGCGCGGATGTCGCCCTTCAAGCAAGGCAAACATCTATCCGATGAAGAGGCGGAGCGACTTTTTGCCGCTTGCCGGGACGTGCTGGCCGAGTGGACCGATCTCCTGCGCGAAAAGACTGGTGAGAAGTTTCCGGACAAGGTCACCGCCTTCCACGCGGAAATGGCGGTGCACGGCAAATACAAGGAACCGTGTCCGGTCTGTGGCGCGCCGGTACAGCGCATCGTGCGACCTGAAAACGAGTCGAACTACTGCGCGGGGTGTCAGACCGAGGGCCGGTTGTTGGCCGATCGATCGCTATCGAGGCTTATGAAGGACACCTACCCCAAACGGCTCGAAGATCTCGAGGGGATGTAGCGGCTACTTGCCGATCCGATAGATAAACTGGGCGTAACCGAAGGTCGACTGGTCGAGACCGCCCTCGGTGATCGTCTCGACGAATTCGCCGTACCAGAGAAACGAGCCGCCGAGGCGGACATCCCATTGATGGCTGCCTGGGTTTCGGTAGTCGATGCGAGCATCGAGTGCCCATCCGATCTCGCTGCCGGATTGGCCCGTGACGTCCTGCCGTTCGCCGGCAGCTCAGATGTCGGTGGCCGAGTGCAGATGCGGATTCTGCAACATGATGCGACCTTTGAACGGCTTGGGTTCGAAGCTGAATTCGAGGCCGGGAGAGATGATGTTGGTGCGGGTCAGCGCGCCGAAGATACTCGTTGCGCCGAAGTCGTCGCTGCGCGCACCGAACTTCCGATCGTAGCGATCGTATTGGTCGTCGAACGGGTCGTTGTCGCCGCTCGCGACGTCGATCTTCAGCGCAATGCGCGGCCGCCAGGCGTTATTGAACGTATAGCCGATCTCGGCGTGGGCGAAGTACGAGAAGAGATCCTGTTCGGGTCCGTTTTCCAGGCGCCCGGCTTCTGTCGTGCCGTGGCGGACGGCGGCCTCCACCTCGAAATCGTACGAACCGGGCGCGGGGCGGTGGTAAATGCGCATCCCGGGTTCCAGGTATTGCTCGTTGTCCGTGAGGCGGTCCGGCGTGTCGCGTTCGACCAGGCCGTATAGGAAGAGTTCGAACTGATAGCTTCCGAAGAGGTGTTGAGCGTGGATGCCCCAGAATCGATCGACGACCTCCTGGTCGAATGCGCCGTCGTTGTCGAGTAGCAGGAGTCGTTCGGACGGGCGGCGTTCGACCCGCGTCGCGCGAAACGCGTCGACCGTGAGATTGGCCGTCTGGTGCCTGACGTGAACGCCGGTGTACGCGTTGATGCCGTTCGAGGAATTCGATCGCTCGACCAGTCGTCGGCTCGCGATATCGATGGTGAAGCGACCGAACTTGGCGTCGAAGAGCGGCGTCTTGAATATGACGTACGACTGCAGGAGATCGGTCGTGTTGACGAGACTCGTCGACAGGGGCGTGTCTTCGTCGGCGAGAAACGCCCTCGCGTCGTAGCCTTCGATGACGAGTGACAGGCGGTCGGTGAGTGCGGCATCGAGCTTGATGACGCTCCGCGACGTGACGATGTGCTCGGTATCCGCGGGAACGGGACGAAACTGGCCGTTCAGCGCTTCGAAACGCACCCGAAACTCGGCGCTGAGATCGATGTCGACCGCCGCTGTTTCGAGCGTGAGAAACGATAGCAGTACGATCTGGGACGATCGCAGGATGCGTTCCAAGGCGTTAAGGGCCCCACCTCTTTTGCGCATGCTTCCGAGCACGATCGATCACCCGTTCCTGGGGTAGCGATAGTCACGGGGCTATGTGACAAGCTCGTTATGTTTTTGTGACAACGCGAGGAAAGCGACCCGCGAGGAGATGGGTAGTACTACGAACCGTCGGCCTGATTTTTGCGTAGCGCCGTGGAAGAGATGTCACGGCGGAAGACGGTTTCGGGGACATCGGTCGACAGGCGGCGGAGCGCATCGGGCAGTTCGAGACTAGCCAGCGTCTCGAATCGGTCGTGTTTCGAGCGGCCGAACACCAGGAAGTTGCATTCGAGTTCGGCCATTTCGTCGACGGCCCGGTCACGTGCTGTCGTTGATGCGTAATAGTGAGATTGGCCGATACGGACGATGGTATCGGCGCCGACGATGAACGTCGTGGGCGCACCCGTTGCCATTACACGGGCCTTCTCGATGAAGGTCGGCGTGTTCGTGAGCACCAGGTCGTCGGCGTTGAACTGGCTTTTTCGGCGCTCGATCTCGATGAAATCGAGTGGCGGCTTGTCGACATTGGCGATGCAGAGTTCGTAGACGACGGGCTCGCCGAGGATTTCCTCGGCGATCCTGCGCATGACGCGGTGCCCTTCGTGCAGTGGATTGAACGCGCCGGGCAGGATGGCGTTGGTTGCTTGACCGACGACCCGCGGTTCGGCGATGAGCAGTTGGGCGATCTCGCCGTCGGGCGCGAGGTGGTCCATTTTGAGCGGTTTGTCATCGAGCGCGGGCTCGCCTTCGAGACCCAATACGAAGGCCAACAAGTCCAACGCCGCTCTCGCGGTCGCCGTTTCTTCTTCTTCGCGCGTGGCGGCGCCTTTCGTGAGGGTATGGCTGATCGAGTAGGTTTCGCTCGCGGTCTGGAGGGCGATGTGGAACCGATGATCGCCACGTTTCGGCGCCGCGGAGCGAAGGCTCGCCGTGAGTCCGAGACCAAAAGACCCTCTTAGATGCCGCGCGCGTTGAAAAGCGCGCATCGCGAGCGCTCTTGCCGTCTCGGCGCTACAGGCCTGATCCGGAGCGCTGCCAAGCAGCTCGCTCAAGGCTTCGTTCGCGTAAGGCACTTGAGCTTCTAGCACGGTCGCAGAAGCACCGGGTACGGTGAGCAACATGGGCAGGAGATAGCTGCCGCCACCGGTCACATAAAAGACGCCAGCCGAGTCCGTAGCATGGATCCGCTCAACGAGCGTTGCGGGGCGGTCGGGCATAGATCAGCGCGCGAGAAACGGCTTGATGATCCCGAGAAACTCGTCGAGCTGATCGTGGTGGACCCAATGACCGGCATTCGCGATCGCGACCGACTCGGCATTCTGGAAATATTCGATGCGGCCGTCTTCGATCGGATCCGAGGCCCATGATTCGCCGCCGCGAACGAGAAGGGTGGGACTCGTGATGCGCCGATACAGGCTGTAGGTCTGGTTGGGCGAGAGTCCGATCGGCGCCCAGGCGCGCATGTAGTTATCGAACTTCCAGCTATACGTGCCGTCCTCGTTCTGGTTGCTGCCGTGGATCGTCAAATGGCGAGCTTGCTCTTCAGAGAGATGCGGGTTGGCGCGCTGCATGCGTTGAAAGGCGTCTTCGAGGCTCTTGTAGCGTTTCGGCGCGCGCCCGGAAAGATCGCGCAGGTTCTCGACCCATTCGTGCAGCCGTTCGTGGCCGGGCTTCGAATCGCCGAACGAACTGGGGCTCGGCCCCATGCCTTCGATCGACACCACCTTGGTCACGGCTTCCGGGTAGAGCCCGGCATAGGCGAGCGCGACGCCACCGCCCATCGAGTGGGAGACGATGGCGACTTCGTCGGCGCCGCTGTGGCGCATGAGCTGGGCGATGTCGTAGACGTAGTCGATGGTCGTATAGGCCCCGCCGATCAGCCAGTCGGAGTCGCCGTGCCCGCGCAGATCCGGCGCGATGATGTGGTAGTCGTCCATCAACTCGTTGGCGACCCAATCCCAGTTGCGACAGTGATCGCGACCGCCGTGGATCATCAGGAGGGTGGGCGCCTCGACGTTGCCCCAGTCGACGTAGTGCAGGCGCAATCGTTGCGAGAAATAGATATGGGAGGTTGGACCGCGTTTCATGGCGGCGATTATAGGCGCGCTAGCGGCGCCGAGAGCGTTGTTCGAGTTCGTTCAAGAGTGGTTGGAACGCAGCGCCATGTTCGGCGACGAGGAGTTGCGCTACATCGATCGCCTCAATGATGCGTCCGGCGTCACGCAAGTGCGTCGCGAGCGCGGTCAGTAGGCTCAAATGCGGGCCGAATTCCACTTGCAGCGCAATGAGGTCGTCGATCGCGCCGTCGACGTCGTCGTTCGATGCATGCGCAAGGGCGGCGGCGTAGCCGAACTGCAGGTTCGTGGGCGCGAGCGAGTAAGCCTCTCGAAGGAGCCGCGCGGCTTCTCCCCGGTCGCCGCGACGGACCTGGAAGAGCGCGGCGGCGTAGAGCGCGCTCGGGCTCTTCGGTTCCACGGCGGTTGCGGCGGCGAGTGCGTCGGCCGCGGCCTGGGTGTTGCCCGATTCTTCTTCGAGAATCGCCAGATTGATGAGTGCGCCCATCCATTGCGGCTCGATGGTGAGCGCCTTGTTGAATGCTTCACGTGCTGCGGCGACGTCGCCCATCGCCATCGAGAGGGTGCCGCGCGCGACGTGGGATTCAGGATGATCGGCGTCGCGTACGAGTGTTTCGACGTAATCATCAACGACGTTGCGGATGAGCGTCGCCTCGCGGTTTTCGATCGGCTCCGAAAGATAGCTCACCGCGCGATCGACGACGGCGAAGCGAACCGCTCGCACGGGATCGGCGAGCAGTCGCTTGATCGCGCCCCATCGCGGCGCGGCGGGAAGCCGGTCGAGGCTCATCGTCGCTGCGATGCGGATGAGTGGATGCGGATCGGCGAGTGCCGTTCTCGCGATGTCGAGCGCCCGCGGTTTGTCATAGCGCGCGAGCAGCCGCAAGGCTTGCTCTCGCCGGAGGAGCGGCGCGTCCTGTTCGGCCGCGATCTCGATCAGCGCGGGAAGCGCGTCGTATCGATTCTGGTGACCGGCGGCGAGTGCGGCGAAAGCGGATTGTCCCGGTGCTTTCTCGCGGCCCTCGTTGTCGACGAGCCGGTTCATGGCCGCCGGGCTGTGGTCGTGACAAGTCGAACAAGCGTCGAGAGAACCGAGCCTCGCCGAGAGTTGCGGATCCGGAATCCTGAAGCTGTGATCGTGGCGCACATCGACGCCCATGTAGGTCTTGCTCGGCATGTGGCAGTCGAGGCATGTCACGTCCTCATGGCCTGGTCCTCGAAAATGGTCATCGCTGAGATAGTCCTTCATCACGAGCGTCGGGAACCGCGGGTTACCTCGTTCGGAGTGACAGGTCGTGCAGGTCGTCGCGGACGGTGACGAAGCCCCGGCGCGGTGGACGTAATGGCAGTCGAGACACGTGACGCCGGCGGCAGACATCCGGCTTTGCTGGAACGAACCCCAGACGTAGACCTCGTCATCGATCTGGCCGTCGGCGTGGTAGAGCGGTGGTGCGATGGGGACCACCTGGTAGAAGTCGAAGACGTCGAGCCCGGGACGGTAGCCGTCTCGAAGTTGGGTTCGGCGCGAGTGGCACGGCAAGCAGACGTCGTTCGTCGCTTCGAGGGATATTTTCGGATCGTCGCGATGCTCGGAGCCCGGACCATGACAGGCTTCGCATCCGACGTTCTCCTCGACGTAGGTGGTCGTGAAAACGCCTTTGTCGAAGCCTTTGACGACGTTGGTCGAGTGACAGTCGGCGCACATCGAATTCCATGTCATACCGCGGCTCGACCAATGGATCTCGCCACCCGAGGATTCGGGCGGATACAGCTCGTAAAAGCGTTGGCCGCCGTCATCCGCGGGCCGGTCGTCCCAGGCGAGCGTGAGCGCCTGCTTTCGCCCGCCGTCCGCCTCGACGAGGTATTGCTGTAGCGGATGCACACCGAACGTGTGCGTGATGCGATAACGCTCGCCGTCGTCGGCGAACCAGTAGCCATCGGCATCCCGGTAGACGCCTTCGCTCTCCTCCTCGCCGACTCGTGCACGAACGCTCGACGCCGACGCGGTCTGCATGGCGAGTGCATGGTGTGACTCCGCGTGGGCGAGGGCCTGGTCCGCGTGACAGCCGGCACAGCTTTCGGTGCCGACGTAGGTCGGTACCGCCTGGAACTCGTCCAGCTCGCGCTGTTCCGCGCATCCCCAGGACAAGACGACGCACACGGCGGCGGGCATCCAGCTATGAGCTTTCCTCGACAACATCGGCTCAGGTGGTCGCGGTACTTCGAACGCCGCGGTTCGCGGCGGCGACGTACACCACGACGGTCTCGGCGACGAATCCGAGGATCAGGATCAACGTGGCGACGATGTGATCGAGCCAGCCGAAGCTGAATGCGATCTGGACCGTCAGGTAGATCACCACGACCCGTAGCACACCGCCAACGGCCATACCGCTCGTGCGCCGACGCACCATGAGGAGGCCGTGGTAATAGTTGCGGATGATGATGACGGTGGGCATCAGGCACATGACGAGCAACGCCTCCGTCGCAAAAACGAGCACGTCTCCTGTCACGCCGAGCACTTCGCCGAACAGCAGGTTGGCCAGTGGTGTCACGGCGAGCGCCGCCATGATCAGCGTGATACCGATGTTGATGACGACCATGAATCGCCGTTTCTCGGCGAGGTCATCCAAGCCAAACGTCACGAAAAAATGCCGGAACTGGTTCGCCGCTTGCTGGAAAACCCCGCTCAGATCGAACGCGACCCGAAGTGCTGCGATGCTCACCAGGCCGTTCGGGGTCCGCGCGACGAAGGCGTAGAGCACCGGACGGCTGATCGCGAACATGACGCCCGTGGTCGTCATGGGCACGAAGAAGCGAATGAGCGCGCCGTAGGTGACGTCCTCTTCCTCGTCGACGTCGTCGGGCCGCTCGTAGAACTGTTTGAACACGCCGTAGACGAGCACCAGATGAACGAGCGCGGCGAGGATCTGTGCGCCGACGAGCGTGTAGACGGGCGCAATTCCGGCGACGAATCCCGCGATCAGCGCGACGATCGTGACGGTGAGGAAGACGACGTTCAGCGTCGTCACCCAGCCCGTCATCCGCGCCTGGATGAGGAGCCCGTTGTAGAACATGCGCAAGCCCGTCATCACGAGTAGGGGTGACATCAGGGCGAGGTAGGCCTGCACCTGGCTCGCGAGAAGTGCGTCGATGCCGTAGGCGAGCTCGAGGCCCGTATGGCCGAGGGCCGTGCCCGCGATCACGACGACCGGGATCGTGAGAATCAAGCTCCAGGCGATCGTGAACTTGAGGCTGCGTCGATGCCCGCGCGGACTTCGGGCGAAGACGTTCGACAGTTGCGATGTGAAGTTGAGACCGGCGTTCAGGAAACCGAACGTGCTCGACGCGAGCGCAAAGATGGCGATTTCCTGAACGGCGTTCGGATAGCGCGCGAGCGTGCCGTTCTGGAACTGCATGGCGAGCACCATCGCCACACCCGTGAGCGCCAGCGGCCAGTAGAAACGCCAGTACTTCGCCATCACTGCCTATCGGTTCTCATCGCCGCGCAACACACCGATCGGCGCAGCGACGCTGTGTGAACTTACAGGCTCCGGCTGATCAGTTCTTTCATGATTTCGTTCGTGCCGCCGTAGATGCGCTGTACACGAGCGTCGGCATAGAGCCGGGAGATCTCGTATTCGTCCATATATCCCGCGCCGCCATGCAGCTGCAGACATTGGTCGATCACTTCGCCTTGCTTCTCGGTCGCCCAATACTTCGCCATGGACGCGCGGGTCGCGTCGAGCTCGCCTTGCATGTGCCAAACGACGCACTGGTCGACGAACGTGCGCGCGATGAGGGCTTCGGTCTTGCACTCGGCGAGCTTGAATTTGGTGTTCTGGAAGTCGAAGACGGTCTGGCCGAATGCCTTACGTTCCTTGACGAAGTCGACCGTCAGATCGATGGCTCGCTCCATGCTCGCCACGCCGCCTTGTGCGATCGAGAGGCGCTCCTGGGGGAGTTGCTGCATGAGTTGGTAGAAGCCCTTGCCTTCCTCGACCCCGAGGCGTCGATCGACCGGCACCCGACAGTCGTCGAAGAAGAGCTCGGAGGTATCCGCCGCGTGATGGCCGAGCTTCTTAAGGTTCCGGCCCTTGGCGAAGCCTTTGTCGGTGTCTTCGACCACGATCAGTGAGATCCCTTTCGCGCCCTCGCTCGGATCGGTTTTCGCGACGACGATCACGAGCCCTGCGTGCTGGCCATTAGTGATGTAGGTCTTCGCGCCGTTGATGACGTATTCGTCTCCGTCACGGATCGCGGTCGTGCGGACGTTCTGCAGGTCCGAGCCGGTGTTCGGTTCAGTCATCGCAATGGCGCCGACGGCTTCGCCGGAAGCCATCTTCGGTAGCCAGCGCTGTTTCTGTTCTTCCGTGCCGTAGTTCAGCACGTAGGGTGCGACGATCGTCGAGTGGACCTGGTTGCCGAAGCCGACCACACCCGTGCGCAGGGCTTCTTCCTGGATCACCGTGTCGTGACGGTAATCACCGCCGCCGCCACCGTACTCGGTGGGGATCTCGGCGCAGAGCAAGCCGGCCTCACCGGCCTGTAGCCAAGCTTCGCGATCAATTTTGCCTTGCTCGATCCAGGCGTCTGATTGAGGAACGAATTCGTTCTCGTAGAAGCGGCGAACGGCGTCTCGAAGGATGGCGAGATCCTCGTCCATCCACTGCGGCGTGTAGTTGTCCATGTACCGATTCTGACACAGCGGCTGCGGCGAAAACTCACCGGCAGACCAGTAACAAACCCGTAACAAAGCGACCGTACGATCGCGCCAGTTTCTGGACCTAGACGGCGCATCCGTCGGCGTGAAACGCGCCCTTCACAGTTTTTGCGGAGCAAACCATTTACATGAAACGAATGATCGTCGTCGGTGCAGTCGCACTCGCTCTCGGGGCCTGTGAGGGCGGCGACATCAATATTGCGCCCGTCACCACGGACGCATCGACCGACAACTCCGTCGCCAATAGCAACAACACGACCACGACCCCGACCGACACGAATACGGATGACGTCTGTGCGTCGTACACCAACAGTGGTGGTCAGACGATTCAGGGCTCCTTCGACGGGACGAATTGTGTCTACACGCCGTCGTTCGTCGACGCAGGTAACAACCTCGAAGTCGATATGACGATCCCCGCGCTCGAGAACGGTGGCGCGCACGTTTTTGAAGGCAGCCTGTTCGTCGGCCAGACTTACGACACCGACGCGGCTCTGTCAGACGCCGGTATCGCCCAAGGCGGCGATGGACCGGTGTTGACCGTCGAAGCCGGCGCCACGCTCGCATTCCAGTCGTCGGCCGACTTCCTGATCATCAACCGCGGCTCCCAGCTTTTTGCGGTCGGAAGTGAGACCGCGCCGATTACGTTCACCTCCGTTTCCGACGTCGAAGGCACAGTCGGTCCCGAAGACGTCCAGCAATGGGGCGGGATCGTAATCAACGGTTTCGGGGTGACGAACAAATGCGACTACACGGGATCGGTCGACGGTGGGGATCTCGCGACGACCGACTGTCATGTCGATGCCGAAGGTGCTGCCGGGCTCGATGAATCGCAGTATGGCGGCGACAACAACGATGACAGCTCGGGACGGCTCGAGTACGTGATCGTCAAGCACACGGGTGCCGAAGTCGGTAACGGCGATGAGTTGAACGGGATTTCGTTCGGCGGGGTCGGCGGCAACACGATCGTCAAGAACCTCCAGGTCTATTCGACCTTCGACGACGGCATCGAGATGTTCGGTGGCGCCGTCAGCTTCGAGAACTTCGTTGCTCTATACGTGCGCGACGACTCGATCGACATCGATGAAGGCTGGTCGGGCACGATCGACAACGCGCTCGTGATTCAGTCCGGCTCGATCGGCAACCACTGCATCGAAGCCGACGGTATTGGTTCCTATTCGAGCCTTACCGAGCAAGCGCGCGCCGATACGATCGTCCAAGGCATCAACAGCCGCCCAGTCATCAGACACCTCACCTGCATCGTCAGCCCCAGCCCGACGCAGGGCAGTTTCGATGCGGGGGCGGGTTTCCGGCTACGTGAGGGGATCTATCCCACGATCAGTGATTCATTGGTCGTGTCGTCGTTTGGCGCCGACGCTCAGGGCGATTCGAACTATTGCCTGCGAATCGACAATGCAGAGACGGGGATGGGATTCGAATCGGGCGAGGCGAGCCTCACTTCGATCATCTTCGCGTGCGAAGAAAAGACGAAGGGCAATTCGCTACCGAGTGGTACCTCCACCGAAGCCTGGGCGGCCGACAATGGCAGCGTTTTCGCCGATCTTGTTGGTCCGGTCGATGCGACGGCCAACGCCGACACCGATCTTCAGCTTCTCGAGGGTACGCCCGCGATCTATTCGATCGACTACGCGACGATGATGGTCGACGGCGTGACGCCAAGCGGCGCGCCTGTCGACGGCGATTTTGTCGGTGGGCTTTCCTTGAGCGAAATCGATTGGGTGCAAGGCTGGACCTACGGCCTCTTCGACGGTCGTCGCGCTCAACCACTGTGGTTTGAATAGATAGGCTGGGCGCTTCGATGCCGATGAAGAACCATCAGCGTTCCCCTGGTCCGCTGTGGATAGCCGCCGTGTGCCTCTGCCTCGTGGCCGGGCAACCGGCCCGGAGTGAGGAAGCGCCGCCGCAAGTGCAGTCGGCGGGGCCGATCGAGGAGGTGATCGTCGTGGGGCGCCTGTTCAGCGCCGCGCAACAGCTCTTGAACGAGCGCAAGGATGACGAAGTCGTTGCCAACGTTCTGGGCGAGGACGCCATCGAGCGGTTGGGCGACACCACCGTGGCCGTGGCGCTGCGTCGAGTTTCCGGTCTAACGCTCGTCAATGACAAGTTCGTTTATGTCCGTGGACTCGGTGAACGTTACTCGAGCACTCGCCTGAACGGCGCGACGATTCCGTCGCCCGACCTCACGCGCAACGTCATTCCGCTCGATATTTTTCCGACGTCGATCGTTCAGTCGCTTCGCGTGCAGAAGTCGTACTCCGCCGACATGCCCGCGGCGTTTGGCGGCGGTGCGGTCGACATCCGCACGAAAGGGATTCCCAACAGCTTCACCTACTCGCTCGAATTCGGCACCGGCTACAACTGGGAAAATGACGGCGACGCGTTCACGTACAGCGGCGGCGGCGACGACAAATGGGGTGTGGACGACGGTTCGCGAGCGCTCGCGGCGGATCTCACGGCCGGTATCCGCCGCTTCGTGGGCAATCTCGACAACCAGAGCATCCTGAATGGGCTTCGAGCGGAGGGTAATCCCAACGCGACGCTCGCGGATGCGCAGCTGATCAATCGCTCGCTCGCGCTCAACCTCAATCGCGACATCACAGTTCGCGAGGAGTCGATCGACCCGGACGTCAATGTCAAAGGATCGATCGGCAATAGCTGGCTCCTGGGCGAGAACTGGGAGGTCGGCTTTCTCGTCGGCGGCGCCTACAAGTCGCAGTGGCGGGAAAACGAGCGCGTCGCTCGCAACTTCAACTTCCCGACCGAACGAACGGATACCGAACTCGAGTCGACCTATACCGTCGATATCACGGGGAACCTGAACCTCGGCGTACGTTATGGCGACGAGCACGAGATCTCGACGACGACGCTCTACCTGAGGAACACGGACGACGAAACGGGAATCCGTGATTTCTTCAACGAAAACCGGGAGATCTCCGACGAAGTCGGATTCCGTGACTATCGCCTTCAGTTCGAAGAACGCGCCATGACGGTCAATCAGATCACCGGTTCGCACATCCTGGGAGATGAGACTCGCGACGTCGTGCCGCTGCTCGGCAATCTGTTGAGCCGTATCGCGTTGCCGGATGTCGAGGTCGACTGGTTCTATTCCGAGGCGCGCGCGCAGACGGCGATCCCCAGTCAGGTGAGCGTGCTCGCGCAGACGGTCACGGAAGCAGTCACAGGCCGGGTGTTGTCCTCGTCGGTGGCGAGCTCGAGTTCAGCCGCCGACTATCGTTTCACGGCCTTGAGTGACCGCGCGCAGAACTACGGGTGGTCGTTTACGGCACCGTATCGCTTCGATAATTCGTATCTCGAAATCGCAGGGGGTGCGGAACACGCGCAGAAGGTTCGGACTTACGCGCAGAGCCAGTTCAGCCTTGGCCCCTTGTCGGTCGCAAACCGCGACTTCCTCGCCGCCGATCTCGGCGACGTTTTCTCCGATGCGAACGTCCTCGACCCCGCCAACGACTTCGTCTTCGACCTCAGCGGGACGAACAATCAGAGCTATCTCGCCGCGAACATGACCGAATCGGTCTACGGCAAGCTCGACTACACGATCGATGAGACCTGGCGGATCTCAGCCGGTGCGCGGTGGGAGGACTACAAGCAGGTAGCACTCGATTGGAATATCTACGGATTCACCGTCGACGATCCCCAGATCACGAGTGACCCGGAACGCCTGGCCGAAGCAGTCTTTTCGGACGATCAGGTTTACCCGTCGGTGTCGTTCACCTACATCAACGAATACTTTCTCGGCGCCGAACTCTTCCAACTGCGCTTCGGGTGGAGTGAGACGGTCGTCCGACCGGATCTTCGCGAAATCACCGATGCGAGCTATATCGATCCGATCACGGGTGATTTGGTCGACGGTAATCCGGGCGTTATTCCCTCGGATGTCACCAACTTCGACATTCGAGCCGAATGGTTCCTCGACAACGGCGACAACTTCACGATTTCGGGCTTTTTGAAAGAAATCGATCGACCGATCGAGTTCTTCGAATCCGCAGCGAGCGACACGACCGTCGCGCGCGAAATCGTCAATGCGTCGACCGCCGAGGTCTACGGCATCGAGATCGAAGGCTTGAAGGAGTTGAGCTTCCTCGGGACCTGGGCGGAACCGTTCTTTCTCCAGGGCAACGCCACGTTCCAGGATTCGGAACTCGTGGCGGGCGATGAGGCGGACGCGCCGACGAATTTCGTACGCCCGCTCGCCGGCGCATCGGATTACGTCGTCAACATGACGCTCGGCTTCGACAGCTACGACGGACGCCACACGGCGACGTTGGTCTACAACGTCTTCGGTGAGCGTCTCTACGTCGCCGGTCGTCTCGGTGCACCCGACGGTTACGAGCAACCTTTCCACTCGCTCGACTTCACCTACTCGTGGTTCCCGACGGAGCGACTGACGGTGAAAGCCAAGCTTCGCAACCTCCTGGACGAAGCCATCGAGATCGAGCGCGAAGGAGTGACCGTCTTTACCGAGAACCCCGGTGCGGCCGGGTCCATCGCGGTGAAGTGGGCCTGGTAATCAGATCGAGTGGCGGGCTTTTTCGATCCGGTCGAACTGGCAAACTAGCCGGATATGAACACCCAAAAACTCGCAATCTTCGAGTCCCCGAACGCCCCTTACGGAGGCGGACTTAGCGCACCGGAGCCCCGAGCATCGTGATGCGGGCACTCTTCATCGGCATCGCGGTAGCCCTCGCGTCGGGCGTCGACGCCAATGGCAATGGCGCGCTGCGCGTCTTTCTCGACTGCGAGAGCGGCTGCGACCAGAACTTTCTGAAGCGTGAGATCACGTTCGTCGACTACGTCCGCGATCAGACCGACAGTGAAGTCCACGTCCTCATTGTCCGCCGGCGCAGCGCATCGGGACGTGAATACACGCTCAACTTTCACGGCCGTGAAGCACTTTCGGTGCTCGATTACGAGATCACGTTCAATTCGAGCGACATCGATACGAACGACGACAGACGTAGGCGCGTCGCCAAGCATCTCGAACTGGGGCTCGTGCCGTTTCTCCTGAAGACCGGCCGCGCCGAAGACGTCGCGCTGCTGCACACCCCACCACGCGAGATTCCCGCCGTCCGACCAACGGCGGAAACCGATCCGTGGAACTACTGGGTTTTCCGCAGCGAGGTACGCGGTAACATCGATCGGGAGGACCGTCGTAACCAGAACGACGTGCGGGCATCGTTCTCCGCCAGTCGAACCACCGAAAACTGGCGTTTCACGTCGGCGTACTGGTACGACAACCGCATCGACGAGTTCGAGTTCGAGGACGGTACGCGTTTCAAGAGCCGCTCGAAACAGACGACGCTCGGCGCGAGCCTCATCAAGTCGATTGGTGAGCATTGGGGAGCAGGTTTCGGGGTCCGCACCGACGAGTCGACGTTTCGTAATCTCGACCAGTCGACGCGGCTCGGGGCGGCACTTGAATACAACCTCTTTCCCTACGCGGAATCATCGGAGCGTGAACTCACCTTCGGCTACTACGTGGGCGTCAACCGGTTCGAATACATCGAAGCGACGGTCTTCGGTCTCAAGGACGAAACGCGTGTGAACCAGGGCATCTACGCCGAGTACGATCTCGAGCAACGCTGGGGCGACCTGTCGTTCGACTTACGCGCGGCCCACTTTCTGGACGATCCCGACCTCTACCGCGTGCGCTTTCGGGGCGAAGTGGACTATCGCCTGACGAGGGGCTTGGAACTTTCGGTTTCCGCCGATGCGGTGCTCGTCCGCGACCAGATTTACCTGCCCGCCGGGCTCGCCTCGGAAGAGGAGATTCTTCTCGGCCAACGTGCCCTCGATACGGGTTTCGAGACGCGTTTCGGCATCGGCCTCAAGTACACGTTCGGCTCGATCTTCAACAACGTCGTGAACGATCGCGTCGATTCGCAGTTCATGCGCGTCTTCTGACCGACAGGTCCGACGCCAAACCGGGCGGAAAACGTCCTTCCGTCCGGCCTCTCTTCACAGACGGGAGCTCAAAGACGTCCCGCTCTGGTGGTCGATGGCAACACCGGTCCGCCAACGCGGGCTCCGATCCGTGTTCGCGATACGAGGGCCGGCAACCGAGGTGTCCTTCGCCGCCGACTTTGCAAAAGAGCCGAGCGTTTCCGGTAGACTCACGCGCTACCGGTTCGATCAACGGGCCGATAACCTAAAAGACACGAACATTTCCAAAAGGGGGAATAACACATGGCTGGACGTGATGTCGTAGTCGTAGATAGTGTCCGCACTGGGCTCGCCAAGTCGTTCCGCGGCAGCTTCAACCTCACGCGTTCCGATGACATGCTCGCGCATTGCATCGACTCGCTTCTGGATCGCAATCCCAACGTATCGCCTGACGAAGTCGAAGACGTCGTCGTCGGTGCGGCTTCTCACGTTGGTGAGCAGGACGGCAACATCGCTCGTCTAGCGGTCGTTCTGTCGAAGCTTCCGATCACCACGGCAGGTATGACGATCAACCGTTTTTGCTCGTCGGGTCTTCAGTCGATCGCGATCGCAGCGAACCAGATTGCATCGGGTCAGACAGACGTCGCCATCGCCGGCGGCGTGGATTCGATTTCGATGCGTACGCGGCAAACGCCGGGTAAGTCGGAGCAGAACGCTCGCCTCCTGGAAGAAAAGCCGGACATCTTCATGGCAATGGGTAACACCGCCGAGGTTGTTGCACGTCGCTACCAGGTCACCCGCGAGATGCAGGACGAGTACGCGCTGCAGAGTCAGCAGCGTTACGCGGCCGCTTCAGAAGCGGGTTGGATCGGCGAAGAGATCGTCCCGATGAAGGCGACGATGCTCAAGGTCGACAAAGAGACGGGTGAAGAAAGCCGCGTCGAAGTCTTGGTCGACAAGGACGAATGTAATCGCCCGACGACCACCATTGAAGGCCTTGCGGGACTACCGCCGGCGTTCGAAGAAGACGGTACGGTGACTGCGGGTAATGCTTCACAGCTTTCCGACGGTGCTTCGATGACGATGCTGATGAGCGCCGACCGCGCAGCTCAGCTCGGCATTCAGCCGCTCGGCATCTACCGTGGCTTCACCGTCGCGGGTTGTGAGCCGGATGAGATGGGCATCGGTCCCGTCTTTGCGATCCCGCGTCTGTTGGAGAACTCGGGTCTCAAGCTCGACGACGTCGACGTCTGGGAGCTCAACGAAGCGTTTGCCTCGCAGTGTGTCTACAGCCGAAACGAGCTGGGCATCGACAACGAGAAGTACAACGTCAACGGCGGCAGCATCGCGATCGGACATCCGTTCGGTATGACCGGTTCACGTTGCACGGGTGCGGTTCTCCGCGAACTGCAGCGTCGCGAAGCCAAGTATGGCGTCGTCACGATGTGCATCGGTGGTGGCCAAGGCGCCGCTGGACTCTTCGAGCGCGCCTAAAGCACTCGACTCGAGAAACGCCCGGGCGAACGCTGCCCGGGTGATTTCGAAGGTCCTTTGCCAGATTGAGGGGCTGACAGCCGGGCTGTCGGCCCCTTTTTCGTTTTGCTAGTCTCGATTCCGCAAACTAAATCGAGGCGATGTGCGACAAGCTCATCGAAACCCTCGTTCGAGTCGGACGCAGGTTCAGGCTCTTGAGAGATTCGCTCAGACGTCATGAATGGGAACTTGAGCACGCCAGTCCAAACCCCTCGCACGCCAGTGGCGAGGAGGGCGATTCGTGCCGGTGTTCGCGGGCGAATTCATCACCTCGTCATGGTCGTCTGCTGCGCGCTGGCGGTCACCACGGTCGCTGCGCAAGACAATCCCTATGCCGGGTACACGGACGCTCAGCTCGCCGAGCTCGCCCAGACATGGGCAGATCTCGACGCGGATCAGCGTCGCAACTATCTGGTCGAAATGCGACGTCGTATGGCGGATTCGGGCAAGCGTAAAGTCCCGGTCGACGCCGAGGCGCGCTTCGGGCGCGTCGGTAACGGCGCGGAGCCGCCCGGTCCACCCGAGGTGGTCTCGGAGGAAGGCGTCGTCCGTCAGGTGATCGAGCCTGGTCGGGTCACGACTGAATCCCTCGTCATCCGACGCAATGAGTCCGGGTTCGGAGTCGGCTTCGAGCGGCGGGTCGAGATTCGCGGCAAACCGGCGGACCGGGAAGAGCGCGATGGCAAGAAGCGACCGCCGCCGCCCCGGGACGGTCGAAAACCACCGCCGCCGCGGGATTCCGACAGACCGCCTCCGCGGTCGAATCACCCACCGCGGCGCTAGCTGCACCCTTACCTCGCGCGGGTACAATGGGCCGCTTTCAGCCGCGAGCCCATCCGTGGACCACGATCCAGCCAAGCTCTTAGTCGTCGATGACGATCCGGAACTTCTCGAACTGACTGAGCAGTATCTTTCGAAGCAGGGATTCGAAGTCATCGGTGTGGAAGATGGCTCCGCGATGGATTTGGTTCTCGCCGACCGAGAAATCGATCTGATCATCCTCGATCTGATGCTGCCCGGCGAAGACGGGCTGTCCATTGCGCGGCGGCTCAAGCAGTCGCTGACGACACCGATCATCATCGTCTCCGCGCAGGGCGAAGACGTCGATCGAATCGTGGGGCTCGAAATCGGCGCCGACGACTACATCGGCAAGCCGTTCAATCCGCGCGAACTCCTGGCACGCGTGCGGGCAGTGCTGAGGCGCTCACAAGGCGCGGCGGTATCGAACGAGGCGCTCACGATCGAGTTCGGTGATTTCAAGATGGATCTGGCCGCACATCGCCTCCTTCACCACGGGCAACCCGTTCAGCTGACTTCCGGTGAGTTCGATCTCTTGCGGATCCTCGCCAAACATCCGAACGAAGTACTGCACCGCGATCGCATTCTCGAGCTACTGACGGGTGCCGAGCGTTCGCCCTTCGATCGAAGCATCGACGTTCGCATCACGCGGCTCAGGAGCAAGATCGAAACCGACCCATCCTCGCCCGTCTTCATCAAGACGATCTGGGCGAAGGGCTATATGTTCTGCCCGGATATCGCTGACGGGTAAGACACCAGTGCAGCTCCCGTCTTCTCTCCTTGCTCGCACGAATGCGGTTCTGGGGATATCCGCGATCGCGATTACGCTCGCGGCAGTCGGGGCGTTGTTCGTCTTCGTGATCACGCCGATCACCGATCGATCGGCTGGGGACGAGGCGGGACTCATCGTCCTTGCAGCGAAGACCTGGGTGGAATTGCAGCCGGACGCGCGCCCCTATTTCGAGATCGAATTGCTCGAGTACCACGACTTGATCGTGACGCCGGACGCCCGCGAGCTGCCGCTCGTCTCGGAGACGGATGCGTTCTATGGCCTGCTCGAGGCGAAGCTCGCGGAACGGCTCGGGCAGCCCGTTCAGCTGATGGAAGGGGATGGCCTCTTGTGGGCGAACGTGGCCGTGGGCTCTTTTGTCATCCAGGTCGGTTTCTCACCGCAGCGGCGCGAACTCGAACCGATGATGGTGGCGATCATCGTCATAGGCGCCGGCTCCGCGATCGTCTTCTTTGCGTCGCTCTTCATCGTCCGGCGCGTCGCCGGACCGTTGGTCGCGGCATCCGAGGCGGTCGAGGCATTCCGTGGGGCCGAAGGATTCAAGCCGCTGCCCGAGGAGGGCCCCAGCGAACTCGTGACGCTGGCGAAGAGCTTCAACGCCATGGCGCACGACGTGTCGACGTTGCTGTCGAACCGCACGACGCTCCTGGCCGGGATTTCGCACGACTTGCGTACGCCCCTCGCGCGGATGCGCCTCGCGTTGGAGCTTCTTCCGGAAGACGTCGACCGCAAGCTGGTCGACCGGTTCGAGCGCAACCTTATCGCCATGGACGAACTCATTACGGACGCGTTGCGTTTTGCCCGGGGCGCCGGCGAAGCACCCGAGGAAGTCGAAGTCGTGGACTATGTGGAATCCGTCGTCCGCGGCGTCGACGAGCGGATCGAGCTTCAGTGGGCGAAAGCGCCGGGATGTGAGATCCCGGAGCGCGCGTTGGTGGCGTCGGGTGCACTGCAACGCGTCGTCGAAAACCTGCTCGGTAATGCGGTTCGGCATGGCGACGGTGCCCGGGTTCGTGTCGACGTGGCCGACCGCATCACGATCCACGTGCTCGATGACGGGCCTGGAATCCCGGAGGAGTACCGCGAGCAGGTGTTCCAGCCGTTCTATCGGCTCGAGGGGTCACGCAACCGAATGACGGGCGGGAGCGGGCTCGGACTCGCCATCGTCCAGCAACTCTGCGATGCCCATGGTTGGGAAGTCGGCATCCAATCGACGGTATCTGGCGGCACCGACGCTTTCGTCGCGATCGGGATCGCGCAGGCGGCCTGACTCGCGAGATGAGCCGCCGCTAACGGACGAGCCGGGCGAAGCGCAGGTGGCGGACGCGGTCCGCGTTGATCTCAAAAGCGTCGATGTTGCCTTGTGCATCACGCAAGAACATGACGTCTCGAAACCACCATTGATCACCGCGGAACTCGTCTGCGTCGAGCGCCGTCAGCCGGACGTCCGGATTGCGGAAGTGTGTCGCGATCAGAACGCCGTCATCGACGACAAAGGAATACGTCGTGTCGAGTTCTGCCGAGTAGTAATCACCGGCGTACGCGGCCAGCACTTCCGGCACGAGATCCCGGGTCACCGTCTCTGTCGGCACAGGGAACTCGGGAGGTGCGACGGGCTCGAGTACGTCGGCGAGAACGATATCCGCGATTCGCTCGGCGCGCGCCGAAGGTAGTGCGGTGGCGTAGTTGGCGAAGACGGCGATCGATAGCGCCTCGGTGGGGAAGCGCATGAACGTCGTTCGGAATCCCGCCCAGGAGCCGCCGTGGCGGAGAATTGGAAGGCCCCTATAGGTCCCGTGGCCGATTCCGAGCGCGTAGTCGATTTCCGTGCCATCGTTCAGCGCCCCACGCGTGGTCAGTTTCTCGAATCCCGACACGCCGCCGATCGCCAGGGTTTCGAAGTTCAGCATCCAGTGCGTGAAATCGGCGATCGTCGTGTGCAACGAACTCGACGCGAGGGCCGTCAGCTGGTCGAAATTACGTGCCCAACCGTTCATTCCGGGCGTGTACGAACTCGCGAGATTCGGCACGACCTCGCGGTAGTCGTCGAGAAAGAAGCTTGCCTGCATCTCGAGCGGTTCGAAAATCCGCTCGTCGGTGAGTTCGCGGAACGTCTTGCCCGACGCGTTGGATAGTGCCTGAGCCAAGAGGTTGTAGCCCGTGTTCGAGTACGCATACGCGCTACCGGGCTCGAAATTCAGTGTTTCCTGACGTTCGAGCATCCGCATGATCTTCTCGAACGAGATGACGTCATCGAACTCGACCCCGGCGATCTTGAGGGTGAGCGGCCAATCCCGAATACCGCCCGTATGGTTCAGCAGGTGTCGGAGCGTGATGGTGGCGCCCATAGCCGGCAGTTCCGGTACGTGCGTCCGCGCCAGATCGTCGAGGTCGACGACCCCGTCCTGTTCCAACAGCACGGCGGTCATCGCGCCGAATTGCTTCGAGATCGAGGCGATGTCAAAAACCGTTTCGGTCGTAATCGGGATCGCGTGCTCGAGGCTCGCGAGGCCGAATGTCTCGACGTAGACGACCTCGGTGCCATCGACGACGGCGACCGCGACACCTGGCGAATCGTTCCGGATGTCGGCGAAGACCGCGTCGATCGCCGCTACGTGTTCGTTGGCGTTGCTCGACGGGGCGAGGGCCCACACGAGCGCAAGCGGAAGCGAAAAACGCGATAGCGCCTTCATATGGCTACCCTTCCCATACCTGCCGCCTACAATGCGTCATTTCTGCGGAACAAGTGCCATGAAGATTCTCGGTATCGGCCTGACGGCGCTCGCGATCATCATTGGCGCGTTCTTCTTTTTGGTCGCGAATAATGCGGGCGCGCTGGTCGAAGTGGCGATCGAGGAATCCGGACCGCAGTACCTCGGAGTGACGGTCGACGTCGAAGAAATCGATCTGTCGTTCTCCGACGGGATCGCGGAAGTGCGCGGCGTCGTCGTTGGAAATCCGGTCGGTTTCGAAGGCCCCTACTCGGTCAAGGTCGACCGCACGCTCGTCGAACTCGATTCGGAGGGAATTTCGGGCGAGGTGATCCGGATCAAACGAATCGCGGTCGATGGAGCGGATGTCGCCGTGATCGCGAACGGGCTCGACACGAACCTGCAGGCGATCGCGGATCGGGCCGCAAGGAGCGATTCGGGCGCTCCTGATAGAGGACCGATCGCCGGCGAAAACGTCGTCGGCGAAGACATCCGTGTTGTGGTCGAGCGGCTCGATTTCACCAATGCGTCGGCAAGCCTCAAGTCTAATCTTCTTGCCGAGACGACGATCTCGATTCCGGACGTGCATCTCACCAACGTCGGTGAAAGTAGCAACGGAGCGACGATGGCGGAGGTCGCCGCTCAGTTGCTTCAGCCCATCGTGTCCGCCGTTGCGCGCGAGCTTGCAACGTCCAAAGGCGTCGACGCGATCAGGGGCAAGCTCGACGAGGTGAAAGACCAGCTTGATCTCGATCAGCTGAAGGACAAGCTCGATGAGAAAATCAGCGAGATCGACAAAGAAGACATCACCAACGCGCTCGACCGGCTGATCAATCGAGACTGACGGGCGCCCAGCAGAAGGAAACGCCCGTGGCGTACCAGGAAATCCTCTACGAGGTCGAGGGACCAATGGCCCTCATCACGATCAACCGCGCGGAGAAGCACAACGCGATTTCGCTCGATACCTTGGCGGAATTGCAGGACGCGGTCGCGCTCGCCGGTGCCGACGACGACGTGCGGGTCCTGACGATCACCGGTGCGGGCGGGCGCGCTTTCGCATCAGGATCGGATCTATCGGAAGTGCTCCACCGCGATCTCAAAAAAGCGCTCGAACCCATCGTTCAGGGCCTCGCCGACCAGCTTGAACGGACGCCGAAGCCGACGATTGCGGCGATCGATGGGATCTGCATGGGCGGAGGCCTCGAGGTTGCTCTCGGTTGCGATCTCCGCATTGCGACACCGAATTCCCGTTTCGCCACGCCGGAAGGCAAGCTCGGGCTCATTCCCGGCGGGGGCGCCTGCGCCCGTTTGCCGCGCATCGTCGGGCGCGGTTGGGGTCTGGAGATGATGTTGATGGGCGATCCCATCGACGCCGAGAGAGCCCTTTCGATCGGCCTCGTGACGCGACTGGTCGAGAAGGAAGAACTCCTTCCGGAGGCGCGTCGGATGGCCGCGCAGCTCGCCGAATTTGCGCCGTTCGTACCGCGCACGATGAAAGCGATGGTGCACTTCGGCATGGAAGCCTCGATGGCGGGCGCGTTGATGTTCGAGAAATACGCTCAGGGCGCGCTCGTGCAGACGCAGGACAAGCAGGAAGGCATTACGGCGTTCCTCGAAAAACGGAAGCCCGAGTTCAAAGGAAAGTAGCCGAAAGCGGCGCGATGCGGCGTGGTCTGCTAAGTTACGGCCCGCCAAAACACAATCAATTCTGACCAATCCAAGGGGGATACATGGCGGTTGATAAGTTCGCTGTTGAAGCGAGCCACATCATGATGTTTGCCCGATCTATCGGGGACGATAACCAGATCTACCACGACGCGGATTACGCGTCGGGCACGGAGCCCGGCAGCGTCATCGCGCCGCCGACGTTCGCTCAGGCGAGCGCTCAGTTCGATCCCGACTACGGCCTGCGCCCGTCGATCGACGGCGACGGCTGGTTCGGTTCGGGCGGTAAGCCGTCGGGCGCGAAGCCGCGTGAAGGCGAAGGCGGCGGTGGTGGTGGCGGTGGCGGCCTCCATGCCGAGCAACGGTTCGTTTATCACCGGCACACGAAGCCCGGTGATGTCCTCACCGCGACCACGAAGCCCGGCAATACCTGGGAAAAGGAAGGTAAGCGATCGGGCAAATTGGTCTTCAGCGAGTCGGTGACCGAGTACCGCGATCAGAACGGCGAGCTCGTCATCACAGCAACGGGTGTTGGTGTTCGCACCGAGCGTCCGGTCGATCAGTCTTAGGAGTATCAAGTGGCACTCAAAGCAGAAAACCTGAACGTCGGTGACACGTACTCCGAGAAGCTCGTCGAGGACCTGAAGCGCACGCAAATCGTGATGTACGCCGGTGCATCGGGTGACTACAACCCGGTACATACCGACGAAGTCTTCACGAAGGACGTGGCGGGCTATCCGTCGGTCTTTGCGCACGGGATGCTCACGATGGGCATGACCGGCAAGATGCTGACGAATTACGTGGGCGACGGTCGTCTGACAGAGTTCGGCGTTCGTTTCACGAGCCAGGTCTGGCCGGGTGATTCGCTTGAATCAACCGCCACCGTGACCGCGGTTGCCGACGGGATCGTAGATCTCGACGTCTCGACGACGAACCAGAATGGTGTGGTCGTTGCGGCGGGCAGCGCAAAAGCTCGCGTTGACTGATTGAGCCGCTTCGCGGTCCGATGGCTGTTTCTCGCTTCGCGAGAAACAGCCGCTGTCGAGATGCGCTTGACGCGGCTCGGCCGTAGACGGTGACTTCTTCCAGGCGCACGGCGAGTTCCGACGCCGACGAGGCGATACCGCGTGACGGTTTGCCGGAACTCGACCCGCTCAAGGTGAGCGGCGCAGTCACGTTACGCGCGGTGACGCGCCGCATTCTTTCCTTCCGAAGCGATACGTTGATCGCGAGCGTGGCAGTGCTCCTCTTCTGTGCGCTTCTCGCTTTCCTTCTCTTCGTGCTCTCGTGGCTCGCATACAACGAACGCTACGGGATCTCCTTCTGGGAGTTCGTGGAGATGGCGTACTGATTGCGGATCGCGCCACGAACGACTGAACGGCCCCACATCCTGATGAGTATTCGCCGACTATCGGCAGCCCTTACGTGCGTTGCCGCCTTTGCCACGATCGCCGAAGAGGGCGATACGACCTTCATTGCTGAGGTCGTCGTTACCGCGCTCGGCGCTTCCGCCGACCGTCGAGACGGCGCGCTCATCGATCAGCCCGGCGAACTGGCGTCGAGTCTGGACGAGCGGCTCGCGAGCATTGTCGTGACGCATGCGCAAGGCAACCGGCTGCAGCCGGATCTATCGCTGCGGGGTTTTGTCGGATCGCACCTTCTCGGCCTGCCGCAAGGTCTCGCGGTCTATCAGGATGGTGTTCGCCTGAACGAGCCTTTTGGCGACGTCATCAATTGGGCACTCGTCCCCCCAGGTGCAATCGAAACTGCTCTCGTCGAGGCGAGCAATCCACTGCTTGGCCTCAATGCCCTGGGTGGTGCGGTCGCGATCGAAACGATGAGCGGTTTAACGGAACAAGCTAGAACGGTCGAGGCGTCGACGGGATCGTTCGGCCGGCGCGGGATCGCGGCGACGGTGGGCGCGGCGATCGGTGAAAACGGCGCGATTTTCGGCGCTTTCGACGTCGAGTCGGAGGATGGCTGGCGTGATCATTCGGATTCGTCTCTCTCGCGCGCCTTCTTGCGTGCCGACTGGCTGGGCGACTGGGGGGCGATCGATGCGTCGCTTACCTGGGCGGATACCGATCTCAAGGGCAACGGCGCCGTACCGGTTCAGCTTCAGTCGCGTCGCCGTGAAGCGGTCTACACGCACCCTGACTTGACCCAGCACCAACTCTTTGCGGCAACGACACGCTGGCGTTTCGAGCGCGAGAGCACGAGCGGCGTCTTCAAAACCTATGTTCGCTCCAGCGACGTATCGACCTTGAACGGCGACGATTCGGACTTCGAGCCCTGTGAAGACGACTGGGAAGGCTTTCTTTGCGCCGAGGACGACGATGACATCGGTGATGACGTTGATGCGGACGATGACGATCTCGATGCGGATGACGACGATGATGGCGCCCTGATCGATCTCGAAGGCCGGGCCATCCGCGCAGACGATCGGTTGGTTGGTGCGACGGTCAATCGAACCGAGACGCGCCAACTCGGCTGGGGGGTCGGTTTCGAGTTGCGCCATCCTTTTGCGCGGCATGAACTCGTCGTTGGTGGGTCGTTCGACAGCGCCGACGTCGAATTCGACTCGTCGACGGAACTCGGCCAGCTCGACGCCACACGCGGGGCGATTGGCGGCGGTGTCTTCCTCGCGAATGCGGAGACGTCTCTGGAGACGAGCACGCGAACGAGCGCGCTTTACCTCGCCAACACCTGGTCAGCAGCAGAGCGGGTCTCGATCACGCTCGGCGGCCGCTTCGACGCCGTCGATCTCGAACTCGTCGATCAGATCGGCACGGCGTTGAACGGTAACCATCGCTTCAGCCGGTTCAACGCCATGCTGCGAGTCGGCTATCGGGGGGAGGGATGGCGTGGCTATGCGAAGTTCGCCGAGACCAATCGTGCGCCATCGCCGGTCGAACTCACCTGTGCCGATCCCGACGACCCTTGTCGACTGCCAAACGGCTTTCTGGCGGACCCGCCGCTCGATGACGTGGTTGCCCGAACGATCGAAGCGGGCTTGCGCGGTGGCGAAGCAGTCGGCTGGGAGCTGACGCTCTTTCGCACGACCAACCGCGACGACATCCATTTCGTAAGCGCCGGATCGTTCACGAACGAAGGTTACTTCGCCAACGTAGGTGAAACCCGCCGCGATGGATTCGAGGGCCGCCTGTTCGGTGGCGAGAAGGTGAGGTGGGAGATGGCTTATGCGTATCTCGACGCGACGTTTCTCGATGCGCTCCGCTTGCCGAGCCCCAATCATCCCGAAATCGATACGGGTGAAGTGTCGGTCTTACCCGGCGACCGTCTACCGTTGCTACCACGTCATCAGCTGAAGGGATTTGTCGAGTGGCGGGTCAGCGACCGATGGGCATTCGGCCTCAATGCGCGCATGCGCTCCGAGATCGTCTATCGCGGCGACGAAGGCAATGACATTGAGGCGATCGACGGATTCGTCGTGGCCGACGCCTATCTTGATGTCTCGATCAGCGACGAGTGGCGGCTGCGGGCGACGGTCGAGAACCTTTTCGATGAGGACTACGCGACGTTCGGCGTCTTTGGCGAAGCCGATGAGGTCCTGGGCGACGAGTTCGATAACCCGAGGTTCATCACGCCGAGCATGAAGCGCGGCGTGACACTGTCGCTCCGCGGAACGTGGTAGTTCGAAACTAGAACCAGAAACAACTCGCGCGCAGTTCGATGCTCGCCCGCTTCGGTGCGTCGGATCCGACGTTCGGGTCGCGAAAGGCCGAATGCGGCGTCCAGAAAGCACCCTTCTTTTCGATCATGTCCGTGTCGTACGTTCGAAACGTCACGACTTCATCGCGGGTCATGGCCGGGTACGTCGACCAGCGATGTTCTTTCGCACTCGGCGCGCGGATCGCCAACGTATCGAAATTGAATCCGGAGCCGCCATAGTCCGCGACCGGCACGGGAAATACGTCCGATTCGGGTACCGAATCGCAATCGCAGAAGGCGATCGGCTCGTCCACGTTGGCGGCACCGATGTTGCGCCAGAACTGCAAGATCACGATGCGCTTGGCATTGGCGGCTTGCTCACCCGTGATGCCCGTCCGAGCGAGAGCGGCCCCGACTTCCTCGGTTTCGTTTCGATAGCGTTCGCGGATCAGGTCGCCGTACGACTCGGCGAAATCGGAATGGACGAAGTGGATCGGGCCGTAGTCGGCATGTTTTTTCGCCTCGGCCGGGTCACGTTTGATGTGGCCCACGACGATGGCGGCGTCCGCGCCGGTCAGTTCCCGGGCGAGTTCGGAGATCTCCTGATAGTGCGTAGCCGCGATCGAATCGTCGTCGTCGAAATCGACCACGCTCTCGTGCGCCTTCAGCTCGAAACCGCGACTCGTCCAGGGCCGGGTCGTCGTTTCCAGACGCGCGTTGTGGATGTGTGTCGCAACCGGCGCGAGGTCCATGGCGGCCGCGTAGTTGAGCTCCGCCGAGCAATAAATGCTTGTCATGGTGACTCCTCTCATCGGACGTCTATGAGGGCTCTACGTTACGATGACAACCGTGAATTTGGGAGGACGAATGTCGAACGTTGAAGGCCAGCCATCGAGTCTAGTGGCGGCGATGGCCGACGGAATCGGTGATCTTGTTTTTGCTTCATCTGAGTGGGTGTCGGTCGCGAGCGAGGTAGTCGCCGTTCAGGCGATGCGTCGTGCGGCGGGTCTCGAATCGATGGGACGGTTTGCACTTTGCGAAGTCGCCCACAACCCGCCCGCGTATCTGCACCACGAAGGTCCGCTAGCCTGGCATGCCATTTTCGAGGGTTCGTCCGTGCAGATGCGCTCCGGGGAACTCCCGGACGATGAATGCGATTTCAAGATGCAGGGCGATCATTCGATCATCAGCAATCTCGCGCGTCTGCAATATCGCGGGCACGACCCAGTGACGGTCGCCGCTGCGCGCGAACGGCTGATGAAGCTTTCGCGCTGGGAGGTTCAAGGCGGACTGCCGTCAAATCCGGCGCTCGGCGGGTTACTGCGCGAGCTGCACGATGCGATGGCGGCGCGCACGATGCCGCGTTTCTGGTTCATGACGCCCGAATGGGTGACGTCGGCGCGCCACATCCTCACCGAGCGATCGTTGATGGAGAAATATGCCGCTGCGATTGCGGATGTCGATTTCACTTTTTCCGAGGAGTTCACCGACACGCCCGCGTACGCATTCCCGGACGGTTCGCATGGCGGTTTCTGGGTGAAGTGTGACCAGGGCCATCTGACGGTCGGTGCTGGACCATTACCGGCCGAACTCGGTCCCGCGGACGTGCTGACCAAAGGCGCGTATACGCCGGTCGTCCCGGTCGGGCGAACCGTCAACGCAGCGCTGTCACCGGAAGACGTCGAGGAACAGAAGTCCTACTCGAAGGCGGCGTTCAGACCCGATGCCGCCGGCACGCCGCCGGTTTCGCAGACATCGCCGACCGGACGCCAGATGCCGCCGAGCCTCAGCCGGATCTTTGTCCCGCTGCACGATGAACTATCCAAACGAACGTCGGGTGAGTTGCCTGCCGATTTCGATTCGTCGCTCAAAGCCGAATGGTCGGCGCCGCCCGCTTTTGATCGTAATCCGAGCTACGACGCGAGTTGGACGCGCTACGGCGAGGTCGATGTTTTCGGCAACCCGCGCTAGCTCGAGGGGTGGCCCTGCGTGGATAGCGCCGGGCCGCTGACGACGTGGAAGCGATCGTCGACGCTCTACTCGCGAGCTTGTGGGATTCGGCGCTCTACCTGATCGAGGTCCCGCTTCTGTGGGGCGAGCGGTTCTTTCTCGGCTATATCGCGACGTTTCTACTCCTCGCCTTCGTCTCCTATCGATTCGTGGAAGGTCGCCGGTTTGCGATTCGCGAATTCTTCTCGTTCGTCTTCCCGAAGCGGATCTACGCCAACCGATCGGCGCTGATCGACTACGCGATCTACCTGATCAACTTCTTCACGTCGCCCTTCATCGTTCTCGTCACTGTCGGCATACAGACGGCGGTGTCGATCGCGATCGCGGAATGGTTGGTGGATCTCAACGACGGGCCCGTCGTCGAAGGCAGCTGGGACGCGACGACCTACCTCGTGTTCATCCTCGGCTTCACGCTCGCCGCCGATTTCTCGGTCTACTGGGTTCATCGACTGCATCACGCGTGGTCAGTGCTCTGGCCGCTTCACGCGCTACATCATTCGGCGGAAGTGATGACGCCGGTGACGCTCTTCCGTAAGCATCCGCTGTGGAACCTCGAGGCGGATGCGGCGACGAAAACGCTGACGGGTATCTTCCAGGGCGTTTTTGTCTTCGTCTTTTACGGCGCACCGAGCGCGGAAGTCCTCTTCGGCCTCAATACGATCTACGTGCTCTTCAACCTCGCGGGATCGAACCTGCGCCATTCCCACATCTGGCTCTCCTGGGGAAAACCGCTGTCGTACGTTTTCATCAGTCCGGCGATGCATCAGATCCATCACGACCCCAAGCGGATGCGCAAGAACTACGGTGAGATCTTCGCGATCTGGGACTGGGCCTTCGGCACGCTTTACGTGCCGAACGAACGAGAGCACTTCGAAATCGGCTTAGGTGAGCCGAATCCACACGATTCGGTGTTAAAGGCCTACCTCGTGCCGATTCGTGATTCGTTACGAGCGCTGCTCCCCGGTCGAGGCCCGGGCTCCGGTCAGCGGGGTGCTTCGCCGTAACTCGTTTGGACCATCAGGAGTTGCGTCGCGGTGGTCTCAACGAAGCTTCCGTGAGCGCTCAGATCGCCCCCGCCGCGCGCTTCGGTAGTGACTTCGTGCCAATGGCTGATGTCGCGAAAAGCTACCAGCGTGATGATTTCCGAAGTGGGTGCCAGTGGGTCGAAACCGAAAATGAGCGGCCGGGCGCCGCGCGCGGAGAATGCGGGCCAGGTGGTTTCTTCGACAGCGGCTTTGAAGGCGGCCGCATCGGTCACCGTGAATCGCGTCTGGTCGACGATCGATTGACGGCCGAACGTCGGCGGCGTAACGGCGAGCGGATCCCCCTGGTGTCGGTAGAACGGATTAGGTGCCGAGAGCTCGCTGTCGTAATCGATGATCGTCGCGCGTGAAAGGGCGATGAGGCGCGGCCGGCCCGCGTAGATTGCCCGGATTGGCGCGGTTTCTTCGCGTCTTGCGTCGTCGGCGCGAAAAGCCCCCCACGGGCGAGTTGCCGTCCAGTGATCGAAATCGGCATACACCGAATGGGTTACGACGACGTCGCCCGGCGCGCCGAATGCCCAGCTGCCGAAGGCGATCATCTGTGCGCCGTTGTAGCGCATGTCTTCCCAGACGCCGAGACGGCTCTGACGTTCGAACTCGGCGCGGTCGTCGCCCGCGACGGTGAATTGACGCTGTACCAGGATGCCCACGAAACCTCCGCTCAATCACTTTCGAGGTGTGATGGTAAGTCATGCGCCTGCGCTGTTTTCTCGCGTGGTAAGGCCTCGATTTCGCGTTCGGCGCGTCGGCCCGGTGTGGGCAAAGACAAGGTGATCCGAAACTTCGATTAATATCTCACCCTTTTGTCGGGGGGCGAGAATGAAGCAAGGGGTGGTGCCGGACGACTTGACGCGTGGGTTCTGGGAGGCGGCAAACGAGGGAAAGCTCGTTATTCAACACTGTCCCGCCTGCAATCGCCTGCAGCATCCGCCTGCCCCGGACTGTGCGGATTGCGGGAGCGACGATCTCGGCTGGAAGGAGATGAGCGGCCGTGGCCACGTCTACAACTACGGCGTCGTGCACGACTGCCCGGTTCGGCTCCTGCAGGAGGATCAGCCCTTCAACGTCGCGATCGTCATGCTCGATGATGATCCGGATATCCAGATGTTTTCTCACCTCCCGGGTACCGCTGAGGATGAGGTCCCGCCACGAGCCGCCGTCGAAGTGATCTTCGAGGAAACCGCGAACGGTCAGAAAGTGCCCGAGTGGCGCGTCGTCGGGGAGCCGTCATGACTGAGAACGCACCCGAATCGGTTTTTCGTTCGAGCGAAGGGTTGGGTCTTTGGGAACATCGCGGCAAGGTCGCGGCGGTCGGTGTTGGCCATGGTCCGACCTCGCGGCGCTGGGACGGCGATCGTGAAACCTCGCTCGGTGGGATCAGTATCGATGCGCTGCGCAAGGCGATCGCCGACGCCGGCGTCGATCCGGCCGATATCGATGGTCTCGTGATCGATCCGCATTCCACGACGGGCGCGTTCTGGCCCAAGGGCGATCCGCTGCCGACGGAGGTGATCGAGTCGTATCAACAGACGGATGACCCACTCGACGGTATCGCCAAGCTCTCCGCCGAGTGGATCTTGAAGAACATGCCCGAACTCACGGGCGTCAAGTTCACGATGAACGGCGTCGGCTGCATGTCTCGGGCGATTTGTGTTGCGGCACAGGCGGTCGGTGATGGGCAGACGCACACCTGTCTCGTGTTGAAGTCGTGGCACAACTTTGAGGGTCGCTACTATCAAGGCGGCTCGAATGCCGGCAGCGATTTGCCGGGATCGGCGGCATTGCGCGCGCTCTGGGGTGCCCCGGCTTGCTATGGCACGGCGCTTCAATTCGCCGAGTACTGCGGCAAGTACGGTAAGTCGCACGACATGATGGCGCCGTTTATGGAGAACTCCCGCCAGAACGGTCTGCGCTTTCCTGAGGGCTATTGGTACCAGCATCGCCCAGAAGAGCTGACCGAAGAGGACTATCTCGCGGCGCGTTGGATCGCTAAACCGGCGAGTCTCTTCGACAACGACATCCCCATCATGTGCTCGGCCGCCTATCTCTACACCACCTCCGAGCGCGCCCAGCACATGGCACAAAAGCCTGTCTACATCCTCAATCACGCGTCGAGCAGAACCCGTCCGCGTAGCCTCTTCCCCACCTTGGACGAGGTCGAGGCGGACACGGCACGGACTGGCCGGAAGATCTATGAAGGTGCCGGTATCACAGCGGATGATCTTTCATTCGAGAACATGTACGACGGGTTTTCGCTCTTCCACCAGTTTCACGTCGAGGGGCTCGGCTATCGTGGCATCGGCTTCGGCGATGCGCTCGATTTCTACCAGACTGATATCAGCATCGAAGGCAAGAATCCGATCTCGCCGAGCGGCGGGAACGTCGGTAGTGGGCGTAGTCGTTTCTGGATGCACACCGACTGCATCCAGCAACTTCAGGGTCGTGCGGGTGATCGCCAGGTAACGGGGGTCAAACCGGAAGTGGCCGTTTCCGGTGGACCAATGCCGACGGGCGGTGACTACACCGTCTGGAGCGCAACACCGGACTAGCGGACGGACGAAGGATAAGCATGGCGGTTTTGATCAGTTTGGATATCGATGGGACGGTCGACGTAGGCGATCCGCCGGGACCTGTCACGATGGAGATGGCGCGGCTTGCCGTGGCGCGCGGCCACATCATCGGCAGTTGCTCGGATCGACCGCTCTCGACGCAGCGCAAGATCTTCGCCGGGCATGGCATCGAGGTGCAGTTCGCCGTCTCGAAACACATGCTCGACCAGGTGAAGGCGCGATTCGTCGCCGACACCTACGTTCACATCGGCGACCGTGAAGATCTCGACAAGCGCTATGCCCTGAAAGCCGGGTTCGACTTCCTCTGGCCCGAGGAAGCGACAGCCATGAACTGGTTCACGCGCTAAGCGGCGACAACAAACGATTGTTGACTCGGGCCGCAGCTAATCCGCCGCGAGGGCGGGAATTGGCTCAAACGAAATTGACTTAAGCAGGGGAGGGGAGATGTTCAAGGCCGTACTCATTGCCAACCGTGGCGAGATAGCGATCCGGATCACACGGGCGGCGGCGGATCTCGGGATCCGTACGGTCGCGGTTTTCTCCGCGGACGATGCCGATAGCCTGCACACGCGAGTGGCTGACGAAGCGGTAGCGCTCGAAGGTCTCGGCGCCCGTGCCTATCTCGACATCGACGCCGTGGTCGCGGCGGCGAAAGAGGCCGGTTGCGACGCGATTCACCCCGGCTATGGCTTCCTTTCCGAGCGCGCCGATCTGGCGCGTGCTTGTGACGACGCCGGCATCACCTTCATCGGACCGAGCATCGAACATCTCGAGCTTTTCGGTGACAAGGCGCGCGCACGACAGGCCGCGATCGCGGCGGACGTTCCCATACTCGATGGCATCGATCGCGCCGTTACCGTCGACGAAGCGGCACGCTTTTTCGCCGAGAAGGGTCCCATCATCATCAAGGCGATCGCCGGCGGCGGCGGTCGCGGTACGCGGGCGGTCACCGATCCTGACGACCTCGCGCAGGCTTTTGAGCGCTGTCAGTCAGAAGCGCAGGCCGCGTTTGGTCTCGGCGATGTCTATATCGAGGAGTTCCTATCCGAAGCCCGACACGTCGAGGTGCAGATCCTCGGTGATCGATCCGGTGGAATCGCCCACCTCGGCGAGCGCGAATGCAGCGTCCAGCGGCGCAACCAGAAGCTCCTCGAGATCGCGCCCGCGCCGCATCTCGATCCATCGCTGCGCGATGCGATCGTCGAATCGGCGGTCCGCTTCGCTGGCAAGGAGCGCTACCAGAACCTCGGTACGTTCGAGTTCCTCGTGACGGGAGAGCGGTTCGTGTTCATCGAAGCGAACGCGCGCCTGCAGGTCGAGCACACGGTCACCGAGGAGGTGACGGGTGTCGACATCGTGCAATCACAGATTCGACTAGCGGCCGGTGAATCGATCGCCGACGTTGGTCTCGATGATCCGGAAATCGCACGACCGCGCGGTTTCGCGATCCAAGCGCGCGTCAACATGGAGACGCTCGCGACGGACGGATCCGTGCGGCCCGGGGCCGGTACGCTCGCCGCCTACGATGCACCGAGCGGCCCTGGCGTTCGTACGGATGGGTTCGGTTACTCGGGCTACAAGACGAGCACCGCCTTCGATTCGCTCCTGGCGAAGGTGATCGCGCACGCCCCATCACGCCGGTTCGAAGATGCCGTGAATCGGTTGAAGCGTGCGCTTTCCGAGTTCCGGATCGAGGGCGTCGAAACCAACATCCCGTTCCTGGCGAACGTACTCGGGTCGCCTGACTTCGTTAGCGGCGATGTCCATACCCGCTGGATCGATGAGAACGTGTCGACGCTCGCGGTGCCGGTCGAGACGACGCCACGGTTCGTTTCGGCGGTTCTGACGGCTTCGGGCGACGGGTTTGCCGGCGCACGCGTGGACACGAGTGATCCACTCGCTCTCTTCAAGCACGATCAGGACGTCAAAGCGGCCGATACCAGCAACGCGTCGGAGGAAGTGGCGATGGTCACTGGCCCCGACGGGTCCGTGGGTATGAGTTCACCGATCCAAGGCACGATCGTCTCGATCGACGTCGACGACGGCGATACGGTCCGCAAAGGCCAACAGGTGGCGGTCGTCGAAGCGATGAAGATGGAGCACGTCATCAAGGCCGACCTCGATGGGGTCGTGCGTCAGATCACGATGGCGGCGGGCGACGTGGTACGTGACGGCTATCCGATCGTTTTCATCGAAGAGGCCAATGTCGAAGGTGGAGCACTGGCTGCCGAAGAAGCGCTCGATCCCGACTACATCCGGCCGGATCTCGAAGAGACGTATCGACGCCACGCGCTGACGCTCGACGAAAACCGGAAAGAAGCGGTCGCCAAGCGGTATGCGCGCGGATATCGAATGCCGCGCGAGAACATCACGCAGCTCATGGACGAGGGTTCGTTCAAGGAATACTGGCCGTTGATCGTTGCCCGACAGCACCGTCGCTTCGACATGGAGACGCTGCGCAAGAACACGCCCGCCGACGGGTTGATCGCGGGGATCGGCACGATCAACGCCGATCTCTTCGGTGAAGATGCCGCGCGCGCCATGGTCGTGCATTACGACTACACGGTGCTGGCCGGTACTCAGGGTGGCAAGAATCACTACAAACAAGACCGGATGTTCGAACTCGCGCACCGGTTTCGGATTCCGCTCGTGCTCTACGGCGAAGGCGGTGGTGGCCGGCCGGGCGATGATCCGATCGGGCCGGGTGTGGCGTTCGATACGGACACGTTTACGCAGTTTTCGAAGCTGTCGGGGCTCGTGCCGCTCGTGTCGGTCATCAATGGTCGAACGTTTGCTGGTAACACGGCGCTGGTTGCGTGCTGCGACGTGATCATAGCGACGGAAGGGTCGACGGTCGCGATGGGTGGTCCGGCGATGATCGAAGGCGGTGGGCTCGGCATCTACACACCCGAGGAAGTCGGCCCGATGTCGTTCCAGGTGCCGAATGGCGTCGTCGACATCCTGGCGAAAGACGAAGAGGACGCAACGGAGATCGCGAAGAAGTACCTCTCGTATTTTCAGGGTGATGTCGAGCATTGGGAGGCAAACGACCAGCGCGAGCTGCGACACGTCGTGCCCGAAAACCGGCTCCGTCTCTACGACATGCGCGAGATCATCCGAACGATCGCGGACAAGGATTCGGTTCTCGAGATTCGAGAGAAGTTCGGCATCGGGGTCATCACGGCGTTCATTCGCGTGGAAGGCCGTCCCATGGGCGTGATCGCGAACAACCCGCACCATCTCGCCGGCGCGATCGATTCGGACGGCGCGGACAAGGGAGCACGGTTCATCCAGCTTTGTGATGCCTTCGATATCCCGATCCTGAGCCTCATGGACTGTCCGGGAATGATGGTCGGTCCGGATGTCGAAGCGACCGGGCTCGTGCGTCATTGCGTACGTATGTTCAACGCCGGCGCGAATCTCACGACGCCGCTTTTCGGTGTCGTGGTCCGCAAAGCTTACGGGCTCGGCGTCCAGGCGATGTGCGGCGCGAGTTCGCTCGTCGGGTTCTTCACGGTGGCCTGGCCGACTGCCGAGTTTGCCGGCATGAACATCGAAGGATCGGTGAAGCTCGGTTACCGCAAAGAGTTGATGGCGATGGAGGATCCGGAAGAACGGCGGATCGAGTTCGAGACGCGAGTCGAGCGGGCTTACGAAGGCGCGAAAGCCGTCAACGCCGGCACGGGGGGTGGAATCGACGATGTGATCGATCCGGCCGAAACGCGGTCGTGGGTCGCCAGTTCGCTACGTCGGCTGCCACCTTTGCCGCCGCGGAGCGAGAAGAAGTACCCGTACATCGACACGTGGTAGTCGAGCGCGGAGTAGCGGGTAGCCCGAATCGGGCTACCCGTGGACTGGCGGTCTAGAACGTCCAACGGAGACCGAAGCGCACGGCTCGTCCCGGTGATGGCGCCAGATCCTTAATGTAGGACGTGTGGCGGCGTTGTTCGTCGTCCGTCAGGTTCGTGCCGCGCACGTAGGCGAGCAGCGACGAACCGTTGAGCAAGTCGTGCGACCACTCGATCGATGCGCGCAGATCCGTATAGGAATCCGTCGGTAGCTCATAAAGGGTGATGTCATCCTTCTCGAGCGCGTGGATCAGGTCGATGTTGAGCTGGAACGCCTGCCAATTGCCTTCGAGACCGACGCCGAAGCGCGTCGGTGACATCCGCGGGATGGAATCGTTACCGGCAACATCGAGTGTGCCCTGCACCCAGTCCATCATCGCGGACGCGAACCACTCGCCGTTGGCTGTGCTTGCGATTCGCGTCTGCCAAGACGCATCGAGACCGACAAAAAACGCATCGTCTTGCCGGTAACGGTAGACGGGCAATCCGTCCTCTTCTTCACCCGTTTGGGATCCGTAGATGAAGTCGGAGAACCGCGTGATGTACGCATTTGCGGTCAGTTGCCAGACGTCCTGCTGAACGGCGAACGTAGTGGACAGACTGACGGCCCTTTCTGCATCGAGCGATGGATCGCCAGTTTCGAATGATTGGGTCACCAGGTGTGGGCCGTCAGAGAAGAGCTCTTCGGCGATCGGGGCGCGTGACGAGATATCGAGAAGCACGCTCAGGTTGGTGGTCGATGAGATCGGTCTGATCGCGCCAATCGACAACGCAAACGGGGTGAAGTCCGCCGATTGGCCGGTCGAAGACTCGTGGTCCAAACGGCCGATTCGCGCACCGTACTCGAGATCGAAGTCGTTGAACGACCGTTCGCCGATCCAGAAGACGCCCGTTTCCGTCGTTTCGACGGGTGTGATGAAGGCCTCTTCACCGGTCGCGCTGAAATCGCGGAAAGAGTGCTGGAAGCCATAAACCGTGCGCTGGGTGTCCTGGTCGTAGACGAGTTCGGCGCGCGTCTCCCAAGCCTCGTTTACGAATAGCGTCGCGATTTCACCGTTCGGCTCGATCTCCTGGTGCTCGTAGTCATTGACGCCGAGGCGGATGTTGAGGCTTGTGGCATCGGCAAACGGGTTTCTGAACGCGGCTTCGATATCGACACGCGTCTGCTCGAGCTCGAGCGTGGGTGTGCGTTCGTCGTGTTCGTCCTCGTCGTGGTCCTCGTCCTCGTCCTCGTCGTGATGCTCGTCTTCGTCCTCGTCGTGGTGGTCTTCCTCGTGACCGTGCGAGTGACCACCAGGCAGGCCGTAGGTGCCCTCGGTGCGCGCGACGGAGAACCCGATCAGCCCCCAGTCGTCGACAACGGAGGCGCCGACGGCGAAGGATTCGTTGTCGAAATGACTACCCGGGAGAACGCCGAAGACTTCTTCCTCTTCGTCATCGTGGTCGTCGTGGTCCTCATCGTGGTCGTCGTCGTCATGATGTTCTTCTGCTTCCTCGGCCGCGTGGAAAGCGGCCGATTCGACGAACCCGGGGATCTTGGCATCGTCGCCATCGCGTATCGTCGCGTCGATATGCCAGGCGAAGTTACCGGCGCCGCCGTCCAGCTTGACGACCGAGGCGGTGCCGCCGTGGTTGTCGTCGTAGGCCGTCGAGATCCCGCCGGTGATCTTCTCGGGTACGGTGTGCGGAATCCGTCCGGTATGCACATCCACGACACCGCCGATCGCGCCTGAGCCATAGAGCAGGGCGCTAGAGCCTTTCAGAACCTCGACGCGATTGGCGATGAACGAGTCGACCGAAACCGCGTGGTCCGCGCTCGTGACCGAGACGTCCATCGTGTCGATCCGGTCTTCCATGACCTTGACGCGAGGCCCCCCCAATCCGCGAACGACAGGTCGCCCGACCGCGGCGCCGAAGGCTGCGTTGTGAATGCCGGGCTCGGAGGCGAGCGTGGCGCCGATCGATTCCGCGCGTTTGCGATCGAGTTCGGCGCCGGCGAGTAGCGTTGCGGCTTGCGAAAGCCCTTCGCCGGAGAGCGGATGAGCAGTAACGATGAGCTCTTCGATCTCGTCGTTTGTTTTATCGTCGGATTCGGCCGCAGCGGTTGCCGTCGCAAGCACCATGGCGGCGACGAGGCTTCGTCTCTTGAACATGTCTTTCCTCGGAAGGTCATCGTCGGTGGTTCACACCGGGAGTATTTCGTGTGGCTAGACTGTTCTCGGTGGGGCGCGCGGCGCGTAAGGAAGACGTTCGAGATCGTTGCAGCAAACCAACAAAGGCGCCGGTATGAACGAGGCGATCGTCAGGTCGGTGGCTGGTCCCTCGAGTTCGACTGTCGTCGGGGTTGTGTCGGGGAGCTTGCACAGCAAGCAAGCATCGTGGGACGGCTCCGCGTGCAGCTCATGCAGGAGCGGTTCGGCGAAATGCAGGACACAGAACACGACCAGCGCCCATGCGATCGATGTGACCGCGCGGGATCGCTGCTCTAGTGCGTGTCGAACCGGCATAGCGCCCGAGGTTGAAAAAGCGATGCGCGAACCTAGCGGAAGTTCGCGCCGACATCAATCGGACAACCGGAGTCGTTGGGCAGCTCGACGACGAGGGAAGACCCGAGGTCCCCGGTGCCCGTGACCAACCGCGGCGTCTTCCTCAGGTCGGATAAGACTCGTGATTCGCAATCCCGTCATCGAGGTGCGCCCAAGCCGCCTTCGATCCGACGAAGATGTTCGATGCCGGTTTAGCGCCGGGGTCGTCATCGAGCGAACCCGCCGGAATCTGCGTTGAGGTGTCGTCACGGCGCCGCGGTACCTGCGACCCACACTTCTGACAGAACGCGGATCCTTTGAATTCGGCATCAGGCATCTTGTAGTTGACGATCTGATCTTCGCCCGAGAGCCATTCGAAAGCCGCGTGTGGCACCCCGATGAAGGTGCCGAACGCCGCACTCAACTGGCGGCGACAACGCGAGCAATGGCAGTTCACCATCCGCGCCGGTTCGCCGCTGTAGGCATACCGAACCGCGCCGCAGAGGCAACTCCCCGCGGTCTTGCCGGGCGAACGTCCCGAGCGATCTTCGCGCTCGAGACCGTCACCGCCGCCGAACTCCGGCGGTGCGCCCGCGTGGGCGGTGACGCCATCGGGGACCTGGCACCAGGGCGCCTTCGAGTCGACGAAGATATGTGTCGACGACGATGCATCCGGATCCTCGGCCATATTGCCGAGCGGCATGAACGCAAATGGCGCCCCTTCAGGCGCGGACGCGACGGCTGAGCCGCAACGCGGGCAATACTCCCGCGTGACCACGTCGGAGGAGGCAAACTCGGCCGCTTGGTCTTCGCCGCGGATCCACTGGAAATCCTTCGGATCCGCCATCGCAAAGGAGGCGTATGTCGAACCGTGGAATTTCCGGCACATCGAACAGTGGCAATGCATGATCGAGGTGAGCGGGCCGTCGACCTGCCACGCGATGTCGCCGCACAAACAGGAACCGGTGAACATAGGGTCTCTCCGTTCTGTTGGGTCTTCGGTCGGCGCGAGAGTTGCCTACCGGCTGATGAGCCAGTAAACGCCATACATCAGCCAGAAGCACGTCAGCGCAAAGCCGAGTATTCGACCGGGGCTTGCGGTGACGTGGTTTTTGACGCGGCGCAGCGGTCCGGGTCTATCTTGATCGCTTTCTGATTGCATCGACATTCGCCGCCTAGTGTATGCATCACCGCGTGATTCTATTCGCAGAGTCCGGCGTTTTCGCTAGCACCGAAAGCGACTGACTGCGCGCCAACGACTGTTCCCAGCACTCCAACGCCCATGGCCGCCAAAGGAGGAACGACGAGCGCAATCGGTCCCGCGACGACACTAACGACGCTCATCGACAACGACCCGATGTTGCATCCTGTGTCCATGATGATCTGACCTTCGAGCTCCATTTGCCGCGCGTTGGGATCGACGATTTTGCCTGCCGCATCTATCACGGCGTTCTCGACCGTCTTCTTCGCATCTTCGATCGCGTTCGCTGCGTTGTGGAGCGCGGTGACCTGCGCGCACTGCGCGACGGTGACGCATTTCGGCCGTCCGCCGACGGACCATTGCGCGACGGGCCTGGCAATGTCCTTCGTCGTCGCGGCGGTGCCGAGATTCGAGGCGACCTTGCAGTCGGGGTCGTCGTTACCGTCGATACGGCTGCCGCATCCGGCCCACGTGGTCGTTTCGGTCGCGGTGTAGGTGAGGCAGGCGAGGGCGAGGCCCAGCAGGGGCTTCTGCATTCGCACATCCTTTTTGTTTTGAATGGGCGAATGAATTTAGGAACGTGAATCAGCCCCGGTTCGGCGATGGCGAATGTCGTGTGGGATCTTCCGCGGAAGCGCACTCCCGGAGCGCCGCGAGCTCACGAAAGCTCGGGCGGTCGGCTACTTGCCGTATTCTCGGGCGGTCGGCTACTTGCCGTATTTATGGCGCAGCGTGTACCAGCTCGGATAAGGGATCGGTCGAGGATCCTTTTTAGAGGTCCAGAATCGCACGACGCGTCCGTCGGATAGGTGCAGCGCTTTGGCGACGTCCTTGTTGGAGAGGCCTTTCTTATCCATCCAACTTCGGATTTCCTCGGCGGTCGGCGGGTATTTCTTCATAGCGAGCCTCAGTGCTCAGGCATACGTCTCGATGGCTTCGATGAGGGGCATCCAGTGTTCTTGCTGGCTGGTGGCGACGCGTGCGCCGACGTCAAAGATCGAAAGCCCGTTCTGAGCGAGCTGCGAGTAGATGCTGCGGTCGGGAATGTGGGCGGTTGGCTGTTCGTGCAGTTTCTTGATGAATGATTCTAGCTGGACGCAGGCGACGGAGTTTCGCCGGTAACGGTTGCTGACGATCAGAATCGGCCGGCCTTTCGTCGTCTTCTCGAGAGCGATCTCGAGGCGACGCATGAAACGTTTCGTTGCCTGCTCGTCGAAGATTGACGGCAAAAGGGGTATGACGAGGACATCGGCCGCGCGAACGGCATCGCGCACTTTGGCGCTGCGCATGGACGCCGGGCAGTCGACGATCACGCGCTGGACGCGTGACGAACTCGGGGTCTTGTCTCTGCCGTTGTTCAGCGTGATCGGCGCATTCTTGCTACTGCGCCGTTTGTGCCATGCCGTCGCGCCGCGCAGCGGATCGAGGTCGACGAGTTCCGTGACGAGTCCTGAGTTGGCGTAGGCGGCGGCGAGGTGCGTCGAGATCGTCGTCTTGCCGCACCCCCCTTTGCCGTTGATAACGCAGATTCGATGGGTCATCGCTGCTCCCGGAACACCACCCAGGTTTCTTCGAGTTCCTGGATGCGGAACGCGACCATGGCGGCTGCCCAGCCAATCGACCGATGGGCGGCCGCCACGACGCTGTTCGAACTTCTGCTTTCACGGAGCACGCGCTCGACGATGGCTGGAACCATGGCGATGTCGTTGAAGCGCCCGAGCGCGTTCTGCAGTTGGCGGATCGACCGGCGTGCCGCCTTGCGTCGGTGTTGGTCGTGTTCGGCGGCGTCGATCAGATACTCGTTGGAATAACGCACCTTCTTCAGGCGCTTACGAACGTCGTGCCAGTCATCGGCACTACCTTTCATGGCTTTTTGGCCGGCGCGAACGAGCCGTTTCTCGAGACGCCGGGCACGATTGGCCGCGAAGTCGCCGACGGGACGGTTGATCAGCAGCCGATCGAGAGGGCGCGTTTCGAGCATCCACTCACCGCTGTCGACCCAGTTTTGTAGAGATAGGATCCAACGAACGAATGACGGTGCCGTCAGGTTTTCGCGGATCGATTCATGGGTTGCCGCGCGATGCTTCTGAACCGCCTTGATGAGTACTTCGCGTTGGCCATCGGCGAATGCTGCTTCCGGGATCATCGGCAGCGTCGCATCGAGAAAAACGTCGTCGTCGCGAATATGGCCGAGCATCGCGAAGAGCTCCGTCGCGTCCTCGAGGCTTGCTTTCGCGGCCGCGAGATCCAACACCGGACGGAAACTCGAAACCGCGGAACGAAGCCTGCGCAGACCGACGCGCATCTGGTGGATCGCTTCGACATCGCCCGCGACGACCCCGGGCTGGTTGGCCATGACGTGGTGGAGCGCGTTGCTGAACACGGTCGCGATAGCGATCGGCAGTTTTTCCGCGCGTGGCACTCTCGGCCGGTCGGCCAGCGTGTGCGACGGTGTGACGTTACCGGCGAGTTCGTAACCGCGCTCGGCCTTGCCGGCGAGCTGGAGACCGCATGGCACTTCGGCGATGAACTCTTCGACCGCGGCCACCAGATCGCCGAACGATCCGCGCACAAGTTCGAATTCGACCTCCTGGAACGCGTTACAGCGGTCATCGCTCTGGATTCGACCGTCGTCGAGCGCTGCTTCGACCACCCCTTCGCCCGACTCGATCTCGAGCCGGCGTCGTGTCACCTCCGTGGTGAAGACGTCGGTGAGCGACTCCGACACGACGGATTTCCACAATGGCTTGGGTAGTGCGGCTTTGAGATGCGCTGCATCGAGGACGGGAAGCTTGAGAACGGCTTCGATTTCGATTCGGCTGAACGCGTTGGCACCTACGCGGCTTTTGATTGTCTGTTTGGCGCCGCGCTCATTCTGGCGGATGCGACACTCGAACCCTGCTTGCCAGAGGTCGTGCGCGGCGGTGTCGTAGTACGTCGTGCGGTTGGTCTCGAGCACCGCGCCCATCGCATCGAACCGATTCGCCGCGGCATCGAAATGATGGGCCGGTATGAAGAGTCGGACTTCGGTTTCGATCAACGATGGCTGCCTGGTTGGAGGGTGTTGGTTAGGTCATTCAATCCTATGCATCGGGCGCGAAGCAACGTCGGCGAGCGTCCGTGGCCCCGCTTCGGCGAAAGTCATTATTCTCGAGGTGGTCGACCGCTAGAATGGCGCCCCCAGAAGTGGAGACGGACATGCCACTGATCGATGAGATCGTCGCGATGCAGGACGAATTGAAGGCTTGGCGCCGGGACATTCATTCACATCCGGAATTGGGCTTCGAGGAAAATCGAACCGCCGACTTCGTCGCCGAGAAACTCGAGTCGTTCGGCATCCAGGTGCACCGCGGGATCGGCAAGACCGGCCTCGTCGGCGTGCTCAAGGTCGGCAACGAGACACAGTCGATCGGTCTGCGCGCCGATATGGACGCGCTGCCGATCCTCGAGGAAAACACCTTCGACCACCGTTCGACCCACGACGGCGTCATGCATGCCTGCGGGCACGACGGTCACACGACAATGCTGCTCGGGGCGGCGCGCTATCTTGCGGCGACCCGGAGTTTCCGCGGTCAGGTGAACTTCATTTTTCAACCGGCCGAAGAAGGCATCGGCGGCGCCAAAGCGATGATCGAAGACGGGCTCTTTCGCGATTTTCCCTGCGATCAGCTCTTCGGGATGCACAACGCGCCAGGGATGCCGATCGGTCGTTTCGGCGCATCGGCCGGTACCGTGACGGCCGCGGGCGCGTTTTTCGACATCGAAATCGACGGCGTGGGCGCGCACGGCGCGTTTCCGCACGACTCGGCCGACCCGGTGATCATGGCGGCGGAGATGGTGGTCAGCATGCAATCGATCGTTTCGCGCAATGTCCGCCCGACCGATACTGCCGTCCTCTCGATTACGCAGATCCATTCGGGCGACGCATACAACGTGATTCCGGGTAAAGCACGGCTCGCAGGCACCGTTCGTACGTTCTCGGTCGCCGTGATGGAGAAAATCGAAGAACGCATGCGCGCCATCGCCGACGGGGTTGCGACTGCGCACGGTGGTTCGGCCGAGGTGGACTTCCGTACGATCTTCCACCCGGTGGTCAACGACGCCGCCGCGGCGACCCTCGCCGCCGACGTTTGTGGCGGCCTGGTCGGTGAAGCCAATGTCGCGCGTGCGCTACCGCCTGGCACGGGGTCGGAAGATTTCAGTTTCATGCTCGAAGAAGTACCCGGCTGTTACCTGCTCCTCGGCAATCATGACGACGAGCACACGCGGCCAGTTCACAACGCGGGCTATGACTTCAACGACAAAGCGGCTGTCTACGGCGCGAGTTTCTTTGCGAGCGTGGTGGAGACGGCGCTCAAAGTAGCGGAATAGCGCGAGGAACGACGGGCCGATGGCGCGCCTCAAGGACATCGTTGTCGATAGTCTTCATCCGGCCAGGCTCGCGCGATTCTGGGCGTCGGCGCTCGAGGAATACGAGGTTCGTCCTTACGATGCGGATGAAATCGAGCGATTGGCGGCCCTCGGTTTGACCCCGGAGACGGACCCCGCGGTTGCGCTCGATGGCGAAGGGCCGACGATCTTCTTCCAGACGACCGATGCGCCGAAAACGGTTCGAAACCGCGTGCATCTCGATATCGCGACGCTCGATCGGGCGCGGGAGATCGAACGACTCGAGGGGTTGGGCGCCCGGATTCGGGACGAGCACGACGACTTCACGGTGATGCTCGACCCGGAGTCGAACGAGTTCTGCGTCGTGGAGGTCGATGCGGACCGACTCGCAGATCTCGCGCGGCGGAACGCCGGGAGGGGCTGAGACGTGCGACACGCGCTGGTCGTCGGCGCGGGGATCGGGGGCCTCACGACGGCGCTTTGCCTCGCACGTGTGGGGTGGCGCGTCACGCTGATCGAGCAGGCCGAAGCCCTCTCCGAAGTTGGCGCGGGAATCCAGCTCACACCTAACGCAATGCGCGTTCTCGATTGGCTCGACGTGAGTATCTCGTTGGATCGCGTCGGCCATCGACCGACGGGCGTCGTCACCCGTGCATGGCGGAGCGGGCGTGAGATCACGACGACGTCGATCGTTCCCTCCGCGGCACCGACGTACCTCCAGATCCATCGAGCTGATCTGATTGACGTGCTGGCGCACGCGGCGATGAACGAAGCGAAGATCGAGATCCACTTGTCCGAAACGGTCGAATCGATCGAGATCACGGCCAGCGGAGCGTCGGTCGCGACCTCGAACGCGCGGCTCGTCGAGGCGGACGTTCTGATCGGCGCCGACGGGATCCACTCGGTCGTTCGGGAAGCGTTGTTCGACGACGAGTCGCCGCGATTCACGGGCCACGTGGCCTGGCGGGGATTAATCGACGCGGAAAACATCGGCATCGATGTACCGAAGAAGGTTGTTGCCTGGTGGGGACCTCAGCGGCATTTCGTGCACTACTTCGTTCGCGGCGGTCGTTTGATCAACTGCGTCGCCGTGGTGGAGCAGAAGGCGTGGCAGTCGGAGTCGTGGGTGGAACGAGGCGACGCGCAAACACTGATTGATGAGTTCCGTGCCTGGCATCCATTGGTGCGCGACCTCGTGGCCGCGCTCGATCCGTCGACTTGCTATAGGTGGGGCTTGTTCGACCGGGCACCGCTCGAGCGATGGGGCGTCGATGTCGCCACGCTCGTCGGTGACGCCTGCCACCCGACGTTGCCATTCCTTGCGCAGGGCGGCGCCCTCGCGATCGAGGATGGTGCCGTTCTGGCGGGCTGTCTGGCGAACGGGGAAGCACGGTCGGCACTTCGGCGCTACGAGGCGCTGCGCCAAAGACGTACGGCACGGGTTCAGCGCGCATCGAAGCGCAATGGCACCATCTTTCACTTGCGGGGCATTGCCGCGTTGGCTCGCAATCTGGCGGCCCAACCGTTGGCACGCCGGGTGCTCGATTCGGTATTCGATTACGACGCGATCAAAGAAGGCGGTCTCGAGGGATTTCGAGATGGTGGAAACGGTTAGTCGCGACGGGGTTCGCATCCACTACACGGTCGCGGGCGACGGTGAGGGACTCTGTTTCGTCCACGGCTTCGGCGGTGCCGCTGTCGATTGGCAGCGCATTGTCGTATCCCTCCAAGGTCGATATTCGAGTTTGGCGGTCGATTGGCGCGGCCACGGCGAATCCGGCGAGGTGGAGGCGAGAACTGTCTTCAGCGTCGCTCGCTTCGTTGACGATGTCCTCGCGGCGGTCGATGCGGCCGGGATCGAACGATTCCATCTTGTCGGACATTCGATCGGTGGAGGGGTCGCCCAGGAAATCGCTGTCCGCTACCCCGAACGTCTGCTCTCGCTCGTCCTGGCCGATACCACGGACTGGTTCGGTGATCATGACGAGCCGGGCGGTACCCCGCCGTTTCTGCCACCTGAAACACTCGAGCTCGCGGCGTGTCGCGAAATGGAGATGCCCGCGGAAGTGCGCGATGCGGCCTGGCGAGCGCTCATCGACTGGCCTGGCGTGCGCGATCGTCTGGGTTCGATCGGCTGCCTGACGTTGGTCGTCCACGGCGAGCGCGATGCGTCACGGATCCTCGAAGGATCGGATCGGTTGCTCTGCGCGATCCCGAATGCACGACGCGTCGTCATCCCGGGCGCGGGTCACTCACCGCATCTCGAACAGCCAGAACGTTTCGTCGAGGTGTTGGGCGCTCACCTCGACGAAGCGTGAACTCGAGCCGTCAGGTCGGCTCACCCCGCACGTAATGCTGTAGCTGATCGATCGTCTCGCTCTGCTCCTGGATGATCTCGGAGTAGAGATCGCGCAGGGACAACATGCCGAGGACCTGGCCGGCTTCGACGACGACGAGATGACGGATATAGTGCTCGCGCATCTTGTCGAGACATTCATCGACCCCGTCGTCGAGCGCCACGGTGATGACATCCGCGGTCATGATCTCGGAGACGTGGGTAGTCTTGGATGAGCGATTCTTGAGGATCACTTTTCGAGCGTAGTCCCGTTCGGTAACGATGCCGATCAGCTTGTCGTCCTGCATCACGGTCAAAGCACCGATGTGGTGATCCGCCATCATCTCGATGGCGTCATAGACGGTTGTCAACGGATCGACCGAGATGACGGCGGGATTGCCTTTGTGGGCGAGTACGTCACGCGTTCGCATTGTTCCCTCCATTGGAAGTTAACCGGCGCGCTAGTCCGTCGGTGACCGCGAGCTACCTTCCTGAGAAGACTGTTTGCTCGTTTTAGGCCACTCGTCCACCGAACTCAAGGCTTGATTTAATCCTCGATCGAGCGTCTTCTACGTGGTGATCCAGACGCCTGCCACCTCGATTTCGTCGCGTTTGAGCGTCAACGTGAAGTGTTCGCCGGCGAGCCATTTTCGATAGTGGTCATCGACATGGGGGCTGCCGGGACGGCCGCTGTTTCCTGCGGCGATCACGAAACGGCAATGATCGGGGTCGGCCAGATCGACGACCATTCGAAACGCGGGACCGTGATAGACGCGTTGCGCGGGCCCTTCGCGTTCGACGCCCAGCGGATTCGCGAGATGCATCGCCATCCCGAGGGTCGTGCCGCTACCGCCGAGCGGATCAGGGCCGACTTTCATGTCACGAAACGGCTCGCGCTTCGACTGCGAGTGCCAGAAAGCGATCTGCTGGAGGTCGCCGTACGTCCACGTTTTCGGGTCGTCGCCGAGCTCCTGGCGTAGTAATCCCATCGTCTTCGTCAATGTGTCGCGCACGATCTCGAGGGGGCGCTCACCCATGTCCTGCCACGCCGCGCCCGCGTACGCGCTCGGTTCCACCTTGCTGATCGCCGGGGCGATGACGGGGAATGCTCGATACTCATCGCCGAGTTCGAGCAGGAGCTTGCGGTGCCAGATGCGGTCGAGAAACGTGTAATAGATCGCCGCGGCGTTCGAGTCGGTGGTAGCACGAAAGTCCCACTGGGAGAGGATTATCCGGGCGGCCACGAGATCGTCGTCGGCGGCGTCCGCGAGGGCGTCGAGGAGTTCCGGAACGAGGTTTCGGGCGCGCAAGTCGGTCAGGTCGAGCTGCATCGCGGTGAAATCGTCGGCGGTGAACGTCTCCTTCTCGTCCAGAAGTTCCCGCACTCGATCGCGCCGTGACGGGCCGGCGGAAAAAGTGTGAATCGGATAAGGCGCGTTCGCACCGAGCGTGTCGTCGTTTGCGGTGACCGCGTAGCCGCAGTCGGGATCTGCTTCGACCATCAGCTCGCTCTTTTTGCTCTGGCCGAAGTCGTTGGCGGCATCCCATCCGGCGAGCGGAACCGTACCGGACGTCCTGGTGCGGGCGGGCAACGTCGCCGCGATGTAGCGGCGCAAGGAGTCGTGACGGTCCACACAGATGATGTTGTTGACGAGGGGTGAGACGTCGTTTTCGAAGAGCGATTCGCCGAACGTGTCGGCGTCCTTGGCGATGGGTAGACCGGCGAGGACGCCGGCGGATGTCGGATTGCCCGCAAGAGACCACCGAATCGCCGTTCGATAGGGCGGTGCGTTGGACGTCTTGATACCGAGTTGTTCGGCGAGCGGTTCTATCAACGGGCCGTGTGGTGAGTAGAGGACCTCGAATTCACGTGCGTCGCCGCCTTTGACATCGATGCTTAAACGTCGTTTTTCGAGTGGTTTGGCGCCGTCGGGCGTGCGGACGGAGTCGCCATCGACTTCTTCGACGTAGACGTCGTACGTGTCGATCATCCCGGTGGTGAGACCCCAGGCGAGATCACGCGTGTAGCCCATCATGAAATAGGGGACGCCTGGGAAGGACGCGCCAAAGACGTCCCAGTCGCCTGCGCTCAGATGCACGTAGAAAAAGGTATTCGGGATCGAGTGAGGTTGGTGTGGATCCGTCGCGAGGATGGGCCGGCCGGACGCGCTCCTTCGCCCCATGACGGCCCAGTTGTTGCTGCCGCTGAAATTGGCCTCGGGGATCAGCATGCGAACTGTTTCGAGCTCGAAGGCTTTGAGCGGTTCGGCGAGGCGCTCTATCTCGTGGCGATCGTGGTCGGTGATTCCGCCGACCCAGGGCGCGAACTTGCCGATGCCGTAACGCGCCATGGATTTTCCGAGCAGAAGCTTCTCCGGCCAGCTTCGGTGCTGGAACCAGCTCGTGAACCTATAACGTGCCGCGATGTCCGAGCGGGTGAATCGACGCGGACGGGCGTGGATACCGGCGAACTCGGGCGGCACCTCATCTCGATCGTTCAGCTCGTCGACGTAGGCGTTCAAGCCATCGAGATAGGCATCGACGATCCAGTCGCCGGGGCTCGCGGGCACACCGACGCGATCGGGCGGTACGTCGAATGCCTGATGAACGACGTCCTGCGTGACGAAACGCGCACCCATCGTCGCGGCGGCATTGCCGTTGGCGTAGAGGCAGGACAGGTGAATCTGCCAGAGACGCTCGTACCCCTCGACATATCCCATACCCCGGAAAGCGTCGGCCTGACTCGCCGCGAAAACGTGCGGGATACCGAGGTGGTCCCAGACGATCTCGAGAGGGCCGTCGCAACCGGGAATCGTGATCGTTCGGTTCGCCGTCATAGAAAGGCTCGTTTGTCGTGTACCGCTTTGATCATACTTCGCTCATCGATTTGGTCGTGACGGGGGTGTGGCTTGTCGATTCGAGGAATGCTGCTGGTGGTGACGACGATTGTTTTGCTGCCGTCGTGGGCCGATCCGCCGCTCGAGACGTCGCTCGACGAATACGTCGCGCGAGAGGATCCGAGCTATCGCGTCTCGATCGTTTCGGACGACTCCAACGCAGGGGGACGTACGGTCGTCGCCGAGTTGGTTTCGCAACGTTGGTTGACACCGGAGGAGGTCGATCGGGACGAGTGGACGCATCACCTCGTGCTCTCGATCCCGCCGTCGGTCACGACGACGACCGCCATGATCTATGTCTCGGGCGGCAGCAACGGTCGTGGGCTACCCGGTCCGAATCTATTGCTCGGATCGGTCGCCCAGAACACGGGATCGATCGTCGCGGAGCTTCGCCAGGTGCCGAATCAGCCCCTCGAGTTCGATGGGGACGGCGTCAATCGCTACGAGGACGACCTGATCGGTTACACGTGGGATCGCTTTCTACAAGGCGCCGACGACGTCTGGCTCGCCCGGAACGCCATGGTGAAGAGTGTCGTGAAGGCCATGGACGCCGTGACGGAAGTCGCCGCCGAGATCGGGCCATTCGAGGTCGACCGTTTCGTCATCGCCGGGGCGTCGAAACGCGGTTGGACGACCTGGTTGACGGGTGCTGTCGATGATCGAGTGATCGCGATCGCGCCCATCGTGATCGACGTCCTCAATACCAGTGCCTCAATGCGCCACCACTTCGCAGCGTATGGCTTCTGGGCACCATCGATCGGCGACTACGTCCGTCACGGGATCATGGAACGCTTCGACCATGAACGGCTGAAGTCGCTCTACGAGTTGGTCGATCCGATTAATTACCGGCACCGACTCACGATGCCGAAGCTCATTCTGAACGCGGCCGGCGATCAGTTCTTTCTGCCGGATTCGTCGAAGTTCTACCGCGATCGGCTACGCGGCGAGACCTACCTGCGTTATGTCCCGAACGCCGATCATTCGATGGAGGGCTCCGATGCCGTTGCGACCCTCGCCGCCTTCCACAGCCTGATGGTGCGCGGCGAGAAGCCGCCGGTGATTCATTGGTCGAGCGAAGCCGACGCGCGGGGCCGTCTGATGCTGCGGGTCTTCAGCGAGGAAACGCCGACCGATGTCAGAATCTGGCAGGCGACGAACCCGAGAGCGCGGGACTTTCGGGTCGAGACGCTGGGACGGGTGTTCGAGGCCGCGCCAGTCGAAGCGGACGAACCGGGCTGGTACGTCGCCCGGATCACCCCACCGAAGCAAGGTTGGTCGGCATCGTTTCTGGAATTCACATTCGACGTGGGTGCGACGTCGCCGCTCAAACTCACGACCGACGTTTTCGTTCTGCCGGACGTCCTGCCTTTCGCGGACAAACCGCTCGATCTGCCGGCGACGGTCACCGTCGTTTGTGCCGGCGATGTCGACGAGGCTGAACTCGAACCGCTTGCCGAATCGACGACAACGCTCGAGCGCGATGGTGAGCTCTTCCTCCATTGGGAAGACCGGGAGCGTTTCGTTGCCGAGATGCGGAGCGCCCAGGAGACCCTCGAGGCGGCAGGTTGCACGAGCATCAACATCCAGCTCGAATCGGGCGGCGCGGTTACGCTGCCGCCGCGTTGAACGTCACATCGATCCACTTCCCTATAGGAGAACCCCATGCCTCGAGTAACCCATCGCGACGGACCAGTCGCTGTCACTGGCGCGTCCGGCTATATCGGCACCCATGTCGTCGTCGCCTTGATGAAACGAGGCTACGACGTTCGCGCGTGCTTGACCGATCTCGGTAATCCGGAAAAAACCGATCACTTGAGCGCACTGAACGGCAGCTACGAAGGCTCGGTATCGCTGCACCAGGCGAACCTCCTGGACGACGGTAGCTACGACGCGCCATTTGCCGAATGCTGCGCCGTTCTCCATGTCGGCACGGCGATGGGTTATGGCGGAGCGAACAACCCGCGCCAGGTGTACGACGGTGCGGTCAACGGCACGGACAACGTGCTTCGTTCAGTGAAGAAAGCCGGATCCGTCAAACGGTTCATCTACACCAGTTCGTTCGCGGCAATCTCACATCCGGCGAAGTCAGGCTATCGGTTCACGGAGGCCGATTGGGCTTCCGATGGACGCCAGGAAAACGACCCGAGCTGGAACCTCGACAATATCGATGAAGGCGGGGAGATGGGTTACGCCATGGCGAAGGTCGAGACGGAACGTCACGCGCACCGCTTCGCGGCGGAGGATGGTGGTTTTGAGGCTATTTCGGTGAACCCTGTCGTCGTGCTCGGACCGTTGCTGTCGGCAGTGCACGAGTTGGTCGGATCGTGGCAGTGGTTCCTCGGTCGGACGTTAACGGGGAAACCGAATCAGCGTGGCTGGCAGCACCTGTGGAACATCGTCGACGTGCGCGATGTCGGTGAGGCGCAAGCGCTGATGATCGAGAGTGACGTCTGTCAGAACGGTGATCGCTACCAGTTGTCCGCAACGGATGAATCCGGCGAGATCGACGTCGTTCAGATCCAGGCGCATCTCGAGAAGATGTTCCCCGACTACGACATCGGCGGTGCGCCGGATGGTTATGCCGCGGTGATCGAAAAACACGGTGCGGTCTTCCAGGCGCCGATCGCCCACTGCGACAAGGCGCGAGTGGATCTCGGCCTCGAAACACATCCCGTGACGGATAAGTTGCGCGAAACCGCGCAGACGATGATCGACCTCGGCCTGGTGACGCCCAAGCAGAAGGACTAGTCGCTACCAGGCAGTCCATCCGCCATCGACGGGTACCGTTGTACCGGTGACGTAAGTCGATGCTCGCGAGGCGAGAAATGCGACGGCGGTTTCGATTTCTTCGGGCCGTCCGGTACGCCTCATCGGGGTGAAGAGCTGCATTCGCTCGTGCATGGCGGGCGGGATTTCGCCGGTGGCGGGATCGACCGTCATCTCGGTGGGAAAGTACGACGGTGCGATCGAGTTGACCGTGATGTCGTGGCCGGCCCATTCGATGGCGAGTTGCTTCATGAGCCCCTGCACACCGTGTTTGGCGGCTTGGTAGCTGACGGCGCGATGCACCGAGTTGCCGACGGTACCCATGACGGATGAGAGATAGATGATCCGGCCGGCGTCCGCGTCGTCGCGGGCACGAAACCGTTCCGCGAAGATCTGTGAAAGCTCGAACGATGAGTTGAGGTCGACCGCGAGCACGTCGTCCCAGTCGGCTCGAGTATGCCGTTCGGCTCGTTTCAGTCGGGCGATCCCGGCGCCATGCAGCAGGATGTCGACGCCGCCGAGTTCGCTTTCGGCCGTATCGAAGGCCTGTTCCATCGCGGTGCGGTCCGTGACGTCGCCGGGGATGACGCAGGCAATCGTTCCGATTGCCTCGAGTTCTCTGGCGACCTCGTTCAGGCGATCTTCGCGGCGTGCGACCAACGCGACGGCCGCGCCGGTTTTCGCGAGCGCTTTTGCCGCATGGATACCGAGACCACTCGACGCGCCGGTGACGAAGGCGACGCGTCCGGTCTGGCCGAAGAGGTCGTCGAGGTGGCTCATGGGTGGCTCCGGTATCGAATCGAGCGCGGAGCCTAACCGATCAATGCGCGCCTTCGCGTCAGAATCGGTAGAAGTGCCTTGTGGGTAAAAACCATGCACTATCGCTCGGCGCACGTCAGAGGAAGGGGGACAACCGATGGCCGCCGAACCGCAAGCCATTATCGATCTCGCGCCGACGCTCACGGCCGAGGTGTTGACCGGGTACACCGGGGTCAGAATCACGGGCGCGTCGATTCCGGACCTCACCGACGATCAGATCGAAGAGGTACGCCGCCTCGTTGCCGAGTTTTGCGTCGGCGTTTTTCCAGGGGAATTTCTCACCCCGGCGCAACACCAGCGATTCTTGTCGCGGTTTGCGCCATTGACCGACACGCCGGGACAGGATCTGCACCCGGACTTCGAGCACGTTCAGGTGGTCGCGAACCGCGGTTCGTCCGAGCGGCCGATGTCCGGCGGATTCCACACCGACACCTGTTTCGTCGAACGCCCGCCGTCGTTCTCTTCGCTCGCGGCCGTCGAGATCCCCGAGCACGGTGGCGATACGATCTTCTGTAACCAGTACCTCGCCTACGATGCGCTGTCGCCGGTGATGAAATCGTTCCTCGAAGGCCTACGTTTCAAACACGTCGTGAGTGGTACCGATCACCCGGAAGCCGTGCCCGATCCCGTCTGGCACCCAGCGGTACGAACGAACCCCGTGACGGGCCGTAAAGCGCTCTACGTCACGTTCGGTGCGCGGTGTATCGAAGCCGAAGGCATGACGCCGGAAGAAGGCGCCAATCTCATCTCGTTTCTCTACCAGAACTCGCAACAGCTCCACGCGATGTACCGCCATCGCTGGCAACCGGGCGACGTCGTGATCTGGGACAACCGCTGCTCGATGCACGCGGCGATCTACGATCACGGCGATCAGCCGCGCACCCTCTATCGCGTAATGTGTGAAGGAGAGCGCCCCTTCGAGTAGCTGCTACGGCGCAGTTTTTGCGTAGCAAAAATCTGCGGACGGACCGCCGAAGGCGGTCCGCATGTGCGAGGGCGAACGGCCCTTCGAGTAGTCGGCTACTACGACGCAGTTCTTGCGTACGCAAGAACTGCATACGGACCGCCGAAGGCGGTCCGCGTGAGGGTGAGAACTCCCCCGAGTGACGTGCGACGTGGCAGTTTTTGCGCGAGCAAAAACTGCCGACGGACCGCTTTTAGCGGTCCGCAGGTACGCCTAGCTCAATCAGGTTCGCCAGCAGGTCCTTGCTTGCCGTCTGCACCTTCACTTCCTTGTCGATCTTGTCGATCACGCCGTCGGGATTGATGTAGTACGTCCACCGATTCGCGAAACCCATACCGGAGAGCACGCCGTAGGCGCGGGTCATCGACTTGTCGGTGTCGGAGAGGATTGGAAAGCTCGCTTCGGTATTTGTCGCGAACGTGATGTTGTCTTCGATCGGATCCACGCTCGCCATGAAATAGGCGACGTTGAACTTGCGGATTTCCTGGTCACTGTCACGCAGCGCCTTGCATTGAATCGTTCAGCCGTAGGTGGATGCTTTCGGGAAGAATGAGATCACCACGTGCTGGCCACGGAGGTCGGCGAGTGTGTGATCCGATCCATCGGAACCCGGCAGGGTCCAGTTCGGGGCTTGGTCGCCGACGTTGAGGCCTTCGGCAAAGCCGAAGGAACCCACGAGGACGAACGTCGCCGCGATCAGGTCGCGTAAGCGGCGCATGGTTTTGCTCCTTTTCATAACGTCTTGATCATATCCGGGGGTCATTCACTTTCCGCGACACGCAGCGAGTCGAAGATATCGATCGCGTCACGGCGCAGCTTGCTGCCCGTCTTGATCGTGTCACCGAGTTCGAGGTGCCTTTCGTTCGTGGCATCGTAAGCCGGCCAGGTCGGTAGGCCATCGACGTTCGGATCACCCGTCGTCGCGAACTGGACCCAATAACGGATCATCGCGTCGGAGATCCGTTGGTCGACCGGTTGGGCGTCGTCGTCGAGGTTGCCGAACGCGTAAGGAATCTCGAGTGCATGGTGTGCGCCCCACAATGGGTTGGAGGGCGAGCGCCGGCTGAAGTGGTACTGATAGGTGGGCGAGCCGAGCTTGGCTGCTCCGCGCAGCATGTTGCGGGTTCCCATCACGAACCAGGCGTCGGTGATGAAATGGTTCTTGGTCTGGAAAATCGACGCCGGATCATCTTTTGAGTCGTAGAGCGCGAGGATGTCGTCGGCTCGTGCGCCGAACGCCTCCGTCATCGCGCCTTTGACTTCGGCGAGCTTCGTCCACGGCATGAACGCCGCGAACATCGTGCCTTCGTCAGTGTTGGTACCGGCGATGATGGGAATGTCGAGTTGGGCGCCCGAATCGAAGACTTCGTACGTATGGGCGGGCATGAGGTGCCCGTCGACCGTCACGACGACGTTGTAGGCGTTCTCTTGCGCGTCGGTTAGCACCTTGGCGTCGACGGCGCGCATCGCATCGATGGTCGTCGCTTCCGGGAAGTTCGCGGCGAACCAGCGTTTGCCTTGGTCCTCCGAGCTCGGACCGTATGGCTTCGCCTGATCGAGGTGGGCGTAGTTCGTGTCGCTGATCCAGGCGCTCTGCGAGATCGCCTTATGCACGAGCCCTTTGCTCAGGGGTGAAGCGACCAGAGCGTTGACGCTCGTCCCGCCGGCGGACTCGCCGAAAATGGTGACGTTGTCGGGGTCGCCGCCGAATGATGCGATGTTGTCTCGTACCCATTCGAGCGCCTGAACCTGATCCAGCAGCCCGTAGTTGCCGGAGCGACCGGCCTCGGCCGAGAGGGCCGGGTGGGCGAGGAAGCCAAGTGCTCCCAGCCGGTAGTTGATCGACACGAAGACCACATCACGGGTCGCGAGCGCCGTTCCTTCGTACATCGATTGATAAGCCCAGCCGAGGGTCAGACCACCGCCATGGATCCAGACCATCACCGGTCGTTCGTCGCCGGGAGATGCGGCACTGAAGACGTTGAGATAGAGGCAGTCTTCGGTCATGACCGGCATCGCCTCGCCGGTCATCGTCGCGAGTGTCGGGGCTTGCGGACACGCACCGCCGTACTCGGTCGCCGGCTTCACGCCCTGCCAGTTCTCGACCGGGGCAGGCGCACGCCAGCGTAGATCGCCGACAGGTGGCGCCGCAAAGGGAATGCCTTTGTAGACCATCACGGACGCATCCGCTTTCGATGGGGCGCCTTCGATTGCGCCGCCCGTGACACTGACCACGTCCGCGTTGGCGCTCGTGAAGGCCAACGTGGTGAGCAATCCGAAGATCGAGAACACGGATGAACGCGAGGTTTTTCTTCTCATCGGGGCTCCTGGCGTGTGGGAAAGACGGCCGATCATAGGAGCAATCGCCGCGCTTCGCTCGCGGTTGTCAGGTCCTGTCCGTCAGTTCCTGTCCGATCCGGGCATACCCGTCATCCGCGCGAATGATTGCCAGGGTTCGATGGAACCGGCAACCAGCATGCGTAGGAACTGCTCGCGACGTTCCGCCGAGTTTTTCAGACCGTCGACGAACTGGTTCATCATTTCGTCTTGGAATCCCTTGACGTCGGGTAAGCCCATGGCTTGGCGCATTTCCTGGGGTGTGAGATCGATCTCGATGTTGATTTTCATTGTTCTGCCTCGCTGGTATCGATGCCGGCAAGGCCGGCGGTTTGTTCAGATCGGTCGATGGGGTCCGCGTCGAACCAATCGCGCTCGCCCGGGTGACCCGGTGACGACGCCGTCTTCGTAGACGATCTCGCCACGGGAAAGCGTCCATTTCGGCCAGCCCGTGACTTCGAATCCGTCGTACGGCGAGTAGTCGGCGCGGCTCTCCATCGAGGCGCCGTCGATCACGCGGGTCTTCGTGTCGTCCCAGACGACGAAGTCGGCGTCGGACCCGACGGCGATGGTGCCTTTCTGCGGATAGAGACCGAAGAGCTTCGCCGGATTGGTCGACGAAACGGCGACGAACTGCTCGAGGCTGATGCGCCCGGAGAGAACGCCGGCCGAATAGAGCATCGGCATGCACGTTTCGAGATCGGCGACGCCTTGTCGCAGGTTGGTCGCATCGAAGGCGGGGTCGAGCTTTTCGGCGAGTTTCCACGGCGCATGGTCGGTGGCGAGCGTGTCGACGTTACCGAACGCGAGTCCCGCCCAAAGTGCGTTGACGTCCGATTGGTCTCGGAGCGGCGGCGCGCCGGCGTATTTCGCGCCGTCTTCTTCCTCGAATCGCGACCGTGTCAGATGCAGATAGATTGGTCGCGTCTCGACGTAGATCGGCACGCCCCGCCGGCGCCCGTCGTGACACGCTTCGAGGGCTCTTGCGCTCGCGAGATGCACGACGTAGCTCGGGCACCCCGTCGTTTCGGCGAAACCGACGGCGCGATGCGTTGCGACGACCTCGGATTGAACGGGTCGGGCATCGGGAAAGAACCGTGGATCGGTCTTGCCCGCCTCGCGTAGCAGCGTGCAGCAGCAATCCATGATGGCGGCGTCTTCGCAGTGAATGAGCGAGATTCCGCCTGCGTCCTTCGTGATACGCATCGCGGTCAGGAACGACTGTACGTTGCGATCGAAGTTGTTGAACGACAGGAAGAACTTGATCGATGTATGTCCCGCCTCGTGGAGCGGGCGGATCGCCGCGAGATTCTCCTCCGTGGGCCTTAACAGCACGGGGTGCAGGAAGTAGTCGCAGACGGCGAGTTGTTGCGCTTCGGCATCGTCTGCCTCGATGCCGTCGACCATCGTCCCCTCGCGCGGGCCGAAGCTCATGTTACCGATCGTCGTGATACCGCCCGCGACCGCCGCCTTGGTGCCCGATTCGAAATCGTCGGCCCAAGCGATGTCCGGATTGCCGCGGACAGGGTCCGTCAGATGGGTGTGTGCATCGACGCCTCCCGGCGTCACGATTCGCTCGGCGGCGTCTACTTCCGTACCACCATCCGCTAGCACCATCTCGCCACCGAGTTGTACGACGACCCCGTCGCGAACCCCGATGTCGACGACCGACCGGCCGCCGACCGTGACGACGGTTCCGCGCCGGACGATCGTGTCCATCTGCGCTGCCATTCGACTCCCCTCGCGCGGGAAAAGGCCAGTATGGCAGCGCGTGATCGGCTGTTGTTGGTGTTAGGGAACCTCGCCGTTCGCCTTGTAGGCGCGCCAGCCGCCGAAGTGGGAGATATCGGCAGAGCCGGAAACCGCCACGCCTTCCGCGATGAAGCCCTTGACCCAACGCCCGTCGGCGAGTTCCAGCGAACCGAACCCGAGCGGTGGGGCGACGAGGTCCAGCAGCGATCCGATGGCGGACTTCGGCACTGCGAAGAGTTCGACCTCGATCGGTACCCCGCCTTCACTCTGGCGGACGAGCGCGGGGCGCTTGCCGTCGGGCAATGCGTAGAACCGGTACTGAGGTGCCGTCGTCGTCGTTTCGAGCAGCCGGGCGCCGGCGTCGACGAGTTGATCGGTCAAGGGTTGTCCGGTGAGGTGGGCGCCACAGACCGCGAAAGTCGTCGTGGCGGCGCGTTCCGCGACTGGCGCGGGCGATGCCGCGCGGCTTGGGTCGCACCAGTTTGATGCGACATCGAGGAGAGCCTCGTCGGTACCGCGATCACTAATGAGCGTGACACCAAAAGGCATTCCGCTCGCCTGACCGGCGGGAATCGCAACGGCGCAGAGATCGAGCAGGTTGACGAAATTGGTGAAGGTACCGAGTTGCGTATTCGTCGTGATCGGATCGCGCGTCACGGCGTTGATGGTGTGAATCGTGGGCGCGGTCGGCACGACCACGACGTCGATCTCCGAGAACAGGGCTTCACAAGCACGTCGATGACGGGCGAGCTGATCGGCGGCGTCGAAATAGTCGACCGCCGTGCGCTCAAAGCCCTGTTTGATGATCTCGCGCGTGACCGGATGTACGTCCGGGGCGTGGAACTCGAGGAAATCGCCAAGCGCGCTCGCGCGCTCTGCGACCCACGGTCCCTCATAGAGTAGCCGCGCTGCCTCTAGAAGCCCGGTCGCGTCGATGGTGGCGCGGTTCGGGAGTCGTTCGGTGAATGCCTGGTAAGCCGCTCGGTACGGTGCGGCAACAGAGCCGAGGTGCTGCTCGCCGAGTACGCCGTAGCGCGGCGGCGACGAAGGAAAATCACCACGCGCGAGCTGGCGCGCGTAGGGATCGTCGCTATCGAATGCGTTGGCGAGTCGGTGAATCGTCCGCGCGTCAGCGACGGTGCGTGTGAAGACCGAGACGCAATCGAGCGACCGGCACGCGGGTACGACACCGGATGTCGACCAGAGCCCACGGCTGGGTTTGAAACCGACGAGGCCGTTGAATGCAGCCGGGATTCGACCTGAACCCGCCGTGTCGGTCCCGAGGGCAAAACTCGCGAGGCCCGTTGCCACGGCAACCGCCGAGCCGCTGCTGCTGCCGCCGCTGATGTAGTTAGGGTCGATCGCGTTACGAACGGCGCCGTGTGGCGATCGGGTACCGACGAGTCCGGTGGCGAACTGGTCCATGTTGGTTTTGCCGACCGGGATCGCGCCCGCGTTGATCAGCGTTTCGACAACGAACGCCGACTGATCGGGCGTATAGCCGTACGCCGGACAGGCTGCCGTCGTCTCCACGCCGGCGAGGTCGATGTTGTCCTTGATCGCGAACGGCAGCCCCCAGAGGGGCTGTGACTCGGGATCGCCCAAGCGAGCGATGTAACGCTCGATCTCTGCATCGTCGAGCGCATGAATCCAGATGTTATAGGGCTCGAATCGTTTCTGTTGCTGGCGCAGATCGCTCAGTTGATCTCGCAGAGCGTCGAGCGGTCGAGGGGCATCGAGGATCGGCCGTTGCCAGGATTGGAAGTCGTTGGGTTCAGTCATGGACAGCGAGTACCTGGCCTGGTTCGACGAGTTCGCCGGGTGCCACGAGGACATCGCCGACGACGCCGTCGTGCGGCGCCTTGATCTCGAACTCGGCTTTCATCGACTCGAGCACGAAAAGCACCTGCCCCGATTCGACCCGACTGCCCGCTTCGACCGCGATCGACCAGACGGAGCCCGCGACCGGGCTTGAGACGAAAGCTGCGTCGAGTACCGCATGCTCGACCGGTGCCGACGTCGAGGCATCGGTCTCGAACGACAGCACGCCGCGGGCGCGCCAGTCGGCGAGCTCTGCTTTGAAGGCACGTTGTCGATGCTGTTCGAACGCCGTGATGGAGTTCGATTCGGTCTCGAGGAATCGTTGATATTCAGCGCCGCTGAAACTCGTTGTCTCGATTTCTATCTCGTGCCGACCCATCGGAAAATCGGCACGCATCGCTTCGAGTTCTTCGTGTTCGACCGGGTAGAAGCGGATCTGGTCGAACGGACGGAGTAGCCAGAACTCGTCGAAGTTCGCGCCGCGTCGATACGTATTCCAGACCTGAATCGTTCGACCGAAGAGCTGATAGCCGCCGGGTCCTTCCATTCCGTAGATGCAGAGGTACGAACCACCGATGCCGACGGAGTTTTCCGCCGTCCACGTTCTCGCAGGGTTGTACTTGGTCGTCACCAGGCGATGTCTCGGGTCGAGGGGCGTCGCCACGGGAGCGCCGAGGTAGACGTCGCCGAGTCCCAGCACGAGATAGCTCGCGTCGAAGACGATGTCGTGGACATCGTCGCGACTATCGAGACCGTTGATGCGGCGAATGAACTCGATGTTGTCGGCGCCCCACGGCGCGTCGGCGCGCACGCTCTTCAGATATCTCGCCGCAGCTTCGCTCGCGACCGGATCGTCCCACGAGAGCGGCAGATGGACGACGCGCGACGGGATCGACATCTCGGACGCGTCACGTGTTGCGTCGATGATCGGCATGATTTCGCGAACGAGGCCGCGTGCGTCGATCCGTTGGCTGTCGAAATGCACCTGCAACGAACGAACACCCGGGGTGAGCTCGCGAATGGCGGGGAGGGCGGCGTCCTCGAGTACACGATTGAGCGTCTCGATGCGCATGCGGTGGCGGATGTCGAGCGTCAGCGCGCCGACCTCGATCAAGAGCCAGTCTTGCCCTGCGCGGCGGATCGTCAGATCGTCGTCGCGTAGGAGTACGACCTCGTCGACTGCGTGTCGTAGCGGTGTTGGTGCGGCCACCACGTTGGAGGGATCCAGGTTGGCGACCTCGACGTTCTGGCGCTCCTCGATCGCGATCGCAGTGGACTCGTCGACGGGCACGAAGCTGATTTCATCGCCAGCGACGAGCTGTCCGAGCTTCCACCGATCGGCGTTGATCACGGTCGCGGGACAGACGAAGCCGCCGAGGCTCGGTCCGTCGGGCCCGAGAACGACGGGCATATCTCCTGTGAAGTCGATGGTGCCGAAAGCGTAGGCGTTGTCGTGGATATTCGACGGGTGGAGCCCAGCCTGGCCGCCGTCGGGGCGGGCCCAGGTCGGATGGGGGCCGGTGAGTCGGATACCCGTTCGACTCGAGTTGAAATGCACCTTCCAGCCGGTCCTGAAGATGGTCTCGATGTCTTCGTCGGTGAAGAACTCGGCGGTCGGGTGCGGCCCGAGCGTGCAGCGCAATTCAAAGCGCTTGTTGAACCGTGGCGGGTTGATGCTTCGCGGCGCGTGGGTTGCGGGATTCGCCAGTGCGAGCCGCGTGCCAGGCTTCAGCGTACCGCCGTCGATTCCACCCATGCGGCCGAGCGTGAAGGTCGCCGGCGAGCCGAGAACGTCCGGCACGTCGAATCCTCCCCTGACGAGGAGATAGGCGCGGGCGCCGGTCGAGAAACGACCGATCGAAAGCGTGTCGCCGGCGTTCAGGTTGATGATCTGCCATGGGTGAGCGAGTGCCTCGTTGTGGAGAACGTCAGCGTGACCCGCGACGAACACGGCAACATCTTCGTCGGCTCGTAACCGTATGCCGCTGATCGTCATCTCGAGACCCACGGCACCCGGGTCGTTGTCGAGCGCACGATTACCGAGCCGGAACGACAGATCGTCCATTGGGCCGGATGGTGGTACACCGACGGACCAGAAGCCGCGGCGCCCGGGATAAGACTGGATCGTCGTCATCGGGCCCGGGTCCAAGATTTCGATGCCGGTCGGTTCAACCGAGAGATCGGCGAGCGTATGCGTCGACATTTCGCCGCGCTTGAATGCGGCAGTGCCGATCGCGTGGCGTGCGTATTCGAGGTTGTCGGCGATACCGTGCAGGCGCGTCTGCTCGAGCGCCCTGTCGAGCGATTCGATCGCGCTCTCGCGCGTGGACGCATGCGCGATCACCTTGCCGATCATCGGATCGTACTGCGGCGATACACGTATGCCGGATTTGAGCCAGGTGTCGACGCGTAGGCGACCCGAGGCCGTGGCATCACGCCCGTCGGCGGGGAAGTCGGCGACCGCCACAAATCCGGGTGCCGGCTGAAAATCCTTGAAGGGATCCTCCGCATAGACGCGTGCTTCGATCGCGTGCCCTTCGGGGGCGCGAACGGGGTTCGCGAAAGCGCCCCGATCACCGGCCGCGAGTTCAACCATCCAACGGACGATGTCGACACCGTAGACCTCTTCGGTGACGCCATGCTCGACCTGTAGGCGTGTGTTCACTTCGAGGAAGTAGATCTGTTGGTCGGCCGGGTCGTAGAGGAATTCGACGGTACCGGCACTCATGTAGTCGACACTGGCGAGCAGGCGTTCGGCGGAACGTTGAAGCTCGAGGTGGACATCCGCCGGCAGATTGGGCGCCGGGCATTCCTCGATGACTTTCTGGTGGCGACGCTGCAACGAGCAGTCGCGATCGCCGAGCGTCAGAACCGCGCCGCGCCCGTCGCCGAAAGCCTGCACCTCCACGTGGCGCGGTGCGGCGATATAGCGTTCGAGAAAGAGGCGAGAATCGCCGAACTGGCTTGCCGCCAGATGCTGCACGGTGTCGAAACGCTTCTCGAGGTCGTCGTCGGATTCGATGAGGTGCATGCCGATGCCGCCACCGCCCGCCGAGCTCTTCAGCATGAGGGGATAGCGGACCTCGGCCGCGTAGCGAAGTGCATCGTCGACGGAATCGAGGAGTTCGCTGCCGGGGAGCGTTGCGACACCGGCGGCACCGGCCGCATCGCGTGCAACGTGCTTGAGTCCGAAAGTTCGGATGTGGTCCGCCCGGGGACCGATGAACGTTACGCCGGCATCATCGAGGCGCTCGACGAATGAAGCGTTTTCGCTCAGGAAACCATAGCCGGGATGGATCGCATCGATCCCGTGGCGCGCGGCGAGCTCGACGATCTTGTCGATGTTGAGATACGTATCGGTTGCCCTCCCCGAGCCAAGGCAAATCGCGTGGTCGGCGGCGTCGACATGGCGAGAACCGTGGTCGTCGTCGGCATAGATCGCGAACGATTCGATGCCGAGTTCACGCAATGTGCGGCAGATCCGGACGGCGACTTCGCCACGGTTGGCGATCAGGACACGATCGAACATCAGTTCGCCCAGATGGCGATTTCGACCGGCGTCGGGTTGTAGCCGTTGCAGGGGTTGTTGAGCTGCGGACAGTTCGAGATCAAGACGAGGATGTTCATCTTGGCTTCGAGCTCGACGTACTTACCGGCGTGACTGATCCCGTCTTCGAAGGTCAGCCCGCCGGCCGGTGTGACCGGCACGTTCATGAAGAAGTTGATGTTGTGCGTGAGGTCGCGCTTAGTGAGCTGCCACGTCGTGTTCTCGTTGATCGCGAGAAGCCAGCTATCCCGACACGAGTGCATGCTGCGTTTATCGAGCGCGTATCGCACCGTATTGCTCTCACCGGCGCAGGCGCCCCCCAGCGTGTCGTGACGTCCGCAAGTGTCGGCGATGATTTCGAGCATCTCGTTGCCGAGATCCGACAGGAGTGTCGTACCGGTGGTGAGGTAGAGGTTGCCCTGCTCGCGAATGGTGTCGAACGCGCTATAACGCTCGAATGGATCATCGGCGTTGAAGAAGAGCGTATCGACCGCCTGATTGCCCTGGAGGTCGGTGATGCGCACGACGTCGCCGGCCTTGATCGGGCGCAAGTAATAGGTTCCCGCGTCGACGACGTCGGTCCGGGTGGCTTGCTCGGTCGACAGAGTGCTTTGGGTGAGAGTCATGTCTGGCTTCCTCGTCGGGGCTAGCGCTGCCCGAGGTTGTAGAGCGCGGTGTTGTCGAAGCCGCGTTGGTTCTCCGGGCGGGACATCCGGCAGAGATCGTCTTCGGCGACGGCTGCCGCGAGCGAAAGGGCGTAGCGAATGGGCTTGCGCGGGTAGACCGGGGTTTTGTCGAGCGGATGCGGACACGTATGCCAGATCACGAGTGTGTCCATTTCGAAGCGAAGCGTGACGCTGTTCCCGGCAGCGCTATGACCGGGTGCGAGCGACGTATTGCCGTCCGCATCGGCGTCGACGCGCGAAAACCAGTTGATGTTGCCGGCCATGTCCCGTCGACCGAGACCGTATTTGCCGAGTTCGATCAGGAAGCTGTCGCGTCCGTTCTTGAGGTACTCGTTGCGCGACTCCTGGTAGCTGCTCGTGCCCCAGCGCGCGGCGACGCTCGATGCATTGCAGGTACCGCTGGCGGCGTCGTGCCAGCCCACGTCATCCTTGATGATCGAACAGAAGATTCGGCCCATGTCGGAGTAGAGGCAGTGGCCGGCGGTCAGTCGGAACGTGTGCTGACACTTCAAGGTGTCGGGTAGGTTCAGCCGTTCGAGAGGATTCGTCGGGTTGTAGAAAAGCATCCCGGCGTTGGCGTCACCGTCGACGTCGGTGAGCTCGAGCTGAACCCCGCGGCGGATGACCATCGAGGTGTGATTGCCGCCCGGTCTGAGCTTGCCGAACGTACGACCGAGCAGTCTCGACGAACCGAATTCGATGCCCAGGCGAACGTTCTCGAGCACGGTCAGGTGCGGAAACACCGAATAGCGCTGAAAGACGACACCGCGTTCGACCGTTGGCTCAGTGACGAGGGGGACGTCGTCGATCATGATCTCGCCGCGCGACGGCGCGATTTCGCCCAGCAGCATGTTGAGGAACGTCGTCTTGCCGCAGCCGGATGCACCGACGATCGAGACGAACTCGCCTCGCGAGACGGACAGGTTGACGCCCTCGAGAACGACCTTGTCGTCGAACTGTTTCCAGAGATTCTTTACTTCGATGAAACTCATGCGGCGGCTCCATACCAGGGAAACACGCGGCGGTTGATTTGCCGCAAGGCGTAGTCGAGGAGGAATGCGAGCAAGGTGATCCAGGCGACGTACGGCAGGATCACGTCCATCGCCAGGTAGCGGCGCACGAGGAAGATCCGATAGCCGAGGCCTTCGGTCGACGCGATCGCTTCGGCGGCGATGAGGAAGAGCCAGGCAGCGCCCAGACTGAGGCGAACGGCGTCGATCAAGCGCGGCATCATCTGGGGCAACACGATACGCAGTACGATCTGCCAGGTCGTCGCGTCTAGCGTCTGGCTCTTGATGAGCTGCTCGCGCGGGATCTCGCCGACGCGCTGTTCCAGGTCGCGCATCAGAAACGGGGCGGTGCCGATGACGATCAGCGCCACCTTCGCGACTTCGCCGACGCCGAAGACGATGAAAAGAACCGGCAGGATCGCGAGCGGTGGGATCAGCGAGATCATTTTGATCAACGGCGATCCCGATGCCGAGAACCAGGGCAAGAGCCCATTGGCGATGCCAAAAACGATGCCGAGCGCCGCGGCGATGCCTATTCCGATCGCCAGCCGTTGGAGACTCGCGAGGGTGTCCTTCCAGAACAGGTAATCACCCGAGCGGCGATCAGGTTTGAACGCCAGCCGGTCGACCGCCTCGGCCATCGCCGTGATGCCGGGCAGGAGTTTGTCGTCAGGGTTCTCGACTCGTCGGTCGATCGACACGGCTGCGTAGATCGCGACGAGGATCGCAAACGGGGCGACGACGGCGATCATCAGACCGCGCGGCGACGGCGTCCGGTTGATTAGGCGCATCGTGACACTCCGTTGGCGATCGGCGAACTACAGTTCGCCGTCGGCCGCCATCGCCATGTAGGTGTCGTCGAAACGGAGCTTCACGTTGCGCTTCGAGCCGAGCACTTTGTCGCCGGGGAACTCGATGCCGATGTGCTCCGGGCCAGGCGCGCCTTCACCCAGAAGGCCGTGCTGGAAGGAGAACGCCGTCACGTTTTTCATCGTGTCGACGACACTCTCGGATCGTACGAATTCGACGGCGGGTGCGGCGGTGTAGAACATTTCGGTCGCTTGGAGCTGCGCTTCATATCCCGCCAGATCCGTGCCGGATGCTTCTGCCATCGCGGTCTTTGCGGCGATCGCGGCGGCGTTGGAACCTGCCATGATCGACATCGTCTCATACCAGGCGCCGGCCAGCGCTTTGCCCAGGCGTTCGTCCTCGAGGGCTTCGGTGTTGACGACCAGCATGTCGATGATCTCGCCCGGGATCTCCGATGAATCGAAGAGCGGCGTGACGTTGGGCATGTCCTTCACTTCCGCGAGGAGCGGATTCCAGGTGACGACCGTTTCGACGTCGTCCGTCGCGAACGCTGCCACGATATCGGCGTCGGAGGTGTTGACGACGGTGAGATCGCGTTCGGTCATACCGACGCTGTCGAGTGCTCGCGCGAGCATGTAGTGCGAGACCGAGAGCTCGACGAGATTGACGTCACCACCCGCGAGGTCTTTGAGCGTTTTGCCCGTGCCTTTCGTGACGATGCCGTCGTTACCGTTCGAGAAGTCACCGACGATCAGCGCCGTCGAGTCGACACCGCCGGCGGCGGGGATCGTCAGCGCGTCCATGTTCGTCATCGTGCAGGCGTCGAATGCGCCGACCGTGTACTGGTTGATCGACTCGATGTAGTCGTTGAACTGAACGACCTCGATCTCGATGCCGTACTTCTCGGCCCACTTGTCGACGATGCCGGCCTGGGAAGCGTAGTCCCACGGCATCCAGCCGACGTAGATACTCCAAGCGACGCGGTATTGATCTTTGGCGAGCGCGCTGACCGATAGGAGTGCCGTGAGGCACATGACGCTCAAGAGCTTTAGGTAGCGTGTGTTCATCTTTTCCTTCCACTGTTGTTGGCAACACGGAAAGGAGGCGATCACGCTCTCCCGGGCTTTTATCCCTCCGTGTAACCCCCCTCGCGGAAGGTCGAGAGCTCTCGGACCAGGCACCCTTATAAGGATCGGAACCCTAGCTCTCCATTTTCGGAGACGAATTGTGTCGTCCCCAGAGCAACGTCAACGTGCCCCCTTCTGCAATGGCTTGAGCAAAGGCCGTGCCAGGTTGGATCGCGCGAAATTCGGGCACGTTTCCGGTCGGACCGCACCATGACGGTGCGTTAGTGCTCGGCATGGCCCTGGTTTGGGGCGTGCGACTCCGCGCTTCCAGCGCGACGACTCCGCGCTTCCAGCGGGACCGGGGGCACGCGCATTGCGCGGCGATGGGCTTCACCTGATGATCGCCCCATCAGACGACATCGGAGAAAGTGGGATGGACATCAAGCACGTCGTGACGGAACTCGGCAAACATCCGGAATTCACCTTTCTCGACCTCCTTGCATTCAACGGGCATCACGTCGGTGCACTTTCGGTCACCGGGGTCGCGCCGGGTTGGGAGATGCATCCCGATACGGACGAGCTCTTTTTCATTCTCGAAGGAGAAGCTGAATTCGTGCTGCTCGAAGAGAGTGGGCGGAACACGTACACGGCGGGGGCGGGTGAAATGTTCGTCGTACCGCAAGGCGTCTGGCACAAGCCGGGCGCCCCGAAGGGCGCAAAGTTCTTCTACCTCACGCCGGGCCAGTCGCTCTCGTCCGAGCTCGACGATCCGCGCGAGGATCAGAATCCGACGGTTCACAACCCCTGATCGATGCCGCGTTGAGAGAATCTGGGCGATGGAGGAGCGATGAAGCCAGACACCTTGCCCACGTTATTGACCGAAGCGGCGCGGCGTTGGCCTGACCACGACGCGCTCGTCTTCCCCGATCATCGCCATCGTTTTTCGGGCTTGCTTGCGGCGGCGCGATTCCGCGCGCTGAGCCTGATCGGCCTCGGCATCGAGCCGGGCGATCATGTCGGCATCTTGATGCCGAACTGCCCCGATTACATCGAACTCCTCTTTGGGATCACGATGGCTGGGGCCGTCGCGGTACCCGTCAATGCGCGTTACAAAGCAGTCGAACTTGGCTACGTCGTCGCGAATGCGAACCTCGTCGCGGTCGTGACGAACGATCTCATTTCCGAGTTCGCCAACTTCAACGAGTTACTCATCGAGGGATTGCCGGGGCTCGGCGACGTCGACGATCCCACGACGGTCGAGCTCGAGTGCGCGCCAGATCTTCGGTTTGTCGCGATGCTCGGCGACACGGCGGCACCGCACCTCGTGGGACGCGAAGCCTTCGAAGAGGCCGCGAATGGGGTCGATGCGGCGGTCCTCGAGGCGATCGAGATCGACCCGGCAAGCCCCGCGATCATGATGTACACGTCCGGCACGACAGCCGATCCGAAAGGCTGCCCGCTCGATCACGGTCCGCTTGTCAGGAATGGCACCGCGATGAGTGAGCAGCGTTACTTCCTCGCCGACACCGATCGCTTCTGGGCGCCGCTGCCGATGTTCCACATGGCGTCCGTGCTGCCACTCATCGCCTGCTTTTCCTCCGGGGCGGCGCTCTTGTCGATGCTCCGCGTCGAGGCGGGTCCGTCACTCGCCATGATGAGTCGAGAACGCGTCACGGTGGCGTTCCCTGCTTTCCCGACCGTGATGAACGATCTGATCAACCATCCGGATTTCGAGACAACCGATCTCTCCTCGATCCGCCGTTTGAATAACGTCGCACCGCCGGATCTTCTGCTGAAGTTTCAGGAAGCGTTCCCACAGGCCCTGCAGACCGGCGCGTACGGATTGACGGAGGCCTGTGGGGTCATCGCCTACAACCATCCGGACGAGGACCTCGAAACGCGCCTCACTACGTGCGGTCAGCCGTTCGAAGGGATCGAGGTGAAGATCGTGGACGCCGAAACGCTCGATGAGCTGCCGCCGGAAAGTCGTGGCGAGATCTGGATCAAGGGATATGCCGTTTTCCGGGGCTACTACCGGGCCCCGGAAAAAAACGCCGAGGCGTTCCACGACGGGTGGTTCAGAACGGGCGATCTCTGTTCGTTGACCGACGATGGCCGGATCGCGTTCCACGGACGGATCAAGGACATGCTCAAGGTCGGTGGTGAGAACGTTGCGGCGATCGAGATCGAATCGCTTCTCGCCAAACACCCGGCCGTGAAACTCGCCCAGGTGATCGGCGTGCCGGATGCGCGCCTGGCCGAGGTCGCGGCCGCTTACATCGAGCTGAACGATGGCGCTCGGGCGACTGAGGCGGACCTCATCGATTTCTGCCGCGGCAAGGTGGCGAGCTTCAAGGTCCCTCGTCATGTTCGTTTCGTCGACGAGTGGCCGATGTCGTCGACCAAAGTGCAAAAGCACAAGCTTCGGGAGGCGTTCGATAACGAAAGCGCGGCCTGATCCTCGACACCGTGGAAGAGACGCGCTTTTATTCGGCATCGATTTCAGGGTCCTTTGATGCCGATCGAATGGAAGCGATACCAATCGCCCGGTTTCTTCGATGAACTGATCCATCGCGGCGCGCCGCGCAAGGTCGCGCGTGCGCTGTGTAAGCATCTCGCGAGTCTGACGGACGAAGAGGTGCAGTCGCGCCAGACGGCGGCCGAACTCGAGATTCGCTCGATGGGGATCACGTTCACCGTCTACAACGACGATGCTGCCGGCGGCATCGATCGGGATTGGCCCTTCGATATCGTGCCGCGGGTCATCGATCGTGTGGAATGGGACCGGGTCGAAGAAGGACTGCGCCAGCGGGTGACCGCGCTCAACGCCTTCGTCGACGACATCTACCACGATCAGCGCGTGTTGAAGGATGGCGTGGTGCCCGAGGCCTACATCCTCGAATCGCGTGAGTTTCGACGGGAGTGCATGGGCGCGGAAGCGCCGTTCGGGGCCTGGGCGAACGTCTGCGGGTCCGATCTCGTGCGGGATGCCGACGGCACGATGTACGTGCTCGAGGACAACCTGCGCGTTCCGTCCGGCGTTTCCTACATGATCGAAAACCGGGAGGTGATGAAGCGCGTCTACCCGGAGGTGTTTTCCGATTCTGTGATTCTGCCGGTCGACGACTATCCGGCGCAGTTGGCTCGGTGCCTGACGTCGTTGGCGCCGTCGCGGCGGGGTCGGGCCAAACCGCAGATCGTCGTGCTGACGCCCGGCGTCTTCAACTCGGCCTATTTCGAACACGCGTACCTGGCGCACGAGATGGCCGCGGAGCTTGTCGAAGGCGCGGACCTCATCGTTGGCCGTGACGACTGCGTCTACATGCGCACGATCGAAGGGCTCGTCAAAGTCGACGTCATCTATCGACGGATCGACGATCTCTTCATCGATCCCGAGGTTTTCCACCCCGATTCGATTCTCGGGGTACCCGGCCTCATGCGGGCCTGGCGTGCAGGCAATGTCGCGCTTGCGAACGCGCCGGGCTGCGGGGTCGCGGACGACAAGGTGATCTACACCTACACCGACGACATCGTGCGCTACTTCCTGTCCGAAGAGCCGCTCTTGCCGATTGTGCCGTCGTATCGATGTGTCGAGCCCGACGCGCGGGAATACGTGCTCGACCACCTCGACGAACTCGTCGTGAAGCCGGCGAACGAGTCGGGCGGCTATGGGATCCTGATCGGTCCGCACGCGACCGCGACGGAGCGGCGCGAGTTCGCCAAGTTGATCGAAGAAGATCCGCGCAACTATATCGGCCAGCGCATGCTGACCCTGTCGGTCGCGCCGACGCTCATTCGTGGGGTCGCGGAACCACGATGTCTCGACCTTCGTCCTTTCATACTTTCCGGTGAATCGTCGTTCGTGACGACCGGCGGGCTGACGCGTGTCGCGATGGTGAAAGGTTCGACGGTCGTGAATTCCTCGCAAGGTGGGGGAAGCAAGGACACCTGGATCGTGGACCTCGCATGAGCACGTTGTCGCGGGTGGCTGAACGTATCTATTGGACCGGACGCTATATCGAGCGAGCGGAAAGCACGGCGCGGCTCATCAGCGTCAATGCGAACCTGCTGTTCGACTTTCCGAAACGCACGACGCTCGGCTGGCGTCCGCTGGTGGAGATCGTCGGCGCGCCGGACGGATTCGACGAGCGCTACAACGCGGCGACGGAACAGAACGTCGTTCGGTTTCTGGCCTCCGATTCGGAGAACCCGGGTTCGATCCTCTCGTCGATCGAAAATGCGCGGGAGAATGCCCGCACCGTTCGCGATCAGATGCCCCGCTTCGGTTTCGAGCTCATCAACGAACTCTATCTTTATGCCGCCGATGCACTCACCGGCTCGTTGTCGCGGTTACGTCGGGCCGAGGTGCTTGGCGAGATCACGGGGCAGGTGCAGCGTCTCGAAGGGTTCTTGTCGGCCAACATGGCGCATGGGGCGCCGTGGATCTTCTTTCGGCTGGGCAATCATCTCGAACGGGCCGACATGACGACCCGGTTGATCGACGTGCGTTCATCGGATCTATTTGCCGATCTCTACGAATCGGATCGCGACTTGAGCCCGTATCAGGAAATCCAGTGGCGCAGCGTGTTGCGTTCGCTTTACGGACTGCAGACCTATCGCGCGGCGATGGGTCAGGGTCTCGAGGAAGACCAGGTACTGCGCTTCCTCTTCACGGATCCCGAATTCCCGCGATCCTACGCGCGTTGCTTGATGTCGATTCGAACGAGCCTGCGATCGCTCGCACGTTCGGAGCGTCCTCTACGAAGTGCCAATCGAATTCTTCGTCAGCTCGCCAAGGTCGAGTTCGACGAACCGATCGACCTGCATTCTTTCGTCGACGCCTGCCAGGTGGACCTCGCCGACCTGCACAACGAGATCGGCAAGACGTATTTCTATTTCCGACCGCGCCTCACCAGGCGCAAGAAGACCTGACGGTCTTTGGGGAGTAATCCATGACCCGTCTAACGGCCCCGCTCGCGGAGCGAGCGGAATACGCTTCACCTCAGTGGATTGAAGTAGCCAACACCTTTCTCAGCACACGCCACGCCACGGATCTGAGCGAACCGTATAAGGTGGCTCAAGAACTCATGAATCCGCCGCCGCATCTCTCGAGCGACGAACGTATCGGCTATGTCGTCACCTTCGACTCGACCGGCACGAGGATCGAACCCGGGTTCGCCGATCATCCGGCCTGGTGGCGTCGGGCGGATTACAACGCGCTGCTGCCCTTCGCCTGGATCGTGCGCGGACAGCCGGGCGGTGCCGATCGGCTCGAGCGCGAGTACGAACAGCTCTTCGGCGCCGATGTCGAAGCGCCGAAGGTCGCACGACCCATGCCGCCGTCGGTAGCCGCGATTCTGGCCGAGCTTCACGACTATATGGCCGTGCGTACGATCAACAATCCCAACATCGAGCACCGCGCGGCTGGCCTCGGCATTGCCGATAACCTCCGCGATCTCGACAGCGACGGCTATACGGTGCTGCGCGGCGCGTTCTCCGACAGCTATGCCGACGAGTTGCGCGAAGAAACCCATCGAAACCATGCCGGACGTGACGAAGGGGCGAGCTTCCGCGCGACGATGCTCCTGAAGCGCGGACGGATCTGGGAAGAAGCCGCCATCCACCCGTGGGTGCTCACGGTGGTCGAATACCTGATGGGCCGCGGCGCGCTCATCTATCAGTCGGACACCATCGTCAAATCGGCGGGCCAGGAGACCCATCCGGGGCTGCACGCGGACTACGGCGCATCCCGGATCACGGAGCCTTTCCCGGACTACTGCGTGGAAGGTACCGCGGTGTGGGCGATCGACGACTTTCACCGTGAACACGGCCCCACCTGCATCCTGCCGGGAAGTTTTCGCCAGGGGCGGCAGGTGCCGCCAGGGACGAGCCAGGAAGGCACTAAGCTCATCGAAATGGACCAAGGCTCGATCGCGTTCTGGCATGGCGCGATCTGGCACGGATCGACGCCGCGTACCGCGCCCGGGCGCCGAACGTCGCTGCACAATGCCTATTCACGTTCGTTCATCCGTCCGCTCGAGCGGTATGACGACATCGATCAGGCGATCGTCGATCGCAACCCGGCCGTGTTCTCGACGCTGTGTGGGCTGGACGATGCTTTTGGCAAGAGCGGGCTCGAGGGCGCCGATTTCGAACGCCTGCACTACGCGGCGGCGCAGGGTTATGCGAGCTCGACCCCGCCCGCCGCGCTGAAGGCTTGAGTCACCGAAGGTCGCCTCCTTGATGAACGACGCCTGGGATCGTGCGGTGCGCGATCATCTAGACGTGTGGGGAATCAACGCTCAGTCCGCGGAACTCGTTTCCAAGAGCGAGAACCTCGTCTATCTCGTTCGGACGGATTCCGACGCGTACACGCTTCGGGTTCACCGTCCGGGGTATCACGCGGCGGACGAGTTGATCGCCGAACATCAGTGGCTCACGGCGTTGGTGGAAGCGGGTTGCTCCGTGCCGGAACCGATGACCACGTCGGACGGCGAGCGCTATACGCGTCTCGCGGCGGAAGGGAGTGATGGGCGTTTCGTCACTGTCGCGCGCTGGGTGGATGGTGAACTCGTCGGCGCGATGTTGATGCGCTCCCCCGTCGATGATTGGCCGCCGCACCTCGAGGCGATCGGTCAGACGATGGCGAAGCTGCACCTGGCGACGGAGGCGTGGTCCCTACCGGCGGGATTCGACCGGGTCACCTGGGACGCAGCGGGCCTCGTCGGTCGCGATCCGGTGTGGGGTCGGTTCTGGGAAGCAGAAGGACTCGCGCGATCTGAGCGTGCGTTGTTGATCGCCGCCCGCGACAAAGCCTTCGATGAGCTTCGGGATTGCACGTCGCCGTTCGGCTTGATCCATGCCGACATGCATCCATTCAATCTCGTGGCGGCCGACGCGGGCCTGCATGTGATCGATTTTGATGACGGCGGTTTCGGCTGGACGGCATACGACATCGCGATCGCGATCTACAACTTTCGAGAGAAACCGGAGTTCGAGCACCTTCAGGGGGCCTTTCTCGCCGGTTACGCGCGCCATCGCACGCCGCCGGGTCTCGCGGATATCACCCGCTTTCTGACGATCCGCAGCCTCGTCTGGCTCGGCTGGGTAGCTGATCGTCCGGATCTTTTTTCCGACGACCGACGTCGCAATGCGGTGGCGCTCGTCGTGGGCGACGCCGAACGCTATCTCGCGGATTGATGGCCGTTACGAGGCGGCACCGACGTAGCGAAACGACGACAGCGTGAGGACGGCGTTGTAAGGCACGAGCGGCGCCTGATTCCACAGCAACCAGTAGTTGATGTGGAAAGGCAGTGGCCGCTGCGGCAAGCGCGTGTGGGGACGCGGCGCGCTACGCCACTCGTGGATCACGTGCCGGTCGTCGTTGCGGTGGCCCTCGAGAAACTGAAAGTGCACAGCGTCGCCCGTCCAGGTGAACCGCAGCGTCGTCTTGGCGGCCGAGAGGTCGACGCGCGTGTGCTGCAACGTCTCGCGCCCGCGGCGTTCGCTCGGATAGGTGTGGAAGATCAGATTCTCCCGACCGGCGAACTGCTGAAACTCACCAATCTCAATGTCGATTTCATCGGTCTCGTCGATCGGCGCGACATCACGCGAGGGGTAGTTGAAGAAACCGAGCACCGCCCCGTTCCTGGCGATCTGGGTGAGATCCGCCGTGACGAACACCTGATACGTCCCGAAGTGCAGATCCTCGACTGTGCGGATTTCCGCACAGCTCCAACGCCCGGCGTCCTCGACGATCCGCATCTCTAGATCGCCATCGTCGTCCACGGACACGTTGGCGCTCCGCCAACGGTTGCCGCGCGGACCCCCTTGACCCGATTTCACTTCCCAGGCCCGCTCGCTGAACGGTGCCGCTAGTGGTTGATAGGTCGCCAAACTCGTTGATCCCTGCCCGCGCGGTGGCGAGTATAGGTCGCCGAACGTCCGCGTCACCTCGAGCGGCATCCTCAGTCTTTAAGTTGGGAGAAGAGCTCGACGAGCGTCGTGTCATCCGCGCGGTAGCTGCTCCTCGGTCCGGTGAACGTCTCCTCCTGGCTCTCGATCGAGGTGATGTCGTCCACATCGAAATGGCGCCAACCGAAACTGCGCGAACCCGACGCCCCGTGTCGTTGCCACGCGAGCAGAATCTCGTTGCCCTTGCGGCCACGACCGTACGCATGCGGCTCGATCGAGCGCGGTGTCTTGTCGTCCTTGTAGCGGATCGCGAGCAGGCGGCGCCAGGTGATCGCGTGGGTGATTTTGAGGTTCACGAGGGGTGTTTTGGCGGTTGCGTGATCGTTGCACTTTATCTTTTTTCTTGCGGGGGCTTTGCCCCGCCGGATCGGCGCTGAGTCTGAGTTGTCCGAGGGGGGAATCTCGCCGCGCGCCCTTCGGCGCGGAATCGCTGCGGGTGGTTCCCCCTGGCGCGCTTTGCGCGCGGGGCCCCGGTGGTGGGCGTGGTCGCCGGAAGGCGTCGGTCGACGTTCGAGGAGGATTTGTAGGGTGGTTTGGTCGGTTTCGCGGGATGCGCTGGGAAGTGCCGTTCGATGATCTGGAAAGCGCTGATTCGGTGGGCTGGGAAGCTCTGACTTGCCGGAGGAGTAGGCTGGATTGCAGCTTGCTCTTTTTTGTGGGGGCTCCGCCCCCACGCCCCCGCCGGATCGGCGCTGAGTCTGAGTTGTCCGAGGGGGGAATCTCGCCGCGCGCCCTTCGGCGCGGAATCGCTGCGGGTGGTTCCCCCCTGGCGCGCTTTGCGCGCGGGGCCCCGGTGGTGGGCGTGGTCGCCGGAAGGCGTCGGTCGATGTTCGAGGAGGATTTGTAGGGTGGTTTGGTCGGTTTCGCGGGATGCGCTGGGAAGTGCCGTTCGATGATCTGGAAAGCGCTGATTCGGTGGGCTGGGAAGCTCTGACTTGCCGGAGGAGTAGGCTGGATTGCAGCTTGCTCTTTTTTGTGGGGGCTCCGCCCCCACGCCCCCGCCGGATCGGCGCTGAGTCTGAGTTGGCCGATGGGGGAATCTCGCCGCGCGCCCAGTTCGGCGCGGAATCGCTGGGCGCGGTTCCCCCCTGGCGCGCGTTGCGCGCCGGGGCCTCGGCGGAAGGCGTTTGAAGTTCCCCCGTTTTACCGGACAGTCAGTTAAGCCGCGTCCTCCATCAGCATCGGGATTCGATTCCCGATAGCTGAATGCTTTCGTTGTCGATTGTAGTAACTCTCGATGTATTCGAAGATCGCGCGACGCGCACACGTTCGACTCCGGTAACGCTCGCGATGGATGAGCTCGACCTTCAGCGTATGAAAGAAGCTCTCCATCGCAGCGTTGTCATAGCAGTTGGCACGACGGCCCATGCTGCAACGAAGTCCGTTGTGGTTGATCAACCGCTGGTAGGCCGCTGAACAGTACTGGCTGCCGCGATCCGAATGGATGATCGTCTGCCGGGGAAAGCCGCGTCGGAACAACGCCATCGTCAACGCGTCGATCACCAGCTGCTGCGTCATGCGCCGGTTCATCGACCAGCCGACGATCGCCCGCGAGTACAGATCCATCACCGTAGCGAGATACAGCCAGCCCTCGTCGGTCCACACGTAAGTGATGTCACTCACCCACTTTTCGTTTGGCTCGGAGGCGGCAAAGTCCTGCTCGATCAGGTCATCGGCCACTGGCTTGTCGTGGCTCGAGTCCGTCGTCACTTTGAACTTCCGACGCTGAACCGCGCGGAACCCGCGGGTTTGCATCCGTCGCGCCACCCGGTTCTCGCTGCACGCGATGCCCCGGTCGTTCAGTTCGTCGGTGATGCGTGGTGAACCGTAACGCTGTCGGTGTTCTTCGAAGACCGCCTGGATCTCGTTGTCCAGCACCGCGTTGGCGCGATCTCGATCGCTTGGCGGCCGGTCGCACCAATCGTAGTAGCCACTGCGCGAGACCTTCAGCACCGCGCACATGAGGGTGATGGGCCAGACCTTCTTATGCGCATCGATAAATCGATACCTCATGGCTTTTCTTGCACAAAGAAGGCCGTGGCCTTTTTTAGAATATCTTTCTCCATCCGCAGCTTGCGGACTTCCGCCTCGAGCTCCCGAATCCGTTGCTGCTCTGAGACCTCCCGGTCCAACGTCTCGTCAGCGGCCTCGAACCGGCGCTTCCAGCGCGATATCAAATCGCCACGCACCCCGAGGCTCCGCCCCGCTTCTCCAAACGAGTAACCCTGGTCTGTGACCAGCCGAACCGCCTCCCGTTTGAACTCCTCGGTAAATCGCCGCCGTTTCTGTTTCGTCATCCAACACCTCGTTTCGAATCATGGTACGACTCAAATCCGGTGTCCGGTTTCTCGGGGGAAGATCAGTTTTCGCCGGAAACCTTCGCTCGATATCGAGCGATTCGCAGGATGCCCGGAGAATCGTTTGCAGGATCCTCCAGCGCCCGTCTTCCCTCGATGTCCTGGAAAGGATTCGCAGGCTGTTCGGTTCGCTACAGACTTCCTAAGGGCAAATTAGTTCTAAAGCCGGCAAACCCCAATCAGCGAAATCGAGACGCCAGAGCCCGGCGCGGCTTCGCCGCGACGCAGGGGGGGCCTAGGGGGGACCCGGAGGGTCCCCCCTAGAAGAAAAAGTTCACAAAATTCCAGTCTCAAACTGCCACCCGCTCGACACTTCCCAGATCCTCCGCTCGACAGTTTCCACATCCTTGGCTCGACAGCTATCCTCGCCCGGTTCCCCGCTTCTCGGATCCCCATGACTCGTTCGCCATGGTGGCTAGTGGCCGGCGTTTTCGTGGTGCTCGCGATGTCGTCGGGCTTCGGCTTCTACAACTTGTCGGTCTATCTCAACGCGCTCGCGGGCGAGCGCGGGTTCGTCGTGGCGGAAATTTCGAGCGCGATCGGGTTGCTCTTCATCGTCAGCGGCATCGCTGGGATCGGGGTGGCGCGACTCATCGAACGTGTCGACGTCCGTTGGGTGATGTTGGCGGGCGCCGCGGTGGCTTCGAGTGCGTTGGCGCTCGTGGGCGTGGCGACGGAGATTTGGCACGTCTGGTTGCTGTTCGCGCTTTTCGGGTTCGGCAATGCGGGCGTGTCGCTGATTCCCGGCACGACGTTGGTGACGCGCTGGTTCCCGGGCGCGAATCGTTCGATTGCACTTTCAGTGGCATCGACCGGCTTGTCGACGGGCGGGATTCTGCTGACGCCGCTGTCGGCGGCGTTGATTCACGATTGGGGCATCGGTGGGGCGACACCGTGGTTCGGGGTCGTGTTTTTCGTCGTGGTGGCGCCGATCACGCTGCTCCTGATCCGTTCGTGGCCGGACGGCAAGCCGTCGTTCGACCCCTCGCGGCCGACGCCTCGTGTGGATGACGTGGTCCGATCGCGTTTCTTCGTCGGCTCGACGGTGGCGTATCTGCTCGTGATGGGCGCGCAGGTCGGCGGCATCGCGCATCTCTTCAATCACGTCGAGGCGTTCACGGATCATGTCGTTGCGAGCACGGCGGTGTCGCTTGTTGCCGGCACCAGCATCCTCGGAAGGCTCGCGGGCGGTGTCATCGTGACGCGTGTGCCGATCCGGCTCTTTACGCTCGCGAACATCGTGGGCCAGTCGATCGGGCTCTTGTTGCTGGCCCGAGCGGAGACGGCAGGGGTTGCGTGGTTCGGCGCGTTCGTCTTCGGCCTCACGGTCGGCAACCTCCTGATGCTACAACCGCTCCTCATGGCCGAGGCATTCGGGGTCGAGCGTTATCCGAAGATCTTCTCGTACGCGAACGCCGCGTCGACGGTCGGTGTCGCGGGAGGTCCGGTGTTGATGGGCTACGTGCACGACGCGGCGAGTTATCTTGTTTCGTTCTACGTGGCGATGGGCATCTCGGCCGTATCTTTCTGTATCTTCTTCGCGGCGGGTCCATTGCCGCGCGTGGCGCACAGTAGCGCCGATGCGCCGTCGGACGAGGCGAACGCGCAAAAGAGTGCGTAATGGACGCGGTCGGCGTATGCGTTCGGAGATCTCGATGATTCGAAACGTTCTGGCTGTCGTGTGTCTTGTGATGTCGACGGGTTCGTGGGCGGCGCTGCCGACCGAGGTCGGCGGCGTTGCTGTGCCGTCATTGGCGCCTATGCTCGAAGAGACCTCGCCTGGTGTCGTGAACATTGCAACGTATGCGCGGGTCCGGTCGAGCAACTCGCTTCTGCAGGACCCGTTCTTCCGGCGCTTCTTCAACGTGCCGCAGACGCGCACACAGAGTGCGGGCTCGGGCGTGATCATCGATGCGGGACTCGGTTTCGTCGTCACGAATCACCATGTCGTGCATCGTGCCGACGAGATCCAGGTCACGCTCGCCGATGGTCGGGAATACTCCGCCCTCCTGGTGGGCGTCGACCCCCAGGTCGATCTCGCCGTGCTGCGGATCGACGCCGATCGATTGGTGGACGTGCCGTTCGCTAATTCGCGTGATGTCCGCGTCGGCGACTTTGTCGTCGCGATCGGCAATCCGTTCGGTCTCGATCAGACCGTGACGTCGGGCATCGTCAGCGCGCTGGGACGAAGTGGCCTCGGCATCGAGGGTTATGAAGACTTCATCCAGACCGATGCGTCGATCAATCGCGGTAACTCAGGCGGCGCACTCGTTGATCTACGCGGCCGGCTCGTGGGGATCAACACCGCGATCGTGGCGCCCAGCGGGGGGAATGTCGGCATCGGGTTCGCGATCCCCAGCAACATGGTTCGCGCGATCGCTGACGAAATCATCAGGCACGGCGAAGTCCGTCGCGGGCGGATCGGCCTCGACGTGACACCGTTGACGCGCGATCTCGCCGAGGCGTTCGGCACGGCGGCGGAAAGCGGTGTGGTGGTGGTCGAGGTGGAGCCTGGCAGCGTTGCCGAATTGGCCGGGGTGCAACTCGGTGACATCCTGCTCGCGATCGACGGCCGGCCGGTGCGTGGCGTCTCGGACTACACAGGCGAAACGGCAGTGGCGATGGTCGGCGATCGACTCGACCTCGAGATCTTGAGGGATAACGAGGATGTTTCGCTCGTGCTCCAGATCACGGACAACCGGATGGTTGCGGGCGATCGGCTCGACGATCGCCTGACGGGCGCCGAACTCATGGATTTTCGTGGTGAAGACGATCCGCTGACGAGCGAAGGGGTCTTTGTCAGTCAGGTCTCGCCGGGCACCCCGGCCGAGCGGCAAGGCCTGCAGGCGGGTGATGTGATCGTGGCGGCGAACGGCCACCGCACGACGGATGTCGGGACGTTGTCAAAACGTCTTCGGGATCGCGCACGCCCGACGCTACGTGTCTATCGTGCCGGGCGTTTCGGCAATCTGACGCTGCGCTAGTCGAACATGATCACGTTGCGCGCGACTTCACCGGTCTCGAGGGCGGCCATGGCATCGTTGATGTCTTCGAGTTTGATACGGCTCGAGATCATGTCGTCGAGGTGGAGCTTGCCAGCGAGGTAGAAATCGACGAAGCGGGGCATGTCGACGCGGAAACGGTTGGAGCCCATGTTGGATCCCTGCAAGGTCTTCTCGCGAAGGAACTCGGGACCGTGAATCTCGACCATCGTGCCGACGGGAATCATGCCGATCACAGTCGCCGTGCCCCCGTCGCGAATCATCTTGAATGCCTGCTCGGTCGTTGCCTTGAGACCGATGGCTTCGAAGGAGTAGTGCACGCCGCCGCCCGTCATTTCTCGAACGGCCTCGACTGCATCCGTTTCGGCCGCGCTGACGACATCGGTGGCGCCGAACTTGCGCGCGAGTTCGAGTTTGCTGGCTACCGTATCGACCGCGATGATGCGGCTGGCGCCGGCGATTTCGGCGCCATTGACGCAAGAAAGTCCGACGCCGCCACAGCCGATGACGGCGACGGTTGCACCCGGCTCGACGGCGGCGGTGTGGATGACGGCGCCAACGCCCGTCGTCACGCCACAACCGATGAGGGCTGCGCGGTCGAGCGGCATGTCCTCGCGGATTTTCGCGATCGCGTGCTCGTGCACGAGCATGTACTCGGCGAACGACGACAGGTTCAGGAATTGGGCGATCGGTTCGCCGCCGACGGCGAGACGAGGCGCGTCGGCCGGCCCGCGTGAAAGCTCGGGTTCCTGGCAGAGCGACATATGCCCCGTGAGGCAATACTCGCAATGTCCGCAGAATGCCGACAGGCAAGTGATGACGTGATCGCCCGGCTTGACGTAGTTCACGTCCGAACCGACGGCTTCGACGACGCCGGCGGATTCGTGGCCGAGAACGGCCGGCAGCGGGTAGGGGTATGAACCGTTCTGGAAGTGCAGGTCGGAGTGACAGACGCCGGCCGCGGCTGTCCGGACCAACACTTCGCGTGGACCCGGTGTGGCGGTCTGGACGTCTTCGATGGAAAGGGGCGCGTTAACTTCGCGCAGAACGGCGGCTTTCATAGGTGTGTCTCCTGACCGGTGGATCGCTAGGCCTGCGGTCGAGTCTAGTCCTCGGTAGCCCGACAATCGACCGGCGTCCTTGCGTCTCGCCCGACGGGATGCGATCGTCGCGGCGTGCGTTAATTGTTACAGGGTGTAACAGGCGCGAGAGAAAAGGCTCGGGACAAAGCATGGGGTCTTGTCTCGAGTACGGTCAGAGACGGATGGGGGACATTCGCGCGGGCAAGAAAGGGCTGTCGCAGCAATAGGCGGTCGACCGGTTGGTGGTCGGCTAGAACACGTCAACGTGTAACGAAATATTGCGAAAAAGCGCAGCGAATTGAGATCAATCAAGCCCGCGGAGTAGCGGTGGACAACGGAATTGAGCAACTTCGGGGCGCTGGAATGAGGCGTTGCCCGCGACGCGCGTTCAGCGCACGGGGAGTGCTGCGCGTTTGGTTTGCGGCCGCGCTCATAGCACTTGGCGTGTCAGCACATCCGTATGATCGGACCGTACATCAGCAGCTCACCTTCATCGCGGCGCGGCATTTCAACGAATGCGTCGCGGACAGTTCGACGCCGCGACTGACACCTTTAGAGGTTCGCTACATCGCGCGCGCCAATGCACAGCAAGCCGAAGGTGGCTTCTGGCGACGCATGTTTCGCTGGAACTACTACGACCGGTCCGGTGAATCCGATGGCCGGATGCTGTGGATCTTCGAAACGCGATTGCACAATCAATACGCCAACGCGCTCTCGAGTCTGAATACGTCCGCGGCGATGGCGGATCAGTTCACCAATCTCGGCCGCGTGATCAACTTCCTCCAGGACGCCACGACGCCCGCCTCGGTCGTGCCGGTCTACACGGCACGCTGGTGGCGTTTCAGCATGTCGGACCGGTTCAACCAGTACCCCGTGAACGTCGATTTTCTGGAAGCGGCGCTACGCGACAACTGCTCGGCCCTGCGAGTCGCCGATACAACGTACGATCATCTCCTCGAGGCGACGGCGGAAAAGACGATCACGTCAGTCCTCGAACCCATCGAAGGCCATCCCGCGAGCTGGGAATCGTTCTGGCGCTTCAGCCGGGACTCGAAATCGTTCGGTTCCTATGGCGTTGCTGGTAACAGCTTCGGGCGCGCGACCGAGTTCAATTGTGGTGAGGCGCGTTGTGGACTCGTCGACGCTGATCCCGCGTATCGCGCGTATGCCGATCGCCGTCATCTCGATGCGGTGCTCGCGACGATGACGGCGATGGCGATGGCCCAGACCCGCATCCAGAACCAGTTCTTCCAGACCGGTCCAGACGACGACTAAGCCGGATCTTCGCCTGACCCCTGCGCGAGCGCGTAGAGAAGAATCGCCGTCGCGGCGGAGACGTTGAGCGACGAGGCGAATCCGCGCATCGGGATCGTCAGCTCCACATCAGCCGAATCACGAAGGTGTCGTGAGACGCCGTGCGTTTCGTTGCCGACGATCAGGATCGACGGGTGTGCCGCGACGTGTGTCTCAAGGGGTTCGCCACGGGTACCGCTCGTTGTGACGACCGTGAGCTTCGGGTCGTGCGCGCGCATCTTTATGATCCATTCATCGAGGGCTGGACCCTCCATATGCACGACCGGTCGGTTGAATACGGTGCCGATCGAGGCGCGAATCGTCTTCGGATCGAAGATGTCGACGCCGTGTCCCGTCGCGACGATGGCATCCACGCCGAAAGCATCCGCGGTGCGGATGATCGACCCCAGGTTGCCTTCGCTCGCCGGTCGATCGAAAACGAGCACGAGTGACTCGATCGTAAGATCGTCGAGCGGATGTTCGGGACGGCGCGCGATGGCCACGGCTTCCGACGATGTTTCCCGGTCCGAGAGCTCGGCCATGAGGTCGGATCCGAGGAGCACCACCTCGTTCGCAGATTCGGCCTTCGCGCGCGCCCAGTTGGAAATCTCGCGGTTGGCATCGAGCACGAAGGTTTCGATCGTCCCGCCGTTGGCGAGCAGGCAATTGATGGCGGCGACCCCCTCGACGAAGATCAACCCGCGCCGCGCGCGCTGACGGCGGTTGGTCTTCAGAGCTTCGAAGACCTGGAACGTCGCATTGCGACGCTCGATGACGAGTGGTTTGGTGCGCTTCTGACGTGCGGACATTCGCTTGATCGAACCTCGGATCGTTGGGATGGTAACCAGAAGCTGATTCGAGAACGTTATGCGGTTAGGACTCACCCCTTGGCTCATTTCCGGCCGCGTGGACGCGGGTACGCTGGCGCGCCAGGGCGCGCTCGCCGAGGCGTGGGGTTACGAATCGATCTGGCTGCCCGAAAACCATTTCACGGGCGACGCGGCGATTCCGGATCCGTTGATGCTCCTGGCGGCGATTGCGGCGGGGACGGAACGGATACGGCTCGGTACGACGTCCTATCTCCTGCCGCTGCGCCATCCGCTGCAAGCCGCCGAGCAGGTGGCGGTGCTCGATCGAATGTCGAACGGCCGGGTAATCCTCGGTGTGGGTCGGGGCTATCAACCGGCGATGTTCGATGCGTTTTCGGTCTCTCGCAAAGACAAGCGGCGGATCTTCAAGTGGTGTCTCGACATCATGATGCGCGCCTGGCAAGGCGAAGAAATTGTCATGGAGCCGGATGCGCCGGAGTTGCTGAACGGTAAGGAACCGGTACCGGTCAAGCTCTCGCCGTTGCCGGTACAGAAACCGTATCCGCCGATCTGGGTTGCCGCGTTCGGGCCGAAAGCGCTCGCACAGGCCGGCTCGCTCGGTGCGCCGTACCTCGCCTCTCCCATGGAACCGGTCGAGCGACTGAAGGAGAACTACGCCCGCCATGCGCTCGCTTGCGACGAAGCGGGGGCCGAGCGACCCGAAGAGATCCCGGTGATGCGCACCGTTTTTGTGTCGGACGATCAACGGCTGCTCGCACGGTTGAAGGATGAGCTCGAAATCGAAGCCCGCTCGGCGGCGTCCAGTGGCATCCGCAAAGGCATGTCGCTGGCACCCGATGATTGGGCGATCGTCGGGGATCGGGCCGAGGTGAAGGACAAGATCGCCCGATACGAGGAGGAGGTCGGGATGAATTACCTCGTCGTGACGCGCCTACGGATCGGCAAAGTCGATTCCGATCTGATCGAGCGTTCGGTCGCGACCGTCGCTGAGATCCTAGCCTGACCCGCTAGGCGGGGTCGGCGCGGTCGAACTCGACGGAATCGACCACCTCGTCGCCCGGCCCGATTTCCTGATGCGCCTCGATGCCGAGATAGGGACGCAGCCGCGCCACCAGCAGATAGATCGGCCCGGTGTCGACGAGCGCCACGATCAGCTTGAAGACATAGCCCGAGATGATGAATGTCATCAGTTGCGGCCACAGCGTTTCGTTGGGGTTGATCGGTAGACCATTCGCGACGTAATGCGTGACGAGGATCACCGCCGTCGTGTCCACCATCTGGCTGACCAACGTCGACGCATTGTTCCTGAGCCAGAGATGTTTGCCTTTGGTGAGCCATTTCCAGAAATGGAAGAGCCGGACGTCACAGTACTGCGCGACGAGATAGGCCACCATCGAGGCGAACATGGCGGCTTGCGCGAGCGTCGTGATTTCGAAAAACACCGGCATCCGCCCGGCGGCGTCCAGCATGATCTCGCCACTGTTGGGGTCGAGGGGCTCGAACCCGGGTGCGGCGCCGCCGATCCAAAGCAGGAACAACACCCAGAGGTTGAGCAGCATGCCCACCCACACCATGTCGCTCGCGCGTTTGCGGCCGTAGAGCTCCGAGATGAGGTCGGTGCAGATGAAGGTGACAGGATAGGGCAGCACGCCGACCGCGACGGTCATGGGTATCTCGACGCTGCCGATCGAGAAGGAAAGATCGAGGAAACGGCTGATGCCGAGGATATTCAGGAGCGACAGCGTGCCGAGAAAAATACCGCTCAGGACGAGAAAAACGCGCTGGCGGCGCAGTTTGTAGTTCGGCACTGCTAGCTCTCGACCTGCCCGAGGTTGGCGTGAATGACCGCACCGTTGATAACGGGTTGTGCGGCGCACCAGGCGATCGTCTCGGCGATCTCCTGCGGCTCGATCAGTCGACCGAACGCCGACATCGAACGAACGCTATCCATGGCATCGTCCGGCACGTGCGTGCGCAGCATTTCCGTATCCGTGAAGCCCGGGCAAATGCAGGCGGTATGGATGCCACTCCCGGCGAGATCCTGGCAAAGCCCGCGCATCATGCCGATTTGCGCGTGCTTTGAAGTGACGTAGGAGAAACTGCCGGGAACCGCCTTCTCCGACAAGGTCGATCCGACGTAGAGAATCGACGAACCGGGTTGCATCATCGGCAGAAGCGTCTGGTTGAGGATGCTCGTGGCGACGACGTTGATGTCGAGCACCGTGCGAAGCGCGTCGGCGGACGTGTTTTGCGCCGTGTCGTTGTCGAGCCGCGAGGCGTTGTGAACGAGAACGATCCGCTCGGCGCGCTGGGTGAAGGCGATGAGCGCCGACCCGACCTGGTGCGTGAAGCTGTGATCACCAAGATCACAGGTGATGTGTTTGACGTCCTCGAGTGGGCAGGGGCGACGGCTCAGATTCGCGACTTTCAACCCGTCGGCGAGGAACCGCTCCGCGGTGGCGAGACCGATACCGGCGGATGCGCCTGAGATGATGGCTACCCCTTGTCCCACGGTCTTTTCCCCTTCGTATCGGTTAGTCGGCGCGTTGCCGTTCTTGGTGCCAAATGGCGGATGCCCACTGGCCGGGCCCGGATGATACGCGCAGCGTCAGCGTATCGATTGGCAGGTCGCGAAAACCGCCATCGCTCGTGATTTCCCCGAGCATCCAGGCGGCCAACGCTTCGACCGTGATGTTGGCGATCGGCAGTCGCTTCACGTCCCGGTTGAGGAAAGTGAGGCGTTCGTCGGCGAAACGCGCATACACGAACCCGTCATCCGCTTCGATATTCAGGTGAGGCGACTCGTCCGGCAGGAGCGTCACTTCGTCGAGTGAGTCGCATAGCGCGCGAAGCCTTTTCTTCAGTTCGTTGTAGTCGAAGCAGAGCCCGTCGGGTCCGACCGGCCCTACCGCGCTCGCTTCGACGAAGAAGTTATGGCCGTGCAGGTTTTCGCGTTCCGTTGCCGAAAAGATCGTGAAATGGGCCGCCGAGAAATGGATGTCTTCCTTGCAGATCTCGATGGTGGTCGATCGCGCGTTGGTCATCGCGCGATGCTATCACCGGGCTCGATTTCGGCTCATCGGTTCATTGAACGCGACGTGTCAGCCTTCCCGCGACGCCTCGATCGCCGCCAGCCGCTCGCCGAGGGCCGCGAAGCCGCCGGCATTTGCCCAACCCGATGGTCGACCGTTGAAGGTCGCGTCGCGCCGGAGCGGATCGGCGCTGTGTGAAAGTAGAAGCTCGATGGCTTCTTCGCGGCCGTTGATGGCCGCCTGATGAAGCGCTGTGGCCCCGTCGCCATGTGGGTCGGCGTCGATGTCGAATTCGACCCCCGAGTCGAGAATCGAACGCGCGAAGCCGATCTCGTCGAAGCCGATCGCCATCCATAACGCGGTCTCGACCTGGTGCCGATCGAGTGGCGAGAAGTGGCCCAAGGGGTGACCTCGGTGCAAGTGCACGAGTATGGCGGTCGCATCGTCGAGCGTCGCACCGCCATCGGCGAGCGCGCGGACCATCTCCATCAGGACGCCCGCGTTGAGTGGATGGCCGCTGCTGATCAAGAGCCCCATCGTCGTGCCTTCCGGTCCACCTCGGTAGGTGAAGCAGGTGGCGTCCGGATCGGCGCCCGCATCCAACAGGCAATGAATCATGTCCGGCCCGTTCTTCGGCGTGACCTGGCGCTCTCCTTCGACACCGTTGGCGCCGAGGTAGTGCAGGAGCGTCGCGCGATGGGCACGGCTCGAGCGTGCGTGGACGAGGTCGGGATGCTCGGCGATGAGCGAGCGGAGTGTCTCGATGTCGCCTGCAATCGTCGCATCGGCGGCGCGTTCGAAAAGCTCGACGAAGTCGGCATCGTCCCAGCGCCTGCTCTTCGAATCGACTTCGAGTTGATTGATCGCCACCGCGTCGTCCCGCTCGATCGCGATGTCGATCGGCATTCGCCCGCCGAAATCGGTGAGGGTCGGATCGGCGCCGGCCCTGAGCAACGCCGAAATAGCGGCGTGATTGGCCGCGGCGACGGCTCGATGTAATGGTCGCGCGCCGTCGTCGTCCTGACAGTTCGGATCGAGTCCGCCGGCGAGCAGGGCTTCGATTGTTTCAGCATGCGTGGCGCGGTTGAGCCACAGGTGATCGACCGGCAGGAAGGTTCTTGGACGGAGGTTCTCGTCTTCCTCTCGTCGGAAACACGCGGCGACCCATCGATCTTCTTCGCGTACGCGCTCGGGATCGGCGCCGGCCCGGCGCAGCGCGTCGACGATATCGGTCCGGTTCAGGCAGGTCGCGAGCTGTAATGCGGTGCGGCCATCTCGTCCTGGTAAATCGACGATCGCGCCCGCCGCCAACAGCGCGTCGATGATGTCGATGCTCGCATCGACCGCGATTGCTTCGTGCAGGGAACTGCCATCGAAGCCGTATTCCGTCTTGTTCCAGTTTGGATCCGCGCCACGCGACAGCAGGAGTTCGACGGGCGCGAGATCGTTGAAGCGCAGGCAGTGCGGCAAGGCATGGCAGAGATGCCAATGCGGGGGTTCGGCGTCGAGGAGTACCTCGAGGCTCGTCAGGTCGCGTTCCTTCACCGCGTACCAGGTGGACGAACCTTCGTAGAGCGTGGGTCCATCGGCGGTGTCGGCGCCGGCATCGACGAGGTACTTGGCCAAGGCGGCATCGCGCGCCAGTCCGATCGCCGCGCCGAGCGCCGTGCGATAGCCACGAATCGTTTTGCGCTCACGGCATCCGACGTTCGGATCGGCGCCGAGTTCGATGAGCCGCTTTGTGATGTCCGCTCGTTCGATGCCGCCCGCGGCCGTCGCCGCGCCGGAGCAGACGTAGAGCAGCGGTTCCCAGTCGTACGGTCCCGTTTTGCGATTGGCGTTGTCCGCGTCGAGTCGATCGGGCACGTGGGCGCCCGCGAGGATGCACCCTGCCGCCAGGGATTCGGACGTGATGTCGGGGTATTGCTCGAGCACTCGTTCGACAGTGGCGGAATCGCCGGCGAGAGCCGCCTCGACGAGTGCTGTCTCGGCGCCGGTTCTCGTCGTGAAATCGTGCGTCAGTGCGGATTTAAGCTTCGGCCACGAGGGAAAACCGGCCTCATATGCGATGGCGTGTTGGGCTTCGGTCAGCTTGACGTTGCGAGAGGCAGACGAAATACCGGCTCGATCGAGTCGTGTTCGAGCTGCGGTGGACCCCTCCATGGCGAGGGATTTGAGTTCTTTGGCGCGCTTTTTCAGCTGCGCGAGGTTGAGCGTCGGCATGGACCTCCTCCTTGTATGCCGAGGGTCCGCTGCCTCGAGAAAGAAGAAGATCGGCGATGTGAACGACTGACTGAGATCAGACTCGAGATGGGCTCGGCCCTTTCCGCGGACTGGACGCTTTCCCGAAGCGCTTCAAGTGCGGCGACGAATCACCGACACCCGAGCGACCCTAGCGCGCTTTCTCGAAGACGACAAGAAGGCGGTTTTTCTAACCGGCCATCACGGTGTCCTATCGGCCAGAAGCGGCGGTTCCGCAGTTTTGACGAGTTAACGCATGGGCGGGCTGTGCGTCTAATGGAAAAAGCAAGCGAACGGAGCCCGCGTGTTTCGCACCGAAATCTTTTCTGTCGTGCTGGTCATCCTGCTGGCGCCTACAAGCGCAGCGGACGTTACTGACCTCGTCGTGCACCGATTCGGCGATGGCTACGAAGTGGCGTGGCGAACCGAGGCACCGGATGCAACTGTCGATCTACTCGTGGGCGACAAGCCGGATCTAGATGCCGATGCGATGGTGCCAGTGGCGATTGGCGTCGCGGGAGATCGCGCCTTCATCGCGAGCCCGGTTGGCATCGAGCGACCGTACTTCTACGCGCAGACCGAAAACGGGGTTGGGATGCGCGCTGCGGAGCGATTGCTGCCACTCGAAGGGAGTATCAACTTTCGGGATCTTGGGGGCTACGCCGCCGCCGATGGTCGCCGGGTCAAGTGGGGCCGGCTCTACAGATCAGGATCGTTGCACGGCCTTACGAACGACGACTACGAATACTTGTCTTCCCTGGGGATCCGTGTCGTTTGTGATCTGCGGACACCAGAAGAGCGCCGCCGTGACCCGACACACTGGCGTGGTGGGCCGCTGTTGGCTCACCTGTCCTGGGATTACGAAGAGTCGGATTCGACAAACATCGGGGCTCAATTGCGCTCGCCAGACGTAGATCCGGCGCGTTTACGCGCTCAGGTGATCGCGAATTATCCCGATACTGCGTATGAACAAGCTGAGCACTACAAAGAGATGTTCGGGCGACTATTGAGCGGAGAGGCTCCTCTTGTTTTTCATTGCAACGCGGGTAAAGACCGAGCGGGTACGGGCTCCGCGTTGCTGCTCAGTGCGCTCGGCGTGTCACGGCAGACGATCGTGCAGGACTATGCGTTGTCTGAGGTCGCGATCGATTACCACGCAGCATTGGTGACGCGCCTCAACGATGGAGGTGGATCCGGTTGGGACTTTCTTGGCCGAATGCCTCGGTCAATTGTGGGACCACTGCTACGCTCAGACCCTGCGTACATCGAGTCGACACTCGATACGCTGACCGAGCGCCATGGCAGCGTTCTTGGGTTTCTTGCTGACGTGCTCGATGTCGGGCCCGAGGAGATAGCGAAATTGCGCGACGCGTATCTCGAGTAACCGCTGCGCTTCAAACGGGTTGCCTGGCTCTGCTCGGCGGCTGGGACTGGCCAATCACCGAAAGTTTCAGGCGAGCTTGACCAGGCGTTCGAGTAGGGCGATGTCGTGGACATCCTTTTTGCGATGTCGTCTACCCGACGGATGCAATGGGAACCCCCGCTTGGATTCCAGCTGCCCATGGGGACTGACGATTGGCACGTCGATCCCCCCGAGAGCGCCGCGATGATCGGCGAACGCATCTTCGGTCCACGGCCAATCTTCGAACGTCCCCGGCGAAACGACGGTGCCGTCGCTCAACCGGCGGACTAAGTTGACCTGGATCTTTGTTCCAGACTTCACCCAGTTCTGCTGGTGCTCGGGGTGTCTCGAGGGACGTGATTCGTAGCCAAGCGACGAGAAGGTCTCTTTGACCGCTGGCACATCGGACTCCCAGACAACGAAGTCGACATCGTCGTGCTTCCTTGTGATCTCGTGCGTAGCGAAGTCAACGGCCCAGCCACCGAACAACCAGTGCGGCACACGGCTTAGCGAAAGAGACTCGCTAATCTCGGCAATGATGCGTAGTTGCTCGTCGTTCGTCTGATCCATGGCTTCCCGTCGATCAGTTTGGGTCGATAGCACGGTCGGCTTGCGGCCAAAAGGACCGATTGATCAAGGACGTTCGAGGCGATCGAGAAACACAGCCATCGATTCACGCTCTCTTACATCTTGTGGAAAACCGCGTCGACAATTCTTTCATTCTGGTGCCAAGATCCGGCCAACCCACCGCTCAGTCGCCCCCGGAATCTCCCGTTGGGCGCTGCTGCCATCAGAAAAGAGATTTCAATCTCGTGGCCGTATTGCATGACAGCAAAAGCGGGAATTGGCGCAGAGTTCTGATCCAGGCTCTCCGCGATAACGTCAATGCTTTGCGCGACGCCTTGCATGTGGATGTTGACCCGGAGGTGTGAACCATCCTCATGTCGTAACGTTCCGGCCCACGTACCTTGAAGTTCCGCGAAGACACCGTCATTCATTGTTATCGAGGTCGACGTACTATGCCGGGAGAGGGCGAGCTCAGATTCGGCCCGACCTTGTCGCCAATGACCGTTCAGTCGGCCGTAGTCCAGCGTTCCCGTAAAGGTCGCCCCTACTGTATTCACTGCGATCTGCACGTCTCTGCCCGACGGAGAGTGGAATTCGGCGGGCAGTCCGTAGGCGCCCTTTGAAGGGAGGTCAACAGTAAGCGATCGGCTTCCTGCACTCGGCGGAAGCGAGTTAAATTTGAAGATTACTTCCGCTGCCGCGTCGCGCCACGTTCCGGACAGCTGTTCTTCCAGCGAGGGTTCGATATTGGTTGGCACAACCGGATTCCTAGCGAAGAGGAAGTACCGACGAGCAGTCGAATAGGACTCACCGGTTTTGGCCATGCGCGCTCGGACGAGGCGCTTGAGGTCATTGCGATCTGTCATCGGTCTTCCGTGCCGCGACCGAGCCTCCCAAGCAGATCTGTCGAGGCAGGTTGACGATGACGCTTCGAGGATATGCTCCCCTTTGCCTCGGTAATAGTCCTTGCTTGGGCAGGACCTGTGAGGATAGGCGCGAAGCTCGCTCGCTTTGGATTGTTCCACGATTGATGACGAATCGTCGACTGTCCTTTCTGCGTCGGCCGCAGACGTCAGTTATAGGCCGACCTACGGGACGACCTCGCGTTGTAGCTCGGCCGTGACCTCGGCCACGATCGTCGCGGGATCGATCCCGCGTTCTGCGCACCACTGTCGACCTTCCGCCTTCGAGAGGACCAGACCCTCTCGTAGAAATGCCCGAGTTCGACAGGCATTCGACAACACGTAGTCCGCGAGGTCTTCATCCTGGTTCTGCGCCCATACGAAATCGCTGAGGATGGCCTTCAGGAATTCCGTGCGTGGAATCATGGGGAGTTCGGTCACCGGAAACGTACCGAGTAGGTCGATGCCCCGGCGCCGTGCGACAACCATGTGCATCGTCAGATCTTCGTCCGTCGGCGATTGCGGCCCGAATACCCCTTGTTCGTAACGCGCGCGCTTCTCTTCGCCGAAATGCATCAGGTGCGGACATGGGTGTTGCCAGTTCACTAACGAATGTCGCGCGACGATGCTGAATTCCAGGGGGTGAGGATCACCGGAGATCGCGAGAATGCCTGTGCCGACTTGTGACATTTCCTGATGGTCGAGGTCGCGCTTATCGACAATGGCGAAAACGTCCAGGTCGCTACGCGTGGATTCGAAACCGGAGGTGGCGGCGGAACCGTGCAGGATCACGCCGTTGAGCGACGAAAGCGACCGATCTAGAAGGCGGCAGAGCCGACGTAGCTGGTCGATGGCGGTCGGCGGGATTCGGTCTTTGTGAAGCAGCTCCATGTGGTCAGTTAAAGCCAAATGCGGAGCGCGGCGAGATCGCCGTTGAGTAGTAGAGGTCGTCTGCTTTCGACCATGAACGATGTGCCCGCATACGAAGATGGCGTGGTCACGGCGCCCGATCACTGAGCCGCCGGTAGAATCCTGCCCATCTCGCCACCACGTCGGAGCGCGATGGTGGACTCCTCTTGCGCAAGCATGTGCACGCCGGGTTCAGTCGTCTCATCCAGCAGCAGGAGACCGGAACCGCTCTTTGACGCCGCGAGCTTCACACGAATCTCGCCGTCAGCGTCTCGTAGTCGCAACACGACGTCCTCACCTTGCACGTCGATCTGGGCACGTACCTGGCCCTGGCTATCAAGTAGCTCGATCGCGCCTGCGCGCAGCACCGGGACGACGTCCTCGTGCTCGGAAGCGGCATAGACGAGACCCGCGCCCGCCACGAAACTGAAGAGGATCCCCAGAAGGATTTTCGTATTCATGGGATTGCTCGGTTAGTAGAGCCTGCCAGCTCACGCCCGCTGCGAAACGGTGTCAAGCTCGCACGCTTGGGCGTCAGACTCTGCATTGTGTGCACAAGTGGGGCGATGACGGATCAGGGTCGTTGACGGACGTCGTCTTATTCCTTGACGAACATCTTCTTGGCGTCAATGCGCCACATGTCGCCCGTGAGCCCCTGCATCTTCTGTTGCTCGGCCCAGTCTAGGAACCCCTCACCGTAGAGCTTCACGTACTCGCGGTCGGAGTAGGCGTTGTATGGCTTCCATTGGGAGTCGTCCTCGGTAACTTCCACCGCAATGCCATGGACGATCAGGGCAAACGATTTCCCGCGCGTATACGAAATGCTGACCCTGCGCTCCTGGCGTACAAAGGATGTTCGCACTGCCGCGGTTGGTATGCCGATCCAAAGCTTTCCGCGGAAAAACAGAGCGTCGATCGGTGCCACGAATGGGGCACCAGTAGGTGTGACCGTAGCGAAATGGACTTCAAGAATTCCACCGAGTTGCGCCACGACATCGGCCGCTGCCATCGGCTTCTCGAACATTCCCGCGAGGTGTGATCCAGCGGACTGCAGGCTCTCGCCCAGAAGCGTTTGGAGCGCTACCAAGTCGTTCGAGGTCTCGTACATGCGCGCGTCCCGCGATGGCGTAGCTGAAATCCTACGCCTGGCTCCCGCTAGTCACGACCTCGAATCGAGAGCAGACGCCACTGGTGACGTCTAAAAACGGCCGGTTTCCAACCCTGTCATCACGATATCGGCCGGCGAAAAATCGCCCCCGACTCTCAATAGACCTTGATGCCACGAATCGGCTCACCGCCTCCACCGGGTTCCACGAGGTCCACGTGAGTAACGACGCTGTCATCGTTGCGCAGGAAGACCATCTCTCCGTCCACGCCTCGACGAAAAGCCGGTCAGGACCCAATTCGTTCACCGGGATATCCACACCGAGGCCGGAGCCTCTGAAAAAGAGAGCGCCGTCCCGTTCGCTGATCACGATCACGTCGAGCGGCCCATGGGTAAACTCGTACCTCCCGAGGTAATCATGGTCGGTCACCTCGGCCACGAGTTCGTCATGGACGAGAGCGTTGGACCGTACAGGCACGATTCTATGCACCGATCCCTGTACTGAGCCGTCAGATGAGTTTCCGATATAGACGCTGTTTCGAGCCTTCGAAATCGGACACGCCGAACCAGGTGTAGCCATTCCTCTCGAACAATGCTATTGCGTTCGGCTGCCGTTTCAGCGTGTCGAGCTCTAACGTTCGATACCCGAGTTCGATGGCGGTTTGTTCGAGCCGTTCCAGAATACGTTGTGCGATACCTTGGCGTTGATATTCCGGATGAACCCTTATCCGCTTGATTTCAGCTAAGTCACTGTTGACTCGCAGCAAAGCGCCCATACCGATTACCTTTTTCCCTGCCCGTGCGACCAGGAAGTCGCCGCATCGTTCCAGGTACGTGTGATGGATTCTGTCCAGGTCGTCGTCCCAGGGACCTGGAATGTAGCCGCCGTCATGGTCTAGGACCAGCCGATTCAGTTGCTTGATCGCCTCCGTTTCGTCGGGGCGAATCTGCGCAATGGCTATCGTCGCGTCCATACCCTTCTTGCACTTGATGTCTGTTCCGGCTCTACCTGCGTTCGTTTCAGTCATCTCGACGATCGACCTCACGAACGGTGCTAAGGGCCAATAGCAGCTGTTCGCTACCAGTAACGAATCGGCTCGATGCTTTCAGCCTTAATCAGATCGCTCCTCACTTTCTCGTATTCATATCAGTTCAGTTCCAATTCATGGCCGTATGGGTCCATGAAACCAAAGGAATAGCAGAGATAGAGGTCGACAATGGATTGGCGTGTCAAAGGCTGACCATCTTTTCCGGTCAGATTGATGGAAGTGCCAAGAGCGTTTGCAAACTCGATGAATTCTTTTGCCGGTAGTTTGAAAGCGACACCCATGCCGATACTGGATTCTTTGTGGCCATTCCCAGCTTCGAACAGCGCGATTCCAGAAGCGCCGCCATCGGCGCTCATATGCAGCGGACCCCCAGGGATTGCCTCCCAGTATCTGTATTCCTCGACCCGCTCGAACCCAAGAGTCTGTTCGTACCAGCGGGCGGCGTGTTCCCGATCAGGTACGACGAGGTGCATGTGATCGAGCTGCCCCAGTTTTATCCGCATAAAGACCCCAATCCGATAATTCAACTTTGCATTTCGTTCGTCAGCGCATTGGTGCCAAAAAACCATTCCCGACGCTACGGCGTTCGAAAGCCTCGCGGATTGAGCGGCGGCATCGCGGCCTCCAGCACGCTCGCGAGTTGGTCGTAGCCCGGATGGGAGTGGATCGTGGCGAGTTCGCGGCATGAGAAAGCGATCTTGACGTCGTGTTCCGTGTCGGACGTGAACGGTTGCGGGCCGACGCCGGGTTCGAACGCAGGTGCACCGGCGGCCGCGAAGCCTACTGTCATCCCGGCGGCGAGCATTTCGTCGGGTAATGGCACGGTGTTCGAGACGACGCGGAAGGCGTGATAGGCGGTGACGAGGTGTAACGCGAAGAAATGGTGCGTGGCGTTCAGGATGTCGAGAGCCGCGTCTGCGTAATCCTTGGCGCAGTCGCTGGTCGTGTGCGGGACGAAGTCGGGGTTCGTTTTGATGAAGTGGTCGATCTTGTCGTCCCACTTGATTCCTTCACCGATCGCCGTCGGCCAGTTGAGCGAGTCGGCGGGTTGGCTCCTGGCGGCGAGGTCAGCGAGGGCTGGCGACGTTCCGATCACGACCGCATAGGCGAGTCCCGCGGCGATCTCGGCGTCGAGTTCGAACCGCAAGCCGTATGCGAGGCGGATCATGGGATGGAAGGCGTTGCGGGCCCATCCGGAGACGAGTTCGGGCACGTAGCGCGATACGGTTTCGCTAACGCCCTCAGCTTCGAACTCGCGTTCGAAATAGTCGATGAGCCCGAGAAAGGCGTCGACGTCGCCCAAGCCTTCGCGCCAGTCGTCGATTCGGTGTCGCGGGGCGTTCGGCTCGAGGTTGGCTTCGTAGCTCGCCATCCACTCCTCGATCGAAGCGCGAGGCTCGCCGCGTTCGATGAGCGCGAGCGTCGTCATGGCGGTGTGATCCGAAAGGAATCCGCGCCAGATCGGGCGGAAAGACTCGCGGTGTTCTCGTAAGCGCGTTTCAACCCAGTCTGGGATCATGCGTGCCTCACAATAAAGTAATCAAATAGTTTCTTTATTGTGGAGATCTGGGAAGGGAAATCAACCGCCGTCGAATTCGAGGGCCTCGGCGAAGTCCGCGAGGGTATCGAAGGTCCAGATCGGCGACGCCTTCAGTGCCATCGCCGCGGATGCGTTGCGACGTATCCAAGCCGTTCGCCAGCCGCGTTCCGTTGCGGGGACGATGTCGTGGAACGCGCTTTGCGCTACGTGGATATGGGACCTACCGTCGATGATCGCTTCGGCGGCTTCGAACATCTTCGCGCTCGGCTTGTAGGCGCCGATCGACTGGGCGGTCACTCGGGCGTTGAAGGTCGTACCGAGGATTTCTTCGGACGCCGTCAAGAGATCGTCGTCGATGTTCGAGACCACGACGAGTTCTGCTTTGCCCGCGAGATCGGCGAGGGCCGCCACGCTGTCGTCGTATGCCGGCCAGGCTTTCACGCTCTCGACGAATCCCGTCAGTTGGGCCTCCGTCGGCGTGAACGCGAGCCGGCCGCCCAGTGCGGTGAGGACTTCCTTGAGCACGTCCGCGTACGAGCGCCCGTCGGCTTGGGCCTCGGGTTCGACCGCGGCAAAGAACTCGAGCACGAACTGCTCGGTGACATGCGCATCGTATGACTCCAGAACGGGCTGGATGAATCGAACGATTCCCGACGCCCAGTCGATCAAAGTCCCGTAGCAATCGAAGGTCAGGACGTCGATGGCGTCGGCGGCGGGCATGCTCATGTTTCTTCTCTCGTCGATAGCTGGCTCAGGATCAAGCCGAAAAAGTTCTCGTCTTTATGCTCGAACCACCAGCCCATATGGTTGGCGCACTGCGTGCAGGTGGCGAGGTGCCAGGCAAACCCGGGGAACCAGCTATCGGCGGCGTGGGCACCGCCCGATATCGTGCAGCCGGGCGCGTAGTGGTAGCAGCCGAAGTGGTGCGTGAAGCCGTGGGGATTGGTGAATTGATGATCGAACGATCCGTTCACTTCGCGTTTCGCATCGATATGGCTGATCGCCGCGTCGCAGTTCGCGCAGTAGATGATGCCTTCGGTCGGGACGTCCGCTTCATCGAGCAGACGCTCGAGGACGGGCGGTAATCGCACCGCGACATCGACGGGGTCATCCGCTGAGGCGATCGGTCCGTGCGCCCGCCCCCATGGATGCGTCTGCCTCGTCCAGACGGAATACGGGGATCTCTCCTTGATCACGCGCTAGAGCAGTGTCTTCAGATCGGTTTCTGGATTGGCGAGTGCGTCGGGATCGGCGGCTTTGCCCACGAGTTGGCGCGCCACCATGAATTCCCGTGCGCTATTAACCGCGTCGGCCGCGACGACCTTGCCGTCCTTGAAATAGAAAACGGCGAACTCCTGCGTCGCCGGATCGCCGCGGTAGACCGCCTGATCGGCGTCCGTCGAGAAACCGACCATCTGCAGTTTGAGATCGTATTGGTCGGACCAGAACCAGGGAAAGGACGAATACGTCTTGTCGCCGCCGAGCATGTTGGCGGCGGCGACACGGGACTGCTCCATCGCATTCGGCACCGATTCGAGTCTCAGCCGGCGGTCGAGCAAGGCATTCGGATGGTTGGTGCAATCGCCGGCGGCAAAAATGTCGGGATCGCTGGTCTGCGCGCGTTCATCGACGACGATGCCGTTGTCACACGTCAACCCCGCGTTCTGTGCGAGTTCGACGTTCGGGATGATGCCGACGCCGATCACGACGAGATCTGCATCGAAGCTCGTCCCGTCCGAGCAGGTGACCTGTTGAACGTGCCGATCGTCGCCGGCAAAGCTCGAGACGCGCACACCCGTCACAATGTTGACGCCTTTGCCCGCGTGCAGATCGTGGTAGAAAGCCGACATCTGCGGCGTCGTGACGCGCGCGAGAATGCGGTCTTCCATCTCGACGACGGTTACCTCATGACCCGTGTCGACGCAGACCGCGGCGACTTCGAGGCCGATGTAGCCGCCGCCGACGATGACGACTTTCTTGGGCGACTCGAGTGCGTCGCGGATGGCGTCCACGTCGTTGATCGTTCGCAGGTAGTGGATGCCGTCGAGATCGGCCCCCGGTACGTCGAGTTGCCGGGCGCGTGATCCGGTGGCGAGAAGCAGCTTTTCGTAGGCGACCTCGCCGTCGGTTGTCGAGAGCGTCTTGTTCTCGCGATCGATCGATTCCACGGTGACGCCCGTTCGCACGGTGATGTTCTTGTCGGCGTAGAACTTCTCGGGCCGCAGATACACCCGGTCGATGCCTTGTTCACCCTGAAGATACTGCTTCGAGAGCGGTGGCCGCTGATACGGAATGTGCGGTTCATCACCGATGATCGTGATGTCGCCCTCGAATCCTTCCTGTCGAATGCTGGCCGCGGCCTGTCCGGCCGCGTGACCCGCGCCAACGATGACGATTGCCAAAGTCTGATCCCCAAATCTCAAGCGAAATTATTGTAGGCCAAACGCTCGGTATGATTGAGCGTGGATACGGCGCAACAACGAAATGGGGGGACGATGACCGAGGAGTTCATGACGCTTGGCGAGATCGCGGAGCAAGCGCGTACGAATCTGAGCCTAAATCTCTGGGATTACCTACGCGGAGGCGCGGATTCGGAGTCATCGGTCGTCCGTAACCGGATGGCGCTCTCGTCGCTGGCGTTCAGGCCCAAGATCCTGAACGACGTCTCGACGATCCGCAAAGAGCGGACGCTTCTCGGACACAAACTTCGGATTCCCGTGATCCTGCCGCCGATCGGCTCGATCCAACAGTTCCACGAAGGGGGTGGTGCGTCGGTCGCAGAGGCGGCGAGTGAGTTCGGCACCATGATGATCCTGAGTTCATCGTGCCAACCCGGCTTCGAAGAGGTCGCACCGGTCGGCGATTGCGGCAAGGTCTTTCAGCTCTACCTGGTCGGCGATGAAGCCTGGATGGACGACATCATCGAACGCACGATAGTGGCCGGTTACGACGCGTTCTGTCTGACGGTCGATACGTCCCTTTACTCGCGCCGCGAACGCGACATTCACAAGCGCTACGTGCCGGGATCCGGGCGGGTCGCCACGAGTGGAACGGACTTTCTGGCGCAGGCGCGTATGAACTGGGACACCGTCGCGCACATCAAGGAGAAGTTCGATATCCCGCTGATCCTCAAGGGGGTCGCTCGCGCGGACGACGCGATGCGTGCGGTGGATGCGGGCGTCGACATCGTCTACACCTCGAACCATGGCGGTCGGCAACTCGACCACGCGCGCGGGTGTATCGAAGTCTTGCCGGAAATCGTTGCGGCCGTCGACGGCCGGGCGCCGGTGATCGTCGACGGTGGGTTCCTGCGCGGCGCCGACGTCGTGAAGGGGCTCTGCCTCGGCGCAACGGCGGTCGGGGCGGGACGGCTCCTGGCGCTGAGTATGGCGGCACGAGGACCGGCCGGTGTCGTCCGCGCCCTCGAGATCCTCGAACAGGAAATCCACCTCACGATGGGTCTCATGGGCATCAGCGACGTCGACGATCTGACACCTGATCTGGTTGAACGCGTGGCGTTGCTGCCGGGTCGGCACGACATGATGTCGGCCTTCCCGCTGCTCGAAGAAGGCTACTAGCGGTTAACGTCCCGTGACGCGCTTGGTGGCGCTGCGGAATCGCTCCGTCTGTTCGGGGCTGCCGCGCAATTCGTGATTGATCGAGAGTTCCAGTGCGTCGGCCTCATCCGAGCGGGTCGCCTTGTCGATGACGGCCTTCGAAGCTTTGACGGCCGATACGGAGTTCTTGGCGATCTCCTGGGCGAGATCGATCGCCTTACCCATCAGTTCGGTTTGGCTCACGACGTCGCTCAACATGCCCCAGCTGAAGGCCTCCGCCGCGTCGAACTTGCGTGCCGTGAGGATGAGTTCTTTCGCTTTCGACGAGCCGACGAGACGCGGCAGGATCGACGCCGCGACAACGAGCCCGTATTCGGCCCCAGGTAAGCGGAACGTCGCATTGTCGGAGGCGAGCAGGATGTCGCATGCGATCGCGAGTTGGGCACCACCGCCGTAGCAGTAGCCATTGATGGCCGCGATGATCGGGACTTCCGTCTTGTGGATCGCGGCAAAGGCGTTCCCGGCAGCACCTGTCGGCTGCGCACGCTCGACCTCGGTGCTCGTGTCCTCGACGCCCGAGAGCTCGAGCATGTCGGCGCCTGCGCAGAACGCCTTTTCGCCCGTACCGGTCAGCACGATGACGTGAACATCGTCGTCCTGATCGGCGCGCGTCAGCGCATCGGCGAGGGCGGTCGTCAGACCTCGATTGAGGGCGTGGTGGCGCTCGGGTCGGTTGAGCTTGAGGATCTGGACGTGACCGTCGCGTTCTTCGAGAACAAGGTTTTCTTCGCTCATCAGCTCTTCTTATCAGCTCTTTTTGTCGGGCAGGGGCATGGGAAAGGGCGTGACGTTAGCGCCCGAGCTATCGGTGATTTTCGCGGTGCCCTCTTTTTCGACTTCGTCGATTCGAATGATCGCGTGCATGGGAATGAAGCTTCTTTGCACGGATTCGAACTCGGTGCGCAGTTTGTCTTCGGTGGGGTCGATCACCATCTGCGACTTTTCGCCGAAAATGTAGTCCTCGATCTCGACGAAGCCGTAGAGGTCGCTCTGATAGATCGAGTGGGCGTACACCTCGTAGATCTGGCCGTGACTGTGGAAGTAGATCCGGTAGATATGACTCTTGTCTTCGCTCATGGCAGACGTGCGGTTGTAATCCTCATAGGGCGCCATGGTAACGGACACCGTCGGACGACGCGGCATGAACCCCTATAATGCGCGGCCCGTTCACGAAACCGGAAGACCCGAGCAACTACATCGTGAAGCTCTACGTCAAAACGCAGGGCTGCCAGATGAACGAGTACGACTCGTCACGGATGGCGGACCTATTGCGCGAAAGTCACTCGACGACGCTTGTCGAGACGCCTGAGGAGGCCGATTTCCTGCTGTTGAACACCTGCTCGATTCGCGAGAAGGCACAGGAGAAGGTTTTCCATCAGCTCGGGCGTTGGAAAGCGCTCAAGAAAAAGCGGCCTGAGGTGCTGATCGGTGTTGGCGGATGCGTGGCGAGCCAGGAAGGCGAAGCCATCACCAAGCGAGCGCCGTATGTCGACATCGTCTTCGGCCCGCAGACGCTTCATCGCCTGCCGGCCATGATCGATTCGGTGCGCGAGAAGAAGGTGCCGGCGGTCGACATCAGTTTTCCCGAGATCGAGAAGTTCGACCGGCTCCCCGAAGCGCGGGCGGATGGTCCGTCGGCTTTCCTGTCGATCATGGAGGGGTGCTCGAAATACTGCTCGTTCTGCGTCGTCCCTTATACCCGCGGCGAGGAAGTGAGCCGGCCAGTCGACGACGTCATGCGGGAAGTGCTTCAGCTTGCTGGTCAGGGCGTCCGCGAGATCAACTTCCTCGGTCAGAATGTGAACTCTTACCGCGGTCGGATGGACGAGGACGACGAACCGGCCGATCTGGCGGAGCTCCTGCATTACGCGGCCGAGATCGACGGCATCGACCGGCTTCGCTTCACGACGTCGCATCCCATCGATTTCGGCGAGGCGCTGATTGAGGCCTACGCGAACCTGCCGCAGTTGGTCGACCATCTGCACCTGCCGATCCAGTCGGGCTCGGATCGGGTGCTCGCGATGATGAAGCGCGGCCACTCGGTGATGGAGTACAAGTCGAAGATTCGTGCGCTGCGCAAGGTTCGTCCGAACTTGAGCTTGTCGTCTGATTTCATCGTGGGTTTCCCCGGCGAAACCGATCGTGACTTCGAAGCGACGCTCGAGTTGGTCGAAGAACTCGACTACGACATCTCGTTCAGCTTCGTCTACAGCCCGCGTCCGGGGACGCCGGCGGCCAGCCTCGTCGACGACACGCCGGTCGAGGTGAAGAACCATCGTCTCGCCATACTCCAGGACCAATTGCGCCGGCAATCCGACGCACATGCGCAGCGAATGGTCGGCTCGGTGCGGGAGGTGCTCGTCACCGGTATCTCGAAACGTGATCCGGGACAGCTCCAGGGGCGTACGGAGAACAACCGGGTCGTCAACTTCCGCTCGTCCGAGCAGGATCGGATCGGTGGCTTCGCGTCGATCGCGATCGAGGAAGCGCTGCCGAATTCGCTTCGCGGACGTTTGATTGACAGCTAACGACTGAGGGATATCCTGCACGCATAAGTGCAACGGAAACCTCTTTGGACGACGACTCGTCGCGCGTCGTGGCTCTCACGACAAACCTCAACCTCGAACCGAACGACTCGCGCCGCCTGGCCCTTTTGTGCGGCCCGTTCGATCAGAACCTCAAACATCTCGAGAAGCGCCTCGGCATCCGGATCAAGAATCGCGGTAACGCATTCCAGGTGTCCGGTCCGCAAGACCGCGTCAAGGTCGGCTCTGCGCTACTGACCCAGCTTTACGTCGAGACCACCGAGCGCGAGGTCATCGATGGCGACACGATCCACGTCTACCTGCAGGAATCAGGGGCCGAGGAACTCGTGCAGGCGAAAGGATCGAACGATCAAAGCAGCGTGATCCGCACTCGCAAGAAGACGGTCAAACCGCGTGGCGCCAACCAGCGAGGCTATGTCGAGGCTATTCGCAGCCACGATGTGAATTTCGGCGTGGGTCCTGCCGGTACGGGGAAGACCTATCTTGCTGTCGCCTGTGCCGTCGAAGCGCTCGACAACGAAGATGTGAGCCGCATTTTGCTCGTCCGACCGGCGGTCGAGGCTGGCGAGAAGCTCGGTTTTCTACCAGGAGACCTGGCACAGAAGATCGATCCGTACCTTCGCCCGCTCTACGACGCGCTGTGGGAGATGATGGGAGTCGAGCGGGTCAACAAGCTCATCGAGCGCAACGTGATCGAAGTCGCGCCCCTCGCGTTCATGCGGGGTCGTACGCTCAACAACGCCTTCATCATCCTCGACGAGAGTCAGAACACGACGGCCGAGCAGATGAAGATGTTCTTGACGAGGATCGGCTTCGGTTCGACGGCCGTGATCACGGGCGACATCACGCAGATCGATCTACCGGGCGGCCGGTCGGGACTGATTCATGCCTTGTCGGTGCTTTCCCATGTCGACGGGTTGAGCTTCACGCGTTTCTCGTCGAAGGACGTCGTCCGTCATCCGTTGGTCAAGCGGATCGTGGAGGCGTACGACGAGGAGACCGCGGCGTCGGCGAAACGTCCCGATCTCGGCATCAACGATGCCGGTTGACGTTCAGATCGCGTGCGACGACGACGTTCCTGAACCGGACGATCTGTCGCGCTGGGCACAAGCGGCGCTCGAAGATGAAGGCCGCGACGTCTGTCTACGCCTGGTGGGCGCCGAGGAGGGAAGAAACCTCAATCGGCGGTTTCGCGCGATCGATCGCCCCACGAATGTTTTGTCGTTTCCGACCGACGAGACATCGGTGCTGGGCGACGTCGCGATTTGTGCCCCCATCGTCGCCGTCGAGGCGCAAGCACAATCGAAGCCGCTCCATGCGCACTACGCCCATCTCGTCGTCCACGGGGTATTGCATCTACTGGGGTGTGATCACGAGACCGAGGCAGAGGCGCATGAGATGGAGTCACGCGAGATCGCCATTCTCGCGCGGCTCGGTGTGGCCAATCCTTACGAGGTGGCCTGAGTGAGTGAGGCGACCGAACATCGCAAAACCTGGCGCGACTGGGTGAGCGAAGCGCTCTCGCGCGAACCGCCGGACAGCAACGAGCTCTTGACGATTCTGAAGGCCGCGAGCGATCGCGAGATCGTGAACGCCGATGCGCTCAACATCATTTACGGTGCGATCGCGGTTGCGGAAATGCGTGCCCGAGACATCATGATTCCGCGCGCGCAACTGGTGACGGTCAAGGCGGATGCCGGCGTCGCCGATTTTCTCCCCCGCGTCATCGACTCGGGCCATTCGCGCTTCCCCGTCGTGGGCGACGATCCGGACGACGTGCGTGGAATCCTGCACGCCAAGGATCTCTTGCCGTTCGTCACGCAGAGCGATCATTCCGCTTTCGCGATCAAGGACTACATCCGCCCGGTGACGATCGTGCCCGAGAGCAAGCGCGTGAACATTCTCCTCGAGGAATTCAAAGCACGACGCAATCACATGGCGATCGTCGTCGACGAATACGGCCATGTCGCGGGTGCGGTCACGATCGAGGACGTGCTCGAACAGATCGTCGGCGAGATCGAGGACGAATACGACGTCGACGACGACAGCGTCATCAAGGCGCTCGACGATGGCACGTTCATAGTTAAAGCGACGTCGTCGATCGAAGACTTCAACGCCTATTTCGAGTGCTCGTTCGACGACGACGAATACGACACAGTCGGTGGCCTGGTGCTGCGTGAACTCGGGCGCCTGCCACAACGTGGCGAATCACTCGCGATCGGACGTTTCGATTTTCGGGTGCTGAACGCCGACAGCCGTCGGATTCGGCTCCTGCACCTTCGGTGCAACCGGTAAGCGGAGTCTTCGCGAAAGGAACGCTCTCGCGAGCCCTCGAGACGGCGCGCTGGCGTCGGCTGACGGCGCTCGTCGCGGGGCTCATCTATCCATTGGGTTTTGCGCCGTTTGGCGTCTGGCCGGCGACGCTTGTTTCGCTCGCGATCCTCTTCTTTGTACTCCTCGATGTGCGCGATCGGCGCGATGCGTTCTTCACGGGATGGTGGTTCGGCGTCGGCCAGTTTGCCGCTGGCGTGTCCTGGATCTACGTCAGCATCCGCGTCTACGGTTCGGCGTCGATGCCGCTCGGTGTCGGGCTCGTCGCGATTTTCGTTGTCGGGATGGCGCTCTTTACGGGTCTCGCGACCCTGAACGTAGGGGGCCGGTTCAATCGGCTGCAACGAGGTGTGGTGTTTGTCGCCGGGTGGGTCCTGATCGAGTGGCTTCTGACCTGGTTCCTGACGGGTTTTCCCTGGCTCTTTGCGGGCTATTCGGGATTTTCTCTGCCGATCGTTCATTTCGCACCGGTCGGTGGGGTGATGCTGGTTTCCGCCGCCGTGGTGGCGACTGCCGTCGCCGTGGTGCTCGCGTTTACCCATCGCTCGGCGGTGCGCTGGGCCCTGGCGGGGATGCTGGCGTTTGTCTGGCTCGGTGGTTGGGGATTGGGCGCCGTGGTCTGGACGGAGTCCGGTGACGCCCGACGCGTCGCGCTCGTGCAGGGCAATATCCCGCAAGAGCTCAAATGGAGTCGCGGTTACGCAGCCACCATTCGTGAACGCTACGAGCGTCTCTCGGCGTCGGTGTGGGATGTCGATCTCGTGATCTGGCCGGAAGCCGCGGTCACTTCCTGGTGGCCGCAATCGCGGCCTTACCTCGAGGCGATGGCCGCGCGCGGCCCCGCCACCTTCGTCACCGGTGTGCTTGTCGTCGACTTCGTCGACGACGATGCGTTCATCTATAACGGCGCCGTGCTCACCGACACTGAACGCGAGCAGGCCTACCAGAAGAGGCGCCTCGTCCCGTTCGGTGACTATGTGCCGTTCGAAGACGTCCTGCGCGGTCTCATTGCGTTCTTCGATCTGCCGATGTCGAACGCTCGGCGAGGCTCGGACGACCAGGACGTCCTCGTCGATCGACGTGGCCTCTCCATCGGTATGGCCATCTGCTACGAGGTGGCGTACGGGGAGCTAGTTCGGCGTGATGCGGCGCGTGCGGACGTCTTGGCGACGATCAGCAACGACACATGGTTCGGCGCGTCGATCGGTCCGCATCAGCACCTGGCGATTGCACGAATGCGCGCGATCGAGACCGGCCGGTACATGCTGCGCTCGACGAATAACGGTGTGACGGCCGTAATCGATTCGTTCGGTGACGTACGAGCGGAACTCCCACAGTTCGAGGAAGGCGTCCTCGTCGCCGAATTCTTCCTGACGAGCGGAACGACGCCCTATGTTCGGCTCGGGAACCTGTTGGTTTTTGTTGTTCTTGGCGCGCTCGCCGGCAGCGTTTTTTTTCTTCGCCGGTTCGATTAACGTAGCCGCCTTTTTTCCGCGAGGTTGTGGTCATGGAGCGTTACGACGCGCAGGCCGTAGAAGCGAAGTGGCAGTCGGAGTGGGAACGTCGCGGGACGAACCTATTCTCGCTCGATGACCTCCGGAACGCGCGCGATCCCTACTACAACCTGATGATGTTTCCTTATCCGTCCGCGGAAGGGCTGCACATCGGCAACATCTACGCCTACACCGGGGCGGACGCGAACGGACGCTACTGGCGCCTCCAGGGAAAGGACGTTTTCGAACCGATGGGATTCGATGCGTTCGGCATTCATTCGGAAAACTACGCGCTCAAGGTGCAGCGCAATCCGAATGACATCATTCCGGAGAACATCGCCAACTTCACACGCGTCTTGAAACGGTTCGGCGGGATGTATGACTGGAACCACACGGTCAACACCACCGAGCCCGACTACTACCGGTGGACACAGTGGGTGTTCTTGAAGCTCTACGAAGCGGGGCTGGTTGAGCGTCGACAGGCCCCGGTGAATTGGTGCCCGTCCTGCAAGACGGTTCTTGCCAACGAGCAGGTGATCCAGGGCGCTTGTGAACGTTGCGAAAGCGCGGTCGAACAACGCGATTTACCGCAGTGGTTCTTCAAGATCACGACGTATTCCGAGCGATTGCTCGAGAACATCGAATCGATCGATTGGTCGGAGATCACCAAGAAGGCACAGACGAACTGGATCGGCCGGAGCGAAGGGGCAACGATCGATTTTGCTGTCGCGGGTCACGACGACGTCGTCAAGGTTTTCACGACGCGGCCGGACACGCTCTTCGGTGCGACTTACATGGTGCTCGCCCCCGAGCATTCGTTGGTCGAGAAACTGACGACGCCGGCGCAGGTGGACGCGGTCGACCAATACCGCGCCGATGTCGCGAAGACGGACCTGGTCGAACGTCAGAAAACGAACAAAGACAAAACGGGCGTTTTCACCGGCAGCTATTGCGTCAACCCGACGAACGGACGCGAGATCCCGATCTGGATCGCCGACTACGTCCTCACGGGATATGGCACCGGCGCCATCATGGCGGTGCCAGGTCACGACCAGCGAGATTTCGATTTTGCATCGACGTTCGATCTGCCGATCGTGCGTGTGATCGCGGCGGACGGGCACGATGCCGACACGCCACTCGATGAGGCGTACGCGGGTGACGGACGTCTGGTCAACTCGGGTGAGTTCGACGGACTCGCGGTCGAGGATGCCAAACGAGCGGTAGTCGATTGGCTCGCCGAGCGAAGCGTGGCCGAATCGAAGGTGAACTACCGCCTGCACGACTGGTGCGTATCGAGGCAACGTTACTGGGGCCCGCCGATTCCGATGGTGCATTGTGAATCGTGTGGTGCGGTGCCCGTCCCGGAGTCGTCGTTGCCGGTCGAGTTGCCCTACCTCGACGATTTCTATCCAGATGACTCGGGCCTCAGTCCGTTGACGCGGGCGACCGAGTGGTTCCATACCTCGTGCCCGTCGTGCGGGAGTGATGCGGTTCGAGACACGGACGTGACGGACAACTTTCTCTGCAGCGGCTGGTACTTCCTCCGCTATCCGAGCACCGACGACGATAAAAACGCGATCGATCTGGAACTCACGAAGAAGTGGTTGCCCGTCGACTGCTACATCGGCGGAAATGAACACGCCGTTCTGCATCTGATGTATTCGCGCTTCATCACGATGGCGCTCGCCGATGCGGGTCTGATCGACTTCGAAGAACCCTTTGATCGCTTTCGAGCGCACGGGCTCCTGATCCGCGAAGGCCGGAAGATGTCGAAGAGTCGCGGCAACGTGATCGTGCCGGACCACATCATCGAGGAGTTCGGCGCGGATACGATGCGGCTGTATCTCCTCTTCCTCGGACCCTATGAACAGGGCGGTGACTACCAGGGTCGCGGGATCCAGGGACCACACGGTTTTCTGAATCGATTGTGGCAGTCGGTACAAGAGGCGGAAGACGGTGACGCCGACCCGGCGGTCGAGGGTGCGATGCATCGGACCATTCGCCAGGTGAGCCAGCAGGTGCCGGAACTCGGCTACAACACCGCGATCGCGGCCATGATGGAATACCTGAACGTCGTCCGCGGCGGGGGTCGAACGCCGCGAAAGGCGGAACTCGAACCCCTGGTCATCATGATCGCGCCTTTCACGCCGCATATCGCGGAAGAGCTTTTCGAGGCGCTCGGCCATACCGAAGGGCTGTTCGATAACGCGCGCTGGCCGAGTTTCGACGAGAGCAAGACGGTCGAGAGTCGCGTCGAGGTGGCGGTCCAGGTGAATGGCAAGGTACGCGCCCGGATCGAAGTCGATGCGAAAATCGACGAGGCCGGTGCATTGGCGACTGCGCGCGAGAACGCCAACGTCGCTCGACACATGGCCGATGTCGACGTCGTCAAAGTGATCTGGGTACCGGGCAAGCTCCTGAACCTCGTGGTGCGGTGATCCGCTCCGCGTTAGCGCTCGCCGCCGCGCTCGTGATCGTCGGGTGCGGCTTTCAGCTCAGAACGGACGCTCTCGACGTGGCACTCCCGACGCTCGCCATCGTGGCCGAGGACGCGCCGATCCAACGGCCCCTTCGAGACGCGTTCGACGCCGCGGGAGTTCGCCTCGTCCCACCGGGGCAGTCGGAGGTCTGGACGATCGCGGTTAGTGACCAGCGTTCCCGTGCGATTCCTGTGACGATGACCGACGACGTCCGAATCAACGAACTCGATCTCGAGCTTTCCGTCGAACTCGAAGTATCCCGTCGCGGTGACGTGGTGTTCTCGGAGCGTATCCTCGTCGAGCGACCGGTACGGATCGACCGCGACAATCTCGTCAGTTCGCGGGAAGAGCGGCGCGTGGTTCTCGCGGAGATGCGTGAACACCTCGTCGATGCCATCGTTCGAATCGTCGATGCCGTCGTTCGCTCGACGGGTGGAACGCAACGATAGGGGAAACGTTTGCAACTTCGTGCCAATCAGCTCAAGAAGCATATCGGTGCCGGCCCGGCCACGATCTACCTGGTGTGGGGCGACGAACAGTTGCTCGTCGACGAAGCAGCCGAAGAAGCACTCGGCGAGATCGTGAAACTCGGCTTCGACGAGCGCCAGCGTGTCGATATGACGACCGGTGGCGATTGGGACGAGGCGCTCAATTCGGCGCGAACGATGTCGCTTTTCGCCTCGCGGCGCGTGATGGATGTTCGCCTGCCCGGCAAAGGACTCGATCGCAAAGGCTCGGATGCTCTGCGCGCGTATCTGGCGGATCCCGTCGACGACACGGTGCTCGTGCTTCGTTCGGCTGGTCTCGATTGGCGTCAGAAGAGTTCGGCCTGGTTCAAAGCGATCGATCAGGCGGGCGCGACGATGCAGATCTGGCCGGTATCGGGCCGCGACCTGCCGCGCTGGTTGGAACGACGTGCAAAATCCTACGGTTTGACCCTCTCTCGCGATGCGATCGACTACCTCGGTGAACGCGTCGAGGGGAACCTCCTGGCCGCCGTTCAGGTTCTCGAAAAGCTGAGGCTTGCCGACCACGAGGGCACAGTCGAGCCGGAGCACATCGCCGACCACACGGGCGATGCGTCGCACTACGACACGTTCGAGATGATCGATACGGCGCTCGCGGGTCGCGAGGAACGGACCCTCAAGATGGTCCGCCTCTTGCGCCAGGAAGGCGTCGCAATCTTCATGATCCTCGGCGCGTTGGCCAACCAGGTGCGCCGGGTCAGAACGGTTGCGCTCGGTGGGAACGCGCGACTCACGAAACAACGCGCGCAGATCGTCGGCGGTGCCGCTGGTCGGCTGGGCGCGGACGGCGTCGATCGCCTGCTGACCGATATCGCGGTGCTCGACCTTCAGTGCAAAGGCATGATGAATGGCGACGCGTGGCAATCGCTGGAGCGAATCCTTGTCGCGATTGCCCGCGGAACGCCGGCGGATCTCGAAGCCGATCGCCGCCTGCTGCAGTGATCGGCTCGTTGACGAGTCCTAGCCGCTGTAGCCCATGATCGCTTTCACTTCGAGGAACTCCTCGAAGCCGAACTTGCCCCACTCGCGACCGTTACCGGACTGCTTGTAGCCGCCGAACGGAGCGCTCTGATCGGGGCCCGCGCCGTTGACGTGGACGTTACCGGTGCGCATGCGCCGGGCTACCTTTTGTGCCCGCTCGTTGATCACTCGAGGAAACATAGCCGGACAGTCCGTAGAGCGTGTCGTTCGCGATCCGGACAGCATCCTCATCGTCTTCGTAACCGATCAGCGAGAGAACGGGTCCGAAGATCTCTTCCTGGGCGATCGTCATGTCGTTGGTGACGTGCGAGAAGATCGTCGGCTTGATGTAGTAGCCCGCATTCAATCCGTCGGGTCGACCGGTACCGCCCGTCTCGAGCCTCGCGCCTTCGTCGATACCTTTCTGGATGAGGTTCTGGATCTTGTCGAACTGCACTTCCGACACGACCGGACCGATCGTGGTGTCGTCGGCGTTCGGATCACCTACCTTGACGTTCTGAGCGGCTGCTTTGGCGATCGCGGCGGCTTCATCCATGCGTGCGTTCGGCACGAGCATCCGTGTCGGGCGTTGCACGATTGACCCGAGTTCGTGCACACGCCGAAGCCTCACTCGACGAGAAAGGAGGCGATCGTTTGATCGATCGCATCCTGATCCACCTCGAGATCGGGATTATCTGCGTGCGCGCCGGCGCCCTGAAACATGCTGACGAAGAGCGGTGAGCCGCCGACCTGCGGGCGCAGTGTAAAACGCCTTTGGGTTCTCGCGATGTGATCCCAGCTCGCGCGGACGGCTTGCCAGTAGTCGCCCGTCGAAGCCCAGTAGGCGTCTCCGGCGGAGAAGTCGTAACCCGCAATCGCTTCGTAGCGATTGAGGCCGATCTCACGCGCGAGCACGCTCCTGGGTGCAAATGATCCGTCAGTGTTCGCGGACTCGAGCGCGACCTTGAGGTTGTCCTGTTCGTGGATCCAGCCGGTGGGGACGATCGTGTGCCGGTTCGTGCCCTCGAGCGTGTGGTAGTCGTCACGTACGCTCGATTCCCGGCGTGGCAGCGGTCGACGTGTTGTCGAACCCGTCCAGATAGAGGCGTGGGGTTCGTGCGTCCATCGACCGGTCGATTCGTAGCGCGGCGAATCGTCGACCTGGAAAACCGCTTGCGACCAGGTACCGCGAACCGCTTCGGCGTCCAGCGCCCTCCCTTGCCATGTTCGATGACCGACGTAGCCGAGCAACGCCCTGTCCTCGAAGCGCCAGTCCTGGCGCCAGTGCTTCATCACCATGGGCTCGCTCAGTCGACCGTCGGCGCCGGCGACGCGAATCACCATGATGTGCTGCAGCGAGATAAAGTCTTCTTCGTCTGCAACGACGTAGACGTGCTCCGTGGTCCAGGATTGATAGGGTCGATGTGGTTCGAAATCCGCCGCGAAACCCACCGTCTCGAGAAACTCGAAGCTCGCGCGGAAGCTCCCCGCCATGGCGACGATGGCGCGCCGATCACGCTCTTTCTTGGTAAGGCCCGCCGCTTGCAAGGCGTGCCAGGCGGGCAGCGGGTGCTTGACGATCTCGAGTTCCGGCCCCGGGGTCGTGCCGCCGCGGGGACGCATTTCGTCGCCGTCGCGAAACATCCAAGAGAAGGTGAAGAGTCGGTCCTCGTCCGGCGTGACCGGTTCCGCGGCGACGTCTACGCCGCCGAGCGCCAAACAGAGCGCGAATGCGCTGATGCCGAATGATCGAAGGCGTGATCGCATGGACTCGTTCCTGTCCGATGAGGCGTTCTCGCGGGCGCGCCCGCCATGTGCTTAAGTTCGCGTTACGGCGTAACCGTATGGCTTTGAGTCAGTTTATCGCGTCACCGTGGGCGACATCGTGCCGGCCCGTCGGTAGTAAGCGTTGCATCGCCCAGGGTGCGGTGCGACTTGTCGGGTCGCCTGAACGCGGGACCTGAAACGATCCGGCTCGATCATTTGACGAGGAAATCCCCTGACTGACCAGGCCACGCCCGCCGCCATCACGGACTCGGCTGACGATCAGCTCGACTTTCGACGGGTTCTCCTGACGTTCTTCCGTACGTGGCCTTTCATTCGCCCCTCGCTGCGGCACATCGTGACCTTCGTCGTGGTTTCCGTGATCGCCGCGTTGGTCGGTTCGCTCCTCGGCCTCATGCTCATCCAGATGGCGACGGCCGGCGTCATGGCCGGCAAGCCGATCGGCGGCATCGCCGCGGCGATATTCGGCCTCGATCCGGGCGTGTTCGTCACGGCTGATGCGCTCGATGCCGACGCGCGTCGGGCACTCCTCTGGCCGTGTCTGATTCTCGCCATTGTCGGCGTGGGTATCGGTATCAGTGCCGTCGTCGGCCTGTCCTACTACAGCGTCTGGATCTTCCAGTCGATCAACCAACGGATGCGGCTCGAGTTGATCGATCGATTGCAATCGCAATCGCTCACGTTTCACGCAAGTGCAGCGACGGGAGACGCGATCTTTCGGGTTTATCAGGACAGCGCGATGGTGACCGGGATCATTCGCTACGTCGTTCTCGAGCCGGTGATGTTCTTTGGACGCTACGTTTTCAGCCTTGCGGTCGTTGCCGCCTTCAACCCGACCCTCGCCCTTGTGCTGGGCATGACGGTCGTCCCGATCCTGCTACTCGGTCGGTGGTTCTCGCCGATCTTGAGGCGACGGTTTCGCCGCGCTCGGGAGGAGAACAGCCGCCTGACCTCATGGATCCAGGAATCCGTTCTCGGGATCAGGATCATCAAAGCCACGGGCAGCGAACCGGAACGGACCGCCGGATTCGCGGCACGGTCGACCGGTGCGTTGGATGCCGCATACGAGGCCCGTGTCACGCTCGCAATACTCGGCATCGTCTCGTTCGGCGTGATCGGTCTGGTGATCTTGATCATGTCGAGCACGACGGCGCTGTTGTCGAATGCCGGCGCTTCGACGTTCGCGACGAACTTGCTCCTCGGCTTCGGTTTCGCGGTCTGGAATTTCGGCACGTTCTCGTCGTTCAACGAGCGGGCGGGCGATGGCTTGGGGTCGGTTCGGGCACTCATCGCGCTCTGGGGAAGAGCTCAGGACATGGCCGTGGGTCTTGGTCGCATCTTCGCGATTCTCGACCTCGAACCGGATATCCGCGACGCGCCCGATGCGAAGACTTTCACGGGCTTCGAGCACGAGATCGAGTTCGACGATGTCTCGTTCGCCTACGGCGATGAGGATCTCTTCCACGACGTCTCGTTGCGGGCGTCGCCTGGTAGCGTGACGGCGATCGTCGGGCCGACCGGCGTCGGCAAGTCCACGTTGATGTCGCTCTTGCTCCGCCTGGCCGATCCGCGTACGGGCGCGATTCGCATCGACGGAACGGACGTCCGCGATTTCACGGTCTCGTCGTTGCGCCAACATGTCGCCATCGCGACCCAGGAGAACATCCTCTTTTCAGTCAACGTCCTCGAGAATATCCGCTATGCCGCACCCGAAGCGTCGGTAGCCGATGCCGTCGAAGCTGCGCGCGTGGCGTGTGCGGACGAGTTCATCGAGGCACTTCCGGCGCGTTACGACACGCCGCTCGGGGAGCGTGCCACGAAACTCTCGAGTGGTCAGCGGCAGCGCCTCGTCATCGCCCGGGCCGTCGTCAAGGACACGCCCATCCTCATCCTCGACGAACCCACGGCATCGCTCGATGCCGAGACGGAATTGCGTGTCCTCGAAAGCCTCAAGCGATGGGGCGAGGGTCGGGCGATCTTCCTGATCACACACCGCCTCTCGACGATTCGACAGGCGGACCAGGTCGTCTATCTGCGCGACGGCGGTGTGATGGCTTCCGGCCCACACGACGATCTCGTTGCGCAAGGCGGCGCGTATGCCGATTTCGTGGCGGCGGAGACAGGCTCGTGACCCCGCCGACGCGCATCACCCCGCTCGAGACGCTGACGCTACTTCGCCGGACGCTGGGCTACATCTGGCCCTATCGATGGCAAATCGTCGTCAAGCTCTTACTCGGCATCATCGGCGTTTCTGTCGTGCTGGTTCTGCCCTGGCCGCTGAAGGCGCTCACTGACCATGTCGTGATGGACCTACCGGTCGGAGAGTCGCCGACGCAGTACCCCCCCTATATCGCCTGGATGGTCGAGTTGATGGCGGGGATGTCCGCATTCGAGATGGTGGCCTGGATCGCTGCCGCGAGTTTCGTCGGGATTGTGTTGATCGGCGCGTTCGGCATGGGCGGCTCCCAAGATCGTGCCGAAGGACAGCTAGCCGAAGGCGTGGACACCGCCACCCGTAGCGAGAACCAGGCGAACGACTCGTCCAGCGCGCTCGGCGGCTTGCTGGGCCTTTTCGAATATCGCTATCAGCTCCGGATCACGCATCGGATCAACCACGACATCAGGACCGCGCTCTACGGCCGGCTCGTGGGACTGCCGTTGCCGCGTTTTGCCGATGAGAGCATCGGCGATGCCGTGTATCGGGTGATGTACGACACGCCGTCCATCTCCAAGGTTTGCTACGAAATCCTCGTGACGCCCCTCGTGAGTGCTTACACGTTGATGGTCGTCATCTACACGATGCAGTACAGCTTCTCGGCCGTGCCGTCGCTGATCCTCGTGGCATGGCTCGCGGCACCATTGGTGCTCGGGAGCACTTTGCTGATGACGGGTACCACCCGGCGTCGCTCCACGATGAGCCGCGAAGCCGGCGCCGAAACGACCGCGACCGTCGAGGAAGGGATGACGAATATCCTGGCGGTGCAAAGCTTGGGCGCCGGGGAGCGGCAGCTCGAGACATTCGCGGCGGATAGTGATCATTCATTCCGTCGCTTCCGCTTTTTCGAAATCCTCAACATCATCGTCGGCGCGCTGCGCTACGTGGTGGTCATCGGACTCGCCTTCTACGTCTTCTTCGACGTGGCCAACGCGATCATCGATGGTCGAATGTCGGCCGGCGACTACAACGTGCTCTACACGTTCTTCCTACAGATCGCCGGGACGGCGGGTGCGCTCGGGGCGACTTGGTTCAACCTGCAGAACAGTGTCGCGGGAATGAAGCGGGTGTTCGACTTGCTCGATGCCGAAGCCGATACGGATCAGCATGGCGAACGTGTGTTGGCCGCGCCGCCCGGGCGTCTCTCCGTCGAGGATGTGTCCTTCACCTATCCCGACGGCACGCCGGCACTCGATGGCGTCAGCTTTATGGCTGAACGTGGCGAGGTGGTCGCGCTGGTCGGAAGCACCGGTGCGGGCAAGTCGACGCTCGCGTATCTCCTGCCCGGCTTCCTGCGTGCCACCGAGGGACGCGTCACGATCGACGGCGAGGACATCAGCGACTTCGACGTTGCCTCGCTCCGGGAGCATGTGGCGTTCGTGTTCCAGGAGCCGGCGATCTTCGACGACACCGTCGCTGGCAATGTCCGAGTCGGTCGAAGGGGGGCGAGCGAAAGCGAAATCGAAGACGCGCTTCGCGTTGCGGGCGCGGCCGAGTTCGTTGAGCACATGAGCGAAGGGCTGGACACCCGGCTGGGTCAAGCCGGCGCTTTTCTATCGGTCGGCCAGAAGCAGCGCATCGGCATCGCCCGGGGATTGGTCAGCAACGCCGCGATCCTCGTGCTCGACGAACCGACGGCAGCCCTCGATCCGGAGACGGAGAACGCGCTGGTTGCGGCCCTCGCCGAAGAACGTGAGCGTCGCGTTTTGATCATCGTGGCACACCGGCTGTCGACCATTCGTGCGGCCGATCACATCGTGTTCCTTGAGCGAGGCCGGGTGCTCGAGTCAGGTAGCCATGATGAGCTCATGGCCGTCCCGGACGGCGCGTACCGACGCTTCGTCGAGCTGCAACGCGCGGGCTGAGGAGGGGCGAACGGAGCCAATCGCAAAATCCGACCATGACCCTAGGCCTCGATTCTGGTATCTAGAGGGACGTTTTTGTCGCATTCGATAACAACAATGTGCATGCAACCCCGTTCGGGGTTCGATGGTAGCGTCGGGAGGATGCTGGCGAGGGGGCGATTGAGCCTTCTTCGTAGCCGCTGTGGACGGTAGCTTGACCCTCCTGGTCGTCTTCGCGGCCGCCGCTCTAGTCTTCTCCTTCTTGTGTTCCATCGCGGAAGCCGTGTTGCTATCGGTGTCGCCGAGTTACGCCGAAGCTTTGAAGGACCGCCACGCCGGCGCATCGAAACTCCTCGTCGATCTCAAGGAAAACATCGATCGCCCGCTAGCGGCGATTCTGACGCTCAACACCATCGCGCATACGATGGGGGCCGTCGGTGTCGGCGCGGAAGCGGCTGCCATCTGGGGCAATGTCGGCGTCGGTGTCGCGTCGGGTGTCATGACACTGCTGATCCTGGTGGTCTCCGAGATCATTCCGAAGACGATCGGTGCGGTGTACTGGCGCCCGTTGTCGGTGCCGACGGCCTATTCGGTGAAGGTGTTGATACGCATCGTTTGGCCGATCGTTTGGCTGTCGGAGTTCGCGACGCGCATGTTCGCGCGCGAAAAGAACGCCGACCCGGTGACGCGCAACGAGATTGCGGCAGTGGCGGAAATGAGCGCGGAGAGCGGCGAACTACGAACCGTCGAAAACCGGGTGCTCAACAATTTGCTGACGCTCGATTCGCTGACCGTCAACGACATCATGACGCCGCGTACGGTGATTCTCGCTTTTCCGCAGGACGCGACGGTAGGCGAAATCCTCGATGAGCATCCCGGGTTGCCCGTCTCGCGGATTCCGATCTACTCGGAGTCGATCGACAACGTCACGGGCTTCGTTCTGAAGATGGACCTCTTGCTCGCACAGGCGCGCGAGGAATCGGACATGCCGTTGTCGGATCTGCGTCGTGACCTGCCGGCAATCCCGGCGAGTGCGTCGTTGTCGGCGATGTTCGAGCGTTTCATCAAGGAACGACATCACTTGGCGCTCGTCGTCGATGAATACGGCGGCACGGATGGCTTGGTCAGCATGGAGGACCTAATCGAGACGCTGCTCGGTATCGAGATCGTCGACGAAGAGGACGTCGCCGAAGACATGCAGCGCCTCGCCCGACAGCATTGGGAGCGGCGAGCCGCGGTGCTGGGTTTCCAGATTCCGGCGGAGAAGCCGAAGCCGGGTCAGCCGCAACGGGTCGATGAGGCGAGCGGCGACCGCGCCAGCGCATCGAGCCAGGACTAGCCTGGCAAGATTCTGATCGAAGGCTCAGCCGTTGTGCGCGAGCGCCGAACCATCCTCGACGATCCCGTCGCGAGTCTCGACCAGAAGCCCTGTCACTGCTTTCGGTAGTTGCGTGGTGATGACGGTGTCGTCCTCGCGAAGATCACTGGAGCGCACGAGCACTCGATAAGCGCCAGCGTCCAGGTACTCACCCACGCGTTCGACGGTCACGGGGTCGAGGCGATTGTCGATGACGCGGTAGATCCGATCGTTTTCGTAGATCGATTGCACGGGCACGGCGACGACCGCGCGTTCGACCGGCAGGATGACCTCTAGATCTAGAACGCGACCCACTTCGATGAGGTTACCGGCCGGTGGTGAGAAGAAAGCGTCGAGTCCGCTCTGGCCGTCGCGTACGTTGACGCTCAGACGATCGAGAGAAAGCGCGACCCGACGGCCGTTGACGATCGCTTGAGCGAAGACGGGTGTCGTGGCCGAACGGAACCTCAGTGCCTGTGCCTCCGGAACCTGCGTTCGGATCTGAAACGCGTCGCGCGAAGCCATCTTGACGAGAACACGGCCGCGCTGAGTGGTGTCACCCGGCGCGGCGGTGACGTCGATCACCGGGCCCGAAAACGGTGCCCTCAACATCGCCTTGCCGAGATTGATCGCGGCCTGTTCCCGTGAAGCATCAGCGCGCGAAACGAGTGCTTGTTGCTCGCGGACACGATTCGGCAGGTCTGCGACCTCGCGCATGTGGCGCTGATACTCGATGGTGCGCACCGATGCTTGTTCGATGACTTCGTCGAGCAGTGATTGCGCAATCATCCGCTTGGCGAAAAGGTCTTCGTGGCGTTTGAGCTTGTCCTGTGTGATGCGTTGCATCGACGTGTAGTGCTCGGTGAGAGCACGCGTTGCTTCGACTTCCGTCTCGAGCGATGCAAGCTGCGCTTGGGCTTGCGTGAGGTCTGCTTCAGCTTCAGCGACCCGGAGTTCGAGTTCCCGCGTCTCGAGCGTCACCAGCGGCTGATTCTGATCGACCCACTGACCTTCCTGTACCAGCACGGCCTCGACCCGCGCGACGACGTCGACGGAGAGATTCGCGGTTTCGGCGGACTCCACGCGCCCATAGGTTCGATAGCTCGGGCTCAGTGCGTCCGGTGACACCTTGACGGTCGAGACCGGCCACGCTTTCTCCGTTCGCTCGATGGGTTTGGGATTCGGACCGGTCGCGAAGAGCAAGGCTGAAGCGAGGATGGCGATGCCCATGAACGCGAGTCCCGCGACCACCCCGCGGGCTCGGCTCGAACGATCGAGGATTGCCCGCAGCAATGCGAAGCGTTCAGTGATCGGCATCGTTGTTCTCCTCGACACCACGCGTACCGCCGACGGTCGCGAAGCGCTTGGGTTTGAGTTCGGGAATGAAGTTGCCGATCTTCGAGCCCGTGCGGTTCAGCCGCTCGCGAGCGGATTCGAGCAAGAGCAGGAATGCGGGAATGACCAGTAGTACGAGGAGTGTCGCGAACGCGAGCCCGAAACAGAGCGTGATCGCGATGGGGGCGACGAAGAAGTCGAGCGACGAAGTCTCGAATATCAGCGGGGCGAGCCCCGCGATCGTCGTGAGCGAGGTCAGAACGACTGCCCGGAAGCGAGAAATCACCGCGCGCGCGAGGGCATCTTTGAGCGAAAGGCCGTCGCTCATGTTGGATTTGAAGAAGCTGATCAGGACGATCGAGTCATTGACGACGATCCCGGTCAGCGAAAAGAAGGCGAGCAAGGACATCGCCCCGACTTCGAAGCCGATGAGCCAATGGCCAACCAGGGCACCCGTGATGCCGAACGGAATCGCCAACATGATGGCGAACGGCCAGAGGTAGGAGGAGAAGACCCAGGCAAGGATCAGGTAAATGAAGACGAGGGTGATGATGCCGCCGAGTTGCATCGTGTCGATGATCACCTGGTCTCGTTCGGTAGCACCCGAGAGCGCCGTCGTGACGCCGTACTGCGAGGTCAGCCGCGGGATCGTGACCTCGTTGACGTCCCCGAGGATCGCCATCTTGTTGGCTTTCTCGGCATCGACGTCGGCACTAACGCTCACGGCCATGCGTAGATCGTCATGTCGGATGACGTCGATGCCTCGGCGCGAGGTAAACGTAGCGACGTTGCCCAGCGGCACGAACTCGCCGGTCGACGTTCGGATCGGATAGCGCAGGAGCTGACCGAGATCGTCGCGTTCGGCATCCGTCAGGAGTACGCGAACTTCGAGTTCGCTCTTGTTCTCGTTGAAGATCTGCACACGACGTCCGGAATAGGCGGCGCGCAGTTGTCGCCCAACGGAATCCGCCGTCAGGCCGAGCGCGTTGCCGGCGGGCGTCACGCTGAAGATGAGCTGTTCTTTACCGTAAGGCAGGTTGTCTGTGACGTTTGAGACGCCCGGATACGCGGCGAGGACGTCGGTGAGTTCCTCGCTTGCCTGCTTGAGCTGGTCCAGGTTCTCGCCGCGGAGCACCAGTGTGATATCCGGCAGGCCGTTGTTCTGCCCGCCCTCGACGCCGAGATGGAAACGCTCGACGAAAGGTGGCCGCTCGATCGAGTCGCGCCACAGGTTGGCGAAAAGCTGCGGGTCGGCGGTGCGTTCTTCCTCGTAAACGTAGTCGGCCCGGATCGACGCGAACTGCACGCCCGACTTCGCCTCTTCGTCGAAATAGGCTCGATTAGTGCGCCGCACCCAGCCGGAGACGTTCGCGCTGGCGAACGACGCGTTCGTGTCGGCCAGTTTTGCCTCGAGGTGTTCGAGGAAAGCCTTCTTCTCGGACTCCGTCGCGGAAGACGAAAACTCCACCTCCGCCGTCAACGATTCGAAGTCGAAGCCCGTCACGAGGTTGACGCCGAGGTGTTGCGAGGCGACGAGCGAGACAGCGACCACCATGCTCGCCAACGCGGCCGTCACCGTCGCGCCCGGATGCTCCAACGCGCGGGTGAGGAGCGGTTGGAAGGTCTCGTCCCGAAAGCGCATGAAGCGCGCATCGAAGCGGGCACGAAACGAATCCGGACCGGGTGGTTTGTGACGCGCAAGGGACGTACGCAGATGTCCCGGCAGGACGAGGAAACACTCGACCAGCGAGGCGAGAATGATGCAGAGCAGGGCCGTTGGGAGCGCGAGGATCGCTGCCCCCATCTCGCCGCCGATGATCAGCATCGGTATGAACGCCGCCAGTGTCGTCAGCGACGAAGTGGCGACCGGAACCCACATACGTTTTGCGCCGGCGACTGCCGCTTCAGCTGGGGTCTTGCCGTTCTCGAACTCGGTGGCGGTCTGCTCGCCGACGACGATCGCATCGTCGACGACGATACCGAGCGACATGATGAAGGCGATCATCGCAATGATGCTGATGCCTTGACCGAAGACGCCGTAAAAGATCGCGAGTCCGCCGAGAAAGCTGATGGGAATGCCGACCATCACCCAGAAGCCGACGCGACCGTTCAGGAAGAGGAAGAGCGTCAGGATCACCAGGACGAGACCCGAGAGCCCGTTGCCGACGACCATGTCGAGCTGCGCGCCGAGCAAACGCCAGACGTCCTGGGTGATATCGACCTCGATCGACGGTGGGAGCGATTCGCGCGTGTCCGCGAGCCAGCCGTCGACGATGCGATCGGCGAGGTAGGCATCCTCCGTCGTCAGTCGATAGAGGATCATCTCGATCGCGGGTCGACCCTGTTGCGATACCTCGGGTTGGCCCTCCCGTGCGCGCTTGTCGATGACCGCGATGTCACCGAGCCGAACGAGACGATCGCCGATCTCGATCGTCATGTCCTCGAACGAGCGTACGTCGCGTCGTTTTTCGAGGCTCCTGAGTTGATAAAGCCCCTGTGCGCGCCCGACGGTGCCGGCCGGCACGTCCTGGCTCATTCGTCCGATCAGTGCGGCGAGATCGTCGAGCGTGAGTTCGAGTTCGTGCAACCGCTTCCCGTCGACGAGGACCGCGATCTCCTCCTCGGGCAAACCGTTGTAGCGAATCTCCGCAATACCGCGCGCGAGGAGGTCGGCCTCCATGTCGCGAACGATCGGGATGAGCTCCGTGACCGAATCGCCACCCTTGATGAGAAGGCTGGCAACCGGCTCGGTGTCGGCTCGTCGATACACCACGGGTGGTTCGATATCGGGCGGAAGGTTGCGAATGTTCGCGACGCGTTGTTTCACCTCGTCGAGCGCCTGGCCGATATCCGCGTCGAACTGGAACCACACGAGCACCCGAGCCGAACCGTTTTGCGACCAGGAGACGAGATCCTCGAGATCGTTGAGCGTATAGAGTTGCTGTTCGATGGGGTTCGTGACGAGCTGCTCGACGTCCTCGGCGGACGCGCCTGGCCACGTGACATCGACGTACACCACAACTTGTGGCTGCGGCGGATCGAGCGACGACGGGATGTTCTTGATCGCCCAGAATCCCGCGAGGCAAAGCATGATCATCGTGAGATGAGCAGCGACCCGATGTTCGGCGAAGAGTTGGATCACGTGGTGAACACTTAAGCGCAATACCTCGTCTTTGTCGTACGAGCCACGCGAATAGTTCTTCTAGACCGAAATTGCCCCTCGATGGCCTCGCCCGTCTGGGATTCGAGGAGTATCGAGCGTTGAGGTTTTTTCCTGGTAACTGGGTGGCGCGACGATCGCAGTCGTAGCGTGGCGTCGGGTCCTCTGATTAAATAGCCCGCTTCGCTTCTCCGGCCACAAGACGCGGGGGTGAATGACCGCCCGTATGGGAGCTTTGTGCGGCCGATTTATCGTCTCGCGTGCCCGGTGAGTGCTTCCCTAACCCATAGGCTATGAAACAGATGAACGTTCACGACTCGACCCTTTCGCCCGACATGACGCCGGACACTGAGGTGAGTGTGCGCGATAACTTCGGAATCGATCAGGACCTGACCGTTCCAGCGTTCTCGCACCGCACGGACTACGTTCCGGATGTCGATGACGACTACCGCTTCGACCCGGACACGACGCTCGCGATCCTCGCGGGCTTCGCGCACAACCGGCGCACGATGGTGCAGGGTTACCACGGGACGGGAAAATCGACGCATATCGAGCAAATAGCGGCGCGGCTCAACTGGCCGTGTATCCGCGTGAACCTCGATAGCCACATCAGCCGTATCGACCTGGTCGGCAAGGACGCCATCGTCATCGAAGACGGCCAGCAGATCACGACGTTCCGCGAAGGGATCCTGCCGTGGACGTTGCAGCATCCGGTCGCACTCGTTTTCGACGAATACGATGCCGGTCGCCCCGACGTGATGTTCGTCATCCAGCGGGTCCTCGAAGTCGAGGGCAAGCTGACGTTGCTCGACCAGAACCGCGTCGTGACACCGAACCCCTACTTCCGTCTGTTCTCGACGACCAACACGATCGGTCTCGGTGACACCACTGGCCTCTACCACGGCACGCAACAGATCAACCAGGGTCAGATGGACCGCTGGAACATCGTCACGACGCTCAACTACCTGCCGCACGAGATGGAAGTCGACATCGTCTACGGCAAGGCCAAGAGCTGGCAGGAGAAGGACGACGGACGTCGGATCATCTCCAGCATGGTGGCGGTCGCGGATCTGACGCGAAAAGGATTCGTGAACGGCGACATCTCGGTGGTGATGTCGCCGCGAACGGTGCTCACGTGGGCCGAAAACGCGGAGATCTTCGGTGACGTGGGCTTCGGCTTCCGCGTCTCGTTCCTCAACAAGTGTGACGAGCTGGAGCGGCCGATCGTGGCCGAGTACTACCAGCGCTGCATGGGTGAGGACTTAGGCGACGCGACGGCCGGGATTACGCTGCGGGCGTAGCCGGACGATGCCTCCGTCAGACTAGCGGCTTCGCCGTTCGACCGGGATGAAAGGTCATGAGTGACGACGAACAATCCCTAGAGACCTACAAACGCGCCACGACTGCGACGATGCGGGCGCTTGCCGAGAACGATGAACTCGATATCACGTTCGGCAAGGGCAATCCCGGGCAGCGGGGCGCGTCGATTCACGTGCCGTTGCCGAACCTCGGCATTACCGAGGCAGAACTCAACGCGATCCGCGGCATCGGCGACGAGTTTGCGCTGAAGCTTCGTTATCACGACGAGCGTGTGCATCGAACCGTCGCGCCGCGGGCCGGTGGTCCGGCCCAGGAAATGTTCCAGTGGGTCGAGGACGCCCGGGTCGCGTCGATCGGCAGCATGCGAATGGAAGGCGTGGCACGAAACCTCGATGCCTCGCTCGAAGCCGCCTGTCAGCAAGCGGCTTTCGACACGATCACCGCGGAAACGGAAGCACCGCTTTCCGTAGCGGTCGGTTTGCTCGTGCGGCAGCGACTGACCGGGCGGGAATTGCCACCGTCGGCTGAAAACGTCGTTCGTTTCTGGCGCGACTACGTCGACGAACGTGCGGGCGAGCACATCGAGTCGTTGCGCGATTGCGTGCACGATCAGACGCAGTTTGCCGACCGGTGCCGTTCGATCCTGACCGATCTCGGGTTCGCGGCGGATCTCGACGATCAGCCCGAGTACCAGGACTCCGATCAGGACATTGAATCGATCGACGACGGCTCGGAACCCGACGCCGAGTTTGCGCCCGAAGACGTCGCGCTCGACGAAGATTCGATGGGTGATGAGGACGGCGAGGGAGAGTCCACGGTCGTCGAGATGGACGCCGACATGGACATGTCGGAACTCGGTGCGGAATCGGATCCCGAGGAGGCGCCCAACTTCGCGCCGGACGATTCGGGCAGGATCCGCGTCGACTTCAACTACGCGGCGTTCACGAACGAATTCGACGAGATCATTCGCGCCGAAGAGCTGTGTGACAGCGAAGAACTCTCGCGCCTGCGCGCGCTGCTCGATCAGCAATTGATCTCCCTGCAGCACGCGACGTCCAAACTTGCCAATCGCCTGCAACGCCGCCTCATGGCCAAGCAGAACCGGTCGTGGGAATTCGATCTCGACGAAGGTCTTCTCGACACGTCGCGGCTGACCCAGATCGTGATCGACCCGATGAATCCGCTGGCGTTCAAGCAGGAAAAGGAAACCAAGTTCCGCGACACGGTCGTCACGCTCCTGATCGACAGTTCCGGCTCCATGCGCGGCCGCTCGATCACGATCGCCGCCATGTGCGCCGATATCCTCGGCCGTACCCTCGAGCGGTGCTCGGTTCGCGTCGAGATCCTGGGGTTCACGACCCGCGCCTGGCGCGGCGGACAATCGCGCGAGGAATGGATCAATGCCGGCAAGCCCGGCAATCCGGGTCGCCTCAACGACCTGCGCCACATCATCTACAAGGCCGCCGACGACACCTGGCGTCGATCCCGACGCAACCTCGGCCTCATGATGCGCGAGGAACTTCTGAAGGAGAACATCGACGGCGAAGCGCTCATCTGGGCCCACAACCGCCTGGTGGTTCGCCCGGAAGAGCGAAAGGTGCTGATGGTGATTTCCGATGGCCTACCCGTCGACAACTCGACCTTGCTCGTGAATCCGTCGAGCTACCTCGAACAGCACTTGAAGTACGCGATCGACATCATCGAGAACCAATCACCGGTCGAAATCATCGCGATCGGCATCGGTCACGACGTCACGCACCACTACCGCCGCGCCGTCACGATCACGGACGCTGAGCAGTTGGGTGGTGCGATGACGGAGCAGCTGGCGGCGTTGTTCGAGAGCGAGGACTAGTTTTTTTCTTGCGGGGGCTCCGCCCCCGCCGGATCGGCGCAGAGTCTGAGTTGGCGGATGGGGGAATCTCGCCGCGCGCGCGAGCCGCTACGCGGCTCGTCGGCAGTTTTTGCGAAGCAAAAACTGCTGAGGCGTAGATGCACTATCGACGCGCGAAGCGCGCTGGGGCCCCGGTGATGGGCGTGATCGTCGGAAGGCGTCGGTTGATATCGTGCGGGATTTGCAGAGTGGTTTAGCCGGCTTCGCGGGATGTGCTGGGAATCCCCGGATCGATGATCTGGGAAGCGTCGATCCGGAGGGCTGGAAAGCTCCGACTTGCCGGAGGAGTAGGCTGGATTGCAGCTTGCTCTTTCTTGTGGGGGCTCTGCCCCCACGCCCCCGCCGGATCGGCGCTGAGTCTGAGGTGGCGGATGGGGGAGTCACGCCGCGCGCCCAGTGCGGCGCGGAATCACCGTAGGTGATTCCCCCCCTGGCGCGCGTTGCGCGCCGGGGACCCCGGGGTCGGCGTGTTCGCCGGAAGGCGTTGCTCGATGTCGTGCGAGATTTGCAGGACCGTTTAGTCGGTTTCGCAGGATCCTGCAGTTCCCGTCCTTCGCTCGATATCCTGGAAAGGATTCGCAGGCTGCTCGGTTCGCTACGGACTTCCTAAGGGCAAATTAGTTCTAAAGCCGGCAAACCCCAATCAGCGAAATCGATGACCTCGAGCCCGGCGCGGCGAAGCCGCGCCGCAGGGGGGTCCTAGGGGGGACCCGGAGGGTCCCCCTAGAAGAAAGAGCTACCCAATAACCTCGAAGCGCTTGATATCCGGCCGGCCCGCCATCAACCCGGCGAACTTTGCACCCGCCGCCTTGAAGTGCTCGCTCGAACCGTGCGCGGCGAGGGCTTCGTCGTCGGCGTAGAGTTCCATGACGGCGTAGCCGTCATCGTCTTTCACGAGCGTGTAGAGGCTGTTACCCGGTTCGTTGGCACGGACCTGCTCGGCGAGACCGAGCATGACTTCTTCGAATTCCTTTTCTTTGCCAGCGGCGACGTTCAGGCGCGCAAGAATTGCGATCATGGGGTTTCCTTTTTCTCGATTGAGTGAATTGTGACGACGCGCGAGAGCAAATCGAACGCCGCGGATGGGTTGCTGAGGAGCATAGCGAACTACCAGGCGCGTTACTTTGATGAGGACCATGATCGGTTCGTCTCGTTTCTCGAACGGCAACCGCGTTGTTTCCAACGAGACTGCTTCGATGACGGCCATGTGACGGGATCAGCGGTCGTGCTGAATCGCGCGGGTGATGCGATGTTGTTGACGAACCACGCGAAGCTCGAGAAGTGGCTGCAGCTTGGCGGACATGCGGATGGCGATGCCGATATCCTGGCCGTGGCGATTCGCGAAGCGGAGGAGGAGTCGGGCTTGCGCGTTCGTCCGGTGAGCCGTGCGATCCTGGACCTCGACGTGCACGAGATCCCGGCGCGCAAATCCGATCCGCTGCACTTCCACTACGACGTGCGCTTCGTGCTCCAGGTGGTGGATTCGGAGGCGTTCGTCGTGACGGATGAATCGCTGGAACTCGCCTGGGTGCCGCTCGGGCGGCTCGAGGACTATACGGACGAGATATCGGTCACCCGGTTGGTGTCGAAGCTCGCAACGCTCTGACGCTCAATCCCATCCGGCTTTAGGAATAGAGGTGGCAGGCGATGAGTCGTGTCGTCGAGTCTACGTCCGCGTTCAGCGGTTTCAGTTCCGGCGTCACGGTGGCGCAGTGATCCAGCGCTTTCGGGCACCGGTTGGCGAACCGGCAGCCGTCGCCGACGTTGATGGGTGACGGGATCTCGCCCTGGATCCGGGTGCTCTCGCGATTTCGTTCGCTCATTGGGTCGGGTTCGGGATTCGACCCGATGAGGAGTTCGGTGTACGGATGCTTGGGCTCGAAAAAGACGTCGTTGGCCGGACCGATCTCGACGAGGCTGCCGAGGTACATCACCGCCATTCGGTCAGAGACGTAGCGCACCATCGACAGGTCGTGGGCGATGAAGAGCATCGTCAGGCCCAAGCTCTCTTTCAGTTCGTCGAGGAGGTTTACGACCTGGGCCTGAACCGAGACGTCGAGTGCTGAGATGGGTTCGTCACACACCACGAACCGCGGTTCGAGCACGAGCGCGCGGGCGATGCCGATCCGTTGGCGTTGCCCGCCCGAGAACTCGTGTGGATAGCGTGATGCCTGATCGGCGTGCAGGCCGACGCGTTCGAGCCAGTAGATCACCCGCTCGTTGATCTCGGCTGAGGAGCGATTGGTGTGGAGACGCAAGCCTTCGCCAATGATCTCGCCGATCGTCATGCGGGGATTCAGCGACGAATACGGATCCTGGAAGATCATCTGCATGACCGGCGCGTACGTGCGGAAATCCTTCGGCGTATAGCGGCTCGGTAGTTCCTTTCCATCGAAGACCACGTGACCGCCGGTCTTGTCGTGCAGGCCGAGTACGGTTTTGCCGAGTGTCGACTTGCCCGATCCCGACTCCCCGACGAGCCCCACGATTTCCTGTGACTCGATGCCGAGCGAGACCTCGTCGACAGCGTGCAGCGTCTCGCCGCGGCCCATCGAAAAGTGTTTGGTGAGGCTAACGATCTCTACGAGGGGATTCGTCATCGGCGGAAGATCCCGGGAGCTTCGAGGTCGGGTTCGTGCAACCAACAGCGCGCGAAGTGATTCTCCTCGACGGGCTCCAGTGGCGGCCGCTCGTTCTGGCAGGCGTTCATCGCGAAGGGGCAACGCGCGCAATAGCCGCATCCGCTCGGTGGAGCAAAAAGATCGGGCGGACTCCCCGCGATCGGCGTCAGCTCCCGGTCAGTCGCGTCGTTCGACGGCATCGCCTGTTTGAGGCCGAGCGTGTAGGGATGCGCACCGCGGTAGAAGACGTCGTCGGCACTGCCTTGCTCGACAATCTCGCCGGCATACATGACGGCGACCTCGTCGGCGACACGCGCGACCACACCGAGATCGTGCGTGATCAGGATGATCGCCATGCCGGTGTTGCGTTGTAGCTCCGCGAGGAGGTCGAGAATCTGCGCTTGGATCGTGACGTCGAGCGCGGTGGTGGGCTCGTCGGCGACGAGAACGCTCGGCTCGCAGGCGATCGACATCGCGATCATCGCGCGCTGTAGCATGCCGCCCGAGAATTCGAACGGGTATTGGCGGGCGCGCTTCGACGCTTCGGGAATGCGCGTCATTTCGATGAGTTCGATGGCCCGATTGAGCGCGTCTCGTTTGGAGACGCCCTGATGCACGGTCAGCGTCTCGGCGATCTGATCGCCAATCGTCATCGTCGGGTTCAGCGACGTCATCGGATCCTGAAAGATCATGCCGACTTCGCGGCCGCGGATGTCCTTACCGTCGATCCGGTGATCACGAATGATGTCGTGGCCCCGGAAGCGCGCCGAACCGTTCGAGATCCGACCGGGCGGCATCGGGATCAGGCCCATGATGCTCTGCACCGTCACCGATTTACCGCAGCCGGACTCGCCGACGATCGCGAGCGTTTTGCCTTCCTCGAGTGAAAAGCTCACGTCACGAACGGCATGCACGGTTCCGCCGTAGGTGCGGAATTCAACTTCTAGGTTTTCGACTTCGAGCAGTGCCATCAGTCGACCGATCGCATGCGGGCATCGAGCGCGTCGCGCAAACCGTCACCGAGGAGGTTGAACGCGAGGACCGTGATGCTGATCAGAATGGCGGGCGCGAGGAGTTCGTGCGGGGTCGTCAGCATGGTCTTCAGCCCCTCGTTGCACATCGATCCCCAGGACGGTGTCGGGGGCGCTACGCCCATGCCGATGAATGAGAGGAAAGCTTCGGTGAAGATAGCCGACGGCACCGCGAAGGTCAGCGTGACGAGTATCACACCCATCGTGTTCGGGATCATGTGGCGCATCACGAGATAGCCGGTGCGAGCGCCGAGTAGGCGCGAAGCACCGATGTAGCCGGCTTCGCGAATCGAGAGGATCTGGCCGCGCACGAGACGCGCCGTTGCCGGCCAGCTCAAGACGACCATCGCGATCAGCATCGGGACGATTCCACTGTCGCCCGACTCCACCTTGAAGAGGATCCGGAAGAGGATCATGAAGAGCAGGAAAGGGAGTGCCACGACGAAATCGGCGAAGCGCATGAGCAGTTGGTCGATCCGTCCGCCGAGGAATCCCGCGACGCTGCCGTACACGATGCCGAGAAACACATAGACGAACGGCGCGACGATGCCGATGAAGAGCGAAACACGTGCGCCGTGCATCAACCGGGCGAGCAGGTCGCGGCCGAGATAGTCGGTGCCCAACGGGTGCAGCGTGAGCTCAACCACGCTGCCGGGAACGACATCGTCGGTCGCCTCGATGAGACCCTTCTGCAGGGCTTCCTCGGCCGTGATGACGTGGCTGACCTCAGCCGACACGGTGGCGAAACCGTCGAGCTCGAAGCCGTTCTCGTCGAGACCGACGACCGAATAGAAATAGGTGCGCGCGCGGAGATCGAGGCGGTCTTCGAACCCGACCGTCGCCGCACTCAGGATGTCGGCCAGCGGCAAGCCGAGCACCGCCTCCTCACCGGGCGGGAACGTGTTGCGATAGACGCGATAGCCGACGGCGGTGTCCGGGCGGTCCCAGACGAGACGCACGGCTTGCGTCGTGGGCGCTTCCACCACACGCAGATTGTCGGGAAAAGACCCCGTGACCGGGTTCGACTGAGTCGATACGTTCCAGGGCGTGTACTCGGTAACGATCGTCGCGTCGCGGTTGGAGAACGGCGCCCGACTGATCTGATCGAGGTCCGTGTCCGATGGATCGACGTTCCAGATCAATGGTCCCGCGATCGTGAAGACGAGCAATGCGACGACGATCCAAAGCGAAACGATGGCGCGTCGGTTGGCTTTGAGCCGGATCCACGCGTCTTGCCAGTAGGACAACGAAGGGCGTGCGCTTCGCTCGATCGCCGCGGTCGGTTCGAGCGGTGTGAAATCGAGGGCACGATCGGTCATTCGAGTCTCACCCGCGGGTCGATGAAGCCGTAGAGCAGGTCGACGATGATCACCATCAGGACGAGGAACCCGCCGTAGAAGACGGTTGTGCCCATGATCACGTAGTAGTCGAGTTGCTGGACTGCCTGAACGAAATAGCGGCCGAGGCCGGGGATCGCGAACACGATCTCGACGACGAAACCGCCGGTCGTGATCGCTGCGATGGACGGTCCCAGCACGGTGACGACCGGCAGCACGGCATTGCGAAACTGGTGTTTACGGAAGATCCGCGCCGCGGGAAGCCCTTTCGATCGCGCGGTGCGGATGAAATCGGATGCCGTGATCTCGAGCATCGAAGAACGCATCAAGCGGGTCAGGAACGCCATGGTGCCGAGCCCCAATACCAGGGCCGGGATGATCATGTGTTGCACGGTTCCCCAGCCGGCGACCGGGAACAGCGTGAAGCCGAGAAACTCATTGACCCGCACGACCGTGAGCTGCCCCAAGGCCGCGAAGACGAAACTTGGCACGGAGATGCCGATGATCACGAGGAACATGATCAGGTAGTCGGGCGCACGGTTCCTGTAGATCGCCGTCAACGCGCCGAACAACACCGCGCCCAGCGTCGCAAACGTGATCGCGAGGATGCCGAGGGCCGCGGAAACCACGAAGTGTTCGCGGATGATGTCGTTGACCTCGCGGTTCGCCTGGGTAAAGGAGATCCCGAAGTCACCCCGCAGGACGATATTGCCGATGAAGCGGAAATACTGATCCATGATCGGCTGGTCGAGGCCGTAGCGTGCCTCGAGGTTGCGGCGAATCTCCTCGGACATCGCCTTGTCGCCTTGCAGCGGATCGCCGGGCACGTTGTGCATCGCGAAGAATGTGGCAGTCGCGATGAACCAGACGGTGACGACGCCTTGGATGAGTCTTTTCAGCGTGTAGCGAAACAACAGGTTTGGCTCAGAGCGCCGAGTCGACGAATGTGACGTTGGTGAAGTCCGGGTCGGCACCCACCGCGCGTCGCACAAGCCCCTGGATACGAGGATCCGAGACAAACACCGTGCCGCGCTCGTAGTTCAAAAGGATCACCGCATCGTCGTGCAGTACCCGTTGAACGACGGCCATCGCATCCATGCGGGTCTTGGGATCGACGCTGTTCTGGGCGATCCGGACCGCTTCGTCGAGCACGGGCCCTTCATAACGTCCGCGGTTGTTCTCATTCCACGATGCGAAGAGGTCCCCAAACGTCATGGGATCGTCGTAATCCGGACCCCAGCCCGCCATCACCATGTCGAACTCGCCGGCCGTCATTTTCGCCAGGCGCTGCTTGAAGATCTGCCGATCGATTTTGATTTCGAGCCCGAGCTTCCGCTTGAAGAGATTCTGGTAGTACTCGGATTGTTTGTTTGCCGTGTTGGTATCACCCGCCAGCAGGACGAGGGGCGGTATCTCGTCGAGCCCGAGTTCGTCCAGGGCGAGGGCCAAATGGCGGCGCGCCAACTCGACGTTGACGGTCTGTTCCGGCGCCGGGTACTCCTGACGGAAATAGCCGTTTACACCTTTGAGCCAGACGGGGAAGAGCGATTCGCCCGGCAAACTACCGGGGAGCTTTACGACCTTGTAGACGAGTTCCGACGGATCGTTAACGAGTTGCAGTGCGCGGCGCAGGTTGTAGTTGCCGGTGACGCGTCCGGGTCGGAAATTGAACTCGATGAAGTACACCGACCCGTCCGCGAACCGCTGGATCTTCCATCGCTGTTGCAGCGCGTCCTCCACGTTTTCGCTGGTCAGTTCGGCGTACGCGACCTTGCGGTCCTTGAAGAGGTTCAGGATCGAGTTCGAATCGGGCGTGATATAGGCATGATCGATCACGTCGAGTGCGATCCGATCGGCATCCCAGTAATTGTTGTTCTTCTCGAGGCGAACCTGCGCACCGTGGACCCAACGGGTGATCTCGAAGGGACCGTTGTAGAGCAAGTCTTGCGCGTCGGCGCCGTAGCGGCCGTTGCGTGATTCGTAGAACGCTTCGTTGACGGGGAAGTAGGTGGAGAATGCGGTCAGCTTTTCGAAATAGGGGACGGGCCGCTCGAATGTGACGTCGAGTGTGTAGTCGTCGATCGCCTCGACGCCGAGTGCGGTCAACGGTGCTTCACCCGTGTTGATCGCTTCGGCGTTCTTCACGGCGTAAAGAATGAAGGCGTACTCGGACGCGTTCGTCGGGTCGAGAACCTTCCGCCAGGCGAAGACGAAGTCGTGCGCGGTCACCGGAGTGCCGTTGTTCCAAACCGAATCGCGCCGCAGCCAGAAGGTGGCACCGTCTTCTCGAACTTCCCATCGTTCGGCGACGCCGGGCGCGAGCCGGTTGAGCTCGTCGTAGCGCAGCAAGCCTTCGATCACGTGGCCGAGCACGCGGCCGCTCGTCTGATCGGTCGAGCGTGTGGAATCGAGTTGCGGTGGTTCCTGGGTGAGGGCAAGCGTGATGGTCTTGTTCGCGACGTCGACCGCGCCCGTGGTCTCCGAATCGGTCAGCCGTGCGAGGCCCGCCAACAAAAAGGCCAGGACGATGAAGCTGATGACACCGATGATGCCGAGCTGAACGAGCGCGCTACCGTCGATCGATGGGCGATCGACTTCCGTCGCTTCCGACACGCTTAGAACACCCTATTCGTCACACCGGTCGCGACGATCATGACGATGTCAGGCGACGCTGCGCAATAGATTGCCGACGACTCGCTCGAGGTGCATGAGCGAGTTGCATTCCTCGGCCTGATGCACGTAGGCGGAGTATTTGCGCATCTCGGCATCACCGACCGTCCAGGTCGAGCGCGACTCGGGGTTCAACCAGATGACGCGCTTCGAACGGTCGTAGAGTTCTTTGAGGATGTCCGTGCGCGGATCGCCGTAGTTGTTGCGCGCGTCGCCCAGAATGATGACGGTCGTCCGGTTGTCGACGTCATCCATGCAGAGCTTGCGGAAATCAGAGAACGCTTGCCCGTAGTCGGTCGAACCGCCGCTGTAGTCGCGCAGCGTCTTCGCAATGGCGTCTTCGATCTTGTTGCGTCCAAAAAGATCCGTGACCTCGGCGAGATCGGACGAAAATGCAAACGAACGCACCTTTGGCATCACCTCTTCGAGGCTGTACAGGAACATGAGCATGAATCGTGCGTACGCGGCGACTGAACCGGAGACGTCGCAGATCGCGAATACCTTTGGCCGGTCGACCTTCACCGATTTCCAATGCAGGTCGAAGATTGCGCCGTCGTAGCTCATGTTGTGACGCAGCGTTCTCGGGATGTTGAGCTGGCCTCGTTTGAAGACCTTGCGGCGGCGAGAATGCAAAGCGACGAGCTTCTTTGCCATCCGAAACACCACTTCCTGGACGAGGCGGAAGTTTCGATGCTCGACGTTCGAGAGTTTGACCTTGCGCAGCAGCTCTTCGCGCAAACGTTTGCCGTCGGCGTCGGCGTGCAGCAGAAACTGGCGTTCAACGTAGTCGCGTACCTGCTCGCGCAGCCAGTCTCGCCGTCGGCGCAGTTCCTGGCCGAGCCGACGCTCGGGTACTCGCGGTGATTGCTTTGCGTCCTGGATCTCGCGCTGCAGATCGGCAAGCCCCATGGCCTCCATGATCTTGCGCGTATACAGACCCTTCTGGGTGAAGACCTGGATCTCTTCCAGATCGACGACCTTGGCGGCCTCCGCCATCTTGACGGTGAGCTCCACTTTGCTGTCCTGCATGAGGAGCTGACCCAAGGCCGACTTCGCCGGCGTCATCTCGCCGCCGCCGAGATCCTCTTCTTCCTCTTCTTCTTCGGCGAATTTGTTCTTCTTTTTGCCGCCGCGACCACCGCCGGAGTTTGCCGAGCCTTCGCCTTCGCCCTGGCCCATGCCGTCGCCGCTACCGCCGCCTTCGCCGTCGCCGTCACCCTCCTCGTCGGTTTCGGTGACGGTTTGCCCGCGGACGTCGTCGAATGAGAAAAAGGAGTCGAAGGTGGCGCTATAGGTTTCTTTCTCGTCCCAGGTTTTCGGCAAGACGAGGGCGAGACTGTCTTTCAGGAATTCGCGGTCTTCGTAGCCCACCAGCTCGATGGCATTGAGTGCATCGAGGGTCTCCGCGGGTGAGACGCGGACCTCTGCGTTACGCAGCGCCGCGATGAAACTAGTGAGCGTTTTTTCCACGTTTTCCTTCTTCGCTAAGCGTTCACCGCCTGCGGACTGCTTCGCAGTCCGTTTCCAGTTTTCTTCGAAAACTGGGGGACATCCTCACGCTTTTAGCGCCTTGTTCGTGAGCGTCGTGATCTCCGCATCTACGCGGACTGCTTCGGAGTCCGTTGCCAGTTTTCTTCGAAAACTGGTGGAGCACGTTCATGCTTTCAGCGCTTTGTTTGTCAGCGTCGTGATCTCCGCATCTACGTTTTCGATGTCTTCCTGGAACTTGAGAATGACATTCAACGTGTCGCGAACCAACTCCGGTTCCAGCGACTCGGTGTGCAACAGCAGCAGCGTTCGCGCCCAGTCGATCGTTTCCGAAATGGCGGGCACCTTCTTGAGGTCGAGTTCGCGCAAATCCTGGATGAACGTGACGAGCTGGCGACGGAGTTCCGGCGGGATCTCGGGTACGCGCGCGTGGATGATCTGCTGCTCGATGTCGGCGTCGGGAAACGGGATATAGAGGTGCAGGCAGCGGCGCTTGAGGGCGTCGGAGATCTCCCGGGTGTTGTTTGACGTCAAGAAAACGAGCGGTGGCTCTTCGCGTGCCTTCACCGTGCCGATTTCGGGAATCGAGACTTGGAAGTCGGAGAGGATCTCGAGCAAGAGGGATTCAAATTCGTGATCCGACTTATCGACCTCGTCGATGAGGAGAACGCTACCGCCTTCTTCCTTGAGCGCCTTCAAGAGTGGCCGCGGCTCGAGGAATTCTTCCGAGAAGAAGATGTCGCCGAACTCGTGGAGTCGGGTGACCGATTCCGCGAACCCCTGGGCGCCCTGCAAAACCTCGTCGAGCGTTTCCTTCAGAACCTGCGTGTAGAGCAACTGTTTGCCGTATTTCCACTCGTAGATCGCCTTGGCTTCGTCGAGGCCTTCGTAGCATTGCAGGCGGATGAGCGGCAGATCGAATAGGTCGGAGGCGGTCTTCGCGAGTTCGGTCTTGCCGACACCGGGCGGACCTTCAATGAGCACGGGCTTACGCAGATGAAACGCCAGGTAGACGGCCGTCGCGATTTGGTTGCTGCAGATGTAGCGGTGTTCCTCAAAACTCGCCTTGAGGCTTTCTACCGACTCCGTCAGCTTGGCGATATCTGTCACAAATCCTCCCTCAAGCGCGCCCCGCGGACGTGCTTTCGTATTTTCCGGGCCGCGAGCCCAGGTCTTCGAGTGCCGAAAAAAACAGGTGTTTCCAGCCCGTGCGGCATGGGTGATCCACGACGCGGACTTGCTCGACGCAAAGCCGGCTATTATCCCGATCGCTCTGGCCCATGTATACCCGGGAGTCGTATGCCGCCCTATGCCGCGCTCGAAGGCGAGCGCTCCGAAAGCCTCGCGTTATCAGCCATTTACCTCACCCGCGCTTCGTTCCGCGGGCGTTTGCGGAGTTCGTCGTGAACGGTGTCGCGAAGCCGCTCGACGGCGTTCTCGTCGTCGCGCTCGAGCAAGCGGTCGCCGCGCCGCTCGCGACCTGTCGGCTCGCCGATGCGGGTGCGCGAGTCATCAAACTCGAACGCGCCGAAGGCGACTTCGCGCGGGGTTATGACGATGTCGCCAATGGCCAGTCGGCCTACTTCGCCTGGCTCAATCGCGGCAAGGAATCGCTGGCGATCGACATCAAGGCGGAAGAAGACCTCGCCCTGCTCGAGCGCATCCTCGAGCGCGCGGACGTCTTCATTCAGAACCTGGCGGTGGGAGCGGCCGCGCGCAGCGGCCTCGGGTCCGATTCGCTTCGGCAGCGCTACCCACAACTCATCACCTGCGATATCTCGGGCTACGGTGAAACGGGCCCGTACGCGGATATGAAGGCTTACGACCTGCTCGTCCAAGCCGAATCGGCGTTGGTTTCGATATCGGGTCCGCCCGGTGACTACGGACGCTGCGGGGTTTCGATCTGCGATATCTCGACTGGCCTTTCCGCCGCGCTCGCCATCAACGAGGCATTGATGCTTCGTTCGAAGACGGGGAGGGGTTCGGCAATTCGGCTGTCGTTGTTTGACGTGATGGCGGAAATGATGGCTGTGCCTCTACTGCATCATGACTACGCCGACAACGCCCCGGAGCGCGTCGGTCTCGCGCATCCGTCGATCACTCCGTATGGCGGTTTCATCACGAAGGACGGTGTCACGCTGGTGATCTCGATCCAGAACGAGCGTGAATGGCGCTCGCTGCTCGAGAACGTGATGCACCGCGCCGATCTCATCGACGATCCGCGTTATGCCAACAACCGGGAACGAATGGCGCGACGCGACGAAGTCGATGCGCTCGTGCAGTCCGCGTTTTCGGCGCTCGACCGTGTAGAGATCGAACCGCTCTTGCGCGACGCCCGGATCGCTTACGGCGCGGTCAACGATATGGCCGGTTTGTCGTCGCATCCGCAATTGCGCCGTCAGACGGTTTCGAGCCCGACCGGCGCAATCGACGTCCCGGCGCATCCCGACGCCGAGCGAAAACTACCCGAGGCTCACATTCCCGCGATCGATGCCGACGGCGCGGCGATCCGTGACGAGTTTTCCTGAGTTCAGGCGCTCAAGGCGTCAGGCGTTTCTCGGTACCGGCGTCCGCGCGGTAGCCGTCGAAAAGGCGGCCACCGACGCCCTCGAGGGTTGAATCGACGAACTTGACGAGTGACTCGACGTTGCCGGAAAACGCCGCGGCAAAGGCCGTATTGAATGCCGACGCGATCGCAGGATCGAGCGCGTGGAGTCGCCGCGGAATCATCTTGCCCGTCGCCGACCAATTCCCACGACTGCGAAGGATGTGGTGCGATACGACGCTGTAGCACGCGGTGAGAATCGCGCGCTCCTCGTCGGCGTTGCGCGCGTCTAGGAGATCATCGACCAGGTTCGTGAGCGTATATCGCGAATAATCGAGTGCGGCTTTATCCCACGGGATCGGCCCTTCACGAATGAGTTCGAGTGCGCGGGCCTTGACCGCCACGTTCAAGGGTGTCGCATCGGGAATCGCGATGCCGTCGTGCACCATCCACATCAGGCTGCCGATGCCGGATGCTCGATCCTCCTCGAGAAAGTAGTACTCGATGGTCTCGCGGTCGTGTGCAAACACCTCGACCGGCCAGTCGGCTTCGAAGAACGATTCACGAAAGGCATGGTCGAGGTGCTCGAACAACATCACGATGTCGAGATCGGAACTCGGTGTCGCCTCGCCGCGCACGACGGATCCGGCGAGGAAAGCACTGTCGGCCTCTGGGTATCGGTCGAGGACCGCGTGGGCGGCTTCGATCGGCGTCATTGGTTATCCTCGAAGCCGAAAAAGGGTTGGTCTGAGGTCCGGATGAGCAATAGCAGATTCCGCCAGCGCCGTCTTTCGGAGCTCGCCGCGGGTTCGGATCTTGCGCAAACGCCGCGTGGCCTGATCGAGTACCAGAAGCTCGGCGTGGCGCCCTTCGTACTGCAACTTCACGGCACACCGGGTGGCTACGACCAGGCACTTCTGGTGGGTGCGACGTTCGTCGCTGCCGGCATGGGGAGCATCGGCGTTTCGCGGCCCGGGTATCTTCGAACGCCGATCAGCGTCGGACGAACGCCGGCCGAGCAGGCTGATGCGATGGTGGATTTCCTCGACGTCCTCGAAATCGAGCGGGTCGTGGTCCAGGGCGTCTCGGGCGGTGGGCCGTCGGCCGTACAGCTCGCCGCCCGCCACCCTGAGCGAATCAGCGCGTTGATCCTGACCTGCGCCGTGTCGTGCGCCTACCCGACGGAGATCCCGACCTGGGCACGGTTGGTGATGACCCCGCGCGGGATGCGCTTCAGCGAATGGATGTTCCGGCGGTTTCCTCGCGCCGCACTGAAGCAGATTGTCGGGCAGGAGAGCACCTACTCGCGCGCCGAGGTCGAAACCTTCACCGAGCGCGTCATGAACGATGTGGATGCGATGGAATTCCTCCGGGCGATGACGCGGAGCAGCACGCCCTGGGAGGACCGACGGGAAGGCTTCGACAACGACATCGCGGAGATCATTCGCCTCGCCGACGATCCGCTGCCCCTCGAGGACATCCACGTGCCGACGCTGCTCGTCCATGGCACGGCCGACAATGATGTGCCTTACGCGGTCGCCCTCGAAGCCAACGATCGGATGTCGGCGGCCGAGCTCTTCACGATCGAAAATGGCTCGCATCTGCTGTGGATCGACCCTGCGCGCGCCGGGATGGAAGCGCGTCTCGTCGAGTTCGTGCGTGCGAATTCGTGACGCTAAAGCGGGCTACAAGCTGTCGACGATCCCGACGACCACCGCTGGCGGTTCTTCGGGCGCTTCATCCATCACGAGGGCTCGGAGCAGCTCGAATAGGGTGATCCCGCGAACGGCGACATCGTTCCGCCAGTCCCATTCGGCGTGGCGTTCGAGCAGCAGACAGATTGCCGCGCCGAGCGCGTAGGCGTCGCTGCGCCACTGCGCGTATGTCCTTTCGCGTTGGGTACGCGCCCGCCCGATACGGGTAGCCGACAGAATTCCCCGACGAACGATGCGCAGATATTCACGTTCGATGGTGGGAAACCGATCCCGGCGCACGGCGATGGCGTAATAGTCCGCCGTTCCTTCGATCGTCGCGGCGCCGGCCATCGCGGCGTAGACGTTGGGCCGGTCGAGGCGAAGCTCGTCGAGTGCATTCCTGATCGTTTGGCGGGCATCGGCGTCGAAGTTGCCGCTCGCGGCGTTGATGACGGCGAGAAACAGCGGTTCGTCGTCGCGTCCCATCACATCGGGGGAAAAAGACCAGATTCGGCTGTCATAGCGCCAACCTTGCTGTGCGAGGTGAAAGAGCTCGTGCGGTTGATCGAAGTCGTGCTGGTCCATCCATCGGAACCACGGATTGGGCGGAAGACGATCGATCCAGTTCGGTTTCGAGAGGTACATGCCGTAACCGCAGGCAAAGCCGAGCCGACCGGTGCCCGGGCCGCGGAAGAGGTATGCGGCCGCCAGGTGGAGGTCTGAGCAATCGATCGCGCGTGCGGCTTCTTCGGAACGGATCAGGTAGAAGACCCGGTGCGGACTCGGCCAGACATCGCTTCGATGCGTTACCTCGATGGGGACGCGCACGATGGCGTCCGTCCCCGAGGCGACGGATGCCGTCAGGGAGAGAATGACGACGGCGGCGCGCACGATCCTGCCGATCGGGTCAGCCATCACACGCGAGCACTCGAATGAAGCTGAACCGTCGCGGATCGCCCGCGGTGATTCGGCCGCCGGGTGTCTGCGGATAGGAGAGGATCGTGCCGACGCCCTTGGCGCTCGAGATGAGCTGGAAATCGACGGTCTTCTCGCCCGTCTTGCAGCGCGTGCCGGCCTGGATGCGCTCGAAGTCGACGAGCTGAAAAGGCGTGCTGCGACCGGTCGCGATGAGCCGATAGAGGGCCGGGTCGATATCGAGCGCGTTGTCGGCATCGGCGCAGCGGATCTCGTCGGGGACCAGGATCAGAAAACCGTCGACGGTGAAATCGGCGAAGCGAGACGATCGCTTCGGAGCGAGTCGCAGTGAACGGATCCGTCCGTCGGGGCAGGCGGATTCGACCCGGGATCGAAGATCTGCGGCCAGTCCTCCAACGGCCACCGATTCGGGTGGCGGGGGTATCTCCGGTGCTGGCGTCGCGGCGCAGCCGGTGCCGAATACGGCGCAGACGCCAGCGAAGATCGCCATCGAGAAGAAACCTCGCATGCTCGGTATCCGGTTGAGCACTCGCAAAACGTCATTATGGCGGGAGGAATGTCGGTATCTATATCTCCACGGCTAATTCTGGGACGAAGAACGACCGCCCATTATTTCGTGGCATGTTGCACGTCTCTGTTTCTAGTACTTGTAAGCCTCCGGCTTGAACGGTCCTTCGACCGAGACGCGGATGTAGTCGGCTTGTTCGTTCGTGAGTCGGGTGACCACCCCACCGAAGCCCTCGACCATGAGCGCGGCGATTTCTTCGTCGAGTTTCTTCGGGAGTACTTCGACGGTGATCGGTGCCCGTTGGCTCGGGTCCTGCTTGGCCCAGCCCTGCTCGAAGAGATGCATTTGCGCGAACACCTGATTCGCGAATGAGCCGTCCATGACACGCGACGGGTGTCCCATCGCGTTGCCGAGATTCACGAGGCGGCCTTCGGACAAGAGGATCAGGTAATCGGTCTGGTCATCCGAACGGAGAATCTGGTGGACCTGTTCCTTGACCTCGATCCACTGCCAGTTTTCGCGCATGAAGGCGGTATCGATCTCGGTGTCGAAGTGACCGATGTTGCAGACGATGGCGCCCGATTTCAGCGTGCGGAGCATGGCCGAATCGCAGACTCTGCTGTTGCCCGTGCAGGTCACGACGAGGTCGGTATCTCGCATCAGGCGCAGATCGATGTCTTCAACACGACCGGTGTTCCTGCCGTCGGTATACGGCGAGACCACTTCGAAGCCGTCCATGCAGGCCTGCATCGCGCAGATCGGATCGGCCTCGGCGATGCGCACGATCATGCCTTCCTGGCGAAGGCTGGCCGATGAGCCCTTGCCGACGTCGCCATAGCCGATGACGAGCGCACGTTTACCAGCCATCAGCATGTCGGTGGCGCGCTTGATGGCGTCGTTCAGGCTATGACGGCAGCCGTAGCGGTTGTCGTTCTTGGACTTCGTGACCGAATCGTTGACGTTGATCGCTGGCACTTTGAGATCGTCCGTCTCGAGCATGTCGAGCAGCCGGTGCACGCCCGTCGTCGTCTCTTCGCTCACGCCATGGATCGATTCGAGCATCGATGGATACTTCTCGTGGATCTTGAGCGTGAGATCGCCGCCGTCGTCGAGCAGGAGGTTGGCGTTCCAGGGCGCGCCGTCTTTCAGAATCGTCTGCTCGAGGCACCAGTCGTATTCCTCTTCCGTTTCGCCCTTCCAGGCGAAGACCGGAATCCCCTGATCGGCGATCGCGGCGGCCGCGTGGTCCTGGGTCGAGAAGATGTTGCAGGAGGACCAACGCACTTCAGCGCCGAGTGAGACCAGGGTTTCGATCAGAACGGCCGTCTGCACGGTCATGTGAATACAACCGATGATCTTGGCGCCTGCGAGCGGTTGTTCAACGTTGTATTTGCGGCGCAGCGCCATGAGCGCGGGCATCTCACCTTCCGCCAGCGCGATCTCCCGTCGGCCGAATTCGGCGAGGCCAATGTCGGCGACTTTGTAGTCGGTCATGAGGTTTCCTTTCGGTAGGTTTTGATTTGAATCCGGAATCCGTTGTTCAGCGTGATGTACCGCTCGAGCAGGGGCTCGAAGCCAGCGGCGCAGGAAAAGCGGCTGAGTTGCTCGGGTTCGAAGCCGTGCCATCTATCGCCGCAGGCGTCAGCGACCCAGTCCTGCTCGTGGTTGCAGAGCTCGACCAGCAGCAACACGGCGCCTTCATCAAGGGCGTGGGCGCACGATCGCAGGAATGACGTAGGCGAGGCCGCGTGATGCAGCACCATCGACGCGATGACGAGGTCGTACGATCGACTGTGGGCGAGGGCGTGCGATGCGAGGTCTTCGCTCGAGAAAACGATCTTCGGCAAGCCTTCCCGCGTCGCCCGATCGCGTGCGCGGTCGAGCATGGGTAATGCATCGTCGATGGCGACGACGGATTCACAGAACTCGACGAGTGGAATGAGGAAGTCTCCGTCACCCGGCCCGACTTCGAGTGCTCGGTCGAAATCGACGGCGGCGATCCGTGCGGTTTCGATCAGCACCTCGCGCGCCAGCGGAACGTAGACGTCGGGCGCCGCGATGAGGTCGCGTTGATCGGTGAACGCCGCGCCTTTGGCGTGGAAGAACGCGCGGCTTTTTTCGGCACGCCGACAGTGAATCCGGTCGAGACGTTCGGCGAGCGCGTCGGGTAGGGGGTGTTGATCGATGGTTCTGAAAAACGCCGACATGAGCTCGTCGGTCACGCCGAAAGCGCGCGAGTAATAGATCGTGTTGCCTTCCCGCCGACGTTCCACGACGCCGGCTTCGGCCAGGCGTTTCAGATGGTGCGAGAGTGCCGGTTGGGCAAGATCGAGGGCGTAGGCAAGTTCACCCGCGTTGTATGAATCGGCCGCGAGCGAACGCACGATGTCGCCGCGATGGGCATCACCAAAAACTTTGGCGAGGTCGATGGCAGGATCGTAGGCGCGTCGCATGGCGGCGTACCTTAATCGAGCGGCGATCTATTTCAAAATATTTTGATTTAGTGCGTTGGCGCGTCGACGGAATGTGCCAAGACGACGCGCATAAATCACTCGAGCCCGCGCTGGTCCTATACTTTCGCGCCAGCGCGGCGATTGCCGCTCTCCGTTCTGGAAACCATGACGATCCAAAGCAAGTTACCGACCGTAGGCACGACGATTTTCACGATCATGTCGAAGCTTGCGGCCGACGAAGGTGCGATCAACCTGTCGCAAGGCTATCCCGACTTCAACGGGCCACCACGGCTGTTGGAACTCGTGACGGAATCGATGCATGCAGGGCTCAATCAGTACCCGCCCATGACGGGTATCGAACCCTTGCGCGAAGGGATCGCCGGTAAAGTTGCCGAGCTCTACGGTACGGTCGTCGACCCGGTCGATGAGGTGACCGTCACCTCGGGTGCGACCGAAGCGCTCTTCTGTGCCGTTCACGCGATCGTCCGGCCGGGCGACGAAGTGATCGTGTTTGATCCCTGCTACGACTCCTACGAGCCCGCGGTGACGCTTGCCGGCGGTCATTGCGTTCACGTGCCGATGACGTCCGATTTCGCCATTGACTGGCAGCGCGCTCGCGAAGCGGTGACGTCAAAAACGCGCCTCGTCATGGTGAATTCACCGCACAACCCGAGCGGCTCCGTCTGGACACGGGACGATATCGACGGCCTACGCTCCTTATTGGCGTTGGGTGATATCTACGTCGTGGCGGACGAGGTCTACGAACACATCGTCTTCGATGGTCGGGCGCACGAGAGCCTGACGCGCTATCCGGAAATCTGGGCGAAGAGTTTCGTGGTTTCTTCCTTCGGCAAGACCTACCACGTCACGGGTTGGAAGGTCGGCTACGCGGTGGCGCCTCGCGAGCTGACGCGGGAGTTTCGCAAGGTGCATCAGTTCGTCACGTTCACCACGCCGACCCCGCTGCAGCATGCGCTGGCGCGGTTTCTCGACGAATACCCCGACCACCACCGCGAACTCGGTGCTTTCTATCAGGCCAAACGCGATCTCTTCGTCGACCTGCTACGTCCCTCTCGGTTCGCGTTTTCGCCGTCCGCGGGCACGTTCTTCCAACTGCTCGATTTCTCCGCTATCACTAACGAGGAAGACGAGGCCCTTGCGCGCCGTTGGACGAAGGAGGCGAAAGTGGCCTCGATTCCGATTTCTCTTTTCTACGTCGAGCCGCCGAAGCAGAACATCCTGCGGTTCTGTTTTGCGAAGGACGACGCGACGTTGCGCCAGGCCGCGGAGGTTCTGTGTCAGCTCTGAGTGTGGGTCTCGTCCAGGCGGACACCTATTGGCATCGCGCGGCGGACAACCGCGCGATGTTTGATCGACATCTGGATCGGCTGGCGGACGTCGATGTTGCGGTGTTGCCTGAGATGTTCAGTACCGGGTTCACGATGTCGTCGCGCGAAGTCGCCGAGACGATGGACGGCCCGACGGTTTCCTGGATGCTCGATGAGGCTGGTAAGCGCGATATACACATCGCCGGATCGCTCGTTATCGAAGACGGCGGCGAGTACTTCAATCGATTCGTCTGGGCGACCCCGGATGGGCTCGGTGCGACGTACGACAAACGCCATCGCTTCCGGATGGCGGGCGAGCACGAGCATTACGATGCGGGGTCGAATCGTGTCGTGGTGACGGTGGCGGGATGGCGGCTTTGCCTGATGGTCTGCTACGACTTGCGATTCCCCGTCTGGTTTCGCTCGCGCGACGACTACGACGGCATCGTCGTGGTGGCGAATTGGCCGGCGCGGCGGCAAATCGCCTGGAACACGCTACTTCGCGCCCGGGCGATCGAGAATCAGTGCTTCGTCGTTGCAGTGAATCGTGTGGGCGTCGACGGCAATGGGGTCGGCTATCGCGGTGGTAGCGCCGTCTATGGCCCGGTCGGGGAGATCCTCTGCGAACTCTTCGATCGTGAAGCAACGGCAACGGTCGAACTCGACATCGAGAGCCTCGAAGCGCAGCGCCAAGCTTTTCCGGTCCACCTCGACCGGGACCGATTCGAGTTACCCGAAGAAGAATGACATTGATGATTCGTCCCATCGCGTTACTCGCGACGGTAGTCCTGGTCGGCTGCGGCGGAGAGCCGAAATCGGTTGGTCAGTCGACGTACGAACGCTATTGCTACGTCTGCCATGCGGCCGGTACGGCGAGCGCACCGCGATTCGCGCGTCCCGAGGATTGGGCGGGAAGGCTCGAACGGACGGATGAAGAGATCTTCAAACGGGTCGTCGATGGGATCCCACCGGCCATGCCGCCACGTGGATTGTGCACGTGCGATGACGAGACACTGCGCGCGGCGACCGACTACCTGCTCGATTCGGTTCGTGGTGAAAATCGCTAAGTATTATGGAATTTCGCGTGATCGACCCGGATACGATGGCGCGGCTGGCGTGATGAAGCGCTCGTAACTGGTTGAAAAATAGATACTTAGTGCGCGCGTCAGGGGAAACCCGTACTTCTTGGTACGAATCCTGCTTAAGAATCCTGCATAAGAAGCACACGCCCTGCCAATCGTGTCATCGATCATCGAGCGGCCGGCGTATGATGCGAGCAAGAAGAGGAGTTGAAGATGGCCACGCGATATCTACCCGGTGATGTTCTGTCGCGGCGTAAGGGCTTTGTGATGCACAAAGGCGTCGCGCTCGGTGGTGGTCGCGTGCTGCACAACTCGCCCTTTCGAGGCGAGCACGTCGTCTCGGAGCACGAATTCCTCGACGGTAAGCGTCTGCACGTCAAACGCCTTCAAACCCGCGATCGCATGCGGGCATTACGCGCGGCGGAGTCGCTCGAGCCGCGAAGCTACTCGCTCCTATCGAACAACTGTGAGCACACCGTGTCGCGCGTCACCAAAGGCCGGCCAGATAGCCCGCAATTGCGCTCCTGGGCGGCGGGCATCGGACTCGGCGCGCTGGCGTTTGCGCTGACGCGTCATCCGGGAGCCGCGGTTGCTGGATACGCATTAGGCCGCAACCTGGTGGACGACGACTGAAGCGTCGCTTCGAATTTCTTACCAAGGCGTGTTTCGACACGCCTTTTTTGTGCCTTCTATCGGGCCAGCGCGCTGGCGATACCGAGACCGGCGTCGGTTAGACGCGCCGCCTTGTCGAGGTCGATCGTCGTCGGCCAGCGATCATCGGGATGGTGGAAATAGGGGTTCGAACCGATGAAGGAGATGTAGCGGCCGTTCAGGTCGTAAATGTTGTGCGCCTCGCCGCCGGGTTGTTTGCCCGGGCCCAGACGAAACGCCGGCGTCTCGCCTGCGGCCGTCAGGGCTTGATCGGCAATCGATTCCATCTCGTGATCACTCACCTGCAGACGGAACGAACCGCCTTCGGTGATGAAATTGGCACCGAGATGAAACCAGGCATGAGCGCCGGCACCTAGTGCGCGGTCGCGACTGAGGAAATGCTCGAGGCCGGTATGGCCGAGTTCGTGACCCGTGTTGGCCGTAAAGATCACGTCGCGCCCGGGTTGGTTGTCGGCGAAATGCCGCAGCGCCGCCAACCAGATCGCGATACCACCACTGCGTTCGGCGGTGCAGGTCCACCAAGCGCTCTTGGGCGTCATGACGACGAGTGGCGGGAGGTCGCGATCGCGGCCGGGGATACGGGCCTGCACGTTCGAGGCGATCGACGTCCGCCTTTCGACGGCGACGGTGAGCTTCGCGTTCGATCGCGCCGCGACCGCTTCTTCCATCCAGGTGCCGTGCTCCGTCGCGATCTGCAGGACCGGCGGACCAAATGGATCGACGAATCGTGGGGCGTTCTGGAGAGCGAGGCCCGGAACGCTCGCATCCATGGCTGCGATCGCGACGACGCCGACGCGATCGGATCGGCGTACTTCGTCGAAGTTACCCAGCGTCGCCGGCGAAAGTGGTCCCACGCCGATGCCGTCGTTCGCCGCCAGGTCGTGTAGCGGTGCTTCGATTCCACTCGCCGCGGTTGTCCCGCCGTCGAACAGCGGCACGCCTTCTAGGCGCGTGCCTTCGGCTTCGATCGAACAGTCGTTCAGCACCCAGCGTGGGAATACAAAAGCATCGATTGACGGTTCGAATCCGGCCGCGAGGATTTCGTCGGCGAGCCATTCGGACGTGCGCGAGTCGCCCTCCGTGCCGGTGCGGTGGTCGTTGATCGAATCCCAGTTCCTGATATCGCGTTCGAGCGCGGCGATATCGGCCATCATTCTTGTCCCGGCGCGGGCAGTGCGTAGGCGATGTATTCGGACCCGGACGGCGGACCTTTGCGACCGCCGCCGGCTGAGATCACCACGAACTGACGACCGTCGACGCTGTATACGGCAGGGGTCGAGAAACCGGCGGCGGGCAGGTCCGTTTCCCAGAGGATCGTTGCATCGCGGGTATCGAAGGCGCGCATCTTCATATCCGGCGTCGCCGCGATGAAGATCAGTCCGGTCGCGGTCACCACCGGGCCACCGTAGTTCACGGCGCCGTAGCCGAGACCGGGATGGGTCGGATAGTCGCCGAACGGCACCTGCCAGGCGATCTCGCCCGTTGCGAGATCGATCGAGTTGAGCGTTCCCCAGGGCGGGGTGTTGCCCGGCAGGTTCTCGTGATCCTTGAGGTAGACGTAGCCGCCCGTCAGGACGTACAGGAGTTCTTCCGCAGTTTCGGACTCTTCCGGTACCGGGTTGCGGAGGTAACCGTAGATCGCTCCGCGCTCGACCTTGGTGAGGTGCGCGAATCCCGGCATTCGGCCGGCGCCCTCATCGATGATCTCGACGATTTCGGGATAGCTTTTGCGCGAATAGATCTCGACGAGCGACGGACCCGTATCGGTGCCTTCAGCCTCGAGGCCATGACACGCGCCGCAGTGCTGCGCATAGACCGAGTAGCTGCTGAACCCGGCCGGGATCTCGCCAACCTCGAGACCCGCAGTCACGTCGTTGGCGTTCAGGATGAGGCGGTTGTTGGCGGGATCGAATGCCGATCCGCCCCATTCGGCGCCGCCATCGAACCAGGGCGAAATGGCGACGGTGCCGACCTTCGGTGGTGCCAGATGGCGAAGGTCCCAATCCTTGATCTGCTCTTCGACGAACGCCGTCGCCTCGGGCGTTCGCTGGGTCACTTCGAACGACTGACGGCTGAAGACGACCGCTGACAAGGGTTGTGTTGCTGCCGGTACCTCACCGGGCAGCGTGCTCGGTAATGCTTCGATTTCGTGGATCTCGTAAAGCGACTCACCTGTCTCGCGGTCGAAGACGAAAAGCTGACCTGACTTCGTCGTCAGGGCGACGGCATCGATCGTCTGGCCGTCGCGCTCGACTTCGACGAGTGTCGGAGGCGCGGGATTGTCGCGATCCCAGACATCGTGCCGGATGACCTGGAAATGCCATCGGTACTCGCCGGTTCGGGCATCGATCGCAACGATCGAATTGGCGAACAGGTTGTCACCCAGCCGCCGGGCGCCGTAGAAATCGGGCGTGGCCGAGCCCGTTGGCGCGAACACGATGCCGCGTTCTTCATCGAGGGCCATGCCCGACCAGACATTGGCGCCCCCGGCTCGATCGAGCGAACCGTCGGCCCAGGTTTCGCTACCGACATCGCCGGCTTTCGGAATGGTGTCGAATTGCCACTCGAGCGATCCATCGATGGCGCTGAAGGCGCGGATCGATCCTTTGTGCGCGTCTTCGCCTTCGGTGGTCGAGAATCCCATTACGAGACGATCCTCGAACACGATTCCCGGTACGGTGACGCCGATGTATCCACGGTCGGCATCCGGCGTGAGATCGAGCACGCCGTTGTTGCCAAAGCTCTGAACGAGCGTACCGTCGGCGGCGTTCAGCGCGTAGAGGTTCTTACCCGACGTGAAGAAGACGCGTTTGTCGGTGCCGCGTTCCCACCACATGAGGCCGCGCTGTGCTCCGGGGTTAATCTCGTGCGTCGCGCGCCAGAGCTCTTCTCCGGTCGCCGCGTTCAGGGCGAACGCATTGAGACTTGGCGACAGACCGTACAGCACGCCGTCGACGATGAGCGGGCTCGTGTACATCGTCGCGTTGCGATGTTCGCCTGAGTTGTAACGCCAGGCCTCCTCGAGTTCGCCGACGTTGTCGCGCGTGATTTGTGTCAGCGGCGAGTAATGCTGTCGCCCGGCATCGCCGAGATAGACGGGCCAGTCGACATCCGACAGCGGATCGTCCGCCGGCGGCGTTTGCATTTCGCACCCGCCGATGGTGATCAAACCCATCGTCGCGGATGCCCATAGGAAAGTTCGTGTTCGCGTCTTCATGGCCTAAAGATAGCAAGCCTCGTCCAAACGTCATTCCCAAACATCGAAACCGCGCTCGATCAGATCGTGACGCTTGGGACCCGTCGAGATGCAGTCGATCGTGCGATCGATCGATGTCTCGATGGCTTCGACGTATCGCCGCGCTTCGACGGGTAAGGCATGCCATTCGTCGGTTCCTTGGCAGTCCTGCGACCACGCGTCGTGGCGCTCAAAGACCGGCGCGCATCGTTCGAGTGTGCGATCGAGGGGGTAGTGAGACGAGATCTCATCGTCCAGCCGGTAGTGGGTGTTGATCTCGAGACGGGTTTCGCCACTCAAGGAATCGAGCCGGGTCATCGCGACGTGATCGACCTCCTGGAGGTCGAGACCGTGGCGGACGGCGACGGCGTCGAACGGCCCGAGGCGTCGCGGCCGACGGGTCGTCGCGCCGAATTCGCCGGTGCGCTGGCGTAGTCGATCCGCCCACATGCCGCGATCCTCCACGGGCATCGGCCCGGCGCCCACCATGCTGGAGAATGCTTTGATCACGGCGACGTTGACTTGCTTGCGCGGTCGAGGGAGCCCGCCGCCGATCACGGCGTAGCGCGACAAGGTATGACTCGACGTCACCCACGGGTAAATGCCGTGGTCGCGATCGCGCAGCGCGCCGAGCTGGGCTTCAGCGAGAACGCGCGCATCGGCATATTCGTCAGAGAGGAGCCGTCGGGTATCGACGATGAAGTCCTCCAGAGGCGACGTCCAGCGATGCACCCATGCCAGCGTGTCGGATACTGACCTCGGCGAATCGGGTCGTGCCGTGTCGAGTGCATCCTGGATTCTCATCGTCAGGTCCGGCGAATCGAGGTCGGCGAAACGAATCGCCCGTCGCGCCGCACGATCAACATAGGCGGGGCCGACGCCTTGACGGGTCGAGCCGATCGCACGCTCGCCCAGAAGCGTTTCATTGGCCTTGTCGGCTTCGACATGAAAAGGCATCACGATCGTCGCGAGTTCCGATATCGCGAGGCGTGGATCGAAACCGGCGCTGCGAAGCATCTCGAGTTCGGCCACGAGTTGCTCCGGATTGATCACCATTCCTGGTCCCAAGACGTTCAGCGTGTGGGCGTGTAGTGCGCCACACGGGATGAGGTGAAGGTGGAATGTCCGGCCGGTCTCCGTGACGAGCGTATGGCCGGCGTTGCTGCCGCCCTGAAAACGAACGACGACGTCGGCTTGCTCGGCGAGGTAGTCGACGACGCGGCCTTTGCCTTCGTCGCCCCAGGTCGCGCCGGTGACGGTGACGAGTTGCATTTCCATGCTCCAGCTTTGATGCGGGCCACACGGTAGGGCGGTGTTAAGAATGAGGGAATCAAATGTATTGAACACGTAGAATTAGAAATTCTACTAATAGATTCGCCTCGCTCAGGGAGAGGGAGAGGGAGAGGGAGAGGGAAAGGAAATGGAAGTCGGTCAGCTTCGATCGTTTGTTGCGGTCGCGGACCGTGCGAGTTTCACGCGCGCCGCGGACGATCGGCATCTCACACAATCGGCGATCAGTCAGCAGATCCGGTCACTCGAAGAGGGTCTCGACGTACGGTTGTTTGAACGCTCCGCACACGCGGTGCGGTTGACGCCGATCGGCGAGCAGTTGTTGCCGCACGCGCGCCAGATTCTCGCGGCGGTTTCGGCTGCGGAGCGAACGGTCGAGGAAGCCGGACGGGACCTCGCGGGCACACTCAAGATCGGTTGTCCGGACGCGCTTGCGTGTCACTTCCTTCCCCGGATTCTGGCGTCCTTCGCCCGCGCCCACCCTGGCGTTTCCATTCTTCTCGTCAATGAGCCCTCGCGGGACCTCGAGCGCCGTATCGATGCCGGCGATCTCGATATCGCGTTCTTTTCCCGAGAGACCGACCCGGAACCGCTGTGGCGATATGCGATGGTCGCGGTCGGTCGCGCCGATCTGCTTGCCTCCGATGCGATCGAGCTCAAGGACCTGCGGGATCAATGGCTTCTGCTCCTCGAGCGCGGAACGAGGCACCGGGCGGTGGTCGACGCGGCGCTACGCCGCGCACGGGTGTCGGCGGCGAAGGTGCTGGAGCTCGGCGACGTCTCGATTCAGCTCGCGATGGCACAAGAAGGGCTGGGCGTCGCGATCGTGCCTGACTTTGCATTCGAGCCAGGCGAAGGGGTCGAGAGCGCTTCGGTTGAGGGGCTCCCGGAGCTTGTCGTGGTCGAGCGCCGGGGTGTTCACGGGAACCGGCGCGCCGCGCAAGCCTTCGCCGAAGCGGCTCGAGGTCACATAAAGATTAGCGAGATAGCTAAATAAGTGGTTTGATTAGCGAATCAGCTAATTGAGTGAGTCGCCATGGCAAACAAAGTCTTCTGTCACTACCGCGTCGCGGCCGGGAACGAGCCGGCATTCGAAAACCTGCTCGAGAAGCATTGGCCGACGCTGCACCGTTTGGGACTCGTCACCGACGAGCCGGCGCAGCATTTCAAGGGCGAGGAACGTGACGGCCAGCCGCTCTACATCGAAGTGTTCGACTGGCTCGACGGTGCTGAACCACATGCACACCCGGAAGTTGCCGCGATCTGGGAACCGATGGATCAGCTTTGTGAAGATCGCGGCGGGAAGCCCAACATGGAGTTCCCGCATATGGATCCGATCACGATCGGGTGAGTAGCGAAGCCAAGCCTCGCGGTGTACGCGAAGTCGGGATCGCGAACGCCGTCTTTGCCGCGTTGGCGCATCCAGCCCGTCGCCAGATCCTGCTGTCGGTGCACTTTCGTGGCGAATGTACGGCGGGCGACATTGCGAGACGCTTCAGCTGCAGTTGGCCGACGACCAGCCGTCACTTGTCGACGCTGGTCGCGGCCGAAATCCTCCACGTCGAAAAAGTCGGTCGCCAGCGAATCTATCGATCGAACGCGGATCTACTCGCTTCGACGCTGCGTCAATGGGCGGGGTATTTCGATCGCGCCTAGCGGCTGGACTCGTTAGTCGAGGTCGGCCGCCAAAGACGCCGCACTCTGGGGCGAGAGCTGTACCGCGTAAGGCAGTTCGGGATGGTCGATGCCCATGGCCACGATCGCTCCCGTCTTGACACCTTCGATGTCGCTCGCTGTCAGTTCGAAGCGGAGGAAATGTACCGCGGCGGTCTTGTCGCGATCGGTTCGGTCGAGGTCGTCATTGGCATGCACGAAACGCCGTTCGCCGTCACCGACCGAAAACCAGACCTGGTGCTCGACGCCGGGCATCCGGTGAAGTGCTGCGTCGCGCTCGTCGGGATCGCCATACTCGATCAGTAGCGTTGCCTTCCAGTTGGAGCCGTCTGGAATGAGCGGGTTGTAGGCCTCGATTTCCTCTTCGATGAGGTGCGGTTCGAAGACCCGCTCGATGCGAAGCATCTCCTGGACCTGGTAGCGCATGGTCAACTCATCTTCGAAGAGCAACGTCGCGTGCTCGCCGAGCGCTATACGCCGCTGCTTCTTGTGATCGATGACTTGCGAGCGAAACGAACCGCGTTCGAGCGCGTACTGCTCGAGACTCCAAAGATCGTCGCGGGTGAGTTTCTTCATGCGATGCCGTATGCCTTTTTGACCATTGAGATGGGATGGATCGATTCCGATCCGTCGTCCAGGCCATGCTGAATCAACCGGCCTGCCATCGGGCAATCGGAGCCGTAGTGATCGGGTTCGGCGTTCCTGACCTGCCGAATGACGGGTCGCGCGATCTTCATCGCTTTGTCGTAGGTCTCCGCCTTTACCGCGTAGGTCCCGTCGTGACCCGAACACCGCTCGATGATCGAAACGTTCGTCTCCGGAATCAGTGAGAGGAACTCTTTCGTCCGCTGGCCGAACGCCTGGACGCGCTGGTGGCAAGCCGCGTGGTAGGCGACGTTGCCGAGCCCGGTCGCGAACTCGACGTTGGTCAGCCCTTCCTTGTGCCGGGTCGTGAGATATTCGAACGGGTCGAAGAAGCGTGCGGCGACGGCCTGCGCGACCTCGTCGTCCGGATACATCAACGGTATTTCCTGGCGATACATCAGCGTGCACGACGGGATGATCGACATGAGGTCGTAGCCTTCGTCGATCGCCGCTTTGAACCTGGCGAGATTGTGGTCGGCGTTGGCGGCCACGGAATCCAGGTCACCCAGCTCGAACTTCGGCATCGCGCAGCAACGCGTGTCTTCGAGCAATTTCACCCCGATACCGTTGTGGTGGAGGACACGCACCAGATCTTCCACGACCTCGGGTTCGTTGTGATTGCCGTAGCAGGTGACGAAGAGGGCCACGCGTCCCGTCGTCGTGTCTCCGGGTGCGGCGGCCTGGTCATCGAACCCCGAACCGATTCGCTTGCGCGCCGTACGCGAATGAAAGGCTGGTAGCGGCGCATCGGCGTGAATGCCGGCGATCTGCTCGCCGAGCTTGCGTAGTCCCTTGACGCCGGCTGCCGTGTTGGCAATTTGGCTGATCCCGGGGGTCGAAATCGTCTTGAAGACGGGATCGGTGCTCGTAATGAGCCGGTCGCGTAAGGGTCGACCGTTGGCCCGGAATTCGGCCGCTTTGGCGCGCAGCATGAGATGCGGAAAATCGACCGCCCATTCGTGCGGCGGGAGGTAGGGGCATTTCGTCTCGGCGCAAAGGTCGCAGAGAAAACACTGATCGACGACCTTGCCGTAGTCCGCCTTGTCGACGCCGTCGACTTCCATCGTGTCGGATTCGTCGACGAGGTCGAAGAGGGTCGGGAACGCGTCGCACAGGTTCACGCATCGGCGGCAACCGTGGCAGATATCGTAGACGCGTTCGAGTTCCTGGTTGACGGCCTCCTGGTCGTAGTAGTCGTCGGTGCGCCACTCGATCGGTTTACGCCGCGGCGCTTCTAAGCTCCCTTCTTTGATCGTTCTCTCCTAGGGTCGTTCAACCAAAAAGGGCCTCGAAAGAGGCCCTTTGGTTCGCGCTTGTCGGGCTTGGCGCTATTCCATCGCATCCAGTGCTTTCTGGAAGCGGTTGGCGTGCGACCGCTCGGCCTTCGCGAGTGTCTCGAACCAGTCCGCGATCTCGTCGAAATCTTCGTCGCGGGCGGTCTTGGCCATGCCCGGATACATGTCGGTGTATTCGTGCGTTTCGCCTGCGATGGCCGCCTTCAAATTGTCGGCGGTGTTGCCGATCGGAAGGCCCGTCGCGGGGTCGCCGACGCCTTCCATGTACTCGAGATGGCCGTGTGCGTGGCCCGTCTCACCTTCGGCGGTTGAGCGGAACACCGCAGCGACATCGTTCTCACCTTCGACATCCGCTTTGGCAGCGAAGTAGAGGTAACGACGGTTCGCTTGGGATTCTCCTGCGAACGCGTCCTTGAGGTTTTGCAGTGTTTGGCTGTCCTTTAGTTCCATTCGGAAACGTCCTTGTGGTCAGTCGTCGGGGATGACACGGAGTATACAAGCGTCGATTCGATGCAGGGAGATTTCGCCACGCACTCTGTGACGTGTGTGTGAAAAACCCCGAATGTTCGGCGCGTCCGGGCGGCGCGTCGGCGCGCGTGTAGAATCCGCAGCCTTTTTACCCGACGGCAGTCCCGTGCAAGCGCCCGCCCACGGCGAGACGAAAGGGGAGTTCGCCAAGCTCGCCTCGCTCGCCGCCCCGATCATCATCACCCAGCTTTCGCAGATGGGGATGGGTGTCGCCGACGCCATCATGGCGGGTCAGGTCGGCGCGCTCGCGGGTGTCACGCTGGGCGGGAACCTCTACTGGCCGGTCATGCTCTTTCTCTCCGGCACGATCATGGCCGTGACGCCGACCGTTTCGCAGCTCGACGGCGGGGGTAAACGAGCCGAGTCCGGCGAGGTCGTCCGGCAAGCGCTCTGGATCGCGGTGGTCGCAGGATTCGTCGTCACGATCGCGCTCAATAACGCAGAGCCGGTCTATCACATGGTGGGCGTCGATCCGTTGGCGATTCCGCTCGCCGCCGAATACCTGGCCGCCATCAGTACCGGACTGGTACCGCTGCTCGGCTATTTTGCGCTGCGATACCTCTGCGAAGGGTTGTCGTGGACGCTACCGGCGATGCTGATCGGCTTCAGCGCGTTTTGTCTCAAGGTCCCGCTCACGTATGCCCTCGTGTTCGGATTCGAGCCATTGGGAATCGACGCGATCGGCGCCGTTGGTTGTGGATGGGCGACGGCGACGGTGATGTTCTATCAGTTCGCGGTCATGCTCATCGTCGTCGCGCGCTCGCGCATGAAATCGTCCGAACTCTTCACGCGCTTCTCCTTCCCCGATCTGCGGGTGATCACGCGGCTTCTGCAACTCGGTGTCCCGATCGGGTTGAGCCTCTTCGTCGAGGTGGCGTTCTTTTCGGTGATCACGCTCCTGGTCGGCACGCTCGGGTTCGCGGCTGTCGCATCGCACCAGATCGCGTCGAACGTGACGGGCGTGACGTTCATGGTGCCGCTGGCGATCGGCATGGCGACAACGATTCGAGTGGGATTCAACGTCGGCGCGCGACAGCTTGATCATGCCCGCGCGACGGTGACGGTCGCCTATTCGTTCGCCTTCTTCTGGGGTGTGGTGTCGGCGGTCTTGTTGCTCGTCTTTCGCCACGAGATCGTCGCGCTCTACAACGATGATGCGTCGGTTCTGCCGGTTGCTGCTTCGCTGCTCCTTCTCGGCTGCCTCTTTCAGGTGTTCGATTGCCTCCAGGTTGCGTCGCTTGCGTCGTTGCGCGGCTACAAGGACACCCGCGTACCGACCGCGCTGGTGCTCGTCGCCTACTGGGTGATTGGTCTGCCGTTCGGCGCGGCGCTGTGTTTCGGATGGTTTACGGAGCCGATGGGCGTGCATGGCTTCTGGTGGGGCCTCATCGTCGGGCTCGGCGCGGCGGCCGTGGTGCTCTCGGCTCGCCTCTATCGTATCGCGCGGGACGAAGCCCGAATTCTCGAGTTCAGCGGACGCTAGGCTTTGGAACTCTGGGTTTCGATCACGCTCGTCGCGGCGTTCCTGCAGAACGGCCGCACGGCGTTGCAGCGCAAGCTCACGGACCGCTTGTCGTCGGACGAAGCGAGCTATGTTCGTTTCTGCTACGCCCTACCGTTTGCGCTCGCCTACGTCGGCCTTCTAGTCGGTCTCGGCCACGAGCTGCCCTCCCTTCATTGGACGTTTGCCGGGATCGTCGTCGTTGGCGCGATCGGCCAGATCTTCGGCACGATGGCGCTGCTGCGGGCGTTCAACTATCGAAACTTCACGGTCGGGACGGCGTATTCGAAGACCGAAACCGTGCAAACGGCGCTCTTTGGGCTCGTCTTGCTCGGCGAATTCATTTCGCTCTTTGCGACGATGGGGATTCTCTTGAGTCTTGGCGGCGTGCTTCTGCTGTCCTCGCCGAGTGGCATCAAAGAAGCATTCCGTGGCGGCCTGGGTCCGGCGGCATGGCTCGGCATGGGGGCGGGTGCCGGGTTTGCGTTTTCCGCGGTTTGTTTTCGAGCGGCGTCGCTATCCCTCGATGGCCCCTTTTTCGTGACCGCGGCGGTGACGGTACTGGCGTCGACGACGATCCAGACGCTGCTGATGGGCGGCTACCTTTTCTGGCGCGACAACGAATCACTCGTGCGCGTCGCGAGCACGTGGCGATGGGGGGCGCCGGTGGGGCTTCTCGGCATGGCGGCGTCCACGTGCTGGTTCACCGCGATGACGCTCGAACGGGCTGCTTACGTCCGCGCGCTCGGGCAGATCGAGCTCTTGTTCGCCTTTGTCATTACCGGGTTCATGTTCGGGGAACACGTCACTCGGCGCGAGATCGGTGGCTCGTTGCTGGTCGTCTTCGGCATTCTGTTGATTCTGTTGTTGTAGGAGAACGTGATGGCGGATGCGGTCGAGTGGATCGCCCACGAGGGGTGGGGCGAGGTCGTGATGAATCGCCCCGACGTGAAGAACGCGATCAATGGTCCGCTCGGCGAGGGGTTAGCCGCCGCGCTCGACCGTGCGAACCAGGATCCCGAGATCAACGTCGTCGTGCTCCGGGGCGCCGGTGGCGCTTTCTGCTCGGGGCTCGATCTCAAAGCATTCAACGCCGAGCCGGAACCGGAATGGCTGCCGCGGTTCAATCAGATCTGGCGTGGCGCACATCGCGCGCTCTTCGAATGTCAGAAACCGATCATCGGCGCGTTGGAACGCTACGCCATCAACGGCGGCGCCGCTCTTGCGTTGGCCGCGGACTTGCTCGTGGCGGGGGAGTCCGCGTATGTGCAGGTCGGCGAGGTGAAACTCGGCATGGCCGCGCCCTACAACATGGCTTGGTTGCGTTTGCGCCATTCGGAAAACGTGGCCGCGAAACTGACGATCTCGGGCCGACGTTTCAGTGGTCGTGAGTTGGCGGATCTCGGCGTCGCTTACGAGGCGGTCGCCGATGATCAGGTCATTGCCCGCGCGTCGGCGCTAGCCGCCGAGATCGCGTCGTATCCACCCGGTGCGGCAGCGAAGATCAAGACGATGATGCGGATCTACAACGTCGAATCGATCGACGACTGGTTCGATCAGGCGACGACCCGATCCGGCCCCCGGGTCAAACCGAGCGCCGTCAAAGACTAGGCTCGTTCGGCGCGTAGCGCGCCCGCGTGCTCGCGGCGGAGCCGTGGCCACTCGAGCTGCATCCACGGCGTGAACGCGTTCTGCTCAACGCCTCGGTCCACTTCGACCGGCGCAACCCACCGCCAGTCCGCAATCTCGGTCGCGTTGACGACCGGGTCGGCGTCGGCAAAGCCGATGAAGACGTGGCAGAGCTCGTGCTCTGTACCTTTGTCCTCGAACGTCGCCGCATACTCGAACTTGAACGTCGGCTGCACTTTGATATCGAGACCGAGTTCTTCCTTGACGCGCCGTCGCGCCGCGGCTTCGATGCCCTCGCCCACGCGCGGATGCGAGCAGCAACTGTTCGACCAGTGGCCACCCCAAAGGCGTTTGCTCGGGTGGCGCCGCTGCAATAGAAGGCGGCCCTTTTCGTCGAAGACGAAGACCGACAACGCACGGTGCAGGATGCCCTCGGCGTCGTGGCAATCGGATTTCGAAGCGGAGCCGATCGGGTGATCTTCGCTATCGACCAGGATCAGTTGTTCTTGGTCGTCGGAGACGATGGCGTGGGAAACGGCGTGGTCCATACGCGCGAAGTGTAGTCTTGGCCACAGGCGTTGGCGAAACTGGTCGTCCGGTTGGTGTTCGAGCGGGTGGCGTTCGAGTAGGTATAGTCGCGCGATCCGTTGGAGCATGAATCCATGAATGTAGTGCCCACGCCGGTCGCCGCGGCCGACCGGATCGAAACCATCGATGTCGTGCGCGGCTTCGCCCTGCTCGGGATCCTTCTGCTCAACATCCTCGGTTTCGGCCTGCCGTTCGAGGCATACAGCAATCCAGCGGTCGATGGCGCCACGTCGGGCGTCAATCTGTGGGTGTTCGGCACTGTCGATCTGCTGTTTGAAGGGGTGCTGCGCGCACTCTTTTCGATGCTCTTCGGTGCGGGCGTCGTCATCTTTGCGTTAGGCAAACCCGCTGGCCTCTACTACAAACGCCAACTCTTGCTCCTCGCTTTTGGTCTTTTCGACGCGTTCGTTCTGCTCTGGTTGGGCGACATCCTGGTGACGTACGCACTCGCTGGCATGCTGCTCTACTTTGTGCGCGATTGGTCGCCGAAGCGCTTGTTGGTCGGGGCCGGCGTGGTTTTCACCTATCTCGCGGTCGTCTACAGCGGCGCGTTCTTCGGGCTGACGGTACTCGGCGGTAAAGCGGCCGTGATCGAGACGGAGGTCGCCGCGGGCGCCGAGATCACCGCCGGCCAGCAGAACCTGCTCGACGAGTGGCACGACTTGAGGACGTCGTTTGAACCGACGGAGGAGGCGCGCACGGTCGAAGCCTTGTCCCATCAGGGGAGCTATCTCGAATCGGTTGTGGCCAACGCGAGCGGGGTTCTCGATTTCTGGGCGCAAGCGCTACCGCTCGTGATGCTGTGGGATGCACTCGGTTGCATGTTGATCGGCATGGCGCTTTTTAAGCTCGGTGTTTTTCAGGGTGAACGGGATTCGGCGTTCTATCGGAAGCTTGTCGTCTATGGCCTGCTGATCGGACTGGTGGTCAATGGCCTCGAGGTGTACGTGAAGATCGCTTCGGGGTTCGCGCTCGAGTGGGTCGCAAACGTGCCGGTACCGACGGGCGATATCGGCCGGGTCGCGCTGGCGCTCGGCTATCTCGGGCTGATCGTCCTCGTTTGTCAGACCGCCAACTGGGTCGCCGTACGGGATCGGCTGGCGGCGGTTGGACGGATGGCGCTCACTAACTACCTCATGCACAGCCTGTTGGCCCTTCTGGTATTCCACTCGATTGGTCTCGGGCTCTGGAACCAGCTCGAGAGATACGAGCTCTATTTTGTCGTCCTGGCCATCTGGGTCATTCAGTTGATCGCGAGCCCGCTCTGGCTCGGGCGTTTCCGATACGGCCCGCTCGAGTGGATCTGGCGGGTCGCGACCTATGGCCGGATGCAACCTATGCGGAAAGATTGAGAGGAAGGATTTCGTGGAGGAGCGGAGGATTCGGGTTCGCGACGTCGAGCTTTGCTATTTCGAGACCGGTGATCGAGCGGATCAGACGGTGCTTCTCGTGCACGCGACCGGTTTCCATGCACGCTGCTGGGACCAGACGATCGCGCATCTCGGTGGTGGCTACCATGTCGTCGCGATCGACCAGCGCGGGCACGGCCGATCGTCCAAGGCGGGCCCTTACGGCTGGGACAACTTCGGCGCGGATCTCGCGGATTTTGTCCTTGCGTTGGACCTCGACAACATCATCGGGGTCGGACATTCGATGGGCGGACACTGTGTGGTGCAGGCCGCCCTCGCCCATCCGGGTCGGTTTCAGCGGTTGTTACTGGTCGATCCGGTGATCGTCGACCCCGTGGCGTATGAGGAACATCGTCGCGCGCCGACGTATTCGTCTGCAGAAGAGCATCCGGTATCGCGGCGCCGCGGCGTCTGGGCGTCGGCGGACGAGATGCTCGAGCGCTTCGAGGGCCGTCATCCGTTCAGCTTGTGGCAGCGCAGCGTACTTCGGGACTACTGCGAGTTTGGTCTGATCGCGGAAGCGGACGGTACCTACACGCTCGGTTGCCCGCCCGTCGTCGAGGCTTCGATCTATCTCGGCAGCGCCGGCACCGACATCCTTCGGAAGATCCCTTCGATAGAACAGCCGACCACCGTCTTGCGCGCGTTCAGCCCTGACCAGAAAGACGGAGAGATGGATTTTGCCGCGTCGCCGACCTTTTCAGGCGTCGCCGAACTCTTTCCCAAGGGAGTGGACGTCTACCTGCCGAAATTGACCCACTTCATTCCGATGCAGGACCCCGCGTTGGTTGCGTCACATATCCGGGGAAGTGACCCCTCGCATGGCTGAACCGCTACCGGTGTTGCTGTCGCACGCCTTGGGTGAGTTCGAGACGCGCTACGACGCGGCGCCCGGGCTACCGTCGTTGGTTGTCTGGTCGAATATCCTGCGGCCTCTCGCCGCGGAGGCCGCGGAGGCCGCGGAGGCCCCGGAGGCCCCGGAGGCATTGACGCTGAAGGCTTTCCCGCGCGCCAGCATCCTGTCGGTTCGCGCCGTCCGGGTCGCGACGCGCGACGCCGAGCGCGCCGGCCTCCTGACGATTGTCGACAAGGCCGCGACGCTGACGCCCGACGGCGAGCGCGCCTTTACCGCGGGGAAGCGGCAGGTCGAGACGCTAGCGAGCGGGTGGCCCGCCTCCTTATCGGTGCGCCTCCAGAAAATCCTCCGACAGGTCGATGTCGAGTTGCCGCACTTTCCGACGGGCTACGGTCAAGGTGACTCGAGCTTTACCGGTGGCCATCACGTCGACGCACAATCAGGACCGCCGCGAATCCCGGCGCACGGCGAAGAATGGCCGGTTGTCCTTCGCGATCCGGCTTTCGTCGAAAATCTTCCGCTAGCAGCGCTTCTATCGCAGGTACTCATTGCCTTCACGATCGACTACGACACTGAGGCACGCGGCGTCTTCGGCGGGCTGCACAACGCCATCCGCTTCTTCCGCCACCTACCGGATACCGGCATCCCGCTCTCGCAGGCGAAAGCGACGGGCGATGTCACCGGCTCCGGCAGAAGCAATTTCGAGCGTCATCGTCTGGTCTACGTCGAGTCCGGCACGGTGTTTCCGACGGATCGGGGACGTGCGGTACGCGATGCCTATCCCGCGCGCACCTTCGAGATCGAGGCGGCGTGGCGCCAGCGTTTCGGCGCCGATCACGTTGATGCGCTGCGAGCCGAACTCGAAGCGCTCGAGATCGATCGTCGTGTCGATTTTCCCGACACGAACGGTTGGTTACGAAAGCCCCGGCGCGCCTCGCGCTAGGCTCCGCTAGCGCACGACGTCGAAGTAGGCGGCGGCCGCGCGCAGATGATCGTCGACCGATTCGTTTCCAGCGTTGTGCGTTGCGATGGCGAGGTGCGTGCAACCGATGTTCTCCCAGCGCTCGGCATGGTTTGCCCAGCGCTCAGGCGTTCCGCCGCCGAACTGTGCTTGTGCCTGGACGCCGAATCCCTCCCAGGGCAAGCCGGCGGCGTCGCGATGGCGGCGAATCCTCTCGAGCGCTTCTCTTGACGCGTCATTGGGCGATCCGATCGGTACCCAGCCGTCGCCCTTCTCCGCGCAGCGCTTGAGTAGCGCGGGCGAGCCGCCACCGAACCAGATCGGAATCGGTTGCGACGGTCGAGGCAGGATGCTCGCCTGCGTCACGGTGTGAAAATCAGTGTCGACGGTGAGGCTGTCTTCGACCCAGAGCGCACGTAGGAGATCGACCTGATCGGTCTGGCGGGCGCCGCGGCGGCTGAACGGCACGTCAAGCGCTTCGTATTCGACATCGTTCCATCCGGTGCCGATACCCATCCGGAAGCGATTGCCCGAGAGAATCGCGAGTTCCGCGGCTTGCTTAGCGACCAGCGCCGTCTGGCGTTGGGGTAAGACCAGTACGGCGGTCGAAAAGACGATGTTCTCTGTGACCGCGGCCATGAACGAAAAGACGGTAAAAGGTTCGTGAAACGCGACGTCTTTGTCGTACGGCCCGTTGAAGCCGCCGGGCCGGTCCCGGTCCGCGCCCAGGACGTGGTCGTAGATCAGCATATGATCCGCGCCCAGCGCTTCCGCACCTTGTGCAAAAGCCTTGATCGCGCCCGGGTCCGTGCCGATCTCGTGATGGGGAAAAACAACACCAAACTTCATTACCTGCCTCCGTATGGTCAACGCCGCGACTGTCGTTCTCACCTCGATAGTAGCGTGGCGGAAATCCCTTGTTTTTTGCCGTTCCGTACGCCGCTACAATGCGCGCCCATTTTTCTCCGAGCTCGATCCAGAATGTGCCGCACCGTAAGGCTTGCGGCTCACATTGCGCCGTGGTGTAGCCACGGTACTCGCGGTCCGCCGCGAACTTTCCAACTCATTTGTCTCAAGGAGCGACATCATGGCGACGCCAGCAGAGCAAACGTCTTCATTTTCCTTCGTGGAAATGGAGCACGACATCATTGCCCGCTGGGAGAGCCGCGACATTTTAGGTGAGTCGCTCGACCTCAGCCGGAACAAGAAGCCTTACATTTTCTACGACGGCCCGCCTTTCGCGACGGGCTTGCCGCATCACGGCCATCTGGTCGGATCGATCCTGAAGGACGCAGTGCCGCGCTACTGGACGATGAAAGGCCACTACGTCCTCCGCCGGTTCGGCTGGGACTGTCACGGCCTGCCGATCGAACAGGAGATCGACAAGGACCTCGGCATGTCCGCACAAGAGGCAGTCGAGAAATTCGGTGTGGCCGGGTACAACGACCGCTGTCGCGCAATCGTCGAACGCTACGTTTCGGAGTGGCGTAAGACGATCACGCGTCTTGGACGGTGGGTCGATTTCGACAACGACTACAAGACCATGGACACGTGGTACATGGAGTCGGTCTGGTGGGTGGTCAAACAGCTCTGGGAGCAGGGCCGGATCTATCAGGGCCACAAGGTCATGCCCGTATCGACGGCGTTGACCACCGTTCTCGCGAACTTCGAGGCGGGGCTCAACTACCTCGATGTGCAGGATCCGGCGATCACGGTCTTCTTCAAGCTTGTGGACGAGGATGCCTATCTCGCGGCCTGGACCACGACGCCTTGGACGCTGCCGTCGAACCTCGCCGTCTGTGCCGGAACGTCGCTCGACTACGTCAAGGTCAGGGACGCCGATATCGGCCGCGATTTCTACATGGCGGCAGCGCGATTGAGCGACTATCAGTCACGCCATCCCAACCTTGAAGTGCTTGCGGAGGTTTCCGCACAGGATCTCGAGGGCCGCCACTACGAACCGCTCTTTCCCTATTTCGCCGGCGAAACCGGGCGCGGTGCGTTTCAGGTTGTCGTCGATGATTACGTGACATCAGAAGACGGGACCGGGCTCGTGCACCAGGCGCCTGCGTTCGGTGAGGACGACCAACGCGTGCTCGCCGCTGCCGGGATCGATGCCTTCGTTTGCCCTGTGACGATGGACGGCAGGTTCACCGCAGCGGTCACCGATTTTGCGGACGTCTACGTCAAGGACGCCGATCCCGACATCGTTCGAAAGCTGAAGGCGCAGGGCAGCCTCTACGAGCAGAACGTCATACAGCACAGCTACCCGCATTGCTGGCGTACCGACACACCGCTGATCTATCGGGCAGTGCCGAGCTGGTTCGTGAGCGTTACTGATTTCGTCGACGACGTCATCGACGCCAACGAGCAAGTGCTGTGGGTGCCGGACCACATCAAATCCGGCCGGATGGGTAACTGGCTGGAAGGTGCGATCGACTGGGCGATCTCCCGCAATCGGGTGTGGGGAACGCCGTTGCCGATCTGGGTGAACGACGTCACTGGTAATCGGCATTGTGTGGGTTCGCTCGACGAGCTCGAAGAACTCACGGGCGTGCGCCCGGACGACCTTCACCGTGAATTCGTCGACGAACTGAGCTTCACGAAGCCGGGCGAGGACGGCGTCTACCGGCGGGTCGAAGAGGTGCTCGACTGTTGGTTCGAGTCCGGCTCGATGCCGTACGCGCAACTGCACTACCCGTTCGAGAACCAACAGGTCTTCGAGCAGGGTTTCCCCGCGGAGTACATCGCGGAGGGACTCGACCAGACACGAGGCTGGTTTTACACGCTGCTCGTGCTGGGGGCGGCGCTCTTCAAGAAGCCGGCGTTCAAGAACGTGATCGTCAACGGCATGGTGTTGGCGGAAGACGGCAAGAAGATGTCGAAGAGCCTGCGCAACTACACGCCGCCGGACGAACTCATGGAGACCTTCGGCGCGGACGCGTTGCGCCTGTACCTGATGAATTCGGGACTCGTTCGTGCCGAGGAGCAGCGGTTTTCCGACAACGGCGTGCGCGACATGGTGCGGCGGGCACTTTTGCCCTGGTACAACGCCTATTCCTTTCTCGAGACCTACGCGTCGATCGATGGTTGGACGCCCGAGAAGGGCACCCACACCGGCAGCAATATCCTCGATCAGTGGATCCTGTCCCGACTGCAGACGCTCAAGAGCAACATCGGCCTCGAAATGGACCGGTATCGGCTCTACAACGTCGTGCCGAAACTGTTTTCATTCATCGAAGACCTGACGAACTGGTACATCCGTCTGAACCGACCACGGTTCTGGGGCGAGGAGATCACGGCCGACAAGATTGCGGCGTACAGCACGTTGCACACTGCGGTTTACGAGCTCTCGGTCGCGATGGCGCCGTTTGCGCCGTTCTTGTCCGAGTACATCTACGTGCAGCTCGCCAAGCTCGCCGGCGACGACGACCCAAAGCCCGCGTCGGTGCACCTGCTGACGTATCCCGAAAGCGAGGAGGTGTTCGTCAAGCCCGCCCTCGAGGACGCGGTCGAGCGAATGCAGCAGATCATCCTGCTCGGTCGGCGTAAGCGTGAAGAGGTGAAGATCGGCCTGCGAACGCCGCTTACCTCGATCACGATCGTGCACCGTGACCCGGCCGTGATTGCCGAACTCGAGCAGCTCGAGAGCTACATCAAGGCGGAACTCAACGTGAAAGCGGTTCGATTCGACACGAACGAGTCGGCCTATACGCGGCTCAAGGCCAAGCCGAATTTTCCGGTGCTCGGTAAACGGCTCGGTAAGCGGATGAAAGCGTTCCAGGGGCAGATCCAGGCGTTGTCCGCCGAATCGCTCGCGGCACTTTCGGCCGAAGGTTCGATCGAAATCGACGGTGAGCAGTTCTCGACCGACGAAATCGACGTCCTGCAGGAAACCGTGCCCGGTACGAATACCGTCTCGAACAGCCACATCGCGATCGATCTCGATTGTGAGCTCAACGCTGCGCTCGTCGCCGAGGGCCATGCCCGTGAGATCGTCAATCGCGTCAACCGTTCGCGCAAAGACATCGGGCTCGCGGTTTCGGACCGCATCCGTCTGTCGTTCGAGTCGAGCGATCTCGACAACGTGATCGCCGTTCACCGCGACTACATCGCGGGGGAAGTGCTCGCCATCGAGATCGGTGAGGCCGACGTGGCGCCGTTGGAGGCGAGCGTCGCGGGCGTCGATATCCGCTATTCGATCGAGCGAACCGGCTAAAGCCGGTTCGCCCGATCGATCCGAACTAGCCGGCTCCTTTCACCGGGACATAGACGTCCGTCTGGTTGAAAAGCTCGTCGCGTTTGACCAGGCGTGAGTGGTAGATCTCGATCACGGGCAGGCCGATGAGTTCGACGTCGTCCATCGCGGCGACGGCCGAGTTGATGGAGACGATGGCTTGGTAAAGCGATCGGAAGTGACCGACGTGGCTCGCCATTGCATAGAGGCCGGTTGGTAGCTTCGAGATGAAGAAACGCCGTTGTCGGTCGAGCGCTCGATCGAGCCGGTGTCGTTCACCCGGGGAAGGTGCGATGGTCAGTCCGGCGTGGAATCGTGCGTCTCGGCCGGGTGGATCGAGACCCATGCCGACCAAGCGACCGGGCTCGATGCCGTGCTCGCTCGCGAGATCGACGAGCTCTTCATAGAGCCGTTCCGGAACCTCCTCGTAGGGCCCGATCTCTTCGATCGCGAGCATGGCGACGGGACGAAGCACCTGCAGGCGAACGCGCGACAGTTCGAACGAGATCTCGCCAGAGACGTGCTTACGATCGCCGAAGGGTTCGTGCGCCGTCAGCTGACCCCGTGCACGGAACACTCGGGGCGTCACGGCGAAACGACGTTTGAAGGCGCGGCTGAAGGTTTCATGGCTGTTGAATCCGACGGCGAGCGCGATTTCGACGATTGGGCGATCGTGAAGTACGAGTTCGTTTGCCGCGCGCTCGAGGCGGATCGCCTCGACGAGTCGGCGGGGCGTTTGTCCGAACGCGGACTTGAAGAGTCGATGGCTGTGATAGGTCGACGAGCCGATCGACTCGGCCAGGCGGGTCAGGTCGTGGTTGTCTTCCGGTCGCGCCTGAATTGCCTGGAGCGCGCGCTCAAGTCGCGGCAGCGCGAGTGCCGTACCAGGCGCCAATGATTTTTCCGGCGGCGGAGAGCAGGGCCATGATCACGTTGTAGCCGAGGTCTTCGGCCATCAGGATCACGACGGGGAAGTCGACGGCGAGGTTGGCGATGACGACCGCGATGGCGACGGTTCGCGCTCGCGGGCCGAGCCGAAGGAAATAGCGCCCCATCAAAAAGAAGACCGGACCCGCGACCACCACGGCGACGACGGGAGACGCGGTCTGCGCGTACGCCTCGTAGGACGCCTGATCTCCGCCGGTGTTGATGAGGGCGGAGTAGATAAAGACCCAGAGAAAGGCGCACGCGACCATGATGATCTCGGTCGCGAGAAATCCGGCGATGCCGTAGCCGACGAGGCGGGGTGTGCCCACGTCGACCATGAGGGGTTCTGATTGCGCCATGTGATGACCTCCGCGTAGACCACTCGTTCGTTCGCCGGGCCCTCATGGCGAGCGCTGGGCCGGCGAGATTGGAACGAGTCTAGCCGTCTCGTGGTGTCACTATTTGACGTTTCTTGCGGTCTGTCTCAGTCGCGCAGGAGTTCGTTGATCGAGGTTTTCGATCGTGTCCGTTCGTCGACCTGCTTGAGGATGACGGCGCAATAGAGGCTCGGTCGTGCGATGCCATCGTCGCCGACGCCGCCCGCCAGGGATCCCGGAACGACGACGGAATACGCCGGTACCTTGCCGTAGTGGATTTCGCCGGTGAAGCGGTCGACGATTTTGGTCGACTGACCGATGAAAACCCCCATGGCGAGCACCGCGCCTTCCTCGACGATCACGCCTTCGACGACTTCGGATCGCGCGCCGATGAAGCAATTGTCCTCGATGATGACGGGCTCGGCTTGAAGCGGTTCGAGAACGCCGCCGATGCCTGCGCCGCCCGAGATATGGCAGTTCTTGCCGATCTGGGCACACGATCCGACCGTCGCCCACGTATCGACCATCGTGCCGCTGTCGACGTAGGCGCCGACGTTGACGAAGCTCGGCATGAGGACGACCGACGGCGCAACGTAGGCGCTATGGCGCACGGTCGCGGTCGGTACCGCGCGGAATCCGGCGTCGCGGAAGTTGGTGGCATCCCAACCTTCGAATTTCGAAGGCACCTTGTCCCACCATGGCGCGCCGTTGGGGCCGCCGGACACGGTCTGCATGTCGTTCAAGAGGAAGCTCATGAGCACGGCTTTCTTGAGCCACTGGTTGACGTGCCAGTGGTCGCCGATTTTCTCGGCGACGCGTGCCCGACCGGCGTCGAGATCCGCGAGCGCTTCGTTTACCGCATCACGAACCTCACCTTGCGTGTGGGAACCCAACGTATCGCGGGATTCCCATGCGTCGTCGATGATTGCTTCGATACTCGCCACGGCCGCTGCCTCGTTTGTGAAAAAGGCGCGCATGTTAGCAAAGCGCGAGCGCCGGCCAGGGGCGGACGGAGCGGCCAGATTTTCTCGGCAGGGGCCGGCCCGCTATCTTGTGGAAAGAATCAGGTGATCTCGATGCAGGAATACTATGCGGCACGGGCGAAGGGGTACGAGCCGCTTCGACCGCCTATGTCGAGCGGTCGAATTTCTGGTGGTTCGAAGGCGTGCTTCAGACCGGGTGATCGAAGGTCGGGTCGCGTTTCTCCATGAAAGCTCGAACGGCTTCCTTGTGATCGGGGCTCGAGGTTGCGCGAACCATCTTGTCGGCTTCGTTGGCGAGTGCGGTGCGGAAATCGACGATCAACGCGCGGTTGAGGTTTTCCTTCATATAGCGCAACGCCGTCCTCGGCCCGTTGGCGATCTCTAGCGCGAGGTTCCGTGCTTCGGTCTGGAGGTCGTCGAACGGCACGACTCGATTGACGATGCCGAGTCGTAGGCATTCTTCGGCCGAGATTCTTCGTGCGGTGAAGAAGAGTTCTTTCGCCGTGGCGGGACCGACGAGCTGGGTCAGTAACCAGCTCGCGCCGTAATCCCCCGAGAGGCCGATGTTCTTGAACGCGGTCGTCAGGAACGTGTCGTCAGCCATCACGCGTAGATCCGCGGCCATCGCGATAGAGAAACCGGCGCCCGCGGCGGGTCCGGGGATGGCGGCGATGATCGGTGTGCCCAACTCGAACATCCGTAGCGTCAGCGTTTCCTGCTTGAACAGCAGGGATTTAGCGGCTTCGTCCGGCGTTGGCGGGCGCACGGGTTTCGGTTCGCTGCTGCCACTGCCCATGCCCGAGATGTCACCGCCGGCGCAGAAGGCTTTGCCTGCGCCGGTGAGGACGATGGCTCCGCAGCGCGGATCGTTTTCGAGTGTGACGAAGACCTCTCGCAAGGCCGGCGTCAGGATGTCGCCGAGTGCGTTTCGCTTGTGCGGTTTGTTGAGCGTGACCGTGCCGACGCCGTCGGAAAGCTCACAAAGGACCTCCTGGGTCCCGGTATCGATATCCATGTTCGCCTCAGTTGCCTTTGAATTCGGGTTCGGTTTTCGAGCGGTAAGCCTGGATGGCCTCGTTGCGGTCTTCGGTTCGCGACGACAGGAGGTTCTGATCGACGTCCATGTGCATGATCGATTGGTCGAGCGCCGATGCGATCGCGTTGACGCTCTGCTTGATCATCTGGGCGGCGATCGGTGATTTCGACGCGTATTTCTTGGCCCAGGCAAACGCCGTCGGCATCAGCTCATCCAGCGTGACGACCGCGTCGAGGGCGCCGATTCGGGCGAGCTCGGCCGCTGGGGCCCGCTCGCCGCCGATGACGAGCCGCTTGGCGTTGGCCGGACCGACGAGGTGCATCAGTAGCGGCAATCCCTTCCACATCAGGTTCACCCCGATATCGATCTCGGGATAGGCGATGAAACAGTTGTCGGCCCCAATGCGAAAGTCCATGGCGGTTGCGAGTACCGCACCGCCACCCATGGCCGCGCCGTTCCAGGCGGCGATGGTGATCTGGTCCATGTTGTAGACGGCCGAGGTCGCACGTTGGCCCATGCGCGAGACCCGACGTGCCATCAGGAGGCCGTCGACCGGCGGCCCGCCGCCGTCCAAGTCCGCGCCCGAAGAAAAGTGTTTGCCTTCGCCCGTGAAGATCACCACGCGCGTCTTCGCATCATCGGCGAAGGAGAGCGCGGCATGTTCGATGTCCGCGAGATGCGCGTGGTTCAACGCGTTAGCGCGCTCGGGTCGATTGAATTTGACGACGGCGATCGCGCCGTCGCGTTCGATCCTGATGTTTTGGTACTCGTGCACACGCTTATCCTCGATCGTTCGGTCGAGGATTCTAGACTGCTCGAGGTGTCTTGGTGTTTGCAGCGCACGGCACAGCGTTGCGGCGAGATCGAGGGAGGCGAAAAAAAAGGTAGGCTGGCGGGATCTTGCTGATCCCACACAGCCTACGAGGGGGAGGGGTTAGGTCTCGGCGGGGCGGCGACTCCCGTTTGGGGGAGGAGGGGGGATAAACGAAAGCCGCTGCTCGCCCTGCCGATGTTCTGTGTGGTGATGCGTAGTTGTTCTACTGCTTGTCTTGCGTTCTGCTTTTCTCCGTCTCGCTCGCATCACGTTGTGATCTGTTGTTGGAGAGGGATGTTACTTTGGGTAACAGAAACTACAATACTCAATTTCGCAACACTATGTTGCGCCTATGCGCGTAGCTCGAGCGCGTTGTCCCTTGAACCGTATTGTTGCCATTGGATCGTGGTGCCGCGTTCGATCGGGCGTATCGCCTACCCTGACATCAGCCGTGGATGACACGAAGCTCGCCGCGAGCGACGCGACGCACCCGCTCGACCCCGGTGGTTCAGTTCGTGCGAGAAGGTCATCACGCCGATGAATCTCGACTGGAGTGACCTTCAGCTCATCGACGCCATTCATCGTGGCGGCACGGTGCGCGAGGCAGGCGAGATTCTCGGCACGCATGCCTCGACCGTGACGCGCCGACTCGAGCGGCTCGAGCGTTCGCTCGGCGTCAAGCTTTTCAGCCGAACCCCCGCGGGGTTGAAGCTCACGATCGCGGGCGAGACCGCGATTGGGTTCGTGACGCGCATCGCCGACGAGGTCGGCGCGCTGACACGATCGATCGGTGGCGAGGACGGCGCTCTCGCGGGGCGGCTCGTGTTCGCTGTTCCGGAGATTCTCGCGGCGCTGGTCATGGAGCTCATGGCGATCTTCACGGCGGAGTCACCGGACGTCGAACTCGTCGTGGTCGCATCCGATCGCCATGTCGATCTCGGCGCGCGCGACGCGGACATGGGGCTCGTCATCACCGATACGCCCGCTGAACATCTGCTGGGGCGTTCGCTGTATGGCCTCGCGATGGCGGCGTACGCGAGTCCCGAATACCTCAAGGAGGTGGCGCCGGAGGAGTTTGCCTGGGTGCGCTGGGACGCTGCGGAGACGGATCACGGCGGTATGCGGCGAGAAATCGCGCCCGAGTTACCCGTCAATCACTCGGCCATGAGTGCGAGTCTCTACTTCGAGATGTTGCTCAACGGTCTCGGTATTGGACTCGTACCGGATGTCATCGGCGAGCGGCTGGGACTGGTTCGCGTGCCGGCCCTCGATAGCCGGGAGGGCCCCGGCGTATGGCTTCTCTGGCATCCCGACCTACGTGACAACGCGCGCGTCAGAGCGCTTTCGGGATTCCTTACCGAGAGTTTTGCCAAAATGACGCCAGCGGGACGAGGATCGCTCACGGACTCGCTGATGCGTCACTAAGTGCGCAGGTGAGTAAGAAACGTGGCCGAGAAACTAAATTGAGAAGAGCTGACAGAGAAGGGGGCCGGATTGGCTGAGCGTGAGAACCCCACATCGCATTCCTATTTTTCCCAACGCCTGCGTTTGCACTACCTCGATTGGGGGAATGCGGATGCGCCAGCCATGCTCATGGTGCATGGCGTTCACGATCACTGCCATTCGTGGGATTGGCTGGCGCCGGCGTTTGCCGATCGCTACCACATCGTAGCACCCGACCTGCGTGGCCACGGCGATTCCGAGTGGACTCGGGGTAGTGCGTACACCCACCTCGAATACGTGCAGGACATCGCCCAGCTGGTGCGTCAGCAGAAGCTCGAACCGGTCACGCTTGTTGCGCATTCGATGGGCGGCACGATCGCGGCGATCTACGCGGGTATCTATCCGGAGGCGATCGAGCGGATCGTCATCATTGAAGGCATCGGGCTCTATCCGGAACGATTCGGCGGACCGGCGCACGAGCGCCTGAAGGGATGGATTCGCTCGAACTATGCCCTCGCCGGTCGTGATCCGCGGCGCTATGGAACGCTCGAAGATGCCTATCAGCGGATGCAGGAGATGAACCCACATCTGACGCCCGAGAAAGCTCGACATCTGACGATCCACGGCAGCAACCGCAACGAGGATGGCTCGTACATGTGGAAGTTCGACAATTACACACGCACGCCGAGCCCGTATGAGATTCCCGAAGCCGACATCACCGCGCTGTGGGAACGTATCGAAGCACCCGTTCTGATCATCAATTCGAGCCAGGGCTATCCACATCGAATCGGTCAGAACGGCACGGATCGACACTTCAAGAACGTGATGCTCGAGGTCGTCGACGACGCGGGCCACTGGACACACCACGACCAGCTCGAGAATTGTCTCGAGCACATGACGTCGTTTCTCGGTCCGTAAGGCCGATCGAAAAGGGGAGAAAGCATCCGCACGCTCGAAGGGCTACGCGTCGTCGACCTCGGGACTCGCGTCTCGACGGCCTGGTGCTCACGGCTGCTTGCCGATTTCGGCGCCGAGACGGTCACGATCGAGCCGCCGAACGGTCATCCGGTGCGCCGGCACGGACCGTTCGACGCTGCCGGCAGAAGCATCGCCGCACGCTACGTGCTCGCTAACAAAGAGCGCGCGTTGATTGAGAACGAAGTTGATCTCCTTCGCGCGGCTGATGTGATCATCGTCGATCGCGACGTCGCCGAAGATGTCTCGACCGGCCATCCGACAGCCATCGTCGTTGCGATCACGCCCGGTGGATTGACGGGGCCCTATGCCGGGATCCCCGGCAACGATCTAACCGCTTACGCGCGATCCGGCTGGGCACAGGTGAACGGCCGCAAACACCGTGAGCCCCTCAAAGGGAGCGGCTATCAAGCCTCGTTTCAGACCGGCACGATGGCGTTTGGCGCCGTGGTCTCGGCCCTGATCGAGCGGGCGACCCACGACGATCCGCCGGGTCAGGTCATTGATATCGCCGAACTCGACGTCCTCGTGTCGACCTCCGCGCCGGCGCCGTTGCGCTACCAGTACTCGGGATTCGTCTGGGACCGCCGCGAGACCGTGAGCATGAACGATGGTCCCATTCCCGTGGCCGATGGCTACTTTGCTTTGCCGTTGTCGCGGCCGGCGTTCTGGGAAAAGGCCATGAACCTCCTCGGCTTGCCCGATCTCGCGGCCGATGAAGATCTGCAACAACCGGGCATCCGCGTGAAATACACCGATCGTTTCGCAGACCGTGTTTCGGCGGCGATGCGTGAGTGGAGCCGGATGGATCTTTTCTATGCGCTCGCGGATCTCAGAGTCATCGCGGGTCCGGCGCTCTCCATCGGCGAGATGGCCGAGAACGAACAGTTCTTAGCGCGTGGCTTCTTCAGACCGGCACGCGACACCGGGACGCGGTTTCCCGGACCGATCGCCAAGATGACGAAGAGCGAATCGTCGATCGAAAAAGAGATGGCTGAGACGCCCGGCGATATTACGGGTTTCGCGGCTGAAGGCCTGACGACGACCGGCGTCCACCGGGCGGTGTCGGGGCAATCGGAAACCGAGCGACCGGAAGGCCCACTCGCCGGTTTTCGTGGCCTCGTGCTGACGCAGGCGTGGGCGGGTACCTACGCGACGGAGTTGCTGTCGATGCTCGGTGCGGACGTCATCCAGCTCGAGACGACCGGGCGCCTCGACAGCTGGCGCGGCACGTACCGGAACCCCATCCCGCGACATCTCGAAGGCCTCGAGAGTGCTCGGCATGCCTGGAACTGCAACCCGCTCTACAACTCCGTCAACTTGAACAAACGTTGCATCACGGTCGACCTGTCGGAAAGCGAAGGCGTGGAGTTGTTCACGTCGCTCGTTCGGCATGCCGACTTCGTCGCCGAGAACTTTTCCCCTCGCGTCATGGGCAATCTCGGCATCGACTACGACACGCTCACCGGCATCAAGCCTGATCTCATCATGGCGAGCCTGTCCGCCTACGGCGCGGTTGGGCCGTGGGCGAACGTCCCCGGCATCGGCGGCACGATCGAGCCGACCTCGGGCATGTCGTCGCTGCTCGGCTACGAAGGTGAAGAGCCGCAGAACTCGGGTCAGATGTATCCCGATCCGGTGGCGGGAATCTGCGGATTCAGCGCGATCGCGCTGGCACTGTTGCACCGTGAGCGGACGGGCGAAGGCCAGTACATCGACCTCTCGATGCAGGAAGCGAATTTCAATTTCATCGGCGATGCATGGCTCGAGTTCGAGATCAACGGTACGGTGCGTGGCCCGCTCGGCAACCGACACGCGAGCTATGCGCCGCACAATTTCTATCGAACCCGAGGCGACGACGCGTGGATCGCGATCAGCGCCGAGACGGAAGCACAGTTCGAGTCGATCGCGACGACGCTTGGTCTGACGGGCTTCGGCGATGCCGACGATCGTAAGACGCGCGAGCGGGAGCTCGACGAAGCGATTCTCCTCGCAACGCAGTCGCGTGATGCCGCCGAGCTCGAGGCGGAGTTGGTCTCGTGCGGTGTGCCGGCGGCTACGCTCAGAAGTCCGCGTGATATCGCCGAAGACACAGCACTGCGTGAGCGAGGCCACATGGTGCTCATCGAGCATCCGGAAACGGGTCCCTTCTGGCAATCGGGATGCCCGATCCGGCTGACCCGCACACCGGGCGGTGTCCGCGGTCCGGCGCCGTGCCTTGGGGAACATTCGGCGGAGGTCTTCGAGGAGCTTCTCGACATGCCATCGGCGCGTTACGCGGCACTCGAGGCCGCTGGAATCACCGGTACGAGTCAATCGAGGTAAACGATGACCTATTCAACGATCCTCTACGAAGTCGAACATCAGGTCGCGCGGATCACGACGAATCGGCCGAAGTACCGCAATGCGCAGAGCCGGGTGCTTCTGGAGGAACTCGACGACGCGTTTCGTCGTGCGAACGAAAATGTCGACGTCAACGTCATCGTTCTTCTGGGCGCCGGGGACCATTTCTCCGGCGGCCATGATCTCGGCACACCCGATGAACGGGCGGATCGAGAGGAGCGGCCGATGCAGGACGGCTTTCGGGGCCGCTACAGCCACTCGCGTGAGCAGTTTGTCGACAAGACGATGCGCTGGCGTAACGTCCACAAGCCGACGATTGCGGGCGTGCAGGGCTACTGCATCTTCGGCGGATGGATCATCGCGAGTGCGATGGACATCATCTATGCCGCCGATGACGCGATGTTCCTCGGCTCGAACTTCCAATACTTCTCGGTGCCGTGGGATATGCATCCCCGCAAAGCGAAGGAGCTGCTGTTCGAAAGCCGTTTCGTCGATGCCGACGAAGCGCTCGAACTCGGCCTAGTCAACCGGGTCGTGCCACGGGCCGATCTCGAGGCAACGGTGATCGAATATGCCGAACGGATCGCCAAGAACGATCCGTTCCAGCTACGGATGATCAAGCTTGCCGTCAATCAGATGCAGGACACGCAAGGCTTCCAGGCGCACATCACGGCGGCCCATCTGATGCATATCTCGTCATCGCAGGGCGAACGGGATCCCGATTTCGCGCTCAAGGTGCCGGAAGGTCGACGTCGACCCATGGTCGAGCGGGCGTTCGAGAACTACGAAGCCTACAAGTCGCGAGATAAATGAGGTTCGTCGCGCATTAGCGCTTCGACGAACTCATCGACCGCGGCTTCCTCGCCCCGAAAGACGATCCGGTCGGTTTTCTCTTCGAGCTGGTGTGAGTACATCGGGTCGTAGTAGTCGATCAGCAGTCGCTCGATCCAGGCGTCATGGTCGCGCGATTCGCCTGATGCGTAAGCACGCTCCATGAGCGTGTCGATCTCGATGTAACGCTCGTGGCCCAAACGCCGTTGGATCCGCTTCAGCGCCTGGCGCATCACGATCGCGGCGGTGGGGGCGGCTTCGACGTATTCCCGGCGGATGTTCGTGACGCGTTGGTCGAGCTCGGCTTCGACGACAACCACCGGGGCGCGCCGCATGACCGCAAAAAAAGGTTCCGGTATCGAGAGCCGGCCGATTCGCTTGCTCTCGTCCTCGACGAGGATACGGCCCTTGAGGGCGGTCAGTTCGTACGCGAGAGCGTTTTCGAAGTCGATGGTCGTCGGTTGCGGCGTAGTGTATCCGCCGAACGCGGAACCTCGGTGGTTGGCTAGTGCTTCGAGGTCCACACACCGATGGCGGTTGATGATTCGGGTTTTTCCCGTGCCCGTGCGTCCGCCGAGCACGATGGGCATGAGCTTTGCCGAGTGTTCTTCCAGCGCTTTCAGGCAGGCGCGGCGTAGCTTCTTGAAGCCGCCGGCGACGCGCGGCACGACGACGCCGGCGTCGGCGAGCCATTCCTGCGCGATCTTCGAGCGTAAACCGCCGCGGGCGCAGTAGATGTGCACGTTGTCGACGGACGTCGCGAATGACTGCCACGCATCGACGCGATCGCGGCGGTCGTCGGGCGCGACGAGTTCTTGGCCGAGAGCGATCGCGGCCTCGCGTCCGCGTGACTTGTAGGTCGTCCCGACGTGCGCGCGTTCGTCATTCTCGAGGATCGGTAGATTGACGGCGTTCGGCACCGCGCCTCGTTCGAATTCGATCGGGGCGCGAACGTCGATCAATGGTGTGCGAGTGGCGATCAGCCCCGCGACATCGTCGACGACCGGCAGCCTACGGAACGACGTCGCTTATCGTTTCGCCGGCGCGAAACGCCTCTAGGTGCTCGCGCAGGATGTCGAGAACGTCGGTCGCGTTGTTGATGAGTGCTTGCTCGACCGCTTCTTCCTGCAGGGCGACGGCTCGATCGAAGTTGCCGTTCGCTGCGTGAGCAGCCGCCCAGGTGTCGAGGTAAGCCGGCGTCCGGCGCGCGGCGCCGTTGTCTTCCATGACGCCGTTCATGATCTTGAGTGCATAGCGCGGTTTGCGCAGTCCATCGAGGTTCGAGACCGTCAGCGTCCAGGCGACTTCATTGACGATGCTCGGGTCCTCGCGCGCGCTACCGACCGCGTCGCGAAACCAGCGTTGCGCGCGGCGGAAATCCTGCTCGACGAAGACACCCTTGGCGGAGAGGTTGCCGAGCAGGAGCATGGCTTGCGCGTTGTCGGCGTCCGCGACGTCCTCGAGCCAGCCGTAGGCCTGGGCGGAGAAATCGCGCTCGACGGCTGGGTCGAGGAGAAAACGGGCGTATTCGAGCTTTGCTTCGGCGTCGTTCTGGCCGGCCGCCTTCTGGTAGTAGCGGTCGCTCAGGTCGATGTCGCGGTCGAGAAAGAGGCCCTGATAGTGCGACCGCGCAAGGAAGAGCATCGCGTCGATGTTGCCGACCTCGACGGCTTGTTCGACGAGCGCGATGCCGGCCTCGGTCTGGCCTTCGCCGAGCTCGCCCGTGATATAGAGCGCACCCAGCCTGAACATCGCGTCGTCTGAACCGGCCGCGACGGCCTGTACGTAGTTGCCGGAAACGAGTTCGAGCACCTCGTCGCGATCGGATCCCGGCTCCATCGTATTGGCGCGCGACCAATGCACGCGGGCAAGCATCAGGTTGGCGAGCACGTTGCCGGACTGTGCCGCTTGGCGCAGCCACAACACGGCCTCGGGCAGGCGCTCTTCGTGCGCAAACGCGTAGCCGATGAACGTCTGCGCGGCCGGATCGCCGCGCGGCGCCAGGGCGCCGATCAAGTCCATCGGGCTGAAATCGTCGGGCGAGATTTCGTCGGGCAGGGAGAGCTTTGCGGCCTCCAATGCGTATCCAAGATCGAAGAAGTGAGTCTCCATCCTGCCGCGATCGGGTTTCGCGGCGACCCACAGCGTGAATGGAAATTCTTCGCTGGAGACTTGATAGAGCGAACCCGCCGGTGATTGACCGCGCTCGATCAGAAATGAGCGGGCTTCGCTCGTTGTGATGACGGTATAGGGCGCATCGGGAAGCCCCGTGCCGGTGGCTTGAATCGCGTCGGCGATCGTCCCGGCGTATGCGTCATGCCGCGCGGCGTCTTCATCGGAACCGAGGTGTTCGTAGAATTTCACGAGGGCCCGATGACCGGTCAGGCTGCCGTAGTAGGTATCGAGAATGGCCTCGCCGACGGCGCCCAGGCGAATGGGTTGGTCACTCAGCACGTCGAGTGCTTGCTGCTCCAATCGACCGAGTTCACCCACACGTTGTGCAAAGTCAGGGAGCGTGACGAACGCTTCACGCAGGGCGTCGGGGTCGGGCGTCGCGCCGTCATCGATGCCGACGAGTAGGTCGTCGTATGTCGGTAACGGTGTGGTGGCACAACCACCGAGGGTGACGCCGACGAAGAGGGTGGCGGCGATCAACAGTTTCGCTCGGTGCATGGCGTGAGAGTGTATCCGAATTCAAGACACGTCGAGCTTTGAGTTATTCTCGCGCGCATAAGTTCACGAGAAATCCCATGGGTCTTCAGCACAAACTTGCGCTCATCGAAGAAGGCGCGGCTCTACCTGGTCGCGATATGGAGATGCCGGTCCCGCCGCAGCATTTCGTCAACGGTAATCCCCTCAAGGGACCGTTCCCCGAGGGATTCGAAATCCTCGTCGTCGGGATGGGATGTTTCTGGGGCGCCGAGCGAAAATTCTGGCAGACGCCCGGTGTCTACACGACCGCGGTCGGCTATGCGGGTGGATTCACGCCGAACCCGTCATACGAAGAGGTCTGCTCGGGCCTGACGGGCCATACCGAGGCGGTATTGGTCGTGTTCGATCCCACGAACGTGAGCTATGCCGAACTGCTGAAGGTCTTCTGGGAAGGCCACGATCCGACGCAAGGCATGCGCCAGGGCAACGATCTCGGCACGCAATATCGCTCGGCGATCTACGCTGTCGACGACGCGCAGGCCGAGGCGATCGAGCGTAGTCGCGTCAGCTTTCAGGAAGCCTTGCAGCGTGCGCGCTACGGCGACATCACGACGGAAATCGGGCCCATGCCGCCGTTCTACTACGCCGAGCATTACCATCAGCAATATCTCGCAAAGGTGCCGAACGGCTATTGCGGCTTGGGTGGCACGGGCGTGTCTTGTGACATCGCGCCGCTCGCGGAACTAACGACCGCCAAATAAGCGCGCCCGGGGCGAGCCTCAGTCGAGATCGACGCGCGTCTTGCCGCAATGGTGGCAACGCCGTCGTGTGACGAGTTTGCCCCCCGTGACATCGAAAGGGAGGGAGTTGTCGACCTCCCAGCGGTGACGGCCCACGCGACAGAGGGTCAGCCCGCGCGCGCGACGGCGACGCGCGGCCTTCTCCTGATTCGAGGCGTTGGGCTTCTTCGCGCGACGGCTCTCTTTCGAGGCGCCCGTGGCTTTCCGTTCTTCGGGTTCTTTCCTTTCCTCGGTTTCTTTCCTTTCCTCGGGTTCCTTCCGAGCCTCGGGTGCTTGCCCGGGCTCTTTTCCCTCGGTCAGCGCACTGATGGGCGCGACCGTCGCGCGACTCGTTGGGGTTTTGGTCGCGCGGGCCTTGGCTTTTTGTGACCGCCGCTTGGCGTTGCGCCAGTCGATCACATTGCCGTCACTCATGGTCTCTATCGTACCCGCTCGCGCTGAGGCTTTCTTCTCGCTTGTTGCGCGCCAAGATCGCTAAACTCGCTGCCCGTTTTGTTCAGTCGGTCGTCGGCGCCTATCCATGGAGATGGCGTTGCTTGACCGCTATCGCGTTCATTCGAGGGGGTTAGCGTGGCAGATTTTCCGTTATCCGACGTGCGAGTTCTGGACATTTCGCGCGTGTTGGCGGGACCGTTCGCCGGTCGAATGTTGTCGGACCTCGGTGCGGACGTGGTAAAGGTCGAGCCGCCCGATGGCGATATGACGAGGATCTGGGGTGCTGTCAAAGGCGGTGTGCCGGGCTATTTCCACCAGCAGAACGCGGGCAAACGCGACATCTGCGTGGACTTGACGGTCCCGGCGGGCGTCGACCTCGTCAAGTCGCTCGTGGCACAAGCGGATATCGTGATCGAGAACTTCCGTGCCGGTGTGATGGCGCGCCTGGGGTTGGGTTACGACGTCTTATCGGCGATCAAGCCGGATCTCATCCAGCTTTCGATCAGTGGGTTCGGACAAGACGGGCCGGAAAGTGATCGCGCCGCGTACGCTGCCGCGATCCACGCGGAGGCCGGGTTTGTCAGACGCCAGGAGCGTGATGGGCGGCCGCCGCAGGACGTGAAGATGTCGGTCGCGGACACCAATGCGGGCTTGCATGGCCTGATCGCGATCCTGGCGGCACTGCATTTGCGTGATCGAACGGGTGTCGGTCAGCACATCGACGTCGCGATGATCGACTCCATGCTGGTGACGGACGATCAGTTGAACTACGACCTCGAAGACTCACATCACACCGGTCCCAAAGTCTCAGAGGTCTATGAAACCGGCGCAACACCGATCCTGATTGCGGGGGATTTTCGCCACATCTGGCGGCGCATGAACGCCACGATGGGCGTGGAAGATCCGACCCCGGCCGGCGCGACACTCGATGAGAAGATCAAGGCACGCCGTCGCGCAGCACACGAGTTCTTCCTGTCGCTCACGACGGATGCCGCGGTGCGCGACGCGATGGCGACGATGAACGTTGCGTGGGGCCCGGTCAGGAAACCGGCCGACGTGATCGAATCGGCAACGGTCAAGCACCGCGGCACAATCACCAGGATTGATGATCGCGCCGGTGGCACACGACCCGTCACGCAGTCGCCGTATCGCTACTCCAACGCGCGCGCCGAGGTTCGCGGCGTGGCACCACATCGTGGCGAGCACAATCGAACCGTTTTGAAGGATTGGCTCTCGATGGCCGACACCGACATCGACCAACTCCTGCAGTCGGGTGCGCTCTTGCGCGATGAGGATTATGTCGATGGCTGATCGGATCGGCGTTGGCGTCGATTTCGGCACCACCAACTCGGCGGCGGCGATCTACGACGGCACGTCGCTATCGCTCGTCTCGCTCGAAGCGTCGGATCCGATCATGCCGTCGGCGACCTATATCGATCGGGATCTCCAGCGTGAAACCGGTATGACCGCGATCGAGCAGTACATCGAGGACAACACGGGTCGGAAAGTCGAACTCGTTCCCGAGGTCATCGGCCATGCGACGATTTCCGTGGGGGGCGGTTCGGACCCGACGTCGCGCAACCCGGGCGAAACCTTGTCGACCGCGGTGTACGGCGACGCGATGACGGACACGGGCCTTCAGGGTCGGCTTTTTCGTGGCACCAAGCGCCTGCTGGGTAACAAGGATGTACGCCGTTTACTCGTGTTCGATCATCCTTTCCGACTGGTGGCCCTCATCACGCCAATCCTTCTTCGGATCAAGGCGACGCTGGATGCGGAATTGCCGCGTCCTTACCCTGGCGGTGGATGTCTCGGTCATCCGGTGAACTTCGAAGGAAGAGATCAGCACCGCAATCAGCTGGCGCATTCGCGCCTCGGCGAGGCCTACAAATACGCGGGCTTCAACGACACGCGCTTCTACCCCGAGCCCATTGCCGCGGCGGTCAGTTTTCTGCACGAGCATCCACAGACGTCGGGCGACCACCTGCTGACAGTCGACTTCGGTGGCGGAACGCTCGACCTCTGCGTGCTCCGACGGCAAGGCGAAATGGCGTTCGAGGTCGTGACGACCCATGGCATCGGCCTCGGCGGTGATCACATCGATCAGCTCGTTTTTCGCGAACTCCTGTTCCCGCTACTCGGCAAAGGAGAGCGCTACACGCGCCGCGGCGAATACGGTGAGATCGAGACGGCGTTTCCGTTCGAAGACTACGAGGACCTGCTCGTCAACTGGGCAGTGACGTATCTGCTGAACCAGAATAAGTACACGACGCCGGTTCAGCACTGCATCGATCAGGGCGGACCGGCCTTGCAGAAGTTCCGCCGGCTACGCGAACTCATCCAGCAGAACCATAGCTACCTCGTCTTCCAGGCGATCAAGGACTTTAAGGCGGATCTCTCCTACCACGACGTCGCGGTACTCGATATTCCCGAGATCGACGTCGAGGTGGAACTGCGCCGGACCGAATTCGAAGCGATGATTGCGCCGCTCCTCACCGACTTCGAGGGCGCCGTCGACACCACGCTCGCGAAAGCGAACCTCGGGCGCGAGGACATCGACATCGTGCTCCGGACCGGCGGCTCCTCGCTCATTCCGGCGGTTCATCGCCTGCTGGATTCACGTTTTCCGAATCGCGTAGTCGACCATGATCCGTTCACGAGCGTCGCGAACGGACTCGCGATCGCCGATTTCCACGAACTACCGGCTGGATAGATGGACTTCCCTGATCTCCTGGACCGCTTCACGACGGCCGTCGAAACGGGCGATGGCAAAGCGCTCGCTGCGCTCTTCACCGCCGATGGTGTCTATCACGACGGCTTTTACGGGGCCCACAGCGGCCGCGAGGCGATCGCGTCGATGTTAGAGGACAAATTCTGGGGACAAGCGCAGGGGTTCCGTTGGCAGATGATGGATCCTCTAGCCGACGATTCGATGGGCTACGCGCGCTATCGGTTCAGCTACTACTCGAAGATCCCCGGCGCGGAAGGTAAACGTGTCGTCTTTGAAGGCTTCAGCCAGTTCACGTTCGCGGGCGACTACATCCGGATCTATCGCGAAGAGTTCAATACCGGCGTCGCGGTGGCACAACTCGGCTTCGACGCCGAGCGCATCAGGAAAGGGCTCTTGAGGAAGGCAGACGAGATCGCGTCGGGCGTCTGACGCTACTCCGGGATCCGCCGATAGGCCGGGTCGATCGTCTCGAAAAACGTCTGCACCATCCGGTAGGTCAGTCCCCAGACGAAATGTCGTTCGGAGAGCCGGAAACCGTTGTAAGCGATCGAACCGAGGCCCCGCTCGCGCCAGTACTCGAGGTCATGGTTCTCGCCGCGGTGCATCGGGCCAAGCGGCGCCCAGACCACCTCGTCGACCTCGTAGTTGATTGTGAAGTTGGGGTCGCCGTCGATTTCGAAGACGTACGGTGCCACCAGCATGTCGCGCGCCGCATGATTCGGGCGTTGTTGGCTGATCGGGCCGAGTCGGTCGGCCCCGCTGAGATCGAGTCCGATCTCCTCCATCGTTTCGCGCATTGCCGCCGCTTCCAGGTCCTCATCGACTGGATCGAAGTGGCCGCCTGGAAACGCCATGTCCCCGGACCAGGGATCCCCCTTCTTTTCGGCCCGCTTGATGAACAGGACCTCGGTATCGCGCCCGGCGCGGCGTAGGACGACGGCGACGGCGGCCTGGCGGGTCTGCGGCCCTGGCGTGAACTGGGTGGGCGCGGTCGTGATGATCCGCGTGCGAATCGAATCGATGTCGAGCATAGCGCCTATGATAACGACACTGGCTTCTGGGAGATCGAAGAGTGGACCTCGAATCGAGCGCGAACCGCTGTTTTGTCTGCGGTCCAGGCAATTCCTGGGGACTCGACGTGCGGTTTCGCCTGGATGGTGATGTCTGTCGCGCCGAATTCACGCCCGAGGAACACCACATGGGTTACGACGGCGTGACCCACGGCGGGATTCTCTTCAGCCTGCTGGATGACGTGATGGCGAATTGGGTGTTCTTGAAGGGCGAGCGTTGTTTTACGGCCAAGGCCGATGTGCGCTACCGGCAACCGCTGCCGGTCGGTACGCCCATTCGACTCGAAGGCCGCCAAATCAGACGACGCGGGCGCCTGGCAATGCTCGAAGGGCGCGCCATCCGAACCGATGACGACAGCGTCGTGGTCGAGGCGAGTGCCAGCTTCATGGTGGACGACGATTCTTGAATCCGGCCCGAGCGATCCACATATTCTTTTCCAAATATCCGTAGGGTGAGCTATGTATCGAACTTTTAGCGGCTCCTTTCTCGTCGCCATCATCGTCGGCGCCGGTGCGTTGAGCGGTTGTGGCATCAACGACATCCCCACGTACGACGAGGAGGTCAAAGCGGCTTGGGGCCAGGTGCAGAACCAATACCAGCGCCGCGAGGACCTGATCCCAAATCTGGTGGCGACGGTCAAGGGTTATGCCGCACAGGAGCGGGAAACGCTGACGGCCGTCACCGAGGCGCGCGCCCGGGTCGGGCAGATGAACGTGAGTTCGGACATCGTCGACAACCCGGAGGCCCTCCAGGCATTCGAAGCGAATCAGTCGGCGCTGTCGAGTGCGTTGTCGCGCTTGATGGTCGTGGTCGAGCGCTACCCCGACCTCAAGTCCAATCAGAATTTCCTGGCTCTCCAAGCCCAGCTCGAAGGTACGGAGAACCGGATCGCGGTCGCACGCCGTGACTTCGTCAGGTCCGTGCAGAAATTCAACACCGAGATCCGCACGCTGCCCGGCTCGATCTGGCACGGCATGCTCTACTCCGATCTCGAAGTGCGTGAGAGCTTTCAAGCAGCTGAAGGCGCGGATCGGGCACCGCAGGTCGAGTTTTGAGGTTGCTTGAGACCGCGCGTGTCGCCCTGGTCGGCACACTTGTCCTCCTCGGTGCGGCACATTCCGCGGAGGAGTTTCCCGAACTGACGGGCCGGGTCGTCGATGCTGCCGGTATTCTCTCGCCGAGCACCGAGCGAAGCATCAGCGCTCGTCTCGAGGCGCATGAGAACGCGGGTGGCAACCAGGTGGTTGTGGCGACCGTGCCGTCTCTCAACGGCCAACCGATCGCGACCTACGGGGTCGACCTCGGACGGCATTGGGAAATTGGACAGGCGGACCGTGACAACGGGGTCCTGCTGATCGTGGCACCCAACGATCGACGAGTGAACATCACCGTCGGCTATGGCCTGGAAGGCGATCTGCCCGATGCCATCGCCAAGAACATCATCGAGACGAAGGTCCTGCCGCGATTCGGAGAAGGCCAGATGGGGCGAGGGGTCGAGGCCGGCGTCACAGCGATCATCGAGGCGCTCGGTGGTCAGTACGCTTATGTCGAGCCGCGGCGGCGGCGCGTGAGTGAAAGCCGCGATTCGCGTGTGCTCGGGAGCATCGGCGGCGTCATTTTCTGGGCGTTCGTGATCGGCAGTTTCGTTGCTCGTCGGCGGCGTGGACGCCGGGGCGGTGGTGGTCTTGCGGAAAATCTTCTGATGGGCGCCGTGATCAGCTCCGCGTTGGGCGGCCGCAGTGGCGGTAGTGGTGGCGGCGGTTTCGGTAGCGGCGGTTTCAGTGGGGGCGGCGGCAGCTTCGGCGGCGGTGGCGCATCGGGTAGCTGGTAGGAGATATCGATGAGCCTCGTCACGACGGAAGAACAACAACGTGTCTTGGCGGCCATTCGCGCCGCTGAAGAGAAAACCAACGCTGAGCTCGTCACGGTGATTGCCCGTGCGAGCGACGACTATCGCTACATCCCGCTCCTGTGGGCGAGCCTCATCGCGCTCGTCTCACCGGCGCTCGTTATTCAAACGCCGCTCTACGATGCCGATCCGCTGCTGCTGTTTGGTTTGCAGATGGCGACGTTTCTCGTGCTCGCAGCGGTCTTCAGCCTCCCGGCATTGCGCGCTCGCTTGATCCCGAAGGGCGTACGAGAGTGGCGAGCCGCGAACATGGCCCACCGCCAGTTTCTCGATCAGGGTTTGCATCACACAACCGGTGAGACCGGGCTCTTGATCTTCCTGAGCGAGGCCGAGCACTTCGTCGAGATCCTGGCGGATCGAGGCATCAGCCGCGAGGTCGACGACGCGGAATGGTCGGATATCGTCAAGGAGTTCATCGACGCTGTGCACGCTGGCGAAGTCGAGAAGGGCCTCGTACATACGATCGATCGATGCGGCGACATTCTCGCCCGTGCCGTGCCGAAGACGCCGGACAACCACAACGAACTCGACGATCGATTGGTGTTGCTCGGCTACGACTGACCGCTCCCCCAAGCGGCATACACTACAAGCCATCGGTTGGTGGCCAACGTGTCGCCGTTCACTAGTTGAGCTGGGGGAGACCATGGCATTCGATCGCGATAAAGCGAGGGACATCTACAATCGCGTGGGCGCGCAAGTGGCGGCGGGTTTCAACTGCACACTTTCGGCGCTCGGCGACGAGCTCGGACTCTATCGGACGATTTCCGATCACGGACCGATCGATAGCGTCGGCCTGGCGGAAACGACGGGGCTCGACGAGCGCTGGCTGCGGGAATGGCTCCGTCATCAGGCCTGTGCCCAGCACCTCGACTATGCCGATGGGCAATTTTCGATGTCGCCCGAAGCGCAGGCGATCTTCGCCGATGAGGACCATCCGCTCTTCTTTGCGAGCGGCTTCAGGTCGGTAGCCGCGACCTATCCCGCGTTCGACAAGATGCCGGAGGTCTTCAAGACCGGCCTCGGGCTCTCTTACGACGATCACGGCGAGGCGTGTGCCTGCGGCGTGGAGCGGATGTCGTCGTACGTGCAGAAGAAAGAACTCGTGCCGAAGATTCTTCCGGAGCTCGACGGCATGGTCGATCGGCTCGGCGCGGGGGCCGTGTCGGCCGACGTCGGCTGTGGCGCCGGGCTCGCGACGCTGGCGATGGCCGAGGCGTTCCCGCGTTCGAGGTTCGTCGGCTACGACACATCGCGTCATGCGATCGAGCGGGCACAGGAGAATCTGGCGAAGTCCTCGCTCGACAACGTCCGATTCGTGAATCCGCTCGATGAACCGATGCCGGATACGCCCACCTACGATCTCGTCACGACGTTCGACGTTGTGCACGACACGCCTTACCCGGATGAACTCATCGCTTCGATTCGCGCATCGCTCGCCCACGACGGGACGTGGCTATGTTCGGACATCCGAAGCTTCCCGACGTTCGAGCAAAATCTCGCTGAACATCCCGCGGCGGCGGTCCTCTACGGATTTTCGGTGATGGTCTGCATGTCGGCCTCGTTGTCGACGCCGGACGGCGCGGGCCTCGGTACGCTCGGCTTCAACGAGGCGGTTGCTCGAGAAATGACCGAAGCCGCTGGCTTCAGCCGGTTTCGCGTCATGGCGTACGGCAATCCGATGAACAATTTCTACGAGATCCGCGTCTGAGAGAACCGAATCCCGGTTTCTGACGACAATCAGTAGGAAGGAATCAGAGCTAATGAGTTCATGAGCAGGCGACGTGACACGCATTCTCTTTTGATCGGCTACGTCTTGTGGATCGTCGGGTTTATGGGAATCCACCGGTTCTATTTCGGCCGACCCGTGTCGGGCACGGTCTATTTCTTCACGTTCGGTCTTCTCGGCATCGGCTGGTTGATCGATCTCTTCCTCATGCCGTATCTCGAAGAACGGGCCGAGCGCAGGTACGTTCCCGGTGACAAGGACTATTCGGTCACGTGGCTCTTGTGTGCTTTCCTCGGGCTCTTCGGCGTACACCGCTTCTATCAGGGGAAGGTCTTTACAGGCTTCGTCTACCTCCTGACGGGCGGTTTTTTTGTCGTCGGTTGGCTCTTCGACCTCTGGACGTTGAACGAGCAGCTCTCGAACCGCCATGCACGTTTACGCGCCGAGTACGCTTATCTCTGAGGGCTTCCGGCGTGAGCGTCGACCACCGACCCGTCACGCCATATTCGAAGCGGCATCACGAAGTACGCGCTCTTGCTGTCATCCGGTCGAGCGGCAGGTTGGACCGCAAAGCCCATCTGGGTCTTGAGAACGTGGTTCTCCACGGCGGGCCCGTCGCTGCGGGAACGGAACTGATAACAGCCCTGCTCGAGTGCGCGTTGCATCGCAAAGAGCTGGAGTGATCGACCGATACCGGTGCGTCGCAGCGCGGTCGGCACGCCGAATGCGAGAACTTTGGCCTCCTTGAGATAGGCGCCGTCCAGCTCGAAACGGTCGTGATCATCGTCATCGCCGATGTACTGGATGGCGACCAGGAGAAAGCCGACGGGCTTGCCGTCTTGCGACGCGACGTAGATGTGACGATCGAGGTGCCAGTCGAATTTCGTATCGAATACCCATCGCGTCTGATCGAGTGAATCGATCAGGGAAGTCAGTTCGCCCCAGCCCGGTGATGATTCGTGCCATTCGTCGATCGGGAAGTTCATCGATGGCGGCGGAGGAAGTTCCCGGGGCGCTGTCGCATCGCGCCAGACCCCGAGCGGCATGACGAAGAAGGCGCTTTTGGCATCTTCCGAACGATGGTTCGGGTGGATTGCAAAGCCCATCTTTGTCTTCAGGACGTGGTTTTCGACGGCCTCGCCGTCGCTACGCGAGCGGAACTGGAAGCAACCGAGGTCGATCGATTTCTCCATGGCGAAGAGCTGGAGTCGTCTGCCGATGCCTTGATTGCGCGAATCAGGTGAAACGCCGAAAGCCAACACCTTAGCTTCGGTCAGATAGGTTCCAGCCAGTTCGAAGCGATCGTGTTTCTCGTCGTCGCCGATGTTCTGGACGATGAACAGGAGGTAGCCGATAGGCTGGTCATCGGCGGTGGCGACGTAAAGGTGACGACCGAGGTGCCAGTCGAAGTAGGAGTTCTCGACCCACCGCGTCTGGCCGAGTGATTCAGCTAATGCGGCGAGTTCTGGCCAGTGATCGAGAGGTTCGGACCACTCAATAATCGAGACGTGCATTGAAATTCCCATGAGTCGGCAAAGAGGTTGGTAACCGTTGGTGCTGACGGGATTTCCATGGTCGCCTCCGCATGTATCGGTCGAGGGAAACTCGAGCCTATTCGCGGGCTCGTCGGGCGGCAAGAACGCCCCGTTCTTTTTTGTCCTTTTCTTGGGGGAGGGGGGAAGGAACGTATCGCGTAGACTGACGGGGTGAACGAGTTCTTCTACGACTTCACGCTCGACGGGGCGAACCGCGGGTACTCATACCTTCTTCTCGACGCGTCAGCCCTTCGGAGCGTTACACGCTTTCGGCTCGAGGACGATGCGGTCTTCACCAACGTCTTCGAACTGAAGCTCGGTGACGGCGAAGTACTCGCGTGTCGGCACGGCGCGAACGAATGGGTCGACCTCTCAACGTGTCCGGTCGACCATTTTCCGGGCTGTGCTTACCCGCTGCTGCTCCCGCGAGCGCTGTCGAAGCCGTATACCTACGTCCAGATATCCGACGACGATGGCTCGGTGATCGGGCCCACGCACCTGCAGTGCGAAGGCTGGGATATTGTGGAGTCCCGCGAGGGAATCACCCGGCGGCGGTTCACGATGGATGGCGAAACGCCGACCCGGATCGATTGGGGCGGGGCGATTTCGAACCTCCACGACAGTCCGGACGCTTGTGTCCGAGGCTCGCGGCTCGAGTTCGTCATCGATTGGCCGACGGCAGCGGTCGATTCGACGACGCAGGAACGAAGGTCGTCGAGCGGTGCCGCGACACCGCTCGAACCACCAGACTAGTAGCGCTCTACCTGTACCGGGAGCTCTGTGTAGCCTTTGACGAAGTTGGAGTGCGTGCGGACGGGTTCGCCCATCACTTCGACGCGCTTGAAGCGCGCGAGGATCTCTTCCCAGACGATGCGCAATTGCATCTCCGCGAGCCGGTTGCCCATGCATCGGTGGATGCCGAAGCCGAACGAAAGGTGTTGGCGCACGCCTTTTCGGTCGATGACGAGTTCGTTGGGGTTCTCCCAGGCGTCCTCATCTCGGTTGCCCGAGACGTACCACATCACGACCTTGTCGCCCTTTTTGATCGTTTGACCGCGCAGTTCGACGTCCTGCGTCGCAATCCGTCGCATGTGGGTCAACGGGGTCTGCCAACGGATGATCTCCGAGACCATGTTCGGGATCAGTTTCGGATTCGCGCGAAGTTTCGCGAACTCGTCCGGGAACTGATTGAGCGCCAGCACACCACCGGAGATCGAATTACGCGTGGTGTCGTTGCCGCCGACGATCAGCAGCAGGAGATTGCCCAGGTACTCCATCCGATCCATGTTCCGGGTCGACTCGCCATGCGCGAGCATCGAGATCAGGTCGCTGCTCGGCGGCGCGTTGACGCGTTCGTTCCAGAGGTTGACGAAGTAGTCGACGCACTCGAAGAGTTCCGCGCGGCGCTCTTCTTCGGTTTCGACGATACCGCCACCTGGTTGGGCCGTCGCGACGTCCGACCAACGCGTGAGTTTGCGGCGTTCTTCGAACGGAAAGTCGAAGAGCGTCGCCAGCATCTGGGTCGTGAGTTCGATCGATACCCGGTCGACCCAGTCGATCGTTTCGTTGTCGGGGAGCTGATCGAGGATCCGACAGATGCGCGAACGAATCGTCGACTCGAGCTCTTTCAGATTCATCGGTGCCACGACCGGGCTTACGACCTTGCGCTGCTGGTCGTGCGTCGGCGGGTCCATGGCGATGAACATCGGCAGCTCGAAGTCCTCGTCCTGGTCATCGATGGCGATGCCGGTCTCGGAGGAGAACAGGTCGTGGTTCTGGTCGACGAACTTGATGTCGTCGTAGCGAGTGATCGACCAGAACGGGCCGAACTCGCTATCGCGCAGGTAGTGAACCGGGGCTTCTTCGCGCAGTCGTTTGAAGTAGTCCCAATGCTCGTTGTTCTGATGGATCGAGATGAGACTGACGTCCAACTCGTCCAGCGGAACGGCGTAAGCGCTCAAAACTGGAATTCCGGCAGATTCGCGGTGATGCCGTCGAGCTCATCGCTGAGCTTGATCTGACAGGAGAGCCGCGAGGTGGGTGTGCGCTCGGGGTTCATGTCGAGCATCTCGGCTTCCAGCGGATTCGGACCACCCGACTTTTCGTACCACTCGGGCGTCAGGATGACGTGGCAGGTAGCGCACGCGCAGTCGCCGCCGCAGTCGGCATCGATGCCGGGGACGAGATTGTCCAGTGCCGCCAGCATGAGGGATTGGTCGGCCGTCCCCTCGACTTCGTGTGGCGTTCCGTCGTGTTCAATGAAATGTACTTTTGGCATGTCGTGAAATATGTTTAACAACTGTTAAAATTTTAGACAATCGGTCAGAACCTTGTCTATCCCGGCGCCGGCCTTTTTTTGCCGTGCGCACAATGGTTTGGCGCTTTTTCCGGTCCTGACCAAATCGTATGGGGGAGATTCGCATCACCGAGACCGCCGACCCATCAGTAACGGCCGACGACAACCTCGGCGTTGTACCCGTTGGACGCCGTGAGGACAACATGCGGCGGCGGCGACAGCGGATCCTCAACAGTGCGCGCGACCTCATCGCCGAAGGCGGATTCGATGCGTTGAACCTGCGCGACCTGGCGCGACGCGCCGAGGTCACGGTACCGACGATCTACAACCTCATCGGGCGTAAGCAGGAGCTCTTGCAGGTGCTCTTCGAAGGCACGTTGAAGCCGTTCGAGAACATCCGCCTCGTCACTGACGTCGACGCGCCCTTCAACTGGCCGGAGTCGTTGGTCGACCGGATCGTCGCGGTCATTCGGGAGAACGAAAACTACTACCGCGCCGAGTACATCGCTCGTCGTCGCCTCGAGCAGGAAGGTGATGTGTTCGTCACGGGTCTGCTCGATCGGGCCGTGCAGGTGGCAGCCGATGCCTGCCGTGAATCGATTGCCGTGGGGTTACTGCGGGGTGACCTCGATCCCGAGCAGCTCGGCGGCCAGATCTACAGCGCGCTACGCTTTGCCTACTCTCGCTGGGCACGAGCGGAAATCGATTTACAAACACTTCGTCGTGAAGTTCTCACCGGCGCCTATATATGCTTGGCTGCGGATGTCCGAGACGCCTATCGAGGTCAACTGATCGATCGTCTCGCGGCGCTCAGACCTGACGCCTGAGTGTCGATCGGCGGATCGTTGCCGCCAGGAATCCTTGTCTCGAAGAGTGAAGCGTACGGATGAGTGAAGGTTGCAGATGAGTGAAAACGAGAGCGGCGGGGAGTCGCACCAGAGTCCGCCGAGCACCGGTTTCGATACGCTTGCGCTGCATGCGGGGCAGAGTCCGGATCCCGCGACCGGCGCGCGTGCAACGCCGATCTATCAGTCGGCCTCTTTCGTCTTCCCCGACGCTGAGACAGCGGTCGGGCTCTTCAACATCGAACGTTCCGGCCACGTCTACTCGCGACTGTCGAATCCGACCAACGCGGTGCTGGAAGAACGAATCAGCGCGCTCGAAGGCGGTGTCGGTGCCATCGCGACGGCAAGCGGTCAGGCGGCGATTCACCTGGGCGTCGCGACAATCCTGGGCGCGGGGTCGCATATCGTGGCGTCACGGTCGATTTACGGCGGCACGCACAACCTTTTCGACTACACGTTGCCGCGCTTCGGGATCGAGACGAGCTTCGTCGATCCGCGTCGACCTGAGGATTTCGAGGCCGCCATCGGTGAGAACACGCGGCTTCTTTATGCCGAGGTCATCGGCAACCCCGGTGCCGAGGTGCTCGATATCGAAGCCGTGAGTGCGATTGCGTATGCGCACGGCATCCCGCTCATGATCGATTCGACCTTTGCGACACCTTATCTCTGCAAACCGCTCGATCACGGTGCCGACATCGTCGTGCACTCGGCGACGAAGTTCCTGTCGGGCCACGGCATCGTGATCGGCGGACTACTCGTCGACGGCGGTACGTTCGATTGGGAGAGATCGGGCAAGTTTCCGTCGATGACGGAGCCCTATCGCGGGTTCCACGACCTGGTCTTTGCCGAAGAGTTCGGCCCGCTGGCTTTTCTCACCCGCGCGCGCCGTGAGGGCTTGCGGGATTTCGGTGCCTGCATGGCGCCCACGACGGCGTTTCACATCCTGCAGGGAATCGAGACCCTTTCCTTGCGCATGAGCCGCCACGTGGCGAACGCGACGGCCGTTGCCGAATTTCTCGAGGGCCACGACGCCGTTTCGTCGGTGAGCTATCCGGGGCTCGAGCAACATCCCGACCACGGACTGGCCGAACGTATCCTGCCGCGCGGTGCCGGCGCGGTGTTCGGTTTCGACCTCAAAGGCGGTCGCGAAGCCGGTCGGGTTCTGATCGAGAACCTGTCGGTGTTCTCACACCTCGCGAACGTGGGCGATGCGAAATCACTCGTTATCCACCCGGCAAGCACGACGCATCATCGGATGGACGCCGAGGCACTCGCGAATGCTGGAATCGGCGAGGGCCTGGTGCGGTTGTCGGTCGGGCTCGAGGATCCGAAGGATCTCATCGGGGACTTGTCGCGCGCGTTGCGGCGCGCGGCACGGGTCAAGGCGTAGGGAGCGCGTGATGCGACGAACGATCGAGGTCAACGGACGGACCGTTTTTGTGGGTGGGGGCGGCGTCGAGGCGCAAGAGGGCGCGCCAGTCGTCTTCATCCATGGTGCGGGGATGGATCACACCGTATGGACGCAGCAGGTGCGTAACTTCGCCCGGCGCGGACACCGTGTCATCGCGCCCGATCTGCCGGGCCATGGGCGAACCGACGGTCCGCCGCTGGCGAGCATCGCCGCGCTTGGCGACTGGGTCGGCGAGTTGCTCGACGCGCTGGCGATCGAACAGGCGGCACTCGTCGGTCATTCCATGGGCTCGTTGATCGCCTATCGCTTTGCAAGTGCCCATCCCGATCGATGTCGAGCCCTGGCACTCGTCGGGACGTCGGTCCCGATGCCGGTGACCGACGCGCTCCTGAACGCCGCGCGCGACAACCATCACGCAGCACTCGATATGGCGAACACGTGGAGCCATAGCGATTCGGCCAAGTCGGGCGGTAACCAGACGCCTGGCGTGTGGATGATGGGGGCGGGGATTCGTCTGCTCGAGCGGGCGAAAGACGGCGTCTTTTTTGCGGATCTGACCGCGTGCAACGGTTTCGATGTCAACGAAATCGAGGGATCACCGGAATGCCCGAGCCTCGTGATCGCGGGCACGAGCGACATGATGACGCCGCTCAAAGCGGGCCTCGATGTCGCCTCGAGACTCGATGATCCGAAGGTGTTGACGCTTGCGGGCGTCGGACACTCGATCATGAACGAAGCGCCGAACGACGTGCTCGATGCGCTGATAGACCTGCTCGGTTGATCGATCGAGCCTAAGGAGGATACGAATGACTGACATGCTTTTTTCGGCCGCTTTCCCCTTTCAGGATGATGTTCTGCAGCTCCCGGTGGCGGATCTCGATCAGGCGGCGGACTACTACCGGGAGGCGTTCGGTCTGACGGAGATTCGTCGCGAATCAGATCCCGTGGCGAAAGTGATTCTCGCCCGTGATGGAGTCGAGATCGGCTTCGCGATAACGGGCGCGGATCCAACGCAGGACGGTGCCGCCATTCTCGTCACGGATATCGAGCGAGCAGCACGCGAGCTTACGGAACGGGGCGTCGAGATCGGCAACCGGCGGATCGACGAGCGCGATGGGGAATCATTCGACGTGTTCTTCGTCGTGGCACCCGACGGGCTCTGCTACTACTTCCACCAGCCGATAGCGTCGGAATCCTGAACGGAATCTAAACGTTCGACGCCGGGTGCAAACCAAAAGGCAACGTGTCTCGACTTAAAGGGGTAATTGAGACACACCGGACACGTTGCCGCGATGGGAATACTGAAGATCAAGGAAGGATGGACTGCCGCGGCGGGTGCTGTTCTCGCGATCGCGCTCGGAATCTTGGGAGGTGAATTCCACCAGGATCTCGCCATTCTCGAATGGAAGAACCACCTCGCGACCGCGAGCGTCGGCGGGATCATGGCGGGCGCGGCAATTCTCGCCCGCCGTCTGGCCTGAAGCTCGCCCTAGATGGAACGCTCCTCGCGATACGTCTGCCAGCGCGCATATGCGTCGCCCATCTCCTGGCTGCGTAGGTCGGCCGCGGCGGAGAACTCGGGGTGAGTGAAGATGTAGAACTCATCCTCTTGGATCGCATGCAGCACCATGTCGCCGACCACGTCGGGATCGAGGGCATTGGAGAGTGAGGGGTCGAGTGCCAGCTCCTCGTCCTGTTGTTCGGTGCCGCCCATACCCTGGAGCGTCGACGAACCGGGCAGATCCTCGGGTCGATTGCGCTCGGAATTGAAGATATTCGTCGCGACGAATCCCGGACAGAGCACCGACACGCCCACATTGTGCGCCGTCAGATCACCTCGCATGGTTTCCGATAGACCCACGACCGCGAACTTGGTCGCCGTATAGACCGACAGCCCCGGAATCGCGATATGTCCCGCGATTGAGGCCGTGTTCACGACGTGACCGCCCTCACCGTGCTCGGTGAGCCGTGGCAGGAACGTCTGAACGCCATTGACGACACCGTCGATGTTGACGCGTGTGACCCAGTCCCAGTCGTTGTAGTTCATATCGGCGATCGAACCGCCGACGGCGACGCCTGCGTTGTTGCAGAGGACGTGCACTTTTCCGAAGCGTTCGATGGTGGCCGCGGCGGCTTGTTCCATCGCGTCGCGATCGGTGACATCGACCTTGAGCGTCAGATGTTCAGCATTGCTGGCTGCGAATTCTTCCGCGACCTGATCGAGGGCCGACTGCTCGATATCGGCGATCACCACTTTCATACCGGCGCGTGAGAAAGATCGCGCCATCGCGAGCCCCATACCGCTCGCGCCACCTGTGATGAAAGCTACCTTGCCGGCGACGTCGCGCATCTTTCACTCCGATCGAAAATGGATTCGAATCGAGTCTATCATCGGGGCATGACAACGCTTTTTGTGGCTAGTGCTCTGTTCTTCCTGACCCACATCGGGTTCAGCGGGACCGGGCTCCGAAATGCCATCCGCGATCGCATCGGACCCAAAGCCTACCTTGGGGTCTATTCGATCGTGGCGTTGGGCACGCTCGGCTTTGCGATATACGCCTTCATCCAGGCCGACAAGCTCGATTTCATCTGGATCCCCGGCCCCGCCGAGCGAGGCGTGACCTACGCACTCATGATGGTGAGCCTGATCTTCATGGTCGGCGGCGTGATGGGGTCCAACCCGACCCAGGTTGGGCAGGAAAAGAAGCTTTCCGAGGAACCGCGAGGCGTGTTGCGCATCACCCGCCACCCGATTCAATGGGCGTTCATCCTCTGGGCTATCGGCCATATCGTCGGTAACGGTGACGTCGCGGGGTTGATCTTCTTTACGACGATCGGGCTCGTTTCGCTGGTCGGTACGATCACGATGGACCGACGCAAGGCCGAGGAAGAGCATTTCGATTCGTTCGCGGCGGTAACGTCGAATGTGCCCTTTGCAGCGATCATTGGTGGCCGCACGCAGGCCAACGTGTCGGAGTGGCTCCTGCCGATCGCGATCGGCCTCGTCGCTTGGGGTGCCATCGTATGGCTGCACCCCTACTTCACGGGCGTTGCATTGATGTAAGCGGACGCGGCGGAATCCCGGATCGTCGCGATTCAGCTCACCGAGGACCGAAAGGTGGCGGAAAGGGCGCTCGCGAGTTCGTTCGCGACACTCCCGAAGAAATGATCGCCGCCGGGAATGACGGTCAGGTTGGCCGACTCGCTCAAACGCTCGAGCGCCGCTGTTTCGACATAGGGATCGTCCGAGCCCGCGATGATGGCGGTCGCAACGTCCGGCAACTCGATCGGACCGAGCATGGATGTCGGGGGTGCGATCAGAACCAGTTGATCGAGATGGCGCGATGCCGCCGCGCGTAGCGCGACCATCGAGCCGAACGAATAGCCAGCGAGAACGATCTTTGCCGGGGCTTTGGCTTCGTTCAACCAGTCGAGCACGGCGAGCGCGTCGTCGACTTCACCTTTGCCTTCGTCATACTCGCCGTCGCTCGAACCGACGCCGCGGAAGTTGAAGCGAATACTCGCCCCACCCACCGATTTGAACTCCGCTTGCGCAATCGCTAGCACGCCGTCGAAAAGCGACCCGCCGTACAGCGGGTGCGGGTGACAGAGGACCGCCCAGACGTCGGTCGCGGTCTCGTCGACCACGGCTTCGATGCGACCTGCCGGCCCCTGGATGAACGTGCTTTCCATCACGGCGCTCGCGTTTGATGAGATAGAGAGCATCGCATATCGGCGACGATAGATTGTGTTGCCGCATCCTCATCTGAGGCTTGCGACGGTCGGCGAGTTGTCCATGCACGGCGAACCGACGCGGCAGGGGTAGAAAGCCGCGGTGCACATGGATAAATTCCGCGTCGTTGGCGCCTCGTCGAGCGACGGAAAGGTCGCTCCGCAGGTATCGGCAAAACTTAGAATCACAGGAGAAAACGGTGATACAGGCCCAAGGGCTTCGTCGCTGTTACGGAGAGACGGTTGCGGTCGACGCGGTCAGCTTCGAGATCGCGCCCGGCGAAATCGTCGGTTTGCTCGGCCACAACGGTGCGGGCAAGACGACGATCATGAAGATGCTGACGGGCTATCTAGAGCCCGACGAAGGCACGATTACAATTGACGGTACGGACGTGCTCGAAGATCCCGCTCGTGTTCAGGCCGAACTCGGATATCTGCCCGAGTCACTGCCGATTTATCCCGAGATGATCGTTGCTGACTATCTCGACTACGTGGCGAGTCTCCGGGGCGTGCCGCGCGACGACCGGCCCGTTGCCATCGCAAGAACGCTCGAGGCGACGGATCTTCTGGAGCGCGCGCTCGAACCGATCTCGACGTTGTCGCGCGGTTATCAGCAACGTGTCGGTGTCGCACAGGCGATCGTGCACTCGCCGCGATTCCTCATCCTCGACGAACCGACCAATGGTCTCGATCCCTCGCAGACCCAGCAGATGCGGGAACTCATCCGCCGCCTCGCGGACGATGCGACGGTGATTCTCTCGACCCACATCATGCAGGAGGTCGACGCGATCTGTTCGCGCGTGATGATGCTGCGCGCGGGTCAGCTCGCCCTCGATCGGTCGCTCGATGAGTTGAAACGTTCCGACCGGCTGGTGCTGAAGACGTCGTCTTCGGAGCATGCAGTGCTCGAAGCGATAGGCGACATTTCGTCGGCGTCGGCTGATTCGACGGGCTTTCTCGTGACGCAATCGAGCACGGATCAGGCGATCGATGCGTTCGCGGCGACGGTGGCAGAACGGCTCGTCAACGGCGGTGTGGTCGTGAACGCGCTTTATCCCGAGAAACGTGACCTCGAGTCCGTCTTCCGAGAAGTGTCGGAGGGTGGCCGATGAGATTTCAGATGGTCGGGCGTATCGCCGAGAAGGAACTTGCGCTCTTCTTCAGCTCGCCGATTGGCTACCTGTTCCTGCTCGCCTATCTCGGTGTGACGTTGTTCGTTTTCTTCTGGGGCGAGGCGTTCTTCGCCCGCAACATCGCAGACGTGCGGCCGATGTTCGAATGGCTGCCGGTCCTGCTGATCTTCCTGGCCTCAGCCCTCACGATGCGGATGTGGAGCGACGAACGACGCACCCGCACGCTGGAACTCCTGGTGACCGTCCCCGCGACGACGTGGGAGTTCGTCGTCGGCAAGTTCTTGGCTTGCTGGCTGCTGTTGATCATCGCGTTGGTCCTCACGCTACCGCTGCCGATCACCGTGTCGCTTATGGGCACGCTCGACTGGGGCCCGGTCCTCGCGGGCTATGTTGCGGCCGCACTGCTCGGGGCGGCCTATCTCTCGATCGGTCTTTTTGCGAGTGCGCGAAGCGACAATCAGATCGTTGCCCTCCTCCTCGCGTCGTTTGCCTGCGGTGCCTTTTTTGTCGTCGGGACCGATTTCGTGACGGCGTTGGCGCCCGCCTCGGTGGCCGAGGTCCTGCGAGGTCTCGGTGCCGGTGCTCGTTTCGAATCGATTACACGAGGCGTTTTGGATTTCCGGGATCTCTACTTTTACCTGTCAGTTGTCGGCGTTTTCTTCGTTCTCAACGTGCAGGCGATCGAGTCGCATGGTTGGAGTGCGAGTCGGGCGGAGCGGCATCGCTCGCGAGGTATCGTGTTGGCATTGCTCGGCGCGAACCTGCTCATCGCCAACGTCTGGCTCGCGTCGGTTTCGAGCGTCCGGCTCGACGTCACGCAAGGCAATCAGTACTCGATTTCGGAAGCGACGCGCAGCTACCTCGCGCGGCTTGACGAACCGCTGCTGATCCGGGGTTATTTTTCCGAAAAGACTCATCCGCTGCTGGCACCTCTGGTGCCGCAGCTCAAGGATCTTCTGACCGAGTATGAGGTCGCGGGTAACGGCGCTGTGCGCCTCGAAATCATCGACCCCGCGTCGGATCCAGAAAAGGAAGACGAGGCGAACACGAAGTACGGCATTCGTCCCGTGCCGTTTCAGGTCGCCGATCGGTACCAGTCGAGTCTCGTGAATTCCTATTTCGACGTACTCGTGCAGTACGGTGACGAAAACGAAGTGCTGAGCTTTCGCGAGCTGATCGAGGTGAAGGTACGCGGTGAATCGGATCTCGACGTGCAGCTTCGGAATCCCGAATACGACATCACGCGGTCAATCAAACAGGCATTACAGGGATTCCAGAGCGGCGGCGATCTCTTCACGAATCTGACGACCAATGTCGAATTCGTCGGTTACTTCTCCGAGGACGCGCGCCTGCCGATCGAGCTGGTGGATCTCAAAGCCGTTCTGTCCGGCGTATTGGGCGACCTGACGGCTGAAAGCGATGGACGGTTGACGAGTCGCTACGTCGACCCCGAGGCCGGCGACGGAACGCTCGCGGTCGAGATTGCCGAGAACTATGGCTTCTCGCCGTTGGCGGCGAGTCTCTTCGATGCCAATACGTTCTATTTCTACCTGACGCTCACGGACGGCGAGACCGTGATCGAGATTCCGATCCCGGAGTCGCGTGACGCGGATGTCCTGCGACAGGACATCGAAGAAGGGCTCAAACGCTTTGCCGCCGGTTTGTTGAAACAGGTCGCTTTCGCGGCGCCTGAAGCACCGCCGCCTTATATGCAGCAACAGATGCCGCAGCCGCCCGGTAGTCAGTTCATCACGCTGCGGGAGGTTCTCGCTTCGGACTACGACATCGAATCCGCGGATCTTCGGACGGGTGCCGTCGCGCCGACGGCGGAAGTCCTGCTCGTACTCGAACCGGAAGAGCTCGATCAGCGGGCGGTGTTTGCCATCGACCAGTTCCTGATGCGAGGCGCAACGGTCGTCGTCGCCTCGGGCGCTTTTTCGACATCGGCGACAGCGGAATTCCTGAGCGCATCGCCGGCAACCACGGGACTCGAGGGTTGGCTCGCCCACCATGGCGTGACGATCGATCCGTCTTTTGCCATGGACCCGCAGAACGCGGCGTTCCCGCTGCCCGTCATTCGCGAAGTCGGGGGATTTCGATTCCAGGACGTCCAGATGCAGGACTATCCGTACTTCGTCGATATCCGTCCGGACGGAATGAACGACGACATCGCGCTGACCGCCGACTTACCGCAACTGACGATGACGTGGAGTTCGCCCATCGAGATCGATGCGACGGCGAATACCGATCGAAGCGTCACGCCGCTTTTGACGAGTTCGCCGGGGAGTTGGCGATCGAGGTCGACCACGATCACGCCGGAACTCTCGGCGTCGGGTAGCGTCGTGTTCGAGCCCGCGGGCGAGCTCGAGCCGCTCACGCTCGGCGTATTGATCGCGGGTCGGTTCGAATCCTATTTCGACGAATCACCGCTGATTCCCGAACCGCCGGCGCTCGATGACCCGGCGGATGAAGCCGATGACGCGGCGGACGAGCCGTCCGCGGACGAAACGTCCGTGGACGAAGAGTCCGACACGCTCGGGACGATCACGCGCGTCATCGACCGGTCGCCGGAAAGCGCCCGGCTGATCGTGCTCGGTTCCAGCACGTTCGTGGCCGATCAGAATCTCAGGACGCTCGGCGCGGTCGATGGCACGGTTTACGTGAACTCGCTGCAGTTCATGGCGAACGTCGTGGACTGGGCAGTAGAGGATGAAACGCTGCTCGGCATTCGTGCCCGTGGCCACTTCAATCGAACACTGCCGCCGATGGACGAAGCCGCACAGCGTGTCTGGGAGATCGTCAACTATGCGTTGATGCTGATTGGCGTCCTCGTCGTCTATCTCGTGAACAGAGGGCGCGCCGCACGACGGCGGCTACGTTACGGGCAGTGGCTCACCTCGCCCGGGACGTCCGGCGTGACCGATGGGCAAGGAGCATCAGCATGAACCGGAATGTTCTGATCGGCGTTCTCGCGCTTCAGGTGATCGTGATCGTGGCCGTGGTGTCTGCACGGAGTGCGGGCCCCAACACGCCGGCGGATCTCTTGATGTTCGATCCGGCGACGGTCGATGCGATTTCAGTTTCTAACGAGGAAGGTGCGGTAGAACTCGTTCTCGAGGACCGGTGGCAATTCGCGAACGGCATCCCGGCGGATGCGTCGAAAGTCGGTGAGATTCTCGACAAGCTCGCCGATGCGGGTGGCGATTGGCCCGTCGCGACGACCTCGGCGAGCGCGACACGGTTCGAAGTCACGGCGGAGAGCCACCAGCGGCGCATCGTCCTGCGCGACGACGACACGACGCTCGCGGACGTCTTTCTCGGCACGTCGCCTGGTTATCAGCGCGTGCACGCCCGCGTCACGGATGCATCCGACATCTATGCGATCAGGTTCTCGAACTACGAGGCGGGCGTTCGAACGAGCGACTGGCTCGACCGTACGTTGCTGCAGGCCGAAGGCGAACTCAGCGTCGTACAGCGTGAGGGTGCGTTCAACCTCTCGAGAAGCGCGGAAGGCAGTTGGGTGTCGCTCGATGGCGCCATGCTCGATTCCGGTGAGGTCGAGACGCTCATCGGTCGGCTGAAGGGCTTGATGGCGACCGGTGTCTTCGAAGGGGAGCTGCCGCCGGAAGCGGCTTTTTCTTTCTCGCTCACCGACGACGACGGCGCCCACCAGATCGACTTTTTCCGTGTGGGTGAAGACGCAGAAGACTACGTGGCGACGAGTAGCAGGATCAGCGGCGCTTTCGACGTCGCGACGTATGTCGTCGAGCAACTCGATGTCACGCTCGAGGACCTGGCGGTCGATGAACTCGTCGACGAGCTGATCGACATTGCCGAGGAACCGGCGGACCCGACCGCTGATCAGTAGGCAGAGATTCGTTTCCGCTACAGTGCGGTGACCGAGTCCCAGTTGGGAAAGTCGTAGCAAGGAGCAGCATGTCGATCGATCTCTACACCTGGCCCACGCCAAACGGCCGCAAAATCTCGATCGCTCTGGAAGAGTTCGAGCTCGACTACGTCGCCCATCCGGTCAACATCGGCAAGGACGAACAGTTCGCGCCCGAGTTCCTCGCGATCAGCCCGAACAACAAGATTCCCGCGATCATCGATCGTGACAACGATCGAAGCCTGATGGAGTCCGGCGCGATCTTGCTCTACCTGGTGGACAAGACCGGCAAGCTCGGGGGTGACGATCCGTGGGTGACTCTGGAATGGCTGATGGTGCAGATGGGTGGCGTCGGCCCCATGCTCGGCCAGGCGAATCACTTCCTGAAGTTCAATGAAGGTAAATCGGCTTACGCCGAGGAGCGTTATGCCAACGAGGCGCGACGCCTCTATGGCGTGTTGGACCGACGCCTCGCCGACGCCGAGTACCTGAGCGGTAGCTATTCGATCGCCGACATCGCGACGTGGCCGTGGATCTCACGTTGGGAGTGGCATCGGATCGACTGGTCGGAGCTTCCCAACCTTGCCCGGTGGTACAACGCGATCGCAGAGCGAGACGCCGTTCAGCGTGGCTATGACGTGCCGATTTCGACGGGGCCGATTCCGCTCGCGCCGGCTTGAGTCGCGGGCCTTAAGCGCTTCAGCGCGGCTCGAGCGCGGATCCGAGTGCCGCGCGAATGACTTCCTGCCACTCAGTCACGACGGCCGTATCGCATTCGCCAACGGGGCCTGCGTTCCATACGGGTCCCGGCCAGGCAGCGTCGTCCTCCGTTCGACCGATCACGTGGACGTGGAGCTGCGGCACCATGTTGCCGAGCGCGGCGACGTTGATCTTCGTCGCACCGAGGTCGTTCGAGAGGATCGATGAAACCGATGAAATCTCGGCAAACGCGGTCGCCACCCGGTCATCCGGGAGATCGTGGAAGTCGCGCAGTCGCTCGATGCGAGGCACGAGGATCAGCCAGGGAAAGCGGTGGTCGCGCATGAGGAGCACTGCGTTCAGCCCGAGATTGCCGAGGTATTCGCAATCCGCGTCGAGCTGTGGATGAAGTTCGAAAGCCATTGATCCCCCTAGCGCTTTGGATAGCCGCCGACCCAGACCGGGCTTGACCACGCCTGGGCGTCGTTCGCCTGCGTCACGCGCACAAAGTAATAGTCGCCCTGCGAAGTGCTGGTGTCGGTGAACGAAAAACTAACGTCCCGTGGTCCTTCTTCGATCGTGTGGCGCAGCGACACGGTGTCGATGTACGTGCCGAACGGCAGCGCTCTGGTGAGTTCGCCTTTCACGAAGTTACGAAAGTCTAGTGAGACGGTTTCCGCTGGGACTGTTTGCGGTGCCCGGAAGATCGGCGGTGCGCCGCCGAACTCGCGGCCTTCGACGAGATCGAGTTCGATCGTCGCGTCGCGGCCGATGTCCGTCAGATCCAGCGCAAGCGAGCTCCTATCGCCGCGGGTATACGTCGCGAAACGCCAGGTTTCGTCGTCGACTTGCTCGAGGTTCTGCGTGGTGACGTTGTGGAAATTCGTCGGGGTCAGCTCGACCACGTTGGCACCGGTGATTCGCAGTGTGCCGCGCCACCATCGCCAGCCGCGCGGATTATCGCCGCGATGCACGGGTTCGGACTCCGAAGCGAACGTCAGCAGGAAGCGGCCCGACTTCGGCACCCGCGTATCGCCGGCGGTGAGATAGTGCTCTTGGAAGACGACCGCATCGTTCTTCACGACGACGATCTCGTCGATGGGCTCAGTGCCGATGACCCGCCCTTCGATCAAACGGCTTTCGTCGAAGCTGGTTCGTGTGCCCATTTCGGCGTGATTCACCGTGACGTCGAGGATCATCCGCTCACCGGTCGTCGCGTAGGCCGCGAGCGACTTCATGGCGTCGAAGAGCGCGTCGGTCGTCTTTTCGGTCGCCCGTAAAGCGCCCAGCCCGCCGCGCTGCGATAGCGAGCCGCCGATTGGCGCGGTGTATCCGGGCTGACTCAGGTGGTTGTCGCTCGCCGCCGTGAAGCCGACCCGGTGACCGTGGTTCAAGTACATCCTGCCGAACCATTCGAACGTACCGTGTTGGGACATGATCTCGATCAGTGGCTCGAGTTCAGGATCATTCTGTCGGTAGTCGCCGGCTTGATGCGCGTGTGGAATGACGACGACGTCGCGCGGGTCGTGATGTGTCCGTAAGCCCTGGTATAGCGCTGACAGATAGCCGAACGACTGCGCGCCGATTCGCTTGCGCTGCAAAGGTGTTCGGAAGAGTACGTTGTGATGCCCGCCCTGGAAGTTGGAGACCGTCCATTCGTAGCCGAGGAAGGCAATGAAATCGTGCTCGCGCGAATACTTGATCACGTTGTCCTTCAGGACGTTCCACTCGAAATCGTCGGTCCAGATGTCGTGCTCCGAGTGGGTCACGTAGTCGAGGCGCGCGTCGTCTCGTGCCCATTGCATAAACCGGTCGGGTGTCCCGACGCCTTCTGCAAAACCGGAATGGCCGTGCGTATCGCCCCAGTAGATTCGCCGGCTCGGTTCATCTTCGACGAGGATCGGATTGACGTCGCCGGTGATCGACCCGTCGGCGGATCGAATGGACAACCGTTTCACGCCGGGTTCATCGAAGCTCGTATCGACGGTGACGATGGGCGCGCTACCTGCCGGGACCTCCGCGATCATTCGATCGCCGTCCATGAGCTGCCACCCCGGAAAGAGCCCTTGAGCCTGGTTGTAGTAGATGTCTTCGGCGCGGATCGAGACCTCGATCGGCTCGGCCGTCGCGGCGATCGTCGGCGCGAACCCGTTCACGCCCGCCAGAGTCGTGCCGGTCACTCGGATCGGCTGGATGGGCAGACTGATCGGCGTGTCTCCGCCGTCGAAGTCCACATAAAGCGGTAGCGGCATCCGGTCGCTGGAGAACGTGGGCACGCGGATACCGCGACCGCCGCCTGATCGATCACCGTAGGTGACGGTGACGCGATCGCCTATTTCGAGTTGGCCCGCGGCAACCTCGAATTTCAGCGTCGGGATGGCGCTTCGGAAACCGCCGTGCATGCCCGACATCGGATACATCGACCGGGCGAACTGCACGTCGGGGTTTGATGACTCGATTGAAACGTAGTTGTCACCGCTCGGGTCGTCCGTCTGGTACGGGGCGAAGCGGGTCATGAAGTGTCGAGCGACGATGATACCGCCGCCCGGTCCGATCGCCTTCGCGCCGACGACGTAGGTTTGTTAGATCTCGGCGAACGATGCTGCCTCGAAGGGGCCTGTCGTTGCGGAAAGCGTGCCGATCGCGTCAGGATCGTCGGCGACGATGCTGAGCTCGCGAATCGTCGCATCGAGATTCGCGTTTCCGGCAGGGCTTGGTTGGTAGGCGAGAATCGACGCGACGGTGAGCGTTGCATTCACCGGCACGTAGCCACCCGTCAGAGAGTAGGCGTTGATCCATTCCCAAGTCGTTTGCGCGCGCTGCGGTGCGGTTGCCGTGGTTGTTTCAGCGGCGGCCATGTCGACTTTGAGGTTCTCGACACGGGCACGTAGATCCGCGGAGAGGTAGTCGTCGGCGTCCGACCCGGTCTCGGCAGCCGAAACTGGGTTACCCATGGCCAGGCCCGCCGCCAGGAAAAGCGCGAAGAACGACCGACTTGAAGCTCTAAACGACAAAGCGATGGCTTGGCTCCGGCGATGGGTTGTGCAAAAGAGTCTCCTGCATGTCGACTATCGACTGCCAGGCGTTGCCGTTTTCGACACGAAGGCTATAGTTGGCGACTCGAATAAATCCGTATGACCACACGTCGTCGGATCGCGGCCAGTTCGAAAATCGTTGAAGCGAGAAGCGTCTCAACGAGTTCGGCGAACGGTGCGACGGATCGGTCTGTGTGTGTGGTGACTCCATGGAGAAGACTCATGAGTGAAGCGCTCGATACGTCAGCCGATCTGGATCTCGATCTTTCCTGGATGGAAAGGACGGGTGAGTGGGGTACCCAGGCAGAGCAAAGCCGCTATGGCCTGACCTTGGCTGACATCGCGATCGGCGAGTACGGCGATCCACCCGCGGAAAGTAACAACATGACGGGTCGCCCTCGCGGCGCGGCTGCTCGTGCGGAGTCCTGTCGGATCGGTAACTACGCCGTCCGTTCGAAGAACGAAATCTGGCTCGACAACGCATCGTTCCTCTACGAAGAAGCGCTTCAGCGGCAGTGGAGCTCCGCCACGGACGTACCGTGGGAGACGATCGAGCCGCTTCCCGACGACATTGAGCAGGCCGAGTGCATGCTCGCGACGTTCCTGACCGAGGTCGAGTTCGTCGCCGGTGACGTTCCCGCGCGCTGGGTTTCCGAAACCACGCCCGACTTTTTCGAAGCGCGTCAGGTGTTGCTAGCACAGGTGATGGACGAGTCGCGCCACATGGATGTCTTCCGCAAGCGCGCGATGGCAAACGGTGGCGGCTTGATGCAGGCGACGGGTGGAACCGCCGGTTTTGTCGGCAGCATCGATCTCTCGCGTGATTTCACCGAGATGTCCTCACGTCTGCATCTGTCGGGTGAAGGTGCGGTCCTCACCATCTTCCGAATGGGCGAACTGATGGCCCAGAACGATGCCGAAAAGGCGATCTATCGGCTCTGCGCACAAGATGAGGCACGGCACGTCGCGTTTGGCGTGATGCATATGCGCTACATGGCCTCGTCGGCACCGGAACGCCACGAAGAGATCCATTTCTACCTCGACGAGGCGGAAGCTCAGATTCTGGCGGGCGCGGCGAATCCCGCGGGCCAGCAATCGCAATCGTCGGAAGCGCTCGCGATCCTGCTCGGTGGCGGCCGCGATCATTTCGACGAGGGTATGAACAAACTCATCGCAATCCGTCGCCGTCAGCTTCAGGAATACAAGAAGCGCGTGATCTCCGCTGGATTCGGTGACCGCTTCGAGAACGGTCGTTCGCGTCTCAACGAGATGATGGAGGCTGCGGCGGCGTAGGCCTTCGCGTTCTCGGCAAACGACAACGACGAGGAACGCCCGCTTTTGCGGGCGTTCCTACGTTGAAGCACCGACAACCTTCCAAGCGAACACGATAGCCAGGAAAAGGGGTAAGCATGGCGAAAGCGAAGGCAAAGACACCGGCCAAAGCACCCGATGCGCCGCGGTACGAACCGAAGTACAACTGGATGAACAAGTCCCGCCAATGGGGCGTTCGGGTGAAACCCTCCAAGGCGGGGCTTCGGTTGGGTGATCTCAACGTCGGAATTTACGGCGAGATTCCGATGGAATGGCGAGATCAGAGCCGCAATCCGCGGGGCGCGATCCCACGCAAGGGAATGCCTCCCGTTGGCTATTCGGTACGTGAGAAATCAGGCTGTTGGGCCGATTCGGCGGCGGATCTCTACGAAGAGGCGATCCAGCGTCGCTGGGCGCCGGCGACCGACGTGCCTTGGGATTCCATCGAACCTCTACCCGATGACCTCGAGCACGCGATCTGCCAGGTCATGACCGAACTGACTCAGTATGCCAACGTCGACATCGAAACGATCACCCAGTGGCAGCACCAGCTTTCCTACGGCTATCACGAGGTCAAGCAATACCTCGCGACTGCCTCCTTCGACGCGGCCCGCCACTACGAATGTTTTCGTAAGCGAGCGCTAGCCAACGGCGGCGGATTGGGCCTCGAGGGACCGGGCCAGGTCAATCGGATGATCCTCGAATCGCGCGGTGGTTGGACCGAAGCGTCCGTCTATCTCTTCCTGCTGCGCGGCGTCTTCATGCTCACGGTGCTGCAGTACCTCGAGCGATATGCCCACAACGACGCCGAGCGGTTCATTTACGCGCACGTGATCGAAGACAAGGCACGTCATCTGACCTACGGCGTCGATCATCTGAAGTTCGCGGTCGCTCACGAAGAAGACAAGAAGATGGTGCTCGCGACGTTGCTCGCGATCGGCGATCGTTTCCTCGCGCGTGACATGGCTGATCCGGTGCTCCGTGAGGCTCTCGCGATCACGTTCGGCGGGAGCATTGCCCGTGCGGCCGAGGGAATGGAGATCTATCACGACATGATGCGCACGTTCCTGCGGCGTCACCTAAAGTATTGCGAGTGGATCGACATTCCGCGTTCGCCGCGCGGTTGGATCGAGCCGCTGGCGCAATACGCCGAGGACCTCTAGATGGCGCAGTTTCCGTCGGTGCGGTGGTTCAATGCCGTACGCAAGGTCTTCAACGGGGATGAGTCGTATCGCGGTGGCGGTGGCGGTCAGTGCAACTGCGTCGCCGGCATGTCGATCGGCGAGGACACCTTCATCCTCACCTTCGAGGGCTTCGAATGCACGAAGGCGGTCGAAGGTGACGACGCGGCGCTCGAAGATGTCGATTTCTACCTCGAGATGCCCAAGGACGACTGGGTGGCGATGGTCTCGAACATCAATCAGAACGGCTCGCCCGACCTCGAGTACACGCTCAACACGCTCGATCTCGATCGCGAAGATGGCTTGTCGCACTCGAAGCACAACGACCAGTATCGGGAGGACCTCTTCTTCCGCTACAACCAAACGTTCCAGTATTTCTTCAACGCGTCCGCGCGCGTCAAGACGGAGTTCTAAGGTGGCGCAACTCGATTGGATGGAGAACGCGGCGGCGAAAGTGAACGCCGACTCTGAGTTCAGGAAACTCGGAACGGCGGATCTGGAAGTCGCTTTTCGTGCGGGTAAGGTTTCCCGCGTCGTTCGCTTCGAGGCCTTCGAAGTGGCCGAAGTGCGCGATATCGATGAAGCGGACCTGCGTGACGTGGAACTCCTCGTGGATATGTCTGCTCGTGAGTGGACGAATTACTTGAAGCGGCGCGCAAAAGGTAATGGTCCGTCGATGATGGGGCTCGAAACGGCGAACGGCATCATGCACGGACTCAATCCGCTGTCGGAGCTGAAGTTCCACCGCTACCACCGCACGCTGCAGGCGTTCGTTGATGCGGGGGCACGCATCGCGTACGGCTAGTTTTATGCCGCTTTACGAATACCGATGCCAGGATTGCGGTGACATCACCACCGTCATGGCATCGGTCAGCGCTTCACGAGCCGTCGTCGCCTGTGAAGCCTGCGGTGGAGTTACGAAGCGGATCGTCTCGAGACCGTCCGTGCATCGTTCGAAAGGCTCCAAACTCAATCGCCTCGATCCCAAGTACGACAAGATGGTCGATCAGGCGATGCGCAATACCTCCTCGGCTGATCCGGATCGGCTGATCAATCGGCGTGGCGATGTCGCCAAGGGCCGCCCGAGCGAGAAGACCCCTTTTTAGCGGCTCCGCGACGCGAGGTGCCCGTCTTGCGTTCTCCTCGAAGTTCGTTCACTTTCTGTTGCGTCGACGCGTAAACAAGCAAAAGCACAAACGGCTTCGAGCCGTACCAAAGAGACCGGTGTAATCGGTCCGAACCTAAAAACGTCCTGACGAGACGGCCGAGTTGAAGGGCGGCCCCTCGTTTCTCGAGACGCGATCAAAGTGCCAAGCGTTACACGCCCGACACCGACCAGCGGTTCTGCCGTTGGTGACTGAAGACATCTTCTTCTAGGGGGAAGACGGATGGTTGAGGGCGCATGGTTCGACCCGTTGAGTGGTCGACGCCTGAAGCTTGGGCGCGCGACGTATGTCGTCGCGTCGCGTCAGCGCGACAACGAGCGGGTGAGTTGCTATTCAGTGACCGACAACGTCGTTCGCCTGGCGCGATTGCCGCGCGATTTCGTGACGGAACGCGTCAAGCAGAACCCGGGGCCGGACTCGTCACCGCTTCCGCCGCGACGGTCCTCTTAGTCGGGCTTCCGCTCAGGCGAGAACCGCGACGAGACCCAGACTGAATAGCGCACCCATCGCGACAATCGTGAGGAATGCGGGCACGCTGATCGGACCGGCGTCTTGTACCTCGACCGCACGGTCGTCGTTTTGCGCGGGTTTCGGCTTGGATCGTTTCCGCGTCAACCAATAGATGGTGAACGTCACAAGAACGACCGGAATGACGATCTGGATGAAGAGCCTGAGCATCACTTACGTTCCTGGACAGGTCAGGCGAGCATACGTCCGTCGTCGGGGGACGGCCAATTGACGGATTGGTTGGCTGATCACTGGCTCGCCGTCGTTCTCTTTTTAGCGTACTCCGGGGTCCTCGCGTGGAACGCAACGGTTGGCTTACGCTCGATTGCGGGTTCGGCCGACTACTTCGTCGGCGGCCGGCGGATGGGTGGTGTCGCCATCGGGATCTCGTTCTACGCGACGTTCGCCAGCACCAATAGTTATCTCGGTCACGCGGGCAAGGGTTATGAGTACGGCGTCGCCTGGCTCGTGATGCCTGTTTTCCTGGTCGTTTTCGCGTACCTGAGCTGGAAGTTCGTCGCGCCGCGGATGCGGCGATTCGCGAGCGAGTTCGAATCGGTGACGATTCCCGATTTTCTCGCCGCGCGCTTTGCGAGCAACGCGGTCCGCCGCCTTGCCGCGGTCGTCATCGTGTTCTCGAGCGTTCTCTATCTTGTGGCGATCTTCAAAGGCGTCGGCAATCTCTTTGAGACCTTCCTCGGCGTTCGCTACGAAGTGGCCGTTGCGATCAACCTGATCATCGTCATGGCCTACACATCGCTCGGCGGATTCGTCTCCGTAGTTCGCACCGACGTCTTACAAGGTGCGCTGATGGTGGTCGGATCCGTACTGATCTTCGTTTGTGTCACCAACGCGAGTGGCGGCATCGGGGTGATTTCGACGGTGACGGAGCTACCGACGGCGACGCGGCTTTTTGCCCTCGACACGGCCTTGCCGTTCGTCGTGGTTCTGGGCATCGCGCTCGCCGGGTCGCTGAAGCTCCTGGTCGATCCGCGCCAGGTCAGTCGGTTCTACGGGTTGCGAGACGAATCGAGCATTCGAACGGGAATCTGGGTTGCGGTGATCGGCATTCTCGTCATCCAGTTTTCGCTTTTCCCGGTCGGGCTCTATGCGCACTTTCTCGTCGATCCGGTGACCGATACGGATGTCATCGTGCCGATGCTCGTCAACGACCCCTCGGTGGTCCCGCCGCTCTTGGGTGATTTCCTCGTCGTGGCGATCCTCGGGGCGGCGATGTCGTCACTCGACAGCGTTCTGCTGGTGGCGGCGTCTGTGACGACCCGGGATCTGATCCAGAGTAAGCGCGAGGTCGGAAGCAGTCGGTTGCTCGTGGTCGTCTTTGCGGTCGTTGCGGCGATCATCGCGCTCGATCCGCCCGGCGGAATCGTCGAGCTGACGATTTTCTCCGGCAGCCTCTATGCGGTCTGCTTCATCCCGACTTTGCTCGTCGGATTGCACTGGCGCCGGGGCGATGGCACGACCGCGAGTGCCTCGATGGCGCTCGGTATGGCGGTGCTCTTTTCCTGGCTGCTGCTGGACGGACAGAGCCGATTTGGCGTACATGAGGTGTTTCCGGCACTCCTCGTGTCCTGCGCGGTCTACGTTGGGTACGGTTGGCGACGTGGGACTGTTGCGAGTCCGGCGGTAGAACGCTTCTTCGATGATGAGTTGGAAACGTCGGGTCTGCGGAAGGAAAAGCTCAAGGCTTGAGCATCAAGAGGGATTTCGAATGCGAGTTCTGACAGTGATAGCGGTGTTGGTCGTCACGCTCTCGGCATCGGCACAGCCGGGTGTCCAGAGTGGACCGCAGTTTGGTGTACGGACGGGTGGTGGAATCTGCAACGAGGTCATCAGGACCATGCGAGACGAGTGGTTCGACGTCAAAAGGTTGCTGTCGACCGATCGAGGATTACGGAAACCGAGCGAGCGAGACTTCAGTTGCGTACACCCGGGCTACGCCCGCCAGGCGATGCCGAAGCATGTGCCCTCGATGGCACTTCAGTGCTTCGAGGAGCAGGGGTTCGTGTTCTGTTGTGATCGTTCGTTGCGTCAATGCGCGACGCTCTAAGCGCCAAGGACTCATCACGCGACACATGAGCGTCGTGATTCAATGACGTTGGGTTGAGGAAGGGGAAGCAATTGGCAGGGCCGCTCGACGGGATTCGGGTCATCGACTTCACGACGATGATCGCGGGGCCTTATGGAACGATGATCCTGGCGGATCAGGGCGCGGACGTGATCAAGGTGGAGGCGCCCGTGCGCAGCGACCACGTGCGGCGTGCGGGATTCGGACAGCGCCAGTTCTCCGCGGCGTTCGTCAACAACAACCGCAACAAACGTTCGGTCTCGATCGACGTCAAAGACACGCGGGGACGCGAGATCCTGCTCGACCTCGTCAGGACGGCGGATGTGTTTGTGCAGAACTTCCGCCCCGGCGTCATGACGAGGCTCGGAATCGACTACGACGATCTGATCGCGGTGAACCCGCGACTCGTTTACGTGTCGCTCTCCGGTTGGGGCGAAAAAGGTCCGTTCTCGCACAAGCCCGTTTACGACCCGATCATTCAAGCCCTTTCCGGGCTCGCGACGGTTCAGGCGGGTGGTGACGATGTTCGCCCGCGTCTGAACCGCACGATCCTGCCAGACAAGCTCACAGGCATTACCTCGGCCCAGGCGATTTCCTCCGCGCTCTTCGCGCGCGAACGCACCGGCGAAGGTCAGCACGTGCGGTTGTCGATGCTCGACTCGGTCGTTGCCTTCTTGTGGTCATCCGACATGGGCGGACAGACATTCGTCGGCAACGAAGTCGATGTGGCTCGCGCCGCGACCTTCATCGATCTCATCTACGAGACGGCCGATGGTTTTATCAGCGTCTCGGTCATGAGCAATGACCAGTGGGAAGGTCTCTGCCACGCCGTCGGGCACCCGGAATGGTTACGGGATGAACGCTTCAACACTCCCGCGCGGCGCGATGCGAATGCCAACGAAAGGCTGACCCTCACCCAGGAAGCCCTCATGGCGAAACCGGCGAGCGAATGGCTCACGATCCTCGAGGATGCGGGTGTGCCCTGTGCGCCGGTTCTTACTCGCGCCCAGATGGTGCAGCACCCGCAGGTCGTCGCGAGTGAGATCGTCCAGGAATCGGAACATCCGCATGCGGGCCGCCTACGTCAGGCCCGCAACGCCGCACGATTCGAAGGAACGCCGGCCGAACTCCGTTACGGCGCGCCCCACCTCGGTGAGCATACTGTCGCCATCCTCGAGGAACTCGGCGTCGATCGCGTGACGATGGACGCCCTCGTCGAGGATGGCGTTTTAGGCGTCGTCGGCTAGGCGGACACCGCCTGGATCGACGCGCGGCTCGACAGTCTTTCGATCAAGCCCGCGATTGCTGGCGCGTCGGCCAGGATGTTCTCGCCGAACATCTTCTGAGCGATCTGTCCCGACAGTCCGAAGCTGTAGAAGATGTAGAGATCGGCAGCCGTGAACGTGTCGCCGGTCGCGAACTCACCATCGGAGATGAGGCGGGATACGGCCTTGATGCCCTTGGCGAGGTCCTTCTGGGTGCTCTTCTGTGTCTCCTCGGATGCTGTCGCTCCGAAGAAGGCGGCCGGCAGACAGCGGCGGGCGACCAGTTCGACGTCGAGCTCGGCATGGCGGCAGAGCTCGATGCACTTCGCGCGAGCGAAGGGATCCGCCGGTAGGAGGGCGGGTTCCGGTTGAATGGTCTCAAGATATTCGATGATGGCGAACGACTCAGAGACAAATCCCTCTTCCGTCTGTAGCGCCGGGACCTTGCCCATCGGGCTCTTGGTGAGAAAATTCTCGTCCTGCGACGGCGGATCGTTTACTTCTTCGAAGTCGATTCCTTTTTCCAGCAGTGCGGCTTTTGCGAGTGAGTAGTAGTTACTCATCTTGATGCCGTGAAGCTTGAGCATTTGATCCCCCTGATTGGTCCGGTTTTCGAAGCCGGGGGATTGTATATGAGCCTCGCGCCACGATTGTGTCGCTATCATCGAGACGTTCACGAGGACCGCCTATGCTCAACGGAAAGATTCACCCCGACTATGCCGATGTAGCGGCCGCGGTGATTCGTCAGATTCCTCGCGATGAGGGCGGCGCGGCCGTCGCCGTCTACCACCGCGGTGATCTCGTTGTCGATCTGTGGGGCGGAACGAAGGATCGTGAGGGCACCGCCTGGACCGAAGACACCACCGCGCCGTCGTTCTCGACCACCAAGGGCGTCATGTCGACGTTGGTGCACATTCTCGTCGACCGCGGCCTCGCCGCGTACGACGAACCGGTCGCGAAGTATTGGCCGGCTTTCGCCGCCAACGGCAAGGGATCGGTCACGATCCGGCAGGCGCTGAGCCACGAGGCGGGCCTCTACCGGATCGCCGATCTGATCGAATCGCCGGCCGAGATGCGCGATTGGGAGCACATGAAGGCGCTCGTCGCGAACGCCGAGTTGGCGCATGAACCTGGTGCCCACTCGGGCTACCACGCACTAACGTTCGGCTGGCTGATCGGTGGGCTCATCGAGGCGATCACAGACAAGTCCCTGCAGCAGGTTCTGCACGAAGAACTGATCGATCCGCCCGATCTCGACGGGATGTTCATCGGCATGCCGCACAACGAACTGTATCGCCGCGCGGAACTCATCGACGGTGTCAGCCGTCCACCCGAGAAGCGCGAGCCGTGGCGCGAAAACCTGACGCGTGGCGTCAGCCGAGCGCTCTCGAAAGTGGGAGTCGAACTCGCGGAGAGCAAACAGGCATTAGCACCCTTTACGGAACCCTTCGACTGGAACGACGAGGCGACCGTGACGGCCATGATTCCCGCGGCGAACGGTCAGTTTACGGCGCGCTCACTGGCGCGGATGTACGCCATGATTGCCGAAGGCGGTGAGATCGATGGTGTTCGCGTGTTGTCGAAGGAGCGAACCGAACTCATGGGGCAGATTCAGAATCGCCGGCGCGACAAGGTCCTCTTCGTCCCGATGCACTGGCGGATGGGCTATCACCGGATCGTCAATCTCGGCGCGAGCTCGCCGGACGCCTTTGGCCATTTCGGATACGGTGGGAGCGGCGCGTTTTGTGATCCGAGCCGACGCCTGGCCGTCGCCATGACCGTCAATTCGGGATCCGGCAGCGCGGTCGGTGACGCCAGGATGCTCCGCATCGGCCGCGCGGCGATCGGTTCGGTTGATCGGCTGGGCCGGGTCGATGGAGTCACCCGATGACGTACGCGAGGCTGCACGAATCCGCGCGCAAGCTCGGCGAACTCAACAACGCGCTGGCGATGTTGATGTGGGACGAAGCCGTGATGATGCCCGCGGGCTCCGGCAACGGTCGTGGCGAGACGTTGGCGACGCTGGCCGGAATGGCGCACGACCTGTCGAGTGACCCGTCGATCGAAGATTGGATCGACGCTTCGCTCAACGAATCTCTAGACGCCTGGCAGCGAGCCAATGTGGATCAGATTCGTCGTGCCTACATCGCGGCCAAGGCGGTGCCGAAGGATCTCGTGGTCGCGATCAGCAAGGCGACATCGAAGACGGAGCAGTGTTGGCGTACCGCACGCGCGGAGAACGATTGGCGCACGATCGAACCGCTGCTCGAGGAAGTGGTGGGCCTCACGATCCAGCGGGCCGACGCATTGGCTCAAATGTCGAACGTAACGCCCTATGACGCGCTTCTCGATGAGTACGAACCGGGGCTCAAACAATCATCCATCGACCCCGTCTTCGACGATCTAGCGTCGTTCCTTCCCGCCTTCGTCGACGATGCGATCGCGCGATCGAGTGAGATCGCCATCCCGGGACCTTTCCCGGTCGCCGCCCAGGAGCGACTGGGTCGTGAACTGATGTCGGCCGTTGGTTTCGATTTCGAACGAGGTCGTCTGGATGTCAGCCATCACCCGTTCTGTGGTGGCATCGCGGACGATACGCGGATCACGACCCGCTACAACGAGGACGATTTCCTCGAGTCGATGTTCGCCGTCTTGCACGAAACGGGTCATGCGCTCTACCAGCAAGGTCTCCCCGATGCGTGGCGAGGTCAGCCCGTCGGAGCGGCCGGTGGCATGGCGTTGCACGAAAGCCAGTCGCTCCTGATGGAGATGCAGGTGTGTCGCGGTGATGATTTCCTTCGCTTCGCTGCACCGATCGTGTCGCGCGCTCTCGGCGGCGATTCACACGGCGATCTCGGCGCCGATCGCCTCGGCGCCGATCGCCTCGGCGCGATGGCCCGTCGCGTCCGCCGTGGTTTCATTCGGGTCGATGCGGACGAAGTGACTTATCCGCTGCACGTCATCTTGCGCTACCAGCTCGAGACGGCGCTCCTGTCGGGGGATCTTCAGGTTGGCGATATCCCGACGGCCTGGCACGACAAGATGGTCGATTTCCTCGGTCTCTCGACCGAAGGCAACTTCCACGACGGCTGTATGCAGGACGTGCACTGGTTTGCGGGCCTCATCGGCTATTTCCCTACCTATACGCTCGGTGCGGTGGCCGCTGCCCAGCTCTTTGCGGCGGCGCGCGCGGCGATCGACGGTCTGGGGCAGCGCATCGGCGACGGCGATTTCGAGCCTCTCGTCGGATGGCTGCGCGACAACGTTCATTCCGAAGGTCGACGGTTCACGACCAACGAACTGCTCGAACGTGTCACCGGCCGCCCCCTTGAGACGAAGGACTTCAGAGCGCATCTCGAAGCGCGGTATCTGTCTTGACCGTACATCCGACGCGCGCGTTGGACGCGGCGGTTGCGGATTTCATCGCCGAATATGCGCCGCTCTTCGTGATCACGGGTGCGGGCGTCAGCACGGCCAGCGGGATTCCGGACTACCGGGATGACGAGCGCGAATGGAAGAGGCCCCCGCCGGTTCTGCTGTCGAGCTTTCTCGACAGTCGAGCGGCGAGGGCACGTTACTGGGCGCGGAGCTTCGTCGGGTGGCCACGTTTTGCCGCGGCGCGTCCCAACGTTGCACACGAAGCGCTGGCGGCGCTCGAGCGAGGCCGGTTTCTACAGGCGCTCGTGACGCAGAACGTCGACCGGTTGCACCAGAGGGCGGGACATCGCGATGTCATCGATCTGCACGGACGGCTGGACCGCGTGGTTTGCCTCGGATGCGGTGCCTTGACGTCGCGTGCGGAATTGCAGACCTGGTTGGAGGTCGAGAACGACGACTTCGCAGCACCGGCGGTTGCGATGGCGCCGGACGGTGACGCGGATCTGACCGGCGTCCGCACAGAAGAGTTTCAGTTCCCGGATTGTTCGATCTGCGGCGGGATTCTGAAACCGGACGTCGTTTTCTATGGCGAGAACGTGCCGCGGCAGGTCGTTCAGGACTCCATGGCGAAACTGGATGCCGCACGCGGGGTGCTGCTGCTGGGCACGTCGGCGTCGACCTACTCGTGTTTTCGCTACTGCCGCCGTGCGCGGACGCTCGGAAAACCGATGGCTATCATCAACCTGGGCCGGACGCGGGCGGATGAACTGGCCTCGCTGACCTATGCCACCGATGTCGGGCAGGTGCTTGGCGCTTGCGTTCGCGCACTCGGTTGAGGGCGACGAGGTGGTCGGGCACATCGGAATGCGATCGAACCCTTTGGGCGGTCGATGGTCGTATCCCGTAGAGTTCGCGATTGGAGATCATGATCGCGGCCGATGAGGCAACGGTTGTAAATGGAAAGCGCAAAGTCAGTTTGGCTCGGACGGGGGACGGCAATCGTGTTGTCGGTGCTGCTGTCTACGGGCGCGCTCGCCGATCCGTCGGTATCCAGAGCGACGAAAGCGGCGATGACCGTCGACGAGATCCTCAGGACCCCATTGAACGACGACGCGTACCGCCGACCGAGTTCGTGTGTGTTCACCACGCAGATCGACGCCGTCGACGTTCTCGACGATGCGACTCTCATCTTCCGCGGTCGGTCGGATATCTGGATCAACCGGCTGCCGAAACGGTGTCCCGGACTCCGGAAGGACATGATGATTTCGATGCAGGTACGCTCGTACCGTGTCTGTGCGAAACAGTGGTTTCGCGGGATGGAACGCGGCAGCGTGCAGATTCCCTCGTCGATGTGTGCGTTGGGCGTATTCGACGCTGTCGATGTCAGTCATATCGACCGACTGACGCAGGCCATCGAAGCACGGCGTCGGGCGACCTTGGTCGGTAGGACGCTGCGTAGCGCAGGAGTAGTTCAGCGATGAGATTCGCGCCGATTTTGCTAGCGTCGCTCCTGTCGATACCCGGATGGGCTCAGGAGGTCGAGAGTGTCGGCAACGCGCTCGTGGGCGCGACGACGGATGAAGTCCGCTGCCTGATGCCGATCCGTATTCGTGAAACCGAGATCCTGAGCGCTAGCCACATCGTTTTTCATATGAAGGGCAACGGCAAGTACCTCGTCGAGTTTCAACGCCCCTGCCAGGGACTCAGCCGCAATTCGTCCTTTCGAATCGAGGTGAAGGGGCGTGGTTATTGCAAATTCGACACGATCCAACCCCTGTCGCTCGCGGGCCCGGGTAGTGGTTTCTGGGGGCCACGTTGTTCCGTGCCCGGTTTCAAACCGGTCACCGAGCATCAGATCGACGCGTTGAAGAAAGTCCTCGAAGAGGACTAGCCGTGCATCAGGTCGCCGAGCGCGGCTAAAGCCGACTCGAGGTCAGGCTCGGTCGTCAGGAGCAGTGACATCGGGTCGCCCTTTCGTTTCATGCGCGCCACGGCGTTCTTGAGGTGGAACTTCGGGTTCGCCAGACGCGATGTCAGCTCGCCCCACTCGAGCGGCATGGAAACGGACGCCGCCGCTTCAGCCCGCGCGGAAAAGGGGGCGACCAACAACTGGCCGTGGCCGTTCTGCATGTAGTCGATGTAGACCTTGTTGTCGCGCTTACGTACGGATCGCGTGATGGTCGAGATGTCGTTGTGACGTTTGACGATCACACGTGCGAGGAGCTCACCGAGGGTTTTCGACTGGTTGTGCGTGAGTTTGTTCGCGATCGGGATGAGCACGTGCAGACCGCTCGCGCCACTCGATTTGAGAAAGCCAGGCAGATTGATCTCGTCGAGCAGTTCTTTGATCGCCTTAGCGATGGCGATTACGTCCTTGAAGGGTGCCGACTTCGGATCGAGATCGAGCACGCACCAATCCGGGTGCTCGAGATCCGTGATCCGGCTGTGCCAGGCGTGGATCGGGATGGCGCCCATGTTGGCGAGATATCGAAGCGATTCCGCTTCCTGGACGATGAAGTAGTTCACCTCACGTTCAGCGCTCTCGCTCCAGAGCGTCTTGCGTTTGACCCAATCGGGGACGAACGCGGGCGCGTCGCGCTGATAGAAGCTTTTGCCGTGGATTCCGTCGGGGAATCGCGTCAGGACGAGCGGGCGGTCCTCGAGATAGGGCAGCATCCATTCGGCGATCGCCTCGTAGTAGTCGATCAGGTCGCCCTTCGTGAGTTCCTTCTCGGGAAAGAAGATCTTGTCGCGGTTCGTGACGATCACTTCCTTCTTCACTTCGATGGGTTCGACAGCGACGTTCATGTCCACGAAGGCGCTAACGCATTCCTCCGGCTCTTTGTCATCGCGGAAGCGTAGAAACACGGGGTGGCGCAGCGATCCGTCGCGGGTGTACTCCTTGAACTCCACCTCGCAGACGAGCACGGGATCGACCCAGTGATATCGATCGCCGTCGGTTAGGGCTTTGCCGGGATCGAGCGCGATCAAACGTTCTTTCACCTCGGCACGTGTGGCGCCGCCGAGGCCCGACCCGACCCGGCCGCAGAAAACGAGGTCGTTACCGCGATACTCGGCGACTACCACGGCTCCGATGTCGTTCTCGTCCGACTTGTTTGGTGTCCAGCCAGCGACGACGAACTCGGACGATCGTCGTGCCCGGACCTTCATCCAGTGATCACTGCGACCCGCGACATAGGCCGAGTCGGCGCGCTTGCCAACGACGCCCTCGAGGCCGAGCCCCACCATCGCCTCGAATACCTCTACGCCATTGCCGTCGATGTGCGCGGAGTAGCGCATGAGTCCGGAGTCCGGAAGGATCTCTTCGAGGAACGCTTTGCGTTCGACCAGTGGTTTTGCCTTCAGGTCGAAACCGCAGACGTTGAGAAGATCGAAGGCGTAGTAAGTCACCGGCTGGTGACGCATCGCGCGACGAATGACGATGTCGTTGCGCAACCGGGCGCGCTGTTGCAGGAGCGAAAAGCTCGGGATTCCCCGCTCGTCGTGCACGACGATCTCGCCGTCGATCGTGAACTCGTAGAAGGGCAGCCGCCGTGCAGCCAGTTCGATTTCGGGAAAGAGCGCTGTGAAATCGAGACCGTTGCGCGAGCGCAGCGTCACGTCGTCGCCCGATTTCTCGATCATGAGGCGGTAGCCGTCGTACTTGATCTCGAACACCCAGTTCTTGCGGTGGAAGGGTTCCGAGGGCTTGGCGAGCATCGGCTCTTGGGTGAGGTTTTTGGTCTCCGGTAGATGGAGTTCCTCGAGTCGGTCGATCAGATCATCTTCGAGTTGAATCGGGTCCTTGATCGTTTCGAGGTCGAGGCCTGAGAAGACCGAGTGGTCGGGATAGGGCGCCTCACTCGCGTAGTCGTCGCGCTCCTTGATGAGGAGCCATTCTTTGCCGGTGTTCTCTCGACCTTTGAGCTTGATGAGCGTCCAGCGGCCCTTCAGCTTGTGCCCTTCGAGCTGGAAGAGGAGCTTGCCCTTCTGGAAACCGAGCTCGAAATCCTCGAGTTCGACGTACGTACCGTGGTCCCAGACGAGCACGTGGCCGGCGCCGTAGTTGCCATCCGGGATTTGACCTTCGAAATTGGCGTAGTCGAGCGGGTGGTCCTCGACGAGGGCGGCGAAGCGCTTGTCCTCGGGGTTGCCCGACGGGCCCTTGGGCACGGCCCAACTGCGCAGAACGTTGTCGACCTCGAGGCGGAAGTCGTAGTGCAGGTGGCTGGCGGCGTGTTGCTGGACCACAAAAAGCCGCCGCTGGCCGACGCCGGTTCGAGGAGAGGCGTCCTCCGGAGCACCAAAAGGTTCGGGCGTTGCCGACGCGCTACGCTTTTCTCTGTAGGTCGAGAGCTTATCGGGACTTGTTGAGGGCATATATGATCGGAGCTATGATTTTTTCCCCGCTCAGGAGGGATCGGTTATGGCCGCTCGCGCCATCGCATCAGGCACCATTTCCTTTGGATTGGTTGCCATCCCGGTTAAGTTGTTCTCGACCGCAGATACCACAAAAGCCGTACGTTTCAATTACTTGAGCAAGGACGGCTCGAGGCTCAAGCAGCAGTATATTCGTGCATCTGATGGCGAGGTAGTCGATCGCGAGGACCGCGTTCAGGGCTACGAATTTACGAAAGGCCAGTACGTGACGTTCGAGCCGGACGAATTGAAGGCTCTCAATGTCGTGTCGTCGAACTCGATCGAGATCGACGAGTTCATCCCGCTCGCCGAGGTGGAACGCATCTATATCGAACGCGTCTACTATCTCGGTCCCGACAAGGGTGCCGGTCGGTCGTATCACCTGATGCGGGCAGCGCTCTTGAAGACGGGGCGTGCCGCCCTCGCGCGTTACGCCGCGCGTGGTAAGAGTTATCTCGTCCTCATTCGTCCGATGGGCGAAGGACTCGTGATGGAGCAGCTCAAGCACGAGGATGAACTCCGGACGCTCGACGAGGTACCGCTCGACGTCTGTGACGTTGCCGACGGCGAACTAGACCTCGCGATTCAGATCATCGAGCAACGGACGAACGAAGAGTTCGAACCCGACAAGTACGAAGACGAAGTCAAAGCCAAGGTCCTTGAGCTCATCCAGCAGAAGATCGAGGGACAGGACATCGCCGTACCGCCGGAAGAAGAGCCCGAAGCCAAGATCGTCGATTTGATGGAGGCGCTGAAGGCATCCGTCGGCGATCGCAAGCCCGCGAAACGTGCGCCGGAGAAAGCGGAACAGCCGCCGGCCAAGCGAACAACGAGGACGCGGAAGCGCGCCAAGGGTTAACCGTTGCGTGGCTACAAAACGCGTGATGTCGCCGAATTCACGGGGCTCACGCAAAGCCAGGTTCGACACTTCGTTCGACGCGGTCTGATCCAGCCTGCGCGCGACGAACGTGCGCTCTACCATTTCTCCTTTCAGGATGTGGTGCTGCTGCGGACGGCCAAAGGCCTGCTCGATGATGCTGTGCCGGTTCGCAAAGCACTCAAGACACTCGTCAAGCTTTCCGCCGACCTGAAGGGATTTGATTCGTTGGCCGCCGTGCGGATCTACGCCGAGGGCAATACCGTCGTCGTCCGTCAGGACGACCAGCAGTGGGATGCCGATACCGGCCAACATCGGTTTTCGTTCACGATCAAGGAACTCGCGGGCCAGGTGCGCACGCTCGCCAAGCGTCGCGAGGCCCATCATGAACAGACGGAACACCTCGACAGCGACGATTGGTATAACCTCGCGCTCGATCTCGAGGAGGTCGATCCGGACAAGGCACCGGATGCCTACAATCGTTCGATCTCACTCAACCCGAAAAATGCCGACGCCCACGTAAATCTGGGGCGGTTGTTTCAGATTCGCGGTGACCTCAGGCTGGCAAAACGGCATTACCAGCTCGCCTTGGCGGCGGTCCCCGCACACCAGTTGGCCTTCTACAACCTCGGGACCGTGTTCGACGAACTCGACGAACTCGAACAAGCGCTCGACTACTACCGCCGCGCGCCCAACGTGCCCGATGCCCACTACAACCTCGCGCGGATCTTCGAGATCCGAGGCGACGAACTCTCCTCGATGCGGCACATGCGCCAGTATCGCCGGCTGATCGACGTGGACTGATCGAGGTCCCGCGTCCATTCGCACCCTCACCCCGACTGTCGTATTCCGGATTCTCGAAACCCTCGATGAAGACGCAGAGTCGTCGCGCAAGGAGCGTGACGAGGCGATCGGTCGGACGCTCAAAGATGACCAAGGCGTCAACCGTGTGCTCGGTTGGTGGCGTGCGGTGCGCGGTGAGGGATCGACTCTCGCTTACCTTCCGTTCGGATTCGCATTGGTCGGCGCGCTCGTCGGGCTCGGTTCGGCGATCGTCGCCTTCGAGTATCACGGTAACTATCCGCTCAACGTGCTCCTGCTCATGGTGGCGCTCGTGATCGTGCCGAATATCCTCCTCCTGCTCTCGATCGTCGCCTCGGCGGGCGGGCGGACGACGCGGAGCCTCGTGAGTCGCTTCCCCGTACTTCGCCGCCTGGAATCGCGCTGGCAGCGTTGGTCAGTCGAGACGGCGGACGTCGAGCGTGTGTTTCGGTGGCAGGTCCTTGCCTGGTCGCAGTTCGCCGCGATTGGGTTTTTTCTACTGGTCGTGCTGGTTTTTCTAACGCGTGTTGCGTTTTCGGATCTCGCGTTCGGTTGGAGCACTACGCTCGAGATCGATGCCGTCGTCGTCTCCGGGTGGGTCGAGGCGTGGAGCCGACCCTGGGCGGCACTGTTGCCGATCGCGGTTCCGGACGCCGATCTCGTCAGCGCCTCGCAGTACTTCCGGATCGAAGACGATATCGACGTTGATGCCCGCGCGCTCGGCGCGTGGTGGCCATTCGTGCTGACGAGCTTTGTTGTCTACGGAGCCGGCCCGAGGGTTGTGGTTCTACTCATTGCGCTGGTCCGGCTCGATCGTTTGTCGAGGCGGATCCTGATCAGATCGGCTCTCGTGCAGGAACTCTTACAGCGGCTCGAATCGTCCGTTGTTGCGAACGCGGCGAGCACAAAACCGCGACCGTTCAAAAAGCACCTGCAGAGTAAGGTGACGCTCGTTCGATGGAATGCTCTCGATGCCGGAACCGATTGGCTGAAACAGACATTGGGAGTCGAGGCAGGCGGTGAGTTCGGCTTGGGTCCAGCCGATGCGTTCGATGCGATTCCGATGGATCGCGACGTCGTCGTCGCCGCCAAGGCGTGGGAACCGCCGCTCCTCGAGTTCACCGACAGCTTGCGCGACCTCATCGATCACCTCGATGTCGGCACTCTCGTGATGGTCGTGCTCGTGGGGGTCGATGGCGAGATTCATCGTGACGACGAGGTCTGGCGCCGGGTGCTCGACAGCGCCGGCCTCGAAGACGTGGCGCTGGCATGAGTTTTCCCACCTTTGCCGTCGTGGGTCATCCGAACAAAGGCAAGAGCAGCATCGTATCGACGTTGGTCGAGGATGCATCGGTGGTCGTTTCGCCGGTGCCACGCACCACCCGCGAGTCTCGGGCGTTTGACTATGGCTTAAGCGGCGAGACTCTTTTTCGACTTGTCGATACGCCCGGTTTTCAACGCGCGCATGCGGTGCTCGCCTGGCTCGAGGCACATGCCCGTTCCGCGGAGGATCGACCGCGGGCGGTCGCGGCGTTTGTCGACGCGCACGACGGCGATGAACGCTTTGTGGACGAATATGAGCTCCTGAAGCCCCTCGTCGAAGGGGCGGCGATCCTCTACGTCGTGGACGGTAGCGTGCCGTATGGCAGCGAATACGAAGCGGAAATGGAGATCCTCCGTTGGACCGGACGCCCTCGAATGGCGCTCATTAATACGATCGGCGCCGATGACTTCATCGAGGTCTGGCGGCGTGCGCTCGACCAGTATTTTTCGATCGTTCGTGTTTTCGATGCCGTTCACGCGGACGTCGAGAAACGAACCGAGGTGTTTTCGGCCTTCGGTGCGCTCGATCCCACGTGGCAGAGGAGTGCCGATCGAATCAACGCCGCGATGCTGGACGAGCGCGTGCGGCGCCGACAGGCCGCGGCTGGCGTCATCGTCGATTTTCTCGGCATCGCGATGAATGCGACCGTCGAGCGTACGGTGTCCTCCGAGCAGACGATCGATACCTCACGTCTGAAGGCGGAACTCGAAGCTCGAATCGAGCGAGACGAACAGCGCACGCAGGCTCGCGTCGCCGAGATTTTCGGCTTCCGCGATCTCGTGGTCGAAGGTCGTCAGGAGATCGAAGTCGGTGAATCGCTGTTCGCCGAGCGCACCTGGCAGATGTTCGGGCTTTCGAAATCCCAGCTTGCCGCGACGGCGGCGGCGGGCGGTGCGCTCATCGGCGGCGGTTTCGATCTCGCGCTCGGTGGCGCGACGGCTCTGTTGGGTTCCGGGATCGGCGCTGCGATCGGCGCCGCGTCCGCCTGGTTCGGTAGCCAACGCGCGGCCGACCGGCGGCTCTTCGACGCCCACGTCGGCGCGCGCCTCAAGGTTGGTCCGATTCGTGAACCGAATTTTCCGTGGGTGCTGCTCGGTCGCGCCTGGTTCCACTTTCAGCTCGTTGCCGAACGGAACCATGCTCGCCGCGATGCGTTGCGGCTCGTGGTGGGATCGGGGCAATGGATGGAGAACCTCCCGGCACTCGAGCGTCGTGAGTTAGCGCGGGAATTCGTGCGTCTACGGCGTGGCGGTGATCGGGGCCGCGCCGTTAGCCTGGTTGCCGATCTTCTGAATCAGCCGATCGATACGCGCAAGTCCTGAGAACAGCGGGCGGGTGATCGGAGTGGCAATATGCCGTGGATTCACGGAGACGATAGATGTCCGCGCAAGATATTCGCTCAAAGAACGACCGCGAGATGTTCGAGATGCTCGCCGCGGATCGAACGGTCAAGCGCGTCAACGACGCGATCGCTCGGCACGAAGCCGACAACCCCTTTCGTACTCGGCGACGCCTCCTCGCAACGGCGGTGCGGCTGAGCCGTCGAATGGCGCCGACGTTCTACCGGGCGTCCGATACCTGTGCCGAGGCGTTGGAGATCGAGATCGAAGTCGAGAACTTCGTCTTTGCGAGCCCGGTCTACAACGCGATGTGTTTCAGGCCGGAAGACGATCGTCTGCTCGTGATGTTTTCGTCGAGCCTCCTGGAGGATTTCTCCGACGATGAGGTGAAGTTCGTCGTGGGCCATGAACTCGGTCATCACCTCTACGGGCATCACGACATTCCGATCGGGATGATCCTTCGCGGCGCCGAGAAGCCAAGCCCGCGCCTCGCGATGGCATTGTTCACCTGGTCGCGATACGCGGAAATCTCGGCCGATCGCGCCGGCGCCTATTGCTCGGGGTCTCTCGATGCCGACGCGCGTGCGCTCTTTAAGCTCGCTTCGGGTTTGTCGGGTCAGTCGATCACGTTTCATCTCGACGATTTCCTCGCGCAGGTCGACCAAATGCAGCTCGAGGACGAGGAACCGGGGGCGGGTACGGGCGCGGAAGATTGGTTCTCGACGCATCCGTTCAGCCCGTTGCGAGTGAAAGCGCTCAAGCTCTTTCACGAATCGCGTCTCAGCGCGTCGTCGGAACTCGAACTCGAGGTCCAGCGCCTCATGGCCTTGATGGAGCCCGACTATCTTGAGGCGAAGACCGAGTCGGCGGAGGCGATGCGGCGGTTGCTCTTTGCCGGTTCGATCGTCGTCGCGGCATCCGACGGTGAGATCGAAGCGCAGGAAGTCGAGGCGTTCGAACAGTTTTTTGGGCGCGGGGCGTTTCGCGAATCCTTCAACGTCGAAGCGCTACGCGACGAACTCTCACCCCGCGCCGAGCGCGTCGTCGAGGTGGCGAGCGGGGCGCAACGGATGCAGGTGATTCACGATCTCTGCGTCGTAGCCCGGGCGGCCGGCCATGCGGGCTTCGTCGAGCGACAGGTTCTCGCGAAGATCGCGCACGAACTCGAGATTTCGCCCGACTTCGTCGATCGCAGTCTCGATCAGTCGGTGGATCCCGACTAGCGTCGCCCGCTCGTCGCCTAGGACTAGTGCTGGTAGACGAAGGCGCGTTCGCGCAACTGGCTCGGCTCGATGTTCTCGCGCTGGCAGTCGATGACGTCGCGTTGGCGATAGACGAGGATCGTGTCGAAGCGCCGCTCGTTGACGATGAAGCTCAAGTTCTCGTCGTTGCGTAGCGAGCGAAGGGTCGCGCCGTAGTCACAAGCGACGCGGCTGATTGCGTCGGCGACGTCGGTGAACTCGGGTGAGGCAGGCTCAACCTCCGGCATGCGACGTGCTTCGCGGACACGCTCGTATTGGTGGTCGATGTCGGTTTCCAGAATGGCGTAGTCGTGCTCGAGGTTTGCGAGTTCGTCTGCAAGAACCGATATCTCGTCTTCGATTTCATCTGCATCGCCCGAATCGGCCCGCGACAACTGGCTCCGTTTGGTGCGCAGATCACGGCGCACGTTGCGTTGTTGATTCCGGATCTGGCGCTGCTCTTCGCGCAGCTCTCTGAGTTCGGAGAGTTCCTCCGGCTCGTAAGGTTCGATCTCGATCTGAACCTTGTTGAGGATGTTCTGAACGACCGTCGGAATCTGGTCGAATCCGGTGATCTCGATGTCTCGCGTCACGGATCGGTTGGACAGGGTCACGTTGACCAGCACGCCCTGGTTCGCCAGATAGTTCGCTTCGACGTCGCTGACCCGAAACACGTCTTCGAGCTTCGCGCGAAGCGCGGCTTCGATCACGTCCTCGGCGATCTTGATCTCACGCTTCATCTGTTCGAGATCTTCAGGTTCTTTGGCCTGGGCCGACCACGCGACCGTCGACAAGACGGCTAAGAGGAGCAGTTTTTTCATTGGGTGTCTCCAGCCTGGCTGAAGTTGATCTCGCGAAGCTCACGCGACAGTTCATCGACACGCTCTTGTTCCTGGAGCTGATGGGAGATGACGTAGCGGAGGCTTTCGTCGGTCTCGAACGATTTTCGGTCCATTTCGGCCTTGAGCACTTTGACCAGTGCTTCCATTTCTTGCTGCCGTTGTGTGCGATTGGCCTCGAGCACAGCCTGGAGCAGCAACGACTGATCCACCGCCAGTCGATCGTCGAGCTGTTGTTGTAGCGCTTCGTACTGCGAATCCCTCGTGGTGTCGAAGCTGACAGGCAAGGTGGTACCAACGTTCGGGGTCGCTCCGGCGATGGTCGGACCGCGCGGTACCACCGAATCGGGTGCCGCCGGTCCGCCTTGACCGACGAACACCGCCGCGACCAGCGCCAGGGCCGCCGCACTCGTGGCGACGGGGAACCACTGGAAGAACGAAGGCCACTGGAATGAACGTTGGGGTCGGTGACCCACGTTCACCTGCCAGGCCGGCGGTGCGATTTCGTCCCACATCACCGCGTCGCGATTCCAAGCGGCGACCTGATCGGCGATGGAACGACAGTCCTCGCAATCATCGAGGTGGCGTTCCAATGTGGATTGCGTCTCGCCGGAAAGGCGTCCTTCGGTTAGTTCGGGGATCAGCGGTCCCGCTTCATCACAACGCATGTTGCAGTTCCTCGATATCTCGGAGTTTTCTCAACGCGCCGTACAGGCGCGTCTTTGCCGTGTTCGGCGATATCCCCAGGTGTTCGCCGATGTCTTCGAAGGTGAATTGTTGGAAAAACTTGAGCTCAACAACGTGGCGTTGTTCGACCGGCAGCGTCTTAAGGGCGCGTGCGATACGGTCGTTCGCGTGGGTCGCCATGGCGGCATCAGGTGGCGCGAGATCGTCGCTCGGATCGGCTGTAGTTTCGTCGAACTCACGGAAATCTCGCCGCCGACGCAGATAGTCCGTGCAACGAAACGAGGCGATTCGAAAGAGCCAAGCGGCGAAAACGCCGTCGCCCCGATAGCCCGATAGATTGCGATAAACACCCAGAAATACTTCCTGCATCAAGTCGAGAGCGTCGTCCTGGTGACCCACCATTCGTAGCGCATAGTTGTAGATCCGTCGTTCATAGCGTCGGACGAGTTTCGTCCACGCTCCATCCGAGCCAGCTAAGGCGCGCTTGACCAGCGTCTCGTCGGAAACGTTCGGCAGCATTTCTTAACTCGGCCCGTTCGATGGTTTAAGTCGTCGATCGAGCAAGAAAAGTTTGCTCAACCTTTCGTCCGGGATCTGTGATTTAAGATGGGAATGATTTTCATTAGTAATTTCAATAACTTAGGTGGAACTGCGTCGGTCCATCGCGTAGGGTTTCGGACTACTTCAGCACTACTCGACCAAACCCATGAAGCCACAAGATCCAGAAATCATCGTGCACCTCAACACGTCGCTCAAGAACGAGCTGACAGCGATCAATCAGTACTTTCTGCACTCGCGAATGCTCAAGGACTGGGGGCTGAAGCAACTCGGTGAACACGAGTACGAGGAATCGATCGACGAGATGAAGCATGCCGACCGGCTCATCGAGCGTATCTTGTTTCTCGAAGGGCTACCGAACCTTCAGGATCTCGGCAGGCTCAGGATCGGCGAGAACGTTGAAGAAATCATCCGCTGCGATCTGGAACTCGAGATGGAAGCGATGCCACCGCTGCGCGACTCGATCGAGTTCTGCGAGCGTGTGGGGGACTTCGTGTCGCGCGAAATCTTCGAGTCCATCCTCGAAGGTGAGGAGGAGCATGTGGATTGGCTCGAAACGCAGATTTCGTTGATCGAAAAAGCCGGCGTGCAAAACTACGTCCAATCCCAGATTTCCTAGCCCCCAGCGGTATCTGCGTTCGCAGATACCGCCAACGGACCGGCGCCAGCCGGTCCGCAACTACGTTCAAGCGCAGATGTCCTAACCCAGCAGAATTTGCGCCAGCAAATTCTGCCAACGGACCGGCGCCAGCCGGTCCGCCTCAGGTACGTTTTCGTACGTAGAGCACGAGCTCGTGATCGACCAGATCAAAGCCGTGCTCGGCCGCAATCTCTTGCTGTAGTTTCTCGATCCGGTCGTTGACGAACTCGATGACGGAGCCGTCGTCGAGATTGACCATATGATCATGGTGACGGTCCGGTGTCAGTTCGTAGACGGCATGGCCGTCGTCGAAGTTGTGTCGTTCGACAATTCCGGCGGTTTCGAACTGGGTCAACACACGATAAATCGTCGTGATGCCGACTGACTCCTCGACCTCGAGCAGGCGCTTGTAAACGTCTTCTGCGGAGAGATGATGCGGATCGGCTTGCTCCAAAACCTCGAGTACTTTCAGGCGGGGCAAGGTGACTTTTAGGCCGGCTTTGCGCAGCTCTTTTTGCGGCGTATTCGGTGCGTCGTTGCTGGCCATTCGCTCAACTCGTGGATTAGGCGCCGACCCTAATTGCGACCCACGTAGACGTCAACGAACTTTCGATGAGCGATCTTCCAGCCTTCGTCGGTCCTGACAAAACGGTCATGGTACTCACCGATTCCGAGAAATCCGTCGACGCGGCGGGGTAGTTCTCCGCGGTCGGCCTGGTAGAGCGTCACCAGGCTCGTACCGGTTGCTTCCTCCGGGCTGATCGCATCGATTCGTACGTTCGACATGACATGGCGCGTGATCACTTTCCCCGCCCCTTCGGTGAGGCGTTCGGCGATCGCGGACCGGCCTTCGAATCGTGCGCCGCGGAACTCGAAAACACCGTCGTGTGCGAAGACCGCCGCATACGGCTCCGGTTCTTCACGGTCTCGAAAGTAGGCGTAGTCGGCGATGAGCCGCTCGCAGGCACGCACGGTCTCGGCCTCGCTCGCGTCACCGGCTAATGCTGGCGCGCTCGTGGCGAGGAGAATCGTGATGAATGCGACCAGGCGTGGCGCGCCCCGCTGCAGAAAGGACATTCGAGCGATCCCAACCGAACGATTCGTCGCAGTCTACAATGCTCGCTTCGTCGGATTTTGGAGGAGGGGTTCCGCCGCATGATCGAGCATCACGTCGATATACCAACCCGGGACGGGTCGATGAACACGTTCATCACACACCCGGACGAAGGCGGGCCTTTTCCGGTCGTCCTTTTCTACATGGATGCACCCGGTAAACGTGAAGAACTTCACGATATGGCGCGCCGCATCGGCACGGTCGGCTACTACGTCGTTCTACCGAACCTCTACTACCGCGACGTCCGTGAGTTCCACATCGGGATGCCGGGCGCCAGCCGAGAGACGATGTTCGAATACATGAACCACCTGTCGAACGCGATGGTGTGTGAGGACACACAGGCCATGTTCGATTTCGTCGCGAACGACGAAAACGCGTCCGACGGTCCTGTCGGCACGGTCGGCTATTGCATGAGCGGTCCCTTCGTCTTTGCCGCTGCGTCGGCTTTCCCGGAGCGCATCAAGGCGTCGGCTTCGCTACACGGCGTGCGTCTTTTCACCGATGCCGACGATTCGCCCCACCTCGCCGCCGATAAGATCCAGGGCGAGATGTATTTCGGCTGTGCCGAAACCGACGATTGGGCGCCGCCCGAGATGGTGGAGAAGCTTGATGCGCATCTCGCCACGACCGGGATCAGTTACCGGATCGAGTGGTATCCCGCAACGCATCACGGCTTCGTCTTTCCCCAGCGTGACGGGATTTACGTCAAGGACGCGGCCGAGCGGCATTGGGAACGCTTGTTCGCCATGTTCGATCGTAATCTCTAGGGAGGAGTAGCACGTGAGCTACGGAGAACGGCACGAATCCTCGGGGGTCGTCGAGACCGCGTTTGAACTCGATGTCGACGGCCGGCGTGTCCCGGGTCTCGTCTGGTCGCCGGACGACGAAACACCCCGACCGCTCGTGATGCTCGGCCATGGTGGTACGAGCCACAAACGCGGCGACTACATTCTCGCGATGGCACGGCTGCTCGCCCGCCGCCATGGAATCCGCGCCTTCGCCATCGATGGGCCCGGTCATGGCGATCGCCTCGCCGAAGGTGAAGAGGTCGACTTTGAGCGTGCCTGGGGTGACGAACGAACATCCGATTGGGTGGTTGAGGATTGGCGCGCGTCGCTCGAATGGCTACGCGGGACTCAAGCCGTCACGCGCGTCGGTTATTGGGGGCTTTCGATGGGCACCATGATGGGTGTCCCGGTGGTAGCGTCCCTTGCCGACGTCGAAGCCGCCGTCCTCGGGCTCATGGGTTTCTGGGGTCCGAACAGCGCCCGTATCCGCGCGGATGCGGCGAAGATCGATTGTCCGGTGCATTTTCTCGTCCAATGGGACGACGAAATCGTGCCACGGGATCGCTGCTTCGATCTCTTCGGCGCCCTCGGCACGGACGAGAAGTCGATGTTGGTGAATCCCGGGCCACACGCGGCGGTTCCGCCGACCGTGATGCGCGGCTCGCTCGAATTTCTCGCGACCAAGCTCGCGAACGATTCAAACTGAACTCGACGACCTCGGAGAAAATGCCATGACCCATCCACTGCTCGAAGTGCAAGATCTGCACGTCAGTTTCGGCGATTCGCCAGCCGTGCGTGGGGTCTCGTTCGAGATCGATGCGGGAGAGACACTGGCGCTCGTCGGCGAGTCTGGCTCCGGGAAGTCGGTCAGTGCATTGTCGGTACTCCAGCTCCTGCCCTATCCACTCGCCAATCACCCGAAGGGCAGCATTCTCGTCAATGGCGAAGAGATGATGAATGCGTCCAAGGGTCGGCTGCTCGACGTTCGAGGCGGGGTCGTCTCGATGGTCTTCCAGGAGCCCATGACGTCGCTCAATCCGTTGCACACGATCGACAAGCAGGTCGGCGAATCGTTGGTGGTGCACAAGCGGCTGTCGCCGAAAATGGCCCGCGACAGAACGCTCGAGCTGCTCGAGCTCGTCGGCCTGCAGAATGCCGAATCACGGCTGAACGCTTATCCGCACGAGTTGTCCGGCGGCCAGCGTCAGCGGGTGATGATCGCGATGGCGCTCGCGAACGAGCCGAAGCTCCTGATCGCGGACGAGCCGACGACGGCGCTCGACGTCACGATTCAGGCGCAGATCCTGAAACTCTTGAAAGATCTGCAGTCGGAGCTCGGCATGGCGATGCTGCTCATCACGCACGATCTCGGCATCGTGCGAACGATGGCTGATCGCGTGTGCGTGATGACAGATGGAGAAATCGTCGAGCGCGGTAGCGCGCATGAAATCTTCAGCAATCCGCAGCATCAGTACACGAGGCATTTGCTCGACGCGGAACCGAAAGGCGACCCACAGGAAACGAACGAGACGGCGCCGACGGTCGCAGAGGCGAAGGCCCTGACCGTCAAGTACACGATCGGCAAGGGTTGGTTTGGCAAGAAGAGCTATTTCACGGCAGTCGATGGCGTCGACGTGCTGGTCCGGGCGGGACAGACCGTTGGTGTCGTCGGTGAATCGGGATCGGGGAAGACCACCCTCGGGCTTGCGATGTTGCGATTGCTCGAGAGTGAAGGGGCAATCGAGTTCGACGGCGCGAGCATCCAGGACCTCAAGCGGGGTGCGCTCATCCCGTTACGCCGCGATATGCAGATCGTCTTCCAGGATCCCTACGGTAGCCTGTCGCCACGCCTTTCGATCCTGCAGATCATCGAGGAAGGCTTGCGCATTCACTTCCCCGAGATGAGTAAGGAAGAGCGGCGGCAGAACGTTGCGGAAGTGCTTAAGGAGGTCGGCCTTCTGCCGGAGCACCTCGATCGCTACCCGCACGAATTCTCGGGCGGGCAACGGCAGCGCATCTCGATCGCCCGCGCGATGGTCTTGCGCCCGCGGTTCGTCGTCCTCGACGAGCCGACTTCGGCCCTCGACATGTCCGTACAAGCACAGATCGTCGATCTGCTGCGCGATCTACAGGCAAAGCACGATCTTGGCTATCTCTTCGTCAGCCACGACCTCAAGGTCGTCCGGGCGCTCGCCAACTGGCTGATCGTCATGCGCGATGGGTTGATCGTCGAGCAGGGCCCGGCGAAAGACGTCTTCACCAATCCGCGGACGGAGTACGCCAAGGCCCTCTTTGCCGCGGCGCTTGATCTCGAGGCGGACGAGGACGTCGTTCGCCAGTAACGCCGGCGTTCAGGACGCGCCGGTGAACGCCTCGATCTCGGTGTCGTTCATGCCGGCGTGCTTCGCCGCCGCGACGATGCCATTCCAGGTGTTGTCGTCGATCGGGATGCCCTCGGCTTCGCGTTCGGCTTTGGACTCGAGTTCCGGTTCGCCCGGAATACGAACACGATCGAAGTCTGCGCCCGGTTCCGCCCCTTTGACGTAGTCGACCATTGCCAGCACTTCCGACTGGAACGCGTTGTGACCACCGAAAACATCGGGATCCAGCACGAAAGTCAGCATGTTGTTCACCACCGTGCCGACCCGCTCGTTGCCGGGCTGCATCGTCCATTCACCCACGAGACCTCCGCCCAGAAGTTCGCACATGAGCGCCAGACCATAGCCCTTGTGTCGACCGAACGGCCCGAGGGAACCGCGCGGTTCTTCGTAGATAGCGCGGGGATCGTCGGTCGCACGGCCTTCGTGGTCGACGAGTGCTCCTTCCGCCACTTTGTTACCCGCCATGAACGCAACGCGCACCTTACCGAGCGCGACGGCGGAGGTTGCCATGTCGAGCACGATCGGGGTGTCGCCGTCGCGTGGGATCACGCAACAGAAAGGATTGGTCTGCAGCCTTGGTTCGCGGCTTCCCCAGGGGGAAACCATCGGATTGTGGCCGACCACGTTGACGAAATGGATCGAAACCAACCCGGCGTCGCCGCAAAGCTCGCCATAGGTACCGATACGGCCCAGATGGTGTGCGTTCTTGAGACCGACGCAGACCAGTCCGTTCGCCTTCGCCCGGTCGATCGCGATTTCGGTGGCTTCTCGCCCGACGACCTGACCGAATCCGAACTGGCCGTCGATGTGGATCACGCTACCTTGATCCTTGATGACGGCCGCGTGGGCGTTGGGGACGAGATTGCCGTTCAGGAGATTGCCCATGTACGTCGGCACCATACCGACGCCGTGGGAGTCGTGGCCTTTGAGGTTGGCGAGGACGAGGTGGTCGGCCGTTTCGAGCGCCAACGGTTGTTCGGCGCCTGCCGCAACGAAGGCTTGGGTGACGAAATCCCGGAGTGGTTGCGTGTGAATCAGCATGGCTTCTCCCTCTTGATGCAACGTCGCCGCGCGGACGGAGCGCGCCGACAAAAGCGCGCGATACTATCAAGAGAGTCGTGGACCAACGATTAGTGGAGGGAGCGGTGGAGAAGCTAGCGAGTGGCTATGGCCTGATCGAGGGGCCGGTTTGGGATGATGCGCGCGGCCTCATCTTTAGCGATGTGCTTGGCGGGGGCGTCTTTTTGCTCGACGAGAGCGGCGAGGTATCGATGCTGATCGAGCATCGTCGTGGTATCGGCGGAATGGCGTCTCATGTCGACGGCGGGTTGATCGTCAGTGGGCGCAACATTGCCTATAAACCACCACCGCCGAACACGCAGATGACGGTCGTGCTGCTCGATCGCGATGTCGAGAACGGAAACGTCGGCTACAACGACATCACGGCGGATGATGCCGGGCGTATCTACGCCGGCTCCCTCGGCAGTCCCGTGTTCGACGGTGGGGAGCAGGTCCCCGGCTCGCTCTATCTCATCGACCTCGACGGATCGAGTCGGGTAGTCGCGACGGATATCGGTCTCACGAACGGCCTTGCTTTTTCACCCGATGCATCGGTGCTCTATCACGCCGATTCACCCCGGGCGTCCGTTTTCTGCTACGCGGTGAGCGGCAATGGTGATCTTGGCGAGAAGCAGCGCTTTGCCCGAATGCCGCAAGGTGCTCCCGACGGTCTGGTCGTGGCCGCCGACGGCGCCGTCTGGGTTGCGCTGGCGGGCGGCAGTGGCGTGGCGGTCTTCGAGGCGAGTGGCGAGCTTCGTGAAGTTGTCGAGGTGCCGCTACCGATGGTCACGAGTGTGTGTTTCGGCGGCACGGATCGACGTGATCTTTTCATCGTCACGGGCTCGGAAGGCGTCGATGGCGACAACGCCGGATCGATTTTCCGGTTCCGAACCGATGTGCCGGGTCTCCCCGTTCCGGTCGCCCGCGTGCCGCTTGGTTGAGCCTACGCGTCTGGGTTCAAGTCGCGCTCGCGCAAGAACTCGAGGTTGAAGAGGCGTGATTGGTACTTGGAGCCCCCGTCGCACAGCATCGTCACGATCGTCTGGCCGGGGCCCATGTCGCGCGCGAGCTTCGCGGCCGCGGCGACGTTGATGCCCGTGCTCGAGCCCAGGAACCAGCCTTCCTCGCGCAGGAGCTGATAGACGACGGTGACCATCTCCTGGTCGGTCACTTGATACGCGTCGTCGACCGGGGCCCCCGCGAAGTTGTCGGTGACGCGGCTGTTGCCGATTCCTTCCGTCATTGATGGGCCTTCGCTCATCGTCGCGTCACCGGTTCTGACGTAGTTGAAGAGCGCACTGCCCATGCAGTCGGCGAGAACGGTCCGAACGTTCGGGTTCTGATCCTTCAAAAACATCGAGACCCCGGCGAGCGTTCCGCCCGTACCCACGGACGAGACGAACGCATCGATCGTGCCATCGGTCTGTTGCCAGATTTCGGGGCCGGTCGATTCGACGTGGGCGAGCCGGTTGGCCGTGTTGTCGAATTGGTTGGCCCAGACACCGTTCGGTAGTGTGTCGGCATAACGGCCGGCTTGTTTCTGGTAGTTGGCGTCGTCGCGGTAGGGCACTGTTGGCACGACACGAACTTCAGCGCCGAGCGTTCGCAGGATGTCGACCTTTTCCTGGGATTGGTTGTCCGGCATGTAGATCACGCACGGATACCCTCGGGCATTGCAGATGTGCGCAATGCCTATACCTGTGTTTCCCGCCGTCCCCTCGACCACGGTTCCGCCGGGCGACAAAGCGCCACTCTTTTCGTGCTCGCGAATCATCCACAGGGCCGCGCGGTCTTTGACGGATCCGCCCGGATTCAGGAATTCGGCCTTGCCGAGAATTTCGCAACCGGTCTCATCCGATAGGCGGTTCATGCGGATTAGCGGCGTATTGCCGACCGCGGATATGAAATCGTTGAGTACTTGCATGCTTGCCTTGGGTCGGGCCGGCTCCGGGGCGAAAACCGCGGCAGTCTATCATCCGTACATCCGGTGCTGACGGCCTCGAAACGGCTGACGGCGTTGCCGCGCTACCGTATAACGGTTCGAAACGACACGGGGGATGAGGATGAACGAACAATTCGTGGCGACGCCTGCCGAGATCGGACTCGACGCCGACAAGGTGGCGAAGCTCCTGAACCGGGTGCAGCGAGAAGTCGACGAAGGCTTGTTGCCGTCCGCGCAGATTGCGATCGCCAGGGAAGGACGCGTGGGGGTCTTCGAGACCTACGGCGCGGCGACGAATGATTCGCTCTACCCGATTTTCTCGTCGACGAAGGCTGTCACGTCGGCCGCGGGTTGGCTCTTGTTCCAGTCAGGGGATCTCAAACTCGACGAGATCGTTGCCGACATCGTTCCGGAGTTCGGCACCAACGGGAAGGATGTGATCACGGTCGAGCAGCTCTTCCTGCACACGGCTGGTTTCCCTTCGGCACCATTTCGTCCAACCGACTGGCTCGATCAGGATCGACGTCGTGAACGCTACTCGAGCTGGACGCTCAACTGGGAGCCCGGATCGCGCTTCGAATACCACCCGACCTCGTCCATGTGGATGATCGCCGAGATCATCGAGCGCCGAACCGGTCGAAACTTCGTGGAATTCGTTCGTACCGAAATTCAGGAGAAGCTCGGGATCGACGGTTTCCATGTGGGTCTACCGGCTGATCTGAACGACCGTGTCGCGACCCTCATGCATAGTGGTGATCCCATGACGAGCGAGGACTACGCCCGCCTCGGGATTCCGGAGCCGCCGGTGACGGAAGTGACCGAGGAAGCGATCTTGAGCTTCAACGACCCGGCCATCCGTGCGGTCGGTGTCCCCGGTGGTGGGGCCATGATGAGTGCCGCGGCGATCGCGCTCTTCTATCAAGGTCTACTGCACGGTGGCAGCGTGGGACACGAGGTGATCTGGCAGGATTCCACGCTCGAATTCGCCCGTGAGGTCAGGAGCGGGGATCACATCGACCAGATGTCCGGCGTACGGGTCAATCGGGCGCTGGGCGTCGTGGTCGCGGGTGACAACAAGCGGAATTTCCGGGGCTTTGGACACACCAATTCGCCACTCGCGTTTGGCCACGGCGGAGCCGGCGGTCAGATCGCCTGGGGTGATCCGGCGACGGGAATCTCGATGGGCTACGTCACCAACGGCCACGACCGGAACCCATTGCGGCAGGGCCGACGCGGCGTCGCGATCTCCTCGATCGCGGCGGATCTACTCTAAGCAAAAAAGGCCTCCTCTAAGCGAAGGGGCCTCCTCTAAGCAAAACGGTCTAGCGGAGCGGTCGCTCGACGCGGCTGATCGTTTCGATCCGGCAGGACATGCCGTCGGTGATCACGCGGTCGAATCCGGCATAGACCGTGTTGTTCGACGACGACACACCGACATTGAACGCGAACCGCAGGCCGTGACAGGGCGAACGAAACGTTACGAGGTAGTTCGCCTTTTTGCCTACCGAGAAGACCATCCGGTGGTCATCGACGATCGACCAGCGATCGATTCGATCGGCGAATCGGATTTTCCCGACGTCGGTTTCGGGGGTGAGGGCGAGCGCGGTCAGCGGTGCCATCGCTAAGCAGATCGACAGGACAAAGCGCTTCATCTCGAACTCCAGACAGGTTCACGGAGATGGTTATCTCCGTGAACCTGAACGGAAGCTGAACGGCGGACGTCCGCTACGGTCCGACGCTCGGCGCCGCGAGGGGCTTCTCCATCGGATCTTCGAGCGGGTTCTCCGGCTCGCTTGCGTTCCACTTGAAGAAGTCTTCCGCGATCAGATAGAGGCTCGGCACGAGGATCAGCGTGATCGTCGTCGCGAAAAGAACACCGAAGGCGAGCGATACCGCCATCGGAACGATGAAGAACGTCGAGGGATTCTGGTTCGTCATGAGCGGCAACAGACCGAAAAACGTCGTCGTAGACGTCAGGATGATCGGCCTGAAACGAACCGCACCCGACGTGATCACGGCTTCGAGTACCGGCACGCCCTTCTTGCGCTGCTTGTTGATGTAGTCGACCAGCACCAGGCTCGCGTTCACGACGACGCCCGATAGCGCAACGATCCCGAGCATCGAGAAGAACATGAGCTGCACGTCCATCACGAAATGCCCGATGATCGCGCCGACGGCGCCGAAGGGAATCACCGACATGATGACGAGAGGCTGGATGTACGAGCGGAGCGGGATAGCGAGCAACGCATAGATCAGGACGAGCGACAACAAAGCACCGTAGGCGAGCCCGAGCATCGCTTTTGAACGCTCTTCCTGCTCACCGCCGGCGTGGGCACGAACGCTCGGGAACATCTCTCGGATCAACGGGATCGCCTCGGTACGAAGGCTCACGTTCACTTCTTCCGGCGTGACCACACCGCGGTCGACCTCTGCCGACACGTCGATCGTGCGTTCGCCATTGACGCGATTGATCTGTGAATAGCCACGTCCGAGGTCGAACGTTGCGACACTCGTGAACGGCACTTCGGCACCACTCGGGGTGCGGATACGCATGTCCTCGAGGTTGCCGATGGAACGGCGCTCATTGTCGGGTAGGCGGACCATGACGCGGACCTCGTTCGGTCCGCGCTGGATGCGCTGCACTTCGTTGCCGTAGAACGCGCTTCGAACCTGCGCGGCGAGGTCGTTCAGAGTCAGGCCGAGGTTTCGCGCCTCGGGGAGGAGCTTGAGCTGAATCTCCTGCTTACCCGCGCGAAAGGAATCGGTGATGTCGTAGACGCCCGCGTACCTTGAAAGTTGTGCCCTGAGCTCAATCGCGGCCAGGCGTAACTCGCTGACGTCGGGGCCCGTGAGTTCGACCTTGATCGGCTCGCCCGCGGAAAACGAAGCCGAACTGAACCCCAGGTTGACGGCATCTGGGATCGAGCCCACGAGATCGCGCCACTGATCGGCGACGTCGGAGGCGATGATCCAGTCGCGATCGGCGATCGGTAGGAGCTCGATCGCGATTTCTGCGAAGTGACTCCGGCCCGGCTGTTCGGGCCTCGGTGGACCGCCGCGATGAATGTGCGTACCGACGCTGACAAGAACGTTCTTGATGACGCTCGGCGCGCCGTCGGGGCGGTCCGCGTCGAGTTGCCGGCGAAGATCGTCGATGGTCGCCTCGATCTCGGCGGCGGCCCGTTGCGTGGTTTCCGCCGAAACGCCCTGGGGCATTTCCAGCGTGGCGAAGACTTTGTCGCCGTCGATCGACGGGAAGAACGAAAACACCACGCGACCGGAGAGAATCAACGACATCGCGACGATGAGCACGCCGAGGCTGACGGCACCCGTGACGTAGCGCCAGGCAATCGCGCGGGCGAGGAAGGGGATGTAGTAGCGATCGGCAACGTTCTGTAGTCCCTTCGCGAAGAACTCCTGGAATCTCGTCCAGCGCCCGTCTTCCTTTTTCTCGCTTCTTCGGCGGTGCGCGAGGTGGGCCGGTAGGATCCACTGCGATTCGAAAATCGACATCGCGAGTGCGATCACGACGACGACGCCGATCACGCCGAAGAACCCAGCCATGCGGCCATCGACCATGAGCAGCGGCAGGAATGCGGCGACGGTTGTGAGAACGCCGAAGATGACCGGTATCGACACCTCCCACGTGCCATCGACGGCAGCACGAATCGGTGACTTGCCCATTTGCTCGTGGGCGTAAACGCGTTCGCCGACGACGATCGCGTCGTCGACGACGATTCCAAGCACGAGAATGAACGCCATCACCGTCATCGTGCTGATCGACACGTCGAAGTAGGGAAACATCGCAATCGTGCCGAGGAGAGCGATCGGGATACCTGCCGCGACCCACATCGCCAGACGAAAGCGCAGGAACAGCGCGAGGATGACGAGCACGAGCGCGAGGCCGCCGACTGCGGTGGTCATAAGCGTACTGACGCGATCTCTGAGCTCCTCGGAAGAATCACCCCAGAGCGTCAGCTCGATGCCGTCGGGGACGGTCAGTCGTGCCTCCTCCACGTAGGCTTTGACGTCCGCGGCCATCTGCATGATGTCTTCTTGGCCGATGCGGAAGACTTTGACGATTGCTGCACGTTTACCGTTGAAGCGGGCGAGAAGATCGCCTTCCTGGAAACCGTCGATGATCGTCGCGATCTCGGATAGTCGGATCTGCGTGCCGTCCTCGCGGGTGACGACGACGATGTCGCCGAATTCCTGGCCGAGATACATCTGCCCCTTGGTGCGCAGGAGGATTTCGCCACCGTCGGTTCGGATCGTGCCGCCTGGCATGTCGAGCGAGCCACGGCGGAGCGCCTGGGCGACCTGATCGAGCGTGATCCCATAGCGACGAAGTGTGTATTCGGGCACTTCGATGGAAATCTCGTACGGGCGGACATACGCGAGGTCGACCTGCGATATACCGGGAATCCGAGCGACCTCGTCGCGGACCCGACGACCGACCTCCTTGATCGTTCGCTCGTCGGTGTCGCCCGAGATCGCGATCTCGATCACGTTCGCGCGAAACGACATCTTCGAGACGATCGGTTTCTCGGTCTCCGCCGGGAACGCGGCAATGCCGTCGACCTGGCTCTTGATCTCGTTCAGCGCGCGCGCGGCGTCGGCGTCGTCCAGGAGTTGGATGCTCACCGAACAGGAACCTTCGCTCGCGGTCGACAGGATTTTGTCGATGCCTTCGGTCCCTTCGACGGCTTCCTCGATCCGAATGCAAACACCCTGCTCGGCTTCCTCCGGTGCCGCGCCGAGATACGGAACAGTGATGCTCACGATCTCGAAATCGATATTCGGAAACTCTTCCTGGTGGGTCGTGTAGAGACCCATCACGCCGCCGAGCAGCATGATGGTCATCAGAAGGTTCGCTGCGACCCCGTTACGCGTGAACCAGTTGATTGCGCGATGCATGACTTAAGACGCGCTCGGTGCGACGCGCATACCGTCAACGACCGTTTGCAGGGGCGAGACACAAACGCGTTCTCCCGCTTCGAGGCCGCCGCCGATGATCACCTGGTCTTCGATCAGTCGAAGGATGGTGACGTCGCGATAGCGCAGCCGGTTCTCGTTGTCGACGATCAGCACCTGGCTGCCGTTGCGGAGCAGCATTCGGGGGAGCTGGACGACGTCGTCCGCGGTACGACCTTCGATTTCCGCGTTGACGAATAGACCGACGTTCAATGCCTGGTCCTGTACGCGGTTGTCGACGCGGGCGACGACGTGAAGCATGCGGGATTGCATGTCGATTTCGGCTTCCGTTCGTACAATTTCTCCCTCCCAGGATCGTCGCGTACCGGCGTAGAGGGCCGTAAGTTCGACCCGGGGGCGCGCCTCGGCGGGGATCTGGCCACGCATGTCGATCGGAATGTCGAGATACGCGAGTTGCTGATCGGCAACCGGCAAACGGACTTCGACGACGTCGGTCGCGTAGATGGTCGCGACTTTCGAACCACGCTGGATGAACTGGCCGATGTCCACGTTCTCGGCACGCACCAGGCCGTCGAACGGGGCAATGACGACGCTGCGTTCGAGATCCCTGAGTGCCTGGTTGTAGGCGACGCGCGCGTCCGTTTCCGAGGCTTGTGCGATTCGGTAGGCGCGCAGCGCGTTTTCGATCTGAGACTGGCTCGCGAGTTGCCGTTCGCTGAGGCTCGATAGCCGCTGGTGCTCGAACCGTGCGTGCTGGTGCTCTGCTTCCGCGCGCGTCAGGTTTGCGTGTGCCCGTTCGGCGCTGGCGATCAGGTCCTGATCGTCGAGCCGAAGTAGCGGATCACCTTCGGCGAAATAACCGCCCGCGACGAGCGATGGCGACATCCACAAGACGCGCCCCGAAACTTCCGGAATGAGCTGGCTTTCAATGCTCGGTCCGACCGTTCCCTGGGAGACGACCGACATCATGATCGGGGCCTTGGCGACGGTCGTCACCCGTACAGCGATCGGTGTCGGTTCGAGCGAGGTAGGCTCGAGCGTGGGCGCCGTTGCCATCAGACCCATGGCAACGCCAAGGGAGACGACGACGACGACGGCCGGAATCAGCAGCTTCTTGATCATTTAGACGTTCGCTTGTTGTACGGGGGTGGTTTGACGTTCGTGTGCGTCCTGGAGGACGTTCAGCAAAGCGTCTCGATTGAGGTCCGATAGCGCTTCGACGGCTTCTTTTGCCTGGGTCGCGTCTCGCTCGACGAGGGCGGCGCGAAACTTCACGAGTTCGTCGCGGTAGGCGCCGTGGAGCGGTGCTTGCTCGTCGACGCTGATGACCTTTGAGACCCGCGAACCGAGTTCGCTGAGCAAAGCCCGGGCAATGAGGCGGGTCACGAGGTTGCCGGATGCTTCCATGAGGGCGCGCAGCAACTCGAAGCGGGTGACGACATCCTCACGCTCTGCATCCGCGGCCTGAATCAGCCGGCTCAAGAGCGCGGTGATCGACTCGATTTCCTCCGGCGACCCGCGCTGTACCGCGCGCTCCGTTGCGAGCGAGATGAGACCTTTGACGACCTGCAGGATCTCGTCGACGAGATCGACCGGCGGTAGGTCTTCGAGGTCGAGCAAGTGGCCAATGACGTCGAGGCTTGCCTCGTCGACGGGTGCGACGCGTGCGCCGCCGGGTTGAACCACGAGCACGCCGAGTTGATCGAGGCGCTGTAGCGCTTCGCGTGCCGCACCACGGCTTACTTCGAACCGTGCGGCGAGATCCCGCTCGGACGGCACGCGGTCGCCTGGTCGGTACAACCCTGACAGAATCTCTTTCGTCAGCGTGTTGGCAATATGCTCGTGATGAGAAGCAGTCATCTCAGGGCGGTTTTTCCGGGTAGGGGGTTGGTCGGACCAAATTGGTCGGACCAATTATAGGCATAAACTCGATAGAGTCTAGGTTTCGTTACCGTTGGTAACGTTCGGGGGTAACAACGTGGGGCGAAACGAAACAATACGTGCGGCTTTTGTCGCCGGGATCTTGGCGATCGGCGCCGTTGCAAGCGGCGAGGCGATTGACGAGCGGGTCGATGCGCACCGGGACGATGCGGTGGCGCTTGCGCGGGACCTCTTCGATTACGCCGAACTCGGCTATCTCGAGAACCAGTCAGTCGATCGATTGACGACGCTGCTCGCGTCGAACGGATTTGCCATCGAGCGCGAGATTGCCGATATCCCGACGGCGTTTCTGGCCGAAGCCGGGTCGGGCAAACCCGTGATCGGCATCCTCGCCGAGTTCGATGCCTTACCGGGCTTGAGCCAGAGCCCGATACCGACGCGTTCGCCCGTTGTGGCAGACGCGCCGGGCCATGCCTGCGGACATCATCTCTTCGGCAGCGCTTCGACGACGGCGGCTATCGCCGTGGCGGAATGGCTGGAGGCGAACGGTCGTGAGGGCACCGTCCGTGTCTACGGCACGCCGGCGGAGGAAGGCGGATCCGGCAAGGTCTATCTCACGCGCGAAGGCTATTTCGCCGATGTCGACATCATGCTCCATTGGCATCCGAGTTCGAGCAATCGCGCGGCACCGGAGAGTTCGACCAGCAACAAGTCCGGGCGTTTTCGCTTCCACGGGATAGCGGCGCACGCAGCGGCGGCACCGCACCGGGGGCGGAGCGCGCTCGACGGCGTCGAGGCCATGAACTACATGGTGAACCTCATGCGCGAGCACGTACCGAGCGATTCGCGGATCCATTACGTGATCACGGATGGTGGTCGGGCGCCGAACATCGTTCCCGAATTCGCCGAGGTCTACTACTACGTCCGTAATCCCGATGCGGAAATCGTCGCGGCACTATTCGAGCGTGTCGTCGCGGCGGCGCGCGGGGCGGTACTCGGTACGGAAACCCGTATGACCTACGAGGTGATGCACGGCAATTTCCCGCTCCTGCGCAACGACACGCTGGCCGGCCTGCTGCACGAAGAAATGACGCGCATCGGCGGCTACAAGATGAATGCCCAGCAGATCGAGTTCGCAACGACGATTCGCGAGACGCTCTTCGGCAACCTACCGCCGCTGTCGGACACGGAGGTCATTCAGCCCAGCGTCTTCACACAGAAGATGGGCTCGACGGACGTCGGCGACGTGAGCTGGACCGTGCCGACCGCGGGATTCGGGACGGCCACCTGGGTGCCGGGCACGCCGGCGCATTCCTGGCAGGCCGTCGCCGCGGGCGGCATGAGCATCGGCCACGAAGGCATGATGATGGCGGCCCGGGTCCTCGCCGCGAGCGCCGCGCGTCTCTTTGAGGACGAAGAACTCCTGCGCCGGGCGTGGCAGGAATTCGAAGAGCGGCGCGGAGCGAACTTCGAGTACGAACCCCTTCTGGGCGACCGTGACCCGCCGCTCGATTACCGGCTCTAGGCAAACACCATGAACATCCTTCTGCTGCATCCGGGTGCCATGGGCTCATCGATTGGCGCGGCGCTGACGGGCAACGGCCATGCCGTTCGTTGGGTCGCCGACGGACGATCACCCGAAACCCACGCACGTGCCGAGAAGGCCGGTCTCACCGCTGTCGCATCGTTGACGGCAGGGCTCGCGGGCGTCGATGCCGTCGTTTCGGTCTGCCCGCCCGATGCCGCCCTCGAGGTTGCGGCGTCCGTCGACGCGGCTGGTTTCGAAGGGCTTTACATCGACGGCAACGCCGTCGCGCCGATGACAGCGGCTCAGCTCGCCGAGCGCTTCGGTGCGCGTTATGTCGACGGCGGCATCATCGGTCCGCCCGCCTGGCGTGCAGGGGCGACACGTTTCTACCTTTCAGGCGCCAGCGCCGAGACCGTCGCGAACTGGTTCGACGATTCGCTGGTCGACGCACGCGTCGTGGCCGGCGAGGTCAATGCGGCCTCGGCACTCAAGATGTGTTACGCCGCCTACACGAAGGGCTCATCGGCATTGTTGTTGGCGGTTCGTGCGCTGGCCGAGGCCTACGATGTGGCCTATCCCCTGCAAACCGAATGGTCGATCTCCCAACCCGGCCTGGCCGATCGAGCCGCCGGGGCGGCCAAAGGCACCGCGCCGAAAGCCTGGCGCTTCGAAGGCGAAATGCTCGAGATCGCGGCAACGTTCGCGAATGCCGAACTGCCGGACGGTTTTCACCGCGGCGCGGCCGAGGTTTATCGACGCATGGCGGGGTTGAAGAGCGTATCGGATGCGGATTTGGCGGCGGTGATGGAGGCGTTGGTCGGCCCGCGCCGGTAAACCCGTGAGCCCGGAGGCTTCATGACGTACGACCTCCATGTCGAACGGATCATCAACGCACCGTCCGAAGCGGTCTTCGCGGCGCGCACGAGCATTGCAACGGAACGGGAAATGACGCGCCGCGCGGACCCCACGGCGGATGTCCGCGGCGAGGTCCTGGTCGGTCGTGCCCGGGTCGCCGAGTGGGGTCCAGAAGATGCTCGATGTCGCGTCACCCAGACGTTCCTCGAAATCACCGAGCAAAAGATCGTTTACGCCGAGGTGCTCGAGGTCCCCCCGAGTCCCGTCTACACGACGACGATTACGGAGACGATCACCCCGCACGGCGATGGTCAAACCCTGTTCCGGTTCGACGTCGAGGGATTCCCCACGGAAGAGGAGCGTGACCTGCACCGCGAGGGCTATGGGATCGTCCTGGATCGGTTGGTAGCGTATTTGGGGTGAGAAGCAGGAACTGAAAGCGCTAGGAAGTTCGCGGTTTGTCGGATTCGTGGGACGGGCTGGGAAGTGTCGTTCGATTAGCTGGGAAGCTTAGATTCGGTGGGCTGGGAAGTGGGATCTGGTGGTGCTGGGAAGTGTTGACTGGCCGGAGGAGTCGGCTGGAATTCTGATTGCTAATGGGATGGTCCACCCCGAGTGGACAATCAGTGTCCCCACACGACGTTCCCTCGAGGAGACCATCGCATGACGCAGATCGTGACCCTAGGTATCGATGTCGGCAAGAGCACCTTCCACGTGGTCGGTACGACGCACACGGGTAAGCCGGTGTTCCGGCAGCAGTTCAGCCGAGCGAAGCTTGCTGAGTTTGTCGCCACTCACAGCCGATGTGTGATCGGCATGGAAGCGTGCGCTGGTTCACAACACCTGGCGCGGCAGTTTGAACGCGACGGTCATGACGTTCGATTGATGGCAGCGCACTTCGTCAAGCCGTACGTGAAGACCAACAAGAACGACTTCAACGACGCCTTGGCGATTGCGGAGGCGGTGCGGCGCCCGACCATGCGATATGTGCCGATCAAGACGATCGAGCAACACGATCAGCAAGCCCTGCACCGCGTCCGTCAGCAGCTCATGAAGACGCGCACAAGCGTCATCAACGAGATCCGAGCGTTTCTGTTGGAGCGAGTTATCACGGTGCGCACGAGTCCGACAGCGTTGTCGAAGGCCTTACCGACGATACTGGCGGACGACGAGAGCACATTGTCGCGGCGTCTACGCGCGCTTTTGGGATTACTGCAACGACAGTGGCGTTACTTAGATGATGAAGTTCGCACGATTACCCGGGAGATCGAGCAGATCGCGCGAGAGCGCGATGACTGCCGGCGTCTGCAGACGATTCCGGGCATTGGCACGCTGACATCGACGGCGTTGGTGGCGGCGATCGGCAAGGGTGAGCAGTTCACACGCGCCCGAGATGTATCGGCGTGGCTCGGGGTGGTGCCACGGCAACACTCGACAGGCGGCCGGACGCGATTGCTGGGGATCAGCAAACGCGGCAACCGCTACGTTCGGAGTCTGCTGATACACGGCGCGCGCAGCTGCTACTACAACCTGTGCCGGGAGGATCACCGCCTAGGTGTTTGGCTGAATGACCTTGAGGCGCGGGGCTTGCACCCGAACGTGATCATCACGGCGTTAGCGAACAAACTGGCGCGCCTGTCATGGGCAGTCCTGCGCAGTGGTGAGGAGTACGATCCAGGGCGCGCGTAGCGGCAGTTGTAGGGAACGGATTTTGGTTGCCCATCGGGCATCTCGTTAGCGGCAGGCTTCATCAGTCGATCCAGCTTCGTCGAAGCTCGGGCAAGAAAAAGGGGTCTACGAACCCGCCTTGCTAATTGAGCCGACGAGCCGCGGATCCCACTCAGGCCAGGGCGTGAAATAGCCCATTAACAGGCCGGATACATTTGTGCAGACCGACTGATTGCCAAAGTCGCCAATGACTGTTGCAACGATGGGGTGGCCCATACATTTTTCTTGTGGGGGCTCCGCCCCCACGCCCCCGCCGGATCGGCGCTGAGTCTGAGTTGGCGGATGGGGGAATCTCGCCGCGCGCCCAGTGCGGCGCGGAATCGTTGCGGGTGATTTCCCCCTGCGCGCTTCGCGCGCGGGGACCCCGGTGGTCGGCGTGTTCGCCGGAAGGCTTCGTTCGATATCGAGCGCGATTCGCAGGATGCGCCGGGAAGGGTTTGCAGAATCCAGCTGCTCCTTCGCTCGATGTCCTGGAAAGGATTCGCAGGCTGCTCGGTTCGCTACAGACTTCCTAAGGGCAAATTAGTCCTAAAGCCGGCAAACCCCAATCAGCGAAATCGATGACCTCGAGCCCGGCGCGAGTTGTGTGCCGCAAGTTGTGCAAAAGGGTTGAGTGGCCTGGCATGCGGTTAAGCGGCTTGACGGAGCTGTTCCTTCTTCAGCTCCTTGAGCAAGTCCATGTTTAAGTAGCGGCTCTGTTCGAGCCAGTTTTCGTGGGTCTCAACGGCCAGCGCCCGCACCAGGCGTAAGCAACTCGCCGCGTTCGGAAAGATCCGCACCACATACGTTCGTCGACGGATTTCCTCGTTCAACCGTTCCAGCATGTTGGTGCTCTTCATGTGCTTGTGATGGCGATGCGGGAGGCGATAGAACGTCCACGTCTGCTCGATGTTTTCCTCCACCCAGTCGGTGAGCTTCGGATACTTCGTGTGCCATCGGCCGATCCAAGCGGCGAGATCCGATCGCGCCTCATCGACGTTGCGACGATCGTAGAGCCAGCGCAGTTCCTGCAGACAATCGTCATCGGCCTTGCGCGGAATGTGGTCGAGGGCGTTGCGCAGGAAGTGCACGTAGCAGCGTTGCCAGGCGCTGTCGGTGAGGACTTCTTGGATCGCCCGTCGCAGCCCATCGTGATCATCGCTGACGACGTACTCGACGCCGTGTAAGCCGCGATCACGCAGCGTGGTGAGGAACTCTTTCCAGCTACTTCGACTCTCCCGTTGAGCGAGCTCCACGGCCAGTATCTGGCGGCGTCCTTCCCAGTTGATGCCAATGGCAATGAGCACGGCTCGAGAGCGGATCACTCCCGCCTCACGGACCTTCTCATAACGCGCATCGAGGATCAGATACGGCGTCGGTTCTTCGAGTCGTCGGGTGGCGAATGCGGTGAGCGTCTTGTCGAGGCGCTTGTTGATCCGCGAGATGGTCGAGGCCGAGACGCTGTGGCCACACAGCTCCTCCGTGATCGCTTTGACCTTGCGCGTCGAAACGCCCTCGATATACATCTGCGCCAGCGCGCTGACCAAGGCTTGTTCGGAACGCTGGTAGCGCGCAAACAGCTCCGTGGAAAAGCGTCCTTCGCGGTCGCGCGGTACACGCAGCTCGAGCTTGCCGACGCGGGTCAACAAGCCGCGCGGGTAGTAACCGGCTCGATAGCCCCGGCGTTCGTCGCTGCGTTCGTGGGGTTGCGCGCGGAGCACTTTGGCCATCTCCGCTTCCAATAGCTCTTGGAGCATCTCGCGCATCATCGTGCGCAGCTGGTCGCCCTCGCTGCTGAGTACCTCTTCCAGTTCGACTGCCGTCGTCTTACGCTTCTTCTGGGTGGTCATCTCGTGTGTGTGCCTTTTTTGATGTCGTGTCTAAAAGCACACCATGGCCACCCAACTTTTTGCACATCCTTCGGCACACTACCCCGGCGCGGCAACGCCGCGACGCAGGGGGGTCCTAGGGGGGATCGGAGGGTCCCCCCTAGAAGAAAAAGCCACGATATTCCAGCCTCAGACTGCGGCCCAATCCACGCTTCCCAGATCACCCAATCGATACTTCCCAGATCACCCATTCCACGCTTCCCACCCCAAACGCGCTAAATTCGGGTTGTCGAGAAATCAAAAGAGAAAACCATGGGCGCGAAACTAGCGGCTGGGGATCAATTCCCGGCGATGACTCTCAACGTCGCCGGGGGCGGCACGGTCACGTTGCCGGATGATCTTGGTGACGGGTTGACGATCGTCTTGTTCTACCGGGGTCATTGGTGACCGTACTGCATCCGTCTGTTAGGCGGATACGAGGATCAGCGCGAAGCGTTGGCGGCGCAGGGCACGACGGTGATCGCGGCTTGTGTGGACAGCGAAGAGAAGACGCTCGAAGTGGGGGAGAAGCTCAGCTTCCCGATTGCGTATGGCGTGACGCGCGAGCAAGGGGATGCGATTGGCGCGTGGTGGGAAGAGCGGCGTGATCATGTGCAGCCGAGCGAGTTCGTTTTGTCGGGCAGCGGCCGGGTGATGATGTCGACGTACAGCAATTCGCCGATCGGCCGGATGGACCCGGCCGAGGCGGTGACGTTGCTGACGTTCTTGAACGAGATGCGAAAGAAGAAGGCCTGATTCGGGCCGGTTCGCCCGTCGGCTCAGATGGGTGAACCGGGTGGAATCGTCTCGGCTTCCGGGACTTCGAAACCGCGGTCGTGGGCGTCGAGGAAGGCGCGGATCATGGGGGCGGCCGTTGCCTGGAAGAGACGGGCGCGCGTGTTGGCCTGAATCGATACGAGGAGGCGGCGGATTTCCCAGGCGACCGCCTCGGTGAGATCGCCGCTCGCGTAGACGCGCATCATCTCGTTGAGCGTCACGAAGGCGACCTGCTGTTCGATACGCGAGGCGTAATCTTCGCCGTTGCCGGGCGAGAGCAGGTCGTCGCGAATGCGCTCGAAGAATGCGCGCACGCTGATGTGGTCGGTATCGAAGGTTCGCTGCAGCGCGACGCGATTCAGGCGTAGCGGTTGGAGCAACTGACCGACGACGAGCTGTGTCAGCGCGCGGGCCGGGGCGAGCGCGTCGAAGACTTCGCCGGTTCGGTGGGTGAAGGCTTCCCGGTCGCGCCGCCACGCGAAGCTCGCCGGATCCAGTGCGCCGCGCAGATCATCGGGTAGCGAAAGCGCAGCCGGTTTGAGGGTGTCGAGTAGCGCATCGAGCGCGTCGGCTTGTTCTCCGGGCGGTACCCAACGCGGCGGATCGATCGTGTCGGCCGCCATTCGATATTCGTAGTACTGACCGCCGATCAGCTTGCTCACGGCTTCGATCTGATAACGCTCGATGAGATAGATCGGCACCAAATGGTGCTCGAGCGACGCTTGCGGGCGTCCGGTTCGAATCGTTCGGGGTAGCTCGGCGAGGGCGAGCCGGCGAACGTCGGCGAGATCCCGTAACCGCGTCGTGGCGCTCTCGGCGTTATCCCACAGATGGCCGAGCGCGCTGGTCGCGCCGGGCGGACGCGCGTCGATGTCGCTTACAAACGTGAGATCGCGGTCCTGCATTTCGCCCAAGATTCCCTCGAGACCGGTTCGCTCGTCCTCGAACGTCGCGTAGCCGTAGCGGATCGTGAGCTTGTCCCATTCGCTCATGCCGGTGGCGTATGCCTCATCGAGGGTGATCTCCCCAGCGCGGATCTCGACCCCGGGATGGGGGTAGTCCATGACGGAGTGATCACCGTCGCCGCTCGCGGCGAAGTTGTGGGCGAGGCCGAGCGTATGACCGATTTCGTGTGCCGAGAGTTGCTCGAGTCGGCGCAGTGCCGCCTGCTGGGCTGCCGATGCGCTGGCTTCACCCAGAAGGCTCTCGAAGATCAGGAGGTCCTGGCGCACCCGGAGCGAGCCGAGCGTGACGACTCCGCGGATGATCTCGCCGGTGCGCGGGTCGAGGATCGAGCGGCCGTACGACCAACCGCGGGTTGCGCGATGCACCCAGAAGATGATGTTAAATCGGGTGTCGTCGATATCGACGTCTTCTGGGAGAGATTCGATACGAAACGCATTCGTGAATCCCGCGGCTTCGAACGCGTCGCTCCACCAGCCGCCGCCGGTGAGAAGTGCACTGCGCACGGGTTCCGGGACGCCGGGGTCAAGGTAATAGACGATCGGCTCCACCGGGTCTGACGGCGCGACGCCGGGAGTGGCTTTCGTCAGTCGGTGGCGCGGGATCCAGAGCTGTTCGAGTTGCTCATCGATCGGTGCGCCGTAGTCGTAGAAGCGAAACGGGAAATAGCCGGCGCGTGGGTGGAAGATCCTCGGTGCGTAGCCGGGCGCGGGCGGGCGGATAAAGTCGATCTTCTGTTCGATGGTGACGTTGTACGGGTCGGGCGATACGTCGCGCACGTAGCTTCCCGGTTTGCTGCCGGACAGAGTGAGGGCGGAGCGGATCACGGTGTTGTCGGGAAACGCCTTGCTGGATTCACTCATCAGCAACGAGCGGTCGGCCACGACACTGAACGATCCCTGGCCCGTGGCGTCGAGGGTTTGGACGATACCGGCCACGTCCCGTAGCGCCAGCGCTTCGATATCGACGATGACGGTTTCGTCCCCTTCGGCGACGATCGGTAGCGATGCGAGGATCGAGTACGCGAACGCCTCACGTGCAGCGCCGACCTCGTACGGATTCTCGCTCGTGGCTCGAAACGCCTGGTTAGTCACGGAAACGACGACGCGATCGCCGCTGCGTTCGAAGCGCACCAAGTGTGCGGTCCGCAGGCGACCCCGATCGAGGCCGACATCGTTCGAGCCGAGGCCCGTGGCGATGCTCGCGATGAAGACGGCCTCGAGTGGTAAATCTTCGAGTTCGACGTAGACATCGTTTGCTCGCTGGTCGATCCAAACCGGTAGGAAACCGTCGCGTACGTCGACGGCTTTGTCGGTTCGAAAGGTCTCGACATCGGTGATGTCACTCGACCAGACCGCGGATGTCGCGATCATCACGAACGCGGTGAGGATCGTCTTCGGTGATTGGTTCATGCGGGTCGGTTCAGATGCGTGTGGAGAGATCCTAGCGTCTCCGGAGCTCGGACACGCTCAGACGCTGCGGCGCCGGAAATCCTTCGTGATCTCGCGCGCCGCGTTCCGCCCCGGCAGTCCCGTGACGCCGCCGCCGGGGTGCGCGCCCGAGCCGCAGAGATAGAGCCCTTTGATGGGCATACGGTAGTCGGCGGAACCGGGGAACGGTCGGTTTGTCCAGAGCTGATCGAGGCTCAGACGGCCGTGGAAGATGTCTCCGTCCGTCAGTCCGAAACGGCGCTCGAGATCCAGAGGCGTCAGCACGTCGCGGGCGATCACGGACGATGAGAAATTGGGCGCGTATGCATCGATTGTCGCGAAAACCGCGTCGGCGGCGCGGTCTCGCTCAACGTCCCAGTCGATGGCTTCGGTGCTGTCGAGGGATCCCTGGCGGGCGAAGTGTTGACAGAAGAGACTCGCCACATGGCGGCCGGCGGGCGCCAGCGAATCGTCGATCGTCGACGGGATCAGCATCTCGATAATCGGCTGCTTCGAGTAGCCGAATACCCGGACGTCGCGATACGCCTGGTCCAGGTAGTCGAGGGTCGGGCCGATGACGATGCCGGATCCATGGTGCGGGCCTGGCACCGGGCGGCAGGTGAAGCGCGGCAGCTCCGCGAGCGCGACGTTCATCCGTAGCGTCCCGGAGGCTGTCTTGTGGTGCCTCACCTGCGCATTGACGTCGTCGTCGAGCTGATCGGCACCGACGAGGCCGTGCAACAGGCGCTTCGGCTCGACGTTAGCGACGATCGCTCGCGCTTCGATCGAAGATCCATCCGCGAGGCGGACACACTTCGCGCGAGATTGATCGACGTCGACCGCGGTGACGGCGGCGTTCCGATCGATCGAGACGCCGCGCTCGAGGCATGCCTTGGCCATCGCTTGGGTAATCGAGCCCATGCCGCCGACCGCGTGTCCCCACGCGCCGCGCACGCCATTGGTCGAACCCACGACGTGGTGCAGGAGGACGTAGGCCGTGCCGGGGGTAAAGGGCGAAACGAGGCTGCCGACGACCGCGTCGAAGGCGAAGGCGGCCTTCACGTGATCGTTTTCGAAGAACCGGCTCAGGTACTCGGCGGCCGAGAGCGTGAAAAGCGCGATGGCGTCGTGTTGCACACGACCACCCGCGCGATGTGCCAGACGGCCCGCCGTGAGTACGTTGATGATCGAGGCGAGACCGCCGCCCAGATTGGGCGGCGTCTGACCCATGAGCGGCTGAACCAGATCCCCTACGGCGGTCAGGCGCGCGTCGTATTCCGGGTAGATGTCGGCATCGTGTTTCGAGAAGCGTGCGATTTCGTGCTGTGTCTCACGGGCGTCGTTGAAGAACGACAAGCTGTCGCGATCCGAGAGCGGGAAGAAGTTCGATTGCGGACGGAAGCGAATCTCCAGACCGTGGCGAGCGAGGTCCAGGTCGTCGATCACGGTCGGATTCAGGAGCCCCACGGCGTAGCTGGCGACCGAGTTCCGGAAACCGGGGTGAAACTCTTCCGTGACGGCGGCACCGCCGAGCACGGATCGGCGCTCGACGATATGGACGTCGAGCCCGGCGGCGGCGAGATAGGCGGCACAGACGAGGCCGTTGTGGCCAGCGCCGATCACCACCACGTCTTTCACGGTGGTGAGGTCAGCAGTCGTCGGTGGTGCAGGCGCCGAGGGCCTCGAAATAGCGCGCCACGCGTTCTTCGTCGTAGGCATCGCCGCGAGAAGACTCGGCGCGGATCGAGTCCCGTCCTTTCAGCCGAAGCTCGATCTCGAATTGATCGAGGGATGCGTTCAGTGCTGCGCGAAGCGCCTCGTCGTTGTGCGCGTTGGTGCCGAGTTCGCGGTATTGCGCCGATCGCCAGGGACCGCCGTCGTCGTCGCGGAGTTCCTCGGCCTGCGTATCGGCGAACTCGGCGATGCCCTGCATGACGTCGCGGAGTTCGCCAGTGCCGCCCGCGTTGGCGAGCGACTGACGCAAGTTCTGGATCGCTTCGAGTGAAGCGACCCCCGTAGTTCCCTCACCACCTTGCTGCCCCTCGAGGCGCGATGACAGGCGAGACAGGCGGGATGCGAGTCGGTCGAGGGCATCCTCGACCAATGACTCCCGGCCGATCGTGAAGAGCGCTTCGCCGTACTCGAACGCGTCCGCCGAAGCGGCCAGTCGTTCGCTCACCCGATTGTCGGCCAGGTCCTCGAGAGATCGTTCGGCGATGTCTTCGGCGACGGGATCGATGGCGGCCAACGATTCCCTCAGATCCGTCAGATCGCCTTCTATTTCGTTGAGTTCCGCCTGCATTTCGCGCTTCGTGTCAGCGGCTTCGAACATCGACGCGTTGTCCGCATCGAACGGTTCGTCGTTGCGCGCAGCTTCAAGCAGTCGATTCTGGAGCTGTTCGAGTTCTTTGACGATCCCACGTTGTGTATCGGCGAGTTGGCGCGCGCGGTCGGCGAGATCGCCGATTTGTTCGCCGACACGATCCTGACCGGCCTCGCGTAGTGCCGAGGCGGCATCGCGTAGCGCTTCGGCGACGTCGTTGCGTGATTCCGACGATGCTTCGCCCTGCATCGATTCGAGCGCGCGTTCGAGTGCACGCGTGGCCTGCGCGTTGCCTTGCTCGGCGGCACGTGCGCGCATGTCGTTCAGCTCGCGTTCGAGCTGCTCGAGCTGCCATTCCGAGACGGGTGTACTCGGCTGGCTGGTCGGTTGGTTCGCGCGTTGTTGCTCGCGGCGGGCGAGCTCTTCCAGTCGCGACCATTCGTCCTCGCCGGCCTCACCTTGCTCGCCGAAGCTGGCCTCCTGCGGTACCTCGTAGCGGTTCTTCTCGACGTCCATCTCGAGATCGACCAACTCGGAGAGTTCGGCGTCCACGCCGCCACCACCACCGCCGCCGCCGGAGTTGTTGTCCGTGTCGAACGAGACATCGACATCGCGAAGACTGGCCTCGGCCGTCAGCAGGTGATTGAGGGCTGTTTGCTCGGGTATGACCGCGAGGTTCAGTTCGACTTCGTCCGATGCCGCTTGTTCGAGCAACGCGGCCGCGTCTTCCATCGCAACTGTCGCATTCGTCAGACCGTCGACGAACACCCGGATCTCGTCGTCCCGGTCGAGGCCTCGACCTTCGCTACGTGCAATCAGCGTTTCGACCTGCTCGCGCAGCGTTTGCTGAAGCACGCGAATGACGTCGATTCGATCGTTCTGCGCGTCGCCAGCTTCGGGGTTGCGGATCAGGTTCCAGGTGGCGACAAGGATGTCCCGTTGACGTTCGGACAGCTCCATCTGGGAGCCTTCGCCACCTCCGCCGCCACCACCACCGCCTTGAACTTCGCGGTAGTTCTTCTCGAACGGCCGGACCGTGAGGAAGTACAGATCGCCGGTCGTTTCCTGCGCGTGATCGCGAACGACGGCATGGAAAGAAATGACGTCGCCGGGTCGGAGCGGGCGCGTCGAGGCGACGTCGATGTCGGTCGCCGCAACGGGTGCGGTCAGGTTTTCGAGATAGAAGGTCGTCGCCGCCGTGATATCGAGTTCGCCGGCCGGCGCGGGATCGAGCTTCGTCGTCTGCCACGTGCTGCCGTTGATGGCGTACGAGATCTCGACATCCTCGACCCCGTAGTCGTCGATCGCGCGGAATTCGAGCACCGCTTCGTCGATCGACGTGATCGCCCGGTCGCGCCCGGGGAAAACGAACTCGATGCCGGGTTCGTGGTCGTCGAGCAGGGTGATGAAGTACTCGTCGCTGATGCGAACGGGCTCGCCGTCGTGTGGCGTCGCGATGTACCAGCGTCCCGCTTCGGCAACGTCGAACGCGAGGTCGGCGGCGGAACCGGCGACGGCGACGCCGTTCACGTACAACGTCGCGTCGTCGAGCGCGACGCCTTCGACGTCGACGGTCACTGTGCTGCCGGGTAGCGCTTCGACGTCGCCGTACGACTGCTCTTCGGGTGGCAACCGCGTCCATTCGGGCGGTGCGATGGTCAAGGTCACGTCGTCGATGCGCGGTAGGTCGACCACGGCGAGTTCGAATCGGGCCGAGGCGAGGCCCTTGGCACTCACGTAGTACTCCGCGGGATCGTTGACGCCGAGGAGCGAGAATTCATAGCCGGCCGTGCCGCGTCCCATTGGCGTCGACTGCCAATCCTCATCCTGGAACCGAACGTGCAACGTAACGGCATCGGCACTGAATCCGGAAAGCGCCGCGCGAAGGGTGATGTCGCTACCGCGCGGAATCGTGACGTTGCCGGGATCGACGGCGACCGTTGGTCGGGTGGTCGAAAAACTGTCGCCGAACCAGATTCGTTCCGCGGCGATATGCCACGGCTGGGGTGCTAAGAGCAGGAAAGCGGCACCGAAGACGAGTGCTGCCCCGAACGTCCCATAGAGGCGCTGGTAGTCGCGCGCCGGAACGGCCACCGACGGCGGATGGCGATCCGCGAGTTCGGCGACCTCGCGTTCGAGCAAGGGTCGCAAACGGGACGTATCTTCCGCGTCGATCCAGCTTGCCAAGCGCCCGTCGAAGGCGTCGATCCGGGAATCGACGTGGCGCGCGGCTTCTTTCTGCGACACGGCGACGCGGTAGACGAAGACCGTGCCGACGACGAGGGCGGCGTAGAAGATCGCTCGCACCCCGAAAACCCACTCGATGGCAGGAACGGTCGAAGCGATCGTGACGGCGGCGAGGACGGTCGCGGCGACCATACCGACGAAGCCGATGCCGACACGATCGAGGCGCCCGAGCAGGCGAAGTCGTCGTCGGCAGGCGGCGATGTAGGTCGTGAGCTGGTCGGCGGCGTTCATGCGGTCCGACTCCGTCGTTGCCAGTTGCTGGTCAGTGATTCGCCGAGAAGCGCTGCAGCACAGAATGCCAGGAGCCAGGGGACAAGATTCAGCGGGTCGATTTCCGTTTCGGTGTCGCCGCCCGGCTCGACGACCGATCCTGACGTCAATGCGGTCCAGTTGTCGAGGTAGTCCTGCTCGACAGTCGCGAGATCCGACTCACGTCGGTCGACGTTCACGGCGATCGGGCTTTCGGCGTTCGGCATTCTGAGGGTATAGAAGCCCGGTTCTTCGAGGTTTACGACGGGGCGATTGACGGTCTCTTCGAGCCCGAGAACGCGTCCACCGTCGGTGTCGAAAATCTGGGCGTTGTTCACGGGCAGCTGGAGCCCAGCACCTGCAACTCCCGTGAGCGCGGCGATGTCGCCGGCGAGGTAGCGGACGAGGTCGTTGACGAGTCCGACGAAAGCCGGGCGCAGCGCGATGGAACTCCATTCCCGATCGAGCCCGGTCGTGAGGATGACGAGTCGACCCTTACCCGAAGGAATTTCGATCAAGAGTGGTCGTCCGTCCGGCAATGCGAGGAGGACGTTGCCGTCGAGATCGCCTGCATCGATATCGATCGCCTGGTGCACCATGACGTCGTTCCACACGGCGCGAAGCCCGGGATCGAGCCGATGTGCGAGCACCGGATGATCCTCGTTCACGACACGGACGGGGAGTGAGGTCCCGGCAACGAAACGTTGCACGGGAATCCGGCGTGCGCCGAGGTTGATCGATCCTTGCCGGCGCAATCGATCGCCCGCGATGACCCAGACGCCACGACCTTCGTCCAGGAGCCGATCGATTGCCGCGGTGTCATCGCCGCGCGGGTCGGCAAAAACGACGACGCGCGACCGCTCGCCGGAAATGTCGCGGACGGCCTGGATTTCGAACGGTGCCTGGGTCGCCTGCAATCCGGCGCGCACGAACGCCGCTGTGGTGCGCGCCGCGGCTTGTGTACCGACGATCGGTACGGTTTCCGACTCGCGCCGCGCGATGGGAACGAAGAACGTGTCGTCCGCACGGTAGCTGTCGTTCGGCAGCGAAACGGTGACCCCGAATCGTGTTCGTTCCGGCAACTCGATACGCCGCGTCTCCTGTGCGCCGGGCTGCATCGAGAACGTCTCTCGGGGAACGTCGTCGAGGCGTATCTCGATCTCGCGGTCGACGACCGCGTGGCTTTGTACGGTGACGCGCAGGGTGTTGCCCTCGACGGATGCGTTGGCAATCGACCAGTTGTCGAGGTCGCCGTCGATGCGGTGCGGCACGATGGGTGCATCGGTGACGAGGCGCGATAGTTGTTCGGGCAGTCCGGTCTGTTGGAAGTCCGATACGAGATGAACGACATAGCCGCCGCGTGGCGCCGATAACGTCGTGAGAAAACCGCGCAGTTGCTCGATCAGCGCTTCCCAATCGAGCCGCGCGTTGGCTGGTGCTACGTTGTTGAAATTCTCGACGCGCGCGAGTGAGCGGTCCGCCGTCATGGCGATGCCGTCCTCCTCGAGCAGCGTCTGCGCCGTCGACACGGCCTCCGACCAGACACCGTCGCGTGCCATCGACGGTGAGCGATCGAGCACCACGATCGTCGTGGGTTCCGGGGCATCGAAGAACGCGGACTCCTCGGTTTGTGGCAGGAGTGGCTGCGCAAAGGCAAAGACCAACGCGGCGAGAAAGAGGATTCGCAGCGCCAGCAGGAAGTAGTAGTCGATTGCCTGACGTGATCGCACGGGTTCGTCGGCCTGGCGAAGAAAGGCCGTGGTCGCCACCGGGATCTCCTCTGGCGAACGCTGGCTGACACGATGAAGCCAGATCGGAATCGCGATCGCCGCGAGGCCGAAGAGAAACGCGGAGGCGAGAAAACTCATCGTCGTCGTGCCCGGTAGCGAAGGTAGCGGACGATCAATCGGTCGAGTGGTTCGTTCGTGTCGACGTCGACGTAGTCGCCGCCGATATCGAGCGTCGCTTGGCGGAGCGCGTCGGCGTGGGCCGTGAAACGTTCGTCGAAATGCTGTCGGAAATCCTCGACGTCGACCTCCACCACCGCACCGGATTCGACGTCCCGGACGACAGGATGCCGGCCGAGTTCCGGCGAACGATCGTTTTCCGATCGCGTGTGGAACACGACCAGGTCGTGCCGCGCGAAAGGTGCGAACGCGGCCTTGAGTTCGTCGACGTCATCGAAGAAGTCCGAGATGACGGCGATCAACGCCCGTCGATGAAGTCGTTCCGACAGGTATTTCGAGGCGCTCATCCAGCGTGTCTCGCCGGCCGGTTCCGTGGTCTCGAGCTGGTGGTAGAGCGATTGGATCCTTTGTGGGCGCGACGAAGGTTTGAAATACGCGGAGACGTCGTCGGCGTAGGTGAGTAATCCAACGGCGTCCTGTTGGCGTCGGGCGAGATGGATGAGCGAAGCGGCGAGAAAGACGGCGTAGTCGAACTTCCGAACGGAGTCGCGCGCATCGCCCGCCATCGAGGCCGATGTGTCGAGCACGACGACGAGTTGGGTATTCGTTTCGCCTTCGAAGAGTTTGATCTGCGGTCGATCGGTGCGCGCGAATGCGTTCCAGTCGATGAAGCGGATGTCGTCGCCCAGCACGTAGTCGCGGTGCTCGGCGAATTCCTGGCTGAAGCCGTAGCGAGCCGATCGGTGGATCCCGTTGATCGCGCCTTCGACGACGGTCTTGGCGATGAGTTCGAGCCTGCCGATCTTCGCGAGAAGATCAGGGGGGATCCGACGCGTTGGCGTCGCTTCGCTCATGAACCGGCCTTGGCCACGACGCCGGCGATGACCTGGTCGATTTCGACGCCTTCCGACTCGGCGAGATAGTTCATCTGCAGGCGATGTCGAAGGACCGGTGGTGCGAGGAAATTGACGTCATCGCTGATGACGTGGTAGCGGCCTTGAAGGAGCGCACGAGCGCGTGCACCGATGGCGAGGAACGTTGCGGCGCGAACGCTTGCCCCGTAGCTCACGTAACGGCTCACGACGTCCGGCGCGCGGGGATCGGCCGGACGCGTCAGGCGCACGATGTCGACCGCCCGGGCGATCAACTCGTCGCTCATCGGCACTTCGCGAACGAGGTCGCAGTAGGCGTTCAGCGCGCTGGCGTCCGTGCGGGCGTCGAGCGCTTCAACGTCGATTCCGGTGGTGTTGCGTTTGACGACATCGGCTTCTTGCTCGGCATCGAGGTAATCGAGCAGGACGTTGAAGACGAATCGGTCGAGCTGCGCTTCTGGCAGGGGGTAGGTTCCCTCCAGCTCGATCGGGTTCTGTGTCGCCAGCACGACGAAGGGCGGATCGAGGGGATAGGTCGTACCGCGCGCGGTCACACGGGATTCCTGCATTGCCTCGAGCAACGCCGCCTGCGTTTTCGGCGGCGAGCGGTTGATCTCGTCGGCGAGCAGGACGTTGGTGAAGATCGGTCCGGCTTCGAAACGCCACTGGCGGCGTCCGGTCGCCGGATCTTCGTCGAGCAGATCCGTGCCGGTGACGTCCGTCGGCATGAGGTCGGGCGTGAATTGAATCCGCTTGAAGTCGAGCCCGAGCGCTTGCGCGAGGGTGCGGACGAGTAGCGTTTTTGCCGTCCCCGGCAGACCCGTCATCAGGCAGTGTCCGCGGATGAGGGTCGCGATGAGGATCTGCTCGAGTGCGGCATCCTGCCCAACGATGATGGTCCCGACGGCTTGCTTGAGCGACGACATCGTCGCGTGGAAATCGTGGACGAGCTGCTCGGTGGCGGCGGTTTCGGTCATTGATTGAGTTCCAACAGAAGTTCTAGGGCGGGACGAAAACGAGGCGCGATCTCCAAAGCAGCGAGCGTACTCGCCAGCGCGCCATCGTTTTGGCCCGCGGCTTGTTCGGCCCGCGCGAGTTCAAGGTAGAGACTCGCACGGTCGACGGGATCGAGGGCGAGGGCCGCACGGAATTCATCCTGCGCCTCGGCAAAGCGATCGTGATGAGCGAGCAGCTCGCCGGCCTTGATCCGTGACCCGAGGTCGAACGGCGCGACGAGTGCTAAGGATCGGGCGACCTCGACCGCCGCTTCCGTGTCGGGCGCCGCATGCTCGAGATAGGCGGCGAGTGGTGCGGGATCCCGACCTCCTTTCTGCCAGAACTTCAGGCGTACCGCTTGGGCTCGATCAATCTCGCCGAGCGCGGCATGCGCCTCGGCGAGCACCGTATAGGTGTGGCCGTTCTCGACGAAGTCGGGGTAGTTCGCGATCGCCGTTTCCGCCGCGACCTGCGCGCCGGCCCAATCGCCTTCGTTCGCGGCGGTGAAGGCCGCTTGGGCGGCGTTCCGCCAAATGTCGAGATCGATCGATCCGAAGCGCTCGTCGAGATAGGCGAAGAACTGCGCGTCGAATTCGTCGATCGTCACGTCGAGCGCGGATTCGAAAGCGCGCACGTTGTCGAGGCCTTCGCGATAGCCCACAAGGATGCGTTGTAGACCGGGGAGGCCGAACTCGGCTTCGATGAACTCGCAGATCAACCCGGCCTGCGTATACGACACGCCGATCTGTTCCGGGTATTGCGGGCGGATGAAACCTTCGTCGAGGCGCGCGACGCCGAGCAGCTTCTCGTTCTGCAATGCGTCGATGAACGGAATGGGAATCGAGCGTCTCTTGGCGGGCCCCGTGCGCCATTCCTCGAAAACCGACACGCCTTCGCTGAACCAGCGTGAGACCCGGTTGTCGGTCGCACCCAGCGTGATGATGTGGGCTGCTTCGTGCCAAAGCGCGCTCGACCAGTCGAAGCCTTCTTCGATGGTGCGTGCCCGTGGGCTATCCATCACGACGACGTTGCCGAAGGCGGCGCCCAGGATCCCGATCCCCGGCAGGCCCGAGGTCCGGACGGCGAAGTCTTCGTGCGTCGGATGCAGCTCGATGATCACGCGACCCTTGGTCTGATAGTCGTAGCGTGCACCGAATTCCTCGAGTGCTCGGCGGGCGAGCGACACCGCTTGTGACTTCAGCGGACCGTGTTCGTCGGCGTGTAACCAGACCGTAAGGTCACCTTCGGTGACCCGTACGTAGTCATCCATCGCATCGAGGAGTCTCAATGTGTTGACGACCTCTGCGTTGTAGGGGTCGCCTTCGTAAGCAATCTCGAGGTGCTTTCGCGCGTCGTCGAATCGATCGACGCGCAGCAGGTTGAGGCCGAGCGTCGCATGCGCGTGCCAGAGCTTCGGCTGAATCGCGACGGCGTGCTCGAACATCGCGACCGCTTCTTTGTACCGTCGCGTGATGATGTAGAAATGGCCGATGTCGACGAGGGCCTGACCGCTGGCCGGCGCCTCGGCGAGGGCGGCTTGTTGGTGAGCGCTTGGCAGGGCATCGCCCAAATGGTCGATCGCGGCGAGTAGCGCGAGCGCCCGCACGCGGTCGAGCGGATCTTCGGCGGCGGCGATCGGGGCGACGAGTTCGCGCGCCGACTCGGTGCGACCCGCCTCGATGTCGAGAAAGGCGTTCATGAGGACGGCGTCGGCGTTGTCCGGCGAAAGGGCGAGGATCTCGGCGGAGAGCTGTCTCGCCCGACCTTCGAATCGATCAACCGCCATACGCGCAAGTCCGAGACGGGCGTTGATGTGGTCGGGGTCGAGGCCGAGTGCTTCCTGGAACAAACGTTCGGCGTCGCGGACCTGATGGATTTTTTGATAAAGCGCGCCCCAGAAATAGCGCGCATCGGCGGATGGGGTTCGCTCGTTGATCGCCCGAAAGATGCCGTTGGCGAGTCGGGCGTCTCCTAGCCGTGTGAGGGCACGGGCCCGCACGAGATCGTCCGTTCCGTCGGCGAGACGCAGCAAACACACGTTGCCGCCGTCGGCATCGCTCAGCGCGATGCGTTCACAGTCCTCGATCGGATCCGCGTAGAGGCTCGGCCCCGGTGAGAAGACAACGGCGAGGAAGGCGATGCGGAAAGCCTGGCGCTTCAAGGCTGAGCTTCCGCTTCAGCTTCGAGGATCGCGATCTCGATCAGGAGTTCCTGGAGCTTTTCGAGGTACTCACCCGGCGGCATCGAATTTTTCGTTGCGCGTAGCGCCACGACCTCATCCTCGAGCGCTTCCAACGCCGTGCGGGTACCGATGTCGTAGTCCGTCGTCGTGGCGACACGCGCCAGCCGCATCGGCGCCTCGACTTCGGTCCTGAGCGCATGTTCCGAAGCCAGCCGTCGATCGGCCTCGAAATGCGCCTCGATCGAGCGCTCTACGTAAGCGAATGCCTCGTCGGCCGAAATGGCGCCGTTCTTGTCGGTATCCGTTTCATCGAGGGTCAGTCCTTCGGCGAAGTAACGCCCGAACACCGTCGAGATCTGTTCCTGGCCGTTCTTCGTGGCGGTGAAAACGATCCGGTTGTCGGCCGCGAGCGCCTCGAAAACGGCGCCGCTCGCACTCGTAGCGAGCACGACCAACTGACTATCGGTGCGCAGGCTCGACAGCCAATCGGCGAGATCGACGCCCGTCGGGTCGGGCCCGCGCAGGTGGTATCGATAGTTGCGTGAGTCGTACGAGCCGTGCCCGAGCATCACGACGATCGCCGTGTCGTCCGTTTCTGTGGATGCGGCGAGGTCGCGGATCGCGGCAGCCAGCGAATCCCGGTTGGCTTCGCCCGCCGCGAGAACGTTGACCGACCCGAGTTCGCTCAGAGCGTCGGCGATCGTCTCGGCTTCCTGATTGAAGACCTGGTCATAGTCGGCGTCCCCGCCGAAACCCGCTACGACCAGCGCGTGGGTCGCGGTGAAGGCGTTGCCGGTGGTGACGAGGAGTCCGCCGATCAGGGCGTGGCGCAGCGCGCGCGACAACCGGCTCATATTCCGCCCCCGAGGCGTCGAAAACCCCACTCGGCGACTTTCAGAAGAAGCAGCAGCAGGAACCAAGCCGGCGCATCCCAGAGCGGCTCCCGAATCTGTTCGCGGATACCCGTTGATGAGAGCTCGATCGCATCGGCGATCGCGTCGACGTCATCGGCTGACCACAGTCGTCCGCCTGTGCGTTGCGCAAGATCGGCGAGATACGCCCGGTCGGCGGCCGGTGCAAAAAACTCCTCGTCGACGCCCGTGATATTGGCAAGCCGCGCGAGGCCTCGCGTGCGCTCGCCTTCGAAATCGACTGAGACCAGATGCGTGCCCGACGCCGAGGTCGGCACCGTCGCCTCGTAACCGTTACCCGTGGGCAGAAGTGCGACCGTCTCGGTCGCACCGTTTGACGCGCGAACGGTCGCTGTCGGTGGGGCGTCGATCGGCACGAACTGCGCATCGCGAGCGCTCGCTTTGATTCGCAACAGACCGCCTTCGGTTTCGACGACGAGTTTTTCGCGCTGTTGCGATAGCCCGGCGAGATGGCGGATGAGTTGTCGCCAGAAGCGTTCATGGCGCGAATCATCCGCGGGCGCCTGCATCTTCCAGCGCCAGGTACTCGCGGTGGCGAGCACCATCGTGCGACCGAAGCCGACGACCTGCTCGACGAGCAGAGGCTGTGCTTCGACACCGGGGGTCGACGGCTGGAAGTTGAGCAGTGTCGAAGCGGCCGGTTTGACCGCGCTGATCAATTGGTAGTCGGCGAGTTCGGGAAGCGTGTCCCATCCGTCCTGTCCGAGGTCCAACGTATCGGTGTTGGATCCTTCGTCCGTCGGCACGGCGAACCCGGTCACCGATTGATAAGTCGAACCGTCGTCTCGTCGCAGATAAATCGGCAAGGTCTTGGCCAACGGTTGTGCGTCCCAGCCGCCGTCGGTCAGCGCGTTGCGCCCGGCGATGACGAGCAAGCTGCCACCGCGATCGACGACGAACGACTCCAGTTGCGTGTGCTGCTCACTGGAAAACTCTGTCGCGGCGATACTGCCGAGGATGATCAGGTCGTATGCGAAGAGTGCTTCGAGATCCGTGGGGAAGCCTTCGGCCAGGGCTTCCCGTTGGAGGCCCTGCTGCAAGGATTTTCGGGGCGAGGTCTTCAGCCACGTACCGAGATCGATGGCGTCGTCCGCCGCCGCCGCGCGGCGCACGAATTTGAACTCCCAGCGTGGCTCCCCTTCGAGGTAGAGCACACGGAAGCTGCGCTCGTCGATGCTCATTCCGGCGGTACGGGTGTTGTTCTTGCTGATGGGGTCGAGAATGCCGTCGTCGGGTACGACCTCGAAACGCAGCTCCCGCAATCCCGCCGCTTCGGTCGGAACGGTGATCCGCGCGACGGTAGTGCCGGTACCGGTGAGGACGACGGGCTCGCTCGCGACGACGTCGGCACCTTCGGTCACCCGGATGCGCGCAGTACGATCGGTGTCGTGGCGAATGGCGACCCGAGCGACGACATCGGCGCCGACGTTGCTACTTGGCGGCAGATCGACGTACTCGAGTTCGAGATCGTTCGGCAGGATGTCCGGCCCAACCGCAACGCTGTGCACGGGCGTCTTCACCGACGTGAAACGGCTGGGGTCTTCGAGGCGGTTCTCCGCACCGTCCGAGAGCAGGACGATCCCCGCGAGAGCCGTCGCCGAAAGCGATTCGGCGATGTCGGCAATGGATTCCTGCAATCGCGTTCGTCCGTCGGCGAGGAACGGTTGCGCGATTTCACCGTCGGACGTGGTTACAGACTCGCGCACGATGAAGGTATGGACGTCGACGCCGTCGCCCAAACGCTCGCGAAGCTCGTCGTGGGCGCGTTCGGCGATCGCGAGTCGCGTCGTCCCGCGCGCTTCGAGGCCCATGCTGGCTGATGCATCCACGGCGATTGCCACGGTATTGACGCCCTGCGCCAGACGCGCGATTTCGAGCACGGGCTGGGACAGGATCAGTCCGACGAGCGCGATGGCAGCCCACTGCAGCGCGAGCACCGGAAGCCGATAGGCGAATCGGATCCGCTTGATTGCACGACCGAAGAAGAGCGTCGCGACCGCAATGAGCGTGGCGACGCCCAAACCCCACCAGATGAAGTCAGGATGATTGAGTTCGAGCGTCCCCGCCGCGAAGGCGCTCTCCGGATACTTGAAGAGCCACTCGAGCATCTCGCTAGTGGGTCATCGCGTAGATGATGACGTTGACGCCGACGCGATACGACTTCGTCGAGTAGTTCTCGAAGTAGAAATCGCCGTACGCCTCGCGCTCCCAGCCGTCGGCAACGTCGGTGTTGTGCGTGCCGATCACCATGAGCCGACCGTCGTCATCGACGTAGGCCCGGATCGAGGCGACGTCCATTGAGCCTTGTGGGTAGCGGTGAATCCACGGCGGTTCGGTGGGTCCGCGAAACGCGAAATCCCGCGCCGGAATCTGCGGCATTTCGTGCAGGTCGAAAACCGTGTGAAAGATCGGGTGGGTCGTCGGCAACGTCTGCCAGCGCTGCCCCGGCAGAACGTCACGCATCACGCGCTCGAAGTTCGCCCACTCGGCGTCGCCCCAGAAATCGTCCACCCACAAAAAGCCGCCCCGCTCGAGATACTCGGCCAGCGCGTCCTTTTCGTTCTTGGTAAGCGTCATGTAGCCGACGTCGGACATGAAGATCAGCGGCGAGTCACCCAGCTTCGGATCGGTCAGCCGACGCTTGATGGGTAAAGCACTCGTGACGATGGAGGTCAGCTCGTTCAAGCGTTTGGCGAAGTTTCGCTCGGCTTGCGGAAAATCCGTCTCCCAACGTTCCCACACCCGCCCGTCGTAGCCGTAGTACGCCTGACCCCACCCGCCGACGCTGTCGTACTGCACACGGGTGGGTTGAAAGTGCGTGAGGTCGAGCATGATGGCGGTGTCTTCTTCCGCGGCCACGTTGAGACCGAAGAACGCGACAACGAGCCACGCCACGGACTGGCGCACGGTAGCCCCCAGCGACGCTCTCCTCGCGTCCGGCGCGCCGCGCGTCTTCGCTTTCGATTCTCGGGCGGTCATGGCCACAGATTAGAGGCGCTAGCGCGATGGGTATAGGGTCTGTTCGACCTCGGCCAGTCGAATCCGCCGCCTAGTTCGACTTCGCCTAGATCATCGAGGCGCGCTGGTTGTGTTTACCGGCGTGCTGCACCCTAGGGATCGCTTCTAGCGCTGGGGACCTCGATCCGATCCGAGTAACGCGTCCACGGAGCTTCCCCAAGGGTTCGCCTCTGCATCGTAGAGGACGACGCGCGAATCGGGCGCCGCGTCGAACTCCGAAACGAACTCTTTCGTGAGCCGTTGTTCGGCGTGTCTCCACTAGTCAGCCAAACCTCCCTGGCGGAGGACGGGGAAGACGAGTTTGAGCTCGGCCTGACAGACCTCTTCGTCGACCAACCCACTCTTGAACTCGAAATACACGTCCCGCGCATGAGAAACGTGGCTTATCGGGCTGAATCGCCAGATAGCCAACGGTAATCGTGACGATAAACATCCCGATGAACTCGCCGATGAGAACCCGACTCTTTCAGTGTCATCGATGCGATTCCTTGACCAAGAATCGTTTTATCGCGCCGCGAACCGGACGTCGTGGGGGAAGGTGTGCGACAGCGCAACCACGTCGGTCGCGTCCGCCACCCAACACTCGTGGGAGACGAGCTTGCGTTTGTTCTTTGCCCACACCCAGCCGTCGATCGTGAAGATGCGTCGATCGTTCTCGGTGCGTACCCGAGCGCGGTTCTTCAGCATCAACTTTGGGTCCCCTCGGCCGTTGCGCCACATCGTCTCGATCGCCCGGACGCAGGAGGCAGCCACCTCGAAGCGTTGGGACATTGGTACGCCCTTGTAAGATGAGCTAACGGTCAACCCCGGTTCCGCGAAAGCCGGGGTCGCGTAAATCGACCCGGTAAGCACGATCCCCGAAACAAGGGAAGCGAGTTGACGATTCATGGTGTCCTCCAGCGGTAATCATCGTTGCCTTGGGTTGGCGAGGAGGAAGGTGCGCGTCCTGCTGAGGTGAAGTCCTTTGGGAACTCTGATGTTTGGCTGATGATTCAGTGATGAAGGAAAAAACGAACCAAAACAGGACGTTGCAGAAAGAGAACTGAATCGGCACAAACGGTTGTTGTGCGTTTCGAGAGTTCTGGAGGTTGTCTCGGGAGCGAGCTCGTGGCCGCCGATCAGGCTTTTTTGCGAAGAAGGCGTCTCGGGATCGCGTGTCTCAAAACGACGTAGAATCGGTTTGCCGCGGGGCGTCAGGGGACCATGTGTGTCGCGACACGTTGGAGATTGGCTCATCGAGCCCGAACACAACCGGGTCTCTCGGGGTGGCGAGTCCTCCCCACTCGAGCCCAAAGCCATGGACGTGCTGGCGTGTCTGGTCGAGCGTGCTGGCGAGGTGCTTTCGACTGACGACATCCTCCACGAAGTGTGGGGCGAAACTGTCGTGGTCGAGCCCGGCAATGTGAGTCAGAAGATCCGAGCGATTCGAAGCGCGCTTGGTGACGACAGAAAAGAGGTTGTGCGCTATGTCTCGCGCAGGGGCTACTGCATCCCCCGCGATCTGGTCCGCAACGACAGGGCTCGAAAAATCGACGGGCAAAAGCTCACGACCGATTCGGCCGCCAGGCGGCCCAGCATCGTTGTCGAGACGCCTATCGTCGGTACGAAAGACCTCAGCGGATTTGCCCTCATCGTTGAAGATGATCTTCGTCAACAACTCGCGAAGAAAAACGTGGGCGTGATTGTCGCGGCATCGGCAACGACCGCGAGCTTCTTGCTGCGCACGCTTATTCGGCGGCTCGAAGGTGAGGTGCGGGTTTCCTACGAGATTGTGAGCACTACCGACAGCTCACCGGTCTGGTCGGATTCTGTACCGGCCCACTCGCTCGACGAGTTCAGCAGCGCAGAGTTGGTCGCCCGCTTGGCCGACAATGTAATCACCGTTCAAACGTGGTGCGATGAGCTAATCGACCGAGGACGATACCCCGCGGCCGTCGATGAGTTTTTTCAAGCGGGCCTCTACTTCCAAGAGCAGTCCATCAGCGGCTCGACGAACTACGCAGCGATGGCCAATCACCTTGCACGGGCCGTCGAGATCGACCCTGAGTTGACCGCCGCGCGCACGATGGTGGCGATCTGTTACACGCATCGGATGGGAGACTCGCTGCCGTTGGAGGAGTGTCGCGAAAAGGCCCATGAGCAACTCCAGGTAGCGCTTGCGACGCGAGTCGATTTCGTCCTGGCTCACGCTCTGGGACAAGTGAACCTTGCGCTCGACTTCGACTATGACGCCGCGTTGGTCAACCTCGACTACGCGAAGCGCCTCGGTGCCGATTTTGGTGTCGTGGAACAGACTCGTTCGTGGGCTTTCTTCGGCAAAGGCATGATCGACGAAGCCATCGCTTGCAAGCGCACGGCGGTCGCGCACGGCGTACAGGCTGCGCAGATGGAGAACCTCATCGAGCTGGGTCGGCTTCACATCACGGCCGGTCGCTACGAGGAAGCCCTCGATTGGCTCACCGAAGCGTGGCGCTGCGGCGGCGAGAGGCTTGGCTACCTGCACCTACATTTCGGGCGCGCTCTGGCTTACCTCGGCGATGGGCTAGCGGCAGCGACAAGCATAGAGTCGGCCCTTCAGTTTGGCGATCCCCGAATGGGAACGTTTGCTTCTGGTCTGGCCCTGGTTGACCGTCATGAGGACGCCCGTGCCCTGATCGATGAGTGCACACGAAAGTGGAAGGGCACTGTGCGGTTGGACGGGAATGCGAGGGACGCCTGGGAGGTTGCGGAATCGCTGGCGGAGGCGTGCATCCAGATCGGTGACAACGACGGTGCCTTTCGATGGCTCAGGGGGGTGAGGCCCGGGACGTTGCGTTGCGCAAAATGGCTTGATGCGATTCGAAACACGGACGGGTTTCTCGACGCGCTGACGCGTATCAAGGTCATGGAAGCGGTCCCTTCGCCGACGCGCATCCCGGGTCTCAAGTACGACTGAAAACCCCGCCCATAGCACCAGCACACGCGACCCTCGACGCCCCCGAAGTTGCACGACCCCTCGCCACCGGGTTGAAAGTTTCGAACCAAACCGGCGCCTTCAGCGACATAACGAGATGAAGCACGCTTAGGCGGCGGAGCGCATACTGAAAAAGTGCAGAAACCAATCCCAGCAGTGAAACGACCACTCGCGATCTTCAGCGCGCTTTTCGCTTTCGTTGGTCAAGCGGATGTGGACGTCGAACGAGAGGAGCACGTCGAGCCCGACGGTGTCGTCCGGATCGAGAACGTGCGCGGCGAGATCGAGGTTATTGGATGGGACGAGTCGAAGGTCTCCGTCGTCGGTGAACTCGATGACCTGGCGCGCGAACTCGTGATTCGCGTCGATGGGCGCCGAACGCTGATCCGCGTCGAGCTACCACGGGCGAAGCGGGGCCGCTTCTGGGGCGATGGATCCGATCTCAAGATCCGTGTGCCGCGGGGCAGCCGCGTTCATGTCGAGGGGGCGGCGTCCGATGTTTCGGTCTCGAACGTCGCCGCGCCGGTGATGGTTCGAACGGTGGCGGGGGATGTGGAACTCGACGATCTCACCGGCGCCGTTTCGGTCCGCACGGTCAGTGGTGATGTCAGCTACGAGAACGGAACGGGATCCACCAAGGTGATGACTACGAGCGGTGACATCGATCTCGAGATCGATAGCCGTGAGCTGTTGGTTCACTCGGTGTCCGGTTCCGTTCGGGCCGATCTCGATACGATTCATCGTCTCGTTGCCGAGACCGTCAATGGTCGGATCGAGGTCGATGGGCGGTTAGCGACCGAAGCGGTCGTTCGCGGCCATTCGGTCAACGGCAAACTGACGTTGGCCCTCGATGATGTGCCCGCCAATGTCCTGCTACGGGCCGGTACGGGCGGGCGTATCGAGAACGATCTCCTGCGCGGTGAGGCGGGTCTCGAGCGGCGGCGTCTTCCGGGCGACAAGGTCATCGTTCTGGAGCGGCCCGGGACGACGAGCGTGAATCTCGAGACCGTCAACGGCGAGATTCGCCTCGAGAAACGCTAGCCGTGGCCGAGATGCGCGATTGGCGTGGTTTCTACGATGAGCTGAAGCGACGGCGGGTCATCCGCACGGGCATGATCTACGTGGTTCTCGCGTGGCCGATCATTCAGATCGTCGACATCCTTTCGCCGGCACTCGCGCTCACCGACGACACGATCCGTTACGTCTTGATCGCGTTCGCCGTCGGTTTGCCGATCTCGCTCGCGCTCTCGTGGCTCTTCGATTTCCGCCGCGGTCATGTCGTGAAGGCCAGCGCCGATTCGACGGAAGCGCCGACCGGAAGCACCGGTTTCGCCATCGCGATTTCGTTTTTCATCGTGATCGGCGTACTGCTCTATTTTCAAACGCAGGACGAGTTCGTCGAGGTGGCGCCTGTCGCGATGGCCCCGGTCGCGAGTGAGCGGTCGATCGCCGTTCTGCCTTTTGTGCCGTTCAGTGAGGACGCCGAGGACGAATACTTCGCGGACGGACTCACGGAAGAGCTACTGAACGTCCTGTCGAAGATCGAAGGGCTCGATGTGATCGCGCGGACGACTTCCTTCGCCTACAAAGGCGTTTCGAAGCCCGTGAGTACGATTGGCCAGGAACTCGAAGTCGGGTCGATCCTCGAGGGGAGCGTCAGACGATCGGATACCGACAATCGCGTTCGGATCACCGCACAGCTGATCGACGTCGCGTCCGGGACGCACCTCTGGTCGCAGAACTTCGACCGCGAATTTCGTGGCGTTCTCGAAATCCAGGACGAAATCGCGCGTGCTGTCGCGGACGAACTGGAACTCCGTCTTGTCGCCGGGGCCGATACGCTGAATGCTCGTCCGGAACGGGCGGTCGCGCTGGCACGTGGACACTCCGAGCTCGCCTATCGCACGCGCGACGGTGTGATGAACGCTATCGCGTTTTTCCGTGATGCCGTCGAGCAGGATCCCGACTATCTGATGAGTCATACCGCACTCGCCAAGGCGTATGCGCTGGGCATCGACTACGCCGATCTACCGCGCGACGAGATGATCAAGCGCGCCGAGCGGTCGCTCGCGACGGCGGAGGCGATCGACGCGGACGCCGCCGACGTTCATGCGACACGCGGCCTGATCGACATGTTCCGTTTCAAAATTCCGGCCGCCAAAGTATCGTTCGAGCTGGCGCTTGCCCGTAACCCGAGCGATGCGATGGCAACGATGTGGTACGCGTCGGTCAATTCGGACCCTGCTGTTCGGCGGCAGTACTACCAGCGCGCGTTCGAACTCGACCCGAAATCGCCGGTCACGGGGTTCAACTACGCCAACGAACTGATGGTGGCCGGTCGCGAGGCGGACGCGATGCTCATTTTCGGTCGCATCATCGAGGCCGACCCGATGTATCCGGCGGCGTATACGCTCGTCGGTGAGCTCAACCGTTTTCGGGGCCGTTTGGACGAATCGCTCATTCACTACGAACGTGCGTATTCGCTCGACCCAAACCCAGTCACCGCGCTTCAGATCGCCTCGTTGAACATCGACCTTGGGGAACACGACATCGCGCAAGACTGGCTGACCGTCGCCGGCCAGGCGCGCAACGTTCACGGGGAGTTCGAGTGGGTCGAAATCGGCTCATTGGTCGCCCGAGGGGATCGTGGCGGCGCGGAAGATCGTCTGGAGGCGATTCTCGACGCGACTCCGGATGGAACCGCCTTCGGGTTCGCCCGCCAGCATCTGGCCGCGTACTACCTGGAAGACTACGAGACCACCGTCTCGGCCTACGAGTCGCTCCGAGCGCTCGATGCGAGCTTGCAGCTTTCCCGCGGACCGGGCGTGCCGACCGCGGATATCGCCGCCGCGCACGCCTACCTTCAGCTCGGTGATGATGCGAAGGCAGCGGTGCTGCTCGAATCCGCCGAAAGGACGCTCGTCGAAGCGATCACCGTGCAACCTCGGGTTAACCCCGGCGTCTGGTTCGCGCTCGCGCAGGTGATGAGTCTCAAGGGCGACGTCGACGCCGCGCTCGGGCATCTGCAGCGTGCGGTCGACGAAGGTTTCAGCGTGTACTGGCTCGTCGACGTCGAGCCGATCTTTGCGCCACTTCGTGACCGGTTGGAGTTCAAGTCGATCATCGCGCGGCTCGAGTCGCGCCTCGCGATGATGCGCGACCGAATGCGCCTGGATGCGGGATTCGACGACTGGGAGTAGGCGGTCGCGAATTTCTGCTGAACGTCCTTTGCGCGTGCCCTAAGATCGCGTGCCCCGCGCGAACCACGAGTGACCCGTGCACGAAGTGATCATTGTCGCCACCCAAGGCCAGGGACTGATCGACATCACGACCGAGGTCGAGCGCGCCGTCGCGGCGAGCGGTCATCGAGTCGGTCTCGTGAATGTCTTCATCCAGCACACGTCCGCGAGTTTGACGATTCAGGAGAATGCGGACCCCTTGGTTCTTGCCGATCTGCACGACTTCCTTACCCGTCTCGTCCCGGAGGGCAACGGCTACGCCCACGACGACGAAGGCCCTGACGATATGCCGGCGCACATCAAGTCGGCCCTCACCCAGACACATCTCGCGATTCCACTCGTCGATGGCCACCTGGCGCTCGCCACGTGGCAGGGAATCTATGTCTGGGAGCATCGCGACGCGCCCCATCGACGCCAGCTTCTCGTGAGCGTCGTGCCTGCCTGAACCACGTCGACCGTTTCGGTTCGGGGTCGTGCTAGCGTCGCGTCGATTGGTCGCATTCAGTGGAGAAAGCCTTTGCCCCTCGTATTAGTCCACGGCAACCCCGAAACGCCCGCGATCTGGCACGACATGATCGAGCACCTCGATGCCGACGATGTCGTGACGTTGTCGCCGCCCGGTTTCGGTGCGCCCGTACCCGATGGCTTCGGCGCGACCAGCGACGACTACCTCGATTGGCTGGTCGGTGAACTCGAGAACATCGACGGCCCCGTGGATCTCCTTGGCCACGACTGGGGTGGCGGGCACGTGATGCGCGTCGCTATGAACCGTCCCGATCTGATTCGCTCCTGGATCATGGACATCGCCGGCTGTTTCGATCCCGAATACGTCTGGCATGACGCCGCGCAAGGCTGGCAAACCGATGGTGTGGGCGAAGAAGCCGTGGCTGCCATGGCGGGCGCCCCGCTGGAAGCCAAAGAAGCCCAGTTCGAAGGGCTCGGCATGTCGAAGGACGCCGCAAAAGACGTCGCCGCCGCCGTCAACGACGACATAGCCGCGTGCATTCTCAAGCTCTATCGATCCGCCGCGCAGCCGTTCATGGCGCAACTCGGTGAATCCCTCGGTGACGCGAAAGCGCGCCCGGGCCTCGTCATCATCGCAACCGAAGACCACTACACCGGCGGCGAGACGCTCGCGCGCCGCTCCGCGGAGCGGGCGGGCGCGGAGGTCGCCCTGCTCGAACAACTCGGGCACTGGTGGATGTGCCAGGACCCGGCGCGTGGGGCGGCGGTGGTGAATGGGTTTTTGAAGGGATTGTAGGGGGTTGGGAAGTGGGATTTGGCGGTGGTGGGAAGTTCGGTTCGATGATCTGGAAAGTGCTGAATCGGTGTGCTGGGAAGAAGGATCTAGCAGCGCTGGGAAGCTTTGACTAACCGGAGGAGTAGGCTGGAATTCTGATTGCTTTTTCTTGTGGGGGCTCCGCCCCCACGCCCCCGCCGGATCGGCGCCGAGTCTGAGTTGGCGGATGAGGGAATCTCGCCGCGCGCCCAGTGCGGCGCGGAATCACCGCAGGTGATTCCCCCCTGGCGCGCGTAGCGCGCCGGGGCCCCGGCTGAAGGCGTGTTCGCCGGAACGCGTCGGTTGATGTCGTGCGCGATTCGCAGGTGGTTTTAGTCAGGTTTGCAGGATCCTGGAGCTTCTCCCTTCCGTCGATGTCCTGGAAAGGATTCGCAGGCTGATCGGTTCGCTACGGTCTTCCTAAGGGCAAATTAGTTCTAAAGCCGGCAAACCCCAATCAGCGAAATCGATGACCTCGAGCCCGGCGCGGCTTCGCCGCGCCGCAGGGGGGTCCTAGGGGGGACCCGGAGGGTCCCCCCTAGAAGAAAGAGCCAGGCAATTCCAGCCTCAAACTGCCGTCGGATCGTAATAAGGCGTGCGTCGCGAATGGTCGTGATCGAGGATCGTCACGCGTTCCATGTGTCGCCGGTGGGGCCAGAAATCGGCGCTCGCCGAGTGCAGGACGGCGCGGTTGTCCCACATCGCGATAGACCCGGCTTCCCATCGGAACCGGCAGGTGTACTCGAGACGTCCTTCTTGCGATTTCATTTCGGCGAGGAACGCACGTTCTTCGGCTTCGGGAATGCCGTGCTCGGGGGCGAGGCGTTTGACGAAGCCTTGCTGGACGTAGAGTGCTGTGCGCCCGGTCTCGGGGTGCGTGCGGGCGACCGGGTGGATCGATACCGGCGTTTTGCCGTCCATCTGGTGGATGATCGCGCCGACGTGCACGGCCGTGAGGTGCTCGACGCGCTCTTTGGTTTCCTTCGAGAGGCCCTCCCACATGCTGTAGCAGTCGCAGAAGCACGTATCACCACCGATCGGTGGCGCTTCGCGGCACAGGAGAACGGATGCCATGGGGGGACGTTTCTGCCAGGTCGCGTCGCAGTGCCAGTTGGCGGCCGCGCCGGGGACTTTCTCATCGGATATCAGCACGAGCATTTCGGGGATGCCGGGCACGTCGATCGGGTGGCTCAGGTCATGGGGTGAGTTCGGCTCGTGATCGGTCTCGCCGTAGCGGGTGCCGAGTTCGCCGAACTGCTTCGCAAACGCGACGTGCTGTTCCCGCGTCAGGTGTGCCTGATCGCGGAACATGATCACGCGACGGTCGAGCCAGAGCTCGCGGAGAAACGCCACGATCTCGGGATGGTCGATATCGGTCGCGAGGTCGATACCGTGCACGACGGTGCCGATGCTCGGTTGCAGCGGTTCGAGCTTGAGTTCGACGCCCGCGACCGAGACCCGTTTGAAGTAGGTGTTGCCGAGCGAACCGCATTCGAGGGATTCGTCTTCGGCGAGGATCGATTGGGCGACTTCCTGACGGCTGGCACCGGTGCGACGCGACGCGGCGACGGCGCCGAGGGGTGAAGATCGCGGCACGGTCTTGTCGTCGTTGGCGCGTTCCGATCGCGCCTGGTAAACCGCGTTCTCCGAAAGATCGAGGGTGGTCTCGCTCATGCCATCAGTCCTGCGCTTAGCGTTTGGCGATCATAGCGCGTGATACGCGCGCCGAACGGTGCATGGCTTACACTCGGTGGAAAAACCTGCTTGGAGGATTTCGACATGACCGATACCTACGAACCGCCCAAGGTCTGGACTTGGGATGAAGAAAGCGGCGGACGATTTGCGAACATCAATCGCCCCATCGCGGGTGCAACCCACGAGAAGGTACTACCGCGTGGCGAGCATCCGCTGCAGCTCTATTCGCTCGCGACGCCGAACGGGGTGAAGGTCACGGTGATGCTCGAAGAGCTACTCGAGATGGGACTCGACGCCGAGTACGACGCCTACACCATCACGATCGGCACGGGCGATCAGTTCGGCAGTGGTTTTGTCGACATCAACCCGAACTCGAAGATCCCGGCGATGCTCGACGTCAGCACGACGCCCGAGACCCGGATCTTCGAATCGGCCGCCATCCTCGTCTATCTCGCTGAGAAGTTCGGCGCGCTCATGCCGACCGATCCTTCGGAGAAAGCCGAATGTATGTCCTGGCTCTTTTGGCAGATGGGCAGCGCGCCATATCTCGGGGGCGGATTCGGCCATTTCTATGCGTACGCGCCGGAGAAGTGGGAGTACCCGATCAACCGCTACACGATGGAAGTGAAGCGCCAGCTCGACGTCCTGGAACGAAATCTCGACGAGCGCCGGTATCTGTGCGGTGACGACTACAACATCGCCGACATCGCGACCTTCCCGTGGTACGGGGCGCTGGCGATGGGCAAGTTGTACGGCTCCGCGGAATTCCTCGACGTCGAGTCGTATACGAACGTGCGTCGGTGGGCGCAGGAAATCGGCGATCGGCCGGCCGTGAAACGCGGCCAGCGCGTCAACCGCAACTGGGGTAACGAAGAAACTCAGGTGCCCGAACGGCACAGCGCTGCCGATTTCAAATAGCCGGGTGAGGAATCGATCGTGACGATCACCGATGCCGATTTTCGCGCGGCGCTTCCTGATGTGACGTCGACGATCACGGGGCCCGGACTGTCCGCCCCCGTCGATATCGTCCGCGACGGCCATGGCGTACCGCACATTCGTGCGGCGTCATCGGCCGATGCGTTCTATGCGCAGGGCTTCGTCACCGCGCAGGATCGCCTCTGGCACATGGACTACGACCGTCATCGAGCCCTCGGCCGTTGGTCGGAGATGGTCGGCGAATCGGGTCTTGCCGAAGATCGGTTGATGCGGACCTTCTCCCTGGAACGCCCGTCGAAGGCCGATTACGAGGTCTCGAGCGAAGCCGCACGGGCGATGCTCGATGCCTATACGGCCGGCGTGAATGCGTTCCTCGAAACGACAAAAACGCTACCGATCGAGTATCAGTTGCTCGGCACGATGCCTGCGCCGTGGCAGGCGTGGCACTGCATAGCCGTCTACAAAGTGCGCAACATGCTGATGGGCACCTATGAGATGAAGCTCTGGCGCGCCCGACTCGCCGTCAAACTCGGCGCGGAGCGAGCCGCCGAACTCTTTCGTGGTTATCCGGATACTTCTCTGGTGGCCGTCCCGCCGGGAGAGCTCTTCGGTACCGTCGATATCGATGCCCTCGACGACCTCGCTGCGGTCGTCGCGGACTTGAACTGGCTGGGTGAAGTCGACGGCGGTAGCAACGCGTGGGTGATCTCGGGGGGGAAGACCGCGTCGGGGCTCCCCCTCGTTGCTGGAGATTCCCATCGCGCGCTCGACACGCCGAGCGTTTATTACCAGACGCACATGCAGTGTCCCGAGTTTCGCGTTAGCGGCTACGCCGTGCCGGGTGTACCGGGTGCGCCGCACTTCAGTCATACCGATTACGTCGGCTGGGGCATGACCCACGGCTTCGGCGACTACCAGGATCTCTTCATCGAGCGGTTCCGCGAAGGCGACGATGGTCTCGAGTACGAGACCCCCGACGGTTGGCAGACGGCCGAGGTCTCGCACGAAGAACTCGCGGTTCGTGGCGGTACGACCGAATCGTTGACGATCGTTCACACCCGCCATGGTCCGGTCGTCGCGGGTGACCCGGGATCGGGCTACGGACTCGCCTTCAGTCATCCTGGGACGAATGGCGGAACGGCCTGGGCGAACACCGTTCATGATCTTCTGACGGCCAAGAACGCCGACGAGGCGGAGGAATCACTCCGCGAGTGGACGGAGCCGGTCAACAACTTCGTCTATGCCGACGTGCACGGCGCATACGGTTATCGCTACCGTGGTCGGATTCCGGTGCGCGCGATGGCCAACGCGTGGGCACCCGTTCCGGGTTGGACGGACGATCATGAATGGCAGGGACAGATCCCGTTCGAAGAAATGCCGCGGTCGCGTAATCCGGCGGCGGGTTTCGTCGTCACGTGTAACAACGCGCCGACCACCGCGGACTACCCGCACTACATCAACACCTATTTCGCCGCCGACCACCGGGCGCGCCGGGTGACGAGTCGTATCGAAGAACTCGAACCCGGGGCCGACGTCGATGCGATGGCGGGTATTCATGGTGATCGACGATCGCTGCCGGCTGCTGCGTTTGTCGCGCATGTGAAGAAGATCGACGGTCTCGTCGGCGACGCGGCGAAAGCGCAGCAGATCCTGCTCGATTGGGACGGCTTGATGGATCGTGAGTCGATCGCGCCGACGATCTACGCGGCGGCTCGTGCTGAACTCTTCGTGAAGGTGATCCGTGCGGAACTCGGCGATATGGCCGATGAATCGCTCGGTTCGGTATCGGGTATCGGCCGGGGTGCGGCGACGCACGGCGGGCAACTCTTCGCCCATGCGATTCAGGCGATGGCTGAAGACGACGCCGATGTTGCCGTTGTCGAATCGTCCTGGGCCGAAACGGCCGCGGACGTGCTGATCGCCGGTGTCGAAGCGCTCAAGGCGAAATTCGGCGGCGACATGAACGAGTGGCGTTGGGGCCATGTCCACCACACCCGGCCGCGCCACCCGTTGTCGAGTGCGTTCCCCGACCAGGCGCACGCGCTCGACCCGCCGGCCGTGGCGACGCACGGGGACGGTGATACCCCGCTCGCCGGGGCTTATACGGTCGGCAATCCTTTTGTTGCCATGCTGATGTCGGTGAACCGCTACATTCACGATCCGTCGGATTGGCGACGATCCCGCTGGATCGTACCGCTCGGCGCGTCGGGTCATCCGGGATCGCCGCACTATGCCGATCAGGCGGTTCGCTGGTCGAATGTCGAAACGATTCCTCAACTCTGGGACTGGTCGGATATCGAATCGGCCGCGGAAACGATCCAGCGCCTGGTCCCCTAACTCATTCATCCGGGAGGTCGAAATGACGCTTCAAGCTTTTCGAGAGGACGCGCGAGCCTGGCTCGCGGAACGCCTGCCGCCGAGCCTCGTTCGCAACGGCGAAGGGTTCAACGGTGGGACCCGACTGCCGGCCAGAAACCCCGACACGATGCGCTGGCTCGAGGCTTGCTATGAGAGAGGTTGGACCGTACCGACCTGGCCGAAGGAATACGGTGGCGCGGGTTTGAGTCACGACGAGCTCAAGGTGCTCCGCCAGGAGATGGCCGCGGTGGGGGCGCCCGTGCCACTCACGGGGCACGGCGTTACGATGATCGGTCCGACGCTGCTCGAGTTCGGCACCGACGATCAGCGCCAACGTCACCTGCCATCGATTGCCAGTGGTGAACTGCGCTGGTGCCAGGGCTATTCCGAACCGAATTCGGGATCGGACCTCGCGTCGCTGCAGACCCGGGCGGAGGATCACGGCGACTACTATCTCGTGACCGGCTCGAAGATCTGGACGTCGGGCGCGCACTACGCCGATTGGATCTTCTGTCTGGTCCGGACCAACAACGAAGGGCGGAAGCAGGAAGGCATCAGCTTCGTCCTCTTCCCGATCGACGCCCCCGGCGTAGAGGTCAAGCCGATTCGTCTCATCGATGGAAGCGCCGAGTTCTGCCAGTGCTTCTTCGATGAGGTGCGCGTCGAGAAATCGGATCTCGTGTTTCGTGAGAACGAAGGTTGGACAGTGGCGAAGCGTCTCCTGCAATACGAGCGGATGGTGTCCGATCTCGATGGCGCGACGCGCCCGGTGGGAACAGATCTCGCGGCGACGGCGCGCGAGTTTCGGGGTGAGTCCGGACAGATCGAGAACCGGGTTCGCGAATCCGTCCTGTCGGTCGCGATGGATGAGGTGGCCTTCGGTCTGACGCAGCGGCGCAGCACCGAGGAAAATCAGAGTGGCGGGATGCCCACGTTCGCCACGAGCATGTTCAAGTACTACTCGACGGAACTCCGCACGCGGCGCATGGAAACGCTCGTGGCGGCCCGCGGCACCGACGGCCTCGGCTGGGAAGGCGATTCGTTCGATCCCGCCGCGCTTGCCGACACGCGCGGCTGGCTGATGGGCAAGGCGGGCACGATTGCCGCCGGTAGCTCCGAGATTCAGCTCAACATCATCGCCAAGCGCGTTCTGGGGCTACCGGACTAGCGAATCGTTGGCCCCTAGCGCAACGCCGCCTCGATGACTTCGATCATGGCGTCATTGTCGGCACGCCTCGCGAATTCGAGCGGTTGTGCCCAGGGCGCGCCCGCCAGCGTCGGATCGGCGCCGAGGTCGAGCAGACATTTCGCCATCACGACACTGCCGAATTTCGCGGCCCAACCCAGCGGCGTGGCATCGTGATACAGCTCGATGGCGTCGACGTCGGCGCCGTACTGGACTAGAAGCCGGGCTTTTTCCGCGCTCCCTTCTTCGTCCGCGATCGGGTTGGCGAACGTGAAGTTGTGCCTGGGTGCGGCGACGGCGTGCAGTGGGGTCATCCGGAGGTAGTTCGGCAGATTCGGATCGAGGCCTTCCTCGAGCAGGCGTCGCAAGATGTCGTAGCTGCGCCATAGATAGGTCTGGCAGAGCGTGATGACGCGAGGCATCGCGACATCGAGCCGTCGGAGCGTCTCGAAGAGATCGCCGTCGTCTTTCAGCCAGACGTACTCCTCGGATAGGCGGGGATCATCGGGGTTCGATTCGTGCCGGGCGATCACGTATTCGGGTTTCGTCTGGCTGTGATCCGCGCCGCCGTACCGTGTGATCAGCTCGACCATTGCAGGATCTCGTCCGCCCGGCTTGCCCGTGTATTCCGCGAGCCAGGCGGGTGTCCCACTCGATTCGAGGCCGTAGAGGTTCGGATCGGCGCCGCGCTGGAGGAGTTGCTCGGCGATCCTCAGGTCGTTGTTCGCGACGGCGATCCAGAGCGCGTAGGCCCAGGGTCCTTCGAGACGTGTTGCGTCGGCGCCGTTATCCAACAGCCAGGCGAGCAGCTCGTGATCGCCGTTTTGCGCCGCCGCCGCCTTCGGGGTCATGCCGAACGATGACTCGTGGTTCACGCTCTCGGGATCTTCTGACGCGGTCTGGCGAACCCGATCCCCGTCCCGGCGGGCGGCCATGATCTCGACGGTTTCGTTCGCACCTGCATGCACGAGTCGATCGACGAGGTCCCAACGGTCGACCCGGGAGAAGCTGGGTTTCCAGATAGCCCAGTCGATGGGGCGCATGCCGTATCGACCGTCGGGTTCGTTCACGTCTGCGCCGGCCGAGAGCAGGAGATCCACGGCGATCGCATCGCCCCGTTCGACCGCCTTGTGCAGCCCCGAGGTGCCTTGCCGGTCGTGGAGCTTCGCCGCCGCGGGGTCTTCCGCGAGCCGAGTGGCGAGCGTCGCATGATCACCGGCTTCGATCAGGGTGATGATCGCGTCTGCTTGATCGGGCGCGTGACCGGCCGCGATGGCGCGCCGAATCATCCCGGCGGTGTCCGCATGCCCGCGGTCTTCGGCCATCTTGACGATCGGTTCCTCGCCCCACCAACCCACGCAGGATGGGTTTGCGCCGCGTTGGAGTAATGCCATTGCGAGATCCGTATGACCTTCCTTCGCAGCGAACACGAGCGGTGATGCATAAAAGAATTCCGCGTTGACGAGTGTCGGGTCCTGATCGAGTTCGGTCAGTACCGCCGCCTGATCGCCTGCCATCGCCGCGCGGATCGTTCGCCAGAGCGCGCGTGCGCGCACCGGGTCCTCGGCCGGATGTGGATGGGTCACGAGGAAAGGGTCTTCGAGGAGGGCCTGGGCTTTCTGTTCTGGCGTTAGGACCACCGCGGTCCGTGATTCGATGGCGCGCCGCAGCTCAGGCCAACTCGCGAAGCCGTATTCGCGTGCAATGACGAGCTGGGCGTCGGTGAGCTTGAAATCGTTGAAATCGGTCTCGGCACCAAAACGAGGGTGCACATCGCGAACGCGCTGGTGTGCCTCGGCGTCACCGCGCGCGACGGCGTGGCGCAGCGTTTTGGCGAGCGAGCGCTGCGCTTGCAGGTTGGGAAACGGGGGTAGGTCGCGTTGCATGCGAACCTCCTTTCGTCTGTGCCTGTCCCCGCATTCCAGGCTGAAAGAAGGTCGCTGGTATCTCGAGCCGAACGAGCCGAAGCCAGGTGAACGTGGTTCTTTCCGCGGGTCGGACGCAGCCTGGATAACGCGTCCTTTCAATCTAGATCAGCTCTGTCCCGAGTTTCAAACGACAGAAACCACGCGGACTGCTAAGAGCGGTCCGCGCTGGCTTAGCGTTGGGGCGTACCGTAGAGGTAGCGCGTATTCACTTCCGTTTCGTTGCCATCGGGATCGAGCATGAAGAGCGCCCGCCCCTTGCCCCGCTCGCCCATTGGACCGCGGATGAAGAGGCTCCCGTCGCTGACTGCCTCGACCACACGATCGAACGTGTCCTCGTCGACGGTCATGGCGAAGTGCATCGGCCCGCCGCCGCGATGTCGACCGCTCCCCGGCAACTGCAGCACGATGTGGCTCGCTTCGAGCTGCAGATAGACGCGGGAATCGGTTCGTGTTGCGATCGGGATACCGAGCCGGTGGTGATAGAAGTCGAGGGCGCGGTCGAGGTCTTGAACGTCGAGAAAGATCTCTTCGATTCCGGCGAAAGGCATGACAGTTCCTGCTGGTTCGAGTCCGAAAGGTACAGGTTGGAGCCTAGCCCATGAGTGGCGTCCGTGCGGACCTTCCCCCAGGGAGTAGTCGAATCGAGACCTTCGTCGAGGCGGGCGATTTCATCGATTGCTTCTCAGTGCACTCGGACGTTGACCCACGTGACGCCGGGAGGGTGATCGTCGATTTCCCGGCTGGGTGGGCGCGCTCATGACGGTGCGACGATGGGTCACGACACCGTTTGGTCTGGTCAACGACACGCCCGACGGGATCGATCGAATCGGCTTCTTTCCGGTGGTAAGTGAATCCGCGGACGAGACCATTGCTGGTTTCGACGACAAGCATCTCGATTTCCGCCTGTCGATCGCGACTGCCGACAGTCGCGTTTACCTGACGACGTGGGTACGGCCGCACAATCTGGGTGGTCGGCTCTATCTTTGGTGCATTCTGCCGTTCCACAAACTGATCATCAGAAACGCCCTCGCGCGGCTCGGCCGCACTCGGCGAGAGAGGGCGCAATTGGAGGAAGAGTGATGAGCTATGAGTTTCTGGAGTTCGAACGAATCGGTCGGGTCGGCAGGATCACCCTCGACCGGCCGGAAAAACTGAATGCGTTGAGTCCTGGTTTGCAGGCCGAAATCGTCGAAGCGGCCAAAGAGGCAGAAGCGGATCCCGAAGTGCACGCGCTGCTGATTCGGGGTCGCGGTCGGGCGTTCAGCGCCGGCTATGACATCACGCCGACGTCGGAGCGTGGAGCCGAACGAGCAGAACGCACGATTCGCTCCGACATCAACCGGATGGAGGACATGGTCGCGCGTTGGAACACGCTCTGGAACTTGCGGATACCGACGATCGCTCAGGTGCACGGCTATTGCGTCGCGGGCGGTACGGATCTGGCCTTGCATTGCGACATGATCGTCGTTGCCGAGGACGCGAAGATCGGCTTCACCCCCGTCCGCGCGATGGGTACGCCGCCGACGCACATGTGGATCTATTCGGTGGGCCCGCAGTGGGCAAAGCGCATGTTGTTGACCGGCGATCTGATCGATGGCGCAAAGGCGTGCCAGATCGGCTGGGCGGTCGACGCCGTGCCGGCGAAGGAACTCGATGATTCAGGGCTCAAGCTCGCGACGCGAATGAGCCACATCGGCAAGGACCTCCTCACCGCGAACAAGTACATCGTCAACAAGGCGGTCGAGCTCATGGGTCGGACGTTGCTCCAGCAGATCGCTCTCGAACACGACGCGATGGCGCACTTGGCGCCAGAGGCGCTCGAGTTCAGCCGAATTTCCCAGGAGCAGGGACTGCGGGCCGCGCTCGATTGGCGCGACGGTCCATTCAAGGAGTAGCGACGGATAGCTTTGCGAGCGCACGGTCCCAGTCGTGCGCACGCGGTAGCGCGTGACCTTGGCCTTCGACGACCGTGAGCTCACCCGCAGGTGCGCCCGCGTGCGCGAACGCGGCGTGGGCGAACTGCGTATCCATGACGTTGAAGTCTTCCGTGCCGGTGAAGAAGACATAACGGTGTGATGACATCGCGTCGATCGTTTCTTGGTCCAACCCGCCGATCGGGTTAGCCCCGCAGATGAAGATCGCGCCGGTAAACGCGGCCGGATAGATCGGCATCATCATGCTGGCCACGCGGCCGCCGCCGGAGAAACCGCTGACGATGCGCCGATCCTGATCGATCGGTGTCAGCGACGCGGCGACCGTCGCGCCGAGTAGCGCAAGCACGACGCGACGCGGAACGAGGATCTCGTTGCCGGATTCGTTGGCACCAACCCAGACGAGGTTGTGGCGCTGCATCACCTGCCGCCAGCCGGATGGCATCCGCGCCGTGTTGCGTGGGCTGATATAGACGACCACACCGGGCGGTGTCTCGCGGTGCCAGTTGCCGGGCACGAATACCTCGAACGAGATTGGCTCGTCCGCCGCAATGGCATTCTCGACCAGGCGATCGTCGTCGCCGAGTAGTTCTCGGACCGTGGTTCGAATGGTCGAGTAGCCCGTGATCGTGTCCATTTAAGGTCTTCCGTTCGTTGAGATTCCCGCGCGAATCGAACCGCTAGCGGGCGGGCCAGTGCGGGTGGTGCTGATCGATCACGAAATCGTGCGCGTGCGTTATCTCGTCATGATGATGGCGGTGGTCGTGGCGGTTCTCTTCGTCGTCGATCGGGTGATCGTGCTGGTGATGCTGATCGTGCATGTGTGCGTGTTCGTGCCAGACCGAGGCATGGGTATGGACGAGCGTGCGCGCATCGTTGCGCGGCCACAGCATGAGAGCTGTGACGCTCGCGACAAGGCAGAGCGCACTGAGCACGATTGGCGTGAGGTGAGGGTTCGTATTGCCGAGCCATCCGGCGAGCGGCTAGGCCACGAGCCAGCACGCGTGGGACAACGCGAAATGCGCGGCAAAGATCGACGCGCGGCCGTCGTCATGTGAGCTTCGTTTCAAGAGCCGTCCCGCGGGTGTCTGGACGAGCGACGATCCGACGCCGAGCAAGAGCCACACGAGCAGCAGCGACGGGCTCAAGAGTGGGGTCATCGCGAGCGCTATCGCGATCAGAAACCCGCCAGCGAGCATCGGCGTTCGGTCGGAGAATCGGTCGAGGAATGCCGGCAACGCCAGTGCGACGACCATCGATCCGGCACCGAACGCCATCAATGTCGTCGCCGTGTCGACTTCGCTGCCGCCGAATTCACCGCGCACGTAGACGACGGTATTGACGATTACCATCGCGCCGCCGAATGAGGTGGCCGCGGCCAACGCGAGGAGACCTCGGAGGCGTGGTGTTCTGAGATAGGCGGTGATGCCGAACGACACGCGCGACCAGCCGTTGTCGGTTCCGCCGATCGATGACTTGCGCAGTGCGAGCGGTGCGATGAAGAGTGCCGAGATGACAAAGGTCGCGGCATTTGCCGCAAAAAGCGCGTCGTAGCTCATGAACACGAGCGCGACGGCCGCCAGCGCGGGGCTGGCGAGATTCTCGAGGTCATAGGCGAGGCGTGACAGCGAGAGTGCTCGGGTGTAGCGCTCGTCGTCCGGCAACACCTCGGGAATCGTCGCCTGGAACGTCGGGGTAAACCCGGCCGAGCAGGCGTTCAGCGCGAAGACCAGGGTGTAGAGATGCCACGGTTCGCTTGCGAACGGTATCAGCACGACGATTCCCGCCCGGGCGAGATCGAGGCTGATGAGGAAGGCTTTCCGCGGCAAGCGATCGGCAAACGCGCCGACGATCGGAGCGACGCCGACATAGGCGACCATCTTGAGCGCAAGGGCGGTACCGAGCACGACACCGGCGTCGCCGCCCGCGAGATCAAAAGCGAGGAGTGCGAGGGCCACCGTCGCGAGCCCGGTACCGGCAAGCGAAACGACGTGCGCGGCGAAGAGGCTGCGGTAGGTGGGGTCGGCGAGGGGGGATGTGCTCATCGCGGACTTCAAGCCGAATACGTCCCTGGGTCTGACCAGTTTCGTGTTTCTCGGCCAAGATGGCACCAGTCTCACCAACGATATGCAAGCGATGGTCAGCGACGAGTTCAGTATCTTTCTGCAACGGCACCAAGCGGTCTACATCGACATTGCCAAGGTCGGCTCGCCCAGTCTCAAGGCGACGCTAGCCAGGCTCCTCGAACTCGAGAGTCATACGGGCAATCCGCACGAGGTCGTGTTTCCACGCCCGCCGGAGCAGGCGGTCGACGATGAGCGTCTGTATCCGCAGCACTTCACGTTCGCGTTCGTTCGCGATCCTTGGGACCGACTGGTGTCCTGTTACCGCGACAAGATCCGTGGCGAGGTGAGCGATTTCACCGGGTTCGCGCCGTCGGGCGTCGCCTACTGCCTGGATCGTTTCGACGTTTTCTTCGCGAACATGCCGTTCGACGAATTCGTGCGCGCCGTCGCATCGATTCCCGATGTGGATGCGGATGAGCACTTCCGTTCGCAAGCCGACTTCGTCACCAATTCCCGGGGTGTCGTGGCGGTCGATTTTGTCGGTCGTTTCGAGAAGCTCGACCAAGATTTTTCGACCGTCGCGCGTCACATCGGGCTACCGACGCGCGATCCACTGCCGCGTCTGCAAGCGGCGCCCGCACGAGGATTTGCGAGCTTCTATACGGAGGAGACTGCTGCGATCGTCCATGAAAGGTATCGCCGGGATGCAGAACTCTTCGGCTACGAATCGCCGGCGCCGAACGTGGGGCCGGTCGCCGAGTGACGCTTACGTTAGGTCTTCTTCGTCCAACGGAGCGGCGGGATCACTTCGCCGTTGGCGCTCGACTCGATCAGCGAGTCGAGCCGGCGCCGCTTCGTCTCGTCCTTCTTGGCGCTGACGATCCACCACGTCACTTGCTTGCGGTACGAAGGCGCTGCCGCCCGCCAATGAGTCCACGCGGCCGAGTTCTCCTTGATCGCAGCCGCGAACCCACGTGGTAGCGCGACGCGGCCGGTTTGCTCGTATGCCGTCTGGCTCGCATTGCCGACGTCGCGCTCTTCGTATACCCGGCGACCCGCTTCGTGCACGCGTCCGTCGGCGAGCAGGTTCTCGATCGTCTCGAGGTTCTTCCTGCTCCAATGGCTGCCGGGCCGGCGTGGCGTGAAGCGGATCTTGTAGCGGTCCTCATCGACGGTTTTTCGAATCCCATCGATCCAGCCGAAACAGAGCGCTTCCTCGACGGATTCGGGCCAGGTGATGCTCTTTTTGCCGGAACCCTTTTTGAAATAGCCGACCCATTGCTCATCGGCGCGGTCGTGATTCTTCTCGAACCACGATCGAAGTGTCGACGGGTCTTGGAAGAATTTTGGTGTTTCGTTGCTCATGGAACTCATAGGCGATGGGCAAGCCGGGCGCGGCGGGGCTATGGTCTTTCGATGATTCCTGATCGGCTGGCGACGACGAACCCGGATCTTCGGCTTCGCGCCTTCACCACCGGCGATGCCGGCGCGGTTTTTGACTACTGGCGTAGTGACGCCGGCTGGGAACGGTTCAACGCGAGTGTGCCCCGGGACTTCACGTTGGCGGACGCGAAAGCCTTTGTCGAGGAGATGTGCGGGCGGTCGCGTGCGGCGTCTCCCAACTGGGCCATCCTCTACGATGAGCGCGTGGTTGGTGTTGTCAGCCTGGTTTTTGAGCAGGGCCATCGACTAGCGGCGGTGGGATACGGCGTGCATGGCGGGATTCGGGGCGCGGGACTCGCGCCGACGTCGGTCTCGAGCGTGCTCAATTCGGCATTCGACTGCTATCCCGAGTTACGCAAGATCAGGGCGCACACTGATCCGAGGAACACGGCATCCCATCGTGTCCTCGAGAAACTCGGCTTTGCACTCGAAGGCGTGTTGCGCAAGAACCAGTACGTCAAAGGCGAGTTCGTTGACGAAGCGATTTATGGCCTATTGCGGGAAGATTGGTCGTCACTGGAGGATCGCTAGCGCGGGAATGGAAATGCGAGGATTGGCGCGATGACATCGAGCAACACACGGTTCGTAGACCACCGCGGCCACCGGATCGCGTATCGCGTCGATGGACCCGAGGGCGGCACGCCGATCGCCTTGCAGCACGGTTGGACGAGCAGCAAAGACGCTTGGACGGCTTACGTCGGCGCCTTTGCGGCAGAAGGGTATCGCTCGATCAGCATCGATAGCTTGGGCCACGGCGAGAGCGATGCACCTCCTGAAGCGGCCGCGTATGGCCGAGCGCCGCGAGCGGATGACGTCATCGCGGTCTTCGATCAGGAAGGAATCGACCGGGCCCATTTCATGGGCTATTCGATGGGCGGTTGGATCGCGTGTTGCATGGCCGAGTTTCATGCCGATCGTCTGCTTTCGCTCATCATCGGCGGGCATTGCCCCGGTACCGGGACGACCGAGGAAATGGGCCAAGCGCTCGATCAGATCTTTACGTTCGACGACGTCAAGAAGAGCTATGAGTTCGGTTTCAGCGCCGATCTAGAACCCGCGATGCGCCACTCCTTCGATGCCCTCGAAGACGTCGACGGTCACGAGGAGGCGGTCGCTTCCGCGAGTGTGCCGGTACTGCTCTGGAAGGGGCGCGGCGAAGCCGTGATCTGCGAGAAAGGCGAACGAATCGCTCGGGAGCGCGGTTGGGATTTCTTTGCCGTCGACGGATCACACATCGAAGCTGCAATGAATCACGAACCCAATCTCCCGCACCTGCTGGCGTTTCTCGAGAAAGCTGATCGCTTACGTCGTTGACGGCTTTCGCTGACGTCGCTTCGAGCCTTTGTGCGATCGCTCAGTGAAAGGGCTACCAGACGCGGATCAATCAGGTCCTCGAGAGCTACGTCCGGGCGCAGCGCAATCGCGACTGATCGTCCCGTTTTCTTACGATCAGGCGGACCCTGTACCGACGTGCTCGATTTCTCGCACGGCGCCTGTTTCGGGATCGAATACGCGTCGCGTTTCCTGTGCCATGTCCATGCCGGTGACGCGTACGAACTTGGCGCCTTCCGTGTAGTTGATCGAGTGGATCTCGCGGACGTCGAAAAGTCCCGCCTGGCCGCCCTTGAGGCGGAACTCGCGCACGGGCTCGATGTTGTCACTGCCTTCGGGGGCGGCCCAGATGGTCATGTCCGTGTAGCCCTCGACCTGACCGTAGACGGCCCAGGATCCGCCGTGATCGTGCGGCGGTGAGGTCCGTGGTGCCTCCATGTTGTAGGCCAGTACGCAGAAGCCCGTATCATCGTCTTCGAAAATCTGCTTGAGCCCGGGTTCGCTGTCGGCACTGACATGGGCTCGCCGGAACGCTTCGTCTTCGAGTAGCTCTTCGAGCTTCTGGCGAACCCGATCGCGTCCGGCGTGATTGTCCTCGACGCGCAGGATCTCGCGTGCGTCGTCGCAGAATTCCTCGAGACTGTAGGCCATGTTGATCACCTCTCGTTCGTTGGTGAAGGTCGGCGTCGTTGCCGCGATTGTCTAAAGCGTTAGGAAACGGGTGGTGCCGTCGCGTTCGAGCTGTTCGACCAGGGCCACCTCCCAAGTGAGGTATTCCTGCATGAACTTTTCCTGCGCTTCACGATGTTCGTAGGGTTTGTACCAGACATCGTCGGTTTCGCCGACGATGTTCGTGAGGCCATCCTCGGTCGGGTTGCCGCGGCCGACCCAGGCCGCTGTTCCCCCGTCGAGCGCGTCCACCGGCGTGTCCGTCAATGTTCGTGCTTCGGCGAGCGCGAGTCGTGCCAGAAGGCCGTCGTCGGAGGTCAGCACGATCCGTTCTTTCGTCGTTGCGGCGACGGCGGCTTCGAGACGTGCTCGGACGGACCAGATCGCGCCGGGAATGTGAGCGCGTTCATAAGCGCTTGAGGGACCGAGATCGATGACAGCGATCGAGTCGGCGTTGGCGGCGAGTTCGTCGACCGTGACGACGGCTTCAGAGAACTCGCCGAGAAGGTTTTCTTCCTTGGTCGTGACGAGCTGATCGTCGCCGATCCCGCCGGCGAGAACGTAGACGTTGCGCCATCCCATCTGGATCAGCCACGACGCGGTCATCGTGGCGCGGACTTCGACGTCGTCGGCGAGCACGAGGCGGGCGTTTTTAACCGCGACGTATTCGTCGGTCGCCTGGACGAGCTGGCCGCCGGGGGCGTGGTGGAAACCGGCGAGGTGGCCGGCTTCGTACTCGGCGGGTGAACGCACGTCGAGGCGGAACGTGGTTCGGCCTTCTTCGGCACACCATTCGGCGAGCTGCGCGCGATCGATCTTCTCTACCCCGAAACGTTCCGCGACGTGCGCCGCCGCGGCCTTCGCTTTCTCCCGACCGGCTGCACTCGGCAGCGGCGCTTCGCGCGTGGAGCCGTTCTCCAGGCCGAAGCCGGCGAGGTGCCAGCCCATGGTGCCGTCTTTGAGTGCGGCGACGGGGTTCGGGATGCCGGCGTTGATGAGGCTCTGCGTACCGATGATCGAACGAGTCCGGCCCGCGCAATTGACGACAACGAACGTCTCCGGGTCCGGCGCGAAGTCGTGGATCCGGTAAGCGAGTTCGGCGCCGGGCATGTCGGTCGCCGTCGGGATGTTCATCCGCTGGTACTCGGTGAATGGCCGGGAGTCGACGATCACCATGTCGCGTCCCGAATCGAGCATTGCCTTGACCTCGGCCGCCGATAGGCGTGGCGTGTCGAAGGTGTGCTCGACGAACTCTCCGAAGGCTTTGCTGGGGACGTTGACGCCTGAAAAGAGCTCGAAGCCCGCGGCCTGCCAACCTCGTACGCCGTCGTCGAGTACCCAGACGTCGCTGTAGCCCAGTTCCGTGAGGCGTTGCGCTGCCTTTTCGCTGAGCGGGGTCTCGGCCGGGTCGTCGACGAGGATGATGCGGGTCGATGGTCGAGGTACGAGATCACCGATCAGGAGTTCGAGTCGACTGAGCGGAATCGAGACCGCGAAAAGCAAGTGCGAGGCGGAGAACGCACCTTGCTCTCGAACGTCGATCAGCGCGAGTTCCTGCGTGTCGTCTTCGCTCAGTAGCCATTGTTTGAGTTCGGCCGGGCTCGTCGTCTGCATGGGGGCGGGTCTTCCTTAGTCGAGATAGCCGAGGTATTGCGCGCGCCAGTCGAAATCGACGAAGTCGATATAGGCCTGCGTGATTCGCTCTGTGATGGGACCGGGAACCTCTGATCCAACCACCGAAGAGGAGAAGGAGCGCACCGGCGCGATACACATGCTGGTGGACGTGACGAAGATCTCGTCCGCGGTGTAGGCGTCATGAAAATCGAGATCTTTCTCGATCACCTCGATACCGAGCCCCAATGCGAGATCGATCACCGTTTGTCGCGAGACGCCTGGCAGGACGAATTGCTCGCGTGGTGTGAAGCACTCGCCGTCCTTGACGAGGAAGAGATTGGCGCCGAGCCCCTCGGCGAGATTGCCGTGGTGGTCCAGGAGGATCGCGAGTGGGTTCGGTTGGTCGCTCTGCACTGCCATGTTGGCGTACTTGAGGTTCAGGTAGTTGAGCGTCTTGGCGCGCGGCGTCAGGGCATCGGGCGCCGTTCGACGGATCGGTGAGACGACGAGGTCGATCCCGTCGCGGTAATAGGCAGCCCGCGTGCCGAGGGGCAGCGGGATGCATTCGACGATCATCGTCGCGCCTTCCTGATCCCAACCTTCGTCACCGATCTTGCTCAGACCACGGGAGATCCGTTGGGCGAGCCAGTAATCCTTCGTCTCGTCGAGGAAGTGGGCGTTGCGGCGAAAGACCTCTTCGCTGATGTCGATGATCTCGGCGTCTGTCAGGCCGGGATCGATCTTTACGGCCTTCAACGAATTGCGCAGCCTTGTGACGTGCTCCTCGAGTTTGAATATGGCCCCGCCAAAAGTGCGGGTCATGTCGAAAACGCCGTCGCCGTAGAGAAAACCGTGGTCGCGAAACGGAATCCGAACTTCGTTCTCCGGCAAGAACTCACCGTTGTAGTACGCGATGCGTTGATTCGAGCCGTCGGGTAGGGGATGGGCGGCCATGTGGATCCTTCCTTTGCCAACCGTTGAAGAGAGCTGATTGCCGTGCGCAGAAAAACTGGACGCGAGCCTGTCGGATCAGCATAGGATCTTTCCCCTGCCCCCAAAAGAGGAGCTTCTTGTGCGCCGAGTATTCTTGTTGTCTGTTCTCGTTTGTTCGATCGGTCTTTCCTCGGCGGTAGTTCACGCCGAAGCACTACCGAGCCCGACCATGCTTTCGCTCTTCTATCGAATGGGTAAGGCCAACGCGAAGCCCGAGGTGGCCGAGCAGATCGCCGAGGTAGATCGCGCACTGGCAGCGGCGCAAGCGGCCGGCCAGGCGGGCGAGGTGCGCCGTCAGTTGGCGCGCGGGCTGAACCTCATTCGCAACATGGACTGGAACGAGAAGGCGGACTTCGATGCCTCGCTTGTCGTCCGTGCCGACCAGGCCTTCGTCGATAGTGAAAGCCCCATCACGGTGCGGTTGTCGCAGATTTTCCCGTCGGTGCTCGAGGGTCGACGTGACCTCGAAATCACGGCCACGCTGCATGAGCCCGCGCCGCGTGGTTTCGGCGTTGGCACGGAACTCATGAATCTCGGCGCGACGCATCACGTCGGCCTCGACCTCGTCGAGAACCCGTTCGTCCTGCGTCTCGAACCTGGTTCGATTGCTGCCGGGGACTACGCGCTACAGCTCAGCATTGCCGATGACAGCGGCACGCTCGGCACGGCGGTCAGCCCCTTGCGAGTTCGCGATGGCCTGGATCGTCGCGTCGCGGCGCTGCGCACCAGCGCGGGACTCGCGGCCGAGCAGGGGCTTGGCGATGTGGAAGCGTCCGTCCGTTACCCGATCGACGTGATGCGCAAGGTCGACAGTGCCGCCATTACCTCCCGCGGTATCGACATCGACGCGGAGCTTGCGGCGGCTGGCAGCGTCGCCGAGGCGATGGGGCGCGGTGAAGACCCGTTCGCGGGTCGCACAGGCGATTTTGAACGCCACTACTACTCCGAGACGGCCAACGAGATCCTGCCTTATCGGGTGTTCGTGCCGAGTTCGTACACGAAGGGCGAACCGCATCCCTTGATCGTCGCGCTGCACGGTTTGGGCGGTACTGAAGATTCGATGTTCAACGATCGATACGGCATGAAGCCGCTCGCCGAGAAGAGTGGCTACGTCATGGTCGCGCCGCTCGGCTATCGCGACGACGGCGGATACGGCGCGTCGCTCGGTGGGCCACCGTCACGACGCGCGCAGTTGAGCGAGCAGGACGTGCTCGATGTGCTGGCGCTCATCGAACGCGACTACGACATCGATCCCGATCGGATCTTCCTGATGGGCCATTCCATGGGTGCCATCGGTACGTGGGCGATTGCCGCGAAGTACCCCGAACGTTGGGCCGCGCTCGGGCCAATCGCCGGTTTCGGCAATCCGATGACGGCGGGTGCGATCAAGGACATTCCACAGGTCGTCGTGCATGGTGATGCCGACCGGACCGTGCCGGTGATGGGGTCGCGCGGCATGGTGACGGCACTCGAGGCCGCGGGTGCGAACGTGAACTACATCGAAGTGCCGGGCGGCGGCCACAGCGACGTGGCCTGGCAACACATGAAAGATATCTTCGCGTTCTTCGACGGTATCTGAAGTGGTCGAGTTCCGCCGTGACCTCTATCGAGGCACGGCGGCGGACTACGACCGGTTTCGCCCGCCCTATCCCCCCGAATTGATCGACGCGCTCCTCACCTGCGTGAGGGGCCGCGGTCGAGCCCTGGACCTCGCTTGCGGTACGGGCCAGTTGGCACGGCCGCTCGCCAGGTACTTCAACGCTGTCGACGCTACCGACCAGGAAGCCGATGCCGTTGCGTTCGCGCGCGATAAGGCGCGGCGCGCGGGGCTCGCCCATGTGCATTGGCGCGTCGAGCGCGCGGAAGATCTCGATGCCGTGGGCGCATACGACCTCATCGTGATCGGCAACGCGTTTCACCGACTGGAGCGATCGACGGTTGCCATCCGCGCGCACCGCGCGCTCCTCGAGGACGGCGTACTGGCGCTCGTGTGGGCCAACAGTCCGCTCAGAGGGGACGCGCCCTGGCAGAGGGCAGCGAATCGTTTGATCGATGAATGGCGGCGTCAGCTCGACGTCGTCGATCGCGTCCCTAAGGGCTGGCGAAGCGCTGTCGATGCGGATCCGAGCGAGGACGTTTTACGCCGTGCGGGCTTTCGGTCGTTTCGACGCGATGAGTTCACGGCGAGCACACATTGGACGATCGAGCGTCTGCTCGGTTTCGTTTACTCGACGTCGTTTCTCAATCGCGCCGTTCTGGGCCGACAACAATCACGATTCGAGCACGCCTGGCGCGAAACCATGGCTGGTTTCAGCACGATCGACGCAGAACTCTCATTTGCGCTCGAAACGGCGCGGGCTTAGTCCAGTTTTCGTTCCGGACGTTCCAGTAGCTCCGCGCGCGGTTGATTGAATCGCGCGGCGTAGGGGTAGGCTTCATCGACCACCTGGCTCGCGCAGTCGCCGGCCGGCGGGATGATCCAGTCGCACCCGGGCGTCTTCTCCGGACCGTCGATCCAACATCGCTTGAGCGCTTCGAAGTCCGCCGCGAGGCTGCCGGGATCGCGTGGCGGCATGTGGTCGTTGGGATGCCAATGATCACCGATGAATTCTTCGAGCGTCTTCATGCCGATTCGATGGCATTGGAGACAGCCGTTGTCCTCGATATGGATCGTCCGCATGTCCCAATGGCTCGCGCCGATCACGAAGTAGGGCGTATTAGATTTCGATTTGCGTCCGGCGACCTGCGGCACGACCGGCCGATTGGAACCGGGCCGCTTCGCGCCGTCGATGAACGGGTTGTGGACGAAAGGATCCGCCTGATGGCAAGCCACGCACTGCACGTCACCCGGCGTCCGGTAGGCGTGATTGAACGCCTTCGGGTCGTCGATGCCGGGCAATCGGCCGACGAGACGGTTCGTCTCGGGATCGGCCGAAACCCATGGCTTGTTGTCTCCGGATTCGAAAAACGCCGTTGCGCCGGTCAGCGTGTTGTAGCCGATCATCTGAACCGAATTCGGAATCTCGATACCCCAGTCGTCACCACGACCGTCGTGTCGACAGAAACTCGCCCAGACAACGTCGGGTCGTTCGGTACCGTCGGCCGAACGACCGGCGTAACGCGCGACGCTCGATCCGGACATGCAGTCACCGACCTGCAGGCTCGGGTTGTCACACTGGTGCAACCCGGGATCGCCGATCGTCTTCTCGCCGTCGATGTAGATCGGCATTTCGGCACTTGCGCCGCAGTCGACGACCGGTGGCACCCCGAGATGGGTTTCGATCATGGCGGCATATTCGATCGGCGAAAGTGAGACGCCTTCGGCGTTGTTTTCGGGCATGCAGAGATCGGCCGCGGTCGCGCTACCCGTGATGAGTGCGGCGGTGAAAACGAGTTCTTTCATCTTCGTCGACACGAAACGGTTCTTGGTTCGAATCGCATGATCATACCCAAGGCGCGATCGAGCACTGGACAGCGGTCGACGATCGCAGGACGCTCGTACTTCGAGTCGCGCTTTGGGAGAGGACGAGATGTTTCTGGAAGGCGTTCGAGTCGTCGACATTGGAAGCTACGTTGCCGGGCCGGCCGCGGCGACGATCATGAGTGACTTCGGTGCGGATGTGGTCAAAGTCGAGCCGCTCGATGGTGACCCGTATCGGCGTTTGCTCGGGATTCTCACGACCGAGTACCCGAACTTTTTCTGGGACCTCGATTCGCGCAACAAGAAGAGTCTCGCGATCGACGTGACGAGTGAGGACGGGCGGAACGCCCTCGAAAAATTGATCGGCGAGGCCGACATCGTGGTCACGAACTACCGGCCGGACCTACTCGCTCGGCTGCGATTGACGTACGACGATGTCGAGGCGATCAATCCCAAGATCATCTATGGGCAGGTGAACTCGTTCGGCTTGGAGGGCCCGGACGCGGACCGAACGGGGTTCGACGCGACCGCGTACTGGGCGCGTAGCGGACTGATGGACTACGTACGGGGCGCCGGTGCCGAACCCGCGGTATCCGCACCTGGTCTCGGCGATCACCCGACCTCCGTTTCGCTTTTCGGCGGAATCATGGGGGCGCTCTATCGACGCGAGAAAACGGGGCAGGGCGCGCACGTGCACACCTCGCTACTCGCGAATGGCGCCTGGGGCCACAGCATGATCATCCAGGGGGCGCTCGTCGGCTTCGACACGACCCAGATGCGCACGCCAGAAGACGTGAAGATGATTCCGCTCGCGACGACCTATCGCACTGCCGACGATCGGGTGCTTCTGATGTGCATCCTGAATCCTGACAAGGAATGGGCGGGCTTCATGCGTGCGCTCGATGCGCCGGATCTGGCGTCCGATCCGCGTTTTGCCGACACGCCGACGCGGATGATGAACGGTGCCGCGCTCTACGATGCACTCGAGGCGACGTTCCGGACCCGTACCGCGGCCGAATGGTGTGAACGCCTCGATGCCGAGAAGATCACCTATCAGCTCACGCAGACGCTCTCGGAAGTCGTGAACGACGAACAGATGCATGCCAACGACATCCTGACGCCGATGTCGGAAGGCAAGCAGCTCTACGCCCACGTCGTGAACAGCCCCCTCTGGATTGCCGACGATGAGAAGCGGCTACCGGTGGCCGCGCCTGAAATCGGCCAGCACACGACTGAAGTGTTGAAGGATCTCGGTTTCGAAAGTGCCGCGATCGAGCGTCTCGTCGCGACGGGTGTTGCGAAGCAGGCCGACATCGACGACTGACGCGCGACGCATCAGGTGACGATCTCCTTCATGACGGCGATGACCCGCTCCGGGTCGTCGAGCGGGAAGAAGTGGTTGCACTCCGGCAGGTAGATGTCGGCGGCGTTGCGGAAGGCGGACGCGAGTTCCGGCCAGGTCGGCGAATCGGAAAAGTCGACGACGTCGCGAGCGACCGGTGGCGTTTTGGCGCGCACGAGCGTGATGGGGATATCGAGCGCGGCCACGCTGGCGTGAATCGTCGTATTGGTGTGAACGCCGGCGTAGAGCGCGGCTTCGGTCTCCGGTCGACAGAGGAGCTCGTAGTCGCCTTCCTCGGTCTTTGCCAAAGCGTATCGGCAATAGTCGTCGAGAATCCTGGGATGGCAGGTGGCAAACGGTCCCTTGCCGGCCAGGCGTTGCTTCATCTCGTCGGGTGAGCTGAAGCGACTGCGTCGGCGAGCGGTCGGATGGGTCAGCTCCGTCTGGTCTTCATAATCAGCGGGGTCCGCGATCGTCGGATCGAGCAAGAGCAGCCCGTCGAACGCGCCGTTCGCCGCCGCTGCATCGACCAACGCATGGCCGCCCATCGAATGTCCGATACCGATGAGATTTGTGAGGTTCCGGGCGACGACGAACTGGGCGATATCCCGACCCGCCACGCCCCAATGGTCGACGGGAGCATCGTCGCTTCGACCGTGGCCGCGCATCTCGAACGAGATGGCGTGGTTGTCGGGGAATGCTTCGACCATGAGATCGAACATTCGGCCGTGAAAACTCGTCGCGTGTACGAAAAAGAGGCTTGGCCGCGATGGGTCGGGCTCGCCCCATTCCCAGTACGCAACGGTCAGGTCATCGAGCTTCTGGTAACGAAGTTCTGGTTTGCGTGCGGCCATCTCGTTTTCTTGTGTTCGTCAGTATTCATAAGTCGACTGCAAGAACGTGGTCCGTTTCAATGCTCTCGACAGTGATTGGGAGGTAGACGCGTGGCGGATCATGTGGCGGGAAAGGTGATCATCGTGACCGGAGCCGCGAGCGGGTTCGGCCGCCTGGTATCCGAGATGACGGCCGCGCGGGGCGCGCGGGTAGTTTGTGTGGACCTCTCGGAAGACGTGGTGGAGTTCGTCGAATCGATCCGATCGAACAACGGCGAAGCGATTGCATGCCTGGCCGATGTCACCGATGGCGATGCGATGATCGGCGTCGCGGCGGAAGCGCAGGATCGTTACGGCGCCATCGACGTGATGGTGAACAACGCCGGCGTCATGCCGCTGGCTTTCTATGCCGACCATGAGCGCGCGGCGTCCGCGTGGTCGCGCTGCATCGACATCAACATTAAGGGTGTCTTGAACGGCATCTCGGCCGTATACGACACGATGATGGCGCAGGGCCGGGGTCACGTGATCAACCTCTCGTCGATCTACGGCAACTATCCCGTGGCGGGAGCGGGTGTTTACGGTGCCACCAAGGCCGCGGTCAATTTCCTCTCGGAATCGCTGCGTGTCGAATCGCAGGGCAAGATCAAGGTGACGACCGTCAAACCGACGGGTGTCCCCGGGACCAACCTCGGGTCGGGCGTGATCAACGACCAGGCGATCATCGGCATCGTCGGCCAGAACGCCGGCACGTACTTCGACGCGGTGCGTTCTCTCGCGAGCGGCGAGGGTACGCCGAATCAGGCCGATCCCGACGATCCGCAGTATCTGGCGTTGGCGCCCGAGTACATCGCAGAGGCCATCGTCGCGGCGATCGATCAGCCCTGGGGCGTCGTGACCGGCGATATCACCGTTCGCGCCACGGGCGACGGCTACATTCTCTGAGCGAAGCTACATGAACTTGAGGGGTTCGAGGGACGCCTGATCGATGTCGAGCAGGTACGGACCGTCGTGCGCCATCGCGCGTGCGAACGCCGCTTTGAACGCATCGACCCCCGCGACCGCCTCTGCGGTCACGCCCATGCCCTCGGCAACCTTGACGAAATCGGGCGTCGCGAGATCGACCCCATTCGTCCGGCCTTCGAACCTCGCGCCCTGGATCCGCCGAAGGACGCCGTAGCCCTGGTCGTTGAAGACGAGAATGACGACAGGAACGTTGAACTGCGCCGCCGTGGCGAGTTCGCCGATATGCAGCATGAACCCGCCGTCGCCCTGAATCACCACGCTCTTCCGTCCGCCGAGAGCGGCACCGATACCGAGCGGCAATCCGGGCCCGATCGCGGCGGACGTCGAATGCATGGACGTACGCGCCTCCTCGACCTGAAGCAGCGTATTGCCCCAGACATAGGCCGGCACGGTCGCGTCACGAACAAACGCGGTGTCGGTGGGTGAAAGCTCACGAATCGTGTCCATGATCGCTTGATGATCGGGGCCGAGGCGAGCGAGTGCCTGTTCTCGCGCGGCGGCGGATTTGGCGAGTACGTCATCGACGAACCCGGCATCGTTCGCGGTCGCGTTCATCCCCGCGAGGATGGCTGCGAGGCTCGACTTGGCGTCGCCGAGGACGGGGGTCGTCGTCGGGTAGTTGCGACCGATCACGCCGGGATCGGCATCGATGTGAACCAGTTCGCCGGGCATCGAGAACGTGAAATTGCCGACGGCGGAGCCCTGGAACCGGGTGCCAACGGCCAGGACGACATCGGCATCCTGGATCGCCTGCAGGAGTCCGGGCGAAACGGCGCCGCAGGACAGACGGTGAGAATCGGGAATGGCGCCGCGCCCGTTGGTCGATGTGATGACGGGCGCGTCTAGCGCTTCGGCGAGGGCGACGAGTTCGTCGCTCGCTTCCGCGCGAATCACGCCTCCGCCGGCCCAGATGACGACGCGCTGCGCGGCAAGCTTCGCAATTGCCGCCTGGATAGAGGCGTCGGTCGGTGCGAGGCGCGGTATCTCGACCGTTGTCGGCACGTCGACGTCGCCTTCGCCGAATTGGAGATCGATCGGAATCTCGACGGCGGTCGGTTGTGGTCGGCCGCTGAGCGCGTCGTGCGCGGCGCGCAAGATCGCGCCCGGAATGTCGGCCACCGTGCGCGGCGATTCCGCGCGTCGGGTCACGGAGCGCAGCATGTCGAGTTGGTTCTCGGCCTCGTGCAACACGCCCTTGCCCTTGCCATAGAACGGGGTATCGATCTGCCCGGTGATCATCATGACGGGCGAGGAGGCGAAACCCGCTTTGAAAAGACCGGTGACCGCGTTCGACGCGCCGGGGCCGGTACTCGTGATGGCGACGCCGAGTTTGCCGGTTCGCCGTGCGTATGCGTCGGCCATGTGAACGCCGGCCTGTTCGTGGCGCACCGAGATCGGCTTGATGTTGGTCGACGTCGTGATCACGTCGTAGATCGGGATGTTGTGCACGCTGACGATGCCGAAAACGTATTCGACATCGAGCGCGGTAAGCGTGCGGACAACCGCTTCTGCACCGGTCACGGCCACAGGCGACTCCTGAGATTTTGGAATCGCAGCACCGTAGCAGCGCGACCGTGAAAGATCGATGCGTCCCGGCCTCCTGGGTAGCCGGGGTGCGTGGCGATCGTTTTGAGCGCTAAGCGTGTGGTGGATCTTCTTCGAATTCGGGTGAACGGTAGCGCCAGAGCCCCGTGATCGTTACGCCCAAGGTAAAGAGCACGGCCGAGGTGATCATGGCGGGAACGAGGCCGTTCAGCGCTCCGAAATTCTCGACGACCGTACCGAGCACGACGGCGCCGATGGGCGCGCTGCCGATCATGCCGAGGGTGAAGACCGACAGAATCCGGCCGCGGAACGCAGGCGCCGCGGACTCTTGGACGACGGTACGGGCGAGCGTCGTGGTGAAGCCCATGTTCATCCCCCACGTGAGGACCACAAGCACCGCGAAGACGAAACTCGGCTGCATCCAGAGGATCGACAGGATGGTGGGCCTCGATAGCTGCATCAGAAGGAACATCCGGCCTGGCCGCTGGAACGGCATGATGCGATAGATCAGAACGTTGGAAAGCATCGCCCCGGTGTAGAACACACCGATGGTGATCGACAGGATCTGGGCATCGCCTGCGTAGACTCGGGTCACGATGAACGGTACGACCGTCATGAACGCGGCGGCGTTGAATACGCTCGAGACGAAGTTGATCAAGAGGACGTGCAGAATGTCCTTGTTCGCGTAAGTCGCTTTCAGTCCTTCGCCGATCGATGCGAGTGCGTTCGTCTGCCCGACCGCCGTCGACTGAGCCATCTTCGGGATCCGTGCGATCGCAAACCCGGCCGTGAGAAAGCTCAGCGCTTGCACGATCAGAACGACACCGAGACCAAAACGATCGAGCTGACCGGCAAGGGCCGTCCCGAGGATCTGCACGAGAAACCCAGCGGCGGTTGCGAGCGATACCCCGCGCTGCACGTCCCGTCCCGACACCCGGTTGAGCACGGCTTGTTGCGCCGGTTGGGAGAGCGAGGTCGCCACGCTCATCGCCAGGCCCCAGATTGCGACGGATACGACTGAGACTGCGTTCAGTTCGTCGACGATGAAGAGGCCAATCGGTACGAGACTCGCCCCCAGATAGACGCGAATCAGGAGATCACGTGCATCCGAACGATCGGCGACCGCGCCGCCCCATAGCATGAGGATGATGGCAGGAATGCCGATCATTCCCTGGATGATCCCCACGGTATCGGCCGGGAGTTCGAGGACGCCGACGAGCATCCAGCTCAGGAGCAGATACTGAATCGCCGTCGCCATCCCCGAGAGCCCGGTGCTGCCGAGGTAGCTTCGAAAGGCGCCGCTTGACCAAAGGCTCTGACTCTTCGGCGGCGCGGTGGGGGAACTCATCGGAGACCTCGGTTGGGACAAAATTCACCGAAGACGAGGCGACGGAAGAATGTAAGCTCATGACTTGAAGCGTTCATGAGTGTTCGAAAGGAGGAGGGCAGATGCCACGCTACGTGATCGAGAGAGATATTCCAGAAATTGGTTCGGCGGAACGAGACGCGCTCCGTGACGCGGCGCAGCAATCGAACGGTGTACTCGCTGCCATGAAGGCGGAGAACAAGAACATCCAATGGGAGCATTCGTACGTCGCCGGTGACAAGACGTTCTGCGTTTACATCGCCGACAACGAAGACCTGATCGCCGAACACGCCGAGCGAAGCGGCTTTCCCGCCTCGATTGTGACGCCAGTCCGGAAGATGATTGATCCGGTTACCGCCGAGGACGTTGCCTGACGACGCCGACGTCTTTTAAGCGCCGGTCACCTCGTCGATCGCCCGCTTGAGCGTCGTCACCATCAAGTCGACTTCTTGCGTGTCGATCGTGAACGGGGCGCCGACGCAGATGATGTCGCGATACTCGCCCGTGCCACCGGGATAGAAGAAGACGCCGTTGCCCATGGCGTGCCCGACGATTCGGTCGGTGATCTTTTGATCGATTGGGAAGGGCGTGAGGGATTCACGGTCTTCGACGATCTCGACGCCGAGCAACAATCCCTCGCCGCGAACGTCGGCGACGTGCGGATGTTGACCGAGTTCCGAGAGAAGTGCCGCCTTGAGTGCCGCCCCCTGACGTTTAACGTTGGCGAGTAGATCTTCTCGGCGAAGGATCTCGAGGACCACGGTCGATGCGGCACAGGAGATCGGCAACGCGCCGAACGTGTGGAACATGACGGCGTAGCCGGCGTCCGCGATCGTGTCCGCGATTTCCTGGCGACCATAAACGCCCGTGATCGCGGCATATCCACCGCCCATGCCTTTTCCGGCAACGAGCAGATCCGCCTCGATGCCGAATCGATCGCAACCGAACTTCTCACCTGTCCGCCCGAATCCGGTCATGACCTCATCCATGATGAGGAGGATGTCGTGGCGCTCGAGAATCGCCTGAGCCCGCTCCCAGTAGCCGTCGGGTGCCGTGATCGCGCCGCCCGACGACCCGTTCATGGGTTCCGCGATCAGTGCGGCGATCCGGTCGGGGCCGACATCGGCGATCGTCGCTTCGAGATTCTGGATGTAGTAGTCGGCCGCGCCCGGGTGATTAGCGCCCAAGGGGCAGCGCAGCGGATTGGGCGTCAGGATGCGCGGCGGTTCGCTGATGAGCCCTTCGATACCGATTTTGCGGGCCGCGTGACCCGAGACCCCGGCCATCGCGATCGTGGTCCCGTGGTACGAGAGGCTCCGCGCGAGGATGACGTTCTTTTCGGGCAAGCCGTGTGCGGCGTGGTATTGCACGGCCATCTTGATAGCGGATTCGTTGCCTTCCGATCCGCCGCTCACCAGGTGCACGCAGGGAAGGTGGGCCGGTAACCAATGCTCGCGTAGCTCGTTGAGCAGGGCTTCGCGCTCAGGCGTGATCCACGGCGGCACGGCATATGACGAATTGGCGGCGGCTTCGCGGACCGCGTCGGCGACTTCCTCGCGACCATGGCCGACGTTGACGACGATCGCGCCGCCGGCGGCGTCGAGGATTTTTTCACCGTTACGGGTGTAGAGGTAAGCGCCTTTGGCGTGGTCGATTTCGAGTGGATTGGCGGATGCGATGAACGGCCAGGATGTCGTCATGTTCTAAACCTCACTGCGGATCCGATGAATCGATCGGTTTGCAGCGGCCAAAACGAAATGTGGGTCGCGCGCGATCGAGCATCCATCTTCCTGCATCTTCGCCTTCATTGCTGCGCCCGGCGTATCGAGGGCGTACCGTGCTGGTCGGGGCGGCAAAGGCGCGCCTGGCACTCACCAGGGACCGTGAGGGATCGAGCATGACGGTGCCGGTCGGCGATCACCATCGGGAGACCTGCCAATGATGAAATGGCTCAAGTGGAGTCTCGTCGCACTTCTATCGCTCATCGTTGGCGGTTTTGCGGTCGGATACTACTTCCTCCAAAACTTCGTCGCGGACATCTACGTCCCGCTATTCGCGGACAACTGCGCAGGTTGTCACGGCGACGATCTCAGTGGCACGGAACGCGGGCCCGATTTGCTGGCAAGCGATCTGGCGGGCGGCGATAGCGTTCATGAGCTGATCAGGAGTGTGGGCCTCGCTCACGATGTCAACGCTGCCGAGCGGATTGCGTTGCACCTCAGCGATGTCGAGATCAGGGGCCTGGCGATGTACATCGGCGAGCGACGCAAGGGGATGCGATTCGCCGAGTTCCAATTCGATAAAGCGCTGTCAGTGCCCGCGGAACCTCTCGTCAGCGAAGAGCATGACTTCACCGTTGAACGCTTCGCTTCCGGCATGGGGACGCGGCCGTTCAGCATCGCGCCGCTACCCGACGGTTCGTTCCTCCTGACCGAAAAGGAAAAAGGCTTGTTCGTGATTTCGGCGGACGGCGAACTGTCGGGTCCGATTCAAGGCACGCCGGAAACCGGCTACAGCATGAACGTCCGCGGTGTCCAGATGGGCCTCGGCTGGTTGTTGGACGTAGCGCCACATCCGCGCTTCGATGAGAACGGTTGGATCTACCTGCACTACACGGATTTCTGCCAGGCGCGGTGCGCGATGCCCGACGAGTCGGGTTTCACGCCGAAATCGATGAACCGGCTCGATCGCGGCCGTATCAGAGATGGCCGATGGGTCGATGTAGAAAACATCTGGCGGGCGGAAATCGAGCACTACTCGCTCGCGGCGGACACCGGTGCGGGTGGGCGCCTCGCCTTTGATGACGAAGCGCACGTGTTCTTTTCGGTTGGCATCAGATTGGATGATCCGAGGTATCCACAATCGCTCGAGGTGCCGTACGGCAAGATCCACCGCATGAACGACGACGGGTCGGTGCCCGAGGATAATCCCTTGGTGCTGTCGGGCCTCGTCCCTGCCGATGCGCCGGCGTCGCTTCGCTCGATCTGGACGTACGGCCACCGGAGCCCACAAGGATTGGAGTGGAATCCGGTTCGCAAACGGGTCTGGGAAGCCGAAATGGGTCCGCGTGGGGGCGATGAGATCAATGAGCTGCACGCGGGCAAAAACTACGGCTGGCCCTATCACTCGCTGGGATTGGAATACACAGGCGTCGCGGTCGCCCGCAATGAAGCCCACGGCATCGAGTTCGATGTCGACAGTGTCGAGCAGACGTTGGTCGATTTCACGCCATCGCCCGCGATCTCCAGCTTCGCGTTCTACCGCGGTGATGTATTCCCCGGCTGGCGGAACGACGTATTGCTCGGATCCTTGAAAGGAACTTCGCTGTTTCGACTGGAATTCGACGGGGACGAGTTCGTTCACCGGGAGACCTTGATCGACGGTCTTGCACGAATTCGCGATGTAGAGATCGGCTTTGATGGGTTCGTCTACCTCGTGCTCGAGAACGAGGCCGGCGGCGAGGTCGTCCGGCTGGTGCCGAAGCCTGGGGCGATCGCGGGGTAGCCGACGTCGACGCCAAGGTCGCTTCGGCGCGGCTGTTTACGGCCGCGTGATCGTCTCGAAGCAGCCGAGGATCAGGCGGCCGGGATCGAAAGGTGGCTCGCCGCCGGTATCGAGCACGCCATCGGCGTGGATCTTGTCCTCGGACGCATAGAACGTCTCCTTGTCCGGCCACGTTTGCCAGGAAACGGCGATTTTTTCGCCTTCCTTCGCGTCGACGGCCTTCCGATAGTCCGTGCGTTTACCCGCCGGGACGAAATCCTCCCAGACGTCCAGCACCTCGAGGCAGCCATAGCGTTTGAAGATGGCCGCGCTCATCGCCGCCCATTCGACGTAGGCGTCGTACCGATTCGCGGGAACGGGAATGATGGTGACGGAGACGTACATGGTTAGACCTCGAGGGCATCCGTTCTACGACTCGAAGACCTTAAGTATCCAAGGTATCGAAATCGAGCCGGTCGTTCGGGTAGGCGCACCAGCAGGAAGTAGTGCACCAACGCCGAGAGCGTCGCGCCGGCGGTATTCGGTGTAGACATCACCATAGCGACGCACCGAGGGTCGAGACGCCGTAGCGGCGCAGCGTCGACAGATCGGTGATCATAAAGTGAGCTCAGGGGGATTGATGGGTGTGCGGTACCGGCCGTCGATGAAGTGGACATGGCGTTGATGGGGAGCCGAACGCGAGCCTTGTTGGTGCCCGCGGCGGTTTTCCAGTCGGTCCTGATCGGTGGTGGCTACGGAACGGGGCGCGAAGCGGTCGAATATCTCACCCAGGCGGGTCCGGGCGGCGGGTTCGTGGCGGTAGCGATCTACTTTCTGACGATCACCGCGGTGCTCGCCGCGACTTTCGAGTTCGCGCGGCGCTTTCGTACCTACGACTACCGGCATTTCTTCAAGGCGCTCCTGGGCAAGGCCTGGTGGCTCTTCGAAGTGCTGGCGATTTTGCTGATGACCCTCGTACTCGCGGTGGTGATCTCGGCGGCCAGTACGATGATCGAGGATTGGCTGGGTGTACCGCCGGTCGCGACCGCCGCGGGGGTCATCCTGATCACGATCGTGGTGATTTTCCTTGGCCGGACAGTCGTCGAGAACGTGCTCAGCGTATGGGCGGTCTTCTTCAGTGCGTTCGTCATCTTCCTCGCGGTGCTCGCGTTCTTTTCGAGCGACGCTGGTGGCACGGTGGTTTCCGAACAATGGGCACTAGGTGCCGGCAAGGGACTGCAGTACGCGCTCTACAACATTGCCGCGATTCCGATCCTGCTCTACACGGTGAGCGCGCTCGAGAGTCGCCGCGAAGCGATCACGGCGGCCTGTTTGGCGGGGATCGCCGGGGCGTTTCCCGCACTGCTCATGCACTTGATGTTTCTGCCGCATGCGCCCGCCATTCTCGCGGAAGCCCTGCCGATGTTGACGGCGATCGAGGCGCTCGAGTTTGCGCCGCTCATGCCGATCTACGTGCTACTCCTGGTCGGCACGATCGTGCATACGGCGATCGGTGTGCTGGAGGGCGTCATTCAGCGTATCGACGGGTGGCGTCTGGATCAGGGGCGCGCGCCGTTGAAGTCGATTCACCGAGGCGTGCTGGTCGGCGCTGTTTTGACGGCGAGCAGTGCGGCAGCCGGGTTCGGTGTCATCGCCCTCATCGCGAGCGGCTACGGCACGCTCGCCTGGGGATTCATGGTCGTCTACGCCCTGCCGGTGTTGACGATCGGCGTGTGGCGGATCGTGAGAGCCGAGGATCCAGGAGAGATGGAGACCTAGTCATTCGGGCCCGAACGCGTCTGGCTAGACCTCACGCGTCCGGCGCCGCATCGGCTCGATCGCGGATAGGGTTCGCCGATGGCCGTGATTTCGCCTTGATACCGTCGACGCAAATAGATGTCATCGTGCGTGACAAGACTCAAAGGAACTCGAGATGAGTGACGTCCTTCCGATCAAGGGATCGCCCGGCTCTCCCTACACCCGCAAGATGCTGGCGCTGTTGCGTTTTCGCCGTATCCCATACCGCTTCATGCAAGGCGGGCGGGACTCGGGCGATCTACCGGCACCGAAGGTGAGCCTGGTTCCGGTCTGCTATTTCGAGGGTGACGACGGTGAGTTCGAGGCGGAAGTCGACAGCACGCCGATCATTCGCCGGCTCGAGGATGAGTATTTCGGGCGCTCGGTCATTCCGGTCGATCCGGCCGCCGCGTTCTTGAACTATCTCTTCGAGGACTACGGCGACGAATGGCTCACCAAGGCGATGTTCCACTATCGGTGGTACTACGACGCCGACATCGAGATGGCGGGTTCAGTGCTGCCGCACTACGCGGACGTGTCGCGTCCGGACGAAGAGATGCTTGCCGCGAAGAAGATGTTTTCGGAGCGCCAGATCGGCCGGCTCTATGTCGTCGGGTCGAACGACACGACCGCACCCGTCATCGAGGCGAGCTACAAGCGCTTCATGGGTGTCCTGAACGCACACCTAAAGATCTATCCCTTCATCATGGGCGCGCGACCGGGCTCGGCGGACTTCGCCTGTTTCGGCCAACTCACGCAACTTGCCCAGTTCGATCCGACCCCCGCCGCGATTGCCGCCCGGGAGTTCCCGAGAATCCATGCGTGGGTGAGCAAGATGGAGGATCTCTGTGGGGTCGAAGTCACGGATGATGGATTCGTCGATGTCGACGACCTGCCGGAGACGCTCACCGCACTCTTGAAGGAGATCGGACGGACCTACGTGCCGGTCATGCTGGCCAACGGCGAAGCGCTCGATCAGGGTCTCGAACGCGCGGAGACGACGGTCGAAGGCGAAGCATGGGTGCAGGAACCGTTTCCCTACCAAGGCAAGTGTTTGCAGTGGCTCAGGATCGAATACGCGCGTTTGTCGGATACCGATCGCGAGCGGGTCGATGCGGTACTCGAAGGTACCGGGTGTGAGGCCCTCGTTCTTGGAATGGCGTCATGACGAGGACGCGCTGGGTTTGGCTCGTCTGCGGCGTGATCTACGTCGTCTTCTTCAGTTGGTACACCTCGTTCGGTGGGCCGCTGACCGACGAGGAGATCGAAACCTATCTCGGCGAATTCGCCAATCGAACGCCTGCGCCGACCCCGGCAGCAATGGCTTCGCTTCGCGAATTCATGGAAGCCGACACGGGCGACGACTTCGTGATGTTGAACGTCATCGACATGTTCGAAACGCCTTTACCGATCGAAGGCGTCGAGCCCGGCGAAACGAGTAGCCAGGTGTTGGATAAGTACATGGCTTACATGTACCCGGCACTTTTCTCGCGGGCCTGCCATCCGGTTGCCTTCGGTACAGCGGCCCATCAGGCGATGGATCTCATGAACGCGCCGGGGATGGGGGCTTGGACGAGCGGCGCGCTGATGCGTTATCGCAGCCGGCGTGACCTCTTCGAGATTTCGAGCAATCCAGCGTTCCAGGGATCACATGACTTCAAGGTCGCCGCGATGGCGAAGACGATCGCTTTTCCGCTCGATCCCTGGTTCCACTTCGGCGACCCGCGGCTATTGCTGGCGTTTGTGCTCGGCATCGTGGCGACGGGTCTGTCCTGGCGGTTCAAGCGGTAAGGGGTGAAGCCGGCCTAGTTGCTCCAATAGGCGAATTCGTCGTCCGGCTGGTCCGGTTGCGACAGATCGCGGTCGACGTTGATGGGCATTGCGGCCGTCGATGGCCAGCGCGGTGCCATCTGTTCGGCATTGTGCGCATCGAGCACGGCGCGTAGCCGGTCGGCAATCGCGGGCTCTTGGTCGAGGAAGTCGTCACGTTCGGGGTTGGCGCTTGCCAAATCGAAGAGCCATTCCTGGCGCGCGCCGCCTGGTGGCGCGCTCACCATCAGTTTCCAGCGCGCATCCCGCACGGCCTGAGCGGCACCGCTGCGGAAAAAGAGATATTCGTGTGGCGTACCCGGATCCGTTGTCGTCGCGTCGCCGTCTTCACCGTCCAAAGCCGATGACGCGGGCGGGACGAAAGCTGCGAGATCGACACCGTCCATCTTGCGATCATCGGGGAGTGGCGCGCCACCGGCAGCGGCAGCCGTCGCGAACATGTCGACATGGTGCACCGGTGCCTCGATCGTCGTGCCGGCGGGAAAGCGTGCCGGCCATCGAGCGAGGAACGGCGCCCGGATGCCGCCTTCGAAGAGGGTGATCTTCCAGCCGCGATACGGCGCGTTGACGTCGGGTAACCCGATATACCCCGCGCCGCCGTTGTCGGAGGTGAACAGCACAAGGGTGTTTTCGTCGAGCCCGTTGTCCTCGAGCGCCTGCATCACCTCACCGACGCCGCGGTCGAGGGCGCGGATCATGGCCGCGTAGACGCGCTGACGATGGAGTTCGATGTGGTCGAGCGCGTCGTAGTCTTCCTTCGACGCCTGCAGCGGCGTGTGCGGTGCCCAGTGGGCCAGGTAGAGGAAAAACGGTCGATCCTTGTTTGCCTCGATCGCCGCGACGGCTTCGTTGGTGTAGTAATCGGTCAGGTACTCGGGTGGTTCGAACGCGGGGCCGCCGTTGAAACTCGCGGCGAAGCGCATGGCCGCCCAGAGGAACCGGTCGATGGGGTCGAATTGCTGGCGCGCTTGAACGACCGTCTCGTCGTCGAGCCGACCGTAGAGCCCGCTGGCCATGAAGAGACTTTCGTCGAACCCCTGATCGTTGGGCGCCATGCCGTTCGTAGTACCGAGGTGCCACTTGCCGATGTGGATCGTCTGGTAGTCCTGTTCCTTCAAGAGCTCGGCAATCGTGATCTCGGAGGGCGGCATGCCCATTTCGGAAAACTCGAGTGAAGCCGACTCGGTGTTCGGGATCGACGGCGGCTGCAACGGCCGATCGATGGTCGTGCTGATCAAACTCATCATCGGCATCATCGTGGATGGCGTCGGCGTGAACTCGAACCCGAAACGTGTGCCGTAGCGCCCGGACATCAGCGCCGCGCGTGACGGCGCACATGTGCCATTGGCGGCATAACCCTGGCTGAAGTTGACCCCGTCTGCCGCGAGTGCGTCGATGTTCGGTGTCGCGATCGTCGCGGTCGCGCCGCCGTTCATGCTGAGATCGTTCCAGCCGAGGTCGTCCGCGAGGATGAGAACGATATTGGGTGGTCGATCGGCGGCCGCTCGGGAATCGACCCCCGTCGACCAGATCACGGTCTGTGTCGGAGAAACGGGAACCTGGTTCGCCATCATTCGTTGCACGCCCCAGAGCGCGATTTCGACGCGGAAGATCCAACCGACGCCGAGAACGACGCCGAGAATGGCCAACGTCGACCACAGAACCTTCTGCCATGTCGGCATCGCTACCTCTCCTTGATTGGCGAGCGAAAGATCGCGCAGCGTTGATACGCCTTGAAAGCGAACATCTCGCGGGTCATTGCCGCGCTAAGGCCGCACCCAGATGGGCGACGACCACGCGCGGTGTTGCACGGTCGCGGGTACGTCTTCGGGAACTTCGATGTCAGCGCTATTGGCCAACCACGTTGTCCATCGACAGCTCGGATTCTCGAACACGCGGACGTAGTAGAAGGCGTTCTGATCGGGGTCGAAATCCAGGTCGGTGAACGACGTCTGGAGTTCGGCGGCGCCCGACTGATCGGCGCGCGTACAAGTGGCGGTATCGACGCTGGCGATCGTCGCCGGACAACGACCGTTTTCATCGGGCGTTCGACCTCCCGAGCAGATCAAGTCGCGTAGGGACTGACGTTTCTCGCCGTCCTCGATCCAGCCCTTGATGACCTGCACGCGGTCGAGGGTGGCGCTGTCGGGATCCTGGAGCGCCCAGACCCAGAACGTGGGCGCGGTTGCGCCACGATAGTCGTCGCCCATGGGCACGCCGTTCTGGTCTGCAAGCGAAAGAGGTTCGTTCGTCGCGTCGATGGAATCGAGATCACCTGCGAAGAATCGCAGACGGATCCGAGAGCCGCTTGTCGCATAAGCCTCGCGCCGATCGAGCGCATCGAAGATGTCGGCGCGCGTATTCGATTCGGCCCAGACGGCGGCCAGGCCACCTTCGCTGATCCGCCGCATCGGCCCGACGACCAGGTGATGGAGGCCGAACACGTTTCGGACCGCGTCCGCATCGCCGTAGGCACCAGCGAATCGTGATGCGCGTTCTGCGTCGGTGTTGCCCGGATCGGACGTATGCGTGTCGGTCGAGCCGATCATGCCGAGTTTGAACGGATTCTCGGCACCGGTGCTCGCGAGTTGGATACCGTCGAGCAGGGCGTTACGGACGAACGAAGATTCGACGGCGCAGCGGCCCAACTGCCCTTCAGCGCAAGGTGGAAAGAGGATGCCGTAGTCGCAGTCCTCGTCTGCCGCGCCAACGCCGATCTGGCACTCCGACGTTCCTTTTTGTTGGGTCACTTCGACCAGCCGGTCGATCCGAACGCGACGTTCGATGTCCTCGGGCGTGTAGGCCGAGCCGTCTTCGTCGGTTCGCGAGAACGTCATGCCCCACGAGTAGTTCGTGTTGTGTGGGATCGTCAGGACGCGACAGTCGCCTGTGCAGGTGTCGTCGAGCTGGCGGAAAAAATCCGCTTGCCCCGCCACATCGTTCGATGACACGGCGTGCGGAATCACTTCGGAGCCGCGAAAGATCACGTTCCGATGCAGCATGCCGAACTCCGGCAGGAGCGACGAAAACTCGTAACCAATCAGCGCCGTGAATGTCCCCGGGTCGTCGAATTGGTTGGCGACGGCTTGCACGCGTTGCCAGGTCGTTCGCGCGTTGGCGAGGCAGACGTCGACATCGGCGCAGAGTCGGGGGTTTCGCACGGCCGGGCGAGCCGTACCGCGCTCGAAGGCCTCGCGGAAGTAATCCATGTTGCCGGGCTGCGGATTGCGCATATCGACGCAGGCGTCGGTCTCATATTGCGGGTTCTGCGGGTCGGTGCACGACGCAATCGCACCGAAGCCCTCCGCGTGATCGGTGAGCGCGACGAAATCGAGTGGTCGATCGAGTTGCGTAACGACCCCGGTCGGCAATGCCACCGCCTCCCCGCGAGCGAATCGATATGCATCGGTCGGCCCCACGCGGTTGCGGCCCGAATAGGCGTCGGTGGACCAGCTCGTGTGCACGTGGAGATCGCCGAAAAAGACGTCGCGCTGCGGATTACCAGTGATCGCGGCCGCGGGTGTTTCGGGCGGCGCCTCCGGTTCGACCGGCGTCGCGGGAGCTTGGGTGCTCGTCTCACTGCAAGCGGCCAGCGCGAAGCCGATGACGATGGGGATCCAGAATCGTTGCGTCATTGTCAAACTCATTCAGATCAGGGTGACGTGCGTCGGGTGTTCATCCGCTTGAAGTGAGCCGCTGCGTTGGGTTCGAGCTCGGCACCACGACCGAAGAGCGCCGGAGGCGGATTAGCCGACACGGGAACGTCGAAGCTGAAACGCTTGCTTGTGGGGATGTCGCACACTTCGTCGTCGCAGGACTGCCATCGGACGACGCCCGCGATCGTGACGGCGTTGACGTCCTTGCGCCGCGCGGAGTTGATCGTGAGCGGCAACCGGAGTTCGAACGCACCGTGGTAGACCGGGAACGTCTCGTCCGTGCCAGCGAGGCGATGCAGTTCGCTCGCCGGGTATCGCCAGGCGCGTTGTACCAGGCTCGGGTTTTCGTCGAGCACGACTTCACACGCGACTGAACCCGCAGGTGCCGGGGTCGCATAAACGTGCCGTCCGTCCGGGACGTTGAATGCGACGACCAGATCGCGCTGCACGGTCGGCACGAGGGCATCGGCCTCGAGTGAAACATCAATCTCGACTTCACTCGATGTGCGCGCCGAGGGCGCTAGCGTTGGGTCAGCGGGCCCTCCGGTCGCCGCGCGGAGAAGCTGCTCCGGTCCGGCGCGAACGGCCAGGTTGCTGTCGAAGAACTTGTCGGTTATCCGCCCGTCCCGGTCGACGACGTAGGTCCCGGGATAAGGAATGCCGGCCCACGGGTGGTCGTTCGGGTCGATCAGCGTGTTGAGGATGCCGAAAGAGCGGATCACGTCGGAGTCGGGATCCGAAAGAAGGGTGAAGGTGATCCCGTGGGCGTCCGAGAAGTCGGCGAGGGCATCTTCTTCGTCGTAGCTCAGCGCATAGACGGCGATTCCCGCAGCATCGAAGTGATCCATTCCTCTTTGCAGCTCGACGAGCTGCGAACGACAAGGTGGTCACCAGACCGCGGAACGGTAGAAGACGACGATCGCGGGTCGATCACCCCGATCCTCGTCGAGATCGAAAGCTTCGCCTCGTGCGGTACGACAGACGATGTTGGGGATCCGGCCGCCGACGTTCGGCCCGGTCGGGAACTCTCCCTTGGGATCGCTTCGTGGACCCGAGCCGGGTTGCCGCGGACCAACGAATCCATCGTGGTCACGCCAACCGTTCTCGACCTCGGTCGAGCGTGTTTCCAATTCCGGCATGAACTACCTCCCAAGGCTTCCGTTTGTCGGTTACGAGTTTTCGATCGCCGTCTTGAATCCAGAATATCGTGGCTGATCGATTGCGATCTGATTGACGACGGTCGATCGAAGATGCGCGGCGAGGCCTGGCGTATCAAGCGCGATGCTGCCGTCGCGAAGTCCGTGCACGAGGCGCCAGCGGAGATCGAGAACCTCGTCACCGTCGCCGACGAGCGTGTTCAAGCGTCGTCGTTCGCGCGCTAGATGCTCGCCGCCGAGGCGGAACTCCCGATCGACGATGTCGAGGGTATTGGATGCCACCCGGCTCAAGAATTGGGTGCGTCCGCGCGTCGTTGCCATCACGTCGTCGCGAAGGAACTCCGTCACACTCTTCAGCAACTCGGCGACGTTCGGTAGGTCGCTGGATGTAGGGGGTTCGATCGCGGGAACGAGTTCGACAGGACCCGGGATGATCAGGTTCACCATGTCGACCTGGCATTCCGACGTGCGGCGCCCCACGGCCGGGCGCTCGACGGTCTTGTCTGGGCCGTTGCGGTAATGCTCGGCGAACGTCAGACAGCCGACCGCCCACCAGAACGAACCGAAAACCTCCCAAAATTTGACGTGATCCGGATCGACCGGCCGGCCACTGGCGGCCTCGTAGCCAGCAAAGAGGTCCTCGTAGCTGCCGAAACCACCGACGGGACCGTCCCCGCCGAATCGCCAGGAGTTCGTGCAGATCCAGCCGAGATCGCGCATCGGATCGCCAATGTGGGCGACCTCCCAGTCGAGCACGGCGTTGATACCGTCCGGCGTCACCATGAAGTTGCCGTTGCGGAAGTCGTTGTGAACGAGGGTGAGTTCGTCAACGTTAGGAAGATGTTCGAGCAACCACCGGGCACCGTAATCGATCATCGGCTGAGGCGATTCGTACTCCTGGTAGCGCTCCCACATCTGGCGCACGAACGCTTCCGGCGAGAGTTCATCGAGTCGATCGCGAAGCCCGGTCGCATCGAGGTCGATCGCGTGGATGCGGGCCAGGATTTCGCCGCATTGATGCGCCAGTCGATCGCGTATGCCCGCGAGTTCCGGCGAGCGGTTGATACGCGCGCCTAGCGTCTCGCCATCGAGCCAGTCCATCAGAAAGGCATCACCCACGCCGTCCTCGGGTTCGAAGACGTAGATGACCTCCGGTTCCGGCACGCCGGCGACGCCCGCGGCGCGCATGAGTTCGGCCTCGGTCGGTAGTCCGGGGCTGCCGGGCTGCAAACCCGTGCCCGTCACCCCACCGGCGGCGCGGCGGAGCGCGAAGACGCGTGCCCCTTCGCTCGTTTCGACCTCGATGCGGTAAGTCTCCTGACTCGCGCCGGCGGAGAGTCGCTCGACATTGGTCAGCGACTCGAAGCCGGCGAGCTCGCGCGCCAGGACCTCACCGAGGGCGGCATCGATATCCGTCACTCGCGCACTCCTTTCGGCGCACGCTGCCCCATGAAGTCGAACAGATAGCCTGCGACGCGGCGAATCTGGATTTCTTCGGCGCCTTCGGTAATTCGATAACGGCGGTGGTGGCGGTAGATATGTTCGAAGGGCTTGTGGCGCGAGTAGCCGAGGCCGCCGTGTACCTGCATCGCCTGATCCGCGGCGTCGCAGCACAGCCGGTTCGCCTGGTAGTTGCACATCGAGACTTTGTCGGAAACCGAAAACGCACCGTACGTGTCCATCATCCAGGCGGTCTTGTGGATCAACGCCCGGATCATCTCGGCCTGGGTCGCCAGCTCCGCGAGGGGGAACTGAATCGCCTGGTTCGTCGACAATGGCTTGCCGAACGGTTTGCGTTCCTTGGCGTACTGAATCGACTCGTCGATGCAGAACTGCGCCGCGCCGAGGCTCGCCGCGGCTTGGCGGATACGGTTCTCGTTGAAGAAATGCTGAACCACGGCTAGCCCACGGCCTTCTTCGCCGAACACGGCGTCGGTCGGGACTTCGACGTTGTCGAGCTTGATGTGGCCGTGGTCGGTCGGCATGTTGAACGTCCAGAGCATCTCCTCGACGGAGAAGCCCCCACTCTTGGTTGGCACCAGGAACGCGGTGATGCCATCGCCGTCACCCGCGTTCCCCCTCGTGCGCGCGAAGATCAGATCGTGGGTCGCCTTGTGGATACCCGTATTCCAGGTCTTTTCGCCGTTGATCCGCCACAGGTCACCCACGCGCTCCGCGTGCGTTTCCATGTGTGTCGCATCGGACCCGTGGTCGGGCTCGGTGATCCCGAAGGCAAAACCGGCGTTACCCGCCAGCATGTCCTCCATCCAGATCTCTTTCTGGGCGTCTGAGCCGTAGTGCATCATCAGAAGCGCACCGACGTTGTTGCCGACGATCGAGTGCTCGTTCTGCAGATCGTTGTGAAGCCCCAGGCCTTTTGCAGCGAGGTGTTCACGAATGACGGCCATACCGAGGTTGGTTCCGTCCCGGCCGCCAAGCTCGCTCGGCAAGGCGTAGCGATAGTGCCCGGCGCGGTCGGCGAGCCCTCTCGCTTGTGCAAGCAAAGCCTCCCATTCCTCGTTCGGCAAACCACCCCGCTCCCAGTCGGTGCGAGCGTCCTCGCGCCGATGGTCGAAGAAGCGAATGTTGTCGTTGGCTTGCTCGAGCGGCTTGATCTCGTTGTCGATGAACTCGTCCAGTTCGCCGAGATAAGCCACGAGGTCCGCGGGTAGGTCGAAATCCATCTAGTAGTCCCCTTCGATATCGCGATCGATTATGCGCGTCGCAACGCACACTTCCAGGATGGAGGGCGCTCGTTCACGGGAGCGCGGGACGGGTCGCCGTGATGAGCAGGCGGCGTGATTGCCAGGGCTCGGGGGGTTCGCGTGTTTCCCAGTCGATGCAGGTGATGTCGACGAATCCTGCCGTCGTCAGCATGCGCTCGAGTTCGAGCCAGAAGACGATCGAGTTCGTGAGCGGATACGTTTCTTCGAGTGAGAGTTCGCCGTTCTCGTAGAGGCGCAGCCGAATCTCGCTCATCGTTTCCTGGGTGAGCGGATCGAAGGCGACGCGCCGCGAGACCATCGAGATCTCGGATCCGTCGGGCAAGGGTTCGCGCGGACCTTCTTCGGGCCAGGCTTGTGGCAGGTTCGGCGGTTCGATCCATCCGCGGAAATCCCTACCGACGGGCAGATAGTGATCGAAGACGAGTCGACCGCCGGGGGTGAGGTGTTCGTATGCGCGTTCGATGCCGGGACCGACGAACGCCGGACCGCCGAGACCGAGCGTGCCGCAGAGGTAGATCGTCCGGTAGCGGCGCTCGATGTCGAGCTCGTGCAGGGCCTGAACGTAGAACGCCGGGGTCAGTCCATGTCGAGCGGCGTTCGAGCGGCAATAATCGAGCATGTCAGCGGACGCATCCGCGCCGTCGACGTCGACGCCGGCCTGGGCGAACGGGACCAGTAGTCGGCCGGTGCCGCAGCCGACGTCGAGTGCCGGCGCCTCGATGAGATCGCGGAAACGCTCCGCGTCCTCGCCGCCTTCGCCGACTACTTCCGACCAGTACCGGGCGCAGAGACCGTAGTGCCAGGTCGTGACTGATGCGCTTTCGCTCATGGATTAATCGCCTCCCATCGGGATCTTGGTTCGAAAGAATCGACCGATCTCGGCGAGTGCCTCGCCGGATTCGGGCAAGTCGGTGAAGATTTGAAAGACGTGGAAGGCGTCGTCGAAGGCATGCAGATCGACGGAGACGCCAGCAGATGTTGCGCGATCGGCCAGGCGGGTCGAATCCGGGAACATGGCTTCGTCCTTTGCGACGTGAATCAGGAGTGGCGGAAGGCCGGCGAGGTCACCGTAGATCGGCGAAATACCGGGGTTGTGGGGCGGTGTTTCCGCAGCATAGAGCTTTGATTTCGCCTGGTGGTCGTCCGCCTCGAATCGCGCGGCGCCCCCCGCGTCGGTGAGATCGGTTGCGGGCGACAGCAGCGTTGCGCAGGCAGGCTGATCCGCACCTATTTGCTTGAGCGCGAGCATCGTCGCGAGCGCGAGTCCGCCGCCGGCCGAATCGCCGGCAATCATCAGCCGGTCATGCCCCATGTAATGGGCGATCTCGAGAAAAGCGCCGACGCTGTCTTTGACGGCGGCCGGATAGGGATGTTCCGGTGCGAGGCGATAGTCGATGGCCATGACGACCCCGTCGATGTGGCGGGCGAGGTGGCCGAGAAAGCCGCGCCACCCGGCGACGGATCCTACCGTGTAGCCGCCACCGTGTAGGTAAAGAACACCTCGGTCGATGGCCCCGTCGATGGGGGTGTATTTTTGTCCTGGACACCCGCCCACCTCACAATCGGCCTCCCGAATACCTTCGGGAAGCGGGTAAGTCGACATGAACGCATCGAGGCTCCGTCGTTGCTCTTCGATCGGACGTCGATCAGGCCCGCCCTTGTCAGGGCTTGCGTCTAGAAAAGCCTGCATCTCGCGACTGGGCATCGCACACCTCATCGTCTCGTTGATGTCATTCTGCACGTTGGTTTAAGCGAAACGGAGTTCGGCCTTCATGAAGCGTGTCCTCCTGGGCTTGAGTGTCGTCGTCGTAGCCGTCGTGGTTTTTTATGCGCTCTGGTGGGGCTATTGGATTCTCTCCTTCAGCCAGCATCTTCCGAGCCATGAAGTCTTCGTCGACGATGTGCGCCGCGAGTATCACCTCTTTGTCCCCGAAACCGAGGCGAGCGGATCGATGCCGCTCCTGGTGCTTCTGCAGGGCGGCGACGCCGGTAGCTGGCCGTTTGCGCAGCAGGATCGGTGGGAAGCACTGGCCGCGTCGCAAGGATTCCTGATCGGTGTGCCCGTGGGTTACGAGCTGCCCGAAAACGAGGGTGCCTGGCAGCTCAACACGGACGAGTCACACCGTCAGGACATCGACTTCATGCAGGCGATGATCGATGACATCGGGGAGCGTCACGCGATTGATCGACGCCGGGTCTATGCCGTCGGCTATTCGCTCGGATCGATGTTCAGTTACGAGCTCGCCTGCCAGATGAGCGGGCGGTTCGCCGCGATTGCGTCCCACGCGGGCACCATGCCGATCGATCCCAAAGCCTGCGACCCGTCGCGGAACGTCCCCCTGATGCACATCCATGGCGCGCGTGATCCGATCATCGCCTACGGCAATTCGTGGAATTGGAAAGCGTGGGACTCGGTCGGCCCGATGCGCGACGTCCCGAGCCTCATCGATTTCTGGGCGGATCGGTTCACCTGTTCGAACTCGGAATCGTTTGTCACTGGTGACGTCACGCACACCGTGCATTCGGACTGCGCGCAAGGAGCACGCGTCGAGCACTACCGGATCGAGGACCTCGGCCACGAGTGGCCGGAGTCGATCAACGGCAATTCGACCCACGAAGTACTGTGGTCGTTCTTGACGTCGTTCCGGCTATAGCGCGCACCGCCGGAAGCGGTGCGCGCCAGGCGCTAGAAGCCGTCGTAGCTCACCTGGAAGGACATGCTGCGTGGCGGTTGGATGAGTCCCCAGATCCCGCCGACGGCGCCCTGCGAGCCGGGCAGGAATCGTCCGTCTTCGCCGGATGCGTTGTTGACCGAGAAGGTGAAATCCCATGGTCCCTTCGACAAGCCCGCGTTCACGCCGAGATTCTTGTAGTCGGATTCGGCCGGGACGTAATCGGGTGCAAAGAAATTGAAGACGCTCACTCCGTTCGGCTTATCACGCGTGACGTAGTTGACCGAAGCAAACAGGCTCCAGCCGTTAGCGAGTTCGCGGAAGTAGCTGATGTCGACGTTGTGGGTAGTCGGTGAATAGTTGTAGAGCTCTCCCCCTTCGCGAATCGATGGCGGGAAACCGGTCACCAGACCGCCGTTTGGCACACCCTCGACCTCGGTCTCCGTGAAGGCACCGGCGTAACCGACGCTCAGATAATCGGTCAGGGCCAGTCGAAAAATGGCCTCCCACGTTTCGACGATCGCGTCCGTACCACCGATCGCGACGGACACCGGCTGCGGTGGGATCGCGAGCTGCGCCCAAATCGGTATGTCCTTCCAATCGCCGTAGGCGTAAACCAGTTCGAGCTGCACACGCCCGTCGGCAAATGACCATTTCGTGCCGATCTCGGTGTTGATCAGCTCGGCCGCGTCGGCGTCACCGGGTGGTGCCACGCCGGCGTTTTCGAGTGCGATTCGATCGGACTGCGGCATCACGATCGGTGCCCGGTTGGCCGACGATTGTGTGAGGTAGACGAGCCCCTGGTCATTCGGCGCCCAGGTGAGGCCGAGTCGATAGCTCAGGGAATCGAAGTCACGTTGCTCGACCGTCGTCGGGCTCGGGAACGAGAACGGCCCGAAGGTCGGGTCGCCGCCGAAGCTCACCGCATATTCCGACGTGTACGTGCGCTCCTCGTCGTGGAACCGCAAACCGCCGAGCACGCTCCATTGCTCGTTGATTGCGTACTCGGCTTCCGCGTAGACGGCCCACGCTTCCGCATCGATCGGATCACTGATTTCTTCATGGAAGAAAAACGCCGGTGTCGACGTCCAGCCCCGGGAGTTGCTCTCCGCGTCGAGGAAGAACATACCCGCCAACCACTGGAAATCGCCCTCGACGTTCGACACGAGGCGGACCTCCTGAGTGAACGACTCGGCCGGTTGGTTGAAAACGACGCCCGAGAACAGTGGTCCGAAGCCGATATCGAACGAGAACTCGGAGTTCGTTTCTTTCCTCGGCGTATCGACGAAACCCGCCGAATACGTCAGGTTCGCGAAATCGAGTTCCAGCTCCGCCTTGAAGGTGGTCCAACTGATTTCGAACTCGTTCGAGACGTTACCGTCCGGGAAGAGTTCGAGCAGCATGCCCGTCGAAACGGGATAGAGAACCATGTCCCCGCCGCGCGAATCGAGAATCTGCGTACCGGGCAGGAAGCCGTATTCGGTGTTCCACTCGGTGTGGGAGGCTTCGAAGCTCAACCGCTCCGACGCCTTGAGAAATGCCTTGATTCGCAGCGAATCACGCGTCGACTCGAGCGGATTTTCAATCTCGGGTTGGCCGTCGATTCGGCCGTAGCCAGGGTCTTCGTCGCGCTGATACGCGAGGCGCACGCCGAATGTTCCTTCAACGATCGGTAGATTCACGACACCGCCGACCGTATGACCCATGCCCTCGACATTGCTGACGTCGGTCACCCCGGCACGAACCTTGTAGCCGAGTTTCTCGAGATCGACGGGTGCGGTGCGCATGATCACGCTACCGCCGGAGGAATCCTGCCCGTACGACGTGCCTTGGGGCCCTCGGATGATCTCGACCCGCTCGAGATCGAACGTTCCGATCGGCGGTGGCACCGGCGTGCTGATGTCGACATAGGGAATGTCGTCCACGTAGTAGCCGACGGGCGCTTGCCCGTCAGACGCACCCGACTGGCTGACGCCGCTGCCGCGCATCTGTACGCCTTCCTTGTTGGGCGCTTTGTTGCTGAAAACGGTCGCCCCCGGAACGAGGTTCATGACCTGGTTCATTTCTCTAAAAGTGGGGAGTTGGAGCTGCTCGGCCGAGACGGCCTGGATCGAGAGCGGCAAGTCCATGACCGCGACGTCGCGTCGGGTGGCACTCACGATGACCTCTTCGATGACGGCTTCGTCCTCGGCGGCGTAAGTTGCGACGGATCCGGATAGGGCGAGGCCCACCGTGACCGCATGAGCGAAAACTTTCTTCATAGCTTCTCCGTAATGCTCGTCTTTGGGCGTAGCGACGAAATTGCCCGCACTATGCGCTGCGTGAAACTACGCGCAAAGGTCTGGCAGGCTCAAGCGAATGGGCCGTTGTGTTTCGGTTGTTCGACGCGCTGCAAAAGCTACATCGGTGGTGGATCTGAACCAGGTTACGAGTTGGTCTTCGAGGGGGTGAGATGACGGAGCTTGAACGGGCGGTTGTGGTCGTGACGGGTGCGGCAGGAGGGATCGGCAGTGCGATCGTCGAGACGATGGTCGACGCGGGCGCGAGCGTCGTCCTCGCCGGGCGGACGACATCGACGCTCGAAGCGACCGCGGCGCCATTCGATCCCGAGAAGACGCTCGTGATGACGACCGACATCACCGACCCGGAACAGGTCCAGCGTCTGGTCGATCGAACTGTCGAGCATTTCGGACGCCTCGACGTGATGATCAACAATGCCGGCGGCGGATCCGCGATGAAGAAACCGGAGGAGACGCCCTACGACGAGTGGGTGCGTCTGGTCGATTTCAATCTGACGGGTACGTTCAACTGTTGCATAGCGGCGGGCAAGCAGATGATCGAGCAGCAGAGCGGCAAGATCATCAACGTCTCGTCGGTTGCCGGGACGAAAGGCAATCCGTTCATGCTGCACTACTCGGCGGCCAAAGCGGGTGTCTTGAGCCTGACGAACAACCTCGCCTTCATGTGGGCCGAGCACAACATCTGCGTCAATGCCGTCGTTCCCGGACTCATCGCGACGCCGAACATGATCAAGTGGGGCGCGATCCCGCCGGCCGAGGACGAGCAGGGCGAAGCCGTGCCCCGGCTGACCCGGCCGCCGGCGCCGGAGGACGTCGCCGCGATGTGTCGATTCCTGAGTTCGAGCGAAGCGGACATGATCACGGGCGAAGCCATACCGGTGCGTGCCTGGTTTCGCTCGGACCGGTTCTGGAATTGAGGTGGGTTCGCAGCTTACCCACTACAACTGGGCGGACTGGGATAGGTCGGACCGGCACGCCTTACAACACGCGACGCTCTTGTTTGTCGTCCGCCGCCAAGAGGTTTTGCTGATCCGGAAGAAGCGCGGTCTCGGTGCGGGCAAGATCAATGGTCCCGGTGGCAAGCTCGATCCCGGCGAGACGCCGCTCGAGTGCGCAGTGCGCGAAGTCCAAGAAGAAGTGGGCGTCACGCCGATGGGCGTGCGCGCGATGGGTGAGATCCGATTCCAGTTCGTCGACAGCTTGAGGATCTGGGGTTACGTGTTCCGCGCGGACGACTTCGAAGGCACGCTCGTCGAAACCGACGAGGCGATTCCGCTCTGGTTCTCCTTCGCCGAGATCCCCTACGCCGAGATGTGGCCGGATGACGCCGTCTGGCTTCCGTGGCTCATCGCCGGGCGGCGTTTCGAAGGCCGGGTGCTGGTCGGCGAGGGCGATTCGATGCTCGACCACGATCTGCATCTGGTGTCGGGTGATCACGCGTGGTCATGGGAACGACGATCAAGCGATGTTCGGGGTGATGCTGCGCGGTGATCGAGCGCTCATCGCGGTCCGGGCGGCCTGGAGGTGTTGAGAAAGGTCACGATCCAATGCACGCCGATGACGAGCAGCAGATCGAACTGCGTGCCCATGAGTCGGCTGAGTCCCATCGCGCCGAAGAAGACGCCGACACACCATTGCCAGCGCCAACGCAGCGTGAAGTAGTGGGCGATCCCGAACGTCGCGCTCGAGAGTAGGACGGCCATCTGAAGGTCGAGCCCTCGTGCGGCGGCGAAGTACGGCACGGCGAGGCGGAATACCCACTCCTCCCAGGCGGAAACGCCGAGCAGGTAGAGAATCCAGCCGATCGAGGCACCGTCGATTTGTCTATCGCGGCGCCATGCGTAGAGAACGAGCACGGCGAAAACCGCGAGGTAGGCGCCGACGTACGTCAGCGGCGCGGCCGCCGCGCGTTCGAGGCCCGAGAGTGCGAGTTCCCGCATCGATGGAACGGCGAGGCAAATAATGCCGAGCGCAAGTCCCGGCAGGCCGTGGCGTAACCACACCTCGCTGAATCGATCGAGCGTCCCGCCGGTGAAGTCGGGTGCTCGTTGTAACCGCCCATGACCCTGCTCGGCCGGTTTTGGTGCGTTCATCGACGACATCGCGCCGTCGAACGGGCGTAGGAGACAAGCATTATTCCGCGATCGTCTGAAGAGGACGTCGTCACTTTCGTGCGGCGCCGATCTCCTGCTCGACGAGCGCGACGACGGCGTTTTTGTCCGGGGCGGCTCGGAACTTCACGTGCCGGGCACTCTTGCCGGTTCCCTCGACGTCGAGCGAGCCGGTCGTGTCTTCGCGAATGTGGTGGACGTAGAGCTTCACGTGGTCGTCTTCCGGCGAAAGTCGTAGCAGGACACCGTCGATGCCCGACAGCTCGTAGTTCACGTAAGCCATCATCTTCGCACCGCGAACGGCTGCGACGAGATCCGGTACCGCGCGAAGGATGATCGCGTCGAGTTCACGCGCGAGGTCGTAAATGGGTCGGGGATAGCCGCTCTGGAGGGCTTCCCAACTGCGCGGCGGTTTATCGAATCGGGCCATCGAGCGGCGTCGTGATCAATGGGTCTTCCGTCGTTCGGGATCGTTCGCAGTATGCCGGCGGGACCCTCGGGTGCAAGCGGCACGACGAACGGCCTCGTTCGGCTAGACTGGCGCGTCTTTCGACCGACCGGTCGAACCGGTGTCGTCGGTGGAGGTGGGCAAATCGCGGCTCTGTTAAGCGTGATCTTGCTCATTCACTACCCCGAGGGTGCTTGATGCTGCGTCTGTGGTTCAGGACGACGTTTGCGGCGCTTGCGAACCCGCAGTATCGGCTGCTCTGGATCGGATCGCTCTTCTCGATGCTGGCCTTCATGATGCAGTGGACGGTGCAGGCCGTGGTCGCCTTCGAACTCGCCGGCACGAACACCGCCGTCGGGCTCGTCCAGCTCGGTATCGGCCTCGCGATGCTCATACTCGGCCCGATCGGCGGCGTGGTGGCGGACCGTGTCTCGAAGAAGCCTGTCGTGCTCTGGGGACAGACGATCGTCGCGACCACCTTCCTCGTGACTGGCTGGATGATCGTCGTCGGTGCGCTGACGCTTCCGTGGCTTGCCGCGCTGGCGGCCGTCATGGGGCTCGTATTCGCGTTCATCGGTCCGACCCAGCAAGCCTGGGTTGGCGAGATTGTGCCCAGTGAGATGCTGCCGAACGCCGTTGCGCTCAGTCAGCTTGCGGCGAACGGCAGCCGTGTCGCGGGCCCCCTTGTTGCCGGCACGATGCTCGGCTCGGCCGCGTTCGGCGCCGGGGGTGCGTACCTCTTCATGGGGTCGCTGTTCATCGGTGTGCTCGTCGCGGTCGGGATGTTGCCAGTGACGCGAGCGAAACCCGCATCCGAGCGACGTGCGGCGTCGGTCGAACTCCTCGATGGGTTTCGCTATGTCACCAGGAACCCGGCCATCAGCACGCTGATGGTGCTCTTCGTGTCCGTCGTCGTACTTGGGTTCATGTGGCAGATCGTGCTGCCGGCGCTGCTCGAGCGGCATCTCGACCGCTCGCCAACCGACGTAGGACTCATCCTCACGGTCAATGCCGTTGCCGCACTCGTGGTGTCGCTGCCGCTCGCCGGTATCGTGGGGACACGGTGGGCATGGCCGGCGTTGTTCGGATGCGCTGCTCTACTCGGCGTCGGGTTTTTCCTGCTCGCCATGGCATCGACTTTCGAAGCCGCCCTGATCGCGACCATCGCGCTCGGACCCGGCCTTTCCGGGTTCATGCTCGTCAACAACGCGCTCATGATGGCGAGCACGGACCCCGCTTACTTCGGCCGCGTGATGTCGTTCACCATGCTCGCGTTCGGCTTTCAGGGCGCGCTTTCGCTCCCGTTCGGCATCCTCGCGGACGCGATCGGTGAACGCGAGACCCTCGCGGTCGTCGGGATTTTGTTGCTGTCGGTCACGGCGGTTGGGGCGCTGGTTGCCCTGCGCCTCGCGCGTCGCGGTGCACTCTTGCGTCGACCGATCGGTACGACCGCGGATGGCGCGGCGCCGTCAGGAGAATAAGCCGAGCGTGTCGGCGGCGATTGAAAACGCCGCCGCGTATGCGGCGTCGACATCGGTGGCTGCGTTTATCGAACTCGCGGTCAGCACGAGCGATGTGAATCCGGACGTGTGCCAGGTAAAGGGCGCGGGCGCGGCGGGTAGTGCTGGCGGCGCCGGCCAGGGCGTGCAGTAGAAGTACGGTTCGGCGTAGCTCTCGTCACCCGGCGACAAGCCGACACCGATCGATCGCGCCGTCTCGGGATCGCCTTCTTCGAGGAAGAACAATGCCCCGAGATCGAAATGGTGTGGCCAACAGCGGAGTACGGGTGCTTCGACGGCTCGACCGGCGTATCGCTCGATGAGCTTCGTGAGCGCGCGGTGACCTTTTGAATACCACGTGCCGAGTGCCTGACGACCGGCTTCGTCAGCAAGGGCCGCGTAATCTGCCGGTGGCAATTCGTAGGGCATCACTGCTCGCGCCGTCGATTCGAGCCCCGTCGCTCGAAGTTGCTTCTCGCACCAGCGCTCAGCCGCGGATTCGTCGGCGTCGACGAGCTCGAGTGAGGCGGTTACCCGTGCGTCCGTCAACGCGACCAGGGCACCGGTTTCGAAACTGAAGCCGAGTTGAAGCTGTCCGTCTTCGTCCAACGGGTGGCTGACGAGTGCTTGTGCGTGATCGTTCCAGCCGAGGTTCGAGTGACTGTCGTCAGGTCGACCGACGAGGTTCGCGCGCGCCGCGCGCGACGGCCATTGGACGGCGCTGTGGCTCGCGATCCGGACGGCGCCGAGTGCCCCCGGCGGAACGCTCAGCAGCGTTTCATTGGCCAACGGATTGCTCCTCGGTCAGTGAACGCAGTGCGTGTGTGATCTGGCGTTGCCCGGTCATGGTTCGTATCCCAGATGGGGTGCGGTACATGGTCGTGCCGGCAAGCATTGAAAGCCATGTCGGCTCGCACGAATCGCGCGTCCGGATGGTGCTCTTTCGCAGTAGCGCGGAACGGCGTTGCGACAGCCTCCCAGCGTGTTACAGTTTTCGTATGCGCCAGATCATATTGGGACTTTCGCTGCTGTTTTTCGGTGCGGCCGTATCCGCCGGCGAGGCGGCAACGGAGGCTTTCGAATCGAAAGATATCGGGGCCTATGACCTCGATCCGCGGTATCAGAGAATCCGCGACTTGTTCACCATGGAAGAGCGCGGTATCGAGCTCTACAGGGTCAAGGACTTCCTTGGCGCGTATGAAGCGCTCGAAGAACCCGCCGCCAACGGCTTGAAGACGGCGCAAGGCATCATGGCGCTGATGGTCCTGCGTGGTGAGGGTACGGAGAAGCATCCGCTCAAAGGGGTGGCGCTACTCGGTCTGGCCGCGGAGTCGGGAGACCGGGGAACCCGACGCCAGTACAGGCAGGCGTTAGACAAGGTACCGAAGCAATACCGCGAGACGGTTGAAGCGCAGGTGCGGGTCTATATCGAGCGCTACGGCATGGAAGCGCACGGGATTACGTGTAAACGCACACGAAGACCCCAATCGCATTTCACCGTGGTGGATTGCAGTAAGCAGCTGGGCGAATACGAGGTGCTGCCCTGGGTTCCATGATGGGCGAGGGTTTACGGTAGATCGCCCCTTTCTTGCGAGTGGCCCCCGCTCCTCGCACTCCCATTTCTTGATTCCGCTGCCATCGCGATTGGCTGGCGCGGCGTCGCCCGTGGCCGGTTGGCGAGCAAAAAACTCTCTGATCTAGGAACCGGACCCATCCCGCGTGTCGCAAGCGGCGTCCTGGCAACCAGCCGTGCGAGTTTTGCCCTGGTTACTGTTCGGGAAGGAGCGAAATCAACGTCACGCGTGCTCGACCGACGAGCGGCAAACGAATGACAGCAGGGCGCCGGCGCAAATGAGCGAGTAGGCGTTGAAGTGTCGAAAGGGGGGCGGATCCCGAGGGTAGCCGAGCGGCTTCGTTCTCTAGGGATCTTCCAGACGTTTAACTTTCGTCGTGCGCCCAGTGGTGATTGAGTGCAGCAGATAGGCCGTGAAAGTACCGCGGCGTATCTCTATCTCATCACCGACCTCGTAACTCGTACGCACGTCTTGTTCGAGTTCCTGCCAGACCTCACCGTTGTCGAACAGCAAGCGGTAGTTACCTCGGCTCAGTTCATACACGCCTTCGATCGTCGCTCTCGTCACCTCTTTCTCTTTCCGAGGACGTGGCTTTTTGCGGAGCGTGAACCAGTTTCGACGCGGTTTTGCCTCATCGGCGACCGGTTCGTCGGCCCGTCCGTCGGCCCGTCCGTCGGCAATGGCCGCTGCACGGTTCGACTCTCGTTCGACGTTCGCTACCGGTTCCACGCGTTGGGTGGGCTCCGGTTCGCGCGTTTGGTACGTCGGGCGGCTGCGGGTCGATTGGGTCGCACTCGGGCGATCGGCGATGTCGTCGTAGCAATCGAGACGCTCTACTGCACTCTCGAGTGCGACGCAGTCCTGCAGGGTCCTCTCATCCGCTCCGGCGGTGGCAGCGAGAGCTGCCAGCACCAGAGCGAAGAGATTGAAGGTGGAACGGCGCGCAAGCGAACTTGCGCGCCGTGTTTCGATACCCATCATCGATGCTTCGGAAGCCTTCCTACATCGAGACGTTGATGCGCGCATAGAGCTGGCGCATGTACGGGTTGTGAACGGTCGGCTCCCAGCCATCGAAGCGCCCGAAAGGCGTTTCTTCATCGAACACGTTGATCGCACCGATTGAAGCGGTGTAGCGATCGTCGCGTCCGAAGGTATAGCTGTACTGGACGTCCACTTCCGTGTGGGCGGCGACCGTGGTCATCCCACCCCACCAGTCGTCCACGATGCTGTCGATGTAGCGGAAAGTCACGTTGCCGGACTGAGCGCCACGCTGCCAGTTCATGAACAGGTTGCTGCGAATCTGCGGTACCGCACTGGCCGGGTTGCGCTTGTTACGCGCGCCGGCACCGTCGACGACCGGACCACCATTCGAAACCTGGATTTCGAACTGATGGATGTAGCTCGTCTCCGAACGCAGTGAGATGTTGTTCTCACCAAGTGCGAACGAGTACTGCATGCCGAGGTCCAGGCCCTGCACTTCGGTTTTACCGGCGTTGAAGAAGCCCGTCGAAACCGTCAGGACGTTACCAACCCCTGGCGCGCAAGGCGTAGCACCGATGTTCTCCGTTAGGAGGCCTTGAATAGCGGCGGTCGGATCGCGCTGTACCTGCGGGCCACACGGATCGTCACGAACGACCTGGTTCGGGCTCTCGGCTCGCACCTGGTTTTCGAACTCGATCGAGAACGCGTCGAGGTCCAACTGGAACGATGCGTCGGGATCCCAAGGCACCTCCGGTGTCAGCGAGAAGCCGAAGTTGAAGGTCGTGGCTTCTTCCGGCTCGAGACCCGGGTTCTTGGAAACCAGAATCGTGCGGAAGGTACCCGTACCGGTGTTTGCTTCCGCCGGATCGAGCGGGTCGGCAATCTCCGTCACATAAGCATCGGTGTCGTTACCGACCACCTGGCCGAGCGAAGCCGCACGGAACGAGGTGCCGTAGGAACCACGAAGGGTCAACCAGTCGGTAGCCCCGAATCGAATACCGATCTTGGGATCCGTGCTCGCCTCGCCTGGATCGTAGGCTTCACGGCGGATAGCGAACTGTATTTCGACGTTGTCGAGTACAGGCAACCAGAGTTCACCGAACATCGCTTCGACTTGTCGGCTACCTCTACCGCCGATAGACGGGTCGAGGAATCCCTGCCAGAAGCCCTGGCGGAAGTTCGTGATGAACACACCGCGAGAGTGGCGACGCGTTTGTGCGCCGAGTGCCATCCCGGCGTAGCCACCCGGTAGCTCGAAGATGTCGCCCGTGACGACCGCTTCCATCACCATCAGCGACCGGTTGGAGTACGACTTCGACTCCGTCTGGATGCTGTAGTTGAGCACGTCCCGGGTATTTTCGTAGCTCGCGAGGATCAGATTGCCATTAGCATCGGTCTGGCCGACAGCGCCGTGTCCGGACATCGGATCGAACGTGTTGCGATAGATGTTCTGAGCGAACGGGCTGAAGTAGAAGCAGTTGCCCTTTCCGGCCTGTTCCGCGGGATGGGGTCCGTCGAACCGAACGTTACAGTTCGGGCCGCCGAATCCGTCCAGCGCGTATTGCACCATTCGAAGGTCGGAATCCGGCGCTTCGCCATCGGTGTGGTGGTGCGAGTATTGGGCTGAAAGGCTATAGGTCCAGGTCTGTGCCCAATCGGCCTTGAAGAACTCGTCGAAACCCCCGGCGATCGTTGCGGAGTATCTCTCGGCAACGCCCTCGCCGCTGACGCGGACCGGCTTGTAAGCATTACCCATCGGACGACCCGTCCAGATCGCGTCAACCCCAAATGGGTTGAAAGGGCTATCCGCGGGGACGATCGGTTTGCCGTTCGTCATCGGGAACGTGGCTATGAATTCCGTCCAGGAGTTACGACGCTGGGCGCTGTATTCCAGCGTCAGGTCGGCTGAGTCGGTGAGCTTAATCGTCCAGAGCGAGTAAAGGAGCGCCGTGTTTTCTTGCGGCGCGATGGAGTTACTCGGCTGATAGGTGAATCGACAGGTACCAAGCGGGAACTGGGCTCCCGTGAACTGGCCGCCACCTGGAATCGTGACGTTGGACTCACCGTTCGCACCACGACCGCCGGGGAAATCAGGAACGATACCCGGACGGCAGTAGGGATCAGCGACACGGAAGGTCGCCGGGACGGAGGCGCCGCCGGCCATCGTATCCCAGATGTCGGAATAGTTGACCGCACCGTGGAAGCCGTTATTGATGACCAGGTCTCCACCCGCGCTCGATTGAGGCCGCCATGCCGGATTAGCGACATCAGGCGTGCTGGGGTCGCCATCGTGGTCCCAGCCGACTCTCAGGTTGTAGCTACCGGGCGTTCCGTTACCGGACGTGTTATTGATCAGCGTGAACGGGCGTTCGCGCTGCAACAGATGGTCGGTGTGCTCGAAGCCAATAGCCAACATACCGCTGATGCGATCGTTGCCTGCGCCGACAATCATCTGCGCTTCCCATTGACCGGAGCCTTCGATCGACTTACCGCCAACGCGGGTCTCGAAACCCTCGAAGTTGGTGCGCGGGATGATGTTCACCACGCCGGCAACCGCGTCGGAACCGTACAGGGCGGCACCGCCGTCCAGTAGCGTTTCGATTCGGTCGATGGCGATGACGGGCATCAGCGCTTTGATGTTCGTCATGTCCGCGCCGTGGCGACCGGTTCGGGTCGATGCGACCCGTTTGCCGTTCTGCAACACGAGCGTGCTCGACGAGCCCAACGCGCGAAGCTCGATTCCTCGAGCGGTACCACAGCACCCGCTGTTGAGACCGGAGCGGCCCCACGAACTGGTGTTAAAAGTAAAAGTCTCGGCGACGTCTTCTAGATCCGTCCACCCGCTAGCCTCGATGTCCTCGAGTCCTACCGTGTCGAGCGGCGACGACAAATCCGCCTGGTTCTTACGCTTGATGTAGCTACCTGTAACGACCATCTCTTCGACGAATTCATCGTCGGCAGAGTCCTCCTGCGCATACGCGCTGGGGGAGCCAATTAAGGCAATCGCAACCAAAACCGCAAATGCGGGTAGGTAGCGGGTCCTAGGAATCTTCATCCACTCTCCTCCTCGTTACATTTCGAAACGAACCCCAAGCTTGGTGTAATCGAATGCAACGGGATGTGTCAAGACCGTCGTCGGCTCGACGGTCCTTTGTCCATCACCGCGGTGGCCGGAATTCTTTCGCCGAACCGGCGAAAAGACGGGCCGTGCCGTTGACTACGACGCCCGAGATTTGCCGTCGAGATTCGCCTCGCTGCCGAGTCCCGGCTGCGCTCCATCCCCGCCGCTAGCCGTCATTCGTTCGAGGTACTTGAGCGGGTCCTGCGTATCGCATCCGCCGAGGCCGAATGCGCTCCTGCGGTAGCCCAGATCTTTTTGCAGGGGCGGCGCCATCGAAAGCACGCGCGATCGTGGTACCGAGAGGTACTGATTGAACTGCGTTCGAAGCCAACCACGCGTGTAGTTGAGCGTCAGCGTGCGACGGGTGTTCGTCGTCGTGTTCCCGCCACCACCGTGAAAAAGGGCGCCGTCCCACAACAGCATCGAACCGGCCGGCATCGACGCGTGAATGACGTCCGACGCGTCCGGAACGCGCGAATCCGGCCAGCTGACACTGCCTGGAACGAGCTGCGTTCCGCCGTTCTCTGCGGTGAAATCATCGAGGGCGAACGCGGCGGTCACCACCAGCGGCATGTGCGGCCGCGGAATCAGCGCATAGAAGCCGTCGTCCCGGTGGAGCCCTTGCGGCGTGCAGCCAGGGTCGGGTGCCATCGCGACGGCCCCCGCGTTCAACACGAAGTCGAACCCGAGAATGCCGGCCAGAAGGGCGCGCAAGAACGAATTCTCGGCCACCTCGTCGGCGGCGCTCGTTTTCGAGAGGACGTTCTGGATGTGGCGGGTTTGCCGGTCTTTCTGGGCGGCCGGTAGCTGCTCGAAGAGCACGCGCGTCGATTCGAAACAATCCGCCATGTCATCGCGTACTCGAGACACCACCTCGGGGGTGAGGACGTCGTGAACGATGACGTAGCCCTCGCGATGGACGACCGTCATGGCTTCGATCACGGTGTCGAGGTCGACGCCATCGAGCGACTCGACGAACGCTTTGGCGCCATTCGCCGGCACCGCACCGAAACTTGTCGGTTCATGGCCTTCGGATGCCGCGCGCAGGGTCGCTTTGCGGGCTTCGAACTCGAGATCACGTTCCAACAGGCGGTGTTCGAGGATCTCGTCGGCGGAGAGTGTGCGGGCGTCGTCGCGCTCGGGCGGCTGAGCGCTCGATGCGTCGGGAGGCGAGACGCGGGGCGTCGTTCGATCAGGCGAGCTGGCCACGGGCTGATTTCCGTACGAAGGCGACCCCGTATGATCATCGGTGCCGGCAGCGAACAAAAGGGGATGGGACGATGGTGCAGATCAGTAAGAAGATCACGCGCAGACTGGGCTACGTCGATGACGGGTCTCCCAAGCCGCTCTACATTCGTTTTCATCGCAACACGTTTCAGCGTGATCTGATCGACCTCGGCTACTACGTCGACGTCGATACCCACCAAACGGTCCTTGCCGATTACGATCGAACCGAAGGCAATTACCCACCGGATGAACTTCCCCGACCGACCGATGATGTCGAGACGCTCCGCGAGGACCTTGAGGTTCATGGCTATTGTCTCGTTGCCGATGCACTCAGTTCGGCAGAGCTCGAAGTCTTTCGCGATCGAATCGATGCACAGGCGAAAGGCGAGCGCGATGCGGCCGTGGCGAGCTATACGTCGGCCGACGCGACGGGTATGCCGACCAACCAATTCCTGATGACGCTCGTCAATAAAGGCCAGTGCTTCGCCGACGCGGTGGAGCTCTCGGAAAGAAGCGTGGCGAAAGGACCTCTACTCGATTCCTTACTGACCGAAATGCTCGGTAACCGCTTCATCTGCAACTCGGCGGCCGCCGCGATCGCTGGGCCCAACGGTGTGCCGCAAGCGCTGCACTGCGGCCAGTCGATGATCCCGAAACCGTGGCCGCCCTGGCCGTTCGAGTGTTTTTGCGGGTTCTTGATCGACGACTTCGATTTCGACAACGGTGGGACGATCGTCATTCCCGGCTCGCATCGAATTCTCACCGATGCTGGTACGGGCCCGCTCGAATCACTGCCCAAGACGACGAATGTCGCCGCACCTGCCGGAACCGCACTCATCATGGATGGACGTCTGGTGCACGGCACCGGAACGAATCGGAGCGATGCACTGCGACGCCTTCTGATTCTCACCTTCCATAAGCCCTTCGTCCGCCAGCAGGAACAGTGGCCGCTCTCGATCCGACGAGAGGTGTTCGAGAAAGCGAGTCCGAAGCTGCTCGAACGCCTCGGGTTCCAGGCTTGGCACGGAGGTCTCGGCGGCTATGAAGGTGCAGGCGATGGCAGTTTTGCGCCGCTTCGCGATGGATATCTCCCGATCGGCGAACTCCCGGCGAGAGCCGACGAGGCCACTTCGTTCACCGCTCGCGATCGCCTCGCGCGGGGCAACGACAAGACCTTGAAATCGCTACGCGACAAGGACCACCCGTTAGCAAGGGATTAACCTTCACACCACCCGACGGACTTCGAACGAGAGACGGTATGGAACAGACCCGATCGGCACGACATCTGGAAAAACGACGCAGAAACATCGAGGACCTCGGCCTCGAACGCTATGTGTGGGAGCTCGACAACAACGGCTACGTCGTGGTGCCGCCGGAGGTGACGGGGGTCACACCCGAGATGATCGACGCGTTGACCGACGGACTCCTCGCCAAGTGCGAGGAATTGGTGGGGTGCGCGTTCACGGTGGCGGACGGTCCCGCCGGAGAACTCGACTTCGGCGAATACCGCGGCACGCTCGAGCTCATCTCGGGCGCGAAACCGAGCCAGTTTCAGCTCATGCAGCTCTGTACGTTTTCGCGCGTGTTCCGTGATCTCGCGATCAATCCTGTGGCCGTTGCGCTCATGCGCTATCTGATCGGTTACCCGGAGACACGATTCTCGAGTCACAACTCGTTCGTGAAATGGGCCGGCGAGGGCTATGGCGATTCGCTCGGCCTGCATTGCGACATGGGTGGCGTGCCGTTGCCCTGGGGGCGAGTTTCACTGAGCGCGAACTGCAACTGGTGTCTGACCGACTACACGCTCGATGACGGTGCCTTTGCCTGTGTCCCGGGATCCCATCTCCGGCACAGTCATCCCACGCTACCCGGGGCGGTGACCGAGGCGATTCCCGTCGAGTGTCCCAAGGGTTCGTTGATCGCGTTCCACGGTCAGCTCTGGCACGGCGCTTATCCACGCAAGACCGAAGGGCTCCGGCTCACCATTGCGAACTACTACCGCCATGCGGTGATCCAACCCCAGGATGACATCCCGAACCATTTTCCGCGCGAACTGGCCGATGACTGCGCCGATCCGAAGCTCTTCAAACAGCTCGCGGGATTCGGCGCGCCCTATCAGTCGCAGGTTCTGCCGGTACCTCGGGCTCGGGCTTGACCGCGTGAACGACGCTGAATTGTGCTCGAGGTGAAACGCGGTCGAGCCCGCTATTGGTTGAAGACGGGCTTGTGCTTTTCCATGAAGGCGCGCATGCCTTCCGCCGAGTCCGCCGTACCGCGGTTGGCGGCGACCGCCGCGGTTTCATCGGCCATCGACTGATGATGCGTCTTGGTCTCGAATCCGACGATCACATCGAGCATCGATTTCACGGCCTGACGTGGTTGCGCGGCAAGTTCCTCGCCTAGCGCCTGGGCACGCGGCTTGATGTCGGCAATCGGCAGAAGCTCCGAGACGAGACCGATCCTTTGCGCCTCGGCGCCGTCGATCTTGCGGCCGCGCAGGATCATGTCGAGGGCGTAGGTTCGCCCCACGGCACGCGGTAGACGCGCCGAGCCGCCCCAAGCCGGGACCGCGCCGAGGTCCATTTCGGGTAACCCGATCTGTGCGCCGCTATCGGCCGCGAGGCGGAAGTGGCAAGCGAGCGGCAGTTCGAGCCCGCCGCCCAGGCAGTAACCGAAGAGCGTCGCAATCGCGGGTGTACCGCCCGTTTCGATCATGTCGAGAACACGATGGCGTTGCTCGAAGAAGGCATCTGGAGAGCCGGCGCGTTTGACGCCTTCGGGGATCTGCCGGAGGTTCATTCCCGCGGAGAAATGGTCGAGCCCTTCACCGGTGAACACCATCGCACGGATGTCGTCGTCCGCCAGTACCTCTGGAAGCTGCTCTTCCAGTCGATCGATGTAGTCGATGCTCATCAGATTCCACGGTGCGTCGTTGATGCTGAACGTCGCCACATGGTTGGTGACCGTATAGAGGTAGGGATCGGGCATTTCTTCTCCTTGCGATTGGTGCTCGCTTCACGCTCTGCCCGGTCGGGCAGCGGACGCATTGTAGGGGCCTGCCGAGTTGCCGCGCATTGGCTTATCTTTGAAGGCGTTCATTCAGTAGACGCGAGACGGCATGCACCCACTTCTGGCCTTTGAAGGCAAACGAATCGTGATCACCGGCGCGTACTCGGGCATCGGCGCTGCGTTGCTCGAACTCTTGCGGGAATCGGGCGCCGATCACGTGGAAGTGCTCGATATCCGAGAGCCGGAGGCGACGGTCGAGGCATTCATCGAAACGGATATGGGTAACCCGGTCTCGATCGACGCGGCGATTGCGACGCTCAACTCAGAAGATGCGCCGCCAATCGACGTGCTCTTCAACAATGCTGGCATCGCCGCCACCCACGCGCCCGACAAGGTCATGCGGGTGAACACGCTCGGCCTCAAACGATTGACGGATCGTCTGATGCCCGACATGAAGGCGGGTGGAGCGATCGTGAACACGGCGTCCATCGCTGGGAACGGTTGGCCGGGCCACCTCAGCGAAATCACCGCGCTGCTGGGCATCGATAGTTGGGACGAGGGGGTGGCCTGGGTCGCGGACCAGGCCGACCTCGTCGCGGATGGCTACCTGTTCTCGAAGGAATGTATCCAGGTGTACACGATGCGAATGGCTAAACGTGCCACCGAGTTGGGTGTCAGGATCAACAGTGTCTGCCCGTCGCCCGTGGACACGCCCTTGCTGCCAGAGTTCCGCCAAACCATGACGGATCAGGCCATCGATTGGGCGATCGCCGCGGGTGCCGGGCGCGTGGCAACGGCGGAGGACCAGGCGCGGGTCCTACTGTTCCTCGCGTCCGACATGGCCGGCTACATCAACGGCGTCAATCTGATCGTCGATGGCGGTTTCGGCGCGGCGATGCAGACCGGTCAGGCGGCATTCCCGACCTAACGGCCGCTCACGTGCGGGGACTCGGGGGCACCTCGACGAGCTTGCGACCCTCGAGTCCGAGCCGACCCACGGGGACCGCGTGCCGACGAGTACCTACCGCGGGTGCCAGCATGAAGAGGTCGCCGTTCTCTCCCGTCATCTGTCGGGGAACACCGACGTCACCCGCCAGCTGCGCGTTCGCCTGCATGTGTTCGGGTTCCCCGTGAACGGGGATCGCGGTCCGTGGCTTCACCCAGCGGTACATGTCGGCGAGTTCCTCTCGTGCCGGGTGCCCCGAGGCATGAATCGGTCGGTTGACCTCCTCGTCTCGGATCAGTCCCACTCCAAGGGAGTCGAGGCGCTCGGCGAGCCCGGCAACGGCGAGCTCGTTGCCGGGGATCACTCGCGAGCTCAAGATCACCGTGTCCCCCGCCTCCAGCTCGAGGTCGTAGTGATTCTCGGCCGCCAGACGATCCAGAGCCGCGCGTCGTTCACCCTGACTGCCGGTCGCGATGGCCAGGACCTCGTGCCGCGGAAGGTAGCCTAGGTGCGCGGGCTCGATCAGCTCGAGGTCCTCGTTCCAGAGGTCAGCCTTGCGCGCGGCGGCATGGTAGTTGTGGAGGGAGCGACCGAGTAGTCCGGCGTAGCGGCCTGTGTCGCGCGCGACACGAGCGATGGTCGCGAGGCGCGCGACGTTGCTGCCGAAGCAGCTGATGACGACTCGTCCGGGCGCATCGGCCACCAGCTCGAGCAGGCCTTCATAGAGTTCCCCTTCGCTCGGCGAACGTCCCTCGACCAGCGCGTTGGTCGAGTCACAGACCATCGCGACGACGTTTTCGTCGGCGATCGCTTCGAGCTGCTCTTGTCGGTACGGCGCACCGATGACGGGGTCGGGGTCGAGTTTCCAATCTCCCGTGTGGAACACCGTTCCTACAGGCGTTCGAATGAGGAGCGCCTGGGATTCCGGCGTCGAGTGGGTGAGGTCCAGCCAACGTACCTCGAATGTGCCGAGTCGACGCTGGTCGTTCGAGCCTACGACGTGGACGGGCACCCTACGCGAGAGTCCCGCCTCATCGAGCTTGCGTTCCAGCAAAGCTGCCGCGAACGGTGTGACGTACACGGGACACTTAAGTTGTGGCCAGAGATGCGCAACCGCACCGATGTGGTCTTCGTGGGCGTGGGTCACGATCAACGCGGCGAGATCCTTCTTGTGTTCCGCGATGAACTGCGGATCCGGCATCTGGATGTGCGGCTCGTTGGTGCCGGGCGCGGCGAACGTGATCCCACAGTCCACCATGAGCCATCGTCCCGCGTGGCCGAAGAGGTTCATGTTCATGCCGATCTCACCGCAGCCGCCTAGCGGCAGGAACCAGAGATCTTCGTCGGAAGGAGTCAGCTTGAGCGGCCTTGGGTCGCGGCTGGAATCCCAACCGAAGGCGGGATTCTAACGCCCGTACCTCGCGCAAGCCCGACGAGGCTCGATCCATCCCAATACGCAGGCGCGCCATCGAGCGCATCCAGGAGTAGATGCCAGTGGCTTACCCGTAATCATCTCGTTCTTGTCGGCGCCTTGCGGTCCCCACCGCCGTCCGCCCAGACTCGGCTGATACATAGACGAATGTTTGCAGACGCTGCCGAAGAGCACTTGCCGAGGAGCGATTCAAACGAAACGCCACGCTGAAGGACCGCCATGAATCCGTCCGAAACCTATACATCGAAGTTCCCCGAACTCGGCTTTTACGGACTCCCGGGCCACACGCGCTCGCCGCGGGACGTGATCAAGCAGGCGCGCGATGCCGAGGAACTTGGCGTCGGTAACATCATGATTTCCGAGCGTGCGGACTATAAGGAGATCGCGAGCATCTGCGGCGCGGTCGCGGCCGTCACCGAAGAAATCTACATCGGGACGTCCGGTACGAATATTCCGAAACGACTACCGACCGTGACGGCGTCGATGGCGACGTCGCTCAACCGGTTGTCGAACGGTCGCTTCGCCTTGGGCCTCGCCAAAGGGGTCGCGGCGGGGTGGAAGGCTCAAGGACTACCGGTGCCGACGTTCGAGCGCGAGGCGGACTTCATCGATCTGATGCGCCGGCTCTGGCGGGGCGAATCGATTACCAACTACGAGTCGTCCCTGGGACGCCATGCGCGCCTTTCGTTGGCCCCTTACGTCGACGAGGACATCCCGATTCTCTACGTGGGGTTTGGGCCGAAAAGCCTTCACAACGCCGGGCGGATCTATGACGGCGCCCATCTCCACACGTTCATGAGCGACGCCGCACTCAGCGATGCCGTCGAGTCGATCCGAACGGGCGAACGAGAGGTCGGGCGTGCCGCGGGTACGGTCAAGGCGTGGTCGGTCTTTGCCACCGCGTGCGACGTAAGCGACGAGGTTTACCTCAAGTACATCGTCGCCCGTCTGGCAACGTACCTGCAGATTCCGGGCTACGGTGACATGCTCGTCGGTATCAACGGCTGGGATCCCGAGGTGCTCGCGCGGTTTCGGGCTCATGATGCCGTCCGATCAGTGGGTGGGATGATCGACAGCGTCGCGAGCACAGCGCAATTGGAGAAGATCGAGAAGATCATCCCCGAATCGTGGCGCCCGGCCGCCGTCGGCGATGCAAAAACGTGTGCTGAGCGTTGGGTGGATCAGTTCAACGCGGGCGCCGACGGGATCATCATCCACGCGAGCACGCCGGAAGAGTTCGCGCCCGTGCTGGCCGAGTACGAAAAGATCCGGCCGAACGAGTTGTTCGCCGGCCGGACGAACCGACCGGGCTGACGCCTGCTCCGAGTGGGCGCGCCGTTTCGCGTTTCTCGGTCAGTGCGCCCTCATCCGCGAGTGAGCCCGAGTTGATCGAGGCGCCAGCGTAGCGTGTCGATCCGATCCTGGCCGAAAAACGGCTCATCACGAACGACCATCGTCGGCACACCCCAATGCCCGGCCGCATCGAGCGCCTGCTGGTTTCGCTCGACCTCGTCCAGCTGATCCCCACCGTCGATCGCGGCGTCGAGTTCGTCGAGGTCGAGACCCGCGCGCGCCGTCGCGTCCTTCAAATGGTCGCCCTGATCCCAACCTTTGGTACCACCAAAAATCGTGGCGGCGACCTCCACGACGAACTCGAGGCCGCGGCCGCGCCGTGAGGCCTCGATGCCGAGTGCGCTCAGACGGTGGATATGGGGTTGCTCCTCGGCGACCGTCATGGTCGCGAAGTCCTGGACGATCGGATCCGGGTTGGGCGCGAAGAACGGCATGCCGAGGAAATCCGCGCGCCGACGCGAGTCCCGCCCGATGTAGATCGCCTTGTTTCGATTCGAGGGATCGAACACGAGTGAGGGATCGCGAACGGCGATCGGATAGACGACGCGCACGCTGACGTCCACGTCGTAGTCGTTGCGGAGCCGTATCAGATCCGGCGTGACGAGATACGAATAGGGGCTCCGAAACGACCAGTAGACATCGACGATTTCAGTCATGGGTTGCTCTTGTGCTGTAGCTAGGCCGGGGTTTCGACAACCTAATGAACATCATTAAATTGATCAATGACATTAGAGTTTTGAAACCGAGTATCGTGATCTGGACGCTCGGAATGTGGTGAGGACGATTGCCGGCTCGAACGGATCAAATTGCAGATAACCGCCTTCGGCGCGGCCAGGCAACCCGTCACGTACTCATGCGGGCCGCCGAAAAGCTGATCGCGGACAACGGCCTGGAGGGTCTGACGATCCGCCAGATTCTCGCCGAAGCGAAGCAGAACAACGCCTCGGCGTTGCAGTATCACTTCGGCGACCTGAAGGGGTTGATCGTCGCGATTCACAAGGAGCGCGCCGTAGAGACGCGTGCCAAGCGTAGTGAGCTGATGGCCGGGCTACTGGCATCGACCGACGAACCGACGCTACGCCAGATTGCTGCCCTGATGGTTCGACCCGCCTTCGAGCTCGCCCGTTCGCGCCCCGATTTTCGTAACTACGTCAAAGCCTTCGGCGATCGGTTGGCTCTGCTCGAGTCATCGTCGGTACCGATGTTGGTCAGATCCGGTGGGGGCGGCGAGAGCGGGATCGAGCTCGGCGAGCTCCTGCGGGGTGCGTTGGCGCATCTGAGCGACGAGACCTTTCGACAACGCGTGGAATTCGCCGTCCGGCTATCGGCGTCGGCGATGTATTCGCGGGCGAGAGAAGGAAAGACGTTCCGTGGCCCCAAGGCGGACTTTTTCGTCACCGGATTGATCGACGCGCTCGAGGGATTGCTGATGGCGCCGGAATCGAGCGGTGCGGACGGGTAGCAGGGACTTGATCTAAGGTGGGCCGTCCATCGTCCCGCATCGGGACGGGCGGCGTTTCCACGAGGTCGGATGAGTGAGTGAAGTGAACACATTCGCGCGGTTGGGTGCTCTCTGGCGCGAAAGACCGTGGTGGCTGAACCTGATCTGGTTTTTTTGCCTGTACATGACGTTCATCTACATGCCGTTTGACATGTTCACCAAACCCTACGATCGCTGGGAGGAGATCTGGTTCGGCTTTACGCTTAGCGGCTGGCCGGCGAAGCTCACCGAGCCGATTCATTGGGCGATCTACGCGGCGGGCAGCTACGGGATCTGGAAAATGAAGTCCTGGATGTGGCCCTGGGCCGCGGTCTACAGCTTCCAGGTCGTGATCGCGATGGCGGTGTTCTCGATCTTGGCGGGCGGCGGATGGATCAGCGCCACGGTCGCCGGGCTTCTCTTCATGCTTCCTACCGTCGCGTTGTTCCGCGCCCGGTCTCTTTTCGACGACACAAAGACGGCGAGCAGGCTTGAGCGGGATTAGATCGGTCGACTGTCGCGCTCTCGGGGGCCGATCTACGACTTCGCGGCCGTTTTGACCTCATCCACCCAATGTTTGATCCGTCCTTCGAGGATCGTCAGCGGTAGTGCGCCGCCGGTGAGCACCGTGTCGTGGAACGCCCGGATATCGAACGAGTCCCCCAGTGCGTCTTCGGCGTAAGCCCGCAGTTCCTGAATCTTCAGCATGCCGATCTTGTAGGCCGTGGCTTGCCCGGGCCAGACGAAGTAGCGCTGCACTTCGGCCCTGATCGCGCCCTCGGCGATGGGCGAGTTGTCGCGGAAGTAGCTCACGGCCTGCTCTTCGCTCCATCCTTTCGCGTGAATGCCGGTATCGACCACCAGACGCACCGCGCGCCAGATTTCAGTCGCCAACCGGCCGAAGTCGGAATAGGGATTCTCATACGCGCCCATTTCCTTGGCGAGGAACTCGGCATAAAGCCCCCATCCCTCGACGTACGCCGTATAGAAGGTCTGGCGACGAAACAGCGGCACCGAGTCCGATTCCTGGGCAATCGAAATCTGCATGTGATGGCCGGGATTGCCCTCGTGGTAGGCGATGGCCTCCATCGTCGACTTCGGCATGGAGCTCATGTCGGAGAGGTGAGCGTAGTAGGTGCCCGGACGCGACCCGTCCGGGGTGCCCGGTGAGTAATGTTGCGGGGCGCCGTCCTGTTCACGGAACGCTTCGACGCGTCGGACGACGAGACCGGCCTTCGGCAGCACGCCGAAGTAGTCGGCGAGGCGTTCGTTGATGAAACTCAAGTAACGATCGGAGTCGTCGATATAGCCTTGCCGGCCCTCGTCGGAGTCGGGATAGAAGAACTGGGGGTCGGTGCGGACGAAGCTGAAAAACTCCTGCAAAGTCCCTTCGAATTCGACGGCGAGCATGATTTCCCGCATCTCGTCCTGGATACGCACGACCTCCGCGAGGCCGATGTCGTGTACTTCCTCGGCGCTCAACGAGGTGGTCGTCATCGTGGCGAGTCGATGGTTGTAGTAGTCCTCGCCGTTCGGCAGCACGCCCGCGCCGCGCGGCTCGGGATCGGCCACCTCGACATCCGCGGCGATCCAAGCGCCGAGTGCTTCGTACGCCGGTAAGAATTCTTCGGTCAGGGCCTTATCAGCGGCACCGCGGAGCGCATCGGCGCGCTCCGGCGTGATCAAGTCCTTATCGACGAGTGACTGGATCTTGTCGTTGGCATCGCGCCACAGCGGGGCATCGCCGCCGTCCTCGGTGAAGGGTGCGCCGCGCGTGAGCTTTTGCACCTGGTTCGCGACTTCCTCGTAGGCAAAGCGTGGCGGTCGCACGCCCGAAGCGGCGCGCTCGATCGCGATCTCGAGAAGCTGTCGAATCGCCGTGCCGACCCCGCCGATTCGCTCGACATACGCGACCATGTCAGCCTCTGACTCGACCTTGTGAAGCAACGTCATGAACTGCGGTAATCCGCTTTGTGGGCCCTGCATCTGGGTAAAGACGTAGTTGTTGCCGCGGTGCCTTTGGATTTCCGCTTCTCGCTCGTAGAGGTAGACCCATAGGTCGTACGACGTCTTGGTTTCGAGATCGAGAAGCTCGTAGTCGAAACTCGACTTCAACTCATCGACCGTTGCTTTGGCCCAGGCGAGCTGCCGATCGGCGTATGCCTCGGTCTGGTCGTCGATCTCGCCGTAGCGGTCTCTTCGGCCGAGCCGCGTCATCCACATCGGGTTCATCCGCAGACGCTCTTCGAACTTCTCGTCGAACCAGGCGTTGAGACGCGTGGATTCGTCGTCGGCGACGACCGCGGGGGGCATTTCGAGCGGTTGCTCGCAAGCTGCGAGGAGTACGACGCTGGTTAGCCAGAGAACGCGTTTCATTTCATCCCTCCTTGTGATCGATCAGTTAAAGGTGGACGCCGCCCGGACTTTTCGGCCACTTCAACGGGGTGTGCGCGCTCCGAGCGTGACATCCGCAACGATGCGATCCATCAAAGCACGAAGCGCTACGGAGGTCGCGAGGCTTAGTAGCAGGGACTTGATCTCATGTTGATCGTCTGTGTCCCGCATCGGGACATGAAGCCTTTTCTACGAGGTCGGAGCGTTCAGCTCCGACACTTGAGTGCGCGCCAGAACTGCCTACGACACACCAAACACCCACTGGCGCCGATAGAAGGCACCTTCGCGAAAATGACCGGTTGTAATACCGATCCTCTCCAGCGGATGGTTCTGTCACTGTGGTTTGCGCGCAAAGCCAAGTTTACGAGCCTGATGTGCAGCAACCGTCCCACACATAACTAGCATTTACCGAGTAACCCACTCGCTTACGGCGGCGCCATGCAGCGATAGCTTGCCGCATCGTTGACGTCGCCGCCGGTATAGCGGGCCGTCGAGGGAAACACACAATGGCGCCGGGTGAACGCGCCATCAGGGCGGCCCCCAATCAGTTCTTCCGGTGCCTTGCCCTCATCCACCCACGCCACCAACGGGCTCACATAGTCGAAGACGTGAGCGCCCGGACCGCCACCGCAGTGACCCATGCCGGGCACCATGAACAGACGGACAAACTCCCGCGTAGGGGCCGCCCCACCGTTCGCTGCCTCGATTTCCTTGAGGTAGTTGATGATGCCCGCCGGTCGCACTGGATAGTCGTTCCAGCCCTGAACCAGCAGCAGCTTGCCGCCGCGCTCGCGGAACCGGGCCAGGTCCGCGCTGTTCACATCGAGAATCGCGGATGCGCGCGCGAGGTCGCCTCGATTGGCGCGGATGTCGAACGTGGCAGGGTCGTAGTCCTGGTTCTGATAGACCCAGGTGCGCAAGCGATTTTCGACACTCATCTGGGAGATGCTTTTATCAAGGGGTTCGCCGGTATCCGGGTTGATAAAACCGGTCAGTGCCCACATCGACCAGCCGCTTCCGGCTTCGGCACCGGGCATCAGGCCCGGCGTGATGACATTGCCGCGCACGTCGACGACGCCACGATAATGTTGCCGGACATTATCGAGTTGCGCCTGGGTGAGGCAGGTACTCAGGTTCTGCCCCTCTTTACACAGCAGGGTGCCAGGATCGTAGTGTTCCTGGGTACACAGCCGCGGATCGTTGATGATGCCGTCCTCAACGCCATCCAATAAATCGCAGGATGCGCGCGAGGTATCGTCCAGCAACTGAATGTGATCAGCAGTCAGCGGTCCCGCGTGCTGGGCACGAGATGCCATGGCGTTCCACGCCAGATTATGCTTGACCGGTGCGAACGCCGGCGCCGCCGCCACGATGCCGTCGAAGTCCTCAGGAAAGCGGGTGGCTTCAATCAGACCCTGTCTACCGCCGTTGGAGCAACCGCCGTAAAACGAGGATTCAATCTTCTTGCCGTAAAAGCGTTCAATCACTTTCTTTGACGAGCGCGCAGCCAGATGTACGCCGCGAAACGCGTAGTCCAGACGGGCTTCCGGATGTTGGCCGAAGGCGAGATCAACGCCCTGATGGCCGGTATCGGTGGATGAGACCGCAAACCCCTGGGCCAGCCCAGCCCTGGTGTCGGCCACGTAGCCCGAGGAACCACCGGTACCCAACATCAAGAAGCGCCCATTCCAGCCAACCATGGGCAAGCGCACTTCGAAGTTGATGGCGCGATTGATCACGCCTCTCACAACACAGTGTTGCGGCAGGCTGTCGCTGGCGTCGATCTCGATGCCGGGCTCAACTGCATGCTCGTAATCAGTCAACTGGTACAAGTTGAAACAGGCTTGCATCTGTGCCTGCGCAGGGGCGTAACTCAGTGCGAACATGATGGCGGCGAAAATACGCGGCACGTATTTCTCCTCTTCGTGGCGTTTGATGAGTGAGCGCTGGCTGTTTAGGGCTCTGGTTTCACCATGCTGGCGTGCAGCACTGGTCAAAACTCTCGGCGATTTCCTCAGCGGCGCGGTCATCGACTTGCAGCAGGCGATCAACGAGACGATGAATGCCAGCATGAAAAGTGCGCTATCCAAGCGTTGATCACGGTACCCGGCAACGATGTCGGGCGTGAGCGCAGCGAGACTGTAGTTGCCCAGCGCCGCCGCTTTCAGATTTACGTCGATCGGCTGCTCTCGGCGTTGCGTCGAGGGACGCTTGGTCGGAACGACCTCGGTCAGGTAACGATCCAGCGCACGCTTCAGCAGCATACGCTCGGATGATGCGGCTCGATGTAGACGCCCCGCACCATCTCGTCCGCGGTGCGGCGCGCCCAGTCCTGCGCGTCACGCTTGGTACGAAACGTCTTGATGACCGTCGGCCAGCCACGCTTGCGGATGGTGGCTTTCCAGGTCTCTGCAGGGGTCTTCGAGATGGTTGGCAAGGAGGCTCGGAACACGACAGGTGTACCGTTTGACACGCGGAGTGAAATTGAGAATTCCGCAAGTCTTTGTTTTGATTTGGTGGCCAGGGGCAGAATCGAACTGCCGACACGCGGATTTTCAGTCCGCTGCTCTACCGACTGAGCTACCTGGCCGCTACGGGAAGCGGCGTATTTAACCGGGGCGCCCGTTGCGGCGTCAACAAAACTGCCGGGGCGCGTTGTTAGGATCCGTTGCCGATCAATGGGGATCTCGATGCGGCTTGATTGCATTCGCCATGCGCAGACGACGTTCAACCTCGCACGACGGTGGACCGGGTGGACTGAGGATACGTTGACCCGGGCCCAGGTGGACGCGTTGCGTGACGTTTGGTTCGACCCGTCGCCCTATGACGCCGTCTATTGTTCGGCGTTGAAGCGGGCGCAGGACACGGCGCGTTGTCTCGGCATTTCGTCGTGGCGCGAGGACGCGCGTATCAACGAGCGCGACTTTGGCGACTACACGGGTTTGACGAGTGCGGAGTGCGCCACGCTCGATCCGGCGTCGTTCGTGTCCTTTACCGAATGGGATCGTGATTTTGTGCCGCCGGGTGGTGAGAGCCGGGGAATGCAGCTTGCCAAAGTGGTCGAGTGGCTGTCCGAGGTCGAGGAATACGAGTCGGTGCTCGCCGTGACGCACGGGGGCGTGATCGATTTCCTCTATCGTATGGCGACCGATCTGCCGATGCATGGTGGTCGGATTCTTGCCGGCCCGAATGTCGCGCTGACGACCTTCGAGCTGGATTGGCCGAAGATCTCCATCGTGCGCGAGTTCGTGCCGCTAGTCGAGGAGGGGAAATGAAAACATCGGGTCTTTACCCGGGGCGGGTCTGGATCGGCGTGATCACGGCGACCTTGGTCGGGTTTAGCGCCGGTGCCGACCCGATCGCGTTTACGAATGCCAAGGTCTATCCGGTGGACGGGGCGCCGATCGAGCGCGGCACCCTGCTCGTCGAAGCGGGCAAGGTGGTCGATGTCGGTGCATCGGTGGAGGTTCCAGCGGGTGCAACTGTTCACGATCTCGCGGGTGCGGTGATCGTGCCGGGATTCGTCGACACGCACTCGCATATCGGCGGTCCGGCCGGCGGGGATCGAAGTTCGTCGACGAGCCCCGACACGCGATCGCTCGATGCGGTCGATGTGCATGCCGATTCGTTCTGGCGGGCGCGCGCCGGCGGCATTACGACCGTGAATGTGATGCCGGGGTCGGGTCACTTGATGAGCGGGCAGACGACCTTCCTGAAGCTGCGGGCGGACCCGCGCCGGATCGAAGATTGGTTGTTCTGTGACGATCCGATCAATGAGATCTGCGGCAGCATGAAGATGGCGAACGGTACCAACTCCATCGGTGCCAAGCCGCGGCCGGGCACGCGGGCGAAGTCGGCAAGTGTCGTGCGCGCGCTTTTCGTCGCGGCCGGGGAGTATGCGCAGAAGCACGCTCGAGCGACCGAGACGACCGACGACGACAAACCGCCGCCCGCGCGCAACCTTGCCCTCGAAGGCGTGGTACAGGTGCTCGCTGGTGAACGATCGGTGCAGTTTCACAGCCACCGGCACAACGACATCCTGACGGCACTTCGTATCGCCGACGAATTCGGCTTCGAGCCGGTGATTCAGCATGGTTCCGATGCCTGGAAGATCGCGGAAGAACTCGCGGCCGCGGGCGTGCACGTCTCGCTGACGCTGGTCGATTCACCCGGCGGCAAGGAAGAAGTGCTCGACGCGTCGCTCCGCTCGGCGGCGGTACTCGAGGCGGCCGGGGTGGATGTCAGCCTCAACACGGACGATCCCGTGCTCGATTCGCGACGGTTGTTGCGCTACGCGGCGATGAGTGTTCGCTACGGGATGAGCGAAGCCGGCGCGCTGGAGGCGCTAACGCTGGCACCTGCACGGGCGCTGCGGCTCGACGACCGGCTCGGATCGCTGACGCCGGGAAAGGATGCAGACTTCGTGATCCTCTCGGGTGAGCCGTTCAGCGTCTACACACACGTCGCTGAGACGTGGGTCGAGGGTCTACGCATCTACGATCGTGACGATCCAGAACACTTCCAATACGCCGTCGGCGGATTCGACGTCTATCGATTGACCGGTCAGCACGACCATCTGGGAGCGCTGCGATGATGTCGCTCAGACAAACTCTCGTGGCCACCAGCGTCGCGGTTTTGGCGTCGTTAACGGCCTACTCGGCGGGCGATCTCGCGGTGCGCGGCGAACTCGTTTACCCGGTGACGGGCGAGCCCATCGAAGACGGTGTCGTTATCGTCAGAGACGGCAAGATCAGACGCGTCGGTCCCGCGAGCCGGGTCCGTATCCCGAACGGCTTCACCGTGATCGAAGCCGTGGTCGTGACGCCGGGTCTCGTCGATGCGCGTTCGACCCTCGGTCTCTCGGGCGTCTACGGCGGGAACGCGGGTCAGGTCCGCGATCAGGATCAGCTCGAACTCTCAGCACCCCTTCAACCGGAGCTGCGCGCGGAAGACGCGTACAACCCTGCGGATCCGCTGATCGACTACGTGCGTGGCTACGGGGTGACGACGATGCACACCGGGCACGGACCGGGCGCCGTCGTGAGCGGCCAGACGATGATCGTGAAGACCGTTGGCGATACGGTCGACGAGGCATTGGTTCGGGCACCCGTTGCGCTCGCCGTCAGCCTGGGACGCTTGCCGGCGTTCGAGTCCCCCGGCACGTCTGCCAAGTCGGCTTCGCTGTTGCGCGCAGCACTCATCAAGGCGCGTGAGTACGACTCGAAGCGCTCAACGGATGCCTCGACCGCGCGTGACCTCGCCTCCGATGCGTTGGTCGACGTTCTCCGCGGCGAGACGTTTGCGTTGGTCAACGCCAATCGAAGTGCTGACATCACGACGGCTTTTCGCATCGCCGACGAATTCGATATCCGCGTCGTGATCGACGGTGGCGCCGAGGCGTACCGACTGGCGGATGAGCTGATCGAGCGTGATATCGCTGTTTTTCTGCATCCGCCGTCGGCGCGTGGTCTGCGTGGTGCGGGTGACTCGCAGCACGGTGCGCTCGATTCCGCGGCTCGACTTGCGCAAGCCGGTGTTCGATTCGCGATCGAAACGGGGTTCGAGCCCTATGTACCGAAGACGCATGTACTGCTCTTCGAGGCGGCGTTAGCCGCGGGCTATGGACTTTCGTTCGACGAAACCCTCGCGGCGGTGACGATCGAGCCGGCACGGCTTCTCGGTATCGACGACCGGGTCGGCTCGCTCGAGCGTGGTAAGGACGGTGATCTCGTGCTTTTCAGCGGCGATCCCTTCGAATACACGAGTCAGGTCTGTGCGGTCGTGATCGAGGGCGTCGTTGTCGAGGAAACCTGCCGCTAGCGCGACTGGCTCATTTGTTGCGTCGCGCGATGATCCGGGCGAGGGCCGCGGTCTTGCCGTCCGGGTCCTCAACCAGCCCTTCGGTCGAGTCGAGAATGTCGAGCCCGGAAACGCTCTGTGCCAGTTCGCCGGGTTTGACACGAAAACGGTGGCTCTTCGGGCCTGCGAGTTCGATTTCCGTTTCGAGTGCGAGGTGCAGCTCGATCAGGATCACGCCGCCGGGCTTGAGCCAGGAGGCCGCCTGGCCGACGAGGTCGAGATCGACGTAGCGGATGATGGTGATCAGATCGTAAGGCGGTGAGATTGTCGTCAGGTGCTCGGTGAGGTCCGCTTCGATCCAGTGCACGTCCAGGCTACGCGCGGCGGCGGTCGCGGCAGCCCGCGCGAGTGCGATGTCGGAGACGTCCACGGCGTCGACTTCGAAGCCGGCTGCGGCGAGAAAGAGTGCGTTGCGACCGGCGCCGCAGGCGAGATCCAACGCGCGCCCGAGCTTGAGCGTCGCGATGTTTGCTTCGAGGTACGTGCTCGGATGGGTGATCGTTTCGTAGGTACCGTTTGCGTAGCGCGCATTCCAGCGGTCACGGTCCTCGCTCACGAAGTTCGATCCTCCGCTTCCGAGTGTTCGGTTTGTTCGGCTGTGGCTTCTTCGGCGGCGGCTTCCTCGGCCGTGGCTGCCTCGGCGGCGGCTTGTTCGGCTTCCCGCCGACGCTCCCCTTCGTGTATCTCCCGCGGGAACTGGGTCACGAACTTCCAGGCGAAGCGCAAGCCGAGAAGACCGACGACGAGGCCGAAGATCGTGGCGGCGAGTGCGCCGGGCGATACCGGCATTTCGAATTCCATCAACTATTCTCCCCGTGCTTTCTTGAGCTGACGTTCTTTGTTTGCGCGTTCGCGGCTCGCGATCGGGGCGGCGAGGAAACGCTCGAGCTTGGCGATGGTCGCGTCGGGTCCGAAGGCGGCGTCGAATACCTCGAGCAACCCGAGCGGTTCGCTCCCATAGGCGTCGATATGAACAGAATCGCCCGTGCGTACAACGCCTTGTTCGATCACCCGGCAGTAGCACCCGGGTCGTCGGGCAGCCCGAAATCGACGGGCAAATCCCGCGTCGTTCATTCGCCCACCGAGTGTGGCGCATGGAATCCGCGGTGCGGTGATCTCGAGGACGACGCTCGAACCGACGACGATCCGATCGCCGATCGCACGATCGCACGATCGATGCAGGTGAAATCTTCGATCAGCAGGTTTTCGCCGAAACGGCCCGGGTCGACGTCGATACGCTTGTTTCGCCACCACGAATAGTCGATCGATCCGTAGAGGTAGACCGCCTGGTCGGGCCCGCCGTGGTGCTTCGTATTCACGACCGCATCGCCCGTCACGCCGAGGCGTTTGATTTCTGCGGCATCGACGGGTGTCTTGTCGATGCCGGTGGTCACGGACCGGCCGTTGACGGCGAGGTGGCGCCGTTGACCGACGAGCACGTGTGAGATCTGCATGGAACCATTAGAGACGGTGCATCCAAAGATGCCAAGGCGGTGCATCCAAAGATGCCAAGGCGGTGCATCCAAAGATGCCAAGGCGGTGCATCCGGCGATGCCGAGACATAGGGTGTCGTCACGCGTTCCGGCTATGCTTCGCTCTTTATGATGTGAAGAGCCAGGGGGAAACATGAAGCTCTACGAATTTACCCAGGCGCCGAACCCGCGCCGCGTCCGGATTTTTCTGGCCGAAAAGGGTGTTGAGGTCGAGTCGGTTCAGGTCGACATCGTTGGTGGTGAGAACCTCGCTGACGAGTTCAAGGCGATCAACCCGCGCGGTGTCCTACCGACGCTTGTGCTCGACGACGGCACTGTGATCGACGAGTCGCCCGCGATCTACCGCTACTTCGAGCTGACGCACCCCGAACCGCCGTTGATGGGGACCGATGCCGCATCCCAGGCGTATATCGCGTCGGTCGAGCGGCATATGGAGTTCGACGGTATCCAGGCGATCGGTGATGTATTCCGCAACTCCAACCCGGCGTTTGCTACGCGGCGGAAGACGGGACAGTCGGGTGACGCCTCGATCGAAGGCCTGGTCGAGCAGGGCCGCGTCGGCGTCGAGCGGTTCTTCGACTCCCTGAATGCGCGGCTAGCCGATTCCGAATATGTCGCGGGGGATACGTTCACGATTGCCGATATCACGGCGCTCTGTGCCGTCGATTTCGCGAAGTGGATTCGTATGCCGCTCGGCGATGGGCGCGAGCATGCCAATCGCTGGCACGCGAGTGTCTCGGCCCGACCGAGCGCGTCGGCTTAACGAAGATTTAGCCTGTTGGCGGCAGTTTTTGCGCTAGCAAAAACTGCACACCGAGTCGGCTTCAAGCCGACTCGGCCTCGGGTTGGAGTTTGACGGCCGTCCCGACGGCAAGCAGCTCCGCGGCGCCGCCCATCAGCACAGACGTCGTAAAGCGAACGCCGACGATCGCGTCGGCGCCTAACCGATGTGCTTCGTCGACCATGCGGTCGAGCGCTTGCTCGCGGCTTTCCGCCACGAGCTTGGTGAACTCGTGGATCTCCCCACCGACGATATGACGTAACCCCGCCATGATGTCCTTGCCGACGTGGCGCGCGCGGATCGTATTGCCGCGGACGAGTCCCAGCGACTCGACGATCCGGCTACCGGCAATCGTTTCTGTGGTCACGACAATCATCTAGATCTCCACGTCCCTGTACTTATCCGTCTTTTGCTCGATCAGGCGTTGTCGCGCGACCGATATCAGCAGCAGCACCAAACCGCCGTAGACACCGGCGACGATCAATTTGGCCAGCGTCGAGACGTCGGAAGCCCCAAAGAATGAGACGACACCGACGGTGGCTGCCAGGACAACACCGCCGATGAATACGACCCAGCCGACGTTCCGTGTCGTTTCTACTGTAGGTTCATTCATTCTCTCTCTCCATTCCGTGGTGTTGACCTCCTCGAGGTCGAGTTCGGCGAATCGAGCTCTGAGCTCCTCGAGTTCATCGAGTTTCCGGCGACACGTTTCACAGTCCCGGGCGTGTACTTCGACGAACTGTCGCTGTTGCTGGGTCAACTCGCCGTCGACGTAGCCGCTCATGAGCGGGCCGAGGACATCGCAACGATCATCGTTCATGGGTTCATTTTCTCGCTTAGTCGCTGGCGCGCACGGTGCAGCCGCGACATGACCGTGCCCCGAGGCACGGTGAGGATCACGGCAATATCGGCGTACGCGAGCCCCAGGTAGTCGCGCAGGATCAGGATTTCGCGTTGCTCCGCGTCGAGTGTGTCGAGGTGGTGCTGTAGGGTCTTCTTCGCTTGATTAAGTTCCGAATCGGTCGCGGGATCGTCAACGGCGGCAACGTCCGTCGGATCGATGTCGGATGCCCGGCGACTGGAACGTGAGCGCCGACGGAGTTCGTCGATGCAGCGATTTCTCACGATTCGCAGGAACCAGGTTTTCAACGACCCGCGTTGTGGATCGAACGAGTCGCCCTTCGTCAGGGCGCCTTCCATAGCGTCCTGGACGGCGTCCGCGGCATCGTCGCGGTTACCGAGCAGTTGCATCGCGAGCGCGTGCCCCGGTGAACCGAGCGCGATCACGTCGTCGATCATGCGCGGCGGCTCAAGCTCTTCGCGAATGACGGCGGCCGTGGTGGGCATTGTCACCATGCGCTGGGTCTTCAGTCAGTGTCATGATCGTACTTACGTTCATGGATTTGGATTTATTCCAAACGCCTTTGTGGTGCAACGGTAGGCTTCGACACTTGGTTGTTGACAGGTGGAAAAGCGGTGGCGAAACAGAGGGCATTTATCGATTGTGACCCGGGCCAGGATGACGCACTCGCGATCATGCTCGCGGCTCGTCATCTCGACATTGTCGGTGTGGCGTCGGTGGCGGGGAACGCGAGCATCGAGAACACCACCACCAACGCGTTACGCCTTCTCGAACTCGTCCGTGTCGCCGCACCCGTTTTTCGCGGGGCCGCTGGTCCGCTCGTCGGCGACGCGATCACGGCCATCGAGGTGCATGGCCAGAGCGGTCTCGACGGTGTCGACATTGCCGCTCCGACGCAGGCCGTCGATCCGATACCAGCGGCGCAAGCCCTGGTTGATCTCGATAGTGATGTACCGATCGTTGCGGTCGGTCCCCTCACGAACCTGGCGCTGGCGCTCGGCCTCGACGAACGCTTCGGGATGCGCACCGGTGCGGTTTACGTCATGGGCGGCAGTACCACGATCGGCAACGTCACGTCGGTCGCCGAGTTCAATATCTATGCAGACCCCGAAGCCGCGGCGCGGGTTTTTGCCTCGCCCCTGTCGATCACGCTCGCCACGCTCGATCTGACACGACAGTTCCAAAGCGACGATGGGATGCTCGAAACCCTCGAGGCAGCGGGAACGCCCATCGCCAAAGCCGCCGCGCAGGTTCTCACCTTTCTGCACGAGCGAATGATCTCGTTCACGGGCGAGCGGCGCTCGGCCATGCACGATCCCTGCGCGGTGCTCGCGCTCACGCATCCGGAACTCTTCGAGTTCCAGTCCTGTTCGGCGGCAGTCGAGACGGACGGGCGCCTGACGCGCGGCATGACGGTGATTGATCAACGCGCGCGAGCGGCCGAAGGAAACATTCGGTTTGCGCGCACGATCGACGCGGCAGCGGCGCGCGAAGTACTGCTGGATGCGTTGATGGCGTGAGGGCCTGGGAAGCTTTGACTGACCGGAGGGGTAGGCTGGATTGCAGCTTGCTCTTTCTTGTGGGGGCTCCGCCCCCACGCCCCCGCCGGATCGGCGCTGAGTCTGAGTTGGCGGATGGGGGAATCTCGCCGCGCGCCCAGTGCGGCGCGGGGTCGCTGTGCGTAGTTCCCCCCTGGCGCGCTTGCGCGCCCGGGCCCCGGAGGCGGGCGTGATCGCCGGAAGGCCTCGTTCGATGTCGTGCGGGATTTTTGAGGGTGGTTGGTCGGCGTCGCCGGACGCGCTGGGAAGTCGGATTGCGCGGCGCTGGGAAGCCCGCTTCACCGGAGGAGTAGGCTGGATTGCAGCTTGCTCTTTCTTGTGGGAGCCCAGTTCGGCGCGGGGTCGCTGTGCGCGGTTCCCCCCTGGCGCGCTTGCGCGCCGGGGCCCCGGGGGTGGGCTTGTTCGCCGGAACGCTTCGTTCGTTGGTCTGCGAATGATGGGCGCGCGAGCGTTGTCGGTTAGATCTCCGGTGGTACGTACCCGGCCGGTTCGTCGTAGTCCTCGTTCGCGAGGAACTTCTGCATCTGCTCGCGCAGGTAGGCGCGCGCGGCGGCGTCGATCATGGACAGATGCTTCTCGTTGATGAGCATGGTCTGAACTTCGATCCATGCGTCCCACGCCGCTTGGCTGACGTTTTCGAAAATGTGTGTGCCGAGATCGCCGGGGAGAGGTGGCGTCGCGAGCCCCGGTAGCTCTTTGTCGTATTTGGCGCAGTGCACGAGTCGGGTCATGTGAGTTCGAAGGCCTCCGTAAAGCTTCGCGCGAGGCGCATGAGTCTAGCCGCGATCGTCGAGAGCCCGACCGGTGCATCCGGGTCGTCGAACCAGCCCGCGCTTCGCTCGGCGACCACGTCGGGACGTTGGCTGATCACGACGACGATGGGGTGGACGGTGAGATCGAAATGGGTAAAGCCGTGTTCGATCGGCGGGCATTCGTGCACGGCGTGAACGTCGGCTTGTTCGAGGTGAGTGTCGGCGAGGAAACGTTCGATCGGCGTCCCGGGTGCGTATTCGGGGGGCGAGTACAGGCCGCCCCAGATGCCTTCGTCGGGGCGGCGTTCGAGCCAGACCGAACCGTCTCGGGTCACCGCGACGTAGAAACGTCGGGTTTCGTGACGTCGGGTGGTGGGTTTGGTCTTACGGGCGGGAAAACTGGCCCAGTCGCCGTGTTCTCGTGCGCCGCAGCTTCGCTCGACCGCGCAGTCTTCGCATAGCGGATTCGTGCGCGTACAAACGGTCGCGCCGAGATCCATGATCGCCTGGGTGTAGTCGGCGACGCGACGCCATGGGGTTAGCGCTTCGGCGTGGGACCAGAGGGCGGCTTGCGTCGCCGCGCGGGTCGGATCGCCGTCGATCCGAAACTGGCGCGACAGTACGCGTTTGACGTTGCCGTCGAGGATCGTTGCGCGTTTGCCGTGCGCCTGCGCGACGATGGCCGCGGCTGTCGAACGGCCGATGCCGGCCAGTTTTTCGAGTTCGCGCGGATCGGTCGGTAGTTCGCCTGCGTGTTCGGCCATGATGTCGACGGCTGCGCGATGCAGGTTGCGGGCGCGGCTGTAGTAGCCGAGCCCACTCCAGGCGTGGAGCACACGGTCGATCGGTGCGTTGGCGAGATGGGCGACAGTCGGGAAGGCTTCGATGAATCGCTCGAAATAGCCGATCACGGTGGTGACCTGGGTCTGCTGGAGCATGATCTCGGAAACCCAGACGCGGTAGGGCGTGCGGTCCCGTTGCCAGGGCAGGTCTTTGCGGCCGTTCTCGTCCCACCAGAAGAGCAATCGTTCAGCGAAGGTCGTCAAATGGGTGGCCTCGGCTCGAATCCGTCATTCTAGCCCCCATCTTTGCCTACTCGGGTTGGTAGGCTAGGTGAATTCGAAAGGTGGAACGACGTGACGGACGTAGGTAGTTGGACACCCGCGGCAGCGGAACTGGGCGAGACCCATCGCGAAGCGCTGTTGCGGGTCGCAGACGGCGTGCTCGCCGAGCGATTCTCCGTCGAAGGCGACGATCTCGAACGCGTGCGCCAGGTCATGACGGCAACGAAGAGCGCCATCGCAACCTTCATCGACGGGGTCGATTCGGAAACGCTCATCCAATGGGTCCGCGTCGCGACCCGTGCCGAGGTGATACCCGGCTGTGATGTCGGTGCCAAGTCACCGGTGATCGCGATGGCGCGACTCTTGCGTGAACGCGGCGACTATCCGGATACGCTGACAGCTTGGATCCGATCGCAGTCGAATAACCGGTTTCTACCCTACGGGAGCTTGATGGACCGGTTGTAGCTCGCGCGCGAGCAGCGCATGGCCTTCTTGTCCCCATTTGCCGGGTCGTTTACTTTCGCGGCCCCACTCACCTGGCAGTAGCACGATGCGGACCGCGAATACCTCCCGCGACACGCTCGAGACGCAAATCACGGTCGCCGTGAATCTCGACGGATCGGGTCAGTCGACCCTCGATACCGGCTTGCCGTTCTTCGAGCACATGCTCGATCAAGTGGCGCGTCACGGTCGGCTCGATCTCGATGTTCACGCCAAAGGCGATCTCGAAATCGATGCGCATCACACTGTCGAGGACGTCGGTATCACGTTCGGCCAGGCGCTCGGCGAAGCGGCGGGTGATCGGCGTGGGATCTACCGATACGGCCACGCCTACGTCCCGCTCGACGAAGCTCTCTCCCGCGTGGTGATCGACTTCTCCGGACGTCCCGGGCTCGAATGGCGGGTCGATTTCGCCCGGGCGCGGGTCGGCGATTTCGATGTCGATCTCCTGCATGAGTTTTTCCAGGGATTCGTCAATCACGCCGGTGTGACGTTGCACGTGGACAACCTTCACGGCGTCAACGCACACCACCAAGCCGAGACGATCTTCAAAGCCTTCGGGCGCGCGCTGCGCGCCGCGCTGGAACCCGATCCCCGCACGTTCGACACGCCGTCGACGAAAGGCACTTTGTAAGTCGACCGATGCTTCTCATTCCCGCGATCGATCTCAAGAACGGCCAGTGCGTGCAGCTCAAACAAGGTGTCATGGATTCGGCGTCGATCTACTCGGATGACCCGGTCGCGATGTCGAAGCATTGGCGCGATGCCGGTGCGCGGCGGATCCATGTCGTCGATCTCGACGGCGCTTTTGCCGGCGTCCCGCGTAACCGAGATCTCGTCGAAGCGATCGTCGAGGCGGTGGCACCGGTCCCGGTCGAGATCGGTGGCGGCATTCGTGATCGGGCGATTGCGACGAGTTACCTCGACGCGGGCGTCGCGCAGGTGATCATCGGGACCGCCGCGCTCGAAGATCCGGATTTCTTCCGCGCACTCGTCGTCGATTTTCCGGGTCGCGTCATCCTGGGGCTCGATGCCCGCGAAGGTCGTGTCGCGACGCGTGGGTGGGACGAGACCAGTGATGTCCTGGCGAGCGATCTGGCGCGCTCGCTCTGCTCGGAAGGTGTTTTTGCGGTCGTCTTCACGGACGTTGCGCGCGACGGCATGTTGACGGGTGTGAACGCTGAAGCGACGGCGGAAATGGCGGAAGCCGTTGGTTCGCCGATCATCGCCTCGGGGGGCGTCAAGAGTCTCGATGATCTCGAACGCCTCGTCGCGATGAACCTACCGTCGACGGCGCTCCTCGGCGCGATTACGGGTTCTGCGCTCTACGAGGGAACGCTCGACTTTGCAGCCGGCCAGGCGCTACTCGATCACGCGGCGGGAGAAGCTTAGAAATCGGCACGATGTCGACGCCTTGGACGTCGACCAGTCGAGCTTCGAGAAACGCGAGCGTCGCTGGTTTCGGATGTGCGATAGCGACCGCGTAGCCGCGCGTTTTCGCTTTCCGCAATGCCGCTTCGAAGGCTTCGGCCATCGCCTCCGGCGTCGGAACGTGATCGAGGAAGAAGTCCCGCGCAACGAACGGGATTTTTTGATCGCGCGCGGCGGATTCCGCGACCGTATCGGCGGTCGTACGGCTATCGAGAAAGAGTAAACGTCGATCGGTTTCGCGAATGACTCGCATCAGGGCACCCATTGCGCGGATGTCTCGGGTGAAGCGGCTTCCGGCGTGGTTGTTGATGCCGATCGCGAAGGGCACGCTCGCGAGTGCGGTTTCGAGACCCACTTCGATCGCCTGGGCCGTCATTGCCGTGGTGAGCAAACCTTCCGCCCAGGTGCCGCGTTCGCTTTCGAGCGGTTGGTGGAGCAAGACGTCCCTGTCGTATTGCCGCGCGAGCCGGGCGATGGCCGTTGCCGCGGGCGTAAAGGGCAGGATCGAGAGGCTCACCGGGGCGGGCATAAGGACGACGCGTCGGCCGCGGTCGAAGTTGTAGCCGAGGTCATCGATGACGATCGCGAGCCGAGCGGCGACCGTGGGTGGCGCGAAGGCGATCAGGCATGCTGCAACGACGCCGAAGCGCGTGAAACGCATCAACCGGCGTGCCGGTCGGAGTTCCTGATCGCGTCGACCGCGGAACCTAAGATTCTGTCGCGATAGGTTGCGATGTCGTCACCGCGTTGGACGACGATGTCGGGCTCGATGCCTTTTTCGTGAATCGATCGACCGTTCGGCGTGAAGTAGTGTGCCGTCGTGATCTTGATGGCGCGCTCGTTGGCGAGCGGAATCACGGACTGCACCGTTCCTTTGCCGAAGCTCTTGCTGCCGACCAACGTCGCGCGGTCGTGGTCCTGCAATGCACCCGCGACGATCTCGGACGCCGATGCCGAACCGCCGTTGATGAGGACCGCGACGGGCTTACCGTCGAGCAGATCGCCGGGTGCGGCACGAAAGGTCAGTTCGCGCGTTTCCAGTCGCCCCTCGGTGTAGACGATCAACCCGTCGTTCAAGAACGCGTCCGCGACCTTGACGGATGCGCCGAGGATTCCGCCGGGGTTGTTGCGCAGGTCGAGCACCGCGCCGTCGAGGGGACTGCCGTTTTCGATCTCGAGATCGGTCAGCGCCTTCTCGAGTTCGTCGCTGGTGCGTAACTGAAACTGGGCGATGCGGACGTAGGCGATGCCGGGTTCGAGCAATCGGCCGGTAACGCTCGCGACCCGGATGTTGGCGCGCGTCAGAGTTCGATCGATCGTGACGCCGTCGGCCGACGAACCGTTTCGGGGTACACGAAGGAATCGCACGTCGACATTCGATCCCGGCGGACCGCGTAAGGCATCGATCGCGTCAATGAGACTCGTGCCGCGCATCGACTGGCCGTTGATGCGCGTGATCCGGTCACCCGCCGCGACACCGGCACGTTCGGCGGGCGTGTCGTCCATCGGTGCGATCACGGTGACGAAGCCGTCGACCAGGCCGACCTCGATGCCTATCCCACCGAACCGGCCGGTGGTTTCTTCCTGAATCGCGTCGTATCCATCGGCGTCGAGGTAGCTCGAATGTTCGTCGAGGCCGCGCAACATGCCGTCGATGGCATCGCTGATCAGCTTTTGGCGCGGGACGTCCTTGACGTAATGCTCACCGACCCGATCGACGATTTCAGCGAGCACCCGGTCCTGGATCGCGCGCGGTTGCCAGTCGAGTGAACGATATGTCACGACGCCCAGAATCACGCCCGCGACCATGCTGACGATAATGCCGATCAGTGTGACGGGCCGGAGAATCATGGGCCGATCATAGTCCTTTCAGCTCGACGGCACTGATCAATCGGGCGAGATTCCACGCGCCTTCAACCACGCGAGCGGATCGATGGAGGTCCCGGCGTCGCGGACCTCGAAATAGAGCCCGACGTCGGCTTGTCCGCCGCTTTGCCCCGCCGTTGCGATCGTCTCCCCGGCGCTCACGGGTTCGCCAACCCGTTTGAAGAGCGTGTCGGTATAGCCATAGAGCGTGAGCTGATCGTTGCCGTGATCGAGGATCGTCAGCAGACCGAATCCCCGCAGATGATCGGCGAACACGACCGTGCCGCCCGCCGCTGCCCGCACGGCCGCTCCGCTCGAGGCACTGAAGTACACACCGCGCCAACGAAGTTGTCCCATGCGCTGTTGTCCGAATCGGCGTAACAGTTCGCCGTCGATGGGCCAGGCCGATCCCGAGGATGGGACGACGAACTCGCGCGTTCTGGGCAGCTCATCCAGGAGCGTTTGCAGTCGTGACCGGTCGGCCATCAGGCGTTCGCGTTCGTCAGTCTTGTCCGTGATCGAGGCGGCTAGTGTTGCGATGACCGCTTCGCGTTCGATGCGTTGTTCGTTGAGCGCAGCGATCGTTTGATCGAGCGTGCGTTGGTGTCCGGTGACCTCGTCCTGCTTGGCGGCTTCGAGTGCGCGGGATGCGTCGAGTCTGGCAAGCGTTGCCTGGTAAGCGTCGAGGCGTGTCTGCTGTGCTTCGAGCAAGGCACGCTCGTAGCGCGCGTGGCGATCGAACTCGCCCGGATCGCGCTCGGACAACAACCGCTTCAAAGGGACGGCGATACCGCCTCGATGGATTGCGACGAGGAACGCGTTCAGGTCATCGGCGGCTCGCTCGCGCGTCTCTTCGAGATCCTCGATTCGCGCGGTGATGTCGGAAAGCTCGTCCCTGGCCGTCGCCAGCGAACCGGCGAGACGTCGACGCTTTTCTCCGTGCTGGCGGATGGTCGCGTCGAACCTAGAGAGGGCTTCCCGGTTGGCGCGCAGTTTTTCATCGGCCGACTGGAGCCAGGTCGAGAGATCGTTCAAACGTTCGGTCAGGGCGGCGATTTCGGCCTCGTTCGGGTGCACGGTTGCTGCGATCAACATCGCAACGACGAACGTGAGGCTCTTCACCGCGCGGCCCGGCTCTAGCTTGGCCTTGGCGGCTCTAGATCGTCGGCTTTGCGTGTCACCAGGGAGCGCCCGGTCATCTCATCCGGAATAGGGAGCTTCATCAGGTCGAGAATCGTCGGTGCGATGTCGGACAGCACGCCGCCGCTTGCGAGGCTGATTTCGTTCTTGCCGATGTAGACCAGCGGTACGGGTTCCGATGTGTGCGCGGTATGCGGTTGGCCGGAGGTTTCGTCGGTCATCTGTTCGGCGTTGCCGTGATCAGCCGTGACCAGGCACTGCGAGCCCGTTCGATCGACGGCGGCGCGGATTCGGCCGAGGCATTCATCGAGTGTTTCGACGGCTTGTTTGGCGGCTTCGAACACACCCGTGTGGCCGACCATATCGCCGTTTGCGAAATTGCAGACGATGACGTCGTGGCGACCGGTGTCGATTGCCTCGACCATCTGATCGGTGACTTCTCGCGCGGACATTTCGGGGACCTGATCGTAGGTTTCCACCTTGGGACTCTCGATCAGGATGCGCGACTCGTTCGTGAACGACTCTTCCCGTCCGCCGGAAAAGAAGAACGTCACGTGCGCATACTTTTCGGTTTCCGCGATGCGAAGCTGCGTCTTGCCCATCGTCGCGAGATATTCGCCGAGGGTGTTCGCGAGATGTTCCGGCGCGAACGCGATGGTCGTATCGATATCGTCAGCGTACTGAGTCAGCGACACGAAACCGGTGAGTTCAGCCCTGGATCGCCGCTCGAAACCGTCGAAATCGCTCTCGAGGAAAGCGCGGGTGATCTCTCGCGCTCGGTCGGCGCGGAAGTTCATGAAGATGACGCCGTCACCGTCGCGCACCGTGACGGGGGATTCTTCCGGTGCATGGATTGCCGTCGGCTGAACGAACTCGTCGTTCTCGTCGCGCCCATAAGCCCGTGCCAGGCCATCGACGGCGTTCGGTGCATGAAACGACGCTTCGCCAAGTTGGATCAGGTCGTAGGCGCGCCGGACGCGGTCCCAGCGGTTGTCCCGGTCCATGGCGTAGAAGCGACCGGTCATCGAGCCGATCACGCCGGGCCACGCGGCTTCGAAGCGTTCGAGGGATGCCTTGGCGCTTCGCGGTGGCGTATCTCGGCCGTCGAGAAAGGCGTGGAGTTTGACGGCGACGCCGTGCGCGACCGCGAGCTCGATCAGCGCAAAGATCTGGTCTTCGTGACTGTGCACGCCGCCCGGTGAGAGGAGGCCCATCACGTGCAGGGTTCGCCCGTGCGCGGCGAGTTTGGCCAAGAGCTCGGCGATCGCAGGCGTGTCGGCGAACGTTCCCGTGGCGATTGCCTGATCGATACGGGTGAGGTCCTGATAGACGACCCGGCCGGCGCCGAGGTTCATGTGGCCGACTTCGGAGTTGCCCATCTGGCCGGCCGGAAGCCCGACGTCGAGGCCCGATCCCGAGACGAGTGTCGTGGGTGCCTGTTTCCAGAGAGCGTCCCAGACGGGCGTGTGCGCGCGCGAGATGGCGTTGTCGGGCGCGTCGTCGCGGTGTCCCCATCCGTCGAGAACGATCAGGAGCGTCGTTGGGGATACCGCGTCAGTCATACGATTTCCTCGAAGCACATCGGTTTGATTGCTCGCCGAATCGATTTTGTGTTCGATCGAGCGCGCGAGTAATTCGGGGCGCGATTATAATGCCGCGCCTTCAGCGCATCCTGCTCGAAAGGCTTGTTTTTGGCACCTCGAGCGAAAGGGTGCGTTGGCCCGGCTTAAAACGTTCACGCATGAGGATCGTTCGTGGAGCAGCTCTTCGAGTTCATCGGCAATCACCCCTTCCTGGTGGGGTCGTTTCTGATCATTCTCATCCTCTTCATCCGCAACGAAGTTGCCCGCGGCGGTCAGTCCGTTTCCGCCCAGGAACTCGTGAATCTCGTCAATCGTGACGGCGCGGTCGTCGTCGATGTACGCGACAACGCCGAGTTCTCATCAGGCCATATCGTCGATTCGATCAATATCCCTCACACGAGCCTCGCCGACCGGGTGAGCGAGCTCGAGAAGCACAAGGAGAAGACGATCGTCGTCGCGTGCAAGATGGGCCAGCACTCCGGCACGGCGGGCACGGTGTTGCGCAAAGCCGGTTTCAACGTCTCGCGATTGAAAGGCGGCATCACGGAGTGGCGCAATCAGAACCTACCGGTGGTGAAATAGCATGGCCGAAGCAACCCCACCCGCGCCGCAGCTCGCGATCGATCGGATCTATCTGCGTGATGCCTCCTTCGAATCTCCCAGAGCGCCCGATGTCTTCCTGGCTGCCTGGAAACCGAAGGTCCAGCTCGATATCAACACGAAGAGTTCGCGCCTCGACGAGAATCGCTTCGAGGTTATCCTGACGGTCACCTGTACGGCGCGTTCGGGGGAGGAAGCGGAGCCCGACATCCTCGCGGGTGGTGACGCGAATGAGGAAGAGGGGCCGGTTGGCCTCATCGTCGAGATTCAGCAGGCTGGGATCTTCCGCCTCGACAACATGAACGAGGCCGCGCAACAACAGGTCCTCGCGATCAATTGTGCCCACATCCTCTTCCCGTACGCTAAGGAAACGCTCGAAAGCTTGACCGTGAAGGGCACCTTCCCGCCGTTCAATCTGGCCCCGGTGAACTTCGAGGCGTTGTTCCTCGAGGCCGTGCGTCAGCGACAAGTCGACCAACCGCCGGGCGACGTCGTCAACTAGGCAAAATCGTGTTGCCGCCAGGCTTCGAAGAGCGCGATCGAGATCGAGTTCGCGAGGTTGATGCTGCGCGAGTTGCTCGCCATCGGGATTCGCGCTCTCTGTTCCGCGGGAAGCGAATCGAGCAATTCGTCGGGTAGTCCGCGCGTCTCCGGGCCGAACAACAACACGTCGTCCAGTCGGTATTCGATTCGGTCGTAGCGGGTTTTTCCGCGGGTCGAGAAAGCGAGCACGCGCCGGTCCCCCACGATGTCGAGGAATGCATCGAGGTTCGGATAGACGGTCGTCGTCGCGATCTCGCGATAGTCGAGGCCGGCGCGTTTGAGCCGAGTGTCCGTCATCTCGAAACCGAGTGGTTCGATCAAAGCAAGATCGGCGCCGGTATTTGCCGCGAGCCGCATCGCGTTGCCCGTGTTGGGCGGGATCCCGGGTTCGAAGAGGGCGATCGTGAACATCGAGCGATTGTCGCACGCGGTCAACGTGACGAAACCGCGAAGCGCGCGTCAGTGTTCGAGGTTCAACTCGGCGAGTTTGCGCGTCAGCGTGTTCCTGCCCCAGCCGAGGAGTTCGGCGGCGTCGCGTTTACGTCCGCCGGTATGCTCGAGCGCGACTTCGATCATCGCCGTCTCGAACTCGGGAAGTGCTTGATCGAGGATCTTCTGATCACCACTCTGCAACCGATCACGGATCCACGCACGCAGCATGGATTGCCAGTCGGTGTCCGGCGTGGTCGATGGTGGCGCGTCGAGCAGTTCGGGGGGCAGGTCGTCGATGTGGATTTCGCGACCGGGCGCCATCACGGTCAACCAGTTACATGTGTTTTCGAGCTGCCGGACGTTGCCGGGCCATTCGAGCGATCGCAGGTGTTCGAGCGTTTCCGGACGCAAGGTCTTCGCCTCGCCGCCGAGATTCGTCGCCGCGCGATTGAGGAAATGTTTAGCGAGCAGCGGAATGTCGGATCGTCTTTCGTTCAGTCGCGGTACGTGTACACGGATGACGTTCAGGCGGTGGTACAGATCCTCGCGAAACGAACCTTCCTCGACCAATCGAGCGAGGTTGCGATGCGTCGCGGTGATGATCCTGACGTCGACCCGGACGCTATGCCGACCACCGACACGGTAGAACTCGCCTTCCGCAAGCACGCGGAGGAGCCTCGTCTGCGCATCCGCTGGCATATCGCCGATCTCATCGAGAAACAACGTGCCGCCGTCGGCTTGCTCAAAACGCCCGACGCGCTGGTCTTTCGCTCCGGTGAACGCCCCCCGTTCGTGCCCGAAAAGTTCCGACTCGATCAGTTCGTGTGGAATCGCGGCCATGTTCAGGGCGACGAAAGCGTTTCCTGCTCGCGGGCTGTGCCGATGGAGGGCACTCGCGACGAGTTCCTTGCCCGTTCCGGAGGCACCTTCGATCATCACGGTGATATTCGATTGTGAGAGCCGGCCGATCGCGCGGAAGACTTCCTGCATGGCCGGCGCTTTGCCGACGATCTCGGTTTCGACAGGTGTCGTCTCGGGTACTGGGGCTCCGCTCACTTCGTCGCGCCGGGCGACGGCGCGGGCGACCGTGCCGATGGCTTCGTCGACGTCGAACGGCTTAGCGAGGTATTCGAACGCGCCCGCCTGAAACGAGTTCACCGTCGTCTCGAGATCGGAGTGAGCGGTCATGATGATGACGGGGATCTCGGGCTTACGGCTGCCGAGCAGCGTCAGGAAGTCGAGCCCGTGTGTCCCGGGCATGCGTAGGTCGGAGATCACGACGTCTGGCTCCCGGTCTTCGAGATCTCCGATGGCGGCGTCGGCGCTTTCGAAGCAGGAGACCGCATAACCGGCCTGGCCCAGCGCACGTTCGAGCACCCAGCGAATGGAGTCGTCGTCGTCGACCACCCAGACGGCGCGCGCCATTACGCTTTTTCCTGTGTCAGGGGTAGATAGAAGGAAAAAGTCGTGCGACCAGGTTCGGTTTCGTACTGCACTAGGCCACCGTGCTGGCTGAGGATGGTTTGGGTGATGGCGAGTCCGAGGCCCGAACCGTCGGCGCGCCCGCTGATCATGGGTAGGAAGATTCGATCGGCGATGTCGGCGGGAATCCCGGGGCCGTTGTCGATGAAGTTCAGGTTCGCGACCAGCTTGTGCCGGGCCGACCCGATCGTGAACTGGCGCACGATGCGCGTTTGTAGGGTGATGGCCGGCTGCTCGGTCGTATCGAGTGCGGCGATCGCGTTCTTAATGACGTTGAGCACGGCTTGGATCAGTTTGGCGCGGTCGGCCTCGATTTCCGGCACGCTCGGGTCGTAGTCGCGTTCGAACTTCACCCGCGCGGGGCATTCGGCGTCGAGGAGGCGGACGACGTGTTCGATCACGTCGTGCACGTTCACCGATTCGAGCTTCGGACGGTCGTTGGGTCCGAGGATTCGGTCGACGAGATCACGTAGTCGGTCGGCTTCGTGAATGATGACCGACGTGTACTCGCGCTGATCGGGGTCGGTGAGTTGGCGCTCGAGCAGTTGGGCAGCGCCGCGGATGCCGCCGAGCGGGTTCTTCACCTCGTGGGCGAGGCCACGGGCGAGTTTTCGCGACGTTTCCTGCAACGACACATGCTGGTCGTCGCGGTTGATCCGCATGAAGCGATCGAGCACTTCGAGTTCGAGCAGCACGTCCGTCTCGGACAATGGTGCGATCGAGTAGTCGACCTGCGCGGCGCCTTCGGGTAGATACAGCGAGGCGCCGCGTTTGGTGAACGGCTGGCCGGTGGAAAGTACGTTGGCGAGAACGGAGTCCTTGGCATGTGAATCGTCGAGGAGCGCCTGGACCGGCTTACCGACCGCGCGTTGCGCGGAGATCCCAAACAGCGACTGCGCCGACTGATTGAGGTAGCTCACGCGGAACGTCGGCGTGTCATGGTCGAGATTCGATACTGCCGTGACGGCCACTACCGCGGTGTTCAATAGATCCAGGATGTCGCGATAGGTAGCCACGGCTCGTTGCAGGGCAAAAAGCGTTCCACCTTCGGCATCCGCTGGTTGATTGCCCTGCCGTCGACTTGCCATCGTCGGATTGCACCACATCGGTGCTCATCCGCAAACGCTTTGTTGTGATTTGCACCAATATCGTGCGCATCCCAGGCGGTGAGCCGCGCTGGTGCGTTGTGCGCGGACGTCATCGTACCGGTAAGAAGCGCGAGGATTGCTGAACGAAGATGCTGACCCGTGCCACCGCCGACGCTTGCTTCGCGTCGTCCCCCGTATCGATTTGCACTTCGATTTCGTGCCTGCCGCGCTCGAGCCGAGGTAAGGCGAGCGGATTGCGGTAATCGCCCGCGTATACGACGGTCTGATCAATGCGGACCACGAGCCGTGACCGGTCGGTGTCGGTGACGTTCGTGTCGAGAGCCAGCTCGAAAACGCCGCGGACGGTCGACCCGTCTTGCGGCGCCTCGATCGTCACTGTCGGACGAGAAAGGTCGGGTGTCGATGCGCGGGCGCTCGTACGCGGCGGCACGGTGAGGTCCGGCAGCGGGATCGTCGATGGCGCGGCGACCACGCCGTGACGGGTGTTCTCGGCGGCCTCGGTCGAGACCAACGCCAAAACACTGAAGCAGGTGATCAGGAAACGCAGGCGGGGTATACGCGAGGTTCGGTGATCAGCCGATCGTGATGAGAATCCGGATTTCGTCGTCCGCTTCACTGACCTTCGCGACGGCGTGGCCGTGTACGCGGCACCAGGCGGGAATGTCCTGGCGAACACCGGGATCCGTTGCCAGCACCTCGATCTCATCGCCCGTGGCCATCCGACGCGCCTGATTCTGCGTACGGATGACCGGCAACGGACAGAGGAGCCCTCGCGCGTCGACGGTTTGACGATTCATCGGTTCGATTCAGCCGCCGACATGCCAAGCGGGTGGAATCTCGGTCGGTGCCAGCGGCGTGACACTGATCGTATCGAGTGTCGCATCGGTCTGAATCGAGACCGTGACCTTGTCGTGCTCGCGGCCTTGCGAATAGCGCGCAAGGAGGCGAGCGGCGAGTTCGAGATCGCTTCGCGTCGCGGAGCCGTCGACGAGCGCGAGCGGACCCTGGACGTCGACAGTGCGCAGGTGCACGAATTGCTTTCGATATCCCTCGAGGAATCGGTTCTCACCCTCTTCGCGGCCGATGATCAGCTTGAAATGTTCGGCGGGACGAATATGGCGGCCGACCTTGAGAAGGAGGATGTCGTCCATCTCGTAGTCGCGCACACCGCGTGCCGCCCAGAGATCCGCCAACTTCGCGGAGTACCGTTCGTCGGTCAAGAAGCAACATCCCCCGGCAGGCTGTGCGTAATCGCTGAAGCCGAAACGGGCGGCGAGTTCCATCTGCGGTTTGCGGTTGCGGCCGTGAAAGCCGAAGAGCGCATCACGATCAACCCAGCCCTCACGCTCCGCCAAGGTCGGTTCCAGGAGTTTGGCCGATAACGGCCGCAGCAAACGATCGTCGGCACCCGACTCCCGCGCGATGATCGGCATCGTCTCTTTGCGCTGCGACTTCGGGCGCTGGCCGATCACCTCGCCGGTGACGATGAAGTCGAAATCACCGCCCTCGAGAACGCTCAACGCGACAGTTTGATTGACCATGAAGATCTTGCAGTCGAGGCATGGGTTCAGGTTCGCGCCGTAGCCGTGTTTTGGGTTGAGCACGATGTCTTTGTAATCGGTCGAGATGTCGATGATCTCGAGGGGAATCCCCAACTGCTCGGCAACCCAAAGCGCGTTGTTCCGCTTGGCCTTTTTCTTGTCCTTTGCACGAATCGCGTGCGTGTGTCCCTCGACGCAGAAGCCGGTGTAGAAATTGACGCCGACGACCTCCACGCCCTGGTCGATCACGATCTTGGCGGCGAGCAGCGAATCAAGGCCACCCGAGATGAGCGCAGCTGCGCGTCGCGTCGTCGTCATTCGGGTGTGGTCTCTCGATGGGGGCGCGGTATTTTACGTATTCCAAGGCGGGCGGCTAGCGGGTGTGTTTCTTTGAAAGCTCTGTTGCAGCGGGTGGCGAGGGCGTCAGTCTCGGTTGATGGCGCCGAGGTCTCGGCCATCGAGCAAGGACTCCTGATCCTTTTAGGGGTCGAACGCGGTGACGAGGTCGAGACGGCCGACCGCCTCGCCGTCAAAGCCGCTAAGCTCAGGATCTTCGCGGACGATCATCGACCGATGAATCGCAGCGTCGTCGACGTCCAGGGTTCCGTGCTCGTCGTCTCTCAGTTCACGCTCGCCGCGGACGTCAAGCGGGGCAATCGTCCGGGCTTCTCGAACGCTGCCGAGCCTGGCGTCGCCGAAGCGCTCTATTTGCATTTCGTCGACGTCATGGCTCGGCACGTGAAACACGTCGCGACCGGGCGTTTCGGTACGGACATGGCGATCAGCCTCGTCAACGACGGTCCCGTGACCATCTGGCTCGAGTCCTAGGTCGCGTCCTCGATCAGATCCTTGCGATGCGTTTTCTCGTACAGGCGCCCGAAGATGATGCCGATTTCGAACAAGATCCACGTCGGAACGGCGAGCAATACCTGACTGATCACGTCCGGCGGCGTCAGCAGCATGCCAATGAAGAAGCAACCAACGATCACGTAGGGACGTTTCGTCGCGATGCTCGAGGCACTGGAAAGTCCCGTCATGATGATCAAGAGCACGGCGATCGGGACTTCGAAAGCGATTCCGAACGCGAGGAACATCTTGAGGACGAAGTCGACGTAATAGGAGATATCCGTCGACATCGTGACCCCCACGGGGGTCACGCTCGCGAAGAACTCGAATACGAGCGGAAACACCAGGAAGTACGAGAACGCCATGCCGAGGTAGAAGAGCACGATGCTCGACGTCAGAAGCGGCGCTGCGAAGCGTTTCTCGCGCAGATAGAGTCCCGGTGAAATGAAGCCCCAGACCTGGTGCAAGAGGAACGGCATGCCGACGAAGACTGCCGTATAGACGGCGAGTTTGAACGGCGTCAGAAACGGGCTCGCCACCTGTGTGGCGATCATGTCGCCGGGCAACTCGTCCCGCAGCGGTTTCGAGATGAACTCGAAAACTTCTGCGTGGTAAACGTAGATCGGAATGAATAACAGAACGATCAGCCCTAGGCTTCGCAGGATCCGGCTGCGGAGCTCAATGACGTGCGAGAGAAAGGGTTGTTCGTCGTTGTCGACCTTTTCGTCGTGATCGACTTCAACCGGCGGTTTGTCGCTTTCTTCGGCCATCGCTACGGTTTCTTGCTCGACGGACCCGGAGCGCTCTCGTCAGCTTCACCGCTCGACGTCGATGCGGGCGCGCTTTCGGTCGCGGGCTCGGTGCCTTCTGACGACGGTTCGACGCCGCCGTTCGAACCGGTCTCCGTCGCCGGCTTGGCGATGGGGTTGTCGTCGAGAAAGGTCGGCTGCTTGAGCTCCTGACCGATGGAGTCGACTTCGCGACGCATGCGCTCGACGTCCTCCATGATCTGTTCGTTGTGTAACTGCCGGCGAACTTCATCCATGCCGATTTCGCGCTCGATCTCGGTCTTCACATGTGTGTAGGAGCGCCGCAGCCGACCAAGCATCAGACCCAGCGAACGGAGTGCTCCGGGCAGGCGTTCGGGTCCCAGAACGAGCAGCGCGACGACCGCGGCCAGCATGAGTTCCGGAAAGCCGATATCGAACATTTAGCTGCTGCGGTGTTCTTCGGTCTTTTGCGCCGTACTCGCGGTCTCGACGCTTTCGTTTTCGATGACTTTCTCATCGGGGGCAGCATCGGCTTCGCGCTCGGCGACGGCACTGCGGAACCCCTTGATGGCATTGCCAAGGTCCGAACCCAGTGTTTTCAGGCGTCGTGGTCCGAAAATGAGGAGCACGATCGCAAGTATGATGAGCAGTTCCCACGGGCCCATACCGAACATTTGTCACCTCCATGGGGGGTGGTCAAAACGGACCGCATTATAGACAGCTCTCTCGCTTCGCTACTCGATGTTCGTTAGGCCTTGAATCGTCAACGCATGAGCGGGATGAGGAGTGCGCAGACGAGCACGACGCCCGCTGCCGGGATGAGAGATGCCGCACCAGCAAGCATCGCACCGATCGCGCCCAGGCCGATCGCGACGGCGACGAATCTCGCGAGCTTGAGGCGCTGGTCCCGGTTCTGCTTCTCGACGATGGCCTGATCGACCGCGGCCAGTTCGCGCGTCGCGAGCCTCTCGAGGCTCGAGAGTCGTCGCGGTAGCGAGGCGAGGACTTCCGGAAGTGCCGGTAAGGCTTCCAGGAGATCGTTACCGTGTTCGCGCACGTTGCGCACCAGTCCGGTGGGACCGTAGCGATCGCTCATCCAGCGTTCCATGAAAGGCTTCGCCGTGCTCCAGAGGTCGAGTTCGGGATAGAGCTGGCGTCCTAGCCCCTCGATGTTGAGCAGCGTCTTCTGCAGCAGGACGAGTTGCGGCTGCACCTCCATGTCGAAACGCCGTGCTGTGTTGAAGAGCGACAACAGGAAGTGGCCGAAGGAGATCTCCGACAACGGGCGGCGAAAGAGGGGCGTGCAGAGTTGGCGGATCACTGCTTCGAACTCACGCACGTTGGTGCTCGCTGGGACCCAGCCGGACTGTACGTGGAGCTCGGCGATCGCCCGGTAGTCCTGGTTGAAGAACGCGAGGATGTTGCGCGCAAGGTAGGACTGATCCTCGAGCGTCAGTTGGCCGATGATGGCGCAGTCGATCGCGATGTAGCTCGGCTCGGACGGGTCTGTCAGGTCGACGAAGATGTTGCCCGGGTGCATGTCGGCATGAAAAAAGTTGTCGACGAAGACCTGGGTGAAAAACGTTTCCACGCCACGCTCGGCGAGTTTCTTCATGTCCGTGCCGCGCGCCTTCAACTCGTCGATATTCGAGATCGGTACGCCATAGACGCGATCAGCGACCAGCACGGATTCGGCGCAGAGATCCCAATGTACTTGCGGCGCGGAAAGCAGCGGCGAGTCCTTGAAGTTCGCGCGCAACGTCTCGGTATTGGCGGCTTCGATCAGGAGATTGAGTTCGCTGGTGATCGTCGCATCGTAATCGTCGACGACGTCGACCAACCGGAGCCGACGGGCGTCGTGCGAGACACGCATGAGCCACGTCGCCATCGTGCGCATCAGCCGAACGTCTTTTTCGATCGTCGGTTCGATATCGGGGCGGATGACCTTGACGACGATGTGATGGCCTTCGCTCAGCTCCGCGGCGTGCACTTGAGCGAGGCTTGCCGACGCCATCGGCTCTCGCTCGAAGCAATGGAATGCTTCGTTGATCGGCTTCTCGAGTTGAGCTTCGATGATCGAGGTGGCAACAGCGGGGTCGAACGGCGGGACGCGGTCCTGCAATCTTGCGAGCTCGTCGGCGTATTCGACCGGCAACAGATCCCGTCTCGTCGAAAGGATCTGGCCGAACTTGATGAACACGGGACCGAGATCTTCGAGCGCCTGGCGGAACCGAACTGCGTCGTCCTCACGTGGAGACGGCAATAACGAAAATGGCGAATACCTCAGCCACCAGGGGTTGTCCGTGAACTGAGCGACATTCCGGTCGAGCCGGTACTTCGCGACCGTGGCGACGATCTTCGACGTGCGGGCGACGTCGCCGGCCCACTTGATCATTGCTGCTCGAGCTGCTCGATTCGTTTGTTGAGTCGCTCGATCGTCGCCTTGAGTTCGCGTATCTCATCGTCGCGATCTACCGGAGGCGCTGAAGGCGAGACGCCGCGGAGTCCCTCGAATGCCGATTGCACCGCGGCCACGCCGACACGTGTCGCATCCTGTAAATCGGTGAGCACGTCTTTCGGATCGAAGTTCGGTCGAAAAGACGTGATGAAATCGTCGATCAGCTCCAGATCCCCCAGGCGCGCTGCTTCCGAGCCGAAACCGCCGAGCTCGGCGAAGACCGCCGGCATCGAACCCCGCACGGTGGCATCAGCGGTCGCGTCGTCATCTTCGAGGACTTCGACGTCGGCGTTGGCGAAAACGATCAGCCAACGGGCGTCAGGCATGTCGAGTGCGATTGAACGGCCCTCCAGCCGCTCGGCGGCGAACCGCGCGCGGCTGTTGAGGCGGGTCGCGCCACGAAGGGCGGACTGGAACGACTGAGTGAAGGGGTTCATTTGACTCCTCGGTGCATGGCGGCTGCGCCGAAAAAGAAATTCTCGAACGCCGTGTGCCGGAATCCGGCGTCCACCAGCATGGTCTCGAGTTCGCGCTGGTGGGGGTGGCGTTCGATCGATTCGACGAGATACTCGTACGGTTGTGCTTCGCCGACCACGTATTTGCCGACCAACGGCCACGTGGACTTGAACGCTTCATATGCGTCGCGCAGCAGCGGGTTCTCGATATGCGAGAACTCGAGCACGACGAGGACGCCGCCGGGCGCGAGCACGCGATGCATTTCGGCGAGCCCGACGGCCTTGTCGGTGAAATTCCTGAGCCCGAAAGCGATGGTGACGGCGTGGAAATGATCGTCGGGAAACGGCAAGGCCGATCCATCGGCCTGCACGTAGCGGATGTTTTCGGCCGGTTCGCTCGTAAGCCGCTCTCGGCCGACGGTGAGCATGGCGGCGTTGATATCGGTGAGTGTCACGGATCCGGTCGGACCGACCACGTCGCTCAAGAGAAGTGCCAGATCGCCGGTGCCGCCGGCCAGGTCGAGCGCCCGGTTGCCGTGTCGCAGCGCCGTCCATTCGATGGCGGCACGCTTCATGAGGCGATGCGTGCCGAGCGACATGAGATCGTTCATCGCGTCGTATCGTGGCGCGACGCGGCGGAAGACCTCGCCGACGCGGGCGGTCTTCTCCTGCGGCGTCACTTTGATCGAGCCGAAGTCGACGGTCTTCATGGCATCAGTCTAGCGGCCCGGTCGTCGCGGCCGTGTGTGGAATTTCTGCGATTATGTCTTGCGCGGTGTCCACGTACCGACCGGAATCGCGGGGAGTCGCGATGCGTTCGCCGCGTCGAGTTCGGCTTCGTAGTCTGCCCAGAATCGATCCTGATTCGTGCCCAACTCATTGAGGTATTCCCAGGCATAGATGCCCGTGTCATGACCGTCGTCGAAAGTGATCTTGATGGCGTAGTTGCCTACCGCTTCGATGTTGGTGATGGAGACGTGTTTCTTGCCCGTCTGCATCTTGCGCTCGCCGGCGTTGTGACCACGAACCTCCGCTGAGGGCGAATACACGCGCAGAAGCTCGGCAGGGAGCGCTACGGCGGATCCGTCGGCATAACCGAGCTCGAGCGTCTTGTCGGCGGAGTGATAGGTGATTTTGCTGGGGGCGCCGTTCATTAGCGGCGTCTACAGGATGTAGCGCGAGAGGTCGCGATCACGTGCGACCCCGGCGAGTTGTTCTTCGACGTACTCGGCATCGATGGTGGTGCTGCCGGACCCGTCGGCGTCGAACGAGATCGAATCGAGCAGTCGCTCCATGACCGTGTGGAGGCGGCGCGCGCCGATGTTCTCGGTGTTCTCGTTCACCTCCCACGAAATCTGGGCAATTCGAGCCAAGGCGTCTTCGGTGAAGTCGATCCGGACGCCCTCGGTCGCGAGTAAGGCCTTGTACTGCTCGGTTAGCGAGGCGTTGGGCTCGGAGAGTATGCGGCGGAAATCGTCTGGCGTGAGTGCTGCGAGTTCGACACGAATCGGCAGTCGGCCCTGCAATTCGGGAATCAGATCCGAGGGTTTCGCGAGGTGGAAGGCGCCGGACGCGATGAAGAGGATGTGGTCGGTCTTCACCATACCGTACTTGGTCGACACGGTGCTTCCCTCTATGAGCGGCAAGAGGTCACGTTGCACCCCTTCGCGTGATACGTCGGCGCCGTGTGATTCGGATCGTTTGGCGACCTTGTCGAGCTCGTCGAGGAAGACGATGCCCGTCTGTTCGACGGAAGCGACCGCCTCCGATTTGAGCTCGTCCTCGTTGACGAGCTTCATCGCTTCTTCTTCGCGCAGGCGCTTCAACGCGTCGCGAATCTTCATTCGTGTGGACTTGCTTCGCCCGTTCGGCATGTTGGCGAACATGCCCTGCAGTTGGTTGGTGAGATCCTCCATGCCGGGTGGTGCCATGATTTCGACGCCGATGTTGGCTTCGACTTCGATCTCGATCTCTTTGTCGTCCAGCTGTCCCTCGCGAAGCTTTTTGCGGAACGTCTGTCGGGTGGCGGAATCGGCGGACTGGCCGGATTCGAAGCCGACCGACTTGGGCGCCGGCAGCAGCGCATCGAGGATGCGGTCTTCGGCCGCGTCGTCCGCGCGGTGCTGAACGCGCTCCATCGCCTGTTCGCGCAGCATCTTGATCGCGACGTCCGTGAGGTCCCGCACGATCGACTCGACGTCGCGTCCGACGTAACCCACTTCGGTGAACTTGGTTGCTTCGATCTTGATGAAGGGCGCGTTGGAGAGTTTCGCGAGTCGCCGAGCGATCTCGGTTTTGCCGACGCCGGTCGGGCCGATCATGAGGATGTTCTTTGGCGTCACCTCGTCACGCAGCCCGTCGTCGAGCTGCATCCGGCGCCAGCGATTACGCAACGCGATCGCGACGGCTCGTTTGGCGTCGTCCTGGCCGATGATGTGCTTGTCGAGTTCGTGCACGATCTCGCGTGGCGTCATCGTCGTCATAGTGTCTCTACGGTCGCGTTGTGATTGGTGTAGATGCAGATATCGGCGGCGACTTGAAGGCTTTTCTTGACGATCGTCGCAGCGTCGAGGTCCGTCTCGTCGATTAGTGCCCGAGCGGAAGCCTGCGCGTACGGGCCGCCGGACCCGATCGCGATGAGTCCGTCCTCCGGTTCGATGACGTCGCCATTGCCGGAAATGATCAGTGAGGTCGTTCGATCGGCGACGGCGAGCAGGGCTTCGAGTTGGCGTAGCGCTCGATCGGAGCGCCATTCGTTGGCGAGTTCAACGGCCGCTCGCGTCAGGTGGCCCTGATACTTCTCGAGTGCACCCTCGAACCGTTCGAATAACGTGAACGCATCGGCCGTGCCGCCGGCGAACCCGGCGAGCACTTGGTCCTTGTAGACGCGTCGGACCTTGCGTGCGTTGCCTTTCATGATCGTGTGGCCGACGGTCACCTGGCCGTCACCGCCCAGGACGACGGCGTCGTTTCGCCGCACCGAAAGAATGGTCGTTCCGTGAAATTGTTCCAAGGTTCGGGGGAGATCGAAAGGGACGGGGATAGTGGGGAGCGAAGGTGCGAAATTCAAGAAAATGTCGTTCGGGGTGCGCCTCTATGGCGTCGGCGCGGCACGGCTCAGGAGCAACGGATCCAAGCCGGTTTCGCGCAGCCGGTTCATGGCCGAACCGGCCTTGAGCTTCGTCGCGTACGGGCCGACCAGAACGCGATAGCGGGGTCCGCGGCCTTCGACTTCGACTTCGTCGAGCACGGCTTCCATGCCGGAAAGGATCAGTTCGCCGCGTAGTTTCGCAGCGTCGCCCGCATTGATGAACGAAGCGGTCTGGATGATGAACTCGCGGGGCGTATCCGGCTCAGGCGTCAGTTCTTCGTATGGTGTGACATCCGCCTCGACGTTGGTGTTCTTCAGGCGATCGAAGAACCGATAGCGCATGTCGTTGTCGCCGGGTTCGTCGTCGACCGACGCTGGAGCTGTTGATTCGGGCGTGACCTGGCCTGCGGGACGGAGGTCCGGAGAGATCTGCGCCTGCCATGGATTGTCGATGCCAACGAGCACGACGAAGGTCAGGATCGCGCCGAAAACAGATCCGGCACCGAACGTCATCACGTTCTGAACGGCGCGTGACGGGTCGCCGTCCTTGGAGGAGGAACGCCGGTGGGCGCGTGCGTAGTCCTTCGGCATGTCGGCGGTCTATTCGGGTGTCCGGATCATACGTGATGGTGACCCGAACGAATCGCGCAATCGTCCGTTCAGTAGGTATCGAGCGGATCGACGTCGATGCTGAATCGAACATTGCGGGGGCTTTCGATGACCTCGATCGAACGCAGGAAGCGGTGCAGGTCGGCGCGCTTTTCGGCGGTGACCATGAGCTGGAAACGATAGCGGTTGGCCCGTCGCGGGATCGGTGCGGGTACGGGGCCCGCGATAGCAACGCCCGCGGTAGCTGGCGAGCTTCGCAGTTCCGCGAGAAACCGCCGCGGGCCCTCGGGATCGAGCGCGTCGGCGCGAATCAGTGCCATGAACCCGAAAGGCGGCATACGCGCGTCGCGGCGATGGCTCGCCTCGCGCGCGGCAAAGCCGGCATAACCATCCGCCATCAGCGCGGTGAGGTTTTCGTTTTCCGGGTCGAGTGTCTGAACCCACACCTCGCCCGCACGTTCGGCCCGTCCCGCCCGCCCAGCTACTTGCGTGATCAGTTGGGCCGTTCGCTCGGGTGCGCGGTAGTCGGCGGACAGGAATCCCTGGTCGGCATCGATCACGACCACGAGCGTGACCGCTGGGAGATGGTGTCCCTTGGCAAGCATCTGCGTGCCGATGAGGATCAGAGGTTCACCTTCGCGGATCGCGTTCAGGTTGGCTTCGAGTCGTGCCGTCGAGCGGGTAGTGTCGCGATCGATTCGATAGAGCGGCACGTTGAAACGCTCTCCCAGCGCTTCTTCGATCCGTTGCGTCCCCGCGCCGAGGTTGATGAGCTCGTTTCGGCAATCCGGACATTCCACGGGGATCGACCCAACCGCATCGCAGAGATGGCAGCGTAGTTGCCGCGGTCGTTGGTGGACGGTCATTCGACTGTCACAGTTTGCGCAACGTGCTTGCCACCGACATTGCGGGCAGAAGAGAACGGGTGCGTAGCCGCGACGATTGATGAAGACGAGAACCTGGGAGCCGCTCTCGAGATGGCGCTCGATCGCGCTCGTGACGGGTTCGCTCAGACCCCGGTCGAGATGCAACCCGCGGATGTCGACGATTTCGAATCGCGGCAAGGCCGCGTCGCCGGGGCGATGCGTCAGGCGCGCGCGGCGATAGCGTCCTCGATCGACATTCGTCAGGGTCTCGATTGCGGGGGTCGCACTCCCGAGCACGACGGGAATGGACAGATCGAAACCGCGTTTCACTGCAAGGTCCCGGGCGGAATACCGAAAGCCCTCGGCCTGCTTGAACGATGAATCGTGCTCTTCGTCGACAATGATGATGCCGAGGTTCTTGAATGGCGCGAACACAGCTGAGCGTGTCCCGACCAGGATGCGTTGTACGCCCTTCGCGCACTCGAGCCAGGTGTCGAAGCGGTCTCGATCGGCCGCGGCGGAGTGGTACGTTCCGGCCGAACCGAAGCGTGTCAGGAAGCGTGATGCCGTCTGCGGGGTGAGCGAAATCTCGGGCACCAGGACGAGCGCTTGCTGACCTCGATCGATGACCTCTTCGATGGCCCGTAAGTAAACCTCCGTCTTGCCGCTTCCCGTCACGCCGTCGAGGAGGACCGTCTCCGGTTTGCCCAGTGCACCGACGATTTGCTCGATCGCGACACGTTGTTCGAGCGTCGTCGTGATGTTGGTGTGGCCGCGACGGAGGTTAGGTTGCTCTTCGGTCGTATACGCGAGGTCCTTTTCGGCGAGGGCGCGCACATGGCGCCGTTCGAGCCCGTAGACGGCGAGCTCGGCGTCGCGGACGGCACCCAGAGCTGAGAGCAGGGTATAGGTCTCCTGTTGGCGTGGCGCTCGGGCCAGCACGTTGAGATCGCCACGCTTTACGCGCCAGATAGGTTTGGCGCGCACGACCGCGTCTTCACCGCGGCGCGCCAGCGTTGGCAGCATGGTCGCCAGCACGTCGCCGATCGGGTGGTGGTAGTACTCGGCGCTCCAGCGGGCGAGATCGATGAGGTCCGCGCCGAGCACGGGCTCTTCGTCCAGGACTTCGCTGATTTCCTTGAGCTTGATCCCCGCGACGTTCGTTTCGAGTCCGACGACGATGCCGACGATGGTGCTCGCGCCGAAGGGCGCGCGCACGCGGCAGCCGATGGGCGGGGCGGCATCGCCCGCCGGCAACGTGTAGCTGAAAGTCGTGCGCAAGGGGCGGGGCACCGCTACCTGGACGATTGTCGGGTGATTCTCTGGCTGGCTGTCGTTCATCGAGGGGTCAAGGTTCTTACGATGCCAGCGCCGAGAAAAGGTCTGCGGCGCAGGATTCGTGGGGCGCGCCGGATTCTTCAAGGCTCGGTGCTTGCGGCTCTTCGGGTGCTGCGCATAAACTGCGCGGCCGCGAAATTCGATGCCGGAAGAGAACGCCGTGAAATCCGAAATTCATCCGAACTATGTCGAAGTCAATGCGACGTGCAGTTGCGGCAACGTGATCACGACCCGCTCGACGATCGGCAAGGACATCCACCTGGAAGTCTGCTCTGAATGCCACCCGTTCTATACGGGTAAGCAGAAAATCCTCGATACCGGTGGTCGTGTGGAACGTTTCCGCCGTCGCTTCGGTAACCGAACCGGATCGGGCGCTACCTAACGCTCGATACGATCGCATTGGCCGAGCTTGGATTCGGCGAGAAGGGGCCCGCGAGGCCCCTTTTTTGTGGGCTGGCGAAGTGCGTTCGCGAGCGACGGTTTTGGATCGATGGCGCGTAGAACCTTCTGGCGAACGGATGTTCTAAGGCTTTAGGCTCACGCAGGCCGAGCCGCGCCAATCCGGAGGCATGACCGATGAAATTGCTGATTGCCATGAGTTTAGGTTTCACCGTTCTCATCGGCGGTGTCGCGCATGCTGGCGCCGGCGCGAAGATGTACAACGAGCTTGTCGAGAACGAACAGATCTATGCGGACGAGCGGTGGCAGCGCTATGTCGAGGACATTGGCGAGCGCCTGCTCGTACACAGCACTGATGCGGGCAACGATTACACGTTCGCCGTGCTCGACAACTCGCAGATCAACGCATTTGCCACTCCCGATGCCTTCATCTTCGTCAACCGTGGCCTCATTGCGTTCCTGAAGTCGGAGGATGAGTTGGCCGCTGTGATCGGCCACGAAATCGGCCATGTCGTCGGCAAGCATTCGCGCCGTCGACGCACGGCGGATCTATTCGGCAAGTCCATCGGACTCGTGGCTGGCTTCATGACCGGCCGCGGCGAGCTCATGAACCTCTCCAACGCGGTGACGGCGCAGATCGTGTCGGGCTACGGGCGTGAAATGGAACTCGAAGCCGATCGCTACGGCGGCGAGTTCCTGGCGCGTGCCGGGTACAACCCGATGGCGATGATCGACGTCGTTCAGGTGCTCAAAGATCAGGAACTCTTCTCGAAGCAGGTCCGCAACCGGCCGTCCAACTATCACGGCCTCTTCGCGTCTCACCCCAAGAACGATAAACGGTTACACGACGCTATTGCCTACGCCAACGAACTCCTGCCCGACGAGACGATCGAACCGCTGGAGGACTTCTGGGACATGGTCGACGGTCTGGCGTATGGCGACGAAGCGGCGGCCGGGCTCGTGAAGGAAGGTAAGTTCTACCACGGCGGGTTGCGAGTCGTGATCGAGTTCCCGGAGAACTGGGGCGTGGCGAATTCGTCCGCGCAGGTCCGGGCGACGGCGCCGGGTGGCGATGATGTCGCCGTGGTCACCGTGGCGCGCCATGAGCCTGTCCGTCGGAAGTCGCCGCAACAGTACGTGACCGATGTCTTGAAGCGCGATGACCTGAAGACCGGCGCCGAGGTCGAGATCAACGGCAACGAAGCCTACGTCGGTGAGATCGAAGTGCTCGAAGGGTCGGAACAGACGGCGGAATACATCGGCATCATCTACCGTGCGAAGGACGTCTTCCTCTTCAAAGGCGAGTGCGGCAAGAATGGCGATCCCGAGCAATGTAAAGCCTGGTTCACCGAGAGCCTCGAGGGCTTGCGGCCGATGACGGCTGCCGACGTACAAGTCGCGAACAGCCGTCGAATCAAGGTCATCGTGGCCGACCCGGGGCATACATACGCGAAGCTCGCGCCGTCGAGTTCTTTGCGCGAGTACCCGGAGGAGACACTGAGGCTTTTGAACGCCGGTCACCCGAACGCCGAGCCCCGTGCCGGGGACTACATCAAAGTCGTTCGCTAGAACCCATCGAAAACGTCGAGCGACGCGACGCCGTTTGCTTCACGTGAACGGAGAAGACCTCATCGCGCCGTAGCGCGCTCGCTTTTTCGATCAGATCCGCGCGACGTACTCGATGATTGCCGCCATGAACTTGGCAGGGCTCGAAAGCGGCTGGCCGTGGTCCTGGCCGGGCAGGATCGCGAGTTCGGCGTTCGGCAGCCACTCGAAGATATCGATCGTCTGTTGTAGTGGGATCAAATTGTCCCGATCGCCCGCGATCACGAGGCACGGTTCGTTGACTCGTGCGAGCTTGTCTGCGTTCAAACCGCTGTAGCCGAGCCACATGTCTGCTGACTGTTGGGCCACGTCCTGCCATTGGGTCGGTGTAGTCGTGTGCATGCCCTTCAGGTAGCCGGCGATGGGGCTATCACTTGCTTCGAGCGCGTCGAAGTCCGCCTTGCCGTTCGCATCGAGACAGAAGAGTTGTGTCGTCACGCGGTGGAACGCCGGACCGAAGTCGTGCATCGCGCCACCGGGAATCAACGCTCGCGCGACGCCCGGGTGACGCAGACCGAGTTCCAGAGCGACTTGACCACCGTCACTCCACCCGCCAACGACCGGTGCTTCGAGGCCGAGTTCAGCGATGAGTGCGGCGGTGTCGTCGGCGATCACCTCGTAGGTCAACTCGCCGCTCGGGTTCGTCGACGCGCCGTGCCCGCGTGAATCGAACACCACCACATGGTGGTACTCGGCGAGCAAATCGATCGATTTCGACCAAGTGACCGAAGAGACGGTACCGCCGTGCACCAGGACGATCGGCACGCCTTCGCCCTGCTCTTTGACGTAGAGGCTGACGCTGTTCACGTCGACGTGGTGAGACTTGTTCATCCTGACGACTCAAGGGATGGAAACGCCATTGTGATCGGCGCGGCCATGGATGTCTTCGCGACCTCTAGAAGATGTCTTCGGGGCGTACGGTCTGCTGGCGGGTCCTGGGTCGACTGCTGTGGCCGGGGGGAAGGTTCTCGGCCAGGAAGTACTCGAACGCTGTGTTCTTCGAGTTGGCGCCGGCGAAGCGCCCCGTGCCGAGATTGATACGCACGCTGACGACGCCGTCGGGGAGCGGTGGATTGATCGTCGGCGCGCCATCGAGCGCTTGTGCCATGAAGTCGACCCAGATTTCGAGTGGTGTCGTGGACCCGTATTCGCGGCTGCCGATCGGCGTGAGATCAGAAAACCCCACCCAGGTGGTGGCAACCAGGTGCGGATGAAAGCCGTTGAACCAGGTGTCGGCCGCTTCGTTGGTCGTCCCCGTCTTGCCGGCGAGATCTTCCCGCCCGAGTGCCAAGGCTTTACGTCCGGTGCCACGCTTCACGACGTCTCGCAGCATCGACTGGACGATGAATGCGTTGCGCGCATCCAGGACGCGGACCGCGGATTGACCTTCGCCGCAGTCATCGCAAACGAGGGGATATTCGGGATCGAGCACGATCGATCCGTCCAGCTTGCGGACTTCCTTGATGAGATGCGGCGTGATCGCGAAACCGCCATTGGCGAAGGTCGCGTAGGTTCGGGTCATGTCGATCGGGCGAACGGTCATGGTGCCCCCGCCGATCGCGAGTTGCGTATTGCGAGGGAATGTCGAGACGTCGAGCCCGAGGTTGGCCGCGTGGTCGATGACCGCCTTCGTGCCGACCTCCAGCAGAACGCGTATCGAGACGAGGTTGACGCTTCGAAACAGCGCTTCGCGCAGACGCGTGGGCCCCTTGAACGTGCCGCTGTCGTTGCGTGGCCGATAAGTCGTTTCGAGGTTCTCGTCGTCGAAGACGAGTGGTGCGTCCAAAAAGATCGTCGCGGGCGTGACGCCTTCGTTGAGCGCTGCCGAGTAGAGCACGGGCTTGAAACCCGACCCCGGTTGCCGGTGGGCCTGCAGGGCATGATTGAACTGGTTGCGAAAGAAGTTAAAGCCGCCGACGAGCGCCTTGATTTCACCGGTCCTCGGGTCGAGTGCGATGAGCGCGCCCTGGATTTCCGGTACCTGCCGGACCACCCAGCCGGCGTCGGTCTGTTGAAGACGGATCACGTCGCCCGTGGCAAAGGCGTCGCCCGCGGTTTTCAGGCTCGGACCCCGGGTGTCCTCGTCGATGTAACGACGCGCCCAGCGGAGCCCCTCCCACGGCACGTGGGCTACATCGCCGCTTCGCAACATGACGTCGATTGCCTGATCGTCGACAAAGACGATGACGCCTGGCTCCAGCCCACTGACGGGTTCGAAATCGCGAAGTCGCGCGAGGATCGCGTCGAGATCACCTTCGTACGCGTCGAGATCGAGCTGCGCGTCGGGGCCGCGATAGCCGTGTCGGACGTCGTAGTCGAAGAGCCCTTTTTGCACGGCGCGTTGGGCCGCCGCTTGCAGCTCGACGTCGATCGTCGTCGTCACTTCGTAGCCGGAATAGATGTCGGTCCCGAAATGGCCGACGAGTTCCTGTCGAACCTGCTCGGCGGGATAAGGCGAGGGCAGGTCGACCTCGAGCTGGAAAACCCGCGCAGTGATCGGTGCGCCGCGCGCGGTTTCGTACGCGGCCTGATCGATCGCGTCCTGCTCGAGCATGCGGCGAAGGACGAGATTCCTGCGATCGAGGGCCCATTCCGGGCCGTTGATCGGGTTGCCGCCTTCGGGCTTCTTCGTAATGCCCGCCAGCATCGCCAGTTGGGCGAGGTCCAGCTCATCGACGGGCTTGCCGTAGTACGTATGCGCGGCGGCTTGCAGCCCGTAAGCGCGTTTACCGAACGGCACGATGTTGACGTAGAGCTCTAGGATTTCGCGTTTTTCGAGCTGTCGCTCGATCTTGAGCGCGAGCAGCATCTCTTTGAATTTACGGATGAATGTCTGATCGAACGTGAACGAGACGATCTTGGCGAGCTGCATCGTGATCGTGCTCGCGCCGGTACGAACATCCGACGTGACGAGACCGACGGTGTCGTTCACGAGCGATATGAGATCGATGCCGAAGTGGCCGTAAAACCGCTTGTCCTCGGTGCCGAGGAGCCCGGCGAGGTATAGCGGGGGCACGTCGTCGATCGAGATGGGAATGAGGCGGCGATCGCCGAACTCCGCAATCAGGCGCTGGTCCTCGTCGAATACGCGCAGCGGCGTCTCGAACTCATAGTTCGTAAACGTCTCGGTGGCCGGAATCTGCGGATCCAGATAGAGAAAGACGGCGCCGAGGCCCAGCACAATCGCACACAAGCCAGACGCGCCAAGCCACACCATGGCCTTCAGGTACTGGACCGTGTTTTTCGGTGGCCTGAAGGCGCGGGCTCTCCCGAAGATCGTTCGGAAGCGGTCTAGCAGCACGGCGACCACGCGCTAAGAGGTGCGAATGTTGATGATACGGCGAGCGGGGACAGCTGAGAATCGGCGGGCTCGATGCGTCGTTCGAGCGAGATGCGAATGAAGCGGCGCCGACTATCGGTCGTCGGCATCGACATCTCTGAACGTGCCGTTCGGTGGGTCGAACTCAAGCGTCGTCGCGGCCGCATCATCGTAAGTTCCGTGGGATCCCGCCAGTTTTCACCGACTTCGGCAGAAGTGCTCGATACTACGTTCGACGAAGAGATCGGTGAAGTCATTGCCGAGGTCCTTGCGACTGCCATCGACCCCGGGGCCTCGGTAGCGGTGTCTTTCGACCAGGCGCGCGTCGACATCTCGCTCCGCCATCTTGGCACGGCGCTCGACGACGACGAGATCGATTTCCATGCCCGGCGGATGGGATCGGGTGGAACAGCGCCTGCCAACGCGACTGAAGGGCCGATCGAATACCGGGTAATCGGTTGTTGTCCGTTCGAACCGGGGCTTCTGGACGTCCTCATCGTGACGTCTCGCCACCGCTCCGTTCGGCGTCTCCGTCGGCTGGTCCGTGATGCAGGCCATCGGCTCGAAGTTGTCGATGTCGATGCGTTGGTCGTCGCACGATCGATGGCTGGCGCGACGCGCCCGCTCATCGTCTTGTGCCGCGGATCGACGACGGAAGGATTTCTCATCGACCCTGCGCGGCACGGCGTGCCAGCCTCGCCGTGCCGTCTACTGGATCCTGACGAGTCGGTCGGCGCGTCGGCCTATCGATCGAAGTCCGCGCGCGTACGCGAGCTCGATCGAGGTTTTGTCGAAGCGTGTGGCATCGACGTCGTGTCTCTCGATCCGGCAACGAGCGATACGCGCGTGGGGGACGCGTGGACCGGGATCGATCCCGCGCCAGCGCAGGCTGGCGTCGCTCTCCTACTCGCGCTCGGCTTGCGCGATTGGGACCGCTTGTCATGACGGATCGTCGAATCCGTTCGCTGCGCGCCTTCGGGATCGGCATAGCAACGCGATCCAATGAGTACGACTCCCCGCACGCAGTGCCAGCGCTCAACCTGCTCGCGTGGCGCTCGGCCCTAGCGCGGCGTCGAGGTATCGAACTGATCCTCGTGACGATCATCTTTTCGTTCGTCGGCTTCGTCGTCCCGCTCGCGCTCGTGGAGTTTGTCCTGCCGCGAAATGCGGGGACGTCGCAGGCCGAGGTCACACCGGTGCCAGTCGGCTCGGCATTGCGTGACGACCTCGCCATCAAGCGTACGCTGATCAAGACCATAGCGCGGCGAGATGGGCAAGCACGCGCGGCGATCGAAACGGTCCATCACGTTGCGCGGTGGTTGCCGCGCGGGGTGACCCTCGAACGCTTGGATGTCTCACACGAAGTCAAGGTCGATGGCCGCGCGCGGGAGCCGGATGCCTTGGATGCGTACGTTGCCGCGCTCCGCCGAGGCGAGGCGGAGGTGACCTTTCAAGGTCGCGAGCGCAGCGCGGACAACGATGTCTTTTCCCTGGTGATCAGTCTTTGAGAGCGTTCCGAATCGACTGGATCGAGGCGTTCGCGCGGCGCCTCGGACGGTGGCGTCCGCGGTTGCCGGTCATTGGCCTCGCGGCGTTTGGCGGCGGCTTGATGATCGGTGCCTATTTCGTGATCGAGCCTGCGCTCGAGCTCCGTCGCGACGGTCAACTGTACGAGGCGCGGTTGCGCGATTCGCATGCACGACGGGATCGTGCAATCGACGACTGGCGACGCCTCGCTGCGGAGGCGGAAGAGGTTGAGGATGAGTTGAAGACCCTGTTTACGCGGCGGCAGGCCGCGGGGGCAATCGACGGCGACGCGGATGATTCCGGCGTCGTGGACACCATCGATCGAATCACGGGATTCGCTACGTCGAACGCGCTGGCGCCGGTTCAGGTGCGCCGGATCGATCATGGTGGTCCGGTTCGTTCGCGAATCGAAGAGAACGAGTTCGAAGTCCACGCCGAGGGCCGGTTCCGTGACGTCCTGGCTTTCTTGACGGAAGCGGCGACGTCCGAACCGTCGCTCGCGCTTGTCGCCTTTTCAATCCGTTCGGCTGGCGCGCGACTGGTCCTGAACGCGCGCTTCTCAAGCGTTCGGCTGCGCGACCCTGGAACCTCGAGGCGCACATGAAATACACGGCCTGTCTTTGGTTGGTTCTAGTCGCGACGGCGCTCGAGGCGATGGAGCGTGACCCGTTCGCGGATGAACCTCTCTCGGTGGACGAACCTGTCTTGGGCGCCGCCGTCCGCTTGGGCGAGCTCGAATTCGGCGGGCGACGACTGCTGTTCTCGCGGAGCGCCGGGGGAGAGATCGAAACAGTCGATTCCACCGTGGCGGAACCGGAAAGTGCCGCGTCGCTGGGGCGGTTGCAGCTTGACGCCGATGATCGCTTCGACATCGAATTCGATCGCGTCGACACCCGAACACTGCTCACGATCCTTGCGCACCTCGTCGATGAAAATCTGGTGGTGGCGGGCGAGATCACGGGTGAGGTTTCGCTCAACCTTCGTGATGTTTCTTTTGTGCAGGTGTTGGATCTCGTCCTCTTCAGCCACGCGCTCGACGTGCACCGCGAAGGCAACATCATGCTGGTCGCGCCTGAAGAGGCGCTCGCGCGGTATCGGGAGGAGCGTCTCCAGAACGATCGGGACGTCGAATCGCTGGCACCGCTCGTCACGCGTCTGATCGAGGTCGAGCATAGCGAGGCGACGGCCGTCCGAGACCTGCTCACCGGTTCGAGCGGCCAACCGCGTGCCCTATCGGAGCGTGGCAGCGTGCTCGTCGACGAGCGAACGAACACGCTGATCCTGATCGATGCCGACGAGCGATTGCGTGGGTTGACGGAGATCGTGCGAGCGATCGACATCCCTGTACGTCAGGTATTGATCGAGGCGCGCGTGGTGAACGTCGATCGATCGATCGCCGAGCAAGCGGGCGTCTTGTGGAACCTCCTACGAGACGACAAAAGCAGGACCCGGGCGACAGGCATCGCCGTGACGTCACCGTCCGGTGTCGAGGTGAACTTGCTACGTGATCGGTTGACGCTCGATGTCGAACTCTCGGCGCTGGCTTCGGAAGGACTGGTAGAAATCGTAGCCCAGCCGAAAGTCATCACGGCGGATCAGCGCCGCGCCACGGTCGAATCCGGGGTCGAGATTCCGTTCCAGCAAGCGACGAGTTCGGGCGCAACGTCGACCGCGTTCAAGGAAGCCGTGCTGCAGCTCGAAGTCACGCCGCGGATCACGCCGGATGATTGGGTATCGCTCGACCTCGAGATCAAACAGGACACGATCGGTGCGGTTTTCGCGGGTGTCCCGAGCGTCAACACGACGAAGATCATCACGCGTGTTCTCGTCGAAGATCGTCAGACGGTCGTGCTTGGCGGGATCGCCCAGACGGACCGGAACACCTCGTTGATCAAGACGCCGCTGCTTGGCGATATCCCGGGCATCCGGCACCTGTTCCGGCAACGGATCGAGCGTGACGACGAGCAGGACCTTCTCGTTTTCATCACGCCGACCATCCTGGACCCGAGCAACGCACCGTCTCCTTGATGGGGTAAAAACGGGCTGCCCGATGCCGGAAAACACGCGTTTTGCCTGGTGGTTGCGCGGTTCGTCGGTTGCGAGGCGCTCTCGAGTCGACATAATGCGCCGATGTCGGCCTCCACCTATTCGTTACAAAAGGGATTCTGCTATCAGGAGCGGGTGTTTCTCATCGGCATGATGGCGTCCGGAAAGACGACTGTCGGACGGTCGTTGGCAAAGCGCTTGAGCCTCGACTTCGTCGATGCGGATCACGAGGTGGAGGAGCGTGCTGGCGCGGATATCCCTTGGATTTTCGATGTCGAGGGCGAGGAAGGGTTTCGCGAGCGTGAGTCACAGGTCGTCGATGCGCTCACGACCCGTGAAAGGATCGTCGTCGCGACGGGTGGCGGGGCGATCTTGCGGCCGGAGAACCGGTCGCGCCTTCGTGAACGAGGCGTCGTCGTCTATCTGAAGACACCGATTGATCTCATCGTCGATCGAACGCGAAACGACCGTCGCCGACCGCTCCTGCAGGGCGTCGATGCGCGCGAAAAGCTGGCGGCGCTCGAGGTCGAACGTGGTCATTTGTACGAATCGACTGCGCACCTCACGGTGTCGACGGAGTGCGACGACCCGCGGTTGATCGCACAGACCATTTCCGACGCGCTCGGGGTAGTGCCGTGAGGGACTCGATCACCGTCGAACTGGACGGCGCTCGGGACTACCCGATCTTCTTCGGGTCGGACGTGTTGGGCGACGCCTCGCTGATCGCACCCTATGTCGGAGGGCAGGTTTTCATCGTCACGAACGACGTCGTGGCGAATCTTTACCTGGACACGCTGCGCGAGTCGCTGCCGACCGGGGTCCGCTCTGACGTCTTCTCCATGGGAGAAGGCGAGAGGGCGAAAACGATCGAGACGTACGCGTCGATCCTCGATGCCCTGATCGAAGCTCGTCATAACCGCACGACGACCGTGATCGCCCTCGGCGGCGGTGTCGTCGGGGACGTGGCCGGTTTCGTGGCGGCGACTTATCAACGTGGGGTCGGATTCATTCAGATTCCGACGACGTTGCTTGCCCAAGTCGACTCCTCCGTCGGCGGCAAGACGGCCGTCAACCACGAGGGTGGCAAAAACCTGATCGGCGCGTTCTACCAACCGCGTCTGGTGCTGGCGGATGTCGCGACATTTCGATCCCTTCCCGAACGGGAATACCTGGCCGGCGTTGCCGAGGTCATCAAGTACGGCGTGATTGCGGATACCGAATTCTTCGCCTGGCTCGAGGAGAACGTCGATGCGCTGCGGGAACGGGACGAAACGGCAGTGATCAATGCGGTTCGCCGGTCGTGCGAGATCAAGGCCGATTTCGTCCGCCGTGACGAACGCGAGCAGGGACTGCGGGCGCATCTGAACTTCGGTCATACGTTTGGTCATGCCATCGAGAAACTCACCGACTTCGATCGCTGGTTGCATGGAGAGGCTGTCTCGATCGGGATGGGAATGGCGATGGAGCTATCAGCGCGTCTCGAGCAGGTTCCCGCCGACGCGACTGAGCGGGTTCATTCCTTGCTCGAACGCGCCGGGCTGCCGACGCGCGCGGATGGCCTCGACACCGGCGCGATGATCGAGGCGATGGGTATGGACAAGAAAGTGGTCGACGGCAAAACGAGGTTCGTCGTGTGCGAGGGTATCGGTTCGGTGCGAGTGATCGACGAAGCGCCGGGTGATCTCGTTCGTGCGTCGATCGCGAGTCGGGTGACGTTATGAGTGCATATCTCCTCAACCGGTTCTTCGAAGGCGCGGGGCGCGGTAGTTTGCTCGATGCGGTACTCGAATCGACCGGCTCTATCCGAATTGAAGGCGCGGCCGGGGCCGGAAAAACGCGTCTGGCGCGCGAGGCCGTGGCGGTTTGGCGGACCCGCGGTCAGGTGGTCGATTGCTTCAACCCGGCGTTGGATTCAGTTGATCCCGAAGCGCTCCAGAAGTCGCTCCGTCACGCGGACATCGTTGTGGTCGACAACGTGGACGCGTTGTCGAAATCGAGCTGGTCCGTCCTCTCCAACGCGCCCAGCCGCACCCGGTTGCTCCTACTCGGCGCGGTCACCAAAGCGTCGTTGCTCGAGATCGAGGTCCACGCGCTAAAGCCCCTGACGCCGGTCGACGTCGAAGAACTGTTGGCCGCTTCGGACGTCACGCGAGCGCCGCGGTGGGACGAAGCCGACATCGACGAGATCGTCCGTCGCACCGATGGATCGTTGGGTGCTGTCCTGCGGATCGTTCGATCAGGTATGGAAGCGCGGCGGCGCCCCGCCGTGCCGTGGCGGCATGTCGGCCTCGCATTCGGTATCGCGTTCGCTACCGTCGGGTTCGCGTGGATCGGCGTGACCCCGGAGCCGGAGCCTACGAATATCGAACTCGCACCGGAATTCGACTCGCCTTCGGCGTTGCGGCGATTCGAGGAAGCAGGGATTGACGATGGGTCTGTCGCGACGCCGCCGAGCGACGTGGCGCAAATCGTCGATACCGCACCCGAGGTCGGTCAGAACGCGCTAGAAGTGTTCGATGAATCGCCGGTTCCGGCCGTTGTGCAGGAGGTTCTTCGTACTGAAGTCGAGATCGCGGAGCCGCCGGCTTTTCGAGCCTCCACGCCCAACGTCCCGCGTGGTGCGGCCTGGCTGCTGAGACGTCAAGCCGAGGAATACACGATTCAGCTCTTTGCGACGTCGAACCGACCGAACATCGAAGCGTTCCTCGATGGGCAACAGGACCGGTCTCGGTTTGCGGTCTTCGAGCAGGTGCAGGGCGGTATCCGTATTCACGTCGTCGCCTACGGCTCGTTCGCCTCTCGGGTCGAGGCTGAAACCGCTGCCCTCGAGCTACCCGAAACGATCGGTGAGGTTGCGCCTTGGATCCGGGATTTCGCCGGCATTCAGCGCGCCATTCGCTCCGAAGGCGGCCGCTAGCCGCTCAATCGCGCCACGCCCAGCATCCTAAAACTGCTCACGGACTGGCGAAGCCAGTCCTAAGGCAGAGTGGAGCTCCCCGTCAGGTAGTGATCGATCTCCCGAGCCGCCTCACGACCTTCGTTGATCGCGCGTACCACGAGGCTCTGGCCGCTGCGGCAGTCGCCGGCGGCAAAGACGTTCTCGATCGACGTTTGATAGCTGCCTTTCTCGGCGAGGTAGTTCGAGCGCTGGTCGTATTCGATCTCCAGCGGATCCGAGACGTCGTGTTCGGGTCCGCGAAAACCCATCGCGAGCAAGACGAGCTCGGCTTCCCAGAAACGCTCCGTGTTCTCGATCTGGCTCAGTTGGCCGTTCTCGAAGGCCATATCGATGGTCTTGAGGCCGATGAGATTACCGTCGTCATCACCGACGAATTCGGTCGTGCTGATCGAGAAGACCCGTGGATCTTCATTGAATCGTGCGCGTGCTTCCTCGTGACCGTAATCGACCCGGTAGATCATGGGATAGATCGGCCAGGGGTTGGATTCGCGGCGTTCCGCCGGATGGGCCGGGAAGATCTCGAAGTTGGTGAGCGTCTTGCAGCCGTGCCGCATCGAGGTACCGAGACAGTCGGTGCCGGTATCACCGCCACCAATCACGATGACGTTTTTCCCTTTGGCGCTGATGTAGGCACCGTCTTCGTGATCGGAATCGAGCAGGCTCTTCGTGTTCGGCCCGAGGAAGTCCATTGCGAAATGAACGCCGTTGAGCTCACGCCCCGGCACGTTGAGGTCGTTCGGCACGGTCGCGCCCGTCGCGAGGAGCAGCGCATCGACCTCGCCGGCGAGATCCATCACCGACATCGAATCCGCGCTGCCATCACCGACGGCAGCGTTCGTCTTGAACGCGATGCCTTCCTCCCGCATGAGATCGACCCGTCGATCGACGACCTCTGCTTTTGCGAGTTTCATGTTCGGGATGCCGTACATCAGCAAACCGCCGATTCGATCGGCGCGCTCGTAGACGGTGACTGAATGACCGACGCTGTTGAGCTGATCCGCCGCGGCGAGCCCGGCCGGGCCGGAGCCGACGATCGCGACTTTCTTGCCGGAGCGTACGCTCGGTGGGTTCGGTACGACCCAGCCTTCTTCGAAACCACGGTCGATGATCGCCATCTCGATATTCTTGATGGTGACCGGTGGATCGGTGACCCCGAGGACGCACGAACCCTCGCACGGCGCCGGACAGACACGACCTGTGAACTCGGGGAAGTTATTCGTCTTGTGTAGGCGATCAAGCGCGTCGCGCCAATGGTGGCGATAGACGAGGTCGTTCCACTCCGGAATGAGGTTGTGGATCGGACAGCCACTTCGCGCGTTGATCGGGTTGAGGTCCGGCGACTGACAAAACGGGACGCCACAATCCATACACCGCGACGCCTGCGCTTCCAGCCCGCCGACGTTGTGGTCGGTATAGATCTCCTTGAAGTCGAGAACCCGCGCGTGCGGGTCGCGATACGGAGCGGCCTGGCGTTCGACCTCCTGGAATCCGGTCGGTTTACCCACCGGTCGCCGCCATCTTGGCTTCGCGTTCTTGGAGGACGCGTTTGTAGTCGAAGGGCATCACCTTCGTGAAGGATTGTAGGGACGCGCGGAAATCGCCAAGAATCGATTTCGCGATGGTGGACCCGGTGAAGCGTGCATGTGCCTTCAACATTTCCTCGAGTTCGTGAATGTCTGCCGGTTGAACCACCGATTCGAGCTCAACCAGGTCGTGATTGCATCGGTCACCGAGTTCATTCGACGGATCGTAGACGTAGGCGATACCGCCGCTCATACCGGCGGCGAAGTTCCGCCCGGTCGGTCCGAGAATCACGACACGCCCGCCCGTCATGTATTCGCAACCGTGATCGCCCACCCCTTCGACGACGGCGCGCGCGCCGCTATTGCGAACGCAGAATCGTTCCGCCGCGACGCCACGGAAATAGCAATCGCCTGAGGTCGCGCCGTAGAGGACGACATTGCCGATCAGAATCTGCTCTTCCGCTCGGAACGGGCTCGATTTCGGCGGATAAATGATCACGCGTCCGCCCGAGAGACCCTTGCCGACGTAATCGTTCGCGTCACCTTCCACTTCGAGCGTGACCCCTTTCGCGAGCCACGCGCCGAAGCTCTGGCCGGCGCTGCCGTTGAATTTGAAGTGGATCGTATCGTCCGGAAGCATTTTCGGGCCGACCTGGCGGATGATGCGGTTGGACAACATGCCGCCGACGACGCGATTGGTGTTCTTGATCGGGAGTTCTTTCGTGACGCGCTCGCCGCGTTCGAGCGCGGGCTCGGCGAGGCGGATGAGGTCGTTGTCGAGCGCGCGATCGAGCTGGTGGTCCTGGTCGTGAATCCGATAGACGCCGAGATCCTTGGGATGACGTGTGGCAGGTACGAGGATCGCCGTGAGGTCGACGCCCCGGGCTTTCCAGTGCTCGACCGCGTCGTCCGTGACCAGAGCATCCGTGCGGCCGACCATCTCGTTGACGGTTCGAAAGCCGAGTTCCGCCATGATCTGGCGAAATTCCTTGGCGACCATGAAGAAATAGTTGATGACGTGCTCGGGCGCGCCAGCAAATTTCTCACGAAGGCGAGGATCCTGGGTCGCAATGCCGACCGGACAGGTGTTCAGGTGGCATTTGCGCATCATGATGCAGCCGAGGGCAACGAGCGGCGCCGTGGCGAAACCGAATTCCTCGGCGCCGAGACACGCTGCGATCGCGACGTCGCGACCGGTCTTCAGCTGTCCGTCGGTCTGTAGCGTCACGCGCGAGCGGAGATTGTTCAGCACGAGCACCTGATGCGTTTCGGCGATGCCAAGTTCCCACGGCACGCCGGCGTGTTTGATCGACGTCAGCGGCGAGGCACCCGTGCCGCCGGTGTCGCCGGCAATGACGAGGTGGTCGGTGCGTGCTTTGACGACACCGGCCGCAACGGTGCCAACCCCGATTTCGGCACCGAGTTTCACGCTGATCCGTGCGAGCGGATTCGCGTTCTTCAGGTCGTGGATCAGCTGGGCGATATCTTCGATCGAGTAAATGTCGTGGTGCGGCGGCGGGCTGATCAGCCCGACGCCCGGTGTCGAGTGACGCAGACTCGCGATGTAATCGTCGACCTTGCCGCCCGGTAGTTCGCCACCTTCGCCCGGCTTTGCGCCCTGAACGATCTTGATCTGCAGCTCGTCGGCGTTGCTCAGGTAGTTGATCGTGACGCCGAAACGTCCGCTGGCCACCTGCTTGATGGCGGAACGTTTGGAATCGCCGTTCGCGAGCGGGATGAAACGCTCGGAGTCTTCGCCGCCTTCACCGGTATTGGATTTGCCACCTAGCCGATTCATGGCCACGGCGAGGGTCTCGTGTGCTTCCTGCGAGATCGAGCCGAAGCTCATTGCGCCGGTCGCGAAGCGTTTGACGATCTCGGATTCGGGCTCTACCTCCTCGATATCGACCGGCCCGCCGTTCGCGCCAGGGGCGAAACGCAGGAGCCCACGGAGCGTCGAATTGCGTGTGCTCGATTCGTTCGAGACCCGAGCGAACTCCCAGTACGCGTCTTCGTTGTTCGAGCGAACGGCGTGCTGCAGATGCGAGATCGTCTCGGGATTCCACATGTGCGTATCGCCGTGGCGGCGCCAGTGGAAGTCGCCGGGATTTTGCAGCACGGGAATCGCGATCGTGTCGCGCGGCGGGAAACCGAGCGCATGGCGACGCTGCATTTCCTCGACGAGCACGTCGAATCCAACGCCCTGGACGCGACTCGCGCTGCCGACGAAACAGCGTTCGACGACCTCGTCCGCGAGGCCGACGGCTTCGAAGATCTGCGCACCTTTGTAGGACTGCAGCGTCGAGATGCCCATCTTCGCCATCACTTTCAGAATGCCCTTGCCGACGCCTTTCTTGTACGCGGCGACGACGTCGGCATCGTTCTCGATGTGCTCCGCGTCGGACAGGTAGCCGTTCGCGCGGGCATCCCAGATGGCCTCGAACGCGAGATACGGGTTGATGGCGTCGGCGCCGTAGCCGACGAGCAGGCAATGATGGTGAACCTCGCGTGCTTCGCCCGTCTCGACGACGATTCCGACGCGGGTTCGTTTCAGCGTCGCGACCAGATGGTGATGCACGGTACCTACGGCCACGAGGGCGCTGATCGGCACGCGCTCGGCGTTCATCTTTCGATCGGACAGCACGATCAAGCCGAATCCCGCGTCGATGGCGTCGCTCGCCTCCCGACAGATGCGATCCAGCGCCTCGAGGAGGCCATCGCGACCCGTGTCGGCCTCGAACGTGATATCGATCGTCCGCGCATGCCAGCCCGGTCGGTCGATATTCTGAAGTGCGGCGAGCTCTTCGTTGGAAACGATCGGGTGTGGAATGCGGAGACGATTGGCGTGCTCGGCGGTCGCTTCGAGCAGGTTGCGCTCGGGACCGATATAGCACTCGAGCGCCATGATCACTTCTTCGCGGATCGAATCGATCGCCGGGTTCGTGATCTGTGCGAAGCGCTGTTTGAAGTAGTCATAGAGCATGCGCGGTTTGTCGGACATGACGGCGAGGGCAGCGTCATTGCCCATCGATCCGAGCGGATCGCGTAGCTCTTGGACGATCGGCAGCAACATGAACTGCATCGTCTCGGCCGTGTAGCCGAACGCCTGCATGCGTGGCAGCAGCGTTTGGGTATCGAGTCCGGGGGCTGCGCGCGCCTCGAGGTCGTCGAGGTCGATGCGCTGACTGGCGAGCCAGTCGGCATACGGGCGTTGCGCCGCCCATTCTTCCTTGATCTCTTCATCCGGGATCATCCGCCCGGCGTCGAAGTCGATCAGGAAGATCTTGCCGGGCTGGAGCCGACCTTTTCTGACGACCCGTTCCGGGTCGATATCGACGACCCCGACCTCGGAAGCCATGATGCAACGGTCATCGTCGGTGACGTAATAGCGCGAAGGGCGCAGACCGTTGCGGTCCAGAACGGCGCCGATATACGTACCGTCGGTGAAGGCGATAGAAGCCGGTCCGTCCCAGGGTTCCATCAGACACGAGTGGAACTCGTAAAAGGCGCGTTTCTCCGGCGACATCTGCGCGTTCTGCTGCCATGCCTCCGGGATCATCATGAGCACGGCTTCCTGGAGCGTGCGTCCCGACATGAGCAGGAACTCGAGCACATTGTCGAACGTGCCGGAATCGGAGCAGTCCGGTTCGACGATCGGGAAAAGCGATTCGAGCTGGTCGCCGAAGAGGTCGCTCGATACGACGCCCTGACGCGCGTTCATCCAGTTCTTGTTGCCGAGCAGCGTGTTGATTTCGCCGTTGTGGCTCATGAACCGGTTCGGCTGCGCCCGATCCCACGAGGGGAACGTGTTGGTCGAGAATCGCGAATGCACCATCGCGAGGTGCGATTCGTAGTCGTCGTCCTGGAGATCGGTAAAGAAAGGAAAAAGCTGATCCGGCGTCAGCATGCCTTTGTAGATGATGACGCGGGCAGAAAGGCTTACGCAGTAGAAGAGCGAACCTTCGCTCAAACCGCGGCTTCTGACAGTGTGTGACGCGACTTTGCGGATGACATAGAGCTGGCGTTCGAACGCGTCCGCGTCGAGGTTCTCCGCGCCGATGAAGACCTGCTCCATGTGCGGCATCGCGCCGAGCGCCGCCGAACCAAGGCCGGTCGGATCCGTCGGCAGGTCGCGCCAGCCGATCAGTCGCTGGGAAGACGCATCGATCGCCGCCTCGATGGCCGCTTTGCAGCTGGCACGCTCTTCATCGTCGCGCGGGAGGAAGACGATACCGACGCCGTATTGGCCGGGTTCAGGCAGGTCCGTGCTGAGTTCGGCCTGGGCAACCTTGGAGAGAAAGCTATGCGGTAATCCGGTCAGGATACCGGCGCCGTCGCCCGTATTGTTCTCGAAACCGACCCCGCCGCGGTGCTCCATGCAGCAGTTCATGTCGCGGGCGTCTTCGATGATCGAACGTCGCGCCCGCCCTTTGATATCGCAGACGAAACCGACCCCGCAGGCATCGCGCTCCCAATCGGGCTCGTACAGACCTCGGGGTTTCGGCAGCCCGAGCGTCAGCTCCTTCGCGATGTCCGTCATGCGATTCGTCCCTTACGAGCTCAAGTAGCGGTGTTTCGCCTGCGACAACGATCCGTTACGCGTCATCACCGTAACGGCACGCGTTCTATTTTTTTTCGAGACCTGGAAGGTCCGATTCGCGGCGGACGCGAGAAATTCTCAAAATTCGCAGCCGTCCGCAAGTCGCGACGATGTCGTCTCGACAACCGAAGCCGAGCGACACGCTAGTTCGAGAAACGGCCATCGAGTACATATATATGTATGAGACAAGGTGTACTGGACCTCGACGGCGCGCTCGACGTGCTCGTTCGAAACGGAACGATCGAGACGACACGAATACCGAACGCAATCGCGACGGAACTCGAGGCCCTCGGTTGTGTACATGGTCGCGGTGAGATTCGGCTCGCGCGGGCGACCGAACTCCTATCGAGCGAGCGCATCAGCGCTGGCTTCAACGCGCTCGTCCGCGACTGGCTCGAGGATCTCGAGATCCGGCCGACGATCGGCTCGACGAACGTCGAGTTGATGGCCGCGGCACAAGACGCATCGATCGACGGACGTGTGCTTTCCGCGGAGATCCAGACGGCGGGGCGTGGCCGGCGCGGACGGGGTTGGCTGAGTCCGTTCGCACGCAACCTCGCCATCTCGATCGGCATCTCGATCGACCGCCCCCTGGCTGAGCTCGGCGCCTTGAGTCTGGTGGTCGGCGTCGCGCTACATCGCGCGCTCGAGAGTTTTGGCCTCGATGGGGTCGCCGTGAAGTGGCCGAACGACGTGCTCGTCGGCAAACGCAAGCTCTGCGGGGTGCTGATCGAACTCGTTCGCGCCGCGCGGCCGGCGGAGGTCGTGATCGGGTTCGGCATCAACGTCGGCTGCCGTCGGGACGTCGAGGGGGAAATCGACCAGGCGATCGCAGATGTACACGATCAGTTACCGGACGCGTCGCGCAACGCGCTCTTTGCACATGTGGTCAATCACGTGGTGGCGGATTGTCGGCGCTTCGCGCGCGAGGGGTTCGCGCCCTTTCGATCCACCTGGCTCGACGCACACGCGTTCATGGGCGAGCCGATTCAGATGGTGCTGCCGAATGACTCGGTACGTGGAGTGATCCGCGATATCGGCAACGACGGTGCGCTCATCGTCGACACAGCGGACGGATTGCGCACGTTCACGGCGGGCGAGGTGTCGCTCCGCGCGGAGTGAAGGCGATGACGTCGCTCGAAATCGACATCGGCAACTCCCGCACGAAATACCGGTGCGGCGACCGCCGCGGCCATATCGCAGCCCCGGCGCTACCGCTCGATCTCGGCATCCGACCGGAGCGAATCCGCATATCGGCGGTGAAGGGTGATCAGGCGCAGATTCGTGGATTGCTCGTCGATCATTTCGGCGTCGAGCCCGAATGGGCGCGCGTCGTGACGCCCTTCGGCGGTGTGACATGCGCCTATGAAGCGCCCGAGCGCCTGGGGGTCGATCGCTGGCTCGCCGTTCTAGCCGCTTGGCGACTGACACGCAGCGCGACGCTCATTTGTGATGCCGGGACCGCGATGACGCTCGATTACGTGGATAAGGACGGTGTGCATCGCGGTGGGTGGATCGCCCCCGGCATTGCCACGATGCGCCGTGCACTTCGCACGGAGACCCGCGATGTTCGTCCCGATGATCGGATCGCGTCGGCGCTCGCGTTCGGCCGTAACACCGATTCCGCGGTGGCGGGCGGGACACTGGCGATGGCCGTCGGTGCGGTCTTGGCCGCGAGGCGGTTGATCGAACGAGAGACCCTCGAACGACCGCGCGTCCTCATTGCGGGGGGCGATGCGCCTGCGTTGATGCAGACCCTCGGCGATTCCGCCGAGCATCACCCGGATCTCGTCTTCGATGGCTTGAGGATTGCGCTGCCTTGACGATGTCGATGAAGAACTCGGCGAAGAGGACCGTGGACGACTGGGCTCGACAGCGTCGCCGCGTCTTCCTGCGCGCCACTCTCGTCGCCTGGTTCGCGAGCAGCGTGGCACTGATTTTTCTGGCGATCGTCCCGGCGTCGATGGGCGCGGAGTCGGCTCGAGCCGTGCTGGGGCGGCTGACGGATGCCCCGCGCGAGACGCTTGCCTGCCACGATCTCGGTCCGATCGTCTCCTCGAGCGAGCGCGATGGTCTCATCGAGCGGATTCGATCGGCGGGATTCGATTTCGAAGAACGACGGTCGATGGATCTCGCGGGCAACGACTTCATCGTTCAGATCGCTTTGCCGGAGAGCATAGATCTGGCTCTTCTCAAACGTGAGGAGTGGGCCGCGCGCGAGGTGACCGGGTTTATCGGGAAAGACGGCGAGGCGAACGTGCTGGTCGTCGGAGCGTTCACGGATGAGTCGTCTGCCTCGACCGTCCTCGACACACTCGGCGACGATGTCGAAAACGTCAGCATTCGGACCGAAGAGCGGCGGCTCGGCGGTGTTTCATCCATCCGGGTCTGGAATGCGACGCTCTCCCGTTTTCGCGGCCTCACGACCCTGCCTATCGCACCGTGTGCGCCCGTTGCTGCGCCGATGTGGTTTCTCTAGTATCCGCGACCCCTCGCCGCCGTAGCTCAGTTGGTAGAGCAGCTCACTTGTAATGAGAAGGTCCAGGGTTCGACTCCTTGTGGCGGCACCAGGTAGGTTGGGTGCCCGTCGAGTGTGATCAGGCGAGTGCGATAAGAGTAGAAACGGTGGATCGCGGGAGGCGCTACGCGCGTTGACACTCCCCTTGGGCATCGGCAGAATTCCGCGTCCTTTTTATGTGCGCTAGTTCGGAGGGGTTCCCGAGCGGTCAAAGGGATCAGACTGTAAATCTGACGGCTCAGCCTTCGAAGGTTCGAATCCTTCCCCCTCCACCAGCAGGTGGCTTCCCGGCATCGCGACAAACGCGGTCGGATTGACTGAGTTCCGTGTAGCGCGGGTATGGTTCAGTGGTAGAACCTCAGCCTTCCAAGCTGATGGCGCGGGTTCGATTCCCGCTACCCGCTCCAGAACGACTGATGACCGAAGGGCGATCGAGATTTGGTTCCGTCAATAGACAAAATCGAGGTGGCCGGGCCGATTTCGCTCACATAGCTCAGGCGGTAGAGCACTTCCTTGGTAAGGAAGAGGTCATCGGTTCAAATCCGATTGTGAGCACCAGTATCCGAAGTGTCATGTGGAGCCGATCCACGCGTGGCGCAGCTTTTCGAGACACGAGTCGAGCGCGCGGGAAAACGTAACCGTCAGCAGATAGTCAAAGGTTAAGGACGATGGCGAAAGAGAAATTTGAGCGGACGAAGCCGCACGTGAATGTGGGGACGATTGGTCACGTAGACCACGGCAAGACGACGCTGACGGCGGCGTTGACGAAGGTGAGTGCGGCGTCGGTTGGCGGCGAAGTGAAAGCGTTTGATCAGATTGACAATGCGCCGGAAGAACGAGAGCGGGGCATCACGATTGCGACATCGCACGTTGAGTACGAGTCGGAGTCGCGGCACTACGCGCACGTTGACTGCCCGGGTCACGCGGACTACGTGAAGAACATGATCACGGGTGCGGCGCAGATGGACGGCGCGATTCTGGTGGTATCGGCGGTTGACGGACCGATGCCGCAAACGCGCGAGCACGTACTGTTGGCGCGTCAGGTGGGCGTGCCGAAGATTGTGGTTTACATGAACAAGGTAGACCAGCTGGAAGAGGACGAGCGGGAAGAGTTCGTTGAGCTGGTGACGTTGGACATCCAGGAGATTCTCGAGCAGTACGAGTTTCCGGAAGACACGCCGATCGTGGTTGGCAGTGCGCTGCAGGCGCTGGAAGGCGATCAGTCGGAGATTGGCGAGCCGAGCATCGTCGAGCTGGTGAAGACGCTGGACGAGTACATCCCGGAGCCGGAACGTCCGGTGGATCAGCCGTTTTTGATGCCGATTGAGGACGTTTTCTCGATATCGGGACGGGGCACGGTGGTGACGGGCCGGGTGGACCGGGGCATCGTCAACGTGGGTGACGAGATCGAGATTGTTGGCATCCGGGAAACGACGACGACGACGTGCACGGGTGTGGAGATGTTCAGGAAGCTGCTGGACGAAGGTCGAGCGGGGGAGAACATAGGCGTTCTGTTGCGCGGTACGAAGCGTGAGGACGTTGAGCGCGGTCAGGTGTTGGCGGTGCCTGGGAGCATCACGCCGCACACGCAGTTCGAGGCGGAAGTTTATGTTCTGTCGAAGGACGAGGGTGGCCGGCACACGCCGTTCTTCAAGGGTTACCGCCCGCAGTTTTATTTCCGCACGACGGACGTGACGGGCACGGTTGAGTTGCCGCAGGACGTTGAGATGGTGATGCCGGGCGACAACGTGAACATGGACGTGACGTTGATCAGTCCGATTGCGATGGACGAGGGTCTTCGGTTTGCGATCCGCGAGGGTGGCCGAACGGTCGGCGCCGGGGTGGTGACGAAGATCATCGAGTAGGCGAACTCGCGACGCGAGTTCGTTGGCAGTATTTGCTGGCGCAAATACTGCAGGGGCGTAGGCGAACCGGCTTTGCCGGTTCGTTGGCAGAAACTGCTGACGCAGTTTCTGCTGGTTGTAGGGAGGTTCTGGGAAGATTTCTTTCCAGACAAACGGAGAAGTCGTAGGCAGTTTTTGCGCCTGAGCAAAAACTGCACACGAACCGGCAAAGCCGGTTCGCAGGCCAGTAGCTCAATTGGTAGAGCAGCGGTCTCCAAAACCGCAGGTTGGGGGTTCGATTCCCTCCTGGCCTGCCATCTGACACAGCGGGAATGAGCATTGGCGAAAACAGCAAGCGCAAAGCCTGATGCGACGAACCCCGTCCTCGAATGGACGAAATGGGGTTTGGTCGCCGTGTTGGTGGTATCAGCGATTATCGGGAACTGGTATTACCAGGACCAGTCGCTCCTGTATCGTGCCTTGGCGGTTGTCGCCGTCGCGGCCGTGGCAGTCTTCGTCGCGTTGCAGACGGATCGTGGTAAATCGTTTGCGGAACTTTTGAAGGAAGCGCGACTCGAAATTCGACGCGTCGTGTGGCCGTCTCGCGATGAAACGACGCAGACCACGCTGATCGTTCTTGTCCTCATCATCATCTTTTCGCTGATTTTGTGGGGGCTGGATTCGTTTTTGAGCTGGGTCGTTCAGGGAGTCATCGGCTGACCATGGCTAAACACTGGTACGTCGTGCACGCCTATTCGGGCTTCGAAAAAGCGGTCGTTCGCTCGCTGAATGAACGGATCGGGCTTTCGACGTTGCAAGATTTCTTCGGCGACGTGCTGGTGCCGACCGAGGAAGTGGTCGAAATGCGTGGCGGGCAGAAGCGCCGCAGCGAAAGGAAGTTCTTTCCCGGCTATGTGTTGGTCAACATGGAACTCAACGACGACACCTGGCACTTGGTCAAAGACACGCCGAAGGTGATGGGTTTCATCGGTGGTAAGGCGGATGCGCCGGCCCCGCTGACCGAGGCGGAGGCGCGCGCGATTCTCGATCGCATCGAAGAGGGCAGCGAAAAGGTCACGCCGAAGACCGTTTTCGAGCCGGGCGAACTCGTTCGTGTCATCGACGGGCCGTTCAATGATTTCAACGGCGTCGTCGAGGAAGTGAACTACGAAAAGAGCCGCCTGACGGTGGCGGTGACGATTTTTGGGCGTTCGACGCCCGTCGACCTCGACTTTTCGCAAGTCGAGAAAGGATAACGGCGCTCATCGAGTCGTCGACGACGACCGGGGCAGCGCCCTAATCGGGAGTGTGTTCGTCGCGTAAGCGGTCGACGCACGTTGGAACCGGAGGAACATTTGGCTAAGAAAGTCGAGGCTTACATCAAGCTTCAGGTACCGGCGGGACAGGCGAACCCTAGTCCTCCGGTTGGTCCCGCGCTCGGACAGCACGGCGTCAACATCATGGACTTCTGCAAAGCGTTCAATGCGCAAACGCAGGGCGACGAACCGGGTTTGCCGATCCCGGTCGTGATTACGGTCTATTCGGACCGGTCGTTCACGTTCATCACGAAGACGCCGCCGGCATCGGTTCTCTTGCGCAAAGCCGCGAACATCGCCAAGGGCAGCGGCACCCCGAACACGAACAAGGTCGCGAAGGTCAATCGCGAGCAGCTCGAGGAAATCGCCAAGATCAAGATGCCGGACCTCACCGCCGCTGACATGGATGCGGCAGTTCGGACGATCGCGGGCAGTGCGCGCAGCGCTGGAATCGAAGTGGAGGGCGTCTAGATGGCCAAGAAGACACGCCGTATGCGCGCGATCGAAGAAAAACTCGATCGTGAACGCTCCTATCCGATCGAAGAAGCGGTCACCGTCTTGAACGAGATCTCGCGCACCAAGTTCGACGAATCGTTCGACGTGGCCGTCAATCTCGGGGTCGACCCGCGCAAGTCCGACCAGGCAGTGCGGGGCGCAACGACGCTGCCGCACGGATCCGGTAAATCGGTGCGAGTGGCCGTATTTGCTCAAGGAGATCAGGCCGACAAAGCGACCGCGGCCGGCGCCGATGTCGTCGGCATGGAAGATCTCGCCGATCAGGTCAAAGCGGGCGAGCTCAACTTCGACGTCGTCATCGCGACACCCGATTCGATGCGCGTCGTCGGCCAGTTGGGCCGTGTGCTCGGACCCCGTGGTCTCATGCCGAACCCGAAGACGGGCACCGTGACGCAGGACGTCGAAGGCGCCGTCCAGAACGCCAAGGCGGGTCAGGTCCAGTTTCGCGCCGATCGTACGGGCATCGTGCACGGCAGCCTAGGCAAAGTTGGCTTTGGCCCCGTCCAGATCAAAGAGAATCTCGAAGCACTGATCGGCGACCTGAAGAAGGCGAAGCCCGCCTCCGCCAAGGGCGTCTATCTCAAGAAGATCACCTTATCCACGACCATGGGGCCGGGGGTATCCATCGACGAAGCGTCGTTGGAGGTGTAGCGCGAGCGAATCCAATCACCGACCCGGGCCTTTGGCTTGGGTCGTGAGTGGCACCGTTCGCATTGTCAGAGACCGTAGGTGACCAGTGGCAGCTGGTCTTAATCGAACGCAGTGCATCAAGGAGGGATCGCGAAATCTTACTTTCGCAACATCATCCGAGGTCACCCGGCAGTTTTTGCGCAGCAAAAATCTGCCAATGCGTCGCGAAGCGACGCGCGCCTACGCAGACGGAGCGTCCTCGCTGGACAACCCGTCAGAACGTATCGCTCAAGCGATACCGGGGGTAACCCCACCGAAGTGTCGCCGTTGGCGGCACACGGGTAAGTAGCACGCTACTTACGTTCCAGTTACAAATGAGAGTCGAAATGGCACTAAGGCTTGAAGACAAAAAAGCAATTGTTGCCGAAGTCAACGAAGCAGCCGGATCCGCGTTGTCGGCGGTATTAGCCGACTACCGGGGTGCAACGGTCAGTGAGATGACCGATTTACGTCGTAAAGCACGTGAATCGGGCGTTTATCTCAAGGTCGTTCGCAACACCCTGTTGAGACGCGCGGTCGAGGGCACCGAATTCGAGTGCCTTCGCGAAGTTGCCGTTGGACCGACGATGCTGGCGTTCTCGACCGAAGATCCGGGCTCGGCCGCGCGTCTCCTGAAGGAGTCCGCGAAAGATCTCGAAGCGATCGACGTTCGAGCGTTGTCCATCGGTGGTCAGCTGTTACCCGCCGACGCGATCGATCGCGTCGCATCCTTGCCGACGAAGGACGAAGCCATCGCCATGCTCATGAGCGTGATGATCGCCCCGGTCGGTAAGTTGGCCCGTACGTTGAACGAGGTGCCCGGCAAACTCGTTCGAACGTTGGCCGCGGTGCGGGAGCAGAAGGAATCGGCGTAACAATTTCGGTCATTGAGAGGGCGGTCCGGCCAGCGCACGTGCCACGTGCCGACGCCACGACCCCAGACAAGTCAAATTGGAGAAATGCGTAATGGCATTGGGTACTGAAGAAATCCTGGACGCAATCGCGGAAATGAGCGTGATGGAAGTCGTCGAACTCGTTCAGGCGATGGAAGAGAAATTCGGTGTGACTGCAGCGGCTGCGGTAGCGGCGGCACCTGCAGCTGCGGCGGGCGGTGATGCCGGCGATGCGGCCGCGGAAGAGCAAACCGAATTCACCGTGACGCTCACGGGCGCTGGCGAGAAGAAGGTCAACGTGATCAAGGCGGTTCGCGCCATTACCGGTCTCGGCCTCAAAGAAGCCAAGGCACTGGTCGACGAAGCACCTTCACCCGTCAAGGAGGCTGTGAGCAAAGACGAATCCGAAGAAATCAAAAAACAACTGGAAGAAGCCGGCGCATCTGTCGAGGTCAAGTAGACCTGCTTGCGCCACACATGTGCTTTGAGCAAATCCCCCATCGTCTGGACGGACGATGGCGGGCGTCGCTTAGGCACCGCGGATGATCTAGCCGACGTGCTTCGCGCGGGATGCGCGCTGTGCGTCGGTTTTTTTGTTGCTTGAATGAGGTTGGAAATTCGTATGGCTTATAGCTTCACCGAGAAAAAGCGGATCCGAAAAGACTTTGGCAACCTGCCGGAAGTCATGGAGATGCCGCACCTCCTCTCGATCCAAGTCGATTCCTACGGCAAGTTTTTGCGACCGCGCGGGGACGGAGACGGCGGAGACGTCGGTCTTCATGCCGCGTTTCGATCAGTGTTCCCGATCGTCAGTTATTCAGGTAGCGCGGCACTCGAGTACGTCGACTATCGCTTGGGCGAACCGCCCTTCGACGTTCGGGAGTGTGTCCTGCGCGGTTTTACCTACCACGCACCGCTGCGTGTGCGTGTACGCCTCATCATTTACGACAAGGAGTCATCCAACAAAGTCGTCAAGGATGTGAAGGAGCAAGAGGTCTACATGGGCGAGATTCCGCTCATGACGACGAACGGCACCTTCATCATCAACGGTACCGAGCGGGTCATCGTCTCCCAGTTGCACCGTTCACCGGGGGTCTTCTTCGATCACGACAAGGGCAAGACCCATTCGTCGGGCAAGCTGCTCTACAACGCGCGGATCATTCCGTACCGGGGCTCGTGGCTCGATTTCGAGTTCGATCCCAAAGATGCCGTCTTCGTTCGCATCGACCGACGTCGCAAGCTGCCGGCGTCGATCATCCTGCGGGCGCTCGGGTTCAGTTCCGAAGAGATCCTCGCGATCTTCTTCGAACAGAACGTCTTCCGCATCAACGGCGAGACGCTCTCTATCGACCTCGTCCCCGAGCGAATGCGTGGCGACATCGCAACGTTCGACATCAAGGACGAGACGGGTAAAGTCATCGTCGAGACGGGTCGACGGGTCACCGCGCGCCACGTGCGCCTGTTGGAAAACGCCGGCGTCGAGCATCTTGAGGTTCCTCGTGAATACGTGATCGAGCGTGTTACGGCGACCGACATCATCGACGAAGAAAGCGGCGAGATTCTCGTGCCGTGCAACTCGACGATCACCGATGAACTGCTCGACCAGATGATCGAAGCAGGTGTCAAAACGGTCGATACCATCTACACCAACGAGCTCGATCAGGGGCCGTGGATGTCGGATACGCTGGCGATCGATCCGACCAGCAATCGGCTGGAAGCGCTCGTCGAGATCTATCGGATGATGCGTCCGGGTGAGCCGCCGACCAAGGAAGCGGCGGAAAACCTGTTCAACAACCTCTTCTTCACGCCGGAACGCTACGACCTGTCCGCCGTGGGACGAATGAAGTTCAACCGCCGACTCGGTCGTGAAGAGACGGTCGGCCAGGGCACGCTGACGAACGACGACATCATCGATGTTCTGCGGACCCTGATCGACATCCGAAACGGTAAAGGCTCTGTCGACGACATCGATCACCTTGGTAACCGCCGGGTGAAGTCCGTTGGCGAGATGGCCGAGAATCAGTTCCGCGTCGGCCTCATCCGCGTCGAACGCGCAGTCAAGGAACGTCTGTCTCTCGCGGAGTCCGAAGGACTCATGCCGCAGGACATGATCAACGCCAAGCCCGTGGCCGCGGCGATCAAGGAGTTCTTCGGTTCGAGCCAGCTTTCGCAGTTCATGGACCAGAACAACCCGTTGTCGGAGGTGACGCACAAGCGCCGCGTCTCGGCATTGGGACCGGGTGGTCTCACCCGGGAACGTGCCGGATTCGAAGTGCGCGACGTGCACCCGACGCACTATGGTCGGGTCTGCCCGATCGAGACGCCGGAAGGGCCGAACATCGGTCTCATCAACTCGTTGGCCGCCTACTCGCGAACGAACGAGTACGGCTTCCTCGAAACGCCGTACCGCAAGGTTATCGATGGTCGCGTGAGCGACGAGATCGAATACCTCTCCGCGATCGACGAGGCGGAATACATGATCGCGCAGGCGAATTCGTTGATCGACGACGAAGGACGATTCGCTGACGATCTGGTCGATGTCCGCTATCAAGAAGAGTTCACGAAGACCACACCGGAAAACGTCAACTACATGGACGTATCACCCAAGCAGGTGGTGTCCATTGCAGCGGCTTTGATCCCCTTCCTCGAGCACGACGACGCCAACCGTGCGTTGATGGGCTCGAACATGCAGCGCCAAGCGGTGCCGACCATTCGGACGGAGAAACCGCTCGTCGGTACGGGCATCGAACGTGATGTCGCCCGCGATTCCGGCGTTTGTGTGATCGCGGAACGAAGCGGCGTGGTCGATTCGGTCGACGCGGCGCGGATCGTCATTCGCGTCGCTGACAGCGAGGCGTCGATCAACGACGCACCGGTCGACATCTACACGTTGACCAAGTTCACCCGTTCGAACCAGAACACCTGTATCAACCAGCGCCCGCTCGTCCGCGAAGGCGATGCGATTCGCGCCGGCGACATCCTGGCCGACGGTCCGTCCATCGACATGGGTGAGCTGGCACTCGGCCAGAACATGCGGATCGCGTTCATGCCCTGGAACGGCTACAACTTCGAGGACTCGATCCTCGTGTCGGAGCGTGTGGTTCAGGAAGAACGCTTCACCAGCGTGCACATCCAGGAGCTCGTCTGTATCGCTCGCGATACGAAGCTCGGGCCAGAAGAGGTGACCTGCGACATTCCGAACGTCGGTGAATCGGCGCTCAACAAGCTCGATGAGTCGGGCATCGTCTACGTCGGTGCCGAAGTCGTCGCCGGTGACATCCTGGTCGGTAAGGTGACCCCGAAGGGCGAAACCCAACTGACCCCCGAAGAAAAGCTCCTACGAGCGATCTTTGGTGAGAAGGCGTCGGACGTTAAGGACACGTCGCTACGTGTGCCGACAGGTGTCAAGGGTACGGTGATTGACGTTCGCGTCTTCACGCGCGACGGGGTCGAGAAGGACCAGCGCGCGAAAGACATCGAACGCATGGAACTCGAAGAGATCAAGAAGGACCTCGACGACGAGTACCGCATCGTCGAAGGCGCGACCTTCGAACGTCTGCGTGCGCTCATCGTCGATAAACCGGCAGCGAGTGCGCCCGAACTGACGAAGGGCGGCACGCTCGACGGCGAGTATCTCGACGGCCTGGCGCGCGACGACTGGTTCAAGATCCGCATGTCTGACGACGCGCTCAACGAGCAGCTCGAACTTGCCGAAGAGCAGCTTCAGGCACGCCGCGACGCGCTCGATGCCGTCTACGCCGACAAGAAGTCGAAGCTCGACGGCGGCGACGATCTCGCGCCGGGCGTGCTCAAGTACGTCAAGGTGTATCTCGCGATCAAGCGTCGTATCCAACCGGGCGACAAGATGGCCGGGCGACACGGGAACAAGGGTGTGATCTCGGTGATCATGCCGGTCGAAGACATGCCGCACGACGCCAACGGTGAACCTGTCGATATCGTCCTGAACCCGCTCGGCGTACCGTCACGGATGAACGTCGGCCAGGTCCTCGAAACCCATCTCGGCTGGGCCGCGAAGGGGATTGGCGAACGCATCGACGCCATGCTGAAGGAACAGCGTAAGATCGCCGAGTTGCGCAAGTACCTCTCCGAAATCTACAACGAGCTCGATGGCCGTTCGGAGCAACTCGACGAGTTGTCGGATGACGAGATACTCGAGCTTTCGGGCAACCTGCGCCGAGGCCTGCCGATCGCCACACCGGTGTTCGACGGCGCCAAGGAGACCGACATACGCAAGATGCTCGAACTCGCCGGACTGCCTACTACCGGGCAGTGCGGGTTGATCGACGGGCGAACGGGTGAGCCGTTCGACCGGCCGGTAACCGTCGGCTACATGTACATGTTGAAGCTCAACCATCTCGTCGACGACAAGATGCACGCGCGCTCGACTGGTTCGTACAGCCTCGTCACACAACAACCGTTGGGTGGTAAAGCGCAGTTCGGCGGTCAGCGCTTCGGCGAGATGGAGGTCTGGGCGCTCGAAGCGTACGGGGCCTCCTACACGCTGCAGGAAATGCTGACGGTGAAGTCGGACGACGTGAGTGGTCGAACGAAGATGTACAAGAACATCGTCGACGGCGACTACCGGATGGAGCCTGGCATGCCGGAATCTTTCAACGTTCTCGTGAAAGAGATCCGTTCGCTCGGTATCGACATCGAACTAGAAAACGACTGAGGGGGCATACTCATGAAAGATCTACTGAATCTGCTCAAGACCCAAAGCTCCGTCGAGGACTTCGACAGTCTGCGTATTGGGCTGGCGTCCCCCGACATGATCCGCTCCTGGTCGTTCGGTGAGGTCAAGAAGCCTGAGACGATCAACTATCGGACCTTCAAGCCGGAGCGCGATGGTCTCTTCTGTGCGCGCATCTTCGGTCCGACGAAGGACTACGAGTGCCTGTGCGGAAAGTACAAGCGTCTCAAGCATCGTGGCGTCATCTGTGAGAAGTGCGGTGTCGAGGTAACGCTGCAGAAAGTCCGCCGCGAGCGGATGGGGCATATCGAACTCGCATCGCCCGTGGCGCATATCTGGTTCCTGAAGTCGTTGCCTTCCCGCATCGGCCTGCTGCTCGATATGACGTTGCGCGATATCGAACGTGTGCTCTATTTCGAATCCTTTGTCGTCATTGATCCGGGTCTGACCGACCTCGAAACGGGGCAACTCCTGACGGACGAGGAGTACTACGCGAAGCTCGAGGAGTTCGGTGACGACTTCACGGCGAAGATGGGTGCCGAGGCAGTGATGGAACTGCTGCTCGCCATCGATCTGCCTGAAGAGATCGCACGGCTCAGAAGCGAGATCCCCGAGACCAACTCCGAAACGAAGATCAAGAAGCTTTCGAAGCGCCTGAAGCTGATGGAAGCGTTCGAGAATTCCGGCAACCGTCCGGAATGGATGATCATGACCGTGCTGCCCGTCCTACCGCCGGACCTGCGTCCGCTGGTACCGCTCGACGGTGGCCGGTTCGCGACATCCGATCTCAACGATCTCTACCGCCGCGTCATCAATCGGAATAACCGGTTGAAGCGCCTGCTCGACCTCAACGCGCCCGACATCATCGTGCGTAACGAAAAGCGCATGCTCCAGGAATCGGTCGATGCGCTGCTCGACAACGGCCGGCGTGGTCGTGCGATTACGGGCTCGAATCGTCGCCCGCTCAAATCGCTTGCGGACATGATCAAGGGCAAGCAGGGCCGATTCCGGCAGAACCTGCTGGGTAAGCGGGTCGACTACTCCGGCCGGTCGGTGATCGTTGTTGGTCCGACGCTACGTCTGCACCAATGTGGCCTGCCGAAGAAGATGGCGCTCGAACTATTCAAGCCGTTCATCTTCGGCAAACTCGAAACACGTGGCCTGGCAACGACCATCAAAGCGGCCAAGAAGATGGTCGAACGTGAGACGGCAGAGGTCTGGGACATCCTGGCCGAAGTCATCCGCGAACATCCCGTGATGCTCAACCGCGCGCCGACCCTGCACCGTCTGGGCATCCAGGCGTTCGAGCCGGTGCTGATCGAAGGTAAGGCGATCCAGCTTCACCCGCTCGTTTGTGCGGCGTACAACGCCGACTTCGACGGTGACCAGATGGCGGTCCACGTACCGCTGACACTGGAAGCGCAGCTCGAGTCCCGCGCGTTGATGATGTCGACGAACAACATTCTTTCGCCCGCGAGTGGTGAGCCGATCATCGTTCCGTCGCAGGACATCGTCCTCGGGCTCTACTACATGACGCGCGAGCGCGTGAACGCCCAAGGCGAGGGATCGACCTTCGCGGACGTCAACGAAGTGGAACGCGCCTATCAGGCGGGGTCCGTTTCGCTGCACGCGAAGATCCGCGTCCGGCTCCTATACGTCGACGGGGAAGGTGAGACGAAGTTCGGTGTCGTCGAAACGACGGCCGGCCGGGCGATGCTCTATCAGATCGTGCCGTCGGAACTACCGTACGAGCTCGTCAACCGCCCGATGGACCGTCGTGCGATCTCGAACCTCATCAACGCGTGCTACCGCAACATTGGTCTCAAGGAGACGGTCGTCTTCGCCGACCAGTTGATGTACACGGGCTTCCGTTACTCGACGTCGTCCGGTGCATCGATCGGGGTAGAAGACTTCGTCATTCCGCCCGCCAAGGTCGACATCATTGGCGAAGCGCAGGCCGAGGTCGCCGAGATCGAGTCGCAGTACGCGTCGGGTCTCGTGACGCAAGGTGAGAAGTACAACAAGGTGGTCGACATCTGGTCGCGCGCGACGGATCTCGTCGCACGTTCCATGATGGAAGGCATCTCGAACGAAAAGGTCGTCAACGCCGAAGGCGAGGAAGAAGACCAGGCCTCGTTCAACTCTGTCTACATCTACTCCGACTCGGGTGCGCGGGGTTCACCCACGCAGATCCGCCAGCTCGCGGGGATGCGCGGCCCGATGACCCGTCCCGACGGCAGCATCATCGAAACGCCGATCATCGCGAGCTTCCGCGAAGGGCTTTCGGTGAACGAGTATTTCATTTCGACGCACGGTGCCCGCAAGGGTCTGGCCGACACGGCATTGAAGACCGCCAACTCGGGCTATCTCACGCGTCGCCTCGTCGACGTGGCGCAGGACCTCGTCGTTACCGACGACGATTGTGGGACCGAGGAAGGTCTTTACGTCAACGCGCTGATCGAAGGCGGTGACGTCGTCGAGCCGCTCGCGGCACGGGTACTCGGACGCGTGGTCGCACAGCATGTCTACGAGCCGGACGGTAAGACCGTCCTCATACCGGCTGGGACGATGCTGGACGAAGGCTGGGTCGAACGGCTCGATTCCCTGGGTGTGGACGAGATGTTCGTCCGTTCGCCCATCAGCTGCGCGACACGCTTCGGCGTCTGCGCGACGTGCTACGGGCGTGACCTCGCCCGCGGCCACAAGGTGAACGTCGGTGAGGCGGTTGGCGTCATCGCCGCTCAGTCGATCGGTGAGCCCGGCACGCAGTTGACGATGCGTACGTTCCACATCGGTGGTGCGGCGTCGCGAGCAACGGCGATCGACAATATCCAAGTCAAGCACGGCGGCATCGTGCGGATGCACAACCTGAAGACGGTTACGACCGAGTCGGGTGATCTGGTCGCGGTGTCACGTTCGGGTGAGATTGCGATCGCCGACGACCACGGTCGCGAGCGGGAGCGCTACAAGCTGCCATACGGTGCGACGATCTCGGTGCACGAAGAAACGCGCGTCGAGCCGGGTCAGGTGATTGCTCAATGGGATCCCCACACCCACCCGATCATCACCGAAGTGGCCGGCCAGATCGTCTTCGAGGATATGGAGGAAGGTGTCTCGATCAATCGTCAGATGGATGAGATCACCGGCCTCTCGCGAATCACCGTCCTCGATCCGAAAGATCGACCGACGGCGGGCAAAGACCTGCGTCCCGGGGTTCGTCTCGTCGACGAATCGGGTGAGCCAGTCAATCTCGCCGGTACCGACGTGCCTGCGCACTACTTCCTGCCGAACAACGCCAACCTCAACATCGAGGACGGCGATCAACTCGGTATCGGTGACGTCATTGCACGAATCCCGCAGGAAGCGTCGAAGACCCGCGACATCACGGGCGGTCTGCCGCGAGTGGCGGATCTCTTCGAAGCGCGTAAGCCGAAGGAGCCGGGCATTCTCGCTGAAGCATCCGGTACGGTTAGCTTCGGTAAGGAAACCAAGGGTAAGCGACGCCTCGTCATTTCGAAGCCCGACGGCGAAAACGTCGAGACGCTGATTCCGAAGTGGCGGCAAATCTCGGTGTTCGAAGGCGAACAGGTCGAGCGTGGCGAGGTGGTTTCGGAGGGGCCGGAAAGCCCGCACGACATTCTTCGTCTGAAGGGCGTCCCGGAACTCGCGAAGTACATCATCAACGAGATCCAGGACGTCTATCGTCTGCAGGGTGTACCGATCAACGACAAGCACATCGAGGTGATCGTTCGCCAGATGTTGCGCAAGGTCGAAATCGTGGATCCGGGCAACAGCGCCTTCATTCGAGGCGAACAGTCGGAACTCACGCACGTGCTCGTAGAGAACGAGCGGATCGCTGCCGAAGGCGGTGACCCGGTCGAGTTCGAACGTTTGCTGCTGGGTATTACGAAGGCATCGCTTGCAACGGAGTCGTTCATCTCGGCGGCTTCATTCCAGGAAACCACCCGCGTCCTCACGGAAGCGGCGGTGACCGGCAAGCGCGACTTCCTGCGTGGCTTGAAGGAAAACGTCGTGGTGGGTCGACTGATCCCAGCGGGTACGGGTCTTTCCTACCACAGCGACCGCAAGCAGCGTCGTCTCGAGGAGACGCAAGCGCGACTCGCGCGCGAGCAGGGCGCGACGGCGGACGAAATCGAGCAGGCGCTTTCCGAAGCACTCAGCTCGACCGACGCCTGAGCTCCGGCTCAACGAACCAATGGCCGGCGCATCATGCGTCGGCCATTGAAACGAGGGGTTCCCCTCGCTCGCAAACCCTCATAGAATGCGCCGCCGCGCGCATCTGGGTGCGCGAAGAGATCCAATATCGGAGTGTGATTTGGCAACGATCAGCCAGCTCGTCAGAAAACCGCGCAAGCGCCGTATCTCAAAGAACATGGTGCCGGCGCTACAAGCGTCGCCGCAGAAGCGCGGCGTCTGCACGCGGGTCTACACGACTACGCCCAAGAAGCCGAACTCGGCATTGCGCAAGGTCTGTCGTGTCCGGTTGACGAATGGCTACGAAGTCAATTCGTACATCGGCGGCGAGGGTCACAACCTCCAGGAGCACTCAGTCGTTCTGATTCGCGGTGGCCGGGTGAAAGACCTCCCGGGGGTTCGCTATCACACGGTTCGGGGTGCGCTCGATACGTCGGGTGTGGCCGATCGCAGGCAGCGGCGTTCGAAGTACGGTACGAAACGGCCGAAATAACCGGTCCGCCGGGGACCAAACCCGGCAATCGAAGGGTCCGAGATCGGGCCGTGTCGATGCAACAACACCAACACATGACAGTGGCACCTTCTCGGTGCCACGTTTTCATAAAGCCGAGTAAGGCCGCCCGAGAGTGGCGGAAATACCTGAAGAGAGGAAACTACGATGCCAAGACGAAGAGTCGTCGCGAAGCGCGAGATCCTGCCGGATCCGAAATACGGCAACCAGACGGTCGCCAAATTCATCAACCACGTCATGGTGAGCGGCAAGAAGTCGGTTGCCGAGCACATCGTCTATGGCGCGTTGACCCGCCTCGAGGAACGCGACCGTCGTGATCCGGTCGAGGTCTTCGAGCGAGCGCTCGAGGCAGTCGCGCCTTTTGTCGAAGTCAAATCACGGCGGGTCGGTGGGGCAACCTATCAGGTACCCGTCGAAGTTCGCCCGTCACGTCGCCAGGCGCTTGCGATGCGATGGTTGGTCGATGCCGCGCGTGCGCGCGGTGAGAAGTCGATGGCAGCACGACTTGCGGGCGAACTGCTCGATGCGGCCGAAGGGCGTGGCACCGCGGTGAAGAAACGCGAAGACACCCACCGGATGGCGGACGCCAACAAGGCGTATTCGCACTACCGGTACTAACAACTCCTTCCCAACATTGATTTGCCCCACGAGGGCACCAGAGGAACTTAAGGCATGGCTCGCAGCACCCCTATTGGTCGCTATCGAAACATCGGCATCGTTGCCCATGTCGACGCTGGCAAAACGACGACCACCGAGCGCGTGCTGTTCTACACAGGGCTTTCGCACAAGATCGGCGAGGTCCATGACGGCGCCGCGACGATGGACTGGATGGAGCAAGAACAGGAGCGTGGCATCACGATTACGTCCGCCGCGACGACTTGCTTCTGGAGCGGAATGAACCAGCAGTACGACGAGCACCGGGTCAACATCATCGACACGCCAGGACACGTCGACTTCACGATCGAAGTCGAGCGGAGCCTGCGCGTTCTCGATGGCGCGGTGGTCGTTTTCTGCGGCACGTCGGGTGTTGAGCCGCAGTCGGAAACGGTATGGCGTCAGGCGAACCGTTACGAAGTGCCGCGCATGGTGTTCGTCAACAAGATGGACCGCCAGGGCGCCGACTTCCTGCGCGTCGTCGATCAGATCAGGGATCGACTGGGATCCAACCCGATTCCGGTTCAGCTCGCGATCGGCGCGGAAGAAAACTTCTCCGGTGTCGTCGACCTCATTCGGATGAAGGCGATCCGTTGGAATGAAGACGATCAGGGGCTGACGTACGACCTCGAGGAGATTCCCGAGGACATGCAGGCCGACGCCGATCACTGGCGCGAACTCATGGTCGAGACCGCCGCGGAAGCGACCGAAGAGCTCATGGAGAAATACCTCGAGGAAGGGGATCTCACGGACGACGAAGTCCGTGAGGGGCTCAGAGTCCGTACGCTCGCGAACGAGATCGTGCCCGCACTCTGCGGCTCTGCGTTCAAGAACAAGGGCGTTCAGGCGATGCTCGACGCGGTCATCGACTTCATGCCGGCGCCGACGGAAGTCAAGTCGATCGAAGGGACCGTCGGCGATGGCGACGATGAGGAGATGGAGCAACGTCACGCAGACGATGAAGAGCCGTTCTCCGCGTTGGCATTCAAGATCGCGACCGACCCGTTTGTCGGCACCTTGACCTTTTTCCGCGTCTATTCGGGCGTGCTGCAGTCGGGCGACCAGGTCGCCAACTCGGTCAAGGGGCGCCGCGAGCGCATTGGCCGGATGGTGCAGATGCACTCGAACAGTCGTAACGAGATTAAGGAAGTCCGCGCTGGAGACATTGCCGCGGCGATTGGTCTGAAGGATACGACGACGGGCGACACGCTCTGCGCCACCGATCGCAGTATCGTGCTCGAGCGGATGGAATTCCCGGAGCCCGTGATCTCGGTCGCGGTCGAGCCGAAATCGGTTGCTGATCAGGAAAAGATGGGCGTGGCGCTCGGCAAGCTTGCCCAGGAAGATCCGTCATTCCGCGTCGAAACGGACGAGGAGTCGGGTCAGACGATCATCTCAGGCATGGGTGAACTCCATCTCGACATCATCGTCGACCGGATGAAGCGCGAGTTCAGCGTCGAAGCCAACATCGGCAAGCCGCAAGTTGCCTATCGCGAAACGATCCGCAATGCCGTCGAAGCCGAAGGCAAACACGTGCGCCAGACCGGCGGTCGAGGCCAATACGGTCACGTCCGGGTCCGCCTGGAGCCAGCGGTGGAGGAAGACGCGCCGAACTTCGAATTCATCGACAAGATCGTCGGTGGTGTCGTGCCGCGGGAATACATCCCGGCCGTGGCCAAAGGGCTCGAAGAGCAGATGCAAAACGGTGTGATCGCCGGCTATCCGCTGATCAACGTCAGAGCGACGCTGTACGACGGCTCGTTCCACGAAGTCGATTCGAGTGAGATGGCATTCAAGATCGCGGGATCGCTGGCGATGCGCCAGGGCGCTCTGCAGGCCAGTCCCGTGCTGCTCGAGCCGATCTTCTCGGTCGAGGTCGTAACCCCTGAGGAGTACATGGGGGATGTCGTCGGTGACCTGAACCGTCGCCGCGGCCTGATCGAGGGCATGGACGAAAACCCGGCCGGCAAGATCGTTCGTGCGGCGGTCCCGCTCGCTGAAATGTTCGGCTATTCGACGGACCTCCGTTCGGCGACGCAAGGTCGAGCGACGTACACGATGGAATTTACGAAATACGCAGAAGTGCCCGACAGCATCGCCGAAGGCATTTCGAAGAAGGGGTGAACGTGAACTCGCTTTGCGAGTTCATTGGCAGAAATTGCTCACGCAATTTCTGCTCCACAAAACGAGAGACCCGGGGAGTTGCTTCTCGGGGTTCAAGCAGGATTGAGAAGGTTTAAGGACGATGGCGAAAGAGAAATTTGAGCGGACGAAGCCGCACGTGAATGTGGGGACGATTGGTCACGTAGACCACGGCAAGACGACGCTGACGGCGGCGTTGACGAAGGTGAGTGCGGCGTCGGTTGGCGGCGAAGTGAAAGCGTTTGATCAGATTGACAATGCGCCGGAAGAACGAGAGCGGGGCATCACGATTGCGACATCGCACGTTGAGTACGAGTCGGAGTCGCGGCACTACGCGCACGTTGACTGCCCGGGTCACGCGGACTACGTGAAGAACATGATCACGGGCGCGGCGCAGATGGACGGCGCGATTCTGGTGGTATCGGCGGTTGACGGACCGATGCCGCAAACGCGCGAGCACGTACTGTTGGCGCGTCAGGTGGGCGTGCCGAAGATTGTGGTTTACATGAACAAGGTAGACCAGCTGGAAGAGGACGAGCGGGAAGAGTTCGTCGAGCTGGTGACGTTGGACATCCAGGAGATTCTCGAGCAGTACGAGTTTCCGGAAGACACGCCGATCGTGGTTGGCAGTGCGCTGCAGGCGCTGGAAGGCGATCAGTCGGAGATTGGCGAGCCGAGCATCGTCGAGCTGGTGAAGACGCTGGACGAGTACATCCCGGAGCCGGAACGTCCGGTGGATCAGCCGTTTTTGATGCCGATTGAGGACGTTTTCTCGATATCGGGACGGGGCACGGTGGTGACGGGCCGGGTGGACCGGGGCATCGTCAACGTGGGTGACGAGATCGAGATTGTTGGCATCCGGGAAACGACGACGACGACGTGCACGGGTGTGGAGATGTTCAGGAAGCTGCTGGACGAAGGTCGAGCGGGGGAGAACATAGGCGTTCTGTTGCGCGGTACGAAGCGTGAGGACGTTGAGCGCGGTCAGGTGTTGGCGGTGCCTGGGAGCATCACGCCGCACACGCAGTTCGAGGCGGAAGTTTATGTTCTGTCGAAGGACGAGGGTGGCCGGCACACGCCGTTCTTCAAGGGTTACCGCCCGCAGTTTTATTTCCGCACGACGGACGTGACGGGCACGGTTGAGTTGCCGCAGGACGTTGAGATGGTGATGCCGGGCGACAACGTGAACATGGACGTGACGTTGATCAGTCCGATTGCGATGGACGAGGGTCTTCGGTTTGCGATCCGCGAGGGTGGCCGAACGGTCGGCGCCGGGGTGGTGACGAAGATCATCGAGTAGGCGAACTCGCTTTGCGAGTTCGTTGGCAGTATTTGCTGACGCAAATACTGCTGGGGCGTAGGCGAACCGGCTTTGCCGGTTCGTTGGCAGAAACTGCTGACGCAGTTTCTGCTGGTTGTAGGGAGGTTCTGGGAAGATTTCTTTCCAGACAAACGGAGAAGTCGTAGGCAGTTTTTGCGCCTGAGCAAAAACTGCACACGAACTCGCTGTAAGCGAGTTCGCATGCGGAAGAAACCGTTTGTAACACCCTGATGACGTCTATAGAATTCGCCGTCCGCTTCGCGCGAGCAGCCCTTTGAGGGTCGTTCACATGGCGAGCAGGACCGGGTAACGGCAGCGTCGCCCGGATCGCGGACCCCCGTCGAGAATGGCCATCGGGCCACGCTCGTTACGAATGGGTCGTATAGCAGTAGTAGTTAAAGGAGCGTCGTAGTAGACGACTTCTTACCGCGACGAACAGCGGGAAAGAGGTTGTAACTGCGCGCTGATCGTTGGAGCGCAAGTGGTTCAGAACCAACGCATTCGCATCCGCCTCAAGGCGTTCGATCATCGTCTGATCGACGTCTCGACGGAAGAGATCGTCGAAACGGCGAAGCGGACTGGTGCCCAGGTTCTGGGGCCGATTCCGCTGCCGACGCGTAAGGAACGTTATACCGTGCTGATTTCGCCTCACGTCGACAAGGACGCGCGGGATCAGTACGAGATTCGAACGCATAAACGTCTTCTCGATATCGTCGAGCCGACCGAGAAGACCGTTGATGCGCTAATGAAGCTCGACCTCGCTGCAGGGGTGGAAGTACAAATTAGCTTGAACTGATGATCAAAAAACGCCGCAACATGAGCGGCGTTTTTTATTGAGAGCCCGAAAGGGCTACAGGGGATACAGCGGCTTCGATAGGAAGCCTTCGGGACCGGGATGTTCGAACCGTTTATCGCGGCTTGCGGTAAACGGTTTCGCTATCTCCGGGATCGCGAAAAGCAAGTCGTTCGACTGAAGACGAACAGAACGGCGTATCCCCTCGAATGGCATTTCTCGGCCCCGCGTGGGCGGGATTTGGACACGAGACCGGACCAAGAGAGCGGAAAATGGCCATTGGGGTCGTAGGTACAAAGAGCGGAATGACGCGGGTGTTCACCGATGACGGGGATTCTATTCCCGTCACGGTGGTGCACGTTGAGCCGAACCGCATCACGCAGGTGAAGACGGCGGCGTCGGACGGTTATGACGCGCTGCAGGTGACGACGGGATCCGTCAAGGTAAATCGAGTCTCCAAGCCGTTGGCCGGTCACTTCGCCAAGGCGAATGTCGAAGCCGGGCGGGGACTGTGGGAGTTCCGTGTCGAGGCCTCGGACGAGGTCGAGGCCGGTAGCGAACTCGATGTCAGTCAGTTCGTCGAAGGACAAAGGGTCGACGTCTTTGGTGTCTCGAAAGGCAAAGGATTCGCCGGCGCGATCAAGCGCTGGAATTTCCACAGCCAGGATGCGACGCACGGCAACTCGATTTCGCACCGTGCACCCGGATCGATCGGCCAGTGTCAGACGCCAGGTCGCGTCTTCAAAGGCAAGAAGATGGCGGGTCATCTCGGCAATGAGCGGGTGACCGTACAGAACCTCACCGTCGTTCGCGTGGATGCCGAGCGAAATCTCTTGTTGATCAAAGGGGCGGTTCCCGGTCCGGCTGGCGGCGACGTTTGTGTTCGCCCGGCCGTGAAAGGTGCGCGCGTACCCGAAGGGGAGGACGCCTAGATGAGTTTGTCGGTGGCGTCGACGAACGGCTCGAACGTCGAGGTTTCGGAAGCCGCGTTCGGTCGAGAGTTCAACGAAGCGCTCGTGCATCAGGTCGTCGTCGCGTACATGGCGGGCGCGCGGGCTGGTACGAAAGCACAGAAAACGCGTTCGGACGTGCGTGGCGGTGGTCGCAAGCCCTGGCGCCAGAAAGGCACGGGCAACGCGCGTGCGGGCACGATTCGAAGTCCGCTCTGGCGCGGCGGCGGTCGGGCGTTTGCGGCGCGCCCGCGCAATCACGGCCAGAAGGTCAATCGCAAGATGTACCGCGGTGCATTGCAGTGCATCTTGTCGGAACTGATCCGTCAGGACCGTCTGGTCGCGACGGACTCCATCGACCTCGATGCGCCGAAGACGAAAGCGCTCGTGGCCAAGCTCAATGACCTGGCACTCGACAACGTGCTGATCGTGGCCGACAACGCCAACGAAAACGTCTATCTCGCGGCGCGCAACCTCAAAGGTGTCGACGTTCGCGATACGAGTGGGATCGACCCCGTCTGCTTGCTCAGCCACGAGAAGGTGCTGATCACGATCGATGCGCTGAAATCGATCGAGGAGGAGCTCACGTGAACGAAGAACGTCTGTATACCGTTCTCGTCGAGCCGCATATCTCCGAAAAGGCGACAGTGATTGGCGATCTTTCCAATCAGTACGTCTTCAAGGTCGCGGTCGATGCGACTAAGCGGGAGATCAAGGAAGCGGTCGAGCGACTGTTCTCCGTCGATGTCGTGTCGGTCTCGACGCTGAACGTCAAAGGCAAAGTAAAGCGGAACTTCCGGGGTGGGGTTTCGCGATTCAAGAATTGGAAGAAGGCGTATGTCCGCGTCGCCGAAGGGCAGGACATCGACTTCATGGCGGCGGAGGGCTAGACGATGCCGGTCGTTAAAACCAAACCGACATCACCGGGACGCCGATTCGTCGTCAAGGTCGTCGATCCGACGCTGCACAAGGGTACGCCCTACAAGCCGCTGATCGAGCCGCAGTCGAAGTCGGGTGGTCGCAACTCGGGTGGCCGCATTACGACGCGGCATCGCGGTGGTGGTCACAAACAGCACTATCGGAAGATCGATTTCCGGCGCAATAAGGACGGCATTTCGGCCGTTGTCGAGCGCCTGGAGTACGACCCGAACCGCACCGCCCACATCGCGCTCCTGCGCTATGCCGACGGCGAGCGACGCTACATTCTCGCGCCGCGCGGCGTCTCCGCCGGTGACGAGCTGATGTCGGGTTCGAGCTCTGCCATTCGTCCCGGCAACGCGATGGAACTGCGCAACATTCCGGTTGGTAGCGTGATCCACGGTGTGGAACTGAAGCCCGGCAAAGGTGCGCAGATTGCGCGTAGCGCTGGCGCATCGTGCCAGCTCGTCGCGCGTGAGGGTGCGTATGCGACGCTCCGGCTCCGGTCGGGCGAAATGCGCCGGGTGCTCTCCGAATGTCGTGCGACGCTCGGCGAAGTCGGCAACACGGAACACAGCCTCCGGTCGCTCGGTAAGGCGGGCGCCAAGCGATGGCGTGGCGTACGCCCGACGGTTCGGGGCGTGGCGATGAACCCGGTCGATCATCCGCACGGCGGTGGCGAGGGACGGACGTCCGGTGGGCGCCATCCGGTGAGCCCGACCGGTGTACCGACCAAGGGACATAAAACCCGCAAGAACAAGCGAACGGACAAGCTGATCGTTCGCCGGCGTGGAGGTAGGAGATAACGATGCCCCGATCGCTACACAAAGGGCCGTTCGTTGATCTGCCCCTCATGAAGAAGGTCAGCGAAGCGTCGGCGAACAACGACAAGCGGCCGATCAAGACCTGGTCACGTCGGTCGATGATCCTGCCCGACATGGTGGGATTGACGATCGCGGTGCATAACGGACGCCAGCATGTGCCGGTGTTCGTCTCCGAAGACATGGTTGGCCACAAACTCGGCGAGTTTGCGCCGACGCGTACCTATCGCGGACACGCGGCCGACCGTAAGGCGCGGCGTTAGGTGGCGACGATGCAAGTTAGTGCGACCGCTAAGCGGCTGCGAATCTCGCCGCAGAAAGCCCGACTCGTCGTTGACCAGGTGCGCGGCAAACAGGTCGGTGATGCGCTCGATATCCTGAGCTTCAGCACGCAGAAAGGCGCGTTTCTGGTGCGCAAGGTGCTCGAGTCCGCGATCGCGAACGCCGAGAACAACGAGGGTGCGGATATCGATGAACTCAAGGTTCACGAAATTTTCGTGAACGAAGGGGTAACGATGAAGCGCACGCGTGCGAGAGCCCGAGGCCGAGGGGCGCGCATCTTCAAGAGAACGAGTCACGTCACGGTGACCGTGACGGACGAGGCATAACGATGGGTCAGAAAGTCAATCCGAACGGGATGCGCCTAGGCATCGTCAAGGAGCACACCTCCGTTTGGTATGCGGACAAGACGCAGTATTCCGAATATCTCCTGAACGACTTGCAGGTGCGTGAGTATCTGCGCGATCGGCTCTCGCAAGCGTCGGTGAGCAGGATCGATATTCAGCGTCCGGCGCAAACAGCGCGAATAACGATTCATACCGCTCGCCCGGGTATCGTCATCGGCAAGAAGGGCGAGGACGTCGAGCGCCTACGGGGTCAGCTCAGTCGCATCATGGGCGTGCCGGTTCACGTCAACGTCGAAGAGATTCGCAAGCCCGAGATCGATGCACTGCTGGTCGCACAGAACGTCGCGCAGCAGCTCGAGCGTCGCGTGCAATTTCGTCGTGCGATGCGCCGGGTGATTCAGAACGCCATGCGCCTCGGTGCGAAGGGCATCAAAGTCCGCGTGGCAGGACGCCTCGGTGGCGCCGAGATCGCGCGCTCGGAGACGTATTCCGAAGGTCGCGTACCGCTGCACACGTTGCGTGCGGATATCGACTACGCAACCGCGGAGGCGAAGACGACGTACGGGATCCTCGGCATCAAAGTCTGGATCTTCAAAGGGGAAATCATCGGTCAGGACGCGGAAGCGGCGAACGCGCCCGCTTGAGATCGACGAGTACGGATTGGAACTTAGGCACTAAGAATGCTTCAGCCGAAAAGAACAAAATTTAGAAAGCAGCAGAAAGGCCGCAATCGCGGCTTGGCTGATCGTGGTAGCCGCGTGAGCTTCGGTGAGTACGGCCTGAAGGCTGTCGGTCGTGGGCGCATGACGGCTCGCCAGATCGAAGCCGGTCGTCGCGCCATGACGAGAAAGATTCGCCGTGGCGGGAAGATCTGGATCCGCGTCTTCCCCGACAAGCCAATCACGAAAAAACCGCTCGAGGTTCGTCAGGGCAAGGGCAAGGGCGCGGTCGAGTACTGGGTCGCCCTCATCCAGCCGGGCCGAGTGCTCTACGAGATGGAAGGGGTATCCGAGGATCTGGCGCGTGAGGCGTTGACCTTGGCGGCCGCGAAGCTTCCGTTCCCGACGGTGTTCGTCAAGCGGACGGCGATGTGATGGAAAGCGCGGAACTACGAGAAAAATCGGTTGAGGAGCTCGAGGGCGAGCTCATTCGCCTGCGCCGCGAGCAGTTCAACCTCCGGATGCAGCGGGCGAGCGACCAGCTACCGCAGACGCATCTCCTCAGAGAGACGAAGAAAGATATCGCCCGCGTGAAAACGCTCATGCGCGAGAAGAGATCGAATGGCTGAAGTACAGACAGAGGAAACCGTTCCGGCGAGCGAAGACGCCCCCGTGAGCGAAGAAAAGAACAAGCGCACCGTAACCGGCGTTGTGGTGTCGGCTAAGCCGAACAAGACCATTACCGTGCGCATCGAGCGTCGAGTGAAGCATCCCATCTACGGGAAGTTCATCCGCCGTTCCACGAAGTTGCACGCGCACGACGAATCGAACGACGCGCGAGAGGGCGACACGGTATCGATCGTCGAGTGTCGGCCCATTTCAAAGACCAAGGCGTGGACGTTGTCGTCCATCGTCGAACGCGCTAGCGGGGCTTGAGATGATCCAGTCGGAGACCATGCTCGACATCGCCGACAACAGCGGTGCTCGTCGAGTGCAGTGCATCAAGGTGTTGGGCGGTTCGCACCGTCGCTACGCCGGGATCGGTGACGTGATCAAGGTCACGATCAAAGAAGCGATCCCCCGAGGTCGCGTGCGCAAAGGCCAGGTGATGAACGCTGTGGTCGTGCGGACCAAGAAAGGTGTCCGTCGGCCGGACGGATCGCTGATCCGGTTCGATCAGAATGCGGCTGTTTTGTTGAACCAGCAGCTGCAACCCGTCGGGACGCGGATCTTCGGACCGGTCACGCGGGAGCTACGGACCGAGAACTTCATGCGAATCATCTCGCTCGCGCCGGAAGTGCTCTGAGGAAGTTATGCGGAAGATTCGAAAAGACGACGAAGTCATCGTGATCGCGGGGCGTGACCGCGGCAAACGCGGTGATGTGCTGCGTATCTTGCCGAACGGCAAGCTGCTCGTTGGCGGCGTCAACATGGTGAAAAAGAACGTACGCGCGAACCCGCAGATGAACGAACCGGGCGGCATCAACGATATCGAAGCGCCGATCGACATCTCGAACATCGCGATTTTCAACCCCGACTCGAACCAAGCGGACCGGGTCGGTATCCGTGAAGAAGACGGCAAGCGCGTTCGCTTCTTCAAGTCGACGAACGAGTTGATCGACGAATGACCCCGAGACTCCAAGAGAAGTATCGCAACGAGATCCATCCGGCGCTGTTGAGTGAGCTCAACTACGCAAGCGCGATGGAAGTCCCTCGTATCTCGAAAGTTACGCTCAATATGGGCGTCGGTGACGCGGTCGGTGATCGTAAGATCATGGACAACGCGGTGAGTGATTTGACCCTGATCGCGGGCCAGAAACCGATCGTCACGAATGCGCGTAAGTCGGAAGCTGGATTCAAGATCCGCGAAGGCTGGCCGATCGGCTGCAAGGTCACGCTGCGCCGCGCGCGGATGTACGAATTCCTCGATCGGTTGATCGGGATCGCGATTCCGCGGATGCGGGATTTCCGAGGCCTCAATCCCCGGTCGTTCGACGGTCGCGGGAACTTCTCCATGGGAGTGACCGAACAGATCATCTTCCCGGAGATCGACTACGACCAGATCGACAAGATCCGCGGACTCGACGTCACCGTGACGACGACGGCAAAAACGAACGAAGAGGGCCTCGCACTGCTGCGGGCCTTCAACTTCCCCTTCAGGAACTAAGCCCTCCAGGAACAAAAATGGCGAAAGTCTCCATGTTGGAGCGCGAGAAGAAGCGCGCTAAAACGGTTAAGAAATACGCGGCGAAACGTGCGGCGTTGAAGACCATCGTGAACGATCGCAACGCGAGCGAAGACGAGCGTTGGGAAGCGCAGCTCGCGCTGCAGAAGCTGCCCCGGGACGCGAGTCCCGTGCGCCAGCAACGCCGCTGTGGCCAGACCGGTCGACCTCACGCGGTGTACCGAAAATTCGGCCTCGCGCGGACGAAACTCCGCGAAGCGGCCATGCGTGGCGATGTGCCGGGCCTAGTGAAGTCGAGCTGGTAACGATGAGTTTGCAAGATCCCATTTCCGATATGTTGACGCGCATCCGCAACGCCCAGCGAGCTGGTCATGCGTCGGTCGCGATGCCGAGTTCGAACGCGAAAGTCGCGATTCTGAAAGTGCTCCTCGACGAGGGCTTCATCGGTGAGTACGCCGTCTCCGAAGGCGCAAAGCCGGACGTCTCGATCAACCTCAAGTATCACGAGGGCCAACCCGTGATCGAGGAGATCAAGCGGGTGAGCCGACCGGGGTTGCGGATCTACAAACAGGCAGGCGATTTGCCGACGGTTCGAAGCGGGCTGGGTGTCGCGATCGTCAGCACGGATCGCGGCGTCATGACGGATCGTGCCGCACGACGGGCAGAAGTCGGCGGCGAAGTCCTTTGTACGGTGTTTTGATCGATGTCTCGAGTAGCAAACAGTCCGATCGCGGTGCCCGATGGTGTCGAAGTCACGCTGAGCGGTGACGGCGACGCGGTGACCGTCAATGTCAAAGGCGCTAAAGGGTCGGCGTCGCTCAACCTGGTGCCGACGGTCGAGGTCAGTCAAGAAGACAACGTGTTGTCGGTTCGGGCGCGCGCGAACGGTCGGGAAGCGAAGGCGCTCGCCGGCACGACACGTTCGCTCGTCAACAACATGGTGATCGGTGTTTCGGCCGGATTCGAGAAACGGCTTCAGTTGCAGGGCGTCGGCTATCGAGCCCAGGCCCAGGGCAAACGGTTGAATCTGCAGCTCGGGTTCTCCCACCCGATCGATTACGAGCTCCCGGAAGGAATCGAAGTCCAGACGCCAAGCCAGACGGAAATCATCGTCACGGGCGTCGACAAGCAACTGGTCGGCCAGGTTTCGGCTGAGATCCGTGCGTTCCGCCCGCCCGAGCCTTACAAGGGCAAGGGCGTTCGTTATGCCGGCGAACGGGTACGGCGTAAAGAAGCCAAGAAGAAGTAATTACAGATCATGGACAAGAAAACGAGCCGCATACGCCGCGCGCGCAAGACGCGGATGAAGATCAAAGAGCTCCGTGCAACACGACTGGCCGTGCACCGCACGCCGCGTCATATGTATGCACAGGTGATTCAGCTCGACGAAAACGGCATGGACAAGATCGTCGCGCAGGCGTCGACACTCGAAGAATCGCTGCGGGCTGGTGCGACGGGCAACGTCGATGCCGCAACGAAGATCGGGTCGTTGATCGCGGAACGTGCGAAGGCGGTCGGCGTCGAAGTCGTCGCTTTCGATCGAGGTGGGTTTAAGTACCACGGGCGCGTCAAGGCTCTGGCCGACGCCGCGCGAGAAGGTGGATTGAAGTTCTGATATGGCATACGACGAGATCAAAGAAGAAGGCCTCCTAGAGAAGCTGGTTCAGGTCAACCGGGTGGCCAAGGTGGTCAAAGGCGGACGTCAGTTCGGCTTCACCGCGTTGACCGTGGTGGGCGACGGCGAGGGCCGGGTCGGTTACGGCCGCGGGAAGGCGAAGGAAGTACCACTCGCGATCCAGAAGGCGATGCAGGCGGCGCGGCAGAACATGGTCGACGTCGAACTCAACGGCAACACGATCTGGTACCCCGTCACGGAACGTCACGGATCGTCGACGGTCTACATGCAGCCGGCGTCGGAAGGTACTGGCGTCATCGCTGGCGACCGGATGCGTGCCGTTCTCGAAGCGGCGGGTATTCGCAACGTCCTGGCCAAGTGCTACGGCTCGACGAGCCCCGTGAACGTGGTGCAAGCCACCTTCAAGGCGCTGACCCGAATGAAATCTCCGCACATGATCGCGGAGAAGCGCGGGATCCCGGTCGAGAACCTGCTCTGATGACGAACTCGCCTGGCACCGTAGGGCGCCGGCGTAACGAAGGAAACGATCGCTGAGAAGTCGGCGACATGAATCGCCGCACGAAGCCGGCGAAATGAAGAGAACGAAATGTCGGAACCAAATGCAGCCCAAAAGGTTCGGGTGACGCTGGTGAAGTCACCCAACGGGCGCCTGAAGAAGCACAAGGCCTGCGTTCGAGGGCTCGGTCTGCGTCGTATCGGGTCGAGTATCGAACTCGAAGACACGGCGGCAGTGCGCGGCATGATCAACAAGGTCGACTACCTCCTTCGAGTTGAACGGAGTTAAGGCGAGTTCCCATGCGACTAAATGATCTATCGCCGGCACCCGGCAGTAAAAAGACCCGTAAACGTGTCGGTCGTGGACCAGCGTCGGGTAACGGAAAAACCGCCGGTCGTGGCCACAAAGGTCAGAAATCCCGTTCGGGCGGTAATGTTCGACCAGGTTTCGAAGGCGGTCAGTTACCGCTGCAGAAGCGCGTGCCGAAATTCGGTTTCCGATCGCGTATCGGGCTCGTGACCGAGGAAGTTAGGCTCGGCGAATTGGCCAAGGTCGATGGCGACGTGACGCTCGAGTCACTAGCAGCCGCGAACATCATCAAAAAGGGCACCAAGCGCGCTCGCATCTTCCTCTCAGGCGGCATCGACCGCGCGGTCGTGGTCCGTGGGATCGCGGTAACGAAAGGTGCTCGTGCGGCGATCGAGGCGCAGGGCGGATCGATCGAGGCCGAAGCGCCGAAAGCCGAGAAGGCCGCAGAACCGGTCGTTCAGCCGGAGGAACCGGTCGATCAGGCTGAAGAAGCGGTTGATCAGCCGGAGGAAGCGGTCGCCGTGGCCGATGAAGCGGCGCCTGAAGAAGCCGCCGCTGAAGCCGATGAAGCCGCGCCTGAAGAAGCGCCGACCGCGCAGGACGAAGCGCCCGAGCAGAGTGCCGAATCGTCCGACGACGACGATTCGAGCACTGACGAATCAGAACAAGGCAGTACGGACGACTAATGGTTTCCACGCCGGGATCACTCGCAGGATCGGCAGCCGGGCTCTCGGAGCTCCGGAAGCGCCTCCTGTTCGTGTTCTTTGCGTTGCTCGTCTATCGAGTTGGGACCCATATTCCCGTCCCGGGAATCAACCCGGACCAGCTGGCGGCACTCTTCGAGTCCCAGCAGGGCGGGATATTCGATCTCTTCAACATGTTTTCGGGCGGCGCGCTCGAACGCATGAGTATTCTCGCGCTCGGCGTCATGCCGTACATCACCTCCAGCATCATCATGAACCTGCTCACGGCGATGTACCCGGCGTTGAACCAGCTCCGCAAAGAAGGTGAAGCTGGGCGACGAAAGATCACGCAATACACCCGCTACGGCACAGTGCTCATCGCGCTCATTCAGGGCACGGCACTCACCGGCACCCTGGCCGCGCAAGGACTTGCGTTGACGCCTGGGATCACGTTCTACGTGGCGGCAATCACATCGCTTGTGACCGGTGCGCTCTTCATGATGTGGCTCGGCGAACAGATCACCGAGCGAGGTGTCGGTAACGGGATCTCACTTCTGATCTTCTCGAACATCGTCTCGGGCTTCCCGGGCGCGGTCGGCCAGTCGTTCGAAGCCGCGCGTCAGGGCGATATCAACATCATTGCGCTGCTGGTCGTGGCGGTGCTCGGCATCATGCTCGTCGGCTTCGTCGTATTCATCGAACGCGGTCAGCGGCGGATCGCCGTCAGCTATGCGCGGCGCCAGCAAGGCAATCGCGTCTATCAGGCGCAGCGCTCGGATCTGCCGCTCAAGATCAACATGGCCGGGGTCATTCCGGCGATCTTCGCGTCGAGCTTATTGCTCGCGCCTGCTTCGATGGCGCAATGGTTCGGTCAGGCACCCAGCATGTCGTGGCTGCAGGACATCGCGCTCGTGCTCTCACCCGGCCAGCCGCTCTATATTCTGCTCTTCGCCGGCGGGATCGTGTTCTTCAGCTTCTTCTACACGGCGCTGCAGTTCGATTCCCGTGATGTCGCCGACAATTTGAAACGCCAGGGCGCATACGTCCCGGGAATTCGCCCGGGCCGGCAGACGTCCACCTACATCGACGGGGTCATCACGAGATTGACGCTCTTCGGTTCGATGTACGTCACGGCGGTGTGTCTACTGCCGGAATTCATGATCGTCTTCTTCAACATCTCGTTCCAACTGGGCGGAACGTCGATCCTGATTCTCGTCGTGGTTGCGATGGACTTCATGTCCCAGGTGCAGTCGCACCTGATGTCGAGCCAGTACGCGAAGCTGATGGAGAAGTCGAACCTCAAGAACTACGGGCGGAATCCGCGTGGCAGCGGTCCGCGACGACGCTGACGGCTCGCTCGTCGGCCTTTTTGATAACAGCTGAAGAATTCGCACCATGAAAGTTCGGGCGTCCGTCAAGAAAATCTGTAGGAACTGCAAGATCGTCAAGCGTCGGGGTGTCCTGCGCGTGATCTGCAGCGCGGAACCTCGTCACAAGCAACGCCAAGGCTAGCGTCAGGGAAGGTAAGGAAAAGCAATGGCTCGAATCGCAGGAATTAACATTCCCGACCACAAACATGCCGGGATTGCGTTGACGTACGTCTTCGGTATCGGTCGAACCCGCGCGCGTCAGATCTGTGATGCGACCGGCGTCGATACGGATCGCAAGATCGTCGATCTCAGTGAAGAAGAGCTCGACGCGGTACGTACCGAAATCACTCGATTCACCGTCGAAGGCGATCTTCGTCGCGAAGTGTCGATGAACGTCAAACGGTTGATGGATCTGGGCTGCTATCGCGGCATGCGCCATCGTCGAGGCCTGCCCGTGAACGGTCAGCGAACCAAGACGAACGCACGCACGCGCAAAGGCCCGGCGAAGCCCATTCGCAAATAGGCGCAAGTACCAGGTAGGCGAAGGTTGAAGACGAACGTTTTGAAATCCGAGTCGCGCCAGCGAGGCGTGATTCCCGGCGCAATTAGCGCCCCGCAACGAAGGAAAGAATGCATCCATGGCTGAGGCAACCCCAAGAAGTCGTCGTGGACGTCGGGTGGTCACCGACGGCGTGGCGCATGTGCACGCATCGTTCAACAACACGATCATCACGATCACCGATCGCCAGGGCGGCGCGCTCGGCTGGGCGACCGCCGGCGGGTCCGGTTATCGGGGATCGAGAAAGAGTACGCCGTTTGCCGCGCAGGTCGCGGCCGAACGCGTGGCGACGAACGTCATGGAAACGTACGGCATGAAAGCGGTCGACGTGTTCGTCAAAGGCCCGGGACCGGGCCGCGAGTCGGCGGTTCGGGCGATGAATGCCGCCGGTCTCAAGATCAACAGCATTTCGGACGTGACCCCGATTCCGCACAACGGGTGTCGACCGCCGAAGCGACGGAGAGTGTAAACATGGCCCGTTACCTAGGCCCGAAACTCAAGCTCTCACGCCGGGAAGGCACGGATCTCTTCCTGAAGAGCGGCGTCCGGCCGCTCGACTCGAAGTGTCGCGCCGACACAGTGCCCGGCCAGCACGGTCCGCGACGCTCGCGTCCGACCGACTATGCCATCCAGTTGCGTGAAAAGCAGAAAGTGCGCCGCTTCTACGGCGTGCTCGAGAAGCAGTTTCGCAACTACTACAAGAAAGCCGATCGGCAGAAGGGCGCGACGGGTGAAAACCTCCTGCGTTTGTTGGAACGCCGACTCGACAATGTCGTCTATCGAATGGGTTTTGGCTCGACCCGCGCCGAGTCGCGACAGTTGGTCTCGCACAAAGCCATCAGCGTCAACGGTCAGACCGTCGACATCGCCTCCTACCTCGTCCAACCGGAAGACGTCGTGGCGATTCGTGAGCACGCACGCGGCCAGTTGCGCATTCGTGCGGCTCTCGAGCTTGCGAGCCAGCGAGGGGCCGTGGATTGGGTCGATGTCGACCCGGAAAAGTTTGAAGGCGTCTTCAAGCGCGATCCCGATCGCGCTGAGCTGCCGAACGAGATCAGTGAAAACCTGATCGTAGAGCTCTACTCGAAGTAATCGATCTCGCCTCACGGAGAATTTGATGGGACAAGCCGCAACCGAATTTCTGACGCCGAGACGTATCGACGTAGACGAGGTTTCGTCGACGCACGCACGCGTCACCCTTGAACCGCTGGAGCGTGGTTTCGGTCACACGCTCGGCAATACGCTGCGTCGCATTCTGCTTTCGTCGATGCCCGGCTGCGCGATCACCGAGGTGCAGATCGAAGGCGTTGAGCACGAATACACCGCCATGGAAGGTGTGCAGGAAGACGTTATCGACATCCTGCTCAACCTCAAAGGCATCGCGGTCAGACTGCACCACGGCGAAGAGGTTCTGATTTCCCTTTCCAGGGACGGCTCGGGCGAAGTCACCGCTGGGGACTTCCAACTGAACCAGGATGTCGAGATCGCAAACCCCGACCACGTCATCTGTACGCTGAACGAAAATGGCCGTATCCGCCTAGAAGCCAAGGTCACGCGCGGGCGTGGCTATCAGCCGGTCGATTTCTCGAGCGCTGACGAAGACGAAGAGGTCACCCGTCCGATCGGCGTTCTCCGCCTCGACGCGTCCTATAGCCCGATGCGCCGGGTCGCGTATTCCGTGGAGAGTGCACGTGTCGAGCAGCGCACCGACCTCGACCGACTGGTCTTGGACATCGAGTCGAACGGCACGATCGATCCCGAAGAAGCGATTCGTCGTGCCGCGACGATTCTTCAGCAACAGCTTGCGGTATTCGTGGACTTCGAAAGCCAGGGCGAATCGGTCGTCGAAGAGAAAGAAGACGAAGTCGATCCGATCCTGCTGCGTCCGGTCGACGATCTGGAACTGACCGTACGTTCGGCCAACTGTCTGAAGGCCGAGAACATCTACTACATCGGCGATCTGATCCAACGCACGGAAGTCGAACTTCTCAAGACGCCGAATCTCGGCAAGAAGTCGCTGACGGAAATCAAAGACGTGCTCGCGTCGCGTGGCTTGTCACTCGGCATGCGGCTCGAGAAGTGGCCGCCGGCGAGCCTCCGGGGTGACGCGTAAGCGCAACTTCGGACGGACGACAGAGTAAATACGCATGAGACACAGAAAAAGCGGGCGACATCTCAATCGCACGAGTTCGCACCGCAAAGCGATGTTCGCCAACATGGCGGCGTCGTTGTTCGAACACGAAATCATCAAGACGACCGTGCCGAAAGCGAAGGAGCTGCGTCGGGTTGCCGAGCCGCTCATCACGCTTGCCAAGGAAGATTCGGTGGCCAATCGCCGTCTCGCCTTCAGCCGGATCCGCAACAAAGCGGTCGTCGGCAAGCTCTTCAGTGAGCTCGGACCCCGCTATCAGGAGCGTCCTGGCGGCTACACGCGAATCTTGAAAGCGGGCTATCGCCACGGCGATGCGGCACCCGTTGCCTATATCGAACTCGTTGGTCGAGAGATGGACGATTTTGACGACTTCGACGATTTCGAAGCGGCGGTGGCGGACGATGACGTGGATGACACGGAAGTCGTCGAGGAAACCGACATCGAAGACGCAGAAGTGATCGAAGAGACTGAAGCGTCGGCCGAAAGCGATGACGTGGCGGACGAGACGTCCGTGGACGAGACGTCCGTGGACGAGTCGTCTGTGGACGATTCATCCGAAACAGAAGCCCACGGGGATGACGAACAAAAAACCTAAGCGTCGTTCCCGTTCTTCAGGCCGGCTTTTGCCGGCCTTTTCTTTTTGGGGCGTACGAAAAGCCCGTTAGTCGAGCTCGTACTCGATGCCGACGAAATACTGACGCGGCAGACTCGGGAAGTAGCGGTAACTGCCGAATGCAAAGTCCGCTCGATCGGCGAACTCCTCATCGAGGAGATTGTTGATCCGACCGAAGACGACCGCCCGGTCGCTCACCTGCCAACGGGTGCGCCAATGGAAGACGCGGTGACCTTCGTAGGAGGCCGTGTTGGCGGCATTCACGAAGTGTTCGCCCACCAACACCCACTCGAGTTCGGACGTGAAGCGGCCGAGTCGCGCGTGCCAGCGTGCGGAAGCCAGCCATTCCGGTGCGGTATCGACTTCGTTGCCGGAGGTGATCACCTCACCTAACGCAGCGCGACGATCAAACTCGTACTCGTGGTTGGTGTGTGAGCCCACGACGTCGAAACGATGGGCGTCGTTCATCTGATAGGCGAGTTCGAACTCGATCCCGCGTGCGGAGGTTTCGCCGTCGCTGACGTTGAAGCCGTCGGCGTCTCGAAAGATCTGATCGGAGACGACTTCGTCGAACAGGGCCACGGAACCGACCCAGGGGCCACCGGCGAAACGGGTGCCGAATTCGATTGAGCGGATCTCCTCCGAGCTGATGTCGGCGGTTGTTTGTCCACTTTGCAGTCGGTAGAGCTCGGTTGCTTGAGGTGGACGGAAGCCGAGGCCATACACGCCGTACCACTCGATGTTGTCGCTGGGTTGCCAGGTGAAACCGAGGCGCCCACCGACGTCGGTAAAGGAATCCGAGCCGCTTGCTGGACGCGTGTACAGGCACCCGCCGAAGCCACACGCCGTACCGTCGTCTTTCGTATTGCCGACGAGATGATGGTTCGTGTAGTCGTACCGCACCGTCTCCGCGCGCAGGCTGTGCACGAGCGCGAATTCGTTGCCGAGGTCGATTTCGATATCGTAGAAGGCGGCGATCATGTCGCTGTCGATGTCGTAGTCGTAGTGAGTGCCGGCGGGGCGGGTCGTCCGGAGGAAGAGCGACCCGGTGGTGGGGGTGTCCTGCACTTCCGAAAGCATCCCGGCCATCGTTTCGCCGTGAACGCCGATTCGCCAATCGACTCGCCCGGTGGAGCCCGACAGGCGGGCGATCGCGCCGAAACTCGTCTGGGCATTACGTTCGAGCGGTTGCCCCGGGAGGAAATGCTGCAGGAAGGCCATCGTCGATCGGCGCGCGTAAGGGACGACGTTGAGCTGCACGTCGTCGAAATCGCGTGTCCAGTGTGAGGTGAGGCGGGCCGCCCACGCATTCCGGTAGGCCTCGGGATTGGGATTCGTCGAGCGCAGGGCCGAATCCTTGTACGCCTCGAAACCGCGCACGAAGCCACCGCTCTCCTGCATGAGTTCGGTGAACGTCAGTGTGTGGATCGCGCGCCAGTTGTTCGTCGTCGTCGCCCATCGAAGGTTCGCTTTGTGCTGATCGAATCCTGTGTCGTCGCGATAGCCGTCCGTGGTGGCGGTGCTGACGCGCATTGCGAACGAGTCGGTCTCGTAGGCAACGCGCGCCCGGCCGTGGGATTCGGAGCCGAACTCGACGCTCGCGCGCATACCAGGGCGTGATTCGGTGGAGATCGTGTTGATGACGCCGTGCAGGGCGTTACCGCCGAAGGCGGCGCTGGCCGGCCCGCGAATCACCTCGATTGCGTCGGCTTGTTCGGTGTTCACCTCGAAGAGATTGTTGACGTTGCAGAAACCGGTCGGGCGGATCGGCACGCCGTTTTCTAGATAGAGGAATCCGCCGCAGGCGCCCGCGCCCGTGAGCACGGCGGAGCGGATCGCGGTCAGATGTTCCTGCCCCGATCCGCGTGAAATCCACACGCCCGGAATGCGCACCATCACTTCGTTGACGTGATTTGCGCGAGTGACGTCGATCGAGTCACCGTCGATTGTCGTGACGCTGCCGATGTTCGCGCGTGCGTCAGTGACCGACGTGCCGTAGACGATCACCTCTTCGATGGTGTCATCCGCGTTCGGTTCTGCGGCGCCGACTATCGCGGCGCTCAAGCTCAGGATCAGGGTAGCGGCGAACTGGCGCACAGGATACGTCTCCATCTGCAGTCATCGGTCGGGCGAACGCGCGATGTTATTCGACAAGCATCGATGAGATCACGTCTTTGTCCAAAGCTCGTCGTGCGGCGGTTGGGCTCGAGCGGTCGGCGACCGCGAGCGGCATCAAACCGGGGCTAGAAGAAGTGCTCTGTTGGGGAGAAGCGGACGCCAAGGGCACGAAGCCCTCGGCGTCCGTTTGCCGACCGAAGTCGGCAGGCTTGAATCGGACGCCTCCGATCGAGCGGAGCAGCGAGGCAAAGGGGTAACCGCCGCTGCTCGCACCCGGGGAGACTTCGCTACCTAGCGCCCGAAGTCAGCCGTCAAGCGCAGGAAGTACGTACGGCCGAACACATCGTATGTGGCCGGGTACGTATTCGCTTGCTCTTGGTTGTCGCCAATGATCGGCGGACCTTCATCGAGGAGGTTGTCGACGCCAAAACCAATCGATGCCCACTCGTTGACCTGGTAGGTCCCGTAGAGATCGAAGTAGTTCCAACCGTCGACGGTCTCGACGAAGTACGTCGTACCGGCATCATCGTCGCTAACCTCGCCGACATACCGCCAGAGGAGCTGAAGGAGGAGGTCCTCGTTCGACCAGCGGGCCGCGATCCGGTGTTTGTACTCGGGAACCGGCTCACCGCAGTCGAGGCCGAAGCGGCCTTCACAGACGATCGGCGTGTCACCAGCGAATGCGACGAACTCGTTCTCCTGGGTGAACGTACCTAGGTAGCTGAAGTCCAGGATGCCGCCCCACATCGGCCGCGAGTAGGAACCCACGATGTCGATGACCTGCAGCGTCTGTGTAGCGACGTTCTGGGAGAGCACCTCGACGAAGTCGATCGTGCCGTCGGAACGGCGGTTGACGACGTTGCAGAAAGGCGATCCCGCGCCACCCGTTGCCGGGTCGTAGCAGTTGGTGAGGACGTTGTTGACACCACCACCGAAGCTCGCAATGAATTCTTCGATTTCGATATCGGTCCAGTCGACACTCATCTGCAGACCTTCGAGGGCAGCATTGGTCGGGGTCCAGACGACGCCGAACGACATGGTCTCGGCTTCTTCTTCGGCCAGACCGGGGTTACCCCCGAAGATGCCGCGAGCCTGCCCCGCCGGGAGGTTGATCGCCGGCGTACCGATGACGTTCTGCGGAACGCCCGTGGCCGCACAGATCGATTGAACGGCCGAATCGCCGATCGTCGAGCTTTCTGCGGAACAGGGGTCCGTTGCGCCGGGGAATCCTTCCGACTGCGGCTGGAAGAGCTCCGAGATGCTCGGTGCACGTACGGCCGTGTTCCAGCTGGCGCGGAGCCGGATGTCGTCGTTGATGGCCCACGACGAGGCAACCTTGTAGCTCTGCACGTTGCCGACCGTCGAGTAGTCGGCGAAGCGCGCCGCACCCTCGAGTTCGATCACGCCCATCGCGCCCTCGACCAATGGCGCGTTGAACTCGCCGTAGAACGACGAGACGTCATATCCGCCGCGCACGGCCGGTGCGCCGTTGAAGCCGGCGATGTTACCGGTCGCGAGGTCTTGCGACGGTTCGAACTTGAACTCGTTATCGATCGTCTCGATACCGGCGGCGAGGCCAATCGGTCCGGCCGGCAAGCTGAACCAGTCGCCCGTGTGGCCGTCGATCGAAACGGCGGCGACCGACTGCTCGAACGTGGCGCGCGAGCTTACCGCGACTTTCAGGAAGTCCGCGGCTGCCTGGCTGATATTGCCTTGGCCGAAGATGTTGATCGGTGCACACGCGCTTGTCCCGCCGTTTGCACCCGGATCGGAACAAGTAGCGCCGGTCGGATCGGAAAGATCGAGCAATAGCGCCTGGTTGAACCGGTCGCGGTTCACGTTACCGAGCTGTACCTCGGTAAAGAGAACTTCGCCGGTCTGTGCATAGGCGTCGAAATGCCAGATGTCGTTCAGCTCACCACGCAGGCCAACCTGGAACTGATAGGTCCGGGACTCCGAGTCGGCCTGACGTTCACCCACTTCGAGAAGCCGGCGACGGACGAAAGCCGTGGCGGTGTCGTCGATGCCGTTACCGTCGGAATCCACGCCGCTGCCGTGCGCATCGGAGAGCACCTGCTGCGCGTTGGCGTCGAGGAAGGGGCTGCCGTCGAGCGTGAACGTCGTCGTCTGGAAGATCGGCGTTGCGGCCAACTGCTGCGGGACGTCACTGTGGGTGAACATACCGCGGCCGTAGACTTCGATCGAATCGCTCAAGTCGTAGCTCAAGAGCGCCGTCGACTGGTAGCGTTGCTGTGGCAACTGGATGTAGTTGACCGGTGCGTAGTTGTAGAAATCGTTATCGCCGGTGGTTTCGAACGGACGAATCGAACCGTTGGGCTCGAAGGTCACCCCGAAGCTCGGCGAAAACGCACCCAATGCACCTGAGAAGATCGACGTACCGGGAATACCACTCGATCCGCCGTTGATCAGGATCGGATTTCCGTTGTCGTCCTCGTCGTCGAACTGGGCGAAGAACGAAAAGTCGCGGTCGCCCTGGAACAGATCCTCGCGGTCGGTGTGGTGGAAGTTCAACATCGCGTGGCCGCGGCCACCGTCGAACGGTGCGCCCATCGTGATGTCGACGGAGAAGAGCTGTGCATCGTTGTCTTCGGTCGACTCGTAGCTCGTCGTGACGTCGAGTCCTTCGAAGTCGTCCTTCAGAATGAAGTTGACGACGCCGGCGACCGCGTCGGAGCCGTAGATGGCCGATGCCCCACCTGTCAGTACTTCCACCCGCTCGATCATCGCGGCGGGAATGGAGTTGATGTCGACGGTGCCGCCACCGGTGGTCGGCAGCACGCGCTTGCCGTCGATCAGCACTAACGTCCGGTTGGAGCCGAGGCCACGCAGGTCGACGGTTGCGGTGCCGTTGCCGGGGTTGTTCGAGGTGCGGTCGAGCCCGGGCACCATTTGCGGCAACGTATTGAGCAGCGCTTCGACGTTGATCGTATTCGATATGTCGATCTGGCTTCCGTCCACCGTCGCGACGGGTGCGTTGGAATTGTAGTCCTGGCGTCGGATCCGGGAACCGGTGACGATGACGACCTCTTCTGAGAGTTCAGCTTCCTCGGCGACGGCCGGCGCACTGACCGAGAGTGCAGTCGCCGCTGCGGCTGCGCTGATCGCGATCGACAGCGGCTTTCTCGTAAACGGTATCTGTTTCATCGAGACTCCCTTTGCAGTGCGGGCACAGCAAGCTGAGCCTCCAGCGGTCGGTACCCGGCGGGTACGTTCCACGTTGTTTTCAAAAGCATTGACTATCCCCATGTTTTTGTAGTCATTGATGTCCGGGTTTTTTCAACCCCGTACACCTAAACAACGAACGAAACCGCCAGCCCCGCAACGTTTAGTAACAATTTTGTCGATTATTCTTCTGAGGGACGCGCGGCAGCGGCGGCACGCGTCGTTCGACACGTGGGGCCAGCGCTTCAGGGGGTTGCGATCAGATCGCTAGAGGACTGCTTTCAGGAAGTGTCCTGTGTGGGAAGCCTTTGATTTTGAAATAGTTTCCGGGGTGCCTACGGCGATGATTTCGCCGCCACCCGCGCCACCCTCGGGACCGAGATCGATGATCCAGTCCGCCGTCTTGATGACGTCGAGGTTGTGCTCGATGACAACCACCGTGTTGCCCTGATCGCGCAGCCTGTGTAGGACATGAAGCAGCTGCTCGATGTCGTGGAAATGCAGTCCCGTCGTCGGTTCGTCGAGGATGTAAAGCGTCTGCCCCGTGTCGCGTTTCGACAGCTCCCGCGAGAGCTTCACGCGCTGCGCCTCGCCTCCCGACAACGTCGTCGCGCTCTGGCCTAGTCGCACGTACGAAAGACCGACGTCCATGAGCGTCTGCAGCTTACGATTGAGCATCGGCACGGCGTCGAAGAACTCACGCGCCTCCTCGATCGTCATATCGAGGACTTCGTGGACGTTTTTACCCTTGTAGCGCACTTCGAGTGTTTCGCGGTTGTAACGTTTGCCCTTACAGACGTCGCAGGGTACGTAGACGTCCGGCAGGAAGTGCATCTCGACCTTGATGACGCCGTCGCCCTGGCACGCCTCGCAACGTCCCCCTTTGACGTTGAAGCTGAACCGGCCCGGTTTGTAGCCGCGCGAGCGGGCTTCCTGCGTCTGCGCAAAGAGCTCTCGGATCGGCGTGAAGAGGCCGGTGTAGGTCGCCGGATTCGACCGAGGTGTTCGTCCGATGGGGCTCTGATCGATGTCGACGACCTTGTCGAGCAATTCGAGCCCCTCGATGTCGTCGTGCACCTGCGGGGTGATGCTCGTGGCCCCGTTCAGCGCCCGGGCCGCGAGTGGGTAGAGGGTCTGATTGATGAGTGTCGACTTGCCGGAACCGGAGACGCCGGTGACGCACGTGAAGAGACCCGCCGGGATCTCCGCGTCGACTTCCTTCAGATTGTTGCCGCGCGCGTTCTTGAGCCGAAGCACCTTTTCGGGGTCGACTTCGTTGCGTTGCGATGGAATCGCAATGGTCCGGCGTCCGGCGAGGAAATCGCCCGTGATCGACGTTTCGGTCTCGACGATGTCGGTAAGCGATCCCGATGCGACGATCTCACCGCCGTGCACACCCGCTCCAGGACCGATGTCGATGATGAAGTCGGCGCTGCGGATCGCTTCCTCGTCATGCTCGACAACGAGCACGGTATTGCCCAGATCGCGCAGGTGGGTGAGTGTGCGCAATAGACGTTCGTTGTCGCGCTGATGAAGGCCGATCGACGGTTCGTCCAGGATGTACATCACGCCGACGAGCCCGGCGCCGATCTGGCTCGCCAATCGAATGCGTTGCGCTTCGCCGCCGGAGAGCGTGTCCGCGCTACGGTCGAGCGTGAGGTAGTTGAGCCCGACATCGACGAGGAACTGCAGGCGTGCCTGGATCTCCTTGAGAATCTTCTCGGCGATGGCGCCGCGCCGGCCGTCGAGTGACAGGTCGTTGAAATACGCGAGGCATGTTTCGACCGACCCGGAGGTGATTGCCGGCAGCGTGACGCCGTCGATGAATACATGGCGCGATTCTTCCTTGAGGCGTGCGCCGCCGCAGCTGGGGCAGTCGCGCACCGTCAGGTACTTCTGCAGGTTCTCGCGCACCATGCCGGACTCGGTTTCGCGATAACGACGCTCCATATTCGGAATCACGCCTTCGAAGCGATGGCGGCGGGTGACGGTATCGCCCCGGTCGTTGACGTAGCTGAAATCGATCAACTGGTTGCCGGATCCCTCGAGGATCACGGTCTGCTGCTTCTTGTTGAGCGCGCTGAAGGGGACTTCCACGTCGAAGTCGTAGTGGCGCGCGAGCGACGTCAGCATGTGGAAGTAGTAGACGTTGCGGCGATCCCAGCCGCGGATCGCGCCTTCAGCGAGGGTCAGTTCGTCATCGCTCACGATGAGATCGCGGTCGAAGTACTGGCTCACACCGAGCCCGTCGCAGCTCGGACAGGCACCGGCGGGATTGTTGAAAGAGAACATGCGCGGCTCGAGCTCGCTGATGCTGTAGCCGCACACGGGGCACGCGAAACGGGCGCTGAAGACGAGATCCTCATCGTCGATCTCGTCGTCCATGAAGCTCACGACGGCGACACCTTCGGCGAGTTCCAGCGCGGTCTCGAAGGATTCGGCCAGGCGTTGCTGGACGTCGGGGCGGACGCGCAAGCGGTCGACGACCGCCTCGATCGTGTGTTTTTTGTTTTTGTCGAGCTCGGGCGGGTGGTCGAGGTCGGTGACGATGCCATTGATCCTCGCCCGGATGAATCCATTGGCGACGAGCTCGGAAAAGACGTGCTGATGCTCGCCTTTACGGTCTTTGATGACGGGGGCCAGCACCATGATCCGCGCGCCTTCCTCGAGCGCGAGCGCCTGATCGACCATCTGGCTGACGGTCTGCGCATCGAGGGGCAGGTCGTGGTGAGGACATCGAGGTTCGCCGACGCGCGCGAATAGCAGCCGGAGATAATCGTAGATCTCGGTGATCGTCCCCACCGTGGATCGGGGGTTGTGCGATGTCGACTTCTGTTCGATCGAGATCGCGGGGGACAAACCCTCGATCAGGTCGACGTCGGGCTTTTCCATCATCGAGAGGAACTGGCGGGCGTACGCCGACAACGACTCGACGTAGCGCCGTTGGCCTTCGGCGTAGAGCGTGTCGAAGGCGAGAGATGATTTACCTGAGCCCGAGAGCCCGGTGACGACGACGAGTCGGTCGCGCGGGATATCGAGGTCGACGTCCTTCAGGTTGTGCGTGCGTGCGCCGCGAACGCTGATCGTGGTGTGCGCCGTCGTCGGCGCCAGCCCGGAACCGTTCGAGGCTGATGTTGCGCTGCCGTTGCCGGCGCCGGCTTTCTTCTGTCGTGAGCGAGAGGGTTTCTTGGTTGAACTCGTCGTTTTCTGCTGTCCGGTGGATGCCACCCGTGATCCCTCTGAAGCCGGATATTGTCCCGGCGAGTTGAAGTCTGGCAGCGCGGCCACGCGGCCTGTACGCCAAAGCGGACACGCTACGCGCAAGAAATCTGACGGGCAAGCCTACGACCGCTCACGCGGGATTGGGGCGTCGCTACGTGTTTGAGTCAATGGCTTCGGCTAGACTGGCGGGGCAAGTTCATAAGTGAGACGCGACATGCCGCGGGGGATCAACAAAGTCATTTTGATTGGCAATCTGGGCCGCGATCCGGAAGTTCGCTATACCCAGGATCAGCGCCCGGTGACGAGCTTCAGTGTCGCAACGAGCGACAGTTGGCGCGATCGCAACACCCAGGAAATGCAGGAACGTACGGAGTGGCACAGCATCGTTTGCTTCGCGCGGCTCGCCGAGATCGCGAGCGAGTATCTGCATAAGGGTTCGAAGGTCTACATCGAAGGCCGGCTACAGACACGCTCGTGGGAGCAGGACGGCCAGACGCGCTACCGAACCGAGGTCGTCGCCAACGAGATGCAGATGCTCGATAGTCGCGGGGGCGGGATGGCCGGCGGTCAGCCGGGCGGCCAACCGGGTGGCCAGGCTTCGGATTCGCCGCAACAGGGCGGTGGTGGCAATTACGGTGGTCGTTCGGGTGGCTATAGTCAGTCGCGCCCGATGGGTGGCGGGCGCAATCAGCCGCAACCGCCGCCGGCGGATGACCTCGACGATTTCGAGGACGACATCCCGTTCTAGGGGGTCCTCGGGATGGGTGATTTGAACGGTCGGCCTCGCGTCAAGCGAGGCCGGTCAGCGCGATCGTTGCCAGCAAACCGCCGAGGAATACGCGGTAGACCACGAAAGGCAGCATGCCGATCCGATCGACCGCCCGGATGAACCATTCGAGCCCGATGAAAGCCGCGACCGCGGCGACGATGAATCCGAGGCCGAGCGACATCACCGAATAGCTGGTGCCAACGTCGTATTCCGTGACTGAGAGTACGACGGCGCCAAGAATCGTCGGGATCGCAAGCAGGAAGGAAAAGCTCGCGGCGTGGCCTCGGGAGAGGCCCAGGAACAGCGCGGCCGTGATCGTGATCCCTGCCCGTGATGTTCCCGGAAGCACCGCTAGTACCTGAGCGGTACCGATCATCAGCGCACCGGCATAGCTCAGGCTCGTCAAGTCGTTCGAATGGGTAAGTGCGCGGCGGTCGCTGACGTAGAGCAGGAGGCCGAAAAAGATCGTCGTCGTCGCAATCAATCCGGCGCTTCGCCACGTCTGGACGAGGTCGGTCACGAATGGGCCGACCGCCACCAGCGGCAATGTCGCCAGCACTATACAAACCGCGAGTTTCCAGTCCTCGTCGCGTCGCCAACGGAGCACGCTCGTCGCCATGCCGAGCAGCTCTGCCCGACGATGCACGATGACGGCGGTGAGCGTCCCCGCGTGCAGCGTCGCGTCGAACAGCACGCCTTGATCTGGCCACCCGAGCAGCGCATGAGGGAGTATGAGGTGGGCCGAACTCGACACGGGTAGGAATTCGGTCGCGCCTTGAATGATGGCGAGAACGATGGCTTGCAGATACTCCACGCGTGAAGTCTAGGGTTACTCAGCCGGCGTGTTGGCGCAAAACCGGCGCAGGCGAGAAGCATCGACGCCGGCGCGACCCAACGAGCGGGACTTTGCTAAGGTCATGGCATGCCGCCGACTCAGGAAATCCCACTTTTCCCCTTGGGCGCCGTGCTCTTCCAAGGCGGCAAACTACCGCTCCAGAGCTTCGAGCCGCGCTATCTCGGACTCGTGAGTTCGTGTATGCGGACGTCCACGGGATTCGGTGTCGTCCTCATTCGTCAGGGGCGAGAGGTGCACCAGAGAGGGACGTCGGCGCCCACGACGTTTTCGATCGGCACGATGGCGGATATCGTCGATTTCGATCATCTGCCGAACAATCGGCTCGGCATCGTCTGTCGCGGTACCACACGCTTTCGAATCCACCGGTCGTGGGTCCGTGACGACGACATCATGGCGGCCGACGTGGAGTTCCTCGCCGAGGAGTCGTCGAGCGACATCGATCCTTCGTATGCGGGATTGGTCGCCACACTCAAGGAACTGCTCAAGCATCCGATGGTGAAGAAACTCGGGATCGAAGTGGATGTGAACGATGCCCGTGACGTGAGCTGGCGCCTGGCGGAACTCCTGCCGATCGATGTGGCCGCGCGCCAGGACCTCCTGCAGATGACGGACGCGAACGAACGCCTGGGCGAACTCCAGCGTGTGCTGGCGAACTTGCGCAGCGGCGACGAATCGGGCGCATGAAGACCAGCTCACCGATGCGATCGACGCCTTGATCGGAGTCTTCGGTGGAACCTTCGATCCGTTCCACCTCGGCCACCTGCATATGGCGCGACGTGCGCGGGATCTACTCCACGCCGAGGTGCAAGTGGTGCTCGCAGCGCGACCGTGGCATCGGGACGGCCCTGGTGGGTCGGTCGAGGATCGCTGGGCGATGCTTTGCTCAGCGCTCGAAGACGAGGCGGCTCTTTCACCCTCGGACGTCGAGATTGTCCGTGATGGGCCGTCCTACACAGTCGAGACGCTCGAGGAGATTCGTCGTCGCTCGGGTTCGGACGAACCCATCGTCTGGGTGATCGGGCGTGACGCCTACGATTTTGTGCCGAACTGGCATCGTGTCGACGACGTGGCCTGCCTTGGTCATTTCCTCGTGTTCGACCGCGGGGCCGACTCGCCGCCGCGAACGCACCACGGATTCCGGGTCGCCAACGGTCCGGCCGACCTCAGAAACCATCGTTCCGGTCGCGTCTGGTTTGTCGATGAATCGCCGCCGCCGGTGTCCAGCACCGCCGTGCGAGCGATGATGGCGCGGGGCGAAAACGCGAGCGCGTTGCTCCCCCGGAAAGTGTGGGCCTATATTGAGTCCCACAGTCTCTATCGTTCGAGTGACGAGCGGCAGGGCGAGGGAAAGGCGTGAGCCCGCGAACGAGGTCTCTGCCGACGTTTTGGCGATTGGACGAAAGGAAATCTTTGAGTATTGAGTAGAGAAGAAGCTTCCCTAACCGAACCATCCGACCTCAAGGATCTTGTGGTCGACGCGATCGATGATATGAAAGGGCAGAACGTCGTCGTGCTCGAGGTCGGCTCTCTGACGGCGGAGACGGATTTCATGGTGGTCGCGACCGGCACGTCCAACCGACACGTTCGATCGATAGTCGATCACATCAGCGAAGTCGCGAAGAAGGCCGGACGTTCCGTTCGAGGGATCGAAGGACGGGAAACCAACGAGTGGGTGCTCGTCGATCTGGGTGACGTCGTCGCGCATGTCATGCAAGCAGACGCGCGCACGTTCTACGAACTCGAACGTCTGTGGGAGAAGCTCGACGACGTCGAAACGACGGTGTGAAGCTGCGGCTCATCACGGTCGGTCGGGCGCCTCGATGGATCGATGACGGATTCGCCGATTACAGCCGGCGATTTCGGCGCGACATGTCGGTCGAGCTCCAAATCGTCAAACCGAAACCGCAGGAATCCGACGAAACCCGCATCCTAGCGGCCGTACGCCCGCAGGAGCGCATTCTGGCGCTCGATTCGCGCGGCGAACAGATGAGTAGTGAGCAACTCGCCGGTATGATGCGCGACTGGCGTATGGATGGCCGCGACGTGGCAATTTTGATCGGCGGCGCGGATGGTTTCGGCAAATCGACGCTCGATGGCGTCGATCAGGTCATATCGCTCTCGGCAATGACACTGCCGCACCTGCTGGTGCGGGTCATCGTCGCTGAGCAGCTCTATCGAGCATATTCGATCCTGCACGGCCATCCCTACCACGGCGCTCATTGATTGGCGCGGGGACGACGTGGCTGAGTCGATTGCGATCAAGGACGGCGAAGGGGAACGACGGAGTTTTTCCGGACGGGCCGTCGGCGTCTTTGTCGGCATCACCGCGCTTTTCCTCGTGCTCTTCGCTCGGATGGTGCAACTGCAGGTCGTCGAGCATTCCGAATATCAGAGCCGCTCCGAAAACAACCGGATCCACGTGAAACCCGTCGCGCCGCGACGTGGCTCGATCTTCGATCGAAATGGGATCCTGCTCGCCGACAATCGACCGATCTTTTCCGCGTATATAACGACCGAGCTCGTCGTCGGGAATCTCGGCGCAACGCTCGACGCAGTCCGCTCGCTCGTTTCCATTTCCGAGGATCAACTGGGGTTCTTCGAGAAGCGTCTCCGCCGAAAGCGGCATCCTTTCGAACCCGTTTTACTCAAAGCCAACCTCTCGGCCGGGGAAGAAGCGATCGTCGCGGTGAACCGGCATCGTTTACCGGGCGTGGACGTCCGTGCCGAGACCGTGCGCGACTATCCGCTGGGTGACCTCACTGCCCATGCGGTGGGTTCGGTCAGGCGTATCGACGAGGACGACCTCCGCCGCCTCGATTCGTCGATCTACGCCGCGACATCGGTGGTCGGTCGGCGTGGCGTCGAGCTCTTCTACGAACGATCGCTGCACGGAGAACCGGGGTACAAACGCGTCGAGGTGGACGCACGCGGACGCGAGCGGGAGACGTTGTTCGAGTTTCCGCCCGTCGCGGGGCAGAACATCACGTTGCATCTCGATGCCGAGCTTCAGCAGGCGGCGAGCGAAGCGTTGGGTGATAGGCGTGGTGCCGTCGTTGCTATTGATCCGAAGAGCGGCGGCGTTCTTGCGATGGTCAGTCATCCGGCTTATGACCCCAACGAATTCGTCACTGGAATCGAACCGACGCGCTATCGCGCATTAACCGACCGGCGCGATACGCCCCTCTTCAATCGAGCGATCCAAGGGCGCTACCCGCCCGGCTCGACCTTCAAGCCGATCGTCGGGCTCGCCGGTATCAGCCTGGGGTTGGTCGACTGGGAAGACACGGTCGAGGACCGGGGATGGTTTCGTTTGAAGAACCAGCAGCGGATCTATCGCGATTGGAGCTGGACGCCGGACAACGCCGGCGGACAAGGCATCGTCGACCTGCATCGGGCGATCTATCGCTCGTCGAACGTCTATTTCTACTCCCTCGCGTCGCAGATGGAGATCGACGATCTCGTCGGCTTCGCTTCCCAGTTCGGTTACGGCCGGGTCACGTCGATTGATGTGGCGGAAGCCGCCGCGGGCTTGCTCCCGGACCGTGTGTGGAAGCGCGGTGCGAAGGGCGAAGTCTGGTATCCCGGTGACACGGTCAACGTGTCAATCGGTCAGGGCGACCTGCTCGTGACGCCGCTACAGCTGGCGACCGTGGCGACGTTGATCGCCAATCGTGGCCGCTGGGTGCGACCACGGATGCTCCTCTCGTCGGACAAATCGCTCGAGGAATTCGACCCGCCGCCTCCGCTACCACCGGTGACGGGACTCGAAGACGAAGATTGGGAAAAGATCGTGGGCGCGCTCGAAGCGGTCGTCCATCGCGGCAACATGGGCTATCGGCAGAACGGCACGGCTTGGGCGCATATCGGCATGGACGTCCCGTACCGCATGGCTGGCAAATCAGGCACGGTACAAGTCGTCGAGATTGGTCAAGGCGAGGAATACGACGAAGAAACACTCGATGAATACCAGCGTAAACATGCCTGGTTCATGGCGTTTGCGCCCGTCGACGATCCTGTCATTGCGTTGTCGGTGCTCATCGAAAACGGGGGCGGTGGCAGCTCCATCGCGGGGCCGGTCGCGCGTGAGATTCTCGACGCTCACCTCATCGGTCGCCCGGACGGGCCTTTTGCGCAGGTGAGTCGAACGCGATGAGTCGCGACTTCGTGCGCTCGATGCCGTTCCAGGCGGCATCGAACCCCGATCGGTTGTATCGAATCCACCTGGACCCCTGGCTCCTCACCGCGCTCGCCCTCCTGATGGGCGGCGGTCTCCTGGTGCTCTGGAGCGCGTCGCATCAGAGCCAGGAGACGCTGGTGAACCAAGCGCTCCGGCTGGGCATCGGCGTCGTCGGCATGGTGATCGCGGGGCAGTTGGACCCGCGGATTTACCTACGTTGGGCGCCGTATCTCTACGTCGCGGGCATCGTTCTGCTCGTCCTCGTGCTGGCTTCGGGGATCGTGGCGAAGGGATCACGACGCTGGCTTGAGATTCCCGGGTTGCCACGTTTCCAGCCGTCGGAAATGATGAAGATAGCCGTCCCGCTCGTCGTTGCCTGGTACTTCCAGGAGCGTCGCCTACCCCCGCGTTTCAAACACACCTTCGTCGCGGTGGTTCTCTGTGCCCTCCCCGCGGTTCTGATCGTGATGCAGCCCGACCTTGGTACGGGCCTTCTCGTCGCGTCGGGCGGGTTGGGCGTTCTCTTGATGTCGGGTCTGCAATGGCGCTGGATCGCCGCCGCGGTTGCCGTCGGTGTCGCAAGCATTCCCGCAATCTGGCCGCTCCTGCATACCTATCAGAAGGGGCGAGTCCTGACTTTCTTCGATCCCGAACGCGATCCGCTCGGTGCGGGATGGAACATCATTCAATCGAAGACGGCGATCGGGTCGGGTGGGTTCTTCGGCAAAGGGCTGACGAACGGCACGCAGTCGCAACTCGACTTCCTTCCCGAAAGTCAGACTGACTTCATCATCGCCGTCATCGGCGAGGAACTGGGACTGGTAGGCCTGACGGCTTTTCTCGTCGTCTATTTCGTCATCATTGCGCGAGGCCTCTTCATCGCGACGCAAGCGCCCGATACCTTCGGCCGGCTCGTCGTCGGTGGCCTCACCCTCGTCTTCTTTGCCTATGTCTTCGTCAACGTCGCGATGGTGTCGGGACTCTTGCCCGTGGTCGGCGTACCGCTGCCGCTCGTCAGCTTCGGCGGCACGTCCGCCATCACCTTGCTAGTGGGATTCGGCATCATCATGTCGATTCACACGCATCGAAACTGGTAGTCCAAACGTGCGCCGCTATTTCTTTTTGTTACTCGCCATGGTTTGGGTCGCGGTCGAAGCGGAGGCCGATTACGTCGAACATGCCGAAGCGGACGCCTACGTCGAGGAGGTCTCGACGCGGCACGGCTTTTCGCCCGACTGGGTGCGGGACGTGTTGCGGGAGGCGAGTCGGCAGGAATCGATCCTGGCGGCGATCTCGCGACCGGCGGAAAAGGCGAAGCCGTGGCACGAATACCGGCAGATATTCGTCACGGCGTCACGAACGAAGGCGGGCGTCGACTTCTGGCGTGAACACGCCGATATCATCAGGGCAAGCGCGCAACACTATTCCGTTCGCCCGGAGATTCTCGTGGCGATCGTCGGTGTGGAGACGCTCTATGGTCGTATCACCGGTAAGTACCGTGTAATCGATGCGCTCACCACGCTTGGATTCGACTACCCGCCGCGCGCTCGATTCTTCAGGGGCGAGCTGACCCAGTTCCTGCTCATCGCTCGTGAAGAGGGACGGAACCCCGCCTCGGCACTCGGTTCTTATGCCGGTGCGATGGGGCTTGGTCAGTTTATCCCGTCGAGCTTTCGCGCCTACGCCGTCGATTTCGACGGCGACGGTAAGCGCGATATCTGGACAAATACGGCCGATGCGCTCGGCAGCGTCGCCAACTATTTTTCGCGCCACGGATGGCGTGGATCGGGCCCGACGGTCATCGCGCTCGAAGGGCTCGGCGGTGATGGGCGAGATGACCTTGCCAATCGTGGTCTCGCGTTGAACTCGACCGTACGTGAGGTGCGCGATGCCGGGTTCGACGTCGATTCGGTCGGCGATGACGTTCCGGTGGCGCTCTTCCGCATGGACGGCCTCGAGGGTGACGAGTACTACCTTGCGTTTCACGACTTCTACGTGATCACACGCTACAACCACAGCGCGATGTACGCCCTCGCGGTGTATCAGTTGAGTGAAGCGCTAAAGGCGGCGTATGCGCCTGAGATGGCACACGTTGCGCCCCGAGGTAGTCGGTGAGTCGAAATCGTGGGGGAAGTCCGCGCACGATTTGCGCAGTTCTTGCTTGTTTCGCCGGGATTTTTCTCGCGGGTTGCGTGTCGGAACCGATGCGCGAGGTGGTGCACGATAGTGCGCCCGAGCGCATACCGAAGGGGCTCGCCAATCTTCCCGATCCGACTGTTCAAGACGAAACGCCGAGTCGCACCGGCAATCGACCGTATGAGGTTTTCGGCCGGTCGTACGATGTTATGTCGTCCTCGAACGGTTACGCTGCGACGGGCAATGCGTCCTGGTACGGAACCAAGTTCCACGGTCGAACGACATCGAGCGGCGAGCCTTACGACATGTTTCAGCTGACCGCCGCGCATCGTTCGCTGCCGCTACCGACGTTCGTTCGTGTCACGAATCTCGACAACGACAAGCAGACCATCGTGCGAGTGAACGACCGCGGGCCTTTTCATCCGGACCGCATTATCGACCTGTCTTATGCCGCTGCCGTGAAGCTCGGGTTCGCCAAGGAAGGCACGGCTCGAGTCCGTGTCGAGGCACTGAGCGAGAAAGACTTTTCAACCCCCGTCGAGCTCGTCAGTCTCGACTTGAAAGCGGGCCCTTTCGAAACGCTCGCAGCCGCCGACTCTGCGCTTCTCTCGATTTCGAGCGTGGTCGACGCGCAAGGGCCAGGGGTCGCGCTCGGCATCGCGCGCGATAACGGACAATATTTCGTCAGGATCGGACCGATGCAATCCCGGCGAAGCGCCGAACGCCTGGAGGCGTTGCTGGCCTTTCGCGACGGTATCTCTGTCGTGATCGAGGAATGGGAATGAGATTACCTTTGATTTTAGTCGCGACTTTTTGCGTCGCGTTTTGTGGAACGGCTCACGCAGCCGTTCCACCCGTGCCGTCGGTAGCGGCGAAGAGCTACATCCTGATCGACGCGACGACGAATCAGTCGTTGGCGGAGCAGGACGCGGACGACCCGTTACCACCGGCAAGTCTGACGAAGATCATGACGAGCTACGTCGTGGCGCACGAAGTCGCAGCCGGGCGCGTGTCGATGAACGACATGGTGCCGGTCAGCGTCAATGCCTGGCGCACGGGTGGCTCCAAGATGTTCATCCGCGAAGGTACGGAAGTGCTTTTCGAGGACCTGGTGCGAGGCGTCATCATCCAGTCTGGTAACGACGCGAGCGTCGCGATTGCGGAATACATCGCGGGTGATGAAGAGGCGTTCGCCTCGATCATGAATGAGCACGCGACGAATCTCGGGATGGATTCGTCGTATTGGGTGAACTCGACGGGTCTACCGGACGATGCGCATCTGTCGTCAGCGCGTGATCTCGCGACTCTCTCTCGCGCGCTCATCAACGAGTTCCCGGGCCATTACGCGATCTATTCGGAACGTTCGTTCAAATACGGCGAAATCGAACAGATCAACCGCAACCGTTTGCTGTGGCGCGACAAATCGGTCGACGGCGTCAAAACGGGACACACGCAGGCGGCGGGTTACTGCCTCGTCGCTTCGGCATTGCGCAACGGTATGCGCCTGGTCGCCGTCATCGTCGGCTCCGCGAGCGACGAAACGCGGGTTCGCGAGGCTCAGAAGCTGCTTTCCTACGGATTCCGGCATTACGAGACACAGACCATCAAGACCACGGGCGAAGTGCTCGCCACGGCAGCGGTCGTCTACGGCGAGTTAGATACGGTCGATGTCGTCGTCGACGAAGCGATCGTCGTCACCGTGCCGCGGCGCGACGAAAAACCCGTGGTTGATCTCGACATCCCCGAGTCCCTCGAAGCACCGCTCGCGGCGGGTCAGCAGGTCGGCGTTCTGCGCGTGCGAGTGGGCGAGGAAGTGCTCGCGGAAGTACCGGCCATCGTGGTTCAAGAGGTGCCTGAATCGGGCTTCTTCGCGCAGATGATCGACGGTATCGCGCTCTTCTTCTCGGGGCTCATGGATTAGCGATGGAACTCATCGTCCGCGACCTCGGCCGCAGCCGCTACGCGCCGGTTTTTGCGGCGATGCGGGCGTTCACCGATCGTCGCCATGGGGAGACGACGGATGAATTGTGGTTGACCGAACACGATCCGGTTTTCACGCAAGGGCAAGCGGGCAAGGCTGAGTTCATTCTCAATCCCGGCGATATCCCCGTCGTGCAGTCGGATCGTGGTGGCCAGGTGACGTATCACGGACCGGGCCAGATCGTCGCTTATGCGCTCTTCGACTTGAGAAGGATGGACCGCACGGTGCGCGGCCTGGTGTCGGGGATCGAAGCAACGATGATTGCGGTCTTGAAGGGCTGCGGAATCGATGCCGTCGAGCGCGCCGACGCGCCGGGTGTATATGTCGACGGGGACAAGATCGGCGCGCTGGGGTTGCGTGTGCGCAAAGGGTGCTCGTATCACGGTCTTGCGCTCAACGTGGACCTCGACCTCGAGCCGTTCGCGCGGATCAATCCCTGTGGACTGGGGGTCACCGTCACATCGATCGCGAAGCTTCTCGGCGCAGCGCCGGCGGACATGAAGAACCGGCTCGTCGACGCTGTCGTCGAGCAATTCGGCTTTACGCGCGGTCGCCACATGTCGGGCAGTTTGGATTCTTTGGCAGTCTGAGCTTGCGCCAATCCATACGCTTCGCGTCGAGATAGAGAACGTATCCCGTCAGGGTTTCCCCGACCCCCGTGAGAACCTTCATAGCTTCCATTGCCTGAATGGATCCGACGATCCCGACGAGCGGCGCGGCCACCCCGTTCTCCGCGCAGTTCAGGGCTTCGTCGGTCCCGTCGGAGTAGAGGCACTGATAGCAGGGTGCATCCTCGACCGTCGGATCGAAAACCGCGACCTGGCCCTCCATGCGGATCGCGGCACCTGAGACGAGTGGTGTTCGGGCTTCGAAGCAGGCACGGTTCAGGTCGTAGCGGCTAGAAAAGTTGTCCGTTCCGTCGATGACCACGTCGGCTTCGGATACGGCTTGCTCGAGTGCCGCGCCCGTCAGCCGTTTGGCGTAGGTCGTGATGACGGTGTTCGGATTCAGGGCTTTGACCCGCCGTGCGGCGGAAGTCACCTTGGGCTCGTTCAGCGAATCGTTGTCGTGGACGATCTGGCGTTGCAAGTTCGAGAGGTCGACATGGTCGTCGTCGGCGATCATCAGGTGGCCCACGCCGGCGGCCGCGAGGTACATCACGATGGGCGATCCCAGCCCGCCCAGCCCGATGATCAACGCTTTGCTTTCGAGCAGCTTCTCCTGACCCGCGATGTCAAAATCGGGGAGCATGATCTGTCGGCTGTAGCGCAGAAGGTCTTCGTCGTTCATGTCTTTCCACTGCGTGTGTTCATCGTGCCACCGGTCACCCGGTCGCGTTGTTCGAAGTCCAGAAGGGTTTCGATGTCGACGAAGCCTGTTTCCGCGAGGAGCGACCGCATGAAGGCGCCTTGATCATAGCCGTGTTCGATCAAGACGCGCCCACCGGGGACCAGGCAAAGGCGTGCCGAACGGGCAACGGCTTCGAGCATCAGGCGGCCGCCAACGAGTGCTTTGCTCGGTTCGAAACGAAGATCACCTTGGTGAAGGTGGGGGTCATCCGGCTCGATGTAGGGCGGATTGCTGACGACGAGATCAAAAGAGCGCGTGAAGGCGTCAGCGAGGTTCGTCTGCACGCAGTCGATCGCGAGCTGATGACGCGCGATGTTGTTCTGCGCGACGGCGAGCGCATCGGCGTCAACGTCGCTTGCGATGATGTGCGATGTCTGGCGGCTCAGCCCGATGGCGACAGCAACCGCTCCGGAACCGGTGCCGATGTCGAGAATCCGTTCGCCCGGTGTATCAAGCGCGGCCGCGACCAGGATTTCCGTGTCGAGCCTCGGGATCAGCACCCGTCGATCGACGTCGAGTTCGATTCCTAGAAACCGAGTGGTGCCGACGATATAGGCGATCGGTTCCCCGCCCATGCGTCGATGGATCCGGCTTTCGATCACATTTGCGCGAACGTTCGCGACCGGCGCATCCGGATGGGAGAATCGCTCGGCCCGCGTCATCGCTAATCCATCTTCCAGAAGGATGTCCGCTTCATCGCGCGGGAGTGACCGGTATGCGTATGCCTCAACCGCGCCGACGGTCGGTTCAGCTTGCACCACTGCCGAGTTCTTTCAGCGCCGCGGCTTGTGCTTCCTGCTTCAGTGGCACGATCACCTGGTTCAGATCGCCCCCGATCACCTCGTTCAGGCTGTAGAGGGTGAGGGAGATCCGGTGATCGGTGATGCGTGCCTGGGGGAAGTTGTACGTGCGGATCTTCTCCGATCGGTCGCCGCTGCCGACGAGGCTTTTGCGGTGCTCCGCCTGCTCGGTGCGTTGTTGCTCCTGCGCAGCGTCGAGCAATCGGGCCTGTAGCAACTGCATCGCGCGAGAACGATTCTTGAGTTGCGAACGTTCGTCCTGGCACTCGACCACGATCCCGGTGGGAATGTGCGTCAACCGGACGGCCGAATCGGTCTTGTTGACGTGCTGACCGCCGGCGCCGGAGGCGCGAAACGTGTCGACGCGGATTTCGGTTTTGTCGATTTCGACGTCTTCGATTTCGTCGGCTTCGGGCAGGATCGCCACGGAGCACGCGGACGTATGCAAGCGACCCTTCGATTCAGTCTCCGGCACGCGTTGTACACGATGGATGCCGGATTCGAACTTCAGCTGGCTGAAGACGGCGGGACCCTCGATTCGCGCGATCACTTCTCGAAAGCCACCGTGTTCGCCCGGCCGCTCGCTCAGGATGCCGACGCGCCACTTCTGGTTCTCGGCGAACCGGGTGTACATGCGGAAGAGGTCGCCGGCAAAGATCGCGGCTTCATCCCCGCCCGTGCCCGCGCGGATCTCGAGAAAGATGTTCCGTTCGTCGTTGGGATCCCGCGGCAACAGGAGGATCAGAAGGTCGCTTGCGAGCTTCTCTAATCGAGATTCGATGTCGGCGATATCGTCGCGGGCCAGGGCGCGCAGTTCTTCGTCGTCGTCTTCCATGAACTCGCGCGCCTCGCCGAGCTCTTCATTGAGTTTTCGGTACTCGGAGAATGACTCGATGACGGGCGAAAGCTCGGAAAACTCCTTGGAGTAGGCCGTGTACCGCTCGCGATCGTTGACCACTTCGGGATCGCTCAGGAGTACCGACAGTTCCTCATGGCGTTCGGCGAGCCCTTCGAGCTTCGCCTGGATCGATGGCGAAAGGGACAACTTTAGAGGCCGTGCGACTTTTTCAGGAGATCGAGTAGCGCGTCGTCCTTGTTGGCCGCGGCTTCGCGGAACATCAGAGTCGGTCCGTGGAGGAGTTTGTTGGCGAGGTCTTTCGACAGGCGGTCGAGCACGGCCTCCGGGGCATCGCCCGCCGCCAGCTTCGAGCGCGCCTGTTCGAAGGCGGCTTGCCGGATCGCCTCGCCATTCTGACGGAACGATTGCAGAACATTGCGGCCGTGCAGCACGCCTTGTTGGCGCACGTATTCTGATGCACCCGCCGAGATGATCGCCTCCGCCTCGCGTGCGGCGTCTTCGCGGCCGCGCAGGTTTTCCTCGATGATCTGGGTGAGATCGTCGATGGAATAAAGGTAGACGGCCTCCAGGTCGCCGACGCCGGGTTCGATATCGCGCGGGATGGCGATATCGACCATGAAGATCGGCCGGTGGCGTCGCCTTCGTGCGGCGGCCTCGGCCGTGCCTTTGCCGATGATCGGCAAGGCGCTGCCCGTTGAACTGATGACGATGTCGAATTCGTGCAGGCGCTGGCCGATATCCGTCAATCGCAGCGCGTCGGCGTTGTATTCCGTCGCAAGATCGACCGCCCGTTCGAGCGTGCGGTTGGCGATGGCTAGATCCCGGACGCCGGCCTTCGACAGGTGCGTTGCCACGAGTTCGATGGTCTCCCCCGCGCCGACGAGCAGCGCGCGGGCGTTCGAGAGATCGGCGAAGATTCGTTGCGCGAGCGACGTCGCGGCGTAGGCGACCGAAACGGGGTTCTTGCCAATGTCCGTATCCGTGCGAACCTTCTTCGCGATGTTGAGACTCGCCCGTTCGAGCAGGCGGAGCTCCGGGCCCATCGTGCCTATGTCGTTGGCGGCGTCATAAGCCGACTTGAGCTGACCCATGATCTGCGGTTCGCCGAGTACCTGGGAGTCGAGTCCGCTCGCGACGCGCATCACGTGCTGCGCCGCTTCGAGATCGCGGTAGCAGTACATCGCTTCGCCGAGTTCGCCGGTATTGACGCGTCTGTCTTCGGCGATCCACTCGGCGACGCTGTCGACATCGTCGGTCGCACTCGCGCAGTAGATTTCCGTGCGGTTGCACGTCGAGAGGATGGCGACTTCCGTGACGGACTGAATGCGCTGGCGTAAGGCGTGCATCGCGCGCTTGACGTCGTCGGCCGGAAACGCAATACGTTCTCTCAGCTCGATAGCGGCGGTGCGGTAGCTTAGTCCGAGGGCGAGAATAGACATCGGTTGGCCGAAAGCGAACGCCATGGCGAAGGAATCCACCCAGTTTAGCAAAGTCGTATACGAACCGATTCCGTCGTTCCGTCGATCGAGGCGCGTCGGATCGCTGGCGTGGATCCTCGTCTTCGCGTTGGCGGGTTGTGCGAGCTTGCCGCGCCTCGAGATGGAAGATGCGGACTTTGTAGTCTCGGGACGTTTGGCCGTTCGGGACGAGACCCAGTCGTTCAGTGCCTCGTTCACGTGGATACAGCGGCGCGCCGACTATGCGATCGAGTTGTGGGGTCCGTTTGGCGCCGGCCGCGTGCGGGTACGCGGGAACGAACGGCGCGTCACCATCAGCGATGCGCGCGGTGATCTCGTCCGGGGCGTCGATCCGGACGTATTGATGCGCCGCGAACTTGGTTGGTCGCTACCGGTCGATGCGCTCACGTATTGGATTAGAGGCGCTGTGGCCCCAATTCATGACGTCGTGGAAGTGAGTCGATCCGGTGATCGGCTCGATTCGTTCGAACAGGACGGTTGGTTGATCGAGTTCGATCGGTTCCGGGCGTACGAAGGGATCGACCGGCCCGCGAGGATCGTTGCTAAAAAGGGCCCGTCGCGGATCGTCGTTGCGATTCGTTCATGGCAATCGGGGCAGGCCGAAGCCCTCAGCGAACGGACTGAAGCCCAAGGCTTTCGTTGACACGTTTTCGGCTCGCAAAGAGAATAGCCGGCCACTCGCGGGACGGTACGGTTTCCGCGACTCGGATTGGGGTGTCGCCAAGTGGTAAGGCGCCGGGTTTTGATCCCGGTATTCGCAGGTTCGAATCCTGCCACCCCAGCCAGATTTGCTTGTCGATCCATGGGTCGTGGGCAAAACGCGCCGCGTTCGGCGTCCCGGTGGTTGGTCGCGAACCACCAGATCTAAACTAGGAGCAATCTAATGGCGGATACCATCGTGGTAAATGCCGAGCCCCGATCGGACGTAGGGAAAGGTGCGAGCCGCCGCCTGCGTCGATTGGCGGATCGAGTACCAGGCATTCTTTACGGGGGCGGGCAGGACGCCGTTCCCTTCACCGCGAGCTATCGAGATCTCTCGAAAGCGCTGCAGGAAGAGACGTTCTTCTCGCAGATTCTGCAAGTGAACGTCGGCGACGATGTTTCGGCGCGCGCAATCCTGCGTGATCTGCAGCGTCATCCGGCGACGGACAAAGTCACGCATCTCGACTTCATGCGCATTCGTGAAGACGTCGCGATGAGCGTCAGCGTCCCGATTCACTTCGTCAACGAAGAACAGTGCGTCGGCGTGAAACTCGGTGGCGGGAGCATTGCGCATAACCTCATCGAGGTCGAAATCACCTGCTTGCCGAAGGATCTTCCGGAGTTCATCGAAGTGGACCTCGAGGAGCTCGACGTCGGATTTGCGATCCACCTGTCAGGCCTCGCCTTACCGGCTGGCGTTTCGATCGCCGCTCTGGCGCAAGGTGCCGACCACGACATTACGGTGGTCGCCTGTAATGCACCGCGTGGCGGAGGCGAAGATGATCTTGATGACGCGCCCGTCGAGGCAGCACCCGAAGTCGACGAACGCGAATCGGACGACGCTGAGGAGTAGTCTGTAGCCGAGGACTCAGCCGTGGCAATTCGGTTGATCGCTGGAATCGGCAATCCTGGCAGCCGGTACGCGCGTACCCGCCACAACGTCGGTTGGGACTGGGTTGCGGACCTCGCGGGCCGGTTCGGGATCACGCTCAGCGAAGACTCGAAGTGGAAGGGCCTCGTCGGCCGCGGCGATGTGCTCGGTCACGACGTTCGCTTCGTGATCCCGTTGACGTTCGTCAATCTGTCGGGCGAATCGATAGGGCCGATGGCGCGGTTCTTCAAAATCGAACCAGTCGAGGCATTGATCGCCTACGACGAAGTCGCGTTTCCGTCGGGCGTTGCGAAGTTGAAGCAAGGCGGTGGCCATAACGGCCACAACGGCATCAAGAGCATTATCAGCGGCTTCGGCAACGCGCGCGATTTCTCCCGGTTGCGAATCGGCGTCGGACATCCGGGTGACAAGGCCTCGATGATCGGATTCCTCACCGGCACCAAGATCCCCGCTGACGAGCAGCGAGACATCGACGAATCGGTGGCGATGGACGACACGACGCTCGGTGCGCTCTTGGACGGGGATCTTGCGACGGCGATGAATCGGTTTAACGCGGCGCCCCGCCAATAGGCGGGGCGTTGCAGTTTTTGCTGGCGTAAAAACTGCTTGCCCTCGGCTTCGGTAGGAATCGTGATGGCCGCTAATAGATGAAGGAAAAGGTTTAGCAACGATGGGATTTCGCTGTGGCATCGTCGGGATGCCGAATGTCGGTAAGTCGACGCTCTTCAACGCGCTGACGAAAGCGGGTATCGATGCGGAGAATTTTCCGTTCTGTACGATCGAACCGAATACCGGCATCGTACCGGTACCGGATCCGCGCCTGATGCAACTGGCCGACATCGTCGATCCCGAACGGGTCATCCCGAGCACGATGGAGTTCATCGATATCGCCGGCCTCGTCGAGGGCGCCTCACGTGGAGAGGGATTGGGTAACCAATTTCTCGGCCACATTCGCGAAACGCAGGCGATCGCTCACGTGGTGCGGTGTTTCGAAGACGAGAACGTGACGCACGTCTCGGGCGGCGTTTCACCGCAAGACGACATCGAGGTGATCAACACCGAGCTGGCGCTAGCTGATCTCGATACCGCCGAACGCACGTATGACCGGGCTCGACGGACGGCCAACGCCGGCGACAAAGATGCCAAAGCGCTGGTCGAGGTGCTCGAAAAGGTGCGGACCGGGCTAGACGAAGGCACCCCGGTTCGCGCGTTGGGTCTCGACGAAAACGAGCTGCTGCTGATCCGTGAAAGTCACTTCATCACGCAGAAGCCGGTGATGTACGTCGCTAACGTCGCGGAAGACGGATTCGAGGACAACCCGCTCTTGGACGACGTGTCGGCAATCGCGGTGGCGGAGGGCTCCGTCGTCGTTCCCATCTGCAACAAGATCGAAGCCGAGATCGCCGAACTGGACGACGAAGAGAGTCTGGAGTTTATCCGCGACCTGGGCCTCGAGGAGCCGGGCTTAAATCGATTCATACGCGCGGGTTACGGGCTGCTCGGGCTCATGAGCTATTTCACCGCCGGGCCGAAAGAAGCCCGTGCCTGGACGATCCGGCGAGGTATGCACGCGCCGCAAGCCGCCGGCGTCATCCACTCGGATTTCGAGAAGGGTTTCATCCGTGCCGAAGTGGTGAGCTTCGATGATTTCGTCGAGCTCGGCGGCGAAGCCGGCGCCAAGGACGCCGGCAAGTGGCGCCTCGAAGGTAAGGACTATGTCGTCGCTGATGGCGACGTGGTGCACTTCCGGTTCAACGTCTAGCGTCTAGGTGTCCGAGCTCACCATCACGACCAGCCGGAAGAAGAGCAGTCCCGACACCAACATGACGAGGGTGATTCCGGCCGCGTAAGAACCCTCGACCGTCAACGGACTCATTTGGATTGCCGAGATCAGCTGCAACGCGATCGCGATCACGAAGAGACTCGATGAAATCGTAAAGAAGCGCAGGCCCATTCCGCTCTCGCGGTTGGTTCTGAGCGACGGCAGGAATCGTGTGGCGAGAAAGATTGCGCAGGTCGTCGCGAACATGAGCTGGGCCAACTGATAGGCATTCGCCGCGGCGGCGCCCATCGCGACGAGAAGATCGGGAACCATCGCGAACAAGGTCGTCATCAGGCTGAGGATCAGCAGATTCACGAGCCGCATACGAATCATCGCGGTCTGTGGTTCGTGATCACGTATCACCACCACGATACTCGCGAAACCCGCGATCAGTACCGAGATGAGCGCGATGTCGACGTAGATTGTTTCCATGACGGCGCGATTGTGGTCTGCCTACCCGACCGGTCGCAACCTCCTTCGGCGGACGTTGCTCGTCATCGATGGTGCGACCGCGAGTCGCGGCGTCGCTGGCGTACCTTGTACGTATTCGGCCGAACGGAACGAATGGCGTGGTCGACCAGCGTTTGCATTTTTTCTTGAAATAGGGTCGTGTAGCGCTAGCGGAGGTGCCGCGTGAGCGGGACCTTGCTGCCAATGGAGAGCCAGTGAAGAAAATTTATGTCGGTAATCTTCCGTGGTCGACGGGAGACGAGGACTTGAACGACCTGTTCTCGTCCTATGGTCAAGTCGTTTCCGCGCGCGTCATTACCGATCGCGATACCGGTCGATCTCGTGGATTTGGATTCGTCGAAATGGCGGATGACGGGGCTGCGGACGAAGCGATCAGCGAGTTGAACGACAAGGACCATGGTGGACGACCGCTCCGCGTGAACGAAGCGCTCGATCGCGGGCGACGACCGCCCGGCGGTCCGCGGCGCGACTGAACCGGTTGCGTTAATCGCCGCTCGCCCTAGGCGAGCCGTCGACGCGCGGTGCCGTACCTCGTTCGGTGCCCTTAAAGTGGTGCGAGCCGGTAGGCGAGTACCGTCGAGCACCACGTCGGGACCAGGCCGACGTGGGGAAGCACCTTGTTGGTTTCGAAACCTCCCCGATGGATCCACGTCGTCGCGTCGTCGACGTGGTAGTAGGCGCTCTTGGCGAGCGCCGTGACGTAGACCTCAGCGCGATGGCTGCTCGGTCCTTGCTCGGGAAACGGCACGATCCGGCGGAAGAGTTCGTCGATCGACCCGTGTTTCCCGTTCGCCAGCCAGTTCGTTTCGCTCGCGACGAACCACCAACCCGCTTCATCAACTAGCTCGATATGCCCCGCGCCCGCGACCGCGGCGCCGAAGGCAATGTTCTCCGCGATGATCTTGGCGGTGATCGTCGTGTCGGGGAACAGGGCTTCGACCTGCCGGCGTAGAAATGCGACGGTCGCATCGCTTAGATCGAGCTCCATCTAGGCGATCGATTCGATCCGGCGGGTGGTAGGCCCGGTGCGCCAATCTTCACTATCGGAATGGCACTCGTTGGATGCGTAGTGGACCGAAATCGCGCGGCGGAACTGGTCGGTCGTGTTGGACCCGGACCCGTGCACGAGCAGCGGATGGAAGAAGAACGTGTCACCAGGCTCCATTTCGATGTGAGTGCGATTGCTTCGATCGACGTCTACCCCGAAGAACGCGTGGTTCACGTACTCCCAATCTGGGCTCGCGTGCTCGAGAAGGTCTCCCTCGTGGGTCCCCGGGATGACGCTGAGGCATCCTGTTTCTCTTGTCGACGGGGTCAGCGCCGTCCAGACGCCCACGATCTTGTTCGCCGGTCGAATGCGGAAGTAGCGCAGGTCCTGGTGTAGTGGATGGCGACCGTCGATGCGGGGCGGTTTGTTGAACACGTTCGTCGTGATCGAATAGATGTCCTCGCCGATGAGGTTCTCGGCGACCGCCAGGATCGCGGGATTCGTGGCGAAGGCGTAGAGGGTCTCGTCAGCCTCGAGGTTCATGATCTTGTTGATGCCGTGCACTGGCGTTTCGGGTTCGACGGCGCCCTTGACGACCATGATGTCGCGCATGACGATCATGCGGCCGGGTGGTTCCACCCGTGCCGATGCGAAGTCGAGGAAACGCTCGTTCAGCCGCGCCACCTCGCTGGTGTCGAGCAACCCCCGACAGACGACGTAGCCGTGCCGTCGGTATTGTTCACGTTGCGCTTCGTTGTCCATCAGGCAAGTTTCGCGGCTCGCGCGGCTTTATGGAAGCCAAAGCGAGGCAATGTCTGGGATTTCCGCGAGATCACGAACCTCGGCATCGGCGGCGTAACGCGCATCTGCGTCCCAGAGTCCGCGGGGGGTCCAGATCGTCCGCAGTCCCGATGAATGGGCGGCGACGATATCCTGTCCGGGATGGTCGCCGACCATGATCGCGTTTTTCGGCAGAACGTCGAGTTCGTCGAGCGTGTGCTGGAAGATCGCGGAATCGGGTTTCTTGATCCCGATGTCGCCCGACACGGTGACCGTATCGACGCGATCATCGAGGTTCGACTTGGTGACTTTGTGCCACTGGGTTTCACTCGACCCGTTGGTGATGATGCCGAGGCGGAAGCCACGCTTGCTGAGCGCCGCCAGGCACTCGATGGCATGGGGAAAGAGAACCGGGTCGAGCCACGCCCGCGCACGAAAATCGGCTGCGATCTCCTCGCCGGCGACGCTCAGGTCGAAGTGACGCGCGATACGATCGAAGAGCCCCTCGGTCGTTCGGCCACGGCCTTGGTTGTCCCACGTGAGGACCCGGTCGATGAAGGCGGCTTCGTCTTCGTCGATCGAGAACCGCTCGCGCAGCCGTGATGCGTATCGCGCGACCGAGGGTTCACGGTGATGAAGCGTACCGTCGAGATCGAAGAGAACCGCGCGCCGATCGGTCACCCGGACTGACGACTCGCTTCGTCGTCGACGTCTCGTGCGATTTTCTCCGCCGCGCGGGGCGGCGCCTTGGCGTCGAGAAAGCGCCGTGCCATCGCCGGACCCGCGCCATCGTCCTCGTGCTTGAAGAAAGTGAACACTTTGGAAACGTTGGATTCGATGGCGCGATTTCGCCAGGCCAAAAGATCCGCGTCGGTGTAGTCGGGTCTTCGCAGACGGAAATATGCCCATGACGTCGTGGCAAAGAACTCGGGCATCGGTAGCTTGCCGTCCTCGGAAACGGCGATCGCCGTCTCGTTTGCGGTGAGTATCTCGGCGATTTCTTCATCGAACCAGCTCGCATGCCGAAACTCGATTGCCGCGGGAAGTGCGTTCGGCCACGCCTTGAGAAACGTGCTGAGTCGGGCGGCGTCCTTGCGCAGGAACGGCGGTAGCTGGAAGAGCACACAGCCGAGTTTGTCGTCAAGAATCTCGAGGCGTTTCGCGAGGTAGTCGATCGAGTCTTCGCAATCGACGAGTTTCGCCTGATGGGTAATCCGTCGGGATGCTTTGATCACGAACTCGAAGCTCGCCGGCACGGCATCGCGCCAGGTTTCCAGCACGTTGCTTCGCGGCATTCGATAGAACGTGTTGTTGATTTCGACGCCCGGGAGCTTTGATGCATAAAAGGCGAGCATTTCGTCGGCGGTGATGTCCGCCGGGTAGAAATTGCCTTTCCATTCCTTGTAGCTATAGCCGCTGGTGCCCGCGATCCAGTCCATCGTTCATCCCTCCCCAGGGATTGCTCGCGCGAAAAATAGCACCATGCGCTTACGTCGTGCGATCGGGCGGCGCGAGGCCCCTTACATGAAATCGCTCACGCCGCCGTCGATGCGGAGGTTCTGACCATGAATGGCGTCGCTTCTCGCGCTCGCCAGAAAGACCACGAGATCGGCCACTTCCTCGCGCGTCGTGATCCGGCGGATCGGAATATCGGCGACGAAATGCGGTTCGACCTCTTCCCAGGTTTCGCCCCATCCGTTCTTCTTGCCGCGCGCCAGATAGCTCGCTTGAACCTCGGGCGTCAGGATCATCCCGGGGGAAACGATGTTGACGCGGATCGCCGTGCCGGCGACATCCTTCGCAAGGCTCACGGTGAGGTTGGCGAGTGCCGCCTTTGCCGCATAGTAGTGAGGGTTGCGTGCGTTCGGACGTGTCGATCCGGCCGTGCCGAGGTTGATGATCCGCGCGAATGATCGCTGGCGCATGGCTGGAAGATAGCCGCGGATCAGCCGTTGTGCCGAGAGCACGTTGGTTTCGAGCATCTCGACCCATTGGGAAGCTTCGAGCGTATCCCAGCGTCCCCCGGCGGCGGTGCCGTAGTTGTTGACGAGAATGTCGACGTCATCGCCGGTGGTCTCGAGAACCGCTGCTGCACCGGCGTCGGTTCGGATGTCGCCGACGACGGGTATCCCACCACCGATCTCGTCGATTGCACCTGCCACCTCGTCGGTTTCGAATCCGTGGACGAAGACGTCCACCCCTTCGAGAAGAAGCGCCTTAGCGATGACGAGGCCGGTGCCTCGGTAGCTGCCGGTGACCAGAGCCTTTTTTCCCGCGAGACCTAGATCCATGTCGTCCTCGTCTTCGTCGAATCGTTGATCACAGTGCTTTCTCGTACCAGGCGACGTCCCAGTATTTACCAAACTTTCGCCCGACCTCCGAGTACTGCCCGAGCAATGAGAAGCCGAACTGCTTGTGCAAGGCAATCGACGGCTCATTGGGCAGAGCGATCCCAGCGTAGGCGCGATGAAGATCCTCGCCTTCGAGCGCGGTGAAGAGTTCACGATAAAGTGCTTTGCCAAGACCGCGGAGCGTCACGTCGTGTTCGAGGTAGATCGAGAGTTCCACGGTCGTCTCGTAGGCCGCTTTCGCACGGAAATGCTGCGAGCAGGCATAGCCGCGCACAGCGTCGTCGAAGACCGCCACGATGCACCGATACTTACCGCCATCGAATTGCTCGAACCAACCGCGCCGGGACTGCGCTTCGACGTCGAAGGTCGCGTGCGAATGGATCACGTAGTGGTGATAGATCCGCTCGATCGCTGCCAGGTCGTCCTCTGTCGCCGGACGAAAAGTCGGTGGGCTGGATTCGGGCATGTTTCGGCCGCTCTCGTGCGCTGCAATCGGTTAAGTTAGCGACCCGTGGATGCGTTTGACGACATCAGGCCCTACACGGACAGCGAGATGCCGCGGGTCCTTGGTCGGCTCGCGGATGATGCCGCATTCGTCCGGCTCGCGAGCAATTACGTCACGCCGTGGTTTTCGCGCTGGTTCCCGGGCATAGCACACCGTGTTGTTCGTGGCGTTCTCAAGCGACGAATCAAGAATCTCGCGACGGTTGCCGATCTGCAGGTGGCGTTGTCGCGCTATGTCGAAAAGATCCTCGTTGATACCACCGAAGGGCTTTCGTTCTCGGGTGTCGAGGCGCTCGACGCGGACCGCTCGTATCTCTTCATCTCGAATCATCGCGACATCGTCTGCGATCCGGCGATCGTCAACTTCACATTGTGGAAGCACGGTTTCGAGACATCGCAGATCGCGATCGGCGACAACCTCCTGAACGAGGGCTTCGAGACCGATCTGATGCGGCTCAACAAGAGCTTCGTCGTTCGTCGAGGCGAGAAGGGGGCCAGAGCACAACTGGCCGCTATGACCACCACGTCGAAATACGTCAAGCAAACCTTGGAAGCCGGCGAATCGGTCTGGATCGCGCATCGCGAAGGCCGCACCAAGGACGGCTACGATCGAACGGAAGCGGCCATCTTCAAGATGTTCGCCTTGGCCTACGGCCGGGGTGTGACCGGGTTCCGGGCCTGGCGCGAGGCTGTGGATCTCGTGCCGGTCTCGATCAGCTACGAAGTCGATCCCTGCGCGCTGTTGAAAGCGAAGGAGCTCTTCCTGACCGAGCGCGACGGAGAGTACGTCAAAGCGCCAGGCGAGGATCTCGTCAGCATCCAGACCGGTATCAGTGGCTTCAAAGGACGGGTGCACGTGGCGTTTGGCGCCCCCGTCGATGCGGCGATCGACGACGTCGATTCGCTGACTCGGTATGTCGATGGTGAGATCGTTGGTTCGCTCGAAAACTATCCCACGCACGAGGAAGCGCACGCGCGCCTCGAGGACGACTCAGTGCGACTCGAGATGTCGACACGCGTGAGAACGGCCTTCGACGCCGCGGTCGATTTCGTCGGTCGCGACCTCAAGCCGCATCTTCTCAAGCAGTACGCCAACCAGATCGAGAACAAGCAACGGGTCGTCGCGGAGGCTGGGCCACCCGACTAAGCGCGCAAACACCGTCCTCAGACCGCGAGCGGCGGCTCGTCGAGCATGGCCAACTGCTCCTTGAGTGAGAGTACGTGCTCGCCCCAATAGCGCAGATCATTGAACGTGGGGAATGCCAACGGGAAGGCGGGGTCGTTCCAGCGTCGGGCGATCCAGGCCGCATGGTGCATGATCCGCAACGTGCGCAGCGGTTCGATGAGCGGTAGCTCTCGCAATGAGAGTTCGTGGAACTCGTCGTAGGCGGTCGCGATTTCGGAGAGCTGCATCGAACGCTCCGCGCGATCACCGGAGAGGAGCATCCAGAGATCCTGAATGGCGGGGCCGTTCACCGTATCGTCGAAGTCGACGAAATTCGGCGCGTCGTAGCGCCAGAGAACGTTGCCCATGTGACAGTCGCCGTGAATGCGAATGGGCGTGAATGCATCCCACTGGCCCCGAATCCGCTCGATGAGCGTCGCGGTCACGGATTCGTAGGCTGCGCGCATGTCGGCCGGGACAAAGTCGTTCTCGAGGAGGAATTCTCGTGATTCGATTCCCATGCGCTCGACGGTGAGCGACTGGCGATGTTCGAAGGGTTTGATCGCCCCAATCGCGTGCATCCGTCCGAGCGTGTGGCCGATGATCGCCAGCACGTCGTAGTCCTCGACGTTGGGTGGTCGTCCGGCCTCACGGGGAAACGCGCTGAAGCGGAACCCCTCGTACTCGAAGAGCGTCTGCCCGTCGCGCTTGAGCGGCGCGACGCAAGGCAACTCGTGCTCGACGAGTTCGAAGATGAATCGGTGCTCCTCGTCGATCGTGTCGTTGCTCCACCGGCCCGGCCGATAGAACTTGACGATGATGGGATCGGCTTCTTCGATGCCGACCTGATAAACGCGGTTCTCGTAGCTGTTGAGCGCCGTGAGCGAGCCGTCGGTCAGGAAGCCGACCGAGTCGATGGCGTCGAGCATGCGCTCGGGCGTGAGCCCTTCGTAGGGTGTTTCGGACATCGTCAAACGTAGGGCCTGTCCGGTTCAAAGCGCCGCGAGTCTATCGGTGGGCGTGTACGACGTCACCCAGACATCGACTCGCTCGACGCCGGCCTTGGTTAGCGCGCGAGTCGCGGCGGTCATGGTTGCACCCGTGGTCAGCACGTCGTCGATGAGAGCGATATGTTGGAGACCGTCGATCCGACGTGTGGCCTGGAACGCGCCACGCACGTTCGTGAGGCGCTCGCTACGGGTCAGCCGACGTTGCGGCGGACCGCCTTTCGTACGCCGCAAACCGCGCCTTAGAACGCGTAGGTCGAGCATCCGTGCCAGTCGTGCGGCGAGTTGTTCGCTGTGGTTGAACGAGCGGGTGAACTTGCGAGTCCACGCCATTGGGATCGGGATGAGCGCCTGCGGCAAGACTCTCCCCTCGTAGTCATTTCGAACCGCGACGCCGGTCAACTCCGCCAGCAGGCTCAGCTCGAGCAGTCCTCTAACCTTCTTGATGCGTGGCACGAGCGCATCGAGCGGCGGTTCGTAGCGATAAGGTGCGACGAGTCGTGCCCAGGGCGGTGGGTCCCGCCGACAGGCCAGACATTGCCGTTCCTCGGTATCGGGCACGAACACCGTGCTTCGAAGACACGTGCAACAGGGGCGCGAACTCGGTTGCAGCGCGGCCGCGCAGTACCGGCACAAGGTGTCGGTCGACCCGAGTCCGGTCGTCCTGCACAGAAGGCAGCGGCTACGCAACGCGAGGGCGTCGAAGACGCGATTCAGCGTATTGAAAACCAGGTTCCGTGCGGTGCTGCGCGGGCGCGATCGAGTAGCTGGGAGCATGTACTCGAGGTTATGTTCTTGTGCTTCAAGACGTGGCGCGAATGGCCCGATTTGCACGGACGAGTGGGCTAATCTCCGACGTGAGAAGGTGCGCATATCGGTAAACTTCGCACCAGTCGGCAAGGGTTAACGTCATGGAATATCGAGCCCCGTTGAGGGACATGCAGTTCTTGATTCGAGAGGTTTTCGACTTCGAGACCCATTACGGCGGGCTCGAGGATTCGACCCCCACGGACCTCGACCTCGTCGAAGCGATCATCGCCGAAACCGCTCGTTTCGCCGAGGTGGAACTCGCGCCGCTCTATCAGTCGGGTGATGCGGAAGGATGTCGATTCGTGGACGGTCAGGTGATCGCCCCGACCGGCTTCAAGGAAGCGTTCCAGCAGTACGTCGAAGGCGGTTGGGGTGCGACGACGGGCGACCCCGACTACGGCGGCCAGGGCTTGCCTCATTCGGTTGGCCTCTTCATCGAGGAAATCCTCACGAGCGGCAATCTCTCCTGGACGATGTACGCGAGCTTGTCGCGTGCGGCTGTGAACACGTTGCAGGCACATGGCGACGCCGAGCTGAAGTCGAGATTCCTGCCGAAGCTTCTGACGGGTGAGTGGACCGGCACGATGTGTCTGACCGAACCGCACTGCGGATCCGATGTGGGGCTCTTGACGACCAAGGCCGAACCGACCGCCGGGGGCGATTACTCGATCTTGGGAACGAAGATCTTCATCTCTTCGGGTCAGCACGATCTTTCTGACAACATCATCCACCTCGTGCTTGCCCGGTTACCGGACGCACCGAGCGGCACCAAGGGAATCTCGCTCTTCATCGTCCCGCGGGAGATCGATGGCGAGCGCAACGGGGTGGTGTGTGGTGCGATCGAATCGAAGATGGGCCTGCACGGCAACGCGACGTGCATGCTGCATTTCGAGAACGCCAAAGGTTTTCTCCTCGGCCCGGAAAACCAGGGCATGCGCTGCATGTTCACGATGATGAACACGGCCAGGATCATGGTTGGCGTGCAGGCCGTCGGATTGATGGAGCTCGGTTTCCAGTCGTCGCTCGGCTACGCCGAGGAGCGCCGGCAGATGCGAGCGATGAATCCGCGCGAGCCCGGCCGTGCGGCGGATCCGATCATCGAGCACGCCGACGTCCGGCGGATGCTTCTGACGCAGAAGGCGTTCCTCGAAGGCGGCCGGGCGCTCTCTTACTACGTCGTCCAGCTCGCCGACAACGTCGCGTTCGGATCATCCGACGGGCAGGAAGCCGCGAACCGCCTTCTCGATTTCTTGACGCCGATCGTCAAGGGATTCGTCACGGAAGTAGGCTATGAAGCCGTCAACGAGGCCGTGCAGGTTTACGGCGGCCATGGATACGTGAGCGACAACGGCGTCGAACAGCTCGTTCGTGACGCACGGATTGCGCGGATCTACGAAGGCACGACGCAAATCCAGGCGCTGGATCTCCTGGGCCGCAAGACGCTCGGCGATGGCGGTCGCGCGCTTGCCGACTTCATGGCCGTGCTGCTCGAAGAAGCCGCTGTCTCCACGCACGGCGATACGCTGCGTCACCTCGCCCAGGAATGGGAAGACCTGACGCGCATCCTCGGCGCCGACGCGATGCGCGACCAAGCTATCGTCGGTTCAGCCGCCTTCGACTACCTCATGTATTCGGGCTATGTCGTGATGGCTGTCGTGTGGTCGCGCATGGCGCGCTTTGCCGGCAATGATGATTTCGGGGTGGGAAAACGGCAGACGTGTCAGTTTTTCTACGATCGTCTTTTGCCGCGAGCGGAAGGTCATCGGCGGGCGATCGAGAACCGCGGTGACAGCATCGATTCGTTTGAACTCGCCGGCTTTTCCCACCACTAAATAATCTCGACGCCTTCAGGAACCAATAGATGCTCGATTACATCGCCCCCGTCGAGGACATGCAGTTCGTCCTGTTCGACCTCCTCGACGCCGAATCAGAGTGGCGGGAGATGGCGGCGTTCAGTGAAATCGACCGCGACATTGCCCGGGTGATCCTCGACGAAGCCGGCAAGTTGTCGGCGAAGGTGATGGCGCCGCTCAACCAATCCGCGGACGCCGAAGGTGCGCATTGGAACGACGGTGAGGTGAAGGCGCCCACGGGCTTCGATGAAGCGTTCCGGGAACTCACGCAGGGCGGCTGGCTCGGTGTCTCCGGCAACGCCGACTACGGCGCCCAGGGTTTACCGAAGATGTTGACGGCATCGCTCGAGGAGATGTTCTGGGGGTCGAACTCCGCGCTCTACCTCTACGGGACGTTGACCGTTGGCGCGGCGATCTGCATCGATGCCCACGCAAGCGACGATATCAAGTCGACGTACCTGCCGAAGCTCTACACGGGCGAGTGGACGGGTGCGATGGCGTTGACGGAATCACACGCCGGCACGGATCTTGGCCTGATCCGGACCACGGCGAAGCCCGACGGTGACGCGTATCTCATCACCGGTACGAAGATCTTCATTACGAGCGGCGATCACGATCTCGCCGAGAACATCGTGCATCTCGTGCTCGCCCGATTACCCGAGGCGCCGTCGGGAAGTCGCGGTATCTCGCTCTTCGTCGTGCCGAAGTTTCTTTCGGCTGGCACGCGCAACGGCTGGTCGAGTGGTTCGATCGAACACAAGATGGGCGTGCGGGCGAGCGCTACCTCCGTCATCAATTACGACGACGCGATCGGCTATCTGGTGGGTGAACCCAACCGGGGTCTCGAATGCATGTTCACGATGATGAACTACGAGCGTTTGAGCGTCGGGATCCAGGGGCTCGGGCTCGCGGAGCTCGCCTACCAGAATGCGTCGCGTTATACGCGTGAGCGAATTCAGGGACGTTCGGCTTCGGGCCCGCTGAACCCCGACGGACCGGCTGATTCGATCCTCGTGCACCCGGATGTGCGGCGCATGATGTTGACGCAACGGGCTTACATCGAAGGTGGCCGGGCGCTGTCGACGTTCGTCGGCGCGGCTCTGGATCGCGCCAAGTGGGCGACGGATGCGGAAACCCGACAAGCCTCACAACGGATCGTCGATCTGACGACACCGGTCGTGAAGGCTTTTCTGACCGATCGTGGCCACGAATGTTCCGTACTTGCCCAGCAGGTATTCGGTGGGCATGGCTATATCGTCGAAAATGGTGCTGAGCAGATCGTTCGCGACGTTCGCATCGCGCAGATCTATGAAGGTACGAACGGTGTTCAGGCACTCGACTTTGCCGCCCGCAAGGTTCTCCGTGACGGTGGCGTGGCACTCGGTGATTTCATCGAGTTGATGCGATCGGACATGGGCGATCCGGAACTCTCCGATGACCTGAACGCGGCGATCGATCGATTGGAGAGCGTCGCGGCATGGCTTGTCGAGGCGGCGTCGAATGACGTCGAACTGGCAGGGGCGGCGTCAGTGGACATGCTCGACCTTTTCGGACACGTCGCCTTTGCGTGGCTCTGGTCCCGAATGTCGGCCGTCGCGCCCGAGAACGAATTCGGCGCGCGCAAGAAGATGGTCGCGCGGTTCTTCTTCGACAAGCTGTTGCCGAAGATATACGCGCTCGATGCCCAGATTCGTCGTGGATCGAGGCACGTCATGGCCTATCCCGAGGATGCGTTCTAGGCCGCGTTCAGGGCTGAACGGATTTTTTCGAAGATTCCGCCGAAACCGCCGTTACTCATGATCACGACCGAGCACGGATCGTGGATGTTCGTAATCTGATCGACGAGGCGATCGACGTCGTCCTCGATCGTGCTCGGTACGACCCCGGTGCGGACGACGTCGGTTAGATCCCATGTGATGTTTTCGCCGCGAAACCAGATCACTTCGTCGGCCGCGGAGCAGCACTTGGCGAGGTCCTCGCGCAGCGTGCCGAGGGACATCGTATGGGTCCTGGGTTCGACGATCGCGAGAATCTTCTCGTTGCCGACGTGGTGTCGAAGCCCCTGGAGCGTTTTGCGAATCGCGGTGGGGTGATGAGCAAAATCGTCGTAGACGCGTAGTCTTTCGCGGCTCGCGATCAGTTCCATACGCCGTTTGACGCCGCTGAAGCTCGATAGCGCCTCGACTGCGAGCTTCGGTGGTACGCCCACGTGGCGGGCGGCGGCGATGGCGGCAAGCCCGTTCTGCACGTTGTGCGCACCGAGGTGCTGCCAATCGACATGACCGACGGTTGTTTTTCCGAGCAGTACATCGAACGAACGTCCGTCGATCGCCTCGTTCGCGGAGCGCCAGGCGTCGCCCGTATCGACATCGAGCGCGGCCTGACGATTGAGTGAACCCGGTTGGCCGAACCGCGCCACGGGTGTCCAACAACCGCGCCGCAACATGTCGTCGACGTTGTCGTCGTTGGACGGCGCGATGACGAGCCCCGACTTCGGAATGGTACGAATCAGGTGATGGAACTGCGTCTGAATGTCGCCGAGGTCGTTGAAGATGTCGGCGTGGTCGTACTCGAGGTTGGTGACGACGAGGGTTTTGGGCCGGTAGTGAACGAACTTCGAGCGGCGATCAAAATAGCTTGTGTCGTATTCGTCGGCCTCGACAACAAAAAACGGCGAGTCACCTAGCCGCGAAGAGAAGCCAAAGTCGAGCGGCACGCCGCCGATGAGAAAGCCCGGATTGAGTCCCGCCGCTTCGAGAATGTGGGCGATCATGCTGGCAGTGGTCGTCTTGCCGTGGGTGCCCGATGCGGCGATCACCCAACGATCCGCGAGGATCTCCCTGCCAAGCCACTCGGCCCCCGAGGTATACGGCAGATCGTGGTCGAGGATGTATTCGATAGCCTCGTGACCACGCGGTAGCTGTGCGTTGCCGATCACGACCATGTCGGGGGCCGGTTCGAACTGCGAGGGATCGAATCCCTCGACGTAGTCGATTCCCGCGTTGGCCAGTTGATCCGACATCGGTGGGTACAAGGCACGGTCACTACCGACGACCTCGAAACCCTTTGCCTTCGCAAGGAGCGCGAGGCTCCCCATTAACGTTCCACCGATACCGAGAAAATAGATTCGTTTTCGTTCTGAGCGTTCGGTGATGGCGGAAGTCCTCTTAGAGCAGTCCGGGCGGGTCTTGGGCGGGACTGAAAATTGTCGCACAAACGTCCGGCTTGACTGAGAATGCCGGGCTGTTCGAACGAGGACTCGACGAATATGGCGCGACGCAACGCGTTCTATGCCCAATCGGGCGGTGTCACCGCGGTGATTAATGCCTCGGCGGCCGGCGTGATCGAAGCGGCGCGCAAGGAGCCCGGTATCGGGAAGGTTTTTGCCGGGCAGAACGGCATCCTCGGTGCGCTTCGCGAAGAATTGATCGACACGAGCCAGGAGACGAAGGCGACGATCGCGGCTCTGCGCCAGACGCCGAGCGGCGCGTTTGGTTCCTGTCGCTACAAGCTCAAGTCGCTCGATGAGAACGCGCGCGAGTACGAACGTTTGATCGATGTGTTTCGAGCCCACGACATCGGCTACTTCTTCTACAACGGTGGCGGGGATTCGCAGGACACGGCCAACAAGGTCTCGGAGCTGGGTGCGACGCTCGGCTACCCGATCAAATGCATCGGCGTACCGAAGACGGTCGACAACGACCTGCCGCTGACCGACACCTGCCCCGGCTTCGGTTCCGTAGCTAAGTATGTCGCCGTCTCGACTCGAGAGGCCGCACTCGATGTCGCGTCGATGTGTGAGACCTCGACCAAGGTTTTCATCATGGAGGTCATGGGTCGCCACGCGGGTTGGATTGCCGGGGCAGCGGGGCTTGCGCAGGAGAACCGCGGCGATCCGCCGCACGTGATCCTCTTTCCGGAGGTCGATTTCGACGACAAGAAGTTTCTCGACAAGGTCCGCACGACGGTCGAGAAACGCGGCTACTGCGTCGTCGTCGTCTCCGAAGGGGCGAAGTACGCCGACGGTCGGTTCCTGGCCGATGCCGGCACGACGGATGCGTTCGGTCACGCGCAACTCGGCGGGGTCGCGCCGACGCTCGCCGAGATGGTGAAGCGTGAACTCGGGTTCAAATATCACTGGGCGGTGGCGGATTACCTACAGCGCGCGGCGCGCCATATCGCTTCGAAGACCGATGTCGACCAAGCCTATGCGGTCGGTGCTCACGCGGTCCGTCTGGCCGCGTCGGGCAAGACCGGGCTCATGGCGACGATCGTGCGGAAATCGGACTCGCCGTACCGATGGACGGTCGGAGAAGCGCCCCTCGGGAAAGTCGCCAACGTCGAACGTAAGATGCCGCGGTCGTTCATCACGAAAGATGGCTTCGGCATCACCGCCCCCGCCAGGCGTTACCTGGCGCCTTTGATTGCCGGAGAAGACTATCCCCGCTTTCGCCAGGGCCTGCCGCAATACGCGTCCCTCAAAAAGGTCCTCGTGAAGAAGCAACTCCCGGCGTTTGAACCCTAACGACGCGTGGCGTGCGCTTCATGCGGAGCGCACGACTGAAGGCATCGACGCGATTCTCGCGGTGCCCGGGGTGGTCGGCGTCGTGCTCGGCGGAAGTGTCGCGCGCGCAATGGCGTGGCCACTCTCCGACATCGACCTGGTACCGGTATGGGCCGACGGGCAAGTTTCCCGTGACGATCTCGATCGAGCGCAGGCTCGCATGGTCGATTGGTGGGCCGCGTCGGGGCGGGCTCAGACACTCGATGTCGGCTGGATCGCCTTCGAAGAGTCGGAAGTTCGCTCGCTCGTCGACAACCCCAGAGACTTCCCGACACTCATCCGCGACGATCGCTGGTTCCACGGCTTGGACAAGATGTTCTCTGGCATCGGTCATGGTGCGCAGAGCGCGTCTGCGCTTGCCGCCTTTGCGAGCGAGGTTCGATTCGATCCGGCGCACCGGGCCGCACGCGAGGCGCGTTGGTGGACGATGGCGGAAGAAGGCGTAAGGCTCGCGTCGAGCACCGATCCGGTCGCCGCGACGCTTTCGATCCGTCAGGCGGCGCGAGCATTAAGGCTCGTCATGGTCGAACGATGGGGCGAACGGCTGGGATCGATGGGGCGCGAATGGACGATCTGGCAGCGTATGGCCGATGCGCGGGGATTTGATGGCCGCGAGATCGTCGAACTCGCGAACGCGCGTGTCGCAGGGGCGTTGATGCGTGCCGAGCGGGCGCCGCTCTGGCTGCAAGAACGGATTCGGCTGAGTTTTGCCGGCCGGCAACTGGTGGGAGAGCGGGTCAGCGAAGCGGAGAACGCTCGTGATCAGCTCGCGGCCTTCGAGATCCACGTCGCCAAACGAAACGAGCCACCCTTTGAGGAGTGGCTCGATTTACCAGACGTTGATCTCGAGTCGAAGCGCGATCGCCTGGTGGCGCTGCTGTCGAGCCTCGAACCGACTTGAGCGCCGCGCCTCCTGCGGGAGGAAGCGGCGCTAGAGCATCAACCGCCGATGGCTGCGAGAAGCAGAATCGCGACGATGTTGATGATCTTGATCATCGGGTTGACGGCAGGGCCGGCGGTGTCCTTGTAGGGGTCGCCGACGGTATCGCCAGTGACGGCCGCCTTGTGGGCTTCCGATCCCTTACCACCATGGTTGCCGTCTTCGATGTACTTCTTGGCGTTGTCCCAAGCACCCCCGCCGGCCGTCATCGAGATGGCGACGTAGAGGCCGGTGACGATCGTACCGAGCAGCATCGCGCCGACGGTGATCAGGGCGGCTGATTGATCGAAGATCGCGATCACGAAATACATCACGATCGGGGCGAGCACCGGCAGCATCGATGGCACGATCATTTCGCGAATCGCCGATCGCGTGAGCAGGTCGACGGCCCGGCTGTAGTCCGGTCGTTGCGTGCCTTCCATGATGCCGGGCATTTCGCGGAACTGGCGTCGAACTTCCTCGACGACCGCGCCACCGGCGCGGCCCACGGCCTGCATGCCGAGAGCGCCGAAGAGATACGGCAGCATGCCGCCGATCAACAGCCCCACGACCACAAATGGATCGGAGAGCTCGAAGGAGAGGTTCAACTCGGGGAAGAAGTAGTCGAGATCGTAGGTGTAGGCCGAGAAGAGAACGATGGCAGCGAGTCCGGCGGAGCCGATCGCGTAGCCTTTGGTGACGGCCTTGGTGGTGTTGCCGACGGCGTCCAGCGCGTCAGTCGTTTTACGAACGTCCTCGTCGAGTTCGGCCATTTCGGCGATACCACCCGCGTTGTCCGTGACCGGACCGTAGGCGTCCAGGGCGACGACCATACCCGCGAGGGCCAGCATCGTCGTGGCCGCGAGCGCAATACCGTAGATTCCGGCGAAGGAGTAGGCGGCGATGATGCCGACCGCGACGATGATGGCGGGGATCGCCGTCGCTTCCATCGAAATCGCGAGGCCCTGGATCACATTCGTCCCGTGACCCGTCTCGGACGAAGCGGCGATGCTCTTGACGGGGCGGTACTCCGTGCTGGTGTAGTACTCGGTGATCCAGACGATTAGTCCTGTGACGACGAGGCCGACCAGCGCACAGTAAAAATAGGGCATGAAGGTATCGGGGAACATCCACTGGGTGGCGAAGAAGATAAACACCGCCGAGACGACCGCCGTCACGATGAAGCCCTTGTAGAGGGCCCCCATGATGCTTTGGCTTGCGCCGAGCCGTACGAAGAAAGTGCCGATGATCGACGCGATGATGCAGACGCCACCGATCAACATCGGCAATTCCATCGCCTTGACGATATCCGCGCCGGTGAAGGAGATGGTCGCGAGGAGCATCGTGGCCACGATCGTGACCGCATAAGTCTCGAAAAGGTCCGCTGCCATGCCGGCGCAGTCGCCGACGTTGTCACCGACGTTATCGGCGATGACGGCCGCGTTGCGGGGATCGTCTTCCGGGATACCGGCTTCGACCTTACCGACGAGGTCCGCGCCGACATCGGCGCCTTTGGTGAAGATGCCGCCGCCGAGCCGCGCAAAGATCGAGATGAGCGAAGAGCCGAACGAAAGCGCCACGAGCGCTTCGATGAGATGGCGTTGATCCGTACCCATGCTCACGAGCGCCCAGTAGTAGCCGGCGACGCCGAGAATGCCGAGACCGACAACGAGGAGCCCCGTGATCGCGCCTGACTTGAAGGCGATGTTGAGCGCGTGGGCTAGCGATGTCAGAGCGCCCTGCGTGGTACGTACGTTGGCGCGTACGGAAATGTGCATGCCAACGTAACCGGCGATGCCGGACAGTACGGCACCAATGACGAAGCCGACGGCAACGAGGATGCCGAGCGTCACCGCGAGCACGATGGCGACGACGATGCCGACGATGCCGATCGTCGTGTATTGCCGGTTGAGGTACGCGGCCGCGCCCTCTTGGATAGCGCCGGCAATTTCCTGCATTCGTTCGCTACCGGTATCGGCGGCAAGGATTGAACGAGTTGCCCAGCCTCCGTAGATGACCGCAAGCACGCCGCAAGCGATCGTGATCATCAAGACGCTCATGAGAGAAGATCCATGGTTGGTTTGTGCGATGGCGGGACGCCAATCCTGCCGCCGGGAGTGGTCGACGGCGGACGGCTGCCGCGGACGCGGCGATCCGTCTAATCGTTCGACAAAACCCCGGCGAGAGCTCCCCAAAGCGACCCCGCCAAATTCGGACGGCACTCTACATGAGCAACCTATGTGTCACAAGGCGATGACTTCGCCTAACGCCTTGTTTTTGGGGGTCTTAGCCTCGATCGAGAAGACTGCGTAGGTCGATGACGGCCGCATTCACTCGCGAGATGTACGACGCCATCACGAGCGAATGATTGGCCAGAAATCCGAACCCCGATCCGTTCAGGATCAACGGGCTCCAGATCGCTTCCTGGGTTGCTTCCAGCTCACGGATGATCTGTTGAAGCGAGACCCGCGCGTTCTTGTCGTCGAGCACGCGAGCGAAGTCCTGCTCGACGGCCTTCAAGAGATGAATGAGCGCCCAGGTCTGCCCGCGAGCTTCGAAAAAGACGTCGTCGATTTCGAACCAGCCTGTTTTTTGCTCGCTCTCCACGGGCACATCGGTCGCCATCGTCGCTGCCGATTCACCGGCGAGATCGATGTTCAGTTGGCGCTTGCCGACGCTTTGCGAAAGCCGCTGTGAGATATCGCCGAGACGCCGTTCGACCTCACCAAGCCAGCGCGAGAGGTTGTCGGCGCGGGCGTAGAACTGCGCGTCCTGGACCGCGACGTCGGCCAGCCGATTGGCATACGAGCGAATGTGTTCCATGCCGAGGCGGTATTCCTCCTCGGTCTCCGGCAGGAACCAGCTCGAGTTGTCGAAGAAGAAATGGCCCTCGGCGAGCGACAGATCCGGATCCTCCGTCGACTGACTCTGCGAGCGGGAGAGGTCGTTGCGCATCGCGCGGCTGATCTCGCGTAGATGGACGAGTACGCCGAACTCCCAATTGGGGAGGTTGTCGAGGTAGACCCCGGGCGGAAACAGGTCGTTGGAAAGGTAGCCGCTTCGCTTGTCGAGCAGTGTTTCGCCGAGGAGGACCACCGCGGTCGCCGTGGTGTAGCCCGTCACGGGATCGACGCCCGATTCCGCGGCGCGCTCCCGGGCGAGGTCTACGATGTCGACGAGATCGGGCTCCGAGGACCACCAGAAGCCGACCACGACGACGATGGCGAGATACGCAGCGACTAGGCCTGCGGCAGTTTTCCCGGCGAGGCCGAGCCAAGCCATCGCCCCCGTCGACGACTCGTAGGCGTATTCCTCGCGCTGCCAGAACTTCCACTTCATCGAGTGACCTTAGTTGCCTGTCCGAATGATCCCGGCGGAACGTCCGGGAGATGCCCTACGGTGAATCGCGCCGAGCCGCTAACGTGCCGCCCACATTGTCGCCTTCGCGCAAATCGAGCTCGAAATCGATATATGAGGTCTCTTCGCCGATTCCAAAGACCATCAGGTGCTTTCCACCGGGTTCGAACGCGATTCGCTCGCCGGGGCGGATTTCGAGCGACTCGATTCGACGCATGCCCAGGCGTCCGCCGCGATTGATCGTTTCGTGCATCTCGACACGCGCCTGGGGCGGAGCTGTGATCGCCACACCCGTGACGACCCGCGTGGCCTCTGATCGATTCACCAGTTCGAAATAACCGGCGGCCGGTCGACCAGCGACGAGTGGCGGACGCAACCAACCATCTTCTACCGCGAGGGTCGCACCGACCGGACCCGCGTCGGTACATCCCATGAGGGTGAGCGCGCAGAACGCTGCGAAGCATCGAAAAGTCATGGCTCGAGCGTCGTCACGACGATCTCGAAAGGTGAACCGATGACGATGTGGGCGCGGATGCGTCGACTACCGGGCGCCTCGTCGAGCTGGCCGTAAACCCATCGACCGGTCGTGTCGTTGGGCACCCGAATCGTCACGCGAGCGTTCGGCGCGCGCGCATACCGGCCGAACCCCCTGATTCGCGCGCCGAGGTATTCGCCGCGTTGCTTAAGTGCGGTGCCGTCGAGGTCGAGCACGCGTTGCTCGGCCGATCGTAGCGATTCGAGCTGGGCCGAGAGGGGGCCGATCCCGACATGATCGGCGTCGACGAAACTGGCCCGATCGAGCATCGTCCTGGCGCGCTCCCACTCACGCACATCGATCGCGTCGCGAGCGAGCATCAGATAACGATCGACGATCCGCTCGATTCCCCGGCGCGCCCCTCGCTGACGCGGATCGTCGCGCAGAATCTTCACGTAGTAGTCGTAGGCGTTGTCGTCCGTCGGGGTCGTCAGACGGTCTTCGCGCAGCGCCTCTTCTGCCTGGAAGAGCAGGTGGTCGAAGCGTGCAGGGTCGGGTCCGATGACGACGGGCGGCAACGGCGGTGTCGACGGAGAGTAGGTGGGTCCGCTCGGCCGGGGTGAACTTTGCTCTGGTACGTTGGTACAGGCGGCGAGCACAATAACGAACAGGCTGCCGATGCCTATGTGCCGTGAACGCTTTGAGCGACCCAACGATCGTTTATGTTGGGAACCGGCCGAGCGGCAGAAAAGAGGAGCGGAAATGAACTCCCGCAATCTTGCGATGGTCGAAGGCAACATGCTGAATTTGTACCGCGTGCTGGTCCGTCTGCTATTCGTCTTGGCGTCGATTGGATTCGGCGCCACAGCGATGGCGGCCGGCGCCACTATAGTCGAGCGCAACGATCCGTTGGCGGAACCGGAGTTTCTCCCGGTTCACGAAGCGTATGTTTTCACGAGCCGCCTCGAAGATGGCCAAGTCGTCGGGCGATGGGATGCCGCCGAGGGCTACTACCTCTACAGGCACCGCTTCTACGTCGAGCCTTCGGCCGGCGCGACGTTGGGCGAACTGATCATTCCCGAGGGGATCCAGAAGGTCGACGACTTCTTCGGCGAAGTCGAGGTCTACTACGACTCGGTCGAAGTCAGAGCCCCAGTTGTCGGGCAATCGGCCCGCGGATTCACCGTGACGTTCGGGTTTCAAGGATGCGCCGACAAGGGCCTGTGTTATCCGCCCGATGAGAACGTCGCGACGTTTGGTGATCCGGCGGCGATCGCAGCGACGGCGCAAGCCGGCTCGCTGGCCGGCCTTGCGGGCGGTAGCAGCACGGCGGGTGTGGCCGGCAGCGGCGATGCCGCAACAACATCGTTCCTCTTCATCTTGTTCTCGGCCTTCCTCGGCGGCTTGATCCTGAATCTCATGCCGTGTGTCTTCCCGGTGCTTTCGATCAAGGCACTCAGTGTGGTCAATGCCGACGGGACCTCGGAGCGTTTGTCACACGCGTTGGGGTACACCGCCGGCGTCGTCGCGACGTTCGTCGCGCTCGGCGCGTTGTTGCTCGTCCTGAAGTCGTTCGGTCAGTCGGTCGGCTGGGGGTTTCAGCTTCAGTCCCCCGCGTTCATCACGTTTCTCGCCATCCTCTTCTTTGCACTCGGGCTGAACCTGCTCGGTGTGCTGGAGATCCCGGGCTTCGGCGTCGCGATGGAGAATCCCAACCCGTTCGCGACCGGGGTGCTCGCCGTGATCGTCGCGACGCCTTGTACGGTGCCTTTTATGGGCGCAGCGCTCGGCTACGGGCTCAGTCAGTCCGCGGTGACGATGGTCGCGGTGATGTTTTTCTTAGGCATAGGGATGGCGGCGCCTTATCTGGCGCTCACCCTCATTCCAGCGCTGGCCAATCGATTGCCGCGCCCGGGCGCCTGGATGGTGACCTTCAAGCAAGTAATGGCGTTTCCGCTTTTCTTGACGGTCGTTTGGCTGGTTTGGGTCCTCACCCGCCAGGCGGGTCCCGAGAGCACGGCTGTCGTCCTGCTTGCGTGCACCCTCTTCGGATTCCTCGCCTGGTTGGCGATCGGTAAAGCAAACCGCCTACCGGCGGTCTGGGTCGGCGCGGTTGTCGTCACGATTCTCGCGATCTTCAACCTGCCGCAGACGGAGGCGGAGCCGCAGTCGAGTGACGGATTCGATATGGCGGCAATCGAAGACCGTGTCGCCTCGGGCGAGCCCGTGTTCATCAATTTCACCGCGGCCTGGTGCATCACGTGCCTCGCCAACGACCGAACGACACTGTCGACAGATCGAGTGCAGGAGTTCTTCGACGCAAACGGTGTGGCTTACGTGAAGGCGGACTGGACGAATGCCGACCCGACGATCACGGCGGTGCTCGAATCCTTCGGTCGCAACGGGGTCCCGCTCTACGTCTACCTGCCCGTGGACGGCGATCCCGTCGTGCTGCCGCAGATTTTGACGCCGGGAATCGTCATCGACACGGTCACGGAAGGTCTTACCGCGCCGGTCGTCGCTTCACGCTGACGTCGCGGCCCCCATCGATGACGTAGGATGTCGCGCATCGAGGCGGGGTGCGTATGGCGCGGCTACTACTGATCAATGGTCCGAATCTGAACCTGCTCGGCACACGTGAGCCCGAGATCTACGGCGCCGAAACGCTCGCCGATATCGAGAACCGCGCCCGTGAGCAGGTTGTTGCGAGCGGCCATTCTCTCGATGCGATGCAGAGCAACGCCGAGCACGAAATCGTCGAGGCGATTCATGCAGCGGGGCGGAACGGGACGGGCTTCGTGGTCATCAACCCGGGTGCATTCACCCACACGAGCGTCGCCATCCGCGACGCGTTCAGCGGCACCGGCGTGCCGTTCATCGAGGTTCACCTTTCCAACGTGCATGCGCGTGAACCTTTTCGGCATCATTCCTATCTTTCCGACGTGGCCTCGGGTGTCGTCATCGGTTTCGGCGCATACGGCTATGAGATGGCGTTGGCTGCGGCGATGCGAAAACTGGAATCGGAAAACGACTAAGACAGCGGACAAGGGGCAGACGTTGGATCTCGAAGAAATCAGAAAGCTCATCGATCTCACCGAGGAGACCGGGATCAACGAGCTCGAAGTTCAGGACGGTGACAAACGCATCAAGATCGTTCGAACCGCTTCCGCCGGCGTGCCGATGGCCGTAATGGACAACCGTTCCGTGGACGCGCCGGTTGCGGCAAGCGATGCGGCGGCGGTTAGCGCGGCCTCGGGAACCGGCACCGTGATCCGAGCGCCGTTGGCTGGCACTTTCTACCGTTCGCCAGCGCCGGGTGAACCGGCGTTCGTCGAAGTGGGGGACACGGTCGAAGTCGGCGATCAACTTTGCATCGTCGAAAGCATGAAGATGATGAACAAGGTCACTAGTGATGTGGCCGGACGCGTGCTGGAGATCCTTCTCGACGACGGCACACCGATGGAATCCGACACGCCGATCTTCGTCGTCGCGCGACGCTAAAACGTCGATGGCCTGGATCAGGCTACGCCTCGACGCGACCACGGACGAATGCGAAAGCCTGAGCGAGTCGTTGTTCGATATCGGCGCGACGTCGGTCGTCCACAAACCCGCGGACGCGTCCGCCGTCTCGACCGAAGATCCCGATCAAGCGGTGTGGGAGCCCCGCCCCGGTGAGGCGCCGTTGTGGGATCGCGTTTCGGTCGAATCTTTCTTCGCGCTAGACACCGATTTGGCCGCCTGTCGGGCCCTCCTCGGCGATCGTCCGCTCGAGATCGATTTTGTCGAGGAGAGCGATTTCTCCCAGACCTGGCGAAATCAGTCCACGCAGCAGTTCGGCAGGCTCTTCGTCGTGCCCCTCGAATCGAGTGAAAAACTGCCAGCAGACGCAGCGCTCGTTCGGCTCGACCCCGGCCTGGCGTTCGGTAGCGGCACCCATGCGACGACGGCGCTATGTCTCGCCTGGCTGGAACGCCATCTTGCGCCTGGCAAGCGAATGCTCGATGTAGGTTCGGGATCGGGGATTCTCTCCGTCGCCGCCCTGAAACTCGGCGCAAGCGAGGTGACGGCGGTCGACTACGACGCCCAGGCCCGATTGGCGACCGCTGACAATGCGGCGCGCAACGGCGTCGGCGAAAATGTGACGGTTCTCGAGGCGCTCGACGAGGTCCCTGGTCGTTTCGATGTCGTTGTCGCGAACATTCTGGCGGCCATTCTGATCGAGCTGGCGGACGATCTCGTCGATCGTGTAACGCCTGGCGGCGAACTCGTGCTGAGCGGCATTCTCGAGAATCAAGGTGATTGGGTGCAGGCGGCGTTTCCTGATCTCGACTGGCATGTCGATCAGCGCGAGGAATGGCTGCTCCTGTACGGCCGTCGAGCGATCTAAGTGACCGATCCGTGAGGGCACTCTTCAGCGGGCTAGCGGTCGCGGCGTTCCTGATGACCTTGGTCGGCGGTGGCGTACTCGGCCGGGACACACTCGCGGAACGGTTTCCGTACGCCGCTCGAACGCTGTGCGGCGTGCTGGGTTGTCGGCTGCCTCCGCGACGCGCGTTCGAAATCGTGCGCGTCGAGAAGGTCTGGCCGGACGAAGCCGGGGATCGCCGCTCGCTCCATCTCGAGGTCACCTATCGGGCAACGAACCCCGACGCGATGGCGCGGCCCGTCGTCGATGTCGTGGTATTCGATGACGGGCGGGTCCTCGCGCATGCTTCCGTCGAGATCGTCGAACCCCGTGTCGTATCGGATGACGTTTGGGTCGCGGCCATCGCGATGCCGATGCAGGGTAGCCGCGGCAACGTCGGGTTCGAAGTCACGCTCCGGTAGGGTTTCCGGAGCTTCGATTCCGGCGTCGGAGTCGCCGTTTCGTCCCTCAGCCCCTATGATGCGCGCCTTCGCAACCCCCGGGACCCGCTGTGCTCCAGATCGGTTCGCTCGTCGTACGCAATCGCGTCTGGCTCGCGCCGATGGCGGGCATCTCCGATCGGCCCTTCCGGCGCCTTGCGTGGCGACTGGGGGCGGGCCACGTCGTGGCGGAAATGACCGCCGCCAACAAGGCCCTTTGGGACTCACCGCGTTCGCTGGAACGACGCCAGGCGGGTGCGGCCGGTGGGCTACATGCGATTCAGATCGCTGGCAGTGATCCCGTCGACATGGCGCAAGCCGCGCGGCTTGCCGTCGACGCAGGTGCTGATCTCATCGATATCAACATGGGCTGTCCTGCAAAGAAGGTCTGCAACCGCATGGCGGGCTCGGCGCTGCTGCAGGACGAAGAGCTCGTCGGGCGCATCCTCTCAGCGGTTGTCGAGGCGGTCGATGTCCCCGTCACGTTGAAAACGCGTGCGGGCTGGTCACCCGAACGTCGCAATGCGCCGACCGTCGCGCGCATTGCCGAAGACGCAGGCGTTGCCGCTCTTGTAATCCACGGTCGAACGAGAGCCTGCCGGTTCAAGGGTGCCGTCGAGTACCGCACGATCCGCCGCGTCGTCGATGCGGTATCGATCCCGGTCATTGCCAATGGCGATATTGCCGATGCGGGAACCGCGCGACGAGTACTCGATGAAACAGGTGCCGCCGGCGTCATGATCGGGCGTGCGGCGTTGGGCGCGCCCTGGCTTCCCGGTCAGGTCGCCGCGGAGCTAGCCGATCGAGACGCGAGCGCACCTGATTTTGAAACGCGTCGCGCCTCGATATTGGACCTCGTCGATGGCACGCATTCTTTTTACGGGGAACGGCGCGGCGTCAGGATCATTCGCAAGCAGGCAAGTGCGTTTCTCGAAGCACACGGTGCGTCGCGCCATGAGATCCGAGCGTTCCATTCCCTCGAATCGGCAGCTGCGCAGCTTGGGGCGATCGGCGCGTTCGAAGATATTCACGAATCGAATCTCAAGGAGGCGGTGTGACGCGAGCGTTGCTGAGTGTTTCGAACAAGACGGGTCTCGTGCCCTTCGGTAAACGGTTGGCGGATCGGGGATTCGAGATCCTCTCGACCGGTGGGACCCATCGGGCGCTGACAGACGGTGGGATCGATGCGCGTGAAGTAGCGAGCGTCACCGGATTCCCTGAAATGATGGACGGGCGGGTCAAGACGCTTCACCCGCGGATCCATGGCGGGATTCTCGGTCGCCGCGGCACGGACGACGAGGTGATGCACGCACACGATATCGGTGCGATCGACGTGGTGGTCGTCAACCTGTATCCCTTCCGGGAGGTCGTTGCGCGGGAAGACTGCAGCCTCGAGGAGGCGATCGAGAACATCGATATCGGCGGTCCGGCGATGGTGCGATCGGCCGCGAAGAACCACCGTGACGTACTCGTGGTGGTTGATCCCGGCGACTACGCCGAAGTGGCCGACGCGATCGAGGGTGGGGCGGTGAATGATGCGCTTCGATTCGCCATGGCGACGAAAGCGTTCAGGCACACCGCCGCCTACGATGCTGCGATCGCCGAATACCTCGAAACCTATCGGAAGGAAGCGTAAGTGAAGGTGATGGTCGTCGGTTCAGGCGGACGAGAGCATGCGCTCGCATGGAAGCTCGCGCAGTCGGAAAGGGTCGAGACAGTCTTCGCGGTACCAGGCAACCCCGGTACGGCGCTCGAGCTCAAGGTAGAGAACGTCGCCATCGATTCGGACTTCGAATCGCTCGTGGAATTCGCGTCGCGTGAATCGGTCGATCTCACCGTCATCGGTCCGGAAGCGCCCCTGGTCGATGGGATCCGCGATGTCTTCGATGCGCGCGGACTTGGATGCTTTGGACCGACGGCCGCGGCCGCCCGCCTCGAAGGTTCGAAATCGTTCTCCAAAGAGTTCATGGCGCGCCACGGGGTCCCGACGGCGGCGTACGAAACCTTCGAGGACATCGAATCCGCAGAAGCCTATATCCGCGGCAATGGCGCGCCGATCGTCGTCAAGGCGGACGGCCTTGCGGCGGGAAAAGGCGTCGTCGTCGCGCATACTGTTGACGAGGCGATCGAGGCTGCGCGGGACATGCTCTCTGGAAAACGCTTTGGTGACTCCGGTCGGCGGGTCGTGTTGGAAGAGTTCATGACGGGCGAAGAGGCGACGTTCATCTGCGTTTGCGACGGAGAGACCGTCATCCCCATGGCGACGTCACAGGACCACAAACCGCGTGATGAAGGAGACCGAGGCCCGAACACCGGCGGATTGGGCGCGTATTCTCCCGCGCCCGTGGTCACCGACGAAGTCTTCGATCGCATCATGGATCGTGTGATTCGACCGACGCTTGCCGGCATGGTGGCGGAAGGCTGTCCGTATCGGGGGTTTCTCTACGCGGGGCTCATGATCGACGCAACGGGCGATCCGCGGGTCGTCGAGTTCAACTGTCGGTTCGGCGATCCGGAAGCGCAGCCGCTGTTGATGCGCCTCGAAACCGACCTGGTCGACATCTGCGAAGCGGCGATGCAGGGGCGTCTTGCCGATCTCGCGGTGGAGTGGTTACCGATGGCGGCCCTCGGCGTCGTCGCGGCGTCCGGCGGTTATCCGGGCGACTACGAGATCGGCCATCCAATCGCAGGTCTTGATCAAGAGATGGCGGACACCAAGGTTTTCCATGCTGGAACGTCGATTTCCGATGACGGATCGATCGTGACGAGTGGCGGCCGGGTGGTTTGTGTCGTCGGGCTCGGCACTGACGTTCGTGCAGCGCGGGAAAGTGCGTATGCACGAGTCGATGCCCTGTCCTGGCCGGACATGTACGTACGCCGCGATATCGGATATCGCGCAATCGCACGAGAGTAGTCGCACGCTGTAAGGGATTTCTCGAGCGCACGATGGTGCGTATGGAGTCGGACCTTCAGAAGCGATTGTCGACGGCCGAACGATTCGCCGATGGATCGATCGACCTGTCCGACGGTCGCGCCGCGCGCTTTGCCATCGCTGGGAATCGTTGGATCAAACGTTGTGGTCGGCCTCTCGGCTATTCGATGTTCCTCGACCGAGGGGTCGTCGATGTCTTCGATTCACCGCGCTCGCGTTGGGTCACCATCATCCGGAGCCGCCGTCGATCGCTCGTCGAATTGCCGGCGTCTCAATCCATCGGGCTGTGGAGTCGAACGCCGTGCTCGATCCTGACTTTCGATCTGTCCTCAGACCCGGTCTTCGATCCGCCCGCGCCGGCGGCGCTCGAGGGTTGGATCGCCCGGTTGCTCGAACATCCGCTCGTCGCGAATTTCCCTGCCGCCTCGCTCGCCGCTGCGCTTTGCGATGGCGTTTACGAGCGCCACGCGAAGGATTCTGTGGTCGTCGCCGAGGGCACGATTCCGCGCTCTGTCCGGATCGTCGTCGACGGCGTGTTGCGCCACGAAGGAGAGCGACTCGGCGCAGGGGAGATCTTCGGTGATCGTTACTTGCTGGGTGGAACACCCTGTGAGGCTGATGCGGTGATGGAGGAATCGGGTGTGCTTCTGCGCGTCGGCGAGGCAGCGCTTCCCGCGCTTCTCGATGCCTATCGACCGGGCGCAGACGCCGAATCCGTGCCGATCGTGAATCTTGATTTGACCGGTTCCCTCGATGAGCTCGACGCGCTCGATGCCGGCATGCGGGTGCGTTTACGGGGCGGAACGGATGAGCATCGCACCGCGCGAGCGGCAGCGCTTTTGCGGCGTGGGGTGCGCGTGTTATGAATCCGCCTCCGATGAACTCGAGGAAGATGATGGGGCCACTGGATCGGTTGATCGAAGGGTTCGATCAGGCGTTGCGTACCGTGTCGGGTGTGACGAAGCCCGCGCGCGAAAGTCCCGCGGAGAACGTCGCGGACGCCGAGCTCGATCAATCCGCGCGGCGCCAGTCGATTGGTCTGATGCGCGTCAATCACACCGGCGAAGTGTGCGCGCAGGCGCTCTACGAAGGTCAGGCGAGTACGGCGCGCGATGACACGACTCGGGAGGCGCTGCTGAACGCTGCTCGCGAAGAAGCCGATCACCTGGCGTGGTGTCGATCACGCGTTGCAGAGTTGGGCGGGCGCACCAGCGTGCTGGACCCCGCATTTTATGTCGGCTCGTGGCTACTGGGAGCCGCGACCGGCGCGCTCGGGGATCGTGTGAGCCTCGCGTTCGTCGAGGCGACTGAAGACGAAGTCTGCCAGCACATCGATCGTCACCTCGAGAAGATCGCCCGGACCGACGAGAGGAGTCGAGCCGTCCTCTCGACCATCAGGGAAGACGAATCACGTCATGGCCATGACGCGCTCGAGCGGGGCGGTTTGATGCTCCCGACGCCCGTCAAACGGGCAATGCGGTTGGCGTCGAAGGTAATGACCGAGACGACCTATCGCGTCTGATCCGTTGTTCAGCCAGCGAGCGGTGGGTGAAAGATGAACTGCACCGTCGTGCCGTTGGGATCCTCACAGTAGAAACTGCGTGCGCCGTCGCGGTGGGTTTTCGGCGCGGCGACGATCGGTACGTCGTGCGCCGACAGATAGTCGAACCAGGTATCGACGTCGTCGATCGTCGGCAGGATGAAGCCGATGTGGTCGAGGCGCTGACCGCGTGAACTTGCGGGTTCGCTTGCTCGATGCAGGGCGACGTTGTCACTCCCCGAGGTGAGATAGACGTTGTCGTCGTCGGGCTCCCATTCGACGGCCATGCCGACCAGGTCCACGTAGAAACGTCTCGTTTCCTCGTAGTGGCTCGCGAACATAGCGACATGGTGCATGCCGGCGAGGGGTGGTCTCGTCATCGCGTGCCCTCCTCGAGCGCTTTGGTGGAACCGGCGGTCGATCCGATCACGTCAGTTCGTGTAGTTCGAAGTCGTGCGTCACGGCGACGCCGCCGCGCGTGAGCATGATCGATGCGGAGCAGTATTTTTCGGCGGTCAGGTCGATCGCGCGCTCGACCTTTCGGGGGTTGATACCGCGCCCGCTGATCTTGAAGTGGATGTGGATCTTCGTGAACACCTTCGGTTCGATCTCAGCGCGTTCAGCCTGAATCTCCGCCTCGCAGGCGGTGATGTCCTGACGGCCTTTGCGCAGGATGTCGACGACGTCGAACGAGGTGCAGCCGCCGAGGCCGAGCAACATCATCTCCATGGGCCTCGTGCCGCGATTCTCGCCGCCGAACTCCGGCGGGCCATCCATGTGGACGACGTGCCCGCTGTCCGCGACGCCGGTGAAATGCACGTTCTCTTCGAGCGTGACGGTGGCTTTCACGAGTGGGTCCTTCTCTGGTCCTTCCTAGGCCGTCATGAGTTCGGCGCGTGCGGCGCGGAAGGTCGCCTTCATGTTGCCGTACGCGGGGCCTGGGAGTTCGAGCAGCTTCCGGGCTTCGTCACGGGCTCGATCGATGACCTGATCGTCGGCCGCTACGGCGTCGAGAAAACCCGCTTCGATCGCGTCTTCCGGGCTGAACAGAACCGACTGAATCGCCGCTTTCGTCAGATGGGTCGGGGCAATGCGGTCCTGTGTGAGGACGACGCCGAACGGCGGAAGCCCCATCCCAATCGCCGTCTCGTTGAGGCCGATGCGGAAATCGCCGGCCGTTCCGACGCGCGTATCGGCGGCCAGCAGGACGAAGGCGCCCGCCGCGATGGCGTGGCCCGTGCAGGCGATCACGACGGGCTGTGGGTGCATGTACAGGCGCCGGAGCATGTCCGCGCCACCGCCCACGAGTTCTTGCGCCGCCGTGCCGCCGCTGCCGACGACCGAGAGGTCGAAACCAGCACAGAAGCGCCCGGGTCGACCAGCGATCACGATGGCTTTTGCCTCGGCCGCTGCGCGGTCGAGCGCATCGTTGACGGTCTCGAGAAAAGCGTGGTTGATCGCGTTCGCCTTGCCGTCGTCGAGGGTCAGGAGCGCAATTTCGTCTTCGATCGTCAGGGTGGTCATGTTGTTTTCCATTCGTTGAAGAGGCGGGCGAGTTCGACGCCCGGATCGGGGCTGCGCATAAACGCCGTGCCCACGAGGAACGCCGATACTCCGGCACCTGCGAGTTCGGCAACGTCAGCCGGTGTCTTGATCCCACTCTCCGAGACGACGAGGACGTCGTCCGGGATTCGCGAGAGCAATCCTGTGGTCGTGTCGAGCGAAGTCGTGAAGTTTCGGAGATCGCGGTTGTTGATCCCGACGATCCGCGGCGAAAGCGCGAGCGCGGATTCGAGCTCTTGCTCGTCGTGTACTTCGATCAGAACGTCGAGTCCGAGGTCGGTTGCCAGTGCCCCGAGTGATGCAAGTTCTGCATCGGTGAGAATCGCGACGATCAGCAGGATGGCGTCCGCGCCGATCGCCCTTGCCTCGACGACCTGGTATGGGTCGATCGTGAAGTCTTTGCGCAAAATGGGTAGGTCGACCGCTTCGCGACCGCGCCGCAGGTAGTCGTCCGCGCCCTGGAAAAACGATTCGTCCGTGAGAATCGAGAGGCACGTTGCACCGTGTTCTGCATAAGACCGGGCGATCTCGGGCGGATCGAAGTCGGGACGGATCGTCCCCTCGCTCGGGCTCGCTTTCTTAAGCTCTGCGATCACCGCTGGCAACGATCGCGAACGGGCGGAAAACAGGGCTTCGACGAAGCCGCGGCAGGGCGACGCGTCGTTCGCGATCGCGCGTAGTTCGTCGACGGGCGTCGCCTGTTGCCGTTCTTCGATCTCGAGGCGTTTCTTCGCGACGATCTTGGCGAGGATGTCGGGTGGATTCACGCCCGTCCCATCAACTGCGTGATGTTCACGAGTTCGGTCAGACGTTCCGTGGCGAGACCGGCAGCAATCGCGTCCTGCGCCATCAGCACACCGTTCTCGAGAGACGTCGCGATCCCGGCGACGTAAATCGCGGCGCCCGCGTTCATCGCCACGATATCGCTCGCCGCGGGGTGTGAACCGTTGAGCGCGGTTCTGACGAGCGCGAGGCTTTCCTCGGCGCTTTCGGCACGCAGATCGTCCATCGACTGACGGGCGATGCCGAAGTCACCGGGGTCGATTTCGTATTGCTCGACTTTGCCGTCCTTTAGCTCGGCAACGCGCGAAGTGTTCGCGATCGATAGCTCGTCGAGCCCGTCGCTGTGCACCACCATTACATGCTCGGCACCGAGGAGCCCGGCGACTTCGGCGAGCGGTCGCTGCCATTCGGGGGCGAAGACGCCGAGTACCTGACGCTTGGCCCCGGCCGGATTCGTCAGTGGCCCCAGAACGTTGAATATCGTTCGGAATCCGAGTTCCCGGCGTACGGGTGCCGCGAAGCGCATGGCCGAATGATGGGTCTGCGCGAACATGAACCCGACGCCGACTTCGCTGATGCAACGTGCCGTCTCCTCGGACGCGAGATCGATCCGGACCCCGGCCGCTTCGAGGACGTCCGCACTGCCGCTCTTCGACGTCATGCCACGGTTACCGTGCTTGGCCACATGTGCGCCGGCGGCAGCGGTCGCGAAGGCTGCAGCCGTCGAGATATTGAAACGCTTGGCGCCGCCGCTGCCGCCGGTCCCGCACGTATCGACGAGATAGTCGGCAACGACGTCGACCTTGGTCGAGACGGCGCGCATCGCTTCGGCCGCGCCGGCGACCTCCGTGACCGCTTCGCCCTTGCTTGCGAGCGCGGTCACCAGCGCGGCGATCTGTGCGGGCGTCAGATCGCCACCGAGTACCTGGCCGAAGAGGCTTCGGGCGTCAGCCTGATCGAGATCCTCTCCGTTGATGAGCCGGGGAAGTGCTTCTTCGAAGGTCATGCCGCCATCTCCAGGAAATTGCCGAGCAACTGTTTGCCCGCGGGGGTCTTTATCGATTCGGGATGGAACTGCACCCCCTCGATCGTCAGTTCGCGATGGCGGAAGCCCATGATTTCATCGACATCGCCGTTCTCGTCGACCGTCCAGGCCGTGACTTCGAGGCAGTCCGGAATATCGGTGACGATCAATGAGTGGTAGCGCGTCGCGGGAAATGGCCCCGGAAGGCCATCGAAGACACCGACCGACGTGTGATGGATGTCGCTGATCTTGCCGTGCATGACGTTGCGCGCACGAGTGACCGTGCCGCCGTACACGGCGCCGATGGATTGGTGCCCGAGGCAGATACCGAGGATCGGTTTAGTGCCCGCAAAACGGCGGACGACGTCCATCGAGATGCCGGCTTCGGTGGGCGTGCAGGGGCCGGGTGAGATGACGATTCGTTCGGGGTCCTTCGCCTCGATTTCATCGAGGGTGATTTCGTCGTTGCGGAAAACTTCGACATTCGCACCGAGTTCGCCCAGGTATTGGGCGACGTTGTAGGTGAAGGAGTCGTAGTTATCGATCATGAGGAGCATGGCGCTTGTACCTTTCGTCCGTGCGGATTTCTCTAACGCGGCTTCTTAGGTTCGATGACACGGGTCTTTTGAGCCGCGCGCGTGGAAGCCGGTCGCGATATCGATCGCGGCTAACGCCAGTAGTGTCGCCAACGGGCGTTGGCGATGGTCCTCGCAGCAGATTTCGGCATGCGCGCGATTATAGGGTTCGTGAGGAGCAGCCAGCAAAGGCTCGCGCGAATCCGCCGGATATGCGGTCCCGTTACGTAAGCCGTTGGAGGACAATTGGCGGATGGCGATGCATCTCAGAGCGAGCGGAACGGCGATCAGCGCGGGTGGACGAACGCTCATTCGTGGCCTCGATTTTGTTCTCGACTCGGGTGATGTAGTCGAAATCGTCGGCGAGAACGGCATCGGCAAGAGTACGTTGTTACGCACGCTCGCCGGGCTCGTGGATCCATTCGAGGGTGAAATCGAGCGACCTGAGTCGCTCAACTACCTCGGTCATCGGGCGGGAATCGTCGGCGTGATGACGCCCATCGAGAATCTCCGTCATGCGGCTGCGCTCGTCGAACCGCGCGCGTCCCGCGATGACATCCATCGTGCGTTGGCGCGCCTCGGGCTCTGGTCGTCGCGCCGCAAGCCGTGCCATTCGTTATCGGCTGGACAACAACGTCGTGTAGGGCTGGCAGGGTTGACGGTGGGTCAGCATCGCGTCTGGCTGCTCGATGAACCGACGACCTCGCTCGATGCGGCGGGGATCGCGTTGGTGGCGGAGCTTATCGACGAGCACCGCGAAGGCGGCGGGAGCGTGGTGGCGGCGATCCATGGCTCGCTCGGCGTCAATGCGCGGCGCCTCGATCTGAACGACTATGTCGACGCGCCGGACTGATGGGTGCATTCGGCCACCAACTCGTTCGCGACTTCGTGATCACTGTCCGCAGTGGTCCGGATGCGGCGAATCCAATCGCGTTTTTCGTGCTGGCCGTGCTCGTCTTCAGTTTCGGCATCGGCCCGTCGGCGGACGCCATCGGCGATGTAGGATCGGGCGTCATCTGGGCGCTGGCCCTCTTCTCGAGTCTTCTTTCGATGGAGGCGATCTTCCGGCGCGATTACGACGACGGGTCGCTGGAGCAGATGCTCCTCCACGCGAAACCGGTTTTTCTCGCCGTTCTCGCGAAACTCGTCGTGCATTGGTCGTTCACCGGGCTCCTCGTCGTGCTGCTGAGCCCGCTCGCGGCGTTCGTCCTCAACGTGCCGACGGAGTCGATGGGTACGCTCATGCTGACGCTGCTGCTCGGGACACCGGTACTGACGGCGATCGGTGCGATCGGGGCGGCGCTCACGGTCGGTACGGGGCGCGGTGGTTTGCTGATCGCGGTCCTGGTGATGCCGTTTTACGTGCCCGTGTTGATCTTTGGGGCTGGGGCAAGTATCACGGCGGTGGACGGACGCGATGCGACTGCCCACCTACTCTGGTTAGCGGCGATGCTGGCGGGCTCGGTCACGCTTACTCCATTCGTCGTCGCTCGAGCGCTGCAGATTAGCCAGGAATATTGATGGGCTGGTTCACGACAACTTTCCACAAGATGGGTTCGCCGCGGTTCTTCTACGGCGGTTCGCGGCCTTGGATGATCGGGCTCTATCTCGTGGGGCTCGCCCTTATTCTCCTCGGTAGCGTATGGGGGTTGGGCTTCGCCCCGACAGAACGCTATCAAGCCGATAGCTTCCGCATCCTCTATGTGCACGCGCCCGCAGCGCATGTCGCGGAGGCCGTGTACGTCGGCATTGCGATCGCGGGGCTCGTCTTTCTCGTCTGGCGGATGAAGATGGCCGACATGGTCATCCAGGCGGCGGCGCCGATCGGCATGATTCTCACGGGCGCGGCGCTCGCGACGGGCATCATCTGGGGAATTCCGACCTGGGGAAAAGGCTGGGTATGGGATGCGCGCACGGTTTCGGTGCTGCTGCTTTTCTTCCTCTTCTTCGGACTCATCGCACTGCGCCAGGCCATACCGAACGAGAATCGCGCGGCGTTGGCCGTCGCGATTCTGGCGGTGGTCGGCGTCGTGAACATCCCGATCATCAAGTACTCGGTCGATTGGTTCACGACATTGCATCAGCCTGCGAGCCTCACCCTGGATGACAGGCCCACCATCGCGCTCGCCATGCTCTGGCCTTTGTTGGTCAATTTCCTGGGTTTCTACCTCTTCGTCGGCGCATCGATCATCGGCGCGCTCAGGGTTCGGATTCTCGAACGTGAGCAGGAGACGGACTGGGTGCTGAGAACGGTCAAGGAGGCGTAGTGGCGGAATTTTTCGCGATGGGTGGTCACGGCGTCTATGTTTGGGGTGCCTATGGTGTGAGTATCGTCGCGCTCGTGCTGATCGGCGGGCTTCCCCTGCTGGCGCTCAGGCGCACGACGAGGCAATTAAAGGAAGAATGGCTCGAACCACCAGCAGCCGACCCGGTCGAAAGACCCTGAATGACGCAATGGAGCGGAAAGGATGAATAGGAAGCGCGGCCAACGATTGGTGGCGACGCTGTTTTTGCTTGCCGGCGTCGGCGTCACGCTGTCGATCGTGATGTTGGCGCTCGAAGAGAACATCAACCTGTTCTACGAACCCGCCAAGGTCGTCAACGGCGAAGCGCCGCGCGGTGTCGTCATTCGCGCGGGCGGTATGGTCGTCGACGGCAGCGTCGAGCACGCCACCGAAGGGTTAGGCGTGAAGTTCGCGCTGACGGACCCGCGGGGCGGCGATACGTTCTGGGTGGCGTACGAAGGGCTTCTTCCCGGCCTCTTTCGCGAGGGTCAGGGCATCCTGGTGCGCGGACAACTCGACGCCGCGGGCGTTTTCCAGGCCGATGAAGTGTTAGCGAAACACGACGAAAATTACATGCCGCCGGAGCTCGAAGGTATGCACGCGAGCGCGGGCGAGGAGTGAACCCCGAAATCGGTCATTTCGCGGCGATTGCCGCGATGTCTGTGGTCGCCGCGGCCGGTCTCGCCGGCCTCTATGGCGTCCAGACGCGACGCACGATCTGGGTAGGCGTCAGCCGCAACCTCGTGCTGGGCCATCTGGTGCTGGTCGCGCTGTCCTTTCTGATCCTGACGCAGGCCTTTCTCGCCGACGATTTCTCGGTGCTCTACATCGCGGAGAACTCGAACTCGCTTCTACCCTGGTATTACAAGATCAGCGCCGTCTGGGGGGCCCACGAAGGGTCGTTCCTGCTCTGGTGTCTGATCATGGCGATCTGGATGGCTGCGGTGGCCATGCTGTCGCGCTCTCTACCGGATGCCATCCTCGGGCGTGTCCTTTTCGTGATGTCGTTCCTGCAGGTCGGCTTTCTTCTTTTTCTTCTCGCGACGAGTAATCCCTTCGAGCGGCTCGTCCCGACCGTGCCGAGCGATGGCAGCGATCTGAATCCGCTCCTCCAGGACATCGGGCTCATCATTCATCCGCCGTTCCTGTACGCGGGTTATGTCGGCTTTTCGGTGGCCTTCGCGTTTGCCGTCGGCGCTCTCATGAGCGGTCGTCTCGACGCGGCTTGGGCGCGCTGGTCGCGGCCGTGGACGAATCTCGCGTGGGGTTTTCAGACGGTCGGCATCACGCTCGGCAGTTGGTGGGCCTATTACGAACTCGGCTGGGGCGGTTGGTGGTTCTGGGATCCCGTCGAGAACGCATCCTTCATGCCCTGGCTCGTGGGGACGGCGCTCGTGCACTCGCTGGCGGTGGCGGAAAAGCGAGGTGCGTTCAAGAGCTGGACCGTGCTCCTCGCAATCGCAACCTTCGCGCTCTGTCTCGTCGGTACGTTCATCGTTCGCTCGGGTGTACTGACGTCCGTGCATGCGTTCGCCGTCGATCCCGAGCGGGGCATGTACATCCTCTGGTTCCTCGTGCTCGTGGTTGGCGGTTCGATGTTGCTCTATGTGCTGCGCGCGCCGGATGTCCGTAGTCGGATTCAGTACGGCGGGCTTTCGCGGGAGTTGCTCCTCCTCGTCAACAATCTGTTGCTGGTGATTGCTGTCGCCATGGTGTTGATCGGGACGTTGTACCCGCTTGCCTACGAGGCGATCACCGGGGGTGACAAAGTTTCGGTCGGACCACCGTATTTCAACGCACAATTCGTCCCGTTGATGTTCGTGCTCGCCGCCTTTCTCGGTTTGGCACCGGTCGTGCGGTGGAAGTCGACACCGCTCGTCTTGTTCAAGAATCTCGGCTACATGATGACCGCCGCCGTCGCGCTCGGCGTCGTGATCCCGCTGCTCTTCCTCGGCGAACTCAAATGGGGATCGGTGCTGGCCCTGGTTCTCGGAATCTGGATCGTCGGTTCGCATCTCTTTGATGCGTGGGAGAAACGCATCCGGACGGCGGGGTATGTGGGCATGCTCATCGCGCATATGGGATTCGGAGTTTCGATGATCGGGATCGCGGTGACGAGTGAGTTCTCCATCGAATCAGACGTTCGCCTGCGAATCGGTGAAACGACGAGCATCGGATCAGTCGACTTCACCCTCGTCGACGTCTCGAGCGTGCGGGGTCCGAACTACACGGCGCAGCGCGGTACGTTCCTGACCTCGACGGGCGTCGAGCTCTTTCCCGAGCAGCGCCGTTATTTTTCCCGCGGCGACATCATGACGGAAGCAGGTATCGATGCCGGTCTCTTCCGTGATCTCTACGTCGCGCTCGGCGATCCCATCGGGACGGACTCGTGGGGTGCACGAATTCAATACAAGCCCCTGGTGCGCTGGATCTGGCTCGGTGCGTTGATGATGTTTGCCGGCGGGGTCGTCGCGATGCTCGATGCGCGTTATCGAAAGCTTCGGGCGCGTGACGTCGTTCGGTCGCAAGCGGTGACTGCGTGACGCCGGCGACTAAGCGAACGATCCCATTTGCAATCTTCGCCGGGCTCTTCGTGCTCTTCTATTTCGGTTTCACGCTCGACGAAGCGACGAAACTGCCATCGGCGTTGTTGAACCGTCCGTTTCCCGCGTTTGCCCTTCCGTCGCTCGGCGGCGAGCGCGTCGTCACGGAAAAAGACCTCGAAGGCGGGATCAGACTCGTCAACGTGTGGGCCACGTGGTGCCCGACCTGTGCGGATGAACACGACGAACTCGCATGGATCGCGAACGAGACTGGTGTCGAGGTCGTCGGCGTTAATTACAAGGACGACCCCGCGTTGGCCCGTTCCTGGCTCGTCGAGCGCGGCGATCCTTATGTACTCAACATTGTCGATCGTGCGGGCGATCTCGGCGTCGAACTCGGCGTCTACGGTGCGCCGGAGACGTTTCTCCTCGATGAATCTGGAACGATCCGTCACAAGCTTGTCGGCGCCATGACGCGGCGGATCTGGGAGGATGAATTCGCGCCGCGCGTCAGCGCGATCAGCCAGTAGGTTGCGATGAAACTTCTTGTGTGGACATGGACGGTTTTGCTCTCCGTATGGGCGTTCGGCGCCACGGCGATCGATGGATACGGGTTCGACGATCCCGAGATGGCGGCGCGATATAAATCACTGATCGCGGAGCTCCGATGCCCGAAATGCCTGAATACGAACCTGGCAGGCTCGGATGCGCCGATCGCGGTCGATCTTCGTCGCGCCGTGCGGCGTCTGCTCGACGAAGGCAAGACGGATGAGGAAATCCTCGGCTTCCTGCACGAGAGATACGGTGATTTTGTGCTCTACGACCCACCCTTCAAGGCATCGACCGCGCTTCTGTGGCTGTTACCCGTGATTCTCCTTCTTGTCGGGGCGTTCGTGGTGTTTCGCACGGGCCAGCGGCGCGAGGCGGTGGTGTTGACGGAGGATGAGCAACAAAGGCTACGTCGGCTGGGGGTCAGCGAGACGGAATGAGTGCGCTCGTCTGGATCGTGCCCGGCGTCCTGGCGCTCTTCGCTTGGGCGATCGTCGCCACGCTTCGTGCGTCGCGCGAAAACGTGCTCGATCGGCGCGAGACGAATGTCGCGCTCTACCGCCAACGTCGGGCGGAGATTGCTGAAGCCGGGTCGAAAGACGCGGACGCGCTCGAGCGTGAGCTCGGCGTTCAGCTCGCGACTGACGAAGGCAGCGATGAAGTGCCGGACACGCAAGACGTGGCGAACGAACGTTTGGGGTTCAAACCTTCGCTCTTCGTCGCGGCAGCGATCTCGATCGCGACGGTATCTCTCTATTTCCTGCTTGGCGATCCTTCGGCCGACGCGTTGAAACCGGTGCGCGCGCTCGTCGAATCGGAAGATCCGGCCGACTGGCTGCGCGCCGAGCGGCTGTTGGTCGATCGAACCACAACGTCGCACGAAAACGCCGACGTATGGTTCTACCTCGGACACCTGCGCTTCAAGCAGGAGCGCTATGAAGAAGCGGCTGCTGCATTTCGGCGGGTCACAGTACTCGCCGGACCGAGCGAAAACGTCGATCTCTTCCTGGCGCAATCACTCTTCATCGCGAATCAGGGCACCCTGGGTGATGAAGGGCGAGAGATCGTCACCCGCGTTCTTTCGGTCGGCGGGGATCAGGCCTGGGCGCTCGAACTACTGGCGTTGGATGCGGCCAGGCGCAGCGACCTCGAAGGCGCGATTCGTTACTCGAGTCGAATCCTCGGCGTCCCGCTTCCCGCGGAGCGACGGGCGATGTTCCAGGAGATGGAAAGGCAGCTTCGCGCACGTCTACCGACCGATCGAGCACTCGTGGCAGCGGCTGTCGATGTAGCCGGTCGGTCTCGCTTCCCGTGGCTGTTCGTCACGGCCCGGGGTGTGGATGGCGGTCCGCCGATCGTCGCGGTTCGGCGGGCGATCCAGGGTGCTGATGGCCCGATCGAGGTCTTTCTCGACGACCTCGTGAGCATGATGCCGACGAATCTGCTCTCGACGCATGCGGAGGTCGACATCGAAGCGCACCTGTCGACTTCCAACCGGGCCGTCGATCCCGACGCCGAGGAGCTCCGCAGTGGTGTCGTGCGCGTCGCCCCGAAAGAACGGGCGCGCGTCGATCTGGACTTTCCCGGTGTCGCTCAGGGAGCCGGCGACGTCGCTTTGGATGTCCGCATCGAGATCGACGAGACCGTCCGCGAGGACCTCGACGTCCCGAGCACGGTGTTCGTGATCGTGCGTGCCGGCGCCGGTGGACCGCCGCTCGCGGTCAAGAAGGTGTTGGTATCGAGTTTTCCGGTCGAAGTCGTCGTTTCCGATGCCGATGTGATGCTGCCGGGAAACTCTTTGGCGTTGTCCGACGACATTTCGGTTATGGCACGACTCAGCCGGAGCGGTGACGCCATGCCGTCGCTAGGAGATATCGAGAGCGATTTGTTACGCCATGACGATCTGAACAAGCCGGTGGCGGTGGTGCTCAGGCGTCTGATCGAGGAATGACGTAACAAACGCGATTTTTTTTGAAATGTTTGTGAAACATTTTGGTAGGTGGGTTGTCCAAGTTCCGAACAAGCCCGGTGACAACGGGCCAGACCTAGGAGTGCACTAATGGAATTTACCCCTGCCGTCAGTCTCACAGCACAGATCGCCGATCACATTGGCCTTCGAATCATCCGTGGCGAACTCAAACCGCGCGATCGGATTCAGGAGTTGAAGGTCGCTAACGAACTCTCGGTGTCCCGCGGCTCCGTGCGCGAGGCACTGTTGATTCTGGAATCGCGGTCGTTGGTCGAGATCATGCCTCGACGGGGCGCAGTCGTACGCTCGCTCGAATGCTCGGAGGTCGACGAGCTCTGTGATCTCTCGGCCGAGATCATGGTGGTCTTCCTGCGCCGCTTGGGATCGTTCGTCTCGAGTCGCCGGGCCGTTGATACGGCTGGCATCGAGGGATCGCTGCAGCGTGCCCGGGAAGCCGTGGTGGAGGAAGATCACGAGGCGTTCACCGTGGCGAAACTCGATTTCGTCCGGATTGGGCTCAGCGTCATGGGATCCAGCTACCTTCGCTCGTTGATCGAAGACCTGATGCCGTCGTGGTACCGGCTCTGGATGCTCGCATCGCGTCACGGTCGAGCCGATCTACACGACGAGATCCGGCTGACCAACGCGGTCTGGGAAGCCGTCAGGGAAAGCAACGACGAACGGATCGGCGAACTTACCCGCGCGCATTGCCGGCGTCAGGCCAAGATGGTTAAGGAAGTTCTGAACGGCAAATCCGGCGGCGGTCGCTGATACGAGCAAAGAGGCGCCGGGGCGCCGTCGACGACGCGTCCCCGTGGTGTGAGCCCTGAACACGTCGAATCGCGGCTCGAAGGCGCTTTTTTGTAGGTTTTTGGCGGTCGAAATAGCCAATCCCTCCCGCACCCTGGGGGTATAATGCGCGATTACTTCGGCACGGTCCGAAGGTGGGTGTGGGGTCCTCGTTGCGATGAGACGCGAGTCAGTTGCGGCTTAAGCAAATCAAACTGGCGGGGTTCAAGTCCTTCGTCGACCCGACGGTGGTCGTTTTGCCGGGAAACCGGGCCGCCGTGGTGGGTCCGAATGGCTGCGGCAAGTCGAACATCATCGATGCGGTGCGCTGGGTCATGGGGGAGAGTTCGGCGCGTCAGCTCCGCGGCGAGTCCTTGACCGACGTCATCTTCAACGGCTCGAATTCCCGCCCACCGACCTCACTAGCGACCGTCGAGCTCACGTTCGACAATTCCGATGTGCGCATTGGCGGTGAGTTCGCGCAGTACGCTGAAATTTCGATCCGCCGCGAGGTCACTCGCGAATCCCAGTCGACGTATTACCTGAACGGTCAGAAGTGCCGGCGCCGCGATATCCAGGACGTGTTCCTCGGGACCGGGTTTGGTCCGCGAAGCTACTCGATCATCGAGCAAGGCATGATCAGCCAGCTCGTCGAAGCGAAGCCCGACGAGTTGCGCGGTTATCTCGAAGAAGCCGCCGGCATATCAAAGTATCGGGAACGCCGGCGTGAAACCGAAAACCGTATCGGCCACACGGTTGAAAATCTCGAACGGCTCACCGACCTTCGCGGCGAACTCGACCGGCAGCTTGCGCAACTCGAACGCTCAGCAGCTGCGGCCGAGAAGTACACGGCGCTGAAGCACGAGGAACGCGTAAAGCGTGCGGAGCTCACGTTGCTGGGTCTCGATGAGGCCGCGCAAGCGGTGCGCGCCCAGGACGAGATCGTCCGGACCGCCGAGGTCGAGGTCGAAGCCGGCAACGCGGAGCAGTCGAAGATCGACGCGCGGCTCGAAACCGAACGGCAGGCACGCGTCGACACGAACGAGGCTTTCAATGAAGTGCAAGGGCGCTTCTATCGGCTCGGTGCGGAGATCGCGCGACTCGAAGAAAGCATCGCGTCGGGAAGAGCGCGGCTCGATCAACTCCGAACAGACCTCGACCTCGTACGTGGCCGTTTCCGCGAGACCGAAGCGCAACAACAAGCCGACGTGGAAAACATCGAGCGGCTCGACGCGGAACTCGAGAACAAGCAACCCGCCCTTGCGCGCGCCGAGCTAGCCAACCAGACGGCAAGCGAAGCCTTTGTCGAGCAGGAGGCACGGCTCGAAGCGTATCGCGACCGCCGAATCGAATGGCAACGTCGCGAGAGCGCGATCGAAGCCGAGCGGCGGGTTCTCGAAGATCGAGTCGGCCATATCGATGCATTGCTCGAAACGCTCGAGCGGCGCGGCGAACAACTCGCCGCCGAAGTCGTCGACTCGAGTGATGAGACTGACGCCATCGCGGCGGTGCGCGCGACCATTGATGGCGCGACCGATGCGCTCGGCCGAGTCGAGGCGGCTGTCGAGTCCAATGACACCTTGATCAATTCGACGCGCCGTGACATCGAGGAGCAGGAGTCGGTCGTCGAAGAGAGCCGCCTCGAGGTCCAGTTCCTCCGGCGAGATCTCGCCGCACTCGAGGCGCTACAGCAGGTCGCTCTCGGTCGTCAGCAGTCGAACGCGAAAGATTGGCTCGACCAGGTAGGACTCTTCGATGCGCCTCGGCTGGGCGAAGGACTTGCGGTCGTTCCCGGCTGGGAACACGCCGTCGAGACGATCGTCGGCCAATCCCTGCAAGCAGTACGGGTCGACAACGTCGACGCCTATGCGGACACGCTCGGTGATTTCGACGAAGGCGAGGTGATTCTCTTCGAGGGCCGCGCGGTCAGTTCAGACGCTGCGTCATTGGAAGATTCGAGTTCGGCCGCCGACGTTTTGCCGATGCTTGCCGAGTTCGTCAGGAGCGAAAACGGGCGTATCGATTCGATGCTCATCGGCGTCTTTGCGGCGGAATCCCTCGATGTGGCGCTGGAAAAGCGGACGAGACTGAAGCCCGGTCAGAGCATCGTCACACGTGACGGTATTCGTCTCGGGTTCGATTGGCTGAGCGTCGATCGGCGGGTCGACGAAAGTCGGGGCGTCATTCAGCGTGGTCAGGAGATTGATCTCCTGCAGGGCCGGCTGGAGGAAAGTGAAGATCTTCTCGACGCCGCACAAAGGGCAACGGTGGCGCTTCGGGCTCGGCTCGATGCCGCACTCGGTGAACGCGAATCGCTTCTCGCCCGCGCCGGGGTCGAGCGTGAGCGATTGTCGGCGGCGCGTTCCGAACACGAAGCGCTCGTGGCGCAGAGCCGGGCGCGAGCAACGGCCGTCGAGAAAGCCCACCAGGAACGAAGTGAAATCGATCAACGTCTCGAATCAGAGTCGGCCCGACGTTCGGAATCGGTTGCCCGGGTCTCGACGCTCGAGGAACAACGTGCACGACTCGCTAGTGACGGACGGGCGCTGGACGCGGAAGGCGAAACGATCCAGGCCGTCGCGCTGACAGTTCGCCGGGAGGCAGACGAAGCGCGCGAGACCATGCAACAGTTGCGCCTGGAAAGGCAGGCGGGTGAGACCGCCAGGACGGCCGCCCGCTCGGCGCTCGAACGGCTCGAGGTGCAGCGCGAGGGTTATGTGGCGCAGATCGAAACGTTGGAACGAACGATCGTCACCACCGACGAACCGTTACCGGGTCTCAACCAGACGCTCGCCGAGAAGCTCGCCGATCGCATCCAACTCGAGCATGAATTGGGTGAAACCCGTCGCGCAGTCGAAGAAATCGATCAACGGATTCGCTCGGCGGAAACGGAGCGGGCCTCGAGCGAGCAGAAGCAGGAAGCGCTTCGAGGTGTGCTCGAGACGGCGCGTGTCGAAGCGCGTGGCCTCGCGGTCGAGAAGGGCACGATCGCCGAACGTTTCGGCGAAATCGGTCTTGTCGAAGATGACGTTCGGGCGGGCATGCCGGATGATGCGGACAAAGAGCGCTGGACGGCCGAGCTCGATCGTCTGGGGCGACGCATCGAGCGTCTGGGTCGGATCAATCTGGCGGCGATCGATGAACTCGAATCGCAGAAGGAAAGGAAGGAATATCTCGACAGTCAGCAAGAAGACCTGGAACAGGCACTGGCGACGTTGAGAACAGCGATCGGTCGTATCGACCGAGAGACACGAACGCGCTTCAAAGCGACGTTTGACGAGGTGAACGGGCACCTCACTAAACTATTCCCGAAAGTGTTCGGCGGAGGACACGCTCACTTAGAGCTCACAGGGGAGGACATGCTCGACGCCGGGGTGACGCTGATGGCGCAACCACCGGGTAAACGCAACACCAACATTCATCTATTGTCGGGAGGAGAGAAGGCGATGACGGCCGTTGCGCTCGTTTTTTCCATCTTTCAGTTGAACCCGAGTCCGGTGTGTCTGTTGGACGAGGTCGACGCACCGTTGGATGATGCCAATGTGGTTCGTTTTGCGGGGCTGATCGAAGAAATGTCGAGTGATGTTCAGTTCGTGGTGATCACACACAATAAATTGACCATGGAAATGGCGGATCACCTCATGGGCGTGACCATGCATGAGCCGGGGGTGTCCCGGATGGTCTCGGTGGACGTAGAAGAAGCCGTTCGCTTGGCGGCGGTGTGATGCTCGACAAGTCGAGCCCCGGGAAATTCTATGGATGACATCAATAGCACGATCCTCCTGGTAGGAGGCTTCCTCATCGGCGTCGTCGTACTGCACGGCCTGTGGGTCGCATGGCGTTCTCGCAAGGAACCTCTTCGCTTCGATCTCGCCGAAATGGTGGAGACCGGCGAAGACCACGATGAACTGGCGCTCTTACGCGGCGAACTGCCGAACGGCGGCGCGCGCGTCGTCGGTACGGCTGACGAGATCCAAGACCCGCTGCGCGCACCACCACGAATCGATTCGACGGTCGACGAGGTGGAGCCAACGGCGCAGCGCCCGGTCCAGGAATGGGACCATCAGCCAGTCGACGAACACGTCGAAGAACGAACAGATGGCAGCGCTGATGCGAATGTCGGCCAACCTGCCGGGATCGCCCTGGAAGAAAACTCGGAAGAAAGCCCGAAAGAAAACCCAGTCTCGAGCGTCGAAGAACCAGTCGACAACGAACCATCCGCCGAGATCGTGACCGAGTTGGTCGATACGACCCTCGAAGATGCGGATATCACCATCGGACCGGACGACATGCCGGCCGAGGTGGTTTTTGACAACGACGGCCGGGTGGAGCCAGTCCTCGGTCGTTTCGAGATCGAACCGAACGAGCGTCCCGACGTTGTGGAAGCCCGGCCGGAGGAAACATTCGCCGACGAACCGTCGGTAGCTACACACGAGGAAGCGCCCGACGACGCGGCCCTCGAGACGCCCGGCGGATTCGAATTGCCGGAGCCGATCGAACCGCCGACCCAGACGTCTCTCGATATCGACACGAAGGTGGCGCAGGAAATCACATTGACGCCCGAGCGTAGCCGGCGTCTGCGTTTCAACTTCGGCGGCAACTCTCGTAAGAGCGCCCGAGGCGACAAGCCCGAGCCCGCCAAGAAGGGACGTATAGAGCGGGATTTCATCGCCATGTGGGTGACGGCCCGTCATGGTGGAAATCTGCGCGGTGGCGAGATCATCGAAGCGCTGTCGCGTAACTCGATGCGCTACACGCCATCGAAGGTCTTCTGTCGGCTCGATCCCGAAGACGGCTCCGAGCAGTTCCAGTTCGTCAACGGGATCGAACCCGGATCCTTCGATCTCACCGCGATCGAAGAACTCGAGACGCCTCGAGTTTTGTTCCTCCTGACGTTGCCGGGTCCCGCCAATCCGATCGCTGCGCTCGAGGACATGTTCGAGGTCGCGCGCGACGTCGCCATGACGCTCGGCGCCGACCTGCTCGACGATCGCCTCAGTGCGATCAGCGGCCAGACGATCGAGCACTACCGCAACAGGATCAGCGATTTCACGCGTCGAAGCCTGTCGCGCCGCTCGGAGACAAAGTAGGGAAGGGAGGCGGCGTGGCCGATCCAAAGCAATCGATCGAAGAGCTACGGGCCTCCATTCGTCATCATCTCCATCGTTATCACGTCCTCGACGATCCCGAGATCACGGACGCCGAGTTCGATGCGCTTTACGACCGACTCGTCGCGATCGAGGCCGAACACCCGGATCTTGTGAGCGAAGACTCACCGACGCAGCGCGTCGGCGGTGATCCCGCGTCGAAATTCGCTGAAGTTCGCCACGAGCTACCCATGCTTTCGCTCGACAAGAGCACGACGGCGGAGGAACTCGAGCGCTGGGAGCAGCGCTGTCGCGGGCTGATCGACGAAGCGGATTCGTTGCACTACACGTGCGAACCGAAAATCGACGGGGTCGCCGTGAGCCTGCTGTATCGAGACGGGCAACTGGCCCAGGCCGCGACGCGCGGTAATGGCCAGACCGGTGAGGACGTCACCGCGAACGTTAGAACGATCCGGGCCGTACCGCTGCGGCTCATCGGCGAGCGGGTGCCGTCGGTGCTGGACGTTCGCGGCGAAGTCTATATGCCGATCAGCGGTTTTGAGGCCTACAACGACGCCGCGCGTCGAAATGGGGAACGGCTGATCATCAACCCGCGCAACGGCGCCGCGGGAAGCTTGCGCCAGCTTGATCCATCGATGACGGCGGCGCGCCCCTTATCGATGTTCTGCTACAGCATCGGCATCGTCGACGACTCCTGGGCACCCACACATCACTTCGATGTGCTGATGGCGCTCAAGGACTGGGGCCTTCGAATCAATCCGCGCACGGCGCGATTTGATTCCCTTAGTGGTTGCCGGGACTATATCAATCGACTCGAACAGGATCGTGACTCGCTCGATTACGCCATCGACGGTGCCGTGCTCAAGGTCGATGATCTGGCGGTGCGTGAAAAGCTGGGGCAGGTCACGCATAAGCCACGCTGGGCGATTGCGTTTAAGTACCCCGCCGAAGAGGCCAGCACGACGCTCGAAGACGTCGACTTCCAGGTGGGTCGCACCGGCGCTATCACGCCGGTGGCGAAACTCGATCCGATCTTCGTAGGCGGGGTCACCGTCTCGAACGCGACTCTGCACAACATGGACGAAATCGAGCGCCTTGATCTCCATATCGGCGACACGGTGGTCGTACACCGCGCCGGGGACGTCATCCCCCAGGTGATGCGCGTCACCAAACGGGCCGAAACGGCGGTTCCCGTCGCCATGCCGGTCGCGTGCCCGGTTTGCGGGGCGCCGATCGCGCGGGATGGCGACCAGGTGGTGGCCCGCTGCACGGCACCGACAACCTGTCCCGCGCAAAGGAAGGAACGGATACGCCACTTTGCCTCGCGCCTCGCGCTCGATATCGAGGGGCTCGGCGACAAGCTCATTGATCAGCTCATTGAAAACGAGTTGATCGAAACGCCCGGCGATCTTTTCCGCCTGACTGTCGAGCAGTTCGAGGCGCTCGAGCGGATGGGTCGGAAGTCGTCGGAAAATGTCGTCGCTGCGATCGATCGAAGTCGTTCCACCACCTTTTCTCGTTTCATCTACGCACTCGGCATTCGTGAAGTCGGTGAAACGACGGCGATGAGCCTGGCCGCGCACTTCGGGGATCTGGAGCCACTCATCGCGGCGACGGCCGAAGACCTGCAAACGGTCGATGATGTCGGGCCAATCGTCGCCGAAAGCATCGTTTCCTATTTTGCGGACGATGGACGGCGTGAACTGGTACGCGAATTGGTATTGCATGGTATTGTCTGGGAGGTCGTTGAAAGAAAAGTCTCTGATGGCGATACGCTCGCTCTGGACGGTGAAACATGGGTGCTGACCGGCACTCTCGAAGCACTCACACGCAACGACGCTAAAGCACGACTCGTTGCACTCGGCGCTAAAGTGTCCGGATCCGTGTCGAACAAAACCAGCCGCGTGGTTGCGGGGCCCGGTGCGGGGAGCAAACTCACGAAGGCCGAAGAATTGGAAATCCCGATCCTCGATGAAGAAGCGTTTCTCGCGTTCCTCAAGCAAAACGAGCCTTAGCTTTCGACTGGCCTTGGCGCTGATCGGGCTCCTGGTGGCCGGCGGTTGTACGTCGCAACCACCCAGTCAGCGGGACAACGTCTGCTCGATTTTCAAGGAACGACCTTCCTGGTATCGAGCCGCGCAACGCAGCAGTTCGCGTTGGGACACACCGATCTCGCTTGCGATGGCGATCATGTTTCAGGAGTCGAGCTTTCGGGCGCGGGCGCGCCCGCCGCGCGACAAGATCTTCGGCGTCCTGCCCTGGCGGCGACCCTCTTCGGCTTACGGCTACGCACAAGCAACCGACGCGACCTGGGCGGACTACCGGCGAGCGGCCGGCAAAACGGGCGCGTCGAGGACACACTTTGCCGATGCCGTCGATTTTGTTGCGTGGTACGTGAACCGGGCGAATCGTGAACTCGGCAGCTTGACCTCGCGGCAGCACTACCTGGCCTACCACCAAGGCTTGGGTGGCTATCGGCGCGGCTCCTATCAAGGGGTCGATTGGCTGCAGGGCGCGGCTACTTCGGTAGCGAGTCGAGAAGAGCGATTCAGCGAGCAACTGGATCGCTGCCGGGACAAGCTTCGCACCCGACGCTGGTTTGGTTAGTCGAATGGGCTGGACCGCCAGCGCTCTGTGTGCGGTCGCCGTCTTCACCGCACCCGGCGTCGACGCGAACGACACGCCCGTGGAGGGGCATCGTTACGAGGTCACGATCGATGCCGATCTCGATTCGGCGACGATCGAGGTCACGTTCGACCACGACGTTCGATACCTCTACGCGGGGAGCCGGGCCGCGATCGCCAATCTCGAATCGGCGATCGGCTGCAGCGGCGCGACGATCGAACGCCGGGGTTGGCGCCTCGTGGTCGCCGGTGAATCCTGCATGACATACCGGAGTCGATTGCCCGATCGGGATAGCCGGCGTCGTGTGGCGATCCCGGATGACGTCCGCTGGACGACGTCGGATCAGTGGCTCTGGAAACCGCGGAGAACGCGCGAGCTCAACGTCGGTTTTTCAATGCCTGATGGGCTCGAGGTCTCAGTGCCTTGGCAGCGGACCGCGGATGGCTTTCGAATCCCCCGGATCGGTTCGAGCGGAAGCGCGGTGACGCTATTCGGTGACCTTTCAAAGATTCGCATACCGATCGGTGATACCGCGGTCCGTCTGACCGGAGCGGGTGTCGATATGACGGAAGTCGAACCGTGGATTCGAAGGGCCGTGACAGACGTGGCGTTGGTTTATGGACGCTTTCCGGTACCCGAACCGCAGGTTGTCGTCTTGCCGGCGCGCAGTAGCGGACGATCGTCACATGGCGTGTATTTCGGCCATGTGATTCGCGACGAAGGAACGGCCATCCAGTTTTACATCGATCCGAGCAAAACGACGGCGGAGATGAATACCGATTGGACCGCCGCGCACGAATTCAGCCACCTCATGCTGCCCTACACGACGCGATGGGTTTCGGAGGGTTTCGCGAGCTACTACCAGAACGTCCTGCTCGCACGTCGCGGCGAATATAGCGAGACCGAAGTGTGGCGACGCTTGACGAATTCGTTCGCCAAGGCGGGCGCGATCCGCAATCCGCCCAAGCTCGCCAACCTCGGCGACCGACCGTTCTGGGAGATGCGGATGTTGATCTACTGGAGTGGTGCGGCGCTCGCGCTCATGGCTGACGTCGAACTGCGCAGCCGCCCCGGTGGCGTGGCGAGCCTCGATGATCTGCTCGACGGATTGCAGCGGTGCTGTCTGCCGGCGCGAACAAGCTGGAGCGGTGCAATGCTCTTCGAGAGGTTCGACGAAATCGACGACTCCGACGTCATGACGTCACTCTTCGAACGTTTTCTCGCGAGTGACGGCATGCCGGCGGACGTCGACGACTTGCTGGGTCGACTCGGTGTGCGGCGATCGGCCGGCCAGGTATGGTTCGATGAGTCCGCACCGCTGGCCGGGATCGGCCGCACGATCATGGCAAAACGCTGACTACAATCCGGTGTATCGCACCCGATAGATAGCGCCGGCCTGGTCGTCCGAGATGAGCAAGTCGCCGTCGGGCGTGACGATGACGTCGTTGGGCCGACCGGATGCTTGCTCCCCAACGAGCCAATGGTCGAGAAAGGGCTCGTAGCGCGGTTTGCCGTCTTCGAACAGGACGACGCTCACGCGATAGCCCACCTTCGATGAGCGATTCCAGGAGCCGTGTTCGGCGATGAAGAGGGCGTCGCGGTATTGAGCCGGGAATTGATCCGCCGTGTAGAACGCGAGACCGAGTGCGGCCGAGTGCGCCTGGATTTCGACTTCAGGCGCGACGTAATCGGCGGCATCGTGCCCTTCGCCGAACTTGGGATCGGCGATCCCGTCGGCGTGAATGAACGGGTAACCGAAGTGACTACCATCGCTCGAGAGACGGTTGATCTCTTCGCCGGGAACGTCGTCACCCAACATGTCCCGACCGTTGTCGGAGAACCACATCTCGCCGCTTTGTGGATGCCAATCGAAGCCGACGCTGTTTCGTACGCCGTGCGCGACCACCTCCGTGTTGCCCGTCCAGGGGTTCATGCGCATGATGCTCGCAAACCGCTTGTCTTCTGAAAGGCAGATATTGCAAGGCGCACCGACTGGGACGTAGAGGTTCCCGTCCGGGCCGAAACCGAGGTACTTCCAGCCGTGGTGTCGTTCCGTGGGTAAGTCATCAGTGATGAGTTCCGGCGTTGGTTCGGATTCGCGCGTCGCGGCGATATCGGGAAAGCGCCAGATCTCATTGAGGGCGCCGACATAGAGGTCGCCATCGGCGAGGGCAAGCCCGCTCGGCATCGTGAGATCTCTCGCGATCGTCACGACCCGGGGCTCACCACCCGTCGGGATGACTGCGTACACGACGCCCGCGCGGCGTGTGCCAACGTAGAGTACGCCATCGTCACCCAGCGCCATCTGTCGTGCGTTCGGCACCTCGTCGGTGTACGTCGAGAACTCGAAACCAGGCGGTGCGGGATCCGCGCTTGCCGGTGAGACGAGCAAGAAACCGAGCGCAAAAGCGATAACCGTGACGTAGCCTCCGGCGCGGAAGGCGGAACGTCGGATGTTCACGAATCGATTGGACTTTTTCATGCGCACAGATTGCCATGTTCGCGATGAGACTTCGTTGCAGCGCGTGATTTCGTTGTACGAAGCCGTCGCGCGCGCACTTGCACTGATTCCCGTCGTCGGATGATCTAGGATCGATGGCCGAATGACCGAGCAATCGACGGAACACGACGCGGCCGGCGCAAAGCTGACGGAAGCCCAGAAAGAGACGATCCAGACGGCCTACCGCGCGTGGCTCAAGGGGCGTGGGTTCTCGCCGCGTCGCGGGCAGCGGGAGATGATCGCCAACGTCGCGCGCTGGGTTGCCGGGGATGAGCCGCGGATCGGCGTGGTCGAAGCTGGCACGGGTACCGGCAAGACGGCGGCGTACTGCCTCGCGATCCTACCGGTCGCGCAAGCGCTCAATAAACGTGTGGTGATCGCCACGGCCACGATCGCGCTTCAGGAACAAGTCGTTTTGCGCGACCTCCCGGATATCCAGCAGCACGCGGGGCTCGACTTCGATTTCACGCTGGCCAAAGGACGCGGGCGCTACGTTTGCCTCAAACGGCTGGACGACCATCTGGTGGGGCGCCAGGCAGACCTCCTGCCCGGTTTCGAGCCGGCGAGTAACGAAGACGAAGCGCTTTTCGAGGAGCTCCTGCGTAAATTCGCGGCGAACGAGTGGAACGGCGAGCTCGAATCCTGGCCCGACGGCGTCGATCAATCCGCCTGGTCACGCGTTACGACGGATCATCGGGGTTGCACGAACAACCGCTGCAGCTATTTCCGCCAATGCCCGTTCTTCAAAGCGCGGGCATCGATCGACGAGGCCGACGTCATCGTCGCGAATCACGACCTCGTTCTCGCCGACCTGGCACTCGGCGGCGGCGTCGTGTTGCCGGATCCTGCCGATACGATCTACATCCTCGACGAAGCTCACCACCTACCCGACAAGACGCAACAGCATTTCACGAACCGGTGTCGTCTGCGGACGACTTCGCAATGGCTCGATCAGGTTGCAACGACGCTCGGCACGATGGTGACGCGGTTCGGGCGTCCGCCCGAGGCGATTCAGGCAGCGGCTAAGGTCGCGAAAGATACCGAGGTGATTACCGGGCTCCTTTCGGAACTCGAGCACCTGGTGGAGCAATTCGAATTCTCGCCGCGCGATGACGACCATGAGATCGCGCGGTTGCCGTCGGGCGCGGTACCGGACGAAGTGGTTGAGCTATCGGTTCCCCTCGCGCGCTACTTTTCGAGCGTTGGGACGGTGCTCGAGGACCTCGCTGAGAAGGTGACCGACGTCGTCGACGGCGAGCTCAGTTGGTCGAATGCGGAGCAAGCGGAGGATTGGCTGCCCGTGCTCGGTCAGCTCGCGAGTCGGGCGTCCGCCAACGAAGCACTCTTCACGGACTATGCGCGTTGGGAGAGCAAGTCGCGTGCCGCGCGCTGGGTTGTCCGGATGTCCTTCGAGATCGGCAGCGATGTAGAACTCGTGAGCGCGCCCCTCAATCCCGGGGAGATCCTCGGCGACGTGTTGTGGGATGCCTGTCACGCGGCGCTCGCGACTTCGGCGACCTTGTGCGCCTTGGGGCGTTTCGACCGATTCCTCGACCGGGCCGGGTTGCCGCAAGAGGTCGATGCCGTGCGGATTCCGAGCCCGTTCGATTTCCCGAATATCGCCACGTTCCGCGTTCCCGTCATGCAGAGCGATCCGCGAAGTGCGACGGCGCATACCGAAGAGATTGGCCGCTTGTTGCCGGACCTCCTGGAGGAGGATTCGAGCGCGCTGGTGCTCTTTACCTCCTGGCGTCAGTTTCGTGCGGTGGTCGATGCCATGCCCCGGAAGATTCTTGATCGTGCACATCTCCAGGGCCGGTCGAGCAAACAGCGCCTGCTCGACGAACATCGCGAGGCGATCGATCGGGGTGAGCCGAGCTATCTCTTCGGCCTGGCGAGCTTCGCCGAAGGAGTGGATCTACCGGGCGATTACTGTCGCCACGTGATCATCGCGAAGATCCCGTTCTCGGTGCCGGACGACCCGCTCGATGAAGCGCTTGCCGAGTGGTTCGAGGAGCAGGGCCGTAATCCCTTTTTCGAGATCACGGTACCGGATGCGTCCCTACGTCTCGTGCAGGCGTGCGGCCGGCTCATACGCAATGAGAAGGATTCGGGTCGGATCACGTTGCTCGACCAGCGCATCCGACAGCTTCGTTACGGTCGGGCGTTGCTCGATGCGTTGCCGCCTTATCGAATGGTGACCTAGCTGCTCGCCCGGTTTCGGAATCGATCGATGTAGTAGTCGACGCTCGTGTAGCGACCACCGCCGGTGAAGAAGAGCGACAGCAGCATTACGAAATACATCGCCGCGAACTCGATGCCATTGTTGAGGATGGTGATCGAACCGCGGCCGGAGAGGTAACGGTAGTTGCCGTGCTCGCGGAGGATCGAGATCGCGCGCGACTTGCGCTCGGCCGCTTCGAGAACGCGGTCGTTCGCGAGCCAGCTGCTCGAGTCGGAGATCGCGAGCCAGCCGTTGTCCCAATGAACCGCCAGTGCGGCGACCAGCATGGTCACCATCAATGGAATCGTGATGAGGCGTGTGGCGAGTCCGACGAGCAGGAGCATGCCGCCAAAGAATTCCGCGCCGATGGCGAGCGCGGCCATGACCTCCGGCAACGGCATTCCGAGACTTCCACCGAACCAGGCTGCCGTGTTCTCGAAGGAGATCAGCTTGTTGTATCCGGCCTGGATCATGACGGGCGCGAGGATCAGGCGGAGTAGCAGCGGCGCAAGGCCGTCGGCAGGCTTCGTGTACTCGATCGCCTGGTTATAGAGTCCCTCGACTCTCGCAAGTGTTGCCATCTGTCACGCCCGTCTTCTTTGCGTAGTTAGACTGGGGCGCGACTTTTCGTTCCATCACTCACACTTTTCTGTCCCACATGCGCCTGGCTGATCTTCTCTCTCTCAAAGTCGATCCCGAGATCGAACGCGTCCTCGCTGGGTTGCCAGAAGGCCCGCCTGACTATCGTGAGCTCGCTTGTCTGCTCGTCGAACGCTGGCGGGGTCGTGGCGATCAGTGTGTCGGCATCGGCGGCGGTCAGGGCGCTGGAAAGTCGACGCTGGGTCGACTGATCCAGGCGGCGGGTCAGTCCATGGGCGTGCGCATCGAGGTGATTTCGCTCGACGACTTCTACTTGCCGAAGGCCGAACGTGAAGCGCTCGCCGAACGTGTCCATCCACTCCTTGCGACGCGCGGTCCGCCCGGAACGCACGAGATGGAACTCCTCGAGGCGACGATCAGCGCGCTCGCGCGATCAGGGAGCGTCGCCATCCCGGAATTCGACAAGGGCCGCGATGACCGTGTTGCCCATCGTTCAGTCGATGCACCGGTCGACCTCGTCGTGCTTGAAGGATGGTGTGTCGGTGCACCCGTTCGATCTCCTGAGGAACTGAACGAGCCAGTCAATTCGCTCGAGCGCATCGATGATGCCGGCGCGGTCTGGCGGGATTTCGTTGAGCGGGCACTCGTCGACTATCAGCGTGCCTATGCGCTTCTGTCCGATCTCGTCTTTCTCCGAGTACCGGGGCTCGACGCCGTGCGTCGATGGCGTTTGCAGCAAGAGCGGGAGAGGCCGCCGGAACAGCGTCTCACGGCCGAGGACGTCGATCGGTTCGTCGAACACTACGAACGTATTACCCGACGCATGCTGCGCGGAACCGAAGCGGGGGTCACCGTCACACTCGCGGACGACCACAGCGTTGCCGCGCTTTCGTTCGGTTAGCTATTCAGACTCGATTCAGTGATCCGGATCGATACTTCCTGTCAGCAAAAGCTGGAGCAATCCATGGTCGTTCTCGTCGTGCGTACGTCCTCTTTGCCGCTCCCATCGATGAAGCGAAGGCGTACTATCGGACGCGCCCGCTGCGTCGAGGCTGAGGGGAAGGCATGAGAGTGATCGCCCGATGGTTTGCGCTCGTTCTGTTAGCGGTGATGGTCGTTCCGTCCGTCGCCGAACGAGCGCCGCGCACACCTGATCCGAATCCGGAGCAGGCATTTTCCGCTACCGGCGGCGTCACTCTTCGTGATGCGGTCGCGATCGTTCGCCAGGCATTCGGCGGTAAGGTCATCAGCGCTCAAGAAATCGATGGGTTGTACCGCATACGTGTCGTGACCGATGGCTCGGTCCGGACCGTTCGTGTCGATCGACGCGGACGACTCGTGAAGCCTTAGCGGGGAAAACTATGCGAATTCTGATTGTTGAAGACGAAGCGTTGTTGGCGGCGCAGCTCGACAAGTTCCTACGCGACGAAGGATTCGTCGTCGACATGGCGGGTGATGGCGAGGTCGCGCTCTACCGATTTCGCGAGTACAGCTACGACGCCGCAATCGTGGATCTCGGGCTGCCGAAGGTGGATGGCATCGATCTCATTCGCCGGGTCCGTGCGGAAGGCATCGAAACTCCGATTCTGATCACGACGAACCGCGACTCGATCGCCGACAAAGTGCAAGGCTACGAGGCAGGTGCCGATGAATATGTCGAAAAGACGAAGGTCGATTTTGCCGAGATTCCGCTCAAGCTGAACGCGCTGATTCGCCGCAGTGGACGCCAGACGACCCCGGCGTTGCGAGCGGGAGACATCACGCTCGACACCGTCGGGAAAACGGTTTCCCTCGCGGGCGTGCCCATCGAGCTGACGGCCTACGAGTACCGCGTGCTCGAATACCTCATGATGAAGCCGGGACAGGTGGTCTCGAAGACTGAACTCACGGAACATCTCTACGAGCAGGACTTCGATCGGGACAGCAACGTGATTGAGGTATTCGTGGGCAGGCTACGTAAAAAGATCGATCCGGCCGGCGACGCCAAACCGATTCGTACCGTACGTGGGCAAGGCTACCGGTTTGCCCTGGAAGAGTAGTTGCCGGGCCGGGTGACATTCCCGCAACGGCTGAGCCTGCAGGCGCGGCTCGGGTTCGTTGCGGTCCTGGTTCTCGGGCTCTCGCTCGGTGTCGTCGGATTCGTGCTCGATCGCGTCTTCAGCAACACCGTTCTCGCGAGTGCTGAAGAACAAATGCAGGCGGTTGCGTTCGGGCTCCTGAGCGGGGTCGAGGAGCGCGGCAGTGAGCTGGTCTTTCTGCGCGAACTGGCCGATCCGCGTTTGTCGCAACCCGATTCGGAACTCTATGCGTTCGTGCTTCGAGCCGATGGTGAAATCCTGTGGCAGTCGCCGTCGTTGCTCGCCAGCCGCAATCCCGTGGCGTTGGGACGCCCCATGATTCGAGTGCCACGCCCCGGTGAAATGGTCTTCAGCGAAGCAACCCAGGCGGTCGAAACCGATCCGCCGCGATTCGTCGTGGGCTTCACAGTGACGTGGGAGTCGATCGGCGGTGTCGAGACCACGATCTGGATCCTCGAGGATCAGCGTCGGTACATCGAGCAGATTCAACGTTTCCGGCTCAACATGGCCATTGGTCTCATGGGCGCGCTCCTGCTCTTCGTCTTCATTCTGATCCTCGCGCTGCGCTGGGGCCTGAATCCCGTACGACTCATGTCGCGGCGTGTATCGGCGCTGGAGGAAGGCGCGCGGCGCGATATCGGTGATGACTATCCGAGTGAGCTGACCGGGCTGGCGCGAAACCTGAATCGTTTCATCGACGGGGAGACGCAGAATCGAGAACGCTATCGCCGCGCGATGGCGGACCTGGCGCACAGCCTGAAGACGCCGCTCGCCGTGCTGCGCAACGCGCTTCGTGATGGTGTCGACAAGGCCTCGGAGGACGAAGGACTACTCGGTGAACAGCTCGATCGGATGGAGACGACGATCACTTATCAGCTCGCGCGTGCCGCGGCGGTGCGTAGTGTCATTCCTGAGGACGCCATCGAAGTGACCGCGATTAACGATCGGCTTGTTCGGGCTTTGTCACAGGCTTACCGGGACACGCCGATCGACGTAGAAGTCGTGCCGTCGCCGGCAAAAGCTCGGGTTGATGAACGTGATCTGATGGAAATCCTCGGCAACTTGATTGAAAACGCGTTCAAGTACACGCGCTCGAAAGTTCGGTGCTCAGCTCGGGCGACGGGGGATCGTTGTTTGATCAAGATCGAGGACGACGGCGAAGGGGTGCCGATGGACTTGCGTCAGGAGGTGTTGAAGCGCGGTGCACGGGCCGATACCGCCACCAACGGACAGGGCATCGGTCTGGCGGTCGTGGTCGAGCTGGTCTCGGCCTACGGCGGCAAGCTCGAGATCGGCGAGAGCGCGTTCGGCGGCGCCGCCGTCATGCTCGAATTGCCTGCTTGAGTGTCGTGCGTCGGATGGTCGCCGACGATGTAGTCGTCGGTCGACGTTCAGTCGGTGGCGACGAGCTTTTCGACGGCGTCGAAGAATCGATTGCGTAGCGCGGGATCGTCGCTCACGGGCGCGCCGCACCATCGTGCGAGGAGGTTCTTCGGGTCAGCCGGTTTGCGATCGATGCGGCCGAGTTCGGCGTTGAGCTTCTCGACCTGTATCGACAGTCGCAATTGGCGATCGGCGTCGGGCGATTCGATTTCCGCGGCGATCTCCGCCTCGATCGCGAGCGTTCGCGCATCTTCGTCGTTCGGGTTCCCGTCGATTCGCGGTCGGAACCAATGGGCGTGTTCGCCGGCATGATCTTCCCAGTCGTCGAGAGACGGCACGAGTTCGGCATCGATGGCGCGAATCGTTTCGACGGTTAACGCTTGTTCCTGACGCTCCGCTTCGAGATGTTCGGCGATCATCGCCGCGTCAACCTGGTCGAACAGCGCGTCGAGGGACGTGCGAAGTTTGCGCGGAAGGCGATCAATTTCTTGGGCTTCTCTACGCAACGCGCGGATCGCTACCTCGTCGACCGGCTCGGCGGCCGCGCACGCGCGAATGCGTTTCGCGAGATCGTCAACGAGCGCCTCATTGGCTTTGAAATTCGCATCGCGTTCGGCGCGCAGGTTGGTACGGTCTTCGAAAACCGCGTCGCAGTGCACGCGGAAACGGGTGTACATCTTCTGATCGCGGTGCCGCGGGAGAGCCCCCGCGTTTTTCCATTCTGCCTGTAGGTCGACGATGGCGCGGGCCCGCTCATCGACCCGGTCATCCGATTCGGCGATCGCCTCGGCCCGGTCGATGATGTTCTGTTTTGCCGACTCGTGTGCCGCCCAATGGTTCTTCAGTGTTTCGTAAATCGTTTCAGTCGCGGCGTTGAAGGCGTGCTCGACCTCCCGACCGGCTTGTCGATCGACCGGATGGAAGCGGCGCCATTCGGTGCGCGCCGTGCGCAAGACGCGTTCGATGTCGCGACAGTCGGAATCGCGCCAGTGCGGTCCCGCGATGTAGTCATCGAGGAGCCCGACGATTGAGAGGCGTTCGGTGAGGTTCTTCTGACGCCGCTCGGCGAGATCGCGGTAGTGCTTGCGACAAGCTTCGAAAGCTCGTTCGGCTGCTGCGTCGAAGCGATCCATGAGCTCGCGGTCGCGCCCCTTGAGCGGGCCGAGCTCGTTCCACGCGCGCCGAAGCGACTTCACCGTGTCGGCTTGAGCCTGTACGTCGTGGGGCTCATCCGGTAGCGCTTCCATCGATTCGATGAGCTCGAGGCGTTTCGGTCCGACCGCGAAATCGCGCCAATCCCGTAACCGGCGCAGTCGCGCGGATGCATCGTTGAGCCGGATCGAGAGAGGTCTGGCGGCGCCGCCCGGAAGCCGGCTGATGGCGTCGCGCAGGCGGGGTTCGATTCGCGACGCTTGCTTGACGTTACCCTCTTCGAGGGCTTGATCGAGCGCGTCGAGATCGGTCCTCGTTCGCTCGGCCAGCGCTTCGGCTTCAGCCTCGAGCGCGGCACGTACTTCCTCCGCTTCGCTGAGAAAGGCTTCGAGTTCGGTGAGTAGTGCTGGTGTCGCCAGGTTCGACGGCCAGGCATATTTCTTGATCAGCTTGGTTGCACGTTTGGATCGCGAACGTGTCGCCGCCAAACGTTCACCGAGCGTGGGTTCGCTGGGCGCGGGTTCTGCCGCGGCTACCTCGGTGGGCGTGTCGCTCTCGCCCGTCGACGACGTGTCGGGCGCAGCGGGCGTGTCGGCCTCGGTTGCCGGATCATGACCGAGCAAGCGCTTCGCGTCGGTGGCCAGTTCGACCGATCGGCGAAATGCGCCAAGGGCGCTATCGATACGCTCGCTCAGTTCTCCGTCCCGTTGGCACGAGGCGAGACGTCCGGTGAATTCGTCCAACGCGTTGTCGCTGGGATCGGTGAGAGCGTCGACTTCGTTCGCAAGCGCTTCGAGGTCAGCGGCGGCCCGTTTGTCGGCGAGTTTGTCGGTCGGTTCCGCTGCCGTGTCGACAGTCAGTTGATCCGCCGGTCCGTCCGCCGGTCCGACCGCCTCATCTGTCGTGACGTTCGCCGATTCCCCGACGTCGTGTGCCGCGAGGGCGATGTCGGGTTGCACGTTTTCGTCGACTTCATCGGACCCTTCGGGGTCCACTTCAGGCGGTGCTACGTGGCGCGGCGGGAAAGAAGCTTGCCACGCATCGATGGGTAACCCGTCCACGCCGAATTGGGAGAGGTGCTCGTTACAGGCGCGTGCGCGTTCGATGAGCCCCGCGAGACTCGTCTCGATCGACTGCCGCTTGCTCGTGTAGTGCGGGTCATCCGTAGCGAGCGCGCGGGCTGACGCGTCGGTCGTCTGGTAGGCGGCCTCGCAATCACGCGCTTGGGTTTGCGCTTCCTTGAGCAGCGTCAGGCGCGTTTTCGCGATTCGATTGACGGCCTTGTCGTGCCCTCGCGAGAGGTTTTCGAGCACCCGCAGTCGTTCGGGACTCCAGATCGTCTCGGCCATCGCTTTGCGCAACTGGACTCTTGGATGTCCGAGGACGGCCTGCGCGAGGTCGTTCGGGTTTTCGAACAGTGCGAGGGCGTTGGCGGCCGCCTCCGCGTCGTCGGCGCTCGCGATCGTCGCCGCGATGAGCAACGGGTGCTGCCGGATCACGGCGCCGGGCGGCGCTACTTCGCCGATGCGCGCGATGATCTCGTTCTTGAGCGGCCAGACGAGAAAATCGTCCTCGTTCAGACAGGTCTCGAGGAAGGCAAGGTCACTGATCCGGGCGAGTGCTTCGCGCTGGAGCGCCGGATCGGCGTCGTCCTTGAAAACCCGTGTCAGGACAGTTTGATCATCGACCTCTTCGAGCGCACGCCGCCGGACGGTGGGATCGGTATCGTCGAGACGCGGACGTCGACGAAATAGCGCTCGGAGCTTTTGCAACATGTGCTGGGTCGGTCGAAGTCCGCGACGGATCTAGAGTGCGTTATGCGACCCGTCGCAGAGGGGCGAGTTGCCGGTCCGTTTACAGCCGCAGAAAAAGACGGCCCGACTCGACTCAGCGTCGTAGCGAATTGGGGTGAACTCGGTGTCTTGATGAGAGCCGTCGCAGAACGGCTGGTTGGAGCTCTTTCCGCAGGCGCACCAGAAGTATCGTTCGCCTGCTTCGACGTCGACGCGATAGGGTTCTTTTTGTGCAATCTCTGGCTCTGCCACGTCGTCCTCAGGTCGTGATTCAAGGGGCGGCAACTTTAACCTGAAAAGGAAACGTGGACGTAGCGCGAAGTTCTACAAATGGACGCGTGACGGCGCTTTTTCGCACACGGGCGGGCCATCGCGCGACCGGCACGAACCGGTGACGTCCGAGCATGTGATAATCGAGGCCTTCGCGATTCAGAGGATGGCCACGTGGCACGATGGGACAAAGGGGCAAGTTCGGAGATCCCGGACTGGTTTTGGGCGGCCGTCGAGACCGAGTCGCAGGAGCACACCGTCGAGGTCGCCGACTGCGATGTGTTCTTCAAGACCTGGGGAGATCCCTCTAAAGCGCCGATGCTGCTCATCCACGGGATGAATGCGCATTGCCGATGGTGGGATTTCATCGCCCCTCAGTTGACGGACGAGTACTACATCGCGGCGATGGATCTCACCGGCATGGGTGATTCCGACTACCGCTACGAATATGACGCCGAAACCTACGGTCTCGAGATCGTTGGTGTCTGTGATGCGGCAGGGTTGTCCAACGACGTCGTCGTCGTTGGCCACAGTTTCGGCGGCATGATGTCGGCGAAAGCGGCGACGGTTCATCAGGGCCGGTTTGGTAGCCTCATCCTCGTCGACTCCGGCATCCGCCACCCGGACGAACCGGAACCCGACCGCCCCGGGATGGGTGGCCAGCGTGCGAAGGTCTACCCCAGCCGTGCCGACGGCGAATCACGGTTCCGCCTCTATCCGCCGCAACCGTGTGAAAACGACTACGTCATGAAGTACATCGCCAAGCAGTCGCTGATGCCCGTCGATGGCGGCGGTTTTGCCTGGAAATTCGACGAGGATCTACCGACCTCGCTCAAGGGCGGCGAACGCCAGCCCGAGGACTATTCCGGACTCAAACTACCGGTCGGCCTCATCTACGGCGAGGACAGCGAGCTCTTCTCCGGTCCGATGCTCGAATACATGCTCGAACTCATTCCGTCCGAGGTGCCCGTGAAGGGTATCGAGCATGCTCAACACCACGTTTTTCTCGACCAGCCGCTCGATTTCGTCGCGGCGCTGCGTGACATGGCCGCCGAGCTACGAGGACGAACCGGGTAACGACCTGGCATGTGCGCGGTAAGCCCGCGCATGCAGCGAACGAGAAGGCTTTAGGGGCGCGGCGGTCGCGGCGCCCCTAATAAATCAGTCCCAGCTGAGCGCGCCGCCCGTCTGATACTCCGTCACGCGAGTCTCGAAGAAGTTTTTCTCTTTCTTGAGATCCATGATTTCCGACATCCACGGAAACGGATTCTTGACGTTCGGGAAGTGCTCCGGAAGACCGATCTGGGCAAGCCGTCGATTCGCAATGAACTGCAGATACTCGGCCATCATGTTGGCGTTCATGCCCAATAATCCCCGCGGCATCGTGTCCTGGGCGTATTGCGTCTCGAGTTCGGTGCCTTCGAGGATCATCTGCGTTGCGAGAGCCTGCATCGAGTCGTCCCAGAGCTGGGGGTTCTCGAGCTTGATCTGATTGATGACGTCGATGCCGAAATTCACGTGCATCGATTCATCGCGAAGGATGTATTGGAACTGCTCGGACGTGCCCGTCATCTTGTTGCGGCGACCCATCGACAGGATCTGAGTGAAACCGCAGTAGAAGAAGATGCCCTCGAGCACGCAGTAGTAGGCGATGAGGTTCTTCAGGATCGCTCGGTCGCCATCGTCCGTACCGGTGGTAAACGTCGGATCCGAGATCTCGCGGGTGTACTTGAGGGCCCACGACGCCTTCGCGGCGACGACTGGGACTTCGTGGTACATGTTGAAGATCTCGCCTTCGTCCATACCGAGCGATTCGATGCAGTACTGGTAGGCGTGCGTGTGGATCGCCTCCTCGAAAGCCTGGCGTAGCAGGTACTGACGACACTCGGGGTTGGTGATGAGCCGGTAGATCGCCAGGACGAGGTTGTTGGCGACCAGCGAATCCGCCGTCGAGAAGAAACCGAGGCTGCGCTTGACGACGACACGCTCATCGGCGGTCAAGCCGTCTTCGGATTTCCACAGGGCCACATCGGCGGTCATGTTGACCTCTTGCGGCATCCAGTGATTCGCGCACCCGTCGAGATACTTCTGCCAAGCCCAATCGTATTTGAAGGGAACGAGCTGGTTGAGATCCGCGCGGCAGTTGATCATGCGTTTCTGATCAACGGTCACGCGCTCGCCGCCGGACGGCGTATCCGGCGCGATTGGGAGGACTTCCGGTGCGGGGTGTGGCGCCGGTTCAGATGTCGGGAACTCTTGCTCGAGCGCCCGGGCTACGACGGCGGGTTGAACGCGCGGTGCGAGTTCTGCCGTTTGCGCCGCTCCTTGCGCCGCTCCTTGCGCCGCTCCTTGCGCCGCCAGTGCCGGGGTCGGCGGCCGTGCGCTCGGCGCGATGCCGTTTGGCTCGGCGGGCGTTCCGAGGGGGGTATCTATCGCGGGCAGCGCCTGCGCCCGTTCGATCGGCGGTGGTGCTGAAGGCCCGAGATCCGTCGCGGCCATCATCCGTGCGCCGGTGGGTGCGGTGGGCGGTACGTCTTCGTTGTAGTCGTCCCAAGTCAGCATCTTGTCTTCCTAGAGTCTTTTCGTTTCCGTCTTTTGTTGCTGTCTATTCGTCTGGCTTCGAGGTTCGTGTGCGCCGATGCCTTCAATGCCGCATCGACGTCACTTACTGGCAGGCCTCGCAATCGGGATCGTCGATCGAGCACGCGAGCGGCACATCCGCAGGCGCACCCAGATCGGGTGCGACGATCGGGTCAGGTGCTACCTGTGCGGCTTCTTGCGCCGCTCCCTGCGCCGCTCCGTGCGACGCTCCGTGCGCATTCTGAGGTGCCGTTGCGGCCATGGTTGGGGTGGCCGTTGCGACCACGGGTCCAGGCGCCAATGCGCCTGACATCGCGCTTTCCCCGCCGGGCCCGTTAGCTGCGACGCCCGCCCCCGGCGTCGTCGATCCGACGGCATTCAGCGTGCCTTTGTCGAGCGTCGATTTTTCGGTGGATGTCGCACTCAAGGCACGTAAGTAGTAGGTCGTCTTGAGCCCGCGCAACCACGCCATTCGATAGGTGATATCGAGTTTTCGGCCGGACGCGTTGGCGATATAGAGGTTCAACGACTGTGCCTGATCGATCCACTTCTGACGTCGTGACGCGGCGTCGACGAGCCAGCGGGGTTCGACTTCGAAAGCGGTGGCGTACAGCTCTTTGAGGTCTACCGGTACTCGATCGATCGCCGCAAGGCTGCCGTCGTAGTACTTGAGATCGTTGACCATCACCGTGTCCCAGAGATCGAGGCGCTTGAGGTCGCGCACCATGTAGGGATTCACGACCGTGAATTCCCCGGACAGGTTCGATTTCACATAAAGGTTCTGATAGGTCGGTTCGATCGATTGCGACACGCCGGTGATGTTCGCGATTGTCGCGGTCGGCGCGATCGCCATGACATTCGAGTTCCGCATGCCACTGGTCTGCACCTTGGCCCGGAGCTTGTCCCAGTTGAGCGAGCGTTGCGTATCGACTTCGAGATAGTCGGAGCCGCGGTGCTCGGCGAGGAGTTCGAGCGAGTCGATCGGCAGGATTCCGCGGCTCCACAAGGAGCCTTCGTAGCTCGGGTAGCTGCCGCGTTCCTTGGCGAGTTTCGACGACGCTTCGATCGCGTAGTACGACAGCGCTTCCATCGACTGGTCGGCAAAATCGACCGCCGCATCCGATCCGTACGGCACACCCAGCCGATAGAGCGCATCTTGGAAACCCATGATGCCGAGACCGACGGGACGATGACGCATGTTCGACGTCCGCGCCTGCGGCACGGCGTAGTAGTTGATGTCGATGACGTTATCGAGCATGCGCACGGCGACCTTGACGGTCTTCTTGAGTTTCTTGGTGTCGAGTCGACCGTCGACGATGTGCTGGGCGAGATTGACCGAACCCAGATTGCAGACCGCGATTTCCTCGGCCGACGTGTTGAGCGTGATTTCCGTGCAGAGATTGGATGAATGCACGACGCCGACGTGTTGTTGCGGGCTGCGGGTATTGCAGGTGTCTTTGAACGTGATCCAGGGATGCCCTGTTTCGAAGAGCATCGAGAGCATCTTCCGCCAGAGGTCCTGCGCCTTGACGCGGCGAAACAGCGCGAGCTCACCGGTCTGTGTCTGTCGCTCGTATTCGCGGTAACGCGCCTCGAAAGCGGAGCCGTAGAGATCGTGCAGGTCGGCGACGTCGTTGGGGGAGAAGAGCGTCCACTCGGCGTCGTCGAAAACCCGCTTCATGAAGAGATCCGGCACCCAGTTGGCCGTATTCATGTCGTGTGTCCGCCGCCGGTCGTCGCCGGTGTTCTTGCGGAGTTCGAGGAACTCTTCGATATCGAGATGCCAGGTCTCGAGATAGGCGCAGACCGCGCCCTTGCGCTTACCGCCCTGGTTCACCGCGACGGCCGTGTCGTTGACGACCTTGAGGAAGGGCACGACGCCCTGCGACTTGCCGTTCGTGCCCTTGATATATGCGCCGAGGGCTCGCACGGGCGTCCAGTCGTTGCCGAGACCACCCGCCCACTTCGATAGCAACGCGTTGTCGCGGATGGCGCTGTAGATACCGTCGAGATCGTCCGAGATCGTCGTCAGAAAGCACGACGAGAGCTGCGAGCGCAGCGTGCCGGCGTTGAAGAGCGTCGGTGTCGAACTCATGTAATCGAACGACGAAAGCAGCCCGTAAAACTCGATCGCCCGTGCGTTCGGATCGTCTTCCTGAATCGACAGACCCATCGCCACGCGCATGAAGAAGACTTGCGGCAATTCGAAGCGGATGTCGTTCGAGTGGATGAAGTAGCGGTCGTACAGCGTCTGTAGACCGAGATAGTTGAAATTGAGGTCCCGCTCGGGCAACAGCGCGTTACCCAGCCGATCGAGGTCGAACCGCTTGAGTTCCGGCGCGATCAGTTCGAGTTCGACGCCGCGTTCGATGAACGCTCGGAACGCCCTGGCATAAACGACGGACATCTCCGATTGCGTCGCCTGGACGTCGGCGCCGAGGTGGGCGTTCGTCTCCACGTCGAGGAACGTCAACGCTTCGGTGCGGAGCTGATCGAGCAGCAGCCGTGCCGTGACGTAGGTGTAATTCGGTTCCTCTTCGACCAACGTTCGCGCGGTCATGATCAGACTCGTGCCGACGTCTTCGATCGAAATGCCGTCGTAGAGATTGGCGATCGCTTCTTCGAGAACACGTTCGGGTGAAACGTCCGACAGGCCGTCGCAGGCTTCGCCGACGAGCGTCTGCAACCGCCCGAGATCGAGTGGCTGACGCTCCCCGAGCCGATCGACGACTGCGATCGACGAATCCGACGCGGCTTCTTCGACGGCCGTGTTCTGTGCCCGCACGCGCGCTCGCTCTTCGCGATAGAGCACGTAGTCGCGCGCGACACGATGTTCACCGCTGCGCATGAGCGCGAGTTCGACCTGGTCCTGGATGTCTTCGATGTGGATCGTGCCGCCCGACGGGAGCCGGCGCGAGAACGTGCCGGAGACCATGGTCGTGAGTTCGGCAATGCGTTCGCGAATGCGCGACGACGCAGCCGCCGTGCCGCCCTCTACCGCGAGAAACGCCTTGGCGAGCGCGACTTGAATCTTGTCGTCGTTGTAAGGCACCACCGTTCCGTTGCGCTTGATCACGCGAACCTGACCCGGGGCTGTCGCCGCGATCGACGGCGTCAGATCGTCGACCGAGGTGGACGAAGCCATCGCTCCCGTGTCCACGTCGACGTCGAGCCGGGTGTCGGCGTCCTCGGTCAGGAAGCTGCGGCGGGACGGCCCACCGGACGACCGGCCTTCGTAGCCGACCGCCTGATCAGATCGGCTTTCCCTCGGCTGTTTCAGATCCTCGTCCAGCTGCTGGCTGGCCGTTCCGGTCGTCATTTGTTGCGCAGCGGTAGCGTGCGCGCCGGGTGTTCGCGAGTCGGACTCCATGTCGGTATTCAACCTCTCCCGAGGCGATACTGTATCTTTGTACAGTATCGCTGCTGTTATTGTTCTTGTAAAGCACGTTTTGGTGGTCGATTCGACACGAGCGAACGTGCTCTGGCGATGCCTGGATATTGTCTAAATTTAGATCGAATCAAAGTTGGCGAAGAGACGGCGCCGAAATCGCTTACAGCCGGCTTAGCAACTAGATGTAGTGGTCAGGCGCGGAAAAGCCACAACATACTGAGCGAATTTTGGCAATGCAACCGATTCTCCTGTGAATAAGGTGTACACGTTTTGTCGGTCTTCGCGAGAGATTAGGTCGCAACTTGGTACACGTTATCCACAGGAAACGCACAAGTGAGGGGATTGTTGGGGCGTGGTGATTTTTTCGGGTTGGTGGTCGGAAGTTTGGTTCGGCGCGGGTGGGAAGTGGTAGTGTGCCGAAGGATGTGCAAAGAGTTGGGTGGCCATGGTGTGCTTTTAGACACGACATCAAAAAAGGCACACACACGAGATGACCACCCAGAAGAAGCGTAAGACGACGGCAGTCGAACTGGAAGAGGTACTCAGCAGCGAGGGCGACCAGCTGCGCACGATGATGCGCGAGATGCTCCAAGAGCTATTGGAAGCGGAGATGGCCAAAGTGCTCCGCGCGCAACCCCACGAACGCAGCGACGAACGCCGGGGCTATCGAGCCGGTTACTACCCGCGCGGCTTGTTGACCCGCGTCGGCAAGCTCGAGCTGCGTGTACCGCGCGACCGCGAAGGACGCTTTTCCACGGAGCTGTTTGCGCGCTACCAGCGTTCCGAACAAGCCTTGGTCAGCGCGCTGGCGCAGATGTATATCGAGGGCGTTTCGACGCGCAAGGTCAAAGCGATCACGGAGGAGCTGTGTGGCCACAGCGTCTCGGCCTCGACCATCTCGCGGATCAACAAGCGCCTCGACAAGACGCTCACCGCATTCGCCACCCGACGACTCGAAGAACCGACGCCGTATCTGATCCTCGATGCGCGTTATGAGAAGGTCCGTGAGGCGGGAGTGATCCGCTCTCGAGCCGTGCTCATTGCCATTGGCATCAACTGGGAAGGACGCCGCCAGATACTGGCCGTGGAGCTCGCTCAACGGGAGAGTCGAAGTAGCTGGAAAGAGTTCCTCACCACGCTGCGTGATCGCGGCTTACACGGCGTCGAGTACGTCGTCAGCGATGATCACGATGGGCTGCGACGGGCGATCCAAGAAGTCCTCACCGACAGCGCCTGGCAACGCTGCTACGTGCACTTCCTGCGCAACGCCCTCGACCACATTCCGCGCAAGGCCGATGACGATTGTCTGCAGGAACTGCGCTGGCTCTACGATCGTCGCAACGTCGATGAGGCGCGATCGGATCTCGCCGCTTGGATCGGCCGATGGCACACGAAGTATCCGAAGCTCACCGACTGGGTGGAGGAAAACATCGAGCAGACGTGGACGTTCTATCGCCTCCCGCATCGCCATCACAAGCACATGAAGAGCACCAACATGCTGGAACGGTTGAACGAGGAAATCCGTCGACGAACGTATGTGGTGCGGATCTTTCCGAACGCGGCGAGTTGCTTACGCCTGGTGCGGGCGCTGGCCGTTGAGACCCACGAAAACTGGCTCGAACAGAGCCGCTACTTAAACATGGACTTGCTCAAGGAGCTGAAGAAGGAACAGCTCCGCCGAGCCGCTTAACCGCATGCCAGGCCACTCAACCCTTTTGCACAACTTGCGGCACACAACTTGGGAAGTGGGATCTGGCGGCGCTGGGAAGTGTCGCTCGACGATCTGGAAAGCGCTGATTCGGCGGGCTGGGAAGCGTTGACTTGCCGGAGGGGTAGGCTGGGATTCTGATCGCTTTTTCTTGTGGGGGCTCCGCCCCCACGCCCCCGCCGGATCGGCGCTGAGTCTGAGTTGGCGGATGGGGGAATCTCGCCGCGCGCCCAGTGCGGCGCGGAATCGCTGCGGGTGGTTCCCCCCTGGCGCGCTTTGCGCGCCGGGGCCTCGCGTCATGGGCGTGTTCGCCGGAAGGCGTCGGTCGGGATCGAGCGGGATTCGCAGGATGTGCTGGGAAGCGTTTGCAGGATCCTGCGGCGGCTCCGTCGCTCGATGTCCTGGAAAGGATTTGCAGGCTGATCGGTCCGCTGCGGCCTTCCTAAGGGCAAATTAGCTCTGAAGCCGGCAAACCCCAATCAGCGAAATCGATGACTCCGAGCCCGGCGCGGCAACGCCGCGCCGCAGGGGGGTTCTAGGGGGGACCCGGAGGGTCCCCCCTAGAAGAAAAAGTTCACGAAATTCCAGTCTCCAACTGCCGCAGGAACGACTGTTCCCAGATCACCCGACCTACCCCAGCAAAAACTCCAGCAATGCCTTCTGCGAGTGCAGCCGATTGCCCGCTTCGACCCATGCGACGGAGCGAGGATCTTCGAAGAGGTCGTCGCTGATCTCTTCGCCGCGATGGGCGGGGAGACAGTGCATGAAGAGTGCGTCCTTCGACGCGCCGTCGAGGAGGGCCTGGTTTACCTGGTAGCCGTCGAAGTCCGAGCGCCGGCTCGCGACTTCGCCTTCGTGGCCCATGGATGACCAGACGTCGGTGACGACGAGGTCGACACCGTCGACGGCGTCGCGCGGGGACTCCATCCAGGTGGCGTTGTTCGTCGATTCGAGCAAGGTCGCGTCGGGCTGATGGGTGGGAGGTGTCGCGATGCGGAGTTGGAAACCGAATTGGGCGGCGGCTTTGATGTACGAGTTGCACATGTTGTAGCCGTCGCCGATGAAAGCAACGGTGGCGCCCTCGATCGGTCCGCGGAACTCCTGGAATGTCTGTACGTCGGCGAGCAGTTGGCAGGGGTGGAACCGGCTCGTCATGCCGTTGATGACGGGGATGCTCGACGCGCCTGCGAAACGTTCGACGTCGTCGTGCGAGAGCGTGCGGATCATCACGATGTCGACCATTTCGGAGAGCACCTGGGCGGTGTCTTCGACCGGTTCGCCGCGGCCGAGTTGGGTGTCGTTCGGGCTCAGGAACAGCGCGTGCCCGCCGAGTTGATGCATTCCGACTTCGAAGGCGACCCGGGTGCGGGTGGAATTCAGTTGGAAGATCATGGCGAGCGTCTTGCCGAGGAGAGGCTGATGGCGCTCGCCGCGCGCCAACATGTCTTTGAGCTCCGCGCTTCGTGTGACGAGCCGCCCGAGTGTCTCGGGACTGAAATCGGTCAGCGTGAGGAAGTGGTCGCTGGTCATCGCACCCTCGTCAGCCGAGCGAATTGATGAGCGCGACGACCTTGTCGACGATCGTGTCCGCTTCGTCGTCGCTCATGGTGAGGGGCGGGAGCATGCGAATAATCGTGTCCGAAGTCACGTTGATGAGCAGGCCAGCGTCGACTGCCTCGCCGATCAGTTGCGTGCAGGGTTCCGTGAGCTGAACGGCCACCATCAATCCCTTGTTGCGGATGTCGTCGATTCGATTGTTGCCTTTGAGGGCATCTTCGAACCGGGCCACCATTCGATCGCCGAGTTCGGTGGCGCGATCCATCAGTCCGTCGTTCTCGATGGCGTCGAGGACGGCGTGTGCGGCGGCACACGAAAGAAAGTTACCGCCGAACGTGGAGCCGTGGGTGCCGGCGACCAGCATTTTGGCGGCTTCGCCACTCGCCAGACATGCGCCGATCGGGACGCCGTTGGCGAGACCTTTGGCCGTCGTCACGACGTCGGGGAGGATGCCGGCGTGCTGATAAGCGAAGAATTTGCCGGTTCGACCGTTGCCCGTCTGGACTTCGTCGAGCATGAGCAGCCAGCCGTGTTGATCGCAGACGGCGCGCAGTTCGTTGAGATAGTTGTCGGCCGGGATGTGCACGCCGCTCTCGCCGAGGATGGGTTCGACGAACACGGCCACGACGTTTTTGTTGTTGGCGCCGATGTTCTTGACCGACTCGATGTCGTTGAACGGTGCGCGAACGAAACCAGACAAAAGCGGTTCGAATCCCGCATGGACTTTGCGGTTTCCGGTTGCCGTCAGCGTCGCCATCGTGCGGCCGTGGAAGCTCATGTCCATCACGATGACGTCGGGCGTCGCGATATTCTTACTGTGGCCGTAGATCCGCGCGATCTTCAGGGCCGCTTCGTTCGCTTCCGCGCCCGAGTTGCCGAAGAAGACGTTCTCCATGCCGGAGATTTCACACAGCCGATCGGCCAGCCGCTCCTGCAGAGGAATGCGATACAGGTTCGACGTATGCATGAGCGTGGCAGCTTGTTCGGCGATGGCGGCGGCGACGCCCGGGTGGGCGTGACCGAGACCCACGACGGCGAGGCCCGTCAGGGCGTCGAGGTAGGCTTTGCCGTCCTCGTCATAAAGATAAGAACCCTCGCCCCGGACCATACTGACCGGGATGCGGTTGTAGGTCGGCATGATGGATTCGGTCATTTCGCATTCCTCATTTGCGCGAATTCGCGTCTCAAGTAAACGTTGCCCACCACGCGCCGAGTGCGCTCGATCCGCTACGTTTCGCGTCGATCGAACCGATCCGAGGCGACTCGTGATGCCGCAGTCGTTAGGTCTTGCGGCTGGCGACTGGTGTGCCTAAACGAAACCGGGCAGCGAAGAGCTGCCCGGAGCGCGGCATCGTAGCGAAGCAAAAAATCGAATTCAAACGCTCCGCACGGCCGCTTCGAGACGCTCGATCCCGCGTTCGAGGAGTGATCGCGAGCAGGCGAAATTGAATCGAACGAATCCGCGACCGCCGAAGTCTTCACCGGGCGAAAAGCCGAGCCCGTGTGCTTCGAAGAACGCGGTCGGATCGTCGGGGTCGATCGCGCGCGCATCGATCCAGCCGAGGTAGGTGCCTTCGACGGGCGTCATCGACAACACGTTGGACCGCTCGACCGCCGCACGGACGAGACGTTCGTTCTGGGCGAGGAAGACGTTGAGCTTGTCGACCCAGTCGGAATCGTCGCGATAGGCCGCGAGGGTCGCCGCGTATGCGAGCGGCGAGATGTTCGAGACGAGTCCCTTGCGCTCGGCCGAGAATCGTTCGCGCAGTGTCGCGTCCGGAATGACCGCAATCGCCGCGTTCAGTCCGGCGAAGTTGTAGGTCTTCGTCGCCGCGAACAGGCTGATCGTCAGGTTCGCGACGGCCGGATCCAGTGCGGCGACGGAGCGATGGCGGCACGTCGGATCGAGCACGATGCCGCAGTGGATCTCGTCGCTGATCAGCACCGTGTCGTGTTCGAGGGCGAGTGCGGCGAGGGTTTCGAGTTCGTGCTTCTCGTAAACGCGCCCGGTTGGATTCTGCGGGTTGCAGAAGAGCAGGCCGGCGGCGTCCGGCATGATTGCCGCGAGATGATCGAAGTCCATTTCCCACCGGTCGCCGGCGAGCACCAGTGGACTGTCGGCGGCGTCGAGCGAGGCGTGCTCGGGGACGCGCAGGAACGGATGGTAGGCGGGCGTCGGAATCACGAGGCGCGCGCCGCGCGCGGCGATCGCGCGTGCCGCCAGGTTGAATCCGGGCACGACCCCGGGAATCCAGACCAGCCACTCCGGTTCGACGATCCAATCGAGTGTCTCGGCCGCCCAATCGATGAACGCCGCGTTGATCTCTTCCGATGGTTCCGTGTAGCCGAGGATCGGATGCTCGAGGCGCTCGCGGACCGCTTCGAGAATGAACGGCGCACACGGTAGGTCCATATCCGCGACCCAGAAAGGCAACACGTCACGTCCGGCGTAACGATTCCATTTCGAACTCGACGTCGGACGTCGATCGAGCGGTGGTTCGAAAAAATCCATCAAATCTCCGATCGGCCTACAATAGGCGCTGTCATGGCGACGCACTGATCTCCGGTGCGGGCAACGTGGGCGAAGATACCTGACGATTGTCCTCGCATCCCTTGGATCGAGTGCCAAAAGCAACTAAATAGGGCGACCACTTTCACGATGGTCATAAGAGCGAGGAAACGATGAGCCAAGAGACGGGACAGGAAGTGAGCCAAGACGTTCTGGATACGATCAAAGGTCAGATCGACAACAACCCGATCATTCTCTACATGAAGGGATCGCCCCAGGCGCCGCAGTGCGGGTTCTCCGCTCAGACCGTCCAATGCCTGATGGCATGCGGTGAGCGCTTCGCGTACGTCGACATCCTCTCGAACCCGGAGATCCGCGCGACCCTGCCGACCTACGCCAACTGGCCGACTTTCCCTCAGCTTTACGTCGAGGGCGAACTTGTTGGTGGTTGCGACATCATCACCGAGATGTATCAGTCGGGTGAGCTCGAGCCGCTGATCAAAGAAGCTGCGAAAGTCGCCGAGTAGATTGTTATGCGGGGGTTGCCCCCGCACCCCAGCCGTCCGGTGATCGGGATCGGACGGCTTACCGGTTGCCCTGACTGAACGCAGGCACCGGACTCCCGATCAACCCCAGTTTACCACATAGCAGAAGAGCGCCGCCGTCACTTCGGCGTCGTGCGCGGCGGAGTGCGCGCGATCGGGGTCGTACGGGATACCGGCGCGCACGCACGCTTCGCTCAGCACCGTATGGCCGAGCGCCACGCCCGATAGCCCGACGGTGTCGAATACCGAGAACGGATGGAACGGATTGCGCTTGATGTCGTTCAGCCGCGCGCTTTCTTTGATGAATCCGTGGTCGAAATGGGCATTGTGGGCCGTGACGATCGCGCGCTGGCAGCTGTGGCGTTTGATTTCGCGACGCACGACCCGGAAGAGTTCCCGCACGCCATCTTCTTCGGAGATCGCGCCGCGATTGGGATCATCGAGGTCGATTCCCGTGACTTTGAGGGATGCGTCTTCGACGCGGCTCGATGGCCGCGGGACCACGTTCCATTGGTGCGTCTTGACCGGCATCAGGACGTCGTCGTCGAAATCGAGAGTGACCGCGGCGATTTCGAGAATCCCGTTTTCGGTCGCTTCGAAACCGCCGGTCTCGAGATCGATGACGACGGGTAGATAGCCGCGGAAACGGCTCTTCATTTCCATCTCTTGAGCTTAGCGATTGTCGGACCTCGGCCGGAAGCGAAAGGGTGATGGAGATTCGTCGAGCGTGACGATCCGAATCCGCTAATATCGCGCGCCTCCCCGGCGAGCCGGCCGGGTTTCCCAGACGAACGAGAATTGCTGACCATGTCGAAAAAAATCGCTCTCGCCTATTCCGGCGGACTCGATACGTCCGTGATGTGTCGATGGCTTCAAGAAACCTACGACGCTGAGATCGTGACTTTCACCGCCGACATCGGCCAGGGCGAGGAGGTGGAACCTGCTCGGTCGAAGGCCGAGGCGATGGGGGTGAAGGAGATCTTCATCGAGGATCTGACCGAGGAGTTCGTGAGCGACTACGTCTTCCCGATGTTCCGCTGCAATGCGGTCTACGAAGGCGAATACCTCCTGGGGACGTCGATCGCCCGGCCGTTGATCGCGAAACGGTTGGTCGAGATCGCGGAGCAGACCGGCGCGTTCGCGATCTCGCACGGCTCGACGGGTAAAGGTAACGATCAGGTGCGTTACGAACTCTCGGCGTATGCGCTCAACCCCAACATCCGGGTCATCGCGCCCTGGCGGGAGCCTGAGTGGACGCTGACTTCGCGGGAAGACTGCATGGCGTACGCCGAACAGCATCAGATCCCGGTCGAATATCAGCGCACGGGCGGTTCGCCCTATTCGATGGACGCGAATCTCCTGCATATCTCCTATGAAGGCGGCGGCCTCGAAGATCCGGGGGCGGCGTCCGACGATTCGATGTGGCGATGGACGGTCGCGCCGGAAGACGCGCCCGACACACCGCTCGAGATCGAGCTCGATTTCGAGCGTGGCGACGTGGTCGCGATCGATGGCGAGCGGATGTCGCCCGCATCGGTCTTGCGGCGTTTGAACGAGCTGGGGGGCGCGCACGGGGTCGGTCGGGACGACATCGTCGAGAACCGCTATGTCGGGATGAAGTCGCGCGGATGTTACGAGACGCCCGGGGGCACGGTTCTCTTGAAGGCGCACCGCGCGATGGAATCGATCACGCTCGATCGCGAGGTAATGCACCTCAAGGACGAACTCATGCCGCGCTACGCGTCGCTCATCTACAACGGCTACTGGTTTTCGCCCGAACGGCGGGTCCTGCAGGCGTTGATCGACGAGTCGCAGACGCCGGTCAATGGATCTGTGCGCGTGAAGCTCTTCAAGGGGCTCGTTTCGGTCGTGGGTCGTACGTCTGTGACCGACAGCTTGTACGACGACGGGATTGCGACCTTCGAAGACGATCAGGGTACCTATGACCAGGCCGATGCGACGGGCTTCATCCGGCTGAACGCCCTGCGGCTGCGGCTCGGGGCTGAGCGCGGGCGCAGCTACTGACCGACTATCGTAGGAGCGGTGTGAGCGCCTCGATACCGCGTTCGATGCGCCGTTCGCTCAAGGTGCTGTAGCCGAAGAGCAGACGGGCGCGGCTGGGTTGACGCAGGTGATAGCGCGCCGCGGAGTAGATGCCGATACCCGCGCGCGCGGCGCGTTCGATCGCGGCATCGAGTTCCGCCGTGGAGAGCCCCGGAAAGGTCGCCATGAGATGCAAACCCGCGCTCGCGCCGGACAGCTCATGGTCGATCGTCAGGTTATCGAGGGCGTCGACCAACGCACGGCGGCGTCGCATGTTCCTCACCCGCGCCCGCCGCAAGGCACGTTCGAAGCGTCCGCTCGCGATGTAGTGGGCGAGCGCCAGTTGCTCGAGTGTCGGACTGTGCCGGTCGGTGATCCACTTGGCGCCGCGGACGGCGTCGATCAACGAATCGGGCACGACGAGGTATCCGAGGCGAAGCGCCGGGAACAGCACCTTCGAGAACGTGCCGAGGTAGATCGTGCGATTACTGGCCGCGAGGCCGTGAATGGCCTGCAAGGGCGGACCGTCGAAGCGAAACTCGCTGTCGTAGTCGTCCTCGATCACAAACGCGTTTTCCGAGTCGGCCCAGCGTAGGAGGTCGAGCCGCCGTTGGACCGACATCACCACACCGGTCGGAAACTGATGTGATGGCGTGACGTAGGCGAGACGGGCGGGTCGCGTCGGTATCAGCATGCCTTGTTCGTCGACCGGACACGTCACGAGGCGCGCGCCCGCCGCTTGTAACACCGCTCGTGCGCCGAGGTAGTGAGGGTCCTCGATCGCGATCGGATCGCCGGGCGCGACGAGAAGCCGCGCGATGAGGTCGAGCCCCTGTTGCGAGCCACTCACCACGACGATCGACTCGGCGCTCGCGTTGATGCCGCGCGCCCGGCTGAGGTAGCCAGCGACGGCGCGGCGCAGGTCGGGATGTCCTTGCGGATCGCCGTAGGTGAGAGTGTCGAGAGTCATCGTGCTCGTGACTCCCGCGATCTCCTGGCGCCAATCGTCGGCAATTCGTCCGTCGAGGTCCGGGTGGCCGTAACGGAAATCGATGTCGATCGCGGCACCGGCCGGCGAACCGAGGTCGACGTTCCGGGCGCGCTGTCCGAACGGCGTCAACGCCGGGGGCGATGATGTCGTCTTGCTCGACGACGGTGTGAGCTGATCGAGAACGAGGTCCTCGGCGACGAATCGCCCGGCCCCCGGGCGGCTCGTGATGTATCCCTCCGCGCGCAAGTCGTCGAAGGCAACCTCCACGGTGTTGCGTGCGATTTCGAGCGATGCGGCGAGCGCGCGGCTCGCCGGTAGGGGATCACCTGGCGCCAGGGCGCCCCGGTGGATGAGATCGCGGATCGCGCGGTAGACGCGCGAACGCAGCGTGCCGCCCCTTGGCAGAACGATCATTATTGGACGGTCATTATTGGACCAGTGAATATCGGTGTAACTGGACCGTTTCACTATACCAATAAGCGCGTAGTCTGCAGCGCACGTTCAATCTTCGAGGACAGAGTAATGTGGCAGGGTGAAATCGTATCGGTGCACGTTGGCCCGGCCGCGGGCGCGGCGATGACCTCGCCGAACGAGATCGAGCTGATCACGGGCCGGGGGGTCCGCGGGGATCGGTATTGCGAAGGCGTCGGCCACTTCTCGCACATCGACGCGCCGCGGCGTCAGCTCACGTTGTTCGAGAGTGAGGTGCTGGAGACGATTCGGCGCGACCACAACGTCGATCTGGAAGGACACGAGTGCCGCATGAACATCGTGACCAAAGGTGTTCCGCTCTCGCAGCTCGTGGGTGTCGAATTCATGGTTGGCGAAGCGCGGGTACGAGGACTCCAGATCAACGAGCCGTGTGCGCGCCTCAACGACGTGACGGGCAAGCGCGTCATCAAGGCGCTGATCCACCGCTGCGGGCTCTTTGCCGAAGTGCTCGACGGCGGCGTCGTCAGGCCGGGCGACATCGCATCGCTGTCGGAGTCGTTAGCGAGCGTTGCGGCCGGTCGCTAGTCCGCGGTCGTCAGTCCGCCGGTCGTCAGTCCGCCGGCTCGACCTTGTCCTTGTATTCGCAGAGGTCTTCGATCACGCAACTTCCGCAGCGCGGGCGTCGTGCGGTGCAGACGTAGCGTCCGTGCAGGATCAGCCAGTGGTGCGCGTCGACCTTGAAGTCGTCGGGCACCCATTTGAGGAGCTTCTCTTCGACGGCACGCGGCGTTTTCCCGCTCGCGATCTTCGTTCGATTCGAGACCCGAAAAATGTGCGTGTCGACGGCGATCGTCGGTTCGCCGAAGGCGGTGTTGAGGATCACGTTGGCTGTCTTGCGACCGACACCGGGCAGTGCCTCCAACTCCTTTCGAGTTCGAGGTACTCGGCTTTCGTACTCGTCGACGAGGATGTTGCAGGTCTTGATGACGTTTTCGGCCTTCGTGTTGAAAAGGCCGATCGACTTGATGAACTCCTTCAGTCCATCGACGCCGATGGCGGCGATGGCGGCTGGTGTGTTCGCGATCTCATAGAGCGGTTTGGTGGCGGCGTTGACGCTCACGTCGGTCGCTTGTGCCGACAGGATCACGCTGATCAGGAGTTCGAATGGATTCGCGTGTTCGAGCTCAGTCGTCGGTTTGGGATTCTCCGCGCGAAGCCGCGTGAAGATCTCCGTTCGTTTCGCCTTGTTCAACGAGTCGCACCAGCGCAATGAGAAGGCCGGCGATTATAAAGGCCCCGGTCGGGGTCGCCGCGATCGGCAGGAAGTAGGCGATGCCCTCGCGCGTTGCGCCCAGAATCAGCAGGGCAACCGAGAATCCAGCGGCCGCGCCGATCGCGTTGGCGAGCGTTTCGGTCAAAGGCTGCCGCGCGGCGACCTGCTCGACGCGAGCGAGGATGAGGCAGTTCGTCACAATGATCTGAACGAAGAGCGCGATCTTCTCGTAAACGTCGAAGAGAAACGCCTGCATGAGGAGCATCGCGACCGTGGTAAACGTCGCGATCACGACGACGAAGCACGGCAGTCGTACGGCCGCGGGAATCCACTGGCGGATCGCGCTGACAGAGAGCATCGATCCGATCAGAACAAGGCTCGAGGCGAACGCCAGACCAGCGGCATTGGTGAGGGTGTTCGACACGGCGAGCAGCGGACAAAGGCCTAGAAAGTGCACCCAGGCCGGGTTGTCGCGCGACGCGCTCTGCCAAAGCTGTTGGCCGAATGATTCATCGCGCCTCGATGCCATCGGTTCAACCATCGATCACCTCAACATCGCTTCCCGGCGCACATTCGATCGCTTTGCGCGCTCCGAATGTCGCACCTTCCCAGACGGGCTCCTCGATCCGCCGGCGTGCTTCAACGACTGCCCCGACGACGGCATTGGCTGTTACGGTCGCGCCGGTGACAGCGTCGATGGCTTCGCCCCGTGTGAGTAGATCGTCGATGAATGGCGAAGGTGGGTTGAGGAAGTCGGTGAATCCCGGCGTTTCGGTGTGACTGACGAGCTCGATTGAATTGATCGCACTATCGGTCAGCGTCGCTGCGACGCGAATCGGGCCCCCGTAGCCGTCGACAGTCACGAGCAGCAGGTCCTTCGATTCGCCGCAGACGACGATGGCGTCGGTATCGAGGGGCGTCGCGACGCCGATGAGCGCTACCGCGAGGGCCGCGTCGCGGGCTCGCTCGTTGGCCTCGATCCGCGCGTCGGTCAGTCCGGCCAGCGTTGCCACGAGTAAACCCGCGCCGCCCATGAGGATGGCAACGCTCAGTACCTGCTTGACGCTAACCCACACGACGGAGACTCGCGAAGACGTTGGCCAGTAGCACGGCGAAAGCGACGCCGTCGGGAAAACTCCCAAGGGCGCGAATGACGACGATCAGAAATCCGATCGCGATTCCGAAGAGCCACTGATCACGGGAGAGGGCCGGAGCGGTGACTGGGTCGGTTGCGATGAAGAACGCAGCGAGCATCGACGCGCCGGAGAACGCGTGCTGGAGAGGCGTTCCCGCACTCGTGGAACTGCCGCCGTCATAGAAGACAACACATGCGAGCGCCATGCCGAGGAGCACCGCGACCGGAATGTGCCAGCCGACGATACGTCGAGCCACGAGATAGAGGCCGCCCGCGAGTGCTGCGCCGTTGACCCACTCGTGCTCAGCAGCACCCCAGTAGCCGAACGCAGATGATGCGGACCGTTCGATGAGCGTCCTGCTGCCGTCGGGACGTAGAAGTTCCAGCGCAGTGGCACCCGTCGTCGCGTCCACGTCGACGGTGCGCAACATCGTGAGGAGCACGGGATAGCTCACGAGAATCACGGCGTAGCCCGCCATGGCCGGATTGAAGAGATTGCGTCCGATCCCGCCGAACGCTTCTTTGGCGAGCAAGAGAGCGACGCCGACGGCCGGTACGGTGATCCACAGCGGCGCGCTCGCTGGCGCGGAAAGGCCGATCAGGAGACACGTGATCGGCGTGCTCGGGTCACGGAACCAGTCGGCGCGTTCGCCTTTGGTGCGTAGGACGAGATTGTCGACTGCCGATCCCGCGGTGAGTGCGACGACGAGGTGGCCGAGCATTTCGACGCCAAAGACGACTGCCGACGCAATGCACGCCGGTACCAGTGCGGCGGTGACGTGCCACATCACGCGTCTGGTCGACCACACGGTCCGGGACAACATGTCGTTCATGTCAGGGCGTCGAGCCGCGGTCCGCGGGCGGCGGTTCGGCATCTTTCGAATCCGTTTTCCACGACCGTCGCCGTTCGCGTCGAGCGCGACGCCCAGCGAGCTCGCGCGCCGTGAGTTGCGCGAGGCGATCTTCGCGTGCGTCGACGCGGGCTTTCGCCTTCCTGGATTCGGCTTCGCGGGCGACTTCCTTCGCCTGCCGTGACTTCATCGAACGGAATTCGTTGACGAGATCGATGTGGCTCGGACAGACCGCGTTGCACGCGCCACATTCGATGCAGTCAGCGACGCTTGCCGCGCCGTTTCCGAGAACGAAGGCTTCGTGCAGTGCATCCGGTCGCAACGCGACGGGGCACGCCGGCGCACACCAGCCACAGCGGATGCAGGGTGTGGCCGTCTCCGCCGCGCGCAGTGAAAGCGTGGTGGCCGTGACGTACCCATCGTGGGTTTCCGTCGTGCCCGAGAACCCGCCGACGCGGACAGGTGTTGTGAAACCGAGCGACGCGAACGTCGTTGCGAAGGGGACATGTCGAGCCTGACCGTCGATGCCGACGTAGCGAGCTTCGTCCGGCTCCTCGTCGACCGCGTCTGCAATGGCCGCAAGCGTGGCGACATTGAAGACGACGACGCCGACATTCGTCGGGCGAGCGTTGGCGGAAACTTCTCGACCGGTAGCGGCGAACGTGAGCCGGCGTTCTTCGCCCGCTGGGAAAGGTGCGTCGACCACCTTGATCTCGGGCTCCGAGAAACGGCCTCGTCCCACGGCGATGAAAGCGGTCGTGGCGTTGACGGCGATACGTACGTACTGCAGGCCGGCAAGCACACGTGATCTGTGGTGTTCGAGGAGAAAGTCGTCGCCGAGACTTTCGGGCTCGGTCGCCATGGCATTGCCGATCACCGTATCGACGCCCGCTCGTCTGGCGATGTCGAGCTTCGCCGCGGCCGGGAAACCACCTCCGCCCATACCGACGACGTTTGCCGTCGCGACACGCGCGACGATCGTGTCGGCATCGATGGCGTCAGTGGGCGGCGACATGATCGTCGACCTCGTTTGCCGTGGGTATGAGATCGATACAGTCGACAGGGCAGGCGGGAATGCAGAGCTCACAACCGGTGCAATAGCGTTCGACGACCGCGTGTAGACGACGAGGCGCCCCGATGATGGCGTCGACTGGGCAGACGTCGATGCATTTCACGCAGCCGATGCATTCGGCGCCACGAATCCGCGCGAGGCTGACGACCGGCTCTTGGAGGCTTGTCTGGGTTTCTCGTCCCAAGAGCGAGCCGAGATCCTCGATCGTCGCCTGTCCGCCGGGCGGACACAGGTCGATCGCGGCACCATCGGCGATTGCGCGGGCGTAGGGACGACAGCCGGGATAGCCGCACTGGGCGCACTGTGTTTGTGGCAGGAGCGCATCGACCGCGTCGATCAGCGTCTCCCTCGGATCGTCGTGGCGACGTTCGAGGTTAGCCTTTATCGCGAGCAGGACACCGGCGATGCCGATCCCCATGATCGCGAGGACGAGGGCGGCGGTCACGAGCCGATACCTTTGAGGCCCTGGACCGCGAGCGCCATGAAGCCGATCGTGATGAAGGCGATCGGGATGCCACGGAGCGCCGGCGGAATCGCGTCCTCCTGAATTCGTTCGCGCAGGCGCGCCAGCGCCACGATGGCGATGCTGAAACCCGCACCCGCGCCGATCGTCAGGAAAAACGTTTCGACCAGGTTGAGATCGTCTTCGATGGCGAGCAGAACGACGCCGAGCACCGCGCAGTTGGTCGTAATCAGCGGCAGGTAGATACCGAGCGCCTCGTAGAGCACGGGGCTTGCGAGCCGAACGAACATCTCGGTGCCTTGCACGGTTGCGGCGATGAGCGCGATGAAGACGATGAGCCGGAGATACTCGAGCGACAGCGGCACGAGCACGGCTTGGTACGCGAGATGCGTGGTCAGGCCCGCGACGACCAGTACGAAGATCGTCGCCGCTGCCATGGGCAGAGCCGTTCGACTCGACTGCGAACTGCCGAAGAGCGGGCAGAGGCCCAGGAATTGGGCAAGAACGACGTTGTTGACAATCGCGGCGCTCAGAACGAGGAACACGATTTCGGTCATGTCGGTTCGCTTATGTGACGCGCATTCCCGGCGTCGCACCGGATTCCGGTGAGACGAGGAAGATGTCGTCGTCATCACCGGCCGCGAGGATCATTCCCTCGGAGACGCCGAAACGCATTTTTCGTGGCGCGAGATTGGCGACGATCACCGTCAGCCGACCGACGAGATCGTCGGGACTGTAGGAACTCTTGATGCCGGAAAAGACCTGCCGGGTTTCGTCGCCGAGGTCCAGTTTGAGGGCGATCAGTTTGTCGGCTCCATCAACCTCGCTCGCTTCGACGATGCGTGCGACCCGAAGGTCGACCTTGAAGAAATCGTCGATGGAGATATGCGGCCCGTCCTCGTCCGCGGCTTCTTCTTCGGTCGTGTTCACGTCGTCGGTTTCGACGGATGCCTCGATCAGCCGATCGACTGCCTTTTTCTCCAAGCGGGTCAGGAGCGGTTCGAACCGATTGATGGTCTCGCCGAGAAGCGGCGTTTCGGCGTCTTCCCACTTGAGTTCATCGCCGCCGAGAAAAACCTCCGCTCGCCCGGCGAGTGCGGGCACGATCGGTTTCAGGTAGACGATCAGCGAACGGAAAGCGTTGATACCGAGCGAGCACACGCCGTGCACCTCGTCGCGTCGGTCGGGATCCTTGATGCGCTTCCACGGCTCATGCTCGGCGATGAATTGGTTGACCGAGTCCGCGATGCGCGTGATCTCGCGAGCGGCGCGGCCGACTTCGCCGGCTTCGAAGAGCTGGGCGATCGACTCGGCGCTGCCGGAAACCTCGTTCCAGAGATCGTCGTCGTAGATCGTCTCGGCGAGTCGGTTGTCGAATTGCTTGTTGATGAACCCCGCGCAGCGTGAACCGATGTTGACGATCTTGCCGACGAGATCCGAATTCACACGCGCGACGAAGTCGTCGAGATTGACGTCGACGTCGTCCGTGGTCGGGGCGAGTTTCGTCGCAAAGTAGTAGCGCAGATAGTCGGGATCGAGGTGCTCGAGATAGGTCGCGGCATTGATGAAGGTGCCGCGCGATTTGCTCATCTTCGTGCCGTCTACCGTGACGAATCCGTGCGTATGGATCCGGGTCGGGGTTCGAAAACCGGACCCTTTCAATACCGAAGGCCAGAAGAGCGCGTGGAAGTTGACGATGTCCTTACCGATGAAGTGGTGGACTTCGCTCGTGGCGTCGTGCGCCCAGAATTCGTCGAACGTGGCGTCCGAGTCGACGTAGTTCCTGAAGCTCGCCATGTAGCCGATCGGCGCGTCCATCCAGACGTAGAAGTACTTGTCCTGTGTGCCGGGAATGACAAAGCCGAAGTACGGTGCGTCGCGGCTGATGTCCCAGGCCTTCAGACCGGTCGAGAGCCATTCGTCGAGCTTGTTGGCGACTTCCGACTGGACGGTGCCGCTCGAGAGCCACTCGGTGAGGAAGTCGTGGTACTTCGCGAGATCGAAGAAATAATGCACCGACTTCTTTAGGACCGGCGTGGCATCGGAGAGGAGCGAGCGCGGAATGCCGAGCTCAGTCGCGTCGTAGGTCGCGCCACAGGCTTCGCAGTTGTCGCCGTATTGATCGTCGGTTCCGCAACGCGGACACGTACCTTTGACATAGCGGTCGGCGAGAAATAGTGCGCGCTCGGGATCGTAGAGTTGCTCGACGTCGCGCGTGAAGATGTCGCCGCCGGCTTCGAGGCGTTCGAAGATCAGACGCGAGTAATGTTCGTTCTCCGGGCTGTGCGTGCTGTAGTAGTTGTCGTGGCTGATCTGAAAGCGTGCGAGATCCGACGCGTGTTCGGCCCGAATGCTCTCGATCATGGCCTCAGGCGTCGTACCGAGTTCTTCTGCCTTTAGCATGGTCGCCGTGCCGTGCGTATCGTCCGCGCAGACGTAGGTGCATTCGTTGCCGACGAGCCGTTGGAAGCGAACCCAGATGTCGGTCTGGACGTGCTCGAACAGATGGCCGAGATGAATGGATCCGTTGGCGTTCGGTAGAGCGCTCGTGACGAGAATTCGACGCATGGTTCACGCCCGATGGGCGACGATGGCGATAACGGCCGCGACTATACGGAGGGTTGTGCGTCGCGCCAATCAGCGAGAACCACTCGCGTATACTTCCCGCCCGTTTTTTCAGGCACAAAGGTGCGATGGCGAATCCCCTTGAAGAATTCGTCGATCCGGTCGCGAACGTCCCCTGGGGCGAACTCGGCGCGGTTCGACGAGCGGCCCGGCTAGATGATCGTTGGCACGTCGATGCGGTGTTGGGTTATCCCGTGGACGGACTCGTTGAGCCCTACACCGCATTGCTCAGAGACCAACTCAACGATGATGTCGTGCTCGACCTCGGCTTCGCGCCGCCGCAGACGGGATCGCTCGCGGGCGTTCGCAACATCGTCGCTATTGCCTCGGGCAAGGGTGGTGTCGGCAAATCGACTACGGCGGTGAATCTCGCCCTTGCGCTCGATCGAGCCGGTGCAAAGGCGGGCATCCTCGATGCGGACATCTATGGTCCGAGCCAGGGCATGATGCTCGGCATCCCTGACGGGCGTCGGCCGGAAGTACGCGACGAGAAGTACTTCGTGCCGATGAAGGCGCACGGTATCGAAGCCATGTCGATGAGCATGCTGGTCGACGACAAGACGCCGATGGTTTGGCGCGGCCCCATGGCGTCCGGCGCGTTGCAGCAACTGATCGGGCAGACGGCGTGGGGTGGTCTCGACTATTTGATCGTCGACATGCCGCCGGGCACGGGTGATATCCAACTCACGCTTTCGCAGCAGGCCCAGGTCGGCGGTGCGGTGATCGTCACGACGCCGCAGGACATCGCGCTGCTCGATGCCCGCAAAGGCATCGAGATGTTTCGCAAGGTCGACATCCCGATCCTCGGGATCGTCGAGAACATGAGCTTCTTCGTATGCGACGGTTGCGGTAAAGCGCATCACCTCTTCGGCTCAGGCGGTGGCGAACGAGTGGCGGGCGAATACGCTACGGCGATGATCGGTGAGTTTCCGCTCGACCCGTCGATTCGCGAATTGACCGACGGTGGGACGCCTACAGTCGCGGCTGACGCGGGGAGCGAACTGGCCCAACGGTATATCGATTGTGCGCGCCGACTCGGTGCGTCTTTGTGGCTCGCGAGCCAGACGGCGGCCGCGCCACCCAGCATCTCGATGGAATAGCGATGACGATCAAGGCGGATCGCTGGATCCGAGAGCGCGCGATCCAGGACAAGATGATCGAACCTTTCGTTCCGGATCAGGTACGAGAGATCGACGACAAACGTGTCATCTCGTTCGGCACCTCGAGTTACGGCTACGACGTGCGCTGCGCGCCCGAATTCAAAGTGTTCACCAACATTCACTCGACCATCGTCGATCCGAAGGCCTTTGATACGCGCAGTTTCGTCGACGTCGTGGGTGACAGTTGCGTGATCCCGCCGAATTCCTTCGCGCTCGCGAGTACGGTCGAGTATTTCCGCATCCCCAAGGACGTCCTCACGGTTTGCGTGGGCAAATCCACGTATGCGCGCTGCGGCATCATCGTGAACGTGACGCCGTTGGAACCGGAGTGGGAGGGCCACGTGACGCTGGAGTTCTCCAACACGACCAACCTACCGGCGAAGATCTACGCAAACGAAGGCGTCGCGCAGTTGCTCTTTTTTCAGAGCGATGAGGCGTGCGAAGTCACTTATCGAACGCGTGGTGGGAAATACCAAGGTCAGCGTGGGGTGACTTTGCCGCGAGCCTAGTCGGCGGTCAGGGGCTCGGGCCGATTCTCAGTCCGCGTTGCTCGGCGCTCGGTTTGACGACGCGTCCGATCGTCGCGACCGATTCGCCCTTGTCTTCGAGCTGACGTTTCACCTCATCCGCGTCGTCGGGGCGCGTGACGACGATGAAGCCGATGCCGAGGTTGAAGGTACGCAGCATCTCGTCTTCCGCGACGTTACCGGCTTGCTGGATGAAGGAAAAAACGGCGGGTCGTTGCCAACTATCGAGATCCAGCTCGACCTCGAGGCCGGGCGGCACGACGCGCGGGAGGTTCTCGGTGAATCCCCCGCCCGTGATATGGCACATGCCCTTGGCGTGATCGATGATGGGCAGGACCGAACGTACGTAGATCCGGGTCGGTGCGAGCAAGGCGTCGAGCAGATCATCGCCCGGCGGGGCCGCTTGGTCCGCGAGCACACGCCGAATGAGGGAATAGCCGTTCGAGTGCGGGCCGCTGGAAGCGAGGCCGAGCAGGACATCGCCTTCGGTGATGGCACTCCCGGTGATGATCTTCTCCGCTTCGACGACGCCGACGCAGAATCCGGCGACGTCGTAGTCGCCCGCGGCGTAAAAACCCGGCATCTCGGCGGTTTCGCCGCCGCCGAGCGAGCAGTTGGCGAGTTCACAGCCTTTCGCGATCCCGTTGACGACGCGGGTCGCGGTGTCGACGTCGAGTGCACCGGTCGCGTAGTAGTCGAGAAACAGGAAGGGTTCGGCGCCACAGACCAATACATCGTTAGCGCACATCGCGACGAGGTCCTGACCGATGCCGTCGTGCCGGTCGTTGTCGATCGCGAGTTTGAGCTTGGTGCCGACGCCGTCGGTGCCCGTCACGAGCACGGGTTCGTCGTAGCCGCTGGGGATGCGTGTCAGCGCCGCGAAACCACCCAGGCCGCCGATCATCTCGGACCGATGCGTTCTGTGTACGGAGTCCTTGATGTTGGCGACGAGCCGATTGCCCGCGTCGATGTCGACGCCGGCCTCACGATAGGTCAGACCTCGTGGTTCTCGAGCCACGTTACGAACTCCATCCGAACAGGAGCACGCACCGTGCAATCACGTTCGCGCCATCGTCAAGGCGGCGCGGCGCCATTTGTGCGGGCGAACGCATATCCGATGCTCGCCTGGCGGGTTCGGGCGCGATTTTCAGTAGACTGATCGAGCGAAACGAAGGAGGCGAGACGAACCGATGCGCGACGCGCGAGCAGCTCTCAATCAGCGCCGCTGGCTCGTTTTCGCGATGTGTCTTTTCACCTCGTTGCCGGCCTCGAGCGCGTTTGCCGAACAGCTCGACTGGCTGTACGACGCGAGCGTCGAGATCGACTCTCAAGCGGAAGCGGATCAGCGTGACGCGGCGCGCCGGGCGCTCATGGTCGTTCTCAGTCGGGTATCCGGGCTACGCCATGTCCCCCGCAACCGGACAGTCACCGAGGCGCTTCGCAACCCGCAGAACTTCTATTCCCAGTTTCGATTTGAAACCGTCACGGAAGGTGACGAGGCGTCGCTGCGTATGGTCGTCCGTTTCGACGTGGCCGCAATCATGGAACTCGTCGGTGACGCTCGTCTGCCGGTATGGACGATTGATCGACCCCGCGTGCTGATGTGGGCCGTCGTTGCCGGGCAGGGTGCGCGCCGGCTCGTCCTGCGTGACGACCCCCTGCTCGAGACGATTCGATCGGTCGCTCGTTCCCGTGGGATCAATGTGTCACTGCCAACGGCGGAGAGCGTGAATCACCTCCAGTTGGTCGAAATCTGGGGCGGTTTTTGGGAGTCGATCGTCGCTGCGTCGGCGGGTTATGCAGCGGATGTGGTCGCGATCGCACAGGTCGATGCCGAATCCCGTCGGATCGCCTGGGAACTGCGATCTCTTGATGCGGCCGTCGCGCGTCCGTTCCAGGGCGACGGGATCAGTTGGCGCCGCGAGCGATTGATCGATGACCCGATGTCGACGCTGACGAACGGGCTTGCCGATGATCTGGCGCAGGAGTTGGCAGTTCTCAACAGAGGAGTGCAACATTTCGACCTGCACGTTTCCGGGATTCGAACAGTGGATGACTACGCCGATCTGCTCGAGTTCCTGACGACCCGTGAATACCTCGACCGCGTCGACCTGAAACGCGTCGTGGCGCGCGACATGGAATTTGTGCTGCGCTCGCGATCGAGCCGCGGCCAGCTCGAAAAGCTACTGCTACTCAGCGCGCGATTCGCCCGGGACGGAACTCGGATTGCGCGGGGCGGCGCTCCGCTCGCCCTTCGCTGGGAAGGCTCGTGATCCGCCACCTCCCCAATCTCATTTCGCTCCTGCGCCTGGCGTTGGTGCCGCCGGCGGGCTGGCTCCTCTGGACAGGGGAATACCGCGGCGCGTTCGCTGTCGTCCTGATCGCCGCGCTATCGGATGCCCTCGATGGCGAGATCGCGCGCCGATTCGACCTGCGGACCCGATTCGGCGAGGTCCTCGATCCGCTGGCCGACAAACTCCTGGTCGCCGTCGTTGTCCTGATGCTCTTCATCCAGGGGTTTCTACCGCTTTGGTTGGTCGGCATCGTGTTGCTGCGGGACGTGGTGATCCTCGGCGGGGCCGCGGCGTACGGACTTCTGTTTTCCAGCGTCGAGATCGCGCCGTCGGTCGTCAGCAAGATCAATACGATCGGCCAACTCACGATGGTGATCGTCCTTTTAGTCGTTCTCGCGGATATTCCCTACCTATCCGTCTGGCTGGATGTGTTGCTCGATCCGTGGATGTTCATCGCGGTAGCGATCCTGACCGTGTGGTCGGGAATCGATTACGTCGTGGTGTGGAGCCGACGGGCGGTCAACGACGCCAAGTCGCGTCCATGAGTGGAAGTGCTTGAAGACGCAGCTCCTCCTGCCGTTCGCGAGCCGACCACGATCGACTTTCGATCGCTTCATCCAAGGGGATAACGGGGAATTGGTGGCGCGCCTGGCGGCCGTCGCAGCGGCATCCGAAGAATCGTTTTCGTGTTTCTGGATCTATGGCGGCGCAAGCGTGGGCAAGACCCATCTGCTGCAGGCGATGTGCCACGTTCGCTCGAAGGACTACCAGCTTCGTGACGTCGCCTATCTACCGGCGACGGAGCTCGATCCGGAAGCGCTCGAACTCGATAGCTACGGAGCTTACGACCTGGTACTCGTCGACGATGTGGATGCCTGGATCGGCCATGCGCCGGCTGAACGAGCCCTGATCGGGCTTTACAACGACCTCAGACATCGCGATGCGGCACTCATCGCCACGGCAAGAAGCTCACCGACCCGCGCCGCGTTCCATCTCGAGGACTGTGCGTCACGAATGCGGGCTGCGCTGTGCTACGAACTGAAGCCGCTCGAAGACGAGCACAAAGTCGAGTGGCTCGTACAGATGGCCGAAGACCGAGGGGTCGCGCTCGCGCCGAACGTGAGTGAGTTTCTGCTCAATCGAATGAGTCGGGACATGGCGAGCCTCGAACGGGTGATCGGCCGGCTGTTCGAGGCGGCCGCGCAGGAACAACGTTTGCTCACCGTTCCTTTCGTTCGATCGGCATTGAACATCTGATGTTCGAGCGAGTGGTCGTGACGGGCGGTGGATCGGCGGGTCACGTGATCCCGACGATCCCCGTGATCGAAGCGCTGCAGCAGCGTGGGGTCGAGATCCATTTCATCGGTTCGAACTCGGGCCTCGAGGAACGGCTGGTCGCTCCGCTCGGCGTCACCTACCACGGTGTTTCGACCGGCAAGTTACGACGCTACATCTCGTTGCAGAACATCGTCGACCTCGGCCGGATTCCGCTCGGTGTACTCGAAGCGTGGCGCTTGATCGGGCGAATCAAGCCCGATGTCGTTTTCTCCAAGGGCGGCTTCGTGTGCTTTCCGGCGGCGGTGGCCGGCTCGCTTCGTGGTGTGCCGGTGGTTGGTCACGAATCCGATCTCACGCCGGGACTCGCGACGCGCCTGACTAAACCGTTCGTGAAGATGGTCTGTACGACGTTTGCCGATACGCGCGTGAGCGGCGTTGCCACCAAAGTCACGGGGACGCCGATCCGCGCCGAGCTGAGCGCAGGGTGTCGCTCCGCCGCGATGACGCGATTCGGCTTCGACGGCGCAAAACCGGTGCTGCTGATCGTTGGTGGGAGTCTGGGCGCGACGGCAATCAATTCGACTGTGGTCGACGCGCTCGATCTCCTCACGGCGTCGTTCGACGTGATCCACGTTTGTGGTGAAGGCAAGTTCGATCCGCGCGGTGAGCGCAAGCGGGGCTACGTCCAGCGCGAGTTCTTTGCATCGGACTGGGGAGACGTGATCGCAGCTGCCGATGTCATCGTCTCACGCGCAGGTGCGGGCTCGCTCTACGAATGGATCGCGCTCGGCAAGCCGCACGTATTGATTCCTCTACCGGTCGAAGTCAGCCGCGGTGACCAGGTAGAGAACGCCCGCTTTGCCGAAGCACGTGGGATTTCTCACGTCCTGCCGCAGGAGGAACTCAGTCCGGAGACGTTGTTGCGCGCGATCGATCATGTCCGGACCCGCACTGCCGCGTACCAGGAGGCGATGGCGCGACATCGCGTCGACGACACGGTCGGGTCCATCATCGCCGCGCTGGAAGAGGCGATTACCTAGCCCGATCTCGGCCGCGTGAAGGGATTCGGTCGGCGTCGCTGACGCTCGTCGAATCGCGCGGGGTCGATCAGCGTGAGGAGATCGCTCGTCCCCGGCGCGAGTTCGCCGGCAATCCGGCTTGCGACGCACTCGGCGCAGAACGGTGCGGTCGTCGTGCCGTGGGATCCGTGCGCGAGATTGAGCCATCGAATGCCGTGCCGACCGACCACCGGAATTCGGTCGCTCGAGACCGCGCGCTCCGCCCGAAAACTCGCCATTGGCGTCGGCTCGATGTTCGGGAACAAGGCTGTGTAGCGCTCGCGATTGGCGGTCGTTGCGCGATCCGCAGCCCAGGGCTGGTACTCGTACGTCGCCCCTACCCAGATTTCGTCGGCTGCCGCGGGGATCATCGACCCGCGTCCAACGATCGGGATCCGCGGCACGAGTGGTGTCCGGAATCGGTCGAGCTGGCCACCGATACGGGTGACTTCTGCGCTCGATGTGGACGGCAGGTGGAATCCCGTGGCCCACACTTCAACGATGTCTTTCGCGCTCGAGTGGCTTGAGACGTGGAGATCGCCGATGACAGTGCGGGTCAGGCGGAGCAGGTCGGCGATGCCCGCGTCGGTGAACAACAGACCCGGAAAAGCGAATGGATCGATGCCGGCGAGTTCGGCCACCTCGTCGGCCTCGATCCAACGAAGTGCCGGGTTCTGTCCGGCGAGGTCCGCGAGCGTTTCGAGCGGTTGATTGTCGCTCGGTAGCTGGATGACGGGAGTCGCGGAGAAACCGGTCATCGGTTTGAGGCGGGCGATCGAATAGAGGCCGGCGTGCAGGCGAAAAGCGGACTCGGCCGATTCCCCGCGCATGAGGCGGCCATGAACGACGGCCGCCGGGACTGCTGATGCGTGTGGTCGAGCCGAAGCATCGTCCACGAGTTCGATGTCGATGCCTTTTTGGTGCAATGCCCTGGCCGTGGTCACGCCCGCCAACCCGGCGCCCCTGACCCGTACGCGGCGGGGTGCTTGGAACGTTCGTCCGGCGCGGCTGTACCAGCCGAGCGTCGAATGACGCTTGATCGGCGTCTGATCGATACGTTCGACACGAAATCCCGCGTTTGTGAGCCGCCGCCGAACGTTGCCGGCGGCGGTGAACGTCGTGACGCTGGCGCCGGCCGCCGAGCATTCGCCGATCGCTTCGATCACCGACGCGCTCCACATCGCCGGGTTCTTGGTCGGCGCGAATCCGTCGAGGAACCAGGCATCGACGCCAACTTCGTGCTGGCGTCGGATGTCCTCCAGTCCGTCCTCGACATCTCCGATCCAGACAGACAGCTGCACGCGGTTGTCGTCGAAATGACGCCGATGCCAGCCGGCGACGGGTGGCGGGTAATCGTTGATGAGCTGCGCTTTGATCGAAGATTCGAAGGGCGCCAGCGCATCGATGAGATCGGTCTTCGAGAGCGGGTGCTTTTCGACGGAAATGAAATGCAGCGGGTTTCTCGTCACCGCGCACGCGTGGAGGAAGTTTGCGCCGCTGCCGAATCCGAGTTCGCCGATGGTGAATCGCTTGGATTCCCGCGCACGGCGCTCGATCGCCGCGGGTGCGAAGAACATCCGGTCGATCCCGGTGGTGCCGGTGTGATCGAAATAGACGTCGTCGAACTCGATCGAGCGGGGCGGGTGTTCGTTTCTCGAGAGCCTCGCCGGCTCGATCATGGTGAACCGGCGGCGCCGGCTCGAGGACTATTCGTCTGCGGCATCGGTCGCGATCGGGCGGCTCGCGTCCTGCACCCACTCGCTCCAGGAGCCCGGATAGAGAGCGGGTTCCGGATGACCCGCCATCAGCATCGCGACGATGTTGTGGGTCGCTGTGACGCCGGACCCGCAGTAGCTCACGACGTTGCGTCCCTCGAGGTCGGCGAATCGGCTGCCGTCCCGCTTGAACGTGCCCTCGGGGGTGAGATTGTCCGAGCACGGGTAGGAGTGCGCGCCGGGGATGTGGCCCGCGACGGGGTCGATCGGCTCCTCGTGTCCGAGGAAGCGGGCCGTCGCCCGCGCATCGATCAAGGTGAGGTCCGAGGCGGCCAGAAGGTCGTTTGCCTCGACGACACGCGTCAGCGGCTCACTGGCTTCGAAAAGCGTTGCGGAAACGTTTGGTTCATCGCGTTCGAGGGTGGCGCCGGTGGCCGTGAATGCCTGTACACCGCCGTCGAGAACCGCGACTCGCGAGATGCCGAGCCAACGCGTGAGCCACCAGAAGCGGCTGGCGAACATTCCGCCGGCATCGTCGTAGGCAACGAGCGTCGACGACGTCTCGATTCCCCAGCGCCGGAAGGCCGCGATGAGATCCTCACGCTCGGGTAGCGGGTGGCGACCCCGCTGTCCTGGCGCGCCCGCGAGATCGTGATCGAGATCGGCGAATCGGGCGGTCGGGATATGACCTTCGTCGTAGGCGCGGCGGCCGTATTGCGGGTCGGTGAGTGCATGACGGCAGTCGAAGACAAGCCAAGACCCGTCGAGGCGCTGCGCGAGGGCATCGGCCGTGACGATAGGGCCGAATTCGTCGGCGACGGTAGACATAGGGCTACTTCCAGGGGTTGTTTCGGGGCCTCGGTAAGTGCGCTTTTTGAGCGTTTTCGCGGCCGTCGGACGGTTTATTCGAGACGCCTTCCGAGCGCAAGTGGTATTTGTGTATCGGTGACGGCAGAATCGCGCGTTCAAACACCCTAGAGCACCCATTTTGACGGACTTTTTGCTGCAGATTTGGTACGGGTTGATCGGTCTGTCGATCCCCACGGCCATCGTCTACACGCTGGTCACCACACATATTACGATCGTGTCCGTTACGGTCTATCTACACCGCCACGCGGCGCACCGCGCGCTCGAACTCCATCCGGCACTCGCGAACTTCTTCCGCACATGGCTCTGGATCATGACGGGCATGCGCACCCAAGAATGGGTCGCGATTCATCGCAAGCACCATGCGTTGTGCGAAACGCCGGAAGATCCGCACAGCCCGAAGGTCGTCGGACTTTCCGAGATTCTCTTTCGCGGCGTGGAGCATTACCGCGTCGGGATCACGCCCGAGACCCTCGACAGATACGGCAAAGGCACGCCGGACGACTGGATGGAGCGCCACCTCTTCAGCCGTACGACGGCCGGGTTCTATGGCCTGTTGGCCGTCAACGTGCTGCTGTTCGGTGCGGTCGGCGTTGCCGTGTGGGCGATCCAGATGCTCTGGATCCCCTTCTTCGCGGCCGGTGTGATCAACGGTATCGGCCACGCGATTGGCTACCGCAACTTCGAGATTCCTGACGCAGCGACCAACATCGTGCCGTGGGGCATCCTCATCGGCGGTGAAGAACTGCACAACAACCACCACACATATCCGAATTCGGCGAAGCTCTCGGTCAAGCCATGGGAATTCGATGCGGGTTGGGCCTGGATCAAGCTCTTCAGCGTCTTCGGCCTCGCCAAGCCGCTATCGGTCGGTCCCGTGGTCGAACGGGTCGAAGGCAAGACGACGATCGACATGGACACCGTCTGGGGCGTGCTGAACGATCGATTCCGGGTCATGTCCGACTACGCCGAAAACGTCGTCAAGCCGCTTGCCGAGGCCGAGATGGCGAAAGCGGATCGCGCCAGGCGCGGGGCGATCAAGCGCGCAAAAGCGCTCTTATGCCGTGAGGACAAGTGGGTCGGCGAACGTGAACGTGACGATATCCGCGCGATCACCGAGTCGAGCCCGGCGCTCGCCACCATCTATGAAAAACGCCTGGAGCTCACCGCCTTGTGGGCCCGGCGCGGCGGCAGCGGAGACGAACTCTTACGTGCGTTCAAGTCGTGGTGCACCGAGGCCGAAGAAAGCGGCATCAACGTCCTGCGAGACTTCGTGTCCCACTTGAAGTCGTACACGGTACCGCTCTCCGCGCAGCGCGCTTAGCCGGATCGTCGCGCCGCTCTCTGCGGTGCGACGAAACGCCGTCCCGGGACGTTCCGAACTGAGAGCGGGCGTCCGACACGAGCCCGAGAAAGCCGATGGATCGATCCTGCTATTGGCTCGATCCGTTAAGCGTGCTCGACGCTCCGGGTGGCGACGAACGATCGCGCCACCGTATCGATGCCGGTCACATGCGATCGACGGTTTCGATCCCCAGTAGCCCGAGGCCTTGGTGCAACGTCGCCGCGGTCGCCTCACAGAGCGTCAGACGGCTGCCTCGCATCGGCCCGTTTTCCAGAATCGGGCAATGCTCGTAGAAGCGCATGAACTTAGACGCCACGTCGTAGAGATAACCACACAGGAAATGGGGCATGGCCGATTCGGCGACGTGCTCGAGCGTTTCCTGAAAGCGCGCGAGGGCGAGACCGAGATCGTGCTCGTAGGGCGTCTCGATCCGCACGTCGCCGTTGCGCTCCTCGCGCGTCACGGCGCCACGGAGGAACAGACTCTGAATCCGCGCGTACGCGTATTGCAGGTAGGGCGCCGTATTGCCCTCGAGCGATAGCATCGAGTCCCAGTCGAAGACGTAGTCATTGGTGCGGTTCTTGGAGAGATCGGCGTATTTGACCGCGCCGATCCCTACGATCTGCGCGACACGATCACGTTCCGTGGCCGACAGGCCCGGATTCTTGCTTGCGACGACCTCACGCGCTCGATCGACGGCTTCGCTGAGAAGCTCGGTGAGACGCATGATGTTGCCCTGTCGCGTTGCGAAGGGCTTGCCGCCCGGTGCCAGCATCACACCGAACGGGTGATGCTCGAGCGAAGCATCGCCCGAAAACCCGGCGCGCTCGGAGAGGGCGAACAGTTGTTTGAAGTGGAAACTCTGTCGGGCGTCGACGATGTAGAGCACCCGGTCGGCACGTAGCGTTCCAACCCGATAGCGAACCGCCGCGAGATCGGTGGAGTGATAGAGGTACGCGCCATCCGACTTCTTGACGATGATCGGCGTGATGTTGCCGTCCTTGCCGCGGAACTCGTCGAGGAAGACGCACAAGGCGCCCTCGGATTCCTCCAGGAGCCCCTGTTGGTCTAGATCCGCTACGACGTTGTCGAGGTCCTCGTTGTAAGCACTCTCGCCGTGCACGTGTTCGGGTCGAAGACTCACGCCGAGGAGGTCGTAAATCTCCTGACAGTGCGACATCGACGCCTCGATGTAGCGGCGCCACAGATCGAGTGTCGCCTCGTCGCCGCTTTGCAGGGCAACGACGACGGCCCGGGCGCGATCGGCAAAATCGGGCTCATCCTTGAAGCGTCGACTCGCTTCCCGATAGAAACGCTCGAGATCGCGAAGTTCCTCGCTCGCCTCCGCGCCGACGTCCTTCAGGTGGGCGACGAGAATGCCGAACCCCGTCCCCCAATCGCCGACGTGATTCTGACGTAGCACGGTGTAGTCGAGGCCTTCGAGCGTTCTCGCGACGGCGTCACCGATGATCGTGCTGCGCAGATGACCCACGTGCATTTCTTTGGCGAGGTTCGGATGCGAGTAGTCGATGACGACCCGCTGCCCCTGCCCCGTGGCATCGATCGCGCCGGCCAGGGCGGCGTTCTCGATCCAGCGATCACTGATCGTGAGGCTCACGAATCCGGGACCCGTGACCTCGGCGCGCTCGACGATATCGGAAAGCTCCGCGAGGTCGATGATCTTCTGAGCCAGTTCGCGCGGCTGCATCTTCAGGCGCTTCGCGGCTGCCATGGCGCCGTTGGCCTGATAGTCACCGAACTCCGGTCGTGCAGCCGGCCCGACAATGGGTTCGCCATCGGCACCCGCAGCACGTAGCGCGGCGGTGAGCCGTTCGTTCAGAAGGGCACGTAGGTTCATGTCGTTTGTCTCGTTCGCGACGCAGCGCCGCGATCGTTTGGGTTAGGCGACGGTGACGTCTTCCGCCTGCCATCCTTTGTCGCGCTCGACCGCGACGAATTCGACCGTCTGACCATCTTTCAGGCTCGGCCGCCGGTCATCGTCGTTCTGGATAGACCGGTAGTGAACGAAGATCTCGTCGCCGTCATCGCGCACGATGAAGCCGAATCCCTTCGTCCGGTTGAACCATTTCACGGTGCCGACCTCCCGGTCACCGTCGACGACGGCGACAGCCCGGCGCTCGGCGGGTTCGCTCATGACGTGATCCTCGGATACCCCCGTGCGCCGATCGACTCGTAGCGTCACGAGCGCCGTCACGACGGACGCGAGCGTAAAGAGGGCAAGGAGTCCCAGCCGGTTGTCGGTCAACAAGCGGGCGTAGATTTCCATGGAAATGCCACCGAGAAGCAAAGCCACGGCAACGGCGGAGAGGATTGTTTTCATGAAGTTGGTCGAGATTTGGTCGGTGCAGGCCGTCATCGATGTCGTGACGCAGCCGGCGGGGTGAAAAATCGCGCGGAAGTATAGGGTACTTTTTGCTTGTGGGGGCGCTGCCCCCACGCCCCCGCCGGATCGGCGCCGAGTCTGAGTTGGCGGATGGGGGAATCTCGCCGCGCGCGCGAGCCGCTACGCGGCTCGTCGGCAGTTTTTGCGTTGCAAAAACTGCTGAGGCTGCAGGTGGGCTATCGACGCGCGCCGGGGCCCCGGTGGTGGGCGTGTTCGCCGGAAGGCGTTGTTCGATGTTGAGCGCGATTCGCAGGATGGCTGGGACGCGTTTGCAGGATCCTGCATGCGCTCGATGTCCTGGAAAGGATTCGCAGGCTGATCGGTTCGATACGGCCTCTCTAAGGGCAAATTAGTCCTAAAGCCGGCAAACCCCAATTAGCGAAATCGATGACCTTGAGCCCGGCGCGGCAACGCCGCGCCGCAGGGGGGTTCTAGAGGGGACCCGGAGGGTGCCCGTAAGAAAAAAGAGCCGGCCTCCAGCACCCGCACGATCGAAGGTTCAGCCTCCTACCGCTCGATCCGGACCCCTCGAATCACCACCGGCACGATCGGTACGTTGGCCATACCGTGGAGGATGGCGGTGTCGACGAGTTCGATGTCCTCGGCGTTGGTGAATCCTTCGACGACACGTCCGAATACCGTGTAGCCGGGGGCGCCGGGGCGGGCGTCGAGGTTCTCGTTGTCGGCCATGTTGATAAAGAACTGCGAGTCGGCGGTGTCCGGGTGTTCTTCGCGCGCCATCGCGATGGTCCAGCGTTCGTTGTTGAGTCCGGCGAATGACTCGTTGATCACTTTTCGCGGTGGGTATCGGTATTCCATGGACTCGTCGAAGCCGCCGGTTTGGATAACGAATCCCGCGACGACGCGATGGAAGATGAGGCCGTCGTAGAAACCGTTTTCGGCGAGATCGATGAAGTTGGCGACGGTCTCGGGCGCGTGCTGGGGAGCGAGTTCGACGACGATCTCGCCGAGGGTCGTCGCGATGACCGCTTTGGGGTTGGCGAAGGTCGTGATAGCGGCGGTGGCGATGAACGCGGCGACGATGAATCGGAGAACGCCGGGAAAGGCTTTTCGCACGGCGGTTACTCCGTTCGTTGACTTGCTTGGTGATCGCCTTGTGCGAGGGCCTCACGGTAACGGCGAACCGTCTCGGCCATGCCGAACTCGAGGGCATCGGCGATCAGAGCGTGGCCGATCGAGACTTCGGCGATGTCGCCCATCGCGACGAAGGCGGCGAGGTTGTCGAGGTTCAGGTCGTGGCCCGCGTTGACGCCGAGGCCCAGTTGACGGGCGTAGCGCGTGGCTTCGGTGTAGGTCTCGATCGAAAGCTGTGATCGCTGGTGGTTGAGACCGACCTCGGCCACTGCATCGGCGTACGGGCCCGTGTAGAGCTCGATCCGATCGGCGCCGGTGGTTCGGGCGCGCGCGATCTTCTCCTCGATCGGGTCCATGAAAAGACTCACGCGGCAGCCCCAGGACTGGTATTGCGCGACGAGCCTTGCAACGCGCTCGACTTCGTCATCGGTCGCGAATTCAAAACCGTGGTCGGACGTGAGCTGATCGTCGGCGTCGGGGACGAGCGTGCACTGATCGGGGCGGGCTTCCTGCACGAGTGCGTTGAAACCGGGATAGCCGTTGGGGCGAGGACCGGCCGTCGGGTTGCCTTCGATGTTGTATTCGACGTCGGGGAGCGGTGTCACAAGCTCGGCGAGACGCATGACGTCGTCCGGCCGGATGTGGCGCTGATCGGGGCGCGGGTGGACGGTGATGCCCTGCGCGCCCGCGTCGATGAGCGTTTTGGCGCAGTCGACGATGTGCGGCCGGCTGCCTTCGCGGGCGTTCCTGAGCCAAGCGATCTTGTTGACGTTGATCGAGAGGGCGGTCATGACCAGCCGCTCTGGCGGTTACGTGATCTGATGAGCGCGCCGATGCCGAGCCCTGCAAGCAGCAACAAGGCGCCGATCAGGAGTGCCGTTCGGCTGTTGGACTGTTCGAGCTGACGATTGGTCTCGATGAGATCGCCCACCTCGTCGCGCAGTCGCGCGTTCAGGCGCAACAGTTTGTTCCGTTCGCGGGCGATTTCGGCCGTGTCGAGCCGGGGCGCGGTAGCCAGTTGCGTTCGTAACGCCTCGATCTCCGCTCGAGCCACCTCGAGGTCGACCTGGGTCTCCGCGATCCGAACCTTGGCGATGGGTTCTTTGGCGACGTACTGAGTCGGGATCCATCCCTCCGTGCCGTTGAGCGTTCGAGCCCGTGTAAACCCGGCGTTCGAGTCGACCTCGAGAATCACGAGTTCCAGTCCGGACGGAATGCCGTAGTGGATGATGCGGTGCTGATTCGACGGCCCGGAACGCATGGGCACGCGGTATTCATCGGATACCCATGCGCGCTCCTGCTCTGCCGACACGGCGTTGGGTGCGAGGGCCGCGAGGATCAGGACGAACGTCGTGGGGGTGAGCGTGCGCATCAGGCGTCGGCTTCGCGCTCGGCCTTCGCCGCGAGTTCGTCGTCGCTCGGTAGTTGATTCGTCTTGGAGAGATACAGACCGCTCACGACGAGGAGAATGATGGGTAGGCCGAATCCGGAGACGAGCTTGTACGCGACCCATGTCTCTTCGCTGAATCCGTAGGCGACGAATAGATTCGCGAAGCCGGCGACGATGTACATTCCGCCCCAGATCCAGGTCAGCATCTGCCAGGCCCGGTCGGGCAGATCGATCACGTTCTGCATCATCTTCTTGATCAGATCGCCTTGACGGAATGCCCGGCTCAAGAGCACCGCGCCGCCGATCGCCCAGAAGACGATGGTCGGCTTCCATTGAATGAACGCCTTGTCGCGGAAAACGAGGGTCAAGGTGCCCGCGACGAGGGCGACGGCGAGAACGATCCACATCTGCCGGCTGATTTCCCAGCGGGCAACTTTGAACACGATCACCTGGCCGACGGCGGCGACCATCAAGGCAGCCGTTGCGATGAAGATATCGCTGACGACGTAGGCCAGGACGAATGCGAGAATCGGTACAAAATCGATGAACTGCTTCATGGCGTTGGGACGCTCCCAAGACTCGCTCGTCGTCGAAGAATTCGGATCGATGATAATTTACGTAGCGTCGTCAGTGGAACGAGCGGCCGCGGGCGTGCGGGACCGCCATTTCCTATGCCAACCAATACACCCGCGAGGCGATGATGAGCGTATTCCTTTCTATCCATCCCACGCACCCGCAACTGCGGCTCGTGCGCCGCGCGATCGATGTCCTCCGCGATGGTGGCGTCGCGGCTTTTCCGACGGATTCGACCTATGCGCTGGGTTGCCATCTGGAGGACAAGACGGCGGTCGATCGTATTCGCAAGCTGCGGACGCTCGACAAGGACCACCACCTGACGTTGATGTGTCGTGATCTCTCGGAACTCTCGACCTACGCGCGCGTCGACAACGCCTCGTACCGGACGCTGAAACGATATCTTCCGGGACCTTATACCTTCATCCTGCCGGCCTCCCGCGAGGTGCCCAAGCGGTTGGTCCATCGGCGGCGGAAGACCATTGGATTGCGCGTCCCCGCTCATCCGGTCCCGGAGATGATGCTGACGGAGCTCGAAGAGCCGATCATGACGACGACGTTGAAGCTTCCGGGGGATGAATACCCGCTGGCGGATGCCGAGGAAATCCGTGAGCGGTTGGAAAAGTCAGTCGACGTGATCGTGGACTCGGGGCCTCGCGGCGTAGAACCGACGACCGTGATCGATCTGGTGGAAGGTGTGGTCGATGTCACCCGACAAGGTCTCGGCGTCCTCTAGGGATCGCGAGCGCGTGCGCGATCGGTAGGGCGAATCCGTATAATCGCGCACCGTCTTTTTGCACTTCAGTCACCGCGCAGGGATTCTTCGTGAGCAGTAACGACGCCGAGAGGCGCCTGGTTTCCGGAATGCGTCCCACGGGACGGCTTCATATCGGCCACTATCACGGCGCGCTCAAGAACTGGGTGAAACTACAGCACGAATTCCAGTGTTGGTTTTTCGTTGCCGATCTGCACGCGCTGACGACGCACTACGACGATTCGGCCGACATCGAACAACATACGTTCGATACCGTCGTCGACTGGTTGGCGGCCGGATTGAGCCCGAGTGCGGCGACAATCTTCGTGCAGAGTAAAGTCCCCGAGCACTGTGAACTGCACCTGATTCTCTCGATGGTCACGCCACTCGGCTGGCTCGAGCGTGTGCCGAGCTATAAGGATCAGCAGACGAGGCTCAAGAACCGCGACCTCAGTACGTACGGCTTCCTCGGTTACCCGCTGCTGCAAGCCGCGGACATCCTGATGTATCGCGGTGGCAACGTGCCGGTCGGTGAGGACCAGGTCGCCCACGTCGAGTTGACGCGGGAGATTGCGCGCCGGTTCAACCATATCTATGGACGGGAGCCGCAATTCGAAGAACTCGCCGAGCGTGCGATCGACAAAATGGGCAAGAAAGCCGCGCGGCTCTATCGAACCGCGCGCAAGGAATACCTCGAACAGGGCGACATGGACTCGCTCGAGCGCGCCAAAGCGCTTCTCGGCGAACAGCAGAACCTTTCGATCGGCGACCGTGAACGATTGTTCGGCTATCTCGAAGGTGGTGGCCGGATCATCCTGCCGGAGGCGAAGGCGCTTCTCACGGAAACGTCAAAAGTGCCGGGCCTCGACGGCGAAAAGATGTCGAAGTCGTACGGTAACGCCATCGGTATGCGCGAAGAACCCAGCGTCGTCGAGAAGAAGATCAAGACGATGATGACCGATCCCGCGCGAGTGCGAAGGAACGACCCCGGGGATCCCGACAAGTGCCCGGTGTTCGCCTTGCATCAGGTCTATTCCGACGAAGAAACCAAAACCTGGGCTGCGAACGGTTGTCGCACGGCGGGTATTGGCTGCATCGACTGCAAGGGCCCGGTGATCGACGCGGTCTGCGCCGAACAGGCGACTTTTATCGACCGTGCGAAGCAGTTCGAGGAGAACCCGGATCTCGTCCGCTCGATTCTGATCGAAGGCTCCGAAGCGGCGCGCGACGAAGCGAAGCTCACGCTCGACGACGTCAAGGCGGCGGTCGGCATCAGCTACCGATGACGAGCGCCAATCGTCTGACCGAGGAACGGGCGGAAGGCGACGCGGTCGTCGCGATTGTCGGTTCGCGGGTCGTCCGAGAGCTACCCACCGACCTCTATATCCCGCCCGACGCCCTGGAGGTCTTTCTCGAAACGTTCGAGGGGCCACTCGACCTGCTGTTGTATCTGATCCGCCGACAGAACCTCGACATCCTCGAGATCAGCGTCCACGAAGTTGCTGAGCAATACATCGGCTATATCGAGCTGATGGGAGCGCTCAAGCTCGAACTTGCCGCCGAGTATCTCGTCATGGCGGCGATGCTCGCCGAGATCAAATCCCGGCTCCTGCTGCCGCGACCTACGGAAACGGTCGATGAAGACGACCCGCGCGCGGAGCTCGTGCGCCGACTCCAGGAGTACGAGCAGTTCAAGACGGCCGCTGAAAACCTCGACGAGCTCCCACGCGAAGAACGCGACATTCGCGTCGCACGCGCGGCGCGGCCGCTCATCGTTCGCGAACGTGTCGAGCCGGTCGTCGATCTGCGCGAGATGATGATCGCGCTTGCCGACGTTCTGCGCCGAGCCGAGCTCAACGAACGCCACGTCGTGCAGCTCGAACCGTTGTCCGTTCGCGAACGAATGTCGAGCCTCCTCGAACGGCTGGCGGATACGTCGACGTTCATCGAGTTCTCGACGCTCTTCGACGCAACGGAAGGGCGCCGAGGCGTAGTCGTCACGCTGCTGGCGATCCTGGAGTTGCTGCGCGACGAGTTGATCAGTGTCGTGCAGAACCGAGCGTTCGCGCCGATTCACGTCATGACCATGCCGGCAACCAGCGCGTGACGCCTGACGCGATCAAAAAGGTCGTCGAAGCGGCAATCCTTGTTGCCGACGCACCGGTGTCGACCGCTCAGCTGCGCGGGCTCTTCAAGGAAGAGGACGGGGTGGACGACCTGGCGAGCGCCGTGCGTTCTGCACTCAACGAGATCCGTGAAGATGTCGCCGATCGCGGCTATGAGCTCATACAGGTGGCGAGCGGGTATCGCTTCCAGGCGCGCCAGGAGCTGGCTCCCTGGGTCGGTCGTTTGTGGCAGGAACGTCCGCCGCGCTACTCCCGCGCGCTCCTGGAAACACTGGCATTGGTCGCCTACCGGCAGCCGACGACGCGCGGCGATATCGAGGATGTGAGGGGCGTGAGCGTCAGCTCGTCGATCTTTCGAACGCTTATCGAGCGTGGCTGGATTCGCAGCGTCGGTCAGCGGGAGGTTCCAGGGCGGCCGACGCTCTATGCCACCACGCGGGCGTTTCTCGACTACTTCAACTTGAAGAGCCTCGACGAGCTGCCCCCGCTGGCCGAACTCAAGTCGATGGTCGGTGCCACCGGCGACCCGGAAGTCCTGGACGCATCGGCGCACGGAGCGGCGCACGGAGCGGCGCAAGGAGCGGCGCACGACATCGCAACAAGTGACGACCCGATGGACGACGCCGATTCGAGCGCCGTGACGGGGGACGCACATGGCTGAGACCGAGAAGCTGCAAAAGGTGCTTGCCACTCGTGGGTTCGGCTCGCGCCGCGAGATGGAGCGTTGGATCGAAGCCGGCGATGTCATCGTCAACGGTGAAGTTGCAACCATCGGGCAACGTGTCGGCGAAGCGGACGATATTTCGGTCCGCGGTCAGAACGTCAATCGTGCGCCGAGTTCACCGACGCGGATGCTGCTTGCGAACAAGCGTGAAGGCGTCATCGTGACGCGTAAGGATCCCGAGGGCCGGCGTTCTATCTTCGATGAGCTACCGAGCCGCTCGCATGGCCGGTGGTTGACGGTAGGGCGCCTCGATCTCAATACCAGCGGGCTCATGCTCCTGACCGACAACGGCGAATTGGCTAATCGGCTGATGCATCCGTCCTCGGGGCTCGATCGTGAATATGCCGTTCGTATCGATGGGCAACTGAGCGAGGAAGAGCGCGAGCAACTCCTGACCGGCGTTATGGTCGAGGATCGCGCCGAGCGGTTTTCGGATCTTCAGTACTACAACGGGTCTGGCACCAATCACTGGTACCACGTCGTGCTGATGGAAGGTCGAAACCGCGAGATCCGGCGCTTGTTCGGTCACTTCGGTTACCGCGTCTCGCGGTTGAAGCGTGTCCGGTTCGGCCCCGTCGTGCTGCCTTCCTGGTTGAAGCGGGGGCGCTGGACCGAGCTCGAACCGACGGACATCCAGGCGTTGCAGAGCCTCGTCGGTATGACCCCGGAAACTTACAAGCCGCCTCGTGCGGCCTCGCGCAAGCCGACGAAGCCGAAGCGCTCTGTGCTCATTCCGTATCCGGGTCTGACGGTCCCGGCCAAGACCGCGCATCGAACTGCCGACCAGTAATCCCGCGCGAATCCGGCCCCATCAGATATAGATAGAGCGGCATGTGTTCTTCCGCCGTGGGCAGCGTTTGGGGGTCTTCCTGCGGATAGGCCTGCGCGCGCATCGTCGTTCTCGTGCCGCCCGGATTGACCGAATTCACCCGTAGATGGCCCGCTTCTTCGTGTTCATCCGCCAGCACCTGGCTGAAACCTTCGACCGCGAATTTCGAAACCGCGTAGGCGCCCCAGTAGGCCCGCCCGGTCCGTCCGACGCCGGACGAGGTGAGGATGATCGAGGCGTCCTCGGCGACGTCGAGGAGCGGCAGCATCTTGATCGTAAGGAGCACCGTCGCGTTCGCGTTCACTTGCATGACGCGATGCCATTCGTCGTATCCGTAGTGCATCACGGGAACGCGTGCGCCCAATACCGAGGCGTTGTGCAGCAGCCCGTCCAGACGACCGAACTCGTCCTCGATCGCCTTCAGGAGCGCATCGCCGCTCGCCTCGTCGAGGTGTTCGAGGTCCGCGGGTACGACGACAGGTCGGGTATCCGTCGTGTCCTCGATCTCATCAAACACGGCCTCGAGCTTCGAGCGCGTGCGCCCGAGCAGGATGACGTTGGCGCCGTGCCGCGCATAGCTGAGCGCGGCGGCTTTGCCGATACCGTCGCCCGCGCCAGTGATGAGCACGACCCGCCCCGCCAGCAGATCGTCGGGTGGTTGGTAGTTCACGCGGACGCCTTTCGCGCGTGCAACATGTAGTTGACGCTGACGTCTGCCGTCATCGAGCAGCTTCTGGTGAAGGGGTTGTAGCGCATGCCCACGACGTCGACGACCTCGAGGCCAGCGGTCGTGCAGTGCGCCGACAGTTCACCCGGTTTGACGAGCTTTCGGTAGTCATGTGTCCCACGCGGCAGGAGATTGAGTACGTACTCGGCGCCGAGAATCGCCAGCGCATAGGCGCGTGCCGTCCGGTTGATGGTAGCGAGGAAGATATCGCCGCCGGGCGCGGTAAGCTCGGCGAGGGCGGCCACCGACTGGGGGACGCTCGGCACGTGTTCGAGCGTTTCGAGGCACGTGACGACATCAAATTGACGGTTCGTCTCGACAAACGCCTCGGGGGTCGTCTGGATGTATTCGATCGCCTCGAATCCGGATTCGATCGCATGGAGTTTGGCAACGTTGAGCGGTCGTTCGCCCGGGTCGATGCCCGTGACATCCGCTCCGGCGGCGTGCATCGCCTCCGTGAGGAGACCGCCGCCGCAGCCGGCGTCGAGCAGCGTGCGGCCGTCGAGTTCGACGCGTTCCGCGATGTAGGCGACCCGCGGCGCATTGATGTCGTGTAGCGGTTTGAACTCGCTGTCTCGATCCCACCAACGGTGCGCTAGGGCTTCGAACTTCGCGACCTCGTTGGGATCGGCATATCCGGTTTCACTCATGGCGTTCGAACCTCGTGGGTGGTGGTCATTATCCAATGGTCCTCTTACCTAGCGGTCGATTGCCGCGAGACGGGTTTGCCATTCGCGTGCATTTGCCAACGTCCTTTGGATGTCGAGCGTCGGGAAGGTTCCGTCGTCGTAGACGAGGACACCGTCTATATAGGTCGCGCGAACTTCCTTCCCGGCGCCAGTGTGGACGAGCTGTGCGGGGAGGTCGTTGAGCGGCTGCATGCTCACCGAGGAAATGTCGATAACCGTCACATCGGCGCGTTTGCCGACCTCGAGCGTACCGACCCTCTTCTCGAGTCCGAGGACTCGCGCCCCTCCGATGGTCGCCATCTCGAGGGCACGAGCGGCGTTCAACGTCGCGGCATCGGCGGTCGTGTGCTTGGCCAGCAGTGCGGCGAGGCGCGTCGTTTCGAAGAGATCGAGGGAATTGTTCGAAGCAGCGCCGTCGGTGCCGAAACCGACCGGGATCCCGGCCGCGTCCAGTTCCGCCACCGGGCAGGCACCGGAGGCGAGCTTCATGTTCGAGTGTGGGCAGTGAGAAATCGTCGCCCCGGCGACGGCGACTCGCTCGATATCGTGGCGATCGATCGCCGTCATGTGCACGAGCTGCAAGCGGTCGGAGAGAAGCCCGGTATCGGCCATGACGTCGATCGGTGAGCGACCGTATTGGGCGCGCACCTCCGCCACTTCGGCCTCTGTCTCGTGGGAGTGGATCTGAACCGGCTCGCCTTCGATTGCGGTGATGGCGGCCAGCGACGTATCGCTCACGGTATTGACTGCGTGGGGCCCGAGTGCCGTCTGCACCAACGCGTGTCCGGCCCAACGTTCGCGGAGCTCCGCCGCCTTGTCGAGTGCGTCCTCGAAACCGTCGGTGTAGATGTTCGGGAAGTCGATCAGCGGGGCCGCGATCTGAGCCCGGAATCCGCTGGCTGCCGCGACATCGGCCGCCGCGTCCGGGAAGAAGTACATATCCGACGCCGTCGTCGTGCCGGTGCTGATCATCTCGGCGATCGCGAGTTCGGTGCCTGCACGGACGAACTCCGCTGAGACGTTCCTGGCCTCGAGCGGCCAGATCGTCGTCTGTAGCCACTCCTCGAGCGGTTGCGATTCGCCGAGCCCGCGCAGAAGGCTCATCGCGAGGTGGCCGTGCGTATTCACAAGCCCCGGCATGATCACGTGGTGAGGGTAGTGTCGCTCGTCGGCGTCGGGAAACCGCCGCTTGAGGTCGTCGCGCGTATCGATCGCGACGATTTCGCCGTCCGAGATGAGCACGCCGTGGTCGGCACGCGGCGTCGAATCGGCGATGGTCAGAAGGTGCGGGGCAGAGAGTAGAAGCAAAGGGTTTTCCTGGGCGATTACTAGCGTTTTGGCTTCGCATTATTTCGGCGAAAGCGTTGCGTCGGTGTTAAAATTTCGAGTTTATTCCAAGCGGACGTGCGTCCCTAAAATACAGGTGAACGCGCGTCCGTATGCCCGACGGGGAAGCAACTTGCCGAGCGAGCAGAACACGGCCGAAGGTGACGAAAACCAGGGACTCGATACGACGTCCGAAGAGACTCTGCCGGTGGAGGCAGAGACCGACACCGGGGCTGGCGGTGGCGGCGGAGAAGACGGGGGATCGGGCGACGGGACGGACGGCGGTGATGGCGGCGGTTCGGATCGCGAAATCGTTCCTCGCAACATCGAGGACGAGCTTCGACAGTCTTATCTAGACTATGCGATGAGTGTGATCGTCGGGCGTGCGTTGCCCGACATCCGCGACGGCCAGAAGCCGGTGCATCGTCGAATCCTCTTCGCGATGAGCGACCTCAACATCAGCTTCAATCGCCCGCATCGAAAGTCCGCCTACGTGACCGGCGAGGTGATGGGCAAGTACCACCCGCACGGCGATGCCGCGATCTACGAGACGATCGTGCGCATGGCGCAAGACTTCGCCATGCGTTATCTGCTGGTGGATGGACAGGGCAACTTCGGGTCGATGGACGGCGATCCTGCTGCGGCGCCGCGATACACCGAAGTACGGATGACGCAGTTCGCAGCGGAGCTGCTGGCCGATCTCGACAAAGAAACCGTCGACACGGTGCTGAACTACGACGAAACGCTCGAGATTCCCGAAGTCTTGCCGGCGCGGGTGCCGGCGCTACTCGTCAACGGATCCTCCGGTATCGCAGTTGGCATGGCGACGAACATCCCGCCCCACAACCTGCGCGAAGTCGTCGATGCGTGCCTGGCGCTTCTCGACGATCCGACGCTGAGTGTCGACGATCTGATGGAGTTCGTCCTCGGGCCTGATTTCCCGACCGCCGCGATCATCAATGGCCGCGCGGGCATCGTGAAGGCTTACCGGACGGGGCGCGGCAAGATTTATGTGCGCGCGCGGGCCGAGGTCGAAGGCGTCGGCACGGGCAAAGAGCGCATCGTCGTCTCGGAGATTCCGTACCAGCTCAACAAGGCCCGGTTGATCGAAAAGATTGCCGAACTCGTCAAAGAAAAACGTGTCGAAGGGATCACCGAACTGCGCGATGAATCCGACAAGGACGGGCTCAGAATCGTCATCGAGCTGCGTCGCGGCGAGCCCGGTGAAGTCGTGCTCAACAATCTCTATTCGCAGACACAGCTGCAGTCCGTGTACGGCATCAACTGTATGGCGCTCGTCGATGGCCTACCGAAGGTCGTCAATCTCAAAGACATGCTGTCCGCTTTCGTGCAGCACCGTCGCGAGGTCGTCGTGCGCCGGTCGGTCTATCTGCTGCGGCGCGCAAAGCGTCGCGGCCATATCCTCGAGGGTCAGGCCGTCGCACTCGAAAGCATCGACGCGGTCGTGGAGCTTATTCGTGCTTCGCAAAACGCGGCGGAAGCGCGCGCGGCGCTGACTTCAAGAGGTTGGCCGTTCGCGTCGATCAGCGCATTACTCGAACGAGCAGGGTTCGATGCCTGTCGACCCGACGATCTGCCGGAAAGCATTGGCCCGCAGGACGATGAGCTCTACTACCTCTCGGATGATCAGACGCAGGCCATCCTATCGCTGCAGCTGCAGCGCCTGACCGCACTCGAGAAGGACAAGCTCGTCGAGGAATACGAGGAAATCCTGGCCGAGATCGAAGATCTGCAAGAGATCCTCGACTCGACCGATCGGTTGCGTCAGGTGATTCGCGACGAGCTGACAGAAATCCGTGAGAAGTACGGCGACGACCGGCGGAGTGAAATCATCCACTCGCATCTCGACCTGACGGCGGAAGACCTGATCACGGAAGAGGACGTCGTCGTGACGGTCTCGCATCTTGGCTATGCGAAGACGCAACCGCTGACCGACTACCAGGCACAACGGCGCGGCGGTCGTGGCAAAGCCGCGACGACCGTGAACGACGAGGACTTCGTCGAGCATCTGTTGATCGCGAACAGCCACGACACGCTCCTGTGCTTCTCGAATCGCGGCAAGGTCTACTGGCTGCGGGTCTTCATGATTCCGCAGGGCTCGCGTAGCGCGAGAGGCCGACCGCTCGTCAACATGCTTCCGCTCGATCGTGACGAGCGGATTACCGCGATCCGGTCGATACGCGATTTTGCGGGCAACGCGTTCGTCTTCATGGCGACGACGAACGGCACGGTCAAGAAGACGCCCCTCGAGCAGTTCTCGCGCCCGCGCCCGAGCGGCCTGATCGCGCTCGAGCTCGAAGAAGGCAACACGCTGGTTGGGGTTGCCGTAACCGACGGCACATCGGACGTGATGTTGGTCGCGAGCTCCGGCAAGGCTGTGCGATTCAAGGAATCGGATGTTCGTGCGATGGGACGGACGGCCCGCGGCGTGCGCGGAATTTCTATCTCCGGCAGCCAGGAAGTGATCGCGTTGATCATTCCGAAACCGGATGGACGTCTACTCACGGCGAGCGAAAACGGTTACGGCAAACGAACGCATCTCGATGAGTTTCCCGTGAAAGGACGGGGGATCCAGGGCGTCATTGCACAACAGATCGGGCCGCGTAATGGCGATGTCGTCGGTGCCGTACAGGTGTTCGAAGACGACGACGTGATGCTGATCAGTGATCAGGGCACCATGGTTCGTACGTCGGCCAACGAGATCTCGGAGGTCGGCCGGAACACACAAGGTGTTCGACTGATCAACCTGCGCGACGACGAGAAACTCGTCGGCATCGAGCGCATCGTCGAGACTGACGATCCGAAAGAAGAAGAGTGAGCGCGCCGTACCGCGCGTTCAATTTCTCGCCAGGACCCGCCGCCCTACCCGTCGAGGTGCTCGAAGAGGTGCGGCGCGACCTCGTCGATTACCAGGGACGCGGCCTCTCGGTCATGGAGATGAATCACCGCTCGCCCGAATTCGAGGCGATCGCTGACGCTGCCGAGCGTGATTTCCGCCAGATCGCGAACGTACCGGACGATTTCGCGACGCTCTTCGTGGCGGGCGGCGCGACGCTGCAGTTCTCGATGATCCCGATGAATCTCACGCGGCCCGGGGATTCGGTGGACTTCGTCGTCACGGGAACGTGGTCGAAGAAGGCATTGAGAGAAGCGAAACGCGTGGTGGGGGTACGCCAATGTGCCTGCCGCAACGACAGTGGTCCATTACCGGCGTCGGATTCGTGGTCCCTCGATCCAAACGCCCAGTACGTCCACCTGGTCTCCAACGAAACGATCGACGGCGTGCAGTTCAAAACGCTGCCCGCGCTCGAGCGTCCGCTCGTGGTGGACATGTCTTCGGACATCCTGTCGCGTGCGATTGATTGGCAGCGGATGGGAGTCGTGTTCGCGAGCGCGCAGAAGAACATCGGCCCGGCGGGCCTGACCCTCGTGGTCGTGCGCCGGGATCTCCTGGATCGTGCCCGTTTGAACATCCCTTCCGTGCTCGAGTTCGCGGCCCTCGATCAGCGTGCGTCGATGGTCAATACACCGCCGAGCTTTTCCTGGTATCTGGCCGGGCTCGTCTTTCGTTGGGTCGAGCGGGAAGGCGGCGTCGATGAAATGGAGCGGCGTAGCCGCCGAAAGGCGCAGAAGCTGTACCGATACCTCGATGAGAGTAATTTCTACGCCGCGCGCGTCGTTCACGATCGATCGATCATGAACATCCCTTTCGATGTCGGTGATGGCTCGCTCGACGAACTCTTTCTGCGCCAGGCGAACGAAGCGGGGCTCTTGAGCCTGCGCGGACACCGCAGCGTTGGGGGCATGCGGGCGAGTCTCTACAATGCCGTCCCGGAGTCGGCAGTCGACGCCCTGGTCGAATATATGGCGCAGTTTGAATCGGAGCACGCATGAGCGATGAGTTGGCGCGCGTACGCGACAAGATCGACGCAATCGATCGACAACTTCGAGCATTGCTGAACGCCCGCGCGGCGTGCGCGGAGGAGGTGGCCGAGATCAAGTCGGCCAACCCGACTGACGAGAAGCCGGTGTTCTATCGCCCGGAACGCGAAGCGCAGATCCTCGCGCGGCTGCGCGACGAGAACGAAGGGCCGCTGTCGGACGCCGATATCGAACGGCTGTTCCGAGAGATCATTTCCTGCTGCCTGTCGCTCGAGACCCCCCTGACGATCGGTTATCTCGGACCGACCGGCACTTACACGGAAGCGGCCGCGATCAAACAGTTCGGGCATTTCGCCAAGACGCGCGCGCTCGCTTCGGTTGGCGACGTTTTTCGTGAAGTCGAGTCGGGTGCGGCGCACTACGGCGTCGTGGCGGTCGAGAACTCGACCGACGGCATGGTCGGCCACACGCTCGACTGTTTCATGTCGTCGAATCTGAGGATCTGTGCGGAAGTGGTTTTGCCGATCCACCATGCGTTGTTGATCAAGCGAGGCGGCGATGCTTCGTCCATCAGCGAGATTCTGGCGCACGAGCAGGCGTTGGCGCAGTGCCGATCGTGGTTGAACACGCGCTTTCCGAACGTTCCCACGCGGCCAGTTTCGAGCAATGCCGAGGCGGCGCGGGTCGCTGCCGAAACGGATGGCGTCGCCGCGATCTGCGGTGAAGTCGCCGCCGAGCGATATCAGCTCGACATCGTCTACACGAACATCGAAGACCAGCCCGACAACAAGACGCGGTTTTTCGTGATCGGTGATCAGGATGTCGGCGTCAGCGGTTTCGATCGCACGTCGATTCTGGTGTCGACGCGTAACGAACCCGGTGCGCTCTATAACGTACTCGAGCCGTTTCACCGCCATGGCATCAGCCTGTCGCGGATCGAGACGCGACCAGCCAAGTCTTCGAACTGGACTTACGTCTTCTTCATCGACTTCGAAGGCCATCAGTCCGAACCGACCATCGCCTCGGCGCTCGTCGAAGTCGATGCGGTATCGCTCGAGGTTAAGCGTCTCGGTTCATACCCGAAAGCTGTTTGACCAGTCAGGCTCAAAAAACGCCCCACCGACGGAGAAATCGTGGACAACATCAACGCGCCGATTGCGGGCCTGAGCCCCTATCAGCCGGGCAAACCGCTCGAGGAACTCGCTCGTGAGTTCGGTATCTCCGATGCGATCAAGCTCGCGAGCAACGAAAATCCACGCGGACCGAGTGTGCTTGTCCGGGAAGCGATAGACGGCGAGATCGACGCATTGTCGCGCTATCCGGACGGCAGCGGCTTTCGCCTGAAGGCGAAGCTCGCCGAGCGCCTCGGGGTCGGTGAGAACCAGATTACTCTCGGCAACGGATCGAACGACGTCCTCGATCTTGCGGGGCGGGTCGCGATCTCGCCGGGAACCAAGGGCATCGTCGACGCGCATGCTTTCGTGGTCTATCCGCTCGCGATCATTGCCGCGAACGGCGTGATGGTTCGCATCCCGTCAATCGACTGGCGTCACGACCTGGATGCATTCGCGGGCGCGATCGATGACCGCACACGCATCGTGTTCATCGCCAATCCGAACAATCCGACCGGTACTTGGGTCGACGCGGACGGGATGGAGGCGTTTCTGGAACGGGTCCCACCGAACGTGTGGGTCGTCCTCGACGAGGCCTATGCCGAATACGTTACACGTGAGGACTATCCAGACGGCATCGCGCTCTTGCGTCGTTATCCGAACCTGATCGTAACGCGCACGTTCTCAAAGATTCATGGACTCGCCGCGCTCAGGATCGGTTACAGCGTGAGTTCCCCCGAGTTTGCCGACCTCCTCAACCGCGTTCGACAGCCCTTCAATGCCAATAGTCTCGCACTCGCGGCGGCGGAAGCTGCCCTCGATGATCGGGAGTACGTAGAAGAAAGCCGGCGGCTGAATACCGAAGGGATGGCGCAGCTCGAAAGTGGACTTCGGCGCTTGAACATCCAGTGGATCCCGAGCATCGGCAACTTCCTGACTTTTTCGGTCGCCGACGCGGGCAGTGTGTATGACCGTCTGCTCCGCCGCGGCGTCATCGTTCGGCCGGTGGCGAACTACGACATGCCCCACCATCTGCGTGTGACGGTGGGATTGCATGCCGAAAACGAGCGTTTTCTCGAAGCGCTCGGCGAATCACTCTAGGAGCGGCGCATGACGGCGCTGCTGCTCGTCGGCACGGGTCTGATCGGTGGATCGTTCGCCCTTGCCGCGCGTCGTGCAGCACTCTTTGATCACGTGATCGGAATCGATCGCGACGAAGAAATGCTTCGTCACGCGATCGAGTCGGGGGTCGTCGACGAGGGCCTGCCGGACGGCATCATGCCGCCACGCGAAGATGTCGCCGCGGTTTGCCTCGGGGTACCGGTCAGTGCAATCGCTGAGTGGGTTCAGCGCGTAGCCGGCTGCTTCAGCGATGACACGCCGATCTTCGATGTCGGCAGCGTCAAGAGTAAGGTGGTGCGCGAGATCTCGCCGCCGCGACCGAATTTTGTCCCTTGTCACCCGATCGCGGGGTCCGAAAAGCAGGGGCCGCTCAACGCGTCGGCGGATCTCTTTGTGGGTCAGAAAATCGTCGTTACGCCACTTTCCGAAACCCGAGAGGCCATTGTCCGGGTGGTCGAGTCGTACTGGCACGCGGTCGGCGCGACGACACATCGTGAATCGGCCGAGAGCCATGACCGAAAACTCGCGGTCACGAGCCATCTCCCGCACCTCCTGGCTTTCGCGATGATGGAACTCGTCAAAGAAGCCAATGCCGAGCAACACATCGGCAACGGATTCAAGGACTTCACCCGGCTCGCGGATTCCGACCCGGACATCTGGGCGAATATCTTCGCGGGTAATCGAGAAGAGCTCGAGGCGAACCTCGAGCGGCTCATCGACCTGACTCGAGAAATCGGTGCTTTGACGGGTGATCTCGATGCATTGCGGCAACGCATCGAGTCGGCGCGGCGCCGGCGCGAGCGCATCTCGTGATTCCGGTCATCGCGATCGACGGGCCGAGCGGTTCGGGCAAGGGCACGATAGCCACACGTCTCGCGGCGGCGTTCGGTTGGCATCTCCTCGACAGCGGCGCGCTCTATCGGATCGTCGGTCTGGCAGCCCTTCGGCTGGGTTTCGATCTCGAGTCGCCGGACGAAGAGCGTCTTGCGGCACTGGTCGGCCGATTGCGGATCGAGTTCACTCTCAACGGCTTCGTGTTGCTCGATGGTGATGACATCACGCAGACGATTCGCTTGCCCGAAGTCGCGGACGCGGCATCACTCGTCGCGAGAATCGACGTCGTGCGTAAGGCACTCCTCACACTGCAGCATGGTGCGCGCGTCGATCCCGGTTTGGTGGCCGACGGGCGCGATATGGGGACCGTCGTCTTTACGGACGCCGCGCTGAAAGTTTTCCTCGACGCCAGCGTCGAGGAGCGGGCTACGCGCCGATATGCGCAGTTGAAGGAGCAGGGTGCCGATGTTAGCCTGCCCGACCTTTTTTCGAGCCTCCGCGAGCGCGACGAGCGCGACCGAAATCGCTCGGTCTCTCCCCTCGTGCCAGCACCCGATGCGGTTCTCATCGACTCGACCGCGATGTCGATCGATCAGGTTTTCGAACGTGTTCTCGAGGAAGCCCGGAAGAGGAATTTGGTGCCGTCGCAGTAGCGTGCGGTAGACGTTAATCAACCACAGAACCACTCATTTATGTCCGAAAGTTTTGCTGATCTCTTCGAAGAAAGCCTCGAAACCATCGAGATGGAGCCGGGTGCCATCGTTACCGGGACCGTCGTTGAGATCGATCGCGAGTTCGTGACCGTCCATGCCGGTCTCAAATCCGAGGGCGTCATTCCCCGCAACCAGTTCGTCAACGAAACGGGCGAGTTCGTTCTGGAAATCGGCGATCAAGTCAAAGTCGCCATGGAAGTCGTCGATGACGGCTTCGGCGAGACACGTTTGTCCCGCGAAAAAGCGCGCCGGGCAGAGTCCTGGCAGATGCTCGAAGAAGCCTTCGATAAAAACGAAGTCGTCAAAGGCATCATGAACGGCAAGGTCAAGGGTGGTTTCACCGTCGACATCAGCGATATCCGCGCATTCCTGCCGGGTTCGCTCGTCGATATCCGCCCGCTTCGCGAAACGGCACACCTCGAAGGCAAAGCGCTCGAATTCAAGGTCATCAAGCTCGACCAGAAGCGCAACAACGTCGTGGTTTCACGACGCGCGGTGCTCGAAGAAGAGAACAGTGTCGAACGGGAAGCGCTGCTCGCCTCGTTGCAGGAAGGCCAGGAAGTCAAAGGCATCGTCAAGAACCTCACCGACTACGGCGCGTTCGTCGACCTCGGTGGGGTGGACGGTCTGCTGCACATCACCGACATGGCATGGCGTCGAATCCGCCACCCGAGCGAGATGGTCAACGTCGGCGACGAAGTGTCCGTCAAGATCCTCAAGTTCGACCGAGAGAAGAATCGCGTTTCACTCGGCATGAAGCAGCTCGGTGACGATCCGTGGGTCGACATCACGCGTCGCTATCCCGAAGGCACGCGAGTCCTTGCCAACGTTACGAACCTCACCGACTACGGCTGCTTCGCAGAGATCGAAGAAGGCGTCGAAGGCCTCGTCCACGTTTCCGAAATGGATTGGACGAACAAGAACGTTCATCCGTCGAAGGTCGTCGCTGTCGGCGACGAAGTCGAAGTCATGGTGCTCGATATCGACGAGGAGCGGCGTCGGATCTCGCTCGGCATCAAGCAGTGTCGACCGAATCCGTGGGACGAATTCGCGGCGACCAACGCGCGCGGCGATCGCATCGCGGGCCGCATCAAGTCGATCACCGACTTCGGCATCTTCATCGGTCTCGACGGTGGCATCGATGGGCTCGTGCACCTTTCGGATATTTCCTGGAACGAACAGGGCGAAACCGCCGTTCGCCGTTACAGCAAAGGCGAAGAAATCGAGACAGTCATCCTCGCTGTCGATCCGGAACGCGAGCGAATTTCGCTTGGCGTCAAGCAACTCGACCAGGACGCGTTCTCCGACTATATCGCCGAGAACGACCGTGGCACGGTCGTCACCGGTGTGGTGGCCGATATCGAACCGCGTGAGGCGGTCATCACCCTGGCGGAAGATGTCGAAGGCATCTTGAAGGCGTCGGAGATCTCGATCGATCGTGTTGAAGATGCGCGTAGCGCACTGGCGATCGGGGAAGAGGTCGAGGCGAAGATCATCAGTATCGACCGCAAGAATCGTGTGGTGGGTCTGTCGATCAAGTCGAAGCATGTCGAGGAAGAGAAGCAAGCGCACCGCGACTACCAACGCACCGAAGACGAAGTCACCGGACCGACGACCCTTGGTGATCTGATTCGTGAGCAGATGGATCGGGACGAGCGCGGCTAGCTCTCTGCCTCGATGATCGTCGACGCGCGTGTTAGTTCGTTGATTGGAGTCAAGGCACCGACGGGTGGGCGTGGTGACGCGCGAATCCCACGGTGCCTTTCGACAGATCAGGCAAGCACGCGGGAACTGCCATGACGAAATCGGAACTCATCGACTTGATCGCGATCTCGCAGCAGCAACTTCCGCCGAAGGATGTCGAACTCGCTGTGAAGTGCATGCTCGAGGAGATGACGCGTACGCTCGCGAGTGGCGAGCGGATCGAGATTCGCGGTTTTGGGAGTTTTTCACTGCACTACCGTGCCCCGCGCGTCGGCCGCAATCCGAAGACAGGCGAGTCGGTCGGCTTGACCGGTAAGTACGTTCCCCATTTCAAGCCCGGAAAGGCGTTGCGCGATCGCGTGAACGACAGCTTGAAGACTGCCAACGAGTAGTCGTGCGCTGGGTCAGAAATTTGACGGCCGTCGGGGTTCTCATCCTCGTTGTCGTGATTGGAGTGATCGGTCAGACCGACAACGCCGATCCGCTGGTGCTTCGATTTCTTGCCTATGAGACGCCCCCACTCGGCACCTTCTGGTGGCTTCTGCTCGCGTTTATCACCGGGACGGCGACAGGCTTCGGCATCTGCTTTTTTGGTTTCGTGCGGGGCAAGATGGCCGAACGTCGGCTGAAGCGAACGGTGGATGAACAGCGTCGCGAGCTGGATGCAGCTCGCGGTGAAGGCGACGCGCCCGGTTAAACGGCGACGCGCCGAGCCGCACATCGATACACCGCACGCGCTGTACGTTCGGGCGCAACGATTGGCGGGCGAATGTCGCCGATCGGTTCGAGATTTCTCCCGCATCGGCGCCCGCGCCACCCAACTACGGTGAAGGTCCATTTCGATAAGGAAGACCTATGAACCGACTATGGGCCTACGCGGCTGCATTGCTGCTTTTCTCCGTCACCTCGTTTGCCGACGACGCGGTGATGGCGGTCAACGTCAACACGGCAAGCGCCGAAGAAATCGCCGAGGTGCTCGTCGGTATCGGCGTGCGCAAGGCTGAAGCGATCGTCGCCTACCGAGAGGCGAATGGTCGATTCGACCGCGCCGAGGAACTCCAGCTCGTCAAAGGCATCGGCCGGTCGACGGTCGATCGGAACCTCGAGCGAATTCGGGTTCAGCAATAGCGGTAAAGCGAACCCGGGGAATCCTCCCCGGTGTTTCGCATCGCGAACGAGGACCCCGACTGAGCGCAGGGCTTCGAATCGGCGCAAGGCGTACACTTCGCTCCCGATGTCGCAACCACACCAAGGCCCGAATAGAGGCATCGTCACGGGGGCTAGTGGATTCATCGGACGGTATCTCGTTCGCGATCTCGAAGAAGCGGGCTGGCACGTGACTCGCGTATCGCTACGCGATCAGGAACAGTCGCCGCAGGCGGCGTTCTCCGCCCTGGCGGGTGAGAGCGCCGTCGTCTTCCACCTCGCCGGTCTTGCCCGCGGAGACGGAGAAGCAGACGAATCGCTCGATCTCGTCAATCGTGAACTTGCGGTTCAGACCTATCGCGCCGCTTGCGCCTCGAGTGCCCGGTGTTTTGTCTACTTGAGCTCTTCGCGTGTATTCGGAGCGCGGTCTGGCCGGGTCGATGAAACGACCGACGTCGAACCCGATGATGCCTATGGACGAAGCAAGGCCGACGCGGAGGCGAGTCTTCGCGCGATCGAAGATCCGGCAACGCGGCTCATGATCGTTCGGGCGCCGCCCGTTTACGGTGCGGGTTGCAAAGGCAATCTCGTCCGCCTCCTCCGTCTCGTGAGCGGGCCGTGGCCGCTGCCGTTCGGACGCGCGAACGCCCGTCGAAGCTACGTCTCGGCGGTCAATCTCGCGAGCGCGCTCCGATGGATCGCAAGCCGGGTCGAGCGGCGCGATGGGACTTCTGATCAGGCGCTCGTCTGGCATGTCGCGGACTGTGAACTCTCCACGCGGCAACTCTGTGAACGACTCGCGTGTGCTGTTGGTCGGCGTTCGGTGCTGCTACCGGTTCCGATGGCGTTGCTCGTGCCGCTCACGCGAGCGACGCTCGGCGGGCGCGCTGTTGGGACGTTGCTGGATCCGTTTCAGTTCGATCGCGAGCGCCTCGTCGCGACGGGGTGGTGTCCGCCGCAGGACTACCGCGAGGGGTTCGAGGAAATGGTGACGTGGTTCCGCTCGCAATCACGGCGCTAGCCGCGTTTCTCTCGGCCGTCGGCATCACGGAGCTGACGCGGCGTATTGTTCTGTCCCGCGAAGTACTGGCGCACCCGAACGAGCGCAGTTCCCACTCGGTACCGACGCCGACGGCCGGCGGAATCGGCATCGTCATACCGGTGGCGGTGGCGTGTTTCATCTGGCTGCCCGGTGATTCACTTCGACTGTCGGTCGTGTTGGCGAGCGTCAGCGTCGCGCTCGTAAGTCTCCTCGATGACGTGGTCGAGGTTCGTCAGAGCGTCCGCCTCGTCGTGCATCTGCTGGCGAGTGGTGCATGCGTCGTGATCGGGCTCGGAATGGGCGGCCTGACGGCGGTGTTGGTCATTCTCGCGTTCGCGTGGTCGCTCAATCTCTACAACTTCATGGATGGCATCGACGGGATGGCCGCGTCGCAGGCTCTTGCATTCGGTGTAGGTGCGATGCTTTTTGTGCCTTCGGATTCATCAGTCTTTCCGATCCTCGCCGCCATCGCCGCGGGATCGGCCGGTTTTTTGCTCTTCAACTGGGCGCCGGCGCGGATCTTCATGGGTGACGTCGGGGCCGGTTTCCTCGGGCTGACAATCGCGGCGATTGCTGCCGTGCTCGCGGTGAGCGACGAACTGCCCCTTGTCGTCTCGCTCGTGCTGCTGTCGGTCTTCTGGGTTGATGCGAGCTATACGCTCGGCGTTCGAATCCTGACGGGTCAACGCTTCACCGAAGCGCATCGTTCGCACCTCTACCAAATCGCGGCACGTCGGTTCGGTCACGGTCGGACGGTCGGTGTTTTCTGGGCGTACTTCCTTTGCTGGTTGGCTCCGTGTGCATGGCTCGCGGATCGGTTCGCGCCTTGGCAATACGTCGTCCTCGGAACGGCGATCGTCCCGCTGCTCATCGCCTGCGTGTTCGCGAGGGCGGGCCGCGCGTCCGCGTCGGCCGCGATCGATGATTGAGGTCTCGCTCCGGCGACCAGCGTTTATGTTCGACCATCCGGGTTGACGCACCAGTCGGCACGTAAAATCGCGCGCAAATGTCCATCGGGGCTGGCAGAGTACGCCTCTTCACTTTCGCCGGGGTTCGGCACGCCTCCGCCGATCGGTGGTTCAGCGTTGGAAGGATGATCGAGTAACCCATGATGTCGATATTTGCGCTCATGGATCGGCTATCGAGCGGCCGCAAGCAGGCCATTGCGCTCGCCATCGACACCGTCATGCTGCCGTTTGCGCTCTGGTGCGCGATTGCGCTCCGGCTCGGCGAATGGGCTCCGGACGTCGTGGCGTTCTGGCCGGCTTTCCTGGTCAGCGCGCTCGTCTGTGTGCCCGTCTTCGGAACGCTCGGGCTCTACCGGCACATCGTCCGTTACATGGGACGCGACGCCTTCGTCGCGATCCTGAAAGGCGTCACGATCACGTCGATCGCGATCACCGCTGTCGCGTATATGGTGCCCCTCACGGGCTTTCCCCGGTCGGTGCCAGTCATCTTCTGGTTGCTGTCGCTCGTCTATGTGACGGGCACCCGGTTCCTGGTTCGAACCTACGCCGAAAGCGTCATCGAGCATGTTTCGCGATCGAATCCAGTCGTCATCTACGGTGCGGGCGAGACGGGAATCGAACTCGCGCGCCAGCTCCAGCAGGCGGGCGATCATTTCCCCGTCGCGTTTCTCGATGATGATCCGACGCTGCACGGGCGAGTCATCCATGGGCTCCAAGTTCATGCGCCGGGTGAGCTCGGCCAACTGACCGTGCTGCATCGGGTTCGAGAGGTGATGCTCGCGATGCCGCACACGCCGCCGCGGCAACGGGGACGAATCATCGCGGCGCTCGAGCCCTTTGGGGTTCGTGTTCGCATGATTCCGGATATCGGTGGCTTGCTCGCCCGCTCGAGTCCGCTTCAGCCGCGCGACGTGCAGATCGAAGATGTCCTGGGCCGGGATGAAGTCGATCCGCTGGACCATCTACTCGAGGGATCCGTGCGGGACCGATCGGTCATGGTGACCGGCGGCGGTGGATCGATCGGTTCCGAGCTTTGCCGACAGATCATGCGGCTGCAACCGACCCGCCTCGTCGTCGTCGAGCATTCCGAGTTTGCGCTCTTTCAGATCGAAAACGATCTCCGCGATATCGCCGAAGTAGAAGCACCTGGCGTGTCGTTCGTTCCGCTATTGGGCAACGTCACCGACGACGCCTTCATGCGTCGGACAATGGAAGCCTTCAATGTCGAAACGGTTTACCACGCGGCCGCCTACAAGCACGTCCACCTGGTCGAGCAGAATGTCGTGCCGGGAATCGTCAACAACACGTTCGGTACATTGGCGACCGCCAAAGCGGCGGTACAGGCGGGCGTCCGCCGGTTCATCCTGATCTCGACGGATAAAGCCGTACGCACATCGAACGTGATGGGCGCGAGCAAAAGGCTGGCCGAGATGGCGTTGCAGGCGATGCAGGAAGAACACCCCGAGACGTGTTTTTCGATGGTGCGGTTCGGCAACGTCTTGGGCTCGAGCGGGTCGGTTGTGCCGTTGTTCTTGAAGCAGATCGAGACGGGCGGGCCTGTCACGGTGCGTCATCCCGAAGTCACGCGGTACTTCATGACGATCTCCGAAGCCGTTGAGCTCGTTCTGCAATCCGGCAGCATGGCGACGGGTGGCGATGTGTTCCTCCTGGACATGGGACGGCCCGTCAACATTCACGAACTGGCGCGGCGGCTAGTGCGACTGAAGGGCTTTTCGATTCGCGACGATCTTTATCCCGACGGCGATATCGAGATTCGTTTCACCGGCCTAAAACCCGGCGAGAAGATGCACGAGGAACTACTGATTGGCAGCGCGGCTACTGGAACGGAACACCGCAAGATCCTTCGTGCGGAAGAAGCCTTCGTCCGGTGGGCGGAACTCGAACCGGTGCTCGATGAGCTGCGCGAGGATTGTGAGCGCTTCGATGTGGAGGCTTGCAAGCACCGGATGCTGAGTGTGATCGACGGCGCGTCGTTCGCGCCCGAACGGCACGATGCATCACAAGGGGCCGATATTCTCGAACTACCGCGAACCCGGAGTTCCTGAGGCGCTTCATCGGGCGCCACTTCGTTCCTTTCAAACTTTCGCGCAATCACTTTAAATGGCGCGTTTTTGTGCGCGGGCGTCCGCCCATCTGATGTGAGTGCGGGGACGAAGCGTAAGGAATCGGAGGACCTCTTGAGCGATCCAGACTGGTATCACCGGGCGTTGGCGGTTGAATCGGAGCATGCGACGGTCGACGTCGCCGGCACGCGAATCGCGTACGAGCGTTGGGGCGACACTGGTCCCGGGATGGTGCTCGTGCACGGCAGCAACGCCCACCTCGAGTGGTGGCGTTTCGTCGCCCCATTCCTGGCCGATCAATTTCAGGTTGTCGCGCTCGATAGTTCCGGCAACGGGGATAGCGGTTGGCGGGAACGCTACTCTGGGGCGCTCTTTGCCGCGGAAGTCATGGCCGTTGCCGAAGATGCGGGCCTCGGGGCGCAGCCCTATGTTGTCGGCCACAGCTTCGGCGGATTCGTCGCGCTGGAGGCGGGCCATGCCTATGGACCGGATCTGGGTGGCATCGTCATGGTGGATTTCACCGTCGCACCTCGCGAGGCGTACCACGAGTGGGGTATGCGGGCGGATTCCGAGAACAAGAAACCGCGCCGGAACCGCGTCTACCCGGACAAGGCGACGGCCCTCGGTCGTTTTCGCCTGCTGCCGGATCAGCCGAATCGATATCCGTCCGTGCTCGCGCACATGGCGCACTACGCCTTGAAAGAGGTGGAGGGTGGATGGACGTGGAAGTTTGATCCGACGCTTTTCGACTATCTGGAAATGGGGGTCGATCAGCACGACAAGTTTGTCAACCTCGAGTGCCCGTCGGCGGTCATCCTCGCCGAAGAGAGCGACGACGAAGGCGCGTTTGCTGCACCGCACATGTCGAAAATCACCGGCGGTAAGCTACCGATCTTTCACGTACCCGGAACGCATCATCACCTGATGTTCGAAGAGCCCATCGCCTTGGCGATGGCGATCAAGGGGATCGTGCTCGCCTGGGTTCGTGAAGCGGGTCAGGCTGAAATGAACGCGTCGATGGCGGCGTATCAGGGACCGTTGGAACAGTTGGCGTCGGGGTAGCTCGCGTCCGGACAGGGCGCTTCATAGGCAATCGATTGCGTCCAGAAGGACGTGCACTGTGATACCGAGGGCCAGCAACCGCGCGCGTTGCCAGATATAAAGCACCCCGTAGAGGGGAATCGCGACGTACGAGTGCAGCGGATGGAAGCCGATGCTGCAGCGCGCCGGGTCGTAGATCGGATCGGCGAGTAGGTGATCGAGGTCGATCAGCATCGAGGCCATGAGCCAGACAAAGATGAGCGAGGGCGTTCGGTCGTGACCGACGATCCACCGTGCCCGATCGGCCGATCTCGCGAGAAGCCAGGTGATCGCCAACGGCACGAGCAGGTGCAACGCGAGGTGAAAGGTCATCACCGGACGTCAGCGAGCGACTTAGTTGCCTTCAGCGCGTGGGTTCGAATCAACCGCCGATTGCTGCGTTGCGACCGGCCGTTCTTCCGAAAACGGCACCTGACGTCAGCCCCGTGCCGCCCGGGTAGTTGAAATAGAAGAGCCCGCCGACGAGTTCTCCGGCGGCGTAGATTCCCGGGATGACTTGCCCTTCTTCGCTGATGACGCGGGATTCGTTGTCGACGGCTAATCCTCCGAACGTGAACGTGATGCCACAGGTGATCCCGTAGGCTTCGAACGGCGGCTCGTCGATCGTATTCGCCCAGTTGGTCTTGTCGACCGTGAGACCATTTGTGCCGCGGCCGTCTTTGACGGTCGGATCGAAGGGAACGTGGGTTTGTACCGCCGCGTTGTAGGTGCGGATCTCGTCGATGAAGGCCGCGCTGTCGACGCCTTCCATACGCTCGGCGAGCGCCTCGATTGAGTCAGCCTGTACTTTGGTGACCTGGCGAATGCGATATTCGTCCCGAAGTAGGTGCGTGACTTTCTGATCGAAGATCTGCCAGGCCGCCTGGCCGGGTTGATTGAGCACGTCACGGCCGTACTTAGCGTAGGTGTAGTTACGAAAGTCGGCACCTTCGTCGACGAACCGACGCCCGGTGTTATTCACGAGCAATCCGAACGGATAGGAGTGCTTCTGAAAATTGTCGCCGACGTCGAGATCGCCGAACTCGGGCGCGTTCATGTCCCATCCGACCGCGTGACATCCCGACCAGTTACCGCGGGTCGCGGCGCCGAGTTCGGTGCCGATTCTGATCCCGTCGCCGGTGTTGAAGCGTGTCCCGCGGACTTTTGCGACGTCCCAGCCGGGACCGAGATAACGGGTTCGCCAGGCGGGATTCGATTCGAAACCGCCGCAGGCGAGCACGACCGTATCGCAGGCATGCGTAGACGAGCCCGCGGTTACACGGAAGCCGTCCGCGCCACGTTCGATCGCCGTCACGCGGGCGCCGTACTCGATCCTGATGCCGCGATTGGTCGCGATCTCCGTCAGGCTGTCGACAAGTCCCGGTCCACCGCCCCATGCTTCGACGGTCAGTCCGCCCCAGAACCGGACCTTGCCGTCCACTTCGAAGGACTGCCGGCCGTAGAGCGGAAGGAACCGCACGCCGTTCGAATGCATCCATTCGAGCGTATCGAAGCTCTCTTCGATGAGTTTCTCGGCGAGTGCCGGATCAGTGCGGTATTGCGTGATCCGCCCCATGTCGTCGTAGAACTGCTCGCGCGAGTAGTTCGAGAAATCGGTTCGTTGGATCTCGCCCGGCGTCAATTCGGGCATGATTTTTTGGAGATCGTCGACGCCCGAATAAGTCGTGCGCATCGCACCCGCGGTGAAGCGTGAATTCCCGCCGCGAAGCTCAAAGGGCGCACGTTCGAAAACCAAGACCTCCGCCCCGGCTTCGCGTGCGCTGATGGCGGCATTGAGCGCGGCGTTGCCGCCGCCGATGACGGCTACTCGAGCCATGGAAACCTCTACTGGTCGGTACTGTGCGATTCGCCGGGTACGTGCAGCGTGCCGGCGGCGATCAGTTCGTGAATGGCGGGCTCATCGATCCCCAATTCGGCGAGTACTTCGATCGAGTGTTCGCCGAGGCGCGGTGGGGGTGTATCGGGGACGGCCGGTTCGCTGTCGACGAGGAACCCGGCACCGAGGTAGCGCAGCGAGTCCTCGTCGATACCGGGAACATCGGCGATCGAAGTCAGCGTACCGCGGTGCGTCAGCTGTGGATTTTCGACCACGTCCGCTGGCCCCTTGAGGATGCCGCAAGGCACCCCGCCGGCCGTGATCTTCGCTTCCCAACGCGCTGCCGTGTCGGTCTTGAAGTGCTCGGCGAAGATCGCGCGGAGCTCCCGTCGATTCGTCTGCGCCGCGGCCGGTGTCGAGAAACGCGCATCGGTCAGTAGGTCCTCGCGATCGACGGCCTGCGCCAGTCGATGGAACAAGCGTGGCGAGTTGCCGTTGACGAGGAGCGTGCCGTCCTTCGTTTCGAAGGTCCCCGCCGAGCCGGACTGGGCGAGCGGATTCGGCCCGACGCGCTCGGGCACCCGACCGGTCGCAAGAAAGTTGTAGTAGTTGAGTCCCATCAACGCCATGCAGGACTCGAGCATGGAGACGTCGAGAAAAGCGCCTTGACCGGTCCGCTCCCGGCGCATCAGCGCGGCGTTGATCGCCGATGCCGACACCATTGCCGTTCCAGCGTCTGCGACCGCGAAACCGACACGCACGGGCTGCTCGGGTGTCCCGGTCGCCATGAACATTCCGCTCTCGCCTTGAATGAGGTGATCGAAGGCGGCGCGGTTGGCGATCGGCCCTGTCTGTCCATAGCCGGAGATCGCGCAATAGATGAGGTCGGGCTTCAGCTCGCTCAAGCGCTCGTACCCGATACCGAGTCGGTCGGGCGTTCCAGGGCGCATGTTGTGAATGACGATGTCGGTGGTCGCAACGAGTGCGTCGACGACTTTGAGGCCGCGCTCGTCCTTGATGTCGAGACACAGGGATCGTTTGTTGGCGTTCTGACCGAGAAATGCGGGTGTCAGCCCCTCCGGATGACCTTGGCGCATCTGATCGCCGCCGCCGGGCGACTCGATCTTGATGATCTCCGCACCCATCAGCGCGAGCTGATAGGTACACAGAGGTCCGGCATGCACGTGCGTGAAATCCAGCACGCGAACGCCGGCCAGAAGGTCGATCATTGCTCCGCTCTTTGCCCCGCCGTTAGGCTTTCGAGCGTATCACGCGAAAGGAAATACGATGTCGTTCACGGTTTCAGAGTTCGAAGTAGCTGACCATGTCGCGCGAATCACGCTCAATCGCCCGGAGGCGATGAACTCGCTCAATCCGGATCTCCGGTGGGAGCTCAGCCAGCATTTCGACGAGGTCGAGCGAAACGACGACATCTGGCTAGCCGTCGTCACCGGAACGGGCGACCGGGCATTCAGTGCCGGTGCTGATCTGAAACATCGTGCGCGAGAAGCGGCGGCGACGGATGAGGAGCGTGCGGCCTGGCGCCAAAAAGCCCAGGAAACGACGCCCCTCAATCAGCGCTGGCATTTCCCGAAACCCGTCATCGCACGCGTCAACGGATTCGCGCTCGGCGGTGGACTCGAGCTTGCGATGTCGTGCGACATCATCGTGGCGGCGGAGCATGCGGAGCTCGGTCTTCCCGAGCCGCGCCGGGGGTTGATCGCGGGCGGTGTCGGTGTCCACCGGCTACCGCGTCAGATCGGACTCAAGCCCGCCATGGGATATCTCCTCACCGGACGTCATCTGTCGGCCCAACGCGCCTTCGAGCTCGGCCTCGTGAACGAAGTCGTACCGCTTGGCGAACTCGATGCGACGGTCGATGGATGGGTCGCGGATATTCTTCGCTGCGCACCGCTGTCTGTTCGCGCGACCAAGGAAGCAGTCATGCGTGGCCTGGATATGGCCCTTCCGCAGGCTTTTTACACGGAGTACGAATCGGAGCGTCGGAGAGCGCATTCGGAAGACATGCTGGAGGGACCGCGCGCGTTCGCCGAGAAGCGCACGCCGAACTGGAAAGGGCGCTAGGCGCTCGACGACTGAGAGGAGTATCGATTGAGCGTTATGACGGATGAGGAGAAGTTCCTCTTCGATCTACAGGGATTCATCGTCCTGAAAAACGTAATCCCGCGTGAGGAATGTGATGAGTTGATCGCCGAGGCCGATCGAATATGGCCGCGGAAAGCCGATGACGGGCCGTTCCGGCGCACGGCGTCCGTATCGAAGTGGAGCAAACGCTACCTCGATCTGATCGATCACCCGAAGGTCTTGCCGTATCTCGTCGAGCTGATCGGGAGCCGGCTGCGCATCGATCATGACTATTGCATCTTCATGCGTGAAAACGGTGCGAAGAACCGGCTGCACGGGGGACCGTTTCGATTTGAGACCGATCATTGGTATCGATACCACGACGGGGTGATGCGCAACGGACTGACGGTCGCGACCTGGAACTTAACCGATGCCCCGAGCGGTGCTGGCGGTTTCGCCTGCGTTCCGGGCAGCCACAAAACGAACTTTCTCGAGCTGATGCCACGTGACGTGGCTGAATTCAGCCGTGACGTCGATTGGGTCGTTCAGCCGCCGATGGCGGCCGGGGACGTGCTGATATTCACGGAAGCGCTCATCCACGGTACGGCCGTCTGGCGGGCGGATCACGAGCGGCGCACTTTTCTGTTCAAGTACAGCCCGCCGCACTCCACTTGGGCGAAGTCGTTCTACGATCCGGCCGACTACCCGCTAGCTTCGGCGCAACAACGCCGGCTGATGGCCGGGCCTTCGGTCGAAGCGCATGAACGGGTGCTGGCCGATGGTTAGTCGGTGACAGGGAGGCCCTGCCGAGCCTCCAGGGCGAAACGCTAGATCGCGAATCCGTACAGACGCGCCGCGTTGTCACAAATGATTTTCCGACGGATCGCCGGGTCGACCCCGTCGAGTTCGCGGTCAATGAATGTCTTGGAATCGGGCCACACACCGTCCGGGTGAGGGAAGTCACTGCCCCACATGACGTTGTCCTCGCCCAGGATGTCGATGAGACGAATCCCGATCGGATCGCTCTGATAAGTCGCGAAGAAATTCCGCTTCCAGTAGTCGGACGGCTTCATCTTGAGCGTGAGGTCCTTGAACTGGTCCTCCCACTCGAGATCCATGTGTTCGAGGATGTAGGGAATCCAGCCGATGCCACTTTCCCCGATTACGAACTTCAGATTGGGGTGGGCTTCGACGACGCCCCCGTAGATCAGCTCCATGATGATCTTCGACATCGCGAGCTGAAAACTCGTGATATGTACGGCAAACGCGACCCGGCGTTGCAGCGCGTCCATCCCCTCGAAGTTGTATGCCATCTTCGGGCCGATCGTGTGGTAGTGCAGCGGTAGGCCGGCCGCTTCGGCGGTCGCCCAAACGCGTTCCCACGAGGGGTCGAAGAGGGGCGCCATGTCGTGCGTGTTCGCGAGTTCGATCCCGCGCAGGCTGCCGCGGCTTCCCACACGTTCGATCTCGGCGACTGCCGCGTCGACGTCATGGCTCGGGATCGTCGCAAGGCCGGCGAATCGCTCGGGGTGCGTTGCACAGAAGTCGGCGAGCCAGGCGTTGTAGATCCGCATCATCTCGATCGCCGCTTCGTCATCGTTCAAGCGCATCGCGGCGCCGAGAATGCCGTAGAGGACTTCGGCCTGAACGCCGTCGAGATCTTGATCCTTGATCCTGAGGTCAGGCTCGGTAAGGCGTCGTATTCCGTTTTCGCCGTCGGAGTAGAGCCCCTGTGCGGCCATCCGGTCGGAGCGATGGATCTGGCCGGGCACATAGCGTCTACCGGCCGACCCCATGCCGTTTTGCAGGCCGAACTGGGAGCCGCTGTGACTCGTCCAGTAGCGTCCGTCGTCGCGTTGCTCGACGAACGGCATACGCTCTTTGAGTGAAGCGCTCGCTTCGGCACGGAACAGGTCTTCGGGGAGCCACGGCAGGTCGATGTGGCAGTCAGCGGAAATAATCTCGTATTGCATGGGTCGGATCCGCGTCAAACTGATGGATATTATGCCGAAGGCGGCGTCTCACGCGGGATGGCGCTTTTTCGAGGTGTGGAGGGAGTCGGAGAAGACATGACTGAAGGTTTCAAACGTATCGGACTGGCGGTGCTCCTCACCGTTGGGGCGTGCACGACGATCGACACGTCGGTGCCGAGCTCCTTCGATCTCTCGGGAACCTGGTTGCTCGTTTCGAATCTGTCGGATGAAGCGCCGGACGCCGAGGCGATCCGGCGACGGGAGGACGCCCGTGTCGTGCGGGGTCGACAGACCGATCCCAGTGCATCTGGGGCTTTTGTCGCGCAGGATTTCCCGATCGTGGCGGCGGAGCGGCTCGTCATCGAACAAGACCGAACGTCCATGGGTATCTTGTACGGCGACGGTGTCTATCGCGATTTCTCGTGGGGAGAACGGAACCGGGACTTCTGGCGGATTCGCGCGGGTTGGCGCGATGACGCGCTCGTGATCGCCTCCGAGCGAGGCGACATCAAAGCGCAAGAGCGGATGTCGCTGTCGAATCGCGGGGCGCGACTGACGGTCGATGTCTCGATCAGGACGGGTGGCGAAAACTTCCGTGGTACTCGAATATTCGAACGCGTGGGTCGTTAGAACCGAACACCAAATACCGCCAACGCATCGGTGAACTCCACACCGCGACGCGCCGGCGAGAGAAGGACAGACAATGGCATTCGATCTCTTAGTGAAGAACGGCACAATCGTCGATGGGTCGGGCAACCCAGGCGTTCGCGCGGATCTCGGTATCACCGACGGCAAAGTCACGTTCATTGGTCGCGCCAGCGAACCGGCGCGGCGCACGATCGATGCCGAGGGGCATGTCGTCGCGCCTGGTTTCGTCGACGGACACACGCACATGGATGCGCAGATTTTCTGGGATCCGATCGGATCGTGCTCGTGCTACCACGGTGTCACGAGCGTGGTGATGGGGAACTGCGGGTTCACGCTCGCACCGTGTCGCGAAGACGAAGCCGATCTCGTTTTCCGGAACCTCGAGCGAGCTGAGGACATTGCACGCGACGCGATGCTCGCCGGGATCAGGTGGCGTTGGGAGACCTTTCCCGAATATCTGGACGTGCTCGATGAGCTACCGAAGGGCATCAACTACGCGGGCTATATCGGTCACTCGGCCCTACGTACTTACGTGATGGGGCAACGCGCATTTGAAGAAGCCGCGTCGGCCGATGATCTGGCGGCGATGGCGCGTATCGCCCAGGAGGCTGTGCGCGCGGGCGCGATGGGATTCACGACCTCGCGGTCCGGCAACCACGAGACGTCAGACCGAAAGCCCGTGGCGAGCCGTGCTGGTGAGTGGGAAGAGGTACGCGCGATCGTCAATGCGATTGGCGAAACGGGCGCCGGGATGTTCGAGATCGCGGGTGAGGACACGGGGCGGGACCCGGAGCGGATCCGTGATTATCAACAGCGTCTCAAGGCGTTGGCCGTCGAATCAGGGGTGCCGATCACCTGGGGCATGTTTTCCAATCGGCGTGCGCCGGAAATCTGGAGAAGCTATTTCGACCTGCTCGACGAGGTGGCGGACGCGGGTGGGCGAATGTTCGCGCAGGTTCATTCCCGCGCGTTGAACGTGCTCTACACGTTTGAGGCGCACCTGCCGTTCGACAACTGGTACGTCTGGCGCGACATTCGCAAGCTGCCACTCGCCGAGCAGAAAGCGAAGCTCCGGGATCCCGAGTTCAAGGCCAAGCTAGTCGAAGTCGCGAGCGCACCGAGCGAACGCCACCGCGAGATCGGCTCGACGGTTCGACCGCCCGAGTGGGAATGGGTTTTCTACATGGATCGGGCCGACGGGCACGACACGAGCCTCGCGGATCTCGCGCGAGAGCGCGGGGTCCATCCGGCCGAGGTGATGATCGACCTCGCTATTGCGACCGATCTCAAAGCGATCTTCCGCATGCCGATCAATAACACCGACGATGCCGATGTGATCGAGATGATGAAACATCCACGTTCGGTTGTGACCTTTTCGGATTCGGGCGCGCATGTCTCGCAGATCATGGATTCCTCGCTGCAGACGAACGTATTCAGCCAGTGGGTGCGCGAGCGCGAGGCGCTGACTGTCGAGGAGGCCGTTCGCATGCTGACCTTCGATACGGCCAGCCAATGGGGGCTTCACGATCGAGGTCTACTGCGGATCGGAATGGCCGGTGATGTCGTGATCTTCGATCCGGACACGATCGCGCCCGACATGCCGGAGGTCGTTCACGATCTTCCCGCGGGCGCCACGCGCCTCAAGCAGACGGCGACGGGGATTCTTGCGACCGTCGTCAATGGGGAGGTATTGCTCGAGCAGAACGAGCCGAGCGGTGCGACGCCGGGGCGGTTGCTACGGGGGCCGCTCGCACGGTAACGAAGGAGCGGGTCTCGTCTTCGACGGCTCGCCGCGAAGGCGAAATGGTGGGACGCAGTCGTCCGGAGCCCGAGAGCTAAGGGAGAAGGAACGGGTGGGGAAGTAGCCGCCCGTCGAACTGATTTCGACGGGCGCGAGGACTATGCTTTGACGGCTGTTTTGCGTCGTGAGATGACGATGTTCTTGCTGCGGCCCATCTTGTCTTGGCCGCTGACGCCCATCGGCACCTGTTCGATTTTCTTGCCGGATTTGAGGAACGTTTCGAGGTCTGCCGCAAGGGTCTTGCGAATTTCAATGTTCGACTGTGTGACGCGGTTTTTCTGTGCTCGGGCCAAGATGTAGCCTCCCTTCGATTGTACGCACGTAGCCTCTGTCGGGTCGTTTGGTCGACTCGCGGCGAAGGCCGGTTTGATTTTTTCGACTAGTTCTAATTCTTCGACGCGCACGGGGAACGACGGCGTTAGTCCATCGACCGGCGCAAAAAGTTACTGCCGAGAATCTGGCTCCAGTCGATCACCCGACGGGTGGTCGGACGACTAGAGCGTCAATCCGCTCCGTTAGAGCGCTTCAGAACCCGCCAGTCCGAACGATGGTTGGACTTCGCGGTTCAGCGGGTGTGGATCGTACCAGATTGAGGGCGCGCATTCGACGGTCGGGCGTCGTGTGACGCCCGATCTTCCACCTCGCGCGATCGTCGCTTCAGTCGATTCGCGCCACGTCTTTCGACAGATCGAGTCGCGACGGTCGTACCGCGGCGACGACGGAACGCATCACGGCTTCTTCGACCAATGTCGGATCGGGAAGCCATTCGAACCGGCGCTTCAAGTAGCGACGCGCGAGAATCTCGCGCAGGTCGATGACGTTTCGACCCGTGGGAAATCGCGGGAGTGATAGCTCAGTTCGCACCGCGTAGCGCTCGGCGTCGAGTGGAATTGAAACGGGCTCGACGGTGCCCCCGGATTGTTCGTCGAAGCGGATGACGAGAACCCGGGCCTCGGTCGGCGCCGGTTCGGGATTCTTGCTGGTTTTTGTCGTGGCTGATGCCAAGGCGAGCGGGTAGGGAATCTCGGAGCGACAAAAGCGATCCCAAGCGCCGGGATCGGCGCGTTCGAGGCTGGGATAGGAAAAGACGTAGAGCATCGAGGAGCAAGAATACTGTATTTGTATACAGTATCAAGGCTCATAGATCGGACAGCATTTGCGGTCAGCCGCTCCTGGCCGAGATCAGGCCTGATTCCGGGATCGCTGTGGGACTCGAGCGTTACGCGCGATGACGGCCCGGTTTAAGAAACGACGTGGGCTTCGGCGATCGAGCGAATGCGATTGACCATTGCGCGCAGGCCGTTGCCGCGGGTACTGCTCAGGTGGCTCAGGAGGTCGAGCTCGTCGAACAGCGCCGCCATGTCGAAATCGAGTATTTCCCGCGGCTGCCGTTCGTCGTAAGCGGCGAGCACGATGGCGATCAGGCCCCGTACGATGTGGGCATCGCTGTCGATACGGAAACGCAGCCGTTTGTCGTCTTCAACGTAGTCGGGCAGGAGCCAGACCTGGCTCTGACAGCCGCGCACGAGAAACTCATCGCGTCGGTCTGCCTCATCGAGGTTCGGCAATCCCCGGCCGAGCTCGAGGAGGAAAGCGTATTTCTCCTCCCAGTCGTCGAAAAATGCGAACGAGTCGCGAATGTCGCTCAAGCTCTCGGCCATGTCGGACTAATAAATGCCGAGTTCGAGCTGGGCTTCTTCGGTCATCATTTCGCGCGACCAGGGCGGTTCGAAGACCAAGGCGACGGCGACATCCTCGACGTGTGGTACGGCGCGAATGCCTTCCTCGATGTCGTGGACGAGTACCGGCCCCATGCCGCAGGTGGGCGAGGTGAGAGTCATCGTGACCTCGACTCGCCCAGAATCGATTTCGAGCCCGTAGATCAGCCCGAGGTCGACGACGTTGACAGGAATTTCGGGGTCGTAGACGTCGCGCATTGCGGCCCACACGTGGTCTTCGTCGACGGCACCATCGGGCCGTGCGGTGTACGCGGGTAGCTCGACTTCGAGACCGAGGGCGTCGGCAAAGTCGGCCTCGACGCGGGCCATGTTGCCTTGATGAATGATCGTGAAGGCACGACCGAGGGTTTGCGCGAGGGTGACGAAACTGCCGCGAGGAATTGCGACGGGCTCGCCACTCGGGACCAGGCGCGCGTTGATGTCGCGCGCGACGGGAACGACGGTCTGTTTCACTGGACGGAGAAGCTCTCGCCGCAGCCGCACTCCCCGGTCGCATTGGGGTTGTTGAACTTCAGTGTCGCGTTGAGCCCTTCGGTGACGTAGTCGATCTGGGTACCGCGCACGATCGACCAGTCGTCTTCCGTGACCAATACGGTGACGCCTTCGAAGTCGAAGGAGCGAACGTCGTTCGCGTCGTCGTCGAGGTACTTGAGCTCGTACATGTAGCCATTGCAGCCGCTCTCGGTGATGGCGAGCATGAGCGCGGTCGCGCCTTCGCGCTCGAGCTGGCGTTTCACGTGGCGCACGGCTGTCGGCGTCATGGACAGACTGTTCGGATCGTATGCTGCGGGAGAGTTCATGTGTTGGTGCCCAGAGTCGCCTTTGTTAGAGCATTCGCCTACAGAAAGGTTCTTGCTTTCTGCACAGCCGCAATCAATCGATCAACGTCGGCCGTCGAATTATACAGACTGAACGAAGCACGAATCGTGCCCGGAATACCGAGTGATTCCATGAGGGGCATCGCGCAATGATGGCCCGTTCGAACGGCAACGTTTTGCTGATCGAGCAACGTGCCGACGTCGTGTGGGTGTGCGCCCTGCATCGTGAAGGAAACCACGGGGACCTTGTTGCGGGCGGTTCCGATGATCTCAACCCCCTCGATCTGTTGTAGCCCCGACGTTGCTGCGCTCAATAGGTTCTGTTCGTGGGCGTCGATCGCGGCGAGCGGGAACGAGTCGAAATAATCAACTGCAGCGCCCAGGCCGATCGCCCCACTGATATCGGGGGTTCCGGCCTCGAACTTGTGTGGCAGGTCCGCGAATGATGAGCGCTTGATCGAGACGTGCTCGATCATTTCCCCGCCCGTCTGCCACGGTGGCATGGCTCGTAGCAGATCAGGCCGGCCGTAGAGCACGCCAATGCCCGTCGGGCCGTACATCTTGTGGCCAGAGAAAGCGTAGAAATCACAATCCATCGCTTCGACATCGACGGGTAGATGCGGTGCGCCCTGGGCACCGTCGACGACGAGATAAGCGCCCTTGGCGAGGCCTTTGAGGTGCTCTAGTGGGTTGACAGTCCCGAGCGCGTTGGATGCATGGCCGATCGCGATGATCGCGGTGTTCGCGTCGATCTTAGCGGCGGCGTCGTCGAGATCGAGTTCTCCCGACGCCGTCAGCTCGATCGCGCGCAACTCGGCACCACTAGCGAGGCAAGCTTGTTGCCACGGGACGATATTCGAGTGGTGTTCCATGACCGAGATGACGACGTTGCTCGATTCGTGCAAAACGGTCGGTGCGAAGGCCAGGGCAACGAGATTGATGGCCTCTGTCGTCCCGCGGGTCCAGATCACGGAGGCGGGGTCCGACGCACCGATAAAGCGTGCGACTCGCTCGCGGGCGGCCTCGAACTGCGTCGTGGCGCGTTCTGACAATTTGTGGACGCCACGATGGACGTTCGCATTCGTCGTCCGGTAGTAAGTATCGAGCGCCTCGAGGACCCGGCGGGGTTTTTGTGCCGAGGCCGCGTTGTCGAGGTAGACGATGTCGCTATCGGCGATCAGCGGGAAGTCGGATCGCCAGACTTCTTCTAGGGCAGCCATAGGGCAGGGTCCTCATCGGCGGGAACGTTCAAGGCTTCCCCCAGGAAACTCGCCAGCAGCATTTTTCGCGCGATGTCGAGTTCGATGCCCCGCGAGCGGAAGTAGAACAGCGCGTCGCGGTCCATCTCACCGATCGTCGCGCCATGGCTGCAACGAACGTCGTCGGCATAGATCTCGAGCTCGGGCTTCGTGTTGATGGTCGCGTGTGGACTCATCGCGAGGTTTTTCGTCGAAAGTTCGGCCTGGCTTCGCTGTGCATTTCGCGCGATGTGAATTCGCCCGTTCAGCACGCCGGTCGCGCGATCGTCGGCGACGCCGCGGTAGAGCTGATGACTCGTCGTGTCCGTCGCGAAATGGGTCACCGCGATGTGCTGATCGAGGTGTTGGCGCTCGGCGATTCGCCAAGCGGAATCGATTTCCGCGTGAGCACCCGGCCCCGAGAGGGTGACATCGATGTCGATTCGCCGCAGACGTCCACCCGTGAGCGACGCGTGCGAGAAAAACGCCCCGTCGCTTGCCACGTCGACGGTAACGAGGGCGCAACTGCTGGATTCATCGGGGCGTGCACGTCGGTAGTGCGTCACCCGGGCGCCCGCACCAACGTGGATCTCGATATGGCGAAACGTGTACGGCGTTTGCTCTTCGATGAGGATGAGATCGCTTTGCCTTTCGGCGATGACGACGATGTGCTGATGGGCACCGCCCGCGCCGATCGTGGCGGTACCTTTCTCGCCGACGTTTGCTCGAATCCGGGCCGCGCTCGTGAGGAGGAGTCCGTTGACGGCGGCGAGCGGAAAGTCCTCGAACCGCGTTTGAGACGAGATCGGCAGTCGTCGCTCGTGTGCGGCGCCGAATGCTTCGATCTCGAGCCCGTCGGTGACGATGCTCAGTGGCGTCGCGCCCGCACGTTCAGGGGTCGGATCGATCGCATCGTAGAAACGATCGACGTTGGTGTATTTCCAGGCCTCGCTGCGCCGTGAAGGCAGACCCTGTCGTAGTACTGCCTGCGCGCGCTCGAACGTATCCGTGGCGATGATCGGATTGGCTTCGATCAAGGCGAGCTGATCGATGAGCGCAGATGCGTCAGCCATTGGATTCCAACCAGCCGTAGCCCTCTGCCTCGAGACGGAGGGCCAAAGACTTATCGCCGGAGGTGGCGATCCGACCGTCGGCCAAAACATGCACGAAGTCTGGAACGATGTGATCGAGTAACCGCTGGTAGTGAGTCACGAGCACGACGGCGTTGTCTTGCGAGCGAAACCGGTTCACGCCTTCGGCGACGACCTGCAACGCGTCGATATCGAGCCCCGAGTCCGTTTCGTCGAGGATCGCGAGGCGTGGGTTGAGCAGCAGCAACTGTAGGATCTCGTTGCGTTTCTTTTCGCCGCCCGAGAACCCCTCGTTCACGCCGCGCTTCAGGAATGCCGCATCGAGATCGAGTTCGCCGGCCACCCGGCGCGCTTCTTTCATGAACTCGACCGCCGACGGTTCGTCTTGTCCGCGCGCCTTGGCGCAGCTGTCGAGCGAAGCCTTCAGGAACTCCATGTTCGAGACCCCGGGGATTTCGATCGGGTACTGAAAAGCGAGGAAGAGCCCGCGATGAGCGCGTTCCTCGGGCTCGAGATCCAGCAGGTCGATGCCATCGAACTCGACGCCACCACCGGTGACTTCATAACCGGGTCGACCGGCCAGGACGTTCGCGAGAGTCGACTTGCCGGACCCATTCGGTCCCATGATCGCGTGCACTTCGCCCGGCGCGACGTCGATCGAGAGCCCGTTGAGAATGGTCTCGCCCGCGACGTCGACGTGGAGATCACTTACGGCTAGAAGGCTCATCAGCCGACCGCTCCCTCGAGGCTCACCTCGAGCAACTTGCCGGCCTCGACCGCGAATTCCATGGGTAGCTCGCGGAAGACGTCTTTGCAGAAACCGTTGACGATCATCGCGACGGCTTTCTCGGCATCGACACCGCGCTGCTGACAGAGGAAGAGCTGATCGTCGCTGACCTTCGATGTCGTCGCCTCGTGTTCGACGACGGCGGAGGCGTTCGACGATTCGATGTACGGGAACGTGTGCGCGCCACACTCCGAGCCGATCAGGAGCGAGTCGCATTGGGTGAAGTTTCGCGCCGACGATGCGTTCGGGCCCATACGGACAAGCCCGCGGTAAGTGTTTTGGCTTCGACCCACACTAATCCCCTTGGAGAGAATCGTGCTCTTCGTACCCGGGGCCATGTGGATCATCTTCGTGCCGGTGTCGGCTTGCTGCAGGTTGTTCGTCAGCGCAACGGAGTAGAACTCGCCGACTGCGTCTTCGCCGCGCAGGACGACGCTCGGGTATTTCCAGGTAATGGCGGAGCCTGTCTCTACCTGGGTCCAGGAGATCTTCGATCGAGCGCCGATGCACGCGCCGCGCTTCGTGACGAAGTTGTAGATCCCACCCTTGCCGTTCTCATCGCCCGGATACCAGTTCTGCACCGTCGAATACTTGATGTCTGCGTCATCGAGCGCGACCAGTTCGACGACTGCCGCGTGAAGCTGGTTTTCGTCGCGCATCGGAGCGGTGCATCCCTCGAGATACGACACCTGTGCGCCGCTGTCCGCGATGATGAGCGTTCGCTCGAACTGGCCGGTGTTCTGCGCGTTGATGCGGAAGTAGGTCGACAGCTCCATCGGGCAACGCGTGTTCTTGGGGATGTAGACAAACGAGCCGTCACTGAAAACGGCCGAATTGAGCGCCGCGTAGAAGTTGTCCGTTCGTGGCACGACGCTGCCGAGGTACTTCTTGACGAGTTCCGGATGTTCACGAATCGCTTCGGAGATCGAGCAGAAGATTACACCGGCTTCAGCGAGCGTCTCCTTGAAGGTCGTTGCGACGGAGACGCTGTCGAAAACCGCATCGACCGCGACCTGCGGTCGGTCTTCGACGACGCCGGCGAGTGCTGCGCGTTCATGCAGCGGAATGCCGAGTTTCTCGTAGGTCTTCAGGAGTTCCGGGTCGACATCGTCGAGCGATTTCGGCGCATCGCCTTTCGGTGCCGCGAAGTAGGAGATGGCTTGGAAGTCGATTTCCGGAAAGTGTACGTGGGCCCAGCGAGGCGGGGTCATCGCTTGCCACTTGGCGAACGCCTCGAGCCGCCACTCGGTCATCCAATCTGGTTCTTCTTTGCGTGCAGAAATCGCGCGAACGATGTCCTCGTTGACGCCGGGTGGAAACGTCTCGGTGTCAATTTCCGTGACGAAGCCCGCCTCGTAGTCGGCGGATGCCGAGATGAGGGCGTCGACGTCGTTCTCTGCCGAGGATGGCGGGTTTTCGGACATGGGGGCTCGCTCAAAAATGGACGCGGATTGTACGCCAATTCCCGACTGTTTTACTCGGGTATTCAAGCGATGTCGCGGCGCGTCGGAAACTCGTGCAGGCAGACGTACAGCCGAGCGATTTAGCGCTACCATCGCGCGCCCGAAGAAAGGCCTCGACCGCGCAACGGAAATGCCCGAACTCGAAAAACTGCCCGAAGAGCACATCTATCATGCGTATGGGATTTACTTCCTCACGTCGCAGCATCGGATCGTGCGACGTCTCAAGAAACGCTACACACCGGCGATTCACGGCAACAAGGCGTGGAGGTCGAGCTTCCTCTTGATGGACTACTTCCTGCACTACCCGTTCAGACGGGGTGCGGAGGTACTCGAGATCGGGTGCGGGTGGGGACCGGCGGGCGTGTTCTGTGCGCGGCGCATGAAGGCCAAGGTGCTCGGTGTCGACCTCGACGAGAACGTTTTTCCGTTCCTCGAAATGCTCGCGGGGTTGAATGAAGTCGAGATCGAGACGCGACGGATGGATTTTGCCGATATCGATGCCGAGATCCTCGATTCGAAACGGATCGTCATGGGCTCGGACATCTGCTTCTGGGACAAGTTGGTCGATCCGCTCTTCGGACTCATCAGCCGGTCGATCGAGTGCGGCGTTCAGCGGATCGTCATCACTGATCCGGGGCGGCCGACCTTCTACGAACTCGCCGATCGGTGTGCGAAGACCTTCGATCGAGTCGTACTTCGATCCTGGTATGCCGTCGAGCCGAATCGTACGACGGGCGAGGTGCTCGAGATTCGCGGCTGAGCGAGTGTGTTAGGCGCGCCCTCGGCCGACCTCGCGCTCGACGTCCTTGTGTGGCGCGCGAATCGGACGCGGCTTGAGGGCGAGCGTCGCGAGGCTCCGGAGATCCACATTCTGCATGTCGTCGCTCTCGCAGGCTTCGCAAGCGGCGGTGCCAGGCGCGATCCACGCGGTGGCGCCGCACTCGAAGCACGTCGTCCAGCGTTCTTGTGTGTGGCGATCGATCACATGTTCGCTCCAGCCGGCCGATCAGTTTGCGCGTCTTCTAATCGTCTTGCCAGTTCAGGCGCGTTGCTGAGTCAGGGCGAATGCATCGGAGTATTCCCCGGATGCTCCCCGCAATTCGGGCGACCAGTCGTGCCACATGTCCGTGTTCGGCGGTTGCGATCGGCACTCGTCAAGGTCGGTCTTCCAGAAGTCGGCGAGGATCGCCTCACGCATCGTCGGGGTTTCGTTGGCGCCTGCGGCGTGGGCAAGACGGTGGTGCCAGAAGACGATATCGCCGGCTTCGCCATAGCATTCGAGCGGTGACGTGTCGTCTTCGATGCGTGCGAGTTCCGCTAGATATTCTTTGGTGTGGAGAATGCCCTTGTAGCTCGGCAGATGGTCGTAATACGGAATCCGCGGCTGGTCGTATTGCAGGGCGAAAGTCGGGTAAAGGCGCGCGTGTGAACCGGGCCAGATCGTGAAGCCACCGCCCTTGCGCGGCGAATCGGCAAGGAGACCCACGACGCCGAGGTGAAAGGGGTGCCCATCGGTGTGGCAGTGCAACTGCGGTGCTGCTGGCGTTTGTTCTGGTGGGCTCAGGGTGCAGTAAATGCCGCGGGCCCCCTCGGTGCCGAGCGCGGGATCGACCGGGCCACCCGGCCACGCCGAGCCTTTCGAGCCCATCGGCACGCCATTTTTCTTGTGCTGGCGTAACGTCCCGCGACCGAGCAAGGATTCCGCCATCGACACGATCTCGTCGGAATAGATCAGATCGATTACGTCGGGATGGGTGCCGATTTCCCTCTCCTGCCAGCGAAAACCATCGCGAACATGCATCGCGTCCGTGCTGCGATGTGGCTCGACGAACGGGCCAACTAACGTGTCGGGATCATCGCGGACGAGCGGTACTCCGTCGGGTAGGGACTGCCAGAGCAGATCCCGCGCACGTTCACAGAGCGCAGGCGACATCGCGCCTTTGACGAGGAGGTAGCCGTTCTTCTTGAAGAACGCCAACTGTTCGAAATCGAGTCCCATCGCTCAAACCTCGGCTGTGATGAATCCCTTCAACTGGTCGGCGAGGTTGCTGCACGCCTGTTGACGTACCCGTGCGATGAAAGGGATCGGAACAATGACGGCCGGGATGAAGCTCGTACCGACCGCTTCGGAGCTCACTTTGCCGACGGCGATTCCTTCGGTGACGTCCCAGATCGATGCTTCGTAGTTCGACCCGCTCTCCCAGGAGAGGAAGCCGAAACAAGCCGGGATGCCCCCGCTGACGATCGTGCATTGAACGCTGCCGGACTCTTCCGATCGCTGCGTCGTGCCTTCGATCCAGACAAGATATTTGACGCCGATTTCCTGGATTCGGTCGGCGATCATAGGACGGGAAATCACTTTCGTGAGGTCACTCATGTTGAGCGGCGCCGTGCGCGGCTCGAACCAGGGGAATACGGCGTCGACGAATTCCTGGTCCTGCATCACGGCCAGGCGACTGTCGCCCGCCCCGATGTTCTTGCTGACGCAGCTCACGAAATCGTCTTCCGTCTCGCCCTGTGTCTTGTGCTTGCGCGACAGGACGACGACAGCGCCCGATCCGATCAGCCCGGTGCGCGCCTCTCGTACTTCCTGGATAGTGGACTGAACACAGCCGGTGAGTGCGGTGAGCGCGCCGATGGCGGCTAACACGATGAAAAAGCGGCGAATCACGATTGAGTCTCCTGCTCCGTCGATTCGAGCCATTCCTTAACGCCCGAGACGGTCGTGAAATAAAACGAAAGGAATGCCGCTGCATCGCGCAGTGCCCAAACGGCGGCTTCGTTCAAGGCTGGTTCTTTTTGCGACTCCATCATGCCGAAGTTGCGCCGATTCGACTTGCCGTAACCGTGCACGTCCCACTGCGCGATTTGCGATCCGTCCATCGCGAAGAGCTGCATCTCATAGCGGATCCAGACCTCGTAGAAATCGGTGCGCGTCTGCTCTGGAATCGCGAACTGCAGTTGCTGGATCTTCGGTATCAGAAGCGCGTCCAGTTCGATGTTCTGGCGTTTGAGTTCGGCGAGGATAAGTTGCGGATCGGGGCCGACGGGGACGGTCGCAGTTGCTTCGTCAGCTTCCTCCGCTTCTTCGGCTGCACCCGCGCTCGGGAGCGCCGTCGTCGTGAGCTGAGCGCGTACGCGTTCGGCGACTGGTACGACACGATCGAACATTGCATCGAACACCCGTTCGAAAACCGGGATCTGTGACGTCCCGAGATCGATGCTGTACTCGCCGAGGTACTCGAGGTCTTCTTCGTGCACGTAGCCGGCGAGCGTCTCGTCGTAGTAGACGCCGACCTCGACCGGCATCGAATCAACCAGCGGTCGTGGAATCGAGGTGTTGACGGTCACCGACGCGCCCCCCGCACATCCGACGAGGAACGCGACGGCGAGCGTCAGCGGAAAAGCTCGGAGGAGTCTTGCAGAGGGTCTGTCGCGCATAGCTACAATCCTGGCGGTGCAGGCCTGAAAGCGCAGGCGGTTAGCGTCTGGCACGCTTACATTGCGCGGCTTCGAATCAGGCATCAGAGGCTACTCGAAATTCGGGAGACCAACAAAGGTCCCGTTGTTGCGGAAGGTGAGTTCGCGCATGAGCGCAGCAAAGTTTGCGCCAGAACGAGCCGCGCCCAGCACGACGGGAAAACCGATCGCGTGGATGCGCACTCGACGCGCGCCGGATTCGTCGGCGACATTGAAGCGGTCGATCGTGTCGACCGTTCTTTCGATCGACCCGCCCTGGAAGTCGTCGCCGAACACGTAAATGCTGATTTTCTTGTCGGGCGCATAGAACTGCGAGATCGCTTGCTCGATGCCTTCGACGGGGCTCGAATTGGAGAACACGTTCCAGTTGCGCATCCGCCGAACGATATTCTGGCGGACGGCGACCGAGTCGCGGATCCAGTCGCCGGCGTATTGGTCGAACATGTAATCGCCCATGTCGTTCATCACCTGGATGCCCTTCACCTGTGGGTAGATGTCGAGCGTCTCCTGGACTTTGCGGATGACGAGAGGCCACGCGAAGTTGCGCATCGAGCCGGAAGTGTCGATGACGAAGATGATGTATTCGCTGTCGACGGTGATGCCGCCGATCGTGTCATCTGCGCGTTCGAAACCGAGGCCCAGCAAGCGCTCCATTTCTTCGGAAAGTGATTGTTTGGCAGCGGCCAGCTTGTTCTCGTTGACGAGGTTCTCGTCGGCGCGCTGTTTTGTCGTATCGAACTCACCGAGGATTTCCGATAACTCCTGGCGCACCCGGGCGAGCTGGCGAAATTCCAATTCGAGCTGATCACGTTCTTCTTCGATTTGCCGCTGCAGAACCTTGGTCTGCCCCTGAATGTCGAAGTGCGAATCTCGCTTCATGTTGACGATGCCGTCGAGATCGATCGTCGGATCCTCTAACACGATCGGCTCGACCGTCTTGACGATCATCAGCAACAGAATGATCGCGCCGAAGCCGCAACAGATGACGTCGAGAAAGGAGAGACCGATTTCTTCCATGGCGCGGCGTTGCATCGTGAACTACCCCAACTTCTCTTATGGCCAATCTCGCGAAGGCGACATGAATGAACCACCGGTCGCGCGTGACAGGCTCCAGTAGGCGGCCGCCGCCATCGGATCGCCTTCGATCGGGAACATGATGACGTTCATCGGAATCTGATTCGGCAGCACCCGATAGGCACGTTCGAAGAGTTGGCGGCGCTCCCGCCCGTTGACCGTCGACTTGCGGGGCGCTCGTTCGCCGAGTGTCGGTAGCCCATCGGTGATCAGGAACACATTGTCCGGGAGCGGATTCATCGTGCTGATCTGGACAAAGAGCGAGTGAAGATTTGTGCCGTTCTCGGGCACGACCTCGTTGATGCGCTCGATCGCGTCGTCGATCGCGTCGGGTTCGGTGGCGTCCACCCAGACACCGTCTTCACCGACGTGAAATTCGGCGGCGGTGTTGTAGGTCATCATCTGAAACTGACTATCGAGCGGGACTTGGGCGGCAAGCCACTCGACGGTCCTGAGCGCTCGTTGCCACTTCGGCGCCGCGCGGCGTCGCTCGAGCGGCATGTTTCGCCGGCGGATCACCTGCACGATCGTCTCGTCCAGCATCGACGCCGACGAATCGAGCACGATGAGCACGTGCCGACCGCCTACCCTGAGCCCGGTCAGATACTGGCGATCGCCCTCGCCGCGGATTTCCCGGACCCGGTTACCTTCGGCCGCACGCTCCTGCGCTTTCAGGCGCTCGACGTCCTGCTCGCGCGTTTCGATATCGGTCTTCAGCTCTTCGATGGACGCGATCCGCGCGATGGTCGCGGCTTCGAGATCGTCCTTGTCCTCGCGGCGCCGTTCGAGCTCCTCGATCATCGCCAGGAGTTCGCGCTTCGCCTGATCGACGCGGCGTTTGGTGTCCTCGAGGGTGTCTGTGAGATCGACGAGGTTCTCCTCGCCCACGTCGATTTGATAATCGAGTTTTCGGGATTCGGCGAGAAGATCCCGGTTGAGTTCTTTGGTCTCGTCGTCAACGGCGTGGTTGATGATGAGAAAGATGAGCACGACCGCGCCGAAGCCGCACGACATGACATCCAGAAACGACAACGAGAAGACATCGAATCGACGTTTTGTTCTCCGCCGCGCCACCGTGCGGTCCGCCTACACGTCGACCACGATGAATTGAAACGTCTCGCCGGCCACGCGCACGACGTCGCCGGGTTTGACGGCCTGCTTCGCGTACGCGGTTTCGTTGATCGAGACCGCGTGGGTCGCGCCGGTGATCACGACACCGTTGGCGCCGGCGTTGATGCCCGTGTCGACGCCCGCGTCGAGATGACTCGACGGGTGTGAGCGGAAATCCATACCCGACGCGATGGCCACGGCGACACCGCCGCGCAGCAGGTGCGTCGGTCGGGCCTCGCTCGGCGTCGTCTCGACGTCCTGCACGGGCGTACGTGAGAACGCGGCGACGTGTCTGACGTCCGGCGCGCCCGCCAGGAGGGCGGCGCTTTCGCGATCGATCGTTTGCCGGGCTGCTTCGCGCGAGGCGACTTCCACGGATACACCTTCGGCACGGAGTCGGTCGCCGAGGCCGGGCATCGCCTTCGCATATTCGGACAAGACGACGTGGTCGAAGCCGCGCGCCGCTTCGACGAGTTTGTCGAGGCGCCGGGCGTTCTTGTTCTTGAGCATCTCGGCGGTGACGTCGACCCGGCGTGACTCACCGGCGTGATCGATCAAGACGCCGAACGTCGGCGGCATGCCGCCCTGATCGACCGCCTTGATCAACTGATCGAAAACCTGCTGTTCGGTTGCGGCAATTCGCAAGGGGTCGAAGCGCGTCTGATCGATGAAACGATCGGCAACGGCATCCACCCAACCTTCCAGGAGCGAACGCATTCCAGCTTCGGCGACTTCGGCGCCGTCCGTGCTCGTCACCTGGTCGTTGAGTTCGAGTGTGCTCACGACGGCTGCGTGCATGGTGATGTCGACGAACGCGGTGCGACGGGAGAGGGCCAGATCAGCGCTGCTGACGGCGGCGGCGTCGATAATCAGTCGAACGTTGAGGCCCGCCGCCTGGGCGATACCGAGCAGAAGGCTCATCTGCTCGGGCGATGTGGAGCTCGGCGTGACCAGGATCGTGTCGTCGGAGCGATCGACGTTTTCCGTGATCTTCGCGAGATGCGCATACACCAGGTCTGCCTGATTGCGTGCGACATCGGACGGCGTACCCAACGGCTCTTCATTCAACCGATACCAGAACTGGTCTTCGGTCTGGCGTGGGTGCAGGCGGGACTGCCGACTGGCGTCGAAACCGAACGCGATGTTCTTCTTCTCGACGAATGCGAGCGCGGGTTCCTGATACAGAACACGGCCCGATTGAGTGAGGGTTATCGCGATGTCGTTGGTTTCGATGACGAGCACTAGCGCACCTGCATATGGCGGACGAGGTTGTCGTTGCAGTAGTTCTGCGTATCGAGAACGAGGCGCTCCTGGACCAGTTGCAGTTGGTGCATCAGGAACATGATCACGATCGAAATCACGAGGGCGACAAACGTCGAGTTGAACGCTACGCCGAGACTGGTGGTAACGCCGGCAATGTCACCCTCGACGGCACGGTAGGCCTGGCCCAGTGCGTCGCCGATACCGCGCACCGTGCCGATGAATCCGATCGACGGGATGGCCCAGGCGATATAGCGCACCATCGCCAGTTCACTGTCGAGACGGTCGGATTCCGTTTCACAGACGCCGCGCACAGCGTCAGACACGTCCTGCACGTTGCGCGTCGACGAGAAACGTTGCAGTGCGGCGAGCAGCACCCGCGGCAGCAGGTTGTGCCGCGCCGTGTCGGGCAGCGCCTGGATCGGCCGCGAGTACTCCCTCGTATCCTCGGGCAGGATGCTCATGCCCTCGGAGACCTCGATGAAGCGGTTGTCAAGCATGTTGCGCTCGCGGAACGAGTTGCGTGCCTTGAGGCCCATGATCGACATCGCCCAAAGCATCAGGATGAAGCAGGATTCCTGCTCGTAATCGCGCAACACCACAAACAGCGACCGGTCGGGGACGAAGGCTTCGCCCTGCTCCGCGCGAGTGGCCTGTTCGGTGAGGATCGCCTCGGCGTTCGGTCGGATCAGCGTGACGTAAATCAGGTGGACGATGATGACCGCGACGATGAGGGCCGCGATCTGATAGACGAATTCGAATGAGAAGCTCTTTTTCACGATTTTGTTTTTCTAGATGTCCACGGGAAATGTGACCTCGAGGTCTTCGGAAATATCCTCGCTCGGGACAAAAATATCGGGAGAGCGGACGGGCTCGAGGGTTTCGTCGTCCGGCTCCTCTTCGTCGGCGTCGCCCTCGGCGGGCGTCTCGCCATCGGTGTCGACCTCGTCGGGCGTCTCGGCGTCGCGGGATTCAGCATCTTCCAACTCGGCATTTTCTCTCTCTTCGTCCGCCACCCTCTCCTCAGCCAGCGTGTTGAAGGCGAGCGACGAGCCGGGCGGTCCCGCTACTGGCGTCGGCAAGAGCAGGAGGCTCAGGAGGATGGCGATCGCGAGACGGTTCGACATGGGCGTCACTCGGCGAACCGGGCGATTCGGAATCCAAGATCCTGCCGGCCGTCCTTGCCGTAGTCGCGGAACGAGTTGCGCAGGTCCGTCACGGTACCGTGCTTCCAGCTCGATCCTTTGATGACGTGAAAATCGCCGTTGTCCGGTCCCATGGGGTCCGTCGCCGGTTCTGATTCGGGAATCTCGTAGAAGTCGTGCATCCACTCGGCGACGTTGCCGCCGAGGTCGTAGACCCCGTGTTGATTGGGCGGAAAAATGCCGACAGGAGACGCGGCGATGTAGTTGTCGTTATAGTCGAAGATGATTCGACCGACAGTGTTCTGCGCCGCGCGGTCGGCGTAGTTGCCGTGCCGATCGGGCGGTGGAAAATCGTCCCCCCAGGGGAAACGGGTCGGTCGGGATTCGTTGAGGACCGCCCAGGACCATTCCGCCTCGGTCGGCAGCCGATAGCCTTTTGCGCGTAGATTGAAACCCGTGATCTTGCCGAACTCTTCTTCGTAGAACGGCTCGAGTTTGTCCTGCAACGAAAGCCAGTTGCAGTACTGCGCCGCTTCGTTCCACGTGATCCCGACGACCGGTTGGTCTTCGTCGTTCAGATCGAGGCCTTCGAATTCTCCCGATTCATGACCCGGCGCGAATTGGCGGAACTCACGATTCGAAACTTCGGTGCGGCTGAGGTAGAAGAGCCGCGTCAATTTGACGTCCCGGATGACCTCGTTGGCCCGACGTCCGGGCTCCCGGCGCGATGCGCCGAGTTGAACCTGGGTGGGACTCAACAGCACGAGTTCCTGACCGGCGGCCGTCGTACGGACCGACTTCAGCGCCGCCAGGCGAGCTTCTTCGAGTGTGAGTAGCCGCACCTTGAGTTCCTGGCGAAACCCCGGTTGTGGCAGGAACGATCGTTTGTAGGCGGCATAGCCTTCGCGGCGGATCTCGATGTCGTGCGCAACGGCCGTGAGGGTCACGAGTTGCTCGCCGACGCCTTGGCGTTCACCGTCTACCCAGAGTTCGGCGTCGGCGGGCTGTGTCTCGACGGCGAGCTCGCCCGTTTGTTGCTCGAGCGCGACGCGCAGGGTCCGCGCCTGTCCGGAATCGAGTTCGATCGCCCGCGATTCCGGCGAAAAACCCACTTTGAAGAAGCGGACATCGAGTGATCCCGGCGCGACCTCGATGCTTAGCGGCGTCTCGCCCTGGTACTGGCCGTTGATCGTTACGCCCGCGCCGGCGGGTTGCGAGCGTAGCGTCAGTTCCCCGCCTGCCGGGAGCAGGTTGACGCCGGGGAGTTCGACCTCGGCTTCGGGCTCGAAATCGAGGATGTCGACCCATGGTTGATAGCCGGGTTTCTTGATTGTCAGGCGTCGCTCGCCAGCAAGGATTTCGAAAGGTCCGGGCGTCGTTGTTGGAACGGCATCGCCGTCGACTTCGAGCGTCGCGTCGACTGGCACGGTCGGAATTCGCACATTCGCCCAGTTCGGGCGTAGTTCGACGTCGACGGACTGCTCTTCGCGTCGCCCGATGACGTCGATCGCGACGGACTGACTCTGGTAGCGCGGATGACTGACGAGAACCGTTTGTGTGCCGGCAGGGACGTCGGCGGTCATCGGTGCGGTGCCGCGAATGTCACCCACTTGGATTTCGCTGCCTTCCGGAATGATGTCGAAGTGAACGACGCCCGGTAACTTCTCGAGCGTGAGTTCAAATGTCTGGTTTCTAGCGTCGCCCACCTCGACGGTCTGATCGAGATCGTGATAACCGGGCGCCGTCGCCTTGAGTGCGTACGGACCGGTACGCAGAAGGTGGGTTTCGCCAAACTCGAACCCGCCATCGACCACGACGAACGCATCGACGGGCTCGGTCTCGAAACGCACGGATCGGGCCGTGAACAGGAACCAGAAAACCCACAGCACGACGAGGCCGACGACGATTGCGACCATCTGCCATCTCGATACAGGAAACCGGCGCGCCTCGGTAACGGTAGCGCTCGGGGTGAACGACGATGCCTCGATCGTCGAGGTCCTGCCACGGTCCTCTTCGGCCATCAGATCTTTTCTTCGCAGCGAACTTCGACAGGGGCCTGGTCGGACGCGAGCAACACTTCCTTGCGGACGTCGCGACAACCGTCCTGACTGCCGGTGATGGTGTATCGGCCCGGTCGGAGCCTCAGCTCGTGTCGGTCGAACGTGCCGAGTACGCCGACGTGGTGCACCACCACCCGGGTCTTCTTGTCGGAAATCAATACGAGTGGCACGGGCACGGTGGCGCGGGCAAGTAGCGTCTCGAATCGGTCGCGTCGGTTATCGAACTTTGCGCCGCCGCCGCGCTCGTCGAGCGCTTCGGCGAGGACCGTCTGAGCGTCTCGAAACTCGTTGTCCGAGGACAACAGACCCGGATCGGCGAGAACACGATCCATCGCGGTGATGAGGCGAGCCCGTCGCCTGATTTCGAGTTTGCCGTCGCGCGCGAACTTGAGTGACCCGTCGATCGCGAGCGCTTCGTCATAGTCGCTGAGCGCCCGTTCCCATGATTCATTCTCTTCGTGTGCGCGAGCCGACGCTTTGAGCGCGTCGATCCGTGCGAGCGTTTTCGCCCGCTCGGTCTGTTGCTGGCCGGAGAGTGCCATCGGGTCGTCCGGACGCACCGCGAGGACACCACGAAACGCGAGGAGCGCTGCTTCGAAGTCCTTTTTCTCGAGTGCCGAGAAACCATTCGAGAGTTGTGCCTGATAGCGTGCGTCGGCCTGCGCCTGGCGAAGGTTCTGTTGCCGTTCGCCGACGCCGGCCAGATCCGGGTCCAGATTGAGCGCGTCGTCGATGAGATCCGCGGCTCCTGCAAGGTTGCCCCTGAGTTCCGCACGTTCGGATTCGCGCAGAAGAGCAATGACCTCGGGTAGGGTCTTTGCCCGAGCCCGGCCACGTATTGCCTCGGTGTCACCGGGCGCGATGCTGATTGCGCGCTCGAATGCCGTCGCGGCGCGTTCCGGATCGCGTTCGTCGAGGGCCTTGTAACCGGACGCGATGCTTGTCCGCACGAGTTCGCGCCCTTGTTCGATCAACGCGTCGAGCTCGGCTACCGCAAGGCGATACTCGTCGAGAGCCGCGGGATACTCTTCGCGCAGAAACTGCTGGTCGGCGACGTTCGCGCGTTCCTTGATCGCAGCGAGTTCGTCGGCGCCCCAGGTCGCAACGTCCATTTCGTCTTCGAGCTGTAGCTGCCGGCGAACGAACACCGCGAGCTGCTCCTGGGCTTTGGCCCGTGCCTGTTCTCGCTGGGCCGCTTCGAAAGGTGGTGGTGCGGCGTCGCCTTCCGTGGGGCGAGCGCGCGTCGCGGGGGCCGCGACGGATTCACTCGTTTGCGACGGCACGCTCACGGTATCGACCTGGTCGGGTACGACCGCGAACACATAGAAGACGATGCCGGCGAGGACGACAAAGAGCCCGCCCAGGCCGATCGTTCGGCCTTGTAGGCGGGTCTTTTTGGTGGTGTCTGTCTGCCCCCGCGTCAGCGGTGCGACGGCGGGTTCAATGGTCCGGTGGTCAGGTTGAGACATCGTCGAACAGCTCGTCTTCCGACTCCTTGGTTTTCGCCGCCTCTTCGGCGGCGATCTCTTCGGCTATGTCGTCGGGCATCTCCAGACCCATCTCCTCGAAGTAGATGCGGCGTAGGATCCGTCGCAGTTCGACGTATTGGGCTTCCACTGATCCTTGTAGCCGGAGCGTCTCGTTTTCTAGGTCGATCGTATGGGGCGTGATCTCGGCTTCAGCGGACGTACCGAGCTCCTGCAGCACTTCTGCGTGTAGCTGTGCTTCGGCGCGATCCTCGATCGCCTGCATTGCGAGGGTTGCCCCACCGATCACACCGACGACACCACCGTAGCGCGTCGCGACGTTGTCACTTCTCTGAGCGAGGAGACCGCTTGCTATTGCTACTGCGCCCGCCATCGTCTTACGACGCGCCTTTTCGCGTTGGTTGCTGTACGCGATGGCTTCCCCATAGGAGGCGCTCCGCCAGTCCTGATACGACGGGTACATCTCGCGGTAGAAACCGTCGAAGTACTCATCGAGCGTATCGATGAAGAGATACTCCCTTTCACGAACCTTGCGCACGCGGTCGAGCATGGGATCGTCGTCGGCCGGCAGGCGGCGGACTTCATAGGCCCCCGGCTCGATCTCGACGACGTGAGTGGAGAACGCGTCGGGCGAGAAATCGCGCGCGAACTTCATTTCGGCGGTCGTGCGGATTTCCTGAATCTGCTCTGGGGTGAGGGCGCGCACGTACATCGTCATCTCGTCGACGATCCGCCGGTAGGTCGACTGGAACGGATCGATATCGGGCGGGATGGTGTCTTCATAGGCGTACTTGCTGGCCAACGTTTCGTATTCGCGCGTGAACCATTGCTGGCCGCGGGCATCGGTCACGGTGACTTCGACGATCATTCGTTCGCCGTCGGAGTGATGGATCGTGCCGCTGACGACGACATCCACCGCATGGGTCTCGCGCGGGATGACACGGACGGCGCCCCAGTTACCCGTCGATTGGAGGAGGTTCTTGGTGAAGAACGCCATGTAATTGCCTTCGGCACGGCGTACTTCCGGGATGATGTTTGCTTCGCGTTGCTCGTCGAAGGACTCGGGCACGTTGGGATCGAAGACTTCGACGCCAACGTCGAGGAGCAGCTCTTCGGGCACTTCCATGGTGGCTTGTTGGGGTGGTGTCAGGTCCACGACCCGAACGGTTGCGGTCGAGCAACCGACGGCGACGAGAAGCGAGACACAGATGGTTGCGCGTAGCGTCAGGCCCAAGGGTGGAGCATCCATGTCGATCGCCTAGAGTCCTGATTTGTACCGACGATATTCTTCCCAGAGGAGCTCTCGCAATTCCGGGTCGGGTTCGGCCATCGCCGCTTCGCGCAACTGGCGAGCCACGACATCGTCGTCTTTCGCATCGGGCGTATCCGGTGGAACGGACGCCGTGACCGGCACCGGTGGCCGCGGTGGCCCGATTGGACCGTTAGCACCCTGTGCGGGTGCCGAACCCTGGCCGTTGCTGACGGGGCTGCCGGACTGTTCGCCGCTGCCGGTCGGTTCGGGGACGCCGCCACCACCGCCCGATTGAGGTTGGGCATCGGCTTTGCGCGCGGCGATGACGTTACGTTCGTCGAGAATCTCGCCATCGAAATCGCCGAGGGCTTTCTCGAGTTCGGCGTCGCCCGCTACGCTCCGATCATCATCGCCACTGGCCCCGGGTCGTCCCGGTTCACCGCCCGCGCCCTGTTCTTCGGATTCTTCGCCGCCACCGCCGTTGGCGTCCTCTTCTTCATCGCCCCCACCGGCTTCTTCGCTGCCCGGAAGGCCCGGTAACTCGGTGCTGGTCTCCCAGCCGTCGCCATCATCGCCCGCGGGTGAACCGGGTGGCGGACCGCCGGCCTCGGCCATGTCACCTTCCATTCCGCCGCTTTGCTGGTCCTGACCTTGCTGACCGCTCTGCGGTTGGCCGCCTTGCTGTTGTTGCTGCCCCTGTTGGCCACCTTGTTGTTGCTGCTGTGATTGCTCGCCGCCTTGCTGTTGTTCCTGGCCCTGCTGCTGCGATTGCTGGCCGCCTTGCTGGCTTGATTCCTGGGGTCGCCCGGACGGGGGCTGGCCACCACTTTGCTGCTGACTCTGGTTCTGCGGGCTCGGTGATTGTGGCGAACTCGACGAAGGACTCTGCGACGGCGAACTCGGCGAACTCGGCGAACTCGGCGGGCTCGGCATTGACTGCGGGCTCGGCATGCTGGGCGAGCTCGAGGAGGAAGGCATCGAGGGGCTCGATGATGATTGGCTGGGTCGTGAAGGTGGTGTTGGTAGCTGCGGCATCTGACACGCGGCGACCGCCCAAACGGTCGCGAGTACGAATGTTCGGCGAAGTAAACGGAACGCGCTGGGCAGTAAAACGTCAGCTCGCTCGATGGGACTTCCTGCTGCTCGAATCATGGCCCTTCCCCTGACACGTCTTGTCTTTACGAGACGACGTCCAACTTTCCGTCGAACTTATCCGATCTACTCATTAGAAACCGCTCCGCCGGAAGGTTCCCCAAACTTCGTACAGGTTTGTCGGTGGTGATCAATCCGTTCTTTCTGTCCCGTATTCGGGGTAATAGTCGAAGCGATACGCGATGCGTACGTCGTTCGTCTCCTGTGGCTCACCATCGAGGAAAGCGGGTCGATAGCGTGCGAGCCGAGCGGACCGCCGCGCCCGTAAATCCATTATCCCGTCTGGATCCGACTCGAGCAGGTCGACACGATCGACGAATCCGCGCTTGCTGATACTGACCGCCATCTCGACGACGCCTTCCATCCGGTCGTCCGCGCTTCGATCGGTGGGCGCTCGAGGATTGGGTGGCAACGGAAGGTAGAGCGCTGTGGGGTACGAAAATTCCGCGTCGTGAGCCGCCCGATCACTCTGCAGCAGCTCCGATGCCCGTCGGTAAAGCGGTAGGGCGCGCGTGTATTTGTCGAAGATCAGGAACCAATCCGCGAGATCCAACATCGCCCGAGCGACGTCGTTTGGCCCGTATCGATCGGTTGCCCTGACGATCTTGACCGCGTCGATTAACGCCCGTTCTCCGCGCGCGAAGGCGTTGATCATCACGGGCCGGGCCATCGGATCGCGTTGGGTGCTGCGCCCGCGCGGCGCGACGGCGTCGACGTCGAAAGTATTGGTTGGCGGATAACGCTCGTCTCGGTAGGTCTTCGCGATACCGCGTAAGGCGCGTAGCCGTAGCGGATCGTCCGCGGGTAACGTCGTCGAAGCGATGCGGTTGGCGTGTTCGAAAAGGTCGCGTGCCGAGAAGATGTTGTAGGTCGCCATGTACCAGTCGGCAAGCGCGAAGATTCCGTCGAGCAGACGAGGGTCGTCGCCCCGATACGATCGCAACAGCACGCCGTACGCGTATTCGTGGCGGTCGTTGGCGCCGATCAGGTCGCCCCGGTCGGCGAGGAGAGCAGCTTCCCGGTAGACGACGTTCACCTGCTCGGGCGAATGCAACCCCGCGTTGACCCGCGTGACGTGGAGCGCGCGCTCGTAAGCGCCGAGCGCTGCATCCGCGTTGCCTAATTCGGCTAGCGCGTCGCCGAGCAACACCAAGGGTTCGATCAATGCCGCGTCGTATCGGTTCCGCGCGGCTTCGATCTGATTGATTTCAGTCTGGGCGATCTCGACGGCCTGGAGGAACTCGCGCGCGGCGATCGCGTCTACGGCGCCCGATTGCGCGGGAATCGACTCGACGACATCGCTCGGCGTCGTCACTTCGTCGCTCGCGCCCTCGGCGAACGAAATTGAACAGGCGAAGATCGCCACGAGCAGACCGCTTCGAATCGAAGCCGATGACGGCCTTGACCCGCGAACGCGGCGGGTCGTCCGTCTGCTCAGACCTGGAGATTGTGCCTTGCTAGTCACGTGTCTTATCGGTGCTCTTGCGTTCGTCATTGTCTTTGAGTTCGTCCGAGTGTCGGCGGGCCTCATTGATCAGTCAAGGCGACGCCGAACGAGATGATCCGGGCGGGCGGAAGACGTTGGATATGCCTCGCGAGCGGGCGGTTTCGTGCGGCTTCCGCACGCTTTCGCTACCATCGCGCGTCGATCCCTGGGGACCGCTTGTCGAGTTGCGCCGCGCTGTGGGCGAATGGCACGACCCGCGAGAGAGATTGGAACTGGGGCCCATACAACACCGAAAGATTCGAGTCGCAAGAGAAGTGGCGATGCAAACACCTCCGGAAGGCGATTTTCATGTCGACGCTATCGGGCTCAAATGCCCCGAACCGCTGATGATCGTGAGGAACCGCGTTCGCTCGATGTCGCCTGGCGAAACGGTTTCGATCGAAGCGACCGACCCGTCGACGCGGCGCGATTTCATCAACTTCTGTCGGTTTATGGGTCATGAGCTGGTTTTTGATGCCGATGACGGCGAGCGGTTCCATTTCTTGATCAAGAAAGGTTGATTCGGCCGGACGATGAGAGGACGACATTTCTACTTCGCCTACGGCAGCAACATGGATGCTGACCGGGTCCGCGAACGAGGTCTCGCGTTTTCACAATGCCGCGGCGCGGAGCTCAGGCGTTTTGGCCTGCGCTTCAACAAACGCTCGCGCCTGCAGGAAGGTGCAGGGCACGCGAACATCGTGGTGGCGTTCGATGAAATCGTCGAAGGCGTTCTTTACGAACTCTCGGGACCGGACGAGATCTCGAAAATGGATCGCTTCGAGGGCGCGCCCGTGCAATATGGGCGCGACGTCGTCGAGGTCGTCACACGCGATAACGGTGAACAGATCTCGGCATGGACGTACTTCGGCAACCTTGCGGTGCTGTCTGATGACCTCAAACCGCCGCGGTGGTATCTGTCGCATCTGCTCGCCGGACGGCCCTTCCTGTCGGCCGACTATCTCCGGCGATTACATGCGACGCGGATCCTCGAGAGCGATGTCGATTGACGCGGCAGCTATCGGCGCACTTTTCGATCTCACGTTTGTGGCTTACGAAGTCCGCATGCGGGGCGGTTTCGACGAGCCGGTCTATCTCCCGTCGGGCCACCACGACCTCAGCGATGTAACGGTTGCCGAGGTGCGTTTCTCCCACGATTACGCGGCGAGCGCGCTGCACGAAGCGGCGCACTGGTGCATTGCGGGGGCCGAGCGCCGATCGCTCGTCGATTACGGCTACGAGTACCTGGCGCCGCCGCGCACCGAGCCCGCAAAAGCGCTTTTTTTTGATCTCGAGAAACGCGTCCAGGCGCTCGAGTGGGTCTTCTCTCTTGCTGCACGCCTGCCGTTCCGCCCAAGCCTCGACGACCTGACAGCGACGCCTCTTGATCTCGCGCGCTTCGCAGCCCGAATCGATGGCGCCCGCGGAGAACTGCTGGCGCGCGGCTTGCCGCGCCGGGCGGCCTTGTTTGCCGACGCGCTCGCCGAAGGGTCGGCGTGTTCAGTCGTGGGGAGAGCGATTCGAGCAACCGCCGGCGGCATGGGTCGTGCGTATGGCTGAACGATGCGACGCGGTGGTGATCGGCGCGGGGGTCGTCGGCCTTGCGGTCGCCCGCGCGCTCGCGCGCGCGGGCCGAGAAGTGATCGTGTTGGAGCGCCACGACATCATCGGTTCGGAGACGTCGTCGCGTAACTCCGAAGTCATTCACGCTGGCATCTACTACCCGACGGGGTCTGTGAAGGCGGCGATGTGCGTTGCCGGCAAGAAGAAGCTCTACGAGCACTGCGCGCGATACAACGTTCCGCACTCGAACATCGGCAAGATCATCGTCGCGACGAGCGAGGATCAGTTCGACACCCTTAGGGGCTATCAGGAACAGGCACGCCGAAACCACGTCGGCGAATTGCCCTGGCTCGATCGTGACGAGGTTCTCGCGCTCGAGCCGGAGGTCAACGCACGAGCAGCCGTCTACTCCGAAACGACCGGCATCATCGACAGCCACGCGTTCATGCTGAGTCTCGTGGGCGACATCGAGGCCGGTGGCGGCATGATCTCGTTTCTCACCGAAGCGACCGGCCTGAGCACGGTTTCCGATGGCGTTCGAGTCGAGTGCGACGGCTATTCGTTGGACGCGAGCATCGTCGTCAACGCAGCAGGCATCCAGGCGCCGAAGATGTCCCGGCAAATCGGTGGCGACTGGCGAAGCTACTACGCTAAAGGTCATTACTACGCGTTGACGGGCAAATCGCCTTTCAAGCGGCTCGTCTATCCCGTTGCGGAACCCGGCGGGCTCGGCGTGCACGTGACCCTCGACATGGGGGGGCAGGCGAAGTTCGGCCCGGACGTCGTCTGGCAGGAAGATGAGGACTACAGCTTCGATTCGATCAATTTCGATCGCTTCGTCGCCGCGATCAAGCGCTATTACCCATCGCTCGACGAATCGCGTCTGCATCCGAGCTACACGGGCATTCGGCCGAAGCTCGCGCCGAGTGGAGGCGCGGCACCGGACTTCGTGATCGAAGGCCCCGCCGAGAACGGCGCGCCAGGGTTCGTCAACCTGCTCGGTATCGAGTCGCCTGGCCTGACGGCCTCGCTCGCGATCGCCGACCATGTGGTCGATCTCGTGTGTTGAGCTTGGGATTTGTCGTCAACCCGGTGTCGGGTATCGGCGGGACCGTCGGGCTCAAGGGAAGCGACGGGGTGGTCGGCGAGGCGCGCGGACTGGGCGGGACGGCCCGGGCCATTCCACGGGTCGAGCAACTGCTCGGCACGCACCCGCGTTGTTTTTCGGGGTTCCGGGTCTTCACGTGGGCCGGCGCGATGGGTGGAGGATTGTTGAGCCCGCACGGGATCGACGCCGAGGTAATCGGCGAAGCCCCACCGGTCACGACGTCCGAGGACACCTGCGCCGCCGTTGACGCCTTCGTTGCCCGGCGTATCGACCTGATCGTTTTCGTCGGCGGAGACGGGACGGCGCGCGACGTCGCGGCAAGGGCAGCGCGGACGCCCATCATCGGTCTGCCAGCCGGCGTGAAGATGCATTCGGGGGTGTTCGTACGTTCACCGGCGCGGCTCGCGGAAATCCTGGGGCGAGTACGTGACGGCGGTCTCGTCGCCGTGCGCGATGCCGAAATACGGGATCTCGACGAAGCCGCGCTCCGCCGTGGTGTGGTCAGATCGCGCTTCTACGCGGACGTGAAAGTCCCTGATCTGGGCGATTACGTGCAACACACGAAGATTGGCGGGGTGGAGGACGAAACACTCGCGCAGGCCGAAATCGCGGCGTATGTCGCGGATGAAGTACGCCAGTCGTCCTCGACGTTCCTGCTAGGGCCCGGGTCGACGGTCAGTGCGATCAAATCGGAGCTCGGCAGCACCGGCACGCTTCTGGGGTTCGATCTCTTTGATGCGTCGGGGTGCCTCGAGACGAACCTCGCGGAGCGACGCCTGCTCGAACTCGGCCAGTTCGTCGTTGTCGTGAGCTTTACGAGGGGGCAGGGCGCACTCATCGGTCGCGGCAATCTCGAGCTCTCGATCGAGGTTCTTGCGCGTCTCCGGCGTGAAGACCTCTGGGTGGTCGGCACGAGGAACAAACTCGCGTCCCTCGACGGTCGGCCATTGCTCGTCGATTCGGGGTCGGCGACCATCGATCAGCGCTTCAGTGGGTTGATCGAGGTGATTGCCGGTTTCGACGACAAGCTCTTCGTGCGGTCGGAAAACTGATGGCCGTGCGCGATGTCATCGCCGAGCGGCTCGAAACGGCGAACGGACCGCGGCGTCTGCTACACGGGCGTGGTCGATGCTACGTCGACTATGAAGACGTCACGGTGGATTGGCTGCCGCCCTTCGTTGTCGTCGCGGCCTTCTCGGACGTCGATCGTCTGGGGCTCGCGAAGGCAATTTTCGACCTCCCGGGTGTCGAGGGGGTCGTACTGCAGCGCCGCCGCGGGCGGGCCACGAGTGCCGAATGTGTTGCGGGATCGGTACCGGACGTCTTTCTCGTCGAGGAGGCGGGACTGCAGTTCGAAGTCCGCCCGTATGAGAACCAGAACATCGGGTTCTTCCTCGACATGGCGCCTATCAGGACGTTCGTGCGATCGCGGGTCGCGGGGAAACGGGTGCTGAACCTCTTTGCCTACACCTGTGCGTTCTCGGTTGCCGCGCTCGCCGGCGATGCTGCTCATGTCGTCAACAACGACATGAGCAGGAATGCGCTCGATTGGGGACGCCGCAACCACGAACACAACGAACAGGACCTGCGGCAAACGACGATGTTGCCGTTCAACGTCTTCAAGTCCTGGTGGAAGCTCAGGCAGCTCGGCCCCTACGACCTCGTCATCGTCGATCCGCCGTCACGACAGCGAGGCAGTTTCGACGCCGAGCGGGACTATCCGAGTGTGCTCAAACGACTACCCGATATGCTCGGCGACGGCGGTCGCGTACTCGCGTGTCTGAACTCGCCGTTCCTGCCGTTTCGGTTTCTCGAGGAGCAGACGGCGCGCCGCGCGCCCGAACTCGGTGTGGTTGACCGGCTGCATGGCGCGAGCGAATTTGAAGAGCAGGATCCCGATCGGGCGCTCAAGATCGCCCTGCTCGGGCACTGACCGCGCGCTATTGCCGATAGCTCGAGAGGAAAGTGCCGATCTTCTCGCAAGCGGTTTCGAGTTCCTCCGCGTGAGGCAGGAAGACCAGCCGGAAGTGATCCGGCGTATCGAGATTGAAGCCGGTTCCCTGCACGACGAGTAGCTTTTCCTTCTGCAAGAGGTCGAGCACGAACCGCTCGTCGTCGAGGATGTGAAACCGAGCCGGGTCGAGCCGCGGGAAGACATACAGCGCACCTTTGGGTTTCACGGCCGTCACCCCTTCGATCGCGGTCAGCCGCTCGAAGGCGACGTCGCGCTGCTCATGCAGGCGGCCGCCGGGCTTCACCAGGTCCGCGATGCTCTGGTAGCCGCCGAGGGCGGTCTGTACCGCGTGTTGCGCCGGAACGTTGGCGCACAGGCGCATCGACGCGAGAATGTTGATGCCCTCGATATAGTCCGTCGCCCGCTCGGTCGGTCCGCTGATGACCATCCACCCGGCCCGAAAGCCGGCGGAGCGATAGGCCTTCGAGAGCCCGTCGAAGGAGAGTGTCAGCACGTCGTCCGAGAGCGATGCGAGCGGGAAATACTCCGCATCGTCGTAAACGATCTTGGCGTAGATTTCGTCGGCGAACTGCACAAGGCTTTTTTGCCTTGCCCACTCGGTAATCTCGAGCAGAACGGATTTATCGTAGACGGCGCCGGTCGGGTTGTTCGGATTGATGACGACGATGCCTTTTGTGCGCGGCGTCGTTTTCGCTTTGATGTCCTCGAGATCGGGGTTCCATTCGGCGCTCTCGTCACAGCGGTAGTGCACGGGAATGCCCCCGGCGAGCCGAACCGCTGCCGTCCAGAGCGGATAGTCGGGCGCCGGCAATAGAATCTCGTCGCCGTCGTTCAGGAGCGCCTGCATCGCCATCATGATGAGCTCGCTGACGCCGTTGCCGATAAAGATATCGCCGATGTCGACGTCCTGAATCGCCAGGCGCTGGCATTCCTGCATCACGGCTTTTCGGGCGGAATAGAGGCCCTTCGAATCGCAATATCCCTGCGAAGTCGGCAGGTTGTGGATGACGTCTCTCAAGATCTCTTCCGGCGCGTCGAAACCGAACGGTGCGGGATTGCCGATGTTGAGCTTGAGGATGCGGTGGCCTTCCTCTTCGAGCCGATTGGCTTCGACGAGCACCGGACCGCGAATGTCGTAACAGACGTCGGCGAGCTTCGTCGATTTCGCGAAGCTGTGCTGTCCGCGGGGCTCCAGTGTCTCGACGGATTGATTGGCGGTCATGGCTGGTACTCTGCTGAGGCTTGCTTTCATAGCAACGCCTCTTCGAAGATTCGGGTTATTGATCAACGGCGAGGACGCTGGCGAAAACCGCAAAGCATCGACCACCACCTTGATCGCGAGGCGACGCAGGATACAGATATGGCTGACACGTTGGATGCAAAAAGTGCGCACGGCGACGATTCGCACGAGGAGACGCGGGAAGATGAACGCGAGCGAGTCGTCAAGTCCGACGACGAGTGGCGTTCGGAACTGACCCCGACGGAGTTCGAGGTCACCCGGCGTGGGGGTACCGAACCCGCCTTTACGGGCGAATACTGGGATACCAAGACGGCGGGGCATTACCTCTGTCGTTGCTGCGGCGCGGAGCTTTTCGACTCCAACACAAAATACGATTCAGGCTCGGGTTGGCCGAGCTTCTATCAGCCCGTCGCCAGAGACGCCGTGGTCGCGCAGGAAGATCGGTCGCTCGGCATGCTGCGCACGGAAATCCTCTGCTCTGCTTGCGATGCCCATCTGGGTCATGCGTTTCCGGATGGACCCGCACCCACGGGGGTTCGATTCTGCATGAACTCGGCCTCGCTCAAGCTCGAGCCGAGCGAGGAGTAGCCGAAAGCCGGGGAACGCTTCTCCGGCTAGAAGCCGACTGACCGCGGCTAGAAGCCAACTGCCGTCCCTTCCTTTCGGTGGTCCGACGCGGCGATATATCCGTCGTCGGTGCGGTAGATGAGCTGCGCGCCACCGAAGGCGCCTTCGCCATACATCGAGACGCGATGGCCGCGATCGAGCAGGTCCTCGGCAACCGCTACGTCGAAGCCGTCTTCCAACATCACATCGTAGTTGGGTGCCACCTGCCAGCGCGGAGCGTCGCTCGCGGCTTGCGGGTTTTCCCGATGGTCGAATATGCGGGTGACCATCTGCACGTGACCTTGGTGCTGCATATGCCCGCCCATGACACCGAAGCTCATGGCGGGCCCGCCGCCTTTCGTTACGAATCCCGGAATGATCGTGTGGAAGGGGCGTTTACCGGGCCCGACGGCGTTGACGTGGGTCTGGTCGAGGACGAATCCCGCGCCGCGGTTCTGCATCGCGATGCCGGTTCCCGGCACGACGACCCCCGAACCGAAGCCCATGTAGTTCGATTGGATCATCGAAATCATGCGGCCGTCGCCATCGGCTGCCGTGAGATAGACCGTGTCGTGCCCGAAGGGTAGTTCGACCGGGGGTATCTGGCTCGCGGTCTTCGTGATCCGCTTCGCGGCTCGCGCGAGGCTCCCGGGCTCCAACAGGTCGGCTGGCGATAGGCGCATCGCGCGCGGATCCGCGAAATGATCAAAGGATGCCCGCACAGCAATCTTCATTGCTTCGATCTGGCGGTGCGTCCATTCGGCGGATCCGGGCTCCAGACTTGCCGTGTCGAGGTGCTCGAGAATGCCGAGCGCGATCTGCGCGGCGAGACCCTGTCCGTTTGGGGGAATCTCGTGCAGCGCGACGTCGCGGTAGGGCACCCCGATGGGCGCCACCCAGAATGGTTCGTGGTTTTCTAGATCCGCCTTCGTCATCGCGCCACCCTCGGCAGCCGACGCCTGGGCGATCGCCTCCGCCAGTTCGCCGCGATACATCGCCTCACCACGGGTTTCGGCGATCCGCTCGAGGGTTTTCGCGAGATCGGGGCGGCGGAATAGCTCGCCGGGATTGGGCGCCCGGCCAGCCGGTGCAAAGTGTTCCTGAAAGCCCGCGAATGCGGCGAAGTTTTCGACGGTACGCGCCCAGATCGCGGCGGTCTTGTGGCCCACGTGAAAACCGTCGGCGGCGTAGCGAATCGCGGGTTCGAAAAGATCGGCGAAATCGAGGCGCCCGTACTTGACGGACAGCGCCATCCACGAGCTGACGGCGCCCGGTACGGTGACCGCATCCCATCCGGCGATCGGCATGGCGTCGTGACGTTTGAACCGATCGGGCGTCCAACCGGCGGGAGAGCATCCCGATGCGTTGAGTCCGCCGAGTTCATTGCCGTCCCAGACGATCGCGAAAGCGTCGGATCCGACACCGTTCATTGCGGGTTCGACGACGGTCAGCGTGATCGCGGTCGCGACCGCCGCGTCGATCGCGTTGCCGCCGCGGCGAATCATTTCCAGTCCGGCGCTCGCCGCCAGGGGTTGCGACGTCGCGACGACGTTGCGCGCGATGACGGGTGCACGGCGTGACGCGTACGGGAAATCCCAATTCACCATGAATCTTCCCTCGGACTATTAGTTTCGGCGGCGCTCGCGCAACAGGTTCGCCGGCGAGTACTGGTCGGTGAGGATGCGCTTGCCGGGGTCCCAGTCGATATCGGTCGTCAGGAACGGCGGGTAGTCCGTGATCGGCACTTCGTAACGCTCGAGGCGCTTGGACCAGCTTTCGGCGTTGGCGTTTAGGGTCTCCTGGCTCGGCAGCCCCGACTTGGTGGCGAAGATGATCCGGTTGGAGCTCGTCGGGTGTTTGAAGTTGAAGAACGGACCGAACACGGCGCGGTAGGTTGTCGACTCGTGGTCGTAGAGCGCCGATGTGACGAACGTATTGGCCGCGACGACGCCATCGTCGCTCAGGAGCTCGCGGGTTTCTTCGAGGAATTCACGGGTCAGCAGATGCTCAGGAATGTAGTCGCCGTTGTATGCGTCGAGCACGATGAGGTCGTACTTACGGCCTTCGGTTAGCTTGCGCTTGATGAATACGCGCGCATCGCGGGGGGCGATCCGCATCGACGGTTTCGCGCGGAAGGCGAAATATTCTCGTGCGACGCGAATCACGGCTTCATCGATCTCGACGATGTCGATGTCGACGTTCGGAATCAGCTCGTTGAAGGTTTTCGGCAACGTACCGCCACCGAGGCCGACGATGAGGATGGACTCCGGGTCAGGTTTCAGGAGCAGCGCGGCCATGGTCATTCGCGAGTAGGTGAAGACCAGACGATAGGGATCCGAGGGGTCACGGCAGGACTGGCTTCTCTGTGCCCGACGAACGCTGAACTGCAGGCAGATCCGATCGTTGTCCCGCGTGACGAGAATCGTCTGATAGAGGGATCGTTCGCGGTGCAGTACTTCGGCCGTTGCCGACGTGGTGAGGAGGGTCGTGACGCAAAGGGCGGCGAGCGCAGGGAGTAGTCGATGTTTCATCATGTGTGGGCGTCTGCCGAAAGGGCACGCTCGGGTGCCTCGCGTGAAAATACGACGCCGGCCACACCCATCACGAGGAGTGTCGCCGCCAGGGAACTCACGATCGTGTCCACCTCGAACCAGAGAACGAAGTAGAAGCTCGTGGCGAGCGTGCCGAGGGCGCTCCCAAGCGTCGAGACGAAATAGAGGAGCCCGGCGATCCGCCCCGATTCTTCGCGTGTCTTGACGAGCAGACTCACTGAATAGGGCGAGATCATGCCGAGAATGACCGTCGGGACGGTGAAGAGCAGGATGGCGGCACTCAGGCTGCCGAAGCGGGGATCTTCGATGCGCTCGAAGACGAACTCCATGATGCCTTCGGATGCGAGTCCCAGCGGATAAAGCACGATGGCTGCGCCGATGAAAAGCGTAGAAAAACGTCGGAGGTTGGGATGGTTCAGCGACCACCGCCCGCCCCAGAGATAGCCGAGGGACAACGACGCCATGAAGACCGTGATGATGCTGCCCCAGACGTAGATACTGCTGCCGAAGAATGGCGCGAGGATTCGCCCGCCGAGTAGCTCGATCGACATGATCGTAAAGCCGCCGGTGAAGGCTAGGAGGAATATCACTGCGGTTCGCACGGTGGCGTGTCGCCTCAAATCGGTTAATGGTTAAGTAGAACATGACCACGTGGCCGAGCCATATCGGTGAAGCCGCCCGAACGGCGCGCGGCAGCGATCTGTCCGGCAAAAACGTGGCTCGAGTAGGCCGATCAGCTTAGGAGAGCAAGTGGACGTTGGTATCACGATAAGGAACATGGGCGCGGCATCGACCCGCGAGGAGATGCTCGCGGCGGCGCTAGCGGCCGAGGCGGCCGGCTTCGAGTCGGCCTGGATCACCGACCACATTGCCATTCCGCCCGACGACGCGGAGGGTTCTGGTGGACGTTATGTCGATCCGCTGATCACGCTGGCGTGGCTTGCGGGTGCCACGACGCGGATCAAGCTCGGCACGGGCGTTCTGATCCTGCCTTACCGGGGCGCCCTTGCTACCGCCAAGCAGGTTGCGAGCCTGCAGGAACTTTCCGCCGAGCGGTTGTTACTCGGCGTTGGGATCGGTTGGATGGATGCGGAGTTTCGAGCGCTCGGTGTCGATCGCCACCAGCGAGGGCGCATCAGCGACGAAACGCTCGCCTTCATGCGCCGCTGTTTCGAGGATGACGTGGTCGAGGCGAATGGCCAGCCGTTCCTATTCAAGCCGCGACCGCCGGCGCCGCCGATCTATATCGGCGGCGGTTTCCCGCATGCGTTGCGTCGCGCGGCACGTTACGGCGACGGTTGGCTGCCCATGCGGCTGACGCCGCAGAAGCTCGCCGAACGCCGCAAGGTTTATGCCCAGATGTGTGCTGAAGTCGGCCGTCCGGTCGGTGAGATCATCGCGATGGGTGGGGTCGATGCGTCTGATCCGGATGCGGCGCGCGCGGCGCTCGAGGAGTTCGCGGAAGCGGGGGCGAGCCGTTTCGTGCTTGGCTTCCGTTACGCCTCGATCGATGCCTTCAAGGCGTCGATCGAGCCGTGGGTCGATCTACTGGAGGACGGCAGACTCGCGTCTGCCTGATCCTCATCGAAGGGCGTCTATTCTCCCTTCCAGTTCGGCGGACGTTTTTCGGAGAACGCGCGCGGACCCTCGACGTAGTCCTGGCTCTTCGACATCGCGCCGACCGAGTCGTAGCGCATCGTCATCGATTCTTCGAGCGACGCGACGTCCAGGCTTCGATAGACGACGTCCTTGCTTGCGCGAATGGAGAGCGGCGCGCACTCGAGGGTCATCTGTACCCAACGGTGGGTCTCCTCCATCAGGTCGTCGTGCGGCACGACCTTGTTGACGAAGCCGAGTTCATAGCCTTCCGCCGCGGACACGTGACGACCCGTGAGAATCATGCCGAGGGCGCGTTTGGAGCCGATCTGCCGTGGCAGGCGCTGCAAGCCGCCGGCGAGTGCCGCGAGTCCGACTTTGGGTTCCGGCAGGGCGAAGACGGCCTGGTCGGACGCAATGATGATGTCGCACGACAGCGCGATCTCGAAACCACCGCCCATCGCGACGCCGTTGACGGCCGCGTAGACAGGCTTGGTGAGATCGAAGCGTGACGAGAGCCCGCCGAAACCGCGCGGCGTCGAAACGCGTTCACCGCCTTCGGCCTGATAGCGTAGATCGTTTCCCGCGCTGAAACCGCGACCCTCACCGGTGATGATGGCGACCCACATATCGGAATCGTTCGCGTACTCGTCGAAAACTTCACCGAGTTCGGCGTTCGCCGGCGGATGCAGGGCGTTGAGCCTTTCGGGCCGATTCAGCGTAACGGTGAAGACGTGGTTGGACTTGTCGACCTTGCAAAACTCAGTCATGTACCCCTCTCGAGTTTGAAACGGACTGTGATCGCCGATGTCGGGATCAAACAGCACCAAGGTGATGATCGGTCGCGCGCCGAATGGCACGCGTTCCTACTTTAGGTTTGTCTACCCGGCGGACGAACGTCAAGGCGGGGAACACGTTTGATGCTCGGGTGTCACAACCGGAATGACGACGGTGCGCCGGCTCATGCCGGTGTTTCGAGAATTCGTTTCCGCGCATCGCTTGCCCTGCTGGCTTTGATGGTACTAGCGGGCTGCGGGCTCGAGTCGATGACCGGGCGCGCGATGGGGACGACCTACTCGGTGCAAAGCCGATGCTGGTCGTTGCCGCGTGCCGAGCTCGCGGGTGTGATCGAGCGGGTCGATGATCTGATGACGACCTACGATCCCTCGTCCGACGTCATGCGCCTGAACCGTGGTGGGGTAGGTGAATGGATCGAAGTCGATCCCGCCGTTGTCGAAGTACTCGACATGGCGCGCGCGGTTTCCGATTTCACGGCGGGCGCTTTCGACGTCACGGCGGGCCTGGTGAGCGCGCGGCTCGGCTTCGGCGCGATGGAGAACGATCTGGGCGCTTACACACGAGGTAGCTATCGCGACATTGAGACTCGCATCGAGGACAATCGCGCGTTCGCCCGTCGGACGCGTCATGTCATGGTCGATCTCTCGGCGATCGCCAAAGGTTATGCGGTCGATCGGGCGGTTGTCGTGCTCGAGATGGCGTGCTCGTCGGGATTAGTGGAATTGGGTGGCGAGGTGCGTGCATTCGGAACGGGTGGCGAACGGCCCTGGCGTGTCGCGATCGAATCGATTGATCCACAAGCGATGACGGGAACCGTCTATTCGCTGACGAACGGCGCGTTGGCAACGTCGGGTCACTACCGTCAGCGACGATCGGTCACGGCGGGGCCGGACGTGACGCATATCGTCGATCGAGATGATCGCGGCGATATCGGCGAGTTCGCCCAGATTACTGTCGTTGCGCGATCGGCGGCGGTCGCGGATGCCTTGGCGACGGCGCTCTATGCCATGCGAAACGATGCCGAGGCGTTTGCTCGTTCGGTCGGGCTGCCGGCTCGATTCGTCCCGGAGGGTGGTGGCGAAACGCGCGAAACGCCCGCTTTCCGATCGCTTCTCGCCCATTGTGAGGCCGAGGAGCCGTCGCCGCTCTGGTGTCGGAACTGATGTTTCGGCCGCTCGCGCTCAATGTCGGATTTCGTTACGCCGGTGCCCGGGCGAGTTTCACGTCGTTCGTGAGCGTGCTGGCCCTCACCGGCCTCGCGCTATCGGTCGCCGTGCTCGTGTTTGTCCAAGGCGTGGTTGCCGGGTTCGAGCGTGAACTCGAGGAGCGGATCCTGCGGGTTTTGCCGCATCTTTCCGTGACCGCCCGTGAGCTGGCGGCTCGGGATGCCGAGGAAGCTGGTGTTGATGAGGTCCTCGAGAAAGCTCGCGGGGTGCGCGCCATTGCGGGAATCGTCGAAGGGGCCGGACTTTTGTCGACGGGCACTCGCGTTGCTGGGGTAACGGTGGCCGGGATCGAGCCCGACGTCTACGACGCTGTTTCGAGCGTCACGGCGTTCGTCGATCGCGATAGCGCCGGGTTCCTGCCGCTCGAGGATCGGAAATTCCGGATCTGGATCGGCGAAGCGGTGGCGCGACGTCTGGATCTTACGATCGGCGACTCGGTGTTTCTCGTGCTGCCCCAGGCCGCGGTGACGCCGGTGGGTGCGATCCCACGTGCGAAACGATTTGCTGTCACCGGTATTGTCGCGACGAAGTCGCAGTTGGATCAGACCGCGGGCTTCATTCACCTCGCCGACGCCGCGCGATTGTTCAGAACCGGTGGCCGGGTACCGACTTACCACGTCGCCCTCGACGATCCACTCCGCGCCCTTTCCTATGCGTGGGACATCCGCTCTCTCGTCGGTGGGCATCGATTTCGAGTCGACACCTGGCATCGCTGGTTCGGTGATCTCTATCGTGTGATCCAGGTAACCAAGAACATGCTCTTTTTGTTGTTGTCCCTGCTGGTCGGTGTTGCCGCGTTCAATCTGGTCTCGAGTCTGGTCATGGTGGTAAACGGTCGGCGAGATGACGTTGCGATTCTCCGGACGATGGGTGGCGAGGGCGGTTTCATCGTGCGGGTGTTCCTCGTGCTCGGGCTCGTGATCAGCGTCACGGGCGTGGCGGCGGGGCTCGCGGTCGGCGTTGGTCTCGGGCTTGTTGCCGAGTCTGCTTTCCCGTGGCTCGAAGCAACGCTCGGCACGGATCTGATGGGGGAGTATCTGATCACCGAACTTCCGGTCGATTTTCTAATCATGGATTTATTGCGGGTGGGCGGAATGGCCATTGGCCTTGCAACGCTCGCGAGCATTTACCCGGCGTGGCGCGCGGCCCGCCTCGAACCCGCGCAGGTGCTCCGGTATGAGTGAATCGCACGTTCCTGCCGCGCTATCGGCGCGGGGAATCTCGAAGGGCTACCGCGAAGGGCGTTCGCGTCTGACGGTTCTGGACGGGCTCGAGCTGGAGGTCGGTTTGGGTGAACGCGTCGCGATCGTGGGTCGGTCCGGAGCTGGTAAAAGCACGCTCCTGCACATCCTGGCCGGTTTGCTCGATCCTGACGAAGGGCGCGTCGACGTCATGGGTGGGCAGCTTTCCAACGTGAGTTCCGCCAAACGCGCGAGCATCCGCAATCAGCACATGGGATTCGTCTATCAGTTCCATCACCTGCTCCCGGAGTTCAGCGCTCGCGAGAACATCGCGATGCCGCTGCTTCTCGCCGGCGCGGACGTCGCGGAAGCAACGCGACGCGCGGACGAACTCCTCGCCGCGGTCGATCTCGACGATCGGTCCGACCACCAGCCGCATGAGCTTTCAGGCGGCGAACGCCAGCGTGTCTCCGTCGCCCGCGCCGTGGCCGCGCGACCGGCCGTCGTGCTCGCCGACGAGCCGACGGGCAATCTCGACAGCGAGAACGCCGCGCTCGTATTCAAGCTCTTGACGGAACTCGGTCAGTCGAACGACTCGGCCTTGATCGTCGTGACGCACGATCAAGGCATCGCGGATGAGATGAACCGCCGCTTGGTGCTCGAGGGAGGGGTTTTGCGTGATCTGGAGCGGGGCTAGTCGATACTGGTCGTTGTGGATCGCACTGCGGTTTCTCGTCAGCCGCCGGCGTGGCTATGCGGGCTTCATCAACTGGGTGTCGTTCATCGGGCTCGCCCTCGGTGTTCTGATCCTCACCGTGGTCGTCAGCGTCATGAATGGCTTCAACGGTGAGCTGAATACCCGCCTGCTGACGTTCGCGCCTCACGCCACGGTCCTCGGTCGCGACGGGGTCGCTCCCATCGAAGGTGTCTTGGGGGCAACGCGCCATTTTCGCGGTGAGGCGATGATTCTCCGTGGCGGCGCAGTCAACCCGCTGGTGATCGTCGGCGTCGAATCGAAAACCCTCGACGTGCTGCCTGGGATCGTCGCGACCACGGTTGCGGGTGACATGCGCCACCTGTTCGATCCTGCGGCGACGGCCCGGCCGATCGTCCTCGGCGCGCCGCTCGCGAGATCCCTCGCGCTTTACGTGGGTGATTCCGTGACACTTGTCTTCTCGGCACCGCGTCCGCTTGGTATCGAGCCGCGATTCCTGCGTTTCGAGTTGGTGGCGACCTTCGAGGTCGGTGCCGAGCCCGATCAGACGATGGCCCTTTTTCCGGTCGATCTCGTCGGCGAACTCGGGCTCGAAGCCGGTGGTGTTCTAGGCCTCAGGCTCACTGTTGAAGAACCGCTCGCGATCGAAGATCTCCGGGACGGCATCGAGGCGACGCTCGAGGGCGGGTCGGTGACGTTCTGGACCGACGAATACGGGTCACTCTTTCGCGCGATCCTGATCGAGAAGGTCATCATGTTCGTGCTGCTCGGACTCATCGTCGCGATCGCGGCCTTCAACGTCGTGGCGGCGCAGATGATGCTCGTCAACGACAAGCGTCGCGATGTCGCCATTCTGATCACGATGGGGGTCGACCGTCGCGCGTTGCTGCGTGCGTTTCTGCTGCAAGGTTCGTTGGTCTCGGGGTTGGGCGTCCTGGTCGGCCTGCTGGGCGGAATCCTGATCGCAATGAACGCCGACGCCGTGTTGTCCGTCATAGAAGGGGCGCTCGGGGCAAGCATCATCGATGGGACCTACTTCGCGTCGATTCCGTCGGAGATTCGCTGGCAGGACCTCGTCACCATCGTCCTGCTGTCGATCGCCCTCACGGGGATTGCGATCGTCCGTCCCGCGCGGCGCGCCGCGGGTGCCAATCCCGCCGAATCGCTACATCTCTGAGACGGTGCGGCGTGCCATCCGCCGCCGTTTGCGGCGTTCTCGCCAACGTCGCACCACTCGCATACGCCAGCCCAGTCGTGCCCCGATATAGGCCGTGACGCCGGAGACCCATCCGCAGACGAGCGAGCCGACGAGCAATGGCCACCAGATCGAGCCGAGTTGCGAGCCGAGCCATGCCCACGAGAGCTCGACGTGATCGACCGACACCTCTGTGTCGAGAAACCACGCTCCCAGGCGGTACGCGAAGAAGAACATGGGCCCCATCGTGATGGGGTTCGTGATGAAGACGAGCCCCACCGAGATCGGCAAATGGACCCGTACGGACAACGCGATGACGGCCGCGACGAGGGTCTGCATCGGGATCGGTAACCACGCGCAGAAGAGCCCCACGAAGAAAGCACCGCTCAGCGAGCGTCGGTGCAGATGCCACAAATCCTCGTCGAGTAGGCGATGTCGCAACGGTCCGAGGATGCGTTGCCTACGAACCCAATCTCTAGTTGGTAGGTATCGCTTGTACCAGGGCGCTGCCATAACGGCATTATGCCGATGGAACGACCGTGCGCGGTCCGCTTGTAGGATTTTGTTGTGGGGTCGTGCTCGCCCACGCGGCCCCGCCCCTGTGGCCGCTCGTCGTGCTCGCCACCGGTTTTGGGGTGATCGCCTGCCTCATCGATTTGATGAGATCGATCGGTGTCGGGCTCCTCGGCTTCGCCTATGCGGCCTCGGCTCTCGCGACACCCGCGCTTTGTGACGGCGATGTCCGAGCATCGGGCTGGGTCGCGTCCATCGTCGCGAACACGGAGCTTGGCCAGCGTTTCCTTTTCGAGTTAGACGACCCGAAAGACGGTTGTCGACGGGTGCGGCTGAGCTACTACGGCGCGAAAGAGGTCCGCGCGGGCGACCGACTGGACGTCCGCGCCCGGCTCCGTCCCGCGCGCGGGCTCGCCAATCCTGCCGGCTTCGACATGGAGCGCTGGTACCGCGCGGTGAGAATCGATGGCGTCGGCACGCTCGACGCATTCGAGCTTGAGCGTCGAGGTCGGGCGGAGCGATCGATCGAGGGAATCCGTCGGTCGGTGTTGAATCTGCGTGAGGATCTCGCGCGCGAAATCGATCGAAAGCCTCTCGTCCACGGTGACGTGATCAAGGCGGTGGCGCTCGGTGACGACAGCGACCTCGACATCGACACGCGTGAACGCTTCCGCGGCGCGGGCGCGATCCACCTGCTCGTCGTGTCGGGGCTTCATATCGCGGTCGTGGCGACGCTCGGTTTCGCGTTGGCGAGACCGTTTGCGACGGTCACAGCTCTCCATCCGGCGTATCTCGGTATCGCCGCGGCCGCGTTGATCGCGGGCGCCTACGTCGTCCTGGCGGGTTCGGGTTTGCCCATCGTGCGGGCCTACGTCATGACCGTCATCGTCCTCATCGGTCTTGTTGCCAGACGGCGACTGGATGGCCCGAGTGTGCTGGTGACTGCGTGTGCGGCTGTATTTCTGATCGATCCCCTGGCGGTCCTCGACATCGGGTTCTGGCTCTCCTTCGGTGCCGTGGCTTGCCTCACCGTCTATTTTCGACCGCGTATCGAGCCTGTCGGCGGCATTGGTGGTGCCTGGCGCGGTCAGTTCGTGATGTCGGTCGCGTTCGTGCCGTGTTCCGCGTTTCTGCTCGGTGTTTTTGCGCCGCTCTCCTTCATCGGCAATCTCGTGCTGGTGCCGCTCGTGTCGCTCGTGGTCGTGCCGCTGGCGCTCGTTGGCGTCGTTGCAATGCCTTGGGCGATCGGCGATGTGGCGCTCGGCGCCGCCGATTTTTCGATTGCGATCGCCGTTGTCGTGCTGGGATGGTTCGAGGCCGTCGATCTCGCGAGAGTCGGCGGAAATCCGGTCGCTCCCGTGGCGGTTGCGGTCGGTGTTGTGCTCTTGCTTGCCCCGGTATCTCGTGCGACTCGAGCCCTCGTCGCCCTGTCGATCGTCGCGCTACTCTTTTCTCATCGTGCGACGGTCGTGCCGGACGGGCAGTTTCGAGTGCACGTGCTCGACGTTGGCCAGGGTCTCTCGGTCGTCGTTGAAACTCGCCGGAACGCGCTCCTCTACGATGCGGGCGCGAGTTTTCGGGGCGGCGGTGACATGGCCGACTTCGCGGTCCTTCCGGCGCTAAACGCGATCGACGTACCGCCGCTCGATGCGTTCGTCCTGAGCCATGACGACGACGACCACGCGGGTGGTGCGCCCCGCCTTCTTCAGCAACTCGATGTCGCGCGGTTCGTAACCGGTCGCGAGTCGGTCTTTCGGACCCTCGGGGCGTCGCGATGTCGTCGCGGCGAGAGCTGGACGATCGACGGCGTCGTCGTTCGGATCGTCCATGACGGCGCGGGCGCGGGGACGTCGAACGACGAGTCGTGTGTTTTGCTGGTGACCAGTGCCGATGGTCAGGGCGTGCTGTTGCCGGGCGACGTGGAGCAGGGGGGTGAGCGTCGTTTGACAGCGGCTCTCGACGCGGCCGGTGTCGGCACCGTGACCTTGCTCGTGATGCCCCACCACGGCAGTCGGACGTCGTCGAGCGAGCCGTTCGTTGCTCGTACGCGTCCGCGTATCGCCCTGGCCGCCGCCGGTTTTCGCAATCGCTTCGGTCACCCGCACGCCAAGGTGGTCGACCGGTTTGCACGGATGGGCGCGCACGTGATCGATACGGCACAAACCGGTGCCGTGACCTGGCGATCGGATCAGCCGGGGCGCGTCGCGATCGCTCGATGTTCTGAAGCCCCGCATTGGCGCCGGGGCCGCCTCGCGCTGCCTTGTACATACGATTGAGGTTTGAAAAACGCCGCTGCGGCCCAACAAAAGCGCGCAAGAAACAATGTTTTGGAGGGCGTTGAATGAACGTAGAAAAGTTCACGACGCGACTTCGCGGCGCGATTGGAGAAGCGCAGTCGCTCGCGATCAGACACGACCACACGAACATCGAAGCGCTGCATATGCTCGCGGCGTTCTGTGACGACGATGGCATCCGCTCGTTGCTAGTAGCAGCAGGCGTCGACTTTGGCGGACTCTCGAACGCAGTGGAGACGGCACTCGCGGATCTGCCGACGATCGGTCAGCCCACGGGTGATGTGAACCTGTCCGTCGATCTCGTCCGCGCGATGAATCTCGCGGAACGCGACGCGCAGAAGCGCAATGACGAGTATCTGACGTCCGAACTCGTCCTGGCGCGACTTGCCGAAGGCAAAGGCAGTGCGGCCGAGATTCTCAAACGATTCGGGTTCGATCCCGTCGCGTTCACCGAAGCCGTCGACAAGGTGCGTGGCGGCCAAGCCGCGACGAGCGAGTCGGCGGAAGACAACCGCGAAGCGCTCGCGAAGTACACGATCGATCTGACCGAGCGAGCCGAAGCCGGTCGCCTCGATCCGGTGATCGGTCGGGACGATGAAATCCGCCGGACCATTCAGGTGTTGCAGCGCCGGACGAAGAATAACCCGGTGCTCATCGGTGAACCGGGTGTCGGCAAGACGGCGATCGCCGAGGGGCTGGCGCAACGGATCCTCAATGGCGAAGTACCGGAGGGACTCAAAAACAAGCGAATCTTGTCGCTCGACATGGGCGCGTTGATCGCGGGTGCGAAGTTCCGCGGTGAATTCGAAGAGCGCCTGAAGGCGGTGTTGAACGACTTAGCGGCGGCGGAAGGCAGCGTCATTCTGTTCATCGACGAGCTCCACACTGTCGTCGGCGCGGGCAAGGCGGAGGGATCGCTCGACGCGGGCAACATGCTCAAGCCCGCCCTCGCCCGAGGTGAGTTGCATTGCGTAGGTGCTACGACGCTCGATGAGTACCGCAACTACATCGAGAAGGATGCGGCGCTCGAGCGACGATTCCAGAAAGTCCAGATCGACGAACCGAGCGTCGAGGACACGGTCGCGATTCTGCGTGGGTTGAAGGAGCGCTACGAACTGCACCACGCGGTCGATATCACGGACCCGGCCATCGTCGCCGCGGCGCGGCTGTCGCACCGCTACATCAGCGATCGACAGTTGCCGGACAAGGCGATCGACCTGATCGACGAAGCCGCGAGCCGTATTCGAATGGAAATGGACTCGAAGCCTGAGCGGATGGATCGTCTCGAGCGACGCCTCATCCAGCTCAAGATGGAGCGCCAGGCGCTATCGGACGATACCGACGAAGCGACGGCGAGCCGTCGCCAGGCGCTCGAGGCATCGATTGGTGAGCTCGAGGCGGAGTACGCGGACCTCGAGGCGATTCTCGAACGCGAGAAGGCGAGCCTCGGTGGGTCCCAGGCATTGAAGGAATCGCTCGACGCGGCTCGGCTCGAGTTCGAGTCGGCTCGACGCGCGGGTGATCTCGAACGGATGTCGGAGCTCCAATACGGGCGTATTCCCGATCTCGAACGTCAGCTCGAGGCGAGCGCGTCGGATCAGACGGAGACGGAGCTGCTTCGTAACCGGGTGACCGAAGAGGAGATCGCCGAAGTCGTATCGGCGTGGACGGGCGTGCCCGTCACGCGGATGCTCGAAGCCGAGAAGGAACGGTTGTTGGCGCTCGAGTGCGAGCTACGGCAACGCGTCGTGGGTCAGGAAGAAGCCCTGCGGATCGTCTCGGAAGCCGTTCGTCGCTCGCGCGCGGGGCTTGCGGATCCCAATCGTCCGAACGGCTCGTTCCTATTTCTCGGCCCGACGGGTGTCGGCAAGACCGAACTGTGCCGAGCGCTGGCGCAATCGCTCTTCGACAGTGAGGAAGCACTGGTCCGCATCGACATGTCGGAGTACATGGAGAAGCACGCGGTGGCGCGGTTGATCGGCGCGCCGCCCGGCTACGTCGGCTATGAAGAAGGCGGGCAACTCACGGAGAAAGTCCGCCGTCGACCGTACTCGCTGGTGCTCCTGGACGAGGTCGAAAAGGCGCATCCGGACGTCTTCAACCTGCTGCTGCAGGTATTGGACGACGGACGGCTGACCGATGGACATGGACGCACGGTCGACTTCCGCAACACGGTGCTCGTGATGACCTCGAACCTCGGTTCGGATGTCATCCAATCGCTTGCGGAAAGCGAGGATCTGAACGCGATTCGGGATGCGGTGATGCCCCTTGTGCAGGCGCACTTTCGTCCGGAGTTCCTGAACCGGGTCGACGACACGGTGGTCTTCCAGGCGCTCAAGCGTGAGCACATGCGCGACATCGCCGAGATTCAACTCAATCGATTGCGTCAGCGACTCGCCGATCAGGAGTTCGGCCTCATGGTGGATGACGAAGCTTTCGAAGTGATCATCGAACAGGGCTTCGACCCCGTGTTCGGCGCCCGACCGATGAAGCGTGCGATCCAGCGGTTGATGGAAAACCCGCTCGCGAACGCACTCCTCGAAGGCAAGTTCCAGCGTGGCCAAACGCTGGTTGCGCGGCTCGATTCTTCCTCGGGCGGTCTGGCTTTCGATACGGCGTCATGAGGCGTCGTTGGGTCCAGTCATGAGGTCTAGTGGAAGTACTGGATATAAATACAGTATTGGCGTATAAATCGGTCCTAAGGTCTGGTCATCACCAGGCCGGGGCCTGGTCCCACGACGATGAGCGGAAACAGCAAGCGGCTAGAGCGGGAATCAGGGCGGCGGGGTGGAGATAGCTGGGGGCGTGCCGACAGCGTCATGAGCTAACGAGGGCATTTAATGGCTTTCAAAGGACACCAACTCGAGGCTTATCACGACTTTGTAGTCGATCAAGCCGACGAAGAATCCGAGATCGTGTCGACCAGTCGACCAACGGACGACGATGGCGCGGGCGAGGGCCGGCTCGCGCCCGTGCTCGGTTCCGAAGCGTGGTGCGAATCCTTGGGCTTTGCTGAGCTACCGCGGCAGGCCCAGTTGGACCTCGGCGACGACGCGGGCGGAGGCGCGGCGGAGACGCAACCCTCCGAAGCTGCTGTCCGGCAACCGAACGACCCAGGAATGGGTCGCTCGTCGCGTCTGCGATCGCGGCGCGCGAGACCGAGTCGTACCCGGCGTGCGATTGATGAATCGTCACATCTTGTGGCCGCCCGACGTTTGTCGAAGGCGATCAGACGGGCACCCAATCGCGCCGAAGAGGCGCGCATCGGGCGTCTGGTCTGTGGCCATCTGATCGCGCTACTCAAAGAAACGGACCATGAGTTGAGCGCGAACGCGCAGGCTCGCCAATAGCAGAGCATCCACTACAGTCGAGCGGGGACCGGGGTGAGACCAGGCACGCTCGATCGACGGCTCGCGCGCTGGTGGGCGTCGGTCGCCCGTGTGAATCGAGCGCTCGTCGCGTGATTTCCGGCGTCGCCGCGTAAAACTCGCGCGTGCAACGGGAATCGGCTCGATTGCATCCTTTGGGGGCAGCGCAATAATGCGCGGAACTTCCTAGGAGGGCGCCCCGCCGGGCCTCGTGATAGATATTCTCATCTCGGGTGGGTGGCTGATGTTGCCCATCGTCGGCGCGAGCGTGTTAGCGCTCGCGATCGCAATCGAACGTGCATGGTCCTTGCGGATCGGTAATGTCGTCCCCGACGGCCTGCTGGCCGAGACGCTGACCGCAATCGACGACGCGGGCCTCATCGAACGACTGCGTGATGCAGGTCCGCTCGGCCGCGTGCTGGCCGCGGGCGTGGCGAACCTGGAACGCGGTCGCGATTCGATGCGTGAAGCCATGGAAGACGCCGGCAGTCAGGTCACGCACGAACTCGAGCGTTATCTCAATGTGCTCGGCACCATCGCCCTCATCAGCCCGCTCATGGGTTTGCTCGGCACAGTGGTCGGAATGATCGAAGTGTTCGACGTTCTGATGCTCGAAGGCGCCGGAAGTGCCAATTCGTTGGCGGGCGGCATCAGCCAGGCGTTGGTGACCACCGCCGCCGGAATCACCGTGGCGGTCCCGGTGCTGGTGATCTACCGATACTTCCTGCGCAAAGTCGACGATCTGGTCGCGTCGCTCGAACATGCCGCGATCGAACTCGCCGAGTTCGCGCAGGATCGAGAGCGTCGGTGAAATTCGCCCGCCGCGAGCGCAGCACGGAGCTCGCCGTCGAGATCACGCCGCTGATAGACGTCGTCTTTCTACTATTGATCTTCTTTATGGTCTCCACGACCTTCATCCGTGAAACTCAGCTTCGCGTCGAACTGCCGGAGGCGGATGGTGCGCTCCAGGAGACGGAAAACCGCGATGTCGTCGTCACGATCAGCGATGCCGGCAGCTTCGTCGTGGAGGGCGCGATCGTCGATGGTTCGTCGACCGCATCGCTACAAGCTGCGCTCCGCGCGAGCGTCTCCGGTGATACGGATCGACGCGTCGTGATTACAGCCGACGCGGGCGCACGGCACGAGTGGGTGGTTCGCATCATGGATGCGGCCGGTCAGCTCGGGCTCTCCAAGATCAGCATCACGACGCGCCCGACCGAATCCGGCGTCGATCCCGTGGAAGCCGCCGATGAGTGACTGGTCGACCTATCGTCGACTACTCGGCTACATCGCCGATCAGAAGCTCTGGGCAGTGTTAGTGGTGTTCTGCTTCTTCTTGTCGGCCGGGGGCGAGGCAGCGTTTGCATACGTCCTCGCCGAGATCATCGATTTCTTCAGTCCGAATGCCGAGCGAGAGCTCGAGTTGGCGGCTTGGATGGCACCGGTCGCGATCCTGACACTGGCGGTGATCCGCGCGATCGGTACGGTGGGCGGAGAATACGTCTTGTCGCGAATCTCGTTTCTCGCCGTGCACCGTATTCGATGCGAACTCTTTGATTCCCTGCTCATCCTGCCGAGTTCCTACTTCGATGCGAGCGCGCAGGGCCATCTCGTTTCGCGGCTGACGTTCACGACGGCTCAGCTTCGCGATACGGCGACGGACGCCCTCAAGATCATCATCCAGGACGGCCTCAAGGTAATCGTCTACTTCGGGGCAATGATCTACTTCAATGCCCTCCTGACGGCGATCTTCGTTGTGGTCGTGCCGTTCGTTGCGATCATAGTGCGCTATGCCTCGCGTCGGTTTCGCGCGATCAGCACACGGATCCAAGGCTCGATGGGTGACGTCACGCACGTCGCATCCGAGGCGACGGCGGGCTATCGCGACATACGCGTCTTCGGTGGCGAGTCGTTCGAGCGCAAGCGCTTTCTGTCGGCCAGTGAGAACAATCGCCGCCAGAACCTGAAGCTCGTCACCACCAAGGCGGCGAGCGCACAGGTGATCCAAGTGCTCGTTGCCGTCGTCATCGCGGGTCTGATCGGCCTTTTGCTGGGCGCGCACATCGCCACACCTCCGTCGACCGGCGACATCGTCGCCTACATCACGCTCGCGGGCATGCTCGCGAACCCGATCAAGAAGCTCTCCGACGTCAACGCCCGCCTGCAGCGCGGCCTCGCGGCGGCGGTGGAGGTGTTTGACCAACTCGATCAACCCGCTGAGCAGGACGGTGGCACGCGAACGCTCACGTCGTTCGGCGAGTCGATTCGCTTCGAGGATGTCTCGTTTCGATATGGCGTGGACACCGACATCGTTCTCGACGGCGTTTCTCTGGAGATCCGTGCCGGTCAGACGATCGCCTTCGTCGGGTCATCGGGATCGGGGAAATCGACGCTCACGAGTCTCCTGGCGCGGTTCTACGAGCCGACGGCAGGTCGCATCCTCGTCGACGGCGTGCCGATCGACGAAATCAGCCGTGCCTCGCTACGCCGCAACATCAGCCTCGTCAGCCAGGACGTGACGCTCTTCAACGACACGTTGCGCAACAACGTCGCCTACGGTGCGTTGGCCGATGCATCCGATGAGTCGGTGCGCGTCGCGCTCGAACGTGCCTATGCGACCGGCTTCGTCGAGCAGATGCCCGATGGACTCGACACCGTCGTTGGCGACAACGGCGTACTGCTGTCGGGCGGACAGCGACAGCGCGTCGCGATCGCCCGAGCGTTCCTCAAGAACTCACCGATCCTCATTCTGGACGAGGCCACATCCGCGCTCGATACGACCTCGGAACGGGAAATCCAGAACGCGCTCGCGGATGTCATGCGAGATCGCACGACGATCGTCGTCGCCCATCGTTTGTCGACGATCGAGAGCGTCGATGTCATCTACGTATTGGATCAGGGGCGAATCGTCGAGAGCGGTAGCCACCACGAACTGATCGCTCAGAACGGCGCGTATGCCCGTCTCTACGAAGCGGGCAGCAGCGAGGTACTGAGTGACGTCGTGGCCGAGCGGGCGATGGAGCCGGTGGTCGTCGCGCAGGCGCGAAGTGCTGCACTGGTGGAGTCGTGGTACGGCGATCGATGGTGGACGAAGCTCTTGAGCCCATTGAGCTGGCTCTATGCGCGCGTGGCCGCGCGGCGACGACGGGCTTATCTCGAGGGGCGGCGGGAGATCGCGCGGTTGTCGGTTCCCGTCATCGTGGTCGGCAACATCACCGTCGGCGGTAGCGGCAAGTCGCCGCTGGTCATCTGGTTGGCGAAGTGGTTGCGGGAACGCGGTTTGCGGGTCGGCATCGTCTCGCGCGGTTACGGCGGTCGCGGACCGTTCCCACTCCGTGTGACGGCCGATACGCCTGCCTCGGCATGCGGCGACGAGCCCGCGTTCCTCGCGCGGCGAACGGGCTGCCCGGTCGCGGTGGACCCGAAACGGGTGCGCGCAGGAGAGCTCCTGATCGAACGTGACCAGGTCGATGTAATCGTTGCCGACGACGGCCTGCAGCACTATGCGCTGGCGCGAGACGTCGAGATCGGCGTCATCGACGGTCTGCGCGGCGTCGGCAATGGCGAGCATCTGCCCGTGGGACCGTTACGCGAAAGTGTGGATCGGCTCTCCGCGTGCGACTGGATCGTGGCGAACGAAAAACCGAGTGGTCTCGTCGCGCGCGAGTCGGTGATGTCGGCGGTCGGCGTGGCATTCGTCAACGTGTTCACGGAAGAGCGAATGACGCCCGCCGCGTTTCGTGGCCGCTCGATCACAGCGGTTGCGGGGATCGGCAATCCGCGAAGGTTCTCGTTGACGCTCGCGAGATTAGGCTTGCAAGTACCGGTGCGAGCCTTCGGCGACCACCACGTCTTTCGTGCGGCCGATCTCGAAGTAGCCGATGGCAGTACGTTGGTCGTCACGGAGAAGGACGCGCAGAAGATCAAAATCCTCGAAGCCGTCAGTCGCGATTGCTGGTATCTGGAGATTGCGCTGAAGTTCGATGATGACGTCGACGCCGAACTCGAAGCGCTGCTCAGCGAGAAAGGTGTTCTACCGACGCTCGATGCCCCGGCGCGTGTCGTCGATGTCCAGACCGGTGGATGACAACGCCACCGCCTGATTCGTAGGGTTCTGAAGGGAATCGCCATGGATTTTCGTATCGTCATCCCGGCGCGCTATGCATCGACGCGCCTGCCGGGTAAGCCACTCGTCGAATTCGCTGGCGCGCCGATGGTCGTTCGTGTGGCTGAACGGGCGGCGCGGACATCTGCTTCGACCGTCGCCGTCGCGACCGACGACGACCGGGTCATGCGGGCCGTCGAGGCGGCGTCGCTCGAGCGGGTCGTCGCGGTGATGACGCGTGAAGACCATGCGACCGGATCGGACCGTGTCATGGAAGTGGTGGACACGCTCGGTTGGAGCGAAGACGACGTCGTCGTGAACGTCCAGGGCGATGAGCCGCTGATTCCGCCGGCCGTCATCGTCCAGGTGGCGGGTTTGCTCGAATCGCCCGCTTTCGACGTCGCCACCCTTTCTGAGCCGATTCGCTACGGCGACAACGTCGCGGATCCGAACCTCGTCAAGGTGGTGGTCGCCGCATCCGGTCGGGCGCTCTATTTTTCCCGGGCGCCGATCCCCTGGGCGCGGGAGGCGTTTGCGCAAGACAACTATCCGACGACACTTCCAACTGGTTGGCGACGTCACATCGGCATCTATGCTTACCGGGTCGCGGCGCTGCGTCGTTTTGTGGGCCTACCCTCGAGTTTTCTCGAACAAACCGAATCGCTCGAACAGTTGCGCCTGCTCGAAGCCGGCATCGACATTGCCGTGGCGGATGCCGTCGAGGAAGTCCCGGGTGGGGTGGACACGCCCGCCGACGTCGATCGCGTTCGTGCGGTGTTCGCACAACGCGGTGACCTTGTCTGACGGATCTGGGGCTCTGCGATCTAGCGCGGTTGCATGCGAATCCCGCCGTCCAGGCGAATGGTTTCGCCGTTAAGGTAGGGATTCTCGACGATCTGTCGGGCGAGCAATGCGTATTCAGGCGCTTCGCCGAGGCGGTGCGGAAACTGCACCATTTCGATCAACGGCTGGCGGACCTTGTCCGGCATCCCCATCATCATCGGCGTTTCGAAGATGCCGGGTGCGATCGTACAGACACGGATGTTCGAACGGGCAAGGTCGCGTGCGATGGGCAATGTCATCCCGACGACGCCGCTTTTGCTGGCGCTATAGGCCGCTTGACCAATCTGTCCGTCGTACGCTGCGACCGACGCCGTATTGATGATGACGCCGCGCTCGCCGTCTTCACCGAGGGGGTCATTCTTCTCCATGTGGCCGGCGCAAAGGCGAAGCGAATTGAACGTACCAACGAGGTTGACCTGGATGACGAAATTGAACGCGTCGAGCGACAGCGGACCTTCGCGGCCGATCGTACGGGCGGCCGCACCGATGCCCGCACAGTTCACGCTCACATGGATGGCGCCGAATTCTTCCATGACGGCATTGATGGCGCTTTCGACCGAATCGGCGCTGGTGACGTCCGCGCCAAAGGCGCTTGCAGAGTCGCCGAGATCAGCCGCCGTCTTGGCAGCGAGTTCCTCGTTGAGGTCGAGCAGCGCCACCTTGGCGCCAGCCGCGAGGAAAGTGGTGGCGGTTGCTCGTCCGAGCCCGGATGCGCCACCCGTGATGACGGCGATTTTGTCTTGAAGGTCCATGCGACGGTCTCCTAAATTCCAGGCGAGATGATACCTAGCGTGCATCCTTCTCCGGTCGTCGATTTAGCCCCGCCCGGGCGATTGCTCTTCTACGAGCGCTTCGTCGCGTCCGATGTGGCGGATCGTTGGCTCGACGAAGCGCATCAACTGTCCTGGCAGCGCGAAGAAATCGTCATGTTCGGCAAGCAGGTCGAAGCGCCACGACGGACGGTCTCGTTCGGCGCGAGCGGAGCTACGTACCGGTACTCGGGGGTCACGCACGGGGCAAACGGTTGGGGCTCGTTCGACGATATGAAAAGCGCGGTCGAGCGCGCCGTCGGCACAGACTTCAATTTTGTCCTCGGCACGCACTATTCGTCCGGGCACGACGCCCTCGGATGGCACAGTGACGACGAGCGGGATCTCGGTGACGATCCAACGATCGCCGTCGTCTCACTCGGCGTCGATCGCGACTTTCAATTCAGGCCGAAAGCCGGGGGCGCCATGAAGACGGTCGAACTCGCGCACGGCTCGTTGCTGGTCATGCGCCGCGATTTCCAGTCGATGTTTCGACACCGCGTGCCGCGTCGATTGCGCGTGCGGGGCGATCGATTCAGTTTCTCCTTTCGCCGGACCGGGGTTGTTGGCCGGATCGACGACGAGATATGTCGCACGGATTCGCCCTGTGCCTGAGTTGGTTTCTAATTCGCTGGGCGTTCGCTGCGAGGCCGATTCGCTCGTTCGTGCGCACTCGAAGCGGGAACTCTTGGCCGCGCTCGAAAGAGTCCAGCGAACGGGTGAACCCCTGACCGTGCTTGGCGAGTGTTCCAACACCGTTCTGCTCGACCGGATCGAGGGGCTCGTACTGCGCCCCGCGATGCGCGATCTCGAATGGTGCGAAGACGATTCGGTCGTTGCCGGCGCGGGTATTTCGTGGGATGAACTCGTTCGTGCGAGTCTCGACCGCGGATTCTGTGGGCTCGAGAACCTGTCGGCCATTCCGGGTTCGGTCGGTGCGGCGCCTTTTCAGAACATTGGCGCCTATGGACGTGAGTTGGCGGACGTTCTTCGCTCGGTCCATGTCGTGGCGCGCGAAACGGGCCATGAACACCGTCTACGACCGGATGAATGCGCGTTCGGCTATCGCGACAGCCGATTCAAATCGATCGATCGCGACCGGTTCGTGATCGTCGCGGTCGAGATCGAGTTCAATCGACGACCGATCGACGTTTCCTACCGCGATGTGGCCGACTCCCTCGAAGGTTCTTCACCGACCGCGCCGGCGGTGAGTCGGGCGGTGCGCGAGATCAGGGGGAGGAAGCTTCCGGATATCGTCGATCATCCGAACGCGGGCAGCTTCTTCAAGAACCCGGTGCTACCAACGGATGCCTTTGATGCGCTCAATGAGCAGATCGACATCGCCGGTTTTGAGGTCGGTCGAGACGCAGTCCGTGTCCCGGCCGCGCGGCTCATCGACTCCGCGGGGTGGAAAGAGCGCGGCAACTCGCGGGTTGCCGTGTGGCGCGATCAACCCTTGGTGATCGTCAATCGTGGCGGCGCGCGAGGGATCGATATCCTCGACTTCGCGCGCCGCATTCGCGACGACGTGTTCGAACGCTACGGTGTTCGGCTCGAACAAGAGCCGGTCACCATCGGCGTGAACTAGCCCCCTTTCGCGTCCGCTTCCAGCTTCTGGCGACGAATCTCACGAGGATCGTTCGACGCACGCCCTTGCTGTGCGACGGGAACGGCGGGTTCGTCGGCGACAGGTTCCGCCGCTTCGGCGACAGGCTCCGACGCTTCGGCGACAGGTTCGGCCGTCTCGGCGACAGGTTCGGCCGTCTCGGCGACAGGTTCCGCCGTCTCGGCGACAGGTTCCACAGCCTCGTTCGTCGATTCTGCCTCTGACGCCGTCTCGACGGGATCGGTCTCGGCTGTCGGCTCGATCGTCTCGGGCGCTTCTTCGGAGGGCGCTTCATCGACGGCCGTTATGGCTTCGCTTGGCGCCTCCTCGGTCGTGGCGGGTTCATTCGCCGCCTCGCGGTCAACGGATGCCGTTTCCGATGCCGATTCGACGCGGTCCTGCGTGGCCTCCTCGGTCGGTGCTTCAGCGGGCTCGCCCACTGGCGTCGCCGTCTCGGCAGGCGGGGCAACCTCGGACGTCGGAGAATCGGCCCGTGCTTCCACGTCCGTAGACGGTTCGACACTCGGCGTTTCAGCGGCGTTGGCCTCTTCGAGTTCTACCTTGCCCGTTTCCGGCGAATCGCCTGCGCTATCCGATGCGGCCTCGGTCGCTGCTGCGGCCTCGGCTGCCGCTTTCGCGGCTCGTCGCTTCGCACGCGGATCGTTGGAAGCACGTCCCTGTTCGCTCGGCGCCTTCGCCGTTGCCTTGGACTTCGGCGACGTCGCGGGTTCTGCGACGGACCCATCGGCTGCCGCTTGCGGTACGGTTTCGCTCACGCCGGCATCGTCGGCGACAGTTTTAGCCGCGGCGTTTGCCGCGTCGCGTTGAGGTGCGTTGCGTTGCGGCCTCGTCGATCCTGACGTGACCTCCTTGGGCTCCACGACCGGTCCGGTCGGATCGACCGCCGGCGTTTTGGGGTCGTCGCGCTGAACAGCCGAGCGATCACGACGCGGTAGACGCTTACTGTTCGCGACGTCCGGCGCCGCACGATTAGCATCGCGTTCGCGCGCCTTCGGCTTCGCGTCGCCCTCGCGGCGATCGTTCCTCTGGCCGCGTTCTCCGCGGTTGCGATTGGGCTTGTCGGCGCGAGCTTCGTCGTTCTCGCGACGGTTGGATTGACGTTCCTTGCTACCGTCACGCCCGGCGTTTCGGCCGTTCTCGCCGTCGCGGGAACGTGTGTTCTCCTGGTTGGCGTCGCGACCGCGTGCGTTCTCGTCGCGACCGCGCGTGTTCTCCTGGTTGCCGTCGCGACTGCGCCCGTCGTCCTGACGGTTTCGGTTGCGGTTGTCTCGGCCGCGTCCGCCGCGTCCGCCGCGCTGCCTGTCGCCTCGCTGCGAGTCGTTCGAATCGCGTCGGTCGCGTTGTTGATTCGGTCGGCGTCGGTTCCGGCCCGGCTCCTGCCTGCGTTCTTCCTTCGCCGGTTGCGCGGGTTCCGGCTCCGCCGTCGCGGCCTCTCCGGTCAGTGCGCTCCAGAGACGGGAGATGAGCCCGCCTTTTTCTTCTTTGGCGGCGGGTTTTGGCGTTTCCGCTTTCTGCGGTGCTGGTTTTTCCTGAGCGGGTGCCCGTGCGGGTGGCGCCTTCGCCGCGATCGACGATGCCGTCACGGCCGCTTCGTTACGCGGCGTAGCATCGGTTGGCGAATCGTCGATCAGTTCCGTCTCGGCGACGGGTTCGACCAGTTCGAAGCTCTCTACCGTTTCGGTCTCGACGTTGTCGTCGCGAATCCGCTGGATTTCGTAGTGCGGTGTCTCGAGGTGATTTGACGGCACGATCACGACGTGCGCGCCGGTCCGTTTCTCGATCTCGGCGACGGCGTGCCGCTTTTCGTTCAATAGGAAGGCGGCAGCCGTCGTCGGGACGATCGCTCGAACAATGGAGCTTCGTTCCTTCATGCACTCTTCTTCGACGACACGCAGGATCGTGAATGCGAGTGATTTCACGTCGCGGACCCGCCCTTGGCCGGTGCATCGCGGGCAGACTTCGGTCGTCATCTCCTGCAGCGAGGGACGCAGGCGCTGGCGGGACATCTCCATCAGGCCGAAACGCGAGATCTTGCCGACCTGAACGCGGGCCCGGTCGGCTGCGAGCGCTTCGCGCATCTTGTTTTCGACCGCGCGCTGGTTCTTCGGCGCCACCATGTCGATGAAATCGATGACGATCAGGCCGCCGACGTCACGAAGTCGAAGCTGGCGGGCGACCTCTTCCGCGGCTTCGAGGTTGGTGTTGAGGGCCGTTTCCTCGATGTCCGAACCCTTTGTCGCGCGGGCGGAGTTGATGTCGATCGAGACCAACGCTTCGGTCGGGTCGATGACGACGCTACCGCCCGACGGCAGGCTGACTTCGTGCTGGAAGGCCGTCTCGATCTGGCTCTCGATCTGATAGCGGGTGAAGAGCGGGATCGGATCGCCGTAAAACTTCACACGCTCGCGGAAGTTCGGCATCACCTGATCGATGAGTTGGCTCGCTTCATCGAACGCGCCCTGACCGTCGACGAGTACTTCGCCGATGTCGCTGCGCAGGCAGTCGCGAATCGCCCGCGTGACGACAGTGTTGTCCTGGTAGAGGAGCGCGGGGGACTTCGCCTGGTTGCCCGCGTCGACGATGGCGTCGAAGAGTTGCAGTAGGAAGCCGAGGTCCGATTGGAGTTCTTCGGCGGAACGACCGATACCCGCGGTGCGGACGATGACGCCCATGCCGTCAGGAATGTCGAGTTTCGACAACGCATCGCGCAACTCGTCGCGCTCTTCGCCGTCGATCCGACGCGAGATCCCACCGGCACGAGGGTTGTTCGGCATCAGGACCAGATACCGCGCTGCCAGGCTCAGGAAGGTCGTGAGGGCGGCACCTTTGTTGCCCCGTTCCTCTTTCTCGACCTGGACGATGAGTTCCTGACCTTCGTGGATGACGTCCCGGATGCTCGGGCGTCCGCCGCCCGAATTACCACCCTTGCGGTCGAAGTTCGATCGGGCGATTTCCTTCAGCGGTAGAAAGCCGTGACGGTCACCACCGTACTCGACAAAGGCGGCTTCGAGACTTGGTTCGACGCGCGTAACCTTGGCCTTGTAGATGTTGCCTTTGTTCTGTTCTTTGACACTGTTGTCGATGTCGAGATCGTAGAGTCTCTGGCCATCGACCAGGGCAACACGAACCTCTTCGGGCTGTGTTGCGTTTACGAGCATGCGTTTCATTGGTATCCCGCGGATGCCGCCGAATTGCGCTCATCGTCATTGTCTGCCAGTCCGGATAACGGACCAGTACGTCAGGTCGGCGCGACCGGGTCGACGCCGACCATAGCGAAGTATCTTCCCTAGAAGGACATTGGACGCCGGTTGGGCGGAGTTCTAGGTTCTGCGCAGGGTGTGCGCGTGTACGTCGACGTGGCGACGTAGTTTGAATTCTTCGTGACGACGTTGCGCATTCGAGCGTCAATCGTTATTGGTCTCGATTCGCGCGATCATGAGTGAACGACGCGAACGAGAGTGTTCGTATTCAGTATTCTTTTCTCGAGACGGAATTGGGAAAAACGAAGCCCAACCGCGTGATTCGCGAGTCTTCGGCCTCTTGATCCATGATTCTTCCGTCAGCTCCCCAATCGGCGTTTAAACCATCCGTACCACAGTCTGCGTAACAGATTTCTGCCGACCGTCGGCGTCGAGCGATGAATTGCGCGATGCCGCAGCAGGCGAGGATAGCACCTCAGCAATTAAATGAAGAAGGAAAAGATCGACCACGGTCGGAAACCCGAACGCCTCGTGGTCGACGATGCGGCGGGACAGCGACTCGACAACTTCCTCATTCGAACGATGAAGGGGGTACCGCGCACGCGGATCTATCGCATGGTTCGACGTGGCGAAGTTCGCGTGAACGGAGGGCGCAAGAAAGTCGACTATCGGCTCGAGCCTGGCGACGAGGTGCGGATTCCGCCGCACCGGGGAGCCGATCGGGTGGACCCATCGAGTAGCGACGATGCTCGCGCGCTCGGAGATCGCTTAACCGCGCATATCCTCTTCGAGGACCAGAAGCTGCTCGTCCTCGATAAACCGTCGGGCATCGCCGTGCATGGCGGTAGCGGCGTCTCTCACGGTGTGATCGAAGCACTCCGGGCCTTGCGAACAGAACCGCTGGAACTCGCTCACCGGATCGACCGCGACACCTCGGGAATTCTCGTCGTCGCCAAACGTCGGGCGGCGCTCCGGGAACTCCACGCCGCGTTTCGCGACGGTAGCGTTCAGAAGCGATATGACGTCGTCGTTGGCGGGCTCTGGCCGAAGAAGGTTCGAACGATCACGGATCGGCTCATGCGCTACACCCTCCCGAACGGCGAGCGGCGCGTGCGGGTGAGTCCAGACGGCGAACGCGCGCGGACCGATTTCGAGGTCGTTGGCGTCGATGAGGCGAAGCGGCGGACGTGGCTCGCGGCGTTCCCGAGGACGGGCCGCACACATCAGATCCGAGTCCACGCCTTGAGTATCGACTGTCCGATCCTCGGAGATGACAAGTATGCGCAGCGAACGGGACGCCAGGGGCGGCTGATGCTGCACGCGAGCCGTATTCGTTTCCCGCTCGACGGCGAGCTACGCCGGTTCGAAGCCCCGCTACCGTCTGCGTTTGCCGAAGCGGGCGATTGGTGAAGCTGACGCGCCTTGCGCAGGGCAACGGACGTGTCGTCAACCCAGGGGGTCTATGCCCACCTGGCGCAGCATCGCGCCGAGTCTGATCAGCGGCAGACCGATCCCGGCTGCGGGATCGGTCGTCTCGATCGCCTCGAAGAGCAAACTACCCCGGCTCTCGGACTTGATGGACCCCGCGCAGTCGAGCGGCTCGTCGAGTTCGACATAACGCTCGATTTCCGCGCGCGTGAGATCGCGGAAGCGCACGTCCGTTCGATCGATGTGACCGAGCGTGGTGTCCGTCGTTCGATCGATTACGGCGAGCCCGGTGAGGAACGTCAGCGTTCGTCCCGCACTCGTCAGCAGTTGCTCGACCGCGTTCTCGAACGTTCCCGGTTTGCCGAGGATCTGCCCGCCTCGAACCGCGACCTGATCAGAACCGATCACGACGGCGTGCGGATGTTCGTCGGCGATCGCGAGAGCTTTGCCGAACGACAATCGCTCGACCAACGCTTCGGGCGTCTCCCCGGCGAGCGGTGTTTCGTCGATCGACGGCGAGATTGCCTCGAACGGCAAACCGAAGCGCGTCAAGAGATCACGCCGGTAGCGCGACGAAGAGGCAAGGATGATGGGCTTCACGGGGGGACTCGTTGCAGCGTGCGGCGATTTTGACACGCTTTGGGGTGGTCCCTATCATCCGCGGCCGCGCGATCGTGAGCGTCGGATAGGTTGATGCTCGAACGGGTTGCGCTCCGTCGCTCATGAGCGACGAATCGGGCCAGACGGCGATCAGCGCGGGAAACAGGATGGCGAGTGGCGATCAATCGCAGGATGTACCGCAAATCGATCCATTGGCTTACGCAAGACACGGACGCCGCTGGATCGGCACGGTGCCGAGCAAAGCGTTCGAACGAATGGCGGGGCTGGCTACGCTTAACGACGTAGCAGTTGAGCTCGCGTTCGAGATCGATGATCACGGACGCATTCACATGCGAGGCGGAGGTAAAGCAGAAGCGCGAATCGTTTGTCAGCGCTGTCTCGAGGATGTCGCCGTGACCGTTGAGTCTTCGCTCGACGTCCGGGTGATGTCCTCGGAGCAGCGAGCACAAGAGATCGCTAGAGACTACGACACGATGGTCGTCGATGCCCGGACGCTTTCGGTTGCCGAACTCGTCGAAGACGATCTGATCTTGTCGTTGCCGGAGTTGGGTTGTGGTGCCGGAGATGATTGTCCGCATCGACTCCCGACGGAGTTTCCGGACGAGCAATCCGCGGACGATGGTGAAAGCGCACGGGAAGACAACCCATTCGCAGTGCTCGAATCGTTGAAGAGCAAACTCTCGTCGGAGTGACACGAGGGATTCGACATCGACGGCCCGTCGGTAGGCCGTAAGAGAACACGCAGACAGTACGAATACGCAGATAGGACCCGAGACATGGCGGTACAAAAAAACAAAGTGACGCGAGCGAGACGTGGCAAGCGGCGCTCGCATGACAGCCTCAAGAATCCCGCGATTTCGATCGATGCGGAAACGGGCGAGACCCATCGTCGCCACCACATCACGGCGGACGGCTTCTACAAAGGTCGCCGCGTCGTCGAAGTCGAAGAGTAGCGAAGCGCACTCGATACGTCGGCATTCGCCGATCACGTTGGGAACCGGATCGAAGTGGCGCACGCGCCGCCTCGATCTCGATGGGCGAGGAGAACGCGCGTGAGTTTGGGATTCCTATTTCCAGGGCAGGGCGCCCAGACCGTGGGGATGCTCGATGACATCGGGGCTGTCGAAGCCTCGGTAGGTGAACGATTCGGCGAGGCGTCGGATGCGATTGGCATCGACCTTTCGGCGATTGTTCGTGAAGGTCCAGCAGAGGATCTGAACCGTACCGAGATCACCCAACCGGCGATGCTGACCGCCAGCATCGCGCTGCACGAAGTCTGGACGGCGCGCGGTGGCGCGGAACCGACGGTGGTGGCCGGACACAGCCTCGGTGAGTATTCGGCGCTTACCGTCGCGGGCGTGCTCGAGTTCGCCGATGCGGTACGGCTCGTGCACGAGCGTGGCAAGTTGATGCAGGCGGCGGTTCCCGAAGGACAGGGCGCTATGGCCGCGATCCTGGGTCTCGACGACGACGTGATTGCCGAGTGTTGCGCGTCGGTCGATGGCGTCGTGAGTTCGGCAAACTTCAACTCACCCGGGCAGGTGGTGATCGCTGGCGCGGCCGATGCGGTCGCCGCGGCGACGGCGGCATGTCAGGAAGCGGGCGCGCGTCGCGCGGTCGTGCTCGACGTCAGCGTGCCCTCGCACTGCGCTCTAATGGAACCGGCCGGCGCAGCCTTGGCCGACCTCCTCAATGACGTCGGGCTGAAGGACGCCGGTATTCCCGTCGTTCAGAACTACTCGGCCGCGGCGGTCACCGATCGTTCGACGATCCGTGAGAACCTCCTGGCGCAATTGGTATCGCCCGTTCGTTGGGCGGATTCGATGGCGACGATGGTCGCGGCGGGAACACGTGATTTCGTCGAATGTGGTCCGGGTAAGGTCCTCGCGGGACTTGCCAAAAGGATCGATCGCAAACTCGGCGTCGATTCGATCGGCGACCTTGCGAGCCTGGAAGCAGCCCTCGCCGATGACTGACGAACAGCGCGTAGCACTCGTCACGGGGGCAACCCGCGGCATCGGTGCGGCGATCGCGGAGCGGTTGGCGGCGGATGGCTATTCGGTCGTCGGTACGGCTACCAGCGCGGCTGGTGCCGCCACGGTGGCCGAGCGCCTCGGCGAAGGCCGCGGCATCGAGCTCAGGATCGATGACGACGAAAGTGTCACCGGCGGGCTCGAGCATATTGCTTCCGCCTTCGGAGCGCCCTCGATCGTCGTCAACAACGCCGGGATCAACCGCGACAATCTGCTCATGCGAATGAGCGCGGAACAGTGGTCGTCCGTGATCGATACGAATCTGAGCGGACTCTATCGCGTCGTCAAACCGTTACTTCGATCGATGATGCGAGCGCGCTGGGGCCGCATCATTTCCGTTTCATCCGTCGTCGGGCGGATGGGTAACGCGGGTCAGGTCAACTATGCGGCAAGCAAGGCCGGGATCGAGGGCTTCAGCCGCGCGCTCGCGCTCGAAGTGGGGAGTCGCGGGATCACGGTCAACGCCGTTGCACCGGGGTTCATCGAGACGGACATGACGGACGAACTGAATGAAGAAATGCGCGCGGCGATGATCGAAAAGATCGCGCTCGCGCGTATGGGAACCGGCGCGGAAGTGGCCCATGCGGTCGCCTTTCTCGCCAGCGAGGGCGCCGGCTACATCACTGGCGAAACGCTGCAGGTGAACGGCGGCATTTACCAGAATTGATCAACTTTTTCGTGCTTTTTGGGCTGTAGGATCACGCCAACCTTGGCGCTACACTACGCGCCCCCCGGCACCACCAAGCAAAAGGAATCGTGTCATGAGCGATGTCGAAGAACGTGTAAAGAAGCTCATCTGTGAACAGCTAGGCGTCAAGGAAGACGAAGTCAAAGAAGAAGCTTCCTTCGTCGACGATCTCGGCGCCGATTCGCTCGATACGGTTGAGCTCGTGATGGCACTCGAAGAGGAATTCGAGACGGAGATTCCCGACGAAGAAGCCGAGAACATCACGACCGTCAAGGAAGCGATCGACTACATCAAGGCGCACCAGTAGTCGGGCGAACTCATGAGTAGACGACGAGTCGTCGTTACCGGAGTCGGGCTACTTTGCCCGATCGGTAATACCGTCGCGGATGCCTGGGCCGCGGCGATGGCCGGCAAGAGCGGCGCAAGCACGATCGATTCATTCGATACCGAGGGGCAGTCGGTCACCATCGGCGCAGGCGTTGATGATTTCGACGTCTCGCTCTACATGGACCGCAAGGAAGCGCGTCGGCTGGACCCGTTCATCCAGTACGGGATGGCGGCGGGAATGCAGGCGATCCAAGACGCCGGATTGGAGGATGCCGACGATCCCGAACGGATTGGGATCGCGATCGGTTCGGGCATCGGCGGGATCAACACGATCGAGGCCACGCACTCCACCTATCTGAACCGTGGCGCGAGCCGCGTCTCACCATTTTTTGTGCCGTCGAGCGTGATCAACATGATCGCCGGCAATCTGTCGATCAAGTATGGCTTCCGCGGCCCCAATATCGCCGTAGTGACCGCCTGCACGACGGGTACCCACAACATCGGTCTCGGTGCCCGGATGATCCAGTACGGTGAAGCGGACGCCATGGTCGTCGGCGGTTCCGAACAAGCCACCTCGCCCGTCACGATCGCGGGTTTTGCGTCGATGAAAGCGCTGTCGACCCGCAACGACGATCCCGAGGCGGCTTCGCGACCGTGGGACGTCGATCGTGATGGATTCGTTTTGGGCGACGGAGCGGGTGTCCTGGTGCTCGAGGAATACGAGCGCGCCAAAGCGCGGGGTGCTTCGATCTACTGTGAGGTCGCTGGATTCGGCATGACCGGTGACGCGCATCACATCACGAGCCCGCCGGATGACGGTCGGGGGGCCGTCGCGTCGATGCGACTCGCGATCGAGGACGCCGCACTCGCCCCATCGGATATCGACTACGTCAATGCGCACGGTACCTCGACCCCGCAGGGCGACATCGCCGAGACGCTGTCGATCAAGGCCGTGTTCGGGGCTGATACGAAAGTCGCCGTCAGCTCGACGAAATCGATGATCGGGCACCTGCTCGGTGCTGCGGGCGCTGTCGAAGGCATCTTCAGCGTCCTGGCGGTGGCGAAAGACATCGCCCCACCGACGATTAATCTCCACAATCCCGATCCGCAATGTGATCTCGACTACGTACCTCACGAACCGCGTGAAATGCCGATTCGAGCGGCGCTATCGAACTCGTTCGGGTTCGGCGGTACGAACGGGACGCTGGTCTTCAAAGCGATCTAGCGCGGTCACCGTGCGTCATCTCCAGGCGATTCGTGTCGGTGGCGCGATCGCGTTGATGACGGACGGCGACTGGTTTCGACGCGTCGCGCGATGACCGGCCCAGAATCGGCGAACGAATCGGCGAACGAATCGTCAACGAATTCCCGGCGAACGTATCGGCTACTTTGGATACCGGTCGTGTTTTCTATCGCCGGGGTCGCCTTCCTGCTCCTGGCGCCTCGGTATCTCGACGATTGGGCGAAACGACCGCTCGCGAATACCAGTCCAGTCGTTTTCGAGATCGAGCCGGGATCGACCTTCGACCGGTTCGCGAAGTCCCTCGAATCGACGGGCGTACTCGACAGCGCCTGGCTCTTCACGCTGCGCGCCAACGACCTGGGCGTCGCGCGCAAGATCCAGGTAGGTGAATACGAGATCAGCGCCACGGATTCACCGGATTCGCTGATCGCGAAAGTCATCAGCGGCGCTGTGATCGCGCACGCAGTGACGTTCATCGAAGGGTCGACGATAGCCGACGTGCTGGATCAGCTCGAAGCGAACGCGCTGCTCGTCTTCGACGTGACGAGTCTCGACGACCTCGCGGGGCGGTTGGGACTCGATGTCGGGTTGCCGCTCGAAGGCCGATTCTTCCCCGACACGTATTACTTCCACAGCGGCGATCCGGCCTCTTCACTCCTTCGCCGGGCGCATGAAAGGATGGACAGCGTGTTGTCGACCGCCTGGGCGGGACGGGTGAAGGATTTGCCGTACTCGACGCCCTATGAGTCGTTGATCATGGCCTCGATTGTCGAGAAGGAAACGGGCCATGCCGATGATCGGGCGCGAGTCGCGGGCGTGTTCCTGCGCCGGCTGACCCGCGACATGCGGCTGCAATCCGACCCAACGGTGATCTACGGGCTGGGGGATGCCTTCGACGGAGATCTGACACGCGCGCATCTCGAAGCGAAAACTCCTTACAACACCTACCGGATTGAAGGCCTCCCGCCGACGCCGATCGCGCTTCCCGGACGAGGATCGATCGAAGCAGCGCTACATCCTGCCGAAGGCACGGCCCTCTATTTCGTCGCGCGGGGTGATGGTACGTCGGAGTTCTCCGATACCCTCGAGGAGCACAACCGTGCCGTGCGCCGATACCAGCTCGGGCAGCCCTGACGTGCCGGGTCGCTTCATCACGGTGGAAGGTTCGGAAGGCGTGGGCAAATCCACGAATATCGATTTCATTCGTCGACGTTTGACGGCGCATGGCTTCGACGTACTCGTGACGCGCGAACCGGGCGGTACGCCCCTGGCTGAAGAAATACGAACGTTGCTGCTCGCCGACCGATCGGAAGACGTCGACCCCATGACCGAGACCCTGCTCGTCTTCGCGGCTCGAGCACAGCACGTCGCCGAGGTCATCAAGCCGGCGCTCGAGCGGGGCCGATGGGTGTTGTCGGATCGGTTTACCGATGCGAGTTTCGCCTACCAGGGCGGCGGTCGGGGTGTCGCGGATGACCACATCGAGACATTGGCAAGCTGGGTGCACTTCGATTGCGAACCGGACATCACGTTTTTCCTCGATGCGCCGCTCGAGACGTCGTTCGCCCGAATCGCGGATCGCGAGCTCGACCGATTCGAGCAGGAACAACGCGCCTTTTTCGAACGCGTGCAGGCAAGCTATCGGAATCGGGCGGCGGCGATATCGAGAATGATCCGGATCGATGCGGGACAGCCGATCGACGACGTCCAAGCGGAGATCGAGCGTCGACTGGACGCGTTTGTCGAGGGACTTTGAGTGGCCGAATTTCCTGTCTGGTTACAGCGACCCTGGGATCTGATCGAACGTATGACGGCGCGCCTGCCGCATGCCGTTCTGATTCACGGGCCAGCGGGTTGGGGAGCGCACGTGCTTGCCGAGCGACTTGCTTGGCGCGTCCTCGGCTTGGAGCCCGACAGGCCCCTGGCGGAATTGGCCCACCCGGACATGCGCTGGCTGCAACCGACGGACAACGTGATCAAGGTCGACGAGATTCGTCGGTTGGGCGATTTCCTGGTGCAGACCCCGCAAGCCGGGCTTCGCAAGGTCGCGGTGATCATCGAAGCCGAGCGGATGAACGCCAACGCCTCGAATGCGCTGTTGAAGTCGTTGGAGGAACCGCCCGCGGAGAGTTTCATCATCGTGACTTCGCATTCGGCCGGGCGGCTCTTGCCGACGATTCGAAGCCGCTGCCAGGCGGTCGCGATCGCACCAGTGGGAACAGAGGTCACGGCGCCGTGGCTCGAAGGCCACGGGGTCGATCGTGATTACATCGCGTTTGCGAGCGCCGAGTACGGTGATGCACCTTTCACGATCCTGTCGGCCTTCCAGCGCGAGGAACGTCCCTTATGGCCGGCGTTGAAGGCGGCACACGAGCAGGAAGCGAAGCTCAGCGACGTCGCTGATGCACTCAAGAACGAGCCGCTGAGTGAGCTCCTGGAACGCTGGATTCGCGTCGTTCATCGACTGTTGCGCGGCGGCGCGATGGAGCAGTCGTCGGGGATCGAGTTCTTCGACGAGTTGCTCTCTGTCGAGAAAGCGGCCCTCGTTAACACCGGCTTGAATCGGCAGATGCAGATCGAGCGTTTGTTGGTGCACTGGCGGCGTGTGCCGATTCGCTACGACTGAGGCCTAAAGAAGGCGAATGACGACTGATCGCGATGACCCTTCGCGACGTCCTCGAGCAGGTCGGCCAGGTCATCAAAGCCCTCGTCGAAACCGATGCCCACACCTTGCTCCGAGCGCCAGACGACCCGGCCGGACGCGAATGTCGGCAGCGCCTTGAAGGGCAACCGGACGCTCAGAAAGACCGATTCGCCGAACGGAAGCGCCTTGGTCGTCGGCACGAAAACCCCACGACGGATGGGCCAGCTCAGAAACGAGCGCGCCAGCGCGGCCGTATCGGGATAAACGACGGCGAGCGCCGTGACTGATGTATTCATGCGGCGATCGTAGGTGTACGACGGTGTCGCTGGACGTCGCGATCGAAATGCCTACGAATCGCCGCGGCGATCGCTCAACGAAACGATGCCGGCGAAAGATGCCTGTCGAAGAAATCGAGGATCTTGTTGAACCGGTGGATCGCCACCGACGGCTCCTGCATCGAGTGCTTGGCGCCGGGATAGGTCATGAGATCAAACGGAATCGCTGCGTCCTGCAACGCCTTCATGAGCTTCGTCGTGTGGGTGAACAGGACGTTGTCGTCCGCCATGCCGTGCATCAGAAGGAGCGGATCACGAATGTTCTCGAGATACGGAAAGATCGCGCTGTCGCGGTAGCCGTCGGGATTTTCGCTCGGCGTCGATAGATAGCGTTCGGTGTAGTGGGTGTCGTAAAGATGCCAGTCGGACACCGGCGCGACGCTGACGCCGGCGGCGAACACGCCGGGGTGCTTGGCGAGCCCCATCAACGTCATATAGCCGCCGTAGCTGTGGCCGAAGAGCCCGATTCGGGATGGATCGATCTCCGGTTGCTTGGCGAGGTAGTCCACCCCGGCGATCTGATCTTCGATCTCAGCGACGCCGAGGTGTCGATAGATTGCGTCTTCGAACCCCTTCGATCGGTTGGCGCTACCGCGGTCGTCGAGCTCGAAGACCCCAAGGCCACGCTGCACGAAAAGCTGCAGCAGAAGCGGTGGATACTCGGCCCTGACCCGGCTGACCCCCGGCCCGCCGTAGACGTAGACGACCACCGGATGGGGCCCGCTGCCGGCAGGAAGCGTTAGACGGAACGCGAGCGATTCTCCTTCGTTCTCGATGGTGCCGAGTCGAGAGCTTTGGTGTTGCGCGCGATGCTCGGCATACGGGTGCGACGCGTCGTCGAGGGGCGTTTCCTCGAAGATGACGTGGCTGCCGGTGGGGTCGATCAAGGTCAGTCGATGGGCAACGGCTGGCGTCGAACTCGAGATCAAAGCGGCGCCGTCAGCGGTCGCGATCGTGCCGCCGTGCCATCCGGCGGTGCCCGTCAGCGCTTCCGCCGCTCCGGATGCCAGGTCGACGCGATAGAGATGTTGTTCGGTCGGCGAGCGATCCCAGCCCGTGATCCATGCAGAACCAGCCTCGACAGCGAGGATGTCGTTCACACGCGAGAGCCCGGTTTCGATCAGTTCGTCGTCCCGGTAGATCGCGGAGGATCCGCCGCGCTCGGACGTTCGCACCACGCCGCCGTCGAAAAAAAGATTGTCCGTGAGGTTGATCCAGGTATCGGCGCGTTCTTCGAACATCGTCTCCCACGAGCCATTGACCCAGGATCGCGCGGTGAGCCGTTGTTGCGATCGAGACTGGCTCTGCGCCCAGAGGTTGCCTTCAGGTGTAAAGCCCACGCGTGCGAGGTAGTCGTCGGATTCGATTCGCCAATCAATGGGTTCCGCTTTGCCCGTCGCCAGGTCGTAAAGCCAGAGCGTGACGTCGGCATTCGCGGCTCCGGCGTAGGGATATCGCTGCGTCACGACGTTGAATTGCTCCGCGTCGATCTCGTAGCGCTGCGACTCGGCGATCGGTGCAACATCCACGCGGGTGAACGCGAGCTTCGCTTCGTCGGCGGACCACCAGTAGCCCTCGAAGCGGTGCATTTCTTCCTGGGCGACGAACTCGGCCAAGCCATTGGAAATGGTTGCGCTGCCGTCGTCGGTCACGCGTGTCAGGCGCGCGCTTTCGCGGCCGAGGAAGTAGAGGTCGCCTTCGCGTACGAACGAGACGTAGTTGCCCTTGGGCGAGTAGCGGATGTCGGTCTGACGCGTGCCGGCCTCGGTGAGTTCCCGAAACGACCCGTGACGGACGTCGAAGAGGGTTGAGCCACCGTCGATCGGCAGGAGGATTTCGTCCGCGGTCGGATGCCATTCGTAGCTCGTGATGCCGAAGGCGAAGTGGCGACGCCGCTCGCGCGCGGCCTTCTCCTCGTCCGTGAGCCCTTCGACTGACGCCCCGGCGCGGCGACCCTCGATCAAGAGCCGGTGCTCGCCGCTCGCGCGGTCGAAAATCCACAGATCGAGCGTCTCGCGGTTCTCCTTGGACGCCAGAAGGTAGGTGACACTTTTTCCGTTCGGTGCGATTCGCGCGGCCGTTGGGACGCTTCCGGTGATGGGTTTTGCACCGAACAGTATCTCGGGCGTGAGCATCAGCTCGAAGCCTCGCCGTCGAGCCGCGAGAACCACGGGCGTGTCAGGTTCTCGACAGCGTCGGCCGAAACGACCACGTTGTCCTCGATGCGGATGCCGCCAAACGGCAGAAACTGATCGACGCGTTGCCAATCGACGTCGTCCCGGGCCTCGATGGCATCGAGCAGCATCGGGATGAAGTAGATTCCGGGCTCGATCGTGAAGACGTGATCCGCCTCGATCGTGCGGGTCAGGCGTAATGCCGGAAACCGGTCGGGCGGCGGTGCCGCGGCGCCGGTGGCGTCTGCGAAGTGACCACCGACGTCGTGTGTCTGAAGACCCAGCAAATGGCCGAGTCCGTGTGGAAAGAACGCGTCGGTCAGATGCGTTTCGTAGGCCGCGTCCGCGCTGCAGCGAAGGATGCCGAAATCCACCAGGATCGCGGCGATGCTCTTGTGCATCTCGACGTGGAGGTCGATATAGGACTGTCCACTACCCGCCGGTTTGATCGAGTCGATCATCGATCGTTGCGCCACGTCGAGCGCGCTGATGAGTGCCGCGAAGTCGTCGTCCTCGGCGCTATATGTTCGTGTGATGTCCGAGTGGTAACCGTCGACGTTCGCGCCGGCGTCGATCAGAAAGGACCGGCGGCTCGCAGGGGTGGTTCGATCGTAGTGCTGGTAGTGCAGAATCGCCGCGTGTTCGTTCTGAGCGACGATGTTGTGGTAGGGCAATTCCGCTTCGGTCTGCTCGCTCGCGGCGAGGTAGGCGAGGTGAATGTCGAACTCACTCCCGCCGGAATGGAAGCAATCGCGCGCCGCCCGGTGACCCAGAACGCCGCGCCGCGCCGCTTCACGCATCCGGTCGAGTTCGAAGGCGGTCTTTGCCGCACGGCCGTAGCGAATGGGGTGCAGCACCGAGTCGGGGTTCGGTGTCATCCGCAAGTTACTGCCGACCAGTTCGGCGCCGGGTGCGATGTAGGCGAACGTGGCGCCGGTCGTCGCACTGGCAATGGCGGTGGTGATCGCCTCTTCGCTCGTGAACTGTTCGACGGCGAACGGTCCGTCGACCCAGTCGGGAAGCGACGGTGGCGCATGCCAATAATCAGCGGGGCTGTAAAACAGAAGGCGCGGGCGCTCGCCGGGTTTCAGGATCACCGCGCTCGTAGTCGAGTCCGCCTCCGGCACGATACGGGCGAAGTGGGGATTCGGATGAAAGGTCGGTGCCTGGTCGTCCTCGAAATAGTTCTCGGGGGTGCCGGCGGCGATCACCGCACCGTCGAACGAAGCGGCTTCGAGGGCGTCATGCCACTCGTTGGCGACGGCGCGTACGTGTTCGTCGTAGAGGTCGGTCGGAAACGCCAAGGTGTCTGTCCTCTTCGGGGGCAAGTCGGGCTGGTGCCGGGGCGCCGATTGTAGCTATGTCATCCCGCTGACGTGCTTCTCGGAAGGGCGATCGTCATCGGCCGGTACTCGTCGCCGCACGACGCTTTCTGCGAGGATTGGATTGTCATTAAAGGATAAGCGCCGTGAACGCATTGATTCGTTTCGTGACCGTCACGTTGGTGGCTTGGGCGCTTGGGTCGTATGCCGAGACGGCGGACCTGGTGATCGTCGGGGGTAAGGTCATCACGGTCGAAGCCGCGGCCCCGGAGGCCGAGGCCATCGCCGTCCGCGACGGTCGAATCGTCGCCGTGGGGGACCGTGCGGAAGTCGACGCCTGGCGCGGAGAGAATACGATCGTCATCGATCTCGAGGGCCGTGTCGCGGTCCCGGGGTTCATCGAGGGGCACGGCCATTTTCTCTCCCTCGGGCGATCGCGCATGATCCTCGATCTCAACGATGTCGAGAGCTGGGACGAGATCGTCGATCTCGTCGGCGCGGCGGCCGAGGCGTCGGAACCCGGTGCCTGGATCCAGGGGCGTGGTTGGCACCAGGAGAAGTGGCGGGAAGTGCCCGATGACGTGGTCGACGGCGTGCCACGCCACGATTCACTTTCCGCGGTATCGCCCGAGAATCCGGTGTTGCTGGGGCACGCGAGCGGCCATGCCGCGTTCGCGAACGAACGAGCCCTTGCGCGTGCGGGAATCAGTGTAGAAACGGACGATCCGGCCGGCGGCACGATCGTCCGGGACTCGACGGGTCGTGCGACGGGTCTGCTACCCGAGACGGCGGCGACACTCGTCAGTCGGGTGCTGGCCGCCGAACTCGCGACACGTTCGGAAGCGCAGCGGGCGACGGAGTTCGCGCGACAAGTAGAGCTCGCGGGTGAGGAAGCGCTCGCACATGGGGTCACCTCGTTCCACGACGCCGGTGTCGCCTTCGCGGCCGTCGACCGAATGATCGAACTCGACGCCCAAGGCTGCCTGCCGGTACGGCTCTACGTCATGCTCTCGGAAGGTAACGAAGCGCTCGCCCGGAACCTCGAACGTTATCGAAGGATCGGTGACTTCTTGACGATCCGCTCCATCAAACGCGTCATCGATGGCGCGCTCGGCTCGCATGGCGCGTGGCTGCTTGCGCCATATGCCGACATGCCCGAAAGCACCGGGCTTGCGACGATTTCGCCGGATGTCCTTGCCGAGACGGCGCGCCTGGCCGATCTGCACGGGTTTCAGCTTGCGACCCACGCGATCGGTGACCGGGGCAATCGCGAGGTCCTCGATGTCTACGAGGATGCATTCGATACGGATGTAGACGATCGGCGGTGGCGCATCGAACACGCTCAGCACCTGCATCCGGACGATGTGGTTCGTTTTGCGGAGCTCGACGTCATCGCGTCCATGCAGGCGATCCACGCCGCATCCGATGCGCCTTGGGTACTTCGTCGTCTGGGTCCGGAACGCGCCGAGTCGGGGGCTTATCTCTGGCGGTCGCTTCTCGATGCTGGTGTGGTCGTGACGAACGGCTCGGACGTGCCCGTCGAGCCGATCTCGCCAATCGATTCGCTTTATGCCGCCATCGTCCGCAACGACCGTGAAGGCAATCCGTTTTTTCCGGGCGAGGCGATGACGCGCGCAGAAGCGATCGAGAGCTATACGTTATCGAACGCCTATGCGGCCTTCGAAGAGGATCAGAAGGGATCGATTGCGGTCGGCAAGCTGGCGGATGTCGCCATCCTCGATCGCGACATCACTAGCGTTTCGACGGATGAAATCGCGGCGACCGCGGTCGATATGACCATCGTCGACGGCGTCGTTCGCTTCGTCCGTGAAGGGCAATTCCCGGCGATCGAGGCGGTTGCTCGATGCCAGTGGTGAGCGTTGTGCTTCACCGCTGCATCATTTCGCGCTCGGTGGGCTAGCTACTCCTCGCCGCCGGCGGCGCGGGCATCAGCTTCGAGACGCCGCGCGCCCCGCATGATGTTGCCGAATGAATAGTTACCTTCGTGGCAGGCGTATTCGTACACAGGCTCTTCGGATCGCGGCCAGACGTATTCACCACTCCATGAAGCGGTCCAGGTCTGAGGATCGCTCGCCGTGAACGAATAGAGGACGTCGCCGTTCTCGAGCGCGGAGAATCGTTCGACGAGTTTGAACTCCTCCGAGCGACCGCGATTGCCGCGTGGCAGGAAGTTGGTGGTCTCGATCACGAGCGTCTCGTCTTCCCACCAACTGATCGCGTCACCGAGCCAGCGCTGGATCTCGGACGGCGCGTGCTCCGAGTTCATCCGCGCGATGCGCGCGTCGTGCACCATTTCGTTCAGGATCATGACGGTGTCGGGCGTCTGCACGATGCGCTTGTGGTTGTTGTAGAGCGACGGAAGGATCGGCGCGGTCGATGAGAAACCGATGATGCAGCGTTCGGCCAACGGTCGCTGCTCAGGGTTGTCGTAGGGACCACTGCCGTCACCGACGTCGAGCCACCAGGCGCGTCCCTCGTTGTTGCGGGGTCTGCCGGCGAACGCCGCGAAACGCTCTGAGCGTGCCGCTTGTGCGGATTCGGTCATCGGTGGCATACGACCGTTCGCCGGATCCGTGATGATCGAGGTGCGGAATTTCCCGTCGACGAGCACGGCACCCTCGCCGCGATCGATCCAGAAGCTGTCGTAGCCTCCGACGTTTCCGGCTGCGCCGGCCGACCCGTCACCGCCTTCCGGTGGTGCTTCGCGATTGGGATCCTTGACGCGGTTCCCAGCGGCCATCCGTTTCGCTTCGGCTTCGGCGATTTCCTCGGCCCGCTCGGGCGTGAGGTACAAGTTGTCGCCGTATTCGCGCGGACGTTGCAACGGCGTCAACAGGGCGATGTCGTAGTAGCCCGAAAAATCGGGTTTGCCGTCAGCTGTGCGCTTGATCTCGGCCGCCGTATCGACGCCCATGAAGGTTACCAGCGCGGCGATCCACACCGCCGTTTTGAGCTGCCTGACCATCTATGACCCTCCTCGTCCATAGACTTTGCTAATGCCTAACCCGACATCGTACTCCTCATCGTGCCGTTCGTTGATGATTGACGTGTAGAGACGTGTAGAAATGGCCGGCGCACCCGTCAGAACGTGCGCCTCTGATGCTTTCCGTCAAACCGTCGTGATATACATGTCGGCTTGATTAACTGGGATGGGAGAAGTCATGGGAGCGTACGCTTACCAGGCGCCAACGAGTGTCGAAGAAGCGCTCGCGGTTCTCACGAGCGAAGCCAACGCGGGCAATCGAACGCAGATGTTGGCGGGTGGTACGGACCTTCTCGTGCAGATGCGTTCGGTCGATCGCGGCGAGCGAACATTTGTCGATGTGAAACATATCGCCGAGGCGAACGAGCTCTCGATCGGCGACGACGAGATCTACATCGGGTCGGGCATCGCATCGGCTGTTCTCTATGAGAATGAAGAACTCATGTCGATTCTTCCGGGGCTTCTCGAAGCGTCGGATCTGATCGGATCGACGCAGATCCAGGGCCGCGCGACCATCGGCGGTAATCTGTGCAATTCGAGCCCGGCGGGCGACACCATTCCGGCGTTGATCGCGGTGGGTGCGGTCTGCGTGATTGCCTCACCCGAAGGGTCGAAGGAAGTGGCCGCGGAGGACTTCGTCACCGGCGTCGGGACGAATTGCCTGGGCGCGTCCGAGTTCTTGGTGGGCTTCAAAGTCCCACGACCGGGTCGCGGGTCGAGCGCGTATCTGCGCTTCATTCCTCGCACGGAGATGGACATTGCCGTTGCCGGTGCGGGCGTTGCTCTCACCCTCGATGGCGACGGGACCTGCACGGCGGCGCGTGTCAGCATCGGCGCGGTCGCACCGACGGCGCTTCTGGTATCCGCCGCTGGTGATGCGCTTGTCGGCACGAAGGTCGACGACGCCGCGCTTGCCGCGGCTGCGGACGCGTGCAGCGGCGCTGCATCGCCCATCACGGACAAACGCGGAACGGTCGAGTTCCGCAAGAAAGTCGTCGGCGTTCTTTGCAAACGTGCCGGCGCCATCGCGCGCGATCGAGCGCTAGCTCTTTAGGGGAAGACATTGGCCAAAGTACACGTATCGACAACGATCAACGGCGACGAGCACGAGTTCCTCTGTGAACCGCAGCAAACGCTTCTCGAAGTCCTGCGCGAAGACCTCGGCATGACGGGCACGAAAGAGGGTTGCGCCACGGGCGACTGCGGTGCCTGCTCCGTGCTGATCGACGGTCGTCTGGTTTGTTCGTGCCTGACCCTCGCGGTCGAGACCAACGGGGTTGAGCTCACCACCATCGAAGGCATCGCCGGGTCCGACGGGCTCCACCCGATTCAACAGAAGTTTCTCGAGCATGCGGCTCTGCAATGCGGCATCTGCACGCCGGGGTTCATCGTGGCAACGAAAGCGCTGCTCGACAAAAACCCGAATCCCGATGAAACGACCATCCGTTACTGGCTCGCGGGCAATCTTTGCCGCTGCACGGGCTACGACAAAATCGTTCGTGCCGTCCAGGATGCGGCCACCGAACTCGCTTACGAAGCTTAAGGAGATTTGACTGTGGCAGAAGCTGAAGATCTGAAGGCGGTCGGAACGCGTCCGATCCGGCCGGACGGTTATGAAAAGGTCACGGGTCGCGCCCAGTTCGGCGCGGACTTGAATCTACCGAACATGCTCTACGGGAAGGTGCTCAGAAGCCCGCACGCGCATGCACGAATCAAGAGCATCGACCTGTCGAAAGCGCAGGCGGCTGCCGGCGTATTAGCCGCGGTCTCGGGTGCGGATTTCCCGGGTGAAGGGGCGACGGATCTCGCAAAGAACGTCATCGCGCGTGACAAGGTGCTCTACACGGGCCACGCGGTAGCAGCCGTGGCGGCTAAGACGCAGGCACAAGCGGAGGCGGCGCTCGAACTGATCGACGTCGAGTACGAGGTGCTGGCACCGGTTTTGAGTATCGATGAAGCGCTCGCCGACGGCGCGACGCTCGTCAACGAGAATCAGTACACCAACGGCGATACGTCTGGCAGCCCGAGCAACGTTGCCGCGACGATGAAGTTCGAGCGTGGCGACCTGGATGCCGGATTTGCCGATGCCGACGTCGTCGTCGAAAGCGAACACCGCGTACCGACCGCACACCAGGGCTACATTGAGCCGCACGCGTGTACCGCGACGGTCAACGAAGACGGCAAGGCGACGGTGTGGTGCTGTACCCAAGGGCATTTTGAAGTGCGTTCGCTGACCGCCCAGGTGCTCGGACAGAGCGTCGGGAGCATCAAAGTGATCCCGTCGGAAATCGGCGGTGGCTTCGGCGGTAAGACGATCGTCTATCTCGAGCCGCTGGCGGTGAAGATGTCATCGATGTCGGGTCGACCGGTCAAGATGATGATGACCCGCGAGGAAGTCTTCACGGCGACCGGGCCGACGTCAGCGACGTGGTGCAAGGTGAAGATCGGCGCCAAGAATGACGGTACGTTCGTCGCGGCAAGCGCCTGGCTCGCGTACGAAGCCGGTGCCTTCCCCGGTGCGCCGATGGGCCCCGGATGTATGTCGATCTTGGCACCTTACGAAGTGCCGAACTTCGCGATCGAAGGCCTCGATATTCTGGTCACGAAGCCGAAAGTTGCGGCCTATCGGGCGCCCGGCGCACCGCAGTCGATGCACGCGATGGAGTGTGCGATCGACGAACTGGCTCGCAAACTCGAAATGGATCCGATCGACCTGCGGCTGACGAACGCTGCAGCCGAAGGAACCCAGGCGCCGTATGGGCCGACGTTCCCGGCGATCGGTTTCAAGGAATGCCTCGAAGCGGCCAAAGCCCACCCGAACTACACGAGTCCCGTACCGGAAGGCGTCGGTCGCGGCATGGCGGCCGGTTTCTGGTTCAACATCGGCATGCAATCGAGCGCCGAGGTACGAATCGCCGAAGACGGATCGGTCACCGTGATGGAAGGTAGCCCCGACATCGGTGGCTCTCGTGCATCGATGGCGTTGATGGCGGCGGAGACGCTGGGCGTACCTTACGAGGTCGTCCGCGCCCACGTCGGCGATACCGAAGCGACGGGTTTCTGCAACGTGACCGGCGGCAGCCGAACGACGTTCGCGACCGGCATGGCTGTGATTCAGGCATGTGAAGACATCATCGCGCAGGCCAAGGCACGCGCGGCGCTGACATGGGATCTCGATGCCGACCAGGTCGATTGGGTCGACGGTGAGGCCGTGCCGAAGCCGGGCGTCAACGCGGACGTCAATCCGCTGTCGCTCGCGGATATCGCGGCGAACGCGGGTCGCACGGGTGGACCGTTGCTCGGCCGCGCGAGCTTGAACGCTCAAGGCGCGGGCGCGTCGTTCTCGGTCAACCTGATGGACGTCAAGGTGGATCAGGAGACCGGCAAGGTCGACGTACTCAGCTTCACGGCGATTCAGGACGCGGGTAAAGCAATTCATCCCTCGTATGTCGAAGGTCAGCTGCAGGGCGGTGCCGCACAAGGTATCGGCTGGGCTCTGAACGAGGAGTACATCTACGACGCCAACGGCGTGATGGAGAACCCCGGCTTCCTCGACTATCGGGTGCCGGTCGCTTCGGATCTGCCGATGATCGATACCCAGATCATCGAAGTGCCGAATCCGTCACATCCGTATGGCGTTCGTGGCGTCGGCGAGACGCCGATCGTCGCCCCGCTCGCGGCCGCGTCGAACGCGGTGCGCGATCAACTGGGATTCCGGATCGACGACCTGCCGTTGTCGCCGCCGCGAGTCCTCGAGGCGATCGACGGCCAGAGCTGAGCCTCAGTGCTAGCCTTGAAAGGCCGCTCTTCGGAGCGGCCTTTTTTGTGCCACTCGAAGGAGATTTTCATGGCGAAGGTCGTTTTCCCGGACCACCTGATGAGCAACACCGACGGTGTGCGCGAGCTGGAGGTGGAGTGCAAAAACTTTCGTTCGCTCGTTCGCGCGCTCAACGAGAAATGGCCGGGCATCGACGACGTGCTCAGCAAGACTGCGGTCGCGATCGACGGGCAGATCTACCAGGACGCCTGGCTCGAACCGATTCAGCCCAACAGCGAAGTCTTCTTCATGCAGCGAATCGAAGGGGGTTGATGCGAACCACCCTTGGCGGTTGGCCTATGCGATGAACGTCTGGTAGGCCCAGGGCAATCCGAACGCCAGTGCGACGCTCACGACGAGTCCGGCGAACGCCTTGCCGGCGTCGCTCAGAACGACGCGCACCGTCGTTTTCCGATCGACGCTGTCGAGGCGTAGTGAGAGAGCCAGTTCCCGTCCGGCCAGCACGCCGAGGAAGACCCACGTCGTGCTCATCGGCATGTTGTTCCACTCCTTGAAGATCAAGAGAACCACTCCGTAGATGAGGTCGATGATCGTCGCGGCGCGGATGTCCGTCGTACCGGTTTTAGATTGCACGATCCGCTGAATGGCGCCACCGAAGCGGTAGAACGTATAGCCCAGCATGCCGACGGTCGTGACGAGTCCGAAGAGGAGCCATCCGAACGAGAGGTCGCGTGGTAGGTAGACGAAGATGTTCGCGAGGTCCTGGATGAGCCATTGGCTCCAGAGGAATCCGGTCGACGCCCACTGCAGAACCGGCCAGTACTTGGGAATCTCCTCACCCTGCGTTCGGACGAAGTACGCCGTGATGCGGTGGAAAGCGAAGACGTAGAGCAGGATGGCCGACGTGAACGCGACCACGTAACCCATCAGCGACTTCACGAGCATCTCGGGGATGTTGGTGACGGCAAAGACGGTCAGGACGAGGAAGGTCGTGCTCACCGGGACACCCATGCGGGTCAGGATCAGAAGCACGAGAGGTGGAATCGCGTGGATCCAGCTGATTCCGCCTTCCGGTATCGGAAACTTCTCGAGGCGGCCGTACGAGGGATCGCCGCCATTCGCGATCCATCCGTACACGAGCACCGCCACGAGGATACCGCCCGCGAACAGCCACAGAACCCACCAGGGGCGATGCGCGTTGGAGGAGAGGAAGGTTCCCAGCGTTTGTATCGAATCGTTGGCGACGACCGAATACGCGGCTAACAGGAACCCGACGATCATGTAGATCTCGAGTAGTGGAATCGTCGGCACCCCCCAAGTGGCGCTCCGTTTCGAGCGCCCGAATCTTAGCTAAGCGCGTGTCGTGGACCTAAACCTTTTTGTCATTGAGACTGCGCGCTCGTCCTGGTCCCACTGAGAGTACATGGCACGGCTCGTCAATCTAGGCTCCCTTTGTGTCGATAATGTGTATGCGGTGCCAAACATCGTCGGTTCCGCTGAAACGATCGCGAGCGAGTCGCTCAACGTCTATCCCGGCGGCAAGGGGCTCAATCAATCGCTCGCGGCCGCGAAGGCCGGTGCGGACGTCGTCCACGTCGGGTGCGTCGGCCCAGACGGAGATTGGCTCAAGCAAGTACTCGCCGAGGCCGGTGTCGATGTAACGGGCATACGAGAGGTAGCCACTCGTTCGGGTCATGCCGTGATTCAGGTCAATGCGCAGGGCGAAAACGCGATCGTGATCGCCGGCGGCGCCAACCGAGAAATTATCGATCACGACATCGATCGCGCGCTCGAGGGTGCACGAAGCGACGATTGGCTCTTGCTTCAGAACGAGATCAATGACCTGCCGAAAGTGCTCTCGCGGGCGGCGAGCCAAGGAATCAACGTGGCCTTCAACATCGCGCCGGTGGACGGCCGTGAATCGAACTACGACCTCTCGTCGGTGAAGCTTTTGATCGTCAATGAGATCGAGGCGGCCGCCGTGGCGGGATTGCCGGCCGACACCCTCCCGGAGACGGTGCTCGACGCCTTGCGGGGGCAACTCCCCACGACGGATGTCGTGTTGACGCTCGGTAAAGATGGGGTGCATTACGCGAGCGCCGACGCGACGGGGCCGCGGTACTTCGTTCCGTCCTTCAGCGTCGATGCGGTCGACGAGACGGGCGCCGGCGATACGTTCATCGGCTACCTGATGGCAGATCTTCTCGACGGCGTCGCGGTTCCGTTGGCATTGCGCAGAGCGGCCGCCGCGGGCGCGCTCGCGGTGACGAAGGCCGGTGCGGCGAGTTCGATACCCGAGGCGAAAGAAGTGGAAGCTCTCGTCGCCACGCGCGCCGAGGAGTGAGCGGTTACGCCGGAAACTCGATGCCCGTCACCTTCGCGAGGTCATCGATTGCCTGCGACTCGCCCAGCACCTTGATCGTCTGCATGCCCATCGCGCGTGCCGGTTTCAAGTTGACCCCAAGGTCATCCAGGAAAACCACTTCGTCGGCCAAAACGCCGAGGCGTTCGCAGGCGATTTCATAGATGCGCGGGTTGGGTTTGCGGATTCCGACGACGCTCGATTCGATCACGAAATCGAAGAGCGCCATGACTTGCTCCGCGGCAGCGGCGCGATCGGGATCCTTGGCCATGCTCGGGCCGTCGCCGGCTTGTTTCATGTTGTTGGTGATGCAGGCGACGTCGTAGTGCGCCTTGCAGGTCTCGAGTACCCGGACCATGCGAGGTCTGAGATCGCCGGATAAGAGTTCGAGCACCTCCTGGCCGCCGACCGGATGGCCCAGAGCACGTGCTTCCGCGCGAAAGAGCTCGTCGAATTGATCCACCGTCACCTCGGAAGACTCGAACTGGGCCCAGGCGTTCGTATCGGGATTGGTGGCGTTGATCCCGCGAATGAAGTCGCGCGGTAGGCCCCGTTCGGCCTCGAAACGGTTGAATGCTTCGAACGGACTCGTCGTGAAGACACCGCCGAAGTCCCAGAGAATCGCCTTGATCATGTCGGTTTTCTTGTTCTCGAAAAGGATGCGCTCAGGAAGAACGGGGCGCGTGCCGAACGTCTTCCCCTTTGGCGACGTACACGAGGTACTCGCAGATATTTTTCGCATGATCGCCGATTCGCTCGAGTGCTCGCGCGACCATGATGTGGGCGAGGGCTTCGCGTGCCGGCGTCTCGCCTGATTCGAGGCTCGCCTGTGTTCGGTCGATCACGTCTTGATGTAGCGAATCGATTTCGTCATCGAGGTCGATGATGGCGAACGCATCGTCGACGTCCGTTCGGGCGAAAGCGTCGAGCGACTTGGTCAGCATGGTCGAGACGAGCGTCGAGAGACGGCGAATCTCGGCGTATTCGTGATCGGGGCGCTCGTATCCTTCGATCGCTTGTGCCGACTTGGCGATGCGCTTCGCTTCGTCGCCGACGCGCTCGAGATCGGTGCCGGCTTTCATGATCGCAATGACGCGGCGGAGGTCGGACGCGGCCGGTTGACGGCGCGCGATGATATGAGTGCAGTCCTCGTCGATCGCGAGTTCGAGTGCGTTCACGGAGCGATCGTTGCCGCGAACCTCGCCGGCGAGGTCGCCGTTGTGGGCGACAAAAGCGGCCGCGGCATTCTTGACCTGATTCTCGGCCAGGCCCCCCATCTCGAGGAGCTTGAGCTGAATCGCGTCGAGCTCGGCATCGAATTGTTCAGAGATGTGCCGCGTCATTAGCCGTATCGCCCGGTGATGTAATCTTCCGTCCGTCGGTCGCGTGGGTTCGTGAACACGGCCTCGGTCATGCCGTACTCGATCAGCTCACCAAGATAGAGGAAAGCCGTGCGTTCGGACACACGCGCCGCCTGCTGCATGTTGTGCGTGACGATGACGATCGTGTAATCCGCTTTGAGCTGCTGGATGAGTTCTTCGATCTTGAGTGTCGATATCGGATCGAGCGAAGAAGCGGGTTCGTCGAGAAGAAGCACCTGCGGTCGGATCGCCACGGCACGGGCGATGATCAAGCGCTGTTGTTGCCCACCGGAGAGCGACAGGGCGGAGTGGCGCAACCGGTCCTTCACTTCGTCCCAGAGGGCGGCGCTGCGCAGCGCGTTCTCGACACGGCCTTCGACCTCCTGCTTGTCGACCCCATTGACCCGCAGACCGTAGGCGACATTGTCGAAGATCGATTTCGGAAACGGGTTCGGTTTCTGGAAAACCATCCCCACGCGACTTCGCAGCTCGGTCACGTCGACGTCGGCGCGATTGATGTCCTCGTCGTGGATTGTGATGGAGCCTTGCGCCTGATACGCATCGATGTGGTCGTTCATCCGGTTCAGACAGCGCAACAGCGTCGTCTTTCCGCAACCGGACGGACCGATGAAGGCGGTGACCTGGCGATCCGGGATGCGCATCGTGACATCGTTCAGGGCTCGTATGTCGCCGTAATGAACGGTAAGGCCGTCGATTCGGATCGCGGCGGGCTCTTCGGGCGGGGTTGGGTCAGTCATCCGGCTGCACGAGGAAAACGTCGGTCGAGAATACTGCGAAGAACGACCGCAAAAAGGTTCAAGCCGACGATGATCGTGATCAAGAGAAGCGCAGTCGCGTATACGAGCGGTCGCGCCGCGTCGCTGTTCGGGCTCTGGAAGCCAACGTCGTAGATATGAAACCCGAGGTGCATGAACTGGCGGTCGAAATGGACGTAGGGGAAGTTCGTGTCGATCGGTAAGGCCGGTGCGAGTTTGACGACGCCGACGAGCATGAGCGGCGCGACCTCACCGGCGGCGCGGGCGACGGCGAGGATGACGCCCGTCAGAATCGACGGGGTCGCGATCGGTAGGAGTACGAAGAAAAGCGACTCGGCGCGTGTTGCGCCGAGCGCGAGGCTGCCTTCGCGGATCTCCGAAGGAATACGGGCGAGTCCTTCCTCCGTCGAAACGATGACGACGGGCAGGGTCAGGAGCGCCATCGTCAGCGATGCCCAGAGCAGCCCCGGCGCGCCGAAAGTCGGCGTTGGTTGTCGATCCGCGAAGAACCAATCATCGACCGTGCCGCCGACCAGGTATACGAAGAATCCGAGGCCGAACACGCCGAAGACGATGCTGGGTACGCCGGCGAGGTTGTTGATCGCGATGCGAAGCGTCGTGACGAGTACTCCCGGTCGGGCGTAGTCGTGCAGATAGACGGCTGTCAGCACCCCGAGCGGGGTCACGAGCACGGACATCAGCATCACCATCAGCACCGTGCCGAAGAGTGCGGGGAACACGCCTCCTTCGGTGTTCGCTTCGCGCGGATCGTCGCTCAGGAACCGCCAGATGGAGCTAAAGAACGCCTTGAGTTTGGCGAGCCAGCTCATCTCGTTCGGTCGCCAGAACCGCAATGCATCGGCCATCTCGATGACGACCGGCCGTCCGCCGGCCGTGATCAGCCCGAGCGAGTCGCGCGTGAGTTCATCTCTGATGGCCGCGAGACGGTCTTCGGCGGCGAGAACCGCATCTTGCGAGGCCGATCGGTCGACGGTGGCGGACTCGAGGATCGCGTTGGCGTCAATCAACCGATCGATCGCGTCGTTTTGATCGGATCGTAGTGAATCTGCCCGCGCGAATCGGCGATCGAGTTCTCCGTGAAGATCCGGTGCGTCGATCGGCTCGCCCTCCTCGAAGATCGCCGTGACGTAGCCGTAGGCGTGCCCCCATTCCGTGCGTTCGATCACGGTCGCGTCGTTCGGATATTCGGTGTGGGCGAGGCGATGCGTATCGAACCAGCGGAACGCCGGCGGGTCCGTGCGGCGATTCGCCGTCTTGATGAGCGTCCTCTCGATACTCGGAATGGCGATTTCGTCGACCTGCGGATTCGCTTCGAGGTACTGCTCGCGGGTGAGCCGTTCGGTTTCGACGACTTCTCCGAGCACGACTTCACCGTCGAACTCGAATTGCACCAGCGCTTTCGGCCAGAAATGGCCGAGCCCCTGCCAGGCGATGAGCCCGAGCAGCGTGGCGAGGGCGACCAGACAGACCGCGACCGCGAGACCGCATAGCCAGATCCCGGCCGACTCTCGGCGGGTGAAGTCATGTGCCATAGCGCAACCTCAACCGCGTCCTGATGACCTCCGCCGCGGTATTGAATGCGAACGTCATGACAAAAAGTGCGACGGCGGTGAGAAAGAGAACGCGATAGTGCGTGCTGTCGACCTCGGACTCGGGTAGCTCGATGGCGAGGTTCGCGGCGAGTGATCGCAGGCCCGTGAAGACGCTCCAGTCGAGGATGGGCGTATTCCCGGTCGCCATGAGAACGATCATCGTTTCGCCGATGGCGCGTCCAAAACCAATGATGAGCGCGGAGAGAATGCCGGGGCTGGCCGTTGTCAGGACGACGCGCACGAGGGTCTGTGAGGTCGATGCACCCAGCGCGAGCGAGCCGTTCACCAGCGAGCGAGGAACGTCGTGGATCGCGTCTTCGGCGACCGAATAGATGATGGGTACGACCGCAAACGCCATGGCGATGCCGACGACGAGCGCGTTGCGCTGGTCGTAATCGAGGCCGAGCGAGGAATTGACCCAGCGAGCGGCGTCACCGCCGAAAAGCGACGACTCGATCGTGTTGTCCGAGGCGAATAATAGGGATGTGTAGGCCATGAGCAGAGGCACGGCGGCAAGCCATAACAATGGTACGAGTCGTTGATTGAGCCGCGGTGCAAGCGCGTGCAAACCATAGCCGAGGACGAGCCCGGCGATCGGCAGCGTCGTTAGGAGCAGAACCACCGACGCGAGGTTTGCCTCGATTGCCGGCGCGAGGAGCGTTCCGGCCAGAAAACCGAGGACGACCGTCGGTAGCGCGGCCATGATCTCGATGCTTGGTTTGATCCACCGGCGCACCTCGGCCGACATGAAATACGCGCTGTAGATCGCGGTTGCGATGGCGAGCGGCGCGGCGAATAGCATCGCGTAAAAGGCGGCTTTCAGCGTCCCGACGAGCAGCGGGATGATGGAAAACTTCGGTTCGAAGGCGCTATCCGCGGCCGTGCTCTGCCAGGTGAAGGACGGCGTGTCATAGCCTTCGTACCAGATCCGTTGGAAGAGCGTCGCGAAGGAAACCTCGGCGTGCCTGGTTTCGAGACCGACCAACTGGACCTTGTTGGTCGACGCCAGCAGGAGTCGATCGCCGCGTGGCGAGAACGCCCAAACGCCGTCGCGTTCGTAGGACCGCGATGTCGAGATCTTGCGCTCGGCGGTGGTATGCACCCAGTGGAGCACGCCCCGATCGTCCTGCGCGACGAATCCTTTGATCGTCGCGTTCGACACTATTCTCATCACCGGCCGCGGGAAGTCGAATCCCCGCACGACGACGTGGTTGCCTACGCCCCGGATGAACTGCTGCTCTACGCGACGATCGCGGGCGAGCAACAGAGATTGTGCGCCGAGGAGCGTCGTCGTCCCGGTCGGAGTGCCGTTGTCCGCGCGTAGCAGCACGAGGCGGTTGCGGTGAATCCGCACGAGGGCGAGCGCGCCCCTCGAAGGCGAAACGAGAATCACGCGCGAACCGGCGGCATCGAGTGCTAGCGTCTCGTACATCGCCGCGAGGGAAATACTTACTTCGCCGACGAGTTCGAAGCCTTCGAAGTGATCCCCGCGCCAGCGCAGGACGACGAGTGTCGATCGTGGGGTGCCCGCGGCCGAGCTTTCATCAGGCGCCAGCAGGGCGACGACGATTTCGTCGTCTCGTGCGTAGGCATCGAAACGGTAGCCATCGGCAACGTCGACCGGCAGGTCGAGCAACGTATCGACATGGGTCTCGTTCGCATGCGCGTGGCGCGTCTGGCCGCGGGACCAGACCTGGCGTAATCGGACCATGCGATTGGCCGCGACGTTCGGCTGTGCTGTCGACTCGGCCTCGATCTTCGTCGTGAGCGCGATTGTCCCTTCATCGTCGATTGGCGCGCGGACCCGTTCGATCGGTTGTTCGGTGGCTACAGCTACGCCGATTGACGCGCCTGATGGATCGAAGAAATGCATGCGCCCGCTTCGATCCAAGACGTGGATGGCCGTACCGTCGCCGTTGCTGCCTACCAGTACCGGATCCGGAATCTTCGTGAGGAATTCGCGGGATTCTCCGAATCGATCAGCGCCGAGGAGCGGGATGACGACCGAGCCGAGATAGCCGAGGAGCAGAACGACGAGCGCCATCGTCGCGATACCGGCGAGGGTGACGATGCCGGTAGTCGATGTGTCGATCCAACGACGGACTCGAGCGTTCGCCATGTCGGTTCAGCGATCGAGTTTCGTCAGCTCGCGCTCGACGACGGGGACCGGCAACGGAATGTAGCCATCTTTCTCGATGGCCCGCTGGCCAACCGGCGACATGACCATACGGAGGAATTCACGCTCGAGCGGCGCGAGCGGGGCACCCGGTCGCTTGTTGACGTAGATGTACAGGCACCGCGACAGCGGATAGGATCGATTGATCGCGTTTTCGGACGTCGCGGCGACGGGTGCTGATCCCGCGAGCTCGGCGATCGCGAGCGTCTTGACCCCGGCACTGCGCACGCCAAAGCCCGAATAGCCGATGCTGTGCCGAGAGTGGGAAATCGCTTGAACGACGGACGACGACCCCGGTTGTTCGTTGACGGTGTTGCGAAAATCGCCGGTGCAGAGAACGGCCTGCTTGAAGTAGCCGTAGGTTCCCGACACGGAGTTGCGACCGTAGAGCCGAATCGGCCGGTCGCGCCAGGACCCTTGCGCGCCGAGACTGCCCCAATCATCGATTGGTTCGCCGCCGTGGCATCGCCGGGTGTTCGAGAAAACCGCGTCGAGTTGCTCGATGGCGATCGATGAGAGCGGGTTGTCCTTGTGGACGTACACCGCCAATGCATCGATCGCCACGCGTACGACGGTCGGGCGGTAGCCGTGATGTGCCTGGAACGACTGCACTTCGCGCGGTTTCATCCGTCGACTCATCGGCGCGAGATTGGCTGTGCCTTCGATCAACGCCGGGGGCGCGGTGGACGAACCGGCGCCCTGGATCTGTACACGAACGTTCGGATAGATCTTCGTGAACTCGTCCGTCCAGAGCGTCATGAGGTTTGCGAGCGTATCCGATCCGACGCTCGACAGGATTCCGCGCACGCCGGTCACGCGCTCGTAGGGTTCGAGTTCGTCGGCTAGGGCTTTCACGCCAAGCATCACGATAAGTAACGCGATGAGCGGCCGCGTCAGCGGCGAGGTCACGGCTTTCATGGCTTGTTGTCGCGGCGCATCGCGATCAGCCCGTCATCTGCTGGCTCACAGAGCAATGGAACTCGCGTCGCTCGCATCACGCAAGGCAAACGAAAACGTGCTGCCTTCGCCCACCCGGCTCGTGACTTCCAGTTCACTGTGGTGGCGGCGGAGGATGTGCTTGACGATCGCGAGGCCGAGTCCAGTCCCGCCACGGCCGCGGCTCTTCTTCATGTCGACTCGGTAGAACCTCTCAGTCAGGCGGGAGATGTGTTCAGGTGGTATTCCCACGCCTTCATCGCGAACGGAGAACACCGGCTTGCCGTTCTCGCTAGCCCAGCGAATGACGATGGCGCCGCCGTCGGGGCTGTATCGGACGGCGTTCGACACGAGATTGGAGAACGCGCTATGGAGTTCGGACGCGATGCCGAGGACCGTGCATCCGCAGTCGAGCTCGAGGCTGATGTCGTGGCCGTCGCTACTGATCGAGCGCGCTTCCGTGGCGATCGCCGTCAGCATCGAAGGCACATCGACGATCTCGAAGTCCTCCTCTTCCGGCATGGGCGATGATTCGAGACGGCTCAACGTCAAAAGATCCTCGACGAGCGCTTTCATTCTCGCCGCCGGGGATTCCAGCCGGGCGATACTCTCGCGTATGACGTCGATCTCGATATCGTCTTCGCTCAGTGCTTCTAGATAGCCGATGATCACGGTGAGTGGCGTGCGCAACTCGTGGGAGACGTTGGCGACGAAATCCTGGCGCATCGTCAACAGCCGATTCAGCGTCGTCACGTCGCGGATCAGGACGATCGAGCGGTCTTCTCCGACGCGGATGTGGCGCAGTTCCAGCCGCTTCGCCTCATCGGTAGGCGCGGGGATCTCGACAATGTCCGAGTCGATGTCACCGCGCACGAGTTCGACGATGGCGGGGTTGCGGATGAGCGCCAGGAGATTCTGGTTCTTGTCGTCTGCTTCGAGCCCGAGAAGTGCGCGCGCGCTTGCGTTGATTGTTTCGATCGAACCGGCCCGATGGATGACGATCCAGCCGTCCGGGATCGCGTCGAACGTGTCTTTGAGCCAACGAAGCTCGGCGATCAGCCAAGCCGATCGCTCGCGTGAGCGCCGTTGGTTCTGTCGAAGGCGACCGACGATCTCGAGCCAGACGGAAGATTCGCTCGCGGTCGTTCCGAGCGGGCGGCGAGTCCATCTTTCGAAGGCCAGGTAGTTGAGCCCGCCGATCGCGATCCAGACCAAACAGGCGACGAGTGCGCCGATCGCCCAGTCGGTGGAGAGAATCCCGGCGACGAGGCCCAGGGTCAGACAGGTGAGTCCCCGTGTCGTCTCTCTTGTCAGGACGTACATCGGTGACATTCCCCTCGATCGATACGACCCCAATAATTGCGGGGTTCCGACGTTGAGGAGGTTAGCAGGCTTCAGCACGCGAGCGCGCTGCGAAGCGGTACCCGACGCCGCGGACGGTTTCGACGAGTTTGTCCATCCCGAACGGCATGAGCGCTTTGCGCAAGCGGAGAACGTGAACGTCGACGGTGCGCTCTTCGACGTAGACGTTTCTTCCCCAGACGCGATCGAGGAGCTGCGCCCGATCGAAAGCACGGTCCGGATGGCGCATCAGGAGCTCCAACAGGCGGAACTCCGTCGGGCCGATGTGTACGTCTTCGCCGCCGACCGCGAGGCGATGACTCTTCGTGTCGAGGGTGAGCGTGCCGGAACTCAAGAGTCCGTCCTCGGAAGCGCCACTGCGCCGCAGCAGCGCCTTGATCCGGGCGATCAGCTCCTTCGGCGAGAAGGGCTTGGTGACGTAGTCGTCGATCCCGGCGTCGAAGCTCTTGAGCTTGTCGGTCTCTTCACCGCGTGCTGTCAGCATGATGAGCGGTAATTCGGTGGCGATCGAATCGCGCCGTAGTTTGCGCGCGAGTTCGATGCCGCTCATGCCGGGGAGCATCCAATCGATGATGACGAGGCGCGGCAGCGGACCATCGAGGACCCGCAAGGCCTCTTCGCCGCTCTCGACGGCGATGATCTCGAATCCCGCTCGCTCCAGCGAAAAGCGCAGCATTTCGCGGATCTCGAGTTCGTCTTCGACTAACAGGATCACGTTGGAACTCATCGTGGTTTACCTCGGTTCCCGCCTCGGTGGTGTGCGGGCGCGATTCTCGACTTCGCTTATGACGGTTCGATGACGTGGCAGGATATTATCGTCGGGGTCGATGCGCGAACGCGTGCCGCCCGCGCTCTTGCGTGCAATCGATGTTCGAAAACCATACGGTTGGCGTCTTCGTTTCTACAGGAGTCAGTCATGGGGCAGCGGCAAGTTCGTGCCGTCGACGGTTTTACATTTGGTGCCTACGAGGCGATGCCGGCCGGTGAGCCGAAAGCGGGCCTTGTCGTCATTCAAGAGATCTTCGGGGTCAACAATCACATTCGCGAAGTTGCCGACGGATACGCGGCGGAAGGCTACGCGGTGATCGCGCCTCAGCTCTTTGATCGGGTGGAACGGAACGTCGAACTCGGCTACGCGGGCGACGACATGACGCGCGGTATCGAGCTCGCCTTCCAGGGGCTCGCGCGCGAAGACGCACTGAAGGATCTCCAGGCGTCGATCGAGGAAGCGAGTCGGTTCGGCAAGGTCGGTGTCGTCGGCTATTGCTACGGCGGCCTGATGACGTGGCTTTCGGCATGCGATCTCAGCGGCGTGAGCTGTGCTTCGGCGTACTACGGCGGCGGCATCGCCAACGAACTCGACCGCCAGGCGACGTGCCCGGTCATGATGCATTTTGGCGAACTTGATGCCCATATCCCGCTCACGGACGTCGAGAAGATCAAAGCCGCGCACCCGGAGGCCGACGTTCACGTCTACGCTGCCGATCACGGATTCAACTGCGATCACCGCGAGAGTCATCACGCGGAATCGGCTGCGACCGCGCGCCAGCGCACGCTGGCGTTCTTCGCCGAGCATCTCTAGAGCAAGATCATGCGTGTATTGCTGAAGACAGGCGTTCTGATCGCCGCCTGCTCGCTCCTCGGCATGGGCCAGGGCGCGGTGGCCGACGAAGGCGACAGGGCGGGCAAGAAAGCCAAGAAGACGCGCATCTGCAAGCGTGTGAAGGTCACGGGTACGCATTTTGCGAAGCGGATCTGCCGGACCCAGGCGCAGTGGGACGAAATGCGTGCGGAGAACGAGCGGGACATGGACCGGCTAAAGACCTCCAACCCGCACGATATACCCGTCGAGGGTGGTGCTCCGCCGTTTTAGAACCGCTTGCGGTCGCGCGCCGCCAACGGTGCGCTCTTATCGTCCCCGCACGGTCGTCCGGGGCGGTTCGTGGGTGCCCGAAGCGTTGGTTTTTGGCTGATTTCCTTAGAAAAAATGCTGCTTAAGCGCAACCCCGGTCCCGTGTTGACATATACAGATCGTTTGTTGATCCTTCCCGCCACTGACTGGGGTGGGGGAACTCCCGAGTATTGTCAGCACAACGGTTCCTGCGGTTCTTCTAAGAAATACCCGCAGGTCGGACCGTCACCACAAGTGACGGACGTTGAGCAGTACGCCTCGCGACTAAGCTTTAAAAGCAAGACAACAAAACGTGTGGCTGCGAGAACGTATGGGAGTTCGAACTGGATCCTTGTCATGCGCCGCATACGTTTTTCGTTTCAAGAACAACGATCCCGTAGGAAGACATATGAAAACCTTCTCTATTCAGGGGCTCACGAAAGGATGCCTCGGAGGCTTCGCTTTTGCCGCGCTTTCCTTAAGCGCTAACGCGACGACGCTAAACGACATTTTTGCGGTTGCTGACCGTATCAACGTGGCAGCAAAAGAGTCGCAGGCAACGATCGAAGCGCTAACCGAGGAAACGCGAGAGCTCTACTCCGACTACAAAGTGGTACTCAAGGAGATCGAGGGCCTGCAGGTTTACAACCGGCAGCTCGAGCGCCAGATCGCCAACCAAGAGCGCGAGATGGCCGAGATTTCCGCCTCAGTTGACGAAGTGACCGTTATCGAGCGTCAGATCACGCCGCTGATGATCCGAATGATCGACTCGCTGGAGCAATTCATCGAACTCGATATTCCGTTCCAGCTCGAGGAGCGACGTGATCGTGTATCGAGGCTTCGCGACATCATGGAGCGTGCAGACGTTGCGGTGTCCGAAAAATTCAGCCAGGTGTTGAACGCCTATCAGATCGAAAATGAGTACGGCCGTACGCTGTCCTCTTACAGCACGACGATCGAAGTTAGCGGTCAGAGCCGCATCGTCGACGTCCTGCAGATTGGCCGTATCTCGCTGGTCTACCAGACGAGTGACGGTGAAGAGACGGGTGTGTGGAACAACGACGCGCGCCAGTGGGAAGTCCTGGACGATCAGTATCAATCACCAGTGCGTCAGGGAATTCGCATGGAACGTAAGCAGGCGAGCTTGAATCTCCTGCCGATTCCGGTTCGGGTGGAGTAGGGCAGCATGAAGAACGTATTTCGGTTAGGGATCGCTGCGGCACTGACGTTCGCGATCAGCGCGAGCGCGGAAGAAGCGGCGGCGCCGGCTGTCGACCTTGAAGTCGTACCGGCTAATACGCTCGACGAGCTTTTGCAGAACGTCGAGGATCGTCGGGTCGTGGAGAGTCAGGAGCACGTTCGCCGAGAGGCGGAGTTCCGCGCCAATCGCGCCGATCAGCAGAATATGCTCGACGAAGCGAAGGACGAACGAACGCGCGAAGAGCGCCGTAGTGAACGCCTGGAGACGAATTTCGAAGAGAACGAAATTCGCATCGGCAACCTGCAGGAACAGCTCGACAAGCGCCTAGGAAGCTTGCGCGAACTCTTCGGGGTCCTGCAGCAGGTCGCTGGTGATACGCGCGGCTTGTTCGAAGCATCGCTCATCAGCGTCGAGTACCCGAACCGTGGTGAATGGCTCGGCCAGCTCGCGGCGAAGATGGGTAAGTCGACGCAGCTCGCGAGCATCGACGAGATGGAAGAGCTGTGGGAAACGCTACAGCGCGAGATCAACGAATCCGGCAAGATTTCGCGATTCACGACCACCGTCAACATGCTCGATGGTGAACAAGTCGAGACAGAAGTCGTCCGCGTCGGATCGTTCGCCATTATCGGCGACTTGGGCTACATCAACTACGACGTCGATGTCGGCGCGCTCGTCGAACTCGGACGTCAGCCTGAAGCGCAATTCGCCAACACGGCGGAAAACCTCTACAACGCCGGATCGGGCGAACTCATACCGTTTGCGGTCGACCCGACTCGTGGGTCGCTCATTGCGCTGTTGATTCAGAAAGCAACGCTCGCCGAAATGGTCGGCACGCCGTTCGGTGGTTTCGCGACCGGCGCCTGCTATCTGCCGTTCTGCGACGGCCAGGGTGCGTATCCCGGATCCGTGATCATCATGGTGGGTATCATCGGTGTGTTGCTCGCGGTCGAGCGCCTCATCACGCTCACGATCGTTGGTGGCAAGGTGAACTCGCAGCGTAAGCAGCCCGGCTCACCGACCGAGGACAACCCGCTGGGCCGCGTCCTCAAGGTCTACGACGACAACAAGGACGTCGACGTCGACACTCTCGACCTGAAACTGGGCGAGGCGATATTGACCGAGACACCAGCGTTAACGAGGAACATCACCATCATCCAGGTGATTTCGGTGGTCGCGCCGCTCATGGGTCTTCTCGGAACGGTGATCGGGATGATCGAGACGTTCCAGTCGATCACGCTGTTTGGTACGGGTGATCCGAAGACGATGGCGTCCGGTATCTCGACCGCACTCATGACAACGGTTTTGGGTCTGTGTGTCGCGATTCCGACGGTCCTCTTGCATGCGGTCGTGAACACGCGCAGCAAGTCGATCATCCATGTTCTGGAAGAGCAGTCTCAGGGCATCGTGGCACAGCACGCGGAGGACTCCGGTCAGCCCGTCGGCTGATCGGTAACCCGGCATGTTTCGTGACGCCTACATCGCACTCTCGGGCTTCTTCGCCCAGGGTGGGGACGTGCTTTACCTGATCATGATCACGACGTTCCTGATGTGGACGTTGATGTTCGAACGTTTCTACTACTTCCGCACGGAGCACAAAAACGTGGTCCGTGCGGCGACCGATCGATGGGAGTCGCGCCAGGAACGTAATTCCTGGTCGGCCAAGCGCGTGCGCGAGGCCGTGATCTCCGAGACCATCGAGAAAATCCAGGGTAACTTTCCGATCATCCAGACCTGTGTGGCGCTATGCCCGCTGCTGGGCTTGCTCGGGACGGTAACGGGTATGATCAGCGTGTTCGACGCGATGGCGACACAAGGTGGTAATGCGCGCTCAATGGCCGCAGGTGTATCACAGGCGACCATCCCGACGATGTGCGGCATGATTGCGTCCCTATCGGGTTTGTTCGGGACAACGTTCATCAAAAAGCAGATCATGACGGAATCGGAGCTCATCGAAGACCATCTAACGATGGATCACTAGACGAGCGGTCAAAGGGAGGAGGAACCATGGCTCGAAGCCGGTTTGCCAAGGACGACGACGAATCCGACATCAATTTGACGCCGATGCTTGATGTCGTCTTCATCATGTTGATCTTCTTCATCGTGACGGCGACGTTCATCAAGCAGGCGGGGATCGAAGTTCGACGCCCTGATGCGTTGACGGACGAGAAGAAACCCACCGTGAGTGTGTTGATCGCTATCAGCGCGCAGGGTGATATCTGGATCGATAAGAAAAAAGTAGACGTGACGGCGGTACGCGCGCACATCGAACGTCTACATGCCGAGAATCCGAAGGGTGGCATCGTCATCCAGGCGGATCGCGAGGCGAAGTACGAGAAACTCAAGGCCGTGTTGGACGCATCTCGGGCGTCTGGAGTCACCGAGGTTGCGATATCCACAGAGGAATAGCCGAACCGTTCGGCTATAGAGAGAGGTAATCCATCATGGTAGTTCGCTATATCGTCGGCGTAGCCCTAGGCGCCGTTGCGACCTTCCTGCTCTTCATGTTGATGCAGGCTGTCGTCGCGAACCCCGAAGCCGCGGCTGACGCGGGTATCAAGGGCAAGGTCGTCGACTTTGTTCGGGTCCAAGAAGACCAGGAAATCATCACTAAACAACGTAAACCGAAGCCGCCGCCGCCGCCAGACGAGCCGCCGCCGGACATGCCGAAGCCGACGCTCGATTCGAACGTCTCCGTCGGTGTCGACATCGGCGCCGTGCAGGTCGACGTAGACGTCAATGTCTCTGGCGCGGGCGGGTTCTCTTCCGACGGCGAATATCTGCCGATCGTGAAGGTGGCGCCGATCTATCCGCGGCGTGCGCAAACCCGTGGTATCGAAGGCTACGTCCTGCTCGAATTCGTCGTGACCTCGACGGGTGCGGTGCGTGATCCGATCGTCATCGAAGCCAAGCCGCCGGGCATCTTCGACCGCGCGGCGACCAACGCAGCGCTCAAGTTCAAGTACAAGCCGAAGGTCGTCAACGGCGAACCAATCGAGGTGGCGGGTGTTCGCAACCGCATCACCTTCGAACTCACCGACGGTTAAGGAGGCAGCATGAAAAGAGCAGTCGCCCTTGCCACCCGGTGGCTAGTCGTCACGATGATCGTGGGCCTCGGTTCGATCGCGGTCGAATCCGTCGTCGGGTTCGACCCGACCGCGGCCAACGCGCAGGAAAACGCGCGTAAGAAAAAGCCACGTCGTGTTCCCAACATGACCGAAGCGACGTTCAAGAAGCTCGCGGAAATCCAAGAGCTGATGGACGCCGACGACAATGACGGTGCGATTCTGATCGCCAAGGAAATGCTCGAACGGAGTCGTCGGTACAACGGCAACGAGTTGGCCCAGGTGCACAACATGTTGGCGGTCCTCTACTACGGGAAAGAGGACAACCCGAACGTGATCTATCACTACGAGCAGATCCTTGCCCAAGTGCCCGACATCACGGAAGGCATGGAAACGTCGACGATCTACAACCTCGCGCAGCTCTACTTCGTCGAGGAGCAGTTCGATAACTCTCTGGAGTACATCGAGAAGTGGATTACGCTCGCCGAGAACCCGGACCCGAAGGCTTATTACTTCATGGGTCAGGTCTACTACCAGATGCAGGACTATCCCCAATCGATCGAGACGATCGAGTTGGCGATCAGGATCGCCAAAGAGCGATCGATGGTGATCAAGGAAAACTGGTGGTCGTTGCTGCGGTTCCTGTATTTCGAGCTCGAGAACTGGGACAAGGTGATCGAAATCCTCGAAGTTCTCGTCAAGGAATTCCCGAAGCGCGCCTATTGGCTGCAGCTCGCGGGTGTCTATGGCCAGGAGGACATGGAAGACCAGCAGCTGCAGGCGTTCGAAGCGGCCCACGTAGCGGGTTTCCTCGAGACCGAAAGCGATCTCATGACGTACGGCGGAATCCTGCTGCAGAACGAGAATCCCTGGCGCGCGAGCCGTTACATGCAAGAAGCGGTCGACGCGGGGATCATCGAACCGACGGCCAAGAATCTGCAGCAGCTCGGCCAGGCATATCAGCTTGCGCAGGAAACGGACGATGCGATCACCGTGTTCGAAGCCGCGGGCAAGTTGTCGGATGACGGCAATATCTATGACCGGCTCTCGGCGCTCTATCTCGAGAAGGATCGCTTCTTCGAATGTGAGCAAGCGGCGAAGCAGGCCATCGACAAGGGCGGTTTGAGGAAGGCCTACAACACGGAAATCGTGTTGGGTATGTGCCAGTTCAATCAAGACAAGTTCACGGACGCCCGCAAGACTTTTGTCGAAGCGCGCAAGCGAACTCGTGATTTGAAAGAACGGGCTGCCGAACGACAATGTCAGCAGTGGATCGCTTACATCGACAACACCGTCAAGAGAAACCAGCAGCTCGAGGCTGCCGGACTCTAGTCGAGTTGGTCGATATTCGTGACAGCCGGCCCGCTTAGCGGGCCGGTTTTTTATGTGCCGGTTGTAAGGCTCGCGCCGATGGCAATGGACGCGCGATGGCGGTCGGATCGATAGCGGGCGACCTTAAGTCAAGGGCCCAAAGAAGAGCAGAACTATGTTTACGGGAATCGTGCAAGGGATGGCGGGGGTCGTCGGGATCACGCCCCACGGTGAGACGACAACGATCCTCGTCGACCTCGGCGAGGCGACGGCGGGCCTCGAGCTCGGTGCTTCCGTCGCCCTCAACGGTAACTGCGTGACGGTGGTGGCCGTGCAGGGGTCGATCGTCCATTTCGACTTGATCCGTGAGACTCTCGAGATCTCCAATCTCGGCGATCTCAGCGTCGGGGATCGGCTGAACTTCGAGCGATCGTTCAGAGTTGGCGACGAGGTGGGCGGTCATATTCTTTCCGGTCACGTCGCCTCGACGGTCGAGGTCGCCGATCGATTGGACGACGGCGGCCACCAGGTGCTCACCTTCGCCGTGCCCAAGCGCTGGATGCCCTGTCTCATGCCCAAAGGCTTTGTCGCGTTGAATGGCGCGAGCCTGACGATTGTGGACGTCGACCGGGATGCCTGCTCGTTCACCGTCAGTCTGATTCCCGAAACGCTAGCGCGCACGACGTTCTCCGATCTCGGCGTTGGCGATCGCGTCAATCTCGAAGTTGATTCCACCACGCAAGCCGTTGTCGAGACGGTCGAGCAGCTCTTGAACGATGACGCGTTGCTCGCGCACCTGTCGGAAGTCGTTGCGAACCGAATTGCGCCGTCAGCGAGTGAGTCGCCCGGATGACGTCCTTCAACGAAGTGCTCGATGCCTCGATAACGGGCAAGGACTCGGCGCTTTGCGTCGGCCTCGATCCGCGGATCGACAGAATGGCGCCGTCGATACAGGCCGGTGACCGACCGGTGTTCGAGTTCTGTCGGCGTATGGTCGACGCTACCGCAGCGTACGCCGCGTGTTTCAAACCCCAGATCGCCTATTTCGCGGCTGAAGGCGCGGAGCAGGATCTTGTCGATACGATCGACTACGTCCACACCGAGTACCCGGGTACGCCGGTGATCCTCGACGCCAAACGAGGCGATGTCGGGGAGACGGCGCAGCAATACGCGCGCGAGCTCTTCGAGCGGTTCGACGCGGATGCGGCAACGATCAGCCCTTATCTTGGCTGGGACGCCATCGATCCCTACCTTGCTTTCGAGGGCAAGGGGTTATTCGTGCTATGCCATACCTCGAACCCGGAGAGCGGTTGGCTCCAGGAGTACCCCGAAGAAGCGCCCGTGTTCCGGCGGGTCGCCCAAGCGGTTGCAGCGCGACGCGACCCGCGACTCATGATGGTGGTCGGCGCGACCTTTCCGGAGCAACTCGGCATCGTTCGACGGGATGCTGAAAGCACGACGTTTCTCGTGCCAGGCGTTGGCGCGCAGGGCGGCGAGGTCGACGCCGTCTTTCTCCACGGCGCAAATGCTGCCGGTGGCGGTTTGATCGTGAACGCATCGCGCAGCATCAACTATGCGAGTTCGGATGAGGATTTCGAAGAGGCCGCGACAACCGCGGCTCGCGATCTGCGCGATAGTTTGCGCAGGGCGCGCGATTTCGCGTTAAGAAAAAACTGAGCGCCACCCGACTCTGGCGTTTGATCTGACTAGGAAGATTCATGGCTGACGTACAACCCTTCCAGTGGGACGACCCGCTGCTGCTAGATGACGAGCTGACCGAAGACGAGAGCATGATCCGCGATTCGACGCGGGCGTATGCGCAAGACAAGTTGATGAGCCGCGTGCTCGAAGCGAACCGCAATGAATTCTTTCATCGCGAAATCATGAATGAGATGGGTGAGTTAGGCCTGCTCGGCGCGACCCTGCCGACGAAGTATGGTTGCGCCGGGGTCAACTATGTCTCGTACGGCTTGATGGCGCGGGAGGTAGAACACGTCGATTCGGGCTATCGCTCGGCGATGAGCGTGCAGTCGTCTCTCGTCATGCATCCGATCCATGCCTACGGCTCGGAAGAGCAACGTCAGAAGTACCTGCCGAAGCTTGCGACCGGCGAGTGGGTCGGATGCTTCGGGCTGACGGAACCGGACCACGGTTCCGATCCTGGCAGCATGGTGACGCGTGCCGAGAAGACGGGTGACGGTTATCTCCTGAACGGCGCGAAGATGTGGATCACGAACTCGCCGATTGCGGACGTCGCCGTCGTCTGGGCGAAGCTCGACGGCAAGATTCGAGGGTTCGTCGTGGAACGGTCGATGCCGGGTTTCTCCACGCCCAAGATCGAAGGAAAGATGAGCCTGCGCGCGTCCATTACCGGCCAGATCGTGCTCGAAGACGTATTGGTCCCGGAAGAAAACCTCCTCCCGAATGCATCCGGCCTGGGTGGTCCGTTCGGCTGTTTGAACCGCGCGCGTTACGGCATTGCTTGGGGATCGATGGGCGCGGCCGAGTTCTGCTGGCACGCCGCGCGCCAGTACGTGCTCGATCGACAGCAGTTCGGCCGGCCGTTGGCGGCCAACCAACTGGTGCAGAAGAAGCTTGCGGACATGCAGACCGAAATCACGCTCGGACTGCACTCCTGCCTGCGTATGGGGCGGCTCTTCGACGAAGGTCGGCTCGCGATCGAGAACATATCACTCTTGAAGCGCAACAATTGCGGCAAGGCTCTCGACATTGCCCGGACCGCGCGTGATATGCATGGTGGCAACGGGATTTCGGATGAGTACCACGTCATCCGTCATGTGATGAATCTCGAAACCGTGAATACCTACGAAGGCACGCACGATATCCATGCGCTGATTCTCGGGCGCGCCCAGACGGGTATCCAGGCGTTTACGGGCGGCTGAGGTTCCCTAGAGTTCGCGCACGACGCGAAAGCCGCGCCTAATCCGACCGTCCGCGCCTGGGATGCGCAAGGTCGCGCGAATATCCTGACTCGGTGTCAGCCAGCTCCCACCGCGCACCACCCAGGTGTGGCAGGCGGGCTCCTCTCGCGGTCCGGCGCGCAACCGCGGCCCCGGATGGCGCTCGTACCAGCAATCCGAGACCCACTCCGCGACATTGCCGATCATGTCGTAGAGTCCCCAGGGATTCGGTTGGAACGATCCGACCGGCGCGAGTTCCTTGAAGCCGTCGCTACAAATGACGGCGTCCGTGCGGGCGTATTCACGCATCGATTGGTCACGAACGTTCTCATAAACGCAGACACCGTCGAGGCGGGGGCCGTCGAAAACCGCATATAGCGGTGTGCTCGTACCGGCACGGGCGGCGTACTCCCACTCGACCTCGCTGGGCAGGCGATAGCGGTGACCGGTCTCGGTCGATAGCCACCGTGTGTACGCGACGGCGGAAGCCCACTCGATCCCGTTGACGGGGAACGAGGCCGAGTCCGGATCGACCGCCCTCTCGGTATCGAACCGCGCGTATTCGCCCTGCGTCACTTCGAAGATGCCGAGGGCGAAGGACTCGTAGAGTTCGACGGTACGTCGCGGTCCTTCGTCTGGCGGTCCGTCATCTATGCCGAGCCCGAACGACCCGGAACTGATGACAATCAGTTCGGGGCCTGTCCCCCCACTCGACAAGGGATCGCTGAACCGACGTCCGGCGGTGACTCGCTGGGCCGGTAGCCGTACGCGTTTGACGGTCGTCGGCTCGTTAATGTTCCACTTCGCGCGGAAGGTCTGATGGTCCTTGGCACGCACGGTTACCCGTACTGGGCCGAAAGGCACGTCGAGAGGTGCCACGTAGCGTGCCGTCCTGCGGTTGCCGGCCTTGATGATGACTTCGGCGTCGGTTGGTTGGGCCGTAATCGACAGTCGGCTGATGGCTGTTGCCAGCGAGATGCTGTGCTGGTTGAGGCCCTCCGTCACATCCATCCGTTCTCGTTTGGTCAGAAACCCGGGGGCCGAAACCACCACTTGGTGTCGACCTTGCTCGAGGCGCATGCCGCGAACGTAGGGCTCGCCTGCCACGCGAACGCGAGCGTCTGTCGGCTCGACATCGATCAAGAGGGTGCCGAGCGGCTTGCGTTCGAGGTCGACGCTCACGGCGTTCTCCTCACCCGGAAGAACGTCGACCTCGATGGTGGCCGATTGACGACCGGCAAGTTCGAGTGTGACCTCGTATCGTCCGGTCGGCGTATCAAGTTCGAGAGGTGCTTCGCCGTCCTGAAGAACGCCATTGAACGTCACCGTGGCGCCCTTGGGGTTCGACGCGATCAGGAGGCTCGTCTCGACCGGTTCGAAGACGACGGTTAGTTGCCCTGGTTCGTCGCGGACTGCCTGAAAGCGTTCGATGACGGGTTCGTGAAACGGGTGCTGGAAACGGACCACCCGCTCGCCCGCCAGAACGTCTTCGACCACGAGGGGCGTGTGGCCGACGCGTTCGCCGTCGATGAGCACGACCGCCTCGGCCGGCGTCGTCGAGAAGGTGAGATCAGTGGTTCCGAGGACGAGTTGCGGACCGATGCCACCAGTCAGCCAATCCCAGCCGAGGGCAATCGCGATGACGACGGGCGCGATGGTGTATCGCGCGACGCGGCTCGCGTCGCGGGCGGAAGCCTGGGCGGTCGTACGGTTCAGTTCTCGGCCCTCGAACTCAATGAAAAAACGGTGCGCACGCCGATTCCCAACCGGTGTACATGACGTCACGGTGATATCACGAGTGGCACGGAGATCGCGAGCGACGGCGTCAAAAAGTCGACCCGGTGATATCACCACGGCATCACTTCGTGGAACTCTCTTGGAAAGTGCTGCGATCGGCGCCCATCGCCTTGTTGGGGCGGGGGGCGCGACCTAACGTTTTTCGGCACCTACTCGTCAAAGGCAAGGAAACATGATTCGAGTTGTTGTTGCCGATCATCATCGGCTGTTCCGAACGGGTTTGATTCGTTTACTGGCCGACGTCAAGTCGATCGAAATCGTGGCCGAGGCGGAGAGCGGCGAAGATCTGGTCGCGTGCGTTCGCGAAACGAGTCCGCATGTCGTATTGATGGAAATATCGCTTCCCGGAATCGGTGGGTTCGAAGCCGCCCGGCGAATCTTCAGGATGGAGCTCGGCACACGGATCGTCATGGTCACCGCGGCGGAGCACGATCCGTTTCCCGCGCAGGCTTTGCGAAGTGGAGCGTCGGGATTCGTGACGAAATGCGCCACGCGCGACGATGTCGTCAACGCCGTCAAATATGCCTACGCGGGTCAGCGGTTCGTCAGCGACGACGTCGCGCAACGGCTGGCTTTCCGAACGTTCGACGAACCCGAAGGGCCTTTCGATTCGTTGTCGAATCGCGAGATGCAGATCATGCTGATGGTGATCAACTGTCAGCGGGTGCACGACATTTCCGAGAACCTGCATCTGTCACCGAAAACGGTGAACAGCTACCGCTACCGGATCTTCGACAAACTCAAGGTCGGTAGCGATGTCGAGCTTGCGTTACTGGCAGTCAAACACGGCGTCATCAATCCGCATCTCGCGGCAGTGGGAACGGCCTGAAGACGTGCGACGACGGTCGATCAACTGTGTCTCGTGTCCGCGCCTGGTCGAGTATCGGACCGGCAACCGTCAGCGGTTTCCGGCCTACTTCAACGCGCCGGTTCCGCCGTCCGGTCCGCGCTCGGCACGACTCTTGATTGTCGGCCTCGCGCCGGGCATGCACGGCGCCAACCGATCGGGCTATCCCTTTCGTGGTGATGATTCCGGGCGTGCGCTCTTTACCGCACTCGAGGACGCCGGCGTTGCCGACGCAATTCCGTATCGCATCACCAACGCCGTTCGTTGTGTGCCGCCGGGCAATCGCCCGACGGGTGAAGAACTCGGCAACTGCCGACGTTTCCTCAACGACGATATCGCGACGCTCTGGCGGCCGGGTGTTCGCTCGTTGCGCTGCGTTGTCGCGCTGGGTGGTGTGGCCGCGGCATCCGTCGACCGGGTGCTCGAGCGACGTCGATCGAACTTTCAGCACGGCTCGATCGATCGTTCGCTTCCGCATCTGGCGGTGGTGCACAGCTATCACCCGAGCCGCCTCAACATGAACACGGGACGTTTGAAGCAGGAAGAGCTGACCGCGCTCTTCGTACGGGTCGCCGCGCTTTTCTCTTGAGCATCTTCATTGCGTAGGGACATCCCAGTGTCGCGGACGCTGGATCGGCCCCTTGCAGGAGACTTCGCTGTTTTCGGGCGGCTATAGTTCCGTCATGGCGAACGCGTTCGACCCAGAGCCGTTTCTCAAATCCCTGCCGGTCAAACCGGGCGTCTACCGCATGCTCGATACGGAAGGCGCGGTGCTCTACGTCGGCAAGGCTCGGAGTCTCAAAGCCCGCGTGACGAGCTACTTTCGAGCGTCGGGGCTCACGACCAAGACGATGGCGCTGGTCGCGAAGATTCACGACGTGCAGATCATGGTCACGAACTCCGAGACCGAGGCGCTGTTGCTCGAACAAAGCCTGATCAAGGAAGAGCGACCGCCTTACAACATCGTGTTGCGGGACGATAAATCGTATCCGTTCATCCATCTGACGGATCATCCCTATCCGCGACTGACGTTCCACCGGGGGGCAAAGAGCCGCAAGGGGCGCTACTTCGGCCCGTATCCGAGCGCCAGCGCCGTGCGCGAGAGCCTCAATATCCTGCAGAAGCTGTTCGGCATCAGGCCCTGCGAGGATGGCTTCTACAAGAATCGTTCGCGCGCTTGTCTGCAGTATCAGATCAGGCGCTGCAGCGGTCCTTGCGTCGGTCATATCGATCGCGATCAGTACGCGGACGACGTTCGCCTGGCAGTAATGTTTCTCGAAGGCAAAAGCCGCGATGTGCTCGCCGAGTTCAAAGCGAAGATGGAGCTCGCATCGATGGGGCTCGAGTTCGAAAAAGCAGCTCGCTACCGCGACCAGATCAGTCAGCTCCGCCGGGTACAAGAAAGCCAATACGTTCATGCCGCGACGGGTGACGTGGACGTGTTCGGGGTCGCGGTCGGATCCGGCCAGGCCTGCGTCGAAGGCCTCTTTGTGCGCGACGGGCGTTTGCTGGGCCATCGCACGTGGTACCCGAAAAACGAGCTTGCCGTTGAGCGCGGTGAACTGCTGACGGCGTTCTTGTCGCAGTACTACTTCGGTGGATCCGAGCGTGAGATTCCGAAGGCCGTGGTCATGTCGACACCGATACCGGATGACGAGCTGCTCAGTGTCGCCCTTACGGAGTCGGCCGGACGAAAGGTCGAACTCACCGCGTCGGTTCGCGGTCAACGTGCGCGCTGGGCGAAGCTCGCGCAGGACAACGCGACCCTTTCGCTCAACACCCTGATTGCGGACAAAAAGAACGTACTGGGTCGATTCATCGAACTTCAGGAAGCGCTCGGATGGGATGAGCCGCCGCGCCGGTTGGAATGCTTCGACATCAGCCATTCGAGCGGTGAGGCGACGGTCGCTTCGTGTGTCGTGTTCGATCAGAACGGGCCACTCAAATCGGACTATCGGCGTTTCAACATCGACGGCGTACCGCGCGGCGATGACTATGGCGCGATGGAACAGGCGCTCAAGCGACGATATACACGGCTCAAGGAGGGTGAAGGTGAGCTGCCCGACGCGCTGATCATCGACGGAGGCAAAGGCCAGATCGGCCGGGCGACGCAAGTGCTCGAGATGCTTCAGATCGAAAACGTGACGGTGCTCGGCATCGCCAAAGGCCCCACGCGCAAGCCGGGGCTCGAGACGATCATCGAAGTCGGCCGTGGTGAGTTGTCGCTTCAGCCGAACGGCCCTGCGATGCACCTTCTGCAGCACATTCGCGACGAAGCGCATCGCTTTGCGATCACGGCGCACCGTGGGCGGCGGCAAAAAAGTCGACGAAAGTCGGCTTTGGACGACATCGCCGGCGTCGGGCCGCGGCGTAAACGGGAGCTCCTGACCCACTTTGGCTCCATCGCGATGGTAAAAGGGGCGAGTATCGAAGAGATCGCAAAAGTACCGGGTATCAACCAGAAGCTTGCTGAAGATGTTTATGCGGCTTTGCACGGGTGACGACGATGTGTACGCGCGGCCGGGCGACACCGTGGCACTGAACCCACGGAGGGCGTTGCCGTGAACCTACCGAACGTACTTACCCTCGTTCGTATCGCGTTGATTCCGGTATTTGCCGTCGTCTACCTCGCGACGGACGCGTATTTCTGGCTTGCATCGGTGTTGTTTGCCGCGGCTGCGTTTACTGATTGGCTGGACGGCTATCTAGCACGACGGCTCAATCAGTCGACGCCGATCGGTGCGTTCCTCGACCCGGTCGCTGACAAGCTGATCGTGGCGACGGCGTTGGCGCTCTTGATCGCGAGCTATGGCGACTGGCGGATGACGATTCCGAGCATGATCATCATCGGGCGCGAGATCGTCATCTCGGCGTTGCGCGAGTGGATGGCGGAGATGAACCGTCGCGGCGTCGTCGCCGTCACGTGGTGGGCACAGGTGAAGACGGCGACGCAGATGATTGCCATCGCCGTCTTGCTGGGGAACCCGCCGACGTTCGAGAACATTTTCGTGATCGGCGGCCTGGGCCTGCTCTATTTCGCGTCTTTCCTCACCATCATCTCGATGATCTCGTATCTGCGTGCCGCTTGGCCGAGCCTGCGCGAAGGTATGCGCCCCGTCGAATAGATCGAGGTCAGTCTGCTATCGCCACAGTGATCGTCGAGATTGCGGTGGCGAGCCCCGCCTGGTTCTCGTTCCAGACTTCGAGGTCCACCAGGTTTTCGCCGTCCGCTTGGTATTTGCGTGCGACCTTGCCGAAGACGGTGTTCGTATCGCCGACGACGTTCGGGTGACGCACACGGGTCTGCATTTTCTTCAACGTCCCGTCATCGCCCATCCAGTCGGTCGCCATCTGCGCGAGCCAGCACACCCGCTGCGGTCCCCAGTCGAATTGCCCCGGCATGTTGCGGCGCTTTTTCGCGTGCTCTTCGTCATAGCGCCCGCCGCCGCCGAGATCCTTCGAATCTTCGGCCTCGAGCGCTCGACGCGGACTGCGACCCGTACCGACGACCCCGTGTGTAAAGAGGAAAAGCTCGGTCACCGTGTAGGTGCCTTTGTGCAGGGTCGGCAGGTCGTCGCCCTCGGCCACACTGGCCCAGGATTGTGGGGTTTTGCCCGTGCGTTCGCGCTCGAAAACCAGCGGATCGGGGGATTCCTCGATCACCTGGGTCTTTTTCTCGCGGTCGTACTGAATCGTCTTACCTTCGCCGAGATTCTCGTAGCGCGCCATTAACGTCGTCTTGCTGGCAACGAGTTCCTGGCGCTGATTGTGGTAGTCGATCTTGGCTTCACAGATGCAGAAGTCACCGATCCGGTCGCTGTGTTTGCGCTCGACGCCGACGATTTCCTCGGTCGCGGAGATTTTGTCGCCGAGCCAGATCGTCTTGAAGAATTCGATCGTTCCGCCGGCATAGTTCATCGGGAAAAAGCTCGATGAGAGCCGGCGCCCGTCGATATTGCCGTTGATGGCCAGTGCGATCCCAAGGCTCGCGCCATACACGAAGATCGGTGGTGCCGTGATCGTTCGAAATCGGCTTTCAGCCGCGTAGGCTTCGTCCCGGTAGAGCGGGTTGTAGTCGCCGATGCCGTCGCCGAAGCGGCGGATGTTGTCGAGGCTTGCCTCGCGGGTCGCGCGAGGCGGGAGCTGAAACCCCACTCCCTTGCGATATTCGGACTCGAACTCGTCGAGCGTGGTGATCATGTTCGCTTCGGCCATCGTCTCCCCCTCCTGGCTTCATCGGACTTCGCGGCAGAACAACGCCGGAAGCTCACGGAAAGCTTCGCCAGAAGAGCGCTGTCGTGTCAAAGCGCTCGCGTCTTGGTCACGCCTCCTCGAAGATCTTTTCGCCGCGGTGCAGGCGCCGCGCGATGGTCGCGGTTTGTTGCCCGGCCCGGCGGGTCGGGCAGTGGGCAGCGAGGTTGCGAACGGCGCCGGTGATGATGACTTCGACGCGCGCGGGATCGTGATCCCATGCGGTGCACTGATTGACGGATGCTTCGAGGACTTGCAGCGAATGGAAGTCGAGATCCTCACGCACGGTGGCGAACGTGAGCCGATCGACCAGCGCGGTGAAGTCGTTGCCACCTTTGAGATATCCCGCCGCACAGTCCGCGACTTCCTCGAGGTTCGCCCGTTGATCGAGGAGGTCGACGAGACCGCGTAGTGAGCCTTCCTGAGCCGCTTGCTTTCGTTCGGACGGTAGCGGCGTGGCTGGGACGTTCAAGAATCGATCCATGTAGACGGAAATCGCGCCGTGCAGGACACCGCGGACAACCAGTGGATCGCTGCTACGCAAGGTCGCCTGGTAGATCCCGTTCGCGTAGATGAAGGTGTGCTGCGGATTGAACCAGTCCGTCACTTCATTCGACGTCGCGAACCGAGCGAGCCGCGTCGCCGCTGCGAAGGCGACCTCACGGGCGATGAGCGGCGCGGGTGCGCCCTCGGCGAGTGCCACCTCGATCGTTTCGAGGATCGCGAGCGGATCGTCACCGAGCAGGATGGCCGCGAATTCGTCGTCCGCTCGCCAGTCGTCCCGGCGCGGTAGCGCGAGGCAACGATCGAGGCGGGATTCGAGTTCGCGCAGCGGCGCCACGATCTGCACGGGATGGTGCCAGTTCGTGGATTCTTCCTGGCCCCGCGATTCGGCCATGCGGTTCGTCACGAGCGGCAGGAGGTGGCGCAACTCGGCGCTGCCGAGAATCTCGGCCAGTTCCAGGATCTTGTTGCAGTCCTCGAGGTGGTGTCCGCCGGCGGCATACATCCGCACGGTTGCGGCCGAGAAGAGCAGCGTCGCGAGGCTCTGGGCGTCGAGGGACTCGATACCGGTGAGGAGCGTCCGCTCAGCTGCGTCCTGGTGGCGCGTCTGTACCCATTGATTGAGCCAGCCGCGGAGCGTCTCGAGGTCGTGATCGTCGGTATCGAGCGGCGTCCGATCACGCCGCGGTACCGAACGGTTGGTCTCCTGCGCGATCTGCCGTACCGCGTAGTAGAGGGCGAGGTGGGCGGTTTCCGGGGCTAGATTCGGGAAAAGCCGGGCTACGCAGGTGAGTCGCGTCAGACCTTCGCTCATCATCGAGAGGTTTTCGCCTGCGAAGGCGACGACCGGCCGAATGATCTCGGCGATCGGGACGTCGCGTTCGAGCAAGGCGAGAATGCTCTTCGCTTGCACGAGCGCGACGTTCTGCTCGACACCACGCATGAGGCGGGCCTGCTCCTTCTCGAGGTCGAGCGTCACCGCCGGATCCGGATCGACGAAGATTTCGTCGCCGCGCCGTTCGACGCGATGCCGCGGTACGTCGTCGGCCCACAGGTCGAAGGTGCAGCCGGAGCGAAGGTCGAACCGTGCCTGGTGCCAGTGACAGGTGAGAATGCCGTTTTGCACCGACCCTTTGTCGAGTGGGAAGCCCATGTGGGGACAGTTGTTCTCGACGGCAAAAACGTCGTCGCCGTCGGCGAAGACGGCGATCCGACGGCGTGATCCCGAAACTACGATCACGCCCTCGGTTCTGAGTTCATCGAACGTACCGACGCGAATCATCTCGTCTCTCCTTCGAGTCATTTAGAAGCAAAATAGTTTCTATATTGCTCCGACGCAAGGGTTAGCGTGTTCGCGCTCGTCGTTGTCGGCGTACTAGAGCCTGGATCTGCCTTCGATCAGGTGAAGAGGCGCGAGATGCTGCTACCGGTATGAATCGCGCGGATCGCTTCGGCGAAAAGATTGGCGACCGAAACGGTGTTGATCGCGATCGGATGCGAGGCGAGTTTCTCCGCTGGGATTGGGATCGTGTTCGTAACGACAAGTCGCTCGATCGTCGATGACGACAGACGATCGTAAGCGTTACCGGAGAGGACCGGATGCACGGCCGCGGCTTCGATGCGTCTGGCGCCGTGCTTCAGGAGGAAGTCGGCCGCCGCGATCATCGTTCCGCCGCTGGCGATCTCATCGTCGATGATGAGCGCGTTGCGATCCGCGACGTCGCCGATGATGCTGACCGCCTCCGGACTCTCGGAATCGTCGTTGCGTCGTTTATCGATGATCGCGATCGGTGCGTTGAGGCGATTAGCGTAAGCCTTGAGATCCTTTGCTTCGCTGACGTCGCTCGCCACCAACACGCTGTCTTCGAGTTCACTGGTGTTGCGCAACTCGTCGCAGACGATCGGTGTCGCGTCGAGCTGATCGACCGGGATTCGAAAGAATCCCTGCACTTGCGGTGAGTGCAGGTTCATCGTGAGGACACGATTGGCCCCGGCCGTTTCGAGGAGGTCGGCCATCAGACGTGCGGTGATCGAAATACGCGGCCGATCTTTTTTGTCGGAGCGTGCGTAGGGAAAGTAGGGCAAGACGGCCGTGATACGTCGGGCGGAGGCATGCTTGAGCGCGTCGATCGCGATCAAGAGTTCCATGATGTTTTCGGAGACGGGCGGACACGAGGTCTGGATCACGAACACGTCCGATTCGCGGACGTTCTCGTGGCAGGTGAACAGCATGTTTTCGTTGCCGAACCGAATCGTCTCGGTTTGCGTCAACGGCATCTCGAGGTGTCCGCAGATCTCGCTAGCGAGCGCGTTGTGCGAGGACAGTGAAATGATCTTGATATCATTGGCCACTGCGCGAATCTCCGACTCAAGGGGGCGCCATTTTCATGGGAGGGTCGATGGCCGCGCAAGCGAGTCCTGCGGATATTCACGGTGTGAAGGTGCGCGGGCCCCTGGTTGATGGTGAGACGCGCTGCGAGCATTGGCACGGCCCGCTCGACATCATCGCGATCAAGTTCAAATGCTGCGGGGATTGGTATCCCTGCTTCGACTGTCACCAGGCGACCGCGGATCATTCGCACGCCGTCTGGCCGATAGAAGAACGTGACGAGAAGGCCGTGCTCTGCGGCGTCTGCGGCCAACAGCTCACGATCGATGAATACCTGAACTCTTCCTCGCGATGTCCCGTCTGCGCCAGCGCTTTCAATCCGGGCTGCGCGTTGCATTACCACCTCTACTTCGAGACCAACTGACGTGGGCGATCTGCGATTGGCCGTCGACATCGGCGGGACGTTCACCGACGTGGTTCTCGCCACACCGGCGGGCCTCGCGACCACGAAGGTACTGACGACGCACGATCAGCCCGCCGACGGGGTGATGGACGGCATCCGCCAGGTGCTCGATGCGACGGATGCCGACGTGGCGGAGATTGGCGTGGTGGTGCATGGCACGACGCTCGCGACGAACGCCGTGATCGAACGGCGCGGCGCCCGGACGGCACTGCTCACGACCGCCGGTCATCGTGACGTTCTCGAAATGGCGTTCGAGAACCGGTTCGAGCAATACGACATCAATATCGACCGGCCGATTCCGCTCGTCCCGCGGCGACTCCGTCTGCCAGTGATCGAGCGGATCGCGGCGACTGGAGAGGTACTCACGCCGCTCGACGAAGATTCACTCGCGGCACCGCTGGACGCCATCGCGCAAGACGGGATCGAGTCGGTCGCCATCGGTTTTCTGCATTCCTACGCGAACGCCGCGCATGAAGAGCGCGTCGAAGCCGTGTTGGCGGCGCGTCATCCCAGCATTGCCATTACCCGATCTTCGGATGTGTGTCCGGAGATCCGCGAATACGAACGTCTGTCGACGGCGTGTGCCAATGCCTACGTCAAACCCCTGATGGGGCGTTATCTCTCGGATCTCGAAACGAGAATCGCGTCACTCGGGATTGCCGCGCCGTTTCTCCTGATGACCTCGGGTGGGGGATTGACGTCGCTTGCCACCGCCAAGGCGTTCCCGATCCGGCTGGTCGAATCCGGGCCCGCCGGGGGCGCGATCCTCGCCGCGGATATCGCGCGTAATCTCGATCTGCCGCGTGTGCTCTCGTTCGACATGGGCGGCACGACGGCAAAGATCTGCCTGATCGACGATGGCCGTCCGCTGCATAGCCGTGCATTCGAAGTCGACCGGTCCTACCGGTTCAAGAAAGGCAGCGGTTTGCCGGTCCGCATCCCGGTGATCGAGATGGTGGAGATCGGCGCCGGTGGTGGTTCCATCGCGCACGTCGATCGGCTAGGGCGTCTACTCGTAGGTCCGGAGAGTGCGGGTTCCGAACCCGGCCCGGCCGCCTACGGACGCGGCGGGAAGCAACCGACCGTGACCGACGCCGACGTGACACTCGGCCGTTTGGACGCGGATCGGTTTGCCGGCGGTAGTCTCAGGCTTGACGTCGAAGCGGCGAAGCACGCGCTCGATACGACGATTGCACCGGCGCTGTCGCTCGCCTCCCACGAATCGGCGGCCGCCGTGGCGGAGATCGTGGACGAGAACATGGCGGCCGCGGCCCGCGCCCACGCCGCTGAGTGGGGCAAGGACCTGGGTGGGCGTACGCTGATCGCCTATGGCGGCGCGGCGCCGCTTCATGCGGTACGGCTCATGGAAAAACTGCAGCTCGACACGATCGTCGTGCCGGTGGCGGCCGGCGTCGGCTCGGCTGTCGGCTTTTTGATCGCGCCGATTTCCTACGACGTCGTGCGCAGCCGCTACCTGCGCCTCGATGCTTTTGATCCGGGTGTCGTCACAGCGGTGTTCGACGAGATGCGCCAGGAGGCGCAGGGTGTCATCGGGTCGATTGGGGAAGAGCTCGCGGAGTCGCGCCGCGCCTATATGCGCTACGTCGGCCAGGGCTATGAGATCGCCGTCGACGTCGGCGAGAACCCGACGGCCGCTAGTCTGGCCGACGCCTTCGACACCGCGTACGCGGCACTCTACGGGCGGACAATTCCGGGGCTTGCGGTCGAGATTCTGAGTTGGACGTTGACGCTCGAGTCGAACTATCGAAGCGTCGTGCGGCGAAATCTGGCGCTCTCACAATCGACGACAAGCGCTAAGGAAACCGCACGTGGACAGCTCTTCGATCAAGGTGAGTTGAAAGACAGTCAGATCGTCCCGCGGCTGGCGCTCGGTCCCGACCAGACCATCGCAGGACCGGCGACGATCGTCGAAGAACAGACGACGCTCGTGGTGCCCGATGGTTTCAACGTCACGATGTCGGCCTCGGGCGATCTGCTCGTTCGGCGTGAGACTCGATAGGAGGTTCTTGTGAGTTCGGTGCGCGACCAGCTTGTCTGGAATCGACTCCTCGCGATCGTCGAGGAACAGGCACAGACGTTGATGCGAACGGCGTTTTCAACGGTGGTTCGAGAGGCGGGGGATCTTTCTGCCGGTGTATTCGACACGCGCGGCGACATGCTCGCTCAAGCGGTGACGGGAACGCCGGGCCACGTCAACGCGATGGCGGCGAGTGTGGGCAAATTTCTCGCCGTTCATCCGCTCGGGAGCCTTCTCGAAGGAGATGTCCTTCTCACCAACGACCCCTGGGATGGCACCGGGCATCTGAACGACTTCACGGTGGTGACGCCCGTCTATCGAGACGGTCGCGCGGTAGCGCTCTTTTCGGCGACGAGTCATATCGCCGACGTCGGCGGTCGCGGCTTTGGTCCGGATGCGAACGAAATCTTCGAGGAAGGTATCCGCATTCCGATCATGCACCTCTTCCGCGCGGGTGAGCGCGATGAATCGTTGATGTCGCTCATCAAGGCGAACGTGCGCGATCCGGTCGTTGCCGAGGGCGATCTTCAGTCCCTTACGGCGTGCAACCATGCGGGTGCCGTTGCGCTCCTCGAGATGCTCGAAGAATTCGGCGTCGAAGACCTCGATCCGATCGGTCGTTGGATCAACGAAACATCACGAACCGCCATGATCGAAGAAATCGGCGCGCTACCGGAGGGTATCTACCGGCAGTCGATGGATGTCGACGGCTATGACGAAGTGGTGCACATCGAGTGTGCCGTCACGATCGGGGACGGGAAGCTGGATATCGATTTCGACGGTACGAGCGGTGTCTCGTCGTTCGGTATCAACGTGCCGCTCAACTACACGGAAGCGTATGCGTCCTTCGGTGCGCGCTGCGTGATCGGCAACGAGATTCCGAACAACGCGGGGAGCCTGAGCACGATCACGGTGCGTGCACCTGAAGGCTCGATCTTGAACGCGGTCTCGCCGGCCGCCGTATCGGCACGGCATGCGTTGGGGCAGATGCTCCCTGACGTCGTGCTGGGATGTCTGGCGAACTTCATGTCCGCTTCAGTTCCGGCTGAAGGTGCGTCCTGCATCTGGAATCCGGTCTTGCGTAGCGATGCCATGGCGACAACGGCCGGCAACACGGATGCGAAGCCATTCGTCATCAATCCGATCTTCAACGGTGGCACCGGGGCGCGGCCGGCAAAGGACGGCCTGTCGACGACGGCGTTCCCGTCGGGCGTGCGGACCACGCCGACCGAGGTGAACGAAGTGTCTTCCCCGCTCGTGATTTGGCGCCGCGAGTATCGCCCGGACTCCGGCGGCGAGGGTGAGCATCGCGGCGGTTTGGGGCAGGTCATCGAAATTCGCCATCGTCATGACGTGCCGTTCGTCATCTCGAAGATGTTCGATCGGATCGATCATCCCGCGCGCGGGCGTGATGGTGGTGAGGCGGGTGCCGAAGGGCGTGTCTTTCTGCGTGACGAAGATGGTGTCGAGATAGCGCTGCGTGGGAAGGGCAAGGATGTCGTACCGGCCGGATCGACGCTCGTGATGGAGACGCCCGGCGGCGGGGGGATCGGTTCGGCGGAAGATCGTCCAGCCGCGGCACGCTCAGCCGACATCGAAGCGGAACTCGTCGGCGATTAGCGCGATCCCCGACGGATCGCGCGGAGCCGGTCTTTCGTTTCGGGGTCGAGGTTTTTTGTTGCGCCGGTCCAGGCTTGCGGGGCGAGTTGGCCGGCGTGTTCGGCCATGAAGAGGGCGGCTTGTTCGGGATAAGCGTTGCCGATTTCTCGAATCGTCCAACCGACGCCCTTCTGGACGTAGTAATCGTCATCGTCGAGTAGTGGCAGGACAAAACCAATGAGTTCGTCGAACGGCAAGAACCGGGTTCGCTTCCTGGCATACTCGATCAGGCTCACGACCGACTGGCGCCGCTTCCAGGGATTCTCGGATCGATTCCACCGTTTGAGCGTCGGCACGATCCAGCTCGGATGTGCTTCGACCACGTTCGCATAGATCTTCGACAGATCATCGGAGTGGGGCCAATCGCCACACCGTTCGACCCAGCCGAGGATGCGCCGTGTCTCCCGGCGGTTGAGGCTGCGGCGCTGGTAGTAGTAGAGCGCCTGGTGCATCACTTCGACGTAACCGCTCGTGTTCCAGATGTACTCCCAGATGTCGAGAACGATGTCGGCTGGTTCGTCGTAGAACGAATAGCCCGTTGCGACGAGCCGGCGAACGCCCGGCGTGGAGAGTTTGAGTCTGATGATTTCGTCGCGATCGACCGGCGGGAACGCGCGTTTCGAGAGCGTTCGTGTTCTGGCGGTCACTTCGGCGAGGAAGGCTTCGTACGTCATCGTTGTCCTTCTCGTGTGACCTTCTCCTGTGATTGGGGCGGCGCTTGACACCGGCGTTGGCGAGGATGAGGCTTGCCGGTGTCGCATCAAGGGCGCGCCGACGGTGTCCAAGTTACCGTCGAAGGGGCTAGGCCCACCTTAATTCTTCATTAAGGTAGGAGTACGCCATGTCCAATCTCGAGTTTTACCGAAAACGGGCCAAACAGTTTCTGCGTTGGCATCAAGAGCGCCACTGGCCGGTCGCCGCACAGATCCGCGACGCGTTGACTCAGTACGAAGGTCGCACGGATCGAGAAATCCTCGATGGCGAGTTCAAACTCGCCGACGCGCAACGTCTGGTGGCGAAGCAGGCGGGATTCGATAGCTGGGAAGTGCTGCGTGAGCAGCTCGAACAAACGGGTGTTCAGCCGAAGACCGCCGTGCCGACGCGGTTATTGCAGGCGAAACCGTGCTTGTGGGTAGGCGATGTTGGCCGGTCACTCGTCTTTTTCGAGGACCAGCTCGAGTTTGTCGTCGATTTCGCTTACGGCGAACCGCCGTTCTACGCTGAAGTGGAAAAGGACGGGGTACGTTTCGCGATCCGGCTCGTCGACCCGGAACTCGTCGACATGGCGCACGAGGCGCGGCGCCGCGACGATATCTGCAACGCCTTCGTGATGGTCGAGCTCGCAAAACCGCTCTTCCAGCGTTACGTGACAAACGGCGTGCCGTTCTACCAGAAGCTCCGCACGGAGCCTTGGGGATCGCGCACGTTCGTCATCGAGGACCCGGACGGCAATCTGATCGGCTTCGGCGATTACGGCAGCCAGGCGGAAGTCTGACAACCACGCGGCGGGCGGCGTCGTCTGCCCGCCGCGCGGCACTTGCATCACGCGTCGGGCGTGTGGCGGGATAGGCGCTTTCCCGACATCGATACACACCGTGCAATCAGCATTCGAAAAAGACGGCTTCTTCGTGATTCGTGGCGCACTCACGGAAGCGGAGGTCGACCGGCTGGCGAATCCCATCTGCCGCGCGTTCGCGGCGGGCGAGTACGACAGCCACAACCCTGAAAAGGCGTACCCCGAGCCCGGGATCTACTCGATGGGTCCCAAGATTCTCGGCGAGCATCCGGAAATCGCATCGGTCAGCCTCGCGCACCCGACGATCGTCCGTGCGATCGAGGAGCTATTCGGTGAACCGGCGGTGCTCGCGCAGTACTGGTCGATCATGCGACCGCCGGGCGCCGGCGTCGATGAAGCCGGGTTCGTGCCCGGCAGCGGTGCCCATTTCGACTACAAGCCGTGGCGCTGCGTGGGCTCGTTCGTGAAGTGGATGTTTGCCGTGATTCCCTTCGTCGATTACACGGAGGACGTGGGGCCCTTGTGTGTCTCGCCGGGTTCCTATCACCGCACGACCGTGCTCGATTCCGACGGGCGCGTGCATCCGGTCGATGCCGCGCAGGTGCCGCCAGCCGCGGATGTCGAACTGGTCGATCCTTCGTTGAAAAAGGGCGACGTGGTTCTCATGCACGGCTTCTGCTGGCACGAAGCCCGACCGAACTACGGTACGACCGATCGTGCGGGGCTCTACATGAAGTTCCACGCGCAGTCGTCGCCGCCCGCGTGTGGGCCTTGGATCTATCCATCCGCCGTCGCCGAGGCATTGCCCGACGAGTATCGACATCTGGTGCCGCATCACCGCGCCGACGGTCAGTGTGCCTCCGTGCGGGGCGAACCCGTCGGGGGCATCGATGAGGCACAACTCGTCATCGAGGATGCCGACGGACGGATCTTGCTGCTTGGCGATGAGTCAACGGGTTATACGCTGCCGGGTTGTACGGCAGCTGAAGACAGCGGAGCGGGCATTCTCGATACCGGCAACGTCATGGGCTCGGTGATGGCGGGTGCGAAGTCGGCGACCGGACTCGATCTGCCGTGGCTCAGTTGGCTGCTCGACGTGCCGGGTCAGCTCGGTGGCGATTCGCGATGCCGCGTCTACGGCCATCGATTGCTCGAATCCGCACCCGCGCTGACGGCGGGAGACGTTACCTATCGTTGGCTTACGGGCGCCGAAATCGAGTCGGCCACGGCTGCGGGGCACGTGGCGGGCGGCGACGAGGTCCGACGGTGGATCGGTATGTGGCAGAACCAGGTGGACGAAGAGGGTTGCGCGGTCACCCGAAGCTTCGGCGTTCCATAGACCCACGTGAGCCATTTCCGCTACAACTATCGGGGCAATCCGCCTGGTACCTACCGGGTCGGCGAGTTCGGCGATGACGGGTTGCCCGCAGCGGCGCCGGCCGAGGTGACGGCTTAAACGCGTTCGCGCAGCGACTTAGCCCCTTTGCGGGCGATCTCGAACGCCGTCTTACCCTCGCTGTTCGTCGCGCGCGGGCCGAGCGTGTTTCGGCACCGATTTAACATACCGAATCGAAAAGCAGTGAGCGCGGCCACGTAGTCAGTCGAGATGAACGATCGAATCGAGGTCAGGGCATCACCGATCGAGGGAGTCGGCATCTTTGCGACGACGCCCTTAGAAGCCGGTGACTTCATCGACGTAGTCGGCTACGAACGCGAAATCACGGCGGATGCACCGCTCGATCCCGAACGAGGTGAGCGGTTCGAGCATTGTTCGTATCCGGACGGCAAAGTGATGTTGGTGGCCTATCCCGGGCGGCACATGAACCATAGCTGTGACCCGAATGCCTTCTACGGTTATGTCGGCGATCGCGCCACGGCCTATGCGCGGCGTGCGATCGCGGCCGGGGAAGAGGTCACGGTCGATTACCTGATTAACACGCCCACCGGCGACAGTTGGCCGTGCCGCTGCGGCGCCAAGCGTCGTCGTGGCGAGACGGGCCATTCCTTCTTCGACCTACCGATGCCGGTGCAGCTCGAGTATCTGCCCCTACTGGCACCCTGGTTCGTTTCGCGTTTCCGTCACGAAGTCGACGCGCTTCGGGACCGGGCGAGGAGCTAGCCAAGGCATGGGTGCGTTGTGCTCGGGTGCGAGAGCGATCTCGTTCCCAGTGCTCGGGTAGGACTCGGGGTCGTCGCGCTCGTCGAGCTGATTGCGCGGGTCCAGCGTGACAACCTCGGGTGTCGTTTTTGGCAGCGGCTGATAGGGCTCGAAATGATCTCGAGAGGCGTTGTGTCTGAGGATCATCGTTAACGTCCATGCGAGGCATGCGCCAAACGCGATGCTGACGGTGAAGGTGAAGCCTTTGCCGGGATTGTCGGCTTCGATGACGGAGAAGAGGATCGGCCCCACGACGGAGCCCAACGAACTCGCCATCAGCATCGACGTTGCGATCGCCAGGAATCGGCCCGCCGCGTTGTCGTTCGCGTGAGCGATGCAGATCGAATACATCGGCATCGCGCCGGCGCCAATTAGGAACGCGGAGACGTTCAGCACGAAAGAATCGGATGTGGAGATGGGTATCGCCGCGCCCGCGAGACCGATCCCGGCGAGCCCCGCAATCACCCATCGCCGGTCGACGAAATCGGAGAGACGCCCGGCGGGAAATTGCGCGATCAGACCGCCGGCGATCGCGAAGATCACGAAGCGTGCGCCGGCTTCCGTGGAACCGCTGAGGTCGGCGGCGTTGATCGCGCCGACCGTCCAAATCATGCCGACGACGACGCCGGAGAGTGCCGCCCCGACGATACCGACCTGTGACGCCTGGTAAGTGGTTCGCCAGTCCATGGTCGTACTCGCTGCAACCATGGGTTGCTCGTTGCGCGTGAGCCCAATCGGAAGGGCGGCGGCGATGACCAGCACGAAGGCGATCGTGAAGAGCGTCTCAAAGGAGAGTTGGTCGACGAAAAGCTGGCCGATTGCCATCGCGCCGAGTGAGAGGACGGTGTAGAGCGCGAGCAGCGATCCCCGATGGGCATCGCTCGAGCGTTCGTTCAGCCAGCTTTCGACGACTGTGTAGAGCACCGCCATCGCGCATCCGTTGACGGCACGAAGGACGAGCCAGGCGATGAAGTCCGGTGCGGAACCCGCGAGATTGATGGCGAGCGCGGCCAGCGCGACGAACACGAGGAAGGTGCGGATATGGCCGACGCGTCCGACGATGGTCGGTACGAGCAGACAACCGGCCAGGAACCCGACGTAGTAGGCGGACCCAGTGATGCCGACAAGGTGGCTAGGCCAACCGAGGGCTTGGGCCTGTAGCGGCAGGAGCGTCAGCTGCAGACCGTGGCCTGCCAACAGCAGGAGCACAGAGAGCAACACGCTTCGTATGGAGCGTAGTGAATCTGTCATCTCGGCTAGCTAACACACGACACCTGGTGCGGAAAAAGTGGCGCGATTTTCTGGATTTTTCGTCGCGATGCAAGTGAATTTTTCGCTCGATTTCACCTTTTCGTCGCGTGCATCGTCCGGGGGGAGATAGACATGGCAAAAGGAGTCACGGGCGATGGCCTATCACCTCGCACAGCTCAATATTGCGCGGTTCCGGCGCCCGCAAACCGACCCCGTCAACGCTGATTTCATCAACGCGCTGGAGCGGGTCAATTCAACGGCGGAGGATCAGCCGGGGTTCGTCTGGCGTTTCACCGGTGAAGGCGACAACGCGATCGACGTGCAAGCTTTCGAAGATCCGAATATCGCGATCAACCTGTCGGTCTGGCGCGACATGGAGACGCTTGCGGCGTTCGTCTATCGGAGCGACGATCACCGCTCGATCATGCGGCGGCGCCGGGAGTGGTTCGACAAGCTGGAGTTCTACCTCGTGCTCTGGTTTGTCGAGGCCGGAACGGTACCGACGGTCGAGGAAGCCAAGGCACGTCTCGCCCACCTCAGAACGCAAGGGCCGTCGTCGAGGGCGTTTACGTTCCGCGAACCCTTTCCCGCGCCCGGCAACGGCGAGGCGACACCGATCCTGGACGAGTGTGCTTAGTCGCCATTAGGCGGCGTCCTTCGCTGCGCGCCCATGAGTCGCGCGAGCGGTGCCTGTCAGTTCAGCCTGGCGTTCTTCCAGTACTTGGTGCCCTGCAGCGTCGCCTGGAGAGCAAGGCCCGTTTCGGTGAGCTGATAGAGGCTGACGCCGTTGATCGCGGTACCGGCGACGTTTTCCTCGCCACCTTTGTCACCGGATTTCGCCGCGGCATCCACTTGGCCAGAGAAGTCCCAACCGTGGTCGAGAAAGTTATCGAGCGCCTTGTCGGTGTGAACGACGAAGACGCCGCGGAAGTCTTTGACGCCGAGGCCGATTCCCACGCCGGCGCTCGCCATGCGCAAGTAAGTTTCGCGGCCGGTGCGCGCGTCGCGAACAATCCCCGACCCGGCACCGGCCGAAAAGAGAATGACGTTCACGCCGACGTTCGAGAAGACGCCATAGCCGACGGCGTCCGCGATTTCGTCACGAGCGCCCGGCTTCTGGCGATAGAGATCGCGAAGGACTTCCGTTCGCATGGTGAGGGTTTTTTCGCGCTTCCGATCCTTGCCGTCCGCGAAAGCGGGGCTGCCGAGTACAAGCGCGGCGATAAAGACAACGGCGACTGACTTCATCTGGATGGTCCCGTTTGGATCTCGCCGAAGAGTACCACCCTGCGAAACCCACCCATCGGCGTCGACACGACGTTCTCGTCAGGTTGGGTTGCCCGACGTAACGTCGAGTGCGACCGCGCGAGCGGATGTGAACTTAAGAGGACATCATGCCCGTCGTCGACTATTCCGTGACCGGAGACATCGCGACCGTTCGATTCAATCGACCGGAAGCGCTGAACGCGATCAACCCCGAGGTCGCGGTACGCCTCGCCGATGCGTGGGAGAGTGTGCGAGCCGATGAAAACGTACGTGTCGCCATCCTTACGGGTACCGGTCGCGCGTTCTGCTCCGGCGCTGATCTCGGCCAGCTCATCCCGATGATTTCAGGGTGCCCGACAGCCCGAGAACGAGTGGGATGAGCGTGTGCAATCCGATCGCGGCATCGTCGGACGGGCGCTGTTGCGCAACTTCGATCCCGAAAAGCCAGTCATCGCCGCTGTCAACGGATTTGCCGTCGCGGGAGGAATGGAGATTACGGAAGGGACGGATATCCGCGTGGCTTTCGAGTGAGGCGACTTTTGGCGTCCAGGAAGTGAAATGGGGGCCTTTCCCCGGCGGCGGTTCGACCGTACGACTGCCGGCGCAGATGCCGTTCGCCAAAGCGATGGAGCTGCTGTTGACCGGCGATCTCATCGATGCCGGGGAGGCCTTGGCTTGTGGTTTCGTCAACCATGTCATCGAGCCGGACGCCGTGCTGGCGAAGGCGACGGAGATCGCCGAGAAGATCAGTGCCAATGGTCCGGTCGCCGTGAAGGCGATCCGTCAGTCGGCGCGAGCCTGGCTCGGCCTTCCGGAGAAGGAGGCCCTCGCGTTGGAGGGCAAGTATTCGGCTCCCGTTTTTCAGACGGAGGACGCGCGCGAAGGGCCGCGCGCCTTCATGGAGAAGCGGGCGCCGGTCTACAAAGGGCGCTGAGTCACCGCGACGTACGCTGTCGCTCAATCTAATCCGTGGCGGGCCTTGCGCGATAGCGAGCCGCTTCTGGTTCTTTCGGGCGTGCAACGCGAAAAAGACGATCGTCGCCATAGCGCCGACGAGGTCACTCGTCGAACGCGACGTAGTTGGCCAACGTTGTCTCGGAAACGAGGGGCGGGCGTCGCTCGAGCAACGCCCGGCCCTCCGCCGTCTGGTACATCTCGCGGAACTCGTTCTGCGCGGTTTCCTCGGAATCGTGCAGTGTGAGCCACACGGCTTGATCGCCGGCCTCCCCGAGGCCCTGGAACGGACCGCCGTGGCGACGGATTCCGTGTTGGTCCCAGAGCGCGAGGATTTCCCGGGTCCAGGCCCAGTAGTCATCGACTCTCTCGGGCGCGATGGTCACGTAGACGGCTCGTAGGATCATAAGGTCGCTCACGATGGCTCATTCGCGAACCTACTGTTTCGACTGGTGCGTGCGCAATCTCGCCTAAAGCCTGCGACTGGCCAGCACGTCTCGGATCTCGGTCTCACGCTTCACGTCGAGCCCAAGGTTTCTGTTCCGTCGGACACCCGATCGACGAGGCTGCCGATCTGCTCGATGCCGCGCGCTTTGATAGCGCGAGCGGTTTCGAGGGCAGTGCGAGAGTGGCGATCGGCTGCTCGCGCAAGGCGGGGCGGTAAGTCTGGCTTCGTTTTTCATGCTCGTTCCTTCGTGACGAACGAAGTGACGACGCGCAGCGGTATAGGATTTGCCGGTACGGCGCCTCCGGCTGCGGATAGCTCTCTTCAGGTCTTTGTTGGCCGTCATTGAGTTGTGTGCCGCAAGTTGTGCAAAAGGGTTGAGTGGCCTGGCATGCGGTTAAGCGGCTCGGCGGAGCTGCTCCTTCTTCAGCTCCTTGAGCAAGTCCATGTTCAAGTAGCGGCTCTGTTCGAGCCAGTTCTCGTGGGTCTCAACGGCCAGCGCCCGCACCAGGCGTAAGCAACTCGCCGCGTTCGGAAAGATCCGCACCACATACGTTCGTCGACGGATTTCCTCGTTCAAGCGTTCCAGCATGTTGGTGCTCTTCATGTGCTTGTGATGGCGATGTGGGAGGCGATAGAACGTCCACGTCTGCTCGATGTTTTCCTCCACCCAGTCGGTGAGCTTCGGATACTTCGTGTGCCATCGGCCGATCCAAGCGGCGAGATCCGATCGCGCCTCATCGACGTTGCGACGATCGTAGAGCCAGCGCAGTTCCTGCAGACAATCGTCATCGGCCTTGCGCGGAATGTGGTCGAGGGCGTTGCGCAGGAAGTGCACGTAGCAGCGTTGCCACGCGCTGTCGGTGAGGACTTCTTGGATCGCCCGTCGCAGCCCATCGTGATCATCGCTGACGACGTACTCGACGCCGTGTAAGCCGCGATCACGCAGCGTGGTGAGGAACTCTTTCCAGCTACTTCGACTCTCCCGTTGAGCGAGCTCCACGGCCAGTATCTGGCGGCGTCCTTCCCAGTTGATGCCAATGGCAATGAGCACGGCTCGAGAGCGGATCACGCCCGCCTCACGGACCTTCTCATAACGCGCATCGAGGATCAGATACGGCGTCGGTTCTTCGAGCCGTCGGGTGGCGAATGCGGTGAGCGTCTTGTCGAGGCGCTTGTTGATCCGCGAGATGGTCGAGGCGGAGACGCTGTGGCCACACAGCTCCTCCGTGATGGCTTTGACCTTGCGCGTCGAAACGCCCTCGACATACATCTGCGCCAGCGCGCTGACCAAGGCTTGTTCGGAACGCTGGTATCGCGCAAACAGTTCCGTGGAAAAGCGTCCTTCGCGGTCGCGTGGCACGCGCAGCTCGAGCTTGCCGACGCGGGTCAACAAGCCGCGCGGGTAGTAACCGGCTCGATAGCCCCGGCGTTCGTCGCTGCGTTCGTGGGGTTGTGCGCGGAGCACTTTGGCCATCTCCGCTTCCAATAGCTCTTGGAGCATCTCGCGCATCATCGTGCGCAGCTGGTCGCCCTCGGTGCTGAGCACCTCTTCCAGTTCGACTGCCGTCGACTTACGCTTCTTCTGGGTGGTCATCTCGTGTGTGTGCCTTTTTTGATGTCGTGTCTAAAAGCACACCATGGCCACCCAACTTTTTGCGCATCCTTCGGCACACTACCCGTCATCGTCTACTTCGAACCCGACGCGGTAGTCCCCAGGCGACGCCCCGACGGGCGGATTCGACGAATCTAGTTCGAGGATCTACTCCCCTTTGCCCCGCGTTTGGGGGCACGCCTGGGATGACCCTCAAGGGTTGTGCGCGAAGCTCGCACGCCCGGAAATATCGGCCCGCCGGACGTGTCAAATCGACCGGACTCGGTGAGGGCGTATCAGTCGTCGAGGCGGGGCATCCGCGTCCAGGTGTCCTCGTTTCGAGCTTTGACGAGCACCGCCGTCGACCGCTCGCCGTCGTATTCGAATCGGAACGACATCGAGCCCGATACGGGATAAATGAAAAACTCGTCCTTACTTCTCGCCCTGTCCCTGTTTCTCGCATAGACGCGGGTGTTGGCCCCGTCGGCGTGCACCTCGAGATGGCCATGGCCATGCACCAGGCGGAATTCCCAGACCAATCCGTTGGGGGCGCGATAAGAACCTATGGTGCGCTCGAAGGCTTCGGGTGCGAAGTTGATCGGAAACTCGGGGTCGTTTGTTGGGACGCGGCCGAGGTCGAACTGATGGAAGTGCCGGGTCCAGGCATAGAGCACGGCGTTGGTGATGTCGGTGCCGCTCGAGCCGTTCGTAAGGACGACGACGCCTGAGCGTAGCTCGGGCAAGAGTCCGAACTGCCCACTCCAACCGCGGTTACCCGCGCCGTGTGCCACGACTTTCCTGCCGTGCAGGGTCGACAGGTTGAAGCCGAGACCGTATGGCCCACGCTGCATAGCCTCGACGGTGTCGTGCGCGAGCGGTCCGGCGGTGACCCCCAGGATGAAACGCAGAAACTTCGTCAGATCATCGACTGTCGTCTGCAAGCTACCTGCCGCCTCGAATACGTGCGTGACCGGCTCGACAGGCGTTCCTCCTTCATGCGGAACGGCGGCTTGCTCTGCCCCGTCGTCCCAGCGGTACGAACTGCGATCCATGCCAAGTGGTTCGAGAATTTCTTCGGTCATGAACGATGCAAACGGAACGCGCGTGGCTTCCTCGACGAGGAGTTGCACCACACCGTAGCCGCCGCCCGAGTAGTTGAACTCGCCTGCCGGATGGCGAATGTGCACGCCCGCGCGACCATCGTGACCGTCGAGTTCCTCGACGAGGGAAGGCATTGCCTGGCCGACGACGTACGTGCCGATCGCACCCACGGATAGCCCGGACGTGTGCGCCAGAAGACGTCGCAAAGTGATCGTGTCGCCAGCCCGCTTGGGTACCTTCCACCCGCGAATCGAACCGTCGACGGGGCGATCGAGGTCGAGCAGACCACGCTCGGTCAGGTACATCGCGCCAACCGCGGACACCGACTTCGAGATCGAAGCCGCGTTGAAAACTGTCGCCGGCGTCACCGGTGTCGTACGCCGATGGTCCGTGAAGCCGAATCCGGAGCGAAACGCCACGTCGCCTTCGTGAATGACCGCGACGGCGACACCCGGGATGCGGAAGCGCTCGAGGAGCGTCGGCAGTTGTGATTCGAGTTCGTCCCGAAACGCAGCGATGTCGGCGTCGGCTGGGTGTGCCGTGTTGGCTACGCCGAAGGCAAGAATGATGAGATACGGAATGGCGGAGCGCATATTCGACGACGCGTTCATAAACCGCGGTTTTCGCAGTTCTGTCGAATCATGAAGGTGGTCAGGCGCGGAAAAGCCTTCATCATCGCTGCGATGTCGTGGTCATAGCGCGACGGACGGTCGAGTAACTCGTTGACGCTCTCGGTGAGCGCGGCGAATCCTTGCGCCGTCATCCTCGTTTCGAGGCCCCGAAATGCGATCGCTTGCGCGGCGCGCGTTTTGCTCGCCAACGCGTTGATGTCGACTACCAGCTGGTCCCTGTCGATCTCGTGGATCGTCTTGTTCGACAAGCTCTGGCAAAGCTCTTCGTAGAGCCCCGACTGTATTGCAACGGCTTTGCGTGCCGCTGGTATGAAGAAATCGTCGATCGCGGCTCGCTGATCGGGAGATAACGTGAGTTGGTTGAATCGAATGGCCATCGAGAGCACGACGGTCGCCTCGTCGTCCGATAGGCCAATGATGTTCGAGCGATTACGCGGCTGACGATAAGCGTGCGGATTTTCCGTCATTTCGGTCTGGAACCGCTCGATCTGCGACAGCGTCGGAGAAAGATCCTCCGCGCCGTGTGCGCTTTCGATCGCAAGCATCGCGGAGATCACCAACAGCCAGCGCATGCGGTTTCGACTTCCACTAGAGGTCAGTGCGAAGAAAGTAGCACTTCGGGGTATGCGCGAATACGGCTGTGGGATCGTCGGTTACGGGGTCGACTGCTAGCCCGCGAGGTTCGGGATGACTAAGGGACTCGCGCTAGTCGGTGCGCTGTGTGCCGCGATTTCTATCGGCATCCCGGTCGGATTGGCAACCGGCTTTCTCTTCTGGTCGGTGTCCGAGACGCTCGGTGCGATCGTCGGCGTTGTCGTGGGCTTTTATGCCGCAAGTCGCGTCAATGCCACGCTCTATCACCGGATTATGGAATCCAACGATGATGAAACTTAGCGGCCCCGGAGCAGGTGGATGAGCCAAAACAAAAAGAGCGTCGCTGCCACGGTAGGTGACGTCCTGCGATTCAGGACGATGCTGTCGCCGTTTCTTTTGCAGATTCTTTTCTGGGCGGGCATCGGCGGCTGCCTCTACGGCACCTATGTGCTCTTGTCGTTAGAGCACTGGGCTTGGTGGTTGGCGTTGATCTTCGGACCGGTGTTGACGCGCGTCATCTTCGAGCGGGTTTTGGTCGCGTTTCGAACCTATGAGCGGTTGGACGAACTCGTCGAACAGGGGAGGGGACGCGAAACGGCCTGATGGCGGCTGATCGCGTGGCCTCGGGGTGGTCGGCCTCGATATCGAGCCGACGGTGTTCGGTCCGATCCGGTCGCGCCAATCCCGCGATCATAAATGTCTGTCGTGCAAAAAACGGGTCGGCGCGGACTCGTCGTCTGGTTCTCCACATTCGGCGGCTAGGATGCGCGCCTTTCGTTGTTCGGATCGAGTGTCGATGAAGAGATTCACTGCTGGTTTGTTGTCGTTGCTCATTGCGGCGACGGCCGTCGCCGAAGAACAACCAATCCCGGGCGAATGGTTCGTGAGCCTGACCGCGGCCTATCTCGATCCCCCACCGGACTTCATGATGGGCTCGACCGTCGAGCCTGCGGTGGGTGTCGGTTACGCGTTCAACGATGACCTCGCGATCGAGCTCCAGTGGATCCCGTGGCAAGCGTCGGGTACCGACGCCGATTCGGTCTGGGTGACGGGCTTGATCGACCTGGATAGTTCTTACGCGGGAATCGATCCCTACATTGCCGTTGGTGTCGGTTCGGCCAAGCTCGAATCGAATGTATCGTCGAGTCGAGAAGAGCAAGCTTTTCTCGGCGTCGGCTTCTTCGCCGATTTGGGTAATCGTTGGGCGCTACGTGCGGACGTCCGCGCGGTGAGTACGGGCGGCGAAGCGCATGGCTTCGCCCAAGTTGGTTTGACGCGCTCGATCGGTCGCGTGGCGTCCAAGCCGCGCGACGATGATCAAGATGGCGTCGTGAATCGGGACGATGCTTGCCCAGATACGCCCGCCGGCCAACCCGTCGATTCACGAGGCTGCGTGATACCACCGGCCGATCGGGACGGCGATGGCGTTGTCGACGCGAATGATCGTTGCCCCAACACGCCGCCCAACGTCCCGGTCGATGCGCGCGGCTGCGAACTCGATAGCGATCGAGACGGGGTCGTCGATCGTCTCGATCAATGTCCGGATACGCCGCGTGGGGCAGAGGTCGACGCACGAGGTTGCGAGCCGGAGCCGGCGGAGGTGGAAGTCACGGAGCTCAGCGTCGAGTTCGACGTCGATTCGTCCCGAATCCCCGCCGCAGTCGATCGCGACTTTGCCCGCGTCTATCGTTTCCTCGAACGCCATCCGAATGCACGAGCAGCGGTCGAAGGCCACACCGATTCTACGGGTTCAGCCGCCTACAACCAGGGTCTCTCGGAACGACGGGCGCAAGCGATCGCCGATCGGCTGATCGACGCGGGACGCCTTTCGTCGGATCGAGTCGAGGTGGTGGGGCATGGAGAATCGAAGCCGATCGCCGCCAACGAAACCGCGGAAGGCCGCCAACGGAACCGTCGGGCGACGGCCGTCATTGCCAGTGAAGAACAGCAGGACTAGACGATGGAGCTGACGTCGATTCAGAACCTCGCGATCGAATAGGCACCCCAACTCGTCCGCGGTTTGCTCATCCTCGCCGTAGCCTTCTGGCCGGGGATGGACGATCTTTCAGGGGCGGCATCTGGCGGGCTGGTAGAGAACGCGGCGCTTCGGTTTAACGCGAAGCGCCGCGCCTTTTTCGACTCCCGCGAACGGCAGTCGACAATTAGCCGGAGGGGGGGAGAGCCTGATGAGGCATCCGGCTACCGGGTGATCTTCCGGGTATCAACATCAATGTCAATAGAAAGGTGGTCAATCGGGTCGAATTGGCGGATATGCGCTGCGTAATCGGTGTGGATCGCCTTTCTTGATGGGAAGGGAGTCGAACCCTCAAGTCACAACTAGAGGCATTAGCAGGCACCACGGATCGATGAATGACGTGCTCGCGCGGCGGCGTCCTCCCCCGGCACACGTATCGGCGACGCACCTGGTTGCGACCACGACAAGCGCAAGATGCAGCCCTCAGTCGGCCCGCATGCTCTCTTTGAAGTGGATTCGGCACAACGAGACATACTGGTCGTTGCCGCCGATCTGAATCTGCGTGCCCGAACTCACGGTCTGGCCCTGCTCGTCGACACGAACCACCATGATGGCTTTGCGCCCGCAATGGCAGGTGGTCTTGATCTCCTTGAGTTCGTCCGCCCAGGCAAGCAGGTGCCGGCTGCCCTCGAAGAGTTCTCCTAGGAAGTCTGTCCGAAGGCCATAGGCGAGAACCGGAATGGAATGGCGGTCGACGATGTCGCTGAGTTGCTGAACCTGCTCCCTCGTCAGGAATTGCGCCTCATCGAGCAACACACAGTTGAGCGGGCCTTCCTCGAGCCGCTGTTTAAAAATGTGCAGCAGGTTGTCGTCGGTCTTGAAGTTCGTCGCTTCGGCGGTCAGGCCAATACGCGAGCGAATAACCTCACCCTCGCGGTCATCGAGCGCGGGTTTCAGCAGCAATGTCTGCATGCCGCGTTCGCGATAGTTGTAGTTAGACTGCAGCAGCGTTGTCGTTTTCCCGGCGTTCATCGCCGAGTAGTAGAAGTACAGTTTGGCCACTGCCGTCCGTTCCGCGGGTCCCTGTCACCATAGTATCGCGACCTCGGCAAGGTCCTAGCCGCTGTCGAGCTCCACTCCGACGGTCGAACTACGTTCGCTGGCCAGACGAGCTTCCCATAGCGGTAGAAAATCTCGCGCGGTGTCCGATGCAGACTGTTGTTCGTTTTCGACGGGATGAGGGCGAGGTCATCTCAACCGAGAACGCCCTACTAACCTTGGACGGAGCGTTCGGAGTCGAGGGCTCGGAAGACGGCTTGGCCGAAGCACTGCTCATGTAGGATCGCGTTTACAGAAGCCAGACTCGGTGAAGAGTGAGAAGCCTCTACGTAGACGATTTTGATGAGATCAATGCCGACGACGGTCGCCTTGAGGAGCTGTGGAGCTTTTGTGTCACCGGCACTGCGAAACTGACCCCCTAGCGGCAAGATAAAAGTGACCCCCTGTAGGGTGCGCGCCTTCGGATAGAAGGGGCGCTGGATGCTGGGACAGGAGGGTTTTGTGGAGATTCAGGTTAGGCACCGTCAGGGGATGAGCATCAAGGCGATCAGCCGTGAGCTCGGCGTCTCGCGCAACACGGTGCGCAAGTATCTGCGAGCCGAAGACGTGCCGAAGGCGCAGAAGCGGCAGGCGAAGCCGACGAAGCTCGACGATTACTACGCGTATCTGAAGTCGCGCGTGGCTGCAGCGCATCCGGACTGGATCCCAGCGACGGTGTTGTTCGATGAGATCAAGGCACTGGGGTACACGGGCGGTGTGCGGACGGTGAGGAACTACCTGGCGACATTACGACCGGTGCGGCGGGACGATCCGCTGGTGCGCTTCGAGACAACGCCGGGTGAGCAGATGCAGGTCGACTGGGGTGCCTTCAAGCTCGGCAATGAGCGGATCTCGCTGTTTCTGGCGACCCTGGACTGGAGCCGCTACCACTTCGGCCGGTTCGTCGACAATGAACGATTCGAGACGTTGCGGACGTGTCATGAAGAGGCCTTCGATGCCTTCGGCGGGGTTCCGCGCGAGGTGCTCTACGACAACATGCGAACCGTCGTGCAGCAGCGCAACGCCTACGGACACGGCCTGCACCGGTTCCACCCAGGGCTCAAGGACCTGGCGCAGCACTACACGTTCATGCCGCGTCTGTGTCGACCCTATCGAGCGAAGACCAAGGGCAAGGTCGAACGAGGTATCGGCTACGTCCGGCAGAGCTTTTTCGTGCCGTTGACGTCACGTTATCGGCAACTCGACGAGGCCTTGGATCTCACCGTCTTGAACGTCGAGTTCGATCACTGGCTCAGCGTCACCGCAAACATCCGTGTCCATGGCACGACGGGCGAGATCCCGGCTGAGCGTCTCGCGGTGGAACAAGCGGCAATGCAGCCACTGCCACGCCGTCGCCTCAGTGAGGGTGATAAACCCGATGTGGCGGAACGCTCGTTTCCGTCGACCTTTCCTGTCGAGACGCTGCAGCATCCGCTGTCGGTGTACCAGGCGCTGCTGGAGTCGGCATGAACCTGCAAGACGAGCGCATCCGAAGTGCTTGCGAAGGCTTACGGCTGACCGCCATCGCCGAGCAGTATCCGACCCTCGCCGCTAGCGCCGTGGAAGCCGATGACAGCTACGTCGACTTCCTCGAGCAGTGTCTGAAGGCAGAGCAAGACGAACGACGGTCACGATCACGCTCCGTGCTGGCGAAGCTGGCGGGGTTCCCGGCCATCAAGCTGCTGGAAGACTACGACTTCCAGTTCGCCGCTGGCGCACCGAAGAAGACGATCCAGACGCTCAAATCGTTGGCGTTCGTTGAGCGGCGCGAGAACGTCATCCTGTTGGGGCCGAGCGGCGTCGGTAAAACCCATCTGGCGATCGGTCTCGGCTATCTGGCCACCCAGGCGAGCCTGAAGGTGCGCTTCATCACCGCCGCCGATCTCGTCGTGCAGCTAGAACGAGCGCAGCAGCAGGGTCGCTTGGATCAATACAGAAGCGGGCGCTGATCGGCCCGAGTCTTTTGATCATCGACGAGGTGGGCTATCTGCCGTTGCAGGGCAACCAGGCGAACCTCTTCTTCCAGGTCGTGGCCAAGCGCTATGAGAGCGGTTCGATCATCTTGACCTCGAACCTGTCGTTCGGCGCGTGGGACGCGACCTTCGCCGGCAACACGGCGTTGACCGCGGCCATGCTCGATCGACTACTGCACCACGCGCACGTCATTCAGATCCGCGGCGAAAGTTATCGGCTGCGAGACAAACGCAAGGCCGGCGTGCTAACGCCAGCCGGCAACAACGCGCCGCCTGCCTGACACAGGGTCAGGCGGCGCTTTCATCAACGGTCCAGGGGGTCACATTTATCTTGCCGATTCCGATCCCAAAGGGGTCAGTCTTATGTTGCCGTTGACATTTGCAAAGCGAACGCGATTCAGCAGCTCAATCTTTACGACCTGTACACCATCCTCAGCGCCAAAGGTCCTAGTCGGGCGATGGCTCTTTTGCGAAAGCGGGGGAATCTTACAGATCAACGCTGCGTACGGTGGGCGGGAGGAACTCGACGCCATCATTGACTACCAAGAATCGACGTCACCGGACCACGAACAGAAGTTCGATGGCGTGATTTCGGAACTTGAGTGGTGGAGGACAGGTTCCAACCAACTGCCCTGGGCGACCTGCAAGGACCTCATAAAGCGAGCGTACAAGAAACTGCCAGACATCCAGCGGTGGGTGTACATCGGCCAACCGACGGTCAAACAGATTGCATGGCTGGTCGAGCACGTAACTCACATGGCGATCCATACCTACGTCAAGAACCCGGAGTACGTGTTCAATGCCGCTATCGGTGCTGAGGCGGGTCATGCGCGACGTGTCGAGAGCCTGACTCGAAAGAATGGGTCGGAGTTCCGTATAGCCTGATCTACAGCGCTGAGAGACGGTACATGGGGCCTTGGTTCCAAGAGTTCACGAGCCTAGCGCTAGCAGAATCGATTTACCTGACAACGTTGGGAACGGTACAAGCGCCACCGGAGATACCGCGTCCGATCGGGACGACCTACTTTGCGTACAACCAGCTGCGACACGATATGTACGTTTGTGGAAGGTGGCAGGAGTCTTGGATGATGCCGCGGGAATAAGGGGTGCAAATCTGCGTCCTGGCACGGGAATCTGGGCCTTGTCAGATAGTGAAAGAAGTACCAGAACCAAATCAGCGCTCCAACTTATTGTTTTATCGAGGGCCTCGCCCGGATTCGCGACATCGAAATCGGTCCCGGCGGGCTCAGAGTCTATTTGGTGCCCAGGGAGGGAGTCGAACCCTCACGCCACGAGGACACCGGAACCTAAATCCGGCCTGTCTACCAGTTCCAGCACCTGGGCGAGGTACTTCTCGTCGGCTGATCGTTTCGTGCGGGCGCGCGATACAGGGCGCCGTCGAGGGGAGCGAAAGGATAGGTTTGCGCTCCGGGTGTCGCAACTGAAGGCCTGTGCAGCGCCTCAGTAAATCGAGCGGTGGGCGTGCGGTGTCGTGGCATCGCGTCGTGGGCCGACTTATTCTCGCGCGTGATCTGCCTGCCCGGGTGGTGAAATTGGTAGACACAAGGGACTTGAGACATTTTGAGCACCCAGGTCGGAAACGCCTGGTGTGAATGGGGTCAAATTCGGGGAAACCTCAGCGGCTCTTGCATGGGCGCCGGTGGCAATCCCGAGCTAAGCGCGTCGGCGTCGAGCGCGGCGCGAAAGTGTAGAGACTTGACGGCTCCCGCCTACGGCCACCGCGGCTAGGGCGAAGAGAAAGTCCAGACCACGAACGCTTGAATCACGAGCGGCGGCGAAAGTCGAAGTGGTACGAAAATCCCTCGGAGGCGACTCCGTGCCGGTTCGATTCCGGCCCCGGGCACCAGTCGTAATCGCGAACGTTGAGCTGTTTCTTTAGCCGCTCGCTGGAAAGTCCGGTGCGTGTTCGCGACACTGACGCGGTCACGAGTAGGCGAGACCCATGGCTTTACCACAGCGAATTCGAACCAAGATCGCCTGGATGATCGGCATCGTCTCGGTTGCGGGCGCGGGCTTCTACTGGCTGGCCGATGACAATGAGGTCTACGCGATCCGCGTCGACAACCATGCCGTCATTCGCGCTCATGAGGTCGAGGACCGGATCGAGGTGGTGGACAACCACGTCGATCGGGTGATCGAGAATGTCGACGACCGCCTGGAGAACGTGGTCGACCGGCTCGATGACGCAACGGACCGGGTCGCGGATCGCCTGGGTGACGTGACGGATCGGTTCGACGATGGTCTGGATGACGTGACGGATCGGTTTGACGATCGTCTGGATGTCATGACGGATCGGCTCGCAGATCGACTGGAAGATGTAACCGATCGCTTTGACTAGTGTCCGCAGGCGGTGTTGCGACAGATCAGGGCGCTTTGTTCTGCTGACGCCAGACGCGTATGACGCTGCGGATCATGTTGATGAAGATGATCACGATGCCGAGGATGATGAACCCGTCGGCCACGGGGCCGCGGCCGTCGAGAAATGCCATTAGTAGGCCGATCGCGATGACGCCGTAGGCCACGCCGCGTACCGCCATCGTGTTGTTCAGAAAAGAGAGCTGCATGTGTTCCTCGGTGTCGCCGCGAGCATGATAGCCCACCGACGATTGTCTGAACGGTATCTCGACGCATGAACGGACCTCGGCGCGATCGGAAAGTGGGGCCGTTCGTCGAGAATATCTCCGAGTCGATGGCGGCTTGCCTCGTGACCATGGTGCAAGGCAACCTGCTTGCGATCTCGATCGGTCATCTGCTCGTCGCGATGCAGACTGGCGTCGTTGCCGGTGCGATCGTGGGTGCTGTTCTCATTTTCTGGGAGCGCGGTAAGCCCTGGGTCGTTTCGGCCCTGCTGGGCGTCGTCACCGGTATCGTCGACTTCTTCGTGCACGAGGGGCAGTTCGGTTCGCTCGTCACCGAAGCGATCGTCACCGGATTCGGCGCTTTTCTCTTTTCGTGGGCCGTCGGGTCGCTGCTTCGACGATGGCGGCAGGCGCGTCATTGCTCGGCCGTGCAGTAAGGCGCGAATCCCTCGAGCGCTTGCGCCTGCTCTTTGTAAGGAAAGGCCTGCACGTCGTTGAAGTAGTAGAACGTTGCGTCGTTGGGCGCCATGAAGACGCGTACGCCCGATAAGCCGCTCATGAAGGGTACCCAGACGTCGCAGTCGTAATCGACGCCGAGCCGGGTTGCCGGATAAGCCCACGTACCGTTGTTGTACCAGAAGCCGAAGAACTGCATGTCGATGCCGTGCTTCGTGGGGTGGCGTTGCAGCATTTGCGCGAGCTGGTCCTGGTCGAGCAGCTGTTGGTCACCGATTCGCCCGGCGTCGACGGTGAGGAACCGGGCGAGCTTCACCATCGAGTCGGCGTCCCAGAACATACCCATGCCGCCGAAAGCCGTGCCGGAGTTGATCCGCCCGTTGTCCAGCGTGCGGCGCGAGTGGTGCACTTCCGGGGCCGTGCCGATCGGTTCGAGCACTTCACGTACGAGATAGTCGAAGGCGTCTCGGCCCATCCCGTGACGGGCGAGGTACTGATCGAGTGATGCGACGAGGGCGAAGGTATCCGCCGTCTGATAGACGAACCGGCTCCCGGCCGGCGCGCCGTTCGGCCAGGACAAGGCGGCGCCGAGTTTTCCGGCGCGGTCGACGTCCATGTAGAAGTTGCCGGGTCCGGGGTCGGCCAGTGGCGATGGATCGGCGTAGTTGCCGCTCGTCATGTCGACGAGGTTGTCGAAGGTGATGTCGTCCCAATCGCCGGGCGCATTGCTCGTGTCGATATAGTCGCTGACGCGTTCAGCGAAGACGTCGCGGCCCTGGGCTTCGGTCAGGCGCATCATGACAACCGGGGGAAAGGCCGTCTTCGCGGTCGAGAACGATGTCATGAGCATGTGTTCGCAGTACGGATAGGCGCCTGACCGGGTGCTGCAACCGAGCGAGTAGTGGACGCCGTCGAAGAATGCGCCTGCCGTCGTCAGGTTGTGATTCTTCGGCAAGCCCGTGAGCAGCAATTCGGTATCGACGCCGAGTTTCTCGAGATCCGCGAAGGGCCGGGTCGGAACGTGGTTCATGCGCTCGGTTCGATACCTCTCGACCGCCTCGTCGCGTGCCTCGCCACTGGCGGGCTCGAAGGTCGCGTCGACGTTGCCCCAGAGGTCGAACTTCGCGAAATGACAGGTCTCCTGGTTCACCAATACGCGTGCATCGCGGATACCTGTAGCGGAATACTCGAAGCGAAATAGTCCGTTGTGCGTACAACCGACGCCGCGCGCGATGAGCGTAAAAGGTAACGACGCGACGTCCGTTTCGTCTTCGCGCCACGACCGTCCTGGACTGATGAAGATGTCGAAAGCCGGATGATTCGTGACGCGGTATCCGCGGTTGAGCGGCACGACGTATTCGCCGTCACTGGTGAGTTCCACGGAAATCGTGGGGAGGTTTTCGACACGCGGATAGAAGGGCACGCGGTTGTGCTCGGTGACGTTGAGACTCTGAGCCTTGATCGTCACCGTGCCGTCGAGTCGATGCGCCGCGGGGGTCGCGCCGGGCGCGAAGGCGTCCGTACTGGGCAGGTCCTCCGCCAGCGTACTGCTGGTCAGTGCCGACACGATGAACAAACAATAGAGATCGAATCGTCGGATGGGCGTCAGGCGGTTCATGTTGGCCTCGTTTGATCGTCTCGACATTCTTAGCATGGTCGGGTGCGTGAACGGGAACCGTGCGTGCTGTCTCGATTAGCGTGGATGCTGATCGGCCGCGGTCAAGCGAATGAGGATGGCGATGAAGGATGAAGGCGTAGCTTGGTTGACCGACGGTCGGATGAATCGCCGGGCCCGGATCGCGCTCTTGGTGCTCACCGCGCTCATGGTTACCGCGAGTGGTGTTGGCCTGGTGGTCGACTATGCGGCGAGCGAGTTCATGACCGACCGGCAACTCGTCGGCACTTTGGTGCTCTACGCATTGCTGCCGTCCTATCTGATCGCTGGTGGCCTCGTGACCAATGCCCAAAGCGCCGCCATTGGTCGCGCTTTCGCGACAAACGAGTGGTCGCGCACACTCGTTGCTTTCGCGGAGCGACCCAGTGCGGTCGCGCTCGCGGGTGGCATTTTCGGCCTGATCCTCGGCGTCTCCCAGAACGACCATCTCATCTACGGCTTCGTCGCTGGTGAATTGGCGACGGTCTATGTCGTCGTCCTGGTGGGCGGCCTGCTGGTCTGGACGCTGGTGGGGTTCATGATCGCGTGGCGAATCCGGACGTGCGTCGAACTCTGGCGGTTGGGACGCGGATTGGACGCCGATCTGCTGGACACGGAATCCTGGCGGTCCTTCGGTAGAGTGGCGACCGCGAACGTGGTGTTCATTGCCGGCGCCGTCGCGCTGCAGGCACTGCAATCGCTCGACGCCGAGTTTCGCTGGGACAACTATGAAGCCGGTTCGTTTGTGGGTCTCGTCTCCGCGGCGTTCCTGTTCTGGCTTCCCCTCGATGGATTGCGTCGGCGGATGCGGGAGCTCAAACGCGATCGGCTCGCAGCTTTTGCGCCGACGATCGCGGCAATCTCGCCGACGGATGTGGTGCGCCTGGAAACCGCGCTCCAGCACCGCGACCGAATTGCATCCGCGCCGACGGTGCCTGTCGATCTGACGATCGCGAGCCGCATCGTCGCGTCGATCGTCTTGCCGCCGCTCGCCTGGGTGGCGGCGGCGCTCGTCGAGAACTGGATCGATCGCTTCTAGCGCGGTCGGATCCCCTTATAGCGTCCGACCGCTGCTGGTACGTCGTCATCGCGCGGTTAGAATGCCGGCTTCCTCGAAGGAGTCGTCCGCATGAAGTCTCGTCTTGCCTTATCCCTCGTTGCTGCTTTCTTCGTATCGGGTTGCGTCTTCTCCGTTGATGCCGTGCCCGACGGACCGACCTATCTGAAGGGTGACCCGATCCGAACGATCTGTGACGTCGAAAACCTCTCCGACGATGCTCGCGTCACGATTCGGACCGAAGACGTCGACGGTGAGTGGGCGGGAACGAATACCTGCGCTGCCGCGCGACGTTCCTGAGCGACACCGTGCGCGGTGCCAATGAGCGCCTGCCTGAACCTACGCAGGAGCACGAGCGGCTCAAGCGGGATGTCGATGAGTTCGGCTACTGCGTCTACGCGGACGCGCTGGATGCGGACTTTCTCGATCGTTTGAGGACACGGCTCCTCGATCAGGCGCGAGCGGAACTCGAGCAGGGGATCGCGTTCGAGGACGGCGCGCGCTACTCGAGCGATGGCGAGGTGTTGACGCCTCCCGTCAATCAACGCCTGTGGATGTTGATCAACAAAGGTGCGGCGTTTCGGGAGGCCGTGTTGCATCCGGGAACGAGCGAGATCGTGGCGCACATTCTGGGTCGCGATTACCAGCTGTCGACGATGACGGCGAATATCGCGAAGCCGGGCGGTGCCGCCATGCAGTTGCATACCGATCAGTGGTGGATGCCTGCATCGTCCGCGCCGGAAGACGCTCCGGTGCGCCCCGGCAATATCACGCGCGCCGATTTCGGGCGGGACAACGACAGGGCCCAGATCAGGCAGATCGCGCCACCTGCGGTTTGCAACGTGATGTACATGCTGAACGATTTCACTGCCGACAACGGTGGTACCCGGCTCGTACCTCGCAGTCACCTGACCGGACGTCAACCGACGGACAAGCTGGGACTCGAACCCATCGCGGCGGAGGGACCCGCCGGAACGGCGGTGATCTTCGAGGGCCGAACGTGGCATGGCACAGGACCCAATACGAGTGATCGCGTGCGACTCGGGCTGCTCGCGACGTTTTGTGGTCCGCAATTTCGCACACAGGAAAACTACACCCTCGGCATTCTTCCGGAGGTCTTCGATCAATGTTCCGACGAGCTCAAAAAGCGGCTCGGTTTCGGGATCTGGAGTGCCTATGGGCGCGTGGGGAGTCCCGCCCACCAGTTCGCCGACCCGGCGCGCGAGCGCATCGGCGAACTCGAGCCGTCGTTGGATTCATCGAGGATGACCCTCTAAACACCGCTGTCCGCGCGCCGGTTCGAATCGGCTAGTATCGATGGTTCTCATCGGATCGATTTTTTTGGGGGGAACCAATGGATTCAGTCGAAGGTAGAGTCGCGATTGTCACCGGCTCATCGCGTGGGATCGGCGAAGGCATCGCCCGCCGTCTCGCAAAGTCGGGCGCCAAGGTCATCGTCACGGCGCGTACGGTCGAGGTTCGAGACGAACGCTTGCCCGGTACCGTGCATTCGGTGGTCGAAGCAATCCGTGAACACGGCGGTGAAGCGACTGCGGTGCCGTGCAACCTGATGAAGGGTGAGGAGCGTCAGGCACTCGCCGATCAGGCGATGGAGATCTACGGACGCGTCGACATCATCGTCAACAACGGCGCGATCCTCGTGCCGGGTAGCACGATCGACTTTTCCGAGCGCTACTACGATCGAATGATGGAAATCCTCGTCAAGGCGCCGTTCCATCTTTCCCAGATCCTGTTGCAGCAGATGATCGATCGGGGCGAGGGTGGCTCGATCCTCAACATTTCCTCAATGGCGGCGGTGCATCCGAAACCCGATCGCGCGCACGGCGACGGTCCCGTCTACGGGATGGCGAAGGCTGCCGTGGAGCGCTTCACGACCGGGCTCGCAGCAGAGATGTATTCGCACGACATCAACGTCAACGCACTTTCGCCGGATACCGTCGTTGCGACCCCCGGGCAGATGTTCGCCCGTCAGTACACGCAGGAAATGCTGGACGCGTCCGAACCGGTCGAGGCCATTTCGGAAGCCGCGCACGCGTTGATCACGGGTGATCCGAAGACCATCACCGGCGGCATCCGTTACACCAGGGAAGTCCTCGAGGCGTTCGGCACCGAAGCCGTCGACATCGGCATGGCGGCGCCCGTACCGAACTAGCGGGCTGACGATCATGCAACCGATTTCGGCCGACTCGCATATCGTCGAGGGTCCCGACGTCTTTGCCGGGCTGGCGGATCGTTTCGGCGACGCCGCACCGCGGTTGATGACCGTCGGCGACGAGGTCGATGCGATCGTGATTCCTGCACGAAGTCCGCGCGGCGTGAGCGTCGCGCGGATGGGAATGGCGGGGACGCGGCTCAACCGCAACGAACCGCTCCATCGTGAAAAGGGACACAAACCCGACGTTGCGCATATGGAGAGCCCGGAGATCAAGGCGCTCTTCGCCAAGGGTTATGGCGGGCTTCGCGAAGGTCTGGTCGACGGCGCCAAACGCTATATAGATCAGGACATCGACGGACTTGCCGCCGAGTTTCTCTACCCCGGTTTCTTCGCGATGTTCTCCTTTGCCGACCCGGCGCTCGTCGTCGCGTGTCAGAAGAACTACAACGACTGGCTTCATGACTACACCACCGACGGTGGCGGTCGATTGTTCGGTCTCGCGGCAATCCCGATCCAGGACCCGGAAGCAGCGAAGGACGAGCTGGAGCGCGTGATTGGCCTCGGCTTCAAGGGCGGCTGCATACCATGCACCTCGCCTGCCGACCGGCCCTATTTCGATGCGGCGTACGAGCCGATCTGGGCGCGTGCGCAAGAAGCCTCCTTTCCCATTTCGATGCACGTCGGCTGCAACGCTTATCTGCCGCCCGAGCTTCGCAATCCGCGCCGTGTCGACGGGATCGCGGGTTACGCGGCGACGCAGAACACGGTGCAGGCGACGATTGTCGAGTTCATGTGCCGCGGCGTGGCGGAGAAGTTTCCCGAGCTCAAGATCGTGGTTGCCGAGTTCAACGCCGGCTGGATCGCCCATTGGCTCGATCGTGTGGAACAAGGCCTGGCACGCGAGCGGCGCAACATGGCCGAGCCGTACACCGGTGCGTCTCCGCATGAGATCTGGCGTCGACAGTTTTACGCCACCATCGAGGACGATCGACCGGCCCTCGCCACGCGCGACATGATCAACGTCGATCATCTGATGTGGGGTTCGGATTTCCCGCATACAGATTCGACGTGGCCGTGCTCACTCGAAGTGCTTGATGAACTCTTCGAGGGGATCCCGGCCGCGGACCGCCAGAAGATCACGCACGACAACGTGCGTACGCTCTACGGGCTCTGAGGCGGCCGCCCGAGGGCGGAGCTAGTCGAACTCGAGCCAGCGGATGCGGTGGTTTTCGCTGTCGCCGATGAAGAGCCCACGCTCGGAGACGGCGAGACCGTGCGGCCGGGCGAGGCCGCAGCGAAGGGGATCGCCGTCCGGACCGTCGTGGCGTGTCCCGTCGCCCACCACCGTCGTGACGATCCCGGTTCCTCGATCGACTCGACGGATCGTATGGCTTTCCGTGTCGGCGAAGTAGATTCCGTCTTGGTCGACAGCGATCCCCTTCGGGCCCGCGAGCTTGGCGTCGAGCGCCGAACCTCCGTCACCCTCATAGCCGAACGCGCCCGTCCCCGCGATCAGATGAATCGTCGAATCGGGATCGATGCGGTAGATCTGGTTACCTTCGCGTAGCGCGAGAAACACCGTGCCGTCTCGATCGACTGCCATGGTGCGCGGCCCGTTCAACGGCGTTCGATCGAGCAGGCCGCCGTCTACTGTCGGGGCCTGGGTGCCGTCACCGCCGATTGTTCGAATGAGCCCGGCTGCGTCGATCGCACGTAATCGGTGATTGCCGATATCGGCGATCCAGACCGAGTCGTTGGCGAGAATCTCAATGCTGTGTGGCTGGCTGAAGGATGCGTCGATGGCGAGCCCGCCATCGCCCTCGAAACCGGGCGAGCCCGTGCCGGCCAGCGTCTCGATGATCCCCGACGTGGCGTCTATTCGGCGGATCACATGGTTCTTCATGTCGACGAAGACGAGGTTTCCCCTGGTATCGAAACGTATCTCGTAGGGTTCGTTGAGACGCGTTTCACGTGCGTCCCCCCCGTCGCCGTCGTTGCCGATATCGCCGGGGATTCCGGCGATCGTTCGAATGGTTCGCCTGTCGAGGTCGATCGCGCGAATCGTGTGATCACCGACGGCACAGCAATAGAGATGTCCATCGGGGCCGATCGTGACGTCGAACGGCTCGTCGATCGGTGTGTTCGCATCGATCGGCCCATCGCTTGCACTGCCGCGATTGCCATTGCCAACGAGGGTTCGGATGACGCCCATATGTGCCTCAGATGACGCCTTGATCGCGTAGTTCGGCGATTTTCTCTTCGCTCGTACCGATCTCGTACAGGATTTCTTCCGTCTGCGCACCGAGCGCAGGCGCGTCGGCGGCAGGTGTCAGAGGCGTTGCGCTCATCCGTATCGGTGAGCCGACAATGCGATTTGTCTCACCATCCGCGCCTTCGACGTCGGCGATGTAGCCGTTGGCGAGGGCGCCTTCGTCATTGATGACGTCCTGGTAGTCACGCACTGGCGCAAAACGAATCCCCGCGTCTTTGAGGATCGTCGACCATTCATCGGTAGTGCGATGTTTGAAGGCGTCGTCGAGTTCCCCTCGAATCTCGTCGAGAAAGTCGGGGTGGACCGGGACTTCGCTAAAACGGGGGTCGGCGGCGAGGTCGAGGCGATCGATCGCAAGAAAGAATGCGTCGCGGACATCAGGTGTGACGCCGATGATTCCGATCCAACCGTCCGCCGTCTCGAAGATCCGGTAGATCGCGTGTATCAACCCGTGCCCGTAGTTCGAGCGTGAGGGCTGGCTGCCGGTCATCAGGTAGTGCGTGAACTCGGTTGCTTGTGCCCAGATCTGCCCGCCGTAGAGAGAGACCTCGACTTTCTGGCCATGCCCCGTAGTCGATCGTGCATGCAGCGCTGCGAGAATGCCGGCGACCATGTTGAGCGAGCCCACGTGGTCGGCAACGAAGACGCCGACGGGCGACGGCGGGTCGCCGTCGCGACCGGTCGTCGTCACCAATCCGGCGGCCGCCTGGCCGGCGAGATCGGCGCCTTCACGATCCGCGTCCGGGCCCACCGGACCGAACGTACTGCCCGCCGCCCAGATCAGGCCCGGGTTGATGGTGGACAGATCCTCGAAGCCCAATCCCCATTCATCGAGCGTGCCAGGTTTGAAATTGCTGATGACGATATCGGTACGCGCAACCAGCTCTTTGAAGATCGTGGCACCGTCGGGCTTGCGTAAATCGAGCGTTAGCGAGCGTTTACCGCGGTTGTTCGCCGTGAACACGGCGCTCCGGCGATCTTCAAAGCCCACGGGAATCAACCGGCCGGGATCGCCCATGCCGGGGAGTTCCACCTTGGTGACCTCAGCGCCCATGCTCGTGAGGAGCGCGCCGGCCTGCGGACCTTGAATGAGGATGCCGGCTTCGAGCACACGAACACCGGCCAGCGGTCCGGCCATTCAGTTAGCCGGTTGTTCCTTGAGGAAATTCCTGAGCTGTCGATCGCGACGGCCGGTGTCGGAAGTACGCGCGGCCGTGACAAAAGGTTCCCATCGCGCCGCGTGCGCCGCTTCGACCTCGTCACCCATGATCGTGACGCGCTGAATGATCCGCTCGCCCTCGACGTCGTTGACGACGGCATGTTGCGTGCAACGGTTGTCCCACATGCCGATCGTGCCTCTGGTCCACTGATAGCGAACGACAAAGCGGGGATTCTTGACCCAGTTCGTGAGATAGCTGAGCAGCATTTCGCTCTCGTCCGCACTCATCTCGACGATGCGCCGCGTGAAGTGTTCGTTGACGAACAGCGACTTCTTGCGGGTGATCGGGTGGACGCGCACGACGGGGTGGATCGCCATTCGGTCGGTCCGTCCATGCGGTAAGGCGTCATGCAGCGCCGTCAGACCCTCGCAGAGTTCCTTCATAGGCGGTGAAAGGGCGTCGTACGCGGCGTACATGCTCGACCACATCGTATCGCCGCCGATGGGCGGGCATTCCTTGACGTTCAGCACCGACATGATCGCTGGGCTTTCCTGGAAGGTGATGTCGGTATGCCACTCATCCGCGACGCCGCCTTTGCTCGCGGCGAGTTCGAAGAGTTCCGGATGTTCGGTGAACGGATTCTTGAGGTTCGGATGGCCTTCGAGATGACCAAAATGACGACCGAACGCGACATGTTCATCGATCGAGAGGTGCTGATCGGGGAAGAACAACACGAGGTGATCAAGCAGCAATTGACGAATGACGTTCGCTTCGTTGTCGGTGACTTCGCGTAGGTCGATGCCGCGTATTTGTGCACCGAGAGCAGATGCGACCGGTGTCACTTCGAGGTTGGCGAGTTTGGGGTTGGCGGCCATGGAGCGCTTCCGTCGACTTGGACTGACAGCTGATTTTGAACGTTATTGCGCTCCGATGGCAGCGCTTCGGCGACGCGATGGCCGTGTCGGTCCAGAATGTCGCCACGACGGATCGAGGAGGTCGGCCATGCCGTTTGACGTCACAGGTCTCAAGATCGAACGGGTGTTGCAGGTGCTGGAAACGCCCGCGCCGGCGGATCCGTTGCTGGCCGCCCTCTTTTCGAGCCTCGAGCGTGACCCCGAAAACGCGGAAACCGAGGCGAAGATCTGGCAGGTGTGGTCGTCCCACGCGGACGCCGACGCCGAGAAGCGGATGCAGCGATCGCTCGAACTCTTCGGTTCGGATGAGCCGACGAAGGGGCTGGCAATGCTCGATCAGCTCATCGAAACGTGGCCCGATTGGGCGGAGGCGTGGAACAAACGGGCGACGCTCAAGTTCATGGTCGAGGATTTCGACGGCAGTCTCGACGACATCGCCGAGACGCTGGTCCTCGAATCACGCCACTTTGGTGCGTTGTCGGGCTGCGGCCAGATTTGTCTGCACGTCGGCGATTTCGGCGCGGCCGAGCGGGTCTTTGCGGCGGCGCTCGCCGTTCACCCGGGCCTTCGGAGCATCGCGGAGGCGGTCGAGGCGTTGCGCCGTCGCCCGCCGGACGTTCTGAACTGACGGAGCACCACCGCTGATGACGACGGCGCGTCGTCGAGGACTGGCCCCAAGTGCCGAGGTCTATTTCGCCGGGTAGTGGGCGAACGCCTCCTCGTTCGGTTCTGTGCCCCAGCCGGGTGTTGCGGGGACGTGCAGATGGCTGTTGCGGATGTCCGGCTCGACCGTAAAAAGTTCGTTGTCCCACGGAATCCGATCGATGTCGGTTTCCATGATCCTCAAGTTCGGTACGGCGGCGCACATGTGCGCGTTCATCATTGTCGCGAGATGGCCGTAGTAGTTGTGCGGCGCCACGTTGACCTGGTACGCGGCCGCGGTCGCCGCGATCTTCATCGACTGCCAGATGCCGTTCCAGACGGCGTCGATGATCGCGACGTCCATTGCCTGCAAGCGGAAGTAAGGCAGGAACGCTGGCAGAGTGATGAGCGACTCACACGAGCTGATCGTCTGGCTCGAGCCGCGACGGACGTCGGCGAGCGCTTCGGGGTATTCGGTATCGATCTCGACCCAGAAGAGATCGAAGTCCTCGAGGGCTCGAAGGATGCGTAGATACCCGTCGGGCGTCGCGTTGTAGTTGAGGTCGAGCAGGATGTCGACGTCTTCGCCCGCGCCTTCACGAAACGCCTCGAGATGTGACCGAAGCTCGCGAATGATGTGCCGTTCGACGTTGCGATCCGGTGCGTAGGGAAAGCCGAATCCGGGTGCGAATCCAGTGATCCGATCGCCGCTGTAGTCGAAGATGTTGGTCTTGAGACCGGTAAAGCCGCGGTCTCGGACTTCTTCACCGAGTGCGCGGGTACCCCCAAGGTCCGTGATTGCCGGTGGGTAGAAATCCGGCCGAGAGATCCGCCACGTACCGCAATGCGACCAGTAGACGCGCACCGCCTCGCGGACCTTACCGCCCAACAGGTCGTAGCACGGCACACCGAGCGCCTTGGCCTTGGCGTCGAGCATCGCGTTTTCGATGGCGCCGATCCCCATGGCCATGACGCCCGACATCGACTGCCGGGCCCGGGCGTGCAGGCGCGCGTAGACACGCTCGATATCGGAGACGCTTTCGCCGATCACCATGGGTGCCAGTTTCTCGACGACCGTCGTGACGCCGATGGCGCCCTGGTGTTCGTCGAACTCGCTCCAACCGACGACGCCGTCTTCCGTGACGATTTTGACGAAATGATAGTTACGCCAGCCGGCGTCGCAGTGGCGGGTTTCGATGGAACGGATCTTCATGGACGTCTCGTAGTTGGTTTGGCTCAAGGTACGGAGCAGGCGAGAACGCGAGAAATCTGGCAGTAGGGACGGCCGCTTTCCTCGCGCCATGTATTGAAGGCTTCCTGGGTCTGCCCGAGAGCTTTCTTGCTGGTCGGCTCTTTGTCGACCACGCCCTCGGCGATCATCGCCTTGACGACGTCGCGGGAAAACATCGGCGTATCGCGGCCGATGAAGCGCAGGAAGAAGCGACCGGTCTGCCCGCCGAGGCGGTTGCCGTTCTTCTTCAGGTGCGCCCAGAGTTCGACGAAATCATCATCGGGCCACGCGGCCAGGAACTTGCCGAACGAGCCGTGTTCGTCGCGCAGGCTCAGTACGTATTGGGCGTTGTCGCGCACCGCGGCGATCTTTTTACCGTTGCGCACGATGTCGGTGTTTTGCTGAAGCTTCTCGAGATCCTCATCAGAGAGCATCGCGCATTCGGCCACGTCGAACTGGTTGAAGGCCGTCTCGAAACCGGGCCACTTCGCCTCGATGATCTGCCAGACGAAGCCTGATCGGAAAACGCATTTCGTCATTTCCGCCAGCACGGCCGCGTCTTCGATCTTCGTGAGCTTTGCTTTACTCGGCTTCGTGGGTAGCAGCGCCTCGAGTTCATCGACGCCACCCTTGCGCGACGCCGCGCGGTCGAAAATCGACTCGAAAGAATCCATCGCTCCTCCTCCTAAGTCACGCTCTCGAAAAGCAGCGGCAACTCGGCCTCGTTGTCGAGTACGTCGCCGATCGCCAATCTCGCCCGGTAAGCGTCGGACAGGATGTTCTTCTTGCCGTTGTAGCGCGCGCCCTTCGGCATATAGGCGCAGGTCATGGCGCGTCTATAACCTCGCGTCATGTTGGGCCCAGCGCCGTGCGCGACCATGCCGTCGATGAAGATGGCGTCACCCGCCGAACAGGGAACCGGTACGGGTTCGATGGCCGCGAGCGCCGGATACTTCGCCACGAGCTCACCCATGTTCTCGCCGATGCCGACGGACTCGAAATCGGTCATGCGCTGCGAGCCGGGCAGAAAATACAGACAGCCGTTCTGCAGCGTGGCTTCATCGAGCGCCACCCAGATCGAGATGGCGTCGAAGCTGTCGAACGACCAATACGGCACGTCACGGTGCAGCGACGTCGGATTGGCGAGCGGTTCCTTGATGAGCGCCTGGTCGTGCCAGATATGAATACCGCCGGCGCCCGTGAGAAGCGTACCGAGCCGGCCGAGCCGTTCGTCATGCATCAGGTCGCGCACGTCTTCCGAGGTCCGGGACATCAGCATGAGCTGCAAAAAGACGTTCTCGTAGGCGGTTGGGAAGTGGCCAGCCGGTTGGCCGTCCAGCGCTCGTTCGAGGCGACGCTCGGCTTCCGTCGTGACCGCGTTGCGCCATTGTTCGAGTTCGCCCGGATCGAGGAATCCGGGAACGTGCAGGTAGCCTTGTTCGCGGTAATGCTCGATCTCCTCGGTCGAAACGGCGTCGCGCATGGGTGAGTGCTAGCGCACGGTCCCGGTGTTTCGAAGCGTGGCGACCTCCGCGTCGGAGAATCCGGCCTCGGTCAATACTTCGCGCGTCTGCTCGCCGAGTTCCGGCGAGGGCTTGAAGAGGCCTGAAGGAGTCGTGCCGAAACGTCCCGGCGGGCGCGGTTGGCGCATCGTCCCCGCGATGGGGTGCTCGAACTCCTCTAGCGCGCCCATCGCCTGGATCTGCGGATCGGCGATGACTTCGTTGCGCGCGTTGATCTTCGCGAACGGCACCTGGTTCTCCTCCAGGCGCGGGAGGAGTTCTTCGGTATCCCACTCGAGATAGCCCGCGCGCACGGTTTCCTCGAAAAGCGGTGAGTTGATCGCTTCGCTCGTCTGAAACCGCTCGTCCTCGAAGAGGTTCGGCAAACCGAGGGCGTTGAAGAGCCCCATCCATTCCTCGGCCTTGACCGGCATCGTGCAAACCCAACCGTTCTTCGTCTGTTGGATGAAACGCGTGTGCGACGGCACGGGCGTTTCCATCACTTCGTCGCCGATGAAGGTGTAGTTCAACATCGAATCGGGCCAGAGGAAGAAGAGCGCGGTATCGAGCATCGAGACGTCGACACGCTGGCCCTGACCCGTCTGCTCGCGAGAGTAGAGTGCGGAGGCGATCGATTGCGCGGCGGTCATCGACGTCAGTTTGTCGCAGATCAGCGTGTTGACGAGTTCGGGCTTCTCGCTCGCCGGATCGCTCTGCAAACTGCCGATTCCGGAAATCGCCTGAATGACGGCATCGTAGACGCGCCGTTTCGCGTAGGGCCCGACGTGTCCCACACCGTTGATCGAGGCGAACACGAGACGGGGGTTGGCGGCACGGAGATCCTCGTAGCCGATCCCCAGACGCTCCATGACACCGGGGCGAAAGTTTTCGACGACGACGTCGGCGTCGTCGATCAGGCGCATGAAGACGGCCTTACCGGACGCCTGGCGCAGATCGATGACGATCGAGCGCTTGTTGCGGTTCATCATCGCGAACGCGCCGCCGACGCCGTTGCGTTCGCGCGCGAGCAGGTGGCGCATCAGATCACCTTCCGGTGATTCGACCTTGATCACGTCGGCGCCCTGGTCGCCGAGAATGGACGTGCAGATCGGACCGGAATAAATCGTCGTCAGATCGATGATGCGTACACCGTCGAGGGGTCCTGGCATGGCTACTCCACGATTGCCTTTTCGAATACGTCCGGATCGAGCTCGAGGCCCAGCCCGGGACGGTCGGGAAGCGTGATGGTACCGCCGTCCGGCACGATCGGTTCCTTGAAGAGCGCGGCCGACGCCTGGAACGGACCCGTGAACTCCTCGGAGAACTCGTGTGGGCGGACGGCGTTCGTGACGGCAGCGTAGCTATGTAAGCTCGCGACGAGATTTGTGCCCACGATGGGGCTGTGCGGCATGACCACTTTGTTGAACGCGCTCGCGAGTTCGTAGACCCGGTTCATCTCGGACAAGCCACCGACGTTCAAGACGTCGGGCTGGAGAATGTCCGGATTGGCCATTTCGAGAAGGTCGCGGAAACGCCACGCCGAGATCTCCTGTTCGCCCGTCGATACGGCGCAGTCGAGCGCGTCGACGACCTGCTTCAGACCGGCGATGTCGTACTGCGGCAGCGGCTCCTCAAAATGGGCGATGCCTAACTCTTCGAAGCGTCGACCCTGTTCGATCGCGGTCGGGACCGAGTAGCCGTTGTTGGCGTCGAACGACAGCGGCACGTCGTCGGGGAGCCACTCACGGCATGCTTGGAAGATGGCGAGATCGTTTGCCGGGTTGTGATCCTGGCGATAGTCGCGCCAATCCATGCGCACCTTGAACGCACGGAAGCCCCGGTCGTAACCCTCCTGAACCTCGGCGAGCATCTCGGCGGGTTCTTTTGTCCAACCGTTACCGCGGCTCCAGTAGAGCGGGATCTCTCTGCGTCGGGCGCCGCCGAAGAGTGCATAGAGCGGCATGTTGGCGGCCTTGCCCATGATGTCCCAGATGGCGATGTCGATCGCACCGACGATCTGGGGCGGCAACCGCGTCGCGCGTTGCCCGGTGCCGAGCGCCAGCGTCTCCCAGATCTGTCGCGGCTGGCGCGGATCCATGCCGACGAGCAGAGGTTTGATCACGTCGTCGTTGTAGGCGTTGAAGACCTTGAGAGAGCGAGTTCCTTCGCCGAGACCCGTGATTCCCTCGTCCGTCAAAACCTGCACGATGAGCCGCTGGGGGATGCGCGCTTCGGGTGCGTCCGCCACCGCTGGCGGTTGGACACGATTGATTCTGATATCGGTGATTTTCATGATGGGTACCGGTGTATGAATTCGGACGATGGGGGAAGGACGATGGATGGGGGAAGGAGGATGGATGGGGGGGAAAGACGATGACGGATCCGTATGTGGGTAAAAAGCTATCGACGCGTCGATTCACGATCAGCGAACCGACGATTGATGATTACTACCGTGGTCTCGAAATGGAACCGCGCGCCGACGGTAGGATCCCGTCGACGATCGCGAGTGACCCGGATAACGCGTATTTCAACGAGATCGCGTTTTCCAATCATGTCGGCCATCTCTGGATGCGTCAGGGCTGGGCTTGTCTCGGTGAGCTCGCGAGCGGCGTCGATTACGCCGTCGACGGCGAGATCAAGGACATCTACCAGAAACGCAATCGCTCGGTCGTCCACTACGAGACGACGCTGACCGACGAATCCGGTGACATCGTCCTGCGCACGGATCACCACCAGAGCTTTTTGAACGAGGTGCCGGAAGGAGAGGTCGCGTTTCGCGATCCGAACAAGAAGGAAGGCGCGCGAGTTTTCGAAGTACCGGACGGTCGTCGATTCGGTGGTCTGGAGAAGACGATTTCGGTCGAGATGTGTGGCGCCTTCTTCCACGGCGACGCCAATTACCACACCGACAAGGCGGCTTCGAGGGAACTCGGGTTCCGTGATGTCGTAGTCGTCGGGCGGATGACGATGGCGCTTGGCGCGACGATTCTCGAGGACGAGTTCGGCGCTGATTGGTGGGCGTCGGGACGGCTCGACATCAAGTTCACGAATCCCGTATGGGCGGATGACATCGTGCGAGCCCACGGCGTGGTGCGCGGACCGATGGAAGACGATGAGAACCGGACGAGCATTTTCATGTGGCTCGACAAACCGGACGATTCGATCGTCCTCATTGCCGAGGCGTCGGTCGCGAACTGAGCGAAAACATGGAACCGACGACGCTCATCTACGGCCGTGCGGGCGATCATCTGCTGGCACTCGACCTCTACCGCCGGCCTGGAGCACGTCACGCGATCGTGATGGTGCACGGCGGTGCCTGGATGGCGAACGACCGGCAGACGCCGCGTGTGGTCTGTGCGGCCCTCGCGGAGCGCGGTTTTGCCGTCTTTTCGCTCGATTTCCGCGATGGCCGGAACGGCCGTCATCCGTGTGCGGTGGCCGACATCACCGCAGGCATTCGATTTGTGCGCCGGATGGCGGAACCCCTCGACGTCGATGCGGGGCGCATCGGGCTCATCGGCAGTTCCTCCGGCGGCCATCTCGTGCTGATGAGCGCGTACTCGGCGGATCGTGACGAGCACCGAACGACGGAAGTCGCCCGATCGTTGGATGGCGACGATTTCGGCGAAGCCCATGAAAGCGCCGCCGTCGGGTACGTCATCTCGCTATGGCCGGTTTCCGATCCGCTTGCACGCTTCCGATACGCCAAAGAGGTCGGCCGGGACGAACTCGTTGCCGCTCATTTGCGCTACTTCGAAGACGAAAACCACATGGCGGCATCGAGCGTGCAGCGATTGCTACGCGACGGGCCGGACGCTCGACCGGCGACCCTCGTCGTGCAACCCGGAGCGGATCAGAACGTCCCGCAGGCAATGACGCTCGATCTCGTCGCGGCCTTGCAGCAAGCGGATGTACCGTTTCGTTATCTCTTCAACCCCGGCCTGCCGCACGCGTACGCCTATCAGGCCTCCGCGGAGACGTCGCGACTCGTGAACGAACTCGTGCCGTTCATTGACGAACACCGCTAGGGGACGAACACCGCTAGGGGTCGAGCACGGCCGCGATCGCGTCGACGTCGGTCGCGCAAGCTCGCCCGGGCCGTGTCAGCTCGTAACGTGAACGGGGCGGGTAACCTTCATCGATGCTGCGCGAAATGAGTTCGTCCGATTCGAGGCGCTTCAGCGTTTGTGTCATGGCCCGCGGCGTGATGCCGAGGGCTTGCTGCAGCGCGTTGAAGCGGCTGAGATTCAGGAGCCCGCGCAGGATCGGCGCCGACCACTTCAACCGACCGCTGGGACGATCGGCCATACCGACCGTGTAGCTCGCGGCCGCCGGCGCGACTGTTGAACCTTTGTCGGTGAGTCGGTATTCGGGTCGGAGCGGATGGCCGTAGCCCGGGTTCCGTTCGATGAGGCCGAGATCGTCGAGGGCGTTCAGCGCCGCCTTCAACGCGTTGCGGGACACCTGCAGTCGATTGAGCAGAACGATCACGCGCGCGCCGGGTGTGCCGTTCATGAGGGCGAGGACAGGAACGGCCCAGCGACGATGAAAGAGCGCGATCGTCTGGTTGATCGGAATGTGCCGAAGAGGGAATACAAAATAATCGTACTATACTTTTTGACACATGCATTCATTCCCGTTACTAATGCGCTTGCTCAATAGCTAAATGCGGGATTGGCAGATGCCGATCCGAGGAGGAGAGAGAGATGCCGAATTTCGAATACAAGGGCGACATCACGTTGTCCTGTTCCGTCAAAGACCTGGATACCTCGATCGACTGGTTCAAGGAGATGCTCGGTTTCGAGGAGGTTTTTCGAGCCCCGGAAGCTGGCTGGGCCGAACTCACGTCGACGACGGCAGACGTCACGATCGGGCTCGGACAGAACGAAGAAGTCGACGGGCGCGGTGGAACGACACCGGTCTTTGGTGTGTTGGATGTCGTGGCGGCGAAAGCCGACCTCGAGGCGAAAGGGGTTCAGTTCGACGGCGACATCGTCGAGATCCCCGGAATGGTGAAGCTCGCGACGTTCTTCGACCCGGACGGCAACAGTTACATGTTCGCGGAATCGCAAAACCCGCAATAACGAAAGCAACCGGTCCTGTCGCCGGATACGCCGGCTGGGGCCCCATCGCGTCGCTGGCATGCGCGCCGGGCAAGCTTGCGCGTCCGGAGCGGTCAACCGATGATCATGGCGTCGATGTCCGGCGCGCGATGGCGATCGAGGGGCGATGGGTACGGTTGCAAGACAGCGATTCGAGGCGGCGCTCGAGCGTCTGGTCGAGGACGTTCGCCTCGATGACCACATCCTCGCCGTCATCCTGTGCGGAAGCCTTTCCCACGACGAGGTCTGGGATAAATCCGATATCGACCTCGTCGTCGTCAGTACGGACGACAAAAAGTCGCCGACGCATTCCGTCGCGCTCGTCGTCGATGACATCAACATCCACACCACGGTCCAGCCGCGCAAAGAATTTCGCACGCGCCTCGAAGCGTCGACGCGCAATTCCTTTACGCACTCGATCTTCGCCAAGGCGCGGCTGGTCTACAGCAAAGACCCTTCGATCGATCGGCTTTTTGACGAGTTGTTGACCGTTGGCGAGCGGGACGCGGCGATCCAGGCGTTGCATTCGGCGACGCAAGCGATCTCGTGCCTCTACAAGGCCTACAAGTGGTTCGAGATCAAGAAGGATATGGCCTACACGGCCTGGTGGATCACGCAGGCGGCGCGTTCACTCGGCGAGGTGGTCGTCGGTCTCTCGGGCCGTATCGTCGGTCGCGAGGCGATGGTCGAGGCGAGCGAACTCGAGCCGGACCTCATGCGCCCCGCCTATGTCGATCTCTTCGAGAAGAAGGTCACGCGGCCTGCCTTGAAGCGCGGAATCGAAGCGCTCGAAAACTATCTCGAACCGCGCGCTACGACGATCTTTGCGCTCGTACTCGAATATCTCGAACAAGCCCAGGGCGAGCCACAGTCGACCACCCAGTTGCAACATCACTTCGAACGCAACTACGGCGTCAATGAGGTCGTGACAGCGTGCGAGTGGCTATCCGATATCGGGCTCATCGAGAAGGCATCGACGCCGGTGAAACTCACGACGAGGAGTCAGATCGAGGTCGAGGAGCTGGCGTTCTTTCGGGTAGCGGACGGTTGGTAGCAGTTTCGCGGAAACGGATGGGGGAATTCGGTGGCGACGGCTCGAAAAACGAAGACGACACGGCGGAAAACGACGGCCGTGTCACCCGCGAACGCACCCAGGACGTCGATTGCCGTGCAGGGCGCGCGGGTACACAACCTGAAGGATATTTCGGTCGAGATTCCGCGCGATCAGCTCGTAGTGGTGACGGGGCTCTCCGGGTCCGGTAAATCGTCGCTCGCGTTCGACACGATCTACGCCGAAGGGCAGCGGCGCTACATGGAGTCGCTCTCGACGTACGCGAAACGCTTCATCGCGCAGGTCACGAAGCCCGATGTCGATTTCGTCTTCGGCTTGTCGCCGGTGGTCTCGATCGAGCAGAAGACCATTGCGCGTAATCCCCGCTCGACGGTGGGAACGCTGACGGACGTCGCCAGCTATCTGAACCTGCTCTACGCGACGATCGCGGATGCCGAGTGCCCGCACACAGGCGAGCCGACCCCGATCCGAACGTCCAGTCAGATCGTCGAAGCGATCCTTGCCTTGCCCGAAGGTGCGGAGATCGAGTTACACGCACCGATCTTCGAGGTTTACGGCGAGGAGCCCGAGTTCATCTTCAACGAGGTCCGTAAACTCGGGTGCCGGTACGTCGACATCGACGGGGACCGCGTCGACCTGTCGTCGGACGTGCCGTCATCGATCGCGCCGGACGCGCGCATGACGGCGGTTGTCGATCGGTTGACGTTGACGGGCGATGTCGAGAAGCAACTCAAAGCAGCAGTTCTGCACACCTTGCGGGTAGGCGATTGCCTGATGACGGTCAAGGTCGTGGCCGGCGTGGCGAAGAAGACGGTTGGCAGCTTCACGAAATCCTTCGGTTCGAAGACGCTCGCGCTCGTTTTCGGGGACGTCGCCCCGGACTTCTTCATGTTCAACAACCCGGAGAGTGCCTGCCGAACGTGCGGCGGTATCGGAACGGACAAAAGAACGCACCGGGACCTTCTCATCACGAACCCGGAGCGCAGTATCCGTGAGGGATGCTTCCTGAAGGACGCGTTCAACTACCGCCCCGACAACCATCGCGCCTATACGCTCTACTCGCTGTCGGAGGTTTACGGCTTCGACCTCGATACGCCCTGGCAGGATCTTTCCGAGGAAGTCCGTGAGGTGGTGCTCTACGGCACGGGCGGTCGGCCGATCGATCTCAAGGTTCCGCCGGATGCCAAGGAGCGCAAGGAGAACTGGCTGAAGCGGCCGTACGTCTTTCCGGGAATCGCGGGCGGAATTGAACGGCACTACAGATGGTATCGGCAGCGCGACGTGGCGAATTCGGGCATGGAGGCGTGGCTCGACCGCGTGATGGTCGATCACATCTGCCCGGATTGCGAAGGATCACGTCTGCGCGCCTCGAGGCTCTGCTTTCGCATCGACGGCAAGACGATCGACGATCTCGGCCGGATGAATTTCGACGAGCTAAGACCGTTTCTCGCGTCGGTCGAACCAGAAGGCGTCAACGCCACGGCCGGGAAACAGGTGCTCGGCGAAATCGTTCGCCGGCTCGACCTGCTGCTCGGTATCGGCCTCGACTATCTGAACTTCAACCGCCCCTCGGGAACCTTGTCCGGCGGCGAGGCGCAGCGGATTCGCCTTTCGACGCAGATCGGCTCCGGGCTGATGGGCATGCTCTACGTGCTCGACGAGCCGTCGATCGGTCTGCACCCCAAAGACAACGTCAAGATGATCGAGACGCTGCGCTCGCTTCGCGATCTCGGCAACTCGGTGATCGTGGTAGAGCATGATGAGGAGACCATTCGTGCTGCCGACTACGTCATCGAAGTAGGCCCGGGGCCGGGTATTCACGGCGGCACGGTCGTCGCACAGGGCCAACTCGACGACATTCTGGCGACCAAGGGGTCTCCAACCGGCGAATACCTATCCGGTTCCAAGTCGATCGATCGTCGATCGGACGTGCGAGAGTCGACGGGTGAGGTGCTCTCGATTCGCGGCGCGCGCGCCAACAATCTCAAGGATGTCGACGTGGACATTCCGCTCGGCCAGTTCGTCGCGATCACGGGCGCGTCGGGCTCGGGCAAGTCGACGCTCATCAACGAGATTCTCTACAAGGAACTCTGGAAGCGCCTCGTCGATTCGCGCTCACTTTCGGGGGAGCACGATTCGCTGACCGGCGTCGACGCGTTGACGCGGGTCATCAGCATCGATCAGACGCCGATCGGGCGGAACAGCCGATCCAATCCATCGACGTATGTCGGCTTTTACGATCAGATCCGTTCGTTGTTCGCGAACACGGAAGAATCGAAGGCGCGCGGCTACAAGCCCGGTCGATTCAGTTTCAACGTGAAAGGTGGGCGATGCGAGGAGTGCCAGGGCGAAGGCACGATCGCGACGAAGCTCTACTTCATGCCCGACGTCGAAGTCGTTTGCGGTGCTTGTAAGGGGCAGCGATTCAATCCGGAAACGCTCGAGATCACTTACGCCGACAAGAACATCGCCGACATACTCGATCTGTCGATCGAGGAAGGCGTGGATTTCTTCGCCGAAGTACCGTCGATCGGACGCAAGGTCGCCGTGCTGAACGATCTCGGCCTCGGCTATCTGACGTTGGGTCAGTCGGCGACGACGCTTTCGGGCGGCGAGGCGCAGCGCGTGAAGCTTGCTGGCGAACTGTCGAAACTACAGACGCGCGGCCACGTGCTCTACATTCTGGATGAGCCGACGACCGGTTTACATCTGGCCGATATCTCGAAGCTTCTGGAATCGCTGCATCGCCTGGTCGACGCCGGACATACCGTGTTGGTGATCGAGCACCACCTCGACGTGATCAAGACGGCGGATCACGTGATCGATCTCGGCCCTGAAGGCGGGCGGGGCGGCGGTCGCGTCATCGCTGAAGGTACACCGGAGGAAATCGCGTCGACGAAGGGATCACATACCGGCTTCTACCTTCGGGAAACGCTCGGCGCTTAGTTCTCTACAGCCTTGAACGGCGGCAGGGACTCGAAGTGGTGGCAGGCGACCGTCGAACCGTCGTCGAACTTCCTGACGCCGGGCTTTTCCGCGCTACAACGATCCGTTGCGTGAACGCAGCGTGGGTGGAACCGACAACCGCTCGGCGGATCGATCGGTGAGGGGACCTCGCCCGTCAGGATCGTCCGTTGGCGTTTGAGGGTCGGATCCGCGATCGGGATCGAAGAAATGAGCGCCCTTGTGTACGGATGCCGTGGCGTTTCGTAGATCGACATCGCGGCCTGGGTCTCGACGACTTCGCCGAGATACATCACCGCGATCTGATCCGAAACGTGCTTAACGACCGTGAGGTCGTGGGCGATGAAGATGAGCGCGAGGTTCATCTCGCGCTGTAGATCGAGCAGGAGGTTGATCACCTGCGATTGGATCGAGACGTCGAGGGCGGAAACGGCTTCGTCGCAGACGATCAGTTTCGGTCGCAGCGCGATCGCTCGCGCGATGCCGATCCGCTGACGCTGGCCGCCCGAGAACTCGTGTGGAAAGCGGTTGACGGCGGAGGGGTCGAGCCCGACGCGATTGAGCAGCTCATCGACCCAGCGCCGCCGTTCTTCGGTGCTGCCGAGGCGGTGGATCACGAACGGTTCTTCGATGATCCGCCCGATCGTGTGACGCATGTTGAGCGACTCGTACGGGTCCTGGAAAACGATCTGCAAGTCGCGGCGTAGCGCGCGCATCGATTTGCCATCGAGTTGGGCGATATCCCGGCCCTCGAAAAAGACCGCGCCGCGGGTCGGTTCCGTCAGCCGCAAGAGCGTCTTGCCGACCGTGCTCTTGCCGCAGCCGGACTCCCCGACGAGGCCGAGCGTCTCACCGGCGTTCAAGACGAAGGACACGTTGTCGGCTGCATGCACGTGCCCGTGGGTTCGCAGGAACACGCCGCCCTTTACCGGGAAGTGTTTGGTGAGACCCTCGACGCGAAGAAGTGGTTCGGTCACGCCATTCCCAACGGGTGGTGGCAGCTGAAACGACGTAGGCCGATGCGCGTGATGGCGGGTTCCTCTACGCAGACGTCGCTCGCATAGCCGCAGCGGTTACGGAAACGGCAACCGGGCGGCATATCGGCGAGAGTCGGCACGATGCCGTCGATCGTGGGTAGCACCGACTTCGGCACACTCTCCATACGCGGAATCGAATCGATGAGTCCGCGTGTGTACGGATGGTGCGCGTTGCGGAAGAGATCGGTCGTCGACGCTTCCTCCGCGATCCGTCCGGCGTACATCACGACGACACGCGAGGCGATTTCGGCGATCACGCCGAGGTCGTGCGTGATGAAGATGATGGAGAGCCCGTAGTCGGCCTGCAGTTCCAGCAAGAGATCGAGGATCTGCGCCTGAATGGTGACGTCGAGTGCCGTGGTGGGCTCGTCGGCGATCAAGAGTTCTGGGCGGCTCGCGAGCGCAATGGCGATCATCACGCGTTGGCGCATACCCCCGGATAGCTGGTGGGGGTATTCCTTGAGGCGCTGATCGGGGGCCGGAATACCGACCCGGGCGAGGAGCTCGACGGCGCGCGCGAGATGAAGGTCGGGCGTGCCGGTGTCATGCAGGGCGATCGCTTCGATGAGCTGCGCGCCGATCCGCTGCACGGGATTCAGCGCGGTCATGGGCTCCTGGAAGACCATCGCGATGCGGTTGCCGCGGACCGTGCCGAGATCGGTGCCTTCGTCGACGAGATCGAGGCCGCTGAGCGTGACTCGACCCCTGGTGACCCGGCCGCTGGGTCGCGGCAGGAGTCCCATGATGGTGAGTGCCGTCACGCTCTTCCCGCAGCCGGATTCGCCGACGAGGCCGAGTATCTCGCCAGCGTTGACCTCGAACGACAGACGATCGACGACGTTCAAGACTCCTTCGTCCGTCGCGAAGTCGATCGAGAGGTCGCTGATCTCGAGCAGTTTCTCTTCGGTCACCGATGCCCTACAGCGTCGACGCGCGGTTGTCGGTGTTGACGACCTCGAGTCGCGTAAACGCTTCACCTTCGTCGCGAGCGTCCATCACGTTCTCTCGACCGTCGGGCTCGAGCCAGACGAGTCCGCCACTCGAGAAAGTCCCGGACGAGAGCGCCAGTTCGTTGAAGAGTGATCCGCTCGTTTCGGTGCCGAATTTGTCGGGTAGACGCGCCCAGCGCCAGGCGCTCTCGCGCACGTAAGGCACCTGGAAAGTCGGAATGATGACGCCGCTGTCGTGCACCATCTGCTCGAGGCGATGCGCCATCTCGATTCGTTCTTCGATATCGCTCGAGGCGCGGTAGCGCATGATCAACTCGTCCATCTCGGGATTCGAGTGGTTCGACAGGTTGTTGGTTTGCGGCTTGTTGGCATTGTCGGTGTGGAAATGCTCCCAGTAGCGTGGCGAAAGACCTGATGAGTTCCACTGCATCCAGGCGATCTCGTGCTTCTTCTCCAACATCTGCTTGAACGCGGCGGAGCGATCGAGCAATTGCAGGTTGAGTTCGACACCTGCCTTCTTGGCCTCTTCTTTCAGCACGACGAGTCGTTCGGTGTGGTGCGACGATCCGTAGGTCACGCGCACGGCGAGGCGCTGGCCATCGGCGTTGGTGCGAATTCCGGTCGCGTCCCGCTCAGTGAAGCCAGCGGCGTCGAAGTACTCCCCGGCCTGCTGCAGGTTGAACTCACGCGGTTTGATCGAGCGGTTGTCGTACGGTCCGAAGCCAAGCTGGAAGGTCGGCATGCGCTCGTAGTCGCCGCGCAGGACGGTGTTGATCACCTTGTCGAAGTTCATCGAGTGGGCGAGCCCGAAGCGAATGTCGCGATTGGCGAGCAGGGGCGTTGCCGAGTTGAGAATCATGCCACCAGACGGCACGGGTAGCTGGTTGTAGTACCAGTACTTGCCGATGAGTCCCTTGTCGAAATCCTCGCCGGTCGCCTTCTCGTGCCAGTACTGCGGCGTGGTGACGTCGAAGGTGTCGAGGTCGCCTTTGGCGAAATGCTGGAACGCGGTCGCCTGGTCACGAATGACCGTGTAGCGGATCTTTTCGGGGTTGAACCGGTTCCGGTAGTACTTCCGATCATCCGCCCACCAGTTGTCGACGCGTTCTAGCGTGATCGATTTGCCCTTTTTCACGTCGGCGATCTGGTAAGGACCGGTGTTCGGTTCGACTTCCCAGTTCGTACTCTCGACCCAACCATCAGCGAGCCGGTGCTCGCTCTCGTGAAAATGGCGCGGTGTCGGACCGATGCTATAGCTCGTGTGCATCTCCGAACCGGGCTTGGCGTCTGCGCCCTGAATGCCGAGCGTGTAGTCGTCGTACTGGCGGATGTCGCGAATACGTTCGGTGTAATAGTTGTTGTACCAGGGCGCGACGATCGCCTCCGAGCGGTTGAAGTGGATCGTGAAGACGAAGTCTTCGGCGGTGACCGGGACTCCGTCGGACCACCGCGCGTCGGGATCGATTCGGTAGTAGATCGTCCGGCCGTCCTCGCCGTACGCCCAATGCGTCGCGAGCGACGGAATGGGCTGGCGTGTTTCTGGATGGAAGCTCACCAGGCTGAATTGGTTGTAGCGCAGAGCCCCGGCGAACGAACCGTTCGAGTCGGGACCGACCCGGCGAAGTGTCAACGGGAACGAGCGCATATAGTCGCGATAGGTCCCGCCACGTACCGCGTCGGGCGAGGCGAACGGTGGATCGTCGTTGTTGGTCACCCAGACCAGGTTATCGGGCAGCGTTTCTGGCAGCCCATCGCCCTCGGCTACTTCGAGCGGCGGCAGTGGCGGCAGGTCCGCGCGAGGTTTGCTCGAAGGCGTGCCTGCCACGTCCGCCGCCACCGGCTCATCCGGTGGGGCCTCACCCGAACACGCGCCCAAAGACAACGCGAGTAGGGCAATGGGGATCAGCGTAAGTTTCGCGAATCGCATGGTGGTTACTCGTAATACGTAAATTGTTTGGGATCGAAGGCCTCCCGGATCGCTTCTCCGACGTACGTGACCATCAAGAGGATGAGGACCATCGCGACGACTACGGATGAGACAATCCAAGGTGACGTCAAGTTCTCCGTTCCCTGCGAAAGAAGCTCGCCCCAACTCGGTGTTGGCGGCGGTAGGCCGAAGCCGAGGTAGTCGAGCGCGGTCAGCGCGGTCACGCCGCTGGCCACCGAAAAGGGGATGAAAGTAACGATCACCGAGATGGTGTTCGGCAGGATGTGGCTGAACATCATGCGCCCGCTCGTTGCGCCGAGCGCCCGGGCGGCACTGACGTATTCCCGCGCTTTTTCCTTGTACGTGGACGTACGCATGTACCAGGTCATCGTGGTCCAGCCGAAAATCACCATGACGGCGAGCAGTGTCCAGAAGCTCGGTACCATGATGCTCGCGACGATCATGATCACGTAGAGGAACGGGATGTTGTTCCAGATCTCGATCAGGCGCTGGAAGAGAAGATCGAACGCACCACCCCAGAATCCCATCGCGCAACCGACGACGATGCCGAGGACGTAGTTGCAGACGAGCAGGATCAGCGCGAAACCCATGGCGATGCGAAAGCCGTAGACCAGCCGCGCCACGATGTCGCGGCCCGTCGAGTCGGTGCCGAGGAAATGGCTCGACTCGAGCGACGGTGGATAGGGCGGAAACCGTTCCGTCGATAGGTCGTTCTCGAAGGGGTTGTACGGCACCAGAGGCAACAGGACCCAGTTGTCCGGATGGGTATCGAATCGCGCTTTCAGGTCGCGGTAGTTCGTTTCGTAATCGTAATCGAGGTCGAAGGTGCGCCCCGGCAGGAAACTGCCGTAGGTGGGGAAATACCATTCGCCTTCGTAGGAGACGATCAGCGCTCGGCTGTTGACGAGAAGCTCAGCACCCAACGAGAGCAGCAGCAGGACGAGAAGCGAAACCGCGGAGTAGTAACCGCGTCGGATCGACCGGAAACGCCGCCATTGTTTCTGGGTAAGCGGGTTCAGTTTTCGCTCCCGCTACCGAATTTGACGCGCGGGTCGACGAGCGCGACGCAGATATCCGAAAGGATGTTGCCGATCAGGAACAGGAGCGAAGAGATGACGAGAATGCCCATCACGACGGGGTAGTCGCGTTCGACCAGCGATTCGAATCCGAGCAATCCGAAGCCGTCGATGTTGAAGATCTTCTCGATCAGAAACGAGCCGGTCAGGATCAGCGTGATGTTGTTGCCGAACGATGTGGCGATCGGAATGAGGCTGTTGCGGAACGCGTGGCCGAAGACCGCCGACCGGAACGACATCCCTTTGGCAATTGCGGTGCGGACGTAGTCCTGGGCGAGATTGTCCATGAGCGCGTTCTTCATCAGCATCGTCGTGACGGCGAAACTGCCCGCGACGTAGGCGATGAGCGGCAACACGGCGTGATAGAGGACATCGAAGATCTGCTCGGTGAACGACAGGTCGTCGAAGTCGTTGCTCACGAAACCACCGAGCGGAAACCACTCCCACTGGGCGGCGAAAGCCGTCAAGAGTGCGATCGCGACCACGTAGCTCGGTATGGCGTAGCCGAAGAAAACGAGTGCTGAGCTGACGTTGTCGAACGGTGACTTGTGCCGGATCGCTTTCACGATACCGAGGGGTATACACACGCCGTAGGTGATGATCAGCGTCGCCACGCCGTAAAAGATTGATATCGGGAAGCGTTCGCTGATCGTGTCCCACACGGGCTCCGTGTAGCGCGTCGACGTGCCGAGATCGAGTTGCACGACTTTGACGATCCAGTCGAAGTAGCTCACGAGGATCGGTTTGTCGAAGCCGTAGTAAGCCTCGAGTTGGGCGATCTGGGCATCGGAGAGCGAACCGCCGCCCGTCGTTCCGACCGAAGTCGACACATCGCCGCCGGCGACGGCCGCTTCGTTCAACATCCTCTCGATTGGGCCGCCGGGGACCAACCGGGTCAATGCGAACACGAGGATCGTGACGCCAATGAAGGTCGGAACGATCAGCAGGAACCTGCGGATGAAATAGCTGGTCATTCTCGTCGGTCTATCGGCTTGGTGGGATTCTAACCTTGCGATTCAATAGACCCCGACAATTGTCTGTTTAGTTCATCACCTGGGGGAAGATCAATGTCCGAGTACGAGACGCTCAGCTTTGAGGTCGTGGGTTCGATCGGCCGAATCACGCTCAATCGACCAGAGGTCGGCAACGCGATGTCACCGACGATGGCGCGTGAGCTATCCGAGGTCGCGATTCGTTGCGACGACGATCCTGGCGTAGCCGTCGTGGTGATCACGGGCGAAGGAAGGCTCTTTTGCGCCGGCGGCGATCTCAAGGCATTCGCCGACGCCGGATCAGCGGCGCCCTCGCTCCTCAAGACGATGGCCGGGGATCTTCATATGGCGCTTTCGAGGTTCGCGCGCGGTCATGCGCCCGTCATCGCCGCGGTGAACGGCACGGCCGGCGGTGCGGGCATGAGTCTCGTGATGGCCTGCGATCTTGCGATTGCGGTCGAGGGCGCCAAGTTCACGATGGCTTATACCAACGCCGGGCTCTCACCGGACGGCAGCTCGACGTACTACATGCCGCGCAAGATCGGCGATCGGCGCACCCGCGAACTGATGCTGACCAACCGCGTGCTCGATGCGGGAGAGGCGCTCGATTGGGGCATCGTGAACGACGTCGTCGGCGCCGATGAACTTCCCGAGCGGGTGATGGCGCTCGCGAACCAGTTCGTCAACGGACCGCGGCGCGCCAACGCGCAAGTCAAAGCGCTCTTGAACGATACGTTCGAGCGGGGTCTCGAGACCCAGATGGAGTACGAGGCGCGCTCGATCGCGAGCTTGATCGGGACCGAGGATGGTCAGGAAGGGGTGAAGGCGTTCCTCGAGAAGCGTCGCCCGACGTTTTCGGGTCGCTAGTAGCCGATCCTCAGGCGAGATACGCGCGCGTCAGTGGGACGCGTGCGTTGTCGTGTGCGAGTTGGTAGTGATAGACGACGAGGTCCGCGACTTCGAAAGCCGTTTGGCAACTGACGAGATAGAACTCCCACATTCGGCAGAACCGTTCACCGAGGCGTTCCTGGAACTCCGTGCGCGACGCCTGGAACCGGTCGTTCCACACCTCGAGAGTCTTCGCGTAGTGGCGGCGTAGCACTTCGATGTCGCTCGTGACGAGCCCGCTCTTCTCGATCGCGGCGCTGGTCATGGAATTCGGCGGAATGTAACCGCCCGGAAAGATGTGCCTGCGAATCCACGGATTGACGGGCTGCGGTGGCGCGATCGAGCCGATCGTGTGGATGAGGGCGACGCCGTCCGGTTTCAGAAGTTCGGCCACCTTGTTGAAGTAGGTCTCGTGGTTGCGCAAGCCCACGTGTTCGAACATGCCGACCGACACGACCGCGTCGTACTCGCCTTCGTGATTGCGATAGTCCTCGAGTCGAAACCGGACCTGGTTGTGAAGCCCTCGCGCTTTCGCCCGTTCCTCGGCGACGCGCAGCTGTTCGACGGACAACGTGATGCCGACGACTTCCACGCCCGCTTTTTCGGCGAGGTACATCGCGAGACTTCCCCAACCGCTGCCGATGTCGATCACCCGCATGCCGGGTTCCAGGCAGAGCTTCTTGCGAATGAGCTCGCACTTCGCTTGCTGGGCCTCCTCGAGGGATTGGTCTTCGTCCTCGAAATAGGCACACGAATAGTGCATGTCGGTGTCGAGGAAGCGACGAAAGAGGTCTTCTTCGAGGTCGTAGTGATGGGCGACGTTTTTAAGGCTCGTCCTGACCGTGTTCCAGGAACTCAAGAGCGCCGAGAACGGGGTGAGCTTGACGCCCGACTTAAACGCCGCTTCGACGTTGACGCGAAGGATCCGAAGTAGATCGGCGAGCGTGCCGGAGACGACGTCCCAGCGCTCATCCATGTAGGTCTCGCCGAGGTTCATGTGTGGGTTCGTCACGACCTGGCGCATGACCTTCTTGTCCCGAACGCGCCACGTGACGGTCGGCTCGCCTTCGCCAAATGCGTGCTCGGTGCCGTCGGCCTCGATCAGCTTGAGTGATCCGTGGCGGATGTGGCGGTTCAAAAGATCGTGATACATCTTCGTTCGCGAATTGTTCCGATTTCGTTCCATCGCGACGCCTTGAAACGGCGGCCGGCCGCCCTAATCGGACGCGATCGAAACGCAGGCACTATGGAGCGACTCCCCATCGTCAGTCCGTATTTTGCGCTGCTTTCGGCTGTTACGTTAAGTCCCTCGGGGTTGGGCGCGTAATGAAGAAAAGCTGAAGAAAGTCCTGGCCTGCCCCGCGCCAATTGTTGCAAGGAGAGAAGTGCAATGGTCAAAGCGATTAGTTCGGCCGCAGTGGGTGTTCTTGTCATTGTTCTCGGTTTTTCGATGACCGTGATCGTCAACAGCGGCCATGTCGGGGTCGTGCGAACCCTCGGGGCCGTTCAACCCGACCACCTGACGGAAGGATTCCACCTCAAGAAACCGTTTGTCGATTCGATCGAAGAAATCGATGTGCGGCTCTCGAAAGCCGAGTCCGACGCGTCGGCCGCCTCGAAGGATTTACAGGTTGTCAGGACGACGGTCGCCGTTCAGTACTCGATGGTCGGTCCCGTCATGCCGCGAACATATCAACAGATAGGGCCGCGGGGTGCGGTCGAATCGACCCTGATCAGCCCGGCGATCCTCGAATCCGTCAAAGCGGTCACGGCGAAATACACCGCCGAGGAACTCGTCACGAGGCGAGCCGAGGTGAAGCAGGCAATCCAGAATGCGATCGAGGAATTCATCGCGACGACGCTCGAGCAGAAAGAGGTGCGTGGTGCGATCGCGCTCGCCAACGTCGCGATCACCGACTTCGTGTTCTCGACGGAGTTCAACCGGGCGATCGAAGAAAAGGTCCAGGCCGAACAGGAAGCCCTGAAGGCGAAAAACGAAAAGCTGCGTCGCGTCACGCAAGCCGAAGCCGCTGCGGCGGAACGGCAACTCGCGGCCGATGCCGAGGCGTATCAGATCGAAGTCGCCTCCAGAGCGCGCGCGGATGCGATCCGCCGCGAAGCGGAGGCATTGAAGGACAACCCGGAACTGGTGCAACTCAGGATTGCCGAGAAATGGGACGGGGTTCTGCCGACCTTCTCCGGCGGCGATGCGATTCCGTTGCTGAACATCGACTCGATGCGGAAATAGCGCATTGCGTTGACTGACGAAAGTTCCACCGCGGTACTTGAAAAAAAGCGCGAACGACAGCACTTCGTCGCGGTCGAACGCTCCTGAGTGGCATGGCTCAAGTGACGTGGGCGTTCCATCGTGACGTTCCCGCGCTTAGACTTCGCCGCCGATTTTTTCACGACGGAAAGTCGTGCAAACGCATCAGGTATCGCATGGAGGTCAATGTGATCCGATCTTTGCAAATAGTCATCGCGATCGCGCTCGGCGCGATCGCCGTCAATCTTCAGGCGCACGACGGCAAACTCACGTTTGCGCCCGTTCTCAAAGAGGTGTCGCCTGCCGTCGTCAACATCTCGGTCGAAGTGCAGCGACAGGCTAACCACCCGCTCTTCAACGACCCGATGTTCCGGCGCTATTTCCGTATGCCAGATCAGGATCCGCAGCCTCGCCAAAGCGTCGGCTCCGGCGTCATCATCGATGCGGACGCGGGTTATGTGGTCACGAACCACCACGTCGTCAACGGCGCGCAGACGATCATGGTGACGCTGCAGGATCGCCGTGAAGTCGAGGCGAAACTCGTCGGTAGCGACGAGAAGACCGATATCGCATTGCTTGAGATCGATGCCGATGACATCAGGGATCTGGATCTCGGTGATTCCGAAGCGCTCGAAGTGGGTGATTTCGTGATCGCGATCGGCAACCCGTTCTCGCTCGGACATACCGTCACGTCGGGCATCGTCAGTGCGCTCGGTCGGCAGACCAACCGCGGGGATGCCTACGAGGACTATATCCAGACAGACGCTTCGATCAATCCGGGTAACTCCGGTGGCGCTTTGGTCGACCTCGACGGTCGACTCGTCGGCATCAACACGATGATCTATACGACGACGGGCGGTAACGTCGGCATAGGCTTCGCGGTCCCCACCACGATGGTTCGCGGGGTCGTCGATCAGTTGATCGAATTCGGTGAGGTTCGTCGGGGTGTCCTCGGCGTCATCATCGGCAATGTCGATCCCAATCTCGTTGACGCTCTCGAACTCGCGAACGCCTACGGGGCGCTCGTCAGCGAAGTCATGCCGGGCTCCGCCGCGGAGCGTGCGGGTGTCGAAGCGGGCGACGTGATCGTGCGAGTGAACGACGAGGCGGTCGAGTCGATGGGCGACCTGCGCAATGCCATCGGCCTTTTGCGAATCGGCGATGACGTGTCACTCGAACTCATCCGCGACGGCAAACGCTTGCGGCTGCGGGCGAATGTCGGCGCGGCACCGAACAACGAGGTGGCGGGCGTACAGACATCGCCCAAGCTCGAAGGCGCGGTATTCGGCGTGATGACTGGCGAAAACCGTGAATTGGGTCTCGATGGCGTCGAAGTTCGATCCGTCGAGAACTCGTCGCGCGCCTGGGGGGCAGGCCTGCGACCCGGCGACGTCGTCTTGAGCGTGAATCGACGCCGGGTGACATCGGTTGACGAGTTCAACGAACTGGTCCAGAACGCGGGGCGCGCGCTGGCCTTCAGTGTTCAGCGCGGCAGTCGACGGTTGTTCGTTGTCGTCCCCTGAGGACTCCACGAAATCGGAGACCTCGGGCCGGTCGACGCGGGGTCGAGTCTTACTAGAATGCACGGAGAAGAAGAGGTAAGCGTTTCAATGGCGGAAAGCGTGGGCGGTAGCGGCGATCTGGGGCAGGCCGTTTTCGAGATCCAGGAGCGATTCGACGGTGTTCGAACAGAAGTCGGCCGCGTACTGGTGGGTCAAGAGACGCTCGTCTCGCGGCTCGTCCTGGCACTGCTGGCGGATGGCCACGTGCTGCTCGAAGGCGTTCCCGGGCTTGCGAAAACATTGGCGATCTCCACCCTCGCCGATTCGCTCGATTGTGACTTTGCGCGAATCCAGTTCACGCCCGACATGCTGCCGGGCGACGTGACGGGAACCCAGGTCTTCAATCCGCGCGAAGGTACTTACAGCGTCAAGAAGGGGCCCGTGTTCGGCAATCTGGTGCTTGCCGATGAGATCAACCGGGCGCCCGCGAAAGTTCAGGCTGCCCTGCTCGAGGCGATGCAGGAGCGACAAGTCACGCTCGGCGAGGAAACGTTCGTACTCGATGAACCGTTTTTGGTGATGGCGACGCAGAACCCGATCGAACAGGAAGGCACCTACCCCTTGCCGGAAGCGCAGCTCGATCGGTTCATGATGAAGGTGACTGTGGGCTACCTGAGTCCGGAAGACGAAGTGAAAGTCATCGACCGAATGGCCGGTAGCGGACGTGCCCCCCGAGCGACTTCGGTGGTTTCCGGCGCTGACGTTCTCGCGGCGCGTGAGGCCGTTCGTCAGGTATTCGTCGACGACAAGGTCAAGCGTTACGCCGTCGACCTCGTTTCGATCACCCGCAACCCGACGGAGGGCGGACTACCTTCGCTTGAGGACCTGATCGAATGCGGCGCTTCGGTGAGGGCATCACTCAATCTGGTGAAGCTAGCCAAGGCGCACGCGCTTCTTGGCGGGCGGACTTATGCCAGCCCACATGACGTCAAGAGCGTCGCGCCCGACGTGCTACGCCACCGCCTCGTGCTGAGCTACGAGGCCGAAGCCGAAGGCCGCTCGGCCGACGATCTCATCGAGACGATTCTCGGGCACGTCGAAGTCCCTTAAGGCACGCGATGCTCCCCGGAGAGATCGTCAAGCAGGTTCGGCGGATCCAGGTCACGACCGGACGGCAGGTCGCCGACGTCCTGGCCGGTGCGTACAGCTCGGTATTCAAGGGCCGGGGCGTCGAGTTCGACGAAGTGCGCCCGTACGTACCGGGCGACGACGTTCGCTCGATCGATTGGAACGTCACCGCCCGAATGGGCGAGCCGTTCATCAAACGCTACGTCGAAGAACGCCAGCTCACGGTTCTGATGCTGGTCGACCTTTCCGCGTCGCAGGACTTCGGGTCGGATCGACGTTCGAAGCGAGACGCCGCCGTCGAGCTCTCCGCGCTTATCGCCTTTTCCGCGATCAACAACGACGACAAGGTCGGTTTGTTGCTGTTCGATTCGGAAGTCGTTTCATACATCCCGCCGCGCAAGGGCCAGCGGCATGCCTTACGCGTCGTGCGCGAGGTCCTCGCACCGGAGGCGACGCGCGAGGGTGACGCGCCGTTTGCGTGGCGGTCATTGGCGACAACCGTGCGGGAGCGTCTTGCCTCCCTCGTGCGTCGGCATCGCTCACGGGGCGAAAAGAAGACCGATATCGCGGCGGCGCTCGATTTCTGTCGCCGTGTGCTACCGCGCCGCGCGGTGCTTTTTCTCGTTTCCGACTTTCTCGACGCCGACTATATCGACGGTTTGCGATTGACTAACCGCCGCCATGACGTCGTCGCGGTGCGCGTTTCCGATCGTCACGAGCGTCTGATGCCCGACATCGGCCTCGCGACCCTGCGAGACGCGGAGACGGGTGCCATGCGACTCGTCGACACGAGCAGCGCCAACTTCAGGACCGCGATTGAAGAAGGGTTCATCGCGCACCAGGACGTGCAGGACCGCGAGTTCGCCCGGTCGAAGATCGACGTGATCGACATCGACGCAAGCGATGACGTACTCGATCCGCTGGTTCGCTTTTTTCGTATGCGTGAACGGCGGAACCGGCGTGGTTGACCGATCGTTCGCGCGAAGTTTCGGCGTTGCGTTAGCGTCGGTAGTACTCCTGGGCGCTTGCTCGGATGGTCCCGTCGATTCGCAAACGGCGCAGCTCGATATCTTTGCCGAAGCCCATCAGGTCGTCATAGAAGAGGGACCGGTGACGGCCAGCGTCTTTTTGGCGCCCCTCGATCCGGAGATCGGCGACCGGTTGCATCTCAAACTCGAGGTGACAGCGCGGGAAGGCGTCGATGTCGTCATGCCAGCGTTCGCCGACGCGCTCGGCCGATACGCCATCGTCGACTTCCGCCCGGTCGAACGGCGCGACGTCGACGGCTCGTTTCATTCGCAGCGTTACACGCTAGAGGCGCCGTTCAGCGGCCGACATCGAATCCCACGTCTGCGAATCACGTTCACCGATCGACGCGACGCCGAGCCGAAGGAGTACGAACTGTTGACCGACGAGGTGCCGTTCCAGGTGCGCTCGGTCCTGCCGTCGGATGCGTTCGCGACGGAGCTCGATCCGTTGCGCGGCGAACTCGAGATCGCGACCACGCTCTTGTGGCTCTGGATAGCACTCGGCGTCGGCATCGTCGGTTCGGGCGCGTTCTATTTCTACCGACAGTGGTCGATGCGACGGGCGATCGAGTTCGTCGAACTGGCGCACGAAAGGGCGCTCCGCCGACTCGCGGACCTCGAAAACGCGGGACTGCCCGATGCTACCGCGCTTGATCGCTGGTACGTCGAGCTCTCCGACATCGTGCGGCGCTACATCGAGGAGAGGTTTCAGCTCCGTGCGCCCGAACTGACGACGGAGGAATTCCTCGCCGCCGCGGAATCGTCGGTCGACCTCGGTACGCGGCAATCGCTGCTGAAGGCGTTCCTCGAGCGATGCGACGCGGTGAAGTTCGCGCGCTACAGCCCGGATAGTGCCGAGTCGCAGGAAGCGATCATGAGTGCGCGGCGGTTTCTGGAAGAGACGGCCGCGGCCGAGACGGCGGTGGCGAGCTGATGGATTGGTTCGCGGTGGTCGAGTTTCGCGAACCGCTGGCGCTCTGGCTCGCCGTACTGGCGTTGCCGATCGCCTGGGCGTACCGCTCATCGCCGGGCGTCGTCGTGTTTTCGTCGTTGTCACTCATTCCGGGTACGTCGAGTTGGCGGGTCGCCACCCGATGGATCCCCGACGCGCTCCTGGCCTTCGGGCTCGTGGCATTCGTCATTGCGCTGGCCGGCCCACGGATCGGTGAGCGCTCGATCGAGATCAATCGCGACGGCATCGCCATCATGATGGTCGTCGACGTTTCGGGTTCGATGCAGGCGTTGGATCTTTCGACGCAGGATCGTGAACAAACCCGGCTCGACGCGGTAAAGGAAGTTTTTGCCGAGTTCGTGTTGGGGAGCAGCAACCTGCCCGGTCGACCCAACGATGCGATCGGGCTCGTGCAGTTCGCCGGTTTCGCCGATACGTCCGCACCGCTGACGCTCGATCACGCGAACCTCGCGAACATTGCGTCCGATCTCGAGATCAACACCGATCGGCGAGAAAGCGGCACGGCCATCGGTGACGCGATCGGGCTTGCGGTGGAGCGCCTCAGGGAGTCGCAGGCGGAGTCCAAAATCGTGCTGCTCCTGACCGACGGGGTAAACAATGCGGGCGTCGAGTCGCCGGAGGCCGCGGCGGAACTCGCGCGGAGCCAGTCGATCAAGGTCTATACGATCGGCGCAGGTACCAACGGCATGGCGCCCGTTCGCTTAGACGACCCTCGATCGGGGCGCTCCGTGCTCCGCCGTGTACCCGTCGAGATCGACGAAGAAACGTTGAAGACGATTGCTGAACGCACCGGCGGCCGCTACTTCCGGGCGACGGATCGCGACGAGTTGACCGATGTCTATGCCGAAATCGACCGACTCGAACGCGTGCGGTTGAACGAAGAACGCACGCGTCAGTTCGACGAGTACTTCGCCTTGCCGCTCCTCATTGCCCTTCTCTGCGCGATTCTGGGATGGCTCCTGCGCGCAACGCTCTACCGGCGGTTACCCGAATGATCTTCGCCGAGCCGATCTACGTGCACGGGTTCTGGGTGGTGGCGCTCATCGTCGTTTCCCTCGTACTGCTGGAAACGCGCTTCGCGTCGCGACTTGGCCGTTTCATCTCGTCGTCCATGCAACCGCGGCTCGTGACGCGGCAGGGACGCGTGACACGGTTCGTTCGAATTCTCTTGATCGGGGCTTGTCTATCGCTGTCGGTCTTTGCGCTCATGCGTCCGCAAGCGCCTGCCGGTGTCGAAACGGTCAGCGGCAATCGGGTGCGCGCGGACATCATGATCGCGATCGACGTCTCCCGAAGCATGTTGGCCGAGGATGCGAGCCCGAACCGGCTCGCGCGTGCTAAGGCCGAAATCAGTGAGTTCGTCGACCGGTTGGTCGGTCATCGTGTGGGACTCGTTGCCTTCGCCGGCCGCGCGGCGGTGCTGAGCCCGCTGACATCGGACTACGGTTACTTCCGGCTCGTTTTGCGTGAGGTGGACACCGAATCGGTCGCCCGCGGCGGTACGCGTATCGGTGATGCGGTGCGCCGGGCCACGCGAGCTTTCGGTCCCGCGCGCAACGTCCCACGTATCCTGTTGCTCATCACCGACGGTGAAGACCACGACTCGTTTCCGAAAGATGCCCTCGACGAGACCATTGCGGCGGGGATCCGGGTGATCGCGATCGGCTTCGGCAGCGAGTCCGGCAGCACGATCACCGTGACGGATCCAGAAACCGGCGTGCGGCGTCAGATCCGGGACGGCGCCGGCAACGTGGTGATATCGCGTCTCGACGGCGAACTCCTGCGTGAGCTCGCTCTCGCGACCGAAGGTATCTATATCCCCGCGGGGACGTCGATCATCGACCTCGACAGCATCGTCGCCGAACACATCGATCCGCTCATCCAGGACTCCATGATCAAGATGACGCGCAAGTCACCGATCGAATTCTTCCAGTGGTTCGTCCTCGGCGCGCTCGCCTGTTTTCTCGTCGCGGTCTGGCTCGGTCAAATCGGTTCCTATACCCGCGGGGTACGGCGGGTATGAAAGCGCGAAGCATCTTCCTCGTCACATTCGTCGCGCTCGTCCATTTCGCTGCGGCGGAAGAAGGACGGCCAGATGAGGATGAAACCGGGGTGTTCGAGACCGTGGTCGTTGATCAACCGGAGGAGAATCCGGCCCTCGAAGACGATTCTGCCTGGTCGTCGCGTGAACTCTATAACCAAGGATTGGCCGAAGCGCGCCTGGGTCGATGGGATGCTGCCGAGGGCTCGTTTCTCAGAGCGCGCGACCGCGCCGGTCCCGATGCGGACGTGTTGTATCGCTCGGCATTCAACATTGCGCACGTTGTGGCGTCGCGAGCGACGTCGCTCGAGGAGGAAACGCCGGAGCGTGCACTCGAGGCGTTGCGCGTGAGTGCATCCTGGTTCGGCGAAGCTGTTCGTGCAGCACCCGAAGACCAGATCGCGAGCGCCAAGCAGAATCTCGAGCTTGTTCAGCGGCGCATTTCGCGCCTCGCCGACCAGATCAACGGTCAGTCCAGTCTCGATGAGCGGCTACGACGCTCGATCGACGATCAACGCACGATTCGCGACTCGGTGCGCGGCCTGTTGACTGAACTGGCGCTCTCGGACGATGGCGATCCGGCCGGATACGCGGCGAGCTTCGGTGCGATCGCAACGGAAGAGCGTATTCTCCTGGCCGATGTTTCGGACGTGTTGCTGCTGGCAACGGAAGAGCGGGCGGAACTCGAAGCGTTGGGTGAAGAGCGAACCCAGGAACAAGCGGTGCGCGCACAACAGCTTCTACTTCTCGAACGTTATCTATCGCTTGCCGAACAATCGCTCAACGACACACGAAGGCGGCTGCGCCAACAGGACGCCGAGGTTGCCCATCGACTGGCGGACAATGGCCTCGACGAGCTCAAACGAGCATTGGAACAGCTTCTCGATCCGGTCGCGGTGTTGAAGCTCGTGCTCGCCGCCGAAGAACGGCTAATCGTCGAAACGGCGGTTGCCGCATCCGACGAGGCGCCGCCGTGGCTGACGGGGACTCTGCTTGCCTCGAATCAGGAGCGCTCGATCGTTCGAACCGTCGATATCAAGGAGCGCTTCAGCTACGCGCTGGAAAACCGGCCGTCCGATGAGAACACGCAGGCGATCGCGCCGGTCGAGCGCGCCGTTCCTTTGTTGGAGGCAGGCATCGAGGCGATGCGGGATGCGCGCGAGAACCTGCTGGCGAACGCCTGGGACGAGGCGGGTGTCAGTGAAGGTCACGCCATCGTCGCGTTACGCGATGCGCTCGAACAGTTCGCGGATATCAAAACGTTGATCGAGCTCACGTACGCGACGCATGTCGAGGTCGACGCGGCGCTCGCCGACGCCGACGCCGCGATACCCGGTGCGACGAAGAACCAAACGCGCCTGGATCGACTGCGGGCGCTGTTGGAGGCGGAATTGAGTTCGGCTTCGAGTTCGGAGGAGGGCGAGCAGACCGAAAGTGAAAGGGCACGCCTCGCGCTCGACCTTACGGAGGACACGCGCCAGAGCGTCGAGGCGATGGTTGACGCCCTTCAAGCGGGTGAAGATGCGCAGGATGACAGTGATCAAGCGGCGGCGACGCTCGCTGATCTACGACGCCTCTATTTCACGATCGTCGAACATCTGCAGGAGCTAGCGGCGGAGCAGTCAGAAACGTGGGACGACACGGCGGAAGTCCAAGCCGAAGCGATAGCGGATGGAACGTTGGACGAATCGAGCGATCTACCGCGCATCGCCGATCGCCAGACGAGACACCGGGATCGGGCGGATGCGTTGACCACCGCGCTCGCGGAGATGGCCGATCAGGGGGCGAGCGAGCAACAGGGGCCGCCGACGAACGAAGAGGGTGAGAACGCGTTCGCGCTCGCGTCTGAGGATATGCGACTCGCCTCCGGGTCGATGACGAGCGCAACCGATATCCTGGGCCGCGATGCGGAAAAGCTTGCGCCCGCCGATCTGGAACCCGCGACCGAAAACCAGCGCGAGGCCATCGAGCACGTTCTTCAGGCGATCGCGCGGTTGCAACCGCCGCAAGGGGGTGAGGGTGATCCGAACGAAGGTGACTCGGGCGATGACGCTCAGGACGAAAATGATGCTCAGATGACTCGACGCCAGGCGCTTCAACGGTTGCAGGCGATTCGAGATCGTGAGGCCGAGCGTCGCCGCCAACGCGGCAGCGCCCGCCCCGAGGCGGTGGAGAAGGACTGGTGAGCGGACGCCGTGCGCTTTTGCTGGTTTTCTTTGTTGCGCTGCATCTACCAGCCTTCGGTGCGACGCTCGAGCTCTCGATCGACACGGACAAAGTGCACGCGGGTTTGCCTTTCACGCTGACGGCGACCGTGCAAGGTTTCGATGAGGAGCCGGTTCCGGACCCGCCCGAATTCGAGATTGCGGGTTCGACTGTCACCTACGTCGGCGTCTCGCCGAACGTTCGCACGCAACTCACGATCATCAACGGCCGACGTTCGGAAGCGCGAGAGGTGTCGTTTTCGTATCGGTGGCGCGTGACCGCCCCCGACGCGAAGGAATACATCGTTCCAGCGCTCAGCATCAGCCAGAACGGCGTGGTCGCGAGCAGCCGAGCGGCGTCCTTCGTCGCGAGCGAAATCGAGACGACCGACGATATGGTCGTTCGTCTGAATCTGCCGTCCCGGACAGTTTGGGCGGGCGAGTCGTTCGACGTGACGATCGAGTGGTTGTTGCTTCGCGAAGTGCAGAACTTCGAGTTCTCGATTCCGCTCTTCGATGTGGAAGGCGTGCGCGTGTTGCCGCGCGAGGCGCCGGGATCGCGACGCTACGTGCCGTTCGATGTAGGCACCGAGCAGACCGAGCTGCCGCTCATGAGTGACAACCATCGGGAGAACACGAAGGATTACACCCGCGTCCAGTTTCCCGCTCGGGTCGTCCTTTCGACCCCCGGAACGTTCGAACTCGATCCTGTTCGCGTGGCCGCGGAACTGGTCTTCCCGGGGCGTGACCGGTTCGGCTTCTCCAACCGCAGGACGCAGCTTTACACCGCCCAGGCTCAGCCACACCGGTTGGTGGTCGCGCCTCTGCCGACCGCGTCCCGCCCGGCATCGTTCGTGAACGCGATCGGCTCGGGTTTCGCTTTCGACGTGGCGGCAAGCAAAACCGTCGTTGCGGCGGGTGAACCGATCGAGCTGACGCTCACGTTGCGGGGAACGGGGCTCCTGGAAGGTCTGTCGTTACCGCGTCTCGACGGATCGGGTGGACTCGATCCGAATCAGTTCGGTCTTCTCGACCTGCCCAACGTCGGCATCGATCGCGACGGCGCGCGCGAGTTCCAGGCTGTCGTTCGGGTGATCTCGCCTGATGTCAGCGAAATTCCGCCGTTGCCGTTTTCGTTTTTCGATCCGGAAGCGGCCGAGTATCGAACCGTCTATAGCGCCCCCATCGCCCTCTCGGTGCGTCAGGGATCGGTAGTGGATGCCGCCGATGTGGCCACGGCGGCACCGCGTGCCGAACTCAGCCCTGCCGTGTCGTCAGGCCCGCCGCGCGGCAACTTCAGCTTGAATGGAGCCGACATGGCGCTCGGTCCGGCGTCGGGATCGGGTGGCGTCGTTGAGCTTTCTCGATATGCGCTCGCACCGTTTTACGTCCTGCCGTTGCTCGTTCTCGCGTTTCTCGCCTACCGTCGTCGGACCGAGGTAGAACGTGGCCACAAAGCCGTCGTTCGGCAGGCTGAGCGGGTGCTCGACGAAGCGCTTGGCGCGACGGGGGCCGCGCGTCGATCGGCACCCGCGATCGTCAATGCGGTTCGTGAACTCGCGCGTGTGATGGGACGACGCGACGAACGGATGAGCGAACTCGAAGAGATCGAACAGGCTGCGTTCAATCCGACGCTCGCGGACAGACCGGTTGATGATGAATTGAAAGCCCGGCTTCGGGACCGCGTCAGATCCTGGTCGGCCCTGGTCGTCGTCATCCTGATCACAGCGCCGCTCGTGGATCGGAACGTCGCCTACGCGGCGTCGAATGATCCGGCCGGGGCAGCGTCGGAATCGATGGCGCGATCGGTCTACACCGAAGCCCTCGAGACGGCTGATCGCACGGACCGGTTACGGCGTTTTGCTCGGGCCGAGTCGGCGTATCGCGAACTCGTTGCGGAGCGCCCGACGGAAGACGACCTCCTCGCCGACTGGGGCAATGCCGCGCTCGGCGCGGAAAGCCTCGGTGTCGCAATCCTGGGGTTCCGTCGCGCGCTCGATGAGAACCCGGCCAACGCACGTGCGCGCACGAATCTCGCCTGGGTTCGTGATCGGTTGCCCGTGTGGTTGCCGCGGCCACAGGCCGCGACGATGGATGCCCTGCTTTTCTGGCGCTTGTGGCTCGCCGACGGGCTGCAACTCCTCTTGGGCGCGATCGCGTTCGCGGCAGCGGTGCTGTCGCTCGTTCCGCGCGTCCTGGGTCGACGAGGTTCGACCGTCGGGACCGGTGTCCTGATTGTGCTTTGGCTGATGTTCGTCGTCCCGGTCCTGATGGACACTGCTGATGATGGCGTGGTGCTGACCGATGGTGTGACGCTCAGGGCGGCGGATAGCGTTGGCGCGCCGCCATTGTTTGCCAACCCGTTACCGGCAGGTACAGAGGTCGCTATTCTCGAAGAGCGCGGTGCTTGGGCTCGTGTGTCGTTGAGCGACGGCTCCGTCGGCTGGTTGACCGACGGTGCCATCGAAAGAGTTCGCCTCGACTAACTCTTTCGTACTCGCCCTGAGTTACGGAGTGACTGACGATCGGCGCGTCTCGCCTCGCCGGCGGCGCGCAGCGCTTCGCGATCCTCGGGGCGAATCTCCATGTACTTCTTGCGCCAGACTTGCGTGTCCCATTCGTATGGCGAACGGCTCACCGTATTGGGGGCTGCCGCGGTTTCGAAGAGGTGCAGCGCGCGCCCGACGATGTCCTCCTGCATGCGCTTGTCGAAGGGCTTGCCGCATGGATTACCGAGCGGGAAGTCGGTGAACTGAAATCGGGCGACCGCACAATCTTCGATAATGTCGTGGGCGGAGCCGAGGACGACCGTGGGGATACCGTTGGCTTCGAGATGTCGTGCGACCAGACCGACGGTCTGGTGACAGACGGGTCATATGGGCACGAGTAGCGCGACATCGACGTTGTCTTCACGGCAACGCTCGAGGATCAGTGGCGCGTCCGATTCCATGGTGCGCCGTTGGCTGTATTCCGTCGGCGCGCAGTGGAATCGATCGGCCAGCGCCTCGAGCCGTCCCTCGCCGACGAGGGCCGTCAGGATCTCGACTGGAAAGAACGACTCGCGGTCGTCCATGTGGGTGGCTTTTTTGTCCCAGGAGAGATCGTTGGCAAAAAGCGTGTCCGGCGCGTCGTCGATCGGATGACTCGCGACATAGCGCGGATCGTCGTGCGTTCGTTCGTAGACAGCAGCAGTGGTGATGAGCGCGAGCGTCGACTCGGCGAGCGGTTTCGTGAGCGCGGTGAAGGGCGTGTCGTCGTGCTGCGCCCAGGTATAGGGACTGAAGCCTTGTGCCGCGTAGTACTCGCGCGTGCGCTCGATGTAGCGAACTGGTGCGTGGTTCTCGACGCTCATAGCCCTCCCCGATCTATCAAACGCAGGCAAAGCATCTTACCTTCACGTCCGAACAATGCGTGGAGTCATCGATGGCTGAAGTGGCTGGCCCGCTCGCGGGTCTCAAGGTGGTGGAAATCGCGACCGCGATACAGGGCCCGGCGGTGGGTCTGCACTTCGCGAACATGGGTGCTGATGTCGTGAAGGTCGAACCGCCGATCGGTGACCCGAGCCGCCTGCATCGCGGCATCAACAACGATCTACCGGCCGAGGCGATGGGCTCCCAGTTCGTCGCGATGAACAAAGGCAAACGGTCCGTTTCGCTAGATATCCATACGCCGCTTGGGTTGCGTGCGACGCGCGCCCTGATCGCGAAGGCGGATCTGTTCGTCTCGAACTACCGAGCGTCGGCGCTCACTCGGATGGGACTCGATCTCGACGAACTCTCGAGGGAATACCCGCGCCTCGTCGTCGGCCACGTGAATGGCTTCGGACCGCTAGGACCGGATGCCGACAAGGCGATGCTCGATGGCGCGGCGCAGGCTCGGGGCGGCATCAACAGCTTGACGGGCTTCGACGGCGGCGCACCGATGCCGAACGGGGCGGCCATCGGTGATCACGCCGGCGCAATGCAACTCGCGCTCGCGTGCACAACGGCGCTCGTCACGCGGTCCGTCACGGGTCAGGGACAGGTCGTGCGCACTTCATCGCTCGGCGCTCAGCTTTGGCTGCAGATGTGGGAGCTGCAGCACTCGTTCATGACCGGTGTTCCGCTCGAACGAAGCGGCCCGCATCACCCGAACATCCGTGGACCGTACGGTGTCTATCCAACCCAGGACGGCATCGGGATCTGCTTCGTCCATGCGATGGTCGACGATGCCTGGGCGGCTTTCTGGATATTCGCGGACCGCCCCGAGGTGCTCCTGATGGAGCAATGGGACAACCCGGCGAAACGCCTCGGGATGGCGGGATCGAGCGACGGTTTGGCCGAGATTCGAGAACTGATGACGTCGGCGTTCGCCTCGAAGACTTTCGCCGAATGGCGCGAGTTCCTTGGCGGGCAACCGGATATCATCTGGGAGCAGGTTCGAACGCATGCCGAGGTGGCGGAAGACCCGCAGAATCTTGCGAACGACTACGTTGTCGACCTGGATCTTCCGGCGAGCGGCGCGACGAAGACGGTGGGAACGCTCATGGATTTCGCGGCGACGCCGACGGGCCATCCCGGCGTGCCCCCGGCCCTCGGACAGCATTCGGCGGAAATCCTCGTCGATAGCGGTTTGACCCCTGACGAAGCGGCGAGCGTGATCGATCACGCGGCGGACGTGCGCGATGAGATGTATCAAGCGCTGTGGGGCTCGAATTGATCTTGTACAATTCGGCGCTTTTCTCGGCGTCGCTACGGCCCGGCCGTGGCGTGCGCCTCGTCAACGTGTCAATAGAATAGAAGTTGGCGCTCTTGCGGAGCGTCTAGGAGGGGGATCAATGGCAACACTTTCTGCTGGTAAGCGTCTCAAAAGTGCGGTGTGCAGCACCGAGGTAATGGTGATCGCTGCACCGGATGGCGACGTCGACCTGACCTGTGGCGGCAGCTCGATGGCCGAGGACGCGACAGGCGATGGCGCTGTCGATTCTGAACACGCTGACGGCACGGCGATCGGCAAACGCTACGTGAATGAAGACGGTTCGCTCGAAGTCCTTTGCGTGAAGGCTGGCGACGGCTCGCTCGCGATCGGTGGTGCGGCTCTCGCGCTGAAAGACGCGAAGAAGCTGCCGAAGACCGACTGAAGAACCGCGAGGAGTTCGCAACGTGAACATCATGATGCTGCTCGAGATGGCTTCCTCGGGCTTTGGTGATCGGGTGGCTTTCGTCGATCCCGATGCGGGGACGTCGATTACCTACGAGGAACTGTTCGAAGCGGCGGGCGCGGCGGCGTCCTATGTGCAATCGACAGGCGCCACTCGTCTCGCGATGTTGGACGTTTCCAACCTCGCGATCCCGGTCGCGCTCTTCGCGAGCGGTTGGGCGGGTGTGCCTTACGTGCCGCTCAACTACCGCCTGACGGCGACGGAGATCGACGCGTTGCTCGCCCGGATCGAGCCCGCGTATCTCGTGACCGAAACCGACCGTGTCAGCTCGTTCGAAGACCGTGATGGGGTGCAGACCGCGTCGAGAGAGGATTTCCTGACGATGGCGCGCGGCGGCGGTGATGCGGCCGGCGAGTGGAGCATGGATCAGGAAGAAACGGCCGTGCTGCTTTTTACCAGCGGCACGACGGGTGCGCCGAAAGCGGCCGTACTCCGCCACAAACATCTCGTGTCGTACATCATCGGTTCCGTGGAGTTTATGGGCGCTGCTGAAGATGACGCCGCCCTCGTCTGCGTCCCGCCGTACCACATCGCCGGAATCGCGGCGGTGATGAGTTCGGTTTACTCCGGGCGCCGGGTTGTTCAACTCGCCAATTTCTCGCCCGAACGTTGGATCGAGATCGCGCGTAGCGAAAAAATCACGACGGCTTTTGTCGTTCCGACGATGCTTTCGCGGATCGTCGAAGCGCTCGAGGGCGAGGGTGATATCGGCATGCCGAATCTCCAATCGCTTTCATACGGCGGCGGCAAAATGCCGCTGTCGGTCATCGAGAAGGCGATGAAACTGTTCCCGAATTGCGACTTCACCAACGCCTATGGCCTGACGGAGACGAGCTCCACGATCACCGTGCTCGGTCCTGAGGAACATCGCACGGCCGCGGCCGCGCAGGACGAAGCGGGGCGTCGACGGCTCGTGTCGGTAGGGGTTCCTTTGCCCGGTATCGAACTCGAGATTCGCGACGAAGAGGGACAGCTCGTACCGGCTGGTGAGCGCGGCGAGATCTATGTCCGTGGCGAGCAGGTGTCGGGTGAATACGAAGGGCGAGGCAGCGTTGTGGATGCCGATGGATGGTTCCCCACGCGCGACGCCGGATTCGTCGACGAAGACGGTTATCTGTTCCTCGACGGTCGAGCGGACGACGTCATCGTGCGCGGCGGCGAAAACATGTCCCCGGGCGAGATCGAAGACGTACTGCTTGAACACAGCGCTGTCGGCGATGCAGCGATCGTTGGCGTACCAAGCGAGGAATGGGGTGAAGCCGTCGTCGGTGCGATCGTCCGGAAAGAAGACGTCTCGGTCGAGGTGCTGCAAGACTGGGTGAAGCAACACCTTCGGTCGAGCCGTGTTCCCGAGCGTCTCGAGTTCTGGGACGAACTGCCTTACAACGAAACCGGCAAACTTCTTCGCCGGGTCGTGAAGGAAAGGCTCTCCTAGTCAGTCCTTTTCTAAGGACAACGACTACGGGGTTTGATCGACGATCGCGTCGATCAGGCCCCAGTCGAGCGCGGTGCGGGCATCGATGCGATCGCCCGTCATCGCAAACCCCGCCATCCGGCGACGCCCGATTCGACGCGGAATACTGACCGTTCCGCCAGCGCCCGGTATCAATCCCATTCCGACTTCCGGAAGTTGGAAAAAGGCATCCGGATGCGCCTCGATACGGTGCGCAAATGCCGGTAGCTCGATTCCAGCGCCGATACACGCGCCGTGAACACGAACGGTGATCCGTTCGCGCATGGCGTGAAGCAGGATGCCGGCGTTGCGCGTCATGCGTGATGCGTGGGCGATGCCGGCATCTCGCGCGGTGCCGAACTCGTCGAGATCACCGCCGGCGCTGAATGCTGCTCCGGATCCCTGAACGACGATGGAGCTCACAGCGTCATCGAAATCGGCGAGCTGGAGCGCGGCACAGAGCCCTTCGCGGATGTCGTTCGAGTAGGCGTTTCGCTTCTCGGGGCGGTTGAGCGTAATCAGGAGGCGGTCATCCGTTCGATCGACCAGCACTGCTTCGTCGGTGAATGACTTTGGGGGTTTCGGTGACCGCTCGGCGAGCCACCCCTCGAAAGTGGTGCTGTGCTGCAACGTCGAGTAGGCGAGTGATTCGGCAAAAAGACCTTCGCGGACGTCGAGTTTTTCGTTGGCCCTAAGAAGCTGCGCCAACGTCATGGCTGCAACAGGGGATTGATCGATCGCGTCGGCCAGGGCTGCAAGTTCTTCTTCGGATGCGACGGCGACGTCCACGTAGTCGGGAAGTTGCGATGTGTCGCCGACGCCGATGACCGGGCAACGCGGCGCGTGGGGCGGCGAGTCGAGATCAGTCCCGTTCAACTCGACGATCACGTAGTTGCAGTCGAAGAAGGTCGAGAACTCCTCCGCCGATGCGGCTCGATACAATCGGGATTCGAATACCGCCTGTGTGATCGCGTCCATTGCGACCTCAACTAGTTACTAATGCGACCGATTATGCACGCCTCCTCATCGGCGACCGGTCGCTCGTGCCGTCGAAAGCGATTGGGGTGGAAGCCGTGGCGGATGGTGCGTTCTTCGCGTTTCGGGAGTTGACCGGGCGTGATGTCTTCGCGGCAACAAGCGGTCGAATGTTCTTGAGCGATCGCGGCCTGCGTGCCCCGGACGAACGCTCCGCAAATGGGACCTGCGGGCTGTACCCGTCGAATGGCGGTTTCAGTGCGTTCAACTTCGCTCGCGAGGACGATGTCGCGCTGATCCCGGCGTTGCTGGAAGGTGACCCGGAAACGCTGCGCGCCCGGCTGGCGTCAGATCGTGGCGAACTGGTGGCCCGCGCGCGATTGATGGGTTTGCCCGCCGCCCGTCTGGCGGAGGTCGCAGTACCCGCCTTCCCCTGGTCCGTGGCCGGGGCGCGGGGGCTTTCGGGTCGGTCGCTCGACGGCGCGCTCGTCGTCGATCTATCAAGTCTCTGGGCGGGACCGCTTGCGAGCGCACTGCTGCACGCGGCCGGCGCGCGGATCCTCAAGCTCGAGAGTTCGTCGCGCCCGGATATATCACGCGCCTCGACACCGCGGTTCTTCGATCTCATGAATGTCGGCAAGGAGAGCGTCGCGGTCGATTTTTTGAGTGCGGATGGCAGGGGCGCGCTGACTCGCTTACTGCGGGCGGCCGACATCGTGATCGAGGCATCGAGGCCGCGCGCGCTCAGACAATACGGGCTCGATCCTGACCGTATCCGCCGCCCCCACCAGACGTGGATCAGCATCACGGGCTATGGCCGTTCCGGCCCGTCGGAAAACTGGGTCGCCTTCGGCGACGATGCGGCTGTGGCGGGCGGACTGGTCGATCGATCGGCCGAAGGTCGCCCGCGGTTCCTGGGGGATGCCATCGCCGATCCCCTCACGGGACTGCACGCAGCATGCGCGGCGGTTGCCACGCATCGCTCTGGGGGCGGCCTCGTGGACATTGCACTCGCGACGACGGCGGCTTTTGCACGTCGCTTCCACGATCCCGTGTCCGGGCCGATCGAGCGGTTGCCTGCCCGCCCGAGCGGGGGCCCGGCTGCGCCTTTCGGCGACCACACGGAGGACGTGTTGGCGGAGTTTCGATGCAACTGATTCGCTCGGCCGAAGTGGACGGCGCGCTCGTGGACGTGCTCGTCGACGGGCCGACAATCGCGGACTGCCGGATTCCTGGGAAAACACCGGCGACGGATTTCGAGGCGGTATGGGAGGCGCGCGGCGGCGCGTTGCTACCCGGGCTCCATGACCACCACATCCACTTGGCGGCGCTCGCTGCCAGTCGTGCGTCGGTCAGATGTGGTCCGCCCGATGTCACGACCGAGGAGGAATTGGAGCAGGCCATTGCGCGCTCGCGGTCGTCGGGATGGATTCGTGGCGTGGGCTATCACGAATCCGTGGCCGGTGTGCCTTCGCGCGTGCAGATGGATGCGCTGGAAGCCAGGCGGCCGCTTCGTATCCAGCATCGTTCGGGCAAGCTCTGGTATCTCAACTCGGCCGCGATGGCGACGCTTGGCGTCACGACGCACGAACTATTCCGTGAGGACGAGCGGCTGCGCGGTGTCGGTTGGGCGTTCGACCTCGATGCGGGTTTACGCGATGTTGCCGACGCACTCATCCAGTGTGGCGTGACTGGCGCCACCGATGCGACGCCGAGCAATGATGATGCGCAGGCCGAACGCCTACGCGGATTGCCGATCGATGTCCGTGTCATGGGCGGTGACGCTCTGACGAGTGGTCACCGCAAGATTCTGCTCGACGATGCCGTACTGCCGGATATCGATCGGCTGATCGCGACGATTCGAGACGCGCACGAGTCGGGTCGTGATGTCGCCGTCCATTGTGTGACCCGAACGGAACTGATTCTGGCGTTGGCGGCGATCGAAGCCGCCGGGCCGTCTGGTGCCGATCGAATCGAACATGCTTCCGTTGCCGATGATGCGGCTTTTGATCTGATACACCGCGCGGGCGTGACGGTCGTCACGCAGCCGAACTTCGTTTTTGAACGGGGTGATCAATATCTGGCCGATGTCGAATCGCGGGATCGTGCCGTGCTGTACCGCCTGCGGGGTTTCGATCGCGCCGGGATCCCGTTGGGCGGCGCGACCGACGCGCCGTTCGGTTCGCCGGACCCCTGGTTGGCGATGCGGGCGGCGACCATGCGGCGAACGCGGGGCGGCGAAGCGCTCGGCGAGGAGGAATCCGTATCGGCGGAAAGGGCCCTGGCGCTTTTCACGACGGATCCCGAACGACCGGGTGGCGAAGCCCGGAAGATCATGCCGGGCGCGCCAGCGGATCTCTGCCTGCTCGACCGCCCTTGGGCGAGCGTGCAGGAGCGCTTGGTTGCCGACGACGTGAAGGCGACCTTCATCAGCGGGGTTTGCCGCTATCATCGAAACGACGATTAAGAGGGGGAATAGATTTGTCAGACGGTGCGTTGAATGGCGTTCGAGTGCTCGATCTCACTGACGAGCGGGCGATCTATGGCGTCAAGCTTCTCGCGGATCTCGGTGCGGACGTCGTCCGTCCGGAACCACCGAGCGGCGATCCGTTGCGGATGCGCGGGCCGACGCATGACGCCAGCGGGGAGTCACTCTGGCATGCGTTCTTCGCATCCAATCGCCGGTTCTTTGCTTTGGATCTCGATTCCGAAGCGGGGCGTCGGACCCTCGATCGGCTCGTAGCCGAAGCCGACGTCGTCGTCACGACCGCTGGTTCTTTCGGCGTTGACGAAGCACGCCTCGATGATGCGAAGGCGAACCGTCCTGCGCTCGTGGTGATCGAAGCGACTTCGTTCGGCAAGGAAGGCCCCTGGAAGGACTTCCTCGCGCCCGATCTGGTGGCGGGCGCGCTCGGCGGTGCCGTCGCGACGACGGGTGATGTGGATACGCCGCCGCTCAAAACGTTCGGCGAACTTAATTTTGTGCTCTCGGGCGCGTACGTCGCGATCGCAGCGCTGGCCGGGCTCTATTGCGCTCGAGAGTCCGGCGTCGGTCAGGGTATTCACGTGCCCGTGCATCACTGCATCGCTTCGTGCCTCGAGCACGTGCTGATGTTCTTCTGGTATCACGACCGGATGGCGCGTCCGACGCCGCCGGCCTTGCCGCGGCGCGGCAGCCTGCATTGGTCGGATTTCTACGTCGTCATGCAGGCTCAGGGCGGCGGCATCATGGTGACGCCGACGCCCAACATCGACAACCAACTTGTCTGGTTGATCGAAGAGGACGTCGCTGACGATCTCCTGGATCCAAAATATCAGGAACCCGAGAACCGCCTCGAGATGATGCAGCGGATGATGGAAGTGCTCGAGGAATGGGTCTCAAAGCAGGATGTCGAAGAGCTCTTCTTCAAGGCCCAAGCGCGTCACTCCCCGTACGGCTGGGTTCTGTCGATCGACAAGGTGGCCGAGATCCCGCAGCTCGAGGCGCGCGACTGGTGGACGGATTACGAGCTGAAGGACGCCGGTACCAAGGGGCCCGGAACGCCTTATCGGTTTTCCGAAACGCCGTGGCAGATGCGGGAAGTCGGCGAGATCGAGACGGATGCTGACGCTTTGCTTGGTGAGATCGGTTGGGGGAGCGCGTCATGAGGCCGCTCGACGGAGTCAAGATTCTCGATTTCACCCACGTATTGGCGGGACCCTTCGCAACACGTGTGCTTGCTGACATGGGCGCCGACGTCGTCAAGGTGAACTCGACTACGCGGGCGGGACCGAATGGTCCGGAATCGCCGTACTACATCATGTGGAACCGCAACAAGCGGGCCCTCGCGCTCGACATGACGCGCGATGAGAGCCGCGCCGTCGCGCGTCGGCTGGTTGCTGAAGTCGACGTCGTGATCGACAACTTCTCTGTGGGGGTCCTCGATCGTTGGGGGATCGGCTTCGAAGCCGTGCGTGAGGGCAATCCGGGCGTGATCTACGTGCAGATGTCCGGGATGGGTGACGGTGGACCGTGGTCCGACTTCGTCACCTATGCACCGACGATCCATGCATTGGCCGGGCTCACGGCCGCAACTGGCGTGCCGGGCCGGAACGATATCGGGATCGGTTTCTCGTACAACGATCATTGCGCTGGACTGCACGGCGCCGTCGCGATCCTGGCCGCACTCGAAGCGCGGCGTTCGACAGGGCGCGGTCAACGCGTCGACCTTTCGCAGTTTGAACTCGGCGTCAACCTCGCCGGCCCGTCGCTCATGGACTGGTTTGCGAACGGACGTTCAGTGGGACCGACGGGCAATCGACTGCCTTACGACGTCGCCGCGCCGCACAACTGCTATCGATGTGCGGACGAAGCACAGAATGTCGAAGACGAGCGTTGGGTCGCGATCGCCTGTATGCAGGATGATCAATGGCATGCCCTCAAGGGCGTGATGGGCAACCCGTCGTGGGCGGAGGATGCGAGTCTCGATACGGCTGAGGGTCGCTACAACGATTCGGCGCTCGACGAACGGATCGGTAACTGGACTCGGACGCAGGACGCAACCGACGTCATGAACCGATGTCAGGCGGCGGGCGTGCCCGCTGGTGTCGTGCAAACGGGCCTCGATATGGGCGTGACGGACCCGCAGCTCGCGGGGTCTGGCTTCATGTTCCAGATGCCGGACGATCACCCGCTCGCGGGGGCGACGTTCGGCGATCGGCTACCAATCGACTTCGAGAAGACGCCCTGCGACGTCTACCGTCGGACACGACTCGTCGGCGAAGACAACGAGTCGGTGCTGGCCGACTGGCTGGGTATGTCGGCGGACGAGGTACGCGAAGGCGAGGAGTCGGGCTACTTGACCTGATACACCCTTACGCAGCGGTCTTGGCGATGGACTCCATGAACTGATCCATCGCGGACTGCCGGATGAAGCGCTTCGTCAGCATGATGCGCGGATGTTGTGACGCGTTGGGCGCGAGCGTGTGCAAGAGCCGGAGATCGGTCAGGTAGATGTCCCCGGGCCTGCCCGTCAGTTCGACGACTTGCTGGGTGAATCCGTCGACCTCGAACGGGTCGAGGAAGCGGCGTCGATCGATCGTCTGATCCTTGCCGAGGAGTTCGGCATATCCGGGCTTCTGTTTGAGGCGTTTCTTGATGATCTTCGACTTGATCAGCCGATCTTCATTCATCAGGTGATGGGAACCTGCGGCGATCAGCGTACCGCCGCCGCCGGACGCCACGTCCTCGACGAAAGCGAACACTTGCGCGCCGACGAACCCATCACCGGGCACGCGGGGGAAGTCGAGGTGCCAGATGGTGCTCGGGATCGACCATGTCGTGGCATTTGGCCACGTGAAGAGAAGCTGAGCGTTATCGTGGAAGGACGATACCTCCTCGACGACGTCACCAGTAAAGGCGGCGAAGATCTGCCGGCAATAGCCGATCACCCCCTCGGTGATCATCGCGTTGATGTGCTTGCTGCGCTTGAGACCTTTGACGAGATCCGCGTGCGCCAGCACCTCCGTCGTCCACGGGCGTGCGTCCAGTCGGTAGGCGCCGTCGACGTAGGCGTCTTGCTTCGCCAGATGTTGACGCACGGCAGCTTGTGTTTCTTCGACTGCTGACGGATCGACGACACCGCGGAGTGCAACGAACCCCCAATGCCTGAAGTGCGCGAGTTCGTCCGCGGAAAGCGCCTCGCTCATGCCGACCCCAGGATCTCTTCGTTGTGTTCGCCGAGCATCGGCGCACGGCGACTTATCTGCCAGGGACTGCCTCGCAGGGCGTACGGGGCGCCGGGGTAGACGATGTCGCGGTCGAGTTCGTCGTGGCGCACGCTCACCTGGAAGCCGCGTGCCTTGAAGTGCTCGTCCTCGAAAGCTTCTTCCGGCGAGTTCACGACGCCGACGGCGAGTCCGGCGCTCTGGCATCCCATGAAGAAGTCCTGTGCGGATACTCGTTCGGCGATGAGCCGCAGCGCTGCCCGACCCGCACCGAAGATCGCGGTGATCTCGTCATCCTCGCCCAGCTTCGACAGTTCGAACGGCCCCTCCCAGTTCGCCCCCATCTCGAGGAAGACGGCCTCCGGTAACTCGTCCACCAGACCGATCTCGGTGAGCCACGAGTTGAGGGCGGCAAACTCGCGTGGCTGGCGCGGCGGAACGCCGGTGTTGGCATATCGCCCGTCAGCACAAAGCTGTTGGGTTTCGCCCGATGGTGTGACGGATGCATGCCGTCCCGTCTGGCGCTGCACCGTCTGTTGGTCGACGAGCCACGAATAAGAGGCGGCTTCGGTCGTAACGTTCGAGCACGCGGTCATGTTGACGTCGATGAACTGGCCCGTGCCTCTGCGGCCGCGGAACAGAAGCGCCGTTAAGGCTGACATCATCGCGAAATGACATGCGGTGTGGGTCGCCTGCATCTGACCCCTGATGGGCGGTAACGTGTGATCGTCGTAGCCACAACTCCAGGGCGGACCGCTGGCTGCCATGAGCGTGAGGTCGGTTGCTGGTAGATCGCTCTGCGGATCGTCACGACCGTACGGTGTGATGGCGATGTGGATGAGGTCGGAACGGATTTTTTCGAGGTCCGGATAGTCGATCCCGAGCTGGGCCAGACGATGCCGGGGCTCGGCTTCGATCAGGACGTCCGCGGTCGCGATGAGCGCCCGGAACTGATCGCGTCCATCGGGATCGTCGAGGTCGAGCACGACGCCGCGTTTGCTCGTGTTGTAGTGCATCCAATAGAGGCTTCGGTTCTCGCCGGGTTCGTCGTCGACGAACGGTGGATAGTCGCGCGTCGGATCACCGCCGGGCGGTTCGACGACGATAACATCGGCACCCATGTCGGCCATCAGCTTGCCGGCAAAGGCGACGCGCTCGCCGGCGAGTTCGATGACTCGCACACCGGTCATCGCGCTCATATCACGCCCTCCGCCGCGAGCGTCTCGACTTCGTCTTCGGAGAACCCGAGCAGCGACGTGAGGATTTCGACGTTGTGTTCGCCGAGACACGGGCCGCCGCGCGGCACGTCCCAATCGGTTTGCGAAAAGTGCACGGGCTGGCCGTCGACGCGGACGTCGCCCATCGCCGTGTGATTGACGGTTGGCCAGAGTCCGAAGCGTTCGGTACTCGGGTCGACGTCGATGCGCTCTTGTGGTGTCAGCACCGCATTCACGGGAATGCCGGCGTCGCGCAGTTCGCTTTGGATGTCGAACTTGTCGCGTTGCCGACACCACATCGTGATCTTCTGATCGAGGTCGTCCTGGTGTTCAATCCGTCCGGCGAGATCATCGAATCGCGATTCGCTGCACCAGAGTTCTGCGATCGTCTCTGCGAGGCGTTGCCAGTCCGCATCATCGCGACTGGCGATCGCGATCCACTCATCGTCACCGCGGGCCGCGTAGATGTTGTGGGGCGCCATCGCCGGCCAGACGTTGTGGTTGCTGTCGGGGAATCCTTCGCGCCGGGTCGGCCGTCCGTTGACGGTCCAGTCGAGCAGCGTCGGTCCGTGCAGTGAGAGCGCCGACTCGGTGCACGCGAGATCCACCCATTGGCCCTCGCCCGTGCGCTCGCGGTGCAGGAGGGCCAGCATGATGGCCATTGCCATGTAGTAGCCGCCGGTGTGGTCCATATAGGAATAACCCCAACCGGCGGGCTCTTTTCCGGGCAAGCCGTTGGTGAACGTCAAGCCCGACACCGCCTGGACGATCGGACCCCACGTCTTGAAGTTGCTGTACGGCCCGACGTGACCGAAGCCGCAGTTCGACACGTAGATGATGTCCGGCTTGATGGATCTGAGGTGCTCGTAGTCGAATCCCCAGCGATCGAGCACACCCTTCGCGAAGTTCTCGGTGACAGCGTCTGAGATCTTGATGAGCTCGGTCAGGATCTCCTTGGCGCGATCGTCGCGCAGGTTGAGGGTGATGCCGAACTTGCCGGTGTTGTGATTGTTGAAGGCGCCGCCGTTGTCGAGTCCGCGCTCGCCGTTTTTGTAGGGCGGTCCGCCGCGCAGGATGTCCCACCGGCCTTGTCGGACCGGATCCTCGATGCGGATGACCTCCGCACCGAGGTTCGCGAGCCACTTCGTGGCGCCAGCGCCGGCGAGCTGGCCAGTGAAGTCGCAGATGCGAAATTGAGATAGAGGGCCTGACATCGGCGATCCCGCGTTCATGAGTGAGCGCGGATTAGTCAACACCCAGCCCCGCGTTCGATCAACCGGCGCTATCAGCCCTTGGGGAATTGGGGATGCCGAGCCAGGAGATCCAGGCCTGCGCGACCCATTGCCGCGTGCTCCGGGTGATCGACGAGTCCACTGTCGAGCATGACGACGGAGAAGAGGAAAGCCCAGCCCCGTGCTCGTCGCCACGTGGCGCTGTCGTGGCCGAGTCGAGCCATCGCCCGCCAGCGCGCCTCGCCCGCGGGAACCCAGCACCAGAACGCCGCCAGGTCGGTTGCGGGGTCACCGCGCGCCATATCGCCCCAGTCGATCACCGCCGCGAGATCGCCGCCGTCGATCAGTACGTTGCGCGCATGAAAATCGCCGTGGATCCAGATGTGGTCTTTGGTGAACGGGGCCTCGAGCGCGTCTTTCCAGACTGTGTGGAGAGACCGGTCGACGTGATCGCGAAGCCGCTCGAGTCGCGGCATCAGCGTCGCCGCTCGCTCCTGCAATGGCACACCACGCACCGCGTTCGTCGGAGCGTTTTTCGGGGCTCTTTTGTGCAGGCATTCGAGAAACTCCGTGAGCGTTGCGATCCCGCGTGCTTCGAGGCGCGTGCGATTGGCGGTCGTGCCGTCGATCCACGGCACGATGGACCAGGGCCACGGATAGCCATCGCCCGGATTCCCTTTGCCGACGGGAACGGGTATCGGCACCGGAAGATCGAGTGTCGGCAACCAGCGCTGCTCGTTTCGGATCAGGGGCACGGCGATCTGCCGGCGCGGCAACCGGATGGCGAGCCCATCGCCGAGTCGATACGTCACGTTGTCCCAACCGACGGACGCCGGTTCGATTCCAAGCCCTCGGTAGGCGGGTAACTGTGTTTCGATCAGGCGTCGCACGAGATCGACGGTGATGTCGACCTCGGCCGGTGGTGTACCTGGATCCATTTCGCTAGACCTCTGCCGCATTGACGACGATCCTAACGAGACCCGTTTGTCCGGTAGCACGTAACTGCGGCTGCTACCGCTTCCGCGAGGCAGACTTCAATGGCCCACTTTGCGCTCTTCTCTACGTCGCTCGGTTCCTGCGGGATCGCTTGGCGTGACGATCTGGTAGTCGCGACTCACCTGCCGGAAGAAACGCCGGCGGCGACGTCGACTCGATTAGCTGCGCGCGCCCACGCAACGCCGGGCGATCCACCGCGGGAGATCGAGCAAGCCATCGCGTCCATGACTCGCCTGCTCGAAGGCGAAAAGACGGACCTCGGCGACATCGCGTGTGACTTCGACCAGTTCGAGTCGTTTGCGGCAAATGTCTACAACCTCGCGCGTGCCATTCCGCCAGGCGAAACGTGGACCTACGGCGATATCGCGCATGAACTGGGCGACATCAAACTCTCGCGCGTCGTCGGCCGGGCGCTGGGGCGCAATCCCATTCCGATCATCGTCCCATGTCATCGTGTGGTCGGCGCCAACGGCAAACTTACCGGGTTTTCGGCGTTCGGCGGAATCGACACGAAGCGTGAGATGTTGCGAATCGAAGGCGCGATGGCGGGCGAAACGATGGACCTCTTCGGCGATCTCGCGCCGGAACGTTGAGGCATCGACGCGGCCTATGCGCGCGCTCCCTCGTTTCGTTGCCAAAAGATCGATCGACCGAATCAGGCGTTTTTTCCATGATGATCGACAACGGACGTACGAGGTAGGACACGATGGCTCGAGTGGCTTGGGTAACGGGCGGCGGGCGCGGCATCGGGCGAGCAATTGCCCTGGCGCTTGCGCGGGATGGACACTCGGTAGCGGTCTCTTCGCGCACGCGTTCTGAACTCGACGCCGTGGTGGCCGAGATCGAGGCAACCGGGAGTAGCGGACTAGCCGTGATTTCGGATGCGATGGACCCGGCGTCCATCCGGTCCGCCGCGGAGTCGATCGCAGCAGGGCTCGGTCCCGTCGATATTCTCGTCAACAACGCGGGCGGTGGTGTCGGGATTCGCAATGCCGAAACGCTTTCGCCCGAAGAGCGGGATGACGCGCTCTTCGCGGCCAACGTCGAGTTCAACCTGCATTCGGCGTATCGCGCGAGCCAGGCCGTATTGGCCGGGATGGTCGAGCGGCGTCACGGACGAATCATCAACATCGGCTCGGGCTATGCAAAACGTTCGGGCGGTGCGATTCCGTACACCGCTGCCAAGCACGGACTGATCGGCCTCACGCGAGCTATGGCCGCGGAGGTCGCGGAACTCGGCGTGACGATCAACTGCTTGTGCCCCGGTTGGACCAATACGCAGCTCGTCAATCTCGACGCGATGGCACGCGCCCGCGGGACGACCGCGGAGGACGAGCAGCGCCGCATCGCGCGTGAGAACCTGCAGAATCGTGTCTTGGAACCGGAGGAGCTCGGTCCGATGGCGGCGCTCCTGGCACATGACCAGTCGGCGGGTATCACGGGGCAAGTCATCAGCGTCGATGGCGGCTACAAAGTTTAGGAGTGAAAGCGTGCGTATAGGATTCATTGGTCTTGGCAACATGGGTGGCCCCATGGTCAGAAACCTGGCCGAGGCAGGACACGAGGTCGTCGCGTTCGACATCGCCGCCGAGCGGTTGGCGGCGCTCGACGGCATCGCCAACGTTCAGGCGGCGAGCGCCATCAACCAGACCACGGCGGGGGCCGCGATCGTCATCACGATGCTCCCGGCGAGCGTTCATGTCGAAAGCGTCTATATCGACAACGATCTTCTCGGCTCGATTGATACGAGCACCCTCGTCATCGATTGCTCGACGATTGCGCCGGCCACGTCGCGCCGCGTCGCCGCGGCGGCACGGGACCGCGGTATCGACATGCTGGACGCGCCGGTCTCGGGTGGAACGGGTGGTGCGGAGGCGGGCACGTTGACCTTCATGGTTGGCGGATCGGAAGCCTCGCTCGAACGCGCCCGCCCGATTCTCGAAGTGATGGGTTCCAACATCTTCCACGCGGGGGACGCCGGTGCCGGTCAGACCGCGAAGATCTGCAACAACATGCTGCTGGCGGCGCAGATGACGGCCACCGCGGAAGCGCTGGCCCTCGGGGTCGCCCAGGGACTCGATCCGGCGGTGTTGTCTTCGATCATGCAATCGTCATCTGGGGGCAACTGGCCGCTCAACGTCTACAACCCGTGGCCCGGGGTCATGGAAGGTGTGCCGGCGAGTCGTGGCTATGAAGGCGGATTCTTTGTCGACCTGATGATCAAAGACCTGGAGCTTGCGCTGGCCGCCGCTAACGAATCCGGTACGCCGACGGCGATGGGATCGTTGGCCCGCAACCTCTACCGAACGCACCAGGCGACGAACAACGCCGGCGGGCTCGATTTTTCGAGCATCCAGCGGCTCATTGCGCCGCACGCGGGAGAGTAGGAGATCACGCGGATCGAGCGCGTCGGCGAGCGCCTGCGTTTACGCGAATGGCGCCGCGACGAGCTCGACGCGTTTCATCGCTGGATCGCGAATCCGAAGGTGACCCGGTTTATCGCTTGGGGGTCGGCGTCGCGCGAGGAGTCTGCGCGACAGCTCGAGATCGCCGTCACGGCGCAGGCGGAAAAACCCCGGCGGAAGTACTTTCTCGCTATCGAGCGCCTCGACCAGCCAGCCCATACGATCGGCGATTGTGGCTTCACCTGGATCGAACCCGGCGTCGCCGAGATCGGCTATTTCCTCGAGCCGGAATTCTGGGGTTTCGGCTACGCGACCGAGGCGGCGAAGTTCATCATCGACCTGGCCTTCGACCTCGACGCGAAGCAGGTCATCGCGACATGCGATGCCGCAAATGGGGCATCGGAGATGGTCATGAAGCGTTGCGGCATGTGCCGTGTTCACGAGCCGCAACCGGGCCGTCTGCGCTACGCGATCGACCACGGCTCACCCGGATAGCAGTCCGTGGCGGGCTCAAGCAAACTCAATCAGGCCCTGGCACGACTTATCTAGTGAGCCGCCAGAAAGTCGGCGGACAGAAAGGAGATGATCGATGCGCTTTATCCTGCGAATGGTTGTTGCCGGATTCGGCATCTGGATCGCGACGGCGCTGCTGCCGGGGATCAGTTACGCGAGCGACGGGGCGCTGATCTGGGCGGCGGTGGCGTTGAGCTTGATCAATGCCGTCGTGAGGCCCCTCATCGTGGTGGTGACGATTCCCATCACGGTCGTGACGCTCGGTATCTTCCTCCTCGTCATCAACGCGCTCATGTTGAACCTCGCGGCCTGGTTCGTTGACGGCTTCTACGTTGACGGCTTCCTGACCTCGGTTCTCGGGGCGTTGGTGATCAGCATCGTCGGCGCGGTGTTCTCAGGCGTCGTGGACGACAAGAAGAAGCTCGCGAAGGACTAAGGAAGACTCGGATCAATCGCACCACTGCCGAGTAGTGCGCCCTCGAACCGAGGGTCGATCGTGCGTGCGAGCGGTTGTCGCTCTGCGCTGAGGCGGGCGAGGCCGAGTGCGAGCATCGCCGCGTCAAAATCGTCTTCGTTCGCCTGCATGGCGGTCAGAAGACGCGGCGTGATCCTCGTCCAGGGTGTTTCGGCGAGAGTTCCGACGACTTGATGGCGTTGATCTGCCTTCGTTTTCGCCATCGGCCGCATGCGAGTCGGAATTGAATCGGCGAGAACGATTCCGTAGGTGAGCTTCGGGTAGGCCTCGGCGAGCACGATTTCCTCGCGCGCAAGCAACGCATCGAACCGCCCGTCGAACGGCCAGAGCGCAACACCGTGCCCCCAGAAATCGCGAAGCTCCTGCCAGAAAGACCGCGTCGCACCACCGACGACGCCCGGAATGCCTGAGATTGCGAAGGTTGGTTTCGCACCGGTCAGGATTTCGAGCTGACGGCGCTGCATGCTGTCGCCGCCGGCGGCGTCGATGAATCGCTGTTTGCCGCCGGCGCCGGGGGCGATGCGGAAGAACGGTCGCGCTGGTGTCCACTCGGCGGGATCGGTCACCACGCTCGAAAAAGCGGCGGCTTCGAGGGATGCGAGGTAGTCGCGAAAATCGAGCCCGATCCGTCGACCGAGCGCGTATGGAATCCCAAGGGAGACATCGACACCGATCACACACGGCGATGAAGTCGCCGCGACGACCTCGCGTGCCGTTTCGATCAGCGAGGCGACGCACCAGCCGTCGGGTGGTGGAGTGATGGTATCGGTCTGATACCGCCCGTTTTGCACACGCGCGATGGCGACCGCGCGGGACGACGATCGCGTCGACCAGTCGCAACCGATCCAGTTGATCTCCGACGGCGTCAGTTCTTCCTCGTCGTAGAGATGTGATCTCAGCGCGGGGAGGACGGGGATGTCCGCGTCGGCGAATTCGAAGTCGTCGATCTCTTCCGCTGTGAGCCAGTGCACCGCGTCGTGGTCGGTGAGGCGCATCGCGCCGGCCAGGCGTCGCGCGCGATAGACGTCGAGGCGGATCCGGCCGATCCGGCCCGTGCCGAGGAGACGGCCGACCTCGGTCTCGAGACCGAGTTCTTCCCGGATCTCGCGCTCGAGCGCCGCCTCCGCGCTCTCGCCCGGCTCGACCTTGCCGCCGGGGAACTCCCATCGGCCGGCCTGCGCGTGTCCGGGCGCGCGACGAGCAATGAGGCAGCGATCGTCCTCTACGATGGCCGCCCCTACGACATGGATTGATGACACCTTGCGGCCTGACGACAATGCTTCGGTTCTGGAGAAGGGAGGATGACGATGGGTGGATCAATCAAGGCGGTGCTGATCGGGCCGGCGGCGGCCGATGAACGTTTGACGGAACTGAACCGGCTCGCGGGGGACGAGGTGCGTTTCGAGCGCGTCGACGGGTCGCAGGGCGTCGACGATATCGCCGCGGCGTGCCGCGGGGCCAAGGTCGTCGTCGCGCCGAACATCGCTGCGGTCAACGATTGGGCGCCCAAAGTCGAAGGGCTCGAACTCATCCAGACGTTCAGCGCCGGGACGGACAATATCGACAGGGCCAAACTCCTGAACCTCGGCATCAAGGTGGCGAACAACGGGGGTGCCAACGCGGTCTGTGTCGCCGAGCACGCCATCGGCCTTTTGATCATGGTCATGCACAAGCTAGATCGCCAGGTCGAGAGCGCACGTGCCGGAAACTGGGCGGCTGATGTCACGGGCGCGCCTGGTGAGTTTCAAACGCTCGTGGGCAAGCGGGTCGGGATCGTCGGTCTCGGGCGCATCGGATCACGAGTTGCCAAACGCCTGCGTTATTGGGAGTGCGAGGTTGTCTACCACGACGTCGTCGACCACGACGCGGCGTACGAGGCCGAAGCGGGTGCCGCTCGCGTCGATCTCGATGAACTCCTGACGACGTCCGACATCGTCACGTTGCACGTACCGCTCGATCGTGTGACGCGCGCGATGATGTCCCATGATGAGTTCCGCAAGATGAAATCGACGGCGATCCTCATCAATACGTGCCGAGGGCCCGTTGTCGACGAAGCGGCACTGATCCAGGCGGTCGAGAACGACGAGATCCACGGTGCGGGTCTCGACGTCACGGAGGTCGAGCCGGTCGACACGGCGAGCCCGCTCCTGACGCTGCCGAATGTCGTGCTGACACCACACCTCGGTGCGCGCGCGATCGAGTCGCAGATCAATGCGACCCGAAACGCCGTCGACAATGCGTGTCGCGTCGCACGGGGCGAAGACCCGGATTGGATCGTCGACCCCGTCTGACGCGCGGATCAGCGTCCGGTGAAGTCGGTTTCCCGTCGTTCGACGAACGCCTTCATGCCTTCGATCGAGTCTTGTGAAAGGCCCACGACGGGTATCGTCGATTCAGACCATTGCATGGCGGTGTCGAAATCGAGATGGGCGGTGCGCAGTGCGAGCATTTTGCCCAGCTTCTGTGCGATCGGTGGGCCCGACTCGAGTTCGAGCGCGAGCTCCATCGTCTTGTCCTCGAGCTCCTCGGGCGGTACGAGGTAGTTCGTGAGGCCCGCTTCGTGGGCTTCTTCGGCGCCCATGAATCGACCCGTCATCATCATTTCCATGGCTTTGCGCCAGCCGAGGATCTTCGGCAGCGACCAGAAACCGCCGAGGTCGGCATAGACGCCCCGTTTGACGTACGCGACCTGGAAGCGCGCGTTCGTGGATCCGACCGCCATGTCGCAATGGCTGACGAGGTCGAACCCGGCACCCACGGCGGGTCCGTTTATCATCGCCACCACCGGCACCTCGAGGCGTCGCAACGCGACGTAAGTTTCGACCTCTCGCCGGAAGTTGAGCCGATAGCCTTCCGGATCGACCGCGGCGTCCACCGGCTTCTCTTCTTTCTTCGCGTCGGGATTGGCGTTACCGCCCATGTCCATGCCCGCGCAGAATCCGCGCCCAGCGCCAGTCAGAACGATCGTCCGGACACTTCGGTCGAACCTCGCATCAATGAAGATTTCGCGAAGCTCCGCGAGAAGCGGAAACGTCAGCGCGTTGAGTTTTTGTGGTCGATTCAGCGTGATCCACAAGATCCCGTCCTTTTCGCCGCGCCGTTCGGTTAAAACGAGTGGTTCTTCTGCCATGGTGATCCCTCCCTAGATGAACGGTTAGTGTATGACGATGAACCGGCTGCTGGTCGAGCCCGATGAATCGTCGGTGTATGGCGCCAGGACAGAAGCTCTGAAGGAGGCTGAATGAGAGCGGCGATGATCGTGTTGGGAATTCTCCTGGGCTCGGGCATTCACGCCGAAGAGGCTGATGCCGGCCTTTCGCAGATTTTCAACTACAAGTCGTATTCCACGTCGTTCGCGAGTGCCGGCCAACCATCGGCCGAGCAGCTTCAAGCGGTCGCGGATGCCGGATTCGAGCGAGTGATCTATCTCGCCTTCACGGATCACGAGCGATCACTTCCGGCGGAGGATCGGGTGGTCAAAAGCCTCGGCATGGAATACGTGCAGATTCCCGTCGACTGGGAGGCGCCGCGTCAGGGCGAGTTCAACGTTTTTGCTTCGGCCATGGAAGGCAAGACGTTCCTCCATTGTCAGGCGAATTTCCGCGCTTCAGCCTTCGCGATGCTGTATCGCGTCATTCATGACGGCGTTCCGTTGAATGAGGCGAAGGCGGACATGAATGCGGTCTGGACCCCGAACGTGACCTGGACGAATTTCATCCGCGCGACCCTCGAGGCGAACGACATCGATCCTGATTGTGCCGGCTGCGACTGGGAGCCGAGCAATTTCTGAACGTTCGCTGGGCTTCGTCGGACTTGGGACGATGGGGCGAAATTTAGCGCTCAACCTGCTCGATCACGGCGCGCACGTGACCGGTTGGGATCGTGACCCCGCCCTCGTCCAACGGTTCTTGCGCGAAGCGTCGAATGGCGCTGCGGCCTCGAGCTTCGAGGATCTCGTCGAGCGTCTGGAAGTTCCGCGGGTCGTGATGCTCATGGTGCCGGCGGGGCAGGCGGTTGATGACGTTTTGGCGGAACTGGTACCGCGTCTGCGCACGGGGCGATGTCGTCATCGACGGCGGAAATACCTATTTCGAGGATACGCGTCGTCGCGCCGTCGCACTGGCTGAGCGCGGGATCGAATTCATCGGTATGGGCGTCTCGGGCGGCGAAGCGGGGGCGCGGTACGGGCCGTCGATGATGGTCGGGGCTAGTGAACGCGCCTGGAGCGAGATCAAAGGCATCTTTTTGCCCATCGCGGCGATCGGCACCGATCGCTGTATCGCGAGACTCGGCACGGACGGCGCGGGCCATTTCGTCAAGATGGTGCACAACGGCGTCGAGTATGCCGACATGCAGTTCATCGCCGAGGTCTACGACCTGCTGCGTGCCGACGGCCTTTCGGCACCTGCGATCGCCGACGTGTTCGAAGGATTCAACGGCGGTCCGCTCGAGTCGTTCCTCGTCGAATTGACGGCACGGGTTCTACGTTGCGAGGACCCGATCACGGGTGGATTCCTCGTCGACGAGATTCTCGATGCGGCCGAACAGAAGGGCACAGGTCGATGGACGGTACAGACCGCGCTCGCGCTCGGTGTGCCCGTGCCGTCGATCTCGGCGGCTGTCGATGCGCGTTCGCTATCGAGTGATGTTGCCCGCCGGGAACGGCTCGCGGCCTGTTTTCCGGGGGAGCGCGGTCGCCCCGACGTCGGTATCGATGCGCTGGCGCGAGGGCTCCTCGCGGCCAAGATCGCGGCCTAAGTACAAGGCCAGCAACTCATCGTCGCGGGTAATGAAGCCTACGGTTGGTCGATCGACCCAGCGAAGGTCGTCTCGACCTGGACGGGCGGGTGCATCATTCGGGCCGCGCTTTTACGAGATTTGAGTAGGGTGACCGAAGACGATTGGTTGGCGGCAGAACCCCTCCAGCAGCCGTTACAAGACGGCATGGCGGCGTTGGCGGAGATCGTTGCTCGTGCGCATCGATCCCGAGTCCCGGTGCCGGCGCTCGGCGCGACCGTCAGTTGGTTCGACGCGAGTCGCTCCACGCGATTGCCGCAAAACCTCACCCAAGCTCAACGCGATGCGTTCGGTGCCCATACCTTCCGGCGCATCGAGACGCCCGACGAACCGGTGCATCACGAGTGGTAGCGCCTCGTGTCGTCGTCATGGGGGTCACGGGTTGTGGGAAGACCACGACCGGTATCGCCCTCGCCGAGCGGTTGGCCGTGCCCTTTTACGACGGTGACGATTTCCACCCGCCAGAAAACGTCGCGAAGATGAAGAGCGGCGAACCGCTCAACGACGTTGATCGTGCCCCGTGGCTCGCGCGGCTGGGTGCGCTCATGCGGGATGCATCCGACGGCGCCGTGCTCGCCTGCTCGGCGTTGAAGGAAGACTATCGGCGCCGGCTCTCGGCGGCCGGCGGCGATCTCGTCTTCGTGCACCTTGAGATATCGCCGGTCGAGGCGCGCCGGCGCCTCGAAGCGCGCCGCGATCACTACATGCCAGCATCACTCGTCGAGAGTCAGTTCGCGGCGCTCGAAGAACCGACAAACGCCATCGTTTGTGATGGTGAACGGCGGGTCGAAGAGATCGTGGCGTTGGTGCTCGATCGGTTGGCCGAGTCCAGCCCGTGATCATGGTTCCCTCTGGATTCATACTGAGCGGGTCTGGATGCCGGGGATGGGCATGATGGTTCGAGTCTGCAGTTTCGTGCTGCTGCTGATTGCCGCCGAGGTCAGTGCGGACATCGTCTCGGGGCCGATGTTGGGTTATGCGACGCAACGCGAGGTGGCGGTGTGGCTGCAGGTCGAGGGTTCCGCTGGCGTCGAACTCGAGTACTGGCCCGCGGACGCGCCCGCTGAGCGCCGCCGCGTGGCGGCGGAGGGCGGTGAATACGGCGTCGTGAAACTGCTGCTGTCGAATCTGGCACCCGGTACGAGCTACGCCTATGCACTGTCGATCGACGGCGTGGCCCACGACATCACCGCGAACACCTTCACGACCCAGCCGCTGTGGCAATGGCGTACCGATCCGCCGGATTTCGTCTTCGCGATCGGCTCGTGTCATTTCGTCAACGAGCCGCCGTTCGACCGGCCGGGGAATCCTTACGGCGCCGGTTACGAGATCTTCGAGTCGATTCGTGCCGCCCAGCCGAATTTTATGGTGTGGCTCGGCGACAACGTCTACTTCCGCGAAGTCGATTGGGACAGCCGCAACCAGCTCGCGCATCGTTACACCCATGATCGAGCCATCGCGCCGATTCAGCCGCTCCTCGCGTCGACCCATCACTACGCGACCTGGGACGATCACGATTTCGGGCCGAACGATTCGGATCGTTCGTACGCGCTCAAACGTGATGCGTTGGAGCTATTCCAGCTTTTCTGGGCGAACCCGAGCTACGGCGTCGGTGGTGATGGCGTATTTGGTCATTTCACGTGGGGCGACGCCGACTTCTTCCTGCTCGACAATCGTTTCTTTCGAGCGCCGAACGCGACGCCCGAAGGTCCCGGCAAGGTCATGTGGGGTGAGCGCCAATACCAGTGGCTGATCGATGCGCTGACGTCGAGTCGCGCGACGTTCAAATTCGTCGTCAATGGCGGCCAGGTGCTGAACGAGATGGCGCTCTACGAGAACCTTTCGACATTCCGGACGGTTCATGAACGCTTACTTCGCGATCTGGCCGAACGTCCGATCGACGGCGTGGTTTTCTTGACCGGCGATCGCCATCACACCGAGCTGATTCGTCTCGATCGGGAGTCGTACCCGCTATACGACTTTACGAGCTCCCCGCTGACATCGGGTGCTTTCGATCCCGTCGCGGAACACGGCAATCCGGGACGTGTCGCGGGTACCCTCGTCTCCGAGCGGAACTTCGGCCTCGTCCGGGTGAGCGGTCCGCGGTTAGCGCGCACGCTCACGCTCGAAACGTACAACACGGCGGGCGAAAAGCTCTGGTCCCACACCATTGCCGCCGCGGAACTGGCGACGCCCTAGACGGAGAGCGATTTATGCCTCGTGGATCCTGCCTTTGTGGTGTCGTTAAGTTCGAGCTGAACGGTCCGCCCGACGTCATGAACCTCTGTCATTGTTCGATCTGCCGGAAAACTTCAGGCTCCGCCTACGGCGTCTTCGCGCACGCGGGCACCGAACGGTTCGAATGGCTCGCGGGTGCCGACGCGATTCGCTCCTTCGCCTCGTCCGAACATGGTCGCCGCTCGTTTTGCCCGCATTGCGGCTCGAACGTGCCGGCGATCTTTGCGGCGAACTCGCGCGTCGTCATCCCGGCGGGCACGTTCGATGAGGATCCGGGCGTGGTTCCGGTCGCGCAGATCTTCGTCGCTTCAAAAGCGCCGTGGCACGAGATCGCGCCGGAGCCGACGTCGTTCGATGCGTTCCCGCCCACCGAGGAGAACGCGTGATGAACCAGGCACTTCCGGAAGGTGCGATCGATGACCTCGCGCTGAGGCGGTTTCTTCGAACCGAAGTAGAGCCGCACGCCGAGCATTGGGAACACGACAGGCGTGTGCCGCGAGCGGTCTTCGACCGCGCGGCAGAGATTGGGCTTTGCGCTCTGATGGCACCTTACGAGGACGGCGGTCGTGGGCTACGGTTGCCTGAACTTGTCGACGTCTTCAAGACGATCGCGTACGGCGACATGGGGTTCGCGTTTGCGCTCATTCCGCACAACAACCTGTGTGCCGCAATCGCGGCGAGTGACGATTACGCGCACCGGGATGCGCTTCTCGCGCGGCTCGTCACGGGTGAAGCGCTCGGCGCCTTCCTTTTGACCGAACCGCAAGCGGGGACGCACGCGAGCAGCATTTCGACGACGGCCGTCGAGACCGCGACGGGTTGGCGTCTCACGGGTGAAAAAGCGTGGATCACCAACGCGCCCCATTCGGACATTCTTCGCGTATACGCTCAAACGGAACCCGGCTCGGGCTCGCGAGGTATCGCGGCGTTCATCGTCGAGGCGAGCACGCCGGGTGTGATTCGACTCGGGCCCTACGACATGCTCGGCAGCCACTCGATCGGTGCCGGCGGATTCCGTTTCGAAGACGCTGAAATCGGTACAGACCAGATGCTCTCACCACCGGGCGTGGCGTATCGCGCTGCGATGGATTCGATCGGTCTCGCGCGCGTCTTGGTCTGTGCGCTCGCGCTCGGCGTTCTTGAGCGGGCGCTCGATGTCGCGACCGAACGGGTCAAGTCCCGGCACGCGTTTGGTGCGCGGCTGGCAGATCAGCAGGGGCTGCGCTGGCTCCTCGCTGACGTCTCGACGGACCTCGAAGCAGCACGCGCATTGACCATGAATGCCGCGCGAGCGATCGACGAAGATCTGCCCGGGAGCATGGTGACGACCGCACATGCAAAGAAGTTCGCGGCGCGGGCGGCGACCCGAGGGCTCGAGCAGTGTATGCAGGCGCTGGGCGCTGATGGCCTTCGGCAATCCCATCCGCTCGCCCGCCATCTCGCGGGCGCGAAGATGACGCACTATCTCGACGGCAGTACCGAGGCACAGAACCTGGTGATCGCCAAAGCGCTGTTCGACTGAATCAGCGCTCGAGGCGCTCGATCAGCGCGTCCTCGAAACTGAAGTCGAACAGCCGTGTCTCATCGAGCCTTTCACGGCAGAACCATTCGTAGGTCTGCGCGACCGAGGTCGGCAGGGTGTATTCGGGTTCCCAACCGATATCGGCGCGGAGACGATCGATGCTGAAGACGACGCTGTCGTTCCACGAGTGAATGTTGGGCGCGACGCTCTGGATCAGAAAACGGGTATCGGCCGGGTTCTGCCAGATCTCGTCCATCACGGCCGGCGGGATGAAGACTTTATTCGGCTCGACGCCGAGGATCTCGGCGAACGTGTCGACGTAACCTTCGTCCGTCCAGAAGTCCTTGCCAGTCAGGTTGTAGCGTTTTCCGAAGGTCACCGGGTTGCCCATCATCTTGACGAGCGCGCGGGCCTGGTCGTCCACGTGACCGACCTGACCGATCGTCGTGCCGTCGCCGGCGATGAAGACGGGCCGCCGGGTGCGCATCCGCACGAACATTCGCTGCTCGCGGTCCGGAATGATGTTGTTCGGCCCGAAGACCATCGAGAACGGCACCATCGTGGCCGGGAATCCGTGTGTTTCGAAGGCCTCGACGAGCAACTCCTCGCAGAGGATCTTGTTCATGCCGTATTCGGATTGTCGATCGGATCGATCGACCGGATTGGATTCCGTGATCGGCAGGAGCTTCGCGCGTTCATACATCACCGTGGAACTCGCGAAGACGTAGTGGCCCACGTGGCCCGCGAGGATCTCGATCATGCTGCGGACGTCGTCAGGTGTGTACGCGCTCACGTCGTGTACGCAGTCGTATTCGACCTCACCGATCGCTTCGCTGAGCGATTCATGGTCGTGCCGGTCGCCGTAGACGCGCTCGACGCCCTCCGGAAGATCGGCTGCGCTCTTCCCGCGGTTGAAGACGGTGACTGCATGGCCTTCTGTCACGAGTTGTCGAACGAGCGCGAGTCCGTTGAAGCGGGTGCCACCCATCACCAGTACTTTCACTTCGAATTCTCCCTTCAGGGACTCACGATTCGGATCAGCCGGGCCGGTGTTCTCTATACATTGTATTGACCCAGGCGATCGACGAGTGGTCCCTGAACTCGTCGAGTAGCCGACCCAAGTCGGTGGGGACGGGCGTAGGTCTGCGCATGTCGGGATGCTCGGGATTGGCGAGCGGCGCGAGGAGCGCGGCCGCGGTGAGATCCGCGGCGGTGAAGCTATCGCCGACGAGGTATCCCGTTGCGTGTACTCGAGTGGCCACCTCGTCGAGCGTCTGACGTGTGATGTCGAAGGACTTTTCGACATTCGCTTCAGTGACGCCGTTGGCCTTCGCCATCAGGCCTTTGACGAGTGGAAACGTTGCGCGATAGAGCTTGCGGGTCAGAAACCCCTTGCCGGTGGAAAACATCCCCGTGAGATAGCCGCCGTGTAGCAGCATGACGGAGAAAAGCACGGTTCTGGTTGCGGGTCCTACCTCCCCGTCGAAACGCTGAATGGTTTCGTCGATCGCCTCGGCGTGTTTGGGTGGAAAGAGTGCTGGATCGGGACACATCGTCTCGAGGCGTTTCAGTATTCCGGTACTCCCCGCGATGATCTCCCCGTGGATCTCTAGAACCGGCGTCTGGGTTTGTCCGGACAACTTTTTGATCGGCCCGGCGTGCGGGCCCGGTAGATAGGTCACCCGCTCGTGATCGATGTCCTTGAAATCCAACGTCCAACGCGCCTTGTCGTTGAAGTGCGAAAACGGGAATTGGTGCAGCACGATGTCTTTTTTTGTGTTCATCGAGATCTCCATTGCATGTCGAATAACATGGCATCAAGAAAGATGTTGGTCGAACGCGTCGCTCGCCATGGAAACTTGTCGTTCACCCGCTGGCGAAGAGAGCGTACGCAGAGTCGCTCCGCGACCTGATCGACCGCGCGCCTCGCGGATGTACAAAACGGTGACTCATCGGAGTTCATCACGCCGGCAAACAAGGTTCGCAACGGCAATCCTCCTCGCGTCGCTCGTCGTCACGGTAGGCGCGCATGAGATCCCCCACGATGTCTCCATCGTGGCCCACGTTGCCCCGCAACCAGATGGCGTTCACGTGCTCGTCCGGGCACCGTTCGAGGCCATGCGCGACATCGAACTGCCGCTCGAAGGTCCGGGCTATCTACGTTTTGGCGCGGATCTCGACGCGGCGCTGATCGACGCGGCTGAACTCTGGATTGCGGGCGGCCTGACGTTGTCGGCCGGTGGTCGATCGCTTGGCGATCCCGACATTCGTGCGACACGAATTTCGTTGCCGTCGGATCGATCGTTCGATTCGTTCGATGCCGCGACGGCGCACTTCGAGACAACCGGCATCGCGTCTGAACTCTTGTGGCACCAGGCGCTCTTCGAGACACACCTCGTCTACCCCGCCAATGCGGAAATTGGCACGATCGAGCTTGTTCCCGCGTGGGCGCACCTGGGCGTCCGGACCCGAACGGCCGTTACGTTCGCGCTGGAGGACGGATCGGTTCGACGGGTCTCCTTCGAAGGTGATCCCGGTACGGTCGCGGCCGATCCGGCCGTGACGACGGTGGCCGCTCAGTTCCTCGCGCTTGGAACGAATGTGTTCTTTGCCTCCTGGGATCACGTGTTGCTCGTCGTTTGTCTGGTTGTGGCCCTCGGCGGCGTGGTCGTGATCATTCGATCGGTTGTGGCGCTCCTCGGTGGTTTCGCTCTCTCGTTGGGCGGATTTTCGTTGGCTGTTGACCCAGGGCCGCTGTGGATGGCCGTGTTCGTCTCGGCGGCCGTTGCCGTTTCGCTAGTGATCGTCTGCTGCATGAACGTGTTTGCTTTGCGCGAACGCGGCGCGACCAAAGACCGCCCCGATCGGTCGAAGGTCGCTTACGTCGCCGGTCTCTTACAGGGGTACGTCGTTGCGCAGGCACTTGCGGCAGAGTGGGCGTTTGCCGGAGATCATCCCGGTTTCGCCTATTTCGCGTTCCTGTCTGGTTTCGTGATCTGGTCTGCGATCTTCGCTGTGGTCGTCAGTGCGGTGACGGGCGTTCTTCGATCACGGCGACTCCCCGGGTCGTCCGACCGCGCGGTTGTTGTGATCGTCTCGGTGCTGATCGCGCATACCGCGTGGCACTGGCTACTCTCTCGCGCGGACATTCTCATCGCTTCCGACCGGACCTGGTTGTCTATCGCTTTCGGGTTGCAGTGGACGACGTTCGGACTCGTCGCCGTGCTCGTGTTTTTTGCGCTCCGGTTCGCGTTGGATCGCTGGATGGTCGTCGACTGAGAACGTGCTATTCGCCCAGGTACTCGCGTGCCGGAGCGGAACTCTCTTCGCCGCGAAGCTCGAGCGTGATGAAGTCGGCGAGCGCCTGTTCGTGCGCCGTAAATCGCTGATAAATCGACGCCATCGAGGCAGGTGCTTCGGCTTCGGCGGCGCGCATCCGCTCGACCGCGTCGTTGATGTAGGGCTGTATGGATTTGAGCATGTCGGTCCAGTTCGCTGCCGCGAATTGCGCGGCCGAATCGTTACCGCGCTGCCTGGCCTGGTCCATTTCGTCGTGGGTCGGCGCTGTTGCGAGGACCGCTCGAAGCTCGGTGGCGGTCGTCGCTTCCACACGCGCCAACAACTCGAGCTTGTCGCGGTGTTCGGGGTAGCGGTCGGCGAGGCCCAGAAAAATGAGCTCGCCCGCGATCTCGCCCAGGTAGCCGCGTTTGAGATAAGCGTCCGCGTCGTGGCTCGATTCGGTCTCGGTGGCTTCGGACATCGTTCGTCTCCTCAAGGTCGCGTCATGATGGCGGGTTCGCCAGGTCGGCGCAGTTCGTGCGCGCGGCGCCAGCCGGCGAACGCGCTCAGAATATGTGGCGGGTCGGCGTGCAACTCCGTAAAGCCACCGTTGACGCTTCGGGTGTCGTAGTAGCAGGCGTCGACGTTGTCGGCGTGCAGCTCGCACGCGAGGACGAAACCGGCGGCATCCAGTCGGCGCTTCTCGGCTTCATAATCGTTGACGAGCAAGCCCGAGTGGTGGAATCCCTCCTCGCCCGCCGCATACATGTCGCGATAGATGGACGGTGTGTCGTCGTGCTGCTGGATGAACTGAATCATCATGTCACCGAGGTAGCCGAAGGCGTAGTTGACGTCAGCTTCCTGGTCCGTGCCCCGGTACGAGAACGTGTCGGTCTTATGGTGCGAGGCGACGATGAACGGTCCGGCGTTGTACACCGCCGACCAGCGCGAGCAGGCTTCTTCGAGGTCGTTGACGAACCAGGCCTGCTGGAAGACCTTGGGGTTCGACCAGCGCTGTCTATCCGGCGCCGGACGGCGAGCACATCTGGGTAGCGGAACGCTGCGGCCAGAACAGTTGCGTCGGACGCGACGATCTCGACCCGGTCTTGCTCTTCGACCCAGACGGCAACCTCGTCCGAAGCTTCGGCGCGGGCATGATCGTCTGGCCGCATGGCATCCACGTCGATCGTGACGGCAACGTCTGGGTCGCGGACGCGCGTGGCGAAGGCGATCGTGGCCATCAAGTGCACAAATTCAGTGCCGAAGGCGAACTCTTGATGAGCCTCGGTAAGGCGGGCATCTCCGGGACGGGCGCCGACGTCTTCGATCAGCCATCGGACGTCCTTGTCGCGCCGAACGGCGACATATTTGTAGCGGACGGGCACAGCAGCCGGGGCAACAATCGAATCGTGAAGTTCGACAGCCGCGGGAACTTCATCAAGACCTGGGGCACGACCGGTGCCGAAGCGGGTGAGTTCCGCGATCCGCATGCGCTCGCCATGGATTCGCGTGGCCGGCTCTTCGTTGGTGATCGCGGCAACGCCCGTCTGCAGATTTTCGATCAGGACGGCGGCCATATCGCGACGTGGACCTCCTTTGGGCGCCCGAGTGGTTTGTATATCGATGCCAACGACATCCTGTATTCGGCCGATTCCGAGTCCAATGCCACCTGGGGTGCCAACCCCGGATGGTTGCGCGGCATAAGAATCGGCAGTTCCCGTAATGGCTTCGTTACCGCCTTTATTCCCGATCCCAACCAGGATCCGGACAACGCGGGAACGACCGCCGCCGAAGGGGTGGCGGTGGACAAGCACGGCACGATCTTCGGCGCGGAAGTCGGCCCTATGCGGCTGCGCCGTTACGAGTTGCGCTGATCAACCTCGAACCCGACCGACGGGAGATAGATATGACGCCACGCGTTCGAACCGTTTCAATTCTTATGGGGGCGATCGTGGTCCTGATCGGTGCCCAATGGACGCTCTCGGTCACCGCCGAGGCCGACGGTCACCAGGCGCCACACTTCGAGGTGGACCCACTCTGGCCCAAACCGCTACCGAATCACTGGATTCTCGGCTCGGCGATCGGCGTCGGAGTCGACTCCCGCGACCACGTCTTCGTCATCCATCGTCGCGAATCAGTGGACGAACGCACTGAAGGTGGGGCATCGGTCGACCCGCCGACGAGCAGTTGCTGCATCGCGGCGCCGAACGTTCTGGAGTTCGACCCGGAAGGTAACCTGGTCGGATCCTGGGGTGGTCCGGGTGAGGGATACGACTGGCCGTCGTCGAACCACGGACTCACGATCGATCATAAAGACAACCTTTGGATCGGCGGCAACGGTCCGGGGGATTCGCACGCCCTCAAGTTTTCCCGCAAGGGTGAGTTCCTCGCCCAGTTCGGCATTCCCGGGCGCGAAGCGGACAGCCACGCCAAGGATCACTTCGGGCGGATTGCCAAGATCGCGTTCGACGGTGAAGCGAATGAGGCTTACCTCGCCGATGGCTATTCGAACAAACGGGTCGCCGTCATTGATGCGGATACGGGCGCTTTCAAACGGTACTGGGGCGCGTACGGCAACGCGCCGGACGATGAAAACCTGGGTCCGTACGACCCGGACGCGCCGCTCGCGCAGCAGTTCCGCAATCCCGTGCACTGTGCCGAACCGTCGGCCGACGGCCTCGTTTACGTCTGTGATCGTGCGAACGACCGTGTTCAGGTGTTCAAGACGGACGGTTCCTTCGTCGAGGAGGTGCGCATCGCCCCCGAGACGCTCGGCGACGGATCGACCTGGGACATCGCCTTCTCGCGGGATCCCGAACAGAAGTACATGTACGTCGCCGATGGCAAGAACATGAAGGTCTACGTGATGGATCGTCAGTCGCTCACGATCTTGACGACGTTCGGTGACGGCGGCCGCCAGCCCGGTCAGTTTCTCGCCGTGCACAGCATCGCGACGGATTCCAAGGGAAACATCTACACGACCGAGACTTACGAAGGGAAGCGCGTGCAGAAGTTCGTCTACCGCGGTATCGAGGACGTTGAAGCATTCGAGCAGGGCACACCCTGGCCACGATGAAGACTCCACTCTTGCGATACGCCGGCACGTTCGTTCTTCTAGCGTCGATCGGCGCCTGCCAGCCCGCGCAGGATGCAGCCGAATCGCCGGTGACACCGGCAACCGCGACGGAATCGGTCGAGATGCGTGGTCCGCCACCGCCGACCGGACGCAGCGTCGAGTGGCGCTTTCTCGGCGGCAATTCTGGCCACACGAGGTATTCGCCCGCGGATCAGATTCGTGCGTCGAATTTCGACGACCTGGAAGAGGCATGGCTCTGGGACGGGGCGAGCTATAACGCACAGAGCGGCCGTTCGACGCCGAGTTATATCGACGGAATCCTCTACACGGTCGCAGGGCCGCGACGTCATGTCGTCGCGATCGACCCGGGCACGGGTGAAACGCTCTGGTCGTATCGCGAACCCACCACACGACGGTGGGAGTACTCGATGCGCAAGGACTACGGCAAAGGCATCACCTATGCCGAGATCGACGGACGCGGCGTGATCTATATCTCATCGCCGGCGTTTTTCCTGACGGCACTCGATGCAAAAACAGGGCGGCCGCTCGAAGGGTTCGGCGGCCAGGTGCCGGTCGAAGGATTCCCGCCGACGGGAGTCGTGGATCTGCTCGCGGACCTCGGCCATCCGTACGATCCTTACGAGGGCATCGACCTCGAGGTCGGCTACATCACATCGTCGTCGCCACCGATCGTCGTGGGCGACGTCGTCGTCGTCGGAAATTCCGCCGAACAGGGCTACAACCAATCGCGCGTTGAGAATATCCCGGGCGACATCCTCGCCTACGACGCTCGAACTGGCCGGTTTCTCTGGAAGTTCGATGTGCTCCCGGGCCCCGGTGAATTCGGCCACGAGACGTGGGAGAACGACGCCTGGGAATGGACCGGCGACATCTCGTCCTGGGCGCCCCTGTCGGCGGATCAGGAGCGCGGCATCGTCTACATCCCGACCAACGGCGCGACGCTCGATTTCTACGGGGGCTTCCGTCCAGGCGACAACCTCTTCAGCACGAGTCTCATCGCGCTCGACGTGAAGACTGGGGAACGCGCCTGGCACTACCAGCTCGTGCATCACGACATCTGGAACTACGACACGCCGACCGCACCCGTGCTGCTCGATGTCACGATCGACGGCGTGGAAGTGCCGATCGTCGCGCAAGCGACCAAACAATCCTTCGTCTATACCTTCAACCGTGAAACCGGTGAACCGGTCTGGCCGATCGAAGAGAAGCCGGTGCCCGCCTCGAAGATCCCGGGGGAGGCACTTTCTCCGACACAACCGCACCCGACCAAGCCGAAGCCGTTCGATATCCAGGGCCTGACACACGACGATTTGATCGACTACACCCCTGAACTCCGCCAGGACGCGATCGACGCGTTGGCGAAGTACGAAATCGGCCCGCTCTTCAACCCCCCGCTGCATCGCGACAACGAAATGGGCCTCGAAGGCTCGCTCTGGTGCCCGGGCGATATCGGCGGACTCAATATCGATGCACCCCCGGCGGCCGATCCGGAAAGTGGGGTGCTGTTCGTGCCGTCCCACTCGCATTGCAGCACACGCATCATCGCGCCGGGCATCGAGCGTGATGCGCTCATCCCGGAACCGACGGGTTCGATGATCGCGGACTATGCGGTACTGAGAGGCTTCGGTATTCGCCCGCCGAACAACCTGCCGATCCATAAACCGCCCTATAGCCGGATCACCGCGATCGACATGAATACCGGTGAGCACCTGTGGATGACGCCGGCCGGGGAAACCCCCTCCCGCATCCTCAACCATCCGAAGCTCGCGGGCGTCGATCTCCCGCCGACGGGTAGTGGATTCACCCCGCCGCTCGTCGCGACGAAGACACTCCTCGTTTACGCCTCGCTCGACAGTGACGACGAACCGCATCTCTTTGCACTCGACAAAGCGACGGGTGAGCAGGTGGGTAAGGTGCCTGTCGATCGCCGGAGCCGCTACGGCATGATGACCTACATGCACGACGGCAAGCAGTACATCGTCCTTCAGACCGGCGGCGTGCTGACCGCCATGGCTTTGCCGTGATTCGACGCGCGTCGGCGGCTTTCGTCCGCCGTCGCACGTGGCTCGAGCGGACCGGTATCCTGATTGCACTAACCTTCGGCGTTGCCTACGGGGCTGACGGTGGCGTGGGTTCGATCGCTGACGGCGTCTACACGGAGGCGCAGGCCGATGCGGGCGAACCGCTCTATGCGAAGCACTGCCTGACCTGTCACGACAAGAAGTACTTCCGTGAACGATTGAAGCTCTGGCACGGCCAATCGCTCGAGGTGTTCTTCATGACCATGGCGACGACCATGCCCGAGAACAGTCCGGGGCTGCTCTACGACGAGGAGTATGTCGACATCCTCGCCTACATCCTCTCGATCAGCCGGTACGCGTCGGGCGACGAACCGCTTGTGGCGACGGACGGATCGTTCGACCGAATCCTGATCGGCGCGCCGGCTCGGTGAGGCCGGTTCGACGGTTTTCGGGGACCAGCTATGGTTCCTCTCGTTGACGAACACCCCACCAGGGTGACTTGCACTCCGCTAAGAGAGGACCAGCTTCACTCCGGATCTGATGAGCTTGTCGAGATTTGATTTCGTGTCGCCCGCACGTGCCCGCAGCGAGAGGCTGTGCAGTATGCTCTGAGCAAGTAACGCCCTTGAAGGCGCGTCGAAATCGCAAGGTAAGTCGCCGGAACTAACTCCCTCTCGAAAACGCTTTTCGAGACGCTTGTCTATGGTTTTGATCACTGCGAGCAGGTCCGCCTGAATTTCTGGATGGCTAACCGAAGCGGTTACCGCGGTGCCCATTACCAGGCAACCTTTTGCTTGGGGGCCCGACATATAGACGCCAAGTGCTGCTAGGTAAAAGCTTAGGAGCGCTTTTCTTACGTCTGATTGACCATCCAACGCGTCCATCATCGCGGCCTCCATGCGCGCGCCGAACTGCTGCAGGGTCCGTCGGTAAAGTGCTTCTTTATCCCCAAACGCACCGTAAATACTGGGGCGATTCATCCCCATGGCAACAGCCAAATCATCGAGCGACGTCGCGCTGAATCCATTTACCCAGAACACATTACCGGCGGCTTCCAGGGCTTGTGCTTCGTCAAATTGCCTCGGTCTACCGCGAGATCGTTTCACTGCCTCTCCTCGAGAATTTGTACCGCATCGAACAAATCTATTGACAATACCATTATTATTCGAAATAGTACATAAAAAGGACTTAGGACACCAAGTATGCCCAAAATCGAGAACCCGAAAAGTACTATTCCAAGTCAGTTGCAGGGCTTGCACCTGTTTCACTACGACCCAGCTGTATGTGCCCAACGTGTACGCTTCGCGCTCGGTGAGAAGGGCCTATCGAGAGGCCGCGAAGTAAAGTTCGATTCGACAGAGCCTCTCGCGGTAAGGGGTGAATCGGGCAAGTGGGTTAGTAGACGTGTTTCGTTACCAATGAAGGCGCACATGACACCGCAATACGCAGCAATCCATCCCAACATGGTCGTTCCGGCTTTAGTACACGACGGCGACCTCTATTTAGAATCGATGGACATCATTGAATATCTGGATGATGCCTTCGGTGGATCCCGGTTAGTCCCGACGGAAGGCCCGCTTCGTGATGCCGCGATGGCTCGAGTCGAGGAAGCCAAAGTTCTCCATCGATCCATTCGCTTCGTGACCTTCCATTGGGGCCTCGGTCGATTAGCGATGCTCAATCCGAAAGAGCGCAATGCGTTAGGTGAGTTGGCCGCCCAAGGCGACGACGGAGAACAGCTGGTGACGTTCTACGACCAGTACAGTACCCGTACAATCCCAGAATCAGTTTTTGTGAATCATCTAAAAAATCTGTACAGCGCATTCTCAGAGCTCAATGCCGAGCTCGAAGACGGGCGACAGTTTCTTATGTCGGATGAGGTCACTATCGCCGATCCTTTCTGGTCGATGAAGATCAACCGTTTGATTGAATGTGGTTATCCTGTGGAAGCACATCACCCGACGCTCTGGGCGTGGTATCAACGTATGTTTGCACGTCCATCGTTCCAAAACGAAGTGATGGAGAAAAATAGAGTCACGAATCGGGTATTTCGAGCCAAGGCACGCATTGAACGTGCATTTGGCAAAGGTTTGAAACAAGCAGTCGATGCGGTTGCAGCTTGAGCAAATCATTACGAGTAAATAGCCTGATTCCAGCCGCTGGAAGACCTTCAAAGCCCGCATTGATTGGTCGCTTCGTCGGCGCGGAGATGCGCGGTCAGATTCGCGCCCTGTCAATACGTTTGGGGTTTATAAAGCTCTATGACGCTGTTCCCGCCGATTGGCAAATACCCGATAGCCAGTTTGCGCAACGAGCAATTTCCGCCGCTCAGACGTTGTGTCCTGATTTCATGATCGCCCATTGCTTCCGTTCCTATTGCTTTGGCGCAACTCTTGCCGCAAGGAACAAATTGGAGCTGGATCGCGAGACGTTTTTCGTCGCCGCGATGCTGCACGATCTCGGGCTGAGCGACAAACATGCCAACGACGATGGTTCCTTTGAATGGGTAGGTGCAAAGCTAGCGTATGAATTTTGTTTAGAAGCCGAACAACAAGAGGAACGCGCAGTGGCAATTCACAATTCCATCGCATTGCACACGTCGCTTGGCATCGCACATCGTTACGAGCCGGAGATTGCAATGCTGCACTTCGGGACGGCTATGGATTTGTTCGGTATGCGCGTCGATGAGGTACCGGCTCACGTTTTTCGAACCTTGCTCAGCGAATATCCACGATCAACGTTCAAAGACCAGTTCTCACCGTGTCTGGCTCATCAGTCGGAATCAAAACCCGAAAGCCATATCGCGGGTGCGGTCGGCGTAGGGATCTTAAACAGAATCAAAGATGAACTTATCTCCTGAAATACTTGGACTCATCATAGGGATGGGGTTCATCTTGCCCACTATCTACGTGATCAGGACACAAGGTCTCGACGAAAGAGCTTGGCCGATCATTTTGGCGACCCTGCCTATCTACTACATGCTGTTCGGCATGCTTGCGCTGGACGTTTCGGTAGTCATGAAAGAACTTGCGGTTGGCATACCTTATATCGCTACCGGATTACTTGTTTGGCGGATGCGGTCAAGATCAACCCTAGTTCTAATCGCCCTAGCCTGGATCAGCCATGGGCTCTACGACTACTACCATGACTTTTTCTTCCTGAATCCTGGTGTGTTCACCTGGTATCCGGTGTTCTGCGCGGTGGTTGATGTCCTCGTCGGCGGGTATTTGCTCCTGTTCTGTAGGCGATTGGTGGATCGACAGGCAGTGGAGACTAACAACGCAGCGAAATAGTCCGAAGTGGTTCTCAGGGTCGGTGACTCCACAATTGCTACGATACGCACATGCCGAAAACCGTCTCGACGTATTAGGTGAGGTTGGCTCTTCGTCGGCTTAGACGTCGCTAAGGCCCGCCGTAAGCCTGCGCCGGCAGCCAGGTCGCGATGCCGTCCCAGTAGAAGATGATCACGAGGCCGATGAGCTGGATCACGATGAAGGGCACCATGCCGCGGTAGATGATCGGCAGGTCGATTCCCTCGGGCGCGATGCCGTTCAGGTAGAAGAGCGCCCCGCCGACGGGCGGCGTGAGAAAGCTCGTCTGCAGGCAGACGGCGAACATCACCGTGAACCACACGGGGTCGAAATCGAGCCCGGCGACGACCGGCCCGACGAGCGGCAGGATGATCAGCGTCAGCTCGAGCCAGTCGAGGAAGAAGCCGAGGATGAAAGTCGCGATCAGGATGCAGATGATGATCCCGGTCGGTCCGAACGGCAGACTCAGGAGCGAGCGTTCGATCAACTCGTCACCGCCGAGGCCGCGCAGGACGAGAGTGAAGCACACGGCACCAATGATGGCGCCGAAGATGAACGCGGTTGTGCGTGATGTTTCTTCGACGACGTCGGCGAGCACCTTGCGCGTGAGTACACGTTTCGCGGCGGCCAGCACGAGAGCGCCGAACGCGCCGACGCCGGCCGCTTCGGTCGGTGTCGCGAAGCCAAAGAAGATGCTGCCGAGCACCGCGAGAATCAGAAATGCCGCCGGCACGATGGCCTTGATGAGGTCCCAGACGGCGCGCAGGTCGATCGCTTCCCGGCGCTCGCTCGCGGGTGCGTCCTCCGGCCGGAAAATACCGACGCCCAGCAGGTAGAGAATGTAGAGCCCGCCGAGCAGCATGCCGGGGAAGAGGGCGCCCAGGAACAGGTCGCCGACACTCATCGCCATTCGATCAGCCATGACGACGAGCATGATGCTCGGTGGAATCAGGATGCCGAGCGTGCCGACGGCGCAGACCGTGCCGGAAGCGAGGTGTTTGTCGTATTTGTTCTCGAGCATCACGGGCAGGCCGAGCAGCCCCAGCAGGACGACAGACGCGCCGATGATCCCGGTGGAGGCGGCGAGCAGAACGCCGATGATGGTGACCGTGATCGCGAGCCCGCCACGGATCGGGCCGAGCAGACGAGCGAATCCCGTTAAAAGGTCCCGGGCGATGCCGGATCGGTCGAGCAGGATCCCCATGAAGATGAACATGGGGAGGGCCACCATCACCCAGTTCTCCATGACATCCCAGATCCGGTCGATGGTCATCGACGAGTAATACCAGTCGATCGACATCGGCACGTTGAAGTCGACTTCCAGGACGATCGCAAGGGCCGTGAAGATGGCGGCCAAGCCGCCCAGGATCCATGCGATCGGGAATCCCGTGAAGACGAGCCCGATGAAGCCGACCATCATCATGAGCGCGAGAATCTCCGAGCCGCTCATGAGGACGCTCGCTCGTCACGGGCCTCTGCTTCGGTGTCGGACGTGATGAATGCCCAAACGCGCGAGAGCCGCGCCATCACGCCGAGCAAAAGCAGGGCAAATGCCGCTGGCACGAGTGCCTTCAAGAACCAGCGAAACGGTAAGCCGCCCGGCGATTGGGAGATCTCCGAGACGGACCAGCTGTGCTCGACGAACGGCAAGCTCACGATCAACACGAGGACGATGAAAGGGGCGAGCAGCAGGATGATTCCGTAGAACTCAATCCACGCCTGCAGGCGGGGTTTGAGCCGATTCGAAACCAAGTCGATGCGGATGTGGGAATCCGTCTTATAGGCGTAGGCGATCGCGACGAGAAATGCGACAGAGTTGATATGCCATTGCAGTTCCTCGAACTCGATCCGCCCTTCGCCAAAGACGTAGCGCATCATGACGTTCAAGACGATCACCCCAAGCAGTAACACCCAGAGCCAGCTTGCGATGCGACCGAAACGGTCGATGACGCCGTCAACCAGGCGTGAGAACGGTGTCGTTGGAAGATCGCCCATGGTCAGTCCTTGACCGGATAGGCGAGCCGTCGCCATTCGTTGTAGTCGGCCTGGAAGGCGCGCTGCGATTCGAGCACGCGTTTGAAATAGACGTCCTTGGCGGCTTCTTCTTCGAGCACTTCGTCCGCGGCTTCTTTGATGACAGCGAGCAAGTCGTCGGGAAGGAGCCCAGGTTTTACGCCCGTTGCGCGAAACTCCCGAATGACGGCTCCCTGCATCGATTCTGTGAGGCCGAGGTTGCGTGTGACGGCCCCGGTGCATAGCCCCTCTAAGAGGGCCTGATCGCCGGGTGATGTGGCGTTCCAGACGTCGATGTTCACGACCATATGCGTCGCGCTGAACGGCTGATGCCAGCCGGGGAAGTAGTTGTATTTGGCGATGCGGGAGAAACCCAACGCCTGGTCGGTGATGGGCTGCGAATACTCGGTCGCGTCGATCACGCCGGTCTCGAGCGCCTGGAAGATCTCGCCGGATGGCAGCATCGTCACGGAAGCGCCGACGGGCTGCATCACGCGCCCACCGATTCCGGCGAAGCGGATCTTGAGCCCCTCGAGATCGGCGGCACTTGTGAGCGGCGAGCGGAACCAACCGGCCGTTTCGGGTCCGGTGATCGCGCAGAAGATCGGTTTCATGTTGTGCGGCGCGTAGATTTCTTCAGCGAGCTCCTTCCCACCGGCGAAATACCACCAGCCGAAATAGGCCCACGGTTCGAGGCCGAATGGCGTCGCCGCGATGACGGGCGATGACGGAATCTTGCCCTGGTCGTAGCCGAGCCAGGTGTAGCCGGCCTCGACCTTACGGTCTCGAACGGCGTCTGTAATGGCGAATGCGGGGACGATTTCGCCCGGATCGTAGAGATCGAGCACGAACGCGCCGTGGCTTGCCTTCAATAGCGTTTCCGCGAGCCAGATCGGTGTCTCCCCGGCGCCGGGGAGACTGCGCGACGCGGACAGCGGCATCCGCCAGCGCACGCGAACGGGTTGGCCGCTCGCGTCGGTGGCTGTCTGCAGCGTCGCGTCGCGCCCCGACAGCACCTCGATCGAGCGAGCCAGGATGAGGGCGGCAACAAACGCGATGGCTGTTGCGAGGTAAAACGCTCGTTTCGAGATCATGGAATCGTTCTCTCGGTTGGCTAGATCGACTGGTCGGGCGCGAGGGCACTGCGCAGCCGATTGATGGCCGTGACGCCGTCGAACGACGGCGGAAACGCGAACGGTTCGCGCTGCGGTTCGATTTTGACGACGGCGAGATACGGCCCGCGCGTGTTGTGTACCTGATCCATCAGATCGGCCATCTGCTCGGGCCGGGTCACGGTTTGGGTATCGGCGATACCCGCGCCGCGGGCGAGCAACGCAAGGTCGGTCGCACCTGCCGTCGCTGTCGGTTGTCCGCCGGTTTCGAGGTAAGCCTCGTTGTCGAGAATCACGAGCGCAAGGTTCGGCGGGATCTCCGTACCGATCGTCGCCAACGTACCGATGCCCATTAAGAGTTCGCCGTCGCCTGTGATGAGGATGACGCGTCGATCGGGTTGCGCCAGGGCCACGCCGAGCGCAAACGAAGCCGCGAGCCCCATCGCGCCGATGAAATGGAAGTTATGGTCGTGCTCGCCTGCCGCCGCGACGTCCCAGGTCGGTGAGCCGAGGCCGGAAACGACGACGGTATCGGGCGCCCGCACGGCGAGCAGTTCAGCCACGACCTCACGGCGGTTGAGCATCACTGGCCCTCCACGAAGGTCTTCGCGCCGATGAGCTTCTGCGAGAGCAGCACGGCCGAGGAGGTCCGCGTTTGAAAACTCATCTTGATCGCGGCGTCGACGGTCGGGGCGACATCGTTCGCGCGATCGACGCGCGACACCTTGACGCCCATCGTCTCGAGCACCTTCGGGGTCGCCTGCCCCATCGGTACCTGCCACGGAATGAACTCGCCGTACTCGCCACGCATCGTCACCAGCGTGACGAACGGCACTCGACAGAGCGCCGGTAGAGCCAACGCGTTGACGCAGTTTCCAACGCCGCTCGACTGCATCAGGAGCACACCCTTGATGCCACCTGCCCAAGCACCGCTAATGAGGCCGATGCCTTCCTCTTCGGTGGTGAGGGTGACGCAACGCATCGCGTTGTCCGCCTCGCAGGCCTGGATCAGGGGAGCGTGACCACCGTCCGGAACGTGCGCGACGAGATTGATGTCGTGCGCCTTGAAGACGTCGAAAATCGCGCCTCGCCAATCGACTGGCGAGGCTCCGTCACCAGCCACGAATCAGCGAATCGCGATCGGGTTGATGATCATCTGCACGCCGCCGCGAATCTTCGCGTGGCCCAGGACGAAGAGAAACTCGAACGCTTCGTCCCGTACGAGCGGTCCGGTGTTCATCGTCTCGATGGTGTAGATACCGTTTTGTGCCAGCAGGATCACGTGGCCTTGGAAAGGCTCGTCCGGATTGACGGGTGGGACGACGTCGACGCCCCAGGTGTCGGCGCCGACCGCGACGACGTTCTGGTCTGCCATGTATTGGGCGACTTCTGGAGACATCCCGGGCTCACCGGCAACCCACTCGTCCGGATTGGACTCCAGCATGTTCTCCGTCCAGCCCGTGTGGAATAGCACGACGTCGCCTTCGCGAATCGGGGTTCCTTGTTTTTCCGCGACCGCTTTGACGTCGTCGACGGTGAAGTACTGGCCCGCCTCCATCGTGTCGACGCCGAAGTGTCCGGCCATGTCAAGGACGACGCCGCGCGCGACGATCGGCGGAACCTTCTCGATACCGAGCCGGGTCAGGCCGTTGATGTCCGAAATATCTGTCGCGTGGTTGCAGTTGTAGTAGTAACCGTCGGCGTCACCGAGGTGGCCGAGGCCGTCGAGCTGCGGCCCGATGCCGAGCCACGTCTGCAGCAGGTCGTCGTTGTAGACCGAGTTCGGGAACGCTTTCCGACCGCCCTGCTGGCCGGGCTGAACGACCTGGAGCGATAACGATCGAGGCGGGAAAGCGGGCGTCGTGCTGTCGATCGTGATGCCGAGGCTGTACGTCTTACCCGTCTTGATGAGTTTCGAGGCGGCGAGAACGCTTTCGGCCGTGATGAGATTGGCGTTGCCGATCTCGTCGTCAGGTCCCCATTTCGAAGGCTGACATTCGGCGGCGTTGACGCCGATGGTGGCGGTCAGCGCGAGCGCGCTCGTAATGGTTCGAATCATGATCCCTCCCCGGATGTATCGAATGCCCATTCTTACCTATTCGAAGGCGGCGCGGTTGGTGAACCCGCTGCCGGGCGCGCGAAGCCTGCCGCGACGCGTCATTCGGATCGCTCGGCATCATCGCGACGGGCTCGACGTCGATCGTCCGTCAGCGCGCTCGACAGAATCCCGGCCGGCACGGCCACCACAGACAAGCCAATGATCAGCGTGACGGCGGTGAAGAATCGGCCCCCGGCCGTGACGGGCGCTATGTCGCCGTAACCGACGGTGGTGAGAGTGGCGATCGCCCACCACAGGCTGTGGAAAATGCTGGCGAACTTATCCGGCTGTGCGTCGTGTTCGAAGTAGTAGACGCCGACGGCGGAGACCCACATCAGCACCATGGCGAGAAAACTGAAGAGCAGTAATTCCTCGCGCGAGCGACGCATCGCGGCCCGAAATCGGTCAAGCGCGTGCGTGTAGCGAGCGAGTTTCAGCAACCGGAACACCCGCACGAGACGGAATGAGCGTAGCGAACGAAGGTCGACACCCAACGCGATGAGCGAAGGCAGGAAGGCGACGAGATCGATCAGTCCGTAGAACGAAAAGATGTAGCCGAGGCGCCGTTCGGCGATCCAGATCCGCAACAGGTATTCGAGCAGGAAGAGCACCACGATGATGACCTCGGTCACGCGTAGCACCGCGTGAACGGCCGCTGGCAAGTCGGGGATCGTGTCGATCGAGAAGGTCGCGAGTGAGACGAGGATCAGCCCGACCACCAGCCAGTCGAAAGCGCGACCGGCACGTGTTTCGGTCGACTCGACGATGTCTCGCAAGCGCAGCCGAATGCTCATGGTCAACCTCCGATCATTGCGACATCTCGGCTAGAGCAACTGCACCAGTTCGAGGGCGAAGCCGAGCAACGCGAGCACGAGGCCCACGCCACCGAGCGTGTTGCCACGACCAAGCAGTACGCCGAGACGGACCATTCGGCCGATGACGGTGGCGACGAGCGCGACCGTGAGGACGAAGACGGTCATGCCGACGTTGAAGGCGATCGTAAGCGAAACGTCGACGATCGCGACGCCGACGGCACCACCGATCCAGACCGCCGCGAGCGTGCCGATCATGATGGCGGATGCGCGTGATGCGGCGGGCGTCGCTTCGCCTTCGGTGCTCGATGTCAGCACCTTCGAGATTCGTTCCTTCGATCGCGGTAGATAGAGCTCGATCGCGATCAGCGACAAGCCGACGATCTCGATGGCGATGGCGAACCAGGCAACCCCTTCACCGGTCATCGGACGACCCCCTAGCGCATCGTTAGTGCAGAACACCCTTCATTCGTGGATCGAGGACGTCGCGCAGCGCGTCGCCGACGAAGTTGAAGGAAAGGACCAGTAGGAAGATAGCGATTCCTGGGACGATCGATAAGAGCGGTTGCTGTTCGAGCATCGGGAACGCCTGCTGGAGCATGTTGCCCCACGTCGGCGTTGGCGGCTGGATGCCGACGCCGATGAAGCCGAGGGCCGCTTCGGTCAACACCGCATAGCCCATCGAAAGCGTGCTCTGCACGATCACCGGGGCAATGCTGTTCGGGAGAATGTGTTTGAAGATGATCCTGAAATGGCCCATCCCGCCGGCTTCTGCGGCCGCGACGAAGTCCTGTTCCCGGACCGTCAGCCCCTGACTGCGGATGACGCGCGCCATCCACGGTACGTTCGCGATCCCGACGGCCACGATGACGGTACCGAGCGATCCGCCGAGGGCCGCGGCGAGGCCGACGGCGATCAAGAGGCTCGGGAAAACGACCAATGCATCCATCGACCGCATGAGGACGTCGTCCACGATGCCGCGGAAGTAGACGGAAATGAGCCCCAGCGGCACGCCGATCGCAACACCGAGACCGACAGCGCCCAGACTCACCAGGAGCGCGATCTGGGAGCCTTGAATGAGCCGCGCGAGGGTGTCGCGCCCCATCTGGTCGGCGCCCAACCAGTGCTCGCCCGAGATGCCGACCAGCAGGTTGTCGAAGTCCATCGTTTCGGGATCGACGGGTACGATCCAGGGCGCAAAGACGGCGGCAAAGACGGTGATCGCGATGACGACCACGCCGAAGGCCGCCTGCGGGATGGCGACGACCTTGGCGATGACCTCGACCGCGGGATGGCGGTTACTGGTCATAGCGGATCCGCGGATCGAGCCAGGCGTAGACGAGATCGGTGATGAGGTTGGCAAAAAGCACGGCGAGCGCCATCAGCAACACGGATGCCTGCACGGCGGCAAAATCCCGGGCGAAGATCGCCTGGACCATGTAGTTGCCCATGCCCGGGATGCCGAAGAGGGTTTCGATGACAACCGAACCCGCGAAGATCCGACCCGTCTGCAGCCCGAAAACCGTCACCACGGGCAGGAGTGCATTTCTGAGCGCATGCACCCAGATCACGATCGATTGCGGCATGCCCTTGGCGCGCGCGGTGCGCACGTAGTCCTGTGCGAGGACTTCGAGCATGGCCGAACGGCTTTGCCGCATGATGAGCGCCCAGCTCGTGATGCCGAGTGCGAACGCCGGTAACACCATGTGCCGCAGCGCTTCGCCCGCGTCTTCCGAAAAGGGCACATAGCCCTGGGTCGGGAACCAGCCGAGATTCACGCCGAAAAGCAGGATCGTCATGATCCCCAGCCAGAAATTCGGGATCGCCACGCCGCCGATGGAGAAAATCGTCGTCAGGAAGTCGATTGGCTTACCGCGGTAGACGGCCGAGACGATGCCGGCCGGAATACCGATCACCATCGCGAGAATCCAGGCGATGATGCCGAACTGCAGCGTGACGCCCGCGCGGCGGCGGAGTTCCTCGGCGACGGGTTTCTGGTTCTGGCTCGACCGGCCGAGATCGCCAGTGATCGTTTTGCCGAGCCAGATCGCGTACTGCACGTAGACCGGTTCGTCGAGGTTGAGCTCGGCGCGGATCATTGCGAGCTGCTCTTCGTCCAGCGCTTCGCCGGCGCCGATGAAAGCGCGCGCAGGATCGCCGGGGATCGCGAGCAGCAGGCCGTAGACCATGAAGGTGACGATGAGGAGCACCGGCACTATTTGCGCGAGCCTGCGGAGAACGTAACGCCACATATCTATCGCGCCTTATTCGACCGGAGCGTTTTCACGCTCGAGCCAGATCTCGCGGAGATTCATCTTGGCGTCCCAACCCATCAGCCGGTCGAGGTTCTGCACCCGCTTCGGCGCCGCCGCGTAGGTAACCGCGTAGACGAAAGGCACAAACCAGGCATCGTCGAGGACCTTCTGGTTGAGTTCGTGATAGACCTCACGCCGCGCGTCCGTGTCGTAAAGCGATGCGCCTAGCGAGACGAGGGCGTCGAGGTCGGGGCGCTCGGCGTTGGCGGCGTTGTAGAACCCGTCGCTTTTGTAGGCGAGAGAGGCGAGCCAATCGGGTTCCGGGTAGCGACTCCAGCTCGTCAGATACATCCCGTAGCGGCGGCCCTGGAAAAAGCCTTCAGTCGCGGGGCCGGTGGCCAGCACTTCGATGTCCATCGTAATGCCGACGTCCTTGAGCATCGCGCGGACCATCTCGGCGATGGGCACGAGCACGGGACTGTTGTTCGTCACGGCCGTGAACTCGAACCCGTCGGGCATGCCGCCCTTCTTCAGGTACTCGCGTGCGAGTTCGGGATCGAAGCTCGGCCGGCGCACGTCCGGATCGTGCGCCCACGCGCCGGTCGGCCACATCCCGGAATCGGCCAGCATGGCCTGCTCGAAGAAGATTGCCTTGTTGATGACGTCCGGTCGGATCGCATGGACGATCGCCTGGCGGAGGTGGATGTTGTCGAGCGGCGGGAACTCGACGTTGAAACTGAAGAGCATGGCGATGCCGCCACCACCCATCGTTTCGATCTGGAAGCGGTCGTCGCGCTGGAAGGCCGTGATGTCTTTGTAAGGCAGGTAGGCGACGTCGATCTCGCCGGTGCGAAGTGCGGACGACAGCACCGTCTGGTCCGAAATCACCCGAATCGTGATCTCGTCGAGATATGGCAAGGGATGGCCGTCCTCGTCACGCCCCCAGTAGTTTTCGTTGCGCACCAGATGAACCTTGGTGCCGAGAATCACGTCGTGGACCTTGTAAGGTCCGGTGCCGGCGGGATCCCAGCCGTAGTCGCGGCCCAACGCTTCGATCCTGGTCGGTGAACTCATCACGCCGCCGCGGTCGGCCAGCATGTTGAGACCCGCCCCCCACGGGCCCTTCAGGTTGAAGCGGACGGTATGTTCATCGAGCACGTCGACCGACTCGATGACGGTCATGGATGCCCGGGGTGTCGCTAAAGTCTTCGGATCGAGAATTCGTTCGACGTTCGCTTTGACGGCTGCGGCGTTGAATGGCGTGCCGTCGTGGAAAACGACGCCTTCACGCAGATGAAACGTGATCGAATCGGGGTCCTCGGCAATGTCCCACGACGTCGCGAGTGAGATGTCGGGTTGCGGTTCGAGGTCTCGGTTGACGTCGATCAACTGATCGAAGATCTGCCGCCAGTAGTACGCGTCGCCGCCCGAACGGCCCAGGACGGCATCGAGCGAGGTCGGATCGATCGCATATCCGACGCGAAGGTGCCCTCCGTGTTTCGGGCTCAGGTGCGCATAGCTCGGCACCTCGCTCTTCGGCTCGGCGGGGCCGCCGCAGCCGGCGAGGAAACCACAGCAGGTGATAACGAAGAAGAGATGTTTCATCGCAGGTGACACGCCGTGAAATGGCCGTTGCCGACTTCATGCAGCGCCGGGTCTTCTTCGCGGCAGCGATCCGTCGCGTAGGGACAGCGGGTATGGAAGTGGCATCCGGACGGTCGATCGATCGGGCTCGGCACGTCGCCCTCGAGAATTCGTTTATCGCGCGTCACGGCAGGATCGGGGATCGGCACCGCCGCGAGCAGGCTTTCCGTATAGGGGTGCTGGGGATTGCCGAAGAGTGAAGTTTTGTCGGCGATTTCGACGATCCGGCCGAGGTACATCACGGCAACGCGGTCCGCAAGGTGTTCGACCACCGCCAGATCGTGCGCGATGAAGAGATAAGCGAGCCCAAGCTCGGCCTGCAGGTCTTTCAGCAGGTTGATCACCTGCGCCTGGATCGACACGTCGAGGGCCGAGACCGGCTCATCGCAGATGATGAGTTCCGGGTTTAACGAGAGCGCACGGGCGATACCGAGCCGCTGGCGCTGACCGCCCGAGAATTCGTGTGGATAGTTGTCCATCTGCGCGTCGCGCAAGCCCACACGGGCGAAGAGTTCCGCCACCCGTGCGTTTCGTTCCTCGCGCGACAGCGACTCGTGCACGGTCAGGAGTTCGCCGACGATCGCGCCCGCCTTCATGCGCGGATCGAGCGATGAAAACGGATCTTGAAAGATGATCTGCATCCGCCGCCGGAACGGTTTGAGCTCGCGGGTGCGCAAATTCGTGATGTCCGTTCCACCGACCTCGACCGTGCCCGCGGTCGGATCCAGGAGCCGAAGGATCGTGCGACCGACCGTCGATTTTCCGCAGCCCGACTCGCCGACGAGACCGAGCGTTTCGCCGGGATCGATCGAAAAGCTGACCCCGTCGACGGCGTGCACGGCGCCGCCGCGCCCGCCGAACATTCCACCTTTCACGGGGAAGTGTTTCTCGAGGTCCGTGACGCGGAGTACCGGGACTGCATCAGCCATCGTGATGCCAGCAGGCGACGAAATGATTGCCCTCCTCGAGCCGTTCGTACGATGGGCGCACGTCACATTGGTCTGTGGCGTGATCACAGCGCGGGGCGAACGCACAGCCGGCCGGAATCTCCGTCAGCGCCGGTACGATGCCGGGAATCTCGGCGAGCCGTTTGCTCCCGGCCGAGTGGCCTGATATCGCTTCGAGTCTCGGTACCGACGCCAGAAGGCCCCGTGTATACGGGTGTCGTGGATTGGCGAACAATTCCGCCACCGGTGCCTCTTCGATCTTTCGCCCGGCGTACATCACGATCACGCGATCGGCCGATTCCGCCACGACGCCGAGGTCGTGGGTGATCAGGATCACCGCCGTCCCCAGTCTTTCCTGAAGATCGCCGATCAGGGCCAGCACCTGCGCCTGGATCGTGACGTCGAGCGCCGTCGTGGGTTCATCCGCGATCAAGACGCGCGGATTGCACGACAGCGCAATCGCAATCATCGCGCGTTGGCGCATGCCGCCGGAGAGTTGGTGGGGAAACTCGCGCGCCCGTTGTTCGGGTTCCGGAATCCGTACCAGCCTGAGCATCTCGATCGCGCGTTCGCGCGCTTCGGCCTTCGACACATTCTCGTGGCGACGCACCGCCTCGGCGATCTGGTAGCCGATCGTGAGCACCGGGTTCAGCGACGTCATCGGCTCCTGGAAGATCATCGAAATGTCTTTGCCGCGCACGTCACGCATGCGCGCGTCACTCGACTGATCCAGCGACTCACCATCGAGCACCACGCGTCCCGCGACGATCTCGCCGGGCGGCGTCGGCACGAGGCGCAGGAGCGACAGCGCGGAAATGCTCTTGCCGCAACCCGACTCACCCACGATCGCCAGCGTTTCGCGCGCATGAAGATCAAACGTCACGCCATCGACGGCGCGTCCGCGTCCGGCCGGCGTGTCGAATTCGACGGTGAGGTCGGTGACCTCGAGGATGGCGGTAGACCCGCTGATCTCCTTCCCCCAAAGCAAATCAAGCGCGCAAGGCTAACCGATTGGGGGTTGCGGCTGTATGCGGGCATCTGGAATCGAGACCACAATTGTCATTCGCTTGATGGCGTTTGAACGCCCGCCGATCGCGGGCTCGGATAAGGATCCCGCATGTCCGAAGAACGACGTCGAGCGCGTGGCCCGATGCGCGCCAGCCTGGTGTCGAACTTTCGCCGGCGGCTGTTCTCATGACGCAGGCGCGGGTTTTTTCCGATACGCCGAGGATCGATCGCGACGAACTGCACTTCGAGCCCTATGCACACGTACTCGCCGAACTTGCCCTCAACCCGGACAACCGCCCGCCTTTCACTGTGTTGATTCGAGGCGATTGGGGCCGCGGCAAGACCACCTTGATGCGCCTGGTCGAAGCACGCCTGGCGGAGGAATCCGTAGAGCCAGGTGCGCGAAACGTCGAAACGCTCTGGTTCGACGCGTGGAAGTACTCGAGCGAGGACTCGATCCTCGCCGGTTTGCTCGGCCGGTTGATCAAAGCGACGTCACAGCACGATTCGCTCACAACCCAGTTCGCCGAGTTCGTCAATCGAAACAAAGGCCGTGTCGCCGGCGCGATCATGAAGGTCGCGGCACCCTTTCTCGAAATCTATCCCAATGCGGCTTACGGGAACATCGGCAACAAACGGGCCTACTTCGATGAGTTCCGGGCGCTCTTTGCCGAACTCTGGCTTGCGTGGCAGGAGCCTGTGACCGCCTTCCAGCTTGGCCGCGACGTGGATGCGCAGCTACGCGAAAACGAGCGTGACCACGTGCTCGCGGTTTTTCTCGACGACCTGGATCGCTGCGGCGATGCGACCGTGCAACGCATCATCGAAACGCTGTACCTCCTATCGGACATTCCCGGCGTCTGCTTCTATCTCGGGGTCGATTTCGACCGGCTGACGCGCATCGTTCGCACGCAGTTCGCCGCGGGACGGCCGTTGCCGGAAAGTGCCACCGCCGCCGACCGGGTACGCCACGATCAAGATCTCGACCAACTCGTACGTGACTACCTGGAGAAGATCTACCAGGTCAGCATCGCGTTGCCGCCGCCGGGTCCGGATGATGTGGGTCGATTGATCCGGGCCGAGGTTGAGGGAACCGTTTTCGAGGATCTGCTGGCGCAAGACCGTTGGCTCGATGAATTCCGTCGGCGTCTCGACGAAGGGGCCAATCGTGCCCGACCGCGCTTCGTCAAACAGGTGCTGAACGAAATGTCGGTGTTGTTCGGGCTATTGAAGGCGGATGGGGGAGGCGGCGACGACGATCTGGCGGAACTGGCGCTCGCGTGGACGCTCACCAAACTTGCGCTCGAAGGCAATGAACTGGTCCGCGATCTCTCGACGGTGGGTGGTTTGGCGCAGCTTCTTGCCGAGTTCGATCCAACTCGGGGCGGGGATTCGACGGTCGAGGAAGCGGTGTGACGTCCGAAGACGACAACATCGGGGAAGAACCGGCGGGTGACGAGGTGTTTACCCCGCGCCAACGAGCGATCGACAGCCTCGAACGACGCTTGGGTTCGGATCACACGGCGCTCTTGCATCTACGTGAGCAACTACGCTTGCGTGGCGGCGGTGATGACCTGGACGAACGCCGCCGGGATTTGCTGAATCAGTTGGTTCGCTTCGGCGCTCCGGAAATGGCTTCCGGCTTGCTGCGACCTGTCCGACGAATGCGCGAACCGTCGACCACGTCGGTGGATCGTTGGGTCGCGTTACCGGGTGGGCGCTTCATGCTGGGTGCGCAAGCGAAAGATCAGGACGCGCCGGGTTTGACCCGGGTGCACACGACGACCAATCACCGGTTCGTGAGGTGACGGTGAGCGCGTTCTCGATGTCGCGGTTTGCGGTCACCAACGCCGAGTACCGCGACTTCGTCGCCGCGACGGACGACCCGCCACCCAGCCACTGGCCGGACGGCGAGATGCCGGAGGCGATCGCCAATCATCCCGTGGTCAACGTTTCGGCCGACGATGCCGATCGCTACTGCCGATGGCTCGGCGCGACGATGCCGGGTTCGGTGCGGCTACCGAGTGAAGCGGAGTGGGAATACGCCGCGCGCGGTCGTGAAGGGCGCCGCTATCCCTGGGGCGACCAGGAACCGACGGTCGAACTCGCTAACTACATCGAAGGTCCGGGTGCGACCGTACCGGTCGATGCGCACAGTGCGGGTTGCACCCCCGAGGGCATCTATCAACTGGCGGGCAACGTCTGGGAATGGTGCGGCGACTACCTCGGCGACTACGAGGACCTTGCCGAAGACTCGATCGATCCGGTGGGTGCAACGCCCGATCGGGCGTTGCGCGGCGGCGCGTTCAGCGGCAGCGCCAATGCGTTGCGCGCGTCTTATCGCAACCGCTACCGCCTCCGTCGCCGCTACGTCCACATCGGGTTTCGGGTGGTGTGGCGCGAGGACACAGAAACGAAGTAGTGGCGCGGTCCCGGACGATCAAGTCCTGAACAGGCACTCGCGAGCGCGCCCCCGAGGCGTGCGCCTGTCGCGGTCCCGCGCGCGGACGAGGCTAAGATGGTCGCAACGCCACACGTGAAGGAGGGAAACGATGCGTTTTGGCATGCTCTACGAGCTTCAGTTGCCCAAGCCCTGGGCCGAAGACAGCGAACAGCGTCTGGTCAACGACGCGATCGATCAATGTGTGCTCGCGGACACGCTGGGGATCGATTACGCCTGGTCCGTGGAACACCACTTTCTCGAGGAGTACTCGCACTGCTCGGCGAGTGAGGTGTTCCTGTCCGCCGTTGCGGCGCGCACAAAACGCATCAACATCGGCTTCGGCATCCGCCAGGTGATCTCCAACTACAACCACCCGGCGCGCACCGCCGAAGCGGTGGCGATGCTGGACCTCGTGTCGAACGGCCGCGCGCAGTTCGGTATCGGCGAGGGTGCCACGCGGCTCGAACTCGGTGGTTTCGGCATCCAGGCGAAGCGCAAGCGCGCCATGTCGCTCGAGGCGTCGCGCGAAATCGCGGACATGATGGTGATGGAGCCGTATCCCGGATACGAGTGTGAGGACTGGTCGCTGCCTTGCCGGAACGTGTTGCCGAAACCGATCCAGAAACCCCACCCGCCGATGTGGATGGCCTGCACGAACCGGGACACGATCAAGGTGGCCGCGCAGAACGGGCTTGGGGTCCTTGCGTTCAGCTTCCTCGATCCAGCCGAGGCGATGACCTGGAGCAAGATTTACTACGACACGATCATGTCCGATGAGTGTGTACCCCTCGGCCACGCCGTGAACGCCAACATCGCGATGGTCTCGGCGTTCTCGCTGCACGAAGACCATGAAGAAGCCTCACGCCGCGGCGAGGATGGCTTCCGCTTCTTCGAGTACGCCGTCGGCGCGCTGGTCACGGACGACGTATTGCCGGGCCGCAGTTCGCTCTGGGAAAAGTTCCAAGAACGCAAAGCAGCACGTGCGGCGGGCGAAAAAGTCGTCGACACGGCATATGGCGGTGGGTCGGTCAAACCCGAACGCAGCATGGCGCGCTCGCCGGGCATTGGCACGCCGGCCGAATTCAGGGATCACATGCAGGGCTTTGCCGAAGCCGGCGTCGATCAGGTCATCTTTCTGCAGCAGGGCGGCAAGAACCGCCACGACCACATCTGCGAGAGCCTCGAGACGTTCAGAAGCGCTGTCTACGACAGCTTCGCCGAGGGGCGAGAAGAACGTGAAGCCGAAAAGGCCGAGCGTCTCGCGCCCTATATCGAAGCCGCCCTCGCGCGACGGGAAACGCGCGCACCGCTCACGGATGCCGAGATTCCGGTGGTGCCGGCATCGCGGCCGAAGCCGGCGGCCGCGGGTTAGTTCGAATCCGTTCGGCCGGGACGTCAGTCGTATCCGCGTTCTTCCCACCACGGGAAGAACGCGGGCATTTCGGCACTCGGACGGCCACTGAACGAGGGTGGACGTTTCTCCAGGAACGAGTTAACGCCTTCACGCGCGTCGGCGGTCTGACCGAGGGCGTAAACGCCGCGGCTCTCCATCCGGTGGGCTTCCATCGGATGGTCGGCGCCTAAGCCGCGCCAAACCATCTGGCGAATCAGGGCGACGGAGATCGGCGCGGTGAGATCGGCGATCTCGCGCGCGATCGCGATCGCCGTTGGCATCAGTTCTTCGCGCGGTTGTACCGACTCGACCAACCCACCTTGCAGCGCTTCGGTGGCGCCGAAGACGCGTCCTGAATAGAGCCAGCGCAGTGCCTGCGGCGTGCCGACGATGCGTGGCAGAAACCAGGTCGAACACGCTTCCGGCACGATTCCGCGGCGGGCGAACACGAAGCCGAAGCGCGCGCCATCGGCTGCGATGCGGACGTCCATCGGCAAGGTCATGGTGATGCCCTGGCCGACCGCCGCGCCGTTGATGGCGCCGATGACGGGTTTCAGGCTCTCGTAGATGCGCAGGCTCACGAGTCCGCCACCGTCGCGGACACGTTCGTCGCTCCAGTCGACCTCGTCCACGCGCCCCGCGCCGGTGCCTTGCGAGTCGTAGTCGAAGGTCTCGGCGCCGCGGGAGAGATCGGCGCCGGCGCAAAATGCGCGGCCGGTACCGGTCATGATGACGGCGCGCACGTCGTCGTCGGCGTCGGCCGCATCGAAAGCGGCGATGATCTCGGCGTTCATGACGCTTGTGACCGCGTTCATCGCTTCGGGCCGATTGAGTGTGATGGTCGCGACGCCGTCGTCGACGGCGTAGATGATCTGCTCGAATTCCAAGGCGTTCTCTTGATTGTCTGTTCGCTGCTAGTGTGGCGGCGTCGGTAGAAAATCGTCTACAGCGAGTCGTTATGCCAACAGGTTCTGGAATCGCTCTCGGTGCAGGTGTCGGGGTCGCGATGGGCGCTGCCTTCGGCGATGTCGCGATGGGTTTGGCGCTTGGTGTCGCCATCGGTGCCGCGCTCGATGGGATCGGCCATGTGCGGCGACGACGTGAGGACGACGAGGAAAGTTAGCCGGTAGTCGGCTCCCGCCGTGGGTTTCCAGTAATCTTGGTTCCCTCAATCGACGAGGCCGAGGAGGGGCTCAGGTGGACTACAACAACATTCTCTACGAGACGGACGATCGGCTCGCTTACATCACGCTCAATCGCCCGGAGAAGCTGAACCCCTTGAGTCATGCGCTTCGTGCCGAGGTGTACGACGCGATGAAGGAGGCTGAAAAGGACCCCGCGGTTGGAGTCATCATCCTGCGCGCCAACGGCCGTGCCTTCTCGGCGGGTTACGACCTCGCGCCGAATCCCGACGATACGAGCGAGCTCACCGAGCCGCGCTCGGGCATGCCGGACACCATGTCGACGCACCCCCAGCATTACGACTGGTCGCGGCACGCGTTGATGGGTCACTGGATGATCTGGGAACTCGCCAAGCCCGTCATCGCGCAGATCCACGGTTACTGCCTCGCGGGCGGTACGGAACTCACGTCGATGTGCGATTTGCGCATCGTCGCCGAAGACGCCCGGATCGGCTATCCGCCGGTGCGCGCCATGGGCACGATGGACATGATGTGGGCGCCGTGGTTCATGCCGCCCGTCAAAGCGCGTGAGTTCGCCTATACCGGTGACTGGTTCACGGGTGAAGAAATGTGTCAGTACGGCTGGGCGAACTACGCGGTGCCGAAGGAAGACCTCGACGAATTCGTCGAGAAGTTCGCGCGCCGGTTGGGCCACATCGACAACGACCAGTTGAACTACAACAAGCGTGCCGTGAATCGTCAGTACGAAATCATGGGCATGCGCACCGGCCTCATGGTCGGTACGGACATCGAGGCGATGTCGAAGCATCGTCCGGCGGCCGGCGAGTTCGGCCGACGCGTTCGTGAGGGCGGTTTGAAGGCGGCACTCGAGTGGCGCGATGGACCGTTCGGTGACTTCCGCGGTGAATACACCGAGAAGTACAAGAATCGCGAACTGGCCGGTTCGGACGGTAAGAAGGGCGAGGAAGGCGATTCGGATTACTCGCGCTAATCGACCGTGCTTTCAGCCAGTCAGGTTGCGGCTTACCGCGACGACGGATTCCTCCACATCCCGGCCGTGTTCACGGCCGACGAGGTGGAGGAACTCCGGCGTGAACTCGACTGGCTGATCGACGACTGGGCGTCGAAGTCGCCGGGCTGGACTGGTGACTGGCGCCACAAGTACATGGACGATGCGACCGAGCGGAAGTCGAAGCTGGTCGCGATGCACGACTTGTCGTTCTACTCGGTGGCATGGCTTCGCGCCGTGACGAATCCGCGCCTGACCGGCGCGATGAGCGATCTGCTCGGCCCGGACGTCGAGTTGCATCATTCGACGATGCACGTGAAACCTCCGGAAACGGGTCATCCGTTTCCGATGCATCAGGACTGGGCGTTCTATCAGCACGACGACGAACGGTTCGTGGACGTGTTGATCCATCTCGACGACACCCGGCACGACAACGGTGAGATTCGCTTCTTGAGAGGTTCTCACCAGGCGGGTGCGCGCGAGCACATCACTCGCACAAAAGCCGGTGAGCCCTGCACGCCGCATCTGCCGACCGATCAATTCCACCTCGCGGAGACCGTGGCGGTACCGGCGCGTGCGGGTGATGTCGTCGCGTTCTCCATCCATACGATTCACGGCTCCTACATCAACCAGACGGAGGAAAACCGCCGGATCGTCCGCGTCGGCTATCGCCATCCGGACAATCGCCAGTCGGCCGGCCAGAGCGTCGGGCGTCCGGGTCTCATGGTGCGCGGTCGGCGTCGTCGAGGTGTGGACCAGCCGCTCTTCTCGGTGGCGGGACCCGCGCGCTAGTGGGAGTTGCGGGGCTCCCGCGATGATCGATCCCGCGCGTCGCGCGGCATTCGAAGCGCTCGACGCCGAGGATCCGCTCGCGAAACTGCGCGATGAATTCGCGCTGACGGAAGGCCGGATCTACCTCGACGGTAACTCACTTGGGGCCCCGATCCATGCCGCCCTTCGGGCACTTCGAACGGCCGCCGAGGACGAATGGCGCGGACAGCTGATCGACGCGTGGAACGATGCGGACTGGATTGGCCTGCCGCGGCGGTTGGGGACACGAATCGGGCGGCTGATCGGCGCCGCTCCAGGTCAGGTCACGGTCTGCGATTCGATCTCCGTGAATCTCATGAAACTGATCTCCGGTGCGCTCGCTTTGCAGCCGGGCCGGACACGCATTCTCTCCACCGAAGACAATTTCCCGACCGATCTCTACGTCGCGCAGGGGCTGTCCGCGCTCCTGGGGCCGGCGCGTTGCGAACTCGTCTGTGTTCCCCGTGAAGAACTCGCCAGCGCGCTCGATGATCGGGTCGCGCTGCTGATGTTGACGCAAGTCGACTTTCGCACGGGTGTTCGCTTCGATCTTGCGGACATGACCGCCCGAGCGCATGCGGTTGGAGCGCTCACGCTCTGGGATCTCGCCCATTCGGCGGGTGCGTTTCCGGTCGCACTCGATGCCGCGCAGGCAGATTTTGCGGTGGGCTGCGGCTACAAGTTTCTCGGCGGTGGTCCGGGCGTGCCGGCGTTTCTGTACGTCGCCGAGCGGCATCTCACGAAGCTTGCCGGCGAACTCGCCGCGCAGCCCCTATCTGGCTGGATGGGCGACGCCCGCCCGTTCGAGTTCGATGGCCGCTATGCACCGGCGTCGGGCATCGATCGCTACCTCGTCGGCACACCGCCGATCTTGGCGTGCCGGGCCCTCGAAGGCGCGCTCGACGTCTTTGACGCAGTCGATCTGGAGGATGTCGAGACGAAGCGTCTGGCGCTGTCGTCGGCACTCATCGAACTCATCGAAGGCAGCGAAGTCGCCGACGAGTTGCTCCTTGCGTCACCTCGTCGCGGCGAGGATTGCGGCAGTCAGGTCGCGTTTCGACACCCGGAGGCGTTTGCGCTCACACGCGCGCTGGTTGCCGAGGGCATCGTCGGTGATTTCAGAGCACCGGATTTGCTACGAGTCGGCCTGACACCGCTTTATCTACGCTTCGTCGACATCTTCGACGCCGCCTGTCGTATCGAGGCCCTGCTGACGTCGGGGCGGCATCGAGATCCGAGGTTCGCGACCCCGACCCGCGTGACCTGATCGATTGGCTGCGGGGCCCGAAGCGTTGCGTACGCTTCCGCTCCTGCGCGAAGGTGACCATTCATTCCCGTCGTTGAGGTTGCCGTGTTCGAACGCGCCGTTTTCCCGATCCTGCCGACACCGTTTCGCGGCGATGAATCGGTCGATCTCGAGAGCTACGCTCGCATGGTCGATCGAATGGTCGGACTCGACGTGTCGGGGATCACCATCCTCGGCGTGTTGGGTGAAGCCAACCGGCTCACCGATCGTGAACGCACACTGATCATCGAATGCGCCCTCGAGGCTGCCGGTCGCCTCCCGGTAGTCGTCGGTACGAGCCATAGCGGCACGCAGGCGGCGATCGAGCTTTCCAAGACCGCGGAGGATCTGGGGGCCGCCGCCATCATGGTGACGCCGCATCAGGAAGCCGTCCCGTCGGAAGCGAAGGTGTTGGCGCATTTCGAAGCGATTGCGGGTGCTTGTGATTTACCGATCGTCTTCCAGGACCACCCGGGATCGACCGGTGTGCACCTGTCGATCGAACTCGTGCTGCGCATCGTCGATGAACTCGAGACGGTTGCGTGCATCAAGCAGGAGGCGGTGCCTTCGCCGCCGCGTGTCGCGGCGCTCGTCGAGCGAATGGACCGGCGTGTACCCATTCTCACCGGCCTCGGCGCCCTCTATGGCGGCTTCGAGCTTCTTGCCGGCGCTGACGGTTTCATGACCGGCTTCGCGTTTCCCGAGGTGCTCCAGGCGATGGTCGCGGCGGATGCCGATCTGGCATGGTCGATCTACTGCACCTATCTGCCGTTGATGGTGTTCGAGAACCAGCCAGGAGTCGCGATCCGCAAAGAGATCTTCCGGCGCCGGGGCATGATCGAACACGCGACGGTACGGCGCCCGGCGCCGTCGATTGCCCCGTTCGCCAACGCACAACTCGATCAAGTGCTGGACCGCGTACTCGGCGCGGCCGACCTTCGTGAGCGCCTCGAAATCAACTGATCAGGAGGTCTTCGATGCGTGAAGCCATAGGTTCGGCCCTCGATCTCGATCTCACTCATGCGGTCGCCGGGTCCGCGACATTGCCCTCGTGTTTTCCGGTCTCGGCGCTTGCTGCGACAACCGTTGGGGCCGCCGCGGATGCGCTCGCCGCTCTGACCGGACGCGAGTCAGTGGTCGTCGATCAGCGCCTCGCGTCGCTCTGGTTCGCCTGGAGCATCGTACCCGACGGCTGGCGTATTCCGGGCCCATGGGATGCGATTGCGGGTGACTACGAGACGAGCGACGGTTGGATCAAGTTGCACACGAACGCGCCGCACCACCGGGCAGCGGCGCTGCGCGTTCTTGGCGTGGACGCCGATCGAGACGCCGTCGCGGGCGCGGTCTCCGCGATGGACGGGGAAACGCTTGAGGCCGCGATCGTCGCCGAGGGCGGCTGTGCGGCAAAGCTACGCTCGAGTGATGAGTGGGCGCTGCACGCGCAAGGCCAAGCCGTTGCGGATGAGCCGCTCATCGCCTGGTCGGCGAGCCCTTGCCCGCCGCGGGATCTCGAAGGCGAGGCGCTAGGAGGCGTCAAGGTGCTCGATTGCACGCGGGTGCTGGCCGGGCCCGTGGCGAGTCGTTTTCTGGCGGCGTTCGGCGCCGATGTACTGCGCATCGACCCACCGCACTGGGATGAACCGGGCGTCGTGCCTGAGGTCACGGTAGGAAAACGTTGCGCGGGGTTGGACCTCACGCTCGATCACGATCGTGCGCAGTTCGGAGAATTGCTCGAGACGGCGGACGTCTTTCTGCACGGCTATCGATCCGATGCATTGGAGCGGTTGGGTTTTGGCGCCGCGGAAAGGCGGCGGCGAAACCCGGCGCTCGTCGACGTGTCGCTCGATGCGTACGGCTGGACGGGCCCCTGGGCGAAGCGGCGAGGATTCGATTCGCTAGTGCAGATGAGCGCCGGGATCGCCGCGCGGGGGATGGATCTCGCGGGCGCGGAGAAACCGACGCCGTTACCGGTTCAGGCGCTGGATCACGGTACCGGCTATCTCCTGGCCGCGGCGGTGTTGTGCGGCCTCGCGCGCCGGCGCGGCGGCGAAGGGGTCCGGGCGCGGCTTTCGCTCGCGCGAACGGCCAAGTTGCTGGTCGACGCGTCTACCCTGATGGCCTTCGAAGGGGAGGCGCTCAAAATCTCGCGCGAAGAAATCGATCCTCGGCGTGAAGAAACGAGTTGGGGACCGGCCCGCCGCCTGCGCTTTCCAGTGACGGTCGCCGGGCTCGAGGCGCGTTTCTCGAGCGGTGCGACGGCGCTGCGAACGACGGATCCGACCTGGGCTCCGTCGTGACGGTCGATCTCGCTCCCGGCCCCGTCGAGCAGACGCATGAGGAGCGACAACAGATCGTCAAACGTGTGCTCGGAGATCTCGAACGACGGCTCGGCGATCGTCTGGTCGCCATCGCGGCCTATGGTTCTTATGCGCGCGGATCGGATGGTCCTTTTTCCGACATCGAACTCCTCACGATCGTGGCGGGCGAGGGCATCGATCAGTCGCTCGAGTGGGTCTACGGGGCCAACAAGATCGAGATCAACTTCCAATCCCGAGACATGTTCGAAGCCGACCTTTTGAACACCGAGGAAGAGGACTGGGCGATCTGGAAGGGCGCTTATCTCGACCTCGTGTGCCTGGCGGGGGACCCGACGGTGTTTGACGGAGCGCGTGAACGGCTTCTCTCACCACCCGAGGCCGAATTCGACGATCTCGTCGCGATGCTCGCCATCGTCGTGTTCGAACTCGTCGGCAAGGTTCGCAATGCAGTCGCCCGCGGAGACGTACAAGCGCTTCCGATTCTGGCGTTCGAAGTGGCTTACAGGATCGCGTTGTTGCTCGGTGCGTACCACCGGCAGTGCTACACAACCGGCACGAGCGTCTTTCCAGAAGCGAGCGAACTGAAGTCCCACCCGGGCGGATTTGATGATCTCGTCCGGCGCGTTCAGGCAGGTGATCTGGTCGACTCGACCGGCGTTGCGGCTGCGATCGAAGCCGCCTGGTCGGGCCTGGCCGTATGGATGACCGCCCAAGGTATCGACTGGGGCGCGCGGGTCGGCTGGCCGCTCGACGACCTCTCGAGCGATTGGCCCGATTAGGATCCGGTCGGCATCGCCTCGGACGTGCGCCGGTTGTTCATGAACATCATGACGAGACTGGCGCCGAGTCCCAGGGCGGCAAACACCGAAAGGAAAAGGAAGAAGTGCTGGTGACCGAGGGCGCCAGGGTTGGCGTCGATCATGAGGCCGGCGACGTAGGCGACGAAGATGTCGGGCGTGTAGCCGACGACCGAGACGATCCCGACGGCGGTACCGGTGACGTGCCCCGGCACGCTCGATTCTTCGAAGAGAGCGAAATAGAGCCCACGGAGACCGAAGAAAGCCGCGCAGGCGACGAAGATGTTGCCGAGCAGGAAGACGATCCCGGCCACGTCTGGCGAGACGATGCCGAAGAGAAGCTGTGTGACGAGGGCTACCGCAAAGCAGATCACGATCGTCCTCGAAACACCGAGTTTGTCGCCGATGAAACCGGCGGCGAGTGCCGCGATCGGTCGGATCCATGCGCCGAGCGTCGCGATCTGCGCGGCTTCGACCTCGTCGACGCCGTACGCCTCGACGGCGAAGAGCGAGTAGTTGTCGAATCCCTTGAAGACGACGTATGCCGCTAAGAGCACCGTCGCCTGCAACCAGACCGCGGGCAGGCGGACGACGGTCATGATGCCGTTCCAGACGGCGGCAGCATCGCGATGCTCGCGCTTGCCCGACACCGGATCGTTATCCGGAATCGCGAACCAGACGAAGATGCCCGTGAGAAAGGTGACGACGGTGTAGCCGTAGATGACGAGTCCGAGGGCATCTTCCTTGTCGGCCATCGAGGCGACTTCGTAGCCGTCCGGGAAGGCGAGCGCGAAGACGATCACCCCGATGGATGCGAGTCCGGCCTGGAGCAATCCCCGGCCGCCGTCGAGGATCCCGTAGGCCCGACCTTGGGAGTCTGTTCCGCCCCAGTCGCGCGTCGCGCGGATCAGCGCCGCCCAGAAGAGCAGGATCGTGGTGACGCCGAAGAAACCCCAGATCCACGCCGATCCGACGTAGCCGGGGAACGTTGCCATGTAGATGCCGCCGGCGGCCGTGCTCCACAGCGAAAATGCGAGAAGCTTTCTTGCCGAGTAGCGATCCGCCAACGGCCCGCCGGGGAAGTAGGCAATCATCGCCGTGATGCCATAGATCGCCTGGGCGGCACCTAGCTCTGTTGCGGTGACGCCGAATACCTCCATCACGGTCGGGCGAAAAAAGCGCGTGATATGGAACGGCAACGCATAAACCGTCTCGCCGGCGACGATCAGGCCGATCATGAAGATCAGCCGGCTCCGGAAATCGTCGCGGTTCATCGCTTCTCCTGGGATGCGCGGTCTAGCGTTCGTAGAAATCGGCGCCGTGCCGAGGATTGATGCCCTGCGTCATTCGCAACAGCGCTTTCTGACGATCGGTCATGGCGTCGAGCCATTCCGGCTGGAATTCTTCGTGTGGATCGCATTGGAATCTCAGCCACGCGCCGTATCGATAGTGGCCGAATAACGACACCCTCGGCTCAATCGATCGATTCGCGCCGCCGCCGTGCCACGTTTGACCGTGAAAGACGATCACACTACCAGCGCGAACGGTCGGTTGCTGTGCGTGGATGACATCGAACGCGGCTGGTGGTTCAGGCAGGCCGCTTTGGTGGCTGCCCGGTACGACCCACGTCGCGCCGTTCTCTGGGGATGCGTCCTGCAGCGCCCAGACCGTATTCATCATGACGGGGGCTTCGTGACCGTAACGTGCGAGCCCCATCGGTACGTCGCTGTGCAGCGTTTGGCGCGGATCGCCCGGACGCACGATGCGGGCGCTCAGGCTGCCGAGAATGATGTCCTCGCCCATCAACGATTCGACGAGCGGCAGCACACGCGGATGGTCGATCATCGGCAGGAACATCGGGTCGAGCGCCACAACGTTGGCGAGGTGGCGGGCGATGCCACGATGGTGCGTATCGACGCCGATCCGTGCTTCGGTGTCGAGCACGAACTCGCGCATTGCGCCTGCTTCGTCCGCGCTCAACACGTCCGGGACGACCGTGAAGCCGAAAACGCGGAGCTCGTGCTGCTGCTGTGCACTTGCGCCGGGTTTGTCGTCGATCGCGGGATAGCTCATGGCGCCAAGCTACACAGCTCAGTACCGTCGTACCAAATTTCTGTGGGCGAACGGCTTGAAGTCAGGGCAAATCACGGGTCCTCGTGCCTCGACTTGACGCCTCGCGGGGCGCGACCGCTCGTCCGCTCGTGCCGATTTCCGTGGCGACCGCCTTTTCGCTTCTGGGTGACCAGGTGCTCTATTCCGTGCTGCCGGTCTACTACCAGGAGCTCGGGATCTCGGCGGTTCAGGTTGGCATCCTGCTGTCGGTCAATCGCTGGATTCGGCTGATTACCAATCCACTGGCCCACCGCGTGGCCGGGCTGGGCTATTCGCGCTTGCTCCTCGTGGCCGCGCTCTTCCTCGGGGCGCTGACGACGTTCGGCTACGTGGCGACCTTCTCGTTCGTCCTCTTGCTTGCTGCGCGCCTCGCGTGGGGATTGGCGTGGTCCTTCATCCGCCACTTGGGCGTGCTCAGAATCATGAAGGACGTCCCGAGCGATCGTGCCGGTCGAACCATGGGGATCTACAACGGTCTATCGCGCGTCGGTAGCGTCGTCGGACTCTTTGGCGGCGCCTTTCTCGTGGACCTCATCGGGTTTCACGAAGCGGTCGTATGGCTCGCCATCGTTTCGCTCCTCGCCGTGCCGATCGCCTTTCGCGGATTCGGGCAAAGCGACGTCGTGGTCGAGAGCGGAAACGCGAACCGGGGCGGGACGTTCGATCGATTCAGCTTCCTCGGTTTCGTCCTGGGCGCGGCCGGTAGCGGCTTCGTGATCTCGACGCTCGGCGCCGTGTTCGATGCCCGGCTCGAGGGCGACTTGCCGTTCGGCCTGACGGCCGCGACCGTGACCGGCGCGCTTCTCGCCGTCCGCTTCATGCTCGATACCGCGGCAGCGCCATGGCTCGGGAGCGTGGCCGATCGGCTCGGCGTTCGCTCCAGTTCGACGGTGCTCTTCCTCATCGGGGCCGGTTCGCTCGGCGCCGCGATCGTCCTGGTTCATCCAGGTGCGGTCGCGGTCGCGGTGGTGATGTTTTTCGTCACGGCGACGGGTTTGCATGCCGGGATCGCGGGCACAGTCGCTCGCGAGGGGTCGCAACGTTTTTCGCGCTACGTCACGATGAACGACTTCGGCGCGGCAACCGGACCAGCGTTGGGGTGGTGGTTGATGGACGTCATCGGTGAACCGACGATCGGCTTCGTTCTCGCGGCGATGCTCTATCTGCTGGCCGCGATCGCGGCGTGGCGATGGTTGACGGAAAGCGAATCGACCCGGGCGATGCGGGGAATACGTTAACGTTTACGCTTTCTAGCCTGAGGTTTGGGGGTAGCCGTGTCTTACACCATGACGGACGAACAGCGTTTTCTCTTCGATACGCGTGGCTACTTCATCATCCCGGACGTGTTGAGTGAGCATCAGATCGAGACGCTGAAGGCGACCATCAAAAACTCCACGGAGCAGTTCCCGCCCGTGCCCCAGTCAGAAGGCCCGTTGCATTGGCACAGGCTCTGGCGCGACCTGTTGGATCTGCCGCATCTCTCGCCGATCCTCGAGGAAATCATCGGTAATCCGCGTCGGGTTCCGGACGCGATGCCGTCGTTCCGCCTGGACCACATCAACGTGCACACGCACGTCGCGAAGGGCTTCAAGGGCGGCATGCTGCACGGTGGGTGGAACACCGTCACGGGCTTCTTTCGCTACGACAACGGCCGTTTCTACAACGGTCTGACGACGGTTTCGTTCGAGCTATACGACACCGCACCGAACGATGGTGGGTTCGCCTGCATTCCCGGTTCGCACAAGGGCAACGTCGCGATGCCTGAGGGATGGGCGGATCTGAGTCAGGGAATCCCGGAAGCCGTCGCGCGCGTGGCGGCGACGCCTGGCGACGCGATCATCTTCACCGAAGCGCTCATCCACGGCACGTTGCCGTGGACGGTGGATTCGCCCCGAACGACGGTGTTCTACAAGTTTTCGCCGCACGCGCTGACCTGGTCGGCCGACTTCTTCGAGCCCCGGGATTTCTACGACTATTCGGACATGGACGATCGGAAACTCGCCATCCTCGAGCCGCCGAACGCGCGCTACCGGCATCGCCCGACGGCGCTCGAGCCGCGCGACGCGGAGACCACCGACGCCTGAACGTGCGCTAGCCCTCGGGCTCGCGGCGCTCCTCTTTGAAGAACCACAGCACGGCCGCGGCGGCGATCAACAACCCACCCATGATCACGAATTCGTCGCTGAAGCTTAGGTTCGCGCCGACGGCGGCGAGAATCCCCGAGCCGACCGTCCGGCTCAGGTTCGACAGTGACATGTAGATTGCGAACTGCGTCGCCGCCATCTGCGATTGGCAGATGTTCATTGCGAGCACGATGAACGCGATGAAGATGAGCTGACTCACGATCAAGACGGCGGCGAACGAGCCGATGACGAACGGCATCGAAGTCCAGTAGTCGCTCATCAATACGAAGCCGATGTGGATTGCGGCCGAGGCAAGAAACGCGATGAACAGAAATCGTTTGGCGCCGACCTTGTCGATGACCGGGCCGAAGAAGATCCCGGTGACGGCGGCCGTCACGCCCATCACGGCATAGAGCCCGGCGTATTCGTTCCCCGTCACACCGACTTCCTGTGTCGCGAAGACGGGCAGGATGGCGTTCGCGAATCCGTCGCGGATGCGGTTGAGAAGCTCCATGCCGATCAGGATCAAGCTGGTCGGCAGGACCAAAACTTTGATGAGCTGGCGGAAATAGGTCGAGATCGTCGGATCCATCTCGTGATCGACGTCGACAGCCGCGCCCTCGGTCCAGGGCAGTCGCTTCTCGCCCGCACGTTCCCTTACGACGATACCCACGACGAGGATGACTGCGACCGTGACCGCGCAGACGATCGCCGTTGTCGCGAGCCCCGCCGTGGTTATCAGGAAGCTGCAGATGTAGCTGAACGACGAGTAGCCCGCGACCTGGCCGAAAGCCATGAAGGAATTGGCGCGGCCTCGATCCTCGATCGGCAGGATGTCGATCGCCATCCCGTCGACGGCGACGTCCTGGGTGGCGGCGAACGAATTCGAGATGAACCCGAGCGCCATGAGGAGCGCAAGATCGCCTTCGGCCGAGCCAAATGCCGCCATCAGGACGAATGAAAGGACGAGCCCCGTTTGCGCGATGAGCACCCAGGGACGCCTGAATCCCATGGGAAGGAACGTCAAGCGATCCATGAACGGCCCCATGATGAGCTTCACGCCCCACGGGAAGCCGACGACGGCGAGAAAAAGGCCGACTTCCTCGGCCGAACGTCCCTGCTCGCCGAAGTAGGCGGGCAGCGCGATGGTCAGGAGTGCGATCGGCACACCTTGAGCGAAATAGAAGGCCGAAAAGGTCGCGAATCTGAGCCAGCGCGACTCGCTGAGTGACTTCAAAGACTTACTCGTGATCGTCGAAGCGAGCCAATCTACGGGAGATGGGTCGTTGCACGCCAACGCACAGCCCGGGCAAGACGAGAGCGGGTGGGTGTAGGGTCCGTTCAGACGTGCTTTGAGGTGGACAGCCTGATGAAAGAGCCGAAATGCTTGAAGTTCCTGTTGTTGGTGATGTCGATCGTCTGTGTGGTACCGAACCTTGCGGCGGAGGCGGAGCCGACGCCCGATGAGACCGCGCCTGACGAGAAGCCGGCGGCGGGTGCCTGGGCGACGCTCCAGGATGCGACGGATCCCGATATCGTCGCCGTCCGCCGCGTACTCGAAGTCCTGATCCAGGACCGACGGCGGACCGTGGTGACGGTGCCGCCGCGCGCTTCGGCCGAGACGGCGGGTGACGTCCGCTCGCTCGAGTCGCGCATCCGACGTCTCGAGTCCGAAGTTCAATACTTGAGAAGTCGTGTCGATCGTCTGCGTTGACGCCCTGTTGGCTCAACGATGGCTCGTGCGGGGATATCCGTTAGTCTCTTGTCGCGATGAGCCCACGAGAGCGGTAGATGGCTGATATAGATCGAGCGGTTTTTCGTGACGCGTTGCGGCAACTGACGACGATCGCGGACGATCCGGGTGCGGCGGATCGCGCGGACGTCGACTGGCAAGCGCGGGCGTTGCCCTCACGTTTCCGGCTGGCGGAGATCGCCGCGGCGTCGCAACTCGCGGGCGCGCTGGCTGCGGATCGTTTGATGGCGGGCGAAGGCCGCGCCACGGCGAATTCGCGGCACTGCGAAGCCGCGCTCATGAGCTACAGCTTTCTCGACTTCGAGGACGACGCTCGGGCGCCGATGCGTTTTGCGGCGGATCGACCGCTCGCGAGTGGCTTCCAGCGGACCGGCGACGGACGATGGATGTTTCTGCACGCGGGGTTTCCACACAACACCGAGAGTCTGTTGGAGCTTTTTGGTCATCCGCGAGACGCCGATGCGATGCGTCGCGTCCTCAATGGCTGGGAAGCACCGGCGCTCGAAGCGGAGATCATGCAGCGGGGACTCTGCAGCGCCATGGTTCGCACACCCGATGAGTTCGATGCGAGCGAACCGGCTCGGGTTCTTGCCGAACGCCCCGTGGTCGAGATCCTGAAGATTGGTGAAGCTCCACCGCGTGCCAGACAGCGTGGCGCTGACCGCCCGCTTTCGGATCACCGCGTGCTGGATCTGACCCGCGTATTGGCCGGGCCGACCTGCGCCCGCACGCTTGCAAGCTACGGTGCCGAAGTGCTGCGCGTCGGCTCGAAGGATCTGCCGTTCGTCGCACCGTTCATTGCGGATACGGGGCTCGGTAAACGCAACACCTTCATCGAACTCAAGACCGAGACCGGCGCCGCCGAACTCGACGCGTTGCTCCCCGACGCCGACGTCTTTTCGCAGGGCTATCGCGGCGGGGCGATGGAACGGCTCGGGTTCGGCCCCGAGCAAGTCGCGGAAAAGAGCCCGGGAATCGTCTACGTCTCGATCAATTGTTACGGCCACGAAGGGCCGTGGCGCACTATTCCTGGTTGGGAGCAGCTCGCGCAGACGGTGTCGGGGGTCGCGCATCTGCACGGCGAACACGTCAACGACGGCGTGCCGTTGCTACAGCCCGCCGCGGTGACCGACTACACGACAGGATTCCTGGCGGCTTTTGGTGCTTTGGTTGCGCTTCATCGTCAGCGCACGGAAGGCGGTTCGTATTGGGTGCGCGTGTCGCTGACCCGCAGCGCGCTTTGGCTCCGTTCCCTGGGGCTTTCGAGCGATGCCGACGCCGATGCGATCAAAGGCGAGGAACGCCGGACAATGCAAAAAGCCTGCGTCACGTCGTCCTGGGGCGTCATGCGCCACCTCGCGGCATCGGTCGGTCTATCGTCGACCGACGTCGGTTGGCGCCGACCACCCAGTGAACTCGGCACGGCGCCTGGGAGCTGGGGCTAGCAGAGCCTCGCCCGCCCGCCCGATTTCCACGGGCGGTATAGTCCGCCGCTTCGAGCGAAGCGGCGGACCACGATGATCAACAAAATTCTCATTGCCAATCGCGGCGAAATCGCGATCCGGATCGCGCGCTGTGCCGAGGATCTCGGCATGGCGAGCGTGGCGATCTACGCCGAAGACGATGCCGCGTCGCTGCACACCCGTGTTGCCGACGAAGCGGTGGCCCTCGAGGGAACGGGTGTTGCCGCGTATCTCGACATCGACGGTGTGATCGCGGCGGCCAAAGTGTCCGGGTGCGATGCGATCCACCCCGGGTATGGATTCTTAAGCGAGAACGGCGATTTTGCCGAGGCCGTCGGCACGGCGGGGTTGACGTTTGTCGGTCCGACGCCTGAAACGCTGCGTCGATTCGGGGACAAGTCGGCGGCTCGCGCGCTTGTTGTCGAATGTGGCGTGCCCGTGTTGCCGGGCAGCAGCGAAGCCGCCGATCTGCCGGCCATTCGCGCGTTCTTCGAGGGGCTCGGCGAAGGCGGCGCGATCATGCTGAAGGCCGTCGCCGGAGGCGGCGGTCGCGGTATGCGTCCTGTGATCGATCTCGATGATCTCGACGAAGCGTTCGAGCGGGCGTCGTCCGAGGCGCTGCAGGCGTTCGGCTCGGGAGCGATCTACGTCGAGGAATTGCTCGCTCCAGCGCGCCATATCGAAGTCCAGATCGTCGGTGACGGCGCGGGAGGCGTGGTTCACCTCTTCGATCGGGAATGCAGTCTGCAACGCCAGCGGCAGAAACTGATCGAGGTTGCGCCCGCGTTCGGTGTCGATGATTCGCTTCGCGAAGCAATGTGGTCGAGTGCGGTTTCGCTCGCACGCGCGGTCGACTATCGCGGTGTCGGGACCTTCGAATTCCTCGTCGATGGTGACGGTGAGCGGTTCGTCTTCATGGAGGCGAATGCGCGATTACAGGTCGAACACACGGTCACTGAAGAGATCACGGGCGTCGATCTCGTGGCGGCGCAGCTCGCGATTGCGAGCGGCCAGACCCTCGAAGACATCGGCATCTCGGCGGACGTTCGATCGAAAGGCGTTGCGCTTCAGGCACGCGTCAACCTCGAAACGATGGCCGACGACGGGTCGTCGCGGCCGAGCGGCGGCGTGCTGACCGCCTACGATCCGCCTTCGGGTCCCGGTATTCGGGTCGACGGATTCGGCTACGCGGGTTACGCGACGAGCATCTACTACGACTCGCTGCTCGCGAAAGTAATCGTCAGCGCGAACGATGTACCCGCGGCGGCACGTAAGGCCCGTCGGGCGCTCGGCGAGTTCAAGATCGAAGGGGCGCGGAGCAACCGAGAGTTCCTGCAGGCGCTACTGCGCCATGTGCCGTGGAGCGAGATCCATACGCGCTACGTCGAGGAGAACATCGCCGATATCCTCGACCTCGACGAGGAGCGCGTTCGGTTCTTCTCTCCCGAACGAGACGTGCGTCGGGCGGGATCACGCGTCGATCCCGACGATCCGTTGGCGGTGCTAGGCCTCAAGGGCGAGGGTGGCGCGCCGGGTCCCGTCACGCCGACGCCAGTGGTACCCGTTGTTCAGGGGCCGCCCGGAACCGTCGCCGTCGAGGCGCCGATTCAGGGCATGGTGATCGGGCTCTCGGTCGCGGTCGGTGACGTCATCCAGCGGCGCCAGCCCGTTGGGGTGCTCGAAGCGCTCAAGATGGAGCACATCATCACGTCCGAGGTTGCGGGCGTGGTCCGAGAGATTGCGCTCGAGATCGGCGACACCATTTTCGAGGCGACGCCGATCGTCTTCGTCGAGCCGCAGCACGTCGAAGGCGAGTTCGAAACCGATGACGAGATCGATCTCGACGAGATTCGTCCTGACGTCGCCGAAATCCTGCATTTCAAACAGCTGACGACGGATGAAGCCCGCGACGAGGCGACGGCCAAGCGTCACAACGCGGGCAAGCGAACCGCGCGCGAGAACATTCTCGACCTCTGCGACGACGGATCGTTTTTCGAGTACGGCCCGTTGACCACGGCAACCCGTTACCGCGACGACACGAAGGAGCAGCTCGAAGAACGAATCATCAAGACGGCTGCCGATGCCATGGTGATGGGTGTTGGGCGCGTGAACGGCGACCTCGTCGGCGAGGACAACGCGCGCTGCATCGCGATGTCCTACGACTACACGGTTCTCGCGGGTACCCAGGGCGGCAAGAACCACCAGAAGCAGGATCGAATGTTCGGCGTGGCGCAGAAAGCGCGGCTTCCGGTCGTGCTCTATACCGAAGGCGGTGGCGGCCGGACGCACGGCGGCCCACGCTCGGGCGGCAATCGCTCGGCGGGATCGGTGGGCGGTCTGAGCACCCGGACCTGGCGCGAACTCGGCAAGTTGTCGGGCCTGGTGCCGCTCGTCGGCGTGAGCTCGGGCTACTGTTTCGCTGGGAACGTGGTCTTACTCGGCGCTTGTGACGTGATCATCGCGACGAAGGATTCGAGCCTCGGCATCGGTGGCCCGGCCGTGATCGAAGGCGGCGGGCTCGGTGCCTACGCACCGAGCGAGGTAGGTCCGGTCAGCATTCAGGAACCGAACGGGGTGATCGACATCCTCGTCGAGGACGAGGAGGCGGCTACCGCGGCCGCCCGCCACTACCTGTCGTTCTTCCAGGGCCGGGTGAAGGCCTGGCGTGAGCACGACCAACGCATCCTGCGCCACATCGTGCCCGAGAACCGCCGCTCGGTTTACAGCGTCCGAACCGTCATCGAGACGATTGGCGACGTCGGCTCGATGCTGGAACTCCGGCCCCGGTTCGGCCTGTCGATGGTGACAGCGTTCATTCGCATCGAAGGCCGGCCGGTCGGCGTCATCGCCAACAACTCGAACTCACCGACCGGCGGGGCGATCGATTCCGAAGGGGCCGACAAGGCGTCCCGGTTCATGCAGCTCTGCGATGCCTTCGACATCCCGATCCTCTCGCTCGTCGACTGTCCGGGGAACATGGTCGGTCCGGAGGCGGAGAAAACGGCGTTGATTCGCCACTGCGGCCGGATGTACGTCGCCGGCGCGAACATCACCGTGCCGTATTTCACGGTCGTACTGCGTAAGTCCTACGGCCTCGGTGCGCTCGCGATGTCGACCGGCAGCTTCGACGAGACGTTCTTCTCGATTTCCTGGCCCACGGGTGAGTTCGCGGGGATGGGGCTCGAGGGTTCCATCAAACTCGGCCGCCGGGCAGAACTGGCCGCGATCGAGAACATTCAGGAGCGCAAGGCGCGGTACGACAAATACGTCGACGAGGCCTATGCGTGGGCCCGTGCGTTGAACGCGGGCACCGTCAACGAGGTCGATGACGTGATCGATCCGGTCGACACCCGCCGGTGGCTCGTGATGGGGCTCAATTCCGCGCCACCCGTGATCCCCCGCGACGGCAAGAAGCTACCGTGGGTGGATACCTGGTAGTGGCCTCAGGCTTTGTGAACGCGTTCGAGCGGGTGTAACGAACCGCCTTCGCCGATGATGTAGCGCGGAAACACGACGTCCGAGTTACCGAGTGGCGTCGCGTTTTCGGCTTCGACGTGCGTCCCGTTGACGCCGCCGAGGGTGCCGTACGTGCGCAACCCCAGCCGGGCTTTGAGCTTCGGGCTCGCGCTGTCGAGTACTTCCTGTAGACACGAAACGCCCCAGTTCTCCTGCTGGCGCATCCACGGCAGGCAGAAGAAGGTCGTGATGCTGCGTCGCGGTTGGCCGTTCTGATTGACGCCGAGGCCGTGCCAGATGCGCCCGTCCCACGCAAAGACACTGCCGGCCGGGACACGGACCTGCGCCGCCATGCCCCGTGGCGGCGCCTTCACCTGGTATTCGGGCTTCCAGCGATGGCTGCCGGGCACGACCCAAGTGCTGCCGTTGTCCGGCTCGAAATCGTCGAGTACCCAGAAGAGATTACAAGCGGCCGGGAAGTTGACGGTCGCAGGCACGTAGCCCTGGTCGCGATGGAGCGGCTGCGGCTCCGTCGTCGGGGCGTGGAACATGCCGCCGGTGATGCTCGAGATGAGGAAGTTCGTGCCGAGCATGAAGCCGGCGAGTTCGTCCGTCTCGATCCGCTCGACGAGATCGAGAAAGACCTTGCCCTTGTTGACCATGTTGGAAACGAGCTGCTTGTCGGCGCGTGCCGAGGGCGGTGCGAGCGGTCCGAGACTGCGTTCCGCTTCGGCCTGTTGGTCGAGCGCCGCTGTGAGCTCGTCGCGTTCATTCGCCGAGAGCACCCCGGGCAGGTAACAGAGGCCGTATTCGGCCAGGTGCTCTTTCGCCTCGATGAGATCTCGCGCGGCCGGTGGTAGGGGCAGGGCGTCGGGCGGGTCGAGCACGGGTGCCGCTTGATAGCCGGTCTGTCGGTGCTCGGCGGGTTCGGGGCGTAGCGGCATGGTCTCCCTCATCGATTCCTGATCGCTGTGACGTCGATCATAAGCGAGGGATCTCAAAACGTGGCTAAACTCGACGCATCGACTCAGACGGTAGGGGAGCCCCATGGAAGAAAGGCAGTTCGGTAACACGGACCTCAGAGCATCGGCCGTCGGCTTCGGAACCTGGGAGATGGGCACGACCCAGTACGGGGAGATCGACATCGCCGAAGCGGTCCGCGCCGTCGAGATGGCCGTCGACCACGGGATCACCCTCTTCGACACCGCCGAGGTCTACGGTCCCAACACGTCCGAGGAACTTCTCGCGCGGGGTCTCGGTGATCATCGCCAAGACATCGTCCTCGTGACCAAGGTCGGCTTCACCTACCACGAAGGCAAGAGCGGCAACGGCGCGGTGTCGGGCCGCGACGCCGGACGTGACAACGTCATCCTGCACACCGAAGGCTGTCTCGAGCGTCTCAACACCGACTATCTCGATCTGCTGCTGATCCACTGGCCCGATCACAAGACGCCGCACGACGAGACGATCGCGGCACTCGAGGATCTGGTCGCCGCGGGCAAGATTCGCCACTACGGCGTATCGAACTACAACGTCGAGATGATGCAGGCATGCGAAGCCGCCGGACATCTGACGGCAAATCAGGTCGGCTACCACCTCTTCGACCGGCGCGCCGAGGCCGAGGTGCTGCCGTTCTGCGGACAAAACGGGATCGGCTACATGGCCTACGGCAGTCTCGGATTCGGCCTCCTGACGGGCGCGTTCACGCCCGAGACGACCTTCGTCGACTGGGATTGGCGTAGCTCCGGCAAGGCGTTCGGCTTGCCGCTTTTTGAAGGCGAACACTTCCAGAAGGAGCTTCGCGTAGTCGAGCGATTGAAGGAATTTGCGGGCGATCATGGCCACTCGGTCGCGCAACTCGCTATCGCCTGGGTGCTTGGGTCTCCGGCCGTGACCGTCGGGCTCGTCGGTATGCGTAACGAAAGGGAACTGACCGAGAATATCGCCGCGGCCGATTGGCGCTTATCCGACGCCGATCGCTCGACGATCGACGGCTTCTTCGAAGCCGAGGGCGTGCCGACGTATGTCGATGCGCAACAAGCGACCTGAGTCGCTCGCGCGGCGACCGTTTCACTGAAAAAGAAGGGAGGAATAGATGGGAAAACTGGAAGGACGGACGGCACTCGTGACCGGTGGTAGTCGTGGCATCGGCCGCGCGATCGCGTTGCGATTCGCCGAAGAAGGCGCGGACGTCGCGATCAACTACACGAGTAACGAAACCGCCGCGCTCGAGACGAAGCAAGCCGTCGAGGCCATGGGACGACGAGCCGCGATTTATCAGGCCGATGTCGGGGACGAAGCGGCCGTGACCGCGATGTGCGATCAGGCGGTCGCGGATTTCGGGCAGATCGATGCACTCATCAACAACGCTGGACTCGGTTCCGCCGCTATCAATCGACCACATATTGCCGATGCGACCAATGACCAGTGGAATCGCCTGCTGAACGTCAACGTCTGGGGCCCGATCTTCCTCTGCCGCAGCCTTGTCCCGCACCTGCGCCAAGCCGACCGCAGCGACGTGATCATGATCTCGTCGATCGCCGCGCAAGCACTCAACCCGGGCTTCGGCGTCTATTCCGTGAGCAAAGCCGCGCTCGAAGCGATGGCCCACACGCTCGCGCGCGAAGAAAAAGCGCACGGCATGCGCGTCAACATGATCGCCCCGGGCCTCGTCGATACGGACATGGGCCGACGCATCGTCGAAGCGACCGGTGGGCCATCGGACCTCGACGAAGTCGCCAAGCGTTCACCGTTCGGCTTCGTCTGCACGGCGGAGGATATCGCCGCGACCGTCGCGCACCTCTGCTCGGACGACGGGCGTTACATCACGAATCAGCGGATTACGATTTCGGGAGATTAATTGTTCTTTCTTCTAGGGGGGATGCTCCGCATCCCCCCTAGGACCCCCCTGGCGTCGCGGCTCGCGCCACGCCGGCTCGAGGTCATCGATTTCGCTGATTGGGGTTTGCCGGCTTTAGAACTAATTTGCCCTTAGATAGACCGTAGCGAACCGATCAGCCTGCGAATCCTTTCCAGGACATCGAGCGAACGCAGGATCCTGCAAACGCGTCCCAGCCATCCTGCGAATCGTGCTCAATATCGAGCGCGCCTTCCGGCGAACACGCCAACCACCGGGCCCCGGCGCGCGACGCGCCAGGGCGGAATCACCTGCGGTGATTCCGCGCCGCGACTTAAGCGCGCGGCGCGACTCCACCATCCGCCAACTCCGACTCAGCGCCGATCCGGCGGGGGCAAAGCCCCCGCAAGAAAAAAGCCCCCTCTCCTCCTAATGCTCCATCACCGCACCGCCGTCCTGGTTGATCGACTGACCATGGATCCAGGACGCGGGTTCGGTGCAGAGATAGGCGATGAAATCGCCGACTTCGTCGTCCGATCCCCAGCGACCGACCGGATCGCCCGGGCGGTTGCGTTCGGGACGGTTGTCGGGGCTGACGTCGTCCATTCGTGACGTCGCGACGGCGCCGGGACACACACAGTTCACGTTGACGCCGCGGGGACCGAATTCGCGTGCCATCGACTGCGTCATGCCGATCATCGCGAAGTTGGCCGCGTTGTAAGCGAGTGTCTGCGCGCTTCCCCGTTTGCCCGCGATCGAGGCGATGTTGACGATCTTGCCGCCTTCGTCCTGCTCGTAAATCTGGCGAAGGAACGCCTGTGTGCAGAGGAACGTGCCGCGCACTTTGACATCGACCACGCGCTGAAAGAGACCCGGCTCCAAGCTCTCGACTGCGGTTCGATCCTCACCGCGAGCAATCGCGGCGTTGTTGATCAGGATGTCGATCCGCCCGAACTCCGCCACGACCTGATCGATCGCGGCTTGTGATTGCGCCTCATCCGCGACATCGAATCGGAGCGCGAGTCCGCGGCTACCCTCTGCCTGGATCTGTTCGACGACGCTGTCGACATCGTGCCAGCCGACGGCTTTTTCGTCGTCCGGAAAGGTCGCGGGATCACGCCCCGTGCCGCTCACCGCGACATCGGCGCCGAGCCGCGCGAGCGCCACGGCCGCCGCCCGGCCGATTCCTCGCAACCGACCGGCGCCGGTGACGAGTGCAACTTTTCCAGCGAGTTCTTTGTCAGCCATGGGGCGTGTCCTGTTGAAAGCAGCGGGGGAGGATATCGGATGGTGGGGTTTGCGGGGATCAGCCCTTCCCAGAGCGCGCGCATTCCGATATATATCGACTATGAGATATTTAAAGACATGACGGCGAATCCTTTCCATGTCGTCGCCGAGCCCAGCCGGCGCAAGATCCTCGACGTACTCCTCGAGGGTGCGCAGCCCGTGAATACGGTCGTCGAGCGGGTCGGAATGAGCCAGCCGGTGGTATCGAAGCATCTGCGCATCTTGAAGGATGCGGGCATGGTGTCAGTCGAACCGCGTGGCCAGCAGCGGCTTTACAGTCTCGAGGTCGAGCCGTTGGTCGAGGTGCTCGAGTGGTTGCGGCCGTATCGCGAGTATTGGTCGGCGCGTCTCGATGCGCTCGAGGCGCATCTCGACGAGTTGTATCCGGAGGATTAGATGTTGAGCTACGGGTCGATCGTCCGTAGCTTGTCGAGAAAGCCCGTTTCCGCGCTCACCCACCACTGATTGCCCTCGGGATCACGCGCCGTGAAGCTGTAGGCGACCTGGGTTTCGGTGAGTTCGAGAAGCAAGTCGGCGCCTGCCGCCTGGGCGCGCGCGAAGGTCTCCTCGACCATCGCGCGATCATCGACCCGCAGCGCGATCTGCGCGTGGCCGACGACCTCCCCAGGTTTAGTGCGATTGATCGACACGCGTCCACCCGGCCAGATCACTTCGGCGTGTTCGACCTTGGATCCTTCGGCGTGGCGCCACGACTCCCGCAGACCGAGGGTCTCGACGAGCCAGTCGGCGAGTCCGCCGACATCTTCCGACGGAATGAGTGGATAAACTTCGGAGAGCAACCTATCGCGCCTTGAACACCGGTTCACGTTTCTCAACAAACGCGCGCATCGCTTCGCGGCTGTCCTCCGTGGCACCGGTTCGGCTGTGGCGCTCGGACTCGAGTTCGATGTAGTCGCGCAGCGGCATACTTTCGGCGTTGACGAAGTTCTTCTTCATCTCGCTGATCGCGAGAGGCGCGGACTTTGCAAGTCGTTCGACGATGGCTTCGACGTCGTCGCGAAAGGTCTCGTCGGGGAAAGCTTTCAAGATGAGGCCGATCCGCTCGGCTTCGTCGGCCTTGAACTTCTCCGACATGAAGAAAAGCTCACGCGCCTTGGTCGCGCCGACGATGCGTGGCAGGAGCCACGGGCCGGCCATGTCGCCGGAAATCGCGACGCCGAGGAAAGCCGTATTGAACGACGCTCGGGCGGTGGCGTAGCGGAGGTCGCATGCGCATGCCCAGCCGAATCCAGCACCCGCGCAGGCGCCGTTGATCGCCGCCACGGTGATCTTGGGCATTTCGTGCAGGAGCGAGGTGATATGGAAACAGGCTTTCGAGAACGGTTTTTGGGGTTCACCGCTGGTCGAGGCGTTGAGATCGACGCCCGGACAGAAACCGCGCCCTTCGCCGGTGAAGAGCAACACACGCGTGCTCTCGTCGAGGGCTGCTTCGTTCAGGCAGTGATAGAGCTCACGCATCATCTGATTGTTGATGCCGTTCAGGTTGTCCGGCCGGTTGAGCGTCACGGTGGCCCGGGTGCCGGAAACTTCGTATTTGATGGTCTCGTAGTCGGTCATTCGATCTTCCCCCTTGCGTGTTGCCCTAGATTACTCTGCCGCGAGACGGCCGAGCCATTGAAGGCGCAGGATAGGAGCCAGGTCGACACCGAAGGAGCAAGGAATGGCGGAATCGGAGATTCAAGATCTCGAGGCGCAGATCTTCGAGCTGACGGCGAGACTGAACGAGCTCAAACGGCAGAGCACCGGCGCGCCGGTCGGCGATTACACGTTTCGAACGGCTGATGGCACGACGACTTTGAGTGCGCTCTTCGGCTCGCACGATCGGCTGCTGGTGATCCATAACATGGGTGAGAAATGCCGTTACTGCACATTGTGGGCGGATGGCTTCAACGGCTTTCTGCCGCATCTCGAGGATGCGATGTCGGTGGTGTTGGCGTCCAAAGACGAGCCGGACGTGCAGCGGACGTTCGCCAACTCGCGTGGTTGGCGCTTTCGCCTCGTATCACACGCGGACAGTGACTATTCGGCCGAACAGTCGGTCCATTCGGAATACGAAAACGCACCCGGGGCGGTCGTCTACGAGCGTCGGGACGGACAGATCTTTCGCAAGAACGCCTGCCAATTTGGTCCGGGCGATCAGTACTGCTCGTTGTGGAACCTGCTAGGCCTCGCCGGGCTCGACGAAGGCACATGGACGCCGCAGTTTCGCTACTGGCAGCGTCCTGAGGAACTGGAGGACGGTGGCGAGAACGTCGCGCCGGCGAGCTGATACTCACGGGGACCGACGCCCTTTCTCGACTCAGAAGTAGTCGATCGTCGGGAAACCGGGCCGGCCTTCGAGGCAGTGATCGAGGTAGACGGCGAGACCGAGATCGCCCGTCCAGAGCGAATATTTGCGCTGTCCGGTTTCGGCAAGCGCTCGGCCGTCCTGCGCGATCGCGTGCATCGCAAACCGTCGCGCACGATCGAGCCAGACCTCATCGCCTGTCCGTTCGAACAGGCGCAGGAACGCAAAACCCGACCCGGGCACGCCGTGACAAAGGCTCGGCCGCTTTTTGATTGGGCCCGCTCGCCAGATGAGTTCGCCGGCACCCCTGAGTAGTTCGTCGATCCGCGGATCGGGCCAGGCGCCGAACACGTTCACGACGCCGGGTGCGCCGTTACAGTGCTGGAGGAGGCGCGTGTGTGCGGTCGGCCGTGTCGAGTCGCCGTAGACGAGCTGCCAATTCACCAACGCGCCGTCGCGGATGGCCGTTCGCTCGAGCGTTGTCGAGATACGCTCGGCCGCGAGATCTCGTGTTTGGGGTGGCAGGTAGGCCCGGCCAACGACGATAGGCGCGAGGTTTCCCGCCATGCCGTGAAGCGCGGAGAGCATTCTGTCCGTGTGGCCATAGAGAGGCGCATGCCAGAGCCAGGCCCCGTCGAACGCTCGCCATTCATCAACGAGCGATTGCACAAGCGTTCGAAAGACCGCGAGTGATGAGTCGTTTGCCGTCGCGCGATGGAGATGTAGGGCCCCGAGCGCGCTACCGGCCCGTCCCCAGAGGATCCCGTTGGCGGGTCGGTCCTCGTCCCGCGCGAAGCTTTGGGCGGGGAAAGGGGTCGGCGTGCGGTCGATCAGGTGCGAGAGCAGCTCGATGCCGGCCGAACCGAGAAGTAAACCGGTCCCGTCGGATGGCCCCGTTCGGCGATTGCTGGCGGCGATATCCGGCAACGCGGAGGCGATTGTGGTGGGCAGTTGATCGAGGTGGTGGAGTGCCCAGACGACACCTGCCGCGCCGTAGTAGATAGGCGTAAGAACCTCGGCGCGTTCGGGCGACCGATCGATCGGATGAATCGGCCAGAAACCGTCGGGCGAGAACGTGGCGATCGTATCGGCAACGATCGAATCGATCGCTGCACGCGCACTGCTTTCGTTCCAGACCGCGCCGACGAGGTCCTCGTGGCGGTCCTCGTCGAAGAGCGCCACCGCGGTCACGCGATGGCTTCTTTGTCCTCGGCGTGGATGACCACGGTACCGGCGTCGCCGTCGATCGTGATCGTCTGACCGTGCCTGATTCGTACCGTTCCGTTGCCGACCCCGAGGACGGCCGGGATGCCGTACTCGCGGGCGACGATCGAGCCGTGCGCCAGGATGCTGCCGACGTCGGTTACGAGCCCCACGGCGTGGGCAAAGAGCTGCGTCCAGGCCGGTGTCGTCAGGGGACTCACGAGGATCGATCCGGGCACCATCTTGTCGAATTCGGCTGCGCCGGTGATCACGCTGGCGGGCGCTGTGACCCGTCCGGAGCTGACCGCGAAGCCGCGCATGACGTCGCTACCGTCTTCGTTCTTGATCTGCGTTTCCTTGAACGCGATGCCGTCGATCTGACTTGCCTCGGCCGGCAGCGTGCCGGGTGGATGGTGGCGTTTTTGTGCTTCCCGGAGTTCGCGCCGCTCGGCGGCGATGGCGCCGAGTTCGGGTAACGCTCGTGCTTCGGCGCGCGCATCGATCGCGCGTTGCAGCTCGGCCGATACCATGAAGAACGTATCGTCGGCGCGGCGGAAAGTACCTGCTTCAACGAGTCGTCGACCCAACTCGGATGCCATGGGCCTCAGGATCTGCCAGGTGAAACCGAACAGGAATGCGACTTCTTCGCGCATGTGGTTGTACTTGCGCGCGAGCCAGAGCCGATAACGAAACTGCCAGTAGGCGAGGCCGCCGAGCACTTCGGTGATCTCGGCGAGCTTCTCCTCGCGAACTCGTCGGGCCCTGTCGTCCTGCTGGCGCGGGTCGTAGTCGAGATCGGCGACCATCGCCTTGAGCGAAGCGAAGAGCGCTGAAGGATCTTCGCTCTGGGTGGGCTCGATGAAGTCCATGCTGTAGCCCTGGTGGCCATAGGTCGCCAGGTAAGCCTTGATCGTTGCGGTGATTTCGGTCGCCCGGCTATCCCCCAGGAGCGTCGTCATCAGGAATTTCGCGGGTGTGGCGAGCACGAGGTGGGTCAGATAGGCGTTCGTGCGGACGGATTTCGCGATCTCGAAAAGATCGGCATTGGCCTGCATCGCTTTCGATGCGATGCCGGTGAGGAATTGACCGCTGATGAATTGATGATCTGGCAACGTTTCGCGCAGGAAGCACTGCAACTGATCATCCGTCGATTTAGCCACGCCGAAGGTATGGCTCGAGCCGCCCGACCAGTAGTGGCCCTCTTCGATTCCGAGTTGGCGAATGCCGTCGAGCAAGGTCTGATCGTCGGCGCTCGCGATGTCGACGGAACGCCACTTGTCCCCGACCCCGCGTAGCCGTGGCTCGCTGTCATCGAACCACGTGCCGATCTGCCGATCGTTCCACTCGGAATTGTTGAACGCGACGTAGGTCATGTTCTTGCTCTTGGGCCGCGTGATTCGCTCAGCAAGACCTTCCGAATCCTGGGTACTGCACCATTCGTCGAACGCGAGTAGGTCATCCGCATCGAGGTCGCCTCGAAAGCGAACGATGTCGCGTTCCCAGACGCTCGATTCGATGGGTGGCGGTAGGCCGGGTGATTTTCTCTCTTCCTTCCCGTCGTCTTTTGCCGTTGCACGAGCACTTGCGGCTTCGGCCGCGTGTTCGGCCAGTTCGAGTTCCGCTTCCGACGGCAAAAGGCCGTTGTCCTTGGCTTGTTCGTGAACGATCGGGAAATCGAATCGTTGGTAGCCGTAACCGTTGACCGCGATGTACATCGGCCCGCCGCCGATCATGAGGCTGCGCCCTTTCCGCGGTGATTCCAGACCCTCGGTGAGGTAGAGCTCTTCGAAAAGCGGCGAGAGTGGATCGGGCATGTTCTCGACGATTTGCCGCCGCGAGATGTAGCGCGCCGGCGCCGGGACATCCCAGGAAACCTCGATCGGTTGCACCGGCAGATTGGTGATCGGGCGGGATTGCAGAAGTCTGAGTTGGCCGTCGCGATAGGCCCATTCGATGTCCTGCGGCAGATCGTCGTAGAGCGCTTCGATCGCGAGGGCAGTTGTGGCGAGTTCTTCGATCTGGGCGTCCGTCAGCGACGATTGCCCGCGCACGCTTTCTTCGACGTCTTCGAACCGGGTGCCGTCGGATCCGTCGGAGACGATACGCAGCTCCTTCGGCCCGATGATCGTCTCCTTCGCCTGGCACGTCGCGCGGTCGACGATGTAGGTGTCCGGTGTCACTTGTCCGCTCACCACGGCTTCGCCGAGGCCGAAGCTTGCGTTGATGACCATTTCGGATCGTTCGCCCGTCGCGGGATTGGCTGTGAAGAGGATGCCGGATACGTCCGACGGCACCATGACCTGGGCGACGACGGCCATCGCGACGCTTTCCTGGGCGATGCCGTTCTGGTGGCGATAGCTCATCGCCTGTGGCGTCCAGAGCGATGCCCAGCAATTCCGTACGGCTTCGACGACCGCATCCGCGCCGCTGACGTTCAGGAAGGTCTCCTGCTGACCCGCGAAGGAAAGGTCTGGCAGATCTTCGGCGTTGGCGGATGAACGCACCGCGATCGCGGGATCGTCGCCAAGGCCTCGATAGGCGCTTGCGATTGAGTCCCGAATCTCGAGTGGGACGTCGCCTTCGGCGAAGAGATCCCGGATTGCCCGCGATGCGTTCTCGAAGGAGACGGACAGGCCGGTGACTTCGGGTACGGCGAGTTCGAGGATTTGCGCTTGCATCCCGCGGGTTTCGACAAAGCGTCGATACGCGTCCGCCGTGACATGAAAACCTGTCGGCACGGCGAAACCGTTCTGGCTCAGACGCGCGAGCGAGCGACCCTTGCCGCCGATGACTTCGAGTCCGTCGTCGTTGGTGTCGAGTGGAGCGGTGAAAGAAGTCTGCAAAGGGCGCGCCTCCGGCTGACCGAAACGTCGGGGCGTACGAGGACGAGCGCTTCGGCAAAGAGATGATGGAGGCTGGGGTCGGAATCGAACCGGCGTAGACGGAGTTGCAGTCCGCTGCATGACCACTCTGCCACCCAGCCTGGGCATTCGCGGCGCAATGCATCGCGAGTGGGGGCGCGATTGTAACCAAGGGTTTGCGCTATCGCGAAGCGGTGGCGCGTGAATCGTTCGAAACCACCCGCGTGCGAAGGGTTAGTGGTGCTGCGAGAATCCTGAACCGCCGAAAAGCGAGGGTGTTTCGATGGCGAAACGCGTCAGCCGGCTGCAGGTGCGCAGAGCGCTCGAGGCCGTACGAATCGACGATGTCGCGTCGCTCGAAACGGCGCTCGCGGAACAGCCTTTGTTACCCCGTTGGGCGAATTCGCATGGCAATTACCTGCTCGCGGCGGCGATCAAGGCCTCGAGCCATCGCGCCCTCGCCTTACTGATCGAGGCCGGCGCGGACGTCCTGCGCACAAACGAAGGTGGTGCCTCGGTTCTCGACCGTGCGGTTTTAGCCGGCGACGAATACGCGGTGGACCAAGTGATTGCCGGTAGCGCTGTCCCGGCGACCCGCCATTGGGCCGGGCTTGGTCGACTCGACCGCCTGGCGTCACTACCGCGCGATGCGCTCGAAGAAACGGATTGGCGTCTCGAGCGTCCGCTCCATTGGGCGTCGCGCCGTGGATCCGCCGGTGTTGTCGGCCACGTGCTCGGTCGCGGCGTCGAAATCGATCCAGTGAATAAGAACGGTCTAACGCCACTCGCGTTTTGCATCGAAGGCGGTCACATCGATTCGAGCCGCCTCCTACTCGATGCCGGTGCGGATGTGAATGCACCCGGCGGTTACAGCGGCGGCCGGCTTCTACATCGGGCCGTCGTGATTCGCTCGTTGCCCCTCGTCGAGCTGCTACTCGAACACGGGGCTGAACCGTCAGGATCATGCCGGTAAGACGCCCCTCCACGAAACCGTCATGGTGGGTCGGTTGGATATCCTCGAGACGCTCCTGAATGCGAATCCCGACCTGACCCTTCGTACTCGCCGAATCGCGCAGCAGCAGGGTGATGAACGCCCCATCGACATGGCGCGACGTCGGGGTCGCGATCGGTTCGTCGATCGACTAGCGTCCGCCGAACGATAGGGGCGATCTGATGGATACAACGCGAAAACTCGGCAAGCACGGGCTCGAAGTCACCCCGCTTGGCTTCGGCGGCGGGACGATCGGCAACCCGGCCATCTCGATCGAGACCAGCGTCGCGACCGTTCGCGCGGCTTGGGAATCGGGCGTCCGGTTCTTCGATACCGCGCCTTGGTATGGCGTCGGTCGGTCCGAGCGTCGGCTGGGCGTGGCGCTATCGGAGTACGCACCGCCCGAAGCGAGGCGGGAGACCTTCGGGATCAATACGAAAGTCGGCAAGACGCTGGTCCCGGAACGGCTTCGCGACGATTCCAAGAAGACGTTGAGCCCAGGCGGCCAGGTCCGCACGGTGCGCGATCCGCGCAGTGGCTTTCGCGTCCGTTTCGGCTACACCGAGGCCGACATTCGCGCTCAGCACCACGATTCGTTGCAACGCCTGGGCTTTGCATCGGTCGACAGCCTCACCATCCACGATATCGACTTCGGCTACCACGATCCGGCAGGAATCGAGACGCACCTTGCCGAGTTGGATCGTGCCGGTGGTGGCGGGGCACGAGCGCTCGAAGAGCTTCGCGCGACCGGTGAAATCCAGGCGATCGGATGTGGCTGCAACCTGGAATCGCGCAACGCGTCGAGTTGGGACACCAGCGCGCACGAAGACCTGATGGTCCGGATCGCGGATCTGGTCGATCTCGATTTTCTCGTCGTCGCGGGCGGATACACCCTGCTCGATACACGCGCGTTGTGGCGGATCATGCCGCTATGCGAAACACGCGGGATCAACGTGATCATCGCGGCGCCGTATGCCAGTGGATGGCTGGCGGATCCTTCCGGGGCGGCAACCTATATGTATGACGAAGCGCCCGAAGAAATCGTCACGAAGTCGACCGCGATCCAAGCGATCTGCGATCGGAACGGCGTCTCGATGTCGGCCGTCGCGCTACAGTTCGTGCTGGCTCATCCGTGTGTCGCGACGGTGATTCCCGGTGCTAAATCACCCACCGAGGCGACCGCTAACCGGGCCAATCTCGAGGTGGAGATACCGCGCGACGTCTGGGACGAATTGAAAAGCACCGGCGTGCTTGATGAGGCCGTGCCGACACCTTAGAGGAGCGTGAGGATGGCGAACGAAGAACAGATTGAGGCGTGGAACGGCTCGATGGGCGAAAAGTGGGCCGAGCGCCAGGATCGGATGGACGCCTTGCTCGAACCGCTCTCGCGGCTGGCGCTCGAGCACGCGAACGTGGGTGCCGGCGAAGTCGTGCTCGATATCGGTTGTGGCTGTGGTGCGACGTCGATCGCGATGGCGGCCAAAGGCCGATCCGTGACGGGATATGACATCTCGGCTCCGATGTTTGCGGCGGCGCGCGAACGGGCGCGGGGTGTCGACAATGTTTCCTTCGTCGAAGCCGATGCGTCGCGCGTGGCACTCGAGCCGGTCGGCGACGTGCTCTTCTCACGGTTCGGCGTGATGTTCTTCGACGATCCGGTCGCGGCGTTTACCAATCTGCGTTCCGGCCTCAAGCCGGGCGGTCGGGTCTGTTTGCTGGTTTGGCGTTCGTTGATGGAGAACGAGTGGATGGCGCAGCCTCTGGGCGCGATCATGGCTTTCATCGAAAGCCGCGGAGCGCCGAACCCGCGCGCACCCGGGCCGTTCGCATTTGCTGACAAGGACTACGTCGCCGAACTGCTCGCCAAAGCTGGGTTCGTCGATATCGGTTTCGAGGAAATCGACGGTAAGCTCGAACTCGGGTCGAGTGCAGCTGATGCGGTGCGGGAGTTCAGCGAGATGGGGCCGCTCGCGAGCTTGCTCGAACAAGCGAACGAGCGCGACAAGGCCGTTGCAGCCGTGCAGGAGGTGATGGCGGCACATGTGGATGACGATGGCGCCGTTCGGATGGGAGCCGCCTGCTGGATCGTCTCGGCTTCGGTCGCCTGATTCGTGCGCTTGGACCTGCGTTTGTATACTTGCGCGCTTTCGGCGCAAGCCGTTCACGAATGACTTTGGAGAGAAGAGACCATGAGTCTTGTCGATGATTTGCGGAAGATCTTTGGTGACGACGAGCCGACCGACGAAGAAAAGAAGGAGCTCTTCAACGCGACGGTCTTGTTGACGCTCTCGCGCGCGACGGCAGCCGATACGAACATCAAGACGATCGAGGTGGAGACCGTTCGAGGCATCATCGAAAAAACGACGGGTGAGGCGATCGATTCGAAGGACGTGCGCATGGCCGCGAACTCGCGGATCTATGAAAAGGCGCCGCTGGATCGGCATCTAGTGGACGTTGGGCGCAAGCTGGACGTGCACCACCGCACCGCGATCGCCCTGGCCCTCGCGGACGTGATCAAGAGCGACGACCGTATCAGTTCGAAGGAGGTCCACTTCTTCAACATGGTGGCGGATTCATTGTCCATCACGGCGGCTGAAATCGCCGGACTCGTGCCCTCGGACTAACGCTTCCTAGCGCGTCGGATCGAAAACGACGCGCCCCACCGTTTCCCGGTTGAAGAGCTTCAGGAGTCCGCTCTTGAGCTCTTCGAAGCCGATGACCTCACTGACGAAAGGTTCGATGCGCTTGTCGACCAGCGCCGCGTGGAGATCCTCGTAGCAGCGCTGCACCAACGCCGGATCTTTCTCGCGATAGCTTCCCATGTGAACGCCGACGATCGAATAGTTCTTCACGAGCGCGTGGTTGGCGGGTGCGGATGGAATGTCGCCGCTCGCAAAACCGACGACGAGCAGCCGCCCTTCGAAAGCCAATAAGCGACGTGCGACGTCGAAATACTTCCCGCCCACGGGATCGTAGACCACGTCCACGCCGCGTTTGTCCGTTGCGTCCATGACGCGCTCGTAGAGGTCATCGGCGTTGTAGTCGATGACGAGGTCGGCGCCGAGATCACGGCAGACGGCCGTCTTTTTCTCACCCCCGGCGGCGGCCGCCACCCAACAGCCGTGTGCGCGCGCCATTTTGACGGCGGCCGATCCGACGCCGCCAGCAGCCGCGAGAACCAGCACCGTCTCACCGGGTTTGAGGTTGCCCCGGTGGTGATAAGCGAACCACGTCGTGCCGTACGTCACGTGCACGCCCATTGCGTCGATTGCCGACAGTGCGTCGGGCACACCATGCGATCGTTCGGCGAGCAGTACCGCTTCTTCGGCATAGCCCCCGTAGGGAGCAATTGTCGGTCCGACCAGACGATCACCTTCGGCGAATGGCTGATCGGCGCCGGCTTTGATGACGACGCCGGTCGTATTCATGCCCGGCGTGAAGGGCGGTTCGTGCTTGATCTGGTACTTGCCTTCGCTCTGCAGGATGTCCGCGAAGTTGAGATCGGTCGCCTCGACCCGAATCGTCACCATGCCCGGATCCGGGTCCGGTGACGGAACGTCGACGATGTTGAGTTCGTCCCACGGCTTGCCGAGGGATGCGATTTGCCACGCCTTCATGCGGGTGCCTATTCCGGAATGGAAGTACTGACGTCGCCGAGATGGCGGCGTAACGCTTGGGCGAGGGCCGCGGCGTCCTCGCCCGCGCCATGGATGAATGACGACTTTCGCGTGCGGAGGAACGTCAGACCCATGACGACGATTCCGTCGTAGCCGTCGACGACCCCGGCCGTGTGCTTGATGCGGCCCTTGCGGTCGAAACAGTCGAGGTCGAGATAGGAGAAATCGGCCCGGTAACCCGTCGCCCAGACGATGCTTGCGAAGCCATCGGTCGCGAGCACCAGCGGCGGATTCTCTGGCACGCGGGTCGGTTCGACAGCCGGTACCGAATCGAGCGTGATCCCCTCGCCGGTTGCCCACTCGTCGAGGTTTTTGAGGAGCCGTTTCATCTTGAGATCGGCGAGCGCGCAGACGTTTGCCAGCGAGCCTGCGAATTGGAACTTGTCGTCGTTGATACCGACCAGCCTTCCGACGAGTCGAACGCCGTGGTCCGCGAGTTGGTTGAGATCGAGCGTCGATCGATCTTCGGTCCCGACGAGTTGCGGCGACGGGATGCTGCGTGCTCGCACGAGATCGTCGATGTCGTCGAGTCCTTCGTCGAGGATGCCGGACTCGTTCATCCACCAGAAGATGTCGCGATCGCGATAGGTACGCGGCAGCCGCACATGCTCACCCACCGCGAGGGTCACGTCGCGACCGCTCGAGTGGATCTCGTCGGCCAGTTGAACGCCCGTTGCTGACGCGCCGACGACCAGACATGGACCGGGCGGGAGCTGATCGACGCTTTTGTAGTTGTAGCTCGTCAGGCGCGTGATGTTCTCCGGCACCTCGTCATCGAGTGCGGGGACGGACGCCTGGCTGGCGGCGCCAGTCGCGAGGACTACCCCGTCGGCGAGCCATGCGCCCCGGTTCGTCTCGATCAGGTAGCGGCCGTCGAGTGGTCCAACTTTCTCGACGTTGATGCCGCACAGCACCGGTGCGTCGATGTGTTCAGCGTAGCCCGTCAGCCAGGAACTGACGTCCCGGGCGTGCATGTAGCCATCGGGATCCGCGCCGTCATAAGGGCGGCCCGGCAAAGTGGTTTGCCAGTTCGGGGTCAGCAGGCGCAGCGACTGCCATCGCTCTTTCGCCCAGGCGTTGCCGATCTCACCCCGCTCGAGCAGCACGTGATCGATCGATGATTGCGACAGGAAGTAGCTGATCGCGAGTCCACTCTGACCCGCGCCGATCACTACGACATCGGTTTCGTGCACGTTTTCTGAAAGCGCCGGTTCGGTCATCGGAGATCCGTCTACTTGACCTCGACGGTGACGTTGGTCGGGTTGGTCAGGATGTCGTAGACGGCCGACCGTTTTTGCGACTGGGCGACGAGCGCCTCGATATCGTCTTGCGACGCATCCGCATCGACGTCGAACTGCACCTTGATGCCGTTGAAGCCGTTTCGGACGTCTGTATCGGCGCCGAGAATGCCGAGAATGTCCATCTCACCCTCGAGCGTCGCTTTGACGGAGCGCAGTTGGATGTCACGGTTCTGAGCAACGCTCGCGACACCGGCCGTGAGGCAACTCGCGAGTCCGACGAGGATGTATTCGACCGGCGTCGCACCATTGTCTTCAGCGGCGAAGACTTCCGGGTGATCGGCGTCGAACGTGAATTCGCGTTTGTGCGTTTGCTCGTCGCCCAAGCCGCGGAAACCCTCGACGGAGGATTGGCTGTGCGTGCCGTGCTTCCATTCGCACGATGCCCGCCATGTGAATTGTGCGCCTTCCGGTGCTTCCGAGAGCGCATCCCGCGCGCCCAGCAGATGGCCGACGTTGACACCGTTGTCGACGACTTCGCTCATCCTTCGCTACCTCACGTGTTTTTTCGAGCGCGCGAGCATACCGACATCGCACCTTGAAATCCTTTCGAAGCGCGCAAACTTAAGCCGCCGAGAGGCAAAGGCATGGACATGATCGAAGAAACGGGCAATCACGAAGTGTTTGAGCACCGCGAGGCGGAAGCGCCAGGCGGCGTCGATGTCGAATCGACGGTCATCGACCCGTCGACGGACGTTGTTCCGTCGACCGACGCGCTGCCCCCGATCGTCAACGTCATCCCGCAGGAACAGCGGCCATTCTTTCCGGGCCAGGTGATCCCGCTCGTCATGAACGCCGAGATCTGGTTACCGACCTTCAAGGCGATCCAGGAATCGGGCCAGCAGATCGTGGGCGTCGTGGCGACGAAAGTCGCCCCCGGCAAGGACACGGTGTCGACAGACGAGGTATACCCGTTCGGTACCGTTTGTCGGATCCATCGGATTCACCGCGAGGGTCAGGAATTGCAGGTGCTGCTCGAAGGGCTCGCACGGTTCAAGGTGAACCGTTGGGTGAGCGAGCAGCCGATGGCAGCCGAGGCCTTCTACCTCCCTCGCCCGAGTGTGGTCGTAACCGACGAACTCAAGGGCTATGCCGTCGCCGTGATCAACACGATCAAGGAACTCATTCCCTTGAATCCGCTCTACGGCGAAGAGCTCAAGGTGTTTCTCGATCGTTCGAATCTCAACGAGCCGTCACTCCTGGCGGACTTCGCCGCGGGTCTCACGACAGCATCGAAAGAAGATCTACAGGAAGTTCTCGAAACGATCGAGTTGATGCCGCGCCTCGAGAAGGTGCTGAAGCTTCTTCACCAGGAAGTGCGTATCGCGCGCACCCAGACGGAGATCCGCCAGCACGTCGAGACCACGATTCAGGAGCATCAGCGAGAAGCGCTGCTGCGCGAGCAGCTCAAGTTCATCCAGCAGGAACTGGGCCTCTCGAAGGACGACAAGACGGCCGAGATCGAGAAATTCGAAGACCGCATCAAGGCGCTTTCGCTGCCGGCGGCGGCTGAGGAGCGAATCACCGAAGAGCTCGGCAAGCTGCGTGTCCTCGAGCTCGGTTCGCCGGAGTACGGGGTTACTCGAAACTATCTCGACTGGCTGACGGCGCTGCCCCGGGGTGTCGTTTCCGAGGATTCGGACGACCTCGCGGGTGCCAGCAAGATTCTCGATTCGCACCACGAGGGCCTCGAGGACATCAAAGATCGAATCAAGGAATTCCTGGCGCTCGGCATCATGAAAGGTGACGTCGCCGGCTCGATCATTCTCTTCGTGGGCCCGCCCGGTGTTGGTAAAACTTCACTCGGCAAAGCGATCGCCGAAGCCTTGTCGAGGAACTTCTATCGGTTCTCGGTCGGCGGTATGCGCGACGAAGCCGAAATCAAGGGGCACCGCCGGACGTATATCGGCGCGATGCCCGGCAAACTCGTTCAGGCGCTCAAAGACACGGGCGTCTCGAATCCCGTCGTGATGCTCGACGAGGTGGACAAAATCGGCGCGTCGTATCAGGGCGATCCGGCGTCGGCACTGCTCGAAGTGCTGGATCCCGAGCAGAACGACAAGTTCCACGATCACTATCTCGATATCGATTTCGATCTATCGAACGTGCTCTTCATCTGCACGGCCAATCAGCTCGATACGATCCCGGGGCCTCTGCTCGACCGAATGGAGGTGATTCAGCTCTCGGGATATCTGGCGGAGGAGAAGCTCAGGATTGCCCGCAACCATTTGATACCGCGCCAGCTCGAACGCGCCGGGCTCGCTTCACGCGGCGACCTCCGGTTCGACACGGCGGCGCTCAAGAAGATCATCGACGGCTACGCGCGCGAGTCCGGCGTACGGCGGCTCGAGAAGAACATCGGCGCGGTGGTCCGCAAGTCCGTCGTTCGGCTCCTCGACGGCGCGGAAAAGCCGATTCGAATTCGGGCTCGCGACGTCGAAACGATGCTCGGTCGCCCGCTCTACACGAAGGAGCGGCGTGAACGGGGCGTCGGGGTGATCACGGGTCTCGCGTACACGACCGCGGGCGGCGCGACGTTGCCTGTCGAAGCCGTGGCGATCGAAGGCGCCAAGGGATTCAAGACTACCGGTCAGCTCGGCGACGTGATGGTCGAATCTGCTTCGATTGCCATGAGTTTCGTGCTGGCGAACGCCGAACGATTCGGAATCGATCCGGAATTCTTCGAGAAGCATTCGATTCACGTTCACGTGCCGGCCGGGGCGACGCCGAAAGACGGACCAAGCGCCGGGATCACGATCGCGAGCGCGCTGGTATCGCTCGCGCGCGACGAGCGCCCGCGGATCGATGCAGCGATGACCGGTGAGTTGACGCTCACCGGGTCCGTCTATCCGATCGGTGGCGTGCGCGAGAAGCTCCTCGCGGCCAAACGGCAAAACATGAAGAGGGTACTGATTCCGGCGGACAACGAGCGCGATCTCGACGAAGTCCCGGACGCCGTCACCGAAGGCATGGAGATTCACTTGGTGAAGCACTTCGACGAAGTCGCCGCACTGTTGTTCGGGATCTAGCCGAACGTGACGACGCTGCTCAAGCTCAGAATCCGCGTTTTGAATCCGTTGCCTGAGCTCGGCTACTGCCTCCAGAAGGGAAAGGGCACGAACGCCGAGAATGGTCCGTGGGTCGAGACGACCGGGGACGACATCGAGTTCGATCTCGAGGTCAATGCCGCGCCGGCACGAACGGGCAATACCGCGAACATCACGGGCCCTTACGCACAAGGGAAGCCTGGCGAAAGGTTCTTCTACCTCACCGTTCGTTCGATCGATGAGCGTGGCGAACCTCGGGGTGTCGGGCGCGTCAAAGTGCCGGTGTTCGCGATTCCGTGGGCGCTCGCGGACAAAGCGATGGCTGCTTCTCGAATTCTCCACGCCGCTTTCGAAGGACGTCGTGGTGATCGCCCGGCGCTCGCGAGCGTTCTGCTCGATCCCGATTGGCGCCTGGGCTGAGCCGTTTCCGCGGCACTCCGAGGGCATTGCTACCATGGCGCCGTTTTGATCATGGGGTGAGGGTATGGCGTACGACGGATTCGATCTCAGCGGCAAAACGGCCGTTATCACGGGCGGTAATGGTGGAATCGGTTTGGGGTTTGCCAAGGCCGTGGCCGCGGCGGGCGCCGACGTCAGCATCTGGGGCACGAATCCCGACAAGAACGCGGCGGCGATCGAGGAACTGAAGGCGATCAACCCGTCCGCCTCCGTGCGCCAGTGCGACGTGTCGAGCGAAGAGCAGGTCGAGGCCTCGATGGCCGATGTCATCCAGCGTTACGGGCGCGTCGATGCGTGCTTCCCGAACGCCGGTATCGGCACACAGAACCAGAAACCCTTCTTCGAGCATTCGAACGAAGACTGGCATCGGGTGATCGACGTCAACCTGCACGGTGTCTTCTACACACTACGGGCGGCGACCCGGCAGATGGTCGAGCAGGGCGAGGGCGGCACGCTCGTGACGACCGCCAGCGGCACGGCGATTCAAGGCTCCGCCAAAGGTCAGGCGTACGCGTCGACCAAAGGCGCGATGATTTCGATGACGCTCGCGCTGGCCGTCGAGATGGCGCGCTACAAGATCACCGCGAACGCGATCATTCCCGGCTGGGTCGAGACCGGTATGACGGAGCAGCTCTTCCAATGGGAGAAGTTCGAGAAGGCCGTCATTCCCCGGATTCCGATGCGCCGATGGGGCACGCCGGAGGACTTCGGCGCGATCGCGGTGTATCTCATGAGTGACGCTTCGCGCTGGCATACCGGCGACGTCATCAAGATCGACGGCGGCTTTTCGATTTTTTGATCGCGCGCTGAGGCTTCGATTTCCTAACATACGGCGTTTTGCCGGTGGGGAATCTCAGGTGCTGAACCCAGTACAACTAGGTCGTAACAGTGGGCTCGTGGTCTCGGAGCTCTGCCTCGGCACGATGAACTTCGGTAAGCCGGGGCAGGGACACCAGGGCGACTGGACGCTCGGTCCGGATGAAGCGCGACCGATCTTCAAGGCGGCGATCGATCAGGGGCTCTACTACTTCGACTGCGCGGACACCTACGGTGTCGGCGCGTGCGAGCGGGTGGTGGGCGCGCTTCTAAACGAGCTGCTGCCGCGTGATGAGTACGTTCTCGCGACCAAGATCTCGATGCCGATGGGTCGCGGACCCAACCAGAAAGGGCTTTCGCGCAAGCATGTCCTCGAAGGGGTCGATGCGTGCCTCGAACGACTTGGCCACGACTACATCGACCAACTCGTCATTCATCGTCACCCGCACGGCGTGCCCGGGCACATCGAAGTGCCGATCGAGGAGACGATGGAGGCACTCCACGAGGTGGTGAAGGCCGGCAAGGTGCTCTATCTCGGGGCATCAAGCATGTTCGCGTGGCAGTTCGCGGAGCTGCAGATGACGGCGCTCGGCAACGGTTGGACTCCGTTCGTGTCGATGCAGAACCACTACAACCTCGTCTATCGCGAAGAAGAGCGCGAGATGAATCCTTACTGTTCGAAGTCGGGGGTCGCGTTGATGCCCTGGTCGCCGCTGGCACGTGGCATCCTCACCGGTTCATACAAAGGCGGCTTCGACGGGGGAACCACCAACCGTTCACAGGGTCAGGATCGGGCGCGGACCGAAGGCCTCTATCGCGGACCGAAGACGTTCGAGATCGCCGATCGTGTCGTCGAAATCGCCGAGAAGTACGGCAAGACGCCCGCGCAGATTTCTCTTGCCTGGCTCTGCAACAAGGACGAGATCACGTCACCCGTGGTCGGGGTGTCGAAGGTCGCGCAGATCGAACAACTCGTCGAAGCAACGACCATCGAACTCGACCCGGCAGACGTCGAATATCTCGAGGAACTGTACGAGCCGACTGATAACCTGCTGTCGATTGGCTATTCATAGGACAACGTAATGAAACGAATCCTGGCCGCCTTTGCCGCGGCGCTCCTGGCATCGACGACATTCGCCGATCCGGCGGGTATCTATGACATCACGATGGAAACCCGGCGTGGGATGCAGACGCTCGAACTCGTGATCGAAGCGACGCCCGATGGCTACGCGGGTGCGTTGAACGGTGGTCGCGCCGGCGATCGCGCGATCGCGTCCATCACAGTCGACGGCGACAACTTCGAGTTTCCGCTGGCGATCGACACGCCGATGGGCGAGATGAAACTCACCTACAAGGGTTCGGTCTCGGGTGACGACGTCACCGGTCATATCGAAACGCAGATGGGCACGCGACCCTTCTCGGGAACGCGCCGCTAGCGGGCTACAAACCGAGCGCGCGGCGCAGATACTCCTTGAGGTACTTCTCGCGGTTCTCCGGCGTGTCTCGATTCTCTTCGAGTACGTCCGCAAAGGGGGCGTAAACGAAATCCGACTCGTCGGCGAATTGTTTGCGTCGCGCATCCTGTGCCATCGGAATCAGACGCGATCTGGCTTCGATGTAGCCCTCGTCGTAGACGATGCCGTCTTTGCGGCCGAAGCCCGATTTGACGTTCAAGACCGATGATCGTCGGTGAAAGCCGAACACCACCGTGACGCGTCGTTGGTCCGTCTGATTCGGGAACGAGCAGTGCAGGATCTGGCGATTGCACATGACGACGTCGCCGGCATTCGCGAGCATCGGCACGGCGTTCGGCAATCGATCAGAGCCGTTCTCGCGCACCTTGGCGCGAATATCGATCTTGCCGTCTTTCTGCGTGCCGGGCACGACCCAGAGCGCGTTGCCGGTGCGCGTATCGAAAAGCTGAGCCATGAAGTTGAAACCATGGATTCCGTCGTCCCAATCGGGATGGTTCCAAAGCGTCGTACCGTCCTGATGCCACGCTGTCGAGGTGCCCATGCGGGCTTCCTTGATCCAGACGGCGTCGGTGAAGGGTGTGAAGTCGTCGCCGTTGATGGTGGCGGCAACACGCAGTAGATCCGGGTGCCCGTAGAGGCGGTACGTCGAATCCATCAGCTCCATCATGGCGCTCAAGGTGACGGGAACGTAATCCGGTGCGTCGGCATCTGGGATGGGCTCGGCCATCTTCGCTTCATAGCGCCCGTTCGCCACCTCCGTGCCGCCGAACGGATCCGACAGCGGCTTCGCGAGTGATACGACACGGTAGGGCATGTCGCTACCGATGGCGGGTCGGCCTTGGGCATCGACCTCGGCGTCGGGTGCGACTGGCACGCGGTCGAGCACGTCGTCGAGATCGCTTCGAAGGTCTTCGAGTTCCCGCGTACCGATGACGTCCGTCAGCACATAGAAACCGTAGCGCCGATACGCATCGACGATGTCCTTGGCGAGACGACCGTTCTCGAAGCGGATCGGTCCGCGGTTTGGCAGGGCGAGCGCTCGGCGTTCGCCCTCTGCTTCATAGATCTCGATGCTCGTGTCGATGGCTTCTGCCATGGCGGCCCCCCGGCTCGTCAGAGTCCTTTAGTAGTTCACCGTATCGTTTTCGAACGTGAAACCCGATTCCGGCATCACCAGACGATGCCGCGAACCGGCGACGTCCGCGTCCCAGTCGTCGTAACCCGCGTCACCCGCCCACATCGCGACGCGAATACCGTCCTTGTTCTTCACGACGCGCGTCGAGTAGTAGCGCGGTTCCTGGCTGCGGAATCGCTCGAGGACCGCGTCGACCGAGTCGTAGCGGGAGATGTGATAGAGCGTGATCCATGTCGGCGGCACCAGGTCGATTTCGCCGGCCGTGTGGCGGGCGAGCGCATCCTCGGCACTGATCCAGCGATGGTCTTCGATCTCACCACCGTCGATCTCGATCGACTGCTCCGTCGCGCGGGCGGCATAGAACCAGGTGGCGAATCGTTTTGGCGTGGACGGCGGCGGTGTCCAGTGCGCGAACCAGACGAAGGCGTCGATGTCGAGGTCGATGCCGGCTTCTTCCTTCGATTCACGTGCCGCTGCCGTTCGGGCGGCATTGTTGCGCGCGGAATCTTCTTCCGAAACGCCGTCGACGAAGTCTTCGTCATCGATCCGACCACCCGGGAAGACCCACATCCCGCCGAAGGCGATCTTCGAGTTCTTGCGGAGCATCAGTATCTCGGGGCCCTTGTCGGCGTCGCGTAACAAGACGACCGTCGCGGCAGGAATGGCGGGTGCTTCTTCCTTGACGTTTCGCGGGTCGTCCACGTTGCCGTAGATGTCGTTCTTGTGCTTCTGCTCTTCGGCCATGGGTTTCCCTCCGGTTGGTGAACCACGCATGATCTTAAGAATCGCATAGGCGAGTAAACCTCGTGACTGTTAAGCAAAGTCCCGATGACGCCATCGGGGTCGTCGGGGCACGACAGAACAACCTCGCGGATCTGTCCGTCACGATCCCGGGCGGGCTCACGGTCGTCACGGGTGTTTCGGGTTCAGGCAAGTCGACGCTCGTATTCGACACGATCCAACACGAAGCCACACGGCGCTTCATGGAGGTCTACGGCCCGAGTTCGACGATGCTTGCGCCCGCCGCCGTGGACGAAATCCGCGGGCTTCGTCCGAGCATCGCCGTCGATCAGGACCGACTCAATCGCAACCCGAATTCGACAGTCGCCACGGCGAGTGGACTGCATCCCTTCTTACGCCTTTTGTTCGCGAGAGCCGGCAAGCAGCGTTGCCCGCGTTGCCACACGGAAACGCAGACCCTCCTCGGTGACGAACTCAGGCGGCGGCTGAAGCCATCACTCGAAGCTCGCGCGATCGTCGTCGACCGGGTCGTCGGCCGGCACGGATCTCTCATCGAAGCGCTTTGTTCGCGGTTCGGTGAAACCGCCGTCTTCGTCGACGGCAATGTTCCCGGCCGCGCGATCGATCCAGAACATGAACACACGGTCGAAGTGGAACTGAACGGTGACGATTCGCTCGACACCTTGCACGCCCTTGGCGCCGAGGCCATCCGGATCGACGGCGAGATCTTCGCGACGAGCAATTCTTGTGTTGCGTGCGGAACCTGGCTCGAGCAGGCCGAACCGGCCCACTTCCACCGACCATGCCCGTACTGTGGCGGCGATGACGAACGCAAGAAGCGATCGTCGGTGGACGAAGAACGCGGTTGTGCGCGCTGTCACTTCACTGGCTTGCACCCGCTCGCCCTCGCTGTCACGTGGCGAGATCTGTCCTTTCCGGACGTGTTGGGGCTTTCGGTCGAAGCGTTCGGTCGATTGCTCGAGGGCGTCGAAGGCGGCCTCGAAGATCGACTGCTTCACGAGTGTCGCCGACGACTCGACGCGCTCGAGTCGGTGGGGCTCGGCTACCTGCACCTCGATCGCACCGCACCGTCGCTCTCGCGCGGCGAAGGCCAACGTTTGCGCATTGCGGTCGCGCTGACGGCGACGCTCGAGGACATGCTGCATGTCCTCGATGAACCGACCGTCGGGCTCCACCCGACGGACGTCCATGGCGTCTTTCAAGCGATCGAAACATTGCCGGGACCGGTATTGATGGTGGAGCACGAACGCCTGGCCGTGGCGGAAGCGGACACCGTCGTCGAGATTGGCCCCGGGGCGGGCGGTGCGGGTGGTCGGGTGGTCGGCGAGGGGCCGCCCGCCGCGTTCGGTCCGGAGACGGCCACAGGCAGGATGCTGGCTTCGCCCTCTGAACGGGCGAGCTTGTCGATGGACGAGTTCACGTTCTTCGAGCTGCAGAACGCGACACGTCACAATCTGAAGGACATTTCGGTACGTTTTGCGCGTCGCCGTCTGAACGTCGTGACGGGCGTATCGGGATCGGGGAAGTCGACGCTCGTCAAAGGCGAGCTCGTCGACGCGGTGCTGGCCGGAGAGCGGGTGACGCCACCCTTTTCCGGCGAAGTGCTGGTGGTAGACCAAAGCCCGATCGGCCGGAATCCGCGCTCGAATCCCGCGACGTATACGAAGCTCTCCGACGTGATCCGTGATTGGTTCGCCGATCAGACGGATCTCTCCGCATCACACTTCTCCTTCAATCGCCCGGAAGGCGCGTGCGCCGAATGCGAGGGTATGGGCGCGATCGAGGAGAAACTGCGTTATCTCCCGTCGACGTGGTCACCATGTTCCGCCTGCCAGGGAACACGTTTCTCCGACGAAGTCCGCGAACGATCGGTCGAGTTCCTGGAATCGCGCTATTCGATCGATCAGATCATGGCGATGTCGATCGCCGACTTCCGCGCCGGTTTCGAAGAGGTTCTGGTGCTCAAGCCCGCGAAACGTCGCACCGGGCTTCGAACGCTCGACGCGCTCGTCGACGTCGGGCTCGGCTACTTACCGCTCGGTCAGCCGTCGACGACACTGTCCGGCGGCGAGGCGCAGCGAGTGAAGCTCGCGAAACACTTGAGTCGTGTGCGACGCCAAGGCAAGGAGATGCTCATCATCCTCGATGAGCCAACAACAGGACTGCATTCGGACGACGTGGCGGTACTTCTTGCGATCTTCGAACGCCTGACCGACGAAGGCGCAACGCTCGTTGTGATCGAGCACGACACTCACGTCATTCGTTCGGCCGACTGGATCGTCGACCTGGGCCCCGGGGCCGGGCCCCGCGGTGGCGAGGTCGTCGCGCAGGGGCGCTTGGCCGATGTCATGTCCTCGACGCACTCGAAGACGGCTGAAGCCTTACTTGCGGAGTCGAGCATCGATGTTCGTGATACACCCCGACCGCGTCCGCGCGTCGCTGATGGCATTCGAATCGATGGTGCACGTGCCAACAACCTGCACGATGTTTCGACGACGATCCCGCACGGCCGGCTGACGGTCGTCACGGGGCGCAGCGGGTCGGGTAAATCGAGCCTGGTGCGAGACGTCATCGAGGTCGAAGCGCGCCGTCGCTATCTCGAGAGCTTGTCGATGTACGAGCGCCAAGGCGCAAAGGAATCGAGTGATGCCGCCGTGCGCGAGCTCACCGGGCTCGGGGTGACGTTGCCGCTCGGACGCGAATCGCGCCTTCGGAACCCGCGTCACGCCGTCGGCGACGAGGGCGAAATCAACCGCAACCTGGCGACGCTCATGTCGGTGCTCGGGTCGAGCGGTGCGATCGAGCCGCGTCGGTTCATGGCGAACATCTACGGCAGCGCGTGTACGACTTGCCATGGCGTGGGCAGCTTGCGCAAACCGGTCATCGAGAAACTGATCGTGCGGCCCGATCAGCCACTCTGCGCTGGTGCCATGTATTCACCGGGCTTCTACCCGCAAGGCTACTTCGGCAAGCCCTATAACGGCGGTTACGACATTCTCCAGCATTTAGCCGAGGTCTATTCATTCGATCCGTTCGTGACGCCGTGGCGTCAGATGTCGGAAGAAGCCCAACAAGCGTTCCTGTTTGGCCTACCCGAGAAGATGCGCGTGACGTTCAGGAGCAGGAAGGGCCGTGAATATGTGCGCGAGGTGCGCTTCGGTGGTTGCCTCGCGAGCGGAATCCGCGACTGGGACACGGGCGGCACGTACACGGTCACCCAGCTTTGTCCCGCGTGCGAGGGGGGTCGGCTTCGACCCGAGTACCTCGCCGTTCGATTAAACGGTGCGACGATGGCGGACCTCTCGGCCGCCACGATGATCGATCTCGGCAGCTTTCTGGAAGGCCTCAAACGTCCGCTGGAGCGATCACCGGCCGCGCGCGCTTACGATCAACTCCGCCGCATGACCCGACTGCTAACGGATCTTGGCCTCGGCTATCTCGCCGCCGTTCGCTCGACGTCGTCACTCTCGGCGGGCGAAGCCCAGCGGCTGCAGTTGGCTCGCGCCATCGCGGGCGGTCTGACCGGTATGACCGTGCTGCTCGACGAACCCACGCGCGGGATGCATCCCGCCGAGGTGACGTCTTTGATCGGTGCGCTCCGCGAAGTGACGGACCTGGGCAACACAGCCGTTGTTGTGGAACACGATCTCGACGTGATCCGTGCCGCCGACTGGATTGTCGAGATGGGCCCGGAATCCGGTGAGCACGGCGGGACGATCGTCGCATCGGGCGAGGCGAGCGCACTCACGGCGGGCTATACCGCCGCCTGGTTGTCAGGCCGGCGCCAACTCGCGGTCGCGCCCTCGGCGTTCGAGCCGGAGCGGCTCATCGACATCCGCGGTGCTCGGGGCAACAACCTCGAGGATCTGACCGTACGCATACCACTCGGCGGTCTCGTCGGCGTTTGTGGTCGTTCAGGGTCGGGCAAGAGCACGCTGATCCTGGACACGCTGGCGCGCGTCATTGCGCCACGAAAGAGCACGAGTTCGGTGGAGCGCCGGGTCTCGATCGAACCGGCTGCCCACGACGCGATCGAGGGGGCGCCCACGCGGGCCATCGTTCTCGATCAGACGCGCGAGGGCATTCATTCTCCGGTGAGTTTCCTCGGCCTCAAAAAAGCTTTCGAGCAACGGTATGTACAGTCCGAGGCGGCGGTAGCGGTCGGTAGCTCGGTCGAGTCGTGTGATGTGTGCGGCGGGCGCGGCGTAATCCACGTCGACATGGGCTTCCTGCCGAACGTTTACCCGGTCTGCGAGGCATGCGCGGGTTCCGGGTACGGTGAAACCATCCGCGAAATCGAACTTCGTGGTGTTTCGCTTAGGCGTCTGCTCGGCATGTCGATCGACGCCGCCTATGAACTCTGGGAGGACGATTCGAAGATAGCGCGGCCCCTGGCGCGCGCCCGTGCGGTCGGCCTGGGTTATCTGACGCTGCAACAACCGGCGCGGAGCTTGTCCGGTGGCGAGGTCCAGCGGTTACGAATCGCCAAGGAACTTTCACGCAAACAGACCGAGACGCTCTACATCTTCGATGAGCCCACGACGGGACTGCATCTCGAGGATGTCGCGGCGCTCGTCGACGTATTGCGTGATCTCGTCGCGGGTGGGGCCAGCGTGATCGTGATCGAGCACAACACCCACGTGCTCTGCAGTTGCGATTGGTTGATCGAGCTCGGCCCCGGTGGCGGACCCGAGGGCGGGCACGTCGTCTTCAATGGTCGGCCCGCGGATCTCGTCGATACGCCCACCGCACCTTACGTCGCCGCGGCGCTCGGGAATGCGCCATGACGTTCGACCCAAGTCTTTTGCTTGCCGATCGTTCGGCATGCCTACGCCACCGCGTCTTGCACGAGATGGTCGACTCTGTGGACGAGGCCAACGAGATCGCCGCGCACATGTCGTCCGACCGGGTCGTTGTCGATCTTTTGACCTTGCAGGCCCCTGAAGGCCATTGGCCCGTCGGTGACGGTGCCTGGCGGGGCAATGGCAATCCGCTCCTGCTCACGTCGATGGCGCTCAGGCGGTTGGCGCTTTGTGGTTTCGACTCCTCCTTCGGCCCGGTTTCAAAGGGCGTCGAATGGCTCTTCTCCCATCAACGACCCAGCGGCGAGTGGCCGATGCCGCGGCCGACCGGCGAAGCAGTCGGTGCACCGGACGAGTGGTCGCCCATGCAGACGGCCATCCCACTCGCTGCGATCGCCCAGTGCGGATTCGCCCAAGATCCGCGCGCCGAGCGCGGCTACGAATGGTTGCTCGAGCATCTGCTCGACGACGGTGTCTGGCCGACCGGCTGGACGCAGGGCGACTTCCGCAACGTCGCCGGTTACCGCGTCATCGCCCAATCGGCGCAGGGCTGCCGTTCCAACAGCACCATGGCGCTCGAGTGTTTTTCCGCCCACCCCGAACGCCGCGCGAGCGAAGTGGCCGTACGAGCCCTCGACCTCTTGCTGGGTCGACGATCGCTCGATTCGAGCGCCTTCGGCTTCGATCTCGCCCGCATCATGGGTCGACAACCACTCGTCGGATTTATCAGCTATTACGCTCGCTTCGACGTCCTCACCATGCTCCGGCTCGCGGCCGACATCGGTGCCGATACCGGCGACGAACGCGTCGCGCGATTCGTCGACTTCGCCGAGTCACTTGCCGAACCGCACGGTTTCGTCGAGTGCGCCCCCGCGCCTGAACTCAAGCGCTGGCTGACCTTCGAGACGCTGCGCGTGGTCGAAACCGTGCGCGGCAACCAGGATTGGGTGGGGCTCGCCGCGCCGCTTGGGGAGCGGGAGAAGAAGGGGCGGCGGTTCTGATCGATTACTCTAGAATCGGCGCATGAAAGAGCCCCCACCCGACGTCGCCGCGGTGTACGCCGATTTCCCCGCAGCGCCACGACGCGCTCTCCTCGCGCTCCGCGAGGTGATCCTTCGTACCGCGGCCGCGTTGCCGGAGGTGGGCGAACTTACGGAAACGCTCAAGTGGGGCGAGCCTTCCTACCTCCCGAAGGCGAATCGGGTGGGCACGACCGTACGGATCGCGTGGAAAGAAAAGACGCCCGATCAGGTGGCGATGTTCGTGCATTGCCAGACGAATCTGATCGATACGTTTCGAACACGTTTTCCGGAATTACGCTACGAGGGTAACCGCGCGGTGGTCTTCGATGTGGTGGGGCCGTTGCCGGAAGAAGTGGTCGCGGAATGTGTCGAGATGGCTCTCACCTACCACCTGGCGAAGCGTCGCCGCGCGAGCTGAGCATCGGTGACGGACGAGTTCCTTCCCGAGAAGTGGTAAATTGGCGCGTTTTTACGGGCGGGGAAGGAAATGAACTCGAGGCTCTGTGACGAGCTGGGGATTGAGTTTCCGCTGTTTGCGTTCAGTCACTGTCGCGACGTCGTGGCGGCGGTGTCGGCGGCGGGTGGCTTCGGCGTTCTCGGCGCAGCGGGTCATTCGCCCGAGACGCTCGATATCGAGCTGTCGTGGATCGACGAGCACGTCGACGGAAAGCCCTACGGCGTGGATCTGTTGATCCCGACCAGCATGGACAGCAAGGATCGTGCGCTCACGGCGATGGAACTCGAAGAGCGCATTCCTCCGGAACACAAACGCTATATCGAATCGTTGTTGGCGCAACACGACATCGATACGTCCGACCTCTGGGAGGAATCGGCACGCGACGGCCTGGGCGACAACATGCGTGAGGTGGGCGCTAGCCTGATTCTCGATGCGGCGTTCGCCCACCCGGTGAAGATGGTCGTGAACGCCTTGGGCGTACCGCCGTCCTACATGTTCGAGCGTGCCCGAGCGGCGGGCGCGAAGGTCGGTGCGTTGGCCGGAGCCCGCGAGCACGCGATCAAGCATGCCGAGGCGGGCGTCGACGTCATCATCGTTGCCGGCACCGAAGCCGGCGGTCACTGCGGTGAGGTCTCGACCATGGTGTTGATTCCGGAGGTGATCCACGCGTTGGCTGAGGATCACCCGGATCAACACATCCTGGCGGCCGGCGGCATCGTGACGGGCCGTCAGATGGCGGCGGCGATGGCGATGGGCGCGGACGGTGTCTGGACGGGTAGCGTGTGGCTCACGACGGCGGAGGCGGAAACGCTACCGGTCGTCAAAGAGAAGATGCTCGTCGCCAATTCGCGCCAGACCGTTCGTTCGCGAAGCCGGACGGGCAAGTACACCCGACAGCTAAAGTCCGCCTGGACCGAAGCCTGGACCGCCGAAGAAAGCCCGGACCCGCTCGCAATGCCGCTCCAAGGCGTGCTCGCGGGCGCTGCGTTCCGCAAGATCAACAAGCTGGCCGAATCCGATCACGCGGGCGCGAAACAGCTCGTCAACTACTACGTCGGCCAAGGCGTCGGCCTCATGAACGAGACCATGTCGGCACGCAGTGTCGTCTATCAGTTCATGGAAGATTTCGCCGAAGCGGCCGAGCGGCTGCAAACGGCGGTCGATGAATAGAGAACTCCCAACCGCGGGCGCTTCGGCGCTCGCGCGTCGTTAAGGCACACGAATCACGATGAATGTAGATACCCGCTTCGCGGCGGATGCCGCTCTGGCTCGTATCAAGATGGTGCACACCTCGGATGTACACCTCGACACCAGGAACAAGGACGCCGCCGACGAAAACGGCTATCGCACGAAGGCTGAAGCGGCGTTCGGCGGGGTCGTGGATCTCTCGATCAGTGAAGAAGCGGAGCTGCTTCTCATCGCGGGCGATCTCTTCGATAACAACCGGGTCGACGACTCGAACATCCGGTTCGTCTACGAGCAGCTTGCGCGGACGACGAGCACGGTCGTCATCATCCCGGGCAATCATGATGTTCACGACGAACGCTCGGTATGGAATCGTTTCGATTTCGATGAGGCCGGTGATCACGTTCACGGTCTGATGACGCACGCTGGCGAAACGAAAACGTTCGAAGAGATCAACGTGCGTGTCTGGGGCAAGGCGATGGAAGAGCACGCGCCGGAAAACTACCCCCTGGACGGCACGCCCGAGCGAATCGACGGCTGTTGGAACGTCGGCATGGCGCACGGCCAGGTGACGACGAAACGTATCGGCCAGGGTTCATCACCGATCCTCTTTTCCGAAATCGAAGCATCGGGTTTCGACTATCTCGCCATGGGGCATATCCATGTCTGGGGCGAGCACGATTACGGCGGCACGATCGCACGCTACTGCGGTTCGCCAGTGGCGCATTACGCCGGTAGCGCGGGGGGACAGGCTGCAGTGATCGAACTCTGTCCTGTCGGTGGGGTCACGGTGACGAGCTGTCAGGTGACGCCGCACGAAGGGCGTGAAATACCAACGGGGATGTTGACGATATGAGTTTTCAACTCGAGGTTCGGGACTGGTTGGAAGAGAACTGCCCGCCGAGCATGCGACGTGGCGGCCACTACAACGCGGGCGGCAAGAAGGCGTCGTATCCGAATGCGGAAGCCAAACTCTGGCTCGATCGGATGGCGGAGCGCGGTTGGACTGCCCCGACGTGGCCCAAGGAATACACCGGCGGCGGCCTCTCGAAGGAAGACCACCAGACCTTGAGTGAGGAAATGCGGCGCATCAACGCGGCCGCACCGCTCGGCGGCCACGGCCTCACGATGATCGGCCCGGCGATCCTCGAGTTCGGTACGGAAGATCAGTGTCGTGAACACCTGCCGCGCATCGTCAGCGGTGAGATCCGTTGGTGTCAGGGTTACAGCGAACCGGGCGCGGGCTCCGACCTCGCGAGCCTTGCGTGTCGCGCCGAGGAAGACGGCGACGACTACGTCATCAACGGTTCGAAGATCTGGACCTCGGGGGCCGATCAGGCCGATTGGATCTTCGTGCTGGTACGCACCGACAACACGAAGAAGCACGAAGGCATCTCCTTCATCGTGCTCGACATGGAAACGCCCGGCGTCACGGTCTCGCCGATCGAACTGATCAGCGGCTCATCCGAGTTCTGTCAGACGTTCTTCGACGATGTCCGAGTGCCGAAGCGCAACCTCATCGCCAAGCCGGGCGAAGGCTGGACGGTCGGTAAGCGCCTTCTGCAATACGAGCGCAGCTCGATCGGCGGTCAGAGCGGTACGCGCCAGAAGATCAAGACGGTCGATGAGTACGCGAAGGAATACGTCGGCGTCGAAGACGGCAAAATCGCCGACACGACGATCCGCGATTCCGTCATCGCGCATCGCATGAACGAGTCCGCCTATTCGATGACGGTTCGACGTTCCGTCGAGGAGGCAAAGGACTCGCGCGCGCCGAGCTTTTTGTCGTCGTTCTTCAAGCTCTATGGCACCGAGCAGAACATGGCGCGTAACGATCTCATCGTCTCGATGCTCGGTACGCAGGGCCTCGGCTGGACTGGGGAAGAGTTCAGCGGAGCCGAGCGTGGGCTCACGCGCGGTTGGCTGCGCTCGAAGGCGAACTCGATCGAAGGCGGGAGCTCCGAGGTGCAGCGCAACATCATTGCGAAGCGGGTGTTGGGTCTTCCGGACTGAAGCACCCGTTGGATCGCGCACAAAAAAGGGGGCTTAGCCCCCTCTTTTGCGTGCGTTTCGGGCTAGAACGCGAAGCGCACGCCCAGTGTCGACGTCCGACTGCGGTTGGGTCGAGCGCCGTACGGGTGGCGCCCCATGATGTCCAGCGAGTCGGTCAGGTTTTCGACACGCAGGAATGCGGTGAGCTGTTCCGAGACGTCCCAACGGGCGCTCACGTCGAGCGTGGTCGAGCTGTCGGTTTGCTCGAATACGCCGCACGAAGCACGCACACAAACCGCGTCGACGTAGTTCGCCGAGAGATGCACCGCCCACGGTGCCCTGAGCAGGCCAATGCTGGCGACCGCCTGGTGTTTCGGAATGTACGGGATCGGATCACCTGCGGCGACGTCGCCGAAATAGTTCGTGTCCGCAATGTCGGTGTCGAAGAAACCGTCGATGTAGGAGTACGTCAACGACACGGGGACCGATACGGTCGCGTCCATCGGGGCGAGGTTGCCGGAGCCCAGGAATTCCACGCCCCGCACGGTGACCGCATCGCCGTTGAACGCATCGCCAATCTCGCAATCCGCGCCCGAAGACGACGTACATTCACCGAGCAGGTTGTCGTAGTCGCTCACGAAACCAACGGCTTCGACGGCCAACTCGCCTCGGTCGTAGCGGAAGCCGAACTCGTAGTTGAGCGCTCGCTCTTCCTCGACGCCCGGCGAGTTCGACGGTGCTGTAAACCCTTCGTGAATACCGCCGATGATCGCCAGGTTATCGGTCACGGCATAACGCACGCCGAGCCCTGGCAGGAAGACCTGGGTCGAGTTCGAACGGGTGCTGCGCAGATTTGACGCGTCGCGCGACGAAGGATCACTCGTCCGACCGTTGCGGATCTCGTATCTAACGCGGGCTTGATCGATGTCTTCGAAACGAACGCCCGGTGTCAGCAACCATCGTCCCATCGTGATGCGATCGAAGACATGGATTGCTAGCGCTTCGGCGCTCTGAATGCGGTTGCCGGCGTTGCCCAGCATTCCGATGTCATCGAGGACCATCCGGCCGTCTGCCTGATGGTAGGTCGAGTTGCGCTGCAGCCGATCCTCTTCGTCTTCGTGATAGCGAATGCCGACTTCGAGCTCGTGGGTCACGTCGCCCGTCGTGAAGCCCTGAGTCCACGCCATCTGGATACCGCGGGAAAAGTACTCACGACTGTTCGAGCGCAGTTGAATGCTGCCGGTTGCCGTGTCGGCCGATCCGTCGAGGATTGCGTCCAGGGTATCGACTGAGACATCGCCGATCGGTGCGCCACCGTTGATTGCCTGGATGACGTTGAACCAGCTTGTGCGCGAAAAGTCCTGGGCCGAGGCGCTGCCATCGAAATCGATCCCCTCGGTCTTGAACCAGTCGCGCGCGTGGCGGTTGTCGTAGGCCGTCAACGAAAACTGTGCGTTCGAGCTGATGTCGTACTGATAGCGGAGGATTACCTGGTCGTGGTCCGTCTCGATCTGATCGAGCATCGAGATGCCATAGCGACGTAGCGGCGAGCTCGCGAAATCCCGGTCCGTCAGCCCAAGGTAGCTCTGATCGGAAGTCTGCTCCGCTTTCTGAAGCTTGAGTTCAAACGCGTGAGGGCCACCGTTCGGGCGCCAGGCAAACTTGGCGGTGTAGTCCCGTACGTCCAACCCGCTATCGCCGCCCCGGTCGACGGACTGGAACCCGTCGGAGCGCCATTGATGGGTTTCGACGAGGAAACCACCGGTTTCGGAGGATGCGCCATAGGATGCGTGCGCGCGATACGTCGAGTCTTCGCCTGCTTCGAGCGAAAGCAGTCCTTGGGATTTGCTCGGGATCGGCGTCGAGATCATGTTGAGTGCGCCGCCGATGGTATATGGCCCTTCGGTGATGGCGGACGGCCCCTTCAGTACCTCGAACGCATGCATCCGTCCGGCGGTCGGAAAGTAGTAGGCAGAAGGCGCGGAATACGGTGCGGGCGCGATCATCACGCCGTCTTCGAGCAACGTGATGCGACCACTACGCTCGGTTGCGACACCCCGGATGCTGATGTTGGGCCTCAGGCCGTAGCCGTCTTCGATCTGGATCGAAACGCCGGGGATCTGGCGTGCGATACGCTGAACGTCGGTGTAGGCAAATTGCGCGAGTTCGTCAGGGCCGATGTAGTGAGCAGCACCCGGCGTTCGCACCGCGGTGTCGCGATCGCCGACGATCGTCATTTCCTCGATGAAAGCCGCCGGTTCCGCACTCTTGGGCGTTCGCGCACCGTCGTCGTCGGCGAAGGTCAACGGCGCGCTGAGGGCCGTTGTCAGAACAGCGATCGCAAACGTCGTATGGCTTGGTTTGCGCCCGGAGCAAGAGCGGCCGATCGGTTCCGTAGCAATACGGCGGGATCGAGTGGCGGACATCGGTACATTTCGCGCAATGAACTGGAGGCGGCACGGTAGTGCAAATGCAAATAGTTCTCAATAAGGTTCGTCTTATTTGCTCGCTTTCATGATTTGCCTCATCGCCCGCGGGGACTGGTTTGCTTCGGGTGTTGTTTCGTGCCTCCATTGACGGCTCGATCGGGAAACAGGGGGAGGTTTGGCGAGTCGAGCAGAATCAGGGCAGATCCGGCGCAAGGTCTTGTTGACGGGTGCTGCCGGGACGATCGGCGGCAAGCTGCGCGACTACCTCGCTGAACGTTACGACCTCGTGATGGTCGACGTGGTCTCCACCGACCGGGCGGGTCGCTCGCTCGACCAGGTGACCATCGCCGATCTCACCCCGCGCGATCGCGACGGCTACCGGCACCTCTTTCGCGGCATCGACACGGTCGTGCATCTCGCCTTTGTCGGCAATTCCGATCCGTCCGTGCGGGACGATTCCGATCATCGCTTCACGAACGAGTTCCTGAACGTGCAGATGGCGTACAACGTCTACCAAACGGCGCTCGAGGAAGGTGTACGAAGGGTCGTGATGGCGAGTTCGAACCATGCCGCCGACTATTTCGAGACCCTGATCCTCGATGGCGATCATGATTTCGTCGATCCCGCGGATCGCGCCCTCAGCGACAACTACTACGGCTGGGCAAAAGAGAGTTACGAACACCTGGGCTTCGTATTTGCGACGGGCCAGCAGGCGCGCGTTCATGGCACCGGGCAAGCTCGCGCGCTCGAAGTTGTGCAGCTTCGGATCGGCGGGCCGCGCGAGAATGATCTCGAGATGTGTCCGCTCGGTGATCTTCGTCAAATGCGGCGCGCGTTGGCGGTCTACTTGAGCGACCGTGACTTACAGCAGCTCGTGACGAAAAGTATCGAGACCCAAGAGATAGCGGATGCGCACGGTGTGCCGTTCCAGGTCTTCTACGGCATCAGCGCCAACACGCACGCGTTTTGGAGCATCGTCAATGCCAGGCGCGTGATCGGATACGCGCCGGAAGACAACAGCGAAGAGAAGTTCGTCGAACTGATCCAGCGCCATATCGCGGCAGCGAACGCCGCGACGAATTGATGGCAAGCAACGTTCGCGCAAGCCATGGGGGAAGAAGTTGAGTAGTGCACTGGACGGCGTGAAGGTGGTTGATCTGACACGCAACGTGGCGGGTCCGTACGCCGCGAAGTTGCTCGCGGAATATGGTGCGTCGGTCGTCAAAGTCGAGCCGCCCGGTGGCGATCCGGCGCGTCGGTTCGGACCTTTTCCGCGCGACGAACCACACCCGGAACGCTCAGGCCTCTTTCTGCACCTCAACCGCAACAAGCAATCGGTCATCCTCGATCCGGCGCACGATGCCGAGTCGATTCTTTCTCTCGCGGCCGGGGCCGACATCCTGCTCGAAGACTACGCGCCTGGCGGACCCGCGGGATGGGGTTGGGGATTCAGCGAACTGACCGTCGCCAATTCGCGTCTCGTCGTCGCGTCGGTGACGCCGTTCGGGCAAACGGGTCCCTATCGCGACTATCGCGGCTCGGAGATTACGCTGCAGGCGATCGGCGGGCCGCTGGTCACGAACGGTCATGCGGAGCGGGAACCGCTCAAGCTCGGCGGCCACTTTGCGCACTATCACGCGGGGCTCGCGACGGCGCTTGCCTGCACGATGGCGCTTCGGCGCGCCGAGGCAACCGGCGTTGGCGATTGGATCGACATGTCGCTCTTCGAGTGTCAGGCCGCCTGCCGTGATCGCCGGACGATTCAGATCACGTCCGCCTCGTACACCGGTGTCTGCGGTGGCCGGTTGGCCTCGACCAGCCGCGGCCTCGGTATCGGGGCACGTGAATGCAGTGACGGTTTCATCAACATTTTCGGTGCGGGCGCGCGGCTTCCGCGCCTCCTCACGATGATCGGCGAGCACGAGGCCGCGCGAACCCTCGATCCGCACGACATCGATCAGGAGACCAAGGACCGCCTCGAAGGGGCTTACCAACGCTGGCTCGGGGAACAGAAGAAAGGGGAGGCGACGCGGATTGCGCAAGGGTACCGGTTGCTCGCCGGTGCCTTCAATTCGATCGCCGACGTTGCGGAGGATGAGCACTACAAGAGCCGTGGCGTCTGGGACACCGTCGAGCACCCGAACGCGGGAACGTTGACCTACCCGGGTCGCCCGTTCGTGATGCATGGCGCACAACGAGCGGCCCAGATCGCGGCACCGCGACTCGACGAACACGGCGACGGAATCCGAGGACAGATCGCGAACGGCGCCGGCGGGCCGAATCCAGCCGGTAAAGAAGTGGCCGACCAGCCACTCCCGCTCGCGGGCCTTCGCGTGGCCGAGATCACCGTGGTCTGGGCCGGCCCGCACGTTACGCAACTCCTTGCGGAGTGGGGCGCGGAAGTGATTCGAGTCGAGCCCTGCAACAAGGTCCAACCGATCACCCGCGGCATGGAAAGGGTGCCGTCCAAGGAGCAGGCTCGCACGCTCGCGATGGGCGGCGGCGCGCTCGGCTTTCCCGATCACGATCCCGCCGACGACCCCTGGAATCGCAACGCGTCGTTCAATTCGCACGCGCGTAACAAGCGCTCGATGGTCGCTGACATCATGACCGAGGAAGGCCGCGACGCCGTGCTTCGGCTTGTCGCGCATTGCGACGTGCTGGTCGAAAACAACGTGCCGGAGACCATCGAGAAGGCGGGCCTCGACTACGAGACACTGCGCGAGATCAACCCGCGGCTCATCATGCTGCGCATGCCGGCCTTCGCCCTCGAGGGTCCGTACCGCAACTTCCGCGCCTTCGGGCTGCACGTCGAGGCGATGATCGGCCACACGCTCTTGCGCGGCTATCCCGGCGAACGGCCGGACATCTTGAGTGAATCGCTCGCGAGCGACGGCATCAGCGGCGTCCAGGGTGCACTCGCCGTGATGTTGGCGCTCCGGCGACGCGAGGCGACCGGCGAAGGACAGCTCATGGAATTGCCGCTGACGGAAGGTTTCCTACCGACGCTCGGCGAATACTTCATGGACTACGCGATGAACGGCCGCGACACGCCGACCCAGGGCAACCGCCATCCCTGGCACGCGCCACACAACGTCTATCCGTGCGCGGGCGACGATCAGTGGATTGCAATCGACGTCGGCACCGACGAAGAATTCGCAGCCCTGTGCAGCGTCCTGGATCGCGCGGATCTCGCCGAACGGTTCGCCACCGTCGACGCCCGCCGAGACGGGCTCGATGAACTCGACGCCGCGATCGCCACGGCGACCACCACGCGTAGTAAGGATGAACTCTTCCACGCACTCCAGGCCGCCGGAGTATGCGCCGCCCCGACCCGCAACGCCGTCGAGATCCTCGACGATCCACAACTCGCGGCACGGGACTTCTTCGAATGGTTACCGACCGGCGAAGAACAGAAACCGTTCCGCTATCCCGGCCTCATGTTCAGGATGCAGCGCACCCCCAACCGTCTTCAGACCGGCCCCGTGCTCTTAGGCGCCGACAACGAGGCGATCTATCGTGACCTCCTCGGCTACAGCGAAGCCGAGTACGACGCGCTCAAGGCGACCGGCACGGTGGGTACACGGTTTCCGGATTCGATGTGGCGGTGAGCGGGCGGATGGGGGAACCGTCGATAGGGTGAGATGGGAATGTGTCGGCAGGCGATCTGGAAAGCGTCGATCCGGCGGCAGTCTGAGGCTCGCTTTTTCTTCTAGGGGGGACCCTCCGGGTCCCCCCTAGAACCCCCCTGCGTCGCGGCGAAGCCGCGCCGGGCTCGAGGTCATCGATTTCGCTGATTGGGGTTTGCCGGCTTCAGCGCTAATTTGCCCTTAGATAGATCGTAGCGAACCGAGCTGCCGGCGAATCCTTTCCAGGACATCGAGCGCCTGCAGGATCCTGCAAACGCGCCCCAGCCATCCTGCGAATCGCGCCCAATATCGAACGAAGTCCTCCGGCGAACACGCCAACACCGGGGGCCCCGCGCGCTACGGGCGTCGATAACGCATCTACGCCTCAGCAGTTTTTGCATCGCAAAAACTGCCGACGGGCCGCGTAGCGGCTCGCGCGCACGGCGAGATTCCCCCATCCGCCAACTCAGACTCGCCGATCCGGCGGGGGCGTGGGGGCGGAGCCCACAAGAAAGATGTATGGGCCACCCCATCGTTGCAACAGTCATTGGCGACTTTGGCAATCAGTCGGTCTGCACAAATGTATCCGGCCTGTTAATGGGCTATTTCACGCCCTGGCCTGAGTGGGATCCGCGGCTCGTCGGCTCAATTAGCAAGGCGGGTTCGTAGACCCCTTTTTCTTGCCCGAGCTTCGACGAAGCTGGATCGACTGATGAAGCCTGCCGCTAACGAGATGCCCGATGGGCAACCAAAATCCGTTCCCTACAACTGCCGCTACGCGCGCCCTGGATCGTACTCCTCACCACTGCGCAGGACTGCCCATGACAGGCGCGCCAGTTTGTTCGCTAACGCCGTGATGATCACGTTCGGGTGCAAGCCCCGCGCCTCAAGGTCATTCAGCCAAACACCTAGGCGGTGATCCTCCCGGCACAGGTTGTAGTAGCAGCTGCGCGCGCCGTGTATCAGCAGACTCCGAACGTAGCGGTTGCCGCGTTTGCTGATCCCCAGCAATCGCGTCCGGCCGCCTGTCGAGTGTTGCCGTGGCACCACCCCGAGCCACGCCGATACATCTCGGGCGCGTGTGAACTGCTCACCCTTGCCGATCGCCGCCACCAACGCCGTCGATGTCAGCGTGCCAATGCCCGGAATCGTCTGCAGACGCCGGCAGTCATCGCGCTCTCGCGCGATCTGCTCGATCTCCCGGGTAATCGTGCGAACTTCATCATCTAAGTAACGCCACTGTCGTTGCAGTAATCCCAAAAGCGCGCGTAGACGCCGCGACAATGTGCTCTCGTCGTCCGCCAGTATCGTCGGTAAGGCCTTCGACAACGCTGTCGGACTCGTGCGCACCGTGATACCTCGCTCCAACAGAAACGCTCGGATCTCGTTGATGACGCTTGTGCGCGTCTTCATGAGCTGCTGACGGACGCGGTGCAGGGCTTGCTGATCGTGTTGCTCGATCGTCTTGATCGGCACATATCGCATGGTCGGGCGCCGCACCGCCTCCGCAATCGCCAAGGCGTCGTTGAAGTCGTTCTTGTTGGTCTTCACGTACGGCTTGACGAACTGCGCTGCCATCAATCGAACGTCATGACCGTCGCGTTCAAACTGCCGCGCCAGGTGTTGTGAACCAGCGCACGCTTCCATGCCGATCACACATCGGCTGTGAGTGGCGACAAACTCAGCAAGCTTCGCTCGGCTGAACTGCTGCCGGAACACCGGCTTACCCGTGTGCGTCGTACCGACCACGTGGAAGGTGCTCTTGCCGACATCGATACCTAGGGTCACGATCTGCGTCATGGGATGGTCTCCTCGAGGGAACGTCGTGTGGGGACACTGATTGTCCACTCGGGGTGGACCATCCCATTAGCAATCAGAAATCCAGCCTACTCCTCAGGCCAGTCAGAGCTTCCCAGCCCACCAAATCAGCGCTTTCCAGGTCATCGAGCGACACTTCCCAGCTCATTCTGCAAAACCGCCTAAATCACCCTACGAATCCCGCACGATGTCGACCGGCGCCTTTCCGACGATCAGGCCCATGACCCGGGGCCCCCGGCGCGCAAAGCGCGCCAGGGGAGAACCACCCGCAGCGATTCCGCGCCGCCCTGGGCGCGCGGCGAGATTCCCCCATCCGCCAACTCAGACTCAGCGCCGATCCGGCGGGGGCGAAGCCCCCGCAAGAAAAAAAGAGCCATAATGCCGCCATGCGGTCAGGCGATTGTGGGGGAACCATGCGCATTCCGGTTGGGCTCTGCGGCTTAGCATTGCTGGCGTCGGCGAGTTACGCCGATATCGCGCCGGAAGAAATCGGTCTAGAGACGTTGGGTGATTCGCAGCCGACATGGTTCGTCAGCAAATCGACGATGGGGGCCGGGTTTCTTTTCGATGCCGCGACGGGGGAGATGCAGGGCACGTTGTCGCTGACGCCCTATACGCCGGTGATCGAGCGCAGCGTCGCGCGCGGCGAGACGTACGCGGCGGAGATCTATTACGAACGTCTGCATCGCGGTAAACGGAATGACGTGCTGACGATTTACGATCACGAGAATCTGGCGGCGATTGCCGAAGTCGACCTGCCGGACAAGGTCGCGTCACTCAACTTTCCGGAGTACCTGTCGCTCACCGACGACGATCGATTCCTTACGATCTACAACCTGACGCCGGGACAGTCGGTATCGGTCGTCGATCTCGAGACGCGCGCGTTCGTCGGCGAGATCTCGACCCCGGGTTGTGCGCTCCAGATGGCGGTCGAGGACCGCGGCTTCCTGATGATTTGCGGAGACGGATCACTGCAGCTCATCTATCTCGACGAGTCGGGTCAGGAGCGCGAGCGGCTGCGCAGCGATGCCTTCTTTTCGGTCGACGAAGACCCCGTCTTCGATAAGCCGGTGCGAACGCCGGATGGTTGGCAGCTCATCAGCTTCGAAGGGCTGGTCTTCGAGGTCACGGTCGACGGCTCGTCGATCGACATCAGCGAGCCGTGGTCGTTGGTGACGGAGGCCGAGCGTGCCGAGAACTGGCGCATTGGTGGCGTGCAGGTTTACGACGTCCATCTCGACATGGATCTCCTGTTCACCGTGATGCATCAAGGTGGCGTGGATACGCACGAAGATCCCGGCACGGCGGTCTGGGTATTCGATCGAGGGACGCAGAAACGGATTGGGGAGATCGAGTTCGAGTCGCCGATCAATGGCGTGCTCGCGACACAATCGGGTGATCCGTTGTTGCTCGTGGCGTCGGCGTACGATGCCAACGTCGAGGTCGTCGATATCCTGAAGCTGCGCAAGTTGCGCACGATCAATACGGGCCAGAGCATCGGCCTCATGGTGCTCTATCCGTGATTGACGCCCTGTCGGCGCCTCTTCTGGCGGCGGCCAGCCTTGGTTTCGTCGTGCTCTTTGGTTCGAGTACGAGGCACAAGATGGGTCAATGGCTGACCTTTCGCTTCGTCTTGGATGACTATCGCGTGTTGCCGTCGGCGCTCGTGGGCGTCGCCGCCGTGCTGGTGGTCACCGTCGAACTGCTGCTGCTCATCGGCTGGGTGCTCGTACTCGTCCAGGCGCTGGGTCTCGTGGTGATCGCCGAGCCGCTCGTACCGTTTGTCGCGGCGGGGACAGCGGTCTTGCTCTCGCTCTATGCGCTCGCGATGCTCTCGCTCTTGCTGCGCGGGCGCGTGCATGTGGATTGTGGCTGCAGCGCGGCCGATGTCCCGGTCTCGTATCGACTTGTCATTCGCAACGCCGTCCTCATAGTCGCGCCGCTCGCCATTGCTTGGGCGCCGCCGCCGACGCTCGATGCTGGGGCGTTGCTGGTCGGTGTTGTGGCGGCCGGGGTCGCGATCCTCCTCTACGCGGCGTTCGATCAGCTCGCGCGTAACGCGGCCGAGCAGGCGAGTTTCCTGGTGTCGAGCTCATGAGCGCGTTGGTGATGGGATCGTTCGTCGTCCTCTGGGTGCTGGTGATCGTGCTCGCGGTCGCGGTCTTCGCGCTGGCGCGCCAGGTCGGCGTGCTGCACGCGCGCGTCGCGCCGGCTGGAGCGTTGTCACCGACGTCCGGGCCGAAAGTCGGCGAGACGATGGAGCCCGTTCCGACGCTCGATCTCGCGGGCCAGGTCGTTCCGATCGGCGGTCCGAACGCGCGGCGTCAGCTCGTGATGTTCGTCTCGCCGACGTGTCCTGTCTGTAAGGCGCTCGTCCCGGTCGCGCGCTCGCTCGCCCGGACGGAGGATCTCGAGCTCGTGTTCGCGAGTGATGGCGGTGACGTCGGCCAGCACGAGCGGTACGTGGACTCGCTTGGCCTCGAGGATCATCGCTATGTCCTCTCGGAGGCACTCGGCATCACCTACGGCGTGGCGAAGCTGCCTTTTGCCGTGCTGATCGACTCGAGTGGCGTATTGTTGTCCCGCGGGCTTGTGAATACGCGTGAACATCTGGAGAGTCTCCTGGAGGCCGCACGGCTCGGATTCGAGTCGATCCAGGACTTCGTGCATGACGCAACGAAGAGCGACAACGGTGGGATTGGGATCAACGCTGCGGATGCAGCTGGTGGGGAAAACGCACGATGAGTGCTCGAATCGAAGAATCCGTCCGAACGTCCGTCAGCCCACAGCCGACGGGCGCACCGCTGACGAAAACGGGGAAAACCGTGAGTCAGCCATCGTCCCGCCTGCTCAGCTGCATCCGCGCCTTGTTCGACGATCCCTTGGGCGCACTGGATTCGGCTTTCTCTCGCCGTACGCGACGGATGGCCGAGATGTCGTCGCGGCGCAGTTTCCTGAGTCGTGTCGGGGTGATGTTGACCGGGGCGGCCGTATTGCCGCTCCTGCCCGTGTCCCGGGCGATCGCAGCCGAGGCGCCGTCGGATCTTCTGGAGATCGGTGATCCGCAGACCTGCGAGTACTGGCGATATTGTGCGCTGGGCGGCACGCTCTGTTCGTGCTGTGGCGGGAGTCAGAGCAGCTGTCCGCCGGGTGCGGAGCGTTCGCCGGTCACTTGGGTCGGGACGTGCCGTAATCCCGTCGACGGCAAGGACTACCTGATCTCTTACAACGACTGTTGCGGCAAGGCGACATGTACGCGCTGTTACTGCCACAACACGGAACGCGACCGGCCGGTCTATTTCCCCGGTAAATCGAACGACATCCTCTGGTGTTTCGGCACGGAAAGTAATGCGTATCACTGCACGGTGGCGGCGGTTCTCGGGGATGCGTCGAGCGCCTCCTGAGCGCGCGCGGGTGATGCCCTCGCTTCGGCGCGCGCTGGTGCTCTTGTGTTGCCTCGCATCGTTTGCAGGAAACGCCGACGATTATTCGCGCGGGGAGGTTCTCGATGCGGCGACCATGCAGCGTGCGCGTGTGGACTATCTGCTGCACTGCGGTGGCTGCCATCTGGCGGACGGTACGGGCGCTCCGCCCAACGTTCCGACGCTGATGGGCCTCGAGGAAATCATCTCGTCGCCGATCGGGCGCGATTACGTCGCACGCGTGCCGGGTGCCTCGCAGGTACCGATTTCGGATCAGGCGCTCGCCGACGTCTTCAATTGGATCCTCGTGACGACCACCGATGCCGACTTCGAGCCGCTCACCGCGGAAGAAGTCGGTGCTTCCCGATTGCGGGTACTCGCGGATCCGGTCGGGTATCGGCAACGCTTCTGGCCCGAGGCGGCGGATTGAGTGACACAGTTCGATTGGTTGACACAAGGGCCGCGACGGCGACCCGATTGACGCACCACGCGCCGTCAGGTCGATTCGACCCGTGGCGGTAGCGCAGACGTTCTCGACGCGGACGGCGCTCGCCGTCGTCGTCGCCAACATGATCGGCACCGGCGTCTTCACGAGCCTCGGATTTCAGTTGCTCGACATCGAGTCCGGCTTCGTCATCCTGCTGCTTTGGGTCGTCGGCGGCCTCACGGCCGTCTCGGGCGCGCTCTGTTATGCCGAACTCGGTGGCGCGTATCCGCGCTCCGGCGGCGAGTACAACTTCCTGGGTCGGCTGTATCACCCGATGGCGGGCTTCGTCTCCGGGTGGGTGTCATCGACGGTCGGTTTCGCCGCACCCACGGCGCTGGTCGCGATGACGTTCGGTTCTTACTTGGGGTCGTCGTTTCCGGCGCTCCCCGCGATGCCGCTCGCCGTCGGGCTGATCGTTGCGGCAACGGTCGCGCATATCGTGAGCCGACGGATCAGTGGCTCGTTCCAGTCCTTTTTTACCACGATCAAGATCGGCGTCATCGTCGTTTTTGTCGCGGCCGTATTCGCGATGACGCCGAACCCGGCTGCCGTCGAATGGTTGCCCGCGTCGTCCGATTGGGGGCTCGTCGGGACGTCCGCATTCGCGGTGGCGCTCATCTACGTCAACTATGCCTACACGGGTTGGAACGCCGCGACGTACGTGCTGGACGAGCTCGAGGATCCGGGTGGCGTGCTGGTTCGTGTGCTCGTTACCGGCACGGCGGTCGTGATGGTGCTCTACCTCGCGCTGAACGCGGCGTTTCTCTACGCCGCACCGATGGATGCCATGGCGGGCAAGATCGAGATCGGCGTGATCGCGGCCCGCTATGCCTTCGGTGACGTCGGCGCGACGCTGATGGGTGCCACGCTCGGTGTGCTCTTGATCTCGACGGTGAGTGCCATGACGCTCGCGGGCCCGCGCGTGCTGCAGGTGGTCGGTCAGGATCATTCCGTGCTCGCCGTCTTTGCTCGTACGACCGACGACGGACTGCCGATGAATGCGATTCTGTTCCAATCCGCGCTGGCCGTGGTCTTCGTCGTCAGCGGCACATTTCAATCGGTCCTGCTGTTTGCGTCCTTCACGCTGGCGCTCAACACCGTCATGACCGTGATTGGTGTTTTCGTCCGCCGCGTGCGCCGCGTGCCGTCCACGTTCACGATGCCCTGGTTTCCGCTCGCGCCGGTGTGGTTCCTCGGCGTGATGCTCTGGACGCTCTTCTACGTTTTCATCGAGCAGCCGCTCGAAGCCGTTGCCGCGATCGGGTTCGTGGCGAGCGGTACGTTGATCTACTTCGTTTCACGCGGTCGGTCGTCGCCGGATGGTCCGGTCGAGGAAGCCGAACGACCCAAGGGAGAGTCCGCATGATCCTTCGAATTCTGGCGGCGCTCGTGGCCGCGATCGCGCTCGTGGTGATCGTCCTCGCGATGCGAGTGCTGGAGCCGATCATTTCCGTCCCGGGTGGCACGCTCGCCGGGACGGAAGAAGCCGCACCCCTCGACTGGTCCTTTACTGCGGCGATCGACACGGTCCAGCTCGAAACACAGCTCGACGACCCCTACTCGGTCAATCTCTGGGGGCTCGGCATCGGGCCGGACTTCTACGTGGCGACGAATGAAACGGGGACAGGATGGACGGACATCGTCGATGGTGACCCGGACGTCAAGCTCCGTGTCGGCGACTCGGTCTACCGACTATCCGCCGTTCGCGTCGTGGATGACGATGAACTTCAGCGAGTGCTAGATGGATATGTCACGAAGTATTCGATGGGTCGGGCCGAACTCGAAGAGGTTATGGGCCGCGCTTATCGGCTCGACCGGCCTTGAAACGCAAAGGTTGGTTAACCGGACCGGAATCGGCCGGTTAGAATCGCCGACTTGCTTGAAGCAAGTGTGAGTGTTGATGGAAGCCAATCCCCCTGTCTTCGACGTCGAGATCCAGTCGTTCCAGACCGACGTGATCGAGCGGTCGAAGCAAGTGCCGATCGTTTTGCTTTTCTGGACCGATCAGGTCGCGCCCGCGGTCGAAACAAAAAACGCCCTCGAACGGCTGGCCGCACAAGGCGCGGGCAAGTTCGCTGTGGGGCTATCCGATGTTGCTGTCGATCAGTCGCTCGCGCAGCAACTGCGGGTACAAGGGATCCCGAGCATCCGGGTGATTCGAGATGGACAGCTCGCGGATCAGTTGGAGGGACCGCAAAGCGAGGCGGTTCTGAAGGAGTTCATCGACCGACTCACGATGTCGTCCGGCGATCTCGTGCGCGCGGAGCTCTATCGATTCGTCGCCGAGAAGAACTGGGAAGGCGCGCTGGCCGTACTCCAGCAGGCGATCAACGACGAGCCAAACAATCCCGCGTTGAAGGTCGAATGGGCGGATGTGCTGGTGCAACAGGGCGATGCGGAAGGGGCGCGCACCGTGCTCGCGACGATTCCGGAGGATACGGAAGGGCGCGATCGTCCGACGACGCGGCTCGAACTCCTGGAGGAAGCAGCCGGGTTCGGCGATGTCGCGGAGGTCGAGGCGGCCGTCGCCGCGGATGAAGATAACCTGGAGGCCCGCTATCAGGCCGCGGTGGTGCTCGCCGTCGACGGGCAGTTCGAATCCGCGCTCGACCACGCGATGGCGATCCTGATGCGGGATCGCGAATTTCGTGAAGACGCCGGGCGCACGACGATGGTGCGGATTCTTTCGTTGACCGAGAAAGGCTCGGACGTCGCGAAGCGCTACCGGCGCAAGATGTTCAACTTCATGCATTGAAATCGAGCGGGCGGCGCGTCGATTTTCGCCCGGGAAGGCGTGAGTCGGCCGACCCGACCGGCGAGTGGGGTCGCGGCGTTTGGGATTGTGGAAATCTATCGAGTTCGTACGCGGAACCCCTCCGAATATGACCATTCAATGACGTTTTCTTTACATGACGGGGTTTTCGGCGTTAGTGGTCACTAACTCTCGGGGCCATCTTTATTCACATTGACCCTGTGTGTTTTGTTACGAATTGCGCGAACCCAGTATTTTTGCTGGTTTTTCTCTTCTATCGCCGTAACTTATTGATCTAAATGAATAAAAATTAGGTGTGTTACGAATCGACCCGCGTAGATCGAAGCTTCGAGCGGATTTTGACGGGACATCATTGACGAGTTATCCCAAGACTTATCCACAGCTCTTGGGGATGAGATTCGGGTGCAATGCGGAAACGTCGGACAATATGACGGCAACGGTGGCGCGGACTCATGAGAGGGAATTCGATGAACGACGGTGCTGATCGAGAAGGGTTTGCGATGCTCGGCCTCGCCGACATCGACGGTGTATTGCGCGGCAAGTACGTGAGCGCCGACAAGCTCGACGGGCTCGCGCAGGATGGCGGCGGATTCTGTGACTGCGTCTTCGGCTGGGACGTCGACGACCAGCTTTATGACAACGTCACGGCGACTGGTTGGCACACCGGATTTCCGGACGCGGCTTATCGCCTGATCGGCGCCTCGGAACGCCACCTGCCTGAAACAGGCACGCCTTATTTCATCGGTGAGTTCGCGGGCGAGGATGGTACCGATCATTCGCTCTGCCCACGCACCCGGTTGCGCAAAGTCCTGGGTGATCTCGAATCCGATGGCCTGACGGCGAAGGCGGGGTTCGAGTACGAGTTCTTCGTTTTCGATGAAGACCCTCATTCCGTTCGTGACAAGGCTTATCAGGACCTTCGGCCGATTTCGCCGGGTAATTTCGGCTACTCGGTGCTGCGCGCGGCGGCGCAGTCGAGCTGGTTCGAAGGACTCATGCAGTTCTGCGGCGACTTCCGGATGCCGATCGAGGGTCTGCATTGCGAAACGGGGGCGGGCGTCTGGGAAGCGGCGCTCGCCGCGACCGACGGCCTCGAGGCGGCCGACCGGGCGGTCCTGTTCAAGACGTTCACGAAATCGTTCCTCCAGAGCCGAGGTCTCATCGCGACCTTCATGGCGAAGTGGTCCATGGACTTCCCCGGCCAGAGCGGCCACTTCCATTTCTCACTCATGCGGGACGAGGAAAACGTTTTTGCCGGTGACGATGTCCCGGATGCTGCGCGGTGGGCGATCGGCGGTCTCGTGAGCTTATTGCCCGACTTCCTGCCGATGGTGGCGCCGACGATCAATAGCTACGCGCGACTCGTCAAAGGCGCTTGGGCGCCGACCGCGGCGACCTGGGGAATCGAGAACCGTACCGCGGCCATTCGTTTCATCCCGGGTAAGGGCGGCAAGCAGCACATCGAATGCCGTGTCCCGGGTGCTGACGGGAACCCCTACCTCGTGGCGACGGCGGTGTTGGCGGCGGCGCATCGAGGAATTCGCGAGCGAATCGAGCCGCCACCGCCGATCGAAGGTGATGCGTATGCGGCGGAAGACGGCCTCCCGCGAGAACTGCACTTTGCACCGACCCTGCGCGATGCGACGGTTCGTTTTCGCAACGCGTCGACCACGACGGCCGCATTTGGTCACGAATTCGTCGACCATTTCGCCAATTCGCGCGACTGGGAGTCACGAGAGGCCGAACGGCAGGTCACGGACTGGCAGCTCAAGCGCTATTTCGAAATCATCTGATGAAGATCGGCCTCCTGAAAGCGGGCGCGGTCGTCGCGGACTACCAGCCGACCTACGGTGACTTCGACAGCATGTTCGCGACGCTTTTTGAACGTGTAATGCCGGGCACGGAACTCGACGTCTTCTACGTTCGAGAGGGGCACTATCCCGAGTCGATTGACGGCTACGACGGCTTCGTCATCACGGGCAGCGCGGACAGCGTTTATGACCAGGAACCCTGGATCGGGGAACTGACGGCATTCGTGCGGAAACTGGTGACATCCCGTGTGAAGACGTTGGGCGTCTGCTTCGGCCATCAGATCATCGCGCATGCACTCGATGGCAAGGCCGAGCTCGCGTCGGTCGGGTGGGGCGTCGGGATCCAGCGCTCGAGCTTCCGATCCGTGCGGCCCTGGCTCGAGACGTCGGCCGAAACGGTCGGGCTGCTACATAGCCATCGCGATCAGGTGACGACGTTGCCGACCGGGGCGGAGGTTTATCTCACGAGCAGCTTCTGTCCGAATGCCGGGTTTGTCATCGACGACCACGTGCTGACGGTGCAAGGCCATCCGGAGTTCACGCGCGATTACGCGCGGACGCTGATGGAACATCGGCGGGAATTGCTGGGAGACGCGTACGAACCGGGCATCGCGTCGCTCGAAGGTGAGGTCGACGACACGGCCGTCGGCCGGTGGATCGCCGGTTTTTTTACCGCGTGAGGGCGGTGAACTAACGGTCCGCGAGGAGAATCCAGGCAATCGCGTACGCGGCGATCGCGAGTTGCGGGGCGAATACCGCCGCGACGACGGCCCCGACGCGGAGGAAAGCGGGATCGGTGCCCAGCACATTGGCTAAGCCGGCGCAGACGCCGCCGATCCAGCCACGCTTTTTATCGAGCGTCACGCTGGATCGAAATTTCTCCAGAGGGCTCTTATTGGACACTGCCCGACCCCAGGCAGAAGCGGACCAAGTCCATCAGATCAAAAGATGCGTCGCTCGCGGCCACGAAGGCATCCGGGCTAGCGGGTACGGCGAAGGCGCCGTAGCCGGCGATGGCGACCGTGACGAGGAGAAACGCGGCGAGGGTTGCTCGGGGTGCGCTGATTCTCGAAAGCCTGAACATGGGATCTCCTGTGTTCCTGCGGTAGTGACTGCCGGTGAGGTCAGTCGCTACATGTTGTCCTTGTTCGTTCTCTAATCAAGATGCGTGCCAACTCGAAAATCGTTCGAAATCGGGGATTTTTTTGCGTCTTATCTCTTAGACGACCGAAGTTGCTGGTGGTTATCACCACTTGAGTGGCGAAATTCGCCACAAACGAGACACACGTGGCCCTTTCGCCGGCGGGCCCGCGTTTGCTAGAACGTCGGCGCGCCTCTACGAGAAAGGGCGCGCCTAAACGAGAAGAATGGGGGGATTAGTGAGCGATCTGCACTTGGCATCCGCCTGGGAGGCCATCGGCGACCTCGTGGGTTCCCGAAACGCGCTCATTTCCGGCGAGGTTTCGCGGTCCTGGTGGGAGTTCGATGATCGAGCCGCCCGGCTCGCGACGATGCTCACCGACGCGGGCGTTGGAGGCGATTCGAAAGTTGGCCTCTACCTGCACAATTCGAACGAGTATCTCGAGGCGCAGTACGCGGTGCTCAAAACGCGTGGTGTGCCGGTGAGCGTGAACTATCGCTACAAGGCCGACGAGCTCGTCTATCTTCTCGACGACAGCGACGCCGAGGTCGTCTTCTTCCAGGCCTGCTATGCGATGCGGATTTGGGAGATCTACCGCCGGCTACCGAACGTCAAAGTGTGGGTACAGATCGACGACGGGACCGAGTCCGTCCTCGACTTCGCGGTCGATTATGAGCAGATGATCCGCGATCACGCGCCGATGGATCGTATTCCGCGTCCGGCGAGTGACGTCACCATGTTCTATACGACCGGGACCACGGGAATGCCGAAGGGCGTGGTCTACGAGCAGGGCGCGCTCGTTCACGCGCTCCTATCCGGGGTGGACCACTTCGATCTCGGCGTGCCGAATTCGATCGATGAGATTCGCGATGTCGTGGGGCGGCTTACCGATCGACGGCTCAATCCCGTCTCGCTCGCCGCTTGTCCGCTCATGCACGCGATGGGCATGTGGATCGGCGCGATGGTGCCGCTGCTGATGGGGGGCACGGTGGTCACGATCAATAAGCCACGGCTCGACCCGGATCTGGCCTTAGGAGAGGTCGAACGATTTCGGGTCACCGATATCGCCATCGTCGGCGACGCGTTCGCCAGACCGATGCAGAAGGCCTACGAGGATGCCGAACGGCGGCGCAACGGCTACGACATCACGTCGCTGCGCCGCCTGACGTCGTCGGGTGTGGTGTGGAGTGCCGAGATGAAGGAAGCCTTGCTTCGCCATCACGACATGACCCTGGTCGATTTGCTCGCGTCGACGGAAGGCACGATGGGCAGGTCCGTCGCGGACCGGGGCAAGGTCAGTGCGACGGCCAGGTTCACCCTCAATCCGGGCGTCAAGGTGCTTGCCGATGATGGCAGCGAGGTCGAGCCCGGTTCGTCGGACGTCGGCAGAATCGCGACGAGCGTGTGCGTGCCGCTGGGCTACCACAAGGATCCGGAGGGATCAGCGGCGGCGTTTCCCGAAATCGACGGTGTTCGCTACAGCATCCCGGGGGATTGCGTGACCGTCGACGCCGACGGGACGATCACGCTCCTCGGACGCGCCAACCAATGCATCAGCGTGGACGGCGAGACGGTCTACCCTGGTGAGGTCGAGGAAGCGATTAAGCGTCACCCGGATGTCGACGACTGCCTCGTGGTGGGGGCCGCGGACGCGCAGATCGGACAGCGAGTGGTCGCGATCGTCTCGGCGGATGAGTCGGCGACGGAAGAAGCGGTGATGGATTTCGTGCGCGGTCGGATCGCCGAATACAAGGTGCCGCGGCGAATCCTCTTCGTCCCCGAGGTGCAGCGACTCGCGACCGGCACGGCGAACTACCGTTGGGCACAGCAGATGGCGGATCGGTTCGCATGAACTGGACGGACGCGATGAGTACGGCGATCGAAGTGTCGATCGCGATAGCGGGCTTCGCAGGGATAGCGACGGGGCTGGTAAGTCGCCGACGCGCGTGGACGGTCACCGACCGCATTCGCCTGCAGATGCTGCTCACGGCGAGCGCGGCGGCCATGTTGATGGGGATGTTGCCGTTCATACTGGTCGATGCCGGACTCGAGCACCTCGTGTGGCGTATCGGATCGGGTCTTCAGCTTGCGTGGATGCTGGTGATCATGATTTTCCGAGGCCCGCAGCGGCGTCGGTTTGTTGCTATGAACGAAAAGCTCGACGCTAACGAGCGCCAGGGTTTCCCTGTCGCGAAGGTATCTGCCGTGATGGTGCCGACATGGGCCGTAGTGGCGATTCTCAATGTCGCCTGGCTCGATGCTTTCTGGCCTTACCTTCTGGGTGTGGCGTTCCAGATGACCGTCGCGTTCGCCGCGTTCATCGAACTCGTGAGCATCGAGTTCCGAGAGCCGAACGACGGCTGACGTCGGTTCAGTCGATCGGCGCGAGGAGAAAATGACCGTGCGCGGCAGCGACCGGCCGGCTTTTCTCTTCCTGCCACACTTCGGCGCGAACGTTTGCGACCCGTCTTCCGTGACGCGTGACGAACGCGCGCCCGTAGCTGTCCATCGGTCGCCCCGAGCGGAGGTAGTCGATCGAGATGTCGACCGTCTTGGGTAGCCGCTCGCACGACGTGTCGAAGAGCAACTGGATAACGGCCGTCATCTCGAGGAAAGCGCCGAGGACGCCGCCATGGATGGCCGGTAGCGTCGGGTTGCCGATCAGGCGCTCGCGGAACGGCATCACCGTCGTCAGCTCGTTGCCTTTCCGGTCGACCGATACGCCGAGGAATTTAGCGTAGGGGATCGCCTCGACGAGCGCCTGCATGTCGTGGCCGCGGCCGCTGTCGCGTAGTTCCTGCAGGATCTTCATGGCGTGGTCTCGCGGGGCGTGTTCCGTGTGCCGAGCATGAACGTGCCGACGGAGGTGGCGATCGGATCGTCCGTGTCGTCGTGAAAAGCCCAGGCGCGAACGAAGGCCACGTTGCGTGTCCTCTTGTAGCAGTCCGCGCGGGCATAGATCGTCTTGCCGGGGTCGGCCGGGCGCATATAGTCGATACGTAGGTCCAACGTGGCGATCGATACCTCGTCGTCGCTTGTGGGAACGTCCCTGACGGCACGACCGGACGCCGAGTCGAGGAGGGCGGTGATCACGCCTCCGTGCACGACGCCGGTGTCGGGATCGCCGACGATATCGGCGGAGTACGGCACGTACATGGTGCGCGGATCGTCGGGCAGTTCAGCCATTCCGATCGACATCGAAAGGCCTGGATGTGGTTCATTTCGGTTCGTCATGTTTACTTAAAGGTCGCTTTCGCTAGACTCCCGCACCGCGCTCGAAACCGCATTTTTTTTCTTTGCCAGACCACCAAGGCTACCAACCCCGGAAGGGAGCAAAAACAAGGAGGCCCACATGGGCATGCAACGATCGCCGCTCTTGATGTCCCGGATCCTCGATCGGGGCGCCAAGGTGGCTCCCAATACCGAAATCGTGACCGCCACGGAAACCGGCACGCGGCGCCAGACGCTGAAACAAACGCGCGATCGTGCGCATCAGCTGGCGCACGCGCTTGTCGACGCGGGTATTCAGATAGGCGACCGCGTCGGCACCTTCATGTGGAACGGATCCCGGCACCTCGAGGCTTATCACGCCACCGCTGGCATGGGGGCGGTTCTGCATACCTTGAATGTTCGTCTCTCGGATACGGATCTCGAATACATCATCAGCCACGCGGGCGATCGAATCATCATCGCCGATGCGGACACGTTGCCGGTGCTCGAACAGCTCAAAGGACGGATTCCGTCGGTCGAGCGGATTGTCGTCGCGACCGAAGAAGGCTTCGAAGGCTGGAGCACCGACGTCGCGCCGGCCGTCGACTACGAAGACTTCATCGCGGGTAAGCCGACGGATTACGAGTGGCCCGATATCGACGAAAACTCTCCGCTCGGGCTCTGCTACACGAGCGGCACGACCGGCAATCCCAAAGGCGTCGAGTACGAGCATCGCTCGCAGTACCTGCACACGATGGCGCAGTGCATGACCGACTCGATGGGCCTCTCCGGTACGGACACGATCTGTGGGATCGTGCCGATGTTCCATGCGATGGGCTGGGGCATTCCCTGGTCGGCGCTCATGCTCGGCTGCAAGCAGGTGATGCCGCACCGCTTCATGGACCCTACGCGCCTGGCGCAGTTGATGTCGGATGAAGGCGTGACGTTGTCGGCCGGGGTGCCGACGATCTGGCAGGGCATCAAGGGGCTGGTCGAGGCGGATCCGCAGCGGTTCGATCTCTCGCAGCTGACCCGCCTGACCTGCGGCGGTTCCGCGCCACCGCCATCTCTCATCCGTTGGTATTTCGATGAGTTGGGTGTGGAGATGATCCAGGGCTGGGGAATGACCGAAACCAGTCCCCTCGCGACGCTGTCGCGCCGGCAGATGAAGCACCACCACCTCGACATGCCGCTCGATCAGCAGTTCGAGAACGTGGCGAAGCAGGGCCAGCTCATGCCCGGTCTCGAACTCGACATCTTCGACGAAGACTTCAACCGGCTGCCGCACGACGGTGAGACCGTGGGCGAGATTCTCGTTCGTGGGCCGTGGATCTGCTCGGAGTATTTCGACGATCCGCAGCCGGACAAGTTTCACGGCGATTGGTTGATCACGGGTGACGTCGGCAAGATCGACCCGGAGGAGTATCTGATCCTTTCGGACCGGTCCAAGGACCTCGTCAAGAGCGGTGGCGAGTGGATCTCGTCGGTCGATCTCGAGAATCACATCGTCGCCCTAGATGGCGTCGCCCAGGCTTGCGTCGTCGCGCAACCCCATCCGCGATGGGACGAGCGACCCGTGGCGCTCGTGATCCTCGACGGCAATGCCGAGGTGAGCCAGGAAGCGATTCTCGAGCACTGCACGTCGAAGTTCGCCAAGTGGCAACTGCCGGACGAAGTCCTCTACGTCGAGGACATCCCGTTGACGTCGACGGGCAAGATGGACAAGAAGGTCGTTCGGGCGCGCCTCGAGGCCGACGACTACGTGCTGCCCGATCTCAGGGCCTAAAGCATTTCCCTAGATCGGTCCTCGCCGGCGCCGTCCATCGGCGCCGTCGCGGCACCGGCCTTCTGGGCATCCTGCGCGTTCGTCTTTCTCGACTTCGCGCTGCCGCTCTACACCCGTGAGCTTGGCGCGGACGCCGTCGTCATCGGCGGTATGTTCACGGTCTTCACCGTGACGATGCTGATCGTGCGTCCGATCGTCGGATGGGGGCTCGATCGGTTCGGCCGACGGCGTTTCTACGCGGCGGCGCTCATTTTCTACGTCGTGTCGATGGTCGTGTTCTCGAACGCAACGGGCATCGTCGACTTCTACGTCGCGCGATTTCTACAGGGCCTCGGTGCTTCGTTCATGTGGATCACCGCGCGCACGATCATGGCCGACGTGACCCAATCGGCGGATCGTGGCGAGGCGATGGGTCGGCTCACGCAGCGGTCCGTGCAAGGCAGCATGTTCGGCGCGTTCGCCGGTTTCACGCTGATCGGCATGATGCCCTTCGCCGATGCCTGGCAGATGTCGTTTCTCGGCTATGCCGGCGCCGCGGTCGTGGGTGCCGTGCTCACGTTCAGGATTCCGGAGACGAAGACGCCGGTGGTCGAGGTGCCCAAGCTCGAGCTCTCCACGGACCTGAAGCGGCTCTTCGTCGTCTTTCTCCTCATGGGGTTTGCGCAAGCGCTCATCGCGCCGATCTATCTCATTTTCATCGAAGACCAGTTCGATCTGCCGATGCGGATCGTCGCGTTTGCGTTCTTTCCGTCGGGCATCGTCTGGGCGATTCTGCCGCGCCGCGGAGGGCGGCTTGCGGATCGATTCGGGCGGACACCGCTCATCATCGGCGGGCTCGTTGCCGGATCGGTCGTCGCCATCGGTCTGCCCTGGTTCCCGCACATTCTCTGGGTGGCCGTCGCCTACACGCTCTACGCGGTGGCCGGCGCGCTCGCGAGTCCGGCGCGCGACGCCCTCCTTGGCGATGTGACGGAAGAGGCGACGCGCGGTCGTGCCGTCGGCTTCGCGGAGGCGAGCGGTAGCCTCGGTTCGGCATTGGGTCCACTCGCCGGCGGCGCACTTTACGAATATGTGCAACCCGAGGTCGCCTTCGTTGCCGACGGGGTGATTCTCCTGATCGCCGCTGGGCTGGTTCTGCTCTGGTTTCGCGGGCGCTGAAAACGAAGTTGCCGTGATTTTTCCGCTGAGCGCTTGACGATCGGTGCGCCACGCATAAGATCGCCCGCCCGTCTTGTTCCCCCGTCGCGATGGCACAGATTCTCGTCCAAGACCTCGAGAAGCGGTTTCGTATTGCCAAACGCAAGACGGGGCTGCTCGGCGCGTTCGGTGGCTTGTTCCGGCGTGAATACCGGGAAGTACTGGCGTTGCGCGATGTCTCCTTCAGCGTCGACGAAGGGGAACTCGTTGGCTACATCGGCCCGAATGGCGCCGGTAAGTCGACGACGATCAAGATTCTCTCGGGGATCCTGACGCCGAGCGCTGGTCGCTGTGAGATCAACGGTCGGGTGCCGTGGCGCGATCGCGCGAAGCACGTTGCCGACATCGGCGTGGTCTTCGGGCAACGAACCCAGCTCTGGTGGGATCTTCCGGTCATCGAATCGTTCGAGCTGCTCAGGGATATCTACGGGGTTGCCGATTCACGCTATCGGGCGCACGTCGGTGAGTTGACGGAACTGCTCGACCTCGAGCCGTTGCTCGACGTACCCGTGCGACAACTGAGTCTCGGCCAGCGTATGCGGTGCGACCTCGCCGCGGCCCTTATCCACGAACCGAGCATTCTTTTTCTCGACGAGCCGACGATCGGCCTCGATGCCGTGTCGAAGCTGGCCATTCGTGATTTCGTCCTGACGCTCAATCGCGAGCGTGGTGTGACGGTGCTCCTCACCACCCACGACATGGACGATATCGAAGCGTTGTCCGAGCGATTGATCGTGATCAACGACGGCACGCTGTTGCTCGACGATCGGATCGAGACGTTGCGCGACACGTACGGCAACGAGCGCCGGGTGACGATCGAGTTTGCGGAGGAACCGAACCTCGCGGATGACGAGGCGGCAGCGATGGTCTCGCGCGAGGGACCGCAACGAACGTTCAGCGTCGCCGACGACGTCCCGGCCTTCGTCTCGAGCATGACCGCGAAGTACGCGGTCCGCGACCTCATCGTCATGAATCCGCCGATCGAAGAGGTTGTTGCCAACCTTTATCGGGCGTCGCCCGGCTTGCGACGTGGCGGCGATCCGTCTGGCGAGGGATCGAGCCAGCCGTGAAAGCTTACGTGGCGGTCCTGAGCGCACGGTTTCGGATGCTGCTGCAGTACCGGGCGGCCGCGTTCACGAATTCGTTCGTGCAGTGCTTCTGGGGTGCGATCAAGCTGATGGTGCTCGGCGCCTTCTATGCCTCGGCCGTCGAGGCGCCACCGATGAGCTTCACCGCCATCATCGCCTACGTCTGGCTCGGCCAGATGTTCTTCGGCCTCCTGCCGATGGGTGTCGATCCGGAGATACAGGAGAAGTTCAACGACGGCACCGTCGCGTACGAACTGTTGCGCCCGGTCGACCTCTACGGGTTCTGGTTCGCGCGCACGATCGCGTTCAAGACGTCGGACACGCTGCTGCGTGCCCTGCCGCTCTTTGTCGTCGCCGTCTGGGTGCTGCCGTGGATCGGGCTCGAAGAGTGGGCATTGTCCTTCCCGAGCCTCGCGAGCGGGCTCTGGTTCGCGGTCTCGATGGTGGCGACGGTACTGCTCTCCTGCGCGATCATCATGCTCTACCAGATTGCGCTCTTCTGGTTGATTTCCGGGCGCGGTCTGCAAGCCCTGATGCTCGGCTCGATGAACGTGTTCTCGGGCATGATCGTGCCGTTGCCGCTCTACCCGGACTGGTTTCAGGGTTTCCTCGAGTGGCAACCGTTCCGCGGCCTCGCCGATGTGCCTTTTCGGATCTACAGCGGTGACATCCCGCCCGAGGCCGCTTTCGGTGAGGTGGTCTTTCAATTCGGCTGGGCCGCCATTCTTGCCGTGTTCGGCTACGGCCTCCTGCAACGCGCCCAGTCCAAACTCGTGGTCCAGGGCGGATGATCGGCCTGGAGGTTTACGGTCGCCTGATCGCGACGAGCATCAAAGGACAGCTCCAATACCGCGGCACGTTTCTCATCATGTCCGTCGGTGGTTTCGTGACGAGTACCGTCGAGGCGTTCGGCATCTGGGCGCTCTTCGATCGGTTCGGCAACCTTAGCGACTGGACGTTGCCGCAGATCGCTCTCCTCTACGGTGCCGTCAACGTCGCCTTCGCCTTCACGGATGCCCTCGCGCGCGGCTTCGACCTCTTCGGTGATCGTTTCATCCGGACCGGTAACTTCGACCGGGTTCTGCTTCGTCCGGCGCCCGTGCTCGTGCAGATCGCCGGCTACGAGTTCACGCTCTTTCGCATCGGCCGGCTCATTCAGGGATTGCTGATCCTCACCTGGGCGCTCGTCGAACTCGAGGTCGATTGGAGCCTCTTCGAGATCGTGCTCCTGCCCCTGTCGCTTTTGGGTGCCTTCTTTTTCTTCTACGGCCTCATCGTCCTGCAGGCAACGCTCGCCTTCTGGACGACGACGACGCTCCACATCTTCAACGTCTTGACCTACGGCGGCACCGAAACCGCGAGCTACCCCATGGCGATCTACAAGGACGAGTTCCGCCGGTTCTTCACCTTCGTCGTCCCGCTCGCGTGCGTGACCTATTTTCCGTTGGTCGGCGTGATGGGAATCGAGGATCCGCTGGGTTCGACGCCCGTGCTGCAGTTGATTGCGCCGTTTGCGGGGTTTTTGTTTTTTGGGGTTTCGTTGCTGGTGTGGCGGATTGGGGTTCGGCGGTATACGAGCACGGGGAGCTAGGTGGGCTGGGAGTGGGATTTGGTGGTGCTGGGAAGTGGGATCTGGTGGCGCCGGGGAATGGGATCCGACAGCGCTGGAAAGCCCGCTTCACCGGAGGAGTAGGCTGGATTTCTGTTGGCTTTTTCTTGTGGGGGCTCCGCCCCCACGCCCCCGCAGGATCGGCGCTGAGTCTGAGTTGGCGGATGGGGGAATCTCGCCGCGCGCTTAAGTCGCGGCGCGGAATCACCGCAGGTGATTCCCCCCTGGCGCGCGAAGCGCGCCGGGGACCCCGGTGGTCGGCGTGTTCGCCGGAGGGCGTCGGTTGATGTCGTGCGGGATTTGTAGGATGCGCGGGGACGCGTTTGCAGGATCCTGCATGCGCTCGATGTCCTGGAAAGGATTTCCAGGCTGATCGGTTCGCTACGATCTTCCTAAGGGCGAATTAGCTCTGAAGCCGGCAAACCCCAATCAGCGAAATCGATGACCTCGAGCCCGGCGCGGCTTCGCCGCGACGCAGGGGGGTCCTAGGGGGGACCCGGAGGGTCCCCCCTAGAAGAAAGAGCCACGATATTGCAGTCTCAAACTGCCGTCCGATCGACGGTTTCCAGATCATCCGCTGGACAGTTTCCAGATCGCTGGATCGACACTTTCCAGATCCTCCGATCGACACTTCCCAAATCTCCAATCGACTTTTCGAGCTACTCTGTCGCGCTTCATTCCTTCGAGACCGAACCATGCCCTTCAGAAACCGTGTCACCGACATCCTTCAGGTCGAGCTGCCGATCGTTCAGGCGCCGATGGGGTGGATCGCGCGTTCGCAGCTAGCGTCTGCGGTCAGCAATGCCGGCGGTCTCGGGATCATCGAGACGTCGTCGGGTGAGCTCGATGCGATTCGTGAAGAGATCAAGAAGATGCGCGAACTCACGGACAAGCCGTTCGGGGTGAACATCGCGCAGGCGTTCGTGCGGGATCCGGACATCGTCCGTTTCGTGATCGATCAGGGCGTGACGTTCGTGACGACGTCGGCGGGTAGTCCCGAGCGCTATACGGAGCAGATCAAGTCGGCGGGGCTGACGGTGTTCCACGTCGTGCCGAGCCTCGGGGCGGCGAAGAAGGCGGTCGAGTGTGGTGTGGACGGCTTGATCGTCGAGGGCGGTGAAGGTGGCGGATTCAAGAATCCGCGGAACGTGGCGAGCATGGTGCTATTGCCGTTGGTGCGTTCTCAGGTGGACGTGCCGATCATCGCAGCGGGTGGGTTCGTGGATGGCTCGTCGATGGCGGTGGCGTTTGCGCTGGGTGCCGAAGGGGTTCAGATGGGGACGCGGATGGTGTCGGCCGCGGAGTCACCGGTGCACGAGAATTGGAAAGCGGCGATCGTCGATGCGAAGGAGACCGATACGGTCTTTCTCAATCGATTTCATTCGCCGGCGCTCAGGGCGTTGCGCACGGAGAAGACGTCCCGATTGGAGCGCGAGACCGAGACCAACGCGATGACCGAATTCGGTACGGCGATGGACCTCTATTTTGGTGGCGACATGGAGGCGAGCGTTGCGTTGACGGGCCAGGTCTGTGGCCGCATCGATGCGGTGCGACCGGTCGCGGAGATTCTCCACGAAGTGCGCGACGAGTTCTTCCAGACGATCGGTTCGCTCTCGGATCAGTACCGCTAGAGCGTCCCTCTGACCGGACTGGCCTACGAACCGAGGAAGAACGCGCGGATGCGCTCGCTGACGTTCGCGCGGATGTTGGCCCAGAAGAGTCCGTAGTCGTAGATGTGATAGTTGTCGCGGCCGAGCGGGCGGTCGCCGAACCGGTCTGATCGAATTTCCGTGACCAGCAATTGCCCTTCCGTGCATTGACCATCGGCCGCGCCCGGCTCGATGTCGCGGAATCCGACGGCCAACGCGCCCTGGTTCGTGTCGAACGGCGCGCCGGAATCGTCCGTCGACCAGGTGAGCGGATTCACGCAGACGCTCGATCCGTCGCTACCGAACGCGCTCGCTTCGGGGCCGACGGCATTCCAGGTCACGAAACATCCCGTATCGACGCCGTTGGTGCACACCGGGATGCCAGGCTCGTTTGCGCCGATGTTGTAGCCGATTGGATACGCGGCGACGAATTGCTCCATCAGCGGCGTTCCCACAACACGATCCCGAATGAGCGGCACGGCGTGGCGGCTGCCCTGGCTATGGCCCGCGATGATGAAGGGGCGGCCTTCGTTGTACGCTTCGATGAAGTGATCAAACGCCGCGATCACGTCCTCATAGGCGAGATCGAGCGCGCCGTTGCCGTTCCTGCCGGAGTCCATGAACGAAAAGAGGGTCGCCTGGCGGTAGTGCGGCGCGAAAATGCGACAGCAGTCGTTGAACACGCTCGCCTGGTTCTCCATTACCCAGTCGTTGACCATTTCCGTTGCGTCGATATCGCCGAGGGGTTGGTTCCAACCGTCGCTCGTGATGTAAGTGGTTGGGTGGATGAAGAAGACGTCTACGCCCGCGTTCGACTGGCGGTCGACGAACCCCGTCGGAACGACGTCGGCGTGATCGTCACGATCCGGTAGCGCGGCCCAGTGATCGGGGTTGGCGTAGTCCGGCGCGGCCGGCGCGTTTTCGAGGTCGAAATCGTGACCCGGCGCCAAGGTGAACGCCATCGTTATGAAGAGCGCCGCGTCGCGGAAGAAGACCAGGATCACGATCGCGATGCCGGCGAGCACGGCCAGGATGCTGAGGACAAGTTTCATGGAATCCCCGAGGTCGAGCGGCTAACGCGTTCGATCCTAACGCTCGAATGCAGTGATTCTGAATCGCCTCACCGGTCGTATTCGAGCGGGCGGCCGCGTGTGCCCTCGTGGACCTGGCCCCCGCTGTAGACGACCTCGCCGTTGACGAGCGTCGTCTCGATACGCGAGCGGAACGTCACGCCCCGAAAAGGCGTCCATCCACATTTCGCGAGCACGGGTTCGTTATCGACGATCGTGTCCGACTCGGGGTCCACCACGACGAGGTCGGCCCAGTAGCCCTCGCGGATGAAGCCGCGGTCATTGACGTCGAAGAGACGGGCCGGCGTGTGGGCGCACTTTTCGACCACCTTTTCGATCGAGAGATCGCCGCTCTTCGCGATGTCGATCAGGATCAGCATCGCGTGTTGCACGAGCGGTAGCCCGGCGGGCGCGCGGAGGTAATTGCCGGCCTTCTCGTCGGCGGTGTGCGGGGCATGGTCGGTCGCGATCACGTCGATGACGTCGTCTTTGACGGCGCGGCGGATGCCGAGTTGGTCGGCATGGCTCTTGATCGCCGGATTACATTTGATGTCGGCGCCGAGGGATGAATACCAACTCTCGTTGAAGTAGAGATGGTGAACGCAGGCCTCGGCCGTGATCTGTTTCGTGGTCGCATCGCCCGCCGTGAAGAGTTCGAGTTCTTTTGCGGTCGTGATGTGTAGGACATGCAGGCGCGAACCGAACCGTTTGGCGAGATCCACCGCCAGCGATGAAGAGGCGTAGCACGCGTCGACGCTGCGGATATGGGGATGCTCGCTGAAGGGGATCTCTTCGCCGTACTTCTCATAAGCGGCTTTTTCGTTCGCGGTGATGGTCGGCGTGTCTTCGCAATGCGTGGCGATCAGCAAGGGGCTCGATGCGAAGATGCCCTCGAGCGTCTCGACGTTGTCGACCAGCATGTTGCCGGTCGATGCGCCCATGAAAACCTTGATCCCGCAGGCGCGGTGAATGTCGACGGACTTGATCTCTTCGAGGTTGTCGTTGGTCGCGCCGAGATAGAAACCGTAGTTCGCCATCGAGTGTTCGGCGGCACGCGCGTGCTTGTCGAGCAGCGCGCCGGCGTTGATCGTCAGCGGGTTGCAGTTCGGCATCTCCATGTAGCTTGTGATGCCGCCCGCGACGGCGGCGCGGGATTCCGTCGCGATCGTGCCCTTGTGCTCCATGCCGGGCTCACGGAAATGCACCTGATCGTCGATCATGCCGGGCAGTAGCCATTTTCCGGCGGCGTCGATTTCTCGATCGACGGCGTCGCTGATCGAACCGCCGATCTTTTCGATGCGACCGTCGGCGATCAGCACGTCGGCTTCTCGCTGTGTGCCTTCGTTGATGAGCAAGGCGTCTCTGATCGCAAGCTTCATGGGGCAGTAGGACCACTCGAGGCGTTGTCGGTAACGCGGTCGGGTAAGTGTACTGAAGGCGCGGGCTCGAACCCGGCGGCTTCGTTTTATAGTGGGCGTTCACGAGTCGAGGAAACGCGAAATGCGTGATGCTGCCGTCCTGCGCGCGTTGGCAGAGGCGATTACCGATGAGAATCTCGTCACGGACGCGGTCGCCGTGCGGCCCTTCGAAACCGACGGACTGACGGCGATCCGTGAACGACCGTGGGCGGTTGCGCTACCCGAGACCGTCGAGCAGGTCCGTGAAGTCCTTCGAATCTGTCGCGAACACGACGTTCCCGTCGTGACCCGGGGTGCCGGGACGGGATTATCGGGCGGTGCACGACCGCTCAAAGATGGCGTGCTGCTGACGATGTCGAAAATGCGCTCGATCATCGAGATCGATGTCGACGCGTGTTCGGCGACGGTGCAGCCGGGGATGACCAATCTCTCGATCAGCGAAGCGGTTGCGCCGCTCGGGCTCTACTATGCGCCGGACCCGTCGTCGCAAATCGCCTGCAGCATCGGCGGCAACGTCGCGGAGAACTCCGGGGGCGTGCACTGCCTGAAGTACGGTCTCACGGTGCATAACGTGATGGGTATCACCGTGCAGACCTTCGAGGGCGATGAACTCGTGCTGGGCGGTAAGACGCTCGACGAACCCGGGCTTGATCTCATGGCGGCCATGATCGGATCGGAGGGTATGCTCGGCGTCGTGACGGAGGTCGTCGTGAAGCTCTTGCCCTTGCCGATCACGAAACGCCTTCTGTTGGCGTCCTTCGATGATCTCGAAGCCGCGGGACGGTCCGTGAGTACGGTCATCTCGGCGGGCATCATCCCGGCGGGCCTCGAAATGATGGACACGCTCGCGATTCGAGCCGCCGAAGATTTCGTCAATGTCGGCTATCCGCGTAATGCCGCGGCCATCCTCCTGTGTGAACTCGATGGCACCGAAGCCGAGGTCGCCGCGGACGTCGAACGGGTGACGGCGCTCCTTGAAGACGTCGGGGCAGAGGTGCGCCTGGCGGTAAGCGAGGAAGAGCAGACGCTGATGTGGAAAGGCAGGAAGTCGGCCTTTCCGGCCGTTGGCCGTCTGGCGCCCGATTACTACTGCATGGACGGCACGATCCCGCGTGGCGAACTGGCCGCGGTGCTCCGCGATATCGCCAACCTTTCGGACGAGTACGGACTACCGGTCGCGAACGTTTTCCACGCCGGCGATGGCAACCTCCATCCGCTGATTCTGTTCGATGCGAACCGGCCTGGCGAACTCGCCAGAGCAGAAGATCTGGGCGAGCAGATTCTCAAGCGCTGCGTTGATGCTGGCGGCACGGTGACGGGTGAGCATGGCGTCGGCGTCGAGAAACTGAACGCGATGTGTCATCAGTTCTCGTCGGCGGAACTCGCGCAGTTCCATCGTTTCAAGGCGGCGTTCGATCCGGCTGGTTTGATGAACCCGGGCAAGGCGATACCGACGCTCGCCCGGTGTTCCGAGATTGGTGGCATGCACGTGCACGGCGGTGCGCTACCCCACCCAGAACTGCCGCGGTTCTAGTAGAAATGGATTGTTCCGACGACGTTGTCACGCGTGTTCAGGAAGCCAACGCGAACGGGCGTACCCTCGCCATCGTTGGCCATGGGTCGAAGCCCTTCTTCGGCGACCCAACGGGGGATTCGCCCCTGACGATGGCCGAGCACACCGGCATCCTCGACTACCGGCCCGACGAACTCGTAATCACGGCGCGTGCGGGTACGCCGCTCGTCGAGATCGAAGCCGAACTCGAGGCCGCGGGTCAGCTTCTGCCGTTCGATCCGCCTCGGTTTGGTGGCCGCGGAACGTTGGGCGGGGCACTCGCGACGGCGCTGGCCGGGCCCGCGCGGCCGTGGCGTGGTGGCGCGCGTGACGCGGTACTTGGGGTCGACGTCGTCAACGGACTGGGCGAGCGCTTGTCCTTCGGTGGCAGCGTGATGAAAAACGTCGCCGGGTATGACGTCTCGCGACTGATGACCGGGGCTTTCGGTACGCTCGGCGTGCTCTTGAGTGCGAGCGTTCGTCTATTGCCGAAACCGGTGGTCGAGGAAACGGTCGACCGCTCCCTCGATCACGACGCCGCTGCGCTCATCATGCGGCGGATTCTGCGTGAGCCAATGCCCGTGACCGCGACGTGCTATCACGAAGGCATTCTGACGCTTCGCTTGTCGGGCACACGGTCGGCCGTCGACGAGGCCAAGCGTCAGCTCGAGTTCACCGACGCGGCGGATCCGGCGATCTGGCGGGGCTTGCGTGACCACACGCTCGAGTTCTTCGCCGCCGGTCCCATTCATCGAATGAGCGTGCCGCGGGGGTCGTTCACGATGCCGTCCGGCAGCCTCGTCGAGTGGTGCGGCGCGCAAGTCTGGCAAACGGACGGCACCCCAGATGCGGTGCAAGGCACACGGTTCGGTGCTGTCGAAACGTTGGGCGCCGCGCGAGCGAAGTACGAGCGCCGCCTGAAAGACGCGTTCGACCCGGACGGGGTCCTCAATCCTGGATTCCGGGGAATCGGCACATGAAGACGAGTATTTCGAAAGGGGTGCTCGCAACATCTGCCGGGGCGCGGGCGAACGAGATCATTCGCGCGTGTGTTCACTGCGGGTTCTGCAATGCCACTTGCCCAACCTATCAGGTTCTGGGTAACGAGCTCGATGGTCCGCGCGGGCGGATCTACTTGATGAAAGAGATGCTCGAGTCGGGTCATGTCGATGACGTGGTCGAAACGCATCTCGGCCGCTGCTTGACCTGCCGGGCCTGCGAGACGACTTGTCCTTCCGGCGTTCAGTACGGCGAGTTGGTCGAGATTGGCCGCGAAATCGTGCATTACGAACGTCCGAGCCGCAGCCTCATGCGGCGCTTCGTGACGGCGGTCGTACCGCGGCGGGACCTGTTCGAGCCGTTGATCACGATCGGCCGTTTCTTCCGATTTCTCGCGCCTTCGAGATTCAAGCGACTCGTGAAGAAACCGCCGGTACACGCAGCCGTCGATGGGGATGGCGAAGTCGTGCTGCTCCAGGGTTGCGTGCAACGCGCCGTGACCCCGGAGGTCAACGCGCATCTTGCTCGCCTCCTGGCGAAGCGTGGCGTTGCGACCCGCGTTGTCGATGACGAGTCGTGTTGCGGTGGCTTGCCGCTGCATCTGGGTGATGTCGCCGATGCCAAAGCACTTGCCCGGAAAAACGTCGCGTCGATGAAAGACGAACGGGTATCGCGAGTCGTCTCGACCGCGAGCGGTTGTGGCGTGACCTGGAAGGACTACGGGCGGCTCCTGGGGTCGGTCGACGCGCGAGCCGTCGCGGCCAAGGTCGTCGATGCGGCGGAACTCCTGGCCGAGTTCGAGTTCGAACGACGGCTCGACGTCAGGAAGGTCGCCTGGCATCCGCCGTGTTCACTGCAGCATGGCCAGGCGCTCACCGGCGTCGTCGAGCGAATTCTCGAGCAGGCAGGTTATGAACTCGTGCCCGTAGCGGACGCCCACCTCTGCTGTGGGTCCGCCGGTTCGTATGCGCTCCTGCAACCCGGTATCGCGGATGAGCTGCGAAAACGAAAAGTCGCGGCGCTCGGGCGCAATGACCCTGAAGTGGTGGCGACCGCGAACATCGGCTGCCAGACGCATCTGGCCGATGGCATGGGTGTTCCGGTTCATCACTGGCTGGAGTTGCTGGAATGACGGAAGAAAAGAAGAAAGGTCCGCGCCAGCTTTTGACGGAACGGCTGTACCTGCGAACGCCTCGCGCCGGCGACGGTCCAGACGTCAATGCCGCCATCCTCGATTCCTTCGCCGAGCTTCATCAATGGATGGACTGGGCTCACCAGATGCCGAGTGTTGCCGAATCGGAGTCGTTCGCACGGGAAAGCTGGGCGTCGGCGGAGGCGGGCAAAGAGTTTCCCATCCTCATTTTTCGCCGCTCCGACATGCGCCTCGTAGGCGCGACGGGCATGCACCGCGTGGAGTGGCTCATTCCGTCGGTCGAGATCGGCTACTGGTGTCGCACCGACGCGGTCGGCAACGGCTACATCACCGAGGCGACGTTTGCGCTTGCTCGCTTCGCATTCCTCGAAATGGGTGCACGTCGGGTCGAGGTTCGGATGGACGATCTGAACGTCCGTAGCTACGCGGTCGCCGAGCGGTTGGGTTTTCCGTACGAGGGCATCCATCGAGCGGACATGGTGAATACACGGGGCGACCTTCGAAACACGCGGGTCTACGCCGCAACATCGCTTGCCGAAATCGACGCGCCTCAGCCGCGGTAGTTACCCCACTCGGCGCGAATCGCCGCGGCTTCGTCGGTCTCGCCACGCGCGTCTAGCGCACTTGCAATAACGAGCCATGCCCGGCGCCTGAACGGGCTCAGTCGGGCAAGAAACAAAAGCCCCTTTCGTGCGCTTTGTTCAGCAGGTGTCGCGCGCCCCGCGGTAAGTTGGAGTTCAGCGAGTAGCACCCAGAGCTGTCCGTTGCGCGGTTCGATGCGAATCGCGCGCTCGAGATTGCCCACGGCCCGGGTTGGTTCTCCGCCGTCCTGATCGCGATACGCCTGATTCACGAGCGCGACCGTGGCGTCCGAGGCGTCATCCAATGCCGGGCGTGTCGGCTCGACGACTGGTTCGGGCGCGGGTTCGTCGATCGGTGGCGGCGGTGGTACGGCTGTTCGAGTCGGTCGCTCCACAACCGGGGGCGGGAGTGTCGGCGTAGTTGTACAACCGGCGATGAACCCCGTCAGAAACAGGACGAGTGGAAGAGCTCGTGATGCGAAACGCGACGTTTTCATGGACACAAGGATCGCCGATCGCACACCGCGAATCGAATCAGGAGCAGTCTGAACGTGGCGGATCCACACCGTCGGGGAGTGCGACGCGCACGGCCTCGGGGCAGTGGCTCGGCACACGGCGGCCGGTGCGGTAGTCGATCGTCGTCATCCCTTCGCCGGCCGTCAGGGGCGCTGCGTCGACATCGCGCATGATGCGATTCCAGACCCGCATCGCACCGACACCACCCGAGAGTCCGTGCGGCGTGTTGTCGTCCCGGCCGATCCAGACGACGCTCAGCTGATCACCGTCGTAGCCCGCGAACCAGCTGTCGCGATTCCCCGTCGTGGTCCCGGTCTTACCGGCGGCGCCGCTACGGGCATGCGGGCTCTGACGGCCGGTGCCGCGTGCCATCGCGGCCTGTAATGCCGTGTTGAGGGCTTCGATCGGTGCGTATTCGGCGACCTGGTTGACCCGCAGCTCGTAGCGGGCGCGTTCGCGCGATGCGGAGTCGAGAATGTCGGTGACCGTGTTCACGTTCGGCAGGAACCCGCCGCCGGCGAATACGGCGTAGATATTCGAGACCTCCAGGGGCGTCAGTTCGACGGTGCCCAGCACGAGCGAGGGATAGCGAACGGGCTCGTGATCGGTGAGCTCGACGACCCGATCGGCGATCGCGTCGATGCCGACGTCGATGCCGAGGCGCACGGTCGGCACGTTGAGTGAGTCGCCGAGCGCACGGATGAGCGGGATGGGACCGCGGAAATCCTCGTCGAAATTGCGTGGCGACCAGTTGTCGTAATCGGCCAGCGTCAGGGGCTCGTCGAGAAGCTCGGACGTGAGGTGGAAACGCTTCGTCTCGAGCGCTTCCAGGTAGACGAGCGGCTTGATGAGGGATCCCACCTGGCGTCGCGCGTTCAACGCTCGGTTGAATCCCTGCGCGCCGCCGTCGCGGCCGCCGACGATGGCGAGCACGTCGCCGGTTTGTGAGCGGCGAATGACAATGGCGACCTGTAGCGATCCCGCATCGATTCCGCGCTCCGTCTCGAGCGCCTTCATCGTCACGGTCGCGGCGAGTTGGGCGAGATCCTGCAGCCTCGGATCGAGGGTCGTGAAGATCCTCAGTCCCTCCTCGGCGAGCGTTTCCTGGTCGTAGTCGCGGCGCAGTTGTCGCCGGACGAGGTCCATGAACGCGGGGTAATACCGACCGCCGCGGCGGCTCGTCACGACATCGAGATCGTTTTCGAGTGCGGTTTCGAGTTCGAGCGCATCGATCAGCTCGAATTCGTGCATCGTGCCGAGAATGCGGTCGCGGCGCGCCAGCGCCCGTTCCGGGTTTCGATACGGGTTGTAGTACGTCGTACCCCGAATCACGGTTACGAGCAGGGCGATTTCGTGCGCGTCCAGTTCCGCGAGCGGCTTGTTGAAGTAGTAGAGCGCGCCGAGGCCGAAACCATGGATGGCACGAACGCCGTGTTGGCCGAGGTGAATCTCGTTGATGTAGGCGTTCATCAGCTCGGTCTTCGAGTAGCGCCATTCGAGAATGATCGCCATCGCGAGCTCGCGCAGCTTGCGTGTCATCGTGCGCTCGCGCGAAAGGTAGTAGCTCGTGACGAGCTGCTGCGTGAGCGTACTGCCGCCTTGTGTGATCGCCCCGGCCTTGAAGTTCTGCCACGCGGCGCGCGCGATGCCGCGGAGATCGAAACCCGGATGCGAATCGAAGTTGCGGTCTTCGACCGCCTTCAGCGTTTCGATCAGGAGGATGGGCGTCTCGGACGGAGAGACGACGGCACGATCTTCACCGTGGGACGTGAAGAAGCTACCCACCACGGGCGGTTCGAGGCGAATGCTCGCGATCGCGCCGGTTTTTGCTTCGATATGTCCGATCTGACCCCGACGGAATGACACGTCGATCGTTATCGCGCGACGCGGGCCGTCCGGGAACACGAACGGGCGAAGGGTCACCTCGACGGCTTCGTTGTGGTCACGGAACCGACCGGGCATCGAGGGATCACCGCGTTGATAACCGAGGCGCAGCAACTCGATGATGAAGTCGTCGACGTTAAGCGGCGCGCCGGCGTGGAGCTCGAGTGGGGCGGCGAAAACGCGTGCCGGAAGCGACCAGCGGCGGCCCTCGAAGGTCTCCGTGATTTGCCGATCGAGGGCGACGAAGTAGAAACCGATCGGAACGGCGGCGATTAGCGCCAGGACGACGCCGATCTTCGTTAACAGCCAGACGATCGATAAAAAGCGCGAACGGCTTTTCCTGGAAGCGCGTCGGGTTTTCTTGGCGGGTCGTCGCTTGGCTCGCTTCGCCATCGATGCGGTTAGCTAGGCGCTCGGCTTGCCGCGTTTGAGCTCATCGACGAGTGCGTCGATGTTGGCGAGTACTGCCGGGCGTGGCACGCCCGTATTCATCACGTACTTGCCGTTGATGACGAACGCGGGAAAGCCGCTGAGGCCCGCGCGATCGAATTCGTCCGCGCCTTCTCGAACCATGCGGGTAACACGCTCCGAGTCGACGGTCGTCTGGAAGGTGTCGCGGTCGATTCCGTAGCCGTCCACGAAGCTGGCGATGTCGCTCGTGCTCAGGAAGCGCCGTCCTCGATCGTGAATCGCGCGGAAGATGCGGGTGTGGTTTTGCTCCAGCGCACCGTGGTGGAGGAGGGTCGTGAATGCCCGGGCGAGCATCTGGGATTCCGCGTTGAAGGCGACGTGCACGCGGCGAAAGCGAACGTTGTCCGGGAGCTCCTCGCGCCATTCTTCGATCAGGTCGTCGAAAGTCTTGCAGTGAACGCACGCGTAGGAGAAGAACTCTGTCACCTCGATGGGACCGTCGCGGTCTGGAATGTCGAGGGCGAAGTAAGGTGTATCGGTGGATGTATTAAAGACGTTCACGATGCCGTAGCCGACGACGATCAACACGATCACGCCGATCCCGATCGCGATGCCCCGTCGAGCCGACTGGACCTTCGCTTCCGTCTTCTTTCGCTTTGCCATCTATCCTCTTTCCTCTACCCGACGTCTCGAAATGATTGACGGTACGCGTGGCTTCTCGCGGCGCCATCGCCGCCGCGCAACGTCGCTGTTGTTCGAGCGTGAAAGTCTATACGTTAGCCAGATGTCCGAACGTTCTACGCCCGAGCCGTACCTGATCTATCAATACCGCGCTTGTCCGTTTTGTGCGCGCGTGCGCCGGTTCCTGGACATCCGCGGAATCGATATCCCGTCGCGCGATACGTTGCGTGACCCGACGGCGTTCCGTGAACTCTTGCAAGGCGGCGGTCGAACGACGGTTCCCTGTCTTCGGATTCTCAAAGACGACGGTGACTTCGAGTGGATGTTCGAATCGGCGGACATCATCGACTACCTCGATCGCGCATTCCCTGCTTGAGACAACGTGCGAGGGCGCACGTTCAGTTCGAACGGCGTGTCCGGCGCGGGTTGACGGTTCCTCTCCACATCCCCACACGCTCTTGCTGTGCCTGGTTCTGCAGCGAACCGTAGAACTCGCGAGCTCGTCCCGTCGCCATCGCCCAACCTGACCGCACCATCGTCGCGCTGATGCTGTGCGCGAGGTCCGCGGGTTGGACGTACGGTTCTTCTGCGAGCACCGCGAAATTGACTGGCGCCGTTGCCGGAAAACACACCCCGAGCCAGCGATCGGGACCCGTCCCCATGGTGGCATGGCAGATCGTGGGTGCTGAGTTCAAAAGCGTCTGCATGAACTCGATCGCGTCGCGGCCGCAGGGGTAGCTGGTACCGCTTGCGTCGATGCAAGTTTCGTCCGCTGCGAGTGCCTGGACGCCGAACAGACGGACCTCCTGGCCGGCGATGTAGACGGTGTCGGCCGACACGGCGTTAGCGTTGTGCGGCCCGATCAACTCGTCACCTCGGAAACTCCCGAGGATGATGCCCGGGTTGGTGACGAGCAAAGAACCGGTCGCAATCGTGAAAACGACGGTCAGGCGGCGAAATCCGAGTTTGAACGTCTCACCGTGGAGCTTCTCGAGGATGCTCCGCATGGCGGGGACGATAGTACGCGCGCCGTAGTACATGACGGCTAGACACAAGACCTCGTAGCCGATGAAGACGATGAAATCGAACGGCGACGACTGACCGCCACGCTGGGTCAGCATGGACGCGACGAGCCCGGCACTGTTGCCGAAGAAGACCGACCACAGCCACAGATAGACGGACACACCACACAGCGGTGCGAATCGGCCGACGTTATTCGGTTCGAATACGTGCAGCACCGGTGGATTCAGTTCGAAGAGTTGCCGCGCCATCCCGATTGGTAGCTCGTTGTCGGAGAGCACCTGGTCGAGCATGCGCAGCCGACTGCCAGTCAGCCAGAACAGGAACGTGGCGAATCCGAGCGACGCCGGCGGCAGGATCGAGCGCGGTACTTCGTACTCGCCGAAGAGAATCGCCTCGCTGCCGGCGTTCGATTCGAGTCCCGCCAGCCCGGCAATGAAGACGGAAACCACCGTGCCGAAGATCGCGATCCAGAAAAGGTACGACAGGGCGTCGATGGACCGGACGAGGGCCGCCGCTTGGATCGACAGCGGGCTCAGTTCCGGGAGGTCGAACTCTTGTGTTTCTAAGTCACTCATCCACAGGCCCCTCGGCTGAGGAAACGGCGCAATCACACGGATCGGCGACGAGATCTGATATGTTGCGCGCCTTCTTCACTATGCCATGAGAAATCGCCATGAAGCTCGGCATCATCGCCGGATACTCCGGCCGCAAGATGAGCATTCCTCTCGACCCCATTCTTCACGCCGAGAGCCTCGGTTACGACTCCATCTGGACCGCCGAAGCGTATGGGTCGGATGCCGTAACCCCCGCCGCCTGGATCCTCGCCCAGACCAGCAAGATCAAGGTCGGCACCGCCATCATGCAGATGCCCGCGCGATCACCTGCCATGGCCGCTATGACGGCGATGACCCTAGCTGAGCTCTCGGGCGGTCGCTTCGTCGTCGGGCTGGGCGCTTCGGGTCCGCAGGTCGTCGAGGGTTGGCATGGTGTGCCCTACGGACGCCCGGTGACGCGTCTGAAGGAATACATCGAGATCATGAAGCAGATCTTTGCGCGTCAGGCTCCGGCGACCTACGAGGGGCGCGAGTATCAGCTTCCGTATGCGGGTGAATCGGCGACGGGCCTCGGCAAGCCGCTCAAGAGCATCCTGCATTGCGAGGAAGACCTGCCTATCTACGCGGCCACCATCACGCCGCGCGGGGTCGCGGCCGCCGCCGAAGTCGCCGACGGATTCTTCCCGGTGTGGATGGATCCGGAGCAATACGGCGTCTTCGCGGAGCCTGTCGAGAAAGGCTTCCAAGCGGCCGGCGACAAGTCGCTCATGGACTTCGATATCGCGCCTTTCGTCACCGTGGCCCTCAACGACGATGTCGAGCAGGCGATGATGCCGATTCGCGGCAGCATGGCGCTCTACATCGGCGGCATGGGCGCCCGCGACAAGAACTTCTACAACGACTACGCGAAACGGCTCGGTTTCGAGGATGCGGCAGTCAAGATCCAGGACCTCTATCTCGCCGGCAAGAAGGACGAGGCGATGGCCGCTGTGCCGGCCGAGTTGATCGACGCCTGCCACCTGGTCGGTCCGGCGGAGCGCATTCGCGAACGCCTCGGCCGTTGGAAGGAAGCGGGCAGCAAGGGCCACGTGTCTTCGATGTTGATCGGCGGGGCATCGCCGGAGGCGTTGGAGTTGTTGGCCGAGGAGATGTTGTAGGGGGGCTTGTTCTTGGCTAAACACAAACGAATCGCGGTGACGTGTCCGGCGGGACCGTCGATCGACGACACGCGCCGGATTATCGAGTGGGCTGCGGAGTCGACGGGTATCGACGATGCCTGGTTCGCGGATTCGTCGGCACCGGATGCGCTGACGATGATGGCGGCGATGGCGCCGTACGCGGGGGATCTCCGGATGGGGATCGGGGTTGTGCCGGTCTATACGCGAACGCCGGCGGTGCTCGCGTCGACGGCCAACGTGCTCGGCCAGATCTATCCGGGGCGTTTCGTTCTGGGACTCGGCTCGTCGAGCCAGGCGATCATGGAGCGCTTCAATGGGATTGCACTCGAGAAGCCGCTGACGCGCGTCAAAGAGACCGCGATCATGGTGCGTTCGATGCTCGCGGGCGAGAAGTCGAACTTCGAGCTGTCGACGCTGACGAGTAAAGGCTACAGCCAGGCGCCCTTGGAGCACCCGGTACCGATCTATCTGGCGGCGCTGCGCCCGAAGATGATCGAGATGGCGGCCGAGATCGGCGACGGCGTGATCTTCAATCTCTGGCCGCGTCGTGCGTTGCCGAAGATGTTGGAACACGCGGCTGCCGGTGCTGCGCGGGCCGGGAAGACGCTCGACGACCTCGAGATCGTCAATCGGGCGATGGTCATCGTCACCGACGACATCGAGTGGGGCCGACGGCGTTTCCGTGAACAGTTCGCGCCCTATTACGCCAATCCGGTATACAACGAGTTCCTCAAATGGGGCGGTTTCGAGGCCGAAGCGCAGGGCATCCTCGACGGCTTTGCTGCCCGGGATCGTGAGAAGTCCACGATGTCGTTGACCGACGAAGCCGTTGATGAAATCGCCATCATCGGTCCGCCGGATGTTGTGCGAGATAGGGTTCGCGAACAAAGCGAGGCCGGCATCGATACCACCATCATCCTGCCGATTGGCTTCCCGCCGCCGCCGGTCGAGGAGCAGATGGTTACCTACGAAGCCTTCGCCAACTTCACGTTCTAGGCGTGGAAGGTAAGGGCAACGCCATCCTCGAGGTCCTCGGGAATGGTCGGATGATCGAGTACGACGCCGAGCAGCGGCGTTGCGTGCTGCGCTTCACGGCGAAACCCGAGTTCTGCCATTCGGGCGGTCGGGTCGTGCAAGGCGGTTTTGTTGCGGGTTGGATCGACTGCGCAATGGCCCATGTCATCAACCAGGCGACGGAAGGCGCGATGGGTGCCGCCACGCTTGAGTTGAAAGTGAACTATCTCGAGTCGACGCCGCGAACGACGGTCGAGGTCGCGGCGTGGATCGAGCGTCTGGGCCGTTCGATCGCCTTTGTCGAAGGTGCGCTCACGACGCTCGACGGGGAATTGCTCGCCACCGCTTCGTCGACCATCAAGCTTGTCCGCCGGGAAGCCAACCACGCGTGACGACGCTCTACCTCATCCGCCACGGCGAGACGGAGTGGAATCGGGAGCGGCGATTCCAGGGTTGGCTCGATTCGTCGTTGACCGCCGAAGGTCGTGGCCACGCGGACGCCAATGGTCAGCTCCTTGCTCGCATGAGCGTATCGACGATCTGGGCTTCACCGCTCGGCCGGGTGCGCGAGACGGTGGCGGGGATCAAGCGGCATGTCCCCGCGACGCCTCGTTTCGACGAGCGGTTGAAAGAGTGCAACGTCGGCGAATGGGAAGGTCTGACGCTCGACGCGGCACGCGAACGTGATCCCGCCCACTGGCACGCGCGTGCCTCGGATCTCTTCAACCATCGTCCGCCGGGTGGCGAAAGCCTCGCGGATGTCGAAAGTCGGGTCGCGCCTTTTTCTACGATCGATCCTTCCGCTCGACGGCGACCAACCGGGCGACGGCGAACAGATCGCGATCGTCTCCCACGGACTGATGACGCGCGTCATCCTTCGGGTCGTGCTGGGCGCTCAAAACGTCGACGTCGCGGCGGCACCGACACCGAACGACGGGGTGTATCGAGTCGAATGGCAAGCGGGCGCGCGCGGGACCGCGGCTCAACTCTCGCATTTTCTCGCGGGCCAAGGGCCCACGCCCGGGCTCATCCCACGCGGGGACCACTAAACGCGCCACTTCGTTTAGTCGCTACAATCGCTTCTTTTTCTCGAGGGGAACGTGATGAAAGTCGATGGTGGAGTCGGTTGGGATCTGTCGAGCGTCGGGCAGCAAGCCAGCGATCTGGAGGAGATGGGCTACAGCGGAATTCTCACCGCCGAGACGTCCCACGATCCTTTCCTGCCGCTCGCGTTTGCCGCTCAGACGACTTCCAAGGTCGACTTGATGACGGGGATCGCGGTCGCGTTTGCACGCACGCCCATGATCCTTGCTCAGATCGGTCACGATCTGAATGCGACCTCCGAAGGTCGGTTCGTTCTCGGGCTCGGCTCGCAGATTCGCGCTCACATCACCAAGCGATTCAGCATGCCGTGGTCGGAACCGGCAAACCGGATGCGCGAGTTCATCCTCGCCATGCGGGCGATCTGGGACACGTGGAACAACGGTGCGCCGCTCGAGTTCACGGGCAAGTTCTATACGCACACTTTGATGACACCGTTCTTCACGCCGACGAATACCGAGTTCGGTGCACCGCGCGTCTTCCTCGCGGCGGTCGGTCCGCGGATGACGGAAGTTGCCGGTGAGGTAGCGGACGGCATCATCGCCCACGCGTTCACGACGGAGACATATCTGCGCAAAACGACGATCCCTGCGATCGAACGTGGGCTCGCGAAGGCAGGCAAGAGCCGTGACGATTTCGAGATCTCCTATCCGTGCTTCGTGATCACCGGGCGCGACGAGAAGGAAATGGAGCAGTCGAAGCAGGCAGCGAAGCAACAGATCGCCTTCTACGGCTCGACGCCGGCGTACAAGCCCGTGCTCGACAGCATTGGGGCGGGTGAACTTCAGGGCGAACTCAACTCGATGTCGAAGCAAGGTCGCTGGGTCGAGATGGGTGGTCTGATCGACGATTCGATGGTCGGTCACTTCGCGGTTGTGGGTGAACCCGCTCAGGTCGCGCAGCAGATGAAGTCCCGCTACGGCGACATCGTCGATCGAACGTCGGCGGCTTACGCGAACCTGCCGAAAGAAGATCAGTCGCGAATCGTTCAGGAACTGACCGCCTAAGGTCCAAGCCCGAGGACGTCAGCATGCGAATCCATCAGGTGGCGATGGGAGCGACCGATCTCGACGCGATCGAGGATTTCTATCGCGATGTTCTCGGGGCTCGTTTCATCGCGCGCTACGACCCGCCAGGGATCACGTTCTTCGACTTCGAAGGGGTGCGGATCATGTTCGAGGCGGGCTCGGGTAGTTCGGTCGTCTACTTCTGGGTGGACGATATCGATGCAAAAGTCGCCGAGCTGGAGAGCAGGGGGGTGGTCTTCGACGGGCCGCCCCACGTCATTTTCCAGGACGACGACGGCATCTTCGGCGAAGCCGGTCAGGCTGAAACGATGGCCTTCTTCAAGGACCCGGCCGGGAATCAGATCGCGCTCGCGACGCGTCGCTGAGAGTGCGTTGCCGGGTCGGTTGCGGCGCGTGCTGTATCGCGCCGTCGATCTCATCGGCGATTCCCGGAATGCCGGCGGGAAAACGGGCGGGCGAGCGCTGCGTTCAGCTCGATGACCAGAACCGCTGTCGTCTGTTCGGACAACCCGAACGCCCACGCGTGTGCCTCGAGTTTCGTGCCGAAGAAGTGGTGTGCGGAACGGACCGCGATGAAGCGATGCGCCTACTGACGATGCTCGAGGATTAACTCGTCGAGTCGTCGCTCGGTCGCCTCGACGCTCGTGACGTGGAAACTCGTGAGGAGCGCGTCGTTAGCTCCCGCGACGTTGTCGCGATTGTCGTCGAAGAAAATGACATCGGTGGCATCGAATCCCATGTCCGAGAGGACAGCCTGGTAGGCGTCGATACCGGGCTTTCGAACCCCGATGGTCGATGAGACGTAGATCTTCTCGAAATGATCCAGATCCGAGGCGTGGCGGGCCGCCCAGATCTTCTCGTGTTCGGGGTTGGTGTTGGTGAACACGAAACAGGGCAGGCTGCGGGCGAGTTCCCGTGAGCGTTCGAGGATGCCGTCGTAGACGCCGTCGAAGATGGCGTTCCAACCGTCGAGCCACTCGGCTTGGGTGAGTTCTATTTGCAGTCGACGAGAAAGTGCGCCGGTGAAATCGCCAAACCCGGACGCGCCGACCTCGAAGGACTTATAAGCGTCATCGATCAGCCAGCGGCTGCGTAGATCGTCGACGGGGGTCTTCGAGTACTTCGACCAGGTCTCGAATGTCCGGCTGGCGCGCAGGCGAAGCAGAACGCCGCCCATGTCGAAAAGTGCTGCCTTCATGATGGGTCGATCAGCGCGTTGGTGACGTCTTCGCCGAGGCTCGTGAGGCGGTAACCGACCTCCAGGCTCTGGGTCAGGCCGAGAGCCTTCAGCTTCCTGACGTTCGCCTTGAATGGCGCCTTCTCCCAGCCGAGCAAGTCCGCGAGGTCGCCTGCGCGCCGGCCGGGGTTAGCGCGGATGACCTCGAGGTACGACGCCGTCCACACGCTCGCGGCACGGCGGTCGGTGGCCTCGAGTTTTCCGATCACTTCGTCTTTTGGCAGCGCTTCGCGCGTAGGCATCGCGTCCGGTTCGACATAGAGGAACTCGACCCGGTAGAGCGTTTCGTTGGAGCGATCGAGATAGGCGTCGAGTTCGTCTCGCGAGTGGTGACCCGAGCGCGAGAGGTCGTCGTCAACGATATCGCTGGGCTCGATGACGTCCACGGCCGTGACCTTGATCCCGCCCGTTGGCGCGAGTTTGTAGATACCGCCGATCTTCGCCTGCGGCGCCTTCCAGCGTCGAAACGTCAGGGTCTGCTCGCCTGCGCGGATCTTCTCTTTGGAGGGTTTCGTGAACTGCATTTTGGTTCAGATTCTGTTCAGACGGTGAACACTAGGGTAGCGATATCGAAGCCAATACGAGGTGCCGTCAGACAGATTTCTGTTTCGATTCTTGAATTGACATCTCCCTCGTTGCTCTCGTGTCTCCCTCCCTCCCCCGATCCGTCGGGGGGCGAGAGCAACGGCTTCACCCACGCGAAACTCTCGCGTGGGTGTTTTTTTTGGGCCTAGTCGAACGTATCGAACGAAAACTCCGTTGTGGCGACGTAGCGCTCGCCCGGGCGCAGGGTCGGGTCGGGATAGTTCGGCTGGTTCGGTGCGTCGGGAAATTGCTGTGTCTCGAGGCAAATGGCGCCGTAGCGAAGCCAGGGGTCATCCGCAGTCGCAAAATCATCGAGCGTATTGCTCGTGTAGCACTGGATGCCGGGCTGGTCCGTCGCGACGCTGACCCGCCGCCCCGACGCCGGATGTGCGAGCACGGCCGCGCGACGCATGCCCTTACCGTTGATCGCGAACGTGTGGTCGAAACCGCCGACAAGAGCGAGCTGTGGATCGTCACCCCGCCGGGCTTCGCCCAGCGACGTCGGCGCTCGAAGGTCGAAAGCGCTCGTGACGACCGGGCGGATCTCGCCGAGCTGGGTGAGGGCCTCGCTGACGGGAAGGTAGTGGTCCGCTTCGATGCTCAAGAGGTGATCGTCGATCGTGCGCCGGCGGTCGCCGCTCAGATTGAAGTAGGGGTGCGATGTCAGGCTCACCGGTGTCGGCGCGTCGGTTTCGGCCTCGAATCTGAGCGTAAGCGACGCTTCCCCGATCGTATAACGTGCCCTGACGTCGAGATTGCCGGGATAGCCGGACTCGAAGGCGCGGCTGACGAGCCGGAACTCGACCGTGTTTTCGTCGATGACCTCGCCATCCCAACGACGCAGACCGAATCCCGCGCGACCGCCGTGCAGATGGTGCGGCGGGATGTTCCGATCGAGCTCGAACACCTCGCCGTCGAGTTCGAACGTCGCGTTGGTCATCCGATTGGAATATCGGCCGACGAAACAATTGAAATACGGATGGCGGCCGAGAAACTGCTCGCGCGACTCAAAGCCGAGGAGGATCGAGGCCCTGCGCCCGTGACGGTCGGGGACGGCGAGCCGGGTGATCGCGCCGCCGTGTTCGATCACTTCGAAATCGATGGTCTCGGACTCGTAACGAAACGTCTTGAACTCGGGGTTGTCGTTGACGGTCTTCATCGGGTCCTCGAATCGGAACGTTTGTCGCGCGGTGATTTGAAACGCTTGTAGCCCCATTGGTACTGCGCGGGGTCGCGTCGAACGATCGACTCGATGTCGGCGTTCATCGCGGCGGCGCTGGCGAGCACGTCGTCGGCGTAGATCGCATCACGCGCGGGGCGGAAGTATGCCGCGAACGCGTGCGACGTCCGCTCGATCCAGCCGAAGACGACCCGTGCCCGGCTACGACGGATCAGTTGATGGACAAATGTCATCGTCCGCGCGGGGTTCTCGAAAAACGGCGCCTCGATACCGGCGTTGGGGGGCGGAACCTGATCCGGCAAGAACAGCACGGCCGAACCGTCGCCCAGCGCGCGCCGAAGCTGCCGAAGCCCTTGCGTCGTCGTCGGGTGTACCGCGGTTCCCCAGCCTGTACGGGCGCGCAGGAAATTCTCGTCGATCGCTAGGATCTTCGCCGGTGAGTAAAGCGCGGTGACCGTTCGCCGGGTGCGGATGGCGAGCGGCAGCAACTCCCAGTTACCGAAGTGTGGCTGGAGCACGATCAGGGGATCAGTGCCGGCAAGGGCATCCAGCCCTTCGTAGCGCTCGATGAGAGCGCTCGCGCGCTCGGCGGAATAGTGCCAACAGATGCCGATTTCCGCGGCGAGGTAATGCATGTGCCGGAACGTGTCGACGATGGTCCGCGCCCGCTCCGTTTTGTCCTGGTCGGGGAAGCAGCGATCGAGGTTTTCTTCGATCGTCCTCTTGATCGTCGAGGGAACTCGCGCGTGAAGCCCGGACGTCTCGTTAGCCCAACGACGCAAGTTCGTGAGCTCTTGCCGGGCGAGTGCGCGCGACGTGATGCCGAGAGGGGCTTCGATCAGCTCGGAGAATGCGCTTGATTGCGAGACGTGTCGGCGCGGCATGGCGAGATTTTCGTCGATCGGGCGAGTTCGCGTCGCGCGGTTTGGATCCCACGCTTCCATTTCTTATCGAAAACAGTAGGATCGCGCGCCCCACGCGAACCCGTGCGCGGCGCGGTCGCGTGCGCGTGTTCCTACGTCCGCTAGTGAATAGGTGTCTGATGCAAGCTGGTTTCGATTATGGAACGTCGCATTGCTCGATCGGGTTGGTGCGTGATCGCTCGGTCGAACTCGTCCCGCTCGAGGATGGCGCGACGATGATCCCCTCGACGCTCTTCGCGCCGCGCCCCAACGATCAGCTCGACAGCGACACGATCGAATTCACGCCGGAAATCCTGAGCGAGCTTCGCTTCGGCAAGGCGGCGTTGGATCAGTATCTCGTCGAGCCGACGGAAGGCTTTTTCGTGAAAAGCCCGAAGAGTTTCCTCGGTGCCTCCGGGCTCTCCGAGGAAGTCAAAGAGCGCTTCATCATGGTCGTCGCCGCCATGATGGCCAACGTGAAGCAACATGCCGATGTCCTGTGTGGTGAGCCCATCGATCAGGTCGTAATCGGTCGTCCGATCAACTTCCAGGCGGCGGGTATCGAGCAAACGCGCAACGCCGTACAGGCAAACCAGCAAGCGCTCGCCATGTTGGTGTCGGCGGCGCGAGAAGCCGGTTTTGAGGAAGTTCGCTTTCTCTACGAACCGCTCGCTGCCGCGATGGAATACGAAGAACGGCTCAAGGCCGAACGGCTCGTCCTCGTAGCGGATATCGGCGGCGGAACGACGGATTGTTCCTTCGTTCGGGTCGGCCCTGAGCGTCGCGACGATGTCGATCGTGACGCCGATCTCCTGGGTTATGCAGGCGAGCGCGTCGGGGGCAACGACTACGATCAGCTCCTGGCGCTCGCTTCGATCATGCCGCACTTCGGATATCAGAAGACGCGTGAAGACGGCTTGCCGGTGCCGAACGCCTATTTCGTCGACGCCGTTTCGACGAACAACGTCGCCGCGCAGCAGCAGTTCTACAGCGCGCGTCGTCGTGAATACCTCGAGGACTGGGTGCGCGTCGGGGTCGAAGAAGTGCGCCGGTTGATCAAGGTGCACGAGTCTCGACTCACGTATCGGATCGGGAACGACGCCGAAGCGCTCAAGATCGCGCTGACGGATGATTGCGAAGCGTCGTTTTCGCTCGACTACATCGAGAACGGACTATCGGCCGGCGGCGATCAGGCCGGCTTCGCCGATGCGTGCGAGCGATTGCTCAACCATCTCGAGAACCTGATCCGGACGGTCACGCGGCAGGCGGGTACGGAGCCCGATTGCTTCTATCTGACGGGTGGTATGGCGCGCGCGACGATCGTGCGGCGGTTCTTGAAGGAACGATTCCCGAACATAGAGATGATCGACAGCGATCACTTCGCTTCGGTCACCGAAGGACTGGCGATCTGGGCGCGGCGAATCTTCGCGTCATGATCACGGTGGTGTCCGGAACGCCGGGTTCGGGCAAGACGACGCTGGCCGCGACACTCGCGGCAGCCCATTCGAATGGTGTTCACCTGGAGACGGATGTCTTCTTTGACTTCTTGAGCCATTCCATCGATCCGTCGACGCCCGCGTCCCGGCGACAGAACGAGGTCATAGTCTCGAGCTATTGCGCCGCGGCAGGAGCGTTCGCCGAGGGTGATTACCGGGTGTTCGTCGATGGCGTCATCGGGCCGTGGTGGCTCGACGATCTGCGCGGTTATCTACCTTCTTTCGATTACGTGCTCCTGCACGCCGACCTCGCGACGACGCTCGAACGAGTCGAAGCGCGCCGCGTCTCACGCCAGGCCTCGGCGTCGGCCCGGATCGTGAAAGCGATGCATCCACAGTTCGAGCGGGTTCTCGATCAGTACGCGCGCCACGTCGTGGACACGACGGCGTTTACTCCCGACGACGTCGTTGCCGCCTATTACGAGCGCCTCGCGCGTGACGGATTCCGAATGAACTAGAACCCGACGTTCGCCGCCCGAATCCCGGACAACACCTCATCGGTAAGTCGCTCGTACTGTTTCTGGCCGGGTAGCTGTACGTAGAGCGGGTCGGTCACCGCCGAGAGGTCGTAGGCTTCGCGTTTGAGATCACCTTTGACCATCTTGAAGGTGCCCGTCACGTCGATTTCGGACTGAATCCGCAGGAAAACCGGTCGCGCATAGGTCGCGAGCTCGTTCTCGACATAATGACTGAACGCGTCGAGGTCGAGTTCGGTCTCTCCTTCGACGAGCCGAATGGCGGCCATGCCGGCACGCCCGTCGGCGCCGGGAATCTCGACCCCGTAGACGTTGGCGATTTCGATCGCCGGGAATCCGTTCAGGATTTCACCCACCTCGTTCGTCGAGACGTTTTCGGACTTCCAGCGGAACGTGTCGCCGACACGATCGACGAACTGGTAGTGCGGGTAACCGAGGGTGAAGCCGACATCGACTTCGCGGATGAGATCGCCCGAGTTGAACCACTGGTCGCCGTCTTCGAGAACATTGGTGATGATCTTCTTGCTGGTCGCCTCGGCATCGGTGTAACCCTCGAACACGGCCTCTGGCGTGATGTGGCCGAGCAACAGACCTGGTTCGCCCTGGGCGACTTCGATGCAACGTCCGTTCGCGTCGCGGATGATCTCGTCGTCGTCGACGTCGTATTTGACGAGAGCCACGCGCGTCGACGTGGTGCCGATCGTGCAGTCCTTGTTCATGAGGTTCGCAAAAGCGACGTTGCCCTCGCTCGACCCGTAGAACTCGGTGATCCGGCCGATACCGAAGCGCTCTTTGAAACCCATCCAGACGTCGGGTCGCAGGCCGTTGCCCATCATCTTGACGAGCGGCGTCAGGGCATCGTCCGGCTTCGCTTCCGTGTTCATGAGATACCGACAGAGTTCACCGATATAGACGAGCGAGCTGCAGTTGTACTCGCGAATCTCCCGAAGGAATGCGCTGGCGGAGAACTTTCGACGCAAGAACATCGATGCGCCTGTGCCGAGTGACGAACCGACGCCGATCATGAGGCCCGTGCCGTGATACAGCGGCAGGCAGAGGTAGATTCGATCGGCGGGCGTGAGGCGTAGGCCGGCGATGCCGGCGAGCCCTGCGCTCATGAGGTAGCGGCGATGGGAAAGCACGGCCGCCTTCGGCAAGCCCGTCGTGCCGGACGTGAAGATGAAGAACGCCGTCTCGCCGATCGCGACGTCGCCTGTTTCGGGCAGGTTCGAATCCGGCTGATTGCTCGTGCTGCGGGCGAAATCGAAAGCCCAATCCGGACAGTTGCCGTCGTCGCCATCGGGGATGAAGAGGAAGTCTTCCCCGGCTGAGAGGTCGAGCTCGTCGACGACGCCACCGATCGAATCGGCAACCTCGGCGCCGAAGACGAACTTCCTCGACTCGGTCACCGTCACGCAGTGCCGCAACGGTCGACCGGTCAGGTTGGTGTTGATGAGTCCGGCCACAGCGCCGACCTTGCTGATGGCGGTCACGACGACGAGAAACTCGATGCGGTTCTCCATCATCACGCTCACCGTATCGCCGCGTGCTACGCCCTGCTCCTTGAGCGCGTGGGCGTAGACGTTGGCGCGCGTGTTGAGCTCCCTCCAGCTGACCTCTTCGTTCTCCGTGACGACCGCCGTCGCGTCACCGTAGGTCTCAGCGTTCGTTTCGACGGCTCGCGCGAAACAATCCTTCTCGGAAGGGTCGCGCGGCACCATGCCACGCTTGAGCTTCAGGAGCGTCGGAACGGAAGCGAGGGTCTGGACCACATCGCGGATACCCATGGAATCACCACGTCAGTTCGAATGCGCGTATCTTAGATTTTTTGATCGGCGGCGCACCCATTGAACGAGCGCCGACCGGTCGTTGCGAAGATGGGAGGAGGGATCAGCCGTGAATGAGATATGGCATATCGGCGACATCAAGGTCACGCGCGTCGTCGAGATGGAGGTGACGGGCGGATCGCGGTTCATTTTGCCGACCGCGACTCGCGAAGCTTGTGTGGAGATCGATTGGCTGGCACCGCACTTCATGGACGAGCAGGGCAACTTGCGCATGAGCATTCATGCGCTCGTCATCGATACCGGAGATCGTCGCATCGTCGTCGACACGTGCATCGGCAACGATAAGCAGCGTTCGATCCCCAACTGGACCAATCTGCAGACCGAATTCCTGACGGACCTCGCCCGTGCGGGGTATCCGCGCGAGAGCATCGATACCGTGCTCTGCACGCACCTGCACGTCGACCACGTTGGTTGGAACACGATGCTCGTGGACGGGGAATGGGTGCCGACGTTCGAGAATGCGCGCTATCTGATCGGCGAAGACGAGTGGCGCTACTGGGACGGCGAGGAAGAGGACGAGTACGGGCCAATCCTCACCGATTCGGTTCGGCCGGTCGTCGCGGCGGGTCTAGTCGATTTCGTGGCGACGGATCACTTGGTTGCGCCCGGTATCCAGCTCGAATCGACGCCCGGGCATACGCCAGGCCACGTCAGCATCCGCATCGAGTCGAAAGGCGAGGTTGCCCTCATCACCGGCGACTGCATCCATCATCCCTGTCAGATCACGCGCACCGATTGGTGCAGCTCGGCCGACTTCGACCAGTCGATGGGTCGTGAGACGCGAGAAGGCCTGTTGGCACGCACGGTGGATACGGACGTGTTGATGATCGGCACGCACTTCGCGACGCCCACGGCGGGTCATGTCAGGCGGCTTGCGGACGGACGCTACTGGTTGGACGTCGGCGGGAGCTGAGCGCGGGCTTTCAGGCGGTCCATCCAGTCGTGGATACGATGTCGTGTCCATGGAATGTCGAGCGCGATGAAGGCGAGGCCGAGCGGAAACATCCAGAAACCGACGATCGGTAGAAAACCGAACATCCCGCCGATCATCAGCAGAACGCCGACGAAAGAGCGCACGATCGGCGGTAAACGTCGATCACCCCACGCGAGGATGCCGTAGGACCAGCCGGCGATCTTCTGTTTGAGATCTCGGGGCTCGTCGGTAATGGCTAGACCACCATCGGCTGATCGTCTGGCGCGTCGTGTTGCCCCGGGTGGGCGCGTCGCGCGAGATCAGGGTCGACCGACACGAAGCGGTAGCGACCGTCTTCGTCGAGGCGCCGCTCGATGCGATTACGGTGCATCAGCAGATGGCAGTGCGCGATGGCTTCGCCGAGCGCCATCATCTTCTGGCGCGGGTCGAGATCGCGTTTGAAGAGAACGGGCAGGAGATCGAGCGCAGTTCGGGGCTCCTCGACGCAGCTCTCTTCGATCGCGAGCATCCGATCTTCGTGATGGGCGATCAGGTCGCGTAAGCGTTCTCGGATGCCGTGAAACGGCAGGTTGTGCGCGGGGAGTACGAGCGTGCGTTCCGGCGTCCTCAGAAACTTGTCGTGCGACTCCATCCAGACCTTGAGCGGATTTGCTTCCGGCTCGGTCACGTGCACGCTCACGTTCGACGTGATCACAGGCAGGATCTGGTCGCCGGAAATCATGATGCCGAGGCTGTGGCAGTGCAGGCAGGCGTGCTCGGGCGAGTGGCCGGAACCGACTTCGACGACCCAATCATGATCGCCGATGGTCAGGAGATCGCCGTCTTCGAGGCGGCGATAGCCGCTCGGGAAGGCCGTCGGCATCACCATCGCCTGCGCGGCGGCGTTGTCTTTCGAACTCACGCGGGCCTGCCACATCGCCGCCATCTTCTCCATGAAGTCGCTGGGCATGCCGTAGCGGTGATAGAACTGCTCGCCGAGCCAGCTCGAATGATGCGAGCCGAATCCCATCGATGAGAACGACTTGGCCTGGTAATACTCGGCGCGCGTCATATAGAGCGGACAACGGAACTTGTCGCAGATCATGCCCGCCTGACCGATGTGGTCCGGGTGCATGTGAGTACAGATCACGCCCTTGACCGGCTTTCCACCGAGTTCGTTCTCGAAGATCTCGTCCCAGAGTTCTGCCGTCTCCGGATTACCGAGGCCCGTATCGACGACGTAGAAGCCGTCGTGGTCTTCGAGCAGGTAGAGGTTGATGTGGGTGAGCGAACCGCCAAGCGGCATCGTCAGCCACCTGACGCCGGGCACCACCTCGACGGTCGTACCAGCGGGAGGGTGATCTTGATAGGGGTATTCGAGTGCCATGCGGCGGGAGTATAGCGTCGCGACGATTTCTGATGTCTTGCGACCGGGTTTGGTGGCGCGGCGGCTTGCTAGTTGGCAAGGTTTCGCCTCTAGCGAACCAGGAGCCGGCCGATGACCAGAATTTCCGACGACCCGCGAATCGACATTCGTATCAAGGCAGCCTTCGGCATGATGCCGGACTCCGAGCCGTTGGAGGACGTCGCCTCGCGCGAAGAAGTTCTCGCGCTCATGAACTCGCCCGAGGCGGCGGAGCAACGTGCCGCCATGCTCGGCATGATGCAGAGCATGGATCTGGAAGCGATCGCACCGAGCGCCGGCATGACGATCACGACGCACGAATTCGAGGCGATGGACGGCAACACGGCGAGTGTTTGCCTGATGCGGCCGGACGGCGACGACGCCATCCCCTGTGTTTACTACATCCACGGTGGTGGTATGGCGCTGATGTCCTGCTTCGATCCGATGTATCAGATGTGGGGACGTACGATCGCGGGCCACGGCGTCGCAGTCGCGATGATCGACTTCCGCAACTGCATCGTGGCGTCCTCGCAAGAAGAAGTCGCGCCCTATCCGGCGGGCTTGAACGACTGCGTTTCGGGGCTCGATTGGGTACTCGCCAACGCCGATGAACTGGGCATCGACGCGACCCGCGTCATCATTGCGGGCGAGAGCGGCGGCGGAAATCTAACCCTCGCCACGGGCCTTCGGCTCTTGCAGGAAGGTCGGGTCGACATCGTGCAGGCGCTCTATGCCCTCTGCCCCTACATTCGCGGCTCCTGGCCGCATCCCGACTGCCCTTCGTCGGTCGAGAACAACGGACTTTTCCTCGACCTCCACAACAACCACATCCCCATGGGGTACGGCATCGACGAACTCGAGGCCGGCAATCCGCTCGCCTGGCCGAGTTTTGCGACGGAAGACGACGTGAAGGGACTCGTGCCGACCACGATCGTGGTGAACGAATGTGATCCGTTGCGTGACGAAGGCATCAACTTCTACCGCGTGCTGCAGAACGCCGGCGTTCCGTCGCAATGTCGTGAGGTGAAAGGCACGACGCACGGCGGGGATCTGATGGTGCAAGTCTGCCCGGACATCTCGCACGAGACCGCGGCGTCGATTGCTCGAGTGTGCCGGGGCGCCTGAGGCCCCGATCTCGTTCGACATCGATTACATTAGCCGGCTCTCGAGCCCAGACAAGAAGGCAAAAACCCATGGCGATGAACGTCAAACCCGTCCCGACACTGGACGATGAGGTCAACGAGGTCCGAATTGCGACGGCCGAGATCGTCAACAACGACATCCTGCCGATCGAGGACAAGCTCTACGGTTGGCGCCGCGATGGCGGGCGCAACACCGAGGAGGCGATCCAGGAAGCGAAGGATCTTCGTCAAGAGATCCAGGAGAAGGTCAAACAAGCGAAGCTATGGGCGCCGCACATGCCGCCGGAGTTCGGTGGCATGGGACTCTCGTTCATGCAGCACGCCTTCATGAACGAAATCCTCGCCTACAGCCCGGGCGCCGCGTCGCTCTTCGGGGTTGTCGCACCGAACTCGGGTAATCAGAAGATCCTCGTCAAATACGGTACGCCCGAGCAGCACGAAAAGTGGCTGAAGCCGCTGACCGAAGGGCGGATGCAATCGGGTTATTCGATGACGGAGCCCCACAACGCGGGCTCTGATCCACGATCCATTCAGACGCGTGCGGAGCTCGACGGTGACGAGTGGGTCATCAACGGCCACAAGTGGTTCACGTCGAATGGCCACGCCGCCGACTTCTACATCGTGATGTGCCGGACGGCCGATCCGGACGATCCGGGCGGCGCAAACGAGAAAATGACGCAAATCATCGTGCCGAAGAACACGCCCGGCGTGAACATCGTGCGCGGCGTCCCGGTGTGGGGCAAAGCGTCGAGCCACTGCGAGATCATTTACGAGAACGTTCGTGTGCCGAAATCGAATCAGCTCGGCGGCACGGGCACCGGTCACCAGGCGGCGCAGGATCGGCTCGGCGCTGGCCGTGTCTACCATTGCATGAACTCGGTCGGTTCGATGTGGCGCTGCTTCGATCTCATGATCGATCGGATCATGACGCGCAAAGTGCACGGCGGAGAGTTGCTCGAGAACAAGCAGTTCATGCAGGGATTCATCGCCGATTCCTACATGGATATTCAGAGTTCACGTCTGATGGTTGTCGACTGTGCGGCCAAGATGGAGGAGGGCGCGGACGCCCGGACTGATATTTCGTCGATCAAGATCTTCGTGCCGGCCGCCTACCATCGTGTGGTCGACCGCGCGATCCAGGTCTACGGCGCGGCCGGCGTGTCGGGCGATTTCCCGTTTGCCGGGATGTACGAAGGCGCTCGAACGCTGCGCCTGGCCGATGGGCCGGACGAGGTACACAAGATTCTGATCGCGAAGAACGTCCTGCGGCGCTACCACGCTGGGGAGTCCTGGGATTTCGGGAACTAGTCGAACAAGCACGAGGGGAGGAACCATGGAGCAACTCGTTAACGAGATGGCGGCGTCGATCAAGGCCGGACAGGCACTACCGAAGATGCCGGGGGATTTGAGCCTGGATGACGCGTACGACCTGCAGAAAGCCGTGGTCGTGGCGGTCGCTGACGGAAACGTCTCGGGCTTGAAGGCGGGCATGACGGCGCCGGCTGGGCAGCAGGCGTTCGGATTGACGCATCCATTGATCGGCAGCCTTTACGGTGCCGGTGCGCTCGAAGCAGGCGTGTCTTTTGCTAGTGGTCCTGGGGTCAGCCTCGAGTGCGAGATCGGTATCGTGATCGATGCGGACGGCAAGCCGAAGTCGGCAGGACCCGTGATCGAGGTGCCGCGGATGGCATTTCATGACGACGAAGACCGTACCGGTATCAACCTGACCGCCTGCAACATCGCCGCGGACCGATACATCCTCGGTGAGCAGCAGGCGGTCCGCGATTCCTACGACGACATCAACGTGTCGTTGACCCGGGACGGCGAAGCGGTGACAGCGGCGCCAGCCTCGGATGCGCTCGGTGGGCCCCACGCGGCGCTCGAGTGGATGTTGAACGAGGCGAGCGGGCGTGGACTCGCGATCGCCGACGGCATGCTCTTGATCACCGGCGCGTGCGGCGGTATTCATCCCGCGGTGCCCGGTCACTACGTCGCGGACTACGGATCGCTCGGCAAGATCGAGTTTACCGTCACCTGATCGTGAGCGAGTCCGGGCCGGGCGAGTTCACGACGGACGAACTCGCCGACTTCAACTCGAGGCTGCCGCCGGCGACGCACACGTACGGCGGTGAGATTGCCGCCGGATCGTCCGATGACGGCTGGCTCGAGATGACGTTCGAGATGCAGCCTGAGTTCTGTCACGCCCTCGGCCTGCAGGGCGGTTTCGTCGCTGGCATGCTCGACACCGCGATGGCGCGGATGTTGATCGTCTGCTCGGGCGAGACGTTGCGGCCACCGACGTTGGAGCTGAAGGTCAGCTACCTCGCGCCGGGCGGGCCGGGTCACTATCGAGTCCGTGCCGATATCGATAAGCAGGGCAAGAGCATCGCGTTCACGCGCGCGAGTCTTTTTGATGCCGACGAAACGCTTATCGCGAAAGCAACCGCGACCGCTCGTCTGATCCCGGGGCGCGCGGAACAGTGACCGCCTCGACGGCACGGCTGGTGTGAAACTCGAGTTCTCCCACCTCGAGACGAGTGAGATGCGGGCTCGGGCGAAAGCTTTTCTCGAGGCGCTCAGAAAACGCAGGACCGTGCGCGATTTCACGTCAGAGCCGATCCCTGAAGGAGTCCTGGAAGATGCGATTCGCGTGGCGGCCACGGCGCCGTCCGGGGCGAACCGACAGCCCTGGCATTTTGTCGTCGTCCGGGAAGCGGGACTCAAGAAGCGAATACGTGAAGCGGCGGAAGCGGAAGAGCGTGCTTTCTACGATGGCCGGGCGTCCGACGAATGGCTGGACGCGCTAGAGCCGATCGGTACCGATGCGCACAAACCGTTTCTCGAGATGGCACCGGCGCTTGTTGCGATCTTCCTCGAACGGTACGCCGTCGATGCCGATGGGGCGCACATCAAGAACTACTACATGCCGGAGTCTGTCGGCATTGCGACGGGTTTCTTGATCGCGGCGCTGCACGATGCGGGCCTGGCGACGCTCACGCACACACCGAGCCCGATGGGGTTCTTGAACGAGTTGCTCGAACGTCCGAAGAACGAGCGTCCCTTCCTGCTCCTCGTGGTTGGTCTGCCGACCGAGGATGCCGAGGTGCCGGACATCGAACGCAAGTCGCTCGACGAGGTAATGACGGTCTTCGATTGAGCTTCTGAGCCTCTTCGATAGGATGCGGGTGCATGGCACCTCTGCAGCGTTTTCGTATCGTCGAGATCGGTACCGGTCCGGTATCCGGCCTGGCCGCAATGATCCTGGCCGATTTCGGCGCCGACGTGATCCGCGTCGAACCGGCCGGGGGTGATCCCTGGCGCGACAAACCGTCGTACAGGCTTTGGACGCGCGGTAAGCGAATCGTCGAGCTTGATGCCGTTGATGATCGGCAACGCATTCTTCATCTCGTCGAGGGCGCCGACGGTGTGCTGACGACCTGGAGCAAGGATCAGCGCGAAGCGCTCGGTTTGTCGGTCGAGTCACTCGAGCGCGACAACCTCGTCATCGGTGTGATCAGCGGATTCGGCGAAACGGGGCCCTATGCGGGCTATCCGGCCTACGAAGGTGTCGTTGCGGCCAAGTTTGGTCGGATGAAGGGTTTCGAAGGCGTGGCGGATCGTGGGGGCCCGAACTACGCGGCTGTGCAGGTGGCCACCCACGCGACGGCACAATCGGCGGCGACCGCGATGTTGGCCGCACTCGTGGGGCGTGAAGCCACTGGGATCGCCCAGTCGTTCGATACCTCGCTCCTGCGTGGACTCCTGCCTTACGAGATGGGCCAGCTCTCGTTCCTGCAGTTGCAACAACGCGGTGTGATGGCGACCCCGCCGGTCAACCGCACGGCATCGTCATTCATGCCGACCTTGAACTATCAGCCGGTGCGAACAAAGGACGGACGTTGGCTACAACTCGGCAATCTCCTGCCGCATCTTTTCGCCAATTTCCTGCGCGCGGTCGGTCTCGACGACGTGCTCACCGATCCGGTTTACGAAGGTCCCCCGGCGCGCTGGGCGAGGGACGACCGCGAAGCGCTGCGCGATCGGATTCTCGAAGCCATGCAAACGAGACCCCGCGACGAATGGACTGAACGCTTCGTCGCGGATGGGGGCATCGTTTCGCATGCCTATCAGACGACGCAGGATGCGCTCGATGATCCGGACGTCGTAACGAATGGCCACGTCGTCGATCGTGATGGCATTCGCCAGCTCGGTTTGGTGGCGAACCTCACCGAAACGCCGGGCGACGTCGGATCTCCGGCGCTTCGCGTCGCAGCCGACGCCATCGAACCGCGCATCACCGAGCGGCGGAGCACGGCCGTACGGGGGCCGAAAAAGCCGCTCGCCGGTATCACGGTCGTCGAGAGTGCCACGATCATCGCCGCACCTTTGGGCGCATCCGTGCTCGCGGATCTCGGCGCGCGTGTCATCAAGGTCGAACCGCTCACGGGGGATCCGTTTCGTGAGATGTCGCGCGGTCTCGGATCATCGAAATGTAATGCCGGTAAAGACAGCATCTGTCTCGATCTCAAGTCGTTCGAGGGCCAGCGGATCGCCGAGGAACTCGCGGCCAAAGCCGACGTCTGGGTCCACAACTACCGAATCGGTGTCCCCGAGAAACTCGGCATCGGTTACGACGATCTGGCGGCGGTGAATCCGGGATTGGTCTACGTATCCGCCAACGGTTATGGCCCGGCCGGTCCGGGGGCGCCACGACCATCGACGCATCCGATGCCGGGGGCAGCGCTCGGCGGCGTTGTCTGGCAGATCGGTGGTCTGCCGCCGACCGAAGACGTTCTCGATATCGGCGAGATCCGTGAGATGTCGCGCCGCCTGATGCGCGCCAACGAAGTGAACCCCGATCCGAATACATCGATGGTCGTCGCGACGGCGGCGATGTTGGGACTCGCCGCGCGGCGCGCCCACGGCCGGGGCCAGAAGATCCTGGTCGATATGTTCGGCGCGAATGCCTACGCCAACTGGGACGATTTCCTGAGCTACGACGGCAAGCCGGAACGACCGCCGGTCGACCGGGACGGCCTCGGGGTCTCGCCGCTCTGTCGGTTGTATCCCTGTGCCGAGGGCTGGGTGTTCCTGCAGATCGAGGCGGCGGATGAGTGGGACGAGTTCGCTCGAGTGCTCGAACTCGACGTCGATATGAATGCCCCTGGGCTGGAAACCGTGCTGGCCGAGCGTTTCCAGCAGGAAAGCGCCGCTGATTTCGAAGCGCGGTTGGCTCCGAAAGGCGTCGGATGTGTCGTGGCGGACGGTGCGCTACCGGCCGAATTCCTGCTGAATGATCCGCATTCGACCGCGGAGGAACTCGTGGTGACGAGCCCGCATCCCGAATGGGGTGACCACCTTCGCTACGGCCCGATGGCCAGGTTTGGGACGACACGTGGTTTCCGCGGGCCCGACGTGGCCGGTGGGTCGACGAGAAAAATCCTTGCGGAACTTGGATATACGCCCGCGGAGGTGGAAAATCTTCTGACCGACCGACGGGTTAATGCCACGTGAACGATCGAACGAGAACAATCACCGAACTCGCGAAGCCGACGGAATACTTGTCGCGTGAGCAGATCACTGGATTCCGCACCGTCGTGCCGTGGCGCGCCACGTGGCTGCTGGTGCACTGCTGGCTGGTGATTCTCGGTACGTGGATCGTTTGCGCCATCTGGCCCAACCCCGTGACGATCACGCTCGGTGTCTTCGTGATCGGCGCGCGCCAACTGGGCCTTGGGGTTCTGAACCACGACGCGGCGCATCACACGCTCTATAAAAACCGGCCGCTGAACGACTGGGTGGCCGAGTGGATCACCAACCGGCCACTTTTCGGCGCAACCGTGGTGCCCTATCGCGTCTACCACCTCGATCACCACAAATACACGCAGCAGCCGAACGATCCGGATCTCCATCTGTCGGCGCCGTTCCCGATCTCCAAGAAGAGCCTGGCGCGTAAGTTGATTCGTGACCTGACCGGCCAAACCGGTTGGAAGCAGCACGTCGGGACCATCAAGGGCGCGTTCGGCAAGGACGCGGATCCGAAGAAGCGATGGCAGCGCTTCATGCGCCGCCTCGGCCCGAACATCCTGATCAATCTCGTCTTCCTCGCCGGGTTCGCGGCAGCCGGTGTCTGGTACCTGTACTTCCTGCTCTGGGTATTGCCCGTCTTTACCTGGCAACTGGCGATCTCGCGGATTCGCAATATCGGTGAACACGCGGCGGTGCCCGACGACAACGACCGGCTACGCAATACGCGAACGACCACGGCGGGACTTCTGACGCGCGCGTTCATTGCCCCGTATTACGTCAACTACCACCTCGAGCATCACCTGCTCGTGTCGTGTCCCTGCTACAAGCTGCCCGCCATGCATCGTGCCCTGATCGACAAGGGGTTGCGCGATCAAATGGAGCTCAAGCCCAACTACTGGAAGATGCTGGACCACGCCACGAGCGCCCCCGCATGAACCCGCGCGCGGTGGCGTTTGCCGCCGTTCTGGCCGTGTTACTCGGCGGCGGCGCGTTTGCGCTTTACGTTATGCCGGACGATCTACCGCCGGCGACGGAATCGGCGGCGTTGCCGAGCATCGTGCGCGAATACATCGAACCACTTCGCGATATCACCGTGGTCAGCCATCCGAGCACCTGCCGAACGAACCAGACGACGACGGCATCGGTGCCCGGCGATCTTTTCGCCGCGTTCCTCGGTGCGAATGAACCGGGTGTCGGATCGATCGACCTCGGTCGGTTCTCGAAACGCCTCGAGCTCGACGAATCGGCGACGGATCCCGTGACGCTGTCGATTCGCCTCAATCGTCCGGTCGTTGCCGTCTCGAGAATGGGGATGGCGGGCGATCAGGGCCTCGTCTGCGTCGAAGTCTTCGGCGCGGAAGAACGCGGCTTTTTCATCATCACAGAACGCGACGCTCGAGGCCGGTGGACGGCGAAGGCCGAGTACGACGCGTGGGAGCAAGGCGATCCGACACCCTGGGATACCGCACCCGAGGAGCTCCCCGATGGGACGCAGCTCTAACATCTGCCGAAGCACAGCTCTTCTCCTCGTGGTTGCCCTCTGGGGCTGCGGCGGAGCCGATCGTGAGGTTGAAGCTCCCGTCGTCGATCGACCCGAGGAAGACCCACCGTCGACGGCGACGTCGACATTCTCAGGTGACTGGAACGCAATCCGCGAGCGCGGCGTGATCCGGTTTGCCGATCGGCGCTACCGGCGATTCACGACGTTGCCGCGACAAGGCTTGCCCCTCGAGCACTTTCGCCGCCTGGCCGAACGCTTCGCCGCACGCCATCAACTCGAGGCGGAATGGGTCATCGTCGACGGGTTCGACGAACTCCTGCCGCTGCTCGATGCCGGGTTGGCCGATGTCGTGGTGGCGAACATCACGGTCACTGAAACACGGGCGGCGGAGGTCGGTTTCACGAGCCCGCTCACGCATTCACGCGAATGGCTCGTCGGGCGTGAGCTCGGCAAGGTCGGCGTACCGAGAGGGACCGCCTATATCGAGAGTCTCGCCGAGCATCACCCGGAGCTCGATGTCGAACTCTTGCCGGCGGGCCTCGACCCGAGTGCGGTGGTTTTCGCGATCGAGAAGGGCGAGATCGATGCGAGTGTGATGGATGAACCCGTCGCCCGGACGGCGATCGCCGGTGGGCGCAGCATCAGGAAACTCGGTGAGATCGCCGGGCAGCGCGAGCTCGCGTGGGCGCTCCGGCGCGACAGCACGGAGATGAAGATGGTGCTGGATGCGTTCCTGCTGGAAAGCCATGTCCTGGGTGCGACGGAAGAGACGGTTCGCGATTGGCCGGAGATTGTCGAGTCGGGGCGTTTGCGGATGGGAACGCTGAACGATCCCACGACCTATTACCTCTGGCGCGGTGAACTGCTCGGCTTCGAATACGAACTCGCGCAGCTCTTTGCGGATCAGCACGAACTGGTACTCGAGGTCGTCGTCGCCGAAAGCATCAGCGAGCTCCTGGAGCTCGTGACATCCGGGCGCGTCGACTATGCCTCGGCGAGCCTTTCGCCGACGGCTGATCGAGAAGCCCTCGGCGTCGCCTTCACCGCGCCCTATATGACGATCCACGAGGCGTTTGTCACCGCGGGCGCTCCGGTCGAGGATTTCGGCTCGCTCGCCGAGCGAGAGGTCGTCGTCAACCCCACGACGAGCTACGCGAGTACGTTGCGCGCGATGCCTTCCGTGCCGTTCGACCTCGTCGAAGACGAGCGCTCGCCGACGTCGATCCTCCACGGCGTGCTGAACGGTGAGCTCGACGCGACGCTCATCGATAGCCACCGGGCGGAGTTGACGGCGACCTTCGATGATCGAATCTCGATCGGGCATCGCTTCGAGCCGGGCAAACCGCTCGCGTGGGGTTTCGCGACCGGTAATGACGGTTTGGGGGAAGCGCTCGATGTGTTCATCAAAGGCGCGTATCGGGGGTACGACTACAACGTCCTGCGCAACAAATACTTCAAGAACAAACGACGAATGGCGCGTCAGCGGGAAGATCGCGTCACGGGGCGGGAGCTGTCGCCATTCGATGATTTCGTCAAGACCGCCGTGGCGGGTGACGACGAGGAGATGCCGCTCGACTGGCGATTGATCGTTGCCCAGATGTATCAGGAGAGCGGTTTCGACCCGGAAGAGGTGTCGTTCGCCGGGGCGCGAGGTCTTCTGCAGATGATGCCGCGCACGGCGCGGGAGATCGGCGTCGACCCGGAACGTCTGCACGAACCCGAGGTGAGCATCCGTGCCGGCGTCGACTACCTTCGCTGGACGATGGGCCACTTTCCGGAACTCCCGCTCGGTGAGCGGATCTGGTTTGCGCTTGCTTCCTACAACGCGGGCGTCGGTCATGTACGCGACGCACGGCTGCTGGCTGATGAGCTCGAACTCGACGATTCACTCTGGTTCGACAACGTCGAAGTGGCGATGCTGAAGCTCGCGGAGCCGCAATACGCTCGCAAAGCCATGTACGGCTACGTCCGCGGCACGGAGCCCTTCAAATACGTCCGTGAGATACGCGAGCTTTACCGTGCCTACCTCGATCACTTCCGCGTGCTCGACGCGGGTTCCGAGACCGGAACGGGCGCGTGAGCGAAACGACGTCGTTCGTCTTGAACGGGGCGCGGGTCACGAGCCACGCCAATTCCGATACTTCGCTCGCGTTGGTGCTACGCAACGAGTTGGGGGATAAGAGCCCGCGAATCGGTTGCATGCTGGAGCAATGCGGGTCGTGCCGAGTGCTCGTCGATGACGAGCCCGTTTTCGCCTGCACTGCGGATCTCGAAACGGTTGCGGGCAAGCGGGTGGAAACCGCGGCGGCGATCGACTCGCCGGTCGTCCAGGCGCTCCTTGACGGTAACGCGGCACAGTGTGGCTATTGTCTCGCGGGGATCGCGGTCTCGGCAGAGGCGCTCTTTCGATCCCATCGCGCGGTCGGGACGCGGCCAGCGCGCTCGGACATCGTGCAAGCGCTCGACGCACATCTTTGCCGCTGCGGCAGCCAGGCTCGAATACTCCGGCTCCTCGAAGATGTGGAGGACGCTTCGTGACGCCCGCGGAGCTGCCGGTGATGCTGCGGGTCACGGCATCGCTCGATCGATGGCTCGAGTTTTCCGATGGTCGTGTCATCGCACATAGCGGACGGGTAGAACTCGGCCAGGGCCTTCGAACGGCGATGGCGATCCTGGTGGCCGAGCAGCTCGAAGTATCGATCGATCGGGTCACGGTGCCCGATCCGACGACGGCATCTGCGCCGATCGAGGGCGTGACCGCGGGTTCGATGTCGATGGAGATTGGCGGTGCGGCGCTTCGTCAGGCAGCCGCCTGGGCAAGGCGCCTGCTCATCCAGCGCGCGGCGGCAAGGCTCGGCCGTCGGGTATCGGATCTCGTCGTTCGAAACGGTGAGTTCATGATTGGCGGGGAACCAACCGGAGTCGACTACTGGCAAGTCGCGGGCGACGGATTCGATTTCGACATCGTCGAGCCGACGGCGGAACGGCAAAGCGACGAGTACCCGGAGCGCCTTCGTCGTGTCGATCTGGAAGAGCGTCTGCGCGGCGGTGCGTTCGTCCAGGATGCAGCGGCGGATCTCCATGCCCGCGTCGTTCGACCGCCGTCGATCTTTCACCGGCTCGTCGAATGCGAGGCGACCCTCGCCGAGCCGGGCCGTCTGATCCGGCGGGAAAGCTTCATTGCGGTCGCCCATCCCGACGAATCGGCCGCGATCGAGTTGGCCGCGCACGTGGCCGCTCGGTGCCAATGGCGGCGACTCCAGCCCTTCAGCTCGGCGTTTCCGGACGATTCCGTCGACAATGCGCTCGCGATCGTCGATGGCGCGCTGACGGAATCCAAAGCGCTAAACGTCGAGACGGAGATGACGGCGAGCTATTCACGACCGTTTCTCCTGCATGGTTCGATCGGACCGTCCGCGGCCGCGGCTTGTTTCGTCGATGGGCGGCTGACGATCGAGACGGCGAGCCAAGGTATTGGTCTTCTTCCGGGTGTTATCGGCCGTGCACTCGAAATCGACGCAGGATCGATCCACGTCGAATACGTTCCGGGGAGCGGCTGCTACGGCCACAACGGCGCGGACGACGCCGCATTCGACGCGGCGTTGATAGCGGTCGCGTGCCCGGGCGAGAAAGTTTTGCTGAAGTGGTCCCGGCAGGACGAACACCGCTTCGAACCGAACGGATCGATGATGCGTCTCGGCATGGGCGCGACGGTCAGGAACGGCCGGATCACTGCCTGGTCACACGAGGTCGCGAGCTACACGCACGTCGCCCGACCGTCGCCTGGTGCTGAAGGCATCGACCTGATCGGCGCCTGGTTCGCGGGTGTGGGCGAAGCGTCGACTCCCGTTCCACGGTTCGCCGCCGAGACCGATATGCACCGCAACGCCGTGCCGCTCTATACCTTCGACGAAGCGGCCGTCAGCGCGAAGCTCTGGGCCGATCCGCCCGTGCGCACATCGGCGTTGCGCGGACTCGGCGCACAAGGAAACGTCTTCGCGATCGAGTCCTTCATGGACGAAATCGCACATGCCAATCAGCTCGATTCTATCGTCCTGAGACGCCGCCATCTCGACAATGATCTGCGAGCAATCGAGGTGATGGATGCTGCGATCGAGCTGGCGGGTGGGCTCGACGGGGCACGAGGTTTCGGGATCGCGCGCTACAAGAATCGCCAATCGATCGCCGCGGTGGTGGCGGAAGTCGAGGTCGATGAAGAGACGGCGGCGGTGTCGGTACGGCACCTCTGGATCGCCGCCTATGCGGGCCGGGTGATCGATCACGATGGGTTGATCCATCAGCTCGAGGGGGGCGCGGTCCAGGCGGTCTCCTGGTGTTTGAAGGAAGCCGTATCGATCGACGAAGGCGGGGTCGTGGGCGAAGACTGGGAGGGTTATCCGATCCTCACGTTCTCGGAGACACCGATCGTCGATGTGATGCTGATCGACGATCGCGACGCACCGCCCCTCGGCGCTGGCGAGGTCACCGTCGGGCCGACGTCGGCGGCCATCGGCAACGCGGTGTTTGCGGCGGCGGGTATCCGGGTGCGGGATCTGCCGATGACACCAGAAGCTCTACGCCGAGCCGCATCGGCCTGATTGCCGAAGCGCTGGTGGTGGGCGCTGGACGTACCCGCTTAATCGCCCTAGTGTTCGGCGCTTCGTTTTTGCTGGCGCTCCTCGATGGCCGATGGTTTCAACGTAAAGCTCGCCCGCTCGGGCAAGGAAGTCTTCGTCCCAGCGGGTAGTACGATCCTCTTCACGCTGCTCGACGCAGGAATTCACGTGCCGTTTTCCTGCGGGTCCGGCATGTGCGGTACGTGTGAGACGGATGTCCTGGCGGGCGAGCCGGAGCACCGCGACTTCGTCTTGAGCGAGTCCGAGCGCAACGCCAACGACGTCATGATGATCTGTTGTTCGCTGGCGAAAACGGAAGAACTCGAGCTCGATCTCTAGCAGGACACGACCTAATCCGCGCGCCACGGATTGTCCGGTCGCGGCCAAGAAAAAGTTCGACCAAGGTGCGAGACTCCCGCCATCACACTCAAGGTACGGGCTATGAGGTATCTACTCGCCGCGCTGGCGGCGTGGTTTTCCGTGGCGGGCTCCGCCGACATCATCGATTCGAACGAAAACGGCTTCATCTCGCAGCACATGCTGGTGCTCGATGTCGATCGTCAGACCGCCTACGACGCACTGGTGACGAAGATTACCGAGTGGTGGGATCCCGCCCACAGCTACACGGGCGACATGGCGAACTTCCAGTTCGACCTCGAGCCGGGCGGATGTCTCTGCGAAACGTTTCCCGAGGGTGGCGGCGTCGTCCACATGACGGTCGACCTCATTCGCCCCGGTCAGTCGATCCGGCTGCGTGGCGGGCTGGGGCCGCTGCAGACGATGGGCGTCGCCGGCAGCATGACGTTCGATTTCAGTGATGATCCGAACGGCACCCGCATCATCTACACCTACACGGTGAACGGCCGCGCCCTCGCGGGCTTGGCGCCCATCGTCGATCAGGTGCAGATGGGCCAGATCCAGCGATATGTGCGCTTCATCGAGACCGGTAACCCCGAAATGGTGGCGGAATGAACGCGATGAGACTGATCTTGGGTTGTGTGATCCTCGCGGCCGCAATCTCGAGCCATGCCGAAACGATCGGCCATGTCGACACGGCCTTCAAACTACTGGGGCCGGATCACAAGGTCGAAATCGACGCGTTCGACGACGAGGAGGTCGAAGGTGTCTCCTGTCACGTGAGCCGGGCCGTCACCGGTGGTGTCAGCGGGGCGGTGGGGCTCGCCGAGGATACGTCTGACGCCTCGATCGCCTGTCGGCAAGTCGGTCCGATCCGCATCGTCGGCGAACTGGACAAGGGCGAAAACGTCTTCAGCGAGCGGCGCTCGGTGCTCTTCAAGAAGTTGCGGGTGGCTCGTTTTTGTGACGAGAAACGCAACACGCTCGTGTATCTGATCTATAGCGAGAAACTGGTCGACGGCTCGCCGAAGAACGCGATCTCTACGGTGCCGATCATGCCGTGGCGAAACGCCGACGGTAGTCTCGGCGAGGCAGTGCGGTGCAGCGACGAGGGTGACGGTTGGTTCAACTAGGCGTGACGTAAGAGGAACGCGCGAGGATTGAGCGGAGGTTTTCGATGGCGCGTCGACAGATATCGAATCTTGCGCCAGACATCCGGCGCGATTGGGATGCCCTGGTCGCATCGCTCGCCGTCAAGCATCGCTACAAGGAAGCTTCGCGTCGTCTCCTGGCCGGCGGAACCGAAGCGACCGATGCACTGCGGCGTGGCCTCAATCATGAGGATCCGACCGTTCGTGTCGGTTGTCTCTTTGTGCTCGATCATTTCATGGACGAGGCGGCGCTCGACGACATCGTGAAGTGTCTCGACGATGACCACCCCGGCGTCCGTTCCCGTGCGCTCCATACCTTGGCGTGCGATCGATGCAAGGAAGGGGAATGTCGACCGGCGGAAGGCCAGGTGGTGCCGATTGCTTTGCGGTTGCTTAAATGTGATCCGCATCGCCGCGTGCGAACGATGGCGGCGGATATGTTGGGTCAGGTCGTGCATCGATTCCCGGTGGTCGCGACCGCGCTCGAGGAAGCGCGCGATCACGACCCACATCCGGTGGTCCGTAAAGTCGCCGGCTGGAGCGCGCCCGGTGGGCCGCGGTATCTGAAGACGAAACCACGCGCTACGGCCTGAAACCGGATGCGTCGTTTTGCCGAATTCGCCGAAGAGTCGCCGGCCATCGCCGGGTCGGCCACCCGGCTGCTCGAAAAGGAGGAAGTGGCCTTCCTCGCGACGGTATCGGCGAGCGGTCGGCCACGTCTCCATCCGTTCGTTCCGAAGATCGTCGACGGTCGCATGGTCGCGTTCATCATGAATTCCTCCCCGAAAATCATCGACCTCGAGCGTCGACGCCAATACGCGATCCATACGTTGCCGGGGGATGAAGACGAGGAATTCTTCATGAACGGTGAGGCGGTCAACTGCGACGGCGAGACCGCATTCCGGACGCGAGCGGCGGAGGCGATGGGCTTTGCGACCGGCGTCGACGCGCATCACGTCCTCTTCGAGTTCCGGCTCGACCGAGCGCTCTGGGGGCGATGGCTCGATTTCGGCACGAAAGATCATCGTCCGCAGTACGAACGGTGGCGCGCTTCGTGACGACCGAACCTTTGGCACGTTACGACGGTTTCTCGATTGCCCTGCACTGGCTGACGGCGATTACCGTGATCGGGCTTTTCGGGCTCGGCTTCTGGATGGTCGATCTCGACTACTACGATTCGTGGTATCGGCGTGCGCCGGATCTACATCGCAGCATCGGCCTCAGCCTGGCCACTCTGTTCGTTGCCCGGATCGGCTGGATGTTATTTCGTGAGCGGCCGCGGCCGCTGACGACCCACGGCGTTCTCGAGCGGCGTATAGCGCGCGTCGTCCATGCGGTGTTGCTGGTCCTGCTCGTCGTCATGTTCTCGAGCGGCTATCTGATCTCGACCGCCAAGGGGCAGGGCGTCGAAGTATTCGGGTTGATCGAGATACCGGCGATTCTGACGAGCGACGAAAACCTCGAAGACCTGGCCGGCGTCGTGCATGAATGGACGGCCTATTCGCTCGTCGCGCTCGCGGCACTCCACGCGGCCGCCGCGGTCAAACACCACGTCATGGATCGTGATGCAACACTTGCCCGCATGCTCGGGCGAGTACCTAAGGAGGAACGAACTTGAAACGAATCACCGCAATCCTGCTATCGATCGTCTGCGCGTGGCCCGCGTCGGCGGGCAACTACGCTTTCGATACACCCGGCATGCACGCGTTCATCCACTTCCGGGTCAAACACCTGGGCTTTAGCTGGCTCTACGGGCAGTTTCGCTCGTTCGAGGGGAAGTTCGCGTTCGATCCCGCGGATCCGGCGTCGTCGTCAGTCCACGTCGAAATCGATATGTCGAGTCTCGATTCCAACCACGCCGAACGCGACAAGCATCTGCGCTCCGACGACTACCTGAACGTCGATGAGTATCCGACCGCACGGTTCGTCTCCAAGCGTGTCGAGGTGACGGGCGACGACAGCGCCAGCGTGATCGGCGACTTCACGCTCCATGGTACGACACGCGAGATCTCGCTCGACGTACGCCATATCGGCGGCGGGCCGGATCCGTGGGGCGGTGAACGGCAGGGTTTCGAAGGGAGCGTGGCGATTCAGCCGGCTGACTACGGTATCGAGATGGCCCACCTCGGACCGGCGTCGGCGACTGTCGAGATCATCCTGTCGATTGAGGGCGTCCAGCGCTGAGTTTCGCGGGGCGAATGTCACACCTTGACGCATACAGTCCTGGCTCGAGAGACCGCGCCAGCCCGACCGAACGAGAGATGCCCTTGAACGAGACTACGCTTGACGGCGCGGTCGTTTTCACGACACGGCGACTCACCTGCCGCCGTTGGCGTCGGGACGATCTGCCGCACGTCTTTGCGATCTATTCGGACCCCGAAGGCGCGCGCTGGGTCGGTAACGGCACGCCCATCACCCGGGCCGATTCTGAGCGCTGGATGGAGGTGACGGCATCGAACTACGTCGAGCGTGGCTACGGCATGTTCGCTGTCGAATCCCGCGAGACGGATTCCATCGTCGGTTTTTGTGGCTTGGTGCACCCCGGCGGTCAGACGGACGCCGAGATCAAATACGCCTATCGACGCGTCGACTGGGGAAAAGGCTATGCGAGCGAAATCGCGCCGGCCCTCATCCGCTACGGTGATGAGCGCTTTCACCTCCCGAGGATCATTGCCACCGTCGCGCGGGAGAATTTCGCCTCGCAGCGAGTACTCGAGAAAGCCGGTATGTCGTTCATCGAGGCGATCGAAGACGAGGATGGCGAGACCCTCGTCTTCGACTGGCGGGCCTAGTCGAAGAGCCCGTTGAACGATTTAGCCTCGTTACTCGTGCGTGCCTCACGGATGCATTGAGCGAGGATCGGGATGCCGTCACGGATGTCCTCGTCCGGCACATGACCGAACGCGAGCCGCAGGTACGGAACCTGCTCGTGGTGGATGTGGAAGTTCGCCCCCGGCGCGTAGGTGAAACCACGTGCGGCGGTGAGCTCCATCAGCTTGTCCTGATCGACATCGTCCGGAAACCGCACCCAGACGAAGAGGCCACCGGCGGGGTTCGACCACGCGCAAAGGTCTGAAATCTCCGCTTCCAGCCCATGGACCACCAGGTTCTTCTTCACCTTGAGCGGCTCGTTCAAGGATTCCGTCAAGTCCCAGACATCGTCTTTGTAAAGCTCGGCGCAGACGGCCGCCGCGAACGTGTTGCCGCCCGCATCGAGACGCCGCGCCAGAATGCGATCGAACATCGGCTGCTGCGCTGTCAGATAACCAATACGCACACCAGGTGCCAGGATCTTCGAGAGTGAGCAGATGTAGATGATCTTGTCGTAATCGGAGAGCGCAAAAAGTGCGGGCGGTTTCTCGCCGTCGTAGTGCACATCGCCGTAGCAGTTGTCTTCCACCACCGGGATGTCGTGTGCCTGTGCGAGTTCGAGCAGGCGCTTACGCCGCGCGGTCGACATCGATGTGCCGGTCGGGTTCTGGTAGGTCGTCAGCGCATAGATGAATTTCGGTTTACGTGCTTCGCCGAGTTCCGCGAGCTTGGCTTCGAGAAGCTCGACCTGCATACCGTCCTCATCGACCGGCAGACCCACCATGTTGATGCCAAGGGTGTCGTACGCGGTGATCGTGCCGACGTAGGTGAGCTCTTCGCAGATCACCGTGTCGCCTGGTTGGGTGAGCGCTTCGGCGACGAGCGTGACCGCCTGCATCGAACCGTTCATCAGCGACATGAGCTCGGGATCGACCGGCACACCCTCACGTTCGCTCTCGCGCTTCGCCATCGCCGCGCGCAGGCCCGGATGACCGAGCTTGCCGGGGTACTCGGTGATTTCGGCGTATTCGCGCGCGATGGCGGCGTGCGCGGCGGCTTGCACCGCTTCGACCGGGAAAGTGGCCGGATTCGTCCGGCCGGTGGAAAAGTTGAAAGTGCGTTCGCTCATTTCCCGTGCGCCAATCCGTTGTCATTAAGAAACCGAAAACTCTTCTCGACGGCCGTGAACATGTCCGTGTCGCAGGCGTCGAATTCGACGATCAGCCAATCGAGTTTGTCAGGATCGGCGGCGTTGATGATGTCGGCGATCGGCAGCGCGCCGTCACCGACGGCGACGTTCGCCTCACCCTTCGTGAGCGGTCCGTCTTTGATGTGCAGCAGCGGCGCACGATCCTTGACCCGCGCAACCTCGGCGGCCGGGTCAACGGCGCCGAAGTTCGCCGCCCAGTACGTGTCGACCTCGAACTCGAGATCCGGGCAGAGTTCCTGGATCCAGTGGTAACCGAGCTTTCCGTCGACCGGGTTGAACTCCCAGAAGTGGTTATGGATGAAGAGATCAATCCCCGCTGCTTTGAGCGGTTCGATGAGGGCATTGATCGTCTCGGCCGTGCGTTTGACCGCGTCCATGTCCGCAAAGTCGTCCGGCGAAAAGCCCCCGGCCGCGCGCGTGAGCCCCAGCGACGAGATCGTATCGATCACCTCGCTCACGTCACTGCGATTCGCCCAAGGCGTATGACTTGACGAGACGGCCATGCCGAGATCTTCGACCTGCGCCTTGAAGGCTTCGGGCGTTTTGCCGAATAGGTTGAACGGTTCGACGCCGGCGAAGCCGATGGCGGCGACGCGCTCGAGTACGGCGTCGAAATCGGATTTCGATTCCTCCCGTAAGGAGTAGAGCTGGACGGAGAGGGGTTTGGTCACGGGGGCTCCTTTCAATGATTCAGGGGTCGAAGTTTTGCGGCATGCCCGATATGCCGACTCGGTCATACGGGGCGGGTGCCGCGTTCAAGAGCACGACGCGATCGCGATGCAGGTGACGGGCGTTCACGTCCACTCCCCATAGATCCCATCCAATATCCGCTGCACCGCAAGCGATTGCTCAATCGATACACAGAGTTCCTCGCGTCCTTCGATCGCGTTGACGAAATTGTCGACGCGGCTCTGGTGCGGATAGATCGGCTCGGGTGCTTTGGGGTTCTGGATGACCTCGTAGCCGTCTTCGCCGGCGCGGTAGAGCTTGCTCTCGTAGGCATTCAACGTGCCTTCGCTGCCGTAGAGGACCACGTTCATGTCGTTGGCGTTTTCCTGATGAATCGCCCAAGCGGCCTCGAGCTGTACTGTTGCGCCGCCTTCGAGTTGGATGAGGGCCGTGGCGAAGTCGTCGACGTCGAAGCGGTTGTCGGTGCGCTCCGAACGGCCCCAACGACCATCGCCGATACCGCGGTTGCCGAACTGGGTGTGAGCCGTGCCGAGGACGTTGGTGGGTTCGAAGTTGTCGATGCACCAGAGGCCGACGTCGAGCATGTGCACGCCGATGTCGAGCAACCCGCCGCCGCCCGCGGTCTCCTGGTGCGTGAACCAGCTGCCGATTCGCGGGATGCCCGCCCGGCGGCGCCAGAAGGCTTTGACGTGGAAGACTTCACCGATGTCGCCGCGGGCGACCATGCTGCGGGCAGCCTGCGCATTCGCGCCGAACCGCTGGTTCATGCCGACCATGAATTTCGCGTTCGATCGGGCAGCGGCGTCGGCGACGGATTGTGCTTCGGCGAGGTTCATCGCGAACGGTTTTTCGAGCAACGTGTGCTTGCCGGCGTCGAGTGCCGCGATGGCGTAAGCCGCGTGGAAGCAGTTCGGGACGGCGATGTAGACGGCGTCGATGTCGTCTCGCGACAGGAGCGCGTGGCCGTCGTCGAGAACGTTCTCGATGCCGTACATCTTGGCCAGTGCGGCAGCACGTTCTTTGCTCGGATCGGCGATCGCGACGAGCTCCGCGTCCGGGTTGGAGGCGAATTCTCGACCGGTCATTTGCGCGATCATGCCTGCGCCGATCAGTCCCACCCGTACGCTCATGTCACCCCCTTTCGGCGCATTTCGAGAAACGCGGCATCGTAGCTTGACCTTCGTCGCGCCTTCTACGTTCAATCGGCCGCGAAGGATCGGGAGGGGTCATGGCGAAGTTGAAAATGGGTCTCGTCGGTGGCGGCGAGGGTGCCTTCATCGGCGCGGTTCATCGCATGGCGGCCGAACTCGACGGGGAGATCGAACTCTTCTGCGGGGCGTTTTCGAGCGATCCGGCCAAGTCGCGAGCCGCCGGACCCGCGCTCTATTCGATCGATGCGGAGCGGTCCTACGGCAGCTACGCGGAGATGTTCGCGGCTGAAGGCGCGCGTGATGTGGCTGAGCGAATGGACTTTGTGGTCATCGCGACGCCCAACTACACCCATTTCCCGATCGCAAAGGCGGCCCTCGAGGCTGGTTTCGACGTGATGTCCGATAAGCCGGTGACGTTTGATCTCGCCGAAGCGCAGGAACTCGCGGCGCTGGTCGAGGCGAAAGAGCTGACGTTTGGCCTGACGCACAACTACACGGGCTATCCGATGGTGAAGGAAGCGCGCCATCTCGTGCGCTCGGGTGCGTTCGGCGGCATTCGCCGGGTCGTGATGGAGTACATCCAGGGATGGCTCGCCGAGCCCGAGGAGATGAGCGGTGCGAACAAGCAGGCCGAGTGGCGTACCGATCCTGCTCGTTCGGGCGCTGCCGGGTGCATGGGGGATATCGGCACGCACGGCGAAAACCTCGTCGAGTACGTGACGGGCCTCAAGATCGCGTCGCTCTGCTCGGATCTCACGACGTTCGTGCCGGGCCGACGCCTCGAGGACGACGGCAACGTGCTCTTGCGGTTCGACAACGGTGCAAAGGGGGTTCTCTTTGCGAGCCAGATCGCGGTCGGCGAAGAAAACGGCATCCGGTTGCGCGTTTATGGCGAGAAAGGCGGTCTCGAGTGGCAGCAGATGGAGCCGAATTCATTGATCGTCCGGTGGTCGGACCGTCCCTATGAGATTCGTCGCACGGGTGGCCCCGGTGTCAGCCCCGCGGCGGCCGGCGCGACGCGCCTCCCGGCCGGGCACCCCGAAGGTTTTCTCGAGGCGTTCGCGATTCTCTATCGCAATTTCGCGGCGACCTTGCGGGCGCGGCGCGCGGGCTCGGAGCCGACGGAAGATGAACTCGATTTTCCGACCATCGCGGACGGTGTTCGCGGGATGGCGTTCATCGATACCGTCGTTGCGAGTTCGCGGGCCGGGTCGACGTGGCTCGACTTTCCCGCTGTTTGACGAACGAATAAGGATTCAAGAATGAAGACGCTCAAAGGCCCCGCGATATTCCTAGCGCAGTTCATGGCCGACGAAGATCCGTTTGACAGCATCGAGGCGATGTCGAGGTGGGCTGCGAATCTCGGCTTCAAGGGCATCCAGGTGCCGATCGGCAATCCGGCCTTCCTCGACGTATCAGAAGCCGCGTCGAGCAAAACCTACTGCGATGATCTCAAGGGCCGCGTCGCGGCTTGCGGCATCGAGATCACCGAACTTTCCACCCATCTCGAAGGCCAACTCGTTGCCGTTCACCCGGCCTATGACCAGCTTTTCGACGGGTTTGCGCACGAGTCCGTGCGCGGTAATCCGAAGGCGCGCACGGAGTGGGCGATCGAACAGGTGAAGCTTGCCGCGAAGGCGAGCCGGAACCTCGGGCTCGATGCCCATGCGACGTTCTCGGGTGCGCTGCTCTGGCCGATGGTCTACCCCTGGCCGCAGCGTCCGGCGGGCCTCGTCGATACGGGCTTCGAGGAACTCGCGCGTCGTTGGCGGCCGATCCTCGACGTTTTTGAAGATGCTGGCGTCGACTGTTGTTACGAGATCCATCCGGGTGAGGATTTGCACGATGGCGTCACGTTCGAGCGTTTCCTCGACGCGGTCGACGGGCATCAGCGCGCCAACATCCTCTACGACCCGAGCCACTTCGTGCTGCAGCAGCTCGACTATCTCGACTTCATCGACATCTACCACGAGCGCATCAAGATGTTTCATGTGAAAGATGCCGAGTTCAATAGCAACGGCCGCTCGGGCGTTTATGGCGGCTATCAGGATTGGATCGATCGTCCCGGCCGATTCCGCAGCCTCGGTGACGGCCAGGTCGATTTCCGCTCGATTTTCTCGAAGTTCGCGGCATACGACTTCGACGGCTGGTCGGTGCTCGAATGGGAGTGCTGTCTGAAGCACCAGGAGGACGGCGCGCGGGAAGGTGCGGCGTTCATCAACGATCACATCATTCGAGTGACGGACAAGGCGTTTGACGACTTCGCATCGAGCGGCACCGACGAAGGCATGAACCGGCGGGTGCTGGGGCTCGACTGAGCGGGATCATTCCCGATCGATCAGGTCTCCCGGCTCGCAATCGAGTGCTTCGCAGATTGCCTCGAGGGATGAAAACCGGATCGCTTTGGCTTTGCCGGTCTTCAAGATCGAGAGATTAGCGAGCGTCAGCCCCACTTCGGCCGAAAGTTCCGTCAGCGTCATGCCGCGCTCGTCGAGGAGTTCGGCCAGGCGAATCACGATCACTAGACCGTGTACCGCGCGTCGTCTTCGAGCTTGGTGCCGTAACGAAACACCTGCCCGACTACAAGGATGATGCAGCTGATCATGACCCCGCCGAGGTTGAACGAGACGTCGTCGAGCGGCTCGAGGCTCAACCCGTCGGCTCGAACGATCTGATCGATCGGCGTCGCCGTGAGCGCCGGCAGGAAGGGCACGACGATGACACATCCGAGCACGATCCAACCGATCGTCGTGATCCGGTCCGCGTTTTTTGAGGTGAACGGCGAAGTCTCGAGAGAGCGAACGAGGTCGCGTACCAGCGTCACGAGCCAGATCACCAGGCCGACCACCGCGACGATGAAGATCCAGAAATAGGCCGGCACCGCCGCCAACTCGAGATCGAGTTCGCCTTCGATGGAGTCGAGCGTGACCGCCGTTTCCTCGTCGACCGCGGTGAGGCTGAACCGCGATTCGTCGAGCTCGATCGCCACCGGGATCGACATGTTGACGTCGAGCGTACCGGCGGCCGTTCCGATCATGATCACAAGCATCAGGGCCGCGAGGAAGATCGTCATCGCCCAGACGATGTTCGTGACCAGACGGAGGATGCGATAGCTCATGCCCAGTTCCGTGCTCATCGTTTTGCCTTGCCGCTTTGTTCGTATCTATCGATAAACGATAATATCGATTATCGATATGTGTCAAACGAATCGTCGAGTAGGTCGAGGAAGGCGTCGTCCACTTGCAAGCGAAGCTTGCGTATTCTTTGGACAAGTCACTCACGGAGAGATCCGGTTATGGAACACGCCGAAATCCTGGCGCGCGATCCGATCGTGTTGCCGCAGCCATTGCGCGAGCTATACCTGTCAGATGGTTATCTCGGCGCACCAGGCCTGATCGGCGAGCCGTGGCTTTCGCGCCTCCAGGCGCGGATGAACGACTACATCGAGGAGAGCCGTCAGGCCGACGCGAGCGATAAACGCTTCGATCTCGAACCCGATCACTGCGCCGATAGCCCGCGCATCCGACGGCTCAACTCGCCAACGGACATCGACGATCTTTTCTGGGAATTCGCGTCGACCGGGCCCTTCGTGGACATTGCCGAAGACCTGCTCGGGCCCGACATCAAGTTCCATCACTCGAAGCTCAACTTCAAATGGGGTGGTGGCGGCGAGGAGGTGAAGTGGCACCAGGACATCCAGTTCTGGCCGCACACGAACTACGACGTCCTCACGATTGGTGTCTATCTGGATGATGTCGATGACGACGTCGCACCGATGGGCATCATCCCGAAGAGCCACGATGGGCCGCTCTACGATCTCTACGACCATGATGAGGTTTGGACTGGCAATATCCGCGACGAAGACCTCACGAGGATCAACGCCGAGACGGCGAGTTACGTCCAAGGTCCCGCCGGGACGGTGACCGTACACAACTGCCGTTCGATCCACGGCTCGCCGCCGAACCGGGGTAATCGACCGCGCCCGTTGCTGCTTTGTGCTTACTCGGCGGGCGATGCCTTGCCGATTACCAATCTCGTCGCACGTGGGCACGGTGACGAGGTCGTTCGGGGTCGGCGGGCACGCTGGGCTCGGTTCGATCCGCGCCCCGTGTTGATGCCACCGGATTGGGGCAAAACCGGCTACAAATCGATCTTCCAGCACCAGCAGAAGGAAGAACTCGCGAACTGAGTCAGCTTCGCTCGCCGGCGAGGTTTGTCTCCATGAGCGCGAAGACTTCGTCACGGCTTTTTGATCGATCGCCGAGCAGGACCATCAACTTGGTCATCGCGGCTTCCAGCGTCATGTCAGCGCCATTGGCGACGAACCTCGCGAGGCCCGCGCTCGTGGCGTAACGACCGGGCGCGATTGCTCCCGCCTGACATTGCGTGACGTTGACGATCACCTTGGTTCGCACGGCTTCCTGGATCACGTCGAGGAACGCCGCGTCGTTCGGCGCGTTGCCGACCCCGTAGGTCTGCAGCACGACGCCCCTGATGTCGGGATCCTCGAAGGTGCTTCGAAAGAACTGTGTGTGTTGTACCCCTGGAAAAACCTGGAACGGAACGACGTTTGGCTCGATTTCGCGGTGTAAGCGGAGAGGACCGGCGGGGATTGGCGCCGCTGTGCCGATCTCGGGTAGCTGCGCACCGCGACCGAGCGGTTCCAGGTTCGGCGAATCGAAAGCGAGTAGGCCCGCCGAATTCACTTTGCTGGCGCGATTGCCGCGCAGCAATCGGTCGTGGAAAAAGATGCAGACCTCGGGAACGCATGCGATCCCGGAGGCGGCCGGGTTGGCGATGGCGAGCGCGGCGAGCAGGTTCGACCGTCCGTCGCTATCAGGATGGCCGACCACCGGGATCTGGGCACCCGTGAACACCACCGGCTTGGCGAGGTTTTCCGACATGAAGGAAAGGGCGCTCGCGGAGAATGCCATCGTGTCGGTGCCGTGCAGGACGACAAAACCCTCGAAGTCGTCGTATGCCGAAACGATGAGATCCGCGATCTCGCGCCAGTTATCGATGACGATGTTCGAGGAATCGATCGGTGACGTCGTCGACCGAGCTACGACTTCGAAGTCGAGCTGATCCAGTTCGGGTAAATCTTCGGCGAGCACGTCCCAGGACGCCGCGGCGAGGGAACTCTGTGGATCGTTCGGGTCGCTCGGCACCGCGCCGATCGTGCCACCGGTATAGATCACCAGGACGCCGCGGTTGGGCATCTACGTTACCGCCCTGGCCAAGCGCCGACCCATCTTGAGATAGCTTTCCATCGCCTGCTCCGTGTGCCCGACGATGGATCGATCGAGCCGCCAGCGACCGGGCTCGCCCAGCACGATCACGGTCGAGCCGCCAAAGAGAAACATGCCTTTCTCGTCACCGCGCCCGAAGGTATCGGATCGGTGCGTCTCGACGATCTTGCCGACGCAAGTCGCACCTACCTCGACGTAGGCGAGCTTGCCGAAGTTTTTGGTCTCGAGAATCGTGACGGCACGCTCGTTGATCATGAAAATATCGCTGCGCTCCGCGAGCGCCCAGGGATTCACGGAATGAAGCGCGCCGGGGATGCGCCAGCGATCGAGAACGCGGCCTTCGTCGGGGAAGTGAAACCGGTGGTAGTCGACGGGACAGAGTCGTGCGATGAAGCCGGGACCACCGTCAAAGGCCGCCTGCCAGGATTCGTTTTGCAGGAGTGCGGGTGCGGCGAAAAATCGCCCTTTGACGGGAATCTCGACCGCACCGTCCAGTTGGTCGTAGCCGAAATAGCGCGCATCACACGGCGCCGGGAACTCCTCGCCCGCCACGAAGGGACGCGCGCCCTCCGCGACACGACGGGTGAAGAACTCATTGAACGACCCGAACGGATCGTCCGCGCGACGCCCCTCGGTTGGCTGAAACTCGTCCATCGGGATGCCGAACCGTTCGATGAAAGGCGCGACTTTCTGCTTCGAGCGCGGCCGATCCTGCAACCACCCATAGAAGCGCGAAAGGAATGGTGCGGCGACCACCGCCGACAACAACCGACCGATGACCGTGCCATACATGAAGCGTACCCACGCACCGCCGTAGACCGCCTCCTCGCACACGTCGCCGGTTTCGTGGTCGACGAAGCGAATGGGTTGCTGCGGCACAGAGTCCTCGAACGCGCGGAAACGAGCACAAACTATAGCCGACACCACTTGAATTCGACCGAATCGCCTGAACTCGACGGCCCGTCGTTGACGCGTTCGAATTTCTCGAACGAAGCCTTCCGGTGAACACGCCCACAGCCCGGGGCCCCGCGCGCAAAGCGCGCAGGGAGGAACGACGCTCGGCGATTCCGCGCCGAACTGGGCGCGCGGCGAGATTCCCCATCCGCCAACTCAGACTCCACGCCGATCCGGCGGGGGCGTGGGGGCGGAGCCCCCACAAGAAAGAGCAAGCTGCAATCCAGCCTCCTCCTCTGGCAAGTCAAAGCTTCCCAGCGAACCGAGCTACCGCTTCCCAGCGAGCCACTCCACGTTGCACTGCCGCTCTCCCCCGCATACGATCCGCGCCTTCGTTCCCCCACCGAGACCTCCGTGACCCGCGCAACCGACCACTTTTTGCTAGAGAACGTCACACCGATGGCCTATTGCCATCTGGTGGACGTGACCGTTTGTTGGTCCCGGCTGCAATCGATGACGCATGGTTCGGTGACGGTCATCCACCGTGTCAGGGGTAACGATCCCGGAGCCTGAAGGTTCAAAAAGGATCGAGATGAATAAGCCCCGACGGTGACACCCTCGGGGCTTTTTTTTTGCTCGATCGTTAATGTTCGCGGTCCGACGCCACAAGTGGACGATCGCGTGGAGATTCGTGATGAACGACCGCTTGAGCGACACCGAGCCCGAACGTAGCGGGGTCGATCCCGATCTCATTCGCGCGCTTCGGCGAAACCTGCCCGCGACCTTGAGCCTGAGCTTTTTTCAGGTGTTCACGTTCCTGATGCCGGTGATCGTGATCTTTTTCGAGACCCGGGGGTTGTCGCTCTCGGAGGTCCTGCTGTTGCAGGCCTGGTTCGGGGTTCTGTTGCTCGTCTGCGAAGTGCCGTCCGGCTATATCGCCGACATGCTGGGTCGGCGCGGCGCGATCATCGTCGGCGCGCTCTTTCTTGGCATGGGTCAGACCGTCGTGGTCTTTGCACACGGTTTCTGGGAACTCGCGGTGTTCGAGGGGTGTCTCGCGATCGGGATGGCGTTGATCTCGGGCGCGGACCTGGCACTCCTCTACGACACGGAACTCGTACTCGAGCGCGACAACGATTCGTCCGGTCGCCAGAAGGCGGTGCGGCGGATCTTCATCGCCCGAAACCTGTCCGAAGCGCTTTCGGCGATCGGCACGTCCGTGCTGCTCGTTTTCGTGACACTGAACGAGATCGTGGTCGCGCAGGCGTTCTTCGGCTGGTTGCCGCTCGTGATCGCGTTTTTGTTGGTTGAACCGCCGCGCAAGCGCATGGCGTCAGGTGATCACCGCGGCAATCTGGCGCGTATCTTGAGGGAAGTCTTGGTTGACGATCGTGTGTTGCGCCTCGTTTTCCTGGCGTTGGCCGTCTGGGCGCTCACCACGATGTATGCCGCGTGGTTGACTCAGGCGTACTGGCGCGAGGAGGGCGTCGAGCTTGTCTACTTCGGCTACATCTGGGGCGCGCTCTCGTTGATCGCTGCGATCTCGGGTCAGTACGCCCAGAGGATCGAGGAACGGATCGGCACCCCAGCGACGTTGTTGTTGATGGGGGTAGGACCAGTGGCTGGCTATCTCGCGTATGGGTTTCTCGGCGTCGCTTCGGCGATCGCCGTGAGTTCGCTCTTCTACGTCTGCCGTGGCGTAGGGCTCGTGGTGCTACGCGATGCGCTCAATCGACGGGTCTCGAGTGAGTACCGTGCCACCGCGAATTCGCTCGCGAGCTTCGGGTTCCGTGCCGCGTTCGCGTTGACCGCGCCCGTGGTAGGCGCGGCGCTCGATCTCTGGGGGCTCAACACCACGCTGCTCCTGCTCGCGGCCGCCAGCGGGGCGATCTCGGTCTCGATCCTCGTGCCGCTGATGTTCGCGGCACGGGACGCATCGTCTGTCGAGCCGGTGGAGGCCTGAGTTCGGCTCAGTCGATGGAGGCGAGCGAAATCTCGTTGCGCACGAGGTCGTGCGTACGTTTGCGCTCGTACTTCTTCGCCGGCGTGTTGACGATGTCGGTCAGTTCTCCCGCGGCCATGCCTTTGTCGATCAGTTCCTGGTCGACGTCGCCGTAGGCGGTCGATCGTTGGCGAGGGTTGCGCCCCGCGGACTCGATCATCTCGATCATCTGCTGGGGTGAGGTCTCTTGACCGTGCGCAGCGCCGGCGGCACGGGTGATGCTCTCGTTCATGAGTGTGCCGCCGAGGTCGTTGCAGCCGGCGTTCAGGGCAGCGACCACGCCTTCGTGACCCATCTTCACCCAGCTCGCCTGGATGTTCGTGACGTGCGGGTGCAAGGCGAGGCGGGCGACGGAATGCACGAGAATCGCCTCGCGGAAGGTCGGTCCGCGACGCGCTTTGCCTTTGAGGTAGAGCGGCGCTTCCATGTGTACGAACGGCAGCGGGACGAATTCGGTGAAACCGCCCGTCTTGATCTGCAGGTCGCGCACGCGGATCAGGTGACGGGCCCAATGCTGGGGTTGGTCGACGTGGCCGTACATGATCGTGGCGGTCGTGTTGAAGCCGACTTCATGTGCGGTCTCCATCACTTCGAGCCACTGATCGGTGTTGATCTTGTCCGGGCAAATCACCGCGCGAACTTCGTCGTCGAGGATTTCGGCGGCGGTCCCCGGCAGTGTATCGAGACCCACACCCTTCAGTTCGAGCAGATAGTCCTTGAGCGAGAGATTGGAGGTCGCCGCGCCCTGCCAGACTTCGAGTGGTGAGAACGCGTGCACGTGCATCTCGGGCACGGCTTCTTTTACAGCTTTGACGATCTCGAGGTAGGTCTGGCTCGTGTATTCGGGATGGATGCCGCCCTGCATGCAGACTTCGGTGCCGCCACGATCCCAGGCTTCGGTCACCCGCCGCTGAATCTCTTCCGCGCCGAGATCGTATGGCCGGCCGCGCAGGTTCTCGGCGAGTTTGCCTTTGGAGAACGCACAGAACTGGCATTTGAAGTAGCAGATGTTGGTGTAGTTGATGTTGCGATTCACGACGTAGGAGACGGTTTCGCCGTTGGTCGTTTCACGCAGACGGTTGGCGGCTTGTACGACGGCGGAAAAATCGTCGCCTCGAGCTCGAATCAGTCGCACGATCTCGGTCTCGCTCAAGAGTGCTTCGCGCTCGACTTTCGCGATGATCGCGGCGATGTCGGGCGATACGTCTCTGGGCTCGGCGATGATCTGATCCAGCACTTCCTGCGGCGGGGCGGTTTCATCACCCGGCGACCAGGTGTCGGTGCGGGGATGGCCTTCGCCATCGATCGCGTCGAGGAGCTTCGTGTGGAGGCCCTCGTCTGCCCACCGCGAGATGTCTAGCAGGTAGCTCGGGTAGATCGTCAGGCGCTCCTCGAGCTGCTTGCCCGCCGACCGGGTCTCGGTGGCGAGTTCGTCGAGATGTGGCCACGGCGCTTCCGGATTGACGAAGTCCGGGGTCAGCGGTGACACGCCACCCCAATCGTTGATGCCGGCATCGACGATCTTCGCGAGGACGCCGGGGCTGAGGTTGGGCGGCGCCTGCACACTCATTTGTGCGCCAAAGATGATTCTCGCGATGGCGATCGTCCACAGGAGCTCGTCGAGATCGGGTTCCGGCGCTTCACGCATCTTGGTGCCCGGCTTCGCGCGGAAGTTCTGGACGATGATTTCCTGGATATGGCCGCGGCGCTCTTGGATCTCTCGAATGGCGAGCAGTGATTCGATGCGTTCGCATCGGGTCTCGCCAATACCTATCAGAATGCCGGTCGTGAACGGGATTTTCTGTGCGCCGGCGTCATCGAGCGTTTTGAGACGAACGGCGGGGACCTTGTCGGGGGAGCCGTAGTGCGGCATGCCTTTCTCGGTCAGTCGTTCCGACGTCGACTCCAACATGATGCCCATGGACGGTGCGACGGGTCGGAGGAACGTGATCTCTTCCGGCGTCATGTTGCCCGGGTTCAGGTGCGGGAAGAGGCCTGTTTCCTCGAAGACGGCTTTAGCGGCGTCGTGCAGGTACTCGAGGGTGGTGGCGTAGCCGTGTTCGGCGAGCCATTCGCGGGCAGCCTTGTAGCGTAGCTCCGGTTTCTCGCCGAGGGTGAAGAGGGCTTCTTTGCAACCCATGGCGGCGCCCTGGCGGGCGACCTCGAGCACTTCGTCGATCGACATGAAGACGTTGTCGAGCTTGCTCGGGGTGGTTGCAAACGTGCAGTAGTGGCAGACGTCGCGACAGAGGTGCGTCAAGGGGATAAAAACCTTGCGCGAGTAGGTGACGACGTTGAAGAACCCTTCGTCGCGGATTACCCCGGCGACATCGGCCAGGGCCTTCGTATCTTCGAATGACGCAAGCTCCAGAGCTTCTTCGTCAGTGGGTAGGATCCCGGTTTGAGCGCGCTCCAGAACGTGTTCGATCGTCATTCGCTATCCTGCTTTTTCGTTTGGCTTCGTCTATTCCGCCGCAGGTTCATGCCGGCGAACTAAGTAAGCCTTGGGTGGGACGAGGGGGCTCTTTTCGAGCGCTCGTCTGCTTAAGGTGGCGATGGATTATGGAGACGGGGCAGCCGCGACGCCACTCCACTGGTTTTGAGGAATCGGGCCGTGTGATTTTCCGCGGAAGCTCGAGCGACGGCCGCGAGTTCTGAAACTGTGTCGACGTCGGTGGCAAAGCTCGGGGCTCGGACGATACGAGGTTCGATACCGACCTCCCGCGCCGCCGCGACGTGCGGCAGAAAACTCTTGCCGTCGAAGAGATATCGATGGCGGTTCGGCGGCGTGCTCAACGATCCGTTGGTGCCGATGTCGCTGCCATCCGGGATGACCGTGATGTCGACGTGCTCGCGGAGAATCTCGTCGATATCCGCGGCTGTAATGAGCGGTACGTCGCCGGGAATGAAGAACGTCGTCGCGTCCGGTGAGCGGGAACGCACGAAATCGCTCGCCTCTGTTACCGCCCCGATCAGATCGCTTGCTTGATCCGGATAGACCTCGACGGCGAACCGGTCGGCATATTGCCGGGCTTCGGGTGCACGTGAGATCAAGAGCACGTGATCGAGTGCCTCGTGCGAGGACAGCGTCGACAGCACGTCGGAGAGCATCGCCTCGACCAGGCCCTCTCGCTCGGCTTCCGTCAAGTGAGGGGCGAGGCGGCGCTTGGCGCCTTTGAGCCCCTTGAACGGGACGAGTGCCCAGACATCGCGCGTCATCGGATCACGCCAGGAGACCGAGCACGAACTTCGCGAGGTCGATTCGGTCGTCGAGGCTCTTCATCACAGTCTGTGTCACGTGGGCTTTCATGCCGAGTGCCTGGACATCGTTGGCGGCATCGGCGTCGAGTTCATCGATTACGAAGGTATCGACGAGATCCTGGTAATGCGCTGCGACGGAGGCGGTGGTGGCCGGAATCGAAAGCTCCCGCATCATCTTCGCGGTTGGCCCTTTGATCGCCTGCCCGTGCACGATCGGTGAGATGGCGATGATCGGGGCACCGCTCGCTTTCATTCGTTCGCGCATCCGGGGAACGTCGAGTACCGGGTCGACCGAAACGAATGGGTTCGATGGGCAGATCACGATCGCGTCCAGGCCGTCGAAATCGATTTTCGGGTTGAGGGTCGCGGCCTCGATTCCGTCGAAGGCGAAGCCCGTCACCGACGGTTCGCAACGATCGCGAACGAAATAGTGCTGGAACTTGAGGGGCCCGTCGGGTGTGTGGACGATCGTGCGGATCGGATCGTCGCTCATCGGCAGGATCGGGAAATCGACACCCCACGCTTTGGCGACATGCGCCGTCGCTTCCGTCAGGGTCTGTCCGTCGCTCAGCAATTCGCGGCGTCGGACGTGTAGTGCCAGGTCCCGGTCGCCGAGTCGGAACCACGTTTTGCCGCCGAGTTCCTCGAACGATTCGATGAACTGCCAGGACTCGTCGCGGCGGCCCCAGCCGAGTTCGGTATTCGAACGATCGGCCAGGGTGTAGGTCAGCGTGTCGATATCCGGGGAGATGTGGAAGCCGAGGTGGTCGAAATCATCGCCCGTGTTGACGACGAATTGGACCTCCGTCGGATCCAGGCAGTGGGCCATTCCCAGGCAGAGTTTCGCGCCGCCCACGCCGCCCGTGAGGGCGAGCACTTTCATCGGAAGAGGTCTTCTTCTAGCGGACGGTTGATGATCCGCGCGGTTTGGTCTGTGACGTCTTCGGGCGAAGCGAGGGGGAGCCCGCGCACGAGCGCGGCGGGTGTCTTCTCGGTGGTCTCGCCCATCAGAAGCGTGGCCGCCGTCGCGATGCTATCGGCGCGATTGATCAGCGTGACCTTGAGTTCACGGCCGTACATATCGACTCCACCGCGGTGATCGTCGAGCACCGTCATTCCCGCCGCGCCGATCGCGATTCCGATCGTGCCCATTCGCCAGGGCCGGTTGGTGCTGTCCGTGATGAGCACGCCTACGTGGATGCCCGTCCTTTCGAGGAACGCGTCACGGATCGCCCGCGCGCTCGCGTCGGGGTCGACGGGTAGGAGTAGCGCCGTCTCGCCGTCACCGTGATCGATATTCGACTGGTCGACGCCCGCGTGGGCACCGACGATCCCGAGGTTGTGGCGCATGATGAGCACGCCCGGCTTTTTACGCAGGATCTCGTCGGATTCGTCGAGGATGAGTTGTACGAGGCGCGGGTCTTTGTCCGTCTCGACGGCGAGTGCCTTGGCCTCGTCAGAAGCGGTGACATCGGTAAGCGCGATCTGGCGCCCCTCGGCTTTCGAAACGATTTTCTGCGCGATCGCGACGATATCGCCATCGACGAGGTCGATGCCGTTGTCTTCGATCGCTTGTATGAGAATTGAACCCAGATCGTCTCCGGGTTCGACCATCTTGATGCCGGTTAACGGCTCGACTGTCATCGACGCCATGGGACGTCTCAATGATCCTCTTGGCCGACGATCTTGATCCCTGAGTGGGAAATGTCGTGGCGGCGATTGATCTGAATCAGGATGCTCGTGAGTGCTTCGGCGGCCGCGGAATTCTCGATCGGACCGGCGTGCCAACCGTTCATGCCCGCTTCTTCGGTGAGTTGGATCACCTTGTCGCGTGCGGCCTTTTTGTTGCCGGCGACCAAAACGTCGCATTCGATCTTGACGTCTTCCTGCAATAGGTGCGCGGCGACGTTCTGATAGGCCGTGACGACGTGGACGTCCTCACCCAGGTGGTCCTGTGCCCGTTTACCGGCGCTACCCTCCGACGGTAGTTGCACGGTGCCGACCTTCGGTGGCACGAGCGGTACGGTGACGTCGATCAGGATCTTGCCACCGAGCCCGGCCCGGACGGTATCGAGCGTCGAAAGCTGATGCTCGGCCGGTACGGTCAACACGACGATGTCGCCGGCTGCCGCCGCGTCTGCGTTTTCCATCGCATCAGCAGGCGTTTCCGGGCTGATTTTCTTCAGATTCGCGACGGCGTTTTGCGCCTTCTCGAGCGTGCGCGAGCCGATCACGATCTTGTAGCCCGCTTTCGACCAGCGGATCGCGAGGCCTGTTCCCAGGTCGCCTGTGCCGCCGAGAATGGCGATTGTTTCTTTGTCGGCCAAGCCGGGTCCCCCAACGCGAAAGGCGCGGATTATCGGCTCATTCGATGGCCTGACGCCACACGTCGCCTTCACTCGTGATGCCGCGCATCACCGCGATCCGTGCCGGCGTGAGTTTGAGCGCGCCGAAGGACGGATCGTCGGCCGACGGCCAGATCATGCCCGGGTCGTAGCCGACGGGCTCAGGCGCCGACTTGAAGAGTTCCCAGAGGGCGGTCTTCGATGCTGGACTATTGTCCCATTCGGCTTTGCATTCGAGTTCGACACGTTCGTGCTGCTGGTCCCAATAGGTAAGGCTCACCCAGGGATTGCCGGCGAGGTGCTTGGCTTTGAGCGATTGCGGGCTCGTCGCGATCCATCCGGTTGATCCCTGCCAGACAGGATGCAGGATACGAGCGCGGGGCCGGCCGGAGCGATCGACGGTGGCGACCGTGCACCAGACGATTCGATCGACGATGGCGCGGAACTCGGTTTCGATGTCGGCGAAATTCTGGTGCTCGGGCATGAAGCCTCCGGTGGATTCGTTAGCGCTCGGATCCTAGCGTGGCTCCCAGGCGTTTCGAAACCGCACGAGTCGCCGACGACGGGCTTCGATTCACGCGATACTTCGCCCCCAGACGCCGCGCGGAAACTCCGTGCGGGTCGAATTCGAATTCTTTGAGGAGATCACATGAAGATTGGCGTCATGCTCGGTGCCGACGGTGGCAGCGATTCGATCGACGACGTCGTCGCAGCTGCCCGGGAGGTTGAGGCGGCGGGACTTTCGAACTTGTGGATGGCCAACATCTTCAGTTTCGATGCCATCTCGACGCTCGCGATCGTGGGTCGCGAAGTCGACAGGATCGGGCTCGGCACAGCGGTGACGCCGACCTATCCACGCCATCCGACGGCGCTCGCGCAGCAGGCGATGACGACTGCGGCCGCGACCCAAGACCGTTTCATTCTCGGTATCGGCCTTTCGCACCAAGTGGTGATCGAGAACATGATGGGGCTCTCCTACGCGCAGCCCGCGAGACACATGCGCGAATACCTCGAGGTGCTGATGCCGCTCTTGCGTGGCGAGCAGGTGAACTTCGATGGCGATGAGTACCGCGTCCACGGCCTCGCGATCACGATCGGGGGGATCAAGCCCGTGCCGACCGTCGTTGCGGCGCTGGGTCCCGTGATGTTGCGCGTCGCGGGCCAACTCGCCGACGGCACGAACACGTGGATGGTCGGGCCGAACACGATGAAAGATCACATCGTCAAGCGCATTTCGGCCGCGGCCAAGGAGGCGGGCCGGGACGAGCCCACGATCGTCGGTGGTGTGCCGATCGTCCTCACGAACCACCCGGATGAATGCCGTGAACGGATCGGCAAAGGCCTCACGATGTACGGCCAGTTGCCCTCGTATCGCGCCATGCTCGATCGGGAAGGCGTCGATGGCCCGGCGGATATCGCCATCGTCGGTGACGAGAACACGCTGCGCGGCGAGATCGATCGTTTCCGCGACGCGGGTGTCACGGACTTCAACGCCGCCATCATGGACGTCGAAGAGGGTGCCCGAGAAAGAACGCTCGAGTACCTCTCCAAACTAGCCGGCGGTTGAGAAGCTCCTCTAACTTTCGGGTAGTTCGTCGTTGTATTTACGACCGCGGTAGTCCGGGTCGAGCAACACCTTCGGGTGACGACCGTTGACGTGCCCGTGGAAGCCGGGATCGTTGATGCTGTAACCGAGCAGCGCCTGGATGCGCTCGCTGTAGCCGCGCACTTTCTCCCGGCCGACGGCGAGCGTCATCGTTTCTAGCGGTCGGTACGTGGGGGCGCAGTATTGCGGGGTGATGCCGAGTCGCGGCGCGTCGGCGTGATTTCCGCCGCCGCGATGGAAGATGTTGCCGAGGAACACGATCGCACTGCCGGCCGGCATGACGACCTTGATGGCGTCAGATTCTGTCGGTTCGCGGTCGGGACCCCACAGGTGGCTGCCAGGCACGATCTCGGTTGCGCCGTTGGTTTCGGTGAAATCGTCGAGCGCCCAGATCACGCTCACGCCGACATGGGGGCGCGGCCGCGGAATGGGCAGCGAGTTGCCGTGGTCGTCGCTGTGGAAACGCTGCGGCGTCTCACCCGGGTGCACGTTGATCGCCAGTGCCGAGGAGAGGAGATAGTTCTTAGGCAGGAGCCGGTCGACCAGCGCCAGAACGTCTTCGTGTTCGACGATGTGCGTCATGCTCGGCGATTTATCGAGAAGCGCGTAGACGCGTTCGGATTTGAATCCTTCGAAGTCGTTGCGGCCGAAATGCTCGCCTTGAAGATACGGTGAGAGTTCGTCGCGAATGGCGGCGACGACGTCCGCGGTGACCGCGTTCTCGAGGATCGTGAAGCCGTCCGCGCGAAGCGCGGCGAGGTGCGCCTCGTGTACTCCTGCGGTTTGATCGAAAAAACTCGAGGGTTCGGCCATGTGGAACCTCATCCGACTGAATCGGGCGATCCTCGGCCGCTCGGCGTGGTTTAGCAAGCGCGGTTAACGCGCGGGGAGACGCCCGTACGCTTCATGGAGAAATGCGCGCGTCTCGTGCCGCAGGCGCGCGAGGTCGCTGGCGTCGTCCGCAATCGAGTCGAGCTTGTGACTGAAATGGAGCGTCGCCGCGATATCCCAGAACGCGAGATCCGTTCGATCGATGGGGTGGATGTGAAAGTACGCCTCGGTGAAGGCTTGGGTGGCGTCTGGGCCACACGCCCAGCGGAGTTCCAGGCGGGCCGAACCGAGATCCGCGAGTGGGTCGCCGAAGGCAAAATCCTCCCAGTCGATGACTGCCTCGATTCCGCGAGACGACCAAAGCACGTTGCCGAGCCAATAGTCACCGTGGAGGACACAGGGCCGATTGATTTCGGCGCGCGTTTCGCTCGCGAGAGCACGGCGGCTCCTGGATTCCCAGATCGATTCGTCGGGGACTCGGGGCGGGTGATCGATCGGCGCGCGCGGCGGCGGGAGGAGTAGGCCGTCGATATCGATCGGCGCTCGATGAATCGCGCCGAGCACTTCCGCGAATTCGCGCCACTCGTCGTGGCCCAGATCATCGAAGCGTGGTGCGCCATCGATCCAGGCGAGCGCGAAGGCGGCGACGTCATCCTCGTCGCGTGCTGAGTCGAGATAGAGCGGTCGGGGAACGGGTAATCCGGCGTCGGTCAATCGTTCGAGCAGGCGGAATTCGTCACGCGCGATGTTCGGATTCCTGGCGCGATCGACCGCACCGTGCGAGCGGATCACGAAGACCGACGGCGAAGCGTTGTCGACCTCCACACGGACGACGGTCGCCGACATACCCCCGGCCATCGGTGTTGCCTTCACGAGTCGTGCGGCCGGGTTCATTCGCGCGACGAAACCGGCGTAGTCGCCCGCACGCACGGCTATTCGCCGGGCCGTCTTGCCTCGCTGATCGCCGAGAGGAGATCCATCGCATGCAACGACTCGGCTTCGTCGTATTGGGGGCAGCGCAGGATTCCCGCCGCGAGGCAGCGATGCACCGCATCGGCCTGGTAGCGGAATCCGTGTTGATTGGGAAAGGGTCTCGCGATGTCGACGTCGAACGGCAGCGGATATTCGAACCGCTCGGTCGGTGCCGGCGCACCGGCCGTACGGTAGCGCGACGGCACGCCGTTGTCGGGTGGAATACGCAGGGTGATAGCCGTCGGGCAATGGCCCGGTTGCTCCAGCGTGATGCGGCCTCGGCTGCCGACGATTTCGGTGACCTCCGCGAGCTCCGCGGCGAAGGGCGGGAAGGTGAAGACGGCGAGGCCGACGTCGCCGTACTCCACGATTGCGGCGCCGCCCGCTCTTCCGGCCGCGGTAACTCTGGTGACTTCGGCATCGGCCCCGAAAGCGAGGGGGCCCGCCTGGATCGTGTAAATCGGATCGAAGAAATCCGATTGCACGAGTTTCACCTCACCGATGGCGCCGCTCTCGATCAGACAACGGGCGTGCTCGACAGCGGGAAAGAACCGGGTCCACATGGCGTCCTGCAGCATGACGCCAGCGCGCGTCGCCGCGGCGTACATTTCGCGGGCGTCCGTCGCGTTGACGGCGAGGGGCTTTTCGCAAAGCACGTGTTTGCCAGCCTCGAGGGCGAGCAACGTGTGTTCCTTGTGCAGAGGCGTGATCGTGCCGATGTAGACGATGTCGACCTGATCGGAGGCGCACATCGCGGCGTAGTCGCCAAACGCCGTATCGATCTGATGGTCGGCCGCGAACCGTTGAGCTTTGTCCGTCTCGCGAGCGGCAACCGCTGTGATTTCCGCCCCGGGCACGGCCCGAGCGCTTTTCACCCATTGTGAGGAGATGTTGCCGGTGCCGAGGATTCCCCAGCGCAGGGGAAAGGCCGTGTCGCCCGGGTCAGTGAGCCCACGACGGATGTCGAGGGGCGTCGATGGTGGATATGTGTCGTTCGTCATGCGGTTCTTCGATCGATGGGTCAGGCGTTCATGGCGGCGACTTCGGGTAACACCAACTCGATCAGCCGGCGTGTCTGGCTCAGCATATCGTCGGTGCCCGAAGCGATGGGTCGCAGGATGAACTTGTGCGCTCCCGCCGCTCTGAAACTCTCGATTTTCTGGAGGATTTCCGTCGCCCCGCCGATCGCGGAGAACGCGTCGGGCGTTTTTCCCATGCTCTTTTTGAAGCCTTCGACGTAGCGCTGAATGATCGGCTCTTCCGTCGAGCCGAAACGGAAGCCGAAACCGACGCCGTAGTGATCGAAATCGATGCCGCGCCCGAGTTCGTCCGCCTTCGCCCTGATGGCGGAGATCACCGGTTGGACCTGATCGGCCGACTCGATGCCTGCCTGCCATCCGGTGCCCCAGCGGGCTGTTCGCTCGATTGCTTTGGCCGCGCTGCCGCCGATCCATAGCGGCATCGGCTCTTGCACGGGGCGCGGTGCGATCGAGGCACCTGTCAGCGTGAAATGCTCGCCCTCGAAGTCGACTTCTTCTTCGGTCCAGAGGCGCGTCATGATCTCGAGCGCTTCATCCATTCGTTTGCCGCGACGTTTGGTGGGCGTGTGGGTCGCGACGTAGTCGCGCGACCGGGTACTACCGAGGCCGAAGGCAGGGAGAATTCGGCCATCCGACAATACGTCGATCGTTGCGCATTGCTTGGCGGTGAGAACGGGATCTCTGAGTCCCAGGCTCGCGACGTTCATGCCGAATTTCATGCGTTTCGTCGCGCCCGCGAGGGCGGCCATGACGCTCATGCATTCGAGGTTCCGGTCCTTCGAGATGACGCGATCCGACTGCCAGATGGAGTCCACGCCGCCGGCTTCGCAGAGGTCGACCCACTGCCAGAATCCTTTTGCATCGTCGAACGTGAAATTCGCGATTCCGACACCGGCGCTGTAGGTCATAGGTCCTCCTTTTCGCGCGAGTCTAAAGGACGCTTGTTCCCGGGGCGAAAGCGTCGCGCAATCGATCGCCGAGGATGTTGAATGAGAGCAACGTGACGACGAGTACGGCGGCCGGGAAGGCGAGCTGCCACGGCGACGAATGAATCGCAGCCGCACCGTCGGCGACGAGAACCCCCCAACTCGTCGAGGGCTCCTGAACGCCGAGGCCGAGAAAGCTGATGAAGCTCTCCGCGAGAATGACGCCCGGGATCGTGAGCGTGCCGTAGACGATGGCGGGACCGGCGACGTTCGGCACGATGTGCCGGCCGATCACCTGGAATTGGGAAAGCCCCTGCATCCTTGCGGCATCGATGAACGCTTCCTGTTTGGTCGACAGCGTCTGACCGCGGACGATGCGCGCGAGATCGAGCCACGACACGGCACCGAGGGCAGCAAAGAGAAGGATGATGTTCCGCCCGAACACGACCACGAGCAGAATCACGAGGAAGATGAAGGGGATCGCATAGAGCATGTCGACGAAGCGCATCATCGCTTGATCGACCGAACCGCCGAGATACCCGGCCGTGGCGCCGAAAGGGATGCCGATCAGCATGCTGATCGATGTCGCGGCGAGGGCGATCGCGAGTGAAATCCGCGCGCCCTCGAACGTTCGCGTGAAGAGGTCTCGGCCGATGCCGTCGGTGCCGAACCAGTGGGCTCCACTTGGTGGCGTGTCGATCGAATCCCAGTCGACGTCTTCGAAATCCCAGGGACTCAGCTCCGGCGCGACGATCGCGAGTGCAACGACGACGACCAGCGTCACGGTCGCGGCCGTGGCGAGGCCGTTGCCGACGAGCGCTCGTTGGAGCGTGCGATTCACGAGGAAACCTTGAGCCGTGGGTCGAGCCGGGAATAGGCAAGATCAACAATGAGGTTCGCCGTCATCACCAAGAGCGCGTAGACGATGACGGTGCCCATCACGAGCGTGTAATCGCGGTTCAGCGCACCCTCGACGAAATACCGCCCGAGCCCCGGAATCGAAAAGACCTGCTCCACGACCATCGACCCCGCGAGAACGGTCGCGCTCGCCGGTCCCAGGAACGAAACAACGGGGATGAGCGCCGTCGGCCAGATGTGGCGACGCACGATTCGAGGAAGGCTCAAGCCTTTCGCGCGTGCGGTTCGGACGTGATCACGTCCCAACGTCTCCGTGACGCTCCCCCGTGTCAGCCGGGTAAAGGCGGCGAGATACGGCAGCGCGAGGGCGATGGTCGGAAGGACGAGGTGCAACGGGCTCGAGGCCCCGCCGGCCGGAAACCAGGGCAGGATGACGGCGAAAAGCAGAAGGAGACCTGGCGCCACGACGATGGGCGGGAGCGCGACCCCGAGTGTGGCGATTGATGTCAGCGTTTGGTCGAGCCACTGATCTTTATTGAGCGCGCCCAGCGTGCCGATCAGGACACCGCCGCAAAACGCGACCGCGATGGCCGAGATGCCGAGTGTGAGGCTGGTCGGGAGGCCCGCTTTGATGAGGTCGTTGACCGTGAAATCCTTCTTGCGGAAGGACGGTCCGAGATCACCTCGCACGACCCGGCCGAGGTAGATGACGTATTGCTCGACGAGTGGCTTGTCGAGGTCGTAGGCCGCTTTCAGGTTCGCCTCGACCTCGGGGGGTAGGCGCCGTTCTCCGTCGAACGGACCGCCGGGGGCGACGCGGATCATGAAGAAGGCGACCGTAACGACCACAAAAAGGGTCGCGAGGCTGAAGGCCAACCGTCGCGCGAGGAAACGCCCCATCGGGTGGCGGGCTAGCGCCCCGGACCGACGCTCAGGTAGCGGCTGCCGTGGACGTTGCGCGGGTTGGTGTACCAGCCTTTGACGTCTTCTCGTACGAGGCTACGGATCACGACGCTGTAGAGCGGGACGAGCGGAAACTCAGCTAGGCCTGTTTGTTGCGCGGCGATGAGCGTTTCGACGCGTTGGTCTCGGTCGGGTGTCGTTCGTGCTTTTCTCAAGATGGCATCGAAAGCCTGACTCTTGAAGCGACCGTAGTTCACGTCGCCGATATCGGATGCCAGGAGTTCGATGTAGTGCTCGGGATTGTTCTCGCCGAACCAACCGGCTTGCGCGACCTGAAAATCGCCCTGCCGGAGGGTCGCGAAATGAACATTGATATCGCTCTGGTGCAGGCGCGTCTGCACGCCGATGCGCCGCCACATGGCGGAAATCGCAACCTGTACGCGCTTGCTTTCGGCGGTAGCGATATGACGCAGCGTGATCTCGAGCGGTCGGTCGGCGAAACCGGCTTCGGCGAGGAGCGTTTGAGCGCGCTCGATGTCGATGCCCATGTCCGCGAGATCGGGTTCGTAGTCCTCGACGAGTGCGGGCGCGAGTGCTGCCGATGGCACTTCGCCACTTTCGAGCACCTTTCCGGTCAGGACGTCGCGGTCGATCGCGAGGGCCAAAGCCTCTCGTACGCGTGGATCGTCGAACGGCGGCGCTTCGACGTTGAAGACCAGGTACATGATCGAGAGCAGCGGCGAAAGGTGGATCTCGTTCGGACGTTCCCTCTGCAGGCGTTCGACCTCGCCGGGCGGGAAGTCGCCGATGATGTCGATCTCATCGGCGAGGTAGCGGTTGTAGGCAACGGCCGAATCCGCGATCGGCACGTACGTGACGGTATCGAGACTGACCGTGTCGGCGGTGCGAAACGCGGCGTTCTTGGTCAGATCGATGGCTTCCTGCGGGCGCCAGCCAGACAGCGTGAACGCGCCGTTGCTCACCATGTTGCCGGGTTTGCTCCAATCGTCGCCGTGCGCCTCGATGGCGTGGCGTGGCACCGGGAAGCCTGTCGGATAGATGAGTCGTTCGGCGAGGAACGGAAATGGCTTGTCGAGCTTGAGTTCGAGCGTCGTCGCGTCGACCGCGCGCACGCCCAGCGATTCGACGGGCGCGTTGCCGGCGTTCACCTCGACGGCGTTTTCGATCGGGTAGAGGAAAAAGGCGAGACTCGCCGCCGTTTTCGGGTCGAGAAGTCTTCTGAGTGAATAGACGAAATCGTCGGCGCCGAGTGCGCGTCCATCGGACCAGCGGGCGTCGCGACGTAAATTGAATGTCCAGGTGAGCCCGTCTTCCGAGGTCGTCCAGCTCTCTGCAACGCCCGGTACGATCCGTCCGCGTTCGTCGTGTGCCGTCAGGCCTTCAAAGAGATCGGTCAACACCGTTTCTTCGAGACGAAGGTTGTAGCGATGTGGGTCGAGCGTGAGCGGCTCACCGCCGAGCGCGATCTTGATCTCGTCGGCGCTCGCCGCGTTGGCGACGAGTCCCAGCAGCAGGCTGAGCGTGGCGAAAAGGCGTCGATGGCGCATTTTAATTGCCTTGTGACCCGTCGGTTGGTGGTCGTCGCCCGTCGAGGCGCGTTCTAGTGATCAATCAACCCGAGACGCCAATGGTTCCACATGGCGTCATCGGCGGCATCTTCGGGAACTGGCGCGTCGTTCTCAACGAGTCTCGTATCTTTGAACCACTCGTACTGTCCGACCGCGCGATGCGCGTCGTCGCTCAGGACGGGCTCGTTGCGTTGATAGTCGCCGAAGAGCGCCCAGCGAATATCGTCGCCACGGTGGATTCCGCCGGAGTGCACGGTCCGTCCGTGCCAGAAGATGACTGAGCCCGCCGGCGCGACGAGTTCCCAGGGTTCGATTGTCTGCGCGATCTCGGTCAACGCCGTGCCGAATCCGGTGCGTGGCGACCAGTTCGACTCCGTTTCATGGAACTTGAACGTCCGCCGATGGCTCCCGGGATAGACGGTGAAGCCGCCGTTGCGTGGCTTGACGTCGTCGAGGTATGCGCAGGTGTTGAGTTGCTGACAGACGCGGTCGGTGTGTGGTCCGAGTTCCCGTCCGTGTGCTTTGCCCGTTTTGTCGCTCGGAAAGAGTGCGTAGAGGCCGCGTGTTCGTTGGTTTTCGCGGAGATCGCCGAGCAACGCTGCGCCGATCGCACGAACCGACGTGTGGTTGGGGAGCAGATCGACGAAGAAGGTCTCCGCACCGACATCGTGAATCTTCACCGTCGCGCCGTGGTGCGCGATCGGCTGTCGACCTTCGAACGGACCTTCCGTCGGTGGATCCTGCATTTTCGCCCAGCGTGGATTGCGCCAGGTCGAACGATCAGCGCGATCGATTCGCCAGTCGCTCGACGGATCGGCCGGAACCCGGTCGGTGAGTTGCTGCCAGGCACGATCCAGAGCCGCGTGGACGATGTTGTCTTCCAGGAGCGCTTCCTTGATGAGGAAGCCGTTGGTCTTGAAGAAGTCGACCTCTTGTTGATTGAGACCGGTTCGAGTCGTCGCGATCGGCGGCATCGAAAAAGGTATCGACAATCGTTGCCGCTCGCGTCGCTCCGCGGCCTCGCGCCTGCGCGCTTCGCGAAGCTCGAGCTCTTTGTTTGTCGTTTCGGGGGCGTTTTCAGCCATAGTTTTCGTGATTGATGCCCAACCTCGGTCGAGCTTAAACGATTGCCGCGCGATGGGCGCCGCGAGCGGGCACAATCGTGCCATGGCGCAGAAACGACTGTTGTTGGTAGGTGGCCTCGGCCTGGTGGGCCGCGGGCTCCTCGACACGCTCGATCGTGATCCGAGCTGGGACGTGGTCGCGGTCTCGCGACGTTCGCCGGATTTCGAGTCTCGTGCCACGTTCGTTTCTGTCGATCTTGTCGATCGCGAGCGATGCGAGAAGGTCTTTGGCGAAGCCGGTCGTTTCACGCACATCGTCTACGCCGCGCTCTACGAACGGGAGAACCTGGTAGCGGGTTGGCGAGAGGACGAGCAGATCCGGACGAACGTCGGGATGCTGACCAACGTCCTCGATTTTGTTACCCCGACCGAACACTTCTCGCTTTTGCAAGGCACGAAAGCGTACGGCGCACATCTCAGGCCGATGACCAACCCGGGCAAAGAGCACCATCCTCGACCGCCAGGGCCGAACTTCTATTGGCCCCACGAAGATCTCGTTCGATCGCGTGCGGCGGACGCGGGGTTCGGCTTCACGATCTTTCGTCCGCAGATCATCTGTGGCGTGGCGCTCGGTAGCCCTATGAACATGACGGCCGCGATCGCGGCGCTCGCGGCGTTACAGCAGGCGCGCGGCCAACCCCTGCATTTCCCCGGCGGAGCGACATCGATCACTCAGGCCACCGACGCGGAGCTTCTCGGTAGGGCGATCCGATGGGCGAGCGAGAACGAGTCGACCTGGGGTGAGACGTTCAACATCACCAATGGCGACGAACTCGTCTGGCGCTCGGTGTGGCCGTCGATCGCGGACGCGTTCGGTCTGAAGGTGGGCGATGACGAACCGGCTTCCCTCACCCAGTCCATGTCGGCACGTGCCGACGAGTGGGAAGCGATTCGAGAGCGTCATCATTTACGCTACTCGCTAGATGAACTCGTCGGCCAATCCTGGCAGTTTGCGGATGCCGTCTTCGCGGGTGGACCACCGACATTGTTGAGCACGATCAAAGCGCGCCAGTTCGGCTTCGCCGACTGCATCGACACTGAAGAGATGTTCCGGCGCCAGTTCGATGCGCTCCGTCGTTTGAGGTGGATTCCGTGATCCTCGCCGGCGATGTCGGTGGTACGCATGCGCGGTTCGCACTCTATGAGGGTGACGTGCCGGTCGGCGACCCGGTCGTTCTCGAAACCAGCAAGTTCGACACGGACGTCGATGTCTTCAAGGCTGCGCTCGCTTGTTTCAATTCGCCGGCGCTGACGACCGGTTGCATCGCCGTGGCAGGTCCGGTCGTGGCTGGAGTGGCGATGCTCACCAATGTGAACCTCCGCTTCACGCAAGCCAACTTCACGAAGTACGCGGAAAAGGGCATCACGCTCGTCAACGACATCATGGCCTTCGGCGGTGGGATCCTGAGTGCCAAGGGTCAGAACCGCGCCATCGGCGAACGATGCTTCGAGCCGTCGCAGCCTGTCGCCAACGCGACCGATACGGCAGCGCTCGTGGCGGCGGGCACTGGGCTCGGGGTAGGGCATCTCATCGACGGTCGCCCGCGGCCGTCGGAAGGGGGCCATGTGCGATTCACACCGACCGATGCCTTCGAACGCGAGCTGGTGACGTTCACCGAAATGGATGAGGCGGCATTTCCGAAAGGATTGGGACCCGTTTGCTGGGAACACTATCTGTCAGGTCGCGGTGTGAAGAATCTCTACCGCGCGGTGTGTCATGTCTGGGGTGTGCCGGCCGAATCCTTTTCCGCCGAAGACATCACGGCACGCGGCGTCGAGGTGATCGATCCGATCTGTCATACCACCGTCGAGACCTTCGCCGGCATGCTCGCAACTGTCTGCGGGAGCATAGCCGTCACGACGTTTGCGACCGGGGGTGTCTACCTTGCCGGGAGCGTCGTCCGGGCGGTTCGGCCGATGCTCGAAGATCGTGTATTCCAGCGCCGCTTCGAGGATTCCGCTTGGGAAGCCGAATTTCTGAACGGCATTCCCGTCTATGTTGTTGAAGATGATCTGATCGGGCTCGATGGAGCCGCTTTTATCGCGAGGAACCACCATGGCTGACGAAATCGAGTACGAGATCCACGGCGAGAGCATGCAATTCGTCGAAGTGTTCCTCGATCACAATGAAACGGTCATCGCCGAAGCCGGCGCGATGCTCTACATGACCGAGGACATCGAGTACGAAGCCCGCATGGGCGATGGTTCGCAGACCGGCGTGATGAGCACGATCCTCGGAGCGGCCAAGCGCGCCCTCGGCGGCGAGTCGATCTTCATGACCCATTTCACCAACGTCGGGCGTCAACAGGAGTCGGTCGCTTTTGCCGCCCCCTACCCAGGCCAGATCATGGCGGTTGATCTCGCCGAACACCGTGGCGAACTCATCTGCCAGAAACAGGCATTCCTTGCCGCCGCGCGGGGCACGGAGCTCTCGATCACGTTCAACCGGCGCCTCGGCGCAGGGTTCTTCGGCGGCGAAGGATTCATTCTCCAGCGTCTATCGGGTGACGGACTGGCGTTCATCCACGCCGGGGGTACGGTGGTCGCGCGCGAACTCGAGAACGAGGAAATCCGCGTCGATACCGGCTGTATCGTCGCGTTCGAATCGTCGATCGACTACGACATTCAGATGTCGGGTGGCTTGAAGTCGATGCTCTTCGGCGGTGAAGGCCTTTTCCTCGCGACGTTGTCGGGCCGCGGTCGCGTCTGGCTGCAGAGCATGCCGTTCGCACGGCTCGCCGACCGCATCATCGAGAACTATCCGATGCGTACGGGGGAAAGCTAGCAGGGCGACGCGTTGCGACGCGTGTGCAGTTTTCTTTCTGGCGCAAGAAAACTGCCGCATCAGCGGTGTTCTCGGGCTCGCCGTCACGACTAGCTGACGCTGGGCGGATGTAGAATCGCGGCTCGATTTCTCAAGGCGAAAACCATGAAAGTAAGTATTGGCGTGGGCGGTGCCGCGTCCGGCGGCGAGCGTGACTTCCACGAGCATGTGGATTTTGTTGTCGAGGCGGAAAAGCTCGGCGTCGACACGGTGTGGACGGCTGAAGCCTGGGGCCAGGATGCCATCGCACCGCTGGCCTTCATTGCTGCGCGGACGGAGCGGATCAAGCTCGGTACCGGGATCATGCAGGTGAGTGCGCGCACGCCCAGTATGACCGCGATGACGGCGCTCACGATGGCGGCGATTTCGGATGACCGTTTCATCCTCGGTCTCGGTGCGAGCGGCCCGCAGGTCGTGGAAGGTCTCCAGGGACGGCCGTTCAAAGCGCCGCTGACGCGAATGCGGGAGACGGTCGAAATCGTGAAGCTCGCGTTTGCGGGCGAGAAGATCGCGTACGACGGCAAGTACCACCAACTACCTCTGCCGGGTGGAGAGGGCAAAGCCCTACGATTGTCACAACCGGGGAATCCTGACATTCCGATTTACCTGGCCACCCTCGGCCCCAAGGCACTCGAGTACACGGGCGAAGCTGCCGATGGTTGGCTCGGTACGTCGTTCACGCCGGAGCATGCCAGCGCGCATCTCGACTACATCGAAGCGGGTGCGAAGCGCGCGGGGCGGAGCCTCGCGGACGTCAACATCCAGGCGGGCGGGACAATTGGTTTCGGTGATCCGGCCGAACTCGCGGCCCCTTTGAAACGCGGTCTTGCGTTCACGCTGGGAGCGATGGGCTCCGCCAAGACGAATTTCTACAACGATGCCTACAAGCGAGGCGGCTGGGATGAGATCGCCCGTGAGTCGCAATCCCTCTGGGTATCCGGCAAACGCAACGAGGCAGTCGACATCATCCCGGACGAGATGATCCTGCAGTCGAACCTCCTCGGTGACGAAGGCATGGTGCGCGATCGTTTGCGAGCTTATCGGGATGCGGGTGTCGAAACCTGCCGGCTGAGCCCGATGGGCCGGTCGATGGACGAGCGGCTCGAAGTGCTGGGACGCGCGATCGATTTGATCAACGGCCTCGACTGAACGGATGACGAAAAACGAACTACCGCGCTTTCAATCGATCGATCCTGCCGCGATCGAGCCCGCGATTCGCTCGTTGCTCGAGGACAGTCGGACGGAAGTTCGCGAGGTGCTGAAGCGGGTCGAAGCCGATGGCTCGAGTTGGGATCAACTAGCGGCCCATCTTGAAGACATCGACGATCGTCTGGAGAAAACCTGGGCGCCCATTTCACATCTGAATGCGGTTGTGAGTTCCGACGACTTGCGTGCGGCCCATGATGCTTGCCTGCCGCTCCTCGCCGAGTACGCGACAGAGATGGGACAGTCGCGATCGCTCTTCGATGCCTATCGAGCCCTCGAAAGCGACGACGGCCTGGATCGTGCCCAACAAAAAGTGGTCGCCAACGCACTCAGGGATTTCCGCCTGGCAGGTGTCGATCTCGATGACGCGCCGAAAGCGCGTTTTGCCGAGATCCGCCAACGTTTGTCGGTGCTCTCGAGCGAATTCAGCAATCGTGTGCTGGATGCGACCGATGCCTGGTGGCTCGCGGTATCGCGGGAAGAACTCGAGGGACTGCCCGAGGTGAATCTCGATCTCGCGAAAGCCGCCGCCGAATCGCGAGACGTCGACGGCTACGTCGTGACGCTCGAGATGCCGAGCTATTTCGGCGTGATGGATCACTGCCGTAACCGGGCGCTCCGCGAAGATATTTACCGGGCGTATGTCGCGCGCGCATCCGAGGTCGGCCCGCACGCGGGGGAGTACGACAACACGCAAACGATGCGTGAGATCGTTTCACTGCGCCAGGAGATGGCGGCGCTGCTCGGCTTTGAGAACTACGCCGAGTTGTCGGTCGCGACCAAGATGGCGACGAGCGGAGCGGAGGTTCAGGCGTTTCTCGACGACCTGTTATCCCGCTGCTTGCCGGTTGCCCGACGCGACATCGCCGAGTTGCGCGAGGCGGCGGGCGATTTCGGTATCGACGAAGTGGAACCGTGGGATGTTCGGTTCCTCACCGAGCGTGTACGTGAAACGCGTTACGCCGTCAGTCAGGAAGCGCTCAGGCCCTATTTCCCGATCGACCGTGTAGCGACAGGTATGTTCGAGATCGTCAAACGCCTCTTCGACGTCGATGTCGTCGAGGCCGATGCGCCGGATACCTGGCATGAGGACGTTCGTTTCTATCGTGTCGAGCGGGACGGCGAAACGATCGCCCATTTCTATCTCGACGCGTTCGCGCGGACGGCGAAACGTAGTGGCGCCTGGATGGCGGATTGCCACGTCCGTCGGGAGTGGGGCAACGATCGTCAGCTTCCGGTCGCCTTCCTGACCTGCAACTTCGCCCCGGGCGTCGGCGATCGTCCGGCGCTCCTGACCCATGATGAGGTCACGACGCTGTTTCACGAGTTCGGCCACGGGCTGCATCACATGCTGACGCAACAGAAGTATGCGGCGGTGTCCGGGATCAACGGCGTGGCGTGGGATGCGGTGGAACTGCCGAGTCAGTTTCTCGAAAACTGGTGTTGGCAGCGCGAGTCGATCCCGCTGATCTCGAGCCATTTCGAAACGGGTGAGGCGTTACCCGATGACATGCTCGACCGATTGCTCGAAGCGAAGAACTTCCAGTCCGGTTGGTTCATGGTCCGCCAGCTCGAGTTCGGCCTCTTCGATATGGCGGTTCACACCGACCCCGATCCAGCGAACATCGACTTCGCGACGATTCTCATGAGCGTCAAGGAGAAGACGAATCTCCTGAGCCCCATCGCGGAGGACCGTTTTCCCTGGAGCTTCGGGCATATTTTCGCCGGCGGCTACGCGGCGGGTTATTACAGCTATCTGTGGGCTGAGGTGCTTTCGGCCGATGCCTTCGGCGCATTTGAAGAGACGGATGTTTTCGACGTGCCGACGGGACGTCGTTTTCTCAACGCGGTGTTGGAAGTAGGTGGGTCGGAAGAGCCGGTCGATTTCTTCCGTTCATTCCGGGGCCGCGATGCCACGCCCGATGCGCTGCTGCGCCACACCGGGATCAGTGGCTAGCGAAGCGACGCGTCGAAACGCCACTCCATCATGAGGACGGTTTTGCCCTTCGCTTGCTGTTCGCCGACACCACGAAACCCGATGGTTTCGTGGAACGCCACTGATCGCGGGTTCGGTGGATCGATATTGACCTCACAGCAGATCCGCGGCGCTTGCGCCGTGGATTCGAGGTGCTCGTAAAGCAGGCGACCGATCCCGTGACGGCGGAATGCTTCGACCACGACGATGCGGTCGACGTACCAGAAGCTGTCGAAGCGATCGACGAAGTAGCGGTAGTTCGGGCTTTCGTAACTCGACGTTTCGTCGAGGACCAGGACGAAGCCAGCGATCGTCCCGGCGTCGTCGACCGCGATCGGGAAACTCACCGACTCTTCGGTGAGCGCTCTGAGTTCTTCGATCGTCAGCGAGTTGACGTGGGGGAGGGCCGCTTCGTTGTGCTTGAGGATCGTGTCGAGGTCTTCGCTTCGGGCCTGCCGGATCTGCACTAGTCGGCGGAACCGGACTGGCGGCGACCGCGGTCCTGGATCCCCTGACGGCGTGCGCGGATACCTTCGGCCGAGACTGATGCTTTCGAATGGGCACGGTTGGCCGCGCGTTCGACGGCGAGACCCTCGGCGAGGTCCGTATGCCAGCCCTCGTCCATGATCCGCTTGATCTCCATACGGGTCCCGTAATCCGTCGAAAGGATGTCCTGTGCGAGGCGATTAGCCGTTGGCAGAAGATCGTCGGCGTCGACGATCCGGTTCACGAGGCCCCAGTCGTACGCGCGCTCGGCGTCGAGATAATTGCCAGTTAGGGAAAGCTCTTTTGCGCGGGCGATCCCGATCAGGCGCGGCAGGCGTTGTGATAGCCCCCAGCCCGGCACGACACCGACGCGAGCGTGCGTGTCGGCGAATCGTGTATTGGGGGTCGCGAGCAGGATGTCGCACATCAGCGCCAGTTCGAATCCACCCGTGATCGCGTAGCCGTTGATGGCACCGATGATCGGCACCTTGATCGCGGCCATGGCGTTCGAGACGTTCAGTTCGGTGAGGGCGTCGGCGCCATCCTTTTCGCCGCCGAGCTCCTTCAGATCGAGGCCGGCGGTGAAAGCCCGTCCAGCGCCTGTCAGGATGACGACTTCGACGGATTCATCGACCGCGATGGCTTCGAGGACCCCGGATAGTTCGTTGCGCAGCTCACCCGACAGCGCGTTGAGCGCCTCGGGGCGGTTCAAGGTGACGGTCGCGACACCACCATTGTCTTCACGCAGGACGACGTTCATGACGCTATCGCTCAACCGTCACGGCGGAGATATGGGCGACGATCGAGTCGATGATTTCGGGAATCAACGGTTCCGGGAGGTCGTGGCCCATCTTCTCGATCTCGAGCAGAGTCGCGCCCGGGATACTCGCCGCCGTGTCGCGGCCGGCTTCGACCGGCACCAGCGGATCCGCATCGCCGTGGATAACGAGGCTCGGCGCGGATACGTGGCCCAGTTCCTCGACGCGAGACCCGTCGGCAAGAATCGCGGCCAGTTGGCGGACGAACCCGATCGGTCGGTACGCGCGCTCCGCGGCGGTTCTCGCCGCGCGTCCCATGCCGACTTCGACGGAATCGAAGTGGGGTCCGCCGATGAGTCGCGCGGTCGCTTCGTTCGCGGCGACGATGGCATCGATTTCGTCGGTTTCCGGCGCACTGATCAAGGCACCGATCACCTCGGGCGCCGGTTGCGGCAGGTCCGGGTTGCCGGTCGACGACATGATGGACGTCAGGCTGTAGGCCCGCTCGGGATGATGGATCGCCATCCGCTGCGCGATCATCCCGCCCATGGAAACGCCGACGACGTGCGCGCCGGCCTGGCCCAGGTGATCGAGGAGATCGACGGCATCGCCCGCCATGTCGCCGAGCGAATAGAGCGGATCGATCGATGAACCATCGGTACCGATGGCCTGCGCCAGTTTCTCGATGGAAGGTGGCGGTGCATCGAATTCGAACGAAAGTCCGACGTCCCGGTTGTCGAGTGCGATCACACAGAAGCCGGCGTCAGCCAGGCCTTTGATCATCGATTCCGGCCACTGCACGATCTGGCAGCCGATCCCGTGAATCAGGAGCACCCGCGGATTCGCACGTGCGCCGCTCTGCTCGAAGTAAATGTTCCCCGCTTCCGCGCGAAATGTCGGCATCGATTCTTTTCCCCGTCGAACTCGACTGTCACGCGGTGTCACGAAGTGGTGACATGTGCCGCGTGCAGTGCTCTCCCGCAATACGACTTCGCCGAGGTCGGAACACATTGTGCTCGCGATGGTCGAATCATCCCGATCGGCGATGTCAAAGGCGCGAAATGTTAGCAAAAGGGATCGACAAGCGAGTTCGCTTGACAGCTATTTTGTTGCACCGGACGATGGTTCGCGTCTGCTCGAATCGATCGTTGCTTCGCGTTTCGACGCATCCGGCGAAGCACAAGCACGGATATTCGTCATGAAGTTCTTCTCGAGGCTGCGTCTTGCATGCATGACGCTGGCCTTTCTCGCACTGTCGTCCCACGCGGATGCCGATGAATACGCGGACGGTTGGGGTCCGGCTGTGGGGTCGACGGTTGGCGATCTCGTCTTCGTCGGTGCCGACGGTAGCGATGCCGCACTGTCTTCGTTTCAAGGCGAAAACGGGACGTTGCTCTTTCTCAACCGTTCCGCGGATTGGTGACCCTTCTGCCAGCGACAGCTCGTGCAGCTGTCCGATTGGACGGAGCGCTATTCTCGCCACGGGATCAACGTCGTCGCGATGACGTATGACGGCCCCGAGGTGCTCGACTCGTTCGCGACGGAGCAGGAGCTCAACTACCCGCTCGTGGGCGACCGCGATGCGTCGGTCGTCAACGAACTCGGCGTGCGCAACGAGGAATATGCGCAAGGTCATCGTGCGTACGGCATACCGCACCCGGGCATCGTGTTATTCGACGCCGAACGTCGGGTGGTTCTGAAGCGTGCCGTGGCGGGCTACCGAACTCGACCGCCCTTCGACGAACTCTTTACGGCGGTCGTCGAGCTACTCGACGAATAGCCCGGTGGAAGAGCGAGTGAAAAAACGTGGGCGGCCTGGGCGCCGCAACAGCAGCGTCGTCGTGATGCTGGCGGCTCTCCTGGGCTTGAGCGGCTGCGCGTCGATCGTCGGCGGGTTGACGGCCGGCCTCGCGTCGGACCTCGGGACGGCGATCCTCGACAATGACGATCCATTGGTCGTGCGCGATGGTGCACCAGCATTCCTCATCATCCTCGACGCGCTCCTGAACTCGGATCCGGACAACGTCACGCTGTTGCGTGCCTCTGCTCAGCTCAACAGCGCCTATGCGTCGGCGTTCGTTGCTGAGTCCACGCGGCAAAAAGCGTTCGCGACGAAAGCGCTCGATCTTGCCCATCACGCGGCATGTCGGGAAAGCGCGTGGGCGTGTGAGGCGAAAGATCTCGACTACGAGACGCTCGAAGCGGCTATTGCCGCCGAGGACGACGTCGACCTGCTCTACAGCTTCGCGAGCGCCTGGGCGGGATGGATCCAGGCGAACTCGGACGACTGGAAAGCCATCGCGCAACTCGGTCGGGTGAAACCGATGATGCATCGCGTGGCCGAACTCGATACCGACTACGACAACGGCGGCGCCTTCATGTACCTCGGTGTTTTCGAGACGCTCGTTCCGCCCGGCCTCGGCGGCAAGCCCGAGCTCGGCCGCGAGTATTTCGAGCGAGCGATCGAGATTTCGGACGGTACCCACCTGATGGCCCAAGTGCTCTTTGCCGAGCAGTACGCGCGCATGCTCTTTGAGCGGGAACTGCACGACGAACTGCTCGAAGGGGTGATCGCAGCCGAAGCCCGTGTTCCGGGACTCACTCTCATCAATCGCATAGCGCAGGAACAAGCGCGTGAACTATTGGACTCTGCGGATGAATATTTTTAGGCGTCGACGTGCCTCGGCATCTGTCGCCCTCGTGCTGGCATCGTTCTTTGCGTTCTCGGCCTCTGCGGCGACTTTGAAGATCGCGACCCTGTCGCCGGACGGGTCGTTCTGGATGGACACGATGCGTGACGCCGGCAAACGGGTGGAGGCGGCGACGGACGGCCGGGTGAAGTTCAAGTTCTACCCGGGTGGCGTGATGGGCGACGACTACGCCGTCCTCCGCAAGATTCGCGTGGGGCAGCTGCAGGGTGGGATCGTGACGACCGGTGTCTTCGGCACGATCTATCCGGACGCGCAGGTCTACAACCTGCCCATGGTCTTCAAAAGCCTCGATGAAGTTGACGCGGTCCGCCAACGGATGGATGCGCGACTCTTCGAGGGCCTCGAAGACAAGGGGTTCGTGCCGTTCGGGTTCGCCGAAGTCGGCATGGCGCACGCGATGAGCCAACGTTACGCGCGCACGGTCGAGGACGGGCGCGGCCTCAAAGTCTGGTCGCCAGAAGGCGACCAGGCGGCTGCTCGTGCCCTTCAGGCGTTCGGCATCTCGCCGATTCCGCTCACGATCGCCGACGTCCTCGGCGGGTTGCAGACGGGGTTGATCGATACCGTTGCATCGCCGCCCGTCGCCGCGCTGGCGTTGCAGTGGCACACGCGGATCAAGTACGTGCTGGACGTACCGATGATGTACATCTATGGCATCTTCGTGGTTTCGGATCGGCACTTCTCGCGGATCGACGAAGCCGACCGGGCGATTGTGCGGGACATCATGTCCGTGGCCGTTCGAGCGGTGGACGCGCAGAACCGGCTCGACCATCAAGGCTCTATCGAAGCACTCGTAAGCGAAGGAATCGAACTCATCGAACCCACGGCCGAGGAACTGGCGTCGTGGCAGGTGAGTGCTGACCGGGCGACGTCGGCATGGGTCGATGACGGTGTGGTCAGCCGTGAGATCTACGACGAGTTACGGCGCGAGCTTCGGGCCATTCGTGCCCCCTAGTCTGCAACGCGTTCAGCGATTGCTGGCGGGGGTAGAGACTGGCCTTCTCGTCGCCCTGCTCCTCGTCATGATCGGCGTTGCGGTCTATCAGGTCCTGGCGCGCAACCTTGCTGGAACGGGACTGGTCTGGGGCGATGAGATGGTGCGCGTCGCAGTCCTCTGGATCACCATGGTGGGTGCATCGGTCGCCGCGAAGTCGAACTCGCATATCAGCATCGACGTTGTCGCGCGGTTCAGTACGCCCCAGATGCGCGGCATCGTCGACCGGGTGACATCGCTTTTCACCGCGGCGGTTTGTGCGGCCCTCGCCTGGTATTCCCGGACGATGATCGAATGGGATTACATCGACGGGACGACTGGTTTTGGTCCCGTGCCGGCCTGGATCTGTGAGTTGGTGATCCCCGCGACCGCTGTCTTGATCGCCGTTCGTTATGCCCTGCGTGCCGTCTTTCCTCCGCCGCCGGAAGACGAGACGGAAGCCGAATGATCACTCTAGCGGCCATCGGCCTGGTGGTGATGGCGATTCTCGGCGCGCCGCTTTTCGCCGTCGTTCTCGGCGCTGCGATGCTGGGATTCATCGCCTCCGATATCGATCTTGCGGTGGTTGCCATCGAACTGTATCGGATTACCGATACGCCGCTACTCGTGGCTTTGCCGTTCTTCACGTTCGCCGGATACGTCATGGCACGCGCGAACACCTCGCATCGTCTGATGGCGATTACGAAGGCGGTTTTTGGCTGGATGCCCGGCGGGTTTGCGATCGTCGGCTTTGTTGCCTGCGCGGTCTTCACCGCGCTCACGGGCGCATCGGGTGTGACGATCGTCGCGCTCGGTGCTTTGCTTTTGCCGGTGCTCAAAGAAGCCGGGTATTCGGAGCGTTACAGCCTGGGTCTCGTCACGGCGTCGGGCAGCCTCGGGCTTTTGATCGTGCCGTCGGTGCCCTTGATTCTCTACGGGATCATCGCCCAACAGATGGACGTCGGTGAGCGGTTTGCGATCACCGATCTTTTCCTCGCCGGTGCCTTGCCGGTCATCCTGATGATCGTCTTGCTGGTCGCCTGGACGTTGTGGCGGCACGGCGATGGGGTGAAGACGACGCCGTTCGTCGCCGCTGAGGTATGGCAAGCGTTGAAAGAGGCACGCTGGGAGTTACCGCTGCCCTTTGTCGTGCTCGGCGGTATCTACTCCGGTTGGTTCGCGATTTCAGAAGCCGCTGCGCTCACTGCGCTCTATGTGTTGTTCGCGGAAGTGGTCATGTATCGCGAGGTGAAGCCGAAAGCGTTGGTCGAGGTGATCCGTGAATCGATGGTGATGGTCGGCAGTATCATCCTCATTCTCGGCGTCGCGCTTGCCTTCACGAACTTTCTCGTCGATGCAGAGGTGCCGCAGCGACTGTTCGAGTTCATGCAGGAGCACGTCAGCAGCGCGCTGACGTTCCTCATCCTGCTGAACATCCTGCTTCTCTTGCTCGGGGCGATCCTCGACGTCTTCTCGGCGATCGTGATCATGGTGCCGTTGCTCCTGCCGGTCGCGGTCGGTTACGGCATTCACCCTGTCCATCTCGGTGTGATTTTTCTCGCGAATCTGCAGATCGGCTATTTCACGCCGCCGATCGGCATGAACCTCTTCATTGCGAGCTATCGATTCGAAAAGCCGATTCTGGATCTATACGCAGCGAGCATCCCGTTCATGGTGGTGTTGCTCATCGCGCTGCTCATCATCACCTACGTGCCGGCGCTTTCCCTCTGGTACCTGTGACGCGGGGCGTCACGCGCCGATCGATTCGAGCAACTGCCCCGCTGAACTGACGTAGCCGGGGATCCCTTCGGCGATCGTCTCCATCCGGGGATCGGTCGAGTCACCAACGGCCCATCGGTGGTGGAGTTGCTGAACGACCGCGGCCGTCTTCCACTGGCCAAACGCTTCGTACCAGGCGATCTTCGAGACATCGAGGCCGGCGAGTTCGCCGTACCGTGCACTCACTTCGGCGCGTGTGACCAGGCCCATTCGATCCATGCCCGCATGACTGAAACGTTTGGCGTCTTCGGTGTCGCTCGGATCGGGCCAGTAGTTCAGCAGCGTGCCGACATCGATCAGCGGGTCGCCGAGCGTCGTCATGTCCCAGTCGAAGATCGCGCTCACGCGATCGGGGTTGTCTGGCTCGAACATGCAGTTATCGAGCTTGAAGTCGTTGTGTACCAGGGCGACACGTTGCGGTTCGGGTAACGACTGCGCCAGTCGATCATGGATCTCGGACATAGCGCCGTGGTGTTGCTCGGTTTGCACGAGGTCCCATCGTTTTTTCCAGCCGGCGACCTGGCGTGTGACGAAACCGCCCGGTCTGCCGAGGTCCGCCAGGTCACAGTCGATCGGGTCGAGGCGGTGGAACTCGGCGATCCGGGCCACGAGCGCTAAGCCTATTCGCCGGCCGACGGCGTCGAAGCGACGCATCGACTCTGGAATCACGCCGCGAATCACCTCGCCGCGACGTCGTTCCATCACGAAGAAGTCGGCGCCTGCGATGCTGACGTCGTCGCAGAAAACGTATGCACGGGGCGCCGCATCGAAGTGGCGCCAGAGTCGGGACAGCACCTTGAACTCGCGTCGCATGTCGTGGGCGCCAGGCGCTAACGTGCCGAAGGGAGGACGGCGCAGAACGAGTTCGGTCGGACCGAAGTGGAGGCAGTACGTCAGGTTTGCGGAACCGTTGGGAAACTGCTCGATCGTCATCGGCTGCGAAATGTCGAGTTCGGCCGGGAGTTCGGCGCGCAGGTAAGCCTCGATCGATGTCCAGTCCAGTTCCTCGCCGGGGCGCACGGCGCCCAGCTCCGGTACCGGCTCGTCCGCGTAAGGGTCGACGTCTTGATCGAGGTCCACGGTATTTTCTCCTTGATGTTCGCTTGGTCTTGAGACGCCGATTTCGGTTTCCTAACCGCCGGTTTCGTTTTCTAAACGCCGATTTCGCGGAACGCGTCGACGTATCGGGCTGCACCGCGGATAGGAGCCAATGCATCTGGCGTCAGTTCTCGGTGCATGAACGCATCCGTTGCCCCGTACTCGTTCGCCAGGTGACTGGTGACGAAGCCGAAGCGCTGGTAGTACGCGGGGTTACCGAGAAGAAAGAGTGCGTCGATGCCGTCAGCTTGAGCGTGTTCGATCAGGCGATGCATGAGGGCTGATCCGACGCCGTTTCCCTGGGTTGATGGATCGACGGCCAGAGGCGCGATTCCCAAGGTCTTGAGGCCGACCGGCGGATCGATCGTGATCGGTGAGGCGACCACAAATCCGACAACATCGTCTTCCTCGCATGCGACGAGCGGATAGCGCATCGAGCCGCGCTCGCGCAGACGCGCCACCAGATCGGCTTCGTCCTGCTTCCCGAACGCTTCGCGCACAATACGTTCGACGGCGACTTCGTCGGGTTGGCGTTCTTCTCTGATCATCATGGCTGCGCAAGCTATCAGAAGTCGGCGGAAACGTTTGCTCGTGTGGACATCACGGCGAACCGTCATGAAACTCATCCACGGGAATCCAACGAGTCCGGTCATGGCGGATACCTTCCCTCATCAGGGTCACGCGTTTTCCGAGGCGCTGAAGCGTGGCCTCGAGAGCGTTCGCTAGTCGATGCTCGAGACGCTTGCGCTAGCCTCGCTTGCGGTCGAGGCGACCCGGTCCCGAAACGCCAAGCGTGATCGTCTGGCCGAGACGTTCAAATCGCTGTGCCCCGACGATGTGCGCCTGGCGTCGCATTACCTGACGGGCACGCTGCCGCAAGGCCGGATCGGTCTCGGCCCCAAGATCCTTCGTGAAATCGTCGGCACGACGGCTGCCGCCGAAGCCACGCTTTCGCTCGTCGAGTTGGACGCGGTGTTCGAATCGATTGCGTCGACGAAGGGGGCCGGTTCTCAAGGCAAGAAGACAGCGGTGTTGCGCGAGCTCTTTGGGCGGGCGACCGCCGACGAGCAACGTTTTCTATTCCACCTTCTGATCGGCGAAATGCGCCAGGGTGCGCTCGAAGGTGTCATCGTCGATGCCCTTGCGGTCGCGTTCGGCGTGGACACGGCGGCGATGCGTCGTGCCCACATGCTGCTCGGCGACATCGCCCAGGCGGCCTTCCTCGCCGCGTTGTCGGGACCGTCGGGCATCGCCTCGGTACGCCTGACCGTCGGGCGCCAGATCGGTTCGATGCTGGCGCAACCGGGGACGCTGACCGATGCGCTCGACGGTCTCGACGAGGCCATCGTCGATCTCAAGCTCGACGGTGCGCGGGTTCAGGTACACAAGGAGCACTCGGACGTGGCCGTCTTTTCGCGCCACGGCACTGACGTGACCGACCGCGTGCCGGAAGTCGCCGAAGCGGCGCTGGCAATCGACCTTCCCACCGTGATTCTCGATGGCGAAGCCCTCGCGCTGAAATCCGACGGCCGCCCGCTGCCTTTTCAGACCACGATGCGTCGCTTCGGCCGGCGCACCGACGTCGCGACCGCGCGTCTCGAATTACCGCTCTCCGTCCAGTTCTTCGACGTCCTGCATGTCGATGGCCGCGACGTCATCGATGCACCGTTGCGCGAACGACTCCCGGTGCTTGAAGAGCACGTTGCGGACGATCAACGGGTTCTTTCCGTGCGCACGGACAAGGCGGAGGCGATCGAGCAGTTCTTCGATCGAGCGCTGGAGGCCGGCCACGAGGGCGCGATGGTCAAGGATCCGTCATCGCCTTATCTGGCGGGTGGTCGCGGGCGTGCATGGCGCAAGCTCAAACAGGCGCATACGCTCGATCTGGTCGTACTCGCGGCGGAGTGGGGAAGTGGCCGCCGGCAAGGCACGCTCTCGAACCTGCACCTCGGGGCATGGGATCCGGTCGCGGAAGCGTTCGTCATGCTCGGCAAGACATTCAAAGGGCTGACGGACGAGTTACTCGCCTGGCAAACCGAAGCATTCCAGGAAATCGCGGTGCGCAGCGATCGGCACACGATCTATGTCGAACCGCGCTATGTCGTCGAAATCGCCTTCAACGACGTGCAGGTGAGTCCGCAATACCCCGGCGGCGTGGCGCTGCGGTTCGCGCGCGTCAAACGTTATCGGCCCGACAAGGAGCCGCGGGAGGCCGACACGATCGATCGGGTCGTCGCGCTTGCGCCTCAGGACGTCTGACGAGCGCTTCAGGCGGTGAAGAAGTCGGCGCGAGGATTGCCGCTGTCGTCGTAAACCGGCTCGGCCAGGTCGACACGGTACTTCAATACGTCGGCGCCGCGGATCCCGTGCGCGGCGATCGTCTCCCGCATTTCGAGATACCAACGGGTCGTGAAATGGCTCGCGAGCGATGCCTCGTCCTCCCAGCGTTCGAACACCCGAATCCGGCCTGGGATGAGGGGATCGGGGCACCAGTCGTAGTCGAGGCACCCGGGTTCGGTGAGCGCGCCCTCGATCAGCGGACGACCCGCTTCGAGCGCCGTTTCGCGCTGGTCCGGGTCGACGTCGACCGTGCCCGAGATGATGATAATGGCCATGGCGATCCCCCTTCGGTTTGTGCCTTAGTATGTGGACCGCTAGAGGAGATGCCCATGGCCACGTTGGTTGCGCACATCCGAATCCGATCTGGATGCGAAGAGCGCTGGGAAGCCGTGATGACCGAGATGGTCGAGAAGACGCTCGCAGCGGAAGAGAACGTGGTCCGCTACGAGTACTGGAAACGGCAAGCGCCGCGTGAGTACTTCTGCCTTTTGGCGTTTCGCGACAATCTGGCGTTCTTCGAGCACCAGGCCGCCGACTACCACGTCAATGCGCCTTTCGGTGATCTCATCGAGGCGATTGAACTCGAGTGGGTCGACCCGGTGGACGGGGCATCGCCGCTTGCTCGCACACTCGATCCGCCGCTCAGCGCTGACGTGCCGAAGGACGTGAGCGCCTGGCGCGAACAAACGCCGGTTCAGTTGGCGGACTGGTGGAGTGAGCGTCGTTGAAACGTGACGTCTCTGTAGAGGTGGCGGGCTGAAGCATGAAGAACGTCCTGGTCATCACCAAAGGCCATCCGTTCGAACGCGAGCCCTTCTTTTCGATATTCGATGACATGGAAGGCGTCGCCTGGACCCACGTGGAGCATCCCGCGGCGCCCGCGGTGTTCGATCCGCACTACGCGTCCGCGTTCGATGCGTTCGTCTTTTATGACATGCCGGGGGTGCAGTTCGGCGCAAACGGCCCGCGCTTCCCGGACCCGCCCGAACGATTGGTCGAGGACCTCGAAACCCTGACCGGGCATGGGATGGGTCTCGTGTTCCTACATCACGCGATCGCCGGTTGGCCGTCCTGGCCTGACTACGGTCGGATGATCGGCGGCCGGTTCTACTACGTGCCGACCGACGGCTGTCAGGATTCGGGTTATCGGCACGGTCTGACGCACAACGTTTCGGTGCTCCGTGAGCATCCCGTGACGAAAGGATTGCCGCCAAGGTTCACGATGACTGACGAGTTGTATCTCGGCGAGGTGAACGAGGCTGACGTGACGCCGCTGCTGGCGAGCGACTACGACTTCGAGGAGGAGAATTTCTATTCGGCTGCCAAGGTCGTGCTCGAGGGAAAGATGTTCGACAACGACGGCTGGACACACCGATCAGGTTCGAACCTCGTCGGTTGGGCACGTGAGCAAGACAAGAGCCGAATCGTTTATCTACAAGGTGGCGATGATCCAGTCGCGTATGCGAACGAGCACTACCGGCAGCTCATTGCGAACGCGATCGATTGGGTATCAAGCTGATTTTGGTGCGCCGCGGGCATCACGGCATCGATGTCACTGGCGAAGGTGTTTTTGTCATTATCGAAGCACGCAGGATGCAGGCAATCGTCGTTCGCACATTCGAGCGGCTGAACGAAAAACAGACTCAAGTTTTTATGGGGTGAATCATGGATCTACAACTCAACGGACAGAAAGCGCTCGTCACGGGCGGCACCAAGGGAATCGGCCGCGCGATCGCGGACCGACTCGCTGACGAGGGCTGCGCGGTCGGCGTTTGCGCGCGTACGGCGGCCGATGTCGAAGCGGCGGTCGAAGCGCTCAAGGCGAAGGGCGTCGCGGCGACCGGTTCGGCGTTTGATGTGGGTGACGCCGATGCGCTCAAAGGTTGGATCGCGTCGGCGGCCGAGGAACTCGGTGGAGTCGATTGTTTCGTCTCGAACGTCTCGGGCGGCAACGGTCAAGGTGAAGCGGCGTGGCGGGCGAGTTTCGACTACGACGTGATGGGTGCCGTGCGTGGTGTCGAGGCGGCTCTGCCTTTCCTCGAGCAGTCTGAAAACGCGAGCATTGCGATGATCTCGTCGACGGCGGCGCTGGAGAAGTTCCTGGGCGCGAGTTCCTACAACGCCATGAAAGCCGCGCTGATCCAGTATGCCGGCGCGCTTGCGCAGGACGTCGGCGCCAAGGGCATTCGCGTCAACGCCATCAGCCCCGGACCGATCATGATCGAAGGCGGCGCATGGGAAATGATCAAGAACAACGTCACGCCGCTCTATGAGGCGACGCTCAAGGACATTCCCGTCGGCCGGATGGGTTCGGCTGGGGAAGTTGCTGCACAGGTTGCCCTGCTCGCCAGCCCGCTCGGCGCGTACACGACCGGCGCCAACGTCGTCATCGACGGTGGGTTCACGAAACGGATTCAGTTCTGATGGCCGACGAGCAAAGAAGTATCGCGGTCACGCTGGTCGCGGCGGGTCAATACCACGATATCGACTACGCTCGGTTGGAGCTGCTGAAGTTGCTGGCCGAGGATGAACGCATCCGAACGCGTGTCGTTGCCGACTATCATGACGTCGATGCGCTGACGTCGAGTGACTTCATCATCTCCTACACCTGCAACCTGGTTCCGGAGGAGAACGAGCAGCAGGCGCTGAAGGCGTATGTCGAAGGCGGAGGACGCTGGCTTGCCTTGCACGGCACGAACGCGATCCTGCAGTTCACTGCCGACGGCGTGGCCACACCCGAAACGGCGCCGGTACTGATGGAAACGCTCGGTACGCAGTTCATCGCCCATCCGCCGATCGCGCCCTATCGAGTAGAGCTCACGCAGCCGGATCATCCGCTCGTGTCGGGGGTTGAGCCATTCGATACCGATGACGAGCTCTACTTGTGTCGGATCCACGGTGATCTAGACGTGCTCATGCACACCCACTTCACGGGTGCGGCGACGGGTTTCGTCGAGGCCGACTGGCCGAATGACGAACCTCGGCCGGTCTACTACATCAACTCCGTCGGCTCGGGCGAGGTGCTCTATCTGACGCTCGGGCATTGTCGTGGCCACTACGACATGCAGCCGGTGATGGACTTCTATCCGACGATCGAGCGCGGTTCTTGGGAGGTGCCCGAGTACTACGAGCTGCTGCGTCGTGCGATCGCGCACTGCGCGGACGGTGTAGCTTAGTGGCTCGTCCCTTCCGGTTCGGCGTTCAGAGCTTCAACGCCGAGAGCGGCGCCGAGTGGGCCGAACGGGCACGTCGAGTCGAAGCGCTCGGCTACTCGGCCCTGCATCTCGCCGACCACATTCTCGGCCCGGGTGACGCGATCGCGAAAACCAATCACCCGGTGCAAAACCTGGCGGCAGTTCCGGCGATGGCCTTTGCCGCTGCCGCGACGACGACGCTCAAGATCGGCTGCCGCGTCTTTTGCATCGACTACCGGCTGCCGGTGGTGTTGACGAAGGAAGCAATGACCCTTGACCTTCTCTCCGACGGTCGGCTGGAGCTCGGCCTCGGGGCGGGCTGGCTCGAGGAGGAATACCACGCCGTCGGAATCCCGTTCGATTCGCCGGGACGGCGCATCGATCGGCTCGAGCGTGTCGTCAAAGCGATCAAAGCCGCGGGCGAGGATGGCGCGATTGCGATCGACGACGACGATATCGCCTGGCGCGACTTCGACCCGTTGCCGAAGCCGGTCCAGCGTCCACATCCGCCGATCATGATCGGGGGCGGTGCGCCGAAGGTCCTGGGCCTCGCGGGGCGGGAGGCCGACATCGTCAGCCTCAACTTCAACAACCGCTCGGGCATGATCGGCCCGGATGGCGTAAAGCTCTCGACCGCGGCCGAAACCGACAAGAAGATCGGCTGGATTCGTGATGGTGCCGGGGATCGGTTCGAGGAGATCGAGATCGAGATCGGCGCCTACTTCACGTTTGTGATGGACGACGCGGCGCCGATGGTCGGCAACTTCGCCAAGAACTTCGGCTTCACCGAAGACGAGATGCGCGAGCACCCGCACGCGCTCTTCGGTTCACCCGCCGCGATTGTCGACGAGTTGCTCGCGCGGCGTGAGCGCTACGGCATTTCGTATGTCACGGTCGGCGATCAGGCGATCGATGCGTTTGCACCGGTGGTTGAGGCGTTAGCGGGCAAGTAGACACATCGTTTCCGGGGGTGAAGGTTGGCGGAACAACGGCTCGATAAGAAGACGCTTTTCTATTACAGCCTGACCGATTTGCCGGTCAGCATGTCGATCTTCCCGGTCATCGTCTTCATCCCGCGCTTCTACGCGACCGATATTGGTGTTCCGCTTGCGCTGGTCGGCACGATCATGTTCGCGGTGCGCATCTTCGACGTCTTCACGGACCCCTTCATGGGGTATCTGAGCGATCGCACCGAAAGTCGTTTTGGTCGTCGCAAACCGTGGGTAGCGGTGAGTGCGCCCCTCATGATGGTTGCGATCTATCAACTCTTCTTGCCCGGCGACGGCGCGGGCGCTCTGCATTTCCTGATCTGGAGCATGGTCCTTTCGCTCGCGACGACGATCATGCTCATCCCCTACTACGCGTGGGGGGCGGAACTCACGACCGACTACAACGAACGCGCCCGCGTGACGGGTGCGCGAGCGATGGCGGGCGTGGTCGGGAGTCTGGCCGCGCAAGTGGCGCCGGCGATCGTGCTCCTGACCATGGGGCTGGGCGGCAGTGCGGTTGTTCTCGAAGTCGTTGCCGTGACGATGCTCGTGCTGACGCCTATCTGTGTCGCGATCACGCTCTATTTCGCGCCGGAGAAGCCGCACCGAATCACGACGAGGGTACCGGTCTTGCCCGGGCTCAAACTCATGTGGAACAACGGTCCGTTCAAGCGCCTGGTCATCGCCTTCATGATCGGCTCGATCGGACTCAACATTACGACGCCGCTCTATATCTTTTTCATCGCCGACGTCCTCGACGCGGAAGATCAGGCGATCTACATGCTGACGTTCTTCTACCTCACGAATTTCATCGGCGTGCCGTTCTGGGTGGCCTTATCAAGGCGGATCGGCAAGCACCGCGCGTACATGGGCGCGTTCTTCCTGATTGCCGCGGCGCACCCGTTTTACCTCCTGCTCGGTCCGGGTGACTTCTGGTGGATGCTGCCGATCACGATCGCGACCGGATTTGCCGCCGGCGGCTTTTCCCAGTCGTTGCCGAACGCGATGAAGGCGGACGTGATCGATCTCGACACGCTCGAGAGTGGTGAGAACCGCGCGGCGCTCTTTTTCTCGGCGTGGTCATTCGCACAGAAGGCGACCGCGTCGGTGGGAGCGGCACTCGCGATGTTCGGTCTCGCGGCGTTCGGGTTCGATGCGACACAAGGTGCGCTGAACGGAGAGGAGGAACTCTTTGGCCTCAGGTTCCTCTTCTCGACGTTCCCGTCGATCTTCTACATCGCCGGCGCGCTGTTGGTCTGGGGGTTCCCGCTCGACGCTGCACGCCAGGCCGAGATCCGTGCCGAGATCGACAAACGCGACAGGGCGAATGAGCCCGGCAGTGATGCGGAAACGTCGGCGGTAGAGCCGACGCCGACGCGTTCCTGATTCGAAACGCGCCGGTTCGCTCGGGCCCGGTTAGAGCTTGACGGGCTCGTCGAGCGTGTCCGAGTGGCCTGTCACGTCGTGCGTCATGATCACGAGGTCGCGCGGCGTGCCGTTGCGATCGTCGACGTAATCCGCGAGTAGCGCTTCGGCGATGAAGCCGAGGCGACGGAAAGCCGCCTGAGCGCCTTTCTGGTCCGAGGTCATGCTGGCCGTCAGCTTGCGCAGTTCCAGGCCTCGCGCGACGTCGAAGATCTCCGAGGTCAGCCGTCGACCGAGTCCTTTGCCCCGGTAACCGCGACCGACGTTGACCCGGATCTCACCGATCTTTCGTGTCCATCGAGCGGAGTTACGATGCACGGTTGCATAGCCGATGAGGCCGATCGCGTCGAAGGCGGCTAGCGACAGTGAGTCGCCCGCCTCGATCTGTTGAATCCATTGCTCGACCACGTCGGGCTGGGTGATGTCCGTGCGCAGAAAGAGAAGGTCTTCTTCCGGGAGCTGTCGCGCAAAATCGAGAAGTGCGGCGCTGTCGGTGCGGCCCACTATACGAATCTCGACCTCACCGCCGCCGTCGAGGGCGACTTTTTTTGGGTAGTTGTCCAACGTTGTGTTCCTTCCAGTCTTGAGCTTGGGTCAAGCCGCGTTGGCGTGCGCGACGTCGAGCAATTCGGCGAATACGTCCTGCGCGGCATCCGCGAGGACATCGAGATCGGGTAGCAGATTGGGATCACAGATGAACGAGAAGAAGAGCTGTTTGTTGTAGCTCAGAATCGTGATTCCCAAGCCGACGTTGCCGGTGAGGACGAGGAGTCCGACGGTATCGAGGACCTCGTGGCCGCACATGTACTGCGGCACTTGGACGCCTGGTACGTTCGTGCAGACGAAGTTGATGCCGGCGTTCGGCGGTCGATAGCCACCGATCGCGGGCGTTGCCGGGATCCGCATGCGCGCGGCGGCGGCGGTCGGATCCATTGCCGTGCCGACGAGCTGGGTCGGCCACATGGCCACGGGCGGTACGTGCGGCATCGAGTCCTGCATGAGCGTCATGAGTTGCGCTTCTTCGTTGCGCTTGCTTCGTTGGGTCTCGGCGATGACGGCGTTCAGACGTTCGGCCGGAGGGATCGGCACCGCCGGTAGCCTCGGGAAGATCGCCGATACTTCGTTGCCGAGCGCACCTTGCTTGTCCTCGGTTCGCACGTTCACCGGACACATGATGCGTAAAAAGCCGTCCTCGGCCCGCTCATCTCTTGCCGCGAGGTAGCGTGCAACCGCCTCCGACACGACTGTCAGTACGACATCGTTGATCGTGCCGCCCAGGGACTTGCGGATCGTGCGGATATCGGCGAAGTCCTGCTTCATCCAGCGCGCGTGACGCTTCGGGCCGACGACGCCGGCATTGAACGGCGTAGTGACCACGGGCTGAGTCGCGAACTGGCTCATCACACGACTGGCCTGCTGCAGCCGGTTCGCGTTGGCCGCGGCGTTGGCGATGAGGCGCATCGGGTTCTTTTCGTTGAACGCCTGCATGTTGTCGCGCATCGCGTCGGCGACGAGTTGTGCTGGCGGTGGTGCAGGTTCCGGTTCCCACGGCTCGTTCGGTGGAACGGGTTCTCCCGCGTCACGTTCGAGGTCGAAGAGAATGAGCGTCAGTTCGACCCCGGAAGCGCCGTCGATCATGGCGTGGTGAGCCATCTGCAGGAGCAATGTCTTGCCTTCGACGCCCGAGATCATGATGACCTTCCACAGCGGACGTTCGCGCGTGAGCAACGGTTCGTTCAGTGCGACGGCGGTATCGAAAGCGTCCTCGACGCTCGCCCCGGCGGGGAGTTCGTGATGCACCACGTGGTTCGAGAGGTCGAATTGCGGGTCGTCGACCCAGATCGGATGCGCGAGGCTGAAAGGTACCTGCTGGAGCTTTCTTCGGTACGAGGGGACTTGGTGTATGCGCTTCTCGAAGCGATTCATGAGGGCGCGGAAATCGAGTTCGCCGTCGAGTACGTAGACCGATGAGATGTGCATCGGGCTGCTGGCGGACTCACCGTAAATGAAAGAAGCGTCTGCTGCGGTCAGTCGCATGATGATCTCAAGTGGGTGAAGGGGCTCGAGGCGAAGCCGTCGTCGGATGCGTGCGTGGTTGAGGCGGGGGCGTCGAACGTCCCCAGACGCCGGGGGCGAAACGGCTATCGACGAGCGGGCGCGATTCTATTCAACAATCGCGCCAAACGCTCGTGTAGGTCGTGCAATCGTTGCGTCGGTCCTAACGGAAGTTCGGGACGACCTCTTCGGCGAAGAGTTGCGCCGGTTCCTTGGTGTCCTTGCCGAAGAATTCGATGACGAACATCGTGCAGCCAAGGTCGATGTGCTTCTGGATCTTTTCGGAGCATTGCTCGGGCGTGCCGGTAATCGCCAGCGGGCCCATCGGGTCACCCATGTGGCCGCCAAAGATCTTCTGTGCGGTCTCGGCCATGGGCTTGGCCCTCGCTTCGTCGGGCGCGATCGTCACGAGACACTGCTGGCTTTTGACGATCTCGTCGGGATCGCGGTCGATCTCGTCGCAATGACGCTTCAAGACCTCGATCTTGTGCGCGAGGTCCGGTTGGCTACCGGCGAGGTTGTTCCAGATATCGGCTTCGCGTGCGACGAGTTTCAACGTGACCTTCTCGCCGCCTCCGCCGATGAGCACCGGGACCTTGCGTGGCGGTTTGGGCTGACAGACGACCTGATCGGCCTTGACGAAATCGCCGTCGAACGTGACTTCCGACTCGTCTTCCGACCACATGCGCCTGAAGAGTTCGACGGTTTCCTCCAACTGCTTGAGCCGGTCGCGGACGGATAGGAACGGCATGCCGAAGTCAGTGAACTCGCGCTGCATCCAACCGCCGCCGAGGCCGGCGATGACGCGGCCGCCCGCAATGCTATCGGCGGTCGCGATCACTTTGCCGAGCTGCGCGGGGTTGCGCATGCCGGCTGGGGTCACCAACGTTCCGATCTCGACATGATCGGTGATGGCCGCGACCGCGGAAATCATCGTCCATGCCTCGAGTATCGGTAGCTGCGGAGACTGCGGTCCGTAGAGGTGATCGCACACCCATAGTGAGTCGTAACCCATCTCCTCGAACGCGATCGACGCGTCACGCGCGGCGACCCAGGGTCGCTTGATTTGCGGAAGTGTTGCACCGAAATGTGCGCGGGCCGATTGGGCCATGAGATCCCCCCTCGAGATTGGCGAACGGCGTCCTGCGTTCGCGACGGCGTGCAAGAAACGACGCGTGCTAGCCTACCACCGTTCAGTGGGTCGATTGTTTTGAGGTGGGCGTGGCCGGTATCGAATACGAGGTGCTCGAGGGCTGGGAGAAGCTGCCGGAGGGCTGGAGCTTCGTCGAGGTGGCGGGCGTCGCCACGGACTCGCAAGACCGGGTCTATGTGTTCAATCGGGGCGAGCACCCGATGATCGTTTTCGACGCCGATGGGCATTTCCTCGAGGCCTGGGGCGAGGGCGTATTCACCAACCCGCACGGCATCTTCATCGGCAACGACGACACCATCTACTGTGCCGACAACTTCGATCACACCGTGCGGATCTTCGAGCGGGATGGAACGCTCGTCCACACGCTCGGCGAACCGGGCCAACCATCCGATACGGGCTTCGTGCCCGGTGAGACCCCGGTTCAGTTCGGCGGCGATCCTTTCAACATGGTGACCAATGTCGTCCTCGACAGCGGCGGTGATCTTTTCGTTTCCGACGGCTACGGCAACGCGCGCGTACATCGTTTTTCGCCCGATGGCACGCATTTGAAGTCCTGGGGTGAGCCGGGCGGCGGACCGGGCCAGTTCCGCCTGCCGCATGCGATCGCCGTCGACCAGGACGATCGAATTTACGTCGCGGATCGGGAGAACTCCCGCATTCAGGTCTTCGACAACGACGGCAACTATCTTCGCGAGTGGGACCACGTCATCCGGCCGGACGACCTCTACATCGACCGCGAGGGCATCCTCTACGTGGCCGAACTCGGCGAAATCGCGGGGCGCAGCCCCGACATCGAAATCCTCCCGCATACACCACATGCGCGCGTGTCGCTGCTCGACCTCGACGGCAACGTCATCCATCGCTTTGGTGGCGACGATCCCGTGCGGCCGGGCAATTTCTTTGCACCGCACGGTATCTGGGCGGATTCCAAGGGTGATCTGTATGTCGCCGAGGTGATTTACAGCGGTGGTGGAAATCGCGGACTGGTTCCGCTCGACATGCATTCCCTGCAGAAATTCGTGCGGATTCGCGAGTAGCGATCCGAACCAGCAGGAGGGGCCATGGGGACACAAACGCGCCGGCTCGTCGATTCACTCAAACGCGCCCTGAAAGCGGCGGGGATCACCTACCGGGACGTCGCTGCCGCGCTATCGCTGAGTGAATCCCGCGTGAAACGTCTCTTTGCGGATGCCGACTTCTCGCTCGACCGCTTGGAGACGATCTGTGCGCTCGCCGATATTTCCTTGAGCGATTTGATCCGCGGCGCGGCGGCCGATGATGACCGGCCCGTGCGCTTGTCGCTCGATCAGGAAAAAGCGCTCGCCGACGATGGCGTCTTGTTGACCGTCTTCTACCTCGTTCTCGCGGGCTGGACGCAGGAAGACCTGATGGCCAACTACGAGGTGGACGAGATTTTCCTGACGCGGCAATTTGCGGCCCTCGACCGGCTCGGCCTCATCGACCTCCTGCCTGGCAACCGTGTACGGCTCAAAACCGCGACGGCGATCGACTGGCGCGACGACGGACCGGTGCGCCGGGCTTACGAACGGGCGGCTCTGTCCGAGTTTCTGTCGGCCGATTTCGAATCGGAATCGGGCGTTCGGCGAACGTTGACCGGGGAACTCTCCGCTCAGTCGGCGGCGATGATCGCCCGCAAGCTCGACCAGGTGCGTGAGACGTTCGTCGAACTCGTCAAGGTCGATCGCCACCTGCCCGTGGAAGAACGCCGCGGGATGGGTGTGCTGCTGGCCATGCGACCGTTCGTCTTCTCGGTGCTGAAGTCTCGGCATAAGCCGGATTAGCACCTGATGAACGAGGCTTTCGCGACACTCGCTCGAGCGGCCGGTGATATCGAACTGGCTCGACGCGGGACGAGCGCCGCGGAAATCGAGCGCTTCGAACTGACCGAACCGACGACGATCAGTCTTGATCCAGGCGTTTGTGCCCGTGCAGGGCGCGCCTTGTGGGAAGCGTCGCGAGGTGGTGACGACCGTCGGCTCTATTGGCGGCGGCTCGCGGGCGTGCACTCTCGACTCGAGTCGGTCGATGCGTTCACGGCTTTTGAGTTCGCGTCCCGCGGATTCGTAGAACCCACGTCGGTGGCGAGTGATTCCATCGTGGTGGTGACCGGCTTCGACCCGTTCCATCTCGATGACGATGTTGGCCAGAGCAACCCGTCGGGACACGCCGCACTCGCACTCGATGGCGAGACGATCGGCGCCGCAACGATTATCGGAGCCGTTTTCCCGGTCCGGTTCGATGCGTTCGATCGTGGCGTCGTCGAGGCCGTGCTCGGCGGTTGGACGCAAGATCCGCGCGTTCGCGCGATCGTCACCGTGAGCATGGGCCGCGACGGCTTCGACCTCGAACGTTTTCCGGGGCGGCGACGCTCGAGTGATGCGTTGGATAACGCGAGAGCGCATGGCGGCTGGAGCGCGACGAATCCGGTGCCTTCGACTTCGGGGCCCGAATTCGTCGAATTTTCGCTGCCTGTCGATCACGCAGCCCGGGTCGCGGGACCATTCGCTGTGCGCGACAACCACCGCGTGCGGACGCTCGAAGACGGTTGGATCGAGGTGGAGAAGCTCGCTGATCTCGCCGGCAAAACCGCAGTTGACGGATCGGGTGGCGGTTATCTCTCGAACGAGATCGCCTATCGCGTCGCCCGGTTACGCGATCGATACCGCCCCGACCTCGCCGTCGGCCACATCCATACGCCACGGGTCGTTGGTGCGCCGGCCGAGCAACTCGACGCCATCGTCGCGCAAACGAGAGATCTGATCGAAGCGGTGGTCGTCTCGCTCTAGGCGGTGCGCGCGGCGACGGCGGCCGCGAGGTTCTCGAGGCATCGAACGGTGTCGTCCCACGCGATGCAGGCGTCGGTAATGCTCTGGCCGTACGTCAGCTCGTCGGAGAGGTCCTGGCGTCCGGCGACGAGATTGCTCTCGATCATGACACCGAGGATTCGATCCTCGCCGGCGCGAAGCTGCGCGGCGATGTCGTCACAGACAGCGATCTGGCGCTGGTGGTCCTTGTTGCTGTTAGCGTGGCTCGCGTCGACCATCAACCGCGCTGGAAGATCGGCGGCGTCGAGTCGTCCCGCGGTCGCCTCGATCGAATCGCTTCCATAGTTCGTCTGTCCACCGCCGCCCCGCAGGATGACGTGGCAGTCGTCGTTGCCGGACGTTGAGAAGATGGCGGAGTGGCCCGCCTTCGTGACGGAAAGGAAGATGTGCTGATGGAGCGCCGATTTCACAGCGTCGATGGCGACCTGTGTGTCACCGTTCGTGCTGTTCTTGAACCCGATCGGACATGACAATCCCGACGCGAGCTGGCGGTGGATCTGGCTCTCGGTCGTCCTCGCGCCGATCGCGCCCCACGACACCAGGTCGCCGACGTACTGCGGCGTTATCGGGTCGAGGTATTCGGTACCGGCACCCACGCCCAGCTCGGCGATGTCGCTCAATAGGCGCCGCGCGATTCTCAACCCCTCGTTGATGTCGAAGCTCGAGTCGAGCGAAGGATCGTTGATGAGCCCTTTCCAGCCGACCGTGGTGCGCGGCTTCTCGAAGTAGACGCGCATGAGAATGCAGAGATCGTCCGCGAGGTCGTCGGCGAGTCCGCGCAGCTTCTCGGCGTATTCGAGTGCGGCCGCCGTATCGTGGATCGAGCATGGCCCGACGACGACGAGCAGCCGACGGGCATCGGCACCGTGGATGATCGCGCTTGCTTCGCGACGCAGTCGAAAGATGAGGCTCGAAGCCTCCGCCGAGACCGGTAACTCATCGATCAGAGCGGAAGGCGCGAGCACCTCTTCCATGCCGGTGATGCGGACGTCGTCGGTGAGGTACTGCACGGGGGAATGTCCACGGCTCGTTGAGACCGCGGCACACTAGCCGCTCGAATCTGATTGATGCAATGCTTATTCGATGGTCGACCAAGCCACATCGGACGCCAGGCGAAAGCGGCAGTTTTTTGCTTCCCTCGGGATCGACGTCTGGGTACGCCGCGAGGAGCGTTCATCGAATTCGACGTCGAGCGAATCAGTTCCCGCCGACTCGGTGGCGCATTCTGATCCGGTCGAGACATCCGCCGTCGCCGCGCCGGTGGATGCGGCCCCGCGCGGTGCGGGTCAAACCGCTACAAAAGAAACCGCGTGGCCCGCCGCGTTCACGATTCACTGTTTTCACCTGGGGTCCGTGTTCGTCGCGGTCGACGAGGCACTTTGGAGCAAACGCCGGTTTTTCCTCGATGTGGCGCGCGCCTGGGACGGTTACAGCGCCGCCGAACGCCAGATGGTGCGTTTCGACTGGCCGCAGGGCGGCCTCGATACAGGCGCGGATCGGTCGTTCCAGGCGTTTTTCGAGCATCAGGCATCGACGGCGAGCCATCGCCTCGTTTGCGGGCCGCTGGTCCTTTTGCTGTTAGGAGAAACACCGCCGGCCGACGTTTCCCGGGTTGGCGGTGCGGTCTACCTGGATGGACAGACGACACCGGCGGCCAAAATCAGGATATGGCGGCACCTTCTCGAGGCGACGTAGGCCCTGCGCGTGATCGTTCCGCCGCATCCATCGCTTCGTGTCATGAAAAGCGCGGATCTCGACGAGGTGATCAGCAACGAGGCTGCCGCCTATCAGTTTCCGTGGACTCGCCAGAATTTCGTCGATTGCCTGCGGTCGCGATACGAGTGTTGGGTGATGGAACTGGAGCAGAAGGTGGTTGGACATGGGCTCGTCAGTGTGGCGGCGGATGAATCACATCTTTTGAACGTGTGTATTCACCCGGCGTACCACAGCCATGGGCTTGGCCGACAGTTCACGCGCTTCTTGATGGATCGCGCCAGGTTGCGCGACGCGGGCGCGATGTTTCTCGAGGTACGGCCGAGCAACGTCCCGGCAGTAGGGCTCTACGAATCCCTCGGTTTTCGGGAGATTGGCCGGCGGCGGGACTACTACCGCGCGCTCGGCAATCGACGCGAAGACGCGATCGTGATGGCGCTGGAGCTCGAGGGAGGGACCCCGCAGTGAGTGCGATCGGGCGGCGTGCTGCGCGAAACGCGGGTGCGCCTATCGTCATCTCTTATAATCGCGCGCCTTTTTGCGGAGCGTGACATGCCTGATTCGGATTACGGCCGGCGGCGGACGTTCGCGATCATCTCCCATCCCGATGCCGGTAAGACGACCGTAACCGAAAAGCTGCTGCTCTTCGGCAAAGCGATCAAGTTGGCGGGTACGGTCAAGGCGAGAAAGTCGGATCGTCACGCGACGTCGGATTGGATGGCTATGGAGCAGGCGCGCGGTATCTCCGTCACGACCTCCGTGATGCAGTTCGACTTCCACGATCGAGTCGTGAACCTGCTCGACACACCGGGGCACGAAGACTTCTCGGAGGACACCTACCGCACGCTGACGGCCGTGGACTCGGCCATGATGGTGATCGATGGCGCGCGCGGCGTTGAACCGCGCACGATCAAGCTGTTGGAAGTGTGTCGTTTGCGGGACACGCCGATTCTCACGTTCATCAACAAGCTGGATCGTGAAATTCGTGACCCTATCGAGATTCTCGACGAGATCGAGGACGTCCTGCAGATCGAATGTGCGCCGATGAACTGGCCGATTGGGATGGGTCGGCATTTCCGCGGGATCTACGACTTCGCGAAGGACAAGATCACCTGCTACGAAGGTGGTCACGGCGCGACCGTGCATGCCTTTGCCACGATTGAGGGGCTCGATTCCGAGGCAGCGACCACCTGGCTCGGTCACGACGCGGACGACTTTCGAGAGGAGGTCGAACTCGTGCGCGGCGCGAGTCATACCTTCGATCACGACGCCTTCCTCGAAGGCACGCGATCGCCCGTGTTCTTCGGCACCGCGCTTGGCAACTTCGGCGTCGACAAGGTCCTCGAGCATTTCGTCGAGTACGCGCCGGCGCCGCGGGCTCGCGCCACACACGATCGTGAAGTCACGCCGGACGAAGATGCGTTCTCGGGTTTCGTCTTCAAGATTCAGGCGAACATGGATCCGAAACACCGCGACCGGATCGCCTTTCTGCGCGTTTGCTCCGGCCGGTACCGGCAGGGCATGCGAATGCGTCACGTGCGGTTGGGTCGCGACGTGAAGGTGTCGGATGCGGTGACCTTCATGGCGGGCGACCGTGTGCAGGCGGAAGAAGCCTTCGCCGGGGACATCATCGGGATGCACAACCACGGATCCATCCAGATCGGCGACACGTTCTCGGAAGGTGAAGCGCTCGCGTTTCGGGGCATTCCAAACTTTGCGCCGGAGCTTTTTCGAGTCGTGCGGGTGCGTGACCCGCTCAAGACGAAGCAACTCGAGAAAGGGGTTCGCCAGCTAGCGGAGGAAGGGGCTACACAGGTCTTCTTTCCCATGACGCGCAATGCCATCGTGATCGGCGCCGTCGGCGTGTTGCAGTTCGATCTCGTGGCGTATCGACTGCAGGATGAGTATCGGGCGGACTGTGTCTTCGAGACGTCGAGTGTTTTCACTGCTCGCTGGATCGAGTGCGACGACGCGAAGATGCTTGGCGACTTCCGAGCGAAGAACGAAGACAACCTCGCCATCGACGGCGGTGGATACCTCGCCTATCTCGCGCCGACTCGCGCCAACCTGATGCTCGCCCAGGAACGTTGGCCGGACGTGCGTTTCGTTGCGACCCGAGAGCACGTCGCGCTCGGTTGAAAAAAGCGTTTAGGCTCAGTTTATGGACGAATTACCACACGCCAGAGCCCTCGAGGAGTTCCTCGGCCAGGGCGTGAGTGCGCTCGAGGGGGCGTTGATCGTCGCTCGGATCGTCGACGCCGAAAAAGCCGACGAGGTCGCCGCGCGACGTCGGATCGACGAACTCGCCGCTGCTGTGCGCGAACCGCGCGCCGCGGGGGTCGTCGAAACGCTCATCGAGCAGGACTTCGCGGGTGCCGGCGACAACTACTACGACGTCAACAATAGCGTCATCGACTACGTCCTCAGCGAGAAGCGCGGTATTCCGATCAGCCTCGGAGTCGTCGCTATGGGCGTCGCCGAGCGCCTTGGGCTCGACACCGTCGGAGTCAACTTCCCACGCCATTTTCTGATCACGATCGAAAACGACCTCGTCGACCCTTACGGCTTGCGCGTGACATCGGTCGCCGAATGTCGTCGTTGGCTCGAGGCCAACAAGGTCGCCGAAGCGGATGCGTTCGCGGTCGCGAAACCGGGCGATATCGTCCTGCGGATGCTCAACAACGTGCGAATCCTTCTGCATCGACAACGCGATTTTTCCCGAGCGTTGGCGATATCGGACTACCAGCTTCTGATCGTCCCTGATCACTACGGCCTCTACATCGAACGGGCTGACGCGTGGGGCGCGCTCGGGGCGCCCGACATGGCGAAGGGCGAACTCGAGAAGGCGTTGTCCTGCGCGCCGAGCGAGGCCATCGCGAAGCGGTTGCGCGATCGTATCGATCAGACGGGCGCGCCGCCTTCGGTCCTCAACTGACCGTGGCTGATGTCGCGATGGTCGTGAGCGACCTCGATGGCACGTTACTCGATGGCACCAGTCAGCTTTCTCTCGGGAATCGCGCGGCGCTCATCCGGTTGGGTGAAGCCGGCATCGTTCGGGTCGTCGCGACCGGCCGATCGCTCTTTGCGGCCCGGCGTGTCATCGATGCTGAGTTCCCGATCGATTATCTGGCGTTTTCGTCCGGGGCCGGGATCGTTCACTGGCGATCGCAGAAGCTGCTGCGGACGTGGCACCTGGCACCCGTCCGAGCGGCGCAGGCACGTAATGTCTGCCGCGAGCTCGATCTCGACTTCATGGTGCATGACGCGATCCCAAACAATCATCGGTTCGAGTACGAACGATCGCATCGCCGGAACGCGGATTTCGATCGGCGTCTCGAGCGTTATGCGGCGTTTTCATCGCGCGGTTCCGGCGCGTCGTTTCGGCGCGTTACGCAGCTCGTCGCGGTCGCCCGTCCGGACGAGCGAGATCGATTCGATGCGGTTCGAGACGCGCTGACCGGCGTCAATGTCGTCTTGGCGACGTCGCCGCTCGATCACGAGTCGCACTGGATCGAAATCCTCAACCGGCGCGCCAGTAAATCCCACGCCGCGAGTTGGCTCGCTGCAATCGCCGGTATCAGCCCACGCGCAGTGGCCGCGATCGGGAACGACTACAACGACGTCGATCTCTTGCACTGGGCAGGCGACGGGTACGTCGTGGCGAATGCACCGGAGGAACTCCGGTCGGGTTTCACGACGCTGCCCGCGAACTCGGCCGATGGCTTTAGCGCGTTGGTCGACCGGGTCGTAGCGGGCGCGTGATTCGGGCGCGAGGCGCGCCCTCAGGACATGTCGTCGAACGGATTCTCGAGGTTCAAGAGCACGGGTTGTCCGAAGCCGGGGATCTCGATCGCGCTGTCCGAGAGGGTCAGGTCGTCACCTTCGAGCACCCCTTCACCGAACTGATAGATGGGTGATGCTTCGCCCGCGGTCGCGGCAGCGTCGTAGTCCATCGCGCTCGCCCGTACCGCTTCGTTGCGTCTTGCGTGCTCGGTCAATGCCGCTTGGCCGTGACGTGCGGCGAGCATCTTCTTGGTGGTGTGAGGTGCCAACACGAGTCCGGTGGCGTTGTTGCCGCCGAATCCTTTCGAATTCACGAACGTGATGTCCATGGACTCGGGGTCGAACTGCGTGTGATCGCTTCCGATGATGAGGTTACTCGCGAAGACGTCGTCGGCCGGTTCGTTGATGGTCGCGATGCCGGGGATCAACCCGTATTGCCAGGCGCCGAGAGAGAAGGCGACTTGATCACCGGACGCCGGTGCGAGCGTGTGGCCGAGGTAGGCCTTGATCGCGGCGACTGGCCATTTCTCGATGCCGAATTGCTTCGCCATCTCGTTCAGGATATGCGACTCGGTCACGCGGTTCTGCGGGGTTCCCGTGCCATGCGCGTGAACGTACGAGCGGTGTCGGATCGCCTCGGCGCCGAGCATGGATCGGCCGAGTGACAGGGCTTTGCCCACGGTCACGTAGTTGCCGACGCCGGGCCCGGGGATCGACTTTTTGAACCCGTCTGCGTTGACGAAAACATCGGGGATCGCGCCGTAGATATCAGCACCGATTTCGAGCGCCAGTTCGTCGTCGACGAGCACTACGTAGACGGCCGCTTCGGCCAGCGTAAATCCGGCGTTCTCCGCGAACGGTCGGCAAGCCCGGCGATTGTCGACGACGTCGGTGCCGTCGATCGCCATCAGGGTTTCGTCTTCGGCGAGTGCACCCATGGTGCGATACGCCTCGACGATCTCCGGAATGATCGGGGCTTCGGCGCCGCCGACGACCGCAACGCGGCATCTTCCGGCCCGAATGTCGTGCACGGCATTGCGCAGGTTGTAGAGGAACGTTGCGCAGGCGCCGATGACGCCGCCGGTCGATCCGACGCTGCCGATGACGTAGGCGTTGATGAAATCCGCGGGCATCTCGCAGAGCCCGAGTGCCGCCTGTTTCGAGGTCGGCCGCTTGCCCATCATCGGAGCCTGCATCATGCCGCCGCTGCCGTACGCGTCGAGCTGGCCCATGGCCGACCCCGAGTACGCGGCAAACTCATCCGGGCGAACGAGATTCTTGATGTCCTGCCACGCGATACCGACCGATCGGATTGCATCGGAAGCCCCGTAGACCGTGAGCTGAAGCCCGCGCGGATGACTACGTGACTGGTACAGCGAGCCGGGGTCGAACCCCGTCGGTGCTTGGCCCGCCGACGACACCTTAGAGACCCGTGTGTCCGAGATGAGCACATCGGCCTTTTCGACCGTGACCTGGATCGCGCCGTCGGCGAGTTCGGTCACGTTCCAGTTATCGGGGAGTGTCTCCGGTCGGTGGCGCGCGGAGAGCGTGAACGTGACGTGTGAGTTCCCGTCACTGGGCTGAAGTTTCGCGCTCCGTTGAATATGAATGGCATCGGGATCGAAACAGTCGACCCGTCGAATGAGTGTGTTGTCGTTGATGTGGTCACGAACCGCCGCGTCGGTCGACGGTTCGTCGATGTTCATGAGTCCGGCGAGACTCGCATATGTGTCGTCGACATCATTCTTGGCGAGCGCGTCGATCACGGTGCGCCGATAGGCGTGGTGAAACGAGATTCTCCCGGCGGGGTTGACGCCGCCGAGACCGACGATGACGGGAAGTCGCTGCACGTTGATGTCCTGAGTGGGTACGACCGTTAAACCGTCTCGATTGCCACGGCGGTTGCTTCGCCGCCGCCGATGCAGAGCGATGCGATGCCGCGTTTACCGCCTGTCGCCTCGAGCGCGTGGACGAGCGTCACGATCAAGCGCGAGCCGGTCGATCCGATCGGGTGCCCTTGTGCGCAGGCACCGCCGTAAAGATTGACTTTGTTGACGTCGAGACCGAGCTCGTCGATTGCCATCATCGGCACGCAGGCAAAGGCTTCGTTGATTTCGAAAACATCAACGTCGTCTTTCGACCATCCGATGTTGGCCAGAAGTTTCGCCATCGCGCCCGCTGGTGCGACCGTGAATTCGGATGGATGAATCGAATGTGTGGCGTGGCCGACGATGCGAGCGAGTGGATTCATGCCCGCGGCGGCTGCCTCGTTTGCGATGACGAGAGCTGATGCCCCGTCGGAGATCGAGCTCGCGTTTGCCGCGGTGATCGTGCCGTCTTTCTTGAAGGCGGGGCGAAGCGACGGAATACGGTCGACCTTCGATCGCCGCGGTTGTTCGTCTTCATTCACGTCGTCGAGCGCGCTGATCTCGCTCGTGAGCGACCCGTTTTCCATGGCCGCGAGCGCCTTCGTGACGGAGCTGATCGCGAATTCGTCCATCGCCTCACGCGTCACCTGGCGGGAGTCGGCCGTGTCCTGCGCGAAACTGCCCATCGATCCGCCGGATTCGGCGTCTTCGAGTCCATCGAGGAACATTGAATCCTTGACCTCGCCGTGGCCCATCCGGAAGCCGCTGCGCGCCTTCTCGATGAGGTAGGGGGCGTTGGTCATGCTTTCCATGCCCCCGGCGACGACGCACGACGCGCTGCCGGCACGAATCAGATCGGTCGCGAGCATCGTGGCCTTCATCCCCGAGCCGCAGACCTTGTTGATGGTCGTGGCGCCCACGGCATCGGGCAGACCGGCCTGACGCATCGCCTGGCGGGCCGGTGCCTGTTTGACGCCGGCACTGACGACGTTGCCGATGAAGACCTCGTCGACGGCATCGTCCGCGACACCGGCGTGCTCGAGCGCTGAGCGGATCGCGTGCCCGCCGAGATCCGGTGCGGAGTACTTCGACAAAGCGCCTTGAAAGCTGCCAATGGGGGTGCGTTTCGCGCCGAGGATGAAAGCGTCTGTCATGGTGGGTCCTTAATCAGAACTGGGCTAATCGGGTGTTCCGGTCGAGCATCACGCGGGAGCGGTTTCTTTGAAGCGTGGAATCAGCTCCGCAAAGTTACAGGGCCTAAAGTCGACGTCCAACTGGTTGCGCAGGATCTTCTCCCAGCCGGTCCGACAGGCGTTCGTCGACCCTGGTAGGGCGAAGATGAGCGTGCCGTTGGCGAGGCCGCCGACCGCTCTGGACTGAATCGTCGAGCTTCCAATCTCGTCGAATGAGATCGCACGAAAGAGTTCACCGAATCCCTCGATGGATTTATCGAACAGTGGCTGAAGCGCTTCGGGGGTGCTGTCGCGACCGGTGAACCCGGTGCCGCCGGTCGTCACGATCGCGTCGACGTCGTCCCGTGCGATCCAGCCGGAGACGACCGCACGGATTCGATAAATGTCGTCCTGGACGATCTGACGGTCCGCGAGCCGATGGCCGTCCTCGGTGAGCTTCTCCTCGAGAAGGTCACCCGACCGATCGTCGGCGAGCGTGCGCGTGTCCGAAACCGTCAGGACGGCGATTGCCAGGGGAAGACCAATCAATGCGCTTTTTCCTCTCTTACTATCCTGTCGCGTTCGCACGGTTTACCGGCGCTTTCGCTCTATTGGCTGACGCTTTCGCTTCGTCTCGAGCGTTAGCCGCGGTGTTGTTTTGCTATCGGCTTGCGCTCGAGACCCGACGTCAGATCATTTCCGGCGCGCGTGCGCCGAATTTTTGCTGAAGGGCTGATGAAGGGTTAATTGAGAAAGCGCCGCTATCGGGGCCATGAGGGCGTCACAAACCTCGTTCGCTTGGTCGAAATCGTTCGGAACATCCTTGGGCGAGCACGCAAAATCGGCCGCGCAAATTGCGGTCAATGTGACGAGTACATTACAGTAGCGCGCTGACTTCGTTCAATCGAACACGCGTCGTAAACGCCCGGATTTTCTACAAATAACCGCTTGCGGCCGCCCCTCGTTCATGGATGCGAATCTCCCTTTGCCGAATAGCCCGAAAGTGCCAACCAGGCGCCGGCGTCATCGGCCGACGGTGTCGTACACGTCACCGTTTACTCGTCTGGAATCAATGTGTTGTGCAACCTCACGGGCTAAGTTGCGGCTTTGTTCGCAGGCGATCACCACGGTAGCATCCGCGAATTCTCATGATCGGTCGGCGCTTTGAAGCTTTGAATAGGCACCTCGAAATCGCATGTCTGTAGAAGCGATGCAGAACGGGTCGGGTGATCAGCTCTTCCTGATCGCTGAGACGCTGGCGCAGGACACTTCGCTCCTGCCGGCGACGCAAGAAGCCTTTGACCCGCCGTTGCGGGGCGTGTTGTCCGAACAGGCCATCCGGCGCGAGGCCGAGCAACTCGATCATCTGGACATCGATTCTTATATCGAAGCGGTGGTCAATCGGGTCGAGGATCCCGCGCGCCAAGCGGCACCCGAGATCATTCGCGAACTCGGCGTCGTGATGGAGGAGACCTCGGAGGGTCCCTTCTTTGCCGCGGTCGTGCGGATGGATTTCGGCGACGTGCAGCGCGCGATCGGCTTCATCGCCCAGGATCGTGCGGTGCGAAGCGGCGAGTGGATGCCCGAGCATCACCTCATGGCGGCCGAGAAAATCGAGGATTTCTGTAACCGAAGCTTGCCGATCGTGAGCTTGATGGACACGCCCGGCGCTGCTGGAAGCGCCGAGGCGAATCGTGCCAATCAAGCTCACTCCATCTCCCGGCTCATCGCCGAGATGTCCAACACGGACGTGCCGAACATCGGGGTCGTCTATGGCGTCGGCTATTCGGGCGGGGCGATCCCGCTGGCAGCCAGCAACCTGATCCTGGCGCTGCGCGATGGCGTCTTCTCGACGATCCAGCCGCGCGGCCTCGCGAGCATCGCCCGGCGGCTGAACCTCTCCTGGCAACAGTGCGCCAAGCAGGTCGGAATTTCCGCGATCGAGCTGAAGACGCAAGGCAACATCGACGCAGTGGTGGACTTCGTGCCGGGCGAGGCGGTGGCGAACTTAGCTGACGCGATCGTTTCCGGCGTACAGCACATCGAAGAGAGCACGAAGCGGTTCGTGCGTGAAAACCCCTACATCATCGATCACTACCGGTTGAGCCTCGAACGTTACTTGAATCCATCGGAGCGACTGCGGGCATTCGAAGCGAGTGCGGCGCTCACGCTGACGAAGAACCCGACCGAATACCTCAACGTGTTCGGCGTGGCTTATCGATACCTACGCTATCTCCGCGTGCGCCGACGTATCCGCGCCACATCGTCGTCGGCCTACGGGCGACTCTCCGAGCAGGAGACCCCGGCGGGTGAACTGGGTGCTCGGGCCGACCGTGAACGGCGCCTGACCTATCTGCGCTGGCTCCAGGATCCGGACCGCGTGATTTACGACGACACATTGTCGAAGGCGTGGAAGAACTACGGCGAAAAGCTCGCCGCGGTGGACGGGGATCGTGGACGAATCGCGCAGATCTTCCTCGGTGAGCCGAAGCAGAAATACGACGAAGCCCGGACGAACCTGCTGCACGCGGTCGGCAAGTACATGTACAACCGCTGGAAAGGCGACGCGGCCGGAAATTTCGCCGCCCTCGCCGCACTCGCGAAGACGCCTGAAGACGCGGGTCACGTCATCCGCGTCGGTGATCTCGTCGATCCGCGTCAATTCATCGTCGCGATCCGCAACGACCGCGTGCTCGGCTCGGTGTTGCGAGAGCAATTCAGCCACGAGGGTGCGAAGCTTTTCGTCGACGAACTCGCGGACAAGTCGGACGCGTTCCTGCGCGCCGAACTCGCCGTCCAGCTCAACATGCTGCTCACTGGCGGGCCGCTCATCGAGCATGTCGCCGAGGATGAACTCGCCGTCGAGATCAAGAACCGTGTGCACGCGCAGCGCTCGACGCTGGCGGCGAATCGGACGTTGATCGACGCGTTCTTCGAAGCGCAACTCCTTCGCGCGGAGCGAGATACCACCGATAGCGAGCTCACGATCGTCGATCTCGTGCTGCGGGAGGAACTCTCCGAGGATTTCGTCGGCGAGTGCGAGAACTTCCTGCTGTTCGACTCGGTATACGACCAGGTGCTCGAGAACCTCGACACGATCGCCCAGGAAGCCGAGTCGACCCGGGCGCTCGCGAGAGATTCCGTGCGCCAGTTGATCGACAAGACGCTGGGTCTTGCCCTTGCGGCCTTCGGAGACGACGACCCGGGCGAGAGCCGCCGGGCACGTTTCCTCGACTGGTACCTGTCGGTCGTCGAAGCGCCCAAATCGGCAGAGTTCTTCCACGCGGTCGAGGAGTGGAAGAAGACCTCGTTCGCGCACGCATCGGACACGCTTCTGACGGTCGTCACGTTCCTTTTCGAGCGATTGCTCGTGAGCTATTTGCGATCGCAATGGGACGGTCGCAAGTACGACGGGCGCATCGCGCCGAAAAACATCGGCCGCAAGAAGGACTTCTGGAACCGGCTCAATCAGGCGTACCGGGACCTTCGTCTACACAACACGCTGCGCCGCTACACGACGCGCGTTCACTACCAGGATTTCCTCGACCGATTCTTCCTCGAATGGACCGAGACGAACCCCGAGCTCTTGAGCTCGGATCCGTGCCAGTTCCCCGGGTTCCGGCTCTCGATCGAATCGGCGCTCAACGATGGCAAAGCGCCTGCGGGTGTCGTCACGGGCATCGGCCGGTTCGACAGCGGCGCCGGCGGGGTCGAGGTGGGCGCGGTCATTTCGAACGCCGACTTCAAAGCCGGCGCATTCGACATGGCGAGTGCCGAGAAATTCTGCAAGCTCATGGTCGAGTGTGCCCAGCGACAGCTCCCGATCGTCTGTTTCATCTCTTCGAGCGGGATGCAGACGATGGAAGGCGCTGGCGCGCTCTTTTCGATGGCTGCGGTGAACGATCGCCTGACGCGGTTCGTCCGCGACTTCAATCTGCCGGTGATCGTCTTCGGCTACGGCAACTGTACCGGCGGCGCGCAGGCGAGCTTCGTGACGCATCCGCTCGTGCAGACCTACTACTTTTCCGGCGCAAGCATGCCGTTCGCCGGCCAGATCGTCGTCTCGAGCCATCTGCCGGCCGACTCGCAGATTTCGAACTACCTATCCAACGCAGCGGGCGCTATGCAGGGCCTCGTCAAGCATCCCTTCATCGAGGAACTGGACGGCGCGCTGCGTGAGATCGACCCGAACATTCCCGTTCCCCAGGAAGACGTGGTCGACGTTGTCCGACGCGTGCTCGCCGGGGCGTTGACGCAGGAACGTCGTCATCTGGCGCCGCTCCGACGGGCAATCCCGGAAACCGAGCTCTACCGTCCCGTCCGACGGATGCTCGTCCACGCGCGCGGCTGTACGGCGGTGAAGCTCGTCACCGTGGCGCAACGTAACGATATCGACGTGGTGCTCGTGCAATCCGATCCGGATATGGAATCCGTCGCGGCGGACATGCTCACCGAGCGTGATTCGCTGGTCTGCATCGGCGGTAACACGCCGGATGAAAGCTATCTGAACGCGATGTCGGTGATTTCGATCGCGGACCACGAAGGTGTCGACTCGGTCCATCCCGGTATCGGCTTTCTGTCCGAAAGCAGCCAGTTCGCCGAACTCGTGCGATCACACAACATCAACTTCATCGGTCCGCCGGTTTCCAGCATGGATACGATGGGTAACAAGTCGAACGCCATCAATACGGCACTTCGGCTCGGTGTACCGGTCGTTCCGGGCAGCCACGGCATCCTGACCGACGGTGATCGCGCCGCGCAGACGGCGCTCGAGATTGGCTATCCGGTGCTCATCAAGGCGGTACACGGGGGTGGCGGTAAAGGCATCCAGGTCGTCGAAGACCCCGCCGAGTTCAACGAGCTTTTCCACCGGGTCGGCGTCGAAGCGCGCGCGGCCTTCGGTAACGGCGACGTCTACCTCGAGAAATACGTCACGTCGCTGCGCCACATCGAGGTTCAGCTCTTGCGCGATCTGCACGGCAACACGAAAGTGCTGGGCCTGCGTGACTGTAGCGTGCAGCGCGACAAGCAAAAGATCATTGAAGAATCGAGTTCGACTGCGCTTTCCCAAGAACACGTCGCGTCGGTTCTCGCGCATACCGCCGCCATCGCCGACGAGGTCGGGTATGTCGGCGCGGGCACGGTCGAGTTCATCTACGACCTCAAGTCCGACGCTGTCTACTTCATGGAAATGAATACACGGCTGCAGGTCGAGCACCCGGTCACCGAACTCGTCTCCGGCGTCGACATCGTTGCGCAGCAGTTCGAGATCGCGGCCGGCGCGAACATCGCCGACCTTGCGATCGGCGAAGACGGTTATGCGATCGAAGCGCGCATCAATGCCGAACGGATCGTCCGCAACGCCGACGGCACGCTCGGTTTCCAACCGAGCCCGGGTTCGATCACAACCTGCGAGATGCCCGAAGAAGACGGCATCGAGATCATTACGAACGCGGCGGAAGGCAAGTTCGTCTCACCCTACTACGACAGCATGATCGCTCAGATCATCGCGCACGGAACCGATCGGACCGCCACGGCGGCGAAGCTCGTCGAGTACCTCGAGCGCGTGTCGATTCGTGGCATCGCGACCAACATCCCGCTGCTGCGACGTGTCCTGCGTGATGACGTATTCCTCGACGGGGTCTACGACACCGACTTCCTGCCGCGCTTCTTCGAGCGCGTCGACATGGACGAGATCATCCTCGAGATCGCCGAGGCCAGCGGCGCAGCCGACACCTCGATCGGGGCGGAAGCGATCGCCATCGAAGGTTCGGACGAAGTCAAAGTCCTCTCGCCGGTGACGGGCATCTTCTATACGTCGCCCTCACCGACCGAACCGCCGTACGTCTCGGTGGGTGAGACGATCGCGGCCGACGCGACGCTCTGTCAGATCGAAGCGTTCAAGATCTTCACCCCGCTCCACCTCGGCGACTACAACGACGCCGGCGAAGAACCGCTCTACCCCGATGACAAGTTCTACGAAGTCACGCGCGTGAACGTCGCGACCGGCCAGCAGATCAACCCGGGGGATTTGTTGTTTGTGGTGCGGCCGGGGGCGGCGAAGGCGTAGCTGGGTTCCTGGGAAGATTTGCGTTGCCGGGGGAGGGTTCCTGGGACCTGCCGGTCGATGATCTGGAAAGCGTTGACTGACCGGAGGAGTAGGCTGGATTGCAGCTTGCTCTTTCTTGTGGGGGCTCTGCCCCCACGCCCCCGCCGGATCGGCGCTGAGTCTGAGTTGGCGGATGGGGGAATCTCGCCGCGCGCCCATTGCGGCGCGGAATCGCTGCGGGTGGTTCCCCCCTGCGCGCTTTGCGCGCGGGGGCCCGGCGGAAGGCGAGTTCGCCGGAGGGCGTTGTTGGATATCGAGCGCGATTCGCAGGATGTGCTGCTGAGCGTTTGCAGGATCCTGCAGCTCCCTCCGCTCGATGTCCTGGAACGGATTCGCAGGCTGCTCGGTTCGCTACAGAGTTCCTAAGGGCAAATTAGTTCTAAAGCCGGCAAACCCCAATCAGCAAAATCGATGACCTCGAGCCGGCGCGGCGCGAGCCGCGACGCCAGGGGGGTCCTAGGGGGGATGCGGAGCATCCCCCCTAGGAGAAAGAGCCCACGCAATTGCAGTCTCAAACTGCCGTCAGATCGACACTTCCCAGCGCCCACCTAGCGAGCCGCTTCTAACACCCGATTAATCACCCCGTTCGGATCCCCCGCCCAGCGCGTGACGATCACCAGGTCGTGCTCCGGAATGACCGCGACGAGGTTGCCGCCGGCGCCCATGGCGGCGAAGGCGTCGTCGCGAGTTTGCCAGGTGGCGCTGTTGGGGTTCAGCCACCACATGAAGCCGTAGGCGGGATTGATCGGGCACGGTGTCGTGGCGGCGTCGATCCAGGCTTTGGAGAGCAGGCGTCGGCCGTTCCAGACGCCGCGGTTCAGGAACAGGTGGCCGAAGCGGGCGTGGTCGTTGGCGGAGATCCAGAGTCCGCCGCCCCAGTGACCGCCGCCGGGCACGGACGGCATGCGGAGACCGTCGATACCGAGATAGGCGTGATCGTAGGGATGCCACTGCCAGCGCGTGGTGGCGCCGATGGGCTGCATGACGCGCGCGGCGATCAGTTCGGCGAGCGGGCGTCGCCACAGCTTCAAGAGCGCGGCGCCGAGGAGATTGACGCGGACGTCGTTGTATTCCCAGAACGTACCCGGGGCTTTGCGTCGACGTTCTTCGCCCTTGACGGCGTCGGTGTCGAAGGCGCCGGAGTCGCGGCCGACGGCGCGGTTGTGATCGACGGTGTCGGGGATGTCGAACAGCGTGCCGGCCCATTCGCTCGTCTGCTGGAGCAGGTGCCGCCAGGTGATCTCGGCGTTGGCGTCGTCGAACCAGGTGCTGGTGATCGAGTTGGCGACGGGGGCGTCGAGATGATCGATGAGCCCGTCGTCGTAGGCGAGTCCGGCGCAGGTGGACAGGTAACTCTTCGTAGCGCTGAAGGTCATGTCGACGCGCGAAGGGTCGCCCCACGAGGCGATTTGCCGACCGTGACGGATGACGAGGCCATTGGCGCTACCGCGCGGTTTGGTAGGGCCGAACGTTCGGTTGAAGGGCGGTGGATCATCCCGGGCAACGAGCGCGCTGACGTCCTCCGGCCAGTCGATTTCGGTATCGATCGCATATTGGATCGCATCGTTGAGTGCCGACGGGTCGAATCCCGCGGCGGCGGGGTGGGCGGTTGGCCATTCGGTCGTGGGAAATTCCAAAGCGCTGCTCGTGTTGTTGCTTGGGTCAGATCAGGTCCGTGACACCTTTGACGATACAGACCGTGCCGAGGGCTAGGATGATCCAACCGGAGACTCGGCGAAACGTCTGGTCGTCGACGTAGTTCAGTATCCAGGTGCCAACGCGTGCGCCGAGAATCGCCGCGACGATTCCGAAACCGATCAGCAGCAGGGTCGTCTGTTCCGTCAGCGATGTGCCGACGGTGTCGAGGGCGACGCCGTAGTAGACGAGTTTGATGAGATGCCCGAGCGTCTGGGTGAACGCTTTCGTCGCGATGATCTTGAACCGGTCGACGGGGGTGTTGACGTAGAAGACGTCGAGTAGCGGTCCCGAGGCGCCGGCGAGGAGTTGAGCGGCGGTCACCGTCACACCGCAGACCACGCCGATCTTTGGCTCCCGGATATCGAGCCCTCGGCTCGCGGGAATGATCCGGGCGACCCAGGGCAGGGCGCCGATCAGGATCAGGACGATGGCGGGATCGGGGACGAAGGTGAGCGCCAGGAACGCCATCACGGTCACGCTGGCGCCGAGCGCGTAAGGCCCCAGCACGTGCCACATCATGTGTTCGCGCAGGAAGATGAAGCGGGCGCCGTTCGAGGCGGCCTGGACCGCGCCATGCACGACCATGGCGGTCGCGACGGAGAGGGTGGTGACGAGCACGCCCATCAGGACGATGCCCCCTGCCATGCCGACGATGCCGGATAGCACGGCCGTCAGAAAAACCGCGACGGTGATGCCGATGACGAGCCCCATGGCGCGGCACTTTGCCGGGGTCGCTCGGAGTGAACCAGCGAGATCGGGGCAAGTTAATCATTCTTCAGGGGAAAGAATTACTTCGCTATGATGCCGGCCGAGAAATTATCGAAGCGGTGTCGCTTCGGTGGGAGATCGTCGTGATCGAAAACCTCGAAACGCTCATCGAACTGTCGAAAACCGGCACCATGATGGAAACGAGCACGGTGCTGAACATCTCGCAGAGCGCGGTCAGCAAACGCATCGCTGCTCTCGAGCGTTATTACAAGCGCCCGCTGATCGAACGCGAAGGCCGCCGCGTCGTTCTCACGCATCACGGCACGCGGCTCGTCGAGAAAGTTACCCCGCTCGTCTCCGAACTGCGTCACGTCTTCCTCGAAGACAACACGCTCGGCACGGGCAAGATCATCGTCGGCGTTTCGGACGCCATCCTCTGTAGCTGGGGGTCACGGCTCTTCGGCGAAGTGCGGGATCGAATGGCGGAGGTCGAGTTCACATTCCACGCCCAGCGATCACCGGTGGTGCTCGACCGGATACGGTCGGGCGAGTACATGGTCGGCGTCTGCACCGGTTCGGCGGACAAGGACAGCGATCTGCAGTCGGAGACCATTCGCCTCGAGCCGATGGTGCTGATTCCCTCGAAGCGTGAACCGCTCGACTACACCTTGGGACGACCGCTCGACGTGATCACCATCGAGTCACGTTCGGGTGCCTGGGCGTCGATCGAGGAGGACATGCGCCGGCTCGAGATCACGCGGAGCGCGTCGCTCGAGTCGTTCTTTTCGGTCGCCCAGATGGCGATCGCGGGGTTCGGGCACGGCCTGGTGCCGGAGGGTGTGGCGCGGACGTTGGGCGTCGAGCGTGACGAGTACATCCCGCTCGGTCAGGAAGGCCTCAACCGCCCGGTTCGATTCGTTGCCCGCAAATCGATGTTTTCACGCCCGCTCGTGCAGTCGTTCTACCAATCGGTTCGTGAACTCGCGGACCTGCTCTGACGGCTCATGCGCTATGCGACCGAGTCCCAGAACGCGTCGTCCTCGTGGCCCTCGATGACCTTGAAGCCCGGATGGATATCCAGCGTCGCGGAATGTTCGGGCCACCAGTCGGGCGGCCTCCCGTATTGCGCAAAGTCGCTCCACAGGCTTCGGATGCTGGCGGAAAGCGGCGCCGCGCCGGAACCGACGAATTTCTGTGTCGTGCGGTCGGCAAGATTGCCGAATACGAACGGGATCTCGATCGCGTGGCAAGCCCCGAGCCACCCTTTGAGTCCAGTTGATGCCCAGTTGAATCGATAACACCAGGTGTTGCGCTCGCGAACGTCCGCGTATTGCCGCGCGCGGCGGCGGTAATAGAGTTCCGTGTCGGCGGCCGCCAGGATCGCGGCGTTTTCGAACTCGGCCGGATAACGGCCGGCGTGGAAATCGTGCACTCGTTTCGCGTTGCCGGGAAACCGTGACTCGAGCCGACGTAGGAGCTCCGATGTGGTGATGCGTTCGCGCGGATTGATGTAGCTGCGTTGTTCGTCACGATTCCAGCCGATGATCAAAGGCACATCCGCGCCGAACGCGGCTGCCGTGTCCGGGTGCGCCGGTAATACGTCGCCATCGATCCACGGCCGGAACGCCGTGCGCCGGTGGTTCTCGAAAAACGCCGCCGAGGCTTGCCGTTGGGCATCGAGCAGGGCTTCGGGTTCGTCGCCGTCGAGAAAACCGAAGAAAAGTGCCGCGGCTTCATCCGCTTGCGCTCGCGTCGCGACGTTCTCACCCGCTCCACTCTGCGCAATCGCGCGGTGGAAGAGGCCTTTTGCTCTCGGCATCGTGAGCAACGTGCAGATGCTCATCGCGCCGGCCGACTCACCGAACAGGGTGATGTTGTCGGGATCGCCGCCGAACGAATGGATGTCGCGTCGAATCCACTCGAGCGCGGCGATCTGATCGGTGAGCCCGAGGTTCGCGTGATCGCCGGAAAGAAAACCGAAGACGCCCAGGCGATAGTTGATTGTGACCACGACCACATTGCCGGCTTCCGCCAGCGCGCGCCCATCGAACATCGGATCGGCGCCGTCACCGTTGACGTATCCACCGCCGAAGATCCACACCATGACGGGTCGCTCGGCGTCGTCACGGGCGGGCGTGAAGATGTTGAGGTTGAGGCAATCCTCGGACATCGGATTCGATGTGCCGCGGAGTCCCAGTCCGCGGACGGGCAGTTGCCACGGGGCGGGACCGGGCCGATCCGCTACGTGTTGGAGCGAGCCAGCGGGTTCGGCCGGACGGAAGCGGTCCGCGTGCGCGTAGCGGATGCCGAAAAACGCCTGGACGTCGAGCGGCGGCCGGCCCGGACTAGAGGTCGTCAAAGTATTGATCGGGGGACGTCGCCCAACCGACGATCGTCGCCGCGAGCGCCGGACTCGCGTTGAGGCACGGCACGAGGTACAGGTTTTTGCCGCCGGCCGCGCGGAACGCCTCGGTGCCCTGGATCTCGATCTCTTCGAGCGTCTCCAGGTTGTCGGCAATGAACGACGGACAGAAGACGGCGAGTTCCTTGATGCCCGTTTCCGCCAACCGGGTCAGTTCGTTCGCGGTATACGGGGTCAACCACGGCAGTCGCCCCAGCCGGCTCTGAAAACTCGTCGACGTCGGTCGATCGACGGCCTCCTTCAGAAACCGTGAAGTCGCCAGGCACTGGTGGCGATAGCAGGTCGCGTGGGCGGGTGATGCCGTTTCACAGCAATCGGGGTTTGCGAGGCAGTGGGATCGGGTCGGATCGGCCTTCCTGACGTGCCGTTCCGGCAGGCTGTGGTAGCTGAACAACACGTGCTCGGCTTGGGCTGGAAGATGTTCGATCAGATGGTTCGTCAACGCGTCGACATACGCGGGGTCATCGAAAAACGGGCGCATGACCCGGATTCGGCGATTCGACCCCGCGCGTTCGACGTGCTCGATGGTTGTCGTCCGGGTCGAATCGGCGTGCTGTGGATAAAGCGGGACTACGAGGATGTCATCGCCCAGTTCACCCAGCGCGTCGACGAACGCCGGCTGGCCGTATCGCATCGCGATGGCGACCTGACCGTCGTAACGCTCCCGTACGCTTGCCGCGAGTTCTTCCGTGTAGTGCAACAGCGGTGACCCCGGCTCTTCGGAGCGCCAGATCGATCGGTACGCCGCCGCGGATTCCTTGGGGCGATTGCGAAGGATGAGGGAGACGACGAGGCGCCGTACGAGCCATGGCGAATCGATGACGAACCCATCCATCAGGAATTCATCGAGGAATTCCCGGACGGCACCTTCGTCCGGACTCGATGGCGACCCCAGGTTGGCGAGGAGAATGCCCGGGTTCGTCGTCTCACTCGCCAAACTGCCGTCCTCTTCTCGCCTGAATTCAAGATTGAGAATAGTATCCGCGCTCCTCGAACGAGCGCGAACGATCTTCATGTCCACCGTCATCATCGATTACGACGCCGGCAACCTGCGAAGTGTGCTGCGCGCGTGCCATGAAGTCGGCCTGGATGCGGAGATTTCCAACGACCCCGAGCGCGTCAGGCGTGCCCCCCGCATCATTTTTCCGGGGGTTGGCGCGGCGGGTAGCGCGATGAAGAGCGTCGATCGAAACGGTGTCGGTGAAGCACTGCTTTCGGCTTTCCAGGCGGGCACGCCGATCCTCGGGATCTGCCTGGGGCTGCAGATCTCGCTCACTTGCTCGGAAGAGAACAACACGACGACGCTAGACCTCATTCCCGGCAAGGTGCGCCGATTCGCGCTCGATGACCCGAGCCTCAAAGTGCCGCATATGGGATGGAACGCCGTCCACGTTCGCCGCGAGCACCCGGTGCTTGCAGGAATCGAACCAGGTGACGAGCTCTATTTCGTCCACGCCTACTATCCGGATCCCAAGAACGCGAACGACGTGCTCGCGACCGCGTTCTACGAGCGCGATTTCTGTTGCGCCGTCGCGCATGAGAACTACGTCGCGACCCAGTTCCACCCGGAGAAGAGCGGGCGCGTTGGGCTCGATCTGATTCGTCGGTTCGCTGATTGGAATGGCGATGCTCAGTAAACGCGTGATCGCCTGTCTCGATGTCCGCGACGGACACCTGGCGAAGAGCGTCAAGTTCGTCGACACGAAGAACATCGGCGATCCGGTCGAGAAAGCGCGTGAGTACTACATCGATGGGCTCGACGAGTTGGTGTTCTACGACATCACGGCCTCCTCTGACGGTCGGAAGATCATCCTCGACGTCGTCGAGAAGGTCGCCGAACAGGTGTTCATCCCGTTGTCGGTCGGTGGCGGTATTCGCTCTGTCGACGACGCGACGGATCTGCGCCTCGCCGGCGCCGAGAAGATCAACGTGAACTCGGCGGCGGTCGTTCGGCCGGCGTTGATCAGCGAATGCGCGGAAGCGATCGGAAGTCAGAACGTGGTCCTCTCGATGGACATCCGCCGTGTCGAACCGACGGCAGAACTGCCGTCCGGCTATGAGATGGTCATCAACGGTGGACGAAAACCGATGGGTATCGATGCACTCGAGTGGGCGCGCGAAGGCGAAGCGCTCGGCGCGGGTGAGTTGGTCGTCAACTCGATCGATGCCGACGGCACCCGGGCGGGCTATGAACTCACGCTCACTCGGTCGATCTCGGAAGCCGTTCGGATTCCGGTGATTGCCTCGGGCGGCGCGGGTGAGCCCGACCATCTCGTCGATGTCCTGACGCAAGGGCGCGCTGACGCGGCCCTCGTCGCCTCGATGGTGCACTACGGCGATTACACGGTCAGTGGTTTGAAACAACACCTCCACAATCAGGGGGTCAAGGTGAGGATGTCCTGGTGATGCGAGCAATCGTCGTCAATGACGGCAAGCTGACGGTAGGTGAAGCGGACGCTCCGACGCCGGGTGTCGGTGAGGTTCTGATCGAAAACCGGGCAACGGCCATCAACCGGGCCGACCTCGCGCAAGCTGCGGGTGGTTATCCTCCACCACCGGGCGCAAGTCCGGTCCTTGGCCTCGAGTGTGCGGGCGTCGTGACGGCGATCGGCGAGGGCGTTTCACGCGTCGCCGTCGGTGACGAGGTTTGTGCGCTGCTGGCGGGCGGCGGCTATGCCGAGCAGGTCGCGGTGCCGGCGGGCCAGGTGCTTGCCAAACCATCGAATTTGACGTTTGCGGAAGCGGCGTCCATCCCCGAGGTCTATGCGACGGCGTATCTCAACATCTTCATGGAAGCGCGCGCCGAACGCGGTGATCGTGTTCTGCTGCACGCGGGGGCGAGTGGTGTCGGTACGGCCGCGATTCAGATGTGCGCTGCGTTCGGCAATCCCTGCTTCATCACGGCGGGGTCGAACGACAAGATCGAACGTGCACGAACGCTCGGCGCCGATGGCGGCTGGAATCGCCACGATGGCAGCTTCGTCGATGCGGTCGCGGAGTGGAGCGAAGGTGCCGGCGCCGACGTGATTCTCGATCCGGTGGGTGCGGAGTACCTCGTCGACAACCTGAAATCGCTCGGCATCGACGGTCGCCTCGTGATCATTGGTCTTTTGGGCGGCGCCAATGTCGAGGTCCCGCTCGGTCTCATGATGGTGAAACGTCAGCGCATCATCGGATCGACGTTGCGGGCGCGGTCGGTCGCCGCGAAAGCGGCGGTGATGGACGAACTCAAGGAGCGCGTCTGGCCGCTGCTCGAAACGGGATCCATCGTGCCAGTCGTCGATGCGGAACTTCCGCTCGCCGAGGCTCAGCGCGCGCACGAACTGATCGCCAGCAACGACACCTTCGGCAAGGTGGTGCTGACGATCTGACGCTAACCGGCCCGGCGGCGCTCGGCTCTCGAGTGAATCAGCCGAGCGCGCCCAGCTGACCTTTCATGGCGTCGAGTTGTTCGGCCGTCGCGGCTTCCTTGTCGCGCTCTTTCTGGACCACGGCATCGGGTGCCTTGGCGACGAAGTTCTCGTTGCCGAGTTTCGCCTGGACCCGGGCGAGATCCTTCTCGAGCTTGACGATCGCTTTGTTGAGGCGCGCACGTTCCGCCTCGGGATCAATCAGACCTTCCATCGGCACGATGGCTTTGAGAGCACCGACCGGCTGAACGGAGGCGAGCGGCGGTTCGGCGTCATCAGCGAGCCAATCGATCGACTCGATCTTGCCGAGGCGTTTGAGCAGCGTCTCCGATTGGGCCAGGTTTTGGCGATCAGTGGCATCGCCGCCCTGTAGGAGGAGTGGAATCGTCTGCCCCGGCTTGATGTTCATCTCGCCGCGAATGTTGCGGATCGCGACGACGATGCCTTTGAGCCAGGCGATCGCACGATCGGCTTCAGGATCGACGGCAAGATCGACAGTCTGAGGAAACGGTTGAACCATGATCGTCTCACCCGGCTGACCGACCAGCGGCGAGACGCGTTGCCACAACGTTTCCGTGATGAACGGAATGATCGGATGGGCGACGCGTAACAGGACTTCGAGGACCTGCAGAAGCGTCGTTTGCGCGGCGCGCACCTCGGCGTCGTCGGCATCCTGGGCGAAGAACGTCGGTTTCGTGAGCTCCACGTACCAGTCGCAGAACTCGTGCCACGCAAACTCGTAGACAGCCTGGGCGTAGAGGTCGAAGCGGTAGGTCTCGAGTGCACGATGTGTGCGGGCGACGAGTTCGGCCAGTTGCGATTGGATCCAACGGTCCGCCATCGACGGCGCGACGGGTCCGCCGTCGAGCCGATCGGTGTGCTGGAGCGCGTATTTCGTCGCGTTCCAGAGCTTGTTGCAGAAGTTGCGGTAGCCCTCGATCCGCTTCAAGTCGAAGGCGATGTCGCGGCCTTGTGAGGCCATGGCGCAGAACGTGAAACGCAAGGCATCCGTGCCATAGGACGGCAGCCCGTCGGGGAAGTCACGGCGCGTACGCCGCTCGATGTCGGCCGCCATTTGCGGCTGCGTCATCGCGTCGGTGCGCTTCTCGACCAGCTCCTCGATGGAGATCCCGTCGACCAGATCGAGCGGATCGAGACCATTCCCCTTCGTCTTCGACATCTTCACGCCATCGGCATCACGGACCATGCCGGTGAAATAGACTTTCTTGAACGGCACCTCGCCCATGAACTTGAGCGTCATCATGATCATCCGGGCGACCCAGAAGAAAATGATGTCCCATCCGGTGACGAGTAAATCGGTCGGGTGGAACTTCTCGAGCTCCGGCGTTTCCTCCGGCCAACCGAGCGTGCCGAACGTCCAGAGGGCGGAGGAAAACCAGGTTTCGAGGACGTCGGGATCGGGGGTCAGTGCGGTGTCGGCGCCGAGGTCGTATTTCGTCCTGACCTCTTCTTCGCTCCGGCCGACATAGACCTGACCGTTGTTGTCATACCACGCCGGGATCGAATGTCCCCACCACTGTTGGCGTGAAATGTTCCAGTCCCTGATGTCGCGCATCCACGCGAAATACATGTTCTCGTACTGCTTCGGGACGAACTCGATGTCGCCATTTTCGACCGCTTTGATCGCCGGGTCGGCGAGCGGTTGGATCTTCACGAACCACTGATCGGTCAACCACGGTTCGATGATGGCTTCCGACCGATCACCGCGCGGCACCGTGTGCTGGTGCGCCTCGACCTTGTCGAGAAGCCCGATGGCGTCGAGATCGGCAACGATTCTCTCGCGCGCAACGAATCGGTCGAGCCCACGGTAAGCCGCTGGGACATCGTCGGTGAGCTTCGCGCCGGCCGTCAGGACGTTGATGAGATCGAGGCCGTGGCGTTCGCCGACCTCGTTGTCGTTGAAATCGTGTGCCGGAGTGATCTTCACGCAGCCGGTGCCGAACTCACGATCGACGTAGTCGTCGGCGATGACTGGGATGCGTCGGCCGACGAGCGGTAGATCGACATATCGACCGACCAGATCCTGGTAGCGCTCATCGTCCGGATGAACGGCCACCGCGGAATCGCCGAGCATCGTTTCGGGACGCGTCGTCGCGACGACGAGATAGCCCTTGCCATCGGCGGTTGTCGCGCTGTCCGCGAGTGGGTAGCGGAAGTGCCAGAGATGGCCGGGTTCTTCGCTGTTCTCGACCTCGAGGTCGGAGATCGCCGTACCGAGTTCGGGATCCCAATTGACGAGCCGTTTGCCGCGGTAGATCAAACCTTCGTCGTAGAGCTGGACGAAAACTTCGAGCACCGCGCGCGAAAACCCTTCGTCCATCGTGAAGCGTTCGCGGCTCCAGTCGACGGAAGACCCCATGCGGCGCATCTGCCGGGAGATCTCGTTGCCCGACGAATTGCGCCACTCCCAGACCTTCTCGACGAAGGCGTCGCGTCCGATGTCCGCGCGCTCGATCCCGCTTTCCTGAAGCTGCCGTTCGACGAGCATCTGTGTGGCGATGCCGGCGTGGTCGGTTCCGGTCTGCCACAGTGCCTGCTTGCCGTTCATCCGCTCGTAGCGGATGAGCGCGTCCATGATGGTGTGCTGGAAGGCGTGCCCCATGTGCAGCCGCCCCGTCACGTTCGGCGGCGGGATGGCGATCGAGTAGGGCGAGCCGTTCCCCGACGGAGCGAAGTGGCCGGATTGTTCCCAGGTCTCGTAGAGCGACCCCTCGATGCCGTGCGGATCGAAGGCGCCCTCGAGCTGATCTTTCGTGTCGGTTTCGGTCATTTCAGTCATTCGCCTCGATTATTCCCACTCGTCGAGGTCGTGGTGGAACAGCGGATAGCCGCGGTCGCGGTAGAACCGATATCGCTCGCGGCCGGTGTCACGCTCTGAAGAGAGCACGATCTCGGAAACGCGATCGAACCGGGGAAAGAAAATCGGTACGTCGCCACCCAGATTGATCAGAACCTCGGTCACTGTCGGTTCGTCGGCGGCGTTGGCGAGAACCACCGGCGCCTTCGTGTCGCCGTCGCTCAGACGGCGGTGTGGCAGAAACTGTTCGGGCGGATAAGCCCAGAGCAATTCACCAAGTGCGTCGACCCGGCTCTCTTCACAACGGAGGTGCACCAATTGCCCCGCGCTGGCGGCGCGGTAGGCAAGCCGACAGGTGAATCGCTCTTTGGCGTCGGCGTGGACATCGGGGAGCAGGTAGAAGTCGACGCGTGTCATTTATGCCGTATCGAGTAGGTATTGGAAGAGGGCCCCCAACGGGCGCCCGGTCGCCTTCTTCGCGCGGAAAGCCGGTCCCGCCACGTCGATGTGTGCCCACGGAATACCGTTGGCGAAACGCGACAGGAAGCACGCGGCGGTGATCGAGCCCGCTTCGCGCCCGCCGACGTTCTTCATGTCGGCTACCGGGCTCTTCAGTGCGTCCTGGTACTCATCCCAGATCGGCAGGCGCCACATTCTGTCGTTGGCTCGATCGCCGGCACCGGCGAGTGCGGCGGCGAGATCGTCGTCGTTCGAGAAAAGTCCGGCGGCGGTTGCGCCGAGGGCAACAACCTGGGCACCGGTAAGGGTGGCCACGTCGATCATCGCGCGCGGCTTGTAGCGCTCGGCGTAAGTCATCGCGTCGCACATCACGAGCCGTCCCTCAGCATCGGTGTTGAGGATTTCGACGGTCTGGCCGGACATCGTCGTGACGACATCGCTCGGCCGCGACGCGCGACTGCCCGGCATGTTCTCGGCCGCGGCGACGATGGTGATCAGGTTGATCGGTAGCTTGGCTTCGATCACCGCACGCGCGGTACCCAGTACCGCCGCTGCGCCGCCCATGTCGAACTTCATCTCGTCCATCCCCGGGCTCGGCTTGATGTTCGTCCCGCCGGTGTCGAACGTGATGCCCTTGCCGATCAGAACGACCGGCTTCTGGGTCTTACCGCCCTTGTAGTTGACGATGATGAGCTTCGCCGGTCGCGCGCTTCCCTGGGAGACGGAGAGCAGGGCGCCCATGCCATGTTTCTCCATCGCCTTTTCTTCGATCACGTTGACGGTGACGCGACCCGGTTCGGCCATCTTCTTGGCTTCGCTGGCGAGGAACGCGGGATCGCAGACGTTCGGCGGATGATTGCCGAGGTCTTTGGTGAGTGTCAGTCCTTCGGCGATGGCCGAGCCGTGTCGAATACCGCGCGTGACGTCGCCGCGTGATTCGGCATCCGCTAACACGACGAGCCGGCTCAGCGTCGGCGCCTTGGGCTTTTTCGAGCGGTACTCGTCGAACCGATACGTTTCGTTGGCAAAAGCCTGCACTGCCTGGCGTGCGAAGAGGTACGCGTCGTCGGGCTCGAACGACGCCATGTCGATCGTGACGTCGCGTGCTGTCGTTCCCGCGACCGTTCTCGCCGCGGCGGCGAGATCCTTTGCGAGGGCCTGGCTCGATCCCACGCCGCCGTCGGATCCGACGATGGCGACGATGGTCGGCTTCTTGTCCGCAAAGACGCTCACGGCACTTCCGCCCGAACCCTTGGTCGAGTCGAGAGCAGCTTGCACACGGTCTTCGATACCGAGCGCCTTCGCGGCGGCTTGTGCGTTTTTGCGTGCGATCACGATCGACTGGGTGTTCGCAGCGGACACGTCGCCGAACTTCGAGCTAAATTTCATGTGTTGGTGACTCGGGACCGGATGGAATGAAGCCGGCAATACTATCGGATCAATGTCAGTGGTCGTAGCGTTCCGCTACATCACGCGCGAGCTTTGCGGCGTTTTTGTCGTCGTTTTCGTGCTGCTGCTGCTCGTCGGTCTCGGCGGACGATTCATCGGCTTCCTGCAGGATGCGGCCGCGGGTCGATTCGCGCCCGAAGTGCTGGGCCTCCTGGTTGTCCTGCGCATGCCGGAGTTCGTACAGGTAACCGCACCTTTCGCTTTCGTTCTCGCGATGATCCTGACGCTTTCTCGACTCCATGCGGAACGAGAGTTCGTCGTTCTGACCGCGGGTGGGGTGCGCCCGCGCCGCATGCTCCGGTGGATCGCGATCCAGGTGGCGCCCGTGGCCCTGCTGGTCGGCGTTTTGAGCCTCTACGTGACGGACGCGGCTAGGCGTGCGTATACGGAAGTTTCGCTCGAGCAGCTCGAGATGAGCGAGTTCGACGCGATTACGCCTGGGGTTTTCCATCTCTTCGACCATGGCCAGCGAGTGACGTACGCCACGGGCCTCGATCGGGAGACACGCGAACTCGAGGGGGTCTTCTTGAACGAACACCAGGACCGGGTGAGCGTCACGCAGTGGGCCGAGACGGGTGTGATCCTGCGCGAAGGTGATTCGAAGACGCGGTATCTCGTGCTCAGGAACGGCACGCGATACGAAGGTGAGATCGGCACGTCCGAATACCGAGAGATCGTCTTCGACGAGCTCGGCCAGCGTATCGATCCGCCCGGGATCGTGCGGCTCGTCGACGATGTCAGGACCTATCCGACGGTGTCATTGTCGACTGCCGATGCGTCACAGGCCGCCGAAATGCACTGGCGTCTGTCGTTACCGATCCTGACGATCGTCGGGGCGTTCATCGCGCTCGGCATATCGCGCGTGAAGCCGCGCGCAGGTCGTTTCGCGAAGGTCCTGCCAGGAATCGGGATGTTCGTCGTCTACTACCTTCTGGTGGTGGTCGCCAAAAACCTCATCGAAGGCGGTGGATTTCCGTTTGCGGTGACCGTCATTCCACACGTTTTGATGGCTGCCGCGGCCTTCGTGATGGTCAGGCGAAGTTACTATCCGGCCTGAGCTTCGACACGGTGTGGACGTCGAGCGCTAAAATAGTCGGTTTCCACTCGAGGTCGTGCTGATCGAACCCGCGCCGCCCCAATCGCCATCGGACAGCACGTCGTCGACGGGTGCCGTCGATCCAAAAGCGCCGCCGCCTCGCGTCGAGCGCGATGCCGAACGGGCCAAAAAGCGTGACTTCAGTCGCTATCGTCCGGACTTCGAACGCGAACGTTCGGGGTTTCGTCACCTCGGCCACCTCAAGCGTCTGAGCCCCTACGTCGTCCGCTACCGGTTCATGCTCTCGGCGTCGATCGGTGGATTCCTGCTCGGGCGGGTGCTCGACGCGATGGTGCCGCTCTACATGATGGAGGCGATCGACAGCCTCGCGGACGAGAACATCGAGCCGAACGTCGTCGTTCCGGCCGTCATGATGCTCATCCTCGTGGTCGTCCGGTTCGGTGTTCTGGTCTGGTCTCGTGGTGTTCTGCGCCGTATGGCGGTCGCGGTTTCCTACGATCTGCGCAAACGCGTCTTCGATCACACGCAGATACAGGGCGCGCCGTTCTTCGGGCGCTATTCGACGGGCGATCTGATGTCACGCTCGATCAACGACATCAGCATGATTCGCCAGGTCGTCTCGTGGGGTGCTCCGAACGTGATCGTGTTCCTGTTCGCGATCCTCGTCGGCGTTTATTTCATGATGACGCTATCACCCGCGTTGACGTTCTGGGTGATTCTGCCGTTACCGTTCGTCGCGATCGTCGGCTTCCTGCTTTCGCGCGGCATGTTCCCGTACTACCGCGAACAGCAGGAAGGCATGGCGACCGTCACGGCCTTCACGCAGGAGAACCTCAACGGCATCCGCACGATCCAGGCGATGGCGGAGGAAGAGGAAGAGGTGCGGCGGTTCAACGAAGTCAGCACCCATTACGCGCAGATGGTCTATCGGGCGACGCGCTACAACGGCTACGTCAACCTCGTGATGCCGCTCCTGACGTCGGTCTCGCCGGTGATCATCCTGTTCTACGGCGGCGCGCTCGTCCTCAACGGTGAATTGAGCGTCGGTACGTTCATCGCGTTTTTCTCTTACATGATGATGGTGACGATGCCCGTGCGCTGGATCGGCATGTCACTCGCGATGTTCACGGGATCGGCAGCGGGCGCGCAGCGGATCTTCGAGGTGCTCGACTACGAGGTCGACGTCAAGGATGAACCGAGCGACGATCTTCCCGAAGCGATCGCCGGTCGCGTGACCTTCACCAACCTCACGTTCCGCTATTCGTCGGCGAAGGATGATGTGCTCTCGGACATCAGCCTCGATGTCGCGCCGGGAGAAACGGTCGCGATCCTCGGTCGAGTGGGTTCGGGCAAGTCGACGCTCTTGAAAAGCGTCGTCCGGCTGATCGACACGCCGCAGGGTGGGGTGAGGATCGACGGCGACGATGTTCGATCGTTCCCGCTCAAACGCCTGCGCGAAATCGCGACGCTCGTACCCCAGGACCCATTCCTCTTTTCGGAAACGTTGCGCGTCAATCTCACCTACGACGACCCGTCGAGAGCTGACGAGCGAATCTGGGAAGCGGCCGATGCGGCGGCACTGACGAGCGCGATCAGCGATTTCAAGGACGGTCTCGAAACGGCGGTCGGGGAACGCGGCATCACGCTCTCAGGTGGCCAGAAACAACGCGCGACGCTAGCCCGGGGGTTGATCCGAGAAGCGCCGATCCTGCTGCTCGACGACTGTTTCTCGGCCGTCGACACCGAAACGGAAGAGCGCATTCTGTCGGGGCTCAGCCGCCTGCGGGTCGGCAAGACGACGATGCTCATTTCACACCGCGTGTCGACCGCGCGTCACGCTGATCGAATCGTCGTTCTCGACGAGGGAAGAATCGTCGAGGCAGGCACGCACGAGGAACTGCTCGCCGCCGGCGGCTACTACTCGAACCTCGAGGCCGTGCAGAGTAACCAGGACGAGGATCAGGCGCGGCGTGAGGGGCTTCTGAAGAGTCTGTCGGCGGGGGCGCAATCGTGAGCGAGGCGACCGAGCGGCAAGCCGAAGCGTCGAAGCGAGGCAACGAAATCGTCGCTCGGGACTACTCGGCTTTCGACGCCGAACTGACCCACCAGGCTTTCAATTTCCGTCTTTTCGTGCGCTTGCTCGGTTGGCTGCGCCCCTATCGGGTCACGGTCCTCGTCAGCATCCTGCTGGTATTGGGGGGCGCCGTGGCGGGCGTCATGATGCCGGTGATGACCGGTCGGGTCGCGATCGACTCGATTCTCTTGCCGGCGTCGAGCGGGGCTCAAGCACCGGACTACGGCCTCGTCGATCTCAACCAGTGGCTTGCTTCGTCCGCGGGCATCGAGCCGTTGACGGCCGCAACGATTCTCTACGTTCTGCTCGTCGTGCTGAACGCTCTGTTGATGCTCGCGCATCGGCTGACGCTTGCGAGCGCCGCCCTCAAGGCGCTGCGCGACTTGAGGCTAGATCTCTTTCGCAGCCTCGAAGCCAAGCCCGCTTCGTTCTTCGACCATGTCGCGATCGGCCGTGTGATGACGCGGGTGACGAACGACATCGAAAACCTCTTCATGCTGATCAGCGGATTCGGCATGTTGGCGGGCGAGTTCGTCCCGTTCGTGTTGGCGCTCGGTCTCATGCTGATGATGAGCGTCGAAGTCACGGGCGTCGTCCTGATCGCGGTACCCCTCGCGGCGATTGCGACGGTGCTGTTTCGCCGGGCGATGCGCGACATCTTTCGACTGATCCGCAACTCGGTTTCCGCTCTCAATCAGTACATGCAAGAAAACCTCGTGGGGATGGAGGTCGTGCAACTGTCCGGGCGTCAGGACCAGAACGCGCGCGAATACGGCGATCTCAACCGCGACAACCGGTACCAGGAATACCGGGCGATCAACTACGAGGTCATCTACGATGCGTTCAACAACAGCCTCATCGGCGCGGCGAGCGCGGCTGTCGTCTGGTTTGGCGGCGGCGAGGTCATTCAGGAAGAGATCTCACTCGGCTCGATGGTCCTCTTCACGCAGCTCGTGGCTATGCTGGTGATGCCGGTTGTAGCCCTCGGTCAACAGTTCAACACGTTGTTTCGTTCGATGGCGTCAGGCGAGCGGATCTTCCAGGCGCTCGATTGGGATGAACGTCAGAAGGAACCGTCCGAGCCCGTTGCGCTGCCGGATCGTCTCGATGGACGGGTCGAATTCCGCGACGTGCACTTTCGCTACGTGCAGTCCGACCCCGTCCTCAAAGGCGTGTCGTTCGAGATCCCGGCGGGGCACAAGCTCGCGATCGTCGGGCCGACGGGATCGGGCAAGAGCACGATCATCCGCCTGTTGGCGCGGTTCTACGATTTCGCCGACGATCAGGTGTTCCTCGACGGTATCGACGTCAACCGGATCGCGAGCGCCGATTTGCGCCGCCGTCTCGGGATCGTTCTGCAGGATTTCCACGTCTTCTCGGGCACGGTGCTCGACAACATCACGTTGAACGACATGACGATTTCCCGTGAACGCGCGGTCTGGGCCGCGAAGATGGTCAACGCCGACGGCTTCATCTCGGAACTACCGGACGGCTACGACACGCGCTTGTCGGAGCGGGGCCAGAATCTGTCCCAGGGACAGCGTCAGCTGCTGGCGTTCGCTCGTGTGCTTGCGCGAGATCCGGAGATCCTCGTGCTCGACGAAGCGACCGCGAGCATCGACACCGCCACTGAGATCCTGATTCAGGACGCGTTGCGTCGTCTGACCGAAGGGCGCACTTCGATCATCATCGCGCATCGACTTCAGACGATTCAGGAGTGCGACTCGGTGCTTGTTCTGCACCATGGCCAGGTCGAAGAGCACGGCAGCCACGAAGAACTCCTCGCCGCGAAAGGCATCTACTACACCCTCCACGAGCTACAGTTCCAAGACGTCTCCGAGTGAGCGTATCGCCATGCTGACGAGTATGGATCGCTACATCGCGAGGATCGTCCTGCAATCGCAGGGCGTGGTACTCCTCAGCCTCGTCGTCTTGATGACGCTCTTTTCGTTCATCGACGAACTGCAGGACGTTGCGATCGGTTACGAAGCACGCCATGCGCTCGCCTACATTGCACTGACGACGCCGCGAAGAGCCTACGAGGTGATGCCTTACGTTGCCTTTGTCGGCACGCTCATCGGTCTCGGCATTCTCGCGAACTCATCCGAGCTGACCGTGCTTCGAAGTGCGGGTGTTTCGCTCCAGCGCCTCTTTCTGTCGGTGGCGGTACCGGCGAGTGTTCTGCTCGTGTTGAACCTTGCGATGGGCGAGACGATCGCGCCGGATTTCGAAGCGCGGGCGACGGCGCTCAAGCTCGACGCGCAGCAGCACGCTGCGGAACGCCCGCGCAACTCGTCCAACTGGTTCCGTGAGGGAAACCTTTACACGAACGTCGATGGGTTCGGCGGTGAGGGCGTCCTGTTGGGCGTGCGGCAGTTCGAACTCACCGACGACGGCCGCCTCGAGCGAACCGTTCGCGCCGCAAGGGCAGTCTTTGAGGGCGACCATTGGCTGCTCGAGGACGTTGAGGCCACCTACTTCATGGGCGATGCGACCGAAGCCAGAAAGCTCGAAACACTCCGATGGGAGTCGCTCGTCGAGCCTGAGTTCCTGTCGGCCAAATCGTTGATCGACCCACAGAAGCTCGGTGTTCGCGATCTTGCCCAAACGATCGACTATCTGGAGCGGGAGGCGCTAGAAACGACCCGTTACGAGGTCGCACTGTGGGGGCGTCTGCTGCAACCGGTCGCGATTCTCGGACTGGTCTGGCTCGCGACCGGATTCGTGGTCGGCCCCCTGCGCGAGGTGAGCATGGGCGTACGCTTGTCCATGGGGCTCGCGGTCGGTCTCGGCTTCAAGTATCTGCAAGACCTTTTTGCGCCCATGGCGACGGTCTTCGGTGTGAGCTCGTTCATCGCCGTCATCGTGCCGATCCTGATCTGCTGGGCGGCCGGGTTCGTGCTGGTGCGGCGCGCGGCCTGAGTCTCAGGACTTCGCGCGACGCACGATCAGGGTGTTCGAGAAGATATCGGGCCAGGTGCGCCGCTCGGCGTCGAACCACATCCAGATGTAGCCGAACCCGAGCGTCAGAAATGAAGCCAGGGCGCCGACGAACCGTTTCGAGGCATCGATCGCGTTCATGCGCGATCGCCCCTTGATCTCGAGCCGCCAGGCGAGCATGCCGATCGTTTGGCCACGAAACATCCACGAAAGCGTAAAGAAGGCGTAGAGCTCGAGAAACAGCAGCGATTGGAGCCAGGCGCCGACGACGACGTCGCCCGTGATGGCGACCAGGATGACGACCGTGAAGACCCAGAAGGCCATCACGACGAGGCCATCGTAGATCATGGCGGCGAGCCGGTAGCGCAGCGGCGCCGGCGTCGTAGTCGGCTGGATATCGATCCCCAGGGTTTTGTGGAACGGCGCGTCATTCTAGGAGGGCATCGTGGTCGTTTTCGAGGTCGGCCGCGGTGCGTGCGATTTCCGCCCTTCGAGTCTTCGCGCGGCTGGAAATGGCGCGGCTGGAAATGGGCAGGGACGTTCAGTATGTTGCGCCGGCTCAACACAGGGGAAAGCCATGGTAGATCGCGTCGATCGGGCAGGATTACAGGTTGCGTCGGTTTTGGACCGCTTCATCAACGAAGAAGCGCTACCGGGTACCGGAGTCGACCCGGAGCAATTCTGGCAGGGCTTCAGCGCGATCGTGAGCGATCTGACGCCGAAAAATCGTGCGCTTCTCGCCAAGCGGGTCGAGCTGCAGGCGAAGATCGACGAATACCATCTGGCGCGCCGTGGTCAGCAGCACGATGCCGACGCGTACAAGGCTTTCCTGACCGACATCGGCTATCTCGTCGAAGAAGGCGGGCCTTTCGAGATTTCGACGACCAACGTCGATCCGGAGATCGCGACGATGGCGGGCCCGCAACTCGTCGTGCCCGTGATGAACGCACGCTTTTCTCTGAACGCGGCCAACGCGCGGTGGGGTTCGCTTTACGACGCTTTCTACGGGACGGACGTCATCCCGGAAGGACCCGGACGTGAGAAGGACAATCCCGATGGCGGCGGCTACAACCCGGCGCGCGGCGATCACGTCATTGCCAAGGCCGACGAAGCGCTCGATTCGATGGTGCCGCTCACCGAGGGCAGCCACGTGGACGTCTCGAGCTATGAAATCGCGGACGGTGCGCTCGTGATCAACATTCCGGGCGGTCATGCCACCCTTGCGGATGGCGATCAGTTCATCGGCTACACAGGCAGCGGCTCGGGTGAACCCGATTCGGTGCTGCTCAAGCACAACGGTCTGCACATCGAGATTCAGATCGATCGCACGCACAACGTCGGCGCCGTTCACCATGCCGGCGTGAAGGACGTCGTCATGGAGTCGGCCTTGACGACGATCCAGGACTGTGAGGACTCGGTTGCCGCGGTCGACGCCGAAGACAAGACCGAGGTCTACAGTAACTGGCTCGGGTTGATGAACGGCACGCTCTCGGAGTCGTTCGAGAAAGGTGGCGAGACGGTCTACCGAACACTCGTTGCCGATCGCGAATTCACCGCGCCCGATGGTTCCGCCTTCACGCTCCCCGGTCGCAGCCTGCTCCTGGTGCGCAACGTCGGCCATCTCATGACGAGCGACGCGATTCTCGATGCCGACGGCAACGAGATCTTCGAAGGCATCATGGACGGAGTCGTGACGAGTCTCTGCGCGGTCCACGACGTCAAGGCTCTCGGGGATTATCGCAACTCGCGTGCCGGTAGCGTTTACATCGTGAAGCCGAAAATGCACGGACCGGAAGAGACGGCGTTCACCTGCGAGCTTTTTGATCGGGTGGAAGACGTCCTCGGTCTCGACCGCAACACCTTGAAGGTCGGCGTCATGGACGAGGAACGCCGCACCAGTCTCAACTTGCGCGAATGCATCCGCGTCGCGCGCGAGCGGATCGTCTTCATCAACACGGGATTTCTCGATCGCACGGGTGATGAGATCCATACCAGCATGCAAGCGGGCGCGATGGTCCGCAAAGAACCCATGAAGCAGGAAACGTGGATCCTCGCTTACGAGGATGCCAACGTGGATGCGGGGCTCGCCACGGGTTTCCCAGGTCGTGCGCAGATTGGCAAAGGCATGTGGCCGAAGCCGGACGAAATGCTCGAGATGGTGAACACGAAGTCGAATCACCCGACAGCGGGTGCCGACTGCGCGTGGGTGCCGTCGCCGACGGCAGCGACGTTGCACGCGATGCACTACCACCAGGTGAGTGTCGCTTCACGGCAAGGCGAACTCGCCGAGCGTGCTCGCGCCGGCGTCGACGACATCCTCACGATTCCGCTCCTCTCCGGCGAGAACCTCTCGACCGACGAGATCGCCCAGGAACTCGACAACAATGCGCAGGGCATCCTCGGCTACGTTGTCCGTTGGGTCGACCAGGGGATCGGTTGTTCGAAGGTGCCGGACATCAACGATGTCGGCTTGATGGAAGACCGCGCGACGTGCCGGATTTCGAGCCAGCACATCGCCAACTGGCTGCACCACGGCATCGTCTCGGAAGATCAGGTGATCGACACGATGCGGCGCATGGCAGCAGTGGTGGATCGGCAGAATGCCGGTGACGACGCCTACCGCAACATGGCACCGAACTTCGACGACAGCGTCGCCTTCCAGGCCGCGTGTGACCTCGTGATCAAGGGACGTGAGCAGCCGAACGGCTATACCGAACCGGTCCTGCACGCGCGCCGTCGGGAAGCGAAGGCGAAGTTCGGCAGCTAGTCTTTCCTCGGAGAGATAGGGCGAATGGGCCGCACGCGATAAGGAGCGGCGGCGGGCTGCGAAAGTCTGTTTGAGGAGTCTGCACCGGACTCGTACCAGGGTTTAGACGCGCAGCCGGGATTCGCGAAAGAGCTTCCCGTGGCTTGGCGTCGCATCGCGTAACGCTGCGAGGCTCGGCGCTCTGGAATAACATCGTTCTTGTGTTAACGCCGAGCATCCGATGAAAGCGTTCGACTCACTAAAGAGTAATCCGATGAGACGATCGGCCCTCATCCTGGGCCTGGTTGGGCTTGCGTTTGCGTTTGCGATCTTCGCCAATGTTGTGTGACCGGCACCTCTAAGTCCCAGCTTGGGAAAAGCCTCGCTATCGGGGTCGCAACGGCTCTAGTAGTCCACCTTGTTGGCGGTCTCTTCGTCGGAATGACGCTCGGGATACTCACGGCGATGCAGTGGATCGACGTTCACCCGCACCAACAGCGAGCCCTGTTCAACGCCGCTGCCTTCTGGACGATGTTTGTCAGCGTCGGAGCCGGACTGGCCGGCGGTTGGCTGTACGCTCGTCGCTCTGCCGATCGCGTTGATGGGTAGCTACCGATTTGCGGGGCCGCGTTAGCTGCGTGGCGCTCACCAGTCGGCGCCACAGCTTGAGCCTCAGCCTAGATTGAATTTCGCCAGGAACCGTTCGGCGACCTCACTCGGTGACAGGTTCGAGTTGTCGATGAGGAGGTGGGGATACTGCAGGGGGAAAGCCCCGTCGCTCGTGAAGCGATGTGTCTTCTCGTGAGCGTGGCGGCGCGCCTCGGATTCAGTCACGTTCCGCTTACTCGGTTTCTCGGCCAGTCGGTCCGGATGTCGGTTCCGCTCGCGCTTCTGCTCGTCGCTGGCGGTGAGCTCGAGAAAAAAGACGTCGCCTGAAGTCTTCCCACGCCACCGCTCGACCATCCGCTCGACCGCCTCACGATCGTTGTCGGCGTCGAACGCCCACACGTAGGTAAAGATCAGCCCGGTCACGTCGCTTTCGGCGACTGCATCGAAGATCGTGTTGCGGATCGTGCCGGAGATCTTGCTGAACCCCGCCGTCCCGAAGTCGAAGAAGCGCAGCGCAACTTCGATCGAAATGTGATTGTGCAGAAGGGGGTATCCGGTCAGATCGCTCAGGGCTTGACCGACCGTCATCTTGCCGACGGCGGGAGGGCCCACCACGATGATCAGATTGCTCAACTGATTCGCCTCTTTCGCTCATGAATCTCGGGCGTGTGCGACGATGGTGCCAGCTAGGTCGTGACGCGCCGAGGAGGGATTGATGACGTCCATGAGAGACGTTTGGAAAAAGATTCGAAAGGGCGCGTCGACCCTGGCGGCGCTCGTTCTGATCGGCATCGTCGCGGGCCCTGAGTTTCTACTTTCGATGGAACTCATCGCGCTCTTGAGTGCCATGGGCGCTGGACTCTTTTTCTTCTCGTTCGGTGGCGCGCAAGTGCGCTACGCGTGTGGTCGCTTGACCGGCGGGATCGAGCGCATCGATCCCTTTTTCTTCATCTCCTCGGTAGCGGAGGTTCGAGTCGCGCCAGGACTCGCCGCTCACGCTGTGCCGTTCTTCGTCGTCATGCTGGTTTCCGGCGTAGTCGCACCCCTCTGGGAGATTATTGCCCCCGGGCGCTCATAGTCTGTCCGGCGGTTTGTGGCGCGAGGCTTTCGGGACTCGCCGACGCCTAGATGCCCACCGCGTCCAGCACGAAGCGATTAAACGCGTGCGACGCTTCTTCGGTCACTTCGCCCTGATCTGGTGTGTAGACGAATCGGCCCTGGGTGTAGCCCATCGACGCGACCCCCTGCTGTACTGACTCACAGAGGTCCCGGTCCTCGGTTCCGAGAGGGCCCCAATCGACCCGGTAATCCTCGCCGTCTTCGTCGCCCGCCATGCGGTACATCTCGAAATGGCCGGCAACCGTCCTCGTGGGACCGTCGGGTACGGCAAATACGCCAACGAAGAGCGATGAGTTGTCGCCGGTGTTGGTCCCGATGACGAGATTCGGGAAGAGCGTCCAGAAGATCTGGTTGCCACCGCTCGGTCGCCGGGTACCGCTTTTCTGTTTAGCCCAGTGTTGGTGACCTTCGTAGGTGAGGTCATCGAGCGTGAGATCTTCGGAGAATTTCGGGTGTGCGCCGCGGCAGTGGTAGCACTCGAGGAAGTTCTCCATGACGATCTTCCAGTTCGCTTCCACCGGGAACATGGGATCGCCCTCGGAGGAACGCTCGGGGAACGGGACGTTGACGAGACTGCCGAATCCGGGAATTTCGCGGTTGAGATCCTCGATGAAATCGCTGACCTGGGGCGCGAGGGGCGCTGCCTCCATGTCCAGGTTGAAGAAAACGAAGGTCGAAGCGACGATCTCGACCCGGATCGGTGTGAGTCGGATCGCGTCGACGTCGAGGCCTATGGTCGTGGCGCTTCCACGTGCGCGCTGCAACTGGCCGTCGATGCCATAGACCCAGGCGTGGTAGGGACAGGTGATGCTCGCGACCGTGCCGCTGCCCACGAGCAGTTGGTGCCCGCGGTGCTGGCAGACATTGTGAAAGCCGGCCAGTTCGCCATCGCGCCCGCGAATGATGATGACGCGCTGGTCGATGAGCGTGGTCGTAACGTAGTCGCCGATGTCTTTCAGATTGCCGACCCAACCGGCGAAGTGCCACGTCTTGTAGAAAAGCTCGCGCTTTTCCAGATCCAAGAACGCCTGATCCGTATAGGCCTCACTCGGTAGCGTTGCTGAGTTGGCGGGATCCTCGCTGACTGGGATTCCGGGTAGCGCGTAGTTGGTCATGCTGGTCTCGACGTGAGCGGCGGTACCGATTTTAGCTGAGCCTAATGGGGTGATCGATCAGGGGCTCCGTTCCATGAACCAGGCTGTCCTCGCACGAAGGCGTATCGGTCATCGATTTTCGGCGACGAGTCTGTTCAGATCGGCCGCCCGAATCGGCGCTGGCGCCGGTTTCTCGAACGGAGGCAAGCCATGGAGATTCGTGACTACGACCACGAGCGTGATCTCGACGCGGTCAAACAGATCTGGCGCGAGGTCGGTTGGGGCGATGAAGACGGCGTCAAAGCGCTCGATGAGTTCCTGCCGACCACGGACACGGTCGTCTTCGATATCGACGGCACGGCCGAGTGTTCCGTCATTTCCATCAACGGCAGCATTCGAATCATCGATACCGACGTGCCGCTCGGTGTGGTTGCCGGCGTCACGACGAGTCGTGTGGCGCGCCGGTTGGGTGCCGCGCGCGCGTTGACGGCCCGCACGCTCGCCAATCAGGCCGACGCGGGGATGGCGGTTTCTGCTCTCGGGATGTTCGATCAAGGTTTCTACGACACGGTCGGCTATGGCACGGGCACGTACGTGAACCGCATCGTGTTCGACCCCGCGAAGATCGACACCGGTCGATCGTTCCGTCCGCCGAAACGGCTCAAACGCGATGATCTCGACGCGATGTACACGGCGATGTGCAATCGAGCGCGCGGCCATGGCGGCTGCAGTCTCGACGCACCGATACTGTTCAAGTCCGAATGGCGCTGGATCGACAACCCGTTTGCGCTCGGCTACTACGATGGCCCGGGCGAGACCCTGTCGCATTTCTTCATGGGCGCGGCGGAAGGTGAACGGGGTCCGTACGAGATCATCTTCATTGCCTACCAGAACGTCGATCAGCTCATCGAATTGCTTTCTCTGATCGGGGCGCTTGGCGATCAGGTACAGGCCATCGGCATGCACGAACCGGCGGAGATCCAGATGCAGGATTTCCTGCGCGAACCATTCCGCACGCGTCGAATGACGCAAAAGTCGAAGTTCGAGTCCTATCACGCGACGGCTGCCTATTGGCAGGCACGTATCCTGGACGTCGCCCGATGCATCAATGCGACCCGGCTCGATGCGCCGAGTACGTCGTTCAACCTCACACTCAGCGACCCTGTCGTCGATCACCTGCCGGAGGGTGAAAACGAATGGACCGGTGTGGCGGGGGATTACGTCGTGACGTTGGGTGAGGAATCGAACGCGGCGCGTGGCCGCTCGGAATCGCTGCCGACGCTGACGGCGTCCGTGGGCGCGTTTACGCGGGCCTGGCTCGGTGTGCGCGGATCGAGAGCCCCTGCTCACGGAGTCGATGGAGTTGGTACATCCCCGAGAGGCCCGCGCCGATGATGATCGCGTCGTATTCCGTCGCGTCGCCGCTCGCCGTGGATGGATGCGTTGCCGTCTCTGTCATCGATCGAGTCTCCTTGGTGACGCCGGACATGTTATCGAGGCCGTGCGTGCCGCGTAGTATCCGCGCGACTTTTTTCCTGGCGGAGGCGAGACGATGGATCTGAACCTGGCGGACAAGGTGGTTCTGGTAACGGGCGGCGGACGTGGCCTCGGTGAGGCGTGTGTGCGCGGATTCGTCGCCGAAGGGGCACGAGTCATCGCCGTCGCGCGGACCGAGGAAACGCTCGCAAGGCTCGCACATGAACTCCCCGGCATCGAAACCTGGGCGATGGACGTCACGGCGGATGCGTTCATCGAACGCGTCGCGAACCTCGATCGCCTGGACGTGCTCGTCAACAACGCGGGCTTCAATGCGCCGCGCGTGATGGCCGAGATCGACCGAGGCGTGCTGGATCACATGCTCGATCTCAACGTGCGCGCCGTCTTTCTAGCCTCGCAAGCAGCCCTCGACGTGATGGCGCGCCAAGGGACCGGATCGATCGTCAACATGTCGTCACAGATGGGCCACGTCGGCGCGCCGCGGCGGACCGCGTATTGCATGACCAAACATGCGGTGGAGGGTCTGACGCGTGCGATGGCGGTCGAAGTCGCGGCGCAGGGGATTCGTGTCAACTCCGTCGCGCCGACGTTCATCGAGACCGACCTGACTCGACCAATGCTCGACGATCCAGCGTTCAAGGACTACGTCATCGGGATGATTCCGCAGCGCCAACTCGGCCGCCTCGAGGACGTGGTCAACGCCGTGCTCTTTCTGGCGTCCGACGTCTCGAGCACGACTACCGGGCATTCGCTCCTCGTGGATGGCGGTTGGACGGCGGCTTGATGCCCTGGCAACTGAGGGATGGCATGCTGCGTCGCTCGCGGATTTGAGGACCGAGCAGTGGATATGGGATACGACGAGGTGATCATGGGGCGGCGGAGCATTCGGGGTTCTAAACCCGATGCGGTACCGCGCGCGGTGGTCGAGGACATCGTCTCACTCGCGGTGCGGGCGCCGTCTTCCTACAACTCGCAGCCCTGGCATCTGCATCTCGCGACGGGTGAAGTGCGCGACCGGATTCGTGCCGATAGCACCGACCGCACGGCTTCCGGCGTCCGGCCGTCGTTCGAACGTCAGGAAACGGGCCGTGCCTATGAAGGGAATCACCGCAAGCGTCAGATCGAGGTCGCGGTGCAGCTTTTTGAATCAATGGGGATCGCGCGGGAAGACAAGGAAGGCCGCGACGCCTGGATGATGCGCGGTTTTCGAATCTTCGATGCGCCGCTCCTGGCCATCATCACCTACGACGCGGAACTCAAAGGCGGGGACATTGCGCCGTTCGACTGTGGAGCCCTCGCGACATCGCTCGTGAACGCGGCCTGGTCTCGCGGCGTTGGTTCGGTGATCAACAGCCAAGGCGTCATGCACTCGCCCGTGGTCCGCGAGCACCTCGAGATCCCGGAGGATCAGGTGATCCTGATCAGTATTGCGATGGGCTATCCAAACGATGACTTTCCGGCGAATGCCGTGGTGTCGCACCGGCGCGCCGTGACGGAGGTGGCGAGCTTCATCGGTTTCGACGACTGACGAGAAGAACGGGACGAGATCATGAAACGCACCATCGTGCCGACCGTGATGAATCCATCGCTCGACCCGGCGCTCGAAGCCGAGGTCGCCTTCTTCAAGAAGTGGGGTTATCTCATCGTCGAGGACGCGCTCGATGCATCGCTGCTGCCGTCGCTCCGTCGCGTGCTCGATGCAACGGTCGAACGTGACGGCAAGGAGTTCGTCCACCAGTTACTCGAAGAGGACGACGCATTCGTTCCGTTGCTCGACAACCCGCCGATCCTCACCCGCATCAAGGCCTTGCTCGGCAATTGCATTCAACTGCACAGCGCGACCGCGCGGGTGACCAGCGAGGTAACGCCCGATCAGAGCTGGCACCGGGATGGCCCGTGGCCGATGGATCCCGACGGCACGCCGTACGGGAGTCTTCCCGGTCAGATCAACTGCGCGTACTTCCTCGACGAACTGACCGAAGAAAGTGGTGCTTTCGTGATCGTCCCGGGAAGTCATCGCTCGCTGTTTCGCCCGCCGGAAGGACACCCTCGATTTCCGGATGAACTGCGCATCCTGGCGAGACCCGGTCAGGCGGTCATGTTCGACGGCTGGATCTATCACCGGGGTGCTGCGAATACGACGGGGGTCAGCCGCCGCGCCTGTCTGATGTGCTATCAGAATGCCTGGATGAAATCGCGGGAACCGTTCGACGGACCCCGCGTCACGGCATTGAGGGAGACGGGTACGCCGGAGCAGCAGTTACTCCTCGGCGGAGTGACCCGCTGGTAGGTCCGCTATCCGTACATCCCGCCGATGTCCTCGGGATGCCGGAATGCGCGTTGGGGATTGCCGGAGTTTCGTGGCATCGTCGAGCTTCCTTCTCCTCTACGTTTGTTGCTGGGGGCAAACCATGAAACTCGGGCTCGGCATCGGCTATAGCGGCCAACACATCCAGATTCCCATCGAGCGTATTCAGCGCGCGGAACAACTCGGCTACGACTCCGTGTGGTCGGCCGAGGTCTACGGGTCCGATGCGTGGTCGCCGCTGGCGTACATCGCGGCGAAGACCGAATCGATCCGCCTTGGCACGGCGATCCAGCAACTCGCCGGACGACCGCCCGTGATGGCTGCGATGCAAGCGGCGACGATCGACGCGCTCGCAGGCGGTGATCGGGTGATCATCGGCATCGGCATGTCCGGCCCGCAGATCGTCGAAGGATGGTTCGGCCAACCGTGGGGAAAGCCGTACTACCGCACCAAGGACTACGTCTCGATCATCAAGAAGACGCTCAATCGCGAGATCGTCGAGCACGAGGGCCGCGAGATCTCGCTGCCGTTCACCGGCGATGGCTCGCTCGGCATCGGCAAGCCGTTGAAATCGATCCTGCACATGAACCCGAACATTCCCGTCTGGCTCGGCACGGGCACCGAAACCATGGTGCGACTGACCGGGGAGATCGCCGACGGCTGGCTGCCGCTTCGGATGACGCCGGAATACATCGAGAAGGCGAAACCCTGGCTCGAGGAAGGTGCAAAGAAAGCCGGCAAGACGCTCGACGACATCGAGATCCAATCCGTCGTGCAGGTGCTCATCACCGATGACGTGCAAGCCGCGATCGATGCGGCCAAGCCCAACACGGCGCTCTACGTCGGCGGGATGGGCCATCAGAACCTCAACTTTCACAAGAACATGATGATCGAGCGCGGTTTCGGTGAAGCGGCTGATCGCATCCAGGAGCTCTATCTCGCCAAACGCAAGGACGAAGCGGCCGCTGCGGTGCCTGATGAATTCATCGATGAAGCCGCACTCTTGGGACCGAAGGATCGCATTCGAAAGCGTTACCGTGACTGGGTGGACGCGGGCTTCACGGGCCTCACGGTCGGCACGGGCCAGGACGAAGCGAACACGTTCATGGCGGAACTCGCTGGCCTCAATCGCCGCGGTTAGCGATCGCGGAGCGCGGCGAGGCTATTTTCGGGCGGAACCTCGACGGCTCAAGGGCCGCGCGCGGATTTCCTCCGGGAACTGATGCTTATCGCGCTTCCGCTCTCAAGTGAACTTGCGGACACAAAAGGGGGTGAAAGTGAGGCCTTTTATCGCGTTGTCCTTGATGATCTTGGTAGGCGTCATTCACGCCAGTGAGGGGGAGTCGGTGGCGTCCGCGTCCCAATCGTCTCAACGCAACTTTGCGTCGGCCTTTCGGCTTCTTCCCAAGATCAGCCCCGACGCGCCTAGCTGGGGAGAGCGTTTCCGTAGGGAGATGCCAACGGTTGAGTCGCCTTACTACGGCGTGAATGTGGCGGACGTGCGTCAAGAGCACTACGACGCGGTCTTTCAGATCATCCAAGCGCAGGTGCAGGGCGCCGAACTCCTGTTTGGCGGAAAGCTGCATTTCTTCTCGGCGACTGACTACGGTGAAATCCGGCGCGTCATTTTCATCATCTACTTCGAGAACTTTCCTGACACTGCAAGCGTCCTCGGGACTCTTCGTGACGCGGGTGTCGACATACCCATAGACGCGACCGAGTTCCCAGATATATGGACAGGGGCCGATTCCTGGATCGAGTTCACGCGTCTAGTGGATGGTTACACATGGTGGATCGCGCCTGCGATGCAGGAGGACGAGTCACCATAGAATCTGGCCCCCTTTTGGTCGCGGTAGCAATCGGCAACGTAAACGGACCGTTGATCCTTGATCGCACCTACACGGTCAAAAGTAGTCTCAGGATGATGCAACTGATACTGAAAACATCCAGTAGTCTCTACAACGAGCAACCGAAAGAAGGCGCACCATGACCGAAGCAGCTGTATCTCACAGACAAGGCCGTACTATTCACGATGCGGACTCGCACATTGCAGAACCCATCGGTTGGTTGAACGGCTATGCGTCCGAATACGTAAAGGCGAATTTGCAACCGGGCGTGCGCCCTTCGGATTTGCAGGGCTTGCGGCCATTTATTCAAGCGGCCGAAAAGCGACTCGCGGGCGATGACCCTGAAAAAACGGCTGCGTTGAAAGCAGATGTCTTTGCCAAAGACAGCAAGGCCAATCCCTGGTGTTCTTTCGGTTCGGTCGACAGCACTGAACGCAGTGAGATGTTGAACATTACCGGCATCCAGCAACAGTTGTTGTTTTCCTCTCCCTTAGCGATGACGCGCTTTGCTTTCTCCAAAGACGCAAAACTCCTCGAAGGTGGTTGTGAGGCGTTGAACCGTGGCATGACAGACTTTTGTAACGATGACCCGCGACTCATGCCCGTTGGTTTCGTCAGCATGACTGACCCGGAGCTTGCCTACAAAATCGCGTCGAGGGCAATTGATCTCGGCATCAAGGCTTTGTGGATACCTTCCGACGCTATTGCTGGGCGTTCACCGTCGCATGTTGACTTTGATCCGGTTTGGGCGCTCGCAGAAGAAGCCGCGGTTCTGATAGTTTTGCATATTGGCAGCGGTCGTTTGATGGGCCGAGCTTATAGAAACACCGGTATCGAAAAGAAGTCTACTGAGGGCATAGTTACTGCTGAGACGACATCGGCAAAGGACTTTCCGGTGATACACCATTCAATAGAAAGATGACTCTGTTGCATGATCTATGATGGCGCCTTGGAACGTTTCCCAAATCTCAAAATCGGATTGATCGAATTGGGTGCCAATTGGTTGCCGATGAGCTTGATGAACTTCGACATCGGCGTCAGCGAATTAGGCAAGTTCGACGAGAATTTGAAGAATCTCTCCTTGAGGCCATCTGATTATGTTCGGCGCCAAGTGAAGGCGACGCCTTTCCACATGGAAGATACGGGCTGGATACTGCGTCACGGTAACGTGGGTGCTGAAATGTTGATGTTCAATACAGATTATCCGCACATGGAAGGCGGTACGGATCCTTTCGGCGACTTTGAAAGCAGCCTAAACTCAGTTAATGCGACCCAAATAGAGCTGGACAATTTCTACAGCAAGAACTTCGAAAGTTTGATGGGCTGTTAGGCCAAGGGGCCGAACGAAGCGGGTTGAGAGGTTCGCCAGCGGGATCGCTCAATTATGCCGCTTGGGCGTATGTTTCTTTACGAAAGGTAGTATTGCCGCGAGTATCTCCGGTAGGTGCGGGGCGAACTTGAACGACGAGTTTTCGATCAACGTGGTCGCTGCTCTTGAGTTTGTGATTGGATGTAAGTTGTCGCTATATTGGTCATGGTGAAGGATCAGCGTTGCGGGAATCTCGAGCTTCGCCAGATCTTCGTCTTTCATTCCCAGCGCAGTCTGGTATCGCGTTGCTTGTAAATGTTCTCCAGAAGCCTTCATCGCGGCAAGGAATTCTCCGATGTCGGAATTGAAGAAACGTTCCCGTCTCTTGGGCGTATTGCGATCCAGGTAGGCGCTCCAAAGCTCTGTTTCGGCCAATGCGTGCATCGTTGTTAGCGGCAGACCGCTGATGTGCTGCCGAGTTGCCAGTTTCTTCTCGGGCAGATACTTAAAAAAGTAATCCTCCGATAAACGAGCTGCTGCATAGGGTCCACCAGTCAGTGGCGCAATGACAAGCGCGGCGATGTCATCCGGATAGCGTGAGGCTAATACCATGTTGGAGCGAGCACCCGAGGACATCCCATAAAATGCGGTTGGTGCCACATCAAGACGTTGGATCAGAACGTGTAGATCTTCCCCTTCTTCAATCATCTGTGGCTCACTACCAAACGAGACCTCCGACTGGCCTAAATTACGTCGATCGTAAATGATGACTTTCAACTCAGGATCCACCGCGGCCACATTTCGGGCAAAACCGCCAAACCCTTCGGTGTCGCCATTGCCGCCAGGCGTCACGATCAATGGAATGGAGCCTTGCGGATTGTAAATCTCGACGTGTAACGTGACATCACGCTCTGGGCGCAGGTCAATCGCGTGAGCTTCCATAGCGACGTTTTCCGCGCCTTCTTCGGGAAGTGCTCTGAAGTAGACCGGGAAATAGGTATTGTTCGCGGCGCCGCGAAATAGAGTGACGTCGATCTCATCGTTCTGTACATCGATATCTTGCTCAGTATTCGCCGCGTGAGCGCTGTAGAAGGACAGCAGGGCGGTAAAGATCATCGGAGTGAGTGGTGTTGCGAGCGTAGAGGGCAACGCTGCCAGCTTGGTGTGATTTTTCATTAAGGTCCCGTCGGTTGGCCTGATAACGTTTTTGATTGATTCGGAACGCCGAGCGTCATGCGCTCGGCTCTGAGGCCCGCCAACGCTTGTCTTTGGGATTGATTACTGGAACGGGCTCGAGCGCTTCGCGAGGGCCGGGGCGAGGCTGGCATTGCGGCGCAAAGAACGCCGCCAAGGCGTAGCACCGTAGCTTGTAGTAGTCGTCATCGTCCAAGTTCTCAGGATCCGGCGTGCCCACGAGAAGCTTTTCGATCGGCTGAAGCTCGGGATCACGCGCGCTTTCGAGGTTCAATCGTCCAAGGTAGAGATCGACTTCACGGCGACGGTCTTACGCTGGGCTTCGAGCGCCCGCGTGTTGGCCTCGGTTGCTTCCTTGCTGTGGCGAACCTGAATGGCGAGATAGACGATCCTACCGAACACGGCGACTGCGCCGATGAAGTCGCCGAGATTGCCGAGGACCTCGGTGATTTCCCATTCCGGTCCCGACCGCTTGCATTCGAGTTCAATAAATGCAATTGATAATGATTATGATTTGCGTGCAATGGTTAGGAGCCTGCGCCGGGACGATATGACCTCGAGGTCGTGAGCAACGAGCAACTCACGTCGCATATGCGCCGGATTGTCCTGACGGGTGATGCTCTGGCGGATTTCCCGCCTGATCAGCAGGGTGGTTACGTGAAGCTCCGCCTGACGACCGATTCGGGTGACCCCGTGATGCGCTCCTACACGGTTCGCGCCTTCGATCCCGAACGTCGGGAACTCGTGTTGGATTTTGTCGATCACGGCGACGACGGTCCGGCGTCGAAGTGGTGCCGCGTGGCACGGGTGGGCGATCGAATCACCGCGATGGGTCCGGGGGAGAAGAAGCTCGCCGGGCCGGATGCGGATTGGGTCTTCCTCGGCGGTGACCTGAGTGCTTTGCCGGCGCTCGCCGTCAACCTCGAACAACTGCCGGCCGACATGCGTGGCTACGCGCTCGTCGAGGTACCGTCCGCTGATGATGTCCAGGACATTGCCGCGCCATCCGGTGTCGAGGTGCGCTGGCTCGTCAACGATGACGAAACCAAGCCCTGTGCCGTGCTCATCGAGGAGCTTCCTCTGGTCGGGTGGCTCGAGGGCACACCTTATCCGTGGTTCGCGGCCGAGTTCGACGCCATGCGATTTGCGCGCGGATTTTTTCGCGACGAGCACGGTATCAATCGCCGCGAGATGTATCTGAGCTGCTACTGGAAGCTCGGTGATTCCGACGAGGGGATGAAGCGAGCAAAGCGCCGGGACATGGAGCTCGACCGGATGAAGCTCGCCTCGTGACGGCGGGGTCGAGTGACGGCGCCCTTTCCTCACGCGCTTGACCCCATCGAACACCAGGGGTGACTCTTGCTGGCCTCGACGTGAGGAGATCAGCCATGAGCACCGACGAAGAGCAGATGGCAAAAGTACAATCGATGGATTGGCGAGCCTTCACGCCAGACGACTCGCCGATGACACCGATGGATGTCATGGCGGATCCGCGACACCAGGCGCTGTCCACACCCGATCTTCGTGAAGGCGACCCCGCGTTTGGCTTTTCGTTACCGCTCTACGATTTCAGTACGGGTGTCGAGTCCGCCACGGGGGCCGATTTCGATCTACTCGCGGCCGCCCGTGAAAAGCCGGTCGCTCTCATCTTCGGTTCGTACACGTGACCGCCTTTTCGGGTTCAGTTGGAACCCTTGCACGAGATGTGGGAACGCTGGCGCGATCAAGTCGAGTTTGTCGTCGTCTACATCCGTGAGGCCCATCCCGAGGAGGGTTGGGTGGTGTCGATGAACCGCGCCGAAGAGATCGTGGTGAACGATCCCGGCACAACGGCCGAGCGAGTCGATGTCGCGACGACCTGTGCTTTGCGGCTGAAGATTCGTATGCCGGTCGTCGTCGACGACGTGGACGATGCCGTCGCGAATGCCTACGGGGCGCTGCCGGATCGGCTGTACCTCATCGGCCGTGACGGGTCCGTAGCCTTTCAGGGCGATCGCGGCCCGTTCGGCTTCGAGCCCGGGGCGCTAGAGGCGGCGATCAAGGCGAATCTCGGCGCCGCCTGATCGATATGGTGGCGCGGCCCGCGGGTAGCAATCTCACGATCGACGGCGAGCGTCTCTGGTCAAGCCTGATGCGCCTTGCCGAGATCGGTGCGACGCCGAAAGGTGGCGTCTGCCGATTGGCCCTCACCGAAGTCGACAAGGCGGCGCGCGATCTCTTCGTCGAATGGTGCCGGGAAGCCGGTTGTTCGATTCAGATCGATGAGCTCGGCAACATCTTCGCGCGGCGCGAAGGCAAGCACCCCAATGCCCTGCCGATCGTCACCGGCAGCCACATCGACTCGCAACCGACGGGCGGCAAGTTCGATGGCGCCTATGGCGTGCTGGCCGGGCTCGAAGTCGTTCGCACACTGAATGACGCCGGCTTCGAAACCGACGCACCGATTGAGATCGTCGTTTGGACGAACGAAGAGGGTTCGCGATTTGCACCGGCCATGATGGCGTCCGGTGCGTTTGCCGGTGCGTTCGATGCCGATTGGGTGCGCTCGCGCGAGGACCCGGACGGCATCACGTTCGCCGCGGCACTCGACGCGATCGGCTATGCCGGTACATCGGCGGTCGGCGACCACGCGATCGGTGCTTATATCGAAACGCATATCGAGCAGGGGCCGATCCTCGAGGCGGAGGAAAAGACGGTTGGCGTGGTCACGGGTGCGCAGGGCCAGCGTTGGTACGAGATCACGGTGACGGGCCAGGAAGCTCATGCCGGCCCGACTCCGATGGCGCGTCGCCGGGATGCGCTCGTCGGTAGCTCGCGGATCATCGATGCGGTCAATCGGATCGGTTTCGATTTCCAGCCGAGCGCGTGCGCGACCGTCGGCATGATCGAGTGTCGGCCGAACTCGAGAAACACGATTCCCGGCGAGGTCATGTTCACCGTCGACTTCCGCCACCCGGTGGAGGACCGCCTAGGTCAAATGGACGAGGTGCTGCGGACGACGAGCGCCGACATCTCAGCCGAACTCGGACTCGACCTCGTCGTCGAGGAAATCTGGCATTTCCCGGCGGCACCGTTTGCCGATGTTTGTGTGGATGCCGTGCGTGCGTCGGCCATGCATTCCGGCTTCGAGCACATGGACATCGTCTCGGGCGCGGGACACGACGCCTGTTATGTCGCCCGAGTCGCGCCGACGGGGATGATCTTCGTGCCCTGCGCCGACGGGATCAGCCACAACGAGATCGAGAGCGCCGAGCCCGACGATGTAGCGGCCGGTTGTCAGGTCCTCGTCGAGGCGATGGTGCGACTGGCCAACGAGTCGGGATCGACGAACCAGGAGTAACGGCATGCGCTTTTTCCACTTGGCGCTCGTGGCCGTCGTCGCGGCGTTCAGTCTCGCGCACGCCGAGTCACGGCCCCCTCTCAATGCCGAGACCGTCGAGCAGTTCTTCGACACAGCCTTTTCGGTACAGCAGAAAGATCACGAGATCGCCGGCGTCGTGGTGAGCGTCGTGCTCAACGGCGACGTCCTCTTCAAGGCGGGTTACGGATTCGCCGACGTGGAAGCGCGGACGCCGGCCGATCCCGATGCGTCGCTTTTCCGGATCGCGTCGATCACCAAGCCGTTCGTCTGGACGGCGATCATGCAACTCGTCGAGCAGGGTCGGATCGGTCTCGACGACCCGATCGATCAGTATCTCGAATTCGAGATTCCGGGGACGTTCGATGAGCCGATCCGGGTGCGCCATCTATTGACCCACACGCCGGGTTTCGAAGAGCTGGGAACTGGTAGTTCGGCGCGGTCCGTTGACGACGTGAAGCCGCTGGGAGACCACCTCGCGATTCAGATGCCGGCCCGCGTGCGCCCGCCCGGCGAGCAGGCGTCCTATTCGAACTACGGATCGGCGATTGCGGGCTATCTGATCGAGCGCATCACGGGTCAGACCTGGTCCGACTACATCGACGAGCACGTGTTGGCGCCGCTGGAGATGACGAGCACCAACACGCAGATCGTGATGGATGAATCGCTGAAAGCGCGCCATGCCAAGGGGTACCGCTACGGCGGTGGTCGGTTCGTCGCGGTCGACTACGAATACTTCAGCGATCTGCCGGCGGGCCATATCAGTACGACGGCTGACGACATGACCCGCTTCATGGTGGCGCATCTGAACGAAGGCGCGTTCGGTGATCGGCGAATCCTGAGCGAAGAGACGGCACGGGTGATGCGCGAGCCGCTCTTCGCGCCCCACGAAGCAACGCCACCGATGCTGCACGGCTTCTACCGCACGGGATCGTGCGGGTCTCGAAATCTTTGGCCATGGCGGGGACGTCAACCAGTTCCACTCGAATCTCTCGCTCGTACCCGCGCTCGAACTCGGCATCTTCGTGTCGTTCAACTCCGATCCGGGGTCGGCCGCCCGCAGCCGCATCGTGACGGCGTTCATCGATCACTTCTTCGGTGGCGAGTATCTCCCGGCGCCGCCGGAACCGGTCGACGTGGATCTTTCACAATACGCCGGCGAGTACCTGTCGCTGCGGCGAAATCAGTCGACGTTCGAGAAGCTCACGATGCTCGTCTCCGGCGTCACGGTGAGCGCCGATGGCGAGGAACTGATCGTCGCCAGTGGCGGCATCAACCGTTGGATCGCCATGGGTGAGGACGTCTTCCGCGGCAAGTATTCGACAACGCCATTGGTCTTCATTCGTGATGAAAACGACGCGATCTCCCACATGGTCATCAACGGCCCGTTGGGAACGTACGAGCGCGTGGGCGGCTTCGATTCACCCGCCTTTCTGCAGATGCTGCTTGCCGCCATCTTCGCCCTCTCGATCGCAGCAACCCTCGGCTACGGCTACCGGCTCGTGCGAAAACGTGCGTCGCTCGTTATTGCACGTGGCGACGCGTTCGTCGTCACGATCTATAGCGTGCTCGCGATTCTGCTCTACGGATATCTCGGCGCAACGCTCGCGGGTGATACGCAGGAGTTTGCCTACGGCGTGCCGACAGCGGCGCACGCAGCACTCCTGATGATGTCAGTCAACGCGCTCGTTGGGCTGGCCGTTGTATTTCTCGCGGGTCGGCAATGGGTCCGGGGTGACGGCACGCTCGCGGCGCGTTCCGTCTTCTCGCTCTTTGCGCTCGGTGCGCTGGCCAATATCTGGATTGGTTTCTACTTCAACATCGTGAGCTACGCGTTCAGCTGAATCCGCGCCTCACGTCGCATCGTGTTGATCCAACTCTGCTAGAACGATGTCGCGGCCACGCACCATGTTGGCGAGTTTGGTGAACGCAACATCGCGCGGCAGGTACTTCATGCCGCAATCGGGCGCCACCACCATGCGTTCGGGGGCGATGACCTCGAGGGCCGCACGAATGCGGTCGGCAACGACCTCGGGGGTCTCCGGTGTGGTGTCGCGCAGATCGAGCACACCGACGTGGATCATTTTGTTTGGCAGTGCGCCCAGGATGTCCATGTCGAGTCGCGGCTGGGCGCATTCGATCGAGACTTCGTCGGCCGTGCAGGCATCGAGTTCTTCGAGAAAGGCATAGCCGGCGGGCTTGTTCTCGACATGCTTGCCGTAGCCGAAGCAGACGTGCAGCGCGGTAACCCCCGTCGCACCCGCGAATGCACGATCGATGGCTTCCACCGCGTACTCCCGCGCCGCTTCGGGACGCGCCTGAACGTAGGGCTCGTCGAGTTGCACGATGTCGACCCCCGCGGCGAAGAGGTCCTGTACCTCGTCATTCACCGCGGCCGCGTAGGCCAGCGCCACCGAGCCGATGTCGGCGTAGTGATCATTCTGCGCCTGCTGCGCCATCGTGAAGGGGCCCGGCAGGGTGATCTTGAGGGGCTTATCGGTTTGACGCTTGAGGAATGCAACATGCGGGGTTTCGACGGGTCTCTGGCGGACGATTTCGCCGACCACGCGCGGCACCGGGACCACTTTCCCGGTTCGATCCACGGCTTCGCCGGGGTTATCGAGGTCGACGCCGCCGAGCGCGTTGGCGAACCGGTTCGAATAGCTCTCGCGGCGCATCTCTCCGTCCGTAACGATATCGACGCCCGCGCGATGCTGATCATCGATCGCGATGATCGTCGCGTCGTCCTGAGCTTCTTCGAGTCGTTCGCCATCGATCCGCCAGAGTTCCTCGACCAGTACGCGCGGCGGCAGCCGGGATCCGAGTCGGGTGCGGTCGATCAGCCAGTCCGGTTGGGCATAGCTGCCGACCAGTGAAGTCATCAAGCGTGTCACGGGCATCCTCGAGAAAGCATCGAGAGGATCGTGCGCCGGCGCGCGATCGCATCGCAATGGTCCGCCGGCGGCGTGCAGGGCAAGCGCCCGACATCATCGAAGCAAACCAATCCGGGTCGTGGTGCGACTATCCTCAGATGGGCGCCCGCAGACGATAAGCGCGACTCAATCATCGATTCCCTTGAGGGAAAAAGGAAAAGCTGATGCTTCTCATCGAAGGACTCAAGAAGACTTACGCGAACGGGGTGGTGGCACTCGATGACGTGTCGCTCGAGATTCCGCGCGGCATGTTTGGCCTGCTGGGCCCGAACGGTGCGGGTAAGTCGACGTTGATGCGCACGATCGCGACGTTGCAGGACCCGGACGAAGGATCGGTTCGACTCGGCGATATCGACGTCATCAACGACAAACAGGCGCTGCGTCGGGAGCTCGGGTACCTGCCGCAGGAATTCGGCACCTACCCAAGGACGTCGCCCGAGACGATGTTGAACCACCTCGCGTGCCTCAAAGGTGTCGCGGATCGTGCCGACCGAAAAGCGCTCGTCGAAGGGTTGCTCACCCAGACCAACCTGTGGGGCGTGCGAAAGAAGAACATTGATACCTTCTCCGGTGGCATGCGACAGCGCTTCGGGATCGCCCAAGCACTCATCGGCGATCCGGGCCTGATTATTGTCGATGAACCGACGGCGGGGCTCGATCCGGCGGAGCGTCGACGATTTCACAACCTCCTGGTCCGCATCGGTGAGGACGTGGTGGTCGTGCTCTCGACGCATATCGTCGAAGACGTTTCGGATCTTTGTCCGCGGATGGCGATCATGGGCGACGGTAGGATTCTCGTCACCGGAGAGCCAGCCAAACTCGTTGCCGAACTCGAGGGGCGTTTATGGCGGGTCGTCGCCGATCGCGGTGCCGAACCCGACGTCGGATTGCCGGTCGTTTCGACGCGAATGGTGGCAGGACGTACGGAGCTTCGAATGGTTGCCGACTCGGCGCCGGTGGAATCGGCTGAGCCCGCCACACCGACCCTCGAAGACGTCTACTTCGCGACGTTGAACGACCACGGCGTCGCCGTGAACCTGGACTGAGCCATGCTTGCCGAAGTCTTTCGATTCGAGTGTCGCTACCAGGCGAGATCACCGCTCTTCTGGAGCGTCTTCCTCGTCTTCTTCATCATGACCTTCCTCGCCACCGCGTCCGAGAACGTGTCCGTCGGCGGGGTCGGGACCAACCTCGACCTGAACGCCAGCTACGCGATCATGGTGACGATCGCGACGTTCAGCGTGATTGCGCTTTTCGCCGTGGTGGCTTTCGTGGCGACCGCGATTACGCGCGACTTCGACGTGAAGACAGCGGAGATTCTTTTCTCGACGCGTGTCAGTGCCACCTCGTTCCTGCTCGGTCGATTTGCTGGCGGTTTCGTCAGCGCAGTGCTTGCGGCGAGTGGGGCTGTGTTCGGCGTTTTGCTTGCGACCTTCATGCCGTGGCTCGACGCCGAACGTATCGGTGCATTTTCGATAGCGCCCTATGTCTTCTCGTTCCTGGTTCTCCTGCTGCCGAACGTCTTTCTCACGAGCTCGATCTTCTTCGCCGTGGCGGCCCTCACGCGGTCGATGTTCGCGAGTTATGTCGCGGCCCTCGGTCTGATCATCGCGATGGTCGTTCTGAGTGCGACGACGGATCAGGAAAACGTGGTCTGGACGGCATTGGCTGAACCCTTCGGCAACATTGCGCTCGGCGAGGTCACGCGCTACTGGACCGTCTTTCAGCGCAACGAGCTCGTGCCGACCTTCGAAGGCACGTTGGCGCTCAATCGGCTCATCTGGACGGGCGTGGGCTTTGTGACCCTCATCTTCGCGCTCTGGCGATTCACGTTCAGCGTGGCGCCGAAAAAGGGCTTCATGGATCGATTCAGACGATCCCGGCCGACATCCGACGAGGCGCCGGCCATTCCCAGCACGCCGATTGCGGTCACCCCGAGCTATTCGAGTGCGAGCACCTGGGCGCAGTTCGTCTCGCAACTCGGCATCGATGTCCGGGGCGTGATCAAGAGCGTGCCGTTCTACGTGTTGCTGGCATTCGCCCTCATGAACACCCTCGGCGGTTTCGTCGTGGGCATCGGGTCGATGTACGGAACGCCGTCGATGCCGTTGACGCGCTCGATGCTTCTCGTCGTGGGCGGATCGTTCGTCTTCGTGACGTACATCGTCCTGATGTATTACGCCGGTGAACTCGTCTTCCGCGAACGGCAGGCGCGCCTGAACGAAATCATCGACGCTTCGCCGTTTCCGACGGGTGTCGTGACGGCCGCGAAGATCGTCGCGACGATGTTTGTCGTGGCGATGATGTTCATCGTGATCGCGGTCACCGCGATCATCGTTCAGCTCGCCAACGAGTACTACCGGCTCGAGATCCCCCTCTATTTCACGGGGCTCTTCGTGAACTTCGGCTGGAGCATCTTCATGCTCTGCGTCTTTGCGGTCTTCATCCAATCAGTCGTGCCGAATAAATGGCTCGGCATGCTCGCCTTTCTCGGGCTGTTCCTACTCTTCTCGGTGCTCTCGTCCTTCGGCTTCGAGCACGTGCTCTACCAGGTTGCGGCACCGACCGCGCCGTATTCGGATATCAACGGTTACGGGCACTTTCTCGAACGACAGTTCACGGTGGGCGCTTACTGGAGCGCTTTCTGCTTGCTTCTCGCGGTGGTGGCGCATCTCTTCATGCGCCGCGGCGTGACCGACGGCTGGCGGGAGCGACTCGCCGACGGGCGTCAGCGTTTCACGCCGAACGTTCGAACGCTGGCGGCGGTGGCGACGGTGTTCTGGATTTCGCTCGGCGGTTGGATCTTCTACAACACCAATGTGTTGAACCCGTACCTGACGTCGGATGATCTCGAAGAACGTCAGGCGAACTATGAGAAGTCGTTCAAGCAATACGAGGACATGGCACGGCCGGAGGTGATCGACGTCGCGATGGAGGTCGATATCTTCCCGGACGAGCGCCGACTCGAGAGCCGCGGGACGATGGAGATGGTGAATCTCACCTCCGAACCCATTCGGGAGCTGCATCTGAATATTCCTTCGCCCCTGACGATCAACAGCATCGACCTGCCGGCCCAAGAGATTTCTGGCGATCGGGCGCTCGGTTACCACCGCTACGAGCTCGATGAGCCGTTGCTACCGGGCGAGAAGATGAAGCTGGGCTTTGATCTCAGCTGGATCAACCGTGGATTCGTCAACTCGCGCTCGTCCACGCGACTGATCGAGAACGGCACGTTCGTCAACAACGCCGAGATCGCGCCGGCGCCTGGCTACAACCCGAACGCGGAACTCAGCGACAACAACACGCGGCGCCAATACGACCTCGGCCCCGTGGAGCGTTTACCGAAGTTCGACCGCGTGCGCGGCCGTGAGGTGAGTCAGATGGGTGTCGGACAGCGAACGAATTTTCGTGCCGTCGTGAGCACCGACCCGAGTCACGTCGCGATTGCGCCGGGCTATCTCGAACGCGAGTGGCAGGAAGACGGGAGACGCTACTTCGAGTATGTGATGGACGAGCCGATCTGGCCGTTCCTGTCGTTCCAGTCCGCGCAGTACACGGTCAAGCGTGACCAGCACAAGGATGTCGCGATCGAGGTCTACTACCACGATCCGCACGACTTCAACGTCGATCGGATGATCGATGCGACGAAGAAGGGGCTCGACTATTTCGAGGAAAGCTTCTCGCCGTATCAGTACCGCCAGTTCCGCATCATCGAGTTCCCGGGTTACCAGAACTTCGCGCAGGCGTTTGCCAACACGATCCCGTATTCCGAGAACATCGGGTTCATTTCGGACCTGCGCGACGACAAGAACATCGACGGCGTCTTCTACGTCACGGCCCACGAACTGGCACACCAGTGGTGGGCGCACCAGGTCATCGGCGCGCGTATGCAGGGCATGACGATGATCGTCGAGACGCTCGCGCAGTATTCGGCTCTGATGGTGCTCGAGCGCGAATACGGCGAAGAACGGATGCGGCGTTTTCTGAAGTACGAGCTCGACTCGTATCTCTCCGGCCGCGGCGGCGAGCTCATTGATGAACTCCCCCTGGCACTCGTCGAGAACCAGGCCTATGTCCACTACCGCAAGGGCAGCGTGGCGATGTACGCGCTGAAGGACGCGATCGGCGAAGCCGCCGTCAATCGGGCACTCGCGAACTTCATCGATCAGTTCGCCTTCAAACAGGCGCCCTTTCCGACCACCGGCGACCTGATCGCCGCGTTCCGTGCCGAGGCGTCGGCGGAACACCAGAAACTCATCACCGACCTCTTCGAGAAGATCTCGCTCTACGACCTCAAGGTCGCCGATGTCGTGACGACGCCGATCGATGACGGCGTCGAGGTCGCCATCACGATCGAAGCGAAACAGTTCGAAGCCGACGGTGAAGGTCGTGAGTCGGAGGTGCCACTCGATGCGCTGCTTGACGTCGCGATCTTCGGCGAAGCAAGCGATGAACTCGGTGACGACGACCTGCCCGATCCGATGCTGATCGAGAAACACCGCATCACCTCGGGCCAACAGACGCTCAAGTTCGTCGTGCCGAGCGCGCCGGCGAAGGTCGCGGTGGATCCGTATCACAAGATGATCGATCGGAACCCGGACGATAATTTGAAGAATGTTTGAAGGTGCTTTTTCTTCTAGGGGGGACCCTCCGGGTCCCCCCAGGACCCCCCTGCGTCGCGGCTTTGCCGCGCCGGGCTCGAGGCCATCGATTTCGCTTGATTGGGGTTTGCCGGCTTTAGAACTAATTTGCCCTTAGGAAGGCTTTAGCGAACCGATCAGCCTGCAAATCCTTTCCAGGACATCGAGCGAAGGCAGGATCCTGCAAACGCTTCCCCGCGCATCCTACAAATCCCGCTCGATCTCGAACGCCGCCTTCCGGCGAACACGCCGACCACCGGGGCCCCGGCGCGGCAAGCGCGCCAGGGGGGAATCACCCGCCGCGATTCCGCGCCGCACTGGGCGCGCGGCGAGATTCCCCCATCCGCCAACTCAGACTTCGCGCCGATCCGGCGGGGGCGTGGGGGCGGAGCCCCCACAAGAAAGAGCAAGCTGCAATCCAGCCTTCTCCTCCGGAAAGTCAGAGCTTTCCAGCCCACCGAATCAACGCTTTCCAGATCATCGAGCGGCACTTCCCAGCGCGCCCCGCGCCGACCAAACCACAGTACAAATCCCGCTCGATCTCGGTAGTGTGCCGAAGGATGTGCAAAAAGTTGGGTGGCCATGGTGTGCTTTTAGACACGACATCAAAAAAGGCACACACACGAGATGACCACCCAGAAGAAGCGTAAGACGACGGCAGTCGAACTGGAAGAGGTACTCAGCAGCGAGGGCGACCAGCTGCGCACGATGATGCGCGAGATGCTCCAAGAGCTATTGGAAGCGGAGATGGCCAAAGTGCTCCGCGCGCAACCCCACGAACGCAGCGACGAACGCCGGGGCTATCGAGCCGGTTACTACCCGCGCGGCTTGTTGACCCGCGTCGGCAAGCTCGAGCTGCGTGTACCGCGCGACCGCGAAGGACGCTTTTCCACGGAGCTGTTTGCGCGCTACCAGCGTTCCGAACAAGCCTTGGTCAGCGCGCTGGCGCAGATGTATATCGAGGGCGTTTCGACGCGCAAGGTCAAAGCGATCACGGAGGAGCTGTGTGGCCACAGCGTCTCGGCCTCGACCATCTCGCGGATCAACAAGCGCCTCGACAAGACGCTCACCGCATTCGCCACCCGACGACTCGAAGAACCGACGCCGTATCTGATCCTCGATGCGCGTTATGAGAAGGTCCGTGAGGCGGGAGTGATCCGCTCTCGAGCCGTGCTCATTGCCATTGGCATCAACTGGGAAGGACGCCGCCAGATACTGGCCGTGGAGCTCGCTCAACGGGAGAGTCGAAGTAGCTGGAAAGAGTTCCTCACCACGCTGCGTGATCGCGGCTTACACGGCGTCGAGTACGTCGTCAGCGATGATCACGATGGGCTGCGACGGGCGATCCAAGAAGTCCTCACCGACAGCGCCTGGCAACGCTGCTACGTGCACTTCCTGCGCAACGCCCTCGACCACATTCCGCGCAAGGCCGATGACGATTGTCTGCAGGAACTGCGCTGGCTCTACGATCGTCGCAACGTCGATGAGGCGCGATCGGATCTCGCCGCTTGGATCGGCCGATGGCACACGAAGTATCCGAAGCTCACCGACTGGGTGGAGGAAAACATCGAGCAGACGTGGACGTTCTATCGCCTCCCGCATCGCCATCACAAGCACATGAAGAGCACCAACATGCTGGAACGGTTGAACGAGGAAATCCGTCGACGAACGTATGTGGTGCGGATCTTTCCGAACGCGGCGAGTTGCTTACGCCTGGTGCGGGCGCTGGCCGTTGAGACCCACGAAAACTGGCTCGAACAGAGCCGCTACTTAAACATGGACTTGCTCAAGGAGCTGAAGAAGGAACAGCTCCGTCAAGCCGCTTAACCGCATGCCAGGCCACTCAACCCTTTTGCACAACTTGCGGCACACAACTTCGATCTCGAACGCCGCCTTCCGGCGAACACGCCGACCACCGGGGCCCCGGCGCGCAAGCGCGCCAGGGGGGAATCACCCGCCGCGATTCCGCGCCGCACTGGGCGCGCGGCGAGATTCCCCCGTCCGCCAACTCAGACTTCGCGCCGATCCGGCGGGGGCGTGGGGGCAGAGCCCCCACAAGAAAAAGCCATCAGAAATCCAGCCTACTCCTCCGGTTAGTCAAAGCTTCCCACCCACACCTCTCTGGAATCCCACACGCCTCGGCCGGATACTCCGCCACCGGAGGTTTTCCACGTGTATCGATTCCGACTCGGCGCTGCACTCGCGGCGTTGCTTTGCTTCAGTGGCTTCACGAATGAGGTGCCCGCACACCATGGCGATGGCGTTTTCATCAATCCGTATGCGCCGGATCGTTCGGTAGGCGTCTTCAAGGTCGTGCGGTCGCGCTTCTTCAGCGGTGAGTGGGCGCGCTACGACCCGGTGCGCGATATCGTGCCGACGACGACGCCGCGACTCGCGAACGGGGATGAGGCGGTCGCGACGGTGACGTGGGTCGGTCATTCGACCGTGCTGTTGCAGGTCGATGGCGTGAACGTGTTGACCGATCCGATCTTCAGCACGTTTGCATCGCCGGTTTCGTTTGCGGGGCCGAGACGGATCACCGAGCCGGCGTTGACGCGCGATGAACTGCCGCCGATTCATGCGGTGATCATCTCGCACGACCACTACGACCATCTGGATCTGCGGTCTATCAATGATCTGGGTGAAGAGCCCATCTATTTCGTTCCGCTCGGCATCGGCAAGTGGCTGGAACGTCGCGGGATCTCGCCGGAGCGGATTCGGGTGATGGATTGGTGGGACGAGGAAGTACTACGCGTTGGCGAGGTCGATGTCGCGTTCACGGCCACGCCGTCGCAGCACTTTTCGGGCCGGAGTTTGACCAACCGCAACGGCACGCTCTGGGCCGCGTGGAGTATTCAGTGGCCGTCGTTTCACGTCTGGTTCGGCGGCGACACGGGGTACAACGAGGTGCAGTTCGTGGAGACGCGTCGGCGTTTGCCGCCGATCGACTTCGGCATCATTCCGATCGGGGCGTACAAACCGCGCGAGTTCATGGAAATCATCCACGTCGACCCGCGCGAGGCACTACAGATCCACCTCGACATCGGCGCGACCGCGTCGATGGGCATGCATTGGGGGACGTTCGTGCTGGCGGGGGAAGGGGTGATGGCGCCCCTCGAGGATCTCGCCGCCGCGCGGCTCGAGGCGGAAATCGATGAAGACGAATTCGCCGCCTGGGCGATCGGCGAGACCCGCACCTTTCCGCTCGAGATGGATGCGCGTGAGAGCTTCCCCGTGCGTACGGCTGTGGCCGAGTGAGTCTCAGTCGTCGAGGGTGATCACGACCAACTTGCCGTTCAGCCAATCGGGTAGCCATTCTGGCACCGTCGGCCGCAGACGACTGAAGACGTCGTCGATGTAGGCCTGATCGTCGAGTTCGGCGCGAGCGTGTCCCGTGTGCTTCGTGCCGCGGAAGAAAACATCGACTGGCGCGCCATCACCCTCGAATTCGCGCCACCAGCGCCCGTCGATGCCCATGAAGACGAGGTTGTCTTCGACGAGGTAGTTGACGGGGAATTCGCGACCATCGGCGAGACTGACCAACATGGTTTTTTGCGCGAGTTCACCATCCGGGTTCGTTCGGATCTCGTTCGCGACGCGGGCGTTCGTCTCACCCCTGTTGTAGTAGGCGTAAACAAACAAAGCCAGGATGACGACAGCGACGCCGAGCGCGATCTTCTTCCACATGACGGACCTCGAGTAATCGGCAGCGCCGTCAGGATCGGCTATTCCTGGACTTTCCGCGATTGTCGTGCGCCCCAAAATGCGCGGAGAGACGCTGAATGCAGCTCGCGATTGAGATCGGCCGCACGGATCCCGAGACGCTTCCGCTCACGATCGAGTGGGTTCAGCTTGCCGAGCGCCTCGGCGTCGACATGGCATTCTCGGGCGAGGCCTGGGGCGCCGACGCGGTGACGCCGCTGGCACTGCTGGCGGGCAAGACGGATCGAATACGACTCGGTACCGGCATCATGCAGGTGCCGGCGCGTACGCCCGCGATGATGGCGATGACCGCACTCTCGATGCACGACCTGTCGGGCGGCCGCTTCATCCTGGGCCTCGGCGCGAGCGGCCCGCAGGTGGTCGAAGGTCTGCACGGCGTACGCTACAAAGCGCCGTTGACCCGTTTGCGCGAAACGATCGAAATCTGTCGAACGGCGTTCTCGGGCGAACGGATCCGCTACGAGGGCAAGCTCTTCGAGCTACCGCTTCCGGACGGGGAAGGAAAGCCGATTCGACTCGCCCACGAACCATTCGACGTACCGATCTACCTCGCGACGTTGGCGCCGAATGCGCTTCGGCTCACGGGCGCGATGGCGAACGGTTGGCTCGGCACGTCGTTTTCCCCGGATCGAGCGGACGCCCACTTCGACTTCATCAGAGCGGGTGCGCAGGCGGCCGGTCGGTCACTCGACGAGATTGATCTCTGCGTTTCGGTTCGCGTCGAGATCGGTGACGACATCGACGCCATGATCGAAAAGCGCCGCCCGCAGGTCGCCTTCAACATGGGCGGGATGGGTTCGGCGACCACCAATTTCTACAACGACGCATTCAAACGAGCGGGTTTCGAAGACGACGCTCGGGCAATCCAGGCACTGTGGCTCGACGGTAAGCGGGACGAAGCGGCGCGGCGGGTACCCGATGCGATGGTGACTGATTTTCAGGCGATCGGGACGCGCGACATGGTGCGTGAGCGCTTGTTGAAGTATCAGAATGCCGGCGTCACGACCCTCAAACTCGGCCTCGATAGCGCGGGCCCGGTCGGGCCTAAACGCTTCGAGCTCTTGGAAAACATCGTCGATCTGGTCAAGGAAATCGCATGAAGCTGTACATGGTACCGCTCGCACCGAACCCGACGAAGGTCATGCTCTACATTGCCGAACGGGCAGAACTCGCCGTCGAGATGGCGATCGAGCAGATCGTGGTCAACACGGTCAAAGGACGGCATCGGGAACCGGAACACCTCGCCCGTAATCCGTTCGGCACCGTCCCGGCGCTCGAACTCGATGACGGCAGCCATCTCGTCGAGTCGCTCGCGATCATCGAGTATCTGGAGGATCGGTTTCCGGAAGGAACGCTGTTGGGCACTGATCCGCTCGAACGAGCCCGAGCGCGGGATGTGGAGCGAATCATCGATCTTCGAGTGGCGGGTCCGATGGGCGCGTACGGCCATGCGAAGAACTCACCGCTCGGACGACCGCCGGATCCGGAAAAAGCCGCCGCGATGAAGGCCCAGGTGCAGACCCCGCTCGACTATCTGGAGGGTCTCTTGCGTGACGGGCGACCGCTCCTGTTGGGGGAACGGGTGAATCTCGCCGACCTCACGCTGCAGGCGTCGTTGCAGTTCCTTCGCTACGTCGAGGCGGATCTCTTCGGGGACCGGCCATTCCTGCGAGCTTGGGATGAGCGATATCGAGAGCGTCCGGCGGCGAAGGCCGTCTTGCGTTGGTAGGCGAAGGCGGGAAGTGTCACCGGTCGATCTCGACACGGCGGCGCCCGGAGCAGGCATACGCACGAGCATGAAAGAGAAGATCAAATGACCACAGTTGGAATCGCCCAAGGCCAGATCGCGGGCACGAACGCACACGGAGTGGAACACTTTCTGGGCCTGCCTTACGCCGCGCCGCCCATGGATGAAGGCCGCTGGATGCCACCGCAACCGGCACCGGCTTGGGACGGCGTACGTGACGGTTCCGTGCCGCCGACGCGCGCGTTACAGACGCCGTATGCCGGAATCCTCGGCGGCCGCGATCTGCCCGGTGAGGAGAGCGAGGACTGCCTCTATCTCAACATCTACACGCCCGCCGCGGACGACGCCAAGCGTCCCGTGATGTTCTGGATCCATGGCGGCGCCTACATCCAGGGTTCAGCGAACGAATACGACGGTTCGGCGCTCGCCCGCGACAACGATGTCGTCGTCGTCACCATCAACTATCGCCTGGGGATCTTCGGCTTCCTGGATCTCTCGCGATTCGGTGAGCGGTATCAGGGTTCCGCCAGCCTCGGTTTCCAGGATCAGATCGCCGCACTCGGTTGGGTGCGCGACAACATCGCCGCTTTCGGCGGTGATCCCGACAACGTGACGATCTTCGGCGAGAGCGCCGGCGGCGGTTCGGTGCTTGCTCTGCTCGCCGCTCCGAGTGCGGCGGGTCTCTTCCACAAGGCGATTGCGTGCAGTCCGGGTGACACCATCGGCCCACCGGTGGACCTCGCGCCGGCGTTTGCGGCGCACTTCGAGATCGACGCCGATGACGTGCTCGAGAAGCTCATGTCGCTCTCGGGCGTGGACCTGCGCCAGCTTCAGATCGACGGCGTCTATCAGGGCGGCGCCGCCATTGACGGCGTGGTGATGACACAACCGACCCGTGAAGCGATTCGAGCGAACGGCGAAAACGGCGTGCCGCTGATTGCGGGTTGCTGCAAGGACGAGGGCACGTTGTTCGAGGACGTCGTCCCGGCGGAAACCGCGCCGATGCTCGCCGCGATGCTATCGGTCAGCGTCGGTCTCGGTGACACGACCCGATACAACGCCTATCTCGATGCGCATTATCCGATGGACGATCCGAAGGCGCGTACGGAACGTGTCTGGTACGACCTCTTCCGCTCGGCGACGTTGCGAAACGCCGAGGCTTCAGCCATGGCGGGTGCTGGTGGTTGGGTCTATAACTTCGACGTGCCGACCGACAATCCGCTCGGCGTGACCCATGCGAGTGATATCGCCTTCACGTTCAACCTGTTCGACGGGCTCGATGCGGGGCTCGCGTTCCACGAGATGAGCGATGAAAACGCTGATATCGCCCGGCGGTGGTCGAGGACGCTGGCGGCGTTTGCGCGGACGGGGGACCCGAACGGCGCGGGGCTACCGACGTGGCGACAGTACACACCCGAGGGGCGTGAGTGCCTGGTGCTCGATCGTGATCCACGCGTCGAGGCCGATCTGGACGGCGACGAACTCCGCGGCGCCTATCAGATGTAGCGCCGCTCGAACGTGCGCGCTCGAACGTGCGCGCTCGAATGTGCGCGCTCGTTACACCGTGACGTTCATCAAGCCGAGGAAGAACCGTTTCTGATCCTCGGTCATCGCGTTGAAGATCGGCACGCCGAGTTCCGTGGTCGGCAGGTCCTGAAACTCGGGCGAAGGTGCCTGCATGGCGGCCGCGATGTTGTGCAACCCTGCACCTTCGTCGTGTCCCTTGCCAATGGCGGCACCGACCTCGCGCGGCCACACGCGGTCGATCGGTTCGAGCCCCAAGGGGTTCTCGCGGCCGACGTATTCCGCGATTTCGCTGTACATCACCTGCTCGTCGGCGCTGCGTTGACGCTGACCTTCGGTGCCGTATTTGGCGCGCGATTGGTTGCAGATCGCAGCCCAGGGGATTCGGGCGTGGAAACCGGATAGTGCTATGCATTCTTCCGGTACACCGTCACCGCCCGTGATCTCGCCGTTTTTCACCATGATGAAGTAGCCGGATTTCTCCCGCCCATCGGTCATGAGGCGCGCGGGCGGAAAGGTGTAGTCCTCGGTGAAGGCCCACGCGATGTCGTCGGGAATGTCGCCTGCTTCGAGCAGTTTGACGCCGGCGGCGGCGCAAGCCTCACACCAGGCTTTCGAACCGAATTCGCCGACAGGCTCGAGCTTCGCAACTTCTTCAGGCGTCATAACACTTCCTCAGTTTCAAGAGACGCGGCTGCCGGTCACGGGCCATTCGCCCATGGTCGACGTGAATTCGCCCATCAGGGTATCGCCGTCGAGACGGCCGATGAAATTCATCTCCATACTCCAGCCACCTTTCTCGACCTCGTAGCTGAAACGTACGTCAGTGCCAGCCTGATGCACGTTGTAGGCGCGCGAAACCTCCCCGTCGACTTCCTGCTCGACCGTTGCGACGTCTTCGCCGACGGTGAGCCAGAGCGCGCCCCATTTAAGGCGCAATTCCCACTTGCCCAAAAGCTCGGCCGGCATGTCGACCGGTGAATCGTCGTGCCGCGCCTCTTCAGGCGGCAGCGCGAGCACGGTCTTCGCGATGGCGAACGTGCGCTCGGCGAGATCGGATATCCGATTGTCGGCACAGCCCTGAACCGCGGATTGCACGCGGTCGTTCAAAACACTCGTCCAGCGGTCTGGCAGCGCGTCGTTGCCGTTCCGGGCGCCGAGGATCGATCCGACGGTCGCAGCCGTGCAATCGGTATCCCAGCCCATCCGCACGGTCGTCACGATTCCCGCGCCGAAATCCGTCTTGCCGAAATAGAGACCGGCTACGACGAGTGCCGCGTTGTTGATCGTGTGCACCGGACTCATGTGGCCGTACTTTGCCGCAATTTTCTCGAACACCGATTCCCAGTCATCGGACTCGCGACACCAGGCGCGCGTGTCGTGCACGGCCTCGGCGAGGCGGCAGTTCGCGGGGATTTCGCTCAACCCGATGTCGATGATCTCGTCGATGTCGGTCGTCACGAAAGCGGCAGAGATCATCGCCGCCATCATCATCTCGCCGTAGATGCCGTTTTTCACATGTGAGATCGATGCATCACGAAACGCGAGTTCGGCGGCCTTTTCCGGCCAGCCAGGGGCGACCCATCCGAATGCGTCTGCGCGAATCTGGGCGCCGATCCATTCGCGAGCGGGGTTTCTGAAGGCCGCCGATTCGGGTGGCCAGATCTGATTCACGAAATTGCGGTAGGCCGCACTCTCGGCCGTGTATACCAGGTGATACGGCATCCGGGAGAGCCAGACGTTGGCCATGTTGCGCGGCGTGAAGTCGACGCCGCGCGTCTCCAACACCAGGAGCCCGATGATCGAATAGTCGAGGTCATCATCGCGCGGCATGCAAACGATGTTGCCGCGCGTCGACGGTTTGTGGACCTCGGGCATCTGGCCTTCGATGAAAGGCAGGTAGTCATCGAGCGGCAGCGACTGGGATTCTTCGAGGTACTTGTCGATTCGCGCCTTGGGCCAACCCTCGACCGGTTTACCGAGCACGCAACCAGCCGATCGTCCGAGCCACGCGCCGTAAATGCGATCCTTCAGTTCGTCGTCGTCGAGATCCATCGCCATGCGCCGCGGGCCGTCCGGGCGGAGCGCTCGGATCTCCGTCAGCGTCGAAGGTTCGTGGAAGGGAAAGTCATCGGCGACCTCGAGCGCGCTGAGTTCCTCGTAGAGGGTCGCGAATTCGTCGTCGCTCGTCGCACCACCGGGCGTCAGCGCGGCTTCGATTCGTGCTTCGAAAGCACTGACGTCGCAGCCTTCTTCGCGCCGTTGGATCAGTTCACCGCGCAGGATGTTTTTCTCGAACCCGGCCATGGCGTCCTCGTCGTCCCGAAGGGGCTGCAACTTAGAAGGCCGTTGGGAACGCGTCAATCGAGAGGGCGGCGCTGGCAGGGATCCTGGGGATCGGTCAGGCTTGTCGCTTGCTCAGGAGGAATAGTTCATGCAATTCGGCGCGCAGCTCAGCAACTACGGGACGAACTGGGAGGACATTCGGCGCACGTCGCTCGCCCTCGACGCGGGACCGTGGCATAGCGTCTGGTTTTCCGATCATTTCATGCCGCCCGGCAATCCGAAGGCTGGACATGGACCGGCGCTCGAAGGTTGGTCTCTTTTGACCGGCCTCGCCGCCATCACCGAGCGGGTTGAACTGGGGGTGCTGGCGACGGGCAACACCTACCGGAACCCGGCGCTGCTCGCGAAGATGTGCTCGACGCTCGATCACATGACGGGTGGCCGGATGATTCTGGGGCTTGGCGCGGCTTGGTATGACCGCGAACACGAAGCCTACGGCTGGGATTTCCCGTCCCTGAAGGAACGTAGCGATCGTCTGGAAGAGGCGACGGATCTGATCCGACTCCTGTTCACGAAGCCGAATGATGAGTACGTCTCCTTCGACGGACAGTACTACCAGCTCAAGGATGCGCCCCTGTCACCGCCCTCGACGCGACAACCCCACATTCCGATTCTGATTGGCGGAAACGGCGAGAAGCGCACGCTCAAGACGTGCGCCAAGTCGGGCGACATCTTCAATCTCGATTTCTGGCATCCGGGCGGCGTCGACGTCTTCAAGCACAAAGCCGATGTCGTGGCGCGTCATTGTGAGTCGTTCGATCGAGACCCCGCGGAAGTGAAGAAGACCGTGTGTCTGCCGTTTCGCATCTTCGACACTAACGAAGAAGCCAAGGCGAAGGGCGCGCAGCCATGGTATTGCTGGGGCACGGTCAACTGGATACAGGATTACCTCGGTGGCTACATCGACGCTGGCGCGGAAGAGATTCTGATCTGCGCGGTACCGAACCGACCGGAAGCGTTTCAACGGATCGAGGAAGAAATTCTCTCGGTATTCGACTGAGGAACCATCGATCAGGAGATCGACATGCATGACCTGACCATTCGCCGCGCACACGTGATCGATGGCAGCGGCCAGCCGGGATTTCAGGCCGATGTCGCGATTTCGGACGGCCAGATTGTCGAAGTCGGCGCCGTCACGGGGCCCGCGCGTCGCACGATCGACGCCGACGGCGCGCTCGTGACGCCAGCCTGGATCGACATCCACACCCACTACGACGGCCAGGTCACGTGGGATTCGACCCTCGACCCTTCCGCTTCGCATGGGGTCGGCACCATCGTGATGGGTAACTGCGGCGTCGGATTTGCACCCGTCAAGCCAGGTGGTGAACAGGATCTGATCGATTTGATGGAGGGTGTGGAAGACATCCCCGGCACGGCGCTTCACGAAGGGATGCCGTGGGGCGAATGGGAAACCTATCCGGAGTATCTCGATTTCCTTGCCGGACGCGAATACGCCATCAACGTGAGTTCGCTCGTTGCCCACGGCGCGGTGCGTAACTACGTGATGGGCGAGCGCGGTCGCAACAACGAAGCAGCGACGGCCGACGATCTCGCGCGGATGCGCGATGTCGTGGAGGAAGCATTGGTGGCGGGTTCGGTCGGATTCTCGACGTCGAGAATCATCGGCCATCGCTCGATCCACGGGGATCCCGTGCCGGGAACATTCGCCAACGATGACGAGTTGATGGTGGTCGCGGATGCATTGCGACGGGCTGGATCGGGTCTTCTGCAGATCATTCCGTCGAGCACGCTCGGTCCGGGCCGCGAAGAAGCGCTCGAGCATTCGAGCCTCGAATCGGAGATCGACCTCATCGCCCGCGTCAGCAGAGAAAGCGGTCGGCCGGCAACCTTCACGCTCTTTCAGATGGCGCACTGGCCCGACAAGTGGCGCGAGATCGTCTCGCGGGTCGAGCGCCACAACAAAAACGGGGCCGTGATTGCGCCACAGGTCGGTGCGCGGCCAGTCGGTCTCGTCATGAGCCTGGCGACGTATCACCCCTACGCACTGAAACCGAGCTATCAGGCGCTGCTCCACCTGCCGTTCGACGAGCGTGTTCGTGCCATGCGAGAGAGTGACGTGAAAGCGCGCATCCTGAGTGAACCCAATCTCGTGCACGAAAAACCGGGCGGCATGGAGAATGGCGTCGCCAATATCGAGCCGGACTACGGCCAGATCTTCCCGCTGACCTCGGACTCGACTTACGAGCCGCGAGCCGCCGATTCGATTGCCGGGCGTGCGGCGGCCGCCGGGGTCAACGATCTCGACAGCTTCTTCTACGACTACCTCACGGGCGATGGCGGTAACCGCTTTGCCATCTTGTTCTTTGCCAACTGGAACGACTATTCGCTGGACGCCGCCCGCGAGATGCAGCTTTCCGGCACGACCGTGACGGGCCTGAGCGACGCCGGTGCGCACGTGAGTGTCATCTTCGACGCCGTGAATCCGACCTACACGCTCACCTATTGGGGTCGTGACCGGTCGCGCGGTGACACGCTGCCGCTCGAACTTCTCGTGCATCGCCAGACGCAGAAAAACGCGGCGTTGTTCGGCTTCGACGACCGCGGACTCATCGCGCCCGGCAAGCGTGCCGACCTCAACGTCATCGATTTCGATCACCTGCGCCTTGGCGAACTCACGCTGCACCATGACTTACCGAGCGGCGGCAAACGCTTGCTGCAGCAAGCCGAAGGCTATGTCGCGAACGTCATCGGTGGTGAGTTGACGCGGGAAAACGGCGTCGATACGGGTGCAAGACCCGGACGCCTGGTTCGCGTTCGCTAATCGCGTCTCTTTCCTCGGGAGACCGCGATGCAAGGGCGAGATCTCATGACCTCGCCATCACACGCGTCCAGAAGGACACCATCGCTTCGTCGAAGCGTGCCGCTTCGCCCGGGTTGCTACCGATCGCCGCGCCCCGTCTGCCGTACCCGGCTTTGATCCCGTAAAGCATCGTCGCGCGATCGTCGAGATCGGCATCGCTCTTGCCGGTGACTGGATGGATGAACGCGCCGTCGTCGGCCACATAGGTTGTCGGTGCGCCCGGCGCGACGGATGCGTCGGCGATGGTCTCGACCTCGGTACCGCGATCGAAGCTGTGACCGGCCCCCGCGAAAACCTGCAGGCGCACGTTCCCACCGGTGAGACGGATCGCTTGCAGATGACCTTGGACCTGCTGCAATGAACACCATTCGTCGCGGTCGCCCATCAGCACCAATGCCTCTGTTTTGCCGATGGTGGGATCGATGAATTGATGGCCTGACCAGGGATACGCCGCGAGGATCCCGTGTAACCGTGGCCCGTCGGCCGAAGCCGCGTCGGCGAACCGGCTCGTCGCGGCAGTCAACACGGCCGATCCTCCGCGGCTGTGGCCCTGGGCGCCGATTCGATCGGCATCGATGCGTGGGTCGCCAGCAATCGTTCGTACGGCGGCGAGGACGTCGTAGGCGCTCGCGGCGAACGAATACTGCGCCTGGTTGGCGACCGTCGATGCGACGTTGCGCGCGCCGAACGGATCGATGAGCGCCGTCGCGATACCAAGCTTGTTGAGGGTTTCAGCATGGCGAATATGCGACGGGGCGACGCCGAGGCTCCCCGGGACGACGATGACGACGGGAAACGGTGTGTCGCCTTCGTCGGGAACGAACAACTGCGCGTCGATCTCGACCGAGGGAGTCTCGGTCCCGGCGAGGACGGCGTGATAGTTGCGCGGATTGGCGCTGACTACCGTGAGATGTTCGCCCTTCACGCCGTTTTCGAAGCTCAAAGTCTGGTCGCGGAGTTGGCGCATTCGTCGTCCTGTCGTTGTTAATCACTTGATGCCGGATGCTAGTGGGTTGCCAGTCGCCGTACGACGGTTACGCTCGGCTGATGGGAACGAGGAACCGAAACATGTACAGAGTATTGGTTGGCGTCTTGGCCGCTATCTTTTCCTCGGCGGCGAACGCCGAAGTGGTCCACGTGCATACGGGCACGCTGCTTGCGATACCAGGGACGGAACCCGCGAACGAGCAGACCGTGATCGTCGAGGACGGCGCGATCCTGGCCGTCGTCGACGGCTATCGGACGCAAGGCGCCGACCGTGTGATTGATCTCAAGGATCGCTTCGTCATGCCGGGCCTCATGGACATGCATGTGCATCTGCAGTCCGAGCTCGGGCCCCAGCGTTTCGCACAGGCACTGCAGTTCACCGACGCGGACTTCGCTTTTCAGGGCGCGTACTACGCACGCAAGACGCTGATGGCCGGCTTCACGACGGTTCGTAACGTCGGCGCGCGTCGTCGTGATGGGATGTATGCGCTTCGCGACGCCGTCGAGCGCGGCTGGGTCGACGGCCCCCGTATCGTCGCGGCGGGCGGTGTGGCGGTCACCGGCGGTCATGCGGACACGAGCGGTGTCAGCGCGCAACTGCTCGATTTCTACGCCGATCGTTCGCGCACCGTTTGTGACGGACCGTTCGACTGCCGCCGGGCGACCCGGCAGGCGATCAAGTACGGCGCCGATCTCATCAAGATCACATCGACCGGTGGGGTGATGTCGGATACCAACACGGGCACCGAACAGCAGATGACGGATGAGGAGCTTCGCGAAGTGGTGCAGACCGCACACAGTCTCGGCCGAAAGGTCGCGGCGCACGCGCACGGCGCGAATGGGATCAACGCGGCATTGCGCGCTGGTGTCGACAGTATCGAGCATGGCACCTACACCAACGACGAAAGCGTGCGCCTCTTCGTCGAAACGGGTGCCTATCTCGTGCCGACGTTGGTTGCCGGCGAGGCGGTCGTCGATATCGCCACCAACAACGATTTCCTCTCACCCGAGGTGCGCGAGAAAGCGCTGCGGGTCGGTCGCGTGATGAAGGAGAACCTCGGCCGGGCGATTCGAGGTGGCGTGAAGATCGCCTTTGGTACGGACAACGGTGTTTCGCCGCATGGCAGGAATGCGCGTGAAGCGGAGCTCATGTTCGAAGCCGGTATGGCGCCAGCCGACATCCTGGTCTCGGCCACCATCAGTGCGGCGGATCTCATCGACCGGGACGATCTGGGCACGCTCGAAAGTGGTCACCGCGCCGATCTCATCGCGACGACGACGAGCCCGCTCGAGGATATTCGGGCGCTCTACGATGTCGTCTTCGTGATGAAGGACGGTGTCGTCTACAAAGAAACGCGCTGACGTTCGCGCCGTTTCGAGGAACCGAACATGACGTGGATACATACAGAACATCTTGCGCCGACGCTGATCGTTCATTTCCCGAGCACCAACGACGCCGGTGATCGGGTTCGTCTCGAGACGAACGAACGCAACGGAGCCCGCCAGATCCACGCACTCGCGGACGATCGACAGAGCGTCTATTTCGAGGTGGTGGTGTTTCCTGGGTTGCTCGATGTCGAGGCGCTCATGGCCCGTCAACAGGCGGCGTTCGGTGAGCCGGCCGAACGCGAATCGCCCTGGCATTCCACGATCGAGCAGGGCGCGCTCGGCGCATTCACGACATCAGAGTTCCGAGTTGGCTGGACCGAAGCCGGGCGCGACATGACTCGCACGATGGTCTTCTTCGATACGCCGACAAGCACGGTTCGGCTGGTCTACGACCACAGCTCCGCGCTCAATCTGGAGATCCGCGAGCGCCTGGCTTTCCGCGGTTAGGTCAGGGCGCGACCTGGCTGTCGGTGGGTTCTTTGATCGGCATCAGGGCTTTCTGCCAGAGCGTCGGTTCGCTGGGCCCGATGCCGGTCTCCGCGGTCACGCCAGCCGAGAACGTTCGAAACAGCCGATCCCAGACGATAGCCGCGCATCCGTAGTTGGTGTTGCTCTCCTCGAGAATCATCGAGTGGTGGCGCAGATGGTACTCGTTCGTGGTCAGGAGCCAGCCGATGCCGTCCGAGTTCAGCCGAATGTTCGTGTGCGCGATCGAGGCCTGAATGCTCGTGATCATCACCGAACCCGCGGCCGCGACGCCGACGCCGAAGGTCAGGTCGACGATTAACGTCGGCAGCGCCAGCACGAGAAGTTCGAGTGGATGGTTGAGCCCGAAGTTGATCGCACCGAGGCGCTTGAACGCGTGATGGGCGCCGTGTCCCGTCGTACGCCAGACGATGCGCCAGCGATGCTCGGCGCGATGCATCCAGTACCAGATGAACTCGGACGCGAAGAACACCATCGCGACCTGTACCAGTAGCGGCCACTCACGTGGCCAGACGTCGAGGTTGAGCGCCTCACGCAAGGCGGCGAAGGGCGCGGTGATGTTTTCGCGGTAGAAGTCGCCGATCGTGCCGCTCAACACCAACAACACGAGAACGATGAAGACGTAGAGGGCCTTCTCGACGCCCGGTTGGCGCCAGTCGTATCGAGCGGGCCGGATGTATTCGATCGCGCCGAGGATCAGGTGAACGGCAAGAAGCGCGATCAGGAATCGCGCCGCGTCGGACGGATCGTCGTACCAGTAGACGATGGCGCCGATCACGAGGAGCGGCTGCAGGGCGTAGTAGATCACGCGATCAAATGCATTCCCTTCGAAGTCGGTCATTCACTTCACCGCCGCTTTTGTCGAAAACCTACCAAAACGCGTGTCACGATGGCGAAGGCATTAGTGAAGGAGCCCTTTTCGTGGCGATCAAAATCGAAGCCATCGGCCATTGCGCGATCGCGGCCAGCGACATCCCGGCCATGGTGCGCTTCTATGAAGATGTCCTGGGTTTTCAGATTCTCGAGCGTGACCCGGATCATGGCGGCGTGTTCCTGAACCTCGAGGGTACGAGTCACACGATCGACTTCTTCCCAATGGGCGCGCTCGGGACGACGCCCGCAAAGGACGGCTCGCCGATCGTGCACATCGCATTCAAGGTCGGCTCGTACGAGGCGCTCGCCGCCGCCCACGCGCCGCTCGTCGAACACGACGTGCCGATCCAGGCGCTTCTCGATCACACGAATCAGCGTTCGATCTATTTCGCCGATCCCGAAGGCAATCGGCTGGAGATCTACTTCGAACGACCCGATTGGCGGGAGATCTTCGCCCGCGGTCGAGGGGATGAGGATCGGCCCTTTTCGTTCGATGAGCCGGCGCCGGTTTGGGCGTCAGCGGGATAACGAATCGATGACTCGCACTTCGGATCAAGAACGAACCCGAGACGATGGCCTCCTCCTCGATCCCGAGAACGCGTGAGCAATTGATCGACGCTGTGACGCGCGACTATTCGCGACTCGTCGAAGTGCTCGATCCGTCCCTTGCGAACCGGGTCTGCGTCGAGGATTGGTCGGTGAAAGGACTCCTCTCCGTTCGCGCGTGGTGGAGTGAAGCGGTCGTCTCCTGGGTGCGCACGGCGCAGGCGGGCGGTGATCCGGTGCTTCCGGCGCCGGGCTACAAGTGGAACGAAACGCCACGGCTCAACGTGGCGATCGCCAAACGGCGGGTGTCGTATCGCGCGGCCGTCGATCGATTGGACGCGGCTTGTCGGGACGTCTTGCAGGTGGTCGACGAGCTTGACGACCACACGTTGACGACACCGGGTGTCTACCGCTGGGCGGGCAAGAACGGGGTGTGCGGGATCATCAATCTCAACACCGCGCGGCAATACAGAACGGCGCGCTCGTTCATCCAGCAAATCGCTGACTAAGTGTCTTTTGTCGGGGCGCCTAAGGCGTCAGCCATGGCGCGAAGCTGATTTACCGTCCGCCAGTTTCTCGCCGTCGTACTCGTTTGCAGCGCCTTGTCGACCCTCGCGAACTTCGACCGAGCGATGCCATCGGGCGCGTGCAGAAAGAGACACCGACCGATGATCTCGAAGGACTCGCTCGGCGATCGAAGTTCCTCGACCGCTGCTGGTGCGGTCGATGCTGGTTCGCGGTTCAGGAAAAAGACGTGCAGGGATTTCGGATCCGCGGTGGCGTGCTCGTAGGGGTTCGCCGCGATCGCGTTGGCGAATTCGCGTCGCTCGATCAGATGGAGCCCCGGTAGAAATCCGTGCCGGGCTTCGATCGCGGTCCCAATGGTGCGCGCGAACGCGTCGACCGACTGGATGTCCGCCTGAAAGACCACGTTGCCGCTCTGAATATAGGTGGCGACATCGGTGCAACCCGCCGCGGTGAAGATCGAAGCGAGGGATTTCATCGGCAGCCGATTGCGGCCGCCGACGTTGATTCCGCGAAGCAGGGCGATCCAGATCGCCATGGTGATCGGTTCAGGCTCGTCTGACATGTTCGGGGCGTGCCTCGGCATCGACGTCGTTCTTAAGTGTCTTTGTGACGACGAGCATTGTTGATGGGGCAGTCGTAGATGCCGATCCTTTAATCTCGATTCGACCCGAGCATATCGCCTCGAGCACCATTGATTGCGCTAGAGAGCGTACGTAGTTTCCATTGTCGTGGACTACGCGTTACGACCAGCGTCCGAAGCGGACAAGGCCTGGCTGGATGAGCTACGTCGGCAAGCCTATGCCGATCTCTTTGTGGCGACCTGGGGCCACTGGGATGAGGAACGCCATAACCGGCATTTCGCCGAATCATGGCGCCAAGGTCACATCCAAGTCGCATATGTGAGCGAAGAGCCCGTTGGCATGATTCAGGTCTTCGAGTCCGATGACGCGCTCACCATCGAAGAGATCCAGGTCCTGCCCGAGTATCAGTTTCGCGGGTTGGGACGAGCGCTGCTGAACGATGTGGTGGATCGCGCCCGGTCTCATCGCAAACACACGGAACTCGCGGTTGCGCTCAAGAACGTCCGTGCGCAAGCGCTCTACTTGCGCCTCGGCTTCGAACAAGTCGCCGTTTCGGACACCCATTTCCTGATGCGGCTGACTGCGCCCGAGTGAGAAAGGAGATCGCCAAACGTCCGATCTAGAAATCCATTGGCCTGGTTTTCATGGCGGCTGGCGCAGCCTGGTTTGCGATAGTGTTTGGCTCGCTATTCAGTCAGGTTGGAGTGTGGGTATGGCCACAAGGACGCGCTTGCCCGGTACCCCGGAGCCCATGCAAATGTTCGAGGGCAGGGCGGGTGTGCGCATCGCGGCGGATCATTGGGGTGATCCCGATCGAGCATTGATTCTATTGCTGCACGGCGGCGGCCAGACGCGTCACGCATGGAAAGGAACGGGTGAGCAGTTGGCAGCGCAATCGATGTGGGTCTACAGCCTGGATTCCCGAGGGCATGGCGATTCGGATTGGTCACCGGACGGCGACTACAGTCAGGATGCGATGATCGGAGACCTGACCGAGGTGATCGCGCGCCTGGGCGATCAGCAACCGGTGCTGGTCGGCGCCTCCATGGGTGGTGGCGTGAGTCTCTGCGCCGTCGGCGAAGGTCTGGTGCAAGCACGCGCGTTGGTATTGGTCGACATGGCTCCACGGATCGAGCCGGAAGGCGCGGGGCGCATCATGGACTTCATGCACCAGAAGCCGGAAGGCTTTGATTCGCTGGAAGAAGTAGCCGACGCCATTGCGTCGTATCAACCGCAACGGAAGCGACCCAGGAGCCTCGACGGCCTGAAGAAGAACGTCCGTCTCGACGAAACCGGTCGAATTCGTTGGCATTGGGATCCCGCCTTTTTGGGTGATGGACGGCGCGGAGAGATCGATGCCCGGTGGGACCGCATGCAGGAGGCGGCCGAGCAATTGGCCGATCAGAAGGTGCCGACGCTTCTCATCAGGGGCGGACTGTCCGATGTTTTGAGCGAGGACGGTGCGCGGGCATTCCTTGAAACCTGCCCACACGCCGAATACGTGAACGTAACGGATGCGGCACATATGGTGGCGGGCGACCGAAACGACATATTCACTTCTGCCGTGAGTGAATTCCTCAAGGGCTTGCCAGCACGTTAAACCGGCCGATGCCGATGACCGGTTACTTGATTCCGGTTCAGTTAAACCTGACCGGTCTCATTGATGAGACGAAAGAAACTATCGTAGTCGGCGAAATCGTGACGATCATCGGATTGTGCCGTACGCGCGAGAATCACTTCGTCGGCAACCCCCTCGTATTGCGCAACGCGCGCTAAACAATCCTCCAGATTGCCGGTGATGGTCATCGTGTCCACTACCTCGTCCGGTACCCGCCTCATGGCTTCATCAAGTCGTCCGGCGGGCATGAGTTCGGTGGCTTTGTCGGCAAATTGGCTAAATCCGAGTTGCCGAAGCTGCAGGTCGTAGTAGGGGTGAGGGATGGGATGAAACAACCGACAAATCGCCTTCCGGCTCGCTTGCCGAGCCAACTCGCGATCCGCATTGATGCTGACGGTCGCCGCCATGGGAAACGCCAGCTTGCCCGGGTCGCGCCCTGCATTTTCTGCTCCCTGCCGAGCGTTGGGCACCACGATGTCGCGCATGAATTGAACTGACGACATGATACCGACGGCAACCCCATCGGTTATCTCGCCGGCGAGCCTTAGCATGTTCGGCCCCGATGCGGAAAGAAATACGGGCACAGGCGTTGGCGGTGGCTCCCAGGATGCACGCCAGCGAATACGGTGAACTTCGCCTTGATAACGTACGCGTTCTGCAGCCCTACCGTTGGCGACCATCCGGACGATGGTTAAGAAGTCACGCATCTTTGCCAATGATTTCTTTGAATCGATACCCATGTACAAGTCGTTGAAGTGCAGGTTCCCGGTACCGACACCCAGGACGAATCGCCCGCCGCTGATCTCATGTAGATCACGTGCTTCTATCCCCGTCATCCATGGTTCGCGCGCATAGGCGTTGACGATGTACGTCCCTACTCGAGCGCGTTCGGTTGTGTTGATAACAGCAGCCGCGGTGACCGTGGCACTTCGACCGGCATCGACGGTATAGAGCGCGTGAATGCCAGCTTGTTCAGCTTGCCGCGCAAGTGTGGTGAGCGTTTCGATTGAATCTTCGAAACCGAGCATCATGCCGAGTTTCATACGTTTGTTTGACTGGCCTTCATGGTTTCTGCCGATTGAGAGCCGGCGAGGATTCGAGCTTTGCAGCGGTGGGTTCGTCGGTCAACGGATCTGGAGTTGGGGGTCGAGTCAGACAACGAAGAACTGCGCGGTATTGCAGTTTCGCTGCCGCGCGCGTGCTCTACTTGGATCGCGTCGTGGTATGCGCTCAAGCCGCGGACTCGCGGGCGAACAGGCGTTTCGCCATCACACCGATCCGCACCTCAACCGCTTCCAGTGCATCGAGGATGAGATCTTCTCGAAATCGTTGCCCGACGAGCTGAACGCCGACCGGTAGACCGTCGTTTTCGTTGGCGGGAATGTTCCCCGCCGGCAAGCCCATGAAGTTCATGGCAAACGAGTAAAACCCTTTGTGCATGATTTCTTCGGCGCCTTCCCGGCCTTCGTAGTCGCGCGCGTGGGCATACGTCGGCGCCATCAGGAACGGTGTGAGCACCAACGGGTAGTCCGCGAGTAACCGGGTCCATTGCCGCGTGTAGGTCGAACGGCGTGCGAACGCCTGGAGCAACTCGTCACCTTCGTACGGCGGCGCGATCTCGAAGCAGTGGTCGAAATATCGATTGAACTCGACGCTGCCATGTTCGCGCATGGTCGGGAGCATCAGAGCTTTCGTTTCGCCGAGAAGCGTGCGCATCGCTTCCTTGCCGATATCGAAGACGTTGGGTACTTCGATTTCTTCGACCGCGTAGCCGGCGTCGCGCAATGCCGCGGCTGCGTTGTCCAACGCCGCCTCGACCGCTGGATGCAGGTCGACGCCGAAAGTTTCCTTTGTGAAACCGACTCGTACGGGTGCGTCGAGTTCGGGCCCGGCCCACGGCATCGGCACCTGCCAGGGGTCGTTCGGGTCGTACGTGATGGCGGATTGCATCGCCAGCCGGACATCGCGGACCTCGCGGCAGATCACGCCCTGCACGGAGGTCAGTTGTGCGAGGAGTCCGCGTTCGGCGGCCTGTGACGGGTTGTAGGCAGGCGTTCGTCCGAGGCCGGGTTTAACGGTCGCCGCGCCCGTCGCCGCCGCCGGAAAACGCAGCGAGCCACCGATGTCGTTGCCATGTGCGATCGCACCCATGCCCGACATGACGGCGGACGATGCGCCGCCCGACGAACCACCGGCACTCGCCCAGTCGTTCCATGGGTTGAACGTTCGGCCGTGCAATGGATTGTCGGTCGTTCCGCGGAACGAGAATTCGGGCGTATTGGTCCGGCCGATGATTACCGCGCCTGCGGCTTTGAGATTGCGCACGAACGGGCTGTCGTCCGGTGCGATTACATCTTTGAAGGCGGGTACGCCGTTCGGCGTCGCCCGGCCGCGCTGATCGATGTTCTCCTTGATCGTCACTGGCGCGCCGTGGAGCGGTCCGACGGGACCGTCGGCGGCGAAGGTCCTGTCGAGCGCGGCCGCGTCTTCGATTGCCGTATCGCCGAGATCATCGACGACGGCGTTCATGGCGGGATTTCTGTCGCGCATTCGCTCGACGTTGGCGGTGACGACTTCGCTCGACGAGAGTTCGCCGGCCGCGATTCGCTCGGCGATTTCACATGCCGACAACTGCCAGATTTCAGACATGGTTACCTCTTGATCGTGCCATTGGCCAAATCGATGACGTCTTCGAGTTCGTAAGCGTGCCACACGACCGTTCGAGCGCAGCTACTGAAAACGGAAACGCCGCGGCTTTTCGGGGACGGATAGATACGCCGGGCGATCGCCTGGCGGCGGTTGGCGAAAACTTCGACGACCGATCGATCGACGAAGACGCGCAGGTGAAGCGGCTCGCCCGCCGCAAGCTCGAGGGGCGCCGATTCGACTGCTTTCGGCGTGTCGCGTGGCCCCGACCGGTGGGTACGACCTCGAGCACCGATCGATCGGCGTCGAATGAAATGACGGTCTCTTCGTCCTCTCCACAACAGACCTTGATCCCGCAGGCGCCGGTGTCGATCACCGTCTCGATCTCGATTTCGAGACTGGTCCCCTCGATCGCTTCGATGGCGATTTCGCCGGTGCTCGGGATCATCGCCGTCCCGGAGGCGGCGGATCGACGCAAGCGCTCCAGTTCCTCGGGAACGTCGATCTTGAGTACACCTTCTTCGATCGTCAGAACGCGCGGCAAACTGAGCGTGCCCGACCAGCCGTAGTCGTCGCGCACGACGAAGTGCGGTTCGTCGAGAATCCAGGCCCACATGATCCGTCGACCGCGATCGTCGACGAGGCTTTCGGGGGCAAAGAACGAGTGGTCGATCCAGCTCATCTGCTGATGGGACGTTGGCGAGAACTGGCCGTCGTGCCAATGACCGATGTAGGCGCGGCAACCCATTCGATGGCTGATGCACAAGAGCACGTGCCAGCCGTCGAGTTCGAAGAAGTCGGGGCAAGAGACGTCCTCGTCGAGCGCGACGCCGTCGACGCCGTTCGCAAAGAGATCGCCCGTGTAGTGCCAGGGACCTTGGAGGCTCGAGGACTTCGCGATGCCGGGGTGTTTGCCGCCGAAGATCGCGAAGTATTCGTCGTCCTCGAACCAGCCGTACGGATCCCAGGACTGATAGGTGTCGTGGAATGGATCGCCCGGGTGTGTCGTCGGGGTGATGACCTCGAGCTTCCGCCAGCGGTCGAGATCGTCATCGAGGGCGACGGCAATTGCGTTGCCTTCGCCTTTCTGGTGGTAGCAGACGGTCGGCACGCCGTCGGCGTTGATGAAGCAATTGCCGCTGTACATGCCGTCTCGTAGACCGGTCGGATGATCCCGCCAGCTGATGAGATCGGTGCTCGATGCGTGGCCCCAGTGGTCAAATACCGTGCCGTCGATCGATTCCTGGTAGATGTAGAAAAGGTGGTATCGGCCGCGCCAGAAGATCGCGCCGTTGGGATCGAAGGGCATCGCGACGCGGTCTGCTACGAAGTGATATGCCGGTCGATGTGGATCGTCGCGCAAGTGAGCGGTTGGCGCCGACGAACTTGCGTATCCGTTGGGCGAGAGACGCATCGACGTACAGCGCCAGGCGGCGTCGGGCTCACGGATCAGGCTCACCTCGAAGCTTCCGCCGCCGGTGGGTGAACGAAGACGGACCTGATCGACCGTGGCCTCGTCGCCGCTGACGACGATCGTCGCGCGGCTGGAATCAAAGAAACGAATGATCGCCTCGCCCCGAGCGATTTCGTTGCGCGTGTAGGCGGCGAGATCATCCTTGTTCATATCGCCCACGCGCCATGTCGCGGCGAAGAAATCGATCTGGGCGTCGGCGTCGTGGCGTGCGATCGCCTCGTTGTAGCGCCGGATCGCCTCCTGGATTCGTGCTTCTTCTCTCATGGGTTAACGGCGTCCCCGAGAACTCCTTGCTGGGAGTGTTCCTTGATGGGTAGATGGATCACGGCGGCGAGTAGCCCCAGCACCACGCCCGCCCACCACACGGGGTCGTAGGATCCATAGGTATCGAAGAGGTAACCGCCGAGCCAGACGCCGATGAAGCTGCCTAACTGGTGGCTCAGGAACACGAGGCCGAAGAGCGTGGCGAGATAACGAACACCAAAAACTTTCGCCACGATTCCGGTCGTCAGGGGGACTGTGGACAGCCACAAGAGTCCCATGGCGGCCGCGAAGGCGTAAATCGTGACGTTCGTCTTGGGCGCGACGATCAACGCAGCGATGCAGACCGCGCGAAGCGTGTAGATCGTCGCGAGGGAATAGCTCATCCGCCATCGCTGGCCGGCGAACCCGGCGGCGAACGATCCGATGATGTTGAATGCGCCGATGATCGCGATCGCGTAGGCGCCGACCTCGGCGGCGAGCCCGAGATCAGTGACATACGCCGGAAAATGCACGCCGATGAAAGCGACGTGGAAACCGCAGACGAAGAAGCCGATCCCGAGGAGTACAAACCCGCGATTCGAGAGCGCTTCACGCAACGCTTCGACGATGGTCTGCTCGATCGGGGTGTCACCGGTGCTCGTCTCGCGTGGCAGCAATAAGGCGAGCGGTGCGATGGCGAGGAGCGCCAGCGCGAAGTAGAGAAGCGCCGGTTGCCACCCGTACTGCTCGATCATGACTGCGCCGATCGGCGTCAGCACGACCTGGCCGAGGGATGTCGCCGCTGTGCCGAAACCGAGGGCGATCGATTGAAAACGCGCGGGTACGACTTTGGCGATCGTCGCGAGGACGATAGAGAACGCGGTAAAGGCGACGCCGATGCCAGTCAGGATGCCACCGACGATGTGCAGCGCGAGGCTGCTCTCGACGACAGCCATGCCCCAGGTCCCGGCGGCGAAGACGAACGCGCCGGTGAAGAGCACACGCGGTGGTCCGAATCGATCGGCGAGAGCACTCGCGATCGGTACGGACAAACCCCACAGGAGATTCTGGATCGCCATGGCGAGAGAGAACGTCTCCCGGTCCCAACCGCGGGCGATCGTCATGGGCTCGAGAAAGAGCCCGAAGGATGAGCGAACGCCGTAGCCGATGATGGCGATCAAGCAGCATGCGGCGACGATCGTGATGGGCGCGCGCCATATTACGAGTCGGTCGGTCATCGGTGGATCGGTAGGGAAAGACATACGCTCCCCGCTCACGAGGGAAGGTGTCAATAACGGGTTCGGGTAAGCCTATGATGGTGCATGGATCGCACAGTCAGCGGTTGGGTCGCCGGGCAAGTGCAGGGCGTCTACTACCGTGCTTCATTCAAAGCCGAAGCGGATCGGCTCGGGCTCAAAGGTTGGGTACGTAACCTGGCTGACGGGCGGGTCGAATTCTTCGTTCGAGGTGCCGGTTCAACGGTCGACGCCATGCTCGCGTGGGCTCGTCAGGGACCGCGCGGGGCGCGGGTGGATCAGATCCATACCGCGGACGCTGACGACGAAGACGTGCCAGCCCGATTTGAGATCAGAACCTGATGCTCGTTTCGCTCGACACCTCTGCGCGCGCAACGACAGCGGAAGTCGGCGGCAAGGCGGCGTCGCTCATACGTCTCGTGCGAGGCGGCGCGAAGGTACCGTCCGGGGTCGTTCTACCGCGCGCGTTCTTCGCTGAGTGGTTCGAGATTGTCGCCGTATTGCCGTCCTGGCAGCAGGCCGTGGGGGTCGTCTCGGCGACGCGGCTGCGTCCGGACGAACTGAGGGACCTGGCCTCACTCTGCGACGTGACGAAGCGGCAAGCGGCTGACCTCGCGCTCAGCGATTTGCAAAGGAGCGCGCTCTCTGAGGTAGAAGCACTCGGCGACGGTCCGTTCGCCGTTCGTTCTTCGTCCCCGGAAGAAGACCTTGCGACGGCATCGTTTGCGGGACTCTACGAGACGGTGCTCGACGTCCCGCCGGACGAACTCGAAGAGGCCGTGCGACGATGCTTCGTATCCGCGCTCGACAGCCGCGTTCTCGTCTACAAGCGCGAGAAAGGAATCGAATCCTTCGAGCCGACCATCGCCGTGGTGGTGCAGGAGCAGATCTCGTGCACCACGGCGGGGGTCGCCTTTTCGCTCAACCCGCTCAACAACGACTACGACGAAGTGCTGATCAACGCGACTCGGGGTATGGGGGATGCGTTGGTGAGTGGCGATATCACGCCGGATTCCATCGTCTTCGATTCGGCCTCGGACGCCGTGGTCGAATTGAAGGGCGCTGATGGCGGCAATGCGGTTTGCCTCGATGCGGATCAGATCGAGGTACTCGCACACGAGGTGAAGCGGATCGAGAGCGACTATTCGCTACCCGTCGACGTGGAGTGGGGCTATCGAGGCGACGAACTCTTCATCCTGCAAGCCCGTCCCATCACCACGTTCGTTCCGTTGCCGCCGGAGCTTTTGACGAAGCCAGGCGAAGAGCGCCATCTCTACTTCGACACGTACCACAATGATGGCATCACGATGAGCCAACCGGTCTCGCCGGCGGGTGGCGAGATGCTCTTCTCGATGGTGCGCCTCATGATGTCGTGGGCCGCGGGGACGGACGTCGATCGGCAGAAATTCGCCGACTACGGCCTGGTCTTCGCCGGCGGTCGCATGTATTGGGACCTCTCGGTTTATCTGCACCTTTTGGGCAGCGGCAAGATGGCGGCACGCCAGGCCGAAGCGATGGAGCCGACGATGGCGGCGGTGATCACCTCGCGCGAACTCGATCGGTTTCGCTTGCCGAAACCGCCCCGACATTTGTCGATGATGCGGGTCATCTGGGGGTCGCTGCGGATGTCCGTGCGATGCCGTCGGGCCCTGACGGTGGTCCTGGCCGCGAAGTGGAGGAAGAAGAAGTTTCGTCGCGAGTACGAGCGCGAGCTAGCGGAGTTCGACGCCCTCGTGCGTACGCCAATCGATACGGAAATGTCGATCGAGGGGGCGCTCTACGAGTTCTTCGAGACTGCGGGCGGCGTGACGATGGCGGCGTCCTACCCCGCGTTCATGCTCTTCTATACGGCGATGTTTCGCCTGAAGGGAATCGTCGAAGGCGATGCCGAACTCGAGGCATTGGGCGATGCGTTGCTCGCCGGCTACGAAGATGATCTTGTGGTCCGCATGGGGCTGCTGCTGTTCGACCTCGCGCAGGCGCTCGAACCCGAACGGTTCGATGACCTCGAAACGCTGGAGGCCGACCTGGTCGAGCGACGGTTGCCGGCGTCGTTTCTCGAACTCATGGATCGTTTTCTGCACGACTATGGTCATCGGGGTCCGATGGAGATGGACCTCGAAAAACCACGCTACGCGGATTCGCCCAAACTCCTGCTCCAGCAGATCGCAAGCATTGCCCGTTCCGGCGGTGCTTTCGACCCTTACGCGATGCAGAAGAAAAAGATCGAGGAACGTGAGGCGGCGTTCGAGCAGCTACTCGCGGTGTTGCCGCGGCGAAAGGCGCGGAAGCTCGAAAAGGCGTATGCCGACCTGGTCGAATTCCACGGCGCGCGTGAGTACTTCAAGTACCACTCGACGCAGGTCTATCACCGGATTCGCAAACTCATGTGTCATCGCGCAGAGCGGTTCGTCGACGCCGGACGCCTCGATTGCGCCGACGATATCTTTGTCCTCTCTTTCGGCGACATCGACCGGGCGTACGTTGATCCCGACGTCGATCTGAAGGCGTTGGTGGCGGAGCGCGGCGCGACGTACCGACAACAGTGTGCGCAGGTGAAGCACTTTCCGTTCGTCGTCGATTCTCGCGGTCGAGTGTTCCGCCCGGAGGTGCACGATGCCGACCTGCCGGACGGCGTGACGGCGGGGGCGGCGGTGTCAGGCGGTATCGCCCGTGGGCCGGTCAAGGTCATGAACGATCCGTTCGAAAAGGACCTCGAGCCGGGCGACGTGCTCGTCGCCGTCACGACGGACCCCGGCTGGACGCCCCTTTTCATCAATGCCGCGGCGGTGATCCTCGAAGTCGGTGGGGAGCTTCAGCATGGGGCGTTAGTGGCACGCGAGTACGGCAAACCCTGCGTCAGTGGGATCTTCAACGCCGTCAAGCGCTTCGAGGACGGTCAACTCGTCGAGGTCGATGGAAACACCGGGCACGTCACGCTGATCGAGGCCGGCTGAGGCCTCTCAGGCCTTGCCGTCGAGGATCAGTTCGACGACGTCTGTACCGTGGGTGTTCTGCAGAAAATGATTAGCCTCGTCGATCGGATCGAACCTCGCGTTCATTCGCGATGCCCATTCGCGACCCCATGCCTCGGTGAAGACGTTGTCGCGACAGCCCCAGATGAAATGACAGCCCTTGTTCCAGCCGAGCAACGTTTCGTAGTGCAGTGTTTGCGCCGCGGCGTTGCCGTTGTGGTAGCTGTCGAGGGGTATCGAGAGGGGGAAGCGGCGCATGCCGTTGTAGCCGGCATCGGGTAGCCCGCGGTACGGCGCGGCGAATCCCTCGTAGATTTCCGCTGCCTGACCGGATAGCTCGGGGCGCTCGCCCGCGGCAAATGCGCCGAAGAGCTCCCGCGGGTTACCGAGTCCAGCGCTCGCGACGAGCAGGATGCCGAGATCGGGTTCGGCTCGATCGTACTGACCGCCCGATTGCCAACCGGCGTTCCACTGCCTGATCCCCTCGGAGTACTCGTAGCCCTCGTGATGCAGCCAGGTGTTCATGATGACGAGGTGTTCGAACCGCCCCGGCATCATCGCGGCCTGCGCGAGCCCCGTCGGGCCACCCCAGTCCTGGCAGACGAGGGTGATGTTCGTGAGGTCCAGGTCGACGATGAGCGACGTCAGGATCTCCGTGTGGCGCGCGATCGTATACCAGTGGATATCCGTGACCTTGTCCGACCGGCCGAAGCCGATGTGGTCGGGGGCGATACATCGATAGCCCGCCTCGATGAGTGGCGGAATCATGTCGCGGTAGAGAAACGCCCAGGTCGGCATGCCGTGCAGAAGAAGCATCACGGGCGCGTCCTTCGGCCCTTCGTCCACGTAGTGCATACGAAGGTCCTGCCACACGTGATAGTTCGGCTCGTACGGGAACCGGGACAGGTGGTCGAAGTTTTCTTCCGCCGTGCGGACGTAGTCGGTCATGGTGTTTCTCGGTCGCTTCGAATGGAGTGAATCAGTCGCCGAGGATGCGAAACACCGGCACCAGGTCGCCGAACGCCGGCGCGTCTTCCGGGAAGCGCTCGAAGTCGACTGCGACCCGTTGCCCGACTCGAACCTCGTCGGGCTCGACATCGACGATGTTCGACGCCATACGAACGCCTTCGTCGAGATCGATCCAGGCGATCACGAGCGGTAGCCGGTCGGCGTGGCGCGGGTGGTACTCGCGTCGTAGACGCGCGTGACTGAAGATCGTGCCTCGGCCGGAGGCATCGGCCCACGAGAGACTCGTCGAGCCACAGTTCTGGCAGCGCTTGTGGAATGGAAAGAACCAGGTAGAGCAGTCGTCACAACGCTGCAGACGTAGTTTGCTCACCCGCATCGCATCGAAATACGGTCGGCTCTCATCGTCCGGTTCCGCCAACCAACGTCCCGTCTCGCTCATTTTCTAAGGCTCCGGTGAAAGTAGGAGCGTTGAGTGGTAATTCAGCGTTCCGCCGTTACCGGTCACGAGAATCAAGTCGTTCGGCGCCTGCCGTTCGCCGCCCTGACCGCGGCCCTGGATGACGCCCTCGGAGACCGGCGTCATCCCCCACATGTAGAAAGACGAGAGTTCGCCGCCGCCGGTGTTGGTCGGCAGTGCACCGCCGGGACCAAGGCGCCCATCTTCGACGAAGGCACCCCCTTCACCCGGCGCGCAGAAGCCGTAGCTTTCGAGCGTCACGAGCACCGTGTAGGTATAGCAATCATAGAGCTGGCATTGCGTGACGTCGTCGAGCGTGGCGTCGGCCATCGCGAGCGCTCGTGGACCCGAACGGCGGCCCGGCGTCGAAAGAAGGGGATCGTAGTCGCTGCGGCCGACATCGTGATCGTGCGCTTGGCCAAAGCCGCGGACGTAAACCGGTGGTTGGCGGAGATCGCGTGCCCGCTCAGGCGTAGTAACGATCACCGCGACGGCGCCGTTCGAAACCAGGCAACAGTCGAGCACGTGGAATGGATCGACGACCCAGGGAGACGCGTTGTAGCCGTCGAGGTCGAGCGGTTCCCGTTTAGTCGCGCGCGGATTGAATCCGGCCCACTGGCGCTGAGAGATCGCGATCGCCCCGAGTTGATCCTGGCGGGTGCCGAATGTGTCCATGTGACGCTGCGCGCCCAACGCGTAGGTGGAAATCGCGCCTGCCCAACCGTAGATCTGGTAGAGCTGGCCGAGCGCGGAGGGCCGCGCGCGGCCGCCGTACGCGGCACCCGTCCGTTGGCCCTCGACCAGCGGCGCGTCCGCGAAGACACAAGCCACGTAATCGGCCATCCCGTTGTGCACGGCCATCGACGCGTACTGGATCATCTGTCCGGCGCTCGAGCCATAGCCCTGCATGAAGGTGAGCAGGTTCAGTTCCTGGAGGCCGAGCGTCTGGTGCAGGCCGAGATCGACATCGCGGGTGACACCGGCGTTGATCAGCAGGCCGTCGAGTTGCGATTTCTCGAGCCCGGCGTCTTCAAGGGCCAGGAACACGGCCTCGGCCGCGAGATCAGTGGCATCGCGATAGACACGGCCCATATCGGTCAAGCCGAGGCCGGCGATCGCCGCGGCGCTTCGCATCGGATGGGACAAAAGGCAACCTCTCCTTCAGGCTGGGCGGGCGATGATCGCACACGAGAAGTCGGCGGTGGCTCGCCCGGAGGAGAAAGACATGGACGTAAAACGACAGGTACTGGAGAGCATCCGCTTCATCGACAGTTGGGTGGACTTCGTGAGCTGGTACCACTGCGTGCCGGGGCTCGCGCTCGGGATCCAGGTCGGCGATGAGCCGGTTTTTGCGCGGGCATACGGCTACGCGGACCTCGACGCCCGCCGTGAGATGGCGCTCGATACGCGCTTTCGCATCGCCTCGCACTCGAAGCTCTTCACCGCGACGGCCATCATGCGCCTCGTCGATGAAGGCCGGCTGCAGCTCGACGATCCGGTGGTGACGCATCTCGATTGGTTTCGATCGGACGATGATCTCAACATGGCGGACATCACCGTGCGGTCGCTTCTCACGCACGCCTCGGGGCTCAACCGCGATGGCAACACCGCGCATTGGTCGAATGATGAGTTTCCCGATGCCAAAGCGGTTGTTGCGCAAGCCGCGGCTGGCGTTTCGGTGTTCGCGACAGGGGAGCATTGGAAGTACTCGAATCTCGGCTACACGCTGCTTGGACAGGTCGTCGAAGCCGTCACGGGTTCGCCTTACGAAGAGGCCGTGACCGAACTCGTTCTCGCGCCGCTCGGGCTCGATCAAACGACACCGGACTTCGATGACGCATCACTCGCCCTTCATGCCACGGGGTATGGCGTGCGGTATCCAGGCCGGCCGCGTGAGCGCTATTCCCACGTCCACGCTCGTGCGATGAACTCGGCGACGGGTTTCTCGAGTACGGTGGGGGATCTCCTGCGCTTCTACGCTGCTCATCGATTGGGCGACTCCCGTGTTCTCTCGGACGCGGCCAAACGCGAGATGCATCGGACGCAGTTCGAGGACGGAACCTATCGTTGGGCGATCGGCTTTTCGGCCGATGATGGGGTCGGTGCCCGCGCGATCGGCCATGGCGGGGCGTATCCCGGCTTCATGACGGCGTCGTCGTGGGTCCCGGAAAACGATGTGACAGTCGTCGTGTTGACGAACGCGATGGATGGGCGGCCGCAGCTCTTCCTTGACGGCATTCACCGGCTCATCCGCTACGGCGTCACGAACGCAGAGGCATTGGCGACGACGCCCGCGGACGATCCGGCCTTCATCGAAGGTCTGACGGGGATCTACGGGAGTCGCTGGGGTACGTTCGTCGTCGGCCGGATGGGCGGCAAGCTCGTCACGTTGCCCACCAACGCGCTGAATCCAGCGGCCGCGATCTCGCGGCACGAATCCCTGTGCGATCGCCGTTTTTCGCCCATCGCGGGACCGCAGAACGGTCCCTTTGGCGAAATCGTGACGGTCGTCGGCGCCGAGGGTGACTACCGGCTACGAACCGGCTATTCCGAACAGCATCGGTTTCCGTTCGAACGCGACGAAGCCTGGCTCAAGAGCTGATCAGATCGCCGACCACCTCCGAGTACATCTGGTGGAAATGGCGCAATTTCAGTTCGTTGTAGTCGGCCAGGCGGACGTGCGCCCGGCCCGACGCTTTCAGCCCAGCGTGAACGTGGGGCAGGTTGCGCAGGTCTTGATTGAAGACCTTCGCCAGCATTCCGAGTTCCGGGGCTTCGGTCCAATCGTCGTCGACCCCGAGCCAATGGATCTCGGAAGCCGGCGTGTACTCGCCGGAATCGGGCATTGGTGCGAGGTACATACATTCCATGATGCACTCCTCGTGGTTGTCGCCGTTGGGTCGGAAGCGGTAGTTGATGAGGTTGAATGAACCCCAGGGGTGCCAGTTCGGAAACACCGTGAGAAAGATCGACGAGTAGAGCTCGACGTCGGGGATCGTCGGCGCGACCGAGGGGATGGCAGCGGCGAGGAGCTGACGTTGCACCTCGGCGCGGATGGCACGTGGGTTCGCGTCCTTGCCGAGCTTCTCCATTGCGCTTTCGACGAGCGACGGGGTGCCTGCGTTGCGTAATGACGCCGTCGGCGCGCCCTCCGGAAGCTGCTCGCCGCCGACCCAGAGACAGAGGTGGGTGTTGGCGTTCTTGAGTTCCCCCTCGATCCATTGCGCGTCGGCCGTGAACAGTCCCGTCACACCGCGGTTGGTCGTCACGCGCACCTTCCCGGGTTCGGTGCGCTCGTAGGTCCAACCGTTCAGAGGGTGGCGAACATAGGTCGCGCCGTTCTCGTTGGGATCGTCGCCGAAGCTCGGCATGCCCTCGCTTTCGAGCGCGCCGCAGCGAACGGCGCGGGAGTAGTTCTCGAACGCGTCGTACTTCGTACACATGTCGTGGGCACCACCCGTCAGGATTTGCGGGTGGGTCATGAGCACGTGGTAGGACTCCATGAAGGCTTCCTGCACGACCTTCCAGTTCGCGCGGATCACCTTCGCCACATGGGCCTGCTTATACATCCTGTCGTACGGCACAACGAAATGCTGGCCGAGATCACCGAGGAAGTCCGCCAGGGGTTTGGCGTCCGGGTCGGGGTTCACGAATAGGAATCGGCCCCAGCGTTCGAGACGCACTTCGGGGAGTGATTCAGCGTCGCGGTCTAAGTCGGCGTAGTCGTAGGCGCAGGGGATCTGTTTGATCGTGCCGTCGAGGTTCCAAGTCCAACCGTGGAAAGGGCAGCGCAGTTCGTCGAGGCCGCGCGCGCGCATTTCCCGCAGTTTGCGCCCGCGGTGCAGGCAGGAGTTGTAGTACGCCTTGTACTCCTCGTCGCCGGTCCGCACGACGAGGTAAGACTTCCCTGCGATGTCGTACGGCACGACGTCGCCAACGGTCGGGAAATCGTCTTCATGCGCTGCGACCTGCCAGCAGCGACTCCAGAGCCGTTCTTTCTCGAGCTCGTGGTAGCCGCGATCGATGTAGCGGGCGATCGGGACGAGGGTCGGGCCGGGCGGTAACGGCGCGTTGACGCGAAGCGCCGGATTGACGTGCTCGACATGGGTATCGGCGTCGAGGAGCTGGGCGAAGGATTCGTCCATGGTGCGAACGGTGGTGTTCATGGCGTAATCGACAGCAGTCTTCTGGAACTTCAACATTCCGCTACCTTCCGGCGAAGCGCAACCAGACGGAAATCAACATGACGGATCTCGAATCGATCAGCCTGCTCGACCCGGCGATCCTCGCCCGACCCTGGGATACCTATCGATTGCTCCGCGACGAATCACCCGTATTCTTCGACGCGACGCTCAACCTTCACGTGGTGACGCGATACGACCTGATCCGCGAGGCGATCAAGGACACGGCAACATTTTCGAGTCGATTCGACGAGTTCATGGCGCGCAGCACGATGACATTGATGGCGGGCGCGCCTAAAGAGATGCAGGAAGCGCTTGGCGCGGTTTTCGCGCGAATGATTCCCTTGCCGCCGACCATGCTCACTCTCGATGAACCGCGCCATACGATGTTCCGTTCGCTGGTGAGCCGGCTCTTTACCGGTCGCGCGACGCGGCAGAACGAAGCTTCCGTCGCGCGCGTCGTCGAAGAACACGTCGCGGCGCTCCGGGAACCGGGCGCAGACTTCATGCAGGCGTTCGCGAACCCCGTGCCTTTGCGGATCATCGCGGACCGCCTCGGCATCCCGCCGGAAGATAGGCAACGCTTCAGTCGTGGTGTGACCTCGGCCGCGGCACAGCTCATGAGCGTGCCGCTGACGCCCGACGAGGTGCTGCGTCGTACGGAAACGGCGGTTGATCTGCAGGATCTTCTGGTGGACCTCCTCGCAGCGCGCCGGGCCGATCCGCGCGACGACATGATCAGCATTCTGGCGACGAGCGAACTCGATCAAGAGCGGCGCCCGTTAACGGACGCGGAAGCGCTTTCGATCTTGAATCAGTTCCTCGTCGCGGGACACGAGACGACGTCGAGCTCGTTCGGGTGGGGGATGTTGACGCTCTGTCGGCAACCGGAGCTCCAGGATCGAATGCGTGGCAACCCCGAGCGAGTCCGGACCTTCGTCGAAGAGACGTTGCGCCTCGAGTCGCCGGTTCAGGGCCTGCCCCGACTCGTCACGCGCAACACGGAACTCGGGGGCTATCCGCTCACTGAAGGCGACTACGTCATGCTCCGTTTCGGTGCTGCCAATCGCGACGAACGCCAATTCAGCGAACCGGATAGCGTGGATCTCGAACGAGAAAAGGCCGGGATGCAGCTCGCCTTCGGCTCGGGCATCCATCACTGCATCGGCGCGCCGCTTGCGCGTCAGGAATTGAACCTCGGCTATCTGGCATTACTCGATTCGCTGCGTGATATTCGGCTCGATACGACAACCGAACCGGTGGCCGTTCCGAGTTTGCTGCTGCGGGGTTTGCCGCGACTCGATATCACCTTCAGCAAGACGTCCTGAACCACCGACCGCACTACTCGATTAAGGAAACACCGTGAGCGAAGCCCCCGTCAGTCGATTTCCCGTTCCGGAACTCGACGATCTCGAAGTCGATATTCGCGACCGCATCGTCGCTGTGCAGGAGAAATCCGGATTTGTCCCCAACGTGTTTCTCGCGCTGGCTCACCGTCCGGACGAGTTTCGCGCCTTCTTCAACCACCATGATGCGTTGATGGAGCGTGAGTCGGGGCTCTCAAAGGCCGAACGCGAAATGATCGTGGTCGCGACGTCGAGCGCGAACCATTGCCACTACTGCGTCGTCGCCCATGGGGCGATCTTGCGAATCAGGGCGAAGAACCCCTTGATCGCGGATCAGGTGGCGATCAACTACCGGCTTGCCGACATCTCCGAGCGTCAGAAAGCGATGCTCGATTTCGCGATGCGTGTGGCGACCGAGTCGCACCAGGTTTCGGAAGCCGATCTCGAGGCGCTGCGCGCACACGGCTTCTCGCAGGATGATGTCTGGGACATCGGCGCGATCAGTGCGTTCTTTGCGATGAGCAACCGCCTCGCCAGCTTGAGTGCGATGCGGCCGAACGACGAGTTCTTTGCCATGGGGCGCTAGCGACTTAACCCCTGTCGTGCTTCACGCGTAACGTTCGGTCTTCTCGTTGTAGTTGAAGCGTTCGATACCCGTCGTCTCGCGCATCGCGGCTGTGCGCTCGGCGGTCGATTCGTCGAGCGGAATCCCCGTGGCGTCCGCCACACGCGTGATGCCGTTGAACCCGGCGGCCACGGTTACTGCATCGATCGCGACCTGCGCTCCGAGGTTCTCGCTTGCGCGCGCGACGATCGCGTCGAGGTCGGGCGCGTGGCCGATCAGCGCTTCGGTCAACTCGCGCAGATGATCGCCGTCCGGTACGCCCGGATCGCTGGAGGCGTCATTTACGGAATTCAGGTTGTAGTCCTCGCCTTCCAGTTCGCCACTCTCACGGAGTAGCAGCGTGTGCGAGGTCGTTCAGTAGAAACATTCGTTCATGGCCGACACGCGTGAGGCGATGAACTCGGCCTGGGCCTGGGTCACCGCGAGAGGGATATCCCTGAGCGCGTAGTGGCCGCGAAACGCGGCGAAGAAAAGATCTCGCGCACTCGGCACGGCGCCGAGGCTGCGCGCGATGTTCGGCACGGACGGAAGGCCCGTGGGGCCAGTCGTCCGCTCGATGCGCGTAATCGGCACCCACGCGCCATCGTCGACGAGGTCGGGTGGTGCCTGACCGGTCGGCTCACCGGGAAGCGGTTCGGGGAGATCGAGCGGCGCGATTCCCGCGCCGGCGTTTGTCGTGTCGATGATGACTGATGATGCCGTCACCGCTACCACTTCGAGGTATTGCTCGAGAGAGAATCCCGCCTCGATGACTTCGTCGAATATGCGCTTCGTCATGCGTTGCGGATCAGTGACGATCCGATGGACAAGGTCGACGATGATTGCGTCCAGCTCGTCGGTCGCCTCGTGCGCGGGTCCGCCGAATGGAGTGAGCGCTTCCTTGCGCCCCGCACAGATCTCACAAACGAGCGCCGCGCGGGCTTCGCGCACCATCGCGACACGTTCGTTGGCGCGCCAGAAGGCGCCGGATGAGCCGATCATCCCCCAGGCGAGCTGATGGCTTTCGGCGATGTTCTCTCGGACTGGGTAGGGGCTCTGCTCGAACAAAGCGACCTCCTGGACTTTTTTGTGGTGGCTGAGGTGTGGTTCGAACCCTAGCGAGGTGCCATCGCCATGGCGGCCGTTTGCAGCACGATTTTGTCGTTTTCGACGATGAACGTATCGGTGCCGAGATCGATCATGCCGGGGACCGACCAGGTGATATAGCCGACGTTGTCGTGATAAGCGGCGTTCTTGAGGTCGACCGCGAAGCCGCCGTTGGCGACCGCCTGGGCGAACATCCCCCGGATCGCAGCGCCTTCGAGCTTATTGTCGTTCGACATGAAAACGCAGTCATCGGCGTAGTCGTCCATGACGGCCTCGAGGTCGCCATCGGCGAGCGCTTTCAGGTGGTGTTCGACGACGGATTGTGTACTCACGGTTGGTCTTCCTTTTCGAAAAGTTCGGATAGCTGATCGTCGCCCGTCTCGAGCAAGCGATCGACGAATTGGTGAAAGTGTTGCCCGCCGGCCTCGTTGCGTCCGAATAGAACGTCGCCGCCACGGGCGGCGAGCGCGCGTTGTTGACGAATACCGGTGGCGTAGTCTTCTTCGGCCACGACGTATTCGAGCAGCTTGAATTGTGCGTCGGCCGATTCGCGCTCGGCATCGGTCGTCGGCAGATTCTCCATGAGGTAGTTCTGGACCGTCGTCGACTCACCGACCGTCTCGCCGGGAAAGAGCTGCGAGACCATGACCGCGCGACCGCCGCCGCCATCGAAGTTCGCGATCGAAACGTGCGGGAAGATCGTCCAGACGCTCGCGAGGAGACGCGCTGTCGGCCACTCCGCTTCCGGTTCTTCCGCTAACTGAGCGAGGCCCGGATCGGGCGATGAAACACGCTGGTGAGGTCCATAGGCGTAGTAGAGCGCTTGCGACGGCATTCCTGTGCCAAAGGTTTGGCGGTGCAGCACCGGCAGGTGGTAGAGATCCATGTAGCCGTCGTAGGCGACCTTCCAGTTCGGACCGATCACCTCACGCCGGTCGTAGAGCTGCCAGTCCTTGAATCCGTAGAGGTCGAGCAGCCCGTCGTAACCGCACAGGAAAGTGTCGATATCGAGCGTCGAGTCCGGGTCGAGCGTGACCCAGACGATGCCCGCCCGCTCGGCGACGGGTAGTGCGACCAGGCCGTGGCCTTCGTGATCCAACGCGCCGAATTCGTCGGCGTTGAAGACGCTGATCAGGTGTCCGTCGGTGTCGTATCGCCACGCGTGATAGGGGCAGGCGAAGCTTTTGGCGTTGCCTTCCGGCGCGACCACGATCTGCGCACCGCGGTGTCGGCACGAGTTGATGAAGGCGCGAAGCTCGCCGTCCGCGTGGCGGACGACCAGCACAGGGACATCGGCGATCGTCAACGTACGGAAATCGCCGGGATCGCGGAATTCGCTGGAGAAACCGACGACCAACGGCATTCGTTTGAAGACCTTGTCGATCTCCTGGTCGTAGCGATTGGCGTCGAGGTAATGCGATGCAGGAACACGAACGATCGTGTCGGCTTGATCGATCGTTCCGGCCGTGGCGTGGCGCAGATTGTGGCGCGCCATCTCAATCAGCGTTTCTTTCACGATGCCCTCTCATGTCCGTGAACCAATACGGTCAGGCACTGGGTTGTGCCGTGCAGGTTACTCGCCACGGCCACCGACCCAAAGCAAAAACCATCCCCGCGGGAACGTAATGAATCGGCGCTGTCGACGACGAGTTCTATGCCGCTGCGGCTTAGCGGCCGCCGGCCGTCGTTGCATGCGCGGTCTCTCCGGTCCGTCGTTCGGCAAGTTCAACGAGCATCTGCGCATGTCGTTCGGGCGTGAGTCGGTACTGGGTATAGAAGAGCACCGAGATGAACCCGAGCGACGCGATGAAAGGCCCGTAGAAAAGGCCGAGAGACAAGAGCGTTTCGGGGCCAATGTCGGCGGCCGTTCGAATGTGCGTGCCGGTCGGCCAACTGATGAACTGCAGGCCCCAACCCGCGATCACCGCGCCGAATCCGCTCGTTGCCTTGGCAGAGAACGCGACCGCCGCGAAGAAAGCGCCTTCCTGGCGACGACCGGTCTGGTGCTCGTGCTCATCGCAGACGTCGGCCATCATCGAGCCATAGCCGACGTTCGCCTGGGCGGTCGCGAAGCCTTGAATGAACTTCGCGCCGACCAGTAACAGCATGACGCTCTTGACGTCCGCGCCGAAGAAATTCGTTGTCTCCTCGTTTTCGGGGAACCACCCGACGAGGCGAAGGACGACGGGCAGTGTCTGGAAGAATGCCCAGGAGACCGCACCGACGACGAGGCAGTTCTTCTTGCCCCAGCGGGCGAAGAGCGGCACTGAGATGAAGGTCCCCGCGGCATTACCGACGGCGTACGCGAGGAGCACCGGCAGGACGATCGAATCGTCGAGCTCCCAGAAGTACGTGATCATGTAGATATCGAGCGTCGCGGTGACGCCGACCATGATGTAGACGACGAAGACGCCGGTGAAAAGAAACCGGAAGTTGCGATTCCGCATGACTTCCTTGAAGTCGCGGATCAGCCGCTGAACGAGTTCGGCCGCCGTCGCGCGCGCGCCTTCCGGCACCATCGGCAGGTGCGGGATGATCGATCGCGTTCCCCAGGCCGACCAGAAGATCGTTAAGCCCATCAACAAGGCGCAGGTAATCGCCCAGGGCGTGTAGGCAGCGGTCGTGAACCGCCCGACACCGTCGAAGAGCGGCGCAAAGACGGCGAAGAAGACGATCAGGGCAAAGAGGCTGCCCATGTTGCCGAAGAACTGTCGGTAGGCGACGAGCGCGGTTCGATCGTTGATGTCCTCGGTCACCTCCGCGGCGAGCGCGATGTGGGGCACGTGGTAGAGCGACATCATCGTTCGCGCGATGTTCGTGAACGCCGTCAGCCAGATGAAGAGGCCGAAATCCGTTTCGACGAGTGGAAAAAAGAGGAAGAAGAAGCAGATGGAGAGCGGGACGAACGACGCGTACATGAACGGATGGCGTCGGCCGTGTTTCGAGCGCCAATGGTCCGACACGGATCCGGCGAAAATGTCCGAGAAGGCATCGATGATCACGGCGAGACCGATCGCGGAACCCGCCAGGCCCGGACTCATACCGAGCACCTGGCTGTAGTAGAAGAGCAGGAAGAACCCGAGCCCGGTGCCGAAAAGCCCCTCGCCCGTCTGACCGACGCCGTAGGCGAACTTGAACGGGAAGCTGAGCTTTCTGGCTTGCATGTTGGCTTTCTGTCGTCGGCGTGCGTTGCCGTTGATTCTATGCAAGTTGTCGCGGGCATGAGCTAAATCGATCGTGGCCGCTGAAATCGAGCGCCGGGTAGGTAAGATCGAACGGGCATCCGGCTTGAACGAGAAGAGGTTGAGCGAAAGGTGAGCGAAGGCGATCTCGACAAGAAAGCGCTGCTTGATGAACTCAAGATCGACCGCAGCGAGACCGTCGACAGTGGCCGTCCGATTAAGTGGTTCGTGGCAGTCGCAGTCGTCGCCGGCTTCGCGGTGCTGTCTATCGTCTATGGGTTGCCCTTTCTCGAGGGCGAACGCCTCGCGGTGAAGACCGTGATGGCGCGGGCTGTGACGATGACCTCGCAGAGCACGAGCGTGCTCGAGGCGACGGGTTATGTCGTCGCGCGCAGAATCGCCACCGTGAGTTCGAAAACGACCGGCAAGGTCGTCGAAGTCATGATCGAAGAAGGCATGGTGGTAGCGGCAGACGAGTTGTTGGCAACGCTCGATGACAGCATTCCGCGCGCCCGTTTCGAGCTATCGAAATCGCAGTTGGCGGCCGCGAAAGCAAGAATTGCCGAGCTCGACGTCAGCATTCGCCAGGCGGAGCTCGATCTCGAACGCACCCAGAATCTCGCCGAGCGGGAACTCGCGAGCCAGGCGGATCTCGATCGTGCTTCGCTCACTGTCGAGGGTCTGCTCGCCGCGAAGACGAGTTCAGAGAGTGAGATTGCGGTAGCCGAACGCGCCATGGCGATCCAGAGTCAGGAACTGAGCGACATGGAGATCCGCGCACCGTTCGCCGGTGTCGTCATCGCGAAGGCGGCGCAACCGGGTGAAATGATCTCGCCGATTTCAGCCGGCGGCGGATTCACTCGAACCGGCATCTGCACGATCGTCGACATGGATTCGCTCGAGGTCGAAGTCGACGTCAACGAGCGTTACATCAACCGGGTCTTCGAGAAACAGCCCGTCACGGTGAATCTCAACGCCTATCCGGACGACGATATTGCGGCCGAGGTGATCGCCATTATTCCGACGGCGGATCGCAACAAAGCGACCGTGCGGGTGCGAATCGGCTTCCTCGAAAGAAGCGCACGTATCCTGCCCGACATGGGCGTCAAGGTTTCGTTTCAGGACACGGGCACGGCGGCCGCCCCTGCTGCAGCGGGTCCCGCGGGCGTGATCGTGCCGCGCGCGTCCGTCAGCCCCGACGGTGGCAAGAACTATGTGTGGGTCGTCGCCGACGATCTGTTAGAGCGTCGTGTGGTCGACGGACGCTCCGAGTCCGGCGGATTCCGGGTAACCGAAGGTCTCGAGCGGGGTGAGCGTGTGATTGCCTCCCTCGACGGCCTGGATACGGCGGAGCTGCACGGCACGCCGGTGACAGTCACGAACTGATTGCGGCCGCGAACTAGGAGAGACGGATGACGACGATGGTGGATCTCAAGGACATCGAGAAGAGCTACGTCAAAGGTCGCGAACAGGTCGACGTTCTGACCGGGATCTCACTCGAGATCGAAGCCGGCGACTTCCTCGCGCTGATGGGGCCGTCCGGCAGTGGCAAGACGACCCTGCTCAACATCATCGGCGGCATCGACACGGCTTCGAGTGGCGGCGTATCGGTGTCGGGTCAGGATCTCGCGGCGCTCTCGAACCGACAGCTCGCCAAATGGCGTTCTGAGAACATCGGCTTCATCTTCCAGTTCTACAACCTGCTACCGGTGCTCACGGCTCAGCGCAACGTCGAGTTGCCGCTTCTGCTCACGAAGCTCTCCGGCAAACAGCGAAAAAAGAACGCCGAGACGGCGCTGAAGATCGTGGGGCTCGAGGATCGTGCGAAGCACAAGCCGGGTGAACTTTCCGGCGGCCAGCAACAGCGGGTGGCGATCGCGCGTGCGATCGTCGGCGACGCGCCACTACTCGTCTGCGACGAACCGACGGGCGATCTCGACCGCGACACCGCCGACGAGATCCTCGAGCTGCTCGAGATTCTCAACCGAGACCACGGCAAGACCATCGTGATGGTGACGCACGATCCCAAGGCGGCGACGCATGCGAAGAGGATCCTCCACCTCGACAAGGGCAAGCTCGTTTCGGAGGTGGCGGCATGAGCACCATCGGACTCATGTGGGCGAACCTCTTTCGGCGCAAGGTCAGGACGTTCCTGACCCTCTTTTCGGTTCTGATCGCCTTCCTGCTGTTCACGATGCTGCGCACCGTCGTCGTGGCATTCGACGGCGGGGTGACGGTCGACGGGGCCGATCGCCTGGTCGTTGCGCCGAAATTCTCGATCGTGGATCCGCTACCGATTACGCAGCGACAGCAGATTCTCGCGCTCGAGGGTGTCGACGGTGTGACCCATCAGACCTGGTTCGGCGGCAGTTACCAGGATCCGTCGAATTTCTTCCCGAAGTTCCCGGTCGAACCGAAGCAGTTCTTCGAGATCTATCGTGAGTTCGAGATCAGCCCCGAGCATCTCGAGGCGTTCGAGCGGACACGAACGGGCGCGCTCGCGACGCCCGCTATGATGGCGAAGTTCGGTTGGCAGATCGGCGACAAGATTCCGATCGGGGCCGACATCTACCCGATGCGGGACAACTCGAGATTGTGGGAGTTCGATCTCGTCGGCAGCTATTCGATGCGCGACGAAGACATCGATCCTGGCATGTTCTTCTTCAACTACGCGTTCTTCGACGAAGCACGGTTGTTCGGCGAAGGTACGGTCGGCTGGTACACGGTGAGGCTGTCCGACCCGGATCGTGCTGGCGAAATCTCGAGTGCGATCGACACGCTCTTTCTCAACTCCACTAATCCGACGAAAACCGCGACGGAGGATGAATTCGCGAAGAACTTCAGTGCGCAAGTGGGCGATATCGGACTCATGATGACCGGTATCCTGACGGCCGTGTTCTTCACGATTCTACTTCTGACGGCGAACACGATGTCCCAGGCCCTGCGCGAACGGATTCCGGAACTTGCCGTGCTGAAGACGCTGGGGTTCTCCGACGGCACGGTCGCCCTGGTGGTCCTCGGTGAATCGATTCTGCTCTGCGCCTTTGGTGGACTACTCGGGATCGCGCTGGCCGTGGTTGCCTTCCCGGGGATCAAAGAAAACATCCCGCCGATGTTCGGCGTGTTCGATCTGAGCGGCGGCACGATCGCCCTTGGCATGGGTTTGGCGATCCTGCTCGGTCTCGTGGTCGGCGTGCTGCCGGCGTGGACCGCGAATCGTCTGAAGATCGTCGACGCGCTGCGTAAGGGTTAGTCACATGTTTGGTCAGATCCTCGAAATCACCGTGATGAATCTGCGCAATCTGCCGACGCGGCTCGGTAGCTCGTCGGTGATCGTCGTCGGCATCGCAGGCGTCGTGGGTGTCCTCATTGCGATTCTCGCGATGGCGGCGGGCTTCGAGGCGACGCTCGATCGATCGGCGAATCCGAACCGCGTCATCATCTTGCGCGGTGGATCGAGCGACGAGATGTCCAGCGGCTTGGGTGTCAATGACGTGAGGATACTCTCGACCCTCGAGGGGATCGTCGCGACGAGCGGCGAGCTCTACACCGTCGCGGACATTCCGAAGCGCTCGTCTGGATTGGATGCCAACCTGGTTGTCCGCGGCGTGAGCGAGGGCGCTTTCGATGTACGCCCGGAGGTCTCGATCATCGAAGGTCGAAACTTCACCACGGGAACGAGCGAAATCATCGCTGGTCGGGGTGCTGCGGCCGAGTTTGCCGGCGTGGAAGTCGGCGGCAAGATCCCGATTCGTCAGTCCGAATGGACGATCGTCGGCATCTTCGAGGCGGACGGATCCGCCTACGAGTCCGAGATCTGGACGGACCTGGCCGTCGCGCAGTCGGCCTTTCGGCGTGGCGGGACGATGTCGTCGGCGCGCGCGATTGTGGCCGATCCGGCGATGGTTTCGAGCCTGGCCGAGTTGGTCGACGAAGACCCGCGGCTCGACCTCAAGCTGCAGTCGGAGGCCGAGTTTTTCTCGAGTCAGTCGGAGAGTCTGACGACGCTCATCGAAACGTTCGGCTATGCGGTGGCGTACATCATGGCGGTCGGCGCGGTGTTTGCCGCTCTCAATACGATGTACTCGGCCGTCGTCACCCGAACAGTCGAAATCGCAACACTTCGGGCGCTCGGCTTCGGCGGCGCGCCAGTCGTGATCTCGGTCATGATCGAGGCAATCGTGCTGGCGCTGATCGGCGGCGCGCTGGGTGCGGGGATCGCCTATCTTGGATTTAACGGTTTCACGGTATCGACGCTCAACAACGTGTCGTTTTCGCAAGTCGCTTTCGACTTTGCCGTTACGCCTGAGCTCATTCAGAGCGGTATCGGCTGGTCGCTTGCGCTCGGCCTGATCGGCGGGCTTTTCCCGGCGGTGCGGGCGGCGCGATTGCCTATCACGTTGGCGCTTCGGGGCGAGTAGCGACGGCCGCGCCTACTCGAGGTAAAGGTCCCGTAAGGTGGCGATCATCGCCCGATCGACGCCGAGTACGTCCTCGAGATATACGAAAGGGGAGCCGAAGTTACGCTCGAGGCTCGCGAACAAGGCCGATATGTAGTCGGGGTTCGATCGCATCAGGGGACGTAGAACCCGCCGGGGGATCTTGGCGAGATGAGCGTAGGGCGAGTCGTCGTCGACGTTCGTGAAGGCCGCTTCGAAGTCGACGATCTGATCGGATAGCGCGTAGTCGTTGCGTACGAAGTTCTCCGCAACGCCGAGGGCCGTCAGCACCAACGCGGCCGCGGTGCCGGCACGATCCTTGCCGGCCGAACAGTTCCACGCGAGCGGTGCTTGCCCCTGCGCCAGGCGCTCGAACATGTCGCGATAGCGGGGCGCGTGGTCGAGCGGGATCGATTCGTAGAGTGAAATCATCGCGCCGTGCATTTCGTCGGCGGAGACGTCTGGTGTTTGAAAGAGAGCGGCGAGTCGTTCGTTGCCGCTGCTGACTTCGTAGTCGGCCGCGACGTACTCGGTCTTGGGACCTGCACGCCAGCGGGTTGGTTCAGCGGTCCGCTCCTCGTTCGAGCGCAGATCAACGACGGCGACGATTCCGAGCCGAGAAAGGTAGTCGTAATCGGCGTCTGTCAGATACGCCATGGTGCCGGACCGAAACAGCCGCCCCCATCGCACGCGTCGTCCGTCCTGGGTGGGGTAACCGCCGAGATCACGGAAATTTCTGCCCCCTTCGAGGGGCAGGACGCGGGGCCAGGGATCGCCTGGCGCCCGCAGGTCTCGCGGAGTCATTGTCACGCTTTGTCTCGAATCGTCGTGCGGCGCCCCGATTCTCGCGTGTCGGTAGTGTCGTCTTCCAGCGCCTGCGTGGGTATCCGTTGACGTATTCGCGCGAAGGTTAGAGCGTTGCGTCTTCTCGAAGGAGCATTGTGATGAGCGACGATCGAGCGCGGGGACTACTGGCGCGCCTTACGGTGCAGCAGAAGGTGGCACTGGTTTGTGGAACCGGCATGAGCCGTGACTTCCTCGGTTGGGGCGGTCGGGTGCCCGGGGCGGCAGGTGCAACGCTCGAACTACCCGAACTCGGCCTGCCGGAGAGCGTTCACGCCGATGGACCCGCCGGGGTTCGAATCGCGCCGACACGCGACGGCGATGATCGGACCTTCTATGCGACGGCATTCCCCGTAGCGACGGCGCTCAGTTGCTCCTGGGATGTCGAGTTGCTCGAATCCGTCGGTCGCGCGATGGGCGAGGAGGCGCTCGAGTATGGCGTCGATTTCCTGCTCGGCCCGGCGATGAACATTCATCGCAATCCGCTGACCGGACGGAACTTCGAATACCTGAGCGAAGACCCGCTCTTGTCGGGGCGCGCCGCCGCGGCGCTCGTACGGGGGATTCAGTCGACCGGCGTTGCGGCGACGATCAAACACTTCGCGGCCAACAACACCGAAACGAGTCGCTTCGTCCTCGATACGGTCGTCTCGGCGCGCGCGCTGCGCGAAATCTACCTGCGCGGTTTCGAAATCGCGATCAGCGAAGCGTCGCCGGGTGCCGTCATGAGCGCCTATAACCGCATCAACGGCCAATACGCGTCGCAGAGTGTCGATCTGTTGGAAACGATCCTGCGCGAGGATTGGGGATTCGAAGGCATCGTGATGACGGATTGGTTCAGCGGCGACTCGGCCGTGGAGCAGGTCGTCGCCGGCAACGATCTCCTGATGCCTGGCACGCAAGGTCAGCTCGATGAACTAAACGGTGAAATCGGCCGATCGTTGCCGATGGAGGCGCTCGATCGAAACGTGTTGCGCATCATCGAGTCCGTACTCGCGACGCCGTTCGCCCGAGGCCACAACGCGAGCGAAGCGCCCGATCTGCCCGCGCATGCCGCGGTCGCGCGACGGGCGGGCGCCGAGGGGACGGTGTTGCTCGCGAACCGCGACGCGACGCTACCGCTTTCGCCCGATGACCAGCGCATCGCGGCATTCGGCAACACCTCCTACGACCTGATCTCGGGGGGTACCGGCAGCGGTGACGTCAACGAGGCCTATACGGTCTCGCTCGTCGAGGGGCTTCGAGCGGCGGGGCTCGATGTCGATGCCGAGGTCGAGGCGCGCTATCTCGCGCATCTGGAATCCGAACGAGAACGGATTCCCGAGCGTCCCTGGTTCCTCCCGCAGGAACGGCCGGTGGAACTTGGTCTCGATCAGTCGCTCATCGAAGCGAAGGCCGACGAATCGGACACGGCGCTCATCACAATCGGGCGGCTTTCAGGCGAATTCGAAGATCGCAAACTCGACGACGACTTCCTCCTCGCGGATACGGAAGTTGATCTGATCGACCGGGTGAGTCGCGCGTTTCACGCGGTTGGCAAGAAAGTGGTCGTCGTATTGAACATCGGCAATGTGATCGAGATGGCGAGCTGGCGTGACCGCGTGGACGCGATCGTCGTGCCCTGGCAGGGCGGCCAGGAGGCGGGCCATGCGATCGCGGACGTACTGACAGGTAAGACGAACCCTTCTGGTCGGCTCGTCACGACGATTCCTATCCGTTATGAAGACCTCGCTGCCGCGCGTAACTTCCCCGGCGTCGAGAGCGGCGAGGAAGTCGATCAGGGCTGGGTGCCGTTGCCGAAGGGGCGTCCGGCGGTCATCACCTACGAGGAAGGTATCTATGTCGGCTATCGCTACATGGATGCCTTCGGCGTAGATCCCGCCTATGCCTTCGGCTTCGGGCTCTCGTATACGACGTTCGAATACCGCAACGCGTCCTCGCCCGACGCCTTTGCGGGCGACGAGATAGAGGTCACGGTCGAAATCGAGAACGTCGGGGAGACCGCTGGTCGCGAAGTCGTGCAGCTCTACCTCGCCGCGCCCGACGGCACACTCGACAAACCGCCGGTCGAGTTGCGTGGTTTTGGCAAGACGGCCGAACTTGTGCCGGGGCAGAAGGAAATCGTGCGGCTCATCGTCGATCGTCGGTCGTTGATGTCGTTCGACGAGAGCAAAAACGCGTGGGTGGCGGATCCCGGTACGTACACGGTGCACCTCGGGTCGTCCTCCCGTGACCTGCACGCGATGGTGACGTTCGAGCTCGATCACCCCTTCGAGATGACCGTTCGCCCGGCGCTACCGCTTCGCCAACCCCTGGAAGAAATCAGACCATAGCGATGGATCAATTCAAGGCAATCGTCGATCGTGCCGAGGCCGTTGTCGCGACGGATCAGCGGTTTCTCGGGCTCGCAATCGTGGGGTCGAAAATCCGTGGCGAGATGGACGAGTTCTCCGACCTCGATCTTTTGATCGTCTGCAAGGCCGCGACGTTTCCCACGACGGCTGGACAGCGTGAGCTCGCGGCGTCCATCGGCCCACTCGCATCCGCCTTCACGGGCGAGCATGTCGGTGAAAAGAATCTCCTCATCTGCCTTTATGAGGTCGAGACGACCGTGCACGTCGATCTCAAGTTCGAAGTACTCGCCGACCTCGAGCGACGTGCCAACGACCCGGTGGTCGTGTGGGAGCGGGACGCGGCGCTCTCGCGGGTTCTCGATCGCACTGAAGCGACACCCCTCGCGCCTGACTATCAGTGGATCGAGGACCGTTTCTGGACGTGGGTGCATTACGCGGGACTACGTCTCGGACGGGCGGAACTCTTCGATCTGATCGGCTTTCTCGGCTTCATCCGCGAGCGTGTGCTCGGTCCCATGGCGCTGCACATGGCGGGTTTTCCGCCCCACGGGGTACGCAAGATCGAGCGCTATCTGCCGGACTTTGCGCGTGAGCTCACCGATACGCTGGCGACCTATGACGTCGCGAGCTGCTATGTCGCCATCCATCGGGCGGTGGAGATCTATCGCCAGCTCCGCGCCACGGCGCCGGTTGACGTCGAGGTCAACGAACGCGCCGAGCGGCTCGCGATGGCCTATCTCGATGATGTGGCCAGCACAACGCACGGCCTCAAGGTGCACGTTAGCCGTTGAACGGGATACCGGCGGTCGGCAGCGGGTACTTGAGCCCCGTCGCGCAGTTGAAAAGCACGGTCGTCTCGGATGGATCGATCGAACCGTCGGCAAGTGCGGCGCGATAGGCGGCGACGGTAGCGGCGCCTTCGGGGCAGAGGAGCAGGCCTTCGTTACGGGCGACGTCGTCGCGTGCTTCTTCGATCGCGGCGTCCGAAACGGCGATCGCAAAACCGTTGCTTTCCCGAACGGCGCGCAGGATCAGAAAATCGCCCACCGCCGCGGGTACGCGGATACCGGCGGCGAATGTCGACGCGTTTTCCCACCGCTCGGCATGCTCCACACCTTGATCAAAAGCGCGAACGATCGGCGCGCAGCCTTCCGCCTGCACGGCGATCATTCTCGGGCGTTTGCTACCGATCCAGCCGATCGCTTCGAGCTCATCGAAGGCTTTCCACATCCCGATGAGGCCCGTGCCGCCGCCGGTTGGATAGACGATGACGTCAGGCACGGACCAACGAAATTGCTCGGCGAGCTCGATCCCCATCGTCTTTTTGCCCTCGATGCGGTACGGCTCTTTGAGTGTCGAGAGATCGAACCAACCCACCCCGTCCCGATCGGCGCCGACGATCCGCCCACAGTCGTCGATCAATCCGTCTACGCGATAGACGTCAGCTCCCTGGATCCCGATCTCGGCGATGTTGATCTCGGGTGTATCGGCCGGGCAAAAAACGGTAGCGGCGATGTCGGCGCGCCGCGCATAGGCGGCGAGCGCAGCACCCGCATTGCCGTTGGTCGGCATGGCGAGATGCTCGAGGCCGAGTTCCTTCGCCATCGACACCGCGAGGGCCAAACCGCGCGCTTTGAAGGATCCCGTCGGCAGGCGCCCTTCGTCTTTGACGATGGGTCGGCCGCATTCCTTGTCGAGGGCGATGAGCGGAGTTTCCACCTCGCCGAGCGAGACGACGTTTCGTGTCTCGGTCACGGGCAGGAGTTCGCGGTATCGCCAGAAGCCGGTCGGTCGATTGGCGAGATCGGTGGGGGTGAATGCTCGCGCGAGCGCTTCGAGATCGTAGCGGACGAGCAACGGGCGGCCGACGGATGAAAGGCCGCGAACCTCTCCTTTCGGGTAACGCTCGCAAGTCATCGAACATTCAAGATGGCTCACATAGCTTGTGAGATTTTCATTGGGCGCGGTTTCGGTCATTCGCGAACATGCCTTTTCAGCCGATGAGGCAAGGTACGAGTTCGCGTGGCGGCTTTCGAGCGTTCGAGAGCGGTCGGCCGCGGCTAAGGAGGTAAGGATCGTGAACCTGACGGGTCGATGTGCTTGCGGGAAAGTTCGTTATGAAGTGCGCGGCGAGCCGCTCGTCACGATGGCGTGCCATTGCCTCGACTGTCAGCGAACGACGGGAAGCGCGTTCGTTATTCATACGACGATCGTGGAATCGGATCTCGCGATCACGGGCGAAACCGAAATGGGATTAGCGCCGACCGGTTCGGGCAAAGGATCGGAGCTTCATCGCTGCGCGGACTGCGGCGTGATCGTGTGGGTCCATTATCGCGCCATCGGGGTCGGCGCAATCGCGATTCGGGCGGGCACGCTCGACGATCCGAGCCTCGTGACACCTGCCGCGCACATTTTCACTAGCCGACGGCCGCCGTGGGTGCCGCTACCGGTAGGCGTACCGGCGTACGACGAAGGGCCGGTCCGCGCCGAGGTCTGGTCCGCTGAGAGCATCGACCGTCTTAACGCTCTGCCGCCACGCGACTCGAGCTAGCGGCGACGTGTCGAATCGTAGAACCGCGGTGCGGAGCGGCTCGTCAGTCGACGGTGCGATGTAGGGCGGCCGCGCGGGCCTCGCCGAGCAGCATCGCGGCAACGTCACCTTTTGTCTGCAGGCTGATGACGATGAGATAAGCCGTCAGAAATGGCGCGCCGAAGAAGAACGCGACGACGCCGAGCCCCAATCCACCGGCCGAGAACTCATGGCGCCACGCGACGAAGAATGCGGACATCACTAGAAAGCCGAGGAAGTCGAGGTTGAACTGTCCTGGCCATCCCATCTGCGCGATATCGCCGAAGAAAACGGCGAACAGCGTCAGACCGTGGTTCATCACAACGGGGCCGGTGTAGACGCCGATGACGACGAAGATCACGCCGAGAAAAATGCGGAATGTGGTCAAGCTTGCCTACTCCCAGAGATGAGGTGCACGGTCCGGGCGACCGCACGCCTCTCGTGATGTTATTTCGCGTGTAGGACGACGGGCAGTTCGGAGTAGCCCTTCACGAACGACGACAGGGTGCGCACGGGTTCACCCACCACTTCGACCATCTCGAAGCGCTGCATGATCTCCTCCCAGAGGACCCGCAATTGCATCTCCGCTAGGCGATTGCCCATACAGCGATGCAGGCCGAAGCCGAACGACAGGTGCTGGCGTGCGTTCTTGCGATCGATGACGAGTTCATTCGCCCGTTCGAACACCGCTTCGTCACGGTTGCCCGAGACGTACCACATCAGAAGCTGGTCGTCCTTCCTGATCGACTTGCCGCGGATCTCGCAGTCCTCGTTCGCGGTTCGGCGCATGTACGCCAGCGGCGTCTGCCAGCGAATGATCTCGGGGACCATGTTCGGAATGATTCCGACGTTGTCGCGCAGCTTGTCGTACTGCGACGGGAACTGATTGAGCGCCAGGACCCCACCGCTGATCGAGTTTCGGGTCGTGTCGTTGCCGCCGACGATCAGGAGGATCAGGTTGCCGAGGAACTCGAACGGCTGCATGTCCTTCGTCGCTTTGCCCTGAGCCAGCATCGAGACGAGGTCGAATCCAGGCTTTTCCTTTCGTTCGTTGAAAAGCCGTGTGAAGTATTCGAGGCATTCGAGCAGTTCGTTTCGCCGTTGCTCCTCGCTTTCGATGATCGTGCCGGGCGCCGCCGTCGCGACATCCGACCATCGCGTGAGCTTTCGCCGTTCCTCGAAGGGGAAGTCGAACAGCGTCGCGAGCATCTGTGTCGTGAGCTCGATGGAGACTTTGTCCACCCAATTGAACTCTTCGCCGAGGGGCAACGAGTCGAGAATCGTCTGAACCCGCGAGCGGATCGTGCTTTCGAGTTGCTTGAGACCTGACGGTGCCACGATCGGCGCCACGGTGGCGCGCTGCTCATCGTGGCGTGGCGGATCCATCGCGATGAACATGTCGATATCGAGCTCGTCTTCGGGCAGCGGATCGCCCACGCGCGAGCCGAGCGTGATCCCCTGCGCCGATGAAAAGCGTTGGTGATCGGTATCGACTGCCTTGATGTCGTCGTAGCGGGTCAACGACCAGTAGCGGCCGGCCGCGGGATGATCGTTCAGATGAACCGGATCTTCGTTACGTAACCGCTCGAAATACGACCAGATCGCGTCGCGCGCGAAGAGCTGCGGAAAGACCATGTTGATCTCTTCGAGTGGTACGTCGTAGGCGTTGGGAATCGGTTCGTCAGGATCGAATGTTTCTAGAAACGCGCGACCGGGCGGGACGTTCTGGTCTTCCGTCGTGGCGTTGGTTTCTGCCATGAAGAGTTCCTCGTAGCCCGAACTCCGAGCACCCCGGCGGCGGGCTCATGCAATGCGGCCCTTCTCGTCGGACACGGGCGTGGTTAGTGGACGTATCGTTCGCCACCTTATCGGGTGCGTACGTTCATGCAAGAGACCGCCCGACGAACTACGCGTAACTGCGTACGCGCGCGACGTGCAAACGGTCCGGCATCGCGGCACCATCGCGCGTTTTCCAATTGACGATGGTGGGGGGCGCAGCGTGCAGTTCGATGATGTGGTTCTTGGACGACGGAGTATTCGCGGATTCACGAAGGAACCGCTCTCGAAGGAGGTCATCAACGAGATCGTCGGCCTCGCGGGGCGCGCACCTTCGTCGATGAACACGCAACCCTGGAACCTGCACGTCGTGACGGGTGAACCGCTCGACCGAATACGTGCTGGCAACACCGAACGTAATCTCGGGGGTGTGCCGGCGTCGCGTGAAATCCGTATGCATGGCCCCTATCAGGGCATTCATCGTGATCGCCAGAAAGCGATCGCAGTCCAGCTCTTCGATGCGATGGGCATCGAATGGACCGACAAGGAACGTCGCCACGACTGGGTCATGCGCGGTTTTCGCCAGTTCGACGCACCGGTATCGGTCGTGGTCACGTTCGACGCGGAACTGACGGATAACGACATTGCGATCTTCGACTGCGGAGCGGTGGTGAACGCGCTCGTGAACGCCGCCTGGTCGCGCGGAGTCGGTTGCGTCATCAACGGTCAGGGCATCATGCAATCACCCGTGGTGCGTGAATTCGCGGAGATACCGGACAACGAAGTCATCATGAGTTGCGTCGCGATGGGCTATCCGATGGACGACTTTGCCGCGAACGATGTCGTCTCGACGCGCCGTGATGTCGAAGACGTGGTGAGTTTTGTGGGATTTGACGACTAGCATCCGCGGATGGCGGCGCTCGGATGACGCCCGAAGCGCCGTGACCGTAGCGCGTGTCCATCTGCGCCGGTTGATGCGACGGGCGCCGCTGACGGGTCTTGTCGATTGAAGACTACGATTCTCTGGGATCACGATGGCGTGTTGGTGGATACGGAGCCGCTGTTTTTTGAGGCGACACGTCGCGAATTCACCGAACTCGGCATCATGCTCTCGCGGGGTGACTACATTCGAGACATGGCGAGGGGCGTGTCCGCGTGGGAGCGGGCCGTGGCAGCGGGGATCTCTCGCGATGAGATCGGCGTCCACAAACAGCGCCGAAACGACATCTATCAGGATTTGTTGCGGCACCGCGCGATAGGAATCGCGGGTGTGGAGGCCGTCCTCGAAGAACTCAGCCGGGATTACGCGATGGCGATCGTGACGACGGCGAGGCGCGTCGACTTCGATCTGATCCACCGTCGTCGGAATATCGTGAAACACATGTCGTTCGTGCTGACCAACGGCGACTACCCGCGCAAGAAGCCCTTTCCCGACCCCTATCTCACGGCTTTGGCGCGGTTCGGCGCGCGCAAAGAGGAAACCGTCGTCGTGGAAGATTCGCAGAGGGGATTGCTCGCCGCCGTTGCCGCGGGCATCGATTGTGTCGTGGTCGAGAATGAATTCGTGAGGGAGCAGGATTTCTCGACGGCGACGCATCGCATTGAGAGCCTCGCGATGCTTCCGACGTTGTTGCGTGAGATGTAGTAACCGGCGGCGGTCGCTCGGCTTTGATCGGCCAACGCCCGGTCACTAGTCGCGATCCGGCCAGGTCGGCGCGGCCTGGCCCGCTTCGATGCGATCGATCATTTCGCCGTGTTCATCGCCGAACTGCTCGCGCAGCCGGTTGATCTCATCGGCGGGGACATGAACGTCGTTATCGAGCTTCCCTTCGCCGTAGGCGAGCACGAGCATGTGAGCGCGCTCGCCTGACAGGTTCTCGAAACGCCGCATCGTGCCGGGCGGTACGGACACCATGTCCCACTGGTCGAGGTCGACGTGGTGTTCGCTCTCGTCGCCCCAGAAGATTCGCCAACGCCCCGAGAGTGGCATGAAGTTCTCGTACGTGAACTGGTGTACGTGGTTGCCGGGTCCTTGCTCCGATGGGCACGAGACCACACTGACGGCCATGCCGCTGACGCCGGATTGGATCGGCGCGGTGTCGAAGAAGTTCTGCGGGTCGCCTTCCTGATTGGACGTCACGACCCCAAAGACCTGATCGGCGATCAGTTCGCGGTTGAGGTCCGCCGGCAACATCTTCTGAATCGGGATCACCTCGCGTTGATCCCATCGAGCTACACGTTTCTCCATCTCTTCGACGGAGACTTGGTTCCATTGCACGGTACGTTTCTCCTGCTTCGAATCGAGCCCGACGAGTCGCCGACCTTCGTTGCACGCGAAGGTATCACGCAACGAAATCCAATCGAATGACGCTCGGCGCATTGCTCTAGGCGGCGGCAACTTCCCTTCCCAGACGGTTGTAAGGGCGTGAACCATCGGTTCTTAATCGCGAGCGTTTCATAGGAGAGTCCGCCGATGTCAGAAGCCTCAGAGCTCTTGAGTACGATCGTCGAGTTTTCGATTGGCCTCGCCGGGTTTTCTGGCGTCATCGGGATCTTTATCCATCGATCGGGAGAATGGATCTACGTCGACCGCTATCGGATCATGAATCTGCTCACGATGAGCCTCGTACCGGGCTTCCTCGCTTTCCTCACGCTCGGCTTGCTACCGATCACGGATCGAGCAATCACAGTATCCGCCGCCGCATTCGCGCTGACCGTTGGGATGCTTCTGATCCTCATTGGCCGTGCTCGCGCGAAAGTACCGGCCGTCGATCGATCGCTTGTGGGACCACAGATCTTCGTTCCGATGTCGGGCACCTTTAGTGTGATCTTGATTCTTCAGACGCTCGTCGCGATTGCGGTGATCGATCGCTACGTGCTGACGATCTATTACTACTCGCTGGTCGTGATGCTGTTGTTGGCCGTGGTCCAGTTCGTGCGGTTGATCCTGGTGCGTCCGGACTTTTCCTTGGCGCGAACAGTCGAAGATAGCTAGCGTCGCCGTCCGTTACAGCTCCAGCACGTCTTCGTAGGACGGCAGGTTGCCGCGGATCCGACTCGGCGTGAGGGAGAGCTGGCAGAGGACGTCGGCGCCCTGTCGCCAGAGGTCGACAACGGCCTGGTAGTCCGGAACGGACATGTCCCAGTAGCGCTCGGCCAGTCGCTCGGCGAGCTCGATCCCACCGGGCGAGATGGAAACGGTGCCGTCCCAGGCGACCCAGGCTTCGGCTTCGCCGATCGCGTTCGTGGCGAGAACGGAGACGTTGGGATCACGCTCGAGCCGCGCGATCTTGGGGCTCGCCTTCTCGGCGAACATCTCCACTGTCGTGCCGTTCCACTCGAACCAAACGGGCACGCCGATGGGGGCGGGGTCTTCACGATTCATCATGAGGATGGCGAGTCGCGGCGTCGCGAGGAAGATATCGAGCTTTTCGGGGTCTTTGAACGGGTTGGCCAAGGCTAGCTCCAAACGCCAAGTGTCGGGTGACGGTTGCGGATGCCCCATCATGCCAACGGTCGGCGCGGTTGGCGCTATCGATCGGAAGCGTTTCTGAGCCGGCGGCGCCTTGTCGTAAGCTCCCTTCGCGCACGACGATTTTGAGGAGAATCATGGTCAAGTGGGAATACAGAGTTCACGTCGTCGACAACGACGGCGACGGCTTCGATCAGTTCTCCCTCGATTTCCTGAACGAACTCGGAGATGAGGGTTGGGAGCTCCTGCACGTGAACAAGCTGCAGGACGTGGCAGCCCCCGACGCCGACGTGGGCGGGGAACTCGTGCGCACCAAACGGGTGGTGTTGTGGTTCAAGCGTCCGAAGCCGGACGCATGACGGAATGGGAGACATTCGACGATGGTGAGTGAACGAGACCGATTCGGCTTCGACGCGCCGGCGCCGCTAGATCATCCGGCGCGTCAGGGATTACCGGCGGGGCACTCGACGGGGCCTGTGGTCGGCGAACGGCTGCCGAACTTCGCTCTGCCCGACCAGTCGGGCAAGGTCATCGATTTCAACGAAGACCGGCAAGGTAACCCGGCGGTCGTCGTCTTCTATCGCTCGCTGGTCTGGTGACCGCCTTGCTGGACGCAACTCGGTGAGTTGCGCGACGGTTACGAGAAGTTCGTCGAAGCGGGGATCAAGCTCTACGCGATCTCATACGACGATAGCGAGGCTGTATCGGCGTTCGCCGAGAACCAGGCGATTCCCTATCCGCTCCTGGCCGATGTCGACTCCCGGGTGATTCGCGATTTCGGTGTTCTGAACGATTCGATCGATCCGTCCGACGCGATGCTCTACGGCATGCCATACCCGGGCGTCTTCGTCTGTGATGGTGAGGGCGTCGTGACGGGCAAGATCTTTCACGAGAGTTACAAGATGCGTGACAGCGCGGAGGTCCTCGTCGACCTTTGCCTGGGTCGCGCACAACTCGACGATCCGGCCTGGATCGAGACGCGTGACGATGACGAAGTGACGGTGACCGCGGCGGTGCAGGGCGGCACGGGTAGTCTGCGCCAGGGTATCGTCCGCCATCTCGTGATTCGCTTCGAGCTGGCCGAAGGCTTGCACGTCTACGCGGAACCAGCGCCGGGCGGCATGGTGCCGCTCGCGATCACGCTCGATGGCCCGCCCGGCCTCGTCTTCGACGCGCCCCGATTGCCCGAGACGAAGCCGCTGCATCTTTCGTCGATGAACGTTGACCTCGAGGTGTGGGACACGAGCTTTGACGTCCAGGTGCCGTTTTACGCGGTGGGCGAACTGCAGAGCGAGACGCGACCCCTTGATCGGGAGAGCGCGGTGCTCGCGGTCGAGCTTCGTTTCCAGGCCTGCGACGATTCGATTTGTCTGCTGCCACGGCGCGAGGCGTTCGAAATCGAACTCCCGCTCGAGGTGATCGATGTCCCGAACATCCCCGTCCACACCGGTCACGGCCAGCGTGAAGGGGGTTTCGATGGCATGCCGCATCTGCGGCGGCTGATTGCGCGGAAGAGCGGCAATGGTTGATCGGTCCGAGGGGAGGCTTGTTGCATGAGTGAGTACAAAAACGATCGAGAAGCGCGTATCGACGTCGCGGCAGCCCATCGCCTGGCCGTGCATCACGGCCTGAACGAAGGGGTTTGGAATCACATCAGCCTCTTATCGCCGGAAGATTCTTCTCGAATGATCATCTCGCCGGGCCATATGCATTGGTCGCAGGTCACGGCCAGTAACCTCGCCCTGATGGATCACGAAGGTGAGCTTCTGGCGGGCGAGCGGGCGCCGATTCGTGCGGGCTGGATCATCCACCGACCGGTTCACCAAGCGCGGCCGGACGCTCGGTGTGTCATCCACGTACACGCGCCTTATATCACCGCCATGTCGATTCGCGAGGACATGCGTTTCGAAACGCGAAGCTCGCAACAGTCCGCGGGATTTCACAACGACGTGGCCTACTACGAGGTCTACGACGGCTTGCTCGACAGCGAATCAGAGGGAGAGCGGATGGCGGAAGTGCTCGGCCATCGGCGCGTCCTGCTGCTGCGCAACCACGGCGCCCTCATCGCGGCACCATCGGTCGGGCGTGCATACCTCGACGTCTATCAGCTCGAGCGCGCGTGCATGTATCAGCTTCTGGCCGTCGCTGGCGGCGGCGAAATGGCCCTCATCCCGGACGACATCGCCTCGAAAATGGGCGCGATGGCGCGGCAGTCGACGAGCCACGGTCACTGGGGCGGGATGAAGCGTTGGATGGACGCGGTCGAGCCGGACTACCGCAACTAGATCGCCCTAATCGTCGATCGTGGCGAGGAAACCCGCTAGTGCTGCGTCGAAAGCTTCCGGTTGCTCGTAGAACGGCCAGTGTCCCGAGTTTTCGATGATCGCGAGATCGCAGTCGGGCATGAGTTCGCGAAACGCGATGTGGTTGCGCACGGGGGTCAGCCGATCTTCGCTGCCGCCGATCGCAATGGATCGAACGTGGATGTGCTTCAACCGGGCAAGGACATCGAACGTGTCGTCGGCGACCCAGTCACGATAGACCACGTCGGGTGCTACTTCGCCGCGATCGCGGGCCACGTGGTCGATCGTCTCATCCGTCGTTGCCGTACCGAACGACCAACGCGGATCGATCTCCGGGCCCGGATCGACGCGAAGTCGCGCCCCGGTGTCGACGAGGCAGAGCCCGGTCAGGCGACGGGGATCGTATGCCGCCACGACGAGCGCGATCGCGCCGCCGAGCGAATGGCCGAGGAGGACGAATCGCGCCCAGCCGAGGTGATCGGCGAGAGCGGTAACGAAGTGCGCATAGTCCGCCGCGCCACGGAAACCGTGGCCGTCGGATCGACCATGGCCTGGTAGATCGAGCGCGGCCACGGGACGTTCGGCTGCGAGGACGTGCGCGACGCGGCTCAGCACCTCGGCGCGACAGCCGGTGCCGTGCACGAGAATGATGGGGGTTCCGGCCGCGTCCGCGCCGAAGGTGTCGTAGTGAACGTCCAATCCCTCGGAATGAAAACGCGCCATGTTGCTCGATCCTCCTTGCGGCGCCGTATGCTAGCCGTAAAAGGAGAAGGACTCGCTATGGCCCAGACCTGCACGATCACGACGATCTATCAGTACCCCGTGAAGAGTTGTCGTGGTGTCTCCGAGGAGGCGGCGGAGATCTCATCCACGGGTATCGTCGGTGACCGCCAGTTGATGGTTTTGAAAGACGGCAAGTTCGTCAATCAGGCCCGCGTGCCCTTGCTCGCGCGCGTGGCGACGCGGCGCATCGACGAATCGACGATTGAATTCGCGGCATCGGATGCCGATCAAGTGGCGCATTCGATTGCGCAGGACGGTGAGGTTCTCACCGTCGACTTCTACGGCAACCGGGTGGGCGTCGTCGATCAGGGCGATGCGCTGTCGCAATGGATCTCGTCGGTCGCCCAAAACGACCTCCGCGTCGTCTCGCTCGAGAAGACCTTCAAGCGCGCGATCCCGCTCGAAGAGTTTGCGGTGGTCGACGGCGCCGATCAGTCGCGCTTTGTCGACGTGGCGCCCATCCTCGTCACCAACGAAGCCTCGCTCGAGGATCTGAACGGCCGCCTCGATGAAACGGTGCCGATGAATCGATTTCGCCCGAACATCGTCGTAGAAGGTCTCGATGCGTTTGCCGAAGACGGCGTTGCAAAGCTGACGAACGGGTCGGTCGAGTTGGTTCGCGCGACGCATTGCGAGCGTTGCGCGGTGACCTGTACGGATCAGGAGACGGGTGAGCGCAAGTCGGAGCCGCTGAAGACCTTGCGCGGTTATCGACATCGCGAGAACGGCTATGCCGGCGGCGTCATGTTCGGCTCCTACATGGGCGTCGTGGGTGAAGCGACGATTCGCGTTGGCGACGTGCTGACGGTTTCCTGAAAGTTTTAGCGATGGAGGCGATTCGATGAGCGTTTTTGTCGTTGGTGGCATCAACCACGACGTTGTCGTGACGAGTGACCAACACATGCGCCCGGGCGAGACGCTGACGGGCGATAGCCTGAACTACTACCCCGGTGGCAAGGGATCGAACCAGGCGATTGCGGCGGCGCGCGCGGGCGCGGACGTCATCATGATCGGCTGCACCGGCGACGACGCCGCCGGCCGGGAGTTGCGTGAGTACCTCTCGAACGCCGGTGTCGACGTCTCGCACGTGGCGGTGCGTGCCGACGTGCCGACCGGAACGGCTTTGATCGTCGTCGCCCACGGCGAGAACTCGATCATGGTCGTGTTGGGCGCGAATCAGGAAGTGACACCCGAAGCGCTCGCCGGTATCGAGTTCGAGGCGACTGACATTGTGGTCGCGCAACTCGAAACCCCGGTGGACGCCACCAAGGCTGCGTTTCGGCTGGCGCGAGAAGCTGGCGCGCGTACGTTTCTGAATCCGTCGCCGATTGATGACATCAATTCGGAACTCGTCGATCTCGTGGATGTGCTCGTCGTCAACGAGTACGAGTTCGAGCAGATTTTCGATCAGCCGCTCGCCGCGGTTCTCGACGAAGACGCGGACGCGACTTTCGATTTCGCCGGGACGCTCGTCGTCACTCTCGGTGCAGAAGGCGTGGTGACGATCGACGAACACGGTCGTCGGGCGCGCCTTCCGGCGCGGGTCGTCGATGTCGTCGATTCGACGGGTGCGGGGGATTGCTTTGCGGGCTACCTCGCCGCCGGACTCCAGGAAGGTGCAGCGCTACAAGACGCCGTGGCGCTCGCCAACGTGGCGGCGTCGATCAGTGTGACGATCCCGGGGGCGGCGTCGTCGTTGCCGCTGCGCGAGGTCGTCGATTCGATAGCTAAAGAGTCAGCCAATCAGTCGAGGTAGAGAAAGGCATGCAGGATTTCAGCGGCAAACTCGCCGTCATCACGGGCGGCGGCACGGGCATGGGTCGGGCGCTGGCGCGCCAACTCGTGGCCGAAGGATGCGATGTCGCGGTCTGCGACGTGATCGAGGACAACCTGGCCGAGACGCTCGCGCTCTGCCGCGGCGAAGCGCCGCAGGGCGTTGCCATCACCGCGCACCGATGCGACGTGAGGCTCGAGGACGATATTGCCGACTTCCGCGACGCGGTCGTGCGCGATCACGGTAGGGATTACATCAACTTACTCTTCAACAACGCCGGCATCGCGGGCGCCGGTAGCTTCGTCAATACGCCGCGTGATCGCTGGGAGCAGACGTTCGACACGTGCTGGAACGGCGTCTATCTGATGACGCGGCTTTTTTTGCCGCTCCTGATGGCGAGCGACGAAGGTCACGTCGTCAACACCAGCAGCGTCAACGGTTTTCACGCAGCGCTCGGGGGCAGCATTCCGCACACGGCCTACAGTTCGGCGAAATTTGCGGTCAAGGGGTTCACTGAAGCGCTTATCACCGACTTTCGCTACAACGCAGCGCACCTCAAAGCATCCGTCGTGATGCCGGGCTATGTCGGTACGGGGATCACGCGGAACACCCTCGAGATCACTGGGACGGACGTGGTGGCGTTCACGGATGCGGAGATCGAACGACAGAAACCACGCTGGATCGAGAACGGCTTCGTGAGTGACCCGAATGCAACGGCCGACGAGATCCGTGCCCTCTGGCGCGATTGGATGTCGCGCTACGAGGAAGGTGGTATGACGTCGGAAGAAGCGGCCACCGTCATCCTCGATGGGGTTCGTTCCGAGAAATGGCGCATCCTCGTGGGGTCCGACGCGCACGCGTTCGACGCGGCGGTTCGCGCCGCACCCGAGCAAGCCTACGATGCCGACTTCATGGCGCATGTCGCCAACCAGATGGAAGAAGGCGATGTGGAGGAATAGCGAGGCTGAGTTTGCCTGATCGTTCGACCCCGCCAACGCTCTATCGTCTGCGCCGCTGGTCTGCGGCGATGAGCCCTTTCGTTGTCGCGACGTTGACCGGGCGGCGCGGACGGCGATTGCGGCAAATTCGGCGCGAGACCCGCATCGTCGATACCGCCGGCATCGATGAACTGACCGCGGTCGAGATCAATGGCGCCCGGCAGTGGTTGCGCATCCGGGGCGTGAACGTCGCGAACCCCGTGCTTCTCTATCTGCACGGCGGCCCGGGCGGGACGAGCCTGCCGTTTCGGCGCGACATCGCGGCTTGGGAGCGCCATTTCACCGTCGTGCATTGGGAGCAACGTGGCGCGGGAAAAAGCTATTCGAGCAGAATCGATCCACGGACGTTGACGCTCGAGCAGATGGTGCTCGACACGGAGGCGATCATCGATTGGGTATTGAACCGCCTGGGCCAGAATCAACTGGTCTTGCTCGGACATTCGTGGGGATCGTTTCTTGCCGCCCACGTCCTGAAAAAGGGCCATCCGGGTGTCGCCGTTTACGTTGGCTCGGGCCAGGTAGGCGATATGGTGGCCTCGGAACGAATGTTCTTCGAATTTGCGCTCGAACAAGCCCGCGTTCGTGACGACGCGCGTGCGCTCGCGGATCTGGAAGCGATCGGCGCTTACCCCACAGGCACGCGTCGCGACCATCGCCATCGCAACAAAGTGCGCGGTTGGGCCCGGCATTTCGGTTGGTCGGGCGGTAAGGATCCCGTCGGTGGTCGCAACCGCGCGGCCCTCATGGCGACCGAGGAGTACTCGTTGCGCGACATCTACGGCTATCTCAAGGGAACGCTTTTCGTCCAACCGCTCGTCGACGTGTTGTTCGATCCTGAACGGCAACCTATGACCGTGGCAAACGAAATACCCGTACCGATGGTTCTGTTATCGGGCGCTAAGGACTCGTTTACCGCGACGCCGGTCGCCGAAGCTTTTTTCGACGCGGTCCGCGCTCCGTCGAAACAGCACATCGTGTATCCCGAAGCCGGGCACTGGCCGATGATCGACGAGGCGGAGGCGTATCTCGATGCGTTGCTGACTCACGTACGGCCGCACGTCGTCTGATCGACTACGGACCGGCCGTGAGGATCACCTCGGCCGACTTCAGCTGCTCGATGTAGTCGGGCGCGAAGCCGAGATCGGTCAACACCTCGACCGAGTTCTCGCCGACATCGGGGGCGCGTTTCGGCGGCCTTTTCGGCTCTTCCTTGACGTTGACCGGGCTCGCGATCGTGAGGTCGTAGCCTTCACCGTCGTCGTTCGTCTCGACGATCACGCCGTTGGCGCGAAGCTGTGGATCGTTCACGACCTCGGCCATGCTCTGCACGATTCCGTAGGTGATGTCTTGCTCATCAAGGCGCTGCGTCAGCTCGTCGTAAGTCATTTGCGCGAAGGCTTCGGTCAGGAGGGTCATGAGTTCCCGGCGGTTGCGCATGATCGTGCGCTGATCGGGAAAGCGCGGGTCGTCCTGCCATTCGGGATGGCCCGCGGCTTGCGTGAGATTTGCCCATTCCTTTCCGGGGTTCACGATCGACAGCACCACGTAGCGCCCGTCGCTGCTCGAATACGAACCCATGAACGGATTCACCCAGCCGGTCTCCTGGCGATGCTGGCCCAGGTCGGAGCCCGCGATCACGCCGGAAAGCGCCATGCCGTTGGCCCAGACGCCGTTCGCGACGAGTGAAGTCGATACGTTTGAGCCTTCGCCCGTCTTCTCGCGTCGATAGAGACCGGTCATGATCGCGCCGAAAAACGCGGTGGACGTCGAGTGATCACCGATGCCGGGTGCCGGTTGCAGCGGGACCTGCTCGGGGTTGCGTGTGAACTCCATCAGGCCGGACCGCGCATACCAGGCCGTCACGTCGAAAGCCCGGCGCTCGACGTCGGGACCTTCGGTGCCGTAACCGGTGAGCTGGGCATAGATCAGCCGCGGGTTGATCGCCTTCAGCCGTTCGTATTCGAGCTGATAGCGGGCGAGGTTGGCGTCGAGAAAGTTCGTGGTGAACACGTCCGCTTTGGCAACGAGTTCGTGCATCAGCGTTTGTCCGGCGTCCTTCGTGAGGTCGAGTGCCAGGCTTTTCTTGTTTCGTGACGTCAGAAGCCAGTGGTAGGGAATCGGATAGCGGCCGACGAGCATGCGGTAGCCGTCGCCGCCCGGCGGTTCGATCTTGATCACATTCGCGCCGAAGTCGGCGAGGATCGTGCCCGCGCCGGGCCCCGCCAGGAACGTCGCGGCATCGATGACGGTGATGTCTTCCAGGAGGTAGTTCACTTGGATCCCCTTTTTTGATTGCACAGAGCTTTCGGTTGTCGTGGCACCAAAACCATGCGGTTTGGTTAGCCGCTGGGCGACGCGAATGGATTAACCAATGTGACCCCTGTGCCTTCGAAATGCTTGACGTTTCGCGTTGCCAGGCTCGCTTCGTGGCTGAAGACGATCGCAGCAATCATCACGTCGGCAACCGAACTCGGACGACCCTCGCGTCTCAGCTTTGCCGCGATCTCACCGTATGCGACCGCTGCTTGCTCCTCGAATGGAAGAATGCCATCGGCCAGAACCGTTTCTACGATTAGATCCAACGCATGTTGCAGATCGCGCTTGCGTTTCCCGGTCTGGAGGCAGGCAATCCCGTAGCGCATTTCTGCGATGCAAATCGCGGTTGTGGTAATCGGTTCGGCGATCGACTCGAACCATCGCGTGACGTTGTCGTTGGCGTCGGTCGTCGGCTTGCGCAGCTCCGAAAGCACGTTCGTATCGAGAACGATCATTCCTCTTTGGTAAAGGAAGGAGGTGCCTCCAAGTCCCCGCGCTCTCGTTCGGGGATCTCGAAATCAGCGCCGCCTTCAACGTTAGCGAAGGCGAGTCGAATGGCTTGTGCGGTATCGGCTGCCGTACGCCTACCTCGAGTTTTGAAGGTCTGACGCAGTACCGTCCGGACCTCTTCCTCCATCGAGCGACCGTGACGAGCAGCTTCTTGACGAAGAAAGTCGTGGATCTCTTGCTCGACATTTCGAATTGTCAGCGTCGGCACTCCGGGCTCCGTCTGGCGTAGGTTTTAGGATTTAGCGGCGTTGCTAGCGATGCTGTCATAAGGGCCGCGGCGAGTCCATGAGTCTGCATAAGGCCGTACCCTTCACTCGCCGATTCCGCGCACCTGAGACCGGCGCGAGCTTGTGGGTGGCGTCAAACGGGACTTCGCTCGATCAACTGGCGCGCGATGATGATGCGTTGCAACTCGTTGGTCCCTTCGCCGATCGCGAGCAACGGCGCGTCGCGGTAGTAGCGCTCGACTTCGTTCTCCGGCGAGTAGCCGTAGGCGCCGTGGATACGTAGTGCCTCCATCGAGTTTTCGACGGCGGCTTCGGTCGAAAACAGTTTCGCCATCCCCGCCTCCATGTCGCAGCGTTCGCCGGAGTCGTAGGCTGTCGCGGCGCGATCCGTCAGCAATCGGGCGGCTTCGACGCGCGTCGCCATGTCGGCGAGTTTGATCTGGATGGCCTGGTGTTCGCTGATCGGTTGGCCGAAGGTCTTGCGCTCTTGCGCGTATCGGACAGAGGCGTCGAGTGATGCGCGCGCGACGCCGACGCCGCGCGCGGCGACATTGATCCGGCCGAGCGCGAGTCCGGACAGGATCTGCTGCAGGCCACGACCCTCTTTGCCGCCGATCAGGTGATCCTTCGGCACTCGTACGTCGACGAATTCGACCTCACCGGTATCGACGCCCCGGTAGCCGAGCTTGGCGAGCTTGTGGGCGCGGTAGCCACGGGTTTTCTCGACGATGAGGAGGCCCATCCCCCGATGCCGAGGCTCGGTATGTGGATCCGTTTTGACGAGTACGGCGAGGATGTTCCCTTCGACGGAGTTCGTGATCCATTGCTTGGTGCCAGTAATGACGTAGTCCTGTTCGTCTGCGCGGGCGCGGGTTCGAATCGCTTGCAGATCCGTCCCACAGTCGGGCTCCGTCAGAGCGATGCCGCCGCGGAACTCGCCCGTTGCGAGCTTCGGCAGGAAGTTTTCCTTCTGCTTCTCGGTTCCGAACTTTTCGATCGCCGCGCACATGATGAGGTGGCTGTTGAAGATGCCGGAGACGGACATCCACACGGCGCTGACGCGTTCGACGATCTTGGCGTAGGTGCTCGCTGGAAGGCCGAGGCCGCCATAACGTTCGCCGATCGTGGCGCCGAAAAGACCGAGCGCTTTCATCTTCTCGACGACTTCGGTCGGGTATTCGTCGCGGAGCTCGAGTTCCTTGGCGACGGGTCGCACGTCGCGTTCGAGGAACCGGTCGACGGTGTCGAGGATGATCTGCTCGCTTTGTTCGGGGCTCAGTTCGGTTGCCATCAGTAGTCGATCTCGTCGTCGACCGCGTGCCCGCGGAAAGGAATGAGCATCGTTCGCTCGAAGGTCATCACCACGGTGCCGTCCTGTTTGATACCGGTGGTCTTGATGCGCACGATCCCCTGGTGCGCCCGTGATCTTGATTCGCGTTTCTCGAGCACCTCGCTTTCCGCGTAGAGCGTATCGCCGATGAAGACGGGTGCTGTCAGGCGGACGTCGCTCCAGCCGAGGTTCGCGACCGTCTTCTGACTCACGTCCGAGACCGACATGCCGGTGACCATCGCGAGCGTCAGACAGGAGTTGACGATCGGTCGGCCGAACTCGCTCTTTTCCGCGTACTGCTGATCGAAGTGCAACGGATGCTGATTCATCGTGAGCAACGTGAACCAGGTGTTGTCCGCTTCGGATATTGTCCGACCCGGGCGGTGTTCGTACGTCTGTCCCGGCACGAAGTCTTCGTAGTAGCGTCCGTACGACTCGCGATAGCGGTCTTCGCCTACGGGTTTGCTTTCGGCGACCATTCCCTCTCCGTTAGAAAAACGCGACCGACGATTGTACTGGGACGTGCGCGGCTTCGAACCAGGCGCGTGGCTCATCCACTAGGATTCACACCATGATCACGATCTATCACGCCCCCGGTACCCGCTCGGTGCGGCCGATCTGGCTCTGTAACGAACTCGGGCTCGAGGTTTCCATCGAGCGCGTCGATCAGACCGCCGGCTATCGACGCTCGGCCGAATGGCGAGCGATCAGCCCGGCGGGAAAGATCCCGGCGATGCGCGACGGCGATTTCACGATGATCGAGTCGGGTGCGATGGTCGACTATCTCCTAGAGAAGTACGACGGCGATTTCTCGTTGCACCCCGAACCGGCGACGCGGGCTAGTGCTGTGTTTCATCAGTGGTGCTGGTTTGCGGAGTCGACGTTGCTTCGTCCGTTGGGTTTGCGGCGTGTGTTGCGTGAGGAAGCCGGCGCGAACGCCGCGGGGCTGATCGATGCAGCCCTCACGCGTTTCGAACAGGCGATGTTCGCGATTGAGCAGGCCCTCACGACGGATGACTATCTCGTCGAGAACCGTTTTACCGCTGCCGACATCATGACGGGCTATTCGCTGACATTGACTGCCGATCGACTCGACGATTTCCCGCGTTCGCGGGACTATCTCGATCGTGTAACCGCTCGCGAGGCCTATCGGATGATCCAATGAACGTTTTACAACGCCTTAGACGGCTCGAAGCCGTCGACCAGATCCGTGTCTTGAAAGCTGATTACTGTGATCTCTGTGATGCCGGCTATCCGCCCGATGCACTTTGCGCCCTCTTCACGGCGGAAGGCGTGTGGGATGGCGGCGAGATGGGTCGATTTGCGGGACGTGAGAAGCTCTATCGGTTCTTCTCGAACATGCCGAACGTGATGTCCTTTGCGATTCACCACGTGATGAACGAGGCGATCGAGGTGAGTGACGACGCCATGACCGCACGGGGTCGCTGGTATCTCCTGCAGACGGCAACGCTCGCCGAATCGAACGAAGCCGTTTGGTTGGCCGCCCGATACGACGACGCGCTCGTTTTTGAAGATGACGCCTGGCGTTTTTCTGAAGTGAAGCTCAAGAGTCGTTTCTACACGACCCATCGAGACGGATGGGCGGACTTGCCGCACCTACTGAATCGGGGGGAAGACGAATAATGGCGCTATCGGGTGATGCTGCGGGAACCTTGTACTTCCTACCCCAGGATTTCGTCGGCGGCGGGATCGAGCACACCGATCTTCGTGAACCCGCACGTGAAGGTCGCGGTGTCGACGCCCACGAACTCGTGATTCGTGACGCGCGCCGGGCTGAAAGCCTCGGCCTCGAAGTGAGCGGCTTCACGTTGATCGATCGGCCGTCGGACGTGATCGACTTCTACGACTGCGACGCGGTGATGGCGCGCTACTACGAAGAGTGCAAAGCCACGGCGAAGGCGCTAACCGGAGCGCACACCACTTTTACGTTTGATCACATCATCCGTGAACCCGGCTTGCAGTATTGCGCTGGCGGGACGACTGGAAAGATGGAGACGACGGGCCTCGAGGGCGGTGGGGGCTACATCGCGAGCGTGCACATGGACTACACCGACAACACGACCTTCGATGCCTACCTCGCGCTCCACGGTGAAACGCCACCGCCGGCGGAGCGAATCGTCGCGCTCAACTTCTGGCGCGCATTGGATGGCCCGGACCATCAGCCACTCGCGGTTTGCGATGCGCGCACGATCGAACGCACCGATCTGCAGGAAAGCGTGATCTATGGTTACGGCGCGCCGAGTTATAGCTGGCACGACATCGGCATCGAGACGTTCAGCGTTCGGGCGTCGGCTGCACAGCGGTGGTATTTCTATCCGTCGATGACGCCCGACGAGGTGCTCGTCATCAAGTCGTTCGACTCCAAAGGCGTGATCGGGCGCTGTTGCCCGCACGCGTCGTTTACCCATCGTGACGGTGGCGAGCCGAGACGGAGCATTGAGCTGCGGGTGCTTTGTTTCTGTTAGCGAAACGTGGAAGGCGGGACGTAGCCATGACTTCAGACATTCGAATTGAATCGCTCGCGGGCGCATTCGGCGCAGAGATCAGCGGCGTGGCGCTGGCGGAGAGCTTGAGCGAGTCCGCGGTCGAGCGGATCCGTGAAGCTTTCGTCGAGCACCACCTGGTCGTGTTCCGCGACCAGGAGCTCGACCCGGATCGGCAAGTAGCTCTCGGCGGTCGTTTCGGAGAACTCGAGGACTATCCTTTCGTGGCGCCCTTAGCCGACCACCCGAAGGTGATTCCCGTCATCAAAGAAGCGGATGAAGAGAGCAACTTCGGCGGCGGTTGGCATACCGATCTGATCTATAAACCCGTCCCGCCGATGGCGACCATGCTGTACGCGATCGAAGTGCCGACACGTGGCGGCGACACGATGTTTGCCGATGGGATTGGTGCCTTTGAGGTGCTTTCGCCGGCCATGCAGGAGCTGCTCGGATCGCTCAGCGTGGAATACAACGTCCGCCACATTCAGCGTGATCTCGCGATGCGTGGATCCGGAAAGGGATCGGGCGGGAATCGCTCGATGCCATCGCAGCCAGCGCCGGAAGTCGTGGACGCATCGCCCGTCCACCCGCTCATTCGCACCCACCCGGATGGTCGTAAGGGCATCTATTTCAGCCGCGAGCACACGATCCGATTCGCCCGCATGACGCCGCAGGAGAGCGCGCCCTTACTCGACTGGCTACAGGTGCACCTGACCCAACCGATGTTCACCACCCGCCTCGAGTGGCGGAAAGGCACGCTCGCGTTCTGGGACAACCGTTGCCTCAACCACTACGCGCTGAACGACTACCACGGTGAGCGGCGCCACATGCACCGCCTGACGATCGCGGGTGATGTTCCGCGCTAGGACGCCTTCGCGCGATTCTGCCCGGTGAAATACTCGAACGGCGCGGGCCATTCGTCGTGCCAGTCGATGAGCCGGCCGCCCTGTTCGGTGTCGTGAATCATCGCGAGTGCGTGGCGCATGATCGTGAGTTGCTGATCGACGTCGTGCGGGGCGCCGAAGTTGTTGCCCATGGGGAAGTTCACAAAGAGGCTTCTCGGCGGTAGCACCTGTGCGGTGAGGTCACGTCCGGTCGATACGCAAACGGTGGCGATTCCGGCTTCTTCGGCGACACGGCATACCAAACCAACGGTTTGGTGGTCGAGGGGTCACGCAGGGGCAGCGAGCAGGATGTCGACGCCGTCCTCGTTGAGCTTCTCGACGAACGCGGGCGCCGATTCTTCGATCACCTTGGTGCGGTTATAGATCCGACCCATGAAGCCGCTCCAGTGCCGCGCGGCGACTGCGCCGATTTCACCTGCCCCGGCCAATTCCGAGAGACGTGTGATCGGGAAGACACAATTGATGTCGTTGTCCGCGTCGGTGTGATCGTAGTAGGCGTCGTGGATCTGAAAATCGTCCGCGTCCGCATCCTGGGGGATCGCGTCGAGACGATGGTCGTTGCGTGCATCGGGATTGAAGGCGGGCATGGCGCACTGCGAGATACCGCCCGAGGCGAGGATCGCCACGACACATTGATCGAGCGGTTTGTCGAGTCGGTGGAGCGGCGCTGTGTCGTTGATGGTCCATTTGTACGGCGGGAAACCGAGTGATCCGTAGTGTCGGTTCAGTTCGTCGACGTAGTTGATGGGTTCCATGGGATGCCTCCTTCTTCTCGTGCTTGGCCTCGAGTCTATCCACGATCGAGATTCGGCGCTTGGCGTAGGCTGTTGGTTTGGGTTGCGGAAGGGAGGAGACCGGCATGGACCTCGTACAGAACAAAGCTAATGCAATGGCTTTCTACAGCCTGATGTTCAATGCCTGCCGGCCGCGCGAAGCCATCGAACGTTACGTCGGTGCGGAGTACATCCAACACAATCCCGACGTCGCCGACGGTAAGGACGCGTTCATCGACTATTTCGAACAGATGGCCCGCGACTTTCCGGGCAAACACGTGCACTTCAAACGAGTGATCGCGGAAGGCGAACTGGTCGTCCTGCATTGCCACCAGACCTGGCCCGGGGTTTCCGACTACGCGGGCATCGACATCTTCCGCTTCGACGACGCGGGAAAGATCGTCGAACACTGGGACGTGCTGCAGGTCGTGCCCGACCATTCGAAGCACGACAACACGATGTTCTGACGATTACTGCGTCGCGCGAGCGGCCTCGCTGACTTCGCGTGAGAGCAGCGCTTCGAGCGAGACGCCGTTCCGCGACAAAAATCGACTGCGCAGTTCGTAGTAGACGAACCCGAGCAGCAGGAGTGCGACGTAGAAGAGACCGGGCACCAGGTTGTCGTACACGCCGACGGTAAGAAACGTTACCGATACGACGATCTTGATCGTGGCGACGACGGTGATACTGCGCGGCGAGAGCTTGAAGCGCGCGTTCTTGTAGTGCTCCGGCAGCATGACGGGCAGTCGGAGCAGGGCGATCGCCCAGATGACGCCGTAGATCATGATGCCGATCACCGTGACGGATGCGTATTGGACGATGTTGCCTTGCAGGGCGATACCGGCGAGCACGCAGATCACGACGAAGACGATCGCCGCGTCCGGTTCCCGCGTGCGCTGGCTGATTCGACTCAGCACGGCCGGATAGATGCGATTTCGCGCGAGCGCGAAGAAGCTTCGTGACGTCGAGAGGATCGCGACGTTCAAGGATGTTGCGGCCGCGAGCAGGGCGCTCAGGGTGATGAGGGCGGCGAACCAGTCCGGCAGGAAGAGCGATGCCGCGTGGCTCATCGGCGCGACGATCCCGGCGAGTTCCCGCCATGGCACGAGCCCCGGCAGGACGATCGTGACGAGCGTGTAGATCACCGCGACCACGACGAAGGTGATCAGCAATGTCCGTGGAATGTTGCGTCCGGGGTTCTTGATCTCTTCGCCGACGATCACGAGGGTGAGAAAACCCGAGTAGGAATAGAAAGCGGGCACCGCGGCACTCAGCACTGAGCCCCAACCATTGGGCACGACCGGCGTGAGTTCGCCGACGTCGATGAAGAAGAGTCCGCCGATACCGAACACGAGCAGCGCGATGACGAAGATCGACACCATCACCATCTGACTTCGCACACTCGTGCGCAGACCCGCGAGGTTCAGGATGAGGAGTACGAGCGTGATGCCGATGGCGATCGTGAGTCGGTCCCATTCGGGCAGAAAGAAGCGCATGTACTCGGCGAAGCCGAACGCGAGGATCGGAGCACCGACGATGAGGCCGATCATGCCGGCCCAGACCTTCAGGAAGCCGATGACCGGGTGCAGGACAATGCTCGTGAACACGTAGTCCCCGGCGCTGACGGGCAGGATGCTGCCGACCTGTGCCGCGATCAGGCAGTTGATGATCGCAAGCCCTCCCGCGATCAGGTACGCGATGAAGACGGCCGGTCCGGCGATCCCGGCGAGCTCACCCGGCAGGATGAAGATCGATGCGCCGACGATGTTCCCGACGAGCAGAAAGACGGCGCCGCCGAGGCCGATCTGGCGGCGTAGACGGTCATCGCTCATCGAAGTCTCAGGCGGCCGACACGGCCTTCGCGACCTCTCCCCAGCGCGGTAAGTTCTCGGGATGGCGGCGCACGTCGTCGGCGGACATGTAACTCACGACGCGGCTGGCCGTGTCGCGGTAACGGTTGATGAGTTGGTCCGCGACATCGTCCCAGCGGCCGACGATCGCGAAATGGTCGAGCATCTCGTCGGTGATCGTCTCGGCCATCGCGGCGACGTTGCCCTCGCGCATGAGCTGCGTGAGTTTGGGCGTCGTGCCTTCGAAGCCCAGATCATCGAACTGGAATGCATAGTTCGGCGTCGAGCCGTAGAACGAGATCTGTGTTTTCGCGCGGCCGATCGCCGAAGCGCGTTCCTCCGGCGTGTCGCCGACCACGACGAATACGGGCACGATCAGATCGACATCCTCGACCGAACGGCCGGATTTGGCCGCGCCGGCAGCGACGTTCGGCAACAGTCGGTTCTCGATGTAGTGCATCGAGTGCATCGGATGCACGTGCACGCCATCGCACAGTTCGCCTGCGACGCGGCACATGAGGGGGCCGACCGCCGAAATGTCGACTTTGACGTCCTCGAACTCGTGGCGCGGTGGCGCCCATTGCGCGGGCATGTACGAGAGCGAGTAGTAGGGCCCTTCGTAGCTCAGCCGCTCTTCCTGACGGAATGCCCGAATGCAAGCCTTGAAAGCACCCACGTAGTCGCGCATCTGCGGCGCGGGTTTGTCCCAGAGCGCGCTGTAGCGACGTTCGACATGGCCGCGTACCTGGCTGCCGAGCCCGATCCGGAATCGACCTTGCGTGTTCTCGGCAAGATCCCAGGCGAACTGCGCCGAAATCATCGGGCTGCGGGGAAACGCAACGGCGATGCCTGTGGAAAACTCGAGCTTGGGTGCGGCGTTCGCGGCCGTCGCGATCGCCATCCAAGGCACCTGGGCGGCCTCCGTGAACAACATGCCGGAGAAACCCTCGGCTTCGGCACGTTGCGCCAGAGCCGCGGTCGTTGCCCATTTGCCGCCGCCAACCATCAGGTCGAATTTCATGACCGTTCCCGCTACTCGATGAGGGGTGAGTGTAGTCCGAGTTTTCGCGCGGCGCGGCCATCGATCGCGATGCCAAGGGTTTCCACATAAGCTCATCGATCAGCAGGCAGGGAGGTGATGTGGCGGCGGAAGAGCGCATTGACACTATCGTGATTGGGGGCGGCCAGTCGGGGCTCAGCATGAGCTACCACCTGCGCAACGCCGATGTAGATCACGTTGTCCTCGAACGGTTTCGACTCGGCGAGCGGTGGCGGAGTGAGCGCTGGGATTCGCTGCGCTTTCAGTTTCCGAACCGCTACGTTCGTTTGCCGGGATTCGAATACCGCGGTACCGCCCCCGAAGAGTTCAGCGACGCGCCTGGCATCGTCGACGTCATCGAACGATACGCTCGCCACATCAATGCGCCGGTACGCAGTGGGATCAACGTCTCGTCGGTGCAACGGATCGGCGATGCGTTCTCCGTCCAGACGAACAGCTTCCCGTATCGCGCGAACAACGTGATCGTTGCGACCGGGCCTTACCAGAAGACGCTGATCCCACCGGTCGCCCGCTTCTTGCCGGCGTCGGTGGCGCAACTCACGGCGAGCAGCTACACGAACGGCGACGTTCTACCAGACGGTGTGGTCCTCGTGGTGGGTGCCGGCGGGTCGGGCGTGCAGATCGCCGAGGATCTCATGGCCGACGGGCGTGAGGTCGTGCTGAGCGTGTCTAACCATCGGCGCACACCCCGCCGATATCGCGGCCGCGACGTCATGGACTGGTTCGAAGAGCTCGGTTTTACCCATCAGCCGGTCGCGGCGCGTCCGCGCGGCGAGAACGCTCCGTTGCTGACGGGTGTGAACGGCGGATACGAGGTGGATCTCCGCCGGCTGGTCGCCGGCGGTGCGACGCTGGTCGGTCGGCTTGAAGGCGTCGACGGAACGAAGCTCACGTTCGGTGATCGTTTGTTCGCCGACATGGCGGAAGCGGAGGATGCGTATCGCGAGTCGGTCGAACGGCTCGAGGCCGCGCTCATCGAGCGTCGGCTCGTGGATGGACCTGCGCCGCCACCACCGGAACCGCCGGGCCCCATGCCGGACGAACCGCCCCTCGCCATGGACCTCGTCGATGCTCGCATCGGATCGGTGATCCGGGCGACCGGCTACGGGGTCGACTTCTCCTGGATCCATTGCGGCGAATACGACGATGAGGGTTATCCGGTGCAATCGAAGGGTGTCAGCACGGTCCCGGGGCTCTATTTTCTTGGGCTCTACTTCCTGACGAGCGCACGCTCGTCGTTTTTCTGGGGTGTTGGGGACGATGCGGAATCGATCGTCGGTCATATGACGACGAAGACTCCTTGAGGGGCAGAACCATGGAAGTGGCCGTCGTCTTTCCGAGTGTGATGTACCGCGAAGGTCCAGCCGGTGTTCGGCAGTTGATCCGCGCGATCGAAGCCATGGGCTTTGATGAAATGGATATGTTCGATCACGTCGTCATGGGCTTCCCGACCGAAAAGCGCCGTGCGCCGTTCTACTCACCGACCATGCCGATCATGGAAGCGTTCATGCTGCTCTCCTACGCGGCGGCTGTGACCGAGAAGATTCGACTCGGCACGGGTGTTCTCGTGTTGACACAGCGCCAGATCACGCTCGTCGCGAAGCAGGTCAGCTCGCTCGATACGCTTTCGAATGGACGGGTTCGTCTCGGCGTCGGGATCGGTTGGCAGCGATCCGAGTTCGAGGCGCTACAGGAGGACTACGGCACGCGCGGTCGCCGATTTTCGGAGGCGATTCGCCTGTTACGTCAGTACTGGGCCGACGAGCACGTCAACTTCGACGGCAAGTACTACCAGATGGATGAAATGGCGATGGAGCCGAAGCCCCCGCAGGGCGCGGGGATCCCGATCTGGATCGGTGGCACCGGGCCGACCCAGCTCAAGCGTGTCGCGAAACTCGCGGACGGCTGGATGGCCATGACCGCGCCTGGTGATCCGCCGATCGAGGAAAACATCAAGCGGCTCCACGAATTGCTCGACGCGGAAGGCCGCGATCCTTCGAGCTTTCCGATGCAGATGGGGCTATCACCCGGCCCGCTCGACAAGGAGAAACGCAAGCGCTTCTACGCAGATCCGCAGTTGCTCCTCGATCGGACGTACGAGCTCAAGGAACTCGGCTTCGTCGGCACGTCGATCGACTGCGTTCCCATCTTCCAGCAGGGTTATCGAACCGTACCCGCACTCATCGATTACCTCGGTGAGATTCACGAGACGCTCCGGCCGGCGCTCGACGCCGGTGAGGAATGAACATGGCAGAAGCGAAAAGAACGGGTCCGCTCCAAGACCTCACGATCATTGACTGCACGATGGCTTACGCCGGGCCGTTCGGCACGTCGTTGCTGGCCGATCTCGGCGCCAACGTCGTTAAGGTCGAACCGCCGGCGGGCGATACGTTCAGGATCCTGCCGCCGCATCCACCCGGTTACCACGGTGTGGGTGGGGATGGCGACGGCGCGGACTACGGCGCTTCGTTTGCATCCGTCAATGCCAACAAGCGCAGCATCAGCCTCGACCTCAAGAATGCTGACGATCGCGAGACGTTGCTCGCACTCTGCGAAGGTGCCGACGCCATCGTCGAGAACATGCGTGCGGGCGTCATGGATGAGCTGGGTGTCGGTTTCGAGGTGATCGCCGCACGCAACCCAACGATCGTCTACGGCGCGGTGCGTGGTTACGGCGATGCGCGAACGGGCGCGAGCCCTTACGGTGACTGGCCGTGTCTCGACGTCGCGGGCCAAGCCGCCGGTGGCTTGGTGGAAGCGACGGGCGATCTTTTTCCGATCGCGATCGCCGACATCTATCCGGGCACCTTGATGGCGCTCGGGCTTCTGGCGGCAGTGCACCGCGCTCGTTCGACCGGCAAGGCGGAATTCTTCGACGTCGCGATGTACGACAGCATGATGACGCTCCTGAAGACCAATATTGCGTCCTACGGCCTCACGGGTCGGGAGCGCCGTCCCGGCGCACGGGCGCTGGTGCCGTTCGGGCTCTTTCCGACCAGTGACGGGCGAGTCGCAATCGCGGCACCAGTGGAGCGCCACTGGGTGCTCCTGTGCGAGGCGATGGGTCGTGAGGATCTCGTCACCGACGATCGAACGCGCAGCAATCGGCGACGCGCACGGAACGCCGACTTCACGGAAGCACAGATCGCGGCCTGGTCCTCGAACCTGACCAAGCAGGCGATCGTCGACCTGCTCGGTGGCAAAGTCCCGGTCGGGCCTGCCAATACGCTTTCGGAGGTGTTCAACGATCCGCACGTCGAAGCGCGTCGGCTGCTCGAGAGTTACGAGTTCCCGGGCGGTGACCAAGGTGGGACGTTCACGTCGAGCCCCATTCGATTCCTCGACGATCCGGCAACGATCTACCGTCGTCCGCCGAAACACGGTGAACACACCGCGGAGATCCTCGACGAGTTCGGCATCGAACGCCGGGCCGAACCCAAGGCATGACCGATCCGATTCGCAACGACTCGAACGATCCCGACGCGTTGCGCGACTATCTGCTCGCGAACAACGGCATCAAGGGGCTCGAGATTCTGACGCCTGAGGACGTCGATCATGCGGCGGCGCTGTTCCGTCGCGACGGCTTCGTCGTCGCGGCCGATGCGTTGAATGACGAGCAGGTCGAGGTGCTGCGCACGGGTTGTGAGGAAGTCGCGGGCGAAATCGTGGCGCTCGACGCCGAAGGCGCGGGCAATCGCGGTCCGCAGCGTTACTCGTTTGGCGGGTCGAGCCTGACGCGCAGTCAGCTTCACCACGCGGCGTGGCAGATGCTGCTCGACGTGCCGGCCATGCTCGATGTCGTCGCGGCGATCTTCGGATCCGAGGACTTTGCGCTTCGTGCGGCGAGTGGGGATTTCTGTATGCCGGGTGCAACGGGATACCAGATCCTGCACTCGGACGTGCGCGACTTCGTCGATCCGGCGAACTCGCCGATCAGCTCTTTCCATGATCCGCTCGGCGTGATGAGCATCCGTGATCTGCCGTGCCCGTACGTATGCGTCAACTTCCTGCCGCAGGACGTGACGGCCTTAAACGGCCCGACCCGGCAAATTCCCGGTACGCAGAATTCGCGCCTGCCGATTCCGTCGCTTAAACGAGAACCGGAATGGATGCGCCTCAGTACCGTCTGCCCCGCGCCGGCCGGGGCCATCATGATCCGCGATGTGCGCGCCTGGCACGGTGGCACGCCGAATCTGACCGACCGCATGCGCGCGATTCCGAACCTCGAGCTCTACGCGCCCTGGTTTAGGGAGCCGATCGTCCCGGGCATCACGTACGCCGATGCGAAGAATCTATCCGACCGCGCGCAGCGTCTCGTGCGTTTCTGCGTGGCTGATTCGAGCGAGGAACTCGTGACGGGCGCGACCTTGCGCGTCCCACTCACCCAATAGACGTACAACGAGGCGGACGTCATCCAGGAAGCAGTGATCGCTCTGACGGAAGAACTGTCGCCGAGTCGCATCCTGGATCGACTGATCTCAGTCAACTCACGGACGGATGGCACGTATGGCTTTTGCAGAGATCAATGGGGCCAGGCTCTGGTTCGAAAGCGCTGGCGAGGGCGAAGTGATCCTCCTCCACCACGGCTATACCGCCTGTCGCGACAACTGGCAGCCGGTGGCCGACCGTTTGCGGCGCAACTACCGGGTCATCCTGATGGAATGCCGGGGTGCCGGCGAAAGCGAAGATACAGCCGACGGTTACAACCTCGAGCAGTACGCGGCCGACGTCGTTGGCCTCGTCGATCACCTTGGCATCGACACCTTCACCTTCGGCGGCCACAGCATGGGTGGCGGCATCGGTTATGTGTTGGCGGTGAATCATCAAGCGCGCCTCGACGCGCTCGTGCTGATGGCGCCGATTCCGAGTGGCGGTCTGACGGGGGAGATAGACGCCGCGGCGATCGACGCACGCCTTGCTTTGCGGAACGCGGGCGACAGAGCCGCGTTGAAACGGCAAATGGAAGCGATGCGGTTTCGCGCCGACGTCGAAACGGACGAATGGTTCGAATCGCGCGTCGATCAGCTGATGCGAATCTCTGAGGGTCACGTTCGCGGGGGCGCGGAAACGATGCACGCGCTCGACCTCGAAGCGCGCCTCCAAGACGTGACGATTCCGGTGATGATGGTCGCGGGCGCGGTTGATCAACTACTCGCGGCGAATCTCGCGGACTTTCAGCGATTTCCGGACGCAACTTTGCAGGTGTTTTCTCACGCCGGGCATGATGTAGCGATCCATGAGCCGGACGGGGTCGCGACCGCGATCGACAACTTTATGCAGATGGGCGTCGTCACCGGCGCTAAATTGATCGAGCGAGCCATGCAACGAATGGCTTCGGACTAGCGATACGACCAACCGACTTTTGCGCCTTCACCGGGGCGCCGGCTCAGCCGGCGTGCTTGCCGAGTTCCCAGCCGTGTGACGCGAGGTTCTCGTTCGCGAACGCGGTCGGCACACCTTCGAGGGTGGTTGCCATGGTGTCGTTCCAGCGGTTGAGAAAGCCGAAGAGGCTCACGACCGCGACGATCTCAACGATCTCTTTTTCCGAGAAGTGCGCTTTGAGGGCGACGAAATCCTCAGCTTCGACGGCGTTCGGCACCATAGCGCCGCGGGACGCCACGCGAAGCGCCGCGCGCTCGCGTTCGTCGAACGCATCGGCGGTTTCGAACTCGTACACCGCGGCCAGTTTCTCGTGCGAGACGCCCGCGACCTCTGCGCCGTGCGACGTGTGGGCCTGACAGTAGCGACACCCGGCCGATTGGCTCGCGACGAAAGCGATGAGTTGCTTGAGTGATCGCTCGAGCGTGCCGCCGGCGAGAATGCCGCCGGCAAAACCCGCAAACGACTTCAGGAGTTCAGGCCAATGCCCCATGGTGAGGAAGCTGTTGGGTGTGAACCCCATCGCCTTCTCGACCGCGGCGAGTTGGTTGGCCATCGGCCCCAGCGATTCGGGTTCGACATGACTTAATCTGGTCATCGCAATCGGCGCCTTCTTTTCAAAGGCGTGACCGTTCCACGGATCGTGTCCGGGTAGCAATCCCGTGGGGTACAGGAGAGCAATCGACGATGAGGAAGATCTTCGCGGCATCGTTCGGCGCGCTCGTACTCGCCGTCGTTGCGCTCTTTGTGTTCGCCTTCTTTTCGCCGCGCCCGCCGCTGACGACCGATCCGCTGACCCTCGCCGGCGACGGCAGTCTCATCGACTACTGCGACCTTCCCTTACTCGATGGCAGCGGCAAAGGGGCAATCGATATTCCGAAAGGCAATACGCCGGGGTGTGGGTACGATCATTTCCCCTTACCGATCCTGCACGCTTGTACTGAGCCGCTGCCCGCGGGCGCGGCCGATATTCGCGGTTTGTGGCGGGGCGTGACGGGCAACGTCGGGCACGTCGAGCGGGTTGAGCAATGTGGTTCGCGCGTCGTCGTGACGGCGGCCGGCATCATTCATGACGCGGGTCCAAACAGCACCGCACGTGTGAACACGGACGACACGGAGGGTTCGGTGCTCTTCACGATCGGTGATCGCGAGTATTGCTCGCGAACGTCGGCCAACATGGTCTGGAACGACGGCGTGCTCGACTTCCATGTGTTCGGCTGGGGCCCGGTCGTGGTGCGCCGTTATCCCGACGGCGAAGAACTCATTTGGGAGTACGTCGATGGATCGGTCACGCGGATGGAGCGGCTTTGCCGGCTACCTGCCGAGCACAAGTACCCCAAACCGCGGGGTCGGCGGTTCTCGCTTTTCGCCGATGAATGATGTCGGCTGAGCTAAGCTCCGACTTCGTGGTGCTGAGGGGATGGCCATGCAGGTTCGAGGGGAACTGACGAAATCACACGACCGGCTCTGGCGAGCGCTTGCCGGACCGGGCACCTGGCTGACGGGTCGAGAACGAGTCGCCGTCGCGGAAGAATCCCGTGCGGCGCGACGGTGTGCGCTCTGCAACGCGCGCAAGGAAGCGCTGTCCCCGGGAAGTGCCGTCGGCGAGCACGACGCTGCGACCGATCTACCCGCGCCTTATGTCGAGATCGTGCACAAACTCGTCACCGATCCGGGTCGGATCACTCGCTCATGGGTCAACGATCGTTTCGATGAAGGTGTCAGTGAAGCGACTTATGTCGAGATCGCAGGTCTCGTTTCCGCGGTCATCGTCGTCGACACCTTTCATGCGGCCCTCGGTTTGCCACTCCGTGAGTTACCGCAACCCACCGCCGGGGAGCCCAGCCGGTACCGTCCTCCCGGCGCGATCTTCGAGGCAGGGACACAGCAAGGCTTCGTTCCAATCGTCCCGTTCGATGCCATCGATGCCGACACGGCCGATCTTTACGACACCGCACGCTCGTTCGTGCCAAATGTCCATCGGGCTTTCAGCCTTGTCCCCGATGCGACCCGCGTCGCCAACGACCTGATGCAATCGCACTACTTCCCCTACGAGATGGTGCCGCGCTACACCGACGCCGATCATGGCTACGCGATCAACAAGGTTCAGATGGAGTTAGTCGCGTCACGCGTCTCGATTCATAACGACTGTTTCTACTGAACCACCGCCCATGCGGGGCTGCTCCGGGCGGGCGGTATGCAGAGTGAAACCGAAGTCGACGTGAGCGTGATTCGATCGGCCGATGATGACGGCGGGATTTCCCACGGCCAGGCGCTCATCGCGTTCGTCGACGCTGCGATGACGATCGATCCGTCACTGACGGCGGACGCCCGCGAGGCATTGATCGAAGTGGCGGGTGAAGCGGCGATGGTGGATGCCGCGGCCGTGACGGCGATGTTCCAGCTCAATACGCGCGCCGCGGATGCTGCTGGTATTCCCGTCGAAGAACGAGGGCTCGAGCAACGCAACCAGATGGGGTCAGTGTTGGGGTTCGAGGGACGCTCCGACGGGCGCGCCCCTTAGTTCGGTCGATGACAGTCACGCTCTACGGCTCGCCTATCTCGCTCTACACGGCGCGCGTGCGCAGCTATTTCATCAAAGCAGGCGTCGACTTCCGTGAAGTTCCGCCGACGACCGACCACTACGAGAATGTCGTTCTCGCCAAGGCGGGTGGTCGGCGCGGGATGCCGACGATCGAGATGGCGGAGGGTCGGGTCGTTCGCGATAGCGTCGCGATTCTCGACTACTTCGAATCCCGGACGCAGGACCCGTTCACGCCGGAGACACCGCGGCAAGACCTGGTGAGTCTGTTATTCGATCTGATCGGTGCGGAAGGCTTGTTGCGCCCGGCGATGCACTATCGCTGGCGATTCGCCGAGAACGAACCGATGTTGCGCCATCACTTCGCGGAGATCACGCCGCGTGAGCCAAGCCCGGAGTTCACGGTCGAAGGACGATTTGCGCGGCTCAAAGGTGCTGCCGACATGCTTGGTGCCCCGCTCGAACGGGTCGAACTCGTCGAGCGTTTGTATCTCACTTTCTTGAAGGCATTGGATCGTCATTTCGCGGCCCATCCCTATCTCCTCGGTGGCCGGCCTTCGATTGGCGATTTCGGACTGTTGGGGCCGCTCTATCCGCACCTCGGACGTGATCCGAAACCGCTCTCGCTGATGCACGCCCACGGGGTGAACGTCTTGCGTTGGATCGAGCGGATGAATCGGCCGACGCCGGAGTTGTTTGGCTTCGGCGAGATCGAGACGGCGTTCTTGCCGGACGATCAAATCCCAGCGACGTTACTCGATGTTCTTCGCGCGGCTGCCGTGGATCTCGTCCCTGAAACGGTGGCGGTCTCGAGATTCACGAACGACTGGTTGCGCGAGCAGTCGGGCCCCGAAACCGGTACCCCGGTCGAGCGTGGTCTGGGGATGGTGACGTTCGACGTGGACGGGCAGTCGATGACCGCCATGGCGCAGCCCTTCAGGCTCTATCTTTTGGCGCGTATCAACGCCCACGTGGCGACCGCGCCCGAGATCCTCGGCGCGCTGCTCGATGAAGTGGGCATGGGTGAGCTTGCGACGCTGAGGCTCAATCGCGCGATCGGCCGCGCCGGCAACCTCGAGGTTTGGCTATGAAAGCCGGTTAGTTGGCGGTCGCGAGGGTAGGTGCTTCACCGACCACTGTGAGTCGGTAACCCAACCGAGCGTCGGGGTAATAGTCGAACGCGGCGTGGTGCTGGACGACACGGTTGTCCCAGAAAACGACCGTGTTGGGCGCCCACCGCACGCGACATTGAAAACTCACTGAATAAGCGACGTGGTCGTAGAGCATCGCGAGCAGCGACGCGCTTTCGGTTTTGCTGAGTTCGTTGATGCATGAGACGAACGCGGCGTTGACGTAGAGGGCGTCGCGACCGGTCAGTGGGTGCGTGCGAACCACGGGATGGTTCGATGACGGCAGTTCGTCGAGTCGTTTGGCGCCGCTGCGATAGAGATAGTGCCCCCGCGAGTCGTGGCGTGCGGTCAGACCTTTGAGCAACGCCTGGAAAGGGGGCGAGAGCGCGTCGAATGCCTGAACCATGTCGGCGAAGAGCGTGTCGCCGCCAGAGTCGGGTACCTGCTCCATGCGCAGCATCGACAGACCGGGGGTGACCGCTTCGCTCGTGACGTCGGAATGCCAGGCCGTGCCGGCGGCGGACTTCGATTTTGGACCGGCCTTGATGACGATCAGCTCGTCCGGTATCTCGGGTGGGTTGACGGTGGTTTCCATGAGCGCACCGAGTCGACGGCCGAAACCGACCTGCGAGTGAACGTCCATGGTCTGATCACGGGCGACGACCACCCCGCGCTCGGCGGCGAGCAATTTGAGCTCCTCGATCTCGGCGTCGCTGAACGACGTGAGTTCGGTGCCGGGCTCGAGTTCAGCCCCGAGCTTCGGTGTGATCGCTAGATATTGCATCCGTCGTACTCGATTCACGCGAACGCGATAGCCTAATACGGATCCGGTGCGAGACTGTGATCCGCGGTCCGCGGAAGAGGAGGGTGTACGGTGACTGAATATCTCGAACTCGATGGTGTCGAACTCGCCCGTCTCGTCCGTTCGGGTGAGGCGTCGCCCCGCGAAATCCTCAGTGAAGCGATTGCGCGCAGCGAATCCGTCAATCCGTCGATCAACGCGATCGTGCGACCGCTCTTTGACGAGGCCGCGGAACGAAGCGGAGAAGACTTCTCCGGTCCCTTCGCCGGCGTGCCTTTCCTCATCAAGGATCTGGCCGCCATTGCGGGCGTACCGTGCAGTATGGGGAGCCGCCTGTTCGACGGTTATGTACCGACGCAGGACGCCGAGCTGGTCGCTCGTTTTCGTGCAGCCGGCTTCAACTTCTTCGGCAACTCGAACACGCCGGAGGTCGGGCTCGCTGCGACGACCGAATCGGTTCGGCTCGGTGCGTGTCGTAATCCATGGAATCTCGATCACACGCCCGGCGGCTCGAGTGGCGGCGCCGCAGCGGCCGTCGCCGCCGGCATCGTGCCAGTGGCGCATGCGAGCGACGGTGGTGGCTCGATCCGGATCCCGGCGTCGTGCTGCGGCCTGGTCGGCCTCAAGCCGTCGCGCGGCCGAACGCCGGCGCATGGTTGGGGTGGTATGTCGACGGGCCTCGTCGTCTCGCGCACCGTGCGCGATACCGCAGCCGTGCTCGATGCGATCCACGGCCCGACGACGGGGGATCATTTTCATGCGCCCTATCAAGCGACGTCGTTTCTTGCCGAGATGGAACAAGACCCCTCGCCGCAGAGAATTGCACTTGATCTGCGACCGTTCACGGGTGAACCGCTACACGAGGAATGCCGCGCCGCGGTGATGCGGGCGGCGGGAACGTTCGAGGATCTCGGCCACCATGTCGAAGAAGCGGAGATCCCGCTCGATCACGCCGAGTGGGGCGGGGCCGTCGCCGGCATCGTGGCTGCCAATGTCGCTGCCACCGTGAACAAGCGCGCGCGTGAAATTGGAGTCACGCCGACGGGAGATCACCTCGAGAGGAATACGCTTGCCGTCTACGGATTCGGCAATGCGATGACGGCGGAGCAGTACGTTGCGTCGATCGGACGAATAGCCGAACTCTCACGTGAGGTCGGCGCGTTTCTCGTCGATTACGATCTGATCTTGAGCCCGACGCTGGTGTCACCGCCCGTGAAGGTCGGTTGGCTCGATCCGGACGGCGATCCAATTGAATACGCTGAGCGTTTCCGCCGCTATTGGGGATTCACCAACCTCTACAACGCGACCGGACAACCCGCGATCTCGTTGCCGCTGCACCGGACGCCCGACGGTTTGCCGATCGGCGTTCAACTCGCGGCTCGCTACGGCGACGAAGCGACGTTGTTGCGGATGGCCCGAACGCTCGAGGTCGCAACGCCCTGGCCGACGGTCGCGCCGATCGCCTGATGAATATCGACAATACGAACAAGGTTGACCATGTCTGATAGAGCCCGCGCTGAACTAGCGCCAACCGGCGTCCTACGTGCCGCCATCAATCTCTCGAACTTCCTGCTCGTGACGGGCAAGACCGACGATGGGAAGCCGCAGGGCGTTTCGCCCAGCATGGCGGCGGAACTCGCGCGGCGCCTCGGCGTCGAGATCGAGTACATCACCTATCGAACGCCCGGCGAACTCGCAGACGCCGCGGTCGACGACGTGTGGGACGTTGGCCTGATCGGAGCTGAACCGGCCCGTGCCGTGCATATCGATTTCACCGCCGCGTATTCGGAGATCGAGGCGACCTATCTCGTCCCGCCGGGGTCGAAGATCGAAAGCATCGAACAGGTCGACCAGCCCGGCAACCGGATCGCGGTACCGGCGCGGGCGGCTTACGAGCTTTGGCTCACCGACAACATCCGGCACGCCGAACTCGTTCGCGCACAGGGTGCGGCCGCGTTCGAGACGTTCGTCAACGATGGCCTCGAGGCATACGCAGGGCTTCGCGCGGGGCTCGGTCGCGATCTCGAACGTTTGCCGGGCTCGCGAATGCTCGACGGTAAGTTCACGGCGGTGCAGCAGGCGATGGGTACAAAGAAAAATCGGCCTGCCGGCTTCGAATACCTCACGGCGTTTGTCGAAGAAGCGAAGGCGAGCGGCTTCGTCGCGGCGCGCATCGACGAATTCGGTGTCGATGGACGTCTGTCGGTCGCGCCGCCCGCCTGAGCAGGCGCCTGTGCGCTAGAACGCGTCGAAGATCCGGCTGTATTTGATGATGAACTCGCGGCGCGGACGGCCGGGTGCGTTCAATCTATCGTCGGTTTCGTTGTAGACCACGTAGAGCCCGGCATTCGCTGTCTGGAGCCATGCAAAGCGGAGATTCGTCGCGATCACGTCGTCCCGGTCGTTGTGCTGGACGAGCGCCTGGATCGAGATTTTGGGCGAAAACGAGTACGACAAACGCAGTCGTGTCAGGTTGACCTCAAAATCACCGCCCGCGACGGGCAGGTCGATGTCGTTGTGATTCCACGTAAGCTCCGAGCTGAACGTTTCGCCAATGCGGTACTTGATGCCCGGCGAAAATGCGATCCGATCGCCGCCGAAGAATCCCCCGATGATCGTCCGCGACTCGAAGGAAAGCGGCGCAGCCGGGTCAGTGTCAAAAACGATCTGTGCTTCCTTGTGATCGTACTCCCCGGCCGGCACGGTCACGCCGTCGACGATCTCGAAGGGATCCAACACGCCTTCGTGAGTGAAGTTCACACCCGTGTGGATCTCGAGCCCGCTACGCCATTCCCAATGATTGTCGACGTGAAGAAAACCAGTCTCGTAGAACCCGTCGAAGTCCCAGAAGCCGCGATAAGCAATATGGGGGCGTAGCTCGTGCAAGCCCCACCAGTCCTCGGGGCGGTAGCGATAGAGCGCGAACGCGTCGGCCTTCTTGTAGTTCCGGCGCGCGAGGAAACCGACTTCCGGGTTGAAGCCCTGGCCGACTTCGGTATAGCCACCGCTGAATGACCACGCTTGTGAGTTGTACGACGACGCGATTCGCCAGGCCGTATCGTCATCGGCGATGCCGGGCGTGTCGGTCTTGGCGACAAATCCCTCGACCCGACCGTTCTCGCCGATGCCCCAACGCCAATCACCCGCATAGGTCTGATTGTCGGAATCCCCATCCCGGTTGACGACGAGAAAACCGACGGATGAGCGGTTTTTGAGCTCCTGGTTGACCCGCGCGACCGTGAAGTCCGTTTCGGCCGCGAGGCCGTCGACGGCCTGCGTGCGCATCTGAATGAAGCCGACGTTGGTGGCGCTGCCGATCTTGCCGGACAGACGAACGCCGCCATCAATGGGTTGCTGCACCCCGCCCGAGCCAATGCCGATCCGCCGACTGAAAAAAAGCTCGACTTCGCGGGGAACGCCCACGCCGAACTGTCCCGCGTTCTCGAGGAAGAAGGGGCGCTTTTCCGGGAAGAAAAGGCTGAACCGGTCGAGGTTGACCTGTTGTTCGTCGGACTCGACCTGGGCGAAATCGGTATTCACTGTGGCATCGAGGGTCAGGCTCGGCGTGATGGAATACTTGACGTCCATGCCGATGTCGGTCTCGTTATTTGTACCGATCAAGGTGCCGCCGCGTGCTGTTTTGCCGACGGCGTAGGGCGTGATCTTGAGATTCCGTTGCGCGGGCGGGTCGATGCCGTCGACGCGACCGGCGAGCGATGCTCGATAGAGGTTGTACTGCCGGGGTATCGGTGCCCAGAACGCAATCTCGTTGTTGCGCCGTATGTTTCGCTGAAAGTTGAAGCCCCAGGCCTGGCTTCTATCGTTGCCGTAACGTAATGACTTGAACGGCAGTTCGAATTCTGCGCTCCAGCCGTAGTCGGTGATTTGTGCCTCGACGTCCCAACTGGTGTCCCAGTCGAGGTTGAATCCGCCGCCACCGGAGCGGAACCGACCGCTGCCTTCGTTCGTGACCTGCCCGTCGTATTGCACGCCGGCCGGGTTCGTACCAAAGACGAAACCGTTCTGGCGGTCGAAGAACCCGTCGATGATGAAACTGAAACTGTCGGTGACGTCGAGATCGGAGTCGCGGCGGCTGTCGGCGACGATGATGGCGCTCGGATCGTCGTCGTAGCAGATGACGCCGACGTACAGCGCATCCTTCGTATACCCGATGAATACTTCCGTCTTCTTGGTCGCGGCGGCGCCTTCAGTCGGTCGAACCTGGGTGAAGTTCGTCAGCGCCGGCGCGTCTCGCCAAGCACCGTCGCCGAGGACTTTGCCGTCGAGCACGGGGGCCTGGTTGAGGAGCGTCGCGCGCGATTGTGGCGTGGCGGCCTCGACGGGGACGGTGAGAAGAAGGCTCGCGAGAAGGGAGGTCAATCCGAAAAAGAAGCGAATGATCTGCGGGTACTCCATCGTGGCGCGCGGCGCAGTCTACCCGTGTTGCCGCTGACGCGGTTACTCACGTGGTGGAAACACCGTGCAAAGACGTTTTTGCTTAATCCGCGCCTTCTCTTACGATGCTCCGATGAGCACTCGTAGAGATTTCCTCAATCAACTCGGCGCCGGCGTCGCCGCATCCGCTGTAGCGGGTCCGGCCATCGCGTTGCCGTCTTCAGGGCGTGCACCGGAGGAGGAATCCTACTGGCGCCACGTCGCGAACGAATTCGTGATCGATCCTGGGATCGCCTACCTCAACACGGGCACACGGGGGCCGTCGCCAAGGTCGGTGATCCGCGCGCAGGTCGACGCGATTTATGGCGGCGACCGCGATCGGCTGAGCTACGCGAATTTCGTCGACAATGGTGACTTCCGTCGCGGCCTGCGCGAACGCCTCGCCGGTTTCGTCGGGGTGAAGCCGACGGAGATCGCGATCACCAACAACACGACCGAAGGCATGGTGTTCGGCACGTCGGGGTTGGACCTCCGACGCGGCGACGAGGTGGTCTGCACGAACCACGACCATTCGAGCGGCGGACAACCGATCAACCTCCGCCAGGCGCGCGACGGCATCAGGACGGTGATGGTCGACATCAACCGAACTGACCGATCACCTCGACACTCCGCGGATGACATTCTCGAAGCGTTCGATCGTGCGATCGGCCCCAAGACGAGACTCGTGAGCTTCTGCCACGTGAACTACACCGACGGCCTCGTAATGCCGGTTAAAGAGATCTGCGAACTGGCCCGTTCACGAGGGGCGCTCACGTTGGTCGACGGAGCCCACCCGCCGGGGATGATGGACCTCGACATCGCAGCGCTCGGGTGTGACATGTATGCGGGTGCCGGGCATAAGTGGATGCTCGCCGCGATGCTGACGGGTTTCTTCGTCGTGCGTGAGGACGTACAGGATCGCGTCTGGCCGACCGTTTACTCCGGGCACATCGACGGCAAAAACATGCTCGGCGGTGATCTCGACGATCCCGACCACTCGCTCGCCCGCTTTGAAAGCCGGGGATCGAGAAGCTCGCCTGCTGGCGCTTCCATCGATGCGGCCCTCGATTTTCATGAAGCGATCGGGCCGGCCGCGATCGAAGCACGAGATCGCTACCTCGCCGCTCGATTGATCGACGGCCTGTCGGGTGTGCCGGGCGTGCATCTATCCACGGCTTCGAATGAGTTCTCTTGCGCCTTGGTGGCGTTCAGTCTCGACGGGGTCGAGACGAAAGAGATGAACGATCTCTTGTGGGATCGACACCGTATTTACGTGTGCAACGTGACCAAACCGGAGATGGATTTCGACGTGAACCGGGCCTCGTTGCACATCATGGCGACCGCTGACCACGTCGATCGGTTGGTCGGCGCGGTCGCGGAGATTGCTCGAGAACGTGGCGTCTAGGAGGGATCGAGTTGAATCGTGTCATCTGTGAAGGGCTTCAGTTTCCGGAGGGTCCGGCGTTCGGTCCGGACGGCAATCTCTACGTCGTCGAGATCCAGGGCGGTCAGGTCAGTCGCGTCGACGGGGAGGGCAACTGCTCGGTCTTTGCCGCGACCGGGGGCGGGCCGAACGGGTCGAACTTCGGTCCGGACGGCAATCTCTACGTCTGCAACAACGGCGGATTCCCGCGCCCGGACAATCCGGGCGAACCAGGCCGGGTAGAGCGGATCTTTCCTGACGGTCGTGTCGAGGTGCTGATCACCGAAGTCGAGGGCAAAGCACTTGCTTCGCCCAACGATCTGGCGTTCGACGAACACGGCAATTTCTATTTCACGAACCCTGTCTTCGGTTCGAGGGGGCTCGACTCGCCGCCACCGGGCAGCGTCTGTTTCAGTGGACTCGACGGCAACGCCCGCGAACTACACCACGGGCTGCTCTTTCCGAACGGCATTGGCGTCAGCCCGGACGGCAACACGCTCATCGTCGCCGAGTCGACGACCTTCAAGCTGCATGCCTTCGAGATCGTCGAACCGGGTGTGCTGGGTGAAGCGCGACTCTTTGGTGATCTTGGTGACGGCGCCGTCCCCGACGGATTTGCGTTCGATGCGGACGGCAACGTTCTCTGCTGCGGTTTCTCGAGCGGCAAGATCCACGTCTTCCCGGCAGAAGGCGGAGAGAAGCTCGAAGAGCTCGAGTTCGAAGATCCGCGCGTGACCAACGTCGCCTTCGGCGGACCGGATTTTTCGACGCTCTACGTCACCGAAAGTGGGCTCGGTCGGGTGGTCAGTCGCGAATGGCATCGACCCGGCATGGTTCTTTTCCCGGACCGCAATTGATGCTGAGAATCGCGGATCGATGGTTCGAGCGGCGGCGGATCAGCGACGAGATCACGCTGATCACCGAGCCACATGTACACCCGTTCCTGCGCTGCAACATCTGGCATGTGCGCGGCCGGGATTCGGATCTGCTCGTCGACACCGGGCTCGGCTGCGCGTCGCTCATGGACGCGATGGCGGATCTGATCGACAAGCCGTTGGTCGCCGTCGCGACGCATATTCATTACGACCATGTGGGCGGTCTGCACGAGTTCGATGAACGTGTAATGCACGAGATCGAAGCGCACCGGATGGTCGATTACGACGAGTTCACCTGGCTTCGGATCGCCGACTTTCCGCGTGCCTGGCATTCCGCGCTCGTGCAGCCGGGGTTCGACGACTATCTGATCGATGCGCTGCCGTCGGCGGATTTCTCGTTCGAGAACTACACGATTCAATCGACGTCACCGACCCGCGCGGTGGATGAGACCGATACGATCGACCTCGGCAATCGCCATTTCGAGATCCTGCATCTGCCCGGCCATTCGCCGGGCAGTCTCGGCCTCTGGGAGCAGGCGAGCGGGACCTTGTTTTCGGGCGATGCCATCTACGACGGGCAACTCCTCGACGAACTCGAGGATTCATCGATTTCCGATTACGTGGCGACGATGAAGCGGTTGCGCGAGTTACCGGTCAGCATCGTGCACGGCGGTCATGAGCCGAGTTTCGGTCGTTCGCGCATGATCGAAATCATCGACGAATATCTCGGCTGGCGCGCCTGACGCTTAGTCAAAGGCGGCCCAGCACTCCACTTCGACCCGTCCGCCGAGGGCCAGGCCCGATGCCGCGAATGCACTACGCGCGGGCTTATTGCCCGGAAAGTACGTCACGTAGATCTCGTTGAAGGTCGGCCATTCGGCGATGTCGACTAGCATGACGGTGCACTTGACGACGTCGTTCATGCCGAGGTCGTTCGCCTCGAGGATGCTCTTGATGTTCTCGAGTGCTTGCCGCGACTCGCCTTCGATGCCGCCTTCGGCGAGTTCGAGCGTGCCCGGCTTCATGCCGAGTTGGCCGGAGAGGATCAACAGGTCACCGACCCGGACCGCGTCCGAAAACGGCAAGCCGAGCTCCTTCGTTCCGTCCGAGACGTAGTACTCGGTTGCGAGCGCCGGGCTCGATAGGACCAGGCAAAGCAAACCGATCATGATTGATCGCATCGAAGACTCCTTAAAGACCAAGCCCGAAGCCTAGCGCAGTCCGCGAGAACCATTGCAACGTCACCCAGTTGGGGTGGACTCGCCGTCTTGGTAGAAATGTCGTGTGATCGACTTGCTTTTCATAGGCGGCGCGCCCGGAACGGGTAAATCGACGCTTGCGGCGCTGCTGCAAGCGGATCTCGAATCCGTTTGGATCGACTTCGGGTCGCTCCGGCAGCTACACCTTGATCGCGAATGGTCGAACACGAGCGATGAGGAACACGAGATGGCGTTTGAAAACCTCGTGTTCTTGCTGCGTAACTACCTTCGGCACGGCTATCGGAATCTCATCGTTGACGACCTGCAGGATTGGCGTTTGGGGACTCTCTGCGAGGAGTTCGCCGATCGCAGTTTCAGGATCGTGACGTTGGTACTGGCCGATGAAGATGAGCATCGCGACCGAATCGAGGCTAGGACTGCAGGCTGGCGCGACGCCGACCAGGCCATCGCGTGGAACCGCGCCGTGCTGAGTCGGCCGCGCTTGCCCCACGAAACGCTCGTCGACACATCGGCGGACGACGCGCGAACGGTCGCGAATCGAGTTCGTGAAATCTTGAAGGCCGCCACCGACTGACCACGATGTCGGTGATCACGAATGTCAGCTGCTTCGGAGCGTCGCGCGGTGAAGCAGTCCACAATGCTCGCTTTGCCCGAAGGAAGAGAAGATGCGATTCAGCTTCTGGCCCACCCCGTCGTCGCCATTCGAAGACGTCGTCGCGCTCGGTGAACACGTCGAGAAGACCGGTTGGGACGGCATCTGGTATGCCGATCACTTCATGCCCAACGCACCCGACACATCGACGCCGTGGCCGGAAGCCTGGATGACGTTGGCCGCCCTCGCACCCGTCGTGCCGCGGGTTCGACTGGGTACGCTCGTGACGGGCAATACGTATCGTCATCCGGCGGTGCTCGCCAAGATGGCCGCGACGCTCGATCACATTTCCGGTGGACGCGTCGTGCTCGGCCTTGGGTCGGGTTGGCAGGAGAACGAGCATGCGCAGTACGGCATTCCGTTCTATTCGGTGCGCGAACGCCTGGACCGTCTCGATGAAGCTTGTTCGGTGATCAAGTCGCTCTTCAGCAACGAATCGAGTGACTTCGACGGGCGTTTTTACCAGCTCGCCGGGGCGAGTCTCGAACCGAAGCCTGTCCAAACGCCGCTCCCGCTCATGATCGGCGGCGGCGGTGAGAAGGTGACGCTCAAGATCACGGCGAAGCACGCCGATGAGTGGAACGTCTGGGGCACCGTCGACACCTTGAAGCACAAGATGGCGATCCTCGATCGGCATTGTGCCGATATCGGTCGTGACCCGAAGGAGATTCAGCGATCCGCGGTGGCGCTCCTCTTCATGAGCAATGACGAGTCGTTCATCGCGTCGATGAAAGCCCGGGACATGGCCCAGGCGACCATCATCGGAAGCCCAAGCGAAGTGAAGGACATCGTCGCGGCCTACGAGGAAGCGGGGGTCGATGAACTGATCGTGCCGGACTTCACGCTCGGCCCGAATTTCGAGACGAAGTCGGCGGTCCTCGATACGTTCATCCATGAAGTGGCGGGTCGCTAGCCCCTTAATCGAAGCCACTCGATGAACGACCCGAAGCGCCTGTCGCTCTTTACCGATGGGCGGCTGTTCTACGGCTGGATCGTCGTTGGCGGCTGTTTCTGCATGTCGATCGTCTCCGGCGCGTTCGTCTACGCCCGCGGCGTCTTTCTGCCGGAGATGGCCGACGATTTCGGCGGCAGCCGTCTCGACGTGACGCTCGCCTTCACGATCGCGCAAGCCGTCGGCGCGCTGTGTTCACCGTTCATCGGCGTAGCCCTCGACCGATGGCATCCGCGCATCGTGCTGTTGACGGGTGCGGCGATGATCACCGTCGGCTATTTCCTGACGGCATGGGTCTCGACACTTCTCGGCCTCTACGCGATCTTCGGGTTGCTGTTCGGTGCCGGGTGGCGGGGTATCTCGAGTTTCTCGACGTCACGCGTGCTCGTGCGTTGGTTCAACCGGTGGCGCGGGATAGCACTGTCCATCGACGTTGCGGGGGCGTCCGTTGCGGGGATCTTCGTGCCGCTCGTGGCGGTATGGATGATGGCGAGCTTCGGCTGGCGGATGGGCTTTGCCGCCTTCGGCGTCTTCACGCTCTCGATCGTCATTCCGCTCGTGCTCTTCGTGATCAAATCGAATCCGGCCGAGGTCGGTCAATATCCCGATGGCGAGCCGCCCGGCCCGGAGTCCGACCCGTCGGCGCCTGATGCGATTGTCGACGAACGTCTGTCCTGGAAGACGGCCGACTTTTTGCGCGTGCCTGCGTTTTGGGGCGTCGTGGTCGTTTTCAGCGCCATGGTGTGCGTCTTCAATGGCGTGAACATGCACCTCTTCGGCCACATGAAAGCCATTGGTTTTCTCGATGAGCGGGCCGCGATCGTGCTGACGGCGATGGGAACGTGCATCGTTGCGGGGAAACCTATTCTCGGTCTGCTCGCCGACTGGCGCGGTCCCAAGACGGCGGTGCTCGCGTCGCTTGTCGGGCAAACGATTGGTCTCGGCATCTTTGCGCTCGACGAGATCAGTTTCCCGGTGATGGTCGCCGCCGCAATGACGTATGGCCTTGGCATGAGTGGTATGGCACCGCTACAGAGCGTCGCGGTCGCGGCCGTCTTCGGTCCAAATACGTACGGTCGCGTGAACGGATTGATGCAGCCTTTCATGTTGCCAGTCGCCCTACTCGCGTCCCCGGTCGCCGCGTGGATCTATGATCAGTCCGGTAACTACACGGCGGCTTTCATGATCTTCTTCGTTCTGATGGTGATTGCGCTGCCCGTGGCGGCCGTCCTACGTCTGACGGAACGGCAGGTCACAGTCGAGGCAAAGACATGAAAGACGCAACTATCGGAATCGTCGGCGCGGGGATCAGCGGTGTGCTGATGGGCATGCAGCTTTGCCGTGCGGGCGTTGACGATTTCGTGATCTACGAGAGGGCCTCGGATGTCGGTGGCACGTGGTTCTTCAACACCTACCCGGGATTGCACTGTGACGTTCCGTCGCACCTCTACAGCTACACGTTCGAGCCCAATCCCGATTGGAGTACGGTCCATGCGAGTCGGGCGGAGATTCAAGCGTACGTGCGCGCGTGTGCCCAGAAGTACGACCTGATCAGCAGGACACGGTTCGAGACGACCCTCGAGGCCGCGCGCTACGACGAGGCCGAAGGGACGTGGACGGTCGAAACATCGACCGGCGAGCACGCCACGCACCGACTCCTCGTTTCCGCGACCGGTGGGCTCACGGCGCCGCGGATTCCGCGCATTGAAGGGCGCGAGACGTTCGGCGGCCTTGCGTGGCACGCCGGCGAATGGCGCCACGACGTCGACTTGTCGCAATCGCACGTTGCCGTGATCGGCACGGCCGCGAGTGCGGTGCAGGTGGTGCCGGAGGTCGCAGATCGCGCGCGGCGCGTGACGGTGTTTCAGCGCTCGCCGAATTGGGTGATGCCGCGTCGAAATCGCCCGTACACGGATGCCGAGAGGGACGCGTTTCGAGAAGGTCCGGCGCAGCGCCGCACGTGGCGCAAGCAGTATCGGCGAACGCTCACCAACTACAGGGCGTTCCAGCGCAAGCCTGACGCGATCGAAAAACTACGCGAGATCGGCATTCGCAATATTCGCCGCGCGATTGACGATCCCGCGCTCGAAGCCGCCGTGACGCCGGACTACGACCCGGGCTGTAAGCGCCTCGTCGTCTCCGACGAGTACTACCCGGCGCTCGCCCAATCGCACGTCGACCTGGTCCCGCACGGCGTGACCGCGATCGACAACGGAGCCGTGACGGCCGCGGACGGAACGCGTGTACCCGTCGACGTGATCGTCTACTGCACGGGCTACCGGCTCGGCGGTCGGGTGGATGGAAGCCCCGCGCTACAGGTCGTCGGCCGCGGCGGGAAGACGCTCCGCGATACACAAGCTGCGCGACCGGAAGCCTTTCGTGGCGCGCTGACGCCGGGTTTCCCGAACTTTTTCTCCGTTTGCGGGATCAACGGAGTCGCCGGCCACGCGCCGTACTTCCTCTCGGCGGAGGTGAGCACTGAGTTCGTCGCCGAACGGGCAGCCGAACTCGTTCGCGACAACTTGAAGTCGATCGAAGCGTCGCCCGAATCGACGCGTCGCTTCAACGATGAGATCCAGGCCGAATTGCAGACCATGAGTTGGGCGAGCGGTCAGTGCACGAACTTCTATGTGGATCGATCGGGCCGAGTGGTTTCCTACTTTCCCGGATCTCTCGGCCGCATGCGGCGTGAAGTACGTGCACTCGGTCTCGAAGACCTGGTCGTCGAGACCTTCTGAACGTCAGCGATTGCCGGCTCGCCAGCCGTACCAGCGTTCCGGACGTAGCAACATGAAACGCTGGTGTTCGTGGCCGTCGTCGGCGACCACACGCTCAGCGGCCTCCGCGCCGCGGTAGTGCGTGTGGAGTTTTAGGCGCCATTCCTTCGTCGAGGTGCCGCCGAGTTCGCAGGGGCCTTCGGCGGTCACGTGGAAAGGGCGGCCGCCGCGATCATCGATGCAGAGCGCGGCGCGACCGTTCGCTTCGATGTTCCGCATCTTGGCCGACGTTTTACCGCCGATGATCTCGAACATCTCGCCAGTCCAGAGGTACCAGACGGGCACGGCGTGTGGGCGCCCTTTGGCGTCGACGGTCGCGAGCACGGCCGTATTCGGTTGGCGTAGAAATGAATCGCGTTCGTCGTTTTCCATGGTGTTCCTCGTCAATTAGGGATCTAGAGCTCCATCGGAACCTTGAAATACGAGCGCATGATGCGATCGCGGTGCTCGATCAGAATTTCGTCGGCGCGCGCGAGTGCTGGCGGCACGATCTCGAAGATGGCTCGAATGGCGGGGTCGAGCGGACACGCCTCTGCCGATTGAATTTGCAGGAGGTTGCTGAAGGCCGCCCAGTAGATGTCGACGGCGGTGACCGAATCACCGATCAGGTAATCGCTGCCGGCCGCCGCTTGAGCATGAAGGCGGGCCGCCAGGTGGTCGAGAAATCTAACGACCCGTTCTTCGGCGAGCGGTCCGTCGGTTGGGTTGTAACCGTACTTCTCGCCCATCAGGCCCATCGGCTTGCCGGCCTCGATGCGGGCCTGGGCACCGATCAGACGATAGTTCCAGCCGAAGCCGAGGGGTGCGCAGATGAGATGGGCGAGGCCGAAGCATTCGGCTCGCTGCGCCGGTGTCGACGGCAGAACCGGACGCTCCGGCGCGAGACGCTCCAGCAACAGAAGGATGTCGTCCCAGCGATTGATGGGGGCTTCGTCCTTCCAGGCGACGATCGGGGCGCTGTTCGTGCCCGCCCAGGCGACGACATCGGTGTTTTCGCCACCCGCCTGGAGCGCGCCGACGGAAAAATCGAGGCCTTTGTATTCCATCATCGCTTTCGCTGCCTGCCCCCATGGGCTCGGATAACCGCGCAGGAGCACTAGGCGCAGGCCGTCTTCCGCGATCAACTCGGGAATGTCGATATAGGTGAGCATCTTCTTACTGATCCGCGAGTTGGTTGTCGAATTCGACCTCGGCGGCCTTTTTCAAGTCGTCGCGGTCGTTCTCGAGGCGATATTCGACCCAGTGAAGTTTTCCCTCGTAGGCGAACGGGCCGGCATAACGTTCGGAGACGGTCGGTCCGGCATCCTTGCCGATATCCGTGCCGTAGAGGGTTTGCCGATAAGGCAGCGTCTCGACGGGACCTCGAGCGAGCGAGACCGCGCCCGCCGACGTCTCGAGGCGTAACTCCGCGTCGCCCTGGTGATCACCGGACTTCACGTAGCGCAGGATCAGGTCGACTTCACCTGCGGGGAGCGGCTCATCGGCGATCACTTCGAACATCGTGCCGAGGTGGTTGTAGACGAAGGCGAGCCGATCGTCCTGAACGAAGAACGTCATCCCGCCGGTACGCGCGCCGCTCGCAACCAGTACGCCGGCATCGCCGGATTGTCGTGTCACGCGTGCTCGGATCTCGAACGAACGATTGCGGATATCGGGCGTCTTCGACCGTTCCAGATGCGGCGTTGCGGGAAAGAAACGTTGCGTGTCACCGGGCGGCTCGTGGCCTGGCCGGCGAATGATCATGAGCTCGGCCCCGTTTCGATCGTCGAGCGGGAGGACGTTGTACTTGCCGGCCTCGACCCACCAGCGATCGACCAGTTCACGCAGCTTCTCGGGTTCCTTTTCGGCGAGGTTTTCACACTCGGAGAAGTCGACGTCGGTGTGATAGAGCGCCCAGTCGTCGTCGGCGAAGGCCTCGCCTCGCTGGTGCATGGTCACGGCCTTCCAGCCGTTGTGCCAGATCGCGCGGTGGCCGAGCATCTCGTAGTACTGCGTCTTTTTGACGGTCGGCGTGTCGGCCGAGTCGAAGGTATAGCGAAGGCTCGTACCCTCGACGGGCTGTTGCGGCACGCCGCGGTAGGTTTCGGGCGGTTCGACGCCGACGATGTCGAGGATGGTCGGCATAACATCACTGACGTGGTGGTACTGATCACGAATACCGCCGGCGTCTCGAATACCGTTTGGCCAATGCATGATGAGCGGATCCCGGATGCCGCCTTCGTACGTGTTCTGTTTGTAGAACCGAAGCGGCGTGTTACCCGTCTGAGACCAACCCCACGGATAGTTGTTGTAGAGGTTCGGGCCACCGATTTCGTCGAGCCGGCTCAGATTGTCCTCGACGCGCGTACGCATCAGATTGAAATAGGCGAGTTCGTTCAGCGTGCCGTGTTTGCCGCCTTCCTGGCTCGCGCCGTTGTCGGAGATCAGGACGATCAGCGTGTCGTCGAGCACGTCGATCGTCTCGAGGAAATCGATGAGCCTGCCGATCTGTTTGTCGGTGTGGTCGAGAAACCCCGCGAACGCTTCCTGCATACGAACGTAAAGGGCTTTGTTGGCGTCCGGCAGTTCGTCCCACGGCTCGACGCCGGGATTGCGCGGCGCGAGTGTCGTGCCGGGCGGCACGATTCCCATGCGTTTCTGGTTCTCGAACCACCGCGCCCGCACGACGTCCCAGCCTTCGTCGTATTGGCCGTGGTACTTGTCGATGAACGCCTTCGGCGCTTGATGCGGCGAGTGCGTTGCGCCGAACGCGACGTAGCTCAGAAACCGGTTACCGGGCGCGGAGCCTTGATGTGCCGTGATCATCGCGATGGCCTGATCGACGATGTCTTCCGAGACGTGGTAGCCGTCGTGTGACGGCGGATCGATCGGGTGGTTGTCGATCGTGAGTTCGGGTGAAAACTGATCCGTCGCGCCGCCCATGAAGCCGTAATAGCGGTCGAACCCTCGCTGCAGCGGCCAATGATCCATCGGGCCAGCGGGCGAGCAGTCCTCGAGCGTCGCCAGGTGCCACTTGCCGACGGCGAACGTGCCGTAGCCGGCGTCGCGGAGAACCTCGGGCAGGATCGCGGCGCTCGGCGCGATCACACCGCGGCAGTTGGAGAAGCCGGTGTCGACGTTCGAGATGAAACGCATGCCCACCGAATGGTGATTCCGACCGGACAGGAGGCACGCCCTCGTGGGCGAACAGAGCGCGGTCGTATGGAAGTTGGTGTAGCGCAAGCCGCCGGCCGCGAGCCGATCGATATTCGGCGTGTCGATGTCCGAGCCGAAGCACCCGAGATGTGAAAAACCCGTGTCGTCGAGCACGATGACGACGACGTTTGGTGCGCCTGCCGGTGGTTTTTTGGGCGGCGCCCAGGCGGGCGTCGACTCGGCAATGGTCGTACCGACCGTGGGTTCATTGTCTTTCATATACGACTCTCTCCGAACTTGCTCTGAACTCGTTCGTGCACGAGAACTGGATGTATCGGTGGCGATGGCCACGCCGACAAAACGTACAGCAACTGCTGCCCCGTTGCCGACGCGAGCACGCTCTCTTCACTGGACGATTCGGGACTCGTCTTGCGCTTTGCCGAAGCCGTCGGTGGCGAGTTACCCGGTCGTCGTCGTTACCGGTAGGTATAGGCGGGATACAGCGTTGATCGTGCCAACTTCGCGAACGTCGTTCATGAAGGCCTGCCATCTCGGAACGCCCACGCCGATTGCCGTACACCCGGTGTAAATCACGCCCTCGACGAGTGCATATGCCTCGACGACCACGGGTTCGCCGTCGATATAGCGCATAAATCCTTCCGGATTCGGCGCGATGTCGATCGATACGTTCGACAGGTCGGCCCGGCGCGCTTGAAGGCATCGACGTTGTTGGCGTAGAGGCGGCGAACCTCGTGCATTGAACGTGGCATGCCGTGGGTTATCCCCTGCGGCGCGCCGGTGAAGGCATCGACCATGGCATCGACATCACCTGCTCTCTGGGCGGCGTGAAACTCGTCCAGTGCCGTCGTTATCTCATCCTTCCAAGTCTGCTCCATCGGCGTCATCGCTTACCTCGCACAACTGGGTGGGTATCGCCAACCTGGCATTCGCAAAACAGTACAGAGCGAACCGACGAGAACGAAGTGTTCGATCTCCGCTTGAGATCGCTTAAGCCACGGGGCTCTCGTGTCGGGTCCCGGTTCGCTTGAGGCCGGGAGCCGCCTAGAATCACCTCATGGGATTACTAATAGATGGCATGTGGAGTGAGGTCGATCGTCGCCAGGCGGCGGACGGCAGTTATCAACGAACCGATAGCCCGTGGCGGCGTTTCGTCACGGCGGATGGGTCTTCAGGGTTCAAGGCCGAACGCGGCCGGTACCATCTCTATGTGAATGTCGGCTGCCCGTGGGCCTATCGCACAGTTTTGTATCGCAAGCTCAAGGGGCTCGAGGATGTGATCAGCATCTCGTTCGTGCGACCGGCGGCGGGTGAAGAAGGTTGGACGTTCTTACCAACGGACGGCGGTACGAGTGACGACCTCTTCGGTTTCGAGCATCTCCATCAGGTGTATACACGCGCCGATGGAAACTTCAGCGGTCGTGTGACGGTGCCGGTGTTGTGGGACAAAGAAGAGCAGACGATCGTCAACAACGAATCGTCCGAGATCATCCGGATGCTGAACAGCGAGTTTGATAAATCGGCGGAGTCCGGGGCGGATTACTATCCCGCGCCGCTCCGTGAGGGGATCGATCGATGGAACGACACGATCTACCCGAACGTGAACAACGGCGTCTATCGGTGTGGTTTCTCGTCGACTCAGAGCGCCTACGAGGCCGCTTATGACGCGCTTTTTGGAACGCTCGACGAGCTCGATCAACGGCTCGGAGAGACGCGCTTTCTGACGGGCGACGAGGTCACCGAGGCCGATTGGCGATTGCTCCCGACACTGCAACGTTTCGATCTCGCTTATCACGGGCTTTTCCGGTGTAACGAACGGCGCTTGGTCGACTACCCGAACCTCTGGCCCTATGCGCGTGACCTCCACCAGCAGGAGGGGGTCGCGGACACCGTGGATTTCGAAGCCTTCAAACAGATCTATTGGTCGAGGACCGGTGTGATCCCGAAAGGTCCGGACATGGATTGGTCGATACCGGCCGGACGGGCATAACACGGTGCAGCGCTTCGGGTTGTTGATGATGTTCGTCGTTAGTCTGCCGCTCTGCGCCGAGACGTTCGTGGCGGCCGAGCGAATCGATCAGAGTGGCTCGATGCTAGCGAATGCGCTGCACGGCGAGGGATGGGTCGAGGTCCAGTTCATGGTCGATGCCGACGGCAAGCCGTTTGCACCGAGTGTGGTGGCCTCGTTTGGCGATCCGTCGTATCGAGCAGCCGCGCTTCGCGCAGTTCGGGACTGGCGCTATCAGCCCGCGACGATCGACGGTGAGGCGCGCGAGAGCGCGGTTCGAGGCAAGGTGACGTTTCGTGCGCCGGGGGTCGACACGGGCGCGAGTCGACGGTCCGTCAAGACCTTCGGGCGCTTCGTGCGGGCCGTCGAGCAGGGCCAGCGAGAAAAAGCGCAACGCGACGCCACGGCGCTCGTCTCAAAAGCCGACAATCTCTATGAAGGGGCGCTCGCGAACATGGCGAAGAGTCTGTTCGAAGGGGAGTGGGGTACCGAACGGGCCCAGCTCGCACATCTGACGGCCGCCGTCGCCTACGAGACAGGCGCGATTTATCTGCCGGACGCTCTGTTCCGCCGCGCGCTTCGCAACAAATTCTCGCTCGAGGTGAGGCTGATGCGCTTTGGTGAAGCGGTGCAAACTTTCGAGGTGCTCGCGGCGCTCGAGGACGACGTTCGACCATCGATCCTCGAAACGAGGACGCGCCTCGACGAGCTCGCGGATGAGGATCGTGAGTTCCAAGTCGCAGCTCATCTCGACTCGGATTCAAACTCGTGGAACATCGCACTGTTCAAGGACGAGTTCGCCGTCGTCGATCTCGACGGCGAAGTCACCGACGTGGTGCTTCGCTGTGAGCGGAAGTTTCTGAAACTCGCGGTCGTCGCTGATCAGGTCTACCAGATCCCCAAGGCGTACGGTCGTTGCAGGGCCGAATTCGTCGGCGCCGCGGGGGCGACGTTCACGCTCGTCCAGACGTAGCGGTCGGTTTGGGTTCGCGCGCGAGCATGATCTCGATCTCCTCGAGACTCTTCTGTTTCGTTTCGGGCAGCAGGCGCTAGATCAGGACGATCGCGACAGCGAGACTGAACGACGCATTGCGGGCCGTAGAAAGTGGATCGCGTTCTCGAAGTGGGTCCGGCTGCGCGCATCGAGGTAGCCGAATTCGAGTGGGTGAAACTGATCTTCGAACCGGGCGCTGGCCAGATCACTACAACCGAGTGCGGCCGCACAGACCGCCCGGCGTACCGCGCCTGAAGAATCGATAGGAAGGCGACATCGTCTAAGCTCAGCGAATGCGAATTCTTTCACGAGAACCGATTCGAGCCAGTTGGTCGTTGATCGCGGTCGTCGCGCTCGCTGTGGCGTCCTCTTCGACGGCGACTGCGTCGGAGACACCCTCACAAGAAGGCCTTCTCGAGGCCGAGGAAGAGGTCGTCGTGACCGCCGAAGCACCTAAGCCCGGCAAGATACCGTCCTACGAGTACATGCAGCAGGCCTACGACGCCCGAGGGCGGGGCGCGTATCTCTACAAGCAAGGGCGATTCGAGGAGGCATTTCCGTATCTGCATGCCTCCGCGAAGCGGGGCTTCAGACTCGCACAGGCCAGGGTGGGGTTTCTCTTCCAGCAAGGATACGGTACCGAGCAGGACCCTCATGCCGCCGTGGCTTGGCTAGGTGTGGCGGCTCGTGGCAATAAGACATTGCCCGAGATCCGCAACTACTTCCGCGACGTCTGGGATCGAGTCCCGAAAGACATTCGCCCCGAGTTGACCCAAAAGATCGACGACTATGTCGACCGGTACGGCGCTAAAACGCACGGCGTCTCGTGCGGTTTGACCGGCAGGATCAAGAAACTCACGTGCCGGTTCGACAACGAGCGCATCTATGCGCACTACTGGTAGCCGTTCACTGCGAGTGTCGTCGCGACGGGCGCATCACGAATCGAAGCAGGGAGCGATGGTCCGACCATCGCCAGCCCGCTCGTTTTGCCCCCCTGCGGTGACGTAGGAATTCTTTCAAGCGACAGGTATCCGCAGAAAGGTGCGGCGGTGGTGGTCGATCTACTCAGCACGTGCGCGCCACTCCGCGATGGCTTTGGCAAATCGCTCGGCGATCGTTGGAGCCGCTTGCAATCGGGAATCGCCCCAATAGCCGCTGGCATACGGTGCTGCCCACATGGGCTGATCGTCCCAGTTGGCGTTGATGTAGGCGAGCGCACGAATGGATGGGGTCTCGGCCATCAGCCCGAAGAGCGGTTCGAACCAGGCGCGCCAGATTTCATCTGGCGTCACGCTTTGCCGACCGAGACCTTCCGGCCCGTCCCAGAGGCGCGAGCGGTTTCGTTTGGTGCCGCGCTCGAGATCGAACCCCTGGGGCGACGCTTCGGCGATCATCAAGGGCTTACCGCGCGCTTTCGCGAAGTCGATCACTTCGTGGGCGAGCTCGATTGGGGTCGGTGGCTTGTAGCCGCGCACGGATGGCTTGGCATCGGGTGCCATGAACCACGAGAAGGCGATCCAATCGACGTATTCGTCGCCGGGATACCAGGCGGCGATGTCCTCGTGGCGACCATCGATGATGTCATCTGTCGTCGAAGCGGAGGCTTGCCAGACGAAAGCGATGTTGTCGATCGTGTGCTCGCGAATACGGTCGACGATGTAACGAAATGCCGCGGCGTAACGGACCGGCTCTTCATAGCCGCGATTCCACGCGCCATCGAATTCGTAGCCGACGCGGAGAAAGAGCTTCCCCCGCACGAAACGGGCGAAGCGGGCGATCTGATCGATTTCGCGGTCGTAGGCGCCGCTCAGAAGATCGCCGATGGCGCCCGGGTGGTCGTTCTCCGTGATCGAGAGGCCGATCGCGAGATTCGCGACCGCAAAGCGAGTGGCGGTCTCATACGCATTCTTAGGACCGGCACCCCAGTCGGCGCGTTCGGTGTGGGGTCGGCCATCGAGGTCGATGCCAAGGCCGCCGAAAACCGCCGCCGGAGAGCCGACATTGAAGAGCGAAACGTAAGCCGTCAGACCGTCCGGTGCGGGGCAACAGCCGCTCGTGACGTAACCCTCGATCGAATCGAGGTCCTGGCCAATGAAGAGATAGCGCTCGCCCGAAGCCAAGGCGCAGGGCGCCAGAAGTAGCGCCGCGATGGCGACGCTCGTTTGCAGAACCTTGATTCGGTTCCCTCAGGCAGAACCGAGTTGGACGAGTTCCTCGATCGGGTCGCCGTTCTCGAAGCGCGCCAGGAGTTTGTCGGGATCGTAGTCGACGCCGATGGGATTGCTCGCGAAGGCGTCCGAGTGCATGTAGCCCTGCAGTTCTTCCTTCGTGTCGAAGTTCTCGACTTGGAACTCGACGCGTAATCCGTCCGGGTCCTCAAAGTACATCGACGTCGTGAGGCCATGGTTGATCGGCCATGCCGGCAGGATTCCCTCGCCCTTGAGACGCTTGTACGTCGACAACAGATCGCCGAGTGAGGCGAGCGTGTACGCGACATGATCGACGCCCGGGGCTTGCTTCGACATCTTCTCGTCGGCGCCGACCTGGACCAGCGCCATGCGGTGATGCTCGTCGTCGTATGTCATGAACGCGATCATCGGGTTCTGGTACACGACTTGCATGCCGAGCACGGTTTGATACCAGCGGATCGATTCTTCGAGGCTCGACACCCGTAAGACGAAATGCGCGAAGTGCGCCGGCTTGATGAGATCGGTTGTCACTTCTCTGCTGGCAATACCCAAGGTTTCCTCGCTTCTGCCCGCGCGGGGCATCTCGTGGTGTGTGTCGGGAATGTAGCGAAGAAACTCGTGTGACGACAGGATCGAAGGCCTTGCGTAAATCCCTGTCGGGACTAAGGCTTTCCGGCAATCAGTGGAGGTAGTCGATGCTCAAGATCTATGGTGTGCCTAACTCTCAGCCGGTGCGTGCGGTCGTGTGGACGTGCTTGATGAAGGCATTGCCTTTCGAGTTCGTCATGACGAGCCAGAACCGTGATGCCAAAGCGCCGGAATACCTCACCGCCGTGAATCCGCGCGGCACGATCCCGGCGATCGATGACGACGGCGTCGTGCTGTGGGAAAGCCACGCGATCCTCGTCTACCTGGCCGAAAAGCACGACTGGCGCGACCTCTGGCCCGATGATCTCGTCGCTCGAGCACGCGTGAATCAGTACCTCCACTTCCACCATCGCAACACGCGCGAATTGGTCGTGCAGTGGAGTCGCACGCTCTGGCCGTCGGTGTTCGAGGTCGAGAACCCCGATGCGGGTTGGATCAAGCGAAACACGTTCCCGGGCATGGAGAACAACGCCCACATCGCGCGCCAGAGCCTCGAGATCATCAACGGCATGCTAACGGCGTGCGCGTTCCTTGGCGGGGATCAACCGACGCTCGCGGACATCGCCGCGTACGAAGAACTCGGTCAGAACCAGCCGAAATATGCCAACTGCACGGACTTCGACGGTTATTCAGCGATTGAGCGGTGGCTCGTCGCGATGGGCGAGCTCCCGATGCATGACACCGCGCATGCGATCTGGTCGCTGATCGGTGATGTGAATCGTGTCGACGGCGGAATGCGTACGATCGCCCGCGCTAACAAGGAAGCCGCGCGTCGGATCATGGCGGCGGCACAGCCTGATGGCTGAGTTCGTTTTCCAAAGAGGGGCACGCTTGCCTAATCGATCGGGCGCGCAGGATGATGAGGCGTCGTCTCCGTAGGGATTCCTAATGATGATCTCCCGCCTTGCGATCGTGTCTTTGTTGGCTGGTGTTCTCGGTTGTGCGCCAGCGCCAGAAGCCGCGCCGGAAGCCGCGGTCGATACCGCCGGGCGTGACGTCTATGGCAACCCGGACCTGAACGGGGTCTGGCAGGCCATGAACAGCGCCCATTGGGACATCGAGGCCCACGCCGCACGACAGGGCCCGATGGTCGAACTCGGCGCGCTCGGCGGCATCCCGGCCGGCCGAAGCGTCCTCGTCGGTGGTGGCACGATCCCCTATCTCCCGGATGCGGCCGAGCAACGCGACGCCAATCGCGCGGATGCTATCGCGCGGGATCCCGCCGTGAAGTGCTTTCTTCCCGGTATCCCCAGGGCGACCTACATGCCGTTCCCATTCCAGATCGTGCAGGGCGAAAACACGATCATGATCCTCTACGAGTTCGCGAGCGCCGGCCGCGTCGTCTACATGGACAAACCCGACTTCGAACACCCGTTCGAAGCCTGGATGGGCCATTCACGCGGACGTTACGAAGGCGACACCCTCGTCATCGATGTCACGAGCCACGTCGCCGACACCTGGTTCGACGCCTCAGGCAATTTCCACAGCGATGCACTCCGCGTCGAGGAACGGTTCACGAAGGTGGGCGAAAACGTTCTTCAGTATGAAGCGCGGATCGAAGATCCGAAGGTTTTTGCCGAGCCTTGGGCGATTTCCATGCCGCTCTACCGCCGCCTCGAACCGGATGCACAGATCCTGGAGTACAAGTGTGTCGAGTTCGCGGAAGAGCTGATGTATGGGCATTTGGTGAAGGGCGCGGAGGAGTAGGGCTTTTTACTTGCGGGGGCTTCGCCCCCGCCGGATCGGCGCAGAGTCTGAGTTGGCGGATGGGGGAATCTCGCCGCGCGCCCGGTGCGGCGCGGAATCGCTGGGGGTGGTTCCCCCCTGCGCGCTTCGCGCGCGGGGCCCCGGCGGTGGCGTATTCGCCGGAAGGCATTGTTGGATATCGAGCGCGATTCGCAGGATGGTTTAGTCGGGTTTGCGGAACCCCGCTGCAGCTCCCTTCGCTCGACGTCCTGGAAAGGATTTGCAGGCTGATCGGTTCGCTACAGACTTCCTAAGGGCAAATTAGTTCTAAAGCCGGCAAACCCCAATCAGCGAAGTCGATGACCTCGAGCCCGGCGCGGCTGCGCCGCGACGCAGGGGGCCTAGGGGGGACCCGGAGGGTCCCCCCTAGAAGAAATAGCCAACCGGCACGTGTGCAGGATCCGGATCGACAGTTCCCAGATCGCTTCGATCGGACGGCTACAGGCTATCTTTCGTTCGGGTCCGATCCATCCTTCGGCGCGCCCGTGCCGCTCGATCCCATGAAGAGCTTCCGGCCATCGGCGAACGTCATGTCGCGGCCGTTGGCCTTGCAGGCGGGGCGGCAGCGTCGGTCGGTGCTCTGATAACCCTGCACGACGATTTCCGCCCCGATCGCGAGGGATTTTCGGTTGATGCCGGCGCGCATGAGCGAGTTCGGTGTGCCGCCTTCGACCATCCATTCGGTGGCGGTGCCGTCTTCGTCGAGTACTTCGATATGGATCCACGCATGTGGGTTGATCCACTGCAGCCGGGTGACCTTGCCTTGCAACGTGACCGGTGAATCGGCATCGAATTCGGCCGAGAACGCGTGGTGTGCGAAGTTCGATACGCTCGGTGTGAGGGTGAGTGCGCCGAGCAGCAGCAGGCCCGCGGTACGCATCACTCCTGGCCCTCGGTCGCCGCCGCCGCGTCGGCTTCCTTCTGACGTGCGCCGGCGAGGATGCCTTCCATCGCGTAGTTACCTTCGTGGCAGGCGTATTCGAAGATGGGGTCGGCGGAGCGATCGAGGCGCACGAGAGCGGTCCAGGGAGAGACCCAGGTGGACTCGTCCGTCACGGTGATGGCCCAGTCGAGCGTGTCCGCGTCGACGAGGGTGTAGCGTTCCTCGAGCGTGAGGTTTTCCTGGGCGAGACCGTTGCGCGTCCGGAAAGCGCTTTTCGGTGAGAAATTGGCCGTCTGAACGACGAGCGTGTCGCCATCCCAGAAGCCGCGGGAGCTCCCCGTGTACTGATCGATCGCCGAATCGAGCGGCGCCGTGCCGTCAACCGGCACGATGCGGGCCTCGTGAATCATTTCCTGCAGGATCACGACGTGGTCGGGGTTCTGCACGATCTGGAAGTAGCCGTTGTAGCCGGCGAGGAGAAACGGCACGCCGTAGGTGATGCAACGGTCGGAGTTGCTGCGGTCGGTGTACGAATCCGCCGGGTGGGCTTGGCGGTAAGCGATGAACTCGGCCATTCGCTCGGTGGCCGCGTCGGTCAACGCCGGCAGGCGCCCGTTGGGTGGATCGACGATGAGTGACGTGCGGTTGTCGAATTCGCGGTCGGCTACCCAGAAATGGTTGTAATTGCCGGTCGCCGGGTCGTAGGACTCGTGCTCTTCGTCGCCGGCCAGAGCGGCGGAGAAGACGGCATCGCCAAAAGCGGCATCGGTCTCGCCGTTGAAAAGCTCGTCGGCGCGCGCTTGCAGCTCGGCGACTTCCTCGGCGGAGAGTTCGGCCTTGTCGGCGAGCGCCTCGGGGCGCTCCATGGGCGTCGCGCGGTTGTTGGCCCAGACGCCCTGCAGGTCCGGCTTGCCGTCGGGTGTTCGTGGGATGTCGTTGGCGAATCCGGTCGAGGCGGCAAGCGCCGCGGTCAACGCCGCGGCGACCACGAATGTCCTGCCCCGGATCACGTTCGTTTGCGTTGAATGCACAAGCGGTCCCCCTGATCCTGATCGCCCTAGCGTACACCTCGTCCGAATGGATGGGCTACGGTCGCTCTCGCTAAGGGGAATGCGTTCGAAGAGCGGTGGCGCGTCGTCCTTCGCTAGGTCAAGCTCGACCGAAAGACGGAGATCGTTCCATGGGCAAAACCGATGCCCGATTGCGAGCACTGTAGAACGTGAGCGAGGCGGCAGATAGCCCGACGAGTGCCTATCAGGGAAGAGTGCCGAACGGTCTGAAGCTCATGTATTCGATCGGCTCGTCCGCCGAAGCCGTCATCAGCGTCGCCTTCAACTCGTTCAACTTCTTTTTCTACACCAACATCCTGGGCGTCCCCGGCACGTTGGCGGGTCTCGCGATCACCATCGCACTCTTTGTCGATGCGATTTCGGATCCACTGATCGGCGCCTGGTCCGATCGATGGCGTTCGAAACTCGGGCGTCGACACCCGTTCATGTTTGCGGCCCCGCTGCCGGTGATGGCGTGTCTTTTCCTGATCTATTCGCCGCCCGATGATCTGGGTTCCTACGGGCTCTTCGTCTGGTTGACGATCCTCACGGTTGTGATGCGCGCCACGATGACGCTCTACCACGTCCCTCACCTTGCGCTCGGTGCGGAACTCTCGGCTGATTTCACCGAACGCACGCGTGTGATGGCGATCAATACGTTGTTCGCCTCGATTGGTAGCTTGGGTTGCCTGCTGGTCGCCTACACCTACTTTTTTGCAAAGACTCCCGAGTTTCAGAACGGGCTTCTGAATCAGGCGGCTTACCCGACCTTCGCGACGTCGGCCGCCATTGCCGGCGGCGTGATCATGCTGGTAACGACCATCACGACGATGAAGGTCATACCACGGCTGCCCGACGTGCCAGAGGACAGTCGATTGTCGGCCGCGGCCTTCCTCCAGGACGTTCGCTCCGTCCTTCGAAACAAGAACTACCAGGCGCTCCTTCTCGGGTTGGTTTTCCTGAGCGCGATGTTGGGCACGCGCGACACCATCGGCCTGCACGTCAACACCTACTTCTGGGAGCTGCTGCCGGAGCAGATAGCGTTCTTCGTCGTCTTTGCGTCGGTGGCGCCTGTGGTCGGGTTTCTGATCACCGCGCGCCTGCACGAACGGTTCGAGAAAAAGCCGGTCATTCTCTGGGGCGTTGGCGGGGCCGTGTTTTTCTCGACGGCACCGATCGTGCTGCGGCTCGTCGGCTGGTTCCCGGAAAACGGCTCGCCCTGGCTCTTGCCGATGCTGATCCTCTTCCTCATTTTCTATCTGTGCATCATTCTGATCTGTTCGATCAGTGCGATGTCGTTGCTGGCCGATATCGCCGATGAGCACGATCTGGAGACCCATCGCCGACAGGAAGGCATCTTCTATTCCGCCCGGTCGTTCTTCGCGAAGGCCTCGTCCGGGCTAGGTCATCTGCTCGCGGGGATCGCGCTCGACGTCATCGCGTTTCCGGTCGGGGCGGATCCGGGTTCGGTGGAGTCGTCGAAGGTTCTCGGCCTCGGCCTCATGGACGGACCGATTTCCGCGATCCCGGGCATCATCTGCCTCTTGTTCTACGCGCGCGTCACGATCACGCGGAAACGCCATGCGGAGATCCAGAAGGCGTTGGCAGAGCGCCACGAAGCCGAGGAACGGGGCGAGATTCCGACGCCGCGGGAACAGCCCGCGGATTGACCCCTTGGCGCGAGTTTTCGAGCTGCGCGAACATGGTTCTCTCGACTTGGAACAATCCATGGCTGGAGACGTATGAGCGCGATTCTCGACGGGGTGCGAATCCTCGAGTTTTCCCAGGTCATTGCAGCGCCGGTCGCGGGGCAGATCCTCGCGGAGATGGGTGCCGATGTCCTCAAGGTGGAGCCGCCCGGCGGTGAGAGCTGGCGCTTGCAGGCGATGTTCGCGCCGACGGAATCCAAGTCGTTCCAGAGCTTGAATCGTGGCAAACGGGCAATGACGCTGAACCTCGGCAGCGATGCGGCGCGGGACGTCGCGCATCGTCTGACGGCCGAGGCGGATGTCGTACTCATCAACTACCGCCCGGACGTGCCCGCGAAGTTCGGCATCGATTACGAGACGCTCAAAGGCATCAAACCCGATCTGATCTACGTCGATCTGACGGCGTTCGGACGCCGCGGACCGTGGGCTTTGCGGCCCGGGTACGACGGCGTCGTGCAAGCCGTGACGGGCCTGATGGCGGCGGAAGGCAAGCTGCAGGACGACGGCTCGCCCGGCACGATTTCCTCGACGGCGGTGGCCGACTACTCGAGCGGCATCGTGCTGGCGAACGCGATCGTCGCGGCGCTCTATGAGCGCGAGAAAACAGGACAAGGGCAGTTCGTCGAGTGTTCGCTCTTTGCCACCGCACTCTCGCTGCAAGGCGACGTCGTCATGGAGTTGACGTCGGCTGACGAGGAACGGAACGCGCGTCGTGATCAGCGCCACGCGCTCGCGCAGCAAAGCGTGCCCTTTGCCGAACTCGTCGCCGTGCGGCGAGGGGAGGCGGCGGTTTCACCCGGCGAGTGTGTGTATCTGACCAGTGACGGAGCGATCGCCGTGTCTGCGGTGGTCGAGGAACTCTGTGCGGCGACCGGTGCGAGCGGCGAGGATGCGCTAGCTGATGTGTTCCTCACGCGCCGCGATGACGAGTGGCAAAGCGCCCTGGACGCGGCTGGTGTGGCCGCCTCGATCGTGCGCTTTCCAGAAGATCTGGGCGATCACCCGCACTCGTCGGCCAACGCACTCTTCGCGGACTTTGTTCACGACGTCCATGGGCGGCAGCGCCATCCCGCGCCGGTGCTCCACTTCGGCGGTGCCGATGCCGTGCCGCCGAGCGCATCCCCCCCGCTGGGTCGCGACACGGTCTCGGTCTTGCGGGATGCCGGTTTCGGCCCGGACGAGATCGAAAACCTCGCCGCGGAAGGTGTGATCGGTGCGGAGGCGAAATCATGAGCGGTCCACTGACGGGTGTTCGGGTGCTCGAGTTGTGCGATGACGTCGCGGGCGCATATGCGGGGCTCATCGTCGCGGACGAAGGGGCGAACGTGATCAAGGTCGAGCCGGCGGCCGGCGATCCACTGCGCCACGTCGAAAGTCACGCGGAAGGCGATTCGCGGCTCTTTCAGGCGCTCAACCGGGGTAAGCAGTCGGTCGTGGTCGATCTCACGAACGGGCGGGATAGCGTCCTCGATCGCTTGCTCTCGAGTGTCGACGTGTTCCTCGTTTCCGTCGGCGCAAGGGAACGCGAAGCCCTCAAGCTTCGTTATGAGGAGCTCAACGCAACGCACCCGCGTCTGATCTATGTCGGCATCACGCCTTTCGGCGAGGACGCGACGCACGCGCCTGATACGAAATCGCCACTCGTCCTGCAGGCGTTTTCGGGTCTGATGGCCGCCGAGGGCAAGAGTGCGGCGGACGGGACCCCCGCCCCGATCGTCTCCGTCGACATGCCGGCTCGCGCGGCGGGGCTCTTTGGTGCGTTGGGTATTGCGGGTGCGCTCTTGCATCGCGAGCGCACGGGCCGTGGGCAGGAGGTGACGCTCAGCCAATTGGCTTCGGCGCTCTTCCTGCAAGGCGGGCGAGCCGCCGATATTCCGCCGGCTGACGCGGCCCGTGACGCGGGTCGTGCCCGGCGGGTGGAGATGAAGGCGAACGGTCTCAACTTCGCCGAGCAGATGGCGGCACGCCGAGCGGCCGCAGCGGCGATGTCGGGCTCGGTTTTCTATCGCGCGTTCAATACGGCCGATGGTGCGGTTTTTCTCGGCGCGCTCTCACGACCGCTACGCGACCGTGCGCGCCGCGCGATGCGGACTAATTTCCTGCATCGTGATGATCCGGCGTGGGACCCGCAGGACGCCGAGTTCATGGCGCGAGCGACCGAGGAAGCGGCCACGATCGTCGCCGGTTTTCGTGAGCTGACGACCGCGCAGTGGCTCGAACGCTGCGACGCGGAGAACGTGCCGGCGGGTGACGTGGTCTTCCCGGAAGATCTCGCGGCGAGCGCGCAGGCTATCGCGAACGAGTACATCGTAGCCGTGGACGGTGACGAGTCGCAGCGCCAGGCGGCTGCGACGGCGCGGTTTTCACGCCACGAGATGACCTATCGAGCTGCGCCTCGCCTGGGCGAGCATACGGACGAGGTGGTCTCGTCTCTCGAGCAGGAGTCGTGACGCGGCGTGAACGCCCGAGCACCATCTATCACGCAACCGAAGACCCCGCGAGCGGGGTCTGGCCGATCGTCGAGCCTTAAACGCTAGCCGCGAACTTTCAACCGCAACCCGAACGTGCGGGGTTGGTTGGTCGTGATGCGCGGATCGTAGTAACCCGAGTTCTGGAAGATCTGGGCGCGCTCGTCCGTTGCGTTGTTGATGAAGAACTCGACGCCGAGATTGCCGTCCTGCGTTTCCCAACCGGCGCGCAGATGGATGAGCGTGTAGGAGTCCATGATTACGGGCGTCTGTTCGCTCTGTCGCGCGAGCAAGTTCCACCGCTCGTCGGTGAACGCCCAACTGACCTGGCCATAGACGTTGTTGGCTCCGACGGGTCGGTCGTAGCGGACGTTGGCCGTGGCCTTCCACTCCGGCACATGCGCCAGGCGCCTGCCGTTGTCGGCATAGACGAAACGCGGTTCCCGGGCGATCGTCGCGAAATCGCCCCCGAGTTCGGCGGCGTTGTAGGCGATCCCGCCGAAGACACTCCAGTTGGCGTTCAACTGGGCGGTCAGGTCGACCTCGATTCCGTCGATGGTCGCGCCGGATACGTTGCGGCGGAAGTTGAACGGGACGGTCAGGAGGTCGTAGAGGACGGTTTGGAAGTTGTCCCAGTCGATGTGGTAGACGGCGCCGTTCAGCACGACCCGCTTGTTGGCGAGCGTCGCCTTCCAGCCGATTTCATAGGATTCGGTGTAGTCGGGCTCGTAGAACTCGGGCACTTCGGCATGCGTGACCATCGGGTTGCTCCCGCCGCGACGGAAACCTTCGCCGTACGCGAAGTAGAGCATCAGGTCGTCGTTGACCGTGTAGTTGGCGTTCAGCTTGTACGTCTGGTCGTTATCGGACGGGTTGTTATCCGATGTGCTGTAGACCTTCTCCTCCCACGGATAGCCGCATGAGAAGCCTTCGTTGTTGTCGGCTTCCCATTTGAAGGCGCGCATCCCGACGCCGATCGTGAGCTTGTCGGTGAAGTCGAACGAGACGTCGCCGTAGATCGCCGTGTCGGTGTCGCCACCCTTCCAGCCCGGGCAGCTCCACCATTCGAGCGGAAGCGGAGTCACGCCAGCCGCTTGCGTGTAGTAGGCGGCCGGACCGTTTTCGAAGTTGATCCCGGGCATTTCCCAGAAGAGATAGCCGTCGTACCAGCTCTTCTCGTAAAACGCACCGACGATCCAGTTGAGCCGGGAGCCTGAATCGGCGTTCGACGTCAGCCGCAACTCGTGCGTCAGGCGATGGCTGTTGTCTTCGCTCTCGAAAAAGATGCTCGGATCGTTGCAGCCCGAGAAGCCGTACCAGTAGAAGTTCTCGCAGGCATGTTGCTGAATCCAGCCGCCGAACGAGGCGTATTCGACGTAGCTCGAGTAGTCGTTGACCGCGAAATCCTCGCGGGCGTAATACGAGCCCGCGTAGATCAAGTCGCCGATGGGCGTCGCACCCGACAGCGTGAAGGCGTACTGGTCGGTGCTGAGATCGGTGTACTCGGGACCGAACCGAGCAACCTGGAGATCGCCGTGGTTCGTCGGGTCGTGATCCCAGGCGCCGTTCGCGTCCATCGTTTGTGTCGCGAGCGACGCGGTTGCTTGCCAGTCGTCGTTCAGGTCGACGAGCAGAGACACGCGTCCGCCCTTCGTCGTTTCGTCGTTGTAGTCCTCGCCGGCAAACGGCGCGTTGCTGACCGTCGCGCCGTTCGTATACGTGAGATTGGTTGCGACGTTGTCGATGAATCCGTCCGAATCGTCGTACCAGACGACGCCGCGAATCGCGGCCCGATCCGATAGTGGGACGTTGACGAACGCTTCGGTCGTGTATTGCATGTCGCCGTCGGTGATCAATCCGGTCGAGACGTCGGCGCCCCATTCGAAAGCCTCCGGATTGGGCTTCTTCGTGATGATCCGCACGGTTCCGGAAACGGAAGCCGAACCGTAATAGGTCCCCTCCGGTCCGCGCAGTACCTCGATCCGCTCGATGTCATAAAGATGTAGATCGGGTGCACCACCAGCCCGTCCGCTGACCGGTTGTTCGTCGAGATAGAAACTGGTGGTCGCGCCGTTGGTGCGGAACACGTGCGGGATCCCGCCGTCGGAGACACCACGGATATGCATGAGCTGCGTACCGGGGCCGGCGCTGATGTACGACATGGAAGGTGAGAGGTCGGCGAAGTCCTCAAACTTCGAGATGTCGAGGTCTTCGATGTTGTCGGCCGTGAACGCCTGGATGCTGACGGGCGTGTCCTGGATATCCGCTTCACGTCGGCGCGCGGTGACGATGATCTGCTCGACGATGTCGGCGGCATCGTCGCCCGCTTCCTCGGCCACGGCCGTCAGGGGGATTCCGGACGCCAGGGCAACAGCGATGGCGATCTTGGACTTGCTGAAAGGAATCTCTAACGGCTTCGACACGAAACTCTCACTCGGCTCGACAATCGGTCAGGCTAAGCGATCGCGCCAGGAGGGAAAAGGCCGCGACGTGATCGTCCTTCAATTCGACCAGTTGTCCAACACATCCCCGAGCGCGTTTCTCAACGGGTCGAGAAAGGGTTCGAATGGCTGCCACTGTGCCTTGGCATCGGTGTAGATGGGCTGGCGAACCTGCTCCGCGCTCGCCGTGCGGACCACGCGGTCTGTCTCGAAAAAGCGTAGGCAGGCCGACTCGAAGTCCAAGCCGCAGTGGGCGAGCAGACGGCGTATCTCGGCTTCGGTCTCGTCGACCATCGATTCGTAGATCACCCGATGCACGCGGCCCGGCATGGCGTCGTCCCAAAGCGCCATGATGTCGACGTAGGCGCGGTAGTAGGCACCGACCGTCTCGAGGTCGTAGCCGAAAGCCTGACCACGCGCAAAGTGTTGCTTGTAGATGCTGAAACAGCAGGCCATTGGGTGGCGGCGAGTGTCGATGAATACGGCGCTCGGCAGAACCCGTGCGATGAGCCCGAGATGCATGAAGTTGTTCGGCATCTTGTCGACGAAGAACGGTGCATCCTGGTGATAGGGCGTCGTTTCCTTGAGATATCGTTCGCCGAGCTCGCCAAGTTCTCTCGGTGTCAGTTCCGCAATGATCCCTGGGTAATTCGAGCCCCCTTCGCTCGCTTCGAACTCCTGAACGTAGCGAAGGATGTGGGGCAGCTCCATCGTGCCTTGGACTTGGCTGTGCGAGGCCAGGATCTGGTCGACGAGCGTCGAGCCGGATCGAGGTAAACCGACGACGAAGATCGGCACGGGGCCGTCGATGGGCCGCGTCTCCTTGGCGAGTTCTTCGGCCGTGAACGTCGCCCGTAATCGTCCACATTGCGCGTTGAAACGCTCGATGTTGAAGGTCTCGACCCGATGACGGATTTGATTGCCGCTCTGGTAGTGCTCGAAGCTCTTCGACGGCTCGTCACGGTCCTCGTACGCTTTGCCGAGAGCGAAAGCGAGTGCTGCCCGGTCGCGCTCGTGGATATCGCCGTCGAGGGCCGTCTGCATCTCCTCGATCTCGCCGTCGTCGAAGCGATAAGTTTTCAGATCCGCAAGACTCCACCATGCCTCGCCGAGCCGCGGTTCGGCTGCAATGCAGGCCCGATACGCCGCCACGCTGCCGGCTCGATCGCCGAGGGTCTTCTTGACGTGACCGAGCGAAAGGTGGACGCGCGGCTGGTGAGGATTGATCTCGAGCGACCGTGAAAAGGCGTTGACGGCATCAAGTGGTTTCAGACCCCACGCGTAGACGGTCCCGAGGGATGTCCAGCTATCGGGCAGGTCCGGATTGAGCTCAGTCGCGCGTAATGCGGCGGCTTCCGCGGCTTCGTAGTCGGCGCGGTTCATGTGCAGGCGCGCCCACGCGCGATGAACGTGCGACATGTTCGGTGTGATGGTGGACGTGTGAGTGAGTAAACGTTCGGCGTCGGTCGCGACGTCGTTTTCGAGGGCGATGTTGGCGAGTGCGACCAGCGCGTGAACGTGATTCGGGTCCCGTTTCAGGATTTCCCGATAGATCGATTCGGCCTTGGGCGGTTCGCTCGAAGCGATCTCGATCGCGCGACGAATATCCTGGAAGAAGGGATCGGTTTCGATCGCCCGGCGTTGGGCCGCACGCGCTGAATCGGCTTCGCCCAACGTAAACAGGACTTCGCCGAGAGACTGCCAGCCGATACTCGCGTTCGGCGCCGCGGCGACTAGTCGGGCCAGGGTCTCCTTCGCTCGCCGATCCTCGCCGGTTTTGTGTTGGATGCGCCCCAGATCGAACAGCGCATCGTGGAAATCGGGGGCGATCGAGATCGCGCGTTCGAGCAGTTCGATGGCCTTGGCGTCTCGATTCTGATCGGCATGCATCACCGCGAGGAGGCGAAGCGCGTTCACCTCGGTCGGATTGGTCGCGAGGATTTCGCCCAGTTGCCGGGCGGCGAGTACGGTTTCGCCGTCGCGGAGCAGCGCTAGCGCATTGTCGAAAGCCTGGCGCGACGAGCCGTGGGTCGGTTGGTCGGTCACGACGTCGCTCCGCTGAGCTCGGCGACGTTCTGCGCGTGCGTTTTGCGATCGACGTCGAAAAACGACAGCGCCCAGACTGAGAGCGCGTAGAAGACGCCGAGCGTCGGTGCGTAGATCCAGCCGAGATTGTGGGTGATCGCTGCGGGCACATCGGCGGTACCCGTGGCAGTCGGAAAGCTGATGACCGCGAGCATGATCCCGCCTGTCCAAACGCCGACTCCGCCCGCGACCTTACCGATGAACGATTGGGCGGAGTAGAGCAGTCCTTCTTCTCGCCGGGCGGTCTCGACGGCGCGGTGTTCGGTGATGTCGGCGATCATCGACGAGAACAGCGTTCCGGTCATGACCGCGAGCGTCACCTCGATCATGCCGTTGATCAGCATGACCGGGAAGAGCCAGTCGTGATCGTTCGGGAAAAACAGGCCAACGACCCGCAGGAACACCGGACCTGTCGAGACGACGAGGGCGATGAGCGATAGCGTGATCAGGACGGGTTTCTTGTCCCGTCCGCGTGTGACGTGATCGACGATATAGAAGCCGATGAGTGCCGAAACGAGCTGGGCGGTCAAGAGGCCGGAAATCTGCGCGGTATCGAACGACCAGAAGTAGGACTGCATGTAGGCCCATAACGAGGCCGAAGTTCCGCCCGCCATCGCGCCGAATAGCCCCGAAGCGATCACCGCGAGTGTGCTCTTGTCGGCGATCGTGTCGCGCATTTCCCTGATGGCCTGACGGAAGCCGAGTTGAGTTGCCTTTACGTGGGCGGACGGCTTGATGTCGCGGCGAGTCGCGAAAGCTGCGAAAGCGATACAGACGGCGACGATCGCCGCACCGACCGCGCCCGCGGCGACGTATCCCTCTGACGCATGATTCCCGCACCATCGGGATATTCGGGCGTGTCCGCGAGCCAGTACGCATACATCACGACGGTCATCAACGTGCCGAAAAACCACGCACTCGAGATCGAATCGCCGGCGAGGCGTGTCCGCGCGTCGTAGTTGGACGTCAGTTCGGGCAGAAGCGCGTTGAAGGGCACCGTGTGCATCGTGAGGGTCAGCCTTAGCGTCACGGTCGTCACCAGCAGGTACACGAAGAGCGCGGCGTCGCCCCAGTCCGGCGTGTCCCAGAGCAGGTAGTACGCGACTGGGATCGGGATGATCGCCGCGAACAGAAACGGGTGTCGACGACCCCAACGATGGCGCATTCGATCGGACCAGCGCCCGATCCAGGGGTCGGAGACGGCGTCGACGACCAGCGCGATCATCATTGCGAAGCCGACGATTGCCGAGTCGAGACCGAGGATCTGGCTGTAGTAAAGCAGCAGGAAGTAGGCGACCCCGTTACTGATGACGCCACCGGCCGCGCCAGACGCCGCGAAGCTCAGCCGGAGATGGGTCGGAACACGCATTTGTGAAGAGTGACATACGTCGACGATCGCTCGCCCGCCTGCCGTATGATCCTGGCGATGGCCGAATCACCGACGACCACGACGGCGGGACCTGCTGCGAACGAATCCTCGAGCGCGGCGGCGCCGACGGCCGATCCGCTCAAGGTATCCGTCATCGCGGCTTATACCTCGTCACGGGTCGCGTTTTCGTTGATGGGGGTGATGTTCGGCGTCTATCTGATGAAGTACGCGACTGACGTGCTGCTGATCGCCCCCGCCGTGATGGGCACGTTGATCGCCGCGTCTCGGCTTTGGGACGGTGTAACTGATCCGCTCGTGGGGTTTCTGTCGGATCGAACCCGGTCCCCGGTCGGACGGCGTCGGGTCTGGCTCTATGGAGCGGCTCTACCCATGTCGATCGGGATCGTGATGATCTGGGCGCCGCCGGAGTCGCTCTCCGGGGTGATGTTGATCGTCTGGATGGGGATCGCGCTGATCGTTTACGAGACGGCGAGCACGGCTTACCTCATCCCCCACGCTGCGCTCGGCATGGAACTGACGCCCGACTATCACGAGCGAACGCGGCTTTTCGGCTACGCCCACATGATCGGCTTTATCGGTAGCTTGCTCGGCATGGGCATCCTGCAGCTCGTGACGATGGCGGAAGACAAGCGCGATTTTGTCTTCGACGCGTCGATCTTTGCGGCCATTGTCGTGTTTCTCGTCGTCGTGGTCTCGACGCGATTGCTGCCCGAGCGACGCGAGTTCCAGGGTCGCGGAAGTTCGAGCATCGTCCGGTCGATCCTCGACGTCTTCAAGAACCCGCACGCCCGGCTTCTCTTGATCGTCTTCGCCATCGAGACTTACGGGATGGCGAGCATCATGACGCTCACGCCATACCTCGTGACGTACGTCTTCCCAATGGAAGCGTTGCTCGTCGCGATCATGGCCACTTATTCGCTCGCGACGGTGGCCTTTACGCCGTTCTGGATGTGGCTCGCGCGCAAGGTTGGCAAGAAGCGAGCCTGGACAGGGGCGTTGTTGCTATCGGCCGTTCCCTTTGTCGGCTTCTACCTACTGGAAGAGCCGGGTGTCGCCTTCTGGGTGCTGACGTTCGCCGCCGGATTTCTCGCCGGCTGCGGTGCCGTCGCGCAGCCTGCCATTCAGGCCGACGTGATCGACTACGACGAACTCAAGACCGGCGATCGGAAGGAGGGCGCATACCTTGCCGTCTGGAATCTGGTGCGGAAATCATCGGGCGCATTTTGTGCACTCGTTGCCGGCTGGGTCCTGCAATTCGGCGGTTTCGAGCCCAACGTCGAACAGAGCGAAAGCACGAAGGAAGTCATCAAGGCGACCTTCGCGCTGATCCCCGCGGCGAGCTACATCGTCGGTGGGCTTCTCTTCATGCGCTTCAGCTTCAATGAAGAAGAGCACATCGAAGCGCGCCGCGTCATCGCCGAGCGGGACGGCGGCGCGGCAGGTTAGAAGTCCCTAGGGCGAACCGGCGAAGCCGCTGGGCCCGCAGGTTCTGCGCGAGCAAGAACTGCCAACGAACCGGCGAAGCCGCTGGGCCCGCAGTTTTTGCGCGAGCAAGAACTGCCAACGAACCGGCGAAGCCCCTGGGCCCGTAGTTTTTGCGCAGTTGTGTGCCGCAAGTTGTGCAAAAGGGTTGAGTGGCCTGGCATGCGGTTAAGCGGCTTGACGGAGCTGTTCCTTCTTCAGCTCCTTGAGCAAGTCCATGTTTAAGTAGCGGCTCTGTTCGAGCCAGTTTTCGTGGGTCTCAACGGCCAGCGCCCGCACCAGGCGTAAGCAACTCGCCGCGTTCGGAAAGATCCGCACCACATACGTTCGTCGACGGATTTCCTCGTTCAACCGTTCCAGCATGTTGGTGCTCTTCATGTGCTTGTGATGGCGATGCGGGAGGCGATAGAACGTCCACGTCTGCTCGATGTTTTCCTCCACCCAGTCGGTGAGCTTCGGATACTTCGTGTGCCATCGGCCGATCCAAGCGGCGAGATCCGATCGCGCCTCATCGACGTTGCGACGATCGTAGAGCCAGCGCAGTTCCTGCAGACAATCGTCATCGGCCTTGCGCGGAATGTGGTCGAGGGCGTTGCGCAGGAAGTGCACGTAGCAGCGTTGCCAGGCGCTGTCGGTGAGGACTTCTTGGATCGCCCGTCGCAGCCCATCGTGATCATCGCTGACGACGTACTCGACGCCGTGTAAGCCGCGATCACGCAGCGTGGTGAGGAACTCTTTCCAGCTACTTCGACTCTCCCGTTGAGCGAGCTCCACGGCCAGTATCTGGCGGCGTCCTTCCCAGTTGATGCCAATGGCAATGAGCACGGCTCGAGAGCGGATCACTCCCGCCTCACGGACCTTCTCATAACGCGCATCGAGGATCAGATACGGCGTCGGTTCTTCGAGTCGTCGGGTGGCGAATGCGGTGAGCGTCTTGTCGAGGCGCTTGTTGATCCGCGAGATGGTCGAGGCCGAGACGCTGTGGCCACACAGCTCCTCCGTGATCGCTTTGACCTTGCGCGTCGAAACGCCCTCGATATACATCTGCGCCAGCGCGCTGACCAAGGCTTGTTCGGAACGCTGGTAGCGCGCAAACAGCTCCGTGGAAAAGCGTCCTTCGCGGTCGCGCGGTACACGCAGCTCGAGCTTGCCGACGCGGGTCAACAAGCCGCGCGGGTAGTAACCGGCTCGATAGCCCCGGCGTTCGTCGCTGCGTTCGTGGGGTTGCGCGCGGAGCACTTTGGCCATCTCCGCTTCCAATAGCTCTTGGAGCATCTCGCGCATCATCGTGCGCAGCTGGTCGCCCTCGCTGCTGAGTACCTCTTCCAGTTCGACTGCCGTCGTCTTACGCTTCTTCTGGGTGGTCATCTCGTGTGTGTGCCTTTTTTGATGTCGTGTCTAAAAGCACACCATGGCCACCCAACTTTTTGCACATCCTTCGGCACACTACCCTTCCCTATCCGCCATCTCAGACTCGGCGCCGATCCGGCGGGGGCGTGGGGGCGGAGCCCCCACAAAAAAGAGCAAAACAGAATCCCAGCCTACTCCTCCGGCCAGTCGGAACTTCCCAGCAAACCGATCGTCCTGCGAATCCTTTCCAACACACTGAGCAAGCTATGATCCCGCCATGCACACATCCCCACACGAAGCCGCCGTCGCGCGGCGGCGTTAGGTCGAGTTATCCCCATGCGCATGCATCCGAACGAGATCGAGACTGATGCGGACCTCGTCCGGCGTTTGCTCGACCTGCAGTTTCCCGCCTGGGCGGAGCGGGACATCGAGCGCGTACCGTCGGCCGGTACGGATAACGCGATGTACCGCCTCGGCGACGACCTGGCGGTCCGTTTGCCGAAGATCCACTGGGCACTCGATTCGATTCTGAAAGAGCGCCACTGGATCCCGCGCATCGCGCCTCGGTTGCCGTTCGCGGTGCCGCTACCGGTCGGGGAGGGGGCGCCGACGGACGAGTATCAGCATCGATGGAACGTGGTGCAGTGGTTGCCAGGGGCGACGGCGCCGCCGGATGCGATCGATCGACCGGCGGTGGCGGATGATCTGGTGCGTTTTCTCGAGGAATTGCGTGGGATCGATGCGTGCGGCGGGCCGACCCACACACGCGGCAAACCGCTTGGACTTCAGGATCCGGCCGTGCAGAAGAGCATTGCGGCGCTCGACGGTGAGATTGACGCCGCCGCGTTCTCGAGCGCGTGGCAACAAGCAATCGCGGCGCCGGACTACGACGGCGAGCCGGTCTGGTTTCATGGCGATCTGGCCTATCTCAACGTGCTGAGTGCGAGCGGCCGGGTCGCCGGCATCATCGATTGGGGTCTTTGCGGCGTGGGGGATCCCGCGATCGATCTGCTGCCCGCGTGGAGTTTCTTCACGCGGGACAACCGGCGACGGTTTCGCACCGCGCTCGACGTCGATGACGCGATGTGGGCACGCGGTAAGGGATGGGCGCTTGCAGGGATCACCGGCATTCCTTACTACCGCAAGACGAATCCGGTGCTGGTCGCCGATAAGATCCGCGCGATCGAGGCGGTGCTCGCCGACGACGACTGAGGTCGTCGGCGCGCTGTCTCGACTTACTGGCTCATGTACCAGCCGCCGTTCGGCGAGATCACTTGACCGGTCATGAATTTCGCTTCGTCACTCGCGAGATAGACCGCCGCCCAGGCGATGTCGTCCGGTTCGCCGAATGTTGCGAGCGGGGTCTGGGTTTCGATCCACGGTTTCATTTCGACGAGTGGCGCCGTCATGTCGGTATCGATGAATCCAGGTGCGATCGAGTTCACTCGGATCTTGCGGGTCGCCATCTCGTGGGCGAGGGCTCGTGAGAAACCCAGGATGCCTGCCTTGGCGGCGCAGTACGCCGTGCCGCCGGGCTTGCCGTACGTGCCCATGATGGAGCCCATGTTGATGATCGAGCCGCCTTCGTCGCGCGTCATGATCTTGAGCGCGGCGCGCGTGCAGAGAAACGTGCCGCGCAGGTGAACGCCGAGCATGCGATCCCACGCTTCGTCGGTCATTTCCATGGTCGAGTCGTTGTGTACGACTTCGCCGCGGGCGATCGCTTCTGCGTTTTCGCGCCGACGTTCAGCGGCTTGCTCGTCGTCCGTCCCGCCGATGCCGGCGTTGTTGACGAGGATGTCGAGGCGGTCGGTGTAGTCGCCGACGATTCGAAACATCGCCTCGACGTCGGCGCTGGAGGACACGTCACCCGCAACCGCGAGCCCCTGCAGTGGTTGCGCCGCCGCTTCCGCCCGGTCGAGGTCGAGATCGTTGATGATGACCCGCGCGCCTTCCTCGGTGAAACGCTGCGCGATCTGCCGCCCGAGTCCGCGGGCCGCCCCCGTGATGAGCGCAACCTTGCCTTTCAATCGATCCATGGAGCTCCCCCGTCAGAAATAGGCGAGAGAGAGTGCCATGTCGGTCAGTCGGGGCGCAGCTCGATCAGTTGCCGATCGTCACGGCATGCCAATGCTCGGCGATGCCGTGGCCGACTTCGCCGTCCCACGTGAATTCGGTCAGTCCTTCGTTCACGAACGTGGCGCCGCCGGGCATCGGAATCTTGGTCGGGCAGACGCTCCTGACGACGCCGTCGATCTCGATCTTTTCGCCCGATTCGGTGGTGGCCCGAAGATTGACGGATTCGTGCAGGATCGAATCGTCCCGGTACGCCGTCGTGATGACGACTTCGGAGAGATCGATCGATTGGCCATCGCGTTGCAGCCATCCGGCGCCGCGCATCACGCCGTCGGGGTGACGAAAACACGATCCGCCGAGCGCGGCTTGCGCACCGAAGTTCATCGAGAACCAGTTCACCATCGGTCGGGGACCGGTTGACGGGGTTTGTGCCGTACCGGATTCCTGCGAGCCGCGAGCGCCGGCCCCCCAGTCGCGTGGTCCCCAGGATTTATCACGCACGCCGTATCCCGCGACGGTCCGTTGTTCGTCGCCGAGGTGAATCGTTCCGGTAACACGACCGCTTTGTTCGAAATGGCCACGTGCGCCCGCGGCAGCGTAATGGGGCTCGGTCAGACACTCGAAGGTGAGATCCATGACGAGCCGAGCATCCGTGAACCACCCGTCAGGACGCTCCTTACGGCGCGTCAGGAGAATGTCGGCATCATTGATGTCCTGTGCGGGACCGTCGTAGTGAATACGCCAGCGTCGATGCATCTCGACGCAGGTGAGTGTGAGATCGCCGGCCGATAGGTCGCCGTCATAGGCCGCGAGGTCTTTCTCGATCGTGCGCCGGCCATAGGTGAAGGCGACGCGGTGCCCGTCGAGATAGACCGCGTGCAGCGCGTCGGCCCAGCCGTTGCCGGGGCGAAAGCCCATCCGCGTGAACATGCCGATACCGGAATCCGGGTCGACGAAGTTGAAGTAGTAGCTTTCGCTCCACGAAGGGTCGTCGCCTACCGGGTGCATCAGTTCGTCGCTCATCAAGGCTCCTTGTGACTCGTCGTTCGGATTCCAGTCAGCGCCAGAGCGCGAAGCCGAGGCCCGTTCCGGTGCCGGCCGGGGTTCGATAGCCGGGAATGTAGTCGATTAGCTCGAACCGCTTGTCCCGACAGACGGCGGCGGTGGTGATCCAATTCTTGATCTCCGACGTGCCGGATTGCCACGTGGCTTCGGGGATCGCCATCAGCGCATCGAGATCGTCCTTCTCGAATGCGTCGAGCACCTCGCGATCGAGGTCCTCCATGATGATGAAATGGCTCAAACCGCCGGACGCGACGACACCGATTCGGCGTTCGCCGGGAAACTCGTCGATCGCTCGACGCAACATCGTGCCGAAGTCGCGACAGCGCCGGACGCGCGGTTGGCTCGGCGGACTGTAGGTATTCACCATGATCGGCAGGATCTGGGTATCGCGTGGCAATAGCCGCCGCGCGACGAAACCGTAAGCGTGGCCCATGCCGATCCCATCGACCGGCAGCTGGTCACTGCTCGCCACGTCGAAGTCGGCTTCGAGTGCATGGTCGATGAGGTGCTCCGCCAGGTCCGCCGCCACCGGGTAGTGTGCGACCCCGTCGGGTTCGCGATAGCCGACGCTGATGCGCTCGCCCATCGTGAGCTCGTCGCGGTCGGGTTCGTGCCGACCCGGACCCACTTCGACGAGGGATCGGCCTTCGCCGAGTTGTGCTGCGTCGTTGTGGATCGACTCACCATGAAAGATCAGAAACGGTGGACGGTTGCCGGACAAGAGGTGTTCGTCCTGGTCATCGCCGATGACGATGAGTACGTCGACGTGAGCCTCCTCGAGGGCGGTCTTCAAGGTCGCAACCGCTTCGTCGACGCGCTGAGCCCCGTCCGCACAAGTTTCCGGATCGATTCTGTCGGCGACGCGCGGACCCGCTTCGTCAAGCCATTCGTCGTAAGTGACGTGTCGTCCATCGCGGGTGAAGAGCAGTGGATGCTGGAGGTCGCGCTTGCCCCACTCCGTCCAGTCGTCGCCCACGAAGGCGACCATGGGGGAGTGGGAGCTGCCGACGCCGATGACGAGCTCAGCCATGTCGTTTGCTCAAGCGTTCGTGTGGATGCCTACCGTAACCGGCGCGCCGGTCGTGTGAACACACTCGATCACGTCATCGCGAGTGCGTGTTTCCACTCGGCGGTGATCTCGGGTGGCTGCCCGGCCATCAGGAAGAAGAAGTCGTCGCCGTCGGGGAAGAGCGCCCGTTTACGGGCGGCAAAACTCTGGTGCACGACTTCCGTCGGCGGCGGGTTGTCGATCCCGTCGCGCATGTTGTTCGGGTAACGAATACATCGGTTGACCTCGGCATCACGGATGACGCCCATCGGATCGCGACCCGCTTCGACGGCGACCAGATCGGCCTCCAACTGCTTGCGGAACATCACGAGGCCCGCATCACTCCGGCCGAGGTGTTCCTTCGTCCGATCCGCGATCACGCCTTGGCCCGTCCAACTCAGCACGTCCTGATCGAGCACGCGTTGGGCGTACGGGTGACCGTACTCGTCGGTATCAAAGCGATACCAGTACGGAATCACGTCCTGCTCGAACGGCTCGCGCTCTCGTGCGACGCGGTCGAACATCCAGATGATGCTTAGGGTGTTCTCGTCGTCGATCGGCACGCGCCATTCGAAATGCGACGGCGCGAAAACGTTGGGCATCATCGACAGGCGTTTGGTGACCCAGGCGTTTGATTCTTCGTCGTCGCCTTCGTGCAGGCGCCGATACGCGAAGCCGTAGTCCCACCGGTCGAATCCGAGTCGAAGATGGCGCGGCGCGTAGCCTTCGGTTATGCCGTCCTGTCCGGCGATCCAGTTGCCGTGCAGCCACTCGAAGTGCACCGGGTCGATGGAGTTCTCCTGGCACTGCAACCAGTTGCAGCCGACGTGGTGGATCATGATCTGCTTGTAGCAGTTGGCGAACGTGAAAGCCTCCCAGTTCGGAATGAGCGGCGCGGGCGCGGGGCCGAGGTAGGCCCAGACGAGCCCTGCGAAAGCTTCGGCGCGATAGGCCAGGGCGCAGACTAGTTGTCGATAGCGCGTATGGCCGGACGCTGCCTCTTCGTATGGCTGTTCGATGCACTGCCCGTCCGGCGCAAACTTCCAGCCGTGGTAACTGCAGCGAATGCCATCTTCCTCGACGTAGCCGTTCTTGAAGGCGGCACGGCGGTGTGGGCAGTGCGGTTCGATCAGGCCGAACGAGCCGTTGCGTGTGCGGTAAAGCACGAGGTCCTCGCCCATCAGGCGAATCTCTTTGATGGGGTTTTCGAGAAGCTCCGCCTCGGGCGCGACGGGGTGCCAATAGCGGCGTAACAGGTTGCCCATGGGGGTGCCTGCCGCGACGCGTGTCAGTCGTTCGTTTTGCTCTGCCGTCATGACCATGGCGGGGACCTTTACCTCGTCGGCGCTGGGCTCGATCGCGACGCGTCGACGTTAGCGGTTAGTGTATGCAAAGCAAGTGAGAGCGCAGCTCCGCCCTTTGATTCGGGCGGACGCCTGAACAGGAGAAGTGGGAAACGATGCTGAATCACGAAGACAACGAACTCATGTGTCGAGTCGGTCCGGGAACCCCGATGGGCAACCTCATGCGTGAGTACTGGATGCCGGCCCTACCGAGCCGCGAGTTCCCGAAACCTGACGGCGACATCAAGCGGATGCGGCTCTTGGGCGAAAACCTGGTCATGTTTCGCGATAGCGACGGCAACATCGGCGCGCTGGCTGAAGCCTGCCCGCATCGAGGTGCGTCGATGTACTTCGGGCGCAACGAGGAATGCGGCATCCGCTGTCCGTATCACGGTTGGAAATTCGACGTGACGGGCAAGTGCGTCGACATGCCGACCGAGCCCGAGGGCAGCAACTTCATCAACAAGGTCCGGGCGCGCGCGTACCCCTGCCGTGACGTCAACAAGATGATCTGGATCTACATGGGCACGAAGGCCGAGCCGCCGCCACTGCCGGATTTCGAGGTCAATACGCTGCCCTTCGAGAACGTCGGCGAGCCGAACATCATGATGGAGGAAGCCAACTGGATGCAGAACATGGAGGGCGATCTCGACTCCGTGCATCTCGACTGGGTTCACAAACGTCTGCACAAAGACTCGCCGCCGCCGCCGCTTGGTATCAACGGTTTCTACAACCCCGACAAGAAGCCGCCGATCTTCGACGTCGAGAAGACCGAATACGGCGCGTACTACTCGGCTAAGCGCCTGATGGACGACGGCAAGGAGTGGCACCGGGTGAATCAGTTCATCCTGCCGTTCCACACGATGATTTCCGCGGGTCCGACGGTGAACTTCCGCACCTTCGTGCCGCTCGATGACCACCACGCGATGCTGATCTCGCAGTCCGCCAATCCGGCGGGTCCGATCTCCGAGGAAGTGAATGCGCGCGCAATCGATGCGTTCGCTCAGGTGGGCGGCTATATCGCGCGAACCCACGATCCGCGCTCCTATTTCATGACGGTCGCCAACAAAACGAACGACTACTGGCTCGATCGTGAAGTCCAGCGCGACCGGATGTACAACGGCATCCCGTTTGTCGGCAACCTGCCGGACCGAGCAATGACGGAGCTCATGTGCAACGACGAGGACGAACCGCTCTACGACCGCTCGCAGGAGCATCTCGGCACGTCGGATGTCTTCGTGATCGCCGTGCGTCAGCAACTCATCAAGGCGGCGAAGACATTGCGCGACACGGGCGAGTTACCGGCGAACGCGCTCGATCCGAGCACGGGTCGCGTGCGGATGGGCTCGTTCTTGCTCGACCCAGGCACGGAATGGCGGCATGCGGTCGCCGATCGCTTGAACCCCGATAGCGGCTTGCCGGTGGCGGCCGACGTGGGGCTCATTATCTGACGGGCTTCGGCACCTTGTACGGCTCGACGTCTTGTCGACTCCGGGTCGTAAACGACCCGGAGGGTCGATGGAGATCCGCTCTCGGCCAATAGCGGACATTCCCGATAACATATTTTATCAATAGTAAGAGAGGGGTTTATCGAACCAGATCTCTCAGCCCCTTTATAGGGGGCGTCGCGACACGATTCGCCAGGTAACGCCGTCGTGGTTCAGGTTGTACTCGTATTCCGCAGTCCCGATACCGGTCTGGTAGGCAATCGTTGAAGTAGCACTATCCTTTCGCACATCGACGCTCTTAATGCTGATCGCGGCACCACGTAGAACGCCCTGGGCGAACAGGCCCTCAAAATACTGTCGAATCGACGCCTTGGTCGTGCCTCCCGAGTCCGTGTAGTCGTCGGAAAAGAAGGGAAGCACTGCATCGACGTCCTGCGTCGAGATGGCATCGATAAACGAAGTGAGCACCTTGCCTACCGGGGTCTCAAGATCGACTTCAGAGGCAGCTGCTTGTGGTTCCTGATACGCATCACCGGGATTCGACTTCATGTATGCGACCCACCTCGCGTTGTCCTCCATATAGCCGATGTAAAACTGCATCAGCTGGTCGAGGTAGGAACCAGGTGCGTACCCTCCGCTCTCATCAGGCGGCTGACTGAAATCGAACTCCTTTCCTGTTGTGTACATCTCCAGCTTGTCGATCATGCCGTGCCAGCCGGCAGCAGGTCCCGCCGGCTGGTTCCCCTGGACAAGAAATGTGAACACCGTCCCATCGCCATCGGCCCTCACTTCTATGCGCATCCCGCCACCGATCCACGGTTCATTCGCAAAGTCGATGTATTCGCCGTCCTCGAAGTCGGTGACGGTACTCCGCCAATGATGTTGGAACACACCACCCTTTCTGAGATCGAGGTTGTAGTGAGGGCTGCCACCCAGCCACCACTGCTGGACACCCGGACTAGTGCTGACGGCCTTCCAGACATCTTCTACCGGTGCGCTCAACCTCCGACTCCAAACCATCCCGGAGTCGAGGATGACCGCCGCGTCTTTTAGCATTTCGTTCATGACTCTCTCTCCATCTGTGTCGGCATTTGCATAGCCGCCGAACCAAAGTAAGGAGACCAACGCCAGTACCGTTCTCATCTCGTCACCCACCCCTAAACTCATTCAGCAACAGGCAGATACAGCCGGGAGATCGCGTTGTTCATGCCGACTTCCCGAACGTCGTTCATCAAGGCGTGCCAGCCCCCGTCACTTGCGCCGGGTTTCACCAGTGGAATCCTTTGCGCGTCAGCATGTGCAACAAGCTTCTGCCAGCCGGTTCTGGCCTGGCTATAGTCGCCGCTGAATGCCAGCATCAGGGCAGACCCGGCCGGAAGGGCCATCTGTTTGATGTTGCCATTGCCCACTGTTCCCTCTGCCACGTGGATTCCGGCGAAAAAGCCGATTGTGCCGTCGGATCTGATCTCTACATTGCGAATAAATGAAGGTCCAGTACGGGCGATGCCCTCGCGATCCGCATAGGCGATAACGGCGAGGATTCTCTCGAACGCATTTCCCAGGTATGCACCCAGGTCAGTCTCGCCTTCGATCACGAGCACCGTCTGCGCCTCCAGAACAACCTTTTCGATGGTCGCATGTGCAACATCGGGTCCTCGATTGGGGTCTGGCTTTGGTGGCGGGGGACCGGCTTCTTCTGTTCGTGGTAAACCAAACTGGGAGCTGTCGACGCCGATCGGTTGAAGCGGGGTTTTCTTCGAGAGTGTTCTGAGCTTGTGCAAATGTCGCAGGTAGTTCAGATAGAAGTGGTAATGTGCCCCGCCTGGTTGTTCACCAGCCTTCATCCTGTCCAGGAGACCTCCACGGGGGAATACCTTGTTGGTAATGGCGCTCTCCAGTTGATCCAGGCTGTGGTGCCAGGAGGATGCCGCCCAGGGATCGATGCCCCCAAACTGCTCGTAATACATCGGCGCTTCTGTCACGCGGGTAAACGATCGCCACTCATCACCGTTCATGCTGTAGACAACAAAGGTGAACAACGTACCGTCACCATCAGGACGCAGTTCAGAACGAAACTCGTTCAGGTCGAGCAGCTCCCCCTTTTTCAGCTCGTGTATGCGGCTGTACCAGACGTGACCAAATTGCCCACGTTCGAGATCAAGCTCGAAGTCATTTGCGCCATGGCAAGAGCCACCATTGTCGAAGACCATCTCTCGTCGTAATTGCTTCCCACACCTTGTCGACGGGCGCATCGAGCTTGAACATAAGACCCGTTCTGCGCAATGTCAGCTATGGGTCGTAGCCGGACATCGGCTCACGGCCGGAAGCTGACCTTGCAGACTTCAGAAATCAGTCGTTATGGATGATGACGAACTCGTCGCGATCCGCTGTCGAGACGAGCACCGGTCCAGTCTGCTCAATCGCCTCGATATACCGCCGCTCGCCGTTCTCTACAGCCGTGGTCCGTTTCAAGCGCGCGGCGGAGGTTCTGGCGCGACCCTCGCCGCGGCATCGGGCGTTTGTCGCGAACGCAGGAACGCCCAGGCGAATAGCACGCGTAGTAAATAGGCTGGCCGGTAGAGCCGACTGATCGGATCGAGCAGCATGTCGACCCGACCGGTCGGTCGCGCGAGCGCCGGGTTCGCGGCGATCGCCTGGGTGATCATGTCCCGATACGCGTTGAAGAGCCGCACGCGGAGCGTGCGTTTACCCTGGACGGAATCGAAGCGGAGGTCGTTTCGACACGCGAGCTGGTAAGCGTTTTTCTGGAACCTGGCCTGTTCGCGGAAGAAGAGCCGCGGCAGCTCTCGTGGTGAGGTCGTCTGTTCGAGGCAGCGCCGCAGAATGTCGGCGTCGGCGGCGGCGACCGACATGCCCTGGCCCATGTTCGGATTGAAGACGCAGGTCGCCGCGCCGATCGCGATGAAGCCATCGAGTGGATCCGACCAGTCCTCGTAGTACTTCCAACGGTTTTTCGGCAATCGAAATCGTGAATACGTACCGGTGGGTTCGAAGTACGGATACATGTCGTGCACGAGGGGCGAGCGCATCTGCGCGAGAAAGCGGGCGATGCCGTCGATGTCCTCGGGTAGGTCGAACCCATCCCCCGCGACGAGGGTCAGGAGCCAGAGGTCACCTTCCTGGCGAATGAGGTGGGCGCCTTTGTTGTCGCGTGGCGGGACGCGTTGCACGAACGCTCCGTGGGTCCACCACCAGTGCTTCGGAAATCGTGTACCCGGTCTGCGTTTCAGCAGGACGCCCGCGTAGGTGAGCAGCGGATCGAGTTCGTGCTCGCGGGGCGGTTCGACGCCGATCTTCGTGAGCCAGGACGGCGCGTGCGAACTCGCGCCGGACGCGTCGACGACAAGCTCTGCTGGCATCTGGTGTTCCGAATCATCTCCTCGGACTTTGTACCTAATGCCTGTGCATGCCCGTTCGCCATCCGAAGTGAGGCCCGCGACCGTCGCGTCTTCGATCACGGTGACGCGTTCTTCTTTGCAGAAGTGATCGCGGATCGCGGTTTCCAGGAAACCGCGTGTGCAGAAGAGCGACGTGATCGAGGGGAACGGCAGATTCCGACCCCACCCACGCGGGGTCATCAGCGCGCAGTTGAAGCCGAACGAGACCCTGGGTGCGTGCCGTTCGTCCATGAGTTTGTGAATTCCCGGGAAGAGCGTTTCGATCTCGCGCCGACCCCGCTCGAGCAACGTGTGGAACATCCGACCTTGCGGCACGCCGCGACGACTCGCGGCGACGTCCGGATAGCGGTCGCGCTCGATCAGCGTGACTTCATCGAATGCGTCGGCGAGTACTTTGGCTGCACACATCCCGGCGATGCCGCCGCCGATGACGATCGCTTTCGTCAAAGGTCGTCCGCCTTATTCGTTGACCAACACGATCTTGCCGATCTGTGCGTCGTTCATCATGTAGGTATGGGCTTCGTGTAACGCGTCGAAGGGAAATGTCTTGTCGACGATGCCGCGCAGTTCTCCGTCACGAACCCCGTCCATGCAGTCTTCGACGAATACTTCCAAGCATCGCCAGGTCTCTGCCGGCGTTCTCGTTCGAAATGTCGTGCCGATGAGCTTGGCGCGCTTCGATGCCAGCCGGTCGAGGTCGATTTCGCCGATGTCTCCGCCGTTTCGGCCGACACTGACGAATCGACCGCCGACCGCGAGCGCGTCGAGATTATCGGTGAACAGGGGCCCGCCGACGCTGTCGATGATGATATCGGCGCCGGCACCCTCCGTGATCGAGCGAATCGTGTCGGCGTAACCGGGTATGGACGAGTCGACGACATCGGTCGCGCCGATTTCTCGTAACCGATCGTTTTTGCCGAGGTTTCTCGTGGTCGCGATGATGTGGTCCGCGCCGAAATGCCGCGCGAGCTGAATGCTCGCCGTGCCGATACCGGACGCGCCGGCAGTCACGACGATACTCTCGCCGCGTTCGAGTTCCGCGTTGGTGATGAGCGCATCGTGGGAGGTAATGAAAACGTTCGGCATCGACGCCGCTTCGGCGTAGCCCATGTGGTCGGGGATGCGGATCAGAGTGGTCGATGGCACGGCAGCGTACTCGGCGTAGCCGCCGATCCTGCGCACCATCACGCGTTCGCCCGGGTGCCAGCCCGTGGCATCCGGCCCCACTTCGACGATTTCGCCGGCGAAGTCGAGTCCCGCGGGGGATGGTTGCAGTGCGGGGTTCGTGGAGCGGTAGCTAGCGGCCATGAGAAGTTCGCCACGATTCGTGGCGGCTGCTTTCACCGCGACGAGTACGCGTGAACCCGAGATTTCGGGTACTTCGACGGTGCGGTACTCGTGCACGCCGCCGGTCGGTGTCGGCACCAGATAGACGGCGGTCATCGTCATGGGTCGGTTACTCAGGCCAGACCTCGTTCAGCGCTCTCAGCGCCGCCATCGAGTTCGGCCAGCCGGCATAGTGCGCCGCGTGGGCGATGACGCCGACGAGCTTGGTGCGATCGACGCCGATGTTCTTCGCGCCGCGGAAATGCACCTTCATCTCTTCCGGTCGATTGAGCGCGATGAGCATCGTGCAGGTCGCGAGAGAGCGCTCCTGGAGTGTGAGGTCGTCTTGTTGCCAGACGTCGCCGAAAAGATGCTCGACGGTGTAGCGGCCCAGGGGTTCTGGTTGCGCCGTGCCACCTCCCGCCGGTGGACCGAAGAGCTTAGCCATCGTGGCGAGCCCTTTTTCTCGTCTTTCATCCGACATGTCGTTCTCCTGAAAGTGGTTTAGCCAACGATAACGGCGTTCGCCGCTTCGCACCTATTCGCGGCGAGTCGCGGAGACACCGTCGTTGGCCTAGAGTGACGGCGAATCCTAGCTTTGGTCGTCTTCGCCGTGGCATCGAACGCGCCCTTGCCCGTCTCCGCCATCGATCCGTATTCGCCCGAGTATCTGGCCGATCCGTACAGCTTTCACGAGGCGTTGCGAGAGGCGGGGCCGGCGGTCTGGCTTTCGACCTACGACGTCGTGCTGATGGCGCGCTACGCAGAGGTAAGAGCAGCGCTCGAGGATCCGGCGACGTTCTGTTCGAGTCGCGGCGTCGGCTTGTCGGACTTCGCGAAGGAAGAGCCATGGCGCCCACCGAGCATCATTCTCGAAGCGGATCCGCCGTTGCATACGCGTTCGCGCGCGGTGCTCTCGGATGCGCTCTCGAAGGTTTCTATTGCTTCCCTTGCACCGGCCTTCGAAGCACGGGCCGAGCAATTGGTGGGTGATTTGCTGGAACGCGGGTCGATCGACGGCATCAAGGATCTGGCAGAGGCGTTTCCGCTGTCGGTTTTCCCGGATGCAGTCGGCGTCGTCGAGGAAGGCAGGGAGAATCTACTGCCCTATGGCGACATGGCGTTCAATGCGTTCGGACCACGAAACGCACTCTTCGAGAAGTCGTTCGAAAACGCACAAATGGTCGCGGAATGGATAGCGACGCAGTGCGAACGGCAGCACTTGAGCGATGACGGTATCGGTGCCGCGATCTACGCGCACGCCGATCGTGGCGACGTCAGTCCGGCCGAGGCGGGGCTCCTGGTGCGATCGCTGCTGACGGCCGGGCTCGATACGACGATTTTCTCGATTGGTGCCACGCTTTTCTGCCTCGCACACCATCCGGATCAGTGGGAGAAGCTCAAAACCGAACCGCGGCTCGCCCGATCGGCGTTCACGGAAGTGCTTCGCTTCCTCTCGCCGGCGCAGAACTTCTATCGCACGACGACCTGTCTCTATCGGGGCGACGGCTTCGAGATTCCCGCGGATACCAAGGTCCTGCTTTGTCTGGGGGCGGCGAATCGTGATCCGCGGCACTGGGATGCGCCCGATCATTTCGACATCTCGCGCCGAGCGACTGGTCATGTCGGTTTCGGGTACGGCATTCATGCCTGCGTCGGCCAACAGATCGCTCGGTTGGAAGGTGAAGCCGTGATCAAGGCGCTGGCCAGTCGCGTCGCGACGATCGAACTCGCCGGTGAGCCGGTTCGGCGGATCAACAACACCCTCTACGGCTACGATTCGATCCCGCTCAGGCTCACCTGATTTCAAACCATTCGCGCAACGGGAAAAGGAAAACCGATGGCCATCATTTCGGCTGATTCACACGTCGTCGAAGGCCCCGACGTCTTTACGGGCCTCGCGGAGAAGTTCGGTGACGATGCGCCGCGGGTCGTCAGCGGCGAGGGGCGGGGCGACAGCATCGTAATCCCGGCACACAAAGGCCGAGGCCGAACCAATGTCGGGATGATGGCGCTCGCGGCGACGCGACTCGACGTCGATGAGCCGCCGGTCGAACGCGCTCATGGCGAAAAGCCCTGGGTCGGCACCATCAACGATCCAGAGATCAAGGCCTACCTCACCGGCGGCTATTCGGCGATGCGACCGGGTCTCACGGATGGTGCTCGACGCGGCGAGGATCAAGACGTCGACGGCGTAGCGCTCGAGGTGCTCTATCCCGGCTTCTTTGCGATGTTCAGCATGCGCAACGTCGAGCTGCTGGTGGCGCTGCAGAAAAACTACAACGACTGGCTGCATGATTTCTGTACGGCATCGAACGGTCGCCTTGTCGGGATCGCCGCACTCCCCGTACAGGATCCGCCGGCTGCGCTCGAGGAGCTCGAGCGGGTGATCCACCTCGGCTATCGCGGCGTGATCGTGCCGAGCAATGCACCGAAGGGACGGCGCTATATGGACGAGGAATACGCCCCGATCTGGGCGCGCTGCGAAGAAGCGCGTGTCCCGGTCTCGTTTCACGTGGGCTGCGCTTCGCACAATCCGACGTGGGTGAAGGAATACGCAACGGCCGACTCCATCGCCCTCTACGGCAATACGGCCGCGCTCGTGCAGCCGACCTTGGTCGACTTCATGTGCCGGGGAATTTGCGAGAAGCATCCCAACCTCAAAATCGTCGTTGCCGAGTTCAACGCCGGCTGGATCGCCTATTGGCTGGATCGTGTCGACCAGGCGTGGAAGCGTGAGTACGGCAGCAATCCCGACATGGCGAAACCGCAGCCTGTGCACGAGATCTGGCAGCGTCAGTTCTACGCGACGATCGAAAATGATCAGGCAGCGCTTCGCACGCGCGACATGATCGGCGAAGAGACGCTCATGTGGGGTTCGGACTATCCGCACACCGACTCGACCTGGCCCTGCTCGGCCGCGGTGCTCGATGAGATGTTCGAAGGTTTCTCAGCCGACGCGAAGGCGAAGATCACCCACGATACGGTGAAGGCGCTTTATCAGCTCTAGAGCGGCGGCCGCTAACTCGAGCGGTTCCGTCCGCAATCCAAATCGATTCCCCATAGGAACATGCTTTGGTTGACGATTGTTGTCATATTTGACAACAATGAAAGATGACTCGTGACACTCGGCCCATCTCATGGATCAAAGCTGCGCAGAAAGACTTTCGAAAATTTCCTGACGCGGTTCAGCGCATGGGCGGATGGCACTGACGATCCTGGCCGAAGGCCAAATGCCCGATATCGCTAAGCCACTCAAAGGGCTAGGCGCTGGCGTTCAGGAGATTGTGCTCCGCGATCACAGTGGGACGTACCGGGTGATCTACGCGCTCAAGATCGATGACGATATCTGGGTGATCCATGCGTTCCAGAAAAAGTCGAAGACCGGGATCAATACGCCCAAGGCAGAAATCGACGTCATTCGAACGCGGCTCAAACGACTGAAAGAGGTACTGTCATGAGCAAAGAACGAGACGACTTTGAACTAGCCCGTGGGAGCGGGAACGTGTTCCGCGATCACGGTGATCCGGATGCTGATGTGCAGCAGATGAAGGGTATCCTCGCTGCCTGGATCATTGAGATCCTGGATGGCGAAGGGCTGACGGTGCGTGCTGCCCACGGCAAGACCGGGATAGCGGCGGCAGACTTTTCGCGGATCCGAAATGGCGATCTCGGGCGGTTTTCTGTTGATCGGCTGGTGCGAATCGTCAACAAGCTTGATGAAGACACCGAAGTCACCGTGCAGCTCATGCCCCGCGTGGTCGGAGCTGAACCGAGGGTTACACCGTAAGCGATCGCCAACCGGGTACGCCTGGGAATTGGCCTTAGCTGAGAGAGTCGGCATCCGTCCGATCGGCTGAGACCCTCGGACCGATCACGATCGTCGCGGTGCCTCGTTTTGTCGGGTTAGTCCGCGAGTAGCCGTGTCGGCATAATCGTCCGACATGACGAGGAGACGGACGATGGCACACGATCTGGTTATTCGCGGCGGGACGATCGTCGATGGCACGGGTGCTCCACCGGTCATTGGAGACGTTGCGGTCGACGGCGACACGATCACCGCGGTGGGTCGAGTCGATAGCCGGGGGCACCAGGAAATCGATGCTGAGGGCCACGTCGTCACGCCCGGTTTCATCGATTTGCACACGCACCTGGATGCGCAGATCGGTTGGGATCCTTACCTGACGCCGGTCTCCTGGCACGGCGTCACCACGGCACTACTCGGCAACTGCGGCGTCACTTTTGCGCCCTGTAAACCGGCCGACCGTGAGTTCCTTGCCGAAATGATGGAAACGGTCGAGGACATACCGCGCGAGGCCATCCTGTCGGGGCTGCCGTGGGATTGGCAAACCTATGGCGAGTACCTCGACTCGATCGAACAACTCGATCCAGCCATCAACGTGGCGGGTATGGTCGGTCACGCTGCGGTTCGTTTCTATGTGATGGGACATCGTGGGATCGATGAGAACCCGACCGCGGCCGAGATCGACGAGATCGCCGACGTCGCGGGCCGATCGGTTCGCGACGGTGCGATCGGCTTCTCGACCAACCGCTTGCCGGCACACCGTCTCCCTGATGGTCGGTCGATACCGGGGACGTTTGCCGAGGCCCCGGAACTCGAAGCGATTGCGCGCCAGGTCGGTGCAGCCAACGGCTTGATGCAGAACGTGCCGTGGTATCAGAAGGGCGAGATCGAGAAGGATCTCGAGCTACTCGGCAAGCAGGCCAGGGCGGGCGGTGGTCGCGTACTTTTCAGCGTCGTCGAGACCAACTCGTTCCGATTCGACGATCCGCATCACATCGTCGAAGCCCAGCGAGCCGAGGGACTCGAGATCTACGGCGTGACGGTGCCGCGACCTGGCGGTTTTGTCTCGTCGCTCCACACCAACATTTTCTTCCCGAGCTGGAAGGTGCTCCGTGAAACCCCTGTCGACGCTCGCCTCGGCAAGATACGCGATGCGGCGTTTCGGGATGAGCTTGTCCGGCTCGCGAAAGATGATCCCGCCAGCGAACGTTTCGCGTCGGGTTTGCGTTTTATGGGGTTGGAGCCGCGCCCGGTCTATACCCGCTCGCGGGAAGACAACCTCGTGGCGATGGCGGCCGAACGCGACGAGCATCCGGCGGAAACCTGGCTCGCGCTGATGCTCGAACACGACGGTGAGGCGGTCTTCCACATGCCGTTTTTCAACATGAACTTCGACGCCGTCGAGTCGCTCATGGCACGTGACTGGGTCGTGCCCGGACTGGGCGATGCCGGCGCGCACGTCTCGCAGATCATGGACTCGGGCTGGGCCTCGTTCCTTCTGAGTCACTGGGTGCGCGACCGGGGTGTTTTACCGATCGAGTCGGCAGTTCACCGAATGACCGGCCGTGCGGCACGCGTTCTTGCGCTCCATGACCGTGGCGTTCTGCGTGACGGCAAACGTGCCGACATCAACGTCATCGACCTCGACCGAGTGGCCGAACGGCAACCGCGCGTCGTCGCCGATTTCCCGCACGGCAAGAATCGCCTGATCCAACGCGCGGTGGGTTACCTCGCGACGGTGGTCAACGGCGCTGTGATCTTGAAGGACGATGAACACACGGGGCTGCGCGGCGGGCGCGTGCTTCGCAGCACCGACTCGCCATAAGTACTGCAGGCGCCAGGGGCGGCGATCAGGCCGTTTGCAGCAACTGGAACGTTCGATCGTAATCGCCTTCGGGATTGATGTAGTCGCCGTCGTAGGCCCAGCGGGCGACGCTCAAGGACTGTTCTCGATCGGCGTCGGCGCCGTGGTCGAGCAGTAGTTCAACGACCCGGGCGTGGCCCATCCACGCTGCGTGGGCGAGTGCCGAGAACTCGCTCCAGCCGGTCTGGCGGGCGGAAAAACCGCTCTCGAGCATCGTCTCGACGCCCACGAGGTTGCCGCGCTGGGCTACGTGCGTGATCGCTTCTAAGTCGTGCGGTGCCAAGGCACCGACGCCGCCGAGGTCTTTGCCAAGCGTCGCCGCGCGTTTCGCATCACCAGCGGCGCATGCCGCGATAAATGTCCCTGTCTGGTCGAGGCTCACGGGTTCGGCGCCGTGACGCTCGAGCAGGTCCATGACGGCTTGGTCGTTAAAACGCGTCGCGAGTCCGAGCGGCGTTTCGCCGGGAATCGTCGGCCAGATTGACGCGGTCGCGCTCATCTTTGCGTTGACGTCGCCACCGGCTCGGATAATCGCGTCGACGGTGTCCGCGCGACGACCGCGCTTGATCGCCCAATGCAGATTCGTCTCTTCCGTGCCGGAACTCGGATGCCGGTCGTTCGGGTCGGCCCCGTGGGCCAGGAACCAGACGACCATCGCGTGGTTTTCGAAGTCGAGCATTCGCCGCAAGAGATAACTCAGCCGATCGGTCGGCATGCCGCCCGCTGCCATCGCATCCATGAACGCGACGTCGCGAGCGGACGGTGCGTGGTAGAGATGCGCTTCGATGTCCCAATCCTGGCCGGCATCGATGATCCGCTCGGTGAGTGGAAGGTTGCCGAGAACTCGCGCAGCCCCGTACAGGCAGGTCCCGTTGTTGCCCCATTTGTCGAACTGGAACTTGGCACTGGCGTTGGCGCCTGCACGAAGCAGCACGTCCGCTGCTTCGACTGCTTGCGTGCCGAGATCTTCGTGCTCGCGCAGATATTGGGAAAAGCAGAGATAGAGGAGGGGAGGCCAGTTGCGCGGACCGCCCGGTCTATCGGCCAGGCCCGGGTCGTGTTCGAGCAGCCGCGTGATGGTGGCGACGTCTGCCACCACGGCCGCGGCATAGATGTCGGCTTCGGCGAGACGCGGTTCGCCCTTCAACAGTGTATCGGCGGTGTTGAGTTCGCCGGGCGATCCGAAGGTCTGCCCTTCTTCAGCCGGATTCGGCTGCCAGTTCCAGACGGCGCCGGCGGCCGTGATGAAGCGAACGACTTGATCTGTGAAGTCGGCGGGGAGTTCCGTTGTCATCGCGAGTTCCTCGAGTGGTGCAACGAGATCGCGGCCGCGGAGAGCTTCCTTGAGCTTCCGGCGGCCACGACTGAGGTGGGATCTGATGGTGCCAATCGGTTCATCGAGCGCGCTGGCGATCTCCGCATAGTTCAACCCGCGCAGGTGGAAGAGCACGATTGCGGACCGCTGAGGAGTCGAAAGCCGTGTGATCGCGTCGTTGATTGCTTGGGCGGTTTGCTCGCGCGATACGTCGCGTTCGGGCGCGTCCTCGGCGGCTATGTCGTCGCGCGCCTCAGAGATCGGTGTTCGGCGACGGATCGAATCGAGTGTCACGGTTCGCGCGATCTGGCGCAGCCACGGCGCGAACCGTTCGGGCTCGCGCAGTGTCGTGAGCTTCTGCCAGGCCTTTAAGAAAACCTCCTGGGTCAGATCCTGGGCTTCGCTCCAGTCGCCCGAGCTCGCATGGATCAAGCCGTAGATCATGGCTTGGTGCTGGTCCACCAGGTGCGCGAAGGCCCTGGCATCGCGAATGGGCCCGCGGGCCGCTTCGATGAGCGTCGCGAGATCGGTGTCGTGTTTGTCGATTGGCGTGTTCACATAGAAGAGACGATGACGGCTCCGAAAAAGTTGCAGTAAAAGGTTGCAGCAATAAGTTGTGGTCAGGTGTCGTTTGAGACGTGGGCGAAGTGTACGTTCGTTGTCTGACCGCTCGAGGAACGGGCACGCGGAGGGCTAATGGTCGAAGTAGAACCGTTGACGCCGGCAATCGGCGCGGAAATCACGGGAATTGATCTGCGTGACATCGATGCCGAAACGGCGGATTGGATCCTCGCGAAGCTGATCGACCACAAGGTCGTTTTCTTCCGGGATCAGGAACTCGACACGGAGGCACATGTCGCCTTTGCGCGCCGCTTCGGGGCGCTCGAGACGCACCCGGTCAAGCCGAAGGAAGGATTTCCCGAGGTGATGGTGCTGCACGCCGACGGCGACCATCCGCCCGCCTGTACGGCCTATTGGCATTCAGACGTGACGTGGCGGCCGGATCCGTCCTTGGGCTCGATTCTCTATGCGCGCGAAGTTCCGCCGGTCGGGGGCGATACGCTCTTTGCCAACATGGAAGCCGCGTACGAAGGCCTCGATGACGAGACCAAGGCGCTGATCGAAGGGCGCTACGCAATCCATGAGTTCGAGCCCTTGCGACGTACGCTCATCGCGAGTGGCGCGGATGAGGAGCGCATCGCGCGTTACGAAGAAAAGTACCCGAGCGTGCGCCACCCGATCGTTCGCGCGCACCCAGCGACCGGTCGGCCGTCGCTTTACGTGAACTGCCTTTTCACCATGGGCATCGAAGGGATGCCCATTGAGGAGGCGAAGCCCTTGCTCGAGCGGTTGTACGCGCAAGCCAAAAAACCTGAATATCAGTGCCGATTTCGTTGGCGCAGGCACTCTGTCGCTTTCTGGGACAACCGCGCGACGCAGCACTATGCCGCCGCCGATTACTTTCCCGCCATCCGCACGATGGAACGTGTGACGATCGAGGGTGAAAAGCCCCTTCCTTACTGTGGAGCAGACGATGGCAACGCTTGATCGCGAGGGTGTCGAGATCTACTACGAGCATCACCGCTCGAATCTTAACGGCGCACCGACGATTCTCATGAGTCACGGCTACACGGCCACATCGGCCATGTGGACCGGTCAGATCGAAGCGCTGACGAAGACGCACGACTTGATCATCTGGGACATGCGTGGACACGGCCGTTCCGCGAGCCCCGCGGATCAGACGCTCTATTCCGAACGGCTCACGGTTGATGACATGGCGGCTCTGCTCGACGCCTGTGGGGTCGATTCGGCCATCATTGGGGGCCTTTCGCTCGGCGGGTACATGACGCTCGCGTTCCACCTCGCCTACCGCGAACGATGTGATGCGCTCATGCTTTTCGACACGGGACCGGGCTACAAGAGCGACAAGGGCCGGGCCGCGTGGAACCAGACGGCGGCGGACCGTGCGGAGGCGTTCGAGCGGGAGGGGCTCGCGGCCCTCGGCGCGGGCGCGGAAGTTCGGATCAGCCTGCATTCATCCGCCCAGGGCCTCGCCAACGCGGCGCGCGGATTGCTCGCGCAGGTCGATGATCGGGTGATCCAGTCGTTACCCGATATCCGCATCCCGACGTTGGTGCTGGTCGGCGAAGACGATGCGCCGTTTCGTACGCCGACCGACTACATGGCCGGGAAGATTCCCGGGGCGGACAAGATCGTCATCGAAGGCGCCGGCCATGCTTCGAACATCGACTGACCGGCAGCATTCAACCGCGCCGTCGAAGGGTTCGTTTCGCGCCTCTGAAAATTCGAGTATAGAGCCATGCCATATGCCGAAAATCGTGGCCAACGAATTCATTACGAAGTCGCGGGAGACGGCCCGCTCGTCGTCCTGCAGCATGGCTTCTTAATGAACGAGGCGAGCTGGCGCGAATGCGGGTTCGTCGACGGGCTGACGGATCGATTCATGGTGGCGACGGTCGATTCGCTCGGCCACGGCGAGAGCGATAAGCCGGAAGATCCGAACCGCTACCGGATCGAGGAACGCGCGGGTGACATCGTGGCGGTCATCGACGCGTTGGGAGCCGACCGCGCGCATGTTATGGGCTACTCGATGGGTGGCTGGATGTCTTGCGGCGTCGCCCAGCACTATCCCGAACGTCTCGCTTCGTTGGTCATCGGTGGATGGGACTGTGTCGACGGCATGGCGGCGGCGATCGGCTCGACGCGGATCGAGTTCGACGCGTTTCTCGATATGGCGAAAGAAGCCGCGCCCGAGCTCACCGAATGGGTGACCGGCGCATTGGCCAAAGCGCTCGACCCCTGCTACGTACAGCTCTACGACACCGAGGGCTCAGAGCGTGCGGTCCTCGATCTCGACGTCCCCGTACTCCTGTGGAACGGGATGGAAGATCCGTACCACGAGCCGATGCTCGATTTCGCGCGGCGCCACGGCTTCCAATACCTCGCAACGGAAGGTGATCACATCGCGGCGAAGATGAATGGCGCACCCCAGGTCCTGCCGACCCTTCGGCGTTTTCTATCGGGCGCCTGAGATCGGTCGGTCAGACCGGCCCGATCGCGTCCTGAAACGGCTTCACGATCTTGAGCACGATGGATGACGAAGCGTCTTTGACGGCCGGAAAGCTCAAGAGTTCGTCCTCGATGAACTGGCCGAGCGCCTCGAGGTCCCTGGCGACGACCTCGAGCAGATAGTCGACGTCGCCCGAGAGCATGTGACCTGCTTGGATGCGGGGTTCGCTCTGTACGTACTCGCGAAAAACCTCGGCAGCCGTGACGTTCTGTCGCTCGATGTTAACGGCGACGAACGCTTTGACGTGATGCCCCTGCGCTTTCTCGTTCAGGCGGATCGTGAACTTGTCGATGATGCCGCGACTCGTCAGTGCCTGAACGCGGCGCTGGCAAGCACTAGCGGATAAGTTGACGCGGTCGGCCATCTGCGCCCAGCTCATTCGACCGTCGTGCGACAGCTCCTGGAGGATCGCTCGATCAAATCGATCCATGCGGTGGATTCCTGCGCTCATCGTTTATAGTGCGCAAGAATAGCGCGTGATGTGGCTCCGTAGGCTGCGAAAACGCCGTCACCCTGCGAACCTTCGTCCGTACACTTTTTGGCCATTGTTCAAGACGCCAATGAGTAGGGCATATGTCACATCTCAAGAAGATTGATCACGTTTCCTATGCGGTGAAGAAAGGCCATATCGAGAAGTGGGCGTGGTTCCACATCGAAGTCGAGGGCGGCAAGCTCATCAAGCGCATCGATGACGCGCGACCCGGCGATCCGGACAGCAGCATGAAGATCTGGTGCATCGACTACGGCGACTTCGGCATCGCGCTGATCGAAGGGATCGATCGTGCGAAGAAATCCCAAGTCACGAGTTTCGTCGAGCGCCATGGTGATCATTCCTGCCAGCATGTCGCCTACGATTGCCACAACCTCGACGGATTCCTCGATCACATGAAAACGCTCGGCGGGCATCCGCGCGGCGACGTGCTGGTCCAGGACGACGGCTTCGGGGTCCTGAAACAGATGTTCGCGAAGGGCTATGCGTCGGGTCACGCGGGTGAGGCGACGTTTCCGGAGTACTGCGAACGACCGTCGGTCGATGACCATGGCGACGTCGAGATCACGTTCTCCAACAAAGCCGGCGGGACGTTCTACAAGCAAGTGCAGGGCGCGATCGAAGATGGTGACGAAGAGCCATTCTTCGACTTCAGTCACATGCCGACCGGATGGCAGGTCCCAGCCGAGCAGCCGAAGGACCACGCGGCGCCAGTTTCCGCCTGAGGTTAGGTAAGCGCGGCGCGTTGGTGATCTTACTTCCGCGTCCTTAGCGCGGGCTCAGGCGAGTACGTTCATCGTGTCCAGATGAAGCGGTTCTCGGTCCCAGCTCAAGAAGTCGAGATCGACCTCGGTGTCGAATCCCGAGCGTGCGCCATCGATGGCCCGGGCAAGCAGGGAACCGACGGCCGGACCGAGTTTGAACCCGTGACCGCTGAAGCCGTTGGCCGCGAAGAGGCCGTCGACCGGTGTGGCCCCGACGAGCGGATGCATGTCGGCGCGATTGACGGTGTAGAGGCCACAGTAACTACCGATTCGAGTGTGATCGGAGAGGCTCGGGACACGATGCTTGAGCGCGTGCATCTTGATCATCTTGAAGTCGTTATCGGCGAATCGATCGTACTCGTCGGGGTTGGCGATGGTTTCCTGTTCATCCGCTTCGAGCGTGGAACCGGCTATGAGTTGGCCGACGCCTTGTGGGCGGAAGTACACGCCGGACGTGAAGTCGCCGCAGACCGGCATCCTTGCCGTCATTTCGGTCGGTACAGGCAGGTGCAGTACCTGGATACGCGTCGGTTCGAGAGGCCATCTCGCGGCGAACTCGAACGGTGCAAGCAACCGGTTGCACCATGGTCCGCTGGCGTTGAGAACAATGGCGCACGAAATCGATTCGCCACTCGCGAGCCGGACGCCTCTGACACCGGCGTCGTCGTGTTCGATCCTCTCGACGGTCGCTGAGAATCTGAGCTCGACGCCGGCGGCGTCGGTCAGCGCGGCCGTAAGATCGTCGAGTGCGTTTTGCGGATCCATGAAACCGCCACTTTCCTCACAAAGGAACGCGTCGGTAGGTTCGCAGACATGCGCCTTGCCGGTTTCGAAGTCCGGTGCGAGTTTGCAGGTACTCAGCGACGGGAAGCGCTCCGCGAACGTCGCGGCATCGAGCACGTTCGCCGGGATGCCGTGACGTTGTAGCCGTTGTGCGTCGCGTTGTGGTTCGTTGCCACCGATCCAGACCACGCCGACGTCGTTGAAGCGCGCTCGGGGTTCTTCGAGGCCGGTGAAATCCTGCCAGTGGCGGTAGATGTCGATACCGTCGCGGGCGAGGTTGATCATCTCTTGATAGGTATAGAGGTGCCGACACACCGCGGAAGACGCGCCGCTCGAGCCCGCGCCCGGCGCGGGGCTTTGCTCCAGCACGGTGACCCGAACGCCCCCCGATCGGTGAAGTTGCATGGCCGTACAGAGACCCACGATCCCCGCGCCAATGATCACTATGTCCGTCGTGTGGCTCATCGATTTAGGACCAGCATGCCAGGAAACTGACAGGAGAGTGATCTCGTCAGCATGGGCCCGGGGCCTACTCGCGCGGGGCTATTCGGATGAGCAGATTCGAGGAAGACTCGGTGAGAACTTCCTGAAGCTCTTCGAGTCGATCTGTGGTTGATCCGATGCTCCGATTTCTTCTGACAGCGGTACTCGTGCTGGGCGTCTACGCGGAGGCGGACGACATGGTTGATACGGCGAAGCTCGACGCCATCTTCAGCGCCTGGTCAGAGCCGGGTTCACCGGTGGCGCGGTCGCGGTCATCCGTGACGGTGAGGTGATCGCTACCCGCGGCTATGGGTTGGCACAGCTCGAATTCGACATCCCGGTAACCGGGGAGACGATCTTCCATGTCGCGTCGGTGTCGAAACAGTTCACGGCGTTTGCGGTGATCTTGCTGGCCGACGAGGGAATGCTCGGTCTCGATGACGAGATCCAGGGTCACCTGCCGTGGGTCAACCGCTTCGAGCATCCGGTGACGATTCGCCACCTCATGAATCACACGAGCGGCATTCGTGATCAGTGGGAGTTGCTGGCGCTCGCGGGCTGGCGGCTCGACGACTTCATCACGACCGAGGACGTTCGCCGGCTGATGAAGAAGCAGGTCGACCTCAACTTCGAGCCGGGCAGCGAGCACATGTACTCCAACATGGGCTATACGCTGCTCGGGGAGATCGCCCCAGCGGTGTCCGGTCGATCATTCGCGGATTTCACCCGGGAACGGATCTTCGACCCGCTCGGGATGTCGCGAACGCATTTCCACGACGACCACCAACACGTTGTCCCGGGCCGTGCGTACTCGTATTTCTCCGACGCGGGCACGTGGAAGAATTTGGTGCTCTCTTACGCGAACGCGGGGGCGACGTCGCTCTTCACCACCGCGATCGACCTTCTCTTGTGGCTCGACAACTTCCGTACGCTCGCGGTGGGATCCGAAGAGGTCCGGCGCGAGATGATCAAAATACCGCGGATCGGTGGGTGCGCCGGTGGTGGCGCCGGCTACGCCTCCGGGATATCGGTCGATGAGTACCGTGGTCAGGCGATCTGGAGTCACAGTGGCGGCGATGCCGGATTTCGCTCGTTCGTCTCCTGGTTCCCCGAGGTCAACGTTGGCATCAGCGTCGTCTCGAACGTCGCCGCGACCAATGCCGGCGGGCTGGCGAGCGAGGTCGCCGACCTCGTGCTGGCGGATCGACTGGAACCGCGCGACGAAACCGCCCCGGAGGTGGCTACCGAGCCGGCGGAACCGCTCGGCGCTGATGCCGAAGGGCTCGTGGGCTGGTACTTCAGCCCGGAGCTCGACCGGTTGTTGGCGGTTGCGATCGCGGATGGCGAACTCGTGCTACGCCACCCGCGACACGGCGATCTGGCCTTCACGAAAGAGGCGGGTGATGACGTCTTCCGGGGCGCTTCGTTTTTCGCCAATGCACTCACGTTCGAGTTGGCGACGATGGTGTCGCGACGGCATTCCTCGTGAGCGGTGGACGCAATCGCAACCATCGATTCGATCGGGTCGACTTGCCTTAAGACGCCTGTAACGAAGAGAAATCGGGGTCGCGCTTCTCGGCGAACGCGCGGAGTGCCTCGCGATTCGCTGGTCCGCCGGTGAGTGCGGCCAGACCGGCATTCTCCGCTCGCACGGCACGCTTCATCTCTTCGCGACGAGGGCCGATGAGGAGTTCTTTCGTCTGACGCAGGGACGCCAGCGGCAATGCCGCGAGTTTGGCTGCTTCGGCGGTAACGCTTTGCATGAAGCCCTCGTCGTCGAAGACCTCGAGCGCAAGCCCCATCGCCTGACAGCGCTCTGCCGACAGCCATTCCGACGAAAGTAATGTCCAGCTCGCGGCTTGGTGCCCCATGAGGCGCGGAAAGGTGTACGTGCTTGCGGCTTCGGCCGTGAGGCCCAGCGTCGAGAACGGACATCGAAAGCGCGCCGAGCGCGCCATGAACGTCATGTCCGCGAGCCCGCAGATCGTACAACCGATGCCGACGCCGAGGCCGTTGGCCGCGACGATGAACGGTTTGGTGAAGTCGATGATCGCGAACAGCAGTCCCTCCAGACCGAATCTCGGTGTGGGCTGACTGGACGACATCGCTTTCAAGTCGGCGCCCGCCGAGAACGCGCGCCCGGCGCCGGTGAGCACCAGGACGCGTGCGGCGTCATCCGCTTCGACCGCGAGGAACGCCTCGCAAAGCTCGTCCATCAATTCGCCGCAGAAGGCGTTCAAAGCGTCCGGCCGGTCGAGCGTGACCGTCGCGATGCCCTCGTTCGTCTCGACGCGTACCACTGCCATCGGATTCTCCTCGTTTTGTGGCGTTATTCTGGTGGCGTTGCGGCAAGGACGCCAAACGGCCCAAAGGGAGACGACCATATGAAACTAGGCTTGATGCTCGGCTACTCGGGTGGTGCGCTGTCGATCGATGTCGAAAAGGTCCAGCTGGCCGAGAGGCTCGGTTACGACACCGTGTGGACGGCCGAGGCGTATGGCTCCGACGCCCTCTCACCGCTCGCCTACCTCGCCGGCAAGACCGAGCGTATCCGGCTGGGCACGGCGGTGATTCAGCTCGCCGGCCGGACGCCCGCCAACGCCGCGATGACGATTGCGACGATCGATGCACTCGCGGGCGGTAACCGGGTCATCTGTGGCATCGGCGTCAGCGGACCGCAGATCGTCGAGGGTTGGTATGGGCAGCCGTGGGGCAGGCCGTACTACCGGCTCAAGGACTACGTCTCGATCATGCGCAAGATCTTCAAGCGCGAGGAACCCGTCGTTCACGACGGCAAGGAGATCTCGCTACCGTTCCTCGGCGAAGGCGCCATGGGCGTCGGCAAGCCGTTGAAGTCGATCCTGCACACGAATCCGGACATTCCGATCTGGCTCGGCACGGGAATGGAATCGACGGTGAAGCTGACGGCGGAAATCGCCGATGGCTGGCTACCGTTGGGGCTCGTCCCGGAGAACTACGACACGTATGTGCCCTGGATCGACGCCGGCCTCGAGAAAGGTGGCAAGACGATGAACGACTTCGAACGCCAGGGCATGGTCTCGGCGATCGTCACGGACGACGTGAAGGCCGGTCTCGATCGTATGAAGCCGGGCATTGCGCTCTATGTCGGTGGGATGGGCCACAAGAGCAAGAACTTCCACAAGGAAATGATGATCCGCCGCGGCTTCGGTGAGGCGGCCGAGCGGATTCAGGACCTCTATCTCGCCAAGCGTAAAGACGAGGCGACGAACGCCGTGCCTGATGAATTCGTCGACCAGGGCGCGCTGGTCGGCGATCGGCAACGGATCCAACGCCGCTTCCGTGATTGGGAGGATTCGGGCGTCACCGGCCTCACGATTTCAGGTGACGAGCAGGCGCTCCGCCTCCTCGCGGACGTCGCACGGCTGAACGTCGAACCCTAATCTCGCGTGAGCGGCGTCAACGAACCGACGTCATTCGCGCCGCGGTCGTTGCCAGACGGGGCTCGAATACGCGCGCTCCTGAATCACGTCCGGACCCTCTGTTGCGCTCTCCATGCCGAGGGCGATCGCGTCGAGAAGTGAGTGCCGAGGCGTCGGGATCTCCAGCACCCGGACGTAGTAGAACGCGCGCTGGTGCGGATCGAACGATGGGTCCTGCCAGCGGTCGCAAGCGATTGAGCCCCGATGGAGTTGACGTACTGCCCCGTGGCTCGGTCGACGGTATCGCCGACCGGTGGCAGGACACCGTTGACGAGTTGTCGCTCGCCGGACCACACGATCTCGAAAATCGTCTCGTGCGTCGCGCCGCTCGCATCGATCCAGCCCTTGATCATCTGCACGCGATCGAGATTGCCGCTCGCCGGATCACGCAAGGCATCGATGTGGAAGATCGGTGGCGCCTCGCCGGCGTCGTATTCGCCACCCATGGCCGTCGTGCCGCCGTCCCCATGCTCGACGGTCATTTCGAGCCGAATCCGCGGGCCCGTCGTCGCGTAGACCTCGCGCCGTTTGAACGCGTCCATGATGGCGTCACGGTCGTTGTTCGCCGCCCACACGGCCGCGAGCCCACCCGCCTGCATCGTCCAACCGGTCGGGCCTTTGCCGAGCGCCAGGTTCTGTTTGCGTTCGGGAATCGAGTCGAACGCCATTTTGCCCCAGAAATTCGGCTCCTCCGCGGTCGCGAGACCGGTATGGCTGTCGGTCGAGCCGATCATCCCGAACTGATAGGGATTGACGCCGAGATCCCGTTCGAGGGCTAAGCCTTCCTTGAGGCCGGAACGTGCGAAGTCACCCGGGCCGACGACGTATTGCTCCGTCCGCTCGCGCTGGTGATAGAAGGGATAGGGTTCGAAGCCCGCGAACGGATCATCGGGCGACAGTGAGGCGTGCGATTCCGAATCGCCCTTGATCTGCGTCACCTCGACGATGGGTTCCCAACGCGCGCTGGCCCGCGCGTAGTCGACGTCGATCGCGTCCCCGTTCAGACGCGTTCGAGCGAACATGAGATCTCTCGAGATGTTGGAGTTGTGCGGGATGGCGAGAAAGCGTGCGCCCGTTTTGGCTTCCGTGTCTTCGAGCCACGCCCAGAGGTCTGCCGGGTAGGGACTGTCGTTCGACCCGAACGGGCGAAAGTCTGCCGCCACGTCGGGTGTGGCATCGGTGACGACGACACGATGCAGGTTCGCTCCACCCGGATTCGAGCTCCATTCCCAACCGATCATCGTCGTGAACCGACCGGGCTCGTTGTAGCGATCCGCCGTCGCGAGCATGCGCTTCCAGGCGTTGTCGAGTGACACCGACGCGCCGGGAATCGCCGTCTCCCCGACGGCTTCGACCCAACCGCGCGCCGCGACGATGGGGTCGCTGATCTCGGGCAGGATGTCCGTGAAGAAAGCCTGACCTTCGCCTGAGTCGATCGCGTCGCGAATGGACCATTCGGAGTACATGTAGATGAGGCCGGTCAGAAATCCCGGATCGGGATCCTGGATCCCCTCTTCGTAGATGTCCTTGATCCCGCCGTAGAACTCGGCGTGATCGGTCACCACCAGGAAGTCGAGCGGTCGACCGATTTGCACACGCGCTTTGGTGAAGGGGTGCAACACTGGCTCGCCACGCGCGAAGCGGTAGGCGGTCTCGGGATCGGCGCTCATGTTGCCGTTCAGGTATGCATCGAACGAGTCGGACGTGTGCAGATGGGTGTCGCCCCACAGCAGGACCTTCGCCTCGTCGTTTTGGGTCGTCTCTTCTGCGAGCCCCGTCAGTGCAACCGCCGCCACTCCGACTGCCATCCAGTACTTCACGGGACGCTCCCCGACGTTGCTCGATTTGCCGATCTTAGCCGCGTGTTAGCCTGATCTCCCACTTGAGGCGTGGCAAAACCCATGCGTTTCATTCCGCTCGCTTTTCTCGTTGCTTTGCTCGGTTGCGGCCCGACGGCTGAGCCCGGACGGACGCAGTCGGATGCCGCGGTTCCGCTCAACGAAACACCGCGCACGGCCGCGCGCGTGCCACCCGTTTCGATTTCGGGGTCGTTTCGACACGTGATGCGATCGGAGACGATCGGTCAGGATTTCGTCATCGACGTCGTCCTGCCGTTGGCACCAAGTGACGCCAAATTACCCGCCGTCTACGTAACCGACGGCAATACGATGCTGCCGATCGCCGCGAACTCCGCACGTCTGCTGCAACTTGGTGGCGAGCTTCCACCGGCAATCTTCGTCGGGATCGGCTATCCGGCGACGAGTACGCAAGAAATCCTCTCTTTGCGGATGCGCGAACTGACCCCGACGGCGACGGTCACGGAAACCGGGGGTGAGGAACCCAGTGGCGGTGGTGCAGCGGCATTTCTCGACTTCATCGAAGAAGAAGTGAAGCCCTTCATCGAAGCAACTTATCCGGTCGATCCGAGCGATTCGACGCTGGTCGGGGATTCGCTCGGCGGTCTCTTTACGCTCTACGCGCTCTTTAACCGCACCGCCGATTACCAACGCTACCTGGCCGGAAGCCCGTCGATCTGGTGGGACGGCGAAGTTCTCTTCGACGACGAAGCGGCTTATGCCGAGCGAGCGGACGACCTCGATGTCGACGTCTTCATTTCCGTCGGCTCACTCGAGGAGATGGGTGCCGCCGCCGATTCCAAGATGGTCACCAACACGAAAAGGATGGCGAGCGCGTTGCGTGAACGTGATTACGCCAACCTGCGGTTGACCGAACACATCTTCGATGGGGAGACCCACCTTTCAGTGATTCCGGCAACGTTCAGTCGGGGTCTTCGTGAAGTGTTTGCCCGCGATGTCGAGGCGATGCGAGAAGCGCGCCAGCGCGAGATGGCAGACTCCGAAGAGTAAGGCGCTGCGTCAGTTCGAAGCCCGTTCGTCGATCCAGCGCTCGATGTGGCGCTCGAGCACATCGAGCGGCACGGCGCCTTGTTCGAGCACGGCGTCGTGGAAGGCGCGTAGGTCGAATTTGTCTCCCAGGGTCTCTTCGGCGCGCTGACGTAATTCCTTGATCTTGAGTTCTCCCAGCTTGTAGGCGAGCGCCTGGCCGGGCCAGCCGATGTATCGATCGATCTCCGTCGTCACTTCGTGCAGCGGCAAGGCCGTGTGACGGGCGAGGTAGTCGATGGCGTCTTCACGCGTCCACCCGAACGCGTGAATGCCGGTATCGATGACCAGACGGCACGCTCGCCACATCTCGTAGCTCAACCGCCCGAAGTCGCTTAGCGGATCCTCGTAGAAGCCGACCTCGAGGCCGAGCGATTCGGCGTAGAGCGCCCAGCCTTCGACGAAAGCAGTGACGCTGGCGGCGCTGCGAAAAGCGGGGAGACCTTCGATCTCTGCCTGCAACGCGAGTTGCAGGTGATGTCCTGGGACCGCTTCGTGGAAGGTCAGCGCTTCGAGGTTGTAGAACGGCCGCGTATGGAGGGCGTGGGTGTTTACCCAATAGGTGCCGGGCAACGTGGAGTCTCGGGGCGCCGAGACATATCGACCCGCCGTGTACTTCGGCGCGATGGAGGCCGGGACTGGCGCGACCGTGTAGGGCAAGCGGGGTAACCGGCCGAAGAGTTGCGGCAGCTTGCCGTCCATCGCTTTGGCGATGAACGCCGCTCGCTCCAGCAGGTCCTTCGCGGTTTTTGGGTAGAAGCTCCGTGTCTCGCGAAGGTGGGTGATGAAGGATCGGAGGTCCCCTTCGTGTCCGGCACGCCGCATGGCCGAATGCATGGCGGACTTGATCCTCTCGACCTCGCCGAGGCCTGTTTCGTGCACCGATTGAGCATCGACGTCGAGGCTCGTGTGCCGTTTGATCTGCAAGGCATAGAAGCGCGCACCGTCAGGCAGTTCGCTGGCGCCGGGTGATTCACGCGTCGTGGGAACGTAGTGGTCGCGCATGAACACAAGGAACTCAGCGTACGCGGGGATGACCGTTTCCTGGATGACCGCGGCCGCGCGCTCCGACAGTGCCTGGCGCGCAGACGGCGTAATCGATCCTGGCAGGCTAGTGAGCGGTTCGTAGAAGACGCTGGCGGTGGGGTCGTCGACGAGATGGGTCGAGATCGTGTGGTCGAACCCATCGAGGATCACGCGTGGTTGTGAGAAGCCGCGGTCGAGCCCGCGGCGAAGGTTGGCAATCTGAGCCTCGAAATACGGTCCGATCGCGGCCAGCCGATCGAGATACGCTTCAACGTCCGCGCGATGCCGCAGCGGGATGCGCGACGGCAGCATCGCGATCGACGTATGGAATCCGCCCTCGGCGTTGATCGGCATCTCGAACGACCGGGCCTCGATACTCTCGATCTGAAAGCCGAGCCGCTGTTCGAACATTCGGTAGTTCGTGCGGTCGGTCGTCGTGAGCGACTGGAAGTCGAAGTCGTCGAGCTCGTCGAGGAACGCTCGAAAGGCAACGGCTCGTTTTTGCTGATCGGCCGGTGTGACGAGCGGTAGCCGGTCGCCGTAGTCGTGCACGCCCATCATGGTCGCGAGAACCGGTTCGGTTTCGAGTTCGAACGCCCACGCGCGTTCGAAGAGATCCTGGAGGCGGTCGTTGGCCGCGGCAGTGGCCGTTAGAAAGGTGGCTGCGAGCAAAGCAACGAAACGCATGTTTTTCTCATCGCGCGAAAGCGGCCGCCGATCCTAAACGATCACTTTCGTCGATCGCTCCGCGAGACCAGAATCCGAGATGCATTTGTCATGGAAGGGGAGTCATCGAATGCCGATGCAGATTTACCGCGCAGGGTCCCGCCCGTCGGGCAAGGGCCCTGAGGAATTCTTTACAGGTAACGTACGAATCGACCCGTTATTCGGGGCGGAGGAACCCGCGCGTGCGAGTGCCGCGCTCGTGACGTTTGAACCTGGCGCACGAAGCGCCTGGCACTATCATCCTTTGGGACAGCATCTGGTGGTTACCACCGGTCGCGGCTGGACCCAGTGCTGGGAGGGACCGAAGAAGGCGATTCAGGCCGGCGACGTCGTGCATTGCGACTGCGGGCAGAGGCATTGGCACGGTGCGACCGACACGACGGCGATGAGCCACATCGCGATCCAGGAAGCGCTCGATGGTCAGGCGGTCGTCTGGCAGGAAAAGGTGTCCGACGAGCAGTACTTGTCCGAGGTCGAACCGGACTAGCTTTTTGTCGCGAGGTGGCAGGCGACGGCGTTGCCGGTCGTCGGATTCGTGATGAGCGCCGGACTTTCGCTGCGGCAGCGATCCTCGGCGAGCGGGCAGCGTGGGTGAAATCGGCAGCCGGCCGGCGGATTGCGAACGCTCGGTACCTCGCCGTGAATGAGTTCCTGGGGTCGGCTCGCCTCGAGTACCGGATCCGGTAGCGGCACGGCCGCAAGCAACGCCCGCGTATAGGGATGTTGGGGTGCGGCGAAGAGTTCATCTCGCGTCGCGACCTCCACCAACCGCCCGAGATACATCACGCCGATGCGATCGCAGACGTGGCGTACGACCGAGAGGTCGTGGGCGATGAAGAGATAGGTCAGCTCGAGCCGCTCCTGCAGGTCCAGCAGCAGGTTCAGAACCTGGGCCTGAATCGAGACGTCGAGCGCCGAGACGGGCTCGTCGCAGATCAGCAGGCTCGGTTCGAGCGCGAGGGCTCGAGCGATGCCGATTCGCTGGCGCTGCCCGCCGCTGAACTCGTGGGGATAGCGGTCCGCCATGTCGGGCAGCAGGCCGACAAGATCCATGAGCTCGGCGACGCGGTCGCGGTAACGGCTGCGGTCTTTGGCGAGACCGTGGACGACCAGCGGCTCGCCGATGATGTTGCGTACCCGCATTCTCGGGTTCAACGATCCAAACGGGTCCTGGTAGACCATCTGCATGCGCCGGCGCACGCCGCGCATCGCATCGGGCGCGAGATCTGTGATGTCCCGGCCTTCGAAACGTACCGACCCGGCCGTGAGGCGAAGCATTCGAAGCACCGCGAGCGCGGTTGTCGACTTGCCGCAGCCGCTTTCGCCGACGAGGCCAAACGTCTCCCCGCGGCGAAGCGTGAAGCTCACGCCGTCGACGGCCTTGATGCTCGCGACCTGGCGCTGCCGCACCACACCCTCATACACCGGGAAGTGCACTCGAACGTCGTCGACTTCTAGCAGCGGTGTTTTATCCATAGCCGTGGCATGCCCGCTGGTGTCCTGGCCCGACCTCAAGGAGCGCTGGACGCTCTTCGACGCATTCGCGTCTGGCGTGCGGGCAGCGGAGCGCAAAAGCGCAGCCCGGCGGTAGGTTGGCGAGATCGGGCGGCTGCCCCTCGATCGTCGGTAGCCGACTTCCCGCCACGCCTTCGAGGCCCGGAATCGACGCCATCAACCCGTCGGTATACGGATGGTGGGGGTTGCCATAGAGATCGCGAGCGGACGCCGTCTCGACGATACGGCCGCCGTACATGACGGCGACTCGATCCGCGTAGCGCGCCACGACCCCGAGGTCGTGGGTGATGAGAATGAGCGCCGCATCGGTCTCGCGGGTGAGCTCCTTCAGGAGCGCGAGGATCTGCGCCTGTACCGTCACGTCGAGCGCGGTCGTCGGTTCGTCGGCGATGATCAGGCGTGGCTCGCACGCCAATGCCATCGCGATCATCACCCGCTGGCGCATCCCGCCGGAGAAGTGGTGCGGGTAGTCGTCGAGGCGATTCGCGGCGTCGGGTATGGCGACGCGGCCGAGGAGTTCAGCGGCCATGGCGTAGGCCTCGTCCCAGGTCTTGCCGCGATGGAGCTGGATCGGCTCTGCGACTTGCTTGCCGACGGTGAGCACGGGATTCAGGGACGACATCGGCTCCTGAAAGATCATCGCGATGCGGTCCCCGCGGATGGCTCGGATCGCGTCGCGTTCGAGGCCGAGCAGATCCACGCCCTCGAAATGGATCGACCCCGATTCGATGCGGCCGTTGTCGCCGATCAGTTGCAGGATCGACAACGCCGTTACGCTCTTCCCGGATCCGCTCTCGCCGACGATCGCAAGGGTTTCCCCGGCATCCACGTCGAAGTCGACGGCGTTCACCGCCTGCACGGTTCCACGATCGGTCCGAAAGCGCACGGAGAGGTCGCGTACCTCGAGAAGTGCACTCAAAAGCCGAGCTCCCGCTTGAGTTCCTGGTCGATCCAGATGCGGGCATAAATCGGTCCCGGGCGGACGGCGCCCGCGCGCAACTCGCCCGCGTAGTTCTTCACCCAGGGCCACCACGCGGTGTAGACGTACTCGGTCGGCAGCCAGATGTAGGGCGCGAAGTCGAGCAGATCGATCGTGAGTTTTCGCGCGAGGGCTATGCGATCGGCCTCCTCAGGCATGCGCATCAGCTGCTGGACCTCCGCGTCGAATTCCGGGCGCGAGATGAGCGCGGGGTTCCACTTGTGGCCCGTAATGAACTTACGCAGCGTCGTGGTCGGGTTCGTGTGACCGTTGTTCATGAAGTAGCCGGGGCCGTGTGTCTGCGTCGTCATCGCGGACAAGAAGGAGGCGTACTCCATCGGCTGGATACGGATCTCGACCCCGATCGCCGCGAGGTAAGACTCGATGAGCGGCAGGAGATCCATGTTGCTCGGGCTGCAGGAGCAGACCTGCACGTCGAACGCGAAGCCGTCGGGATAGCCTGCCTCGGCGAGTAGTTCGCGCGCGCGTTCCGGGTTGTAGTCGAAGAGTTCCTGCACCGAAGCCGGCATTTCCTCGAGTGGCTGGTAGTAAGCGCCGAAGCCTGGGTGTTGCGGATATGCCATCAGCTCCGCGTGGCCGCCGTAGAAGAGCTCGACGATCTCTCGCTGGTTGACGGCGAGGTTGAGGGCGCGACGCACGCGCGGATCGGCGAACGGCTCGTGGTCGAGGCGGAGAGCAATGAAGTTGCCGGACATTCCGAGCCAGCGCGACCAGTTGAGTTCGGGGGTCGATTCCTTCAGGTGATCCACGGCAATCCAGCGGACCGATTCGAGGATGTCGACTTTTGCCGTGCGAAGGGCCGTCAAATACGTCGCCTCGTCCTTGATGATTCGGTATTTGACGCTGTCGACGTAGGGGAGCTGGAACGACTTGCCGTCGTACACCTCGGCATCCCAATAGTTATCCCGGCGCCGATAGATGTGCGAGTTGCCGTGGATGTACTTCGTCAGTTCGAACGGGCCGGTGCCCATGAGGTTGCGCCAATCCTTCGCATCGACATCGGCCAGTTCGCGCGCGGTGATGGAGCTCTGGTAGCCGTAGCCGAAGCGATAGGCCCACTCGGCGTTGAATTCGTTGAAGTGGAAGACGAGCGTGTGGTCGTCGCGCACCTCGAGCTCATCGATGTAGCCCCAGTAGTCCTGCTGGGCTTTCTTCGGGCTCGAGTCCACGAGGTCGAAGGTGAACTTCACGTCGTGGGCCGTCAGCTCTCGCGATTCCATGATCCCGGGCTTCTCGTGGAACATCACGCCTTGGCGCAGGCGTACAACGAGTTTGAGATCGTCCTGCCACTCCCACGACTCGGCAAGCTCTCCGCGGATGACGTCCGTCGGCAGATAGGCTTCCGCGACGAACGTATAGTCGCCACCGCCTCGCACACCTCGGTCGAGGTCGCCCGCGAACAACTGTTCGCGTACGAGGCCGGTGTCATGGTTCGACTTCCACGTCCAGTCGACCGGATCCCACGAGAGCGCCGACAGCGTGACGTAGACGGTGCCGATGTTGAGATCGCCGCCGTAGCGAGGCGCTTCGCGCCCGACGTCGTTAGCCCATGCGCCGAGGGCGAGAACGAGTGTGAGCATCCCCACCCGGCGACCCCACGATTTCTTCCTCAGTGCGCTCGCCTTCATCTGCTCCCCCGCATACGTGGATCGAGTAGGTCCCTGAGCGCATCGCCGTAAACGTTGACCGCGTAGACGACGATCGTGAGGCAAAGGCCCGGCGCGAGCGCGAGCCAGGGACCGAGGTACATGTAAGTTCGTCCGGTGCCGCTCAGCATGCTTCCCCACGTTGGAGCGGGTGGTGGGACGCCGAGACCGAGGAACGACAGGCCTGCTTCGGCCAGAATCACAGCGCCGATCCGCGTCGTGAAGAGCACGATCACCACCGGCATGATGTTCGGCAGGATGTGGCGCACGAGCACATGCCACGTCCGCGCGCCGATCGAAAGGCTCGCGTGGGTGTACATGTTCTCCTTCACGGTCACGACGCTACCGCGGACGATCCGGCTCCCAGCGATACCGTAGAGGAGACCCAGTACGATGATGATCTGCGGTATCCCGGGACCGACGATCGAGACGATGACGATCAGCAGTACGAGGTCGGGGAAGGTCATCCAGGCGTCGACGCCCCGCTGGATCACCATGTCGGTGCGCCCGCCGAAGTAGCCCGACACGACGCCGAGCACGATCGAGATGACTGTCGCGAGGCCTGCCGCGAGAAAGCTCACGATCATCGAGATCTGCGCGCCCACGAGCACACGCGAGAGCACGTCGCGGCCGAGGTGATCGGTGCCGAACCAATGGGTGAAGCTCGGCGCCTCGAGGCGCACCGTGAGGTCGGTCGAGTTCATTCCGAAAGGCGCGAGGAGATCCGCGAAAACCCCGGCGATGAGGAAGAGCAGGAATATGCCGCCGCCGACAGCGCCGAGGGGTTTCTCCCGGAACATGCGTCGATGGAACGCGACGAACCCCGGCGCGCCCGGGGGCGCAAGAGGCGTGATGGGGGTACCGATCGCTTCGCTCATCGCTGGTTCACTCGTGGCGAACCTTGGGATCGAGCCAGCCGTAGCTCACGTCGACCAGCAGGTTGATCACCAGCACTCCGACCCCGACGACGAGGAACACGCCCGAGATGACCGGATAGTCGCGCTGAAAGACCGCCTCGAGGAGCAGTAATCCCATCCCCGGGACGACGAAGATCTGCTCGAGGATCACCGCCCCGCCGATGAGGAGCGGTGCTTGCAGTCCGATGAGGGTGATCACGGGGATCAGCCCGTTACGTAAGGCGTGACGAACGATGAGAAGCCGCTCACTCACGCCCTTGGCCCGCGCCGTGCGGATATAGTCCTGGCGCATCACCTCGAGCATCATCGTGCGCGTCATCCGCATCGTCACGGCGGACATCGAGCGTCCCAACAGAATGGCGGGCACGCTCATGTGGGCGAGGTTGGCGATCGGGTCTTCGAAGAACGGCGTGTACTCGAGTGCGGGTGACCAGCGCCACCACACGGAGGGAAAGACCATCACCAGCGTACCGAGCCAGAAGCTCGGGACCGCGAGCATCAGAAGCGAGAACGATCGCGCGACGTAGTCGCCGGTCGTGTCCTGGCGCATGGCCGAGTAGATACCGATGGGTAGCGCCACCGAGAGCGCGACGATGAGCGCAAGGAAGCCGAGTTCGAAAGTGATCGGGAGCGTCTCGGCGAGCTGCTGCGTCACCGGCACGTTCTGCCAGAGCGACGTGCCGAGATCGCCCGTCAGAGCCCCACCGATCCAGCGGAAGTATTGAACGTAAACCGGCTGGTCGAGCCCGAGTGCCGCCTCGATCTTCGCCCGATCCTGACCCGTTACGATGTCGTTCTGCGCGAGCATCAGGTCGATCACGTCGCCTGGAATCAGGCGCATCGAAACGAACACGATCAGGCTCGCAAAGAAAAGCGTCGGCAGCAGCGCGAGCAGCCGCCGTATCAGGTAAGCCTGCAAAATCCGAACTCCCCCACGAGGCGCGCTGGATCGGGCGACCTCGCGAGCTAGCCTAACGGATTCCGTTGCCCTTGCGACGCCGCACAAGATCTGGACGCCATGGGCGAGATAGGAGCGGGAGGTAGCGCCATCCTGTCGTAGAGTTCTGGGAACGGTTTGAGAAGGGGACAGCCATGAGCTTTTCGGGTCTCGGCATGCATCTCGGCAACCTGTCGCGGTTGTCGAACGCCAAATCACGATCGATCAGTCCGGAGAACTTCAGCGGCGCGAAAGGTCAGGGGGGGATGTCGACGGACGGTCCCGCCGCGCGCGCCGCCCGTGGGCTGGGTCAGGGCTGGAAGGTCTCGCCGTACGTCCTGATCGAGCCGGGCGAGACGTTCGAACTCGCCAATATCGAGGGTGAAGGCGCGATCCAGCAGATCTGGATGACGCTGGCGCGCTGTCGATGGCGGCACAGCATTCTCAGGATGTACTGGGACGATCAGGAACAACCGGCGGTCGAGTGTCCGGCCGGCGACTTCTTCGCGTGCGGGTGGGAACGCTATGCACGCGTCTCGTCGCTTGCCGTGTGTGTCAATCCCGGACGGGCGTTCAACAGTTATTGGGAGATGCCGTTTCGCCGCCGCGCGCGGCTGACGATCGAGAATCTTGGCCAAGAGCAGATGTCGGTCTACTACCAGATCAACTACGTGCTGACCGACGTCCCGGAAGACGCGGCGTATTTCCACGCACAGTTCCGACGCGTCAACCCGCTGCCGTACAAAGACGTCTATACGATCGTCGACGGCATCCAGGGGCGCGGCCACTACGCCGGGACCTACATGGCCTGGGGCGTCAACAACGCCGGTTGGTGGGGCGAAGGCGAGATCAAGTTCTTCCTCGACGGTGACGGCGAGTTCCCGACGATTTGCGGCACCGGCACCGAAGACTATTTCTGCGGCGCGTACAACTTCGATCCCGGTGTGATGGAGCGCAATCGTCCCGGCGGACCGCCGTCCGGATACGAGGAATTCAACAGTCCCTACGCGGGGTTACCGCAGGTCATCCGACCGGACGGCGTGTACCAATCTCAGCAGCGATTCGGCCTTTACCGTTGGCACATCCCCGATCCGATCCGCTTCGAGGAAGACCTGCGCGTCACCATCCAGGCACTCGGGTGGCGTACGGACAAGGAGCGGCGCTATCTACCGTTGCAGGACGACATCGCTTCGGTGGCGTTCTGGTACCAGACGTTGCCGACCGCACCCTTTCCGGCACTGCCGGATCGTGATCAGCTCGAGGTGATCTGAACGTCCGTCGTCACGGGCTGACGCTGCACCCAGCTTTCGTATTGACGACGTTACAGCGCGCCATCGCGCCGTTCGGAAAGACGACCCGATAGCCGTTGCCGAACCCCTGGATGCCGTCGTAATAGTCGGTGCTGATGAAGTGCGCGCCGCTCGCGAACGCGGCGTCGCGCCGGGCCGTGTCGTTCTTTCGTGCTTCGACGGTGTTCGCGTCCGCGCGCGTGCGCACGAGATAGCCTTTGCGAACCGCCTCATCGATGCGTTTGGCCGAACGAATCGGATCGTTGATCACGAGAAAGGCAGCGGCGGGATGACCAACGGGTGCATTGGCGAACATGACCCGCCCGGCGAGTGACGGGTGTTTCTCGAGATAGGCGTCGAGCTTCGCTCCGCCCTGGTCGAGAAGGAAAATGAACTTGCCGCGCACGTCGTCGAGGCGCGGCCAACCGGTCTGGAGAACCGCGCGTTCGAGCGTGTCATATCGGCCGCGGACATCATCCGGTGTCAGGATTCGGTCGCGGGGTATCGATTCCAGGATTGCCCGGTCGAGCGCGTCGAACACGGCGCTAGTGAACGGCAACGGCACGACATAACCGGGGTCGGTCAGCCGGGCGTCCTTCGCGTTGAACGACACGGCGATCGGCAGATGGCTTGGATTGGCGATTGAGAAGTCGAGCAATTCGCTTAAGCAACTGTCGAGCGTCAGGCAGGTCGAGCGGTAGTCGACGTCCTGGGCGTGCAGTACCTTGAATCCCGGTTCGTCCAGCTCGCCGAGTGGGTCGAGCGGCGTCGGCAGGTAGCCGGCGTCAAGCATGCGCTCGATACCCGCGGGCGACCGAAACCGGCCACCATGCGGATCGTGAAACACGTCGAGTTCGATCTTTCTCAATCCGAGGGTCAGTTGGTGGGTGAGGGTCGGATGCTGATAGTCGAGCGCGAGTGCCTGTTCCGGCGCGCGCGCCTCGATCATGCGTAACAGCGGTGCCTCGATCGCCTGCTTGTAGCTGTTGTGACTACCGATGACCTGGATCTGGTTGAGGCGCAGCTGGTTGTCCGCGAATGCGCAAGGTGCGAGCACCGTGATGAGCATCGCGACGAGTGGGTTCTTCAAGTGGCTCGATCCCATGTGACCAGCATGCACATTTGTATCGCGACGCGATGAATCTGAGATGTATTCGTGCTCATCGGCGCCGACGCACCCTGCGGGCGAGGTAGAACGTGATGGCGAGGGTGAGCGGGAAACCGAGCCACACGAGAATGCTGCCGCAAGCGAAAGCGAACCGCTGCGAGGCGGGCGTTTCCGCGCGCGGTGATCGAGTAGGTTCGAAGAAAGTGGTGCTGTAGAGGTTTGGCATCGTCTCGAAGCGCTCCTGCATTCGTGCAATCCAAACGCGCAGGCGCTCGAGCGAAGGGTGCGCGCGAACCACGTCGAGTGGCGGCACGGGGATGGAGCTAAGCATCTGCACGATGCCGAAGAGTTGCAGGTCGACGACGTTGACGTCCTCGCCGCCGAAGTAATCGCCGTCACCGAGCAATGCCTGGAGCCGGCCGTAGTCTTCAAGCGTCTCCTCGTCGGACGCGCGGCCATAGACGCGGCGCCCGAACGTGATCACCGAGAAGAAATAGAACGTCGTGAAGGCGCGCCAGAACGGATTCCAGAGCCGCCGGAAGCGCGACGGATGCTCTTCGTTGATGCATGAGAAACCTCGCCAGAAAGCGAATCGGCCGTTGCGCCGATGCATCGCGCTCCCGGTTTGGGCTTTGCGTAGCGCGCGTCGCTCGTCTTGGCCGAGTGCCGGGAATCCGAGCGCGACGAGTATTCGTTCGGAATCGGCTAGCCAGGAACCGCCGTCGATCCGCGCCATCGGCATCAGCACGCCCGTTCGGCGGAACACTTCGAATGGTGGAAGTGTGCTGAGCACATAGGCGATTCGCTTTTCGTGGAGCCCCAGAAGAACCGCTTGTACCCAGGGCGAATGATCGACGCCGTAGAGTTCGACGTGGTTTACGTCCGACGTGGACATAGGGGCTGTATCCGATTCGATGTCAGCGGTACTCGACGCCTGGCAAGACACACAACATCTCATAGAGAAGATTCGCGCCGACGAGCGACGTGTTGCCGCTCGTGTCGTACTGGGGCGCCACTTCGACCAGATCGCCGCCGACGAGATCGAGACCTTGGCAACCACGGATCACCTCGAGCCCTTGCGCCGCGGAAAGCCCGGCGATTTCTGGCGTTCCGGTCCCCGGCGCAACGCTCGGGTCGAGCCCGTCGATATCGAACGAGAGATACACGGGGCCGGGGCCGAGTTGATCGCGAACTTCCGCCATCAAGGGTGTCAACGACCGGTGCCAGCACTCTTCCGCCGCTACGACTCGGAATCCCTGATCGCGACACCAGTCGAAATCTTCCGCTGTATAGCCTGTCCCGCGCAGACCGATTTGCACGACGCGCTGCCCATCCAGCAACCCTTCCTCGACCGCGCGTCTGAACGGCGTTCCGTGCGCGATGGGTTCGCCGAACATGTGATCGTTGACGTCGGCATGGGCGTCCACATGAACGAGCCCGATCGGCCCATGGCGACGATGCAACGCACGAAGAATCGGCAGCACGATCGTGTGGTCGCCGCCGAGGGTCAGCGGCTTACACCCTTCGCTGATGATGTCGTCGTAAGCGCGTTCGATGATCTGGATGCTCTTTTCGAGGTTGAATGTATTGATCGCCACGTCGCCGATGTCGGCGACCTTCAGGCTATCGAACGGTGCTGCGCGCGTGGCCATGTTGTATGGGCGCAAAAGCGCTGATTCGGCGCGAATACCGCGTGGGCCGAAACGTGCGCCGGGCCGGTTCGACGTGCCGATATCGAAGGGCACGCCGACGAAGCAGACGTCGAGGCCGGCCGCGCTCGGCTGGGTGGGTAGGCGCATCATCGTCGCGGGACCAGCAAAGCGCGGCATCGCGTTGCCGCCGAGGGGTTCTGGGTATGACTCTTGATTCACGGCGTGGTCCTCGTGGTTCGACGCGACGGTTTGCGAAGACGTCGAGTGCCAGTAGTCTCGATCCTCATCACGTCGCGACGGCTAAGCTACCGCGCGGGTGCGACGGATGGCGAGGAGAGCGTCGAACAACGAGCAGATCGAGAGGGTGTATGAAATTCTTCGAACCGGAACTGCTTCAGGATCCTTATCCGACGTTTGCGAGGTGGCAGGCGGACCACCCGATCTGGCGGGCCGACGACAGCGGGCATTGGGTTCTCACCCGACATGACGACGTGCGATCGGTGCTGAAGAACTCGTCCGAGTATTCGTCGAAAGCGATGGGCGATGGATCGAATCCTCTACCGCTCTTGACCGACGATCCGCCAAAACACACACAACTGCGCAAGCTCGTCGATCGAGCGTTCACGCGTCGCATGCTCAAACTCATGGAAGATTGGGTCGATGAGTTGGCCCACGAGATGGTGGCGAGTCTCGACGTAGGCACGCCGCTCGACATTGTGCAGAAGCTCACGATTCCGCTGCCGGTCGCCGTGATCGCGCGAATGATGGGCATCCCGGCCGAGCGGTCGGAGGACTTCAAGCGATGGTCGGACGCGCTGACGGGCACGCTTGCGGGGGTATCGCTCGCCGAACGTGAACGTGATGTTTTCGAGATGGCGACGTTCTTCCAGTCGCTGATTCCCGAGCGGCGAAACTCGCCGAGCGACGACCTCGTGAGCGCGGTCGTCAACGCGGAGATCGACGGTGAGCGGTTGACTGACCAGGAAATCGTCGGCTTCAACATCCTGCTCCTGATCGCCGGTAACGAAACGACGACGAACCTTCTCGGCAACCTCCTTAACGTGTTGCTCGACCGACCCGACCTCTGGGATCAGCTCAAGGCCGACCCGAACCTCGTCGACGCGGCGGTCGAGGAAACGCTGCGCTTCGACGGACCTGTGCAGTTCCTCATGCGGCGAGCGCAGAAGCCGATGCACTACCACGGCCAGGATGTTGCAGTCGGTGAGACGGTGGCGGTGGTGATGGCGGCGGCGAACCGTGATCCGGACGTCTACGAGAACCCGACGGAGTTTCGCCTCGATCGGGAACGCAATCACCACCACACCTTCGGCTTCGGCGTGCATTTCTGCATCGGCGCACCACTCGCACGAATGGAGGCGCGCCTGACGATGCGAGCCTTGCTCGAACGGTTCGTCGCGATTCGTCGTCCGGCCGATCCACCGGGAGTGGACGAGCGAGTGCCGTCTCATCTCTTGCGCGGATTCCATCACCTGTGGGTGGCGTTCGACGAGGCGAGCTGAAGCTCGAAGGCGAGCTGAAGCTCGTTCTCGTCAGCGAATCCGATGTGTAGTGTTCGGTCGTCTTCCATCGAGCAATCGGGATGGTCGCACGCCAGCCACCCGAGGTTCGCCGGCACCAGCGTTTACCTGGTCGACCGCAAGGCCACGTCCTACCGCGTCATTTCGTTCCGCGGCCGCGATAACCCATGACTCTTGGTCTTAACCCACGAGACCGGCATCCAAAAGCTCGGCCGCTTACGGCAAAGTAACGGCCGTGGATAAGGACGACGTTTCAATAGGGTCTTTGTTGGCGACTGCCGCGGATCTCAAACAGCAGCTCGCGTTCGTTGAACGAGAAATCGCCCAGCGCTCCGAAGACCCCGCGGCGCTTGCAACAGAGCTGCGCACGATGCGCAGCTACGCGGCCTCGGCAACCGACGCCGACTGCGTTTCGCGTGCCACCCAAGCACTGAACCGCTATGGCTTCACGGTCATCGACGACGTCATCCCCGAAGAGGACGTCCCGGCATTGCGCGAAGAAGCGGAGGCGGCCGAGATCACCATCGCCGAGAATCAGCAGGCGGTGCGCGCCCTGATGGACGCGGCGGCGGCGTGCGGCGAGCCGCCGGAGTCGGCGCTTAAGCGAGAGCTACCGTCGGGGGTCGAGTTACGGCCCGTGCGCCGGCGCGGCCTTGCGCCCAAGACGCCCAACGACATCATCTGGCTGCCCAAGTACGCACAACATCTGGCGCATCTGACGCTGATTGCGATTGCCAAGCGGCTGCTGGACGATCACTTGCGCATCGCGCAGCTCCATCTGAGACCCATCAAGCCGGGGGGATTCGGCGATGCACGCCACAACGGCCGTCCGGACACCCGCAGGTGGCACACCGACTGGCCGCATGACCTGTCCGCCTACGGCGCAGGCAACGCGCGCCTGAACGTCGGCTGCATCCGCCAGCCGTTTCCGGACGTCCCGATGTGCCTCGTCATGATCTGGTACCTGACCGATGTCGATGAGGATACGGCGGGAACCTTCGTCGTCCCCGGATCGCATCGCGATCCGCGCAATCCCCGCGGACCAGGTGACGACATCAGCGTGTAATCGCCTCTCCCTGGCGACCTCCAGGTGACAGCCAAGGCTGGCTCTGTCTTCATCCAAGACTCGCGCACATGGCACGCGTCGGCCGCGCACAATCTAGGCCCGAAGCGCGTCGCTATCGTCAATCGTTGGGCGCCGTGGTGGCTCGCCGTTGACGACTACGCGCCGGGCGGCGTCATGGACACCGTGTGTAGGCCGATCAACCTGACCGAGTATCACGCGTTGCCCAAGGCGCTGCAGCCGTACATGCGGCATGTGTGCGCCGAGGTCGAGGACACCTTGCAACCGGAGGTCCTCGAGCGTGCAAGCGCGGCGTTAGAGCGCACGCGTTGGGGCCTTCGTTTCCTGGAGGAGCGCCCGGACCAGGTGGCGGCTCGCAACGAGCATATCCGCGTGCGGATCCGCACCGACTGAGTCGGAGTCGACGCTCATCGGGACGCATTCGGCTTCAGACGGAGGAGAAGCCCCGGATTCGCGATAACTAGATTGACGGAAAAAGGGCTCGATCCCGCCGGCTACGGCACGCATTCATTGCGGCGAACGAAGGCGTCGCTCATCTATGCCGAGCGAAAAACCTGCATGCAGTTCAGCTACTGCTGGGCCGCACGAAACGCAAACCGATCGTAACTACCGCGGAAGGAGAACCACCCATGACGGTGATCATTGCCGGGACGCTGGACCTCGAGGACCCGGGCCAGCTCAAGGAGATGCTGCTCGCCGCGCGCCCTCATATCGAAGGCGCGCTGCGGGAAGAGGGGTGCATCGAATATGCCTGGACGGAGGACCACCTGAACCCGGGCCGCTTGTACGTCTACGAGGAGTGGACCTCGTCAGAAGCCTTGGAAGCACACCTGCGCGATCACTGGTACGACGACATGCGTGCGCACCTCGCCGAGTATCCGTTCAAGGCGGAGCGTCGGCGCGTGACCAAGAAGTACCGGGTCGATCTGGAAGAGCCGGTTTACGACGACAGCGGCGTCGCGCGCGGACACTTCACGAGCTCGGTTACTGTCGTTGGGGACGGAACAGAGACTTGCTGACCGTCACCAACGGGCCCTGAGCGGACATCAGATGCGTTGTTGCGGGTAATTTCGGACCGGTACCAGTGATGGATCTTGCGATTGCAGAGCGGGTGGCATCAGGTTTCGTATTGATCGTCCATAGTCGACGCGAGTTGGATTTGTCACGCACCTCACCGAGGTGCATGTATCGAGCGCTGATTGGGGTGCGACGCAGACGCTGTATGACGACGTCGTGCAATTGGATCACCAGTCCGACGCGACCTATCAGATCGGCGAGACCCGTGTTCTCGTTGAGCCCGAGGTTCAGCCGTACCATCGAGATCGGATTCATACCCTAGTGTTCGCCGCGTCGGATCGATCATTATTTTGAGCCCGAATCGAAAGCCCAGCATTCATCTGCGGCGAGCGGATGTCTGTTGCTTGAGTTTTCCGTGCGACGCGCGCTACCTCGAGCGCCCGGTCGTGCCCCCGTCGGGCAATCCATCGGGCCGAGGCAGGCTAATCGCATGAGCGCGGGGACGTTCTGGGCGCCCGAGCGACTTAACGTCAAAGCTTCGAACGATAGTCGTCCCAACGCCCGCAAGCGGCCAGCATCGCGTCAAAACGCGCCTGTAGTTGGGTCGCTGTTTCCGGATGGGTGAAGATGTAGGCGTCGTCTCTGCGAATCGCGTCCACGACCATGTCGCCAACGGTCGCAGGATCGAGTGCCGTAGACATCATGGCATTCTTCCTCTGCTCACGTTCCGCGGCTGGAACATCGGATGACAACAACTGGTTGGCCGTGTCCACGTCGCCGGAAAGACCATTCGGCCGGTTGCGGCCGGACTCCAGGATATTCGTGCGCACGAGATTCGGGCACAGAACCGAGACGCCTATGCCGTCGGCTGCGAGATCCTGGCGCATGGATTCGGACAGACCAACGACAGCAAACTTGCTCGCGTTGTACACGCTGAGGTTGGCGATGCCGATCTGTCCCGCCATGGAGGCGGTGTTGACGAAGTGCCCGCCCTCGCCGCGATTACGCATACGCTCCGCACAGGTCACGATGCCGTTGACCACTCCATCGAGGTTCACACCGAGTACCCAGTCCCAGTCCCGGTAGGTCATGTCCGCGATGTGACCGCCGACCCCCACGCCAGCGTTGTTACACACGATCTGCACGTTGCCGAAGTCGCGCTCGATCTGATCGACGACCTCGGCGAATTGCGCACGATCCGTTACGTCGAGTTGTATCGGCATGATGTCGGCATTGGACTCTCCGAAACTCTCCGCCGCGGCCGCCAGTGGGCCTTCTTCGATATCCGCAATGGCGACCCGCACACCGTTCGCGGCAAGACTCTGGCACATGGCATAGCCAATCCCGCTCGCGCCCCCGGTCACGAGCGCAACCCTTCCTTCGATCTGATCCATGTCGAATTCCTTTGACGAACCTGGGTGCGTCGAGCATACAGCGACCGCGGCCTGGCCAATTCTCCATCTGTGCGATTTCGCACGTTGTTCCAGCGCAGTTCGCCGGGCGGGTCCGGTGCCCCGGCTCCGATGCGCCTAACTCGATGCTCGGCCGCACGGGCAGAGACACGAATCGCTACCAGTCGATCGTGTAAGCGTGCCGCGTCCTCACGGGGCTGATCGAGCGTGAGTTGGAGCGGCTCGCTGAACGGTCGTATGTGTCCGCTGTCGGCTAGCTTGAGGCGCCCAATCATCACGGCTATCGTCACGATCCTTCCGCAGCCTGTAACAGCACCATTGACCACAGAAGGCATCGCTCAGCACATACTCGATCACGGTTACTTCATCCTGGAAAACGCGATCGAGCAAACGCTCTGCGACGACCTCATGACGGAGATCGAGCGTCTCGAACAGTGCGCCGCGCCCCGGAGCCTGGACAACGACTTCCACGGCCACCGCACTACCCGTTTCTACGACGTGCTGAATCTTGGTGACGTCTGGCAGAAGCTGCCTGTACACGATTCAATCCTACCTGTCGCTCGGGCGGTGCTGGGCGAAGACTGCCTGCTGAACACCTACGGCACCTCCATCATCAACCCCGGTGAAACACGACAGCGCATGCACGTCGATGACGGTCCATTTCTGGGCGGTGGCAACAAGCGCTTTGGCGGCGGCAACATCAGCCTGATCCATCGACCCCGCCTGTACGACGACGGCCCGCGCGTCCCGATCATCCTCAACACCATGCTGGCCCTGTGCGATTTCACGGAGGAAAATGGCGCCACCCGATTCGTCCCGCAATCGAACCTGCAGCCCTACCCTCGCCGGAACGGACCGGACGAATGGTACGAACGCAGCGTCCCGGCGGTGATGTCACAAGGCAGCGTGCTGTTCTTCGAGGGCCAGTGCTTTCATGGCGGCGGCGACAATGTCACCAATCGGCGCCGCTACGCGGTGACCGTCGACTACTGCGCCGGATTCCTGCGCAGTCAGGAGAACTTCATACTCAGTACCGCAAAGGAAAAGTTGCGTGCCTTCAACGATGACCTGCAACAGCTGGTGGGGCTAAGAACCAGTCGCGGCGGACTCGGACACGTTTATCACCACAACCCGGACGATCTGCAAAAGCACGTTGCCATGGCCACTACGCCGATAGGGCCCGAGCGCGAGTAGTTTCCCAAAAACTTCACCGGAAAGCCGATTACCGAGGGCACGGAACTCGCTACCAGCCGATCGCGTAAGCACTCCGCCGCGGATCCGCGCCCGCCGTCATGACGCCGGTCTTCTGGTCGGCGCGGATCGTGCACACGGATCCGGCCCGCCAGTTCCGCTCCGGCCACCAGTTGACGTCGTGACCGCGCGCCGCGAGCTCATCGCCGACGTGCGGATCGATCGTTGCCTCGAGGTTGAGACGTCCCGGTTCGTAGCGATGCGGAATCGCGGAGGCAGGCCAGCTCGCGGAGGCGAAGCGCGGTGCCTCGACGGCCGATTGTGGGTCCATGCCGAAGACGAGCTGGTTCACGAGCACTTGTAGTTGTGCCTGGCCGAGCACTTCGCTGCCGGGAGAGCCGATCGGCATCACGAGCTCACCGGGTTTGATGACGAGCATCGGGTTGGCGGCCATTCGAGGCCGTCGCCCCGGTCCCACACGCGACGGATGGGATTTGCCCGTGTAGGCCCGCGTGCCCCACATGCAGGTCGTGATACCGGTGCCGGGCACGACGGCGCCGCCGACCGTTGGATCGCTCGGTGTGGCGGAGAATAGATTGCCGTCGCGGTCGATCACGCAGAAATACGATGTCTCGACACCGTCCATCGATCCGATCGGCGCGCTGCCGGATGGATCGGGTTGCCAGGGCTCGGGTTCGACGCCTGGTACGATCCCTGGCGCTGGCATGCCGGGGCTCGCTGTGCGGGATATCAGTTCGGCGCGGCGTTCGAGGTAGTCGTGGGACAACAGGTGATCGAGTGGCACGTCGATGTGTGCTGGATCGCCGAAGTACGCCTCACGGTCCGCTGCGGCGAGCTTCAACGATTCGGTCAGCGTGTGAATGTGTGCCCCACTCGAGTGGTCCGTCTCGTCGATGGATGAATGCTCGAGGAGCTTGGCGGCGGCGAGCACCATCGGTCCCTGGCTCCACGGACCGCAGCCGTAGAGATCATGGCCGCGGAAGGAAACCCGCACCGGCTTCTCGATTTCCGCGCGAAAGGACGCGAGGTCGTCTCTGCGCATGAATCCACCGAGGTTCTCCTGTTGCTCGACGATGGCCGCGGCGATATCGCCTTCGTAGAACGCGCGACGGGCCGCTCGGAAACCGGCGGCGCGGTCGCCGTTTCGAGCGGCGTTCGTTTCTTCCTCCGCGAGATAGGAGAGCGTCGCCGCGAGATCGCGCTGATAGAAAAGTTCACCGACGACGGGCGGTTTGCCGCCGGGCATGAAGATATCGGTCGTTGAAGGCTCGTCTTTGTAGTCGTTGCGATAGGCATCGAGTACCTCGCGCATGAAGGGATACATCGGAAAACCATCGCGCGCGAAGCGAATCGCCGCACGGCTGACTTGGGCGAATGACATCGTGCCGAACCGTTCGAGTGCGGTCAGCCAGATATCGGGTGCGGCGGGGACGACCGTGTTGAGAATTCCGGGCGGCACCCGACCCCCGTGAAGGTCGTTGAAATAGTCTTCGGGCATCGCCTTCGGCCAGGGACCGACACCGACGAAGTTGAGCACCTCGTTGCGTTCGGCCCGTAGAGCATCGCGGGGGCCACGCCGGCGAAACCGGTCATCTCACTCTCGAGCACGTTGGTCGCGAGACCAACGGCGACGCCTGCGTCGACCGCGTTGCCGCCAGCTTCGAGAATCTCGAACCCGGCCGTCGACGCCCAGTAGTGCCCGGATACCACCAGGTGGCGCGTCGCCATCACATTGGGTCGATGTGGCTTCACGGCGTCCTCCGCTATCGCTCGTAGCCGACGGCCGAACATACACCACCCGTCGAGGTAGGCTTCTCGCTCTCGAGCCTGAGGTTGAAGACGTTGACGGTATCGACCTTCTTTCGGCACTTGCTGTGCGTCGCGACGCTCTGGATAGCGAGCAACGTGTGGGCGGAGACCTGCTCGCCGTCAGACGCCGGGCGTCCGCTCTGGGGTGACCTGCACGTCCATACCGTTTTCTCGATGGACGCGTTCGTCTTCGGCGTGCGACGGACGCCGGACGATGCGTATCGGTTTGCCCGGGGCGATGCGTACACGCTACCCGACGGGCGCACCGTGAGGCTCGATCGACCGCTCGACTTCGCCGCTGTGACGGATCACGCGGAGTACCTGGCGGTGACGAATCGATGCACGTCGAGCGAGGCGGCGGGCGCTTATTGCCGCGCGCTCGATACGGCGAGTCGACGAGGTGATATGTCGGCCTTCTTTGAATTCTTTTTGCCGGCCGTCTCCAACAACGAACATATCTGCCCGAACGAAGGCGACGTAAGCGAAAACCCGAGCGCTTGCCGGGCCGCGTCGCGGTCGGCTTGGGACGTCATCCAGCGCGGGGCGGACGACGCGAACGAACCCTGCGAGTTCACGACCTTCGTCGGTTTCGAGTGGACTGCTTCGCCGGATGTCTTGCACTGGCACCGCAACGTTCTTTTCGAGGGCCCGGCGATCACGACACCAATCAATGCACTGGACCATCCGACGCAGGAAGACCTCTGGCGCGAGCTCGAGTCGCGATGCGTCCCGGCGGCGGGTTGTCGTGCGCTCGCCATTCCGCACAACTCGAACATCGGCATGGGTGGAACGTTTCGTGTCGATGTGAACGATGCGGCCAGCCTCGCCCTTCGAGCGCGTTTCGAACGTCTCGCGGAGGTTTTCCAGCACAAGGGGCAGAGCGAGTGCTTTCCGGGGGCAGTCTTGAGCGACGACGCGTGTGACTTCGAGATCATGCTGCCGGTGCCGGTGATGCGCCGCCAGGCGGCCTCGCCGGGTGAACTGACGGCGGAGGAGTTCGCCGCGACCGCGTCGGGTTACCTGCGCGCCGCGCTCGCGCGCGGTCTCGCGATCGAAGCGGAAACAGGCGTGAACCCGTTCCGCTACGGCCTCATCGGGTCGACGGATTCCCACACGGCGAGCCCCGGCCACGTCAGTGAGCGCGATTGGGCCGGTGCCTTCGGCAACGTCGACGACACGTTTGACGAGCAACTGCGGACGCCGCACTACAACCCGGGCGGCCTCGTCGCGGTATGGGCTCCGGAGAATACGCGCGGGAGCATCTTCGCGGCACTCGATCGGCGTGAAGCCTATGCGACCTCCGGGCCGCGCATTGGCCTCAGGTTCGATCGCGTTGTCGGCGAGGGTGCGTGCGGGGCGAATTCGAAGGAGCGTGATCCCATGGGCAGCGTCGTTGTGCTCGGTGACGAGCCGTCCTTCGAGGTGCGCGTGACGATGGACCGCGAGCCGATCGAGCGAATCGACATCGTCAAGCTCTTCTACCGTGACGAGCGCGTGAAGCAGCGTATCGTCAGCACGACGAGTGAAGCGCGCCCGAATTGGTGTTTTATGTGGCGAGACGACGACTACGAGCCAGGTGAGTCCGCGCTTTACTAGGCTCGTGTGCTCGAGCAGCCGAGTTCGCGTTGGAATTCGAGGGAAAATGGGGTCGTGACGCTCCGGGAGCGCGCCTGGTCGTCGCCGATCTGGTCGAGAGGAGCTACTCGAGATGAATAACACGGTGTTGGGTGAGTTACTGGCCGAACTTCAGCAAGCCGTTTCGTGTTCGCCGGAAGAAGCGAAGCTCCTGGCGCCCGCGAGCTATCGAAGGGAGCCGTTCTTCGAACTCGAGCGCAAACGGATCTTCGAGACCGAATGGATCTGTGTCGGCCGTACCGACCACCTGCGTGATGCGGGCGACTTTTTCACGACCACTTTTCTGGACGAACCCCTGGTTGTCGTGCGGCAGGAAGATGGCCGGATAGACTTTCTCGAACGTCTGTCGGCATCGTTACCACACCGTCGCCGAAGGCGTGGGGCACGCATCGGTGTTCGTCTGTCCGTACCACAAGTGGACCTACAACACGGACGGAACGCTGCGTGGCGCGCCGGGCATGGAGGCCTCGGCGGTCGATCGGTCAGCGTGCCGGTTGCCGGAGATCAGGACGGAAGTCTGGAACCGGTTCGTCTTCGTCAATCTCGATTCGAACGCGGCGCCCCTCAAACCCGGCCTGAAGAGCCTCGACGACCGTCTGGCGAACTATGGCATCGATGATTGGGAAGTATCCGCAATCCATGACTCGGCGTGGCAGGGAAACTGGAAGCTTGGTTTCGAAAACGCCATCGAGAGCTACCATCACCTGGGCCTGCACCTCGACAGCCTGAACGGGATCATGCCGGCGCTCGGTACGGAGTTCGTTTGCGATGACGGAACGTGGGGGCTGCATCGAACGCCGTATACCGAGGCCTACACGCACCAGACGGAACTGGTCGTGCCGAACCTCGCGAAGGCCTTGGGGCCCGTCGACGCCGGGGCGTTGAACGTCTTCTGGATCTATCCATCTTTCGTCTTGCCGATGACGCCGACGTTCGGGAACTTCCTGTCGTTCATGCCCGTGAGTACTGCCGAGACGCGTGTCTATACGGGCCTTTGTGCACCCGATGAGGCGCGTACCACGAGCAGCGTGAGCGACGATGCGTTCAACGAGCAGGCACAAGCGTCACTCGAGCACATCAACGAAGAAGATCGCGGCGGGATGGAGAAGATCCAGGCTGCATCGCATTCGCGGTTCGCGGGTCGTGGTCCGATGAGCCCGCTCGAACTCGGCGTGCTCTACTTCCACCGTTACCTCGCCGGCAAGCTTGCGGTCTGAGTCATTCCGCGAGGCCTCGATCGGCCGCGCTCAACCCGTGAAAACCGGCCCAGAGGTCGTCCATTGCCGGCCGGTCGGGGCGGTGGTTCAGGATCTCGAAAAATAGATTCCCCGGATCGTCGTTGCCGCGGCGCCCGCGTAACGGTGCGTTGACCGTGCCCATGGCGCTCTGAATGTCGAGTGTATGAACCCAGCGGTCGAGGTCCCCGGCGATCACGCGGTGCAGGATTCGCCACTCGCCATCGCGCTTCTCCCAGACGTCCAGATAGCGTCCATCGTGAAGGAAGTCGGTGAAGCCGCCCTCGTGTCCGAGCCGGTGGACGACGTGCCACTGTGACGTCGTCGCGCATCGATCACCGTCGAACTGAAAACGAGTATTCGTGATCGAGTGCATGCTGGAGTCGACCGCCTGCAGACAGGGAATGACGTACTCGGCGAACTCCATAGCGTTGCCCGCGAAGAATCCGTGATCGTCATAGCCTTCCGGCCAATAACAGGATTTCAGCATCTCGAGGTCGCAGCGATCGACCGCCTGGCAATAGCGGTGAATGCCTTCGCGGATCGCTTCACGGTCTTTGAGTTCCGTAAGCTCGGCCTCGAGTGCTTCGAGCCTCGCTTCGAGTTCTGCCGTCATGAGGTTTTCCCTTTCATTGCGTTCGTTGCGGGCTGTCGTATCTGCCGGTTGCGATGAGCATGCGCGCCAGACGAACGAAGATGATCGCGCTCGCGAGCAGTAGGACGCCGATACCGACCGCGTAACCGAACGACGGTGACGCGTACCAACCGACGACGTTGGCGAAAATCGGGAGGTGAAAAAACACCGTGGCGAAAGAGATCTCGAACACCAACGCCGAACGAGTCTGCTGGGTGCGTTCCCTGACCCCGTTCGCGAAGTCGACGACCCAGACGACGAGCAAGATAGCGCTCCCGATCCGCCAATCGATCGGTTCGAGGGATAACCCGTAACCGATGATCAACGGTGTGACCGAGGCGATCAGAAGGATCGTCGGTACATGCAGGAGGCCCGCCGCGATGTCCCTCACGGGACCGTCGCGCAGGCGCTGGTCGCTGAGCGTCATGATGACGGCGGAGAAAGCGAGAAATCCCAACGCGAGCTCCGCACAGAGCTCGAGGAGGCTCGAGATGTCGGCCACGTCATTTCTCGGCATTAAAAGCATTAGCCTAGCAAGCTCGCGCGATGGCGCGGTCGAGGAGGAAACGATGAAGGGTCGAACGTTCGCGATGGTCGCGGCTCTGGTTTTGCTTGTGGGGTGTACGGACCCCGACGACGTCCCCGCGACGCACCTCTCGCTTCCACCACCGTCAGTAGAGGACGCACCGTCGGCGGCGGTTGAGCGGTTCCCCGAAAGAACGGCGCTCTTTGGTGACCTGCACGTCCATACGAGCTGGTCGGGTGATGCGTACTCGGGAGGCAATCGCCTTGGCCCGAATAGCGCATATCGGTTCGCCAAGGGTGAGAAGGTCGAATTGCAGAACGGATCGGAAGCGCAGCTGCACGTGCCTCTCGATTTCGTTGCGCTGACGGATCATGCCGAAGGCTTTGCCGGTCACCTGGCGTGCACGACGCCGGGCGAGCCGGAGTTCGAGCGCGAGCAATGCCGCGCCATGCGTGCCGGTGACATCGACCAGGAAACGATGCTCAGCCAAGCGTTCGAAATTGCCGGGATTCGTCCGATGCCGCGCGGCCAGGGCGCGTGTCCGGATGCGTCTCGATGTCAGTCACTCGAGCGATCGACCTGGCAACGTGTTCAGGATGTCGCGAATGCCCACAACGAGCCGGGGCGGTTCACGGCATTGATCGGCTATGAGTTTTCGGCGCTGCTTTCGTCTTTTGGGATGTTGCATCGCAACGTGATTTTTCGTGGAACCGACGTGACGCCGCATGCGATCTCCGCGGTCGACGTGACCGATCAGAAGGATTTCTTCCGTCAGCTCGACCATGCCTGTCAGGCACCGTGTGACGTCCTCACCATTCCGCACAACACCAACTACTCCTGGGGCATGACGTTCTCGCGCACTGCCGAGGACGGTTCGTCCTACAGCGACACGGATCTTGAACGGCGCGCAAGAATCGAACGCGTGTTCGAGGTCACCCAGCAGAAAGGGACATCGGAATGCCAGATCAGTGTCGGCGCGGCCGACGAAGACTGTAACTACGGCATCCTCTTTCCGGCGTGTGAAGACGACGACGACGCCAAGCGTTGCATCCGCAAATCCTCGCTCTACCGCAACGTGCTGCTCGACGGCCTGGTATTGGGTGAGGAGCGGCAGATCAATCCCTACAAGCTCGGCGTCATCGGTTCGACCGACACGCACATGTCGGATCCAGGCAATGCCGCGCCCGCGATCCCGCCCCTGTTCGAACCGGCCGAAGGGTTGGGTTTCGCCGTCGATCGCCTGCTCGCACAGGAGCACCTGGTGATCGGCCCGATTCGCAAACTCTCGCCGGGCGGTCTGGCGGGCGTCTGGGCCCAGTCGAACACCCGCACTGACATCTTCGATGCGCTTCAGCGGCGCGAAGTGTTTGGTACGAGCGGCCCCCGGATTCGCATCCGCTTTTTTGCGGGCGATCTCCCCGCGGATATCGTCGATCACGCCGATCCGGTGGCGCTTGCCTACGAACGTGGGGTGCCGATGGGCGGTGATCTGGATGGCACGTCGAGCCCGACGTTCTGGGTCTGGGCGAGTCAGGATCCGGCGGACGCGCCGATCGATCGGATCCAGATCGTCAAAGGTTGGACGGAGAACGGTGAAGAGTTCCAGCGCGTTTGGGACGCGGTTTGCTCCGGTGGTCGGGAAGCGGGCGCCGACGGTCGGTGTCCGCCGACGGCTGCGTCAGCGGATCTGGAGACCTGCGCGCCGATCGGGTCAGCCGGTGCCCGTGAACTCCGGACCAGTTTCGTCGATCCCGAGTTCTCGGCGGATCGCGCGGCGTTCTACTACGCCAGGGTGCTGACCGACCCGCGATGTCGGTGGACGACCCTGCTTGCCTTGAGCGCAGGCTCCGAACTGCCCGACGATCTGCCGGTGTTGGTGCAGGAGCGCGCGTGGTCTTCGCCGATCTTCTCGGCTACGCGGTAGCGACCGTCACCTGATCGATCAGACGGCCGTGGCCGCGAGGCCGAAGAGCCAGAGGCAGCATCCCCAGCCGACCAGGAAAACGACGGTGCGGAGCTTGTCGAGGTCGGCGATGTAGAGGATCGCGTGCGCGATCCGGGCGACGATGAAGATCATGGCGGCGATCGATGAAAGCTCGGGGTCAGCGCCCGCCAGGTGGGCGACGACGACCGCCGCTGTGAACATGGCGACGGCTTCCCACGCGTTGGCTTGCGCCGAGTACGCGCGCGCCCCGGCGCCCGTCAGCTCCGGCAATTGGTCGGCGCGCCAATTCTTGTTGTCGACGACGCCGAGTTGTTTCTGGCGTTGGAAGGCACCGAAACCCGCCAGCGCGTAGGGAATGAGCAGCATGATCAGAACGGACCAGAAGGGAACGGTCATGGGCAGATCTCCAGGTTCGAGTCCGTATTTAAGCGACTTCACTCATGGTTTGTCTCTCGCCGCGGCGGCGACGATTTGAGCTAGCCGGGGTTTGCTGTCATGCACTCGAGCACCCATTGGCTGAACCGATAGTGCATCTCGTCCCAGCGTGCGGAGTAATACTGACTCTCGAATGCGGGTGAATTCCGGGCGCGCTGGACGGCCTCGGTGATCCGGCCGTCTTCCGCGCCCGCGATGGCGAATCCTGCGGCGAACTGCGCACGTGCTTCGAGCAATCCCGGATCGGCTGCGGCTGCCTTCTGATAGAACTGCGCGCGCTGGTTTTCGGTCCGTGCCGGGGCGCGGGGATTGCTGATGATCAGATGGATGAGGTTCGCGAAGACCCCCATGTGCAAGTTCGGTAGGAAGGAGCCGAAGTAGCCGTATTCGATCGGCATCTGGGGATCCTTCTCGACCCTAGGAAACGGAATGTCGCCGTAGGTCGACGGGAAGTCGTCTTCACGGTACTTCAGTGCGAGAAAGCGACCGTCGACGAAGTCTTCGCAGGTCTTCGTTCCGTCGGGGCGCATGCGGGGCACTTCGTTGGAGCGATCGTAGATGTCGTGTACGAACGCTTCGTGGAGCACGTTGATGCCCCAATTCTCCGCATGGGTCTTCCAGTTCGTTTCGAGCACTTCTTCCTGTAGTAGCGGTTCGCCTTCGGCGTCCCGCGCGATGCGCAAACCGGCGACGTCCCACGCCTGGAGCTCGTTCGCGAGCGGTGCGATCGCGTTAGCGAAGGGTCCCGCCGTATTGCTTACGTTGACGAACACCACGGGCCCCCAGGTCGCGAGAGCGACGCGGGCGAGGTTGGCCGGTCGGTCACCGAGAGCGTCCAGATCCGCACCTGTCGGATTGCCGGCCCAGTACGGTACCGCGAGAAGCTCGCCTTCGAGGTTGTAACGCCAGCCATGGTAGGGCGTGACGATTTCGTCTAACTCTGTTGCGGGATCTAGAACCGCGGGGCAGCCGTCGTAGGGCACGATGTTGTGGAATCCGCGCAGCCGGCCGTCTTCACCGCGCACGAGAAGCAGTGGCATCCCGGCAAGATCGACCGGCAATACGTCGCCGGGGTTGGCCACGAGTTCGTGGAACGAAACAGCACACCACTGGTTGGCGAACACCCGTTCGCGCTCGGCTTCGGCGAAAGCAGCCGATGTGAACGCCTGCCGGGGAAGCGTTCGCGCCACCTCGATCGGTGCGCGAATCGCCGCACAGACGTCAGCCGTCAGGATCGTGTCGATTTCGTTCATTTAGTGACTCGTCTCGGCCGTCGGATAGTTGGGGATCGCACCGGTCAGGTAGTCCTGGAACTCGTAGAGACAGTTTTCCGCCTGACGAACGATGGGACCCGGCCGGGCGCCGCGTGCTCGCAGACCTGCCTGGACGCGGAGGCAGGCGGCGTTGTCTTCGCCTCCGAGGCGCGCGCTCCAGGCGAGATAGTCGGACTCGTTGCTGGGTTCGTCCTCGCCGAGGATGCGAACGGCGCGGCGGTCGCGAGCCGCGGAGCCGAACATCATGGCGGTCTGATCCGCCGCGTTTGGGAGCAGCGTGAACCAGACGATGTTGTCGACGTCGATGTTGAAGACCGTGCACGGGAAGATACCGAACGTATAAGTCGTCGAACGGTGCGCGTCGGTGAGTGCCGCCGGATCGTCGGCACGAGGTGCGAGGGATCGTGCCCGCGGTTCCACCGACACGGTCCAATTGCCGTTGCCGCATGGCGGATTCGGCACGCCAGAGAGGTTCGGCGCGAGCGTTTCGTTGTGCACGAACGGAAAGTGATAGGACTCGAGTCCGACTTCGAGCATCAGTTTCCAGTTCGCGGCGACCGCTGGTGTGCTTCCGCGCGTGGAATACTCGAAGGAGTGGAGTTCGTACGGCGCGAGCATCGATTCGACCGCGGCGAGCCTCGGGCCGATCGGCTCGGCCGCTTCATCAAGATTGACGAAGACGAACCCGAGCCAGCACTCGATTCGATACTCCGGCAGCTTAAGGTTCATCGGGGCGATGAGATCGGCGGCTTTTGGAGCCGCGCGCAGCGAACCGTCGTCGGCATACGTCCAACCGTGGAACGGGCAGCTGAGGTATTTCGCGACACCACGTCCCTCGGCGATCACGGACATGCGGTGACGGCAGACGTTCTCGAAAGCGCGCAGGCGGCCGGATTGATCGCGCCAGACGACGATCGGTTGTGATGCGAACATCACCGCGCAGTACGACCCGCGTTCTGCGAAGTCGGTCTCCCGGCCGACACAAATCCACTCGCGGAGGATGAGCGCTTGTTCGCTGGCGAAGACGTCCTCGTCGAGATACGCGCGCGGCGGCAGGTTGTGACGAATCATCCGGCGGCGACCGGCCAGGCCGGCGTTCCGCCTTCGGCTTCGACCTGTTTGCCGTACATCCGCCGAAACGCGAGCCCCATTGAGTCGGCGTTGACCGAGATCGGACGTGGATGACCGCCGGGCAAGTCATGGGTCAGCGTACTGGCGATCATTTCCTCGTCTTCGTCGAAAACCTTGGCGGCGCGGTCACGGTTGAGCCAATAGAGAAAATTGCCGATGAGCGATCGGTTGGGGTTCGTATCGATCGTGCCGGTGAAAAACCAGTTGGTGGTCTCGTCTGCCGGTGTCGTCGCGGCATAGACAATGAATTCGTTGCCGTCGGCTTTCCGGTAGGTGTGAATCACGAGTCCCGAAAGCTCCATCCGGTAGGTGCGATCGTGGGTGTTCGAGTCTTCGCCGAGGCCGAGCAGATGACGCTGGTACCACGCGTTGAATCCGGTGAAGCGACGTTTACGCTCGGCCGGCCAGATCATCTTGCCTTCGACCGCGCGACCGTCGTCGGTCGTCATGACGTCTACGACCGGCGCGAGGGCGGACGGTGCGCCGACGCCGATCGTCTTCGCGTGCGTGAGGTAGACGTGGCTGTCGTCGCTCGCCGCCTCCACGGTATTGATGAAGCTGCCGCGTTGGAAACGCACGGGGGTCTTGACGTGGTATCGCGCTTCGAAGAAATCGTGCTCGGGTGGGCGCCACGTTGGTGAAGTGTCCGGCTGCATCCAGATGTAGACGTAGCCTTGCGATTCGTGGACCGGATAGCTTGGAACGCGCGCGCCGTTCGGGATCTTGCCGCATTTTCCGATCGATGGGATGGCGTCGCAGCGCCCCGTGCCATCGTACTGCCAGCCGTGCCACGGGCATTGAATGCTCTTGCCGATCACCTGGCCTTTGCTGAGGTCCGCGCCGCGATGCGCGCACATCGCGCCCAGCGCGTGTAGCTCGCCATTCTCCGATCGGAAGAGAACGACGTCGCGGTTCAGAAGTTTTCGGCCGAGCGGTTGGCTGTCGATCTCTTCCGTGCGTGCGGCGACGTACCAGTTTTCCAGGGCAAACATAGTGCTCTCGCGTAAAAGAACGTCGATGCACCATACTGCCGTTGGCACGTCGCGCTGTTATGGTTTTACGCCAACCGTTTGTGATTTTGCGCCATGCGTCCGTGGGATGTGACACCCGCCGCTTACTTGCTCGATCCGATCGAGCGCGCTGAACGTCAGGGCTTCGACCTAGAGTCGCTCCTGGCCGAGATCGGCGTGTCGCGGGGTGACTTCCTGCAGCCGAACGCGACGCTCAGCCGCGATCAGTCCAACCGCATTATCGACTATCTCTTGAACGATCTCGGCGTTGCCGACGTCGGCTTCGTTCAGCCGGAGAACGAGCATCTCTTGAGTGTCGGCACGGCCGGGCTCGCCGCGATGACGGCGGCGACGGTCGGCGAATCGCTCGACGTCGTCGTTCGCTTTCAGCATTTACTTGCCGTCCCGACGTCCGTCCGTTTGCACGAACGGGGAAAGCTCGCGCACCTCGTCTTCTCGAATCTCGACTCGAACGAGACGCGCTCCTGGCTCAAGCGCTGGGCCGTGGAGACGAGCGCTTCGGCATTCGCCGTCTATCTCGAGGGGTATCCCGGGAAGTTTTCGATTGCGCGTTTCGGCTATGGCACGCCGGAGAACGTCGAGACGTACCAGCGTGTTTTTGCCTGTGATCTCCTCTTTGACCAGGCAGTCGATGAACTCGTTTTTCCACGCGATGTGCTCGATCTTCCGCAACCGACGGCCAATCCGCTCGTCCACGAGATTGCGCTTCGCCAGTGTGAGCAGACCGACCGGCTGGCAAGACCCAACGCGGCGCTCGTCGAGCGCATTCAATCGATCCTGATCGCGAATGCGTCGCATCCGGGCGCGCTCGACGACGTGGCGCGACGCTTAGGCTTGAGCGGGCGCACGCTTCAACGCCGACTTCGTGAACTCGGAACGAGCTTTCGTCAGGTGTCGCTCGACACGCGCCTCGAGCTAGCACGTGAGCTACTGCGCACGGACCTCGCGATCAAGGAAGTGGCGTATCTGACGGGCTACACCGACGTGGCCAACTTCTCGGCGGCGTTCATGGCGCAAGCGGGTGAGCGGCCCTCGATGTTCAAGGCGTCGCGACGCAAGGCGGTGTGACCGATCCACAAGCTTCAACATGTTGAAAGCAGCTGAACGGTCGAACTTCGTGCAAAGTTCTCATTCGATCCGCGTCATCGCGCGCTCAATGCTTGGAGGGATCATGAAGATAGTCGTTACGGGTGGGGCGTCCGGCGTCGGTGATGCCCTGGTCGACCGTTTGAGCGAACACGAGGTCTGGATCGTCGATCGCAACGAGCCCGAGACGGTTCGTGAGCACCATCGTTTCATCCCGCTCGACCTCGCCGATGCCCAAGCGATCGAAGGCATCACGACGGCGCTGCCCGATGCCATCGACGGACTCGCGAACGTCGCCGGGATCGCCGCGGCACCCGACCCTGAGGCCGTGCTGGCAGTGAATTTCCTAGGTCTGAGGCTCCTGACCGAAACGCTAGTTCCGCGCCTCGCCACGGGTGGGCGAATCGTCAGCGTGTCGTCGGTCGCCGGACGCGAATGGCTCGCGAAGTACGATCGGCTCAAGCCGCTTCTCGAGACGTCTTCGTTTGCGGAAGGGTTCGCCTGGTGCCAGGCGAATCGCGACACGTTGGCGCGCGATCCGTATACCTTCTCGAAGCGGATGGTGACGGCCTATACGTTGCGCAAGGCGCACGATGGCGTCGCCGGGAATTTCAGAATCAACTGTGTGAGCCCGGGCCCGATCGATACGCCGCTTTATCCGCAATTCGAATCCTTGATGGGCCAGGCGCACAGCCAGTGGATGCAAAGCCAAGCCGGACGAGCAGCGACGCCGAATGATATCGCCGAAGTCATCGATCTGTTGCTGACCGGCGAATGCGGTTGGTTGAACGGCGTCGATATCCCGGTCGACGGTAGCTATACCGCCGGTATGGAGTCTGGCTGGGTCGACTTCTCGGCATCGCCGATCATGAACCGCGGATGACTCGAAACAATCGATAACCGACGAGCTTCTGCCGCGTGCTACAGAGGGGAAAGGGTAGAGCGACCCCCCCTCCGGTTGCCGCTCTACCAAAGGGAGCCTCGATGCAATTTGAGACTCCCGCCGAAGTCCAGGAGTCCAACGGCGCGACCATGTAATCCCGAACGGATTTCGCTCGAAAAAGACTTTGCGGCTATATCGTTAGATAAAACGCCGCGTCGGACGGCGCGCCCGTCGCGGCGTTTTAGAGTCATCGCAATGGAATGTGAAAGGCGCATGATGAGGCGTAGATCAGAGGGAGGAATCCATGAAGGCACTGTTAACGGCCCTGTTGCTGGCGGCGCTACCGGCCGCGGCGGCGGAGGAAGCGACTGGCCGCGTGTTCGAAGACCGCAACAGAAACGGTCAGTTCGATCGTGGCGAACCCGGTATCGAAGGCGTTCGTGTCAGCAACGGGCTGGATGTCGTGACGACCGATCGCTCGGGTCGTTACGCGATCTCGATGCCGGACGAGGCGATTCTCTTCATCACCAAACCCAGCGGCTTCGCGACGCCGGTCAATGGCCACATGCTGCCGCAGTTCTACTACATCCATCAGCCGAACGGCTCACCTGCTGGGCTCCGCTATGCCGGCCTCGAGCCGACCGGTCCACTCCCGGACGCGATCGATTTTCCCTTGATCGAACGCCCGGAAGCGGATGCCTTCGAGGCGATTCTCTTCTCGGATACGCAACCCCAGACGACGCGAGAACTCGACTACATTCGTGACGACGTCGTCGCGGAACTCATCGGTACGGATGCCGCGTTCGGCATGACGATGGGCGACATTCTCTTCGACGACCTTTCGATGTTCCCGCGCTACAACGCCATGATCGGCACGATCGGCATCCCTTGGTACAACGTGGCGGGCAATCACGAACTCAACCTCGATGCCACGAACGATCGGTATTCGCTCGAGACCTTCAAACGTTTCTTCGGTCCGCCCTACTATGCGTTCGAGTACGCCGATGCCCTCTTCGTCGTGCTCGACAACATCGACTACCGCGGCGGCGGCGAAGCCGATCCGGGCGACGTACGTCAGAGTGGCGGGTACGACGCCAGCCTGAACGCGGACCAGATGCGTTGGCTCGAAGCGGAACTCTCGCACGTTGATCAGGATCGGCTGGTCTTCATCGCGACGCATGCCCCGCTTGGCAACGAGAGTGGGACCTACGCGACAGCGAACCGAGAGCGGTTGTTCGAACTCCTCGGCGGTCGACCGAATCTCTACTCCGTGGCGGGACATACACACACCACCGATCACGTCTACTTTGGTCCTGACGAAGGCTTTCCGGGACCTGGCACCTTCCACCACCACGTGCTCGCGACGGTGTCGGGCGGCTGGTGGAGTGGGCCTTTTGATGGCGGCGGTATCGCCATCAGCGACCAGCGTGACGGCACGCCGAACGGCTATCACATCCTGGAAATCGACGGCACGGACCTGGCCGTTCGGTTCAAGGGGGCACGTCAGCCCGCCGATTTCCAGATGCGCATCATGTTCGATGTCGCCCATCACCAACTTCGCCCTGACGGCATGCGGGACTTCAAACACGGTGCCCTGCTCGACGGACGCGTGTCGGCCGATGAAATCGCGGCGACATCGATCCTCGTGAACCTCTTCGACGGTGGCCCGAAGTCTGAGGTGTCGTATCGAGTCAACGGCGGTGAATACATGCCGCTCGAGCGGGTGCTACGACGCGATCCCTACATCGTCGAGCAGTACGCCCGGTACCCAGATGCGAAGAAGAGCTGGGTCGAGGCGACGATGTCGACGCACATTTTCGAAGCGGACCTCGACGACTCGATTCGCCAGGGAACGCATACCGTCACGGTCCGCGCCGTCGATGAGTTCGGACGGGTGCATCACGGTCATACGGTGCTCGAAGTCGTCGGCGGATCAGGGGGAACGGAAGCCGGTCTCGACTACCCCGAGTAGCGGCGTTAGCCGCCTCCGCCGCGGCGCTTTTTACCGTGGCGGGCGGTCAGTGCATCACCATCGTCTTGGCCCCGGTCGCGAATCGATCGTTCGCCCACGCGTTGTAGATGAGGTCCGAGACGACGGAGATGTGCGTCCCCGCGGTTCTGAGATCGCGCCAGTAGCGCTCGAGCGGGCGTGTCGTCCAGATGGCCGCGGACCCGGAACGCGAAAACAGTTTGTCGACCCCGAAGAGCACCCGCTGTACCGCGCGAACCTGGTTGCGGCGGAATCCGAGACGCTGGCTGGGGGTGATTGGGTCACCTTGGTGCAACTGATCGAGCCAGGCGTCGATCATCGCGTCGACGTGAGTGATTCCAGCGGCGAGGTCCGCTTCGACCTCGGCCAGCGCTTCCTGCTGGAAGGGATCGGTTTTGCCGACGACGCCCATGGCCGAAACGCGTGTTTTGACGTAGTCGTGGTAACGCGTGATCGCGCCTTCGGCGATGCCGAACGTAGCCGCGGCGATCGCAGCGCAGAACATCGACCCCCAGGGAATTTGATAAATCGGCGCATCGGCGCGACGTGCACCGTAGCCGCCCTCGGACAGCACGCCATGGCGTAGGGTCCGGTAGGCGGGCACAAAAGCGCCGTCGATCTGGATGTCCTTACTGCCGGTTCCGGACAGCCCCATCACCTGCCAGGAATCCTCGACGATGTCGTAATCCCCGCGCGGCAGGAAGAAGTGGCGCATGTCCGGCGGTCCTTCGTGCGATGCGGACTCGTCGACAACGATGCCGCCGAGCACGACCCAACCGCAGTGGTCCGTGCCGGTCGAGTATTGCCACCGGCCGGAAAAACGAAACCCATCGCCTTCCGGAACGGCGCGTCCCTGCGGGGCGTAGGGCGATGCGACCCAGACATCCGGGTCGTCACCGTAGATCTCGTCCTGAAGTGCGGGCTCGACGAGGGCGATCTCCCACGGATGGACGCCGACGACGCCGGCGACCCAACCGGCCGATGCGTTGTAAGAGCCGACACTGCGCACCCATTCGAAGAACGTCTTCGGGTCTGCTTCGAATCCGCCGTGGGACGTCGACTGCAAGAGCCGCATGCCGCGCGACGCGCGGATCGCGTCGGCCACCGGATCGGTCAGTTTGCCGAGTTCGTCGCAAGCGACGTGCTCGTCGCGCAACAGCTCTCCGTGATCGTGGATGTATTGAATCGAAGGGTGCATGGCGTTCATCCGGCGACGATTTGCACGAGACTAGGGGAAGCTGGACGGAGCGAAAAGGCGAGCGCAAACGATGCGCGTGTGATGTCGGTCAGTCGCGAACGCTCGCCGCGCGTCGGGGAATCCGTGACGTCTCGACGTCGTCAGACGAGGAGGTGCCCTTTGAGCTTGGTGTAGCTCGCGAGGCTCGCCTCGGCGACTGCCGCATCCTCAGGCGACAGCACGGAGTCACGCGGTTCGTACGCCGCGAAGCCCGTGCTTTGCTCGACGGCCTGATACCAGTGAGGCGCCCAGACGCCATCGCTCGCGCGACGACCGGCGGGCCAATGGAGCATCGTTTCGGTGAACGAAATACCCAATACGGTGCAAAGCGCCTCGAGCACGGCGCGCGGGTTCATCAGCACCTGGCGTGCGTCGATGACCGGAATGTCCTGTCCGGTGAGCTGGGTGAGTTCGGCGTAGAGCGCCGCCTGGCGCACGATGCCGATGTCGTCGGGCGTGACCGACTCGCGCTTTTGGCGATAGGAACGCACCACCTCGAACGGGTCCCTGATGAGAAAGCAGTGGGTGAGCTTTCGTGTCCAGGCCAGATTGACGTCCGGAAGCATGTGGTGGGTCATGTGCTTCTGATAGAAGACCGCCGCGTCGCACGGCGAATCCGTCAGGTCATCGGCGACTTCCTGCCAATTCGTCGACTGGCTCGCGACGACGTCGTCATGCATGGGATGGCGGACGCCCGAGGTGTTCAGATAGCAGGCGTAGAACGGCTCGTCGACGACGACACAGTCCGCGCGGTTCTCCCACGCGCGCATCATCGCCGTGGAGATGTTGCGTGGCCCGGACCACATGGCGAGCCGCAGCGTCATGCGGGGCACTCGGCCTCGAGCAGGTCCAGATAGAGCTGCTGGATCCGCGCCACCATCGGTCCGCGGACGCCTTCGTCGAGGATGCGACCGTCGACCTCGGTCACGGGCGCGACGCCGGCGAATGTTCCTGTGCAGAATGCTTCTTCGGCGCCGTACACGTCGGTCAACGAAAAGTTCTTCTCAAAGACCGGGATGTCGGCATTTCGGCAAAGGTCGATCACCGTTCGGCGGGTGATGCCGCCGAGGCAGTAGTCGCCCGTCGATGTCCAGACCTCGCCGTGACGGACGATGAAGAAATGGGTGGAGTTGCAGGTCGCGACGAAGCCGTGCGGATCGAGCATCAGCGCCTCGTCGGCGCCGGCTTTCGCGGCCTGGATGCAGGCCGTGATGCAGTTCAGTTTCGAGTGACTGTTGAGCTTGGGGTCTTGTACGTCGGGGTAACCGCGCCGCACGTGTACGGTGAAAAGCCGGATGCCCTTAACAAGCGTTTCCGGCAACGCTTCCTTGTATTCCGGAATGATCACGATGGTCGGTGGTGAGATCGTGATCCGCGGGTCCTGATACGGCGTCGCCTTGATGCCGCGCGTGATCATCAGCCGTATGTGCACACCCGACGACATGTCGTTCGCCGCGCAGGTCCGCAGGATGCGATCCGCGAGGGCCTCCCGGGTGATGCCGATGTCCATGTCGAGCGCTTTGGCCCCCTCAAAGAGACGGGCGAGGTGTTGATCGAGCTGAAAGACGCGAGTGTTGTGGAATCGAAGGCCTTCCCAGACGCCGTCTCCCAGGATATAGCCGGAATCGAAGACGGAGACCTTGGCCTCATCGCGCGGGTAAAGCTCGCCATTGATGTCGATCTTGATCGATGCGTTGCGGGGGTCGTCGACGTAGTCATGGGTACCGTGTGCCAATCGTCTTCTCCTTTAACGAGGGGGTCGTTGGGGCGTGCGCAAACACCCTAGCGTCGGCGCGCGGGAGGCGTCACGGGACGATGGCGCGACGCTTTAGTCGAGCGTCGGGTCGTACCAGATGGGCGAGGTATACGCACGATCCTGAATCACCATCGTTACTTCGTCGGGCAGCTCGAGACCGAAGAAAGCTGCGTCATACGCAGTCCAGCGCGGACGTGGAATCTCCAGCACGCGGACGTAGTAGACCGCGCGTTCCCGCGGGTCGAAGTCCGTGTCTTCCCAGACGGCACCGAGTTGCGCGGCGCCGATCGTGTTGGTGTAGCTCGCCGTCGCGACGTCGACGGTATTGCCTACGGCGGCAAGCTTGCCCGTCGCCGGATCGATCGCTCGATCGCCGGACCAGGCGACGTCGATGACCCGTTCCATCAGGCTGCCATCTTCCGCAAGCCAGCCTTTGACGACCTGGACTCGGTCGAGATTCGGCCCGTCCGGATCCTTGATCGCGTTGATGATGAACCGCGGCCGCTCGTTGGCGCTGACGGCGCTGAGCGTGCCGCCCATCGGGACGCCACCCGAATAGCCGATATCCTCGAAATCGGGTCGGTGCACGTCGTTGTTCGCATAGTCCCAGCCACCGAAAAATCGCACGACGATTCGTGACCCTGTCGTGGCGTAGACCTCGCGACGCTGCATCGCCTCGAAAATCGCGTCGCGAGTGTTTTCTCGTGCCCAAACGGCGGCGTACCCCGACGAGACGATGCGCCAGTTCTGCCAGAGTTGGTTGTTGGCCATCGAGTTCTGGGTGCGCTCGACGCCCGGTTGTGACTCCGGGAACTTGCCGAAGAAATTGTCTTCCGCCGTCGTCGAGAGACTGTTGTGGCCATCGGTGCTGCCGATCATGCCGAATTTGAAAGGATTGACCCCGAGGTCGTTTTCATAAGCGAGACCAAGCTGTAGGGCGCTGCGTGCGTACTCATGCTTCAGCATCCAGTCTTCCTTGGCCTCGGTCCGGCCGATGTTGTCCCAATCCCAGTTCTCGTAATCGGCGAACTCGTCGGTCGGCGACAGCAACGGATGTGCTTCGCCATCCCCTTTGACCTGCGTCACTTCGTAGATCGGTTCCCAACGCGCACGAAGCTCGGCATAGGCCGCGTCGATCGGCTCGCCGTCGACGGTTTCCGCCGGAAACATCATGCCGTTCGAGAGATTGCCGTTGTGCGCGATGGCGAGCACTTCGCCTCCTGTGACCGCTTCGTAGTTGGCGAGTGCCTGCCAGAGATCTCGAGGATCGAGGCTCTCCTGTCCGGAAAAAGGCGGTAAAGCACCCGCTTTGTCGGCGCCGTCTTTGTAGATCACGACGCGATGCAGGTTGTTGCCGGTGATGATCGACGTCCATTCGTAACCGGTGAGCGCGGTGAAGACACCGGGCACGTTGTAGTCGTCCGCCGTCTGCGCGATTTCCTTCCAGATGCTGCGCTGGGTTTCTTCCGGGAAGGGATAGTGGTTCTCGGGGTCCGCCATGCTGGCCGTGAACGCGCGGATCATGCCGATCGGATCGCCGGCGGCAAGGTAGCCGGCCCATTGGCCGCCCGCGTCTGTCTCGGTCACGAGCGGATCGCCGACGTTGAAGCGGTAGTACCCGCCGAGGTACTCGGCATGGTCGGAGACGACGAGAAAATCGAGCGGGCGCCGTAGTTGGATCCGCATCCCGTTGTGCGCCGTCATCGGTTGTCCCCGGGCAAATCGATATGCATCGGCTTGCGTCAGGTTTCGGTTGCCGAGCGAGTAAGCATCGGCCGAGTTGCGCGAATGCAGATGCGTATCGCCCCAATAGACGCTGCGCGGAACGTCAGCGGTGACGGGGCGTGAGTACTCGGTGTCGGCAAACGCCGACGATGACGCGATCGCGAAGCCTGCGATGAGGACGCTGAGGGTTCGGGTGGAAGGCATGCTCGTCCTTGCCGGCGAATCAGTCGATAAATCTGCGCGCCATGCTGGGCAAACACAAACGCGAAGCGACGACCAATCGGTGGCGATGCCCGGTTGATTCGCTGGTGGAAACGAACCTATGTTCGCCCGTCCTAACTGATCGGGGACTAGGCATGCGGGCACTCGTTGTCGGCGGTACGGGACCTACCGGGCCGAAAATCGTTGCGGGATTGCGTGAGCGGAACTACGACGTGTCCGTGCTGCACCGCGGCACGCACGAGGTCGATCTGCCGGGCGACGTGGAACACATCCATACCGACCCACACTTTCGCGAAACACTCGACGAAGCCCTCGAAGGCCGTGAATTCGAGCTCGCGATCGCCACCTACGGGCGGATCCGACACGTCGCCGAAGCGTTGATCGGTAAAACGCCGCGCCTCATCACCGTCGGTGGCACGGTGGGTTACCGCGGCATCATGAATCCCGAGCGCAACTTTCCGAACGGTGTCCTGGTGCCGACGCCCGAGTCGGCCGAGCGCGTCGCTTCCGAGGAAGAGTTCCGCTTCGGCTATCTCATCCGAATGACCGAGGATGTCGTGATGCAGGGCCACACCGATGGCCATTACGAAGCGACACACTTCCGCTACCCGGTGGTTTACGGCCCGAGCCAGCTCGCGGGGCCCGTCTGGGCCGTCGCCCGCCGTATTCTCGACGGTCGGCCGCACATCGTGCTGCCGGACGGCGGCCTCACACTCGTAACCCGCGGCTACGTCGACAATCTTGCCCACACGATCATGCTCGCCGTCGATCAACCGGACATCGCCGCCGGACAGATCTACAACTGCGGCGATGCCGAACAGCTCACGCTGCGTCAGTGGGTCGACGCCATCGCCCGAGCAATGAATCACGACTGGACCGTGTGGAGCGTTCCCGATGCCGTCTCGCACGCGTCGCGCGATTTCGTGCCCTTCAAAGGGGCCACGCACCACCAGCTCATGGATCTCGGCAAGGTGATTCACGAGCTTGGCTACCACGATGTGGTGAACCCCCTCGACGCCATCGAGCGGACCGTGCGCTTCTACCTCGACAACCCACCGGCCGAAAACGACGCCGCGCCGCGCACCGACCGCGGCTATCCCTACAACTACGCGGCCGAAGACGAACTGGTCCGAATCATGGCCACCGCAACGGAACAGATGGCGAACATCGCGCATGAAGAAGCGCCGGTGAGCCATCCGTACCCGCATCCGAAAGCACCGGGGCTCAGTCGGGATCATAAGAAGCGGTGAGGGGGCGGGGCTTATTCTTCTAGGGGGGACCCTCCGGGTCCCCCCTAGGACCCCCCTGCGTCGCGGCTCGCGCCGCGCCGGCTCGAGGTCTTCGATTTCGCTGATTGGGGTTTGCCGGCTTCAGAGCTAATTTGCCCTTAGAGAGTCTGTAGCGAACCGATCAGCCTGCGAATCCTTTCCAGGATATCGAGCGAAGGAGCAGCTGGATTCTGCAAACCCTTCCCGGCGCATCCTGGGAATCGCGCTCGATATCGACCGACGCCTTCCGGCGAACACGCCGACCACCGGGGCCCCGCGCGCAAAGCGCGCAGGGGGGAATCACCCGCAACGATTCCGCGCCGCGACTTAAGCGCGCGGCGAGATTCCCCCATCCGTCAACTCAGACTCAGCGCCGATCCGGCGGGGGCGTGGGGGCGGAGCCCCCACAAGAAAAAGCAAGCTGCAACCCAGCCTACTCCTCCGGCCGGTCAACGCTTCCCAGCCCACCCAATCAGCGCTTTCCAGCCTACGCCGTGCCCTAGTGGATTACGACGAGCGCTCGTCGGGGCGCGTCGGGAATGCCCAAGTCAGATCCAACCCGCGCTGACGGTCGACGTTCGCCGTTTGCCAGGCGTCGGTCGCGACCATGCTTTGGAGCGCATCGAGCGTCGGGTAGCGGACGAGGTAAAGGTCTTCCCAGGTTTCATCGGTGACGAGCGGCATTTCGCCGTCGAGGATGAGCGCTGGCGCGCCGCCGCGTTCCATCACCATGGGGAGGACGACGGCGCCGTATTTCTGGTAATCCTCGCGTCCGCTGGGGCCTTTGAACCGCATGAGATTCAAGACGAAGATTTCGTCGCCGCCTGCGGTTGGCACCGTCTCGAGCGGCGGTGAACCTTCGCGCTGCGTAAAGGCGTAGAGCACGGTGCGTTTGAGTCCCGCGGTGCGGTGGGGTAGGCCGGCGCGATATTCGGGGTCCTTCATCATGTCGAGAAACGCCGCGCGGTTTGGGTAGAACACGAGGATGAGTCGGTCCCAGTGACCGGCTTCGGGTGTGTCGTTGAGTGGGTTGCCGGCGTAGAGGATCTTACCGCCGCGTTTCGTGATCTGCGGGTAGGCGATCCGGCCGTACTTGGCGTAGGACTCGCCATCGTCGGTGTACTCGAGCAGGTTCAGCATCACGACGGGTTGATCGTCCGGTTGTGCGGCCAACGCATTGAGTGTCGCTTCGACCGGCATGAAATCCTGTTGCTGCATGGTGCCGCCTTCGGTTCGGTGGGTGTCGTCTGTCGGCGCGCCGCGCCATGGTCAACTCGTCCCCCGACGTTAATGCAACGGCCGGCGCCTTGGAAATGCCTCGACGATGCGCTTGATCCGGCGATCGGTTGCCGATCACCATCGCGGGACTCTTGGGGGAATCGGGGCGTTGATGGATCTTTTTAGCTGGTCATGGATCTTCATGGTGTTCTACATCGGTGGAATGCTGTTGTTCGGCTGGATCGCAAGCCGTCGAATCGCGGGGGCGGACGACTTTGCGACGGCACGGCAAAGCTATGGCCCCTACATGCTGGCGCTCGCCTTCGCGGCGTCGACTGCCAGTGGGGCGACGTTCCTCGGCGGCCCGGGTTTGAGCTACGAGATCGGGCTCGCTAATCAGTGGGGTAATTTCCTCTACCCGATGGGCGTTTACATGGGCCTCTTGATCACCATGAAACTGGTGGCGTCATCGGGCCACGAGTTCGGTAACCGCTCTATCCCCGAATACCTCGGCGATCGCTATCAGAGTGAAGGTTTCCGGCTGCTCGTCTCGATCTTTTCGCTCGTGCTCGTTTTTTACATCACCGGCCAGCTCGTGTCGGGGCTCGTGATGTTCGAGGTGATGCTGGGGCTCGATCCGCTGTGGGCGCTCATCATCACGACGGCTGTCCTGCTCGTTTACGTTGTCATGGGGGGCGCCCACGCGGACATCATGACGGACGCTGTGCAGGGCTTCATGATGCTGCTGCTCGGCATCGTCGTGATCACGCTGTTCCTGGTCGGCGCGGGCGTCGACGGCGGGATTGGCGCGGTCTTCGATCGACTCGAAGAGCAGGACCCCAACCTCGTAACGCCGCTCAATCCATCCTTCGCCCTGACCCATTCGTGGTGGTCAATCGCCGCCATCCTGTTCGCACACATTCCGCTCGGCATGCTCCCGCATCTCGGCAACAAGGTCTGGGCGTTGCGCCACGACGGTGATCGCGGCCGATTCATCAAGCTTGCGTTCTCCGTGGGACTCACGCTCGGCATGCTCAGTCTGGCCGGCATGCTCGCCCGCGCGGTGCTGGGTGACGCGCTCTTTCTCGAAGGCCAGACGTCCAACGCGGCGTTACCGGCGCTCTTCATCGAAATCTTCCCCGCGTGGCTCGCCGCCCTCGTCGGCGTTGCCGTGCTGGCTGCCATCATGTCGACCGCCGACGGTCTGGTCGTCGCGGCTTCACAGACGATTGCCAACGACATCTATCGGCGTTCAATCGTGCCGCGGTTGGGATCGAAACTCAGTGACGAGGAGGTGGACGGCCGGGTACTCAAGATCAGTCGCTGGAGCACGGTCGGGATTCTCATCCTCTGTATGTTGATGGCCTGGGCGCTGATGGATACCAACATCACGCTCCTTGTGCTGATGGGATCCGGCGGCATGATGGCGGCGTTCGCCGGGCCCCTGGTGCTCGGGGCGTTGTGGCGCGGGGTGACGCGTCACGGCGCGTTCGCGGGACTCATCGGTGGCATGGCGACCTTCATCATCCTGCATACGGGTGCGCTCGATCCGGGCTGGTTCGGACCGCTTTCACCCGTCGTCGAGTGGCTCGACGGTGAGGCGGATAATCCCTTCTCGTGCGCCGCGATCGGGGAGGGCGTATCGGTCTTGATGACGTGGGCGGTTTCGAAACGGACCCAACCGCTCGACGAAATGCACGTGAGCCGCATGTTTACGCCGGCCGTGGCCGGGTCGGAAAAAGGCGCCTGAAGCCCGATGGTGGCGTCCGTGCTGACTAAATCGGCGCCACCCGGCGAACGTCGCGGGTGGCACGCGCATCGTGCGGCCGCGCTCACGTTCGTCACGAACGGTTCGATGACTGAAGAAATCTCCCACGGCGCGGTTCACTGCAAGCGCTTTTCCTTGCAGTTCAAGCCGGCGCGGATGCGCCATACCACCACGATTGGGATCAGTGGTGGCGACTTGCTGGTCGTGAACCTCCCGGGTCGGCGCGCGTTGCCGGGCGGTGCCGGCGTGCTCGAAGGCGGCGTCGCGCAAGCGCTCGGTATCGGGCTCGAGAACGCCAGGAGCGGTGAACTCGAAGCGGCTGTAACGCGCGTTCTCCAATGGTGGCCGGCGGATACTCGAGCCGACGTACCCGATTGGCTGCTCGAAGCACGGTCGCTGCTGACGAACGGTGATTGGCCTGATGTCGCGCGGCGGCCGCTCGCCGGGCTCGCTGAACGGCTCGGACGGCATCCCGTCTATGTTGCACGGGCGTTTCGCCGCGCGTTCGGCTTGAGCGTCGCGGCCTATCAACGGCGGTGGCGGCTCGACCGGGCAGCGACCCGGGTGCTCACGACCGATCAGTCGTTCGCGCACCTGGCGGCGGACTGCGGCTACGCGGATCAGAGCCACATGGCGCATGATTTTCGTCGGGTCATTGGTCAGTCGGCCAGCCAACTGCGCGCGTCGGCGACACGCCTCGCCGCTCGGTAGCTGGCGCGGGAGTCTCGACGCGTCGATCGAGCGCCTCGATCGAAGGTTGCGATCGAAGGTTGCGATCGAAGGTTGCGATCGAAGGTTGCGATCGAAGGTTGCGATCGAAGGTTGCAAGGATACAAGCGGCCCTCGGGTTGGCTTTGTAGGCTCGATGTTCTTTCGATAAGGCGCGAGACATGCCGAGCCGACGCGAGGTACTCAAGGTCGCCATGGCGGGATGGTTGTCGGCCGAAGTCGGTCCGGCGTGGTCGTCGGGACGTGATGTAGCGGAACGACTACCTCGATTCGATGGCGACATCGTTCTCTCCTCGCACCCGGCCTACGACGCGCTGCGTCGAACGGCGAGTTCGAACTCTCGTTTCGACCGATGGCCGGCCGCCATCGCCCGTTGCCGGACGACGGACGATGTCCGTCGCGTGATCGATGTGGCGGATTCGCTGTCCCTCGATCTGGCCGTTCGCGCGGGTGGTCATGACGTGCTGGGCGCTTCGACGGGCGATGGAATCGTGATCGATCTGTCTCTCATGGACGCCGTTCAATCGGTGGGTGATTCGCTCGAGGTCGGCGCGGGTGTGCGGGCGGGCCGCGTCGACGCCGTGACGGCGAGGCGCGATCGGCTGATCCCGCTCGGCTGCAATCCGGCCGTTGGCGTCAGCGGGTTGACGCTCGGCGGTGGGCTCGGCTGGTTCCTGGGCACACATGGTGCGGCGTGTGATGCCGTTGAGGCGGCGAGGATGGTGGCGCTCGATGGACGTGTGTTGACGATCTCGCCGGATTCACACGCCGATCTTGACTGGGCGATCCGTGGCGGCGGCGGCAATTTCGGAATCGTCACGCAGTGGCGTTATCGGACCTATCGGCTCGACGACCTCCTGGTGGGGATGGTGGTGTTTCGTGGCGCGGACCTGCGCGCGTTTCTCGATTGGTATCGCGCGACGATGGCCGATGCGCCGGATGAGCTGACCGTCGAAGTGGTGGGTAACGCGCACGTCGAACCGATCGTGGCGGCGATCGTTTTGCACACAGGTGACGAGGCGTCGGGTCGACGAGTCGTCAGATCGCTCGAACGAGTGGGGACGCCTCTTGCATCGAGCTTTCGGCGCACGTCGCTCGCCGAGATGTCGGCGACCGATCGCTCGGTGGCGCGCTTTTTCGAATGGCACGAATCGCCTTCGAACGAAGTCCGATCGCCGGGCAGCTACTGGCAAGGGATCACGGTCGAGGCGCTCGACGATGGCGTGATCGACGCGATCGAGGAAGCATTCGAGGACCCTCCCCGCGGCTTCTCCTTCGGCCTCGGGCACACGATGCATGGTGCGCTGACGCGACATCAGGCGTCGGCGTTTGGGCGTCGCACCGGACGCACCACGATTCATTTTGCCGGCGGCTGGTCGTATGCCTCACGAGAATCCGCGCTCATGAACTGGGTGGATGCGAGCGTTCGCGCCCTCGATCCTTACCGCGCGGCCGAGGAGTACATCAACTACCTCAGCCGTGAAGGCGACACGCACCTGGCGTACGGTGAGAACTACAAAAGGCTTCGTGCAATCAAACATCGCTACGACCCCGACAACCGGCTGCGCGGGAACCGCAACATCGACCCCGCCGAGTGACGCTATGGCGAGCATCGTCATCAGCGGGCGCCTCGCAAGAGTAAGCACTTCGGAGGTGATGACTTGATGAACCCAATCCGTGGCTTCTGCAACGAAGCCTTTCGACCGGTCCGTGATGCGTTCGAAGAAAACTTCACCGCGCGGGGTGAAGTCGGTGCCCGCGTGGCGATCATCCAGCGTGGCGAAACCGTCGTCGATCTCTGGGGCGGTTACACGGAAGAGTCTCGATCGACCGAGTGGGGCGACGACACGCTCGTCTGCTGCATGTCGGTCAGCAAAGGCGTCGTCGCGCTATGCGCCCATCTCCTCGCCTCGCGGGGTCTGCTCGACTTCGACGCCCCGGTAGCGACCTACTGGCCCGAGTTTGCCGCGGCGGGTAAAGGGTCGATCACGGTCCGCCACGCAATGGCGCATCGGGCATCGCTCGCTTTCATCGACGACACCGAACCGGGCGATGCCGCCGATTGGATGAAGTTCACGGCACAGATTGCCGCGCAAGCGCCGAACTGGGCGATCTGCACGGACGAAACCTATCACTCGGTGACGATCGGCTATATCACCGGTGAACTCGTGCGGCGTATCGACGGTCGACCGATCGAGAAATTCATCGCCGAGGAGTTGGCCGGGCCCTTACGCGCAGACTTCATCCTCGGGGTCGGCGATGAGGATATCGATCGCGTCGTCGATCAGCTTCCGAATCCAGAGAACGAGTTGATGAACGGCGGCCTCATGAACGAGAACACCATGGCGATGTTCGCGCCGATGCCCGCGTTCGAGGCGAATCGAGACATGGTGCGCATGGTTTTCCCATCGGGGAGCGGGGTGTCGCACGGCCTTGGCCTCGCGCGGATCTTCGCGCCGTTCGCGAATGGCGGCGGGTACAACGACGTGACGCTCTTCACCCCCGAGATCATCGCGGCGGCGAGTGAGGAGCAGTGGCATCACGCGGACTCCAAGTTCGGCAACGATTTCCGCGTCGCGCTCGGACTCCTGCTCAATATCGACTTCAACTTCTGGGGTCGCGAAGGCAACGTCGGGACCGCAGGTGCCGGTGGCTACGCGGCCTTCGCCGATCCTGCCAACGGAATCTCTTACGGATACACGCCCAACCGGTTCGGCTCGGGCGCCGGTCTGGGTGATCAGCATCGGGCGTTGGTCGAGGCGCTCTACGCGTGCGTATGAGAAAGCACCGGTAGAGGCTCGGTCGCGATTCCAGGCCATGCGGGCATCGTTTTTGCGCCTGAGCCGTTCGTCGCCGGTATCGTATTGTTCGATTCGAACGCGCAACGGGAAGTGGAGCCATGAACCGATACTTGCCTGACTCGATCGATGCCGATACCTATCACCGAGCCGAGTTGCTCCAGGCACCGCGGCTGCACACGTCCAATCTCTTTCGTTGCCAGGTATCGCCCGTCCGGATCCCCGAGACGAATTCGTTCTGGTATCGGATCAGCACGCCCGCGGGTCCGCGCTTCATGCTGGTCGATGCCGACAAAGGCACGCAGATCGACGCGTTCGATCATGAGGCGATCGCTGCCGCACTCGGCGATGCCTTGGGTCAGCCGGTCGACCCGAGCGCCTTACCCATCCTCGCGCTCGATTTTTCACGCGACGGCTACCTGGGTTTGCGTACCCCAGGCGCACTCTTCTGGTGGGATTCGGACGCTGAGACGCTCTCGTCCGAGCGGCACGGTGGCATTGGGTTTCACGAATCGGTATCGCCCAACGGGCGTTGGGCGGCGTTTTGTGAGGACAACAACCTCCACCTCCGCAATCTCGAAACGGGCGAACGCCGGACATTGACCTCCGACGGTGAAGAGAGACTCGGCTACGCCCGCCACCCGGACGGTCTCGCGTGGAGCCACGAATTCGAAGCGCTCGGCATTCAGATGCCGCCGCCGCTCGTCTGGAGGCGCGATTCGTCTAAATTCGTCACGGTCAGGATCGACGAGCGGGAGTTAGACGAGCACTGGTACATCCGCTCGTCACCGGCCGATCAGGGTAGGCCGACGCTTCGCCGGAAGGCCTATCCCATGCCGGGCGATGAACGATTGCCGACGATCGATTACATCATCGTCGACGCCGTCACCGGTGTGGTCACCCAAACGGATCTCAAAGCACTCGACTCGCCTTACGCGGTCGGGCTCGCGGCTGGGAATACGCAGTTCAGCCAATCCCGTGACGAGGTGTACGCCGTACACCGTGATCGTTGCCATCGGAACGCAACGTTGTCGGCGGTCGACGTCACCTCCGGTGCTACGCGTACGATTTTTGTCGAATCGAGTGAAACCCATGTCGACCTGCATCCGTCGATGATGGCGTGTAACGCGAGGTTCCTCTCGGAGACTTTCATCTGGTGGTCGGAACGGAGCGGTTGGGGGCATCTCTACCTCCATGACCTCGAGACGGGTGACGTCATCAAACCGCTCACCGAAGGCGAATGGTTGGTCCATACCGTGCTCGAGGCCGACGAAGAGACCATCTGGTTCACCGGCTGTGGGCGCGATGCAAACGATCCTTACCAACAGCGGCTCTACAGCGTTGCCATCGAGACCGGCGAGGTTCGGCTCCTCGACCAGGAGGAGACCAACCATGCGGTGCGCGCGGTGGGCGATTTCTTCGTCGACAACATGGCAAACCTCGCAGACTTCGGCGAATCGGTACTCCGCGATCGAAACGGCACGATCAGCATGCGCCTCGAGACGCCTGAGACGGTCGGGCTCGAGGAACTCGGCTTTCGTCCGCCGGACCGGGCCGAGCTGACGGGGGCCGATGGCGAGACCTCGGTCTGGGCGAACGTCTGGCTGCCGGCGGACATCGAAGACGACACGCTCTATCCCGTCATCGAGGACTGCTACCCCGGACCTCAAGTCAACAAATGCCCGGTGAATCTCAACTCGCCATTCGGGTTCGGCGAGTGCGCGTCCATCGCGAGCCTCGGATTCGTCGTGCTGCAGATCGATGGTCGCGGCACGCCTTTCCGGGACAAAGCGTTTCACGATCATTCGTACCGCAACATTCAGAATGGCAGTGACCTTGCCGACCACGTCGCGGCGCTCGAACAACTGGCCGGGCGCTATCCGCTCGATCTCGATCGTGTCGGCATCTATGGCGCCTCCGGCGGTGGGTACATGTCGACCCGCGCCTTGTTGACGCGCGGCGACGTCTACAAAGTCGCCGTCTCGATCTGTGGCAACCACGACCAGCGGATCTACTGGAGCAACTGGGGCGAGAAGTATCACGGCCCGGTCGACGAGGCCGATTACCTCGAGCAATCCAACACGACCCATGCCGCGAATCTCACGGGTAAGCTGTTACTGATTCACGGTGAACTCGACGACAACGTGAGTTCCGCGCACACGCTACGCCTGGTCGATCAGCTCATCGCTCACGATCTCGACTTCGACATGGTCATCGTGCCGAACGCCGGGCACATGTTCCTCGGCAAGCAACGATTCATGACGCGCCGGCGTTGGGACTACTTCGTGCGCCACCTCCTGGGCAGCACCCCGCCGGCCGGATATCACCTGAAAGAAACGCCGATGGATCTCAGCATCTTCTCTGCGATGTTCGGCAGCGCCGATGGGGGATAACCGCTCGCGGGTTTTTGCTCGATGCGCGGACCGGAATGAGTGGTGGCCTAGAGATTCCTCCAGCCGACAAGAGCGATCGCTAATCCGATGAGCGCACCGGTGATGCCGAGGACGCGCCAACCGCCGTAGTCGGCGTTCGCCGGGCGAGTGACGAGTTCGGAGAAAGCGCGCCCGAACGAACCCGGATGCAGCACCATCCATGAAAAGGCCACGATGCCTACGAGGCCCAGTATCAGGAGCACCTGACCCAGGGGCTCCGTCTGATTGCCGAGACCCGCCCAAACCATCGGCATTCCGATCGCAATCAGGAACAAGGCACCCGCGCCGCGAACGTGCTTCTCGCGTTGGAGCGATAAAGAGAGAAAACGCAAGGTGGATGCCGGCCGGATGGCGAGAGCCAAACGTGTCACGGTGATCCAGACGCCAAGGTAAACGACGACGACTGCTGCTTGGTGCGCGGAGACGATTCCGACGAAATCCATTGAGATTGCTCCGGTTTGCCGGGACGACTCTACCGTCCAAGGACACATCGGTAGTGGACGAATAGGGGAGGCGGAAACGAAAAACGACGGAACATGGCCGAGGCTGTCAGTTGCGGAACTCGCGGTCCACAATGCCCGCAACGAGCCACACTCCGCGTGAGCGGCGCAGCGGACGGTTCTGGTCGAGTGGCGAAACGAAGCTATCAGGCAACGGAGGTCCCATGTCCATTCCCCGATATCCCGCTGGTACGCAGGCGAGCACGGTCTCGACGGCACTCGAAGAGGCGGGCTGTGTCGTCGTCACCGGATTGATGGACTCGAGCTTGCGCGAAGACATCGTCGCGGAACTTTCGCCCCACATGCGTGATGCGCGCGTCATCGAAGACGACGACCCGGAGCAGTTCTATCCCGGCAAGACGCGCCGCGTGAGCGCACTCATCGCGCGCTCGAAGAGCATCACCGATCATCTCGTCGCGCATCCGCTCACGAAAGACGTCTGTCAATCCGCGCTCTTACCGAATGGAGAGTTCGGCTTTCAACTGCATGTATCAGCCGCGCTCGAGGTCGGCCCCGGCGCCCGCGAACAGGTGCTCCATCGCGAGGAGGATTCGTTCACGTTCTTTCCGCTACCGCGACCGAACATCATCGTGGCGACGATGTGGGCAGTGAGTGATTTCCGGGTCGATAACGGTGCCACGTTTCTGGTGCCGGGAAGTCATCGCTGGCCGGCCGGGCGCAAACCCAAGCCAGACGAGATCGTCAGCGCCGAGATGCCGGCGGGTTCCCTGCTCTTCTGGGCGGGCGGACTCTTCCACGGTGCCGGCGCCAACACGGCGAACGACTGGCGCTACGGCGTGATCCTCACGTACTCGCTCGGTTGGGTGCGCCAGGAAGAGAACCAGTATCTCAACGTGCCGAGGGAACGACTGGCGGAACTTGACCCGGAAGTTCGCCAGATCGTCGGATTCGACATGTACCGCGCACTGGGTTTCTACGACCGCTCGGTGTCGGCCTAGCGACTACCGCGCGGATCGATCGGCGTCGGCGTGTCGACGGCGCGTTCGATGCATTCGCCCGCGAGCAGGCACAGGTCGTCGCGAAAGAGGTCGGCGTATATCTGCACGCCGGTCGGCAAGCCTGCATCGACGCCCGTCGGTACCGCGAGGCCGGGAATACCGAGCACGTTGCCCGGCGCGATGAAGCGCAAGGTATCGAGCATCACATTGGCGCCCGTTTCGGGATCGATGTCGGCATCACAGGGAAACGGCAGTCGGGTCCAGGTTGGTCCGATCACGACCGTGTTTGACGCGAAGAACTCAGACCAGATGCGCCGCAACCGGCGTCGCTCGGTGAGCAACTCGTCGAGCGTGATAGGTGTCTGGTGGAAGTGCTCGTGCGTCGCCGACATCAGATTGACCAAGCCGTTACTCGCAATGGCGGCGAGCCCTTCGCGGTCGCCGATACCGCCAAATGTCAGCGTTTTGCCCCATACGTCGAATACGGTTTCGAGTTCGGGCGGTTGTGCGTGGCGAACGTCGAAGCCGTGGTCCCGGAGGATTTCGCCGGCGCGTTCTATTTCTCGAACCGTCACCTCTGGTAGATCGACGCCCGGGATCTCCGTCACAAGCGCCGCCGACAGTCGCTCTGGTACCGGATAGGTGAGCGATACGTCCACCGACTTGGGATCCCCAGGATGGCGTCCGGCGATGATCCTGAGCGCGGCCCGAAGATCGGCCACCGACCGCGCCATTGGACCGTCGGTGAGGAATTCGAGAGCAATGCCGCCGTCCGGGTCGTTCTGGGTCACCCAGGGCACTCGGCCGACCGTCGGTTTGATCGCGGCGATCCCGCAACAGTAGGCGGGATTGCGGACCGAGCCGCCGATGTCGTTGCCGAGCCCGAGGGGCGACATGCCGGTCGCGATGGCGGCGCCTTCGCCGCCGCTCGACCCGCCTGGCGTCAGTTGCGGGTCGAACGGGTTGAACGTCCGGCCGTGCAGGGGGTTGTCCGTGTCGATTCGACTGCCGAGTTCGGGCAGGTTGGTTCGACCGATGCCGATTGCGCCGGCCGCCTTCATGCGCGCCACGATGGGTGAATCCACCTCGACGTACGCTTCGGCAAGTGCGGGAATGCCGTTGGTCGTCGGCGTGCCGGCGTAGTCGATGTTCTCCTTGATCGTGAACGGCACCCCGTGCAAAGGACGCGCGCGTTCCTCAGCGGATGCGGCATCGGCGCGATCGGCCGCCGCCAGCGCCTCGTCGGCGAGCGTGCGCGTGATTGCGTTCACCGACGGGTTCACCTCGTCGATGCGCGCGAGATACGCCTCGATCACTTCACGGCTCGACACGTCGCCCGTCCGCACGACGTGCGCGAGTTCCAGTGCCCCGTACCGACAGAGTTCGTGCATGGCTACCTCGACGGTTGGTTAGAGCCTCTACGATAGTCCTATCACCGGACCATTGGGTGCCACGCGACGAATGCGTTGTGCGCGTGTTGAATCCCTTCGTCCGTCGCCGTCTATGGCGCGACTATTACTCTGATTGCCAGCTTTCTCCCATGACGCGGGGATCGATATCAGAGCTCACGCGGCAAGGTGAATGCGACGAGGTAGTCGCCCTCTCCGCCGATGCCGCCGCGGGCGTCGCCGCCGGCCGCGACGACGACGAAGGGTACGTCGCCGGCTTCGGTCGACACGGTGTAGGTCATGGGCGTCGCGTTGGCCGGGAAGGGAATGACGTGCTGCCAGAGCTCCGCGCCGGTGTCGACGTCGTACGCGCGTACACGTTTCTCTGCAGCCGCGCCGATGAAGACGAGGCCGGTCTGGGTCACGAGGGATCCCCCCATGCCGGGCGCACCCCATTCCAGCGGCACGAACGTGACTTCGCGCAACGTGCCGTGCGGCCGGCGCCAGACCTGCTCTTGTTGGTTCACGTCGATGACCATGATTTCGGCGAGCGGTGTCCCGACGCATGGAATACCGAGGGTATCGTCGAGATAAACATGGCGCGCCATCAGATAGTCGACGCCGTATTGCGGCGCCAGTTCGACGCCCGGCGGAAGATCGAAGCGGTCACTCAGTTGCTGCCGTGCGGCGCGGCGTTCGTCCGCCGACCTATCCGCGTCCGTGAGGACATCGAGAAGGTCCTTTGCGTCGGCGCGGGCGAAGATTTTCGTCCGAAACGGGACACTGTTGGTGTTGACGACGATGAGCCCGCGACGTTCGTCGACGGAGACGCCGCCCCAGTTCGTGGCACCCATGTTGCTCGGCAGGCCGATCGTCCATTGCTCGGTGATCGGCGTGAAGACAGGCCCCGCGACACTCACTTCGTCCGTGGCGTCACAGAGCCCCAGCAGCGATCCGCCCGTTTCGTACGTGCGCGACACTTGAAACGCGGCAGGCGGAAACGGTTGGACGGGAGAAAGTTCGTCGGCGAGCGGCCCGTGGCGCGGTACCTCCCGGTAGGCGACGTCGATCAGGGGTTCGCCGGTTTCACGATCGAGAACGAAGATGTGACCCATCTTGGTCGCCTGGACCACCGCTGCGACTCGTTCCCCGTTGATCTCGAACTCCGCCAGCACGGGCTGGGACGGTACGTCGAAGTCCCAGAAATCACGGATCACGGTGTTGAAATGCCAGACCACCTCACCCGTCGATGCCTTCAACGCCACGACAGCCGATCCGTAATGCGCCATGTCGATCGGCCCGCTGCGGTAGTAGTCCGGTGATGGGTTACCGGTCGGCAGGAAGACGAGGTCGCGTTCGGCATCGACGGACATCGGCGCCCAGACATTGGGCGTGCCGAGGGCATAGCCGTCGCGACTGACGGGGCCGTTTTCGTAGTCAAAATCGGGGGGTGCGAGGTCGAAAGCCCAGACCAGCGCGCCACTTCTGGCGTTGAACGCACGGACGACGCCGCTCGGCGCTTCCAGGCGATTGCCGTCGCTGATCGCGGAGCCGACGATGACGAGTTCGCCCGCGACCGCGGGTGGCGAGGTGATCTGGTACTCGCCGGACCAATAGATCGGCCCCACGCCCTCGGCGAGGTTCACTTCTCCGTTTTCACCGAAGCCCGGGCAGCGGCGTCCATCGACGAAGCTGAACGCCAGGAGGCGTGCATCGTTGGTCGCCATGAAGACCCTCGAAGGGCAGGCGTCGGGCTTGTTCGGCACGGGACTCCACGGCGTGACCGCGCGACAGTTGAACTCGTTCGCGGGGCGCAGGTCGCTCGCGATTTCGGGATCGAGCGTCCAGAGTTCGCCTCCCGTCAACGGGTCGAGCGCCACGACCTTGTTGTGCTGCGTACAGAACAGGAGCCGCCCGTCGATCAGCACCGGCGTGGCCTGAAACACGGTCTCGACATCGCCCGTCTTGTAGGTCCATGCCAGTTCGAGTTCGGACACGTTGTCTCTGGTGATGGCGTCGAGCGCCGCGAACTTTCGTCCGCCCTTGCCGCCGTAGCTCGACCAAGTCGACGTCGTTCGCGGTTCTGCTTCGCTCGCCCGCGGCAGGTCGAAATCGGGTGCGGTGCATCCGGTCGCAAGAACGCCCGCGCACACGGTGATGAGCCAGCTCAGCTTGGTCATGGTTCGTCTTTTTCCGTGCGCGTTGTGTCTCTGCTTGTCGTATCAGACTCGACAAAAGTTGTCTTGAAACTTTTGTGGGTCGATAGTCGCGCACGTCGCACATTCGTCAGTCCGCCGGCCAACCCGGCGTACGGAGGAGGAACGAAGCAAGTGTTGATCACAAAGTGCCTCATCGCGTTGGCCTTCGTAGGCGTTGGCTTCATGGCGAGCGGGCAGGACGCGCCGGCAACGCAAGGCGCGCAGCAACCCGTTCGGCCCTGGACTCATCCTGACGTCCTCGTCGAAGCGCTCAAGATTCGCATGGACGAAAGCCAGCGGCTCGAGTTTCGCGCCGCGATTACGGATTTCCTGCAAGGCTACGGCTCGGACGTCCGACGCGTACTCAACAGCAATAACCAGGCGAATCTGCCGCGCAAGATTGCAACGAAGCGTCGCAACCGCGTGAAGGAGATGGACAAAACGATGGCGGCGACGTTGACCGAAGAGCAGTACCCCCAGTACGAAGCCTATCGGAACGCGCTACTCGCCAAGATGGACGAAGAAGCCGCGCGGCGGCGTCGGTAAATCGGGAGACATAGACGTTGGTGCAAGTACCCAACTTCGGCGAGATCCTGGCCGCACACCTCGGCGGCGTGACCCCCGATGCGTTGCCTTACCTGCTCTCGCGCCTTGAGCGTACCGCGGCCGATCGGTATCGCGGTTGGGCGGAAGACCTTCCCGCGTACCGCGACGGCTTGCTCGAGTGCGCGGGGCGCGAAGACGAAATCGCCGATCGAATCGAGCAGGCGCTACCGCCGAGCGATGCGGGTCGCGCTGCCGTCGACGCCGTGATTCCAGAGGCCAAGGCAACCTACTACGCCGTCTTCGACGGACACCCGCCGATCGATCAGGTGGCGATTCAAGCTGGCGCGGAGCGGCAGGGGTCGATGGCGTGGCAAAACCTCAAGGCGGCGCATCCCGAACTCGGAGAGCTCATGGATGCCCTGACGGCACTCGAACTCGAAAGCGCCGACTATCTTGATGAGGTGGTACTCGCCGGCTGACCGCTCCGTGAGCGTTAGATCTCGAGGGTGGCGCCGAATCGATCGGCGAAACACTGATCTTCGACCGACCGGCGAGAGATCGGCCCGTGGCCTTTGCCGCGCGGATAGCCGATCGGCACGACACCGCATGTGTACCAGTCGTCGGGTATCTCGAGGAGTTCCTTCATTGCGTCTTCCTCGTAGCACAGGAGCGTCGTCAGCGTGCAGCCGAGCCCTTCGTTGACGCAGGCGAGCATCAGGTTTTCGACGGCCGGGTAGACGGATCCGCCCCCGACGACGGATGGGCGATCGAGCGGGGCGTCTGTAATCGCCATCATCTTCGGGTTGAAGCAGAAGACGAGCAATGCAGGTGCGGATCCGAGGTTGTCGCCGAGATGGTCGGCGGCCGCAACGGTACGTTGCTGTTTGGCCAGCTCTTCGCCCTCGAGACCTTCCAGTCGCTTTACGTAGCCCTTGCGATAGCGCTGCCAATGCGGACGGTAGAGCTCCCCGATACGCCGGCGCGTTTCGCCGTCGCGCACCACGACCATTCGCCAAGGCTGCTGGTTGCCGCCGCTCGGCGCCCACGCAGCGGCTTGCAGTACGCGACGCAGCACGTCTTCAGGAATCGGGTCCTCGCGGAGCCGGCGCACGGCTCGAAGGGTGCTCATCGCGTTGTACAGGGAGTTGTTGGTGTCGCTCATGGCTTCGTCTTCGTTGTTTGCGGCTACTGTAGAACGCATGGATTACCGCGCCTACCGGTTGCGCCGGAATCGTCCTGTACTGGTGTGTCGACACTGTCGAGGAATTGTTGCGGTATCGACGACGATCTAGAGTGGCGGAACCGGCTATCTCGGGCGCCATTCATGAGCGCCCGCACGTAGAACCAGTTGAGGAAGCCATGCCGCTAACCATGAATCGAGAGGTCTTCATTACTTGCGCGGTGACGGGTTCCGGGGCGACGCAGGATCGCTCGCGACACGTTCCGCGCTCGCCCGAGGAGATCGCCGACAGCGCGATTGCCGCCGCTGCGGCTGGTGCGGCGATCGTGCATTGCCACGTTCGCGATCCCGAAACCGGTGCACCGGCTCGCGATCCGAAACTCTATCGGGAGGTAGTCGATCGGATCCGGGATTCGTCCGTCGACGTCGTCGTGAACCTCACGGCCGGCATGGGTGGGGATATCGTTTTTGGTCCGCCGGAAGAACCCATGGCGCTCGATTCCGGGGGAACGGATATGGCGGGGGCGACCGAGCGGATGGCGCACGTCGCGGAGTGCCTGCCGGAGATCTGTACCCTCGACTGCGGCACGATGAACTTCGCCGAGGCGGACTACGTGATGACGAATACGCCCGGCATGTTGCGTTCGATGGGGTCGATGATGTCCGAGCTCGCGGTCAAGGTGGAGATCGAAGCCTTCGACACCGGCCACCTCTGGTTTGCCACGCAGTTGGTCGACGAAGGCATCATCGACGGCCCGGCGCTCGTGCAGCTCTGTATGGGCGTGCCATGGGGCGCGCCGAATGATCTCAACACCTTCATGGCGATGGTCAACGCGATCCCGGCTGGCTGGGATTGGTCGGGGTTCAGCCTGGGTGCCGATCAGATGCCGTACGTCGCCGCCGCCATTCTTGCTGGTGGGCACGTCCGTGTCGGTCTCGAGGACAACATCTGGCTCGAGCGCGGGGTGCTCGCAACGAACGCCCAGTTGGTCGAACGGGCCGTTCGGATCATCGAATCGATGGGTGCGAGTGTGCTGACTCCGCAGGAGGCTAGGGTGAGACTAGGTTTGACGAAACGTCCGCCTCGCTGAGTTCGCCGTTGACGAACCGCCCGCCGCCCACGCCGGATTTCATCGACCACCCGTGGCGTCCGCTCGAATCCGCCACGCTCGCCGACGGATTCGTCACGCTGCGTTGGCCGGACGGACTCTCGTTCCGCGCCTATTCCCTCTGGCTGCATGAAAACGCGCCTGGGATTGGTTTCGATGAGCATATTCGTGAAGGGCTTCTCGACCCGGCCGATCTGCCCGACCCCGACGTACTGATCGAGGCTTCTGTCGCCGCCGACGGCGCGTTGGTTCTGCGTTGGACGGACGCGGCGCCGACGCGAGTGCATCCCGGCTGGCTGCGATATGTCGCCGACGGTCGGTTGGTTGCGGACGAGGCGATACCGCCGCACGCGCCCTGGACGGCGGCGATCGGCGAGCCACCGACGTTGGATGGCGTCGATATTCTCAACGGGGAGCATCAGCAGAAACGCTGGCTTCGCCATCTCGTTCGCTCCGGGGTCTGCCGACTCACGTCTACCCCGGCAAACGAGGGATTTCTCGAGGCTTTGATCGCGACTGTCGGGCCGATCCGAGGTTCGAATTTTGGCAGCGTTTTCCATGTGCGCTCGAGCGTGACGCCCGATTCGACGGCCTACACGGGGTTGAAACTCGGCCAGCACACCGATCTACCGACGCGCGAGTCACCGCCGGGGTATCAGTTCCTCCACTGTCTGGCTAATACCGTCTCGGGTGGAAGCTCGCGCCTGACCGACGGTCTGGCTGTCGCGCAGGCACTGGCGGACGAAGAGCCCGAGGCTTACGAGCTCTTGACCCGCGCCAACTGGGTTTTCATGAACCGCGCCGTCGACGCTGAACACCGATGGGAGGGTCCCATCATCGAGCCACCGGTCGATGGGCGCCCGCTGACGGTGCGTGCGTTCTATCCCGTCCGTAGTGCGCCTCGGATGCCAGACGCGCGGATTCCGGCGGCGTATCGAGCGCTGAAGGTCTTTTCGCGCTATGCGCGCGACGCCCGCTTCCAGATCACGTTTTCGTTCCGGCCCGGCGATCTCCTCGGGTTCGACAATCGGCGTGTGCTGCATGGTCGGGATGCGTTCGACGGTACCCAGGGCGCACGGTTCCTCACCGGCTGCTATGTCGATCACGACGAGATTTATTCGCGCCTGCGGGTGCTCGAACGACTGGACGATACACCGTGACGAACTCGTCGCGGACGGTGGCGATCATTGGTGCTGGCGTCATCGGTGGTGGTTGGGCCGCGCGTTTTCTGTTGCATGGCTGGGACGTTCGGATCTTTGATCCGGGCGCCGACGTCGAGCGCCAGGCGGACGAGATTCTCGACAACGCCCGACGGTCGTTGCCGGGCCTGTACGACGTGCCCTTACCCGACGAGGGTGAACTCTCTTGGTGTGACAGCATCGCCTCGGCCGTCGAAGCGGCCGACTGGATCCAGGAAAGCGTGCCCGAACGCCTGGACGCGAAGCATGCGGCCATTCGAGCGATTCATGCTGCATCGCGGCCCGATGCGATCCTGGCGTCTTCGACGTCGGGTTTCAGGCCGTCGGAGCTCTCGCCGGCCGGCGATGACGTTCCTCTTGTGGTCGCACATCCCTATAACCCGGTCTACCTATTGCCACTCGTGGAACTGGTGCCGCATGCGAAGACGGCCACCGCCGTCGTCGAGCGGGCCGAGATACTGCTGTCATCGGTGGGCATGAAATCGGTGCGCCTGAAGAAGGAAATCGATGCGCACATCGGTGATCGATTGCTGGAATCGCTGTGGCGGGAAGCGCTCTGGCTCGTTAAGGACGATTACGCAACGACGGCGGAGATCGACGACATCATTCGCTTTTCGTTCGGCATCCGTTGGGCGCAGATGGGTCTCTTCGAGACCTATCGAATCGCCGGCGGCGAAGCCGGGATGAAGCACTTCATCGCCCAGTTCGCGCCCGCGCTTGGCTGGCCGTGGAGCCGTCTAACCGACGTTCCCGAACTCGATGACGATCTCACCGAGAAGATCGCCGCTCAGTCGGATGAGCAGTCGGGCCGATATTCGATCCGCGAACTGGAAGGAAAGCGCGACGCCAATCTCGTCGCGCTGATGCGGGCCCTCAAGGGGCAGCGTTGGGGTGTCGGTGAGTTCCTGAATCGGTTCGATCGGAATCTGGCGCAAAGCGAGACGGATGTCGTCGAACCGATCGTTTCCTTTGAGGTTGTCGCACCATCGAGTTGGTGTGACCCGCATGGTTTTGTCCTCGAAACGGCATACCGACACCTCGTCGATCAGGCTCTCGATAAGTTCCTGACCACGGTGGGTTGCGACGACGACTACCAACGGACGGGGTTCGGGTTTTGGGTGACCGATACGACGATCCGGCGTACGGACGATGCCAGGGTTGGGAAAACCTTGCGGGTGGTGAGCCGTGCCATCGAGCGTGTCGATCAGAAGATCCACGTCGTATGCGAAATCGTGGTTGGCGCACGTGTCATCGCGACCGATGAGCGATCGCTCGCGCACGTCCATCTGGCGACACGCGAGATCGCCGAGCTCCCAGACACGTTACGTTTGACACTCGACGCCGCTGTGCGCCGACATCGGCGGCTACCGCGCGGCGATTGACGACGCGGCTCGGCGGATTGTTGGATGATGTCGCGTTTTGGGCGGCGGAGCCGGTCGCTCACGAACACACGACCCTTGGAGCCGAAATGCTGTTAATCGACGATGTCGATCACGTCCGCACGATCACTCTCAATCGCCCTGAAGCGATGAATGCGTTCTGCGGCGCCCTATTCGACGCACTCACGGACGCGTTGCTCGACGCGGGACAGGAAGAACGCGTACGCGTCGTCGTCGTCACGGGCGCTGGTCGAGCATTCTCGACCGGGCTCGATCTCAGCGAGGTCGGTCAGGACGTCGAACCGCCCAAGCATGGTGTCCCGGGTCTCTTTGAGGCACTCATCGATTTCCCGAAGCCACTGATCCTCGCGATCAATGGCTTCGGGATCGGGTTCGGCGCGACGATGATCGGGCTGGCGGACGTTGCCTACATGGCGTCCGGTGCGCGGCTGCGCTGTCCCTTCACCTCGCTCGGTGTCGTCGGCGAGGCCGCGAGCACTGTGCTGTTTCCGCGCTTGATGGGACGTCAGGCGGCCAGTTGGATGCTCTACTCCTCCGCCTGGCTCGACGCGGAGGAGGCAAAGTCGGTCGGGCTCGTACTCGATGTCTTTCCCGACGATTCGTTCCTTGCCGAGGTCGCGGAACGCGCGGCAACCATCGCCAACAATTCACCCGTCGCGTTGTTGCGATCCAAGGAACTCGTCATGGGACCCTATCGCGACGAGATCAGAGCAGCGATCAAGGCCGAAAACTTGGTTTTTGAGGAGTTGATGGGCGGACCGGACAACCGAGAAGCCATCGACGCGTTTCTCGAGAAACGTGCACCGAACTTCACGACCCGTGACTGAATCGAGCGGAATAGGATCAATGGCGGCGCCACAACCCCTCGCGGGTTTTCGCGTCATCGAGATGGGCACCGCGATCCAGGGGCCTGCCGCGGGCGTCTACCTCTCCGACATGGGTGCGGAGGTGATCAAGATCGAGCCACCGCTCGGTGACGCGAGTCGTTTCCACCGTGGGGTCAACAATCAGTCCCCGCCGGAAACGCCGGGTGCGATGTTCATCGCCGGGAATCGCGGTAAACGTTCGGTTTGTCTCGACATCCACACCGACATCGGTATCGATGTCGTGCGGCGACTGCTGCAGGGCGCTGATGTATTCATGAGCAACTACCGTGCGCCGTTCCTGCGCCGCGTCGGTCTCGACTACGAAACGCTAGGACCCTCGCATCCTCGCCTGGTCTACGCGGTCGTCAATGGGTTCGGGCCGCTGGGACCAGACGCCGATCGGCCGATGGTGGAAGTCGCCATCCAGGCGCGAGGCGGGTTGGCGAGCCTGACGGGACCCGCGGACGGTCTGCCGACGCCGGCGGGGGCGACCATCGCGGATGCCGCGGGGGCGATGCAGTTTGCGCTCGCGATCGTGACCGGCTTGCTCGCGCGAGAGCGCGACGGCCAGGGGCAATATGTCGCCACCTCCAGTCTCGGGGCACAGCTTTGGCTGCAGTCGTGGGAGGTACAGCAATGCCTTTTGACCGGCGTCCCGCTGACGCGGGCGGGTAGTCATATGCCCAATATTCGTGGTCCGTGGGGCGTCTACGAGGCAAGTGACGGGGGTTTGTTTCTCTTCACTTTGATCGACAACGCCGCGTGGCAAGATTTTTTCGTGTTTGGTCAGCTACCCGAAGTTTCTAGTGATCCGAACTGGGACGATCCGGCGAAACGGATGGGCGCCGTTCCGCAGGCGCAGACCGATACCGCGGTGGTTGAAATCCGCACGATGATGCGTCGCGCGTTCGCGAACCGGACCACGACGGAGTGGGAGGCGTTCTTCCGCTCGCGTGATGACGTGATCGTCGAGCGCGTCCAGCATCACGGTGAGGTCGTGGACGACCCTCAGACGGTCGCGAACGAATACGTCGTACCAATGGATTTCGACGGCATCGGCGCGTCGCGCGTTGTCGGTAATCTGGTTGGCCTCAGCCGGACGCCGGGGTCGTTGAAAGGCGCGCCGCCGGCGTTAGGCGAGGCGACGGAAGATGTCATGCGCGAGCTCGGTTTCGCGGATTCGGAAGTCGCCACGGTCGTTGAACAAACGCGCGCGATTCGCGAAGCAGCGCTAGGAGGATAGGTCGATGGAACTTTGGACGGCGGCGACGCCCAACGGGTGGAAGGTCAACATCATGGTGGAGGAACTCGCCGAAGCCGGCGTGAATCTGCCGGCGCTCGAGATTCGTAGCATCGACCTCATGGCGGGTGAGCAGTTCTCCGATGCGTTTTCTCGCCACAACCCCAATCAGAAAATCCCGGTTCTGATCGATGGCGATTCGTCGATCATGGAGAGCTGCGCGATCTTGCAGTACCTCGGTGAGCAATACCCGAGCGAGCTCTTGCCGACGGACAGAGCCGCTCGTTGGGATGTGCTGCAGTGGCTCTACTGGCAGGCGGCCAACGTCGGCCCGATCTTCGGTAACAAGCTGAGCTACACGCGTTATATGGACGATATCGACGAGGTTCAGAAGGATCATCCGCTCGAACGTTTCGGGAAGGAGGGGCGTCGGTTGGCATCGGTGCTCAATCAGCGTCTCAAGGGACGCGAGTACGTCTGCGGCAACCACCTGACGATTGCGGACATCGCCATCTACCCGTGGTTGCGGGGCTGGAAGTGGAGCAAGGTCAACGTCAGCGACATGCCGAACGTGCTCGCCTGGATCGATCGCGTGCGAGCCCGACCAGCGGTGGAACGTGGCCTCTCTTATGGCGTCCCGAAGGAAGAAATCGATCAGTGGAGCGAGGAACGTAAGGCGCGCTACCGAAAGAGCGGCGCGTCGATTGCGTCCAATCAGAACTTGAAGTCAGAGGTTTGATTGCGTGCCGCGATGCGGCTCGGAATCGACTTATGGTTCATCCGTAACGCTGACGGCGAAACGTTGACCTGGACGAATCGGTCGGAAGCTAATCCGACGTCGGATCGATATCGGGGATTGCTGGGTTTTCCGCTCGGTTGCGGTGCTGTTCGATCGCCTCATCGACCGCAGTGCGGAAACCCGGACTGAATGCGCCGAGATCACGCTGGGTCTCGTACCAGGCTTGAACCACGGGCAAGGCCAGGAACGCATTGCTGACGAACTCGAAATCGGTGCCCGCGACTTCTTGAGGAAGGACATCCAGCTCACGGAACAACCAGCCGTCCTGGGCGGTCAGCAGCATTCCCCACAGGAAATTCGACAAGACCGCTTGCTCGGCTTCGTCGAACTCCTCGATCGATCGCGCGTGCTCGAGCTTGGCCATCATCGACTGCCCGCCGTCCACCTGGAGAGCGGCCCAGGAGACGGTGTGGTAGCGCGACGTGATGTTCGAGAGGTTTTGTGCTCTTGTCGCTCGAAGCGAATTGTCGACGAGTTTGCCGTTCTGGCGGATCTGGATAGCCACGTACACGAGCGTCGCGATCACGCCGACGCTACCGATCAGCTCGCCCAACGCGCCGTAGTCCTGAATGGTCCAATCCATCGTTGCCCTCAGACCGCCCGTTCGGTCCAGATCGCGCGGATCCGTTGATCGGGATCCGCGGCGACTTCGCTCTTCGTGTTCAGGATCATCGTTTGCCGCGTCTCGGTGTCGTACGCCGGCCAATCGGGTAAGCCGCGCGCGGTCGGCGTGCCCGTATGCGCAAAGGCTGCCCAGGCGTCCGCGATGTGATCGCTGAGCGTTTCGGCTTCGGCGACGTCCTCGTCGCTGCCGAGGCATTCGTCGAGCGTCGATAGATTGCCGAACAGGAACGCTGCGTCGAACCCGTGGAAGGCGCCAAACACACCGCCCAAGCCCCGGGTCTCGTAGGCGAAGTGATACATGAAGGTCCGACCGCCCGATCGACTGTGGATTTCCGCGGCGCGGATGGATCGCGTCCTGTAGAGCGCGTCGGACTGCATTCGCTCCTGGATGGTGTACGAGCTCGCGCCGGGAAGTACCTCGCGATAGGCGGCCATTAACGCTTTGCGCTCGACTTTGGTTGCGCCGAAGAGCCCCGTGAACATGCTGTTCCCGATTCGAATCGCGATCGACTTTGGCAACGGCATGGGCACGACGGCGACCCGGCCGTCGTGTTGGCAATTGCCGATCAGAAGGTCGACGTTGCGTGCACGCGCACTCGCCATTGCGACCAATACGTCGTCTGGCATGAACTCGGTGCCGTAGGCGCCCGCCGCCGGGAGGCGGACACGGCTCATCTCGCCGTAGCGTTCGCCGCGCCGGTAGAGCATGGATTGCATCTTCGTGCCGACGATGACGTCGTCCGACGCCTTCGCCAACGCATCGACGTCGCCAACGTCCACCTTCATTTCCTTCAGAACGTCGCGGGTGAATCGATGGTGGTCGGCGATATCGATCATCACGATCGGCCCGCTCATGACCACCGCGCGATGGAAGAGCCCTTCGGTGCTCGGCGCGGACAGAAGCGCCCAAACGCACGTGCCACCCGCCGACTGACCGATGAGGGTCACGTTGCGCGGGTCGCCGCCGAATGCCGCAATGTTTCGCTGCACCCATGCGAGCGCGGCCGCGAGGTCCATGAATCCACGATTGCCGACGCAGACGTCATCGGGGAACAGGCCGTCTGCGGCGAGAAAACCCGTACCGCCGACGCGATAGTTGGCACTGACGACGACCAGATCGCCGCGCCGGGCAAGCGCCGCGCCGTCGGCGCTTGGTTGACTCGAACCGCCGCTCGCGAGACCACCGCCGTGGATCCAGAAGACGACCGGCTTCAAAGGATGATCAGCCTCGGTGAGGTTCGATTCCGAGCCCCAGATGTTCAACGAAAGACAGTCGGGCCCGGGATCGGTCATCCCGCCGAGCATGCGCGTCATCGAAGCGCCCGCTTTCGGCATCGCCCAATCGGGAATCGAGGGCACGAGTTGTGGCGCAGATGGTCCGAATCGACTCGCATCGAACACGCCGGACCACGCCTCGACGGCTTGGGGCGGAAGAAAGCGATTGAGACCTTCGACGGGTCTGGCGTAAGGAATACCCTTGAAACTGGCGATGCCATCCGCGGTTTGGCCGCGTACCTGGCCTTCTTGCGTGCTGACCACAGGTGCGTCGGGAGAAATCGTCGTGGATGTCGTCATACCGTCCCTCCGGTGCCGTGCGGGCTTCAGACCTTCAGATGAAGGGCGCGTAGTAGTTGGAAACCTCACTCTTGGTCTTGCCGTCGAGCTCTTCGAGCTCGCGCGTTTGAGGGCGACGAAGTTCTCGATCAGTGGCCGACCGAGAGCGGCGACGATTTCGGCGTCCGCCTCGAGGTGATTAAGGGATTCACTCAGCGAATGTGCGACGTGGCGGTCGGTGCTGACGTTCAAGATGCCGTCTTTTTCCTCGGCTGGAGGCGGGTCGTCTGCCGATTCGAAGCCGAGACGGGCGGCGTGCAGCACAGCTGCTACCGCGAGATGGGGGTTGGCCGCGCAATCGGCGACACGATGTTCGATTCGCGCCCCTTCGCCCTCCTCGGACGAGATGCGCACGGCGGCGCTGCGATGGTCGAAGCCCCAGTTGGCCCAGTAGCCACTCGCCTTCGCGGGTTTCAGGCGTTCGTACGAGTTCGTGATCGGCGCGAGAATTCCGCCGAGCGCCTCGTGGTGGTCGAGCATGCCGGCAATACAACCACGGGTGAGATCCGACAGCGCGCCCCGGCGTGTTCCCCCTGCCAACGCATTCGACCCGTCGGAAGCGCGAAAGCTGAGGTTGATGTGCAGGCCGTTGCCGCCGAGGCCGGGCACGGGGCGTGGCATGAAGGAAAGCAGATGACCACGACGAAAGAAGAGATCGCGCGCCATCGTTCGGAATAGAAAGAAGTCGTCGCAGGCGCGCAGCGCTTCGTCGTAGTGCAGCACCATCTCGAATTGCGCTCTGTCGAATTCGGTGTTGATCGATTCGACGCGGAATCCCGCGCGGTGCGCCTGTTCCCACAAGTCATCGAACAACCCGAGCGGGTCGACCTGCGGTCCGGTGCCGTAGACGTAGTGGCCGGGCGCGTCGTAGGGCACCCACGTGCCGGTTTCGTCTCTCTGGAAAACGTATGCCTCGGCTTCGAGGCCAACCATCGGCTCGTAGCCGAGCCGCCGCCATGCGTCTATCGCGCTCGTGAGGGTCGATCGGGCGCAGAGATCCGCAGGGCGGCCGTTGTCCTGCAACGAGGCGAGCACCACATCCGTGTGCGGCTCCCAGCCGGGGCGTCGATCGTCGGGGTCGAAGACGACATCGACGTCGGGCAACCCGTCGAAAAAACCGGCGCCTGGTACCGGCACGAGCTTGCGTGAGTACGTTGCGCCGTAGCTTGCGAGCGATATACGAACGACACCCTTCTCGGCGACATGTAACGGCACGTATTTGCCGCGCGCGATGTTCAGCTGATCGCCGAACAACACCCGGGTCCGCCGATACGGCTCCGGGTGGGCACTTGGGTTGGTCACCGGTTACGCGGCGAGATCGGCGCGAGCCGTGTCGGCGATGACCGTATCGTCGAAGTAGTTGGGGTTCAGATCGGTGTAGAGGCGTAGCGAATGCGCGTACGTGAAGTCGCGGAAATCGCTGGCGTCGAGGAAGCCGTCGTCGACGAGTTCGTATGCTTCCTCGAGGACCTCGCGAATGTCGGGAACATCCCAGTGGCCGACGTCGGAGGAAAAGATGGCCTTCAGTTTGGCGCCGTAGCCGTTCAATCGATCGTCGAAGGCGAGCGCGTTCATCGGATCGTCGGCCTCGCAGCCGAAGTAGAAGTTCGGCACGAACCGGTCGCGAATGTCCTCGCCGCGATCGATCCCGATCGGTGCCCATTCGTCGATCATTTCCTCGATCTCGTCGGTTTGACTGAATTCGGCGAGGCGCTCGAGGGCAGCGTTGCGATCGAGGCCGACGAGTACTTCGTCGCCATGGCTCGAGAAGAGGGTGCGCATGCGATCGACATCGAGACGACGTGGATCGTACCGGCGCACGTCGTCGCGGTTTCGTTTCTTCCAATGACCGATCAGATCGTTGTAGAGCGTCACTGCCCAGGCGGTACCACCTTCGAGGAAGGCGAATCGCATGTCGGGAAAACGCCGGGTGACGCCGGCCATGAAGAGCGATTTGCAGGTGGCATCGCACGCGGCTGCGAAATGGCCGACGTGGTTGAACATGTAGTTGTTCGGCGAGTTCCTCGATCCCCATCCCATGCCGCCGGAGTGAAAGGCCGGTGCGACGCCAAGCTCCTGGCAACGTTGCCAGACGGGGTCGTAGTCATAGGGTGAGTCGATGCCGAGGTGGTCGAGATAGAACGCCTTGCGGGCGTCACCGCCTGCGAGTGGCCGTTGGATCAGCCCGCAGAGCAGCACGTTCTTGAAACCGCGCTCGCCGACGGCGTAGTCGAGTTCGGCGATGGCTTCGTCGGGCGTGTTGGTCGGGATGACGGCGACGGGGCTCAGACGGTCGCGATACGGGCCGAATGCTTCAATGTGGTAGTCGTTCAACGCACGACAGAGCGCGAGTCGGACTTCGTCGATGTGTGTGCCGAGCGCCATGAGGCCGACGGTCGGGTAGACGATGGCGAAGTCGGCGCCGGTTTCCCCGAGACGCTCGTGCATGAGCTTCGGCAGCATCGCTGTCGACCGATCGAGCGTATTTTCCGCCGGTATGCCCCACCAGGGCGGCCGTACACGACGGGTCGCGAGTCGATCCTCGGTCCCGGATCCACCTCGAACCGCGCTCGGCAATGAACATGTCGAGATGTGCCTCGGTCGGCAGCAGGCACGGTGGAAGTTCCCAAGGCAAAGCCAAGCGCCCGCTATGCCCCCGATGGTAGGTCCGCAGGTATTCGCGGTGAACGTCGAGCAAACCTTCGCCCGCAAGGTGATCGGTATACGGCGAATCGTTCCGCATTGACTCGGTAGGGCCGGTCATCTCGTCGACGTGTTCGTATCCCCAATCGTGCATCAGCGTTTCGTGATCGCGCGTGTGGGCGAAGTCGTGGCCGAAAAGGTGCGCTTTGCCAATGACGGCGGTGTGGTAACCCGCGTCGCGCGTGTTGCGGACGTGGCTGACGCCGTGACGGAGTGCGGGATCCGCATAACCCCAGACCCCGTGTTGATGCACCTGGGTGGCCGAAGCGAGGCTCGCTCGGGCCGTCATGCAGACCGGCGATGACGCACAGCAGTTCTGAAACGCGACCCCTTGTGAAGCGAGCCAGTCCGCGTGCGGCGTCTGGGCGACGGGATCGTTGGCGAAGCCGAAAGTATCCGCGCGCTGCTGATCAGTGAAGATCAGGATGATGTTGGGTCGGCGCGCCGCTTCAGGCATGAACCGTTGCTCACTCAGGACACCGATGTATTTTGAACGTGCGATCCGTTGATGAGGAGTGGGATTTGCCGTCGCAGGTGCTGGATAGGGTTCGTCCGGAAGACGTAGGAATCTCGACGCAGGGACTCAGTCGATTGGTCGAGGTCGTCGATCAGTACGTCGATGCTGGTGAGATTCAGGGCGGCGTGACGGCCCTCGCGCGGCTCGGCCAACTCGTGCACTACGAGCCGCACGGGCTCATGGATACCGCGGCAAAACGCCCGATGGCACGCGATGCGCTGTTCCGAATGGCCTCATCGTCGAAACCAGTGCTCGGCGTGGCCGCGATGATCGCCATCGAAGAGGGCCTTTTTTCGCCGGACGACGCGGTCGGCCGATTCTTGCCCGAGTTTGCAGCTATGGAGGTCGCCGTGCTCGCCGAACCGACCGATCAGGACGTGAGCCCGGCATGGGTGTTTGGCGACGTCCCGGCGCATCGCCTCGTAGCCGCGGTTCGTTCGATCACGATCCACGATCTGCTGACACATACGTCGGGTCTCGCCAGCTTCGGTTTGGGCAGTGCCGTTGCGGGTGAGATCACGATCGATCCGGATGACACGCTCGCGATGGTCACGCCGCGCTACGCCCGGATGCCGCTCGATTTTCAGCCGGGTAGTCGGTGGGCGTATAGCGCGAGGATCGGCCTCGATGTCGTCGCGCGCGTTCTGGAAGTGACCTCGGGTATGACTTACGAGGCGTTCCTGGAAGAACGCATCTTCGAGCCGCTCGGGATGCGTGATACGCATTTCTTCGTGCCGGCGGAGAAGGTCGAGCGGCAGGTTGTCATCGATGGGATCGATCCCAAGACCAAGGGCTGGGACAAACCGAGCCGTTATGCAGGGGCATCGGGTGGCCTCATCAGTACCGCGACGGATTTCATTCGATTCGAACTCATGCTCTACCACCAAGGGGAGCTGGACGGTCGCCGCGTCGTCAGTGCGGATTCGCTCGCCACGATGACCCGGAATCAGGTGGGCGAACTCTTCCTAGACGAGGGCAAGGGCGAGCAGACGGGAGCGGGCTTCGGCTATACCGTGATGATCGAGCAGGATCCGAAAATGTCGGGTAGCGCGCGCGGTGCGGGCTCGTTCGGGTGGGGTGGCGCTTTCGGGACGATGTCCTACACCGATCCCGAAAACGAGATCTGCGCGGTCCTCCTGGTGCAACAGCCGACGAAGTCGCTGGGTCAGGCGTTCGAAGCAGCGATTCGCGACGCGATCATCGATTAGCCGCGCCGGCTGGCCGCCTGCTGCGTGCTAGGCTCGGCGGCGAGGGCGTGCAGCCTATACCGAGGTACGGGGGAGCTTTGCCATGATCGATGAATCGATTGCGTTCTGGTCCGCCACGCGCCAAGCCGCCGGCATTCGCGACGGCCTTTTTTCATCGCGTGACCTCCTCGAACTCTTCATCGCGCGGATCGAGCGGCTGAACCCAAAGCTGAACTGTGTCGTGACGAAGGACTTCGACGTCGCCCGTCGCGGCGCCGATACGGCCGATAAAGCCCGAGCGAACGGAGAGGATCTCGGGGTTCTGCATGGACTGCCGATCACCGTCAAAGACGCCCTCATGACCCAGGGCCTGCGCTCGACGGGCGGAGCACGTGAGCTCGCCGAACTCGTGCCCGAGGTGGACGCGCCGACGGTCGCCGCGGTCCGCGCGGCCGGGGCCGTGATCATGGGCAAGACGAACCTGCCACGGTGGTCTGGTGACATTCAGACCTTCAACGACCTCTTCGGCACGACGGGTAATCCCTGGAATACCGAACGAACCCCTGGCGGATCGTCCGGTGGCGCGGCGTGTGCGGTAGCGGCCGGCCTGACGTCGTTTGAAATCGGCACGGATATCGGCGGGTCGATTCGATTTCCCGCGGCGTTTTGTGGGATTTACGGCCACAAACCCACCTGGGGCGTCGTTCCGTCGACGGGTTATCTCGACCACGTGAACGGCGGGACGACCGAAGCCGACGTCAACGTCATCGGTCCGCTCGCGCGATCGGCGGACGACCTGAAGCTGCTCATGGACGTGATGCAGCGGCGCGCAGGTCCACTCCTGCCGAGCTTCGATGCCGAGCCGGAGAATCCCGCGTCCCTCCGCCTCGCCGCTTGGATCGACGATCCTTTCTGCCCGGTCGACGCGAGCGTCAAGACCGTGCTCGCGGCCGCGGTCGAAAAGCTGCGCGCGAGCAATATCAGCATCACGGAGGCGTCGCCCGCCCTCGATCCGGCACGCGGTGCGGCGGTCGGCGGGCGCCTCGTCGGTGCGGCGACGTCGTTGAACAGCAACTCGCCGCCGTCGTTCCTGCATCCCGACTGGCTCGGCTGGCAAACGGAGCGTGAATCGATGTGCGCCGCCTGGGCGTCATTCTTTGAATCCTACGACGTGGCTTTGTTACCCGTTGCGTTCGTCCCGCCATTCCCGCATCAGCAGGATGGCGACTTCGGATCGCGGAAACTGATCGCCAATGGCGAGGCCCGGCCGTATCTCGACGTGGTCGCATGGACGATTCTGGTCGGCATGGCGCGTCTGCCGTCGACCGTCGTACCGGTCGGCTTCACCGACGATGGCCTGCCGATCGCCGTGCAGATCGTCGGGCGACCCGGTGCCGATCGCGTCACGATGGCTTTTGCTTCACTTGTCGGCGATCTCTGCGGCGGATACCGCGTCCCGCCGATCGCGCAGAGCGCCTGAAGGCGGGTTCCGCTCTCGGGCGTCGTCGACGGCACGACGCAAGTGTCCGAAGACCGTTCGTGCGCTACGGCCGGAATCATCGTGAGAGATCGTGGGCACGACGACGAAGGCTGGTCGTTCGCCGGTACGCTGGGTCTTCAAGCGAAACATTCATCCCCGCCCTTCGACGGGTGGGGGTGGTTCAGGGAGGACGCCATGCGCAGCGATGGTTTGCGATACCCCGATCAAGGTCTCTCTCTCTCGCAACGAATGGCCAAAAGACGCCTCGAATGTGCATTCGACGTCACAAAAGACGATCAGGCGCGATACGCTTGACCCATGCCATCGAGTTCCGCCGATCCGCGTGATCTAACCCAGGGCCCCGTCTCCTATCACCTCAGGCGCATGAGCTCGTTCATGATGCTCAGCATGCTCTCGTTCATGGGCGCGAGCCTGGCCGAGATGCTCTTCATCGGCTGGGTGGGCACGAACGAACTGGCAGCTATCAGTTTTACGTTTGCCGTGGTCTACACGCTGCAGGGTGTGTCCATGGGGCTCGGCATCGGCGCTGCCTCGGTTGTCGCGCGGGCGACGGGCTCCGGCGAAGAAGGCCGCGTCAAACGTATCGTCACGCACTGCGTCCTGCTCGGTACGGTCCTCTCGATCCTGCTCGCCATTTTCGCGAGTCGCTGGCTCGTCGAGATCTTCACGCTCCTGGGTGCGAAAGACGAGGTGCTGGTCCTCGTCGTCGACTACATGGAGCTCTGGCTCATCGGCATGCCGGTGTTCACGATGACGTTCGTCGGCACGACGCTGATGCGCGCGGTGGGTGACGCGAAGACGCCCGGCTATGTGTCGGCGCTCGGGTCGATCCTGCACGTCATGCTCGCGCCACCGTTCATCTTCGGCTTTGGTCCGATTCCGGCCCTCGGGCTGACAGGCGCCGCCATCAGCTTCATCGTGGGTCGGCACCTCGCGTTTCTGCTCTTCATATACACCTTCGTCATCCGCGATCGCATGCTCGTCGGCCGGCTCGACGGGTTCCTGGCGAGTTGCCGCGAGATCCTGCATGTCGGCCTGCCGGCGATGGCGTCGAACATGATCATGCCGATGTCGATGAGCATCCTGACGCGTCTCTTGGCGGGGCACGGGGTTGTCGTCGTCGCGGGCTACGGTGTCGCGTCGCGGATCGAGTCGATCTTCGCGATGGTGATCTGGGCCGTCGGCATGAGCGCATCACCGCTCATCGGGCAGAACTGGGGCAGCGGCGCGCGCGATCGTGTGCGTGAAGTCCTGCGGCTCGGTTACGTCTTCGTCCTCGGCTGGGGTGTGGTGGCCTATCTCGCCCTGCTCTCGATGGGCGACGTGCTGGTCGGCCTCTTGAACGACGATCCGATGGTGGTCGAGGCCGCGTATGTGTATCTCTCGATTGCGCCGATCGCGATCGGTGCGATGGGCGTGATGAACATCGCTACCAATGCTTTCAATTCTCTGGGCCGGCCCATGCCGCCGCTGATCCTCTCGCTCCTGCAGATGATCGTCATCAATATCCCGATGATGCTGCTCGGCGATTATCTGTGGGGATATCATGGGATCTACGCGGGCAGCGCGCTCACCTCGATTCTGCTGGCGTTCGTGGCGTTCCGTTGGATTGGCATCACCGTGCGCGACGCGCCGATGCCGCTCGCGACGGGCGGCATGACCCGGCTGCAGACGAACCCGTCGGGGTGATCGCGGCGCGACGACCCAGCCCGGCGGGCTTACGATGATGGTCGACGCGAACCACGAGATTTTCATGCAGAACGTGCAAGGTCCCGCCTGGGACCTCAGTAGCGAATACGCCGCCCCCGACGCGCCGACGGTCGAGGCGGACCTTGATGCGGTGACGGCCCTTCTCGATGAAATCGAGGCGTTGAACGTCGGCCTCACCGCCGCCGATCCGGTGCCGACCGCGCAAGCGATCTACAAGCTCTCGGTCAGCGCGCGGGAACTCCTCGCCAATCTTTCCACCTATGCCTCCTGCCGGTTATCGGTCGATAGCCGAGACGACGCTGCACAGCATCTTGTCGGCCGACTGACGAATTTCGAGAAACGCAGTAGCGAGCTCCTCGAGCCTCTAGCCCAGTTCACGGATCTGGCGACCGACGACGTAGTGGATCGTTATCTCGAGGATCCCGAGGTCGCGCCCACTTCGTTCCTCGTCAGCCATTCCCGCAAGCGCCGCGATGAGATTCTGAGCCTCAACGAAGAGAACCTGCTGTCGAGCCTGTCGCAGGACGGAATCCATGCATGGGGCACGCTCTACGATCAGCTCTCGGGCACGATCCAGTGCGAGCTGCTGGTCGGCAACGAGCTGAAATCGGTCGGCGTCGCAGAGGCCGCCGGACTCACCATGGTGCCGGACGACGCGCAGCGTGAACGCGCGTTTCGCGCCATCAACGCGGCCTGGACGGAGCACGAAGAGGCTTGTGCCGCGGCAGTCAACGCCATCGCCGGCTGGCGTCTCGAGGTTTGTCGAAAGCGCAGCGGTTCGCGCGATGTGCATTTCCTCGACGCGCCAACGCACATGAGCCGGATCGAACGAGGGACCCTCGATACGTTGCTCGAGGTCGCGGCGAAGGCGCGGCCGTTGGCGCAACGCGCGGCGAGCCTTCAGGCGCGGGCGTATGGCAAAGCGGGCTTTGGACCGTGGGATCAGCGTGCGCCTGCGCCGACCCTCGACGGTTCGTCGGATATCTCGATCCCGTTCGATGAAGCCATCGACATCATCGCCAACGCGTACGGCGACGTGGACCCGAGCATGGGCGAGTTTGTTCGCATGATGGTGGCGAACGAATGGGTCGAAGGCACGGTCGGGCCGAACAAACGGCCGGGCGCGTATTGCACGGGGTTCGCGAAGTCGCGAACGCCGCGCGTCTACATGACCTACCAGGGTGGGGCGAGCGACGTGATCACGCTAGCCCACGAACTCGGTCACGCTTATCACGCCTGGGTGATGCGTGATCTTCCGATCAGCCAGCAGAGCTACGGCATGTCGCTCGGCGAAACGGCCAGCACGTTCGGGGAGGCGCTGGTGCGCGATGCGATGTTGAAGCGCGCGACGACGCCAGCCGAGCAGCTCGACATCCTCTGGGAGGAAATCTCGGCGCTCGTCGGGTTCGTGCTGAACATTCCCACCCGATTCGAGTTCGAGCGTAATTTCTATGAAAAGCGCGCGGAACGTCCGCTACGGCCCGATGAGCTGCGTGAAATGATGAGCGACGCCTGGCGCACGTGGTACGGCGAGAGCCTTGCCGAGCCGGACCCGATGTTCTGGGCCAACAAGCTGCATTTCTACATCTCGGGCATCTCGTTCTACAACTTCCCGTACCTCTTCGGCTATCTATTCTCGATGGGCGTCTACGCCGAACGAAATACGGCGGATTCGTTCTTCGAGCGCTATCAGGCGTTGCTGCGAGATACGGGAAGGATGACTGCGGAAGAGCTCGCGCGCTCGCATCTCGCCGTGGAGCTCACGGACGAGGCTTTTTGGCTACGCACGGTCAATTCGATGGCGCCGCGAGTAGACGCCTTCGAGGCGCTGCTCGATGATTTGGCGCTCTGACGATCTCGCATCGAGATCGTCACCGGCTCGCCGTCTGGCGCAGAGCGTCAGCCGACGATCATGTCGATGCGGTGATTGACCGATTCAGTCGGCGTTGGCAAATCGCGGCGCGCGTTTCTCGAAGTTCGCTTTGACGGCTTCTACCTGATTCGGCTTGCCGATCAGGCTGCCCTGGAAGCTGGCTTCCAGCGCTAGGCCTTCGTCGGTCCCGGCGCGCCAGGAGTCCTCGAAGAGCTGCTTGCCGAGGCGAATCGCGTGGGGCGATTTGCTGGCGATGGTGTCGGCCATTTCGAGCGCGGTTTCGAGCGGCGTTGCACTCGTTTGCGTCACGAGGCCGAGTGAGGCCGCCTCATTGCCGTCGACGATTCGGCCGGTGAACGTGAGTTCTTTGGCGATGTCGAGACGCACGAGGTCACGCAGCGTCTGGGTGAGACTACAGTCCGGAATGAGGCCCCATTTGATTTCCATCACGGAGAACTTCGAATCCGGGGCTGCCACGCGGATGTCCGCGCCCATCGCGACCTGGAAACCGCCGCCGTAGGCGACACCGTGCACGGCGGCGATGACCGGCACGGGAACACACTTCCAGATCATGCCGGGCTGCTGAGCGGAGTTGCCGGGCGCGATGCCTTTCGGCTTCGGCACGTCGGCCTGGTCGCCGCTCTCGGCCGCCTCACCCGCCATGCGTTGGAAGCCCGAGAAATCGAGCCCCGAGCAGAAGCCGGGACCATTGCCCGAAAGAACTACAGCGCGCACCGACGTGTCCTCGAGCAGAGATTCGCCGGCTGCCGCGATGGCGAGAAACATCTCCGAGGAGAGGGCGTTGTACTTGTCCGGTCGGTTGAGCCGGACGTCGGCAACACCGTTGGCATTGATGTCGATCGTGACGAGGTCTTTCATTCAATGGATTCCGTGATTTCGTGTGGGTTTAAGGGCTCGGGGCTGTGATCAGGCGCGCTTCGGGTGCAGGACCACCGGCAATTCAGTGTAGCCCTTGACGAATGAAGAGAACGTGCGGACCGGCTCGCCGACGACCTCGACGCGATCGAAGCGCTTCATGATCTCTTCCCAGATCACTCTGAGCTGCATCTCGGCGAGGCGATTGCCCATGCAACGGTGCAGACCAAAGCCGAACGACAGATGCTGGCGCGCGTTCTTGCGGTCGATCACGAGTTCGTTGGCGTTCTCGAAGACGTCCTCGTCGCGGTTGCCCGAGACGTACCACATGAGGAGCTGATCGCCCTTTTTGATCTTCTTGCCACCGATCTCACAGTCCACGTTCGCGGTGCGGCGCATGTAGGCGAGCGGCGTCTGCCAGCGGATGATCTCCGCCACCATGTTCGGAATGATCGCGACGTTCTCGCGCAGTTTCGCGTACTGATCCGGGAACTGATTCAACGCCAGCACGCCGCCGCTGATCGAGTTACGCGTCGTGTCATTGCCGCCGACGATCAGGAGCATGAGATTGCCGAGGAATTCGAACGGCTGCATGTTCTTGGTCGCCTCACCATGCGCGAGCATTGAGATGAGATCGAACCCGGGGTTTTTCTTGCGCTCCTCGAAAAGGCGGGTGAAGACCTCGAGGCATTCGAGTAGTTCTTCGCGGCGTTGCTCCATGGTCAACGTGCCGGGCGGTGCCGTCGCGACGTCGGACCAACGGGTCAGCTTGCGGCGGTCCTCGAACGGAAAGTCGAACAGCGTGGCGAGCATCTGTGTCGTCAGCTCGATCGAGACTCTATCCACCCAGTTGAACGACTCGCCGATCGGCAGCGAATCGAGAATCGTCTCGCATCGCGACCGGATCGTCGCTTCCATGGTTTTGAGGCTCGTCGGGGCGACGATCGGCGCCACCGTCGCGCGCTGCTCGTCGTGGCGCGGCTGATCCATCGCGATGAACATCTGGATCGGCATCGCGCCTTCCGGCGACGGCGTGCCGATCTTCGGACCGATCGTGATGCCGTTGGCGGACGAGAATCGTACGTGGTCGGTGTCGACCGCCTTAATGTCGGCGTAGCGGGTCAGCGACCAGTACGGGCCCGTCGCCGAGTGTTCGTTGTAGTGCACTGGATCTTCTTTGCGCAGACGCTCGAAGTACGACCAGATCGCGTCCTCTTGAAAGAGGCGCGGAAAAACCATGTTGATCTCATCGAGCGGGACGTCGTACGCGTTGGGAATCGGTTCACCGTCCTTCAGGTCGACATAAAAACGTCCACCGCGCCCGGACTCTTCCGTCGTGGGCTGGGGCGCGATCGCACTTTCGCTCATTACGTGTCACTCCTGGGTTGCTGGTTTGCAGCTGGTTAATAGAGGGGGTTCAACTGCTGCGCATATTATTACATCATTCATGTAATAACGAAGTCGAGGCGAGAACTCCGATGGCAAGACCACGTCGCCGACGCCTCGCGCCCGAAGAACGCCGTGATCATTTGCTCGATTGCGCCCGCACCATCATTGCCGAGCGCGGTCTGTCGAGCTTGACGATGGATTCGATCGCGCGAGAAGCCGAAGTGAGCGGTCCCCTGGTCTACAAGTATTTTGCGACCCGCCTCGAACTCCTGCAGACGCTGCTCGAGCGCGAGTACGACAATCACTACGAGACGATCCGGGCGCGTTTGAAGGAGGTTGGTGACTTCCGCGCGGCGGTACGCGTACTCGTCGAAGTGAACTTCGACCAGTTCTCCGAAGGCAACACGCTAAACATTCTCCTCGGGCAGCCCGATGTCCGTGCGGCCATCCGCAGTGCGCATATCGAGCGTTCGAAGAAAACCCAACGCTATCTCGGTCGGCGGTTGGTGGAGGTTTACGGCATCGATGCGGCAGCGGCCGATCATCTGGTGGCGCTGGGTGCCGGCGTGTCCGTTGCCGCGGCCGAAGCCTTCCGCCGCGATGGTGGCGACAAGGATGCCCGCGTCGATGCGACCGTCGACTTCATCTTCGGCGGTATCGAAGCGACCGTCGTCTGACGTGCCTCGGGTGCCGGCGCCGGCGAACGGAAAGGCGGCATAATCGCCGAACACCCGTGCGAGAACGATTGCCATGCAAGCCGATGCCCGTCTCGAAATCGAATACTTGCGTCGCCGATACGCCAAGGCGACAGACCTCATCGGCACCGGTGCCGATGAGGCGGTGGCTGAAGGACGCAACATCTACCACGCCATCTTCACGCCGGACGTTTTTCTCACGACGGCCGGTACGGCGGGCGATCCGCTCGTCGCTAACGGTCCCGAGGAATGGGTCGATGTCGTCCTGGGGGCGCTCGGGGACTATTCCGCTACGCAACACCTGATCGGCACCCAAATCGTCGATATTAAGAGTCTCGAGACCGATGCGTCGGGTGCGGTGCGATCGGGCGAAGCGTTGCTCGAGAGCTACCTGCAGGCATGGCACGAGAAGCTCTCGGATGGCACCGTGTGGGTCTTCATCGGCACGTATGTCGACCGCGTCACTTTTAGCGCCGAGGGCGGCTGGCAAATCGCCGAGTCGACGCTTCATCAGCTATCAGGCGAAACCCGTCTGCTTGGAGCCCTATAGAAATGATTACGATTCACGGCTCGCCCGTTTCGCCCTTCGTTCGCAAGACGCTCGTTTGCCTTATGGAAAAAGGCATCGAGCACGAAGTGAACCCGGTATCACCGTTTCCACCGCCGGCGTCGCATCTCGAGATTTCGCCGCTCGGCAAGATCCCGGCGCTGACCGATGGCGACCTCGCGCTGCCTGATTCGTCGGCGATCTGCGGCTACATCGAGAAGAAGCACCCGGAAGCGCCCATGTACCCGAGTGATCCGGCCGACTTCGGCCGGGCGCTCTGGTACGAGGACTGGGCCGATAACGAGCTTCCCAAGGCGACAGCGGCCCTCTTCTTCAACCGTGTGGCGGTTCGTATGATGAAACGGGAACCGGACGAGGCGGTGATCCAGAACATCATCGACAAGGTGCAGCCTGGTATTTTCGATTACCTCGAAGGCGAGATCGGCGACAAGACCTGTCTGGTTGGTGATGCGTTCTCGATTGCCGACATCTCCGTGACGTGTCAATTCATTCAGATGATGTATTCCGGCGAATCACTACCGTCGGAAAGTCATCCGAACATCACACGGTTCGTCACGGCGCACATGCATCGCGACTCCTTCAAAACGCTGATCAACAGCGACCCGTTCATGAAACTGGATTGACCGACCGATTCTTGATCTCGAACGCACGGAAGTGGGAGCCTTCCGCCACTAGAAAGAACTGGGGAGAGGGAATGAAGATTCGAGGAGCCCTGGTGGCGATCGTGCTCGCGGCGATGACCCAGTTTGCGGCGGCGGATTCGGAATACGTTGCTGCCTGGGGGCCGGCGGTTGGTGCGAACGTGCCGATGCTGGACGCCCTGGATCAGGAAGGAAATCGACAAACCCTCGAGAGCTTGAGCGGCTCGGGCGGCTTGATTCTGGTGTTTAACCGCTCCGTCGACTGGTGACCCTTCTGCAAACGTCAGTTCGTGAAACTGAATCAGTTGAAAAGTGAGTTCGAAGCGATCGGTATCAATGTCGCGGGGATGACCTACGACGATCCGAAATTCATCACAGATTTCACGCAGTCATCCGAAATCGGCTTCCCGCTCCTGCGCGATGTAGAGCGTGCGCATGTCGAGGCGTGGGGAATCCGTAACGAGGAATACGGTGAGGGCACGTTCGCCTTTGGGATTCCGCACCCGGGTGTGGTGCTGGTATCGCCCGAGGGGGAGATTCTCGCGAAGTTCGCCAATCCGGGTTACCGCTCGCGACCCGATTGGGATTCGGTGCTCGACGAAGTGCGATCCGCGGTCGGCGCGAACTAGCCGCTCGTAGAGATCGACGTGGGCGGTATCAAGAACGCACTGAGTTGGGCGGGGATCGTCATCCTCGGCCTGGTGAACGGAGTCCTCGAAGACCTGCTCTTCGTCACACTCGTCGTGCCGAACTGGCCGGCCAGTTGGGATCTCACCGGGGATATCTTCTGGTGGTTCACGGTACCGTTCGCGCAGTTGATGGCGCTGGTCGTGACCGGCACGCTGGCCTGGTTTCTCGGCCTTAAGGACATGAAGAAGCTCGCCACGTTCTGGCTATGCTGGACGCTGGCTCGAACCGCATTTCTCAACTTCGCCAACAATCCGGCCGGCGACATTGTGATCTATCTGATCTGGATCGCTCTCTGGTGCGGTCTGATCGCGCTCGCCGTCCATTTCTCGAACGGGCGCCGGGCCGCCGCGGGCTGAGCGCGGAATCGACGGCCGGCACAGACGTCGGCGTTGGTATACTCCGGCGCCGAATTCGTTTGCAGGTTGACCAACGTGACGCAGAGTGACGCCTCGGGATATCCATTGGCGGGCCTCAAGGTGCTCGATTTCTCGCGTGTCCTCGCGGGGCCCTTCGCGGGACGCATGCTCTCGGATCTCGGCGCCGATGTGGTCAAGGTCGAGCCGCCCGATGGCGATATCACGCGATTGTGGGGCGCCGTCATCGCGAACCTGCCGGGCTACTTTCATCAGCAGAACGCCGGCAAGCGCAATGTCTGTATCGATCTGCGCGCCGATGGCGCGAAAAACCTCGTTTTTGAACTCGTCCGTGAAGCCGACATCCTGATCGAGAATTACCGACCCGATGTCATGCCGCGCTTGGGCCTCGGTTATGACGAACTCAAAACGATCAATCCGCGTCTCATCATGCTGTCGATCTCGGGGTTCGGCAGCGGCGGCCCAGAGTCGAACCGTCCCGCGTACGCGCCGATCGTGCATGCCGAGGTCGGCCTGATCGGCCGCCAGGCGCGGCGCGGGAATATCCCGTACCGCGACTTGCCGCTGTCGGTCGCCGATACCAACGCATCGTTGCACGGGCTCGTCGCGATGCTGGCGGCCGTCATTCATCGTCAGACGACGGGCGTCGGCCAGCACATCGACATCGCGATGATCGACACGACGATCGCGACCGATGATCAGATCCAGTACGACCTGGAAGACGCCGAAGAGACCGGCCCCCTGCCGAACGATATCTGGGAAACGGGTGTGGGGCCGATCCTCCTCTCCGCGGATTTCCGTTATGTGTGGCGGCTCTGCACCGTCGAGCACGGCTTCATCGATGATCCGAGCACAACTGAGATGGGTCTCGAGGAAAAGATCGCCGCGCGCCGCGCCAGGGCGGCGGAGTTCTTTGCCTCTCTTGATAGCTGGGGCGAGGTGGAGCGTGTCATGGCGTTGATGAATCTCGCCTGGGGGCGCGTTCGCGACCCGGTCGACATTCGTGAGCAGAGCACGGTGATAGCGCGCGGGACGATCACGGACATTGACGATCGAGCCGGCGGCACACGCCCGATCACGCAGTCGCCGTACCGATTCTCGACGGCAAAATCAGGCGTTCGGGGCCCCGCGCATCATCGCGGGGAGGACAACCGAGACGTGTTGTCGGATTGGCTCGGCAAAGCCGGCGGCGAGATCGACACGCTGCTCGAGGCCGGGATCGTGATCGGGGCGAGCAGCGACTAGGTCGTATCGATCAAGAATCGGATTCCCACAGATCCGAACTCGCCTTCAACATTCGAATGAGCATGCGCATTTCGACCACCCGTTGACCGGAGGCGTCGTCGGCGTAGGTCTCGTACCAGAAGAGTTCCGTCTTGGGGCTCAGGCCCATGGCGATCACGCGCCCGTGCACGGTGTAGTCGGTGTCGACGAGCGCGGGCCCGTTGACGTTGCGAATCTCGATCGCGCCGAAGATGCCCGTGCAGGGTTTTGCTTTACCGCGCGCGCTTCTGACGCACGGCTGGTACAGGAGTCCGACGACCGCGGATGGAATCAGGACGGCCTTGCCCCACGGTGATGTTTCCCGATTCCACGGCATCACTTCGGCGGCGAGTTCGAGGCGTGTTTCGTGTTCCCCCCGCGGTATCCGCATGGGCGTCGGTGGGATCAGTTCGCCGACTTCGATATCGGCGAGGATCCGGCGTCCCGCAGGATCGAGTTCGGTGATCGGGATCCGGCCGACCGCGGACGGTACGTCCGGCGTCCCGACCGCGAGGGTTCCTTGCGCGACCAAACGCTCGTCGGGCGTCTTGAGCCACACATCGACCTGCTCGTTCTGAGCTTTGGTCGGCTTCGCGATCGATGTCTGGACGGTTTCGCGATCGATGGTCGCATTGCGGAAGTAGAGCGAGGCGTTGCCGTGCTCGAACCAGGATCGGCCGAAAGCCTGGAACGCAACCGGCGCGATCAGATTCATGTGATGCGAACCCGCCACGGTACCGCCGCGGAATCCGAGGCGCTGAGCCGTGGCGTCGTCGTGACTGCTACCGGCGCCGAGCTTCGCGTCCGGATTGGCGACTTCGCGGAAAGGCGTGGCGAGCGCGCCGGAATCGAGTTCCGTCAGCGTCACGGCGGATTCTTCAGACATCGTTCCCTACCTCATCCGTTTTCGGCATTTAGGCAAAGACTCGCACATAAGGTCGGTTTGTTTAGAGTGGGTCGTCTCGGACCCGTAAAAGTGGGAAGCATGGATTTCGAAAATCGTCAGAACTGGGATCTTGATGCCTGGCCCGAGATGTACGGCAAGCTCAAAGAGCTGCAAGGCATGATTTTCCTCAGTCCGCCGGGGATCGAGTTGAACCTCATGGTCTTCACCGTCGCGAGTCTGGCCGCCGGTTGTCGACACTGTCAGGCGCATGGTGCCTTTGGTCTGGACCGAGTCGGGCTCCAGATCGAGAAGATTCAAGCGTTGTGGGACTTCGAGAATTCGCCGCTCTTTACGGCGCGTGAACGTGCCGCGCTCCGCTTGGGGCTTGCGGGTGGCGCTTCACCCAACGCGGTCGAGCCCGAGCACCACTCGGAGCTTCGTGAACATTTCAGCGATGAAGAAGCACGCGTGCTCATTGCCGTCGTCGCCTTGGGCGGGTTCATGAATCGATACAACGACACGCTTTCCACCGTGACCGATCAGGAATCCCGCGACTGGGCGGAAAGCCATCTCGGGGGTATGGGATGGGCGATCGGCAAACATGTCGGGGCCGCGCACGAGCAGCGCTCCGGGCCGCCCGGTCGCTAGGGCGATGGCAGATGCGAAGTTGACGGGGGCGCTCGTCGGGATTCGGGTCATCGATTTCGGCCAGTACGTCGCGGGACCGCTGGCGGCGATGCTGCTTGCTGATCAGGGCGCGGACGTCATCCGCATCGACCCGCCCGGCGGACCACGGTGGGCGACGCCGGCCAACGCCACCTGGAACCGCGGAAAACGATCGATCGTGCTCGATCTGAAAACGTCCGCGGATCTCGAGATCGCGCGACGGCTGGTCGCCGGTGCTGATGTCGTGATCGAAAACTTCCGGCCGGGTGTGATGGATCGACTCGGGCTCGGTTATTCGGCATCGAGTACCACCAACGCGGGTCTCATCTATTGCTCCCTGCCGGGGTTTTCGGCGGACGATCCGCGCGCGCCGATTCCGGCCTGGGAGGGCGTGCTCGGTGCGGCGAGCGGTAGCTACGTCAACCGCCTCGGCCAGCCAACGCGCGAGACACCTGCACTCACCGCGCTACCGCTATCGTCCTCGTACGGTGCCTTCCTGAGCGCGACGAGCATCGCGATGGCGCTCAACGCCCGCTCTCGTGACGGGGGCGGTCAGCACATCGAGACGCCACTTTTCGATGCGACCTTCACGGCTGTCGGCATGGCCGGGTTCAAGTTGATGGATCAGGCGCCGCCGACGGGCGGCGGAATCGGCACGCCGTGGGTGCGGCAATACGAATGTGCCGACGGTCGCTGGGTGCAATTTTTCGCGAATCCGACGCGGCATCGAACACAGTTCGTCGAGGCCGCCGGGGTGTCGTCCGAATGGCAAGCCGAGGGTCTTCTGGACTATGGCCGGCTCGCGATGGATGCGTCGCTGAAGGCGCGTCTGCTCGAGCGCATGGTCGAACTCTTCCGGACACGCGACGCATCGGTTTGGGAAGAACTCATCAATGCAGCCGGTACGCCGACGGCCGTGTGTCGTGAGTCGAACGAGTGGTTGTGTCACGACCATGCGCTGGCATCGGGCGCGGTGGTCGACGTCGAGGACCCGACGTACGGCGCGATGCGCCAGCCCGGCGTTCATCCACGGCTCGAGGCTACGCCGGGACACATACGACGCGGCGCGCCGAAGCTCGACGAGGACCGCGCGGCGATCGTCGAGGAAGTACACGATCTCCAGTCGGCGAATACAGCTGATTCGACCGAGCCGCTCGCTGCGTAAGACGGCGTACGGGTGCTCGATCTCTGCATCATCCTTGCGGGGCCCACCTGCGGTCGCACGCTGGCTGAATTCGGCGCCGACGTCATCAAGATCGACGATCCGAACCGCGAAGGCGGCATCGCTTCGCACCTCGACGTGAATCGCGGCAAACGCAGCATGCTGCTCGACCTCAAAACGCAGGCCGGACGAGACGTGTTCTGGCGTTTGCTCGAAGACGCGGACGTCGTGCTGCAGAACTATCGCGCCGGCGCGCTCGAGCGCCTCGGGCTCGGTTACGAGGCGGTGCGCGCGGCTAAGCCCGACATCATCTACGCGTCGCTCAACGCCTACGGACACGACGGTCCGTGGGAGCGACGGCCCGGTTGGGAACACCTGGCGCAGGCGGCCACGGGCATGCAGATGCGTTTTGGTGATACGCAACCCGAGCTGCAGCCTTTTCCGGTCAACGACTATGCCACCGGCATCCTCGGCGCGTACGCGGTCGCATTGGCGCTCCACCACCGCGCGAAGACCGGTCAGGGACAGGAAGTGCGTTCAGCGCTCGCCTACACCGCGACGCTCCTGCAGTCCCCGTTCATGCAGAGCTTCGAAGGCAAACGATGGGACGAGCCGCGGGGTACGGCAACGTTAGGCTTCGGTCCGCTGCAGCGCCTGTATCGGGCGAGCGATGGTTGGTTCTTTCTGGGCGTGGGCGAATCGTTACGTGAACGCCTCTTGCGTGCCCTAGAGATCGAGTCGACGTCGGCGCTTGAAGGACGATTTGCCACGATGACGGTCGATGAGGCCGTCAAGCAGGTGCTTGCCGTGGGCGGTGGTGCGCACCGTGTGATGGACATCGCCCAGAACATGGAAAGCGATTGGCTCGTTCGCCGTGGCGTCAGCATCACGCGGGTGCACGACGGACCAGGGCGGGTGCGCACGACGGGACCGTCGGTGAAGATGTCGCGATCGCGGGTCGTGCCCGGTGCCCCCGCGTCCGCACCGGGTGCCGACGGCGTGGCGGTGCTCGACGAGATCGGCCTCGCTGGGCAGCGGGATGCGCTCGTGGGCGAGGGCGTTTTGCTCGAGTCGCTCTAGTCGTCGGTCGTCGCGGCGCTTTGGATGAATTCGAGCGCTATTCCATTGGTGTCACGTGGATGCACGAAGGCGACCCTATTGCCGTGGAACGCCTGATCGCGAGCGAATTCGATGCCGTGATCAGCAAAAACCTGCTTGGTGTAGTCCATGTCGTCGACGGCGAAGCAGATCGAATCGATGCCTTCGCCGTGTTTGTCGATCACTTTGGCGAGGCCGCCGTCGGGCTCCGTCGGGATCATGACGTCGAAGAGCACGCCGCCGACGTTCACCATCGACCCTTCGAAATCGCCGATCGTGTTTGTGCCTCGGTCATGTCCCGCGGTACCGCCCAGGATGTCCTGCAATAACCGGTTGATCCCGTCTTTCGAACGGGCACGGATGTTGATCTTCATGACGCGGGACACGACGTCGGGCATGACGCTTCTCCTGGGTTGGCGCTGGGGTAGTTTAGAGTCTCACTGATCGTGCGCGACCGGTTCGGAATCTGACGGGGAGAAGCTGACTGATGGAATTCATGCACGTTCGTAACGGTGGGACGAGTATTCGTGTCGCGGTTCAGGGTGAAGGCCCGGTCATCCTCTGTGTGCACGGCTGGCCGGAGCTCTGGTATTCGTGGCGTCACCAGATCGAGCACTTCGCCAAAACCGGCTACCGGGTGGCGGCGATGGACGTTCGTGGCTACGGCGGCAGCAGTAAACCCGCCGGTGTCCCGAACTATGCGATGCGTGAACTCGCGTCGGACGTGGCGGCGGTCGCACGAACGCTAAGCCACGATCCGGTCGTGCTTTTTGGCCACGACTGGGGTGCGCCCATCGTCTGGAACACGGCGTTGATCCATCGTGATGTGGTGCGTGGCGTTGCCGGTTTGAGCGTGCCGTACATGCCGATGGGCGAGACGCTCGGGCTCGACATGTTCGATCAGCTTTACGCGGGGCGTTTTTTCTATCAGCTCTATTTCCAAGCGCCGGGCGTGGTGGAAGCCGAGGTCGAGGCCGATTTCGAAACGGCGCTCCGGAAGATCTATTTCACGCTCTCGGGCGAAGCACCACTCGATGCCTGGTTGGCTGATAAGCCGCGCGACGCGGCGCTACTCGAGGGGATGACGAACCCGGATCCGTTCCCGGCCTGGCTCACCAACGACGACCTTGCGGTCTACGTCGAGGCTTTCGAGGAGGGTGGTTTCACGGGCCCGATCAATCGGTATCGCGCGCAGCGAATCGATTTCGAAGAACTCCGTGACCTGCGAGGTGCGACGGTCGAGCAGCCCGCTTGTTTCATCGGCGGCGAACGTGACGCGGTCCGCCATTTCGTTCCCGGTGGGGATCTTTACGTCGAGCCGGGACGAACCTGTGCGGATTTACGCGTTTCGAAACTCATCGAAGGTGCCGGTCATTGGGTGCAGCAGGAAGCGCCGGCCGAGACCAACGCAGCGCTCACCGAGTTTCTCGATACGTTGAGCTAGCGCCGACTATCGTCCGGCGCGGATTCCGGCCAGAAGTGACGGCGCGTAGGCGCGAAAGACCTTCGACGGTGAGTAGGTCGTCGCGAAAACCTTGACGTCGTCCGGCAGATCCGCCGGATCGAGCGCCGGATCGGTGTAGAGCTGACTGGCGCCGATCAGCAGCGCCCGAAAGCCGATCATGACGTGCAAGCCCGCGCCTTCGTGAAGATCGATTGCTTCTTCGATGAGTGGTGCCGATGTCTCGAAGCCCTCGCGCATGCGCCGCTTGGCGTCGATGTAGCGCTCGGGCGAGACGTTCTGATCGATGACGCTCGTCAGGCGAACGCGCAGTTCCAGGAGATTGGGATCGGCCAGCATCGTTTCGAGGTAATGATCGATCAGCTCTGCATCACTCATGCCGATGTGCAGCCCCGCGGCGAGGTGCGCGTCGGCTCGCCCGCGCAGTTCCAGATAGAGCGCGAGCAGCAATTCTTCTCGAGTTTCGAAATAGAGATAGAGGGTGCCTTTCGCGACGCCGGCACGTTCGGCGACGCCCATCATCGAAAAAGCATCACAGCCGACCGCCGTCAGGAGCGCCTCCGCGGCCACCATGATGGCGGCGCGCTTTTCGGCCTTGGCCTGGGCCCGGCGTGTCTGTTTTCGACCACGAATCACGTTCACACCTCGCTGGGTTCAACACACGAACCAGCACAGAGGAGTTGATTATGACCCATATTCTGACTTAGGGTCATTTTTCTTTGTAATCCTGTAGGGAACCAGCCGATGCGCTACTACTCGTGCGATTCACACCTTGTCGAACCGGCGGAGGTTTTTGCGGGCCTCGACGGCCGTTTCGGTGACCGGGCGCCGCGAATCATCAAGGATCACAACGGCAAGCGTGGCGAATACCTCGTTCTGCCGAACGGCATGGCGATTGGGGTCGGGCGATTCGGTATCGCGGGTAATCGCCTGGACGACCCCAAGACGCATGAAAAGATCGCACGCGGCTACTCGGGCGTGAACCCGGGCGTGCTCAACCCCGAGATCCGACTCGACGATCAGGCCCGGGACGGGATCTGCGGGGAAGTCATGTATCCGAGCCTCAACATGCTGACCTACACGTTGAGCGACATGGATGTACTGGACGCCGTCTTCCATCAGCACAACGACTGGGTTTCGGACTACTGCGCCGTTGCACCCGAGCGATTGATCGGCATCGGCTGTCTCCCGATCCCGGATGTCGACAAAGCGATCGCCGAAATGACCCGCGCGTACCGCCTAGGCGTGAAGGGTTTCATGATCCCCGGTCACGTTTCGCCGGATCGCCCCTATCACCACGAAGACTACGATCCCTTCTGGGCGGCGGCCGAGGAGATGAATCTGCCGCTCACGATGCACATCTTCGCGAACACCACGCCCGAAGCGGGCATGCCTGCCCACTGGGGTACGCCGGGTGGCACGATCAAGGGCTACACGCTTTCTTTCACGACCGCCGTCAACTCGATGATCGACATCATCTGCGGCGGGGTAGTCGAGCGTTTTCCGAAATTGAAGCTGATCCTGTCCGAGTTCGAAATCGGCTGGCTCGCTCATATCCTCGAGCGGCTCGATCACGCGGCCTATCGCACACCGCAGTTCGCCGTCGATTATCTGACCATGAAGCCGAGTGACTATTTCCGCCGGAACTTCTGGTCGACGTTCGAAGACGACGCGATCGGCGTGCAATCCCGTCACGAGATCGGCATCGACCGGCTGCTGTGGGGCAACGACTACCCGCACCACGATTCGATCTGGCCGAACTCCATGACGACGCTGGACGAAGCCCTCAAAGGTGTACCCGACGAGGATCGCCAGAAGCTCTGCTGGGACAACACGATCGCGCTCTACAACATCGACGAGAGCCAGCTACCTGCCGAGGGAGCGGCCGCGTGAGCACGCTGCAACTCGACGGGCCGGTTAACATCCAGGTCGTGCTGGCGCTTACGCTGCCGACCATCAGCGACGAAGAAGTCGCCGAGATCATCGACGCCGCGCCCGAAGGTTCGACAGTCAACGTGGTCAAGGGCGTACGCGACGCGGTGGAGCAAGCGGCCGACGTCGACATCATTCTCGGCATCATCCCCGAGGTGCTTTATGACGCAGCGCCGCGCTTGAAGTGGGTACACGCGATCGCGTCGGGCATGGACTCGATGCTGTATCCGAAAATGCGTGACTCCAGTGTTCTGCTGAGCGGTGAGAAGGGCTTGGTGGGCGGACATCTCGCCGACACCGGTTTTGGCTTGCTGCTGGCGCTGACGCGACAGATCAAGACCGCCTTTGCGCTCGGCGCGGACGGTTGGAATCACCGGCCCGACATGCGCATGAAGGAGGTCGAACTCGAAGGCCTCACGATGGGTGTGGTCGGCTTCGGCGGCACGGGTCGGGCGATGGCGCGACGCGCGGTCGCTTTTGGCATGAACGTCATCGCGGTCGATGCGTTGGCCGTACCGGGTCGGACGGCGTGGAGGAAGTCTGGACCCTGGATCGTCTGCCGGATCTTCTGGGTGCTGCCGACGTCGTCGCGATCGGTGCCCCGTTGACGCCCGAGACGACGAATCTCTTTGATGATGCGGCGTTTTCCCAGATGAAACGCGGTGCGTTGATCGTCAACGTCACGCGCGGTGAAATCATCGACGGTGACGCCTTGGTTGCGGCACTGCGCGACGGTCGTTGCGGGGGTGCAGCGCTCGATGTCGCGCCGATCGAACCGCTACCGGCCGACCATCCGCTCTGGAGTTTCGACAACGTCGCAATGACGCCCCACACCGCCGGGGCGAGTCAGCTGCGGGGCCCGCGCAACATCGCCCGTTTCTGCGAGAACCTGCGACGCGCACAGGCGCGGGAGGAACTCGTCGGCGTTGTCGACAAGCACGCCGGTTTCTAAGCGGCTGGAGCCGCCAGCGTTCATTGCAGGGGGCGACACCTGCGCTGGCTGCTCAATCTTCCGTCGACACGAGCTTCGTCGCGGAATGTATAGACTCATTCGCCGTGGTCGCGCCCGAGTTCGCTTCTCGCCTTGAAAAACACTCGTACACTCGTTTGCTGGTTTACCGCATGGGCCATGTCGGGCCTCGTCGCGGCGGAAGAAAGCAGCGTGCGTTTTGCCGAGGTCGCCCGTGACGCTGGCGTCGTGTTCCGACATGAAAATGGCGGCAGCGGGCAGATGCGCACGGTCGAAATCGTCGGAGCCGGCGTCGCGACATTCGACTACGACGGCGACGGTCAGCTCGATATATGGCTCGTTCAAAGCGGTGCGCTCGACTCGGCGAATACGCAGGGCGATCGCCTGTTTCGCAACGTGTCGAGAAACGGCGAACTCGCTTTTGCGGACGTAACGTCGGAGGCCGGCATCGAGGCAACCGAGTACGGCATGGGCATCGCTGTCGCGGACTACGACGGCGACGGTGACGACGACGTCTTCCTCGCGAGTTACGGACCGAACCGGCTCTATCGAAACCTTGGCGATGGGCGTTTCGAAGAAATCGCCTCAGCGGCCGGCGTCGACTCGGACGCCTGGTCCGTTGCCGCGTCGTTTTTCGACTACGACGGCGACGGTTATCTGGACCTCTACGTCGTGAACTATCTCGAGTACGACCACACGGCACATGAAGCCTGCTTTGGCTACTCCTCGCAGAAGCTCTATTGCGCCCCGCATGGCTATGCGCCGGCGCCGGACGTGCTTTACCGCAATCTCGGCAATGGTCGTTTCGAGGACGTCAGTACAACCGCGGGAATCGGCTCGACGCGCGAGCGTGGCATGGGGGTCGTCGCGCGGGACTTCGATGGCGACGGGCGGGTCGATGTTTACGTCGCCAACGACGCCGGCGAGAACAATCTCTGGCGCAACACCGAGGCCGGATTCCGTGACGACGCACTCTTTGAAGGCGTTGCCGTAAATTCGTTTGGCGTAGCCGAGGCGAGTATGGGTCTCGCCGTGGCCGACTACGACGTGGACGGCGACCTGGACCTCTTCGTCACACACGATCGCAAGGAAACGAACACGCTCTACGAGAAAGGCAGACACGGCTACAGCGATCGAACGAATCGCCTGGGCCTCGGCGCGAGCAGCATGGCCCATACCGGTTTCGGCACGGTTTGGCTCGACGCCGACGCCGATGGTGATCTCGATCTTTTCTCGGGCAACGGCGCGGTGCGCGTGATCGAATCGCAGCGCGGTGAGCGGGCCGTCCCGCTAGCGGAGCCGGATCAGCTCTGGCTGCAACGCGATGGCGCTTTCGAGGAAACCCGCGTCGCGGTCTTTCAAGAGGTTTCCGTCGCACGCGGTGTCGCTCGCGCCGACCTCGACAACGACGGAGAGCATGACCTCGTCGTCAACAACAACGGCGGGTCCGCGAGGATCTACCGAAACGACGCTGATCAAGGCGATTCATCGTGGATCGGGATCGACCTCCGCGGCGCGAATGTTATCGGTGCTGTGGTGAGCGCCGGAGGGCGCCGCTTTGTCGTGCAGACCGACGGTAGTTACGCGTCTGCATCGGATCGCCGGGTGCTGATCACCGGTGTCGCCGGCGCGATCGGTGTCGACGTGAGTTGGCCGGATGGTTTTGTCAGTCGTCGCGTTCTCCCAGCGGGTCGGTATCACGTCATCGGGCGTCCGAAGGTGAGCGAGCGGCCGTGAAGGTAGCTCCCGTGGTGATTACCTTCGCGATAGCGCTGGGTTCGTCCGCGGCGACACCGGATTGGCCTGGCCTCGATCCCGTCGCGGCCGCGGCGCTTCGCTCCGCGTACGAGCAAGCAAACAGCGCTGCGGCTGCGAAGCCGTCGCCAGAAGCGGCGCGATCGTGGGCCGATTTCGCGATGTTGTTGCACGCACAATCGCTCCACCGTGATGCCGAGGGTGCCTACGGCGAGGCGATTGCCGCGCGTGGGCCGGACGACTCGCCGGGCGAACTCGCGAAATGGCAATACCTACTGGGTGTCGTGCATCTCGAAAACGGGGATATCCCGGCGGCGCGCAGGGCGTTCCGGGCAAGCGTCGGCTACGACGCCTACCTGCCGGCGCGGCTCCGCCTCCTTCGCGCGGAACTTCTGTTGGGGAACATCGAGGCCGCCGATGAATTGGCGCGGGATCTCCTTCAGGAAGCGCCGGACGTCGCCGTCGTCCTCGCTGCGAATGCAGATGTCGCGATCGAGCGCGAACGGTGGAGCGAAGCCCGGGACTTTCTCGAACGGGGATTACGCCTCGAACCTGGTGCTGGTCTTTTGGCGTTCAAGCTAGCCCGCGTTTATCGCGCGCTGGGCGATATCGCGGCGACATCACATTGGCTTACCCAACGAAACGACAAGGCGGCGTTGCTCGATGATCCGTGGCTCGCGGAGGTGGCAGCGCAGAGCTTGAACGCACGCTTCTTTGCGCGCGCCGGTGAACGTGCGCTCGAGCGCAATGATCCAGCCGACGCGCTAGAAAGCTTCGCCAGAGCCGAGAGCCTCGATCCGGAAAATCCGGACTTTGCCCTCGGCCGGGCGCTCGCGCTCGCCCAATCGGGTCTTCGCGACGAAGCCGTCGCGATCGCACGATCCGTGCTTGCCGGTGGATCTTTGCGCGAGAAGGCCGAGTACGTTCTGGCTTTTGCACTCCGACTCGACCAGCCCGAAGAGGCTTTCCAGGTGCTCCACGCGCGTGGTGTTGCGCGAACGATGGACGAGAAACGCATCGCGCTCTTGGGGGCGCTTGCGATCAAGATGGATCGGCTCGACGTAGCAGCCGAGGCGTTCGCGGCTCTCGTCGATCGAACGAGTCGTGACGCGTACGCGCTTTTCTGGAATGGCTTCGTGACCGCGGCACTCGGGGCGTGCGACGAGGCGCGAACGAGTGTGAATCGCGCAGTGCAGATCGAGCCCCGTTGGGGCCAGGCGCGTGTCCTCGCCTGGAGTCTGACGGCACTTTGCGGATCCGCCGAAGAGCGTCAGCGCACGTTTGAAACGGTCGATCGTCTGCACTTACGCCAGCTCCAAAGCGGTGGCGGTGCAGCGGCGGATCTGATCCTGACCCTGGCTCTCCTGCATGCCGCGCAAACGCGATTCGATGCCGCGCTAGAACTCACGCTACCCCTCCTGCCGAACGCCGACGCACAGCACCTTGCCGATGGTTTCCGCACAGGCCGTTTGACGAATGATCAGTTTCCCGGGCGCTGGACGTGGCTCCCGCGGGAGGTTTTGCCGACCCGATAGCCGGCATACTTTGCGGCTGAAGAAATCAGGGAGAAGAATGGATGTCTGATATCAGATTCGATGAACGCGTCGTCGTCGTGACCGGCGCCGGCAATGGCCTCGGACGCTCACACGCGATGGATTTCGCGCGCCGGGGCGCGAAGGTCGTGGTCAACGATCTTGGCGGCGGCGCCTTCGGTGAAGGCTCGGATCAACGCGTTGCGGACGTTGTGGTCGACGAGATCAAGGCGGCGGGTGGCGAAGCCGCGGCAAACTACGATTCGGTGACCGACGGCGACAAGATCGTCCAGACCGCCATGGACGCCTTTGGCCGCGTCGATGTCGTCATCAACAACGCGGGCATTCTGCGTGACAAGTCTTTCCACAAGATGACGGACGACGACTGGGACATCATTTTCGACGTGCACGTTCGCGGCGCCTACAAGGTGACCCATGCGGCCTGGCCGATGATGCGCGATCAGAACTATGGTCGGGTGGTCTTCACCACGTCGGCAGCCGGGATCTACGGTAACTTCGGCCAGACCAATTATTCCGCGGCGAAGCTTGCGCAGCTCGGCATGGCCCAGACGCTCGCGCACGAAGGGCGTAGCAAAAACGTCAACGTCAACACCATCGCCCCGATCGCGGGTTCGCGGCTGACGGAAACGGTCATGTCGAAGGAGATGGTCGACATGCTCAAACCCGAATACGTGACCCCGCTCGTGATCAAGCTCTGTGATGAGAACAGCGCCGTCACCAACGGGCTCTTCGAAGTTGGCGCGGGGTTCTGCGCGGAGGTTCGCTGGGAGCGAACGCAGGGTGCTTATCTCGACATGTCCGGTTTCGACGCCGAAGACATCGAAGACAACTGGGACAAGATCACCGACTTCACGGATGCCAATCACCCGGCCGATATTGGTGAGGCGAACAAACTGCTTTTTGCCAACCTGCGGCGGGACTGACCAGCGGTGAGCGGTAGATGACGTCTGCGCGTATCCGTCTGACGGCGGCGCTCGTTTGCGTCGTCGTTACCGGGTGTGAATTCGGCGTCCCCCACGCCCAGACGGAGTCCGGCCTTTTCGCTTCGTCGGTTAGTTTGAGTTATGCGCTCGATCTACCGAGGGACGGCACACCACCGTTTCCGGTCGTGATCATCGGTCATGGCTCAGGGCCGGATACTAAGAACGAGAAAATCGCCTGGGCAGAACAGCTGACCGAACGCGGGTTCGCTACGTTTCGTTTCGACAAACGTGGGGTCGGCGACTCCGAAGGCGAGTACCGCCGCGGCTACGCTGATTTCGAGGTGCTCAGCGCCGATCTCGTCGCGGCAGTCGACTTTGTGCGCACCGACACGCGTCTGGACCACGATCGAATCGGGCTCATGGGGTCGAGTCAGGCCGGCTGGATCATTCCGATGGTGGCGACGAGAGCGCCAGCCGTCGATTTTGCGATGATTCTCTCGGGTCCGACGGTCACGGTCGCGGAGCACAACTTCTGGGCGTCGGAAGCAGCGAACGAGGACCTGACGGTCGAGGAACTCGAAGTCCTCCTGGATGGCTTCGAGCCAGGTCCCGGGGATTTCGACCCGCGGGTCTACATCGAAGGTCTGGCGATACCGGTTCTATGGCTCCTCGGCCGAGAGGATCGGATCATCCCCGCGATTCGTAGCGCCGCGATCGTCGGCGAGATCGCGACGGCGCAGGCTCGGGATTTCTCGGTGGTGATGTATCCGCACGCGGATCACGGGCTGCGTGACGCATCGTCCGGTAATCGCATCGATTATTGGGGGGATCTGTTCACCTGGTTGGGTGACGCCTCGAATCCTGGGGGCGCCGGCGCGTCGCCCTGATCGTCCGGCTAGTCTCCGTGATGATGTTCTGCGTAGTGCTGGCGCAATAGGTCCTTGCCGTAGTCGTTGCCGTTCGGCGTCCGAACGACGGCGTGGACGTGCTCGCGGGTCGGTCCTTCGGGGTAGACATGGCGGAGCCCGACCGGGTTTTCGTGATCGAATTCGATCAAGACGACTGGGCTGTGGATCCGGTAGTAGAAAACCGAGTCGTCCGCTGTCGCGCCGATCCAGGCGAAAAAGGTGTCGTCCAGATGCGCCTCGATGGCGTTCATTCGAACCTCGGCGTGGCCGGTACGAAGATTGCCGATGTAGAGCTTGATCAATTCGAGGAGCAGCTCTCTCTGGGCGGCGTCGAACGTACTCACCCTCACACCGGCGTAGTCGAGCACCAGGTTGTCGCTGAATGCCTGGGCGAGAATGTTGTTGCCGGGCTTGTCAGTATCGAGAACCGCCGCCTCGATCTGTGTCGATGACAAGCTTCTGAGCATGGCGAGTCCGGCTGCCTGCTCAGCGTCCATGATTCGTGTGCCCTGGTATTTGCCGGCGTGCGCGACGACCGGTTCCGATCCCCAGAAGGCAGGCGAGAGGACGACCTGGTCGCCCAGCACGAAGTAATTCAGGTTGAGATGGTGGCCGTCGAGTTGCCAGCCCCACGGTTGTTCGGCGGAAGGTTCGCCCATGACCGTGAGATGGTATTTCCACTCACCGTAGTCGACGTGGTTGTCGTTGTTCAGCTCCGCAAGTGTCTCGTTGAGGCGCATGATGTCGCGCGACAGCTTCAATCCCCTGGCGCTGAGTGACACGCGTAAAAGATCGAATGCGGCGTCGCGTTGATCGGCGTTCATCGCTTCGAAAGACACGCCTTCGCGTCGGTAGATGTGCTGGTTTGCCCATTTGCGCCACTCGATGTGGTCGACAGGAAAGCGTGTCGCGCGTTGCTGCTCATGGTTCAACGTCGACAAGAACGTGTTGGCGCTGGTGACCACGGCGTCGGTTGCGACTCCGGTCTGCTCGATCGGGTAGAGGTCCGGAACCAGGGTTCCGTGGGTCGTCACACCGACGAAGGCCTCCGCGAGGGGACGTTCGATGAATTCGCTGAAACGATGCGACCGCTCGTTGTACTGGGCCGGTGTGGGGATCGGTCGAGGGGCGGCTTCCATGGGCTCCGCGGCGTGAAACCGTGTGGGTGCGGCGATCGACACTGCGATCACGGCAAGGATGATTCGATGAGTTGCCATTGGTGCCTTTGTCCGGGTGGTTCGACGGGCGTCACGGGTCGATCGATGTCCGACGTTAGGAAGCATCGCGTCGGTTGGCAAGCAAAGCGATTTGACAGCGAGCCCTGCTGCCATGAGACTTCCGCGCGCCCAAGGGGTGGAGCAATCCTGAGACGTCGTCATAAACGGCGGACCCTTTGAACCTGAACCGGTTAATGCCGGCGGAGGAATCGGGCTGGCCCGCGGGCCGCTCCTTGGGTGGTGAACCACTAACGGAGCGATCCAATGCAATTTTTCGGGCGTCCCTATCTTCCCCTTCTCGGCAGTATCAGCTTGTTCTGTGTCGGCTTGCCCGGCGTCTACGCCGCGGAAGCTGCGCCTGACGATGATGTCGATGAAATCGTCGTCACGGCCGAGTTCCGTGAATCGGCGCTCGAGAAGACGCCGACCAGCGTCGCCGTTCTCACCCTCGAGGATCAGCGCACGCGCACTCAGCATATCGAGGAAGTGCTCGGCCAGATCGCTAACGTCAACTTCTCGAAGGGCGCATCACGTGCGCGGTTCGTCCAGATTCGTGGCATCGGCGAGCGCGGTCAGTTTTCCGAACCGCTCAACTCCTCGGTAGGACTGATCATCGACGGCGTCGATCTCTCCGGTATCGGGACGGCGGCGACGCTCTTCGATGTCGAGCAGGTCGAAGTCTTCCGTGGTCCGCAGGGCGCTCTTTACGGTGCAAACGCGCTGGCCGGCTTGATCAACGTCGTCACGGCAGCACCGACCGAGGAGTTCAGCACGAGCGTGCGGGCAGACCTCGGTGAATACGGTGCGAGTGGTTTCGGCGTTGCCTTCGCCGGACCGCTCGGCGAGACAGCCGGGTTCCGGCTCTCGGCGCAAACCTTTTCCGACGACGGTTTCATGGACAACATCTTTCTCGGCACGGACGACACGGACAACCACGACGAACGATCGTTGCGCGGCAAAATCGTCCTGAATCCGTCGGACGATCTGAGTGCGACCTTCGTCGCGGGATACATCGACATCGATAACGGCTACGACGCCTTTTCGCTCGACAACAATCGCACCACACGGTCCGACACACCGGGGCGGGATCAGCAGACCACCGCTTTCGGCTCAGTGAAGATCGAGGCCGGCTTGAATGAAACGACGGTGCTCGAGGCATCCATCGGTTTTGCGTCCTCCGATATCGACTACGGCTACGACGAAGATTGGACGTTCGTCGGCTTCCATCCGTGGGAGTACTCGTCGACCGACCGCTATCTCCGCGACCGCGAGACGCTGACCGCCGACGTCCGGCTGATCGGTACGACGGACTCGAACCTCGACTGGGTCGCCGGAATCTACACCTTGCAACAGGACGTCTCGCTCGACCGGCAGTACACCTTCGCCGGGCCGTTTTCGAGCGGCTTCGACATTTCCCGGGTCGCGGCGTACGGCGAATTGACGGCACCGTTGGGTGATCGCGTGCGGTTGACCGCGGGTCTGCGCGCCGAACGCCACAGCTCGAGCTACTCCGACACGAACCTCGTGACTTTCGATCCGTCGGATAACCTGCTCGGCGGGCGGGTGGTGCTCGAGATGGATGTGACGAGCGAGTCTCTCGTCTACGGCCTTGTCGCGCGCGGTTACAAGGCCGGTGGGTTCAACACCAATGGCTCTCTCGACCTCGATCTACGCGAGTTCGATCCGGAGAAGCTCCTGAGTGTCGAGGTCGGCTGGAAAGCCGTTCTCGCGGACGGCGCGCTACGCCTGCGCACGGCGGCTTTTCGTATGGAGCGCGACGACGCCCAAGCCGACACATCAATCGTTCGAGTGCGCGCCGATGGCAGCGCCGAATTCATCGACTACATCGACAACGCCGTCGAAGGCGTCAATCAGGGCGTCGAGGCGGAACTCACATGGTTTGCGAGTGAGCGCTTGACCGTCGCCGCCTCGGTGGGTCTGCTCGACGCCGAATTCGACAGCTACGTCAACGGCTCGGGTGATGACCTGACGGGGCGCGATCAAGCCCAGGCGCCGAGCCACCAGTATTTTGTGAGCGCGGACTACGCGTTTAGCGCTTCGTGGAGCGCAAGCCTGCAGATCGAAGGGCGCGACGATTACTTCTTCTCGAACTCCCACGACCTCGTCGCCGATAGCTACGCTTTATGGCACGCCGCCATCGAGTTCCGAGCTGAACGCTGGAGCGTCTCCGCGTGGGGGCGCAATCTCACGGACGAGGACTATTTCGTTCGCGGCTTCGTGTTCGGCAACGATCCGCGCGACTTCTACGCGACGCGAGGGTGGACGCAACTTGCCGAACCGCGATTGGTCGGCCTCACCGCGCGGGCGTCGTTCTAGGCTGAGTCTGTCGAGAGCGCGTCGCCGAGCGGCGCGCTCGACATAACGCCGAACGTCATCGGGTCGGTGCGCTCATCGCGGACCGCTCGATTCGCTAGTTCAGCTCGTCGTTCAGTTGTTGCTGGAAGAGATCCTCGAGCGCTTCGACGGCTGCCTTGAGACCGTCCGGGTCCACAAAGGTTTCGGGGTCGTATGGCATGTCCGGACGATGCTTCGCGAAGAGGTTGTACTGGGAGCCGTGTGATGAGACCCAGACATCCACCTCCATCTCCTTTTGCTTGTGGAAGGTCATCGCGAAATCCTCGGCGACGCCCGGGTAAGTCGGGTCGATCAGGAGCTGCTTGCCGGGATTGATCGTGCCCATGTTGACGATCGCGACGCGATACTCGCGTCCGTCGTCCGTGGTCGTCCACGAATAGCTCGAACTCCCTTCGGTATGCCCCGGGTGGTGGTGCGTCGTGAACTCGATACCACCGAACTCGAAGACTTCGCCGTCCGCTAGCTGCCGCTCGACCGAGACGGGCTCGAACCGAAACTCGATGCATTGGCCGAAATGTGCATCGCTCGCGCCGCCATCTTCGAGCACGCGGGCGTCGTCGGGCGTTGCCCACATCTCGGCACCCGTCATCGATTTGATCTCGGCGAAGGCAGCGGTGTGATCGAAATGCGCCTGGGTAGTCAGCAGGAGCTTGATGTCATCGAGCGAGAATCCCAACGACTCGATGTTGTCCTTGATCTGGGCAGTCGAGTCGGCGAGGCCCGTATTCACGAGCACGTTTCCTTCGTCGGTTGTGATGAGAAAGACCGAGAGCCCGGCATTGCCGACGGCGTAGAGATTGCCGACGACGCGGTGTGCCGGATACGGCGCGGTCCAGACCATCGGCCAGCCAGCACCTTCCTCCATGCATTGTTCGGCGGCGAAGGCGCTCGGGGTGCTGAACAGCACCGCGCTGGTAGTAATTGCGAGTATCGTCGTGATACGTGACATCGATTGGTTCCTCGCGATGGAAGCGTTCGAGTATTGCCCGACGGCGTCGACGCGGGCAACGAGCGAGGGGGTAGACGATGAATGGCTATGGCGCGAGAGGTGGAATCATGGGCGAGATCGACATCGGCGACGCAGAGATCGCGTTCTTCAAGGACAACGGCTATCTCGCGATCGACCGGATCTCCACCGATGAAGAGCTCGGGTGGCTCGGTGAGATTTACGACCGGCTGTTCGCGGAACGCACGGGCGAGGCGAAGGGCCTCTTTTTCGACCTGGCGGGACCGCGCGGGCACGAAGGAACCGAAAGTCTGCCGCAGGTGCTCGGCCCGGATCTCACCTTTCCCGAACTTCGCGAGAGCCTGTACTTCAGGAACGCCAAACGGCTCGCGGCGAAGCTCCTAGAGGTCGAGGCGTTGGCCCACACCGGTGGCCACATGATTCTGAAGCCCGCGCGGTTCGGGGCAGAAACACCGTGGCATCAAGACGAGGCGTACTGGAATCCGAGTGAAATCCCGCAGAGCCTTTCCGTCTGGATGCCGCTCGATCCCGCGACGGTCGAAAGCGGCTGTATGCATTTCGTCCCGGGCTCGCATCGCGAAGACGTGCGTTGGCACCGCCACATCGACGACAACCCATTAATCCATGGTTTGGTCACCGACGATGTCGACACGAGCCGCGCGGTCGCTTGCCCGATTCCTCCCGGTGGGGCGACGTTCCACCACTGTCGGACGCTGCACTATGCTGGCGCCAACACGACGGATCGTGCACGTCGCGCCTACGTCATCATCGCCACGGCGGCGTCGGCGAAACGAAGTGTTCCCGCCCACCGCCCTTGGCTCAATGACGAGCGTGAAGCCGTCGCGAAGGCGAACATCGACGTTGAGGTTTTCTAGCGGCGGAGCCGCGATCGACGGTCCCGAAATAGCGGAGGAAATGGTCGCTGGGTCGCGCCGGTAGTCGACGGTCTGAACCTTCAGGCCGCTTCGAGCGGCGAGACGGTGGGAAAGAACATCACGCAGTCCGCCTGGCGGGCGAGATCTACCTCCGCGACCGTATTGTAGAGGTGGCCGATGCCGACGATTCCGGATGGTGGCTTCGTCAGCAGGCTGACCTCGCCGAGTTCGGTCAGGAGCGTCTGATTGAGCGATGAGGCCGGGTAATCGAGCGTCGTCGGCAAGCCTTCGATCGGCTGGCTGTCTTTTCCAGCGCCGTAGAGCATCCAAACCGCGCGGGTGTCGATACCGCACTCCTGCGTCAGGTAGTGACCGAGTGACGACGCCTGACCGCCGCCCGGGCCGACGCCCGATGCGGCACCGAATCCGGCATCGTCTTTCGCGAGGTGAAAGGCGTGCGCGAGCACGACGATGAGAAGCGACGGGTCCGTCTGCGAGACCAGCGCTTGGAGGCGCCGTTTCATGACGTCCTCCCGGAACGCCATGGCGTCTCGCGTCTGCTCGAACTCGGTCGCACCGGCCATCAGACTCAGGTAGCGGAGCGATTCGATCTGGGCGCGAGGGGGTGTTTCCATCGCCTCGAGTCGCGCGAGTTCATCGAGGAGACTCTCGTTAGGGATCCGTTCTACGGACCCCGCGCCGTCCGCGTCGACGTCGAACCCGATGAATCGCTCGACCGTGCCCTCGCGATGAAGCGTGGCATAAAGGCGTTCATGCTCCGAGCGCATGCCGGCGTATGGATAGGCAGAGGTTTTGAATACAGGCGGCCAGTCGTCGCGGTCGCTGCGCTGGCGACCCTTGTCGCCGAAGGTGGCGACTCGGTCGAGATGCCGAGAGTCGCCGTCGCGCAGGTAACCGTCGATCTCGATGCCGTCGAGGTGCGCGATTTCCTCGCAGAGGACGAGGGGTTTGCGCCTACCAAGCGCTTCGAGCCACCAGCGGCGAAAGTCCGTCTTCTCGTGGACAAAATGGTTCGTTTCGCCGAGAAAAACCATCCGCGCCGAGGCGATTTCATCAACGATCGCCGCGGTCGCCGGATCATCGAGCGGTCTGGCGGATCGAGCCCAGTCGATCAACTCAGTTGCGTCGGGCATCGGGACAGCTTCACACGGTGCCCCAATTCCGACAACGAAAGATCAGTGCCGACAACGGCTGAACAGGCCAGGGCTTGGCCACATCACGTCGCCCAAACGGGGCGACGCGCGATCTAGATTTCGTCGATCGAAACGATGGTCTCGGCGACTCTCGCCCGGCGTTCGCGCACGTCGCGGGTCACGTCGTCGTAGCGTTCACTCACGCGCCCGTCGAAACCCTCCTGGACGTAGAACGGTCGCCAATGCGACATCGGTATCTTCGTGCGTAGCCGGGCGACGCGCTCGTCAGTGTTTTTCGTGTCGAGGTGGCGTGCCTCTACAGCGTCCATTTCGGCCAGGAGGATCGCGGCGTGAGCGCGATCCGCGGATGCCGGCACTGCGATCAACGCGGCGCCGAGGAGGAAACACGCACCGAGTGCGCGTGCGTTGATCGACTGGGTCACAAACTGCATCGACGTCCCCTCTTGTTAGCAACGATCGATGGGGCCGATGCTGGTCCTTCGCCCTAGGGCGTACAAGAGAAGTTATAGATCGTTTGGTCCTTAAGGGATTCCCACTAAGGACCAAAAACCATGAGCACAGCGGGCAAAAAAATGTTCGCTATGAAGACCTTTCGGCAGTACCACTACGCACCACGACTTCGAAGCCGGTGCGCCGCCATAGAAGGTAGAGCACGACGTACCACGCCTGCATCAGAAGCGCGGCGATCCACTCGATGCTGTTCTCGATGGGGTCGGAGACGGCTTTGCTCAGCGCCATCTTCTGCACGAGGTTCACGAGCCCGAGCACAAATGGTGAAAGGCAGAGATAGAGCATGGCGTTTGCGTATCGCTCGAGGACGGGGTCGGCCGCCTTGCGCGCCTCGGCTAAGAAGGCGGTCGTAAACGCGATCTGAGCCAACGTCGCAGCGGCAAAGTAAAAGTAGATACCGCCGCGGCGCATGAACTCGTACACCGGTTCTGTCGTGCCTAGAAAGGTGACGTAGACGATGAGCGCCAAAGACGCGATCAGCCCCAGGACGAGCATCACGGCACGTTTCGTCGCGTGTCGATCGGGGCTCACGGACTTGAGCCATGCCCAGGCGAAGTACCAGGTACCGGCAAGTACCGTCGCGTAAGGCAGGTGTACGGCGCGAAACAAGAAGCTGCCCGGTGGCTGGCGTCCTGTCGCGCTGATCGACACGCAGCCGTCGACGTACGGAAAACAGGCCGGGATCGTCTCGTATAAAACACCGATCACCAACGCGACATTGGCACCAAGGACCGGGGCGAGCCCGGCGATCAGGGGCAACAGGCGAACGAACATCGGCCAAGAGTAGCGAAACGGGCGGGGAAGCTGCTCAGCAGGGCTCGCCCGGAAGGGCGCCTTGGAACGATCGCGGGCGAGTGTCACGATGTGAGGTGAAGCAAGCAAGGCCGAGGTGCTCCGTGTCGCTGTCGTCCAACCCGGTCAGCCGCGTCGTGGCGCTTTACGTAGATCTCGGGCATTCCGACTATATCGGCGAGTCTGTGAGTCAGTTGGAGCACGCGGCGCAGGCCGCCGACTGCGCCTTGGCCGAGGGACATAGCGACGCCGTCGTCTGCGCGGCTTTTCTGCACGACGTGGGTCATCTCTGCGACGCGAGTGCGGATCGAATGGGCGGCTTCGGAACCGCGGGTCACGAGGTGCTGGGGGCTGCTTTCTTACGCGAACTCGGCTTTGGTGCTGAGGTGACGGCGCTCGTCGAAGGCCACGTGGCCGCCAAGCGCTATCTCACTTTCAAGGACCCGGAGTACTTCACCCAGCTCTCCCCCGCGAGCAAAGCGACGCTCGGCTACCAGGGCGGACCGATGACGAGAGACGAGGCGGCTGACTTCGAGTCGGACGCGCTCTTCTCCTTGATTCTGGAGCTGCGCACCTGGGACGAAGCGGCCAAGGTGCCGGGTCGGCCGGTGCTGCTCTCCCGCTACGAGGCGATCCTCGAACGTGGTTGGAACGAGTCCCATGTCGCTGACGGTTGAAGCGCTCGACCACTGGCGCGCCAACGGCTGGTTGTTGCTGCGGGATTACGTGAGCGATGTGCGAACACTCGATCAGTGGGTGATCGATCTGGCCGCTCGTCCTGAAACGCCAGGCAAGTGGATGAAGTATTTCGAACCGGGTCTAGACGGACGGCGTCAGCTTTGTCGCGTGGAGAGTTTCCTCGCGTATCACGAAGGTTTCGACGACTTCGTGAATGGAGCGCCAATGCTCGAACTCATCGGCGAATTGCTCGCGGAAGAGGCGATCCTCTTCAAGGAGAAGATCAACTTCAAGCTGCCGGGCGGCGCGGGTTTCGCACCTCACCAGGACGCGCCCGCGTTCACCTCCTTCGGGCAGTCGACGCATGTCACGGCGATGTTGAGCGTCGACGCTACCACGCCGGAAAACGGCTGCCTCGAGATCGCGACACGTCCCGGTGCGGCCGCCACGCTCCCGACGGCGGAAGACCTCACCATCGCCACCGAGGTAGTCGATCGTCTCGACTGGGTGGCTGTTCCGACGGCGCCGGGTGACCTCTTGCTGTTCGATTCCTATCTGCCGCATCGGTCGGCGGAGAATCGCTCGTACTCGGCACGACGGGCCGTCTACCTCACCTACGCGAAAGCTGCTGAAGGCGATCATCGGCTCGCCTACTACCGAAAGAAGCGCGATGTGTTTCCACCGGATTGTGAACGTGAGCCAGGCCGGGACTATGGCCCCGCCGGGGTCTTCAACGTCGGTAATCCCATTCGCTGATCGGAAAGTTCCTAGCTACCAACGCGACCCGGGTCGTTCGACGGCGCCGTGCGCCGTGAGCTTCACGTGCGTCAGCGTCTGATCGAGATGGCGGGCGCGCCAGGACAAGAGACGTTCTGCGTACTCGAGCCGCACGGGTAGGAGCGCGGGATCGTCCGCGCGGTTGACCAGTTCGTGAGGATCTTCTTCAAGGTCATAGAGCAGCGGTGGAAGATCGGCGAAGTGCACGTATTTGTAGTGTTCGTCGCGCAGCACCGCGAGATTGCACGCGTGTAACGGTATCGCCAAGGCGGATTCCGCGTCGGTCGCGGTGACGTTTCGGAAGTCGAATTCCCAATGCGCGTCTTCGCGCCAAGTCACCGCGGGCTCGGCGTTCTCAATCAGGGGGGTGAGCGAAAGGCCGTCCATCGCGGGGCTCGAGTCGAGGCCCAGCCAATCGAGCAACGTCGGCGTGACGTCGACGTGTTCCGTGAATTCGGTCCGGACGCTACCGCGGGTGACGTCGGCGGACGCGCGTGGGTCACGCACGATCATGGGCACGTGGTACGACGCATCGAAGAAGCCTGTCTTGCCCATCAGCCAGTGATCGCCGAGTTGCTCGCCGTGGTCCGAGGTGAAGACGATGAGCGTGTTGTCCCAGTCGCCGTTCGCCCGGAGCGCATGGAGAAGTCGGCCGATGTTGTCATCCACTTCGCTCATGAGGCCGAAGTAGCTGGCTTTGAGGCGTTGGAGGCGTGCTTCGTTCGCCGGCGCCCGCGTGTGCTTCGAGCTGAGCACATGAGCAAGCCAGGGATGCTGTTGCGCGACGACGTCGGGGCTTGCGGCGCGAATGGAGTCCGGCACGTCGTTCGGCGCGTAGCGGGCGTTGTAGGGCGAGGGTGCGATCCACGGCGGGTGCGGACGCAAGAGGGAAAGGTGTACACACCACGGCTTCGAGGTCCGCGAGATGTAGTCGATCGTGCGGTCGGTGAGGAAGTACGTATCGTGCTGTTCGGCGCTGAGGGTCAGTGGTGCAGCCCTGTCCCCGCCGGCTTCCCATTCCACTTGTTCGGTTTTGTTGAGATAAAGGTCATAACCCCGTTCGGGTATTTCGACACCTTGTGCTCGAAGCCAGTCGGCCCAGGGCGTGACGTCACCTTCCGTCAGGAGCACTTCGGGTTTGAGGCCGGGCAGTACGCCTTCGTACGTCTTGAGTTCCGGCGCGTCCACCTCGTAATCGCGAGGATCGGCGCTCGAGTCCGTGTAACCGAAGAGGACCGGGTCGTAGCCGATTTCGCCAAGACGCTGCGCCCAGTTGATATGCCGGCGGTCGAGCGGCGTGCCGTTCGTGACCGAACGGTGGTTCATCATGTAGAGGCCCGTATGCAGCGACGCCCGGCTCGGGCCACACGGCACGGCCTGACAGTAATGACGAGAAAAGAGCACACCGGACGCTGCGAGCGAATCGAGATGGGGCGTGCGAAGGATCGGATGGTCTAACGCGGACAGGCAGTCACCGCGCCACTGATCCGCCGTGATGAAAAGGATGTTGGGTACGTCACGCATCGGTGCGACGCCTCTGTCCGCCCCGCTGAGTGACCTTTTCTACCGCCGCGCCGATCGCCGTCTTCTCTAAGAAAGCTCGTGCGGTCTGACGCCGAGGCGTTGCGCACCCACATGAACGAGCGAGTTGATTATCTCGATCGTCGTGGCGTCCGATACCTCGTGACGGTTGATGAGCGCTTGAATCTCGGCTTCGGTGCGCTGGAACTGTTCACGATCAACTCGATCCATCAGCGTCGCGAGCGTGAGCGTCAGCTTCGGCGACGTTTCGTACCAGCGGCCTTCGTGTGCGAGCACGTCTTCGATCATCGCGAGCACAACCGTGATATCGAGATCGATCGCCAGCGAATGCCAGGGTTCTTCGTCCAGGAACTCTTCGAGGTGCAACCGCGTCTCGCCTGGTAATGGTTCGACACCGTCGATCGCGACGTGCGAGGCAAGGTCGACCATGATGCTGAAATCGACCATGTCTCCTTCGGCGAACGCCGCGAGCGCTTCTTCCGCGCCCTCGGTCAGCCCCGCGGTCAGCAGAAACTCGATTTCTCGACGCACTTCCGCGGCACGTTCGGCGAAATGGGCCGCGATCGCCTCGTCCTCGACGAGATTCTGTGATTCCCGCCACTTCAGAAGTTTGATGTTGTCCACGCGACCGCCCCGTTTTGCTGATCCCCACATACTACTGACAGAGATCGCGGCGCGTTGCGAGCTGAGGAACTCCTTATGGCGCCGGGGGATCGCTCAGTGGCGTATCGGTGGTCGACAGAAGAAGATCGCCACCGCGCCGAAGAAGCTCAGTACCAGCAGAACGACGAAGGTTGCCGTGTAGTTGCCCGACTGATCCGCGGCCGCCCCTGCCCAGGTCGGCCCGATCCAACCGGCGGCGCCGATGAGTGCAATCTGCAGTCCGTTTGCGAAGAGAAACGCCCGCTGGCCGAAGAAATAGGCGAACGTGACCGACGAGCTGACGTAGCCAGCGCCGAAGCCGAGGCCCATGAACGCGACGCATACGTAGGCTTGTAGCGGTGTGTCGGCGATCAGGAGGCCGGCCAGTCCGATACCCGTCGCGGTGAGCGCTATCGCCTGGACGCGATTCGGGAGCAGGAAATCGCCGAGCGAACCACTCAGCCGCCCGAGCCCGCTCATGGCGACGCGCACGCCGAGAATCGCCGCCGCGACGGTCGGGACGAAGCCGAGATCCTCGAAATGCAGCCGGCCGTGCGCTGTGAAGACACGCCACGGTAATGCGTTGGCCAGGGCTGCAAAGGTGAGGATTGCGTACTGCGGGGTTTTGATCGCCCCCCACGCGGACCAGTTCGCCGCCTCGGCCGCGTCGTGCATGGACTGCCGCTCGGTCGGCGCTTCGAGTTCGCGTCCATCGGGGATCTGTCCCATGTCTTCGGGACTGTTGCGCAGGGCAAGCGCTGAGAGCACGGCGACGCCGACCGAGATCATGGCGATTACCGACCAGATGTCGCGCCAGGTGCCGTACTCGAGCAGGATCGCGTCGACCGGTGTCACGATAGCGCCGACGACCGCCGCGCCCATCAGGATGATGGCCGATGCCCGCGCGCGAAAGCGCTTGAACCAGAAGACGGGAATCGCCGTCGCCGGCAGCACCGTGGATAAACCGAGTCCGAATCCGCCGATGAAGGCGTATCGCCAATAGAGATCGGTGGCGGTCTCGGCGTCGCCGACCGAGTAAAAGCCGACGGCTGCGATCAAGGAACCCACGGTGACGACGATCCGCATGCCGAATCGATCCATCGCCACGGCGGCTAGTGGGCTGACGACGGCATAGGTGAGCGTGAACGCGCCGAACATGCTGCCGATCTGTTCCCGGGTAAGCCCGATCTCGGCCATCATCTCGGGCGCCAGGAATCCCCAGGAGTAGTACGCCGGCGCGATCCCGAGCCCGTAGACGAGAAAACCGACCCCGACGAGCGGCCAGCCATAGAAGAAACGCTTGGAGTCCAGTGGGATCTCCTCGAATCGGCGTATCTCGCGATTATGCGCCGTTCGTCCTGCTGATTGGTTTTGTTACAGACTAGGCGCCATCAGATGAACGCGCGGCCTCAGCGAGGCCGAGAAATTCGTTAGGAGTCCCATTGACCTCACCACAACCAGACCTAGACGCCGACATCACAGAGAAGTTGCGTTCGCCGAAGTACCGCCGCTACGTGCTGGCGGTTCTCGTCGTCGTGTACATCTTCAACTTCCTTGATCGGCAGATCGTCACTATCCTCGCCGAGCCCATCAAGCTGGACCTCGGCTTGAGCGATACCCAGATCGGACTCATGACCGGTCTCGCGTTTGCGATCTTCTACACCGGATTCGGCATTCCGCTCGCGCGGCTCGCCGATCGAGCCAGCCGAGTCAACATCATCACGGGCGCGCTCGTCATCTGGAGCGGGATGACGGCACTCTGCGGAATCGCGCAGAACTTCGTGCAGATCCTCGCGGCGAGGATCGGCGTCGGCGTCGGAGAGGCGGGCGCTTCGCCGCCGGCACACTCGCTGATCGCCGACTACTACCCGCCGAGTGAGCGAGCGTCCGCGCTCTCGATCTACGCGCTCGGTATCCCGATCGGCAGTCTGCTCGGGCTGCTGGCGGGCGGGTGGGTGGCCGAGTTCTACGGTTGGCGCACGGCCTTTCTGGTGGTCGGATTGCCGGGCGTTATCCTCGCTGTCCTCTTCAAGCTGACCATCAAGGAACCGATACGCGGTATGTCGGATGCCGGTGGCGCGGGCGATCAGAGCCAACCGCCGTTGGTCTCGACCATCAAGACGCTCCTCACCAACAAGACGATCTTGCACATCGCGATGGGCGGTGCGCTGACCTCGTTCGTCGGCTACGGGCTGGGCCAGTGGTTGCCGGCATTCTTCATCCGCCTGCATGGCATGGGTCTTGCGGAGGTCGCCACGTACTACGGGCTCGTCAACGGGATCGCGAGCATGGCGGGTACGTTCCTCGGCGGAACGCTGGCCGATCGCTACGCCAACCGGGACATGCGCGTGTACGCATGGCTTCCCGCAGCGGGCGTGCTGATTTCATTCCCGTTCTACCTGGCAGCACTCATCGTCAACGATTGGATGATCGCCATCGCGATCCTGCTGGTGCCGAGTTTCCTGAACTCGCTCTGGTTGGGCCCCGCCTTCGGCACGGTGCAGAACCTCGCACCGCAGCGCATGCGCGCGCTCGCGTCGGCGATTCTGCTCTTCATCCTGAACATCATCGGGCTCGGCTTCGGGCCGTTCCTTGTCGGGGTCCTGAGTGACCTGCTCGCCGGGCCGTTCGGCGAAGAGTCTCTGCGTTACGCGATCATCTTTGCGACTGCCGGGTATTTCTGGGCCGGCGCGCACTTCCTGCTGGCAGCGAAAACGCTGGTCGCGGATCTCAAAGCGGCGGGTCAGGAGGATCCGGCGCCCGCCGCTCCCTAGGGTTGGGTGATCGTGCGCTCGACTAAAGAAATTTAGTCGGCCGCACGATTGTTCGCCACATGTGCGCGGACGGGCTGTCGTCGTTCCCGAGTCCTTCTTCCGGTTGTCGGAAATGGCGCCCGATGATGTCGACGAACTCGTCGAGCGAGACGGTTACGTCGGGATCGAACGCGTAAAGATCGTTGATCGTTATCTGCCGGGCAGACATGTACCAACGATGATTGCGGGCGTGTTGATAGTCGCGCTCGATGTAGGGGTCGGGCACGTAGTCGTCGCCGAACCAGCGTAGATACTGATCCGGATATTCATAGCCCACGGACTCGTCGGGATAGAAGCGCAGCGCCTGGTGGTATTTGATCGCCCAAGCCACTTCTTTATCGACATAAGGTTCGACGAGTTGTGCGCCCCAGTAGCCATGGTCCGGCAGCAGGAATCCGACCACCGAGATGTCATGCAAGAGGCACGCCAGAATCACCTTCTCGCTGCAGCCGTTCAGTTTCGCTAGCCGCGCGCTCTGGAGCAGGTGTTCGGCGGGTCCGAAGCGATAGGTGAAGTAGTCGATGAGCGTCGGTTTTTCCGGCACTGCCGGTAGGCGCGGATCATCGCCTGCCAGAAACTGCATTTCCCGAAGCTCGGGATTGGCCATGAGCGCCTTACGCCACGGGGGGCCTTCGCGCGGATCGCAGTCACCGGACGTGTAGATGATCGACCGGGTGATGACCTTGTTCTCGAGCGTCACGATTTGCTCGCGCTCGAGGGCCTCGGCGCGCTCCAGGGGGCTCGTCATCGGGATGCTCCGTCGGGCGGGTTGAACGTCAATATAGCAACGCGACAGCTGAGTTCAGTCGCCGCCCGCCGGTTCGCTCACGCTCACCCGCATGATGTGGTTCGTCGCACTCTGGTGAATCAGCAAATCGCCGTTCTTGGCCGCGCGCATGTGGCGGAGGATCCCGGCGTAGAAACCGGAGGAAGGAATCGGCCAGCTTTGGAACGTCTCGGTCGTCGGATCGAAGCGCACGAGGGCGTCGGGGCGCATACCGGATTCGTTGTACCAGATCGCACCGTCGACGATGAGTATGGCGTAAGGGTGGGATTTCGGTCCGCTCGGCGATGGCCATTCGCGGACCGAACCGCTGACCGGGTCGTACCGGCCGAGCCGGCCGGCGCCCGAGTTCACGTACCAGATCGTCCCGTCCGCCGCGATGTCGAGCCGGCGCACCGTCGTTTCCTGATTCGGTAAATCGATTCGCGTGGCGGCCATGGTGTCGCCGTCGAACCGATAGAGGCAGGGTCCGCCGTTGCACGCGACCCATGCATTTCCCGACGAGTCGATCTTGATCCCGTACGGGCGTGATCGCGGTCGATCGAGCTCCGTCAGTTCGATCTCGCCGGTCGTCGGCTCGAGCCGACCCACACGATTGCTGTGCTGCAGCGTGAACCAGAAACGCCCTTGCGCGTCGAACTCGCCGGTGTGTGGATCGCGCGCCCCGGGGTCGGGCATCGCGAACTCGACGATCTCGCCCGAATCCGGGTCGAGCTTGCCGATCGTGGCGTTGCGGTTGCCGAGGTAGTACATGTTCCCCTCGGCGTCCGGTGTCACGCTGTGTGGTTTCGCGCCGGCAGGGAGGGGGTACTCGCGCATCTCACCGGTCTCGGGGTCGATCCGGCCGACGATGTCGAGCCACTGACCGACCCACCAGATGCTGCCATCCGGCGCTTCCACCGGATCCCGTGATCGCTGACCGAGCGTCGGAACCACCCAGGTCTCGAAGTCGATCTCGACCGGACCACTGACGAGCGTCGGGCTGCGTCGATCGTTCGGCGGAAAATGTTCGCCGAGATAGGTGCTGACGCGGTCTTCCGTTTCCACGGGGAGCATCATCATCGTGCGTATGAGCTCGCGCCATTCCGTCGGGCTATAGCCGGAACTCCGGGCGATGGGACGCATGTTGTGACAACCGGAGCACAACGCGGCTACCTCCTGCTGCCCGGGGCCCGCGGGAAGGTCTTGGGCCGACGTGCATAACCCGGCGGTCAACGCGGCGCATTGAATGGCCGTGAACACGAACTTCTTCGGCGTACGCATCGTTCAACTCCCGTCTCGGGCGTGGTTCGTCACCTTTCTACCAGAATCGGTTTTCGAACATGAGCAGCAGCGACATGCCGGCCGCGGCACCGGAGATGAAGAGGTTCCATTCTCGTTGTTGCACGCGGACGACCTTCAGGAACACAACGGAAACCCCGACGATGAAAGCGACGACCAACAGTTGGCCAAGTTCGATGCCGATGTTGAACCCCAACAACGGCACGAGGATCGACGAGTCGTCCATCATCAGCGCGCGGAAGTAGTTGGAAAATCCCATGCCGTGGATGAGCCCGAAGAACAGCGCCATCGCGTACTTTCGGCCCATTCCGGTTTGCTCCGTGTCGGAATGGCTGAGCACGTTGTGAAGGGCCGTCAGCAGAATGGTGGTGGGAATCAGAAACTCGATGATGGTCGAAGGAATCGTGAGAACGTCTGATGACGCGAGTGCCAGCGTGACGCTGTGACCGACCGTAAACGCCGTCACCAGAACGAGTAGATTTCGCCATTGCTCGATCCGATAGACCGCGCAGAGCGCGACGAGAAACAGAATGTGGTCGTAACCGGCGAGGTCGGAGATGTGCTCAAAACCCAACTGCAGGTAGAACGCGAATGGGTGCATGTCAGAAGCGTAGTTGGTGAATGGGCGTGTCTTTGTTGAGCATCAAGCTCTTCGTTTCTCCGTCGACGTGGACGTAGATGACATTGCTCTGGTCGAAGAATAGGTCGGTGAAAACCGCGTTCTTCACTTCCAGTGTCGTCAACGGCTCGTCTTGCGGGTGCTCGAAGCGAACACCCAAGGCGGTGTTGATGCCTTCGCCCGCGAGCCGCTTGCTCTCGATAACGAGTTCGATCTCCCTTCCGTTCGCCTTTACGTGAAAGAAACGATCGAGGTATTCCAGCAGCAATCGTTCGGCATCGGCGGATTCATTCGGCTGACAGAAAGCGAGTTCGGTGCTGTCCGGGTCGAACACCAGCGCCTCGTTGACGTCCATCAGAAACAACCGCAGGTCGATCGTGAGCAGTTGGTTTTGGGACGAATACTCGATCTCGCTGAGAGACAGTCTCAGCGGATGAGCGGCGGTCAGGACCGGCTGCCACAAGAGGACCAACAAGAGAATGCACTTGCCGGCACGCTTGAGGCTCACCCGCTCAGGCTGCCTCGTCGGACTGCATCTCGCGGGCGACGGCCTGAACATCGCGGAAGACGCGCAAGAGATTGCCGCCCCAGATCTTGTCGATCTGCTCTTCCGTGTATCCGCGGCGCACGAGCTCGATGGTGATGTTCATGACCTCGCTGACATCGAAGACACCGTCGATTCCGCCGCCGCCATCAAAATCACATCCGATCCCGACGTGATCGATGCCGGCCACGGCGACGATATGGTCGATGTGGTCGACCGCGTCGGAGACCGTTGCCGGTGCCGTCGGGAACTTCTGATTGATGTCGTTGAACGCTTGGCGCATGGCCGCGCGCTCTTCCTGGGTCATTTCGCTGACGGGTTTCATAGTGGCGCGAAGTTCGGCCAACGCCGCGTCACGCGCCTCGTTCACCGGGGCATCCCGCAGGTAGTCCGACAGCATGGTGAGCTGAACGACACCCCCGTTCTCCGCCATGAGTCGCAGCATTTCATCGGTCATGTTGCGTTGGTGATCGGTGACCGTCCGCGCATTCGAATGGCTGGCGATGATGGGCGCTCGAGAGACGGCGATAGCGTCGTAGAAGACGTCGTCGCTGCCGTGCGAAACGTCGACCATGATGCCTAAGCGGTTCATCTCTTGGACTACTTCCTCGCCAAAGGCGCTGATGCCGTCGTGTTCCGCGCCGTTTCGGTCGGTCGCTGAATCAGCGAGATCGTTGTTCGTCGAGTGCACCAACGTGATGTAGCGCACGCCCTCGTCGAAATAGAGTTCGACGTTGGAAAGGTCGTTGCCGACCGGGTAGCCGTTCTCGAGGGCGATGAAGATTGCTCGTTTGCCGGCTTCCTCGAGCTCGACGGCATCCTTGGGATCGAGGGCGAGACCGGCGACGTCGGGATTGCGTTCGATGGAATCCTTCACCGCGTCGATCATCTGAAGACTCAGCGCCTTCGCGCGACTGTTGCCGTCGTCGTCACGGATGTCCTGGGCGACGAACGCAGCGAAAAAGACGGCGTCGAGCCCGCCTTCCACCATCCGGGGATAGTCCAGCTTGGAACCCGACTCGTTGGGATCGTGCCGCTCCGACATATCGAAGCCCGGTTCGATCATTCTCAGAGGCGTGTCCGCATGGGTATCGAGGGTGAGCACGCGGTCGTGGATCTCGAGCGCGCGTGCAATGAGCGCCTCCTCCGTCTCTTCCGCTGGCGGCGGGCTCGTTTCGGCGTCTGGCGTACAGCCGGCGGCAGTGAGCAAGAGAACAATAAAGACGAGATGAGCTTTCGATTTTCGAATCATTGACCAATTACCGTTTGACGAGATGAATGGCTACGTCGGCGGTCCTGGAGCCTGTTGTCACGCCGCGTGTCACGGAGCAATACGACGTGGCGACACTGGTTTGGGGCGTTGCGTTTTGCAAGTGCGATTGGGCGCGATGTGAGTTCTGGAAGGAGCGTCGCGACGGGCTCACGGTGTCCCGCGTAAACTCGATCAGGTCCATCGGATGGGAAAACACCGTGCGCTTCGTCATTGCCTTTATTGCCACGCTCACCGCAACACTGGCGTTCGCCGCCGAACTCACCGAGCAACAAGCGGGCTTCGTCGCGGCGCGTCTCGCGGCCGACGCCAACGGTGACGGTAAGCTCGACGAATCGGAGTTGGGCCTGGGATTCGCCACGATCGATTCGAATCGCGACGGCTTCGTCGACGAGGCGGAGTTACGGGCCTTCGCGCAGGCATTCCTTCGCCCGTTTGCCTGGGTGAACCCGATTCCCGACGGACTCGACCTGCCGGACGGCGTGCGCCACTCGACTTTCGAGAGCGCGTCGATGAATCAAGCCGTCGGCTATGTGATTTACCTGCCACCCGGCTACTCGTCGGCGAGCAACGCCGCCCGTCGTTACCCGACCGTCTACTACCTGCATGGCGGGCGCCCGGGCAATGAGTCGCGCAGTGTGGGACTCACCCGGCACATCCACGAGGCGATGGCGGCCGGTCGCGTGCCGCCGGCGATCTATGTCTTCGCCAACGGTGGAGAGGTGAGTCACTACAACGTTCCGGCACTCGGATCGATGGGCGAAGACGTCATCGTCCGAGAGCTCTTTACGCACATCGACGCCACCTACCGCACCGTGTCGGACCGTGCGGGACGGGCGATCGAGGGATTCTCCCAGGGTGGACGGGGCACCACCCGGATTGCGTTCAAGTACCCGGAGCTGTTTGCGAGTGTGGCGGCGGGCGGTCCGGGCTACTCCGTTGAGCGCTCGGTCTATGAGAACGCTGGCGTCGAAGAAGATCGTCGCGGTGCCGGCGGACGACGCTATGAATTCGGTAAAGGCAACGACGCTTACACACGAGCGATCGAGTTCGCACAGTCACCCGACCCGCGCCCGCCGTTGGCGGTCTGGATCGGGACCGAGGGTTTCAACTACGAAGCGACGTTGGAGTATCTCGGGTTCCTCTACGCGCTGGGGATCGAACCCACGCGGTTCGTCGTCGACGGCGTGGGCCACAATCCGATGCATCTCTATGAGGCGATCGGCGTGGATCTCATGTGCTTTCACGCGGCCAACTTCGCGGCAGCCGGCGTCTCGTCGGAGTGCAAAACGCCTTAGTTGCTGCCCAACGCGGAACCGATTACGTGGCGAGGTCTGGGTTGTCCGCGCGAAGCACTTTGATCGCCTGCACCAATTCCATGAGGTGAAGCGATTCGGCCCGGTTGAACTGCGGGCACTCGACGAGTCCCGCGGCGAGGCATCGATGCACCGCTTCCGTCATGTAGATGAAGCCCTGCTGGTTGGGAAACGGGCGAGGCATTCGGATCGTGTCGGGCAGCGGGTATTCGAACCGCTGTAGCGGGGACGGTGTATTGCCGCCGAGGTAGCGTGATGGCGCCACCGGCGGAATGCGTACTGTCAGGGCGGTGGGGCAATGGGCTGGTTGTTCGAGTGTGATCCGGCCTTTCGTGCCGATGATCTCCGTCACCTCGGGGAACTCGCTCGGATAGGCAACGAACGTGAGCACGGCAAACCGGTTGTGCTCGAACTCGAGGATCGCGCCGCCCGGTCCGCCCGCCATGCCGCTCACCTTGATGTCGACCGGCTTGGCGTCGACGCCGTAGGCCATCGTGACGGCCTGGGTGGTGTACAACGCTTCGAAATCGGCTTGCACCATCACGACCTCACCGATCGCGCCTTCATCGATCAGATGACGGGCATGTTCCATGGCGGGGAAAAACCGTGACCACACGCCGTCCTGCAGCATGACTTCGCGACGCTCGGCTGCGGTATACATTTCTTCCGCGTCGGCCACGGAGAGCGCCAGGGCTTTCTCGCAGAGCACGTGCTTACCGGCTTCTATCGCCATCAGGCAGTGCTCTTTGTGCACCGTGTCCGGCGTGCCCACGTAGACGATGTCGAGGTCGGGTGCGGTGACCATGTCGACATAGCTTTCGTAAGCCGTTTCCACTTCGTGCGCCTCGGAAAATGCGTGCGCGTTTTCCGAGGATCGGCTGCTAACCGCCGCCATGGTGGCGCCGGGGCATTCTCGCGATGCGCAGACGAATTGCCGGGAGATCTCGCCGGTTCCCATGATTCCCCAGCGCAATGGAAACGCCACGTCTTCGCTACGGGTCAGACCGAGGCTCACGTCACGAGGCGGGAAGGGCAACGCCGGAGGTGGTGCGACCTTTTTCGTCACGGTCGTTCGTTTCCCTGCCAGACAGAAACCTGCGTAGCCGGGTTCAGATCGCCGTTCGGGTCGACCAGGTGACCGGCGGGAAAAGTAACCGCTGTCGCCGGGCGCAATGTGTCGAGGCAGAGCAGGTGGTTGTTGTCGTTGTCGTTCAGATCTGCGAGTGCTGCGGGGGTAATCGCTTCGGTCGAGCCGTCGGGATGGGTCACGTTCACCCGGTAAAGCGCACGCTCGGGATCGCCCGGTTCCGCTCGGCCCGGGAGCCGAACGCCGCCGGCCCACGTGACCCGCACCACTTGTTGGGAGCCTGACGGACACGCTGTACCCCGACCGCGGACGGACCAGACGTCCTTGTCGACGATTTCGGCCCAGACGAGCGACGGACCGTCCTCCAACGGAATGACATGCACTTCTGCGCCGCGAAAGTTGATTTGTTCGCCGGCCGCTTTACCGGACATCAAGTCGCCGACGATCCTCACTCGTGCAGGCGGACCATCGGGTGCATTGCCGAACTCGCCGATCAGAAGCACCGTTCGCCCTTCGCCGGCATCGGTCGCAGGTCGGAGGGTCACACAGTGGGGTATGTTCTCGACGCCAGCCGACGTCGTCACGCTGAAATCCTCCGGATCGAGCGTTTCGGGATCGATCGTTCTCGACAGCACGACTGGCATACCGTCCTGGCCCCCAGCTCCCAAGCAGAGGACGTTTGCGCCCATGGGCAGGCCGTTGTCGAGCCCGAAGAACGCAGATATGAGGTGGGCGTCTCGATCGCTGCCTGCGGGGGATCCCGCCTGGTCTCGTTCGGAACCCTGAGCAGGGTTAATCAGTGCCAGGCCCAGCGCGACCGCGATGCGAACTTTCATGCCAAAAAAACCTCGCCGTGCCTATTCGCAGGAAAAACTGGAAGCCTCATTCTGCGGTCCGCCGACGTACCGGGCGAGCTTGGGATAGACGCATTGCGGTCGGGCAAACGAGCCATCCGGCCGGGTGCCGACGATGCGCTCCGGTGCTTGTCCTTTTTCAACCCAGTCCACCAAAGGTTCGACGTAGTCCGTGATCCACGCGCCGGGCCCGCCCGCGCAGTGCCCCATGCCGGGCACCATGAACAGGCGGAAGAACTCCCGCGCTTTGCCTTGCCCGCCGTGTACCGCTTCGACTTCGAGTAGGTAGTCGATTGCGCGCTCTGGACGAAGCGGATAGTCGTTCCAGCCCTGATACATCAGGAGCTTGCCGCCGCGGCTTTCATACTCACGGAGATCGGCCCTGTCGACGTCCATGAAGGCCGCTACGTCGTCGAGCTTGTCGCGGTCCGCGACGGGATCGAAGCTGTCGAGATCGAAGCTGGCGTCCCTATGGAGCAGGTCTTTGAAAGTCTCGAGCACGAGTCCGTTGAGGGGCCCGGGCGCGAGCCCAAGTGCTGCGTTGTATTCCGTACCGCCGACGACCCAGATCGGCCAGTCACCGTCATCTTCCGCGCCCGGCGCGACCCCGCGCGAGAGAACCACACCGTTTTCATCGACGAGCCCTGCGTACATGGTGCGTGCGGTGCCGATCTGCCCCGCCGTCAGACAATCGTCCGTCTGACCCGCCCGGCACTCGAGTTTCGTGAGGTCGAACTCGGCTGACGTACACCGTCGCGGATCGTTGAGCACACCGTCTTCGACGCCGTCGAGGGAATCGCAGGCGGCTCGGCTCGCCGCGCCCAGTACCTGCAAAGATTCCTGGGTTAGAGGATTGGCCTCCTGTGCACGATGCGCGTGCAACGTCCAGGGGAAGAACTCCTGATAACGAAACGCGGGTGCGCCGGCGAGGATGCCGTCGTAGTCGTCAGGGAATCGCAGAGCTTCCAGGAGTGCTGCCCGGCCGCCGTTGGAGCACCCCTGGAGATACGCGTGTTCAACGTGTTGCCCGTAGTACCGGGCGATCGCTTCTTTGGCGAAGACCGTCGCGAGGTGTACGCCTCGGTACGCATAGTCGATCAACGCCTCGGGTTGGCGCATGAAGGTCGACAGTTGACCCTCGTGGCCGGTGTCTGTGGTCGCCATCGCGAAGCCCCGAGACAAAAGACTCCGCGTTTCCACGAGTATGCCGGCATTACCACCGGCCGCCGTGAACATCATCCGCCCGTTCCAGTCGTCCGGCATGGTGACTTCCACGCGAATGGCCCGATTGACGACGCCGCGCAGACGGCAGTGTGCGGGCACGCCGTCGCTTGTTTTGACCCGAACGCCCGGTTCGACCGCGTAGCTCAGGTCGGTCATCCGGTACAGACGATGACAGTCTCGCGCGCCTTCCTCCGCCGCCGCGGCCGAAAAAGGCGTACTTAACGCGGCCGCCATGAGCAGAAGGAACACCGGGGTCGACCGACGGACCCCTTTTAGATTCGTCTGCCGCGTGCTGACTCCCATGCTCTTGAATCCTCGTCGATCTACCACAGTTGGATCTTCGCCCATTTCCGCTGCTGCCAGAGCCTCGCGAGAATGACGGAGTTGAGAGCCCGAAAGCCGACCTGGTGGGCGAGCCAGATTCCGATCAGCCCGAACCCGACTTCGATGCCGAGGAACCAGGCGCCGGGTAGCAGTACGAAGTACTGCGTCGCCAGATTCACGTACATCACCCGTTTTACGTCGCCGGCGCCGTTCAGCATGTTCGCGAACAGATACCCCATCCCGTTGATGCCGATCATGAGACCCAGGATCTGGGCGGGGAGAATCGCGACCTCGAGCGTTTCCGGTTCGCGGATGAAGAAACTGAGTATGAACTCGGGGAAGAGCCACAGCGGCGTGCCCATCAACATCATCAAGACCACACCGAGTTTCACGACGTCCCATGCCCAGCGGTGAGCGTCGTCCGGATCCTTGGCCCCGAGCGCCTGCCCCACCAGAGTCGCGCCCGCGAGGCCCAGCCCCCAGGCGGGCAGACCCACGGCACTCACGAGGTTGACCAGAACGCTGTAGACGGCCACTTCCACGGTTCCGACGAAGGCAACGATGCGGAACATGAGCGTCAGCGCGAGGGCTTCGGTGAATTGCTGAAGACCGGCTGGAATCATCAAACGCACCAGAACCGGCAGGTTGCCGGACGAGCGCAATGTGAAGAGACCGTCGATCTTTCGGTAGCCGACTGCGATGTGAAACACCGCACCGACGATCGAGGCCAGGCACGTTCCGATCCCCGCGCCCGTTACGCCGTAGGCCGGAACCGGACCGAAACCGAACATGAAGACGTAGTTGGCGGGAATGTTGACGATGGCGGTCAGCACCACCACCTTCATATAGATGGTGGTGCGCTCGACCGCGTTCCAGTAGCCCATGAAGGCACTGTTGATCGTGAACATCGTGCTGGCGCCCAGCAACCACACGAGGTAGAAGCGACCGGTTTCCGCCACTTCGGCGTCTTCGGTCATGAGGTCGAGGAGGGTAGGCGCGAGCAGCATGAGGACCCCGGTGACGAAGGGCACCATCACGCCGATCAGGAGAAGCGCCGTTCTCAGGAAGCGACCGAGATCCTGGGTCTCGCCTTCACCGACCAGGCGCGCCGTGGTCGCCTGAACGGCGATCGATACGCCACCGAAGAGGGCCATGACGAGAAAGGCGAGAAAGATCGAGATGCCGACGGACGCCAGCGCGGTCGTGCCGAGGAAACCGACGAACAACATGTCGACGATCTCGAGAATCACGTAGATCGACATGCCCAGCATGATCGGCAACGCGATCTTGACGATGCGTCGCCATCGCGCCGTAACGCCTGTGTCGGTTGACGGAGATATTTCGGCCATCGATACGCTAAATCTCTCGGGGAAGCGCGACAGTGAGGGTCATCGAAGTTTCGACGACGGCTATCTCACTGAAGCCAAGGCGCACCTTTGCGGAGGATCCTACGCGGCTGCGCGAAACCTCGTCGTGCGCAACGGCATGGCCTTGTACCGGTGCCAGCCTGGGAGGTTCTGAAGCTCGAGCTTGCTCCGCTCGACAGCAATATCGAGGTCTGGGAAACGTTCGAACAGCTTATGCAGGCCAATACGCGCTTCCGCGCGCGCGAGATGGGCGCCCAGGCAATAGTGAACGCCATGCCCGAAACCGATGTGGTGGTTGGGCGATCGCGTAATGTCGAACGTCTGCGGGTTTTCGAATTTGCGCGGATCGTGATTGGCAGCACCAAAGAGCGGCATGACAGGCTTGCCCTTGGGAATGGTGACGCCGTGCAGTTCGATGTCTTCCGTCGCCCAGCCGGGCTTGGTGCCCTGCACAGGGCCACGGTGGCGCAATATCTCCTCGACCGCGCCAGCCCATAGCGACGGGTCGGCGCGCAGGAGTTCGAGCTGATCGGGGTGTTCGAGCAACGTATGCACACCGTTGGTGATCAGGTGCACCGTCGTCTCGAACCCTGCGATGACGAGTAGGAACACCATCGCGACGACTTCGTCTTCGGTCAGTCGGTCGCCATCTTCTTCGGCGAAGATGAGATGTGTGAGGATGTCTTCGCCCGGGTTGGCCTTTTTCTCGCGCACGATTTCACGCACGAATTTCACGTGTTTGGGCATATCGAAGATCATCGTACGGATGACGCGCACGCCGCTGAATCCTTCCGAGAGCGACCCCATCAAGTGGCGGAACTGCGGCATCTGCTCATGGCCGATGCCGACCATGTCGGCAATCATGCGCACGGGTATATGCAGCGCATAGTCGCTCTGCAGCTCGAACTCCGACTGGTTGTCCAGCCCGGAAATCAAGTCGTCCGCGTACCCTTCAATGCGGTCTTCGAGCACCTTGATCGCCTGGGGGCGGAACGCTTTACGCACGAGGTCGCGGAGACGGCGGTGGTTGGGGTCATCTTCCTGAATCATGCTCTCTGCCAAGAGGCTGATGGACTTTGGCAGCGGGAACGGAAACCGATTGCCGCCACCCGTCGCCGTGGCCCGGTTTCGCACCAGCCGCGAATCGTTGAGCAACCGGTCGCAGTCTTCGAAGCGGGAAATCCCGTACATGGTCAGCACGCTCAGTTTGACCTTACTGACCGGTAGCTCTTCGCGAAGCCGCTCGAGAATGTCCCATTTGTCGGCGACGAACTCAGGACCAGAAAGGTTGATGGGCCGTGTAATGTCGAGCATCAGCTGCATTTTCCGCGAGACGAATATCGCTGAGTTTACTCGACGCCAGCAGGGACGAGCGGTCTGGCAATCGATTCCACCGATTCGAGGAGAGAACTGTGTCGGGCTTGGCATTTCCCACGGAAGAACACGCAGCGGCCGCGAGCGCGGCAGCGGACTGGGCGCATCGCATGGCGGGGGTCGACACGGTGCTCGTCGTGAACTCCTGCGCGCGCGGCGTGGCGGTAGCGGCGAGCGATCTCGACATGGCCGTGGTGTTCGACCGCCCCGTCGACGACGACCGGCTCGACTTGGAATGGCGGGCGCATTGTCGCGCCGATCCGATGCTCAACGCGTTCTGGAACCGCTCCGCGTTTTCGGCCATTCATCTCGACTTCTTCGATGACATACCGCGGCCACAGATTTGGGATGAGGGAGGTGGGCCGGACGACTTCGAGATTGTCATCGGCAATTGGATTGCCCATTCCGCGCCATTCGGAGATACCGGCCCTCACTTTGCCAAGCTCCGTCAGCCGTGGCTGCCGTACTACGACGAGAACTTAAGGCGCGCGCGCATCGCGATGATTGCCGAGGCCTGCCGGCGAGATCTCGAATTCATTCCGTTCTACACGGCGCGTGATCTGACGCTGCAAGCGTTCGATCGTCTCTACAAGGCGTTTCGCGAATATCTCCAGCTGCTCTTCGTCGTGCATCGAACCTACCCACTGGCCTACAACAAATGGCTACGCGAACAGCTCGGCTGGATCGGGCGGGCGGATCGGACTGAGCCCTTGCTCGAGCTGATCGGGATGGACGACCTTCGCGGCAGGGCGAAGGCGCTGGAAGCCGAACTGCTGGCGATCGAAGGGATTTAGCCCAACGTTCGGATGCCGGAAAGGAACTGCAATCGTCCCAAAGCCGTCACAAGTGGCGATTCGGCTGGAGCCCTAGGAGTATTGAATCACTCGATCTGATGAGTACCCCATGACGTCGGTACAGATTGCTTCGGCAATGGATCACAAGCCCGTGGTCGTGAACCTGATGCAGCCTTACATTCACGACCTCAGCGAATTCGCCGGCGACCAGCTCGGTGAGGATGGACGTTTCGAATTGGGCCAGTATTTCGATCGCTATTGGATCGAGCCGCAGCGACATCCGTTCCTCATCCGCGCCGATGGTGCCTTGGCCGGGTTTGCACTCGTTGGTCGTCTAACGTCCGAGCAATCGTTCCACTCGATGTCGGAGTTCTTCATTGCACGAAAGTACCGACGGTCGGGGGTCGGGCGCGACGCGGCGTTCCAGCTCTTCTCGACGTTTCCAGGGAAATGGCGGGTTGCCCAGGATGAAGGCAATCGACCCGCGCAGGCATTCTGGCGGCGGATCATCGACGAGTTCACCAACGGTGAGTTCGCGGAGGAGTGGTCCGACGCCCAACCCAAAGGACCCTGTCAGGTCTTCGCGATCAATGGGTGAGATGTTCGTCCAGCACTGGACGTCGATTCGGGGAATCTAAAGAGCCGTCGTTCAGAATCGCGTCGCGACAGGCTGTTGCCGAGCCGAAGCGGCCGTTACCTGCGGGTTGGCACAGTCAAACTCAATCAATAGTCAGCCGCACGCTGCAGATGACTGTCGGGCCTTCGATCCGGGCGTGGAACGATGATGAGTCCGACGCCGCGAACACCAACGTATGAATCCGATCGCGATGGTATCCGCGAGCATCGGGTTCAACGAGAAGACGGGTCTCGCCGACCTGATAGCTCCCGTCGGACTGGCGATCCAGTTGCACGATCTCGTCGTATAGCGCGTGCGTTGCGCCCAGATCAGCGCTCGATACGTGCACCTCGGCAAGATCCGTCACATACCCATCCACTACCGGTCGAGCGTATGCGAGCACGCCAGGGTCCGTATCGTGCTGGATCGCCGCGTGGAAGTTTCCCCGGTTCTGCTCGGTCATGATGTGGGCCGATCGCCACCGACGTTCGTTCCCGTCCGCATCCACGCCGTGTCCCTCCCGGGCTGCCATACCTCGAACCTGCAGCCCGGCTCGGGCGACATAGGCATCGATGTCGCTACAGCCGAAAAACAACCCGGTGACGCCCTCGCCTTCATTCTCGATCCGCGTCGCGAGAAACCGGCCTCCCGCGATCAATTCCAGATAGGTGTTGTCGATACGAAACAGGCAGTTCGAGGTGCCCTGCGCTGGATGATCACCGCGCCATGACGGCTGCCGACCGAGAAAGGAGCCGAAGTCGTCAACCGCCGCATCGAGATCGGCGACGCCGATCTGAACATGGTCGAGGTGGGTAAGCTGGGTCATGACGACTCCATCCCGAGGCGTCGAAGGAGTGATTTGGCTGTGTCGAACCGAAGCCGATCTCTGCTGACCACCCAAACCATCACGGGAGCTTACGGTTCTTGTTCCACTCAGCAAGGTTCCACGATCTGCCCGGTTCGTCGTGAGTCCGGACGAAAGCTTCGGATATCGGGCTCTCAGAGTAGAACCCCTCGGCGATAAGTTCCGTGAGTACATCGTGTAGGAGGCTCCGAAGGGTCTCAACGCGTTGTAGATAGCCGTCGAGGTCCGTCGGTCCGGTAATCGCGCGGGTCAAGCGCTCGTCGCAGGCGACTGGCAACCGCGGTAGCGCCAATAAATAGGTCATTTGCCGTTCCGGCCAGAACCTCCACGCGCGATTGACCGCAAACAACAGGTCGATGAGGAACGAGTACGCTGCGACCAACCGATCAAATGCTCTGACCGATCCCAGGCGTTGCCAGACCCGCTCTGGCGTGCCGGTCGCCAGAATCTGATCGAGCGATGTCACGGCCCCGTCGATCTTGGCCGTTCGCGTGCCGTCGTCGTAGCGCGTCTTCGCTTGGATTGTGGTCGCGATCTCGCCCGTGCGATCGAACGCGATCCACCCCTCGGCCAGTCCAGCCTTCTGCTCCTCCGTCCCAGAACGTTTCGTCGTCTTGGCACTGTTCAAAGTCCACGAGTTGCAGGTCGAGGGGGATCCCGCCGGCGCGGGCAACCTTGTCGTCGAAAACGCTGTGGAACGTGTTGTCGGCCGGGCGCCAGAGCGACTCGACAGGAACGATGTACCGGTCAAGGGGCGCCATGAACACGAGCGCGTCGATATCGGAGTCCTCCCGCGCCGTGTTCGTTGCCACACTACCAACCGCCACAACGCCGACGACGCAGTCGTGTGGCTTCAGGATTGCTTCGATTGCTTGGGTCAGTTGGCGGCGCTTGGTTGTGGTTGCAGTGGTCATTGTCGGGCGTTGCGGTAGGAAATCGGATGCTACCGTGCCGTCGGGGGATGGCGGCGGTAACTGCCGAAAGTGGACCCCGACCTGTCCGGAATCGATGAGAATAGCTGCGATACGTTCTTCTACCGAGGCGGACATGGCCCGAATCCCTCTCTTGGCGCTGGTCCTGATCGGGGGCTGCATGGACGGGACGGAAACCCATGTCTTCAAGTCGGTAGGAAGTCTCGGCATAAAGCTCGACATCCATCGCTCGACGACGGGCAGTGAAGGCGCGCGACCGGCTGTGATGTTCGTCCATGGGGGCGGGTTGATAGCCGGGGGCCGCGACAACCTTCTTCCGAGTCACATAGCAGCGATCAACAGCGTTGGGATCGATCTGGTTTCCATCGACTATCGATTAGCGCCGGAGACGCCGCTCCCGGAAATCATCACGGATGTTGAAGACGCCTGGTCCTGGATTCGTTCGAACGCTGAATCTTTTGGAATCGATCCCGATCGAATCGCAGTTATGGGGCACTCAGCAGGCGGCTATCTGGCGCTGGTTGGTGGGTTCCGTTTCGACCCCCGGCCAAAGGCCATCGTGTCAATCGCCGGATATGGCGATTTGCTTCACGAGGCGTTTGTCACGCCGAACCGGCACTATCTCGAAGCAAGGGAACCCGCCCCGGCAGAGGACGTGCAGCGAACTGTCGGCGCCGAGCCCATATCTGAACCAGGTCCAACGGATTCGATGCAACGCTTCACGGGGCGTGGCCTGTTCTATCTGACTCGACGCCAACAGGGCGATTGGCTGACCGTTGTGAGTGGCCACGATCAAACGGATCGCGATTGGTTCACGCCCTATATGCCTGTCCTGAACGTCTCACCGGACTATCCGCCGACGATGCTCCTGCATGGTGCGCCTGACATTGATGTTCCTATCGAGCAGTCGGTATTGATGCAGGAGCAATTCGTCGAACACGGTGTCGCGCACAAGTTCGTTCGCGACGACACCTGGAATCACGCGTTTCTTTACGTCCCCAATGACCCAACAGTGGATGAAGCATTTGGCCAGATCGCGCGGTTCCTCAACCACCACCTTTAGGTCCGCGCCCGGTCGAAAGCCAACGTGGACGAGCCTGCTCCGCCAAGCGCGGAGTCGATCCAAGGCGGACCCGGCTCTTACCGACGAGTGCTTTCGCTTGCCTGAACCGCTCGGATCTGTCGGTAAAAGTGTAGCCTCGGGACCAAGGGGCGTTCGAGAAGGTGGGTCCATGAGAGCGATAGCGCTCGCACTCCTTTGGACTTCACTCATCCTGGGAGCACAGGCTATGGCCGAGGCAACGGCAGAGGAGGAAACGGCAAGCGGGATCCTAGCGGAGGCTCTCACAGAGAGTTCGACGGATGGATTGCGTTCAGCTCTCTACCTGATCCGCGAAGAGATCGACCGATCCACGCCACAGGGTATGTTCGCCTACGTGTTAGTGACTCGCACCCTCGTACAACACGGCTTGAATCGAGCCAACGCCGATTCGGTCGCGGGCGATGACTACCGGCGCGTGCTACTGCCGGCGCTGTACAACCTTTCCGCGGACACATGGATTGGTTGGGGGGATGCCAACGAACATGCAGCAACGTATCAGCACTTTGGGCTCGAGGCCGCTGAACTCAACGTGACGCTGCGCAACAGGCTCGGCCTCGATGCACGTCGGCGCGGTATGGCGTACTGGATGCAAGGCGCCCACCAGCTCGCGGCGGGCGATGTGAGCGGTGCTCGAGACTCGTTTGCCACGTGCCTGGAGCTGGCTGAGAGTAGTGCCGATGAACGCGGTGTGCTCATGAGCACCGGATGGCTCCATGTCGCCGCGATCCTGGCGGGGACAGACGAGTCAGCGGAGCTTGATGCCGTGGCCCAAATGCTGGCTGATACCGACGAGGATGGCGCGTTCTTTGCGGGGCAGTTCGATGCGGCGCTCGTGCGGCTGGCGCCAGTTTTCGCCGCGGATTGACTCGCGAGCCGAGGTACCAGGCTCAGCTGCCGCTCCTATGCAACGCCAACGAGATACCGCTCGACTCGATCCTGAACCCGTCCACCGAGCCGTTAGTGGCGCGCACGAAGGTGACGATACCGAGGCCGGGCGATGTGAATACGTCTGGCTTGAGTGGCGTCAACCGCCGCTCGTGTTTCATCCAGACGACTGAAAGCGCTTCACCGTCGAGTCTGATCAGGTAAGGCACGATGAGTTGATCGGTTCGGTAGCGTCCCGTGAACTCTTCGAGCTCGGTAGCGGTAGGCGCGTGGGGCTCGAGTCTGACGTACGTGTTTTCATCGGGCATGCCGCGAAACTCCGTGAACGCCTGGTTGTCGTCGCTGAATTCGACCTCGGCGCCCCACGCGAATCGAAACCGGCTCGGGGACATTGGGAACATCTCCCAGGGCGTGCCCGCGTATTCATAGAACAGCCGCCCATCCCGGACGTTCAGCCGCCTGAACTTCATTTGAGCAGCGTCCCAGAATCGACCTTCTTTGGCTTTCAGGTCCGAGTCATCGATTGGAAACGTGGTGCGTTCGGTGGCCGAATCTGCGTCGGGAACCCGGTCGAGTTTGTCACCGATCAACACATCTGCGACCTGATACGCCTTGGAAGCCGGATCGATGACAACGTTACAGAGAATCGCGACGCTGAATTGCTCGGCCGGAAAACGCGCGAGGTAGGCCCGATATCCCGCATCTGCTCCTGCATGGCCAATCACCTCGTGTCCACGATAGGCGGTGTGGTTCAGCCCGAAGGCGTAGTCGACGGATTCGCCGTTTTGGAGCTGTCCACGAGTGAGGAGGGCTTCCGCAAATCCATCGCCGCCGACGCGCCGGTCATCAAAGTTGCGCTGCCAACGTAGGAGGTCACGAGTAGTCGTCAACAACCCCGTTGAACCCACCGTGTCGTAGTTGGTTACAAAGCGTCGATACGATCCTTCCCTACGGCCGCGGCCGTAGCCATCGGCCCTGTTGGGGACGACCTCCAGGAAGTCATCACGAAAGAACGTGTGCGACATGCCGAGCGGCTGAAACAGTCGCGCGGAGGTGAACTCACGAAACGAATGACCCGAAACCCGCTCGACAATCTCTGCGAGCAAGACGTAACCCGTATTCGAGTACTGAAATCTGGAACCAGGTTCAAACAGAAGTTGGGTCTGAAGACCGAGTACGTAAAGACTGTCGCTTTGGAAAATACGGTCCAACGTAAACCGCCATCCGTTGTGATGAAGCAACTTCCTCTCGTCTGGCAACCCGCCCATATGGTGGATCAGCTGTCGGATCGTGACCTCGTGCGCGAAACGGGGTAGCTCTGGGAGGTAGTCGCCCACCTCATCGTCAAGCGACAGGAGGTCATCGTGGTCGAGTAGTGCCACGGCGGCGGCCGTGAATTGCTTTGCAACCGATGCAGCCAGGAAGACGGTATCGCCGTCGATTCGTGTGCGCTGCTCGAGGTTGGCCATCCCGTAGCCGCGGTCGTGCACAACTTTCCCGCGATGCGAAGCGGCAACAGCACATCCGGGACTCTGGTCGCCGTTCCACTGTTCGAACAACGCATCGACGTCGTTGTTGGCAGCGCCCAGGCAAGCCAAACACGAGGCGAGGACGACGGACGCACACCTAATGGCCCGGTGTGTGATACGCGTTGTCATCCTAAGTTGGCCATGACTACTGACCTGGCCTGCTTGATTTCTTCGGACCAATCAAAACTAGAGGATGGCGGTTGAAATTGCCTCCTGGGGCAACTGGTTGATGAACTCGTTGGGGGTGAGATAACCGAGGCTCGAGTGCGGCCGGACGGCGTTGTAGTCGCGGCGCCATTGCTCGATCAGGATGCGAGCTTCGCGACGTGTGCGGAACCATTCCATATTCAAGCACTCGTCGCGAAACTTGCCGTTGAAGCTCTCGTTGATGCCGTTCTGCCAGGGTTTACCCGGCTCGATGAACGCGGTGTCGATGCCCTCCTGTCGTAGCCATCGTCGAACCGCGGACGCCACGAACTCCGGACCGTGGTCCGATCGAATGGCACGCGGTGCTCCGTGCAGACTCATCAGCCGGATGAGCTCGGCAATGACCTGGCGTGATCGGAGTCGACCCGCCACGTTGATCGACAGACATGCATGGGTGAACTCGTCCACCACCGTCAGGCACTTGAGTACCTGACCATTGGCACAACGGTCGAACACGAAGTCGATCGCCCAGAGGTCGTTGGCTCGTGTCGCCGGCCGAGGCCTCGGTTGCGACGCCAAACGCCGCCTGGGGCGCTTCTTCGGCACTTGCAGCGCGGCTTTGCGCCACAAGCGATACGTTCGGTCGAAGCTCATTGGGTAGCCCTCGCGATCCATGAGCACCTGGATACGGCGATAGCCGAAGCGCGGACGCTGCGCCGCGAGGCGCTTCATCACCGCGAGAACAGGCGCATCCTTGGCCTCGAGACGTGAGCGGTAGGCGAGCGCCGATCGCGCCACGGAAACAAGGCGACAAGCCCGTCGTTGGGACAGACCCCGGCGTATGGCGTACATCACTTGCTGCCGTCGAACGCGGGCGCTCACCACTTTTTTGCCTGGATCTCCTTCATGATCTCGACCTCGAGATCGCGCTCCGCCAACAGCTTCTTCAGCCGGGCGTTCTCTTGTTCGAGCTGCTTGAGCTTGCGCACGTCGTTGACGTCGCCGCCACCGTACTTCTTGCGCCAGGCATAGATCGTTTGTTCGCTGACCCCGTGGCGCTTGGCGACCTTGGGAACCGACTCCCGGTCCGTCTCCCTGAGGATCCGCACCATCTGCTCTTCCGTGAATCGACTCTGCTTCATGACTTCCTCCGTCGGAAGCCATCCTCTCAACTATCGAACGGTCCGAAAATCGCCTAGCAGGTCAGACCTCCGGGTGCCGATATTGTGTGGAACGCAGACGGTCATGCCGACTCGTGACTCTAATCCGGCGTCCGCCATCGACCACGGCGTCGCTGCCCGCGGATAGAAGCTCAAAGATCGGTAAGCTGAAAAACGTTCCCCTCGGGGTCGACGAAATCCACTAGCCGGTCTTCGACGCTTCCCCACGTTGAGGTGAGACCGCGCTCGACCAGCTTGTCGTGATGATTCTTTAGGTCATCGACTCTGAAGACCACTTTGGTGGCGGCGTTCCAACGCACCGCCGGCGGGTTCGAGACCCGCGCACGTTGGTGCGGCAACGCCGCGTGCAGTGCGAACGTGTTACCGCCATCGATGAAGGTGACGAATTCGTCATCGCGGAGCGTGTTCTTTACGTAAGTCAGGCCGACGACGTCCCGGTAAAACGCCGTCATCTTTGCCATGTCGTTGGCGAACACGATCGGGCCTTTGATCGATACAGCCACACCTACCTCGTCGATCGGTTGCGTTTTTTGTAAACCTACACTACGACCGGGTTCCGCACCGGCCCGATATCGGACGTCTGCAGCCGACAATAAGGCGACGAAACTCGTAGAGTCGGCTCAAACTGATGCCGATGTATCGACCAGGGCCTCAGATGCTCAACATTGAAATCCGACCCGCGCGAGCGACCGATCTCGCTGACGTCCGGGCTTGCGCGCGTGACGCCTACGGGAAGTACGTCGAACGCATGGAACGCGAGCCCGCGCCAATGCACGCGGATTTCGCGAGCCAGATCGCCACTGGCCATGTGCACGTGGCCTGCGAAGGGTCGGCGTTCGTTGGTTATGTGGTCTTCTATCCGGAAGGCGACCACATCCATCTGGAGAACGTCGCGGTCCTTCGCGCGCACGCCGGTCGAGGAATCGGCAAGCAATTGATCGAGCACGTGGAGCGCTCGGCGAATCGCATGGGATTGATCGCCGTCGAGCTGTACACCAATGAGGCGATGACCGAGAACTTGGCCATGTACCCCAAGCTCGGCTACGTTGAGGTGGATCGCAAGCGTCAGGCAGGATTCAACCGCGTGTTTTTCCGCAAGTCCGTTTGACCGTTTGTAGCCGGGTCCAGAAGTAGCGTATGCGGGGACGGGCGGAGTGAGGCCGATGATTTCTTGACAGCACCTGACGCGAATCTTTTTTTGCCTACCTGTCGAGAGATCAGAAGATGCCTGCCACTTATTCATGCCCGTTTGAGCGACCGCTACTTGAAGACCTGCTGGCGATCGTCACCGCCAATGCGAACGATCGATGGCCCGAGGCCACGTATTTCCTGAATAGCGACGTTGCCTGGGGTCTGCCGGGCTCCGATCCCGAGCGCAACATCCGACTGTGGTACGACGAGCAAGGCATTGCTGCTTATGCCTGGTTCAACGCCATCGTTCCGGCGGAGTTCGACATCCGTCACGACATCGAATATGACGATCCCGTCGTCGACGAGGTGTTGAGTTGGCTCGAGGCGCGGCGTCTCGAACTCCCGCCAATGAACCCGTGGCTGCTGGATCTGAAATCCATGGATGACTGGCGGCAGGCGCTGTCGGAGCAACGCACGCAAGCTCCCGCGACTGAGGTCATCTCGCAGGTTCGGAGTCACGATCTTCAGCCCGACCGCATCGGGTTCCTCGAGGCCAACGGCTACGAGCGAACGGATCATTTTGGCTATCACCTTCGTCGTCGCCTCGACGACCCGATTCCGGCGATGAAACTCCCCGACGGATGGGAGATACGGCACGTAGAGCGACCGGACTTCGACAAGCGCGTTCAGGTGCACCGCGATGCATGGTTTCAGTCGGGTTTCTCGCTCGAGCGCTACCTGGACGTGCGAGAAGTCTCAGTGTTTGACCCGGCGCTCGATCTCGTCGCGGTGACACCGGAAGGCGAGTTCGCAAGCTATTGCATCGGCTGGGTCGACCACGCGAGCGGCGTGGGTTCATTCGAGCCCGTGGGAACCGCCGAAGCCTTCAAACGTCGCGGTATAGGCCGCGAAGTCCAATACGAAGGTGGCTTCGCCGCATGAAGGCCAAAGGGATGCACAGCGCCAAGATTGGCACGGCGGGATTCAATCAGCCGGCGTATGCGCTCTACACGTCTTGCGGTTTCGAGCTCGCCGACAAGAACCGTACCTACGTCAAGAGGCTCGTGTAAGTCCTGGTCTGGTGGTGGCTCCAGCGGTCAATCAATCGCGCCAGGGATAGAAGGTGCGAGCCACACAAACAGGTTCCGTGGGGTCTCGGGAGTCTTCGAATCGTGTCGCCATCAATCAGCGAATTTAATCAGAGCTATTCTACAACAATAGGTATACAGTACCCCTGCTTAGGAACTCCGTTCCGGGTCCCCTCTCGAGCCTTACCCCTCGGCGGTTTATCCGCGATCCTTTCTAAACACGTAATCTGCTGACACGGGGTCAGCACGATCAAACACGCGCACGAAATTGATTTACGTACGGAGATTCGCGCGTACAGAGACTCTTGTTGAGTCGGAGAATTTGAATTGAAGATATATGTAGGAAATCTCCCCTGGAGTATTGATGATAGAGGTCTTGAAAACCTCTTTGCTACTCATGGCCAGGTAGATTCCGCCCAGGTCGTAATGGATAGAGATACCGGCCGATCTCGTGGTTTCGGATTCGTGGAGATGGATCGCGAGAGCGCCAGTCGTGCGATCTCGGCCTTGAACGGACATGAGGTCGAGTCACGCGCATTGCGGGTGAACGAAGCACAGACGAAGGAACGACGCTCGAGTAATTTCTAGACAAAATGATTCGACGGCCGCGATCACGCGGCCGTTTGAGTCGAAGAATCATGTGACAGGAGAACTACGCGAGAGACATCAGTACTTTCTAATAGCAGAACATGACGACTCCAAGAGTTTTGGAGCTGATCGATCAAGTTGAAAGAATTAGGACAGCCAGCGTAGCTTCGATAACAAATCGATCTGAGCATGAACGTTGGCCGGCCGAGATGGTTTCTTTGTGACCTTTATAGGAGGAATACTCCTTGAACGGTAGTAAAGCGACCGCAGCGCAACCTCCCCCAACTATTTTATCCTTCCTGAAGGACCTTCCTAACGTCTGCTCGTTCGTCGGCTTGGCGTGCACCGTATTTGCCATCTATTTCAGCATCATCGGGAGCTACTATGCGGCCATGATCGGAATGGTCTGGGCCGTTGCTTTTGACTGGGCAGATGGATTAATTGCTAGACGGATGCTAGGGCGTACCGGGAAAGACCGGGCTCTAGGCGGTCAACTTGACGTTCTGATCGACATTGTCAGCTACGGGGTCGCGCCGGCAATGCTTCTGTTGAGTTAGTGACAGTTCGCGCCGATCTTTATAGTTGGCGCATTCATCATGCTCGCCACGAGCGCGCTCCGACTCAGTTATTTCGCTACGTTTGGGCTCTCCGATGATTCCAAGTACACCGGTTTAGCGCTCGACAACAACAGTCAACATTGACGTGGAGATCTACCTTAAGAGTGAAGGTAAGGAGATTGTTCAAGTCTTCTACATCACTCGGACTTCGTCCACGGCAATCAAGAAAAACGTGATGGATCAACACGTGCTCCCAAGTCTGACCGCTAACCGTTCGGCTGAACAACAGGTCGGCAATTCATGAACATACGTATTGACCGGTCTGGACATGTGTATTGGAAACTTGGCGTTTCGTCTTTGCTGATTGCTTCGATGGTGTTTCGACCGAATATGCTGGGTGTGATCCTATTGATCGGCATTGGCGTTATGGTGCTGCAACACCGGCGACTCGATGCTGGTGTAGCGTCGCCGCTGCTGATCACTCTTGTCTCGATTTGTTCGGTTTTCGCGGCGCAGCCCGCTCTGGCGAGCGAGGTTATTCCCGATAACGCGACTCAACGAGATGGTGGGAGCGGGTGGTTGTGTGATCCCGGATATCGCAAGACCGACGACAGGTGCACGCAGATTTCAGTCCCGGAAAATGCCTACGCGACAGACTCTCGCTGGGGCAATGGGTGGGAATGTAAGCGAGGTCACGCGGAAGACTCTGATCAGTGTATCCCCATCGCTTTGCCGTCTAACGCTTTTCTCGTAAGCACTGGTTGGAAATGCGATCGAGGGTTCAGACGCGTTGATGAATCGTGCGCCCGAGTTAAGGTGCCAGAGAACGGCTTCTTGACCGGTTCGTCCTACAGCACGGGTTGGGAGTGTAATCGGGGTTTTAGGCCTGAGGGCGAGGTTTGTAAGCTCATTTCTGTCCCGGAGGGCGGTTATCTATCTGAGTCGATTGCGGCCAAACAGGGTTGGCGGTGTCTTCGTGGCTACAAAGAAGTTGGTGGCACGTGCGAGGTGATCAATGTACCGACTCATGGCTACCTGAACGGTTCGTCGTATGGCCGCGGGTGGGAGTGCCAACGTGGTTTTCAGGCGTTTGATGGGCATTGCCGCGAAGTCGTCATCCCGGAGAACGGCCATCTAAACTACTCGGGTGATGGGTGGGATTGCGATCGACCGTACAAAAAGCGCGATGGTCAATGTCCTATCTAACGAACGAGTAGCTTTGGTCGAGCAATGGCGCCATCGCGGCTCCATGCGTCGGTGGCAGAACACGGCCTATCGATCCGATTGGCGTACAAAACGTTCCGCGTATCGGAGATCTGCTCTCGGTATCAACCGAAGTTGGCCGATGACAATTCGGTGATCGCCGACCGGCTGTTGCAGCTGTCAACGGCACACCGGCGGCAGCGTAACCCTACTTCCAGAGGCAGCTTGAAATGGGGGGATTACACGCCGGCGATGGTTCATGGCCGGGGGAAGCCGACGTATGCTGTCGATCCACGCTCGTTGGTCGTGCCGTGGTAATAGTCTCGGCTCGTCATGTGGGGGTTGGTCATGGGGCTGATGGAGTGGGGCGCCCTGTTAGGAAATGTTGGCGAGTTCGTTGGAGCGATCGCTGTTGTCGTCACTCTGTTCTACCTCGCCGTCCAAGTGCGCCATAGTCGGGAAGCCACTGACGCCAACACCACGGCGCTCGAGGAGAGCCGACGGATCGCTCTGAGTGGCGTCTATTCGGAAAGGACTAAGCTGCGAATCGATCTCGAACGGGACATCTTGAATTCGGGGCTTGTATCGGAGATCGCCAGAGTTCATTCGCGACGGATATCTGGCGGCAACGATGGCGAAGACCCACTCGACGAACTGACCGGAGACCAACTCCAGACTTATCGAAGACTGCGCCAGATGCAGGTGCTAATGATCGAGAACCTCCTGTTCCAAGCCGATCAGGGATTGCTCGATGAAGAAATGCTTGAGAACGCGTATCGCGCGATCAGACGGTTTGGCGTCGAATGGCAGCGACTCGAACTGCTGGACACTGTGCGACCTTCTTTCGCTGTCACCGTATCCAAGGTTCTGGCCGAAGAGGCTGAGGAAGCGCGGCCTGAAAGGCGCTGACGGATAGTCCGATCCGTCATGTCGCGCAGGGCGTGGAGTTCGTGAACCACTGGTGGGATCAACCGCTTCGACCCGCGTGAGCGCCTAACCAAATGCGTCGCGTTCGGGCTTGCCCTTGGGCGCTTTCTTGATTCCCAGAAAAACGGCTGAGCCGGTTGGCCCGGTCAGATGAAATCCTGATCGGGCTCCCAACCCGTCGACTGACCCCAAAGGGATGCCGCTTCGTAGATCAGGTGCACCACCGGCTCCTTCAGAAAAAGGTATCCGTCGATGCTGTCGGGGAAGAGCTCAGAAGCGCGCTGCTTCAGGACCTGATACGCGTTACGGGCGGCTTGAGAGTCGCGAAGGTAGTCTCTGAACAGAAGCGCATAACGTTGATTGAACTGTCCCAGCTCGCGTACGTGGATGTGTGTACGGCGTTGGCCTTCGGGCTCTCGAATCAGGAGCTTGCGTAGCTGGCGGTCGTTCTCCTGCATCCCGTAAAAGTCGTCGCCACACGCCGCGTTGCCGAAAACCCGCCCCCGCAAGCCTTTCCGTGAACTCTTCGCAATCGTCCAAGTCAGCAACCGTAATCTGGATGTCGATCACGTCCTTGGCACCGAGGTCAGGGATAGATGTCGATCCGATGTGGTCAATTCTCACGACAGTGCTGCCGGCCGCGGATCGGATTTCCTGCCCAATCTCGTTGAACTCGGTCCGCCAAACGGGTTGATAGTCAACGACGACGATGGGTCGAGATTTCCGAGTAATGTCATACGTCGTCATGGCGATAGTCTGGCCACAGACCGGTGGCCGCGCTAGATCTTTTCCGCGCGCTTATGGCCGATTGCGGTCATTGCTTCGACCGGGTGGAAGCAGATCCACTTCGCTCGTTGCAACGAAAGGAGTAGCGCGTGCATCGAATAGGGAACGGTCACTTCAGCTATCTCTTCCTCCATGTCGCGAACCTCGCCCGCATGACCGACTTCTATGCGAACACGTTGGGGCTGCCCGTCACGTTTCAGCGCGCCGACGAGTACTGCTTTTTGGCACTCGGTGTCGGCGGTCCGCAGCTCGCGCTCTTCCCGGGCGAATCGATAGTGCCTGAGAAAACAAATCACTGGTTCTTCGCGATCGACGTGGAAGGGCTGGATGAGGTCGTCGCTGAACTTCGGGAGGTTTGCGTGGCGGTGACGGATACGTTCGTCGTCGCGGGTGGCCGGGGCGCGAAGATCACGGATCCGGAAGGAAATGTGCTCGAGATTCACGAACCGAGCGCCGCGCAGGCTGGCGCTTGAGATGCTCAACTGACGGCGAGCTATAGTTCGCCCGGAAAACAAAACAACAGGCGTCAAGAACATGAAGAGACGGACTTTTATCGGAAGCGTTGCCGCGGGCAGTGCCGTGATCGCCATGCCGACTTTCCTCGCCGGTTGTAGCGAAAAAGTGGCGACTTCGCCCGTTGCCGCGACACCGGCGAATCCGTTCATGGACTGGTTCGGTATCGACCAACAGACGATCGGTACCGTGATGAGCAAGCTGACCGCCAATGGCGCGGACACTGCCGAGCTCTACTTCGAACACGCACGCGTTAACAGCATTGCCATGGAAGACGGCATCGTCAGCCGCGCGAGCTCCAGCATTCAGCAAGGTGTCGGGCTTCGGGTGGTCATCGGAGACCAGACGGGCTACGCCTTCACGGAGGATCTGACCCGCGACTCGATGCTGAAAGCCGCCGAAACCGCGGCCGCAATTGCACGCGGCAATGCCGCCGTGGTCCCGCAGGCCTACAACCCGAAGGACATGGGCGATCGTTACACGACGACGGTGCCGTGGGCGGACGTCGGGGTCGATCAAAAGCTCCCCGTTCTTCGCAGTGTCGAGGCCAAAGTACGCGCCGGCGATCCGGCGGTCACCAAAGTGAGCGTGAGCCTGGTGGATGGCGACAACCGGGTGCTGATCGCAACGCTCGACGGAAATCTGATCATGGATCAGCGGCCGATGACCCGCATGTACGCCGGCGTCACGGCAACGAGGGACGGGGTCACCCAATCCAACGGCGCGAATATCGCGGCACGTCAGGACATCGCCTGGTACACGGACGAGCGACTCGATGAGCTTGCGAAGGACGCCGTCGATCGCACCATGATCCTCTTCGACTCGCGGCGCCCGCCGGCAGGCGAAATGCCCGTCGTGCTCGCCGCAGGCGCGAGCGGCATCCTGCTGCACGAGGCCATCGGCCACGGTATGGAAGCGGACTTCAATCGCAAGGGCCGCAGCATCTATTCCGACATGATCGGCAAGAAGGTCGCCGAACCGTTCGTCTCGATCGTCGACAGTGGCGAGATTCCGAACGCGCGCGGGGCGCTCAACTACGACGACGAAGGCAACGCGTGTAGCGAGATCGTGATGGTCGAAGACGGGATCCTCAGGAGCTATCTGCACGACACGATCAGCAGCCGGCAGTACGGCCTCGCACCGACCGGGTCGGGGCGTCGCCAGTCCTACAAGCACGAACCGATGCCGCGGATGACCTGTACCTACATGGCCAACGGTCCACATACACGCGAGGAGATTATTGCCAGCATGGATCACGGCATCATCGCCGAGACCTACACCAACGGTCAGGTGCGGATCGGCGAGGGCGACTACACCTTCTATGTGAAGAACGGCTGGCTGGTCGAAGGCGGCAAGGTCACCGCCCCCATCAAGGACGTCAATATCATCGGCAACGGACCGGAGTCACTGACCCGGATCACGATGGTCGCGAACGATGCCACGATGGATACCGGCGGCTGGAATTGTGGCAAGAACGGCCAGACGGTGCCGGTCTCGCTGGGGATGCCCTCGGTACTGGTCTCGAGCATGACCGTAGGAGGCCAGAATGCTTGATGAACTGACGAGCCGCGCCAATGACGCGGTGAAGATGGCGCTCGACGCGGGGGCCGACGATTGTTGGGTCGGTGCGAACACGCAGCGCAACGTGCGCACGGAATTCCGCGACGGCAAGCTGGAACTCGTGAAGGACAGTACCGCGCGGTCGTTGGCCGTGGCGCTCTACGTCGACGGGCGCTACACGTCCAACCGTACGACCGACCTTCACCCCGAACGGTTGAAGCACTTCATCACCGAGACCGTCGCAATCACCCGCGCGATGGAGCCCGACGAACACCGTCGAATCACGCCGCCGGCACTTTTCAAAGACTTGCCCGCGGATGATCTCGATCTGGTCGATGGCAAGGTCGTGAACATGAGCACCGAGGAGCGCGTCGCGCTCGCGGCGGCGCTCGACGAAGCGGTCCGGCGTCACGATGGCATTCAGTCTTCGACCACCGGTGTCTACGACGGCTCGAGCGCCCTGGTGGCGGTCAGTAGTAACGGTTTCGCGGCTAGCAGCGAAGGAACGAGCGTCTGGACCTCCGCCAACATCACGATGAACGACCGGGGCGACCGGCGGGTCAGTGGCGGCGACGGTGCCGGCGGATCCCATGCATCGACGTTACGAGCACATGCCGAGCTCGCGGCCTCGGCCGTCGAACGAACCCGCGTGCGAATGGGTGCGGAGAAAGGCCCGACTGTCAAAACGACGATGGTCGTCGATGCGCGGGTCGCCGGCAGCTTGATCGGGCGTCTTCTCGGTTCCGCCAACGCGCGTAGCATCAGTCAGGGACGGTCGTTCTGGATGCCGATCGTCGGCAAGGAAGCATTCTCGAACCGACTGACCATCATCGATGACCCGCTGATCGTGCGCGGCCAGTCAAGCCGTCACTTCGACAACGAGGGCATTGCCGCGCGACGCCTGCCGATCATCACGGCGGGTCGGGTCGACAACCTCTATGTCGACACCTACTACGGCAGAAAGGCGGATATGGCGCCGACCACCGGCTCACGGTCGAACTTGACGATCGGTACCGGCGAACTCGACCAGGCCGCGCTGATTGGCGAGGCCGGATCCGGCATCTTCGTCACCGGCTGGTTGGGCGGCAACGCGGACGGCACGACCGGCGACTTCTCGCTCGGCGTCAGCGGACATCTGATCGAAGACGGCGAGATCGGCAAACCGGTCACTGAGATGAATGTGACGGGCAATCTCAAGGATCTCTTCGCGGCCTTGAGCGCAACGGGCAATGATCCGTACCCGTACTCCTCGGTGCGTTCGCCGACGTTAGTGTTCGAAGACGTCGATTTTTCGTAAGGGTCTCTAGCGAGGGCGAATCACCGATTCCCCTCGCACAACGCCGTCACGAGACCGGCGAAGAGCTGTGCGCGCCTCGGTAGCTCCGAGACGATCAGGCGTTCCGCTTTGGTGTGAACGCCGCTGCCGACCACCCCGAGTCCATCCAGCGTCGGTACGCCGAGCGCACCGGTGAAGTTGCCATCGCTGCCGCCGCCCAGTTGCCCGTGGCCGAGCTCGAGGCCCAAGTCCCGGGCGATTCGTTGCGCCACCTCGAGAAGCTCCATCGTGCCTTCGTGCGCACGGAAAAGGGGACGCACCGGTCCGGCTTCGATCTCGACACGAACGTCTTCGTCTGGTGATTCGATACTCGCCATCCTCGCCTGGATGGCGTCGAAGTCTTCGGGCGTGGGTGCAACACACAACACCTCGGCGTGGCACTCGGTTGGCACCACGTTGACGAACGTTCCGCCCGCGACGTTGCCGACGCGATAAGTGACCTCACGCTCAACCTCCGAGAACGCTTCGATCTCGTTGATCAGTTTCGCCATGACGCTGATGGCGCTGCGACCGACGCCGGTGGCGACGCCTGCGTGGGCAGGCTTGCCGAAGACATGGATCTTGTAGCGTAGGAAGGCGTGGCGGCCCGTGACGAAGCGGTCTTCCTTGCCGGGTTCCGGCACCAGCACGAAGCGACTCCATCGGGCGTTGTCTTCGATGATCGCGCGTGTGCTCGGACTGCCGACCTCTTCATCGGGGATGAAGAGGAATCGCACCGGGAGCGTCAACGCGCCGTCGCGCTCCAGGAGCTTCTGCACAGCGTGACAGGCGAGATACATACCGCCCTTCATATCGAGCACGCCGGGACCGTAGAGAAAGTCGCCATCCCGGGTGATGGGTAGCTCGTCGTCCAGCGTGCCGATGAGATGCACGGTATCGAGGTGGCCGAGGACGAGGATCCCGGGCTCCGCCGCTGGATGTCCAAAGCGGAAGTCCGCCTGGAGCACGTCGGCGAATCCGTCCTGGCCTGGATGGCGGGTCAGATCCGCGCCCATCTCGGCCATGAGCCGAGCGGCCGCGTCCATCATGCGGTTCACGCCATCGCGATCGACGCTGGGGCTTTCAATGGCGGCCCATGCGGCAATGCCGGCGGCGATCTCTTCGGCGTCGAATACGAGGTTTTTGGCAGGCATGGGTACTTACTCGTTATGCGAGACAGAGTGGTCGTTCAAAAACCCGAGTTGGGGCAAGCAAGGTGCGGCAGCCAGGCCCAGCGCACCGTTTGCAGTACAGTATCGGCATCACTCGTGATGATTGAAGACGGGAGGGATCCTTGAAACTAGCCCTGAAAATCGTCGTCGGCTTGGTCGTGGTGTATGCGTTGCTGGTCACGGCTTTTGAAACCTGGCTCGGCTATTCCCAGCCGCGTGGCGAAGACAACCTGCTGATCACCTACACGGGTAATGACGGCGCGGAGCAACAGCGAGTGTTGTCGCTGTTTCAGAGTCAAGGCGAGCTGTATCTCGCCGCCAACCATTGGCCGCGCGGCTGGTTCACGACAGTGAAGCAGAACCCGGACGTACATATCGAGTTCAGCGGCGATCGCGCCGGACTGACCGGTGACTACCTTGCCGTCACCATCGGCGACGACGATCACGACAGAGTGTTGCAGGACAATCCCCTGCCGCTCTTTGCGCGCGTCCTCATGGGCTTTCCGCCGCGCGAATTCGTTCGGCTGGAGCAGCAGTAAGGGTAAGTCCCCGTCTGCGACTGACGATCAGGTTTTAACTATCGGGGCCACGCCAGGCGTGGGAAAAGTCTGGCGTGACGTCGGCGTGGCGCGAGAGCCCCTCGGCCGCGAGCTTCGCGCGGATGAGCGCCAGATGCTCGCGGCCGAACAAGCCGAGTTCACGATCGCTCGCCGCGTCATGCACCACATAGTGCGGCACGCCGACACACCCGCTCGCTTCGGCTTGCTCGTGACAGTCTCTGAGCTCCGCCTCGCCGGGACCGCCCTCAGCGAGAAATCCCTCGAGCCCCTCGGTACCGGCACCGACGCCTGCCAACGTGTCGGTGAGCTGCGTGATCGACTCGAGGTGGTACTCGCGCCAGCCGCTTCCCCAGCCTTGGAGGTAGACGTTCATCATGAACGACACCTCCAAGCCTTGAAGCTTCGCAAAGAGGAAGACCTTGTGAGCAAGCTCGGAATCGAGCAGGCGGTGCGGGCTGCGAAACGGCAGATTCTGTAGCGCCGCGTACTGGCGCGCGGTGGTGTAGTACATGCGCGCTTTACGATCCGCGGCCGCATCAGGCGGACGCCGGCGCATGTCGGCATCGACACTCGTGCTGATCCCGAGACCGGTATAGCTGAGCGTATAAGGCAGGAAGTTGACGCGGACGCGAAAGTCTCTTGCCAGTTCGATCGATGGTCGGACCGCGAGGTAGGCATGCGGAGACTTGAGGTCGACGTAGACCTTGATTTCTATCTGACCGTCGAGCGCCATCGTCTGCCGCCAATGCGGCATCTCCTGGAGAATTCGGTCGATTGCTTGTTGTGTCTCGCTCATACCGAGGTCCGATGGTTGTCAGGGTGACGAGCCGCTTGGAGCGCCATGCGCACTAGCCAGCATCAGATCCGCCTTCGCTCGCCGTCAAGAACGCGCGGTAACGACCATTGCGTTCAACGAGGTCATCGTGGGTTCCATGCTCGACGATTCGACCGTCCTCCAGGAACAGGATCCGATCAGCACGACGGATCGTCGCCAGCCGATGAGCGATCACGATGACCAAGCGCCCGTGTTGTTTCGCCAGATCCGACACCGCCTGCATGACGTGGGCTTCGGTTTCTGCATCCAATGCCGCCGTCGGTTCGTCGAGAACCAACAAATCGGCGTCCCGCAGCGCCCCGCGTGCAATCGATAGGCGTTGCTTCTGACCCACTGACAACGCCCCGCCGCCTTGACCGACATGCGTCTCGAAGCCCGACGGCAGCGCGTCGATGAAAGCCTCGGCCCCGGCCAGGCGCGCCGCGAGCCGAAGCTCATCCTCACTCGCCTCGGGCTTGGCGATCCGCAAGTTGTCGGCGACGGACGCGGAGATCAGTTGATGCTCTTGGAAAACGTAGGCGATGCGATCGGCGGGCATGGGCAGAGCCGTGTCGTTGACGAAGGTCTGGCCGCGTGTCGGCTCGAAGAAGCCGGCCACGACCGATGCCAATGTCGTCTTGCCCGCGCCGGACGGACCCACCAGCGCAACGATCTCACCTGATTCGGCCGAAAAACTGACGTCTTCGAGGGCTTCGCGACCGTCCGGATAGACGAAGCCGATGCGGTCAAAGCGGAGACGTGAGACTCGAGAAACCGGTGTGCGGTGAACAGATTTGTTACTTTCCTGGCCGTCGATCGCGAAGAAGAGGCGCCGTGCGGCGGCGACGTTGTCCTGTTGGTCGATCCAGATCCGACCGAATTCCATCGACGTCTCGTAGAGGAGCGAGTACATCCTCAGGATCACGGGCACGTCACCAATCGTCAGGCGCCCGTCGATGATGCCGATCGAGATCGTGATGAATCCGGCCGTTTGGTAGACGAGGTGGACGTTCTCGCTCAAGACCTCGATCAAGATCCGCAAACCGACCACCAGGAGGGACTGGCGGAAGGACTCGCGGCTTGCGGCGGCGAAACGTGCGCGCTCCACTTCGGCCCCGCCGAGGCTCTGCACGGCGGCGACGTTCTTGAGCCCTTCTTCCAAATCGTCTGTCGCCGCACTTCCAGATGCGCGGCTCGACTGGCTCACCCGCCGGTAGCGACGCGCGAGGGGTGCTGTGAGGAATAGCGTCAGGAAGACCGCTGACACCCCGATCCACACCAACTCGGGCGCGATCGCGCCGTACACCATCGTCAGCACCCAGAGGTTGAGGCCGACCCGGAGCACCATCGAGAAAGGCACGATGGTGAGCTGCGCGCACATGACGCCAATCGAGGGCGCGTCGTGCAGCACACGAAAAATCGCGTCCCCTGCGCGCTGGCGGAAGATGTCGACCATGGGCAAGCGTGTGAGGGCGGCGAAGACACTCGTCCGTACTCGATCGGTGATGCGCTGGCTGAATCGAACCGCGAGCGAAAAATCGATCCAACCGATCCACCCGCCCGATTCGCTCCGCCCGGCACTCGTCTTGTTTTCCGACGTAGTGGCAATGTCGACGCCCTCGGCGAGGTTGGCATCGAGCAATTGGTTGCCCGCGTAGCCGAAGAACAGGTAAATGCCGGCCATCGTGATGAAGGACATCAGCACGATCTCGATCGGCGACTGGTTCGCGATGCTATCGAGGAAGGGCTGCATGAAGAACGGGAAGAGCCCGTCGGCTGTGATTGGTTGCTGCAACACGCCGTGATCGATGACGATCTTCCAGAACCATGGGACGAAGAGCCCGGCGACGAAGATGGCGACGGCAAGCCCGGCACGTGCAGCGAGAAGGTGGCGAACGGGATGCAGATAACCAAGTGACCGCCGCGCAATTCGCAGCGAGTCGCTCGTCGTCGTGGAGACCTCGGTATCGAGCCGATCGTGGTAGGGCGTCGTCATGGGCCGACCACGGTGTTGTCGGCTTCGACGAGCGCTCTATAGCGACCGTTCGCCTGGGTGAGGGTCTCGTGGGTACCCGCTTCGACGATCGTTCCTTCATCGATGACGAGGATCTGATCCGCGTCGACCACGGCGTCGAGCCGATGCGTCACGAGAAAGACGACACGGTCCCTTGCCCACGTCTTGAGGTTTTCGAGCACGTGTCGCTCGGTGATCGGATCGAGCGATGCGGTCGGTTCATCCAGGATCAGAACCGCGGGGTCGCGCAGTAGGGCACGCGCGATCGAGATGCGCTGTTTCTGGCCGGTCGATAGACGAGCCCCGCCGACATCGAGTGCCGTCTCTAGCCCCTCGGCAAGTTCGAGCACGAACTCCGCATCGGCAACTTCCAACGCTTTGATGAGATCGACGTCGGTTGGCGTTGGTGTCGTCGGATCGATCCCGTAGCGCAGATTTTCGGCGATCGAGAGCGGGAAGAGCGTGTTTTCTTGCAGGGCGACCGCTACGCGCCTGCGCAACTCGATGGGATCAAATTCCCGCAGGTCGATGCCATTCAACTGGATCCGCCCTTCGGCGGGATCGAACAGCCGCAACAACAGCGAGAGCAATGTGGATTTGCCGCTTCCGGATGCACCGACGAGGGCTATGAGCTGGCCGGCTCGCGCGGAAAACGACACGTCGCGGAGAACGTCCTCATCGGCGTAACCGAATCGCACGTTTTGGAACTCGACGTCATCAATTGCGGCAGGGAAAGGCGTCGGATTCGGCGGGGCTTCGACGGACGGTTGAACATCGAGCAGGTGGAATACGCGCCCGAGGCCCATCGCCATGTCTTGTGCCTGGCACCAACCGCGGATGAGGTCTTCGAAACTCGTTGAGAACGTCGAAATGCTAGAACGCCGCGCGTCGTAGGCCGCGAGAGTCCAGACCGTGATCGATAAACCCAGGTAGACGAGGAGCGACGCGCCCAACACGGCGCCTTCGGCGTGAACGAGTTCCGCGGCGATGTAGTCGGATACGAAGAGCACGATCGCTAGAACGAAAGCTGTGACGACTTTGATCCCCGCGAAACTGCTACGCAGCCGGTAAGCGGCGTCGATCGCCCGGCGGGATTCCGTGGCGAAGAGGGCTGCCGTTCGGTCGAGTGCCGAATAAGCTTTCAGCGCCAGAATGCTCTGAAACGATTCCTGTACCCGACCCACAAGCGCCGCACTCGCGGCCCGCGTCACAGCACTGACGGCGCGTAGCCGCGGCGTATACCAGGCGAGCATCGCGATGAGCGTCAGCGCGCCGATCGCCAGCAACATCGCGAAGACCGGGCTGAAGAGCGAAGCGATCGCTACCTGCAGGATGAGCGTCGAGCCGGCCGTCACCGGCAGGACGACGATCACGTCGATCACGCGTGTCACCATGGCGCTGTCTTGAAAGACCCGGTAGACCGCATCGCCTGCTTGGTGGTCGCGGTGGAACGTCAGGCTGAGCGCTTGCGTGTTCTGTACGAGCTGAACGCGCAGATGCTGATTCACGCGTTGCAGGATCCAAGTCTTGTAGAGCTCGAGCCCCTGGAAGGCGAGCACCCCGAAGATGGTCGTCAGGATCGTCCAGACCTGAAACCGGTAAAGCACGGTCGTACGCGCGCCGTCCTCCAAGGAATCGACGCCGACAAAACCCTCCGGCGCTAGCAACAACAGCCCCGCCTGGGCTGCGCTCAACGGCTCACCGCGCCAGACGGAGTCGACCATGACGTCGAAGCCGAGAAAGCCGATCACCGTCCCCCAGCCCATGAGCGCCACGCGGCCGATCAGGAGTGCCGCGAAGTGACGCAACTCGGCGAGGATGTACGGCCACGTCGCGAGGTAGACGCGGATCAAACCGCGCCGGTCTAGTTCAAGCTCATCGTCCACGAACATCGATCAAACGGACCCTAGCGAGCTCGCCCCATCCCCCGATAACCAAGCCTATCGCGATCACAAAACTCGAATGCGGTCCTATGGCTTAATCACGCGGATTAGATTTCCGTCCAAGCTGCCAACAATCCAATGTCACACGCTGCCGCACTGTCGCCAGATCAGAAACGAACCCTCGTTCGAGACGGCTTCGTTGTCCTGAAGAACGTCGTTCCACGTGAGGTCGTCGCGCGCGCTAAAACGCTGATCAAAACCGACCCCACAAGGATCGCGCACGGTGACGAGCCAGCCATCAACGACCTCTTCAAAGCATCGATGGTTGCCGACGTTCTCGAAGAGGCCATGGGACGGTATACGCCACCCATCAACGCGCAGGTCGCCGTCACGATGCCGAAATACGCGGACGCCGTGACCCGCAATCGCGCGACGCCGCGAACCGCGCCGGTTGCGCATGTCGACGGCGGCTGGGCTGGACCGTGCCCGGAAACGCGGAGCGAAATCGAAGCGGCCGGTGGTGATCTACACACGTGGGGCAAGGATGGCGATCCACGCTCCCTCGGGCCTGCCGGTAAAGCGCCGCTCTGGCAAGACCGGCAACGCACTGTCGCCATCGGCAGCTACACCGCACTCGTCGGCGTCTGTCTGAACGATCAGATGACGCCGGGTAAAGGACAGTTTGCGGTTCGGCGGGGCGCTCACGAAGCCGTGGAAGCGTTTTTCCGTCATCAGCGCGCGGCCGGTGGCCCCATCGGTGGCGGTGGGCCGGATTGGCCGCGCCTGATCCCCGTTGGAGAAGACACAGCGGTTGCCGGCATGATGCCGAAGGCGATGGTCGATCGTTATCCAGATACGGCCTTTGAGCATCCCGACTGGCCCTGGCCCGAGCTGACCCCGGTCCTGATGGGCGAAGGTGACGCCGTCATCGCGCTTCACTCATTACCCCACACCGCCACGCCGAACTTGAGCGACGAACCGCGCATGAACGTCTACTTCCGGATTCGGCGATTGCGCGACGAGAACCCCTTCGAGGGCGATCCTCGCGTCGGTTGGGGTGTTTCGGACCATCCCGATCGGTGCATGAACGGTGATTTTCTCGACTACCCGGACGACTACGACGCCGTTGGGATGTCCGTCGAGAAGCTATGCGATCACTGGAGCGAATGGTCCGGACTCAAGGGATTCGTTCGAGCAACGCCAGAGACTAGCGACACGGCTGCGCGTGTATAGGAAAAACCATCAGCGAACAGGATCTGAAAAGACTGAATGGCATTCCTGACTGAACTGTTCATCTTCCTGGCGGCGACCTTGCTGATCGTGCCGCTGATCAGACGCCTTGGGTTGTCCTCGGTCATCGGCTACTTGCTCGCCGGGATCCTCATCGGCCCGAGCGGCTTGAGCGTCATTGGCAACGCCGCTGAGCTGCTTCATTTTGCCGAAATCGGCGTCGTGCTCCTGCTCTTCATCATTGGGCTCGAGTTGCAGCCACGTCGCCTCTGGGTGATGCGCAAGAACGTATTCGGCCTGGGCGCTGCGCAGGTGGGTCTCGTGAGCGTGACCCTGGGCGTCGTTCTGTGGGCGGCGCTGTCGCTTTCACCCGGTAGCGCCGCGGTGATCGGATTCGCGCTTGCGCTCTCCTCAACGGCTTTCGTGCTGCAACTCCTCGCGGAACAGAAAGCGCTCAATCACCCGCACGGACGCGCGGCGTTCGGGGTGCTGCTGTTTCAGGACGTTGCCGTCATTCCCGGCCTCGTCATCGTCGCAGCCCTTGGGCCGAGCGGAGAGTCCAGCTTCAGCTGGCCGGCCCTCGTGATGGTTCTCGGTTTGATCGTCGTAGCGCGTTTCCTTCTGAAGCCGGTTTTACGATTCATTGCTGCCACAGGTATCCACGAACTGTTCATCGCCGCGAGCCTCGCGATCGTCAGCGGTGCGGCGCTGGCGATGTATGCGGCCGGTCTCTCCATGGCGTTGGGAGCGTTTATCGCCGGTATGCTGGTCGCGGATTCCGAGTATCGTCATCAGCTGGAAACCGACGTGATGCCGTTCAAAGGGTTGCTGCTCGGTCTCTTTTTCATTGCCGTCGGGATGTCTGCCGATATCGGCCTCCTCGCCGAAGCGCCGGTGACGATTCTGGGTCTGACCGTTGCACTCGTTCTGGTCAAGGCACTGACGCTTCTACCCGTTCTCAAACTGACGGACCTCGGCGGTGCCGATGCTGCGCGCACAGCTGTCGTGTTGAGCCAGGGCGGTGAGTTCGCGTTTGTGCTTCTCACCGCGGCTGCCGCTTCCGCGTTCGTCACGCCGGAGCAAACCGCCATGGTGGTGCTCGTGGTGACCCTTTCCATGGCCACCACGCCGTTTTTGATGCAGGCGTTAGAGCGTTATCTCGGCAGATCAAGCGACGATCGCGAGTACGACAGCATGGACGAAGAAGCACCGACGCCGGTGATCATCGCCGGCTTTGGCCGTTTCGGTCAGATCGTCGGGCGCGTATTGAGCAGCCAGGGCCAACCGTTTACCGCACTGGATGCCAACCCGGGACAAGTCGACTTCGTGCGCGAATTCGGCAACGAGGTCTTCTACGGCGACGCGACGCGGCTCGACATGTTGCGCAATGCGGGTGTTGGTGAAGCGCGAGCGCTGGTGATTGCGATAGGCGACATCAACACCAGCACTCGTATGGCAGAAATGCTGCGCAAGACCTTTCCGAACCTGAAGGTCTTTGCACGTGCCGTGAACCGCCGACACGAAATCGCGCTGCGCGCCATCGGCGTTGAATACGTGCTCCGGGATACGCTGCTCTCGAGCCTTGAACTCACCCGAAATCTACTCAGCACGCTCGGACATTCGGCTGACGCGGTCGACACGTTCAGGATTCACGACGAACAGACGCTGCAGAGGCAGGCTGCGGTCGCACACGATCCCCAGGCGTTCAAGCAGACGACCATGGATGCCTCAACCGAGCTGAAGAGTCTTTTCAGTGACGATCTCAAAACGCGAGGTTCGGATTCGGGCTAGACAGCCGAACATGGCGTCTCCGTGTGGGTGTTCGGTGCACGGGTCGTGCAAGGCAGGCGCGGTTCGTACCGAAGAGGTCCTTACGCGGCCTGACAACGCCGCCGGGAGGGCGCGCGCGCAGAGGGACCCAATCTTCACGGCGTGTACGATGGCTCGAGCGCAACTTGCATACTTAGTGCATGTCTCGGTGAAGCCATACGAGCCACTGTGGTTTCACCTTTGTGCCCATCCAAAACAGACCCTCGATCCGGGAAGCGATATGACCCGAAAGCTCTTTACCGCCTGCCTCGGCACTGAGACAAATTCGTTCTCGCCGATCCCCACGGGGCTCGAACTCTTCAAGCGCACGATGCTCGTCAGGAACGGCGAGCATGGCGAACACCCCGGCTTGTTCGCGTTGCCGCTCATCGAATGGAAGCGGCTGGCGACCGAGCGCGGTTGGACGGTCGCGGAAGGGTTGGCCGCGTTCGCGACACCCGCTGGCAACACCACGAAGCCCGCGTTCGAGGCTTTGCGAGACGAGATATTGGCCGACCTCGAACGCGCGATGCCGGTCGATGCCGTTTTACTCAACCTGCACGGCGCGATGATCGCCGACGGCTACCTGGACGCCGAGGGCGATTTGCTGGAGCGCGTCCGTGAGCGGATCGGCCCCGACATTCCACTCCTCGCCGAATTGGATCTGCACGGCCACCAGACCGAGACCAAGCTCGACGCTGCCGACGTGCTCATCTACTACAAGGAGTATCCGCACCTCGATGCGAGGGAGCGGTCCCACGAGGTTTTCGACATCGCGGTGCGAATGCTCGAAGAGAACTTGCGGCCCACGATGGCGATGTACGACTGCAAGATGCTTGGGATTTACCCCACGACGCGCGAGCCGATGGAAAGCTTCGTCGAGCGGATGCAGGCGTTGGAACGAGAGCCCGGCATCCTGTCGGTCTCGTTGGCGCACGGATTTCCCTGGGGAGATACCCCGGAGGTCGGTACCCGCGTCGTCGTCGTCACGAACGACGATGAGTCGCTCGCTCGAACGACGGCAGACACGCTCGGAAAATGGGTGTGGGACAATCGCGATGAACTGCTCGCGCCCTTCATCACCCCGGCCACGGCGATCGCGAAAACGCTGCCGTCGCCACCGGGTGAGGCGCCGTTCGTCATTGCCGACACCGCGGACAACACCGGCATCGGTGCCGCCGGTGATTCCACCTTCGTGCTGCAGGCGTTGATCGATCGCGGCGTCGGCGGCTATGCCATCTCGCCGCTCTGGGATCCTCAGGCGGTTGATCTCGCCTTCGAAGCAGGCCTCGGTGCGTCTTTACCGATGCGAATCGGCGGCAAACTGGGCCCCGCATCCGGCGCCCCCGTGGACGCGACCGTCACCGTCATGGGATTGAAGCGACGTGGACTACAGCGGTTTGGTGGCGCGGTCGTTCCGCTTGGCGACCTGGCGTGGTTGCGCATCGGGGATGCCGATGACGACGACAACGCGATTGATGTCGTGTGCAACACGCATCGCGTGCAGGCGTTTCACCCGGACTGCTTTTCCGAAGTCGGGCTGGATCCGATGAAGGTGAAATCGCTGATCGTGAAGTCCACCCAGCACTTTCATGCAGGCTTCGGCGCGGTTGCCCGGGACGTGCTCTATGCCGCAACGGACGGTACGGGATCCATGGAGTTCGCCAATCTGCCGCACCAACATGTGACGGCGCCGTTGTGGCCGAAGGTGGCGGACCCGCATCAAGGGTCGTAAGGGTCCCGCGCGATCGTCAGTCGATCGTCGTCAGGAAAGCATCGACCGCGGCGTTCCATTCATCGGCGTTCTCGAAGTAGCCGTTGTGCGGTGAACCGGCTAGCTCGACGTAGCGCGAATGCGAGACGAGTTCGTCGAGATGCATGGCCGCGTCCTTGAGGGAATCGAGCTCGCCCACGATGGCCAGCAGCGGCGAACGGACGCCGCCGACCCGCTCGGCGAGCGCCAGCGTTTCCTCGACGGTCCTGGGATTGCGTTCGCGCGGACGTCGTAAGAATTCGAGCCTCGTGGCGGTCGAGCGAATCCTGAGATAGCGCTCGAACATGATGGGCTCTTCGCGCTTGAATCGATCCGTCAGCGCGTCACCGATCGGAAGAAACAGCGTCTCGTGATCGAGTGGTGACAGCTGACGTCCACGACCGTCGTCGTCACGCCGCACGCCCATTCCCGACACGACGAGTGCGCGTGCGGCATCCGGGTGGCGGACGGCCCAACGGAGGATCGTGGCGCCGCCCATCGAGTTTCCCGCGAGGATGGGCTGTTCGATCTCGAGGGCCGCGAGGAAGGCTTCGAGCTCGTCTGTGCGGTCGGTTTCCGCCTGGCCTGCCGGCGAATTGCTCGAGTGACCGTGGTTGACGCTGTCGTACGCGATCACGCGGTAGTGGTTGGCAAAGTAGTCGAACTGTTGCCACCACGCCTCCGCACACGAACTCATCCCGTGCAGGAAAACCAGCGGCGGCCCCGAGCCCGCCTCGACGTAGTAGATGTCGTTGCCGAGAACGTCGATCCAGGCCATCAGACGGGGCTGGCACCGCCGCGGACGAGGGTGCCCGGCAACGCGCCGGTGTGCTCGCCGTCTTCGAAGGTCACTTCGCCGCTTTTCAACGTGTAGCGATAGCCCTCGACCCGCTGGACCAGCCGTCGGCCGCCGAGCGGCAGGTCGTAGGTCGCTTCGGGTCGGAACAGTCGGAGTTTGTCGAAATCGATCACGTTGATGTCGGCCTTCTTGCCGACGGCGAGTTCGCCGCGATCCGTCATGCCGTAGGCGTGTGCCGTGTTTCGACTCAAGCAGCGGACAAGGAACTCGAGCGGCAGTTGCTCGCCGCGCGACCGATCACGCGCCCAGTGCGTCAGAACGAACGTGGGCATGCCCGCGTCGGCGATGATGCCGCAGTGTGCGCCACCGTCCGAAAGACCAAAGAGCACGTTCGGATGCTGGAGCGCTTCGCGCATCGGGTCGAGGTTGTAGGTCGAGTAGTTGCCGAGTGGTTGATAGAAGAGCTCACGGCCGTCTTGCTCGAGGAGCAGATCAAGCATCATCTCGACGGAGTCGACGCCCTGCGCCTCGGCACGGCCGGCAACGCTTTCGCTACGTTCCGGTTCGTAGTTCGGCATGTCTCCCAACGGGAAGATCATCCAGAGGAGCGCTTCGGCGTTGCCGAAGAAGCCGAGGCTCTGCGTGCGGGCTTCCTCGAGGAGCTTCGCGCGACGACCGGGATCGCGCAGGGCCGCCACGCGTGACGAGAGATCGAGGTCCGCGATTTCGAGATACGACGGGCAGCGGGCGAAGATGTGGAACGAACTCGAGAGTCCGTGCAACACGCCCGTCGGGCGCGCCGCCATCTGCGGGCGGATCTCCATGCCTTTCTCGCGCGCTTCTTCCGCGATCCGATAAATCTTGCCGCCCTCGTAGGCACCTGGGGAGGTCGGCACCAGTGTGATGGGTCGTCCCGTTTCGGCGGCGAAGGCTTTCACCCAGGCCCACTCGTCGTCGGTGCCGAGGTGATCGGAGACCATTTCGAAAACACCATGGTCGAGCCCTCGCATGGCGAGGCCGAGGGCGAGCATCTCGTCGCTCCCCGCGAAGGTGCCGGGCACGTGGACGCCTTGCTTGTCCGTGTGCAGAAGCGTGCGGGAAGAAGAGAATCCGAGCGCGCCGGCTTCGATGCCTTCCCGCACGAGTTGTTGCATCGATTCGATTTCGTCGGCCGTCGGGATCTCCGACGTGTCGTTGCAGCGCGTCCCCATGACGTAGGCACGTATCGCCCCGTGAGGCACTTGCGTGCCGACGTCGATGGTTCGCTGCATCGTCTCGAGTGCGTCGAGATATTCGGGAAACGATTCCCAGCGCCAATCGATGCCCTCGGCAAGTGCGCTCCCCGGGATGTCCTCGACGCCTTCCATCAGCTCGATGAGGAAGCCTTCTTCACCCGGGCGCACGGGGGCGAAGCCGACGCCACAATTGCCCATCACGACCGTCGTCACGCCGTGCCAGCTCGATGGCGCCATCACGGGATCCCATGTCGCCTGGCCGTCGTAGTGCGTGTGGATATCGACCCAACCCGGCGTCACCAGGTGCCCTTCGGCATCGATGACCCGACGCGCTTCGCCCGTGACCTCGCCGACCGCCACGATGGTGTCGCCGTCGATCGCGATGTCGCCTTTTGTTCGCGGCGCGCCGGTCCCGTCGACCAGAGTTCCGTTCTTGATCAGGATGTCGTGCATGGGCGTGCTTCCTCACTAGTCGTCCGGCACGCTGCCTGTTCGCGTCCACGACCGCAACCGGGACGCGGGGCGGATCGACGTTGATTGAGCTGGCAACAAGATCCCTCGGGACCGGGTGGCCGATACAATCGAACGATGCGAAACGGTGTCTACACAACCGCACTCGCGCCGGGTGCTCGACGCGCGGTGGATTCATTGGTCGAGAAGTGCCGCGCCGATGATGGCCTGGAGATGCCGATACATCGGTTTCCGGATGGCAAACAGGAAACAAACCAGTTTCTCTACTTCGAGGCAGGTGAACTCGTTGGTGTAGCCACCCTTCCGCCTGGTCCTGAGATCGAGGTCCTGGGCGTCGTGCGCCCCGACTGTCGAATGCGCAGCATCGGTCGAAACCTGCTCGTCGCCGTTGAGGCCGAGTGTCGGTCGCGCAATGCAGACAGCTACTTGCTCGTCTGCGAGGCGGCGTCGAAGTCCGGTTGCGCGTTTGCAGAGCGCCTCGGCGGGGTCTGCGAATTCTCCGAACACCTGATGGAATTCGACTGGGACGCGGGACCGAAGTTGTCGGAAGTGGAAGTCATCGAGCTCCACGCGGCGCGGAGTCAGGACTTGGAGGACCTGGTGCACGTTCGGCGCGACCAGAATCAAAACGTCGATCAGTCCCGCCGCATCATTGAGCAGTGGCTACGGAGCGAGGCGCACGAGCTTTTGGTTGTACGCCGGGAGAATCACGCGGTGGGCATGATTCGGGTAACCCGGTCCAAAAATGAGATTTGGCTCAACAGCTTCGCGATAGACGGGTCCTATCGTGGGGAGGGACTCGGCCGGCTTATGTTGGCTAACGTCGTTCGTGATCATGATCGGAGCCGACGGATTCTTCTGGAAGTCGAGACAGACAACGAACCGGCCCTTGGTCTCTATCGTTCTGCGGGTTTTCGCGAAAGCACGACCTATCGCTACTACCGCCACACGCTAACGTCATGACTAGATCACGCGTGCTGCTTCTCGGCGCACTCTTCCTCGGGGCTCTCTCTTTGCTGCTCGTCGTATCCGAGGGGCCGTTGTTCGTCACATCGGGCGGTCAACTGCGGGGCGTCGTCGAAGACACACCTGCCGCCTGGCACTTCGATCAGACAACCGGCGTCGCGCAGCTCGAAACGCGTCCGAAAGACCCCTACTCGGTCAATCTCGCCTACGTTCAGCTGGCGGGTCGCCTCTACGTCTATGCGGGTGACACACGCACCAACTGGGTAGAACACATCGAACAGAATCCGTTCGTTCGAATCCGCGTCGATGAATCGATTTACCCGGTCCGTGCGGTTCGGGTTGACGATGTTGATGAGTTGACGACGTTTGCCGCGCAGTGGACGAGCCGATCGACGTTTCAGCGGGATCCCATGCAGTTCGACGAGGTGTGGCTGTATCGCCTGGAAGCCCGCGGCACAAGCGACCGATAAATCGCCCGTCAGCGGCGATTGACGAGGATGAGCCCCGTTAGAACCAGGCCCAGCGCAGCCAGGAAGGTCGGCGTCAGCGCATCGTCGAACATCAACCAGCCGAAGAAGACGCCGAACACCGGCGAGAGCAGGCTGAACGACGCCGTGTCGGAGGCGCGATAGATCGAAAGCGCCCAGATCCACATCGCGAACCCGATGGCCACCACGACGATCACCTGGAACGCGAAAATGCCGATGATCTCGGGTGTGAGGTCGCGCACCGTGTCGCCGACGAGGGGTGCGATGGCGGTCAAGAGAAGGCCCGAGACGGCGAGCTGGTAGAGCAGAGCCATCTCGGGCGTCGACTGCGATAGCCGTGTCGTACGCACCACGATGGCGATACCGCCCCAGGCGAGCGCTCCCAAGATAGCCAACATGTCACCCAACCACGCGCCGTCGTTCGTGGACGCCGGATCGCCCAGGAGCGCGAGCGCGACGCCGCCAATGGCCATGGCAAGGCCGCTGGCGCGAACGAGGTTCAGGCGCTCGCCGGGCAAAACGAAGTGTGCGACCAGCGCGAGCCACACCGGCATGGTGTAGAAAAAGAGCGATACCCGGGCGACGGAGCTCAGCTCGAGAGCGACAAAGAGCAAGCAGAATTCGACCGAGAACAGCAAGCCGCTCACGATGCCAGGCGCTAAGCTGCCGTCGCTGATCGACAGCCGTTTGCGCATGAAGAGCGCAAACAAGAGCACGGGCAGGAACGCGGCGATCGATCGCACGCCCACCTGGAACACCGGTGCCAGGCCGTCGTTGACGATCTTCACGAGGGCCTGATTGAGACCCAGGATCACGGCGAAGCCGCCGAGTGCGCCGGCGCCGAGGAGGTCCATGGGGCGGCGCGGATCGCCGCCGGGTTCGCTCACGATGTGAAGGCGGCCTCGATGGCCGCGCCCCCCTCTACCATCGCCGAGCGCGGATCGCCGCCGGGTTCGCTCACGATGTGAAGGGGGCTAGCGGATCGACTACTCGTCCCAGAGGGGCGATGAGTTCTTCATCAAGCGATCCATCTTGAGCATTCGTGCGACCCGCATGCCGTCATGCTCGAGATGGCTTTCGCGCCATAGGATTTCGGTCTTCGGACTCTCCGACAGGCCGACCACCTCGCAAGTCGCGACATAGTCGGTTTCCACCAGCACCGGGCTTTTCAGGTATTCGATCTCGATGGCGCCGTAGAGACCGACAAACGGCTGAATCGCCTGACGTGCGAGATCAGCCTCCGCCGGGTCGAATGAGCGAACGGTCTGGGTACACGGGAGCACACGTTGACCGAATCGTTCGCTGTCGACGAATGCGGAGTGGTTTTCCGTGATGACCGACAGTTGTCGATCGAGGAAATCCATCGCCACGCGTGAGGGGACGGTCGCGGACTGACCCACCGCGAACTTGCCGAGAATGCGGAGATCCGTCGCTGGGCGCAGCGTCTCTAGCCGCTCGCGGAGTGCGGTCGGCTTGGAGCACCCGCCTAAGTTCGCGGTGCCGGTCAGGATTTGTTCGCCTGCTTCGTTCTCCATCCAGACCGCCGCCTGCCCGTCGTCATCGAGCGCACTCATGAAACAGCGCACGGGGTCACGATCCATCGTCGTCTTCAGGAAAAAGATCGAAAGCACACCTCGTTCCCACCAGGTGTCGCCGAACACCTCCAACAGCAACGGCAGAAACTGCTCCATGTGGATCGCACCGGCGACGGTGCCACCGGAAAACCCGAGCTTCGTCGCGGTGGCGTCATCATGGATGCCACCCTTCTGGTGGGCGGCCGTGTTCACCGGTTGGCGCCACTCGCCGGTGATCTTCGCTGTCTGCATCGTCGGTTCTCCGAAATCCACGACGGCCGGTGGAATTTGCCGTCACGTGTGCGGGTCGTCGCGCAGTGTACGTCGGCTTGCTTACCGCCCTTGCAGATTCACGCGCAGAATCCGGTCGCCGTGGAACGAGCCGATGAAAAGCTCATCGCCCACCCGCAGGCCAACCGTTCCCGCGCCCATTGGCGCACCGTCAGTCGCATAGAGGGTTTCGACGATGGTCATCGAGTCGGGATCGAGTGCGACGATCTTGAATGGAATGCTGCAAGCGCCTTGCTGAATGCTCACGCACGCGCCGAAGTCTTCGCCTGTGATGTCCCTTTTGATCGATGCGATGAGGACGTGGCCATCAGGCGCCCAGCGGGCGTTGTCGGGTGAATCGACCGTTGCCCGACCGAGTTCTCTACCGGTCGCGACCTCGACCTTTCGCACGCTGTGTTCGGCGGTGGCGTTCATGTAGATGAAGCGGCCATCGGGTGAGGCGACGATGCCGTTCGGCATGGCGCCGTCCGTCCCCTCGATCTTTCGAAAACTCGCCTCCGATTGCGACCATGCGAAGGCATGGCCCGTCACGTGTCGCGGTAAGCCCTGCGAGAGATCAATCGGAGGTTCGAGCGGCACCATTTGCGTCGTGTAGAAGTCGCCGTTGGAGACGCCGGCGATGCTATTGAGCGATGCATTGGGCGGCGACGGCACACAGCCGCGCCACGCCACTTGCCAGTCGGTTCCCGCGCCCATCACCTCGAAGAGTTCAACCGCTTCGCGGCTGCCGTGCTGGATGACGAGTAGCTGCAGACGGCCATCGTCGCGGCGAACGAGGTCGATGCCATGGCTGTTGAACTTCGCGTCGGGCGGCGTGGTACAGGCCGGATCGCCCCAGCCTGGCTCGGCCGTGGCCATGCCTTGCCCGCCACGAAATACGGTGTGCTGCTTCTCGCTTTCGAGTTCCAGCACCAGCAGCCGGCCCGAGAACGCCGCCGAGGCGCCGTACTCGCCGATCAGGATGGCCTGATCACCCGGCAGCGCGACGATGTCCTCAGGATTCGAAAACCCGCAGATCGGTCGTGCATTACCTTTCGGCTCACACTCGATGATGGCCTGGGCTTGCGACGCTTCGGCCCCGAGCAAAAGAACCGCCAGCGCGGCGGCGGAAAGTAAGAGTGAGCGTTGCATGGTGGCCCTCCCAGGTCGTGCAATCACAGGGCGGTCGATGGTGCCAATGCCCCATGGCGCCGGCAATCGATTCAAGCGGTGTGGAATCGTGGTGTTGATCGCACGGATGCGCGACGCTTGCGCGCTCAAGGAGAAAAGCAATGACCGAGGACTTCGATAAGACGCGAGCCAAAGCGTTTAGCCAGACCATGACGGGGATCATCAACGGCGGCGCGCTGGCGTTGATGATGAGCGTGGGCCATCGCACCGGAATGTTCGACACGATGGCCGGACGACCGCCTTCGAGCGCAGAACAGCTGGCGGAAGCGGCCGGCATGCATCCGCGCTATGTCCGGGAGTGGCTTTCAGCCATGGCGAGCGGTGGCGTCGTCGACCACGATGAGGCGAACGACACCTTTGTGCTGCCAGCCGAACATGCAGGCCTTCTGACGCGTGCGGCGGGTCCCCTCAACCTGACCACCTACTGCCAATACGTCGCCATGCTCGGTCAGGTCGAAGACGACATCGTCGAGGTGTTCGAAAAGGGCGGCGGCGTGCCCTACGACCGCTACGAGGGATTCACCGCATTGATGGCGGAGTCCTCCGGCCAACGTTACGAGAAGACGATGATCGATCAGATCGTGCCGCTGCTCGGTGGCGCCGAACGGTTCGAGGCGGGCATCGATGTCGCCGACGTCGGCTGCGGGTCCGGATTAGCGTTGTGCCTTCTCGGCGAGGCATACCCACAATCTCGCTTCTTCGGCTACGACTTCAGCGCACAGAGCATCGCGGCGGCGCGTGAGCGCGCGGATGCCAAGGGGCTCACGAACGTCAGCTTCGATGTGCGCGATGCGGCCGAACTCCTCGAGACCGAACGCTTCGATCTGATCACAACTTTCGATGCGATCCACGACCAGGCGCGCCCGCGTGAAGTCCTGGCCGGCATTCATCAGGCGCTCCGGCCGGGCGGCACGTACCTCTGTGTCGAACCCAAGGCCTCGAGTTGTCTGCACGAGAACCAGGACCTTGCGATGGCCCCGTTCATCTACACCATCTCCACCATGCACTGCATGACGGTATCCATGGCTTACGGAGGACCGGGCCTTGGCACCGCTTGGGGAGAGCAGATGGCGATCGAGTGGCTCGGCGACGCCGGATTCACCGAAATCGAGAGCACGGGCGTGCGCGACGACCGCGCCAACTCGTACTACCTTTCGCGCCGCGCGGGCGAATAGAAGCCTAGAAGGGCTCGTCTCCCGCGATAGCCATGCCGTAACACTGGAAAGTTGCCCAGGAGAGACCTAAGCCTTCATGGCACGTACCAGATCGGCGATGACCAGGCCCGCTCCTGAATGGTCGCGTGTAGATCGGGGCGCGGTGGCGTGCCGGCTCGAATCGCATCCCAGGTGGACCAGCGGCAGGTCGGATTCTCCAGTGCGCGCACGTAATAGAAAGCGCGCTCACCGGGGTTGAAGCTCGGATCCTCCCAAGTCGCGGCGAGCTCCCCCGATCCGACATCGGTGGAGTAGGAGCAGTCGGTGATGTCCACGGTCGCGCCGTTGTCGGGACAGCGGTGGGTCGCGGGATCGACCGCGAGACCGTCTGAGCAGGCGACGTCATACACGGCTTCCGTCATCTCGCCGTCCACGACCGCACCTTTGACGATCTGCAGGCGTGCGAGCGGAGCACTCATCGCGTCGCGGGACGCCCAGATCGCGAACCGGGGTGCCGCGTCGCCTTGGCCCTGCAGGTCACTGCCCATGGGAACGCCGCTGGCGTAAGCCTCGGCGACCCAATCGAACCGGGTGGTCAGGTCGGCGGGAAAGTCGTAACCGGCAAAGAGGCGGACCTGAAGTCGCGGCCCGCTGGTCCCGAAGGTCTCCTTGCGACGGAACGCATCGAAGATCGAGTCGCGCGTATTCTCCTCGGCCCACACGCCGGCGAGTCCGGAAGCGCCCCAGAACTGCTGTGCGCCGTCTCGGAACACGCCGACTTCCGTTTCCTTCATGTTTTGGGCGATTCCGTTTTCCGTAGCCTCTGGGGCGAGCGGCACGGAACCGCGTAGTTGGGCGGTGGAATCAAGGACGCCGATCTTCGCGAAGAAGTTGTCTTCTTCGAACGAGCCGGCGGCCGTGTGCGTATCGCTGGCTCCGATCAACCCGAACTTGTAGGGATTGGCACCGACGTCCGCTTCGATCTGCAGTCCGCGCTGATAGGCCTGGCGGACGTAGCTGCCGTTTTCCTCGCTGTGCAACGTCGTGGCGATTCGGTAGGGCATGATCTCGAAATCGGCCCACTCATCATTCGGTGACAACAGCGGGTGGGTGTCCGAGGTGCCTTTCACTTGCGTGACCTCCACCAGCGGTTCGTTGCGCATCCGCAAACCGGCGTATTCGCTATCGATGGGATTGCCCGCCCAGTCGGTCAGCATGAACATCGCACCGTTCGACCCGTTGGAGTTGTGCGGGATCGCCAGGCTGTCGATGCCCTGACCGCGCAGGTCGTCCATCCAATGCCACAAACCCTCCGGATTCTGCGAGTGGAAGCGGGAGAACGGGATCTCGGGTATCCGGTCGCCGCCGCGGAAAACGACGGTGCGATGCAGGTTGCCGCGGTCGTTGGTTGAGCTCGTGTACTCGTAGGCGACAAAGGTGGTGAATTGCCCCGGGTCGTTGTGCGCCTCGGCGGCGGCAATGGTGTCCTGCCATGCGGAACGCGCGATGTCGTTGAAAGTATCTCGGGAAATAGTGCCGTCCCGAATGCCTTGAAGGGCGCGCGGGATAAACCCGGAGAATCGCTGGCCCCGGTCGGCGATGCTGGCGACGTTCAGGTTGTCCGGACGGTTGAGGTCGTGGAAGGGCTCTGCCATCTCGAGTTTCGAGAACTCGGTGGAGGTGTCCGCCGCAGCCGGGACAGCACCGAGGAACATGGCGTGATCGGTGACGCCCAGGAAATCGAGCGGCGCGGGCAACTGCATGTCAAAGCCCGTGGGGTGCTCGATCGCCTCGCCTTTGGCGTAGCGATAGGCATCCGAAGGCGTGGCAATCGTCCCGAAAGCGAACGCATCAAAGCTGTAGCGGGTGTGGATGTGCAGATCGCCAAAGAGCGCCGTTCGAGTTGCATTTCGTTCGGGCGAGATTGATCGGGTCTTCATGTCGGCTGTGAAGACCTGCGGGATGGGGCGCTGCGCTACCTCATTTCCGTTGGCGTCGATCTCCGCGGCCGGTGCGGCGGTTGGCGTGTCGGCAGTCGTCTCGTCAGCAGGCTCGCTCGGTGTGGACTCAGCGCAACCGGACACCAGCACGCTTGCGAGTAGGAAGCCCGTCGGCAGGCCCCAATGTTTGAATCGGCTCATGATGCTCCCCTCTCATCAAACTCTGACGCACGATTGCACAAACGCGCGAGCGCGTCGAAATCGAACTCGGCCCCAGTGGCGTCGCCTCGAGGTCGCCGACAGAGCACGATCAGCTTCCAAGGCCTTCGATATTCCCCGGTTCCGCCAGCGGCGTTGCTTGTTGGAGATCCATGACCGCGTCGATGTTCGCGAGCAAGTCTTCGTAAGTCGCACCCGCGCCGAGTGAAACGCCTTTGTTGGCAAACGTGTCAGAGCGCAGATAGCGGCCGCTGAGCGCGTGCATCACGGTACCTGTCGGCGCATTTTCACTTGCCAGATAGAGGGCCACCGGTGTGACGAGTTGTGGATGGGAGGTGGGACGCGGATTGTCCGCATCGATACCCAGTTCGGTGACGAGTGCTGTCATCCGAGTGTCTGCACCTGGAGAGAGGCAGTTGACCTTGATGCCATGGCTGCGACCCTCGAGGGCGAGCACGTTCATCAGGCCCAACAACCCCATTTTCGCTGCGCCATATGCGCTCTGGCCGAATTGGCCGAAGATGCCGGAGACCGAAGTGGTTAATACGATGCGTCCATAGTTCTGCTCATACATGACCGGCCATGCGGCATGACTGACGTAGGACGACCCGAGTAGGTGCACCTGCACGACCAGAGTGAAGTCTTCGATCGTGGTGTTTTTAAACGTTCTATTTCTTAAGATTCCGGCGTTGTTTACAACGATGTCGACCGTGCCGAATTCCGCAACGGCTTGATCAACGATGGCTTTAGCCTGGGTCGGGTCAGCGACCGAGTCGTAGTTTGGTGCGGCGATACCGCCGGCTGCCCTGATCTCATCGACCACGGCATCGGCCATTGCACTGCCGCCCTCTCCCCGTACGTTCGAGCCAAGATCGTTGACCAGAACACGAGCGCCTCGTCTGCCGAACTCGAGGGCATGCTCGCGGCCGATGCCACCGCCCGCGCCCGTGACGATAACGACCTTGTCTTTGAACTCACTCATTGCAGATCAGCCCCGCCATCGTGGCCTCATCGCGCCACCAGTGTTTCGGAAGTAGACCGTGACCCTTTTGCCGGAGCGCCGTAGGGTCTGCCCAATTTTGCGACAGGATCGTAACCTGCCCGGCGGGCAAACCGGCCCGTCCCTCGAATCCTGCGGAGAATCTCATGCGCGTTAAACCCGGCCACGAAACTTGGAAACCCGGCATGAGCTGGGAAGCGGCGATCGAAGAGATCGAATACCTCGAGGGCCTGGTCGAGCAAATGGGCGGGCCGGATCGCATCGCGCGCCAGCATGACGGCGGGCGCCAAACGATCCGCGAGCGCATCGATGAACTGGTCGACGATGGCTCATTCGTCGAGATGGGCAAATTGATGGGGCTGCCCGAGTACGACGAAGACGGCAATCTGATCGATTTCACGCCTGGCGGTTACGTAATGGGGCTCGGCGAGATCGATGGTCGCCCGGTCTCCATCGGTGGCGACGATTTCACCATTTCCGGCGGCAGCCCGTACGGCGTGCATAAGACGCCGCATCAGTTTGCCGAACCGCTGGCGCTGCAGTACGGCATCCCCTACGTGCAATTGCGCGAAGGCGTCGGCCATAGCTCCAAGTCTGACGAGCAGGACGGCCACATGGGATTGCCCTCGGGCGGACTGTGGCATCAGGGCGTGGCGGTGATGACCAAAGTGCCCGTGGCGTCCGCGATTCTGGGTTCGGTGGCCGGCTGGCCGGCAGCGGCCGCGCTGATGTCGCACTTCACCGTGATGGTCAAAGACAATTCGCAGATCTTTCCGTCCGGTCCGCCGGTGGTGCGACGCGCCATTGGTGAGACGCTGACCAAGGAAGAGCTCGGCGGCTACCGGCGCCACGTCTACGAGAGCGGGCAGATCGACAACGTGGCCGACGACGAGGCGGATGCGCTCAATCAGATCAAGCAGTTTCTCTCCTACCTGCCCAATACGACCAATGACGTCGCGCCGCGCTTAGACACCGGGGACGATCCGAACCGTCGCGAAGAAGACCTGCTGAACATCATTCCGACCCATCGGCGCAAAGGCTACGACATGCGCAAGCTCATCTCGCTGGTGGTCGACAACGGCGAGTTCTTCGAAATGCGCCGCCATTGGGCGGGTGCGGTGATCACCGCGTTCGCCCGATTGGATGGCTACAGCGTGGGCGTAATTGCCAGCGATCCGATGAAGTTGGCGGGCGCCGTCGATGGTGATGGTGCCGACAAGTACGCCCACTTCGTCGACTTGTGCGACGCGTTTAACCTGCCTGTGGTGATCTTCCTCGATATGCCCGGCTTCATGCTGGGCTCGAAAGCCGAAAGCAAAGCGACCATGCGCCGTGGCGTCCGAGCGCTCATTGCTTCGGCCGAGGCCGAAGTGCCGAAAGTCGAATTCAACGTGCGCAAGTCCTACGGTGTGGCGGCCGATGCGCCCAACAGCATCGGCTTGCCAGACGGCATCAACCTCCGTTTCGGCTGGCCGGCGGGCGAGTGGGGCGGCATTCCGATCGAAGGCGGTGTCGCGGCCGCGTATCGACGCGAAATCGAAGCCGCGGACGATCCAGACGCCCACCGAGAAGAGATCGAGGAACGGTTGTTGCGGCTCAGGTCACCGTTTCGAGCGGCCCACAAGGGCGATGTGGTCGACTTGATCGATCCGCGCGAGACCAGGCGGTTGGCGTGTCGGTTTGTGCGCCTGGCGCAGCCGGCACTCGAAAAGCTGGCGCAACGGCCGAAGCGGGCCGTGCGGCCCTGACGCTGGAGTCGCGCTTCATTCGCCGAGGAGCTCGCGGCGGCTACCAGTGCGACTTGCGTGAGGTCACTGGACGAGTTCACGCATCAGGAACTCGGCCGTTGCCTCGAGCGCGGCGATCCAATTCTCGTGCATCAAGAACCCGTGTACATCGTCGGGAAAGACCAGCTCTTCGACGTGAACCCCGCGCTCCCTGAGCGCACGCGACAGTTTGACCGTCTCGGTGAAGAACACGTTGCGGTCGTCGTCGGCATGAATCAGAAGGACTGGCGATTGCCAGGTGTCCACGTGGTTCAAGGGCGATGAGCGAAAAGCTAGCGCAGCCGCTGCGGGGAAGTCGTAACGATCATAGTTCGGGAAGAACATGCGAATGCCTTCATTCCAGTCGTGCACGCCGTGGATGTCGACGCCGACGCGGAAAAGGTCGGACGCCTGCGCTAGTGCGTGTGCCGTCAAGTAGCCCCCGTATGAGCCGCCCCAGATGCCGATCCGATCGGCGTGAACGTCATCGCGACTCTTGAGATAGAGCGCCGCGCCCAAGACGTCGCGGAACTCGGCGTTGCCTTCCTGACCGATCTCGGCGGCCTCGCGAAAGGATAGGCCGTAACCGATACCGGAGCGGTAGTTGAGCGACAGGACGACGATGCCGCGACTCGCGAGGTACTGGTTGAGGGCGTACGCATTCGAGTAGTAGGCGTTGTTGTGCCAGCCGAGGAACATCTGTCGCCAGGGGCCGCCGTGCACGTAAACGACCGCCGGGTGTTTGGCTTGGTTCGTACCGGGCGGTACAAAGAGTTGACCACGCACTGATTGCCCGTCCGTCGCGGTGATGTCGACGGCAATCGGTTCGACGAGGTCTTCGGGAAAGTCGGAGGGTAGGTCAGTGAACGTGCGAACGCTGCCGTCGACGAGGGTGGCCGGGCGCACCGGCCGGGTGGCGTCCGAAATGAGGAACGCGACGCCGTTGGCGCCGCTCGCGGTCGGTGCGAACGCCAATGTCTTGCCGCTGGTGAGCGATTGGGCGGAGCCATCGGTGATCGAAACACGTGACAAACGTGGTCGCTCCCGATCGTGCTCGTTCATGACCACGAACATCGACTCACCGTTGTGCGCGATTGCCGTCGAGCGGACGACAAACTCGCCGTCGGTCAAGGGGCGCGCGGGGCCACCGTCGGCCGACACGGCATAGAGATGCAGCCAACCGGTCTTCTCCCATGGGAAGACCAGTTCGTCGTTGGCGCCCCAGAATAGCTGCGACGGCGCGATGACAGGACGAAACGCACTGCCACGGCCGCGGTCGGCAACGAAGACCTGCTGCGCAATGCCGGTGGTCGCATTGGCGACGTGGATCGAGAAGGGTAGGTCTTCGAGAAATGAGCGGAAGACCGGGGGCTGGTTGGTCGGTGGTGGCAGACGTAGGAACGCGATGTGCTCCCCGGTTGGTGACCACTGCGGGAACAAGTCGCGATTCGTAGACGGGGCGAGCCATTGAATGCGTTCGATGGTGTCCGGATTGGCGCGCCATACGCCGACGAAGCTGTGCGATCCGCGTTGACTGACGAAAGTGAGCGCATCGCCCTGAGGCGACCACGCGAGATTGGTGATTCCACCTCGAGCGGCGAACAGACGTTGCGGCTCGGCCGCATCGTCGCCAAGGTCTCGGCGCCAAACGGCGCCCTGTTTCACATAGGCGATTGCGGCACCGTCAGGGTGAATCGCGAAACCGGCACCGTCGTCGATCTTTCGCGCAGCGCCGTCGGCGATAGGAACGGCGTAGATCGCCAGTTCGGGGTCTTGAGTGGAACTTGCGGCATTGATCGGCCCCCCGCCGCTCGCGTCACCACGCTGATAGACGATCCAATCCGCCGCTGGTGTGAAGGCGAGAGCGCTGATCTGAATCCCGTCGTCATGCTCGTGGCGCGTGATGGCACGTGGTTTGGCATCGGCATGGTCGACGACCCAGATACTTCGCCGGCCTTGCTCGTTCGTTACGTACGCGACGTGGGGTGACGTTGCGCTTCCGACGATTTCCTGCGGAAACGGCGCGGCGAGAATCGCCTCGATCGAAAACCGCTCGGGTGCCCGCTCGGCGTAGTTTGTTTGTGTGACCAACGTCGAGAGGCCGATTGCGGTGAAGATGATGATGGCCCGGCGGACGGACGGTTTCATGGCGGTAACTCCTCTACGGCGAATCGTCCAGACGCTCTTTGAAACGCATGCTCGTCACGTCCGGAGCGGCGATCTCGCCAAGCCGGCTCGCGGCGGCACCACTCGCGTGCTAGACAAGACGATAGACTAAGTCGAATCCACGAAAGTGAAACTGGCTCGAACCCCGAGGGGAGGGGAAGAATGACGCATGACATCGTGATACGCGGCGGCACTATCGTTGACGGGCGAGGTGGGGAACCCCGGCCGGGCGATGTTGCCATCGATGATGGCCGCATTACCGCGGTCGGTACGGTCGACGGCGAAGGCCGTCGCGAGATCGACGCGTCGGGCAAGATCGTCACGCCCGGTTTCATCGACCTACACACCCACCTCGACGCGCAGATGGGCTGGGATCCGGACATGACGCCCGTCAGCTGGCACGGCGTCACGACCGCGCTGATCGGCAATTGCGGCATGACGTTCGCGCCCTGCAAACCCCAGGATCGCGACTTGCTCGCTGGCATGATGGAGACGGTCGAGGACATCCCGAAGGAGGCTATTCTCGGTGGGCTCGCGTGGGACTGGGAGCAATACGGCGAGTATCTCGATTCCGTCGAACGGCTGGGCACGGCGGTCAACGTCGCGGGATTAGTCGGGCACGCGGCCGTGCGCTACTACGTCATGGGCGATCGATCCTTTGCCGAAGATCCCACTGACGCCGAGGTGGCGCAGATCGTCGATATCGTCGAGCGCTCGATCGATCAAGGTGCATGGGGTTTCTCCACGAACCGCTTCGAGCCACACCGCGCGCCCGATGGCCGCTCCATACCAGGCACTTTTGCTCCCGTCGGCGAGCTCGAGCAGATCGCCGCATCGGTCGGTGAAAAAAACGGTCTGATGCAGGCGGTCGGTGCGGATTTCGACGTGATGCGCGCCATATCCGACCATGCCGACAACCGGGTGCTTTTCAGTTACGCGCTGGAACTCTTCGACGACGGGAAGCGCGTAGAGATGGGGGCGATGCCTGAGCTACCCGCCGGCGCCGGCGCCAAAGCAGCGGCTTCGCTGGATGCACTTTGCGGCGACCGCGACATCACCGCGATCGCTCATGTCAGGGGTTCGGGGCTGGTCTTCGGCCTTCAGTCGATGTTGCCGGTTCAGGGTGAAGCCTGGACCGCGCTGTCGATGCTCGATCTGCCGGCGCGACTCGAGAAAATCCGCGACCCGCAAACCCGCGCCGAGCTGATAGACGAAGGTAAACGCGATCCGGGTCGATTCAATATCGACAAGGCGTTTCCGCTCGGTAACGCGGACGTGCCCGATTACACCAGCGAGACCAGCCTGGCGGCCATGGCCGAGGCGGCGGGCGAACACTGGGCCGAGACCTTTTTGCGGGTCGCCGACGAGACCGACGGGCGAGGACTTTTCAACTACCGCATGTTTGCGGGCAGCATCGATGAGCAGGCGGAACTCTTCAAAAGCGAGCACCTCTATCCCGGGCTCGGCGACGCCGGCGCACACGTATCCCAGATCATGGATGCGGGCTGGTCGAGCTTCATGCTGTCCTACTGGCACCGTGAACGTGGTTTCTACAGCCTCGGCGAGGTCATCGAGCGGATGACTTCTGGGCCCGCGCGCGTCGTCGGGCTTGCCGATCGAGGTGTGCTTGCTGAAGGCATGCGTGCCGACATCAACGTCATCGACCTCGATGCGGTGACGGAACTGCAGCCGGAGCTCGTACACGACTTCCCGGGCGGCGCGCCGCGCTACATCCAGAAGGCCAAAGGCTTCGCTGCGACGATCGTCAACGGCGAGTTGAGCGTGGTCGATGGCGAACTGACGGGTACGCGTGCCGGGATGGTGCTGCGCCACGGTAGCTGAGGCGAAAGCTTCAAGCGATCGGACGGGCGCTAGTCACGTCCGGTCGTGATTGAAAACTGGGGCGGTGCCTCACGCGACCCTGGGGCAGACCGTCGCGCCGCCTTCTCTCAGTGGGGCTAGTCTCAGTGGGACTAGTACTTCGGTGCCGTCTCGGCAAACGAGTCGTGCCGCATCCAGCGCTCAAAATAGGCTTCGAGCAGCGGACGACCGGCTCGCCACTCGTCTTCGGCCGCCCGCCAATCCGCATAGCCAAGTGCGGCAATCACGGTGATCGTCGCCACTGTGACATGGTCGCCCTCGCTATCCACCAGCGCCTCCAGAGCGTCGTAACAGCGAGCGCAACGCGCACGCTCCTTCTCCATCACCAGTTCGGAACGCACCTCTTCGGCGCGCTGGTTGTTCTCGAAGGATCGAACGAAAAGCGAGTCCATCAGAACCGAAGCGACAGATTCGACGATCCTGCATTGCTCAAGGTCCGCGGGCTCGGTCGGCAAGAGCCCACCGCCTGACAGGTCATTCAGGTGCGCAACGATAATGTGCGACTCGCACAACGCCCGACCTGATTCGGTGATGAATACCGGGATCTTGCCCCCGGGGCCGATCGCGAGTAAGTCATCGAAACTCTTGATGGCGACTTCTTCTACGGCGTCCGCCAAGCCTGTCTCTCGCAAGGCAATTCGAACTCGTCGTGCGTAGGGGGAATTGCCGCTCATATACAGTTTCATCAACCGTTTGCCTCTTCACTTCGAGTTGTCAGGTTCGATGAACGCACACTTTTTCGGCGCGCGGTAGTTCAGGCGAAAGGCGTTTCGTTGAGTTTTGAATCCCAGTTCCGCGCGCCCGGGTCAGATTTCGTGAGGCGGGTTGATGACCTCACATCTGCGCTCCGGCTCAGGTCGTCGCGACCCAGATGATGTGACGCGTGCCTTTGCCTTGGTGGGCGCGAACCCGCTGTTCGTTCACGTCGAAGCCGACCTGTGTAAGGCGTCGGGTGAACGCCCGATCGGGACTCGACGACCAGACGAGCAGGGCGCCACCTTTGCGGAGCGCGCGCTGCGCGGCGGACAGCCCCGCCGTCGAGTAGAGGCTCGCGTTCGACGGGTGCGTCAACGCTTCGGGACCGTTGTCGACGTCGAGCACGATGGCGTCGTAGGTGTCTCGACTCGCGCGGATCAGATCACCCACATCGGCGGCTACCACGGTGGCGCGCGCGTCGGCCATCGGGTGCCCGGCACATGGACCAAGCCAGTCCCTGTTCCAGTCGATGACAGCCTCCACCAGTTCGGCCACCGTCACCGCGGCATCCGACGGCAGGTCGGCGAGGGCAGCAGCGAGCGTGAAGCCCATCCCGAGCCCGCCGATCAGAACCCGGGGCGCATCTTTGCCGCGGATGTGCTCGCACGCCATTGCGCCGAGGGCATCTTCGGACCCGTGCTGCCTGCTGGTCATGAGTTCGGTGCCGCCCGCGAGGCGAATGGTGTATTCGTCCATCTGCTTCAACGGGCGTCTCAGCAACTGCAGCACGCTGTCGCTGCCGGGCACCGGGGCCGTCGCCAGTAGCTCGGCCCTGATCACCTGTCTCGTGTCCGGTGTGCTGGAGGCCGCGAGGCGTTTGCGGATGGTTCGGTCATTTCAGTCCTCGAGCAGCGACACGGTGCCGAGGTCGCCGTCGACCGAAATCATGTGGCCGTGCTTGATTCTCTGCGTGGCAATGCCGAGACCCAGGACCGCCGGAATGTTGTATTCCCGCGCGACGATGGACCCATGGGTCAAAATGCCGCCGACGTCCGTCACCAGACCTTTCGCCTGGGAGAACAGTTGTGTCCAGGCGGGCGTGGTCATCGGGCAGACGAGAATTGTTCCCGGTTCCATCCTGCCGAAATCTGCAGGCGACATGATGAGGCTGGCACGGCCTGTGACCTGTCCCGGGCTGCAGGCGTTGCCGTTCAGGGCGTTGCTGTCCGCATCGTTGGCCACCTTGCCCCAGCCCGGTCCCGTGCCTTCCTCCGGCGGCACGGCGTCGGGGGGCACCAGGCGCATACGCGCGGCGCGCAGTTCGCGCTGCTCGGCGACGCTTTCGTGCAGCGCCGGTATCGCTTCGCCGCCCTCGCGTGCGGCAATTACGCCTTCCAGTTGCGCGCGCCTGAGATAGAACAGATCGTCCGGCGTCCGCAGCGTGCCGGCTTCGACCAGGCGGCGGCCGAGTTCCAACGCGAAACGTCTCAAGGTCGGCCACCCCAGTCCCAGGTAGAAGAGGGCGTCGTCGCGATCGGGATAGATGCGCTTCATGATCCACAGGAACTCGCTGAGTTCTTTCCAGTCAGCGGCATTGAAAGAGTCTTTCGCTTGCTTCAGTGCAGTCTGCCGACGGCGCGCCAGTTCCATCTGTGTTGCGACCGGATCGTGATCGGGATCGAGAACCACCGCTTTCAGATTCAGCATCAATGGCGTGGGATCTTCCACCAGCGTGGGCTCGACGAAATCCAGCGTGTTGATCTGGTGACCATAACGTTCGAGGTGCTGATCGATCGCCAGTACGACGAGCGCTGCAGTTTCCTCCGCCCGCAATGCTGACAACAGCCGCTGGGGCGGTGTGGTTGCGACCAGTGCCACCAGCGCATCATCGGTCTTGATCATCTCGGCGATGTCGCCGATCTCATCCTGGGCTTCCATTGGGATCGAGCGCATGCCGCTCAGGAACTGACCACTGGTAAACCCTTTGCTCGGCGCGGCTTCGTCCAGAAACAGCTGAAAGGTACCTTCAGCGCCGCGCAAAGCGTTCATCAGCTTCACCGTGCCACCGAGAAGGGGCCGGGAAAACCAGGTTTCGCCATCCGCCATTGCGAGAGCGACTATTCCCTCCAGCAGAGTTTCATCGGATGCAGTCGCCGATTCCATCTGGCGCCACTGGTCGACGACGGCCCGGTATCCGGGTATGACTTCATCGCGCCAGAGCCTCAGCCTGTCGGCGTACATTCTGGCAAACGCGTCCGTGCCCAGGGCGACCACGTCCTTCAACGCCGGGTCGGCAAGCGCAGGTTTCATGGCCCCACGGGGCCGCGCCCCCGGCTGTATCTTGACGGGGCCCGGCGGCAGTTCGACACCCGGGCGTTGACCGAAGATCCAATAGGCATAGCCGTTAACGGTCGCATGCACGCTGTTCGACGCAATGGCGTCGTAGATATAAATGTCTTCGAACAGCGGCGAGACCGGCCCTGGGATGTGTTCCACCAGGTTCTTGCGCAGCATCGGTCCGGTATCGGCGAAGTCCGGCAGCTCGGGTTTTTCCCAGCAAACGTCTTTCAGCGGCCGCGCTGGCAGGTTGGTGATGGGGCGGGACTGCAAGAGATGCAACTTTCCGTCCGCTATTGCCCACTCGATGTCCTGAGGGATGCTTCGGAAATGAGCTTCGACTTCGATGGCCACAGCCGCGAGGTCTTTCAACGCCGGCTCCGACAGCGACGCCTGGTCGCGCTCTGAAACGGTCAGTTCCTGATTGTCGGTGCCCTGGCCATCGGCGGCGACGATTATGTGTTCCTTGCCGCCGATCATCGTTTCCTTCACGGCCAACGTGTCCTTCCCGATGATGAAGGCGTCGGGTGTCACCTCGCCGCCGACGATAGCCTCACCCAGCCCAAAACTGGCGTTGACGATCATTTCCGTGCGCTCGCCGGTGGCCGGATTGGCGGTAAACAGGATGCCCGAGACCTCCGAGGGCACCATCGACTGGATGACTACGGCCATTGCCACCGCATCCTGGGCAATATCGTTCTCGTGGCGGTAGCCCATCGCCCGCGCCGTCCAGAGCGAGGCCCAACAATTCAATACGGCCGCAGCAACCGCATCGATGCCGCGCACGTTCAGATAGGTCTCCTGCTGGCCGGCAAAGGACAGATCGGGCAGATCTTCCGCGTTGGCCGACGAGCGCACCGCCACCGCTGGCTCCCCCAGTTCGCGATAGGCATCGGCGATTTGTTTCTTTAGCGGATCCCCGAGTTCCGCACCGGCGAACAGGGCCTGAATCCGTCCCGAAGCGGCCTCGAACGAGACCGTGCGGACAACGAGTGCCGGCCTCGCGAGTTCGATTATCTTCTGTTGCAGGTCGCCCGCGGTGACGAACTCCCGGTAGGCGGAGGCAGCGATGGTGAAGCCGGGCGGTACTTCGAACCCGGCGCGGCTCATGCTGGCGAGCGACTGGCCCTTGCCGCCGACCGTCTCGAGGTCCGCGGTACTCGCGGTGAACGGCACAATGTAGTCGGCCAACGCTGACTCCTTTTTGTCACACATCATCAGCACCCGCATCGCCCGGTCGCTCGAACGAAGGTGCCATGCGCGCACGATGCCGAGAGTCGCGCGAAGAACCAACCGTTGGTCACGACCGACGACCGGCCCGACTCGCCACCTTAGTTTCCCGTCCACGTTCCGACCGGGTGGTTTAATGACGCGATCTTTTCGGGGGAGGGGAGTTCCACGTGGCCGATCACCGAGGCGCGCTCGACGATGTCAGAGTCGTCGACCTGACCGACGAACGCGCGATCTACGGCGCCAAGCTCCTCGCGGACCTCGGCGCGGACGTCGTTCGTCCGGAACCGCCGGGCGGCGACCCGCTGCGAGAGCGCGGTCCCAGATTCTCCGACCCGAACGACACCGAAGGTGCGGACGGCGTATCCCTCTGGCACGCGTATTACGCATCCAACCGCCGTTTTGTCTCGCTGGACGTGGAAACCGAGCCAGGTGCTCGGCAACTCCAGACGCTCGCCGGCAAGGCCGACCTGGTGATCTTGACGACCGGCACTTATGGCACGGATCAGGTCGACGTCGAGCAGGCGCGCCGTGACAACCCCGCACTTGTGGCGGTTGAGTGTCCTTCGTTCGGGCCGGGACCCTGGCAGGACTACCGGGCCCCGGACCTCGTGGCCGGCGCGCTCGGCGGCTCGGTCTTTCCCAATGGTGACGTCGACACGCCGCCGCTGAAGACGTTTGGTGACCTGACCTTCATTACGTCCGGTACGTACGTCGCCATCGCCGCACTCGCCGCGCTGCGACACGCTCGCGAGACCGGAGAAGGTCAGAACGTCCGCGTGCCCGTGCACAACGCGATCGCGTCGTGCCTGGAGCACGTGTTCTTGTGGTACTTCTACAACCGCGTGTTCCCGAAGGCGACCAGTAAGGCGCTGGAGCGGCGCGGGAGCCTCCACTTCTCGAACCTGTACGTCGTCATGCAAGCGATGGGTGGCTCGATCATGGCCACACCCACGCCAGACATCGATCGCCAACTCGTCTGGCTCATCGAGGAAGGCTTCGGCCACGACCTGCTCGATCCGAAATATCAGCAACGGGAGCACCGCGACGAATTCGCCGAGCGGCTGATGGCGACGCTCGCCGAATGGGTCGTCACCAAAGACGTCGAAGAGCTTTTCTATGAAGCCCAGCGGCGACACTCGCCCTACGGCTGGGTCCTGCCGATCGAAAAAGTCGCGGAGAATCCGCAGCTTGAAGCCCGCGACTGGTGGAAGACCTACGACATCGGCGGCAACAAGATCCAGGGGCCCGGCGAGCCGTATCGGTTCGGCGAGACGCCCTGGACGATGGGCGACTATCAGAGCGCCGGCACGAGTTCCGCAGATGTCGTCGAGACGCTCGGTTGGGGCGCAGAGCAGGAGACGCCGGCATGAGACCGCTTGAAGGCATCCGCATCCTCGATTTCACCCACGTGCTCGCCGGACCTTTCGCCACCCGCACGCTCGCCGACCTGGGCGCCGACGTCGTCAAGGTGAACTCGGCCGCCCGCGCGCCCGGAGATGCACACCAGGAGCCCTACTTTGCGATGTGGAATCGCAACAAGCGCGCCCTGGCGCTGGACATGACCCGCGACGAGGCTCGGGCGAACTGCCGCGATCTGTGCTTGAAGGCAGACGTCGTGATCGACAACTTTTCGGTCGGCGTTCTCGATCGCTGGGGAGTCGGTTACGACGCCATCAGCCCGGACAACCCCGGCGTGATCTACGTGCAGATGTCCGGCATGGGTGAAGGTGGCCCGTGGTCGAACTTCGTCACCTATGCCGTCACGATTCAGGCGTTGGCGGGACTCACCCACTTAAACGGCGTGCCGGGTCGCGAGGACATCGGTCTTGGTTTCCCATTCAACGACCACGCCGCCGGACTGCACGCCGCTGTCGCGACGCTCGCGGCCGTCGAGGCGCGCCGCTCGACGGGCAAAGGGCAGCGCATCGACCTCGCCCAGTTCGAGGTGGGCGTCAACGTACTCGGACCCTCGTTGCTCGACCTGTTCGCCAACGGCGTCGAGGCGCGACCCACCGGCAACGACCTGCCTTACGACTTAGCCGCACCGCACGGCTGTTACCCGTGCGCGGGAGCGGCTTCTGACCGTTTGGTCGACGAGCGATGGGTGGCGATCGCTTGCATGACGGATGCGGACTGGCAGGCGCTGACGCAAGTGATGGGAAACCCGGCATGGGCACAGGATCCCGCGTATGCCACGGCCGCCGGACGTGCGGACAACTCCGCGACGATCGATGGCTACGTCGGCCGCTGGACCGCCGAACTCGACGCGGTGGATATCATGGAGCGCTGCCAGGGGGCGGGCGTTCCCGCCGGCGTCGTGCAGAACGGCATCGACCTCGTCGAGCATGACCCGCAACTGCGGGCGTCCGGATTCGTGATGGATTACGGCGAGGTCGACCCGGTTCTAGGACCACTGTTCGGCGACCGGCTACCGATCGAGTTCGAACGAACGCCGTGCGACTCGTACTATCCGGCCCGGCCGATCGGCGCCGACACCGAGGAGGTGCTCGGCGACTGGCTCGAGATGTCGGCGGACGAGGTGCGCGACGAGCAGGAGCGGGGTCACTTCAGGTGATGCTGGGCGCGACTCCACAATGGCCACTGGAGCCGTCAGACTCACGCCAGTTCAACCCGGAGGGTAATCGATGAAAGCTGCCGTGTTTCACGGACCGCGCGATGTCCGATTTGAAGACATCGACAAACCCCAACTCGAGCCCGGTGAAGTGCTGGTCCGCATCGGGGCCTGCGGTATCTGCGGCTCCGATCTGCATACCTACCGACACGGCATGTTTCTCCAGCTAGGCGACCCGCTCGAGTCGGGGCGAGTGCTGGGCCATGAGTTCAGTGGCGAGGTCGTTGAGATCAACGGCGACGTGCCCGGCGTCAGCGTCGGTGATCGCGTCACGACCGTCGGTATGGGCGGGAACGCCGAATTCATCCGCATCTCTGCCGATCGGGCCGGCGCACTGGTGCCACTCGATGATTCGATCAGCTACGTGGAGGCGGCGACGACCGAACCGCTCGCCACCTCGCTCCACGCCGCCAACCTGGGTGACGCGCAGGACGAAGAAACGCACGTCATCATCGGCGCGGGGATCATCGGTCTCGGCATTCTTCAGTGCATCAAAGCCCGCTCGAACGCCAAGGCGATCGTGGTAGATCTCTCCGACAAGCGCCTGGCCAAGGCCGAGGAACTGGGCGCGGACGAAATTATCAATGCGCGCGAGACGAACCTCGTCGAAGCCCTGTCGGGCGACGTTCTCGACAGCGAAAACCTCTTGAGTCAGACCTCCGGCGGGATCGACGTCGTCTACGACTGCGCGGGCATGGGCAAAAACTTCCAGGGGCCCAGCGTTCTCGAGCAAGCGCTCGCGATCGTCAGGCAGAACGGCAAGGTGGTCGTGGTAGCCGTGTTCGAGCAGGACGTGACGGTCGACTTCAACGTCGTCATCCGCAAAGGCGTCCAGATCCTCGGCTCGTGGGCGTGGGAGATGGATGAGTTTCTCGAATCCGCCCGACTGATCGCGTCCGGTGAGATCGATCGCAAGCCGCTCGTCAGTCATACCTTCGCCTTGGAAGACGCGAGCAAGGCTTACGAGACCCAGTTAGTAGCCGAAGAAGCGATCAAGGTCGTGTTCACGCCGTGAGGGGCAGTCGCTGGGGTGCGAGTGGCGGTGTTTCACGTGCTGATGTTGCACGTACGCAGTCGGAGCAAACCAGGGGCCGTCCCTGTCGGCCGGAACGTTGCACTCACTTCTAGAGGTACACGCAGAACTCGCGATGAGCTTGGGGCGTTTGCGAGCGTGGTCGCGTCTCTGCAACGCCCGTTGACAAAACACGCGCGCGATCGGTTCCTCGGCCTATTGTTCATCGCGTTCTTGCAGATCACGGCAGCGCTCTTGCCTTTGTGGCTCGGTGAAGCGGATATGGCCCCGCGCAGAATCTGGCAGGTCTGCTCAGCGATCATGCTGGCGCTCTACCTTCTGCACCTTTCTTTCCTCGTGTGGCCCCTGGCACGACACGCTCCTCGAGAGGAGTTGATGGTGATCAATCCCGCGGTCACGTTTCTGATGTGGGGGTCCGGTGTCGGCGCGTACGCGCTCCTGATCGTCAACGGCCTGGAGGTGTTTGGGGAGGCGAATTTTCGCCTCTACTACGCAGCTTGCTTCGTGGGCCTATTCGTCGGGTTTTTGGCTTTTGCGGAGTTGGTCGTGGGCGGCCGCGAAACGCGTTGATCTGATCGAAGTACTTTCGATGCCATTCGAGTGGACAGATTTCTCAGGCAGGATTTGATCTCGGCAACGTTGCGATATTCCTCCAGCTCATCGTTCAACGCGCGCGCGGTTCTTTCTCGGCCGCCCGTGACTTCCTCAACCGCCAGTCTGCGTGTGCCAGGTCGCGGCGTTCCTGCATCAGATCAAACAGCCATCCGAGCTCTTCGTCTGCCTGAGCCACCTTGTCCTCACCGAGGAACTCTTCGAGCGCTTCCTGCATCGCCGCTTCGAAAGTGGCCACCGCCTGTCGGCCTGCACGGGTGATCTGGATTGAGGCGGCACGTTTGTCCGTTTTCACTTCCTTCCTTTCGATCCAGCCACGCTCTTTGAGCTGACCGACGAGTGCGCCGATACTCGGCTTGGTCATGCCGCTCGCGCTCGCGAGCTCTACCGATTGAGCGGGCCCCTCCTGGATCATGTGAAGCAGCCGATACTGGCTGCGCGAGACAGGCAGGTCGCCATGTTTCAGCGCCCGTTCCAGACGATGGTGCAGGTACAGCACGATGCGTAGCAGTCGATGCTCCTTCACCGAGCCGCTCTCCCGGATACCTGTTCGGATACTTCCACGTGACCTCAGCTTTCGATGTGTTCATTCATGGCATATAGTAAGTCATGCTTACTAACGTTTCTGCCTGAAGGAAGCGCCATGGCCGTTCTTGTCAGAATCTTCTTTTTTGCCTTCGTTGCGTTGATCGTTAGTGGTTGCGCAGATCCGGCTCAGGATCCAACCGTGACCACGGATGGTGGTGAGCTAAAAGGGGTAATTCTCGAGGGGACAGACGGGCAAGTACGAAGCTTCCGCGGCATTCCTTACGCCGCCGCACCGCAAGGCGAGTTGCGCTGGCAACCGCCTCAACCACCGGCAGTCTGGGACGGGATCCGCGACGCGTCGCAGTATCAGAAGATGTGTCCGCAGCGATTCCCGGCAGGGCCTGTATCCGACAACGTCCCGGAATCCGGCATGAGCGAGGACTGCCTCTACCTCAACGTAACCACCGCCACGGATGATTCGGACGCTCGGTTGCCGGTCATGGTCTGGTTCCACGGCGGAGGCCTGACATCCGGTTGGGGAAACTCAGCTACTTACAACAGTGCACCGCTGCCGCAGAAAGGTGTGGTGCTGGTGTCGGTCACGCATCGGTTGGGCCCGATCGGCTACATGGCTCATCCGGAACTAACGGCGGAATCCGAGCACAACGCTTCCGGTAACTACGGCAGCCTCGATACGGTCGCAGCGCTTCAGTGGGTGCAGCGCAACATCGATAGCTTCGGGGGCGACCCCGACAACGTGACCATCTTCGGGGTCTCCGGCGGTGGCCAGAAGACATTCTTCCTGTTGGCATCACCGCTCGCCGAGGGGTTGTTTCATCGAGCAATCGTCATGAGCGGCGGTGTCGGGTCGACCCCCCTCGAGGAAACCGAGCAGATGGGTGTCAAACTCGCCGACGCCCTGGGTTCCGATTCGCTCGCGTCACTGCGCGCCAAGTCCTGGCAGGAGATCATTTCCACAGCCAGTGATCCCGCGGTCGGCTATCGCTCCGTCTTCACGCGCAACGACTGGTCTCTCCCGGGTGTGGCAGCGGTCAACGACGTGCCGCTCATGGTGGGATTCATGGGTGCCGAAAAGGCGCCTGGACGGTCGCCAAGGTTCATCGCGCGCGCCATCACCCCCGCGACCAGCACGCTGAGTCAGCAGTTCGCCTACGTCTTCAGCCACATTCCCTATGCCTGGGGGAGCCGAGGCGCGCTCGCCTACCACGGCGGAGATGTGTCCTATGCTTTCGGTGCTCCGGAGGCGATCCGCAAGCACCACGGCAACCTGTTTCGCCCCGGCCCGGGTGTGGATATGCCCCGCGATCCGGGCATCGACCACCGTGACGAATGGGTGTCGCAGGCGATGACGGAGATGGTCGTGCAATTCGCGAAGACCGGCGATCCGAACCTGTCCGCGGATCAGCTCGAACCGCTCGGGCGGTCGTGGACCTGGCCCGCGCTCGACGAGAGCGACCGCTACCTGGATATCGGCGTGAACCCGATCGTGAAGACCGGCTGGGTGAAAGCTGGTGAGGATCAGCAGCGACCGCGCTACGAGACGCCCGAGCAAACACCGGCGCGCGTCGGGCAGACTGTCGCGACGGCGGCAGGCAAGATTTCTGGCGCGACCGCGATCGATGGCGGCACCGCCGTTCGGGTTTTCAAGGGCATTCCCTACGCGGCGCCACCCGTTGGCGATCTACGCTGGAAACCGCCGCAGCCTGCAGCGTCGTGGGCGGGCGTCCGGGAGGCGACCGAATGGTCCGATCGCTGTCCGCAGCCGGTGAGTTCCATGATGGGCGCCGGCGGCATGGGCTTCAGCGAAGACTGTCTGCACCTGAACGTGGTGACACCGGCCGGGTCCTCGGCAGACCGTTTGCCCGTGATGGTGTTTTTCCACGGTGGTGGGTTGACCAGCGGAACGGGCAACTCGCTTCTGTACAACCACACCGCGTTGCCCAAAAAAGGTGTGGTGGTCGTGACTGTGAACAGCCGCCTTGGGCCCATCGGCTATATGGCGCACCCGGCGCTGACGGCGGAGTCGGGCAAGGAGGCGTCCGGCAACTACGGGACGCTCGATCTGATCGCATCCCTCGAGTGGGTGCAGGCGAACATCGAGGCTTTCGGCGGCGACCCCGGCAACGTGTTGATATTCGGTGAATCCGGCGGTGGCACAAAAACACTGTCGCTTGTGTCTTCTCCGCTAGCGGCAGGGCTCTTTCACAAGGCCATCGTGGAGAGCGGCTCGAGCGCCGTCATGCCGGAGCGCACGACTCTGCTTAACGAAGCAGAATCAGCGGGCCAGGCAATAGCCGACCAGCTTGGCGCCGGGGAAGGCGCAGAGGCGCTGACCGCTATGCGCAAAAAGCCTTGGGAGGACATCATCGCCGCCGGTTCGGAGACGGGGTATCGCGCCAACCTCACGGTGGATGGTCATGTCTTGCCATTCTCGGTGCCCGATACCCTCAGGCAAGGCAAGCAAAATGACGTGCCACTGATCGTGGGTGCCAACGAGGGCGAGCAGCGCCTTCTCGAGGAAACGGTACCGCTGTTGGCAGAACTGATGGGCGCGACCGCGGCGTCGAACACCTATGTGTACAACTTCTCCCACGTCCCGACCGGCTGGCGCGAGCTCGGCTGCATTGCCTTCCGCTGATCTTCCCCCGAGAAACCGGACACCGGATTTGAGTCGTACCATGATTCGAAACGAGGTGTTGAATGACGAAACAGAAACGGCGGCGATTTACTGAGGAGTTCAAACGGGAGGCGGTTCGGCTGGTCACAGACCAGGGTTACTCGTTTGGAGAAGCGGGGCGGAGCCTCGGGGTGCGTGGCGATTTGATATCGCGTTGGAAGCGCCGGTTCGAGGCCGCTGGCGAGACGTCGGACCGGGAGGTCTCAGAGCAGCAAAGGATTCGCGAGCTCGAGGCAGAAGTCCGCAAGCTGCGGATGGAGAAAGATATTCTAAAAAAGGCCACGGCCTTCTTTGTGCAAGAAAAGCCATGAGGTATCGATTTATCGATGCGCACAAGAAGGTCTGGCCCATCACCCTCATGTGCGCGGTGCTGAAGGTCTCGCGCAGTGGCTACTACGATTGGTGCGACCGGCCGCCAAGCGATCGAGACCGCGCCAACGCTGTGCTGGACAACGAGATCCAGGCGGTCTTCGAAGAACACCGCGAGCGTTACGGTTCACCCCGCATCACCGACGAACTGAACGACCGGGGCATCGCGTGCAGCGAGAACCGGGTGGCGCGACGGATGCAAACCCGCGGGTTCCGCGCGGTTCAGCGTCGGAAGTTCAAAGTGACGACGGACTCGAGCCACGACAAGCCAGTGGCCGATGACCTGATCGAGCAGGACTTTGCCGCCTCCGAACCAAACGAAAAGTGGGTGAGTGACATCACTTACGTGTGGACCGACGAAGGTTGGCTGTATCTCGCCACGGTGATGGATCTGTACTCGCGGGCGATTGTCGGCTGGTCGATGAACCGGCGCATGACGCAGCAGCTGGTGATCGACGCGTTGACGATGGCGTTGTTCCGACGCGGCTTTCCCCGGCAGACGATCATCCACTCGGATCGCGGCAGCCAGTACTGTTCAGCGGCCTACCAGCGGTTGATCAACCACAACAGACTTCGTTGCAGCATGGGCCGTCGTGCCAACTGCTACGACAACGCTGCGATGGAGAGCTTCTTTCATACGCTGAAGGTCGAGCTCATCCATCGCGAGCGTTACCGGCGTCGAGCGTGCGCCCGTCGCGCGATCTTCGAATACATCGAGAGTTACTACAATCGACAACGAAAGCATTCAGCTATCGGGAATCGAATCCCGATGCTGATGGAGGACGCGGCTTAACTCGCTGTCCGGTAAAACGGGGGAACTTCACACGGCCTCGAGCTACCGTATGTGTTCGGCTACGTACCGGAAGGATTGACTGTTCCGGTTGTGCTGTTCCTGGGCGAGCGTAGCGGCTGCAAGTCCCGCGAGCCGCGACCAGACGAGATCGACCAACTGGTGGCCGATAACACCATGACCCTGTGGTCCCAGTTTGCAAGAACCGGCGATCCAAGCGTCGATGGGTTAGTAAGCTGGCCCGCCTATGTAGAGGGCGACGACCGCTACCTGGATATCGGCGAGGAGCTGCTGGTCAAGCAGGGGATTCGTGACGCGTATTTGGCGCCGCCCGGTCGGTGAAGATCAGCTGGGGTGAGGAAACATGAATATGGTTCCCGTCCTCGCTTGGGGGCCTCCTGGGCAACGGTGAAACGTGAACGCTCACGCCACCATGCAGCTCGTTCGACAGCTAGGCTTCGCCCAGCCTCGTCAATTTAGCCCGTGCCCCGGCCCCGTCCTTCCGCACTGGCAAACCGGTTGATACCGATCTCCTCGCGGAAGTCCGCGGAGGCGAGTTCGAGGCCTTGGTCTATGTTGATTCCGATCCCATCGGCGATGCGAACCATGCGTTGGAAATTCGCGATCACCGCGGCCGCGCCGACGACGCCGGCATCCCCTAACGCTTGCTGCACGGCGTCACGGGTCGTTGCGATGTCGGGAGATCGAGCAACCACCGCGTCCGCATAGGCGATCAACTCGTTTCCGTACGGCACGCCAATGTCTTCTTCCCGGGGCCCTTCGGTGATCGCGCCGAGGTCCAGATCGTCTTCCTGACTGCTCACACGGAGCATGTTGGTGTGCGCGGTTGTTCAGTAAAAACACTCGTTGATGGCGGACACGCGTGAGGCCAGCAATTCCACCTGCGCGTTGTTCACGCTTTGCCCGGCTTCCGGGTGGGTCATGTTGCCGATGTAAAAAGGCAACAAGACGTCGAGCAGATTGCCCACCGCATCCGGCACTAACGACATCGCGCGTATCACGTTGGGAACGCGCTTGCCCGGCAAGCGATCGTAAAGACCGGCGTTGCGCTCACCCAATGCTTCGGGCGGGATCATGGGAACCCAGGCGGCGCCTTCGACGGCCTCCACCGGTGTGTATTGGGATGGTTCACCCGGTTGGGCTTGCGGGAGCGCTAGCAAGGGGATCACCAATGCGTCGCAAAAGGCGTCGATGCCGATCACGGTCGAGACGATGCTGACGATCTCGACGTAAGCACCATCCGAAAGTCCCGCCGCGTTCCACTCGCGAAGGGTCTTCTCGGTAATGCGAGCGGCGTCCGTTGTGAGCCGGTGGGTCGCTTCGATGGCGACCGCGCCAAGATCGCTCGCGGTGTCGTGCGTGCCTTGTAACGCGTTCGGGCTGAGTGCTTTGACTCGATCGGCACATAAGCGACAGTCTCGGGCCGCACGAACTTCCTGGACGAACGCGACGCGTTCGGCCCCGGTCCACCAGTTACCGGGTCGGCCGAGGTACGCCCACGCCTGTCGAGTCGCCTCGTCGAGGTCCGAACGAATCGGGTACGGGGTTTCACCGAAGATTGACGTCATCAGCGGATCTCCACTAACTAAGCGATCGTGACGAGAAACTAAGGGAGCCGAGATGGACGTGCAAACAAGATTGGAGAGCAGCCACGTGCTCGTCCTGGACGGCGCGATCGGCACCGAGGTCGAGCGCCTCGGCGGCGAGATGGACAGCACAGCCTGGTGCGCCCTGGCCAACAAGACCCACCCCGATGTGGTGCGAGAAGTACACAAGGCGTATTTGAACGCCGGGGCAGACATCATCGCGGCCAACACCTTCGCCACCTGCCGCCACAATCTCGCCGCCATTGATTTAGCCGACGAAGCCGCGGCGCTCACCCGCCGGGCCGTGCAACTGGCACGCGAGGCGATCGACGAGGTCGCAGCCGATCGAGACGTCATCGTCGCTGGCTCCATGTCCAACAACGTCGCTTGGATTCCCGACACGACGAGCCCCGACCCGAGGTTCCTGCCTAACCGCCGTGACGAAGCAGCAAACTATCGCGAGATGGCTGAGGCGCTGGCCCAAGGTGGGGCGGACGTCATCCTGTTGGAGATGATGTTGGACACCGATCGATCCTGCATGCTCGCTGAAGCGGCAAAGACGGCGGGTCTACCGCTATGGATCGGCATCAGCGCCGCGCTCACCGAAGACGATCAGCTGGTCGGCTTTACCAGCCACCTGGTCGATCCCGAGAGCTGGCGTGACCCGAGTCATCCGGTACGAGAGCCGCTTCCCCTCGAGGCCATCATCGACGCACTACGCGCATTCGATCCGCAAGTCATGGGCATCATGCACACGACCGCCAAAGCGACGGGCCCCGCACTCGAGTGCTTGAGGAGCACCTGGTCGGGACCGACCTTGAGCTATCCCGAAGCCGGCAATCAGGCATACATCGAGCCCGCGGCGTTTGCTAAGTACTGCCGCCAATGGGCCGAAGAGGGCGTACAGATCATCGGTGGCTGTTGCGGGACCACGGTGGATCACATTCGTGCGATGGTCGACGCGCTCCCAGAAAGAGGCATGTGATCTGCCTGGCCTCTAATCCGGTAGACCGAGCACGCGTTTGGCGATGACGTTGCGCTGAATCTCGGAACGTCCGCCGGCAATCATGAAGCCTTTGTTGTAAAGCCACTTACGGGTCGCTTCGAGTTCCTTGTCCGCGAAACCATCGCCGGTCCAGCCAAGACCGCGAGTACCCATGATGTTGATCATGGCGTCGAGACGCCGGCTTTCGAGCTCCGAAGAGATGAGCTTGAACGTCGATGTTGCGAACGTGCCGACGCCGCCCTTGGTTTCTTCAGCGGCACGAGCGCGGGTTAATCGAAACGCGGCATCGTCCATGTCGATCTTGAGCGCGTTGTCGCGCGCAGCTTCATTGGTACCGTAGTGCTTCAGCGCGTCCGCCAACGATCCCCCGCGAGGTAAAAACTGTCCCTTAGCAACCGATGAGCGTTCGTATTGCAGCAGACGTTTCGCGATTGTCCAGCCATCGTTCGGCTGTCCAATGAGATCGGTTTTCGGCACTTTCACATCGTCGAAAAACGCCTCGCAGAACTCCGACGCACCGTGAATGAGTGCGAAGTTCCGCACCGTCACGCCTGGTTGATCCAAGGCAAACAAGAGAAAACTGATGCCCTGCTGCTTTGGTGCCTCGGGGTCGGTTCGCACGAGACAGAAGATCCAGTCCGACCGGTGCGCGCCGGAGGTCCAGATCTTGGATCCGTTGACGAGATAGTAGTCACCGTGGTCTTCCGCCCGGGTTGCAAGCGCGGCCAAGTCCGATCCGGAACCCGGCTCGGAATAGCCCTGACACCAGGATATTTCGCCCCGTGCCGTACGCGGCAAGTGGCGCGCTTTCTGATCGTCGGTCCCGTACTCGAGCAACGTGGAGCCGAGCATCGTCGTGCCGGTGCCGAATAGCGGCAACGGTGCGCCAACCTCGCGCATCGCATCACCCAGTGCGCGCGCTTGTTTCGTGTTCAAACCCGCGCCGCCGTATTCCACGGGCCACTCCGGCACGGTGAAACCACGTTCGACGCAGGCATCGAACCAGCGTCGGAACGCCGGGTCTGGCAGTGCGTTTTTGCTCCCGCCCGTGTAGTTGAGCCCGCGGCCGCGAATCTCTTGCGGACACGCCGCTGCTACCCAGGCACGATAATCTTCATTGGTCATATATGCGTTCCCGTGGTTGGTCTCCGTGGCGCGTCGTGACGGATGCCTCCCTCCAAGCTATACAGCTGCCGTTCTCTTATCCAATGGGACAAGGTGCCAGTAGAAGAGGCCGGGATCGCCGCTTAAGTCCTTCCGCGTCGATCTCCCTTTCACCATCAACAAATTACGAGGATCCCCATGTCACACCTGCTCTACGACCTTTCAATCGTGCCGATGCTTCGCGCGCTCCGGAATCTCGATGCAATCGTCGTCAAAGCCGAGGCTCACGTCGCGGCCGACAAAAGCATCGATCCCGCGACGTTGATCCAGGCGCGTCTGCATCCGAACATGCGGCCGTTCGTCTTTCAGATCCGTACAGCCACTGATACCGCCAAGGGTGCGGCCGCACGACTGACCGGTAGCAATGCGCCGTCATGGGCGGATGACGAGGAGACCTTTGCTGAAGTGCACGAGCGCCTAAGCAAAGCGATCGAATATCTCGCAAGCTTCACGCCCGACGACTTCGATGGCGCGGAAGGCCGGTCGATCGAGTTGAATATGGGTCCCGAGCCGATGCACTTCACGGGCGCGAGCTATCTGTCGAGCTTCGCTATGCCGAACTTCTTTTTTCACGTGACGACCGCGTACAACATCTTGCGGCACAACGGCGTTGTGATCGGTAAGCGCGACTTCCTCGGCGAAGTCTGAGGGCACTAGGCACCCGAACCTCGTTCCCGGACATCGATCAACGCGGGTAGCGCTTCCGCGCCCACACTGAGGTGCCCATGCTCCGGGAACGTACGCAACTCGCTGTTCGCCAATAAACTCGCTGTGTGTCGAGCTTGGGCCACGGGAACGATCCAATCCTGCTCACCGTGCACGACGATGGTTGGCGCGCGCACCCGGGACACATCGAAGCTCTGCCACCCATTGGCGGGGCCGTCAGCGATGCGATCGTCGACGTAGCCCACCACGCCCTGAGCGAAAGGTGCATTTTTGGGATCCGGGGCTAAGGCAGCCATGCTGAGGAGAATTGCTCGATCCGGCGGACTCCAGATCTCACGCCCATCCGGCCCATGCTCGTGCTGATGCTCGCCATTCACGCCGTAAAGACTTTCTGCCGCGGCGATGGCAGCGTCCCGATCGCGGGCGAACCAGAAGTCATCAGCCAGGTCCATCCGGGCATCATCCACCTCAGCCGCCCAGCGTTGGTCGGACATACCGCAGCTAATCACCACACCGACCACACGATCAGGCGCGGCGGCAGCCAGCGCCAGGGCATAACTCGCACCGGTAGAGCTGCCATGGACAAAAAAGTGCTGGAGGCCGAGGTGATCGACAACGGCGAGGCCATCGGCCGCCCAGTCGCCGATCAGCCGGCCGGGCCTGGGACTGCTGTCACCGTAGCCTGGGCGGTCGATGCCAATCGGCCGAAAGCCGGCATCTTGGTATGCCTTAGTCGCGGGCGGCGCCATCACGCGCGATCCAGGACCGCCGTGACAGACAAGCACCGGGTCGAGTCCCGGGTCGCCGTAGTCTTCGAACGAGATGACCTGCTGGTCGTTAACAGAAATTCTGTGGTGGGTCATTCCTGTGCTAGCTCTGCATCCCGTGCTCTCTCAAACCCGCATAACCCACAAAACGGGGTTTGCGTTGGCGTGACAATACGAAGGCCTGTGTCTGTTGATGTGCCGAGCGGCGACTCTCATACCGAACACGGTCAGGACTGTGCTTCGTTCTGCCTAGTCCTTCCCGGACTTGGACTTCAACATGAGCCGCTTGATATACCCGTCAACCCCGGTCCGGCGAAAGGTAAACAGCCGCGCCGCCACCCAGGTCGTGACGGCCTCATTCGTCTCTAGCTTCCAATGCTCGAACTCGGTCCGCTTCGTCACACGGCTTCCTGCCACTCATCGAACACAGCCGGCCTGGTCGTCTTGACCAACCGTCCGGGATACCCCTTGAAGTGCGGTATCCCCTGCTCATGATCCAGAAACTCGTCATCATCACTACACAGCACCGCATCACTCGACAGGAACGCACCACCGAGTTCCACCTTGCCGCGTAGCTCCGGGTACCACCAGCCATGGGGAACGCGCAGGTGTCCCTGTTTCATGCTCTCCTGCACGGACAGTTGTGCGGTGACCTCGCCGTAGGCGGTTTCCAGCCGTACCCAATCGCCATCCTCCAGGGACTCCTTCGTTGCATCCTCCGGGTGGATGAAGATGCTGGGTAGTGGGCAGCGCCTGCGGAGTTCCTGGATGTTGCGCTGGCCGGTCTGGAAGAAGGGGTCCTCTCGCACGCCGCTGAAGACGGCGTAGGGGTATTCGTCGCTTGGTAGTGGGCCCTCGCGGTGGTACGGCACGGGGTCGAAGCCGAGGTCCTCGAGTACGCTGGAAGACAGCTCGACCTTGCCGCTGGGTGTTGCAAACCCGGTCTTCCGATATTTGCGGAATTTTGGCGTTTGCATCTCCATGTAGGCACTTGCCTCGAACTCCGCGAAGGTGCGCCCGCTGCGTGACAGGCGGTAGTCCAGCATTTCTTCCAGCGTGGTCCATGGGAAACGGTTGCCGAAGCCGAAACGCACCGCCAGGTCGCGCCAGAACTGGAAGGTGCTCGTTGTGTTCTCCGGGCTATCGACGGCTTTTTGCGACAGGGTCAATCGCGTAGCCCAACTCCAGCCGTCGGCGATGTGGTTGCGTTCGGTGAATACGTCACCCGGTAGTACGTAGTCCGCCAGCATGGCGGTTGGGGTCATGAAGATCTCGTGGGCGACGATCAGTTCCTGGTTCATCATCGCTTTCAGGATCTGGTGCTGGTTGGGGTAACTCATCAGCGCGTTGTTGCCGAGTACGAAGAACGCCTTGATGGGGTACGGGTCGCCGGTTGCCATGGCGCGGAACAGATTGCTGGGGTTGGCCATGTGGCAACCCATGACGATGTCGGCGTAGGGATAGCCCCAGACTTTTTCGGTGGGCCCTTTCAGCATCTCCGCAGCGCGGTAGGTGTAGACCGGGTGATCGTCGAAGCCCATCTGCTTGGACTTCTGCTCGATTGACAATTCCTCGTGCAGGGCGATCTCTGATTCCGGGATATAGCCTTCGTGGAAACCGCCCAGCGTTTCGCCGCCGACCACGTCCAGGTTGCCGGTGACGGCGCGCAGGATGGAATGCAGGCGAATCGCGCTGGTGCTGGAAATCTGCATGTCGGTGATCGGGGTCCACGGGATGATGGCGCCATCGGCCGTGGCGTACATGCGCGCGGCCTCGGCAATCAGTTCCTTGTCGACGCCGGTGATCTCCTCGACGCGTTCCAGCGGATATTCATCAACGCGGGCTTTCAGTTCATCAAAGCCGGTGCACCAGTCGCGGACGAAGTCCTTGTCGTAGAGTTCCTCATCGAAGATCACCTTGAGCCAGCCAAGGCACATGGCAGCATCGGTCCCGGCGCGCAGGCGCAGGTGCAGGCTGCAGTCCTCGGCCTGGTCTGACACACGCGGATCCAGCACGATGATTTTTGCACCGCGCGCACGGGCGGCATTGATCTGGTTGTAGATTGGTGTCCAGGAGTGTTTGCGTGGGTTGTGACCGAACAGCACGATGCAGTTGGTGTTGGCGAAGTCACCCATCGGGAACCAGCCATAGGTCAGCTTGTTGACCGCGGCGGTGTTACCGGCGCACAGCGACACGCCGCTGGTCCAGTTGGGCGATCCAAGGAGGTTCATGAAGCGCCGATCGGTCCCGTGAGTCGTCTGGGTGTTCCAGCCACTGGTGCTCACCGCGAAGGATTCCGGTCCGTACTCATCGGTGATTTTCTTCAGCCGCTCGGCAATCTCATCCATGGCCTGCTCGTAGCTGATCTCCTCCCACCTGTCCTCGCCACGCTTTCCCACACGTTTCAGTGGCGTGCGAAGGCGATCCTCGTGGTTGTGGATCGCGGGCGCGGCAACCCCCTTGAAGCAGATGTTGTTCGCCAGCATCGGGTTATCGTGCGCAATGACGCGTGACACCTTGCCGTCCTCGACCTCGGTGCGTAGTTGGCAGCCGATGTCGCAGATCGTACAGACGCTATAGGTTGTATCGGTTTTTGCGGCCATGGGTGGTTCTCCTGGTTCAGGCGTCCGTGGGGGCCGTCGTATTGGGGGTTTCCGTGCTGGTAGGCATAGGGGTCACCTTCACCCGAAACTCCCGCCATCCATTGTGTCGAGGGTTACATAGCCTGGGTCCTAACGAGAAGACCCGAAGGCCGCAAACTTCAGCGTCCCAGACACGCATTCCCGACTAGCTCTCGAACGGATCGAAAGCGCTCGAATCTACCACGTGCGCCGCCTACGTCCCGTCAAATCGTACGTGACGGTTCGGCCGATTCGCCGACGCTCGATCAGTGTCAACGTCGGTATGTAGAGGGGTTCGAACCCCGGAAGCCCCCCTCGGGTTGTGCGTGAGCGACGGGCTGATCCTCGGCCATCCATTTACTACTTGACAAGATGTGAACAGTTGTAAAGTATAGGTTCCCTCGGCTCTCAGCCGAGATCTCGCGAATGAGCTATGCATCGATGGTGCATTAATCAAACAAGTGCTTGAGCACGGAAAGTAGGGGCTCTGCAGCATCCAACGATCGCCTCCGACTAGTGCACTAAGGCAACCAAGTCGCGGTGCAGATGAAAATGGGTGAAGGCGATCCTACACGAGTGCAAGTTGAGGTAAAGGACTTCGTACCTAAGGAATGGATGCATCAAGGTGGGGGCTATCCCATCATCCTGACCTATGACCACAACTGGTATTTAGAGGCAGTGCCCGAAGGCACGAAGGTTACCCAGTATGAGTACTACACAGGGGTTTATGTGCTGTTCTGGGACCCCACCGCTGCGCGATTAGCCTACGAACAGGGAAACGAAAACCTCAAAGTGAGACTAGAAAGCTAGGGCTTTCGAGACGGAGAGAAAGATGGATTACCGTGATCTTGTAAAACCGGCAACGTTTGCTGACGACGATTACTTTCACGAGTTAACCACTCACATGCGGATGAACGATCCGCTGCCCTATATCGAGACCGATTCTCACAAGCCGTTCTGGGTATGTAGCAAGCACGCGGATGTCATTGAGATAGAGCGGAAAAACGAGCTGTTTCTGAACACTCAGCACTCCGTGCTTGTTGACAAGGAGATTGAGGCGCAAAGAGCAGCGCAAGGCCCAGGTCTAAGAACACTGATCAACATGGATGAGCCCGATCACAAACTGTTTCGTGATCTAACCAAAAACTGGTTTATGCCTGCCAACCTCAAAGCTGTGGAAGCTCGAGTACAGGAGATTGCCAAATCCGCGGTTGATCGCATGTTTGAGCTGGGGGACGACATGGACTTCGTCCAGGATGTAGCGATCTGGTATCCGCTACGTGTGATCATGATGATTTTAGGCGTGCCGGAAGAAGACGAGGGGCGCATGCTCAGACTGACCCAGGAGCTGTTTGGCGCTGATGACCCGGATATGCAGCGTGGACAGTCTACGCCGGAAGAACGCGAAGCGGTTCTGCTGGACTTCTTTGAGTACTTCTCAAAGATGACGGCTGACCGCCGTGCCAATCCAGGCGAAGACGTGGCCACTGTCATTGCGAATGCCGAAATCAATGGGGCGCAGATTGGCGATCTTGAAGCAATTTCTTACTACGTTATTGTCGCTACAGCCGGTCACGACACCACAAGCTCTTCAACGGCGGGTGGTCTGCACGCGCTCATTCAAAACCCGGATGAAATGCGAAAGCTGCAGGACGATCCTCGGGTGATTCCTTTTGCCGTCGAGGAGGCCATTCGCTGGGTAAGTCCTGTAAAACACTTCCTTCGTTATGCCACTGAAGATTACGAACTTCGCGGACAGACGATCAAGCAGGGCGATTGTTTGATGATGCTCTACCCTTCCGCCAACCGGGACGAAGAAGTATTTGAGGACCCGTTCGAGTTCAAAGCAGACCGACGCCCAAACCGCCACGTCGCATTTGGACATGGTGCGCATCATTGCTTGGGGAACCTATTGGCGAAGATGGAGATGAAGCATCTTTATCAGGAATTGTTTAGTCGTGTTAAGAGCGTCGAACTGATGGGCGACACGAAACTTGTGCATTCTACTTTCGTTAGCGGACTTAAGACCTTGCCGATTCGAATCCGGAAGAAGTGACGTGGTTGACTCGGGTTTGTTAGTCGAACGGCTTTCCCAAAACCGCAATCATGATCATGAACCAGGGGCGATGTAGCTCTAGGACAAAAGGAACGGATTTATTACTCGCCCTATGACATCAACCAAAAACAAAATAGTTGATGCGGCCATCGCAACGTTTATTCGCTACGGTGCTCGTAAGACCTCTATGACGGATATCGCAGACGCCGCGGGTGTCTCTCGACAAACACTGTATGACCAGTTCGGAAGCAAAGATGAGTTAGTGGAGGCCGCGATCAGTCGGAATACTGATCTCGTCCTCGCGCGCATCGCCGAGCGACTAGGGTACGGCGATAACCTTGCCGACCAGCTTGATGTTTACCTGAGCGAGACCGTGGTTCGAACTTTCGAGAGGTTGCAGACATCGGAAGACTTGGAAGATCTAATCATCGGGCACAACGACGCGGGACGAGCGGCGATAAAGAAATCTCACCAACGGCACAACAGTGTTGTGATGGATCTACTTACTCCCTATGACAATCAGGTCGAAAGCACTGGTCAGAGTACGAAACAACTCACTGCATTCCTGGTCAGGAGCGCGATGAGTCTTAAGCACTGCGAAAGCAGATGCGAACTCAATGACATGCTCGACTCTTTGAAAACGTCTATCCTGCTCGCGGCTGCGCCAGATCTAATTTAGACCAAGCGACGAGCGGGCGCCTTGGCAACGTAAAAGAAGAACCGCATGGCTGTTTCTCTATCGAATCGTGTGCTGGCGTGTTACTCGGGAATCAGTATGCCGTTGGCGGCGATGTTGATGCCGGTGGCCGTCTACCTGCCGCCGTTCTATGCGTCCGAGCTCGATTTGAGTCTCGCAACCGTAGGCCTGGTTTTCACTATTGCACGCATCTGGGATGTGATTACCGATCCGATCATGGGCATTGTCATTGATCGATACGACACTCGCTGGGGGCGTCGCAAACATTGGATTGCCATTGCCTTACCCTTCACCATGCTTTCGGTTTACATGGTTTTTGCACCCGACGTCGAGCAAGTCTCGACCACGTACCTGACCGTGTGGCTGATCGTCATGTATTTGGGGTACACCATGATGGCGATCGCCCATCAGTCCTGGGGGGCAGAGCTTGCGCCGGACTATGACGATCGCTCCAGATTATTCACGTGGCGAGAAGTCTTTGTGCTCGTAGGAATGGTTTCAGTACTCGCTCTACCAGCATTGGTTGAATTGATGGGCTTGGATGAACAATCGAGCAAGGTTGCGAGCATGGGCTATTTGGTCGTTGTCCTCCTCCCGCTAACGGCTCTACCCCTGCTCATTGGGGTGCCTGACAAAGCGGTTCGAACAGATATGACGATCAATTGGCGACAAGCGTTGGTTGTACTTCTACAGAACACGATTTTGTGGCGGATACTCATCGCTGATCTTGCCGTCGGGTTTGCGTTTGCTGCGACGGGCGCGCTGTACATCTTCCTCGTTACCTATCTCTTTGAGCTACCAGAGCTTGCGAGCATCGCTTTGCTGCTCATCTTTCTGATCAGCGCCTTTGTCATGCCTTTATGGCTGAAGCTTGCGCTCGGGCTTGGAAAGGACAGAACCATGCGACTTGCGCTGTTTGCTGGACTCGTCGTTCATATCGTTCTTTACGTGACCGCTGAACCCGGAAACGCCACTGGCTTATGGATCTATACCGCGATCTACGGAATGGTCTTTGGCGCGGCGCCAACCTTAATTCGCTTGATGATGGCGGACCTGACCGATTACGACGAACTGAAAACAGGAAGTAAACGCGCGGGCCTGTTCTTTGCGCTGATGACAACCAGCAGTAAAGTCGGTAGCGCGCTAGCTGTTGTAACTGCTTTTACGTTTGTAGAGTTCTTCTTCGCATTCCAGCCCGGTCCGGACAACACACCAGAGGGCATCCAAGGTTTGCTGATTACATACTGCCTATTTGCGGCGCTCACTTTCGGCGTCGCTATCTTTGTTTCGTCCGCTACCCGTTAACGCGCGAAAAGCATCGGGAAATCGAACGAGATCTCACGGAAATGAGACAAGCGCTCACAGACTCTTGATGAAAGAGGAGGAAACGTGTCTGATCTAACGGGACGCATCGCACTCGTTACCGGTTCGGCATCAGGGATTGGTAGAGCAAGCGCCATGCGGCTTGCTACTGACGGCGCAGATATTGCGCTCCTGGACATCAACGGCGACGGCATCGAGCAAACCGCGAAAGAAATTCGAGCCATTGGCCGCAAAGCGCTAACCGTGGTCACCGATCTACTGGATCGTAAATCGATCGATCAGGCGCTAGCCCAAGTCAGGACAGAACTGGGGACAATTGACATTCTTCACAACAACGCTGGCGGCAGCACCCACTACAAAGGTAAGCGAGGTTTCGTGAACGCGACGCCCGACCAGTGGGATCAGATCGTTGCGCTGAACTTGCGTGCGGTGGCTGATTGTACTCGAGCCTCGATTGCAGACATGAAAGAAAAGGGTGCAGGTAGAGTCATCATCACTGCATCAGAGATGGCGTTCCGTGGCGGACCGGGATTTACGGAATACTCCTCTGCAAAAGCCGGGGTACTCGGGTTCACTCGCTCTTTGGCAATGGAGGTCGGAAAGTACGGGATCACGGTAAACGCAATCTGTCCGGGTGTGATTCGAACGCCCGCGCTGGATTCATTTCCTGAAGATGCTATTCAAGAGACGCTCGCGGAGATTCCGGTACGACGTCTGGGTGAGCCAGAAGACATCGCTAATGCGGTCTCGTTCTTAGCGGGCGATCAGGCCAGCTACATCACCGGAGCGTCGATATTGGTCACGGGCGGAAGGACGATGCATTGAATTCGCATGCGTCAAACAAAGGACGCTCGAGGATGTTCAATGGGACCTTCTGCCTTGAATATGGCGTTGAGACTCTGCCGGGAGTCCCAGATGACCCGCTGGTCATCGTCTGAGAATTTTTAGTTCTACGTGTACTACCCGTACAACGTAGGCAAGGCTCACCGCGCGAACTTGCGTCGTCAACGAGACTACTTCGCCCTGATGCGCTGGATCAGCTGACGCGCGACAACGCGCCAGGATTCATGCTGCTCCTGAATCATCTTGAGCGTCGGCGTCTCGATCGGCGGTACGCCGGGCGATAGCTCACCAATGCGGCGGTACTCGCCGGCCTCCATCGCGAGTCGCGCATGCACGATCGCGCCGTTGCCATCGCCCGGCTTGCCGGATCCGTAGTAGCCGTAGCCTTCCACCATGCTGCGTTGACCATTGGCTTGAAAACCGCAACGCCACAGGAGCTTCTCGCTGGCATTGGCGAGAACCTCCGGGCTGATGGTCAAGTGAAACGATTCCTGCTGTCGAATGAACGGTCGAACGACCGAGTTGGTGATGATGTAGCGCAAGTCATCCGACTTGTTCACGGCGCCGCCGTGCAACACACGCCCATCCATCAACATGATGGTTCCTGCTGGGGCTTCCAGGTTGATGGGCGGCGGCAGTTCACCGAAGGTGCCGTTACCTTCGATATAGCGTTGATGTGATCCCGGCACGATTAACGTGCCGCCGTTGACCTCATCAACATCCTGCAAAACGTAGATGGTGTTGAAGTGAACTGGCGCTTCGAGAAACTTGTAGGTCCCGACCAGGCCGTGATCCTGATGCAAACCCTGCGGGCGACAGCCGGGGAATGAAATGTTGGCGAGAAAGCTCAGGTGCTGCCAACCAGATCCCATCATCTCATCCAGCAGACGTTCAATGAGAAGGCCCGCCTGAACGGCGTCGGTCTCGTGGGTCATGCAGCGAACGAAGACGTCGCCTTTATTGACCAGCGACCAGAGGTTCTGCTGCGCCTCAGACAGGTACGCGATACCGAGATCTCGTTCTGCCTGGGCCTGGTCGACCAGTCGCTGATAGATCGTCTGGTTCTGGTCCGGCGACAAGGCGTCTTCAATCAGGCAGTAACCCCACTCGTAGAGATCTCGCCGCATCTGTGCGATGTCTTTTCCAGCCGTAGGCAACGAGATGTCTTTCCAGTAAGGATGCTTACGAGCGACCGTGGTGTCGTAATACTTGCCCTGACCCCAAACCAAGTCCTCGTCCGGCTTAGGCGCGCGCATCCAGGGATTCGCCCGGAACAACGACCGATAGGGTTCTTTGGAGTGAATGAGATCCCGGTACGGCGTCGCGGCATCGTTCGATGCTGCCGCGATGGCTTCTTCGGAAAACTCGGCTGGCAACGATGGCGCCATGGTTCTGCGACTCCGGATCTATCTCTGTTCGAACGAGCGTTGTATGGAGACAACACCGCGCACCAATACGGCAAGGCAGCCTTCGGGCGCGGTTGCTTGCGTTTGATTCCGCACCCGGCGCGGCAATGCAATCACTTGAAGGCGAGGGAGGAGGGGTAGCTGTCATCGAAAACACGCGTTGCCTCCACGAGATAACGCGGTCCGTCGAGTGATTGCATTTGATTAGACCCAGACCTGCTCGGCGAAACAAGCACGCGACGAATCATCCGAACCGAAGTTGTCGGCGTTCCAACGGGCCCGTAGCCGTGACATGGGCGGACGCCCTAGGCGCTATTCGACCAATGCGATCTAGGTAATCTTCAGACCGATCATAAAGGAGCGCCTCGATGGAACTTCAAGACCTAGGTGCGGTGGGCGAGTTCGTCAGCTCGATCTGCATCCTCATTACGTTGGCTTTTCTCGTATCTGAAATTCGCGCGACTAACCGTGCTGCGCTTGACGCGAACAGCCATGCACGCCGGGAGGCACGCGACCGTGTTTTTGCCTCGGTTGTGGAGAACTCGTCGTTGGCGAACGCCATCGTCAAATCTCCAGGAGTGGATGAGGGCCTGACGGCGGCCGAGCAGATGCAGCTAACGGTTCAGTATTTCCGCTTCTGGTGGTACTTCCGCGACCAACATTTCACAAAGCTCCACCCAGACGATCGACGAGCCGTTGAGAAATCGTTAACCAACATGATCAATGGTGATGCTGGGTTCGCAGAGTTCTGTCGAGGAGAGGTTCTCGCAAGTGACGAGCCCGACGCATTCACTCAGCACATTCGAACAATCCTCGCCTGAACGGAGCTCGTCGCTCTCGGATTCTTTCGGCCTTGCCCCGGTGAGGTGTATGACATGGCTGCCGGTAAGCGGCTCTCGCCGATGATAGCGCCGCCGCGGCTTTTGCCTCTCTTGCCGATCTCTGGCTGGACCTAAGAGCGTCGCACAGCGACGCCGCTTGCCATCAATCCCGGTCCTGGCTCGTGGGCTATGCTGCCCTGGGAGACGAGGGGAGAGAAGCATGCGAGTGACAATCGCGTCCGCCGTTGGCGATGCGTCGGGTGCATTGACGTCTCAGACGGATCAATTCGAGGGGAGCCGACGGCTTGGCGCGCAGTTAACGCGCCGCTTTACCGCGCGCCTGTCCATGCTGGTCTTGGTTGGTCTGTTCAGCATCGGTTCGGCACAGGCAGATCCGATCGCCTGCCGTAGTGATCCGACCACGCGCCCAGAGATGGGCCCGGAGATGGTCGTCATCGAGGGCGGTCGTTTCAGGATGGGCTCGCTCGACGGTGACAGTGACGAGCAGCCGGTGCACGAGGTCGTGGTGGAGCCTTTTGCCTTGGGTCGTTGCGAGGTCACGGTGGCGGAGTTCTCCGTTTTCGTCGAGGACACGGGGTATGTCGCGACGGCTGACAACGGGGACTGTCGCGCGTTGAACGAGGCGGGTAGCACCTTTGTCGACGGCGTGAACGCATCGTGGCGAGATCCACGCTACCCGGAAGTCGCCCAAGTCGCGGCGATGCCGGTGGTCTGCGTGTCCTTCCACGATGCGCTGGCCTACACCCAATGGCTCGCTGCGCGCACCAGCCGACCTTTTCGGCTACCGACGGAAGCCGAGTGGGAGTACGCCGCGCGGGGTCGCACGACCACCGCCCGCCATTGGGAGATCCACCCGCGCGCAAGTCAGTGTGATTTCGCCAACGGCGCCGATCAGGACGCGAAGTCGCGGTTCGAGGAATGGTCGGGCGCAAAATGTGCTGACGGTCATGTGGTCTCGGCTCGGGTCGGCACTTATCGACCGAACGCGTATGGCCTTTACGACATGTTGGGCAACGTCTGGGAGTGGACGGCGGACTGCTGGCATGCGTCGTACGAGGACACCTCGATCAAAGATGGACCCCGACCGGAAGAAGGCGACTGTTCGCGGCGTGTGGTTCGCGGCGGCTCCTGGTTCTACGGACCCGCGGGCCTACGGTCTGCCAAGCGGAGCAAGGACGACCCCGCCAGAACGTACAACTCCGTTGGATTTCGTGTTGCCAGGACGCTCTGAGCCTATGTGCTATTCGCTTCGTTCCTTTGCTCTTTCTTTTCGCTCGGTTTTTCGTGGTGCGGGAAGCCCATGGCGGCTGGCCGCGGTGCTGCTCGTCGTGCCCCTGGCCACCGTCGGCTGTGGTGCGCCTGCCGCGGATGGAGAGGGTGACGACAACCACGTGCCCGGAACAAACGCTGGCACGTTCTCCATGAACCGCGACGTGGAGGGCGAGCGCTTCATCCTCGAGGCAGGTGCGGTGCTTTACAGCGAGCACTGTGCCGTCTGCCACGGCGAGCGCCTGCAGGGGGCGCCCCAGGGCACGCCGCTGGTCGGTGCTGCGCTTGCCCACGGCGCGTCCACCGACGAGCTGGCGGTGAGCATCAGCAAGGGCTTCCCGGAGCGCGGCATGCCGGCCTGGTCCGCCACCATGGGTGCCGAGCAGATCAAGACCCTGTCGCTCTGGATCGCCGAAACCCGGGAAGGCTTGCTCTACTCCGACTTCCACTACACAGACGAACTCACCATTCCACAGGACACGATCCGAACCCGGGCGTATGACCTCAAGATCGATGTGCTCATCAATGGTCTCGATCCACTGCCGTACTCCCTCGCGGTGCTGCCGGACGGTCATGTGCTGGTCACGGAGAAGATGCGCGGCCTTCGGCTCGTCACGCCACAGGCGGAGCGCTCGACGCTCATCGAAGACACGCCGGCGGTCTACGACGACGGCCAGCTCAGTATTGGCGGTGTCGAGGAGGGCCTCGGCTGGTTACTCGATGTCGCGCTGCACCCGCGCTACGCGGAGAACGGCTGGATCTACCTGGCCTATACCGAGCGCTGTGCGGGCTGCAACGAACGCAGTCTTGTCTCGGGGCGCCCGGTTTCCATGGTCAAACTCGTCCGTGGCCGCATCGACAACGGGCGCTGGGTCGACGAGCAAGTGATCTGGCAGCCGCCGCTCGAATCCTACTCACCCTCGAGCGACATGGTGGCCGGTGGTCGAATCGCTTTCGACCCGGCGGGTTACGTGTTTGTCAGCGTGGGCTACAAGAGCGACGCCGGGATTCAGGACCTCGCCTCGCCCCACGGCAAGATCCACCGGTTCTTCGACGATGGCCGAGTCCCTGCAGACAATCCGCTCGTCGATGTGCCGGGCGCGATGCCGAGCATCTGGACCTATGGTCACAGGGCCCCGCAGGGCCTCGAGTTCGATGCCCGCTCCCGCCACCTTTGGGGAACCGAGCACGGGCCCCGGGGCGGCGACGAGGTGAATCTGCTGCTGCCCGGACGTAACTACGGCTGGCCTCTGTTCTCGAAAGGACAGAACTACGACGGCACGCCGTTGAACTGGGATGGGCGCCACGGCGCCGAGGTGTCGCTCGAGGAGATCACGCAACCCGTGGTGGATCTCACGCCGTCGGTGGCCGTGTCGGCATTCGTCGTCTACGAAGGTGACGCTTTTGCCGACTGGCACGGGGATCTGCTCGTCGGCTCGCTGAAAGCAGCGGACCTCATTCGGTTGCGAATCGAGGACGGCCAGCTACTGGAGCAGGAGACCCTGATCGAGGACCTGGCACGGATCAGAGACGTCGAAATCGGCCCGGCTGGCGAGCTCTACCTGCTGCTCGAGCACGCCTCCGGCGGTCAGGTGGTTCGGGTCACCCCTGGTCAAGCTGAACGCTGAGCGAAAAAGTCGGCTTCCGGGCGGTCTCGTCCTGTCGTGCCGAATCAATAGAGGAGCCCTGAATCGACGCGACGTTACACGTCAGAGAGTTGTCGAAACGTGAGAGCGGAAGTCAGGAAACGCGATGTCGTCGAAGAAAATTGCCACCGAGAACGGGCGTTGGGATCGCGCTAGATGACCGGTCGGCGAAACGGGCCGGTAATCCCTCCTATCCGCCTGCCGTTGGCCCGTCACCCGGGCACAAGCTGGCGCTATTCAGTCGCCACCGACGTTGTGCGCGGCTTGTTGATGGCGTCGCACGCGGGCGTCACGGGCATGTGCTCGAACCCAGCGCATGCCTGGTTTCTGGCACCCTCTCACACGAGTTCAAAACCCTGAATTAGGAGTTTGCATAGATGAACAGCGAGCGGCTGACGTTCTACTTCTCAACGGGCAGCCGCTATTCCTTCCTGGCCACCTCCCAGATACCGCATATCAAACGGCGCTACGGCGTGCAATTCCGCTGGGTGCCGGTGAACGGCAAACGCATACGCGCGTTACGCGGCGCGGATCCGTTCCAAGGTGAGCCTTTGTCCGGTCAGTACGACTGGGGCTACCGCGAACGCGATGCGAAGGCCTGGGCACGCCACTACGGCATTGAGTTCAAAGAGCCGCAAGACGTCGAGTTCGACGTCGAGCTATTGCTCAGGGCGGTGATCGCGGCATCCCGCTTAGGCGACGTGCGTGCCTACGCGTGGGCGTTGGCCGGTGAGGTGTTTGCCCGGGGTACGTGGCCGTTGGATCAGCGTGTGGCCGATCGAGTAGCCCGGAATCTGAACTTCGATATGGATGCTTTTGGCGCACTCTGCGCGGACTCCGCCGTGCAGACCGAGCTCGAGCAAAACTGCGCGCAAGCGGTGGAACGCGGCGCCTTCGGCACGCCCTCGATCTTCGTCGATGACGAGTTGTTCTGGGGGAACGACCGGCTGGTGCTGGTGCAAAGCCGCCTGGCGAGCGAGCAGCCGCCAGGCATTAACGTGGTAGGCCTCGATCACGTGGTGCTACGCACCACGGAGCCGGAAAAGCTGGTTGGGTTTTACGGCAAGTTGCTGCATGCGGATGTGGAACGCACGGTAGGCGATTTTTTGTGGCAGCTGCGTATCGGCGACAGCCTGCTGGACATCATGCGCGCCGAACAGAGCCACCCCGGCGCCAACATGGATCACTATTGCTTACGGGTGGAACCGTTTGTCGAAGAAGAGATTCTGCTCTTACTGAAAGCCGCTGGCGTTGAGGGGCAACCGACCGGCGAGATCTATGGCGCGCAAGGGTTCGGACCGTCCATCTACTTTATCGATCCGGTCGGGAACCGCGTAGAGCTCAAGCAGAACCGGGGCTGAGCCAAGCTACAGCACGCCGAGCACGCCGACCTGCTCAGCGCCTCCTGGTCGGCGCCCCGCGTGACCTGACGCGGCAGCGCCTCCGGTCGGCCTACCCCCCTGCCGGCGGCCACGCCAGTCCGGCGCCTGGGCCCAACGGCAGGCCGAACAGCAGCCAGATGCCGAGTAGCGTCGTCCACACCAGGAACAACACAATCGAATACGGGAGCATCATCGCGATGATGCTGCCGATACCGGCGCGCGGATCCCAGCGCTGCGCAAACGCAACAACCAGACCCAGGTACGGCATCAACGGCGTGATGATGTTGGTGGTGGAGTCACCGATGCGGTAGGCCATTTGCGTGGCCTCGGGGCTGATGCCGACGAGCATCAGCATCGGCACGAACACCGGCGCCATGATCGCCCACTTCGCCGAGGCCGATCCGACGAAGAGGTTGATCATCGCTGCCAGCACCACGAACGTCATCAGCAGCGGAATGGACCCAAGTCCCAGGGCGCGAAGCACCTCGGAGCCCTGAATGGCCGCGATGATCCCGAGGTTGGTCCAGCCGAACCACGCGACGAACTGTGCGGCGAAGAACATCAGCACCAGGTAGCTCGCCATCGTCTCCATGGTCTTTTCCATGGCGCTGACCGCACCGTCGCCCGACGGCCCGAACGCGCCGGTTGTGCGACCGAAGATCACACCTGCCAAAGCGGCCCACAGCGAGACCACGACGACGCTGCCGGAGATGAACGGCGACTGGACGATGGAACCCGTGGCCGGATCTCGCAGGAAGCCACCCTCCGGAATCAGACCGGCCAGGCAGACGAGCACGAACAGCACGCTGAAGATGGCGACACGCAGGAGCGCCGGGCCCTCCCGGTCCGACGGTGACGGCGCCGTGTCGATGTCCGTACCCGAAACGGGCTCGAGGCGACGTTCGACAATGGCCTCGGTGACGAACGTCGCGACACCGGCGATGACGAACGTCGAGAAGATCAGGAAGTAGTAGTTGCCGGTGGCGTTGACCTGCACGTCCGGCGCAACGAGCTGGGCGGCAGAGGTCGACAGCCCGGCGAGGATCGCATCCAAAGGACCCACCAGCAGATTCGCGCTGAAACCCGCGGACACGCCCGCAAACGCCGCGGCGATGCCAGCCAGCGGGTGCCGGCCCGCGGTATGGAAGACGATTGCGGCAAGCGGGATCAGCACCACGTATCCGGCATCTGCTGCGAGGCTGGAGAGAACGCCCGCCAGCACGACGAAGAACGTCAGCGCCCGCGCCGGAGCCGCGCGAACGAGCGCCCGCAGCAGCGCGCCGAGCAGACCGGAGCGTTCAGCAATGCCGATGCCCAGCATGGCCACGAGCACCGTGCCGAGCGGCGCAAAACTGGTGAAGTTGGTGACCGTCCCCGTGAGCATGCGGCGCAGGCCGTCGGCGGACAGCAGGTTGACGATGCTGACCGTCTCGCCACTCACCGGATGCGCAGCAGCCGCGCCGATCAGCGACAGCAGCCAGGACAGCACCAGTACGCCGAGCGCCATCCAGAGGAAGAGCAGAGTCGGGTGGGTGCGGCAGCGCGTTGCCCGCCGCCTCGATCCGCGACAGCGCGCGATCGATGAGGGAAGGTCGCGGCGCTTCGTCCTGCGACTCTTCGGGTGGAGCTTCTTCGGTCATTGTGGTGCCGCCGGCTCAGTAGGCGGCCAGCATACCGTTGCCGCCCAGCCGCCGTGCGGGCGGGCAACGTCAATCGCCTCTGGGACAACGAGCTGGTGCTCACAGAATTGATGGGATTGGGCCCTAGCAGATACACACCATTGCGCTACCATAGTGGCTACAATTGTGGCCCATAGAAAATCATGAAATTCGTTACGGTTCGCGACCTTCGCGGAAAGACATCCGAACTCTGGAAGGAACTCGAGCAGGAAAGAGAATTGGTTGTGACCAGCAATGGCAAACCAATCGCAATCCTGAGCGCCACCGATGAAGAATCCTTCGAGGAGTGTCTCTGGACGTTGCGGCGCAGTCGCGCAAGCGATGCCCTAGCCAGATTGCAGCGTGAAGCGTCTGAACGGGGATTGGACGAGTTGACTGCCGAAGAGATTAGCTCCGAAATTCAGCATTCACGGGTGGAGAGAAACGCCAGTTGAAGATCGTACTCGACACCAATGTTCTGGTGTCCGGGATCCTTTCTCCTAACGGCCCGCCTGCAGCAGTCCTACGAGCGCTTCTAACCGAGCGTGTGACCTTGTGTTTCGACGAGAGAATTGTTTCCGAGTATCGCGACGTGCTCACGCGAACCAAGTTCTCGTTCGACCTGGATCTGGTTGAAGAACTGATCGGTTTTCTTGAAGCGGCAGGATCACCGACGCTCGCGTCCCCTCTTGCAGTCAAACTACCTGATCCATGGGATCAGATGTTCATCGAAGTCGCCGTTTCCAGCAATGCAGACTTCCTGGTGAGCGGGAATCTCAAGCATTTTCCGGAAACCGCGCGGGCAGGCATAAGAGTCGTTTCGCCACGTGCGTTCCTGGATTTATTGCTAGAAGGACGGTAGAGCGGCTCCGCCTAAAGGGTTCGAACCAGCGACCTGCTGGCCGTTGAGACCCACGAAAACCGGCTCGAACAGAGCCGCTACTTAAACACATGGACTTGCTCAAGGAGCTGAAGAAGGACTGACGGTCTGACCGAGTCCGAGTACGTCGACTTCGCGCGGCGTATCGGTGATCCCTTGCTGCTGAGCCCCAACAAGGTGGAGTACCCCGAGATCATCTCGGTCGACAACCTGCGCGCGGACATACAGAAGACCAAGCACAGCGGTCTTCAGATAACCGAGCCGCCATCACGCCACCTGCGGCGCCTGCACCGACGACGATGTAGTGGGCCTCCTGTGACATTGCTGGTCCTTGGATGTAGATCCCTATCGAGAAATCATCGCCCAACACGAGTTCATCAACCAGTTGCCCAGGGAGGCCAGCTCCGTGGTGCGCGGCAGAGGGTTGATCACCGACGACGCTTCGTCGGTAGCTCATCGTTCGGTATCTTGGCTCCGTCGCTAGAGGCTCGTGAGGATGCCATGGCTCACGATCTGGTCATTCGCAACGCACAAATCGTCGATGGAACCGGGCGCGAAGCCTATTCGGGGGATATCGCCATCGACGGCGATACGATTGTGGCCATCGGAGACGATATCGACCGCGGGCGAGAGGAAATCGACGCCGCGGGTCAGGTGGCCACACCGGGATTCGTCGACCTTCATACGCACTTCGATGCCCAAATCGCCGGCAGGCGAGGTAAGTAGCGATTTTCGTGAGTGTTCCTGGTGTCGACCGGGGGACGCTGCGCTCTCGGACCGCGCGTTGGGTGAGTGGTAGGCGATCGGAGAGAACATGAGCCCGGACCCGGTCAACCCATCCGACGCGCCTCGACGCCTCTCCGTCGGTGTGATGACCGCTTATGGATTAGGCGAACTCGGCCCTGCGGTCGTCACGATCGGCCTGTATTCGCTGTTGCTCTTCTACTATCAACAGGTCGTGGGCCTGTCGGGTACGCTCACAGGGCTTGCCCTTGGGATAGCGCTCTTCTTCGATGCGGTGACCGACCCGCTGGTCGGGGGCTTGTCGGATCGGATTAGGAGCACGTATGGCCGTCGCCATCCGGTCATGGCGGCGTCCGCCCTCCCCATCGCCGTCACGTTCTTCGCGCTGTTCAATCCACCGGATGGGTTGTCCTCGATCGGGAACTTCGTCTGGCTGGCCGGGTTCGCGATCCTGGTCCGTTCGGCGCTCACGGTTTTTGTGATTCCCCATCTCGCGTTGGGCGCGGAGATAGCGCCCGACTACCTGCAACGGTCGACGCTCTACTCGTATGGATCTTTGATCGGCAGTCTTGGCGGCGCCCTCATTGGGTTTGCGGTCTACTGGGTGTTCTTTCCCACCACTGATGAGTTCAACCCGGGACTGCTGAATGCGGACGGCTATCGACCGTTCACCTTGACCGCGGGTTGCATTCTCATTGCGTCGATTGGTTGGTGCGTGTTCGGCGCGGCTCGCGAGATCCCCAACCTGAAGGCACCAGAAGCGACGGCAAGGTTGTCGTTCGTGGAGATGGTGCGCGACATTCGGGACGTTTTCCGCGACCGAGACTTCTTCGTCATTTTCGCCGGCTTCATGCTCTGGTACCTGTTCGGCTATATCGAGTCGGTCGGCAGTCCGTTCATGAACCTGCATTTCTGGGGACTGCAGACGGAAGAACTCGCGTACTTGGGCGTTACAACGCTCGTCGGCGTGCCGTTCGCTTTTGTCCTCATCCCGTGGGTCACCAGAACGTTCGACAAACGCAACACCATGATTGGGTCTTCCCTGGCCGTGCTCGTACTGCCGAATATGCCCATCTGTCTGCGTCTTCTCGATGTTTCCTGGTACCCAGACAACGACTCGCCATGGGTGCTCTACATCATTCTGGCTGTATCTCTGATCAACGCGATCACGGGCACCATCGCCGCGGTGACCTACAGTTCGATCTACGCGGATCTGACAGATGCGCACGAGTACCGAACGTACCGCAGACGGGAAGGGACGATCTTCGCCGCGCGGTCGTTCTCGGGTAAAGCGGCCGGCGCAATGGGGCTGATGATCGGCGGGGCGATTCTTGACTTGATCGCGTTCCCGAGAAACGCACCTTTAGGGTCGGTGCCCGATGACGTGATCTGGAATCTCGGCCTTTTTGTTGGTCCCGCGACGACGGTCTTTTCCGCCGCGGGTATCGCGCTCTTTCTGTTCTACCGGCTGGACAAAGCCCGCCACGCCACCATCACGAAAGCGCTACAAGCGCGGCGCGCGCATTGAGTTGCGGTTCGAAGACGGGCAAAGCTAGGCCGCTGTTTCATCGCGTTTTGGCATGGCGACCACGTTGAAGGGGGGGAGGCGGATGAATAGCGAAGACAAACGACTGGGCATGGGTCGAGAAATCTCCAGGCGAGATTTCCTGGAAGGCTCGCTCAAGTTTGCCGGTGGCACCGCACTCGCCGCGCGGGCATCGACTGGGTGGGCCGACGGTGGGCCCGGGATGGCGAACCGTTCAGCCAGCACGTCTCAGTATCCGCCCGGTCGAGCGGGCCTGCGGGGGAGTCATGCGGGGTCATTCGAGACCGCGCATCAACTCGCTTGGGAAGGTCGAAGCGATTGGGGCGAAGTTACCGATACTGATCACGTTTATGACCTCGTCGTGGTGGGCGCCGGGGTCAGTGGATTGGCTGCCGCCTACTTCTATCGTGAACAGCACCTGGACGCGCACATCCTGATTCTCGACAATCACGACGACTTCGGCGGCCATGCCAAGCGCAACGAATTCGCGTTCGGCAACCAAACGATCGTTGGCTATGGCGGCAGTCAGTCGCTGGAAGCACCTTCGGCATACAGCGAAACGGCTAGTGATCTCTTACGCAGACTCGGCGTCGATCTAGACGAATTGGCCGCCGCTTACGATCAGGACTTCTACAAGCGTCACAACTTGGGTTCAGCGATCTATTTCGACAAAGAAACCTACGGTCGCGACGTCACCTTGCGCTCGGGTTTCGTGGATGGCTCGTTGTTCCTGCCACTGGCTGCGTCTGACCTCACAGCAATCGATGCGGTGGATCGGATGCCCATTTCTGCTGCCGCCAAGGCGGAGCTGCGGCATCTGATGAAGAGCAGCGAAGATGTGCTGCCTGATCATTCGGTTTTTTCAGAACCGGACGTGCTGAGCAGCATTTCCTATGAGCAGTTCATTGCTCAACACGTAGGCGTCAGCGAACCCGAGGTGGTCGATCTGTTGCGCCACCTCGCGAGTTCGTACTTCGGCCACGGCACGGACATGCTGCCGGCCATGTTCGGGCTCGGGTTCGGCTTACCGGGTATGAATGCCACCAGCCTCGGTACGTTCGAGGGGCTGATCCGCAAAGCGATTCAATGGACCACCGAGCCCTACATCTACCACTTCCCGGATGGCAATGCGTCGATTGCGCGCCTCCTGGTTCGCAGTTTGATCGAGGGCGTCGCGCCCGGCTCGACGATGCACGATGTCGTGACGGCATCTTTCGACTACACGAAGCTCGACAGAGCGGATTCGTCGGTACGTTTGCGCCTCTCGAGTACCGTGGTGAAAGTCGAGCACGACGGGCTGGTCGACGAAGCCCAACGGGTCAACGTCACGTACCAGCGCGGCGGATTGGCCCATCGCGTGCGCGGTAAACAGGTCGTCATGGCCTGCTACAACATGGCGATACCGCACATCTGCCCGGAGCTAGGGCAGCAGCAAAAAGCTGCACTCGCCGAACTGGTCAAGATCCCGATGTGTTCAACCAACGTGCTGCTCAACAACTGGCGGGGCATCAAGGAGCAGGGCATCGGCATGGTCTATTCACCCTCCCGTTGGAACAAGACCTTCGTGGTGGATTTTCCCGTTTCGATGGAGGGTTACCGATTCGCCGACTCGCCAGACGAACCGCTCGTGCTGCATTGCCTCCGCGGAGTGACCGGCGCCGGCGCGACGCCGGAGGAACAGTCCCGCGCGGGAAGATACGAGCTGCTGGGCCTCGCCTTCGAAGACTACGAACGGGAACTCAGGCGCCACATGGCCGGAATGCTCACCGGGACCGACTTCGATCCAGCCCGTGATATCGGCGCCATCACGGTGAACCGGTGGCCGCATGGGTATGCGTGGGGCCCGAACCCGTTGTTCAACCCGGAATATGCGGAAGGTGCGGCGCCGCACGAGGTCGGTCGCCAGACTTTCGGGCGTATCGCAATTGCCAACTCGGACGCCGGCGCGCGCGCCTACCTTGATTGTGCGATTGATGAGGCGGCGCGGGCGGTGGGCGATTTGGTTTAGCGATGCTCGTGTCCGGCGGCTTTCTGACATTCTCTGTATTCAGACCAGCTTTTTAAGTTTCAGGCGGCGCCCGGACACATCGGTTTCACTGTGCGGCTAAAGCCTTAAACTCAGCGTGCTGACTGCGGACTCGCAGGTTCGGGCGGCGATCGCCCTTCATCCCATCACCGAATCGCGGGTGGTCTGATCATGCCTCTGGTAACGCTTCAAAACGCGCATCTCGCGTTCGGCCATGTTCCCTTGCTCGAGGACGTGAACCTCATCATCGAGGCTCACGAACGGGTCTGCCTGATCGGCCGCAACGGCACGGGTAAATCGACATTGCTGAACGTGCTGAACGGGCAGCAGACGCTGGACTCGGGCACGCTCAGGATCGACGCCGGCATCAAGGTCGCTAAGCTCGCGCAGGAAGTACCGGAGGCTGCCACAGCCACGCTGTACGATACCGTTGCGATGGGGCTGGGGGATCTGAGTGGCCTACTGTCTCTCTATCACCACTTGAGCCAGGAAGTTTCCTCGGGAGATGCACAGACGCTCGAAGCGCTGAGCAAGGTACAGGCAGAGATCGATCGGATCGGCGCCTGGGATGCTTCACAGCGAGTGGATGCCACCCTCAGCCGGCTAAATCTGCCTGCGGATTCACTCGTGCATGAATGCAGCGGCGGTATCCGACGTCGCGCCATGCTGGGGCAGGCGCTGGTTGGCGAGCCGGATCTGCTGCTGTTGGATGAACCCACCAACCATCTGGACATCGACTCAATCACGGCGCTCGAATCCGCGTTGCTCACCTATTCCGGTGCGGTGCTGTTCGTTACCCACGACCGCACCTTCATCGACGATCTGGCGACCTGCATCATCGAGCTCGACCGGGGCACGCTGAATTCTTACCCCGGCACCCATGCCGAGTACGTCAAGGCGAAGAACGTTGAGCTCCGGGCGGAAGAGGAAGGCAACCGCAAATTCGATCAGCAGCTCGCCGAAGAGGAGGTATGGATTCGCACCGGCATCAAGGCGCGGCGGACCCGCAACGAGGGTCGCGTGCGCCGGCTTGAAGCCATGCGGCTCGAACGCAAGGCCCGTATTGAGCGCCAGGGGTCGGTGAAGCTCGGCGTGAACTCGAGCGCCGACTCAGGAAAGATTGTCATCGAAGCGGACAACGTCAGCTTCTCCTACGGCGATCAACCGATTCTCCGGGCGTTTTCGACGACCATCCTTCGCGGTGACCGGGTAGGCGTGATCGGCCCAAACGGCAGCGGTAAGAGCACGGTGCTGAAGCTGCTTCTGGCCGAGCTCGAACCTTCCGGCGGGTCTGTGCGACAGGGTACGAAGCTGGAGATCGCCTACTTCGACCAGGAGCGCATCCAGCTCCAGCCGGAGCGCACTGTTCGTGACAACGTGGCCGACGGCACGGATCAGATCGAGGTCGGCGGCAGGTCCCGCCACGTCATCGGTTATCTGCGTGATTTTCTGTTCTCTCCGGAGCGTGTGAACTCGCCTGTCAAAACACTGTCCGGCGGCGAGCGCAATCGGCTGTTGCTGGCGAAGCTGTTCGCGAAGCCCGCGAACCTGCTCGTGCTCGACGAACCGACTAACGATCTGGACGTAGAAACGCTTGAGCTGCTCGAAGAGCTATTGAGCAGCTTCGATGGAACGCTCCTTCTGGTCAGCCACGACAGAGCCTTTCTCGATCAGACGGTCACCAGCACGCTGGTGCTGGAGGGCGACGGTCGGATTGGCGAGTACGTCGGGGGTTATTCCGACTGGAAACGACACGCGGACGCAGCGCACACGAAGGAGCCTGCGCCCAAGCCGAAGAAATCCACGGAATCTCGAAAGCCGCAAAAGGCTGCAAGATCCCCCGGACGTCAGGGTGGGCTCAGCGGCAAGGAAAAGCGGGAGCTGGATGCTTTACCTGGCCGGATCGAGGAATTGGAAGACAAACAGGCCACGTTGACCGAAGAGACGGCGACGGCCGATTTCTATCAGCGGGATCGTGAGCACGTTGAGGCGGCGCTGAAATTGCTTGCCGATGTGACGAAAGAACTCGATCAGGCCTACCAGCGTTGGGCTGAACTGGAAGAAGTGTCGAGATGATCGGGGACGGACCGCGGATGTGACCTAGTAAGGTTTCAACCACCGAAAGTCGTCTATCGCCGGGCTCCAAACCCCGGACCTACCGGTTCGAATCGTTGGTGCGGTCGCGGAAAGCCAGTGCCTTTTTTGTGTTTCGAAACCAATGAAGGACACGCGCCTAGCGGAAAACCTTGCTCGTGCGATCGACTGACGGCCACCTGGGTCTGACCGTCGCGAGTAGCTAGCCGGGCGCTTGGGTGGGGATCGAAGCCTGGTGACGGCAATCGACGAGCCGGTTCCTACGTGACATGGAAACCAGAACCTAAATTGTGGACGGTCCTCTTGATGGGGATGACTACGCTTCAGGTCGTTTGGATGGCGATCGTCGAGCTTTACGTGTCATCGCGGCGGAGCGAATCAAAGGGGCGCATTTCGAGGGTTGCTGTCATCGCGGATTCTGATCTTCATGTTCAGCCAATTTCCCCGCGCTGAAATTGATCCAACTCATCCGGATCAAAGCCTTCGTCGTTGTCAATCAGCGGATCACGAAGAAAATCGTCTTCCGGTTTTGGGGTTGACGCTCGACTGAGGATGAAGCGACATATCTTGTCTAACGGACTTTTGTTGCGCGAAGATCTACCCGCCATCCACATCTGCAACCGAACAGCACGTGCCTGTTTACGGATCTCTTTGTCCTTTTCGCCCGCACTCATTTCGCAAGCACCGGTTCTTCTTTTGTCGCAATCGCTGCGTCCAGCGGCGTAGATTTCAGGATTCGGCAAGCAACACCCTTGAGGTGTGGGATGCCTTGTTCCCGATCCAGGTAATCTTCATCGTCGCGACATAACATCGCATCCGCGTACTTCAATGCTCCAGATAGCTTGCCCGCACCTCTCTCCAGCTCTGGTTTCCACCAGCCATGCGGGACTCGGACCAGACTGTCAGGCATCGCATCTTTAATGGCCACCTTCATTGAAATAGCTGCCAGCTCGTTCTCAATCTCGATCCATTCTTCTTCTTGCAGATCGTATTTGGCGGCGGTGCCCGGGCTCACGAAACAGACCGGCTCAGGGTGGCGTTCGCGCATTTCTTCAATGTGGCGATGTCCGGTTTGGAAGAAACCGTCGTCGCGAACGCCCGTGAACAGCATGAGCGGGTATTCTGGGTCTACCGGTGGATCTTCCCGGAAGTAAGGCAACGGATCTAAACCCATTTCTTCAAAGGCCGTAGACTTAAGTTCCACTTTACCCGTCGGAGTCGCAAATCCTGTCTCTAGGTACTTTCGAAACTTTGGCGGATCAAAATGCACTTCGGCGGTATCGACAAACTCATCCCATGTCACGCCTCGTTTCTCGAGACGCCAGTTATAGAAATCTTCGATCGTATCCCAGGGAATGATCTCCTGACGGTCGAGTGCGCCCGCCAGCCCTTTCCAGAATTCGAAGGTCGAGCGACATTCGCCTGGCGGTTCCATCGATTGGTCGGAGGTTCGAATCCCCCCGAACCAGCCAGAGCCATCCGCAAGCGTTGGTCGTTCCAACCAACTGTCGCCAGGCAGCACATAGTCGGCAAGTTGCGCTGACGGGGTCATGAATTGTTCATGAGCGACTATCAGGTCCTGATTCATCATCGCCTTAATGATGAGTTTCATATTGCCATAGCTCATCATCGGGTTGTTGCCGAGGAAGAAAAATGCCTTCACCGGATAAGGGCCCTCACCGGCCATGGCGCGAAATAGCGATGAAGGTGGGGTCATGTAGCAGCCCGAAACAATATTGGCGTATTCCTGACCGTACACTCGCTTAGTGGGCTCGCAGAATCGTTCCTGGCCACGATAAGTAAAGGCTGGATGCTGATCCGAGCCGAGCTGTTTGGCTTTTTGCTCGTCAGTCAGTACATGGTGCATCTCAATTTCGGATTCGTTGATGATGTCCGATGGAAATCCCTGCAACGTCTCACCACCCGGCACATCAATGTAGCCACAAATTGCCCGCAAGATGCTCTGCAAGCGAATACCGGAGGTGGAATTGCGTTGCATATCCGTGATGGGTGTCCATGGAATAACGGCCGGGCCCTCGGTGCCATACATGCGTGCGGCCTTGGCAATCATCTCAGGTTCACACCCAGTGAGTTCGGCGACGCGTTCGAGCGGATACTCATTAACTCGCTCTTTCAGTTCTTCAAAACCCACCGTCCAGTCTCGAACGAAGTCTTTGTCATAAAGCTCTTCGTCGATGATGACCTTGAGCCAGCCAAACAATAGTGCCGTATCGCTACCCACTTTCAGAGGCAGCCAGATGTCTGCTCGATCGGCGCTGGAGCTCCGGCGCGGATCAGCAACGATCAGTTTGGCACCGCGTGCCTGGGCTTGCTTGATGGCGCTATAGATGGGCACCCAACTATGCCGGCGTGGGTTATGTCCTAACAAAACAATGCACTTGGTATTTGCGAAGTCAGCTAGTGGAAACCAACCATAGGTGTAGCGATTGATTGCCGCCGTGTTACCTGCACACAGCGCCACACCACTGGTCCAGTTGGGTGATCCGAGGTGGTTCATCAACCGACGGGCTAATCCATGATCGGTCCCTAAATTTCGTTCGACAAAATTTAGAGTTGCATGCCGCACTCATTAACGATGTACCCCAATATGCACTTCACGAGCAAGAGTTCCGAGCGTATCGGGACTATCTTCCGTGGGCTATTCGTTACTTTGAGCTGCATCGGGATGAATTGCGCCAGGACATTTGCGTCAGTCAAATGGTTGAGTTCGCGCTTCGCGTTGTACGTTCAACCATTGATAACTCCTTTACTCACCGGATCAGTTGAACGATCCATTGGTAGAGGAGATGCTTGTCGATCTCGCTGAGCGGTTTGTTTTCCGGACTTAGTTTTTCGCCAACTACTTCCTACAAGGCTTAGAACTTTGGATCATTCCCGGCTAAGCAGACAGACACGAGCTCGACCCACTGACCCCGAATCAATACGGTTAGTCGAGCTCGGCGCTCGTTATTTAACGGGATGTCGATCCTTTCCAGCTCGATATTCCTTTAGGAACACGCGGATTTGATCGATCTCAATTTCCGAAAGTCCTGGGTTACCAGTGCGAACCTTCCACCACTTCACCTGGCTCATGCGGTGATGATCTGATCCTTGATACGCATCTGCGTCGAACGTGCACAATTCTTCAAAACGTGTTCGCCTGCCGGGATCGTTCAGTGCCGCTTCTAGTTCCACGTCCGATTCATATTTACGTGCCCACTCACGGGCAGCGGTCTTTGTTCGGAAGGTCCTCGTCTTGATGATTCGGCCGCGTCGTTTGATTTTGGCCTGGTAGGAAACGCCGGTTCTACGCTTTAGTCGTGCGACGGTCGTCATCGATACATCCTCCGAGTCAGCAAAAAACGCCCGGGTACCGGAATTGGTACCTGGAAACTCTTTGTTTCACGGAGGAACTGAAAACGTCAATGTTTTCAATGAGATAGTGGCTCCGCCTGCTGGGCTCGAACCAGCGACAGGCTGATTAACAGTCAGCTGCTCTACCAACTGAGCTAAGGCGGAATTGGGGGGCGAAGTTTACAGCGCGATCTCGCGCCCGCAACCCTCGATCGAGAAAAATGCTGCTCGGCGCTACGCCAACCGGCCCACTGCGATCTGCGTCAAGGCTTCCAGCGCGTCGCGGTAGCCGGACGCCGGTAGGCTCAAGGCCTCTTCGGCCGCGCGGTCGGCTTCTTCGATCGCCTTCTCGCGCGTGTAGTCGAGCGCGCCGCTGGCGCGGACGGCGTCGATGACGTCGTCGAGTTGCTCGTCGCTCTTGTTGGCGATGGCGGTGCGGATGAGGTCGCGGTGTGCCGCTGTGCCGGTTTTGAGCGTTTGGATGAGCGGTAGGGTCATCTTGCCTTCGGCGAGATCGTCGCCGACGTTTTTGCCCATGACCTCGGCGTCGCCGGCGTAGTCGAGCCAGTCGTCGACGAGTTGGTAGGCGACGCCGAAGTGCAGGCCGTAGCGGCGTAGGGCGTCGATGTGATTGGCGTTGTCGGTGGCGATGACCGCGCCTGTATGGGCGGCGGCCTGGAAGAGCATGGCGGTCTTGCGGCGGATGATTTCGCGGTAGTCGTCTTCGGTGACGCAGTGGTTGCCGATGTTGGCAAGCTGCATGACTTCGCCTTCGGCGATGACGTTGGAGGCGTCGGAGATGATGGACATGACGTCCATCGAGTCGAGTTCGACCATCAGTTGGAAGGCGCGGGAGTAGAGGAAGTCGCCGACCAGGATGCTGGGGGAGTTGCCCCAGAGCGCGTTGGCGGTGGCTTTGCCGCGTCGCATGCTGGAGGAGTCGACGACGTCGTCGTGCAGGAGCATGGCGGTGTGCAGGAACTCGATGATGACGGCGAGGCGGATGGGATCGTTGGTGGTCTCGGCGGTGGGCGAGGCGAGCTGGTTCGAGCCGCAGGCGCGGGCGGCGAGGAGCACGATGAGTGGGCGCAGGCGTTTGCCGCCGGATTCGACGATGTGATGGCCGATCGCCTCGACCATGGGGACGGGGGAGGTGAGTTGCTTCGGGATGAGGTCGTTGGCGGCGTCGAATTCGTCGCGGACGAGATCGAAGATGGCTTTGAGGTCCGGCAACCCGTAGCGGTCGGGGTTCACCGAAAAGCCTTTCGTTTGGGGGTTCTCGGCCGGGTTCGAGGCCATATTCGGGATCGCTCCGAGGCGATCCGCGGTCATGCGATGCGCCCCCTGTTCGTCACCTCTCTGCGCGTTGTATTCACCCTACCTTGACCTTAGAATGGCGCGCCTTTTTACGCGGCCCTCCTGGGGGCCGAGTCGGCGCGCATTGTACCGCTTAACGGTTGGGCGTTCATGAAGTGAAACGCGCAAAAAAGCGGCATCTGGTGGGAACTTCCATCGCGCGCCCTACACAAAAACAAGACCCGGATGGGTCGTACGATCGAACGCCAGGCGGCGTCGGTCGGTTCAAGGATTGGGAGCGAATGGATGTTTGCGATTTTTGAAAGTGGCGGCAAACAACATCGTGTGACGGAAGGTTCGGTTGTTCAGCTCGAACGATTGGACGGCGCGCAAGGCGATGAGATCGTCTTCGATAAAGTCATGATGGTCGCTAATGGTGACGACATCACCGTGGGTCAGCCTTACCTGTCGGGCGGCACGGTCAAGGGTGAAGTCGTCGAGCACGGCAAGGGCGATAAGGTTCGGATCATCAAGTTCAAGCGCCGCAAGAACTACATGCGCACGAAAGGTCACCGTCAGTTGTTCACGTCGGTACGCATCACGGCCATTTCGGCCTAACCTTCGAGGGTCATACGGAGTCTTCTCATGGCACATAAGAAAGCAGGCGGTAGTACGCGGAACGGTCGCGACTCAGAGTCGAAACGGCTGGGCGTGAAGAAGTACGGCGGTGAAAACGTGATCGCGGGGAACATCCTCGTGCGCCAGCGCGGCACCAAGTTCCACGCGGGGGAGAACGTCGGTTGCGGTCGAGACCATACGCTCTTCGCGAAAGCAGACGGCGTGGTGAAGTATCAGCAGCGCGGACGACTGCAGCGCAAGTACGTGAGCGTGCATCCCGCTTAAGCGTCGCGCGACAAGGAATCAGGAAAGCCCGGGTTATCCCGGGCTTTTTCGTTACGCTCAACATCCGTTCATTCGTTGTAGACGGGCGCGATAAAACCCCATGAAGTTTGTCGACGAAGCGGTCATCGATGTCGAAGCCGGGGCAGGCGGTAACGGCTGCCTCTCTTTCTACCGTGCGAAGAACATCGCCAAAGGCGGACCCGATGGCGGGGATGGCGGCAATGGCGGTGACGTGGTGCTCATCGGTGACGATGCGCTCAATACGCTCGTGGATTTTCGCTTCCAGCCTCGCTATCGCGCGCCGTCCGGTGAGCAGGGTAAAGGCCGTGACCGAACCGGGGCGGCCGGCGATACGCTGACGATCCGGGTGCCGATTGGCACCACTGTGGTCGATGAAGAGACGCTCGACGTCGTGGGTGATGTCGAACATGTGGGTGACACGATTCTGGTCGCCAAAGGCGGTGTGCGCGGCCTCGGCAACACGCGCTTCAAGTCGAGTACGAACCGTGCGCCACGCCAGACGACGCCTGGTAAACCCGGGGATAAGCGGCGGCTTCGATTGCAGCTCAAGGTGATCGCCGATGTGGGCCTGCTCGGCCTTCCTAACGCGGGCAAATCGACGCTGATCAGCCGCGTTTCGGCCTCGCGCCCGAAGATCGCCGACTATCCGTTCACGACGCTCGTGCCGAACCTCGGCGTCGTGCGGATCGCCGATGCGGCGAGTTTCGTGATGGCTGACATTCCGGGCGTGATCGAAGGTGCGGCGCAAGGCGCCGGTCTGGGGGCTCAGTTTCTCCGCCACCTCAGTCGGACGCGGGTGCTGCTCCACCTCGTCGACATCCTGCCGATCGATCAATCGGATCCGCTCGAGAATTTGCGCACGATCGAAGGCGAACTCGCCGCCTACAGCGGTGCGCTGATGGCACGCGAGATCTGGATCGTGCCGAATAAGATCGATGTCACGGACGATGAGGCGACGATCGAAACGATCCGTGCCGCGTTTCCGGATCGACAGGTTTTCCCGATCTCGGCGGCGACCGGTGCGGGTGTCACCGCGTTACTCGAAGCGTTGATGCGCCACATCGACGAATACACGTTGCGGCTCGAAGAAGACCCGGAATTTGCGCGCCGCGAGGCCGAATTGCTGACCGCGATCGGCGACGATGTGCTGCGTCATTCCATCGCCGTCCGGCCTGTGCGCTCGAACCAACCGGTGGATGCGCCGGTTGATGACGACGACGAGGGTGAGATCGAGGTGGTTTACCAGCGTGACTGACAACGCCAACACAGTCTGGGTCGTCAAGATCGGGTCGGCGCTCATCACCGGTGACGGTCAGGGGATCCGGCGCGATCGCCTGGCCGCGTGGTGCCATCAGGTTGGTGTACTCGCCGATCAGGGGATCGACGTCGTGCTGGTCTCCAGCGGCGCGGTTGCCGAAGGTTGTCTGCGGCTGGGTTTCGCTTCCCGCCCGGATACGGTGCACGAAATACAGGCCGCGGCAGCGGTCGGCCAGACGGGTCTCATCGAGGCTTACGAAGCCGCTCTCGGGGAGATCGGCCGGCGCGCGGCGATGGTGCTCCTCACGCACGACGATCTCGCCAACCGCGAGCGATATCTGAACGCGCGTACGACGATCCGTACGCTGCTTGAGCTCGGTGTGGTTCCGATCATCAACGAGAACGATTCGGTCGCGACGGATGAGATCAAGCTCGGCGACAACGACACGCTTGCGGCACTCGTCTCGAACCTACTCGGCGCCGACGTCCTGGTGATCTTGACCGATCAGGCCGGGCTCCATCATGCCGATCCGCGGCGTGATCCCGCGGCGCCGCTCCTCGAATCGGCGGCCGCCGACGATCCGGCGCTCGACGCGATGGCGGGTTCGGGGGCTGGGCGCTTGGGGCGCGGCGGGATGGTGACGAAGATCGGTGCGGCGCGATCGGCGGCCTTGTCGGGCGCCGACACCCTCATTGCCGATGGTCGCCTCGACGACGTATTGGCGAGGCTCGCCCAGGGCGAGGCCATCGGGACACGTTTGACCGCCGGTGTTCAGCCGCTCGTCGCGCGAAAGCGCTGGATCGCGGGTGTGCTACGACCGAAAGGTGACGTGCAGATCGATTCCGGCGCGGTGCATGCGGTGCGCACGCGCGGGGTGAGCGTCTTGCCGGTGGGTGTGATCGCCGCGCGCGGCGCCTTTCATCGTGGTGACGTCGTGCGGGTCGTCGACGATCAGGGCCTCGCGGTCGCCAAAGGGCTCGTCAACTACGACGTTTTCGAGACACAGAAGATCCTAGGCCGCACATCGCGGGAAATCGAAGATCTACTCGGATACGTCGACGAGGCGGAACTGATTCATCGCGACAACCTCGTCGTGCTCTGACGTGGCGCTTTGGCGTTCGTCAGAGGCTCCGCGATGGGGGCGGCGGGATGGTCCCGCCGAGGGGCAATCAGCTGGCGAGGGATTGGATTTTGGCGTTCAGCCGCGACTTGTGCCGCGCCGCTTTGTTGCGATGCATGATGCCTTTCTGCGCCATCTTGTCGATCACGGGGATCGCGACGTTGAGCGCTTCGAGCGCTGCTGCCGAATCACCCGATTCGATGGCCGCGTCGACCTTCTTGATGTAGGTCCGAACCATCGAACGTTGGCTCGCGTTACGGACGCGGTGACGCTCGGCTTGTCGAGCGCGTTTTCTCGCTTGGGCACTATTTGCCAAAGGAATACCTTCAGGGGCTGGTTTGAAAGGGCGCGTAATATGCTCCCGGCCCTTTCTCGATGTCAATCAGCGGGACGGGTATGGCGGAGGATGTAGCGGAAACCTCGCCGCCGACCGCGGATGTCGCTCGTCAGGGCGGCGTCGTCGCCGGATTTACCGGGCTTTCCCGATTGTCGGGACTCGCCCGCGATGTGGCGCTTTCGCATGTCTTCGGCGCGTCCGGCACCGCTGACGCGTTCTTCGTTGCCTTCCGGATTCCGAACTTTTTTCGCCGGCTGACGGCCGAAGGCGCGTTTGCGCAAGCGTTCGTGCCCGTGGTCAGCAGTTTTCACCGTGAACCCCGCGAGGAACTGAAGCGTTTCGTCGCCGCGACGATGGGTAACTTCACGTTGGTGTTGGCGCTGGTCACGGTACTGGGCGTCGTTGGCGCCACGGGGCTCGTCTATCTCTTCGCACCGGGTTTCGCGGACGACGCCACAAGATTCGCGATCACCACGGAACTCGTCCGCTTCACGTTCCCCTATCTCGCCTTCATCTCGCTCGCGGCGTTTGCGGGCTCGTTGTTGAACAGTGTCGGTCGATTCGCGGTTCCCGCGGCGTCGCCCGTACTTCTCAATCTCGTTCTGGTGATTGCGGCCGTCGGTTTCGTGCCGGTGTTCGGCTCGCCGGGTCACGTGCTCGCCATCGGGGTGCTCATCGCGGGGGCGATCCAGCTTCTTTTTCATCTACCGTCGCTCAAGCGCGCGGAGCTTCTGTTTGCGCCGCGCGTCGACTGGCGTCATCGCGGCGTGCGCGAGATGTTGCGGTTGATGGTGCCGGCCGTGCTGGCGGCGTCGGTGAATCAGCTCAATGCCTTGATCGGCAGCGTGCTGGCATCGTTGCTCGCCGTGGGGAGCGTGTCCTGGCTCTACTACGCCGATCGGATCATGGAACTGCCGGTGGGGCTGGTGGCGATCGCGCTCGGGACCGTGCTCTTGCCAAGCTTGTCGCGTTTGCATGCGGGCCACGAGATCGAGCGTTTTCGTGCGGCGCTCGATTGGGGCATCCGGGTAGCACTCCTGCTCGCGGTGCCGGCGTCAGTCGGTGCCTATCTTCTCGCCGGTCCCTTGATCTCGGCCGTCTTCTTGCACGGTGAGATGACGGCGACGGATGCCCGTCAGGCGGCGCTCGCGCTCGAAGCCTTCACGTACGGCCTCATTCCGTTGGTGCTGACGAAAGTGCTCGCGCCTGCGTACTTCTCCAGGCACGACACGAAAACGCCGTTCCGTTACGCCTCGATCAGTGTGGTGGTCAACATCGCCGTGAGTCTTGCCCTCGTCGGCGTTCTCGCGCACGTGGGCTTAGCACTCGCGACGTCGATTGCAGCGGGCGTGCACGTCTTGCTTCTGGGTCGTGGACTCATGCGTGATGGCACGCTCAGCCCTTCGGCCGCGTGGTGGTGGCTTTCGCTCAAGATCGTGATCGCGTCGGCTGCGATGGTGCTCGCGATCACGTTCGTCGAACCGGAGGCGAGCTTCTGGATCGAGGGTCGTTGGCTCGATCGCGCGGCCGCGGCCGCGGGGCTCGTGCTGTTGGGTGCGGTGGTGTATCTCGCTTCGATTTTTTTGCTTGGCGTAAGGCCGGGCGATGTCCGACATCGTGTGTAGAATTCGCTGCCATGGAGATCATCCGCGGTTGGCACAACATTCGTCCGCACCACAAAGGTTGTGTCGCGACGATTGGTAATTTCGATGGGGTGCATCGCGGCCACCAGGTGCTGCTCGACCATCTGAAAGCGCAGGGCAGAAAGCTCGGTCAGCCGAGCCTCTTGATTACCTTCGAACCGCTGCCGCGTGAATATTTCAACCAGTCGAGGCCCGCGCGGCTGACGCGGTTCCGGGAAAAGATCCACATCCTGCGTGAACTCGGCATCGACCGGGTGCTCTGCATACCGTTTAACGAACGCACACGAACCATCCCGGCGCGGGAAGTGATCGAGGACGTATTGGTCGCGGGGCTCGGCATTCAGTACATCGTGACGGGGGACGATTTTCGCTTCGGCAAGGATCGCGACGGCGACTTCGAGATGCTGAAGGCGGCCGGCGAGAAATACGGGTTCGGCGCGAGTCACATCAATACGCAGACGGTGGCGGTCGAGCGGGTCAGCAGCACGCGTATCCGCGAGACGCTCCAGAAAGGCGACCTCGCCATGGCGGAGGAACTCCTCGGCCGGCCCTACTTCATCATGGGGCGGGTCGTCTACGGTCGCCAACTCGGGCGAACGCTCGGTGTACCCACGGCCAACATTCGATTACAGCGATATCGTTCGGCCCTCGAGGGCGTTTTCGCCGTGACGGTGGAGATCGAAGGCAGTGACGAAGTCCGGCAGGGTGTGGCGAACATCGGTATCCGACCCACGGTCGATGGCAAGGAACCGCTGCTCGAGGCGCATATCTTCGACTTTGAAGGCGATATCTACGGTGAGCTTCTCAAGGTGACGGTCGTCAAGAAGATCCGGGAAGAGCGCAAGTTCCCCGGGCTCGACGAACTCAAAGCCGAGATCGAGCGGGATATCGGCAAGACCCGCGAGTTTTTCTCACAGCTCCCATGATTCGCTGGTACGCACTCGCCGCGCTTGTGCTGGCCGGCGATCAGCTCACCAAGTATCTGGCAATGGATCTTCTGACCTTCGGCCGTTCGGTCGAGGTCCTGCCGTTTCTCGCCTGGACGCTCGCGTGCAACGAGGGTGCGGCGTTCAGCATGTTCCAGGGCTACGGCTGGGTGTTTGCGATCGTTGCGGTAGTGATTTCGATCTACCTCGTCGTCGAGATCTGGCGCGTCGATCCCGGCGCGCAGATCGAAGGTGCGGCGTATGGCTTCATCCTCGCGGGTGCGCTAGGCAACCTCACGGACCGACTGACGCACGAATGCGTCGTCGATTTTGTTCACGTGCGCTACGAGTGGTTCAACTTTCCGGTCTTCAATCTCGCCGATAGCGCGATCTTCATCGGTGCCGTGGGGTGGATCTATCTCCTCATCCTCGAAGCTCGCGGTGTGCAGCGCGAGAAGATTGCGGAAAACGAAAGCGAATGACGGATACGTTGCCGGGAATGATCGCGCGCGAGGGCGAAACGCCGGTCGCGCCGGATACCCGCGTAACACTTCATTTTTCGCTCTTTCTCGATAACGGTGACGAAGTCGATACGACCCGGCGCGGCGAACCCGCGACATTCGAGTTCGGTGACGGCAACCTGCTGCCTGGATTCGAGGCGGCGCTTGTGGGACTCAAGGCCGGTGACGATGCGCAGCTCAACATCACGGCGGACGATGCTTTCGGTCCGCGCCGTGAGGAGAACACCCGTCGTTTGCGCCTGACGGATTTCCCCGACCCGGGCGAGCTCGAAGAGGGACTCCTGATGTCGTTCGCCTCACCGGAAGGGGAGTTGCCGGGCGTCGTGCGTTCGATCTCGGGTATGGAAGTTATCGTCGACTTCAACCACCCGCTCGCCGGGCGCGAGATCGTGTTCGATGTGACGATTTTGCGCGTGGAGCGCATCTAGCCGCGATTCGCGGCGGACGGGCAGAGCGTCGGCGAAAGCTCGAGTTCTTGTAGGAAAAGAACCCCTCGGGGCCATCCCGCAATTACGGCGCGGACAATCCCCACATGCGTCGCCAATTCGAACCAATGACCTCCCGGGGCTTTTCACTCGCCGAACTCATGACGGCCGTGGCGATCGTTGGTGTGCTGGCGGCGATCGCGATCCCGTCCTTCAGTGCTTTTCGAAAGAGCGGCGAAGTCACGTCCGCGCAGGCCGATCTTGCGAGTTGTCTCATGCGGATCACGCCGCGTGTCTCGATCGACGCTGAGGCAGACGTCCGAGAAGAGATCGAAGCGGCGTTCTCTGAGGCGTGCGGTTTTACCGGCGACGACGGCCGACGGCTCGAGCTCGATATCGACGGCACCAACTTCTGGCTCTCGGTGGCGACGACCAGTGGCACGCTCAAGCTTTCGAACCGAGGTCGACGGCAATGGGATCGCAACCAGGACGGTGATTTCGACGATCCAGACGAAGGGCGTTGGGGACCTTGAGGCGCGGTGGTGTAGTCGGCTTTTCGTTGGTCGAGATTCTCGTCGCGCTGCTGCTGTTGGCCGGGGCGGTACTCGGCTTGGCGCAGGCGCAGGTCACGGCCGGGGTCGCGGCGAAGGAAGCAATGCAGCGCGTCCGGGCGATCGATGCGGCGCGCGATTGGCTTGCCGTGCTGGCGGCGGATCCGGAGCGTGCGGCGATCTATCGATCAGTCAGATTGGGTGATGCGCCGGCGTCGGGCGGAAACAGCTGTGGCAAAGGCCCGGCTTGCCTTACCGCTCGATGGAAATGCGGCTTTTCGACGTGGCGCGAACGATGCGGTCGGACCTCGTCCGGCGTTCTGCCTATGGATGGTGGTGTGGATGAGAGTGGCGATCCTGTGGTGGTGGTCCGCTACGGCGAGAACGGGCCGGAAAGCGTCTACGAGGTTCGTTTGCCTTTGGTCGATGGCTAGGAGACACACTCAGCGAGACCGGGCGGCAGGGATGACGCTGGTCGAGGCCCTGCTGGCATCACTACTCGCGGCGATAGTAGGCGCCGGTCTGGTTCGTTCGTTCGCGGCGCAGGGCGAGTTCCAAGCCGGCTGGATCGAGACACGGGAGGCGGAGCGGTCGGTCGGCAGTGCCATCGAGATCGTCGCGCGGGCGATCGAAGAGGCGGGCTACGTCGGTTGTCATTCGAGGACAACGGGCGAGGCGGATGGTGATCCTGCCGTCTGGCCGTTCGACCAGGCGGTCGACATCGAGCCGGGATCCGTCGGTGACGCGTTGATTACGTACCGCGTCGATGACTCCTTGCCAGTCGTGAGTTACGGGCCGGAATCGGTTGTCGCGATCGGCCGTTTCGATCGCAAGCCGAAGGTCGGTCGGGTGTTGGTTCTCGCGACCTGTCGCGGTGGATGGTCGTTCCGTGGGACCGGGATCCGTCACCTGACCTGGATCGGGCAGAAACGCACGGAGGCGTTCGGCGATGTCGTTGGCGCCGCGGAGGCGATGGCCGGGCTGGATCGGGATGCTGGGCTGGACGGCGTCGCTATAGCGCCTGGTGGTACCACGCTCGGGATACTGAGATCCCAGCGCTTCTACATCGGACCGAATGTGGACCAGGGTAGGTCGTTGTGGATCGTGTTGAACGGTGGACGAGCGACGGAACTCGTCCGCGGCGTGAATCGGCTCGAAGCGGAACGGATCGCGACGAATCTCGTCCGGGTGCGTATCGAGGCGGTGGTGCGGACGGGGCGCGTCGCCCGGGAAAGAACGCTCGTTGTCCGAAACGCCCGTTCATGAACGAGGCGCGCAGTGGATCGCGGTGGGGTCGCGAGATGAAACGATCCCAAGGCTCGGTGCTCGTTCTGGCGCTCGTGGTGATGTCGGTCGTCTCGCTCGGTGCTTTTGCCCTGATCGAGGGTGTGACGATGGATGCGGACGTCGCTTCTCACGCTGAGCAAGCGGCGGTGGCGGCGGCGATGGACGAGCGCGCACTCGCTCGAGCCGAAGGTTGGCTCGTCGCCAACGCGTTCTGGATCGTGCCGCGGTGCCGCGAATCACCGGGATTCAGTTTGGCGGGTGGTGGAGGCGTCGTTCAGTGCCTCGACGAGGTCGATGAGCGTTCGTTCTTTCGCGTGGTCGTGCACCGCCCGAGGGGCGATGCGCGAGGTGAGGATTTGGGAAAGATTGCGCTCGAATCGACCTATGCCGTCGGCGGCACCGACGTGCTGGCGACCGCGCGCCTCTCCTGGCGACGCGATCCGCCCTGATCGTTCAGGCAGCCTCGCGTTGAAAGGTCGCGATGACGACCTCCGGTAGAGCGCGCGCGACATCGTTCGGGTCGAGTTGGCCGTTGGATACGCGGATGTCGTGATAGACGGCGTCTGCCGGAAAGTCTGTCAGATAGCTCACGAGCAGCTGCTCGATCATCTGCAAATCTTCGGTCTCGACCGAGGCGTTGTAGTCCTCGGTGTTGCCCTCGACTGTGAGCGAGACGCGCTGGTTGTCGAGGTTGCGCCACCACTGGTTCTCGCGCGAGGTGAAGGCGCGGATTTCAGTACCGTCGCGGACAAAGCGCACAGGCGTCGTGAAGACCTTGCCCGTATTGCGTCCGCGAAACGTAATCAGCATCAGGCTCTTGCTCGCGAGCCAATGGAATGGTGAACGCAGGAGCGTTCGTACGGCGGGGTTGACGACGACAAAGAGGGGTTCGGGAATCTTCACGTGGCTCGTCTTCCAGTGGGTATCGGGATGTGGGATTCGGTCGGCGGCGCACGCCGCGTTCATCATGTCGCTGGACAAACAATGGGTTCCCCGCGCGGGTTTTCAACGCGTCCGTCACCGTCCGTGTCACGACCGATTCGGACCCGTCCGGCCGCGTTCAGGACGATCATTCGTGCGTAGGTCGAATCCGCGCCGTCGGGGCAATAAAGGAACGAGCCGTTCTGCCAGTCTGTGTGGCCGTTCGGCGCCATGGTGAGATCGATGCGGGAGCGGAACGAGCGCCAGTACCAGCGCGTCGGCGGCGGGAATGCGGGGAGGTGGCGGAGCACAGATTCGTCGGGGTCGCGGCGTTGGTTGGCATTCGCGTCGACGAAGATCAGGCTGCCGACGTGCCACGCGTCCCGGTCTCCGCAATCGTCGGTACGTCGATTCGCGGGGCACCACGTCACGGATTCACCGATGGCGATCGCGGTTCGACGGGCGTAACCGAGTACGTCGACCCATTGACCAACGGCGGCGTCGGCGCGTGCATCCCGCGAGATGTCGTTCCACCCGTCGATCGCGACCGCGGCGGTTGCGCCGACGATGGTGAGAACGATCATGAGTTCGGTCAGGGTGAATGCGTGTTCTTTCTTCCGCATCTGGAGAAACCGGTGTCATCGGACGGACGCGCGGGAGCGCGTCGGTCATTCGAAATGAGGATTGTCGATGACGACTCGGGCGTGCGGCGTGGGAGATTCGCCTTGCGCGATGCCGGCGGACGCCGCTGAGGGCGAGCGAGACGCTGGTGGGCTACTCGCCGGAGTTGGCGGCCGAAACGCGCGGTTGCGCGGTTTCGGGGAGCTGGATCTGGAGCGGCGGTGGAACATCCGGTCGATCGAGCAAACCCAGGGAGACGAGATTGATCCAGGAACGCTCACCGTTCTTGGCCGCGACGTCGAGCACGAGGTTGCCGTCTCGATCGAAGCCCTGGTACTGCGGGTAGTTGAGCGCCAGCACGCGTAGCGCGTCGTTAGCGTTGTCGGTCAGGCCCAGGCGCCAGTTGGACTCCACCAGAATCGCTAGGGCATCGGGGACGGGCGGCGTCTGTGAGAAGTTCTCGACAACGTAGCGCGAGCGATTGGCCGCTGCGACGAAAGCGCCACGATTCATGTAGTAGAGCGCAATGTTGACCTCGGACGCCGCGAGGATGTTACGCAGGTGGATCATGCGTTGACGTGCGTCTTTGGCGTATTCACTACGCGGGTAGGATTCGACGAATTGGCTGAAATGCCGGAATGCGTTTCGCGCGTTGCTGACGTCGCGCTTCGATAGGTCGACCTTGAAAAGGCGGTCGAGGAATCCGGAGTCTCGCCCGAGAGCCGTCAAACCGCGCATGTAGTAGGCGTAGTCGACGTTGGGATGCTGCGGGTGCAGGCGGATGAAACGCTCCGCTGCCGCGCCCGCGGCGTCCATGTCCCAGGACATGTAGCTGGCGTAGATCAGTTCGAGTTGGGCCTGATCGGCGTAGCGGCCGAACGGGAAGCGGGCTTCGAGGCGCGAAAAACGCGTGATCGCGTCGCTGTAGTTGCCGGTGCGCAGGCTTCGCTCGGCGAGCCGGTAGAGCACTTGTTCGCTCGTCTCGGCCGCGACGTCTTCCTCGTCGTCCTTGTCGCCGATGAACGGCATCCACGAACAGGCGGGCAGCGAGGCCAACAAGAGTGCCGCGAGCACTAGAGAGGCGGTTTTCTGGCTACGCATGGGCGGCAATGAGTCTCCGGGGCGATGTTCGTTGATGCGGCGAAAAGACCGGGGTGCAGGGTTTGCCCCGGGCTCTGGAATTTGACGCGGTAGTTTAGGTAAGCGACTACCCAAATGGGAATAAGCGTTGGACAGTCGTTTGTCGGTCGCGTTCACGTCGTTTTGGCTTGTTCTCCAGGCCGGCACGTTACCCGGCGGTTGGCGAGATCCCTCGAGGCCGAGCATTTCATTCAACGGCGTGATCGACGATCCTCTTCCCATGACGGAGCGCGACATCGATCTCATGGTGCCCGAGGAACTCTCGGGCGAGCGTTTCGATCGCGCGGCGTCGGTTCTCATTGAGGATGCCTCACGCAGCGAAATCGCCCGTTGGATCAAGTCGGGCGTTCTGGTCTTGAACGGCGAAGAGAGCAGGGCACGACAACCGGTGCGCGAAGGCGATCGGGTGTCGGGCAGTTTCACGGTGGAGCCGAAACTCGATTGGCAGCAGGCGGAAGCGATCGATCTGCCGATCGTTTTCGAAGACGAGCACATTCTGGTGATCGAAAAGCCCGTTGGTCTGGTGGTTCATCCCGGCGCGGGACACGCCAGCGGGACGATGGTCAACGCGTTGCTCGGCCACCGCGCTTCGCTCGCCGAGATTCCACGCGCCGGCATCGTGCATCGGCTCGACAAAGACACGAGCGGCCTGATGGTCGTCGCGGCCACGCCGGCGTCTTACACGGCGCTGGTCGAAGCGCTCCGCGATCGAGCGATCGGTCGCGAGTATCTGGCGGTTGTCGAGGGGACGGGCCTTCAGACCCAGACGATCGATGCGCCCATCGGTCGGGATCCGGCGGCAAGAACACGTCAGAAAGTCCGCAGCGACGGTCGCGAAGCGCGCACGCATATCGAAGTCGAGGCGACGTTCGCGAGTCACACGCTCGTGCGTGCGAAGCTCGAGACCGGGCGAACGCACCAGGTGCGTGTACACCTCGCGTCGATCGGGCATCCGCTGGTGGGCGATCGACGCTATCGAGCCCGCGGCATCCTGCCGGCCGGCGCGGATGAGGAAGCCCGCGACTTCGTGCGGGCCTTTCCGCGTCAGGCACTCCATGCCCACACCCTTCGACTGCAGCATCCCGGCACGTCCCGGCGTATGAAGTTCGTGAGCCCCTTGCCCGCCGACATGGCCGAGTTGATTGGGGCGGTCGATGTCTGAGCGACGCGCTTTGAGGATCGCCGAGCGTAGTCGTCGGGCCGGATAGCGGTGGCGATCCGACAGATCGATCCCTTTGGTGCCGGGATTCGTGTCGTCGTCACTGATCGCTTCGGTGGCGCCAGCCGCGGGCCGTACGCTCGATTCAACCTCGGTGACCACGTGGGTGATTCTCCCGCCGCGGTCGGCGCGAACCGATTGCGATTCGAGCGTTCACTCGGGCGCCCGGTGCAATGGGCGCGTCAGGTGCACGGCCGGCGGATCGTGCCGATCGATGCGATTGGCGAGCCGCCCGAAGCCGATGGGCTCATGACCACCGCCCCCGGCGTCGCGCTCGGCATTCTCACGGCGGATTGTTATCCCATCGTAATCGCTACCCGAACGCGCCTGGTTGTTCTGCATTGCGGTTGGCGTGGTGCGTCGAACGGTTTGATCGAGGACGCGCTCGAGCGCCTTGGCGACGAAGCGTTTGCCGTCTGGATCGGTCCCGGTATCAGTGGCGGCTGTTACGAGGTCGATGCGGCGTTGTGGGCGAACCTCGACGCTGAGGACCGGGCGTGTATCCGGCCCGGACGCACGGGTCGCGGATTTCTGGACATTGCGGCGATGATCGATCGACGAACTCGAGGTGCGCGCCTTGTCTCGCGAGACGGTCGCTGCACGTTCAAGGACCGGGCGCTCTATTCCCATCGGCGGACGACAGCGGAGCACTCCGGTAACGCTGGGGAGGCGGCGCCCGTGACGGGGCGATTCGCGACCATCGCCTGGATCGACGATCGCACCTCGGCACGCCTTTTCGATAGCGAACGCTGACGAAAGCGCGGATTCCGCCCGGCCGCTAGCGGCATTTACCGGCGGCGCTGTAGTTATTTCATAGGTCCACCACTAGAATACGCGGCCTTTTTTTGTCGCACGCCGCGACGCACCCCAACTGGAAAGACCATGTCTGAGCAAGTGTCTGGTGGAGATATGCTGGTTCGAGCCCTTCAGGATGAAGGGGTCGAGCATGTGTTCGGCTATCCGGGCGGTGCGGCGCTGCATATTTACGACGCGATCTTCAAACAGCAGCGTGTGGAGCACATCCTCGTGCGCCACGAGCAGGCGGCAACGCACATGGCCGATGGCTATGCACGCTCGACCGGCAAGCCGGGTGTCGTGCTGGTGACGTCGGGTCCAGGGGCGACCAACGCGATCACCGGTATTGCGACGGCTTACATGGATTCGATTCCGATGGTGGTGATCTCGGCGCAGGTGCCGAATGAGCTCATCGGTACCGATGCGTTCCAGGAAACGGACATGGTCGGCGTTTCCCGGCCGGTTGTTAAGCACAGCTTCATGGTGAAGAGTGCCGCGGATATTCCGCGCGTCGTCAAGGAAGCCTTCTATATCGCGCGAACCGGACGGCCAGGACCGGTTGTGATCGACGTTCCGAAGGATACGACCGAGCCGGACGAACTCTTCGATTACGAGTATCCGGCGTCGGTGAATCTGCGCAGCTACGCGCCGGCGGTACGTGGCCACACCGGGCAGATTCGAAAGGCGGTTCGCGCACTGCTCGATGCCAAGCGGCCGGTTCTCTATACCGGCGGCGGGCTCATTCAGGGCGACGCCTCGGATGCGTTCGTCGCTATTGCCCGGCGGCTCGGCTATCCGGTGACGAATACGCTCATGGGCCTGGGCGCCTTCCCGGGGAGCGACGATCAGTTCCTCGGCATGTTGGGTATGCACGGCACGTTCGAAGCCAACATGGCGATGCACCACACCGACCTGATTCTCTGCGTCGGTGCGCGTTTCGACGACCGGGTCACCAATGACCCGGCCAAGTTCTCGCCGGACGCATCGGTCATTCACATCGACGTCGATCCAGCCTCGATCTCGAAGATCATCAAAGCGGACATCCCCATCGTCGGTCCGGTCGACGCGGTGCTCGCGGAGATGCAGACGCTTCTCGACGAGGAAATCGCGGCGAATCCGGCGTTGCCTGATGCGGGCGCGCTCGCGGAATGGTGGGCCCGGATTCGACGTTGGCGCGACGAGCATGGTCTCGATCACGACCAACGCGAACGTCGCGGCCGAGGTGGAGCGTTGCTACCGCAACAGGTGGTGCAGGCGGTCTACCGCGCTTCGAACGGCGAAGCGTACGTCGCGAGCGACGTGGGCCAGCATCAGATGTTCGCCGCGCAGTACTACAAGTTCGACAAGCCTCGCCGATGGATCAACTCGGGGGGGCTCGGCACGATGGGATTCGGTCTGCCGGCCGCGATGGGTGTGCAGTTCGCCAACCCGCGTGCTTCGGTCGCCTGCATCACGGGTGAAGGCAGTTTCATGATGAACATGCAGGAACTATCGACCTGCATGCAGTACGCACTGCCGGTGAAGATCATCAATCTCAACAACCAGGCTCTCGGTATGGTCAAGCAGTGGCAGGACATGCAATACGGCGGTCGTCACTCGCACAGCACCTACCGCGACGCCTTGCCAGACTTCGTCAAACTCGTCGAGTCGTTTGGCCATATCGCCTACTCGGTCGACAACTTGCCCGAACTCGAGGCGGTCATGGCGGATGTGTTCGGCGAAAAGCACAAGAACGATCTCGTCTTCGTCGATGCCCATATCGACCCGGACGAGCACGTCTATCCGATGGCGATCAAGGGTGGCGCCATGAACGAAATGTTTCTGGCCCGCGAGGATTCCTGATGCGCCATCTCATAGCGATCTTGCTCGAGAACGAGGCGGGCGCGCTGTCGCGCGTGGTCGGTCTCTTTGCCCAACGTAACTACAACATCGAGACGTTGACGGTCGCGCCGACGGACGACCCAACACTATCGCGCGTGACGCTCTCGACCGACGGCGACGACAGCAAGATCGAGCAGATCACCAAGCATCTCAATCGCCTGATCGAGGTCGTGAAAGTGATCGATCTCTCCGAGGGTGAGCACGTCGAGCGCGAACTCATGATGATCAAGCTTCGCGCCGAGGGCGGCACGCGCGCCGAGATCAAGCGATCGTGCGACATTTTTCGCGGCCAGATCGTCGACGTGACGAGCAACAGTTACACCGTGCAGCTTGCCGGACCGTCGGAAAAACTCGACGCGTTCGTTCGCGCCATCGGAAAGACGCCGATTCTCGAAGTCGTCCGCACGGGCGTCTCCGGCATCGGTCGAGGCGACAAAATCCTGAGTCTCTAGCGCGTCTTTTGCGCGCGCTTGATCCCGCAAAACGCCGCGCTCGTGCGAGGCACCAAAAACCCGAGGAAGAAAGTCATGCAGGTTTATTACGACAAAGACGCGGATCTCTCGATCATTCAGCGTATGAACGTCGTGGTCGTGGGCTACGGCTCGCAGGGGCACGCGCACGCGAACAACCTGCGCGACTCCGGCGTCACGAACATCAAGATCGGTCTGCGCGAGGGATCGGGCTCCTGGCCGAAGGCCGCCAACGCAGGCTTCACCGTCGAGCCGGTGCCCCAAGCCGTCAAGGATGCCGATCTCGTGATGATGCTCACGCCCGATGAGCACCAGCAGCAGATCTACGCCGACGAAATCCGCCCCAACATCAAAGAAGGTGCCGCGATTGCTTTCGCGCACGGCTTCAACATCCATTTCGAGCTGATCGAGCCGCGTGAAGACCTCGACGTGATCATGATCGCGCCGAAGGGTCCCGGCCATACCGTCCGCTCGACCTATGTCGAAGGTGGCGGCGTACCGTCGTTGATCGCGATCGCGCAGAACGCGAGTGGTCAGGCGAAGAACATTGCCCTTTCGTATGCCTCGGCCAACGGCGGCGGCCGTGCCGGGATCATCGAGACGTCGTTCCGCGAGGAAACCGAGACCGATCTCTTCGGTGAACAAGCCGTCCTCTGCGGCGGTGCAGCGGCGCTCGTCACGGCGGGATTCGAGACGCTCGTCGAAGCCGGGTACGCGCCCGAGATGGCGTACTTCGAGTGCCTGCACGAGCTCAAGCTCATCGTCGACTTCTTCTACGAAGGCGGCATCTCGAACATGTGGTACACGGTATCGAACACGGCGGAGTACGGTGGCCTGACGCGCGGTAACCGGCTCGTGACCGACGAGACCAAGGCCGAGATGAAGCGGATTCTGGACGAGATCCAGCAAGGCCGGTTCGCGCAGGAATTCGTTACGGAAAACCGCGCCGGTGCGCCGACGATCAAAGCCATGCGGCGGCGCAGCTCCGCGCATCAGATCGAGGAAGTTGGCGCCCGCTTGCGCGCGATGATGCCCTGGATCGAAGAGAACAAGCTGGTCGACAAGACGAAGAACTAGCGGCCCCGGGTCTCTTCGTCCGAAGACTGCTGATCGAGCGGTTCGAGTGCTACTCGGACCGCTCGCCCACGACTTCGCCGATCGTGACTCGCGCTTTGCCATCGACGGTTTCGAAAGCGATTTCCTGTCCGGTCGTCGTGCTGAAGTAGCGGTCCCGTGCGAACGGGCGCCAGGCGTCGTCCTGGATCCCGAAGTCGCTGGTTGTCTTAAGGCCCTCATCCGCCGCCGTAATCGTCACGGTTCCTAGATCCGCCATCTCGTAGCGCCCGACCCAAACCGATCGTTCGGCTTCATCGAGGACGACGAGGCGTTTGACGTCCTGATCGAAGCCGGGCAGGTCGTACTCCCGAGCGACCGCGTGGATGAACTCGGCGAGGATCGCGTTGGTGTCGGAGTTCACCATCGCAACCAGCGTGTGGCCTGAACGCCGCCAGGCGACGAATTGGGCACGGAAGCCCTCGTCGGCGCCCGTATGACCGAACGTTTCTTCCGTGACGACCGGTCCGAGACCCTGGTCGTCGTCCCCCGGCATCAGCATCAACGCGACGGTTGCCGCGTCGAGCAGACCGTTGCCGCCGCCCCGATCGACTCGAAGCACGTCGTTTGCGTACTCGATCAGTTCGCTCGGCGTGGTCCATAAACCGGCAGCGGCCATTTCCGGATAGACGGGCCAGTCGCCGTCGACACGATTGCCGTTCGATCGATAAGCGGTAGCGGCAAGTGCGTGGTGTGTTGTGGGTAATGGGTTGGTAAACGTGCTGGAAGCCATGCCGAGTGGCGTCAGGACATTGGCTTCGAGGCTCGAAGCGAAGGATGTTTCGTCGACCTCCTCGATCATGAGTTGCAGGACCGTGTAGCCACCCCCGGAGTACTGCCAGTCACCGCCCGGTTCCTTGTAGACGCGCACGGCTGGCGTTTTGCCTTTGCCATCGAGTACGTCTTCGACGGATGGAATCTCGCTGCCGTTCTCATATCCCGGGAACCCCCAGACCGTGAGCCCGGCGGTGTGGTTCAGGATCCGGCGCAACGTCACCTTTTCCTTCGTCGTGTACTCGTTGTCTGGCACCTGCCAGCGCGTCAGGTAGTCGTTGATGTTCCGGTCGAGATCGACCCGTTCGTCTTCGACGAGTTGCAGTGCTCGTATTGCCGACACGGGTTTGGAGATCGAAGCGGCCATGAACAGTGTTTCGTGGTCTGCGGGGCGGGACGTTTCGATATCGGCGAGGCCCCAGGCGGCGTGCCAGGCGATTTCGCCGTCGACCGCGAACGCGACGGAGAGCGCCGGTATGCCGTGATGACGAAGCCGGTTGGCGACGTGTTGGGAGTCCGTCGACTCGCCTTCAACCGTGAAGGTCGGCCGCAAGTCGCGCGCGATGCGATCAAGCGCCTTCTGATCGTTTAGCGATCGGGACACTCCCGGAGCCTCAGTCGATTCGTCGGCCGACGATCCCGCTGAAAAAGACGCTCGCGACGTCTGAGTCGAGGGCGAAGGAAATCTCCTGGCCGGTCGCCGTACTGAAGAACCGATCGGGGCCGAGCGGCCGCCAGGCCTGGTCCGGGAAGCCGAAGTCGGTATTCGTCATGAGACCAGCGGCGCTCGCTTCGATGGTGACCAAACCCACATCTTCGATTTTGTATTGCCCGGTCCATGTCTCGAGTTGGGCTGCCGTGAGATCGACGGGGTGTTTGACGTTCTGTTCGAATCCCGGCAAGTCGTACTCGCGCGCGACCGCCTGGATGAATTCCGCGAGGATCGTGCTCGTGTCCGAGTTCACCATGGCGACGAGTGCATAGGGCGAGTTTCGCCAAGCCGCGAGCTGTGCACGAAACCCTTCGTCGGCCCCACCGTGGCCGAAATACTCGCCGTTCACGACGGGTCCGAGGCCGTGATTGTTGGCGCCCGGCGTGAGCATTGCCTCGACCGTTGTTCGATCAAGTAAGCCGCTTCCTTTGTCCTGATCGACGTGCTGAACGTCGATGGCGTATGCGATGAGCTCACTCGGTGTGGTCCAGAGCCCGGCTGCCGCCATCTCGGGATAGATTGGCCAGTCGCCTTCGACGCGCGTGCCGTTCGATCGATAGCCGGTTGCGGCCCGCGCGTGCAGAGGCTCGGGCAGCGGGTTCGTAAACGTGCTCGAGGACATGCCGAGCGGTCGTAGCACACTCGTTTCGAGGGTTTCGGCGAAAGGGCGACCGTCCACCTCTTCGATCATGAGTTGCATGATCGTGTAGCCGCCGCCCGAGTACTGCCAACCATCGCCGGGTTCCTTGTAGACGCGCACGGCGGCGGTGTTGCCCTTGCCGTCGAGGACATCCTCGACCGACGGCACGTCGTCGCCCTTGTCGTAGCCAGGAAATCCCCAGACGGTGAGCCCGGCCGTGTGATTCAGAATCCGGCGCAGCGTCACCTTTTCTTTCGTCGTGAATTCGTTGTCGGGTACCTGCCAGCGCGTCAGGTAATCATTGACGTTGGTATCGAGATCGACGCGACCTTCCTCGACCAACTGGTGCGCTCGCAAGGCGGCAACGGGTTTCGAGATAGACCCAGCGAGAAAGAACGTATCGGCGGTTGCTGGGCGGGCTGCTTCTACGTCGGCTGATCCCCAGGCCTTCGCCCAGGCGATCTCGCCATCGATCGCGAATGCGACGGAGAGCGCGGGAATCCCATGATGCGCGAGGCGTGCCGACACGGTTTGCGGGGTCGCCGGTTCGCCTTCGATGCGGAAGGTCGGCAGGAGGTCGCGGGCGATGCGCTCACTCGCTTCGTCGGCCTGGACCGAAAGGCCGACGCCCAACAGGGCGAGTAAGACGATTGTTCGTTTCATTCGCTCGGCTCCGCGCGGTTTTTTGCACGAGGATGCCCGTTGGGTGTCTCTCGGGGAACCCGGCTTGTCGACATGCGACACTTCGGACAGCCGCGTGACGCCTGCCGTCGTGCGGCCTTAGGATGCGGCCACTGAATCAACAGGGTGATCCATGAGCGATCAAGACCCCAACGACGAGCCCCCGCTGCGGGCAGTCGAGGACGAAAGCCCGAGAGCACGTTTTCGACGCACGCGAGGCGTCTACCTGCTACCGAACCTGATCACCACCGGGGCGATGTTCTCCGGTTTCTACGCGATCGTTGCCGGCATCGACGGCCACTTCGTGGCGGCTGCGGTCGCAATCTACGTCGCGTTCGTCCTCGACGCGCTCGATGGACGTGTGGCGCGAATGATGGGCTCCGAATCGGAGTTCGGTGCCCAGTACGACAGCCTCTCCGACATGGTCGCCTTCGGCGTAGCCCCGGCGCTTGTCGCGTTTTCGTTTGCCCTCTCCGAACTCGGCCAGGTCGGCTGGGTCGTGACGTTCATCTACATGGCTTGCGCGGCGCTGCGACTCGCCCGATTCAACGTCCAGCACAGCAACTCGACCTTTACGGGATTGGCGAGCCCGTCGGCGGCGACGATCGTCGTCAGTTCGGTATGGGTATTGAGTGAGACGTCGGCGACTCCTGGCCTCGGAACCGCCATCGCGACCGCGATCGCCGTCGGCGTGCCCGGCGTTCTGATGGTGTCGAGCAACGTCTATTTCTCGCCCAAGGAACTGAATCTCAAAGGGCGCGTCCCATTTGTCACACTCGTTGGCGTCGTGATCGGCATGGCGGTGATCTTTATCGATCCACCGCGGGTTCTGTTGCTCTGCGCTGCGATCTACGCGCTTTCGGGCCCGTCGAATTATGCTTGGCGGCGTTTGCGGCGACGCAGTGCTGCGTCGAACCGCGCGCCACCTCAAGAAGGACAAGATCAGGGCCATGTTGATAAAGAAACCGAGTGACGTTCGACCCTCCGAGATCACGCCGCGTGAGGTTTACCAGTCACGCCGTCAGTTCATCGCCGGCGCGGGCGCGGCTCTAGCATCGGCGTCAGCCCTCGCGCTGCCGTCCGCCTGGCTCGACGAGCGGGGCTACCGCGCGGACGATCCGATCGGCGAGGCGATGACGCCGGAGGCCGACGCCAAGCGCTACAACAACTTCTACGAGTTCGGCACCGACAAGAGTGATCCGGCGGCGTATGCACACGAGATGACGATCGACCCGTGGGCGGTCAAAGTCGATGGACTGGTGAAGAACGAGAAGACCTTCGGCATCGAGGATCTGCTATCGGGCATCGACATGGAGGAGCGGATCTATCGGCTACGCTGCGTCGAAGCCTGGTCGATGGTCATTCCCTGGATCGGGTTTCCGATCAAGAAGCTGCTCGATAAGGTCGAACCGCTCGGCAGCGCTAAGTACGTGGCGTTCGAAACGCTGTTCCGGTCGTCGGAGATGCGCGGTACGCGCTCGCTCTTCTCGAGCATCGATTGGCCTTACGTCGAGGGCCTGCGCCTCGATGAGGCGAACCATCCACTGGCGATCCTCGCGATCGGCATGTATGGCGACGTGTTGCCGAATCAGAACGGCGCGCCGATTCGTCTGGTCGTGCCGTGGAAGTACGGCTTCAAGAGCATCAAGTCGATCGTGCGCATCCGGCTCACCGACAAAGAGCCGCCGACCACGTGGAATCTGTTGCAGCCGTCCGAGTACGGCTTCTACGCGAACGTGAACCCGACGGTTGATCATCCGCGTTGGAGTCAGGCGTCGGAGCGACGGTTGCCGAGTTCGCTATTTGATCCGAACCGCATCGCGACGCGGATGTTCAACGGTTACGAAGAGGTGGCGCCGCTCTACGCGGGAATGAATCTCAGGCGCCGTTACTAGGGCGGACGTCCGGCCGAAGGGGTGGCGGTTCGTTGGGTCTGGCCCAAGATCATCCTGTGGCTCGTGCTGGCCGTGCCGCTGGCACTCATTGGCCTCGACATTGCAGCGGAGCTCGAGCAACCCGGATCGGCGCTCGGTACTGATCCAGAGGATGCACTGACCGACGCGCTCGGCGAGTGGGCGCTTCGAATCCTGTTGGCGACGCTCGCCGTCTCGACCGTGGCGCGGCTCGCGTCCAAGCGGCAGTGGGTACGCTATCGCCGAATGATCGGGCTCTGGGCGTTCACCTACGCGTCGCTGCACTTCACTGTCTATTTTGGCCTGCTTGCGGGTTTCGACATCGCGACGATCGTCGCGGATTTCTCCAAACGCCCTTACATCACCGTCGGCATCGCAGCCTTTTTGCTCCTTGTTCCACTGGCGGTGACGTCGACGCGCGGTTGGCAACGTCGATTGCGCCTGCGATGGCGCCAGCTTCACCGGCTGATCTACGTCATCGCCGTGCTGGCCGTGATTCATCTGTCGTGGCTCGCCAAAGGCGGCATTCTGGAACCCGTCGTCTACGCATCCATTCTTGCCTTACTGTTAGGCGAAAGGATTCTGGATACACTCCGGCGCCGACGAAAGGCCGTGCCTGCGGCCCGCGCTGCGACGGGGGTGAACCGCGGAGAGGGGGAGAAAGTTGGAAGATAGCGGCTATTGGGCCGAGAACATGCGTTTGATCGGCGCGTTGTTACTCGTGTGGTTTGTGGTGTCGTTTGGTTGCGGCGTGCTTTTCGTCGACGAACTGAACGCCATCACGTTCGGGGGCTTCAAGCTCGGTTTCTGGTTCGCCCAGCAAGGCAGCATTTATGTCTTTCTGGTGCTGATCTTCGTCTACGCGGCGATGATTAATCGGATCGATAAGAAATACGGTGTGGACGAGGCGGACGACGGACCGGCGGACGGACCGGACGACGGGCGGGTCGACTGATGGAGCTTCAAACCCTCACCTACATCGTCGTCGGGGCATCTTTCCTCCTCTATATCGGTATCGCCTTCTGGACGAAGGCGAGTTCGACGGGGGAGTTCTACGTTGCGGGCAAAGGCGTGCATCCAGTCGCGAACGGCATGGCCACCGCGGCGGATTGGATGTCCGCGGCGTCGTTCATCTCGATGGCGGGGCTGATCGCGTTCCTCGGCTACGACGGCTCCGTCTATCTCATGGGGTGGACCGGCGGCTATGTGCTGCTGGCGCTCCTGCTGGCGCCTTATCTGCGCAAGTTCGGCAAGTTCACCGTTCCCGAGTTCATCGGAGATCGGTATTACTCTGACGCGGCGCGCGTCGTGGCCGTGATCTGTCTGATCGTGATTTCGTTCACCTACGTCGCCGGTCAGATGCGCGGCGTCGGCATCGTCTTCTCGCGCTTCCTGGCGGTCGACATCACGACGGGGCTCTTCGTCGGCATGGCGATCGTCTTCTTCTACGCCGTGCTCGGCGGCATGAAGGGCATCACCTACACGCAAGTCGCGCAGTACTGCGTGCTGATCTTCGCCTACACCGTTCCCGCCATCTTCATCTCGCTGCAGGTCACGGGGAATCCGGTCCCACAGATTGCGTTCGGTAGCGAAGTGCTGATGAGCGATGGTGTGGCACTGCTCGCAAAGCTCGATCAGATCGTCACTGATCTCGGTTTCGCGGCGTATACATCGGGCACCAAGACGACGATCGATGTCTTTTTCATCACGCTGGCGCTCATGGTCGGCACGGCAGGACTTCCGCACGTGCTGGTTCGCTTCTTCACCGTGCCGAAGGTGCGTGATGCGCGGATGTCGGCCGGTTGGGCTTTGCTTTTCATCGCGATTCTCTACACCACCGCGCCCGCCGTCGGCGCGCTCGCCCGGCTGAATCTCACGGAGACGATCCAACCGGGCCCCGTCTTCGACGCCGATGCGAATCTTGTTTATGAAGAGCGCCCGGACTGGTTCCGGACCTGGGAAGACACGGGTCTCCTCAGTTTCGAGGATAAAAACGGCGACGGACGGATTCAGTACTACAACGACGCGAATCCAGAATTCGCCGCAGCGGCGAACGCGGCCGGTTGGCGCGGAAACGAGCTGACGGTCGACCGAGACATCATCGTGCTCGCGAATCCGGAGATCGCGGCCTTGCCCAACTGGGTGATCGCCCTGGTCGCGGCCGGCGGAATCGCCGCGGCACTCTCTACTGCGGCCGGGCTCTTGATGGTGATTTCCGCGGCGATCTCACACGATCTCCTGAAGGGCGTCTTCATGCCGAGCATTTCCGAACGGGACGAACTGACCGCGGGACGCGTCAGCGCCGCGGTGGCGATCGTGCTGGCCGGGTACCTCGGCTACAACCCGCCCGGATTCGTGGCCGAGGTCGTGGCGCTTGCGTTCGGGCTTGCGGCCGCGTCGCTCTTCCCGGCGATCCTGATGGGCATTCTGTCGATCCGTGTGAACAAGGAAGGTGCGATTGCCGGGATGCTGTCGGGGCTCTTGTTCACGGTTGGCTACATCATTTACTTCAAGGGCGTATTCATCGATCCGATCGGGGTCAACACGGCTGAGAATTGGCTCTTCGGCATCTCGCCCGAAGGCATCGGCGGCGTTGGCATGGTGATCAACTTCGCCGTCGCGATCGGCGTGAGTGCCGTCACGGCCGAACCACCCGAATCGGTGAAGACGCTTGTGCGCGCGATCCGGGTGCCGCGATGACATTGATCGGCGAGAGGCTCGCCGAAAGGCAGTGTGAAGCTTGTCGGGAAGACAGCGAACCCGTCGTCGGTGTGGCGCGCGAAGAAATGCTCGCGGCGCTTTCCGATTGGCGCGTCGAGATGATCGACGAGGTTGACCAACTCGTCGGTGACTTCAGTTTCGCGAATTTCGTCGACGCGATGGCCTTCGCCAACGCGGTCGGCGAGCTCGCCGAGAACGCCGACCACCATCCTCGGCTCGTCATCGAATGGGGCAGCGTCAGCGTCTACTGGTGGACGCACACGATTCGATCGCTCCATCTGAACGACTTCATCCTGGCCGCACGGGTTACAGCACTCTCGCGCGAGTAGTTCTACCGACTTGGGTCCTTCGTCTGCGTCATTTGACGCATGTTCCGATCGCTCGGTTTTCGCCACAGTTACCGATGGGATAGCCCGTCGGTAGAGAACCGAGCAGAAGTTTGACACGACAAACGCTCAGAACACATCGCGAGTACAACCGCTGGGTGGTCGATCAGACCCTCGAAGACTACGCACTGCGGTTCACGTCGAAGGACGCTCGGCGCTGGTCGATCTATCGCGTCGCGATGACGGCGCTCGGAACGACCGCGTTCCTGGCGCTCGAAGCGCTCGGCGGGGCCGTCACGCTGCAGTTCGGGTTTGCCAACGCCGTTGTGGCGATCGTCGTGGTCTGCGCTGTCATCTTTCTGATCGGGCTACCCGTCTGCATCAGCGCCGCGCGCTATGGCGTCGATGTGGACCTTCTCACGCGAGGCGCGGGTTTCGGGTACCTGGGTTCGACGATCACATCGCTCGTCTACGCGTCGTTCACGTTCATCTTCTTTGCGATCGAAGCGTCGATCATGGCGATCGCGTTGGAGATCGTGCTGGGCATCCCGCTGTGGCTCGGCTACGCGCTTTGCTCGCTTGCCGTCATACCGATCGTGACGCATGGATTTACTTTCATCAGTCGATTCCAGATCGGCTCGCAGTATCTCTGGGTCGTTTTGCAGATCGCTGCGCTGGTCGCCGTCGCGACGCGCGATGCGAGCGCGATTCCGGCCTGGATGACCTTCGAGGGGAGCGCGGGCGCCGGTAGTTTCGACGTTATCGTTTTTGGTGCCGCGGCGGCCATTCTGATGGCTCTCGTGGCGCAACTCGGCGAGCAGGTTGACTACCTGCGGTTCCTCCCGGAGCCGACGCCGGAGACGCGTGGGCGCTGGTACGCCGCCGTTGTCTTCGCGGGTCCCGGCTGGGTCTTTATTGGATGCATCAAGCTGCTGTTCGGGTCCTTCGTCGCCTACTTGCTCTTTACGGCGGGTAGTGATGCGACGGCGGCCGCGGATCCGACGCGTATGTACATCCACGCTTACGGCGCTAGCCCGCCGATGGTTGCGTTGGTCCTGGCCGGCTTGATGGTGTTGATCTCCCAGATGAAGATCAATGTCACGAACGCCTACGCGGGGTCGATCGCGTGGTCGAATTTCTTTTCACGACTGACCCACAACCATCCCGGGCGAGTGGTTTGGCTCGTGTTCAACGTCGTGATCGCGTTCCTGCTGACGGAACTCGGCATCTATCGGGCCCTCGAGAGCATCCTCTCGATCTTTGCGATCGTAGCGCTCGCATGGCTCGGGACGTTGGCGGCGGATCTGGCGATCAACAAACCGCTGGGGCTCTCGCCGCGACACATCGAATTCAAACGTGCGCACCTCTACGACATCAACCCGGTCGGGGTCGGCTCGATGTTGCTGGCGTCAACGGTCGGTATCGTTGCGTATCTTGGTGCCGCGGGCGAAGAGGCGCGGGCGCTCGCGCATTTCATCACGCTTCTGGTCTGCCTGGTGGCGACGCCGGCGATCGCCAAGTTGACGCGCGGTCGGTATTACGTCGCTCGCTCGTCCGAAAGCCTGCTAGACGTGTCGCAGCGAACGCAGTGCTGCATGTGTGAGCACGATTTCGAAGCCGAGGACATGGCGTATTGTCCATTCCATGTGGGACCGATTTGTTCGCTCTGTTGCTCGTTGGACGCGCACTGTCGAGATGAATGTAAGACCGAGGCGACGGCTTCCGATCAGCTTCGGGTGGCACTCGGCGGAATCTTGAAGCCGCGCTTCATCGAGGCGGTGTTTTCGCGTAACGCGCGTTTTGTCGGCGCGTTCGCGCTCACGTGCATCTTGCTTGTCGGATTGCTGGCGCTCTTGCGTGCCGACGCGATCACCCGTTTTGGTGCGTCGGCCGCGGTCGATGCGGTGCTGATGAGCCTGTTTTTCATCCTGGCCATTGTGGCGGGAGTCTTGATCTGGCTTTTCCTGCTGGCCGACGACAGTCGTAACGCGGCGCTCGACGAGTCGCGTCGGCACACGGAACTGCTCATGGACGAGATGGTGGCGCGCGAACGGATCGACCGAGAACTACAGGCCGCGAAGGATGTTGCCGAGGCGGCGAACGATGCAAAGACACGATACTTGAGCGGCATCAGCCATGAGTTCCGGACGCCCCTGCAAGCAATCGTCGGTTATGCACAGATCATGCGCCGCGATCCGGAGCTACCGCGCAACCGGGCCCGTGCCGTCGATGTAATACATCGGAGTGGCGAGCACCTCGCGGATCTCGTCGAGGGCTTGCTCGACTTCGCGAAGATCGAATCGGGTCGTATCGAAGTACGACGCGAAGCGGTCGACCTGCACGAACTGCTGGTGCATCTCGAACGAACATTTGCGCCTACGGCCGCCGCCCAGGGCATCGAGTTCGACGTGACTTACGATTTATCGACCTTGCCGCAGTTCGTGAGAACCGATGGCCAGCGCCTTCGCCAGGTGTTGACCAACCTCCTGTCCAATGCTGTGAAGTTCACGCCTGAAGGTCGTGTCGAACTGGCCGTGGCATATCGATCGCAAGTTGCGACATTCACGGTTGATGACACCGGTATTGGCATTCCGGAGGAGCACCTCGAGACGATCTTCCGGCCGTTCGAACGGGTGCCTGAGGCCCGGAATACGTCACCGGGCACGGGACTCGGCCTCACGATCGTGCAATTGCTCTCGGCGGTATTGGGTGGCGACATCCAGGTGCACAGCCGCGTCGGTGAAGGGAGTCGATTTACCCTGAGCCTGTATCTGGCCTCGGTCGACGACGCCGTGACGTTTACCGAGCCCGATCACGTGGCCGGAATCGAGGGGCCATCGAAGCGCGTTTTGGTCGTCGATGACGATCCGATCCAGCGTCGACTTATCGTGGATCTCCTGACGCCCTATGGATTTATCGTCGAAGAGGCGGATGGCGGCGAAAGCTGCCTCGCGAAAACCGGCGAAGGGTTCGACCTCTTTCTGCTCGACGTGTCGATGCCCGGGATGTCCGGTCTGACGCTCGCCTCGCGACTTCGCGAACTGGGTCATCACGAGCCGATCTTCATGATCTCGGCGGAAGCGCCGGAAGTTGCGGGCGAAGACGCGCCGCCTTTCAACGCGTACCTCGTCAAGCCCATTCGTTTTTCGGAGTTGTTCGCGCATCTCGGTCGTTATCTCGACATTGCGTGGCGCGTGAAGGAAACGAGCCCCGACTCCGAGAGCATCGGCCCATCTCTCGTGAGCATCGACCCGAGTGTGCGGGTCCGACTTCGTCGCCTGGCGGAAATCGGCTTTGCGAAAGGATTGCGCGACGAAGTGGAATCGTACGCGGCCGATGGCCGCCTCCCGCCGAGATTGGTCGCCGACATCACCTCGGCGATCGATGGCGTCCGGTTCGCGGATGTCATCGCGCTCCTGGAGGAATGACGATCATGGATTCGCTTTCCGAAGTCGCCCTCGTCGTCGATGACTCGCCCGACACACTCGGCATGCTGAGCGAAGCGCTCGAGGCCGAGAGCATCTCTGTGCTCATGGCGCTGGACGGCTCACAAGCCTTGAAGATTGCTCACCTGGCGCGTCCCGATATCATTCTCCTCGACGCCATCATGCCCAAGATGGATGGATTCGAGACCTGTGCGCGACTGAAGGAAGACGCGGATCTCGCCGAGATTCCGGTGATCTTCATGACGGGGTTGACGGAAACCGAGCATGTGGTGCGTGCCCTCGAAGCGGGTGGCGTCGACTACGTCAACAAGCCCATCAATCCGGAAGAACTGATCGCGCGGATGCGCGTTCATCTCGGCAACGCCAGACGCACACACTCGGTGCAGCAGGCGCTTGATCGGACCGGTCAGCATCTCGTCAGCCTTGCCTCCGACGGCACTGTGCAGTGGGCGACGGACCAAGCGCAGGCGTTACTCGGCCAGGCGGGCCTCGCGAGTAGCGAGATCAATCGACGCCTCGGCGCTCGGCTCGTCGAATGGATGCGGAACAAACCGCGGCGCAAACAGACGTTGTCGCTCCGTGTGGCCGAACTTCCGATCGAAGCCATGTTGTTGAGCGAGGCGAGCGAGTCGACTTGGGTGTTTCGCCTCGCGGATCCGGCGCATCGACCGACACCGGCGACGTTGCGGGAAGCGCTGCCGTTGACGGAGCGCGAATCGGATGTGCTCTTCTGGATCGCCTACGGCAAGACGAACCGCGAGATCGGCGAGATCCTCTCGATGAGCCCGCGAACGGTCAACAAACACCTCGAAGCGATCTTCCAGAAGCTCGGTGTCGAAAACCGTACGTCGGCCGCCACGGCCGCGATTCGCTTCCTGGAGCCATAGCGGCTGCCGCAATGCGTCGAATGACGTAGGTCCTTGGAGTCATTCGCGAATACCGCAACGCGAGTGACCTTTCGACAATGCGTTCCTGTTATCCCGCGCTTCGCGCACCAGACAGGAACGACTACCACTATGTTCAAGAACCTCTCCACGACGCGGGCGCTACTCACGCTCGCGATCGTCGGACTGCCGGTCGCCGCCCACGCAGGCGCGACGATTCCTATCGGCGACGATCACTCGATCACGGTCGGCGCTGGTTTTCGAACGGCGTTTACCAGCCGGGAAGACGCCTCACCGGGTGGAACCGACGATTCGACGACGTTCGACATCGAAAGTGTTCGCCTCTACGTGGGTGGGTCGATCCACGAGAAAGTGAAATTCACGTTCAACACCGAGTGTATGGACTGCGTATTCGGTCAGGCGGCCGACGAAGCGGGCGCGGGCGGCGACATCGACGTTCTCGATGCGATCGTGCAGTTCGAGCTGAGCCCCGAGTTCAATATCTGGATGGGGCGCATGCTCACGCCCGCGGATCGAATCGAAATGAACGGTCCTTACTACGGGCTGACTTGGAACCAATTCACGGTGCCGCTCTTGCCCTCGGATCAGTTGGGCGACGCCGGTCTTCTGGGCCGCGATGACGGTGTCACGGTGTGGGGAACGATCGGTAAGTTCCAATACGCGACGGGCTTGTTCGACGGTGTCGACGGTGGGCCGAACCAGGAAGACAACCTGCTCTGGTCGACTCGGCTGGCCTACAACTTCCTCAACATGGAAGGGAACCCCGCCTACTACACGAGCAGCACCTACTTTGGCGGTGCAGGCGACGTGTTCACCGTGGGCCTTTCTTTCCAGAGCCAGGATTCCGGTGCCGGAACGGCAGCCGATCCGGTCGATTTTGAGGCCCTGATCGTCGACGTTCTCTTCGAGAAGGTGCTCGGCGACGACGGTGGGGTGTTTACGTTCGAGGGCGAGTACAAAACCTTCGACACGCCGCTCTCGGCCGCCGCGCTGTCCGACCCGTCCTGTTTTTGTCTGTTCGACGGTGATGCGTACTTCGCGACCGTCGCCTACCAGCTACCCGCGGATTTCGGCATGGGCCGGTTGCAACCGTATCTGCGGGTGACGTCCAACGAGCCGGGCTTCGCAGGCGTTGGTGACAGCGATCTGACCGAGATCGGATTCAACTACGTCATCAACGCTCACAACCTGCGGCTCAACTTCAACTACACCGATGGCGACGCCAACCTCACCGGCAATCCCGGCGCGGACGTCAGCGCGATCTCCATCGGCATGCAAATCCAGATTTAGGTCATCAGAAGGACATTCAAGTGAGAAGCAAAGTTCGTATGACGTTTCGCCGGCTACTCGTAGCTTTCGCGATGTTCGCCGCGCCCTGGGCGTTGGCCGCGGAAGACACCATCAAGGTCGGGGTACTGCATTCGCTATCGGGAACGATGGCCATCTCAGAAACGACGCTGAAGGACACGGTCCTGATGCTGGTTGATCAACAGAACGCAAAGGGCGGCCCCTCTTCGCCGAAAAGGCGCGTGAGCTCATCGAAAAAGAGCAGGTCGACGTCGTCTTCGGATGCTGGACGTCGGTCAGTCGGAAGTCGGTCTTGCCGGTATTCGAGGAACTGAACAGCGTGCTCTTTTACCCGGTGCAGTACGAGGGTGAAGAATCTTCGAAGAACGTCTTCTACACGGGAGCGGCACCGAATCAGCAAGCGATTCCGGCCGTCGATTACCTTGCCGAAGAGATCGGCGTAGAACGCTGGGTGCTCGCCGGAACGGACTATGTCTATCCGCGCACGACCAACAAGATTCTCGAGGCGTACCTGCAAGCGGCGGGCGTGGCCGACGAGGACATCATGATCAACTACACGCCGTTCGGTCACTCGGACTGGCAGTCGATCGTCGCGGACATCAAGAAGTTCGGTTCGGCCGGCAAGAAGACTGCCGTCGTCTCGACGATCAACGGCGACGCGAACGTGCCCTTCTACAAGGAACTCGGTAACCAGGGCATTTCTGCCGAGGACATTCCCGTCATCGCTTTCTCGGTCGGCGAGGAAGAGCTTTCGGGTATCGATACCGAACCGCTGGTCGGCCATCTGGCCGCCTGGAACTACTTCATGAGCGTCGAAGCGGATATCAACGATGACTTCATCGACACGTGGCTCGACTTTATCGGCGATGACGACCGCGTGACCAACGATCCCATGGAAGCGCACTACATCGGCTTCAACATGTGGGTCGAAGCCGTCAACAAGGCGGGCACGACGGATGCGAGCGCGGTCCAGGACGCCATCGTCGGGGTTTCGGTACCGAACCTTTCCGGTGGTATCGCGACGATGATGCCGAATCACCACATCACCAAGCCGGTCTTGATCGGTGAGATCCAGGACGACGGTCAGTTCTCGACCGTTTGGGAGACCTCGGGGACCGTACCGGGTGACGCCTGGTCGGATTTCCTTCCTGGTTCGATGGATATCACCGCCGATTGGCAGGCGCCGCTCGCTTGCGGCAACTACAACGTCAAGACGGGCCGTTGCTCGGGTCAGAACTACGAGTAACTAGGTAAGGTGCGGCGGGGCGTCGGCGATTTCGCCGTCGTCCCGGCGAAGGTTTGAACGATGGCGAACGTAAGAAAACGAGCGCGATGGCTAGCCACGATCCTTGTGATCGTGGCTTCGCCGTTTGGGTGGGCGGCGGAAGCTCCCGCCGAGACGGTCGAATTCGAGGCCGCATTGGCGGCGCTGAATGCGCGCTCATTCGATGAGAAGCTTGCCGCGGCCGAACAGGTCGCAGCGCTGCAGAACTCACGTACGGTCGTGGTCCTCAAGGCCTTTCTCGACGGCGCGCTCTATACGCTGCGCGGCGAGGACACGATCGTCATCGGCACGCGAATCGAAGGCGGCTATAGCGTTGTCGATGCCGCGAGTGGTGCGGCATTAGCCGACGTCGGGCGACGCGGCGTACGTAAGATCAACGTCAACAATGCGCTGCGCCGGGCGCTGCGAGGGTTGATTGCGACGCTCGAACTCGACCAACCGGACCCGGACGACCGGGTCGCGGCGGTCAACGCAATTGCTGAAGCCGCTGAACCCGAGACGCGCGCGCTCCTCGTCGACCGATTGGATGTCGAGCAGGACCCGGACGTTCTCGAAGCGATCAGGGTCGCCCTCGTCGTATTCGACCTCGAATCCTCCGATGACACGATGCGGCTCGATGCGGTCCGGGCGGCCGCTGAGAATCTCAACGGTCGTGTGCGTATCGTGCTCACGAATATCGCCAACGATGAAGCAGAAGTTGCCGAGATTCGCACGGCAGCCAACGAATCGCTGGCCGCAATCGATGCCACGGTGCAACGCTTCCGTACGGTCGAAACGCTGCTGTTCGGTCTGAGCCTGGGCTCCATCCTCGTCCTCGCGGCCATCGGCTTATCGATCACTTTCGGGGTGATGGGCGTCATCAATATGGCGCACGGCGAACTGATCATGATTGGCGCGTACACGACCTACGTCGTGCAGGTCCTGTTCCCCGACGCCATTGCGTATTCCCTGCTGATCGCCGTGCCATCGGCCTTTGTCGTCTCAGGGCTCGTCGGCATCGCCATCGAGCGTGGCATCATTCGATTTCTATACGGACGTCCGCTCGAGACGCTGCTGGCGACCTTCGGTGTCAGTCTGGTTCTCCAACAGGCCGTCCGCAGCGTCTTTTCGCCGCTCAACCGATCGGTGACCACGCCCGAGTGGATGAGTGGTTCGCTCGAGCTGGCACAAGGTCTGTCGATCACCACGAATCGCCTCTACATCCTGATTTTCACCGGGATCGTATTTGCGCTCCTGTGGTTGGTTCTCAACAAGACGCGCCTCGGCCTCGAGGTCAGGGCGGTCACGCAGAATCGAGCGATGGCGCGCGCGATGGGTATCCGCAGCGCTCGCGTGGATGTGCTCACGTTCGGTCTCGGTGCCGGTATCGCCGGGGTCGCGGGCGTGGCGCTCAGTCAACTGACCAACGTCGGCCCGAACCTCGGCCAAGGCTACATCGTCGACTCGTTCATGGTTGTCGTGTTCGGTGGTGTCGGGAATCTCTGGGGAACGCTCGTTGCCGGGCTTTCGCTCGGCGTCGTCAACAAGGTCATCGAGCCGTGGGCGGGCGCAGTCGTGGCAAAAATCCTCGTGCTCGTGTTCATCATTCTGTTTATCCAGATAAGACCGCGCGGCTTGTTCCCGCAAAAAGGCAGGGCGGCCGAATAACGTGATGCTCAAGCGGTTCGCTGACCACGAAACGGGTGGTTTGATTTTGATGGGGATCGTCGCGGTGGCGATCGTCGTCGTCCCCGTCGCCAATCTTTGGATACCAAGTGATTCGTTCTTCCACTTGTCGACGTACACCGTCACGTTGCTCGGCAAGTACCTTTGCTTCGCGATCCTGGCGATCGCCCTCGATCTCGTCTGGGGCTACTGCGGCATCCTGAGCCTCGGCCACGGTGCGTTTTTTGCGCTCGGCGGGTACGCGATGGGGATGTACCTGATGCGCCAGATAGGCGATCGGGGCGTGTACGGAAACGCTGAGCTTCCAGACTTCATGGTCTTCCTCAACTGGGAGGAGTTGCCGTGGTACTGGTGGGGTTTCGACAGCTTCGTGTTCGCCATCTTCATGGTGGCCCTCATCCCGGGAATCCTGGCGCTGGTGTTCGGCTGGCTCGCATTCCGATCTCGGGTGACGGGCGTCTATCTCTCGATCATGACGCAGGCGTTGATGCTGGCGTTCTTCCGCAATGAGATGGGCTTCGGCGGTAACAATGGGTTGACGGATTTCAAGGACATATTGGGTGCGAGCCTGCAGTCCGACGCCACCCGCGTGGTGTTGTTCATGGTTTCGGGCCTCGCCCTGGCCACGACGTATGTGCTGGCCCGCTTTGTCGTGACGTCGCGTCTCGGCCGCGTCGTAGCGGCGCTCCGCGATGCCGAAGACCGGTCGCGGTTCATCGGCTATCGCGTCGAGCGCTTCAAGGTCTGGATTTTCACCCTCTCGGCGGTTCTGGCAGGAATAGCGGGTGCGCTTTATGTCCCGCAGGTCGGCATCATCAATCCCGGTGAATTCCAGCCGCTCAATTCGATCGAACTGGTCGTCTGGGTGGCGGTCGGTGGCCGCGCGACGCTCTATGGCGCCGCTCTTGGTGCGGTCGTGGTCAACTATGCAAAGACAACGCTCACGGCGGCGCTGCCGGATATCTGGCTTTTTGCGTTGGGTGCTTTGTTTGTTCTCGTGACGGTGGCGCTCCCGAAAGGAATCGTTGGACTCTGGAAAACGCGACCGTGGAATCGAAGCGATGACTGAAGACGCTCGCCGCCTACCCGGATGGCTCGACCGTGATCGCGTCTTCGATTGGTTGATCGAGAAGCCGACGCGCGACGAGATCGTCGACACCGCGAAGGGTGTGATCCTCTATCTCGAAAACCTCACCGTTAGCTTCGATGGCTTTCGAGCGCTGAACGATCTGACGCTCTACGTGGAACTCGGCGAGTTGCGCTGCATCATCGGGCCGAACGGGGCCGGGAAGACGACGCTCATGGACGTCATCACCGGCAAGACGCGACCCGACCGGGGCACGGCTTTTTATGGCCAACGCGTGGACCTTTTACGGTGCACCGAACCCGAAATCGCGACAATGGGTATTGGTCGTAAGTTTCAGAAGCCGACCGTCTTTGAGCATCACAGCGTGTTCGAAAACCTCGAACTCGCCATGTCGGGTGACAAACGCGTGTGGGCGACGCTCGTTGCATCGTTGAACCCCGCGCAGCGCGAGCGAATCGATCACGCGCTCGAGACGATTGGCCTTCGTGACGAACGGCATCAACTAGCCGGGTCTCTTTCGCATGGGCAAAAACAGTGGCTCGAGATCGGCATGCTCCTCATGCAGGATCCTTTGCTGTTGTTGGTCGACGAGCCGGTGGCCGGAATGACGAAGCAGGAATCCGAGGCGACCGCCGAGCTCCTGCTGCGGCTGGCCGGCGAACGTTCGGTTGTCGTGGTCGAGCACGATATGGACTTCGTTCGATCCATCGCGAGACAGGTGACGGTCCTGCATGAAGGAAGCGTCCTGGCCGAGGGGTCGTTCGACGCGATTCAGTCAGATCCCCGGGTCATCGAGGTGTATCTGGGGACATGATTCTCGAGATCAGCGACCTGCATCAGTACTACGGCGAGAGCCACACGCTATGGGGCACGAACCTTTCGATCGAGGAAGGGACGTGCCTCAGCCTCATCGGCCGAAACGGCGTCGGGAAGACGACGCTCCTCAGCTGCCTGATGGGCCTGGTCGGCGTGCGTTCGGGGTCGATACGTTTCGAAGGAAACGAACTCACGACGATGGCGGCGGAGGAACGTGCGCGCATCGGCATCGGCTATGTGCCGCAAGGTCGGATGGTATTTCCGCTGATGACGGTAGAGGAAAACCTCGAGTCGGGACTGGGCGTCCTACCTCGCGAGAAGCGGCGCATACCGGAATTCGTCTACGAACTCTTCCCAGTGCTCCGATCGATGCTGCGTCGCCGCGGTGGCGATCTTTCGGGCGGTCAACAGCAGCAGTTGGCGATTGCGCGCGCCCTCGTCATCGATCCGCGTCTGCTCGTATTGGATGAGCCGACCGAGGGGATTCAGCCGAACATCGTTCAAGAGATCGGCGACGTGATCGCGCGGTTGAATTCGGAACTCGGCATCACGGTACTGGTGGTCGAGCAGAAACTTCCGTTTGTACGTCGGATCGCGCACAACTTCGCCATGATGACCAAGGGTGAGATCGTCGCCGATGGATCCCTCGACGGGCTGACCGATGATCTGATTCGTGAGCACCTTGCCGTATGACGGCTGCGAGCGCGCTCGATCGATGGCCCGCAGAACTCGCGCTCGAGATCGTGCACCGCCAGGGGCGCAACGTCGCGTTACCGCGATTTCGTCGTGGCCCACTCGCCTTTCAACGTTCCTTCGTCGCCGCGGATGGATCGTGTCATGCCTACGTTTTGCATCCGCCGGGCGGGATTGCCGGTGGCGACAGTCTGCATCTACGGGTTGATGCCGAATCGGGTTCCCGTGGTGTCGTGACGACCCCCGCGGCGCAGAAGTTCTACCGATCCAACGGGTCGTCCGCGCTCGCGACGCAGAACATCAGCGTTGCCGCCGATGCCTGTCTCGACTTCCTGCCGACCGAGAGCATCCTGTTCGATGGTGCCGATGTGTGCCTCGACACGACGTTAGACCTTCGCGGTTCCAGCCGTTGTGCGTTGTGGGACTTGGTCACGTTGGGGCGGCACTTCAGCGGTGAAGCTTTCGCATCAGGTTCGTTGCACCAGAAGCTACGTGTCAGCATCGACGATCGGTTGGTCCTCTTCGATCGACTTCGCTTCGATGCGGACGACGCCTTCACGTCGGCCAGGTGGGGGCTCGGCGGGTTCCGGGCGTGGGGTTCGCTCATCATCTACCCAGCCGACCAAGACGACGTCGCCCGCATACGCGCTCTTGTGGAAGAAGACGGCCGGTGCGAATCCGGCGCGAGCTTGCTCGACGACCTCCTGATCGTGCGTGCCCGTTCGCATCAGATTCGATTCGTTGCGGAGCTCTTCACGGCCATCCGTACGACGTCGTTTCGCGGGACGGCGTCGGGGCTTTGGGTATCTCCACGGATATGGAACACATAGGAAGGAGTGGGTCGTGGAACTGACACCAAGGGAAAAGGACAAGCTGCTGCTTTTTGTCGCCGCCGAGCTTGCTGAAAAACGACGCGCTCGCGGCGTGAAGTTGAACTACCCGGAGAGTATCGCGCTGATCTCGGCCGCCATCATGGAAGGAGCGCGGGACGGACGGACCGTTGCGGAACTCATGATCGAAGGAACCCAGATTCTTGGCAGCGATGACGTGATGGACGGTATCGCGGAGATGATCGATGAGGTCCAGGTCGAAGCGACGTTCCCCGACGGCACCAAGCTCGTGACCGTGCACCGGCCCATCAGCTGAGGCGTAGAGAATGCAACCAGGTGAATTGTTGGTCGAGGATGGCGACATCGAGCTGAACGCGGGACGGGCGACGGTTCGCATGGCCGTTCGAAACTCGGGCGATCGTCCCATTCAGGTGGGTTCGCACTATCACTTCTTCGAGACGAACCCGGCGCTCGAATTCGATCGCGACAAAGCGCGCGGCTTTCGGCTGGACGTTCCCGCGGGAACGGCGGTTCGATTCGAACCAGGGCAGGAACGTGTGATCGACCTCGTTGCTTACGCGGGGGAACGCCGCGTTTACGGTTTTCGCGGCAGCGTGATGGGTTCTCTGGAGGACGAAGAATGAGCAGAATTTCACGGCGCGCCTACGCGGACATGTTCGGGCCGACGACGGGTGACCGGGTTCGCTTGGCGGACACGGACCTGATCATCCAAGTCGAATCCGACGCCACGGTACCGGGCGACGAGGTCAAGTTCGGTGGCGGTAAAGTCCTTCGCGACGGGATGGGACAGAGCCAGCGCGGATCCGACGAAGCCGTCGACGTACTGCTCACGAACGCCTTGATCATCGACCACTGGGGTATCGTCAAGGCAGACATCGGCGTCAAGGGCGGTCGCATCGCGGCGATCGGCAAGGCCGGCAACCCGGACGTGCAGGCCGGTGTCGATATCGTCGTCGGTCCCAGTACCGAAGTCATCGCCGCCGAGGGGCAGATCGTGACGGCTGGTGGCATCGACGCGCACATCCACATGATCTGCCCGCAGCAGGTCGACGAAGCCCTGATGTCGGGTGTCACGACCATGCTGGGTGGTGGCACTGGGCCCGCGACCGGAACAAACGCTACAACTTGTACGCCGGGTCCGTGGAACATCGCCCGCATGCTGCAGGCGACGGACGTCCTGCCGGTGAACATCGGTTTACTCGGCAAGGGCAACGCGAGCCTGCCGGGACCGCTCGACGAACAGGTCGTGGCGGGCGCGATGGGGCTCAAGCTTCACGAAGACTGGGGAACTACACCGGCGGCGATCGACAATTGCCTGAACGTTGCCGAGCGGCACGATGTTCAGGTCGCGATCCACACGGACACGTTGAACGAGTCCGGGTTCGTCGAGGACACGATCGCCGCGTTCAAGGGGCGGGCGATCCACACGTATCACACGGAGGGCGCCGGCGGCGGGCATGCGCCCGACATCATCAAGGCCTGTGGCCTCGACTACGTCCTACCCTCTTCGACGAACCCGACGCGGCCCTACACGATCAATACGATCGATGAGCATCTCGACATGTTGATGGTCTGTCACCACCTCGACCCGTCGATCCCAGAAGACGTCGCCTTTGCCGAGTCGCGGATCCGGCGCGAGACAATCGCCGCGGAAGATATCCTTCACGACATCGGTGCTTTCTCGATGATCGCGTCCGATTCTCAAGCGATGGGTCGGGTCGGGGAAGTGGTGCTGCGGACCTGGCAGACGGCGCACAAGATGAAGGTGCAGCGCGGGCCGCTGCCCGAGGACGACAGCTGCAACGATAATTTCCGCGTGAAACGCTACATTGCCAAATACACGATCAATCCGGCGATCACGCACGGCATTGCCGGAGAGGTCGGTTCGGTGGAAGTCGGCAAGCTGGCCGATCTGGTGCTGTGGAAACCGGCCCTGTTCGGGGTCAAACCCTCGATGATCGTCAAAGGCGGCATGATCGTCGCCGCGCCGATGGGCGACCCCAATGCATCGATCCCGACGCCGCAACCGGTGCACTATCGACCGATGTTCGGCGCATTGGGTGGGGCGCTCGGCTCGACCTGCGCGACGTTCGTCTCATCGGCCGCGATGGCAACGGCCGAGCTCGCGAGCCTAAACCTCGGCAAGCGCCTGGTTCCAGTGGCCAATACGCGGGAGATCAAAAAGCGCGACATGGTGCACAACGACGCGCTGCCGCAGGTCGAAGTCGATCCGGAAACCTACGAAGTGCGGGCCGATGGCCAGCTTCTGACGTGCGAGCCGGCGACCGAACTGCCCCTCGCGCAACGCTATTTCCTGTTCTAGCGATGGATACGTTCATTCGCGTGATTCCAGCAGGCGACGAAGCACCAGGCGCGACGTTGCCGCTGGACTACGAAGGGCGAACCAAGGCGCGCCAGCGCGTCGTACTCGACTCCGGCGAGGCGGCAGCCTTGATGCTCAAACGGGGCGAGGTGCTCCGCGGTGGAAACTGGATTGCCACGGCATCCGGCCGGTCGGTGCTCGTTCGCGCGGCGCCGGAAGCCGTCTCGACCGTCCGCTGTGATTCGGCAGAAGGGTTGGCTCGTGTCGCCTACCACCTGGGCAATCGTCATGTCGCGCTTCAGATCGGCCCGGACTTCGTGCGCTACTCGAGCGACCACGTCCTCGACGACATGGTCCGCCAGCTCGGTTTTGACCCGATCGGGTCGGAGCTCTCGTTCGAACCCGAGGCAGGCGCGTATGCGTCGCATTCCCATGCATAGCCGATTCTGGCAACTGCTGAGTGCGCAACTCCCGGTCGGGGCGTTCCAGCACTCCCAGGGCTTGGAGACGGCGATCGGCAAGGGTTGGGTCGAGGATGCCGAGGGTCTCGGCGAGTGGATTATGGGACTCGGCGGCCTTCAGCTCGCAATGACAGAGCTGCCGATTCAGCTTCGCGCAATGGACGCGTTCGAGCGGGAGTCGATCGATGAAGTCGTCGCGTTGGACACGGTCCTGCGCGCGTGTCGCGATAGTGCCGAGCAACGCCGCCAGGATTCGTCGATGGGGCTTGCGCTCGACAAACTCATCACGGATTGGGGTGAGCCGGTGCCGCGGGGACTGTCGTTTCCACTGGGATTCGCGCTCGCCGGGACTTGCTGCGGCGAGACGAAGCGGGACGTCGTGAGCGGGTACGCATTCAGCTGGACCGAAAATCTGGTTGTGATCGGCGTTCGTTTGATCCCGCTCGGTCATGTCGCCGGTCAACGATTGCTGCGCGATCTTCTCGGTGTCATCGAGACGTGGGTCGATGACGCGTTGGCGCTCGACGATGAAGACATCGGCCGCGCCGCGCCGGGCACATTCCTTGCGAGCGCCTGGCACGAAACCCTTCAACCACGACTGTTTGTCTCTTAAGGAAGCCGGTGAAACAGATACTTCGAGTAGGCATTGGTGGCCCTGTCGGTGCGGGCAAGACGACGTTGGTCGAGTCGCTGTGTCGAAAGATGTCCGCCAGTTACGAAATCGCGGTGGTCACTAACGACATCTACACGCAAGAGGACGCCGAGATCCTGTGGCGCTCCCAGGTCTTGCCGGAGGCGCGCATCGTTGGCGTCGAGACGGGCGGTTGCCCGCACACGGCGATACGCGAGGATGCGTCGATGAACATCGCCGCGATCGAGCGGCTCGAGCACGAATTCCCAGCGCTCGATGTCGTCTTCGTCGAGAGTGGCGGGGACAACCTCAGCGCGACGTTCAGCCCGGAGCTGGTCGATCTCACGCTCTACATGATCGACGTCGCTGGCGGTGAGAAGGTGCCGCGCAAAGGCGGACCCGGGATCACGCGATCGGACCTGCTCATCGTCAACAAGGTGGACCTGGCGCCCCACGTCGGTGCCTCGCTCGAGCGAATGCGTCAGGACGTGGAGACCCAGCGGGGTTCGTCGCCTTACGTCTTCGCCGACCTGAACCGCGGTATCGGGGTCGACGACATCGTTGCTTTCGTCGAGCGCGCGGGCCTCCTGGATGTCGAAATCATGAGCCGATCAGCTCCGTGATCTTGCTGATGACGGTGTAGACGGCGAACGAGATATACGTCGCCGCACCAATGCCCGTCATCACGATGTTGAGCGGTCGAGGTCGCGCCGCTTCGGGCAGGTACTTCAGGTTCATGTAGAGCAGCATCGGGACGTAGCCTGCCATGGCGAAGCCGCCGAGCATCGCGCCGATGAAGAAAAAGTCGAGGACCGATACGTTGAAGGTCTCGAAGAACCAGGTCGACGCGACGCCGAGCAGTCCCAGGCCAATGGCGAACCGCAGGTAGAGCTTGTTGGCCGGGACGCGGTTCGGGCGCTCGAAGTTGCTGTGCAGCAGGTCGACCCAGAGACGTATCCCGCCATCCATACCGGCGAGGACGCTCGAGAAGAAGACGGCGATGCCGATGACGAGGAAAAGATATCGACCCGCCGGTCCCATTGGCCCTTCGAGGATGAGCGCGAGATCCCAGATGATCTGACTCTCCGCGGGCACGATGCCGGCGGGGTAGAGCACCACGAGCGCGCCGAACATGAAGAGGAACATCGTGAAGACGTTGGCCGCGAAGAAGAAGATCGCCTGGTCCTGGTAGACGAATCGGAACCATGACCTGAACCGGCTGGCATTCTCTTTCGTGTTCTCGAAGAGAAACCCCGTGGCGCTGTTGCCGCGTTGCGCTTCTCGTAAGGGGTTCAGGAGTTGCGGTATGTGCTGCCCCATACCGACGCCTTTATCGCGCAGGTAGTAGGCGTAGTAGAGATTGCCCAGGCCGCCGATACCGCCGAAAACAAAGGCGCCGAAGAATCGGTTGAACGTGAAGTCTTCGTCGAGTTCGATCTGACCGACGTTGGCGACGCCTGCCAGCATGTCGGCCACGTCGCCCCATGTGCCAACGGAGAACGCGACCCAGAGCATTCCGACGATCACGAAAAGGACCATGAGCCCCACAGAGCGCTCGACGGTCTGATAGATCCGCCGCGGTCCGAACAGTATCGAGAGCGTGATCGCGATCACGAGCGCCGTCCACATCCAGTCGGCCCCGGGTCCATCGACGCCGAAGAAGAGGATCCTGAGTGAACTACCGACCGCCCGACCCATGCCGGGCAGCAGGGCGCCGACCAGCATCAGCGTCAGGAAAAAATAGACCCAGATCTTGCTGATACGGGCAAAACCCGTGAAGCCGCTCTCGCCGGTCGCGACGGCCCACCGTCCGACCTCGATGTTGATCCACATCTGCAGGAAGACGCCCAGGACGGCGGCCCACATCATGGTCGTGCCGAACTTGGCCGTGATCCACGGCCAGAGCACCATCTCGCCCGAGCCGATGGCGAGGCCGATCATGATCGCGCCGGGCCCGGCCAGTTGCCAGAACGAGCGATTGTGCGCAGGCAGGTTCTCCGAGCCGAGCTTCGGAATCGGTATCGGCATCGTGTCCCCCTCACGCTTGTCGCCGCGCGGTGATGTTGACCGTTAGCGTCGGCCAGAAGCAACAGCGACGATTGACGTGACACCGAGACCTCGGCCCGCCACCATTCGCCGTTCTTTGAGTTTGTTGGGGAAGAGGATGCGAATCGATGTGGCGTCGGCGGGTCGCTCAGTCGCGGAAAACGTCGAAATCGCCAACCATGCGGTGAACGCGGGCTGGGGTGGCTATTGGGTGTCCGAGATCTCGGGGGTCGATGCCGTGACGCTTGCCGCATCCGTCGGCTCGAGCTTGCCTTCCGGGCGTGTGGGTTCCGCCATTTTCCCGATGCAGACCCGTAATCCCATGTTGCTCGCGATGACGGCAGCCTCGCTCGATCAGGTCGCGCCCGAGGGCTTCGTGCTCGGCTTGGGGACGAGTACGCCCGTGATCGTCGAAGGCTGGCATGCCACCCCGTGGGGCGAGTCGCCGCTTGCGATGACGCGTGAAACCGTGGAGCTAGTCAAACGGTTCCTCGCGGGTGAGCGGGTGTCGACCGATTCCGGTCGCTGGCGCTACAACCGTGCGCAGCTGACCATCCGTCCCGAGCGGGAGATTCCTGTCTACCTGGCCGCGCTCAACGACCGCATGCTGGAGCTGGCCGGCGAGATCGCCGATGGCGTGGTGCTCAATTTCGTGACCGTCGACGACGTGCGCCATGCGAAGGAGCGAATTCAAGCCGGCGCCGAGAAAGCGGGTCGTAATCTGGATAACTTCGAGATTGTCGTCTTCTTCCGCGCGACGACGGTCGATGATTTCGAACCAGTCCGGCAGCGTTACCAGAGCGAGCTATTCACCTATGTGATGGCGCCGGTGTATCAGAAAATGTTTGCCCGGGGCGGTTACGGAGAGCTTTGCGATCACGTGCAAGCGCTCTGGGCCGAAAAGCGGCGCGAAGAAGCACTCGCGGCGGTCTCCGAAGATCTGATCAAGGGGCGCGCGTTGGTCGGCGCGGCGGACGAGATCGGCGCGCGGTTGGCCGACTACGAAGCGGCGGGCGTCGATTCGGCGATGGTCTTCCCGGTATCGATACCGGCCGCGGACTACATCCCGGATGCGAAACGTATTGTCACCGAGATGGCGCCGCACGCGGGATGAAAGCGGCGCGTTCTCAACGCGCCGTATAGCCGCCGTCGACCGGCAGCACCACGCCGTTGACGAAACTCGCGTCGTCGCTCGCGAGGAATGCCACGGCTGCAGCGATCTCCTCTGGTTGGCCGAGACGGCCCATCGGGTGGAGGTTCTCCAGGAACGGCACACCGTCGTCCTGCTCGCGGATGTTCGCCGTCATCGGCGTCACGATGTAGCCGGGTGCAACCGCGTTGACGCGTACGCCGCGGTTGCCGAAGGTGACGGCGTATTGCTTCGTGAGACCGCTCACGCCGTGTTTAGCGGCGACGTAGGCCCCGGCCCCCGGTGTGAGCGGCTCATTTTGCCCGGTCGTTCGCCCGACCAGACCCACGAGACCAGCAACCGACGCGGTCGAAATGATCACGCCCCCGCCGCGCTCGGCCATCTTCTGGGCGCCGTGGAAGAGTCCGTAGTAGACGCCTGAAAGATTGACGGCCACGGTCTGATCCCATCCCGCACCGCCGGCGATGCCGGCGTTGAGAAACAGGATGTCGAGACCACCGAGTGTTTCGATGGTGGTGTCGAGTGCTTGCTCGACGTCGGACTCGACGGCGACGTCGAGCACCATCGACGCCGCTTGGCCGCCGTCGTTGCGAATCATCGCCGCCGTCGCTTCGCACTCGTCCGCGTTCAGGTCGGCGCACATGACGTGCGCCCCTTCGCTCGCGAGACGAATGGCCGACGCACGGCCGATGCCACTCGCGGCACCCGTGATGAGTGCCACGCGAGAATCGAGTCGGCCCGCCATGGGTTACTCCCTGCTGTGCTCTAGTAGCCGCCGCCTTCGTTCTTGGCGTCCTTGTCGGTTCCGGCGATCGCACGATCCTTTGGCGCGCTGTCGTAGGCGCCGCGGAAGTCGCGGAACGGACCATCGCGCCATTCGAGTGCTGCCTTGAGCCCTTCCTCGCGCACCTTCTTGCCCCACTCGCCCGCGGCTTTACGGGCCGATGACAGTGCTTGGATCTCGGTTCCGGAATGCAGTCCGTCGCGAATGCCCATCGTTTCGTATTGCCGGTTCACCGCGCGCTTCGAGTACATCAGCATTTCGTTGTCGACCCACGACATGCGGCGGGCGAATTTCTCCGTGAAGTCTGCGAGTTCGTCCGGATCGACCGCGTAGGTCGCCCAGCCGAGGCGCTCCATGTCTTCACCGGAGAACGAGTCGCCGACGTAGGCGAATTCTCGCGCTTTGGTCGGCGGCATGTGCCAGGGCGTCCACATCATGTCCATCGTCGTCATCGCGCGGACGGGCGGATAGCCGATTTTGGCGTCGCGGGCGCAGATGCGGAAATCGCAGACGGTCGCGAGTTCGGTTCCACCGGCGAGACAATGGCCCTGGATCTGCGCGACGACGGGTTTCGCCAGTTCCCAGATGATCCAATTGGTCATCACGACATGGCGTGCCCACTGGTTCGCGCCCGGGTGCGTCGTTCCGGTGTCCGGTAAGCCGGATCGCGGGCTCACGAAGTCGTGACTCTCGGCGGTACGCGCCGGCGTCAGGTCGTAACCGGCAGAAAACGCTCGACCGGCGCTGCGCAGGACGATCACGCCGATGCTGTCATCGGCTTCCGCCTCGCGCATGGCGTCCATCAGCTCGCCGCGCAGGTTGTTGGAGAGGGCGTTTAGCTTCTCGGGTCGATTCAGCGTGATGTATGCGAGCCGCTCATCGGTCTCGTACAGGATGTCTTGATATTCGGGCATTACTCCCTCCCCCTTGGATTCTTAAGCCTTGGATTCTTCCATTCGTTCGCGCACCGACCGCTCGAGCACGTCGAGGTTGAGATCGATCTTCGTCTGAGCCGACCACTGTGCCTGCTCGGAGTTGACGGCGTTGACGTTTTCGAACGTCGCAAGCTTGCCGAGGCCACGGCGCTGCCCGAAGACGTGCAACGTTCGTCCGTGTATTTCCCACTGGAACTTGCCGTAGACGCCGCTGTACATCGAGTCATCCGCGAGAACGAAGCGACAATGTAGAGCGGTTTGGCGGTTGCCACAATTCGTCGAGATGGCGGCTCCGCGTCGGCCGATGCGACACTAGTGTGATGCCCTGACGTGGAGAAGCGCGATGAACCCGAGAACGCCGGTGCTGGTGGGTGTTGGCCAGGTGCTCAATCGAATCGAGACGCTCGATGACGCCATGGAGCCCCTCGCGATGATGTTCGAGGCGATCGATCGGGCCGTTGCGGACACGGGCACCGGCGGGTTTCTCGACCAGGTGCAATCGGTGCGAGTGATCCGCGGCGTCTGGAGTTACGAGAATCCCGCCCGCTTGATCGCCGAGAAGATCGGGGCGCCGAACGCACAGACGGTCGGCACGCTGTTCGGAGGCAACCAGAACCAGGCGATCGTCAATCACACCGCCGACGCGATTCTCGCGGGTGAACTCGATCTCGTGCTGATCACGGGAGCCGAGAACGGCTATTCCGCCAACAAAGCGCGCAAGGCCGGTGTGGAACTCGAAGCGACCGAAGCTCCGGGAACGCCGGATCTCGTACTCGGTGCTCAAAAGCCCGAACACCACGACTTCGAGGTCGCCAAAGGCATTCGTCAGGCGATCCAGGTCTACCCGATGTACGACAACGCGATTCGCCACGAACGCGGCGAGACGCTCGACGAACATCTGGCGCGTGTGTCGGCGCTCTGGGCGCGATTCAACGACGTCGCCGTCGGCAACCCCAATGCGTGGGTGCGAGAGGACTTGAGCGCGACGGAGATTGGCAGGGCCTCGGCGACCAACCGCCAGATCAGCTTCCCGTACACGAAGCTCATGAACGCCAACATGATGGTCGACATGGGCGCGGCGCTGATCCTGTGTTCGGTCGCGAAAGCACGCGCGCTCGGCATTGCCGAGGACCGTTGGGTCTACCCGCACGTCGGCACGCAGGGCTACGACCACTTTTCGGCGTCGGTGCGTGAGTCTTTCACGCGCTCGCCCGGGATTCGGATCACGGGCGGACGGGCGATGGAACTCTCGGGCATCAATCCCGACGATCTCGATTTCGTCGATCTCTACAGCTGTTTCCCGTCAGCGGTACAGGTGGCGGCGCGCGAACTGGGCCTCTCGGAAGAGCGCCCGTTGACGGTCACCGGCGGGCTGACGTTCGGCGGTGGCCCACTCAACAACTACGTGATGCACTCGATCGCACGCACGGTCGAACTCTTGCGCGAAAAACCCGGTGGTAAAGCGTTGGTGACCGCCAACGGCGGCAACCTCTACAAGCACGTGCATGGGATCTATTCGAGCGCGCCGCCGTCTCGCGATTTTCAGCACGCCAACGTGCAAGACGAGATCGACGCGTTACCGTCCCGTGAAGTGCTCGAGCGCCATGTCGGCGACGTGACCATCGAGTCGTACACGGTGATGTATGCCGGCGATGAACCGGCGGTCGGCCACGTGGCTTGCCTCACGGCCGAAGGGAACAGGACCTGGGTGAATACGAACGACCGTGATCTGATGAGCGCGATGACGACGGAAGAGTTCTGTGGTCGCGCGGCGTCGGTGTCGGCTGCGGGAGAACTGGCGATTCGCTGATGGCGTCGATCATTCGGCATTTGGGGACATGGAAGGAGGGCTGATGGCCTTTTTTGAACGCGACGGGGTACGGCTCTATTTCGAGGAACACGGCGAAGGCTTCCCCGTTCTCCTCTTCGCGCCAGGCGGCATGCGCTCGGCGGCGAGTTTCTGGCGTGGCGCCGAGTGGGATCCGATCGAGACCCTCAAACCGCACTTCCGCGTGATCGCGATGGATCAGCGCAATGCGGGACAGTCCACCGCACCGGTGTCGGCGAGCGATGGCTGGGACACCTACACGGCTGACCATCTCGCGTTGCTTGATCATTTGGGCATCGAGCGCACGCACGTGCTCGGCGGATGTATCGGCGGCCCCTATTGCTTTGGCGTGATGGCAGCGGCGCGAGAGCGGGTTGCGGCCGCCGTACTGCAGCAATCGATCGGTGACGACGGCAACAACCGTGAGCTTTTCTACGAGATGTTCGATATCTGGGCTGCGGGCCTGAAAGCCGATCATCCGGCGTTGACCGACGATGATTGGGCCAGCTTTCGCTCGAACATGTTCGATCCGACTTTCGTCTACAACGTCGATCGCAACTTCGTTGCGGGCTGCGACGTGCCGATGCTCGTTTTGATGGGTGCCGATCCCTATCACCCCGAGGTGACCTCGCGTGAGATTGCCGACCTCGCGCCGAACGCGGCGCTGATGGAATCCTGGAAGAACCCGGATGCCGATGGAACGCGTGAGCGCGTGATCGATTTCCTGCGCAGTCATACACCGTGAGCAAGCTCGACTACGCCGCGGGGCAAGACCACGAGGAATGGCTCGGACGCGTCGTGGAAGAGATCCTCGAGCCCGACCTCGAGATCGTCGATGCGCATCACCACCTCTGGATTCGTGACGGCGCTCCTTATCTCTTCGATGAGCTCGAGGCGGATCTCACGAGCGGCCATCGTGTCGTCAGTACCGTTTTCGCGGAATGCCATTCGATGTATCGCGCGAGCGGACCCGTGGCGGAACGATCGATCGGCGAAACCGAATTCGTCGCGGGTATTGCCGCAATGAGTGCGAGTGGGCAGTACAGCGCGACCCGCGTTTGCGAGGCGATGTTCGGCAACGTCGACCTGACATTGGGTGAACGGGTCGATTCGATCCTCGAAGCGCATGTCGGCGCCGCGGGTGGCCGGTTTCGTGGTGTGCGGCTCTCCTGTGGCTGGGACGAGAGCGAAGGTGTTCGCCGCGTGGCGGATCGACCGGGAGTTTTGCTCGAAGACACCACGCAAGCGGCGCTCGGCGTGTTGGCGGACAAAGCATTGTCGCTCGATGTCTGGCTCTATCACCCGCAACTCGCGGAAGTGGCGGAGACCGCGGCTGCGCATCCCGATCTCGTGATCGTTCTCAACCACATCGGCACACCGATCCTCGGCGGACCGTACAAAGGACGTGATGACGAAGTCTTTCGTGACTGGAAGAACGGCATCGCGCGTGTCGCGGAACACGACAACGTGGTGATGAAACTCGGTGCGATTCCCATGCGGCGAGCACCGGATGCCGACCGCTCGAAACCGCCGGGTTCTGCTGAAGCGGCGGATGCGTGGCGACCCTGGATCGAAGCCTGCATCGAGGCGTTTGGTGCGGAGCGTTGTCTCTTCGAGAGCAACTTCCCGGTACAGAAGAATTGGACGAGCTACGCGGTTGTATGGAACGCGTTCAAGCGGATCGTCGCGGGCGCTTCCGACGCGGACAAACGGTCGCTCTTTGCCGCCACGGCGCAGCGCGCCTATCGCCTGACCGTCTGAAGGATCGCCCGGGCTCGCTGATTTGCTAGGCTCGCCGCCAAGCAAAGCAACGGACGGAACAGATGAGACTGGAAGACGTACGCCATATTGGCGTTCTGGGTGGTGGCGTGATGGGCGGCGGGATAGCCCAGATATTGGCGGGGCTCGCGGGCTACAAGGTCACCATTCGCGATCTCACCCAGGAAATCCTCGATGAGACGCGCGAAGAACTGATCGAGCGCAAATGGGGCGTCAAGCGCGCGGTCGAGAAAGGCAAGCTCAGCTTCGACAACGGCATGCGGGCGATCGAAAACACGGACTTCACGCTCGACCTCGCTGATCTCGCGGACTGTGATCTCATCATCGAGGCGGTGCCCGAAAAGCTCGAACTCAAGCAAGCCGTGTTCGAGGAACTTGACGGCGTGGCGAAGGCCGACTGCATTTTTGCTTCGAACACCTCCGGCTTCGTGATCGCGGAGCTGGCCGAGAAGGTGAGCGATGAACGCAAGAAGAATTTCATCGGCATGCACTTTTCGAACCCCGTGCCGGTGATGCGCATGCTCGAGGTGATCACGACCGACGAGTCGGACCCGGAAGTCGGTGAGATCGCCAAGGCCGTCGGTGAAGCAGCGGGCCGGGCGGTGTCGATGGTCAAGGATAAGGCGGGTACTTACGGCTTCATCCTGAATCGTGTGTTCGCCGCCGCGGCGCGTGAGGCGCGACAGATCGTCGAGGATGGACTGGCGACGCCCGAAGACGTCGACAAAGCGATGATCACCGGGCGCAACTGGCCGGCGGCCTTTTTCGGTTCGCGAGGCGGTATTGGCAAGCAGTGGTAGCGGCGAACCGCTTTGCGGTTCGTTGGCAGTTTCGCGCTTTGCGAGAAACTGCTGGGCGCGCGGATATCGCTCGCCGCCTTCGGCGGCACGTTGGCAGTTTCTCGCTTTGCGAGAAACTGCTGGGTGTGTGCCCGATTGCAGTGTCGGTGCCGCCGTTGGCGGCACGTTGGCAGTTTCTCGCGTGGCGAGAAACTGCTGGGCGCTTGAACTTGAACTGAGCACAGACCGCTAGCGTTGCGGAATTTCAGGGCCGATAACTATGACCGATGAATGGCACGCGACCGCGTGCAATCTCTGCTACGTGAATTGCGGGATTCTGGCAAAGCTTGACGAAACGGGACGCGTGATCGAAAAGATCAAAGGCGACCGGGAGCACCCGGTATCGCGCGGCTACACCTGCAACAAAGCAGCGCGGATCAACTTTTACCAGAACGGTCGAGATCGCCTGACGAGTCCGCTCCGGCGTCGTGACGACGGCACGTTCGAAGAGATCGATTGGGACACGGCGATTGTCGAAGTCGCCCAGGGGTTCCGGGCGATTCAGGAGCAATACGGCGGCGACAAGATGCTCTACTACGGTGGTGGTGGGCAGGGCAATCACCTCGGCGGCAGCTACGCACGCTCGGTCGGTCCGGCGGTTGGCGCGAGCTACAGCTCGAACGCATTAGCGCAGGAAAAGACGGGCCTCGCGTGGATGAACGGGCGCATGCTCGGCGGTTCCTGGCACGGTGATTTCGACCACTGCGACGTGGCGCTCATCATCGGCAAGAATCCGTGGCAATCGAACGGTATGCAGCGTGCGCGGATCCACATGCGCGATATCGGGCGTGATCCCGAGCGCACGCTGATCGTTCTCGACCCGCGCCGCACGGAGACGGCAGAACGAGCCGATATCCATGTTGCTCTGAAGCCGGGCACGGACGTCTGGTGCATCAGCGCAATCCTAGGCCGGCTCGTGCAAACGGATCGCATCGCAACGGATTGGCTCGACGAACACGCGACGGGCTACGAGCGGCTGATCGAACAGCTTGCTGAAGTCCCGGTGGAGGAATATGCAGCCTTCGCCGGCGTCCCGATCGAGCAAATCGATGCGGTAGCGGACGCGCTTAGCGGCACGAATCGTATAGCGGTGGCGGAAGACCTAGGCATCGAAATGTCGCCGCATTCGACCCTCTGCAGCTACCTCAACATTCTGATTTTCCTGCTGACGGGTGCTTACGGTGTCGAAGGCGGCGTGTATCTCGTTACGGGAATCACCGGCGGATTCATTCTCGACGGTGGCGCAGGCACGTCGGACGACGATGGCTATGAGGTCGCCGGACCGCGAACGCCCGTGACGGGTGCGCGAATCGTTCAGGGCCTCGTCCCCTGTAACTCGATCCCCGAGGAAATACTCACCGATCACCCTGATCGATTCCGGGCGATGCTGATCGAAAGTGCGAACCCGCTGCATTCACTCGCTGACACCAGCCGTTTCCGCGAGGCGATGGAGGCGCTCGAGCATGTCGTCGTGATCGACGTTGCGATGACGGAGACGGCAAAGATGGCCGACTACGTCCTACCCGCGTCGTCTCAGTACGAGAAGTTCGAGGCGACCTTCTTTCCCATGGAGTTCCCGGAGAACTTTTTTCATCTGCGTCGACCGCTGATGGATCCCTTGCCGGGCACATTACCGGAGGCCGAGATTCATGCGCGCTTGGTCGAAGCGCTCGGCGTTTTCGAGCCGGGTGAGCTCGACGATTTGAAAGCCGCGGCTGAAAACGGGCTCGATGCCTACGCCGCCGCGATGTTACCGAAGATCATGGATGCCAAGATCAACACCTACCTGCCCTACGTGCTGTATCGCACTTTGGGCCCGAGCCTACCGCACGGTGCCGCCGATGCGGCGTCGCTCTGGGGCTTGTGTCAGCACCTCGCGATGAAGCTACCCGATCACGTGCGCGCCGCGGGCCACGAAGGTGACGGCCCGGCGCTCGGAAACGCGCTTTTTCAGGCCATCCTCGACAGTCCGTCGGGGGTGATCATCCTGAAAGGCGAAGTCGGTGACGCGACGCAGTGGCGCCGCCCCGACGGCAAAGTGAATCTCATGGTCGGCGAGATGAGCGACGAGTTCGCCAAACTCGGCGACTTCGAGTTGCCCGGATCGAGTGATGAGTTTCCGCTCGTCCTCGCAGCCGGTGAACGGCGTTCCTACACCGCGAACACGATCATTCGTGACCCGGCCTGGATGAAGAGCAACAACCCGGTTTCGCTCACGATCCATCCGGTTGACGCGGGCAAGTTCGGCGTCGCCGACGCGAGCATTGCCCGGCTCGTCACGAAACGGGGCGAAGCGTTGGTGCAGGTCGAGTTCGACGACCGCATGCTCGAAGGCACGATCTCGTTGCCCAATGGCCAGGGAATGACCTATCCCGATGGCATGGGCGCTGAGCCGCGAACGGGCGTCTATCTGAACGAACTGACGGACCTCGAGGATCGAGATCCGTTCGTCGGAACGCCGTGGCACAAACACGTACGCGCGCGACTGGAACGTGTTTCCGCTTGAAGCTGGGGAGGCATCAGCTCGAGCGGGGAGTTTTTCGCGCCTTCTCGCTCAGGGCTCGACGCGTCGAAGCGGCCACGCCCCGGAGACATGGACTTCGGACAGACTGACGACGTCTCCCGCGTCATTGCGATTGAAAATCCAGCCCAGGCCTAAGCTGCTGTCGAACGCGTTTTCGGACTGGGCAACGAGCAGGGTCACATCAAAGTCGTTGTTGCCTCCACTCAAAGAATAGCGGGGTATTCGCTTGAGTAGGAGTTCACCGTTCTCAACGGTGACCTCTGCCGTGACCGGGCGACTACCCCAGAAACCTCGGTACACACCCACATAGTCCCGTAAGCGTTCCTCGGGAACGAAAACCGCTTTCTTCTCGGATTGCTGCAACTCGCCCGTGTAGTGACGCTGTCCTGTTTTGGACTCGGCACAGACGACCTCGAACATGGTTGCTTCCGGTAGTAGCGCCAGGTCGATGGTTGCCTGGACCGATCCACCGACGAATGTCGCCGGGTCCTCGTAGGTGACTTCGAGTTGCATATGGCCGTAATCCAGGCGCGTGTAGCGCTCCGTGATGTGCAGCTGATCGGTATGGTGGTGGCCTTTCTGCGTCAGCCATGTCTTCGCGTTGAAGCCATTACTCTGCACGATCAGCGTGTCGCCTTCCCAGCGACCGATCGAGTAACCCATCCAACTAGGCAGGACGGTCTCCGCGTCGAGCCCGCGACCGTCCATGTAGATCTGACGATGCGTCATGTCTTCGTTCAGAACCGCAATGACCGCCGGGTGCTGCACGATTCGACGCATGCCGCCTGCGATGCCTTCTGCTGCCCATGCACCCGGTCCGCTCGGCAGGCAGTGCAGTCGCGGGTCGTTGGTGTAGAAGGTCTCAGTGGCTTCAGCCATGGCGTCCTGCGCCCAGCCGCGAAGCCTTGATGAGTCGTACAAGCTGCCACTCGCGTCGACCGGCACCCACAGCCCCGAAAGATCCACTCGATCATCGTGTGTTTTCGGCGCTGCGGCGGTCATGTCGGGCTGACCATCGTCAGTGCGCGGCACCAGCGGGTACGTCCAGTCGAACCACTGTGCGTAAACGGGTGTCGAAATCGCCAAAACGATTGCCAATAACTTTCGCATCAGCGCCCTCCCATCTGAGTACGTTACTGTACGCGCCGAAACCAGGAAGGCTGTACGTCGCATGAAGATACGACTCGCCGCCGGTGCCGCTGTGCTCTTCGCGTCAGTCGGCGCGCTGGCACACCATGCTTTTTCGGCGGAATTCGACGTGAGCCGGCCTGTCCAGCTCACGGGGCCGGTCGTCGAAATTGAATGGACGAACCCTCATGCCTGGATGCACATCGAGACGGAGGTTGAACAAGGTAAGCCGCAGCGATGGGCCGTCGAGCTGGTGGGGATCAACGCGCTTGCGCGGTTCGGCTTGACGCGCAAAACGGTGAAGATTGGTGAAGTGTTGACGGTGGTGGGCTTTGGCGCGCGCAACGGCAGCAACACTGCCAACGCGTCTTCCATCGCGCGGGCTGAGACCGGTGAGATGCTGTGGGGGAGTCAGGCACCCCGTAATTGAGGTTTTTCAACGCCCACGTTTCTGGACATCGATCAGACGTGGTCGATCGGTGCCGTTCACTCGAAGACCTTGATCTGCCGATATCCGCTCTCGGCGAATGACCGAAATGGAGTCGCCGCGGGTCGGTGATCGGCTAGCGAACAAAAAAGATGGTCCGGGTGGCCCAAATGACACCGTTTGTACCTCCCGCTAAACGGAAGCCCCTAGGGGCGGCTCTTCGGTTGACGCGCGATAGTGGACCAATCGATACAGCGCCGGAAGCGCCAGGAGGGTCAACAACGTTGACGAAATGATTCCCCCGATGACGACCGTCGCGAGGGGTCTCTGGACTTCTGAACCAATGCCTGTGTTGACTGCCATGGGCACGAAGCCAAGCGACGCGACAAGGGCAGTCATAAGCACGGGCCGCAGCCGGGTCAATGCGCCACCGATGATGCTCTCTTCGAGAGAACGGCCCTGCTCCCGGAGATCGCGAATGAAGGAGACCATCACCAGACCATTCAACACGGCGATACCAGATAGGGCGATGAACCCGATGGCGGCTGATATCGAGAATGGAATGCCGCGTATCAGCAAGGCCATGATCCCGCCTGTGAGGGCCAGTGGCACGCCAGAGAAGATCACGCCAGCATCTCGAAACGATCCCAATGCCATGACCAATAACCCGGCAATGAGGAACAAGGTCACGGGCACGACGATGCTCAGTCGACTCGCCGCCGACTGAAGAGTCTCGTACGTGCCACCGTATTCGACCCAGTAACCTGCGGGTATTTCGACCTCGCGCTCGACCCTCTCGCGAACCTCTGTGACGAAAGAACCCAAGTCTCTACCACGCACGTTCGCCGTAACCACGACACGGCGCTTGCCGTTTTCCCGGTTCACCTGGTTGTAGCCGGTCACGAGTTCCGTGCGGGCGAGCTCGCCTAGGGGCACGAAGCTGCCGTGGTTTAGTGGCACGGGAAGGCTCAACAACGCATCAGGATTGCTGCGCAATGCCTCGGGGAGGCGCACGACGATGTCGACGCGCTGGTCGCCTTCGAAAAGCTGTCCCGCGACGGAGCCTCCAAGTGTCGTGGCCACGAGTTTCTGCAGTTGAGCGATGCTGAGGCCATGCCGCGCTAAAACTTCGCGCTTGGGCTCAATGGTGAGCACTGGTAGGCCAGTGGCCTGCTCTACGGCAACGTCGGCGGCGCCCGGCACTTGATTGATGGCCGCCTCAATGGCATCCCCCAGCGTGACCAGGCTCTCGAGGTCGTCGCCAAACACCTTGATCGCAAGCTCCGCCCGGACACCGGCGATGAGCTCGTTGAAGCGCATCTGGATCGGTTGCAGAAACTCATAGCGATTGCCGGGGATCGGCGTCAGGCGATCCTCCAGCTCCTGCACGACCTGAGCTTTCGATTTGTCCGGATCGGGCCACTCGTCGCGTGGCTTCAGAATAATGAAGTTGTCCGCGACGCTCGGCGGCACGGCGTCGGTGGCCACTTCGGCCGTCCCGATTTTGGCGAAGACTCTTTCAACCTCGGGGAGTTTCTTGATTTCGGTTTCTAGCTGCTCCTGCGACTGAATGGCTTGTTCCAACGACGTGCCGGGGATCCGCAGGGCATGCATAGCGATATCTCCTTCATCGAGATTCGGCACAAATTCGGTACCGAGCCGAGTCGCCAGGCTCCCCGTGATGACGACCAGCACAATGGCAAGTCCGACGACGAGCCAGCGAAAACGAAGCGCGGTGGCCAAGATCGGCCGATACAACGAACGCGCACCCCGAACAACTGAGTTTTCTGTTTCCCCGATGGGCTTTCTGAACAGCAAGGCGACACCAGCAGGAACAAAGGTCACCGAAAGGATCATGGCGCTCACAAGGGCGATCACGACGGTGATCGCCATAGGATGAAACATCTTTCCTTCGATACCGGTTAGGGCAAAGATCGGGATGTAAACGGCCGTGATGATAAAAACGCCGAACAACGCCGGCCGAATGACCTCGTGGGTGGCTTCAAAAACGACTTGAAGCCGGTCAGTCAGAGTTTCGGTCGCCTTCCCCGCAGCGCTCAGCCGTCTGAGACAGTTCTCGACGATGATCACGGCGCCATCGACGATAAGGCCAAAGTCGAGTGCGCCTAAGCTCATCAGGTTCGCACTTACCTGCGTCTGCACCATCCCGGTGATCGTCATGAGCATCGCTATCGGAATGACGGCAGCGGTAAGGATGGCGGCGCGAATATTCCCGAGAAACAGAAACAGGACGGCGATCACCAGTAGTGCGCCCTCCACGAGGTTCGTTCTCACGGTGTCGAGGGTCTTGTCCACCAGCTCGGTCCGATCGTAGACCGCCGTGGCAACAATGCCGGGCGGTAGGCTGCTCTGGATTTCCTCTAGCTTTTCGGCAACCGCGTTAGCGACTGTTCGGCTGTTTTCGCCGACCAGCATGAATACGGTGCTCATGACGACCTCGTGACCGTCCTGTGTCGCTGCCCCTGAGCGAAGTTCACGGCCCAATCCGACGCTCGCCACATCGCGCACCCGAATCGGAACGCCGTTCGTCTCGCTGACCACGATCGTTTCCAGATCGGTGATTCGTTCTGCTTGCCCGGGTACCCGCATGAGCCATTGCGCACCGTTGTGCTCAATGAATCCGGCGCCCTGATTGCTGTTGTTTTGCCTGAGTGCCTCCACAACGTCGGCGTAAGCGAGGTTGTGTGCGAGCAACTTCGCAGGATCCGGCGCCACCAGGATCTCTTTCTTGAATCCCCCAATGGGATTGACCTCGACGACCCCCGATACGCGGAGCAGCTGAGGCCGGATGATCCAGTCGTGCACGGAGCGTAAATCCGTGGGGGTAATGGGCAGGCCGTCCGCGTTCACAGCGCCCAGTTCCGCGTCGACGGTGAACATGAAGATCTCACCGAGCCCGGTTGCAATCGGGCCCAGTGCCGGTTCAAGCGCAACAGGCAGGCTCGATTTCGCGGCGTTCATCCGCTCTGCGACTTGCTGACGTGCGAAATAGATGTCGGTGCCTTCCTCAAACACGATGGTGATTTGCGAAAGGCCGTAGCGCGACGTTGACCGCGTGTAAGCGAGTCGGGGCATACCTGCCATGGCATTCTCTAGAGGGAAGGTCACTCGTTGCTCGACTTCGAGCGGCGTAAACCCGGGAGCTTCGGTGTTCACCACGACTTGGACATTCGTGATGTCAGGTACGGCATCGATTGGCAGCCGCGTGAAGTTCCACAGGCCGAGGCCGACCATCAGGAGAACGGCGAGGAAGACGATACCGCGGCGTGACAGCGAACCTTTGATGATGTAGCCCAGCATGGTTCTGTCCCTAGTGGTCGTGCGAGGCGCCGGACTTTTCGATATCCGCTTTGATCAGGTAGCTATTTGTCGTGACGTAGCGCGTGCCCGCGGTTAAGCCTCCGAGTACCTCAGCCCATTCATGATCCTCTCGACCCAGCTCCAGCATGCGCACTTCGTACTCATCGCCGATCAGCGCATACACGACGGTGAAATCGCGGAAGCTCTGCAAGCCCGTGCGTTTCACAGCGAGTTGAACCTCGTGCTTGGCGATTTTGATTTCTCCAGTGAGATGGGTCCCTGGCACAAGGGCGCCGTCCGCGTTGTCCAAGGCCACGCGGGCCATCACTGACTGATTGGCTTCTGCCAGCGTGCTGAGATGCATCACGACTCCGTCGCGAGCGATGCCGCCATCTGCCGTGCGTACTGTTACGTGGGCCCCCGCTTTGACCCGTGAACGATCTGCTGGGAACACGGCCAGATCGGCCCAAACGGTGGACGCATCCATGATCGTAAAAAGCTGGCGGCCGTTGGTTTGTTCTCCGGCATTGGCCGTGCGTTCGGTCACGACGCCATCGATGGGTGTAGTGAGCTTGTAAGACCTCAGGCTTTCATTGCTCTCGACTTCCGCGAGTGGTTGTCCCCGTCGCACTCGGTCGCCGAGCGAAACGCTGACGGACTGAATGACGCCATCGAATCGGGCGCTTACCACGCGTACTTTCTCAGGGTCCGGCACCACGCGGCCGTATACCGTGATCGATTCATCAATCTCCGCCGGGCCGGAAATCGCCGTTTCAAGACCAAATGCCTTGGCGATTTCAGGGCCTATTTGCGTACGACCCTCAAAGTTGTCGTATTCCCATCGATGGGTTGCACCACCGTGCTTGGCCTCGATCGTCACGACGAAGGAATGGGGTTCGTAGATGACCGTATCGCCGCGCAAAAAGTCATCCTGCACTGCGAAATCGATCTCATCCTTGATACCGCCCAGGCGACTCAGCGTCACCTGGAGCGCCACATCGCTGGGTCTCACGGGCATGCCGCCTAGCGTCGTCCAGACGCGGAATTCAGGTGGCACGCCCGTTTCGAAAATCGCCAGCTCCAGAACAAAGTCGCCATCGGTCAGCAGTCGACCGCCGTGTGCGCCTTTGGCGGCTTCCACCGCCGCAGGTTCATCGTGGCGGGTGTCCTGACCGGGGATGTTGCCGCTGCAGCCCAGGAGTCCCGCTGTTAGAGCGATGAGAAGAAGTGGTCGTTGTCGTTGATTCACGGCCATCCTCAGCGATGAGTGATCGAAGACGAGAGGGTCGTCCCGGTCAGGCGTTCGATTTCAATCAGGTGCCCATTCGCGTTGACACGGGCTTCCACCAACGCGGTGCGCGCCGCTAACATTTCTACCTGCACGAGCTGAAGCTCTGCATAGCCGTAGCGGCCGGTCGAATAGGCGGTCTGTGTGTCGGCCAGGGCTTTTTCGATGCGCGGCAGGACTTCTTCAGCCAGCACGCTGATTCGATGCAGGCTGTGCTGGTATTCCTGGTAGAGCGCAAAGAGGCGCGTTTCGAGCTCAATACGTTTGGCAGCCTTGTCCGCATCGGTCATCGATAACTTTGCGCGTGCTTCGGCGATGCGCCCCTGATTCCGGTTGCGTGTCGCCAATGGGATCGTAATCCCGGCGATAAAAGCTTGATCGCCAGTTCGCTCCAGGCGACGAATCCCAGCACTCAGCCGCCAGTTGGGTCTCGCTTCCGCTTCGGCCAAGCGGAGTTCCGCTTCGCGCAATCGTTGCTCGGTGAAGTAGCTTGAGAAGTCTGGGTTTTGCTCGAGACGGACAAGGAGCGCCGCAAAGCCATCTGCTCGGGGTAGCTGGTCAAGCTGGGCCGCCACGCGATCGAAACTCGGCTGGGTTTCACCCCATTGTGCGGAGAGCCGATGCATCGATGTGATCAGCTGATGCTCGACGTCTTCTTGACCCAAACGAACGCGTGCGATGTGGGCCTCTGTCCGTGCCAGGTCCGCATCTGGCGAATGACCGGCGCGAACACGTTCGGCGACGGCCGTCACTGTCTGTTCGGCCAACTCGACCGCTTCTCGCATGCGCAGGAGGCGCTCTTGGTTAGCTAAGCTCGCCAGAAACCGGCGCGCCGTTTCAGCGGCCACATCGAGCCTAACGATCTCAGCCTTCTCCTCGACCAGCGAAACACCTGCACTTGCCGCCGCGATCCGGCGGTTGCGTTTACCGCGCTCCAACACCCAAGCGAGACTGAGAGTGGCCTCGGCACCGTCCGCACCGGTTAAGTCGCCAGATCCGAGGATGTTTTCGACGACCACCCCGAGTTCCACATTGGGCCGTAAAGCCGACTGCGTCAGGCGCCCGCGTTGGGCTTCAATCTGATACCCGGACGCCACCAGGTTCGGGTTTTGCGCGAGCGTCCTTTCGATCGCCTCGTTTAGATTGATAGTGACGTGTTCGCCGGTCGCCGATGCCATTGGGGTCACGACGATGCACATGGCACAAACACACCACGCACCAGCTCGGCGCGTGAGCGATACCCACATAAACTGCTTCTCCCCGCGCCCCAACGAACGCGATTTCCCTACGAGCGGACTACGACCAGCGAATGCTGCTCATAGCGTCATCAACACGTGAAACTAGGAGGAAAGCGGTGGAGCGCGAAGGGGAGGTCGCCAGCGTTCACGACGCGGGGACTTGTCTGGTTGTCGGGGCGGCGCCCGAAGACGCCTTTCTGAGCGTGACCTCCACAGGATTGGAATCGCGCACCCGATCAGCAGCGGGATCAGTTTTGACCAACTCGCGCTCAGCTGATCGAGTAATGAAACGTCGGTCTCGGCGCTGTGGTCGTGGATTTCGTCATGGTGGTGCGAATGGTCTTCTGGCACCGCTTGATGCAGGTGGTTGACGTGGATTCCCGCGTCGTGGCCGTCGGAATCTACGTGCAGGTGTAGCCCACTAGCCTGTATGCCTAAGAAGCAGAGACAAGCGATCGCTACGATTGACGTCGAGATTCGCCGCATTCGAGAACTGTAGCTGACTCGAAGACACACTACATCCGCGAAGGATTGCGTCGCGTTGATCGCGAGCGCCCGCTTCCGGCCAATCGCCGACGTTCAGCGTGCCAGTGAGCACAAAAGGTCGCCGCCGCTTTGACAACGCACATCGAATCCTGCGGCGTTGAGTTCGTCGCGCAAGCTCTCGGGGTGCAGGTGGCGACGATTCGGTAAGTACCATGAGCCGCCAATCATCCTCGCATCTTCAAAGTCAGAAGCGTTCGCCACCGGCACGGAGACGATTCCATTCTGATCGACGTGTGAGTCGCCGTAGTCCCGGTCGGGGTTCCAAACGGTTGTTCCCACCACGTAGTACCCGTCCCCTCGCAGCGTGCGGCGGACTGCCGCAAACAGAGCCTGGCGGTCGTCGTCGAGCACGATGCACTCCAGGCAGTGACCATCGACAACGAGATCAAACGCTGGATGTGGTGCGTTCCATCGGCAGATGTCGGCGACTTCGCAGGTGAAGTTCAGCCCTCGGTCCGCCGCGAAGCGTCGAGCGAGCTCGATCGCTTTCGGCGCAACGTCCAGCCCCGTCACGTCAAAGCCCTGGCCGGCAAGGAAGCAACAGCACGCGCCCGTACCACAGCCGATTTCGAGCGCCGAAGGTCGATCGGTCTTGAAACCCAACGTCGGCAACACGCGGTCAAGAAACGGACGGAGCGAGAAGTCGAAACCCGGTTCACCGTGTAGTTCGTTCCAAGCACTCAGCCCGCGACGTTCGATTTCTCGGTATTTCCGTGTGGGTTCGAGCTCGTAGTACTTCATCGCTCAAAAGCCGTCTTGGCCGATGCGGCAACACGCTACCGTCGAGAGTACGCGATGGCGCGCAAGAAACCGTCCGCGTAAGCCTTGCCTTCCGGCTTGGCCAGGAAGTCGTAGCGACCCAGAACCTGGGCCATGGGCTCGCCGTACTGTTCGACGAGGCGATCCTGGACCGATCGGGCATAGACCTCCATCTGACGCATCATCAGCCGCGTATAGGACACGTGCAGAACGGCACGATCGCCGTCGATTGTCCGCGAGGCGTTGTCGTGCCAGGTTCGACCGTCCCACACGGCGATCGACCCGGCCTTGCACTCGATCGGGACCGTCGCTGTCGAGCCGATCTCATCCAGGTTCGGCGGTCTGCGCTTGGCCGCACTACCGGGGACGACGGTCGTGGCACCGGATTCGAGCGTGAAGTCATCGCAGGCCCAGCACGCGGTCAGAAACAGGTTGTGCTGAGGGAATGGCACCGGGTGCCAGACTTGATCGCAATGCAGCCCGATGTTCCGGTCGCCTTTTCTGCGGATGCTCGAGGCGACGTTGCTGAGGATGAACCCGGCGCCGACCGAGAACTCTGCAAGCGCCATCATTTTCGGGTTGATCGTCGCTTCGGCGACGACCGGATAGCGCTGCATCAGGCTGGAGCCCATGGCTCCAGGGTGGCCCGCCTTCAGGATGGTAGCCCGCAAATCGCGCCAGTACGCAGGTGGCGCGACGTCCTCGATCACCGTGTAGCCCTGCTCCCAGAGCTCTTCGCAGTTGCGCTCGAGACCGAACTCGCGAATCCGCGGTGCCAGTTCCTCTGAAATCTCGCCGGGCGGCAACGCTTCCCGGCTCTGGAGCTGGTTGAAGATGTCCATGAATCCGTCCGTATCGCCGCCGGATATGAGTTCGCCCACCCGATCGACCAGATCGTCATCCGAGCCACGGTGCGTGCGTGCGGGAAGCGGCGGCGCTATATGGGCCGTCGTCTCGCCACCGTCGTCCTCCCCGGAGAAGTAGTCGCGGAACTTCCGTGTGGGCAAGAGCTTGAAGTCTCCGTAGACCGCATAGCGAACCCCGCCGCCGAGCGCACACAGTGCGAGAAGACACAGCAGCCCGGTGGCGAATGCCGAGGCGAGCGCCGTTCCGCCTGGAGACGGATCCCAAATGTAGGGGGCCGCCGTCACGCCGAGCAAAGTGAACACCCCGGTGACGGCGCACACGTGATGAAACACCAGGACCGAACGCGCCACGACCCGCTGCCAATCCTCGATCATCTTCATGAAGTCCATGCGATCACTCCCCCTTTTTTGCGGAGTATGCTGCAGTGAATCCGAAGCTCAAGCGCGGCCGAAGGGTCACTTTCCGGGAACAAACGCTCGCCCGAGCGCCGGTGTCGTAGCGCACTAGAGATCGACGTGTACTGGTCTACCGGACAGCCCAATGGACGGGTTGCTATGTGCCTTGGATGGGCGCATGTTGGCCTCAAAAGGCACATGTTGTTCTCGGACGCACGGTCGGCAAGCACCGTCAATCGAAACGTCCTTGAGACCTCCCCAACGTACGTCTTCCGGGTGCGTGGGACGAGCATTGCTACCTCTGCTTCCGTATCAGAGCTGTCTCCTCCAGGGGAGAACAGAATAGAAGCGCGCGTCCCCTTACTAGAGGGCCTTTGATGAGTAACGAGACGCAGGCTGGCGTCATTCCGCTTGCCGAACTGGGTAACGACGTCTCTCGTAGACGGTTACCAGATCGCGTGAGGGGCGTGGCGTCATCAAGATGGCTCTTCGGGACGCTTTTCTTTACCGCGGCGGTCGTGGTGGCCCTAGGCACCACAGCGGCGGAGGAATCTCTCGCGGCAGGTGACGATGCCGATATTCCAGAGAACGCCTACAGCAAGATCTACGGTCGAGGGTGGAAATGTAGTTATGGGTATCGCCGGGTCGGTGAACTGTGCAGGCAGGTCGAAGTTCCCGAGAACGCGTATCTCCTTGATGAAGGAATAGGCAAAGGGTGGGACTGCAATCGCGGCTACCGCGCGTTTCGGAACGCGTGTCAGCTGATCGACATTCCGGAGAATGGCTACCTGATCGAGTCTCGATCCGGGCGAGGCTGGGAATGTGGACGAGGTTACCGTGCCGATCGAAATGATTGCCGCCGGATCGAAGTGCCCGATAACGCGTATTTGACGAGCGGATCGTGGGGCGCCGGATGGGAATGCGAGCGCGGGTTCAGGGCGACAGATAATGCGTGCGTGAGCGTAGCGGTTCCAGCTCACGCACACTTGACGCGAAAGGGCGATGAATGGTCGTGCGATCGCCCCTACCAACGCAGCGATGATCGTTGTCAGCTGCCTTAGTGTGATTCTGCGATCTTTCGATGGAACAGCCTGACGTCGTGGTCGGAGTTACCGCCTGGGGTTAGCAGCAGACGCTTCCTAACGGTCAGAAGCAGTCATCGCCGTTCGTCAGTCCGGGCGTTTCTCGACGAGCAGAGTCACCTTCGTCTCGAGGACCGTCTCGCCGCGTTGGTTCTTCAGTTCATGTCGGTAGACGACAATTCCCGCGTTAGGACGCGACTGCGATTCCCTCTTCTCCACGGCCCGCGTCTCGAAAGTCAAAACGTCACCTGGGCGTCCGGGGTTCTGTAACCGAGATTCTGTGCCTAGCCCGGCGATCACCGCCGCTTGGTCCGCCATGCCGTGGGAGCACAGGCTCAAAATGCAGGTCAGATGAAGCCCGGATGCGGTTAGACCTCCAAATATCGTCTTCTCAGCCTCACTTTTGTCCGTGTGAAGCGGTAGCGGGTCCCACTTAGTTGCGAACTCCACGATCTCGGCTTCGTCGAGCTCGTAAGTTCCTCCGTAGGCCGGGGCTTCAATTTCGATATCGTCGAAGTAAAGCATCGCTCTGGACTAACTCGCTGATTCCAGATGAGTCTAGCGCGCGGTGGCGGCTGCGGGGCGGAAGAAGGCGTCGGCTATCGCCCATTACCCGACTACGCGTTTGCCTCCCATTCATCACGAAGAACCGCGTACATCGCAGCATCTGACAACTGCCCTTTGTAGAACATGTTGGACCGAAGCGTTCCCTCGTGCGTCATACCAAGCTTTTCCATTACTCGAAGTGACCCTACATTCGCAGCGTCTGCGGCCGCTCTGACCCGCACTAGCTGCGGATACACGCGAAACGACTCGGCAATGACGCCGCGGGTGGCTTCAGTGACAAGGCCTCTGCCCCACAACGAACGCGCAATGCTGTACCCGACCTCTCCGATGCGGTGACCCGCTGAGAACCGGATGTTCGTTTCACCAACAACCTTGGCATCAAGGCAGACCGCGAACTTGGGCCCCTCCGACCAGTCCCGAAGCAGCGTAGAGGCGACAAACTTCTCGGCGTCTTCGAGCGTGTACGGCGATGGCACGGGGAGGAACCTCTGCCACTCGCGATCGTTCGCGTATTCATACACGTCTTGAACATCTTCGACGCTAAAACGCCGAAGCAACAGACGTTGTGTTGAAATCTGGCGGGATAGCATCCTGAAGTTCCCCCGTTTTACCGGACAGTCAGTTAAGCCGCGTCCTCCATCAGCATCGGGATTTGATTGCCGATAGCTGAGTGCTTTCGTTGTCGATTGTAGTAACTCTCGATGTATTCGAAGATCGCGCGACGGGCGGCCGCGCGACTCCGGTAACGCTCGCGATGGATGAGCTCGACCTTCAGCGTATGGAAGAAGCTCTCCATCGCAGCGTTGTCATAGCAGTTGGCACGACGGCCCATGCTGCAACGAAGTCCGTTGTGGTTGATCAACCGCTGGTAGGCCGCTGAACAGTACTGGCTGCCGCGATCCGAGTGGATGATCGTCTGCCGGGGAAAGCCCCGTCGGAACAACGCCATCGTCAATGCGTCGATGGCCAGCTGCTGCGTCATGCGCCGGTTCATCGCCCAGCCGACAATCGCCCGCGAGTACAGATCCATCACCGTGGCGAGATACAGCCAACCTTCGTCGGTCCACACGTAAGTGATGTCACTCACCCACTTTTCGTTTGGCTCTGAGGCGGCAAAGTCCTGCTCGATCAGGTCTTCGGCCACTGGTTTATCGTGGCTCGAGTCCGTTGTCACTTTGAACTTCCGACGCTGAACCGCGCGGAACCCGCGGGTTTGCATCCGTCGCGCCACCCGGTTCTTGCTGCACGCGATGCCCCGGTCGTTCAGTTCGTCGGTGATGCGTGGTGAACCGTAACGCTCGCGGTGTTCTTCGAAGACCGCCTGGATCTCGTTGTCCAGCACCGCGTTGGCGCGATCTCGATCGCTTGGCGGCCGGTCGCACCATTCGTAGTAGCCACTGCGCGAGACCTTCAGCACCGCGCACATGAGGGTGATGGGCCAGACCTTCTTGTGCGCATCGATAAATCGATACCTCATGGCTTTTCTTGCACAAAGAAGGCCGTGGCCTTTTTTAGAATATCTTTCTCCATCCGCAGCTTGCGGACTTCCGCCTCGAGCTCGCGAATCCTTTGCTGCTCTGAGACCTCCCGGTCCGACGTCTCGTCAGCGGCCGCGAATCGGCGCTTCCAGCGCGATATCAAATCGCCACGCACCCCGAGGCTCCGCCCCGCTTCTCCGAACGAGTAACCCTGGTCTGTGACCAGCCGAACCGCCTCCCGTTTGAACTCCTCGGTAAATCGCCGCCGTTTCTGTTTCGTCATCCAACACCTCGTTTCGAATCATGGTACGACTCAAATCCGGTGTCCGGTTTCTCGGGGGAAGATCATCCCGTCATTCTAGAGCGAGGGCAGTGACTGTGCTCTTGGATCACTGTGACGTGCGCCGGTTTGATGTTCAGGGTAGGAGGCAGAGATCGGCTATCGGCGCAGGCCTGTCAGTCTCTCGAAGAGGGCCACAGATCTCCCTGCGCAAAAAGCGAGCCGAGTAGCGCAGCTGTAGAAAGACCCTGAAACCAGGTGTCTTTGTCAGGCGTCTGCCCCACTGGCCTCAAGTACCGGTTTCAGGTGTGGCTCCAGGGGTAGCCAAAGCTCGCCCGTGCGTTGCGCGTCGTAATACTTCCGGATCACCGTGGTGTTGGCATCCCTGTCCTTCGGATACCAGGCCTGAATCTCCGGCCACGGTTCGACGAGATTCGGCATGTGGCCAGCAATCGGGAACACCGCAAACTCACTCATTGGAAACCGATACGCGCGGCACACCGCTGGCAACTGTGCCACCGCCGATACGGCGACGGCGGTCATCGCCTGGAAATCGTTTTGCGGATGGAAGTTCCAGAGTACGACCAGATGTGTCCCCGTGTCGGTCTGGTTGGGGATTCTTGCGGGAAGGTTCAACTTCCCGGCCAACTCGCCCTGGGCATGAACATCGTCGGCTACGGTTCCCTCGCGGGAGGTCGTCTCGAGCCCAATGAGCAACAACTCTGTTTTGATGATCTCAGGGTTCATAGGTCAAACGATGAAGTCGTTCGCAGCTTCCATGCGCACAGTATCGGCGAAAACGCGCAGCGCGAGAACGACTGCTTCGGGGTCGATAGTGGACTTTGCTTCGAGGGATCCCGACGCTGAACGCGCGCATCGTACCGACTCAGCACAACGGCTGAATCGCTGTGTGGAATCTTCAGCCGCGACGTCCTAGTCCCCCGTGCCGCCGCTATCGTCGAGGGCGGCCAAAAGGCTCAAGAACGTCCACTCGTCGTAGCCGGGCACTTCCTCACCCGTTGATGCGGCACAAGTGTTTCGTGCGGTGCATGTTCGGGGCCAGTTGGTCAGGCTCAGCACATGACTCGCGGTGGCTTCCGCGTCGTACTGAGACAGTACGACAACGATCGTTTCGAACTCGTCCCACACGTAGATTCGTTGACCGTCGAGCCCCTGCGCTACGCTGATCGGGAGCGGCGACGCCCTACCGAAATAGGCGTCGTTCATGATCCACCACTGCAGACCGTAGAAGGCGGATTGGGCCGTGCGGCTGGTGGTGACGAAATCTTCCGAGACGATGCTCGTGGCATCCCAAGAGCCCCCGTTCAGCATCAGGAGCCCGTAGCGTGCGAAGTCCTCGATCGTCATGTCGAGGCAGCAGTACGTCATCGAATTCATGGCGGTCGGATCGAACCAGAAACCAACGCTCGTCGGTTCTATGCCGATCGGCGTGAAGATTCGCGCGGCGATGAACTCGTGGGCGTTGCGGCCGGTGGCGCGCAACAGGAGTGGTTCGAAGAGTTGCGAGGTGGGATTCGAGTACTCGAAGCGTGTTCCCGCGTCGCGCACGGGCGATTGCGAGAGGGCGTATTCGGTCTGATCAGCCTCGACGAAGATTGGTGCGTTCTCTAGTCCCGCGCGCATTTCGAGGATGTGGCGCACCGTCGTTTCTTCGTTGTCGGTGCCGGTCCACTCGTCGAGCCATTGGCTTGCGGGTGTGTCGAGCGCCAGGTCGCCATCGTCGATCGCGATGCCGATCGCCGTCGCGTAGATGCTTTTCGCGACGGACCAGCTCGTCCCGAGTGATTCGACATCAAAACCGGTCGCATACCGCTCGCCGACGACGTGGCCGCGGCGAATCACTATCGCGCCTTGCGCGGCTTCGTCGGTGAAAACGTGATCGAGCAGCGCGTCGATGTCATTCGAGGCGATGCCGAGCCCGTTCGGATCCGTCCGTTCGAGAGACCAAGAAATCGCGATCTGGTCGTCGTTACCCGAGTCGTCAGTTGTCGATGGGGGCGCCGGCGGCGGAGTTGCGACCGGCTCGGGCGATGAGCTTCCGCCGCCGCCTCCGCCGCATCCTCCGGCTAGGAGGAGCGCCAGCGAGACGACGACGCCATTGCGCACTAATGACCGCTCAAGAAGTTTCTCGGGTTGTCGATGAAGAGTGCGTCGATCTGCTCGTCGGTCGTGCCCATCTCCTTGAGATCGGGAATGACGTGGCGATGCATGTAGAGGAACTGATCGGGGTTGCCGAGCGCGAGTGCGTGTTCGTCCGGCATTGATCCGTCTGGGCGTTCGTTGTGGATGTGCAGGCAGATGCAGTCATGCGCGGGGCAGAGTCGGTCGCCGTAGCCCATGTCGATGAGTTGCTTCATCGTCTGGGTGCGCATTTCGGGGCTGACGAAGCGCCCGGGGTATCGGTCGAGCCCGAGGTAGCATCCCTGATCGAGAATCCACTTGAGATATTCGGTGTCGGTGGTGTCGTTCGAGTGATCGATCTTGACGCGGGTGAGATCGACGCCTTCTTCCTTGAAGATCTTGATCTGCTGACGCGCGACGTGACCCGTCGGGAACGAGTGGACCATGATCGGGAGCCCCGTCTCGTTGTGTGCTCGCGAGACGGCCCGGCACATGATTTCGAGTTCAGGCGTGACGCCCTCGAAATCCGCGGCGCATTTCAGCAGGCCTGCTTTGATGTCGGTCCCACGAAACCCTTCGGTCGCGTCTTTCACGAATTCTCGCGCCATCTGGTTTGGCGATACGCCGCGAATGAAACGCGGTACGTCGAGCCACCAACCGGTCACGTTGATGATGTTGACGCCCGATTCACGCGAGACGAGTTGAAGCAGTTCGGGATCCCGGCCGAGGTCGAAAGTGGTGGCGTCCACCATCGTGTCGATACCGCCGGCTTTAGCGCGCTTCAGGCAATCGATCGCGCGCTGCTCCCGGTTCTCCCCGAGCAGATCGGGGTAGCTCTTGAACATCCCACTGGCACTCACCATCACGTGTTCGTGCATGAGTGTGAAACCCATGTCGCTCTCGTCGAGCGGTCCGAGTACTGAATTCACCATGACGATTTCCTCCCTCAGGTGATTGTGGGCGAGACTGACTGCATTCTGCCAGCTCGAGCTTGGGAGTCTCTTTGGCATCGGTTTGGATCAGCGATACGTTTCGGCGGGTTTGGATTCCGCAGATCTTCGGCGGTGCGAGCGGTTCGCTGACGATCTTCGCGTTGCCGTTGATCGCAGTCGTCGGCCTCGATGCCACGGCTACGCAAGCAGGCCTGTTGGTCGTCTTTCAGGAAGTCCCCGTCTTCCTCTTCAGCCTGATCGTCGGCGTCTGGATCGACCGGCTGAATCTCGCGAAGGTGCTGATGTTCGCGATGGTGGCGCAGTTCATCGGTCTCGCGCTCGCCGTCTTCGTGCTAACCGCGATCCCGGCGATCGTCATGTTGTATTCGGCGGCACTCGTTCTCGGCGTCATCCGATTGGTGCTCGATCTCGGCTTTACGAGTGCCGTGCCGCGCCTCGTCGAGCGTGAGCAACTCGTTGGTGCCAATACCCGGCTGAACCTGACCTACGCCTCCGCTGATGTCGCGGCGCCCGCCGTGGGCGGATTGATCGCGCGGTGGATCGGCGAAGTGATGACGCTCGTTCCGAGTGCGGTCTTGACGGTGTTCGCGACCGTGTCGCTCTTTGGAACGCCGGACCTACCCCCGACCCACGACCGAAGAGCCGGACCGTCGTTCTTTGCGGAGGCGCGCGAGGGGCTGGCGGAACTCTTCGGCAACGTTGTGCTCCGACCGATCATCGTGAGTTCGTGTGCCGGCGCGGCCGCCGCCGGGGTTCTGGCGGCGCTGCAGGTGATCAGCTTGACCCGTGATGTCGGTCTCACGGCCGCCGCGCTCGGCTTCGCACTCGGTGCGGGGAATATCGCCCGTCTCTTTGTCACGACGGCCGTGCCCGCGATCGCCGATCGGATCGGACGCGGACCGGCGATGATCCTCGGCAATGGGCTGTCGACGGTCGGTTTCGCGATGTTTGCGTGGGCGACGTTGCAGCAATCGTTGGTGGCGGCGATCGGCGCGCTTCTGATCATCGGAGTCGCCCGGCCGATCTATGCGGTGACCCAGCTCAGCATCCGCCAGGCGGTGACCCCGGCGTCGATGATGGGTCGGGTGAACGCGAGTCGACGTTTCGTCGTCTTTTCCTTTGTTCCGATCGGCGCGTTCGTCGCCGGGGTTCTTGCGGATGCGACGTCGACCGGCGAAGCACTGCACCTCGCCTGGGCTTTGATGGCTCTCGCGACGATCGTGCCGCTGTTGTCGCCGCTCCGGCGCCGTGACTTGTCTGCTTACATTCCGGCGAACTGACTCGGCATCCTCAGGCGGCGACACGCAGCCGTTCGGCCAGGGCCTCGATGTACTTAGGGCCGATGCCGCAGCAACCGCCGACGATCGTGGCACCTGCGCGGATGCACCGATCGATCGATTCGAGATAGACCTCGACCGAAAGGTCGACGCGTACACCCATCACGAGCTCGTTGTCGAGCGTCCAGCCTTCGGGCAATGCGTGAAGGCGATTCGGATAGCAACCGAGCGGTCGATCGGTCAGCTTCTCGATTGTTTCGAGCCCCACCTCGATTGCCTCGGGCTGGGTGCAGTTGAAGAGGTAGCCGGCGATGTCGAGGTCATCGAGACGGGCGAGCGCGGCTTCGATCGTTTCGCCCGATCGGAGCCCTTTGCCGGGTGTTTCGTTCAGCGTCCAAGCGACGTAGACGGGCTTACCGCCGCCGTGCTCGAGGCCGGCACTTGCTGCCGTTCGTGCCTCTTCCGATGTCGACATCGTTTCGCACAGATAGAAATCGACGAAGGGACGCAGCGCGCGGACGACGTTCTTATAGATGGGCGCGGCTTCGTGGGCCGACGGTACGAGGTCTGATCGATAGCTTTCCGATAACGGCGGAATCGCCCCGGCCACCTGGATCTCGCGATCGACGTCGTCGGCGACCTCACGGGCGAGACGGCCACCGAGCGCGGTCAACTCCGCGTATCGGTCGCCCAAGCCGCCCTTGTCGAGATAGCTCGGAACCGTCGAGTAGGTGTTGGTCGTGATGACATCGGCGCCTGCTTCGATAAATTCGCGATGAATTGCCTTCACGAGCTCGGGTTGCTCGAGTAACGCTTGCGCCGACCACAATCCGTCCGCTGATCCGGTACGGGCCTGCAGTTCGCCGCCCATGCCACCGTCGAGAATCGTCACCATGACTGCCTCCTTTACGCTGCTTAGCCCGTGAACGAGCGGCGTAAATTCTCACGGACGAGGCGAATCTCAAAATGAATTTGATTCGTTCGGCGTTGCAGAAAGTCGTGGGTTTGAGGGTCAGTCGATAGGCCAGTAAACGAACGTCTGCCACTCCTCGGGATTCGGAACTTCGCCTGGATCCGTGACGTAGGATTCCCAGTTCGGACCGCTCGGGGCCTTGCCGTTCTCGGCAAGCCATTCCTCGATCGCGGTGTGCGCAAGGTTCAGCGTGTCGTACGGTCCCGCATGAATCGTCATCACATGCTTACCACCGGCGATCGTGCCGTATTGGATGTGATCCTTACCGGTGGCGGCGGAAGCGATCGGGATTCCTGCGTCGACCTCGATGCCGGCGGGCGAGAAGGAGTGATAACGCGCAAAGGGCGCACCGGCGAGTTCGATCCCATTTTCCATCGCGTACTGGAAAACTGCGGGGAAACACTCGCCGAAGACGTTGCCGAGTTCCTCTTGTGGCGCTGTGCGGTGGATGAAGAGAACGTGGGTTTCGTCGAGTTCGGTGGTCTGAATGTCGTAGGCCATGGCGCCTTCTCGTTGATGGGGAGGACACCTTAAGGCGATCCCTCGTCCGAGACTTGATCTTTCTTGCTCTACGCCGGCGCTGACTAACCGGCGGCGTGATTTGCCCCGGCGGCGGCGAGTTGATGGGCGACGAGCCGCGCGTATGCGCCGTCGACGGCCATGAGTTGGTCGTGCGTGCCGACTTCGACGATTCTTCCGGAATCCATCACGACGACCCGGTCCGCGTCGCGAATCGTCGACAGGCGATGCGCGATCACGATCGTAGTGCGGTTTTCCATCAACGCTTCGAGCGCGTGGCGTACGGCGCGCTCGTTGATGGCATCGAGGTGGCTCGTTGCTTCGTCCAGGATGAGCACCGGGGCGTCCTTGAGGAACGCGCGGGCGATCGCGATGCGTTGCCGCTGTCCACCAGAGAGGCGACCGCCGCGCTCGCCGACGATGGTGTCGAGGCCGTCCGGAAGCGTGGCGATCCAGGGCGCCAATGCGGCGTTTTCGATGGCGCGGTCGAGTTCGGCATGCGTTGCGTCGGGCGCCGCCATCAGGAGGTTGTCGCGGATTGACGAGTTGAAGAGATAGGTCTCCTGAGCGACCAATGCGACGTGTCGGCGTAAGGAGTCGAGGTCGAGGTTCCTCAGGTCGGCTGTATCGAATCGAAGTCGGCCCACGGCGGGATCCCAAAACCGCATCACCAGATGGGCGAGGGTGGACTTCCCCGCGCCAGATGCGCCGACCAGCGCGACCGTCTCCCCCGCGGGAACGTCCAGGGAGACGTCGGCGAGCGCGGGGTCGATGCGATCGGGGTACGTGAAGGCAATCTCGTCGAGCCCGACGGAAGTACCTGCGTCGCTTGCGGCAAACACGTGTGCCCCGTCGACGACGACCGGATTCTCCTGGTGGATGGTGTGCAAGCGGCGCGTGGAGCCGAGCGTATCCGCGAGCTGTCGTCCCACGTGGGCGATTTCCGAAACGGGCAGGAACGCGGCCATCGCGAAGATCGCAAAGAACGGCAGCAACGCGTTGTCGACGCTGCCGCTCGCCGCGAGGCTCGCGCCGATGATCACGACCGTGAGACCACCGAGGCCTGTCGCGATCTCCAGGATTGCGGATTGTGCGGTCAGGTCACGATAGAAGGGCACGCGAAGGTCGCGAACCCGCTCGATCAACGTATCGAATGCTTTGCGGCGTTCGTCGCGTTGATTAAAGGCGACGATTTCGGTCAATCCCTGAATCGAGTCGACGGCGAACGCGTTGAGTTCAGCCAGCGCTTCGCGCGAGTCGCCGGCGAGACGATCGAGACGATGACGCCAGAGCCAGGGGCTCACTGCGACGACGATGAGGAATGGAAGCAGGCCGATCGCGAGCATCGGATCGAATACGAAAAGCGTCACGACGACGGCCGTGGGGACGAGTACCGCAACGAAGGACGGTGCAATCGTGTGCGCGAAGAAGTACTCGACGGTCTCGACATCCTGCGTCGCGAGCGCCGCCAGATCGCCTGTTCGACTGCGCATGAGATAGGCCGGCGCGAGTGCACTCAGCTTCTGAAAAAGCTGGATGCGCATCTCGGCGAGGAGCTTGAACGCCAGGTCGTGGGCGAACCAACTCTCGAGCCAGTGCACCACGCCCGCGATCGGCGCGCACACCATCATCGCCATTAGCCATGGCATCGGGTCGTCGCCATTCTTCAACGCCGCCACGGCGAGCGCGCTCGCAACGCCGACGCCGATGAAGGCAATGACGCGGAGGATGCCGAAGACGAATGCGAAAGTGAGCTTGGTTCGCTCGACAGTCACGAAGCGCATCAGCTCGCCTGCCGCCGCCCACCAGCCGAGTTCCGAGCGTTGCCCCGTGTCGGCTTTCCATTCATCGATCGACGCGCGTTCGTCCGGCCGAACCGTGGCTGGTGCCCGACGCTCGTCGAGACTATCGCGCGCCTGATCACCCATGAGTGATGCGTAGATCCCATTCGCTGCGAGAAGTTCTTGGTGGGATCCCGTTTCCCGAATGCCTCCTTCGTCGAGGACCAGGAGCACGTCGCTGTCGATGACGCTCGACATACGATGGGCAAACACGAGCGTCGTGCGGTCGCGCATTAGCTCGTTCAAGCGTGTCTGGATGACTGCTTCGTTTTCGCCGTCGACGCTCGATAACGCCTCGTCGAGGATCAGGATCGGTGCATCTTTCAACACCGCTCGCGCGATCGCGATGCGCTGTCGCTGGCCTCCCGACAGGCGGACGCCGCGTTCGCCGATGGTCGTATCGAAGCCTTGCGGTAGCCGGTCGATGAACTCGAGCGCGTTGGCAGCGTGGGCCGCGTCACGCATTTCCTCGATCGATGCGTCGGGGCGCCCGAAGAGGATGTTTTCGCGCACCGTGCCGTGGAAGAGATAAGCGTCCTGGCTGACGATCGCGAATTGCGCATGCAGCCAATCGGTCGGGAGTTCGCGAACGTCGTGTCCGTTGATTGCGATCGAGCCCGCGTCGACATCGTAGAGGCGGAGTAAGAGCTTCAGGATCGTCGATTTACCCGATCCGCTCGTCCCGACGATCCCGACCCGCTGACCTTTCGCTACGTTGAAATCGAGATCGGTGAAGGTTGCGTGGGGTACCGCCGGGTAGGAGAAGGCGGCGCCGCTGACGGTAATCGTGGGTGCGGTTTCGTCGATCGCTGGGACCGTGGTGTCGAGTCGTGCGACGGGCGCGTGTGCCGAGAGAACGCGGAACAGCGTTTGTGCCGCGGACTGCCCGAGCATGCCGGTGTGCAGTTTGGCGCGCAGATCCCGTAAGGGGCGGAAGACTTCGACGCCCATCATCAAGATGATGAGAAGTGCTTCGAGCGTCATGTCGCCGGAAGCCGTTCGCATCGCGCCGATGACGAGCGAAATGGCCGCGGCCAGCGCAATACCGGTATCGGTGATGCCGCGGCCCAGCGCGTTCGTGGCGTTCACCCGCATCGTGCCCCGGGATAGCGCACGTGCTCGATCGGCGAGCCGCGCACCGTGGGTCGCCGCCTGACCGAACGCCTTCAGCGTCGCGAGCCCTTGGGTCGCGTCGACGAATTCGGCTGCATAGTCGCGGAATGCCTGTGCACGCCGAACGCTTGCTTCGCGATCCAGGCGGTGAAATAGCCCCGGTGCGACCAGCGTCATCAACGCCGCGATCAGCATGACGGACGCGACCGTCAGGTCGAGATAGGCGACGGCTGCGAACACGACGAGTGGGGTGAGCAGGGCGATCGTCACCTGGGGGATGAATTCGCCGAAGTAGGTTTCGAGCTGCTCGACACTATCGACGACCGAGACCATGAGATCGGAAGACCGTTCGCGGCCGAACCAGGCCGGGCCCAATTCGACCGCCTGATCGAAGACCACCCGGCGCAGGTTTGCCTGCACGCGCGCGGCTGTTTCGTGCGCGACCATTGCGCGGGCGTACTCGAGCACACCGCGCAGCGCGATCGTGGCCGCGACGAAGGCACTAGCCGAAAAGATCTCGCTCGAGTCGGCGCCGTTGAAAACCTTTGCGATCAACCAGCCGAAAAGGGCTAGACGCGCGACCCCGGCGACGGTTGCCAACAGGCCGATCGCGATCGCGGCCGCGATGCGAAGCCGGATTCCCTTCGTGAACGCCCAGAGGCGTGCATCGAAGTACACCGGGTCAGCCGATCAGGCGGAGAAACTCGGCCCGCGTCGGTGAGTTGTCGCGAAACGACCCTAATAGGACCGATGTTTTCATCTTCGAGTGCTGCTTCGCGACCCCGCGCATCGCCATGCAGAGGTGCTGCGCTTCGACTATGACGCCGACGCCAGCCGCGCCGGTGACCTCCATGATGGTGTTGGCGATCTGCTGCGTCAGGTTTTCTTGGATCTGCAAGCGCCGCGCGAACATGTCGACGATCCGCGCCACTTTCGAGAGACCGAGGACCTTGCCCTGCGGAAGGTATCCGACATGACACTTGCCGATGAACGGCAGCAAGTGGTGTTCGCACATCGAGTAGAGCTCGATGTCGTTGACGATCACGATTTCGTCGAGGTCGGACTCGAACAGGGCGTTGTTGACGACGGTGTCGATGTCTTCGAAGTAACCATGCGTCAAGAACTGCATCGCTTTGGCGGCGCGGTCCGGCGTGCCAAGCAATCCCTCGCGATCGGGGTCCTCGCCCAATCCTTCGATGATGTCGCGGTAGAGCGCTGCGATGTCGTCGGTGGCAGCGATGGGTGAGTTCATGACGTTTCAGCGTGTTGAAGAGCGCGCCAGCCTGCCACGGCTCACGGGGCAGTGAAAGCGTGCGGTCCGCGTCAATCGCCGAAGCGGGGGGCCGCGTACATCGGCGCGAGAGGCGCAGCGATGTATTGCTCCTGCAGGACCCGTCGCGGCTCGTTCGAACGGTTCATCGTTCCGCTGTGCCAGAGGTGGCAGTTGAAGACGATGAGTGCGCCCGCGGCCGCTTGCAGCAAGATTTCGTCCTCGTGCCTGGCGTTCGGCGCGACATAGCGCTTCGGGATGGCGCGTGCCTGGCGATGGGTTCCCGGGACGACGCGCGTGGCACCATTGGTCGGGGTGAAGTCGTCGAGCAGCCAGAGGCACGAGATGCCGACGAACGGTTCGTCGTGTGATGTGCGCGCGGGCCAATCGGTGTGCAATCCCTGCTGGCCATACCCGGGGGTCGGGTCGCGCAGGCTCGACGCGACGCATTCGAAATCGTCGTCGATGACGAAGCGTGCCGCTTCTTCGACGAGCGGGTGATCCGCAATTTGCAGGGGCTGGGTGATGCTCGCGTGGCGCGTTCCGCCGGTTGCATCGATTAGCTCGTAAGCCGCGGATTCACGTAGGCGCATGACGGTGGCGGAATCGAGCGCGTCCGCGACGACGGCAAATCCGTCGTGGTCGAGGCGCGCGAGGACGTCGGTCGTCGCGCGTGCTAGGCGGGCAGTGGACATGCCGGTCGCGCGATCAGACGGTCGAGGTATTCGTTCAGATGATCGAACCCGTCGAGCCAACCCCGCGAGCGGCCAGCGTTGACCGCGTAGCCGACGTTGACGTCCGTCGCGCTGAAGCGGTTGTCGACAAGGTAGTCGACATCGCCCAAGAACTCGTCGAGGACCGTGGCGGCGCGGCGAAAGAGCTCGCGGTTTTGTTCGTGCACGTTGTCGAGGCGTTGTTCTTCCGGGAGCACGAACGTGTTGATGGCACTCGACCATGACCACGCGTCGAGTTCCGACAACGCGAAACTCGTCCATTGATCGTGCAATGCTCGGGCGCGCGTGCCGGACTTGCCGACGAGGCCTTTTTCGGGGACGAGGTCGGCGATGGCCGTCGTGATTGCCGTTGATTCGAATAGCGGCTCGCCGTCGATGATGGCGGCGGGGAGTTTTCCGAGTGGGTGCACTGCCCTGAGCTCGTCACTGCCGATGGCCTCAGGCCCGTGATCGATCGACTCGAAAGGCAAGCCTGCTTCCTGAAGGATCCAACGGCAACGCGCCGAGCGAGTCGGACCGAATTCGAAGAGTTGGATTCGTACGCTCAAGAACTGCAGCTCAACATCGAACATCCGGCGCGGTCGCGTGCCCAATCAGGACGTTTCGCGGCGTGGTGGTCGAATTCCGGTTGCTCGTCGTAGGGCTTGCGCAGGACATCGAGCAGTTCGTTGACCAGGCCGAAATCGCCTTCTTCGGCTTTGTCGATCGCGAGCTGAGCGAGGTAGTTGCGTAGGACGTACTTCGGATTGACGCGGTTCATCGCCGCGCGCCGCTCGTCCTGGTCGATACCTTCGAATGCCAATCGGGCGGCGTAGTCGCTGAGCCAACGTTCGGTGCGTTCACGAACGCGCGCTTGACCATCTTTGCTGTAGTACGCGTCGGTTAGGATCGCGGGGTCAGGCGCGTTGATATCGAGCGCCGCGAGCCGGCGGAAGAAGATCGTCATGTCCGTTTCTTCCGCCGCGAGGATCGAGAGCAACTCGGCGATCAGCTCCCGATCACCGTCGTCGCCCGTCGTGAAGCCGAGTTTCGTCTGCATCATGGCGGCGTACTCGCGCTGGTAGAACGTCCCGAAGCTGGCGAGTGCTTGTTGAAGAGGGTCGACATCGTCGACAAGCGGATAGATCGCGTTAGCGAGCTGCAGGAGGTTCCACTGGGCGATCGGTGCTTGCTGGCCGAACCGATAGCGGCGGTTAGCCGCGTCGGTCGTATTGGGGGTCCATTCGGGATCGTAGTCTTCGAGCCACCCGTACGGGCCGTAGTCGATGGTGAGACCGAGGATCGACATGTTGTCTGTGTTCATCACGCCGTGGACGAAACCGACGCGCATCCATTCGACGATCATCCGCGCGGTGCGTGCACAGACCTCGTTGAACCATCTGACGGTTCTTTCCTTCGGGTCGTCGGAGACCTCGAGGTCGGGAAAGTCGTGTCGAATCGTGTAGTCGACGAGTCGTCTCAACAGGTCGATTTCGCGGCGTGCAGTCAGGATCTCGAAATGCCCAAACCGTGTGAACGACGGTGCGACGCGACAAACGACGGCGCCGGGTTCAGGCGCCGGATTGCCGTCATAGAGGATGTCCCGGACGACGCTTTCACCGGTCGTCGCGAGCGAGAGCGCGCGGGTCGTCGGAACGCTGAGGTGGGCCATCGCCTCACTGCAGAGAAACTCACGCACAGACGAGCGCAATACGGCCAGGCCATCGGCCGTGCGCGAGTACGGCGTGGGTCCTGCGCCTTTCAGTTGAAGCGCCCACCGCTCGCCCGACGCGTTGACGATCTCGCCGAGGTTGATCGCGCGACCGTCGCCAAGCTGGCCCGCCCAGTTGCCGAACTGATGGCCGCCGTAGCAGGTCGCGTAAGGCGCCATACCGTCCAGTTTTCGGTTGCCCGAAAAGACTTCGACGAACTCATTTGATTCGCACGCCGCCGGTGAGAGGTCGAGCAGTTCCGCCACCTCGCTGGCATAAGCGACCAGCTCCGGCCGAACGACCGGTTTGGGATCGACATGGGAATAGCAGGCATTCTGAATCTGCCGGCGAAAGTTCTCTTCTTCCGGGTCCCCGGGCAGGTCGGTGACGAAGCGGTTGTCGAACTGAAACTGGAGGGCGGGCGTCACTCGGATGTCCGTTCTTTGACTGTGCGGCTGAGCACGATGCTCGGCAGGATACCGATCAAGACGATGAGAAGCGCGGCAGTCGACGCTTCCGCGATCCGCTCATCCGAAGCGAGCCGGTATACCCGCGTGGCGAGCGTTTCGAAGTTAAAAGGTCGCAGGATGAGCGTTGCCGGTAGTTCCTTCGTGATGTCGATGAACACCAGCATGACGCCGCTTGCGACCGACCCCGAGATCATGGGCAGGTGGATCTCGCGCAGGATGCGACGCGGGTTTGCACCAAGCGATCGAGCCACGGCGTCGAGGTTGGAATGAATCTTGGCGAGACCGCCCGAGCATGCGTTGTAGGCCACCGTCAGGAATCGGCCGACGTAGGCGAAGACCAACGCGAAGACGCTACCGGTCAGGAGCAAGCTCGGGGCGATTTCGAGAACGTCTCGCATCCAGATGGCGATTTGTCGGTCGATGATTGTGAGCGGTACGAGGATGCCCACGCTGATGAGTGCGCCCGGTAGTGCGTAGCCGAGCGTCGCGACCTGGATGCCGAGTTGCGTGACGGGGTTTCGGGAGAGCCGTTCGGCGTACGACAGCACAAGCGCCAACGCGACCGCGACGAGAGCACCGAGGGTCGCGACGAGCGCGGTGTTACCGATGAACGATAGAAACTCGCTGCCGAGCTGGGGATCGCCGACTCGAATGGCGTATACGACGAGGATCGTCGTCGGCACGATGAAACCGACAACGACGGGAATGAGACACCAGAGCGTCGCGAGCCAGGGGCGCTGCGCGGATTCGAGCGCTTTTGCCCGGCCACCAGACGTTGGGTTGTGGCGTTCGCCGCGCCTTGCCCAGCGTTCCGCGAGAATGAGCATCGCGACGACGATGAAGAGCCAGCCGGCCAGCTGCACCGCGCCGCTCTTGTCGCCGAGGCCGTACCAGGTTCGAAAGATGCCGGTCGTGAACGTCGAAAGACCAAAGTAGTCGGCGACGCCGTAGTCGGCCGCCGTTTCCATCAGGACCAGAATGAGGCCGCCGGCAATCGCCGGCCGCGCGACCGGCAGGGCGACGGTCCAGAACGCTCGCGTCGACGTTGCGCCGAGCACGCGCGCCGCTTCGAACAGCGATCGCGCCGACGCCGCGAACGATGCGCGCGCCAGCAGATAGACGTACGGATAGAGCACGAAGCCCATCATGATCGCCGCGCCGCCGAGCGATCTGACCGGCGGCAAGGCGAAGCCCTCGCCGAGCCATGTTCGCAGCGCCACTTGTAGCGGTGCGGAATAGTCGAGGAGATCGGTGTAGACGTACGCGATGACGTACGCAGGCATCGCGAGTGGAAGAACGAGTGCCCAGGACAGTGCCGAACGCAGGGGAAAGCTCTGGGTGGCGACGATCCACGCGGTCGACACGCCGAGGAGGGCGGCGATCATGCCGGTGAGAATCATGAGGCCGGCCGTCGTGACGAGGTAGTCGGTCAGTACCGTTTCGGCGAGATGTGCCCAATTCGGTGATGCCGGTGCCAGGAGTTCCAGCAGAACGACGATGATCGGAAGCCCGACGACGCCTGCGATGGCGATAGCGCTTAAGGACCAGGCGCGGTTCATGATCTTTTCAGGCGGGTGCGATCGCGCATACTACCGCGCCCCCAGAACGCCCGAGGGCGCGCCTTGGCGATCGAGTTTCGAGCGGTAAGTCATTCCTATTCGGTAGAGCCCGTGCTCGAGGAGCTCAGCGTTTCCGCGCGCGCTGGCGAAATCACCTGCCTGCTAGGCGCGTCCGGCAGCGGCAAGAGCACGTTGCTGCGGCTGGCGGCGGGCCTCGAGCGTTTGCAAGCCGGTTCGATCTGGCTCGACGGCGAACTGCTCGCCGACCGCGACCATCATCCTGCGCCGGAATCGCGGCCGATCGGTCTCGTCTTCCAGGATCACGTTCTGTTTCCGCATAAGACAGTGCGGGCGAATGTGGCGTTCGGGGTGGAGCGCGAAAACGGCGACGCGGTGGATCGCGCCCTGGAGAACGTCGGTCTGACGGGGTTTGGCGGACGTTTCCCCGACACGCTATCGGGCGGACAGCAACAACGCGTAGCACTCGCACGCGCCCTTGCCCCGCAACCGGCCGTCGTACTCCTCGATGAGCCGTTCGCGAGCATCGACGCGACTTTACGGCGGCAGTTACGCGAAGCAACTCGCGCCGCGCTCAAGGCCGCGAACAACGTGGCCATCATCGTGACGCACGATCCCGAGGAAGCGTTGGAGCTTGCCGATCGGATCGTCGTAATCGAAGAAGGTCGGATCGTCCAGGACGGTGAACCGGCGGACCTCTGGTCAAGTCCCGCGTCGGTCGGCGTCGCGATGCTCTTCGGGCAGGCGCAGCGTCTATCCGGGCAGGCCACGGCGAGCGGGATCGAGACTTCGTTCGGAGTGCTCGCACCGCGTGGAGATGTCATCGGTGATGTCGATGTCGTCGTCCGTCCCGAAGCGATCGATCTCGAGCTCGACACGTCGTCCCCGATCGTGATTAGCGACGTGCGCTTCCTCGGCCGGCGCGCGCTGGTGGTCATCGAAAACGGTGACGACCGCCTGCGCGCGAGTATCGACGGCATGCCCACAGCCCTCGCGGTGGGATCGAATGTCGGCGTATCGATCGATGCCGACGAGACCTTTGTCTTCCCTGCCCGTCGAGGCACATAAGTGTTAATGGTTTTCATTTGCATCAGCTAACATGCGCGTTCTCGAAACCGGTGGAGAAACCGAAATGAATGCTTGGTGCAAGCGTCGCGATTCGTCGGCGGGTGGTGGAAAGATGACGTTGTGGTCGAAAGCCGCCGTCGCTCTCGTGGTCGGTGTGGCCGGGACCTTCGTACATGCAGACGCGGTCAACGTCTTCTCGGCGCGTCACTACGACACGGATCTCGAGCTTTATGAACGCTTCGAGCGCGAGACCGGCATCGAGATCAACCTCATCGAGGGCGGTAGCGATGAGCTCATCGAACGCATTCTGAACGAGGGTGAGTTTTCCTCGGCCGATATTCTCGTCACGGTCGATGCGGGCAGGCTCTGGCGTGCCGAGCAGAAAGGTATTTTTCAGTCGGTCGATACCGCGACGCTCACCAAACGAGTACCGGCGCATCTGCGCCATCCCGACGGCTTGTGGTTCGGTCTCTCGAAGCGCAGCCGTGTGATCGTCTACAACAAGGCGAAAGGGCTGCCGGAAGGGATCAGCCGCTACGAGGATCTCGCCGACCCCCGCCTGAAAGGCCAGGTTTGCATGCGTTCATCGGGCAACATCTACAACCTTTCTCTGCTCGCGTCGATCATCGAGCATAACGGTGCGACGGCGGCCGAATCCTGGGCGAAAGGGGTGGTCGACAACTTCGCCCGTCAGCCGCAGGGCAACGACCGTGCGCAGATCCGGGCCGTGGTGTCGGGCGAGTGCGGCGTGAGCGTTGCGAACACATACTATCTCGGCCGTTATCTTGCGTCGGATGCGCCGGAAGATCGGGCTATCGTCGACGGCACCGGCGTACTTTTTCCGAACCAGGGCGACCGCGGCGCGCACGTGAACATCTCCGGCGCGGGCGTGGTCAAGCACGCGCCGAATCGGGAAAACGCCGTACGTTTCCTCGAGTATGTAGCGAGTGATTTTGCCCAGCGCCTTTTTGCGGAAGGTAACAATGAGTACCCGGTCAACGGCAAAGTCACCGGGCCGATCGCCGCACTTGGCACGGATTTCATCGAAGACGAGGTGAACGCGAGTGTGCTGGGTGCGAACCAGGCCGACGCGGTTCGAATCTTCGACCGCGCGGACTGGCGCTAGAGGAATCGCAACGGCCGGCCTCCGGGGGGAGGGGTGGCCGGCCGAAAGCTTTTAGTCGTTGGACGACTGGAAGTTGCCGCCGGGTTGCGCGGCGCTCATGTCGAGGATCTGCTCGACGTTGTCTTCGAATAGATCCACCGCGTCGAGGCCGAGTTCGACCGGCTCGTTCGAATACATCACGTTCGATGCGAAACGACCACCCATCGCCTGGATGACTCGACCGTTCGGGGCATCTTCACCCGCCATGTGGAGAACAGCGGGGCTGACGAGGCCGGGATGGTTGTTCGGATCGGGATTGTCGGGGTCGATCGAGCTACCAGGCACGCTCGCCGTCATCCGGGTCGAAGCACCCGGCGAGAGACAGTTGGTGTGCACGTTGTGCGAAGCCCCTTCGCGCGCCAGGTTGTTCATGAGTCCGAGCATGCCCATCTTGGCGGCGCCGTAGTTGGCCTGTCCGAAGCTGCCGAAGATCCCGGAAACGGAGCTCGTCAGGATCACTCGACCGTAGTTCTTGGCGTACATGATCGGCCAGGCGTTCCAGGTGACGTAGGCAGATCCGTTCAAGTGAACGTTGATCACGATGTCCCACTCGTCGAGCGTCATGTTCTTGAACGACTTGTCGCGCAAGATCCCGGCGTTGTTGACGACGATGTCGACTGTGCCGAACGCGTTGACTGCGTCTTCGACAATGCTCTTGGCACCGTCTCGGTCGGAAACACTCGCCTTGTTCGCGACAGCTTCGCCACCGAGGTCGCGAATCTCCTCCACGACGATGTCGGCAGCGTCGCCCTGGCCGGTACCGTCGACGCCCCCGCCCAGGTCGTTGACGACGATCTTGGCTCCGTTCTTGGCTAACAAAAGGGCATGTTGGCGACCGAGGCCGTTCCCCGCGCCCGTCACAATGGCTACGCGTCCATCAACGCTCATGGCATTTCCTCAAGAGTGGCGTGAAAAACCAGCGATTCTACTGGATTCGCGGACTATCGTTCGACTAACGATGGTCTTCCGCGACATCGCGGGGCTCAAAACCGTAACGTGTTTTTGCATCGGCGAGATCCCGATAGCCGTAGCGGTTGTTCGACGTGACGAACGCGACGTCGTAGCGCGGCAGGTTGTTGGCGCTGACCGCGCGGACGAGGAAATCGACGATGTCGCGCTGTGAACACCAGACCGAGAACGCCCGCGGATTCGTGGGCTTATCTTCGGCGTTCACATAGACGAGCCGGACACTGACGATCGAGAGGTCGGTCGTATCGACCAGGTGCTGGGCGAGTGCCTCGCCCCAGACCTTTGTCGAGCCGTAGACGCCCGAGGGACGCGTCGGCGTCTGGGTCGTGATCAGCGGCCAGTCATCGAGCCCGTCGTATTGTCCGTTGACGAGGGAGCGATAGGGTTCGTCGGCTTCGTAGCCGGAAATGGTCGCCCCAGAGCTCGCAAAGACCACGCGACGACATCCCGCCTCGCGTGCCGCTTCGAAGACGTGGCGTGTGCCGACGATATTGGTGGCGAGTAGCTCATCCCAGGTGTAGCGCTCGCCGGCCTTTGCGGCGAGGTGAACGACGGTATCGATGTCCTCGAAAGCACCACGGATCGAATCGAAATCGGAAAGATCGGCGCGGGTCGTCGGGATTCCGTCGACATCGCTCCGATTGAGTGCGCTCAGTTCGTGATCGCTCTCTAGCTCCGCGCGAAGCGCCGTACCGATGAGCCCGCTCATGCCCGTCACCAGGATCTTCATCAAAAAACCTCTTTGTCGCCGTGTTCAATCGCGCCGAAACGGCGCGCACTGAGCTTAAAGCGCTCAGGTACTTCGGCGTGAGGGGTATCGGGGGCGGTTCGGGCTCTAAGCTACTTCGTAGTAGCTGACGGCTTCCTTGCGACGATCGTCGATTAGGATCTGTACCAATTGGCGGCAGCCACCGCAGCACGTGCCGGCGCCGGTGAGGTCGGCGATGTCATCGACGTCCTGATAGCCAGAATCGATGGCTTCGTGAACGGTTCGCTCGTTGACCGCTTGGCAGATACAGATATACATCGCGGCGGAGTGTAAATAGGAATGATTCGCGATTGCAAATGCAATTCGGTTAATCCGTCAACGTTTGTGCCGATAGCGTGTCCGGAGGGTATAAACACTGTCGCCGGTCAGTACGCCGCCGCGACCAAACAGCCGACCGTTCTCCCAATTGGAAAGCCCGAGTTCGGGTTTCCCGAGCGCGAACTGTCCGTCGACCCAGCGCGTGTGGTCATCGCCGACAAACGGGGCGTCGATCGACCGGAAAAAGTGCTCCTGCTCTTCCGTGTCCGGCGATAGCAGCGTGGCGACCAGCCGCGGGCTCTGCGTATTGAAGAGGTTGATCGCGTCGTCGATGTCCCCGACACCCGTCAGGGTGACCTCGGGCGCTTCTTCCCACTCCCACTCGATGCCGAGTTCCTCTCGATCGTGGCGCTCGACTTGCGGTTCGTCCTTGGTGCCGTCCGCCCGCGGGACCGCCACGATGCGATTCCGGTAGGACTTGGGAATCGCGGCCGCGATATCGTCGGTGACGTGGAGCTTGAAAGGCGCCGAGCGGCTTCCCCCGGCCGTTTCGAGTGCTGCGACCGTGGTCGCGACCTTCTCCGGGGTCGGTCTCACCAGAACGAGCGTATTGAGCGTATTGCAGACTTTCCGGTCGAGAGAACGAACGACGACGCGCTCGACCTCATCGAGCGAGGCTTTCTCGGAAACGACGATCCAGGCGCCGCCGGTGCCATGCAGGCTCGCCGGCGTCCCGACGCTCTTGGCGAGCGACCCGAGAAGATCCGTGGCGAACCCCGAACCGCGCGCGACGGCGAGGGCGAGGTCGGCTTCGAGGAAGAGTGCCCAACCGGCGGCGTGCGACGGGCTGTCGAGCAGGACCACCGTATCCGGCGAGAGCCCGGACGCTTCGAGTGCCGGGCGAATCGCCCGATCCATGATGGCTTTGGCCGTCTCGAGGGCATCGGAGCCGATCCTGAAGACGACGCTGTTGCCGCTTCGCAAGACGCCACAAGCGTCGGCGAGAACGTTTGGCCGCCCTTCGAAGACGAATCCCACGACGCCGAGCCCCGCGGAGACCATCTCGATATCGAAGGTCTCGTGTTGAACCGTCTCCACGACGGCACCGCGGGACGAAGGGGTCGCTGCCCAACCTTCGAGTCCGTCGATCATCTTTTCGCGCATCGAATCCGAGACGGTGAGACGCGTCGTCGAACGTCCTTTGGCTTGTGCGCGTTCGACGTCGGTTCGGTTGATGGTTTCGATGTCGCGCCATACGCCATCGTCGGCCAGTGCGTCGGCGGCGCGGTGGAAGAACGATTCGATTGCCTGATCGGATACCGACTGCAGTTCGTTGAACGCGCGCGCCGCCGCGACGACGGCGTCGTGGGCCAGCGCATGTTCACGGGCGGGGATGTGTAGCAGGCCGCCGAGCGCATTCGCGACGATCCTGTCGCCCGGTCGATAGGCCTCCGCGATGGGGTCGGTCACCGTGTGGGTGGATCCATCGGCGGCGAGCACCAGCGTGCCCGCGGTGATCCGTTGTGCTTGTTCGTTCATTTGTGTGGTGGTCTAGGTGATCCCGAGCCGCTCGAATTGTTCGACGGGCGCATCGACGCTCCGTAGCCCGACGCGCAGTAGCTCGATCATATCCGTTTCATCGCCGGCACCGAGGCGGTTTTCGGTTTCCTCGGGGTCGAGATCGATATCGTAGAGGTGGTGTTCGCCGACGCGCGGCTGCGCCGCCCAATAGGGCAGCATGTCGCCTTCCTCGAAAGGCTGTCGCAGCACGGGGACATCGCTCCCGGGCATGAAGTCGATCGTGGCGCGGCGATCGGGTTTCGGGAACATGGGATTGGCGAGCTGGGTCGGCATCGTCGACCAGCGGTTGCTCCACATCGATAACGGGAAGGCGCTCGTTGCCGGTGCACGCGCGTATTTACGATGCCCGTCGTAGACCTGCACCCAGTTGCCCCAAACCCCGCCCAGTGCCCACTCTCTGACGCTCGTTGCTTCACCACGAATCAACGGCAGTAGCGATTGGCCGTGCGTGCGATGGCTCGGTTCGACGCCGAAGACGTCGTTCAGGGTCGCGTTGATGTCGACGTTGGTGGTCAGCGCATCGACCTGATGCGTATCGATCCCGGGGTGGTAGATGTAGAGCGGTGTGTGGCCGAGGGCTTCGTACTGTGGCACGCGGGGCTTGCCAAAGAGGTCGCGGTCGCCAAGGTAGTGGCCGTGGTCGGTGCAGAGCACGATCAGCGTCGATTCCATCAGGCCCTGTTTTTCGATGGCGTCGAGCACCTTGCCGAACCAGTGATCGATCATCGAGAGCTTCGAGCCGTAGTTGCAGCGCACGTGGCGCGCTTCGCGCTCGGTGAGGACGCCCCGTTCGACGGTCTTGACCGAATAAGGCGGCCAGATCATCACGTCCTCGGTCCAGGTGTCGTCGTAGCGATTCACCCACGGCGCCGGCGTATCGAAAGGCTCGTGCGGGTCGAACTCGTCGACGAAGAGCAGGAATGGGTCGACCTGACCGCCGTTGTTAGTGATCCAGTCGGCTGTCGCCTGCATCGTTTTCGGCCCGGGGAAGTCGAGCTCCGAGCGGAAGTACGTGCGCGACTCGTCGTAGTGGTGCGGGCGACGGTTCGCAGGCAGCGCCGGCGCGCCGATCCAGCTCGGATCGGGCCGTGATTTCCACGGATCACCCTCGTGGCCGCGCAGGTAATCCCAGGCGTAGAAGTCTGTGTGATAGTTCTCCCCACCAGTCTCGAAGAGATGCGGGTGGTCGCTGATGAGCATGGTGCTGACACCGTTGCGCCGCAGCTCCGCGGTGATCGGTTCTTCCCAGAGCTCGATCGAACCCCACGGCTTCCAGAGGAAGTCGAGTGCGCCGACGAGGATGTCGTGCCGTGCGGGCATGCACGGAAGTGAGCCGGTGAAATGCCGGTCGAATCGAACCGCCTGCTTCGCGAAGCGGTCGATCTCGGGCGTCTCGAACTCGGTGCCGCCGTAATCGCCGATCATGTGGCGGTTGAGCGAGTCGAGCAGGATCACGACTGCGTTCGTGACATTGGCCATCGTGAGTTCCTTGACGGTTAGCTGCCCTGGCGCTTGGCTTCTGCCTCGGCCGGGTCGAAGTCCATGAGAGCTTTCATGCGTGTCGTGCCGTGCTTCACCGCGCGCTCGCGCTCGGCGTCGCCGTTCTCGACTTCGGGTCGCGGAATCGGCTCGAAATGCCCGTAACGGTCGACACCGTTGACGAGAATCGCGCGATCACCATCGACCTTCGTTTGTCTGACGTCGGTGGCGCAGTAGCGAAGCACCATGCCGATCCGTCGGTCGTTCGTGAGGTTTGGTTCAGAGCCGTGGATGACGCAGACGTGATGGATTGACATCTCCCCGACGCCGAGTGGCGCCAGCACCCCGGTCTCGTCATCAACCTCGGTCTTGACGCGCTGCCCCCGAGATAGAAGGTTGTCACGCTCGAAGGTGTCGTCCTGCTCGTAGAGCGGACCGCGGTGCGATCCCGGGATGAACTTCATCGGGCCGGTGTTCGGCCCGGCGTCGGAAAGTGCCACCCAGGCGGTCACGACGTGGTACGGGTACAGGCCCCAGTACGTCGCGTCCTGGTGGTACGACACATAGCTCGGGCCCGGGTCCTTGATGAACCAATCCATCGACCACAGCAGCACGTCTTCGCCGAGCACGTCGGTCACGGGGTCGACGATGCGCCGATCGTGCACGAGATCCCAAGCCCAGGGGTGGGTGAGGGGAAGGCCTGCCCGGGCCGCCTTTTCGCGGTCCGGGTTCTTCGCTTCGACCGCCTCGAGTTCGGCGCGAAAGGTCTGCGCTTCGGCGGGTGTGAAAGCCGGTAGCGGGGCGAGGAAGCCGTCGCGGTGGTAGGCGTCGCGTTGATCCTGCGTGAGATGGCTCATGATCCGATTCCGTAGCGGGAAGCCCATGACAGTCCGTCGAGCGTACCGCCCTTCGGGGTGTACTCGCAGCCTACCCAGCCGGCGTAGCCGAGTTGGTCGAGCACGTCGAAGAGATAGGGCAGGTTCACTTCGCCGAATTGCGGCTCATGACGCCCCGGTACGCTCGAAAACTGGACGTGGCCGACGATCCCGAAATGTTCTTCGAGGCGTGCTGCCAGCCCGCCTTCCATCACCTGGCGGTGATAAAAGTCGTACTGCATCAGCACGTTTTTTCGGTCGATCGCCGCGATGAGTTCCGCCGTCTCGTGGCAATACGTGTGGAGATAACCCGGCACGTCGCGCGTGTTTAGCGGTTCGAGCAGCAAGCTGACGCCTTCGGCTTCAGCGATGGGCGCGGCGGTTGCGAGGTTTTCGACGAACGTCTCGACTGCCGCCTGTCGATCGCCGGTAACGACCCCTGCCATCACGTGGATCATTTTCGCGCCGAGCCCCGTCGCGTATTCGAGGGCGTGGTCGAAATGTCGGCGAAAATCGGCTTCGCGACCAGGGACCGCGGCGAGCCCACGTTCTCCCTTCGCACCGTCACCGACTTGCGTGTTGATGAGAATGAGTTCGACCTCGGCAGCGTCGAGCCAAGCACCGACGGACGCGACGGGATCGGCGTAGGGGTGCAGGTACTCGACGGCGCTGAACCCGGCGTTCTTCGCCGCGGCGAATCGACCTTTGGGTTCGTGTTCCGTGAACATCAGTGAGACGTTCGCTGCGAATCTGGGCATGGCGGGCACCGACGAGTGGCAACATGGGCATTGAGGCGGGCGAATTAAGCATGCCAGCGCGGCGCTGATCCAGTGTCGGGAACTGAGGGAGGAGTGATTTGGTAGCGGTGTGGATCGATGGCGACGCCTGTCCGCGGGCGATCAAGGACGTGGTTTTTCGCGCCGCGATTCGCCGTGAGGTACGGACGACGCTGATCGCCAATCACGCCATGCAGGTGCCACGCTCACCCTTTATCGAGCGCCGCCAGGTCGCCGCGGGTTTCGATGAGGCCGACAACGCGATACTGGAAGCGATCGAACCAGGCGATGTCGTCATCACCGCGGACGTTCCGTTTGCGGACGAAGCCATCACGCGGGGTGCGACGGCGATCAATCCTCGCGGTATCGAATACACGGCGGAGAACATCAAGGATCATCGCGCGCGGCGCGACCTGCGTGAGGAGTTGCGCTCTTTCGGGGAAGTCAGTGGCGGGCCACCGCCGTTCGGCAAGAACGAGGTACAGCAGTTCTCGAATGTCTTCGATCGGCTGCTGACGAGAGGACTGGCCCGAGCGCGAGGCTAGCGGAACAGATCGTCGAGTTTACGGGCCGCGTCGTCGCCGGGGTCGTGTGGTTTCTCGCCCGCGTCGTCGGAAGGTGATTCGTCGGCATCCGCGCTACCCTCAAAGAGCGCGTCGAGTTTCGTCTGGGCCGACGACGCCCGATCACCGCGACCGTCGTACACGTCGAAGCGTGGCCGGAAAAAATCGCAGAAGTTCGCGTTTTCCTTGTTGGTTGGAGGATCGGCGCGTTCGTCGCGACACTGAATTGTTTCGTTCGGCGCATATTCGCGGCACATCCGGCACGAATGGAGTTCGTGGAAGCACTTGGGGCAGCTGTTGTGCCGCGTGATCGGTCGCGGAATGTCGTCGAGGTTCTCGCCGCAGTTCCAACATTCGAGTGCCATCGGGTCACTTCCTTATCGACAACGCGGTTGTCATGCGCTTGTCGAGGTTATGCCCGGCACCAATCGCAAGACAACGGTTCGCCCGGCCCCGGAGTGAACCCACTGAATCAACGGAGTTCAAGATCTGATGGATGTCATTCGCGTCGGTCGCGGAAAAACGATTGTCGACTTTTCGAGTACGGGAGCGTTTTCGTCACCGATCGCTTCCGGGGCGGGGGAAGGCCATGTGTATCGCGTCGAGTTCGATGCGGGCGGCGCGATCGGTAGGCATCGCGCAGGATTCGATCAGCTTTTCTGTGTGATCGACGGCAGCGGTTGGGCCGAAGGGAACGATGGTGTCCGCGCGTCGATCGCGATCGGTGACGTCGCGCGCATCCGACGCGGCGAAATCCACGCGAAAGGCAGCGACGTCGGCATGACCGCGATCATGATTCAGCTCGACGATTTCGGTTTCGACGCTGCGCCCGACGACTAGGGAATTCCCACCATTTCCGTGGTCGAGAAGAGGACGACCGTTCGTTCGGGGTCGACCCATTGCTCCATGCCGTCGGGGCGTATTTCGGCGCGATAGCCCGCCCAGACTGACTCGTCGTGGAAGTAGAGCTCCGCCATGCCGGTGAAGGGTTCGTCCTCGGGCGTGACGGAATGACTCACCACGTACCGATAACCGCCGACCGACTCCATCGTGCCGCGCACGTTCGGCACGTGAACGTCGAGCCAGTGGCGGAAAAAGGCGGCGTAGTCGGTCCCGTCCTTCGCCCCGATCAGATACGTGATCTTGAAAAATCCCGAGCGCGTCATCGGGTAGGGCGCGTTCAGCGTCAGAGGCGCGCTATCGAGGTGCTCGCTGCCGTCCATGATCAAGTATTCGCGGGTTGCCCACGGGACGTAGGGTTCGACCTTTTCCTGGAACGTATCAACCGGCGGTTTGCCATACGCAACGGCAGGTTTCGGCAGGGCTACGTCCCACCAGAGCTGAGCGACGCCGTCCCAGACGTGGTCTCCTTCGGCATTCGCGTCAAAGAGCGTCGCGACGTAGCGTCGGGCGAAACGTCGCCCCAGGACTGCCTGCTCCTTCTGCGATTGGATCACTGCTGGCATGTGGTTCGCGAACCAATGCGCGACGAGTTCTTCACGTGACGTGCGCTCCCGCCGTTTGATGAGATAGAGCATCCTGGCCCCATCGGTCGCCGTTATTGCCATCCGTTCCTCCACTCTTGGCCCAGATACTGTCGAGCCCACCACGATAGCCAAATTGCGCGCGTCTCGGGGGCGGGGCAGAATTGGTCGTTTCATCCAATGCATAGGCGGGGGAGCCCATGGCACACGACATCGTGATTCGGAATGGGGTGGTGGTTGACGGCACGGGCAGCGCACCAGTCGAGGCCGACGTCGCCATCGATGGCGATTCGATCACAGCGATCGGTGAGATCTCGGGCCAAGGCCGAGAGGAAATCGAGGCGAAGGGCCGCTTTGTTACACCAGGCTTCATCGACCTGCACACGCACCTTGACGCACAGATCGGTTGGGATGCGCAGATGACGTCCGTGACCTGGCACGGGGTTACTACCGCGCTCATGGGCAACTGCGGTGTGACGTTTGCGCCGTGCCGCCCGGACGACCGCGATTTCCTCGCCGGCATGATGGAGACCGTCGAGGACATCCCGAAGCACGCGATCATGACCGGCCTGCCGTGGGACTGGGAGTCGTACGGCGGTTATCTCGATTCGATCGAGCGGCTCGGCCCGATGATCAACGTCTGTGGGCTCGTGGGTCATAGCGCCACCCGGACTTACGTCATGGGCGAACGTGCGATCGAAGAGCAGGCGACGCCCGAGGAAATCGAGCAGATCGCCGCGCTCGCGGGGAAGTCGATTCGTGAAGGCGCGCTCGGTTTTTCGGTGAACCGTCACCCCGGACATACGCTGCCGGATCGCCGCCCGATCCCGGGTACGTTTGCGTCACGTGAAGAACTCATCGCGATCGCGCGAGCGGTGGGCGCCGAAGGTGGCCTGATGCAGACCGTGCCGCATTTTGGTGATCTCGAAACCGAGATGGACATCATGGAAGAGGAAGGCCAGACCGCACGGCTGCTCTTCAGCGCGATCTCCGAACACCACGAGTTGCTCGATGAGAAGATCTCCGCCATGCGTGCACGCGGCGTTGACGTCACGGCCGTGACGGTCCCTCGTTCGGGCGGTGGCGTCGGCGGTTTGAGGAACAACGGTTTCTTCGCGACGCCGACCTGGACCGAACTCAAGAAGGTCGATTTCGACGAGAAGCTCCGCATGATTCGCGACGCCGATTTCCGCGCGAAGCTGGTCGCGGAACTCAAAAGTAGTGAAGCGGCTAACGAGCACGTCATGCAGGTGACGCGGCGTTGGTACCCGCTAGGCGATGGCGAGCGACCCCACTATACGGGTGGCCGCCGCGAGAGCCTGTTCGATATCGCGACTGCCGCGGGTGAGTATCCCGCCGAGACGTGGCTCAGGATCGTGCTCGAATCGGACGGCGAAGCGCTCTTCCACATGCGCGGGTTCAACGTGAACCTCGAGAACCTCGAGCAGATGATCCTGACGGATTGGGCGATGCCTGGCCTCGGCGACGCGGGCGCTCACGTCAGCCAGATGATCGATTCGGGTTGGGCGACCTTCGTGCTGTCGCATTGGCACCGTGACAAGGGAACGTATTCGATCGAAGAAGCGGTCCGCCGTATCGCGTCGGTACCGGCACACGTGCTGGGGCTCAAAGACCGCGGCACGCTGAAAGCTGGCCTCCGTGCCGACGTGAACGTGATCGATCTCGATCGGTTGTCCGAGCGTCAGCCGTACATCGTCAACGATTTCCCGGGTGGTGCACCGCGCTATCAGCAGCGCGCCGTCGGTTACGACGCGACGATTTGCAACGGCCAGGTGACGCTGCGCGACGACGAGCACACCGGGGTGTGCGCTGGTCGGGTTCTCAGGAACGCTTGAGCTTCGATCAAGCGCTGAACGGAAAGCCACCATTCGGTGGCTTTCTTGTTTTTGGGCTAGGTAGACCGTAGGGCGAGGCCGACGGCGATCGCGAAGAGCGCGCTCGTGAGCGTGCCGATGAGGTAGTACTCGGCGAAGTCGCGATCGTCGAACTCCTTGAAGCGTGCGAGCGACTTGGCAGCGATCACGAATGCGATTCCCGCCCACTGGTCCATCACGACCAGCGTCAAGATCAAGAGACGTTCCAGAATGCCGATCGTTCGCCCGCGCCGGGCGGTGACCGCGCCTTCGTTCGTTCGGCCATCGGGATGTGCGTTGGGATTCAGGATCGTGGCGACGAGATCGGCACCGACCGTCGCGACGGTGACCGCCGCCGCCGCGTAGAGCAGAGCCGCAAGTTCGAACGTACCGAACGACACCTGCCACGCGGGCGTGAACAACTCGGCGAGCAGCGATGTGGGGTATCCCGTCGTGATCAGGAGCAGCGCGGCGATGATGCCGAGTTGCGGTGCGTGTTCGCCGGCGAATCGTTTCACCAAAGTCGTTTCCATCGCATGGGTTGCGAAGCGCAGCAGTAGAAGCAACAGGGCCACGAGGAAGAGCGTCGCCGAGAACGCAAGGAACGGTAACGCGAGATAGATGGTCGAGGTCGTGAGTATGCGTTTCCAGCGCGAAGTGAACCGCAGCGTCGCTGATCCGAGGGCGTAGGAGACGATCAGCAGAGTGACAGCAGGTTCGGTCATTTGGCCGAATTGTTATCTGAATTCGGTTGATTTGGCGAATTCTCGAGGACCGGCCAGCATTGATCGAGATGGACCGTCGCCCGCTCGAAGGCGCCGAACTCAGCGGCCCGTAGCGTTTCGGTGACGACCGAGGGGCTGACATCGAATCGCGCCGCCAACGCCTTTCGTGTGCCCTGGTGGCGCGCGGCGGCGAGCAGCATTTCGCGTTGGCGATCCGTCCAAGCCCGGCGCAGGACGCCGAGTAGTTCGCCGATCGAGTTCAAGAGCGGTTCAACCGCTGCGGGAAAGCCGGCCGCGGCGAACCATGTGTCGTTTGCGTTGGCTTGCTCGAGTGCGGCGCGAGCGCGGTGGAAGGCAGGGCCGTCGAGCGCGCCCACGTCGACCGCGTGGGGATCGGTGGGGAGATCGGTTGCGAGTTCGCCGAAGCCGAGTCCGAAAGAAACCAGCGACGGCCAGGCCGCCGCTTCCATCGCGACGAGCATGGACGTGAAGCCCCAGTCGGTGGTCGCGAGGGCTTCAAACTCGTCGCCCGACGTCATGCGCAGAGGGGCGATGAGCGTCGATCCGTCGTTCACGTCCGCGCACGCGGCGAGCAGTCGATCCTGCAGATCGGCGCGATCGTCGCGCGCGCGGGAACCGACGATATCGCCGATGACGGCGATATAGGTGGCGGAACGAGTAGTCTGAGAATTCGGCATATTGACCGAATTTAGCATAGATTTCGGCAAATCAGCCGAAGACTCTAGATGGCCCAACCGGTAAAAAGGTTCCCGCGTGTGGCGATTGGGTCCTCGCGAAAATTCCGCGTATCGACCCACCATTGATACTCGGGCCCGGGGCCGTACTCGAGATCGTCCCACCGTGTGGTGCCGTCGACCTGGTAATCGCAGGGCACGATCAGCCGGCAGATAGGCGTGGTGCCGGCGGCGGAGTGATTGATGCCACCCGAATGCAGTACGCGGGGATGCCAGAACACGACATCGCCCGCGCGGCCTGAAAACTCGATCGGCTGGATCGAACGCAGGACTTCATCGCGCGCTGCCTGGAAGCCCGGCTTTCGCTCCTCTGCCATCGTGCCGCCGTGCACGGTGTCCCAGTGCGGGTGCAGAAGATGGTGCGAACCGGGCCAGATCGTAAACCCGCCACAGTGCACGGGAATGTCGTCGATGAAGACCATTGCGGCGAGCTGTGCGGCCATGTAGTCGGCGTGCGGACCGAGTTGACCTTTCGCCTCGGGTGCATGCGGGAAGATGGCGTAGATCCCACGGACGCGTTCGGCCTTTTTGATGGGGCCGCCGACGAAACATGCCGCGAGTTCGCGCATGCGGGGATGGTTGGCGATACCGTCGACGAGGAACGACTCCGTGCCGATCCCGCCGCGGGATCGCGCCTTCCAATTGCCTTTGTAGAGACGGCCGACGTTCACGGCATCGTCCTCCGTCCAGGCGTCTTCCGGGACGTTGTACCAGCTCGTCGGGTCGTCACGGTTCAGCAATCCGCGCGGTACCTGTGCCCAGAAGTAATCGATGATCTGGCGAAACGTCGCCGGCTCGTCGAGCAGACCGCGTTTGAAGAGGAAACCCTCGGATTTGAAGAATCGGGCTTCTTCGCCGCTCAAGCTCGCATCGCCGTTCGTGAACGATGGCGGCTCGAAAGGTATGGCGCCGTCAAGGGAGATGTCCTCGGCGACGGCCGCCGTTGTGCCGTGACCTACGTTGTAATCCACCGCATCAAGCCTTCTTGCATGCACGTCGCGATCAGCTTGCCATCCGAATCGAAGAAACGCCCGTTCGCGAGACCACGCCCACCGCCCGTGGTTTCGACGGTCTGTTCAAACAGCAGCCATTCGTCCGCGCGTGCTGGTCGGCGAAACCACATGCTGTGATCGATGCTCGTGCCGAGGAAACCTTCCTCCTGCCAGCGCCCGCCGTGCGGCAGGAGGATATGGTCGATGAGGGTCGAGTCGGAGAGATAGGCGAGGGCGATCGCGTGGGTCGTCGCATCATCAGGTAGGGGCTGATTGATGCGCATCCACATGAGCTGGGGTTCGGTCACCGCGCTCGTGTCGGTCGGTGGATTGACGTAGCGGATCTCCATCGGCCGGTCGGCGCCGTACCACCAGGTTTCACCGCCGTCGGGATGTGTCACCGACAGCGTGAAATCGTCGTACGTCGTCGAGATCGATTCGGGCGGCGGCGCGCTCGGCATCGTCGCGCGGTCGTAAACGGGTGATTCTTCTTCGACCTGGAACGACGCGATGAGGCGAAAGACCTCCTTGCCGGACTGACGAGCGTGTACTTCCCGCGTGGAGAACGAGCGACCATCACGAATGGCCGAGACCTCGAGTTCCGTGGTCTGGTCGACATCACCCGGGCGCAGAAAATACGCGTGCAGCGAATGCACCGCGCGATCGTCTTCGAGCGTCTGATAAGCAGCCGCCAGGCTCTGCGCGATGAATTGCCCGCCGAACGTCGCATCGCCCTTGTCCGGGGCTTCGGGCGCGATGAAGACCTTGTCGTCGCGTTGTAGTTCGATCAGCGGCAGAAACACGGCGTGCACTCGGTGGTGGATAGCGGCCGAGAGTGTAAGCTCTTTCGCTTTACGGGTAGACGAGCGCAAACGCGCAGCCAAAGGAAAACGACATGAAACTGGGAATGGGGATTGGGCCTCTCGGTGCGCCGGGCGGGGCAAGAATCATCGAACTCGCGAAGGAAGCCGAATCACTCGGCTTCGACACGATCTGGTGTCCGGAAATCTACGGCGCGGATTGCTTCACGCCGCTCGCCTGGATCGGCGCGCACACCGACCGGATCAATCTCGGCACGTCGATCATGCAGATTTCGGCGCGCACGCCGACCAGCGCGGCGATGCAGGCCGCGACCGTCGACTATCTCTCGAACGGTCGGCTGATTCTCGGCATCGGTGTCTCGGGTCCGCAGGTCGTCGAAGGCTGGTATGGCCAGCCCTATCCGAAACCGCTCGCGCGAACACGTGAGTGGATCGAGATTTTCCGCAAGGTGATCGAGCGCAAAGAACCAGTCGCTTTCGACGGTGATCACTACAAGTTGCCGCTGCCGGGCGGTACCGGGCTCGGTAAACCCCTCAAGCTCATCCTGCATCCCGCGCGCGAGCACATTCCGCTCTATCTCGGGGCCGAAGGGCCGAAAAACGTCAAGCTCGGCGCCGAATTCTGCGACGGGTGGATTCCGATGTTCCTCTCGCCGTACCGGATGATGGACATGTACAAGGACGCGATGGCCATCCGTTCGCCGCAATTCGAAATCGCGGCGGCCGTGACCGTCATCATCGACGACGACGTCGATCGCGCGATCGCGCAGGTGAAGCAGAACGTCGGCTTTTACGTCGGCGGTATGGGCGCGAAGACGTTCAACGTCCACAAGGACCATATCGTGCGCATGGGGTTCGGCGACGCAGCGGACCGTATTCAGGAACTCTTCCTGTCGGGTCAGCGCGATCAGGCAATCGCGGCCGTTCCGGATGAGCTCTGCGACGAGATCGCGCTACTCGGTCCGAAAGAACGGATTCGTGAACGTCTCGCCGCCTGGAAAGAAAGTCCGGTCACGCAGATCAACGTCGGTTCGGGCGATCCGGACACGCTGCGTTTCATGGCCGAAGAACTGCTGTAGGGGGCAGGAACGCACATGGCTAATCTCAAATTCGGCGCCTTCCTGGCGCCGCATCACCCCATCGGCGAACACCCGACGCTGCAGCTGCAAAGCGATCTCGAGCTCGTTGCACACCTCGACCGGTTGGGCTTCGATGAGTTCTGGTGTGGCGAACACCACTCCACCGGTTGGGAGGTGATTGCCTCACCGGAACTCTTTCTCGCCGCGGCGGCCGAACGCACCCATCGGATCAAGCTCGGTACGGGTGTGGTCTCGTTGCCGTACCACCACCCGTTCATGGTGGCGCAGCGTCTCGTCCAGCTCGATCATCAGTCCCGCGGTCGGCTGATCTTCGGCTCCGGCCCCGGCGCGTTGCCATCCGATGCGCACACCATGGGTATCGATCCGATGGTCCTGCGGGATCGTCAGGACGAAGCGATGGGCGTCATCCGCCGGCTCTTGCAGGGCGGCGAACGGTTCACGGTCGAATCCGAATGGTTCACGCTGCGCGACGCCAAGCTGCAGCTCTTGCCGGTGCAACGCCACATGGAATTCACGGTCGCGTCGATGGTCAGCCCATCGGGTATGACCCTCGCTGGCAAACACGGCGCGGGCGTGCTGTCGCTCGGCTCGATGTCGTCGGCAGGCATCCAGGCGCTACCGCTGCAATGGAGCTTCGCCGAAGAAGCCGCGGCCAAGAGTGAGCACATCGTTGACCGCCGCTCGAACTGGCGCATCGTGATGAGCTTCCATGTCGCCGAGACGCGCGACCAGGCGCGTAAGGAAGCCCGCGAAGGCCTCATGCATCACAACAACGCCTATACGGTGGGCACACTCGCGGCCGGTGAAGGCCAGATCTTCGACAACCCCGACGAAGCCGTCGATGTCACCGCTTTCAGCGATGACAGCGTTAACACCATCGGCACGCCGCGCGATCTCTGTGACCGCATCGAGAAGATGATTGAGCTGACCGGCGGCTTCGGCACCGTCATCGGCTTCGTACACGATTGGGCAAACCGCCCCAACACGCAGAAGAGCTGGGACCTCGTCGCCCGCTACGTCATCCCCGAAGTCAACGGCATGCTCGACAGCTACCGCGAGTCGAACCGGTTCGTGATCGAGAACCGTGACACTTGGTTGCGCGCGGGTCAGGCAATCATGTCGAAGATTCAGGAGAACGAACGCGCCGCCGAGGCGATGAAAGAAGGCATGGCGGCGAATACCGCCATCCGGCCGCACTCGGCGTCCGCGACGGAGAAGTCGGCGGAGGACTAGCGGCGAATGGTCGATCGTCGGGTGAGAGGCCCGACGATCGGCATACCGTTGAGGCGCGAGACGTGCTGACGAAAACTGGCAGCCTTACTAGGCAGTCGAGAGAGGAAATGGGAATGTGGATCGCCGGTATGGCGGTCGCGCTCGTTTCGGTCGCGGGGTCACTGTGGGTGATTCTGGGTCCCTGAGCCGAAATCTCGCTCATCCAGTCTGACGATCGTCTAAAAAAAGTTTGATGCGAGCCCGCGTCATCCGTAGGGCCGCAACACTTCCGTTACAAACCTCGCCAGCGGATCGCTCCGGCCAAGGAGCCACCGCTTTCTCGACTTCTTGGTCCATGGCGTCGACCTCTGCTATTCCGCGACGAGGGCGAAAGCAGCGCATCCAACCTGATTCGTACGGTCAAATGGATCACTCGCGAGTCAGTTCTCGAGTACATCTCTTTGAGAATAGACGCACCGATTTTGGTCCGAATGGCCGATCCCGAGCGGACTGGAGCAGGTAGATCTTTGATGGCCCCTAACGAAAAAGAAGGGCCATCCCTTGTTGATCAGATACTCCTGTTTTCTTGTTCTATTTCTTGTTGCTGCGCCCGGTTTCGCTGATGACGACCCGCCGACGAAGTGGGTCGCGACGGGCGGGGTGATACACCCACATGGCTGCGGCGAGAGCCCTTGTGAGATGCAATTCGAGCAAGAGCCGGACCCCGGTCCGACGCCGGATGCGGCGTGCGCGAGCACTTACGTAGCGGGCACGGTATCGGTGTTCACCTCGTTCGTGACCCTGCTTGTCCCCTTGCCGGAACCGTCGACCAAGATCTATGGCATCGTTTCGCTATACACGGGCCTATATAGCTATTTCGGTGGGATGGCCGCATGTTGAGCAAGCCGATACGCGACTACATTCGACGAAATCAAGGTCGCCTCATGGCGTTACTCGCTCTGTCTATGTCGATCCCGGCACTGATTCGCGCGTCCGGTGCGCTGTTTGTGAACGCGAGTCCCGTGGAGCTTACGCTCCTGATCAGTTTCCCACTGTTTGGGATCCTCGTGATCGCCATGCACCTCTGGATTCTCAAGAACCAAGGCATGATCAGTCGAGACTCGACTCAGGACGAATAGGTTGTTGGAGGCTACCGCAGGTTTAGCATCAACGATGCTCGCGTCGCTTCACCATAGCGATTCGGATTGCCACCATCGCAGCAAAAAGAACCACAACAACTACGGCGCTAGGAAACGCGGGGAGCTCGTGACTAAGACCCGTGATGTGGATCAGTGCGAGCGTCCCGCCGAAAACGGCGAATGGACGTGCCAAACGGTAGCGATCGACAAAACTCTGTTTCATTCGACTGGTCCCTCGCATCGTGGCCTGATCGAGGCTGTCGTTCAGCGAGGATGTTGAGTGTAGGTCGAAGCATACCTCGATCGGCGACCTTTCGGCGCAAGTTAGCGTCGTGGAGCAGAACGTGGCGTATTCCTCAATCCCTACCAGCTATCCACCGGATGCTTCTTCTCGCGGCGGTCCAACCGCCGCGGCATGTGCCGTAGCACGTTGAGGATCCTCGAGCGCGTCTCGGCCGGTTCGACGATGTCGTCGAAGGCGTTCTGGTCGTAAACCGTGCTGAAAGGGTCCCGCTCGCCGGTGGTGACCGAGGGCCAGGCGAGGGCGAGGACGCGCACGCCCTCGTTGCTCGAGTAGCCTGTCATCAGCGCAGGGCCCAAGCCGCCTTGTCGACCGACGTGAATGCTCACGAGCGGGACGGTGCGTTGTTGGTGGGCCATCAGTGCGCGGGCGTGGGTCCTGGTGGCGGTCGGGGCTTCGTTGGTCTCGTCCTTGAGGTTGCGGCGGGCGATGGTGCCGGGCGTATCGATGAAGGTGAGGATCGGGAGTTCGTAGCAGTCGCAGATCTCGACGAAGCGGGCGATCTTGATGGCAGCTGATTCGTCGACCCGAGCGTCGTCGTGTGCCGGGTTGTTGGCGAGAACGCCGACGGAGCGACCGTTCAGGCGGGCGAACGCGGTGATGAGCTGCGGGGCGAAGTTTTCGCGTAGTTCGAACAGGCTTCCTTGATCAACGATGCCGGCGACGATGTCGTGCATGTCGTATGACGAGCCGGGGTCGGGCGCGATGTCGTTGAGATCGCCGTCTGGTGTCCGGCCTTCGTCGTGATCGTAGAAGTAGCCGACGTAGCGTTTCGCGATTTGGATCGCGGTCGGTTCGTCGTCTACGAGTCGGTCGATGCCGCCGGTGACTTCGTGCTGTTCGACGGGTGCGAGTTCGTGCGGCGTGAGGCGTTTGCCGAGGGCGGCTTCGACCATGGGTGGGCCGCCCATGCCGATCGATGAGCCGGGTGTCGCGATGAGGAAGTCCGAGAATCCGGCGAGGCTCGCGTGGCCGGCGAACGAGGGACCGGAGACGATACAGACTGTGGGTACCCAGCCCGATAGTTCGGCCATGCCGTCGATGTTGGTGAAGCGTCCCATGAGCCCGGAGAGTTCGAGGTCGTGACGACCGAGGCGCGGGTGCCTTGCGCGGCTGCCGCCGCCGTCGACGAAGAAGATCAGCGGCCAGCGGTGTTCGCGGGCGAGGGCGATGAGACGTCCGTGGCGGCTCGCGCCGTAACCGCCGCCGTGGTCGGTGTAGTCGGTCGACGAGGTGACGACGGGTTTGCCGTCGATGGCGCCGACGAAGTCGACCCCGCCGGCTTCGGCGACCCAGCGCCCATCCTCAGCGCGGGCGGCGATCGCGCCGATTTCGGATGCTGAACCGGGGTCGAGTAACGCGTCGATGCGCTCGCGGGGCGTGAGTTTGCCGCTCTTCCTGATGCGCTCGACGATCGCGGGTCGCTCGCTGTCGAACGTCTGCGCTTTGGCGTCGCGTAAGGCTCGAATGAGGTCGGGATGCATCAGCGCGGATCGATCGGGTGTGGCTTTTCGGCGGGGAGGCGTCGCGGGGAGCGATGGATCATCGCGGCGATCGTCGACCGCGTTGCCGGAGGCGCGATGATGTCGTCGAAGGCGAACGTTCGGCCGGCGCGAACACCGCTGGCGGCGTCACGCATGGTTTCGGCGTACGCATCGCGGATCTTGATCCCTTCTTCGCGGGTCGAGGCGGCGAGAATCTCCTTACGTTTGACGAGAAACGCGGCGCCCTCGAGCGACATGCCCCCCGATTCGACCGAGGGCCATGCGAGTTTGAGTTCCGGCACGCGACGCCCGGCTCCGAATCCGGACATGGCATAGGGACCGAGGCCGTAGGCTTTGCGTAGCTGCACCGTGTAGAGCGGCACGTCGCGATGGTGTAAGGCGGCGAGCGGGCGGGCGTGGTGGCGCGCGATGCCCTCGCTTTCGGCTTGTGGGCCGACCATGTAGCCCGGGTTGTCGACGAAGCTCACGATCGGGAGCCCATAGGCGTTGCAGCGTTCGACGAAACGCGCGGCTTTGTCAGCGGCGTCCGCGTCGATGGCGCCCGCGAGTGGGGATTTCGGCTGATTCGCGAAGATGCCGATCGCACGGCCTTCGACGCGTGCGAAGTAGGTGAGCATGGACCGGCCGAAGTCGCGATTGAGCTCGAGGGCGCTGCCGTCATCGCTGAACGCTGTGATGATTCGTCGCATGTCGTACGGTCGGCGGCGGTTCTCCGGGAGGACGTCCGCCATGTCGTCGTGGGTCGGGTGGATTTCGCCGCGGGTGCCTTCGGTCGCGGGGTTGTAGAGATCGAGGTACTGCCGGGCGGTCGCGATCGCGGCGTGTTCGTCATCGACGAGTACGTCGACGTCGCCCGTTTTGGCGTACTCGGGAGCGGTGAACGCCCGGCCGTCGGCGAAGGTCGCGGTCTTCGTTGCGATCACGAGATCGGCGAGGCTTGCGATGCCGGCATGAGCGCCGCGCGCATCGCCGCTGACGATCGCGATCGTCGGCGCCCAGCCGGACATTTCGGCGAGACCGTCGTAGATATCCCAACGGCCGCGCGTGTAGGCCAGGATTGGGGGCGGTGTTCGCGGATCGTCGAGCCGTGCGCCTTGGCCGTTCGCCATGATGATCAAAGGCCAGCGGTGTTCGATCGCGAGATACATGAGCCGTGAGAACTTGCGCGCGTTCCGGTCGCTGATCGTTCCGTCGCGGACGGACTCATCGAAAGCGGCTGCAACGGCCGGCTGCCCGTTGATTCGTCCCGCGCAGGCGATCAGTCCGCGGCGGCGTCGCGGTCGTCAACCTGGGACGTTGCCCCGGCGAGCGCGCCGTACTCGATGACACTTTCGGAATCGAGCAGATGTTGAATCGATTCGCGTGCCGTGAGGCGGTCCGCCGCGCGTAGATGCTCGAGCGCGTCGCTGCGGGCATCGTCCCGCGCTTCTCGCTGCGCGTTCTGGATCTTCTCGAGAAGGGCCTTGTCCATTCGGGCGCGGGTCGATCAGGTCAGGTGGAAACGAGTTGCATGGATTTCCGCCATTCGCGAAAACCGATGATCGCGAGGCCAATGTAGATGCCGTAGAGAATCGCGTAGAGCGGAATGCCTTGGGCGAAATACAGCACGACCGAAACGATGTTGACGAAGAACCAGACGACCCAGTTGTCGATCATCTTTCTCGCCGTGAGCCACATGGCGGCGAGCGAGGCCGCGAACACGGCGTTGTCCCAATATGGCCAGGCGGCGTCGGTATTGGTCGCGAAGTACCAACCGAGGACAGCCGTGCCGATCGCACCGAGGACGGCGAGCGTCACGATGATTTTGGTGCCGGCAAACGTCACGGGCAATGCGCCGTCGTCGTCCTTGCCCACGATCCAGTAATACCAACCGTAGAGATTGAGCGGTAAAAAGCCGACCAGGTGCAGCGCGAGGTTGGCGTAGAGCCGGGCTTCGATGAGGACCGTGACCGAGGCCAGCACGTAGGCGACACCGATCGGCCACGCCCACATGTTTTGACGGATCAAAAGCACGACCACCACGAGGCCCAGGACGAGCCCGACCCATTCGTCAGCGAACAGCCACGCGTCGATTAATGCGGTCATTGTCGGTAAGTTCTCCCCGGTCCCACGTCAGCATAAAGGATGGTCATGAAAGTCGCCCTGCCGAAGAGTCCCTACAACCGGGTGGATCTATTCGAAGCAGCCGGTCTCGAGGTTGTCGAAGGCCCGGTGCGGAGCAAGGAGGACTTCATCGAACTCTTGCGCGACGCTGATGCCGCACAAGTCGGCGTGATGCCGCTGACGTCGCGCGAAGTTCTCGAAGCGTGTCCGAAACTCAAAGTCGTCAGTCGCTTGGGCGTCGGTGTCGATTCGATCGACCTCGACGCGGCCACCGAGCTTGGCGTGCTGGCCTGCAACGTCCCCGGCGTGAACACGGCCGAAGTGGCGGATCACGCGGTCGCTATGTTGTTGGGGCTGACGCGCCGCCTCTACGACGCTGTTCGAACGACCAAGGACGGCCAGTGGAGCGGTAATCCACGCTTGACCGGCGAATACCAGCAAACCGTTCGGCGAATCGCGGGCCACAAGGTCGGCATCGTCGGTTTCGGCAACATCGGTCGGGCGTTCGCGACGCGGATCCGCGGCTTCGGCCCCGCCGACATCATTGCGTACGATCCCTATGTCGAACAGACGACGGCCGATCTCTACGGCGTGAAGCTCGTCTCGTTCGAAGAACTCCTGACCGAAGCGGACTACATCACGATCCACTGCTCGTCGACCGACGAATCGCGCCATCTCTTCGATTCCAACGCGCTCGGAAAGATGAAGTCGACCGCGATGATCGTGAACACCGCGCGCGGCCCGATCATCAATGGCACTGATCTCGCGCGCGCACTCGAGGCTGGGCAGATCGAGGCGGCGGCGCTCGACGTGACTGAAGTCGAACCGGTCGACGCGCAGGATCCCCTCTTGGCGCTCGATAACTGCATCCTGACGCCGCACATCGCGGGCTTTTCGCCGACCTTTCTCACGGAATGCCCGATACGCCAGGCGGAAAACATCATTCATGTCCTGTCCGGCCGCGCGCCGCACGGCCTCGCCAATCCGGAAGTGATCAAAACCATTGCGGTCATGCGATCGACGGATGCTGGTCGTTGGGAAGGCGTACCGGATTTCTCGACCGCGCTTGCCGTATAGATCGCGCCGCGTTCGCTCACAAGCAAAAAGGAAGCACACGATGGGGAAAGTGGCTGTCGTCACAGGGGCCGGAACGGGCATCGGCAAGCACACGACGCTGGCGCTGCTCGAAGCCGACTATTCGGTTGTTCTCGCTGGTCGACGGATGGAGAAACTCGAGGAGGTCGTCGCAGAATCGGGTGTTCCCGATCGGGCGATCGCCGTCGCGACCGATGTGGCGGATCCGGACTCTGTCGCGGCCCTCTTCGCGCGAACGACGGACGCCTTCGGGCGCCTCGACCTGTTGTTCAACAACGCCGGCACCGGTGCGCCGCCCGTGCCGATGGACGAGCTGCCCTTCGAACAGTGGAAGCGGGTGGTCGACATCAACCTGACCGGCTCGTTCCTCTGTACGCAGCACGCGATGCGGGTCATGAAGAATCAAGACCCGAAGGGCGGTCGGATCATCAACAACGGCTCGATCTCAGCACACGTTCCGAGGCCGAATTCGGCGCCCTATACATCGACGAAGCACGCCATCACCGGTCTCACGCGGTCCACTTTCCTCGATGGGCGCGCCCACGACATCGTTTGTGGCCAGATCGATATTGGTAATGCGCTAACCGACATGACCGCCCGGATGGGTGGCGGGGTGCCGCAAGCCGACGGTTCGATGAAGGAAGAGCCGACGATGCACGTCGACAATGTTGTCAAAGCCGTGCTTTACATGGATAGCTTGCCGCTTGATGCGAACGTGCCGTTCCTGACCGTGATGGCATCGACGATGCCCTTTATCGGTCGCGGATAGCAGCCACAGACACAAAGGAGGAGTTTTATGCCTTACCGAATCGTTTCCACCGCCCACGAAGGCGGCACGATCGAACTGTCCCTCGCACAAGCCGACAGACCGACGCCCGCCGAGGGGCAGGTATTGATCGAGGTCGAAGCGGCGCCGATCAATCCGAGCGATCTTGGCGCCCTGCTCGGTGGCGGCGACCCCACGACCGCGCGGGCCGCCGATCATTCGGTCACGATGGACATTCCACCTGCGATGCAGGCGATGGCGGCACCACGCATCGGCCGTTCGATCCCAACTGGCAACGAAGGCGCGGGCCGGGTGGTCGAGGCGGGTGATGCGAGCGGCGAAGCCTTGGTCGGACGGACCGTCGCGACGCTGGGTGGCGGTATGTACAGCCAGTATCGCGTGGCGCGGATCGAAGATTGCCTGGTCTTGAACGACGGCACGTCGGCGGCCGAAGGGGCGTCTTGTTTCGTCAATCCGCTGACGGTTCTCGGCATGGTCGAGACGATGCGACGCGAAGGTCACACCGCGCTCGTGCACACGGCCGCGGCGTCTAACCTCGGTCAAATGCTCCAGAAGGTGTGCCTCGCGGAGGGTATTGGGCTCGTCAACGTGGTGCGCAAGCAGGAGCACGTGGATTTGCTTAAGGGTCTCGGTGCCACACACGTCGTGAATACGAGTGAGTCGACCTTCATCGATGATTTGACGGACGCCATCGCCGATACTGGTGCGACGCTCGGATTCGACGCAACGGGCGGTGGTCGCCTCGCGAGCGATCTCCTCTCGTCGATGGAGCGAGCGCTCATGCGAAGCCAGGCGAGCCTCGGTGCTTACGGGTCTGCCTCGCACAAGCAGGTCTATATCTACGGCGGCCTCGAACGCAGCACGACCACGCTCAATCGAGCGTTCGGTATGGCCTGGGGCCTTGGTGGCTGGTTGCTGCCGTACTTCCTGCAGCAAGTGGGGCCCGACGTCGAAAAGGCGCTCAAACAACGCGTCGCGGATGAAATACACACGACCTTCGCAAGTTCTTACACGCGTGAAGTGTCGTTGGCCGAAGCACTCGAGGTGGACGTCGTGCAGGCGTATGCGCGTCAGGCGACGGGGCAGAAGTATCTGGTGTGTCCGCAGAAGGCAATTTAGGGTGAGGCGTTGGGCGTGCGCGGTTTGATCCGCACGCCCATCAACTCGACGCGACGAGAAAAAGGTTCAAGAGGGGGTAGAGATGAAGTCTCCGGTCTGTGACATGTTCGATATCGAGTTTCCGCTGATCGCGTTCACGCACTGTCGCGACGTCGTGGTGGAAGTGTCGAAGGCTGGGGGGCTCGGCGTGCTGGGCGCTGCCGGCTACAACGCGGAAAATCTCGAGATCGAACTCAACTGGATCGATGAGCACATCGACGGCAAACCGTATGGCGTCGACCTCATCGCGCCGACGAGCATGGCGACCACGGACGACACCACCGCCGAGGAAACGCTCGATATGGTGCCGGATGAACATCGTGATTTTGCCCGAGGCATCCTGGCGCAACACAACATCGACACGGCGGACGTCTATCAGAATCAGACGGGCACGCCGGGCGGCTTTCTGACACCGAAACGTGCCGGCAACATCATCGATGTTGCGTTCTCGCACCCGATCAAGCTCATTGCCAACGCGCTCGGTGTCCCACCGCGTTACATGCTCGATATGGCGAAAGAGCGCGGTGTCGTTGCAGCCGCTCTGATCGGTGCGAAGGAACATGCCGTCAAGCAAGTGGAGGCCGGGGTCGAACTCCTGATCGCTGCCGGAACGGAAGCGGGTGGCCATTGCGGCGAAGTTTCGACGATGGTCCTCGTCCCCGAAGTGATCGATGCGATCAAGGACTACGGCACACCCGTGCTCGCGGCGGGCGGCATCATCACCGGGCGGCAGATGGCGGCCTGCATGGCGATGGGGGCGGCCGGTGTCTGGACGGGATCCGTCTGGTTGACCACCACCGAAGCCGAGACGTCGCCCGTCATCAAGGAAAAATACGTCGCGGCGAGTTCGCGTCAGACGGTTCGCAGTCAGGCTCGTACCGGAAAATACTCGCGCCAATTGCGCTCGCCCTGGACCGATGCGTGGGAAGGCGAGGACGCGCCCGATCCGCTGGCCATGCCGCTGCAGTCGCTCGTCAGCGAGCCGCCGCTCGCGAAGGTGACGAAGTTGGCTGAAGGCGGCCACGAAGGTGCACGACATCTCGCGACTTCCTTTGTGGGTCAGGGTGTCGGGCTCATCAACTCGATCCAGACGACGCGTCAGGTCGTCTACGAGTTCATGGAAGACTTCATTGAAGCGAACGAGCGACTGCGCAAAGTCATCGGCGAATAGCACCTCGGGCGGCGACGGTCGTCGTCGCCCAATCGATCCTTGCCGTCAGTCGATGTCGATCCGTAGAGACGCTTCGTAGTCCTCGATCGCGCTTGTGATCGAGGCGACGATCTCCGGATACTCGTCGGCGATGTCGAGTTCCTCGCGCAGATCCGTGCTGAGATCGAAGAGCAGCGGCGGATCGTGGCGGACGTGGTTACCGAAGCCGCGCCACTCATTCGGCTCGCCCTCCTTCGCGATCGAATCCCAGGATTCGAGCACCAGTTTGTACCGGCCTTGTCGTGCCGCCCAGACGTTGCCCTGACGAGCGTGGAAGAACCACGTCTCCCGAAGGGCTGCGGCGCCGCCCACTAAGGTCGCGGAGAAATCGATCGAGTCGTAGGGCCGATCGTCGGGCAGATCGATGCCTACCAGCGTCGCGATAGTCGCGAGCAGGTCCACCTGGCTCGCCATCCCGTCGATGACGGCGGGCTCGATCCGCGCTGGCCAGGAGAAGATCGCCGGAACGCGAAATCCACCTTCCCAGGCCGTGTGCTTGCCGTCACGAAAAGGACCGGGCGAACCGCCGAGGTCGTAGTAAGTTCGCCAGGGCCCGTTGTCGCTCGTGAAGATGACGAGCGTGTTGTCGCGCACGCCGAGTTCGTCGAGCTTTGTGGTGAGTTCGCCCAGGGACCAATCGATCTCCTCGATCACGTCGCCGTATCGACCGGCCAGGCTTCGCCCCGAGAACGCATCGGACGGGAAGATCGGCACGTGGGGCATCGTGTGGCCGAGGAAGAGCAGAAAGGGTTCGTCGGCGTCGACCTCGTCGAGCCAGCGTAAAGCTTCGGCCGTGTAGCGTTGGGTCAGGGTGTCTTGCTGAACCGGGTTTTCGATGGCTTCCCGCTGCTGGAAGAGGTCGAAGCGGAAATACTCGCTCTTAGCGTTTTTGAAAGTCGCGTAGGTCTTCGGCAGATCCGGCAACATACCGCCGTCATTGAAGTCCTCGACGCCGAAGAAGTAGTCGAACCCGGCATCGTTGGGATGGACACCACCGTCGGCGAATCGCCCCGACATGCCCCATTTGCCAATATAGGCCGTCTGAAAGCCACGCTCCTTCATGAGTTGGCCGAGGGTCAACTCGTTCGCCGGCAGATTGCCCCAACGGTTGAGACCGGTACCGTGCACGCGGGCCGGCATCCGTCCCGTCATGAGCGCGATTCGGCTGGGATTGCACAGCGGTGCTGCCGAATAGAACGACGTCCAGCGCTGTCCGTTCGCGGCGAGCCCATCGATGTGTGGTGTCTTGATCAGTGGGTGGCCGTAAGCGCCGACGTCGCCGTAGCCCATGTCGTCGGTTAGCACGATGACGACGTTGGGCGGCGCGTTGCAGGCGCTCACAATGAGCGTCAGCGCGATCGCGCAAACCGCTCGCGCGTACGCGCCGCGGCCATCCTTCCGCCGCTTCATGAACCGAGGTCGTAGAACCGTTCGATGTTGCCGCCGAGAATCAGGTCCTGTTCTTTCTTCTCGAGAACGCCGATGCCTTCCTTGAGCTCGGCCACGACGCCGTAGGAAGCATCGATATGCGGGTAGTCCGATGCCCAGGTGACGTACTCGGCGCCTATATGGCGGACCACGTCGGCCGTCATGCCCTCGTCGGGGTCCATCGAGATGAGGCACTGGCGGAAGAAGTACTCGCTCGGCTTCATCTTGAGCGGTGAGGTGCGTTGGATGACCTCGTACTTGTGATCGAGTCGGTCGAGCCAGGCGGAAATCCAGTTACCCCCCGCCTCGAGGACCGAGCACTTGAGCCGGGGAAAGCGTTCGAATAGGCCCGACGACATCATCGCCGTGAAGGCCGCCATCACGTCGATCGCGAGAAAGGCGAAGAAGAACAGAGCGGAGCCGGACGGATCAGGCATGTGCGCGTAGCTGTTTTCTTCGCGCACGACGACGTGAAATCCGATCGGCATGTCGAGGTCCTGCGCGGCAGCCCAGAAGCGGTCGTAAACGGGATCGGACAACCTTCTTCCGTTTCGTGCCGCTGCGTCCCGCGAGAGGTAGATGCCGACACAACCGTCCTTCCTCGCGCGCTCGGCTTCCTGCACCGCGCCGTCGGGATCGATCAGTGAGATGTGCGCGACCGGGTGAAGGCGCTTTCGGTCGTGGTTCGCGAAATCAACGAGCCAGCGGTTGTAAGCGCGCGTGTAGGCCGTCGCGAGCGCGGGATCGTCGGTGTTTCCCTCCCAGCAGATGCCGATCGTCGGGTAGAGCAGCACGGCGTCGATGCCTTCGGCGTCGAGCACTTTGAGGCGTTCGGCCGGATCGTACGAGCCGGGTGGCGATCCATCCTCATAGGTGTACTCGCGCTTCTGATTGCCGAGTTCGCCCGTGTCGAGGTCGATTCCGCCGAGCGTGCCGAGATTGCCGCGCAGGAGCCCCATCGGGCGATTGTCGATATAGAGACGCTCGAGCCCGTCTGCATCACGACCGATTCGAATCGCGCGATCGCGAAACGCGGGATCGATGTACTTCTCCCAGGTATCGGCGGGTTCCAGGATGTGACCATCTGCATCGATGACGGGCGTCATGGGTCCTCCTCGCGTAAAACGCTAAAGTGTTTCGGGTGTCGCGGATCAAAACGACACCTGAGAATAATGCGTAACCGTGTTGGGAGGGCAGTGATGTTGACCGCCGAAGAGAATCAACGTTTGACGCAGACGGGTCCCGGAACGCCGATGGGCGAGACGTTTCGCCACTATTGGATGCCGGCGCTCTTGTCGCGTGAGCTACCGCACCCCGACTGTCCGCCCGTGCGCGTCAGATTGCTCGGGGAGGATTTCATCGCGTTTCGTGACTCGCAAGGGCGTGCCGGCCTCGTTGAGCCGCGTTGCCCGCACCGGGGCGCGGACCTTTTCTTCGGGCGCTCCGAAGGTTGCGGTTTGCGTTGCACTTACCACGGCTGGAAGTTCGATACCGAAGGTCAGTGTGTCGATATTCCGAACGTGCCCGAGCAGGTCGCCAAGAACCTCAAACCCAGAGCATCGATTCGAGCCCTCAACGTCGAGGAAGGCGGTGACATCATCTGGGCGTATTTCGGCGAGGACGCGCCGCCGTTGCCGGACTTCGAGTTCATGTCCGTGCCGCCGGAGCAACGCTTCGTGTCGAAGAAGTTTCAGCAGTGCAATTGGGCGCAAGCCTGTGAAGGCGGCCTCGATACCGCACATTTCTCCTACCTGCACGCCGGCGTAAAGGACGGCGAAAAGGCGGGCCTGCATCAGGTCGACGATCGCGGTCGCAGTCACCCCGTCGGTGAGAACGAGCCGCCGTCGATGGCGCGTTTTCGTTGGTTGATCGAAGACGGCGCACCACGCTTCAGCGTGCTCGATCATGCCGGAGGATTGCTGCTCTGTGCCGCACGAACGGCTGATGATGATCAGCTCTACTGGCGCATGACACAGTATCTCTTGCCGAATCACTCGCTCGCGCCCGGCAACCTGCCGGAGAGCACCGCGCTTGCGAACACGTGGATGCCGGTCGACGACGAATCATGCTGGATCTTCTGCTACGCCTGGCATCCCGACCGGGAAATCGGAGACGCCGAGCGGGCTCGCCTGGATGCGGGCGCCGGGATCTTCGCCGAGGTCGATGACGGCTTCGTACCGATTCGGCGGCGAGAGAACGACTATCTGATCGATCGTGACCTGCAGCGCGAAGGCACCTACACCGGCATTGCCGGGATCTCCGAGCAGGATCAGGCGATTGCGGACAGCCAGGGCCTCATCGCGGATCGGACCCGCGAGATGCTGGTGCAGACGGATCTCGGGGTCGTTCGTTTCCGTGAGGAGATCATGCGCGCGGCCGACGATGTCGCGCGCGGCCGCGCACCCAAGGCGTCCCGTAACTCGGCGGCGTATCGCGTTAGGTCGGGTGACTATGTCGCGCACGAAGACGTCGCGATCGAGGAAGTCGTCGAGGCTCGCTTCGGGCCCTTCTGGGGGCAATCGATCGCAGCCGGATAGTCGTATGGGCGAAACGGAACGATCGCTCTGGCGCGATCGTTCTTTCGCGAGGTTGTGGGTTGTCGGCGCACTAACGAGTACCGCGCGGTGGCTCGAGCTCCTTGTCGTTGGCATCTACGTTTTCGAGGTGACGGCATCGCCGCTCTGGGTCGCGTCCATGTTGACGTTGCGCATGACGCCGATGGCGATCTTCGGGATCTTCGGCGGCGCGCTGGCGGCGCGGTTCGATCGACGTCGCGTGTTGGTCACCGCACTCCTGGCGCTGACGGCGTTGTCGTTTGTCGTCGCGGCGATTGCCTACGTCAGCGAGGTCCCGCCGTGGCTGTTGGCACTCGTGGCTTTCCTTGCTGGATTTCACTGGGCGATCGACTTCCCGGTGCGCAGGACGTTACTCGGCGAGATCGCGGGTATCGAACGTGCGGGCAAGGCGATGAGCCTCGACACGATGGCGAGCTCGGGGACGCGTGTCCTCGGCCCGCTGGTCGGTGGTGGCGTTTACGCCGCGGTCGACCTGGAGGGCGCCTTTGTCGCGACAGGTTTGTTCTACCTCGCGGCGGCCTGGGCAATGGCGAGCGTTTCCGCGCGGGGTAGTGAGCCCTCACGCGGCAGCGTCGGCGATTCGATCCGTGCCGGGTGGGTCGCGCTACGCCGCCGATCTGTTCTCGTCGCGACGATGGCAGCGACCATTCTCTACAACATCTGGGCGTTTCCGGTGATCTCGATGATCCCGGTGATCGGCAAGGATTCCCTTGGTCTAGCGCCGTTTGAGGTTGGCGTGCTGGCGAGTATCGAAGGCGTCGGCTCGATCGTCGGGGCGATTCTGTTGTCCCTCTTTACGCCGTTGGCAATGGCGCGGCGCATCTTTATTGGCGGCATTGCCGGTTACCTGGTCCTGACGATCGTTTTCGCGAACGTCGACTCGACACTGGTTGCTGGACTCGCGCTCCTGGGACTGGGATTCACGGCGGCGGGATTCGCGGCGATGCAGAGCGCACTGGTACTCGTGAACACGGATTCATCGACCCGTCAGCAGATGATGGGCGTCCTATCGGTGTGCATCGGCTCGGCACCGATCGGTTTTGCCCACATGGGCGTGATGGCCGACTGGCTCGGCGCACCGTTGGCGTGCACGGTGGTTGCGATCGAAGGCCTCCTCGTCTTCGCGATCGTCATCTGGCGTTTTCCGTCGCTGCTCGGTGAGCAGGCCGCCGTCGAGGTCGAACCGGTGGTCCGCGCTGACGGGGCGGCGGCCCGATGATCGCGGACGGCACACCGTTTCTCTTCGGCGAACAATGTTTCGAGTTCGGCGTCGATGTTGTCGAACTCACCGACTCTCATCCGATCCGCGATGACGCCGCCGCACTGAAGCGTCGACTCGCGGAAGACGGATACCTTTTCATCCGCGGGTTCCATCCGAGTAAAAAGGCGAGACACGCCGCCCAGTGGGCGCTCGAGGCGATCGCCGCGCGTGGTGGTCTCCGAGAAGACACGCCCGTCGAACGCGGCGTTATCGGTGCAGACAACCGGAACTTTCCGTTCTTCCGCGATCTCGCCGTCTGCCATGCGCCGCCCATTCTCGACGTGGTCGACAGCGCCGAGACGGTTGCTTTTTTCGAGCGTTTGTTCGGTAAACCGGTGCTCACGTTCGATAAACGCTGGCTCAGATCGATGGCGCACGGCGGTCATAACCACTTTCACTACGATCAGGTGTACGTCGGCCGCGGGACCACGAATCGATTGAGCATGTGGACGGCCCTCACGGACATCGACCTCGACGAAGGAGGCCTCGTCGTTTGCCTCGGATCGAATCGGCACGAACGGCTGATCGAAACTTATGGCGCGACGGACATGGACCGTGATCTGACCGACGCGGTCTTTTCGGCGGATCCGCGAGAACTCGTCGACGCCTTCGGTTTTTGTCTGGGCACGGCCCATTTTGAGCCCGGCGACGTGGTGATCTTCGGCATGCACACGATGCATAGCACAGCGCCGAATCGATCGGGTCGTTACAGGATCAGCATCGACACGCGCTATCAACCGGCGGATGAGGCCGTGGACGAACGGTTCTTTTTTCGTACGGGTCCGGGCGGTGCGCGACGGTTGTGGTTGGGAAACTTCTACCGCCCGTCGGTGACGTATCGGTCGATGGCTTCGCTGCGCGCCGAGTGGGGCATCTAGCCGCGCGCGTTCAATGCGGTTTCAACACACGTTCGGTGCTGGGCGGAAATCGCTGCCATAGCGCTGGCGCACGTGTCGGTCGGTGGACGAGGTCACCGCCGCAGTTCGGGCAGACGTGGTTGAAGCGTTCGGCGGCGCAGGCCGGACAGAAAGTGCATTCGAACGAGCAGATCATCGCCTCGTCGTTCGCGGCGAGATCGGTGTCGCAGGCTTCGCAATTCGGGCGCATCGTCAACATAGCGGTCACACTCTCTTCGATCGTGAAGGTAGACGGGCGAGGTAGCCGGTCTTTTCAGTCGAGTTAAAACCGGTCGAGCGATAGTACGCATGCGTTGCCTCGCGCTTCGAACCAGTCTGCAGCATCGCCTTGTAGCAGCCGTGGGACCAGGCGAGTTCGAGAGTTTCGGACATCATGGCCTTACCGAGACCGGTCCCGCGAAGCGCCTCGTCGACCACGACGTTCTCGATGACGGCATAGGGGGATGCGCGTCGGGAGATATTCGGGATGACGTTGAGATAGATCGTGCCGACGACCTCGCCATCCTGCTCGTAGACGAGAAGTGTGAGGTGCTCGGTCGCGAGAATCTGATCGAAGACGGCGCGGTCCTGGCCGTCCTCGAGGATGGGGTCGTCCGGCTGAAGCTGCCGATAGAGCCGCATCACCGCGTCGAAATCGCCGGGTTCTGCGGCTCTCAAGGACATGACCTATTCGGCGAATCGCGCCGGCGCGCGGGAATCTTCGGCGCGGGATTTGACGTCGATCAGGACGGTTTTCCCTTCGCTGTTGAGTTCCGCTGCTTGCTTGATCGCGGGACCCATTTCCGCCGCCTTCTCGACGCGAATGCCTTCCGCGCCCATCGCGATCGCGAGTCCCGCGTAGTCGCCCTGCATGTGCGATACGCCAAAGTTCTCCCGCGCGGTCGGGAAACCGCCGGGATAGGTCGCCATGATGCCGTTGTTCAGAACGATCGTCGTGATCGGCACGCCGGCGCGCGAGGCCGTTTCGATGTCGAGGCCGGACATCCCGAACGCACCGTCCCCCATGAGGTTGACGCACATCCGCTCGGGCATGCCCATCTTGGCGCCGATCATCAGCGGAATCGAGAAGCCGAGATGCGTCGTCTTGCCCCAGCCGATGTAGCTGTGCGGCGTCGTCGCGTTGTAGAACGGCACGATCTGGTCGCGCGGTGCGCCGGCGTCGTGCGTCACGATGCTCATGTCGTTGTCGAGGTTGACGTTCATCTCGTGGATGACGCGATAGGGCGAGAGGGGACCGTCGTCGTTCGTCAGATACGGCATCCACTGCGCCATCCAGGCATCTTTCGCGGCCTTGACGCGTGCCTTCGTGCCATTGTCGCGTCCGCCTTCGCCGATGAGGCCTTTTACAGCATCGATCATCGCGATGAGCGTCAGCTTCGCGTCGCCCACGAGGCCGATACTGGCGACGGTGTCTTTATTGAGGTCGTCGTCGTTGATGAGGTTGTGGATCAGGAATTTTTCGCTGGAGAAGCGCTGCGCGTAGGGTGATGCCGTCAGTGACGCGCCGATGGCGAACAGAACGTCGCAATCATCGAGCCATTGTCGTGCGGGTCCGGTGGCGGTCGCCCCGCCTGCGCCGATCGACAGTGGATGGTTTTCGTTGATCGCCGATTTGCCGGGCATCGTCGTATAGACCGGTGCATCGAGCAGTTCGGCGAGTTCGACGAGTTCCGCGGTCGCGTCCGCCGACATGACGCCGGCGCCGGCCCAGAGCAGCGGTTCCTTGGCGTTGACGAGTTGTTGCGCCGCGTCGCGTATGGAACCCGCGGCGGGAACGGTCGGTGCGGCCACCGGGGAAACATACGCTTGTGCGTTGTCGGGAATGTCGGCAAGGCATACGTCGATCGGCATTTCGACGACGACCGGACCCGGGCGACCGTTTCTGAGGGCACTGTAGGCCCTGCGCATGACGTTGCCGGTTTCGCCTGGCTTGGTGATGAACTCGGCTTTCTTGACGACGGGTTCCCAGGCGCGAGCGGCGACGAAGTTCGGTCGAATGAACGCCTGAAAGAGCGGGTTACCGCCGGGCAGCACGAGAATCGGGACGTTGTCGCCGTTGGCCTGCGCGAGCCCGCCGACGGAGTTTTCGGCACCGGCCTGGGACTGCATGGCGACGACGCCGATGCGCTTGCGATCGGATACCCGCGAGAAGCCATCCGCGGTCATGACCGCGCCGCGCTCGTGACGAAACGCGATCGGACGGATGCCTTCCTTAGCGACCGCTTCGATCAGAGGGTTCGATGGATAACAGGACATCCACTCGACGCCTTCTTGTTTCAGGATCTTGGCGACGTACTCGATGCTGTTCATTGGATTCTCCCCCTCATGCGGCAATATGAAAGGCGCGATTGTACCCGCCGGCAGGATCTCCTTGCGTTGATCCGGCTATCGCGGCGCCTCGACGCCGATATGCGACCATCCCGCAATGGATACCGAGGGGCTCTACGTCATTCAGCAGGCACTCGAGCGGCGGAGTCTCGACGAACTCGTGCTCGTGCTGGAATCGCGTGATGTCCCTCACGATGTCTTCTTCCGCAATGGCCAGTGGTTGCTCGTCGTCCCCGACGATTCGGCGGCATGGGCCGTACGCGAGGTAGCCGCCTATCGAAACGAAAACGTCGCGGTGCCTCTACCGAAAGCGCCACCGATCGTCGACACCGGTGTCTGGGGCGTCCTGGCGTATCTCGCGACGATCTGGTTCGTGTTTCTTCGTTCGAACGATCTCTCCGGGCGGACGTTGCGTGGGCTCGGCCGGGTGGACGCTGAACGCGTGCTCGACGGCGAACTCTGGCGCACGGTCACCGCCCTCACGCTGCATGCGGATCTCGCGCACATCGCGAGCAACTCGCTCTTCGGCGGGCTCTTCGGATGGTTACTCGGACGGAGTCTCGGTTCGGGAGTGGCGTGGTTCAGCGTCGTCATCGCCGCGGCGCTCGGTAATCTGCTGAACGCGATGCTCCGGCCGGTTCCTTTCTTTTCGCTTGGCGCATCGACAGCGACGTTTGCGGCGGTCGGCATCGGCGCGGTCTTCGTCTGGCGGACTGGCTATTTCCGGTCGTTCTCCGGCGTGAAGCGAGTCGCGCCCCTGGCGGCGGCCTTCGGGCTCTTCGCGTTCATCGGCACGGGCGGCGGTAATACGGACGTGCTGGGGCACTTTGCGGGCTTACTGGCCGGGTTCTTCGTCGGTCAGTTCGTCGTGCAAAATCAGCTTCAAGACGTCGGCCTACAGGGCCAGCGGTTTTTCGGCTTGAGCGCTTTCCTCGTGGTCTTGCTTGCCTGGGCGGTCGCGGTATAGATGCCAACGCCGCGCTTGCGCGCGGCGTTGGCAGTTTTTGCTCGCAAAAAACTGCGGGGTTTGCATCGGCAATGGTGGGCGTGACGGATTCTGTATCTCTTTCCTGGTAGGAATGTAAACGCGCACTTCACCGCGAATGTTTCCGTTCTGGAATCTAACGGCTTCCGCCAATTCCAAAAAACTTTCCATTAGAGTGCGCGCCTTCTTCTCACCAGCCAAGAGGTAGTCATGGGGTACATGCAGGATGTGGAGGAGGTCCGGCGCGACCTACTTCGACAGGGACAGGAATGGCGGGCGATCAATCCGGAATATGTGACCCGGATGCGGCTGCAGAATCGTTTTCAAACGGGTTTGGATGTCGCGCGCTACACGGCGGACATCATGCGTCGCGACATGGCGGATTACGACGCCGATCCGTCGGTCTACACACAATCCCTCGGTGCCTGGCACGGCTTCGTGGCTCAACAGACCATGATGTCGGTGAAGAAGCGCCAGGGCACCGTCGACAAGCGTTACATCTATCTCTCGGGTTGGATGGTCGCGGGTCTGCGTTCACGCTTCGGGCCGCTGCCGGATCAGAGCATGCAGGAGAAGACCACGGTTCCGGATCTCATCGAAGAGATCTATACCTTCCTGCGCCAGGCCGATGCGCGTGAGCTCCGTCACCTCTTCGTTGATCTCGACGAAGCGCGTGCCGAAGGTCGCGATCTGTCTGAGCCGCTTCGTGCGATCGACGAGTACGAAACGCATGTCGTGCCGATGATCGCCGACATCGATGCCGGCTTTGGTAACGAAGAAGCCACGTATCTCCTCGCCAAGCGCATGATCGAAGCGGGCGCTTGTGCGATTCAGATCGAAAACCAGGTGTCGGACGCGAAGCAGTGTGGTCACCAGGCGGGCAAGGTCACGGTTCCGCACGAAGACTTCGTTTCCAAGTTGCACGCGATCCGCTACGCGTTCCTCGAACTCGGCGTCGAAAACGGCATCATCGTTGCGCGCACGGACTCGCTCGGTGCGGGTCTCACGCAGAAGATTCCCGTATCTGCTGGTGAGGGCGACCTCGCGCACAGATACTGCGACTTCCTCGAAGCGACGCCGGTCAACAATCTCGACGATCTGAAGGAAGGCGACATCACGATTCACCAGAACGGTGTGTTGTGTAAGCCGACCCGCATGGACAACGGCCTCTACGCATTCCGCGAAGGGACCGGCAAGGACCGTGTGGTCCTCGATTGTGTTACGGCGCTCGAGCACGGTGCAGACCTGCTCTGGATCGAGACGGAGCGCCCCAACCTCGACCAGATCAAAGAGATGGTCGATGCGGTTCGCGAAACGCGACCGGAGGCGAAGCTCGTTTACAACAACTCGCCGTCGTTCAACTGGACGCTCAACTTCCGCGAGCAGGTTTACCAGGAGTGGAAGGCTGCAGGCCGTGACGTTTCCGCCTACCCGGATCCGTCGGTCTTCGAAAAAGGATTGATGGACGAGAGTCTGGATGAGTCTGAACTCGCGCTCGAGGCGGACGCCCTGATCCAGAACTTCCAGGCGGACGCGGCAAAGCAGTCCGGCATCTTCCATCACCTGATTACGCTGCCGACCTACCACGAGACAGCGCTCGGCGTGGACACGCTGGCCGAAGGCTACTTCGGTGCGGAAGGCATGCTCGCGTACGTTCGTGGTATTCAACGCCAGGAGATCCGTCGCGATCTCGCTTCGGTCAAGCACCAGGATCTCGCGGGATCCAACATCGGTGACGACCACAAGGAGTACTTCCTTGGCGAGAAAGCCCTGTTGGCGGGTGGCGCGGCCAATACGATGAATCAGTTCTAAAAACTGATCATCGGTGCGCTTCGGCGCACATGACTCGAGCGGCCCTTCGGGGCCGTTTTTTTTCTGGCTAAGGCTTACGAAGCAAGCGGACGACCTCGCTTAGACTCCTCGGGTGGTTAAGGTGGTCGTCATCAATGGGCCCGCAGGGGTCGGCAAATCTAGTGCCGCGCACAGACTCGCCGCCCGGAATACCTCGAGTGCGGTGGTATCGGGCGACGCGCTCAAGGGGTTCATCGTCGATCTCCCGCGCGCGGCTGACGGTGATGCCAATCCGGCCCGATGGGTCACGTACAGGACCGCTGCTCGTGTCGTCGCCGAGATGCTCGATTCAGGTTTCACGTTCATCGTGGTCGACTTTGTGTTCGGCGCTCGCGCGCAATTCGACGCGTTCCTGGAAGCGTTGGGTGAACGCGCGGTCGAGATCACCTTCGTGACCCTGTGGGCCTCCGCGGGTGTGCTCGAGGCGCGACGCAAACGCCGCGGCGTTGACGACTCGCGCTTTCGCCATCTGATTGATGGGTCACGGGAACGCCTCGCGCCTAGCCTCGACGAGTTGGGTGATGTGATCGAGACCGATGGGCTCGATGTCGTTGAGGTCGTTGGAGCCATCGAGAAACTGTTAGCGCGGCCTTGATCGCACTTCCACGCACCGGCGTTGGCGTGACAGGCTAAGTAATCTGGTAGCGGTCAGGAACTCGAATGCCTCACATCGACGCGGTGGAGAACGCTCATGCGGACCTCGGTTTGCTTGCGGGCGGTCTCGCCATCATCACGGGTGGTGCTTCGGGTATCGGCTATGCCATCGCGGAAGCGGCCGTCGACCGCGGCCTGCACGTTGTCGTCGTCGATATCGAGGCCGATGCGATCCAACGTGCGGTCGCGCAGTTGCAAGCAGAAGCCGGCTCGAACGGCGTCGAGGTTTTCGGTTGTGAAGCCGACGTCTCGGATCCAGCCAGTGTCCGTAACGCTCGCGAGCGTATCGATGCGCAGTTTCCTGGACGGTCGATATCACTCCTTTGCTGCAATGCGGGCGTGGGCGGTGGCGGCGGCGTGTTGACCGCGAGCGAGATCGATTGGGACTTTGTCCTCGGCGTCAACGTCAAAGGCGTCGCTCACTTTGTGCGGGAATTCGTGCCTCGGATGCTCACCCAGGACGGACCCGGTTCAGTCGTGACGACTGCCTCGCAGGATGGGCTTTGCGCGGCGCAGGGAGTTTACGGGGTCTCGAAACACGCGTGCGTTGCGTTGACCGAAGCCCTGCACGGTGAAGTCGCGAATCGGCTGTCCGTCCACGTGCTCTGCCCCAACGTCGTCGCAACGAATATCGTGACGTCTGAACGCAATCGCCCGGCGCGGTTCGGCGGGCCGGTTGAATCGGGGCCTACTACGAGCGTTCGCGAGAAGATTGCCGAGCGTTTCCGGCAGATGGGCATGCCCCCGTCGCGCTGTGCCGAAATGGTGTTTGATGCGATCAGCTCGGGCGTCTTCTACATTCTCGCGGAAGCGGAAGAAGATCCCGGCTATGTCTACCTTGAGGCTGAAACGCGAATGCGTGCAATCCTCGACGGGACGAGACCTTATCGACCGAGAAGTGAGTTCATCGCGAGCGTCTTTGACCTCAGAGACGCCTAGGCGGCGCTCGGGTTACGAAATCGATTCGATTGATTCTCGCCATCCCTCGGATCAAGGCATTCGAAGTCCTTTTCGATCAAGAGCCTCAATGTTCCGTTGCCCAACGATTCTTCGCCCGTGATGGCGACGGCCGTCTCGGTCTCGGCCCAGGTTCGCGCATCGTCCGATGAGACACGCAAGGTGATACAGCCGTCGTCGAATGCGGCGGACGTGCGGGCAGCACCTGTCTCGAGCCGATAGCGGAAAGCTGACCCGTGCGGAAAACGCGTCGTTGACTCGACGGCGTCGCCCCGGCCGACGGCATCCACCTCATCGCGGTCGAGCCGGAGACGAACACTGTCGTCGAGAATTCTGATCTTCATATCGTTTTTGAACCTTGCCGAACGTTGCCGTGCATCTGAAGCGATACGATAGTGCGATTGGCGGCGTGAAGGAAAACGTCGTGGCCCAGTGACCCAGGGAGTGAGTGTGGAAGTAGAAGACTGGCAATCGATGGGGCCGATCGCGCCGCTCTATCGGGAACTCAAAAGCCTCGATCTCCTGGAGAATATCGCCGAGCTGGATGCCTTCGGATTTACAGTCGTACCGCCGGAAAAAGTCGGTGACGCCGCCTTTCATGAGCGGATGCGCGCAGCACTCGATGGTGTGATCGAATGGCGCTTCGGGGCGCCGCAGGCGAATGGCTCGTCGTGGCGGGACGCTAATCAGATCTTCCGGTTGATTCTCTGGGAGGACGAGGCGTTCGAATCGCTGGTCCTCAATCCCGCTGGTCTTGGCCTCGTCCAGTACTTGTTGGGACCGAACTGCATCCTGTCGTTGTGCGACGGATGGATCAAAGGGCCCGGCGAGGCGCGTACGCCGATCCACCAGGACAACTGGGATTTTTCTCGCAAAGCGAATGCCCCGGAACCCAACAGCGCCAACTTCAACTACCTCTTGACGGACTATTCAGCGGACGACGGTGCGATCTCCTTCGTGCCGGGGAGTCACAAGTGGCGACGCCCACCGACGCCAGCCGATATCAAGTATTGGGACGATCGAGCGCACCCCATCGAAGCGCCGGCGGGATCGATGGTCATCTGGGGCGATCTGACCTGGCACGGCTCGTTCCCGCGGCGCGTGACCGGCGAGCGATTGATGATTCTCGGTACCTTTAACCGGCCCTTCATGCAGACCCAGGAACCGTTCCGCCAAACGGTCACGGACGCCGCCCTGCGGCGCAATCCGATCCGTTTCGCCGGACTCATGGACGCGTACGGTGCTTTTCCGTTCGGCAAGGACGATATCGACGCGGAACGCCTCGCCGTAAACGTCAACAGCGGCATGACCGAAACCACGAAATACCGCAGCCTCTTCGACACCGAACCGGCCGGCGACGCCGTCTCACGCCGCCCGGACTACGCGTACGACGAGTTCGATCGTGATCGTTGGGAAGCCGGCAAAACCGCCCGGCTCGAGCGGTCAGAGCAGCGTACGAAAACCGCGGACGTGTGATCGCCGACGCAACGCAGTTTTTGCGCAAGCAAAAACTGCCAACGAACCGGCCCTAGCCGGTTCGCCGCATGAGACCGAAGCAACGCCGCAGTTCTTCCACAAAGAGTCCCGGCTGCTCGAATGCCGCGAAGTGGCCACCGCGCTCAAGCTCGTTCCAGTAGACGATGTTGGTATAGCGCTGTTCGGCCCAGCTCCGCGGGGTCGGCACGATTTCCTTCGGGAAGATGCTGCAACCGGTGGGTACTTCCACGGTCTTCGCGCCGTCCTGACCGAAAGCACGGTTGAAGCTTTCCCAGTAAAGGCGACCGGACGACGCGCCCGCGCCGGGGAGCCAATAGAACATCACGTTGTCGAGCAATTCGTCGCGCGTGAGGATGTTTTCGGGGTGGCCGTTGCAGTCGGTCCACTCGTAGAACTTCTCGATGATCCAGGCCGCCTGGCCCATCGGCGAGTCGACGAGACCGTAGCCCAATGTCTGCGGCCGGGTGCTCTGCTGTTTCGAATAGCCAGCACCCCATTGGTTGTAATAGCGACCGCCTTCAAAAGCGCGTTGATCACGCTCGGTCGGGTTCTCGCGGGCGGCTTTCGTGGGGCCAGCGCTCGGCATGTTGACGTGGAGGCCCGCGCAGTGGCCGATGTTGGCGAGACCGATGGCGGTCGTCACCGCGGCGCCCCAATCGCCGCCCTGGGCGAAGTAGCTCGAATAGCCCAGTCGCGTCATGAGCGTGTCCCACGCGTTCGCGATCTTCTCGACGCCCCAACCGGTTTCCGCCGGCTTCGCGGAGAATCCGTAGCCGGGCAGCGACGGGCAGACCACGTGGAAGGCGTCATCCGCGCTTCCGCCGTGGGCAACCGGATCCACGAGGGGGTCGATGACCTTGTGGAACTCGACGATCGAGCCGGGCCAGCCGTGCGTGATGATCAGGGGTTGGGCCGACGCATGCGGGCTCTTCACGTGGATGAAGTGAATCTCGAGCCCATCGATCTCGGTGGTGAACTGGTCGAACCGGTTGAGCGCGGCCTGCCGCGCCGCCCAGTCGTAGTCCGCCGCCCAGTAGTCCTTCAGTTCCAGGGCGTAGTCGAGCGGTAGGCCCTGGCTCCAATCGTCGGGCGTTTCCTTCTCCGGTAGTCGCGTCAGGCGTAACCGCGTTTTGAGGTCTTCGATCTCCTCGGCGGTAATGTCGATCCGGAAGGGTTTGATGTCTGACATGAGATCGCTCGTGGGTTATTTCGGGAGAGTTTCGTAGGTGAGTGCTTGAATCGTCGGGATCACGTCGTTCGGCAGGCCGATCCGTTGGACCATGACGACGCCGGCGAGGCGCTCGACGGGGTCGACCCAGAAGGCGGTCCCGGCGGCGCCGCCGAAACCGAATGATCCACGGTTCAACGGCCCGTCGTCGCCTGCGACCGTAACGCCGTATCCCCAGCGTAATCCCGCATCAGCGGGAAGCTGGTTGGACGTCATTGCGCGAGCGCTCTTTTCCGCCAGGACGCGAACCCCATCGAGTTGACCGCCATTCGCCAACATCAGCGCAAACCGCAAATAGCCACGCGCGGTGGTCACGACCCCGCCGCCGCCCGAAATGAACGTCACGTCGACGAATTCCGGGTCTCGATAGGGGGTGTCCTGGACGGTCACGGTGCCGTCCGCGGCGTGGATGTGGTTCGTTCCGAACCGAGCGAACTCGCTATCCGGAACGTCGAAATAGGCTTCGATCCCGAGCGGCCGGAAGACGCGCTCCTCGAGGAACGTATCCAATCGCTGACCCACGGCCTGCTCGACGAGCTGCCCCAGGACGTCTGATGCGAAGCCGTAGTGCCAGCGCGCGCCCGGTTGGTGCAGGAGTGGTATCGGACCCATCGTTTCGACCAGAACCTTCGTGTCGCGCACGAGGTAGTCCCAGTCGTCGATGAGGCCGGCTTCCCGATAGGCCCGGTCGGTCGGCGTCGCACCGTAGTAGCCGTAGGAGATCCCGGCCGTGTGCGTCAGGAGGTGTTGGACCGTTACAGGTTCGATGACGGGCTCGGTGCGGTAGCCGCCAGGGGCGTCCTGGTCGGCGACGTACACCCGTTGGTTCGACCAACTCGGGAAGTAGTCGGCGACCTCGGTGTCGAGGTCAAGTCGGCCTTCCTCGATCGCGATGAGCGCGGCAACCGCGGTCATCGCCTTGGTCATCGAGTAGATGCGGATAAGCGAATCGCGTGCCACGTCCGTCGTGAGTTCGAAATCGAGCAACCCGGCGTAGTGCTCGTAGGCGATGGCGTTGTCGCGCGCGACGACCATCCCGACCCCGACGACGGTACCGTCTTCGACGAGATCGTCGAGGTGGCCCGTGAGTTTCGCGATCGCGGTTTTGTCGAGCATGCCCGACGGGGCGACGGGCAGTTCCGCAGCGGTGAGCGCGACGCTCGATAGAATCAGTAGGAACGCAAATCTGCGCATCGTGTCCTCAAGTCAGGTCCGCCGTGCGGGCGAGTTCATCGGCACGATAGCTCGAACGGACGAGCGGGCCGGCAGCAACCTCCGCGAATCCCACGGCCAGCGCTTCCTCGCGATAACGTTCGAATTCGTCAGGGTGCACCCAACGTTCCACGGACAGATGGTTTCGGGTGGGCTGGAGATATTGGCCTAGGGTCAGGAGATCGACGTTGGCCGCACGAAGATCCTCGAACGCGCGACGGAGGTCATCGTCGGTCTCGCCGAGTCCGAGCATCAGCGACGACTTGGTGACGACGCCTTCGCGACGGGCGCGTCGGAGTACACCGAGCGTGAGTTCATAACCCGCGCGGGGATCGCGCACGGGGTGCGTGAGACGTTCGACCGTTTCGAGGTTCTGTGCGAAGACGGCGATGCCGCTATTGGCCACGGTGTCGACAGAGCCGAAATCGCCGCGGAAATCCGGCGTGAGGGCTTCGACGACGGTCTCGGGACAACGCTCGCGAATCGCGCGAACACACGCGGCGTAGTGTGCGGCTCCGCCGTCGTCGAGATCGTCACGGTCGACCGACGTCAGGACGACGTAGCGCAAACCCATGAGGTCGGTCGATTCAGCAACCTGGGCTGGTTCGTTTTCGTCGAGCCAGCCGTTCGGATTGCCGGTGTCGACGGCGCAGAACCGGCAGGCCCGTGTGCAGACGTCGCCCATCAACATGAAGGTCGCTGTGCCCGCGCTCCAGCATTCCCCTTGATTCGGGCAATGCGATTCCTCGCAGACGGTCGCGAGAGCGTGTTCCCGGACAATCGAGCGGACCCGGTTGAAGGCGGGCGAAGTCTCGAGCCGGATTCGTAACCACGGCGGCTTCGGACGTCGCGCTGGTCTGTCGACGTTCTTCACGGGGATCTGCTTGATCCCGTCCTTGATCGCCGAGACGCCGCGTGCCGTCGTGTACTTCGAGCCGCTGGCCTGACGTTTCGATTTGAGGTCGTCGACGCCTTCTCCCGGTGAAGCCATCAGTCGTCGCTCGTTTCCTGGAACTGAAGGCTGTGCAGCGTGGCGTACAGACCGCCTTTGTCGATCAGTTCGTCGTGGGTACCGAGTTCCGCGACCTTGCCTTCGTCGAGTACGAGCACCCGATCGGCTTCCTGAATCGTCTGCAAGCGGTGCGCGATCAGGATCGACGTACGCCCGGCCGTGAGCTTGCGCAGGGCGTCCTGGATCAGAAGTTCCGTTTCGGTATCGATGCTCGCCGTCGCTTCGTCGAGGATCAGGATCTCGGGATCGGCGGCGAGTACCCGCGCGAAGGCGAGTAACTGGCGTTGTCCCTGAGAGAGATTCTGACCGCGCTCGGCGAGCTGGGTGTCGTAGCCGTTAGGCAGTCGGTCGATGAATCCGTGGGCGTTGACGGTCTTTGCCGCTTCGATCGCACGTTCCTTGTCGATCGAATCGTTACCGAGTGCGATGTTGTCATAGATCGTGCCCGAGAAGATGTGGAAATCCTGTAGCACGACGCCGATGCGACGTCGGAGATCGTGCGAATGGATGTGGTTCAGGTCGATGCCGTCGAGAAAGACGCTGTTGTCGTCGAAGTCGTAAAAGCGCCCCAGAAGCTTGATCAGTGTGCTTTTGCCGGACCCCGTGGGGCCCACGATCGCGAGTTTTTCGCCGGCGCCGATCGTAAAGGAGACGTCCTGGAGAATCGGCACGTCGTAGTCATAGCGGAAATCCAGGTGGCGGAACTCGACCTCACCCTCGAGTCTCGTCGGTAGCTCGACCGACTTAGCCGGTTCGTGGATCTTTTCGTCCCAGTCGAGTGCCTGGAAGATGCGCTCGCCGCTCGCCATCGCGCGAAAGAGGATATTGAGCTGTTCGCCGAGGATGACGATCGGGTGAAACAGCATGTCGATGAAACGCGTGAAGAGGATCATGCCGCCGAGTGAGATCTCGTTCTGAATGACCTCGCCGCCGCCAAACCAGACGATGGTCGCGAGCGCGGCCGACGCCATCGTGTCGGTGAAAGCACCGTAAAGGGTCGAGAGCTTCATCGACTTCGTTTCGAGTTCGCGATTGCGCACGTTGATCGTCATGTAACGATCGTGGTTGAAGTCCTCGCGCTGGGAGAGCTGAACGACCTGGAGCCCCGCCAGGTTCTCTTGCATGTTCTGGTTCAGCGCGGAAACGGACTGGCGTACCTGGCGGAAGAGCACGCGCGTCGCCCGACGGAAGTAGTAGGTCGCGATCGCCATCACGGGCAAAGCGAGCGCGAGCAGACCGGTGAGTTTCACCGATACCGTGATCATGATGATGAGCGCGACGAAGAACGGCACGAACTCGCCGATGAGGCTGCCGAATCCACGTAAGAGCTCGTAGAGCGCTTCGACATCATTCGTGATGCGGGTCATCACGCGCCCCACGGCCACGCGATCGAAGAAGGAGGATGGCCGCGTCTCGATATGGGTGAAGAGGTCGCGACGGAGGTCTCTCAACCCGTTGATCACGGAGGTGATCAGCGTCATACGGTGATAGTGGATCGCGACGGCCCAGCCCAACTGCACGACGGCGTAGAGCGCACTCGCCGCGACCAGTACTGGCCAACCGGTGACCGACTGAATCCAGGTCGTCAGGTCCACCATTCCGAACTCGATCGACCCCTCCGAGCGGACCCCGCGCAAAGCGAAATCGATGACGACGATCGAAATGATCACCGGCTGTAGAACGGCGAGCGTCGATGCGAGCAACACCAGAATTGTGCTGACGAAGAAATGGCGCCGGTAGGGATAGATCCAGCGCAGCAAGCGCCCGAGGAGAGTGAAGTTGAGTACGGCGCCGGAGAGATCGGCGTCGAACATGGAGTAGTCGCGACGTTGCTCTCGCGGTGTCGCCTCCTGCTCTTGATCGACACGATCGGGGGTGGCTTCGCTCATCAGGAACCACCGCCCGCTTGTGCGTAGTCGGATTGGTCTGCGCCCTCGCGCTGGATTCGCTCGAGTTCGGCGTAGAAACCGCCGGCCTCGAGCAATTCGTCGTGCGAACCGATTTCGCTGATCACGCCTTCGTCGAGGATGACGATGCGGTCGGAATGTCGTGCGGTCGAGACGCGGTGCGAAACGATGATCGTCGTCTGGCCACTCCTCAGGCGCTCGAGTTCGGCGAGGATGTGCTCCTCAGTTTCCGTGTCGACGGCTGAGAAACAGTCGTCGAGGATTAGCACGGGCGCGTGGCGGATGAGGCCGCGGGCCAGGGTCGCACGTTGTTTCTGCCCCCCGGAAAGGGTCACGCCGCGCTCGCCGACGACCGTCTCCATCTGCTCGGGCATGGACTCGATGGTGTCTTTGAGGTCCGCCGACTCGGCCGCCATCCAGATTCGATCCAACCGCCGCGTCGGGTCGTCGTAGGTCAGGTTGTCGCGCAGCGGTTCGCCGAAGAGGAACGGGTCTTGCGGCACCATCGCTACCTGAGCACGTAGCTGCGCGAGGGGGTAGTCGCGTACGTCGTGACCGTCGATGAAGACGGTCCCGGCTGGTGTGTCGAGGATGCGGACGAGCTGCTTCAGGAGCGTCGTCTTACCGCACCCGACACGACCCATGATCGAGATCGATTCGCCTCGCTCGATCTCGAGATTGATGCCGTTGAGTGTCGGTCGGTTGGCGCCGTCGTAGGTGAAGTGGAGATCACGGATTTGGATCTCGCCTCGGATATGTGTGGGGGCGGTCGGTTCGGGATCGTCGGTGATTTCCGGTTTGCGATCGAAGACGTCGAACAGGCGATTCGAGGCGACGGCCGCACGCTGGAACATATTGACGACCATGCCGGCCACGCGGAACGGTTGCACGACCATGTTGACGTAGAAGAAGAAGGCGGTGAAATCACCGATCGTGATATCCCCTTCGAGCACGAGCCAGCCGCCGACGCCGAGGATCACGATCGAGCAGATCGCCGCCATCGTCGGCATGACGGCGCTCATGAGCGAGTTGATGCGCGAGTGTCGATAGAAGGCGTCTGCGTAGGCCTGATTGGTGGCCGAGAAACGTTCGACCTCGTTGTCTTCCTGCACCATCGCCTGAATCGTTCGAATCCCCGACAGATTCTCCTGCACGTGGCTGCCGATGTCGGACAGGCGGTCCTGGACGGCGCGTGAGGCAACGCCCATTTCGCGCGCCGCACGCCAGGTGTAGAGGAACACGAACGGTAGAGGCGGGAGAATCAGAAGTGTCAGAAGCGGCGACAGGTAAAGCATGAAGGCGAAGCCGACGATCGTCGCGAACACCATGATCACCGCGAGAATCGTGCCGTGGGAGATCAACCGCTGGATCAGGCTGATGTCCGCGACTGCGCGCGTCATCATGTCGCCGATGCTGAATTGGCCGAAGAACTTCGCGCCCATCGCCTGCAGGTGGTCGTAGAAGTCCCGGCGAATATCGTAGGCGACGAGAAAAGCGGCGCGGCGGACGGCAATCCGCGCCCAGCTCACGGTAAAGAAGCGGCCGATCACGGCACCGATGATGCCGATGACCGGCAGGAGGAGGTCGGCGTTGCCGGTGTCGACGGAATCGATACCGATCTTGAGAAAGATGGGAATCGAGGCCTCGAAGAGGCGTGCGACGAGGAACAAGGTCACGCCGACGACCAATCGTCCGGAATATCGGCCGACGAATTGATTTAGACGGGCGAGAGAACGGAACACCTAAATACAGTTACCCATGAGGTAAGACGCCGGGATGTCGCATCCGCAAGAGTCGCGAACGCAGACGGGATCATAGAGCAATTAGGGGGCGTCGAGCTTGTCCCGGTAGGCCTTGAGGTCGATGTCCTTGCGAAAAGGCGTGTGATGTTCGACGTAATCGATGTCTTCCTGCACGTACGCCCGTTCGCGATCCAGGTAGTCCTCGATTGCCTGCTTGAGCCGCGGATCGCTGATCCAGTGCGCTGAATAAGTGGCGTTCGGCATGTAACCCCGGGCGATTTTGTGCGCGCCCTGGGCGCCGGCTTCGACGCGGCGCAGCCCAGTCGCGAGGGCGAAATCGATGGCCTGGTAGTAGCAGGTTTCGAAGTGCAGGAACGGGTGGTCCTCGATGCACCCCCAGTTGCGCCCAAATAGGGTCGTCGCGCCGATGAAGTTGATTGCGCCGGCGACGTAGCGCCCGTTGCGCTTGCACATGATGAGCAGTACTTGCTCCGGCATGAGTTCGCCGATCAGCGAAAAGAACTCGCGGTTGAGGTAGGGCGTGCCCCATTTGCGGTGACCGGTGTCGACGTAAAAGGTGTAGAAAGCGTCCCACTGCGCCTCGGAAATATCGCCCGTGATCCACTCGATTTCGATGTCGTTGTCGAGCGCCAAGCGACGTTCGCGGCGGATGTTCTTACGCTTCTTAGACGATAGTGCGGCGAGGAATTCGTCGAAGTTCTCGAACCCGGCGTTCTCCCAGTGGTACTGCGAGTCCATCCGTTTGAGGAAGCCGAACTCCGCCGCCCGATCCCATTGTGTCTCGGGCATGAACGTGAAGTGGATCGAGCTTGCGCTGATCTGTTTTGCGACCTCGATCGCCGTACTCAGCAGTTGGTGTTCAGCCGTTTCGGCATCGACGCCGTCCGCGACGAGAAGCCGGCGACCGGTCGCGGGCGTAAAAGGCACGCTCACCTGTAGCTTCGGGTAGTACTCGCCGCCGGCCCGGTAGAAAGCGTCCGCCCAACCGCCGTCGAAGACATATTCGCCGCGTGAATGGGATTTGAGATACATCGGCACGATGCCGATCGGTGCGCCGCTCGATTCTCCTTCCGCCTCGGCCAGCAGGACGTGGAACGGTTGCCAGCCGGTTTCATTGGAGACGCTGCCGCTCACCTCCAACGCGTAGAGAAAGCGATGGTCGAGGAACGGGTTGTAGTCGACGCCGGGCGGATTCGCACACCGGTTCCAGTCGTCGACATCGATCGTCGAAATGTCGTTGACGATTTTGGCGATCCGTTCGCTCATTGTGCGTTCAGCACTCGTTGATTCTCTCTTTTCACCGCGACATTCGTCTAAGGGTAACCGGGCATCGGATGGGACGCATGGTGGCGCTAGTAAATTCCGGCTTCGAGTCCGGCCGCGAGCGCCATACCAATCTCGGTGGCTGCCTCGAGGTGCGCGGCCGTGACGTCGCCTTGGGCGATGACGGGCTCCTGGACCTCGATCAGCGGGTATCCGTTGGCGATACGTCGAATCGCGCGCAGCGCACCGGAACCGTCGTTGCCGGCACTGATCACGACGGCGTACGGCAACGGCGACAGATGACCTTCGACCTCGTAGTAAGTTCGGTCGAGGAAATCCTTCAAGGCGCCCGACATGTAGCCGAAGTTCTCGGGGGTTCCGAGGATGAGCCCGTTGGCCCACAGCAGATCATCGGGACCCGCGTCCGCGGCACGCAGTACGCGAAGTTCGACACCTTCGATCAGCGGGTCGCTGGCCCCGCGGACGCAGGCGCTGATGAGTTCGAGTGTATGCCCCGTTTTTGTGTGATAAACGATGAGCAGGTGCTTGACGGAGCCGGTCACGTGGTGACGATAGCACGCAGTTCGAGAGGATGAGTCGATGCAACGAGGGACTTCGCTCGAGACGATCGTAGTGGCGATTGACGTCCGCCTTGCCCGTGATCCCAAGGGGCTGGCGAGTCGATATGCGGCCGCGATGTCGGGTTGGTTGGAGCGTCTCGATACGTCGCCGAGCGACGCGCTCGTCGTTGCCGTACGAGCCCAACATTTCGAGCGATGGCTTTCGCCCCGCGATGCCTATCCAAAAACTCGTCCCGGGTATCTCGCTTGGCGGCGCGCGGCGATGATTGACCAGGCGGAGCGTTTGAGTGAGTTGCTTCGAAGCCTCGACCTCGACGTGACGTTCGTCGATCGGGTCGTCGCGCTCGTCACCAAGAAGAACCTCAAGAGCGATGCCGAGGTGCAGACGCTCGAAGACTGCGCATGCCTGACGTTCATCGAACGGGCGTGGGCGGAATTCGCGGCCGGGCGCTCGGCCGATCAGTTGCGCCGGGTCGTGACGCGCACGGTGGCCAAGATGTCGCCGCGCGCAATCGGGCTCATCAAGGAGACTGATATCGACGAAGCAGCGCTTGCTGAACTCACGCGCTTCGCCGAAGGCCGTACGCCTTAGCCGCGGAGTTCTTTCACGATTCCCGCGTATCGATCGAGCAGCGGCAAGACTTTGTCGGCGCCCTCCGACGGCAGGTTGAAGATGATGTGATCGAAGCCCTGGTCGATTCGGCCCTGTACCTGTTCCGCCTGGACGGGCGAACCGAAGAGCGCGAGGTCCAGATCCTCGACCCGACGGTCCTGCTTCGCCATCGCTTCCTGAAGTCGCTCCATGTTGCCGGAGCCGAGTCCGCCGATTGGCATCCAACCGTCAGCGTAGTCGGCGATTCGGTCGAACACCCACTTGCTGTTCGCGCCGATCCAGATCGGCGGACCGTTCTTCTGAATTGGTTTCGGGAACGACCAGATCGGATCGAAGTCGACGTGTTCACCGTGAAACTCGGCTGCTTCGTTGTTCCAGATCTCACGCATCGCGAGCACCTTCTCGCGCACGATCGCCCAACGATTCTTGAAGTTGGCGCCGTGGTTCTCCATCTCCTCGCGGTTCCAGCCCGCCCCAATGCCGAGCGTGACACGGCCGCCCGAGATCATGTCGAGCGACGCGATTTCCTTCGCGGTCGTGATCGGATCACGCTCGATCAGGAGGCAGATTCCCGTGCCGAGGCGAATTCGCTCGGTGACCGCCGCGGCCGCACCCAGGGCAACGAAAGGATCGTGCGAATGCCAATATTGCTTTGGCAGATCACCGCCGCCCGGGAAGGGTGTGGCGCGACTCGCCGGGATGTGGGTGTGCTCGGGGAAGAACATGCTGTCGAGGCCACGCTCTTCCACGGCCCGCGCGAGTTCCACCGGTTGAATGGAATAGTCGGTCGGGAACATGGAAACCCCGAACTGCGTCTTTTCTAGTCCACCGAAAGCCATAGATCCTCCTTGAATCGTTTGGTTGTGCGTTTTTTTTGGTGGTGATCGTTTTTCAGGACCTAGAGGTCCTGGAATGATCCGTGTCGACCTGCGCCGCCCAGGAACCTGGTAGCGCCATGGACGGTCTCGCCGGATTTGATCACCTCGCGGCCGAGCAGTGTTTCCTGTTGCAGCGCCTCGTCGAGCGGCTTGCCCCATTGGGTCAGCACCGAGCGTCGATCGCTCCGCATACAACGCGGCGGAAAGTGGGTCAGTGATTCCGCGAGCTTGATTGCCTCGTGCAATGCTTCGCCGGGTTCGGTCAGCCGGTTCGCGAGGCCCATTCGGAGCGCCTCTTCGCCTTCCACCGAGCGACCCGTGAGGATCATGTCCATCGCGTGGGATTGCCCGATGAGGCGCGGTAGGCGCACGGTGCCGCCATCGACGAGTGGTACGCCCCAACGGCGGCAATAGACTCCGAACACGGCTGTCGTCGAGGCCACCCGCATGTCGCACCAGAGCGCAAGCTCCAGCCCGCCAGCGACTGCAAAACCCTCGACGGCGGCGATGACCGGCTTCGAGAGTGTCATTCGCGTCGGCCCGAGCGGCCCATCGCCGTCCAGCACGACCCGATTGCCGCGCCCCTCGGCGACGGCCTTCAGATCGGCGCCGGCGCAGAAGTTGCCGTCGCGCCCGGTCAGCACGGCGACTTGCTGCTGCTTGTCGTTTTCGAAACGTCGGAACTCGTCCGCGAGCGCTCGGGCGGTGTCGAAATCGACGGCGTTACGCAGTGCCGGTCGGTCGATCGTGATGACCACGAGGTCACCGTGCTTTTCGCTTAGAACGCTCATCGCAATTTCCGTGACGGATGAAAATTCGATCGTAACGGCAGACGTTGGTCGAAACACTCGATGGTGGTAGAAAAACGAGCCCACGCGGGCCGATCTGCTCCGGATTGACCGTATTTGCTTGCGCCACAGTGTGTAGTTTGGTAGCGCCGCGTAACCATGCGTAACAATTATGTTGAATACGCGGTTCGATTCGAACACCATTTCGCCCGACGCGCGAATTGGAGTGAGGGCCGATTCGAAGGCGCGGCTTGTTTAGGGTTTTATGAACTACATTAACGGCTTCATAGCGCTGGTACTTGTCGGGGCAGCATTTTTTGCACGACAAGACCCGCTCGTTGCCGGACTCTTCACGCTCTGCGCGCTTCTCGCCACTTTATCGACGATCCACCTCCCTCGATTCTTCAGCAATTTCCTGGCGGTCGCCACGACCGTCGCGATGTTCGCGTCTTTTGCTCTCTTCTTTGGCCTCGCTCCCAATCTCGCGGACGATTGGTACATGCAGCGTGAGGCCGTCTCGACCTTCTCCTCGCTCTTCTCGGCATTCGCCATGATTCCGGTGCTATCGGAATTCAGTTGTCGCATGAAAGCTTCCGAGTCATGCGACAAAGCCAAGGTGATTACCCGCCGCGTCAGCGCATAAGCCTCGAGCGGTGGAATCGGTCCGACCGCGACGCTCCGTGCTCTACATGCCCGGCGCGAATCGACGCGCGATGCAGAAAGCCCAGTCGCTCGATTGCGATGCCGTGATTCTCGATCTCGAAGATGCGGTTGCGCCGAGTGCAAAAGCACAAGCGCGAGATGCGGTGGTCGAAGCAGTGACGACCGGCAACTTTGGTTTCCGCGAAGTGCTCGTCCGAATCAACGCTTTCTCCACCGCTTGGGGCGATGATGATCTCGCTGCGATGCGAGGTCTCGGAATCGACGGGCTCGTGATCCCGAAGGTAGAAAAAGCCGCGGATGTCGAGCGCGCTCTCGACGCGGGTTTTACCGTCTGGGTCATGATCGAAACGCCGCGGGGCGTACTTGGTCTCGATCGGTTGCTCGCGCAAGTCGAGTCGATCCCAGTGGTTGTGATGGGCACCAGCGATCTACTCGTCGAACTCCACGCGAAAGACTGGCGCGCGCTCGAATTCGCGCGCTCGCAATGCCTGCTCGTGGCGCGCGCGCACGGGCGCGAGATTCTCGACGGTGTTCATCTCGAGTTTCGCGACCTTGGCGCGTTTCGATCGGCGTGCCTGGAGAGCCGAGTTCGCGGCTTCGACGGTAAGACCCTCATTCATCCGACCCAGATTGAACCGGCCAATGAAGCCTTTGGTGTCTCGGCGCAGGAGGCCGAGGCTTTTCGAGCAGTCTTGAACGCCTGGGATGAAGCCGTGGCGGCGGGGCGTGGCGTCGCCGAACTCGACGGTCGCCTGATCGAAAACCTTCATGCGGCGGAAGCGCGTCGGGGCCTCGCCCGGTTCCAGGCCGCAGAGCGCTAGCTCAGCCGCCGGTCTCGTGCTTGATGGCCGGAATCGCCTCCTCGAGATAACGGCTCAAGCAATCCTCGTCCCACGGCGCACGCAGCGCGATATTGATCGCATTGGCACCGGCCTCGACGTAGGTCATCACGTTGTCGACGACGGCTTCTGGCGTGCAGAGAAGCGAACCTTCGATGATTCGATCCGCGGCGGCGCCCCATTCGGATTCGAGTTTCGACCGCTCCACCGCGACCGCTTTATCGTCTGGCATCACGTTGAACGAAACGTTCGCGCCGCGGGCGATCGAATCGGGTGCCCGTCCGGCCGACTCGCACCACTCGTCGAGCACGTGGCTCAGCCGAGTGAACTCCTCGGGTCCCGTGTACGCGGCATTCCAGCCGTCGGCGTGCCGCGCGACGATCTCGAGGGTTCTCTTCTCACCACGCCCGCCGATCCAGATAGGCATTCGCTCTTGCACTGGAACGGGCAGGCACGACGCGTCGTCCGCCTGAAAGTGGCGGCCGGAGTAGGTCGTTCTCGGTTCCGTCAACAGACGCCGAATCAGTTCGACGGCTTCATTGAGCATGTCGAGCCGGGTGCCGATATCCGGGAACGGGTAGCCATAGGCGATGGCTTCGTCGATATGCCATCCGGCGCCGAGGCCTAGTTCAAAACGTCCGCCACTGATGTGATCGAGCGTCGTCGCCACCTTTGCGAGCAAGGCAGGGTTGCGATAGCCGACGTAGAAGACAAGACAACCGAGCCGGGCGTGTTGTGTTTCGGCCGCCAGCGCGCCGAGCGTCGCGACCGCTTCAAAATGCGGTTGGTCACCGCCCTGGTACGGCGCTTCGAGGAAGTGATCCCACGTGGAGATCCAGTCGACCTTGGCCGCGTCGAGGCGACGCCAGAGTGCGCGCATGGCGTCCATTTCGAGATTTTGTTGGCCGACGTGAACGCCGAGAGAGATCGTCATGTGCAAACGTGTGGGGCGAAAGAAGCCGGTACGATACCGAAGCCGTTGATCCAGGGGGAACGTGTATGCCGTTTGCGGAAGTCGGAGAGCTTTCGATGTACTACGAGGTTCGTGGCGAGGGACCGCCGCTCCTCTATATCGGCGGCACGGGTGGCGATCTTCGCAAGCAGCCGAACGTGTTCGACTCGCCGCTAGGGGATGTCTTTCGCATCCTCGCTTTTGATCAGCGCGGTCTGGGCCAGACGAGCCGTCCTGAAAGCGATTACACGATGCAGGACTATGCCGATGACTGTGCGGGGCTTGTCGATGGGCTCGATTGGCCCCCTTCGCCCGTTCTCGGCGTTTCGTTCGGTGGAATGGTTGCCCAGGAGTTAGCGCTTCGCCATCCAGACAAAGTGACGCGCCTGGTACTCCCGTGTACTAGTTCGGGCGGTGCCGGAGGTGCGTCGTATCCGCTCCACGAGATTCGTGATCTACCGGAACGTGAGCGGATCATCCGCCATCTCACGGCTGCTGATACACGCTGTTCGCCGCATTGGCAGCGCGAGCACCCCGAGGAGTTCGACGCGCTCATCGAACGGGCGCGGCAAGGCTCGCAAGGAACACGCGACGATCCGGAGGCCGAGGCCGGTCAAGTCAGACAGCTGCTGGCGCGGGCCGGCCACGATACGTACGAGCGGCTGATAGCGATCCACCAACCGACGTTGATCCAGGGCGGCATCTACGACGGCGTCGCCCCGATCGAGAACGCACGGGCACTCGAACGCCAGATCCCCGACGCGACGCTCGAGTTCTACGAGGGCGGCCACGGATTCCTCGGCCAGGACCCGAAAGCCTATGTCGACATGATCGAGTGGCTAGGCTCAGCCGACGATCAGTGAACGCATCAGCTCGCCGGCGCGGGATCCTGCACGGCGGCGCTGCGTGGGCGGCGGATGTGGCGAATCCGCCTGCCGGCGGACTTTACTTTGTCGGGTAGCGCGAGCATGGCCGGGGTCGATACGAGCGTCAGCAGCGTGGCGAAAGTGAGGCCCGAGACGATCGCCTGCGATAGCGGTACCCAGAACGACGAGAGCTGGCTGCCGTGCATGATCGTTCGATTGATGAAATCGATCGAGAAATTCGCAGCGAGCGGCAGCAGGCCGAACACCGTCGTGACGGTCGTCAGCATCACGGGCCGGAAGCGTTGTGCCCCTGTTCTCACGATCGCCTCGATCGTGTCGAGATGCGGGTTGTCACGCCTGATCTGATTGAACGTGTCGATCAGCACGATGTTGTTGTTCACAACGATCCCTGCGAGCGCCACGATGCCGACGCCCGTCATCACCACGCTGAACGGCTTGTCGAATATCAGGAGCCCGAGCAAAACGCCGGCCGTCGACATGATGACCGCGAAGAGAATGAGGACTGGCTGGTAGAGGCTGTTGAACTGTGTGACGAGCAGGACAAACATCAACAGGATCGACATCGTGAAGGCGATCTGGATGAACGCCGCCGCGTCCGTCTGTTCCTCATTGGCACCGCGGAAGGCGATGTCGACACGCGGATCGAAGTTGACCGTGTCGAGCCAGGCCCGGATCTCCTTGACCTTGGTATCCGCGAGGATGCCTTCGACGACGTTGGCGCGAATGTTCTTCACGAAACGCCCGTCGAGGCGCTCGATCGCATTGACGCTTTGGGCCGGCGTGCGGACAACGAAATTCGAGATCGGCACGCGGCCGCGATCGGTCATCACACGCAACGTATCGAGGGCCTGAATGCCTCGCTCCGTGGCCGGATAGCGGACGCGGATGTCGACGGCATCGTCGGCGCGGTCGGGTCGATACTCACCGACCAGGACGCCGTTGGTGACCAACTGCACGGCGATGCCCACGAGTGAGACGTCGGCACCGTAAAGGGCCGCTTGCGCGCGATCGACGGAGAGCTCCCATTCGATGCCGGGTAGCGGGCGCGTATCCTCCAGATCGATCAACCCGGTCACGTTTGCTTCGAGGTGATCCCGGACCTGACCGACGACGGTGTTCAATGGTTCGACGGAATCCGAGGCGAACTGTATGTAGAGGTCCTTGCCGACCGGCGGGCCCATCTCCTGTTGCTGGACCTCGACTTTGACGCCGGCGAAGTTGGCGGTCCGTTCGCGGACGAGCCGAAGGATCTCGTTGCCGCTCAGCTCGCGTTCGTTCTCTTCGTGGAACTCGAGGTACATCGTCCCGATCGTGTCTCGAGTCGTTCCCATCATCATCATGCCGCCGCCAGCGCGGGTGGACGTGTTGAGGTCCTTGATTCCTGGAATCTCGAGGAGTTCGCGTTCGACCTCGCGGACGAGATCGTGTTTCTCATCGGCGCTTAGATTGCCGCGCGCGCGGACGGCGACGCGGGCGAACTGGGCTTCGCCCTCGGAAAAGAACTCGACACCCTTGCCGTATGCGCCGTAGAGCGCGAATGAGCCGAAAAGTGTCCCGATCGTGACGATGACGGTGGTGAAGGCGAACCGGCTCGTGAGGCCCAGGAGGCGCGCGTACCAGCCAATGAACCCATTCATCTCGCGCGGATCGGAATCTTCGAGCGCAGTCAGGTTGGCGTCGTAGCGCTTGTTGCGCTTAATGCCGTACTTCTCACTCAGGTTGCCGATCACCGCGCCGACCGTCGGTCCGAAGACGAGCGCGTAGAGAAGCGATCCGGCCAACACGCAGAAGACCGTAACGGGCAGGTAGCTCATGAACTTGCCCGAGACACCGGGCCAGAACATGAGCGGCAGGAACGCGGCGAGCGTGGTCGCCGTCGAGGCGACGACGGGCCAGAACATGCGAGTCGCGGCGCTGCGGAACGCTTCGTCGGCCTTCATCCCCTCGGCCATCTTGCGATCGGCGTATTCGGTGACGACGATCGCGCCGTCGATCAACATCCCGAGCCCGAGCAACATGCCGAACATGACCATGAAGTTGAACGTGTAACCGTTCAGCCACACGAAGATCAGGGCAAACAGGAACGAGACGGGGATACCCAGACCGACGATGATGCCGGAGCGCATGCCGATGCTTGCGACGACGAGCACCATGACGAGAACGAGAGCGGTGACGATATTGCCCTGCAGCTCGACGACCTGGGACAGCGCGAACGGCGCCTGGTCCTGCGAGTAGAAGACGGACACGCGGTTCGGAAAGGTCGAGCGGTGGCGATCGACGACCTCTTTCACCTCGGCGATCGTGTCGACGATGTTTGAGTTCTGGCGCTTCACGACGTTGATCGAGATCGTGCGGTTGCCGTTGACGCGCGCGTAGCTCTCACGATCCTTGAATGTGCGCCGGATGGTCGCGAGGTCGGACAACGTGACGACCGAATCGCCGTCGACCTTGATCGGTAGATCGAAGACGTCTGTCGCGTCTTCGATCACGCCGGGAACCTTGATCGCCATACGGCCCGATCCGTTGTCGAGCGATCCGGCCGGGATCAGCCGGTTGTTGCGGACGACGGTGCTGATGAGTTGCTCGTTCGAAACGGCATAGGCCTCGAGCGCGGCCGGATCGATGACCACCTCGAGTACTTCTTCCCGGTTGCCCTGCATCTGCGCTTCGAGGACGGCGGAAATCGTCTCGATGTCGTCGCGCAGATCTTGCGCCAGGTTGTAGAGAATGCGCTCGTTGACGTCCTCACCGACCAGATTGACCTGGATGATCGGGAAGTCGTCGGCCGACTGTTCCATGATGATCGGCTCTTCAGCCGTTGTCGGCATCTCGGGTCGGGCCCGATCGACCGCTTCGCGAACGTCGAGTAACGCTTGGGCGAGGTCGTAATCGGCATCGAATTCGACGATCACATACGCGAGGCCCTGGCGCCCGGTGCCTTGTATTTCGTTTACGCCTTCGACGGTTTTGAGTTCGATTTCGAGGGGCCGGACGAGGAGGCGCGTCGCGTCCTCGGGGGAGATCCCTTCGTGGTAGACGCTCACCACGAACATCGGGACGTCGATGCTGGGCTGGGCCTCGATGGGAATGCTGATGCGCGCGGCGAGACCGGCAATCACGACCATCAGCATCAGGAGCAGCGTCGTGCGCTTTCGGCCGACGGCTGCCGCGACGATCGGATTCGTCATTCGTTCGCGCCCCATTCGGCGTCGGCGAGCGGCATGTTCGAATCGCCCGGGCGGCCGCTGAGCATTTCGTCTTCGTATTGTACTTCTACCCGCTCACCGGCGACGACGAATTCCTGACCTACCGTGATCAACGTCGTTCGATCGGGAAGACCCGTCACCCAGACGCCGTCGTCATCGTCGGCAATGATGTCGACGAGATGGAACTCGACTCGCTGGTCGGCGTTGACGGTGCGAACGCCGATTCGACCTTCGTCGTCTAGGGCAAAGAGTGCGGGACTCACTTTCTGTGCCAGCACGCTGTCGTAGTCGATTTCGATCTCAGTCGTGATGCCGCTGCGCAGGCGTCGATTCGGATTGGCCAGTGTGACTTCGATGCGGTAGGTGCGCGTCGATTGTTCAGCCTGTTGGCCGAGGAAGGTGATCGGGCCGCCCATGTCGCCGCCAGTCGCAAACCGGCCGATCGCCGTTGCGCCTAGATCGAGTTTGTGAACGTCGTGCTCGGACACCTGGCCGACGATCAGCATCGGGTCCATGTCGACGACGGTGACGCACATCGCGCCGGGGGATGCGTAGTCGCCGATCTCGACGTGCGTCTTTTCGATCACGCCGTCGAACGGCGCTCTGACCATCGTTCGCTCAATATCGAGTTCGGCACTCGCGAGTCGGGCCTTGGCCGATGCGAGCCGTGCCTTGGCTTGTGCAATCCCGGTCTCGGATTGCAGTCCCTGGGCCTTTAGACGTTGGCTGCCCTGGTATTCGATCTCGGCCTGCGCCACGGATTCCCGCGCTTCCTCGACGCGCGCGCCGCGGTCGTCCGTTGCTAGCTGGCAGAGTAGATCCCCGCGATTGACGTCGTCGCCGCGCTCGACCGGCCGATCGATGACCCGGCCGGCGGTTTCCGCGCGCACGTCGACCGTGCGCTTGTTTTCGGTGCGACCGCGGATGGTGAGGGTCTTCGGGGTAGATTGCGCGTAGATGATGCGGGCACGCACTACATTGGCGACTTTATCTTCGACTACCGCCGAGCGCTCGGCATTGAGTTCCGCAATCGTCGGATGCTCGGCCACGGTCTCGGTCTCGGAGAGCTGGCCTGACGCCAGCCAAACGATCATCGCCACGGCGATGGCTGCCGCGATCAGGTAGGTCTTGCGCATCCGTTGGGTTCGCCGTGGTCGTGAGACAGTGCTACCAAAAGTAACACATGGGTCTGTCTAACGACATTGCGGAGGATCAAACCGCGGGGCTTTCGCCCCGCGGGCAGTGATCAGGCGCTGGCGCTCTCGCGCGCGCCGACGCGCTCGTACCACGCCGCGATGTTGCCGAGCTCGGTGGGTACCGGTTGGCCGACCGAGGCACCGAACGACAGGAAGCATTACAGCAGGACGTCGGCGAGGCTCATGCGATCGCCACAGATGAACTCGTGGCCCTCAATGAGCCCGTTCAGCCACGTGAGACGGTCCTTGGCGACGGATTTCAGGCCGTCGGCTGCTTCTGGGATCGTGATGATGCGGTCTTTGAAGATCGGCAGGCCTTCGGCAAAGCGGAAGCCGTTCGCCAGCGGTTCGCAGATGTTGAGGTCGACGCGGCGCGTCCACATGCGGGTTTCAGCACGCTCTTCGGCCGTCGAGCCGATCAGGGTATTGTCGGATTGCTCGTCGAGGTATTCGCAGATCGCGGTGATCTCGGCGATGAAGTCGCCGTTCGAGAGTTCGAGGCAGGGCAACTGGCCGGCGGGGTTCTTCGACAGGAACGGCTCCTGACGGTTTTCCGCGGACATCAGGTCGACGGTCTCCATGGGAAGTTCGAGGCCGAGTTCGGCGGCGAACATGCGCACGACGTGGGGGTTAGGACCCATCCCGTTGTAAAGCTTCATATCTTCTTCTCGTTGGTTTGGTGACTGATTACCACTCGCCGGTGTTTTGCATCGACGCCCAGGGTTCGGCGGGCTCGAGGGGCTTGCCCTCCTGGAGGATCTCGATCGAGATCCCATCCGGGGAACGGACGAATGCCATATGACCGTCGCGCGGCGGTCGGTTGATCGTGACGCCGCCTTCGCGCAGCCGGGTGCAGGTCTCGTAGATGTCCTCGACGTGGTAGGCGAGGTGGCCGAAGTTCCGACCGCCGTCGAGGCCTTCGGGATCCCAGTTGTGGGTCAGTTCGACCTGTGCTTCCGAATCACCGGGCGCGGCGAGAAAGACTAAGGTGAAACGACCGGCTTCGTTGTCGAAGCGGCGTAACTCCTCGAGTCCCAGTTTGTTGCAGTAGAAATCGAGAGAGGCGTCGATATCGGTGACGCGAACCATCGTGTGCAGGTATTTCACTTGTCCTCGGCCTAAGCGGTGGATCGACGATCCAGATGGTTGAGACGAGGGCGCGCCTGAAGCCGCGCCCGGAAAAAAGACAGTGGTACCGCGAATGGCGCGCAAAAAAAACCCCGAGTGTTTAGCTCGGGGCAGACCAGGAGTGTTTCTCGAAATCTTGGGGATGTAACGAACAGGAGAATCATCGGTTCGATAGGAGGAGGAATAAATCCGGCCATCTCACCGCCCGGGTCGGCTGCTTGCTCCGTCAAACGACCAGCCCGGTTTTCATCTCGTGGGGAAGAACACTACTCGGCAATTCTGAAAAGAAAGTGGAACCAATATGGTTTAGTCGACCGGTGCTCTAAGTCGTTGAATTAGTTCACTTTGATGATCGGCATCGAGACCCGGGACACTCCAGCCTGTCCGCGTGATGAAAGTCGCGAATCGCGCCCGCATCTCGTCGACCACGGCATCGGGATTACCCACCAGCGCAATCGTTTCGACGATCTCATCGGTGATCAGCGCGGCCATTTCATCGGTTCGTTTAGCGCGGTTGAGAGGGATCAGTTCGTCCTGCAGTTCGCCCCAGCCATGGAGTTCGAGCACGGGTCGATAGGCGACGGTGCAGCCATAGAAAGCGATTCGGTTGCGCACGCGCGCGATCGCGGTTTCCAATTCCTCGTCGGTCGCGCCGACGGCCAGCATCGGCGCGTAGTCGAGGTCGAAGCTCGCCAGGTCCCGTCCACGGGTCGCGAGGCCCGCCTCGATCGCCGGGAGCGTGACCTCGCGGATGTATCGCTCGCTCGAGAACGGATGCATCATCATGCCGTCGGCGGTTTCTGCCGCGACTTTGGTCATCAGGGGGCCGGTGGCCGAGAGGATGATCCTCGGTCGCGGCCCGTCCGTATCCTCCGGGGTGAACGTCGCCGGCATCAGGTTGTGGCGGTAGTACTCGCCTTCGAAGTCGAGCCGAGCGCCGTCGTACCAGCAGTCGAAGATCGCCTGCATGGCCGAAATGAACTCGCGCATCTGCCGGGCGGGTTTGCCCCACGGCATGCTGAAACGTCGTTCGACGTGCGGGCGGACTTGCGAGCCGAGGCCCAACACGAGACGACCGCCCGAGAACGCGTTCAGGTCGTGCGCGATCTGCGCCATCGTCATCGGATTGCGCGCGAAGGCGACGGCGACCGACGTGAGCAGTTCGATTCGTTCCGTATGTTCCGCGGCGATGGTCAGCGGAAGGAAAGGATCGTGATTGAGTTCGGCGACCTTCAGGCCATCGAATCCTGCCGCTTCGATGGCGCGTGCCGCGTTGGCGACGCTCGACAAGTGTGTGGGGATGGAGGCATCGACTTTCATACCCGCACCCTAGCCGCAAAGGGCACGTCAAGTGAATACGACGGAGGGGAACCGGTTGCGCTGAACGGAGGCCGGGAGCGGGCCTTTGTCGATTTTTTCCGTCCGCGCGATGACGTGAACCCTTTACACTTCGCGCATGCAAGCGATACCAATCGAGCGTGTCGTCGCCGAGCACGCAACCGTCGTCGGCGCCTGGGATTACGATCAGCGGCCGAACGGCATGAGCCCGCGCCGTCTGCCCGCCTGGACCCGCCCGCAGGTCCCCGAAATGATGGACGTGATGGTGCGGATGCCTTCGGGCGTACGCCTGGTCTTCGAGACCGACGCGAGTGCGATCGAGTTTTCGTTTTTGACGACCACCATGGGGCAGCGCGGCCAGGCACGTCGACCGGCCGTTTTCAACCTCGAAATCGATGGCGAGACGCTCGGCGTCGAATCGCTCAACGGCAACCATATCTGGCTCGAAGCGACCCCGGGAAAGTTCGAGATGGAGCGTGGCGAGGCCGACGAAGTGTCCTTCGAGGGCCTCGGTGATCACGTCAAGACCGTGAACCTGTGGCTTCCACACAACGCTTTCGTCGAGATGCGCGAACTACGTGTCAGCGACGGAGCGCGGGTCGACCGGGTCGAATCAGACCGCCCCCGTTGGCTGCATTACGGCAGTTCCATCAGTCATTGCATGGAAGCGCGGGAACCTGCCTACGTCTGGCCCGCGGTCGCCGCGCGGGCGGCCGGCGTCGACCTCCTCAGTTTCGGTTTTGCCGGTCAGTGTCATCTGGACCCGTTCGTCGCGCGTATTATCAGTGAGGCTGACGTCGACATCGTGTCGATCAAGAACGGGATCAATGTCATCAACATGGATTCGATGCGCGAGCGCGTCTACGTACCGGCCCTGCATGGCTTCATCGATACGATCCGAGAGAAACAACCCACGCTGCCCATCCTGCTCGTCTCGCCGATTTACTGCCCTTCGGCGGAGGATCACCCCGGACCCACGCTGCCGAACGCCGCCGGCAAGTTCGAGACGGTGCCGGGGCAAGAGCATCTCCGCGTCGGCTGCATGAGCCTCAGACGTGTACGGGAACTGATGCAGGAGCTCATCAGCCGGCGCGCCGATCCGCATCTGCACTACGTCGACGGTTTGACGATCTTCGGCCCGGACGACGCCGATGACTTGCCGGACGATCTCCATCCAAATCCCGCCGGATACATCCGGATGGGTGAGCGCTTCGCGCCGCATCTGGTCGAGACGCTGGCATCGATCGCGAAGTGACGGGGGATAGTGACACCCCCTCGCGCACGGTTCGCGATCGAATCCTGCTGCGAATCAAGACCGCCGATGCTCTGTCGACGCAGTCACTCGCGAGGCGCGAAGGTTTAACGGTACCGGGCATGCGTTCGCACCTGACGAAATTGCGAGCCGCTGGGTTCATCGAAGATCGAATGGTGGCCAGTGGCGTCGGTCGGCCGGCGCAACACTGGTCTCTGACGAAGCACGGCCATGAACAGTTCCCCGACGGGCACGCCGACATGACGGTCGATCTGATCCAGTCAGTGCGGGCGACCTTAGGTGAATCTGCGCTCAATGCTGTGATCGATGCGCGTTACCGGGAAACGCTCGACAGCTATATCGGGCATCTTGCGGATGCGCCGACACTCGATGCGAAGCTGCGGCGGCTGGCGGAACTGCGTGCCGATGAAGGCTATATGGCGGTCGTCGAACGGCGTGAGGATGATTGGATCTTCACCGAACACCATTGCCCGATCTGTGCCGCGGCGACGGAATGTCAGGGTTTTTGCCGCAACGAACTCGAACTCTTCCGCGCGGTGTTGGGTGTCGATGTGGAGCGGGTCGAGTATCTACTGGATGGCGGCGCGCGGTGTGCCTACCAAATCAGGCTGGCCGTCGTCGAAAACGCGGACGGGTCGAATCGGCAACGTCGCGGTGAAAGAGGTTAAAGCATGACGACAAGACGACTCATCGCCCGGATGGACGACCCCGACGCGGAACACCCCAATCCGATCCATTCGACGGCGAGCGCGCAGTCCTACGGGTTTGCCGGCGCGCTCGTCGGCGGTGTCACGCTCTTCAGCTGGGCCGTTCCCACGATCGTCGAGTCGCTGGGAGAAGGGTGGCTCGACGACGGCTGGGTCGACATGGCGTTTCGCCGTCCCGTGTATCCCGATCAGGCGCTGACGGTCTCCGTAGACGAAACCGATGGCGCGTTCGAGATGGCGTCGGATACCACCTGCGTTCGCGGTGCCGTCGGTGTCGGTACAGCCGAGTTCCTCACCGACATCGTCCCACCGCTTTCGTTCGATGTGCATCCCGTCGCGACCCCGCTGCCCACCCTCGCGCCCGACAACGTACCCGTCGGCGAGGAACTAGCCGTCTTTCCGGTCGATCTTCGACTCGAGGACGCGGCCGACTACGCGACGACGAAAGCACTGACGGACGATCCGCGCTTCGCGGCCAGCGGTGCCATCGCGCATCCGGGCTGGCTGGCGGAACAACCGATCCGCTGGCTGCACCATTCCTACGAGTACGGCCCCGCGATCCATGCGCGCACCCGTATGCAGATTCACCGGGCGAGCCCCGTCGGGGGTACTTATCTCGTCGCCGGCCGGGTGCATGAGACGTTTACCCGCAAAGGCCACGAGTATGTGGCCAACCACCTGATGATCAGGGACGGGGTCGATCGTGTCGCGACGATCGAACATACGGTGATCTACCGGGTCGCCAAGCGGTGATTTACCGCTAGCTCTCTCTATCGCCCGATGTCGGCGCTTGCTTACCGGTTCGGCCAACCAGGATACTCGCGCGCTCAGTTTCAGTGGAGCCGCACAATGGCTGTTTCCCCTTCGTCGACAGACGAACTCCTGGTCGAGCAGCGTGACCGTGTCGTCGTTCTGACCCTCAATCGCCCGGAGCGACTCAACGCGATCAGCCGCGAGATGCTGGGTGAACTCTCGGCGAAACTTGTCGAGGCCAATAAGGATCCCGACACGCGTTGTGTCGTCCTCACGGGTTCGGGTCGGGGCTTCTGTGCCGGGCTCGATCTAATCGATGTCAACGAAGGTGGGATCGGCAGCCGCGGCGAGACCAAGGGTGCGAATCGTCCGCGCCAGCTCTTCGATCTCCGCGATGCGCCCATCAACGTCATGTGGAACATCGACACCCCGGTGATTTGTGCGGTGAACGGCGCCGCTGCCGGTTACGGGATGGATATCACGCTCCTCGCCGATATTCGCGTGGCGAGTGAGAACGCGAAGATGGCGGCGGTCACGGCCAAGCGTAACGTCGTACCGGAGAGTGGCGGGACGTGGTTGCTGCCGCGTCTGATCGGCTGGGCCAAGGCGGCCGAACTTTATTACCGTGGACGAACGATCGACGCGCAGGAAGCACTCGACATCGGCCTCGTCAACACGGTCGTGCCGAGCGAAGAATGCCTTCCGACCGCACTTGCCTGGGCCGAGGAGATCGCGGACAACGCCCCGATGGCCGTCCAGACGACCAAACGCATGATGCGAATGGGCCTCGAGGAGTCCTATGACACCGCGGTCGACCATCTGATGGTCCACCTGAGCGGGCTCTTCGCGAGCGAAGACTTCGAGGAAGGGGTCAAGGCTTTTCTCGAGAAGCGCAAGCCGAACTTTACGGGGCGGTAGGCCTTCCACTTTTCCTCAACGAATCGTTCCTTGCCTTGCGCCGTTGTATTTCAGTACGTTGCACGCCGTCTCGCGATCGCGCTGCGAATAGACCACGATGCCTTCGACGCGCTGTTTGTTGGGGCTTCGGACTGACATGGGAGAGCACAACGAGAGTGACTGATGTTTAAGTTCATTCGCGGATTGTTCTCGCGCGACATGTCCATCGATCTAGGAACGGCGAATACGCTCATCTATGTGCGCGACGCAGGTATCGTGCTGAACGAACCTTCGGTCGTTGCGATCCGCAGCAAGACGAATCAGAAGAGCGTGGCCGCTGTCGGGCTCGACGCAAAACGAATGCTGGGACGCACGCCGGGTAACATCACGGCGATCCGGCCTTTGAAGGACGGTGTCATCGCCGACTTTCTCGTGACCGAAAAGATGCTCCAGTACTTCATCCAAAAGGTGCACGAGAACTCTTTCATCCGGCCGAGCCCGCGGGTTCTGATCTGTGTGCCGTGCAAATCGACGGAGGTCGAACGGCGCGCCATTCGTGAATCCGCATTGTCCGCGGGATCACGCAATGTTCGTCTGATCGAAGAGCCGATGGCGGCGGCGATCGGTGCGGGGCTTCCGGTGCACGAAGCGGTCGGCATCATGGTCGTCGATATCGGTGGCGGCACGACAGAGATCGCCATCATCGCGCTGAACGGCGTCGTCTATTCCGACACCGTACGTGTGGGCGGTGACCGCTTCGACGAATCGATCGTCGCTTACGTGCGTCGCACGCAAGGGTCACTCATCGGTGAAGCGACGGCCGAGCGCATCAAGGAAGAAGTTGGTGCAGCGTATCCGCAGAAAGAGGTTCAAGAGATCGATGTTCGCGGGCGAAACCTCGCCGAGGGGATTCCGCGCAGCTTCACGCTGAATAGCAACGAGATCCTCGAGGCGCTACAGGAGCCTTTGACGATGATCGTCGAGGCCGTCAAAAACGCGCTCGAGCAGACACCACCTGAGCTTGCATCCGACATCGCCGAAACGGGACTCGTACTCACCGGTGGCGGTGCACTCTTGAAGGATGTCGACGTGTTGCTCGCCGAAGAGACGGGACTGCCGGTCGTCATTGCCGAGGATCCGTTGACCTGCGTTGCCCGCGGCGGCGGAAAGGCACTCGATCTCATGGATCGAATGGGCGATGCGGATTTACTATCGACCGAATAGCGCGAGATAGCACCGAGCCGCAATCTGGTTTTCGTTCCGGGCTTTAGCGGGTTCCGGAGCGCGGTGGCGATGCGCTGATGATGGGACGCTGCCATTAGAGCGCTATTCGTTCGTAAAACCGGCGCTGGTTATCTCCTCTTTGCGCTATTTCTTCTATCGAATCTGTTGGTCGTCACCGAGGCGAACACGGGGTTTCTGGACGCCGTTCGATCGTCGCTGAGCACCGTCACCGGATTCGTCTATTCGTTCGCGCGGATGCCCTATCAGATGACTGATTCGGCCTCGCAGGTCTTTGCATCGCGTTCGGAGCTCATCGCCGACAACGAACGGTTGAGCCACGAGGTGCTCCGCCTGTCCACGCTCGCCGAGCGCTACGAAGCGCTCGAAACCGAGAACGAGCGTCTGCGCGTTCTGCTGGGCTCGCGAGCGGAACGGCCGAGCGACGTCATGATCGCGGAGATCATCGGTGTGTCACCCGACCCCAACCGTCATGAGATCACCATCGATCGGGGCGCATCTGACGGCGTTTCGGTCGGTCAGGCTGTCATCGACGATCGCGGCCTCTTCGGTCAAACGATCGAGACGGGCGAGTTCACGAGTCGCGTTCTGCTCGTAGCCGACGCATCCCACGCGCTACCCGTTCGGGTCCTGAGGAGCAACGTCCGCGCCGTCATCGCCGGTACGGGCGCGCTCGACGCGCTCTTGATGGAAAACGTGCCGATTACCTCCGACGTCGTGGAAGGGGACCTCCTGGTCAGTTCGGGCCTCGGTGGTCGATTTCCCGAGGGCTATCCGGTGGGCGAGGTCGTTCGGATCGAGCGCGACGCCAAGCAGACCTTTGCCGTCATCGAAGCGCGGCCGAGCGCCGCGCTCGATCGATCGCGCCACGTGCTCGTCGTGTTCGAGAGGCGGCGTGAAGATGCCGTTGTCGAGGGAATCTCGAATGAGTGAGTCTCCCCGCTTGGTTCTTGCCGTATGAACCCGCGCCAAGGCGGGTGGCTCATCTTCGTCACGCTGATCGCGACGATGGTGTTGGCTGTCGTCGAGTTGCCGGCTTTTTTTCCCGATTGGCTCACGTGGCTTCGACCGCGGTGGGTGATGGCGGTGTTGTTCTTCTGGGGAATCGTCGCGCCCGACCGTATGGGCTTGATCAACGCCTGGGTGCTCGGTCTTTTCTTCGACGCACTCCTGGGTGATCCGCTCGGGCTCAACGGCATTTGTTTCTCGAGTGTGACGTTCGTTGCGTGGTCCTTCCACGAACGCTTGAGGATGTTTCGCGTCTTCCAACAAGCCGCGGTACTGCTGATCCTCGTCTTGATCACAGAAGCCGCCAAGATGCTCGTCCGCGATCTAGTACTCGGCGTACCGGCGTCGTTCCTGTTCGTCACCTCGGCCGTGGTGACAGGGCTCGTCTTCCCGGTCGTGGCGCTTGTCCTCGGTTTCTGTGTGCGACGTGTGCCCGTCGAGTAGCAAGGCGGTGATCGTTCTCGCGTCGGCGTCGCCGCGGCGCAGTGCGATCCTCGATTCCTTGGCGATTGCCCATCTGGTTCGACCGGCGCATATCGACGAGACGCCGGGCCCGGATGAGTTACCGGCGGTCTACGTGGTCCGGATGGCGGAAACGAAGGCGCGTTCGGTCGAGGCGGACCTCCCCGTACTCGGCGCCGATACCACGGTCACGATCGACGGCGAGATCCTCGGCAAACCGGCCGACGAAGCCGACTTCCATGCGATGATCGGCAAGCTTTCCGGGCGCGTGCACGAAGTGATGACCGCCGTCGCCGTTTGCGTGAGCGGATCGATCGAATCGAAACTCGTGACGACGCGCGTGCACTTTCGCGACGTCAATCGGAGCGAGGCGGCGCGATACTGGGCGTCGGGTGAACCGCTCGACAAAGCCGGGGGTTATGGAATCCAGGGGATCGGCGGTATATTTCCTCGTCGCATCGAGGGTAGCTACAGTGCGGTTGTCGGCCTTCCCACGCTCGAGACGGAAGAGTTGTTAGCGCGGGCCGGCGTCGATACTTGGCGCGCTCGCTTCAGGGTTGAGTGATGTCGGAAGAATTACTCGTTGACGTCAACGAGTTTGAGACAAGGGTCGCCCTGGTTCGCCACAGCAAGTTGCAGGAGGTGCACCTCGAGCGTTCGGGCATGTACAGCCTGACAGGCAACCTCTACAAGGGACGCGTCACGCGAGTCGTTCCCGCGATGCAGGCGGCATTCGTCGACATCGGCATGGCACGCCCCGGATTCCTGCACGTGCGGGACCTGCACGGACTCCGCTACGAAGACCCCGGCGCGGCGCTCGATGTGCGCTCCTACCTGCATGCCGGGCAGGAGTTGATCGTTCAGGTCGTCAAAGATCCGATCAATACCAAAGGTCCGCGCCTATCGACCAACATCGCCATCCCGGCGCGCTACGTGGTACTCCTCCCGGAGGATGCGCATATTGGGGTCTCTCAGCGAATCGAGGACGACGAGCACCGGGAGCAGCTGCGCCACTGGGTGGCCGACGGACGCGAAAAGCTCTCCTCGGGGCACGGCTACATCGTGCGCACCGCGGCCGAGTTCGCTTCAGAGGAGCAGGTCAGTGCGGACCTCAGATTCCTCGATCGCTTGTGGAGTGAGGTCTCCGACCGTTCGCGGATCGCATCGAAGGGTGATCTCGTCTTCGAGGAACTGCCGCTGCATACCCGACTCGTTCGCGACCTTGTCGGCCCGGATATCGACCTAATCCGGATCAACGACGCGAAGACGTACGGGCGGGTGCGGCGCTATGTCGAAAAGTACCTTCCCGAGTATTCAGAGAAGATTCAGGAACACGATGGTGTAGTGCCGCTATTCGAGCTGCATGGGGTCGAGGCCGGGATGATGCGGGCGTTGGAACCGAGAGTTGATCTACCGTCAGGCGGATATCTCGTGATCGAGCAAACCGAAGCGATGACGACCATCGACGTCAACTCTGGCGCTTTCCTCGGTTCACAAAACCTGGAGACGACGGCCTACCGAACCAACATGGAAGCTGCCGACGCGATCCCACGCCAACTTCAGCTCCGGAACATCGGCGGGATCATCGTGGTCGATTTCATCGATATGGACTCGCAAGACCATCGCGACGACGTGCTCGCGCGGTTACGCTCGACGGGCGAGGGCGGCAGTGGCCGGTTCCGTGCGGGCGAGTTTTCGCCGTTGGGACTCGTCGAGATCAGTCGCAAGCGAACCCGTGCGAGCTTGCGACAACAGGTTTGCGACCCGTGTCAGACGTGTGGGGGGCTGGGTTACGGGAAATCCGCCGAGAGCACGTGTTACGACATCTTCCGTGCGTTGCAGCGGGACTCGGAGCGCGGTGGCGTGCGCAGCCAAGACGCCGAGTACGTCGTTCGGGCAGGCCAGGACGTCATCGATTGCCTACTCTCGGACGAAGCCGATCATATCCATGCGGTCGAACGTCAGGTCGGCCGCGCCATTCGCTACCAGGTCGAGCCGACTTCGGGACCGGGCGAGTTCGACTTGGTCCTGTCGCTCAAGTCATCGAGGGACCGTAGCCAGCGGCTGTCTCGCTCTACCGATCCTTGAAATTCGTCGCGACCATCTTTGTTGTCGCTTCTGTCCTTGCCGCTTTCTTCCAGGTCGGTGGTCGATTAGCCGCCTACAACCTCGACATGTTGGAGAGCTACGTCGCGGCCGAGTTCCGCCGCGTCAACGTCGAGGTGGAAGGCGTCAGCGGCGGTTGGCGGTATCTCGACCCGGTTTTTCGTGCCGAGGAAATGCGTTTCCAGTTCGGCTACCTCAAAGACGTCGAGATGGAACTCGACCTTATCTCGACGTTATGGCGTGACGAACTCGTGGCTCGCCGATTCGCCTTCTCCGACGGCTTTATCGTCTTCGAAAGGACGGCGGCGGGTTGGCGGCTGAAAAGCGAAGGCGAGATTCTCATCGACTTCGATTACGTATCGTTTGCGCGACTTGCGGGACGGCTGAAAGGACGCCTGGCGCTCGAGTTCCATGACGGTGATTACGTCGATCGGCTCTATGTCGCGGGCACCGCCAACAACGCGGAACGTCATCGTTTCGACGTCAGGCTGGGCACGAACCCGGGCTGTGCCTCGTGTGCGGCTCGCGTCGTCGGCGATCTGGCGTCGCGTGGACCGCTCGATGGCGCGATACGGATCGACATCGATGAGCTCCAGGCGTTGTACCATTCGCTTGCGCCGGGGCTGGTGCTGAACGGCGACGCGGTGATGGTGAGCCGAGCGGGTGACTTCGCTGCCAGCGCCGAGCTTGCGCTTGCGACTGGTGATTCAGGGACGTTGACGACGCGCGCCATCGCCGCCGGTAGCCCCGAGGAGTTTCAGGGCGAAATCGTCGAGGCGAAGATGGACGACACCTCGTTCTTCGATGCGAGTCCGGGTTTCGCACGGGACGACGGGCGCTGGGTCGTGTGGCTGCCCGAGATCCACCTGGAAGATGCTTCTCAAGTAGCCCTCGATCTGCTCGGCGAGGATCATGAACTCGCGGGTTGGATCAAAGGGCTCGCGCTGCGTGGTGTCGTACGGCAGCCGATGGCGGTCATCGACGATTCGATGGCGTTTTCCGGCGTCGTCGATCTCGAAGAAATCAGGGCCTACCGCGGTGTTCCCGCAGCGAAATCGACGCGGCTTCGCATTGCGGGTGGGCCGACCGTCATTCGCGCCGAGATCGATGGAGGTCCGCGTCAGCTCGATTTTCCCGAAGTCTTCCCATCGTCCTGGGCGCTAGACGGGGCCAGCGGCGAAATGATCGTCAGTCTCGAATCGGACTACCTCGGCATACGCGGCAGTTCGCTGACGGTGACTCTCGCCGATAGCTACCTGCGCGGTGGATACGCCCTCGCGAGACCGGCGGATCGGATGGAGGTGAGAGTCACGGTCGATGCTTCGGTCGTGCGCAGTACTGTCGCCACGGGGCGCGAGTTCATTCCGTTGGGTCTCGCCCATGAACTCGAATCGTGGTTGCGCGCGAGCCTGCTCGACGGCGACGTGCAGGACGCCCGGGTGATCTATCACGGTCACGGTCGCAAGATTCCCGGTGCGGTGTCGCGGCAGTTCGAGATGGCGGCGGACGTGAGGAACGGTTCCGTGCGCTATCACGACGATTGGCCGGTGGCGCATTCCGTCGATAGCCGCGTGCTGGTCGCGACGGCCGGAACGTTTGCCGCTGGTTCGGGCGCGTCATTCGGTACATCGATCAGCGATCTGACCGTGGCCGTGCTGCCGAAGACGAACGTCGCGGACGTCAGATTCGAGAGTGTCAGCGACGTCGCGACGATCCTGGAATTCGTCCGGGCAACGCCGCTCGCGCAGCAGCTTCCTTTTGTCCATCCGAGCTGGGACGGACAGGGCGAAGTCGGGCTCGGCGTCGACCTCGCCATTCCCTTGAGTGCGCAGGTTAATGATCGTGCACGTTATTCCGTCGACTTCGACTTCGAAGGCAGTGCACTCACGCTTGGTGACTACGCACTCGAGTTTCATGATCTCGCGGGTGCGGTCAGCTATTCCTCGCCCGAGACGATCACGTCGGAGACGTTGACGGGACGTCTGTTCGACGAGCCGGTCGAGGTGACGTTCCGCACGGACGAACGAACGGTCGTCGAACTCCGCGGAGCGATTCGTCACGACCGGATTCTTCAGGTCATCGGCGGCGAAGACATCGGCATTCTCGAGGGAACGGCCCGCTTTGAGGCGGCGCTCGCACTAATGGGCGAAGGCGACCCGGCGCTGACGATCGACAGCGATCTTGTCGGGATGGCGATCGGACTTCCGTTGCCGTTGGGAAAACCGGCGGATTCCGCCGCGGACTTCATGGCCACGATGGCGTTTCTCCCCGAGCGAACCGCCGTGGGCCTCAAGCTCGACGAGTCATCGGGATGGCTCCACTTCGTCGACGGTGCCATCGCCCGCGGTTCGATCGGTGCGGGTACTCGTGCGGAGGTGGCGGATATCGCGGGCAGCCGGGTCGAACTCACGGGCACACTCGAGGAACTGAACCTGGCCGAGGCGATGGCCGAGGCGGCGACGTTTGACTGGCAGTTCAACGATCTGCGCGTCGAACGAATCCTTATGGGAGACTTTTCGATCGACGAAGCGCTGCTGAACGGCATTTCGGGGGGCGGAATCACGGACTTTGAACTCGCGTCAAAGGAAATCGATGGGGTCGTGCGACGCACCGGCAACGAACCTTGGCAGTTACACCTGACGAGTGTTCGCCTGCCCGACGAGGACCTGGACGAGACCGCCGAAATCGATCCGCTCGCTGTCGATATGGTCGACGACTGGGTCGATGTCGATGTCGTTGTCGACGATGTGAAGGTCGGCCTCGACGATTACGGGGCCTGGTCGTTCGACCTGCGGCGGCGTCCGGGTGGTGTCGAGTTGACGAACGTCAAGGGTTCGATTCGTGGACTGACGATAGAAGCGGATACGCCCGTCTTCTGGGATACCAGAGCGAATCGCACCTCTTTCGAAGGCTCCGTGACCGCCGCCGACGTCGGATCGGTCATGGAGGCATGGGACTTCGTTCCGAGCGCAGCAAGCGAGCGATTCGTTGCATGCGGTGACATTGCGTGGCCGGGTTCACCGATCTGGTTCGACTTCGACCACTTATCGGGGCGTGCGTTTGTCGAGATCAATGAAGGTCACTTGCAGGACATAGAACAAGGCGCGGGCGCGACGAAGCTTTTGAGTCTGGTCAACTTCTCGACCTTCACGAAGCGGCTCAACTTCGATTTCTCCGATGTTTTCGGCGACGGGATCAGCTTCGACTACATCACGGCGGACGTCTCGATGGACGACGGCGTTGCGCTGTTCGTCGAGCCGGTCCTGATCGCCGGTCCCGGTGCCAGAATCAACATCAACGGCACGGTGGATCTGAGTTCGGCGACGCTCGACAACGAGATGATAGTGACGTTGCCGATTCGCCAGAGTCTGCCCTGGTATGCAGCGGCCTTGCTGCCGGTGACGCCGACCGGTGCGGCGGGTGTGCTGCTCGGGCGGCGTTTGTTCAGAGAGCAGATCGAAGCGCTCTCGAGCGTGAAATACAACATTGTCGGCACGTACGATGAACCGGAAGTTGAGTTGATCGAGATGTTCACGAATACGCTGGCCGACGAGACGACCAACGAGGAAGTAGGCAATGCAGTCGGATGTCGAAGAGGCGTTGCTGGCGCCAGCGGAGTTGACGCCGGATAAGGTGTCGGCCTTGCTTGGTCGGTTGGCGTCGCGGCGTCTCGACCGCGGCGAGATTTACTTCCAGTCGCTCGTTCACGAGTCCTGGTCGCTCGAAGACGGCCAGGTGAAAGACGGATCCTTCAGCGTCGAGCGAGGCGCTGGGGTCCGCGCGGTGGACGGTGAACGTTCGGGCCTCGCGTACGTGGACGATATCGAGTTCGCCTCCCTTCAGGATGCCGTGGACACGGCACGAGGCATCACGCGCCATCAGGGCGAAGGTCGTGTTGCCGTACCAAGTCCCCGTGAGATCAATCGCTACTACGGTGGTCACAATCCGATCGAAATTGCCGATGAAGACGCGAAGATCGATCTCCTCATGCGCGTCGATAAATTCGTTCGTGAGTTGGACTGCGCCGTCGTCGAAGTTTCGGTTCGCCTGGCGCTGAGCCGGTCGATGAATCTGGTCGCGGCGACTGACGGAACCTGGGGCTTCGACGTCCGACCGTTGGCGCGCCTCGATGTCTCGGTGATCGTCGAACGCGACGGGCGTCGTGAGCGCGGGTTCGGGGGCGGCGGCGATCGCGTCGAGCCTGCCTGGCTAACGGAATCGGACCGGCCGTTCGAGTTCGGCCGTGAGGCGGTGCGCGTCGCGCTCTTGGCGCTCGAAGCCGAGGAAATGCCTGTCGGGGCGATGCCCGTAGTGCTCGGGCCCGGCTGGCCCGGGATCCTGTTGCACGAGGCCGTGGGACACGGGTTGGAAGGAGATTTCAATCGCCATGGCACGTCAGCGTTTTCGAACCGGCTCGGCGAGCCGGTGGCGTCGAGTCTTTGCACCGTGATCGATGACGCGACACGACCGGGCGCACGCGGCAGTTTGTCGCTCGACGACGAAGGTACGCCCGGTGAAGCGACCGTTCTGATCGAAAAGGGGGTCTTGAAGGGCTACCTGCACGATCGCCAGAACGCTGCGCTCATGGGACATCGACCCACCGGCAACGCGCGCCGTCAGTCGTACGCGCATCCGCCGCTGCCGCGTATGACGAATACGTATCTCGCCAACGGCCATTCGGATCCTGGCGAAATCGTCTCGAGCGTCGATCGAGGAATTTATTGCGTCAGCTTCGGCGGCGGGCAGGTCGACATCACGACCGGCAAGTTCGTCTTCAGCGTTACCGAGGCGTATCGGATCGAGCGCGGGAAAATCGGTGCCCCGGTGCGAGGCGCGACGTTGATCGGTAATGGCCCGGAAGTGATGCAGCGTGTCTCGATGGTCGGTAACGACCTCGCGTTCGATGGCGGGGTGGGCGTCTGCGGCAAAGACGGCCAGAGCGTTGCCGTCGGCGTCGGGCAGCCAACGCTAAAGGTCGACGAGATCATGATCGGAGGGACAGCGAATCCCAACTAGCGTCGATGTCGAGTGACACCTACAATACGCGGCCTTTCGCGGCCAGCACGTGGGTATCACACGGCAGCGTCGCTGAAGCAGGCATCGGAGTGTAGCTCAGCCTGGTAGAGCACCGTCTTCGGGAGGCGGGGGCCCCCGGTTCAAGTCCGGGCACTCCGACCATTCAAGTGGTTGATTAATAGCGATAAATCGACCGGTTCGTTCGGCTGGTGTTGGTTGTAGCGTCGCGGTAGCACACTGTTAGCACGTTCGCTGTTTCCCGCCGACTGTTGAGCGTTAGGTCTCACCTTGGACGTGTTCGTAGTTCTACGTCACATCAACGGGGCGTGTCCTGATTTCTGTGTGTGAGCGTTGGTTCATATCATCATGTTGAAGCGTTCGCCGAACTGGATGGCGAGCTGCGCCTTGGCAGCCTGCCATTCGATCGGCGGTCGTTGCCACTTGGCCTCGGCCTGCATCAGTGACAGATAGATCAGTTTGGTCGCCGCCTCGTCGTTCGGGAAGTGACCCTTGTTGCGGATCGTTTTGCGCACTTGACTGTGCAAGCTCTCGATCGCATTCGTCGTGTAGATGATCTTGCGCACCTCCGCCGAGAACGCAAAGAACGGGATGACCTGATCCCATTTGCGACGCCAAGCGACCACGACCGGTGGATATTTCTGTCCCCACGGTCCGCGTTCGAACGCCTCAAGCGCATCGGCAGCGGCTTCTGCTGATACGGCGCCGTAAACGGGCCGCAGAGCCTTGGCGATGGGTTTGCGTTCCTTCCAGGAAGCGAACTGCATCGAGTAACGGATCAGATGCACGATGCAGGTCTGCACGACCGTCTCCGGGAACACCGCCGTAATGGCGTCAGGGAAGCCCTTCAGGCCATCGACGACACCGATCAGGATGTCATCGACGCCCCGGCCCTTGAGCTCGGTCATGACGCGCATCCAGAACTTGGCGCCTTCGGTCTGCTCGATCCACAGGCCGAGGATCTCCTTCATGCCGCGGCAGGTGACGCCGATGGCGAGATACACCGCTTTGTTGCGCACGATGCCCTCGTCGCGGATCTTCACCCGCAAGGCATCGAAGTAGACGATCGCGTAGGTCGTCTCAAGTGGTCGGTTCTGCCAGGCGACGGCTTCCTCCATCACCGACTCGGTGACGGCGGAGACCAGGTTCGGCGACACACCGATGCCGTAGAGTTCTTCGATATGACCTTGGATATCGCGCGTACTCATGCCGCGGGCGTAGAGCGCGATGATCTTCTCGTCGAAGCCTGGAAAGCGCCGCGCGTACTTGGGGATCAGTGTCGGATCGAACTGGCCGTGGCGGTCGCGTGGAATGTCCAGAACGACACGATCGTCGTCCATGGTTACCGTCTTCGATGAGTACCCGTTGCGGTGGTTGCCGTCGGCTTGTTGTTCCGGCTCCTCGAGATGCACGTCCATCTCGGTCTCGAGCATGCGCTCGGCCAGGCGCTTCTTCAGGTCGCCGATCAGGCCGTCGTTGCTCAGCAGGTGGGCGCCGTGCTCCTGGCCCTCGAGCAGTTCATCAATCAGCTCATCGGAAAACCGCGAGCTCGTCTTTTTGCGTCTTGCCATATCCCCTCCTTGGGAAATAATGACTCAACACACAAAATTCCGGACACCCCCCATCAACGAGTTTGCCCGCCCGAACAAACGTTGAGCGCGACGATCTCGGTTCAGTCTCTTCAGAGGTTTGAGGCAGTGCCGCCAATGTGCTTTCAGACATGCGTCTCGAAGGCGCCCGTTGAAGGATCGATCACCGCGTTATCGGTTGGCTTCCCAGGCCTTGAGAACTCGATCGTTACGCCGTTCGAATACGCCCATAGATCCATCGTCCGGCCGGTGAGTTCTCTGCCGTCGTCGCAAAGGATCCGATTCGACGCGCCGCGCTTGCGAGCCCCCTGACCGCAACCAACTGTCAACGTCTTGCATAATCAGTCATGGAGGAGACGAATGCCCATTGACTTCGAACCGGCCACCCCGGAACGCGCAAGAACGCTGACGCCCGCACAGGTGCGGTCATTCAACGAGCAAGGCTACATCAGCCCCTTGCCCGCCCTGACCCACGAGGAGGCGGACGCAAGTCGTGCCTACTTCGACGGCCTCCTCGAATCGATGAATGCGATGCAGGACCGGCGCAACGCCTACGCCATCATGAGCTATCACAACCGCTGCCGCGGCATCTACGATCTCGCGCTGCACCCGCGACTCCTCGACTACGTCGAGGACCTGCTGGGTCCGGACCTCGTCTGCTGGTCGAGTCACTACTTCTGCAAACTGCCCGGCGACCCCAAACGCGTGCCATGGCACCAGGACGCAACCTATTGGCCCGTCCGTCCCACGCGCACCGTCACCGTGTGGCTGGCCATCGACGACGTCACGCCGGACAACGCGCCGATGCGCTTTCTGCCGGGCACGCACCGCCTCGGCAGAGTGGACTGGAAGCCCGCCACCGGCGAAGTCGCGCTCGCCCAGGAGATACCGGACGCCGAGGCACAATTTACGAAGAGCCTCGGTGCACCGTTCGACAACGTCATGCGGGCGGGGGAGATTTCACTGCACGCGAGCACGCTGGTGCATGGCTCCGAACCCAACACATCCGACACGCGTCGCTGCGGTCTGACCTTCCGCTACCTGCCCTCCTGGTGCGGCGCCAAGCCGGGCGCCGAACGGGTCCTTGGCGACGCGATCGTCTGCAGGGGCGATTCCGGAGCCTGGCGTCGAAACCCGCGCCCGCCGGGAGACGACCTGACCCCCATCCACAACGCCTACCGGGATTGAATCTACTGGGGTCTGACCCCGGGCCTGACCCCAGGTGATCGTTCTTGAAGACCCGTTCCGCGGATAGGCGAGATTACCGGCCCTTTCGGACAAGGCCCGAGTATCGATTTGGGCGGTAGGCGGCCAACGGAGGTCAGTCGATGTCGTCGGCGGCCGTGCCGACAGGTGGAATGTCGACGCCTCGAAGCTCGAGTATCGGGTCATCCTCGGCTCGGTCGAGCAGGTAGTGAACCGCGGCCTCGAGTTGCTGATCTTCGCCACGATAAGTTGCGACGGGAAGATTCATCACTTCGATGTCGGGGCTCACCCCGCGCCCCTCGATCAACCAACGTCCGTCGAGGGCAAACTGGGGCGTCTCGGCAATACGCGCGACGCCGTTGTCCGCGAGCGTGTTACGCCCGGAAAGCCAGATTCCGGCACCGGAAGTCTGAACGCCGATCAGCGGTGCGAGGTCTAGGGCTTTGATGCCAGCAGCGAACGTTTCGCCGTCGCTGTAGGTGCGTTCGTCGATCAGAACTGCCAGGTGACCTCGAAAGGCTTGCTGCATGTTGGTCCCGACGACTTGATTGCCGTGCGCCTCTTCCCAGAATGCCCACGCTCGACGCAGGAGGTTCGCGAGAATCCACGAGTCGACGTTGCCGCCGTTGTTGCGCCGAACGTCGATCACGATCCCGTCTCGGTCGATGAAGGAATAGAACTCGCGTGCGAAGTCCGCAACGTCGCGGCCGACCATCGACGCGAGATGCAGGTATCCGACTCGGCCGTTGCTGAGCGTTTCGACTTCGGCAAGACGATCCTGCTCCCAATCGCGATAGCGCCACCACGGCAACTGTTGCGCCGATGCGGGCCGAACGATCGTGCGATGTGACGATTCGCCGCGCTCGACTTCGAGGACGATCGGTTGGTCGACCTGATGTTTCAGGGCTTCGTAAAGGTCGCCCAACGTGCGCACGGGCATGCCGGCAACTCGCGTGAGGATGTCACCAATGATGACGTCCGCTTCGGGTCGACCCAGGGGAACTCGATCTTCCAGCACGTCTGGATCGCCGCGCAGAATGCGTGTGATCTCGAGGCCGCGACCGGTTTCTCGGTACTCACCGCCGAGTACCGCGATTTGCGGCTTCTCGGGGTCGCGGGGTAGCTCGGATCGCCCGACTTGAGAATGCAGGATGCCGAGTTCGGCGATCATGTCGCCAAGCAAGTCGTCCAGTTCTTGGCGATGGTTTACGCGTTCGAGCAACGGCGTGTATTTGTCGCGCAGCGCCTCCCAATCGACGTTTCGCAGGTTTCGGTCAAACGCGAAATCCCGATGCATTCGCCAGGCGTCATAAAACATCTGTCGCCACTCGCGGGCCGGGTCGATCCGCAAAGGCCAACCTTCGAGGGGGATCGTGAACCGTTCGACACCTTCCGTTGGGAGCTTTGCCTTGGCGTCGACCAGAAGGAGTGTTTTCTCCTGGCCGATCAAAATCTTTTTGCCGTTGGTCGAAAGGTCGAAGGTAACGACGTTCTCGGCGACGACCTCCGTCTTCGCATGGTGATCGAGCGCGACACTCTTTACGGCGGGTTGAGAATTCAGCGCGTTTTCGAGGACGTAGAGATGCGACGAACCCGCGCGCAACCCGGAATAGTTCCCGGGCGGGATTGGTGCTTCGTAGATCCGATCGGGGAGGCCTTCCCAATCGGGCGCTGGTGTGTCGGGAACGTCGGTTGGATCGGTTTCCGGCGCGGGTTCCGCCTCCGACAAGAAGTATGAATCTGGAAAGAAGGGGAACCGGCCGTCTGAACTCAGCGCAAGTGCAAGCACGCGACCTCGTCTATCGAACATCGGCCCGAGGTTTCGATCACCCCAGGGCGACGAAGGCGTCGGTTCGAAATGCCGGTCTGAGACGAAGTAGAGCCACAGACCGTCGCGCGAGAACGTGGGTGCGTGGGACGGAAACCGCGAGGTCGAAACCTGACGAGATTCGTTGGTCTCGAAATCGCGCAGGGCGATCACAGAAGGTCGCGACGCGATGTTCTTCGCGTAAGCGAGCAGTCGACCGTCCTGCGTCCAGGCGAAATCGAAGTAGATGTCATCTCCGTGTGGCGCGTCATCGATCTGGGTTGCGACCCGATCATCGAGATCGACGCTGAAGAGATCGCCGGTCATGTCCGAATAGACCAATCGGCCACCCGCCGGTGCGACCGAGAATTGTGCGATCCGCGTTTGCGAACCTGAAGTCACCTGTTCGCGGGCGCTCGCTCCATCCAAAGCGAATCGGTAAATCTCTTCGAACAGTTCATCTCCGGCGACGACGGCGTACAGCCACCGTCCTTCCGGACCGATCGCCGCCAATCGCGCCCGCTCGGCGCCGTCGAGCGAAATCTCGATGCGACGTGATTTAGGCAAGCCGACGGTGAGAACTCGACCGCGGATGGTGAATGCAACGCGGTCGCCTCGTGGCGCCAGCGTTACACGCTGAAGAAACCTTCGCGGTTCGGGAATCCATCGTGGGCGTCGGGCGTCGAGGTCCGACTGGACGATGAAACGGAGAAGCGCCGTTTGATCACTCTCGAGGTCGAGGCGATGGATGTCGGCGCCGACCTTGTAGACGATTGAGGTGCCCCCTAGATCGGGTGTGCGGACGTCCCAACCGGCATGATTCGTGTGTTGGCGCAAATCGTCCCCGTCCGGGTGAGATGACCAGATCTCAGCGGTTCCCGTGTGGTCGCTCAAGAAATACAAGCGATCTCCACGGATCATGGGGTCGCTTGCATTGGCGCGATGGTCCCCCTGGAGCGGCGTCGCTTCGGGATCGCCGTCCCGATATCGCCACAAAGCCGCGCGCGCTCCGCCTGCATAGCCGCGAAGATGATCGCCCGTGCGATGCATTCCCCAACGGGTGAAGACAGCCGTTCGATCGTCGCCGACGGCGAGCTGGTTCGCTTCGGCGAGAGGCCACTCCCGCCGATCGCTGTCGTCGATCTGGATTGACCGGATGCGCGAACTGCTTCCGGGACCTCGTACGGCGTTGCTCGTATAGACGACCGTCAGGTCGTCGAGCCAACGGTGAACGGCCGAAACACCCTCGTTCCACGTCAGTCGTGTCGGAGCACCGCCTTCAGTCGAAATGACGTACAGATCGGGTTGATCGTCGTAGGCGGCGATGAACGCGACGTGTTGCCCGTCGGGCGAAAGACGTGGGTTGGATTCGATCTCGACGTGGGAGGTGAGGCGGGTAGCTACGCCGCCGTCGATTGATGCGATCCAGAGGTCGCCCTGCGACATGAACACGACACGATCACCGTCGGTGGTGGGCATCTGGTGGTACGCGCCCGCACCTGCCGAAGGGACCGCGAGCAAGAGGCATATGCCGAACGCGACCCGTCGTCCTCCGGCCCAGAAATCATGTCGCGACATCGCTTCCCTCCGCCTTGCGTGGCGTCGATACTCCCGCTGCGAGGACACGCGGCGCAAATCCGCCTCCGCGATAGATAGTTGATTGGCGGGTCCTGGCGCCTCCGCTCTTGCGGCGCATCAGTTAGTCGCCAACGATCCACTGCATCCGACGCCGCCCTCGTGGAGCCCATTTGGCATCTCGCGTATGTTCGGGACATCCGGAGGTATAGACGATGGCAAAAGCACCACTCGAAGGCATTCGCGTGCTCGACTTCACCCAGTTCCAGCAAGGTCCATCGGCGACCGTGCTCTTGGCCGATCTGGGTGCCGAAGTCGTCAAAGTAGAACGTATCGGCACGGGCGATCCGTCCCGCCACGTCGGTAAGCGCGCTGACGGTTTCTCGCAGTACTTCCAGACACATCACCGCGGTAAGCGCAGCATCGCCGTCAACTTGCGCGAACCCGAGGGCCGTGACGTCGTCTTCGACCTGTTGCCCCACGTCGATGTCGTCACGGAGAACTTCAAACCGGGTGTGATGGATCGCCTCGGGTTCGGCTTCGAGGAGCTCAAGCGCCGGAACCCGACGATCATTTATGCGAGCGCCAGCGGATTTGGTCCGTGCGGAGAACGAGCGGCCGCGACGTCGTGGGCATCCGTCGCAGGCGCGGCCGGTGGCGGGATGTGGCCGCGCGGAACAACGGAAGGTGAGCCGTTACTTTCGGTAGCGGCACCGGATCCCGATCAGACAGGCGGCATGATCTTTGCGTTTGCCATCGCGAGCGCACTGGTGGCCCGCGAGCGAAGTGGTGAACCGCAGCGTGTCGAAACCTCGCTTTATGGCAGTCAGATCTGGGGGCGCGCACCGGCGATCAACGAGATCGCGAATCGAGACCCGGCGGCGAAGCCGCGATCGGGTGGTCAGCCGATCAGCGATATGTTCACGCTGCAGGCGCAAGGGGCGGATGGTGTCTGGTTGTTCGTCGGCTACATCACGGACCGCTGGGCGCCGATGTGCCGCGCGCTCGATCGCGAGGATCTGCTGCATGATCCTCGGTTCGCCGAGGTCGGTGCCCGCAACACGAACGCGCGCGCGCTCCGTGCGGAGGTCGCTCGGACGATCGCGACCCGACCGGCTGCCGATTGGCCACCGCTCTTCGATGCCGAGGAGGTTCCGAGTTCGCTGATTCAGGACTACGCCATGATCGCGGCTGACCCGCAGGCGGCCGCGAACGAATACCTCGTCGACGTGGAAGACGATCGGTACGGGACGTTGCGGACCGTCGGCTCGCCGGTCCGTTTCAACGGTGTGCAAGGCCAGGTCCGTGGCCTCGCGCCGGACCTTGGCGCGGACACTGAAAAAACACTTCGCGACCTCGGCTACCCGGCGGAGACGATCGAAAAGCTCCAACGCGACGGCATCGTGGCCTAGCGCGGCGATGAAACCAGCGTCACCGTCGATCTATGCCCGTCGGCTTAAAGGTGCGCTGTCGCCCCAACATCCATTCGCCATGGCGGTGGCGGAAGAAGACCTCAGAGCCGTTCGCTCGATGCTCGAGCGACGACCGACGCTCGTCGACGCCGAAATTCGCGGCAGGGCGTCGATCCGCAAAGGCTGGGGATGGGGGAGCCGCTGGGGTGACCCGCCCGCCTGGTCGTCCTGCCGCGCCGTTCACTTTGCTGCTTACCGTAGGGCCGAGTTGCTGGAACTCCTCATCGAGTTCGACGCGGACCTCGACGCGCTCACGTACGAAGAGAACAACGGCTGGGCGACCCCGTTGACGCTGACGTGTTGGGAAGGCAACAACGCCACCTTGCGTCTGCTGCTCGAGGCCGGTGCAAACCCGAACGTCGCGATCGATGGCAACTCGTCGCTGCATTCGGCGATCAACCATTGGAATCCGGAAAAGATCGTCTGGTTGCTGGAGTTCGGTGCTATCCATGATCTCTTCTCAGCTGCCATCGTCGGCGACTTGGAATACGTCGAGCGTGAACTCCATGGGCGCGTGGACATCCACGCCCGGAATCGTTCGTTGCTCGAGTGGGCTTCGCATCGCGGGGAGGTGACCGTTGGTCGTTACCTCCTCCAATCGGGCGCCGAGCTGACCACGGAAGCAGCGCTCGGACTCGGTTACCTGGACGTTGTCCGAACCGCGGTCGCGAAAGATCCGGCACTCGTCCGCACCGCTTCGCTCGAAGCGGCGGTTCGCGGCGGTCAGGTCGAGGTGGCGACCTTTCTCCTCGCGGCCGGGGCTGAGCCCAAGGGGTCTGAACTCTGGCGTTTCGCCGCGGAGTTGCCTCTCGCGCGGTCGCGCGACATGGCCGAGCTGCTGGTAGCGCATGGCGCCGACGTCAACGAGGTGAGTTGGCGAACACCGCTCGGTATGTTCGCAACCTTCGGGGTGCTCGAGGCTGCCGAGCTTCTACTTGCGCACGGGGCCGAAATCGATCTCGCCAACACAGCGGGCCTGACCGCTCTCCAGGCGACGATTTCGCCTCGTTATGTCGAACGGGAGCAGGTCGAGACCGCGAGATTCCTGTTGGAGCATGGCGCCGACGTCAACGCGCTGGCGGGCGATGGCAGGACCGCGCTCGACATCGCGACGGACGATCGAAAGGAAACCATGGCTCGCCTTCTCCGGACGTTCGGCGGAAAGTCGTCGGCGGAGGTAGCCGTGCAATGAAGCGCGACCGACGCGTCGGGCGAGGACCTACCGGGCTGTGCTCAAACGCTCGCTGAAGAATCGCGCGACGTAGCCGTCCAGCCAGCTGTCGAGTCGCCCGTTGGCGAGAAAAGCGCCATGACCGCCGTTCTCGCGGACGTCGACGGTGATGGAGTCGGGTAATGCTTGTAGCGGATCGACATCGATGATCGGATCGTCGCGCGCGGCCAGCACGGTGGCGGCGACGCCGTCGAGCACGTCGCCAGTCAGATCGTACTCATCAAAGTAGTTGCCTAACTGGTCGTACCCCGAGTAGCGATCGACGAAGAGATCGGTGAGCGCTGCGACAGAGGCGAGTTTGAGTTCGCGGTCGTATTGGTAGCGCTCGGGATAGTGCAGGGCCTTCACACGGAAGATCCGTCGCCATTTGTTGACGAAATAGCGCCGATAGACCGGGTAGCGGTCGATGCGGTCGATCGTTTGGCGGGGCGCCACAGCCGGGCAGATGGCCAGCGTCTCGATGGTCGGGCGCTGTTTCGCGACCCGAAGCGCAAAGTTGCCGCCCAGCGAGACGCCCACGAGGCCGGCTCGATCATGGCCGCCGACGATCTGGTCGACGAATTCGACCACCTCGTCGGTGAGGGCGGAATGAAACATCCCTTCGTTCAAGTGGGCTGTGTCGCCGTGATCGCGCAACGTCAGCCGCGCGACATTGAAGCCGGCCTGCCAAAGCGCGTGGCCGACGCCCAACACGTACGACGAACCGCCGTGGCCGAGCCAGCCGGGAATGATCGCGACGATGGGTGCGCCACGCTCGGGGCGGTCGTGGACGTGGGCCAGCACGTGGTGACCCGCTGTCACGAACGCACGTTCTTCGCCTACCCTCACAAAGTCGCGCAAGCGCCGATGGAGAACGGTGCGGCGCAGCGCACTCGAAACCACGGTCTGCAGGTGAGGGTTCTTAAGCCCCGGCGGCGCGCGATAGGCGGGGTATTCGCGGTCTGTGCTCTCGTCTACCACGGCATCGTTCTTAAGCCTTCGTTCCGAGAGGATGGTTCGACGTGTGGGACCGGCGCGTCAACCCAGGCGCGGGCGTGTTAGCCAACACTAGTCGGCGCTAGCTCGGTCACCATACGCCGGGTACGAGTCGATGGCGTGTGCGCTCAGTGAACGTCGAGTAGCCCGGCAATTCCTCGGTCAGCGTTCGATCTTCGAGACGAGTCCGGATGATTGTGACGACGACATTGATCGCTACGGCGACGAAAGCCCATAGGGAAGCGAGCGCGAGCGCAAAACCGACACAAGCCATCACGCTGCCGGTGTAACCGGGGTGCCGCACGATCGCGTAGGGACCGTTCGCGACGACCTGATGGCCTCGATCGTGTTGAATACGAACGACGCCGGAAAAAAACCGATTGGCCCACATCGCCCAGGTAGCGACGGCGTATCCGAGGACGATGAGACCGAGTCCGAGGAGTTCGGCGACGATGCCGATTGGCGAAGACCAGTCGAACCGTTCGTCCAAACCCGCGACGACGAGGACCAGGAGCGGCGTCGCTGCCATCGCCGGGGCGAGGATTCTGTCCCAGGGTTTCGCGTCTTCGGCACTAATCGACTCGGCCCTCTCGTTCAAAAGGTCGGGGTGTTTCTCGAGTACTAGGAGGCGGCTCCCGACCATTGCGGCGCTCACGACGAACGCGACCGCCCAGGCCATTGGCCAATCCCATCGTCCGGCCGGCAGAAAGATGAAGAGCGGCATCACCAGAGCGAGCACGATGAGCCGCGCGATGATTTGAGTCCGGCTGATGGTTCCGTTCTCGCCCGGTGACGTATCGTTCATCGGAGACCTGGATCGTTGTACGTCGAGGAATCTAAACACGCACGGCTGTTTCGCGTGATCCGGGATTTCCGCGATCGTTAGAGCCCCCTATTGCGACTGGGCAACGCTCACCGAACGGTCGCGCCAGGTCGCCTGATCGAAAGCAGGGCGCCCAAGACGCCGACGATGAAAACGAGAATCAGGAGATAGACGATGCCCTCGATCTGCGCCGCGAGTTGCGCGTTCCCGCTGAGCCTGAACCACTCATAGCCGGCATAGAGCGTGGCGATGAGCGTCGTGGCGGCCGTGATCGCCAGCACGAAAACGCGCGCGAGGCGGTTTTGGTTCGATCTGCGCGTCCGCGCCAGGAGGACCCATCCTCCGGCGAAGAAGACGAGGTAGGCGATGTAGTTCAGGAAGTTGTAGGCGGTCGCTTGCAGGAACCCTGCGAGGAACGTGAGCACACCGACGAGAACGAGGCCGAGCACATACATTCGTAGTCTCTCCTCACGGTTTTCGGTGGGATGAGCCGGGTTTGATTCCATCATCGGTTTTTCCTTTTTCGATGGTTTCGTCAGCCGTGTCGGTCGGGAGGCGGGTCGAACTCGGCCATGACATGTCGAATCCGGTAGCGGTCGCGGGCTTGCTCGTATGCGGCTTGCGAGATACTTCCTGCGGCCGCGAGGTCGTGCAGGGTCGTGAGCCTTTCCTCGAGAATATCGTCCGCTGATTCGTGCGAATGACCGTAGGGTCCGGTAACCGGCGTGGTTTCGCGCGTTCCGTAACTTGCGGCTTGAAAGCCGACGCGACGGTTGGCGCGGCGAACCATGGCGAAGAGAACCTCAACGACAGCAAGTGAGGCGACCGTTGCCATTACCCAGCTCGAGGTGTCCAGGAGCCACGCTTGCGCTGCTAGCGCGAGATGGGTGAGCTGCACCGCGATTGTCAGGACGGCAAAGAGGCGCTGCTGAGTCGGTCTGGCGCGTTCGTGATCGTTGGCCAGCCCCTTGTCGATTCGCCAACCGATGCGTTCGACCTCGGTGGCGATGTGTCGAAAAGCCTGCGCTACCACGACCACGACGAGTGCGATGAGAGCGTCCCGCCAACCGTGCGCGACAAAAAGTCGGACGAGAAGGAGGACGTACACGACCGCAATGGCTGTGAGCAGCGTGCCCTTCCAGAGCCGATGAAGTTTGAGCTGGAGCCCCGTCAAAGGGTTCGGGTCACTTCGTGTCATGCCGCGCACCTTCGCAGTCGCAGCGATCCGCGGATAGCGTCGCGGCCGGCGTAGCATCTCGAGCGCCCTTTCGCACCGCCGGACGATACGCTTAAGCCTACGGAGCGGTTAAAGGCGCGGGAATCCGCTGCGGGTGATCGTCAGCTTGCGCCTACGACGCGAGAGAACTCAGGGAATGGTCCTCGGCCAGGTGTTTCACGCGTTCATTCGGGTAACGCGAACGCGACCACCCATCCGCCCTCAGCCTCGGCCGAACCACCACCACCACCCATCATCGTGCCGCCGCTGCCGGGAACAGTCGAGATGACGTATTGCCGTCCTGTGTTCGGGCTCACATAGGTCATTGGCGTGGCATCTGCGCTGCCCGGCAACGCGCCCTCCCAGATCACCTCCCCCGACAACGTGTCGAACGCTCGCAGCGCGCCGTCCGCGCCGGCGTTGAAGATGAGTCCACCGGCTGTCGTGACCGATCCTGCGGCGGAAGGAAATCCGAACGCTGTGCTGCCGACGGCGCGGCGCCAGACGAGCTGGCGTGTCTTGAGATCAATCGCGGCGATTTCCCCATAGGGTGGCTCGATACACGGGATTCCGATCGGCGAGGAGAACATCTGCACCGAAGCAGCCCAGGGCGTACCGCGTTGAGGGCCACCGATCCCGTACTGCGGCTGAAATCCGTCACCGGTCGGCGGGTTCACGTTCTCGCGCGGGATCATGCGGATCACGAATGGCATTTGCAGAACGTTGACGACGAGAAGCGCTCGCCCTTCGTCCACCGAGACGCTTCCCCAATTCATGCCGCCGCCCGGTCCGGGGTAGAGCAGCGTCCCGTCGACCGCCGGTGGCGTCATCAAGCCTTCCCAGCGCAGGCCGCGAAATGCTCTCCGGCAGGTCATCTGGTCGAATGGCGTGAGACCGAACAGGTCTTTTTCACCGAAGGCTGCGTTGGCGAAAGACGGCATGCCGGTCGAGAACGGCTGTGTTGCCGTCGTTCGCTCGTGGGCAAGATCGGTTTGCGGTACGGGCAGCTCGGCCACGTCCGCGATCGGTTCGCCCGTGACGCGGTCGAGGAGGAAGAGTTCGCCGCGTTTGGTCGGCACGATCACCGTCTTTCGCATTGCGCCGTCTACCTCGAGGTCGACGAGGGTCGGTTGCGAGGGCACGTCGTAGTCCCAGATGTCGTGATGTGTGGTCTGGAAGTGCCAACGTGTCTCGCCGGTTCGTGCATCGATGGCGACCACCGAGCTCGCGAACTCGTCCATGATCTCGGTGCGGTGACCACCAAAGTAGTCGGGTGTCGCGTTGCCGGTCGGCACGTAGACGAGGCCGAGCTCGTCATCCGATGAGGTCAAGCTCCAGACGTTTGGGGTGCCCCGCGTGTACGTTTCGCCCTCGGCCGGCATCGCGGGCCCGCCTTGCCGGCCGATGTCCCACGCCCATAGAAGCGCACCCGTCGCTGCATCGTAGCCGCGCACGACGCCGGATGGCTCGTCGGTCTCCTGGTTATCGATCACCAGGCCACCGACCACGAGCGCACCCCGCGCAATCGTCGGCGGGGAGGTCACGGCGTAGTAGAAAGGTTTGATCTCGCCCATGCCGGCAGCGAGTGAGATCTCCCCGCTTTCGCCGAACTCTTCGCAGCGCTCACCGCTCTTCATGTCCAGAGCGATCATCCGGGCGTCGGTCGTGGCGGTGTAGATCCGGTCCGTGCAGGCATCAGCCGCCGGGCGATCGGGGAGGCGATAGTGCGTTACGCCCCGGCAGTTGCCGAAGATGCCGAACGCTGGCGACTCGTTGCCCGGGTCGTGGCGCCAACGTTCCTCGCCGCTGTCCACGTCGAGGGCGATGACAACGTTCTGTGCCGTGCAGAGATACAGCCCGTCCTCGATCTGGATGGGCGTGCCGCTGAAGCGCCCGACTCGTTCCGTGTTCGTTCGCCAGGCTTCGGTCAAACGGCGGACGTTGTCGACGTCGATGACGTCATGGGGTGCATAGCGCGTGCCGGCGTTGTTCCCGCCGTACGCTGCCCAATCCGACGGATTGGTGCTCGCAACAATCGTTCGCGACGGCAACTCGGCCACGTCGCGACTTAGGACGTCCACCGTCATGCCGCCTAGAACGAGCACGCTTGCCGCGGCGCCCACCTGGGACGTTCGGAGGCGGAAGAATCCCGGATCGTCATCGGCTGCGGCCCACAGTTTCGGCCTGACCCAGGGTGAGCTGATCCAGAGCATCAGGAGGCCGACCAGCCAGATCCGCGACCCGACATGCCAGAACGAGAATCCGCTTTCGTAGACGGCCCATGCGAGAGTCAGTAGCAAGGCCGCCGCGAAGAGGTAGAACGCGTTGCGCCGCGCGCGCCAGAACTCGACGGCTGACGCGGCCATCAAGAGACCCACGATGACGTAGTAGGGTGTGCCCCCGGCCAGGGCGAGCCCCGCTCCCTGCCAGATCATCGGGAGCGAGAGAAGCAGTACGACGATCGCGGTACCGCGCAGAACCCAATTGCCTTTCATTTCAACCCCACCAGCGCGTGCTCGAACCCTAGCAGGCCGCAGCAGCAACTTCTCTGCGTTAATGCGAGACCTGGCATCGGAAAAAAGTCAGCAGGTCGGCCAATAGCTGAGCGGCCGTTCTTCGGGCGGAGGAATGCGTCGACCGGCGAGTTTGCCCAAGTCCTCGGCGAGTACCAGGCGAGTCTCGGATGGGTCGATGACCTCGTCGATGCGCATGGTCCCGGCGGCTTCGTACGGCGAAGTCGCCTCGCCGACTTCGTCGATCAGCCGCTGACGTTCGGCTTCGCGCGCGTCACCCTCGAGTTCATCGAGACGGTTCGCGTAGGCCACGTTGACACCCACATCGGGGTCCATGAAGCCGATTTCCGCTCCAGGCCAGGAATAGAACCCGGTCGCACCCATTCCAGACGTATTCATCGCCTGGTAGGCGAGCCCGAATCCCTTTCGCAGGACGACCGACAGCGTCGGCGTCGAGAGATTGCAAAGTGCTTCCACCATACGAATCGCCATGAATAGCATTCGATCGTGTTCGACGCGGCGACCGACCATGAACCCGGGCACGTCCATCAGCCAGATAATGGGTAGATTGAACGCATCACACAGGCACATGAGGCGTATCGCTTTGTCGCAAGCCTCGGGGTTCAGGACGCCGGCTTGGAACATCGGATTGCTCGCAATCACGCCGACGGGCCAGCCGTCGAGTCGACCGAGGGCGGTCACGAGGCTCTTGGCGTAGAGGGGTCGCAATTCGAAGAACGAATCGGGATCGAGCAATGCGGCACAGAATTTCCGCATGTCGTAGCCGCGGGTGCGCTTGGTCGGAATCATCGCGGCCAGCGCCTCGTCTCGCTGCCAACGCGCGGGCGCCATCGGCTGTCCGCGCGGTGCCGCTTCACGAGCGTTCGACGGTAGATACGACAGCCACTGGCGAACGGCCGCGTACGACTCCTCATAGGTGTCGACGCCGAGATCGATCTGCCCGGTCGTCTTGGCGTGCACGTCCACGCCGCCGAGTTCTTCGAAACCGATCACCTCGCCGGTCGCGATCTCGAAAACGCGCGGCGACGTCACGGCCAACACGCTGCCGCGGACCTGTACGGTGAAGTCGGAGAATGCGGAATGGAACGACGAGCCCCCGAACGATTGGCCGACGATCACGCTCGCGAGTGGGATCGCGCGACGGCGCGTAGCGATCTCGGGCGACGGCATCGCGTCCGAGATGCCCTCGGATCCGATCAGATCGGGTATCCGGCCGCCGCCGGTTTCGCCGAAGTAGAGGTACGGCATGCCCATCGTCAAGGCGCGCTCGTAGAGCCGCGCGGTTTTCCGCGAGCCGACGACCGAACTGGAGCCACGCTTCACGGTGATGTCATCGCCGGCAACCGCGACCGGCCGGCCGTCGACCGTGCCTTCGCCGCCGATCTTGCCGTCGCCAGGTGTCGTGGCGCGGTCGTCAGGACGGAGGGATCGGCTGAACGTGCCGATTTCACGAAAACTCCCTTCATCGAGCATTGCGTCGATGTGATCACGGATGGTCGGCTTCCCTTCTTCGCGCATCCGTGAGACCCGGGGGGCACCACCCATCTCCTCCCGGATGATCCGCGAGCGTTCGTGTAGGTCTTGCGTGGCGTCGTCGGTCATTTCGATCCTCTTGCTTCGAGCTTCCTGGCGCCTTCACTTTAGTGGTTATCGGTGGCTCGTGGCGGGAGGTTGTTTCTTCGTCACGGCAGGCGCAGGATCGGCCATGCGCGCAATCCTGCGCCCCATGGAGGCTCCTACCTTGGACTGGATCCTGATCCCGTAGTCGACGGTAAATCCCGTAGTCAACTAGAGAAGATCGGTAAGTCCGTCGTCCCCGAACTCGATGAATTCGGTGCGACGGTCGCAAGAAATCCAGCGGTAGCTCACGCGTCCACGATTGCCGTGCACGTTTCGAAAGCTAATGTCGTCGCGCGACCCAGCTCGTGCGCGCGTGTCCTTCCGCTCGAGACAGACCCGGCGCCGGTTCTGTTGAACTCGGCGCACGAGACGCGAGGTGCAACACATGAAAGCGAAACGACGCTCCAAGAAAACGAAGACTCAACGAGTCGAAAATCAGGACGCCGGGCAGCAACCTGCCTGGCAGCAAATCAACCAAGCGAAGGGCAAGGGAAAGAAGTCCCGTAACTCTTACAACGCGTTGCCGAATCAGGTCGGAAAGCGTTATTGGCGTATGTAATCGCCGTCGGGCGGGGCACCTCGTCGGTGTCCCGCCTTCGGACCGCCAAGCGAACGGTTAGACGTTTGTCGGGTCGATCAGGATCTTGATGTCGCCCACCGGATTTATGAGCTGTTCGAACGCCCCTTCGATATCGGCAAGCTCGAACGTGGCGGTGTGCAGTGGCGCCACGCGAACGCGTTGGTCGATCACGAGTTGTTGGGCGATCGTGAACTCCTCGCGTAGATAACCGATCGACGCGGTCAGTTCGATTTCCCGGACCAGCCAGTCGGCACCTCGAATCACGGATGAATCCGGCGGCACGCCGACCAGGGAGACTTTACCGCCGCGGCGGGCCAGGGAGGCGGCGAGATCGATCGTCTCGTCTCGGCCAGCGCATTCGAAAACGACATCGACACCCTGGGGTCGGATTTCCCGACCAATTACTTCGGCCACGTCTTCACCTGGTTCGAGCGCGACATCGACGCCTAGTTCTTTCGCGTTTTGTCGCCGCGCGCTCGATGGCTCGATGACGGCGACGCGGCTCGCGCCGGCGGCGCGCGCACATTGCGCTACGAGCAACCCGATCGGACCGGCGCCGATCACCACCGCGGTGTCGCCAAGACGAATCGCGGTACGCCGGACCGCGTGGACGGCGACGGTCAGTGGCTCGAGTACGGCTGCATCGGTCGCGCTGATTCGGTCGTCGACCTGGTAGAGGCGCGCAGCTTCGATGGCGATGGACGGCGCGAATCCGCCGTGTCGTGCCGCGTTCGGCCCGACGCCGACCATACCCGCGAATACGGTTTCACAGTGGGCCGGGTCGCCCCGGCGACAGGTCTCGCAGTGCCCACAAGCCGAACCCACACCGAGAGCGACGCGATCGCCTTCCCTGAATCCACTACCGGGATGTGCGCGGCTGATGTGCCCGAACCATTCGTGCCCGCAGATGGCGGGGTTGTACGGACCACCAGCGACGTATGCATGCAGATCGGTGCCGCAGATCCCGCAGTATTGAATCTCGACGACCGCGCGGACGTCGTCGGGTTCAGGGGGCGGAAACTCGAGAAATTCGATCTGGTGCTTGCCGGTGACGAGTGCGGCGTGCATGTACTTCCTTGATTGTCGATCTACAGCAGCGTAGCGGGGTCGACGCCGTCGAGGCGCTTGATCAACCGAGCGATCCAGCGATCCATGAGATCGGCGCCTCGGTCCGCGCCGACATCAACCTGATCGATGGTCGTTAGCGTGGCCAAGTTCAGAAAGAGGGCACGGCGGTAGTCGCGCTGAAGTTGCTCGAACGTGTAATCGGATCGCTCGAGCGCGCGATGGTAGGCATGCAGGAGATCGTCGACGTCGGCTGCCGGGGTGTCCTCGACCAGGGCACCGCCCAGGAAATAGGCGACGTCGGAAACGGCCGGTCCGCTGCGCACGAGCTGCCAATCGATGAAAACGCAATGCGTTTCGCCGTCGCTCGCGTCGAAGCAGATGTTGTCGAGGCGGAGATCGTTGTGCAGCAACGTGGCTGGGGCGTCCGCGGCAAACCTGCGTGCGAGTTCTGTGCCGTGCCGGTTGAGCCATGCGAGTTCGCGGTCGAGTTGATCACCTACCCGGTTTTTGAAAATGGGCAACGATTTTCTGAACAAGCCGTGGCGGAGCTTGGCGTCGATGTCGAACGGCATGAGCCAGAAGTAATCGTCGAGGTTCGCGTCCCAGAGCGAGCGATGCGTCGCCGCGATCTCTTCGAGCACGAGTTGACAGCGTTCCTGGGTCGTACACGGCCAATTGGTCGCCGATCTCGAGGTGACCGAGGTCTTCCATGAGCACGAGATACCGACGGTTCCGCCGGCCGGCCTGCCACTTGCCGACCGATGTGAGCGCGCCTGCCAAAAAGCGGGGTAGGCGCTCGAGCACCGCCATGACTTGCTTCTGCTTCTCCGATGCGGCATCCGGGTCGAAGAAGCTGTAGATGATCCCGGGCGTCCGTGCCGGAATGGCGTCGGCGAGGTCGCGATAGAAGAGGATCTCCCGTTCGTAGATGCCGATCATCTCGCCGAACGGCCGGTTGGCCTTCTTAGGTAGTTTGGCAACGATCGACGTTGGCGCGTTCGGCGCGGACGACGACAGTTCCAGGCGAAGGATATCGCCCATGAACCCTTTGCCGTCGCCGAGTTCGGTCTGTGCCACCGCTTCGATCGTCGTACCGAGCACCTCGCTCAAGTACTCGGCGGTCAGCTCCTCCGGGGATTCCGGGACGACCGTCGTGGTCATTGTGTGACACCGACGATGTTGACGAGCTCCGTCAGTTCGCTGATTCGATGGTCGGGTTCCGCCGTCGCAGTGAGGCCCGCCGTCAAAGGCGTCACGGTGCCTTCTTCGACGATCTGCACCGTCTGCATTCCGACCTCGTTCGCGCCGACGATGTCGTGGTGGAGCGAATCACCGACGAACAGGACCTCATCGGCGGCGAGTCCCGACCGCTGGAGCACATAGCGGAAGAAGTCGGGATTGGGTTTACAAGCACGGGCCGCTTCCGAACTGGTCCAGTGATCGAGCACGCTGTCCAACTGATGTCGCTCGACGAGTGGATCGAGGAAGTCGTCATCGATGTTGGAAGCGATCGAGAGGTATAAACCGTGGCCTTTGAGGGTGCGCAGAGTCGGCAAGCAGTCGTCGCGAATCGGCAGGTTCTCAACGGTGGCGTTGCGTTGGGTGGTCTCGAACCACGAAATCAGATCTTCGGATGGTTGCGCCCCCATCGATTCGGCGAACCCTCTCAGCCCGTCAATGAAGAGGTCGCGATGAAGGAAGTAGGGCCGTTGCGCGTACTCTCGCGCGACGCTTTCTTGGGCCGTACGCCACGCGTTTCGCACCTCGTCGCGATCGCGTTCGATGCCGAGTCGACGTGTGACTTCGTCGACCATACGGCCGCCGCCGCGTGATCCTCGGTAGCTGAAAAGCGTACCGCCGAGATCGAAGAAAACGCCTCGCACCATGTTGTGCGCCTCCCGATGTGTGCCGGCCAAGTAAAGCAGCTTCGCCGTTCGGTATGAACTGATGCTCGGATGCGCCGAACGGGTGACAATCGACGCGGACGGTCGCGCGATGATCCGCGTCGCCGCACTACAGTCCATGAGGAAACCTGATGGTGGGGCGTGCCCTGAATCCGGACGAACGGAGCAAGATAGAAGCCGGCCTTGTCGACCTGGTGGCGCAGACGCTCGAGACGGCCAAACGCCTGGGTGCGACCGCGGCCGAGGTGTCCGGTGGCGACGACGTCGGATATTCGGTCGACGTGCGCGAACGGCGAACGGAGTCGGTCGAGTTTCACCACGACAAGGGAATCGGGATCACGGTCTACCGTGGCGAACGCCGCGGATCGGCGTCGACCTCGGATACATCGATCGAGGCGATCGAGACGGCCGTCGCGCGTGCGCTGAATATCGCGAAGCACACGGCGCCGGATGAGTTTGGCGGCCTTCCCGAGGCCGAGCTGCTCGCGGCTTCTCCGCCGGATCTCGACCTTGTGCACCCATGGGCTATCGACGTCGATCAGGCCGTTGCTCGCGCCATACGCGCGGAAGGAGCACTCCTCGAACACGATGTCAGAACCGATGGCGCCAGCTTGTCGACACATACGTTTCTGCGCGTATTCGGTAATTCGCTCGGGTTTTTGGAGCCGCTGTGGAGTTCGCGACATTCGATGAGTGCCGCGGCGATTGCCGAAGACCGAGACGGTATGCACCGCGAGGGCGAATACACGACGGCCCGATGTCCTTCGGACATGGAAGACGAAGCCTGGGTCGGCAATGAAGCGGCGGCGCGAGCGAAGGCTCGGTTGGGGCGGCGCACGATAGCGCTTGGCCGGTATCCCGTGGTGTTTGCGCCGAACGCGGCTGGCGGTCTGGTCGGCCATGTCCTCGGCGCGCTTTCTGGCGGTGCGCAGTATCGAAAGGCGTCTTTTCTTCTGGACGCAGTCGGTGAGCGCCTCGCGCCGCCGGGGATCGCGATCCGAGAAAACCCACACCTTGCGCGTGGTGCAGGGAGCACACCCTTCGACGGCGACGGGGTCGCAACGTCCGAGAAGGCGTTCGTCGCCGACGGCGTCGTCGAGTCCTACATTCTGGGGACGTACTCGGCGCGCCGTCTCGGGCTCGCATCGACCGGCAACGCGGGCGGCGTCTTTAACGCCGAGATCACCGGTCGGCGAGTGCCGCTCGCCAATCTCCTCGCGCTCGTGCCGCGCGGTCTACTCGTCGAGTCAGCTATGGGACAGGGAGTGAATCTCGTGACCGGGGATTACTCACGCGGCGTGAAAGGTTTCTGGTTCGAGGACGGCGAGATCCAGTTTCCCGTCGACGAGGTCACGATCGCGGGCAAGCTCGAAGAGATGTGGGCAAACGTCGTCGCACTCGGCGATGACGTCGATCGGCGTGGAAACATCACCAGCGGTTCGATCCTGGTCGACGAGATGATGGTGGGCGCGTGAGCGCGCCCTCAGGCGAGCTGGGTCGCCTCGATCTGGCGTTGCAACGTGTCGTGAAGTTCGTCGTCGGTTGGGGCTTCCCGGAGTTCTAATAAGTTCGCTGGATCGTCGAAAACGCGGGCGAGCGCGCCAAGGATCTCGAGGTGCGCTCGTTCTTCGTCCGTCGGGACGACCAGCGCGAAGATCACGTCGACCCGCTTGTCGTCCGGCGCGTCAAAATCGACGCCTTGATGAAGCGTGAGCAGGGCGCCGATCGGATTGGGACAGTCGCCGAAGCGGCAATGAGGGATTGCCACGCCTTCGCCGAGCCCCGTAGAGCCCAACCGCTCGCGATTCAGAAACCCTTCGAGCAGGCGCCGCGCGTCGAGGCCGAAGGTGTCGGCCAACAACGTACTCGCGTCCTCGAGGGCCGCCTTTTTAGACAACGAACTCGCATCGGCCCGGGTACTCGCGGGCCGGACGAGTCCGGAAAAATCGATCATTGACTAGGTGCGATGCTTCGTCTGCTTCTCTTTGTGCTTGATGACCTGGCGATCCAACTTGTCGCACAACGCATCGATCGCAGCGTACATATCGTCAGCTACCGCGTCAGCGAAGATTTCATTACCGGACGCGTGAACCGTCGCCTCAGCAGCTTGAATCAGTTTGTCCACCGATAAGACGACGTGGACGTTGGTGATGTGGTCGTAGTGCCGCTCGATCCGTCCGACTTTCTTCGTGACGTAGTCGCGCAAGGCAGAGGTGACCTCCATGTGTCGGCCGCTGACGTTTAGCTGCATTGATGCTCCTTCGCTTGGCTTCGTGTTCCATCGCGTCGCGATTGCGTTCATCGACGCGTCATCGAGCTTAGTTATACGCGCGCGAAGGGGCGTTTTTCGCCTTGCGAAATATACTTAGGAGAGCAATTCTTGGTGTTGGTGTGCAGCCTCGCTCAGACGAGTCGCTTGCGCTCGGTCGAAGACGGGATTGCCAGCGATTCGCGGTACTTGGCCACGGTGCGTCGCGCCACCTTGATGTTCTGTTCGCCGAGAAGCTTCGTGAGCTTGCTGTCGGACAGTGGCTTCGCCGGATTCTCCTGATCGACGAGCTTTTTGATTAGCGCGCGGATAGCCGTGCTCGACACTTCGCCGCCGCTCGCCGTACCAACGTGACTGGAAAAGAAATACTTGAGTTCGAACACGCCGCGCGGCGTACGCATGTACTTCTTGGTCGTGGCCCGTGAAACGGTCGACTCGTGGATCCCGACGATTTCGGCGACATCCGCGAGCACCATCGGCTTCATTCCCTCTTCGCCCTGCTCGAAGAAATCGATCTGTCGGCCGACGATCGCGCGGGCGACGTTCAACAAGGTGTCGCTTCGGTAGTCGAGGCTTTTGACGAAGAAGCGTGCGTCCTGCAGGTGGTTCTTCAGGAACTGGTTGTCGCGGCTTTGGTTTGCCCGTTGAACGAGCCCCTCGTATTCCGGATTGACCCGGACCCGCGACCGTCCGCGGTCGATGGCCTCGACGGTCCAACGGCCCTTGACCTTACGGACGAGCACGTCGGGTTCGATGTACTCCACCGATAGTTCGCCCACGGATGACGCGGGCCGGGGATTGGTCGTCTGAATCAGTGCGATGACCGCCGTCAGGTCGTCTTCGCTCACGTCGAGCTTGCGGGCGAGTTCCGCAAACGACCGATTGGCGAGCAGCTCGAAATAATCGGCGATGAGTTCGAGTGCAGCGTCGCGCCACGGTATGTCGATGGGAAGTGCTGTGAGCTGTAGCTCGATGCATTCGCGGATGTCGCGAGCGGCGACGCCGATGGGGTCGAACTGCTGGATGCGCTTCAGCACGGCCTCGAGCTCGTCTATCTCGATCGGGTCATCGAGCTCGACGTCCGGCAACAGTGTTTCGAGATCCGCCGTGAGCATCCCGTCGTCGTCGATCGAGTCGACGATGGCCGTCGCGATGACTCGGTCGCGATCGGAAAAAGGTGTGAGATCCAACTGCCATTGCAGATAGTCGTTCAGTGTTTCCTGGCTCGACCGACGTTCTTCGATTGGCGTGCCGTCTTCGGGCGGCGGCGCGCTCGTCGTGCTCGGTTCGGCCGGTGGCGACGGTTCGTAAACGTCTTCCCAGCTCGTATCGGCCGGGATCTCCTCCGTTACGGACTCATCCAACGAACCGATTTCATCGGCGGATACGTCCTCGAAGGTATCGATCGTCAGGTCGACGTCGTCGATGCGCTCGATCGCATCGGGGTCGATCGCGGGTAAATCGTCGCTCGTTCCATCGGCGGTTTCAGCGCCTGAGGGGTGGTCGAATGTCTCGGTACTCGCCTCGTCGGTCGCCGCGTCGATACTCTCCGGTGCGTCGTCGACCATCTCGAGCATCGGGTTTTCTTCGATGGCCTGTTGAATCTCGGCATCGAGTTCGAGCGTCGACAGGCCGATGAGCCGGATCGCTTGCTGCAGCGAGACCGACATCGTCTGCTGCTGCGAAACGCGTAGCGATAGGCCTTGCTTTAGCAAAATCGGTGCCCGTTAGAAGGTCGCGAGATGGGCGCGCGCCGGCCGACTAGAGCTTGAACTGCTCGCCCAGGTAAACGCTGCGCACTGTCGGGTTGGATAGTATGACCTCCGACGAGCCATGAGCAATGATCGTGCCAGCATTGACGATGTAGGCGCGGTCGCAGATGTCGAGCGTCTCGCGGACGTTGTGATCGGTGATCAGGACGCCAATGTCTCTGTCGGCCAATCGCCTGATCTCGTTCTTGATTTCGGCGACGGATATCGGGTCGACGCCTGCGAACGGTTCATCGAGAAGCACGTAGCGCGGTTCCGTGGCGAGTGCACGGGCAATCTCCACGCGGCGACGCTCGCCGCCGGACAGTCGCTCACCAAGGGTTTCCCGCACCTGGTGGAGGTTGAACTCGTCGAGTAGGGATTCGATGAGCGTCGAAGCGGCCTCAGCGTCGAGGTCGTCGCGCAATTCGATGACGGTTTTCAGGTTTCCCTCGACGGAGAGCTTGCGAAAAACACTTGCCTCCTGCGGCAGGTAGCCGATGCCAGCGCGGGCACGTACGTGTAGTGGCTGGCGCGAGAGGTCCATGTCGCCGAGGTGGATCGAACCGGCGTCGGCGCGGGTGAGTCCGAGCACCATGTAGAAGCAGGTTGTCTTTCCCGCGCCGTTGGGCCCGAGCAATCCCACGACCTCGCCTGCCGAGATGTCGAGGCTCAGATCTTCGACGACACGACGACCTCGGTACGACTTCGCCAGGTTTCGAACGACGAGTTCGTTACTGCTCACGCGGCTCGCTTGGTCTATCGGCCGGCTCGCCCGGCTCTTTTTCGGGCTGCCAGATCATGCGGACTCGTTCGCCACCGTTGTCGGAACGTGCCGTCGCTCGACCTTCGCGCGCGTTCCAGTGGATGGTGCCGCCTTCGATGCGCCGCGACGGTTGTTCGATCTGAGCGTTGCCGGTGAGTTCCAGTCTTTCGAGATTGGTGAGATACGTGATGGTTTCCGCCGTGCCGTGCAGCGGTGGTTCATCGATCTCGATTCTCTGGGAGAACGCCGCGGGGGCCGCGTGCGAACCGAGGCCCACGACCTTCACGATCCGGCCCTCTTGTGTGGTGATGTTCATCGTTTCGGCCCGGAGCTGAAGCGTGCCTTGTGTCAGCTCTACGTTCCCGCGCACCACCGAGACGCCGTCGTTGATTGTGACGTCTGCCTCGTCGAAGGAAATCGTGAGCTCCTGATCCATATCGGTTGGCAGCGCCGACCCGGCAACGGCCAGGATCACGACGAGCGCCGCCGCTAAGGTGCGGGCGAGGATTCCGACGCGCGCGAAATCAGCCGTTTTGTGCGAGGACTTTGAGTTCACCGCGTTGATCCTTTGAAGACCGCAACCGGATTCGACCGGTCTCGAGATTGGTCTCGAACCCGACCGCGCGAAGGGTATACTCGTCGGTTTCGATCTTGACCGGCTGGTTCGACGTGGCGATCCGGCGGTCGGCGAAGACCGTGATGGTACTGCTCGTGAGGCGCGTAAAGGTCCCGTCCGCGCGTTCTTGCTGAGCGATGACATCTTCGCTCAATCGCAGCGTGCTGTCGCCACCGGTCAGCGCGTAACCTTCGCCGGTTTTCGCATCGATCTGCCAAGGCGCGGACGTTTCGTTGTGAACCACGAGGCGCGGCGCGGCCAGGTAGCTGGTGTCATCCTCACGAAAGTAGTCGATCCGTCTGGCCGAGAGTCTGTAGTCGATGCTCCCGGTTTCGGTGAACGTCGTGATAAGCCCGCTTTCGATGAAGAGGTCCGGCGATTGATCGGTGAACGGTGTCGGCGCGATGAGATCGTCGGTGGTGTCGACCAGAAGGACGATGCCGACACCCACCACAGCGACAAGGAGCCAGCGGCTCAACGAAGCGCGTTGAGGGCGCGCAGCCATTTACCCTGGGTTTCGAGAATCAACTGGCTCACTTCGCGAACCGCGCCGTACCCTGCCGGCGTCGTCGCAACAAAGTCTGCCGCGTGTTTGACGACCGGATGCCCGGATTCGACGGAGAAGCGCACGCCGACCCGGTCGAAGAGCGAGAGATCGGCGAGATCGTCGCCCATATGACTCATGCGACTAGCGTCGATTCCGGTGGTTCCCTCGAGTTCAGCCAGCGCCAGTTCCTTCCTCGATACACCTTCGAAGAAATGCGGAATGCCGAGCTCTTCAACGCGCCGCGTGACGGCTTCGCTCGCGCGGCCCGTGATGATTGCGACACCGATGCCGGATTGCATCAATAGCTTGAGCGCGGCGCCGTCCTGAACGTGAAACGCCTTGATCTCGATGCCGCCGGATCCGTAGTACAGGCGGCCGTCGGTCAGTACACCGTCGACATCGAAGATGGCGAGCTCGATAGCGGCGAGTTTTTCGGCGAGCTCGGGGGCGATGAGCATCAATTGCTCGATTGGATGAAGAGCATCAGGTTGTAGCCGATCCAAGCGGCGGCGAGGACGCCGCCTTCGAATCGCGTGATGAGCTTTCGAGAACCGATGCCGTAGGCGAAGAGCGCGAGCAACATCGTGATCGCCAGCATCATGCCGACATCGCGGTAGAGCACTTCGCCGTCCACCGCCGTCGGATGGACCAATGCGGGTACCGCCATCACGGCAAGGATGTTGAGGATGTTCGAACCCACGACGTTTCCGATCGCGAGTTCCGAGTGTCCTTTCATTGCCGCGCCTACGGTCGCGGCCAGCTCAGGAAGGCTCGTGCCGATGGCGACGATCGTGAGGCCAATGACGACCCGAGGTACGTTTTGTTGCTCGGCGATCGTGACGGCAGCCTCGACGATGACGTGCGACGCCACGAGTAGAACGACCAGGCCGGCGAAGAGCCAGAAACCGGCGGCGAGCTTCGACATCGCCGGGTAGTCGTCGAGTTCTTCGGATATCGGGTCCGAGGTTCCTTCGCGGGCGGCCAGCGTCAGCCGGTACATCACGAAAGACAGTCCGGCGAGCAGGACGACGCCGTCCAGAATCCCCAGGAAACGGTTGAAGAGGCATGCGACCGCGATGAAGGTCGCGCCGAGCAGCCATGGCAATTCGCTCTTCAGGACCGAGTCTTCGAACGGTAGTGGGCGAATCAGCGCCGTAATGCCGAGAACGAGGCCGATGTTGGCGATGTTGGATCCGATTGCGTTGCCTATCGCGAGGTCCGACGCGCCGTCGAGCGACGCCTGCAGGCCAACCAGAATCTCGGGTGCCGACGTGCCGATCGAGACGACCGTCAGGCCGATCACGATTTTGGAAACGTTCAGGTTTTTTGCCGTCGCCGCTGCCCCCGACACAAAACGGTCGGCGCTCCACACAAGTGCAATGAAGCCCAGGATGAGGGCGAGCAAGGGGAGCCACATAGGGCGGTTTGCATCGGGTGGTGTCTAAGGTTGTGAAGCATTGCAACATTGCTGCGGCGGCGTCAATTGAGTGACGGAGTTGGATTCGCCGACATGTTCAGGTAGGGCAAAATACTGACGCGACAACGATTTTTTTGCCCGAACCGGGGGGGTGAGAGATCCGCTCGCCGTTGCGATCGCTGGACGTGTCGAGCACGATAGCGCGCCTTTCGCGACCGCCTTCGCGCGCCTCGATCGATACCCGAAGGCACGATGCGCTAGGCCGACGGTCGCCACTTCGGCCACCGATCACTAACTCTTGGGGAGTCGTTCTTGGAAGACATGCAGACACGTGTGAACGAAGCCGTTCAAGGTGCTTTCGCGGACGCCGAGATCAGCGTCGAAGTGGAAGGCAATCGTGCAATGATTCAGGTCACGGCCGATGCGTTCGAAGGCATGAACCGGGTCAAACGCCAGCAGGCCGTTTACGCGGCGATCAACGATTTGATTCAGAGCGGCGAGTTGCATGCCGTTTCGATCGTCGCGCGAACGCCGTCGGAGTAGTCGGCCGTGATCCGGCGGCTCAGCTCGGCATCGGCGACGTTCGAGCGTGAACTCGAATCGCTCCTCGCCTGGGACGTATCGACCGACGATGCCGTGACGCGTGCGGCGGGCGACATCATCGCGGACGTCGTGCAACGCGGGGACGCCGCCCTGATCGAGTTGACGGCGCGCTTCGACCACACCGATCTGACCGCTGGATTCGAGATTCGCGCGCGGGAACTGCGCGAAGCCTACGATCAGCTACCCGTTGCCGACCGGGACGCTTTGCGTTCAGCGGCCGATCGCATCCAGCGCTATCACGAACGCCAGACGGGCGGTGATTTTCTGGACGACGACGGCTTCGGTAACCGGCTTGGCCAGCGTATTACGCCGTTGGAGCGCGTGGGGGTCTACGTGCCGGGCGGTCAGGCTGCCTATCCGTCGACCGTTCTGATGACGGTGATCCCGGCGCGTGTTGCGGGTGTTGATGAAGTCATCGTGACTGTCCCGACGCCGAACGGTGACAAGAACCGGTTCGTTCTGGCGGCGCTGCACCTTGCGGGCGTCGATCGCGTTTTCACCGTGGGGGGTGCACAAGCGGTTGCGGCACTCGCGTTCGGCACGCAAACGATTCCCAAGGTCGACAAGATCGTCGGACCGGGCGGTGCATTCGTCGCCGCCGCGAAACGACTGGTGTTCGGTCCCGTCGGTATCGACGTCATCGCCGGGCCGAGCGAGATCTGCATCGTCGCCGATGGATCTGTCGATCCGGAATGGACAGCGATGGACCTCTTCTCGCAGGCCGAGCATGACGCGGACGCGCAAGCGATCCTGATCTCACCCGACAGCGACTATCTCGACAGCGTCGAGCGTCTGATGGCGGAGCAGCTCCCGGGGATGGCGCGAGCCTCAATCATCCGGTCGTCGCTGGCCGATCGGGGCGCGCTGGTTCAGTCGCGTTCACTCGAAGAGGCTTGCGAGATCGCCAATCGAGTAGCGCCTGAGCATCTGCAACTCGCGGTCGACGATCCCGACGCGTTGCTTCCTCTGATACGCCACGCGGGCGCTATCTTCCTGGGCGCCTATTCCGCCGAAGCGCTCGGCGACTACAGCGCTGGGCCGAGTCATGTCTTGCCGACCTTCGGCACGGCCCGCTATGCCTCCCCGCTATCGGTCTACGATTTCCAGAAGCGCTCGTCGATCATCGATGTTCGCCGCGAGGGTGCGGAAACCTTGGCCCGAATCGCATCGACGATTGCGGATCAGGAAGGGCTCGAAGCGCACGGTGAAGCCGCTCGCCGGCGCCTCGCCGGGTTCGATTCAAACCTCTAGCGATTGACGCCGTTCGAGGTCGGACGCTGTCCGGCCGTCGCCGAGACGTCGAATTCGAGGCCACCACGTACGATGCGCAGGGAAAGCTCTTCCCCGGGGTTGGTCCCCGCGAGCTGCTTGAAGGTGTCGACGCTCGACCGGGCCGGTACGGCGTTGATCGCGACGAGAATGTCTCCAGCTCGAATACCCGCTGTGCTGGCAGGCGAAAAGGGCGTGACGCGGCGGACGAGCAAACCGGTTCGTCGGCCGTCCCCCGGGGTCGGTTCCAGCGTGACGCCGAGCCATCCGCGGCGTACCTCACCATGCTCGAGAATGTCCTCGAACACCGAAGTCGCGAGTTCGCGCGGGATGGCGAACCCGATTCCTTCGCTACCCGCGCCATTGCTGTAGATGAGCGTGTTGATACCGACGAGGCGCCCGTCCGTGTCGATCAGCGGCCCGCCGGAGTTACCTGGGTTGATTGCCGCGTCCGTCTGGATGAAATCGATCAACGGCGCGTCGGTGATGCCGGAGCGACCCATGGCGCTCACGATTCCGAGTGAGACCGTGCTGCCGATCCCGAATGGATTGCCGATTGCGAGCACGATATCGCCAACGCGAATGTTGTCCTCGGTCGCTCGATCGATCGGGGTGAGCCCGCTTGCCTCGACCTTGATGACCGCGAGGTCGGTATCGGTGTCGGTGCCGACGACGGCGGCGTTGGCCTGCTGGCCGTCGGCAAAGAGGACGATGATGTCGTCCGCGCCGGCGATCACGTGGTCGTTGGTCACGATGTAGCCGTCTTCACGCATGACGATGCCCGAACCGAGCGAGTTTTCGAGACGTCGGCCGAGACGCCCGGAGCGCTCGCACAGGTCGCGGTATTGCGGCAGTCGGCAGATCGGATGGAGATAGGTCGCCGTCGATTTCAGCGTGAAGATGTTGACGACCGACGGCGACGCGACGGATACGGCGTCCGCGTACGAGCGGTTCGTCGTCAACGCCTCGAGCTTTGGCAACGCGAGCAGCCCGAAACCGATGACGCCGCCCACGAGCGCGGGAATCAGGACGTAGTTCCACAGGGTTCGCGTTTGCGTCATCGGGGCTTCTTCCAAGGTTCGAGCAGCGCGTACTCGCGATCGCGAGCACTCTCCCACATACAATGTGTCGAGTCTTAGCAAAGTCCGTGGTCGTTTGGTTTTCGTTCAGGCCCATTATCTCGGGCGTTCCCGGTGATAGGCTTCGCCGCCCATGAGCCTGGTTGACGCATACGAGCGAAACCTGACCGCGGGTTTCACCGACGATCCTGAGCAACGGCGTGTCGTCCAGTCGCTCGAACGAGTCGGTTGTGAACTCGTCGAGAGCGTGAACCGCAAGCCGTCGATGCTGCAGCGGCTCCTCGGTGGTGATCGCCGGGAAGCACCGCGCGGGCTCTACGTCTGGGGCGGCGTGGGCCGGGGCAAGACTTATCTGATGGACCTCTTCTTCGAGTGGTTACCCATCGAGCGTAAGAAGCGGATGCATTTCCACCGCTTCATGGAGCGAGTACACGCGGATCTGCGCCGTTTCTCAGGGCAGGCGAACCCGCTCGAACGGGTAGCCGATCGATTTGCCGACGAAGCGGTCGTGATTTGCTTCGATGAGTTCTTCGTCTCGGATATCGGTGACGCCATGATCATGGCCGAACTCTTCGGTCATCTATTCAGTCGGCGTCTGGCGTTGGTCGCGACATCGAATGTCGAGCCAAAACGGCTCTACGAAAACGGTCTGCAGCGCCGTCGCTTTCTTGCCGCGATCGACATGATCGAGACCCACTGCGAAGTCCTCGCGATCGGTGGTGATATCGACTATCGGCTGCGCGTCTTGCGCGAAGCGCGCCTCTTCCGACTGCTCGATGGCGAGAGCGACGCTGATACGGCGCTCATGACGGATTTCGTGGCGCTCGCGCCGGGGGGATACCGTGAAGGTGATCTCGCCGTCGAAATCAATGGTCGGATGATCGCCACCGCGCGCCAGGCGGACGACGTGATCTGGTTCGATTTCGCGGCCATTTGCGAAACGCCGAGGAGTCAGTCGGACTACATCGAACTCGCGCGGCTGTTCCACACCGTCGTGATCGCCGACATCCCGCGGCTTGAATCGAACCGCGAGGACGCGGCGCGCCGATTCATCTCGCTGGTCGACGAATTCTACGATCGCAACGTCAAACTCCTGCTCTCGTCGTATGCGCCCGTCGCCGAACTTTATGCAGGCGAAGGGTTGCGATTCGAGTTCGAGCGGACGAAGAGCCGTCTGATCGAGATGCAGAGTGAGGAGTACCTGATTCGCGAACATCGGCCCTAGAACGCCCCATCGTGGGATCGAACTCTCGACATTGGTGTTTGCAGGGTTGTTTGGGTGTCCGCGCTCCGCGTACCATTCGCGCTCCAAATTTCGGACCGCTCGAATGAAGACGGTGAGTACGCGTCGTGAGGACGCCGAACACGATTGGTACGTCGTCGATGCCGATGGCAAAACGCTGGGTCGCCTGTCGACCGAAATTGCGTCGCGCCTGCGCGGTAAGCACAAAGCGACGTACACCCCGCATGTCGACACGGGCGATTACATCGTCGTGGTGAACGCGGAGAGGGTTCGCGTGACCGGCAAAAAAGAAACCGACAAGATCTATTACCGCCACACCGGCTATCCGGGTGGGATCAAGGGCACCGCGCTCGAAAAGATGCGCGCGGAGAAGCCTGAGCGAATCCTGGCTTCGGCGGTCAAGGGAATGTTGCCGCGCAATCCTCTCGGACGAGCAATGTTCAAAAAGCTCAAAATCTACGCGGGACCGGAGCATCCACACGCGTCCCAGCAACCCAAGACTCTGGAGATCTGATGGCGGACAGCTACGGCACGGGCCGACGCAAAACCTCGACGGCCCGCGTATTCATGACGCGCGGCACCGGACGGATCACGATCAACCGCCGCTCGATCGACGAGTACTTCGGCCGCGAGACGGCACGGATGATCGTGCGTCAGCCGCTCGAAGTCGCGCAAGCCGTCGATACCTTCGATCTTGCGATCACCGTCAGCGGCGGTGGGGGTTCCGGGCAGGCCGGCGCGATCCGGCACGGTATTGCGCGTGCGCTCGTCGAATTCGACGAAACGCTACGCCAACCGATGCGCCACGCTGGCTTTCTCACGCGAGATGCGCGTGAAGTCGAACGTAAAAAGGTCGGTCTGCGCAAAGCCCGCAAGCGTCCTCAGTTTTCGAAACGATAAAGACCTCGGTCGATCGCTGATACGCCTGCTCCGATGAGGCGTCAGGGTCGACTTTGGGCGGCCAATCCCGGCAACGGGATCGACCGTGATGGTAGACTCGCGGCCGTTTCAAAAACGTCCCGCTAGATGGCATGGGCTCCGGGGGTGGGGCCAGCCTAGCTTGGAGGAAGCCTACGCATGACCGACGACAGCGGCCCGGCGGATGACGCTGCCGAACCGACCCCTCCAATCAACCGAGAACGTCGCTACTTTCTCATCGGCTTGACCGGCGCCGCAGCAAGCGTCGGCGTCGTCGGTGCGGCTGTACCGTTCGTCAAAGCCTGGACGCCTAGTGCCAAGGCGCGAGCGGCCGGTGCGCCGATCCGTGTTGATGTATCGAGGCTCCAGCCCGGCGAGATGCTCGGCCCGATTCCCGCCTGGCGGGGTCAGCCGGTCTTCATCGTGGCGCGCTCACCCGAGGCGGTGGAGCGTTTGAAGACGGACGAAGACGATCTTGCCGATCCCGCATCCGAAAACCTCGAGAAGCAGCCCGAGTACGCACGCAATGCGTGGCGCTCGCGGCGACCGGAAATCGGCGTGTTCCTGGGAATCTGCACTCATCTTGGTTGCTCGCCCAAGTTTCATGGGCGTATCCAGCCGGAGAGCTTCGATCCGAACTGGCAAGGCGGCTTCTTCTGCCCCTGTCACGGATCCCGATTCGATCTGGCCGGTCGGGTCGCGCGCGGTGTACCGGCGCCGGACAATCTCGACGTGCCGCCGCATTCCTATCTATCCGACACCGTCATTATCGTCGGTGTTGACGAAAACAACGCTTAAGGGGATCCACGATGGCTGAATCCAGGCCGGTGGGCCCACTCGCGCGCGTTACGGCATGGCTCGATGAGCGTATGCCGTTGACGGAAACCATCGAGTACCACGCGACGAAGTACTACGCGCCGAAGAATTTCAACTTCTGGTACTACTTCGGCATTCTTGCTTCGGTCGTTCTCGTGATGCAGATCCTGACGGGGATCTGGCTCACGATGTCGTTCGTACCGACCGCCGAAGGCGCGTTTGCATCCGTCGAATACATCATGCGGGACGTCGAGTACGGCTATCTCATCCGCTACTTGCACTCAACTGGTGCTTCGGCGTTCTTCATCGTCGTTTATCTGCACATGTTCCGCGCGCTCGCCTACGGCTCTTATCAGCGGCCGCGCGAGTTGTTGTGGCTACTCGGGATGGCAATCTATCTCGTCCTGATGGCCGAAGGGTTCATGGGCTACGTCATGCCGTGGGGCAACATGTCCTACTGGGGTGCGCAGGTGATCGTGTCGTTGTTTGGCGCGATTCCTCTCGTTGGCGGCGACCTGGTCGAGTGGATCCGTGGCGATTACCTGATGTCTGGGATCACGCTCAACCGCTTCTTTGCGCTGCACGTCGTGGCGTTGCCGCTGGCGCTGATCGGCCTCGTTTTCCTACACATCGTTGCGCTCCACCACGTCGGCTCGAACAATCCCGACGGTGTCGATATCAAGAAAGTCAAAGACGAGAACGGCATCCCGAAAGACGGCATTCCGTTCCATCCGTACTACACGGTGCATGACTTCCAGGCGACGATTGGATTCCTGATCATCTTCTGCGCAGTCGTATTCTTTGCGCCGGAGATGGGCGGCTACTTCCTCGAGAAGCCGAACTTCGAGCAAGCGGATCCGCTGAAGACGCCGGATCTCATCGCACCGGTCTGGTACTACACGCCGTTCTATTCGATGCTGCGAGCATCAACCTTCCCATTCCTTGGCCTCTCGGCGAAGTTCTGGGGTTTGATCGTGATGTTCGGCGCCATCTTGCTGCCGTGCATCCTGCCCTGGATCGACCGGAGCAAGGTCAAGTCGATCCGCTACAAGGGTTGGGGTTCGAAGGTCATGCTTTTCTTGTTCGTGCCGAACTTTTTTGTCCTCGGATATCTCGGCACGATCCACCCCACGCCCCTGGCGACCGCGCTCGCCCAAGTGGGCACGATCTTCTACTACGCATACTTCGTCTTGATGCCTTGGTATACGAGCGTCGAGAAGACCAAGACGCCGCCGGAAAGGGTGACGATGTGATGAGAACCGTTAACACTGTACTCGTCCTGGGTCTGCTGCTATTCACCGGGCAAGCGTTCGCCGCATCGGCTGACGTCGACTGGGACATGGAGCCGATGGATCCGGATCTTGGCGATATGCCCTCGCTGCAGCGGGGCGCAGCACTTTTCACGAACTTCTGTATGGGCTGCCATTCGCTCAAGTTCCAGCGCTATGAGCGCACGGCGGACGATATTGGCATTCCGCACGATGTGGCCCTTCGCAACCTGGTCCTTTCGGGTCAACAGATCGGCGCCTTGATGGAGACGGCGATGCCACCGGCGCAGGCGAAGAACTGGTTCGGCGCGCCCCCACCTGACCTCACCATGGTTGCGCGAGTTCGCGGCCCCGAGTGGATCTACAACATGTTGAAGACCTTCTATATGGATGAGTCCCGGCCTTTCGGTGTGAACAACAAAGTGTTCGAGAACATCGGCATGCCGCACGCGCTCATCACGTTGCAGGGCACGCCCACAGAGGTTTGCGAGGGCGCGAAAGTCGTCGACATCCTCGATGGTGAAACGGGCGTTCTGGATCCGGACGGCGAGGTTATAGTCGAGCCAGATTGCAGCGAGATCGCCGTGGACGGTTCCGGGCTCTACGACGAAGACGAATACGACCAGGCGATCTACGACATCGCCAATTTCCTTTACTACATGGGCGACCCCAGCCGTGCGGAGCGCGAGAGTCTCGGCTGGTGGGTGCTCGGGTTCTTGCTGGTCCTCTTTGTGATTTCCTCGTTCCTCAACCGCGAATACTGGAGGGCGATTCACTGATGGACGTCAACGCTCGTAGATCGTCGATGACGTTCTTTTCCGATCCTGCCGATCACTACAGCCATCGCGTTCGGATGGTATTGGCCGAAAAAGGGGTCACGGTCGACATCGTCGACGTGGATCCCAACGACAAGCCGGAAGATCTGGCCGAGATCAATCCCTACAACAGCATCCCGACGCTCCTTGATCGGGACCTCGTGTTGTACGAAAGCTCGATCATCATGGAATACCTGGACGAGCGCTTCCCGCATCCGCCGCTCTTGCCGGTCTACCCCGTTGCGCGTGCGCAGAGTCGTCTGCTGATTCGCCGCATCGAAATCGACTGGGCCAAGAACGTCGACGTTCTGATGGCGGGCAAGGGGCGCGAAACGGTCATCACGAAGGCTCGCAAAGAACTTCGAGAGGGGCTCGTCAGCGTCGCGCCTCTGTTTGCGGACAAACCGTTTTTCATGAACGAAGAGTTCACGCTCGTGGACTGCTGCGTCGCGCCCATCTTGTGGCGGTTGCAAGCGATGGACATCAAGCTGCCTGAACGGCAGGCGAAGCCGATCACGCAATACATGAACAAGATCTTCGAGCGGCAGTCGTTCCGGGACTCGTTGAGTGAAGCTGAGATCGAAATGCGGGAATGACGCCCAGTCGTCCGTATTTGATCCGCGCGCTCGTCGAGTGGATCACCGATAACAGTCTCACACCTTATGTGTTGGTCGACTGCAGACCATCCGCCGTCACCGTGCCGCCGGACTACGTCAAGGACGACAAGATCGTCCTGAACCTCTCCGTGCAGGCGACGCGCTACGTCGAGATGGGCAACGATGCGATTTCGCTCGAGTGCCGGTTCGGTGGTCGGCCGACCCAGGTCGATTTCCCGGTTGGTGCGGTCCTTGCCGTGTACGCCAAGGAGAATGGTGCAGGCATGAGCTTCGAACTCGACGAAGCCCTCTTGTCGTCGGACTCGCCGAGCGTCGAAGCCACGTCAGCGTCGGTGGACGATGTTCGAGCGCCCGGAGACGACGCGTCGTCCGGTGATGAGAAAGCCGCGTCGAGCGCGGATACGGGCACCGACGATGATGACAATCCGCCGCCGAACAAGCCGACGCTGCGCGTAGTCCGCTAGGTGAGCGCCTTCTTGAAGTCGGTATAGGCGCACTCGGCTTTCAGTACGGGTAGCGGGAAGGCGGCGAGGCATTCCGCCGTCGTTTTGGCGCCTGCCAACGCTTCAATGAACGAATTGGCAAGCACCGCGCGCACCGTTCCGTCGCCGCGAACGAATTGACCCCACTGGGAAAGAAAAGCGGGCTCGGCCGGTAACGCCGTCAGCGTATCGGTGTACACCGACGGGAAGAGGTCGCGATAAGCCTCGACGTTGTAGAGCCAGGAACCACCACGCACGGTCTCGACCTCGAGTTGGCGCCGCTCGACATCCGCGACGAGGTTTCTGAGTTCGGTGACCCGTGATGGCGCGCGGTCGCGGGCGAGCGGGTGCCCCGTGGGGTCGACGTTTGCGAAGTGCAGTCGGAGTTTTTTCGTCGAGCGCCACGGGAAAACGTAGAGGAAACAGCCGAATCGATGTTCCGTGGGGTCGCGTCCGCGTTTCGGTAACTGACGATAGATCTCGTAGAGGTATTCCGCCGGCGCGTTCGTGCTCGCGACGGAGTCGAGAAACGCCGGATCGTCCGTACGGTAGTCGAGAAGCGCCGGGAGCACCGTGAACGGCACGATCTGGTCGATTGTTCGCGCATCGCTCAGCGCGGCAATACGCTGCGCGAATCGCCATTGGAGATCGAAAAAGCCCGGCGTGTATAGGTTCATCTCACCGACCTCGTGATGCGAGACCGGCGAAAAAACCGGCTAGCCCTGGTATTCGAAGACTTTGACGATTTTGCGTACGCCGCTCACGGTGCGCGCAGCGGCGACTGCACGTTCGGCGGCATCTCGATCGATCACGCCCATCAGGAACACCACGCCGTCTTCGGTGACCACCTTGATGCGGGTGGAATCGACATCCTCTGTGCCGATCAGCTTGGTTTTTACCTTGGCTGCCAGGTATCGATCGTTCGTGCGCAGTAGGAATCCTGGTCGTCCCGCGACCACGATTTCGTTGTGGACCTGGCGCACCTTCTTGACGTTCGCGACGGCGTTTTCCGCGGCCTGGCGTAACGCTTCGTCTTCGACCTGGCCCGTCACGAGAAGAATGCCGTTATAGCTGACGACGCGGACGTTGCCGCGCAGGCGATCGTCGGCGGATCGGATCTCCTTTCGCGCGACCCGTTCGATGAACTCGTCGTCGATTTTCGTGCCGGTGCTTCGATCGCCGGACAAGGCGGTACAACCGCTGCCCAGGGCGAGGACGAGCATGGCGAGCGCCATCGTAAGGAAGGACGATCGGAAACTAACGAAATGCATCTCGAACCCATCGACAGCGCATACCAAAGTGTCCCTTCGTCGCCGTAATCGCGTCAAATCGAACGGGCCGATGAGCGTGCACCGGATGCGTTCGTCGATAGTGATGCGCGGCGATTCGAATACGTCGCTGCTTCTGCGGCGTGATCGACTGCAGAGCCGAAACTTTGGCCCCTCGTCCGCGGTACCGCACTTCGACGAAAACGAGCGCGTTCGAGTCGAGCGCCACGAGATCGATCTCGCCGAGTCGCATTGCGTAGTTGCGATCGATCACCCGGCATCCGTGCCATCGTAAGTAGCGCATAGCGGCGTTCTCGGCGACCCGTCCGGCGCGAAGATGAGTGGCTTTCGGGCGCGCGCGGGCTAATCGAAGCCGACGGAGAAGGCATTCAGCGATCGGCGAACTCTGACGACGATCGAGCGGGTCGATGCCGTAGACGACCGCGTTCGTACTCCGCCCAGTGCAGGTCGCGTTCGACGGCACCCTCGGCGAAGCGAAGGACACCGGTGCTACCAATGATCGGTTCATTGGCGCGAAATGCGTCGATCCGCTTGGCCACCCGATACGCGTCGATGCCGAGGGCGACGAGGGGGGATTGGATCGTCGAGGCGACACGACGGATCGACTCACGTTCGAGTCGATTCGGAAAGAGCTGCCAGGTCGGCACCGCGACCTGCATCGATTCGACGGCACGGCTGTTAGGGGTCGCTCGGAGGACGTTCGACGGAAGGAGTAGGGGTAGGTCCGTCGCCGCGTGGAATGAGAGTGCGGGCAGGAGTCCGACCAGTCGCACGGAGCCGACGAGCGCGATGACGGCGTCGACGTCTTGCCGGCGAATGGCGGTGTACTCGACATCGCTTCCCACGAGACCCGTTATCACAGAGTGTCGTTCCTGGCCTTCGTCGATGTCGAAGAGGCCGGCAGTGAGTTCCGTCACGTTGCGTGAACTGTCGATGGTGACCGTTTCGACGACGGTTTCGCCGAGCGCTTCCTGCAACGCGAGGAAGGCGCGTTGCGACCAGGCCTGCGGAATCGCGATCAGAACCACCCGCTCGTAGCCTCGTTCGCGCACTGCGCGTGCGATGACCCGGGCGTCGTCCTCGCTCGCGAGTGCCAACTGGATGATGTTGTCGTGCGATTCGTTGATCTGATTTAGCGCGACGACCGGCACGTCCAGGTCACGGGCGGCGACGGCCGACACGTCCTCTTTCAGAAGCGGTCCGACGATGACGTCGATCTCGGCTTCGATGGCTGCGTCGATTGCCGTCTCGATGCCGCCGCTGGTGTCGAACAGCAAGATCTCATCCTCGGACTGACCGTCTTCGATCTGTGCGGCGACGAAGCCGTTACGGATCGCTTCGCCAGCGGACACCATCTCGCCGTCCAGCGGCAGGAGCACGGCGATGCGCAAGCTCGCGTTGAGATCCTGGCTTAAATCGAGAGCGCCGCGGACCGCTTGATGGCCGGCGTTCAGTTCTTGCCATGATGTCCAGATGCGGTGCTGATCACGAGGTGACGTCGCTCGCGCGTAGCGCTCGGCGAGTTCCCACCAGGCTCTCGCTGTCCGGTCGAAGAGTGGATTGGCGTTCCTCGGCGTCGAGATCAGTCGGTCGGGAATGGTGAGTAGGTGTGCCCAGATCCGACGATTGCGCTCATCGTCTGCGAGCGAACGGGCGTGAACGAGGTGAAGGAACGCGTCGAAATGCTCGCCATGTGCCGCCGCGTGGTCTGCCTGAATGTTGTGGAGGCGATCGCGCTGCGCATCAGTGACGGGTGAGATAGCGTCGAACAGCGGCTCGGTTCGATCTCGGTCGTCGCCTCGCGCGACGGCGATCGTCAGCGCCACCGCGTAAACCTCGAATCGCTCATAGGCGCTGAGTTCCGCTAGAAGTCCACGTTCGATGAGTGCTCGCGCGCTTGATTCTCGCACCGCGTCGTTGTCAGCCGTGAGATCGGCGTAAAAGGCGGCGGCACGCGCCGCGTCGGTCGAGTCGATCGGTCTGACGGCGGTGGTTTCGGGCACGCTTTCGACCGGAGTCGTTGCGCACCCTGTCATCATTGCGACCAGCAGCAGCACACTCGCAGAAACCCAGGGACAACTCGCCTTCCTCGGGCGAAGACGCGTGCCTGGGCAGCGTATTCTCGGTAGCGTGAACGGCATGTTTTTGGGGGGCTTATGTCTGCTGGCGAAACGGGTTCGTTATTTGTCGTTGCGACCCCGATTGGAAACCTGGATGACTTGTCGCGTCGAGCCGAACGTGTCCTTTCGGAGGTTGCGATTATCGCCTGCGAAGATACCCGTCGAACGCGACGCTTACTGTCGGCGATTGGTGTATCCCGGCCCAAACTGATTGCGATGCACGATCATAACGAGCGCGATCAGGCGCCGGCACTGATCAATTCGCTGCTGGCGGGTGACGACGTGGCGTTGGTATCGGACGCGGGGACGCCCCTGGTTTCCGACCCCGGCTTCGTTCTGTTGCGATCTGCGTTCGAGGCGGGCGTCGTCGTCGTTCCGATTCCCGGCCCCAGTGCGGTTCTTGCAGCAATCGCGGTATCTCCTGTACCGATCAACCGGTTTTTGTTCGAGGGGTTTCTGCCTTCTAAGTCAGCACCGCGAAAAGAGCGTCTGAGGTTATGGCTCGGACGCGATTTTGCGACGATCTTTTTTGAGGCCCCGCATCGGATGCGCGCCATGTTGACCGATCTCGTTGCCCTCGGGGCGGGCGATCGTGAGGTCGTCGTCTGTCGAGAACTCACCAAGATCCACGAGGAGATCACAGCCGCTCCCGTCGCATCGCTTGTGGAGACCGTCGAGCAACGCGGCGAGTTCGTGGTGATCCTCCCGGGCCATCGGGCTTCGCCGGCGGCGGCGGACGATCTTCCTGCGGATGTGTCGACCGAACGGCTGCTCGAGGTGCTCAAGGACGAACTGCCCCTCGGGACCGCGGCACGTTTAGCGGCGCGGCTGGTCGATCGACCGCGTCGTGAACTCTATGCGGCGATGGTCTCGCTCTCGACGGGGGAGTAATCTTCGCAGCGCGAGCCGGTCAGGCAATCGCGCGAGTCCTCGGCATTTACGCCGCGAACTCGTGAGGAAAGTCCGGGCTCCACAGGGCAGGGTGCCAGGTAACGCCTGGGGGGCGTGAGCCCACGGAAAGTGCAGCAGAGAGTAGACCGCTTCGCCGCGCGCGAAGTAAGGGTGAAAGGGTGCGGTAAGAGCGCACCGCGACGTCTGGTAACAGCGTCGGCTAGGTAAACCCCACCCGGAGCAAGGCCAAATAGGAATCCGATGGCGTGGTCCGCGCTGGATTCGGGTAGGCCGCTTGAGGCGTTCGGTGACGAGCGTCCCAGATGAATGATTGTCCGCGACAGAACCCGGCTTATCGACCGGCTCGACTCGATTCCCACGTGGTTGATGACCCATGGCCCCCAAGGGCCGTGGGTCATTGACGTGGGCATGTGGGGGAGCTACGGTTCGCGCGGGAAATTTCTGGGGTTCAGTGGGGATTTCGGAAGCCCTCGAACCGCCTTCAGGCGAGTACTCGGGGGGATTCAAAGGGTCCTATTCGAGCGTGCGCAAAATCGTCTCGACGACGCACGCCCCATCGGTCGGGAGGAAGGCTCTGTTCCGCGGATTCACCAATGTGACGGTCGACGAGCGGGGCCGCGTCGCGGTACCCGTTCGGTTTCGCGACGCGATCCAGGATCGGTCGCAAGGCCGCGTCGTGTTGACGATCGATCGCAGTGATCCGTGTCTGTTGCTGTACCCCGAACCCGAATGGCTCGCCGTCGAAGCTCAGCTGCAAAAACTAGGCAACTTGCGCTCCACGGCTCGTCGCCTGCAGCGAATGTTGATTGGATACGCCTCTGAGTCGGAATTGGACGGACAGGGGCGGATGCTGATCCCGCAGCATCTTCGCGATCACGCTCGCATCGACAAGAAAGCCGTGTTTCTCGGCCAGGCCAACAAACTCGAGGTCTGGAGTGAAGGCGCATGGGCAGAGAACGTGGCCTCCTGGGACGACGACGACTCGGTCGAGGAGGATATGGAGGAACTCAAGGAATTCCAGTTGTGACCGGCGGTCATGTCCCCGTGCTGCTCGATGAAACGGTCGACGCCCTCGTGACGGACCCGGAGGGCGTGTACGTCGACGGCACGTATGGACGCGGCGGGCATACGCGCCGGCTACTCTCGAAGTTGGGCGCAAGGGCCACGCTCTGGGTGCTCGACCGCGACCCCGAAGCGATCCGCGATGCGCGCAAGCTGGCGGCAATGGACCCACGGATCCGGGTCGCGCAGGCGCGGTTTTCGGAACTCGATCGTGTCGTCGAGAGCGGTGCTTGCGTCGCAGGCGTGTTGCTCGATGTTGGCGTGTCGTCGCCGCAGTTGGATTCGCCAGCACGCGGTTTCAGCTTCCTTCGGGCGGGACCGCTCGACATGCGAATGGATCCTACGGCGGGTGTCACGGCCGGCGAGTGGCTCAACACGGCGCCGGAAGAAGAGCTCTCGGACGCGTTTCGTGAATACGGCGGCGAGCGGCATCATCGCCGTGTAGCTCGGGCGATCGTCGAGGCGCGGCCGATCGAGACGACGGAACGACTCGCTGAAATCGTTTCACGCGCCACCCGTTCGGGCGGTTCGCGCTCACGTGGCGCGCGTTCTGGAGAAAAGAAGCACGCCGCGACGCGTGTGTTTCAGGCCGTGCGGATCGTCGTCAATCAGGAACTCGATGAACTCGACAGGGCGCTCGACGCGGCGTTACGTGTTCTTTGCCGTCGCGGTCGGCTGGCCGTGATCACGTTCCATAGTCTCGAGCACGCGTTGGTTCGAAATCGTTTCAAGTTTTGGGTCCAGGGTCGCGACGATCTACCACGGCGTCTTCCCGTCGTGAGCGATTGGTACCCCTTGGCACGTCGCATCGTGCGCGGCCAGACGCCTGCCGAGGCCGAAATCGCCGCAAACCCGCGGGCGCGCAGCGCCCGCTTGCAGGTGATCGAAAAAGTCGAGGAGGTCGCGAGGTGAACGGCGCGGTACGGCTTGTCGGTCTATTGGCGGTGTTTGCGGCCGTGACGACGATGGCGTTGCTCGTGGTCCATCGGGCTGAAGAGAAGCGCCAGCTCGTCGATCGGATCGAGGACGAACTGCGCCAACAGGATCAGCAGCTTGTCGACTATCGCTACCTTCTCATCGAGCGGGCTTCGCTTTCCGCTTTCCACGATGTCGAGAACGTCGCACTCGAGCAAGGCATGCAATATCCCGACGACCTGCGCCGAGTGCGCCGATGAAGGCGATCCGTCCCACAGCGCCGCGCGCCAAGCGTGTCCCGGAAGCCGTGCAAAGCCCGCGCAATCTCTATGCGCGACACCTGACGGTCGTATTCGTCCTTATCGCCGCGGCCGCGCTGGTCGGCTTTCGATCGGTGTCGCTCGCGGTCGGCGAGCATTCCGAGTTTCTACGCCACCAGGGCGACATCCGCTCGATTCGGGAACGCGCCGTGCCGGCACATCGCGGCATCATCTATGACGCCAACGGTGAACCGCTCGCCGTCAGCGCGCCGATGTTGTCGGTGGGGCTCGATCGAGAAGTCGCGGCACGCGAAAACGTCGACCATCAGGAGCTCGCGGCGGCGGTCGGCTTGACTCCAGCGGAACTCGATGACCGCCTTGACCGAGCGGGCGAACGACGGTTCGTCTTTCTGGCGCGACGGCTGGAGCCTTCTTACGCGCCGGCAATCGAGGCGCTCAAACTCAAGTCCGTTCGGGTAGAGACCGAGTACTACCGTTTTTACCCTGCCGGGGAAACGATCGCGCATGTGATCGGGCGCACGAATATCGATGATGTCGGTCAGGAAGGTATCGAACTCGCGTTCGAGTCGGAGCTCAAGAGTTCGCCGGGGCGCAAGATCGTCGAGCGCGACCTCGTCGGTCGAGTAATCGACGTCGTGGACTACGTCGAGCGGCCACGCAATGGAGCCGATGTCGTCCTCTCCATCGACATGCGCCTGCAGCACTACGCCTATCGCGAGTTGAAGGCGGCCGTCGCGCACCACGAGGCGGCATCAGGTTCGCTGTTGATGCTGAACGCGAGCACCGGGGAGATTCTCGCGATGGTCAACCAGCCATCGTTCAACCCGAATGATTGGGCCGAGCGTGGTGTGGAAGGGGTTCGCAATCGAGCGATCTCGGATCTTTACGAGCCTGGCTCGACCGTCAAGCCGTTCACCGTGCTGGCGGCGCTCGAGTCGGGCGATTACGACGCCGGCACGATCGTGGATACATCGCCGGGACGTCTCGAGGTCGGCCGCAAGGTGATTTTCGATCCGTCCAATCGTGGCGCGATATCGGTCGCGGAGATCGTGGCGCGTTCGAGCCAGGTCGGCATCGCCAAAATGGCGCTGACGTTGCCCGAGGAGGCGGTCTACGATGCGTTCAGTCGCGTCGGTCTTGGCGAATATCCGGGCACTTATCTACCAGGCGAGGTGATCGGGCGTTTTTCGTCGCACGAACTCCAGAAGGAAATCGTCCGCGTCACGCTCGCCTACGGCTATGGATTGACGGTCTCGCCACTGCAACTCGCACGGGCCTATCTGAGCCTGGCGAATGGCGGTTTGCGGGGCGACGTGTCGATCGTGAAGGGACGCCCTTTTCGAAACGCGCCGCGCGTTTTCGACGAAGCGCACGTGCGTTCGGTCGTCAGGATGATGGAAGGAACTGTTTCGCCCATCGGCACTGCGCCTAACGCCGCCGTCGCGGGGCATCGTGTCGCCGGCAAGAGTGGCACGGCGCGTAAGGTGCGGGACGGAGGCTATGACGACGAATCTCACGTTGCCTTCTTCGCGGGACTTGCTCCGGTCGAGGATCCCAAAGTCGTACTGGTGGTCGTGGTCAACGAACCACAGCGCGACACGCGCGGCGGCGGCGCGGTTGCGGGGCCCGTCTTTTCCCGTGTCGTCGAGCGAGCACTGCGCGTTCTCGGTGTGCCGGCGAGGCAGACGTAATGCGACTCAGGGAGCTCCTCTTGGCATCGTCGGCGCCGGACGTCGAAGTTGCGGGCGTACGCGTCGATTCGCGTGACATCCGCACCGGTGAAGTCTTCCTCGCCTATCGAGGCAGCGAAGCCGACGGCCATGACTACATCGACGACGCCTTGGCGCGCGGAGCGGCTGCCGTGGTGACTGAACGTGAGGTCTCGACCACCTCTCCGGCTTATCAGATGACGGATCTCAAGCGCCGAGCGAGTGAGATCGCCGGGCGGTTCTACGGTGATCCGAGCCGCTCGCTCACCTTGGCCGGCGTCACGGGGACGAATGGCAAAACGTCCATTGCCTATTTGTTGGCGAAGGCCATGGCTGATGCGGGATTTCTCGGCACGATCGGCTGGGGCCTCGTGCCCGGGGAACTCGAGCCGGCAGCGCTCACGACTGTCGATGCCGCCACTTTGCAGTCACGGTTGCGGGACCTCGCGGATTCCGGCGCGAAGTTCGTCGCGATGGAAGTGAGTTCCCATGCGCTTGATCAACATCGCGTCGATGGCGTTGCCTTCGATGTCGGCATCTTCAGCAATCTGACCCGTGACCATCTCGACTATCACGGCACGATGGAAGCGTACCGGTCCGCAAAACGACGTCTGTTCGATCTCGGCGTTTCAACGGCAGTGATCAACGTCGACGATCCGGTGGGTCGTGAGTTTGTCGCGTCGTTGCCGATGGAAGTCATTACGGTCGGTGAAGACGCCGACGTGTCGTGGCGTGACGTCGAATACACGTCGACGGGTCTGGCCGGGCGATGGCGCACGCCGTGGGGCGAGCAGGCCTTCGAGTTACCGATGTTCGGCGGATATTCGTTATCGAATACCGGTGCGGTGGTTGCCGCGGCAGCGTCACTGGGCGTTCCGATCGGGGATATTGCAGGCCGCCTCGCCAAAGGCCCGGGGATCCCCGGACGCATGCAGTTCGTCGCGGACGGTGATTACCACGGTAAAACCGTCATCATCGACTACGCCCACACACCGGCGGGAATCCGTGCGGCGCTCGAAGCGGTTCGCGCGCACTGCAAGGGCAACGTCACGATCGTCTTCGGCTGTGGCGGCGATCGCGATCGCGGCAAACGACCGGAAATGGCGAGAGTTGCGGAGACTTTCGCCGAGCGGACGGTGATCACGACCGATAATCCTCGAACCGAGGATGTCGAGCGGATTCTCGACGACGTCGAGGCGGGTTTCTCGGCGAACTACCGACAGAATGTCGTTCGACTCGCCGATCGACACGCTGCGATTCGATGCGCCGTCAAGACGACCGCGCCCGGCGATATAGTCCTCGTGGCCGGTAAGGGCCATGAGAAATACCAAGAGATCAACGGCGAGCGGTTGCCGTTCGACGATGTTGCGGTCGCGAGGGAATGCCTCGCTCGGGAGCGCTAGATGTTGCTTTGGCTGACCGATTACCTCACCCAATACGTCGGCGGATTTGGAGTTTTCCAATATCTGACTTTTCGCACGATGGTCAGCGTTTTGACGGCGCTTTTCCTCGCGCTGGTCTTCGGCCCGTTCATGATCAAGCGGCTGGTCAAACTACAGATCGGGCAGGTTGTTCGCGATGTCGGCCCGGAGTCGCACTATTCGAAAGCGGGAACGCCGACGATGGGCGGGGCCCTGATCTTGCTCTCGGTCGTCCTCTCGACGCTTTTGTGGGGGGATTGGACGAGTCGCTATATCTGGATCGTGCTCGCCGTCACGTTGTCCTTCGGCCTCATCGGTTGGTACGACGACTATCTGAAGGTCTCCGAGAAGACTTCCCGCGGCCTACCGGCGCGGTGGAAATTCTTCTGGCAATCAGTTTTCGGATTCGCCGCCGCTGTCGTGCTCTTCACGCAGGCCGATGCGCCGGCGGAAACGGCGCTGATCGTGCCGTTTTTCAAGGAAGTGGCGGTACCTCTCGGCGTTGGTTTCGTCTTCCTGACGTACCTGGTGATCGTCTTCATGAGCAATGCTGTCAACTTCACGGACGGCCTCGACGGCCTCGCGATCCTGCCGACGGTCATGGTCGCGACGGCGCTCGGGCTCATTGCCTATCTCGTCGGTCACGCGGAATTTGCGCCGTACCTGCAGATTCCTTATGTCGAAGGGGCGGGTGAACTCGCGATTTTTTGCGGCGCGCTGATCGGCGCGGGATTGGGGTTTCTCTGGTTCAACGCCTACCCCGCGCAGGTCTTCATGGGAGATATCGGCGCGTTGGCACTCGGTGCTGCCCTCGGCGTCGTTGCCGTCATCGTGCGCCACGAAATCGTCCTGATGATCATGGGCGGGCTTTTTGTCATCGAGGCCGTTTCCGTGATCGCGCAGGTGTTGTCTTTCCGCCTGACTGGTAAGCGCATCTTCAAGATGGCGCCCATTCATCATCATTTCGAGCTGATGGGGTGGCCGGAGCCGCGCGTCATCGTCCGTCTGTGGATCATCACGCTCGTTCTCGTCCTGGTCGGCCTTTCGACACTGAAACTTCGATGAGCGAAACGGGCGCGACAATCGTTTTCGGCCTGGGTGCAACGGGTCGATCCGTCATCGCTCATCTGCAAGGCGATACGCGCCTCATCGGCGTCGACACGCGCGACGACGAGGCGATCCTGAGCGCGGTCGCGTGGGACTTCCCAAGTGTCGAGTGCATCACCCTCGATGCCTACGACGCCGCGCTCGAGCGGGCGAAATGCATCGTCGTGAGTCCCGGAATCAGCATCGACGACCCGCTCGTCGAGCGTGCTCGACATGCCGGACTCGAGGTGACGAGCGATATCGAGATCTTTCTCGACGCGGTCAACGCTCCGGTCATCGGGGTCACAGGAACGAACGGAAAGTCGACGGTTGCGACGTTGATCGGCCACCTGCTCGACCGAGCCGGGATCGAGGTGGCGACGGGCGGCAATCTTTCACCGCCGGCGCTCGACCTCATCGCGCCCGGTATCGAACGCTACGTGCTCGAACTCTCGAGCTTTCAGCTCGAACGTCTCGAAAACCCCGGCATCGACGTCGCGGTGCTCTTGAACCTGACCGACGATCATCTCGATCGCCACGGCACGCTCGAAAACTACGCGCGTACGAAGCGACGCATCTTCGACGGCGCCAGGGCGCTCATCTTCAACGCCGACGATGAGGCTACCCACCCGCGTGGCTGCTCGATCGCTCGATCGCAGCAGGCCATCGCGCTCGGTTCGTCGCGATGGCGCGTATCGGCAGATCACGTTCTGGTCGACGGCGTCGTCATCGAACGAGCGCGCCTGCCGCTTTTCGGTGAACACAACGCATTCAACGTCTTGGCGGCACTCGCCACGGTCGGTGCATCGGGTGTCCCGATCGACGATGCCATGGTGTTGCTCGATGGTTATCAGGGGCTTCCCCATCGCGGTAGCGTGGTTGCGACGGTCGATGGAATTCGATTCGTCGACGATTCGAAAGCAACGAACGTCGGGGCGACGGCGGCAGCGCTCGCCGGCGATTCGGCGGTTATTCTCATTGCCGGTGGCGACGGCAAGGGCGCTTCGTTCGAACCGCTCGTCGAACTCGTCGAGCGCCACGTCGAGGCGGCTGTTTTGATTGGTCGCGACGCCCCGCGTCTCGCGTCTGTCATCGGCGGTGCGACCGAAGTCGAGTTCGCGGCGTCGATGGACGACGCGGTGGCGAAGGCGATCGGCCTCGCGCGGGCGAAGCGCGTCGACTGCGTGCTCCTATCGCCGGCTTGCGCGAGCCTCGACATGTTCTCGAACTTCGCCGAGCGCGGGGACGCGTTCGCGAGTGCTGCACGCGACATCGCGACGGCGGCGGAGAAACGCGGGTGATCGGCACGATCGACCGCAGCCTCTTGATCGGTTGGGGAATGCTCTGCCTGGTGGGTTTGGTATTTGTCGTATCGTCGAGCGTGGAAGTCGGAGACGCGAACCAGTTCTTCGTGAAGCACCTCGTCTACCTCGGCATGTCGGTGCTCACCGTCGTGGTGGTCGTCCGCATTCCCCTGCGGTTCTGGGAGGCGCACTATCGCAAGGCGCTTTTCCTTGCACTTGCGCTGCTCGCCGTCGTTCTGATTCCTCAGATATCCGGTGTGGTCAACGGTTCTCGACGCTGGATTCCCATCGGCCCCGCGGGTATCCAGCCGGCGGAGATCGCCAAGTTCCTCTGTGCGATCTACATCGCGGGCTATGTTGCACGGTCGGAACCGCTGTCGGCTCGTTGGAGTGTTTTCCTGCGCCCGATCGTCTGGATCAGCGCGGCGCTGGTTCTGATCATCGCGCAGCCCGATTTTGGCAGCGTCGTGCTGCTCGCCGTCATGGTTGGCGCGGTGCTGTTTGTCGGCGGGGCTCGGATGAGTCATTTCCTCACGATCGCGGTCGCGGCAGTCGCGGGGCTCGCGTTGGCCGCGATTTACGAGCCCTACCGGATCGCACGCCTCGTGTCGTTCATGGACCCCTGGGTCGACGCGCTCGGCAGCGGCTATCAACTCACGCAAGCCCTGATTGCGTTCGGGCGAGGTCATTGGTTCGGAGCGGGTTTGGGCGCGAGCGTTCAGAAACTCGATTACCTGCCCGAGCCGCACAACGACTTTATCTTCGCGGTGGTAGTCGAAGAGGTCGGTGTCGTCGGCGGCATCGCGTTGCTCGGGCTCTTGTTGTTCGTCGCGATTCGCATCCTCTTCATCGCGCACCAGGCACTCCGCGAGAAGCGTATCTTCGCCGGTTGCGTCGCCTACGCGGCGGGAATTCTGATCGGTGTGCAGACGCTCTTCCACGTGGGCGTGAACGCGGGTGTTTTGCCGACCAAAGGTCTGACGCTGCCGTTTGTCAGCTACGGCGGAAATAGCCTCATCATCTGCTCGGCACTGGTTGCGATTGCGCTACGTGTCGCCCATGAGCGATCGAGTGATGCGTGAGCGTCAGATGGGGCGAGTCGAACGCATTCATTTCGTCGGCATCGGTGGCGCCGGGATGTCGGGAATCGCAGAAGTGCTACACGGCGAGGGATTCGTCGTGACGGGTTCGGATATCGCGGCGAGTGGCGCGACCGAGCGGTTTACCGAGATGGGCGTCGAGGTGGCCATCGGACACCGTGCGAAAAACGTTCATGGTGCGGACGTTCTCGTGCGGTCGAGTGCGATCGGCGACGACAACGTCGAGGTCGTGGCAGCCCAAGACGAAGGTATTCCCGTGATTGCCCGCGCGGTGATGCTCGGTGAACTCATGCGTGACCGCTACGGCATCGCGGTGGCCGGGACGCACGGCAAGACGACGACGACGAGCTTCATCACGAGCATTTTTCTTGGCGCCGACCTCGATCCGACGTGGGTGATCGGTGGATTACTTCGTCGCGAAGGCGCCAACGCTGGCCTCGGTTCGGGCACCTACTTGATCGCCGAGGCCGATGAGAGTGACGCCTCGTTCCTTCATCTCTTGCCGAAGACGGCTGTCATCACGAACGTCGACCGTGATCATCTCGATACCTACGGACAGCGTTTCGATCAGCTAGAGGACGCGTTCGTCGAGTTTGCGCACCGGCTTCCGTTCTACGGTCGGGTTGTCGCCTGTATCGACGATCCGAGCGTTGCGCGTCTCGTTCCTCGGATCGCCCGCCCGATCGTCACTTACGGGCTCTCGGAAGATGCGCACTACCGGGCGGTCGACGTGTCGACTCGTGCGCTGCCCTGGTCGTTTCGAGTGCGGCGGCCGCGCCATCGCGAACTCGTTGTCGAACTACCGATCCCGGGACGGCACAACGTGTGCAACGCCCTCGCCGCGATCGTCGTCGCGACAGAAGAAGGACTCGACGACGAGTCGATCGAGCGCGGTTTCCGGCAGTTTGATGGCGTCGGACGTCGCTTCGATTGCACAGAAGCGCGTGTCCGCGACAAGCAGGTCACGGTGGTCGACGACTACGGCCACCATCCCACGGAAATCCGAGCGGTTGTTGCGACCGCGCGGGAGGTGTGGCCGACGCGTCGGCTCGTGATGGTGTTTCAGCCGCATCGGTACTCGCGCACGCGCGACCTCTTTGATGAATTCATCGACGTTCTCGGCGACGTTGATGCCCTGGTTCTGCTGGACACCTATTCCGCCGGGGAAGAAACGCTCGAGGGGTTCACGGCCGCTGCACTCGCCCAACGGATTCAGGCAACGCGCGTCGCGACGCCCGAAGATGCTTTTGATGCGCTCACGGGCTTTGTTGGCGACGACGACGTTGTTCTCGTACAAGGCGCCGGCAACGTGAATCGCGTCTCGCAACTGCTCTCGGCGGCTCACGCATGAACCGTATAGCCACCATTGCAGGTTGGACCATGGTGGTCGCGGTGTTGCTCGGCGTCGGCGCGCTCTACGCGTTCGCCCGGATCGAACGGGTTGTCTTCGACGGGTCGTTGAGCGAGAGGCAGATCGTCAGCGAGATCGTGACCCGTCATCCCTTCCGGATCGACACGGCGGACATCGCGCGCGCCCTCGAAGCGGAACTCAGGTGGGCACGCGAGGTGCGGGTGCGGTATCGATGGCCCGATACGATCGAGGTTTCGATCGATCGCGAAGCGATTGCGGCGCGATGGCGTGGCGGTGCGTTCGTGACGGCTAGTGGCAAGATCATTCGCGACTTCGTCGGCACCGAGCAGCCCAACGTCATGGGGCTGGCCGTGTTGGATGCAGCCGATCAGGATGCGCGGACGGCGGTCGAGGTGTATCGGTCGGTCCGGGATCTGGCGCAGCCGGTCACGGGAATCAGTCGGGTGAGCGCCCAGAAACACGGCGATTGGTTGATTACGCTCGACGGTGGGTTGGAGGTGATCGTGCACCAGGATTCGATGCGTGAGGAGTTCAATCGATTCCTCGCCGTCTTCGATCGCCACCTCAAAGACGAGGTGGGCCGAATCGTGCTCGTCGATGCCCGGTACGATTCGGGTGTGGCGGTGCGTTGGAAATCCGGTGCGGAAGAGATTCTCGCCCAGAACGCGCCGTCGAACGGTGAAAAGCTTTGAGGCGGGGGTAAGCGTGGCCGATAGCGGCACCGAAACAGTAGTGGGACTCGACATCGGCACGAGCAAGATCGCGGCGATCGTCGGCGAGGTCCGCGAGGATGGTCAGCTCGAGATCATCGGCATCGGCACGCACCCGTCACACGGTTTGAAGAAAGGTGTGGTCGTGAACATCGAGTCGACCGTGCAATCGATCCAGCGCGCCATCGAAGAAGCCGAACTCATGGCCGACTGCAAGATCTCGACCGTCTACGCGGGGATCGCCGGTAGCCATATTCGTGGCTTGAACTCGCACGGCATCGTCGCGATTCGTGACGGTGAAGTCGCGCAAGCCGACGTCGAACGCGTGATCGATGCGGCGCAAGCTGTGGCGATTCCGGCCGACCAGAAAGTCCTGCACATCCTGCCGCAGGAGTTCGTGATCGACAGTCAGGAAGGGGTCAAGGATCCACTGGGTATGTCGGGCGTTCGGTTGGAGGCGAAGGTTCATCTCATCACGGGCGCCGTGAACGCAGCGCAGAACATCCAGAAGTGCATCGAGAGCTGTGGTCTCAGGGTCAACGAGATCGTTCTCGAACAGCTCGCGTCGAGCTACGCGGTGCTCACGGAAGACGAGCGCGAACTCGGCGTTTGTCTGATCGACATCGGTGGTGGCACGACCGATATCGCGATCTACACGAACGGCTCGATACGGCACACGGCCGTGATTCCCATCGCCGGGGATCAGGTGACGAACGACATCGCCGTTGCCTTGCGGACACCGACCCCGGCGGCTGAGGAAATCAAGATCAAGTACGCCTGCGCGTCGACCGATCTTGCGAGCCCCGAGCATCTGATCAAGGTCCCGGGCGTCGGCAACAAGCCCGAGCGGGACCTCTCGAGGCAGATGCTCGCGGGTGTCGTCGCACCGCGTTACGAAGAGCTTTTTGCGCTGGTGCAGGCAGAACTGCGCAGGAGTGGTTTCGAAAGCTTGATGGCGGCGGGCGTCGTCATCACGGGCGGTTCATCGAAGATGGAAGGCGTCGTGGAGTTGGCGGAGGAAGTCTTCGACTTGCCCGTTTCGCTCAACTCGCCCACCAATGTTCCGGGACTCGAAAGCATCGTTCGCAATCCGATGTACTCGACGGGCGTGGGACTCATGATGTTCGGCAAGGAGCAGGAAGACGAAAGTCCGGCCGGTTCGACGTCGAAAGAGGGTCTTTTCGATCGCGTGCGGCGTTGGTTTGGCGATAATGTATAGACACGAGGTGATCACATGTTTGAACTGGTAGAGAACGCGCCACAAAGCGCCGTAATCAAAGTGATCGGGGTCGGCGGCGGCGGCGGGAACGCCGTTCAGCACATGCTGGCCAGCGATGTCGTCGGCGTCGATTTCATCGCCGCGAACACGGACGCGCAGGCACTCGAGCATTTGTCCGCGCCGACCGTGCTGCAACTCGGCGCCGCGATTACGAAAGGTTTAGGCGCAGGCACCAACCCCGCTGTGGGCCGGCAATCTGCGATCGAGGATCGCGACAAGATTCGCGAATCGATCGACGGTGCCGACATGTTGTTCATCACCGCGGGGATGGGTGGTGGTACCGGTACGGGCGCAGCCCCGGTTGTCGCTGAGTTGGCCCGCGAACTCGAGATACTCACGGTTGCGATCGTGACGAAACCATTCTCGTTCGAGCGGCGCATGGACGTGGCGGTCAACGGCATCGAAGATCTCAGCCAACACGTCGATTCGCTGATCACGATCCCGAACGACAAACTCCTCGCGGTACTCGGCAAGCAAACGTCCATGGTCGAGGCATTCGCCGCCGCCAACGACGTGCTCCTGGGGGCCGTTCAGGGCATCGCCGATCTCATCATCCGACCCGGCATGATCAACGTCGACTTCGCCGACGTTCGCACCGTGATGTCCGAGATGGGCCAGGCCATGATGGGTACGGGCGAAGCGCGCGGTGACAATCGCGCACGCGAAGCGGCGGAGGCGGCGATTCGCAGTCCGCTACTCGAAGACGTTGATCTGGATGGGGCGCGCGGGGTTCTGGTCAATGTGACCGCCGGGCCGGATCTTTCGATCGGCGAGTTCTCCGAGGTCGGCGACACGATCAACGAGTTCACCTCCGACAACGGGATCGTCGTGGTCGGCACGGTCATCGACCCGGATCTGACGGACGAACTCCGTGTGACGGTCGTGGCGACGGGGCTGGGCCGGGCGGGAATCCAGGCGGCACGTCCGAAGCCGGTCGAACAGCCGCTCGACCCGGGCGAGCCCGTCGACTATGCAGGTCTCGATCGCCCGACGGTGATACGCAAACAGCTCGAAGAGGCCGAAGACGGGGAACAACCGACGGCGTCGGACGACAGCGAATACCTTGATATTCCGGCGTTCTTGCGCCGACAGGCCGACTGAATTCCTTCGGATACGCCTTGGCGCGCAAGCGTTACACAATGTAACAACTCGTACCAACCGCCGTAGCAGGCGGTTGATAAACTGCCGCGTCGCCAGCAGTTTCGTCGGGAGCGAGCGTGCATGTGCACGTGAACGCCCTTTTGGTTGCCCTTGGTTCCACAAACGACTCTCAATCAGTCCATTCGAGCCACGGGTGTCGGTTTGCACTCTGGCGACGATGTCGTATTGACGATGCAACCCGCAGCCGCCGATACCGGCATCGTGTTCGTACGGACCGACGTCACGGGTAATCCACGGATCAAGGCGACGCCTCACCAGGTCGTCGATACGCAACTCGCAACGACGATCGGCGACGGCGAGGCGAGAATCGCCACGATCGAGCACCTGATGGCCGCGCTGTCGAGCCTCGGGGTCGACAATGTCGTGGTTGGGGTCGACGCGCCCGAACTCCCGATCATGGACGGTAGCGCCGCGCCCTTTAACTATCTGATTCGCGCGGCGGGGATCAAGACGCTGTCGGCACCGCGTCGATACATCCGCATGCTCGAACCCGTGACTGTTCGGGAAGGCGATATCGAGGCGACGTTATCGCCTTTCGAGGGGTTCCGGGTCAGCTACAAACTGCACTACGAACACCCGGTCTTCGAGGAACACAATCGACGCCTCTCCGTCGATGTCAGTGCCGAGCGATTCGAGTCGGATATCGGTCAGGCGCGCACGTTCGGGTTTCTGGCTGAGATCGAGATGCTGCAATCGATGGACCTGGCACGCGGCGGGAGCCTCGAGAACGCGGTCGTCGTGGATGACAGTCGCATCTTGAACGACGAGGGACTGCGGGTGCCGGACGAATTCGTGAAACACAAGATCCTCGACGCCATCGGCGATCTCTATACCCTCGGCCATCCGATCATCGGCGCTTTTTCAGGTGTCAAATCAGGCCACTCGACGAACAATCGCCTCGTGCGCGAACTTCTCGCCCGACCGCATGCCTACGAAATGGTCACGGATTGGGTGCACGTCGAGCCACCGGTCGAAGTCCGCGTTTAACGCGCCGTCGCGCCTAGCGATGGCGAAGATTTCAGCCCTCGTCTTTTGGCCGGACCTGAACGTTGGCGAGGCGATTGAGTGCCCTTCGCAGGTGTTCGTCTTCCGTGTCGTCGGCCAGGGCTTCGATCAGTTCCTTCGGTGGTGCATCGCGATCAATCTTCTTCGCCGTTGGTGGCGAGACCTCGGGCAACGCTTGCGCCTTGATGCGGATGTCGCTCACGCCGCGGAAGTCTTCGAGCAGGGTCAAGTCCTCTAAAAGTCGGGGTACGTCGAAGCGGAGTCGGGTTGCCCATGCCGCGGTCGATACGTAGATCGTCATCACGCCGTGGTTCAGACTGGCGACGTAAGCATGCGGGGCGATCTCGTCGTCGAGTAGCGCTCGCAAAGCGGCGGTCCAGGCGTCGTGCCGCCCCGCGCGTTCGATCATCTTCGCCAGAGATCTTGCCGACGAATCGCCATGCCGTCTTCGGGCGCGTGGCGCGCTCAAGATCTCGTCAACCGGTGGGCTTTTCTTCGGCATAGCGGCGTAGAGACTAGCAAAAGGGCGTTGTGTCGAGCGCGGATCGACCCCATATCGCACGCGGCGGGTGCTCTGTCCGATCTGGAGGACGACGGTGTCCTACGACGAGCGCCTCTTTTGTCTCACCGCATGAGGATGCTCCGTCGCGCTACCGTCGTTAGAATCGCGCGTCATCCTTCCACTGTGCTTGGTCATGCTCAGCAAACTTTTTGGCACGAAGAACTCCCGCGAACTCAAGCGGATGCAACGCACCGTTGTGAAGGTCAACGCGCTCGAAGGCGAATTCGAGAAGGCGACTGACGAAGAACTGAGCGAGTCGACGGTGAAGTTCAGGGCACGGCTCGACGCGGGCGAGCGGCTCGACGATCTGATTCCTGAGGTCTTCGCTGCCGTTCGTGAAGCCGGCAAGCGGTCGATCGACAAGCGCCATTACGACGTGCAGTTGATCGGCGGTATCGCGATGCATGAAGGCAACATCGCCGAAATGCGAACGGGCGAGGGTAAAACGCTCGTCGCGACGCTGGCGGCCTACCTGAACGCGCTGGTCGGCAAGGTTCACATTGTCACCGTGAACGACTATCTCGCGCGTCGTGATGCGAACTGGATGGGCCCGATCTATCGCACCCTCGGGATGAAGGTCGGTATCGTGCAATCCAACCAGGACCGACAGAGCAAACAAGAGGCCTACCTGGCCGATATCACCTACGGGACGAACAACGAGTTCGGCTTCGATTACTTGCGCGACAACATGGCCTTCAGCGCAAAGGACAAAGTGCAACGCGGGCTCGATTTCGGGATCGTCGACGAGGTCGACTCGATCCTGATCGACGAAGCGCGTACGCCGTTGATCATTTCGGGCCAAGCAGAAGAGAGCACCAACCTCTATCTCGAGATCAACAAACTCGCCCCGAAGCTGACACAACAGGAGAAGGTCGAATCCGGGCTTCCGCGTGTTCTGGCGGGTGACGACGCCGATGAGGAGGACGCGGGTGATTTCTTCATCGACGAGAAGTCGCGTCAGGTCGAACTGACCGAACGCGGCCACGAGTTCGTCGAAACGGAGTTGAAGCGGGTTGGCCTGCTCGGCGCCGATGACACGCTCTATTCGTCCGCCAACCTCGGACTCTTGCATCACGTGCATGCCGCTTTGAAGGCGCATTTCCTCTTCAAGCGCGACATCGATTACATGGTCCAAGCGCAAGAGATCGTCATCGTCGACGAACACACGGGCCGGGCGATGGAAGGTCGCCGCTGGTCCGAAGGCATTCATCAAGCGGTGGAAGCGAAGGAGGGTGTCGCGATCCAGCGTGAAACCCACACGCTCGCCTCGACGACGTTCCAGAACTATTTCCGTCTTTACGGAAAACTCGCGGGCATGACGGCTACGGCGGACACCGAAGCCTTCGAGTTCAAGCAGATCTACGGCCTCGATGTGCTGATCATCCCGACCAACACCCCGATGGTTCGCGACGATGCCAATGATCACATTTACATGACGATCGACGAGAAGTACGACGCGATCGTCGCTGATGTGACTGAAGCGCGTGGTCAGGGACGACCGATCCTCGTGGGTACTGCGTCGATCGATTCGTCGGAGCGACTGTCAAAGGAGCTCAAGCGTCGTGGCATCGAACACAGCGTGCTGAACGCCAAGCAGCACGAGCGGGAAGCGCAGATCATCGCGGAAGCCGGTCGACCGAGCGTCGTCACGATCGCCACGAACATGGCCGGTCGTGGTACCGACATCGTGCTTGGCGGCAACTGGGAAGCGGAAATCGAAGCGCTGGGCGAAAACCCGCCCGCCGAAGAAGTCGAACGCATCAAAGAGGACTGGGAAGAGCGCCATCGCGCGGTCGTCGACGCGGGCGGGCTGCACGTCATCGGCACTGAGCGTCACGAGTCACGTCGCATCGACAATCAACTCCGCGGCCGTGCCGGTCGTCAGGGTGATCCGGGATCGTCGCGCTTCTATCTCTCGATGGAAGACAACCTGTTGCGGATTTTCGTTTCCGAACGAATGCGCACGTTCCTTGCCAACCGCGGCGTCGAGGAAGGTGAGGCCATCGAAGCGCCGATGCTGAACCGGGCGATCGAGAAAGCACAGCGCCGGGTCGAAGGGCACAACTTCGACATCCGCAAGAACCTCCTCGAATACGACGATGTCGCCAACGATCAGCGCCAGATGATTTATCAGCAGCGCAACGAGCTGATGGAGTCGGACGACATTTCGGCGATGATCTCCGACATCCGGCGCGAGGTCGTCGACGATGTCGTCAGCGACTTCATCGCGCCGGAGTCGATCGAGGAACAGTGGGACGTCGAAGGCCTCGAGCAAACGCTTGCGAGCGAATTCAATCTCAAGCAACCGATCGGAGAGTGGTTAGCGAACGAAGACGATCTGAACGAAGGCGGCTTGCGCGATCGGATCGCGGCGAACCTCGAAGGCGCCTATGGCGCCAAGACCGAGGACTGGCAGGCACGCGGCATCGACATGCGCATGGTCGAGAAGCAACTCATGCTTCAGGTGCTCGATCAGAAGTGGAAGGACCATCTCGCGACGATGGACAACATGCGCCAGAACATTCATCTGCGCGCGTACGCCCAGAAACAGCCGAAACAGGAATACAAGCGCGAGTCCTTTGCGCTGTTCCAGGAACTCCTCTACGCGATCAAGCGCGACATCACGCGCTTTTTGATGCGGCTCCAGCTCGAAAGCGAGGCGGAAATCGAGGCGGCGGAGCGCAAACGCCGAGAAGCCGAAGCGAAACGAATGCAGTACAACCACGGCGCGGCCGAAGAAGAGGCTGCGGCGGTGGCGGCGGGTGGTGGCGGTCGGGTTGCGCGTCGACCGCAACGTGCGGCGCCGGCGCCGAAGGTCGCGACGATCGTGCGCGGCGAGAAGAAGGTTGGCCGTAACGAGCCGTGTCCGTGTGGATCGGGCAAAAAATACAAGCAGTGCCACGGGAAGGCCTCGTAATGGCGGTCAACCTACCGTCGATGGGCGAACTCCTGCCGATCGAGGGAATCCGGGTGGGTGCAGCCGAGGCCGGCGTTCGCTATCGCGATCGTCTTGATCTCGCGGTTTGGGTGCTCGAAGAGGACAGCACCGTCGGTGGTGTCTTTACCCAGAGCGCTTTTCGCGCGCCGCCGGTGCTGCTGGCGGCCGAACGTTGTGGCGCGGCCCGGGCGCTCGTCGCCAACGCGGGTAACGCCAACGCGGCGACCGGTGAGCGGGGGATCGCCGACGCGATGGCGAGCTGTAAGTACCTCGCCGATGCGATCGGCGCAGCGGATACCGAGGTACTGCCGTTCTCCACGGGCGTGATCGGCGAGTTTCTCGATATGGAAGCCATGCGGCGCGGAATCGATCTCGCTTTGAATCACGCCAACGCGGATGGCTGGGCCGATGCTGCCCGCGCGATCATGACTACGGATACGGAACCCAAGGCGTTGTCGGGCCGATTCGAGATCGACGGTACGCAGATCACCGCCACCGGCATGGTGAAGGGCTCCGGGATGATTCGCCCCGACATGGCGACGATGCTGGCGTTTCTCGGCACCGATGCAACCATCGCCCCGGCGGTCGCGAACCAACTCGCACGGGAGTTGGCGGAGCGGTCTTTCAATCGACTGACGATCGATGGTGACACGTCGACCAACGATTCGTTCGTGATCATGGCGAGCGGGAAGGCGGGTCCGGCGATCTCGTCGACCGACTCCTCTGCCTATCGAGACCTCCTGGCCGGTCTGGAACCGATGGTTGTCGAACTCGCGGAACGTACGGTGCGTGACGGCGAGGGCGCCACGAAGTTCGTGACGATCGAAGTGAATGGCGGCCGCGACGCCGCCGAATGTCTCGACGTCGCCTATACGATCGCGCACTCACCGCTGGTCAAGACGGCAATCTTTGCGGGCGACCCCAACTGGGGACGCTTCTGCATGGCGATCGGTCGAGCACCCGTTGTCGATCTAGATCCGAGCAAGGTCGCCCTTTTCCTCGACGAAGTGCAGATTGCGGCGGACGGTCTCGTCGCGCCAACCTACGAGGAGCCGAAAGCGGCGGCCGTGATGGAGCGCGATGAATACGTCGTTCGTGTCGAACTCGGCCGTGGCGACGCCTCCGAGCGCGTTTGGACCAGCGATCTCTCCTACGAATACGTCAAGATCAACGCGGAATATCGAACCTAACGGGGCGGTGGGTGCGCCGGGCCTATCGACCCCCGCCGCAACGATTACCCGTTTCGCTAAAGCCGGAAGTCGCTGATCTGAATCTCGTGGCCGACGTCGGCGTAGTCGCCGTCGGCGCGTGCCGCCCGGAACTCACCCCAGTTGATGGCGCGATATCGCGCGGGCTCCACGAGTGGCTCGTAGTTCATCGCGTAGCCCGGATTGAGGAAGTAGGCCGCGCTTAACCGGTCATCGTTGCTCGATGCGAGTACCCGATGCAGTGGCGCCGGGTAAGCATCGTTCGACAGTACCTGGACGACGTCCCCGACGTTGATGATGAAGGCGCCGCGCCGGGGCACTAGCGTCGTCCAGCGGCCACGATGTTGGACCTGAAGGGCGGCGACTTCGTCCTGCAAGAGAACGGTGAGTGCGCCGGCGTCGGTGTGGCGACTGATACCCAGCTCGCCGCCCGGGGCCGAATCCGCAGCATCGGCATGGGCCGGATTCGGACATGTCGGGTAGTAGTTGAGCCGCAGGAAACTCGTGTGATCACGAAAATCCGCATCGACGCTTTCGGCGTCACGGCCGAAAGGCGCGACGATGTGGCGAAGCAGTTCGAGGCCGAGTTCGTTCGCGGCGTCGTAGAACGCCTCCATCGTGCGGCGAAACTCCGGGTCTTTCGGCCATTGCGGTGTCGAACCGGCCAGCGGACCGACGTCTTCGGCCGGTCCTACATCGAAGATTTCCTTCCAGTCGCGTCGATTCTTGGTGAGTTCCTGGTCGTAGAACCCCCAGGTGTTGGTCTTGGTGCGCTCGATTCGGCGCTTCTCTCGAGTGGGCAGTGAGAAGAACTGGCGCGCGCGCTGAAGCACGGCGTCGCACAACGCGTGATCGACGTCGTGGCCTTCGAGGAAAAAGAACCCCCATTCCCGGCAAGCGCTATCGAGTGCGTCGCGAAACGCTCGATCGCGGAGATCGAGTACGGGCGGTTGATCCATCTATTCGAGCGACTCGGAATCGACGTCATCGTAGTCGGAGTCGCCCGGAATCACGTTCTGCTCATCCGCCCAAGCCCCGAAGTCGATCAACCGACATCGCTCGCTACAGAATGGTCGATACGGGCTGCTCTTCGCCCAGTGCACGGGCTTCTTGCAGGTCGGGCAGGGGACGATTCGGCTTGGCTCAGGCACGGGCGAGTTCCACGTATTTCTGGTGCAGGAGATCGACGGCGCCGTAGAGGTCTTCGAGGCTACCGTCGTTGACCACGACATCGTCGGCGAAGGCGAGGCGCGTCTGGCGATCGACTTGGCTCGCGAGAACGGAGCGAGCCCCGGCCTCGTCGACGTTATCGCGTGCCATCGTGCGGCGAATCTGCACATCTTCCGGCACGTCGACGACGAGGATCCTCGTCGCGCGTGGGTCGCGGTCGCGCATCAGTGGGTTGACGAGAACGGCGTACGGCGATGTGGCGTTGGCGAGTTGTTCCGCGAGCGTTCGATTGATCGCGGGATGCATGGTCTTTTCGACCCAACGCCGTTCGTTGCTGTCTTCGAAAATGAGCTCGCGTAATGCGGCCCGGTCGAGTCGTCCCTCATCGTTGAGGATACGGCGACCGAAGTGATCGACCAGCGATAACAGCACAGGATGACCGGGTTCGACGACTTCCCGCGCGGTTACGTCCGCGTCGGCAATCGCGATACCGAGCAGCTTCAGGCGGTCGGAGACGGCCGTCTTGCCGCTGCCGATACCACCGGCGATTCCAACGACAAATTCGGCCATGGTCGATGCACCCACTACGAAACGCGCGAACGATACCGGCCTCGCAGCGTTCGTTCCATGGCAAACGGCCCGCCGTGGTCGCGTCGAAGCTGTCCTTCTTCACGCGCCAGCACCTGAGGCGTTGTTTTGTCGCGCCCACCGATGGGTCAGCGGGCTGTCCGTGCCCAGCACGCGCCGTGGATTAGCGAACTCGCTGCCACGAAGTATGATGGCCGCTCGCGTGAAGAGGGTATCGATTTGACCAGCGTGACGTTTCGAATGGATAGCAGCGACGGTTTTTCCGAGTCGCTGGGCTTGCTCATTCTCGAAGACGAAGGCGTCGTGATCCAGTTCCGAACGCAAGACGCGATCCTCGGTGTCGCCAAGGGTGACGTCGAGGAAGTCGATGTGCCGTTTCGCGACATCGATGATTTTGTCTACAAAAAGACGCTCTTCGGCGCAAAGGTTCGGATTGTCGTCAACGACATGAACTATGCCGACGACCTCCCGTTCTGTGAGATCAACACGATCACGATGTCGATCAAAAAGCGCGATCGTGAACGCGCGGAGCAATTCGTTCACTCGGCGCGATTGCGGCTGTCTGAGCGTGCGTATCGCCGTTCGTTGAGGGACGACTGATTGGCGACCGCCGTTATCGTCGCGCGGCCTGTTTCTAGGCCGACGTCATGAACAGCGCGGTCACGCCCCCGAGGCTCAGAAACGGACCGAATGGCAAAGGCCCGGCGTCGCGGGATTTCAAATACCGCACCGCGGCGAAGACGAGCCCGGAGATCGCCGCGACGAGCACGACGCTCGGTAGCATCTGCCATCCCAACCAGGCGCCGATGGCGGCAAGCAGTTTGAAGTCGCCGTAGCCCATGCCGTCGCGGCCAGTCGACAGCTTGAAAAGCCAGAAAATTGTCCAGAGCACGAGATATCCCGCGATGGCGCCTGCGAGCGCGTCGGTGAGTCGCAGAACGCCGCCGTCGATCCAGGCTACGTTGACGAGCCCGAGAAAAAGCAGCGGGACGCTAATCTCGTCGGGGATGAACCCCGTATCCCAATCGATCAAGGCGATGGCGGCGAGCGCTGCGATGAAGACGAGGTAGCTCGCGGCAGACAACTCAAAACCCCACCGCGCGACGCAGACGAGTGCGACAAGGCCAAGAACCGCTTCGACGATGGGATAACGGCGCGGGATGGCAGCACTGCAGTGTGTGCACGCGCCTTTCAGGACGAAGAACGAAACGACGGGCACGTTGTGATAGATCGGGATCGGCGTTCGGCACGAGGGGCAATGCGAGCGCGGCCACGCGAGGTTGAAGGCCACACGTGCACTCGCCTGGATGCTGAGCATCTCGAACGCGTCGTCGCGCCACCGTGCCGCTTGCATGATCGGCAAACGGTGCACGACGACGTTGAGAAAGCTGCCGACGGATGCACCGATCAAAAACGTGATCGCCATGCCAGCGAAGCCGATCGCGACGAGAGTCTCCATTACCTGATCTAAGTGCCTCCCAGAACGTTGCCGAGCCCGAAGATCGGCAGATAGAGGGCGATGAGAATCCCGCCAACCAGTCCACCGAGAACGACCATGACAAGAGGTTCGGCGAGTGCCGTCAAGATCGCTGTTGCGCGCTCGCGTAGCTCATCGTACTGATCGGCGACGTGGCGGAGCATGGTTGCCAGGTCGCCCGTGGCTTCCCCTGCTGCGACCATGGTCGTCACGATAGGCGGGAACGTACCCAACGACTCCATCGCCTCGGTCATCGAAGTCCCTTCGCGCACGCGTGCGGTGATCGTGCGAAGTTCCCGCCGCAGGCGACCACGGCTCGTCGATTGCGCGAGCATGAGTGCGCCGACCAAAGGCACACCCGATTCGATAGCGATCAGGAGCGTTCGCACCGCGTCGGCCAAATGGTCGGCACGCCTGAGGTTTCCAACGAGTGGGAGCTTCAGCAACAGATCGTCGATTGCGTCTGGCATCGCCCAGTCGATCCGTCGTGCGGTGAGCACGCCAGCGACCGTCAGCGCACTGACGACGATGAGATGAGGCAAGGAGTGACGAAGGGTCTCGCTGACCTCGACGACGAAGGCGGTGACTGCCGGGAGGTCCGCGCCGAACTGGTGATAGATTTCGGCAAAGCGGGGCACGATCTCGACCATCATCGCTATTGTCACGAGTATCGCGATGGTGAGCACCGTCAGCGGATACGCCAACGCCTTTTGTAGCGATTTCGCGTTCTGCCGACGCACGGAGAGCCGTTTCGCGATCGACGCCAGAACCTCGTTTAGGCGTCCTGTCGCTTCGCCGACGGCGATGAGTTCCGCGCCGAACCGATCGATGATCCCCGCATCGGTGAAACTGATTGCAAGCGATGATCCGTTTTCCACCGTTTGGCGTGCTCGGCCGAAGGCATCGGCGAGCCTCTGCGATGCCCGCGAGCCGCGATGGCTTCTCGCAACAGCGGCAAGGGCGTCGGTGAGCGGAACGCTGGCGCCGACGAGCTGGGCGAGTTGCGTTAGCGCTGTGGCGAGCGCGGCAGTATCGATATGGGGCGTGAATCGACCCCGACGCGTGATCGCGAGCGGATAGATTCCACTCTTCGAAAGCCTCACGCGGAGTTCTCGTTTATCGGCGGCCTGCGCTTGGCCCTCGATCGCCGCGCCATCGCTCAGACGCCCGTGCCAGATCAGAAGTCCGGATGATTCGCCGACGGTCACATTGACTGTTTCATCCCGGGCTCTGGTCGCGGCGTCCATTCGCGGTCAATCGAGCCCAATCACGCGTTCGAGCTCCGCTGTCGATGTTTCACCCCGCCGTACGCGAGCCAATCCCGACTCGTGCAAGGAGCGCAGCGGATCGCGGTCTCGAACGCTTTCGCCCGTTCCCTTCAGCGGCGTCCGGAGGATCTCGTAGATACCGCGGCGGTGCTTGTACCCGGAAAGACAGTTCGAGCATCCGTCGGGGTTCGCCCGAAACGGTGCCGTGTCAGGGGCCGCGTCTAGGAGTTTTGGATTCGCGGTTTCGCTCGCGACGCCCCCAGTCTTCTCCTTGCAGTGCGGGCAAAGCAGTCGCACGAGGCGCTGTGCGATGACGAGCGTCACGCACTCGTCGATGTCGGACTCGCCGATACCCAAGCCGCGCAGGCGCCCCAGCGCGTCGATGGCCGAGTTGCTGTGCAGAGTCGCGAGCACCAGGTGGCCGGTCTGGGCGGCCTTGATGGCGACGTCGGCGGTCTCGGCGTCGCGGATTTCGCCGACCATCAGAACATCGGGATCCTGGCGAAGGAGCGCACGAAGCGCCGTGGCAAACGTCATCCCGATGCGTTCGTCGACCTGTACCTGATTGATGCCGTCGACCTGGATTTCGATCGGGTCTTCGACCGTGGCGAGATTACGACCCAGCTCATTGAGGTAGTGGAGGCCAGCATAGAGCGTTGCGGTCTTGCCGCTGCCGGTCGGCCCAGTGACGAGGACCATGCCTTGCGGACGTGTCAGGGCGCTCGTGAACGTTTTGCGCTGTGATCGAAAGAGGCCGAGCTGCTCGAGCGCCAAGGGATCGGCATTGTGGGCGAGGACTCGAGCGACGACTTTTTCGCCGTACATCGTCGGGAGCGTGCTGACCCGGAGATCATGCGAACGGTTGCGGCGCCGGAGCGCGGCACGGCCGTCCTGTGGCAATCGCCGCTCGGCGGTATCTAGACCGGCCATTACTTTCAGGCGTGCAATCGCGGGTGCCATCATCATCACGTTGGGTTGCGTGAGCGTATGGAGTACGCCGTCGATTCGCGCGCGGACGCGAAAGTGGCGCTCGTAGGGTTCGAAGTGAACGTCGGAAGCGCGTTGTTCAATCGCCCGCTCGAGCGTTTCGCCGACCCAATCGGCGATCGGGCCTTCGACCGACTCGTCGTGTGTCTGGTCGTTGGTTCGGTCCACCGAGGCCTGCAATCGGCCACGAAGCCTCGCCACCGACGATCGGCTCGCCTCGATCCAGTGGGTGTCGAGTCCTGCCTGTTGCCAGTAGCGGATCGCGTCATGGCCGATCGACGGCAGTGCGATCCAGACGGCATAGGCCGATCTACGCAATGGCACACCGAGGGTCGGGTCATCGGCGACCGGCATCAGCTCGCGGGGGATGTGATCGATGTCGTAGGCGTCGAGATCGATCGCGCCAATGAATCCGGGCTGGGGATCGATCGTGCCGTTTTGTTCGTTTGCTGACATGCCGAAGAGTTTCCAGCGTCGAAAAAGCGCTTCCTAGCGAGTTCGGCCACGAGTGCTGTGAGCGATCACCCAAGCGGGCGTCGGATTTCGTCATGTGCGGCGTTCTCTCCTCTTCGGTCCGGCTAGCGTGCGTCCGTCCATTCGATCAAGAGCCGACGATGCACAGAATGACGAATCCAGCCCCGGGACTAGACGAACCCTCTGCCCAGCGTTTGCGAGGCTTCACGCTATTCGAGCTGATGGTGGTGATCGCGATCATCGCCGTGCTGGCCGCGGCGGCGGTTCCGGCCTACCAGGGCTATGTCGCCAACGCCAACGTTGCACGTGTCTCCGCGCACTTCGAAGGTGCCGACCGATACGTTCGTAGCGAGTTTCAACGCCTCCAGGCGATGTTGACGCTCGGTTCGGTATCGCTCGAAGCGGCTGAACAAGGGACGTCCGCCGAGACGCTGATCAGCGTGCTGAACGGCACCGGGAATGGTCGAGCACCGGGCGGCGGTGATCCCTACGCCGCGCAAGCGAGCGACCTTGCCGGGACGATTGGCGTCGCCGCGTCGAAATCGATCGGTCAAGGTGACCTCGTCGTCACGCTGACGAGACCGGCCTACGGCGATTTCGAAGAAGCGATGACGCGGGATTTCCAGTGGCGCGATTTCTAGGCGGTTTCTCGCTCACGGAGCTCGTCGTGGCCGTAGCGATTCTCGCAATCATCGTGACGACCGCGGCACCTCTGTATCGCGGCTATGTCGAACACACCCGGCGCGCGGCGATGGTCGAGGAAATGGTGGCTCTCGCGCCGTTGCAGGAATGGCTTAAGCGGTCGGCGGGCGCGTACGCCGGGGGTGAGTTCGACCGCTCGCGCGGGATCGACTCGCTGCCGAAATCGCTCGGTTGGCGACCACATACGGGCGATCAGTGGGCGGTGGTCGCGTTCGAGGACTTCTGGGTCGCGCGGGCGGGTGAGCGTGGCGTCGCTGTGTGCCGGCGTTTCCCGGAAAACGTGGCTTGCTCGGACACGTTCGAGGCGAAATGAGCTCGTCGCTATCCGACGGGTATCCGCCCGAGTCTGTCACCGAACCGTTCCTGCATCACGTCTTCGAGCGGTGTGCCGTCGGCGGCGAACCAGCTACCGGGCCGGGTGCAGTAGAGGTCTGCGTACCAGGGCGCGTCGGGCGCGTCGCCCGCTTCGAGCGCACGGGCGGCGTCGATCACGCGTCGGCGAAAGCGCACGATTGCGGCGTCCGTCGAGGTCAGGTTCTCGCGCGTGCGATCAGCGATGAAGCCCTGACTTTGCTGGATCATCGCGTCCTGTTCGGCGAGGCCTTTCACACCGGTATAGGTGCGGTGCTTCTGGTCGTCGCGGTCGATGCCGAAATCGTTCGAACGGTTTCGCAACGGACGATAGTTCTCGTCGAGAGCGGCAATGACGCCGTGTCCTGCCTCGAGCTTGTCACGCTCCTCGGGACCGATTTCACGCTCCGGGTTCCACGCGTAGGTGAACATCCAGCACGCTTCGTCGGTTACGGGAACGATCGTGAACCCGAAGTAGGTCTCGCCGGGCATCGCCGAAGGGCCGGTACCGTGCGAGGGCAACATGTACTGGGTCATGCGCCAGTAGCGTTGCCCGTCTTCGGCGCGACGTTCACCGCCGATGACGAAGCCGACCTCGTGCTCTTGCACCGTGAAGCGGGGGATCGGGTCGTTTCGAATCCATCTGAGTCGGCGTTCGTCGGCCGGCGCGTTGGGATTGGTGTTGGCAGGCACGCTTGGCGCGGGCATGTGTAGGAACGAGAAATGCGCCGTGTCGAGATCGCCTTCCATCACCTGCGCCCAGTTGCATTCCATGAGTTGTTTCGTGACGTAACGATGCGCAGCGCCGACCCGGCCGAACTCGAGTTGCGGAAGAGGCGGAACGTCGGCTTCCTCCGGCCCCATCCAGGCCCAGAGGAACCCGCCATACTCGCGTGTCGGATACGCCTTGGCGCGAACGGAGTCATGCAGCCCGGCGCCGTCGGGGACGTTCGGCAGGTCACGAGGATGGCCTTGCACGTCGAATTTCCAGCCGTGGTAGACGCAGCGAAGACCGCACTCCTCGTTCCGTCCGAAAAAGAGGTCGGCCCCGCGATGTGGGCACGCACGCTCGAGCAGACCGATTTGTCCCTCGCTGTCGCGGAAGAGCACGAGTTGCTCGCCGAGGATATCGACGCGAACCGGCGGACCGTCCGGTTCGTCGATCTCGTCGAGCAGCGCGACCGGTTGCCAGAAACGGCGAAAGTACTGGCCCATCGGCGTGTCAGCGTTGGTGCGAGTCAGGAGTTCATTGTCGGCGGCGCTCAGCATTTTTGGTTACTTGGCTTCTCAACGACCGCCATCGTAGCGGATCGCGATGTGCGCGGATGGAGGGGAACGAGCGCTGGCAAGAAGAGTTGCACCTGCTCGGACTACCGGTCGGTCCGATGCCTTACGATGTCGCCTTTCACCAAAGACGGCCGGAAACAGGGGGTATGCGAGTGGAGATCAATGGGCACTGCGACAGTCGTTTTGAAGGGGTTCTCGACGTCTTTCGTAAGAACTTCGAAGACCGCGGTGATATCGGCGCGTCGTTTGCTGCGACCGTGGAAGGCGAGTTCGTCGTCGATCTGTGGGGCGGTGCGCGCGATGCCGCCGGGCAGGAGCCTTGGGTCGAAGACACGATCATCAACGTCTACTCGACGACCAAGACGATGACGGCATTGTGTGCGTTGCTCCTCATGGATCGAGGAGAACTCGATGCGGATCAGAAAGTCAGCCATTACTGGCCCGAGTTTGCGCAGAACGGCAAAGAGAGCGTCGAGGTGCGCCATCTGTTGGCGCACACCGCCGGGCTTGCTGGCGTCGAAGAATCCATCGACAGCTCCGACTGGTACGACTGGGACAAGATCTGCGGAATGCTGGCGGCGCAGGCACCGTGGTGGGAGCCTGGCACTCGGAGTGGCTATCACGCCATTACCCAGGGCTACCTCATCGGCGAAGTGGTGCGTCGAATCACGTCCCGCTCGCTCGGGACATTTTTCAAAGAAGAACTCGCCGAGCCTCTCGGGGCCGACTTCCATATCGGCGTTCCGTACGAGCATTTCGACCGGATCGCCGAGCTCGTACCACCGACGGAGCAACCGGGCGACAACTCGGGCGACCCGAACTCGGTCGCGGCCAAGACACTCGGCAAGAACATGATCGATGCTCGGGATTCTGCCACCGAAGCATGGCGACGCGCCGAGATCCCGGCGGCGAATGGCCACGGCAACGCGCGTTCGGTGGCCAAGGTGCAGACACTCGTGGCCAATCACGGCACGGCGTTCGGTCAGTCGTTGATGACGCCGGCTGGATGTGAACGAATCTTCGATCAACAGGCTCAGGGCGTGGATCTCGTTCTCGGTGCGCCGCTACGGCTCGGGATAGGTTACGGGCTCAATAGCGACGGCCTCATGGGTCCGAACGAGCGCACCTGCTTCTGGGGCGGATGGGGTGGCTCGGTCGTCGTGGTGGACTACGACGCACGGGTTTGCATGGCCTACGTAATGAACGTCATGGGAAGCGGCACGTTGGGTGACTCACGGGGCGCCTCGCTTGTCCATGCGTTTCACGAACTCGTGAACGCGTGAGCGGCTGTTGAGACTTGAGCCACTGGTAGGAAAAAAGGGGCGACGAATGGCCGAACTTGCGATTGGCATTACCGAAAACGGTGTGATGCATACGGATCGGGATCCCCCGATCGATCTCGATACGCGCTTTCGAATGGTCAAGGCGTCGGGTGTCTACGACTACTACGACAAAACGCCCGAAGACGCGGCGGCCGTGGACGCCTACCTCGCAGCCGCGGAGAAACACGATCTGCCGGTACGCGCCGGCGGCTGGTACTACGTCCTCGGTCGTGACGAGGCGCTGCTGAAAGAGAAGCTCGAGTTGTCAGCGCGACTCGGAGCCCGGGTGCACAACACGCAGATCATCGCTCGCCACGCGGACGGTCATATGGTGACCAATGACGAAGTGATCGCGATCTATCGGGACGCACAGGAATGGGGTAACGCGGTTGGGTGCACGCCGACGTTCGAGGTACACATCAACATGTGGTCGGAGGATTTCCGCCGCATCAACGAAGTGGCCGCGGCCGTCGAGTCCCGCGGTGTGCCGTTTCGCATGACGCTCGATCATTCGCACGTGATCTTCAAGATCGACAACCCGGTCGAGCAGGAAGTGATGGATATTCGCGAGTCGGTCGTCTCGGGCGAACTCGTGCTCGATCCCTTTGCGCCCGACAGCATTTGTCAGCAGTGGATCGACAGCGGCTTCGTCCAACACTGCCACGCGCGCGCGGCGGTACCGAACAACCCGCGGAACACGCTTTCGATCGACAGGAAAGGTCGGCCCGGTCGCGGGGTGCAGTACCCGTTCGTGCGCCCCGAACCGGGGAAGTACGTGACCGACGACTGGGATGAGGATCGCCTCCTGCCGTGGAAGGAAGTGGTGCGGCAACTGATGCGCTACCACGCGAGTACACCGTCGAGCCCGCTCGGCCAGATCTCGACCGAGTTCATCCCTTTTCCAGACTACGGCGCTGGACACGGCTACTCGATCTTCGATCAGTCGGTGGCGTGTGCGAAGTGGCTGAGGGAAACGTGGGTCGAGATCAGTTCGGAAGCGTCTACTTCACCGAGTTGAGCGGCCGTAGCCGAAGAGGCGCTTGGACTTCACGAGGTCGGCGACGGCGTCGGTGACGTGCACTTCCCAGTCGGGCGTGGCGAGTTGGATTCCACGGAGCACGTCAGGTGATCGAATCGCCATGAGCTCCTTCGAATAATCATCGATCGAGATGAGCATGCCGCGCTCCACGAGGTACGCGTGCAGGTGGCGGAGGTGATCGTCGGGTGCGGCCTCGAGGAACCCTTCTACGTTGCCCTCAGCGTCCAGCGTCGGATACACGTAGAGGCGGATGTCCGATTTGAAAAGGCGGCCGAATGATTCGAGGACGCCGCCGTCCAGGTCCTCGTAATGATGTTCTTTGAAGAGCTCTCGCATGCTCGGCACGCCGAGAACGATCGAGATGGCGCGGTCGGTGTAACGGCGGAGGTACTCCGCCAGGCGGTAGTACTGGAAATAGTCAGAGATGAGCACCACGTTGCCCGTCGAGCCGAGTGCCTCGGCGCGCGCGATGAAGTCGTTCAGATCGACGCGTCCGTCGTCGGGGTCCCCCGCCGCACGCAGCGAGTGCATGGTGATCTCCATGAGCTTGACAGGCTCACCGTCGTCACTAGAGGTGCCGATCTGCCGCTCGGCCGAGTCGATCATGTCGAGATTGATGCGCGTGACGGGTCGAAACCGGCCGCGCTCGACCAGCACGGGGCGTTTGCGCAGCACTTCGGACGGTTGAAGCACGCGTCCATCGGCGGCAAACATCGCCGCACCCGAGAGACCGAGCTGGACGAGCCGCAGGCTCATCACCCGATTGTCGACGGCGCGAAAGGCGATGCCCGAGAACTCGATGAGGTCGATTTCGATGCGATCGCGGTGGAGTCCATCGAGGAGTGATTCAACAAGCTCTTTCGGTTGGTGGTACAGGAAACACGCGCCGTAGAGCAGGTTGACGCCGACGACCCCAAGCGCCTCCTGTTGGGCGCGGTTCTCGACGTCGAGCATCCGGACGTGCAGAACGATCTGGCTCGGTTCGTCGCGCGGAACGGCCTGGAAGCGAACGCCCATCCAACCGTGACATTCGTTGTTGCCCCGGTAGCTGCGGGCCTGGACGGTGTCGGCGAAGGTGAAGAGCGCGCTGCTCTGCCCGCGGACGGGTTGTAGCCGCTCGACGTTCAGATCCTGCTCACGTTCGAGGATGGCCTCGAGTCGATCGCGACTGACGTAGCGCGGGCTCTCGCCGTAAATCGCGTCACTCACCGTCATGTCGTACGCGGAAATACTCTTGGCGATCGTGCCGGCCGCAGCGCCCACCTGATAGAACCAGCGCACAACCTCCTGCCCTGCTCCGATTTCTGCGAACGTGCCGTAGCGGCTGTCGTCGAGATTGATCGCGAGCGCTTTTTCGGTCGGACTCATGGGCGGGTGGGTCATCGTTACGCCTTTGAGGCTAAAGAAGAGCGAACTTTGCTAGGAAAATGACGCTGATGACGATCATCGCGATCGAGCAATCGCGAATTCGCCCCGAAAGCAGCATCAGCACGACATAGCTGATGAATCCGAGGCCGATGCCGTCGGCGATCGAGAAGCTCATCGGGATCGCAAAGAGAATTACCACCGCCGGGACGGAGATAGCGAGATCGCCCCAGTCGACGTCAGCCAGGCTGCGCAACATCGAACACGCGACGAAGAGCAACGCGGCGGAGGTCGCGAACGGCGGCACGCTTTGCGCCAGCGGCGCGAGCCAGAGGCACATCAGGAAGAGAACACCGACCACGATCGCTGTGAGGCCCGTGCGGCCACCGGCTTCGACACCGGCCGCGCTCTCGATATAGCTCGTCGTCGAGGACGTACCGAAAACCGCGCCGACCGTCGTCGCGCCGGAGTCGGCGAGAAGTGCCGGTCGAAGACCCGGAATTCGTCCATCCTGATCCAGGAGGTTGCCGCGCTCGGCCACGGCGACGAGCGTTCCCGCCGTGTCGAAAAGGTCGACCAGAAGTAGGGAGAGGATGAGCGTCAGCGCGCTGATTTCAAAAGCTGCGGCGAGATCCATCTCCATGAAGATCGGCGCAATCGACGGCGGCGCGGAGACGACCCCTACGAACGTCGCGGTGCCGGTGAGCCAGGCGATGGCGGCGACCCCCAGCATGCCGATGACCACCGCTGCTTGAACGCCGCGGTACGAGAGCGCCGTGATGACGAGAAACCCGACGATCGCGAGGGCGGGCCCTAAGGTCCCTAGCTCGCCGAAACCGACCAGCGTGGCGGGGTTGTCGACGACGATGCCGCTGTTCTGCAAGGCGATGAAGGCAAGAAAGAGCCCGATGCCGCCGGCGATACCCCGTTTCAGATCGCGCGGGATGCTGTTTACCAGCCACTCGCGAACGGGCAGCACCGAAAGAATGATAAAGAGCACGCCGGAGACGAACACCATACCGAGCGCGGCTTGCCACGGTTGCCCGAGGCCGATGACGATGGTGTACGTAAAGAAGGCGTTCTGGCCCATGCCCGGCGCGAGTGCTATGGGGTAGTTCGCCAGAATCCCCATGGCGAGCGTGCCCAAAGCCGCCGCGAGGCAGGTCGCGACGAAGACGGCGCCGAAGTCCATCTGGGCATCCGCCAGGATCGACGGGTTGACGACCGTGATGTAGGCCATGGCGAGAAAAGTCGCGAATCCCGCGCCGATCTCCCGACGAATGTTGGAGCCGCGCGCCGTGATTTCGAAACGTCTGTCGAGCCAATCCACCGCCTGTCCCCTTCGCCTCGCGCGCAGATGCAAGCATGGCGTGCATCGGCCGACAGTTCGAGGTCTGAGTGATCGTTGGAAGCGCCTCGCGAGCGAGCGGCGGGGCTAACATCGACCGATTGCTGCCCGGACGCTGACGTGCTGCCCACCAACGAATTCCTGCTGGCCCTGCCGAAGGCCGAACTCCACCTGCATATCGAGGGAACGCTCGGCGCGGCGCGGCTGCTCGATCGCGCCGAACGCCACGGCGTTGTGTTGCCCTACGAGACGAAAGACGAGGTCGACGCGGCGTACTCCTTCGCCAACCTCGATGAGTTTCTCGCGCTCTACTATCGCGGCTGCGACGTGCTTCGTGACGCCGAAGACTTCTACCTCCTCGCCAAGGACTATCTCGATACGTGCGAAGTCGAAAACATCCGCCATACCGAGATCGGGTTCGATCCGCAGGCGCACCTCGTGCGCGGGATTGCATTGGACGAGGTGATGACCGGGCTCAGCAACGCGATCGCCGAAGCGCGCTCAGCTCGGGGACAGAGCGTCTCGCTCATCATGAATTTCATGCGCGACCGAGCGCCGTCGGAGGCACTTCAGGTGCTCGAGTCGGCGGATCGATGGATCGAGCAGATCGATGCCGTCGGTCTCGACAGTGCCGAGCGGGACTTTCCGCCAGCACTCTTTGCAGAGGTTTTCGCTGCGGCGAAGGATCGGGGGCTGCGCCTCACGGCGCATGCCGGCGAGGAAGGACCAAGTGGCTACGTTGTGTCCGCGCTCGAGGATCTTGGCGCTGAACGGATCGATCACGGCGTCCATGCCGAGGACGATCCCGCGCTCGTCCGCGAACTGGCCAGGCGCCGCACCGGCCTGACGATGTGTCCGTTGTCGAACGTCGAGCTCAAGGTCGTTCCGGATCTGGCGGCGCATAACGTGCTGCGTCTGCTCGATGCTGGCGTGGCTGTGTCGGTCAACTCCGACGATCCGGCTTATTTCGGCGGTTATCTCACCGCCAATTTCGTGGCGTTGCGAGACGCGCTCGGGATGACACGATCACAAGCCGTCGCACTTGCGCGTGGCGCGTTCGAGACGGGCTTTGCCAACCCGAAAGACATCGAGCGTTGGCTCGTGGAAGTCGAAGCGTTCGATCAGGCCTGGGTTCGCGACTGATCTTTTGTCCGACAAAGGTTCGAGGCGTGGTCGATCTCGCGACGGTGGGGTTTACGCCGTGCATCTATTCGTTTGAGATCGCCCGATCGACTTGAGCCTTCGAACCCACCGTGTCGTTGAACTCCCTTGCGCTCGCCGTGCTCGTCGTCTGTCTGGCGATCACGAGCCGTGCACAAACAAATCAGGAAACCCATTCGGGCGCGCCGCGGCTCGAGATCGCCCGTGAGACCGTTCACGAGCCGCTCACGATCCCGCGCTACGAGCACACCGAGGTGGACATCCGCATCGATGGACGGCTCGACGAAGCGATCTGGGCGGATATCCCGGTGCTTGATCGGATGACGGTCACTTCGCCCGACATAGACGCGCCCGCACGGTTCGGGACCGAGACCCAGTTCGTCTACACGGAACGCGGGCTTTATGTCGGCGCATGGAATCGCCAACCCGCCGAAACGATGACGCGCCGCCTCGCGGGTCGCGACTCGTTCAATTCGACGTTCGATGCCTTCCAGATCATGGTCGACAGTTCCGGTAACGGGCTCTACGGCTACTGGTTCATGGTGAAGCTCGGCGGCTCGGTCAACGACGGGATCCTGCTGCCCGAACAGAACTTCCAGAACAATTGGGACGGGCCTTGGCACAGCGCGACTCACGAGTATCCGGATGGTTGGTCGGTCGAGATGTTTCTGCCCTGGGGCATGATGAACATGCCCGAGTCGATCGAAGGCGCTCGACGGATCGGCGTGCTCATCACGCGTGATATCGCGAAGTTGAACGAGCGCTGGTCGTGGCCAGCGATCGGCAACACGCAGGCGAAGTTTCTTTCGGCGTTTCAGCCGGTCGAATTGCGTCAGGTCGAGTCACGCCGTGAGCTGAGCGTTTTTCCGTACGCGAGTTTTGCCCGCGATCGCGTGTTGGGCGAATCAACGAGCGATGTGGGATTGGATCTTTTCTGGCGGCCGGGCTCCGCGTCGTTCGTGAGCGCGGCGCTGAACCCGGATTTCGGTCAGGTCGAAGCCGATGACGTCGTCGTCAATTTGACGGCGTTCGAAACGTTTTTCCCGGAGAAGCGCCTCTTCTTTCTCGAAAACCAGGATGTCTTCGATACGAGCGGCGATGTCGGCGGGCCGCCCCGCACACTCCTGCATACGAGACGTTTAGGCTCATCGGTCGGTTCTCGTCGAGGCGGACCGGATCTGGACGGTCAGGCGTACGCGTCCGGCGATCTGGCGAAACCGGTTGATCTCCTGGTGGCGTCGAAGGCCGTCGCCCAACGCGGCAAACATCGCCTCGCGGCATTGATGGCGATCGAAGACGACACCCCGGTCGCGTTGGCCGATGGATCGGGCGTCGTCCAGGCACCCGGGCGTGATTTTGCCGTCTTACGCTGGCAACGCGACGACACGACGAACGGTGGACGTCGAGCGCTCGGATGGCTCGGCACGATCGCCGAACACCCCGACCGACGCGCGATCACTCAAGCCGTCGATGTTCATTTCGACACGCCGGACGGTCGGGTCAACATCGACGCCGAGTTGATGCACAGCGCCGTCGAGGGCGACAACGGTTTCGGTTTTTCCGGCACGGTCAAGTACGACCCGAGACCCGGTGACCGGCACCTCCTCAACCTCTTCGGTTACGACAAGCGTATCGATCTGAACGATATCGGGTTCCTGCGCCGCAACGACGACGTCGGCTTCTTCTACGAGTTTTGGCGTCGCCGTCAGGACTTCGAATCGATCCGCGACACCAACGGTTACGTCGACATGCTCGGCATCGCGAACGGTGACGGTCGCGTGATCGATGCGTTTGTCGTGGCAAATCAGGGCGTCACGTTCAACAACAACTACAACGTCTTTGCGAACATCGGCTTTCGCCCGGCGATCTGGGACGACACCAACAGCCGCGGGGCCGGCACCTTTCGCCTGGATGGCCGCTTCTCCTTCGGCGCGGGAATCAATACGCCGGGCGACAAAGCGCTGGCTGTCGGTGCCAACATTGGGCTCTGGCAGGAACATTTCCGCGGCCAGCAGCGCTTCGGCAATCTCTTCGTGAACTACCAGCCGATTGACCGACTGCGCGCGAGCTTGAGCCTCGGCTACAACGATCGGGACAACTGGTTGGTGTGGCAGGGCGACGACAGATTTGCCGGTTTTGCATCCGAGCAATGGAATTTACGTGCGAGCCTTTCGGCATTCTTTACTCCACGACAGCAGTTCACGATCCGGCTGCAGTGGATTGCGATCCAGGCGTTTGACGTCGCGCGCTACCGGGTGGTCGATGGCGCACGCCTGCAGCCAGCGCCGGACGACGTAGTGGGTGAATCGCCGTTCGCGATCAGCGATGTCGTCGTGCAGGCTCGCTACCGATGGCAGATCGCGCCAATGTCGGATCTCTTCGTCGTCTACAACCGGGGTGGTGGTGTACCCGGCGCACTACCGAGCGCGACGTTCGGTGAGCTCTTCGACGAGGCGTTGAGTACGCGCGGTCGCGAGGGGATCGTGATCAAGCTTCGGTATCGGTTTGGGATCTAGGCGGCACTAACCGTCATGCAGTTCACCAAGCGGCTCCGAGAGCCCATCAAGCGCGGCGAGATCACGACGAGTGTTCGAATCTGGCGGTCGCCTCGCGTGAAAGCGGGACGCTGCTACCGGCTGGAAGAGGGTTTCGTCGTGATCGATGCGATTCGTGAGATCACACTCGAGGACATCACGCCGTCGATGGCGAGACGATCGGGATTTGCCGGTCTGGCAGACCTCCTGAAAACGGCCAAGCATGGCCCCGGCGAACGGGTCTTTTTCGTCGAGTTTCACTATGAGCCGCCAACTTGATTTGTTCTGGAGCGGTCGCGGGCGCAACATGGATCGAATGCAAGGAGAGGCGATATGAGACTTTTGTTGTTGGTCGTGGTGAGCGTGTTGTTTGCGGCGACATCGGTGGCCGATATCAAACGCACGGCGTCCGGCAAGCCGGACCTGTCTGGTAACTACGATGGCGGTTCGCTGACGCCGCAAGATCGTCCACCGTTTTTTGGCGAACAACGCTGGATGACGCCCGAGCAGGCGGCGTCCGTCGCTACGATCGAGGGGCCGATCGACGATGGTCGTTCGAACGATCCGAACCGCGAAGCGCCCAAGAAGGGCGGTGACGGCAACAATGCCGCTGGTGCCGGTAACGTCGGCGGATACAACGCTGTTTGGGTCGATCCTGGCAAAGGGGTGTTACCGATCGATGGACGTTATGCGACATCGATCGTCTACGACCCGCCGAACGGGCGAAAGCCGCCGATGACGGCCAAAGCGCGTGGCGCGATGGTCAAGAACGCGGCGTCCTTCATCCACAACAACGACGGCACGGCTTCGTGGCTCGATTACGACGGTCCCGGACCGTTCGATGGTCCCGAGACATTGGCGATTGCCGAGCGCTGCTTGCTCGGTTTCACGCCCGGTGCACCGATGCTGCCGAGCCTCTACAACAACCATAAGCGTATCGTTCAGGGCGAGGACCACATCAGGATCCTCATCGAGATGGTCCATGACGCACGGATCGTCCGCGTGAACGCCGAGCATGCTCCGGACGGCGTGCGCCGTTGGTTAGGCGATTCCGTCGGACATTGGGAAGGCGACACGCTGGTCGTCGACACGAAGAACTTCCGTGAGCGCACGAGTCTCGGCGGCGCGGACGAGAACCTGCACGTCGTTGAGCGGTTCACGCTCAAAGAGGACGGCAACATCCTCTATGACTTCACGGTCAACGACCCGACGGCTTGGGAAGCGTCGTGGAGTGGCCAATACATGTTGAAAGCCACGGACGAGCCCGTCTACGAATACGCCTGCCACGAGGGCAATTACGCGATGGCGAACATCCTGCGGGGTGCCCGACGTCTGGAACGAGAGTACGTCTCGGGCGGCGGGGGTAACTAGCCGCGCGCTACTGCATGGTGCGCCGCTTTTCCGATCAGACGAGGGTTGGCATCGCCTCGGCAAAGCGGCGGATGGCTCTTTCGATCGTCGCGTAGTCCCCACCGGGACGCACCATGAGTTGGGTGGCACCCGCGGCGAGCCAGGCTTCGGCTTCTTTCATCCACTGATCGACGTTGTCTCCCGACGGGCGAATGGTCGCTTCGAGCCCGACGCTCGCCGGGTCGCGGCCGGCTTTTTCGACGTCGTCGAAGAAACGCCTGAATGTTCTTTCCGCTTGGTCGTCGGGCGCCGGCAGCATCGCCTGCCAACCGTCACCGATGCGTGCGGCGCGCGCGATCGCCGGTTTGGCGAACGCGCCGATCCACACGGGAATCGGCTGTTGGATCGGCATGGGGGCCACGCCCGCGTCTTCGATCCGGTGGTATTCGCCGTCGAACGTGACGTGCTGGTCCGTCCAGAGCGCACGACAGACTTCGACCTGCTCGGTGAGGCGCCTGCCGCGGTCGTTGAACGTCGTACCGAGGGCTTCGTACTCGGGTTGATTCCAGCCGAGCCCGACACCGAGTTCCAGCCGACCGTCGGATAGGAGATCGAGTTGGGCTGCTTGTTTCGCCACGAGCACCGTCTGGCGTTGCGGCAGGATCAGGACGGCCGTCTTCAGCCGGATCGTCCGTGTCGATGCGGCCATGAAAGAGAGGAGCGTGAACACCTCGTGGTGCGGAAACTCGGTCGTGTAGTTCGCCGCGGCGGGAAAATCCGCCCGCGGCGTACGGGTCTGCAAGACGTGGTCCGGCACGTTGATGTGCGAAAAGGAGAGTTCTTCAGCCATCTGAGCGAAATCGCGTATTGCGGCGCTCGTCGCCGGAATCTCGGCTTGCGGGAAATGCACCCCGATCTTGGCCATACCTCGTCTCCCGGGTTATTTCGGCGAACCTAGACCGTGAATCCGGCTTCGATCAGCGGCATCTTCCGAACGCGAACGCCCGTGGCCGCGAAGATCGCGTTGCCCACGGCGGGTGCGAGGGGCGGCAGGGCCGGTTCGCCGAGTCCTGTCGGGCGGTAGTCGCTCTCGATGAAGTGAATGTCGACGGTCGGCGCTTCGGGCAGGCGCAGCACGGGATAGTCGTGCAGGTTTGATTGCTCGACGGCGCCGCCTTCCATCGTGATCTTCTGCCCCGCCATGGTCGAGAGCCCGTCGACGACCGCTCCCGCGACCTGAGAGGTGGCGCCGCTTCGGTTGATGATCGGACCGACGTCGACGCCGACGGTGACGTTCTTCACCGTCACCTTGTTGTCCTCCGTCACGTGAACCTCCGCCACCTCCGCGATATGACCGGCATGACTGAAATAGAAGGCGAGCCCCAAGCCGGTACGCGCGGGCATTTCTCGACCCCAACCCGCTTTTTCGGCGGCCAATCGGATCACGCCGGCCGCGCGGCCGGTATGCATCGCGCGGACGTTACCTTCTTCGAGCCAGCGCGGTTCCCCCATGATTTCGAGCAGGAATTCGAGATAATCGCGCCCGCCCGCGTGCGCTAGCTCGTCCAGGAAGCTTTGGACGACGAACGCGTTGGTGTTCGAGCGCGGCGCGCGCCACGGCCCTGCGGGAGTGTCGCAGTGAAACAGGGTCTGGGTGACGAGCCCGTTGTCGATGTTCGTCAGTGGGAACTCGTTGGCCGTAAACCCGGAACCCATGACGGGTCGGCCGTTCTGGCCCATGCCCATGTGATGGTTCTCGAAGGCGATCAGCTTGCCGTCCTTGTCCACCGCACCTTTGACGGATTGGAAACCGCCGACGCGATAGAAGTCGTGGCGTACGTCGTCTTCGCGGGTCCAAGTCAGTTTGACGGGCGCGCGGACGCGTTTGGAGATCGTGATCGCTTCGCAAGTGTATTCGTTGAAAACGCGTCGTCCGAAGCTCCCACCGAGACGCATCTGGTGGATGGTCACCGCATCGTTCGGGAGCCCGAAAATCGACCCTGTCACCTGGTACGCTCGGGTTGGCATCTGCGTCGGCAGCCAAAGTTCGAGCGTGTCGTCTTGGCCGTTTTCGCCGTGGCGGTAATCAGCCGTGCAGTTCATCGGCTCCATGCAGAGATGCGCGACGAACGGGTATTCGTAGAAAGCCTCGCGAACGGTGTTCTCGTCATCGGCGTACACCGTGTCGACGTCGCCCTTGGTATGTACCGCCTGCTCGCCGCGTGTGCCTTTCAGGTCATTCGCGCGCTCGACGAAACCGCTCCAGCTGTCTTTCGACGCGTTCGTTTCGTCCCATTCGACTTCGAGCCGGCGTTTGGCGTTAAAGACCGCGAACGTATTCGTGCCGACGATGGCGACACCGTCGAGGAGTTCGCCCGGGTTGCCGTTGCCCTTGACCGTGAAAGCGTCGACGACACCCGGCAAAGCGCGGATTTCGTCGAGATTCGCGCTCACCACCTCGCCGCCGATCGCGGGACATTTCTGGTAGGCCGCGTAGAGCATGTCTGGCACGCGGGTGTCGATACCGAAGAGGGCCAACCCCGTCGTAATCACCAGGTTGTCGACGCCCGTCACCGATTTGCCGAGCAATGTGTAGTCCTGGCGCTCCTTGAAGATCAACGTGTCCGGATCGGGAACCTCCTGCTGGGCAGCGAGGGTCGCCAGTTGTCCGAAGGTCCGATAGCGACCGCTCGGGTGCGTGACGCGGCTCTCGGCCGCCGCCAGTTCCTCGCGCGGCACTTCCATCACCAACGCACCGGCGCTGATCAGCATCTCGCGCGCGGACGCGCCCATCTGGCGCATTTGATCCCAGGTCCGCGCGACCGTCGTCGAGCCACCGGCGAACTGGTTGCCGAAGGCGGAATCGACGGGCGATTGCAGGACCTCGACGTCTTCCCAGCGAACGCCCATTTCTTCGGCGATCACCATCGGAAGCGCCGTTTTGATGCCTTGCCCCATCTCGGCGTTTGCCGAATAGATGCGGACCTTGCCATCGGTCGATAGCTCGATGAACGCGTTGAGCTCCGCCGACGCGAAAAGTCGGTTGTCGTTTTCGGCAGCGCTCGTCGCTGGGCCGAACGCCGCAAGCGCCAGGCCGGCGCCGGTGATCTTGATGAACGACCGTCGATTGAGCCCGGCGGATGACCCGTTCGCGCGAGCGGTAATAGCGTCGATATCAAAGGTCGTCTTCATACGGTTTCTCCATCCTGACGCGGGTCGAAGATCGCAACCGCCCCGGCGACGTCGTGAACGGCCTGTCGGATTCGCCCGTAAGTGCCGCACCGGCAGTAGTTGCCGCGCAGCGCGTCGTCGATTTGTGCGTCCGAGGGATTCGGCGTTGCCGCGAGGAGTGCGGCGGCGCTCATGATCTGACCTGCCTGACAATAGCCGCACTGTGCGACGTCACGATCGATCCACGCCTGCTGGAGCGGATGAAGGATATCGCCGTCTGCCAGGCCTTCGATGGTCGTCACGTCGCGATTACCGAGCGAGTCGATCGTGAAGGAGCAAGCCCGGACCGGTTGGCCGTCGACATGGACGGTGCACGCGCCGCAGAGCGCGATTCCACAGCCGAACTTTGTACCGACGAGGCCGAGCAAGTCGCGCAAGACCCAGAGGATCGGCATCTCCGGCTCGGCTTCGATGCGGTGTCGTTCCCGGTTCACGGTGATCTCGTAAATCGCCATCGTTGATCTCCTGGTGTGCGCCATGAGCCTATGCCAACGTCGTGAGCCACGAAAAGGCATCTTTGGCCCCGTGGCGCCGTCACGCGACGACGCGTTAAGGTCGGCCGGATCTCATGTCAAGAAGGTATCGCCATGGCCAGGCTCAACCCGATTGGTCTCGAATCCCTGGACGCGCAAGCCGCGGAAGCGTTCGAGCGCGCCGAAGCCGCGGGCCGCGATACGACCCAGCAGCGCATCCTTGCGCACCGCCAAGACATGTTCGATCGCTACTTCGCGTTCTACCGGCGCGCACACGAGGAGGGCGTCGTCGAGCCGGAACTAAAGGAGCTCGTCCGTCTCAAGATCGCTCGTCTGAACGATTGCTTCACGTGACGAGTCGCTCGGTTTCCATCGGCGATGGAAAGAGGACTGACGGAAGAAAAGATTGCGCGGCTCGATGATGACGATGCCGAATTCACCCCGCGCGAAGCGAGGGCGCTTCGCTATGCCGAGATGCTCGCGACCGATCACCGATCGATCGACGACTTTTTCTTCGAGAAGCTCAAACGCGAGTTCAACGACGCCGAGATCGTCGAACTCGGTATGATGATCGGGCAGTACATCGGCTTTGGGCGGATGTTGCAGTCACTGGACGTGAGTAGCGACTAGAGCCGTTTCAAAGACGCGGTATGTTTTGTGCTGTTTTCGAACCTTGGTTGTTCGGTGCGGACGTCGTCCAGAGATAAACTAAGCGCGGAGCACTTCCTTTACGGTTTCCGGCTGGGCCCGAATCAATCGTAGGAAGTTCGTCGCGGCCGCATCCGGCCGCCGCTTGCCTTGCTCCCACCCCTTGATCGTCTCCGGGCTCAGTTGAAACTCTCGAGCGAACGCCGCTTGAGACAATCCTGTGTTCGCCCGGATCTCCCGAATGTCCTCAGGCGTGAGTACGACCACCAATGTTCCAGCCGTCTTGTCGCCTTTGGCGAACCGAACTCCGTCCTCGAGCCCTTTCTTGATCTCCTCAAAAGCTTCCGACATGTCTATTCCTCCATCGCCTTCTTGTACTCGTCCACCAGCTTACGAAGCGTCGACAACTCGGCGTCCGTGAGATTGTCCTTGCCAGCCTTCGCATAGAGCGCGATAGCAAGCAGAGGGAACCGGGCATCGTGGTAGTAGTAGATCGCCCGTACCCCGCCGCTCTTCCCGCCACTTTGGCGGGCCCATCGCATCTTTCGAAGCGCGCCTGAGTTACGGATCAACGCGCCAGCTTCCGGGTCGATGGCGAGCTTGACCACCAGCGCTTCGTACTCGGTTCGCGTCAGATACTTTTCCCCAGCCTTCTCAAAAGCATCTGTGGTGATGACCGATTGCACGACTGTATTTGGTGATCCAATGGCCTACAAGATAGTTCAATGGCCTATAGTTGGCAAGCGATCTCAAGGCCAAACGATGGTGGCGTCTGTTTCGGGACTGACTACTTTCCGATGCTCAGACAACCGTTCCTACTCGCGCTCGCTGCTCCCATGGTGGTGGCGAGTAACTATGCAGAGCCGACGGTCGAGGTCTGGACGTATCTCTGGTGGTCGATGACGCGTGCGTCTTCACCTTTCGCGGGGAGCGTCCGCGTTTGGACGGACACTTCATTCTCTGGATCTCGTGAGCGACTGACGCATCGCGTCCTGATCGCGCTTAGAAACGCCCTACCTATGCGTTCGATCGCGCCGAGCGGCCCTCGTCCGGTCGACGATCTCGAATACGATCCATGAGGTGAGAACAATGGCGACGAAAATCGCAATGGATCCCCAACTCGCTTGCGTTGACGCGTAGATCCACGACGACCCGACAATGAGGACGGTCGCGATGCCTAGGGTTTGGGATGTCGTTTTTCCTAGTCGCATGTTCCCCATCCGACAAACGTTGCGGCGGTCCCGACAACAAACGCTGCGCCGCCGCCGCCACCAGTCACTGCTGCTGCAAGACCGGCCCGCATAGCCCAAGTTTGAGCAACAAATGAGACAGCGCAAGTCGCTTCAGCGTAGTCGAAGTCGTTCTCTTCGTCGGGTTGCGGACAAGGTGTCGTTGCCATGTTGTCGTATGCACCACCAAATTACCCGCAAATCGGATCTGGAATGCCTTCCGGCGATTCGCTGGCGCTAGTTGCTCCAGAGACGACCAACAACATGGAAAGCATTCCAGAAAAATGAAAATGTTTCATCGCGTTCTACGTCGACCGTTTTCAACCACCGAGGGCACAATTTCTTGGAATCGACTGCCGTCCAGTAGCGGCCGTTGCCGACGCGTAATAGGCGTATAGGGCGAGTTGGTCGGTAGGCGTTTGGCGTACCGCTTTGTGCGTCGTCGGCTACCGCAATGACCGCGAGATTTTCCGCATGGGAGGGCGACGGGTGGCCAAGAGATCTTGCTACCCGGCGTCGGTTCGTCGCACCGGGTGCGTTTTGCTCGACGACTGACGCGCCACGCTGGCCGTGACCGGGGTCGAATCGATATTCTCTGGCTTCGTTACAGGGGATGTTCAATGACCCAGGAACTCGACGCGTTTCGAGACGATGCGCGCCAATGGCTCGCTGACAATTTTCCGCCCGCGCTTGCGAACAAACGCCCGCCCGGTATCGCCGGTTTCGGTGCCAAGTTCACGGGCGACTGGAAAGTATGGCAGGAGAAACTCGGCGAAAAAGGCTGGTCGACGCCGACCTGGCCGGCCGAATACGGCGGCGGTGGGCTGACGCCTGATGAGGCCGATGTCCTGCGAGAAGAAATGAATCGTGCTGGCGCGTTCAACCCGATCGGTGGCTTCGGCACGATGATGTGGGGTCCGACGGTGCTCGATTTCGGCACCGACGAGCAGAAGCATCGCTATTTGCCGGACATCATTCACGGCCGTGTGCACTGGTGCCAGGGCTATTCGGAGCCGGGCGCCGGTTCCGATCTCGCGAGCCTCTCGAGCTTCGCCGAGGACAAGGGCGACCACTTCGTCATCAACGGTTCGAAGATCTGGACGTCCGGTGCGAAGGAAGCCGACTGGATGTACGGCATCTTCCGTACCGACAGAAGCAACAAATACGAAGGCATCAGCTTCATCACGCTCGACATGAAGTCTCCCGGGGTCGAGGTGAAGCCGATCAAGCTGATCTCGGGCCAGTCACCTTTCAACGAGGTGTTCTTCACCGATGTTGTGGTGCCGAAAGAAAACCTGATCGGTGAAATGAACAAGGGTTGGGCGATCGGCAAGCACCTGTTACTGCACGAGCGATCGGGCATCGCCGGTGATGGCGGCGGCAATGTGAACGGCGGGTCGAGCTGGGGGCTTGAAGCCGCGGCGCGTGATCACATCGGCATGGATGGTGACGTTCTCGCCGACGGTGGCATGCGGGAGCGAATCGCGGACAATCGTATGACGTCGCACGCCTTCGGGCTGACGGCGCGTCGATTCAGCACGGAAGCGGCGGTGCACGGTCCGACACCCGCGATCGGGATCCTCAAGATCGCCTGGGCGAAGATGAATCAGGATCGTGAAGAACTGATGGTCGAAATCCTGGGCAACCGGGGGATCGGTTGGGAAGGTGAAGGCTTTTCCGACCGAGAGTTGGCGCATACGCGCGCGATGTTGCGCTCGAAAGCGAATTCGATCGAAGGCGGTTCCAACGAGGTCAACCTGAACCTCGTGGCGAAGCGCGTTCTCGGCCTTCAGGGGTATTGATCGTGGCGGTCTTAACCGAAGAGCAGGTCATCCTGCGCGATCAGGCAAAAGCCTGGGCGACCGAAGAATCACCCGTGGGTAGTTTCCGCGCGATGCGCGATACCGGGAACGAGCTCGGCTATTCGCCGGACACCTGGCAAGCCATTTGCCAGTTGGGCTGGTCCGGCATCCTGATTCCGGAAGCGTACGGCGGCTCGGGAATGGACTACCGAACGTTCGGCATCGTGCTCGAGGAGACCGGGCGTACGCTGACCGCGAGTCCGCTCCTGGCATCCGGTCTCGTTGGTGCTTCGGCGCTGCTCCTCGGCGGCACGGAGGAGCAGAAGAGAGCCTGGCTGCCCGGCGTCGCGGCAGGAAGCTCCATCATCACGCTCGCGGTCGATGAGACTTCGCAGCACAACCCCGGCCGTATCGCGCTCAGGGCGTCGGCTTCGAACGGGGGCTTTGAGCTGAACGGCAAAAAGCTCTTTGTGATGGAAGGGGCTGCGGCCGACGCCTTCGTCGTCGCAGCGCGCACGTCCGGGACCGAGAACGACCAGTCCGGGATCACGCTCTTCCTCGTCGAAGCGGGGGCTGACGGTGTCACGGCGCACGGTTTGAAGACCTTCGATTCGCGTGGCTATGCAGACGTCTCATTCGATGGCGTAACGGTCGGCAGCGACGCTGTGTTGGGCGCAGTCGATGCGGGGTTTTCGTTGCTCGACTCGATCCTCGATCGCGGCCGCGCCGGGCTCGCGGCCGAGATGATGGGCACGGGCGCCGAGGCGTTCAACCGCACGCTCGAGTACCTGAAGACGCGCGTGCAGTTCGGCCAGGTGATCGGTTCGTTCCAATCCCTCGGCCATCGCCAGGCGAGTCATTTCATGAACATGGAGATGGCGAAATCGTGTGTCGAAGCCGCGCTGACCGCGATCGATCAGGACGGCGAGGACGTCGCCCAGCTTGCATCGTTAGCCAAGTCGAAGGCCGGTGATTTCCTGCACGACATGACCAACGACATGATTCAGATGCACGGTGGCATCGGGATGACGGACGAGTTCGATGCCGGGTTTTTCCTGAAGCGCGCACGCGCCGCGGAAACGCTTTTTGGCGGTCAGGCGTTCCATCGCCGTCGCTACATCAGCTTCGAAGGCATCTAGTTTCAAACACCTAAGCGCTCGGCCGCGAGGCGAGCGCCCGCGACGAGGCTTTCGAGCTTTGCCCAGGCGACTGCTGGCGCGATCGGGCCGAAGCCGGCCGAGGTCTCGAAACCACAATCCGTACCGGCGATCACGCGAGCCGGGTTGCCGATCACGTCGATGATCCGTTCGATCCGTCCAGCAACGGCTTCCGGGTGCTCGATATAGTTCGTTGTGGTGTCGATCACGCCCGGGATCAGGGTCACGTCGTTCCCCAGCGGGTGTTCGTCGAAGAGTCGGTATTCGTGCTCGTGGCGCGGATTCGCCATCGAGAGGAGTATCCCGCCGGAACGCATTCGCTTGATCTCATCGAAGATGTCGATGAGTGGCACGTCTTCGTCGTGTGGTCCTTCGTAGTTTCCCCAGCAGACGTGCAAGCGGATCTGCTCCTTCGGAACGTCGACAAGCACATCGTTGATCGCGTCGACCACGATCCTCACGAAATCGAGAAAGTCGCTGAGCGGTTTGCCGTGGAAAAGCGTATGTCGCTCCATGGCGAGATCAGGTGCGTCGATCTGCAGGATGAACCCGGCGGCGGCTATGGCGCGGTATTCGTGGCCGAGCGCGGTGGCGACCGCCGTGACGTAGTCGGCGAGTTCTTCGTAGTGCCGATTCTCCATTGCTGCCGCGACGATGCCAGGCGATGGCGAGGACATGAAGCAGCTCGCCGGCTGGCGATTGAGATCACTGATGATGGTGAGCAACTCGTCGATCTCCGCGCCGATTGCCGCGTCACCGGACCAGGAAACGGCCGATGTGGCCGCGGGGATCGTGGCCAGGCTCACGTTGTGCTCACGAAAGTGCGAACCGAGAACGTGCTCAAGATAGCCGTCGTACTTAAACATGTCGGCCATCGGCGGACGTCGTCCGGGCTCGTTCGAAAACCCCGCCATTCGATAGCGAACGTAGCTGAAGAAGCTCTCTCGGCCGACTTCGCCGTTGTTGATCAGGTCGAGCCCGATGTCGTGTTGTCGACGCACGACGTCGAGGGTCGCGTGATGGGACGCCCGCGTCATCTCGTCGGCATCGACCGCGCCCCCTTCCGCGAGGTCGGCATGCAGCTTCTGTAGTGCGGGTGGTCGGGGCAGGCTTCCCGCGTGGGTCGTCTTTATCGTCATGCGGTCTCCGTTGCAGCGCGAAGTCTCGACCCTGAAGATGCCCGTGGGGAGGGATGGTCGGCAAGCCAGGCGGACCCTCATCTCGACCTCGATCGAAGGAGAAATTGATGGGATGGTCCCCGTTTCGTCAGACCGGGCTGACGTTCAGTCTGCCGGCCAAAGTATTGACGGGCTATACGCTCATCCATCCCCTCGGCGGCGTCGATACGCTGCTTCTCGACATGCAAGGCCGTGTCGTCAAGCGGTGGCATCAGGAAGACATACGTCCCGGGTATTGCCGTCTGCTCGAGAACGGCAATTTGTTGCAACTTGGCAATGATCGAGTTCGACCATCAGGTGCGGCACCCGGGACGCCCGAATGGCGGGCGTTGCCCATCGAGCAGCGCGTTCGTGTCCTCGGGGCGAACGCGACGTTCATCCGCGAGATCGACTGGCGCGGTGACGTCGTGTGGGAGTATCGAGACCCGCTCATTCACCACGATTTCTGGCGGCTCGAGAACGGCAACACCGTGCTGGTCCGATGGCGGGACATGGATCCCGAGCGGGCAGCACGGGTCGAGGGCGGGCACGGCAATCTACCGGCCGGGGAGACGTTACTCGGCGATGAATTCATCGAAATCGATCCGAGCGGGAACGTCGTCTGGCGCGCCGTGCTCGATGAGTTACTCGACCCGGTCGCGGACCCGCTCAGCCCGATGAGCCACAGGGCGGAATGGACCCACGTCAACAGCGTCGCCGTCTGGCAGCGCGGAGGTGAAGACAAGCTCTTGTTCTCGTCGAGGAATACCAACCGCGTCGGGATCATCGATCGCGCCAGCGGCGAACTCGTCTGGAAGCTCACGGAACCTGCGATCTTTGGCCAGCACCATCCGACGTGGTTGACGAACGGCAACGTCCAGGTTTTCGACAACGGCCTGAATCGGCCGGGGCTGCCGTTCTCGCGGGTGATCGAAATCGATCCGCGTGCGGAAAAGAATGAACCGGTATGGCACTACCGTGCCGATCCGCCGCAGGAGTTTTTCAGCGCGCATATCTCGGGCGCTGAACGCCAACCGAACGGTAACGTGCTGATCTGTGAAGGCGCAGCCGGGCGAGTATTCGAGATCACGCCGCGCGGCGAATACGTCTGGGAATGGGTGAGCCCGTTCCTCAATCGTGTTCTGCCGGATGCCCAGGGGCACTGGATTTTCAGGGCGCACCGGTATCGACCGGATTACCCAGGCCTGGGTGAGCTCGAGGTCGATACCCGCTTCAACGAACTACACGGCCTTGGTTAGGACTATCGTCGAAACTTGATCTTGCGCGTCAGCGCGCCGCGATCGACTCGATCACGCACTCGGTTTCTTCCCAACCGATGCACGCGTCCGTGATGCTCTGTCCGTAAGTGTCGGGTCGATCCTGGCGGCCAGCGACCAGATGGCTTTCGAGCATGATGCCGGCGATCGTCAAGGCATCGTCGCGTCGTAATGCCACGACCGATTCGGCGACGCCCGCCTGGCGTGTATGGTCTTTGCCGGAGTTGGCGTGGCTGCAATCGACGACGATTCCCGCATCGATCCCGCGGTGGTTGAGGCCTTTCCGGGCGTCTTCGATGCTTTCCTGGTCGAAATTGGGTTGCGCGCCACCGCGTAACACGAGATGCGCATCGTTGTTCCCGCTCGTCTCGTAGAGGGCAGGCGCGCCTTCCTTCGTCAACGTGGGAAAGAGGTGTGACGCGCGCGCTGCGATCAGCGCGTCTAGCGCCACGCCGACGTCGCCGTCGGTACGGTTCTTGATGCCGACCGGCATCGAAAGCCCGGACGCGAGCTGGCGATGAATCTGACTCTCGACGGTGCGTGCGCCGATGGCACCCCAGCTCACGAAGTCGGCCAGGTATTGACCGAACGTCGTGTCGAGAAACTCGGTCGCGACCGGCAATCCGCACGCCGTGACATGGGCCAGGAGATGGCGCGCGCCACGTAGTCCATCATTCACGTGAAACGAGTCGTCGAGCCCGGGGTCGTTGATGTAGCCCTTCCATCCGACCGTCGAGCGCGGCTTTTCGAAGTAGACGCGCATGACGATCAAGAGTTCGCCGGCTGTACGTTCGGACAGCAATGCCAGGCGGTCAGCGTATTCCTTGGCCGCGTCTGGATCGTGAATGGAGCAGGGGCCGACCACCACGAGGAGCCGCCGATCGCGTCCGTGGACGATGTCGGCAATGTCGCGGCGCGTCCTTGTGATGAGGTCCACGGCGCGCGCCGAGACGGGAATGTCCTCGGCAAGCACCGCGGGTGCGATCAACGCCCGTTTGCGTCGAATACGAAGGTCGTCGCCCTGATCGGTCATCGAGGTCGGCTCAGGCGAACGTCATTCCGTCGAGATCGTCGTTCTCCCGCCAGCTCGCGAGCAGGGCGTTGAACGCGTTGATACCCGGCGCGTAGGGAGAGTTCTGCATGTTGCCGCGAACACCACGGCCTTCGCGATTGTAGTAACCGGGCGTGCATTCCTCGAGGAAGGCCGCGGCGCCCGTTCCCGCGAGCTTGGTGATCTCGTCGACCCATTCGGCTTCCGCTTCGGCGGTGACCTCGACGGATTGGTGACCTCGGGACTGAACCGTATCGATCACGTAAGCGACGTGTACCGCCTGGTCGTCGAACATGGCGGTCATGTTCGGTGAGAGTCCGTTCTGGTTGATCCCGATCGTGAACCAGTTGGGGAATCCGTGACTCGCGAGTCCATGCAGCGTGCGGAAACCGTCGGCCCAATGATCGTAGAGCGACTGACCATCGCGTCCGATCGTGTCGAAGTCGACGCGTCGGTGCGGCGACGTCGTGATTTCGAATCCCGTCGCGTAGATGATGCAGTCGACCTCAAAACGCTCGCCGTTGGCGATCACGGCGTCGTCGGTAATCGCTTCGACACCTTTGGCGTCGGCGACGTCGACCAGTCTCACGTTGTCGCGGTTGAAGGTCTCGAGGAACTCGTCGTTGAAGCACGGCCGTTTACAGAACTGTCGATACCACGGCTTCAGAGCTTCGGCGGCGTCGAAGTCTTCCTGGACCGAATCGTCCACGCGCGCGCGAATCTCGTTCATCTTCTCGAAATCAGCGATCTCGGCGCGCAGCATGATCTCTTCCATGTCGAGATCACCAGACTCGTCCCCGCGACTGAGCAGAGAGATGCCGATGCGTCGGGCGATGTCCGTCCAGCCGTCCGCGACGAGGTCCTCTGTCAGGTTCTGACCGGTAAGAACCGCCGCGAAGTTCTCCCGTCGGGCACGTTGCCAGCCAGGTTCGAGTGCTTCGTACCAGTCGGCGTCGGTCGGTTTGTTGCCGCGCAGGTCGACCGATGAAGGCGTGCGCTGGAAAACGTAGAGCTCCTTGGCGTGTTCGCCGATGAACGGCACGCACTGAATCGCCGTCGCCCCGGTGCCAATCACCGCGACGCGTTTGTCGGCCAGTTTCGTCAGGCCGCCGTTGTGATCGCCGCCGGTGTAGTCATAGTCCCAACGCGAGGTGTGAAACGTGTGGCCCTTGAACTTCTCGATGCCAGGAATGCCGGGCAGTTTGGGCCGGTTGGCGGGGCCCGTTGCCTGGATGACGAAGCGGGCTTTGATGTCGTCGCCGCGGTGGGTCGAGACCTGCCAGCGGGATTCGTCTTCGAGCCAGCGGACTTCTGTGACTCGTGTCTGAAAGAGCGCTTCGTCGTAGAGACCGAAGAAATCACCCACACGTTTCGAATGTTCGAAGATCTCAGGCGCGAACGAGTACTTCTCCTTCGGCATGAAGCCGGTCTCTTCAAGCAGCGGCAGGTAGCAGTAAGACTCGATGTCGCATTGCGCGCCGGGGTAGCGGTTCCAGTACCACGTGCCGCCAAAGTCGGCCCCCGCTTCGATGATGCGAACGTCTTTGATGCCGCGCTCCTTCAGGCGAGCACCGGCCATGAGGCCGCTGAAGCCCGCGCCGATCACGGCAACGTCGATCTCCATGGTGAGGGGATCACGCTCGAAGTCCTGGCCGGCAAAGGGGTCGTTATCCGCGTAATGGGCATGATCACCGGCCGTCTCGATGTATTGATCCTCGCCGTCGTCGCGCACGCGTCGATTGCGCTCAAAGCGGTACTTGGCGGCAATTCGGCGGGGTCGAAGTCGAGGTCAGGGAAGAGGTTGTGTAAGCGTTCTCGCTCTTGGCTCATCTCATTTCGTCAGTGGTGCGGTTGATCGGGCAGTATCCAACGTCGTCGGCGAAGCGCAATGCGTGGTTGTACGTGACTACTCGGCTTTCTTCGGCAACACGGCGCGCACGCCGATGCCGAGCAGGACGAGGACGATGACGACGCTCGGCAGTGCCGGTAGGAAGCCGATGATGCCGAAGACGTCGGATGGTCCGAGCGCGTTATCGCCGAGGGTCAGCGCACGATTGCCGGCGGCATTGCCGAACCAGTAGAAGACGGTGAACGACCAGGCGACGTAGACGAATCCCCAGACGACGAACCTCTCGAGCTTTGCGGAGAGCTCGAGTTTCGGCAGGGCCAGCGCGATCGCGATCACGAGCAGGCCATTCATCGCGCCGCCGGAATGTGCTCGAACCCAACCTTCGGCCGTACCGTAGACGGCGAATTCGAGCACCGTTCCTGGCCAGACCTCGAAGCCGCCGAGCAGGGAAAACATGAGCATGAAACCGGCGAGCATGGCGACGAAGACCACGAGCATGCCGTGGGCCAGCATCAGACGTTGCAATCTATCCATGGGCGAACTCCACACGATCAAAATCGGGCACCGGGATGTCGGGGTGGGCCGTGTCGAGCAGGGGGATGAGCGCGCCGTCGGGTAGTGCTGCATAGCCCGCGACCCAGTCGCGCATCCATTGGGGATCCTCGTCGCGCCGCGGATTGTGGCCGGGCGCGAGCGCACGAAGCATAAAAGGACCCACGTTCGCGATCATCGAAGCGAAAAGCCTGACGACCTCGAGCGCCCGGGCGCTTCGACGCAGCTCTCGTCGCGCCTTGAGTGATGCCACCATGCCGAGCGCGCCGTAGCCCAAGACGTGAAACGAGCCGTGGAAGACGCCGAAGAAGCGTGGCCAGAAATCGCCGAAAGCGCTCATGTACGCGTCGAAGGCGACGGTCTTGTGTTCGGTTTCCTCGACCATGTGCATGAGCCAGAACGAAGCGACGTGCGGCGAGGCATTGCCGAACAGTGCACGTCGCTTACGGATGAACCACGTCGTGAAGCCGTTCGTCATGCACTCGAAACCCGCGCTGTAGGCGAGTCGCGCTCGCAGGCTCCGCGTGGACAGGCGCTCGTACGATGCCTTCAACTTCGTTTCGACCGCGTCGAGCTCGGGCGCGCCGTTTTGCTTGAGCAACTCGTTCATACGCCGATGGCAGCGGTAGTGGTTCGCTTCCTGACCCATGAAACCGCGCATGTCGTCGATGAGGTTCGGATCGTCCACGTGCTCGATCGCTTCGCGCATCGTCTTGACGAGGAATGGCTCGAGGTACGGCATCGTGATCGAGAAACCGTTGAAGAGTAACGAGCGGGAAACGTTGTCCGGCGCCCAGATCGGGTCGAGATCGTCGGGGAACTCGAACGCAAATGGGCGCAACACGATCTCGTCGACGCATTTCGGCTGGTATTCGTAGCTCGCCATCGCCCCTCCCGAGGTAGCACGCCAGCTAACGATGCCACCGATCCCAGCAGGCGGCCATGTCATGCGGGTTGCTTTCTTGTTGAGCGTTACTTTATAAAGCGTTACTCAACAGCGCTATAACGAGTCACGTGTCCCCAGCAACCCAAGTCGCCTATCGCCGAGCCCCAGCCGAGAAGCGCGACGCCTTGCTCAGGTCCGCGCGTGAACTCTTTGCCGAGCGCGGCTACGAACGGACGTCGACGCAGCAGATTGCGGTGGCCGCGCAGGTTTCCGAAGGCATCCTCTTTCATCATTTCGGGTCGAAACGCGGCTTGTTCGAATGTGTGCTGGAAGAGTTCTTGCGCGCGAGTGCGGCGGCGACGTTGCCGGATGATCCTGCCGAACTCAGCGAAGAGGGCGTCGTTCGGGCGGCTTTCGACTTTGCCGACGCCAATCCGGCGCTCTATTCGGCGCTCGCCGATGCCGCGACCAAACTCGGCGAACCCGAAGGACGTCGCCGTAGTGATGTCGTCGTTTCAGCGATCGAAGCGCGGCTCGAAGTCGCGATGCGCCGCGGCGCCGTTCGGCGCGGTAATGCTCGCATCATGGCGGAACTGCAGTTCGCGCTTGTTGATGCGGCGTACGAGGCGTGGCACGCGAGCGGTCATCCGGAGCACCGCGAGGCATACATCGAAGAGGCGGTGCAATGCATGCAAAGCATGCTGGCGCCTTGATCAAGTGCATTAACGACCGGCCAGGACCGGTCGAATCATCATCAGGAGTACGACATGAGTGAAGCGGTAGAAACGGAGAAGCCTTTCTGGCTAGCAGGTAATTTCGCTCCGGTTACCGATGAGGTGACCGCCACGAATCTCGAGGTCACCGGGAGCATTCCGCCGGAGCTCTCCGGGCGCTATCTGCGTAACGGATCGAACCCGCAGTCGGGGGCGTCGCCGCACTGGTTCCTCGGCAACGGCATGATCCACGGCGTCGAACTGGAAGGCGGCAAGGCCAACTGGTATCGCAATCGCTATGTCCGCACCCCGCTGATCGAAGGCGTCGACGACGGACCGAATGTGCACGATCGCACCCGATCCTTCGCGAACACGCACGTCATCGGCCACGCGGGCAAGATCCTCGCGCTCGAAGAAGGCCATTGGCCGTTCGAACTCACGAACAACCTCGAGACCGTTGGTGCACACAACTACGGCGGCAAGCTCGCGACCGGCATGACGGCGCACCCGAAGCTCTGCCCGGAGACGGGTGAGTTGCTCTTTTTCGCCTACGGCATGTCGCCGCCCTTCCTGACGTATCACCGCGCCAACGCCGCCGGTGAACTCGTTCAGAGCGAAGAGATCGAGGTGAAGGGCGCGACGATGGTCCATGACTTCAACGTCACGCGAAACCACGTGATCTTCATGGATTTACCGCTCATCTGGGATCTCGCCGGAGCGGCGACGGGCCTGCCGATCCGCTGGAGTGACGAGTACGGCGCGCGCCTCGGCGTGATGCCGCGTAACGGTTCGAATGCGGACGTCGTCTGGTACGACATCGATCCCTGTTACGTCTTCCACCCGCTGAACGCCTACGAGGACGGCAACGACATTGTCATCGACGTCTGTCGCATGGAGCGCACGTGGGCTGGTGACGGCAACGATTCGCCGCCCGTCATGCATCGGTGGACGATCCATCAGGACACCGGAAAAGTGAGCGAGACGCCGATCGACGACCGGATGGCGGACTTCCCGCGCGTTCCCGATGCGGTTGTAGGGCTCCGTCATCGTTACGGATACGTGGCTGAGTTCGGCGACGGCCAGCCGGCGGCGAGTACGTTCCGAAAGTACGACTTCGACACGAACACGTCCGATGCCCATGACCTCGGTGCTGGTCGGCACGGAGGTGAGCCGGTCTTCGTCCCGGCCGCCGGTGCAACCGCTGAAGATGACGGCTATCTCCTGAGTTTTCTCTTCGACGAATCGACGCAGAAGAGTGAATTGATCATCGTCGATGCGAGCAATATGGCCGCCGATCCCGTGGCACGGGTGCATTTGCCGGTGCGCGTTCCTGCCGGATTCCACGGCAGCTGGGTCGGCAATTCGTGATCAAAAAGAAGGTCGTCTTGAGAAGGCGGCCGGCGGGACAGCCGGTCGTCGAAGACTTCGGCATCGTCGACGAAGAGTTGACGAACCCGGCCGCGGGACAGGTGCTCGTCGAAGTCGAGCATCTGTCGATTGATGCGTTCATCCGGACGACGCTTGATGGCGACGAAGGATTACATGGCAGCATTGCGCTCGACACGCCGGTGACGGCGCTTGGCGTAGGTCGTGTCGTTACGAGTGAGTTCGACGGGCTTCAGGCAGGCGACGCGGTGTTCGGACCGGTCGGTGCTCAGACTCATCTGATTGCGCCCGGCGTGATGTTCAGGAAACTCCCTGATGGCGCAGAGGCGCGACAGTACCTCGGTGCGCTTGGCATGACGACGGGCCTCACCGCATACGCCGGGCTCATCAACGTCGGCGCCGTAGCCGAAGGAGAGACTGTGGTCGTCTCGGCCGCTGCGGGCGCGGTTGGCACGATGGCCTGCCAGATCGCGAAGATTCGTGGTGCCCGCGTCATCGGTATCGCTGGCGGACCGGCCAAGGCGCGTTTCCTGACCGAACAGATCGGCTGTGATGGCGCGATCGATTACAAGGCGGGCGGTGTCGATGCCGCGCTACGCGAACTTGCTCACGATGGTGTCGATCTCTACTTCGATAACGTCGGCGGTGAGCTGCTCGACACGGTGCTCGATCAATTAGCGATTGGCGCCCGTGTCGTGATCTGCGGCGCCATATCCCAGTACAACGATCGCGCCAACGTTCGTGGCCCGAATCTCTATCTCCGCCTGGCGGAGCGTAACGCGAGCATGCGCGGTTTCACGGTCGACCATTTCATGGCGGATTTCCCGCAAATGGAGCAGGACATCGCGACGTGGCTGGCGAGCGGCCAGCTCGTGATGCCAGAACACATCGTCGAGGGCATCGAGGGCTTTCCGGAGGCGCTGATCATGCTCTTCACGGGTGGACACCGCGGAAAGCTCCTGGTCGCACCGTAGCCGAACTCTGCGTCCGGATGTCCTGAACCGAGGCAATCGAGGTTAGAGCTCGCGAATCCAGATGTTCCTGAAGCTCACGGGATTGCCGTGGTCCTGGAGTTTGAGCGGTGCACAGCCGTGCGCCTCGTAGACCGGCGCACCGATCCATCGAGTCGGCCCACGCACTTCGACATGGTTCTGCACGACGACGCCGTTGTGGAGGACGGTGAACGTCGCGGGGCTCATGAGTTCGTCGTCGGCGAAACGTGGGCTCTGAAAAATGATGTCGTAGCTCTGCCACTCGCCCGGTGGTCGCATCACGTTGACCAGCGGGATGTACTGTTTGTAGACGCTCGCGGCCTGGCCATTGGCATAGCTGCGGTTTTGGTATGAATCGAGTACCTGGATTTCGTAGCGTTCCTGCAGGAAGACCCCGCTGTTGCCGCGACCTTGGCTCACGAGGCGATCATCCACGGGCGGCGAACGCCATTCGAGGTGTAGTTGCACGTCGCAAAAACTCTGCTTCGTACGGATATCACCCGTCCCCGGTACGACCGTAAAGGCGTGGTCCTCGACGCGCCACGTCGCGGGGCCACCGCGAACGGATTCGAAGCCTTGTAGGTCGGTTCCGTCGAAAAGTACTACCGCGTCCGAAGGCGCCGCGTTGACTGGCGCTTCGATCACTTTCGGTTCCGGCTCCCAGACCTCGGTCGCTTCCGATAGTCGGATGTGCTCGCGCTGCTCTTCGGACGTCTCTTCGGCGATGGCACCGGAAGCAAAGAAGATGATGAGAAATCGGACGAGAATCACCGTTTCCTCCGAACGCGCGGCGGTCCCTAAGCGGGTGCCGAGGCGAGTTCTTCGCGCAGGTTCTTGGCGGCGAACCAGAAGTGCGCCGTCGACCAGGCCATGGCGGCCGGCAGCAGCGGGAGCATGGCGTAGCGCAAGCTCTCGTCGCCGAAATCCGCCGCCAGCGTGTCGCTCAAGACACCGACCGCCCACGGGCCCATGCCAAGGCCGATGATGTTGAGAACAAAAAAGAGGATTGCCGATGCGAGCGCGCGCATCCGCAAGCCAACCAATCCGTGGGTGATCGCGAGGGCATTGCCGAGATACACGTTGAATAGGATGCCGGGCACGATCGAAAGGGTCAGTGCGACGTAGGGGTTATCGACGAGGTAGACGGCGACCATGAAGGGGATCGTGATGACGCCCGTGATCGTCGGCAGCCACATGTGCCAGCGCCGATCTTTAGTGCCGAGTCGGTCGGCGATGACGCCGCCGGCGAAGACACCAATCGCGCCCGCACCACCGAGAATCATTCCGAGCCAGGTACCGAGTTCGCCGGTTGTCATGTCATGCGAACGGATCATGAAGGAGGCGGTCCAACTACTCGTGCTGTAACCCGCGAACGCGTTGAGTGCGGCACCAAAGGCGATATGACGAAAGCTGATCCGCGACCAGAGGAGCTTGATCACATCGCTGACCGGCACCGCGTCGGCGACGCTACGCGCTTCCGCCAGGCCGCGAATCGGCTCGCGTACGCTCATCAGCACGACGACTGAGACCAGTACACCCGGTAGCCCGACGACGAAGAATGCGGTCCGCCAGTCGAAAACCTCGTTCAGCCAACCGCCAGCGAAAAAGCCGAGCATGATTCCGAAATTGACACCCATCGCGTAAAAAGCGAGCGCGCTGGCGCGTTGCGTTTCCGGGTACATGTCCGAGATCATCGAATGCGCTGGTGGACTACCGCCTGCCTCGCCTACACCGACGCCGATTCGTGCCAGCAACAGGTGCAGGTAGTTCTGTGCCAGACCACTGGCGGCCGTCATCAAGCTCCAAAGCCCGACAGCACCCGCGATGATGTTCTTCCGGTTGGACGTATCCGCCCAACGTGCGATCGGGATTCCGGCGGTGACGTAGAACAGCGCGAAGGCGAAGCCGGTCAGAAGCCCGAGTTGACCGTCGGAAAGCACGAGGTCGGCCTTGATGGATTCCTGCAGGATTGCGAGAAGCTGGCGATCGACGAAATTGAACGTGTAGACGATCGTGAGGACCACCAGCACATAGCTGCGGTAGGACTTGCTGGCGTAAGGGTTGGCGCCGGCGCCGGAAGAGCCGAGTTGGTTCAAGAGGAGGTCAGCGCCAGAGAAAGTAGCGGCGGATGGTGCGTGGCGTGCTGATGCGCGTCAAGGTGCGCCGGCGCGGCTCGATTCGGGCCAGGCTCGCCTCGTCATCTGGTAGGTGCGAAAGGCGAGCCGGCGTTGATGTTTAGGGTTCCAGCGCCGCTCCTCACGGTGAAGCTCAAACCCATGCGCTTCGATCGACGCGACGGAGTTTTGGTTGTGCGTCCAGACTTCCGTCTCGATGAGATCGGCTTTCAGGTCGTTGAAGCTATAGCCAAAACATCAGCGCTCGAGCGGCCCGGTTGTGTCCTTTGCGCCAGAACGGTCTCGCGATGCGGTTGCCTTCGCCGACGACGCGGCGACCATCGTCCGTCGTCGCGAGGGTGAGAAAGAAGCGGCCGATGACGCGACTGGACGGATTGTCGATGATCATCCAGGTCGAAACGTCGTCCATCGCAAGATAGTTCTCGAGTTCGGCCTCGGCGTCCGCCGCGGAGTCGAGCACGGCGTTGCCCGTCCAGACGTGCATCTCGGGATCGGCGTTCATCTCGAAATAGTCCGTTGCGTCCCCGGCCGACACGGGCGCACGCAGCGTGACGAGCGAATCGGTGAACGTTGGGACGGGCCGCGGCATGACCAAGCGCTGCATGCCGGTCATGCGCCGAGACGCTAGCGCCCGGTGTACTGCGGTGCGCGCTTCTCGATGAAGGCGCGCATGCCTTCCTTGGCGTCGTCGGTGTTCGAGCACATGAGCTGGTTGCGGTTTTCGATGGCCATGGCGGCCTCGAGCCCCGGTGCGTCGATGGCGAGATTCAGGCCTTCCTTCGTCATCCTGAGGCCCATCGGCGAGGTCGTGAGCATCTCCTCGATATACGGAGCGGCGGTGGCTTCGAGCTCCACGTCCGGTACGACGGCCGATACGAGGTTCGTCGCGAGTGCCCGATCGGCGTGAATGAAGCGTCCCGTCAGCATGAGTTCGGACGCGACCGACGTACCGACCAGTCGGGGTAGGAAATAGCTGCAACCCATGTCGCAAGCGGAGAGTCCGATGCGGATATACGCCGCATTCATCTTCGCGCTCTCGCCCGCGATTCGGATATCCGAAGCCATCACGAACGAGAAGCCGCCGCCGCAAGCGGGACCGTGCACGAGCGACACGATCGGTTGGGGGCAGCGGCGCATGCGGATGTAGACCTCGGCAAGATAGCCCTGGAAGCCGAAACCGACCCCGAATGGCGGCGCGTGTGTTTTCGCTTCGGATTCCTTGATGTCGAGACCGGCACAGAAAGCTCGCCCGGCTCCACGCATGACGACGATCCGCGTGTCCGCGTCCTCCATCAGCTTGCCGAAATAGTCGCGAAGCTCCGTGACCATGGGGGTCGTGATCGCGTTCAGGGATTCGGGTCGGTTGAGCGTCAGCCAGTCGACGGGCCCGCGCTTCTCGATGGAAATGGTTTCGTAGCTCATGGAAATCTCAACGTAGAAAACTTGAGTGAATCGGTCGGATCAGCGGCCGTTTTTGATCAGTTCGAGCGCGCCGAGGTCGATCGCCTGCTGGCCGTGGCGATGGGCCATCACCATGAACATGTCGTCGCCACGGTCGGTTCGCACGACGAGGATCGAGGCGATGACGGCCATCACGTAACCCGCGAAGCTCGACCATCGATAGTCGTCCCAGGCTTGCTCGAAGGAATAGTCGGTGACGCCGAACTCGCCGAGCGCGTCGAGCCAATGGCGAACGAGCCCTTCCTCGGATCGACGGCGGTCTTCGAGTTGCAGCCCGGCGCCGATGAAACACGCGACGTCGTGGGCGGCACAACCCACGTTGACGGTCTGCCAATCCACGGCATGAACGCTCGGCGTCTCCAACGGCCCCCCGATCAGCAGGTTGTCGAGTCGGTAGTCGCCGTGGATGAGGGTCTTGGGTCCCGGGTATTCCGAGGCGTACGCAGGATAATGTTCGAGGAACGCTTCACCGAGGTCGCGGATCGCTGGTGACAGGCGGTCTTCATAGCGTTTGACGAACTCGTTCCAGAACATGGTGAACATCGGCGGTTGATCCGAACCGGCCGCGACCTGGGAGGCCGCCCGTGCGGCCGCGAAAATCGGGTAGTCGAGGAGCGTCTCGTCGCCGAATCGCGGCCCGTGCAGGCCCGCGACACTCGTCATGGCGGCTTTGGCCGTTGCGATATCGCAGCCGGCCATCTGGTCGCCCTGCAGAGCGGCGAGGTCCTCGAGGAGGAGCACGAAGTCGGAATTCTCGGGATTGAAATCGAGGTAGAAGCAATCCGGTGTCGGAATCGACACCGTGGGTTCGAGGTCCTGGTAGAAGGCGATCTCGCGTGCATACGAGCCGTGGGTATGCCCCGTCGCCCGACTGGTCGGATCGGGTGCCGGCAACTTCCCGACGAGGGTCGAAGGTGCACGGCCCGCCTCGCCGCGATAGGAAAGTGTGAACCGTTCACTGTGGGCCGATTGACCCGTGCCGATCGGATGCGACGTGACGGCCTCGACGGTGACGTCATGGCCGATATGACGCAGTACGTCGGTGAACCATCCGGCGTCCATTTGTTCGGGGACGAATCGAAGGTCGGGTTTACTCATGCGCTCGGCCGGTTGCGTCGGGGGTGATTTTCTCTCATCGACGCCACCTAGTTCGCACCGTCCAGAAATCCCTCGAACCCGGCCGGCGCGTAGGGGCCGACGCAGATCTGCTCGATCACACCGGTACCGACGCGGCCCTGGCAGTCGACAGCCCGAACCACCTGCTGGGTGTGCAGGTTTTCCGGCGCGAGCATTTCCAGTTGTCGCGGATCGAACGATTCGTGACCGGTCGCGAGTTCGCCCTGCCAGGCGCCTTGCTTCCATTCGGGATGGCCATAACCGAGGCCTTTCATCTGGAACTTCAAGAGCGGTTCGAGCGAGATCGTCTGCATGTCCCCTTGGAGTGGCAGCAGATCGATCTCGGCTTGCTTCGCGAGACGCGTTCCTGGGTGGTACTCGATGCGGTGCCGAGCGGTTGCCATCCGTTCGAGTGCGGGATCCTCGGTCGCGGGGATATCGGCTTCGCGCGAGTAGATCGGCGCCTGAAAACCCTCCCGCACCAACGCCTCACCCTGAGGACCGTCAAAGAAGATCGCGTGGGCGATACGGTCGTCGAAGATGAGTGGCGTCCAGACGAAGCAGATCCCGCCCGGCGTCGCCGGCGCGCCGCCTGTCTCGCGCTCGCCGACGCCGCGTACGCCCCACGATCGATCCTTCGTGCCGTGACAACTCTCATCGTCCACCTCGATCTCCCCTTCGGGGTGGCGGATCCAGCCCGTCCAGCGGCCGAACTGATCGAATCGCGTCGCGTCCATGACGCGGCGTGTGCCGGACGCGGCCGTGAGGATCTGGCGCGCCTCCTGCAGTGATCCCGTCCGCGCGGAGAAAGTGAGATCGCAGGTGATGCCGCTGTCGTTGTCTTCGAGAATGACGCGCGTTTGCCGCATCGGTTCGACGATCTCGATGCGAAATGGGCCGACACCCATATCCGTGCGCTCGACCGGTGCTCGTCGTGATCCGTAGAAGCAATGCTGCAGCTTGCCCGCTTCGACGACGCTGAACGCGCAATCGAGGACGCCGCGGTGGGGGTAGATGGCCATGCCGATGCCGAAGTACCAGCTGCCATCAGCAACATAGCCGTTGAACCACGTTCGGTCGTAGACGTTGCGATCACTCGTCGCGGGGTGCGCGAGCGGTTCCGGCGTCTGGTGGACGGGGTAATCGTCGAGGAGATTGAGCATCTGGGGCAGCCGTGTTGGTCGCCCTCATGCTATTCCGCCGATTGGCGACGCGTCGATCGTGAGTTAAGCGCCGAGTTCATCGAGAACCGCGGGCAGGGCCGCGACGTATTTCTCGACATCGTGAATAAAGCCCATACTGACGCGGGAGAAGTTCGCGTAGTCGCGGTAGATACCGCGAATCAGCACGTTGCGCTTCGCCATGGCCCGCCGGAACGCCTCGGCATTCAACGCGCCGAGATCGACGAACAGGAAGTTCGCAGCCGTTGGCAACGCACGTAGACCGTTGGCGTCGAGCGCGGCCGTCATCATGTCGCGCGCCTCGACGATCTTCCGTTTCGAATATTCGAGGAATGCGAAGTCGTCGTAGCAGGCGACCGCGGCCGCGACCCCGACTTTGCCGAGCGTATAGCCGCCGAGGCTGAACGGGCTGATCGCCTCGATTCGTTCCGGCGGCGCGATGAGGTAACCGACACGAAGTCCCGCCATGCCGTAGATCTTCGAGAACGTCCGCGCGACGACTACGTCCAGACCTTCCCTGACGAGATGGACCATCGAGTTGGCCTCGGGATCGTCCGTGATTTCGTTGTAGGCCTCGTCGAGCAGGACGGTTGTTCGCGGCGCGAGCCGGCGGCAAAAAGCCTCCAACGGGACCGGGTCCAGGAGGAGACCGGTGGGATTGTTGGGGTTGACCACGTGGACGAGTGACGTCGATTGGGTCACCGCCGCTTCGATGGCGTCGAGGTCGATCGCGAGATCGCCCGTCATCTCGGTCCGCACCAGTTTGCCGCCGCCCTGGCGCAGCGCCATCCGGACCGTCGGTTCAAAGAAGAGATCTGGCGCGACGATCTCACCCTCCTGCAATGCCGCCAGCGCGAGAAAGGTGAGGGCATGGCTCGAACCGGCACTGAGCAGCACGTGATCGGGCGTCACGTCGTGACGTTCGGCGATCATGGCTCTGAGACGTGGCGCGGAATCGCCGATGTAGTAGGCGCCCCGTTTACCCGCGGAAACGAGCGCATCGAGCGCGCGCGGGCTCGGACCGTAGGGGTTCTCGTTCGAGTCGAGTTGGGCGACGCCCGGTGCCGGGCCGTATTCGAGTGCAACGGCGAGGGCAAGCATCGGCCTGCCGGTCGCGGCGAACGCGGTGGCTATGCCCGTGCCTTTGAGGATGCGTCGACGGTTCAGGGAAATAGGCATGGCGTTTCCTTACGGTCGGCCGCGCAATTTGTAGACGATTGAAGTTCATACGGCCAGTGTCTGACGCTGGGTCGCGGCTCCGATCTCGGGTGACGGCGGCCACGTCACGAACTAACGTTCGATGACGAGCAACTGACGGGTACGAGCGACATGAGCGAAGCAAACCTGACGCGTTTTGGTCCCGAGACCTTCGCGTCGGAGAACGGAGAGACGACGAGTAGATCCGCGACGTTTAACGCGATTGATGGACCCGCGAGGTTGCTGCTCCGGCAAGACGAAATCGGCGGCGTCAGCATCACGGTGAACGGCGAGACGGTCGTCGAGGGGCGTTTCGCGGGGCGGGCGGACGTCGTCGCACCGCTCGAACTCAAGTCCGACAATACGATCGAGGTTTCCGTGGACGGCGACTCGACGGGATCGGGCGTGGTGCGGGTTACACAGGTCACATCCGCCGAACTCGGCCTGCAGCGCCAGGGCTATTTCGGCCTCAACACGAGCGATCTGGAACGCCAGCGGAAGTTCTACGAGCTTCTGGGGTTCGTGGGCGAGATCTACCCGGCGGGTCCCGAGACCAGCACCACCTTTGCGCGCTCCCTCGGGTTCGAGGACAACTATCTGATCCATGTGTCGCTGCACAGCCTCCAAGACCCGCCGACGCCCCCGTTCGTCGATACCGTGCAGTTCCGGGAGGATTCCTATCGACCGGAACCGCCGTATCAGAAGCTGAACCACATCGGCATGACCTACGCGACGTACTCGACGCCGGATCTCGACGGTGATGTCGAATATCTCGTATCGAAGGGGGTCGAATTCCTCTCGCGGCCGACGACGGCGCCGAACGGCGAGCGGTTCGCCTACTTCAAGGAACAGGACGGTGCGTTCCTGAAACTGATCCAGGCCGATGAAGCCGAGGCGAAGGAATCCCACCCGAATCTCATTCGCCTCGTGAACACCAATATGAACGTCTCCGATCTCGAACGATCGCGCGAGTTCTACCGGCTGCTCGGTTTCACGCAATCGGTGCCTTGCTCGCAGGCTGGATCGGGTGATTTCGCGGCGGCGCACGGCTTCGATGGTCCGATCGAGTTCGACGGCGAAGACATCAGCCTCGGCGAAGGCACGGACGGCGCGACGATTCAGCTCAGGCGCTGGAAGACACCTTATGACGACGCGCCGCCCTATCCGCCGCCCGTGAATCATCTCGGCATCGACCGAATCAATTTCTACGTCGAGAACCTCACGGAGACGATCGCCAAGATGAACGAACTGGGCTTCGAACAACTCGGCCCGATCGGCGGCAGTCCGCAGATCGGTATCGTGTTCTTCTTCGATCCGGACGGCATTAAGGTCCAGGTAGCGGGTCCGCAGACGGTTTAGTCCGACCGGCTGAGGAGTTGCCCCAAGCGGAAAAAATGCCCCGCGCCCCAGACCATGATGATGACCGTGAACGTGAGCCCGTAGCGGATGGAGTCGATGCCGACGCTCGGCTGCATGTAGTCGCTGATCATCCCGACGACTAGCGGGCCTGCACCCAGTCCGACGATGTTCAGCAGGAAGAGATTGATCGCCGCACCGACGCTGCGCATCTCGATCGCGAGGAGGGATTGCAGGATCGCGAAGCTCGTCCCGATGTAGACCCCGCCCAGCGCTGCGGGGATGAAGAACCACATCACCGCCGTCGTCGCTTCGTCGGCCACGTAACCGAGCACCGCCGCCGGGGCATAGAGCGCGACCGAGCCGGTCACGATCCAGGCGCGCCAGCCTTCCGAACGGCGCGCCCACTTGTCCGCCAGGAAGCCGCCCAAAAACGTACCGATGCCACCGCCGAGACCGATTGCGAGTGCTAACAACGTCCCGGACTCGCCCGTCGACATACCGTGAACCCGCTGGAAATACACCGGCGCCCAGGCGATCGCCGCGTAGCCGGCGAACGAAATCAGGATGTTGCCGGCCAGGAGATGAACGATGCTCGCTTTGCCGAACATGAAAGAGACGACGGACGAGAACGGTGGCGCGGGCGGTCGTTCGATCACGCCATCGGCGTAACCGCGCGGTGGCTCGACCAGGCTGAAGCGCACAATCAGCGCGATGCCAAGGCCAGGGACGCCGGCCACGACGAAAGCCCAGCGCCAGTCCAACCATTCATTGACCCAGCCGCCGATCAGATAGCCGAGCATGACGCCGATGTTCACCCCGAGACCGAAGATCGCCATGGCGGTGCCGCGTTCGGCGGCGGGGTAGAGGTCACTGATGATCGAGTGCGAGGGCGGGTTCGAGCCGGCTTCGCCGACGCCGACCCCGATGCGGGCGATCAGTAGCTGCCAGAACTGCATCGCCGCGCCGCAGAGTGCCGTCATCAGACTCCATAGCGAAATCGAGAAAGTAATCAGGTTCCGCCGGTTGCGCCGGTCGGCCCACATCGCCATCGGCATGCCGAGCGTCGCGTAAAAAAGCGCGAACATGACGCCGGTCAAGAGACCGAGTTCGGTATCGCTGATCGAGAAATGCGCTTTGATTGGTTCCTGCAGGATGGCCACGATCTGGCGATCGACGTGGCTCGAGGTGAACACGAGCACCAGCAGAAAGAGGGTATAGCCGCGTTGGCGTTTGCTGATCGTGACGTCGTTCATGCGACCACCGAGTATGGCGCGCGATCCGTCAACCGCAACTCATGCGCCGCCGACGAACGCCCAAATGAGGTAGACGTAAACGCCGACCGTCGGTCCGAAGGTCAGGACCAGGCCGAACGCCCGCGCGTAGGGGTTGATCAGATATCCCACCCAGAAAAGCACTCGACCGGCGAGGAAGAGCGCGGTGAGCGCCGGGACCAGTCCAAGCCGCTCGGCGGGTACGGTCATCGCAAGCGCGACGAGGCCGACCGTTGCGAGAACCGATTGCTCGAGCGTATTGGTGAGGAAGCGGCGGTTGATCTCGAGCGTACTGCCGATCTCGGGGGCGGAGCCGTCGGCATGGCGGGGCGACCAGAAACGTTGCTGCGCGACGACCAGGATCCCGACGATGAGCGGCAGTTGAAGGACAACCGCGCAGCGAATCCCGAGCGTCAGCCGGTCGACGTCGTTCGAAAGTCCGAGTACTGCACCGAATCCTTCCGGCAGCCAGGCGATCCAGGCGCCGATGACGGCAAAACCGAGCACGCTGCCGAATATGACGTGGCCTTTCGGCGTCATGGCCCGGCGCGCCTCGCGGCTATGCGCGTTGTGACTCGGGCCTTTTGATGTCTACCGTTTTGCCGTGGTGGGTGTATTCGGCGTTGCGACCGCCGCGGTGCTTCGTCACGACCAACCGGCGCCAGAAAACGATTTCGGAGTCCGTTCCCGATAGCCGCTCCGGGGCCTCGAAATCGATGTTCTCCATCACGCTCATGTCCTGCTGGGAGAAGTTGTACTGCACCAGCCAGCGATAGAGCATCCAGTAGAGCAACCAGTTCTTGGCGCGCTCGAACGTGCTCTTGGGTTTCGTGTTCTGGAAATACCAGACGCGCGTGAACCAATCGCCAACGGCGACGGGCCAGCGTGTGTAGAAACCGAAAAGACCGCCCGTGCGGGGCCGGATCGGCCGCCCTTCGGGATCGCGCGTCTGGGCGATTCCGGCCCGGAACATTCCTGGTAAGCGATGGCCGGTGCCCCACCAATCACTCTGGGGCATGGGCGCCGGGACGTGGGTACTGGCGAAAAAGGGGCGGAAAATCCACGCCCAGCGTTTACGAATGGTGCGTTTCGGCCATTGAATCCCGGCGTCGGTGTGCTCGTCTTGTTCCGGCTGTGGCTTCGGCGGCACCGCGCTGGTGAATCCGTTGCCGGTAAACGCGACGCGGGCCCCCGCCGCGCCGCGCGGCATGAAGGTCGGCGACGCCAGCATCGTCTGCAGGTGGTCTCGGTGCAGGTAGTTCACGTGCGCGTCCATCGAGTTTTCGATGGCGACTTCCCAGTTCGTCTTCCAATGAATGAGATCGTTCGCGTAGATCACGGTGTCGGGATCGAAGAACTCTTCCGGAACGTCCTCTTCGATTGGCGCCGGGGCTTCGTCGCCGATCCAGGCGAATACGACCCCTTTAAGGGTCTGGACCGGGTACACGCGGGCGCTTGTACCTGCTTTTCCCGCGACATTCGAATCCGGGCCTTCGCCGAGGACCGCGAGGTTCTTGCCCTCGGCGTTGAACACCCAACCGTGGTAGGGGCACGCGACCGTGCCCGCCCAATGGCAGTCGCCCTCGGAGAGTCGCGCGCCGCGATGCGGGCAGACGTCACCGAGTGCCACGACCTCGCCGTTTTCCTTGCGGAAGAGGCAGAGGTCTTCGCCGATCATGCTTACGCGGACCGGCCGTGTTTTGCCGACGCGCCGTTCGAGAATCACGGGATACCAGTAGTTCCTGAGTCCCAGTTTCGGGAGGGCGCCGCGAAGGTCGCCGGTGAAGTCCTGTTTCTCGGTAAGGGCGGGCGGTTCCTGGTCGAGCAGGATGTCGTCGTCGAGGTCCGTCGAGGGATCGGGAAGGGATTCCGCTGCCATCATCAACCTCCGTGCTTCGGCAGTTCGGGGAACGGCGAGCAGCGCTCGCTGCGGGGGTAGGAGGAGGGCTCCGCGTAGATTGCCCAGACGAGCGCAGTGACCCACCCGAACACCGTCCAGCCCGCAAACGTATTCAGCGCGAGCAGTGCGCGTCGGTTGCGGTGTCGGCGTAGAAACGCGATGAGCGATGGCGCCCAGTAGACGAGGACGGCGATTCCGATGCCGGTGAGCATGACCTCCCCCCGCGGCGCGTAGAGGCCGTCGCCGCACGCTGATTTAACCTCCGACACTACGCTTCTTCGATCGGATGCGGTACTCCCCATGCGATCGCGTGGCGCAAGCCGAATGTGCGCGTTAACGTCGAGCGCACCATCAGCTTGGATCTGCGCCATGGCCGTTTTGCGCACCGAAGAGCGACGGACGTTCATCGACGCCGTCGTCACGAAAGCCGCCGAGATGCGCGTGCCGATCGCCGTCGCGATCGTCACGGCGGAGGGTCACCTCCTGTCACTCGAACGAATGGATAGCGCCGGGTTTCTGACCAGCGAGATCGCTCAGGCGAAGGCGTTCACGGTGGCGGCGTTCCGGTCGATGAGCCCGCGATTTCAGGACGGTCTTCTGATCCAGCAGTGGTTCAAGGAACGTAACCCGCAGATGCTCGTCAACGCCGCGGTCTTCACCGGCGGAAAGGTGGTGGTCTCCGGCGGGTCCGCGCCGATCTTCAAGGGTGACGAACTCGTCGGCGCTTATGGGATCAGCGGTGGAACGTCGGATCAGGACGAGGTCATCGCACGCCACGCCCGCGAGAGCGTGGGTTGGTCTCACCTGTCGGCAACCGACGACACGCCCGAGGACGTCAAGGCGCACATCAACGAAATCTACGACGACGTGGGACTCGGCGACCGTTCGCTCTAGCGTCTCTCGCCTGCGCCCGCGCGATGCGTCTTTTCAAGAACCGTACGTCCGAGTAGACGCTCGTTGGTAACGGTCATTGATCATCCGGGTCGGAGGTTCCCTTCGCTCGGATGCTCTGGAGCACGAACACCGCGATCTCGGCTGTCCCGTGCAACAGCAGCAACACGATGGCGAGGGCGTACCAGGCGTGCATTTCGCCCGGCAAAACGCCGGTGGCTGCCGCGATGGACATGCCGATGATGAGCAAGAACAACGTCGAGAGCCCAAAATTGAGCTTGAGGGGACCGCGGACACGGCGACGTGCCCAGGTCAGCCCCAGGCCCACGGTCAGCATGTAAACGATCATCACCACGAGGCCCGTTCGGGCGACGTTGTCGAGCAGAAGCCCGAACTCGACCAGCACGATCGGCAGTAGTGCGAGGAACAGGGCGCCGACACTCCAAGCGAGCGCGAAGACGAGGCTCAATTGAGCCTGCGGTTCCCACTCATCGGAGAATCCGCCGCGAAAGATGATGACCAACGATGCAAAACCGGTGACCGCCACCGCGATCTCGGCGAGCGTATGAAACGCATCCATCCTGAATCCCTTCGGTAGATCTTGGTGGGTGACCGCCACCCACCAAAGGGGCCCACATCGACCCGTCGAGCAACATGATGCCTGTAAGTGTTGCCTCTACGGCGCCGCTAACCCGGCGTCGGTCCACCGACGCGCGAAAGGCGATACGCGCGCCAGGCGGGCAGCAGGCTCAGCACGAGGGCCGAAACAAAGATCAGGCCGAGTACGACGGTGCTCGAGGGGCCGAAGATCTGCCAGGACAGCGTCAGTCCCATCTGATCGGCGAGCGGCCCGTTGATGAGGCCGATGGTGGCCAGCAGACCAGCGATCGCCACGACGACGCCGATGGTCACGATGAGAAGAGACTCGATCATGAGCAGGCCGACGATGAAGAGCGAGGGCGCTCCGATCGAACGCAGGATCTCGATCTCGCGACGCCGTTCGCGCATGGAAGCGAGCAGCATCGCGTTCAGCCCGAACAGGGATGAAACAAGCACAAGCACGGAGATGCCGCGCAGTGCGTCTTCGACCGTGCCGAGGAGTTCCCAGAGTTGTGCTAACGCGACACCCGGCAGGATGGCGAGTAGAGGTTCTGTCTTGTAGTCGTTGACCCAGCGCTGAACCTGGAACGTCGCCATGGGCGACTTGAGTCCGAGGAGCAGTGCCGTGACGGCATCGAGCGGCGCGTCGTCCGCGTGGTCTTCGTCGTCATGCGCGTCGTCTTCGTGCGTATCGTCTTCGTCGTGGGCCTCCGCCTCGACGTGGCCAGGCGCTTCGTCGTGCGCTTCACCGTCATCGTGGATTTCGTCAATCGCCTCGAGGCTCACGAACAGTGCGTTGTCGACCGGCGTGCCGGAAGTCGAAAGCCGGCCGACGACCCTGAAAGGCGCGTCGTCGTGGTGCTGGAAGCTCGTTTCCGCCACGCCGTGGCTCAAGATCAGCGAATCGCGGAGCCCGTAACCGAGCGATTGCGCCACGCGCGCGCCAATCACGACATCGACTATTTCGTCGAAAGCTTCGCCCTCGGCAAACGCCAGTTCTCGGTCACGACCGTAGCGGTAGCGATCGAAGAACTCTGCCGTCGTTCCGACCACTCGAAAACCGCGATGCGAATCGCCGAGCGACATCGGCACGATCCAGTCGACCTGCTCCTGTTCGGTGATCTCTTCGACCGATTCCCACGTCACATTGGCGGTTGCGTTGCCGATTCGAAAGATCGACAGCAGCAGAAGGTTCACTTCGGTCGTTCGCGCGCCGACGATCAGATCGACGCCGGACACGGTGCTCGCGAAGCTTGATCGCGCCTCTTCGCGAACATGCTCGACGCCGAGCAGTACAAAGACGCTGAGCGCGACCGACACACAGGTCAGCACCACGCCGCCCAATCGATAGCGCAGGCTGTGAGACGCAACCGAAAGAATGGCGGCGGCACCCATCAGTTGTTCTCCGTCGAATGCAGATCGCTGATGGCGGTCTTGTTTTCGAAACGCTCTGCGATCGTCGGGTCATGACTGACGAACACCATCGCGGAACGCTGGGCCTCGACGACGTCGAACAACAGGTCGAGGAACGCGTCGCGATTGACGGTATCGAGGGCGGATGTGGGCTCGTCGACGAGCAGCAGTTCGGGCGCATTGACGAGGGCGCGAACGATGGCGACGCGCTGCTGCTGGCCGATGCTGAGTTGATCGGCGCGACGCCCGCCCAGTTGGAGGGGCAGGTTCACGGCGTCGAGCAGCTCGTTGGTTCGGTCGCGACCGGACTGTTGTTGCCCCCCGAAATGCGCCGCGAGAAGGACGTTGTCGACGACGGAAAGGTAGGGGATCAGGTTGAACTGTTGAAACACGACGCCGACGTGCTTGGCGCGAAACCGATCGCGTTGACGGACGGAAAGATCGGCGAGGTCCGTCCCGAGTACGCCGAGCGAGCCGGACTGCGGTACCTGTAAACCCGCGATCAGGTTCAACAGGGTCGATTTGCCGCTTCCCGATTCGCCGTAGAGGAAGACGCACTCGCGCCGGCCGACCTCCCACGACCTGATCGCGAGGACTGGAGGCGCGCCGTTGGTGTAGCGGAACGTGAGCTCGGAAACGCTGACGGCCGGGGTCTCGGTATCGATCTCGTTCGGCGGTGCCATCGATGAAACGGCTCTCGGATGAATGGCGGCGATGATATAAAGTGCCGGCCACCATGTGTACGGACTCCAAGGCCATGTTGCGTCGGATCCTCGGTTTAGGATTCATCATCCTGGTGATCGGTCAGGCGAACGCTGATCCGCTCACGCTCGGGTGGCGAGACCTGCTGCCGAAACAGCTGAGTTCAGAGAGCACGTTGCCTTATGGCGAACAGGTGCGTGGGGATCTGGACGAGCAAGACGTTCGCATCCCTGGCTACATCGTTCCCCTGGAGTACGACGACAACCGCGCCGTGACACGTTTCCTGCTGGTTCCCTACTTCGGTGCGTGCATTCACGAACCGCCGCCACCGCCCAACCAGACGATCTATGCCGAGTTCGATCCGGGCGTCGAAGTGAAATCGATCTGGTATCCCTACTGGATCGAAGGGGAGGTGAGCGTCAGTCAGGTGAACGCGGCGCTCGCGACGGCGTCGTATTCGATCAACGTCGACAAGGTCGAGTCTTACGAGCAGTGACGCGGAATGATGGGCGGCCGCTGAACCTCGCGGCATACCGATCTTATTGAGCGAATAGTGGACGACGAACAGGCCCAAGGTCCGAAGCCATAGCGACGAAGGCCTTTCGCGGGACTACAAGAGGAACGTCACGTTGTCCTGATGCTCGTTGAGCCCCAGCAAAGTGACCTTCTTGAACGCGATCCGGAATCCGTCGGTCTCGCGCGCGAGGCGGTACTCGCTCGATCCCGCGTGGAGGCGCTGAACGTGTTTGCGGACCTCGGTGATGAGGAAATTCGCGCGCACGTCGATCGACTCGGTGGCGTTGATCTCGATGTTCGACACCATGCGTCGAAGGCGTGATGGGGGGGACTGGGCGAACGCCTTGCCATCGATGAGGCGCTTGACGAACGATTCGAGAATCCGGCGGTCGGCGTAGAGAATCGAGACATGCAGATTCGGGTCGAAGGCCTCCTCGTTCGACGGAATCCAGTACGTGCATGGATCGGCAAAGAGATCGAGCCAGTCGCTGTATCGGTTCTCATCCATCAGCCGAGCTTCTCGATAGAGAAACTGCTCGACTTCGTCCTTGAGCCCGCTCATACCCACATCCGCTCTTTCCAGTAGCGATACATCGCCCGTTGCGGCAGCTCGTCCGTGACGTGCGCGACCGTCGTGCCGTCCTCGGCCTGTTCCTCTCGATGGGTCCCGCGCTTGAAGAGCAACCAGGGATCTTGTGCACAACGCAAGCCCTCGAAGACCCGGTTGAACATTTCGATGTCGTCGTGGATGCCGCCGCCGTTCGGGCTGTAGAACGCTTCGAACTGACGAATTCGCTGCGTGTTGATCTCATCGGGAACGCCTTTCAGAAGGGCCGGGGCGAGCGTTACCTCCGTCCGGTTGTGGGCGATTGGGTGAATGGTGCGCACTTGCTGGTTCAGGAGTACCAGATTGGGAAAGACGTTCATGTGAGTGCCGCCGAGCGCGATGACCTCGTGAGCGCGTGCTTCGCCGTGCGCGTCTACCATGGCGGCAACGTAGTCTCGGCCAGCGGGCGATCGCTCGAGCCCTTCGATTCGATGGCGAACGCGCGCGGGCGTCAGGTTCGGCCGGGAGTAGTCGAGCAACGTATGGCCGTGACCCATCGCCCGGGTTTGCGCATCGGAATCGCCGTCGAACGTGGAGACGCGCTGTCCGCTTTGCTCGTGAACGGCCTGGAAGAACGACTGGTGGGTGAAGTTCGGGTGGTAGCCGTCGATCGAGTTCTCCATCTGCAGCTTCCAGTTGCCGTCGTAGGCGAGGAGGGCGGAGCCTGCGCGAACGTCGATCTCGCCGAGCGGCGAAAGATCACAGAAGTTGTCGATCTGGCGCCGTACGGCGGGACCGAGAAAGTCGATCAGCGATTCACCATCGGGTGCCAGGCTTGCGAAGACAAAGCCGCGGTACTGATCGATCCGTGCCGGTTTCGAGAGTGACAGCGTCGATCGGTCGATATCGTCATAGGCGTCGGCATAGGGGATCAGGTCCAACGTGCCGTCGAGCCGGTACGTCCAACCGTGGTACTCGCAGCGGAAGCGTTTCGTCCGGCCACAATCTTCCTGGCAGACGGTCGCCGCGCGATGGCGACATCGGTTCATCAGCACCTGTACCGAGTCGGTCTCGTCTCGACAGAAGATGACGGGCGCCCGCCCGATCGATTTGCGTTTGAAATCACCCGCCGCGGGGACCTCACTCGCATGGCCGATGAAGACCCACGCTTTGGCAAAGATCGCGTCGAGTTCGGCTTCGAAAACGTTCGGGTCGATGTAGATGTCGCCGTGTACTGCGTCGTCGGCGACGAGTGATGTGTAGTCGTTCATTCGATCTACCTCAAGTCGGATTCGAGTCATCGAGAGCCGCCGCGTCTTCGTCCGACCATTGACGCCAACGCGCCTCGTCCGGTTGCAGGAAGCCGCTGTTGCCGCGTGTTTGCAGGTGATCGTCAGTGCCTAAGAGCCGCAGTGAACGATGATCGTTTCGTTGCCGGGCCCAGCGGATGAGCTGCTGACAGTTTGGCCCGTCGAACGTATCCGTGTGCTTCATCCACGACGAGTTGTAATAGATGCTGAAGAAATAGCGTTTGTCCGCCGAGATGTTCGGCGATCCCGAGTGTACGAGGCCGTTGTGCGTCACGATCACGTCGCCCGCCCGCAGGTAGATCAGGGCCTCGTCCGGGTGGGGCTGCATCATTTCATCCGGCGCCATCTCGATGGGTTCGATATGCGAGCCGACGCGAACTCGTAGCGGCCCGGTCTCGTCGGTCAGATCCTGCAGATAGCAGATGGCGTTGATCGACACGGGGTTACGGTACTCGCCGGTCGGAAAACCAGCCCAACGGTCGCGGTGCCAAGCGGTCACCCGACCCGCGGCCGCCTCGCGCGGTATCGGCGGGAAAGCGGCGAGCGTGAGATTGTCGAGCTGAACGAACGGTCCCATGACACGTTCGGCGAACGCGACGATCTGGGGATTCGATACCGCTGGCCACATGAGGCCCGGCGACCGTTCGAGCATGTTGCCGAACCACCAGCGGAGCGGCTGTTGCAGCGCGCCAACGTGGCTGGCTTCGAGACGATCGCATTCGTCGCGCCAGGCGGCGACCGTGTCTGCGTCGTAGACCGCCTCGAAGATCGTGTAGCCGTCGCGTCGGTACGCGGCCAGCCGAGATTCGATATCCATGCTCGCTCCGCCTCGTTTGAACGATGATACGCACGGTTTTCGTTCCACGTTCCCTGGCGTGGAAACAGTCGACGGCGTGCTACGGTCGGTACATGGAAAAATCGCGGGCCGGTAAGCGTTTCCGCATCAAGCGGTGGTGGCTCGTCGTGGGCTCATTGGTACTGATCATCGTGCTGATGTCGGTCACTCGCGGCTCGACGCGACGTGTGCTTGCCGGTGCGCCGACCACCGTGCCGTCCGACTTCAGCTTCATCGGGCGAATGAGCCCGTGCTATCTCGAACTCGAGCCTGGCGCCGAGGCGTTGCGGGTCAACTGTTTTCACCTCGCAGGCGTTCTGCACATCCATTCGGCACGCTATTCGAAACTGCCGCGTTTGAGTGGCGAGAACTGGGTCGTCACGGTGCGTCGCGATCCTGATGTTCGGGTCGAGATCGACGGCAGTATCTACGAGATGCGCGCTGTCCCCATCGATGACGAAACGGCGCGCCGCCAGATCCTCTACGACCGCGGTTACTCCGTCGCTTGGGATGGGATCACCGTCGTTCGGTTTTTGCCCCGCGAACCCATGGATCCCGTAGTCCCTGGGGCTGACCGATCGTGAAGGAATCCCCCGCTGATGCTCTGAAAGCACTGCTCCTGGGTGCTTGCGTGCTGCGGCCAGAGTCCGCCTGCCGCCTGGCGCGGATCGAAGGGAGCCGGTCGTACGTTTACGAGGTCTTTGTTGATGACGACACCGAGTCGCGCTTCGTCGCGAAGATGTCGAATCGGGCCGAGATCCGCGCGCTCGAAGCCATGGCCCGCGACGGTATCGTTGGGGTTGCGCGGGTCGTCGTGTCGGATCTTTCGACGGATCCGGCGATGCTCATCATGCCGTCGTACCCCGGCGAGCACGGTCAGTTCGGCTCGATGCCGTCGCGGGCGATCGACACGCTCGCACGAATCCACGTTCACTTCGCGAACGAGGGTCACCTAGGCGGTTTTGACGACCTGTCGATCGACGAACTCTTCGGCTGGGCGTTTGGCGACATGTCGATCTATGAACCGGGACTCGTGGCGAAGATGGACTCGATTCGCGACGCGATTGACGTTTTTCGATCGATGATCGAGCGACTACCGCGCACGCTCGTGCACTGGGACATGCACCCGGACAATGTGCTCGCAAGTGGAGACGACGCGGTCATCATCGATTGGGAGCATGCCTCGGTCGGGCCGCCACTCATCGACCTGACCAACATGATCGATTGGGGTTCGCGGGGATTCCGCACCTACGCCGAGCGGATCGAGTACTACTCGGGGCGGCCATTCGATTGGGTCGAGAAGCGACAAGAATTCGATTGGTGCGCGGCGATGACGACCATCCGGTATATGTGGGTTCCCGCACGCGGTGGTAACCAATCGAGGGCCAGTGAGATGGCCGACGCTGTGATTCGCCACCTCGATCGCTTGTGTTAGCGCGACGGTTGTAAGTACGCGTGGATTTCAGCACCGTCGGCCCGAGTTTGAGACTTGGCGACGACGATGACGGCAACAACCCGGTTCCTCGACCTGGAATCGAAAGTCATGGGCGCGGCGGTGCCGATGTCGGTAGTTCTGCCACCCGGTTTCGAAGAATCGGATGACGATTTACCGCTCCTCATCAATCTTCATGGTGGGGGCGGGGATCGTACGTTCCTGACCGATGCGCTCCCTATTTGGAGCGCGCTCTGGGCTAGTGGTGATCTTCCACCGCTCGTGATGGTGTCGTTTTCCTCGGGGCCCGGCAGCTGGTATGGCGGCGCGTGGGAAAACTTCGTCCTGGAGGAGCTACCCGCATGGGCCCATGAGACGTTCGGCACGACCATGGACCCCGCCAGGACCGTCATGACGGGCATCGCGATGGGTGGCTACGGCACGCTCAAGATCGCGCTGAAGAACCCGGCTCGGTTTCGCGCGATCGCGGCGCAGGAACCGGCGATTGAACCTTCGCTGACGCGGCTGCCGGATCACGGACGCAATAGCTGGTACCGCATGCCGCCAATGGAAGAGGCCGTCTGGGGTTCACCCGTCGATGCAGCGCTTTGGACTGCAGACAATCCGGCCGCGATCGCCGATATGAATGCTGACGCCATCCGCGCGAGCGGTCTCGAGATCTATCTCGAAGTCGGTGACAAGGATTACATCAACCTGCACGACGGTGCCGAGTTCATGCACCGTGTGTTGTGGGATCGCGATATCCGTCACGAATACCACCTCGTGCGGTGGGCGGATCACGTGGGCGAGAGCATGGCGCGGCGGATGATGGAGGCGCATCGGTTTCTAGCAGCTGCGCTTGCCGGCGGGCTCGACGAGCCGATCGATCTGGAACTCACGGAAGCGGAAACCGCGTATATCGCCTGGGTCAACGGCGGCGACATGGCCGCGGGGATAGAACCACCGACCGAGTTGAAGATGCTCGCGGATCCAGCGCGGGCGCCGACCGTGCATCGACATGTCTGGGATCCGCTCAAGGCGATGGCCGAAGGCGACCCGGATATGAATCGTGCCTACGCGTTGCTGCCGCCGACACTATCGGACGATTAGGGTGGCGCCCCCGCCGGGCCTACCAAGCGCTGAATCCTCGGCTCGCCTTTACCGCGTCTGGATCGTGCTGATGTAGTCGACGAGCGCTTCCGCGCCGACGGCGTCGATCTCTTCGTTCTCACCCCAGACGGGCATCGTGCGGCCTTTGCCGTGCGCCTGGACGATGCGCCGGCCGTCGATGATCTCCGCGAGGATCACGCGTGGCAGACGTCCGCCGGCCGAGTTGGCGGCGATCCGGCGTAGATCGGGCGTTTCGGCATCGTGTTGCTCGGCGCGACGCACGTCACCGCCGGGCCCATGACACGCCGCGCAATGCTTCTCGAAAATCGCCTGGCCGGCCGCAACGTCGGTCTGGCCGCCAGGTGCTTCGCCGCAGCCGGTCAGCATCGCAGCAAACGCGACAATTAGTAGTGACGCTCGCGTCATAGGGCCGCCTCTCCGTCCATGTCCCTTGGAATACGCCATCTTAACTGTCCGCGCCGTCCACGCGACCCGGATTGTTTGCAAAAACTCGTCGCTGCCATGCTTTCTCTGGTTGCTCGACCGATGTTCCAGGTCCCATATAAAGGTGGTCAGGCGGCCTGCCTTGTGATTCTCGAGGGGCCGGTGAGGACCTGAGTGGCATCTTGCCGCGTGGGCTTCGCGTCGACGGATTTCCTTGAGCGTCGACGGATCGCCTGAATGGTTGAGGGACCGCGTCTCTGGCCGAACCCAAGGTCGGTCGTTGTTGGAAAACAGACAAGACCGAAGCAGCAGCAAACCATGAAACCGTACTCGTGGAGACGCGTCCTACGCGCGGTTCGTCATCGACATTCAACCGTTGAGTTACGGGCTCTTTGTCGGGGTCGGGGTCACGAGGATAGCCATCGGCTGGCTCCAACGCCTTCTGGCCGCTCGGTGCGTTCACGGCCGTGCTCGCATTTATTGCTACGCGCCGGGTTCTCGAGCGTCGTTTTTTTGACCCCGGCGGGAGCGGTTCAGCGGCGTGCCCGAGTCCTAGCGGCTGGTGTTCATGACGGCGGCCGCATGCGCGCTCGAAACTCTTCCGTCGTGTTGACACGCGGGTAGTCTTCGGCGGGCACCGGCACATCGAGGAATTCACAAAGGGGCTCCCAGCCGTCACCCGGTTGATAGACCAGCAACCGTTCGGCCGGCACCGTATCGATCACGCGCTGATTGTGTGCCTCGAAGCAGCCGATGACGTGGTCACGATCTTCCATTCGTCCGTCGAAAATCGGGTCCCAGATGATCGACTGCGCCCATTCGGCACCCTTACGCCGCATTTCGTCTTCGTGCGCGAGACCGTCGGCCGTGACCTTGTAAATCGTGTTCATGATGCTCTCGTACCACTTGCCCGAGTCGCGCAGCGAAAGCAGGACCTTGGCGTCCGGATAGTGCGCGGCTTGGTCTTCCCACAGATTGCAACTCGGCCAGTCGACCGTCGCCTCGTAACCCTCGAAGAGCGCGTCCCAGTCGACGGCTTCACCTTGGTGGGCCGCCGTCCAGAGCGCCCGGTGCTCCGGGTGATTGCCGACTTCCATCATGTGGTAGCACTTGTCGAAGCCGAGTTTCTCGAGCGCGTGCTTGAGCGAGAGGGTGCCTGTTCTGCCGAAACCGGCGCCGATAACTTTCATGGACTGACCTTGCCGAAGGGACACGCGACATTCTAACGACGGGTCGTCCCGTGTTCGCGTTGCCGTGTCGATTTCGCTCTGAATCGATCGCTCCGATAGGGCTGCATGTCGAAGTTTGGCGTGCGACCCGCGATCAGATCGGCGATGAGTCGTCCCGTCTTGGGCCCCCCGGTGAGTCCAACGTGATGGTGACCGAACGCCGCATAAACGCCTTTCACCACGGGGCCGATCACCGGTAATGAGTCCTCAGTGGCCGGTCGATGGCCGAGCCACCGCTTTTCGCTTTTCCATCGAAGCGCGGGAAAGGCGTGTTTCGCCTGACTGAGCAGAAGCTCGAACGGCGCATCGCTCGCCGGTGCATCCAGCCCGCCGAATTCGACGAGCCCTGCCAGCCGAAGCCGACCAATCATCGGCGTCGCGATGATCTTGTATTCGGCGAGTGCGACGGGTCGCGAGGGCCCGCCTTGGGCCTCTTCGAGTTCAACGTGGTAGCCCCGTTCCGATTCCATCGAAATGGGAACTCCGAGCCTTTCGAGCAGGTCCTTGGACCAGACGCCGGCCGCGACCACCACTTCATCGAAGCTGAGTGGTTTTCCATCGACGACGACGCCGGTGACGGTCGCGTCTGCGCGTATGAAGTCTTCGGCCAGCCCCTTCTCAAAGGTCGCGCCCGTCGAGATTGCGTGGTCGAAGAGTGCGGTCACGTAGGCACCTGGATCTCGAATCCATGCATGATCGGGAACCGCGACACCAAAACCGTTCGTGGGACCGAGGCTCGGTTCCAGCTCTTGGAGTGCACTTTGATCGAGCTCTACGGGGTTGAATCCCAGATTTCGACGAATCCCCCACGCAAAGCCGTCGTGGCGGTAGGTCTCGCCGGTGTTGTACGCGTAGATGTAGGCGACCGGTTCGATAAGGCGAGCCGCGGGCGTATCGCGTGCGATTGCGAGATGTTGCTCGACGCTATCGCCGATGATCGGCATCAAGGCTTGGGCGATGGATTCGACGTGCGGGGCGTCTCGATAGGAAAGGTAGCGGCGTAGCCAGGGGAGGAGGTGTGGTAGATACCGCCATTTAATGAAGAGTGGGCCGTCGCGCCGAAAGAGCATGCCGGGAATTTTCTGAAGGATCCCAGGCGTTTGAACGGGGACGACGGAACTCGACGCGAGAATCCCCGCGTTGCCGAACGACGTGCCAGCCGCCGGGCCTTCGCGATCGATTAGTGTGATGTTGTGCCCATCTCGGGCTAGCCAAATGGCGGTGCTGACGCCGACCATGCCGGCACCGATGATCCCAATGTGTTTTGGAGCAAGCGTCATTCGATATCTACGGCACGAACGCCTGGCGTCGACCGATGATGTGGGCCAATGCTCGTGACGAGGACTCGGCGCTTCAGGGCGGTGTGTCGATGGGCAGCATCTTGACGATCCGGCTGCCGGCGTTGTTCTCGAGCAGGAGGTAGACGAGCCCGCCGGGACCGATTTCGATGTCGCGAATCCGGGCGAGGCCCTCGATCAGGGTCTCCTGATGGACGAACGTGTCGCCATCGAGCACGATCCGATAGAGGCTCCGGCCCTTCAGCGAACCGACCAGGAGATGACCGTCCCACTGCGAGAAGGCATCCCCGTGATAGAAAACGAAGCTCGAGACCGCGGGCGACGGCGTCAGGTCGACGACGGGTTGTTCGATCGCGTCGAGGTCGGGCGTGATGCCGAGCGCGGGGCCGTAGTCGACGGGCGAGCCGTTGTAGTTGAGACCCTTGGACGTCAGCGGCCACCCGTAGTTGCGCCCGGGAAGCAGTCGGTTGACTTCATCACCGCCGCGCGGACCCATCTCGGTGCCCCAGAGTTCGCCGGTCGTTTCGCGAAACTCGAGCCCCTGCGGGCTGCGGTGGCCGTAGGTCCAGATACTCGCCATCGCACCTTCGGTTGTCGCGAAGGGGTTGTCGGGCGGAATCGTTCCATCGTCGCGGATCCGGTGGATCTTGCCCCACGGCGTGGCGAGATCCTGAACGCCCCTGAAGTTGTCGTTCCCCAAACCGACGGAGAAGAAGAGGTGGCCGGTGTCGTCGAACGACAGGCGCCCACCCCGGCCGAGATCGGTGCCGATACCGTAGTACTCCTTGGGGCTCGTCCAGATCGTCTCTTCGTCGACCCACCGGTTGCCCTCGAGCCGACCGCGCACGATCGTGTTCATCGAAACGGGAACCTCGTTCCTCCTGCTGATCGCGTTGCAGTCCTCGCAACGATCGCCGTATTGCAGATAGATCCAGCCGTTTTCGTCGTAGTCCGGGTGCAACGCGAGGCCCTGCATCCATCCGTTCCCCCATTCCTGGGCAACGGCAATGATGTAGGTGTCGGCGTATGCGCGCGGTGTGCCTTCGATGAGGTCCGAGACCGCGCCGTCGATCGAGATCACTCGAAGACCGCGCTTTCGCTCGGTAACGAGCAGACGACCATCGGGTAGCGGGACCATGGAGAACGGCAGGGGATCGATGCCGGAGGCGAACGGCTCGAGGCGAAAGGCCCCCAGTTCGGACTCGATGGGCGTCGCCGGAATCTCGAGCTCGGCCGCGTACTGGAAGTCGCGGTAGTCGAAGCCCGCGCGAGCCTCGGCGATGGAGAGGGCGATCTGCTTGATCTTTGCCGTGTCGAACCGGTCGCTCCAGCCCGGCATCCCGCGTTCGGGGTAACCGGAGGCAATGGCCGCGACCAGCGCGGCCATCGTGTCGCCGTGTGTCAGTTCGCGACCCACGAGGGCTGGGCCCTGCGCGGCGCCCTCCATCTGCTCGCCGTGACACACGGCACACTCAGCATGGTAGGTACTGCCGTACCCGAAGGGATCCTCTTGGGCGTTCGCCATCAGCGGCGCAAAGAAGAGGACAACCAGCACAACGGCATGACGTGTCATGAAATTCGTCTCGCGGAGCCGCTTCGGCAAGAAAACCTACCACACGATTTGAAACGAGCGTCGGGTGCATACGGCGTTCCCCGATCGCATCACCGGCGCGAAGATCTTCGGCGGGTTTACCCCGCCGACATCAGTCCTAGTCTGCGACGTCGTCGCAGGTCATCGGCACGACGCGGTTGTCTTCGTCGAGGTGATCGATTTGCACGATCGCCACCCCCGGACCCGCTTTCATGAAGGCGAACACGTGCCCCTCGAGACAAGCGGAACCGATGCGCTGTTTGGTGAGAGAACCCAGCACGCTCGACCCCTCCTCGGACCGCAGCACCACCGAGCGCTCGGCCGTGCTCGCCGTGACGACTAGAGGCAACAGAAGGAGTGCAATCGCAGCAACAACTCGCATAAGTATTCTCCAAGTGGATTCGCGCACAGCTTAGGCCAGACGTGGATCGACTAGGAAAAGGCGAGAAGCGCCCGCGCGCGGCGGCATGCTACGGTCGGGGTTATGGGTTCTCGACTCCCTATCGCTATTGCCGTCGGATTGGCCTTTGGAATCGCCTTCGACCTCATCGGGATGGGGCTCGGCCTGGGTATCCTGATCGGCCTATCGCTCGACAAAAAGCGAAAGTCCGACTAGCGCCAAAGCAACCGCCGCGACACGATCTGGTCGCCCCCGAGCCCATCGATGGCTAGGCGTAGCGCCGGATGATTTGTTTTCCCAACGCCATCATGTGCACCTGGTCGGGACCATCGGCTTGGCGACACCAGCGCGCGTAGTTGTAGGCCTCCGCCATCGGATAGTCGGCGGTCAACCCGGCGGCGCCATGAATCTGCATGCATCGGTCAATTACGGTTTGCGCCATCAGGGGCACGGTGATCTTCGCCGCGGCGATCAGGTCACGTGCATCCTTCGCGCCGACTTCATCGATCCGACGCGCCGTCTTGAGCGTCAGCAGCCGGGCTTGCTCGATCTCGCTCCACGACTTGGCAATATCTTCCAGCACCGACTGATGTGCCGAGAGTTTCCGGCCAAACGTTTCACGCGCTTCCGAGCGTCGACACGCGTATTCGACCGCTCTCTGCGCGGAGCCAATGAGACGCATACAGTGATGAATTCGACCGGGACCCAGTCGACCCTGCGCGATCTCGAACCCGCGCCCTTCGCCCAGGAGGATGTTCTCTTTCGGTACGCGGACGTCGTTGAAATGCACTTCCGCGTGGCCGAGCGGCGCGTCGTCGTAACCGAGCGTCGTTAGCGACCGTACGACCTTGAGTCCTTCGGTGTCGCGTGGAACGAGGACCTGGCTTTGCTGCAGGTGTCGGTTCGGATTGTCAGGATCCGACTTTCCCATGACGATGAAGATCTTCGTGCGCTCGTACGGTGCGTTCGTGATGAACCACTTGCGCCCGTTGATGACGTATTCGTCGTCTTCTCGAACGATGCTCGTTCGCACGTTGGTCGCGTCGCTCGACGCGACGTCCGGCTCCGTCATGGCGTACGAAGACCGAATCTCACCGGCGAGCAATGGCTCGAGCCAGCGGCTTTTCTGTTCTTCCGTCGCGTATTTGAGGAAGACCTCCATGTTGCCCGTATCCGGCGCGTTGCAGTTGAAGACCTCAGGGCTCCACAACACACGCCCCATGATTTCCGCGAGCGGACAATATTGCTCGTTGGTCAGGCCGCCATGATCCGCGGGGAGCCAGAGGTTCCAGAGGCCGGCGTCTCGCGCCTGCGTCTTCAGTTCTTCCATCAACGGCACCGTCGAGAATCGATTCTCGAGCCCGTCCAGTTCGGCTGCGTATCGCGCTTCGTTCGGATAGATATGGCTATCCATGAAGGCGGTGAGCCGGGTGATGAGTTGGTCGGCTTGCGCGTCGGAAATCGTCATGCGTTTACATCCAGGTGATACGCGGCATCTCCCGCCGGGTCAGGTCGCGATCGACGGTTTTCGAAAGTTACCGCCGCTTGTGTTGGCCTCCGCGCACTTCAACCTTCTAGACGCGGCTCGCGGTGGTCTGCCCGAGCATCGCTTTACCCACATCACCGTATCGGCTCGCCTTGGCGAAGACGACATGATTGGTCGCGATCGAGATGTCCCGAACGGCCCGCTGGATGGGATTGCTCAGAAATCCACCGCTGGCGCCGGTCTCCTCACTGACCCGAAGTACGGCTTCCTTACAGCTGAAAGCCGCGTACGCCATGCGCGAAAGCCAATGGGCTCGTTCCGCGTTCGTCGCTGTGTTGCGCTTTGCCATCACGTCGGCGAGAACGTCTCGAAACACGAGTTCCGCCGTCTCGATCTTGAGTGCGGCTTCGCCGATCACACCACTCACGTCCGGCTGAGATGCGCCGGCGCGCAGAACGTTCTTTTCGATTTTCTCGCGCATCTGACTCGAGAATTCGGCAAGCACCATTTGTGCCGCGCCTAAGATGGGCAAGCCGGCAGCAAAGCCGAGGACCGGCATCAGAGGTGTTTTGTAGAGGGGGCCGGAAAAGCGCTCCGCGATCCCGGAAGTGACGTCGAGGAATTGCTGGAATGGTAGGACGTGGGCGTCGGGAACAAAGAGATCATCGATCTTGAAATCCCAGGATCCCGTCGCGCACATACCGGTCACCTGCCACGTATCGATCGGCTCGACGTCCGACTTCGGCATGAGGAAAAACGTCGGTACAGGCCGCTCCCCCTCCATGACGAGGCCGCCGGCGAGCACCCACGTGCCATGCACGATCCCGGTGCCCCACTGCCATTGGCCGTTCAACCGATAGCCGCCATCGACCTTCGTCGCCTGACCGCCGCCGATGTTGAGTGCCGCGGGTGCCAACACGTGATCGTTACCGTCGAGTACGTTGGCGCAGACATCCTCCGGGTAGTTGAAGAGCCAGAGGTTGTGCTCGATGTAGAAACCGGTGATCCATCCCATCGAGGCATCCGCTCGAGAAAGTGTCAGCACGACGTCGAAAAACGTATCGAGGTCCGCCTCATGGCCTCCGTATTGCTTCGGCACCATGAGCGAAAAGAGGCCGCTATCGCGGATCGTGTCGATGACCCGGTCCAACGGTTTGCGATTGACCTCCGCTTCGCGGGCCGTTTCGCGCAGGAGCGGAACCAAGGCTTCCGCTCGCTCGACCAGATCCACCATTTTCGCCCCGCTATGCCGCGTATCCGTTCGGGCTCGGCGGCTCCTTTTCGACCATGTTCTTCACGGCCTCGTCGGGCGCCGACATGATTGCCTCGAGCGCGCCCTCGGGGTAGGTCATCTGAGGTTTTTGCGGATCGATGGGAGGATTCGGTAGCGGATCCCCTTCGTTGGTGTAGTCGGCCGGCGCCATGTAGCGCCGTAATTCCTCGTTGTTGATCCCGGCAAGGGCAACCACTTCCGGGTCGATCCAGGTGCCATTCAGATCGACCGGGGCGTCCGCCGAGTGCGTCGTCGACACTTCGAGTGAGAGGTGTTCAGGCCCCGCAAAATAGATCGAATGGCACATGCCGTGATCCATTGGCCCCATCACCGCGATCCCGCGGGAGCGGATCCGGTCACGCATCGCAATGAGCTCATCGAACGTATCCACGTTGAAGGCGATGTGCTGCATCGTGCCCGGCGCCGATTTGTTACCGGCATTGCCCGAATGCGTCTGGCCCATGACGGTGTCGATTGTCTTGTTCTCTTCCTTGAAGACGAATGCGACGGCCTCGTCGCCCATCTTCATGAAGCCATGGAAGGTGTTCGCGACGCCGTGCATCCAATAAAGCGCGACCAGTTCCATGCCGAGGACGTCGGAAAAGTATTCGATCTGTTGCTTGATATCGCCCGTGGAAATGGCGATGTGGTGAACCCCGTTTAACTTACTCACTGATCTATTCTCCGGTGGTATTTGGATTAGCTGTCGTTGACGACACCAGTACAAAACGCATGCACGGCGTCGGAAAAGTCTTCCGTCGCAAAGAGCATGAGTTGGTGCCCCGCGCCTTGGAACAATCGTTTCTCAACCGGCCCGCCAATGCTTCCCGCCACCACATCGAGCGCTTGCGGCGGAAAATGTGGGTCGTTCTCGCCCGCCGCGTAGAGAACGGGTTTTGTGTTGTCGGCGGGCGTTACCGGCGGTACGTACTGGAACAACGTCGCCCAGGAGGCGAGGTCGTAGCTCCAGGTGTTGTAGGGATCGAGTTCCTTCTGCTTCTGCGCACCGGCATAACCGTAGTCTTCATCGAAATTGAAGAACGTCGGGATGTCGAGGCGCGCGCCACGGCCCAGCATCGCGATGATGGCTTTGAAATCGTCGCCGCGCCAAGGGCCCGCTGCGGCTTCGAGCGCCGCGCTGCCGGGTACTGCGCCCGAGCCCATCAGTACGGCACCCGAGACGAACGGCGAGTCGATGGCCGAGATGGCGGCGGCAACGCCGAGGCTCGAACCGAGCGTAAAGACGGGTAAGCCCGTTGTGCCGTGAATGTGTTCGGCAAAATCGCGCGAGGCTTGGGCCCACTCGGCCATATCCCACTGGCCTTTTGCGCGGTTGGTTGTGGAGCGACCATGGCCGGGGGCGTCATAGCTCCAGATATCGACGCCCTTGGGCGCGTGATGCTCGCAGAATCGATCATAGATACCGCCATGACCGCCCAGGCCGTGGGAGATCACGAGCGCGTATTGACAGTCCTCCGCCGAGTACCGGTGGGCGTACACCTCGTTGAGTACGTGGTTCTCTATCCGCATCTCGTCCCCCGTGTTCGCTTAACCGTTGTCGATGTTCCACTTCGTGTTCGTCTCGCGGACGGCGCCATCGACGTCGATTCCGGCCACCTCGCAACCACGCAGAAAGTCCCGGAAGTGCTTCGCCATCCACTCTCCCGCGGTTGCTTCGTCGTGGTTTTTGATGGCTTCGAAGATGGTTTCGTGTGCCGTGAGTAAACGTCGGCCCGGGCCGAGCTTTCTGGTGACGACGCCGTACGCTGCCGATAGAAACTCGCCCAACGGCGCCCTCGCGAGTTGTAGGGCGTGATTGCCCCCGGCTTCCGCGACCAGTTCATGGAATTCGATGTCCACCTGGACCAGCGCGTCGGGATCGTCGATACACGCGCGGGTACGCGCCAGGTTGTCGGCCATCTTCGTGAGGATTGGCTCGTCGGCCCGTAAGGCAGCTAAGCGCGCGGCCGCGGGCTCCAAAGCCGTGCTGACCTCCCAGAGTTCCCGATAGGTAATGCCGTGCATCACGATCGCATGGCGGATCGCCGTATTGGAGATATCCGCGGACGGTGCCGCGACCTGCATACGACGCCGATGGCCGCGCTCGACCAATCCGCTGCTTTCGAGTTTGCGGATCGCCTCGCGGATCGTCGGGCGCGTCACGCCGAGTTGATTCGCGAGGTCGTGCTCGCCGGGCAATAGATCGCCCGGATCGAGCGTGCCGCTCAGGATCATTTCTCTAATCGATCGCTCGGCGAGCGCGTAGGCGGGCTCGCGCTTCAAGGTTTTGAATTGTTTGGCACCTACCGGTTGGCCGCTCATCCGTGTTTCGCCCGGGTCGATCAGGTCAGAAATTATAATGTATTACAATTTTACAAAATGCGAGGCGAAGGCCTAACGTTTGAACTATGGCTGGGACCGCGTACGTGCGAGATATCGCTAGGCCTCCGGGCGATATCATTCGCCCGCGTCGGACACCGGAGGAGCGGTAATGACAGGTGTGAAGCTCGGAGTTTTGTTCAATACGGATCGGTTGGATCGCCATCAGTTCCTCGACTATGCCTGTCGGATCGATGAACTCGGTTTCGAATCGCTCTGGCTACCAGAACTCTTTACGCGAGATCCCTTCGCCGCGTCCGCGTACCTCCTGGCGAACACTCAACAAGTAACCCTCGCGACCGGTATCGCCAACGTCTACGGCCGCGACGCGACGGCGACGGTCTCGGCCGCCAGTACCCTCGCGGAAATGTCCGATGGCCGATTCCTGCTGGGCCTCGGTGTGTCGAACGCGGGGCTCGCCAAAGCACGTGGACACGCATGGCAGAACCCCGTGGTGACACTTACCGACTACCTCGTCGCGATGGCGAAAGTGAAGCTGACCACGCATCAAGCGCCCTTTGAGACGCACGTTGCAGCGCACGGACCAAAGATGCTGGGCGTTGCGGCGGCGCTTGCGGACGGCGCGAACACCTACCTCATGCCGACCGAGCACGCCGTCGTAGCGCGAGAAGCGATCGGCGACAAAGATCTGAACACAATGCTTTTCTGCCTAGCGGACGAGAACCCGGAAACCGCTCGTGACACGGCACGGCGGGCAATCGCCTACTACGTCGGCCTCGACTACTACCATCGTGCGTGGCGGACCTTCGGTTTCGGCGCCGAGGATTTTGCGGGTGGCGGCAGCGACCGATTGATCGACAGTGTCGTCGCATGGGGTAGCGTTTCAGATATCAAAGAACGCATCGATCAGCAGCACCGCGCCGGGGCTACCCGGGTTGTCGTGATTCCGATGGGGGCTGGTCTGGGCGGTCAGCCGGACTGGAAGCTTCTGCAAGCGATCGTCGACTGAGACTCGGACGACCGCGCGAGATCAGCTGCCTCGCGCGTCTTCAGCCGCGCGTAGTGCGCGCAGGAAGTTGCCGCTCCAGATCTTTTCGACTTCATCAGCCGTATAACCGCGCGCCAACAATCCGGCGGTGACGTTCAACGCTTCGGCGGCATTGGCAAACCCCTCGATCCCGCCACCGTGGTTGAAGTCGGTCGCAATGCCGACGTGGTCGATGCCGATGCGCTCCGCGACGTAGTCGATGTGATCGATCATGAGGTCGATGCTGGCGGGGCCGAGTCGATCGCGCACGGTGGTGAGAAACGCTTGCTGCGCTTGGGGGTCCGCGATCTCCCAATAGAGCTCATACGGATAGGTATAGCGCTCATCGATCCCGGCTTCGCGACGGATCGCTTTGATATCGGCGATCAATTCTTCCGAGGACAATTCCAGCAGGTAAGCCGTGAATGCCGCGATGTGGATCACGCCGCCGGTCGCACCGATCTGGTCGATTTCCTCGTCACTCAAGTTTCGGGCGACATCGGAGATGGTCTTCACGTTCGAATGACTCGCAGTCACGGGCGTCGTTGATTGCTCGATCGCTTGCAGCGTCGCGTTCTTCGACAGCTGGGAAACATCCACAACCCCGCCGAGCGAGTTGATTCGAGCGATCGCCGCGCGGCCTAGCGCCGACAGCCCGCCGTGTTCCTCGGTCGGCTCATAGGCCTGCTCGTCCGAGATGTACTCGGGCCGCGAGGAGTCGGCGAAGTCGTTGTGGGCGAGATGCGTCAGCGCAAAGACGCGCACGCCGGCGTCATAGAACTCATCGAGTGCGGCGATGTCACCTTCGAGTATTCGTGCGTTCTGAAAGCCCAAAAGCACTGCGATCTCGCCGCGCGCGTGTGCACCGACCAGTTCGTCCGCGGAGCGCGCAATGACGACGTTGTTTTCAGGGTTCGCGGCGATTTCGTGTACGCCAGCGAGTTCTGCATCGGCGATAGCCCGCGCTTCTGCATCGCCGGCCGGTGTCCGGGGGCCGGGCCCGACCGCGATCGCCATGACAACGGCATCGACGCCACCGGCTTCGAGCTTCTGCGCGGTGACTTTCGAGGAGCCATCGGGATCGCCATATCGCGACGTCGTACCCGGTGGAACGATGTCGACGTGGGCGTCCAGAACGAGTACCTGGTCGTGAACGGCTTGGGCCTCCGCCATTGGGTCGCTGGGCGCGTTCGATGGCTCAGTGGGCGCCGTTGTCGTTGCCGGCTCGGTACAACCGGCCAACGATAGAAGCGCTCCCAGCGCCCCGAGGTAGATGAACGATGCGCGCGTCGAAGAACGTTTCAAACTAGGGGGACTCCGCGAGTTCAGGGTATTCGGCCAGCACCCACTCTAGCGTTTTCCGACGAAACATTACGGCCGCTCGATCGCCGTTGATGCTGATTTCGTGATGGTCCGTTCGATCGACGTCGAGTAGCTTCTGCATGTGTTTGACCGCGACAACGTCTTCTTCGAACGCCGCACCGACAAACTGTTTCGACATGGCCGCGAGCTCGGGATCCGGTTTTCGAAAGTCGTTCGTGATCGAGTACCAGTAGTGGCAGGTGTCGTGCGTTTCCGGCGTCACGTAATGGTTGATATACGTTCGATAGCTATCTGGATGACCCGGTGCGGGGTCATCGACCAGGACAAAATTTTCGCCGAGCCAGACGCCCGGTGAATGGCTGACGCCACCATTCCAATTGCGCAACCTCCGCTCGCCGACGACCTCCCTAAGTTCCGGGGCTAGATCGAGCTGCACGAGTTCGGTCTTGTCGATGACGCGATAGCAGCCGGTAATCCCGCCTCGTTCCTCATACTCGACCGGATGCTCCAGGAAGGACTCGTCGATCGAGTTGGGGGCGGCTAAAAACGTGTTGGCGTGAATGAAGACGAAATGGGTCAGATCGTTCAGGTTGTCCTGCATCAGAAGGTAGTTGCCTTCGATGTACTTCGCGTCGTGCAGAGAGAAGTATTCGTTGTTCTCGACATAAGGCATCTCCGGTAGCGCATCCTCGTCGGCCCGATCCGGATCGCCCATCCAGATGAACACAAAAGGTCCCACTTCCTTCGTCGGGTACTTCCGGAGCTTCCCCTTGGGGCACTGGGTCTGGCAGGGGACATCTTTGATCTCCCCGTCCGGCGAATACTCGATACCGTGATAGCCGCAAACGATGTTGTCACCGCGCAACTTGCTTTCCGAGAGCGGGTATGAGCGGTGCAAACAACGGTTCTGCAGTGCAATGAGATCGCCGGCTTCGGTCCGATAGAAAACGATCGACCGCTCGAGCAACGTACGCCCGATCGGCTCGCGGCCAAACTCCTCGGCTAGCCCCGCGACGTACCAATGCTCATGTAGCAGAGGCAAGCGGATGTATCTCTGCGTATCGCGGATGACGTTGTCGAGTTTGTTCATGACGACTCCTCCCTGCCGGTTTATCCCACGTACTCTTCGAGCACCCAATCGAGCATCACACCTCGAAAGAGCATGCCGGCCCGATCACCGGCGATGACCATCTCCTTGTGGTCGATGTGGTCATCGTCCAAGAGTCGCTGCATCTCTTCGCAGGCCCATTTGTCCTCGGCGAAACCGTTGGCAGCGAATGCTTTCGACATCGCATAGAAGTTGTCGTCTTCGATGTTGTAGTCGTTGGTGATCGACCAGAAGTAGTGCGTCGAGGTGCTCGTCTCGGGGGTGAGGTAATGCATGATGTAGCTCTTGAAGACCTCTCGTTCGGGATCTTCTTCGGCACCGATGTAGACCGGTGCGTAGCCTCGAAAAACGCCCGGCGACATGGCATATCCGCCGTCGTGCCGCTCGACGGGTTTGCCCGCCGCACGCTCTTTCGCGTCAGCTGGCAAGGGGCCGAGAACACGTGCCGGATTGGTGTCGATCCTGTTGCAGTAGACGCCTTTCTCCGTCTTCTCGACGGTCGTCGGCAGGTCGAAAAAGAAATCGCCGATGCCGAAGCTTTCGCGGTGCAGATACGCGAAGTGAGTGAGATCGTTCAGGTTTTCCTGCATCAGGAGATAGCTGCCGGCGTACGGCACCGCCTCGGAGATGGTTCGACACGTCGGATCGGAGAGGAACGGTAAATCGGGAAATCGATCCCAATCGGGCTCGGCGGGATTGCCCATCCAGATGAACGCGAAGGGACCCAACTCCTTGACCGGGTAGACGTGGAGCTGCCGTTCAGGCACGTGATCCTGGCACGGCACCTTGACGATGCTGCCGTCCGGCGCATAACGAATGCCGTGGTAACGACAGACGAGGTTGTCGCCCTCGCGCGTGCCGTTGGCGAGCGGAAAAGAGCGATGCAGGCAGCGGTTCTGCATCGCGACGAGTTCACCCGCCTCGGTTCGATAGAACACGATGGACCGCTCCAGGAGCGTTTTGGCGACCGGCTCGGCGCCGAAGTCCTCGACCAAACCGGCGACGTACCAATGGTTATAACAAAGGGGGAGGCGAATGTAGTCTTTGACGTTGCGGATCTGTTCTTTGTAGCCCATCTGATCCTCCTTTGGTCGCGCCTCGAGCATCGATGCCCGGGGACCATGGCTAGGTATTTGTAAAATTGTAATACATGTTAGACCCTGCGTTGGCAACAGCACTTAAGCAGGGCACAGGAGATGAGCGTGAGCTTTCAATTCATTTCGGTCGCGGTCGACGAGCACACGACGAGAATCACGTTGAATCGGCCCGATGTAATGAACGCACTTCATGCGCCCATGCACGCCGAACTCGAGGGCGCCTTCAACGCGTTCGCGAGTGACGACGATCAATACGTTTGCATCGTCGACGGCGCCGGCGAGCGCGCGTTCTGCGTCGGCAGTGACCTCAAGGACATCGCATCGCGTGGCCGCCACGCGAGCTATCCCGAGCATGGCTATGCGGGACTCATCGAACGCTTTGACCTCACGAAGCCGGTGATAGCGGCGGTCGACGGATTTGCACTCGGCGGTGGTTTCGAAATCGCGCTTGCCTGCGACATCGTGGTCGCGACCGAACGCTCCTCGTTCGGGCTTCCGGAACCGCGCGTGGGCGCGGTCGCGCTCGGCGGTGGCGTACACCGGCTTGCTCGGCAGATCGGACTGAAACAGGCGATGGGAATCGTGCTGGGCGCCGAGCGCGTCAGCGCAGCCGCCGGCTTTCGGCTCGGTTTCGTGACCGAACTCGTTGCAAACGACGAACTCGACGACGCGGTAGATCGTTGGTGCAAGAGAATCCTCGCCGGCGCGCCGACGGCGATCCAAGCGTCGAAGGAAGCGATGTTGCGGGGGCTCGACGAGGTGGACCTCGCCACGGCGATGACGGCGCAGGAGGACTATCCGGCGTTTTACCGCTGGCGAAGGTCTGAGGATGCCAAAGAGGGACCCCGGGCGTTCGCGGAAAAACGTGAACCGAAGTGGACCGGACGCTGATCGACACCGAGTTTGCGCCTCGACCGTTGGTTCATGCCTCCGCTTTTCGGATCATCCGCAGCGCGCGATTGAAAAGATCGAGCGTGTGCGCGTGTAGCGCGTCGCCGGTCTCCACGGGTGCCTGACCCGCGCAGGCGCGCGCGTAGGTACCTTCCAGAATGCTGCCGAGCTTGAAACAAGCCAACACGCCGTACCAGGCCAATGCATCGAGGTTACGGGTGGTCCGTTCCGCGTAGTGGGCGATCATCTCCTCGATCGTGGGAAAGCCGTCCGCCAGCATTGTCTTGGTCGGTCGTTTGTCGAATGGATCGGTCTCTTCCGGGTCGTGCCACATCGCCATCAGCCAACCGAGATCCAAGAGAGGATCGCCGATCGTCGAGAGTTCCCAGTCGACGACCGCGGCAAGCTCGGCGCTGTCGTGGTGAAACATGACATTCGCGATGTGGTAATCACCGTGCATCACGCCCGGCGTGAAGTCGGCCGGCCGATTCGCTTCCAACCACCGCGGAATGACGTCGACGCCCGGGAGGGATGACGGACCAGGCCAAGCATCGAGTTCGCTGTAACTCTCGAGTTGGGCGACCCAGCGCGGCGCCTGACGTTCGAGGAATCCCTCGGGTCGGCCAAATCCGTCGAGCCCCACCCCGCGGTAGTCGACGGCACCCAGTGCCGTGATCCCTTCCACCATCGCCATCCCCATCCGATGACGAACGGCGGGATCACCGCGGTGGAACGCGGGCAATCCGTTGGCGGCGTTAAAGCCGTCGATCGGCTCCATCAGGTAGAAGCAAGCGCCCAGTACCGACTCGTCGCTGCAAACGGCGATGAAGCCCGGATGGGGGACTTCGCTACCCGACAACGCCTCGAGAACGCGCGCCTCACGCAACATCGTGCTGTTGGAGTTTCTTCGGAGATGTCGCGGTGGCCGCCGTAGAACGTAGTCGCGACCGGCCCGAGAAAACTTCAGCAGGAAATTCTGCGTGCCGCCTTCGAGAAGGCCGGCATTCTCGATCGGCCCGTCGCCCAATCCCTCGGCCGTCATCCAACCGGTCAGCGCGTCGAGATTAATGACGTCGGCGAATTCGTCCATGGCCAAATGTCCTTGGGCAAAGTTGGATTTGATCAAACGTCGGGAAGGCTACCAAGCAAGGCCCGCCGAGATCCGCGGGGGTAGTCGTCGTCTGAACCGGTCTGGAAGAACTGGTTCTGGATGCGGGTCTGGGCCATCGCGAGATCTCTTGGTTGGTCAGAAGGAGCCGCGCCTAACCGTAACGGAGAGTGCGTGTGCCTTTCCGACCGCCACTCCGATAGCGCTTTCGCAAATCGTCTTCGCTGAATGCGTTCGTGAGATCGAACTCACAGATCGACGAGCGATCCGCGATTTGCCGTTTCAGCTTCAGCCTAAAGCGGTGTTCGTTGCCCGAAAGGAAACTCTAGATCGTGCTAGACCGACGGATCAGAAACCGCCGCGTCGGCACGACTTCGAGAACTGCCTTTAGCCAATCGAGAGAAGGAAACCCGATGCTCAAGCAAATCGCGCTGGTTGGACTTTTCGCCTTAAGCCCCATCGAGGTTCCGACAGTCGGCAGCGATGCTCACGCCGCAAGTTGGACCGAACCCACAAGCTGCTATACGAGGACGACAACCGAAGACGACGGAACGCATTGGAACTGTCCGATCGACTCACACCCGTTCTACAACCCGCACGCCGACCCCGGCTACCAGGAGCACTACGAAAACATTGAGGAGGAAAACGATATGGTCGGCTGCCAGAATGCGCAGGTCTTGAGCCTGGTGGGAGTGGCCACGGTGACAGCCGGCGGTGTGACGGCGAACGGTGTAGCCGTCCTCATTGGTGGGGTAACAGCGATCCTCGGCCAAGGCGGTGAAATCATGCATTGCGGCGCCTTTGACGACTAATGGACAAGACTAGGCGCAGGGCCTACCTAGCCGTCGCGATCATTGGTGGCATTCTCCTCATCCTGAAGATCGTAGACATCAGTCTTGCCTGAAGCTCAGGTGGCACCAGTTCGCGTCGCTAAGTGGAATTTGCCTTGGTCTCCGGAACGCTACCTGCGCCGCCTTCAAAGCGAAACACGATCAGACCTTGCGACGACAAAAGCGCAACGACCGTAGCTACTCTTTTGGTTTCTACCTTCCGCGGCATAACGGCCAGCGTCTGGTTGCAGCAACCGGAAGTCTAGAAGCGGGATACACCTAGGATATGTTCATCCCACTTCTCGAAGTCTGACGAGTGCACCGCGTTGAAAAATGGTGCCGAAACGCGGAATCGAACCGCGGACCTACTGATTACGAATCAGTCGCTCTACCGACTGAGCTATTTCGGCACTTGGAAAATCGAGGGCGCGGATCTTAGCGAGTTCTCCGAGCGGGGGCTAGACGCTCGATGGGCGCGCGGAGCGTCGTCTATCGCGGCCAGATTCGCGGCGCGAATTTTCCTGGTCAGCGATTTTGCTGACTTTCGGCACGTCGTGGACGTTGATACCGGCGTCGGACGTCGGCTCTTGTCGACTTTGATGTTGATAGTGAGCGCGATGAGCATAGAATGCGCGCGTTTTGTCATTGGGGGTAGCCAATGCGCGCCAAGGCGTTGGGTACGCGATCGTTATTGATCGCAACTTTTTTGATGGTCGCGAACCTGGGGTTTGCGGCCGAGGGCGACGCTTCTTCGAGCGCCGAGGCGGAGATCGAAGAGGTCATCGTCACGGGTTCGCGGATTCGTCGCGACGAGTTTTCTTCCGCCTCGCCGATTCAGGTGTTGGACGGCGCGGGTTCGCGTGATGTGGGCCTGATCGACACGGTTTCGCTCATCCAGAGTGCGAGCCAGGCGACGGGTCAGCAGATCGACAGCACGTTTACGGCGTTCGTTCTCGACAACGGTCCGGGTTCGGCGCAGGTGAATCTGCGGGGGCTGGGTGCGAGCCGGGTGTTGCTGCTCATGAACAGCAAGCGGTTGGCACCGGGTGGCGTCGGCGGCGCGCCGACGTCGCCGGATATCTCGACGATTCCGAACATCCTGATCGATCGAATCGAGTATCTCCTGGACGGTGCTTCGTCCGTTTACGGTTCGGATGCCGTATCGGGCGTGATCAACGTTCTGATGCGTGACGATTTTGATGGCCTCGAGATCGAAGGCCAGGTCGTGCAGACCGATTCATCGGGCGGCGAAGAGCGCACGCTCGGCGTGGCTTGGGGTACCAGTGGCAGCAACTGGACGTTGGGTCTCGCGGGTGAGTACTACGAGCGTGATTCGGTCCAACTGCGTGATCGTTCCTATCTCTCGCAGTGCGACAAATACATCTACGAAGATCAGAACGGCAACCGCCTGCAGAATTACCTCGGCCTCGTGCCCGGCACGACCGAGAGTCCGTGTCGCCTGAGCACGATCAACCGGGTCTTCATCCCAATTGGCTACGGCAACGTGTGGTACACGCCCAATGAAACCAACATCGGGATTCCGAACTTCTCCGAAACGGAAGTTCCGGTTGGCTTCACGGGCTTCAATCCGTTCGCGATCGTACCGATCGATCAGAACGGTGACGGGATCCCGGATACGGGCCTGATCGATCCGGACGGCGACGGTTTGTCGTCGGTCGATCTGCAGACTGGGTTCTTCAATTTCAACGGTTCGACGCGTGACCGCGCGGGCGATCTCCTCTCGGGTTCAGAGCGCTACAACCTCTACGGCTACGGCGAGTACGACTTCGGCAACGACGGCAACACGTCGGTTTACTTCGAAGGCCTCTACGCGATGCGTAAGACGCAGGTCTTCGGACCGGGCGCTACCGTTTTCCCGGAAGTTCCGGCGAACAACCCCTTCAACCCCTGTAACCAGGGCCAACCGAACGGTGTGAACTGCATCGGCTTTTTCGGCGGTCTCAACTTCGGCAACATCGAAGTCACGCCGATTGTTGCGATCGATGGCGATCGCGACAACAACGACGTCGAGATCGAGCAGACGCGATTCGTCGCCGGTATTCGTGGTGATCTGCCGTCGTGGCAGACGGACGGTGGCTTCGGTAACTGGAGCTACGACGCCTACGTCAGCCATTCGGTATCGGACGGCACAGACTTCCAGCGCGGCATCCTCGAGCCGGAGTTGCTCGTAGGCATCGAGACCGCTCGGTTTGATGCGAATGGCAACATCGTTTGCGGCGACGGGTCGGGATCTTGTGTACCGATCAACATTGTTCGCTCCGTCGATTTATGTCGAAGGTGGCGGCGCGTTCGGTTCGCAGGCTGAGGAGGATTTCGTCTTCGGTATTCGCTCGTTCGACACGAACGTCGAGCAGACGATTGTCTCCGCCGTGTTGCAGGGTGACGCGTTCCGCCTGCCCTGGAACGATGCGACGATTCCGCTGGTTATCGGTTGGGAGTGGCGCGAGGACGCGATTGATTCGCGCCCGAACGACGTCGCTCGTGATGGCCTCTTCTACGCGTTCTTCAAGGACGGCGGCGCTAAGGGCGATCGCAACATCAACGAGTTCTTCTTCGAAGCTGAACTGCCGATCCTCGAGGGTCTCAAGTACGCCGATGAGCTCTCGCTCAACCTGTCGGCCCGTTGGACCGATGAGAGCACCTACGGCGACGACACGACCTATAGCGTCAAGTCGCTCTACCGGCCGCTCAACTGGCTGACGTTCCGCGGCACGTATGGCACATCTTTCCGTGCGCCGAACGCGCGAGAGCAGTTCCTCGTCGGCACGTCGGGATTCAACACGGTGTCGGATCCATGCTTCGTGCCGCCCAGCGCGCGCAACCCCGCCCTCGATCCGTCGCTGCCGGACGAATACAACGCGATGAACGACACGCGAACGCAGACGGTTCTTGAGAACTGTGCCGCGAACGGCATCGATCCGACGAGCTTCGGTCTGGACTCCTCCGGTACGGGCAACTACTCGGTCGAAGTCCTTCGGAAGGGCGGTCAGCAGGTGCAGCTCGACATCAACCCGGAAACGTCGACCTCGAAGACCTACGGCATCATCATCGACCAGAAGCTCTGGGACGACATGACGCTGCGCATGGGTGCGACGGCTTTCGACATCCGAGTCGAAGACAGCATCTCGCTCTTGAGCTCGCAGTTCATCATCAATGACTGCTACGTCGAGAACCCGGGTAACACGAGCGCTTTTTGCCGGTTCCTGATGCGTGATGACGATGGATTCCTCGATCAGGTCGATTCGAGTTTCATCAACATCAACACGATTTCGTCGTCCGGGATCGACTACAACCTGTTCTTCCAGCGCGATTTCGTCGTGAACGATCGCAATCTGGATATCGCACTCGACGTTCGCATGACGCGGATCCTGAGCAATCGGTTCGTCTTCGGTAGCACCGACGAGGACGATGCCCGTACGCCGATCGCGCCGGAGTGGGAAGGCACGATTCTCGCAAGCGCCGGCTATCGCGACTTCACGTTCAACTGGCGGGCCAGCTACGCCGGTCCCGCGGAGGACGAGCGCATCGACTTCGGCAACTACGTTCCGTGTTCGACGCTGGTGATCAACTGTCGTCCGCTCGCCAAGACGTCCACGTACTGGACCCATACGGCATCCGTGTCGTGGCGTCCGCGTGATTGGACGATCACGGTCGGCGTCGTGAACATGTTCGACGAATTCCCGCCGCTGCTGGACAATGACGCGCCCGAGTTGCAGCTCAACAACCTGCCGCTCGGCGTGGGCTATGACATCCTCGGTCGGCGTGCCTTCGCGTCGGTTCGTAAGGCCTTCTAAGGCGTTTGGTTCGACGGGGTGGCATCTGCCACCCCGTTTTTCTATTGGCGAGTGAGTGAGTTGATGTTTCGACGCGGCTTGTGGGTTTTCCGATGGTTTCTGGGACTGGCTCTGATCATTCCGGGGGCTGCCTGGGCTGAGGAGCAGGCGCTGGCACTCACCGGGTTCGAAGCGTTTGCGCAGGACCCGGCGATGACGGCCGCGGTGATATCGCCGAACGGACAGCATCTCGCGACGATGCAGCGGGTCACCAAGGACGGTAACCAACTCGTCATGGTCTACGACGTCGACGACCTCGACGCCAACCCCGTCGTTCTCGGCTCTAAGACGATGGATATCGTCGCGGTGCAGTGGGCGAACGACGAGCGACTGATCGTTCGATTCCGCCAGGACGTCGACACGCTAGAAGATCTGGGTGTGGCGACGCGACTGGTGTCCAAACTCGCGACGGTCGATCGCAGGGGCGAACGTTGGCTCGAGATTCCACGGCGCCGCGCCGATCGGCGTAGCGAAGTGGCGCAACTTCGACAAAACTTCGGCGGCGCGCAGATCTTCGACATGTTGCCGAAGGACGACGACCACATCCTGGTGCAATACGACGACGACGCGAACGGTGTAAACGACATCTTCCGCGTCAACGTGAAATCGGGCGCGATGCGCAAGATCGCACGCAATACCGAACGCACGACGATCACCTACCTCGACGAGGATATGGAGCCGCGGCTGGCGCAACGGTTCGATCATGGTGACGAAGCCCTCGTCTTCCTCGGTCGCTTGAAGGGCAAGAAACAGTGGATCGAGATGGGCCGGGCGCAGGCGAACCTCGAAACGCACAGCTCGGCGTTCAACGCGTTGCGGCTGGCAGACGGTCCCGCCAGCAACGTCTTCTACGTCATCTCGAATCATGAGTCGGACACGGCCGGGATCTACCTCTACGATCTCGAAAAGCAGGCGTTCGGCGACCTGCAGTTTCGCCATCCGCGATACGACGCCGTGGGCCTCACGACGAAGCTCGATGAAGATCAGAACGAGGTCATCACGGGCTTCTCCTATACCGGTAAAGCCCTCGACGTCTACCTCCTGGACGGAGACGAGCAGGCCCGCAAGTCCGCGCTCGACGAGGTGCTACCGGGGTCGCGCAACCGGGTGGTCTCGCGCTCGCACAGCGGCCAACGGATGGTGATCCGGGCCGAGGGACCGCGTAATCCACCGAGTTATCACCTCCTGACCGAGCGCGGCATGAAGACGCTGGGACGCTCGTTGCCGTTCCTCGAGCCTGAGGATCTCGCACCCGTCGAATGGGTTCGCTACAAGGCACGTGACGGACGCGAGATTCCGGCGCTCGTGACGATCCCGAATGGCGAGGGTCCGTTTCCGATTGTGGTGAACCCCCACGGTGGGCCGGTGGCGCGTGATTTCTGGGGCTTCGATCTTTGGGCGCAGATGCTCGCCTACCACGGTTATGTCGTTATTCAGCCACAGTTTCGAATTTCCCAGGGCTTCGGACGCGATCACCTCAAGTCCGGCTATGCCCAATGGGGCCGCACGATGCAGGACGACCTGGACGATGCGATTCCCTATCTTGCGGAGCGCGGTTTGGGTGATCCCGGTCGGGTTGGTATCTTCGGCTGGAGCTATGGCGGATACGCGGCGTTTGTCGGATCGTTCCGCGACCCGAATCCCTATCACTGCGCCATTGCCGGTGCGGGCGTTGCGGACATTCCGCACTTCAGGGCGATGGTGGCCGATAGCGGAACGTTCGCCGAGAAGGTCTTTCGACCGACGATGGACGGAATCAACCCGCTAAACCATGTCGACAGTGTCGATGTGCCGATCCTCGTGATTCATGGAGACAAGGACGAACGGGTACCGATCGCCGAGAGTGACAAGTTCGTCCGTCAGCTAGAGGAAGAGAACAAACAGCACGAGTATCTGGTGCTAGAAGGTGCGAACCACTTCTACGGCACTATTTACTATCGCCACTGGATGCAGATGTTTCCCAAAATGATTCAGTGGTTCGACGAGACTTGCGGACTTGCTCTTCGTTAGCGTCGAGGTTGCCCTTGGGATCATCGGGGCCGGCAAACGCGTGCCAGAAGTGTGGTGCTTCAAAGTGCACGACGCGGTTACCGGCATCGAATAGCACGCGACCTTTCACGCGCCCCGTGCCGCGCACTTCGCCGCTGTAGTCGAACGCATAGCCGAGTAGTTGCGAGGTCGGTTTGCCCAGTAACTCGAGGACCTCTTCTTTGGTCATCGAAACGCGCAGCCGTTGCCATTTGTCCGGTCGTTGCCAGCCTTCCTCGGCCGGTGTGGGGGCCGTCAGGCACCCCGCAAGGAGTATCAGCGACGCGAACGCCAATGCCCGCCAACCAAGCGCTTTCTTCATCGACTGAGTTCGCACGACGTTCTCGCCATCAGCTCTCTCGTTGGTGTGGAAATGTGCAGATTTCTTCTCCTGCGCGCAACCAGGCTCGCCGTCAAGCCGTGGCGGGTAGGAGCTCGATGATTACCTGAATCGCCACGCCGTAAAGGCGCGCTGATTCCCCCAACGGTTTGACGGAGAACTGTGGGTTCAGCGGGCGCAGATAACGAGCCGCCGGCTCGATGGCGAGTTGGCCGACCTCCGGCACGGGACCTTCGGTATCGGCGATCACGATCGACCCGGGCACGGCCGCGATGTCGGGATCGACCAAGAGCACGCTGCCACGCGGCGCGCTGACACCGTTGGGCGCATCGAGCGCGTCACCTGGCACCTCGATGGCGAACGCGCTTGGGCCGGTGCCGCGTGGGCAAGGAATCCAGCGGTCGGCGTCGGTTGGCTGGAACGTTTCGACCAACTTGCGCCATCGCCGTACATCCTCCCAGCGAATGAGGGGGACGACATCGCGGACCTCGGCCGGGATCTCCTGCGGTCGGTCGACCCAGCCCGCGTCGAGCTCTAGCTCTGCTTCGATCTTTCGCGCGATTGCGTTACCCATCTTGCGAGCGCCGCCGCGAATCTGGGAAAGGTAGTTCGGGTTGATGTCGGCCAGATCGGCAAACCGCTTGAGCACACCGCCTCCGTGACGACCAATCAGGTACTCGAGGTTGATACGGCGGGATTCATGCGCGTCCATTTAGTTCGCTTCCGTCGCGTCTTCTGGCGGTGCCGAGAACAGCAACCGTTGCTGGAAGCGGGCCAGAATGTCCTTGCGGGCGTCGACAGGTAGATCCTCGAGGCCCGCGCGTAGGGCATCGATCAACAAATACATCGAACCGCTCATCCGCGTGCCGCGGAGGAAATCGAGGGCATTCAACGGGTCGACGTTGGGTTCCTCGCCGAGGCTCGCGAGATAGCGTGCGATGAGGTCGAAGTCCTGCACCTCCGTCTCACTGGTGCCGTCCACCGCGAGCGCCGATCGGAGCAGACGGATGACCGCTGCGTTGATGGAGGACGCGCCATCGAGAGCCGAGGCGCGGAGCTGGGCGTGAAGATCGGGCGGCAGGCGAAAGTTGATGCGTACCCAGTCCGTTTGTTGCGCCATGGCTTCCTGAATTGATGACTAATGCTAAAAGTTTGACACTATTTTGATAACTTTTCATCTTTGAATTCGAAGATAGTTATCAAAAAAGAAACTATTTGTTGCCGTCATGCCAGAAGATAGTTATCTTTTTGATCACGTAGTGTCTATTTGGTGTCTATTTGATGCCTTTTCTAATCACTACAAGTTTTGATCCGCGCGAATCATGCCGCGGATCGAGGAATCGACGATCACATTCCGACGGCGATCGGGAGGAGATAAGAAAGATGACCATGAGTGTTCGGTTAATGCGCAGGGGGTCTCAGAGGAGCATGCGTATGTGGCGACAGCTTCGAAACCGGCTCTTGATCGAGGCGTTGCAGCGCTTCGAGCACACCTACCTCGCTTACCTGGGTCGAGCAGTACCCGATCGGCGGCGGGCCGCCGTGCGCCGCCGATGGTTGCGGAGACTGGCGCGTACTGTGCGTCTGGCGCGGCGCTGGCAGAAGCTGCTCACGCCGGCACCTGAACCGGCTACCGCCGGGGAGCGGGGGTCGATCCCGCGCCACCATGCGCTCGTGCCGCTACGCATCGATTGGCGACAAATTGCGGTGGTGGACACGGTGAGCGAATTTTCGCTCTTGGGTGCCGCGCGAACGTTACGCGGCTACATTCGCCGCGCCGGGCTCACCTGCCCCGCGCACCGATGTCGGGTCGACGCGTTGCCGGGGTTCGCTCGTGCTTCAGCTACGATCGAACGAACCGAATCCTTGCTCGCTCTCGAGCGTCGTCACTAGCTCGAGTGATTGTTCGCGACGCTCATCGAAGCCGGCGGCTTCGTCGGCGTAGAGCCCGGTGATGCACCAGCGAAGGATGACGAGTTGCTCGTGGATGAAATCGGAGAACTGCGTTTCGGCTTCGAGTTCGATCAGATCGGCGATGAGGTGCCGCGCCGCCGCGAAACGCGCATCGTTGTCGCCGGGTTGCCAGGCTTCTAGCAACGCGCGGATCTTGTTGAGAGCAATGAGAGGGTCGTCCATGCCGGCAATGTCGTCGAGACCGGCACATTCTATCGATTGGGCCGTCGTGAAGCCGTAGGCTTGTGCAGCGGATTCGGATTGGCAACGGGTGATTCAGATGCAGTACACGGCCGAGCCGGCGGTCATCGATTGGCGGGTGCTTCGGCAGGATTTGATCAATGACAACTTCCACAACGGTCGCACCGAGGCGCAGTTGCGAGACTCGTTCGTACAGTCCTACTCGTCGGTGTATGCCTTGGAATGGGACCGTTGCATCGCCACGGGTCGACTGCTCTCGGATGGCGTCGGCAACGCGTACGTCGTCGACGTCTGGACGCACTCGAGTCGACGCGGTGAGGGTATCGCCAGCGAGATCATGAACCGGCTGCTCGCCACCGTGCCTGGCCAGCATGTGTACTTGCAGACCGATGACGCCGTCGACTTCTACAAGAAGCTCGGCTTCGAGGAACAACCGAAGGGACTCTCGAAGGTCGTCGGCCGGTATCTCGATCCGTCGTCGTGATTGAGTGCGTGAGCGCTTCCCTCTGATAGCATGCCGCGCCATGCGTATCGGGATCGTCTCTGACATTCACGGCAACATCGCCGCTCTCGACCACGCCCTCGATGCGATGGGCACGGTCGATCAGGTGTGGTGTCCGGGGGATGCTTTTAATCAGTACCAGTTCTCGAATGAAGTGGTGGGTCGCCTGCGTGAGATCGGCGCTCGCTACATCCTCGGGAATCATGAAGAGATCCTCTTGAGTCCCGCGGGCATTCGCGCTCAGGAGCGCGACGGGGTGAACCGGGAGCTTCTCGAGTGGACGCGGGCACGGCCGTTCTACTGGCGCGAAGACGTCGATGACATGCACGTCTTCATGTTCCATTCGACGCCCTGGGAACCCTATGGCGAATACGTCTACCCGCATAGTCGCGACATCGACCGGTTCGGTGAAGTCGAGGCCGATGTTGCGATTTACGGGCACACGCACTGCCAGATCGCGCGTGAAATCAACGGTACGCTGATCGTCAATCCGGGCTCGACGGGCCTCGCGCAGGATCCGAGCAACGGACGGCGTCTGTCGTTTGCCGTGCTCGATACCGTGACGCGAGCCGTCGAGATCGAGAACTTCGACGACCCACGTCTCGCTGCCTGAACTACGCGGGGAGCGAAAACCCTTCGCGCAGCTTCGGTTTCACTTTAGCCACTGACAGCAGCGATTCGACGCAATCCCGCAGTGATTCATCGAACGGCCTGAAGGTGACCGGCGTCACCGCGCGGATTCGGTCGTTGCGCAGGTCGCACTGGCCCCAGATGGCGCGGAACTCCTCCTCGCGCGCTTTGATTCGATCGGGATGGTTGTCGATCACCTCGGGCGTGTCGTGGCCGAGTTCCGGGAGCAGGCGGTCAATGCTCGCGCAGATGTCCTCGACCTTTGGTGTGTCGGTCGACCAGGCGATATAGCGCTCGCCGTTTTTGACGCGGGTGCTCTCCAGCAGGCCGATATGGCAATCGGCGTCATCACGCACATCGACCGTCATCCAAGGCCGATACACACCGTTCTGGTAGTACTCACCCAGAAGCATCGTCTCGATGTTGTGTTGCCACGGGCCGAAGTTCTTCTGGTGTGCCGACTGGATCGGGCCGACGTTGTCCGCGGGGCAACAGGTGATCGCATCCCACGTGCCGGCTTCTTCGGCGGCGTCGGAGAAGGCGCGCTGGGCGATCACCTTGCCCATCGAATAGCCCTGGCGATCCGCCGTGCGCCGCGGGTTCGACTCGTCCGGGTAGCGGTCTTCGTAGAGCACGGGGCGCCGCACGAGTTCCTGCAGGTCCATTTCCGATATCACGGCGGCGATGCTCGATGTGACGATCACACGGTTCACCGAACCGGACTGATTGACGCTGTTGATCATGTGCCCACAGACGCGTGCGACGTATTCGTGATCGGTGTAGTCGGACACGTGCGAGACGTGGGCTACACCGTTACAGCCCGCAAAGATATCGTCGAAACAGCCCTCATCATCGAGGTTGGCCGAGTGCAACGTCAGGCGTCCGGAAGCGTAGCCGGGCATGTCCTTCAGGAACTGGCATTTCGAATCATCGTTGACGTCACGCACACACGCGCGGACGCGATACCCCTTGTCGAGCAACCGCCGAACGACCCACCCGCCGATAAATCCCGCGCTTCCGGTGACCGCGACGGTGCCGCCTTTTGGAATTGGTGCCATGCCTGAAACTCCCCTTTCGTTGGCTCAAAAAACGAACATCCTGCCGTTCGAGGGAGTGTCGCGACAACTTTGGCGTGTCGATAGCCCGTTTCGCGGTGACCGCGCAATGCCGTCGTCTGTCGATCTAAACTGCTTCGAACGCGTTCGATTCCCGCAGATGTAGTACTTCGGCCTCGGCTGAGTTAGGGCTGTCAGGCCGGTGGAACTCGCACGATCAAGGTAGATGAGCCATACATTCGACTTCCACGCGCGCACCAATGGCGAGCCCCGCGGTCGCGAATGCACTTCGGGCCGGTTTGTTGCCGGGAAAGTACTCGACGTAGATTTCGTTGAACGCTGGCCAATCGTCGATATCGGTTAGAAGAATCGTGCACTTCACGACGTCGTCGAAACCCGCATCGTGGGCCGCGAGGACCTGCTCTATATTCGCAAAAGTCTGTCGGGTTTCCCCTTCGAGGCCACAGGGTGCAAGGTTGGTCGTGCCGGGCAGGTTACCGAGCTGACCGGAGAGAATGAGAAGATTGCCCACGCGTACGGCGTTGGAAAACGGCAGATTGAGCGCTTTGGTCTCTTCGTTCGTGTAGAAGACGGGGCGTTCAGCCGCGTGAACGAGGTTGGCCGAGATCGCCAACAAAAGTGCTACGACTAAGCTCTGCATGGAGATGCCTCAACTGGTTCAGTCGCTTCGACGCTACCACGGCTCTTCGGGGTCTTTGATTAGAAACCACGAGGGCAACCGGGATTTTCGCCGACACGTTTGATCGCGCTTAGCGCAGCACCTCGATGGCGATCGCGTTGTCGCGGGGATACAGCGTGCCGACCAGCCGATCCGCCCAACCGTATTTCTCCGCCATGAGGGCGTTAACCCCGGGCGTGTTCTGCTCGTCCCATCGGGCGACCACCCGGCCCTGGAACTCGCCACGTACCATAAAGAAATCGGGGCGTTCCGCTAACCGCTCTGCCCAGGCGGCGTCGCGCGACCCCGCGCGCAAATACCACTGGCCGTCGAGTTCGACGACCCAGACGCGGGTGTCGTAGGCGACTTCTTCGCGGTCGTAGCTCGTGATCACGACGACTTCGCCGCTCTCGGAAGCGGCGAACTGTACGACGAACACGACCACCAGCAGGACGAGCGCGGTACCCAAGATGCGTTTCACCCACGTCATCGCACTAGAACTCGTTCATCGCCGCGGGTCGATAACGCGTTGAAAAAAGCGCGTCGAACCGCGCGAGGTTCGATGGGTCGGCGACATGAGCGCGGCCGATATTGGTGAGATGTCGCAACGTCTGGTGACCCGCGAGGAGTGACCCGAGCGCATTGATCGAGAGCTCGATGTCGGCTGCTGCGTTCGTGCGCTCGACCGCCGTCTCGCCGGCGGCCGCGGAGAGCCGATAGGTACCGACGTTCCATGCACATTCGGGATCTTCCGCGATCTTGATCGTTGCTTCATCGCTATGGTCGTAACCGCGATCCGCCAGCGCGGCCGCGACGTCCACGACGCGAAGCCAGATCCCATCCCATGTCTTGCTCCCGAGCACGCGCGGTTCGAGCAGGATCGTCGGCGCGGGATCGTCTTGCGGCGCGTATTCCCAATCGACTCTCGACACGAGATCGTGCGCCCGGATGTACTCCCACAAGCCGCGATAGGCGTTGATGTCCCGGTAAACGAAGTCCTGGACGGTCAGTCGCTGGCCGGGTGGTGGGAGCTTGGGATCGTGTTTCGTGCGGTACATCAGGAAGCCGTCAGGCGTATCGGACGAATCGAAATGGATCGCGCAGTACGTGTTGGCGCCGGGCCCCTGGAACGGCAGCTGCCACATGATGTCCGCCCGGTGCAGCAGAAGATTGCGCTGCTCGATGAACTCGCGATAGAGCTTCGCCATGATCGGCACCGCCGCCTCGCGATCCAGAAGACGCGTGTAGCCGTCCGCCCGATCACCGAACTGGAACTCCGCTAGGCGCGGATCGAAAGAGTAGGCGGTCATCGTGCTGGCGAGTCCGTAGCCGAAGCGCTGGTAGATCGCGCCCATCGAAGCCCAGAGAATCGACACGGCCTGGCCGTTGTCGTGGGACCGGTGCAGGAGATCGGTGATCATCCGGCGTACCAGACCCCGGCGACGAAACCCCGGGTTCGTGCCGACGGATGTGACCCCGTCGGCTTTAATGGAACGCCCGTTCCAGCGCATCTTGAAAGGGAAGGCGCCTGACGTCGCCACGATCTTGCCGTCGTGAAAAGCGGCATGCGTCCATTCGGGCTGAAGCGCTTCCGGCTCGTTGTCCGGCGTATCGTTGTTAGCAAAAACGTACGAGCCGACCTTAAGAAACTCGGCCATTTCGTCTGCATTGACAGGACGGAACTCAAACTCGGCCATGACGGCGCCTTCTTGGGGGAGGCGGTATCTTAGGGGAGGATCGGCTTAAGTCGACACCTTCCACCGATCGAGGCGCTCGCGCACGTCATCGGCTTCGATTTCTTGAATCAATGCTTCGAGCGCTTCGGCGTCGTAACCCCGCCACTCGAGCGTTTCGGGGCGGCAATCGATGGGTAGATCGACGCGAAGCGTCGTGAGCGCTTTGACGAGCTGAACTTCATCGCGCTGGCGTTCGAGGGCCCGGGCGATCTTGGCGCGGTTGCGGATTGTTGGCCACGTGCCGGGATCGCTGGGAATGTGGCCGATGCTCGGAAAGGTCGCGAGGAGTTGCGCTGCCGCCTTGGGACCAAGGCCGGGTACACCAGGAATACCCTTGCTCGGGAAGCCGACGAGGGCAATGTAGTCGGGGAACTGCCGCGGCTCGATTTGATAACGCTTTTCGAATACCGGGCGGTCCGTGACGGCGTCGGTGATTCGGTTCCACACGACGACGCGATCGTCTCGAATCGTCTGAAAGAGATCCGTGTCGGACGTACAGACGACGATTCGATCGTATATGCCGGCGTCGTCCATCCTGGCGGCGGCGGTCGCAAGGGCGTCATCGGCCTGATAGCGAACCATCGGCCAGAGCGGAATACCGAGCGCGCGGGTGATGGCGAAAGCGGCGGGCGCTTGTGCACGAACCTGCATGCCTGGCGATTGATCAACCGGGCCGCGCGGCGAGGGGAGGGCGTCGAAGGCGACGGCCACGTCGTCCACGTCGTCACGCTTCAGGAGAGAAATCATGGTGTGCAGGTAGCCCCGGCAGGCGCCGACTTCGCGTCCGCTCGTCGTGCGTGCGGACGGGGCGCCGTGGAAGCACCGGAACAGTTCGAATGTGCCATCGACGAGATGAACGGAGCGAGACATGTCGAATCGTCTTGGATGCGCAAATCGTTGAACCTCAACTTCGCTACCCTAACCGGGAAGAGACGCGGGAGACACGACATGCGACTGGGAGCTTTACTACCGCCGACGCTGGCCAACGGTGATCCGCGAGCGCTTGCCGAGGCGAGTCGCGAGATCGCCGGTTCGGGATATGCGGGTATCTGGACGGTTCAGGCGGCTGGGCGAGGTTCGTTCCTACCGGATCCGCTCACCGCACTCGCGGTTGCCGCGAACGTCACCGAAGGCTTGGAACTCGGTACGGCGATCCTGCAGGTCCCGCTTTATGGGGTCGTCGATCTCGCCCACCGGCTGCTTTCCCTCGAGATGGTGGCCGGCGACCGGATCCGCCTCGGTGTCGGTGCCGGATCGACGCAGACCGATTTCGATGCGTACGAACGGGACTATGACGCACGGTTTCGGGTGTTCCGCGAAACCGTTGGCGAACTGCGTGAGCTCCTGACCACCGGTCGATCCACCCGCCTCGGCGTCGATCTGAACTATCGTCCGCGCGAGTCGATTCCGCTCTTACTCGGTTCGTGGGGCAACGGCGCCATTACGGCCGCAAACGAATACGACGGTTGGATTGCATCGGGTGCGTACCGGACGCTCGACGAGATCGGCGCCGCGCTCGCGGTCTATCGCGAGCACGGCGGTGCGCGGGCGTTGGTTTCGACGATCGTGATCAATAGCGACGATGTCGGGCTTGCGCGCGAACGTCTCACGGCGTTTGCCGAGATGGGCGTCGACGATGCAATCGTCATGGTGATCCCGGGCACGCTGTCTCTCGAGACGATCCGTGGTCTCGTCGATGGATGATGGAATCTCTTCGATACACTTCGCCCCCATGAGCGGGGCCAGCGTCAAAGGCATGGATACGGCACGCCAATGGGGGCGTGTGATCGTGGCCGGTGTGTTCGTGCTGTCCGGCGCGGCGGCGCGCGGCGAGATCTCGGATGCCCAAGAGCGACTAGGTGCGGGCGAGTTCGGCGCGGCTCAGGATCTCGCCCTCGCCGCGATCGCCGAGGTCGACTACCGGGATCCCGACTATGCACGGGTTGTTTTCGAGCCTTATCGGATTCTGGGTGACGCCCGGATGGGGCTCGAGGACTGGACCGGCGCACTGGAAGCTTACGAGCGTGCTCGAGGCGCCATGCACGACCGGGACGCGGCGAAGAGGGATGACGCCATCGAGATCCTTCGCGAAGAAGCGCGCGCGCTGGTGAATATCGGCGATTACGAGAACGCGCGCGTACGCCAGGAGAGCGCGTTCGAGATCAGCGCCGCACGTCACGGCGATTCGTTGGCGGTCGTCCCGAGCCTGATGGATCTGGGCCATTGGTATCGCGACACGCGCCATTTTTCGTTGGCGATTCGGACCTTTGAAGACGCGCTCGACATCGTCGAAGGTGTCGACGCGATCGATCATGCGCTGCAGGCCCAGCTCCTCTTCGAGCTCGGGCGCGTGCATCGGGAACGGCGATGGCCAGCGCCGGCGGGCGCCGCCTCGTTCGCGCCGCGTCCCCTTGCCACGTCGTTTCGTGCGCGCACGGCTGGCGATCCCGATGGTGTTCGTCGAGACGAGCGGACGCGGATCAAGGGCCTGCGTGCGCTGCGTCGCGCGATGCACGCGTTCGAGGCGGAAGCAAACGTCGACCCGCAAGCACTCGCGACGGCGCGAATCGCGTATGCCGATCTCCTGACCCTCTACCGAAAACATCGGCCGGCGGATGATCTCTATCGGGCGTCCTGGACCCATCTGGCGGATACGGCACCCGAGCTACTGGACGGCTTCTTCGGGCGGCCAGTGAATCTGTTCCAACCTCATCCGGGGTCGCCGACGTACAACGCCGACTTCGCGCCGCGATACGGCCGGATCAATTTCACGGCGACGGTGACGCGCAAAGGCCTCGTGCGGGATATCCGCGTCGACGAGATCGACGCCGAAATCGACGTGCTCGTTTTCAAGTACCGCGGCGCGGCCCGCGATGGCCGCTATCGACCGCGATTTATCAACGGCGCGCCGGTGGATACGCCCGACGTGCCGATCAGCTTTACCTTCAAGTATTGAACGTGCGTTGGTTGATCGGAATCGTGATGGCATTGCTGGGCGGGGCTGCGGCGTCGCCTATCGGTGACCGCTTGGCGGCCGAACGCGCCGCACTCGAAGAACGAATCGAAGAGCTGGCCCCCGCCGAGCATTTCGCGGCCATCGAGGAACTGGCGATGCGTTTCCACGCGCAATCGTTCCTGAGCGAGGCAATCGGACTCTATGCGCGCTCGATCGACGGCAATCCGGGTGCCGTTCGCGCACGATATCTGCGGGCGCTCGCGATGATGGAAAGCGGCGAGGATCGGGCCGTGCTGGCGGATCTCGAGTGGTTATTCGATTCGGACGCGCTCGAGGCTGAACACCGGGCGCTGGTGGGCTATCGGCTGGGGGTTGCGCTCTTTTCCGCCGGCGAGCCCGAGAGAGCCCGTGCGCGGTTGATCGATGCACTACTGCTCGCGAGCGAACGCGCCGCCATTCTCGTTCTCCTGTCAGACATCGCCGCGGCGGACGGCCAATGGGACCGCGCTCGGGGGTTGTTGGAGCGGGCGTTCGTCGAGCAATCGGGTGCGGGTCAGATTGCGTACAAGCTCGCGATCGTGCATCGCGAACTCGGTGACCAGGACACAGCGCGACAGTGGCTCGAGAGACGCAACGACGTCGCGCCCGCGGTGACTGATCCCTGGCTTCTGGAAGTTGCCGAATTCAGCGAGTCGCCGCGGATGTTTCTCGACCTGGCCGAGCAATCGTGGCAGCGCGGCGATCACGCCGACGCGATAGCGGGTTACGAACGCGCCGCGGAGCTTGCGCCGGAGGACGCGGGCATTTGGCTCGGGTTGGCGATTGCGTTGGCAGCGACCGATCAGAACGAGCGTGCTCGTCAGGCGCTCGATGTCTCGCTCGAGCTCGATGCCGACGATCCCCGATCCTGGTATCTGCGGGCACGTCTCGACAGCCGTGCCGGCGAAACGGAGTCAGCGCGTCGGTCGGTTTCGCGTTCGATCGACCTCGAGGAAACGGATCGTGCGCGTGCTTTACGCGCCAATCTCTCGATGCGTCTCGCCCTGTTCGCGGACGCCGTCGTCGACTACGAAAGCCTGACGGCCGATCGCGGCGATGACGCAGCACTTCGCTACTGGCTTGCGCTCGCGCGGCTAGGGGCCGGCGGGTGCCATCGAGCGCTCGATGACATCGATCGCGCTGTGGCGTTGCAGCCCAACTGGGGCGAAGCACGCATCGTCGCGATACGTGCAGCGGCGATCTGCGGTGATGCTGAGCGGCGCGAAAAAGGCGCCGAGCAGGCGCGCCGCCTCGCGTCCCTCAATCAATCACCGGCGACTCGAATCACACTTGCGTTCATCGAATGGTCCAACGGTGAGCGGGAGATCGCCGAACGCCTCCTGGAGGCGACCGAAGATCATCCCGATGCCGTTCTTCTGCGTGAGGCGATGGGGCGTGACGAACGACCGGATCGACCGTTTGCGGCTGGTTCGAGCTTCTGGGTTCCGCCCGGTGTTCGTGCACCGGAAGGCTGATCGGAGGGTCTACTTCGTGATCCGGTGGTAGCGGTTGATCGTGAGACCGCGCTCCGTGGTCGTCGTGCCGTCAGGCCAGCCGATCTCGAGCGAGACCGGTCCTCTGCGCGACCCGAGCCCGATGACGATGCGGGGGTCGTTCGCCGAGGCGTAGCTGCCGTGCGTTGCGACATCGCGCGTGACGCAGGCGTCGAGACGTACCGTTGCGCCGATAGCCGGTGATCCGTACTCGTTCTCGACGATGAGGCCGACCCAGTTGGATGCCTTCGACGTATTCCGATACAGCCGGGCGTCGTCGTTGTTGTGAGTGACCAGCGCGTCGATCAAACCGTCGTTGTCGAAGTCGGCGAGTACGAGCCCGCGCCCGACCCCGTCATGAGGCATCCCCGGTACTGGGCGGACTTCGGCATAGCGCCCGCTATCGTTGACGAAAAGCTGATTGTGTTGCCGGAGTGGGAGATCCAGCGCGCCGTCGGGTTGGCCGCGCTGCGCGGTGACCGCGCCGTTCGCGATCAAGAGGTCGAGGTCGCCGTCGTTCTCGAGGTCGATCCAACCCGTGCCGAACCCTGTAAACGACAAGCTGCCCGCGGCGACGCCGAGTTGCCGGCTGACGTCGGTGAACCAGCCCTTCCCATCGTTTCGATAGAGCGTGTTCGTCTGCGCATCGAGATGTGTGACGAAAAGGTCGACGTCACAGTCGTCGTCGAAATCCGCGGCCGCCACGCCCATGCCCGCCTCGCGATGACCGTCCTGGTTGAGTGCCGCCCCCGCCAGGAGCGCGGTGTTGTTGAGCCGTTCACCCGCGTTCATCCAAAGCAGGTTTTCGTCCATGTCGTTTGCGACAAATATGTCGCGACGGGCGTTCGAATCGAAATCGGCGGCCACGGAGCCCAAAGCTCGCCCGTATTCCGATCCGAGTCCGGCTTTGCTCGTCACGTCGGTTAAGCGTCCTTGCTCGTTCTCGTAGAGCCGATCCGGACTCGCCGGATAGACCTCGGGTGAGCAGTAACTCGGTCGACCGTAACCGTCCCGGCAGACACGGTGATTGGCCAACGTGAAGTCGAGGTAATTGCCGACGAAGAGATCGAGATCGCCGTCGTTGTCCTTGTCGAAGAAGGTCGCGGTCGTCGACCAGGATCGGTCGTCGATCCCGCCCGTCGCGTCGCGAAAACGTCCGCGCCCCAGGTTTTCGAAGAACGCATTGGCACCGTAATTTGCAATGAATACGTCCGTATCGCCGTCGTTGTCGACATCACCGGTGGCGATCGCCATGCCGTAGCCCGATGAGCACACGGATGGCGGAGAGATGCGCTCGAAACGGATCGATCCCGGTTCCGAGCGGTTGTGGTACAGGGCGTCGCACAAGATCTCGTTCGGTGCGTCGGCTCGCGCAAACGGGTTGCCGCCCTGCACCAACCAGAGATCGAGACGACCGTCGTTGTCGAAGTCGATGGCCGCGGCGCCTGCGCCCATGATCTCGACGATCCACCGCTCGCCGGTCATTCCGTTGACGTGCCGGAAGTCGATTCCGGCTTCGCGCGTCACTTCTTCGAATCGGATCTCGGTGGCGAACGTGGGCGCGGCGAGGAGGCCGAGCCAGAGAAAAGAAGTCGACAAGCGGGCGCGTGGCCGCGCCCCGGCGCGGCGCCTGGCTTCCTGACCACCCTTTGCCAAACCCTTCAGCAAGTTAGGGCGCTTATTGAGTAGAGTGCCCGCACACTTGGATCCCCGTTTCCTAAATGAGCTCGACGTCCACTTTTTTACTCCTCGGTCTGATCATGATCGCGGGCTGTGCCGATGAATCGCAAGTCGCCGATACGCCGTCGGAAACGCGTGAGGCGAACTGGTTCACCAACCAGGCGGCGGAGCGCGGGGTGTTGTTCGATCACGTTTCAGGGTTCCGCGAACGCTTCTACTTACCCGAAATCACCGCCGGCGGCGTCGCTGTGTTCGATGTCGAGGGCGACGGCGATCTCGACCTCTACTTCGTGCAGAGCGGAAGTCTCTACGAAGACGCCGAGCCGCTCGCGAACGAGCTCTACCTGAACGACGGCGAAGGCCGGTTTGCGCCGGCTGGCGAGCGTGGCGTCGAGGACACCGCGTATGGCATGGGGGTCGCTGTCGGCGATTACGACAACGACGGTGACGTGGATCTCTACGTGACAAACGTCGGCCCCAATCGTCTTTATCGGAACGATGGCTATGGGTTTTTCGTCGAGGTCGGTGCCGAAGCCGGTGTCGCGGACGATGGCTGGGGCACGGGCGCGGCTTTCGTCGATCTCGACAACGATGGGTGGCTGGATCTTTTCCACGCCAACTATGTGATCTGGTCCCCAGCGATCGAGCTCGACTGCTTTATCAGTGGAACGCCGACGTACTGCCCGCCGCAGAACTACAACGCGCCGGCACCCGATCACGTCTACCGGAACAACGGCGACGGTACGTTTACCGACGTGAGTGCGAGCGCAGGGGTTCGAACTGCCTTCGGCAACGGGTTCGGTGTCCTGACCGGTGATTTCGACGGTAACGATTTGCAGGACGTGTTTGTTGCAAACGACATGACGGTCAATCAGCTCTGGCTCAACCAGGGCGACTTCACGTTCGTCGAAGACGGCATGCTTCGTGGTGTGGCGGTCGATTCCAACGGCATCGCGAAGGCCGGCATGGGTGTCACCGGGGGCGATGTCGACCGTGATGGCGACGTCGACCTATTGGTCGTCAATCTCGAAGGGCAGACGGACTCGCTTTTTCGTAACGAGGGATCGTTCTTTGCCGATGCGACGGGCGCGCTGGGGCTCGTGCAGGCGTCGCGTCAGTACACCCGCTGGGGCGTGACGTTCAGCGATTTCGACAACGATGGTTGGCTGGATCTCTTCGAAGCGAACGGGCGAGTCGATCCGGGACCGTCGCCGACCGGCGATCCGTTGGCGGAACCGAACCTGCTCTATTCGGGTGGTGCCGATGGCTTCCGGCGGTTGGCACTCGATCGCTCGCTTGTGCACAACAGTCGCGGCATGGGCGTAGGCGATCTCGACAACGACGGCGGCATCGACCTCGTGATCGCCAACCGTGACGGCCCCGCCTACGTGATGATGAACGGAGCGGATCGCGGCGAGTGGATCCGCTTTCGAGCGCTGACGGCAAATCGTGATGCGATCGGCGCCGAAATCACGTTGGTTTTCGATGCCGAGCGCAACGACGCGACGAGGCGCGGTTGGGTGCAACCCGATGGTAGCTATCTCGCGGCAAACGACATGCGTGTTCACTTCGGCTTGGGTGAGGAAACCGCCGCCGTCGCCGCAGCGCTCGTTCGGTGGCCGGACGGTTCGACCGAACGGTTCGACGGGCCGTTCGCGTTGGGCGCGACGCACACGTTGACGCAGGGTACGGACGATTGATCCGAGCGGTGCTCAATATGCTTGTTTTTGTACGGTTGGGCGTCGGTAGAATCGCGCCATAGCAACCGGATCGCGACCTTATGGACCTGTATTACGCGGCGGCGTGCCAGACGGATTTCGCCGCGCCCGAGACTCGCGCTGAGATCGGCGATCGAACCGCACGGATGTGCGAGATCATCGAGCAGACGATTACGGGCTACGAACCGTTCTTCGACGTGCGGTTGCTGGCGTTCCCCGAGTTCGCCCATACCGTGCCGATCTACCAGACGGTCGATGAACTGCGCGAACACCTCGCGGTCGAGCTACCGAACGAACACACACTCGCCTACGAACGCCTCGCCAAACAATACGGCTGCTGGATTCAGACTGGATCGTTCATCGAAAGTGATCCGCAGTATCCCGACTATCTCTTCAACACGACGCTCTTGATCGGCCCGAACGGAATCGAGAGTAAATACCGCAAGGTCAACCCGTGGATTCCCTGGGAGGTTCACGCGTCGCCGCACGACGTCCCGGGCTACAACGAACCGATGTTCCCGGTGGCGGACACGGAGATCGGCCGAATCGGTGTCGCCATCTGCTACGACTGGCTCTTTCCCGAGACGATCCGTCAGATCGCCTTCAACGGGGCGGAAGTGATCGTTCGCGTTTCGGCCTACATGGATCCATGGGGCACCGCGCAGCCCATGGATTGGTGGACGTCGGTCAATCGCACGCGGGCGTTGGAAAACTCGGCGTTCGTGGTGGCATCGAACCAGGGCGCAAGCCTCGCCCACTATCCCCCCTTCAGCTGGCCGGGCGGCAGCATGGTGATCGATTACGACGGCCGCGTGCTCGCACAAGCCGACCCCGGACCCGGCGAACAGGTCGTCGTGGCGCCGATCAATGTCGATGCGCTTCGAGCCGAGCGGGATCGGCGGATGGGGCATGACATGCGTGGTCATCTGCGCGGCACCGCACATACCTACCTTTCGCGTGATTACCTCGAGGCCGGCGGCGCGGAACTCTCCATCGAGGCCAACAATGCGCGCATTGCACGCGCCAAGAAGGGCTTCGAATGAGCAACTCGCGGCAATGGTTTCTGATCCTTTTCACCAGCATCCTCGTAGTGGGCTGCGGTGGTTCTCACTTCACGGACGAAGACGTCGTGCTGAACGACCGGGGCGTTGCCGAGATGGGGCGTTTCGAGTACGAAAAGGCCGCTCGGACCTTTGCGGAACTCGTCGAGCGTGCCCCCGGCTGGATGGACGCTCGCGTCAATCACGCCATCGCCATCCTCAATCGCCAGAACGAAGGGGATGAACACCTCTCGCTCGATATGCTCTACGAGGTGTTGGCCGACGATCCGAACCACCCTCGCGCGCTCTACACGAGCGGGATCATCCACCTCTATCTCGGGGATGCCGAATCGGCGGTAACGCAGTTTCGCGCCGCGGCCGTGGGTGATCCGAACGATGCGTACAGCGCCTACTATCTCGGTCAGTCGCTTCTGCAGGCGCAACACTTCGAGGAAGCCGTCGAGAAGTTGCTCGAAGCGCGGGACCTCGATCCGTACCTGCGCAGCACGTACTGGGCGAGTGCGCAGGCGCTTCGACGCGTCGGTCGCGACGACGACGCGACGGCGTTGCTCGAGGACTACCAGCGATTCGAAAAGAACCCCGCCGCGCGGCTCGCGAGCTTCTCCTACAAGCGCATGGGGCCGAAGGCGGAGGCTTTGTCGGTTTATGTCGACGAGTCACCGTTGCCGGAACGACCGCGCGGGTCGCTCTTCCGACCGCCGACCGAACTCATCCGCGGTAATTTCGTCTCGCCGTCGTTGACGGTCGTCGACCTCGACAACGACGAAGACCTCGAGTTCGCGATCGCCCACCAGACGGGGATCGAAGTGTTCACACGTGATGGTCAAAGCATTCCGGTGCCGTTCAGCGGCATGCACGACGCGGCACTTCTGTGGGGCGACGTCGACGACGATGGTTTCGCCGACGTCGTGACCTGCAGCGGGCAGGGCGCGACGTTGTGGCTCCGTCGAGGCGCCGATTGGCAGCGCACGGACCTCGATCGAACACCCTGTCGAGACGGTGCGATTTTCGACGCGGACCATGATGGCGATCTCGACGTCCTCGCGGTTCGATCGACCGGCATCGAGCTTTTTTCCAACAACGAAGACGGTTCGTTCCGCGAACTCGGCGCGCTGCTCGGACTCGACGACGTCGTCGGACGACAGGTCTTTGCGACCGATCTCGATTCGGATCGTGATCTGGACATTCTCGTGTTGGGTAAGGCGGGCAATCAGGTCCTGCTGAACGACCGCACCTGGCGTTACGAGACGACGGAAACGGTCACCGGATTCGCGCCAACGCTGCTCGAGGGCGTCATTTCGGCCGATCTCGATGCGGACGGTTGGGTCGAGATCTACGGACTCGACGCCGCCGGTTCGATTCGCACCTGGCGGCGCGGAGAAGATCTTGCGTGGTTGATGGCTGATCTCGTCGCGCCCGAGCGGACAAACCGTGCGAACGCCATCACCGTTGCGGATTTCGACGGTGACGGTGCGCTCGAGCTGATCGCTTCTGGGCTCAATGGCTTGGTCGGTTTCGCTCACAATGGGACCGAAGCCTACCGACACGAAGTGGCCAACCGTGACCTCGTGAGCGCCGTTCGCGAACCGGGTCGTGGCCCATCGCTTCTCTTGATCGATGCGAATGGCCTGATCGAACTCCCGCCCGGCGCCGGGCGATTCGCGTTCCTGACGGTGCGCCCATCGGGGCGAAGTGAGGCCGAGCAGATGCGCTCGAATGCCTCCGGTATCGGCACGCGCCTCGTGCTTCGCCATTCCGGTCGCTGGACGGTACGCGAGGCGATCGACGCACACTCCAAGAAGGGACAGAGCCACAAACCCTTTGCCTTCGGTTTAGGTGGGGCGAGCAGTGCCGACTACATCCGCCTCGAGTGGTCGGATGGTGTGTCGCAGACGGAAACCGATCTCGCCGCGGGCGAACTCCACGTCATCGCGGAGGTGCAGCGGCAACTGGCGAGTTGCCCGGTCGTGTTCGCCTGGAACGGCGATGAGTTCGCGTTCGTGAGCGACGTGCTCGGGGGCGCCGGTCTCGGCTTTTTCAATTCGCCAAACCAGTACAACCAACCTCGTGCGTTCGAACGCTACCTCTTGACCGAAGAACAGCTCACGGCGCGTGATGGGCGATATCAGATCAAGCTGACCGAGCCGATGGAGGAAACGGCGTATCTCGACGCCGTCACCCTCGAGGTTTTCGAACTGCCGGCCGGTTGGTCGATGGTGCTCGACGAGCGCATGGCGACAGGAGAGCCGGCGGTCACCGGTCGTCCCCTGACGTTTCGTGAAGTGATCGCCCCCGTGCGTGCGCGCTCGTCGAGTGCGGGTGATGCGCTCGAATTGTTGGCCGCGGCAGACGGCGTCGCCCCGGATCCCGGTCGAACGGACCGGCGCTTCATCGGTCTGCTCGAAGAAGACCAGGTCGTCACCCTCGAATTCGACCAGACGCTCGCGAGTGACGATTTGATCCTCGTGGCCGACGGCTGGGTCGAATACCCGTACTCACAGACGGTCTTCTCAGCGTGGCAGGCGGGGCTTCGTTATGAGTCGGTGAGCGTGGATGCACGTGATTCGGGCGGGCGCTGGCACCGGCTCCACCATGAGTTCGGCTATCCGGCGGGGATGCCGCGGACCATGGCACTACCACTCGGCGGGCTACCAACCGGCACCACGGCGCTGCGGCTGACCTCCAATCTCGAGATCTATTGGGACCGTCTGCGGCTCGTGCGCGAAGAGCCGTTGCCGAGCAACGATCTCTCGACCTTCGCCAAGGTTCTGAAACCGGCGGCCGCACGAGTGCAACGCACCGGCTTTCCGGTACGGACCAACCTTTCTCAACGTCGACCGAGTTACGACTACAACGATCGGGAGACGTATTGGGACGCGAAAGTGCATCGCGGTTACTACACAACCCTCGGTGACGCGCTGGAATTGATCGCGACGGAGGACAGTGCGCTGGCGATCTTCGGCAGCGGCGAGGAGATTCATGTCGAGTTCGACGCGCTTCCGCCCACCGATCGACAGCGGTTTTTCGCGATTGATTTCCGCGGCTTCGCCAAGGACATGGACCTCTATACGCAGCACGGCGATACGGTGAGACCGCTGCCAACCCCTGACGGCGTGGGATTGCGCGAAGCGGTGGTCCGCCAACGACTGCACGACCGCTACAACGTTCGCTTTCAAGACGGGTTGTAGCGTTGGATACGCACCGCTTTGCCGAAGTGGTCACGCCGCGGATGCGGGTGCTGCTCGTGGCCGTCCTGGCGGCGTTCGCGTTGCTGGTGGTCGATTCCGCGTATCTCTCGCTGATCAGTTTTCTCGAATGGTGGGACGGCGAGCCGCGGCAAGGTGTTTCCTACCAATTCGCCTTCCTGGGTCACCTGATCCTCGGCGTCGTGATCATTGTGCCAACCCTCGTCTATGCGTTGATGCATTTGCGGCGGGCATACGGTCGGCCCAATCGCCTCGCGGTGCGGTTGGGAATCGCGCTTCTCGTGGCCGTACTCGTCGTCTTCGTCACCGGAATCCTTTTGACGCGGGGGATTCCCGGTCTCGATCTCGTGGACTCGACGACCCGGTCGGCGTTGGTCTGGGCGCATATCGCCGCGCCGCTGGTCGCCGCCTGGTTGTTTGTCCTCCATCGCTTGGCGGGTCCGCCGATCCGTTGGTTCGTCGGCGGGAGTATCGCGGCGACGAGCGTGGTGGTGAGCTTCGTCGCGTTGGTCTCGACGGCGCCCGCTGAGCCCGCCGACGAGCCGGGAACGTATCTTCCAGCGTTATCGCAGACGGTCGATCCCGACGGACTCGCGCCGGATGCGTTGATGCAAGACGAGTACTGCGGGCGTTGTCATATCGATGCGTTCGAGCAGCACGGCACGAGCGTGCATCGCTTTGCGTCTTTCACGAACCCGGCTTATCGCTTCGCCGTCGACGAGACGCGCCGCAAGGTCCTGGCGCGTGACGGTCGCGTTGAAGCAGCGAGATTCTGTGCGGGTTGTCACGATCCGGTACCGCTCTTCAGCGGCGCTTTCGATGATCCCGATTTCGATGCCGATCATCCGACGGCCGATGCCGGCATAACGTGTCTCGTCTGCCATGCCGTCGAACGGGTCGACGACGTGAGGGGCAACGGCGCGTACGTGCTCGCGACGCCGATCCACTATCCCTTTGCCTTCGCCGAGAACGCGGTCGGCCGTTGGTTGAGCGACACGCTGATCAAGAGCAAACCTGGGTTTCACAAGCAGTCGTTCCTGAAACCCCTGCACAAGACGGCCGAGTTCTGTGGCACCTGTCACAAGGTTCATCTGCCAGTCGCGCTGAACGAATACCGGTGGCTGCGCGGCCAGAACCACTACGACTCGTTTCTGCTTTCCGGCGTTTCCGGTCACGGGGTCGCGAGTTTCTACTACCCGCCGAAGGCGGAGACTTCATGCAACGGTTGCCACATGCGTGCCGTTGCGTCGAACGATCTGGCCGCACGACCCGACGAAGATGGCGTCATGAGTGTGAGCGCTCACGGCTTTCCGGCAGCGAATACCGCCATTCCTCACCTCCTGGGGCTCGATCCGGCCGTCAACGAAGCGCACGCCGATGAGCTTCGCGGATCGCTCAGTGTCGATATCTTTGCCGTGCGCGAGGGCGACGGTATCGAGGCGCCGGTTCGTGCGCCTCTTGATCTCGAAGCACAGACGATCGGTAGCGGGACGCACGTCTTCGACATTGTCCTGCGCACGCGCACGCTCGGTCACCTCTTCACGCAAGGCACGTCCGACTCGAATGAGATCTGGGTCGAAGTCACCGCGCAACTCGATGGCGAACCGCTCGCGGCGAGTGGTCAGCTCGAACCCGAATCACGGGCGGTCGATCCGAATGCGCATTTCGTCAATGCCTATGTGCTGGATCGAGAAGGCCGGCGCATCGACAGACGTAATGCCGAGGACATCTTCACCCGTCTCTACGACCACCAGATTCCGCCGGGTGCGGCCGACACACTGCACTATCGGCTCGAGATACCTCCCGAAGCGACGGGTACGCTGGTCGTCGAGGCGCGCCTTCACTATCGAAAGTTCGATACGAACTACTTTCGCTTGTTCACGGGCAATGCCGAGGCGAGCAACGACCTCCCGATCGTCACGATCGCCGAGGATCGTGTAGTGCTCGGTGTGAGCCGGTCGGCCGACGATTCAATGCTCGCGAATCCTCACCCGCTGTGGGAGCGGTGGAACGATTACGGTATCGGCTTCCTGCGCAAACCCGACCGCGGTGCGCTACGCCAGGCGGAAGCCGCGTTTCACGAGGTCGTCGAGCTGGGCCGTGCCGAAGGTCATCTGAATCAGGCACGGGTCTGGCTTCGAGAAGGACGACTGGACGATGCGGTTGAGGCCTTACTGGCCGCTCAAGCGGGTGGCGCCTACCCGTGGTCGGTCGCCTGGTTCGGCGGCCTCGTCGATTTGCAGAACGGCGAACTTGACGCCGCGATCACGGCTTTCGTCGATGTCGTCGAGACGCGGTTTCCAGAAGCGCGAGCGCGCGGTTTCGACTTCTCACGCGACTATCGGTTGCGCAACACGCTCGCGCAGACCTACTTCGAAAGGGCCAAGGTCGCCGAAGGCGTCGCCAGGACGGCGGATCTGGATCGCGCCCGAGACGAGTACCGCGCGGCGCTCATGCTCGATCCCGAGAACGTCGTCGCCCACTACGGCATCGCACAGGTGTTCGAGTCGTTGGGAGATCGCTCCGCGGCCGCGGAACACCGTGCGCTGCATGGAGAATACCGGGTCGACGACAACGCGCAGGATCGTGCTGTCGCGATCGCCCGGCGAAACGATCCGGCCGCCAACCACGCGGCCGAAGCCGTCGTGATTTACGACCTCAGATAAAACCGAACTTAGCGGGGTAGAGATGGCCGAGAACGCGCCGACGGGCGAAGCACGTATTCGACGTGCCTTGATTGGCTCGCTCATCGTCATCGGCGGTATCGCCCTCATGGTGGGCGGGTATTTCATTCTTCCGGACGGCGACGACGATTCGGTTGCCACGGCCGAGTCTTCGGGACCGCAACAGTCCGCGGTGGAAACCAACGCGCCGGTTTTTGCGTTTACTGACGTGACGGCGCAGGCCGGGATCGATTTTGTGCATGAATCCGGTGCCTACGGCGAACGGCTGTTGCCGGAAACGATGGGTGGCGGCGTCGCGTTTTTCGACTTCGACGGGGACGGCTGGCAGGACCTCCTGATGATCGACTCGGGTGAGTGGCCTTGGCGTGACGATGCGCGGGCTTCGCGTTCGACGCTCTACCGCAATCTGGGCGACGGAACGTTTACGGACGTCACGGAGACGACCGGATTTCGTGCCGATGGTTACGGCATGGGTGTCGCGGCCGGCGATTACGACAACGACGGGCGCACCGACATCCTGGTGACGGCGCTTGGCGGGAACACGCTGTTACGGAACACGCCGCTCGGCTTTCTCGACGTAACCGAACAGGTGGGTGTTGCGGGTGACGAAGCCGCCTGGAGCACCAGTGCGGCTTTCCTCGACTACGATCGTGACGGTGATCTGGATCTCTTCGTGGCGAACTACGTGACGTGGTCTCCCGAGATCGATCGAGCCGTCGACTACCGCCTCACAGGCGTTGGGCGAGCGTACGGGCCGCCGACGGATTTCGCCGGCACGCATTCCTATCTCTATCGCAACGACGGCGAAACGTTCACGGACGTCTCCGCGCCCGCGGGCGTGGAGGTCCTCTCCGAATCGAACACGCCGGCGGGCAAGGGCCTCGCGGTTCTGCCCATTGATGTCGACGGCGACGGCTGGGTCGATGTCGCGGTGGCGAACGATACGGTCAGAAACTTCCTCTTCCGCAACAATCGCGACGGCACCTTCAGCGAAGTCGGTACGGTCTCGGGGCTCGCCTTCGACAACGGCGGGTCGGCCACCGGTGCAATGGGTATGGACGCCGCCTTCTACGACAACGACGAAAAGCTCGCGATCGCTGTCGGTAACTTCGCCAACGAGATGTCGTCTTTCTATGTCCGCCGGGCCTCCGACGGACCCTTCAGCGACGATGCGATCGTTTCGGGCGTTGGCCCCGAGAGTCGTCGCGCGTTGACCTTCGGGCTCGCGTTTTTCGACGCTGATCGTGATGGCCGTCAGGATCTCGTAGCGGCCAACGGTCATGTCGAGCCGGAGATCAATCGTGTGCAATCGAGCCAGTCGTATGCGCAGCCGGTCCAGCTCTTCTGGAACTGCGGCGATTGTCGGAAACGGTTCCAACTCGTGCATGTCGACGCCCTCGACGAGCCACGCGTCGGTCGTGGCCTCGCTTACGCGGACTACGATCGGGATGGCGATCTCGATCTCGTCGTCACACAGGTCGACGGGCCCCCTGTGCTGCTGAGAAACGACACCGAGACGTCGAATCACTGGCTCGTCATTGAGCTCGCAGACAATGCGGGATCGATTATCGGCACCGAGCTCAGACTTCACCCGATGGATCAACGGCGTCGAATCGATCCCTCGAGGAGCTATCTCAGCCAGGTCGAACCGATCGCGTTCTGGGGGCTTGGCGACGCGATGCCGCCTTTCGAGGTCGACCTACGGTGGCCCGACGGGACGTTCGAGACGTTCGAGATCACGACGGTCGACTCGCGTGTGAAGCTTGTTCGTGGCGAGGGACAGTTTGCGCGCGCCTGGCGTGAGACGGCCGAGCGACAATGAGCCGTCGTTGGTGATATCCCGGGCTTCGGGACATCATGTTGTGATCGATTGAACGACCAAGGAGTTTGTGACGATGGCAACGATAGGACCTCAGGACGGCCCGGTAGCGGTGACCGGTGCAAGCGGCTACATCGGTTCGTGGATCGTTCAGGACCTGGCCGAGCAAGGCTATTCGGTGCGTGCTTGCGTTCGGGACGCGTCGAATCCGGAGAAGGTTGCGCATCTCACGGCGTTGAACGACGAAGGTCTTCGCGGCAGCGTCGAACTCGTCGAAGGTGATCTCTTCGAGCCGGGTAGCTACGACGCGGCGTTTGCGGGCTGTGGCGCGGTCATCCATGCCGGTGCTGCCGTTGGCTACAACCGCGAGACGCCGCAAGAGGTCTACGACGGGTGCTTCACCGAGGTCGAACACGTTTTCGAATCGGCCCTGAAAGCGGGCACCGTTCGCCGTTTCGTCTTCACGAGTTCCTTTGCCGCGGTCGGCCATCCGCGCCCGGCAGGCTATGTCTTCACCGAAAAGGACTGGTGTGGCGACAACGTCGAGGCGTACCAGGGTCGCTGGTCGGACGACAACATTCCGAAGAACCGCGACATCGCCTACGCAAAAGCCAAGGCCCGGGCCGAAAGGATGCTTTACGAACGCGCGGCGGCGGACGGATCGATCGAAGCGATCTCGATACTCCCGCTGCACGTCATTGGCCCGTTGATGTGTGTGAATCACGATCAGGGTTGGAGCTGGCAGAACTGCATCCGTTTCATGATGCAGGGCAAGCCTTATAAGAAGAGCAGGGGCGGACGCATGTTGTGGAATAACGTCGATGTCCGCGACGTAGCACGCGCACACCGGCTCGCATGCGAGCGTAGCGGTGCACAAAACGGGTCCCGCTACATCCTGTCGGCCGCTGATCGCTCGGGTGAACTCTTCACGTGGCAACTACGTGATCGGCTGGCTTCCCTCTATCCGCAGGTCGCCGAAATCGGTGGCGAGGAGATGGAAGGCGACGTCCCGGCTGACGCGACGTATGACTCGCCTCGATCGTATTGCCTGCTCGCGAAGGAGGAACTCGGCCTCGAGACGTTCGACATCGACGAAACGCTACGCGCAACGGTCGATTCCTACTATCGCCTGGGCCTACTGGGCTGAAGCGGCCCGCTCAGAAGAGCGGGATCCCGGGGACTTTCACGGCGGTTCGAAAGAGCGTCGTCGACGCGGTGAGAAACAGCGTGTCGAGTGCCGCACCGGCCCAGGTGAAGTTGGCACAGAAGAGGTCCCCTGTGCCGATGACGCCAAGAAACGTGCCGTCGTCCTTGTCGTAGACGTGCACGCCGCGAGGCCCGCCGGCATACAAGTTGCCGGCGGAATCGATCTTGAGGCCGTCGGGGGCCGGCGATTGGCAGAAGACGTCACCCCCGGTGAGTCCGTCGTCGTTCACCTCGAAGCGCCGGACATGGCGTTCGGATGTGTCGGCTACATAGAGCGCCGTCTCGTCGAGGTCGAGGCAAAGACCGTTCGGTTGCGTGAAATCGTTGGCGAGAAGGTGCAGTGACCCGTCCGTATCGATTCGGTAAACGCCTCGAAAGTCGAGTTCGAGATCGCGCTGTACGCCGTGTTGACCCTGGCGACCGTAGGTCGGGTCCGTGAAGTAGATCGCACCCGTGCTCGAGACGACGATGTCGTTGGGGCTGTTCAGCTCCTTGCCATCGTAATGGCTCGCGATCGTCTCGACGGTCCCGTTTTCTTCTCGGACGACCTGGCTCGTGCCGTGCAGACAACTCAGGATTCGGCCCTCTTTGTCGTAAGTATTGCCGTTCGCCATGTTGCTCGGTTCGCGATACGTCGTGATTTCTCCGTCCCGAAGCCGATACAGTCGGCTCTCAGGTATGTCGCTGAAGGTGAGGTGATGTTCCTGCGGGTGCCAAATCGGTCCTTCGATGAAGGTGAACTGATCGGAGACGATTTCGACCGCCGCCGCTTCGTCGATGATGGCGTCGAGTCGGTCGTCGTGCTTTGTGATACCCATACAATTTCTCACCTCATCCCATGAACTTCGCGACGAGCATTCTAAGACCCGTTGGGCGAGGGGAAGACATGAAAAGAAAATCCAGTTCGGGTGCGTTGATCGTCGCGGTTGTCGTCGCGCTCGGTTCGGTCACCGTTGACGCCGACCATCACCGTGTGACGGTCGAAGGCTCCATGAAGGCGCCCAAAGCCGAGATTCAGACCAAGATCACGATCCCGTCGCAACGCCTTCGCCGCAGCGACGGATGCGAGGTGGGGGTCGATCTTCGCTACGGCCAACGCCATACCGTCGCGCGGGTAACCACGACGATATCGAAATCCCAGTGTGCGCCCGCCGAAGGTGCTTTTACCTTGCGCGTGCGCACCCTCGACGCGGCAGGCAAACCGCAGACCCGGGATTACCGGGAAACGTGGCGCCGCGATGCCGACGAGCCGATCGAGAGGACGCAGGACATCGACCTCGAAGGTGATCCGACCCTCGTGTGGGTGCGTGCGAGAAAGTCGGCCAAAGACGACTGCACCTGCCTCGTCGAGAAGACTGAATCGCCCTAGCGCAAAGGGCGCTCCTTCGTTTCATCGTTCGGTCATCGAAAGTTGATCGATCTGTCATAGCCCCGTGACTGATTCGTCACGTGCCATGCCTACCTTCGCTCCGTCAATTCGGAGTTCTCTAAAGGAGAGGCATGAGACTCAAGCTACTATCGAGCGCGCTAGTTCTCGCGGCGCTGGTCGGCTGTGAGGGCGACACCGGACCCGCAGGTTCCCGCAGGTCCCCAGGGTTCGCAAGGGGTACGCAAGGCACGTCGCGCGGATGGGTCCGACGGTCAGGATGGCGCCGACGGAACCGATGGCGCCGAAGGCGCCGATGGCGCGGACGGCGCGGACGGCGCGGACGGGTATGGATGGCGCGGATGGCACCGACGGCCAGGATGGCGATACGTTCGGCCAGGATGGTTTGATGCAAGTTGGCTTGAGCCGCCTCGCGACCGTTCCTGCCGGCGCCGAGGTGACCGGCGCATACATCTCGCCGGAAGGCACGTTGTTTTTCAACGAGCAGCACCCGGATACCGAAAACACGACCGCCGATGACGACGGGATCGTGCACAACAAAGGCGCGGTGGGTTACGTCGCGGGTGTGAACATCAACTCGATTCCGCGCAATGCCCAGTCCGTGCCGATTCCGGACAGCATCGCCAAAGCGGAGACCACGCAGGTCGCGTATGGCGAGTACAAAGTACTCGGTCAGCGCGATGACACCTTTGGTGGTGCGCTCCCGAATGGTCTTGGCGGCATCATGTCGGCCGACGGCTCGACGAAAGTCGTGGCGGCCGATATGCCCGACTTCAACGGCTACGTTTCCACGGGTGCGGCCGAGGGTTATCTCTTCACCAACTGGGAGTTCTACCCGGGTGGCATGAGCCGTATGAAGCTCACGGGGGATGCATCGACCGGCATCTGGTCGGTCGATACGTCAGACGTGATGATGGTCGACTTCGGCGAGTGGGGAACGCTCGCCAACTGTTTCGGCACGGTCACGCCCTGGGGCACGCCGATGACGTCGGAAGAGTGGGGCGGCCCGGCCGGTTCCTACTCTGGCACGGCGGCATGGAACGACCCGACGGAAGCACCGGCCGGTCGCGAATTCCTCGCGGCGTACCTCGATCCGACGGCGGCCAGCGGTTCCGTCGCGACGAAATTCCCGAACCCCTATCGCTACGAGTGGTTGGTTGAAATCACCGAACCGACGAGTGCGGCGCCGGTCGCCGTGAAGCACTTCACGATGGGCCGCTACGGTCATGAGAACGGCGTTTGCATGCCGGACGAAGTCACCTGCTACATGTCGGAAGACCAGACCCACGGCGCGATGTACAAGTTCGTCGCGGACACCGCGGCGGACATGTCCGCCGGCACGCTCTACGCGGCGAAGTTCACGCAGGACGAATTCAACACCGATCCGGCGCTGACGGGCTTCGATATCGAATGGATCGAGCTGGCGAATTCCGACAACGCGACGATCGAAGCGTTCGTGGCCGAATACGATGCCATCACGGCGGCGGATTTCGTTTCCGGCGAAAGCAACTACATGACGGAGGCAGACGTCGACGCGTGGGCTGCTTGGGTCGTGGGCGGACGGACGGCTGGCGCGACTTACCCGTCGGTTGCCGACGGCGGTTCCAGCACGACGGCCGGTCAGGCGATGGATGATCGGGCCGCGTTCCTCGAGTCCAAACACGCAGCGGCGGCGCTTGGCGCGACCGCGGAGCTGCGAAAGTTCGAAGGCATCAACGTCAATGTCCTGCGCGCTGAGGAAGCGGTCGAAGGTACCGACCTGATCGCTGGTGAAACGGTCGATACGGCTTACGTCTACTTCGCGATCTCCGACATCGACCGCGGCATGCTCGTTGGCGATACCGGTCTGACGGTTGGCCGCGACGACATCCGCCTCAACGACCGTGTCCGCGACTGTGGTGGTGTCTATCGCATGCCTTTGATCGCCGGATACGACGTTGCGCGCATGGAACCCGTGATCATGGGCGCGCCGGAAGACAAGACCGTTTCCTCGGCGGATCAGTGTGACCCGAATGCCATTGCACAGCCGGACAACGTGCTCGTCATGGACGACGGCCGCATCCTGATCGGTGAGGATGGTGGTCAGGAGAACAACGCCCTCTGGTTGTTCGACCCCGAGGCGTAACGCAACGCAGAAGCTGGAACGCGCGAGCAGTCGCGCGGGTCGGCCCCGGATCTCAGAGGAGCCCTCGCCATGCGGGGGCTCCTTTTTTACGTCGTCACGCGACAGTTTTGGGAGTGCACCCTTGCCTCACACGCGCTTGTTCTTCTTGGTTCTGGGAGTGGTTCTGCCGTCAATGGGCGGTGCCTATACCAACGACCTGGACCCGCTGCTCTATGCCCGCGAGGGCATTCTCTACAACGCCGAAGCGCCCATCCCGCCGCAGTGCTACACGAAGACGGACGCTCGTCACAATCCGTGCTATGTCTGCCACCAGTCGTACTCACGTTTATCGCGCCGGCCGAATCTGCAAGCGGACGGATGGCTCCAAGGTGACTATGGCTTTTCCGAGGTCGGGGAAACCAACCGCTGGCGGAACCTGTTCGTCGACCGGGTCGCTCGCGCGGCCGACATTGACGACGCAGCCGTGCGTGCCTATGTGGACGACGACAACTACACGCCTTTCATCGCTTCGTTGAAGACAGGGCCATGGGGTGGACCTGTTCCGGAGATCGCGGGACTGGCCGACGGCGCCGCGGCGTTCGATGAGAACGGAATGGCCCGCGATGGTTCTCACTGGGTCGCGTTCAACTACAAACCGCTGCCGAGTACGTTCTGGCCGACGAATGGGTCGACGGACGACGTCATGATCCGGCTCGATCGACCGCTTCGGCAGCGCGACGGCCAGTTCTCGCGCGACGTCTACTTCGCGAACCTCGCGCTCGTCGAGATTTCGATGGTCGATCTCAGCGAGACGACGGTTCCACCGATCGACGAGCGGAACGTCGGCGTCGATCTGGACGGCGATGGCCGACTATCGACGACATCCGTCGTCAAGCGCCGCGCGAATTTCGTCGGCGACGCCCACGCGATGGAACTCGTGCACATGCTCTATCCGACGGGAACTGAGTTCCTGCACACGGTTCGTTACGTGGGCGTCGCAGCGAACGGCGCCAATCACCCGACGCGCCGAATGAAGGAAGTTCGGTACATGCGAAAGAACCAGCTCATCTCCATCGAGAACCTTCAATCTGCCTACTACTTCGAACTGAAGGAAAAGAACTTCGAAAAACTCCCTCAACCAATCGACAAAGGTGAACGAGGGATGAGCAACCGAATGGGCTGGACGATCCTCGGGTTTATAGAAGACGTGGGTGGTGAACTGCGCAAACAGACGCGCGAGGAGCAATTCGCTTGTGTTGGATGTCACAAAGCCATCGGCTCGACGATCGATCACACGTTCGCGTTTCCCCGCAAGGTCCGTGGCCGTGATGGGTGGACGTATGTCGACTACGGCAAGATTGCGGACGTGCCGAACGTGGGCGAAACGCGCGGCGAATTCGCTACCTACCTCGAGCGCGTCGGCGGTGGAGACGAGTTTCGGCGCAATACCGAAGTGCTCGAGCGTTGGTTCGAGACGGGTAAAGCTGGCAACCGCGTGAAGCCCGAGATCGAGAAGATCGACCATATCGGCGAGATCGTCTGGGCTTCGGCCGAACGCGCCATGGAACTCAATCGCGCCTACATGAGTGTGGTGCGGGAGCAGAGTTACATCTTCGGTCGTGATATCGGTATCGAACCGGCCGACAACGTGCTCGAGGAGATCGATACCGACATCGCGCCACTCGACAACGAGTTCCGTCACCAATGGGACATTCGTCTCGATTGGGAGGCTCGTTAGAGGAGGGTTGACAAGCCGAAACACCTCGTCGGCCCGGGGCTCGATTCAACGCCTGATCTAGGGCGCCAGAGAGTCGAAAAAAGCGTTGAAAACGCACAGTTTTAGTGCTGGATGTCAGCGTGACGGGACCGTAAGATTCGCGCCGATTTTTAGACCCGGTAACGGGCATTTTGTCAGACGAGGTGTGTATATTTATGCGGATCCTTAATGGATTCCGGCGCGGAACGGCGCTCGCGATTGCTGCGAGCCTGCTCCCTGTCGGATTTGCTGTCCCGACCTTTGCGGCCGAGGATGAGGCAATCGAAGAAGTCGTGGTGGTCGGTTCTCGCCGACAGCCGCGCTCCGTGACCGATTCGGCGGTGCCGATCGACGTCATCTCTGGTGAGGACTTCATCAGCCAGGGCAACACCGATATGGACAACCTCCTTCGGTCGTTGATCCCGAGCTACAACGTCAACGCGCAGCCCATCAGCGATGCGGCGACCATCGTTCGTCCAGCTAACCTGCGTGGCCTGCCGCCGGACAGCACGTTGATCCTGGTGAACGGCAAGCGACGTCATCGCTCCGCCGTCATCTCCTTCTTGGGCGGGGGTATCTCCGACGGCTCGCAAGGGCCGGACCTCTCCGTCATTCCGGGCATTGCCCTCAAGCAAGTCGAGGTCCTTCGTGACGGCGCTTCGGCGCAGTACGGTTCCGACGCCATCGCTGGCGTATTGAACTTCGTCCTGCGCGACGACGCCGAAGGTGGCTCGATCGAAGCTCGCTGGGGCCAACACTTCGAAGGCGACGGTGCGACCACGACGTACATGGGCAACATCGGTCTGCCGCTGACGGATGCCGGTTTCGCCAACTTCAGCTTCGAGTACCAGGACATTGATCCCACCAGCCGTAGCATTCAGCGCGGTGACGCGGCGAACCTGATCTCGGTCGGCAACAGCGCGGTAGCGAACCCGGCACAGATCTGGGGCTCACCGCTCATCGATGGCGAGTTCAAGCTCTTCGGTAACGTCGGCCTCGATCTCGGCAACAATTCCGAAGCGTATCTCTTTGGTAACTGGGCCGATCGTACGGTAGACGGCGGCTTCTTCTTCCGGAACCCGAACACGCGTGGTGGTGTCTTCTCCACCGACGGCGGTAACACGATCGCGGTCGCCGACCTCACGTTCGGCACGCTCGACGATGGCGTCGGCTGCCCTGTCGTCAACATCGTCGACAATGTCCCGAATCCGGCAGCGCTCGCGGCGGTCGCCGCGAACCCGAACTGCTTCGCTTTCAACGAACTGTTCCCCGGCGGTTTCACGCCGCGTTTCGGTGGCACGATCGTCGATACGAGCATCACGGGTGGTGCGCGTGGTTCCTTCGACAACGGCTGGCTCTACGACGTGAGCGCGTCGGTTGGTCGCAGCGACATCGATTTCTCGATTCGTAACACGGTCAACCCGAACCTCGCGCCGCTCGGTGTCAACATGCCCACGGCGTTCCGTCCGGGCAGCTACGTCCAGACCGAACGTTCGTTCAACGTAGACGTATCGAAAGGCTACGATGTCGACGGTTTCTACTCGCCGCTCAACCTTGCGGCCGGTATCGAATACCGCGAAGAAATCTTCGAGATCAAAAATGGCGACCCGAACTCTTTTGCGATCGATCCGAACATCGCACCGCAAGGTTTTGGCATCGGTTCGAACGGCTTCCCGGGCTTCAAGCCTGCTGATGCCGGCAAATTCGATCGCTCGAGCTACGCGGCCTACGTCGACCTCGAAGCCGACGTCACCGACCGCTTGCTGCTCGGTGCCGCCATCCGCTTCGAGGACTTCTCCGACTTTGGCACGACGACGAACGGTAAGGTGGTCGCTCGCCTCCAGGTCGCGGACGACTTTGCCCTTCGCGGCGCCGTCAGCACCGGTTTCCGCGCACCGACCATCGGGCAGTCGAGTGTTCGTAACGTCACGACCGCCTTCACCGGTGGCGTTCTTGCGGACGAAGCGACTCTGCCGCCGACCAATCCGATTGCGGTTCAGAAAGGTGGTCGGGCACTTCAGCCGGAAGAATCGGTCAACCTGACGGTCGGCGCGATTGTGGCGATTGGTGGTATCGACATCACGATCGACTACTTCAACATCGAAGTCGAAGATCGAATTGCGTTGACGACGACGCAGGTCCTCTCCCAAGACGACATCACCTCGCTCCTCGCTCTGGGCGTCAACGACGCGACGAGCTTCACCGGCGTTCGTTTCTTCACGAACGACTTCGACACGACCACGCAAGGTATCGACATCGTCGCGACCATGCCGCTCGATCTGGGTGATGGCGACACGAAGCTGACGTTCGTCTACAACTGGACCGATACCTCGGTTGATGCCTTCAATCCGACGATCATCGGGCCGACCCGTGTTCGCCAGCTCGAAGACAATCTGCCGGAGACCCGCTACTCGGTGACGGGTAGTCACGTCGCAGGCATGTGGCGTGGGTTCGTTCGCTTGAACTACTTCGGCGAATTCTTTGAAGCACACCTCGACGACGGCGGTTTGCCGATCAATGCCGATGGTGCGTTCACGGTAGACGCGGAAGTTGCCGTCGAACTCGAGAGCGGGATCTCGATGATTGCGGGCGCGCAGAACATCTTCGATGAGTACCCGGATGACAACCCGTGGGCCGGCATCGTTGGCGCTCAGTACCCGCTTACGTCGCCGTTCGGGTTCAATGGTGGTTACTACTACCTGCGTGGGATCTACAACTTCTGATCGAGAAGTTGGCAGCCCCTGCATACGCAAGGGCTGCGGATCCTGCTAGACCGCAACGGTCGATCGGAAAGGCCGCTCTTCGGAGCGGCCTTTTTCGTCTTAGCCGGATATCGCGCGCTGCTTTGCAGCGCGTTGGCAGTTTTCGCTGGCGCGCAAACTGCTGGTTCAAGTAGCGCCCGACAAAGCTCGGGGAAGCACCGCTCCATTTTGGTGGCTAGCCGGATATCGCGCGCTGCTTTGTAGCGCGTTGGCAGTTTTCGCTGGCGCGAAAAACTGCTACGCCAGGGGCTTCGTGAACCTAGCCGGAGATCGCGACGTCGTGGAACCGTATCTGTGCCATCAGGGCTGATCGGTCCATCGTCCAGAACTGCTGGTCGCCGATCGCGCTGATGCGCTTGATCATCTCGTAGAAGTTGCCTGCCACGGTGATGTTGCGCACCGCCCGGATCCGTTCGCCGTCACGGCACAGAAACCCCGATGCGCCGAAGCTGAAGTCGCCCGAGATCGGGTTGGCGCCCGAGTGCAGACCCGTGAGGTCGACGAGCTCGAGATACTCCCCAGCAAAGAGATCGGCCTCGGAGGCGCTACCGGCCGCGATCTCGGCCTGGTGGATGCCGACGCCCAGCGGTGAGCGTGCCGACCGGGTCGCGTGGCCCGTCGTCTCACAGCCATAGAACGAAGCGGTCGCGCTGTTGTGGATCAGCGTCTCGAGGCGGCCGTTGCCAATCAGCGTGACGCGTTTCGCGGGCGTGCCTTCGTCGTCGAAAAGCGAGTAGTGGAAACCTTCGATCCGTTCGGGCGCATCAATCACGCTGAGTTCGCTCTCCGCGATCACCTCGCCCACTTTGTCGCGCATCGGATTGACGCCGTCCTTGGCGGACTTGCCCGAAAACATCATGGAGAAGACGCCGAACACGGCGTCCTGGGTCTCGATGTCGAAGAGGACGTCGTAGTGCGCGCTCGGGATTGCTTTGCCGTCGAGGAGTGCTAGGCAGCGCGCATAGGCTTCGTCGACCACGGTATCGATGTCGAGCTCGTCGAAGCGACGCGTTGCGGCGCCGTAGCCTTCCATCACGCTCTTTTCGCCGTCTTCAAGTAGGGCGTAGGTGTGGGCGAAACACATCCGGCTCTTACCGCGCGCGTCGAGACCGGCGGTCGAGAAGATGAACTGCTCGCCGACGGCGTCGGTGATGCCGTTGTAGGGAACGTTTTTCACCTTCGGTCGGCTCACGAGCCCGCTTTCGAGCGCGAGGGCCGTGTCGATCTTGTGCTCGATGTCGACATCATCAGCAGGACAAAGCATTGAATCGTCCGTCGAGAGCGTCGCCGCGTTCGTCGAAATACGCTCATGCTCATCGGTCCGCGCGAAGCTCGCGTTGACGAGCGCTTGGTCCACCATGGAATCGAGAGCGGCATCGTCGGCCGCTTCGCTGTAAGCGATTCCCGCGCGATCGTCCTTGATGACGCGCACGCCGAAGACCTGGCTCGACGTGACCTTGTGTTCTTCGAGTGCCGCGTCGCGCGCCTTCAATGAGAGGGAATTGCCACGGCTGATGATCAGATCGCCGCTAGCGCCTTGGGCGCTGATTCGTTCGAGGATGCGCGCGGCCGCTTCGCGGGGTTCGGAAACCGTCGTCATCTACGCATTCCCCCCGACGAGGATGTCATCGACCTTCAACGTCGGTTGGCCGACGGTCGTCGGCACGGCGCCCGATACCGACCCGCACATCCCGGGGGCGAGCGCGAAATCGCTACCGACCATCGAGATCTGCTTCAGCACGTCCGGGCCGGTGCTGATCAGCGTGGCCGCCTTGATGGGGTACTGCACCTTGCCGTCTTCGACGTAGTAACCCTCCGTCACAGCGAAGTTGAACTCGCCGGTGCCCGGTTGTACGGATCCGCCGCCCATGTGGGATGCATAGATGCCTTTGTCGATCGACGCGATCATTTCGTCGGTCGTCGCATCACCGGGTTCGATGAAGGTGTTGCGCATTCTGGACGCGGGCGCAAATTTGTAGCTCTGACGACGCCCCGAGCCTGTGCGGGCGTAGCCCGTTTGCTCCGCACCGATGCGATCGGCGAGGAAGTTCGTTAGGCGACCGTTCTCGATGAGCTGCGTTTTCTGGGTCGCCATACCTTCGTCGTCGATATTGATCGACCCCCATTCGGTCGACATCGTGCCGTCGTCGACCGCGTTGACGACCGGGTTGGCGATCATTTCGCCGAGTTGATCGTGGAAAACGGAGGCTTTCTTGGCGACCGACGTCGTCTCGAGCAGATGCCCACAGGCTTCGTGGAAAATGACCCCACCGAAGCCGTTCCCGATCACGACGGGCATGCGACCTGATGGGCACGGTTTAGCCGACAGGTTCACCAACGCCTGGCGTGCGGCTTCCTCGCCCGTCGCCTCGGGGTCGATCGCTTCGACGATTTCCCAGCCGGTCAGCGCACCGTCGTTCTTCGAGCCTGTCGCCTGCTCCGTCCCGTTGGACGCAATCGCCGTCAGCGCGGCACGCACATAGTGGCGCGTGTCGCCCGTGTGAAGCCCGTCACTGTTGAAGATCTCGACCGCCTGCTCACGTTGTAGGCAACTACCGCGGGTCTGGGAAATCATGTTGCTCGCGGCTCGCGCGACTTTGTCCGCTGCGAGTAGATAGCGGACTTTGTCCGCCACTTCCGAATCGACGCTGAGCGTTCGCGTCGCGCCGTGGATATCGTCGACGGATCGATAGTCGAATGATCCGAGCGTCAGCACGGCTTCGCGCGAATCCTTGGCCGCCAGTTCGCTTGCGATACGCATGAGTTCATCGGCCTCCGTGCGGTTCGTGTAGCCGTAGAGCACCTTGGTGCCGTATACGACCCGGATCCCGATTCCGAAATCGATCCCCGACTCGATCGATTGCACCTGGCTGGAGAGGGTCGAGATGCTTGCGACCTGATTCCGCTCGACGAAGAGCTCGACAAAATTGGCGCCCAGATCGAGCGCGTGATCGATCACCGATGCGGCGGTTTCTTGCGTGAGCAACGACGTTTACTCCGGCTGAGGTTGAGGGATGAGTGTCGCAGACGGTCGGGGAGTCGGGAAGGCGTGGCTTAGGCGCGACGGACAATTTCTCGTTGGCCGCGGGGGTGCGTGTAGTCCGCCCGCGCAAGTAAAGTCATCCCATGCAGGAGGAGTTGGCTCAAAAGGCGGCGACCCTCGCCGAAGGCTTGTATCCGCACCAGGTCGAAGGGCTCGCGTTTCTGCTCGGCCGGCGTCGCGCCATCCTGGCCGACGACATGGGTCTCGGAAAGACGCGCCAGTCGATCGTCGCGCTCCGTGAGTCCGTACCCGGGCCTTATCTCGTCGTGTGTCCTGCCTCGGTGAAGAACAACTGGCAGCGAGAGATTCATTTCGTCGACCCGGCGGCGGCCGTCGTGGTGGTCGGCAAAGCGGCGACACCATCGGCGGGGTTTCTCGGTTGGGTGATCGTCAACTATGACCTCCTGCGTCGCGAGCGCGCCGCACTTCTCGCACTTGGCGCGAAGGGGTTCGTGTTCGATGAAGCGCATTACCTCAAGAACCACCTCACACAGCGCAGTCGGCTCTCGCGTGAGCTGATCCGCGTTGAGGAGGGGCGTGAAATGCCGGTGGTGCACGTTCTCACGGGCACACCCATGACGAACCGGCCGCGTGATCTGTTTCCGCTCCTGCAGCTCGTCGATCATTCCCTCGGACGGAGTTTCCTCGCGTTCGCTAAACGCTACTGCGACGCCAAGAAGAACGATTACGGGTACTGGATCACGAGTGGGGCGAGTCGGCTCGATGAACTCACGATGCAACTGCAAGGTGTGATGCTGCGACGAACGAAGGACGCGGTGCTCGACCTGCCGAGCAAGCATCGAACCTGGATCGATGTCGAGGTAGAACAGTCGATCCGCGACACGCTGAACGAGACGCTGTCGCTGTTCCTCGATGATTCGCGACGCACGCGCCGGGGCGGCCGGGCGGCGATCAGTCTGATCTCGAGCGCGCGTCGCCGCCTGGCGGTTGCGAAGGTCAAGCAAACGGTCGAGTACGTCGAGGGTGTGGTCGCGCAGGGCGAGAAAGTCGTGCTCTTTTCTTGCTTTACGCATGCCACGCGCCGGTTCGAAAAGGCGTTTGGTGATCGCGCCGTGGCGGTCACGGGCGAGGTGCCATCGGCGCGGCGCCAGGCCCTCATCGATCGCTTCCAGCACGATGATTCCGTGCGCGTGTTCATCGGGCAGATCCACGCGGCAGGCATCGGCATCAACCTGACGGCGGCACGCGTCGTCGTCTTCAATGATCTGGATTGGGTCCCCGCCAATCATTGGCAGGCCGAAGACCGTGTACACCGCATCGGCCAGAACGCTGTCGTGCAGGTCACCTACATGGTTGGACAGGGCACGCTCGAGGAATTCGTCCGTGCCGTGCTCGAAACGAAGGCCAACCTCGTGAATGCAATCGTCGAAGGCAAGGTGCTAGAGGAGTCGATGGGAGAGGACGTGCTCGCCGAGCTGAAGGAAATGCTCGCTTACGTCGACGCCGAAACCGCCGGGGTCGACGATGCGCATCTGGAGGAGCGTGTTCAGGCGGCTGGTCAGGCGTATGTCGAGGCGCACGGCGGGCCCGCGAAGACGCCGAAACTCAAGATCTCCGCGAGTGCGATCAGCGCTCTGACTGCCGTGCTGCGTGGGCCGAAGACGTCGGTTTTTCGTGTGCGCAGCAAATCCGGCAAAGGCAGCTACCGTGTCGAGGTTGATGGCGCCGACGTCAGCTGTGAATGCGCCGGGTTCAGCTACCGGGGTACGTGTCGCCACGTTCGCGACCTCAAAGCGGCGCTGGCCCGTGGTGATCCGCCGCCTGAGGAGTTCGAACGAATCTAGATATATTCTATTGACGATATATATCTATTGGTGGATATAATGGTGACTTCGAGACTTTTCTCGAATTCAGACTTGCGAGGTGAGGACTGATGAATGCTGCTTTAGGACGCTCTTCGGATAAATTCGGCGCGGTCGGGACGCTGCCGGACGGCAAGGACTTCGTCATTTTCGAACGGCATCTTCGCCATTCGGTCGACCGGGTTTGGTCGGCCTTCACGGACGCCGACCAACGCGACAAGTGGATGCCTGGGATCCAGTTCGAAGCGAAGGCCGGCGGAAAGTACGAAATCTGGTTCGGCGATGACTGCGAAGGGCCCGCCCACGTCTCGGGAACGCTGACCGAGTTCGATCCGCCAAAACTCATTGCCCTCGGGTCGATCCGATTCGAACTCGAGAGCGAAGGCCAAGGCTGCTTGCTGCGTTTCTCCGACATCCTCTGGTACGACGACAAGCGCACCAAAACGCAATTCGCGAATTCGGTGCTTGGGGGCTGGCACCACTTCCTCGACCGATTCGAGATCTGGCTCGATGAGGGTGTGCGTGTGCTCGACAAGGATCTACCCGAGGTGCACTACGCCGAGGTCGACGTCAAAGGTCGGCCTTAGCCATCGATAGCGACCCGCCGCGCTAAGGGCGCGGCGGGTATTTGATCGCGTTTTTCTCGAGTTTGTCCGCGACGGCCTGATCGAGGTCGAGGCCCGTCACGTCGGCGAACTGCAAAAGATAGATGAGGATGTCGGCGACTTCGTCTCGAACGGCGTCGTTCACCGATCCGGGCGAGCCGACCTCGTGCCATCCGTTCGATTCGCTCCACTGGAAGAGTTCGATGAGCTCCGCGGCCTCGACGGCCAGCGCGGTCGCGAGGTTTCGCGGGGTGTGGAAACGGCCCCAACGCCGGGCGTCTCGAAACTGGCGAATCGCGTCGATGTGCCTGGCGATGTCGAAGCGTTCGTTGACGTTCATCGATGAAGGCCGTCCAAACTCGAAACACGGAGGGTAGCGAATGGTACGAACGCTCGTTGCTTAAACGCCCCGCTGAGTGCGATTCTCGCGTCGGCGTAACGTTTCGGACGTGCAGTGGCTCGACCTCGATCGATCGGGAATCTCTTTCGCTTCTTAGGCGTGCCGGCGCTTCTGGTGATGCTCGTGCTCGCGGTCATGATGACGCGCGTCGACGGTGACCTGACCCGGCTCAAGGAAGATCGCGCCGTCCTCGACAGCATTCAGTACGGCATGCTGAATCCGGATACGTGGGTCGCGAAGTTGTCGGCGGTGTTCACCAATCGGCTATCGAATGCATCGAGCGATCCCGAAGCCCGTGAGGTCCTGCGCTCGGCGCTCGAAGGCGGCATTCTCGCGATCGTCGACGAAGTCGAAGTAACGGCGACGGCGACGGCGAGCTGGGCGAAGGCGTTTCTGGTGCCGTTCTTCGCCCAGGTGCGTGAACAGAGCGGACACTTCGGCGACCTGATTCTTCAGCAGCTGGAAGACCCCGAGAACGCCGCGCAGTTGCAGGCTTTCTTGAGTGGTCAGGTGCAAACCGCAGCGGATGAATCGTTCACGCAACTCGACCGGCGGCCGCTCGAATATGTCTACGAGACCCGCGATTGCACGGAGCGGGACGATTGCGTGGCGAAGCTCGATTCGGCCATCGACGAATCGAATGGCGATATGAACCTGCTGGCGTTCCTCGTCGCTCTGCTCGGCTTGATGGTCGTTCTACCCGCGGTCTTCGATCGCACATCGTTTACCTCGATCGACCTCGGTATCGTCACGGTGGCCCTCTTCGTTGTGCTTTTCATCGGCGTGTCCGTGCCGATGATCGACATTCAGGCGGAGATCGAAGTCTTCGAGATGATCATCCTCGGTGATCTGATGCGTTTCGAGAACCAGGTGCTCTTCTTCCAGAGCAAGAGCATTGTCGACGTCACCGAGATCATGATTCGTGAAGGCACTTGGGATCTCGTCCTCGTCGGGATCGCGATCGCGATGTTCAGCCTCGGTTTCCCAAGCGCCAAACTACTCGGCGGCATGCTTTATCTGCGCGACGCTCGTTTTCTCGATAATCCCGTCGGCCGATTCCTGGTTCTCTATTCGGGAAAATGGTCGATGGCAGACGTCTTCGTCGTTGCGATCTTCCTTTCCTTTCTCGGCTTCCGGGGCCTCCTATCGAGTCAGCTCGACGTGCTGGAGTCGAGCGTCGAAACCGCGACGATCTCAACCGCGAGCGGTACTCAACTCGGCGTCGGTTTCTGGCTCTTCCTCGAGTTCACGCTCTTGTCGATGCTGCTCGCCGGCAAGGTGGGCAGAGTGAAAGAAAGCCGGGCCGCCGAAAGCCAAACGCGCGACGACGTCATCCCAGCCGTTTCGTGAGATGAAACTGGATATGGCCTGTCGGGAAGTCGTTCGATTGGTTCTCGACGGTGTAGCCGTGTGCTTCGTAGAACGCTCGCGCTTCGAACTCGAACGTGTTGAGTCGGGCGAAACGACACCCGACCGATTCGCCCCAGGTGTGCGCTTCGGTGAGCAGCGCGCTGCCGAGACCCGTCTGGCGATATGAGTCCTCGACCCAGAGTTCGTCGACGATAAGCCAGTCCCACACGGTGGTGCCGGTGATACCCCCCACGACGCGGCCGTTTTCCTTTCTGGCAAAACCGAATGGTTTGGAGTCGCGGGGGCCAGTGAACGCATCCGCGTAGGCCCGCAAACCCGCGGTGATAGCTTCGAAATCGGCTGGATCCGTGATCGCTTCGATGAGGTGTTTGCGGGTCATTTGATGAGCCTTGTCGCGGCGCGGTCCATAATTGCTCGGCTCGCTATAGGACGGACTCGAGGACGCATGGACGATTATCTCTTTTCAGGTCTCAAGGTATTGGATGTAGCGACGGTCATCGCGGCACCCGCCGCGGCGATGATGCTGGCGGATTTCGGCGCCGACGTGATCAAGATCGAACAACCCGCGCCGGGCGACATGTTGCGGATCATCAAGGACGTTCCCGAGACCAAGGAAGGCGCCGAAGATTACATGTGGCAGATGGACGGGCGGAACAAACGCGGCATCGTCCTGAATCTCAAACAAGCCGACGGAATGGCAATTCTCAAGAAGCTCGTCAGCGAATGCGACGTTTTCATTACCAACCAGCCGTACTCCGTGCGCGAGTCGCTCGGTATCACCTACGAGGACCTGAAGCCGCTCCGTCCCGATATGATCTATGCCTCTCTGACGGCTTATGGCGAAAAGGGCGACGAACGCTACCGCAAAGGTTTCGATCAGCTCGCTTACTGGGCACGCAGCGGTCTGATGGATCTGATGCGGGGTGCCGACGCGACACCGGTGCAGGGGCTGTCCGGGATGGGCGATCACCCGACGGGTGTCGCCATCTACGCGGGGATCGTGACGGCACTCCTGCGGCGCGAACGCTCTGGCGTTGGGGCGTTCGTACAGACCTCGTTGATGGCCAATGGACTCTGGTCGTGCGCGGCCATTGCCCAAGGCACGCTTGCGGAAGGTAACACCGCGCAGTTCCGCACCAATCGTGGTAACCCGCCAGCGATGTTTCGGGTGTATCGATGTCTCGATGATCGTTGGCTGCAACTCAACATGGTTCGCAACGAAGAGTTGCTCGCTTTGCTCCTGACCGCACTCGACGCGAGCGAACTCCTGGCCGACGAGCGATTCAACACGCCGATGAAGACGTGGGAGAACCGCGCGGAACTGGGTGCTGAAATCGCACCGATCATCGAAACGAAGACGTCGGATGAATGGCTAGTGGTTTTCGAAGCATTCGATCTGCCGGTCAACCGCATCGCGCAGATCGAGGATCTGCCGAACGATCCCCAGATTCTCGAGAACCGGATGGTGACGGTGCCGGATGATCCTGAGATGGCGTTGCCAGTGCTCGTCAACCATCCGATTCAGATCTCGAGCGCACCCCAGGTCGCGCCCCGACGAGCGCCGCATCCGGGCGAGCACGCCGACGAGATCCTCACGGAACTCGGTTTCGCGCCGGACGACATCGCGCGTTTTCGCGAATCCGGGGTGATCGAGTAACGATGACGCGGCCCTGAGCGCTGCGTTCGCTAAAGTTGGTGAGCGAGAATGATTTCCCCGTTTTCATCTCGCTCGCCGGTCGGCTTGAAGCCCAAGCGCGCGTAAAAAGGTCCCGGATCGCCCCGGCCTTCGACATAGCTCGTCAGTAGTTCCGACGCGCCCTCGCGACGCACCAGTTCGATGACCATTCGGACGGTGGCGCGCCCATAACCGCGCTGTTGATGCTCAGCGTCGATGATGAGCTTCCAGAGGTACCACGGACCGATAATCGCGGGCGGTTGGGGAACGACATCCCAACTGATCATGACGAAGCCGACAGGCGTCGCGTCAGCGTAGATGGCGCGATACCAGGGATTGGCTTCGGGATATGCATCCGCGTCCGCTAGGGCATCGGCGACGCCGCCACCGACAAAAACTTCCTGATCCGTGCGTACGGCGATCGACAAGACCGCGTCGAGATTGGTCTCGTCGATCTCTCGTAGTTCGATCTGCGCCATCGCCGTCCATTCCCGATGCGTGAAGTCGAGTATCAGACCCTACTGTCGCCCCAGGCGCCAGACGGCCGCCCATAGAACGACGGCGGTGATTGCCGCGACGTACGTCAGCGGCGTACCGAGCACCAACCAGCGGAATCCTGCGTCGCCCACGGCAAACGAGAAGATCGACAGCGAACTGAACCAGGCGAACCCCATCAAGGTACTGCGCAGATTCGCCCGCCGCTTCGCGGCCTTCAGTTGTTCGAGATCGACATCCACTGAAGTGCGGGGCCAGGGCTCGATGTCCGGCTCGGTTTCGCTCCGCAAGCGCCGGCTCAGTGCCGGATCCGATTTGGCCAGTTCAGTCACGAGTTGGACGGTGGCGTCGCTGGCGGCGTCCGCGCGGACGAGAGCGATCAGATCATCGACGACATCGGGAGGAAGGCGGACGGTGGTCATAACGACTCCTTGAGTTTCTGTCGTGCGCGGAAGATCCGCACCTTGGTCGCGGTGAGAGAGATGCCGAGGATCACGGAGATTTCGTCGTAGCCGAGCCCGCTCGTGCGCAGCAGCAGCGCTTCGCGATCACCTTGGGGAATGCCGCGCATCGCTGCGAGAACGCGCGCCGTGTGTTCGGCTTCGATGGCGCTCGCCTCCGGGCTTTGCTCGTGAACGAGCGTCTCGATCGACTCGCTTGCCGGACGAGCGGCGCGGAGTTGGTCGCGCCAGAGGTTGTGCGCGATCGTCAGGAGATAACCTTTCGCCGTCGTCGCCCGTATAGGCCGCGTACTGGTCCACGCGCGCACGAACGTCGCCGACGTGATGTCGTCGGCGTCGGCGGCACTGCCCGTCAGCGCCTGCGCGAACCGGCGGACGTCGTCGAAGTAGCGCCGATAGAGCGTTTCGAAGTCCATGCTTTTCCTCTCACTCGAGTAACGTACGGAGTGAGCAGGGAAAAGTTACTCAGTCATCGGTCGAGCTTTCGACGATTTCGCGTAGCTTGGTGAGACTCTTGACGTTCTTGTCGGCGAATTTCGCGAGCCATTCGTTCCGCGCTCGGTTGAGCGGTTCCGGATTGAGTGAGTAGTTCTGGGTCTTGCCGCGTCTGAAGGTCGTGACGACACCGCATTCTTTGAGAACGCGAAGGTGGCGTGAGATGGCCGGGCGAGACACCGCCGTAAACCGCGCGGCCATGGTCCCCGCCGTGACGACCTCGTGCTCGAAAAGGATGTCCAGAATCTCGCGTCGTGTCGGGTCGGCGATCGCGACGTAGACGTCCCGTGTCGTCACGTCAGGAAACGATCTCGCGCAGTTTGATCAGGTGATGGGCGTCCCACCCTTCTTCGTTGCCCTGCAATACGTCGGCGGCGCGGTCGCCGAAGCGTTCGTAGCCGTGGTGGATGATCTCGACCAGTGTTCCGCTGTAGAGCGCGGTGAGCCGGAGCGTCCAGAGTGTTGGCGCCGGGCGCGGATCGTTTGGCGTCCAGCGTGTTTCGAACGTGATTTCGCGTTCCGGTTCGAATACGAGCACCTGCCCGACGCAGTGGATCGATGTCCCGGTCGATACACCGTCATCGTTCTCGACGACACCGATATCGATGTCGATCGCCCCGCCGAGCCAGGGTTCGAAAACATCGAGCGTATGGCCTTCCCCGAACCAGACATCGATCTTGTCTTTTGTCTCGAACTCCTGCCAGACACGTTGCGGCGAAGCCTCGATGAAGATGCTTCGGCGCATGTGCAGCGGTCCTACGTGGATTCCCATTGGTTGATCTCTTATGTAACTGAATGATTACACGTTACGCGTAAACGATCAGTTACGCAATGGAGTTAAGGGACAAAGTTTGGACATTACAAGCACGTACCTCGCTGTTAGCGTCCGTCGTCATCGGAATGGAGATCGACATGGCTTTTGCGATCGACGACCCGGGTGAGCGACGCCGCCTGGATGTACGGGCGAAACCCTATTTCGTGCGTCTGCGCGACGGGCTTCATCTGGGCTACCGGAAAGGCAAGATCGTCTCGCGATGGGTCGAGCGACGGGTGATCGACGGGCGATCGACGGGCGCTATCGCACTCGCACCGTTCGCGATGTCGAGCCCGACGATGAGCGTCGATCCGACGGCATTCGATTCCTCGATTATCAACAGATGGTGGAGCGTCTCATGGACGATTCGGTCGACGATTCAGGCACGGGCGGAGATAAAGTAGCGGTTGCCTGTAGCTTCTGCGGCAAGGATCACACCCGGGTCGCCAAACTCGTAGCTGGCCCCGGCGTCTATATCTGCGATGCGTGTATCGCGCTTTGCCAGATCTATATCGATCACCCGGACGAGGACGGTAAGTTGTTGATCGAGGACGGCCGTGCCGTATTGCGCGATGGCGCGCCCGTCTTCGTACCCCTGACGGCCGAAGAGCGTGCGGCGCGTGATGCGTTGAAAGCGTCCTAGAGGAAGTCTTTCTTGCGTGCCTGTAGAAAGTAGGTTGCGCCGATCAGCCCGACGATCAGAAGTGTCTGCAGCAGCAGGATCTGGATCGCGCCGGCCGACCACGTTGCACTTGAGTCGGCGAGGTAGGGCGCGAGCCCCGGATGGTCGGGTAGCCAGCTCGCGAAGAGGTGCGCGCTGACACTCGCCACGCCGATCGCTGCCGTGCAAAAGCCGACGGACTCGCAGACGAGACCGACCGCGAGGATGAAGGTATAGGCGACGAATATCGCCAGCAGGATGATCGTCGAGAACGGGATTGCGCCTTTTGGGATTCCGCCGTCGCCGGCGAAACTGACGGCGAAGAAAGTGATGGAGAGTGCACCCCAGACCATCGTGAAGATCGCCAGGTTCGCGATCATCTTGGCCGTGGTGTACTGCTTCACGGAGACGGGCAGGCTCATCACAAAAGTGAGTACTTTCTCCTGGCGCTCCATGACGACCGTTTGCATGATCGGATGGATCGCGGCGCCGTACATCGCCGTGATGAAGACGATGAACGGCACGAGTTCCGTGCCGATATCAGCGATCGCGAGCAGGATCGCCACGACGCCTAAACCAAACCAGGCAAGGCTCGGAATCTTGAGGATCTTGAGGTCTTTGCGGACCAGGGGCCAGACAATCGAGGTCATCAGTTCACCTCCACGTTGGCGAGGAAAATCTCCTCGAGTGACATCGGCTCGATGTCCATCACTTCGCAACGTTGACGTTCGAGCATCGCCGGCAGGGCGGCCGAGAAGTTGCTGACGGTGCCGATGGTGATCGGACCGGCCTGTTCAACGCGAAGCCCTTCGATACATGGCAGTGTTTGATTGGTTCGAACTCGAACCCGCCGCCATCGGTCGAGTAACGCTTCCTTGTCGTCCGAGAAGATGATCTTTCCTTGGTCGATCATCGTGACGCGGTCGCAGAGCTGCTCGATGTCTTGCGTGTTGTGCGACGAAAAGAGGATCGTGCGCCCATCGTCGACGAGCACTTCCGCCATCTCGTCGAGGATTTCCTTTCGCGCGGCGGGATCGAGGCCGGTTGTTGGTTCGTCCAGCAGTAAGAGTCGCGGTCGACGCGCGAGCGCGAGGAGCAACGTCGCCTTGATGCGCTCGCCGTGGGATAGCCCCTTCACCTTCTGTTCGAAACGCAGATGGAAACGCGCCAGGAGGGCGTCGGCGTAGGCCTCGTCCCATCCAGGATAGATGCGCCGCATGAGTTCGATGTGGAATCCAATCGTTTCCGTCGGATGCAGGCGCATGTCTTCTGAGACGTAGCCCGTGTCGAGTTTGGCCGTAACGGCGTCGCCGGGGAGGTCGTGGCCGAGCACCGATACCTGGCCGCGATCCTGATGCACCAGGCCCATGAGGATGCGAAGCGTTGTGCTCTTGCCGGCGCCGTTCGGTCCGACGAACCCCATGATCGAACCTTCTTCGACGGCCAGGTCGATGTCGACGAGTCGAAAGTGGGAGTAGTCCTTGCCGACAGCGCACATTTCGATGGCATTCATGTTTTGTTCCGTTGTTCCAGGGTGGTTTCGAGCAAGGTGATCAGCTCGTCATTCGGGATCCCCAGTGCATTCGCTTCCCTGATCACCGTGAGGAGGGCCTCGTCGAGTGCGTCGCGGTTGAGTTGTTCGCGATCAAGGTCATCGGCGACCCACGAACCGAGTCCGTGCTGGGTGACGATGAGGCCCATACGCTCGAGATCGAGGTAGGCGCGTTTGACGGTTATCAGGCTGACTTTGGCTTGGGCGGCGAATTCGCGGATCGACGGGAGCTTCTCGCCGGGCGGCCAGACACCGAGACGAACGAGATCACCGACCTGATCGATGATCTGTTGGTACATCGGCCGCTTGTTCGCGGCCGACAACGTGATGGGGAAGTCTTTCGGGATCGGTCCGGCTCGTTCGATTGCTCGATGTAGACACTGTATACACAGTATCTACATATGTACACACTGAAAACGTTCGTTAACAGAAGCGGCGTCGGTTTGTATCCTTAAGCGTTGTCATACGAGGAAGGGGTGAGGCGTGGTGACAGAAACCCATCAGGGTGGGCCGGATCTGGACGCGATCGTGATCGGCGCTGGTTTCTCTGGCCTCGGCATGCTCCGGCGGCTTCGCGACGAGATGGGACTCTCGGTAAGAGTGTTCGAGAAAGGCGATGGCGTCGGCGGCACCTGGTACTGGAATCGCTACCCGGGCGCGCGCTGCGACTCGGAAAGCTACCTCTATTGCTTCTCGTTCTCTGACGAACTGCTGCAGGACTGGAGCTGGAGCGGAAAGTATCCCGAACAGCCGGAGATCCTCTCGTATCTCGAGCACGTTGCCGAACGCTTCGATCTCGAACGCAATATTCAGTTTTCGACTGCGGTAACCGCGGCCCACTTCGACGAGGCGCACGGATTCTGGCGCGTGAAGACCGATCGGGGTGACACCGTCACGTGCCGGTATTTGATCAGCGGTATCGGCTGTATCTCGACCGGTAACGTGCCTGATATTCCCGGGCTCGATACCTTTCAGGGGGCGTGGCACCACACCGGCGCCTGGCCGCACGACGGGGTCGCCTTCGAAGGCAAACGAGTCGCGGTCATCGGTACGGGTTCGAGCGGTGTACAAGCCATTCCCGTGATCGCGCAGACCGCTGAACACGTGACGGTCTACCAACGCACCGCCCAGTTCACGATTCCGGCGCGTCACGGCACGGTCGACCGGCGTCTCATCGAAGAAGAGGTCAAGCCGAACTACGCGTCGATCCTCGAAGCGGCACGCCACTCGGCGGGAGGTGTACCGGCCGAGTTCTCGGCGCGCTCGGCTTTTGACGTGAGCGATGAGGAACGCCACGAGATCTACGAACGCCTCTGGGCGAATGGCGGCCACAAGTTCCTTTTCAGCGCGTTTGGTGACATCACCACGGATCTGGATGCCAACGCGACGGCGTCCGACTTCATCCGCGACAAGATTCGCGAGACCGTCGACGACCCGGAGACGGCGCGAAAGCTGTTACCGACGGATCATCCGCTCGCGTCGAAGCGCCCCTTGATCGACACGGACTATTTCGACACCTACAACCGCGACAACGTCGAATTGATCACGCTCAAGGAAGATCCGATCGAGGCGATCACGGAAACGGGGGTCCGCACCGAATCCGGCGAACGCGACTTCGACATCATCGTGTTCGCGACCGGCTTCGACGCGATGACGGGAAGCTTCTTCAAGATGGATATCCGCGGTCGGAACGGCGCGGCGCTCACCGATGCCTGGTCGGCCGGACCACGCACCTACCTCGGGGTGCAAAGCGCGGGTTTCCCGAACTTCTTCATGATCACGGGACCAGGTAGCCCCTCGGTGCTTTCCAACATGCCCGTCTCGATCGAGCAGCACATCGAGTGGATCGGTGATCTCATCGAGACGATGTGTACGCAAGATCGGTACGTCGTCGAACCCTCGCTCGTCGCCCAGGACGACTGGGTCGCGCACGTCAACGACGTGGCCAGTCAGACGCTCTACATGCACGGCAATTCCTGGTACCTCGGCGCGAACATCCCGGGCAAACCGCGTGTTTTCATGCCGTATGTCGGCGGCGTCGGGGTGTATCGTGAACACTGTGAGGGCGTCGCGGCGGCGGACTACCCGGGTTTTACATTCGATGATGGCGCCGCTATCACGCAAACTGCGGCTGGTTGAACGGAGGTTTCGATGAAAGCGCAAACGATTGTTGGTCTTTTCGTGCTGGTCGCACTCCTGGTGGGCGGTGGGGCGTATGCGCATCACGCGTTCTCCTCGGAGTTCGATGCGGATCGGCCTTTCACCGTCGAGGGCAAGGTCGTGATGATCGAGTGGGTGAATCCGCATTGCTGGATTCATGTCGATGCGAAACTCGAGGACGGCACGGTCCAGCCGTGGATGATGGAAGGGGGAACACCCAACGCGCTTCTGCGCGCGGGGCTCACGCGCAGGATCCTGCCACCGGGCACGATGGTCACGGTACGTGGTTACCAAAGTAAGGATCCCGACTGCGACCCGAAATGTCGTGGTAGTGGCCGAGACATTCTTCTCGCCAATGGCGACCGGCTCTTCATGGGTTCATCGGGTGCCGGGGCGCCGCCGCGGGAGGCGCGAGCGATCGACGAATAGATTCGCCAGAGCCTTAGGCGCACCGTCGTGGGGAGCGACGTCACGATGCAAAAAGATAGACGAGGGGAAACGTGAATAAGATCAAACTGCGAGCGATGGCGGTCTCGACGGGGCTTCTCCTGTTGTTGTCCGCTTGTGCTCCGCCGGCCGAAGAGCCGGTTGTCGAAGAGGTGGCCGCCGGACTGCCAGACTTGAACGGGGTCTGGCAGGCGATGAACACGGCGCATTGGGATCTCGAAGGTCACCACGCGCGCAAGACGCCCGTCACCGATACGCTCGGCGCGCTCGCCGCCATTCCGGCGGGCGACAGTGTTGTCGTCGGCGGGTCGATTCCGTATCAGGCCTGGGCGCTCGAACAACGCAACGAGAACCGGGAGCACTGGAATCGGCGCGATCGAGCGGTCGGGTGCTTCATTCCCGGCATCCCAAGACTCACCTATATGCCGCTGCCGTTTCATATCGTGCAGTCGGATTCGAAGGTCTTCATCGCCTACGAGTGGGGTAGCAACAGCCGGCTGATCCACCTGGATCGACCTGGCACCGAAGCGGAACTGCCGTCCTGGATGGGGTATTCACTCGGTCGATTCGAGGGCGACACCCTGGTCGTCGAAGTCTCGGATCAGATGAAGGACACCTGGTTCGATGCGTCGGGGAACTTCCACGGCGAAAACCTCAAGGTGACCGAACGGTATACCCCGATGGGCCCGAACCACCTCCGCTACGAGGCGACGATCGAGGATCCGGACGTGTTCACGGAGCCTTGGACGATCAGCATGCCGCTCTACCGGCGTATGGAAGAAAACGCGCGCGTTCTCGAATTCAAATGTGTCGAGTTCGGCGAAGACGTGATGTATGGCCACCTCCGTCGTGGGGTGAAGAAAGATCCGGCGACGGATTACTAGGAGATCGACATGAGCGTTCAGCGAATGAAAACGAGTCTCGCGGCGGTATCGATCGCCGCGGCCGTCGCGCTCACGGGCGCGGACGCGGGGAGTGATGTCCCGATGACATCGTTCGGCAAGCCGAGCCTGCAGGGAACGTGGGACTTTCGCACGGCGACACCCATGCAGCGTCCGGAGCGGTGGAAGGATCAGGAGTATCTGTCTGAAGAAGAGATCGCCGAGATCGAGCAGTCGATCCTCGACGGTCGCGAGCGCGCGCGGGAGGCGGAAGGCGATCTTCGTGGTGGTGGCGGTCAGAGCGACGTGGACGTCGGCTACAACTCGGGTTTTCTCGAGTTGGGCTCGACCTGGACGAAGTCGCGGCGAACCTCGCTCATCGTCGACCCGCCCAATGGTCGGATGCCGGCGCGCCTGCCGGAATCGCGTGAACGTGAAGCGCCCTACGTCGCGATGCAGGGACTATCCCCCGCCGGGCCGGAGCAGCGGAGCCTCACCGACCGATGCATTCTCGGCTTCAACGCGAGCCCCATGACGTCGGGGGCGTACAACAACATCATGCAGATCGTGCAGTCCGAGAGCCATGTCGCGATCCAGGTCGAGATGGTCAACGACCACCGCGTGATTCCGACCAACGGCGGCGCACCCGTTGATGAAAACATGCGCTTCTACAAGGGACATTCGACGGGGCAGTGGGACGGTGACACCTTCGTCGTCACCACGTCGAACTACAAAGAGCACGCGGAGCCGCAGGGCACGGGACCGATGGTCGTACTCACCGAGCGCTTCAAGCGGCTCGACTTCGATACGCTCGAGTATGAGTGGACGATCAACGATCCGGAGACCTTCGAGGCACCGTACACGGTGCGCCAGGAGTTCAACCGCACGGACGACGACGTCTACGAGTACGCCTGTCACGAGGGCAACTACTCGATGCCGCTGGTGCTGCGTGCCGCACGTAAACTCGAACTCGAAGGCAAGACGGACGACGATTGGATGCCGAGTTGGCATAAACGGTAGTCGGTCTGGTGATGGTTGAACCGATGAGTCGGCTCCGCGAGCGATGAACGAGCTGCTTCTAAGATTCGCTCAGTGGATCGATACGCAATCGTTCAGTACCGGCTTGCACGAGTCGTACTACCTCTACTCGTGGATCGAAACGACCCACGTTCTGACCCTGATGGTCTTTCTCGGCATGTTGGCGGTGATCGACCTGCGCATGCTGGGCGTGGCATTCACGAACGTGCGGGCATCGACGATCGCCGAAAAGCTGGATCGACCGATGATCATCGGCTTCATCGTGATGGTCATCACCGGACTTTTTCTCTTCTATGCCATTCCCGTTCGTACCACGCAGAGTCTCTGGTTTCGCATCAAGGTCGTGCTGTTGATCGCGGCGGGTATCAACGCCTTCCTCTTTCGCGCGCGTATGCAGGCCTCGGTCTCGACGTGGGATCTCGATCCCAAACCACCCAGTCACATCCGTATGGGCGCGACGTTGTCGCTCGTTTTCTGGGCGGGCGTCGTCTTTACCGGCCGGGCGATCGCCTACGACTGGTTCGACTGTCACAAGGACATCCCGAGCTGGGTCGGGGTCGCTGCGGGATGCGTCGCTGACGCGGAACTTGCGATGGCGTCACCGTAGATGGACGTTCTTTCATTCTTCGAATGGTTCGATGGAACGCTACTCGCCGATGTGGCGAAGGCTTACGGCGGCGTTTTTGCCGTGGTTCAGATGTTCCATCTCATCGCCCTGGCGCTCCTGGGCGGATCGGTACTCGTGAGTGACTTGCGTTTACTTGGAGTCTTGATGACGAACGTGTCGAGCAATGTCGTCGTCGAGCAGACGCATCGGCTCTTCAACGTCGCCCTCGCCGTGATCATCGCCTCGGGAATCTTCATGAGCGCTGCCGTGGCCATGAAGCTCTACTACAACGAAATGTATTGGGCGAAGATGGCGGGCCTCGCGATCGGCATCATCTTCGTTTACGCGATCAAGATGCCGCTCCTGCGTCAGAACCATGAGACGCTGGCGAACTCGACCGTGAAAGCGGTAGCGGCCGCGTCGATCGTGATCTGGTTTTCCGTCGCCGCTTGCGGTCGTTGGATCGGTTTCTCATGAGTAGCGAGGACAAAGTGAAACGTAGTCGTCGAGAGACCGTGGCGGTCGCCGTGTCGGCGGCGATTCTCTTAGGTGCCGTCGTGTTCTGGGCCGGTCAGATCGGCGATGTCATCGAGATGTTGACGATCGCGTACGGCTAGTGAGCGCCGTGGGCATCCCGAGACACGGGGCCTGAGATCGGTCGATGATGAGTCGCCGCGAACTGATCCTGATCATCGTAGTCGTCGGCGGAATCACTGTGCCCCTCGCGGGATGGGGCGTCATCGAATACACGAACAGCAACGCATTTTGCACATCGTGCCATTCGATGAACGTGGTCGCGGCGGAGTACTACGAATCGGTCCATTTCGTAAACACATCAGGCGTTCGCGCGACGTGTGCCGACTGTCACGTGCCGAAGGAAATCGGCCCGCTCATGCTGGCAAAGGTCATGGCCGCGAAGGACGTCTACCACGAAATTGCCGGGACGATCGAAACGCCGGAACGTTTCGAGCAACACCGTTGGCGCCTCGCCAATCTCGTCTGGGACAAGATGACGGCGAGCGACTCTCGCGAGTGTCGCAACTGCCATTCACTCGAAGCGATGGACCTGGCGGCTCAGGATACGCGCACCGCGCGTCGGCACGAGCGGGCCCAACGAACCGGCCAGACCTGTGTGGCTTGTCATCGTGGCGTCGCGCATGTCGAACCGGATCCGCCGCTCGAAGAATGAGCGCGGTTTTGCTGGACCGCTAGTTCGGGCCGCCGACGTAGTACTCGAGCAACGCTGCCTTGTCGGCGGTTTTCAAGGTCTCGTATTTCTCTTTCATTTTGTCGGCCATACGCCTCGCACCCGAGTCGAAGTCGGCGAACTGGCGGGTAAGATAATCGCGCCACTGACCGGCCAGGAGGGCGAGATCGTCTTCGGGTTCGGTGCCGCCCGCCGTATGGCACTTGGTGCATTTCACGTCGTGGATCTGTCCTCCGCGCGCCGCGAGCTGGGCGTCGAAATCTTGCGTCTGTGGTGTCCAGGTCTGCTCGCTGAAGTAAAGCGCGACCTCGTCGATTTCATCGAGCGTGAGGGCCTGACTGATAGCGACCATCGACGTCGTCGTCCCGTCCGGTAGTTCGAGTTCGCGCTCCGGGCGAAAACCGTTGCGGTAGCTGTCAAGAAGGTCGAGGAACGCGAACTCGGAAAAGCCCGCAATCATCGGTATGTCCGGGTCGTCGCTCACCCCCGCTTCGCCATGACAGCTGGTGCATTTTTCGACGACGTCCGAGGCGAGAGCGACCGGTGCCGCGAGAACGAGCGCGGTGACGAGTGATCGGATCAATTCAGTTGTCCAACGCGCCTTCGGTAATCCACGTGCGGATCGAATCGATCTGGGCTTGGGTCAGCATTCCACCGACCGGCATGCGTGACGTCCCGTTGCCTTCGATCTTACGAATGAGCCAGCTATTGTCTGGGTCGCCGGGTTCGACGATGTTCAGGGAGGACTGGCTGCTGGCGACGTTGACTGTGGATGAGAACGTGTTTCCAGCAACGAGGCTTGGTGTTTGAGGTCCGCCGTGACAAAAGGATGTCGCGCAGGTGGGCGTGAAGATCGATTGTTGAACCGAGCTGAGCGTCACCGTGACCGCGGGTTCCGCCGCTTCACCGGTTTGTGACGGCGATAGGTTCGAAAGATAGCCACCCACTGCTTCGAGCAGGCTCAACACGATCGCGTCCTCGCTGGTGCTGACTTGCAGGCGCCACTTGCCTTGGCCGTCACCCAGCGCGCCGGTGAGGCCTTTTTCCGCGCTGCCTTCCTCCAGTTCGACCGAGAAAATTTCGACCGACGCCAGCGGATCGACCGTGAACGTGACGGTATTGCCTTGGACACCTGCGTCGTCGAACCCTTCGACGGTGACCGTGTTCACTACGTTGGCCTGGTTGGAGATCCTCAAGCGGCTGACCTGGTTCGTGTTGCTACCCGGGTTGAAGACGTCGACCTCGTGCTCGCGTTGATTCGTCGAGGGCGTGATGGAGTGCATTGACGTCATGAAGCCTTCGGTTGTGCGGATGAAACCCATGGTCTTGACCGCTTCGTCGGCGCTGATCGTGAGTTGCCAGTTGCCTTCGCCGTCTCCGAATGCGCCGGTCAGGCCCTTGTTCGTGTTGCCAGCTTCGAGATCTTCGGAGTTGAACTGCTGCGCTGCGAAGGGCGCGATCGTGAACGTGATTTCACCCGCGGCTGCGTTACCGGCGTCGTCGACGCCCGTCACCGTGACGGCGGTCGTATTGGCGGAGAGGTTGATTACGCGAACGAACCCCTCCTGAATCATGTTCGATGCGGGTGGTACCAACGCGATCGTGTGTACGTCCGCGAGCGCCGATCCCGCGATGAACGCCGCCGCGATCGCGGCGAGCCGAACGTGAATCCCTAATCAGTCTTTGCCTGCGCGTTTGGCGCAAAGATGCCTATCTCGAACTCCCACCACGGTACTCCCCCTCGTGTGTGCCGACGCCTATTCGACGTTCACTCGGTCGTCGAGTTCCATCGGTCGTCGGACACGGTTGTCATCTCACGATGTTATGCCGGGAAAATCATTGCCGCAGTATTGCTCTGGCGAGCTACGATCGTGTTGGGGTTTGGGGGAATAAGTGTTGAGAACGAGAGTTGGACGCATGTCATGCGTGATCGCTCGGACGATCGGGTTGCTTATTGTCGTTCTCGCGACGGCGAGCCCATCGGCGTCGGATCTCACGGATGTGGTGACGGCGAAGCTCAAGGCCGGTGAGTATTCACGCCGTGGCGCGGATACATGCCTTGCCTGTCACGACGACGCGGTCTTCTCGACGCTGGCGGTCTTCGAGAACCACCACGGCGACCCGTCGACACCCGGTTCACCGTTTTCGACAGGTCACGACTTTCCGGCCGGATTGCAGTGCGAGGCATGCCACGGGCCCGTCGGTGAGCACGGCCAGCAGACGTTGGCAGCGGGCGACGTGCGTGAACCCATGATTGCGTTTCGCCCAGGTGGCGTCGATCCGGCCGTGACGAACACGCTCTGTCTGGCGTGCCACGATGATGGGCAACGCATGAACTGGCACGTTTCGGCGCACGAGTCCGCTGACGTCTCCTGTGCCGGTTGTCACGCGATCCACCAGCGCGAGGATCCGGCGATCGGCCAGTCCAACGAGCAATGCGCGACGTGTCATTTGCGTCAGGCCAGCGCATCGCTCATGCGCTCTGCGCATCCGCTGCGCCACGGCCAGATGCAGTGCATCGATTGTCACGATCCGCACGGCGAAGGTCCTGATTTTGTCGGCGTCAACGACACCTGTGTCGGCTGTCACGCCGAAAAACGCGGTCCTTTCCTGTTCGAACATGCCCCGGTCGTCGATGACTGCACGACATGCCACGAACCCCACGGTTCGAATCAGCCGGCGATGCTCGTCAGGCGACCCCCGCAGCTTTGTCAGTCCTGTCATTCAGCGGCAGGACATCGCAACTTCGCGCAGACCCCCGACGGACTCCCCGGCAATTCCCCGTCGCATTTCCTGCTGGCACGCGGTTGCACGAACTGCCACTCGGCCGTGCACGGATCGAATCAACCCGATGGGATGTTGTTCCGGCGATGAAACACGCGGCCAGACGAACACTCGGTTGGATCGGCGCGCTCATGTGGGTGTACTGCGTTGCGATCTTCGCGACGCCGGCAGTCCACGCATCGGACAACGTCGAAGTTTCCTACGCGAACGCGAACGTCGAGCGGTGGCGATGTCGACGCTGCCCGATCGAGGAAGACCGCGGGAAGCGTGAAATCACGATCGGCGCGCACTACACGACGGATCGTGAAGCCCGGTTCGGCCGTGACAACGGTTTGGCGGACATCGGGCTCGAACCCCTGGCGAGCCTCAGTCTCGATGAACGCCTCGACCCAGGGCGCCTCACCATTCGCTCACGCGAGCTCGGGCTCGACAGCCGACGATTCGACGCGGCCTGGCGCGGCGAGCGCGGACGATTGCGTGTGACGTGGCGCGAGATTCCGCGCGTCGACTTCTTCGACGGCCACACGCCGCTCTCGCCGGGTGTCGAGCAAACGTTACCGAACGGGTGGGTTCGATCGTTCTCGACAGACGGGATGACCGCCTTTGATTCCCTTGCCCGTACCGTCGATGCGAGAACGGATCGGCGCCGGCTCGAGATCGCGGGGACGCGGTCGCTGACGTCGCATCTCACCTGGTTTGCGCGAATCGAACTCGAGACGAAGAAAGGTGCACGCCTCCGGGGCGTGGATACGATTTACCAGCCCATTCAGCTGCTCGAGCCGATTGACCGGGAGACGAATACGTTTTCGACTGGCCTCACGCTGTCCAGCACGAGCTTGCGCGCGACGGGCTGGATCGATCGCTCGTCATTCGACAGCGACGTTCCGGGCATTAGATTCGATAACCCCTATGCGTCGTTCTTCGACTTCGGCGCGGTCGGCAGCGCGACATCGACCGAGATGGAACGCTTCGGTGTCTCGTTTCGTTTTATGCCGTTCCGAACGACGCGAGTGACGGCGCGCCTGGTCTGGGGAGAGGAGAGTCAGGACGATCTGATCGGTTCGCCGGTCATTGAAGGCGATCCGGTCGCGCTCGGTCTGCACGCGGATCGTTTCGATGGACGCATGCACCTGACGTCCAGGCTCGGGAAACGGCTACGGGTCAGCACGTCGTTTCGGTTTCGTGAACGCGATATCGACGAAGGAACGCTGGACGGATTCGCGCCGGCGACAGCCCGGCTCTTCGAACTCCAGGACTCGGCGGCCGATATGCGCCTGCGCTATCGAACCGCTTGGGGGATGAGCCTCGAGGGCGGGTGGCGGGAACGCGACTCGGATCGGCCGTTGCAAGAGCAGGCGAACCTCGACGAGACGGGCTATTGGCTGAAACTGCGATTACCGGTCGGGCCGTGGCAGCTCGCGGTTGCCGCCGAACGTGACGATCGTGATGCCGGATCGTTTGAGCGCATCACGAACAACCACCCGGCGACGCGACGCTTTCATCTCGCCGACCGGGAACGACAGCGGTTACGGACGCGGCTGTCCTACTCGGCCGGGCCCGTCGATGTTGCGGTCTATCGCGACGAGCTCGAGAACGAGTTTGATGCATCGCTTCTCGGGCTCTCGTCGCAGGAATCCGCCACGCACGGTGTCGAATTCGATTGGCGCCTGGGAAACCACGGCATGTTGTCGGCGTTCTTCACAGTGGATGAACTCGAATCGCTGACGTTCGGCACCAGCGATTTCGTCAACTTCGATTGGCAGTCGCGAACCGACGACGAAGTAACGACGTGGGGATTCAACTGGCAGTTCGAACGTATCGGCGGCGCCCCGCTCGATGCGGGAATCCATATCTCGAGCTCGGACGGTATCGCCGACTACACGACGACCTGGCTCGGTGCCGCGTCACCGTTGCCGCGCCTCGTCGCCGATCAGGAAACAATCCGGATCGATCTCGCGTACGCCGTGACGGCGAAATCGCGCGTGTTTCTACGAATGTTCCACGAACGGTTCAGGAGCGCGGATTGGGCTGTGGACAATGTGGCCCATGACACGATCCCGAATCTGCTCAGCTTTGGTCTCGTCAGCCCGAACTACCGGGTGACGTCGTTTGCGCTGGGGTGGCGTTGGTCGTTCTAGCGATCGGGTGACCTGGGAAGCGTTGGTTGGGTGATCTGGAAAGGATCGGTCCGGCGGCAGTTTGAGGCTGAAATATCGTGGCTCTTTCTTCTAGGGGGGACCCTCCGGGTCCCCCCTAGGACCCCCCTGCGTCGCGGCGGAGCCGCGCCGGGCTCGGGGTCATCGATTTCGCTGATCGGGGTTTGCCGGCTTTAGGACCAATTTGCCCTTAGGAAGATCGTAGCGAACCGAGCAGCCTGCGAATCCTTTCCAGGACATCGAGCGCATGCAGGATCCTGCAAACGCGTCCCAGCCATCCTGCGAATCGCGCTCAATATCGATCGAAGCCCTCCGGTGGACACGCCTTCCGCCGGGGCCCCGGCGCGCAAAGCGCCCGATAACGCATCTACGCCTCAGCAGTTTTGCATCGCAAAAACTGCCGACGAGCCGCGAAGCGGCTCGCGCGCGCGGCGAGATTTCCCCATCCGCCAACTCAGACTCAGCGCCGATCCGGCGGGGGCGTGGGGGCAGAGCCCCCACAAGAAAGAGCAAGCTGCAATCCAGCCTACTCCTCCGGTCAGTCGAAGCTTCACAGCGCCTTCAGACGCCTGTCACTCCGCCACATCCAGCGGCAAGAAGTTTGGCGGACGACGTTCGACGAATGACGCCACCCCCTCCTTGAAGTCGCCGCGCGCGAGCGATTCGTCCATCCAGGCATTCGATTCGTCCATCGCCGGGCGAAGCTCCGCGTTCAAATGCTTGAACACCTGGCGCTTCATCATCATGAGCGAGTTCGGTGCCGCGTTCGCTGCAATGCCTTTCAGATAGTTCACCGCGTCGTTGGCGACTTCGCCCGGTTCGCTCACATGCCTTGCGAGGCCGATTCTGCCCGCTTCTTCACCATCGAACTTGCGTCCGGTCCAGAGGATGTCCAGCGCGTGGGCCGGACCGATCAGCCGCGGCAGGATCCAGCTCGTGCCGTGTTCGGCAATCAGTCCACGTTGCGAGAACGACGTGGCAAATTTTGCGGACTTGTCGACGAACCGTAGATCGCAGAACACCGCATAGCTGAAGCCGAGGCCCGCGCATGCCCCGTTGATAGCGGCGATGAGCGGTTTCCGAAGGCCGAGGAAATAGCTCGCGCCGACGATGAAGTTGGGGTCGCGATCCGGGTTGCCGGGATTCGCGGCGAGGTCATCGTAGGAATCGCCGAGACGCTTGCCCGCCTCGCTCATCGCACCCAGCGCGTTCATGTCGACGCCGGAGCAGAAGCCGCGCCCGGCGCCCGTGAGAACGGTGCCGATGACGTCACTGTTCTTCTCCGACGCGTCGAGTGCATGCCGAATCTCAGCCTGGGTTCGGTCCGTCAGTGCGTTGAGCGTTTCGGGACGATTCATGGTGATAATGGCGACGGGTCCATCGAACTCGTAAAGGATTTCTTCGTACATGCGTTGGCTCCTGATGGCGAGAGAGGGTCGAATTGTAGCCTCCAAGGCGGCAGGCGATGGACTAGGGTCGGGATTGTGGAGATGAAGTCATTCAGATAGGACAGACGCGGGTCGTGATCTTGAGCATCGTTCTGGTGACGACGGTCGCGGTCGTCGCTGGCGAGGATGGCGCGGATATCGAGCCCTCGATTCTGTCGATCGAGATCCCCGCAGGGATCGACGCGACCGTCGGGACCGCCCGAGAGCGATTCGATGCGCGGGAATACGCGGCGGCGATCGCGGTCGCCGACGTCGCCATTGCCCGCATGGAGTCGATCGATCGTTACGACGCACGGTTGGTCGAACCCTATATCCTGATCGGCGACGCGGCACTCGAACTCGGTGATCTGGGGCGCGCGCTTGCGGCTTATCAGAGTGGCGTGCAGTTGCAGCGAATGACCGAAGGATTGCTCACCTCGGCACAGATCCCGTTGATCTACAAACAGGCGGAGATTCATCTGGAGGCGGGCGATCTTGCGTCGGCGAACCACCTCTTCGAGTACGCCTTTCAGGTGCTCTCGCGCGGATCCGGGCCGCGTGGCGAGCTCATTTCGGCGGCGTTCAAGCTCGGACGCTGGTACGAGGACATGGGGTTTCCGTTCACGGCGCGTCTGCTCTATGACCATGTCGCGGACGAACTGGTTGATAAGAATCTGGATGCCGTGATGCGGATCGAACTCCTCGTTCGAATGTCGCGAACCTACCGACTCGCCCGCTTTCCGCTGCGTCAGCGGCCCGTGGACGTCCAGTCCTTCGAACCGCGACCGTTCGGTGTGCGGCTCGGAGAATCGGCCGCCTACTCACGCACGGGCAAGAACCCGACGCGGAGCGGGCGCGGGTTTCGTGTGCTCGAGCAAGCACGCACCATTGCCGGTTCGACGTTCGGCGACGACAGTCGGGAAATCCTCGCCGTGCAGCTCGAGTTGGCCGATTGGCTCCTCCTGTTCAACGACCTCACGGCGGCGCGGGCGCTCTATGCGACGGTTTTTGAAGGCGCCGCGGCACATCCGGCGATCCGTCGGTCTCTCCGCGAGCCAGTCGTTCTCGCGACCGTGGATCCGGGCGACCCGAAAAAGATGTTCGGTACCCCGGGGAGCGAGGCCGGTACGGTGACGTACCGCGTCGACTTCGATGAGACCGGACGGCCGCGTAATCTCACCTTGCTCGCCCGGGAACCGGAAGATTTCGACGATATTCGCTTTCGCCGTGTGCTCAGCCAGATGCGTTTTCGACCGCCGATGGAAGAAGGTCAGTTAGTGGCGGGTAACTGGGAACAGACCTACGACTTCGTCTACTGAACCCCTCACGCCGCGAAGAACCAGTCGAGATAATTGCCGAGACGGTGTTGGAAAACGTCCTGTTGACCCAACGTTTCGAGATGCGCAAACGCGCGCGGATAGGCCGCCACCGCGCCATCGCCGATCGGTGCGAGGCCCTTGTCCGTCAGTGCTGTGCGGAAGCGGCCTTTGCCTTCGCGCAGAAACTGGCCGACGTCGCAGACGAATCCGATGTCGGCGATCGTCAGTTCGTCGCCTGCGATGAAGTCGGACTGCGATAGCGCGTTCTCGACGCCGTTCATGTAGAACTCGAACGCCCCCGCCATGCGTTCCTGCAGACCGGGCGTCATGTCCGTCATTATGAGCAGGTAGACCTGCGCTTCGCGACCCAGCACCAGGGCCGCGTCGAGAAAACTGTCGATCCGGGAGGCGTGATAACCGTCGCGTCCGTACAACCCCTGATCGTCCTCCGCGGCACGGACCACCGCCCGGAGAATGCTGTTCGATTCGAATACCCCCACCTGGCCGTCCGGACTGAACGCCGCTGGTACGGTGCCGAACGGATGCGCTTTGAGAAACGCGTCGGTTTTGAAGAGGGTGCCGCTGAAACCGCGCCGCGACGTCCGTGCGTGAGGACTCGACGCCTCCCGCTCGCTCTCTTCCATCGGACGCGCATCGAAGTCCCACAACCAGCTACCGAGGTTGCCGTCGCCGACGACGTCGACCTCGACGCCGCAGATATCGCCTGCGATCTGCGCCTTCCAAACGCGTGGATTCGGCAAGTACGAAAAGATCCGCAAAACGGCCATGGTCGTCGTCCTCCTAAACGGTCGCGGCACGATAGCGGGTCGACGCGGCGACGTCATCGCATGCCAGTCGAGGGGCGTTACCTGCGAGAATGCCGGCTTCGACACGAAGCGAGGATCCGATGGCGGAAACGAACGAAGTAGCGCTCATTGTGGGCGGTGGTCCAGGCGTCAGCGCCAGCTGTGCGCGCCGATTTGCCGACGCGGGAATGAAAGTCGCGATTGCGGCACGTAATCCAGACAAGTCCGTTCTGAAAGCCCTCGAGGCCGAGCACGGGGTCGCTCGATATCCGTGCGACGCGGCGGATCCGGGCGCCGTCGAAGAACTCTTCTCGAGCGTCACGCGCGACCTCGGTTCGCCGCGACTGGTCGTACACAACATCGACGGCCGGATGCGTGAAATCTTCCGCAAAGGCGTCGCGGAAGCCGACGCCGACCTCGTTCGCCAGGTGATGATGAACTCGGCCTACAGCGCGTTTCTCGTCGGCCAGCAAGCAGCCCAAGCCATGCTCGAGCACGAGCCGGACGACAACGGTGTGCGCGGCACGATCCTCTACACCAACGCCAGTGCCGCCACCAAGGGCTATCCGAAAAGCGGCGCCTTCGCGATCGCCTGCCACGGCAAAGCCGGACTCGCCGAAAGCATGGCCCGCGAACTCATGCCGCAGGGCATCCACGTCGCCCACATTCCCATCGACGCCGCGATCGGCTGGACGCAGGACGACGGCTCTCGTGCCCATTGGGCGGCCGGCCAAACCGTCGAGGACAACATGGCCGACCCCGAGCGGATCGCCGATGTTTATTACGCGTTGCACCGGCAGCATCGCTCGACGTGGGCGTTCGAGGTGGTTCTTCGGCCTTGGACGGAGAATTGGTAGGGAAGTGGGAGCTGGTGGCGCTGGGAAGGCCGGTTCGATGGTCTGGGAAGCGCTGATCCGGTGGACTGGGAAGCGGGATCCGGTGGCGCTGGGAAGCGTTGACTTGCCGGAGGAGTAGGCTGGAATTCTGATAGTTGTGTGCCGCAAGTTGTGCAAAAGGGTTGAGTGGCCTGGCATGCGGTTAAGCGGCTTGACGGAGCTGTTCCTTCTTCAGCTCCTTGAGCAAGTCCATGTTTAAGTAGCGGCTCTGTTCGAGCCAGTTTTCGTGGGCGTGTCCTGATTTCTGTGTGTGAGCGTTGGTTCATATCATCATGTTGAAGCGTTCGCCGAACTGGATGGCGAGCTGCGCCTTGGCAGCCTGCCATTCGATCGGCGGTCGTTGCCACTTGGCCTCGGCCTGCATCAGTGACAGATAGATCAGTTTGGTCGCCGCCTCGTCGTTCGGGAAGTGACCCTTGTTGCGGATCGTTTTGCGCACTTGACTGTGCAAGCTCTCGATCGCATTCGTCGTGTAGATGATCTTGCGCACCTCCGCCGAGAACGCAAAGAACGGGATGACCTGATCCCATTTGCGACGCCAAGCGACCACGACCGGTGGATATTTCTGTCCCCACGGTCCGCGTTCGAACGCCTCAAGCGCATCGGCAGCGGCTTCTGCTGATACGGCGCCGTAAACGGGCCGCAGAGCCTTGGCGATGGGTTTGCGTTCCTTCCAGGAAGCGAACTGCATCGAGTAACGGATCAGATGCACGATGCAGGTCTGCACGACCGTCTCCGGGAACACCGCCGTAATGGCGTCAGGGAAGCCCTTCAGGCCATCGACGACACCGATCAGGATGTCATCGACGCCCCGGCCCTTGAGCTCGGTCATGACGCGCATCCAGAACTTGGCGCCTTCGGTCTGCTCGATCCACAGGCCGAGGATCTCCTTCATGCCGCGGCAGGTGACGCCGATGGCGAGATACACCGCTTTGTTGCGCACGATGCCCTCGTCGCGGATCTTCACCCGCAAGGCATCGAAGTAGACGATCGCGTAGGTCGTCTCAAGTGGTCGGTTCTGCCAGGCGACGGCTTCCTCCATCACCGACTCGGTGACGGCGGAGACCAGGTTCGGCGACACACCGATGCCGTAGAGTTCTTCGATATGACCTTGGATATCGCGCGTACTCATGCCGCGGGCGTAGAGCGCGATGATCTTCTCGTCGAAGCCTGGAAAGCGCCGCGCGTACTTGGGGATCAGTGTCGGATCGAACTGGCCGTGGCGGTCGCGTGGAATGTCCAGAACGACACGATCGTCGTCCATGGTTACCGTCTTCGATGAGTACCCGTTGCGGTGGTTGCCGTCGGCTTGTTGTTCCGGCTCCTCGAGATGCACGTCCATCTCGGTCTCGAGCATGCGCTCGGCCAGGCGCTTCTTCAGGTCGCCGATCAGGCCGTCGTTGCTCAGCAGGTGGGCGCCGTGCTCCTGGCCCTCGAGCAGTTCATCAATCAGCTCATCGGAAAACCGCGAGCTCGTCTTTTTGCGTCTTGCCATATCCCCTCCTTGGGAAATAATGACTCAACACACAAAATTCCGGACACCCCCGTTTTCGTGGGTCTCAACGGCCAGCGCCCGCACCAGGCGTAAGCAACTCGCCGCGTTCGGAAAGATCCGCACCACATACGTTCGTCGACGGATTTCCTCGTTCAACCGTTCCAGCATGTTGGTGCTCTTCATGTGCTTGTGATGGCGATGCGGGAGGCGATAGAACGTCCACGTCTGCTCGATGTTTTCCTCCACCCAGTCGGTGAGCTTCGGATACTTCGTGTGCCATCGGCCGATCCAAGCGGCGAGATCCGATCGCGCCTCATCGACGTTGCGACGATCGTAGAGCCAGCGCAGTTCCTGCAGACAATCGTCATCGGCCTTGCGCGGAATGTGGTCGAGGGCGTTGCGCAGGAAGTGCACGTAGCAGCGTTGCCAGGCGCTGTCGGTGAGGACTTCTTGGATCGCCCGTCGCAGCCCATCGTGATCATCGCTGACGACGTACTCGACGCCGTGTAAGCCGCGATCACGCAGCGTGGTGAGGAACTCTTTCCAGCTACTTCGACTCTCCCGTTGAGCGAGCTCCACGGCCAGTATCTGGCGGCGTCCTTCCCAGTTGATGCCAATGGCAATGAGCACGGCTCGAGAGCGGATCACTCCCGCCTCACGGACCTTCTCATAACGCGCATCGAGGATCAGATACGGCGTCGGTTCTTCGAGTCGTCGGGTGGCGAATGCGGTGAGCGTCTTGTCGAGGCGCTTGTTGATCCGCGAGATGGTCGAGGCCGAGACGCTGTGGCCACACAGCTCCTCCGTGATCGCTTTGACCTTGCGCGTCGAAACGCCCTCGATATACATCTGCGCCAGCGCGCTGACCAAGGCTTGTTCGGAACGCTGGTAGCGCGCAAACAGCTCCGTGGAAAAGCGTCCTTCGCGGTCGCGCGGTACACGCAGCTCGAGCTTGCCGACGCGGGTCAACAAGCCGCGCGGGTAGTAACCGGCTCGATAGCCCCGGCGTTCGTCGCTGCGTTCGTGGGGTTGCGCGCGGAGCACTTTGGCCATCTCCGCTTCCAATAGCTCTTGGAGCATCTCGCGCATCATCGTGCGCAGCTGGTCGCCCTCGCTGCTGAGTACCTCTTCCAGTTCGACTGCCGTCGTCTTACGCTTCTTCTGGGTGGTCATCTCGTGTGTGTGCCTTTTTTGATGTCGTGTCTAAAAGCACACCATGGCCACCCAACTTTTTGCACATCCTTCGGCACACTACCATTCTGATTGCTTTTTTCTTGTGGGGGCTCCGCCCCCACGCCCCCGCCGGATCGGCGCCGAGTCTGAGATGGCTGATGGGGGAGTCACGCCGCGCGCCCTTCGGCGCGGGGTTGCAGCGGGTGGTTCCCCCCTGCGCGCTTTGCGCGCGGGGACCCCGGTCGTCGGCGTGTTCACCTGAAGGCGCCGGCAACCTTTCCGATCGACCACCCTTGCGATAACTGTGCCGTTAAATAACAATAAAGTTATGGAACAACTCAGTTATAGGCCGAACCTGGATGCCGTTTTCGGTGCGCTGGCTGATCCGACGCGTCGCGCGATTCTGTCGCGGTTGATGGGTGGGCAGGCGTCGGTGCGTGAGATTGCCGAGCCGTTCTCGATGAGCCAACCGGCGATCTCGCGGCATCTGAAGGTTTTGGAGCGCGCGGGGTTGATCGAGCGCGAGATCGACGAGCAGCGTCGGCCGGCGCGGTTGGCGGCGGCGAACTTGGCGGCGGCGGCGGATTGGCTGGCGGAGTTTCGGGCGTTCTGGCCGTCGAGATTCGATCGTCTGGCGGATGTGTTGGCGTCGATGCGCGAGGAAGCGGTCGGTGCGGACGAGATCACGCCGGCTTCTGTTCGACCGGTGCATCGTGATGACGAACATGAACAACAACAGGAAAGGAAATCGAAAGATGAGCGAGGTACCTGAATATACGATCGAGCGCGTCTTTGATGCGCCTCGGGATCTGGTGTGGCGTGCTTGGACGGATCCCGAATACCTCGCGCGCTGGTATGGGCCGGGGGCGGAAACCGTCATCCATGCCTTCGATCTGGCGCCGGGTGGGTCGTGGCTGAACGAAATGAAGTTCGGTGAGAACTCGGACTATCAACGGGTGGACTTCATCGAGGTCGATCCGCCGTCGAAGCTGGTGTGGCATCACCAGTCCGCGGATGCGCAGTGGAACGTCGCTGCGAACCCGATGATGCCGGACTGGCCGAAGGTGCTGCTGACGACGGTGGCGTTCGAGCCGGATGGTGAGCAGACGAAGGTGACGTTCACGCAGGTTCCACTCGATGCGAGTGAAGCGGAGATCGCCTGTTTCGCCGAGATGGCGCGCGGTATGGACGGCGGTTGGGGTAAAGGATTCGAGATCGTCGATCAGATCCTCGAGGAATTTCGTGCTGCTTGAGCCGGAACGTGCGCCCTGCTGATGCGGTGTCTCGTTCGATGCCGTATCCACCATCGTCCAACTCGAAATGGTAGGTTGACGGGTTTGGCCAGATGAGTTCGGGGGTAGGGATGTTTGACGTCATCGTCGTCGGTGGTGGTTTCGCCGGAATGTATGCACTCCATCGATTGCGCGGTGACGGCTTCAACGTGCGCGTGTTTGAGGCGGGCACCGATGTGGGCGGTACGTGGTACTGGAACCGGTATCCAGGTGCGCGGTGCGACGTGCCGAGCCTCGAATACTCGTTTTCGTTCTCGCCCGACCTCGAGCAGGAATGGGAGAGCCGCGCGAGCAGTCGGTGAACGTCGAGGAACGTGATGCCGGCCTGAAAATGGGCGGCGTCGAATGCCGCGATCTCTTCCAGTGCGTGCGCGCCGAGATCCTCGCCCGCCAGGTGTGCGCGGAAAGCGAGTGCCGCCGCGTCGATGAAAGTCAGCATCGGGATAGCTGACGAAGCGCTCGGGGCGATGGCGGCGGAGTAGATCGCGTGCATCGTTTCGAAATCCCCGAGTTGCAGCGCAATCAGGGCGCGATGCCACGAGAGATGGCAGTGCAAGCCACCGTCGACGGAGTAAGGGGCCCCGTTGATGCCCATCGCGAGCCACTCGTCGAGGAAAGCGGCACCCGTCAACACGTCTCCGCGTTCGTAGTAGCCATGCGATATCGCGTGGACACCTTGCGCGTTGGCCCGATTCGCCTCGAACGCGCGAAGCGCGATGTCGAGCCCCTCGTCGACCTGGCCTCCTTCGATTCGTGCCCATCCGCGAGAGGTGTCGAACCACCAGTCGTCACGCCAGTACGGCTCGAGAGATCGCAGAAAATCGAGCTGTACTTCGTGATGATCGGCGATGCCGCTGAAAGCGATCAGGCCGTAGACGCCGAGCGCGCCGGAGATCGGGATGGCATCGCGGGGATACGCGCGCGCATGGGCGTAGATGGCCTCGATCGATCCGCGGCCACGGAGTCCGTCGGCAACGATCTGAATGTGTTGGCGCTCACGCTCCGTCCGATGCGAGGCGAGGGACATCGCCCGCTCGGCATCCTCGCGGGCTGCTGCGACATCGGCTCGGGCGAGATGCGCGCGAGCCCGAGCCGCAAAACCCATCGCGAACTCGGGATCGATGGCGGTCGCGACGTCGAAATGATCGAGTGCGCCCGGTTGGAGCGCGAACATCGCATCGATACCGGCGTGGTAGGCATCCAGCGCTGCATCGGACGCGACCGTGATCGAGTGGTGAAATCGATCCTCACGCTGCACCGCGTTGCGCCTCGACGATTTCCTGCATTCCGTCCCATTCGCACCAGTGATCACAGAGTTTGTCGATCGACGTCTGAAAGGCGTCGTAGTCGTCGGGATAGTCGAGAAACTGGCCGAAGTAGCCGCGGTCCGGATGATCACTCACGCCGTGGCCGACGCGACGCGTGCCTTCGTGCGGGCTCTCCGGACGAAGGCGGCGCAACCGAAAGTAGATGTTCATCCGGGGGGCGAGCCCGAAGTTAGGGGTCGGTGTATGCGGACAACTGTGCAGCGCGATGACCGCGTCACCCGCGGACAGGCAAACCGGCGTCAGCATCGGCCAGGGCCAGCCCTCGATTGGCTCTGCGCGCGCGGCGGCTGCGTTCGCGCGTGCTCGGATCGAGTCGGGAAGTCCATTGAGATACGGCCGTCCGGCCGATGAGATCTTGATGCGAGGCCAGTCGGCACCTTCGGGCCCGATGACGCTGCCGCTGTCGCGTTGCGCACGGAAGACCGCTTCCACCGCCTCGTGTGCACCGCGAACGACTGCGAACTGTCCGCGGCCCGGTACGAGCTGATCGTTGACCGCGACGCCGACGAGGGCCGTGTAGCTGCCAAGCGAGATTCGCCGCTGTGGGTCCTGCCAGAGCTGGCCGTCGTTGGTGCCGCGGCGTGTGTCGTCGGGTCCGAAGTACTGCTCTGCGTCGCGCGGTCTGCCGTGTTCGATGTCGATCTCTTCCGGTGCCGTTGGGATGACCCCGCCCCAGCTTCCGTCGACATGCGGGCCGGGGCCGCCGCCCATTTCGTCGTGTGGTGGCGTGACGGCAACCTGGCTCGAGATGACGTCCGGAAACGGGCCCATGGTGTTTTCCATGAGCTCCTTGAGGCCGCTCTCGTTGAAGAGCGCAAGAACGTCGGGGTGCCCGGCCAGTCGCGGTGGCACGAGCAACCTCCGCTCGTCAGCCGGCAGGCTCGCCGCGATCGTCGCCCGAGCGCGCCGGTGAATCGGTGCCGGGACGGCGTCCCGGACGACGATGAATCCGTCGTGAAAGAAGTCGCGCTTCTGGGCTTCGCTGAGCGTCGTTGCCACGATCGGCGCGACGTCGCTCAGGCGCTCGCCTGGGCAATCAGGACGACCGTCCCGTCATCCTTTTCGATCCACGCGAAAACGGATTCGCGTCCGTCGTCGTCCGTACCGCTCGAGACACCTTTCACCTGGATGTGATCGTTCGGCCAGCACGGGTTGGTGAACTTGACGTCCATGTGGCCGCCCGAGAACCAGCGATCGCCGAAGTACTGATCGAGGACGTGACCAACGTAGGCCATCGTCATTCGCCCGCCGACCACGACGTTCGAGAAACCGAGTTCCTTCGATGCTTCGAGGTCGGTGTGGTAGCTCTTGTTGCCGTGGAAGTACTGGCCGCACATTTCCAGGCTGATCGTGCGATCGAGGCCCGGAATCGGATCGCCATCGGGTACGTTGAATTTCTTCGCGCCCGCCTTGGCCGTCGGCGCCCGGAACTCGACCTGATCCGCGGGGGGATCGAGTAGGAAGGACTGGTGATGGTTGGCGGAGAGCACCTCGTCGCCGACGCCGTCGAGGACCGTAAAGGCCGTGTTGACCACGGTGCGATCACGTTTCTTGTAGATGTCTTCGATCTGGCCGCGCGTCGTGTAGTCCGCTTGCGCTTGCATCGGCTTCTTGAAGGCCCACTCCTGGCGCATCCACAGATGGCCTTTCTGCTGCGCGAACGCCGCTTCGGAAAAATAGTGGTCCGCATCCGTTGCGACCATCGATGGGACGGGTGACTTGCCCGTGTCGAATCCGGCTCGATCGAGATCGAGACCTTCAAAGTAGTCGTTGATGAGATTCGCCGTTACCGAGAACGGTTTTTCCGGTAAGACTTTGCCGACGTACGGTTCTGCTTGACTCATGATTCCTCCCGATTGAGCGACCATGTTTGCAGGGCCAGCGTTTTACGATCAAGTATCCGACCTTTGAGGACGCCATGCTCGACGCTTTCCCGCGCTATCCGCTGACCTTCGGACCGTCGCCGATCGAGGCGCTTCCGCGCCTCTCAGCGCACTTGGGCGGGAGCGTCGAGATCTATGCGAAACGGGAAGACTGCAACTCGGGACTCGCGTTCGGTGGGAACAAGATCCGCAAACTCGAATACATCGTCCCCGACATTCTCGCGAGCGGTGCCGACACGATCGTGACGATCGGTGGCGTGCAGTCGAATCACACGCGCCAGGTGGCAGCAGTAGCCGCGAAGTGGGTTTGCGTTGTCGGCTCGTCCAGGAAGCGTGGGTGCCGTTCGAGGACGCGGTCTACGATCGTGTGGGCAACATCCTCATGAGTCGCGTGATGGGTGCCGACGTCGAACTCGTCGAAGCGGGGTTCGATATTGGAATTCGCGAAAGTTGGCAGGCGGCGCTAGATGATGTCTGCGCTAAAGGCGGCAAGCCGTACCGATTCCCGCGGGTGCATCCGAGCACGAACTGGGCGGCCTCGGATTTGTGGGGTTTGCGGAAGAGTTACGGGCGCAGGAAGCCGAGCTCGGTTTTTCCTTCGACTATGTCGTCGTTTGCTCGGTGACGGGATCCACCCAGGCGGGCATGGTCGTCGGTTTTTCCGTCGATGGGCGTGCTCGGCGCGTGATCGGCATCGACGCGTCCGGGACGCCTGATCAGACCCACGCGCAAATCGTGTCCATTGCCGAGCGGACGGCTGATCGGATCGGGATATCGCCACCGACGGCCGAAGACGTCGTTCTCGAGACCGACTATGCGTATCCCGCCTATGGCGTCCCGTCGGCGGAAACCAACGAAGCGATCCGGCTCGCAGCACGGCTCGAGGGGATGATGACGGACCCCGTCTACGAGGGTAAGTCGATGCAGGGAATGATCGATCTCGTGGAGAAGGGCTACTTCGTGCCGGGGTCGAAAGTCCTGTATGCCCACCTCGGCGGTGTGCCTGCGATCAATGCCTACAGTTATGTCTATCGAAACGGCTAGCCCTCGCGGAAGCCTCTGGCGAGCGATGCTTCGAACGCATCGAACGCATCTTCCAAGGCGAGCTGAACTCGGGCTTTGCTCGAATCTGGAGGCGTCGAGCGGCGGCGCGTGTAGTCCCGTTCCATGAACAGGCTTTCGCCGTCGAGGTACGAGTACTCGAGGCAATTGCGGGTCAGGTTCTTCACCTCGTCGTAGCCGAGATCGTAGGTCCGCACCGCGCGCAGATACTCCAACGTGAGGTTCGATCGATTGACGCCCTCGTCATCCGTACAGAAACACATCGGCACGCCGGCACTGCGATACATGAGGAACGGATGATCGTCGCCGACGATGCCGAGGATGCCGTCGTTGCTCGTGAGGTTGATCTCGACGAGGACACCATCGGCGCGCATCTGGTCGAGTAGCGAAACGACGTCGCGTTCCCAGCCGATCGAAATGCCGTGCCCGATACGACTCGCATGGCCGACGTCGATCGTCTTGCGGATCCGGTCGAGCATCGGTTCGAGCGGCGATTCCCGCATCGTGAGCTCGCCACCGTGGAGCGTCATGTTGGGCTGATCCAGTTCGCGCCAGAGGAAATCGAGCACGCGCATCTGATCGTCGAATTCCATTCGCGCACGGGCGGCGTCTTCAGGCGCGAGGATGTTGACGGCGACGTAGCGATCGTCGGCTTTCACCATCGACATCATCACGACCGCACGAACGAAAAAGCGGGTGAGATCGAACGTCCGCATGATCGAGCCGACGTACCGAACCGGCGGCGCGTCGGCGGGATCAAAGTTTGATGCGACCATGTGTGCGCGCGCCGTCGCTTCCCAGGTGTCGACGGCGGTACGGAATCCGGCGAGCACCTCGGGGTCGTTGACGAGCGCACGGAACGGCTCGAACGCGGCGTCGAGATCGTTTACATCGACGCGGACCGGCGAGACGTCGAGAAACCGTTGGAGTACCGGAAAGTTGCCGGGCCACGCCATCAGCTCGAGGTATTGGATGTTCTGCGCGGCGTTGCGGACGAGAACCTCCGCGAGCATTTCGCCCGACGTTCGCCCGGCCGTGCCGAAGTGGCTGAACGTGCGAAAGAAGTGGTCGTGACCGTTCGCGCTATCCCGGTGCCAGCCGCGCATGCTGACGATGTCGCGGTACTGGTTGAGATACGCCGGTGTGTCGATGAGCGTTTGTGTGGATACGCTGTTGTCGCCGGGGTCGTCGACGAACACGTCGCGCGACAGGTCGTAGTGCTTGTCGGCAGCGAGCGCGCTCTCGAGCATGAAATCCGCGAATGTGGCGCCGGAGATATGGTTGTGCAGATCGGCGCCCTTCGGCATGCGTCGTAAGAAGGCGATCAGCTCTGGACGAGAGCGCTTGGCACGTTCGAACCGTTCGGGTGGGGTCAGATTGCCGATCCAGAACGGCGGATGATCGCTGGCCGTCGACGCGCGTGGCGCCTCGGCGCGTTGGTCTTCGAGCGGGCGGCTCGCTTCGACGGTCGCGCATCCGCTGAGCGTGGCGAGTGCGCCGATGACGAGGGCCAATCTGATCATTGCAAGACTCCCTTTTGACGGAGTGCTTCGACCTCGGCGGGTTCACGACCGAGGATGTCGACGAGGACGTCGTCGGTATCCGCGCCGATGGCGGGCGCCGTTTTCTTAACACCGTTTGGCCGTACGTTCATCCGCCATGGGATCCCGGTATGCGCGCGTCGACCGACTTCCGGATGTGGTAACCGTTCGATGAAGGCGCGTGCATTGAAATGCGAATCTTCTACGACGTCCTGTGTCGTGAAGGTCGGGAACGCCGCGATCCCGATGGCCTGTAGTTCGCCCGTGACGAACCATCGATCGCGCATCGACGTCCATTCGGTGACTAGTTGGTCGAGTTCGTCCTCGTTGGCCTTGCGTCCCGCGAGATCGTCGAAGCGTGCAGGACCCAGACCGGGGATGATGTCCCGCAGGCGTTGCCATTCGTCCTCGTCGCGACAAGCGATCGTGACCCATTGATCGTCGCCCGCCGCGCGGTAACAGCCATGCGGGGCCATGTGTGGATCGCGGTTGCCGATGCGCTCGGCCTGCGTCCCGCGCTGCGAATACTCCATCCACGCTTCGACCGTCAGTGCCGCGGTCGCCTCCCAGAGGGTGACGTCGAGATGTTCGCCTTCGCCGGTGTCTTCGCGTCGCAATAACGCCCCGGTGACGGCATACGCGGCGGTGATCCCCGCCGTTGGATCGGGCATGGCGACGCCCGTTTCTTCCGGACCTTCGCCGGGGTATCCGGTGGCCGAGGCGAGCCCCGCGAGCGGGCCCGTTGCGGGTCCGTAGCCCATGTACGTTCGATACGGTCCCGTCTGGCCGTAGCCGCTGACGGAAGCGAGGATGATCCTCGGGTTGATCGCGCGCATGACGTCGTAGTCGAGGCCCATGCGTTCGAGAACGCCGGTGGCGAAGTTCTGAAAGACGACGTCCGCTTCAGCGATGAGCCCCTTCACGATGTCGATCCCTTCCGGCGTTCGCAGATCGAGGGCGACGCTCCGTTTGCCCTGATTCCACTGATTGAACATGCCGGAAGTGTTGAGACTCGGTTCGATGCCTTCGGGGGCCGCGTTGCCGCGGCGATAAAGGTCCGGACGCACCGATGACTCGACGCGGATCACTTCGGCGCCGAGGTGGGCGAGGTTCATGCTGCCGAACGGACCGGCCCACACCCACGTCATGTCGATTACCCGGACGCCTTCGAGTGGTCGTTTCGGTTCACCGCGAGCGGCCGGCGGGGACGCGGCGGAGAGTGTTTCGAGTTGGTCGTTGTGCTCACCCAGACGGGGTGCACCGCGGCGGTAGTGTGGTCGTTCGCCGTTGATGATCTGTGCCGGCGCGATGTGGCGCACGCCATCGACGGTCGTGAAGAACGCGCGGTCGTTGAGGTGCTCGTCGATTGCCAGTTGCTCGAACGTGAAGACCGGCGCGAGACAGACGCGGTGCTTTTGTGCCGCGTGGTAGAGATCGAATGTCTTCCACTCGCTGATGTATCCCTCGAGAAACGTGTGGAGTACGTCCTGGTTTTCGGCGCGATCGGCGTTGGTCTCGAAGACTTCGAGAGTCGCCCACTCGGGATGGCCCATGAACTCGACGAGACGTTCCCACTGGTCCTGCTCGACGCAGACGAGAAAGATCTCGCCGTCCTGGGTATCGAAGATGCGCCATGGAATGAGAGAGCGCGTTGCCGTTCGTTTGATGACCATGTCGTGGTAGGTGTAAACGTGGACGCCAAACTCGAGCACGGACGCAACGTACTCGACGACCGAGAAGTCGATGTATTCGCCCTGACCGGTGACGAGCGTATCGCGGAGCGTCGCAAGCGCCGCCGTCGCGCCCGCGACGCCGGCCATGAGGCTGCAGTGGTGGCCGTGCACCTTGAGCGGCGGATAGCTCTCTTCGCGGCGCGACATGGGACAGAGGCTCGCCCAACCGCCCGCGTGCGCGATGGTCAGCTCGCTCGCTTGCAGATCGCGATAAGGACCGGTTTGGCCGAACGGGGTCATCGCCAGAACGATCAGATCGGCGCGCCGGGCATTAAGCGTCGGCGCATCGAGACCCCGGGCGACGGCCTCGGCCGGCGGCAATGAATGCACGACGATCGTCGCCCAGTCGAGCAACTGGTCGAGCGTTCTCGAGCCGTCGGATTCATCGACCACGACGCCGTGCTTACCGAGGTTGAGGGCGAGGAAGAAGCCACTCTGCTCGGGATCCTCTTCTGCCTCGAATGGGCCGCGTCGTCGGGCGGGATCACCCGACGGGGCTTCCACCTTGATCACTTCGGCGCCCTGATCGGCTAGCAGACGGGCGGCATAAGCGGCGGCGACGCCGTCGCCGATTTCGAGAACACGCAGAGAATCGAACATGGAACTCAAGGATCAGGCAAAGCGGGCAAGAGTACTGGAAAAATGGATCCTGCTAGGTGATCACGTCGTGACGGATCTCGCTCAAGCAATCCAATTGCGCTTCGTGGTCGCCAGCGAGCCGAACGATCAGATGATCGACACCGGCTTCGACGAACGAGCGTAACCAGGCGGTCAAAGCCTCACGAGAGCCCCCGAAGCAAGCCTGCGCGCGACGCATGGCCTTACCGGGGATGCCGTAGTAGCTCTCGAGGAATCGATCGATGCGGGCGTTGGCGGCGGTTTCGTCGTCATCAACGTAGACCGTGACGTAGAGTGACGTCGTGATGTCCTCGAGTGATCGACCGTTCGCTTCGAGTTCGCCCGCAAGATCGTCCTTCAGGCCGCTCCAGCCGTCCGCCGTATCGGGAAAGATCGGCATCCATCCGTCCATCGTTTTTGCGACTCGTCGAATGGCGTTCGGGTGTGACCCTGCGCCCCAGATCGGCGGCCCGCCGGTGCGAAATGGCGTCGGGCCGAGCGTCGCGTCGGCAACTGTCCAGCGGCCATCCCAGGAAACCGGTTCGCCTGACCAGAGTGCGCGACAGAGTGCTAAGCCCTCCTGCATCCGGCCCACGCGGCGCTCGAACGGCACGCCCGCGGCTGTGAACTCGGCGCGGATATTCGGCACGTCGCCGGCGATTCCGACGCCGATGACGAGACGTCCGTGGGCGAGTTGATCGATCGTCGCGATCTGTTGAGCCATCACGACCGGGTTTCGATAGGCCGGTAGCAAGACGGCGGTACCGATCGTTGCGCGCTCCGTGGCGACCGCCAAGGCGCCGAGCAGGGTCAGGGGATCGTGGCGAGGACGCGCGAGCAGGGAGTCGCCGACCCAGAGGGAATCGAGCCCGAGTGATTCGGCTCGTCTGGCGAGATCGAGGAGCGGGTCCGTAGCCGGACGTCCCTCCATGACAGCCTCGCGCGTCGGCACGAGATATCCGAGTGCGGCCATCGAAACTACAGGCTCTCGAGCCAGTCGTCGTCGGATCCTTCGTTGATGTCCGCGAACAGGAACGTCGAGAGATAGCGCTCAGCCGTATCTGGAAGCATCGCCAGCATCACGCTGCCCGCCGGCGCGTTTTCCGCGACCTTGAGCGTGGCGCTCAACGTCGCACCCGCCGAAACGCCCACGAAGATGCCTTCGTTCTGTGCCAGAGCGAGCGCGCAATCGCGTCCGTCTTCCTGCGTCACCTTGACGATCTGATCGGGAACGTCACGATCGAGCACGCCAGGTACGAAGTCGGGCGTCCATCCCTGAATCATGTGGGGTGACCACTCGTTGCCGGACAGGAGCGCGGCCTGCTCCGGTTCCGCGGCGATGATCGTCAAGTCGGGACGCGCCGTCTTGAGCACGCGTCCGGCGCCGGTCAGCGTCCCGCCAGTGCCCCATCCGGTGACCCAGTAGTCCAGCCGGTCGCCGGCAAAATCACGCAGGATCTCGGGTCCGGTGGTCGACGCGTGATAGGCCGGGTTGGCCGGGTTTTCGAATTGGCGGGCGAGGAACCAACCGTGCTGTTCGGCGAGTTCGGCGGCGCGGTTCACCATGCCCGTTCCGCGTTCGGCGGCAGGGGTGAGGATCACTTTGGCGCCCATGGCACGCATGATCTTGCGGCGCTCGATCGAGAACGTCTCGACCATGGTCGCAACGAAGGGATGGCCGGTCGCGGCACAAACCATCGCCAGCGCGATGCCCGTGTTGCCCGATGTCGCCTCGACAACCGTTTGACCCGGCTTCAACGCGCCCGAATCCTCGGCGTCCTTGATGATCGCGTACGCGAGCCGGTCCTTCACGGAGGCCAGCGGGTTGAACGATTCGATCTTGACGAAGAGGTCGACGTGGTCGGGTCCGGTGCGATTGAGTTTGACGATCGGCGTGTTACCGATGGTCTGCAGGATGTTGTCGTAGCGCATGGATGGTCCTTAGTGTGCGGTTGGAGCGCGGTGAAAGCGCTGAGTTCGGCGGCGATTTTCATACGAATCCCGATCCTTTCGATATAGCTACATGAGATATCGATATCCCTTCTCGCGATCCTGAGTCGCGTTCTTTCGCGCGAGTGGCAAACGTCGTGCTAAATCGGCACGCTCACCCGTGGGCAAAGCGCTCTTTGGGGGGAGCTATGCGAAGCATTGTGCTGGTCGGATTCTGTCTCTTACTCGGCGTCGTCGCCGCAGCGGCCGACGACTATCCACGCACCCAATCGGGCAAACCGGATTTCAGTGGACGCTACGACATCTCGATGTTGACGCCGTTCAGTCGGCCGCCGCGATTCGGCGATCGGGCGTATCTCACGGCGGAGGAGGTCGACGGGATGGCCGAGTGGGCTGCCGCGCGGGAGGCCGGGGACGCGACTGCCGATGCCGATCGCTCCGCACCGGAAGTCGGCGGCGATGTCGGCGCCTACGACAATGTCTGGTTCGAGTGGGGAGACGTAGGTCCCGCGATCGATGGGAAGTATCGAACGTCGATCCTGACGGAGCCGGCCAACGGCCGGATGCCCGAGGTGACGGCGCAAGGGCGTGAACGGTTTGAGAATGCGCCGCGCTTTGCCTGGCAGAACGAAGGACGCGCGTGGTGGTTGGAAACGGGCGATCGGCCTTACGACGGTCCCGAAACGATGATTCTCGGGGTCCGATGCATCTACCAGGGCATCGCAACGGTGCCGATCCGGCCACTGCCGTATAACAACATCAAGACGATCGTGCAGACCGACGATCACGTAATGCTGCATATCGAATGGATGCATTGGACGCGCGTGATTCGAATGGACGACGAGCACTTGCCTGCCGACATGCGCTCGCTCTCCGGTGATTCGATCGGCTGGTGGGAAGACGACACCTTGGTTGTCGAGACGACCAATTTCCTTTGGGAAGGCAACGTGCCGCGGGACGACTACCGCGTGGTCGAGCGGTTCAGCCCGGTCGATGGCGAAGGCCTGCTTTATCAATTCCGCGTGGAGGACGGTGACTACGCCGAGCCCTACGGGGGCGAGTTCGTCTGGCCACGCACCGACCACGCGAGCTTCGAATACGCCTGTCACGAAGGCAATTACGCGATGGGCAACATGTTGCGCGGCGCGCGCCGGCTCGAGAACGAATGGCGTTCCGCGGCACAGGGCGAGGAATAGTCCCCGAAGACCGGTGGGTTAGCCCATGAAACATCGAGCCGTACGGCGCCCTGGCGATCGCGACCTGGCCGCGCGTCTCGGCGGTGCTATCGCTGGCGACGTCCTTTTCGATTCGGCGAACCGAGGTCGGTATTCGACCGACGCGAGCATCTACCAGATCGAGCCGCTCGGGGTCGTGATCCCGCGGACCCGTGACGATATTGCCGCGACGATCGAGATTGCGAAGGAAGCGGGCGTACCGGTCTTGCCGCGCGGCGGTGGTACGTCGCAGTGCGGGCAGACCGTTGGCGAGGCCATCGTCGTCGACGTCAGTCGTCACTTCACAGGGATCGAGGATCTCGACGTCGAAGGGCGCTCCATCTCGGTCGAACCAGGCGTCGTACTCGACGATCTGAATGCCGGCCTGAAACGCCACGGGCTCTTTTTTCCCGTCGACGTCTCGACTGCTAACCGAGCGACGCTCGGCGGTATGGCGGGCAACAACTCTTGCGGCTCGCGTTCCATTCGCTACGGCAACATGGTGCACAACGTGCGCGGGATCGACGCGATCCTCGCCGACGGTGAATCGGTTCGGTTCGGCCCGGTCGATGGCAACCTCGAAGCGATTGCGGGGCAGTCACGCTATCTCGATATCGTGCAGCGCATCCGCGCCCTCGGCGCCCGCGAGCGCGACGAGATCGATCGCCGTTTTCCGAAGCTTTTGCGCCGCGTCGGCGGCTACAACATCGATACGATCGATCCGACCGGCCACAACATGGCTCACCTGCTGGTCGGCAGTGAAGGCACGTTGGGCTTCTTTACCGCGCTCGAACTCGCGCTCGAACCGCTGCCGAAGCACAAGGTGCTCGGGATCTGCCATTTCGATTCGTTCTACGCGGCGATGCAGGCGCCGCAGCACATCGTGGGGCTCGACCCGACTGCCGTCGAACTGGTCGACAAGACGCTGCTCGATCTCGCCTATGAGATCGACCTCTTCCGCCCGACGCTCGACAGCTTCGTCGAAGGCGATCCCAAGGCGTTGTTGTTCGTCGAGTTTGCGGGCGACGAACTCGCGCCACTCGTCGCGAAACTCGACCGGCTCGATGAACTCATGGCCGATCTCGGTCTCGCCGGTGCGCTCGTGAAGGCGACCGATACGGCGTGGCAGACGCGGATCTGGGATGTACGCAAGCAGGGGCTCAACATCGTGATGTCGATGAAGGGCGACGGTAAGCCGGTGTCGTTCGTCGAAGACTGCTCCGTGCGGTTGACCGATTTGCCGGAGTACACCCGCCGTCTCGACGAGATCTTCAGAAAGCACGGCACGGAAGGCACGTGGTACGCGCACGCGAGCGTCGGCACGCTGCACGTGCGACCCATCCTGAACCTCAAGGAAGAACGTGGCGCTCGGCAGATGCGTGCAATCGCCGAAGAGTGCTTCGCGATGGTGCGGGAGTACGAAGGTTCGCATTCCGGTGAACACGGCGACGGTTTGGTGCGATCCGAATTTCACGAGCCGATGTTCGGTCGCCGGCTCGTCGACGCTTTCGGCGAGGTGAAGTCGATCTTCGATCCCGAGGCGGCGTTCAATCCCGGCAAGATCGTCGACCCGGAACGGATGGACGACCGCTCCCTGTTCCGCTTCAAGCCGGATTATCAGCCGATTCCCGTGAAGGAAGTGCTCGACTGGAGCGCGTGGGGTGGGCTTTCCGGCGCCGTCGAGATGTGCAACAACAACGGCGCGTGCCGCAAGAGTTCAGGCGGCGTGATGTGCCCGAGCTACCGCGCGACGATGGACGAAGAACACCTGACGCGAGGGCGGGCGAATACGCTACGGCTCGCTCTTTCGGGGCAACTCGACGACGAGGACGGGGATCCGCTCGCGAGTGAGACGATTCATCGTGCTTTCGAGCTGTGTGTGAGCTGCAAGGGGTGTCGGCGCGAATGCCCGACCGGCGTCGACATGGCGCGCATGAAGATCGAGCACCTGGCGAGCCATCACGCCGCGCATGGCTGGACGCTGCGCGACAAGATGATCGGCAACCTGCCGGGCTACGCACGTTTCATCGCGCCGTTCGCGCCGCTTCTGAATCTACGCAATCGGCTGCCGGTACTGGCGCGCGCGAGCGAGCGCTGGCTCTCGTTTCCGGCCGACCGAGCGTTGCCGACGTGGCATCGGCGGAAACGCTATGCACCTGTCGACAATCCTGACGTCATGCTCTTCGTCGATACGTTCACCCGCTGGTTCGAGCCGGATCTGATCGACCGGGCCCGCCGGGTGCTCGAACGGTTGGGTTTCACGACTGGGGTACTCGATCCGCCTCGGCCGCTTTGCTGCGGCAGGACGCATCTCGCGACGGGCTTGGTCGACCGGGCGAAAGCGGAAGCGCTGAGAACTCGAGAGGCGCTCCTGCCGTTCGTCGAGCGAGGGATTCCGATCGTTGCGCTCGAACCATCGTGCCTTTTCACGTTTCACGACGAGCACCTGGGCCTCCTCGAGGATGCCGAGTCGAGCGAAAAGCTCGCTGCCGGGATCGAGCTCATCGATGTCTTTCTGGCCGATCGGCAGGACGTCGTCGCCGCCGAGATGCGGCCGTGGGAGACGTCTTGTCATGTGCACGGCCATTGCCACCAGAAGGCGTTTGGCGTCGATCAGGCGACAAACGAACTACTGCGCGCGATACCGGGGCTCGACGTCGAACCGATCGAATCGAGTTGTTGTGGAATGGCGGGACTCTTCGGGCTCGATGTAGACAATCAATCGGTATCGATGGCGATGGGCGAAGCGGCGCTCTTCCCGGCGTTGCGGGCCGCCGATCAGTCCGCCCTGGTTGCGGCGGCGGGAACGAGCTGTCGCTCGCAGATCGCGTTCGGCACGGCTCGGCGCGCCCAGCATCCGATCGAGATTCTCGATCTCGCGCTGTCTTAGTGGTCGAGCTCGCGAATCCCCTGATCGACCCGTTCGCTCATTTGCGGATCGAACCACCACGTATCGAGGTACGCGTGGCGGAGTAGTGGTTGTGTCGCGGGTCGTCCGAATCGGTCCCAATGAACGAGCCGGTAACCCGGCGGACTGGATCGCGGGATCATGTAGAAGTTCCACAGCAGCACTCGGTCGAGGGCACGCGTCGCGGCGAGAAAGTCTTCGGACGTTCGCGCGGCGAGAATGGTATCGATGAGCGCGTCGACGACGGGGTCTTCGATACCGCCCCAGTTGCCGCCGTAGGCTTGGCTCGCGCTGGCACTCGCGAAATAGTTCACGAGCTGCAGACCGGGCGTATGGCTCGGTGTGTAGTTGCGCATCGCTGCGTCGAATTTCCACGTGCGCATCTGGTGCAGCCAGTTCGACATCTCGGGGGCGACGGCGGTCGTCTCGATGCCGACTCTCCGCAGCGTGTCCTGATAGGGCATGAGGGTGCGAATCAGTCCCTTTGAAATCACCACGAACCGTATTCGAAACGGTTCGCCCGTCTCGTCGTTGCGGAGCGCGCCGTCTCGGATGCGCCAACCGGCGTCGGCGAAGAGTTCGAGTGCACGGACAACGTGCTCGCGATTACGGCCGAAGCCGGTCGTTGGTGGCGGTTGGTAGGCGGGGCCGAAGACGCGGTCGGGCAACTGGTCGCGGTACGGCTCAAGGAGCGCGAGCTCGGTTTCGCTCGGCAAACCCTTCGCTTCCATTGGGCTCGCCTGGAAGACGCTCCGGCCGTGGTTGTAGAAGCCGTAGGACAAGGTTCGATTGATGTATTCGAAGTCGTACAGCAGCGTCAGGGCTTCGCGTACGCGCGCGTCCTGGAAACGTGCCAGGCGGAGGTTCCAGACGACGGAAAACCACAGTCCGGCTGGACTGGAGATCGGTAGCAGTTCCTGTTTGAGCCAGCCGCCGATGACAGCGGGCAGCGTGCGGTACTCATTCGCCCAGTTCTTTGCCACGCCCTCGTGCGCGACATCGATCTCGCCGCTCGTCTGTGCTTCGCGACGCACGTGATCGTCGCGAAAGTACTCGAATCGGACCACGTCGAAGTTGAACCGACCGCGATTGACCGGCAGATCCTTGCCCCAATAGTCCGGCACCCGTTCATAGATGATCGAGCGCCCAAGGGCGTGATTGCGCACCCGATAGGGACCGCTCCCCAGAGGGGGCTCGACCTGCGTGCGGCTGACGTCGCGGGTCGCCCAGTAGTGTTGCGGCAGGACCGCCATCCGGCCAAGCATCAAGGGAATGGCGGGATCGCGCGGGGTGTCGGGTCGCATCACATAGCGAAACTCGTCCTCGTCGATTCTCTCGATCGCCACGACGTCTCGAAGCGCACTCTTGAGCTCTGCCGCGCCGTGTTCCTTGATCGCCTCGAACGTAAATCGAAAATCGTCGAAATCGATTATCTCGCCGTCGTGCCAGCGGGCGCCACGCCGCAACTTGAAAGCCACCCAACCACCGTCGTCGGCTATGCGGACACCTTCGGCCAGCCGCGCGTACTGACTCGTGGGTTCATCGAGCGCGGGTTCGAGAAGCCGGTCGTAGAGCAGGTTGGGATAGCCGGTGAAGCCGACGCCGGCGGCGCCCTGACCCTTGTCGAGAAAATCGGTGAAGGTGTCGTAGCTGCCGAACATGGCGATCCGCATCGTGCCGCCTTTTGGCGCCTCCGGGTCGACGTAGCGGAAATGGCGGAAATCGGCCTCGAGTTCGAGGGGATAGATGAACGAGAGGCCGTGGCGGTAAGCCTCGTCTTCTTCGCCGCCGAAGGCATTGATCGCCACGATCAGCACCGCAAGCAGACACCCGCTTCGCACTCAGCTACCTGCGATCAGATGTTCGTGACGCAACGGGCGGGATCCGCGGCGACGAGGACCGGATCGGGCGTGCCGGAAGCAATGAGGTTGGCGAGGAGCTTGGCGGCCATGGGGCCGCGGCCGAAACCGGATGATGCGAGTCCCGAAACGATGAATGCGTTGTCCGAGCCGGGCAGGTGACCGATCAGCGGTTTGCCGTCGCGTGGAAACGGCATGAACCCCGACCACTCCCGTGCCGTCGGGTGTTCGCGCAAGAACGGCAACACCTCGGTGGCCTGCGCCTTGTTGGTGGCGATGCTCTCGGCCTCGACGCGCCGCTCGAACCCAATTGCGTGGCGATCGCCGCCGAAAATGATCTCGCCAGCGGCGTTCTGACGGCCGTAGAGGTGCCGACAGACGCGCTGTCCGTCGATGTGGGTCAGGTTCGGCGGTCCGTCGGCGGCGTGGTTCGATCGATCCGACCACGCGCGCGGCGATTCGGTCGCGGAGAACGTGTGGAAGGTTCTGGGAGGTAAAGGCGCCGTGGCCCACATTTGTCCGCGTACGGGCACGATGGGAATGTCGAGCCCGAGCCATCGTCCGGCCTCTGCCGACCAGGCACCGGTCGCGAGGACCAACGCCTTGGCTTCGATCGGACCGGCCGTCGTTTCGACCCGATAGGCACCGCCCGAAGTGTCGACGGTGGTGACCGTGCGCGATAGCGACAACCTGGATCCTTTGGCTTCGGCCGCGCGCGCAAACGCCTTGGTGGTCTTCACCGGGTCTGCTTCGCCGCGGAACTTGGGAAAGACCACGGCGCCGAGCAACTCGGCCGAAAACTGCGGCTCGATGGTGCGAACTTCACGCGCGGTGAGGAGTTGTGCGCCGCCGTTAGGTGATGCGTTGGCGATCTGGCGTTCCGCGAAAGCGAACTCGTCCTCCGTTCGAATCGCTTGAATGGATCCCGAGAGGCGAAATTCGATGTCGTGCCCCGCATCGTGCAGCTCGTCGAAAAGCCCGACGCTTCCGAAACTCAGCGCGTCATCGAGCGTTGGTGATTCACTCGGAAAACGACCGCCGAGGCCACCCATGTTGACCCCGGATGCCTCACCGGCCACGTCGCCGCGATCGACGATCAGCACATCCGCGCCGGTCGCCGCCAGGTAGTAGGCCGTCGCACAGCCGGCGATGCCGGCGCCGACGATCAGCACGTCAGCTGTTTCGGACATATCCCAATCTTTCAATGGTGAGCTGCTAATGTCGCACGAATCTCACCTTCGACGGACGATCGATGAGCACGTTCTACAAAGATCATTGGGTCGACATCGAACCGGACCGCATGGCGCGCTACGAGGCGATGTTCCAATGGCGCGACGGTCAGGCACCGTTGCTGGCCCCGGCCCAGATCGAAGCAGGCCAGCGGGTCGTCGACTACGGCTGCGGCCCCGGTGGGCTTGCGATCGAGCTTGCCCGTCGTGTGGGCGACGGCGGCAAAGTGTTCGCGGTCGACATCAACGCCGATTTCCTCGCCATCGTCGAACAGCGTGCGGCCGAGGCGGGCGTCGCCGAGCGGATCGAGGTGGTGCAGGGCGATGGGCTCACGATCCCACTGCCGGCCGCTTGCGCCGATCGGGTCGTCTGCAAGAACGTGCTGGAATACGTACCCGATCCGGAAGGCATCGTCGCCGAGTTTTTCCGCATCGGTTCACCGGATGGCATCGTTCACGTGAGTGACAGCGATTGGGGCGCTTTTCTGGTCTCGCCGGAAGAGGACCACGCCGAGATGATGGCCGCCGCCGGGGTCGCCTTCAAAACACCTCATATCGGCCGACGCCTCTACGGGATGTTTGCCGACGCCGGATTCGAGCCGATCGAGACGCGCCTCGTCGCGATCCCCGATACGGTTGGTGGCATGCGCTCGGTGATCCAGAACATGACGACTTATGCGGCGACCGCGGGCTTCGATGAGGATCGATTGCAGGCGTTCCGCGACCGCATCGATGCCGCCATCGAGGCAAAGCGGTACTTCGCCGTGCTGCCACAATTCCTCGTCACGGGTCACGTACCGAACGCATGAGGTCGTTCAGTTGAGCACCCCACCCCGACGAAGCGCTGCGATCCTCTCTTTCGAGTAGCCGAGGATCTTTTCCAGCACATCGTCCGTGTCGACTCCAAAAAGCGGCGCTGGCGCGCGGACGCCGTTCGGGCGTTCGGCGAAACGCCACGGGATACCCGCATGCGCTCGTCGGCCGACGACCGGGTGATCGAGACGCTCGATGAAACCGCGGGCTTCGAGGTGCGGGTCGGCCACCAGATCGGCGGTGCTCATGCTCGGGAACGCCGGAATCCCGGCTGCCTGCAACGTCTTCGTGATCGCCCATCGATCACGACCCGCGGTCCAGCCGGTAATGCGCTCTTCGATCCAGGATTCGTTCGCCCGGCGTTCATCGAGCGTGCCGAGATCGGCGCGGGCGCTGAGTTCAGCATCGTCGACGATTGTCAGGAGTCGCTGCCACGCGTCGTCATCCGGTACGGCGATCGATACCCATGCTTCTTCGCCGCGACACGCAAAGCAGCCGTGCGGAACCATCCAGGGATCGCGGTTACCGTTCGGGCGTAATTGCTCGCCTGTGACCGCGTGATGCATGAACCCCTCGAACGCGAGGACCGCGCTCGCTTCCCAGAGCGAGACGTCGATATGTGCGCCTTTGCCCGTCTGGTCGCGCGCGACGAGTGCGGCGACGATTTCGAAAGCGGCGGTGAGCCCTGCCGTCGGATCCGGCATCGAGAGGCCGATCTCGTCTTCGGACGAACCTTCGTAGCCCGTGACCGAGCAAAGCCCTGTCAGCGGCGTTGCGGCGGGCCCATAGCCCATGTAACGACGCCATGGTCCCGACTGACCGTAGCCGCTGATGCTGGCGAGAATGATGTCGGGGTTCTCCGCCACGAGATCGTCGAAGCCGAGCCCCAACCGTTCCATCACCCCGGTTGAGAAGTTCTGCAGCACGACGTCGCTTTCGGCGATCAGTGCCTTCGCGATCTCGATGCCATCGGGATCACGCAGGTTGAGCTGCATGCTCCGTTTTCCCTGGTTGAACTGGTTGAACATGCCGGACGTGTCCGTGCCCGGTTCGAGTTCGGGCGGATTGATCATGTAACGACGATAGATATCGAGTCGCGAGGCCGATTCGAGGCGGATCACCTCGGCGCCGAGGTGGGCGAGCTGCAGGCTGCAGAAGGGGCCCGCCCAGGCCCAGCTCAGGTCGACGACGCGCACGCCGTCGAGCGGCAGTCTCGCCGGCTGCTGGTCGGCCGGGCGCGGGGCACGTTTCTCCGGGGGCTCGCTGGCCCGCTCGTGATCTCGTGGCGTTCGCGAGCCGTTGATGAGGGCAGCGCGTGCCATCACGGGAAGCTCCCCGTGCGGAGTATCGATGTGGCGAATAAACCCTCGGGCGGTTAGATGTTCGTTGTCGATGAGATCGCCGAAACCGAACACGGGCGCAAAGCAGACACGATGGGCTTGGGCGGCGTGATAAAGCTCCATGACGTTCCGCTTGCCGACGAAATCCTGGAGGAGCGCGTGGATGACGTCGGCGTTTTCGGCGCGTCCTGCGAGTTCGTCGAAGAGTTCGACGGTCGCCCACTCGGGGCGGCCCATGAATTCGACCAATCGGTCCCATTGGTCCTGTTCGACGCAGATGAGGAAGATCGGCCCGTCCTTGGCATGGAGAATCCGCCATGGCGTCAGTCGCCGGGGATGGTGGCGGTAGGAAACGACGTCCAGGTAGCTCAAGTTCGGTAGTGCGGCTTCGAGCACGGTCGCGATGTAGTCCTGCTGCGATACGTCGATGAACTCACCCACACCGCTCCTACCGCGCTCGCGCCAGGTGGCGAGCGCGGTCATCGCGCCGACGATACCCCCGAGCAACGCGCATTGGTGGCCGAAGACCTTGAGTGGCGGAAGCGAAGAATCCGTCTTCGTCGCCGGCGCGAGTGCGGCCCATCCGCCCGCATTGGTGACGTTGATTTCCTCGCCACGCCACTCGGCATAGGGTCCCCGGGAGCCATATGGCGTGATGGCAACGACGATCCGACCGCTGCTCGAGTGGTCGTGTGACGGGCCAATTCCCAGTGAATCCGCTTTTGTCGGCGAGAAGTCGTGAATGACGATATCCGCCGCGTCGATGTGCGCTTTCAGGTCGGTCGACGGGCCAAGCAGTTCGACCTGCTTGTTCACGTTCAGTGCGATGAAAGCGCCGCTCGGCGCAGAACGCTCGTAGACGTCGCCATTGACCCCACGCACGCGCAGGGGATCACCGCCCGGCGGCTCGAGTTTCAGGACGTCGGCACCCTGATCGGCCAGTAGTTTGCCGGCATAGGCCGGTGCCATGCCGTGACCTAGTTCCAGTACTTGAAGCTTGCTCGTCAAAGGCGTGATGCTGCGCGCAGATTGGTGAAACGCGCGATGCTATTCGAAAGCTGCACGCCGCAACACGCAGCACGACTGCGATGAGACTCGAGCTTCGCCGGTGATCGAGTGAAACCCAGGAGGCGTTGATTGTTTGCTCTGTTCGCGATGAGTTGCGCGCGCTACGTACAACTCGTCCGTTGGTCGCTCTGGCCGCCGGCCGGGAGTAGCGCTCGGCGCAGTTGGCGGCGGGCCGCGTTGATGGTGCCTGTGCTTCTGGGCCTTGCGGTCGTGCAGACGGCGCACTGGGTCGGCTTTTTACTCGACGAGATCTTCTTTCGGGGCTATCGCCGCGTCGCGATCGACCGTCCGCTTTTCATTCTCGGCGTGCCGCGTAGCGGGACGACGCTCTTGCACCGAACACTCGCCCGCGACGAGCAGTTCACCACGCTTCAGACGTGGGAATGCTTCTTTGCCCTCTCGATCACAGCGCGTCGGTTCTGGCGCTTCATCGGACGCGTCGACGATCGTTTGGGGCGACCGCTGGCGCGGCTTCTCGAACGGACAGTGACCGCGATCACAGGCTCGCTCGACGACGTCCACGCGGTCTCGCTTGCCGATGCGGAGGAGGACTATTTCGCGTTCGTGCCGGTTTGGGCCTGCTTCATCCTCTGCATTCCATTCCCCGACGCGCCGTGGCTCAAGACGATGCGTTTCTTCGACCGCGACATGCGATCAGTCGATCGTGAACGTTTGCTCGACTACTATGAGGCGTGCATTCGGCGCCACCTCTACGTGCATCGCAACCAGACTTATCTCTCGAAGAACGCCGCGTTTGCATCGATGGCCGGTTCGCTCCGGGAGCGCTTCCCGGACGCGCAGTTTGTCGTCTGCATGCGTGATCCCGAGCAAGCAGCGCCGTCGCAACTGAGTTCCCTCAACGCCGGCCACGAACTCTTCGACAACGATCCGGCCCATCCGCGTTTCCGCGAGGAACTCCTCCAGATCCTCCGTTACGACTACGCGCATCTGGCCGACACGCTCGGGCAGGACCCTGATGCCGTCTTCGTCGACATGAAGGAGTTACAAGGTTCGTTGGGCACGTTCGTCGAGACGCTGTACGAACGATTCGAGATCGAGCTTTCGGACGATTTTCGAGCGGGCCTGTCGAGCGAAGCGCGCGAGAGTTCGGCTTATCGCTCGGGGCATCGCTACCAGCTCACCGATTTCGGCCACGATCGGGAATCCGTCCGCGCCTACTTTGCCGACGCCTATCGCCGTTACGATTTTGAAGCGGTCGACGCGCGGGTCGAAGAAGTCGACACACGCGTCGAAAAAAGCGGCAAGGGAGACGATGCGTGAACGACGACAGCGCCCGTGTCGTCATCGTTTCGGACGCGAAACCGGAACGCAACGGTGTCGGTTCGTACTACGTGGACCTCGCCGCCCACCTTCGCCCCATGGGAATCGAACTCTGCTCGATTCATCCGTCGGGGCGTGTTCCCGAGTGGATCAACCTGCCGCTCGTCGGTGATTTGACGCAGCGCGTCGCTGTGCCGTCGCCGTCAGCGCTCGCTCGCACACTGCGTCGGTTCCGTCCGACACACGTCGTCGTCCCGACACCGGGCCCTTATGGCATGTTGGGCGCGTATCTCGGTTCCAAGCTCGGCGCGGAAGTGCTTGTGCCGATCCACACTGACTATCCGCGGATGATGGATCTCTACTGGAATCCGGTCATCGCGAAACTCGCGCGTGGGTGGTTCTACATCGCGAATCGAACCCTCTTTCGGTATGCGACGCGTGTTCTTGCCAGTTCGCCAATGGTGGTCGACGACGAAACGGGGGTCGATCCCGACATGGTCGGACTCATGGGTACACTTCTTCCCGAGGAGTTCCTCGTCACCGAGCACGTCGCCCCAAGAGAGGGGATCCGATCGGTGCTCTTTGCCGGACGACTCGCGGCAGAAAAACGAATCGACGCGATTCTGCGCGCGGCGGACGAGCTACCGGATCGAGAATTCACGATTGCGGGTGATGGACCGCTGCGCACTCGCGTGGAATCGGCGGCTGGGCGGTTACCGAACCTACGCTATCTCGGCTGGGTTGACCGCTCGGGCGCGCGCGCGGCGATGGACGCCGCCGATCTCTTCGTTCTGCCGTCGCAGGTCGAGTCCTTCGGCACGGTCGCCTTGGAGGCGATGTCGCGCCAGTGTGTGGTGCTCGTGTCGCGAGGATGCGGGATATCGACATGGCCCGATCTCAAGGAGGGGCTCTTCGTGATGGCGCCGGGGGAGGATCTTCCCGGCGCGATCGAGCGTATCGCAGGCATTCCACTCGATGAGCGTCAGCGCGTCGCGCGGAAAGGCTTTGGGCTGGCGCATCGATTCAACGAATTCACCCTGAGGCAATGGCGCGAGTCGCTGTCGACTCATTCAATCGACGATGATTCACGAAGGGGCGTCGTTGACTAGAACGATCAATGCGCTCGTGAGCGTTCATGATGTGATGCCGGAAACGCTACCGGCCGTTCGGCGCACGCTCGACTTCCTGGCCGAACTCAAACTCCCGCCCGTCCCATTGCTGGTCGTGCCTGGGCGGGACTGGTCGACGGCGGAGCTCGATGAGCTCAGAAGCCTGGCGAGATCGGGTCACGAGCTCGTCGGCCATGGTTGGCGGCACGAAGCGGAGGTTCGGCGTTTCTACCACTGGCTCCACAGCGTCGCGATATCCCGCAACGTGGCCGAGCACCTGGCGCTCACGGCTGGCGAGATCTCGGCGCTTCTCGAGAACTGTTTCGATTGGTTCGCGCGCCACGATCTTCCAGCGCCGACCTACTACGTCGCGCCGGCGTGGGCGATGGGCGGGATCGGAACCGATGACCTCGCGCAGGCCCCGTTCGACTTCTTCGAGACTCAGTGGGGCTTCGAGGTCCCCGGGCGCAATCGATTCTCCATCGTTCCGCTCGTTGGATTCGAAGCGGACGAACAATCGCGCGTTGTCCCGCTACGTCTATTCAATCGGCTCAACCTGTGGCTCGCCGAACGGCTCGGCCACCTGCGCGTGGCGATCCATCCTTACGACATCGACTACCCGCTTCGCGACGATCTGGCCGAGATTCTCAAGCGGACGAAACCGTCGCGTTCGTCTGAGCCGAACGTCGCGTAGTCGGGTTGTTTCGTCTCGGCTGCAGCGCCTAGACTCCGCGGCCTTCGATCTCCAGGGGTGATGAGTGGCCGACGAATTCAATCCGAACAAGAACCGCTACGTCGAAGATCCGCCGTCGATCCATCCGTCGGTGTACGTGGCGCCGAGTGCCGACATCATCGGTCGTGTCACGATCGGCGCCGAGTCGAGTGTCTGGTTCCAAACACTGATCCGGGCGGACGATGAGCCGATCACGATCGGGCAGGGATCGAACATCCAGGACGGCTGCATTCTGCATATCGACCCGGGCGAGCCGGTCGAGATCGGCGACTACGTCACGATCGGCCACCGCGCGATCGTCCACGGCGCGCGGATTCACGACAACGTGATGATCGCGATCGGCGCAATCGTTCTGTCGGGCGCCGAGATCGGATCGAATTCGATCATCGGTGCCGGCGCATTGGTGAAGGAAGGCATGGTCGTGCCGCCGAACTCACTCGTGGTCGGCGTGCCGGGACGAGCAATCAAAAAGATCAGTGACGAGCAGGGGGAGCGTATCCGCGGTACGGCGGATACCTATATCGAGCGTGGCAAACGTTACGCGCTATTGCCGGGGATCGTGGGCCGCGAACGCTAGGCGCGGCCCCTTGCAGCCCGTAACGGACGAATCAGAGAGACGCTAGGGCCTCGTTGAAAGTCACCGACGCGCGCATCGCGGCGGCCGCCTTCTCTTCGTCCGGGCGGTAGTAACCGCCGACGTCGACTGGATCGCCTTGTGCTGCGAGCAATTCGGCGTTGATCTTCTCCTCGTTCTCCGCCAACCGGGCGGCAAGTGCCGCGAAACGGTCTTTGAGACTCGGGTCCTGATCCTGCGCGGCAACTGCCTCCGCCCAATACATCGCGAGATAGAAGTGGCTGCCTCGATTGTCGATCTCGTTCACTTTTCGCGACGGTGAGCGGTTTTCCTCGAGGAATTTGGCGATCGCATCGTTCAGCGTATCGGCGAGAATCTGCGCCTGGCCGTTGTCGAAGGACGCGGCGAGATGCTCCAGTGATGCACCGAGGGCCAGGAACTCGCCCAACGAATCCCAGCGCAGATGGCCTTCCTGCTCGAATTGCTGGACGTGTTTGGGGGCCGAACCGCCGGCGCCGGTCTCGAATAGTCCGCCGCCGTTCATGAGCGGAACGATCGAGAGCATCTTGGCGCTCGTGCCGAGTTCGAGAATCGGGAAGAGGTCCGTCAGGTAGTCACGCAGTACATTGCCGGTCACGGAGATCGTGTTCTCGCCGCGGCGCATGCGCTCGAGCGATTGGCGTGTTGCTTCGGCGGGCGCGAGGATCTGGTAGTCGACGTCCGCTGGCTCGTGCTCGGGGAGGTACTCGTTCACTTTGCTGATCAGCTGTGCGTCATGGCCGCGCGCTTCGTCGAGCCAGAAGATGATCGGCCATCCGGTTGCACGAGCACGCGTCACGGCCAGGCGCACCCAGTCCCTGATCGGTGCGTCCTTGGTGCGGCAGAGGCGCCAGACGTCGCCGGTCTCGACAGCGTGCCTGAGGCGCACGTTACCGGCGCTATCGACGACTTCTATCGTGCCGTTGCCGGGTGATTCGAAAGTCGTGTCGTGGGAGCCGTATTCCTCGGCTTTCTGTGCCATGAGACCGACGTTCGGGACAGAGCCCATCGTCGTCGGATCAAAAGCGCCGTACTCACGGCAATGGCTGATCGTTTCCTGATAGACGCGCGCGTAGGAGCGATCCGGGATGACGGCCTTCATGTCGTGCAGGTCACCGTCCGGACCCCACATTCGACCCGATTCGCGGATGGCGGCCGGCATCGAAGCGTCGATGATGATGTCGCTCGGTACGTGAAGGTTGGTGATCCCGCGATCGGAATTCACCATGGCGAGGGCGGGGCCATTCGCCAGGCATGCGTCGAGATCGGCGCGGATCGTGGCGGCTTCGTCATCAGATAGCTCGCCGAGCTTGTCGTAGGCGTCGCCGATACCGTTGTTGGCATCGAAGGCGATCGCGGCGAGCGAGTCTTGGTGTTTTTCGAGTGCCGGGCCGTAGTAGGCGCGGACAACGTGTCCGAACAGGATCGGATCGGACACTTTCATCATCGTCGCTTTGAGGTGGAGCGAAAACAGCACGCCGTCTTCAGTCGCTGCGATCTCGCGATCGATGAATTCGCAGAGCGCGTTCTTGCTCATGAACGAGGCATCGACGACGCCGCCCGCCGAGACCGCGACGTTCGTCGCGAGCGTTTCGGATTCATCGCCCGCGACGAAACGGATCGAGAGTTCGGTGTCTGCTTCTGCAGTGAACGAGGATTCGTTGCCGTAGAAATCGCCGCTTTCCATGTGCGCCACGTGGGACTTCGAGTCGCGCGACCATTCGCCCATCGGATGCGGATGGTTGCGGGCATAGTCCTTCACGGCGCGAGCGGCGCGGCGATCCGAGTTTCCTTCGCGCAGCACGGGATTCACCGCACTGCCCTTGATCTTGTCGTAGCGCGCCTTGACCTCGGCTTCGGATTCGTTGGCGGGCTCTTCGGGGTATTCCGGGAGATCGTAGCCGCGTGCGCGAAGCTCGCTGATCGTCGCGTGCATCTGCGGGTTCGAGGCGCTGATGTTCGGTAGTTTGATGATGTTGGCGTCGCGACGTTGCGTCAGCTCACCGAGTTCGGCGAGATCGTCGTTGATGCGTTGTTCGGGGGTCAGCCGTTCCGGGAAGGCGGCGATGATTCGACCGGAGAGCGATATGTCGCGGGTTTCCACATCGACACCGACGACTTCGGAGAATGCTTCGATGATCGGCAGGAAGGAGAACGTTGCCAGGCGAGGTGCTTCGTCCGTCTCGGTATAGATGATCTTGGGCGTGTCAGTCATGTGCTTCGTCTTGGTCTCGTCGCGATCGATCCGAACCCCGTCTGGTGGAGGGGACGGTATTGCTCCGATCTTTGAGACTCGTCGGGCGCCACCTGGCCACGAATCGACTCGACGATTCGTAACGAAGTCGGCACTCCGCTCGTCTCGGTCCGGTTTGGGTGTTCACGGCCGGGTACGCGGCCGGGTACGCGGCCGGTGCGCAAGATACCGGAATTCGCCCATCGAGGGCTAATCGAGCCGCTGTAGATATAGTGGAGGAGACAACCGGCTATTCGCCGAAGCGGCGGATCGCTTTACGATGTTGGCCGCTCAACGTGCGGGAAAAGGGACGTTCACATGATCATCGACGCACAGGTCCACGCCTACGAACTCGACCGACCGGAACGTCCGTGGGCCGGATTCTTACACGGGCCCGCCGAGGCGACCGGCGAGCAGATGGTCCAGGCGATGGACACGGTTGGGGTCGATGGCGCGATCCTCGTCTCGCCGTTCAGGCTCTACCGATTCGATCCGAGCTATGCGATCGAGGTCCAGGCGCAGTTCCCGGATCGTTTCGCGCTCGTTCGTCCGTTCGATCCCCGATCGGCGGACATCGACGGCGAGATGCGCGCCTGGGCGGCGCTCCCGGGCGTGGTCGGGGCGCGCATCATGCTGCCCGACCCGCATTCCGTCAGCGGTGACGATCCGGGGTACAACCAGATGCTCGAGAGTGCGGCGCGCTACGGGCTGGCGGTAAACCTGTTGTGCTGGGGGAATCCGCCGTTGGCGGCGGAGTTCGCCCGTCGTCATCCCGATACGCAGATCGTGCTCGACCATTTGGGGCTTGCGCAGCCGTTCGAACCGCCGGTACCGGATGACCCGTTTGGTGATCTACCGCGTGTCCTCGAACTTGCCGAATGCGACAACGTCGTGATCAAGATCACGGGAGCTTGCACGTTGTCGCAAGAACGGTTTCCGTTTCCCGACATCTGGGATCCGGTACGGCGTGTGGTCGATGCGTTCTCGATCGACCGGTGCCTTTGGGGGACGGACTGGACGCGCGCGGTGCACATGGTCTCGTATGTCGAAGGGGTCGAAGCATTTCGTGTGAGCGATCACTTCAGTTCGACGGATCGCGCCAAGCTGATGGGTGAAAACGCCGCGCGGGTGTACGGGTGGCAGCCGGCCGGCGGCCACTGAGGGCGCTCGTCAGTGACGTCGTGCTGCCATATGGAAGACGGCGACGTCGGGCAGCGGTTCACCCGCGGGGATGCGCAATAACCGCCGACGCTCTACCTCGTCGATGATACGAACCGCCGTGCGCTCGTAGACCTTGTCTTCGATCTTGAGGCGCACGTGTGGATTGCCTTCGACGACGGCCGCCCAATGCTTTTCGGCGCACGTACGGCATGGCACGTAGAGTTCGCGGTCCATCACCCAAGATGTCGTCGTCACGGAATGCGCCAGTCCATACCACGGCGTCACCTCCACGAAGATCAGGTTGCTGCCTTCGAGAAACGACCAGTCCGGACGGGCATCGGTGACGACGTCGCCGGTGAGACGTGTGCCCGGGAATCGGTCGATCGGTTCACGCGGGACAGCAAGGAAGAGAATTGCGATGACGACTGCGCCGACCACTACACCGATCGCGAGCTTCCGCATGACGACCTCCTTCGTCTTGGTTGTGCGGGAATACACGCTTAAGAGAGCGCCGTTCGTTGCGCCAAGGTCAAGCGATGCTCGCTGACGTTCCGTCTTGTCCGACGTGCCGGCTCGACAACGATCGAGCCCGAGGAATAGACTCGATCGGTCGTTTCGGGTGAACCCAACCGGTTTTGCCCGGACATCTCCGAGGGCAGAACTTTGATCAAGTCTCTTCCCGTGGCCGCCTGCGAGTTCGACCCTGAACTCTGGCCGACCGCGTCGTTAGACGTCGACCCGACGAGCGCAACCCATAGCGCCCAACGCGGTCCGTCTGCCCCTGCTCTTGGAATACCCCAACCTCAGCGCAAGGAGTGCATCCATGACCAATGAGAATCAATCAGTTCACGCGGTGGAACTGACGATGGGTGTTGCGCGAGCGGGGCGGCCAGTTTACTGTATATTCGTACAGTAGTTAGAGAAGGCGGGATCTAGCCGCCGACGAATCCGGGGAAGCCTAACCACCTAGTGGTGGGGCTGGCGGATCGGATCGCAACAGCGCGTCGTTTGGTCAGAAGGGTGTAATCCGCCCGGACTAGAGTCGACGGCGAACGCGGAAACGCGGCGTGAATCAGCTTCTCGAATGACCAATGAACCCGGCTGTCGTCACGACCGACCGGATCGTGGTGTCAGCACCCAGGCCGGCCAAAGCGGTGTCCAGCCAAAGTGGAAGGATGTGAGCGACGGGATTCGTGTCTTCGTACGAACCCTCGACGATCCCCGACTGCAAAGGTCAGGAAAAAGAGAGAGAAGACGAGACGAAAGGAGATCGGTAGCAAAAAAACACGCAAAGAGTGCGATGGCTGGTAGCACCGACACAGGCTGCGATAGAGCCGGGTGGCGGGTGAGCCCAGTAGAAGACCGAGAAGCAGAAACCGTCAAAGGGAATAAAAACGATGACGACATCAAACAGTGAAACAACTTATGCCGACAAAGAAGCTGCCCGTCGGCGAATCGAGGACGACGTCGAAGCGTTCTTGAGCCGCGGTGGACGAGTCGAGGTCGTCGCGTCGAATCGACCGACCAAGTTCGATCATTCGTTTAACAACCGACGGAAGAAGCCCAAGCGTGGTTCCAAGTAGCTTCGCTCTTTAGGCCGGGATCAGCGTGGTACGCGGATGTGCGACCGTGTACAACTTGATCTGACGCTCAGGCTGCACAACGCCCGGTTCGTCCGGGCGTTGTTGTTTCTGGTACTTACAAACGGCGTAGCGGCGGGGAACAGGGATGGCTGACGAACCTTTACGACCGCCGAGTCAGTGGTTGCAGTTCAACGAAATGGCCTCGGGCGTGGAATTCGCGGCCTGCGTGTCGGCGCTACCGTGGCTGCGTCGCGTGTCGAAGCGTGGGCGGGGAGAAACCGTGCTCGTGCTCCCCGGCTTCATGGCCGACGATCGCTCGACCGCCCTCCTGCGTTCGTTCCTCCGGTCAATCGGCTATCGCGCGTTACCGTGGGAACGCGGAACGAACGATGGTCGGATGCTCGATCACCTGCCCGGATTGATCGACCGCGTTGCGGAGCTCCAATCGGCGGATGGCCAACGGGTGAGGCTGATCGGCTGGAGCCGCGGCGGAATCCTCGCGCGTGAGATCGCTCGGGATCGTCCGACGCTAGTCGATCGAGTAATCACCCTCGCGACGCCGGTCAAAGGCGGTGTCGACGCTACGTCGATTGGCGCGCTCGTCGAGCGTGAGGTCGGCTTGGACCGGAAAGCGATGGCCGAGCAGATGCGCGTGCGTAATCGGATCCCGATCGAAGTCCCGATCACCGCCCTCTATACGAAACGCGACGGCGTGGTGGCGTGGCAGGCATGCATCGATGAGTCGAATCCGAAGGTCACTCACCACGAAGTCGTCGCGACGCATACCGGCATCGGCTTCAACCCGCGGGCGTTTCGCATTGTCGCCGATGCGTTGGCGTAGCCGCTAAACGCGCCCGAGGAGATCCCCTACACGATTGAGGGGGGTAACCGTGTGGGGGGTGTCCTCCTCAGGCGGCGACCGGTGTTTGTGCGGGCGCGTGCCATTCATCGGTCGACACGCCGAAAACGCGCTGCACGAGTTCTTCAGCGACGACTTCGAAGATATCTCGGAGCGTCGTGATGTCGGGGATGAGTTTTTTCGCGGCAGTGAGACCGAGGTCGAGACGGTCGACGTAGCTCGCCACGGTGACGTTCAAGCCGGCGCCATGTGCAACGATCGATAACGGCGTCGACCCGGTGACCTCTGCGCCGGCCAGGAAAAGCGTCTGCCGCGGCCCGGGCACATTCGATACCACCAGGTTGGTCGGTGTGCGCGGACTCCAGTCCGCCATCTGCGAGAGCTGCGGCGAAGCGCTGAGGGCCTGCCATTGCGCGGGAAGAAACGGCGCGCCGAAGTCGATGGCGGCGCGACTATCGACGGCTTTCAGGCGCTCTTTGGCAGCAAGTGACGAGGCACGGATCGCGCGCATCCGTTCGACGAGGTCCTCAGTGTCGCTCTCGAGCGAGACGGTCATCATCGTCACTTGATTGTTCATCTCGCGATCACCGCGGCGACGCAGCGACACGGGGCATCCGGCGAGGAGGCTCTCGTCAACCGAGGCCTTCTGTTGGGCGCAATACCGGTTCAGCGCTTCGGAGGTAATGGCGAGCACGACGTCGTTCAGCTTCGCGCCGACTTCACGTCCTACGGCTTTCAACAACGGAAGAGAGAAGTGGGCGCCTGCAATACCGCGTTGGGCGTTGATCGAGCCGTTCCATGGCGCTTTGGGGGCACTGGTCGCGAAATCCGCTGCGTCACGCGTTTCGCGTGCTTGTCGCTGCTTCGTCGCCGAGATCTGTTCGGGCCAACGTAAAGCGGCTTGCATCTGGTAGCGGCCGAGGTTCTGCCACGCGTGGCGCATCAGATCGCTTGTGGAGTGCGTCTCGGCATCCCAGAAATCCTGCGGTACCGGTGCGACATCGGCGGGCTCGGGGCTCCGGTCGGCAAGGGTCTCATTAGCAGCGACGCTCGCCATCCCGTCGAGGCAGGCGTGATGGGTTTTCGACAACACCACCGTCTCGCCGCTCGCGAGGCCGTCGATGACGTACATCTGCCAGAGTGGTTTGCGCCGGTCGAGTCGTGGTTCGTAGAGCTCGCTGCAGATCTTCTCGAGGTCGGCTCGAGATGCGCCCTCGAGGCTGACGTGGTGCAGATGGTTGTCGATGTCGAACGTCGTATCGCGCACCCACACCGGGTGGTCGATGTTGCCGGGCATGAATTGCAGGCGTTCGGTCAGATAGGGGAGCAAATGGACTCGACTGATCAACTGTTGGCGCAGATCGGAAAAGAAACTCGTGCGCTTGTTCGGATCGACGTCGAGGTACTGAATCGAGCCGATATGTTGTGGTGCGTCGATGGTTTCGTTGTAGAGAAAACTCGCGTCGATACCGCTCAGCTTCTTCATGGGCTCCTCGCAGAAAACGGGTGAAGTACATCCAGGGAAGGCAAGGCTCGTGCCAGATAGGTAGCGGGGCGCGAGCGCTACGTATCTTCGCGATGCGGCGTGACTTTTTGATGAAATGCGGCTCGTGGACGACCGACGTCGTCGCAAGGGCGCGCTAAAGCGGGGCGTCAGGCGCCGTTTTGCCCCTGAACGGTGCGGTGAGAGTCGTGCGTGTCGTCACCGTCGGAGGCCGCGACGATGCCGATCTATTGATCGTTCTCCTGGCGCCGATTCGCGCGCTCGAAGGCTTCCATCATCGCGTTGAACGGATTGGCGGCTTGCAGGCGGCGCATCTGCGATTGGTACTGCGACTGATATTCGAGGAACGACAGCAGGCTCTGTTCGAGGAATCGTGACGCCACGGCGCCGAAGGCGTCGCCATAGAGGCGAATCAACTGTTCGATGACACGATTGGTCAGAATCGGCTCGTTCCGCCCGACTTCCTGCTCCGTCAGGATCTGGAGTAGCACGCTGCGCGTGATGTCTTGTTCGTCGCGGGAATCGACGACCTGGATGGATTCACCTTCCAGGATCACCTGTCGGACATCGTCGACTGTGACGTACTTGCTGGCGTCGAGATCGTAGAGCCGACGGTTGGGGTACTTCTTGAATTCGCGCATGGCTGCCGATCTTCGCTTGCCGGCGAGCCGGTCGTCAACGTTTTGCATTGCACAAGCTCCCGTCGATACACCACGCGTTAGCTTTGCCGCTCAATCTCTCGGTCTAATGTTCTTCATGCCATTGCATTGTCGAATGTTGCAGTGCACAATTTTACCGTCTGTTGTGCGCTGCAACATTTACCTCTGGACCAGCGCCATTGAATTAACCACTTGAGGAGTTGATCGAAATGAACGTTTTGGAGCGCCAAGCCAAGCTTTTCCGTGACCTCACCGAACTACAGGTGACGACGAGCCGATCGTTGTCGGATCTCGACGCGAATGCCGTGAAGCAGTACTTCGAGCTGAACGAAGGTTTTGCGCAGCGTTTACCGAGCGGCGCCGATTTCAGCGCCTGGTCGGAGCTTTCGCGCGAGTACGGCGAAGCGCTGTGGTCGAGCTACAGCGAACTCATGCAAGCACGCGGTGAGATCGTCCGCGAAGCGATCGACAAGTCGAACGCGGTTTACCGTTCGGTATTCGAGAGCGAAGAAGAAGTGCCGGGCACATCGGTAGTCGCGCCCGTCGCCGCCGCCTGAACCTTTCCGAAATGGGCGCGTGTGTTCGCGCTGAGGGACGAAAACCTTCGCTAGAGGAGTTGAAAAGTATGAGTGGAACCACTCTCATCACGGGCGCATCGTCCGGTATCGGCGCCGCGCTCGCCCGTCAGTTCGCCGCGAGGGGCTTTGATCTCGTGCTGACGGCGCGTCGCGAATCGCGTCTCGAACGGCTGGCCGAGGAACTGGCTTCCCAATACGGCCGGCAGGTCGACATCGTCGGCGCGGACCTCGCCGCCAGCAGCGGCGTCGCGACAGTGCTTCGCGCGGTCGAGACCATCGGTCGTCCAATCGAGGTGCTCGTCAACAACGCCGGTGCCGCCGCGACGGGCGCGTTCAGCGAAACTGATACGGAAACCGCGTCCGATATCGTCAACGTCAACGTACGCGCACTCACCGAACTCACGAGCGGCCTGCTGCCGGGCATGATCGAGCGCGCCTCGGGGCGCATCTTGAATGTCGCCTCGGTCGTCTCGTTCGCCGCCGTACCCGGCATGGCGATCTACAGCGCATCGAAAGCCTACGTCCTCGCGTTATCCGAGGCGTTGTCCGAAGAACTCAAGGGCACGGGCGTCACCGTCACGGCCCTGTGTCCCGGGCTCACGCAGACCGAGATGGTCGGTTCGCTCGACGCCAACGGCATGCCGCCGTTCGCCATGGCAAGTGCCGAATCCGTCGCCCGCGCCGGCTACGATGCCTGCATGCAAGGCCGCGCGATCGAGGTACCGGGCGTGATGAACCAGGCTTTCGTTTCCTGGCTCGAAGCCAACCCCCGATGGTTCCTGCGGAACCTCTCGGGCGCTGCCGCGCGGTTTACGGCGCCGTTCCGGCGAATCGTAGGCGGGTGAGCTAGAACACTAGCTCGGGTGATCTGGAAAGTGTCGATCGGGCGAGCTGGAAACCGTCGATCCGGCCGCAGTTTGAGACTGCAATATCGTGGCTCTTTCTTCTAGGGGGGACCCTCCGGGTCCCCCCTAGGACCCCCCTGCGTCGCGGCGAAGCCGCGCCGGGCTCGAGGTCATCGATTTCGCTGATTGGGGTTTGCCGGCTTTAGAACTAATTTGCCCTTAGGAAGATCGTATCGAACCGATCAGCCTGCGAATCCTTTCCAGGATATCGAGCGAAGGAAATCGCAGGATCCTGCAAAACCCGACTAAACGACTTTGCGAATCGCGCCCGATATCGAACGACGCCTTCCGGCGAACACGCCGACCCCGGGGCCCCGGCGCGCTTCGCGCGCCAGGGGGGAATCACCTGCGGTGATTCCGCGCCGCACTGGGCGCGCGGCGAGATTCCCCAATCCGCCAACTCAGACTCAGCGCCGATCCGGCGGGGGCGTGGGGGCGGAGCCCCCACAAGAAAGATGTATGGGCCACCCCATCGTTGCAACAGTCATTGGCGACTTTGGCAATCAGTCGGTCTGCACAAATGTATCCGGCCTGTTAATGGGCTATTTCACGCCCTGGCCTGAGTGGGATCCGCGGCTCGTCGGCTCAATTAGCAAGGCGGGTTCGTAGACCCCTTTTTCTTGCCCGAGCTTCGACGAAGCTGGATCGACTGATGAAGCCTGCCGCTAACGAGATGCCCGATGGGCAACCAAAATCCGTTCCCTACAACTGCCGCTACGCGCGCCCTGGATCGTACTCCTCACCACTGCGCAGGACTGCCCATGACAGGCGCGCCAGTTTGTTCGCTAACGCCGTGATGATCACGTTCGGGTGCAAGCCCCGCGCCTCAAGGTCATTCAGCCAAACACCTAGGCGGTGATCCTCCCGGCACAGGTTGTAGTAGCAGCTGCGCGCGCCGTGTATCAGCAGACTCCGAACGTAGCGGTTGCCGCGTTTGCTGATCCCCAGCAATCGCGTCCGGCCGCCTGTCGAGTGTTGCCGTGGCACCACCCCGAGCCACGCCGATACATCTCGGGCGCGTGTGAACTGCTCACCCTTGCCGATCGCCGCCACCAACGCCGTCGATGTCAGCGTGCCAATGCCCGGAATCGTCTGCAGACGCCGGCAGTCATCGCGCTCTCGCGCGATCTGCTCGATCTCCCGGGTAATCGTGCGAACTTCATCATCTAAGTAACGCCACTGTCGTTGCAGTAATCCCAAAAGCGCGCGTAGACGCCGCGACAATGTGCTCTCGTCGTCCGCCAGTATCGTCGGTAAGGCCTTCGACAACGCTGTCGGACTCGTGCGCACCGTGATACCTCGCTCCAACAGAAACGCTCGGATCTCGTTGATGACGCTTGTGCGCGTCTTCATGAGCTGCTGACGGACGCGGTGCAGGGCTTGCTGATCGTGTTGCTCGATCGTCTTGATCGGCACATATCGCATGGTCGGGCGCCGCACCGCCTCCGCAATCGCCAAGGCGTCGTTGAAGTCGTTCTTGTTGGTCTTCACGTACGGCTTGACGAAGTGCGCTGCCATCAATCGAACGTCATGACCGTCGCGTTCAAACTGCCGCGCCAGGTGTTGTGAACCAGCGCACGCTTCCATGCCGATCACACATCGGCTGTGAGTGGCGACAAACTCAGCAAGCTTCGCTCGGCTGAACTGCTGCCGGAACACCGGCTTACCCGTGTGCGTCGTACCGACCACGTGGAAGGTGCTCTTGCCGACATCGATACCTAGGGTCACGATCTGCGTCATGGGATGGTCTCCTCGAGGGAACGTCGTGTGGGGACACTGATTGTCCACTCGGGGTGGACCATCCCATTAGCAAGCTGCAATCCAGCCTACTCCTCCGGTCAGTCAACGCTTCCCAGCCTTCGAATCAGCGCTTTCCAGATCATCGAACTCCACGTTTTCCGCATAACCGACCCGAAATCCCGACCGCCGCCAAATTCCACTCCCCGGCGCCGCGGGAGATCCACCCCGCAGCGCCGGCTTCCCAGCACCTATTCGCTCTTCCCATCCTCATCCGGCCGGTCAGCATCCCCACCCCGATACATCTCGTAAGCCGACTTCCCTTCACGCTGCCAGTAATCCCGAAACTCTTCCGCTTCGAAGTCTTCGCTCGCGTCGTCGCCGCCCTCATCCGCGTCGTCTTTCGATCGGCGTCGATTCTTACCAAACCGCTTCGAGCGCTTTTTGCCTTTCGAGGTGCTGCTGCTCGAGGTGCCGAAACCGAACAACAGTTTCGCCAGGATGAAGACGCCGACGGCTTGCCAGAAGGTGATGGGGACGGTCTCGAACATGGCGGTGATGGTCGAGTTCCACAGGAACTGGACGAAGATCCCGAGCAGGAGGCCAATCAGCACGGCCGCGCCGACGCCGATGACGATCCAGAAGATGACCTGCTGGGCTTTGTTGAGTGAGTTGTCGTTTGAGAATCTCGTCGGGTTCATGACGTTCTCCTTGGTCGTGATCGGGTTCTAGCCGATCAGTTTTTTGAGCTTCTTGAGTGCGCGTGATTTGTGCGAGAGCAGCGTGCCGATCGGCATGCCGCGTTCGCCTGCCAGGGTCTTGAACGAGATGCCTTCGAATTCGTGTGCGATCAGCACGTCGCGTTCGATATCGCTTAAGGCATCGAGGGCATGAAACAGTGCCTGGCGTCCTTCGCCGGATTGCACGGCATCGAGGGGGGAAGGCGAGCGATCGGGTAGATCGACGCCCGGATCCTCGGATCCGATGCTGATCGGGACGGTCGATCGTCGGGTTCGGACGTGGTCGATCACGCGGTTGCGTAATGCACGAAAGACGTAGGCCGCAAGCGCCTCGGGCGTCGTGGCGTCGTCTCGTTCGAAGAGTTTGACCAACACGTCGTGAACGACGTCTTCCGGTTCGATCTCGTCGCCTTCGTGGAGGATTGAACGCGCATAGTTGACGAAGCGGGCCCGCTCTTCGGTGAGAAAACTGATGAGTCGGCCGTTCGTCATGGAATACCTCCGACCTTCAGGACGAACGAGCCCGGGTTTTATTGCACGGGATGATTCGCTCGGGCCGCGCCTTGCACATTGTGCGAGAAGCGGGATGCTTGACCCTCGCTTGTTGTAGAGGAGTCGTCATGGCGAAGCATTGTGTGGTGATCGGGGTGGGACCGGGTCTGGGGCTCGCCACCGTGCGGCGTTTTCTGGCGGCCGGCTATACCGTTTCGATGCTCGCGCGGCATGAGGGTCGGCTCGCGAGTTGGCGACAGGAACTCGACGGCACGACGGCGTATCCGGCGGATATCGCCGAGATCGACGCTTATCGTGACGTGCTCGGCCAGATCATCGCGGACCATGGTCTGCCGGACGTCGTGGTCTATAACGCGGCGAAAGCATCCTTTGGTCAGTATGAATCGATCAGCGTCGATGATTTCGAGAAGAACTTCCGTATCAACACGACGGGTCTCTTGGTCACGGCGCAGGTCTTCGGGCCGTTGATGGCCGAGCGAGGTCACGGAGCGTTGATGGTCACCGGGAACACGGGCGCGATGCGCGGAACACCGAATTTCGTCGGCTGGTCGCCTTCGAAAGCGGGCCAGCGGATTCTGTCGGAATCGCTGGCGCGGACGTTGGGTCCGGCGGGTGTGCATGTGGCCTATATCGTTGTCGACGCATTGATCGACATGCCTTTTGCCCGGCGCGGCCGCGAGGATGTCCCGAGAGATCATTTCGCGCAGCCCGACGACTTGGCGGAATCAATTCTGAGCACCGCGCTGCAACCTCGTTCGGCCTGGTCGTTTCTGGTCGAACTCCGCCCCTTTGCGGAGACGTGGTAGTCGAGGACGCTACGCCGGAGCAATCGTCTTTTTGAAATGCACTTCGTCGCCGGCGCGGTGTGTTTCGACGAAGTTCGAGGCACGGTAGAACCGTTCGGCATCATGCCACCCGATGGTCGTTTCGAGCACGATCGTCTTAAGTCCACGGTGCCGGGCGGTCGTCTCGAGCTCCTCGAGTAGGCGTCGGGCGATCCCACGCCGCCGCGCGCTATCGTCGACGTGCATTCGCTCGATCCGGCCTACGTTCGAGTCGACGATGATGAGGGCGCCGGTGCCGACGATCTGCCCGGCGCTGACCGCGACGAGGAAGTCGTCATCGCGGTAGTGACGGGCGATGTCGACGAGGTCAGGATTCCTGTTCGGATCGAGGGCGCCGAAACGCTGGCGCAGGTTCGTGTTGATCAACCGCTCCGCGTTCGCCTGATCGCTGGGCTCGAATCGTCGAATGTGGAGGGTCATTTCAGTGTCATGGGTGCACGTTGCACTGCACCTTAGCGGCATTGTGTTGTCATTAGATCTAACGAACGGACGGTGATGAGTTTCGAGATGAACTGGGTGGGGTGTCGAACATGACGCGAACAGCGCTCGTGGCCCTCGTCACGATGATCGTGATCGGCGTCGTCGGGTCGCTGGTGCTTCGATGGATGCAATGGCCCGGTGAGCCTGGCGAGCGGATGTCGGCAAGAGAGCCCCAGGCGGTGACGGCCTGGACAGAAACGCCCACCGCGGGAGCGCCGGCCGAAATCGTTCCGCCGGGCAATCTGCCCACCGATGCTGTGTTGATCGTGCCGGGTGATTGGGATCTTGGGCTGGGTGCCACGTTGCGCCTTCCCGTCGGTGGCCAGGCGATCGAACTCGTCGTGGAACAGGTTGACGTCGCCGGGTCAGCGACGACCATCCGGGCCGTGAACGAGGCGGGCGTCCGTGCTGTCTTGACTCAAGGGGAGCGCAGTCGTTTCGGTAGCATTCGCTTACCGAACGGTATGTTGGAACTCTGGGGCAACGATGACGGCACATGGATCTATCGCCCGGTCACGCGCGGCCACCCGCAGGTACCCGATTTCAAGGTGGATTCCAGCGCAACGGTACGCCTCGTCGAACCCGACCCGGCGCCCCGACTCGCGGAGAACCCTCATCGTTAGATCTCGCTGGGCGCAGGCTATGGTTCGGTCGTGCTGGATCTGGGCCGGGAGTGTGGTGACGCTGTGGTCGGGCATCGGTGCGATCGCGTCGCAAAACACCATAGAGACCGCGTGCCCGTGCGATCTCGAACTGGTCAACAACACCGCGGTCGGCATTACGGCAACGATTCGCTCGATCTCGGAATCGGAGACGTCCGGCACGCTACGCGTCGATATTTTTGGCGCTAGTGATCTCGACTTCTCCAACGTGCGTTTGCTGGCGCGCCTGCATCTCGATCCCTTGGCGCCGGGCGAATCGCACGAACTCGATCGAACGCTCGCGGCATGGCGGGCTCCGTTCGACCCGGTGGAGAACGTCTATACGTTCTATGCGCTCTACGAGGATGATGCGCTCGTTGAGCTCCTGCGCATGGACGGCACACACGATCTCTCAAGCGTCGGCGGGACGAGCTTCTACAACAGCGCCATCGACGGCGCGATCTTTCTGAGTGCGGCGCCAGAAGTCGAGATCGATGGAACGGATTTTTCCCTTTCGATCGGCGATGTCGTGAATCCGACGGACACGGCCACCGGTGGTCTCGAGGTGAGTGTGTACGTTGCCAACGGTGCCAACCTCTTCGACGCGGGCGTGCTGTTGGCGTTTCAGACGACGATCGAGGACGGGATCGAAGCCAACGGCGTCCTCGATCAGATCCAGTTCGACGGCGAGTTGTCGGCGGTTCCCCACCCCGACGAATACCTCCATCTCCTCGTCGCGCGGGTCCCGGAAGACGAGTCGGAGAACGCCGAGGCGCTGACCTGGCACACGATAATTTCGCCCGGTCCGATCCTACGGGCGTTTGCAGCGTCAGGCATCGATGTCCTGACCGATCGCGACGGCGATGGCGTCAGCGATTTCAACGAGGCGCGTTTTGCCGACGCGGACCCGGATGATCCCAACATCGCGCCGCCGGGAAGCATCCTGCGCCTGCTCTACGTCGTGACGGATCGCGCGGACGCGGCGCTCCACGAGATCGATACGAGGCTCGCCTTCATCACTTCGTACACGAACGCCGTCTTTGCCGACAGCGGTGTGGGGGTGACGATCGAAATGGTGGGCAAGACCGATGTGGCGGTGGACGCCGACATATTGAACGCGGAACTGCTCGATCTCGTGACCGATGCGGATTCGACATTCGAGGACGTCCCGGCGCTGGCGGAGGAACTGAAGGCCGACCTCACCATCGTGATCGACTCCTGGCAGACCGACGACTCGTGCGGGATCGCCTGGCTCAATGCACGCAATCAGTTCGGCGACTTCGTTCGTGAAACCAACCAGGCTGAAGAGGCCATCGTCGACGTCGATTGCCAGAACAACGTTCTGGCGCACGAGATCGGTCATCTCATGGGGCTCGGCCACTCGCGGCTGCAGAACGAGTCCGGCACGTTCAACTGGTCGGTCGGATATGGCGTGGAAGAATCCTTCGTCTCGGTCATGGCCTATCCGGAGGAGTTTGCCGCGTCAGTGGTGCACGACCTGTTCTCGAGCCCGAATCTCGAGTGCACGGGCAATCAGCCTTGTGGGGTTGCCGAGGACGACTTTCTTGCCGGCGCGCATGCGGTCCTCTCGTTGAACGCCGTGCGTTTCATGATCGCCGCGTTTCGAGGCGACCAACCGCCGGTGATCACGCTGACGGGCGGGGCGACGCTTTTTTGGCCGCACGGTTCGGTTTTTGTCGATCCGGGTGTGGTCGTGGAGGACGACGGGGACGTGGGGCTCGAAGCGTCGGTCGAGACGACGGGGAGTGTCGACGGCCAGATGCTCGGCGAGTACACCGTGACTTATTCGGTCGGCGACACGGACGGTAACCGGGCCGAAGCGGTGCGTACCGTGATCGTCGCCACCGATACGGACGACGACGGACTGGTCGACGCTGTCGATCCCGACGACGACGGCGACGGGTTGAGTGACGATTACGAGCTCGGTTTCGGCCTCAACGCGCTCGTCGCCGATGCCGATATCGATACGGACGGCGACGGGATGACGAATCGCGAAGAGTTCGATACGAACACTGACCCGACGGACGCCGATAGCGTCGCTGAGGGGCTCGCGCACTACATCCGGCTTGTCTTGCCCCAATCGAACGACGCGCAGCAGGGCTTCATTCGGGTGATCAACAAGAGCGCCGATTCGATCGCCGTGACGCTCACGGGGCGCGACGATGCGGGCGATCTTTCGATCGGTCGGATCCGGTTCGACATTCCGCCGTTCGCCTCACAGCAGATGAACTCTGACGACATCGAGTTCGGCAACGCCGCCAAGGGTCTCGACGGGTCGCTCGGCGACGGTACCGGCAACTGGCAGTTGAAGATTTACTCCGATGCCGACGTCACGACCATGGGGTTCGTGCGCACGTCGGAGGGCTTCATGACGTCGATGCATTCGATGAGCGAAGTCTTCGACGGTGCGACCGACCATCGTGTCGACGTCTTCAACCCGGCGAGTAATCCGAATCAGGTCAGTCGGATTCGGATGTCCAACCAATCTTCGCAAGTCGCCGCGGTGACGGTTATGGGGATCGACGATGCGGGTATCACGGGCGGGCCCGCCACGTTCGCACTCGCGCCATTTGCGACGGTCGAGTTGACGGCGACCGATCTGGAGACCGGCAACGCCGAAAAGGGCGTGTCGGGAGGAATTGGCGACGGGGCGGGGAAATGGCGACTCGAAGTCGTCGCGGATCAGTCGATCACCGTCATGAGTCTGCTGGAAGCGCCCGGTGGCTATATCTCGAACCTGTCGTCTTCTCAGCGCGGCACGGACGGCTGATCGGCATGCGGACGCGGCTCAAGGTCTGTTGCATCTCGTCCCCGGCGGAAGCCGAACTGGCGATTCATCACGGTGCGGACGCGCTCGGGCTCGTCGGCGATATGCCCTCGGGGCCAGGCATCATCGATGGCGAACTTGCCCGGGCGATCGCGCGTCAGGTGCCACCGCCCGTCGAGACTTTTCTTTTGACGTCTTGTGCCACAGCCGGCGAGATCGTCGATCACGTTGCCTACTGCGGAACGACGACGGTGCAGGTGGTTCGCCATGTCGATCCGGCGGCACACGAGATCATTCGTGGCCGCTTACCGACGATTCGGCGGGTCCAGGTGCTGCACGTCGAAGATGACTCGATTCTCGAACTGGCGGCCGAGTACGAACCTTACGTGCACGCATTCCTGCTCGATTCCGGGCGTCCAAAAGCCGATGTCGTCGAACTCGGCGGTACGGGGCGTGTTCACGACTGGGTGCTGAGTGCCGCCCTCGTGGCGCAAACGCACCGACCCGTATTCCTGGCGGGTGGTCTGACGCCGGAGAATGTCGGCGCAGCGGTCGGGAGCGTCACGCCCTTCGGTGTCGATCTCTGTTCGGGCGTGCGCACGGAAGGCGCGCTCGACGAGGCCAAACTCGGACGATTCGTTAACTCACTCGGCAACGCTGGCCGGGCGAGACCGACCTGGCGCTTCGTTTAGGGGCGGGCGCTCAAGGCGCCCGCATGAGCGGGGTCGCTTGGGCGAACGTCCACGGGTTGCCTTCACTGTCGGCGGCTTGAAACGCGCGCGGGCCGTGCTGCCAGATTTCCCCGATGACCTGGCCGTGTGAATCGATGTGCGCGTACAGCGCGTCGAGATCGTCGACAAAAACCCAGGGTTCATGCGAGGTGCCGCGGTCGACCTTCTCGGGGCTGGCGAGCGCGATGATCGACGCGTTGCCCGCGTGGAACTCGATCCAGCACTCGTCCGGATTATCCGGCTCTTTCTCCGGAATCCCGCTGGCACTTTTGAGTTTGAAAACGTCGCGCAGGAATCGGCCCGCCCGCGCGGGTTCGTCGTAGTAGATGGAGATAGCCAGGCGCGCGAGCGCGAGCGGATGTCGTGGGGCGCTCGCGCGCTCCTCGATCCACATCGGAAACCAGATCGGCGTCATCCGGCACCAGGAAGAGCCACCTTTATCGCCGCCCTCGGGAATCGTCGCCACGACGAGCACCCGTGTGCGCTTCGCGCCGATCGCCTCGAATCTGACATCGGTTACGACCTCGTCGATCGAACTCGTCCAAGTGAGTCGTTCGCCCGGCTGCCACTCGGTGATCCGGCCGAGTTCCAATCCGTCGCCGGTCGCGGCGTCGCGTACCTCGACGATACGACCGCCAACGCCTGGTTCGATGCGGTTCTCGAAGGCTTTCGAAGAGTCGTGGAAGTTGATCGCGCCCTGCTTCCACCAGCAGTTCAATTCTTCGGTGAATGCCGTGAACGCCGTCGCCTGATCGACCTCGACTTCAACCGAGGTTTCAATCTGATTTTCGCTCATAACTCGTTCATTCCACTTGGTTTTTTGATTCAACGTGATGCTTGAAGGAGGCCAGACGCTCGTCCCACGAGGCCTTCAGTTCGTCGAGCCACGATTCGATATCGGTGATCGCCTCTCGACGGAGATGGAAAACGCGCACGCGGGCGTCGGAGGCGACGCGCTCGTCCGTCGCAAGGCCCGCCTCGAGCAGCACTTTGAGGTGCTTGCTCGTCTGCGATGGTGACGACTCGGTCTCGGCTGCGAGTTCACCGGCGCGGTAAGCGCGCTCGCCGAGTAGTTCGACCATGCGCCGCCGGGTGGGATCGGCGAGTGCGACGAGGGTCCGATCGATCGTAGCGTTCAGATTCATGCGGATGATGCTATCTGGAGGAAATAGTTTCTTCAACCAGAAACTATATTTGCTGAGGCGACTGGCGGAGCGCTTTCGAAAGGCGGTTTCGCACCGCGTATTCGGCATACGATGGGGCGTTGCGCCGGTGGTGCTGGATCGAGAGGCTAGATGGAGGCACCGAGCGGCGCGTTTGCCGCTTTCCGGGTCAAGAGTTTCCGTAATCAGTGGGTCGCCGATCTCCTCACGTCGTGGGCGATGGAGATGGAGACGCTGATTCTCGCTTGGTACGTGCTCGTCGTGACGGACTCAGTGATCCTGCTGGCAGTCTTCGGATCGCTGCAGTTCGGCGGTACGCTCTTGAGTCCGTTCTTCGGTGCGCTTGCTGACCGCTCGGGCCGACGTCGCTTGTTGATTTCGCTGCGCCTCGGATATGCGAGCTGCGCCGTCGTCCTGACTGCGCTGGCGCTCACCGACACGCTCGCCACCTGGCATGTGTTCGTGATCGCCGTGGTGTCGGGGCTCATCCGGCCGTCCGACCTCGTCGTCCGCAATGCGCTCATCGGCGACACGGTGCCGGAATCGGATCTCACCAATGCGATGGGGTTGTCGCGGACGACCATGGACTCCGCTCGAATTGCCGGAACGCTTGTCGGTGCCGGGCTCTTTTCCGCGCTCGGTTTCGGCCCTTCGTACCTTGTCGTCACGGCGCTCTTCGTCGCGAGCGCGTTGATGACGACACGAGTTGCGCCCGGTATCGCTCGGGCGTCGAGCGGCGCCTGGCGGCAGGTATTGCTCGGTATGCGATACATTCGTCGTGAAGGTGAAATCGCCGCGCTCATGCTGATGGCGTTCCTCGTCAACCTCACGGCCTTTCCGATCTCTCACGGCCTGCTGCCGTTCGTCGCGAAGGACATCTATCTCCTGGACGCGAATGGGCTCGCACAGCTCATGGCGGCGTACGCGGTCGGCGCTATGGTCGGATCGCTTACGCTCGCCTGGTCGGGAAAAACATCGCGCTCTCGTGTCGTCGTGGTCGGCATCCTCGTGTGGTACGCACTCTTGCTCGTCTTTGCGCAAACCTCGACGCAGATAGAGGGCCTGATACTGCTGGCGATCATCGGCTTCGCGCAGAGCCTCGCGATGATCGCCATGTCGGTCGTGCTATTGACGGTCGCGCCGGGACGTTTTCGTGGCCGCGTTCTCGGCATTCGCATGATGGCGGTTTACGGACTACCCCTCGGCCTGGTCGCGGGCGGGGCGTTGATCGATTGGTGGGGATTCAAAGCGCAGGCTTCGGTTTTTGCGGTGTTGGGGCTCCTGGGCACGGCTGCGATCGCCTATCGTTGGCGGCAATCCCTGTTCAAAGGACATTCGGCGTGACGTTAGAGGAAATCGCGAGAACCGCCAGGCTGCCGGCCGATGCCGTCATTCCGACGGAAAAGGATGTCTCGATCTCGGGCGCCTTCGACCCGATCTACCCGACTCCCCTGCGCCTGGGTGAGGCGACGGCGTCGCTATTGGCGCTTATTACGGGCGAGTTCGGGGCCCTCACGAACGGTCGTACGGGCTCTGCTTCGATCGACCGAACGCATGCGGCGCTCACCAACAGCAGCATGTGGGTGCTCACCGTGAACGGCAAACCTGCTATGCAGGCGCTGCCTGATCCCGTCGCCGCCGGGCAGGGTGTCTATCGCTGTGCGGATGGCCGGTGGTTGTATCTGCTCGTCGGATTTCCGCACATCGTCGACCAGACGATGGCGGCGCTCGGTTGCAACGCCGACGAGGTCGAGGCTTTTGTCGCCCGTTCGGACTCCGCGGCGCTCGAGGCACGACTCGTAGAGAAGAACCTGACGGGTGTCGTCATCCGCGACCATGCGACGTGGCTCAGCCACCCGCAGGGACGTCTTCTCGCCGAGGTGCCGGTCGTCACCGTCGAGCGGGTCGGTGACGGCCCCGCTCGGCCGATCGATTCGCTCGAGCCCGTGCGCGTGCTCGATTCGACGCGGGTGCTGGCCGGGCCTAGCGCCGCGAAAACACTCGGGGTTCTCGGCGCCGATGTTCTGCATGTGGGGTCGCCGAACGTCCCGGATATTAAGGCTGCCCAAGCCGATACCGGCCCAGGGAAGAGACGTGCCTTCGTGGATCTCGACGAACCGGATGGGCCCGCGATCATGCGTGAACTAGCGCGAGACGCGGACGTCTTTTCGCAGAGTTATCGGGCGCAGAGCCTGGCCGATCGCGGCTTGGATGTCGAAAGCCTTGTGGCCGCTAATCCGGGACTCATCTACTTGACCGAGAATGCTTACGGCGACTTCGGCCCATGGCGTACGAAGCGCGGGTTCGACGGCAACGTGCAGGCCGCCACGGGCATCCACGCGCTCCACCAGGCGCCTGGAAGCGCGATCGATCCTCGTGGCATCGCGATGGCGCTGAACGACTACTGCACGGGCTATTGGGGTGCGTGGGGTGTGCTGTATGCGCTGCGTCGACGGGCGGCGGAAGGTGGTTCCTGGCACGTGCGGGTCTCGCTGGCGCAGACGGCACATTGGTATCTTCGTCTCGGCACGCCGCACGATATGACCGCGGGGGCATCGACGGAAAAGCTTTGGGAAGAGGTGGCGCGGTGTTCGGAAGATGCCGCGACCCCCTATGGCGAACTCAGGCGGCTGCGTTTTCCCATTGAATTCGAAAATCAGTCGACCCATTGGGGCGATCTCGAATTGCCCGGTTCGAGCCCGCCGCGCTGGTGACGAGTCTTGTCGAGGAGGGCGAGCATGACCGAGAAGATCGTTTATAACGGAGACGTTGAACTCTGTACGCAGGCTTTCGGCGACAGCGCCGATCCGCCGTGTCTGCTCATCATGGGCGCTGGTGCGTCGATGGTTCGGTGGGACGAGCGGCTCATCGAGCAATTTGTCGCGCGGGGTCGTTATGCGATTCGTTTCGACAATCGAGACACCGGACGATCGACGACCTATCCGCACAGCGAGCCCGCTTACACGCTTGCCGACATGGCGCGAGACGCGATCGCGGTGCTCGATGCCTACGGGATCGAGAAGGCGCACGTCATGGGGCGATCGATGGGCGGCATGATCACCCAGCACGTCATGCTCGATTTTCCCGAGCGTGTATCGACCGCGACGTTGATCTACTCCACGCCGTCGCCGGGCGTCGCGGGCGGCGATACGAAGGACCGTCTCCCGGGCGTGACCGACGAGCTGACGACAGCAATGCGAGCGGCGCCACCGGCCGCCGCGAGCGACGCCGAGCAACGGGCGCATCAGCTCCACGTGCAACGGATCCTCAATGGGACGCGCTATCCGCTCGATGAAGCGCGCACGGTCGAGCTTTTCGATATCGAGCGGAACCGAGCGCGTGATCTGGCGGCGAGCGGCAATCACGTCCATGCGATACGAAAGTCGCCGCCCTGGCGCGATCGCCTGGCGGCGATCGACATTCGGACGCTCATCGTGCACGGCACCGACGATCCCATCCTCCCGTTCCCGTACGGCGAGGCCTTGCACGCGGCGATCAGCGGTGCCGAGATGATGGTGCTCGATGGCGTAGGACACGCGCTGCCGCCGGAGATCTGGAGTGACTTGATCGAACGTCTAGTGGCGCACACGGCTTCTTGAGCGAGGCGCTTCCATGAAGCCGGGCGAGCGCATTCGTGCCTTCGTTGATGCGAACTATCGGCGACTGACATCGGTCGACGGCGACCACACGCCTTGGACGCCCATAGCGGCTGATGGCCAACAAAAGCTGACGGAATTCCTGGAATCGAGCTTCGGTTCGCGCGTCACCGCGCTGGAGGCGCTTGATACGGCCGTCTTCAGAGTCGACTGGCACGATCGGGCGTCGTCGGTCGCGCGCGTGTTTCCGCGGCATCGGCCGATCGCCGAAGTGCTGCATGACCAGGATGTGCTCAACGCGTTGGAGGAATGGCAGGCGGTTGAAGATCCGGTCGATCAGGGGGTTGGTCGAATCGGCGAAGAAACCGTTTGGCTTACCCGTTTTTCTGACGGTGAGCCGCGCGCGCTGACCGAAGATGATGCCGCTGTGGTGGGCGATTTGGTCGGGCGCTTGCACACGCTGCCCCACACCCCGCCTTTCGATCGGATTTCAGGTGCTTGGCATGCGGTTTCGCCGGGAGGCGGCACGCGACGTGACGACCTGGTTGTACTGGCCGAACTTCTCGAGGACGCACGTTCGCTCGGTGGTCATGCCGATCGGGCGGGATTCGATGCGATCATCGGGGAGATCGGCGCGATTGATCATTGCGAGGACCTGCCGTACGGCTTCAGCCATGTCGATCCGTATCAGCCGAACCTGCTCTGGCGAGGCGCCGAGCCGACGCTCGTCGATTGGGCGGGTGCGGGTCGCGCGCCACGAATCACGATGCTGCCGTTTCTACCGCACGCACGAGATCCGGGTTGGGTGGATGCCTTTTCTCGCGCGTACCGCCGCTACATCGAACTCGAGCCGGTCGAACTCGAGCGACTTGCCGACGCGTTCAGGAGCCACAGTTTGGTGATCGATGCGTGGACGGCCGTTTTCGTGCGGGATCGCGCCAACGACATCGCGAAAAGAGTACAGGCGAATCGCCGCGCCGCGGAAATCGTCGCCGCGCGGGTTCGAGTGAACTTCGCCGCCCGTTAGCGCCAGAGGTAGCCGTTGCCGACCGTCTGGTATGTCCGCATGAAGGTTGGCGTGGGATCGATACCGGCGGCTTCGAGCTTCTCACCGAGGGCGAGGTGGTTCGGGTCCTGGGCGTGCTTCTCCACCGCAGCCATGTCGGTGCAGGCCATAACGAAGATCAAGTCGCCGGCGGTTACCTCGACCTCGCGGCTCATGTCGCCGCTCGCGACGCCGCCCGAATAGATGAGCGTGTCCGGTTCTTCGCGCGCGCAGTAGTCGGCGTGGCCGTTCGAAAGGTCGACGAAGCGATCACGTTTGGCGTCGTCGTCGAAGCGTAGACCGAGCACGATGAGGACCATGTCGTTGTCGGTTCGCTCCGCGGCCTTCTCCGGCCGCGACCACCAGCCGAACCCGTCGATGTCGGGGAACCGCGTGTTCCACAGCATACGTTTGGTCATGTTGCGGTCGGCCATCGCCTGCATCAGCGCTTTGTGCGCCGGGCGTTCCATATGCGTATCAAGGCTCTCGTCGCCACGTGAATAGCGCTCGAAGATCAGGATGTTGTTGGGGTCCTCGACGTTGACCGCGGCCGCGTAGGCGGTGGTTTCGGGTTCGAACTCTGCGGCGTCACGCGCGCGGAGATCCCATTCGCTGACCCACTCGGGCATCGTGTTGCTTTCGGGGCGGATCTGGAACTCGACCAGGACGGTCTGCGGCGCATCGGCCATGTTTTCTTTCCTCAAACGCGGCGCTTCTCGGGCCGCGATCAGTTCGAACGGGGTGCGCCTTCCGAGAGACCGACGTAAACCCCATCCTCGAAGAGCAGCGACGTCGTTTCGTCGCGCCGTGTCAGGTAGTCGCCCGAAACCGAGCGGGTGCGATAAGCGAGGACTTCCAATGCATCGAGAGGGCGGTCGACGAAGTCGGCGGGTCCGAGTTCGTCCAACACTTCGTCTTTCAGTGCGCCGAAGCGCAACTGCTCGATCGCATATCGATTTTTGTTTTGCAGTTCCTGCCAGTTGTCCGTATCGACTGTTGCTTGGACGCCCCCAAACCAGGCGGGGCTGGTCTGAATACCGATGAGTTCGCTACCTCTGAAGACCAGCACGGAGGCTTCGTCGGGGGTCGTCAGATAATCGTCGGCGGTGCGTCGTGTGCGGTACATCATCAGGCGGATGTCGCCGAACGACTGCTCGAGATCGGGATGGCCGAATTTCTCGAGAATCGCCTCGAGATCCTCGTCTCCGGCCAGTTCCGCAATGGCGGCGGCGTTGGTGGCTTGTCGTGCACTCCAATCGGTGCTGGCGGTGGGATACTCATAGTCGTGATCGATCTCGACCTCGGAGTGTTGTGCCGAGATACCGATCATGAAAGCGAATCCTGCCAGCGCGACGTAGCCGATCTTCATCGTTTCCCCCGGATGAGTTGCCTAGGCTCCTCCGCTATTCGCAGCAACGTTCGTACCACCATTAAGACTGAGCTCAGAATTGTCTTTTAGATCAGTTATTTGTCGTTGGGAGACGCGCGAGCCCATTGGCAATGAGCGGCCAATCCAGCCCAACGTTGGTCGGATCGGCCACTCGTTGACGCTGCGTTAGCCGCGCGCGAACTCGCGGATGACCTCGCCGGGGCGATTGCCCGTGTATTGGCCGTCTGCGATCACGACTTTGCCCGCGACGATCGTCGCGTCATAGCCCTTGCTCTTGACGACGAGACGGCCACCGTTGTGCGGGAAGTCGTTGACGTACTCCGGATGGCACGAGCTGAGTTCGGCGTAGTCGATTACATTGATGTCCGCGAACCAGCCTTCCCTGAGTTCGCCGCGCTCCTTCAGGCCGAGTACCTCGGCGGACTTGCCGGAGATTCGGTGCACGGCTTCCTCGAGCGTGTAGACGCCGCGATCGCGGGTCAGTTCGCTCAAGAGGAAAGTCGGCGAATCGGCGTCGGTGAACTGGCCGACGTGCGCGCCGGCGTCGCCGAGCATCGGTACCACGTGCGGCAAGCGCATGTAGTTCCATTGGTTTTCGAGAGAGCCGCCGAATGCCCAGTAGTTCCAGAGCTCACGCCCTTCCGATTCGAGCAGTCGGTTGACGTAGAGGTCGACGGGATCGACACCGGCGTCGTCGGCGAGCTGCTGCATGCTGGCCTTTCGATCGAGGTCGAAGTCGGGATAGTCGCCCATGCCGAGCGGGTGGAGGATGCGTGCCGCGACGCCGAAACCACCTTCTTCCTTCGCTTCGCTGATGAGTCGTGCCCGCGTTGCATCGTCCTTCAGTGCTTCGACGCGGTCGGCGATGGATGGCAACGCCATCAGTTCCTTCCAGGCGGGGGTGTTCAAGAAAGCCTGTTGCGCCAGACCGAAGAAAGAGCCGCTGGGGCGTGTATGGCAGATCGAGGTAATACGGCGGCCTGCCTGGTTGTTACGATCGAGGAACTCGGACCAGTTCGCGACGCCGCCATCACCTTCTCCGCCGGTGCCGCCGGAAAACAACACCTGGCAACCGATTTCGGCGCCTTTTTCGAACATCGCCCGTTCGATTTCGTAACGCGTGCGCATATCGGGGGCGACCTGGAAGAGTCCACCGCGACCACCTGCTTCGACGACCGCCTCCTGGATCGCGGTGGTTTCCCGCGCGTCTGCCCAGGTGCCGGGCGTGAGTCGACCGTCGGGAACGCGATGGCCGAGGAAACGGGACGTCGAGAATCCGGCGGCGCCTTCGGCGACGGACTCTTTGACGAGCTCGACGATTCGGGCGAGTTCTCGATCGTCGGCTTGAACACCTTCGTCGCAGCTCTTGTCGCCCATGGCTTCGAACCGAACCGCCGAGTGGCCGGCCATGCCGACGACGTTCAGCGCGGGGTTCAGCGACTGTACGGTGTCGAGGTACTCGCCGAAGCTGTTCCAGTTCCAGGGGAGGCCATCCATGATCGCGTCGGCGGCGATGTCTTCGACGGCTTCCATCAATTCGGCGAGATAGCGCGCCTTCTCGCCGTCACCGACGGGGGCGAAGGTAACGCCGCAGTTGCCGATGAGCGCGGTCGTGACACCGTGGTATGAGCTGGGGCGCATTTCCGGATCCCAACCAATCTGGGCGTCGAGATGCGTATGCAAATCGACGAATCCGGGCGTCACGATCTTGCCCGTCGCGTCGATCGTCTCGGCGGCTCCGGCGCCTTCCAGATCGCCGATTCGCGTAATTCTTCCGTTATCGACGGCGATGTCCGCCTTCTGTGGCGCTCCGCCTGATCCGTCGACGACGGTACCGCCGCTGATGACGAGTTCATGGTTCATCGAGATCCCCTCCAGATTGATTCTTGGGCACGAATCGACCGTGCCAACGACGATTCGGCTGGTTCTACTTTAGCAGACCACCTGATCCGGACCGCGGCAGGGCGCGATGGGGGGGCTCAGCCGAGTCCGTAGTCCGCAAGGAAACGTGTGGTGATTTCGAAGAACTGATCTCGATCGCGACCCATATGCGCCGCATGGCTCGTCTTCGGAAGAACCCAGAGTGACGATCGCTCGAGGCAGCGATGCACGTAAACGATTCGCTCGAGTGGGGTGACGGGATCGGCATCGCCCACGATGAGCAGGAACCGTGCGTTGATCCGTTGAAGCGCGTCGTCGGAGAGATCGACGGCATAGTTTCGAAATTCGTCGAAGATCGAATCGATCGTCGCGTCGTCAGGGTGAAAACCGGAGATATCGACGTTCTCTCGGGTGAAGCCGTGAACTAAGGCCGGGTAATCCGATGCACGCCAGCTACCGGTCGAACTAATCGCCACGGCGGCGTTGACGAGATCGGTCCGGGCGGCGAGTTGGAACAAGACGTCAGCCCCGAAGCTGAAGCCCACCACGTCGATCGGGGAGAGCCCGAGTCGTTCGATGAGTGTAGTGAGCTCGGACGTTGCCGCGTCCGCGGAGAAACCATTCTCGAAACGGCTTGATCGGCCGTGGCCGGGCAGGTCGATGAGAATGATCTCGCGCCCCGGAAAACGATCGATGAGCTCGTGCCAAGCAACGGACGATTGGCTGTAGCCGTGTAGCAAAACGAGCGGCGGACCGCTGCCGTAGCGTTCGACGTGCAGCCATCGATCGTCGGTGGTGGCAATTGGGCCTTTGAATTCGGGCAACATCAGGATCGACCCTCCGCGCAGTACGTTTCGAGACGGTGTGCGTCATCTGGCACAATTCGCCGTCGTTTTTCCAACCGCCGAGAGGTCCCGATGCCCGATTCAGACAGTCCCGAGAGTTTTGACGTCGTCATTGTCGGGGCCGGTTTTTCGGGCATGTATCTCGTTGAGCGTTGTCGATCGCTCGGATTTTCGTGCGTTGTGCTCGAACAGGGCAGCGACGTCGGTGGGACCTGGTACTGGAATCGTTACCCCGGCGCGCGCTGCGATATCCCAACGATCGAGTATTCCTACAGCTTTGATCCGGACCTCGAACAGGAATGGGATTGGTCGGAACTCATGGGGGCGCAGCCGGAGATCCTGACGTACGCGAATCACGTCGCGGATCGTTTCGATCTGCGCCGTGACATGCGATTTGATACGCGCGTCAGCGCCGCGAGTTTTGATGAGACAGCGAACCGCTGGACCGTGACGACGACCAAGGGCGACCGTTTCGAAGCACCCCATCTGATCCTGGCGACGGGGTGCTTGTCGAAACCGAACTGGCCCGCGATCGAGGGACGTGAGTCGTACCAGGGCAAGATTCTGCACACGGCCCTCTGGCCGCACGAGCCCGTCACTTTCCATGGTGAGCGGGTCGGCATCATCGGCACGGGATCGTCCGCGATTCAATCGATCCCCGAGATCGCCGAGACGGCAGAGCATCTGCACGTCTTTCAACGCACGCCGAACTACACGATGCCCGCGGAGAACCATCCCCTGACGGATGAGTTCCGCAACGAGATCAAGGCGAACTACGCCGAAATGCGTGATCTCCAACGTCACTCGCTCGCCGGGATGGCGCGTTACGGCGTCATGGGGCGCATCCAGGAGGTCGGCGAGGAGAAGATCGTCGAGGTCGACGAAGAAGAGCGACGCCGTCGGTTGGCGGAGGACGGTCTGCCGTCGCTTAGGCGTTATGCGGATGTCGGCATCGATCTCGAGGCCAACGAACTCGCCTGTGACATCTACCGTGAATATGTCGCCGGGGTAGTCGACGACGAAACGACCGCAGATGCGCTCATGCCGCGCGACTACCCGCTCGGCTGCAAGCGCCAGGTGGTCGACATCGACTACTACGAGACCTTCAACCGAGACAACGTCTCGATCGTCGATCTACGGATCGATCCGATCGCCGAAATCACGCCGCGCGGTATCCGCACCGAAAGCGCTGACTACGAGTTTGATGTCCTGATCTACGCGACCGGCTTCGATGCGATGACGGGTGCCATCAACGACATCGAGATCACGGGCCGGGACGGCCGTCTGCTTCGAGATGAATGGTCGGCGGGGCCACGCACCTATCTTGGCCTGCAATCGGCAGGTTTCCCCAACCTCTTCATGATCACGGGGCCGGGAAGTCCGTCGGTACTCTCGAACATGATGGTCTCGATCGAGCAGCATTGTGAGTGGGTGACGGACTGCATGGCCTATCTCAGAGATCGCAACTATCGGGCGATCGAGGCGACCATGCCTGCTCAGGATGGCTGGGTCGAACATGTGAACGCCGTCGCCAACGGAACGATGCTGACCGTCGAATCGTGCAACTCGTGGTACCTCGGCGCCAACGTTCCGGGCAAACCGCGGGTGTTCATGCCCTACGTCGGCGGGGTGGGCAATTACCGCAAGCGTTGCGACGCCGTGGCTGCCGCCGACTATGAAGGTTTCGCGCTGTCTTGAGCGTCGAGCGGGGCCTGGCTCGGGTCGTAAGGCCCCGGGAAATGCGCTAAGGCGTCGCTTGCATCGTGCAATGCTCGCGTTCGCGTAATCGATCGAGATACGCGCGGGCGTTCGGGAAGTCGGCAAGGAATCCCGCCATAGCCCCGAGGTAGAGCGCGTAGGCAACGTTGATATCGGTTGCGCTGAACGAATCTCCGTTGATGTATTCAGCCTTGTCGAGGGCTCTTTCGATCACGGCAGCGCCCTGGCCGAAGGCGGCCTCCATCTGCGGCAGGATCGCTGCCACGTGCTGATCTACCGGGCGTAGGAAATCGCGCGAATTGAGCATCGCCGTCCACGCCCAGCACTCGAGTTCCGCGTGCGCGAAACAGGTCCATTGATCGTGGAGGTGGCGTTGCCACGTGCCAGCCGGTGCGATGAGGCCCGCTTCGGGCACGAGATCGGCGATCGCCGTGACGATGGCGGACGATTCGAAAAGCGGTCGATCATCGATGATGGCGGCCGGTAGTTTGCCGAGTGGTTGTACCGCCAGCAGCTCATCGGAACCGAAAATCGCGACGTCGTTGCCGCGAGATTCGAATGGCAAGCCGGCTTCCTGAAGTATCCAGCGGCATTTCAGCGAACGCGTCGGCGCGAGCTCGTATAGGACGATGTTGGTCATGGTCTTTTGCTCCCGGTGAAAAATGCTGACGCTACTGGCATTCTTTATATGATCAACGTCATATCTAGGGTGTCCGACAATGCCATATACCGCGGAACACAAGGCCGCTACGCGCGACCGGATCCTGCGATCAGCTCGCGAACTCTTTAATCGGAAGGGCTATGGCGACGTTTCGATCGACCAGGTCATGGCCGCCGCCGACCTCACGCGCGGTGGGTTTTACAATCATTTCAGGTCGAAAGAAGAGCTCTTCCTGCACGCCATCATCGACTTCGCCGAGGCGCGGGAAGCCGAAATGGGCGGCAACGAAGGCGAAGAACTCGCCCGCCACGTCTTCTCGTCGTACGTTTCGCGCGATCACCTGGATGGCGTGGCGGGGCAATGTCCTTTGATGGCGCTACCGTCGGATATTGCGCATGCGAGCCCCGCCGTCCGCAACGCTTATGCGCGCACGCTGGACGTGCTGGTCGGCCTTTTCGGCAAAGGATTTCCGGTGGATCTCGAATGTGATTCCGGCACGACGGGCCGTGCGCTGGCCGCTTTGGCGGTCGGGGCGATGGTCCTCGCGCGCACGGTCGATGACCGTGAACTCGCCGCGTCGATCATCGACTCGGCGAATCACTTCGCGGGCGCGCTCGCGGCTAGCTAACGTCGAACGCGGTGGCTCAGGCGGAGCTTCGGCCGTAGAGGGCGAGGTCGACAGCCTGGAACTCGACGTCCTCGCCGAACTCGACGTCTTCCATGAAGTCGACGCCCTTCGGATCCCGCTGGCGGACGTTCTTCTCGACCGCGTGGGGCATCGCCTCGGTCGGTCCGAAGACGAGCTCGAGCTCGCGTACTTCGTCCTCGGTCAGGAGATGAACCGCGCAAGGCATGCCTTTCATGTGCGGGATGCCTTGTTCGCGGTCGATGAGTTCGGGATCGTCGTCGGGCGTCATCTGCGCGTCCGCGAACGACCACATCCCGGACAGCTCTTCGAGCCCCGTCTTGGCCTCCGGTTTCCACCAGCCATGCGGTACGCGCACGAGGCCTTTTGGCATTCCCCGGCGCACGTAGACCCGTCCGACCATGGAGCCGGTCGAATTCTCGACCCGTGCCCAGCTACCTTCCTGGCATTCCCATTGAGCGAGATCGGCCTGACTCACGAAGAAGGTCGGATCTTGTACTCGTTTGCGAAGTTCCGGAATGTGGCGTCCGCCGGTGCGGTAATACTCGTCATCGGGTAGTCCGATGAACATCGTCAGCGGGAATTTGTCATCGGCCGCGGCGACATCGCGGAAGTACGGCAACGGGTCGAAGCCGAAACCTTCGAGCACGGACGAGTAGAGCTCGACTTTGCCCGAGGGCGTCGCGAAGCCGGTCTTCTCGTATTTCTTCTCGAGGTTCTTCGCGCCGGGGAGAGATCCCTTTTCAACGACTTCGGCCCAGCTCGTATTGCCGGGCTCGAGACGGTAGTCGAGCAGTGCTTCATCGGATTCCCAAGGGAAGTACTCGCCGAGATTCATTCGTTTAGCGAGTTCGCGCCAGAAGTAGACGATGCTCTTACATTCGCCCGGCGCGTCCATCGACTTGTCGCTGATGCCGGCGAGCATGCCCGGCCGTTCGAGCCAGGAATCCCCTGGGAGCACGTAGTCCGCGAGTTGCGCCGTCGGCGTCATCATGTGCTCGTACGTGACGATCAGGTCCTGATTCATGAGGGCTTTATAGATCCGCCGCGTGTTGGCGAATGACATGAGCGTGTTGTTGGCGAGCGCGAAGAAGGCCTTGACGGGATAGGGATCGGCATCGGTCATCGCCTTGAAGACCGCCATCGGATTGGCCATGTAGCAGCCGCCGACGAGGTTTGCGTAACGGTGACCCCAGACTTTCTCCGTCGCGTCGTTGAGCGGTTCCATGCCGCGATAGGTGAAAACGGGGAACTCATCCGCGCCGAGCTGCTTCATCTGCTGCTCGACTGCCAGATGCTCGTGCATCTCCACTTCGCTGTCGGAGCGAATGTTGGGGTTGAATCCGTTCATGATCTCGCCGCCCTTGACGTCGAGATTGCCGGTAATGGCGCGTAGCGCGCACTGCAGACGGATCGCCGAGGTCGAGGAAATCTGCTGGTCCGTAATCGGTGACCAGGGGATCACAGCCGGCTTCGTCGTCGCGTACATGCGCGCGGCTTCTTGAATGAGCTCCGGTTCGACCCCCGTGATGTCGGCCACACGATCGAGCGGGTACTCGTTCAGTCGCTCGACCATCTCGTCGAAGCCGACCGTCCAGTCGCGCACAAATTCCTTGTCGTAGAGCTCTTCTTCGACGATGACGTTGAGCCAGCCCATGGTCATCGCAGCGTCCGTACCGGCGCGTAGCGGCAACCAGATATCGGCCGCTTCCGCGTTTTCGCTCTTGCGCGGGTCGAGCACGATCAGTTTCGAGCCTAGCGACTGCGCCGTGCGGATCGTTTTGTACTCGATCGTCCAGCTATGACGGCGCGGATCGTGGCCGAACAGCACGATGCATTTCGAATTCAGGATGTCGCCGCGCGGGTACCAGCCATAGACCATTCGATTGACGGCGGCTGTGTTGCCCATGCAGTAAGCGACGCCACTGATGAAGTTCGGCGTGCCGAGTAGGTTCATGAAACGCCGCGTCAGGCCGTTGTCGAGGCCGATATTGGCGTTACTGCCCGCGACCGCGAACGCCTCGGGACCGTGTTCGTCCACGATCCGGGTCAGCCGGGCGGCGATGTCGTCGAGCGCTTCGTCCCAACTCACCGCCTGCCATTTTCCTTCGCCGCGTTCGCCCATGCGTTTTTGCGGCTGCATGATCCGGTCCGGGTGCGCAAAAGACTTCGGCGCGTATGCGCCTTTCATGCAGATCACATCCTTGAAAAAAGGATGATCACGGGTCGTCACCTTGACGACACGACCGTCGTCGACCTTGGCGGCCAGTGGACAGAAACTATCGCAGCTATGGCAAACGACGGACTTGGTTTCCGACATCGAATTCCCCCTCAATGAGCGCGCGATTATCGGTTGGACGGTGAAGAATCGCTAATCCTCTTCGGCCCCTGATCGTCGTTCGGAATGAGCGTCGCGGCGCCAGCAGCAGCGATCACGAACGCTGCGGACACCCAGAGGCACGCCTCTAGTCCTGCGAACTGATAGATGCCGCCGGAGAGGATGGTGCCGACCAGTCGACCGCCCGCGTTCGCCATGTAGTAGAAGCCGACGTCGAGCGTGACGCCGTCGCGTTGGGCATAGCTGACGATGAGATACGAGTGAATGGCTGAGTTCACCGCGAACAGCCCCCCGAAGATGAGGAGTCCGACCACGAGGTAGGTTTCGGGTGCGCTCGATTCAGGCGCCATGGTGATGAGTGCGGGGAGAATGGCGAGGGCCAGGCCCCAAATCGCGGCCGAGCGGTGGGTCGGCACGCGGCCGGCGGCTTCCGACGTGAGCCACGGTGTCACCGATTGCACGATGCCATAGCCGATCACCCATGCGCCGAAGAAGGCCCCGACCTCCCAGCTCGACCAGCCGAGCACCGTCTGCAGGAAGACGGGAAGGGCGATGACGAACCAGACGTCGCGCGAGCCGAACAGGAAGAACCGGGCCGCGGAGAGGAAATTCACGCGCCGGCTCTTCGAGATCACGTCACGGAACTTCGGCTTGAAGCTTGCTCGTCCGACCGACCAATCGAGAAACAGGAGATTGGCGATCAACACGAGCGCGAGCATGCCGGCCATCGAGGCGACGGCGGCCCAGAATCCGATCACGTTCAAGAGGAATCCGCCGACGAAAAAGCCGGCGCCCTTGAGCGCGTTCTTGGATCCCGTCAAGACACTCACCCAGCGGTAGAGATGATCCTCGCGATCGGTGATTGCCTTCGCGCTGCTCTTGGCAGAGAGCTTGTTGAGGTCCTTGGCGATGCCCGAAAACGCCTGCGCGAGCATGACGTACGGCACAGTCAGCCAGGCGGTGTCTACGAGCAGCATGCCGAGGGCGACGATCTGCAAAGCAATGCCTGCAACGAGCGTTGTCGCGAGGCCGAGTCGAGCGGCCAACCACCCACCGGCCAGATTCGTGACCGCGCCGAAGAGCTCGTAGAAAAGGAAGAGTGAAGCGAGCTCGAGCGGGCCCATGCCGAGCTCGAGGAAATGCAGGATGACGAGCATGCGCAGCGCGCCGTCGGTCACGGTGAAAAACCAGTAGCTGACCGTGATCGCGAGCGCCTGGCGCATTACTCGATGCTCGCGACTTTCTCGACGAGTTCGATCATCCGATGTACGTAGCCCCACTCGTTGTCGTACCAGAGCAGAAGTTTGGCGCTCGTGCCGTCGACCACCATCGTCGACAGTGCATCGACGATCGAAGAGCGAGAGTCGCCGCGGTAATCGATCGACACGAGCGGGCGCTCCTCATAGCCGAGGATCCCGGCGAGCGGCCCGTTGGCTGCCTCGCGAAGCGCGGCATTCACATCGACAACGGTCGTCGACGTTTCGAGCTCGAGCACGAGATCGGTCAGCGATGCGTTAGCGACGGGAACGCGCACGGCGATGCCGTTCAGCTTGCCGGCGAGCTCCGGGAAGATCTCGGCGATCGCGGTCGCCGATCCCGTGCTTGTGGGGATCAGTGATTCACCACTCGCCCGCGCGCGTCGCAAGTCGCGATGGTGTTGATCGAGCACGCTCTGCGTGTTGGTGACGTCATGGATCGTGGTCAGCGTGCCGTGACGGATGCCGAACGACTCGTGCATCACCTTGATCGCCGGGGCAATGCAATTCGTCGTGTAGGACGCGGCTGTCACGATGTGGTCGAGGTCAGCCCGGTAACGCGCCTCGTTCACCCCCATCACGATGTTGAGGGTGCCGTCTTTCACGGGCGCCGAAACGACGACTTTGCCGACCCCGGCATCGAGGTACGGTTGAAGACGCTCTTTCGACTTGAACGATCCTGTGCATTCGATGACGACATCGACGCCGTCGAGATCGAGTGCCTCGATCGTGTCGTGGTTGCTGAAGGCGACGGGATGACCTTCGATCGTGATGTGATCGTCACCCGCCGAGACGTCGTGTTCCCACGTGCCCTGGATGGAGTCGAAGCGCAGGAGATGTGCGGCGGACTCGACCGTGGCGGCGGAATCGTTGACGGTGACGACGTCGAGTCCTGAGCGTTCCCAGGCGACCCGGCAGGCCAGCCGCCCCATACGGCCGAAGCCGTTGATGGCTACGCGCGTGGTCACGCTTCAGTCAGGCTTCGAACGAATCGAAACCGCCCGGTTGCGCGATGGCGGCGAGCGGTTTGCGATCGGATGGCGTCTCTCGGTCACGGAGCCGTTCGTGCAGATCGTCGATTTCCCCTGGGTAGCCGACGGCGACGATCGTGTGAAGATCGAACCCGAGCGGTACGTGCCAGTTCGTTCGCGCGAGCTGCGGATGAAAACCGAGCATTGCGTGTGCCACGAGGCCCATCGTCTGGGCCTGGAGCGCGATGCTCATCCACGCCGCACCTGTATCGAGGGTGTGGGTTGGCGACGGGGCGAGCGACTCTTCGTACGTTCGGCGGGACGCGACGGCGATCAGCGCGCCGGCCTTGGCGACCCAGCGTTGGTTGCCTTCCATGACGGTCGCGAAAGCGTCCGACCATTCCTCGTCTGTGTTTGAGACGTAGGCGAAACGCCACGGTTGCGCATTGAAGCACGACGGCGCCCAACGCGCGGCCTCGAGCAGCGTTTCGAGCGTCTCGTGCGACACCGTGTCGCCGTTCATCGCCCGTGCCGACCAGCGCGAACGGAACTGTGGATGGATTGCAGGCGCCGAGGCGTCCGCGCGAATTGCTCCAGCGTCGATGTCTTTGATTGTCATGGCTTAGCCTTTCCCCGTCGCTGGCGCCGAGTCGTCGCTGCGGCCGAGTCGTTCGTCGTGCTTTTCCCACATCTCGACCATTTGCTTTGCCGTCCCGTCGTGGTCGCCCTTGACGGCAAGCATCCCGCCGTCTACGACGAGGTCGACGCCCGTGACCCAACGACTCTCATCGCTACCGAGATAGACGCACGCCATTGCGATATCCCACGCCTCGCCACCCGGTCCCGTCAGCGGCATCAGACCGCCGCTGACCGCGTCGACGAATCGCTGTAAGCGCTTCTCCTTGTGTTCACGCGTGATCTGCTGACCGTGTGTATGGCCGCCCCAGAATATGGGGGTCGCGATCGCGCCGGGGCTCACTGCGTTGACGCGGATACCCATCGGGCCGAGCTGCATGGCGGCCGCTTTCGTGTAGTTGGAAAGGCCTGCTTTGGCTGCGGAGTAGAGCGGGTCGGCGGCCACCTCGGCCTGGTGCGCGCCTTTGGATGAATTGTTGATGATCGAACCGGAATGCTGCCGACGCATGATCGGTGAGGCATGTTTGGTCGCGACCATGCAGGATCCGAGGAGGTACCACTGCGAGTACTTGAAGTTCTCCTCGTCGATGTCTTCGATGTTGAAGGCGTGGCGGGTGCCGGGCGGATTCGACGGTCCCCCGGCATTGTTGAAGAGGACGTCGAGGCGACCCCATTGATCGACGGCCGTTTGAATCACCCTCGCGATATCGGCTTCGTTCAGAACGTCGGCCTTGATGAACAGCGCCGACCCCGACGGTTGCCGAGCGGCCACTTCCTGCCCCAATTCTTCGTTCCGCCCACAGAAGACGACCCGGGCGCCTTCGTTGCAGTAAGCGTCCACTGTCGCTTCTCCGATGCCACTCGTCGCACCGGTAATCACGGCCACCTTGCCGTCCAATCGCCCCGTCATTTCCTCGACTCCTTGTCTCGCCCGTAGGCGCTATTTCTTGATTCTTGCCGGCGAGATCAGTACGCCGAATTGTTCACACCACACCACCAGTGAGCCGAAACGGTCGATTTCGAGACCGGCCGGGATCGTGTAGTTCTGACTGCCGCGAAACGACTTGAGCCTGCCCAGATCGACGAACATCGTCGCATCGACTTCTGTCTCGGGCGTGACGTTATCGTCGGGCACGAGATAGAGGTGGTACTTGGGTCCGGGCCCGACCTCAAAGTCCGCTTCGAGATGCACGAGATCCGGATAGATCGTCGCGCTGCCGCTGCCGTAATGAATCGGATCGGCCGGGTTGGCGTGGACGAACGTCGCGCGCGCGAGAACGTCGCCCTCACTCTTGCCGACGACGACTTCGTTCACTTCCGGCGGCGGAAACCAATAGGGGTAGAGAAAGACGCCCAGCATCAACCCGCCGGCCCCGCCGATGGCGAATGCGGCGAGAACTGCGACCGTCGTCTTCACTAACGCGCTCTAGTAGCTCGGTTTGGTCGGATGCGGTGTGAGTTGCAGCTCATGCGTCCATACCGACGGGTGTTGCCCGTGCAGGTAGTAGAACGCATCGGCGATCTCAGCCGGATTCATGACACGCGCGGGCTCCTTTTGAGCGATCGGCAGAGCGCGGGTACCGGGCGAGTCGATGAGTCCGTCGATGACGACGTTGGCGACGTGAATGCCGTGCTCCGAGTATTCCTCCGTCAGCACTTGGGCGAGTGTTCGCATCATCACGCGGGGGTAGTAGAGCGACTGACCGGTGTAGCGCTTGCGGCCGCGTAGCGATGCCGCGTTGTTCGAGAAAAGCAGTGATCCCGAGCCGCGTTCGCGCATCGCTGGCAGGACTTCCTTCGCGACGAGGAAGGGTCCGCGCGTGGCCACGTGGTGGGCGGTGTCGAACATCTCGACGGGGATGTGCTCGAGCAGCTCCATTTCCGGTGGCAGGTCGCGCCCTTCGATGTAACCGGCGTTGTAGACGACCACGTCGGGTTGACCGAACGTTTCACGAATGGTCGCAAACGCCTGGGTGATCGATGCCTCCTGTGAGACGTCGAGTTCGACGATTGCGACGGATCCGCCCGCGGTACGGATCGCCTCGGCCAGTGGTTCGGCGTTGGCGGCCGTTCGCGTCGTGATTGCAACGTCGAAGCCCTCGGCCGCGAAACGCTGGGATATCGCGCCGCCGACGCCCCATCGTGCCGACACTTCAATATCGGAATCGTCGATGTCTTCACCGTGGATCAGGCGCGTGTTGCGTCCATCCGACTGCCACTTCGAGGTGGCTCCGATCACTACTGCGACGCCACTTGTTGCCATACGCTACTCCCTATTCGTTTGATCGAAATTCTCGAATCGGTTTCCAGAAACGCCAGATCGCGAGGGTCGCGACGATCGATATCACGCCGCCGAGCACCATCGTGTTCGAGGCACCGATCGCGCCTGCCCAGGCACCGACCCAGATAGTGCCCACGTTGTTGGCCGTTTGCGCGGCCAGAATGAGGATCGCGAAAGCCCGCCCGCGCATGTGATCCGGCGTCGTCAGCATGACGGTGGTCTGACGGACGGCGACGGTGACGGAATCGGCGGCGCCCAGGAGCGCGATCGCGACCATTCCGAGAAGAAGCGTGTTGGCGAGACCGAACCCGAAGAGGATCACGCCGTAGGCGAGCGAGGCGTAAAGCACCAGCATGCCCTTGGCTCGATAGGCAACGAACAGCAGCGCGATGAACGAGCCGATGATCGCCCCGGTCGAGTTCGCGGCGCCGAGGAATCCCGTCGCGCTGGCGCCGCCGGCGAAAAGCCCGAGCGCGAGCACCGGCAGGATCTCGCGGTAGAACGACGCCGTCGTGATGCCGATGTCGAGCAGAAAAAGGCCGGGCAGAATCGGATGCTTGGCGACGTAGCGAAAGCCCTCGACCGTCTGTTGCACGGCCGAACCCGACGATTCATGGCCGCTAGCGCGTCCGGCGGCCCGCAGGAGCGGCGGCAGGAGTGCTGAGACGGCGGCGAAAGCACCCGCGACGAGAAACACGGTCGAGAGCCCGGCCGTCGTTGCGATCGCGGCAAAGATCAATGGGCCCATGATGGCCGTCGCGTTCGCGGACGCGGTATCGGTCGATGTGGCGACGAGCAGCAAGCGTTCCGGAAAGATGATCGGGATGAGGGCCGATCGGGCGGGACTCGCGATCATTTGCGACATGGCGGTGAGCGCAATGCCGACGTAGACCCATAGCGGCGAGAGCCAGCCGGCGGTATTCATGGTGCCCAGAGAGATCAGCACGATGGCCGTCAGCCCGTTGGCGAACATCATCAAGCGCTTGCGGTCGAAGCGGTCGGCGAGCGTTCCGCCCCAGAGCAACGCGGGTATCTGAACGACGAGTTGAACGACGCCGATCGCACCGACGAGAACGGCGGATCCGGTTTCGTCGAGCAGCCACTGCGACGTACCGAGGATGCGCATCCAGAGCGCCGTCGTGCTGGTGACGGTCGCTGCCCACAGGAGTCGGTAGTCGCGGTAGGCAAAGACCTGCCAGGGCCGCGGCCGCGTGGCGGGAACGGGCGCCACTATTTAAGTGTGTTCGTCGAGGAACGGCGTAACGGCTTCGATGAATCCGGTCGTGTTCTGCGAGTGAACGTTGTGTCCGCAGTCCGGCACGTCGACTCGGCGGCCGTGGGGTAGGGCGTTCGCGAAGCGGTCCGCCGCGTCGGGCTCGAGCACGTTGGAGTCACCGCCCCGCACGACGAGCGTCGGCACATCGATCGATCGGACGTCGTCGAGATCGAGCGGACTGTCTTCGACTTCCACACGACGGCGGTCGGTCTTGCTGATGAACTTCCCGTCCGCTCGGCGGATCAGGTTGTATTTGGCGGTTCGAGCGATGTGTTCGCGCGTCCGGTACGGGTCGTATTTGGAAACGTTGTCGAGGAATTCGTCCAGCGAATCGAATTCGCGATTGGCCTGGATGAAGTTGCGGATCATTCGTCCACCAACTGGACTCATCTCCGGCCCTGAATCGACGATCACAAGCGCCTTGGCGATGCCCGGCGCGTTGCGCGCGAGCTTCAAGGTGACGCGCCCACCCATGGAATGGCCAAAAACGATGGGTGATTCGAGGCCGATTTCACGAATGAAACCTTCCGCGTCGAGTGCCATGGCGTCGGATCGGTAGTCGAGGTCGCGGCTCCACTCCGAGTCGCCGTGGCCGCGTTGATCGACGGCGTAAACGTGAAACCGGTCGGCAAAATGCAGGCTGACGAGATCCCACGAGTGACTCGATTGATTGCTGCCGTGCAGGAACACGAGCGGCGGCGCGTCCGGCTCACCCCACTCGCTGAAGTGCAATCGTTGGCCTCGAACGACGGTGTGGCGCGAGCGATAGCTGACCTGATCGGCATGTGGGACGCCGAGATCGGCCGCGGAACGCACGAGACTCGCGAACTCGTCGCTCGCGGTCATGTCGTGCGGGTTTGTGCCGTGCGCCAGTTCGTTCAGGTTCATGCGTCGTCCACGTTCTCGGGCGAGGCGGCATGATAGTGGTGTCGCCCGCGAAAAGGGATCAGACGTCGCGATGCGCTAGCGGCTACAAGCCGCGAGGATGGGCTCGACGAGGGTGGCGATCGATTCTGCGGCGACGAACGAATCGGCGTCGTCGTAACCCGCGCAACCGATGAAAAAGTCGAACGAGAGGTCGTGAAGCCCTGTCATCGCGTTGGTCATGACCGAACGGCGTTGGTTGCCGACATGCCACTGCCCGCCTTTGCGGTACGCGAGATCGCCGACGAAGAGAAAGACCGCGTGATCTCCTTCAACGCGATAGGCGATCTGACCGGGCGTATGGCCGGGTGTGGGCACGGCCCGGATCCCGTCCGCGACGTCGCCTTCGACGAGGTCGACTGCGACGTCGACGGGACACCGCTTGGCAAACGCCTTTGCCTCGATGGTGCTGGCGACGAGCGGTGCTTCGAACCGGTCGGCGGCCTCGCGGCATCCCGGCCCGGCGAAGTGCCGGTCGCTCAAGAGAACCCAATCGACGCCGCCCAACGCCTCGAGCGCTTCGAACTGATCGGACAGCGACACCGCTTTAGCGCGCGGAAGGAGGATGTTGCCTGTCGTGCGCTTCAGGAAGTGGGAATAGCCGAAACCGGCTCGTTCATTGGCCGAAACGACGTAGAGATCGGGGAGAACTTCGAGCAAAACCGCTCACTCCTTCGCCTAACGCGCCGCGATCCAGCCGAGTTCGACGAGAAACTGATCGACCTCGGTCATCGTGGCTTTGAACATCGCCTGGCTGCGGCCGTGGTTGAAGAAGCCGTGTCCTTCGCCGTCGTAAGCGACGAGTCGACAGCTTCGACCGAGCGATTGGGCTGCGTGGCAGAAGTATTCCGCCGTGGCGTAGGGCACGACCCGATCAGCCGTCCCGTGCAGGACGATCGTCGGAGGCAGCGACTCGTCGAGATTGTGTGCCGGTGAGACCGTCTCCGGATCCGCGCCGACGCGTTCGCGCAGTGCTGCCAGTCGATTTGCGTCGATATCGTTGCCGGGAATCGGCGCCAGGGCGAGCGCCGGATTGAAAAGGACCAGCGCGTTTGGCTCGGCGTTCACATCGTTGGCGTCGTCGGCCGAATCGAAAGCGCTGATCGTCGCGGTGCTCGCCGCCAGATGGCCGCCTGCCGATCCGCCACCGGCCGCGATGCGCCTCGGATCGATGTTCCAGCGCGCGGCGTTCGCGCGAACGTAGCGCAGAGCCGAGCGCGCGTCGGCAACGGCGTCCACCACCTCGGTTTCGTGACGTGAGCTCACGCGATAGTCGGCGATGACGGCCACCATGCCGCGCGAGACCAGCCATTTGGACTGTTCGATGAACTGGCTCGGCGTGCCTTGCCGCCAACCGCCGCCAAAGAAAAAGACGATCGCCGGACGCGGTTCATTCGCTGCTGGCGTAAAGATCCAGAGATCGAGCGAGTGCCCGTCGATCGTTTTGTAGGTGACCCGATCATCCGCGTCGATGGGCGGCGGATACGCGGCGTTCTGTGCGTGCGATGACATGTAGACCACCAGAGTCAGAGCGACCGCGAGGGGCGCGATATAGCGCCGGATTCCGTTGGGAGGAAAAGACACGACCACGTCCGGTTAGCTTCTCGACGTCGGTATCGTAGGCCAACGACGCTGAGATGGAGAGCTTTGTGCGAATCACCGAGATCAAGCCGTATGCGGTCTGGGTCGGCAATCGGAACCAGATGCTGGTGAAAGTCGAGACGGACGAAGGGATCTACGGCTGGGGCGAGGCTGGTTTTTCCGGACGGGAACTCGCGGTCAAGGGGGTGGTCGAGCATTACCGTGAGTTCCTCATGGGTCGTGACCCGATGCGCCGCGGCGGGTTGTGGCAGGAGATGTATCGGAGCCAGTACTTCGAAGGCGGGCGCACTTTGACGGCGGCGATTTCCGCGATCGACCTTGCCCTCTACGACATCGTCGGCAAAAAGCTCGGCGTACCGGTGTATGACCTCCTGGGTGGACGTCATCGCGACGAGGTACCCGTTTTTGCGACGACCCCGGGGCCGTACGGGCCCGACATGATCGAGCAGGCACGCGAATTCATGGAGAGTGGAATCACCGCCTTCCGGCTCTCCTACGACGGCATGGACATCAATCGCGGCGGCGTCTTCGAGCCCCGCGAATCGATCGCCAATTCCGCCGAATGGCTCATCAAAGCCCGAGCGGAACTCGGCAATCAGGCCGTCATCGGCGTCGACTATCACCACCGGCTGAACGTCGCGGAGACGGCGTCGTTCTGTCAGATGATGCCGTCGCATACCTTGGACTTCCTCGAAGAACCGATCCGCGACGAGACGCCCGAGGCCTACGAGGTTCTGCGCGGGATGACGGACGTGCCGTTCGCGATCGGTGAGGAGTTCGCCTCGAAGTGGCAGTTCCTGCCTTACCTCGAACGCGGCATCACGAACTACGCTCGTGTCGATGTCTGCAACGTCGGTGGCTTCACCGAATCGATGAAAGTGGCGGGTTGGGCCGAAGCCCACTACATCGATCTGATGCCCCACAACCCTCTAGGGCCAGTTTGCACGGCTGCGTCGGTGCACCTCGGCGCCGCCGTGCCGAACTTCGCATGGCTGGAGATCAACCTCGCGCGAGCGACGAACCCGGACTACGAGATCTTTCCGCAACAGGTCGAGTTCGACGGTCGCGTGTACCGCTTGCCGGAAGCGCCCGGGCTCGGTGTCGACGTCGACGAGACGAAGCTTTCCGAACCGTTCGCGTTCTGGGAACCACCGCACCCCACGCGGCGCGATGGATCGCACACCAACTGGTAGCGGCTAGATCGGCTTGGGTGCGCCGGGACGTTCGATCCAGGTCTCGCCCGCGCCGTCTTCCGGGTCGAACCCGACGATCCGTCGGGTGTCGTCCTTCTCCCAGATCCGGAGTTCGTTGTCCGACATACCGTGCACGATCGCAAACCCGACGTGCTTCGGCGCTTCGATGCATTTCTCGATGAATCGGGCGGCGTCAGCGTGTGAGAGCCACAACGACAGGGCCGCGGCGCTGAAGCTCGGATCGTCCGGCGTCATCACCCAGCCGATACGCATGCAGATGACCGACAGTCCGAACGCGTCATGGAAGTAGGATCCCAACGATTCGCCGAACGCCTTGCTCACGCCGTAGTAGCTGTCCGGGCGCAGGTGTGTCGCCGTCAGCGGTTCGATGGGGTGGCGGATATCGGCGAGGCGACCCTCGTATACCGCGCGGTAGGGATCATCCTTCATCGGGTAGTAGCCGACGACATGGTTGCTACTCGCGAAAACGACCCGGCGCACTCCGGCCTCTCGTGCTGCTTCGAAGACGTTGCGAGTGCCGATGATGTTGTTGTCGAGGACCGAGTCCCAACTGGCGCGAGGACTCGGATCAGCGCCGAGGTGAATGACGGTGTCGACGCCATCGAAGCGGGGTCGGATGGCGTCGAAGTCGGCGATCTCGGCGACGTGGAAATCCTCGGGTAGCCCGCTTGGCGTCGGCTTTCTATCGATCCCGACGAAGTCGTACGTCGCCGAGAGCTCTCGACAGAGGATCTGGCCGATTTGGCCCGCCATTCCGGTCACCAGTATCTTCCGCGCCACAGTCTTCCTCCGCCGATGAAAACGAAAGGATAGCCATTTGAAGATCACGGAAATCAGAACGCGTCGTCTCAAGGTGATCGAGACGATGGGCGAAATCGTCCCGGCCTGGCCCGGCGCTGCGATGACCTTCCGACGGGGCGGCGGCGGGTTCGTCGAGATTTCGACGGATGAAGGCATCACCGGCATCGGCCCCTGGGTGGAGCCCGGGGCTATTCAAGCGGCCAAGGCGATGCTCGTCGGTGAAAATCCCTTTGCGATCGAAGTACTCGCGAGACGCATGGCGCATGGCTTGCGGCCGCGCAACTACGGCGGCATCGCCGGATTCGACATTGCACTCTGGGACATCATCGGCAAGGCGAGCGGGCAATCGCTGCGTGACGTGTTCGGCGGTGGCGATGACGCGGTCACGCCGTATGCGAGCCTCGTTCGGCTGTCGGAACCTGCTGAACGCGCCGATATGGCAACGTCGCTCGAGGAGGCGGGTTGGCGGGCGATCAAGCTTCGCCTGCATCACGAGGAAATGGCGGACGATATCGCCACGGTCGCCGCCGTGCGTGATGCCGTTGGAGAGTCGATGACGCTCCTCGTCGATGCCAACCAGGCGCAATCGTCGACGCCCTGGCAACCTGGCGTGCAATGGAGCTATTCGCGCGCGCTCAAGACCGCGCGGGAACTGGAGCAACTGGGGGTGTTCTGGCTGGAGGAACCTCGACCGCGGTATGCGTTCGAGGAAATCGCGCGGCTGAACGCGGCCGTCGACATCCACATCGCCGGTGCGGAGAACAACGTCGGATTGCACGAATTCACGCGCATGATCCGGGACGATGTGTACGACATCGTTCAGCCCGAATGCATGGTGCTCGGGGGGCTGACGACACTACGGAAAATCGCAACGCTCGCGGAAGCGTTCGGCAAGCTCTGCGTGCCGCATCACGGCGGCGGCGACATCGGTGTGATTGCGCACCTGCACCTGGTGGCGTCGTGGACGCATGCACCGTTTCTCGAGCTGCTCCACGATCCGCCGATCGGTGATTACCGGCATCGGTTCGAGATGTTCGTTAATCCGCCGACTGTCGAAGACGGACGATTGTCGGTGCCGTCGAGCCCAGGCTTGGGCGTGGAGATAAACCCCGACTGGATCGAAGACGACTAGGTGCGGCTAGTTCGATCCAGTCGGGGCGGTTGTGTCGGGGTGGTGGGCCCGGGGAGAGAAGCGACCCACCACTCCAACGCCTCAAGCTGTTTTCGCCTCCGGGCCGAAGAGCATCGACAGACCCCGGTTCAAGGCATCGATCTTCCCGGTCGCGAGCAGCAAGAACGTGATGCCGATCGAGGAAAGAGAGAAAGTGGCCATTACGATAAAGGTGATCAAAGCGGCGTCTGGCATCTTCTTGGGCTCCGTCAAAGTTCAGGAGCACTTTGACGAAGTCGTCCCAGCCGCAATATTCGGAATGTCCCTTAAGGAAATCCCCGTAGTCGTCGCTGCTTAGCTCGGTGCGGTCTGACCGGCCGATTCGGGGCTGTCACCGGCACCGGCGCGGATGGCCACGCCACGTCGTTCGATACGTTGGCGGATGGCGACCTGGCGTTCTTCCGTCAACGGGTAGCGCCAGACGAACGGCAACGCGATGATCTTGAATCCGGCCGGGACGATCGAGTAGAGCACCGCCAGCCAGATCAGCGATGAGCTTGGGTTGCCGAGAGGTGTTCCGCCGAGTGCTGGATCCGCCTGCGGGTCGAAGCCGAAGAACTGCACTGCGGCGAGACCGATCGCGCCGCCAAGTGCGCCACCACCTTTCTTGAGCATGCCCCAGACCGAGAAATAGAGCCCGGCGCGTTGTTGCCCGGTTCGCGCCGAATCGATGTCGACGGCGTCCGCCGCCATCGACGCCGGAATGGCAAGTAAGGCACCGACCGCTGAGCCTTTGAAGACCATGATGATGAGGAAAACCTCAAAATAGCCGGCCGGTATGAACGGGATGAAAGACGCCCAGATCGAGAACCAGATGACCGCCACGATGAACGCGCGATGTTTTCCGATTCGGCTGGAGAGGCGCATCCAGAGCGGGAGACCGACGACCGACGCGAGGTAGTACACGAGCAGGTAGATCGGGTAGAGCTCGCCGGCATCGATAACATGTTTGACGAAGAAGTACGACAGCGCACCCGTCATGGCCGAGCCGATGACGCTCACCCTGTAGCAGACGATCAGCCGGATGAACGGGCCGTTGCGCCGGACGACCGTGATGGAAGCCTTGAGCGTCGGTTTCGATCGCGGGATGACCTTCTGAGTCGGCTCCGGCACGAACATCAAGGCGATGACGACCGTGACCGGCAGCGCGATGATGATGAACGACGATAGCCACTCGAGAATCGTGCCGATGTTGCCGGCGCGCGAAGCCATCACGGCGCGGAAATCGGCGGCGAACGAACCGTAGAACTCCGCAAAGGTCGTGAAGTCGGCATCGGAGGCGTAAATCGCGATGGCGGCGAGGAGCGGAATCCCGACCGCCGTGACGGTCCCCGCGAAATGGAATTGCTCGCGGCGCGTCGTGATTTTGGTGCGTTCGTCGTAGTTGGTGGAGAGCTCTGATCCCCAGGCGAAATAGGGCAAATCGACGAGGGTGAAGGCGAGGTACATCACCACCGTCCAGAAGGTGAAATAGCCGAGTCCGACATTCTCCGGCGGTAGGAACAGCATGTAGACCGAGATCATCAAGAGCGGCGTGCCGACGAAGATCCACGGCTTGCGTCGACCGAAGCGACTCTTGGTCTTGTCGGACATCACACCGATCAACGGGTCTGTCACCACGTCCGAGAGTCGGGCGAGGAAGATGACCACGGACATGGCGTAGAGGCTGATGCCGAGTTCGGCATAGTGCGGTTGCACGTAGACGCCGACTGGCAGCAAGGCCATCGAGATCGGCAGGTACATTGCGGAGTAGTTGACGATGGTGAGTTCGGAGACCTGGTTTTTGTCTACCGCGCTCTTTTCCGCACCCGTCGTTGTGACTTCGGACACTCGATCTCCCTGGCCGAAAAACGACTTGTCGATTCGTCACATTGCGCCGATTTCGAGGGCCACGCCACGCTTTTGCATGAGGTTGTGCCTCGAGGATTGTTGGGCGGGCGGGATCGCGCAGCGGCTTCTTGCTCGAAATGGCGTATAACTGGTGGCTTGCGAGTGCGGGGGATCGAGCATCTTGAGGCGAATCGGAATCCTGTTGGCGATGCTTCTTGTGGTCGGGTGCGAGGAGGAGCCATCAGCCGGCGGTGGACGCCCGGGCGGTGGCTTTGGAGGATTCCCGCCGACACTCGTCGTGACACAGCCCGCTGAATATCGATCGATCGCCGACATCGTGGAGGCGATCGGGACGACCGCGGCCATGGAGTCGGTGACCTTGACGGCGAAAGTCACCGATACGATCCGCCAGGTACGGTTCGAGGACGGCGACTTCGTCGAGGTGGGTGCGGTACTGGTCGAGCTCACCAATCTCGAAGAAACGGCGCTGCTTGCGGAAGCGGAAGCGAACGTGATCGACGCACGCAACCAGCACGATCGTGTGGTCAATCTATTCGAACAACGCAGCATTCCGATCTCCGATGTCGATGAGGCGAAAGCGCGCCTGTCGGGTGCGACAGCGCGCTATCAGGCGATCATCGCCCGTCTCGACGACCGGTTGATTCGGGCACCGTTCGCGGGACTCCTCGGCTTTCGCGAAGTGAGCGAAGGAACGTTGATCACGCCGGGCACCGCGATTACGACGATCGACGACGTATCGACCGTCAAGCTTGATTTCGCGATTCCCGAAATTCATCTGGGCTCGTTGATGATGGGGCTCGACCTGACCGCGGAGAGCCTTGCGTTTCCGGGGCGCGTCTTCAATGCATCGATCAGAACTGTTGGCTCACGCGTAGACCCGGTCACCCGGGCCGTGGTTGTCCGCGCCCACATCGACAATCAGGCACTTCTTCTACGCCCGGGCATGTTGATGACGGTGCGGTTGACCAAGTCCAATCGACAAGCACTGATGGTGCCGGAAACCGCGCTTCTGCAGCGCGGGACGGAGGCATTCGTCTACACGGTGAACGCGCAATCGAAAGCGGTGATCGTGCCGATCGAACTCGGCATCCGGCGTGGCGGTTGGGTTGAGGTGCGCGCGGGCTTGGACGCGGGCCAGTCGGTGATCACGGAAGGGGTCATCAAGGTACGCAACGGCGCGACGGTGCGTGAAGGCGGCACGAATCCCCAAGGTGCCCCCGGCCGTTCGCCGCAACCGAGCTAGTACCCCGCGAGACGAGGAGCACTTATGTGGCTTTCTGATACATCGGTGAAGCGCCCCGTGTTTGCGGTGGTCATTGCCGCGACGCTGGTCGCCTTTGGTGTTCTCTCCTTCAACGTACTGCCTCTGCGCGAGTACCCGGACGTCACACCGCCGGTCGTCTCGATTTCGACCACCTATCCCGGTGCCGCCGCGTCGGTAATGGAAACGCGCGTCACGCAGGTGATCGAAGATCAGATCAGCGGCATCGAGGGCATCAAATCGATCCGCTCGTCCAGCAGTGACGGCGGATCCTTCATCAATGTCGAATTCGATCTGTCGCGCAATATCGACAACGCCGCGAACGACATTCGAGACCGGGTCTCGCGCGTGACGCGCTCGTTGCCCGAAGACGTTCGGCCGCCGGAGGTGAGCAAGCAGGACTCCGACGCCCGTCCGGTGATGTACATCAACGTGGTGAGCTCCCAGTTAGGCCGAATGGATCTCACGGACTACGTGGACCGCTACGTTGCGGACGGTTTCGCCGTGATTCCCGGGGTCGCCAACGCCAGCGTATTCGGCGCTCGCCCCGCGATGCGGCTCTGGCTCGACCGATTGGCACTCGCGGCTCGTCAGCTCACGGTCAGCGACATCGCCGCGGCACTTCGGCGCGAGAACCTGGAGCTTCCGGCCGGGCGAATCGAGACCGTGGATCGTGAACTCACCATTCGTGTGGCACGGGGTTATGAAACGCCGGATGATTTTCGTGGCCTCGTCATCGCACGTGGTGAAGACGGCCACCTGATTCGGCTCGGCGAAGTGGCTGAGGTCGAGCTTGCGCCGCGTGACCACCGGATGATCTACCGGGCGAACGGGATGCCGACGGTCAGCATCGGCATCATCAAGCAGTCGACGGCCAATACGCTCGAGACCCTCGAGCGCGTCAAAGCGGAGATCGAACGCGCCAACGCGAATCTACCGGCGCATATCGAGCTTTCGACCGGTACCGACGATTCCGTTTTCATCCGGGAGGCGATCAACTCGGTTTACCTGACCATCGGGATGACCACCGCGCTGGTGAGTCTCGTGATTCTGGCTTTTCTCGGCACGTTGCGGACGATGATCATTCCCGCCGTCACGATTCCCGTCTGTCTGGTGTCCGCCTTCATCGCGCTCGCGGCGTTCGGCTACACGGTCAACCTGATCACGTTGCTCGCGCTCGTCTTATGCATCGGATTGGTCGTCGACGATGCCATCGTGGTGCTCGAGAACATCCATCGGCGAATCGAAGAGGGTGAGGCGCCGCTCGTGGCGTCCTATCGCGGTGCACGCCAGGTGGGTTTCGCCGTCATTGCGACGACCGCGGTCCTCGTCGCCGTGTTTTCGCCGATCATGTTTCTAGAGGACAACATCGGGGTGATCTTCCGTGAACTCGCCGTCACGATCGCCGCGGCCGTTGTCTTTTCCAGCGTGCTCGCGCTCTCGCTCACGCCGGTCATGTGTTCGAAGCTCCTGAAAGCCAGTGGCGGCGAAGGTGGCATGAGCCGCGTAGTCGACAACCTTTTCTCGAAGCTCCGCAACGGGTACGCGGTCGTGATCCGGGCCCTCATCCGGTTCCGGTACGCGTCTTTGTCGGTCATCGTGGGGTCGATGGGCGCGGCTTATGCGCTCCTCGGCGTCGTGCCGCAAGAGTACGCACCGCGCGAAGACCAGGGCGCTTTCATGGCGCGCATCGTCGGTGCCGAGGGAATGGGCATCGAACGCATGGGGCGGGAGTCGCTGAAACTCGAGTTGCCGGCCATGCAGATGATCGACGAAGGGACCGCCGATGTGGTCGTCCTGGCGGTGCCCGGTTGGGGGGGTAACAACTCCAACAGCGGGGTGATGATGGTGTCGATGCGTCCTTGGGATGAGCGTGACATCACGACCCAGGAAGCGGCCAATCGGGTGACCCGCGCCTGGAGCACGATTCCGGGCGTTCGCGCTTTTGCGTTCGCGCGCTCGGGTCTTTCCCGGGGCGGCGGCGGACAGCCGGTGCAATTTGTCCTCGGCGGCCCCGACTACGAGACGCTGGCTGATTGGCGCGACACGATCATGGCGCGTGCAAGCGAGTTTCCCGGCCTGGTGCGGCTCGACTCGAACCTCAAGGAGACTCAGCCGCAGGCGATCGTCAGGATCGACAAGAACCGTGCTGCCACGCTTGGGGTATCGGTGCAGAACATCGGTAATACGCTCTCGATCATGATGAGCGAACAACGCATCACGACGTACGTCAAAGACGGCGAGGAATACGACGTGATCCTGCAGGCTAAGGCCGATCAACGCGCCTCGTCCCAGGACCTCGAAAACATCTACGTCCGCTCCGAGACGAGCGGTGAACTCATCCCGCTGTCGAACCTGGTTGCGATCGAGGAGCGCGCGGGTGCCGGTACGCTGAATCGGTACAACCGCCTGCGATCAGTCACGATCACGGCCAGTCTCGCCCCCGGTGTGGCGCTCGGGGAAGCCTTGGCGTTTCTCGAAGGGGTCGTACGCGAGTCGTTCCCGGATAGCGCGCAGATCGACTACCAGGGCGAGTCGCTCGAATACAAAGAGGCATCGGGAAGCCTGGTCTTCACCTTCGGCATTGCCCTTTTGATCGTCTACCTCGTCCTCGCGGCGCAGTTCGAGAGCTTCATCCATCCCGTCGTGATTCTGGTGACTGTGCCGCTCGCCGTGACGGGTGCCTTGCTCGGGCTTTTCCTGACCGACATGACGATCAACATCTACAGCCAGATCGGTATCGTCATGTTGATCGGCATAGCGGCCAAGAACGGCGTGTTGATCGTCGAGTTCATCAATCAGCTCAGGGACGCGGGGCGCTCCTTCGAGGACGCGATCGTCGAAGCGTCGTCGATCCGCTTGCGGCCCGTGGTCATGACGACCATATCCACCGTCGTGGGTTCGATCCCGTTGATCCTGGCGACGGGCGCCGGCGCGGAGAGCCGCACGGTGCTCGGCATCGTCGTCTTTTCCGGCGTATCGCTCGCGACGCTCCTGACGCTCTTCGTCATTCCGTCGTTCTACGCGCTGATTGCGCGCCGAACGGGTTCGCCGGAATCGGTTGCGCGAGAACTCGAAGCGCTATCGCGTGAAACGGTGCGTTCGGCCTAGAGCGCGGCGAGGAATTCGTCGACGGCGGCGTTGAAGTCGTCGGCGATCTCGAAATAGCTCGAATGGCCGGCGTCACGCAGATTCACGAGTTTGGCGCCGGGCACGAGATTCGCGGCGATTTCGACCGCGCCCGGCGGGATCACGACATCGTTGTCGGCCGTCACGAAGAGAGTGGGGACTCGATATCCCTCGAGTGCTTCGGGGCCGATCGGTTTCGCCTTGCCGCGTAGGCTGCCGACGCCGCCGAAGGACTCGAAAGCGACGTTCGCGCGGCCGATGCAGTTGTAGAGATGGGCGAGCGGTTCGTTGCGATTCGGCAGGTCGTGCGCGACCGCCCAGCTACCGAAGGGTTTGATCGGTGCCGGTGGGCTCGTCGCTTCACGCGCGGCCGCGATCTCCGGCGTCGTCAGCGCGCCGACCGTATGACTCATGACGAGCGCTTCGACACGGTTCGGTGCGCGCAGAGCAAAATCGAGACCGGTACGACCCCCCATCGATTGGCAGCAGAGAATCGCCCGACGGATGCCGACATCATCGAGAATCCGTTCGAGGTCGATCACGAAGCGCGACGAGTCGAACTCGGCCTCCGTGCAACGCGAACGGCCGAAGCCGCGGTGATCGAACGTGACGACGTTGAATCGCTTGAAATAGTGCGGCACCTGCTGCCACCAGCTTGCCGCGTTGCCGCCCGCGCCGTGGGCGAACACGATCCAGGGCCGCGCTTCGCCGTTCTCGAAAACGTCGTAATGAATGTCGATACCGTCGGATGCGATGACCGGCATGCTTTGCTCCTGAAGATCCTTGACGCCCATAGTGTGGACGACAACGTGTCGCCTCGACGACTCATGCGTTGTGGGAGTGAGCACCGCCGGTATCGATATGAACCACCCGTCGTTCGCCACTGGATTCGCATGCCGAGAGGCCTACGGTTGATGCACCCGTTATGTCAGAGGCTGGTCATGGATAAAAACATCGGCAAGCGAACACCCCTCGTGGTTGAGAGCCTCTTTTTGATGGTCCTTCTGGGCGCCATTGCAGGTTGCGCGAGTGCACCGGTGTCGTCCGCCGGCCCGCCGCCGTTCGACACATACGAGATCGCCTTGGCGAGCGATGCCCGTCCGACGATTCTCGTCGGCCATTTTTCCGGTGGTGAGTTCGCCGAGGTTGCCGTCTTCTCTCGGCGCGAAGGACGTGCGGCGCTCGAGTTGTTTCGTTTCGAAGGGGATGAGTGGACTGCCGACTCGGTCACTTTGCTCCCCGAGGACGTCTACTACGTCGAGAAGATCGCCGGTGTCGAGCGTGACTTCTTGCTCGCGATCGGCCGGGATGAGCTTCGTTGGATCGAGCCGGGTGCTCCGACGACGCTGGCGGCCCAGGTGTCGTTGGCATTGCCGCTGCAACCGCCGGACGACCTACCGCGCCTGGCGATTGCACGAGACGTCAACCGTGACGGGTTTGACGACATTGTTTTGCCGAGCATCGACGGTTTCGACGTTCGGTTGCACCGCGAGCCCGGCCGACTCGCCGAAGGCTTCTTCGTCGATGCACCCGAACCGTACGGCGACGAGGCGATGTGGGGCGATGAGCGCCCTTATCGTGGCGCGGGTATCAACGCGCAGACCAATCCCTGGTACCAGGCACGGCTTTACCTGGCCGATGCCAATGGGGATGGGCGCGAGGATTTACTGGTTTGGCGGGATGGTGCGTTCGCGGTCCACCACCAGCTAGGCGACGGCACTTTCGACGAAATGCAGCGATTGATGGCCACCGATGTCGCGTTTGACGCGGACGGGGTCTATACGCTCGCGTTCGCCATCACCGGCGAGAACGTCTTTGCGCTCATGCTCGGGCTCCGCTCATCGATGCGCCATACCGTTTTGCGTTCGCTCGACGACATCAACGGCGACGCGATTCCCGATCTCACGACCGTGACGTTTTCGGGGCGGAGCGTCATTCGCCTGAAGCGCGTGGTCGGAATCCACTACGGCGAACACGTCGACGGGCGGTTGCACTTCGCGGCGACGGCGGACACGACGGTCGAAGACCCGCGTAAGACCGCCTTTGGCTACCAGTCGGCGCAGTTTCGACCGGCACCCGATGGTGGAACCGACGTGCTGGTCGGGCACGTCAGTACCGGGGCGACCCAGATCTTCCGTGTGTTCGTCGGCAACGCCATCGCCGTCGATCTCGCGCTCTATCGGCTGGAGGACGGCGTCTTTCCGAAGAAGCCGAGCGCGCGATATTCGGTGCGGCCCGACTTCGCCGCTTTCAGTCGTCGTGGGCCGTTTTTCCCCACCGCGCTCTTCGGCGACTTGACGGGCGATGGCGTGGCAGACCTGCTCGTGTCGAACGACCGTGAATCCCTGACGCTCTATCGGGGTCGAGGCGACGCGGACGTGATCGAGGAAACGGGGACGCGCGTGCCGTTCGAGGTCACGAACAACGAAAATGATGCGCAACTCGTTCACTGGCGTCGGGGCGCGCCTTTCGGCGTCGTTTCACCGCGTCCGCGTCGTGACGATGATGACCGCGTTAGTCGAATCGGGATTTTGATGCCGCGGGTGAGCGGCGTTTGAACGAAACGAGGCACAATTGAACCTTCACGGGCTATTCCGAATGGTTCATGCGAAAGATGCTCTGGTTTTTATCTTCCATCGGCGTGATTGTTGCAGTCGTTGGCGTTCTGCCGTCGTTCATCGAACCGACGCCTGCAGGTCCCGCCGACGCACCTGATCCCCGCGATCACCACGATCCGATCATCCGGGTCTACGGCGCGGACGTCTGGGGCGTGCGCGGACGCTACGCGATTCATACGTGGATCGCGCTGAAGGGCGCGGGCGAGACCGCCTACACGAACTATCAGGTCATCGGCTGGCTTGCCCGCCGCGGTTTACCGGTCCTGCGTGTCTCCGAAGGGCCACCGGACACGCCCTGGTTCGGCTCACCGCCGATTCTGTTGCATTCGGTGGAAGGGGGCGAAGCGGCGCGCCTGATCGAACGGGTTCGTTCGGCAGCCCTCAGCTATCCGTACCAGGACGAATACACGATGTTCCCCGGACCCAATAGCAACTCGTTTACCGCATGGGTGGCGCTCGAGGTACCCGAGCTTGGGCTGGAATTGCCCTTCAAGGCGATCGGTTCGGGATGGATGGTGTCGAACTACGACGCGACGAAGGTGGGACTTTAAAGATGACGATCGAATTCGCAACGGCTGCTTTTGCGACCCCCGGAAAGGCGGTACCCGCCGCCCAGGCGGCGGAAGCGGCCGGCTTCGACATCCTGCATCTCACGGATAGTCAGTGCCTGCGAGGCGACGTCTACACGCAGATGATGCTCTGCGGGCAGGCGACGAGTTCGATCAAGCTCGCCACCGGCGTCACGAATCCGCTCACTCGGCACGCATCGGTCACCGCCGCGAGCATTTTGAGTATTCAAGCCGAATGTAACGGCCGCGCCATTCTCGGCATCGGCCGCGGCGACAGCGCGGTACTGCATATCGGTGAGACGCCCGCGACGATGGCGGTCTACGGGGAGTACGTTCGCGAACTCAAGGGCTACCTTGCTGGTGAGGCGGTCGAGCAAAACGGTTTCCAGAGTCGACTTCGATGGCTCGACCAGATCGAGGTCGAAAAAGTGCCGGTCGATATGGTCGGTTCGGGGCCTAAGTCGCTTCGCCTCGCGGGAGAACTCGCCGATCGCGTGACGTTGGCGGTGGGTGTCGATCTCGAACGTATTCGATGGGGGATCGAGCAGGTCCGTGAAGGTGCCGAAGCCGTTCACCGTTCGATCGAAGACATTCCGATCGGCGCCTACGTCAACGTGGGTGTCGGCGATGACGATGACCGTGCGCGCGCGTCGATTCGTGGCAGCGCCGCCACGTTTGCGCATTTCAGTGCATCGATCGGGGCCGATTTCGAAAACCAGCCGGACATCATGCGCCGGGTCACCGAAAAACTCGTGACCGACTACGACACGTCCTACCACACACAAGGTGACGCGCCCCACGTCGAACACCTCGACGATGAGTTCATCGATTGGTTCGCCGCCGTCGGTGACGACGAACACGTGATCGAGCGCTTGGCGCCACTTGTCGAACTCGGCCTCAACCATCTCTATTTTGTCGGCCCCGCGCAGGGGCTAACGAAGACCGTGATGCCGGAACTGCGCCGTATCGCGGCGAGTTGATCGGGGATCGGGAGGGTGGCTGAAGTGGAAGACGATGTTTGGCAGGTCCATGCGGTTCGGTATGCGCATCACCAGCGCGAGGCGCGCGATAACTTCGTCTTTGCCGACGACTTTCACGAAGGATCGGACGCGCTCGACTTCTTCGTCTGGCTCGTCACCAACGGTCGTCGCTCGATACTCGTCGATCTGGGTTTCGATCATCAGGGTGCCGAACGGCGTGGTCGTGAGCTGATCCGACTACCGTCGGAAGGCGTGCGGCTGCTCGGCGTCGACCCGTCGAGCATCGAAGAGGTGATCGTCACGCACCTGCACTACGACCATTGCGGCAATCTCGACGACTTTCCGCACGCGCGTCTGTACCTCCAAGACCGGGAGATGCAGTACGCCACAGGTCGTTTCATGACCCATCGGACGCAGCGAATGCCGTTTGATGTGGAGTACGTCACGGCCTTCGTTCGCGCCGTCTACGACGAACGGGTCGTGTTCGTGGATGGTTCGCGGGAAATCGCGCCGGGATTGAGCGTGCATCATATCGGCGGGCACACGGACGGCTTGCAGGTCGTGCGTGTGAAGACGGCCGCGGGATGGTTGGTCCTCGCGTCGGACGCGGCCCACCTCTATGCCAATTTCGAGTCTGGCAACCCGTTCCCGATTGCCTTCAACCTGGGCGAGATGCTGGACGGCTTTGCGACGCTTCGTGACCTCGCCGATCGCGACGAGTTGATCATCCCCGGGCACGATCCGCGGGTATTCGATCGGTTTGAAGCGCCCGATCGAAAACTCGCGGGTGAAGTCGTGCGCCTCGACAAAGGGCCCTTGTAGACGCCTATTCGCCGGTCGACGGGTCCGCGAACATGACGAGTGCGCCGTTCAGGTCGTTCACCATGAATGCGCGCATGCCCCAGGGCATGACCTCCGGCGGCGCCACCACGTCGACGTTGCGTGCTGAAATGTCGGCATAAAGATCGTCGAGTGAATTGACGTAGAGCGTCATGTAGGCGGTCGTCGGGATGGTCGGTTCGCCGGCCTGGAAATGAAACGACGTGTTACCGGCCCGTACGCCGCCATGCATGATCGGATCGCCCCAGGCGAACTCAATTTCGAGCCCGAGTTCGTCCTGATACCAAAGCAAAGCCGCTTCGACATCGGGCACGTTGATGATCGCGGCGGCGCCGTTGATGAAACCGGCGTTGCGGTTCTCGGCGAGGAACGAATTGGCCATGGTGTGTCTCGTCTCATGTGGAGTACGTTGGCAAACGTAAATCGATAGTCGCGAGACAACTATCAAAAATCGGCCACAGTTCGACCGAAACTGGACGTTCGTCGCAGGCGCCGTCGCGCAGGAACGTCCGCGTGAGGTCTTCGTGCGGGCATTCGACTATCCCGCCGGTTATCGCGGCAACTGGCACCGCCATCGCCTGGGCCAGATCGTCTACCCGCTTCGAGGCGTCGCGACCATCGATACGGATGTCCACCACGTGACGGTGGCGCCACATCGCGCCTATGCGGTTCAGCCGTGGCGCCCGCATCGCGTGAGCGCCGTAGGCAACACGAGCCTGCGCAGCGTCTTTTTCGACCCGCGCGGCCGGCTCGCAAGCGAGCTCGAATTCGGCATCCGCCGGGTTGATGAACTCCTGCACGAACTCATTCGGCGAGCGGCACGAGAGCTCGACGAGCCGCGCCGCGGCAGCGTCGCCGAACAGATCGAAACGTTGCTCATAGCGCTTCTGATCGATGCGCCGAAGGCCATGGGTTATGTCGAATTGCCACGCGTGACGCACCCGCGCCTCACCGATGCGTTCGAGTCCGTGTGGGAGGCCGGGGTCCTGCCGACGCTGCGCGTGAACGACGTCGCTGCCCGATGTCATTTGAGCGAGCGCCAGTTTCGCCGCCTGTTTCAGGAGAACACCGGCATGCGATTCACCGACTGGCGGTCGCTCGCGCGCGTCAAGGTAGCAGCGGAATCGATCGCCCGGGGGCAGTCGATCACGCGCGCGGCGGATGACGTGGGCTTGAGTTCGCCAAGTGCGCTCGGCGAGATCTTCAAGCGCTACACGGACCTCACGCCGAGCGAGTTCCTGCGCTTGAATGCGTGAGCGCGTCCGGAAACGCTCGTCTCTTACGGTCGGTAGGCGCGGCACTCGGATTGCGTGTTCGCGAGGACATCGAGCGGCGCGACCGGGCGTTGTAGATCGGCGTCGGCGCTAAACGCTTCTTCGAGTGCGCGCGCGACCGACAACACGGCGTGATCGGCGTGCGGTCGACCGATGACTTGAATCCCGAACGGCATGCCGAACTCGTCGAGTCCGCACGGCAGGGCAACAACCGGATGTCCCACCACGGTGAGCGATGCCGTGAGCTGCAACCAGGCCATGTAGTTTTCGACCGGCGTGCCGTCGATCGTGCTCGGGTTGAGTTCCGTCCACGGGAAAGGTGAGACCGCCACGCCTGGGCAGATCAGGACGTCGAAACCTTCGAGCGAAGCGATCGTGTGCTGGGTCAGTTCCATCTGTCGGCGGCGTGCTTCCGCGTAGTCGGCGAAGCTCGTTTCGAGGGCGGCTTCGTAGGTCGCGCGGACGTTCGGATTGAATCCCTCGTCCCAGTTGGCGGCGTCACGGTGGTACTGGCCGAGGAAAAGCTCCTGGCGGAGATGCCAATCGACGCTCGGTGCGTCACGGAGATCGACCGGTGAGGCTTCGATATGCCCCACGATGTTTGCGATTCGGCCGACACGCTCATTGAAGGTTGCCTGGATCGACTGGGAGACCAGCAAGCCGCCCAGATCCGCGGAGGCGGCGATTCGAAGCTTGGCGGGATCGATCGGATCCAGGTTCAGAAACTTTGCGTGATCGACGGGATAGGCCATCGGATCCCGCGTGCTATTCACGTCACGTTGCGTGAGTACCGAAAGCAGTAGCCCGACATCGTCGACATGCCTCGCCATGGGCCCCTGCACGCTGTAGTTGGTTTGCGCGACGGTGCGTCCTTCGTTCGGGACGAGGCCGGGTGTCGCCCGGAACCCGACGACGCCGCAGAAGGAAGCCGGGATGCGTAAGCTTCCGCCGTGATCCGATCCGGTGGCGAGTGGCGCCATATGGGTTGCGAGCGCAACCGCGGAGCCACCCGAAGAACCGCCGCACGTCTTCGTCACGTCAAATGGATTGCCCGTGGCGCCGAATAGCCGATTGACCGTGTTTGCGCCGATGCTGTGTTCTGGCACGTTGGTCTTGCCGATCACGATGCCGCCCGCCTGGCGAATCCGCGCGACGATCGGTGCGTCCTCCGTCGGGACGTTATCGGCGAAATCATGGCTTCCGTAGGTCGTGAGAACGCCGGCCGTCGTCTGAATGTCCTTGATGGCGACGGGGATCCCGTGCAGCGGACCGACCGGTTCGCGCCGTGCGAGTTGGGCCTCCGCGGATTGCGCCTCCGCCAACGCGCGATCGAACACACGCGTGACCATGGCGTTGACGCATGGGTCGACTTCGTCGATGCGATCGATGCACGAGCGAACGAGGTCGCTCGGCGAGACTGAGCCGTCGGCGATCGCCGCCCGCAAGTCCACCGCCCGCCAATCACTGAGTTCCATGGCTGTTTCCACGAGCCGTTGGCATGCGCGTAGGCTAGTCAAATTCGCGGATGGGTGGGATGAAGAATTGAGGACGGTCGTCGTAACGGGTGGGGCGTCCGGCATGGGCCGGGCGGCGGTCGATCGGATTCGAGCGGCGGGGGACGAGGTGATCGTGCTCGACGTGGTGGCGCCCGGCGGCGACGCTCGCTTCATTGCCTGTGACCTCGCGGATCAGAACGCCATCGACGCCGCGCTCTCGGCGCTGCCGGATTCCGTCGACGCGTTGGTGAACGTCGCGGGTATCGCCCGTGCGCCGGATATGGCGACGGTCGTGGCCGTCAACTTTCTCGGTCTTCGCTACCTGACGGAGGCCTTGCTCCAGCGAATGCCCGCGTTCGGCAGCGTCGTCATCGTCGCGTCCTCAGCCGGACACGATTGGCGAAAACGCGAAGCCGATGTCGCGGCACTTCTCGATACGCCCGATTTCGAGACGGGTTGGGATTGGCTCGGCGCGAATGCCGACCTCTGGGGTGAGAACCCCTACAAGTTCTCCAAACAGTGTGCGGCCGCTTATACGCACCGCGCGTCGGGAGTCGCGCTCTCGCGCGGCGTCCGCGTGAACTGCGTTAATCCAGGCGCGGTCGAGACGTCACTCACGCCGGCCTTCAAGGATCTACTCGGGTCGGATGTTTACGAATGGGGCGTCGACCAGGTCGGTCGCCATGCGCAGCCCGACGACGTCGGCGAGGTGATTGCGCTGCTGGCGAGCGATCAGTGCCGTTGGTTGAACGGTGTCGAGGTGCCGGTCGACGGGGGATTCCTGTCGGGCATCTACGGCGGTTGGATCGACCCTGCGAGCGGTCCGTCCTAGGACGCGCCCTTCGATTCCTGCCAGTCGGCGAGCACGTCGGCAGCCGGTCGACCGGAGCCCATCGTGCCTGCCTTGGGCGCCGCGAGTTCGACGACGTAGCCGTTCGGGTCGCGGAAATAGATCGAGTCGATCCCACCGTGATCCGAGACGCCCCGGGTGTCGATGCCGTTCGATTTTCCCTGCTCGAACTTCTCCGCCAACGTCTCGGCTGAGACCTCGAGCGCGATATGGAGATCGAAGTCGCGCTGGGCCTTGAAGTCGAAGGGCTCGCCCGGTTCTTCGAAAAATGCGATGGCCGAACCATCGTCCATGCCGAAGAACGAATGCAGGACGCGTGCGTCGCGACCGGTCTTGGTGGTCCCGATGACAAACGCATCGATCAGCGGCAGGCCCAGGAAATCCTCGTAGAACGAACGTGTCTCTTCGGAGTCCCGGCATCGATAGGCCGCGTGGTGGAGTTTCAGGATATCGGTCATGTCGGCTTCCTATTCGGGTAGTCGTAGTAGGTCGTCGAGCGCGTAGCGCCGGCCGTTCTTGATGGTCATGACGACGTTGTCGGCGTCTCGAATGTCAGCGAGCGGGTCACCGTCGACGATCACGAGATCGGCGAGTTTTCCCGCGGTGATGGTCCCGAGTTCACCGTCGACGCCGGCGGCTCGAGCGGCTTGAATCGTTGCTGTCCGGAGTATTTCGGCAGGGCTCAAGCCACCGCGTGCATACAGCCGAAACTCGGCGTGCAGGCCGGCGCCGTACGGCACGAACGGTGAGTCCGTGCCGGACACCACGAGCGCACCTCGGTCGGTGAGCGCGCGTAGAAAACGACCGTTGTTGTCGGCTGTGTCGGCGGCTGCACCGCCACCAAAACGCCCGGCCATCGCCCGGTAGACCATCTTCCGCTCCACGCCATAGAAGTAGTCGAACTGGGGCGTTTCGAACCAATCGGGTTCGTCCAATGCGATGACCGCAAAGCCGGGCAGTACGGCGGTCGGCGTAATGCCCATGCCGCTTTCGGCGAGCAGCGACACGACGTCGCCGTAGGAGCGACCCTTGGCCGAAACTTTCGGCTGATAGCCTCGCCGACTCGTGCCGCCGATATGCTCGACGTGATCCATGCCGTGGGCAACCGCGGGATAGAGCTCGTGAGACGAGACGGGAATGCCGAGTCCGTGCGCAAAGTCGACGACGCGCCGTTGCCACTGATCGGGGAAGCGGACGTAAGTTTTGACGAAATCGAGTTCCAGCTTCTCGATCCGTTCGAGCACGAGGTCCAGATGGGCATCGCTGACGATCCCTTCGGCCATGGAGTAGTAGACGCGGTTGCCGTCGGCGAGAAAGCCGGTGACATGCGTTCGCGGTCCGATCCGTTTTCCGCTGTCCCAGGCTTCTTGCGTCGCCTTGGCCGTATAGGGGTCGGCGCCCGGGTCGCGCACGGTCGTCACGCCGAAGGCGAGCCACGTCCGGCCCTGGGTTTCGCTCGTCGTCCCCATGTGCGCGTGCATCTCGAAAAGCCCGGGAATGACGACCTGATCCGTCGCGTCGACGACGTCGAGTTCAGTGGAGTCGTCGATCGGTCCGATCGATGCGATGCGCCCACCTTCGATGCGTATGTCGACGTTTTCGAGGTAACCGTCGTTACCCGGATCACTCGTGAATACCTTGCCGGCGCGCACGATGTAGGCGTCGCTCGGTTCGTCGAGGCGGTAGGTCAACGGCGGGCTGATGTCGTCGACGCGGCCTGATGCCGCATCCAGACGCTTGATCCCATTGCCATTTTGATAGACGAGATAGCTACCCCCGGCGCTCCAGGCCGGCGTGTCGGTCAGTTCCGTGGTCACGGTGCCGCCCGATTCGAGCGCCGAGAGTTCGTCGTCGAGTTCCAGCCGATGCAATAGTCCGCCTTGTGTGTAGGTCATCGCGCCGTCGGGCGATAGCACCGCGTCGCGGATCGAACGATGCTCGGTCGGCACGACCTTGTGCGTGGTGCCATCGTTCATGTTCGCGACGATCAGCTCGTAAACGCCCTCGCGGTAGCGCGACGAGTAGGGGTTCAGGCGGGCGACGGCGAGCCTTTCGCCGTCCTGGCTCCACGACAGCGGCATCGCCGGAAGCGGTGTCAGAACGGGCTCCTGGCTGCCATCGCGCCGGTCGATCACGATGATCTGCGCGCCGAGGGGGTTCGCCGGTACGGCGGTGAAAACGGCGATCTGGTTGCCGTCTGGTGACCATTGGGGACCGCTCACCCCGTCGGCTGGTATGTCGATCAGCGTCGTTTCCATCGATTCGAGGTCGAGTACGTAGAGCCGCGGTGTTCCCGATTTGTCGGATACCAGGGCGATTTCCTGCTCGTTCGGTGACAGGGCGAAGGAGATTTCGGCGAAAGGGTCGTCCGTCAGTTGGGTCAGGTCATCGCTTTCCGGACGCCAGCGCCAGAGATCACCGAGGGCGCTGAAATAGACGGTCGTCCCGTCCTCGCTGATCTGCGGGGTACGAATGCCGAGTACCGGGCGTTCTTTCGATGCGTCGTAGTCGCGAGCACGACGGCTATAGCGATCTCGCGTGAGATCCACGTCGACCGCGAATGGCCAGACTTCGGCAGGTGAACCGAGGCCCTTACGTTTGACGACGCCGTCGGCGGCGTAAACCAGATCGGTGCCGACCCACCCGGCACGGAAGGGAAAGACGTCGGCATCGTCCGCGGAGTGTGTCGAGATAGCGCCGCTCTCCACGTCGACGGTGGCCAGACGCGTCACGATCTTGCCGTCGACCACCATGCGTTCGAAGAAGGCGATGAGGCGGTCATCGCTACTCCAGGACACGCCCGCGATCGCGCCATCGCTCGTTGCGATCGTGCGTGTTTCGCCATCCCGGCTACGGATGGCCACACTTGCGCCATCGAATCCGTCGTTTGCGTAGGCGATCGATGAACCATCGCTCGAGAATGACGGTGACGAGGCATTGCCGTCGGTTGTCGTGAACTGTGTCAGTTGGCCGTCGTCGGCTCGAAGCCAGATGTCGTAGCGTCCGCCCCGATCGGAGCTGAAGGCGACTTCCGTGCCGTCGGGCGAATACTGCGGTTCGCGGTCATCGAATGGGCCGGGCGTGAGTGCGGAGACTGCGCCCGTCGCGATTTCGACCTCGAAGATGTCCCAGGTGCCGTTGGCGTAGCCGTGGAAGACGACGCGCTCGCCGGTGCTATCGAGCTGAGGTTCTCGCGCATCGAGATAGGCATCAGTCAGTGCCCGCGTCGTGCCTTCCTCAGAAGAGCTGTCTTCGATGAAGAGCTGGCCCTGGATCGCGAGCACTCGTCGTTCGCCGGAATTCGTGACGGCGACAGCGAGGTTTGTGCCTTCCGTCAGCGTGACGGTCACGGTTTCCCGTTTTACACCGCCCGGGTCATCGACGACCGGTTCAGCGGCCGGTGTCGGCGTTTCGCTACAGCCCGTGAGACCGAGGAGGAGCGCCGCGAAGAAGGCCGGGGCGCGAAAACTCGAATGCATGTCGTTGCCCTGGGTTTTTGTTTGCCTCGACCTTGCGAGCTAACGCCGGAGCGGTCAAGCAAACGCCGTTCACCGGCACTGTGGCAACAGGTCAGGCCGGTGGGCGGGCAGCCTCGAGGGATTCATCCTCGGGCACGGTCGATTCGTGCTCCTTGAGGCTCCGCCAGAGTGCAAGCGTCATGAGGACGATGACGACCAGAAGCGGTACCGAGACGGCCACCACGGCGGACTGCAGCGGGCGCAGGCCGCCGATCTGGATGAGGGTGATCGGCAGAGCGCCTAACGTCACCGCCCAGAACACGCGGTTCCAACGTGCCGGGTGGTGCTCGCGCGGCAGCGCCTTGGTGGTCGACGAAGCGAGCGTGTACGACGCCGAGTCGTAGCTCGTCGCGGCGAAGATCACGCAGATCAGACAGAACACCGGGAGCACCAATCCCGCAAGCGGGAGCGAGTCGATCACAGCGACGATCGTGGTAGCCGCGCCCACTTCGTCGAGCATACCGAGCACCGCCATCTCACCCGTCGCTTCGAGGTGTACGGCGTAGTTGCCGAGGACGACGAAGAACAGGGTTGTGCCGAGCGTGCCGTAGCCGAGCGATCCGAGAATCACCTGGCGGATCGTCCGTCCGCCGGAGATCTTGGTGATGAAGATGCCCATGAACGGGCCGAGCGCGATCCACCAGGCCCAGTAGAAAACGGTCCACGACTCCACGAACGAGGCCTGCGAGTTGGGATCGGTCCAGGTACTCATCGTCACGAAGTTCTGCACCATGAAGCCGACCGTCGACGTGCCGAGTTCGAGAATGAAAACGGTCGGACCCGTGATCAGGACGAAGGCGAGTAGGCCGAAGGCGAGATAGACGGCGAGGTTGCTCAAGCGCCGAATGCCGCCATCGAGCCCGATCCAGACACTCGCGCCGAAGACGATCGTGACCACGCTGATGACGACGACCTTCAGGGCAAACGTGTCTTCGAGGCCGAACATCGAACCGAGACAAGCCGCGATCAGCGGCACCGCGAGGCCGATCCCGGTGGAGCAAGCGCCGATCAAACCGATGGTGTAGGTCATGTCGATCGATCGGCGGATGAACTGGTTCGACCATCGGCCGATGATCGGTTCGCACGCCGCGCTCAACGTGAGGCTCGTGCTGCCGCGCACGTGGTAGGCGTAGCCGACGGCGATCGCCGGTAGGCAATAAAGCGCCCAGCCGGTCAATCCCCAATGGAAGATCGGGTAGGCGACCGCCCACTCGAGTGCTTCGGGCGATTCGGGCGAAAGACCCATTGGCGGGCTCTGGTAGTAATGCGCCCACTCGATCGTGCCCCAGTACAGGACGCTCGTGCCGATCCCGCCGCAAAAGAGCATCGCGGCCCAACTGAAGTTCGGGTAATCCGGCCCGTCCTTCGATCCCAGTACGATGTTTCCGTACTTCGACGCGGCGAGGAACAGCAGGAAGCCGATCGCGCCCATGCTTGCGATGATGTACGCGATACCGAGTTCTTTGGTGACGAACATGAAGGCGTCGTTGAGCACGACGGCGCCGGTGTCGGGGTAGAGGGCAAGTGGAATGCAGACGGCGAAGACGATGACGGCGCTGGCGATGAAGATGAACCAGTCGATCTCCATCCGCTTGTCAGATGCGTTGGGTTCGGTCATGGGTGCCCTCGTCGCGAAGCGCGCAGCCTACGTCAGGGGATCATGACAAGCGAATGAAGAGCTACGATTTCGTGATCATCGGTGCGGGATCCGCGGGTTGCGTGCTGGCGAACCGGTTGAGCGCGGACCCCGGCGTCAGCGTCCTCCTGCTCGAAGCGGGCGGCGCCAATCGCAACATGCTGGTCGACATGCCTGCCGCGTTCAGCGTCGTGACGCAGTTCAGGAAGTACAACTGGGCGTTTGAGACCGAAGCCGAGGCGGGTCTCGAGCGACGGCGCCTCGACTGTCCGCGTGGTCGCGGCCTGGGTGGCTCGTCGGCCGTGAACGGCATGGTCTACGTCCGCGGTCATCCGCTCGATTTCGACCGATGGCAAACGATGACCGGCGCCGAGGCGGACTGGTCCTACGCCGGCGTTCTGCCGTACTTCCAACGCGCCGAGGGCGCGCTCGATGGATCGCCCGATGATCCTTTGCAGGGCTCGAGCGGACCGCTCAAGACCATCCGCGGCCGCTCGACGAATCCGCTATATGAGGCGTTCCTCGCGGCCTCTAACGAAGCCGGTTATCACTTGAGTGACGACCTCAATGGTTTTCGTCAGGAAGGATTCGGGGCGTTGCCGATGACAGTCGATCGCGGCGTTCGATGCAGCACCGCGCGGGCCTATCTGAACGATGCCAGACGACGCGAGAACCTCAGTGTGGCGACGGGCGTGCTCGTCGACAGAGTGCGTATCGAAGGCGGCGAGGCGAAGGGTGTCGAATGGGTGGCCAAAGGCAGTCGGCGATCGGTCGCGTGCGGCGAGGTGATCGTGGCTTCTGGTGCGATCGGTTCACCGGCAATACTCCAGCGCTCGGGTGTCGGTCCCGCTGAATTGCTCTCTCGTCACGATGTCTCCGTCGCCGAGGATCTTCCGGTCGGTGAAAATCTGATCGACCACCTCGAGGTTTACGTTCAGCGCAGTTGCCCCGCGGACGTGTCGCTCAACTCGGCTATGTCCTTGGTCGGTCGGGCACGGATCGGCGTCGAGTGGATGACCACGCGCGGCGGGCTCGGCGCGACCAATCATTTCGAGACGGGTGGCTTCATCCGCAGCGACGCCGGTATCGAATGGCCCGATATCCAGTTTCACTTTCTGCCGGCCGCGATGAACTACGACGGCTCCCGCGTTGCATCCCGGCCCGGATTCCAGGTCCATGTCGGTCCGATGCTGCCGACCAGCCGCGGGCGCGTGTCGATTCGATCGAGCAACCCCACGGACGATCCGACGATTCACTTCAACTACATGGCGACCGACAACGACCGTCGGGTTTTTCGTCAGTCGGTCCGGCTCGCGCGCGAGATTCTGGCGCAACCGTCGCTTGCGCAGTTCTCCGATACGGAGCTTGGTCCTGGTGCGGACATCGAATCGGACGAAGCGCTCGACGGCTGGATTCGCGCCCACGCAGAGAGCGCATACCATCCGTGCGGTACGTGCCGGATGGGACCCGCAGGTGAAGGTGTGGTCGACGCGCTCGGCCGGGTGCATGGGATCGCGGGGCTCCGCGTGGTCGACGCGTCGATCTTCCCGATGATCCCGAACGGTAATCTCAACGCACCGACGGTGATGGTGGCGGAGAAGATTGCCGCGGCAATCACCGGCGATGAACTCGAGGCTGTGCCCGCAACATTCTTCCGTCACGACCGATGGGAAACCGCGCAGCGTTGATGCCCGATTAGGCAAGATGAGTAGGTTGAACGGGAGAGTCGATCTGGACGAAGAGGAACGGGTTGCGTCGAATCGGGCCGCCTGGAACGCGACGAGCTATGAAGCCTGGGTCGTACGTTATGGCACACCGGCGGCGGAGGCGCGTGTGCTCAGACGTGACCCCGATCACAAACTGAGGCGCCTGCTGCCGTTCCTGGGGGATCTTTCCGGCCTGACCGTCGCGAACCCGCTCGGATCGCATGGCCGGACGGCCGTCGCCATGGCGCTCAAAGGCGCGCGCGTGACAGTCTTCGATCTGTCGTCGAGTAACGAGCGCTACGCCCGGGAACTCGCGTCTGCGGCGAGTGTGCCGCTCGAGTTTCACTGTGGCGATCTGCTGAGCCTCGACCTGTCCGGATTCTCTTTCGATCTCGTCGTGATGGAACTCGGCATCGTGCACTGGTTCACCGATCTCGATCGGTTTGTTCGGCGTGTCGTCGCCTTGGCGGCGATAGGCGGTCGGGTCGTGCTGCAGGATTTCCACCCGGCGAAATCGAAGGCGGGTGCCTATTTCGATGAAGGGATCAAGGTCGTGCCAGTGCCGCCCGCCGAGATCCTCGAAGACGACTCCCTGCCGACGACGATGATTCGTCGATGGATGCTCGGCGAGGTAGTGACGGCGTTTGCTCGCGCGGGGCTATTGATCGAAGAACTCGTCGAAGCGCCGATGGGAATCGAGGCGCCGATGCCGGAGATCTACACGCTCGTCGGCAAGCGCCTGGCGGTCTAAACGAAACTGATGGGAGGAGATAACTGATGAGTGAGTTGAAGGGAAAGGTCATTGTGATTTCCGGCGGTGCTGGCGGAATTGGATCGGCGATCGCACGTCGTTTCGGCGCGGCGGGTGCGCGTGTCGTGGTCGCGAGTCGAGGCGCCGACCGACTGGAGTCATTTGCCGCGAGTCTTCGCGATGACGGTATGGAAGCACTCGCGGTCCCCACCGACGTCACCGATGCTCAAGCCGTCGAGCGGCTCGTTGCCGAGACGGTATCGGTGTTCGGCGGGCTCGACGTTCTGATCAACAACGCGGGCGGCGCGATGTTCATCAAACGCCCGGAGGACCTTTTGCCCGACGAATGGAGCGCCGCGATCGCACTCAACCTGTCGAGCGTTTTCCTGATGAGTCAGGCGGCTGGGCGGGTGATGATCGACAACGGTGGTGGACGGATCATCAACATTTCGTCGGTCGCGGGGATGCGAATGTCGCCGGCCTTCGTTCACTACGGTGCCGCGAAAGCCGCCGTCATCAATCTCACGAAAGGGCTCGCGAGTTGTTGGGGTGAGCATCACATCAACGTCAACTGTATCGCGCCGGGACTGACGGCGACCGAGGGCGTCGCCGCCTGGTTGCCGCCGAAGGAGGATAAGGACGGCAACCCTGTCCCACCGCTCAATTACCCGCCGGATCCCGAGCACGTCGCCGATCTTGCGCTGTTTCTCGCATCGGACGCGTCGGTTCGGATCAGTGGCGAGCTTTTTCCTATTCGAGCGTTGTACGAACTCGCGTAAAAACTCAGCGACCGGGCGAGAGTCGTTCCAGCTCGATCGCGATCGCGTGGAGATCCATCCGCCCGTCGCGATTGGTCTGCACGGCTGTCGTGATGCCGGACTCGACGTGGTGGATCACATGCGTGCGATAGCCGGGCCACAAGCCACCGTGGCCGACCCGTTGGCCGTTGCCGAAGGTGAAGATGCCAAGGCCGTATTGGGTCGGCGATCCAGGATTGCGCCACACGGGCGTCGTCATGGTGGTGAAGGTTCCGGGCTTCACGATCCGACCTTCGGCAAGCGCGCCGAAAAACGCGACGAGCCCGCGCGGCGTCGTCACCAGACCGCCGCCCGTCCACTCGGTTGAGGGGTCGTATTTCATCCGCCCGTCTTTTTTGAGGTTCGGCGCGCCGGAAGCGTATCCCGTCGCGATGTTCTCGAGAATCGACTTGTCGGCGGGCCTGATCGAGTCGAGTCCCTGCGGCTCGAGAATTCGTGCCTGGAGCAGATCGTAATAGGTCCCCTGCGCCGCGCTCTCGAGCAGGCGGCCGAGCACGAGGTAGCCGGGATCGGTGTAATGGAATCCTTCGCCAGCCTCGAAGAGCGGTTCGCGGTCGAGGACGAAGCGGATGAGCTCTTCCGGTTCGAACTGGATACTGCCGCGTCGGAGCACACGCCAGACAGCCGCAAATCGGGCTTTCGAGGTGTCGTTGTAGTCGACGATCCCGGCCGAATGGGACAAGAGGTGTCGCACGGTCATCGAATCGGCGTTGGGTAGTCGGGCGAACCAGTCGGTGTGGCTGAGCCATTTCGAGGCCGGGTCGTCGAGGTCGATCGTGCCGTCTTCGACGAGCAGCATGGCGAGCGCCGCGACGAAGGTTTTGCCCGTGCTTCCACCGGGCATGCCGATGTAGTCGTCGAGTGGAGTCTTTTTCTTCTTGTCGGCGAGCCCGACGGCGCCGCTGACGATTTTTCCGTCGGGATAGCGAATCGCGGCGCGGAACCCGGGCATTTTGTTGGAACTTCGAGTGTCCTCGAGCCAGGTGTGGAAAGCCGTCTCGTCGCTGTCGGCGGAAACGATGGGTGCCGCCAGGACGGCGAGGCCGATCGATACGCCTGCCAGCGCGCGTGCGGAGAGTGTCTGCATGTCGGTATCTCCTGACTTAGTCGTGGGCCGACGTTTCGGCTTCGTCCGAGGCCTGAGCCATACGTCGGCAGTAGAGCAGGACACCACCGGCGATCACAGCGACGATGAGTGCCTTCAGATAGAACGGCAGCGTGTCGCCGCCCGAGATGACGTTGTGGATTAGCGCGATCAGATCGCCGATCAGAACCGACGTTGCGACGAGCAACGTGAAGTAGAGGAGCCACATCCGCATCGCGGATCCTCGTCGTTCGGGCCGATCGACCGCCGTCCTCGCCTCGCGCCACGCCGTTCCGGCAAGGAGCGGAATAGCGACCACCAGCGTCGAAATCGACCATCGCAGGCTCTGGTAGACGAAGTCCGGGTTGGCCCAGGTGGGATCCGGAAAGTTGAGGTTCACGAACTGGAACAAGACGTTGCCGAGGTGGAAAGCGCTTGCGTACAGCGCGCCGAATAGCAACAGGTAGAGAAATGCATCCCGCGGGACGATGCCGGTCTTCGGTCGCGGCACGGGGACGGCGAAATCGACGGTCGCGAATGCGCCCAAAGCGCGTCGAACATCGCGTTCGGACCAACCGGCGTCGGTCAATGCCGCTTCGATGGCTTCTCGATCTTCACCGGCGCGCAACGCGTCGATGACGAAACGGTCCAGAACATCGGGCATATCGGAAACCCCGCGGTTGTCGTATGCGGCGAATCTCGCATAGCGCGCCCGCCTGGACGAGGCGCGATGACGAGGGTGCGGTATAGAGACCTGGCCGTATCGAGGTGTGCGCCCGGCTGCACGCCAATTTGGCGATGAATATCGAATGAATCCCTTAAGATCGGCGCGTCTTTTCCACCAGGGGATCGCGATGGGTCGGTTTGGCTGGGTTTTGTGGGTGGTGGTATCGGTTTCGGCATGGTCGGCGCCGGTCGAGAAGATTGCCGAAGTGACGCATCCGGCACTCGGTGAGATCAGCGGGATCGCGCGGGCAAGCGAACCGGGCGTTTTCTGGGTACACAACGACAGCGGCGACAGTGCGCGTCTCTTTGCCATTCGAAGCGATGGTTCGGTGCAGTTGCCGCCTTATTTCCTGGCGAGCAATCCCGAGGCGACCGCGGACGATTGGCCGGGTATTTCGATTCACGGCGCGAGCAATATCGATTGGGAGGACATCGCGGTCGATGAGGGCGTGATCTACATCGGCGAGGTCGGCAATAACGGCAATTCGCGGCGTGATCTCGGCGTCTATGTCGTCAATGAACCCGCGATCAGTCAGATATACGACGCCCGCGCGTTGCGCTTCGAACCTTTCCGTTACCCGGATCAGAAGACGTTTCCGGGGACCGTCTGGCATTTCGACTGCGAGGCGATGTTCACTGACGGTGAAGCGCGCTACTACCTCACCAAGCATCGCCAGCCGGGCCAGCACCTGATGTGGGAGCCGGGGGTCAAGCTCTACCGCCAGGACACATTCCCATCGGACCGCGAAGCGGAACTCTCGCTCATCGGCTCACGCGACGACGTGACGCTCGCGACCGGTGCTGATCTCTCGCCGTCGGGCGCGCACCTTGCCGTCGTCTCGTATCGGAAACTGTGGGTGTTCGAGCGTCCGGCGTCAGGTGATGACTGGCTTACGGGTCGCGCTTTCGTGATCGAACTCGACCGGCCGCAGGTGAAGCAGGTCGAGGCCGTGGTCTGGGAGGACGATGAGTCGATGCTGCTCGTCAACGAGCAGCGTGAGATCTTCCGGGTGGCGCGAGCGGACCTTGATCCGCTCTAGCGTTCAGGCGCGAATCAAGATCCGAAGCGGTACCGGAGCTTCACCACCAGGACGTCGATGATCGGTTCGCTCAGGGCGTCGACCAGGAGTGAGCCGAAATCGTCGTCGATGCGGTTGTCGAGATTCGAGCCGCGCGTGTAGACGACGAAGAGATCCGACAGCGGCCCGATTTCCCAGCGATAGCGGGCCTGGGCGGTCATCCGCGAGATCGTGAAATCGTCGGTTCCCGCCGACGGATCCTTGAGGCGCGTGATGAGCGATCCGGCCGATTCCGGCACCAGGTAGAAATCCTCCTCGTCGGCGGTGATCCCTGCCCATTGCATCGTCAGGCGGAATTGCTGCTTCGCTGTGATGAAGTAGTCGACCGCGAGGCGCGGCTGCAGGTCAGTGCCGCTGAACGTCGTGAAATCGCGGTCCCCCTGATGCACGAGCCAGCCATTGAGCTTGCGCCAACGGAAGTCGAAATCGAGTGAGAACCGGTCGATGGGACGGTAGGTGAAGCCGAGGTCAGCAAAAATGGTCGCGTCGCCAAGGTCTTCGGACCGTGCCCCGCCTTGTACGGACCAGGAGAACTTGCGCGCCGAGTTCGTACCGAAGGAGACATAACCCATGTAGCCCGGGTCGCGTCGATACGTGCCGTTGCCTCGGCTGTTGCGGTCATCCCATACGCCGGGGAACCAGTCGATTTCGGCACGAATCTCGTTGCGGTTGTTCAGCAGAAACGTACCGAACGCGCCGAGAAATCCGTTGGTGATCTGCTGATCGGTGTTCTGCGACGCTTGCGCGAAGAGGCCGATCCGGCGGCTGCGAAGCCAGCTCGGGAGACCGCGCGACGTGCTCTCGAAGTAGCGGTACTTCAAGCTGATGTCGTCGTTGCGTCGGATGAAACCGAGATCGTCGATATCGAGGTTTTCGTCGATCGCGTCAATCGATAGTCGGTGCGTCTTGCCGGTCGATGGCGTCCAGTTCACGTCGGTGAACATGCCGTAGCCGTCGACTTCGGTGTCGGACGCTATGAGCTGGGAGTCGACCGACCAGCGACCGCCGGCGGATAGCCAGTGCGCATCGACACCGTGCACGTAAGCGTCGCCTTTCGGCGTGAGGGCTGCCGTGCCGAGATAGCCGATCGACTGACGTCCGTTACCGCTGCGCTCGTAGAGCACGCGCGCGATGTGGAAGTCGCGACCGTCGGCTGTAATCGTGCGTGGATCGCCGGTGGCGATGTCGCGCCCGTCGAGTTCCGCTTCGCGCTCGAACGCCGTGAGAACGCCGTATCGCAAGCCGCCCGCGGAACCGACCAGCTTGGCGGCGCCGACGAGTTCGGTCGGCTTGCTCTGCTCGACCCCCTCGACGTCGACATCGTCCGGGATCTCGGCATGTCTCGGTGCACCGCCGATGCGGCGCGTGTTCAGAAGCGTCGTCGGCTCGAGCGTGAACGTGTTCGGCGCCGCCCGTCCGCCGCTACCGCCCGGTCCGCCGCCTGTGCGTGGATTCGATCGTGGTGAGGTAACGAAGACCTCCGTTCCCTCGAGGAAGAAGAGACGTTTCTCCGGAAAGAACGTCTCGAACGCGGTGAGGTTGACGACGACATCGTCGGATTCCACTGCGCCGAAATCGGGATTGATCGTCGCCGTGAGCTGTAGATTCGACGTGGGTCGCCACGACAGGTCGACGCCCGCGCGTGCCTCGGTCTCGCTCTTGATTTCATCGGCCGTGGCGGACGCATAGGGGAATGCTTCCCATTGCATCCGGGGGTTGATGTCCTGGAGATCCATGGGCTGCAGCGCGGACAAGAAGCGCGCTGAACCGAACGGCAGCGCGGGCCAGCCGTGGCGTTCGTCTAGATAGGCGACCTTACGGTTCACCCAGAAGTTCATCTGTCGGGTGGGGCCGCTGCTCGGCATCGAAATGATGCCCCAGGGGATGAAGATCTCGGCGCTCCAACCGTCGGCTGTTTGGGTCGACTCGCCGACCCAGGCGCCATCCCATTGATTCGTGAAGCTTCGTTCAGGGGCGACTTTGCCGTCCATCTTGGCGCCGCCGAGGTTGATCACGAACCAGAATCCGTAAAGACCTTCGCCGGACGTGTCGAGCGTGATGCCGAAACTGTCGCGATTGATGTATTCATCGCGTGCCGACAACCGCTGAACGAGCGTATCGGTCGGTTGCTCCATCACCGCGGAAACGTACAGGCCGGCGTCGGAGTAGAGGAAGCGGGTGACAGTGCTGTGCCCCGGTTGCGCGAGCGTGTCGGGATCCATCACCAGCATGTTGTCGTACGCGATCGCGTTCGACCAAGCGGCTTCATCGACCGAACCGTCGAGCTTGATATCAGTGCGATTGACGCGCGCGAGCGTGATGCTCGATTCGGGGTCTTCGGTGACGAGGGAGCCCGGCGACATGCGCACCGGGATTCGCTCCGTCTTGGGTGCGGGCGTCCGGACGACCGATGGTGTTGCTTCGCGCGCAGGCGCCGGGCGCATGGCTTTGGCCGGTTGTTCTGGTGCGGTGGGGCGTGGCGTGCGAGCCGGTCGCGTCGCGACCGCCGACGGCTTCGCTTTCGTCATGCCGGGCCGGGGATCGGCAGGCCCCGGTAGGAACCAGGTGTCACGGAAACCGTTCGCGCGTGCGCTCTCGACGAGGGCCCGCGCATTCACGTCGTCGCTGACGGGTCCGAGCACGCGGTAATAGCGCCGCCCCGCAACCGTTGCTTCGACGACTTGGACATCGATGCCGAGGCGCGTGCGAACGGCTTCAGCTTGCTGGCGGGCGAGTTCGGCCTGCACGTAGCTGCCGAATACGGGCGAACCCGCGGCGTGTGCGGGGATCGAGACGGTCGCCATGAAGACGCCGAGCGAGAGCGCGAGAAGGAGCTGCTTCACGAGAGGGGGAGTGCGTCGGGTAATCCGCAAGTTTAAGGGAAAAGCGCTGCCGAGCGCATCCGAACGATGCGGTCGAAAGCCGTTTGTCCGATAAAACGGGCATGTGGTTGCCGACGATCGACGACGATTTGCGCGCCTGGATAGCCGGGCTCGATACTCCCGGCTTTGCTAGCACGGGATGCTCTCGATGAACCTCAAGATGACGAAATCGGAACGTGAAGCGTTCCTTGCCGGACTCCACGTCGGCGTCCTAGCGATCGATCGTGGCACTGAGGCGGCACGGGGCCCGCTGGCCGTGCCGATCTGGTACGACTACGAGCCGGGCGGTGACGTCTGGATGATCACGGGCACTGAATCGATCAAGTACGATCTACTGAAAGCCGCCGGTCGCGCCACGTTCTGTGTCCAGGAGGAGGCGGCTCCCTACAGCTACGTGGCGATCGACGGGCCGGTCGAGTTTTCCCAAGCGACGAACGATCAGCTGCTGCACATGGCGACCCGCTATCTGGGCGCGGAACAAGGGGCTGAGTACGCCGCGCAAGGCACGGGCGGCGGCATGATGATCGCTTCGATCAAGACCGAAACCTGGAACACGATCGACTACTCGAAGCGCGGTTGACGCGCCGGCTAACCCTTTCTGAACTGCGCCAGGCGCTCGCTCAGATCGGGACCTGCGCCGGGGCTGTTCGCTCGCTCGAAATCGAGCGCTTCATCGAGGCCACGATTGACGCCCGCGTTGACGAGCATCTTGTCGGCGCGCAGCGTAAACCAGGAGTTTTCGAGGAACGATTTCGCCATGGTGAGGGTCGCGCTCGCGAGTTCGTCGTCGGCCACCACCTGATTGGCGAGTCCGATCTCGACGGCCTCGGCGCCGCTGACGACACGCCCGGAGAACATCATCTCTTTGGCGCGCAAAACGCCCACGCGGCGGGGCAATCGTTGACTCATCCCCCAGGTCGGTGACATGGCCCAGCGACCGTGCGTATCGGCTAGCCGCGCTCCTTCGGCACAGACCATCAGATCGCAGCCGAGTGCCAGCTCGAGCGCGCCCGTGTAGCAGTGGCCTTGAACGGACGCGATCACCGGTTGTGGTAAATGCTCGATAGCGTCGATCGTTTCGGCCTGAAAGTGCCGGCTCGGTGCCCGTTCGCCGCGTGATATCGCGCCGAGGTCGTTGCCCGCGGAGAACGAACGGCCGTTGCCGCGCAGGATCACGCAACCGATCGATTCCGTCTCGCCCGCGATGTGATCGACGTGTTCGCGGAGCTCCTCGAACATCGGCGGAGAGAGCGCGTTCAGCGATTCCGGTCGATTGAGGGTGAGCGTCGCTATGCCTTCGGCCGCCGTGTATTCCACCAACGCCATGATCTGATCCTTGTGTCCTAGTTCTTGTTCTTGTCGATTCAGTCGGCGAAGTCGCCGGCGACTTCCCACCAGCGCTTGATCGCGTCGACGTGATCGGCCGGGGAGGCGAGTGAGGCGTTCATCGTGACGCATGCCGTATGCGTGACGCCCAGATCCTGGAGCCCCTTCAGACGATCCCGCGTTTTCTCGCCCGAATCCCCCAGTGGCAGCATGCATTCGATGCCGATGTCGTCGGGATTGCGGCCGTGTTGGGTGGCGACCTCACGCACGGTCGCGAGTTGCTCGCCGAGGTTTTCGTTGAAGAATGGAAACCAACCGTCGGCGATACGCCCGACTCGATTGATGACCTGCGGTGCCATTCCACCCAGCCAGACGGGGATCATCCGTGTGGGCAACGGATTGATCCCAGCCGCGTCGATCTTGTGCCAACGGCCGTCGTAATCGATCACGTCGTTCGCCCAGAGCTTGCGCATGAGGTCGATCTGCTCTTCGGAACGAATACCGCGATCGGCGAAGTTCTCACCCAGTGCCTCGTACTCGACGGCGTTCCAGCCCGTGCCGACCCCGAGCCGCAGGCGTCCCCGCGTGAGCACGTCGACGTTGGCGGCCTGCTTGGCGACCAGGGCCGTCTGGCGCTGGCCGAGAATGATGACGGCGGTCACGAGTTCGAGGGTCGTCGTGAGCGCGCCCAGATAGCTGAAGAGTACGAACGGTTCGTGGAACAGGCTCTCGGAAGTATATGGCCCTTGCCAATCGGGGCGGGCCGCCGTGCTGGCGCCGAGCACGTGATCGTAGGCGATCAGGTGGTCGTAGCCGGTTGCCTCGGCCGTGGTGGCGAACTGCGCGACCGCGTCGGGGTCGGCCGTGATCTCGGTCTGGGGAAAGACGACGCCGATCTTCATGGGTGCGGATCCTTTTTGGTTCTCGAGCGTGAGTGCCGAACGATAGCGCAGTTGCGCACGGATCCTCGCGGAAGTCGGCGAAGCGGGCCATCATCACCGCTAAAGGCCTAGGGATCTCGCACGTGGCGGATAAAAAGCATCTGGTTTGCCTGACCTTCGATTTCGACACGGTGTCGATTTGGCTCGCGCAGGGGCGGACGAGCCCGACCTTCATTTCACGTGGAGAGTTCGGTGTGGTCGGCGCCGAGCGGCTGCTTGCGCTGTTCAGCCGGATGGGTCTCAGCACCACCTGGTTCATCCCGGGTCTCACGATCGATACCTATCCGGACGCGTGTCGCGCGGTCGCGGATGCGGGTCACGAGGTTGGCCATCACGGCTACGATCATGTGACGCCTCGATCGCTCGAGCGTGCCGAGGAAGCTGATCAGCTCGCGCGTGGCAACGCGGCAATCGAGACCATCGCTGGCAGACCCGCGCGCGGCTATCGCTCGCCGGCGTGGGATCTCTCCGATCATTCGGCCGATTTATTGCTCGAGGCGGGTTTCGTCTACGACTCAAGCCTCATGGGACACGACTACCTGCCGTATCAGGTGCGCCGGGGCGACGTGGTCGAGGTCGGCAAACCCGTGAGGTTCGGTGAGGACACGCCGCTGATCGAGCTACCCGTCAGTTGGTCGCTCGACGACTACCCGCATTTCGAACCCACGCGTTCGGGTGGGTTGATGAACGCGGACGCCGTGTTCGACAACTGGTTCAACGACTTCATCTACATGCGCGACGAATACGACTTCGGTGTGATGACGACGACGTGTCATCCGTTCGTCATCGGTCGCGGCCATCGCATGCGGGCGTTCGAACGCTTCATCGAGCGCATTCGCGACGAAGGTGCGGTGTTCGTCACCTGTGAAGAAGCGTGTGCCGAATACGCCGCGCGAACGGCGGCGCAGGCGACCCGGGCGACTGCCGGCTAGCTCTTCTCCTGCGCTTCGGTATCGCGCGCGTCGAACACCTCTTTGGCGACGTGCATGCCTTCGACGCTGGTCGGAAAACCGCCGTAGATCGCGAGGTGCAGGATCGCCTCCGAGATCTCTTCGCGCGTCAGCCCATTATCGAGCGCCTGGCCGATATGGATGCGCAACTCGTTCGGGCGGTAGAGCACGGTGAGTGCTGCGACCGTGATCAGACTTCGATCACGTCGCGACAGACCGTCGCGGACCCAGACACCGTTGGTGACCGAGTCGATGATCATCTTGCCCCAGTCGTCGCGGATCTCGTCGGGCGTCGGCAGCATGTCGGTGATGCGCCGCGCGATTTCGAGTTTTCGTTCTTCGTCCATTACTGATTCCTTCTCGATCTAGCGCGGGTCGCGGATGGTGACGGTGCCTTGTGCAACCGCGGCGGTGCGGTCGTCGTTCGTGACGTCGATCCTGACGACGGCTTGCGTGCGGGTCATGTTGATGATCGTGGCGGTCGCTTCGATCGTGCCGCCGCTCACCGGTGCGGTCAGGTTGATCTTGAACTCGGTCGTAGCGGCCCATTGGCCTTTGCTCATCGCCGGATAACAGACGCAGCCGAGCATGTGATCGCATAGCGCGGAAAGCACGCCGCCGTGCATGTTGCCGAAGGCAGTGATGAGTTCGTCGCGAACTTCGAGTCGCCCGGTCATCGTGCCGGGCCCGGCTTCCGTGATCTCGATGCCGAGAAACCCCGGCAATCCGTCGCCCGCGCCGCCGGCTTTGAATCGTTCGGCCACCTTTTCGCTGAATGCGATCTCTCTCGCCATGGTCTTGTCCTTCTCTTGTTGGGTCGGCTATTTCGGGGGAATGAGGCACGAGTGGATGGACTCGTCACCATCGACTTCACGTCCGAGGGTACGAATCGCAAGGTCCGCCTCCTCGAGGTCGAAATCATGCGTATGCATTTCGGTAATCGGCGAGCGTCCGGATTCGATCATCCGAATCGCGCTTCGGTATCCCGACGACGTCACGCCGATCGCGCCCTGGATGTTGATCTCCTTCAGGACGATGTAGTCCGAGACGAAATCGTCGACGGCCTTCATGCCTTTGACGCCCGCGAGGACGACGCGCCCGCCGGGGCGCACCATGTGGATCGCGTCACGCACGGGCTCGGTCGCGAACGCACTCACGTCCACCACGATGTCGGCGCCGCCGTTGGTCAGCTCTTTGACACGCCGGACCGCGTTCTCGTTCTCGACATCGATCGTGTCGTCCGCGCCGAAGCGACGTGCAAGCGCGAGCTTGTCGCGATCGGCCTCGAGTCCGGTGACGATGATCTGAGATGCGCCGGCTTCTTTCGCGGCGATCACGGAAGCAAGGCCCCGCTGGCCTGGACCCAGGATCACGATGCTGTCACCTGGCGACGTTTGGGGCAGCTCGACCGCCCAGCGGAATCCGGCACCGAGCGGGTTGAACATGACGGCTGTCGATGCGGGGATCGATGCGTCCATCTTGTGCACGATGCTGTTCGGATGCAGGAACATGTGCTGCGCGTACGCGCCCCAGAGGCCGGGTTGCTCGGTGAGCGGGATGTATGAATAGATTCGCCGGTCCCGACAGAGGTGATAGCGACCGCCGAGGCACGGTTGGCAGAAGCGGCACGAGAGCATGGTTTCGAGCGCCACTCGGTCGCCGACGTCGACACCCCACCGAGCTGCTGCGCGATCGCCGATCTTGGCGATCCGGCCGAGCGGTTCATGGCCGGGGATGACGGGCAGATCCACCTTGATCACGCCGTGGTATTGCTCGAGATCGCTGCCGCAGATGCCGCAGGCTTCGAGTTCCAGAATGGCTGAGTCTTCGTCGATATCGGGTATCGGCACGTCCCGTGCTTCGAGCGCTCGGGGTCCGGTCTGCACCATGGCGAAGGATGATTTCGGCAGCATCATTTGCTCCTTGTGAATGGTCCAGCGCGTTGGCGGCGCAGAGGACCCGTGACCACAGTCTACGACTCGCGGGATCTCTCGTGGGCGGTGTCAAAGGGACCCGAATCGGCTAAAACAGAGACCTCGGCTGACGTGGCTTTGGGAGTGCGACGTGGATTTCGAGGGTGAGCTCTACTATTGGAACGAAGAAGGTGCCGAGCCGTTCGACCCGCTGGCGGTGCGAACGACGATTCACGATGCGCGGCGCGACGGGGTCGACGACGACATCGGCGACTCGACGGGGCGGCTCCTCGACGAAGAGGGATTCCTGCTCGCCCGTGCGCCGTCCAAGGTCGTCGACTGGTCCGATAAAGACGAAGTGGGCGCCGTCTACTACCCCGAGGCGCTGGCCCTCGTGCAACGGCTCGTACCGGGTGCGGAATTCACGGCGCTGACGAGCCACACCTACCGCAAAGAGGAATTCAAAGACCATCACTGGGTGGACGGTATTCAGTACGGCCCGGCCGCGACATTCGTGCACAACGACTACGCCGACTTCGTGACGGACGATAAGAAAGCCGTCGTCGAGCGTTGGTCGGATTTCATGGAGATGGGACGCGGCAAACGCGTGATCGGCCTGAACGTCTGGCGATCCGTCACCGATGTGCCGCTCGAGCGTTTTCCCCTGGCCGTTTGCGATCGGACCTCTGTCGAGCTCGACGACCTCGTTTACGAGCTCAACCCGAACGCGCCGAAGCCTTTCAATGCGCACTACTGCGCGCCGAACCCCGCGCATCGCTGGAACTACTACTCATCGATGACGTCCGACGAGTCGTTGGTCTTCACCACCTACGATTCGCTACCGCGCGACGAAGGAATGTTTCGACCGACATTGCACACCGCCGTCGCGATACCCGGATCCGACGGACTGGCGCCACGCCGGAGCGTCGAAGTGCGCTTTTTTGGTGTGCTCTAGGCCGATTCAGTCGTCGGTCGCGGTAAGCGGCCGGTAGCGAAAATCACAATGGTCCGCGCCCTGCATGCGCGTCTGCGTGCGGGTGAGTTCCATGCCGATCCGCCTGGCCGCCGCGAAATCCCCGCCACAAACGAGGAGATGGCCGATATCCCGCGCGCCGAGTTTTTCCATCATCTCGGCGTAGCGACAGTTCGTGACGTTCATGTCGAACGACGCATCGGTCGAGGCGATGATGTCGTAGTCGAGCGCATCGCCCGCCGCGAAGAACTTCGTACCCTCGGCCATACGACTGAAGTCCGGTTCCGTCGTTGGCTGGGTCTCAATGACGCGGCGTTGCTGCCGCGCCGCCAGCGCGTCGGTCACAGCCGCTTCGCCGAACGTCTCCTGCAGGCTGCGAATGATGGGAACGACCGCCTCCATCTGAATCGACAGCCGTTCGAAGTTGGTGAGTTTCGCCATGATCGTCTCCTGATCGTCGAGTCGCTGGGGACTACGTGCGTTTCTTTTTGTCGCCCGGTGCCCGGATGACGAACGCGGGTGTCGCTTGATCGACCTTCGCCCAGGTCTTGCCCGACTCCTCGACCGTGAAGAGCCGCATGACTTCCCGGGCGATGTTTTCGGGCGTCATGAAGACGGCCTGATCGGTGCGCTGATCGTTCGGGATGATTGCGGTGTCGATGGCGCCCGGGCAGAGCGCGTTGATTCGAATGTCGCTCTTCGCGAGTTCGCCGACGAGGCTTCGAACGAGACCTGATACCGCGTGTTTGCTCATCGCGTAGAGCGGGTCGACGCCGTAGGGCGTGATCCCGGCGAGCGAACTCGTGACGACGACCGCCCCACCTTCGCTCATGAGTGGTAGCAGGGCATGCAGTCCGAACACCACACCGTCGACGTTTACGCCCATCATCCGCCGATAGCGTTCGAGCTCGAATCCCCCGAACTGGTAATCGGCCAGCGGCGCGTCGGGTGGTGCGATCTGGATGCCGGCATTCAAGTGCAGGTAGCGCAGCGGGCCCCGCCCCGAGAGTTCTCCGGCCAGGCGCTGCCAATCGTCCAATTGGCTTACGTCGCAGCGAAAAAAGTCGGCCCCGGCCGCTCGAGCGATCGCTTCGCCGCCCGCCGACACATCGACCGCCGTCACCGCGCTGCCGCGTTGCGACGCTTGGGCAACCACCGCCTGGCCGATGCCCGAAGCCGAACCGGTCACGACCATCAAGGCTCCGTCGAACGTCACGTGCTTCTCCAGAAGGTGTATTTAACGACCATCTTCGCGAAACGGATGCGCAGCGTCGATGCTGGCAACGCAGTCTCGGCTTTGGCATATGCTCTTGGTTCGAGATCAACTTTTTGAAGGAGGCGCGTGTGGCGGTCACGATCTATGGGATTTCCGGTTCTCGGGCACTGCGTTCGCTCTGGGCGATCGAGGAAACGGGCATCGACTACGAACACGTGCAGACGTCGTTCAGCGGCGATTCGAAGACCGCGGAGTACCTCGCCGTCAATCCGAACGGTCGGGTACCGGCCCTGGTCGACGGCGATCTGAAACTCTTCGAATCGATGGCGATCAATCTCTACCTCACCAAGACCTACAAGGCTGAGCTCTATCCGAGCGATCCGGGCAAAGAAGCACAGGCGTATCAGTGGAGCGTCTGGGGCATCAGCGAGATCGAACCCCTGCAGATGCAGATCGTCATCCAGAAGATGTTCATGCCCGAGGACAAGCGCGATCAGGGCGTCATCGACTCTGCAACCAAAGGCCTCGGTCGCCCGCTCAAGGTGCTCGACGACGCGCTGGGTGCGAGCCCCTATCTCCTCGGCGATGCGTTCTCCGTCGCCGATCTGAACGTCGCCGGCGTGATGTTGCTGCTCGAGATGGTGGGCTTCGATCTTTCCGGTTACGCCAACGTGAGCGATTGGCTCGGCCGCTGTTACGGTCGCGAAGCGCTGGCGCGAGCGCGCGCTTCTTAGTCGCTTTGGGGGAGATCCCATGCAAGACCTGAAGCCGGGCGAAGTCGACGCCGTCGCGACCGAGATCGAGGAGAACGGCTTCGCGATCATCGAGAACGCTATCGACGAAGACTTCCGTAGGGAGATCTGCGCGGAGATCGAGCGCCTCGAAGCGGTGCGCCCGGGTGGGGATATCCCGCCGGCCCCCTTTACCGGACTCGTGACGCGTCGATGGTTCGATCTATTGAACGACGGCGAGGTCTGGCAACGCGTCGCGGTGCACGCAAGCGTGCTGGCCGTGCTGGAGAAGGTGCTGGGCGACGGTTTCCTGTTGTCGACCATGGGTACCGCGGTGGTGGGTGACGGTGAGGAAGCGCAGGCGATCCACTGTGACGATCAGGTGTACTCCTTTCCGCGTCCGCACCCGAATCTCGTCTGCAACACGATGTGGGCGTTGTCCGATTTCACGGAAGAAACGGGCGCGACACGGCTCGTCAAAGGCAGCAACCGGTTCGATCACGACCCCGACTTCACGAAGAGTTACGAGACCGTGCCGCTCGAGATGCCGGCGGGTAGCATCGGTTTTGTCGTGGGTAGCTGCTATCACGGTGCCGGCGCGAATAGCTCGGGCCGCGACCGTTCGGCGCTCACGATCAACTACTGCAGCGGTTCGATGCGCCAGCAGGAGAACCTGATGCTCGGGGTCCATCCGGGCCGGATGATGTCATTCGACCCGATATTGCAGGACATCCTCGGATTCAAGATCTGCAAAGGGGCAGGGCATGTCTTTGCCCAGGATCCGCGCCTCGAGATGGAACGCCATTACGGCGATCTGGACGGTGCCGATCGCTACCTCGATCAGCGCAACAGCCTGCACGCTGAGCGCACTTCGCGCCCCGACCAGGCGACGAGCTAGGAGACTAGCGGCCAGATCACGTCCGTCCGCCAGTCGGCGGGGTCCGGCACGTCAGCGGGATCCGTCAGATACTGCTCCCAAGCCGCGCCGGCGGTCTCAAACCCGTGCTCGGCGATCCATTGATCGATCGCGGTGTGCGTCTCGTTCAGCGCTTCATAGGGACCGACGTGCACGGCCGTGGCCGCGGCACAGTCGCCGAGTACGTCGCTCGACATCTCGCCGGATCCTTCGGCGGGCTCAATGAGCGGCATCGCAAAGTCGACCGTCCAGAGACCCATGCCGGTGTCGACGTAGCGTGTGATCGGATAACCCGCGATGGCGAGACCGTTGGCGACGCCGTGCTGGTACAACATGCCGAAGCATTCGCCCATCGTCGCTTGCAGGTCCGAATGGCTGATGCGCCGGCGGATGTAGAGGATCGGTTGTGGGTCGATCTGCCGGCGCTCGATCGTGATTGTCGAAGTCATGCTGTTATTGCTCGCTTTGGAACGATTGCTCGCTTGAGAACGGTTGCTCGATTGAGAAAAAGGGCCGCGGCGCGTGCCGTATAGGTTCACGCACGAGTGGACGGACTCGACGACTTCCCGCTCGGCGAGGCGGCCCCCATATCGGTTTCGGTAGTCGGAAGGCGTCGCGTGGAATTGGCGTTTGAATGCGCGGGTGAAGACTTCGTGGCTGTTGAACCCCGCGTCGAGGGCGATCGCGAGGATCGACTGATCGGAACTCACGAGATCCAGGGCCGCGTGGATCAACCGCAGGCGCACGGTCGCCTGTTTCGGCGTCTCGAGGGCCACCGCGCGGAACTGGCGATGGAAATGTGACGGCGAGTAGCCGGCCGTGGCCGCCATGCGCGCGAGGGATTGATCGTCGTCGGGCGCCGATCGAATGGCGCCGAGTGCACGCCAGATGGTCGAACCGTCATTCATAGCGTTGATCCTAGCCGTTCGTGCCCCCATTGCTTGATGTTTCTTGCTTTCACGAGCACTCAAGGGCATTCCGCCCACCGTCGTCGCGCGCTACAGTCGAGCCAATTTCTTGAACTGACGAGACCTACCAGATGAAGCCACTCGAAGGCATCAAAGTCCTCGAATTCTCGACCATGATCACGGCGTCGTTCGCCGCGATGATGCTCGCCGAGCAGGGCGCCACGGTGATCAAAGTCGAGCCGCTGGAGCTCGGTGATCCGATGCGTTTCCTCGGTTCGAACAAAGGCGGTATCTCCGCGCTTTTTGCCAACTGTAATCGCGGCAAACGCTCCGTGAAGATGGATCTCAAGAGCGACGACGGCAAGGAAGTCGTCAAGGCGATGGCGCGTGAAGCGGACGTCGTGCTCTGCAATTTCCGCCCGGGCGTGATGGACGAACTCGGTCTTGGGAGTGAGGCGTTGCGCGCCGAGAATCCACGTCTCATCTACGCAGGTGTGTCGGGTTTCGGTACCGAAGGCCCGGACCGCTCGACGCCAGCCTACGATCCGGTCATCCAGGCGCAAGCGGGATTCGCGGCGGTGCAGGGACAGGGGCAGGACGGTCCGCAGTTCGTCCGCAACCTCACGTGCGACAAAGTGACGGCGTACACAGCCTGTCAGGCCGTGACCGCCGCGCTCTTCCATCGTGAACGCACGGGTGAAGGGCAGAACATCGATCTTTCGATGATGGACGCCGGGCTCTACTTCCTCTTCCCGGACGGCTTCATGCACCAGACGCTTCTCGACGACGATGTCGACCACGTCGTGCCGCTCTCCGAAGTGCTCTACGACCTGATGGTCACCAAGGACGGTGGCATCACGGTATCGGCCGCCAACCAGCAACAGCAGGTGGGGCTCCTGTCGTCCGTCGATCTGCTGCACCTCTTTGCCGATGAACGTTTCAACAGCATGGATAAGCTCATCGAGAACATCGGTGAACTGCGGGCCCTCCTCGCCGAAAAGTGTTCCGAGATGGAGACGGACGAGCTGCTGGCGAAGTTGAAGGAGAACGACGTCCCGGCCGCGAAATGTCTCGACTACGACGAGGTCCTGGCGCATCCGCAGTACGCGGCGAACGGCAGCATCGACGAGCACGAGCACTCTCTGATGGGTCGTATGCGTCGCGTCAAACCGCCGGCGCAATTCGGCAGCGAACGCCTGGAACCCGCCAGCCAAGCACCGGCGCACGGAGAACACACCCAAGACGTCCTCGAGGAGCTGGGTCTACCACAGGATCTCGTCGCGCGAGTCGTGGCCGCCGCGGCGAGTTAATCACCATGCAAGGCAATCGCGTCGAGCTCGACACGTTCAATCCGGCGATGATCGCGCGGCCGCACGCGTTCTATGCCGAACTGCGCGAGAAGATGCCGATCGTCTTCATTCCGCAGCTCGACGCGTGGGTGCTCACGCGCTATGAAGACGTGCGCGAGGTGCTTCGGGATCACGTCCAGTGGTCGAGCGCGCGTGGTGATCGACAAACGCCGATGCGTAACGGGGTGCAGCTCGAGTCCGTCGCACCCCCCGGCACGTTGACGATGCTCGGTGCCGACCGGCCGGATCACACGCGGTTGCGCAAGCTCCTCGCCATGGACTTCACGCCGAACCGGATCGGCCATCTGGCACCGCACGTCGCGTCGATCGCCAACCGGCTGCTCGATTCGGCAGGCGATGAGTTCGACGTCGTCGACACGCTCTCCGTGCCGTTGCCCGTCACGATGATCGCGGAACTACTCGGTATCCCGCCGGAACTCGGCGCGCAGTTCAAACGCTGGTCCGATGCCGCGATCGAACCCATGCACCCGGATGCGCCGGCCGACGACGTGCGGGCCCGCAACGCCGAGATCGTGGCGTTTCGTGCGTATCTTCAGGAGCAGATCCACCAACGCCACGAAGAGCCGACCGACGACTTCATCGGTCGCTTGGTTGCGGCGCACGATGAGGAAGAAAAGCTTAACGACGATGAGCTGCTCGGCGCCGTCAACCTGCTCCTCCTCGCCGGTAACGAAACGACGACCAACCTCATCTCCAACGCGGTCCTGGCCCTCTGCCGTTTCCCGGAGCGCCAGACGGAGCTCGTCGAGAATCCGGATCTCATGGACGCCGCGATCGAAGAATTCCTGCGCTACGACGGATCCGTGCAGTTCACCGCACGCACTGCGATGTCGCCGGCGACCTTCCACGGCCAGCAGGTCGAGGAGGGCCAGACCGTCGCCGTCTTCATCGCGTCGGGCAACCGAGACCCGCGCGTGTTCGAGCGCCCCGACGAGCTCGACTTCCATCGGCCAAAGGCAAAGCATCTCGGATTCGGCGACTGGATCCACATCTGCATCGGCCAGTTCCTCGCGCGCATGGAAACAAAGGCGGCGCTCAGCGCCCTGCTCGAACGCTTCGCGCCGTTCGAACTCGCCATTGCCGAAGAGGAGATTCCGTATCGGGCGAACTTCAACCTTCGCGGGCCGCTCCACCTGCCGATCAGGCGGTGCTGACGTGCGGTTCGATCCGACGAGACTTTCGCGGAGGCTACGATGCGGGTAACCGGCCTCGCCGTTCCGCTCGCCGTCGTGACGGCGTACTACGTGTTGATGGGATTCGGCATCTGGGCGCTCGTGGTGTTCGCGCCCGACTTCGCGCCACTCCTGCCGATGGGTGGGATCGACGTTTCGTTCCTGACGACCAGCACGTTCGAGGAAGTGGTCTCCGAATCGCTCGTCAACGTCGCGACATCGAACATGGTGACGCTCGCGATGGCGATCCTCGCCTCGGTGTTGCTGATGATCCCGGTGACGTGGGTCTACATCCTCACGCACGGGCGCAAGAACATCGAGGCGTCGATGGTGCAGACCATCATCGCGTTACCGATCGTTGTTAGCGGTATCGCCATGGTCGTGCAGAACAGCGTCGCCCTGGCATTCAGTCTCGCCGGCATCGTCGCGGCGGTCCGGTTTCGCTTTGCGTTGCGACGTCCGAGCCACGGGCTCTTCATCTTTCTCGCGATCGGTGTCGGTCTCGCCGCGGGTGTCTCCGCGCTAGAGGTCGGCATGGTCGTTTCGATCGGGTTCGTCTACGCGATGATGATCCTTTGGAAGCTCGACTACGGCGATCACCTGAACGGCCCGTTGATGTCGTTGTTCGTCGGGCAAGATCGCGAGTGAGGCGATTGACCGGGTTTCTGTTGGTGGCGGTGCTCGTCGGTTGTGTTGAGCCCGATCCGGTCGAGGCCGATCAGCGCCGGTGGCGCTTGCCGAACGAACTTGCCGAGATATCGGGACTCGCGGTCGACGCCAACGGTCGCTTGCTCGCGCACGATGACGAACGCGGCGTCATTCGCACGATCGATGCGCTCGGCGGCGATGGCGTGATCGCGGCGTTGCCGTTGACTGACCCGGTGCCGCGTGGCGATTTTGAAGGCATCGCGGTGCTTGGTGAGCATATCTACGTCATCACGAGCGACGGTGAACTCTTCGACTGGACACCCGAACGGCTCGAACGCACCGATCTCGATGCGGGCTGCGAAGTCGAGGGGCTGACGGACTACGGCGATCGGCTCGTGGGCGTCTGCAAGCAGATTCCGAAGGTCGATGAACGCCGGATCCGGATGTTCTTCGTCGATCTCGCCGGGCCGAGCGTCGAGGAACTGCGCGAGATACCGATGAACTTCAAGATTCGTCCGTCCGGGATCGAATGGGACGAGGCGAATTTGCGCTTCTACGTCCTCGCCGCGAAACCGCAACCACGCGTCGTGGTGATCGAAGAAGACGCAAGTGTGCGCGTCGTGGCGCTCGATGGAAAACAACATCGGCAGCCGGAAGGCATCGCGCTCGTCGACGACGGCTGGTTCGTCGCCGACGAAGGCAAGCCCGCGATGTTGACGTTCTGGGGCGTGCTGCCATGACGACGGTGAAGATCATCGGCGTGCACGGGCAAAGCCTGAAACCCGCCCGTGAAGATCTCGAAGCGCTCTGGCGGGACGCGTTGACCGTTGCCATGAAACGTGAAGGTAAGAAGGCGCTCGCGAACTGGGACGCGGCGTCGTTCGAACTCATTTACTACGGCGATCTGATCGGCATCTATTCGACCAAGGCGCAGCGCCGCTACGACGCGACGACGGATCTCGCCGATCATCGGCGTGTGCTCGAGGAACTCGCCGCGATGAAGCGGAAATCGTTCGCCTCGCGGTCGATCTACGAACGTTTACCCGGGCGCACGGCGATACGCGAGTTCATCGCCGACGTCGGCCAGCCGCTGTTGCGCTCGATCGGCCTGACGGACTTTCTCATCAGACGATTCGCGCCCGACTACCTCATCTACTGGAACGAGTCACTGAATCTCCGTCGCGAACTGATGACGCGCATCGAAACGAGTCTCCGCGCGGCGTTCGAGACCCACGAGCGCGTCATCGTGCTCGGTCATTGCCTTGGCTCGGTGGCGACCTACGAAGTGTTTGCCCGCGCCGACGACACCCCGCATCAGGTTCACACGTGGCTCACGTTCGGCTCGCCCTTGGGCGACGAGACCGTCAAGAAGCGGATCCACGCGCTGGAGCGGCTACCGAAGAACGTCGTCAACTGGATCAACTACAGTGCCGAGGACGACTACATCTGCCACGACGACTCGATCGCGGACGACTTCCGGGCATTGCAGGAAGCCCACCTCGTGAGCCATTTGCGCGATGAGCACGTGCTCAATTTCGCGGTTCGCTACGGGCGCAGCAATCCGCACCATGCGCTCGGTTATCTCGTGCACCCGTCCTTCGGCAAGGAGCTGGCGCGCGCGCTCAACGGCACGCTTGCGTGATGTGGATGCCGTCTTTGCGTCGCATCTCGGCGTAGAAACCGTCCATGTAGCGTTTCGCCCGCGTGCGCGCGAAGCCGGAGATATCGGGTAGCTCGTCGACGAGGTCGTAGAACGCCCTACGGCTCTCGCGTACGGGTGTCGCGGCACGGTGCCACACTTCCTCAGGAACACAATAGCCGCGGTACTCGCGATCGCTCGCATCGCCCGGCTCACGCGATTTGGACGAACCCGTCAGGTACGAAGCGCCGACGAGACTCGTGCGGTCGAAGTCGTAGGGGATCGGAAAGACGCCGCTCGGCAGCTCGAGCGGCGTCGAGTTGTGACAACAGTTGTCCGGCCCACCGATGAATGAGTAGTCGGCGTTGCCGACCGCGTATTGGAAGACCGCGGCAAATGCCTGGAACTCGGGATCGAAAGTCTCGGGGTCGATGTCCGGGAGTTCCAGGAGCGTTGCGCCCAACCGTTCGGCCAGCGCTTCTTTCGACTCGATGACGAAGCCGACGAACGTTGCGTCGCCAAGCTCCGGGTACTGAACGTTCAGCCACCGCACGCGATAGCTTTTGTCCGTCAGGAGATTGAAGAAGCGATAGACGAGGTATTCCTCGACGACGTTGTGTTTGCCAGTCCGGCCACGCTCGCAATGTGTCACGAGTTTGAGCTTGTCCTGACCGTCGAATGGCGACCCCAGCTCGGCCTTCTTCTTGAAGTTGAGCCGCAGCGGCGGGAAAGAGCAGTTCTTCTTGCGGAACTTGCCGCGCGTGCGCACCTGCAAGGGCACCTCGATCCCGTCGACCCCGACCACGAATTCATGCTGTTGGGGCTCGTCGGTGCGATCGGCGATCGTCTCGGTGATGGGACCCGCGAGCGTGATGGCCAGCGGCTCGTGGCTATCGAAGAGGTTCGCCGCGGACGTTGCGCTCATTGCGAGGAGGAGGGCGGCGATCAGCGACTTCACGGCCGAGATTCTCAACGTGGCACCGCGATGCCGCGATACATGTAGGCGGCGAATTTGGGGCCGGGGAAGTATCCCGACTCGCTTTCACGCAGCCGAAAACCGGCATCTTCCACCAGGTTCGCTGCGTCGCGCGTCAAGTGACAGCCACCGCCGATGATCTTCCAGATCGGTTCGATCGCGCGTTGGATGCCGGCGATCTTGCGATCGGGTGAAAGCCCGTGTTCGAGAAAGATGAACTGGCCGCCCGGTTTGACGACCCGGCGGATTTCGGCGAGCGCCTGGTAGACGTTCGGGATGGAGCAGAGCGTCCAGGTGGAGACGACGGAATCGAAGGTATCCGTGTCGAACGGGATCGTCTCGGCGGATGCGCTGATGAGCTCGATCGGTATCCGGCTGCCTTTGATGCGGGATTGCGCGAGGTCCGTCACTTCGGTGGCGGGGTCGATGGCCGTCACACCCGAAACGCCTTGACCGTAGTGCTCGATGTTGTGCCCCGAGCCGATGCCGATTTCGAGTACGCGACCCGAGGCGCGCGGAACGTACTCGGCGCGGGCTCGCCCCATCGGCTTCTGGCCGCAGGCCTGGTCGATCAGCTTCGGCAAAACGTAGCGTGCGTAGAGACCCATGAGCGTTCCCGTCGTTTCGATGAGTGGCCTGCAATCAGTATGTCGTGTTGCGGCGCTTCAGAGTTTGGCGTTACGACGCAGAAACTCCCGTACATGGCCGAGGGCTTCCTTAAGGTGCTCGTCGTTGTCCTTCCACGGAAAGCGTGTCATTTCCGCGTTCGGCGCGAGGGACGCCGACTCGACCGCGACCGCGAACGGATGCGGCGGAACGTCGTCCGGCATCACGAGCACCGGTGTCTCGCAGGCGCGGACGAAATCGCGCGTGACGGTGAACACGAAATCGGCGCGATTGGTGTACATCGTGTTCAGGAACGCATCGACATCATCGGCCGTGACGTCGGGGTTTCGTTCGATCAGTTTCGGCGCCCAGTTCTTGGTGTTGTTGTCGTAGAAGATCGTCGGATGATCCGCCGAGTAGCCGCTCGGCTGGCACATCACCGCGCCCGCGACGCGATCGGGCGCGCGCTGGATGAGATTCCAGTTGAACGGACCGCCGATGCAGCAGCCGAGCACCAGGAAGCGATCACATCCCAGGTGGTCCATGAGGCCGAGTTGATCGTCGGCGTAGCTATCCCAGGGACGATCGATCTCGAGCGGCCCCGTCGATTGCCCGCCCGCAGCGTTCCGCAGATCCGCCGTCGCGCAGCGGAATTCGTCGGAGAAGATCGACATCGCGTCGAATGGACCGTAGGGGCTCGACCACGCCGACATGTTGGCGTTCAAACCGCCGCCCGGGATAAGGAGTAGCGGGAACCCGCTGCCGCGCTCCTCATAGTGGATGCGAACCGTTCCTTGGGCGTGAGCACGTTCGTAGAAGGGCATCGATTCTTTTTTCCAAGTGGGTATTCAGGTACGGGGATGTGCGGCGTTGACCGTCGCCGAATGACCGTGACATGTTGCAGACACGACGACGCCGACGACAACCCATCTGAAAGGACGAGATTTCGTATGCAGACGCGTTTGGTTCCCATCGAAGGCGCCGGCTTCGGGCGTGAGGTCCGGCATTGGGATCCGACGAGTGAGATTGAGCTGCGCGATGCACTGCACGAACACGGCGTTCTGCTTTTTCGCGGATTGACGGAGATCTCGTCGGTCGAGCTGGGTCAGCGGGTTGAAGCGATGTTCCCTTCGATGCCGCTCGTCCGGCCGAAGCGCAACCTTCCGCCGGACGGGGGACCGATGAACGTGCTTGGCTCGACGCGTAACGAAGCGGGCGAATTCAACGCCGACTACGTGCCCGCAGCGACCGTCGGGGCGCCGCTCTTATCGGCCGACGGGCAGTGGGATGAGGATCTCGAAAACTCGCTCATGAACTGGGTGCGCGGCAAAGAAGAGTGCACCTTCATGGAGTGGCACACCGACGCGACCTTCAACCCCTGGCCGACGAGCTACGCCGCACTCTATTGCCGACAAGCGGGCGGGAGCCACACGGGCTATGCCTGCGCGCGGCGTGGCTTCCAGGACCTGCCTGATGACCTGAAGGCTCTCGCCGAGCAAGCGATCTGCCGTTTTCGACCGAGCATCATCTACGGCAACCGTGAACTTGGTATTCCCGCGATCGGTAGCCGCGCCGTGCAGCTCGACGCGGTTAAGAGTGGTAACTACGTCGACTCGTCCGAGGAGGATGGCTCGCTCGAGAAACCACCACATCCCGATGATCCCGTCGTCCACCACCGGTTGGTGCAGACCCATCCGCATACGCGTGAACGATCGCTCCGCTTCAGCTTGAAGGCGCTTGAAACGCTGGTCGGGAGACATGGGTCACTCGACGGCATCGCGCCGACCGACGCCAAACGGCTGGCCTGGCAGATCATGCGCCAGGCGACGCGCGGTGAGCGGGCGTATCTACACGAATGGCGGGAAGGCGACCTCATCGTCTGGGACGAGCGGCTGACGCAACACTGCCGCGTGCCGTACGACGCGACGAACGTGCGCGAGATGTGGCGCTTAGTATTCGAGCACGATCCCGCCGAGCAGGAATTCAATGAGATCGAACCGCAGCAGAATCTAACGCTCGCAGCGAATTAACGAGAGTCCGGGGAGGACAGATGAAGATTGGTGTCACGCTCTTTGCGCAGAACTATGTCGACTGGGAACGTTTCGAGGCGATCGAAGCCGATCCCGCCAAGGAGGGCACGCAGCCGAACGTCAGTGACGCGCAGATCTATAAGGAACAACTCCTCCTCGGGCGCCTGGTCGAACCGCTCGGCTACGACTCGCTCTGGACGGTCGAGCATCACTTCACGCCCTACACGATGGTGACGAGCCCGACCCAGTTCCTCGCCTATTTCGCGGGGACGACCCAGCGTATCGGCATGGGCACGATGATCGTCGTGCTGCCCTGGCACGACCCCATCCAGGTCGCCGAGAACTTCGTCGCACTCGATCACATGCTCGACGGGCGGCCCCTCAAAGTCGGCTTCGGGCGCGGTCTCGGGCTTCGCGAATACAACGGTCTGCGCATCCCCATGGATGAATCGCGCGAACGCTTCAAGGAAAGCCTCGACGTCATTCGACTGGCGTTGAGCCAGGAGTGGTTCGAATACGACGGCACGCATTACCAACTGCCGCGGATGAGCATCCGCCCGCAGCCGCGACCCGATTCTCAGCTGCTCGACAACCTCTACATGGCCTGGGGCAGCCCGTCGTCCATGCCGATCGCCGCGAACGAAGGCATGAAGCCGCTCTTCATCCCGCAACGCGGATGGGACGCGCACCGCGGCGAACTCGCCGAGTACAACCGCATCCGCAAGGACGAGAAGGGGCTTTCGGAAGAGCTATCGACGACGGTCTGTTGGGTCTATTGCGCCGAAACGGATGCGGAAGCCCACGAAGCCGTCTCGCAGTACATGCTCGAATACGGCGACAGCGCCATGCGCCACTACCAGTTCCTCGGCGATCACCTGCAAAAAACCAAGGGCTACGAGTACTACGGCCAGATGGCGAAGATGAGAGCTGCGTTGCCGCCGGATCAACAGCCCGACGACATCTACATCGACAATCACGTCTGGGGCAGCCCCGAAACCTGCATCGAGAAGCTCCGCAACATCAACGATCAGATGGGCGTGGATGAGTTCATCGCCGTCTTCAGCTACGGCGCGATGCCCGCAGAAAAGGCCGAGGCGAGCATGCGGCTCTTCGCCGAGAAGGTGCTGCCGACCGCACAGACGTTCGAGACCAGGGCGGTCGTGGCATAGCCGAGAGAGGGATCGATGGGCGACGAGATCGACCGCCGCTACTACGACGCGGCGGACTTCAGCACCTTCCGCACTTGCCTCACCGAAGAGACCGAACGCCTCGGCGAGGCATTCTCGACCGGCGCGTTTTCGACACGGGGTAACGTCGCGGGCTTCGAACTCGAAGCGTGGCTCCTCGACGAAAACGGCGATCCGACGGGAAAAAACGAAGCGTTCCTCGCCGCCGCCGACAACCCGCTCATCGTCCCGGAACTCGCCGCCTACAACATCGAGCTGAATGGCAGCCCCCAGCAACTCACCGGCCGCGTCTTCTCGCGTCTCGAGGATGAACTCTCCGCCACCTGGCGCGCTTGCGTCGAAGCCGGCAAAGAGATCGGCTGCGGCGTCGTCACCATCGGCATCCTGCCGACCATCCGCCAGGATCAACTGAACTCGAGCTTCATGTCCGAGGTGACGCGCTACCAAACCCTCAACGACCGCGTCATGGCAATGCGCGACGGACGGCCGCTACAACTCGACATCCAGGGCGACTCCCATCTCGCCATCCAGCACGACGACGTCATGCTCGAAGCCGCGACCACCTCGTTCCAGCTCCACCTGCAAACCACGCCTGCGCAAGGCGTGCGCGACTTCAACGCCTGCCTCATCGCCTCAGCGCCACTGGTCGCCGTCAGTGCGAATTCGCCCGCGCTCTTCGGCCATCTTCTCTGGGACGAAACGCGTATCCCGCTCTTTGAGCAAGCCGTCGACACCGGCCCCACCGTGCCGGCACGCGTCACCTTCGGTGAGGACTACGTCCACCATTCGCTTTTCGAGATCTTCCAGGAAAACGAAAGCGCCTATCCGATTCTCATCCCCGCGCTTACGCAGGCGCCCGAACGCTACAGCCATCTGCGTTTTCACAACGGCACCATCTGGCGCTGGAACCGCCCGCTGATCGGATACGACCACGACGGCGTCGCGCACGTGCGCATCGAACACCGCGCTGTGCCGGCAGGCCCCACCGTCAAGGACTCGATCGCCAACGCCGCCTTCTTCTACGGCCTCGTCCTCGGATTCGCCCTCGGCGACCCACCCGAAATGCGCCTCGACTTCACGAAAGCCAAGGCCAACTTCTACGCCGCGTCAAGGCAGAGCCTCGACGCCACGGTGGTCTGGGCCTTCGAGGACGGCGAACGCCAGCTCCCCATGCGCGAACTCCTCGCCGACACGCTCATCCCGCTCGCACGCCGCGGGCTCGAATCGATCGACGTCCCAGACGACGAGATCAGCGCCTACCTCGACATCATCGCCGCACGCGTCGACGCGGGTGTTAACGGCGCCAAATGGCAACGCCGATGGATCGATCAGAACGGCCTCGACTGGCACGCCCTCGTGCGCGCCTACAAAGAACAGCAAGACACCGGACGGCCCGTGCATGAATGGCCCTGTTGACGCGCCTCCGCTCTCCGTCCTCGATCACTTTCCGGCCGATCTTCTAGACCTCGACGCGACGGAACTCCACGCGCGACTGGGCGGACCGACGCTCATTCGGATCAACGCGGACACCGAAGCTGAAAGAGAAAGAGAGGGGGTCTTCGTCTCCGCGCTCATCCACGGCAACGAAACGAGCGGCTGGGACGCTATCCGCCGACTCTTTGCCAGCCGCAGCATGCCCGAATACCGACCCGTCATCCTATTCCTCGGCAACCTCCGCGCGGCTGAAGCGGGCGTGCGCACCTTGTCCGACCAATCCGACTTCAACCGGATCTGGACCAACCGCGATGAACCACTCGTCGAAGCCGTACTCGACGAAATCGCCAACGACCAATTCACCGCCTCCGTCGATCTGCACAACAACACCGGCAAGAACCCACCCTTCGCCGTCGTCACCGACACCGAACCCGGCACCCTCGACCTCGCTGCACAGTTCGACCGCCGCATGGTGCTCGTCGAATCCCCCGCGTCCGTCCTCACGCGCGTGTTCACCGACTGCCCTGCCATCGCCGTCGAACTCGGCCCCGTCGGCGACCCGGCCTGCGTCGATCGCGCCGAAGCACTCCTCGCAGAACTCCTCTTCGACCCCCCGACCGGACCCAAGACCGTTCACCCCAACACCATCTACCGCGCCATCGCCCGAATCTTCGTCGCCCCTGGCACCCACTTCACCATCGGCCACATCGGCGACCCCACCGACGCCGACGTGCACTTCACCGGCCACGTAGAAGAACGGAACTTTCATGAGCTCGACGCGGGGTTTGTCCTCGCGAATACGACACGGCCGATCCGCGAAGTCATTCGCGTCGAAGCAAGCGACGGTGAGGACGTCACGGATCGGTTCCTCGTGCAGGAAGGTGATGCCATCAAGCTTCGGGATCGCGTCATCCCCGCTATGAGCACGACGGATATCAGAGGGGTCGAGCTGGACTGTTTTTGCTATCTGATGGAGACGATCGATGTGGACTGACGCGCGAAGCACGAATCGGCGGTGCTAAAATCGCGCGCGACCGGAGGGGTGGCTGAGCGGTCGAAAGCACTGGTCTTGAAAACCAGCGAGGGGAGACCCTCCCAGGGTTCGAATCCCTGCCCCTCCGCCACGCAGTCGTCTTCTGGTAGAGCAGGAGCTTGGTTTCTGCTGATGATGCCCGGAGAGCCTTTGTTTCTGCTGGTTTGTGGGCCTTCGACTTCGGGCGACCAGATTGCAGAGACTACCTGGTCTAGAGAAAATGGCGCAAATCTGGCGATCGTCTCTCGCCGCCGTTCAGGTGGTCTACTTCGCCGATGCGATGCATCCGCAACACCAGGAGTCATGCCGTACTCCGGCCAACTTCCGAAACCGCAACCGTCGGCCGCCAACCGACCCGGTCAACGCCTTCGAGAGGAGCGGGAGGTTTTGGGTAAGGCCACGGCCTGGTTGAGTTGAGAAGGCGTTCCCCAAAACTTACCGCAAGCTTGCGGTAACGCCCCCTTGTTCTCCCCAGAAGGCATACTTTGGCCTGAACCGTTAAGCAGAAACCCATCTCATGGTGCCGACCGGTTATCCGCGCAGAATTTTGCTGGCTGTCACCGGCCTGTCGCCACAGGTGGTGACGGAAACTCTGTATGCGCTTGCGGCCAACCGGCACGACCCCTGGGTGCCGTGGGAGGTCCATCTAATCCAAGCGGCGCGGAGTAGAGGACATCCTGAACGCCGTCGTCGACGGCCTCAAGCCGGCAAGCAAAGGGTAGAGATCGTCTTCTTTCAGCGCCGCAACTTACATTACACAATTGGAGCAAATACTAATGCTAGGATCGATTCTCGGGCAAAAGAATGCGTCGAAGGCGCGGATTGCGGCAGTGGTTATGACGTCTTTGATGTCTTGTTGCGTTTGGGCCGACGGATACCTTGGGGCACGGGCGGGGATGGTCTCAGTAGACGACGATTCCGCGGGGCTGAACTTCAGCGATCGTGCTCTGAGCGGCGGCGTCTACGGCGGGATCAACCTAAGCGAACGGATCGCGCTGGAGCTGAGCTATCTTTCGTCGGGCATACTTGAGGAAGACTTTGGCGTCGTCTCGGTCGAGGCTAAGTACTCGGGCGGCACTCTGGTTGCGGTTGGACGCCTCCCTACGTCTGCGTCTGGTAACTCGTCCATCTTCGGAAAGGTGGGCTTCTATGTCGGCGAAGTGGACGTTTCTCTTGGCTCACTCTCAGGCGGTGACAGTGACTCCGGGTTCACCGCTGGCATCGGTGCGGACATGGAGCTTACCGAGACCATCACGCTACGCGGCGATCTCGACTGGTTCGAGGGTGATGCGGGACTAACGACGCTGACTGTTGGGATTCAGTTCGCTGTAGGGAAGTAGCTACCCCTCCGTCGCTCCTCCTAATGACAACGCCCCGACCCGCGACGATCCTCAACTTCCGCCACCTGCTGGAGCGGCACGGTCTCGGCGAGATGTTGCTGAAGGAGATTAACCGGCACCTGGAGCGCAACGGTTCCGGGTTGAAGCCCGGAACTCTGGTGGACGCCAGCATCGTAGCGGCCCCTTCGTCGACGAAGAACGCCGCGAAGGCACGCGATCCCGAGCCCGAGATGCGTCAGACGAAGAAGGACAAGGAGTGGCCCTTCGGGATGACGATGCCTATCGGCGTCGATGACGCGGCGGGCTGCGTACGGGTTTTACCCCACTTCAGCGGACGGTTTAGTTAGGGTCGATAGGCGCATGGCCTGTCGACGTTCAGAAAGCCTGGCTCGTACGTCTTGAAGGGTTTGTGCCCACGCGCCGTCACCCCTGAGCTTGCGCAGGTTGCCCAGCCCATGTCGTCACAGACAGCGGTCCAGGCCGGACTGGGACACGTCCGGATGAATGAACTCACGTGTGGCCCGCAACAGATCATCCAGCGGCACCAGCAGCGTTGTTCTTCGCAACTCGACCACCACAAGTCCCTGTGCCGCGAAAGGGTCGTCCGCAGACGGTGCGCGGTGTGCGACTGGTCCTGAAAATCGCTCTGGCCTCGCCATTTGCGAATCGTGACCTCCGTTACCCCGAACCACCTCGCCAGCACCCGAGCCGGTTCGTCACTGGCCGCGATTTCCGCCCGCACGGCCGGTGTGGTTCGCGCGCCTCGGTGCAGTGCAATCTTCATCCCGGACTCTCCAGCCTCGAGCGTGGCGTACGCTGCGCCAACAGCTCATTCAATACCATTCGCGCCTGATAAAGTGCCCCTTGATCCGAAACAATACTACCGTCCGGGGATGTGACAACTACTAGCTCGAAAAGAAATCTGTCTGCTCGCCTCCAAACCCATATTCTGATTCTGCAACGAAGTGCTGAACCGACCTGTACGCTTGCGAGATCAGTACCGCAAGCTTGCGGTGATGACCCCCTTGTTCTCCCGGAAGGCATACTTTGGCCCGAACCGTTAAGCAGAAACCCGTCTCATGGTGCCGACCCATTATCCGCGCAGAATTTTGCTGGCTGTCACGGGCCTGTCGCCACAGGTGGTGACGGAAACTCTGTATGCGCTCGCGGCCAACCGGCACGACCCCTGGGTGCCAACGGAGGTCCATCTAATCACGACCAAAGAAGGGGCGGAGCGGGTGCGGCACGCGCTGCTCAATCCGGAGCACGGGCACTTTCATCGTCTGTGCCGGGAGTACGACCTGCCCACCATCCATTTCGGTATGGAAAACGTCTGGGTGATTCGTGACGACATGGACGGTCTGCTGGAAGATATCCGCAGCGAGGCGGACAACCGGCGTTGCGCCGACACCATCACCCAAACGGTGCGCGATTTGACTGCCGACCCGATGGCCAGTCTGCATGCATCTATCGCCGGTGGCCGCAAAACCATGGGTTACTATCTGGGTTATGCGATCAGCCTGTACGGGCGCAGCCAGGATCGGCTTTCGCATGTGCTGGTCAATGCGCCGTATGAGTCGCACCCCGACTTCTACTATCCAACGAAGCACAGCCAGTTGATCCACACACGGGGTGAGCAGCCGCGTGCTTACGATACGAAAGAAGCGCAGGTTTCTCTGGCCGAAATCCCCTTTGTGCGGATGCGCGAGGGCTTGCCGCCGAGCCTGATGAATGGCGCGAGCAGTTTCAGCGCCACGGTGGCGGCGGCCCAAAGTGCGCTGGGGCCATTGCAACTGGTGATTGATTTAGCCGGTCGTTGCCTGTCGGTTTCCGGCGTTGTGATTGAGGACATTGCGCCGGCTGAACTGGCGTTTTACAGCTGGATGGCGCGGCGTCGCTGCGAGGGATCGGACCCCATAAGATACGATGATGATGGACCAGGCATCGCCACGGCTTTTCTTGCCGAATACCGGCGGATTGTCGGCGAATTCAGCGCGGACTATGAGCAGGCGGAGCAGTCATTTTCCAGGGGTATGGGGAAGGAGGAATTCGATTCGAAAATGTCACGGACCAACGCCGCTTTGAAGAAAAATCTCCCGCCGCAGCTATTTGAGCCCTACAGAATAGCAAGTTCAGGTAAACGACCGGAAACCCGTTACGGGTTAAGCCTGCCTCCTGAAGCGATACGCTACGCTTCGGTTGAAGCGGATGCTTCGGATTAGAGCGATTGTAGAGATGATGAAGACACTGCAATACCGGGTCACTTTCACTACGCCGGCTTTTCTCGGCAATGCTGAGCAGAGCGGCCAATGGCGCACGCCACCTTTCAAAGCGTTGCTGCGCCACTGGTGGCGCGTGGCGGTGGCGGAAAGCCATGCCCATGAATGGAAAAAAATCAGGGAAGCGGAAGGTCAACTGTTCGGCAATGCCTGGTTGGACAGTGGCACCACGAAAAGCCTGGTCAGGATGCGGCTGAGCGACTGGCGCGAAGGCTCGAATGGATGGCATAAACTGCCAGGAATTGGATCCAAGAACCCAGTGGCTGCTGACCTGTATCTGGGTTATGGGCCTGTACAATATGATCGAAGAATAGGAACGCGCTTAGCGCATGGGTCGGCGATTCAAGCTGAAGGTTCGGCAACCGTACGTCTTGCCGTGCCGGAAGAACATGAAGATGACATCGCCAACACGCTGGCACTGATCGACCAATTTGGCACCATCGGCGGGCGCAGCCGCAATGGCTGGGGGTCGGTATCGCTCGAACCTCAAGACGGAACGCCGGAACTGGCGGTTGATGCCGGGAAATTCACCGCCAGGCTGGAACGCGCGTTACAGAGAGACTGGCCCCATGCCATAGGATGTGATGACAGGGGCGGCTTGCTGATGTGGCAGTCGGAAGCGGTTGCCAACTGGCAGAAGGCAATGACCCAACTGGCGCAACTGCGCAAGAATCTAAACAGCACATTCAAAACAAATCGACATTGGCTGAACTATCCCGTCACGAAACATGATCCCAAGAATTGGGGCAACAAGCGCCTGCCGAGCAGCCTGCGTTTCAAGGTGGTTCCAGCCTCCAACAGTAAAGTGAAGGCCCTTGTGTTTCATTTACCCTGCCTGCCGCCGCTGGATTTTTCCCCGAACAGAACCGAGCTTGTGACGATGTGGAAACGTGTCCATGAATTTCTGGACGACGACCAACACGATATCCAGCGGAAACCAGCATGAGCACCCCAGACACCTTCTGGCAGACCAAGCTGCACGCCCGCTTGCACGACCCGGCGGAAAAAGCCCTGGTGCTCTTGCGCGACCCGGCAGGCCATGAGGGCGGCACCTGCAAGGCGCTGCACCGCGACCTCGGCTTTCACAATCTACCGGTTGGCGACTGGCTTGATCCGGACAATACCGATGTGCTGGCCGGCGTGCTGTTCAAGAATGGTATTCCCATCACCCTGTACAAGGATGTCAAACGCGCTGATTGGTGGGCCGCGGCAGCGGATCGTCCCCAATGGCCTATGGAAGAAATCACGGTCGAAACAAAAACAGGCGCAACAAAAACCTTCAAGATCGCACCCGGCTGTCAGGTGCGCTGGACTCAATCGCCCATCCTGATTCACCCCTTGACCGGTGAGAGACTTGACCTGAAACGGCTGGCGGAAACAGACATTACGGACATCAAGCAACGCAGCTTCGAGCATTTTTCCAGCCTTGTCATCAAGGATGGAATCAGCGACAAGCCCGATTGGCAAAAAACCCTGCTGGCCTGCTGGCGCTTCGGCCCGAAACTCAGCGAGGAAGATGACGACGGCAAGCTGGGTTTTCTGTGGCCGTTGTTACCGGCGGATACCCGCGTGCCGGACCATTCCATCTGGGATCATCTGGACCTGACCAGCGCTTTCGCCGGTACCTTCGCGGCGGATGGCAAGAGCGAAGCCGCGCTGCTGGCGCTGTCGCTGGGGCCGGTGCAGCCTTTTATTGCTGCGGCCCGCTCTACCGCCGACCTGTGGGCCGGTTCGCATCTGCTGGCGCGGCTGTCATGGGAGGCCATGAAAGTCGTCTGCGAACGCCTGGGTCCGGACGCCATTCTGTTCCCGCGCTTGCGTGGCATTCCCCAGGTGGATGTCTGGCTGCGGGATGAAATGGGGCTCCCGGCCGAGTGGTTTAGCGATTGCGACTGGGCGAAGTCGGCAACAGATGCCAATCCCTTGTTCGCTGGCGCCCTGCCCAATCGCTTTGTGGCCGTCGTGCCTGCCGATCAGGCGAAGGGGCTTGCGCAAGACATCGAGCAACAGGTTCGGTGCTGGCTGCAAAGCATCGGCGAGCAAACCGTGAACTGTTTGCTGGAAGAGATCGGCGCGACGGGCGGCGACGAAAAATACTGCCACACACAAATGCGTGACCAACTCGACGGCTTCCCGGAAGTCCACTGGGCCGCGGTGCCTTTCTCTTTGATCAAACCCCGCAACGAAGACCAGCAGACCGACCTGGATGTGTCTCGGTTACAAGAAGCCATGGCACCGTTCTTCGACGCAAACGAAGGCGGGGTCGGCGGCTTCCTGGCATCCGATGCGTGGAAGGTGCTGGTGGAACGGTGGGACGACAACACCACCTTCTGGCGTCCGAATCCCGGAGTGCTTTATCCGGCGGTCTACGATCTGGCCGAGCGTGCCCTGTCCGCCGCCAAGGCGGTGCGACCCTTCGACCAACTGACGCAAAAAGGCTGGCGTGATTCCCTTACAGGGGAGAGCGAATGGCTGACGCTGGACCGGGCAGACCTTGATAAGCCGCAAGGCCAGCGCGACGACACGCTGTGGCAAAGGCTGCATGACAAAAAACCTTCCTGGGCCAAAAAGGGGGAATATCTCGGCGGGTTATCGGCGGTGAAACGCCTCTGGCCAACCCTGTTTGCGGAAGAGGTTGGGCGGGCGACAGAAGCCCGGGTCAATCGCTTTGTCGTCTCCACCCACACGATGGCGCTGGCGGCGCAACTTGAAAGCTGGCTGAAAAACAATAGCGAGCGTTCCGACGAGGCGCAGAAGCTACTGGACAGATACGACCCAGACCCAATGGCGCTACCCCGAAAGCTCATGGCGGATTACCGGAGCCACCCATCAATAGATCAGGCGAAGAAGCTGGCTGGCCTGTTGGACAAGGCGGATGACCTGGAGGATGAGCAAGAAGCGGATGAACTTCGCAAAGAGGTCAAACAGATTCTTGGCCTGGGCGCACAGGACCAACTGGAAGCCTACTACGCCCTGCTGTTGCTGGACGGCGACAATATGGGGCACATTCTGTCGGGCGATGAGAAGTTTGCAATCTCCTATGAAAAGAGTTTCCACCCGCAACTCCGGGAATTCGTGAAGAAAAAAGCGCGAGACAACGCGAAAATCGGGGAATACGCAGCGTCGCCCCGTGCACTCTCGCCCAACCGCCACCTGGCGATATCCGCCGCGCTGAACGACTTCGCCCTGCATGTTGTACCGCATATCGTGGAACGGGAGCACCTTGGCCGTTTGATCTATGCAGGTGGCGACGATGTATTCGCCATGTTGCCGGTGCAAGACCTGCTGCCGGCCATGCAGCGCTTGCGCAACGCTTGGAGTGGTGACGACGCGGACTATCAGAACAAAGACTGGGGCGATATGCAGCGGGCAAGGCAGGCGGGGAAGCTGGTCTGTAAGAAAGGCTTTGCCTTGTTGCGCAATCAACTGTTCAGAATGATGGGCGGAGCCACCGCCAGTTGCGGCGCGGTGATCGCCCATCACAAGGCACCTTTGGCAGCGGTTCGCCGGGAAATGAAAGACGCCGAACAACGCGCCAAGTGCCAAGGCGGGCGGAACGCCTTCGGTATCACCATCGTCAAGCGCGCTGGCGGCGCGCTAAAGCTGACTGGCAAGTGGGGGGAGTTGCAGTTGCTGCAAGATGTGCGGGAGTTTCTCGCTAGGCCTTCCGTATCCCGCCGCGCCGCCTATCACTGCCTGCTGTGGCTCAAGGACCTGCCGCACGATGCACCGCAGGACATGCTCGGTAGCCTGCTGGATGACCAGCTCCAGCGGCAGGCAGGCACTGGCGAGGACAAGGAATTCTGCCGTGAACAATTGCTCGCGAGTCGGTTGGCGACGCTCGCGATTAAGCAGGAAGACCGCCTGGACTATCTCGAAAACTTTCTCGGTGTGGCTGAATTTCTCGCGCGGGAAGTGCGCCTCGATAAACCGGAGCCAACGGCATCAGATCAGGAGAAGGTGAATGCACCCGCTGATTGAGCAGCATCGTGATCAAATCCTGACCCTGGCGCGACGGCGTGGTATTGAAAATGTGCGCATATTCGGCTCTATGGCGAGGGACGACGCGGACGAAAGCAGTGATGCGGACCTGTTGGTGTCCATTCCCCGCGACAAGAGCGCCCTTGAGTTGGGCGGGCTATTGGTGGAGATCCAGAGTCTGCTCCATCGCCGTGTGGATGTGGTGAGCGATCGGGGCCTGCATCCCGCATTGCGGGATCGCGTTCTGGCCGAGGCTGTGACCTTATGAAGCCCACGCGACAATCCGAACGGGTTCTGCTTGACCATGTACGCGAATGCATTGAACGCATCCGTGAATACACGGGTGGAGCGCAGGATACTTTCCTGCAGACGCCCATGGTCCAGGATGCGGTGCTCCGAAACCTGCAAACGCTGGCCGAGTCCAGCCAACGACTAAGCGCAACAACCAAGGCAACGGAACCGGGAATTCCCTGGGCGGACCTGGCCGGTTTTCGAAACGTGCTGGCGCATGGGTATCTCGGGATTGATCTTGAGGTCGTATGGAATGTGGTTGAGCGTGATCTGGCTGATTTGTTGGCGGCCGTTGAGCGCATGCACCGATTTATCGAAGGAGACGGTGCCTGATGACAACCTGTTGTTTTATCGAACCGCACGATGTGCTGTTCCTACGCGGTAACCAACTGTTCGGTGAGGCGGGCAGTTACGGCGAGAGCCTAGTGCCGCCGCATCCCTCCGTTATCGCTGGCGCAATTCGCTCCGCGCTGATGGTGCGCAAGGGCATTGATTTTGGCGCATTTGCCAACAACCGCGATTTTATGGATGCCGAGTTCGGCAATGCTGCCCGCCCCGGCGCTTTCCGGCTTACCGACGTGCAACTGGCGCACCGCGGCAAGAATAGCAAGGTAGCGCCCCTGTACGCGCTGCCTGCTGATCTGATCTCTCTGTGTCGAGTCCGGGCGCAGGATGAACAGAGTGGCGATCGAGTCGTGCGCCGTATCATGCCCGGTACGGCAAACACCCTGATGACCTCCGCGGTCACCGCACATCTCGCCGTGCTGCCCGAACCAGAACGCGGCAAGCCAGAAAGCGGCTTTTATCTCAGTGCCGCAGGCTGGCGGGCATACCTCTCAGGCGAGCCGATTGTTGACAGCCACCTGCTGGCTCAGGACAAACTCTGGCAAACGGAAGTACGCACCGGTATCGGTATCGAGGCCGCCAGCGGCAGTGTTGCCGAAGGCAGGCTGTTCACCACCCAGGCCGTGTCTTTCCAGCAGCGGCATCAAGGCAATGACTATGATGTCGGCTTTCTGGCGCGAACCGAGGGGGCCGAATGGCCGCCTAGCCTGACGCTGCGCCTGGGTGGCGACGGACGGGCGGCGCAGGCAAGCCTGATTGATGGCGCCGACGTCGATGGTGAACCGGATTGGGAGGCGCTATGGGAGCAGATATCCGCCAATCAACGCTGCCGTATTGTTCTCATCAGCCCGGGTATTTTTGCCGGCGGCTGGCGGCCTACCGGCCTCGACGAAAGCCGGCAGTTTAACCTCGGTGGCGTAACGGCCAAACTCGTTTGTGCCGCCGTCCCCCGTTCCAAAATCATCTCTGGCTGGGACTTGGCCGCGAAGCAACCCAAACCCGCGCAGCGGGTAGCACCAACCGGCAGCGTGTATTGGCTTCAGGATTTGCAAGCCACACCGGACGCGCTCCACAAGCTTGCCATCTACGGCCTGTGGCCCGACGGGGCGGACAATGGCGCACGTCGGGTGGAAGGTTATAACCGCTTCGTTTTCGCGACCTACTGATCAACCACCGAACCACGGAAAGCACCATGTTTCAGAAACAGGCAGCTATTTTTCTCTACGCCATCAGCCCGGTGCACATGGGCGCGGGTACGGCCACCGGGCTGATCGACAATCCCATCCAGCGTGAGCGTCACACCCATCATCCCAGCTTTGCCGGCTCCGGCATCAAAGGCGCGCTCCGGCACAGCTTTGAAGCCATTGGCGGGGATGCCGAATTGCTTCACCCGCTGTTCGGGCCCCCATCCGACAGCCAAAACCATCATGCCGGGGCCATCAGCTTCGGCGATGCGCAACTGGTCACCCTGCCGGTGCGCTGCCTGAAAAACGGCTATGTCTACGCGACCTGCCCGCAAGCCCTGGCGCGTTGTCAGCGGCTGCTGGCGCTGACGGGCCAAAAGGTCGCGTGGGGTGACCTGTCTGCGAAGGAAGGGAAATGTGTGGTCGGGAATGACAAATTACTGTCCGCAGACAACAAATTGCACCTTGAAGCCTTTGAATACTGCGCGCACACGGACGAGGCGATAAAAACCATCGGTAATGAGTTGGTGGATCGTGGTCTGCCCGATAGCGACGAGTACCAGTTTTTCCGGGAGAAACTGGCCGATGATCTGGTTATCTTGTCCGACACCGACTTCGGCTACTTCGCTGAATACGCCACCGTGGTCGAATCCCATGTGCGCATTGATGATGAGACTGGCACAGCCGCCGATGGCGGACTGTTCTATACGGAAAACCTGCCGCCGGAATCCCTGATGATCGCCCCGCTGCTGGCCAGCCGGAGTCATGACGAGAAGAGCAAGATGGAAGCCGCCGAGGTGATGGAAAAGATCAAAACCATCATTAACGGCTGTCCGCTGTTACAGCTCGGCGGCGACGCCACCACCGGTCGCGGCCTGGTGACGGCGCGAGTCGTGAGCGGGGGTTGATATGCCGAAAACAACCCCGACGCCAACCCTGGAACAGCAACGCGCCAGACATGCCTGGGACAAGAGCAAGAGCTGCTCAAAGGAATACACGAACCTGGCCAAGGGCCTGCCCGCGCTGATCATAAACAGCGGGCTGATGCAGGTAATGGCTTTTCTGGAGCAGAAAAAAGGCGGCGAGCACGAACAACTGGCAGGACATCTGCGCGGTTGGCTACATCAGCGCAAGGGTGTGCCCGAGGATTTCGAGGGTTGCATGGAGCACCTGCTGCAAACCGAGCCACGCGAGTTTCAAGAGATCACCACCGAAGCGATGGCCTGGCTACGCTGGATGCGGCAGATCGCTGCGGCGCAGCATGGCGGTGATGATCCAGCCCAATCCCGCTCGGATGGACCTGTTGAAGGGCCGGATGCCCGGCGGGGAGGCCAGTGAGATGCCTGTAGCTGCCGTTCCGAAATATTTGGGAGACAGTTTCAAAGACGCTTCGCCTGCCTCGCGATTCGGCATGTTCTTAAAGTTATGGCAGAAGGTCGATTGGTCCAAAGAGACCGATAGCGTATCTGCGTCAAAAGAAGCAGCAGCTATCAACCCCGCTGATCGTAAAATGTTGGACGCCTTCGGCAAGCGCCAGAAGGCGGTGTTTGCGAACCTATCGGAGGAGTCGCAGCTTCAACTGATTGCCAGGTCAGACTCGCCCTTCGCCACCGGCCTGGGTAACGAACACCCGCTGGAAAATGGTTTCTCCTTCCTCAACCCCTACGGCCTGCCGTATCTGCCGGGCAGCGGTGTCAAGGGCGTGGTGCGACGGGCGGCGGAAGAACTGGCCGGAATCGCGCCGAGTGTGACCTGGGCGGCTCAGTCCGAAGATGGCGTATGGACGCAGGAAGCCATTAATACCTTGTTCGGACCAGATTCCTCTGATGCGGGGCATGGTGCCCTGTCTTTCTGGGATGTCCTGCCGGAAATATCCGGAGGCAGGCTCGCGATCGAGGTCATGACCCCGCACTATTCTCACTATTACCAAGGCAGTGCCTCGCCCCATGACTCGGGCCAACCCATCCCCATCAATTTTATGACCGTGCCGCCAGGGTCGAATTTCACCTTCCATGTGGTTTGCGACCGCAAGCGCCTGACAACTGATCTGGCTGAAAATGATCGTTGGAAAACCCTGTTGGAATCCGCCTTTGAACACGCTTTCGAATGGTGTGGTTTCGGTGCCAAGACCGCCGTGGGGTATGGGGCGATGCAACGAGATACGGGGCAGGAGGCCGAGATAAAGCGTCGGCACCAGGAACGCCAGCAACGCGAAATGCAAGAGAGGCAGCGGGCCGAACGCCTGGCGGCGATGTCCCCGATAGAACGGGAGATCCAGGAAGTGCTTGAGGCGCGGACGGACAAGAACATGACGGAAATCGCTGCAATCATCCAGGCGGTGAAAGATGAGCTGTGGCGAGGTCAGGACAAAATCACCGTTGCGGAGGAACTCAAAGCCCGGATGCAAAAAGCAAAACAATGGCGTGAGACAAGTGCAAAGAAAAGGCCTGCCAAAGACAAGGACCATCAGAACACCCTGCGTGTCATGGCTTGGCTGACCGGCCAATGAACTCTTACCCCATCGTTCGCTACCGCTTCGAGTGCACCGTGCAGCAACCGCTGTCGCTGCCGCCTTACAGTGGCTCCATACTCAGGGGTGCCTTCGGCGCGGCCCTGCGGCGCATGGCCTGCGTCACAGGACGCACGGTGTGCGATGGCTGCCCGGTTCAGAGTGGCTGTTCCTATACGGCTGTTTTCGAGCCTGTGACCAGCGGTCCTGACCACCGTCAGCGCGCAGCGATGCTGCCCTATGTGATCGAACCGCCACCCCCGGGCGACGCCATGTTGACTCCGGAAGATCAACTGGGGTTCCACATGGTGCTGTTCGGCAAAGCGCTGGCGCAACTGCCGCTGATCATCCTTGCCTGGCAGCAGGCCCTAGCTTGCGGGCTCGGTCGGAGCAAGGTGAAGGCGAGGTTATGCCGCGTCAGCCGCTGCGATGGCGAGCGGCACGAGAGCATCTGGCATGAGCACATGCCGGAAATCCCAACACACGAACAGCGTACCCGGGTGACTGCACCAACAGACGCCACCAGTATCCAACTGCGCATGGAAACCCCGCTGCGATTGCAACGCCAGGGCAAGGTGCTGGGGACAGCCAGACTGACGCCGGCGGATTTGATGGTCAGTTGCCTGCGCCGCATTCGCCTGTTTCAGGATACTGCTGGCCTGCCGTCGGATACCGGGGACATCAGGGAACTCACCGAACAGGCGAAAACGCTGGGGAGCGAACACAAGCTGCGCCTGCTCCACTGGTCTCGCTATTCCTCCCGGCAGCAGCAGAAAATGCACCTGCCCGGGCTGGTCGGTGACTGGCGCATCACCGGCGAGTTGCGATCTTTCCTGCCGTCCCTGTACCTGTGTGAGTTGCTGCATGTCGGCAAAAACACCGGATTCGGGCTTGGGAAGTTCACAATTCACAACGTGACATGAACAGCCCCGCTCTGCCACCCACGTAAGGGATGAAAATCTGATGGCAAAACTCAAAGCGCATATCGGCTTCGTTTCTGATCAACCCTTGCCGAACATTTTGCCGATGCTGCATGAGGGCATGAAACCGGAAAAGGTCTATCTGCTGTGCAGCGATCAGCAACGAGACAAAGGCAATGGCAAAGCCCAGCGCGACGTGATTCAACAAATGGGTGTTGCCGTGGAACTTGTGCGGGTCGCGGATGCCTTCTGTTTGCAAGGTATTGAAGATGCCGTAGACGGGCTAATCAACAAACACAGTCCCCACGAAGTCGTATTCAACGCCACCGGCGGCACCAAGCCGATGAGTATTGCCGCGTTCGAACAATGTTCGTGTCGCGGCGTTGGTGTGTTCTACGTGCAAACGCCCGAAATTGTCTGGCTGAACCCAACTGGCAATGAAAATAGCGAAAAGATCGTGATTGCCGGGTCGCTTCCGCTCCGGCACTTTTTGCAGGCCCATGGCATTGATCTGATCAAAGACGAAAAGTCCGATATACCCAAATATCTCCGTGACCTGGCCGGCTCTTGGGCTAATAGGGCGGAAAAATACGCCAACGCATACAGTACGCTCAACTATTACGCAGGAGAAGCGGAAGGAAAGCTGGAGCTGACTATAGACATACGCGAAGACAATAGGCCGAAACATCTAACGGATCTGTTAAGCGAACTTGAGAACGATAAGAGTTGATCAAGTTCATCAAGAAGGACAACCAAGATTCGGAGCAGTACAAATTCAAGGATGAATCCACGCGCCAGTTTGTCAACGGTGGTTGGCTTGAAGCACGGATATTCGATGAATTGAAGTCGCTAAGAAACGAATATCGACAAATCGCTGCGAGCGCCCGCAACGTGACCGTCCAACACCGTGCTGGCGCGACCAGAAGTGCGGTAAGAAACGAACTGGATGTGATCGCGCTGATCCATCACCAAATGTGGGTGTTCGAGTGCAAGACCGGCAGATTCCATCCCAATAGCGGGCGCTCCGACCGGCGCGGCGGAGAGGACATGGTCTATAAGCTGGCAGGCACTATGAAAAACCTGGGTGGCCTGCGCACCCGGGGCTGTGTGGTGTCGTTCAATCCCCTGAGAGATGTAGAGAAGTCTCGTGCCGATCTACTCGACATCGCCGTGATAGACGGTGGCAACCTTGCGAACCTGCGAAGCAAACTCGTCACCACGCTTGGGCTGGCGTCATAGCGGGCGCTCGCGACGACTGACCTGAAGCCCTGCCCCCTTACCAACACTGAACGGGATAACACCCCTTGAAACGCTGGCTTGTTACCCGCCACCCGGGTGCGGGGCAGTGGTTCGCTCGGCACGACTATACTTTCGATCACCATATCCCACACGCAGATGTGAGCCGCATGGCTCCTGGCGATGCGGTGTACGGCACGCTGCCAGTGCCCTTGGTGGCTGAGTTGTGCGAGCGCGGTATGGAATACTGGCACCTGTCTATTCCCATGAAGGCCGCAGATCGGGGAAGAGAACTGTCTGCCGATGACCTCGACAGCCTGGGAGCGACCCTGGAACGGTTTTGGTGTGTCCGGCACCCCAAGCAATAACCGACTGATGAAAAAGGCCAGTTTGCCGGGCGACAAGCTTACCAGCCCGGCATAACGCAGCCCCCGGCACTAACCTGTGCAGCAACTTTCGACAACCCCGGTGGCACCATGCCAGAGCGTCAATGCTACTTGTTCGCCTACGATATCCGCGACCCGCAACGGCTCCGCCGTGCGCTCACCGTCCTGAAGGACTACGCCTGGGGCGGTCAGAAGTCTGTGTTCGAGTGTTTTTTGACGGCAGCGGAGAAGCGCGAACTGTCCGCGCGGATCCGGGCAACGATTGATGAAGATGAAGACAGCCTGCTGGCGGTCAGAGTACCCGCTCCGGAGCGCATTCAAGGCCTGGGCATTGCCTGCCTGCCCAGGGACGAGCCACTGTTCTATGTTGGGTAAAACCATTTCGGGAGAGCAACGCCATGGCCACGCTGTATATTGACCGTCAAGGCGCTGCGCTCAGTCATGAACGCGGCCGACTGTGGGTTCGCTATGCCGAGGAAAAACAATCGGTTCTGGTGAGGAGCCTGGAAAGGGTAGTGGTCACCGCAGGATGCACCCTGGACAGCCGAACGCTGCTGATGCTGAGCGAGGCGGACATTCCCATCGTCATTCTGCACCCGCGCAAACAGACGGTGAGCTGGTGTGGCGGCTGGCACCACGGCAACACCGCCCGCCGCATCGCGCAATACCAACTGGCCCAGGATACCGCGCTGTGCGCCGAACTGGCCCGGCAATTGGTCAGGCTGAAACTGATGCGGCAAAGAAGGTTGTTGCGCCACTTGATGCCTCGGTATCCGGCGAAGCGCCGGGCGCTATTTGTCGGCTGCGCCAGGTTGGCTGAACTGGTCGACACGATTGGCACGCAGCGCATGGATGAAATACGCGGCCTGGAAGGAGCTGGTGCCCGCAGCTACTTCGCTGCCTATTGTCAGGTTTATCCCGAACGTTTCGATTTTACCAACCGCAACCGCAGACCACCTCGCGACCCGGTCAACGCCTGCCTGTCGCTGGCCTACACACTGTTGACGACCGACGCCTTGCGTGCGCTGCATGCCAGTGGACTGGACCCGACCATCGGCTTTTACCACCAGCCCGCCTACGGTCGGGCATCGCTTGCCTGTGATCTGGTGGAAATCGTCAGAACCCAAGCCGACTGCTGTGTTTTGGATATGTTCCGCAAGCAGGTGCTGGACAGCAAGCACTTCAAGCAACGCGATGGTGGTCTGTTTCTCGACAAAGAAGGCCGCCGTCGCTTTTTCTCCCGCTGGGAGCGGCAGGCCGATTCGCACCGCCGTTTTTTGCACCGGACGGCATCGGCCTGGGCAACCCGGGTAATCCAGTTGGCGGAGCATTCTTGAGCCGCTGCCTGATGATAGACGCCTGCCAGCCGACTCGCCTACGACTGGATGGGCCATCATTGATGGTGCAGCGCACGGGTCAAGCCTCGCGACGGTTCCCCCTGCGCCTGTTGCGCCAGGTCGTCGTCACCGGCTCGCAGCTTGACGGCTTGCCTGCGGCCATCGAATGTGCCGCGCAACAGATCAACGTGTACTTTCTGAACGCCAGCAGTGAAATACGTGCCCAACTGATCGGGTACTTCCCATCCGCTGTCGAATGGAACGAATGGTTCGACCAATGCCGTTGGAGCCAATCATGGCTTGGCGTTTACGAAGCCGCCATTGCTCAGTCAGTGCAATGCCTCTGCGTTGAATCCCGGCTGTTTGGGCAGTTGCGAAACAGTGGCCGCAACCGCTACTACCAACAGACCGCTGCGGCTTTGAAACGCCGCTGGGGAAAATCGGCATATGCCGACGCTCGACAATGGTTGCGCGGATTTGCCACAGTCACGGCCACCCAGGCCATGCTGGAAACTGGGGTCGCGTCTGGCCACCGTTTCAAAGCACGGCTGCTCCAGGACGCCACGCAACTGCTTTTTGTGGATGCCCTGTTCAACTGCCACCAGGATAACTGCATCGCGCCACCCGATAATGCTCATGGCGCAGGGGTCTATTACCATGCCCGTGCGGAAGTCTGGCGTTCTCCTGCTGACACGCCTCTACATGTCGCTGGAATATCACTTTACCGAAAAAGAAAAACTCGACGGGCTGCGGCCATGAAACGCGATTATCTGGTGTGCTACGACATTGCTGACCCGAAGAGACTACAGAAAGTGCACCGCCGCGTGGCCAACGAAGCGGAATTCATCCAGCTATCCGTGTATCACTTGTCGGCGGACCAAGAGTCACTTGAGGCGTTTGTTGCAGCGCTAGATGAGTTGATCGACCAGCATGCCGACGACGTAAGAATATACCCGCTATCCTTAAGCGCCGAACTCGAAACATGGGGCAGGGAACGCCGCGTAAACGGGCTATACTTGTTGGAATAGCTTCCGCCATGCGATGCAACCAGCGGACATATCTCGACACTGTACCGACCCACGACCCACGACCCACGACCCACGACCCACGACCCACGACCCACGACCCGCGGGGGATGAATCAGCACAGTCGGAGAAGGTTGACATCGCCCTGCGCGAATGCGCATATTGCCCCAGTGGCTCTTGACGGACTCATTAACAGTTTGTATTTAGTAATCTGGCAAGAACACCTCTGAAGGTGGCTGGAATGGTCTTTGGTCGTCAACTTTTTTTCTGCACTGCAGGCGGTGATGTACCCATCTATCGCATTGATAGTAGTGGTATTTTTGCAGCTAGCGGTTGGAATCCTTCCCTGATTTAGAAGGGATTAAGACGAATTCGGCGACTCTCATTGCTTGTCTGTCTCGCTGTTGGAATCCTTCCCTGATTTAGAAGGGATTAAGACAGCCTGACCATGCGACATGAACTCCACCAAGCGCGTTGGAATCCTTCCCTGATTTAGAAGGGATTAAGACTTTCGAAGAACGTGTGATGCCGTCGCGAACTTGAACCGGGGCGGAAACGTCTGGATCGCAGCCGCCTCTCGCACGGAAATCGTCGTGCGGTCCAAATCCGGATGACCGAAGCGCACCTTGGCCGGCGACCGCGCCGTTAAGCCCGACCCCGCAGTCGCAGAGCGCTTGGCCTCGGCATCGTCGCCTCCGTATGTGAGGTCGAGATCCTCACCGCGGTAGAGGCGCACGAGGTTGGCGAGGAAGCCGATCTGCGCGGGCGTCCAGTCGTGAGTTATGACTGAATCTGGTGTCTGACGGGATTTGAAGTATGCGGCGTGCCTTGTTGAAATCGGTTTTGCCGAACTGATTTTGACAAGAGGAACACGCCACACATGGACAACGATAATGTGATTGATCTGGCGATGCCAGAGGAGAAGGACACCCTCACCGCAGTCTTGCGAGAAGGTGCGAGACGACTGCTGGATCAAGCGATCAAAGCGGAAGTGGAGGAGCTGTTGAGCGGCTACCAGGACGAGGAGACCGAGATCGGTCACCGGCGGGTGGTTCGCAACGGCTATCAGCCTGAGCGGGAGATCTTGACCGGTATCGGCAAGGTCGCCGTCCAAGTGCCGAAAGTCAGAAGTCGACAAGGCGAGCCAGTCAGCTTTCGGTCGGCACTGGTGCCGCCGTACATCAGGAAAACGGCCACGATGGAAGCAGCCATCCCCTGGCTGTACTTGAAGGGTATTTCCACGGGTCAGATGCAAGGGGCTCTGGAAGCGCTGGTGGGTCCGCAAGCGAAGGGTTTGTCGGCCAACGTCGTCGGCCGCCTCAAGAAACAATGGGAGGCGGAGTATCAGACCTGGTGTCAGCGCTCGGTTGCCGATGACTGGGTCTACATCTGGGCCGACGGTATCTACAGCGGACTACGCGGTGATGACGGTCGGTTGTGTTGTCTGGTGATTATCGGCGTCAACAGCCGCGGCGATAAGCACTTTCTGGCGATCGAGGATGGTGTTCGCGAATCGAAGCAAAGCTGGCGGGAAGTGCTGTTATCGCTGCGGCAGCGCGGCATGAGATCGCCAAAACTGGCAATCGGTGATGGCGCACTGGGTTTCTGGGCAGCGCTGGAAGAAGTCTATCCGGAGACGACCGTTCAACGCTGCTGGATGCACAAGAGCCAGAACGTGCTGAACTATCTGTCAAAGGGGACGCAGGACAAAGCCAGAGAGGCGTTGAAGGACATCTGGATGGCGGAAACCAGGGTCGAAGCAGAGACAGCCTTTGACGCGTTCGAGACGCGATTTGATGCGAAATATCCGAAAGCGGTCGAGTGCTTGCGCAAGGACCGTGAGAGTCTGCTGGCGTTCTACGACTTCCCTGCCCAACACTGGGTCCACATCCGCACGACGAATGTGATCGAGTCCAGCTTTGCGACGATCCGACATCGCTCGAGACAGGCCAAAGGCTGCGTCACCCGCAAGACGATGCTGACCATGATCTTCAAGATGGGCGAATGTGCCGAACGGAACTGGCGCAAACTGAGGATTCAAACACCTGGCAAAGGTGATTGACGGAGTCAGATTCCGTGATGGAATCGAGCAGAGCAAGACCGACAAGGACGCCGCTTCGTCACGTCCTTAGACACCAGATTTGACAATAGCTCCGTCCAGTCACGGTGGAAGAAACCTTTATTTGCGGAGTTTTTTGTGGGATTCAAGAGATTCGAGCGTAAGAAAACAGTCGACAAAACGTCCCCTTACGTTTCCATCGGTAAGAATCACTTTCACTACAATGTCGCTGCGACGCGATTATGTAAGCTAAATAACGGTACCCGTGTCATTTATCATGTTGATGAGGATAAAAGAAAACTCGGGTTCGAGTTCACAGATGAAGACGACGGTGATAGCTATTCTGTCTTTCCTAGAAGCGACAGCGAAAGTAGTTTTAGAAGCACTAGCAGTGGACTAATTGCTAGCTACCCGTGGATAGCTAGCGTTGCTGTTGCAGAAGACTCCAATGACCGTCGCTTGAAAATGAGACCTGAGCGCAAAGTTTGGATTGTGGAGTTCGCGCCGTCTTTTGAGATCGTGGTGGAGCGTGATGATTCTGGCACGATACCAACCGAGCACTCAGGAATTTACCGCTATAGGAAGAATGGGGAGATTATGTATATCGGGGCGGGCAACGTTCGGGATCGGTTACGAGAGAAGGGAAGGGACGCTTGGGACTTTGATCGCATCGAGTACAGCCTTGTTGGCGATGATGATAAGTTCGAATGGGAAAGTTACTGGATTGATGAGTATATGAAAAAGAATCAAGAAAGGTTGCCTCCCTATAATGTTGTCAAAGGGCATTCTAGGTAGTGGGTCGCCTTGGGTTCATCTGATGTAGCCGAGAGCCTCGCCAACACGATGCTGACGGGCTTCGCTTGCAGATCAAGAAGGCATCGGCTGGAACGCAAGCGATGCAAGTCGCTGGAGCCACGGGGGCTATGCGGCGTTTGTCCGATCGTTTCGCGATCCGAATTACTGGGTCGGTGGGTGGACGACGATTGCGTTTGGCGAAGTCGAACGTCTGGGTGCCGCTGGCGTTGTCCAGCAGGTTGCCCCAGGCGGGGAAGTAGGCGGCGGCCGCCGCACCCTCGATGCCGAGCAGTTGGCCAGCATCGCGAGCGCGGAGCGCGCGGTTCCCAAGATCGCGCAATGTGCCGAGGGTGATGTCGACCTCCCGCCGGGTTCCGTGGCGGCGAAGCAGGGTTCGACAGTTGCGTATCTTGGAACGGACCAGCGTGCGTGCGATCTGCAGACTGATCCGCTCGCGAATCATGGGATGACCCTGTTCTTGCTTGTTCTTTTTCGCGAGCGAGCCGAAAGCCAACTCGGGCCCGAAACGGAAAGATAATTGTCGGTCCATCGTCTACGGCAGCAACAGTGTATAAGTAGGCCGAAGCCCCGAGCCCACGGGCGTTGACGTAATCTCCGGGGGCATTGAGCAGCCTGCGATTACGAGACCAGGAACGAGGGGCCGTGACCGAGCGACGGATCGCGAGATCGGACGTTGTCCGAACGGGGACGTGAGGTAGAACGAATATTCAAACTCATGACCTTAGACGCGACAGCGAGGCCGAAGTATAGTTCATCCGTCGCATTGGCGGGACGACGGGCGGTCGTGTCGCGCTGCCTCGTGCCATAGATTCACGCCTCTCTGCTCTTCTCTCGTCCGCCATAGGTCGCACACCCCGTCGTACAGACGGGTACGGCATGCACACGTTGGCCACGTCGCGCAACCAGCGTTGTACGGCGTGGTTGGCCGTATCGGCTCGAGACCCACCGTGGCGAACTGCGGCGGCCAGTCGGTCACGAATGAGAGACGCACGCACGTGTGCCTGATTGACAATCACTGACGATCGCCGGCGACACGATGCGCGTCGGAGCACGAGCACGTTCGCTGGCCGCGAACTCAACCGCAATACCTGGATTTCTCATCGGTACCCTCTCGCCAGTCGTGGCGATGTCTTATGGCATTTTGCCCTGGTGCGTCTGCTGAATCTGCTCAAGATTGCGCGGCTTTGCGCGAGATTGCGCGGGTGCTTTGTGGGGATGAGCGCTTCTATTGCAGAGACATGTTTGCTGGGGACTGCGTGCACCGCCACGCAGTCGTCTTCTGGTAGAAGCAGGAGCTTGTTTTCTGTTGGTGATGCCCGCGGAGCCTTTGTTTCTGCGGGTTTTGCGGCCTTCGACTTCGGGCGACCGGATTGCAGAGACGACCTGGTCTAGAGAAAATGGCGCAAATCTGCCGATCGTGTCTCGCCGCCGTTCAGGTGGTCTACTTCACGCCAGGGGGTAGGCAGGTTAGATTGGAAGGGCGTCGCCCGACATGCGCGCGGCTGCGCCGCAGGCGCTAGGCCACACGCTAATCGCGCGGATATTCGACGGCCTCGAGCCACGCGCAGCGCTATCCGTACGTTAACTGGTGGTGCTGGTAAGGGGGCGTATTGCAGTAGATGTGACGGTAGAAAGCAACGGCCGGGGGAACGTGCTGGAAAAGCAGAACCCCCCGACCGGAGCCGGGGGGTTCATTTTTGTGGTCTAAACCTTGTTAACGGAAAGACCACGTTCCCTAGTCAGCTAAACGTGGGTTGAGTAGCATATCGTCGCCTTGGATTTCCCACAAGTCATGATTTCGTTGGTTTCATTATGACGATTCTATCGCGGGAGGGTGTGATGGGTTTGCGGCTGGGTCTTGATATTGGCACCAACTCGATTGGCTGGGCGGTCTTTCAGTTCGGCGAGGACAAACAGCCGGTCGAACTGCTGGACGCGGGCGTGCGCATTTACAGCGATGGCCGAAACCCGAAGAATCAGCGGTCGTTGGCGGCGACGCGGCGATTGCCGCGCGGCATCCGCCGCAATCGCGATCGAAAGATCAAGCGTCGCGACGAGTTCATGTCGCGACTGATTACCTTCGGTCTGATGCCGGCCGACGAGGCCGAGCGGAAAAAGTTGGAGACACTTGATCCCTGGCGCTTGCGCGTCGAGGGACTGGACCGAAAACTCAGCCATTTCGAACTTGGCCGCGCGCTGTTTCATCTCCAGCAGCGTCGGGGCTTCAAATCCAATCGAAAGACGGACAGCGCGGCCGACGACAGCGGCAAAATCATCATCGTCGAGCATTGGGAAAAGCGCCGCGCGGCGATGGAAGGCAAGGCCATGGTGGTTACGATGAGCCGGGACATCGCCGCGCGACTGTACGAGGCGATTCGCGCGCGGCGCCCGGACTGGCACGACGCGGACGACGAGCGTGGGGCGATGAAAGTGGTCATCACCGGGACGGGCGACGATCCCGAGCCGCTGCGCAGCCATGTGCGAACCAAGGCGGCCCGCAAACGACTCGCCGAGAGGTTCAAGCGCCCGGAAGACGACTTGCGCCTGGTCGTCGTGTGCGACATGTGGCTGACCGGGTTCGACTGTCCGCCAGCGCACACGATGTACCTCGACAAGCCGCTGGCCGGCCACAATCTGATGCAGGCCATCGCCAGGGTGAACCGCGTCCACGGCGAGAAGCCCGGCGGTCTGATCGTTGACCTGCTCGGCTTGGCCGATCAACTCGCGGACGCGCTGGCGACCTACACGCAAGCCGGCGGGACGGGCGAGGCCGTCAGGCAGGTCCAGGACGAGGCCGTGCCGGCCATGCAAGCGGCATTCGAGAAGCTGCGCGACTTCTTCCACGGCTGCGACTACGAGCCGGCGCTTAACGCAGCCCCCGCGACGTCCTCGCCATCTACCTGCGTGCGGTCGACCATGTCCTCGGGCAGAACGACGGCTGGAAGCGCTTCCGCGCGCTGGTCAAGGAGCTGTCGACCGCCTTCGCGCTGGCCGTGCCGCGGCCGGAGAGCGAGGCGATCACGCCGTATCTCGCGTTCTTCCAACGCGCCGCCGCGATGATCCGCAAGCGGTTGGCGGATGACCGCGGCGGCGACGCGGATCGCACCCGGCCGCGCGACATCGACGCCGCGGTCCGTCAGGTGATCGGTGGCGCGGTTGATGCAGATGACGTGATTGATCTGTTCGCGGTTGCAGGTCTCGACGAGGCTCGCCTCGACATCTTCAGCGACGAGTTCCTCGAACGGGTGGCGGCGCTGGAGCAGAGGAACCTGGCCCTCGAGACGCTGCGGAAGCTTCTCAATGACCAGATTCGCGTGACCGAGCGGACGAACATCGTGCAGAGCCGCAAGTTCCGGGAGGCCCTTGAAGACGCGATGTTGCGCTACACGAACAAGGCCATCACGACTGCGGAGATGATCGCACGGCTGATCGATTTGGCGAAAAGCCTGCGAGACGCGCGGAAGCATGGCGAGGAACTGGGCCTGAGCAACGAGGAGACGGCATTCTACGATGCGCTGGCCGACAACGAGTCGGCCATCGAAGCGATGCAGAGCGACACGCTGCGGCTCATGGCGCGGGAGCTCACCGAGATGGTCAAGAAGATGCCCAAGCTCGACTGGACGCAGCGCGAGTCCGTGCGGGCGAACTTGCGGCGCAATGTGCGTCGCCTATTGGCCCAGTACGGCTACCCGCCGGATCTGGCGGATGGGGCAACGCAACTCGTTCTACGGCAGGCTGAACTGGCGACCGCGAACTCGGATTAACAGGATTAGTTGAAATGCCCATTATTCCTTCGAATTGTTGTGATGCAATCAGGCGCCAGTCTTTGTTCAAGCTCGAACATTGAGCGGGTGGAGTGGGCGAGAGCAGAACGAAGGTGCCGCGGCCGGAAGGCTGGACGGAGACGTCGAGCATGTGGGTGTCGGCTACGCCGATTGCAACCCGGGTCAGTTGTTCGCAGGGTCGGCCGACGATCCAGATCGACGCGTCCCTCGACCAGGAGGTCGTGCCAGTTTCGCGTAATCACCAGCGCGTCCGCCGTCTCCCCGATCGCCTTGACCGCGCTCGACCAGGAGGTCGTGCCAGTTTCGCGTAATCACTGGATCATCGAAACGCTTGTGGAGAAACTCGGACGAACCGACGCTGGGAAGCGAATCAAATGGCGCGCGCTGATCTTCTGATAAACCTTGTGAGAGCAAGCGTCGGAAGCCATCCTCTCAATTATTCAGTGGGCCGAAAATCGCCTAGCAGGTCAGGACACCGCCACGGTTGTGGCACCGCGTAGCGTGATCTTGGAATCAACGCAGGTTGGGCGGGTGAGGGTTGCGCCGAAATTCTACCGTTTTGGGCTTTCGGATGGTTGAGGTGTGAATTCCGTCAACGACGGAATCATTAAATATGTATCGCATTGTTTTTTATTACTTTTTACGTCAGAACTGGATGAGAAGAAGTGTTCCGATTAAATAAGTTCACGCGAAGAACGGTACGTATCTTGCGTTTTTCTTCGATGTTCCGGAGGCTTCATCTCGTTTCACGAGGTTTCTGTTGACAGCATCTTTGATTACGTTCGAGACCTGCACACTCGCAGAGCCACCATCGCCAAGATCGAAGCGAGACCGCAAGGAGCTGTTCGTCATCGTGCTACCAGACACATAGCGGAGTGCGCAGTGGAAGTAGCAACTGAAAACGCGATCTACAGGAGTTAGCTCCGCAAACTGACGCGGCTCGCTGATCCGAACGAACGTTTGGCCGGGGTCGGACCGGAACGTCGGCGTCGGCATGAAGGATCCCTCCAACAGCTTTAGCACGCGGTCGATTCCACTGCCTTTCTCTTCACAGATCCCAAACTGTCGCATTAGCGCCGCCAGACGCTCGTTCCTGGACCGATTCAGGTCGACAAATCGGATGGGCTCGACGATTGGCTCCCCGGGGTTTCTGACCTCGAGCCGATCGCTGTAGATCTCGATCGTGACCTGGCCTGCAATCTGAAAATCCTGGTGTACGAGGGCGTTAGCGACTAGCTCGCGGACGACTTCTGTAGGGACGAGCGCGGTCGATTCACGCAAGATCTCCGAAACTGACTCACATTGTGGAAGCTGGGCTTCTACGAACTCAATCAACGCACGGAACCCAACGGCATACCCGCGCCGGCCTGAGTAATCCAGCTTCGTTTCGAGCTTCGTGGGACCCGCGTAAACGATTACGCGGGGCGCTTTCCGCGCGATCGCATTACCGAACTTGTCGAGCTGCCTCGCCATCGTAAGGGCTGCGAGGCGAGATACTTCGAATCTCCCGCCCGCCGAATCTATGACTCGATCGTCGCACAGTCGCTGGACGACCGCTGCCCGCGTCGCTGGATATGGTCGGTGCAACAGTTCGAAATACGCCTGCGTGTCTAGTAGATCCACGACTTCGTCTTCTCGTAGCAGTTCAATTCGTTCGTCTAGGAAACTCTGCGCGTTCTCGGCATAGATGCTTCGAATCTGGTCATCGGTCATCGGTTGCACCGACTCACCGACGCGGGTCAGGTACGCACCATCAAACGAGAACGCGCTGCCCTTCGGTCTGCCCGGAATCTCGAAAACAACCACGCGACCGTCCACATGGTCGAGTTCATAGGTTTTTACGTGGAACCGGAGCTTTTCTAGCAGGCCTTGCTCGATCTCCATCATCTTGCCGCCGAAGACTCGAGTCCCAACGACCTGTCGAGGGAGCGCATCGGTAACACCAAGCACCAGGTGACCGCCACCGCTATTGGCAATAGCAACACAGTACCGATGGAGTTTCTTTAGATCGAAAGACGCCTTCGCCTCTTTGAACTCGAGGTCTGGGGCTTCCGCAGCGAGGAACCAACGGTTGAGGTCTTGAAGAGTCGCCATAACCACATTTTCCACTTTTCCTGAGCGATGTGGTGGCGGCGCGCCACCCGGAGGAACAAAGAGTTGCAACAAGTTTCAGAACGCTGGGCGTCCCTCAATGCAGGACAACGCCGAGAGCGTCGTTTCGTGTTCCGGATCATCATGGAGTCGGACGACACATCCAAAAACCTTTTCATCACGTCCGATTCCGACGTCACGATCAGTGACCCCAGCACGGTCCTGCGGCAAGCGATGCAATCAACGCCTACATAGTGTGAATCCGCAGGAACCTGCCTTGTATCAGAATAGCAGGCATTGTCCATTCGGTCGAAGCTCATCGGGTAGCCCTCGCGGTCCATGAGCACCTGGATACGGCGGTAGCCGTAGCGCGGACGGCGCGCCGCGAGGCGCGCTTCATCACCTCGAGGTGGCGAAGCGCCACCGCCGGAACCGACTCCCGGTCCGTCTCCCTCAGGATCCGCACCATCTGCTCTTCCGTGAATCGACTCTTCTTCATGACTTCCTCCGTCGGAAGCCATCCTCTCAATTATTCAATGGTCCGAAAATCGCCTAGCAGGTCACTGCCAGGTTGCAGAGACCACCTGGTCTAGAGAAAATGGCGCGGATCTGGCGATCGTCTCTCGGCGCCGTTCAGGTGGTCTACTTCGGAGATCCGGTGCATCTCCAGCCTACGACGACTCGTCGGCTATAGCGGCCTGACTCAAGCGAACGAGTTCTACTAAGGCAGTCCAGCCGATACGGGAAGATACATCTCATATTAGAAATCACGTGTCTGACATAAGGAGTGACATGATTCAGTGAAAAAGAAAGGAAAATTATTGTCAAAATGACCAGGAAGAAGTAATGACTACGAACATGAGAACCATAATTATTGCCATTTTCTCTGCTGTTCTGCTACAGGGGCGCTACACGGATAGGCGACTTCACTGTCCTCTCTACAAAGAATGTTGATATTTCGAGGCTTGGAGAACTTGACCGGTCAACAAGGGTGGTCGGGGAAGATACAAAAACATGGACAGTGGCGTCTATGGAAGAAGCTGTTGATCAGGCGATAGAGACAGAAGAAGGAGGTGTGGCGTTGATTGATGCCACCATTGAGATAGTGCAGGGATTTTTCTCAACAGGCTGGAGGGTAGAAGGTACGGTACTTGTCGATCCAGGATTGGCAGGCAAAAGAAAAAAGGAGTCAGCCGAATGAAAGGACGGTGGCAACCGATGGCAAGCAACTTGCGGCAAGTTGGCGTTACGAAACGCTGAGGAACATAACAACAGACGGCGTTGCGCTCCTTCCAGGGCGCTTCGCCTCCATCGGCATCAGATTCACGATTGGGAAGTACAAGCCGCCTTCCGCGCCTACAAGCATTGCGGCCGGCGCGTCATGAGCGAGTGGAATACCCCGATGTCGACGTAAGGCCGCCAGGTTAACTGGATGGTCGCGATGAAGCCCGGGGTGCGTCGTCAGTTGGATCGTCACTCCGACGACGCGTGGGTAGAGGCAGTCAAGTCGAAGGTGCGTGCGCGGGTGAAGCATCCGTTCCGCTATCTGAAGCAGGTGTTCGGGTACCGAAAGGTCCGTTACCGGGGTCTTCACAAGAACGTCCAGCGGATGTCGTGATGGGGTTCGCGAACCTGATGATCACCGACTCACGATTACGTCGACCCTGAACCAGGGGTGCGCCCAGGGCACGGAAAAACCGGTAGAAATGCTGGTTTAGATACCGACGGCGCGCACTTCCACGCCGTTCCCGGGACCACCATCCATCAAATCAACGAAATCCCTGCACTTTTGGCACCTTGTTCAGACGTTTCCGAGCGGGTCAAAAAAATGTGTATCTGAATGTGTATCCATTGGGCATACTCAGCAGACGGTCAAGAAATCCGCCGCCCAAGCGCTTCGAGAGTTTATGCGCACCTATCTTGAACAAGACTCTCGCGCCAGCCAAACACAGCTCTTCGATGAAGAACCCCTGAGAAGGAACCGCAGATGGCTTTGGAAGCAATCAGCCGAAAAAAAGAGGAGCGACCTCGATCACGGAAAAGCGGATCCATCGAGGTTGATCTTTCCGAATTCGTGCCACCCGAGGTCGGCGACATCGCTGATGATCACCAGAAGGCAATACCTCGCATTGCTCGAGATCCTCAGCTAACCGTCCTCATCGAACATGCGCTGCAACGGGTTCCAACGAAACATGATCTTTACTGCCTCGACTCGAGGGCTATCGATTTTCTCGATCCGAAGAGCGTTCATCTAGCGGTGACATCGCCGCCTTATTGGACGCTCAAGGACTACCGAGTGAGCAATGGACAGATGGGGTATATAGAAGACTACGAGACCTTTCTGGCGGAACTCGATCGAGTATGGGAAAGAGTCTATGACGCCTTAGTACCAGGTGGACGACTAATAATCGTCGTTGGCGATGTTTGTCTTTCGAGGCGAAAGAACAGAGGGCGGCACGTAGTTGTGCCACTACACGCATCCATCCAGGAGCGCTGCAGGGATATTGGCTTTGACAACGTACAGGGAATTTTCTGGCACAAGATCGCAAATGCGTCCTATGAGGTAAATGGGGGAGGCGGCTTTCTCGGCAAGCCCTATGAGCCCAATGCCGTGATCAAAAACGACGTGGAATACATTCTCATGCAGCGAAAGCACGGGGGGTACCGGAGTCCTAGCATTGCCACGCGGATCATGAGTGTCATTTCTTCCGAGAACCACCAGAAATGGTTCCGTCTGATCTGGAGTGATATCACCGGCGCCTCGACCCGAAATCATCCGGCCCCATATCCTGTCGGTCTTGCTGAACGGCTGATTCGCATGTTCAGCTTTGCAGGCGACACCATTCTCGATCCGTTTATGGGTACTGGTAGTACTGCGCTAGCCGCCGCCAGATGTGGGCGCAACAGCGTAGGCGTTGAAGTGGATCCTGAGTATTTCGAATCTACGGTAAGACGCGTTCGTATTGAAACGGACGATATTTTTCGCCAAGTGAGCATTACGAGGCATGGATGACACGTAGAGAAAACGAGAAAGTATGCAATGGCCCTCGATTTACAAGGCTACAAAGATAAAGCCCGGGAAGCCGTAAAATACTTTTGGCAGAGCAGAGATCATGCTGCCGCCAAGAAATCTGCTTCCGGAAAATCTGATCAAGGCGCACGCGGCGCCGTAACGTCTGGTAAGAACATGGACGGCTTTATCCGGTTAATGATCGATATCGTTCATGCTAACGGCTTGCCGCGTGCGCGGATCCACCAAACAAAGAAGGTGCTTACGCTGCCGGGCTATTTCCGGCCTACAAAGCTCTGGGACCTACTGATCATGAACGGTAGTCACTTGGTCGCGGCTTTGGAGTTCAAGAGCCAGGTCGGATCATTCGGTAACAACTTCAACAACCGATCGGAAGAAGCTATTGGCAATGCGGTAGATATTTGGACAGCGTATCGTGAGGGTGCATTCGGTGAACAGCTGCGGCCTTTTGTGGGCTGGATGATGCTACTGGAGGATGCTGACGGATCGCAAATGCCGGTAAAGCACGAAGAACCACACTTTGCCGTGTTTCCAGAGTTTCGAGGAGCCTCATACGCACAGCGCTACGAGATTCTCTGCCGGAAAATGACGCACGAGCAGCACTACTCTGCTGCCGCTGTGTTATTGGCAAAGCAAGATGATGCAGCCACTGGTGACTACTCAGAAGTAAGCGAGTTGACGGGATTGCGAACGTTCGTTTCCGAGCTGGCGGGACATGTCGCTGCTGAAGCTGCAAGAAGCTAGGCCCAGGGGACACTACACGCAGAACCTCAGAAGCTTCAAGATTGACCAGCGTCGTTGCGCGGCTTTGCTCAGGATTGGTCGGGTACTTTGTGGGAATGAGCGCTTCTATTGCAGAGATGTGCTTGCTTGGGACTGGGTGCACCGCCACGTAGTCGTCTTCTGGTAGCCCGTGAGAGCATTGCGAGCACGGACCATTGATACGGTCGGCGAGCCCGGTGAACTCGGCCGAAGGGCGACAAGCAACTCGACATTGGACGGCGTGTGCCAGCCAAGGCCCCGCGCCGTGAGATTGGCGGAACCAACCAGAGAACCTCAACCATTGGAATGGTAATTATCCCGTTGACGAAGTTAAAGAAAGGTAAATAATATTCACTTATGGATTTATCTTTTTGGGATTGGGCGGCAAAGGTTGATCTCGTTACAAGTTTGCTCTTGTTGGCGAGTCCAATCGTGAGCTGGTGGCTAAGAGGCTTATGGACAAGCAAGAAAAATGATGCTCATGTTGAAGAGTTGGTGAATAAGCGTGTTGAGCAAATACTAAGAACTTTTTCCACCGCGAAAGAGAGAGATGAACCTTTTCATGTTATCAGTTATTGGGAAGACACTGGAAATATTCTAACAGACAATTTGAGGGTTGGCTTGTTACGAAGAAAATCCCCCCGAATGATTTACGTCTACAAAACGGGGCAAATTAAAGAAATCCCCGCGCCTAAGGGGAAGGTAACGTGATTCTTTTACGCAACCAGTTTTTGGTAGGTAAGCGCCTCAGTGTTAATGATTCTGGTCAGAGCATCCCTGAATATGTACGGGTTATCCCTGTTGTTGAACCGCCACTCAAACTCTTCAAGGTAACGATCCATATGTTTGACGCTCATTTTACCGGAGGCGATATCTTCGGGAAGCCAACGCGTGACACAGATGCATTCCGACACCGTCTCCGGAACGGTATCGAGCAAGCGGTGCAGGGTCAGGGATTTGATGTATGGCGCTGCTATGACACCTGCCTCGGTGTGCGAGTCAAACCCGTAACGGTGCCGTCGTCTTCAACGCCGAGGAGGAGATGCCCGCCCTCCAGGTTCAGCAACGCCGCCAACTCCTTCGCGACTCGCGCAGGGACAACATCGTCACGCTTGAACTCGACGCCAGAGTGCTCGCCGTTGCAGATCAGTTCTTCCAGCTCGGTTCGGTTCATCGCAGCGCTCCTCTAAAACCCATACTTCCGGCGTCGGCGCTCGAAGGCTTCCTTGCCGCCTTCGAGGATCTCCTCGACCAGCTCCCGCACGGGCTTGGCGTCAATCGAGCCCATGTGCTCCGGGGCAACGCGCACACGGCCGTGCTCAGCCTCGCCGGTGGCGGAAAGGCCGACGATCAGTTCGGCATCGCCGAGGACCGGGATGTTGGCGTTGTGAGTGGAGAAAAGGAACTGCCGACGCTGCTTCTCCTCGCGCATGCGCGGGACGACACCCTCGGTGATGAAACGGTTGTCGAGATCATCCTCCGGGCGCAAACTGCGTGGCTTCAGGCACCTCGCGACCCCCTGCAGATTGCTAACTTGCTCCGTGGTTAATCATCGATCGAGACGGTCGTCGCTGACATTCTTTTTTCCATAGTTGTTCGCATTGCGCTGCGTGCCCTTTGAGACCCTGAGCGTCCAGCATCAAAACTATCGCGCGACATGAATTGTGTCAATTGAGAGAACGTTCAGGGCTTACTCCAACCGAACCCATACGAGGCGACTGAACGCGCTCGAGGGCTCAGGAGTGGCAGCCGCGAGGTCAGCCTTGCTCGGATTTTCGAGCTTTCGGCAACGCCGTTCCTATTGAGTGGTTCCGGGTACGCCGAAGGCACGCTGTTTTCCCTGGACGATGAGCGACTTTTCACTCATGGACGCCATCGAGTCCCGGTCGCCCAGATCGCGGCCTGTCGCAGTGGCGGGCTTGTCGCCTCGTCGCGGTGGGTGTGTAATCCTCCCGAAAAGTAGCGGCGGTTGGAAGTAGACTTTTCGACGAAGGGAGAGCACTACGAATGAAGAAGAGCCGATATACGGAAAGTCAGATATTTCAAATACTTAAGGAAGCCGGGGCGGGCATTCCGGTGGCCGAGTTGTGCCGCGAACACGGCATCAGCAACGCCACGTTCTACAACTGGCGATCGAAGTACAGCGGTATGGACGCCTCGAGCATGAGGCGGCTGAAGGAGCTTGAGGAAGAAAACGCGCGGCTGAAGAAGATGTACGCCGAGGAGAAGCTGAAGGCGGAGATCATTGCCGAGGCCATGGAAAAAAAGTGGTAGTGCCATCTCACCGTAAGGAGATGGCGAAACGAGCGGTGGCGGAACACGGCCTGTCGATCCGATTGGCGTGCAAGACCTTCCGCGTTTCGGAGACCTGCTACCGGTATCAACCGAAGCTGGGCGATGACAACGCGCTGATAGCGGACTGGCTGTTGCGGCTGACGACGGCACACCGGCGCTGGGGGTTCGGGCTGTGTTTCCTGTACCTGAGGAACGTGCAGAAGCTGCCGTACAACCACAAGCGGGTGTATCGGATTTACCGGCAGCTGGAGTTGAACTTACGCATTAAGCCCAGGCGCCGGATCCAACGCGGTGCACCCGACCCGTTGGCCGTGCCGAAACAGGCGAACGAGGTGTGGTCGATCGACTTCATGCATGACCGGCTGGCCAACGGGCGGCCGTTCCGAACGTTCAACGTGCTCGACGACTACAACCGGGAAGGTTTGGGTATCGACGTCGACTTCAGTCTGTCGGGACCACGGATTACCCGGTGCCTGGATCAGATCATTGAATGGCGTGGAAAGCCGAAGGTGATCCGCTGCGACAACGGCAGCGAGATGCGCAGTGTGGCGTTCCGGACCTGGGCCGAGGACCGGGGCATCCGGGTGATGTTCATCCAACCCGGCAAGCCGACCCAGAACGCCTACGTTGAGCGGTTCAACCGGACGGTTCGACACGAGTGGCTCGATCTCCATCTGTTCGAGTCGATCGAGCACGCCCAGGCCACCGCCACGCAATGGCTGTGGCAGTACAACAACGAACGGCCGAACACGGCCATCGGCGGCATCACGCCAAGACAGAAGCTTCTTGCGAAAGCAGCGTAACCCTACTTCTCAACGCAGCTAGAAATGGGAGGTCTTTTCGCTGATCTTCCAGATGTACCACGGCAAGGAGTTCACGGACCGGCTGTTCGCCTACAACGCGCGGAAACCGACCGGCAACCACGAGTTCGACCGGCTATGTACCACCCTGGGAATCGAACACCGGCTGACCCGGCCTCGCCACCCTCAGACCATCGCCTAGCAGGCCAGGCTCCTGGTTTTTGTCGATTTTCAGCAGAGCTGCGGTGACGCGATGCGAGTACGTCGGTAAATTTGTGTCTCCTGAAGCGAAAAACCCGCCGGCCATCGGGTTGCCTGTTAGTATCATATGTGATACACATGACTCATGAAACGCGTAGCATGGATTGGCGATACCAGAGAGGTTCTTAGGGCATTTCCGGTCGCCGTTCGCAAAGCGTTCGGTGAAGAGTTAATGCGTGTTCAAAACGAACTCGATCCGACGGATTGGAAGGCGATGAAATCGATTGGACCTGGCGTCCGCGAGATCCGCGTTCGTCATCAGGGCCAATATCGAACAATCTATGTCGCCAACCGTGACGACGATGTCTACGTGTTACACGTCTTCAAGAAGACCACGCAGCGAACCCCTAAACCCGTCGTCGAGCTATCGCGTCGACGACTCAGAGCTTTGGAAGGCAGCTAATGGATGAAGACCTCAAGATCACACCCGCATCCGAGATTATCTTCGAAGATCTTGGCTTCTCGAAAGCGGAAGCAGCCATTCTCTATGCTAAGACGACGCTACAGATCGAACTCGAGAAAGAGATCAAACGTCGCGGCCTCACACAGACGGCGGCGGCAGAACTCCTCGGGGTGTCTCGTGCTCGGCTTAGCCGACTCATGCAGGGCAAGCTCGATAAAGTTTCGATTGCCAAGCTTGTTGGTATGTGTGCGCAGCTTGATCGGCGCGTTGTGTTGAAGGTGACCAAGAGACGGAAGTCCGCAGCGTAACCCTCGCGATTCGACCCGTCCCCGGCAATCGGGAACGCAGTTGCAATGGATGTTCCACTTCGGTCACGAGATTGAGCTACTAACGGCAAAGGAATGGGTCTAAAAGATGTTCGACAACGTGTGGTGACGGGATCACGACCGACCTTCGCGTCGCGGCGATGCTAGCTCGACCTCGATGAATTTCCGTCGTGCAACGGTCACCGCAGCTGCCCCGCTCGCGCGAGCAGCTCGTCGATGTCGTAGTTGACGCTGGTCACGCCGAAATCCGGCTCTCGATTGAACGGCTTTCGCACGTAGTAGGCGCTTGCGCTGTCTTCGTGGATCGGGTGGGGAAGCGGCTCGACGTCCGACGTATGAACGGCAAGGACGGGGTCAAAGAGATGCGCCACTCATCAACGACGTACGTGAACAGGCAAACCGCTGGCGGCGACTGTGCCCGGCAATCAATGACGTGTGACACCGGAAACCGCGCGCTTGCTGCAGCATTGGCGCGATCACGCTTTTGGCGGCATTCGACCATTCTTCCGTCAGGTGGAGGCCGCCGAGACGGCGATTTGGCTAACGGAGGTTGCTCCGCGCCTCGGTAATGCCGGTAAGCGATTTGTCGACCACCTCGCGAGTGCGAGTGAAGACGCCAAACCCGAACTTCTTCGCCTCGCTCCTGCACGATACACTGACGGATCAAACGATTGATCTGTGTTTCCCTCGATGGCTGAAATAATACCCACTCTCAACCAACAAATTCTAAGCCGTATGACGATGGGCGAGAAACGCCTTGCTCGTCGGCTGAAATCACTACTCGAAGACGACTGCCTTGTTTGGTATGACGTGCCGCTTGGCAAGAAACGTCGATATCCTGATTTCATTATTTTGCATCCCGCCCGCGGCCTATTGTTCTTGGAAGTCAAAGATTGGAAACTCGACACGCTGAAAAAAATCAGCAAAACCGATGTTGAATTACTGACGAATAACGGCCTTGTTCGGAATGTACATCCGTTGGAACAAGCGCGTCAGTATGCTTATGCGGTGCTCAATGTCTTGCAACGTGACCCCGGGTTGGTTCAGTCATCCGGAAAACATGAGGGCAAAGTGATGATGCCTTATGGTTGGGGTGCAGTGTTGACCAACATCACACGCCGGCAGGTTCAAGAAGCGTTTCCGGACGATGAACGTGAAAGCTTATTGCCCGATCATCTCCTAATGTATAGAGATGAAATGAAGGATAATGCCGATGCTGAACAATTTCAGGAACAACTATGGGGTATGTTTAATTATCAATTTGGTGGTGCACTAACGCTGCCGCAAGTCAATCGGGTGCGATGGCATTTATTCCCTGAGATCCGCATCAATAGTACTCAGGAAGAGTTGTTTGCCGACGACTCGCAAAAAGACGTTGAGTTGGAAGAGTCCTTGCCCGAAGTCATCCGAATTATGGATATTCAGCAAGAGCAGTTGGCTCGCAGCATGGGGGCAGGGCATCGCGTCATTCATGGCGTTTCGGGTTCGGGTAAAACATTGATACTGTGTTATCGCTGTTTGCATTTGGCTCAGGCGATGAGTAAACCGATTCTGGTGTTGTGCTTTAACGTGACCCTGGCCGCAAAGTTGCGTTCTTTCATGATTGCCAGGGGCGTTGGCGATCAGGTTCAGGTTCACCACTTCCATGATTGGTGTGGTGAACAATTAAAAGTGTATCGTGTTGAGATCAAGAAATCGGATAAACTCTATTTTGAGCGGCAAGTTGAATCGGTAATCGACGCGGTTGAGAACGAGCTTATCCCTCGTGCGCGGTACGGCGCACTGCTGATTGACGAAGGTCATGATTTTGAAGAAAATTGGTTGCGACTTATCGTGCAGATGATTGATCCGGATACGGATTCTTTATTGCTGCTCTATGACGATGCGCAATCGCTTTATAGCACGCCTTCTGGTCTGGGATTCACACTATCGAGTGTAGGCATAAAGGCACAGGGTAGAACAAGTATCTTGCGTCTGAACTATCGAAATACACAAGAAATTCTGGCTTTCGCTTACAACTTTGCACGGCAATACTTCGACCCGCGCCGTGCCGATGACGACCATATCCCGCTGATTGAACCAGAAGCTGCGGGGGCGCGGGGTCGTGTACCTGTCATCAAGCAGTTTGAGGACTTCGGTCGCGAGGTGGCTTATGCGCTCAAATGTGTACAAACGTGGCAACGCAACAAAGTGCCGTTACGCGATATTGCGGTATTGGTTGTACAGAAGTGGCAGGGAGAGCGGCTCGCGAAAGAAATCGCGGCTTTGCATATCCCGCATACGTGGCTGGCCGATAAACAACGAAAGCAGGCATATGACTCTGCTATAGAGCAAGTCACGATATCGACCATTCATAGCAGCAAGGGGCTGGAGTTTCCGCGCGTCATGATACTGGGAATTGGCGCACTAAATATCGATGATGAGCAGAAGAGCAACAGTGCTCGCCTGCTGTATGTCGGTATGACGAGGGCGCAAGAGTATTTACTGATGACCACATCAAAGAATAATGAATTTAGTCAGGCATTAAACGCTGCATCGTAGCGCCGCGCCGAAGTAAAGCTGACCCCGTACCGGAACGCCCTGATGCTGTACAGGAAGCGCAAGGCGTGTGAAGTTGCCCCTGATGACACTGACATTGATTATGAGCATGAACCCAATCCAAATCCGTAACCAACGGTATATCGCCCTAGGCGCCGCGTTAGCGATCTTCGCACAGGTACCGCACGCCGAGCCTGCGTCACTGCCGCGTTTTGATGCGGCTTTGGCGAGTGTTGCTTATCTGGAAAGAGACCTCGTTGACCCCACCTTGTCGTTTGGAGCCACGTACGACGAACTCTCCGATGAAGATCGAGCGCTCTTTGACGGACCATTCCAGGACCACATGCGAGAGAGTTTGCTTTACCATCGAGCCGCGCTGCACCTAGTGGAAGGACGTTTGTCGCTGTTCACGGATAGTTTGGTTCAGCTCGACCAAGCCTTCGATGGTGTGCCGGACGAGAGTCGGATGAATATGGCGTCGAGTGTGGCGTACTTGTATGCCTGGGCAATCGAGGCGGGTGTCACTCGACTGGACCTCAACCTGTTTCGGACCGCGATATCACGACTCCCGCAGCGGGATGATCTCGGCTACTCATACACTCATGACCTGGCCAAGCTTGTTTATGCCTACGCGATTAACGACGATCGGAGCGTTGACCGGTGGATCGAGACCAGCGACGGATACATTAGGAATCTTGGATCCGTTCTTGCGGTAAAGCTCAATCCGACGGCAAGGACTATCGCGCGAGCTGTTGAATTCCTTGAGGCGGAGTGGGAGGAAGTAGCGCCCGTCGGCTTTCGCGCGGGGAGAGTGGCGTTACAACTAGCCACGGTGTATCGCCTGCAAGCGGGCACGCTTGAACCCGAACGGCGCGAGGGCGTATTAAGGAAGGCCCGAAGGTTTGCGGCGATCGCGCGAACGCAGCTTGAGAAGCTTGAGTCTCCTCTGATGTGGGCTGCTGCACATCGGGAGACAGCAGAAATTCTAGAGCTCGTACTCGAGCAGATTCGCCTTGATGACATGGCAATCAGGCCAAAGATCGAAGCCCGACTAGAACGCGCTCGGGAATTCGGCAACCTTTGACCACGCGAGCGCGAGTTCGAGCCAAGTCGCAACTCGCCATTCAGTTCGGCGAACGGTTGTTATCGTCAGGTTTGCCCCTTCTTGAGAGTAGACCAGGTCGTCTCCGCAAACGGGTCCTGAGCCCCAATACGGACGCGGGGCGTCAGTCGGGAGTGGCGGTGGCGGGGTCAGTAAACCCGAGCACGGCACGCTGCTCCTGCCAGTTGATGGGTAGACGTGTGTCCGCCATCAACTGGCGGGCAGTCAGGTTCGCGGGCTGGCGGCCCTCGAGGATGGCCTGAATGATGTCGGGTGCCAGAAAGCCGAGGCGTAACAGTCGGGTGAACCAGGCACTGCTCACGCCGGCGGCGGCCGCCATCTCGGCCATCGACTGACCGCCGCGCGTGAAGATGGCCTGCAACTCATGAGCCCGCGCGATTCGTTTCAGCAAGCTGGGGTCCACCTGGTGGCCGGAGGGTGGGTTGGCACCATCAATCAAAAGCTTCTTTTCCATGCCCGTTCGTTTCAACCGCGCCGCGACCGTCAACACCAGTACGGAACCTTCCGAGCGTGAGCATGACAGCGCGTTCAACTCGCCAGCATTGACAAGATCATCGCAGGGCAAGCTTTCGGCCAGATACCCGGTGTGAACCCGGATCTCCAGCTTCTCCGGGTGTAGCGTCACGCCGATGATGAACACCTGAAGCCAGCGGCGTCGCTCGATGGTAGAAAGGCGCGGCCAGCGCTCGGCCAGCATCGAGGCGTCGGTGATCAGCGTCTCCACCTCATGCGCCGGCAAGGCCCGCGGGACAAGCGCCTCATGCAACGCGCCTTCGTCCCGGAGGAACGCCATGATTCGCTGCTCCACCAGTCGTTCCAGTTCCGCTGCCGGTACGCGCCGCGCCGTGTCGGCAGCTTTTGAGCGACCCCGCTTGAGTAAGGACTGACTGACGTAATAACGATAACGTCGGCCCTGCTTGTTGGCATGGCTGGGGGTCATCCGCTCGCCATGATGGTCGACGATCAGACCCGCCAGCAGGCTGGGCTCGCGGGCGTGAGCACCATGTTGCCGCGCAACCCGATTCGCGGCGAGTCTTTGTTGTACCGGCTCCCAGAGACCCGGCTCGATGATCGCCGCATGCGCCCCGGGGTAGCACGCGTCCTTGTGGACGATCTCACCCCGATAGAGCCGGTTCTGCAGTATCAGATACAGCGCCCCACGAGCCAGCGGCTTGCCACCCGTGTGGCGACCGTGTCTGTCCATGCGGACCTTGCTGACGATGCCTTCGTCGTCTAGCGCTTCCTTCAATGCCCGGACCGACCCGAGTGCTGCATAGTGTCGGTAGATATGACGCACCGTCTCGGCCTCGCGGTGATTGATGACGAGCTTGCGGTCGATAACGTCATATCCCAGCGGCGCCAACCCGCCCATCCACAGCCCCTTCTGCTTCGAGGCGGCGATCTTGTCACGGATCCGTTCCCCGGTGACCTCGCGTTCAAACTGCGCAAAAGTTAGCAACATGTTCAACGTGAGCCGGCCCATCGAGTTGATTGTATTGAACTGCTGCGTGACGGAGACAAAGGACACCCCTTGCTTGTCGAACACCTCAACGATGCGGGCGAAGTCACCGAGCGAGCGCGTCAGGCGATCCACCTTGTAAACCACCACCGTGTCGATGCGCCCCGCCTCGATATCGGCGAGCAGACGCGTGAGCGCGGGACGTGCCATCGTTGCGCCGGAGAGGCCGCCATCGTCATAGCGTGTCGGTAGCGCCGTCCAGCCTTCGTGCCGTTGGCTCTTGATGTAGGCCGCACAGGACTCGCGCTGGGCATCAAGCGAGTTGAAGTCCTGTTCCAGACCCGCCTCGGAGGACTTGCGCGTATAGATGGCACAGTGGGTCTCGCGCCTGGCCCGGCTATGCATCGCGCTTGTCCTTGCCGGCGAAGGGCGTTGGCCGTCGTTTCAGGCCAAAGAAGCGCGGTCCGGACCAGTGCGTGCCCGTGATCTCCCGGGCAATCGACGACAGCGAGCGGTAATGCGTCCCCCGCCACTCAAAACCGTCTTCATGGACCCGCACGGTGTGGGTTTCGCCGCGCCATTCCCGCACCAAGGTCACACCCGGCTTCAGACGGATCGCGGGATGACCGGCAATCTCCCCGGTCTCCCGCAACGCCGTAGCAATCCCTGCCAGTTGACGTTTCTGCGCCACCGTCAGCCCACCGAGAACCTGCTCCTGAAGCTTCCAGGCAATCGCCAGGATCAGCAGGTCGCGGCGGGCACGCAGCGGGGGCTGCGTGGCATAGAGCCGGTGCCATTCCGCCCGCAGACCGGCCAGGTCGAGATCACCCAGCGACGCCAGTTCCTCAGCCAACTCAGCAGAGGTCGGGCGAACGCCGGTATCCGCGCGAGCCGTTGCGCGCCCACGGGGTTGTTTTTGTCGACGGGTTTTCATGGTTTCCTATCAGCCGTCCCCACCGGCCTTATCACACAGCGCATCACCGCTCCACTGGCCAGGAAAGTCCAGTGGGTTCTCTCACCAGATATTACCACCCTTCACTGGGTTCCCAGGCCCTGCGGCAGCGCGCGTATGACCACGGGTCAGGCACAAGAAAATGCTGGATACGCGAGCAGCAGGCCATGCCACTCTGTGACATCATTGGCCCGCATGAACTCTTCGGTCCAACTGAAGCTATCGGGTGGCGCTTGAATTTGCCTCCTTGGGCAACGCTTGTCCTGGCCACCCGATGGATTTCCTCTCTGGCGATGATGATCCAACCAACGACCTCAGTGTCTTCGGCGATCACGGCACGAGCGTCGCCGGAATCGTCTGCTCCGTCGGCTGGAACGATATCGGTGGCATCGGGGTTGCGCCGGAGGCGGGCCTGGCGGGGATGAACTTCCTCTTCGCCCAGGATGACACGTCGCTTGCCCAAACCCATGGTCTCTTCGAATCGTCGGTGACGGTGTCAGACCCCGTCGTTGCTCTTAATCGTAGTTACGGAATCACCGCTGCGATCTTCTTCCCGTGGAATGAATTCGAGGCCGAATTGGTCGCGAACGTCGGGACGTTGCGCGACGGACTTGGGGCGATCAATGTGAAAGCGAGTGGCAACGCATTCGATGGGTTTCGACGGTTTTTGCCCTACCCGGACTTGGACCTCCCTTCCCATGCGGCGGAGGGCGACACCTACAACGCCCACATGGGGACGATGGTCGTCGGTGCGGTGACCGCGGCGGGCGACCGGGCTTCCTATTCGACGCCTGGCTCGAGTCTCTTTCTTTCTGCCCCGGCGGGCGAGTACGGCCTCTTCTTTCCCGCCATCATCACCACTGATCAATCCGGCTGTGAACGCGGATTGTTGATCAACACCGCTACTGGGTTCAGGTCGCTGGCGTACGCCTCCAGGCCCAGCCGTTGCGCTTCCAGCGGCAACGCACCGCCACCGGCAAAAGGATCGTGAAAACCCCCGACGGGTCGTCCATCATCTGCGCGATGATCACCGCTCGGGCCGCGGCCAATGGTCGGCGCGCCCACCCAGATGCAGCGTGCTCGGATGGCCATGGCGGATCGACTTCTCCCGTGCCGACGCCTTGTTGATGGTGTCGAGCGGCAGAGCGACTTCGATGAGCTTTTTCCTGTGAGTCACGATCTCGCTTCCTTCCAAAGGCGTACCAGGAAGCGATCGTCCTCTTCGATGAGGTCGGGCTCGGTCCCGTTGTGCGCGCGCATCCCATCGATGATCTTGCGCGGCACACCAAGCCCTGTAGCTTCGATGTAGCAATAGTCGCGTAGCACCTCCTTAATCAGCTCGTTGCGCGAGGCGCGGTAACCGGCCCGCATCTTGTCGACCGTGACCGTGTTCGGGAGGCGACCGGGAGAAATGATCTCGATCCGGTCGGCGTAAATCGAAAGCTCGATGTCGGTCACAGTGATGGTGTAGTCGCGGTGCGCAATCGCGTTGACGACCGCTTCCCGCACGGTGTCGAGCGGGTAATCCCAGCGTTCCGCACGCCGCCCACCATTGTCGATTTCCGCGGACACCTCGATGTTTCGGCGCACGAAGTCGAGGGCTTGCTCAATGACGCCCGCTTCAACCGCATTGCCGGTCTCCGAAAAAGTGCGTGACAACAAGGGGTACAGCGGCTGCCCGGGATCGCCCGACGGGGCTGGAAACAGGGACACAACGGGCCCTCGCAGCGTCGCCCGGGCTTTCGCGTCATAGTCCTTCTCGGTGCCGGAGTAGGCTGCGGCGCTGATTCCCGCCTGGGGGAGGAAGCGTTTTGGCTTCAGGCCGAAGAGTAGCAACCCGCCCGCGCTCGGCATCGGTCGGGCGCGGTCTTCGGCCATCAACTCGGTGTTGACCAGCAGGCGCAGCCAGGACTCGAGGTCCGCTTTCTCTGGTGCCCCCTGCTGGCGCAAGTCGCGGAAGTAGTTCGCGAGACGTCGCAAGTCGAGATCCTTGAGCGTCGCACCGGAAACCGGCTTGCGGTCGTACTGTAGGTGCCCGGACTGCATGTAGAGACGCGCTTCCTCTGCGTCCGTCGCATCGCGGGTGGTCGTACCCACCCGAACCTGCGTTACCCACGCCGATCCGCGCTTGGCCTTGTAGGGTTTGTCCGGCGCGTCCGCAGCAAGCGAGATGACTCCGACCGTGCTTCCGTCGTCCATCTCCAGGGTCTCCCAGAACGGAATGGCCGCAGGGCGGAGGTGCACACGCGCGACCTCCATAATCCATTCCTCGACCTGCTTCGGTGTGCGAGTCAAACCCGTAACGGTGCCGTCGTCTTCAACGCCGAGGAGGAGATGCCCGCCCTCCAGGTTCAGCAACGCCGCCAACTCCTTCGCGACTCGCGCAGGGACAACATCGTCACGCTTGAACTCGACGCCAGAGTGCTCGCCGTTGCAGATCAGTTCTTCCAGCTCGGTTCGGTTCATCGCAGCGCTCCTCTAAAACCCATACTTCCGGCGTCGGCGCTCGAAGGCTTCCTTGCCGCCTTCGAGGATCTCCTCGACCAGCTCCCGCACGGGCTTGGCGTCAATCGAGCCCATGTGCTCCGGGGCAACGCGCGCACGGCCGTGCTCAGCCTCGCCGGTGGCGGAAAGGCCGACGATCAGTTCGGCATCGCCGAGGACCGGGATGTTGGCGTTGTGAGTGGAGAAAAGGAACTGCCGACGCTGCTTCTCCTCGCGCATGCGCGGGACGACACCCTCGGTGATGAAACGGTTGTCGAGATCATCCTCCGGTTGATCGACTATGAGCGGCGCTTCGGACTCGAGCAGAAGCAGGAGCAGGACCGCAGTAGCCTTCTGGCCGGTGGAGAGGTCCTCGAGCGCCTGCCATGCCGGGGGCTCTCCGACGGGCGCAGTATTGAGTCGGATCGCAGTCGTCGAGGGCAGGTCGAGTTCCTCGACACGCATCAGCACCTCGGGCTCGGCCCTGGCGAGGCGCTCTCCTTGCGCTGGCGTGATGCCGAACATCTTGTTCAGCGCCTCTGCGCCGGAACGGCAGGCCTCGACGAACTGAGTGAGTGAGAGATCGCGAACGTCCCGGAGACTTTCGGTCGCTTCGGACAGTCGTCCACCAACCTTCTCCCGCAGGAGGTTAAACAGCGGATCGCGGTCGCTGACAGCGGTCACCTCCACCTGCACCCGATCACGAAGCTTTTTGTTGACTCCCTGCGCCGCGTCGTCCAAGCGCCTGAACTCCAGCGCCTTTAAGTCCTCCCACTCCGCCAGCAGACTGCGTCGGCGGTTGGCGTGCTCCTTCTCGGTGCGCCGGGCCGCCGCCTGCCGCTCGCGCAGCGGTCGCAGCTCTTCGATCTGCCGCCGCAGGCGAATGAATTCCTCCCCATCCACGTGCGACTTCTGCAACTCGCGGAGGATCTTCTCGTATGCCGCCTGGACATCTTTCTTGCGCGTCTCCCAATCGTTGCGCACCTGGGCGACACCCTCGTCGGCTCGCACCAGAGCCTGCTCCAGATCCTTCACGATGCGCTGGAGTTCGCGGTCGAGCGTTTCGAAGACGCCGTTCAAGCGCTGAAGGATCACCTTTCCAGGCAGATCCTCGAGAGCCTTGGCGGAGAGAAATGTGCGGCCCATCGGGACCTCGCGCTTCAGGGTTTCGAGACATTCGCGGAACGTCGCGAGGCGCTCCGGAATGGAGGAAAGCAGGCGCTCCTCGCGCACTAGCAGACTCTTCTCCTTTAGCCGATCCTCGAGCCCGGCTTCGCGAAAGCGCTCCAGCATCTCTTCAAGGCCTGGAAGCGCTGCCAGCCGCTCCTCGATCTGCGCCAACTCGGCGCGCGTGTCGAGCAGGCTCTTGCGACTCCTCTCCAGCGCACGACGCAGGTCGGCCTTCTTGCGTGGAAGGTCATCGTCGCGTGCAATGAAGCGGTCTAGCAGACGGGTCAGCTTCTCGCGGCTCTTGGTCAGCTCCGAGATCTCGTGCTGCCCGAAGACCTCGACACGAGGCAGCACGTCCTGGGGAGAGAGATTGGACACCTCCCCATGATCGTCCCGGACGAGGGGCGGGTTCGGGATCGTGCGCTCGATACGGTAGTCGCGAACCGCCGGCCGATGGGCGCGGACCAGGAGCGTGATTTTGGTCCCGTTCTTGAGGACGTGGCGGATGATGCCCTCGTGGCCCTTACGCGCCTCGTCGCCGATGGCCTCGAGGCCCAGCACCGTGCGGATGCTCTCGATCACGGTCGACTTGCCAGTCCCGCGCCCCCCGACCAGCACGTTAAGGTTCGGATTGAAGTGGATAGCGGCCCCGTCGAGGAATCCTCCCTCCCAGGCGAGCGCGACGAGCTCGGCGTGCTCCTCGGGCTCCAGCCTGCCTTCTTTGGGATTGAGGTGGATACGCGAGCCGGGATCCAGAAAGGCCTGGCGCAGCCCCTCGATCGTCACCTCGGACATCTTGATCCAGCAGGTGGCCGAGCGATCATCGAGGTCTTTGGGCCTGGCGATGTCCTTCGCGTTGACGACCGCGATGGCGAGCCCGTCCTCGGCGGCGGGATCGCGTCGGTAGTCGGGGTTCTTGTTCTCCACGATTTGCTTCACGTCGTGGGGTAAGTCGGCAACTGGACCGGGAACCTGGATTGCCAGCAGGTCCCCACTCTGCCACGCCTGCATGCGCGCCTGACCGGTGAGGACTTTGAGCAATCCCTTATCGTTAGTCACGTGCGCAGCGATTGCGACACCGCCCTGCTCGCGTACCTTGGCGAGGATGTCCACAAAGGCCTTGTCAGCCAACCTGACCGAGGGCTTCGTGTCGGTGATGCCGAACGCGCCGAGGTAACGTGCGAGGCGGTCGTCGGCAGTGTCGGGGGCGTAAATGCACAGAACGTGAATTCCCTCGCTCGACGACAACTCGAACCCAGGAAAGATGTGGATGCCACGTCCCTCGGCGGCGGCGCGGAATGCGGCAACGCCGCCAACGTGATTGTGGTCGGTGATGGCGAGCACGGAAACGCTGAGATCCGACGCCTTCTCAATGATCGCCGCGGTGTGAGCGGCAGCGTCGCCGACCAGCACGTTGCCCCGGTACGTGGAATCGTAGTGGTGAGGGTTCACCTGAAGTGCGCAACGATGGAACACTGCGCCGCTCGGAAGTTCCCTTGCCTTTGTGATCACATCATCGGCTGCCATGGGGCACCTCATGTTGGTACGGGGCGTTCGCTCGTAGACTGTCGAGCCTGGTTCGGATCGATTGCTTCGGGGCTGATTTCGTGTTCATGCCATTGAGCGCGTGAGCGACTTCCATGAACGCGGAATACGAATCAGTCATGGCAGTGACGTTGAACACTCGCGGGGCTGTCCTTCGCCGCGTAATCCCACTGGCGATACTATCGCCAGCCCGATGCCATGAACGGTGCGTTTCGTGCACTGGAGCGGTGTACATTTCACGGTAGGTTCGGGACCTTTAACGCAAATTCTAAACCGATCCGGTGATGTGTTGGCCTCGGTCGAGCATCCTCGAGCAGGATTCCTGTTAACCGTCGAACGCGAGGCAATCGGCGGCGACGATCGCGAAATCGTCCGAAACGTGGCCCAACCCTACTGTTCGTCCGACAAGCTCTGCCCGAACTCCGAGAACGAGCAACCATCGTCAACACAGGTCATCAAAACCGACTTGTCTTCGCACACGCCCGAGTATACCAATTCGCCCGCAGGACCCTCTCCGACGAACGCCATATCGGCGCATTTCGCAGCTTGCGACGCTTCCTCGGCCGCGGCGGATAGCCCCCGCAAGGGCGTCGCTGCGACTGTGGTACTCGTTCCGCAATTCATCGGGACTGGCACGAAGGAGGGATAACCACATGCCGCGCCCGTAATGCCATCGACCGCGACGCCAATGAGCCCTCCGAAAATGATGTTTCCCCATGCCATCGTTTTGATCGAAGAACTAACTTGGATGATTCCGTCGTCGTAGCCTTTCTTCGAGCATTGAACCGTCAACTTCGCGCAAGCGCGGTTGACCATCACGGTACCGGGCGTCGGCGACACGTAGTAGACACCGTCTTTATTGGTTAGCTGGCACGTGGCTTGCGGGCAGTTCGGCGTTGCAACCGACAGCGTTTGGTTTTGTCCGCTAGTGATGCTCGCGCACCCACTCCCAATCATGAACACGATGCCAACCAGTGTGATCCGCGTTCTCGCTTGCACCCAAAACCCCGACGTTCTGTACGAAAGAGGGTGCATGCTACGGGAGCGCCAAAACGATCGCCAGCATCCCGGTGCCCAATCCCTGCACACCACGTCTTCATCGATTCCGCGTTCAATGGATGTTCGTCCATCGCCGCGGCAGCACTGGGAGCGACAGGTGCGCTTGCGGCGCTTATCGACGTACCGATGCAGGCATCGGCGTTCTACGGTGAGGATCCGAATGGCACGTGGCAGATTCGCTTCATCGATGTCGATGCGACCCCGGTGCGACCGATCCCGCTTCCGATCGAGAGCTAGGCGGTCATCGACGAAGACGGCAATTTCATTCGAGGGCGACCACGGCTCGGCGGTGCTCGGATCCGTGGGAAGGGGTTGTAGAGGGAGGGTAAGCGCGCGAGACCACCGATAACATGCCTCGACGAAAGCGCGTCGCAACTCCTCGTCAATCCTGATCTTGGTGGCCCGTCCGGCTCCTTTGATGTCCAGCGGGACACCTGGCGGCGATCATGGCCCTATTTTTTCGCGTTTTGCCCTGGTGCGCCTGCTGAATCTGCTCAAGACTGCGCGGCCTTGCGCGAGATTGCGCGGGTACTTTGTGGGAATGAGCGTTTCTATTGCAGAGACCTGTTTGCTGGGGACTGGGTGCACCGCCATATGCGAGCGCAACGGTCTGACTTCGAAGCGATTTTTTCTCTCGATCATGGCGGACCACCAAAATGAACCAACAGCCGGCGATTTCCCGACGGGCATGCTGGTGGCACGATGCGGATCGAATCCTGCCATGAAGAGGATGGACGCTGGGCTTGGCGACTCACCGATGGTTCTATCCATTCGGGCGGTCGCCGCTACGATGTGCTCCGTCCGCCACTAGTAAACGCGATTGACTGATTGACGCAGCGCCTTGACTCACCCAGTCACGTAACTACCAAACGAGCCCACAAAGTTTGTGAAGCTGCGGCGCGCGTCAGCGTTCGATAGTCGTCCGCCGAGGAGATTCTTTCGGCTTGCTGCTCGGTTGGCGCCTTGGCAGGTTCTCCAGCAAACTACGGCCGTTGGCTTTGGTTACGCCTGAACGCATTCGGATGCAAGCTCTTGCGTGGTTTGAAGAAAGGACCGTGGTCTGGTGGGTCTCCATCGGCTGGAGGAAGCGCTTTGGACCCCTTTATTCGCGCTGAAATCGAACGAGCCGTATCGGAAGCGGCCCTGGCACACCATCGCCTTGTGGTACTGGCCGGCGCTGAGCGGCCAATACCAACTAGGTTTGTTCGGACGATTGCGCAAGACCGTCCGTGGCCCATAGTCAATGTCAACCTTTCGCTGAGTGAGCGACTCCTCGAGCTCACCCAGTCTCAAAGAACACGAAAAGCTGAGTCGATTCTCGCGGATATCGTGAAGGCCACGGGCGCCTCAATCGTCCTGCTCCATAATCTTGAGATGGTGTTTGCAGTCGACCTGAAGCTGGATCCGATTCGCTTGCTTCGTAAACTCTCACGAAATCGGACAATCGTGGCTATTTGGCCCGGCAGCCTCGAGAGTGGGCGGTTGGTCTACGCCCAAGCGAGCCATCCCGAACACTATCGAGGTGCCGACTCGACGACGACCGTTATCGAAATCAGCCCAGAGCATGCGTTCGCACGGTCCGACAACTTCGATACAACCAAGGCCTAGCGAGGGCTTCATGCGCTACAGCGATCTCATCCAATTCGAGCCCATCGAGACCGTCATCCAGCTTCGCGAAGCCGACGCGGAAGCGGAGGCGAAGCACCTCGTTGAGACGTTCGTCATCTCGGACCGCATGGCCGAGCAGCTGAACGACCTGGTGTTCCCGCAGCTTCAGTTCGAGAAGCCCGCTGACAGCAAGGGCCTCATGGTGGTCGGCAACTACGGCACCGGTAAGTCCCACCTGATGGCCATTATCTCCGCAGTGGCCGAGCGCGGTGATCTCGCGCCCCTTCTCTCGAACAGCGCCGCTGCGAGCGCCGCCGATGCCATCGCCGGCCGCTTCAAGGTGCTGCGCTACGAGATCGGCTCCACCACGATGACGCTCCGCGACATCGTTTGCGGCGAGCTCGAAGAGCAGCTTGCTGATCTCGGCGTAACCTACACGTTCCCCACCGCTGACAAGGTGTCGAACAACAAAGACGCCTTCCACGAAATGATGGCCGAGTTCGAGAAGGTGCATCCCGACCAGGGATTGCTCTTCGTACTCGACGAGCTTCTCGACTATCTCCGCAGCCGGAAGAATCAGGAGCTCGTGCTCGACCTGGGCTTCCTCCGCGAGGTCGGCGAAGTCTGCAAGAGCACGCGCTTTCGCTTCATGTCGGGCGTACAGGAGAGCTTGTTTGATAGCCCGAGCTTTCAGTTCGTCGCGGAGTCGCTTCGGCGCGTGAAGGACCGCTTCGAGCAGGTTCGCATTGCGCGAGAAGACGTGGCTTATGTCGTCGCTCAGCGCCTGCTTAAGAAGAGCCCGGAGCAAGAAGGCCAGATCCGAGAGCATCTGGAGCAGTTCTGTCCGCTCTACGGGACGATGAACGAGCGTCTCGATGAGTTCGTCCGTCTCTTTCCGGTACATCCGGCGTATCTGGAGACTTTCGAACGCGTCACCGTGGCCGAGAAGCGCGAGGTCCTGAAGACCCTGAGCGTTGGGATCCGGAAGCTCGTCGAGCAAGACGTTCCCGCCGATGCGCCCGGCGTGATTGCCTACGACAGCTACTGGGAGAATCTGAAGGGGAATCCCTCGTTCCGCTCGGCGACCGAAATCCGCGAGGTGATCGGCAAGAGCGATGTGCTCGAAGGCCGCATCGAGCAGGCCTTCACGCGCCCGCAGTACAAGCCTGTCGCTCTCCGCATTATTCATGCGCTCTCAGTCCACCGGCTGACGACGGGCGACATCTTCGCGCACCTCGGGGCCACGGCTGAAGAGCTGCGCGATGACCTGTGCCTGATCCTTCCGCTCCCCGAGAAGGAAGCCGAGTTTCTGAAGACGATGGTCGAGACCGTCCTGAAGGAAATCCTGAAGACGGCCAGCGGTCAGTTCATCAGCTTCAACGCGGAGAACGGCCAGTACTACCTCGATCTCAAGAAGGACATCGACTTCGATTCGCTGATTGAGAAGCGCGCCGAGACGCTCAGCAACGATCAGCTCGACCACTACTACTTCGATGCGCTGCGGCGGGTGGTCCTCGAGGACCCTGACGCGCCCAAGTACGTGCCCGGATACAACATCTGGGAGCACGAGCTCGAATGGCGGGAACGCAAGGCGGGCAGGAGCGGATATCTCTTCTTCGGTGCGCCGAACGAACGCTCCACCGCGCAGCCTGAAAGGGACTTCTACCTCTATTTCCTGCAGCCCTACGAGCCTCCGTACTACAAGGACGAAAAGAAGGCCGACGAGGTCTTCTTCCGGCTGAAGGGGCGCGACGACGCCTTCGAGACGGCGCTCCGTCTCTACTCGGGCGCGCGTGAGCAGGCCACGACGGCCTCGGGCAGCAACAAGAAGATCTACGAGGACAAGGCGCTCGATCAGCTCCGTGCGCTCACCACCTGGCTGCGCGAGCACATGACCACGTCGGTGGACGTGGTCTACCAGGGCAGGACGAAGAAGCTCGCCGATGTGCTGCGCGGAAAGGTCTCTGGCAGTGGCGGCCAGGCTTCCGTGCGAGATCTCGTCAACACGGCTGGCTCGATCTGCCTGGCGCCCGAGTTCGAGAACCGGAGCCCCGACTATCCCGTCTTCAGCGTTCTGGTCACCCGCGCTAACCGCGAGCAGACGGCGCAAGAGGCACTGCGCTGGATCGCCGGCGGCGTCAAGAGCAAGGGCGGTACGTCGGTGCTCGATGCCTTGGAGCTGCTGGACGGAGATCAGCTGCGGCCGCGAAGTTCGCGGTACGCGAAGAACGTGACCGAGCTCCTGGGGAAGAGGAAGCAGGGGAAGGTTCTGAATCGCTCGGAGCTGGTGGACGAGCGGTATGGCGTCCCGTACTGGACCCGCTTCCGCCTCGAGCCCGAATTCCTGGCCGTGGTACTCGCCTCGCTGGTCCACAGTGGCGATCTCGTACTGAGCATCCCGGGCCGCAAGCTCGACGCCAGCGATGTGGACCAGCTCAACAGGCTCGGAATCGATGAGCTGGTGAACTTCAAGCACGTGGAGCGCCCCAAGGACCTGCCGGTGGCGCCGCTGCAAGAGCTGCTCGAGCTGCTCGGCATCGCCAAGGGCTTGATCGTGAACCCCGCTAGCCGCGAGGAGGCGGTTCAGCAGCTACAGACCGAGGTGGCCAAGCAAGTCGAACGGGTCGTGCTCGCCCAATCGAAGCTGCAGACGGGCCTCACCTTCTGGGGCAAGCCCATCCTCTCTGAGCCTGAGCAGGAAGACTGGCGCAGCCGCCTTGGTGAGCTGAAGACCTTCCTCGAGTCGCTTCAGCCCTTCAACACCGTGGGGAAGCTCAAGAACTTCCCCCACGATGTGGACGCCGTGACGGCGCAGAAGGCGGGTCTGGCGCTCGTCCGTGAGGTGGACGGCCTGCTCGAGCTCGTGCAGCAGCTGAACCCGCAGACCTCCTATCTGGGGACTGCCGAGGCGGTTCTCTCCACCGACCACGCCTGGGTGGCTGGCGTGAAGGAGGCGCAGGGTGAGCTTCTCTCCAAGGTGGCAAGCCCCAAGCACCGTGCCGATGCCAGCTTCCAGCGAACACTCGGCCAGCGCCTGGCTGAGCTGAAGGCGGCGTACCAGGATGCCTATCTGGCACTCCACAAGAAGGCACGGCTCAGCGCCAACGAGGACAAGAAAAAGCAGAAGCTCACCAAAGATCCACGCCTCGCGCAGCTGCAGAAGCTGGCCGGCGTCGAGATGATGCCCAACCAGCAGCTCAAGGACTTTCAGGACACGCTCTTCGATGGGCTCAAGACATGCTTTTCGGTGAGCAAGCAGGACCTCGAGGGCGCGCCGGTCTGCCCGCACTGCTCTTTCCGTCCGGTGGAAGAGCAGGCCCGCCTTCAGGGCACCAGTGGATCATCCTTGCTCGAGAATCTTGATGATCGTCTCGACACGCTCGTCCGTGACTGGACTCAGACGTTGCTCGAGAATCTCGAGGACCCGACGGTTTCCGCCAATCTAGAGCTGGTCACGGACTCAGATGGGAAATCCTCCCTCAACGACTTCCTGCTTGCGAAGGAGCTTCCGGAGCCGGTGGAGCCGGCCTTCATCAAGGCACTTCAGGAGGTGCTTCAGGGCCTCGAGCGAGTTGTACTGAGACTCGAAGACCTTGAGTCCGCCCTTTCAAAGGGAGGGCTACCTTGCGAACTCAAGCAGCTCAAGGCGCGATTCGAGGAGCATTTGAATTCCCTAACCAAGGGAAAAGATGCTTCAAGGGTGCGAATAGTCGTGGAGAAGGGCGATGGTTAGAAGAAACCCGACGCCTACACCAGGACACGACGGAAACCGAAGGCTCGAGGGCGCGCTTGCTGCTGTCAGGCAGAGCAATGGCCGGACGACGGCTCGCTTGACCCTGGGCCGCTGAGGACTGCGATGCTCGAGGCAAACGCCGATCAGTGGCCGCTACGCCGCGGAAGCCTCATTTACCCGACGCCAGTCGCGATCGCTTGCGGCCGTGTGCTCCGCGCACGGAGTGCCACCGAGCGAGTAGGGGCCTGCCTCAAAGCAGCAGAGGTCCTTGCCCGGTACCTCGCTGCGCTCGCCGTCGCGTCATATGCGGCGAGAGAGGGTGATGGCAAAGGCGAGCTCAGCGAGCTGAACGGAAACCTCTCGTTCGGTCATTTCTTGACAACTGTACAAGAGGTGGCGTCGACAAATGAGCAGCATCCTGCTGCGCCGCTGTTCGCGGAAGGGTTCAAGAAGACCAAGCGCAATGTAGAGCTATTTCGCGGCAAGACGGACGCCGCACTGGTAGCGCTCCTCGAGCTGCGCAACGAGCTTGGGCACGAACTTAGGAACCTCGACGAGGCCAAAGCGGCAACGATCGAGGCGACCGAGCCCCCGCTTCCTCGACTGCTGGATGCGCTGGAAGGCGTCGAAGCCCTGCTGTCCAAGCCGCTGTTCGTTGTTGAGAGCCAAGAGTGGACTCGCGAAGGTCTCGTCATTCGTCGTCTGCTCTTGATGGGCGAGTCGTCGGATCCCACCCCGACATTCATAAGAGTTAACCAAGACGCAGGGGTTGAGTTCAGAGACGTGCCGTATGTCGCGATCAACGCCGCCTGTCTGAGGCTGCCGCCCTGGCTACTGTGGGGAATCGACGAAAGGCGGCAGAACTTCGCTCTTCTCTTCCTCGACTCAGTGGAGCAAGTACGAGCGCGCTACTGCACCCTCGACGGGACCGAGCAGCACCGAAACGGCGGAATTGTGGAAACGATCCGCGAGCTATGTGCCGGCGCCCACCGGGCCCCGGACACAGTGAGGCTGCTGGACGGCCGACACCTCGCACGGGAGTGGGCCGGCGCCCGGGAGCGCATCGAAGAGGGCGGGAGACGCGAGGAAGGCCTCGTCGACTGGCATGCCTTCGACCCTCAGACGATCTCGTGGTTCGCGGGGCTACTGGAGCCCGAAACTGCGGATGCCCAGGCGACCATCCGTGACCGACTGCTCGACGGCCGATTCTATGTCGAACCAGATGAGCTGCGTCAGCTTCGGGTCCTGTTCGGACGGCCCGCTGTTGTCCGGTCCGAGCTTCAACGAGACATGCTCGACATTCGAGTCATAGATCCGATCACAGATCGGCCGTCTCAGCGGGAACTCATCGAGTCCGCGAACCTTATCGAGGCGTTGACGCGTGCCGTCGCCTTTTTCGCCACGCAGACAGGTATGGGGAAGGTCGCACCAGAGGACCTGAGGAAAGTGGAGGGATCGCTCGACTACATCACCCTCCGGGAGATTTTCGTGAACCAGGCCGTGCACCAGGACTACCAGGATTCGAGCGCGGCGGGCCAGATCGAGATTCACTCGAGCAAGGTGACCGTGTTCAATACAGGCTACTCGCTGGTCGCTCCCGAGAGGCTTCTGGGCGGCGGCAAGAGCCAGTCTCGCAACCCACTGATTGCGCGCGCGCTGCGCTCGATCGGCTTTGCGGAGATCGCAGGCTCCGGCATTCGCGCGGTACACCGCGCGTGTCAACAAGCGAGAAGGAAAGCGCCCGCTTTCGAGAGCGACAGAGCCGCGAACACCTTCGCGCTGACGCTCGACTGGTCTGAAGTGCCCACGGACTTCGATACCTACTGGCAGACGCTTGTCGGAGCACAGTTGACGAAGCATCAAGCAGCGGTGCTCAACGCCATCGCGGAGGCCTCGAGCATCACGATCGCCACTATCGAGACCTCGACCGGACTCGACCCAGAGGATGTCATCGAGGCGCTCGATTTTCTCGTCATGCAGGTTCTCGTCGAGCAAGACGAGTCAAACTACCGGCTTGCGCAGCACCTCAGGGAGAAGCTGGGATGAGCGATCAAGGGAATCTCGACCTGGCAGCGCCTCATCCGGCGAGTGGCTCCGTTGAGTGCCTGGGAGAGACCTTCGAGAACGACGATGCACGTCGCGCCCATTTCATCGAGTTGCTTCGCGAGAAGCTTCGGGACCCCGAGTTCCGGGCGACCCCCGGGTTTCCGGAGGGATCCGACGACGCGATCCTCCAGATGTCCGACCCGCCGTATTTCACCGCCTGCCCAAACCCCTTCTTGGAGGAGTTCGCCCGGATCTACGGGAAGCCTTACGACCCTGAGGAGCACTATGAACGCGAGCCGTTCGCTGTAGACGTCAGCGTCGGAAAGACCGACCAACTCTACAAGGCGCACGGGTACCACACCAAGGTCCCACATCTTGCCATTGCCCCGTCCATCCTTCACTACACGCAGCCGGGGGACCTTGTCCTCGATGGATTCTGCGGCTCTGGGATGACAGGTGTCGCCGCGCAGTGGTGCGGCACCGCACCCCGTAGCTACCGGAAGCAGCTCGAGGCGGACTGGAAGGCTGTCGGTGACGCAAAGCCAGAATGGGGCACGCGCCGGGTTGTGCTCAACGATCTGGGCCCGGCCGCGTCTTTCATCGCGGCCGGATACAACCTGCCCTTCGATGTGGCCCAGTTCGAGAAGGAGGCGCAGCGCATCCTGAACGAGGTCGACGAGGAGCTCGGCTGGATGTACGAGGTGCTCCACACCGATGGCGAGACGAAGGGGCGGATCAACTACACGGTTTGGAGCGAGGTCTTTTCCTGCCCCGACTGTACCGGCGAGGTGAATTTCCTAGAGGAAGCGCTTGACCGGGAGAGCAAGAAGACGAAGAGCGGGTTTCCTTGCCCGCACTGTAAGGCCGAGCTCACGAAGAAGCGTCTGGACAGGTTCTATGTGACCCTGTCGGACGGGATTACAGGACGGAGCTACAAGGTTCCCAAGCGCCTGCCCTTGATTGTCAACTACAACGTCGGCTCAGTTACGCACGAGCGCCCACCGACGGAGGATGACCTCGAGACGCTGTCGAAGATCGACCACTTGCAGCTACCTCCAGAGGTGCCGACCTCGGAGCTTCCGTACATGCACATGACGCACGAGCGCGCGCGAATGGACACGGCTGGAGTCACGCATGTGCATCATTTTTTTCTCCCCCGTGCAGTTCATGCTCTGGCCGCTTTGTGGCGTAAGGCTCACGCAGTTTCGGACGGGAGCACGCGCCGCATCCTTGTGTGGTTCGTCGAGCAAGCGATTTGGGGGATGTCAGTTCTCGCGCGGTATGCGCCCACACACTACTCTCAGGTTAATCAGTATCTGAATGGCGTCTACTACGTCGGCTCCCAGATCGTCGACGTGAGTCCTTGGTACATCCTCTACGATGAGGCAAGGCGGACTTCGAAGCTGCCTCGACTCGTCAAAGCGTTCACTCCGATGCCGGCGGCGAGAGGAGCCGCAATAGTGCAGGTCGGAGACTGCGCCTCGGTTCCGATCCCCGACAAGACCATCGACTATATCTTTACCGACCCGCCGTTCGGGGAGAACATCTACTACGCCGACCTGAATTTTCTAGTCGAAGCGTGGCACGGCGTGATGACTGCGCCGGCCAACGAGGCGATCGTTGATCAGGCCAAGAAGAAGGGCGTTCACGAATACCAGGAGCTGATGCGGCGATGCTTTGAGGAGTACCACCGCGTTCTCAAGCCCGGCCGCTGGTTGACGGTGGTGTTCAGCAACTCGAGCAACGGAATCTGGCGTGCGATTCAGGAGGCGATGGGCACCGCGGGTTTCGTTGTTGCGGATGTACGAACGCTTGACAAGAAGCAGGGTTCGTATCGCCAGGTGACTAGCTCCGCGGTGAAGCAGGATCTCGTTATCTCGGCCTACAAGCCCACCGAAGCACTATCGCATCGCTTCGAACTGGGCGAGGCGACAGCAGAAGGGGCTTGGGCGTTCGTGAAGGAACACCTGGGCAACGTGCCCGTGTTCGTTGGTCGCGCGGGCGAGTGCGAGGTTGTCGCCGAGCGCACGGCGCAGATGCTGCTCGACCGCATGATCGCGTTCCATGTACAACGGGGCGTGACCGTGCCGCTCTCCGGCCCCGATTTCCTTCGGGAGCTCTCGCGGCAGTTCCCGGAGCGGGACGGAATGTACTTCCTATCCGACCAAGTTGCAGAGTATGACCGCAGTCGCACGAGCGTTGGCACGCTTCGGCAGCTCAGCCTCTTCGTCAACGACGAGGCGAGCGCCATCCAGTGGGTGCGTCAGCGACTTCAGGAAAAACCTCAGAGCTTCCAGGATCTCCAGCCACAGTTCATGCGCGAGCTGCAGGCATGGGCGAAGCACGAAGTGACCGTCGAGCTCAAAGTCATCCTCGACCAGGGGTTCCTCTGCTACGACGGGAAAGGCCCGGTTCCGAGCCAGATTCACCGATACCTCTCGAGCAACTTCAAGAACCTTCGCAAACTTGAGAAGGAGGACTCGCGCCTTGTCGAGAAGGCGCGGGATCGTTGGTACGTACCGGATCCGAACAAGCAGGTCGAGCGGGAACTAGTGCGCGAGAAGGCTCTCCTCAAGGAGTTCGAGGAGTACCGGAACATTCCAAAGCGCAAGATCAAGGAACTCCGCACTGAGGCTGTACGCGCAGGGTTCAAGCGCTGCTACGACGAGCAGGAGTACCAGACTATCGTTGATGTGGCGGCCAAGATGCCGGAGCAAGTCATTCAGGAGGATGAAAAGCTGCTGATGTACTACGACGTGGCAGCCACCCGGCTTGGCAAGGACTGACTAAGTCCACACGAAATTTGGAGCGGTAGAGATGCGTGCGCGCCAGGCTTGGTACTTCCGTAGACTCACGACGTGAGAGTGTTGCTCCCCGCTTACGCCGCCGGAGAGTGGGCCTGGCTGAGCGGCTCCGGCCAGGCTTGCCAGATCGTGGACCGGCAGGGGCTGTGGGGGGCTTCGAGCTACCGGGTGTGGCTACCTTCGCAGGACGCCGTGGTGCGCGTCCCAGGAGAGCGGCTCGCGCCCCTCGGCACTCAAGACAATAGCGCGGTGGGCTACCAGCTGGTTTACGCCGCTGCCGCTGCGCGCATCGCCGATGCGCTCGAGCGCGACACGTTGGTCGCCCCACTGGAAGGCACCCTGCTGCCTCTTCCCCATCAGATCGATGCGCTGTCTCGGGCGATGTCTGGAGACCGGGTCCGTTACCTGCTCGCGGATGAGGTAGGCCTTGGGAAGACGATCGAGGCGGGGCTCATCCTTCGCGAGCTCAAGATTCGGGGACTCGTGAAGCGCGCGCTTGTGGTGGCTCCCACCGGGCTGGTGACGCAATGGGTCCAGGAGATGCGAACGCACTTCAACGAGGAGTTTCATCTCGTAATCCCCGGCGGCTTCGCGGCGGCTCGCCAGCTTGCCGGCTTCGATGAGGCCGAGAATCTCTGGCGCCTCCACGATCAGGTGGTGTGCCCGGTGGACTCCGTCAAGCCCATGGAGAACCGGCGAGGCTGGAGCCATGAGCAGCTCGCCCGCTACAACCGAGAGCGCTTCCAGGATCTGGTCTCCGCCGGCTGGGACCTGGTGATCGTCGATGAGGCGCACCGGCTCGGCGGAAGTTCCGAGCAGGTCGCGCGCTATCAGCTGGGCGAGGCGCTGGCCCAGGCGGCGCCCTATCTCTTGCTTCTGTCGGCCACGCCCCACCAAGGCAAGACCGACGCTTTCCGCCGGCTGCTCGCCTTCCTCGACCCGGAGTCCTTCCCAGACGACGAGTCCGTCACCCACGAGCGGGTCGCGCCCTACGTTGTGCGGACCGAGAAGCGCCGCGCCATCGACGAAGACGGGAACGCGCTCTTCAAGCCTCGTCACACCCAGCTTGTCCCCGTGGAGTGGGGTGCCGAGCATGAGGAGCAGCGGGCTCTCTACGAGGCGGTGACCGAGTACGTCCGCGAGGGATACAATCAGGCGCTGCGCGAGAAGCGGACCGCTGTTGGCTTCTTGATGATCCTGATGCAGCGCCTCGTCACCTCGAGCACCCGGGCCATTCGCACCTCGCTCGAGCGCCGCCTCGAAGTCCTCGAGCTACCTGAGGGACAGCTTTCGCTCTTTGGCGAAGACATAGGGGACGACTGGGCCACACTGGATGGCCAGGAACAGATGGAGACGGTACTGAAGGAGCGCTTGCGCGGTCTCAAGAACGAGCGCTCCGAGGTAGAGCTTCTGCTCTCCGCAGCGCGTCGCTGCGAGGCGCAAGGGCCGGACGTTAAGGCACAGGCATTACTCGACTGGGTTCAGAAGCTCCAGCGCGACGAGAAGGACCCCGATCTCAAGGTCTTGATCTTCACCGAGTTCGTGCCGACCCAAGCGATGCTGGCAGATTTCCTTCGAGACCGTGGCTTCACTGTCACATGCCTGAACGGGACGATGGGTATGGAGGAGCGACGGGGCGTTCAGAAGGCCTTTGCTCGCGAGGCGCAGGTGCTCATCTCGACTGATGCCGGCGGGGAGGGCTTGAACCTCCAGTTCTGCCACGTGGTGGTCAACTACGACCTGCCGTGGAACCCGATGAAGCTCGAGCAGCGAATCGGGCGCGTCGACCGTATCGGCCAGACACATGTGGTTCGCGCCCTGAACATCGCCCTCGAGGACACAGTCGAGCTGCGGGTACGCGAGGTCATCGAAGAGAAGCTTGCGCGGATTCTCGAGGAGTTCGGCGTCGACAAGCTGGCGGACGTGCTCGACTCCGAAGAAGGGGAGGTCGATTTCGAGACGCTGTATGCGAGCGCCATGTTGCGACCGGAGGAGGTTGAAGCTCGAGTAGAGAAGCTGGCCGAGGATCTCCGCCAACGCGCCCAGGCGGCCCGCGAAGGCTCGGGCGTACTCGGCCCCAGCCGTGAGCTCGATCCGGCTACGGCGCAGAAGATTGCGGCCCATCAGATCCCGTTTTGGACAGAGCGGGCAACTCTTTCTTGGTTACACAGCCAAGAAGAGCGAGGAGCAGAGGTCGAGCCCGATGAAGTCGGCTACCGGCTTCGCTGGCCCGACAGCCATGAGATCCGAAGGGCTGTCTTCACGCGCGCTGAAGCTGAGCAGCCGGGGACCGAGCACCTTTCGCTGGAGGCCCCCCGGATCCGGAGCCTGACGGCGCAGCTGCCCTTTTTTGCCCCGGGGCAGCCTGTCGCCAGTATTGAGATCACCGGTGTCTCTGACAAAGTGGCCGGGATTTGGTCCCTCTGGCGTGTGGCTCTCCAGACGGAGGAGGGTCGCGAACAGAGGGTTCTTCCGCTCTTTGTCAGCGATGAGGGCAGGGTCCTAGCGCCTACAGCTCGGGCCGTATGGGACCGGCTCATCGAGACCGATGGCGAGGCGCCTGCGATCAGACCCGTCGCGCTGGATGGAGAGTACGCGACGGAGGCTTTCGAGTGCAGCCAGGAAGCTGCGGAAGATCATGGGCGCGTTGTATATGAGGAGCTGGTGCGTCTTCACCGCGACCGCCTGGATCGCGAGCGCCGCAAGGGGGAGCATGCGTTCGAGGCAAGAAAGCGCGCGATCCATCGCGTCGGTCTTGAGCAGGTGCGCGAGTATCGCCGGCGCCAGCTCGACGAGGAGCAAGGTGAATGGGAAGCGCGCATGTCCGTGCGAGCAGCCGCGCTTCCTGAGCTCAACGCCATACTGCTCCTCCGCGTAGCGGCGGAAGGAGACTTGTCATGACTCCGGGGGCCGGCGATCCCAACGATGGGTGGCGCGGCCCGATTCTGCGGCACTTTACGTTCGAGATTGCTGCCGTTGCTCGTCTGACGATTGTCGCAGATCCGGATGAGTTGCTGACCGAGCAGGGGATCCTCGAGGCGATCCGCGATCGGGGATTCGACCTGATCCCTTTCGATGACCACGTCGCCTTTCGCTTCGCCTACGAAAGCCGGTATCGCCAGCTCTGGGACCAGGGTGAGGAGGCAAACCTCGTCGTCGTTCTTCGAGCTCATCAGTCGGATGTGAACGCGCTTCCTTACGACCTGCTGGAGAAGGCGAGGCGCGACGATCGACTTCTCTCGTTCAGCGTGGGGCAGCTTTTCACGAATCTGGCACCCAACATCGTATCTGCGCTCGACCGGGCGGACTTCAATCGTCTATTCGACGCTGAGCAGACGAACCAGCCAGGGCAACTCGGCGAGAACGCGACCAAGGATTTCGTTCTACGACACGTCTTTGAGGTCACGCCCGAGATTCTCAAGACGGACGCCGACCTGCTGAGGCACTTGCTCGCGCGCCACTATCGTGGTCGCGTCGTTCCAGAGAAGCTGGATTCACGGCTGGTCGAGCAGCTGTGCGGGGGAGGGGCCTTCAACGGGTGGCCGCTTGAGGAGATCGTCTCCAATCGGACTAGTTTCTTCGAGTTTATCGAAGAACGCTGGCCGATCTTCGTGGCGAAGTATGTCTCGAAGAGGAGCGATGGCGTCGCAGAAGAACGAGAGCCGTATGGGCTCCACTATCCGGGTCCAGGTCTCTTGCCTTTCGATGACCCGACCATCCGCGCGTATATGGACACGCTCTTCGTCGAAGGGCTCCTGGCGCCAACCGATGTCGCGGCGAAGAGCGACGCAAGCGAAGCGTGGGTCCGCTTTGGGATCGCCGATGATGCAGAGACCGACGCGGTAGAGCGATTCCAGAAGCTCACTGACGTCATCCGACAAGAGATACCCGGCAAGGACGCCGATTTTCGGGACTGGCTGGAGTTCGCGTCGCGGTGGGCACAGTGGAACGCTCTTGGTTGGAGCATTCAGCAATCACAGCTGACGCCAGGGGAGGAGGCGATTGACAGCATTCGTCGTGTTGTCGATTCGAGCTTCACTGAGTGGATGCTCCAGCACTTCGCTGCGCTACACAGCCGCTCCTACCTCCCGAAACCCGCGATGCTCCACCACGTCGCGCCGTACATTGCCCATGGACGGGATGGAGCCACCAAGAGTGCGAGTGATAAGAAGGTCGCGCTCGTTGTTGTAGACGGGTTAGCGCTCAGCCAATGGATTCCTCTGCGGCATAGCCTGAGGGCCGATGGGGTCGGCCCGTCGATCACTGAAGGCGCTGCGTTCGCATGGGTACCGACCCTAACTTCAGTCTCTCGGCAGTCCATCTTCGCCGCCGAACCGCCGCAGTATTTCGCGCAGAGCATTTCAACCACCCAGAAGGAGCCGAAGCACTGGAACCGCTTCTGGGAAGAGAAAGGAGTTCCTGCCGCGGGCGTTCAGTACGTGTGTCAGAAGAAGCAGGAAACGGAGGTTGATCTGCTGAGTCGAGTTGCGGAGGCAGCCGACCACCCAGCGTGCCGGGTACTTGGCGCCGTCATCGGCACGGTTGACCAGATGATGCACGGGAGTCCCACAGGAAGTGCCGGACTGCACGCGCAAGTCCAGCACTGGGCTGAGGAGGGCTACTTCGCACGCCTCGTGAGCTCGCTGATCGAGCGCGGCTTTACTGTGTTCGTAACGGCTGACCACGGGAGTATCGAAGGGACCGGTTGCGGAAAGCCGAACGCAGGAGCTACTGCGGAGGAGCGTGGAGAGCGTGTCCATGTGTTCGGGGAAGCGATGCTGCGCGCCCAAGTGACAGCCAACTTCAGTGACGCGATCGTATGGCCTTCGGTGGGTCTCCCGATGAAATATCTTCCTTTGCTCGCACCAGCCCGCTCCGCCTTCGTCGCGGAGGGGAGGCGAACGATCTGCCACGGAGGGATCTCCCTGGAGGAAGTTATTGTGCCGTTCGTGGAGATTCGCGCCTCATGAGTAGTGGACGAAAGGTCGTTGGTTTCGACAGGAAGCTTGAGCTGTCGTGGCTTGATGTGACAGCCGCGCAGATTGCGGCTGGTGCGACGACAGACGAGCTGCATGCCTACCTTTGGGAAATGCTCGATGGCTCCGTTTCGGCTGGGAGTTCCGGCTTCAACAGCGATCGCGGCAAGACGGTGACCGTGTTGAAGCGGGTTTGGTGCCTGGTTCCCGAAGACCTGATCGACCTCAGGGACAGAGCCGTCAAGGAACTCTCGGAAGTAGACGCGAGCGAACGGATCGCGATCCACTGGGCGATGTGCATGGCGACTTATCCGTTCTTTCGAGACGTCGCGTCAACGATTGGGCGGCTGATAGCTCTCCAGGGCCAGGTTACTTTGGCCGAGGCGCGGCGACGCCTCGCGGAACAGTGGGGCGACCGGGACATTGTTCGCCGCGCATCTCAGCGCATCATCCGTTCCTTCGTTGCATGGGGCGTTTTACGCGAAGCGGGCGTACGCGGGCGTTTCGCGGCCCCGGCAAACAGAGGTCGCGTCTCTGCTTCCGTATCCGAGTTGCTATTCGTGGCTGCTCTCGTTGGGGAAGACGGAATAGAGCTTCGCAGATTGGAGCAACACGCAGCGCTATTTCCGTTCGAGACCGCTGCCCTGTACCCACTTGCGCTGTCGGCCCATTGCCTTCGCGTTGAGCGTCAAGGCTTCGATCGCGATGTTGTAGTTCTGGCCTGATGTCGCAGCGGGGGGAGGGGGCGTCATCAGCTGTCGGCTCCGATTGAGTCGTGAGTGCCGCCCTGTGATCACCCGCGTGCGATAGAGTGTTGTCGCAGCAGTATTCTGGCGACCTAGAGTCTCGTTTCGGGGCCGCTGTCAACGCCGGTTGAAAATTGACCCCCTTAGGGCATTTAGCGCCGGAGTAAATTTGCCCCCCTGGTTTGTGTTTGAGCGGCCGACTGACCTTTGGTCAGTCAGGCGGCCGCGTTCTTCGTGCGTTGTGCCGTGCCGGCGTAGTCATCCCCCGGAAACGGACGGATTGGAACTGGAGTTTTCTGGCATGGTGAACATGCAGGGAGACTCGAATGAAACGATCGCGATTCACAGAAACGCAGATCCTCTCGATCCTGAAAGAAGCGGATGCCGGGCTGAAGGTGAAGGAGATTTGCCGCAAGCACGGCATCAGCGATGCGACGTACTACACCTGGAAGAGCAAATACGGGGGTATGAGCGCGTCGGACCTCAGACGGCTGCGTGAGGTCGAGGAAGAGAATGCCAAGCTCAAGAGGATGTTTGCCGACCTCGCGCTCGAGAACACGGCGCTGAAGGACCTGATCGAGAAAAAGCTCTAACGCCACCAGAGAAGCGGGAAGCCGTGGATTATCTGGTGGCAGAACACAGGTTGAGCAAGGTGCGCGCTTGTTGCGCCGTTCGACTGTCGCGATCGGCGTACTACCGACCAAGACAACGTTCGGCGGCCCTCGATGAGCCGATCATCGATGCGATCCATGCGCTTTTAGAAGTGCACCCGCGGTGGGGATTTGGGTTGTTGTTCGACCGCCTGCGACTCGACGGCAGGTTTTGGAACCACAAGCGTGCGCACCGGATTTACAAGGCGATGGGGCTGAGCCTGCCCCGCCGGAAGAGCGACGCCTACCAGAACGTCCTCGTCAGCCGTTGGATGTACCGCCGCTCGTGAATCGGACCTGGTCGCTCGACTTCATGAGTGATGCTCGCTATGACGGACGTCGCTTCAGGACGCTGAACGTGCTCGATGATGGCGTGCGAGAGGTCTTGCGTATCGTCGTCGACACGTCGGTCTCCGGTTGGGTCATCCGCACCCTCGATCAGCTCGTTGGGCTCCATGGTCGACCGGGCGCTTCGCATCGACAACGTTCTACGTCTGGAGTCAACGCCAGCGGCGGCACGAGTTCGCACCCGCACGGTTGCGCGTTGTGGTTAGGTCTCATCACGCGGCCGACAGTGGCGGTCCCGCCGGTCAGTGGTCTGATCTCGCCCATGGTGAACACGGGATCAGCATCATGCAGTCCTCACCGTTCTCAACACGAGATTCAAGGCCAGGCGGAAGGCCCGAACATTATCTACGAGGTCAAAGCCTCGACGGCCCTATAGAGAGGGTTCATCCGCCTGGTTACCGGACCCCGTGGAAGGGCCGATAATCGGTCTCGTGTTTGATCATCGAATACGTCACGGTCGCCATCTTTGCGGCCACCGCGGTGAGTGCCTTTCGGATTAGATCTCGATTGTCAGGGTCCCTCCGGATGTAGCGTTGGTATTTGTCACGGAACGTATTCTCGCGTCCGCGGATGGCCACTTGGCCCGCCATCCAGAACGTTCGGCGCAATCGAGCGTTGCCGAACTTGGACAGCTTATGCTGGCCACGGAACTGACCGGACTGATGACTCGATAGGTTAAAACCGCAGAACTTCAGGAACTGGCGGTAGTGGCCGAAGCGGCGCAGATCGCCCGCCTCCGCGAGGATCGTCAAGGCATGGATCGGACCGATGCCAGGGATCTGCTGCAGGCGCTGGAAGTCGCCGTGGCCACCGAGCAACTCTCGGGCGTGGCGCTCCACTTCGTCGCGTTGCTGGATCAGCTCGTGCATCTGCCGGATCACCAGGCGGTACATCGAGACGGCGGCCGAGTCGATCTCGACAGGGAGACCGACCGATGTCTGGGCGGTTGCGTAGATATCTGATAACAAACGGGTTTTATTGACCTTGCGACCGATGAGATCCCAAGCCTCTGCGAGGAAGGCTGGCTCAGAGAGCACCGTGATGCTCGCCGGTATGGGGAAGCGCTCGAGGAACCGAAAGAACCAGTCGGAGCGCGAGTTATGTCGATACCGGTCGATCTCTGGAAAGTACAGCGGATAGTAGTGACTCATCAGCCGATGCAGCACCTCGGTCTTCGCCTTCGAGATGGCTTCGTGAGTCTTCGACAGCTCCTGCCAATCGTTGGTGTGATGCACCAGCGGGTCGACGTAGCGCATGACGTTGCCGGACTTGATCATGTGCAGCATGACCTGCGCATCCTTCGGATCGTTCTTATCCCAGCTGTTGTGTATTGCCTCTCGCATGCGCGCGAACGCTACCGACGAGATCAGCGAGACGTCAAAGCCCGCGTCGACCAGGCGCCAGGCAATCGCGCGGTGGTAATCGCCGGTTGGCTCGAAGCAGACCGCTACAGGCGCTGGGCAGCTTCGCAGATGATCGATCAACCGGTCGTGCTCAGCACGTTCGTTCAAAATGGTCAGTCGATAGCGTTTCTGCCCCGGTGGTTCGATCATCACCTCGTGGCGAAACTTGGCGATATCGATCGCTACAAACGTCGTGGGTTGTTGCTTATCGTTTGTAGTTGTCATGGCAGCAAAGCGCCTCCGTATAAATCGCAACTCCTACGGTAGGGGAACTCCTTTGCTGCCATGGCGACCTGGCGACGAGCTCTATAAGGAGCTCGCCAGGTCTTTTCGCTGATCTTCCAGATGTACCATGGCCCCGAGTTCATCTCGCAGCAAGTCGTCGACTGGTGCGCGGAACGTCGAATCAGGTTGCGCTACATCCAACCGGGCAAACCGAATCAGAACGCGTTCATCGAACGGTTCAACCGAACCTATCGACATGAGGTGTTGGACGCTTATGTCTTTAACAACCTCGAGCAGGTGCGCTCCGTCACCCTTGACTGGTGCCGCCTTTACAACGAATACCGACCGCATCGAAGCCTGGGGCGGCAACCGCCGAGCCAGTTCCGACGTGACATCGAAAACCGCCAGAACTCCGGTTATGAACTGTCCTCCTGATGGGGGTGACTACGGAGGGGCCGCCGCGATCGGTGTGATCGACCCACGACATCCGCACGCAACCGTGCGGATGCGAACTCGCGTCGCCACTTTGTTGACTCCAGACGTAGAACGTTGTCGACGCGGATCTGATGGATAACTCCCGAACGATCGATACGCGATCCGGGACGCGTGATCGCCGCACGGGAGGTTGGTGTCGACGTCGATCTCCATCTTCTAACCATTGTTCGCCTGAGAATTCAGTCAAGTTGGGTAGTTGATAGCGGCGGTCTGTCGAACTACGTTGCTAAACCGCTCGACAGCAGCAAAGAGATCGCAATGAAGAGATTCGCAAAATCCTCAACTACGTTTCCCAACGGGATTGCCGAACTCTCGACGAGACGCTCGACTCATACGCCTGCCCAAGGCGAGCAGCTTTTGGCGGTCCCGCAGATCTGGTCGATCCTACTGTCTGGGAAGCGGAGTTATGACTGAATCTGGTGTCTGACGGGATTTGAAGTATGCGGCGTGCCTTGTTGAAATCGGTTTTGCCGAACTGATTTTGACAAGAGGAACACGCCACACATGGACAACGATAATGTGATTGATCTGGCGATGCCAGAGGAGAAGGACACCCTCACCGCAGTCTTGCGAGAAGGTGCGAGACGACTGCTGGATCAAGCGATCAAAGCGGAAGTGGAGGAGCTGTTGAGCGGCTACCAGGACGAGGAGACCGAGATCGGTCACCGGCGGGTGGTTCGCAACGGCTATCAGCCTGAGCGGGAGATCTTGACCGGTATCGGCAAGGTCGCCGTCCAAGTGCCGAAAGTCAGAAGTCGACAAGGCGAGCCAGTCAGCTTTCGGTCGGCACTGGTGCCGCCGTACATCAGGAAAACGGCCACGATGGAAGCAGCCATCCCCTGGCTGTACTTGAAGGGTATTTCCACGGGTCAGATGCAAGGGGCTCTGGAAGCGCTGGTGGGTCCGCAAGCGAAGGGTTTGTCGGCCAACGTCGTCGGCCGCCTCAAGAAACAATGGGAGGCGGAGTATCAGACCTGGTGTCAGCGCTCGGTTGCCGATGACTGGGTCTACATCTGGGCCGACGGTATCTACAGCGGACTACGCGGTGATGACGGTCGGTTGTGTTGTCTGGTGATTATCGGCGTCAACAGCCGCGGCGATAAGCACTTTCTGGCGATCGAGGATGGTGTTCGCGAATCGAAGCAAAGCTGGCGGGAAGTGCTGTTATCGCTGCGGCAGCGCGGCATGAGATCGCCAAAACTGGCAATCGGTGATGGCGCACTGGGTTTCTGGGCAGCGCTGGAAGAAGTCTATCCGGAGACGACCGTTCAACGCTGCTGGATGCACAAGAGCCAGAACGTGCTGAACTATCTGTCAAAGGGGACGCAGGACAAAGCCAGAGAGGCGTTGAAGGACATCTGGATGGCGGAAACCAGGGTCGAAGCAGAGACAGCCTTTGACGCGTTCGAGACGCGATTTGATGCGAAATATCCGAAAGCGGTCGAGTGCTTGCGCAAGGACCGTGAGAGTCTGCTGGCGTTCTACGACTTCCCTGCCCAACACTGGGTCCACATCCGCACGACGAATGTGATCGAGTCCAGCTTTGCGACGATCCGACATCGCTCGAGACAGGCCAAAGGCTGCGTCACCCGCAAGACGATGCTGACCATGATCTTCAAGATGGGCGAATGTGCCGAACGGAACTGGCGCAAACTGAGAGGATTCAAACACCTGGCAAAGGTGATTGACGGAGTCAGATTCCGTGATGGAATCGAGCAGAGCAAGACCGACAAGGACGCCGCTTCGTCACGTCCTTAGACACCAGATTTGACAATAGCTCCGTCCAGTCACGGTGGAAGAAACCTTTATTTGCGGAGTTTTTTGTGGGATTCAAGAGATTCGAGCGTAAGAAAACAGTCGACAAAACGTCCCCTTACGTTTCCATCGGTAAGAATCACTTTCACTACAATGTCGCTGCGACGCGATTATGTAAGCTAAATAACGGTACCCGTGTCATTTATCATGTTGATGAGGATAAAAGAAAACTCGGGTTCGAGTTCACAGATGAAGACGACGGTGATAGCTATTCTGTCTTTCCTAGAAGCGACAGCGAAAGTAGTTTTAGAAGCACTAGCAGTGGACTAATTGCTAGCTACCCGTGGATAGCTAGCGTTGCTGTTGCAGAAGACTCCAATGACCGTCGCTTGAAAATGAGACCTGAGCGCAAAGTTTGGATTGTGGAGTTCGCGCCGTCTTTTGAGATCGTGGTGGAGCGTGATGATTCTGGCACGATACCAACCGAGCACTCAGGAATTTACCGCTATAGGAAGAATGGGGAGATTATGTATATCGGGGCGGGCAACGTTCGGGATCGGTTACGAGAGAAGGGAAGGGACGCTTGGGACTTTGATCGCATCGAGTACAGCCTTGTTGGCGATGATGATAAGTTCGAATGGGAAAGTTACTGGATTGATGAGTATATGAAAAAGAATCAAGAAAGGTTGCCTCCCTATAATGTTGTCAAAGGGCATTCTAGGTAGTGGGTCGCCTTGGGTTCATCTGATGTAGCCGAGAGCCTCGCCAACACGATGCTGACGGGCTTCGCTTGCAGATCAAGAAGGCATCGGCTGGAACGCAAGCGATGCAAGTCGCTGGAGCCACGGGGGCTATGCGGCGTTTGTCCGATCGTTTCGCGATCCGAATTACTGGGTCGGTGGGTGGACGACGATTGCGTTTGGCGAAGTCGAACGTCTGGGTGCCGCTGGCGTTGTCCAGCAGGTTGCCCCAGGCGGGGAAGTAGGCGGCGGCCGCCGCACCCTCGATGCCGAGCAGTTGGCCAGCATCGCGAGCGCGGAGCGCGCGGTTCCCAAGATCGCGCAATGTGCCGAGGGTGATGTCGACCTCCCGCCGGGTTCCGTGGCGGCGAAGCAGGGTTCGACAGTTGCGTATCTTGGAACGGACCAGCGTGCGTGCGATCTGCAGACTGATCCGCTCGCGAATCATGGGATGACCCTGTTCTTGCTTGTTCTTTTTCGCGAGCGAGCCGAAAGCCAACTCGGGCCCGAAACGGAAAGATAATTGTCGGTCCATCGTCTACGGCAGCAACAGTGTATAAGTAGGCCGAAGCCCCGAGCCCACGGGCGTTGACGTAATCTCCGGGGGCATTGAGCAGCCTGCGATTACGAGACCAGGAACGAGGGGCCGTGACCGAGCGACGGATCGCGAGATCGGACGTTGTCCGAACGGGGACGTGAGGTAGAACGAATATTCAAACTCATGACCTTAGACGCGACAGCGAGGCCGAAGTATAGTTCATCCGTCGCATTGGCGGGACGACGGGCGGTCGTGTCGCGCTGCCTCGTGCCATAGATTCACGCCTCTCTGCTCTTCTCTCGTCCGCCATAGGTCGCACACCCCGTCGTACAGACGGGTACGGCATGCACACGTTGGCCACGTCGCGCAACCAGCGTTGTACGGCGTGGTTGGCCGTATCGGCTCGAGACCCACCGTGGCGAACTGCGGCGGCCAGTCGGTCACGAATGAGAGACGCACGCACGTGTGCCTGATTGACAATCACTGACGATCGCCGGCGACACGATGCGCGTCGGAGCACGAGCACGTTCGCTGGCCGCGAACTCAACCGCAATACCTGGATTTCTCATCGGTACCCTCTCGCCAGTCGTGGCGATGTCTTATGGCATTTTGCCCTGGTGCGTCTGCTGAATCTGCTCAAGATTGCGCGGCTTTGCGCGAGATTGCGCGGGTGCTTTGTGGGGATGAGCGCTTCTATTGCAGAGACATGTTTGCTGGGGACTGCGTGCACCGCCACGCAGTCGTCTTCTGGTAGAGCAGGAGCTTGGTCTCTACCGGTGATGCCCGCAGAGCCTTTGTTTCTGCGGGTTTGTGGGCCATGCGCTTCGGGCTACCGGATTGCGGAGACCACCTGGTCTAGAGAAAATGGCGCAAATCTGGCGATCGTCTCTCGCCGCCGTTCAGGTGGTCTACTTCGCGCCAGGGGTCGGCCACACGCTAATTGCGCGGATATTCGACGGCCTCGAGCGACGCGCAGCGCTACACACGCATGGAAAGGGGAAACCGACCAATGAAAGTACTAATGGCCGTGCTGGCGGTTGGGTTTGGCTTGTTAGCCATACCCGATGCGTCGGCGCAACAGCCACACGCTCGCACGGGCGAGCAACTTGAAAGCGACGGCAAGAAATGGACACGCCTGCGGGACGTGCCCGAACCCTTGCAGGGCGCGATTGTCACCGACGAAGCCCCTCTAATCGACTACTTTCAGACGCTGCTCGGACCCGCCGGCGACGGCCCCGACATTCGCTTTGAAGGGAGGCAGTTGCGTCAAGGCCATGGTCAGCCGAACACGTATGAATTTCGTCAGTACATCTTCGGCGGTCGCACTCGGCATACGATAATCGTTGAGGTATCCAGCGAAACGCTTGCGGTGACTTCCATCGGCGGGCGCTACCTGAACGACATTGAGCGGCACCGTAACGATCAGATTACCCACGAGTACAATACCAAGCGCAAGGCTATGCGTGCTGTGCTCAAGTACATTAGCAAGGGCGGCCAACGCACGTTCGCGGTCTTCGATTACTCAACGCCAGACGTCGTCAAGCATGGCGATCATCAAGTGGTTTATGAGTACCGTGGCGAGAATGCCGATAATCTCTGGCTGGGCGTCGGCATTGAAGTCGATCACCCACGCCGTGATGAAGGCGAAGAATGGGTGCATGAGTGGTACTTGATTGACCCGTCCGGCAACATCATGCCGTGGGTTGACACCGTCACCATGCCTGTGGATATCGTGGTCTGCGACGGCCGCAACAACAATGTGCCGTTCTGCAGCGCGGGAAACCAGCCGATAGTCATCAACCAATTGGGCGAGTGCCAGGCAGGCTACATCTGTACTGGAGCCAACAACAAGTACCGCACCCCGGAGCGGGCAGTGAAGGCCGTCGACGCCATGTGGAATGACATTCGCGGCACGACCAACTAACTGCGATGTCGGTCAGAACAATCGGGATCTGGGTCCCAGGTCCTGTCCCCTTACCAGGGTGTTCACTTTCGCGGCTGATCGCGATGCGCCTCGTAGTAACGCCGTAGGATCGCGTTAATGCGGCTCTGGTAGCCTCGACCCTGGGACTTCATCCAGTCGAGGATGTCCGCATCCAGGCGGATCGTGACGGGCTCTTTTCCGGGAGAGACGACGACCTCTGCATTAGCAAAGAAGTCGTCGTCTAATGGCGGAATGTCGCTGTAGTCGATGCCCTCGTCGGCCATCGCATCAATCCGCTTCAGTTCGCTCTCGATAGGCTTTTTGCTCACGACGGTTCCCCTTTCTCATGGAAATGACTCGAGTTTTCTCCCCTCTCGGGGTGTGCGCGATCACCACGACGCACCCCTTCAGAAGCCCAAGGGTGATGAACCGCTCCTCGCCGTAGTCGACGCGATGATCGCGTAGCGTCAGGCACTCGCCTGCGAACACCGCCGCCGCTTCGGCGAATTCGAAGCCGTGCTTCTGACGGTTCTGGCTGTTCTTCGCATCATCCCATTCGAGTTGCATCGTCCATTACTTTTAGTAGTACATACAATTGTACATGTAGTAACGCCATGCGCATCCTCGAAGCGCCGGAAGACCTGCCGGACGATTCGGCGCACCCGGAAATCGACTCGGCATATCACGCCGTCATCCTGAAAGCGTTGCTGGTGCACAGCGCACGGTGGGGCGAAGACACTGTAGACGCGCTCAAGACGATCATCAGCGAAAACGGGAAACTGCACGGGGAACATGAGCGGGACGAAATCAATCGCTTTCTCGGTTTCGGCTGTCCGGATATTGAGCGCGTCGTCGAATTGCGCCGAGAACCGCGCAACACTGATCGGATGGAACACGATCAGTTCAAAGGAAACGGACCGGTTCGCCGTGCCGCTTCCCGCAGAACTGGACCGAACACCGAGGCTGCGACCACCAGTTCGAAGCGCCGCCGGTCCGTGCTGTCGAGGACTGTGGTAAGCGCTTCCTTGTCGCCAGCCTCCATCGCGGTAAGCGTTCGGTATGCCGAAATCGCTCGCCTGTAGATTTGTCGCCGTGATCGCGCAGAGCATTTGGCCCTGGCCTGCGACCTGACGTGACATTCTTCAGCGGTTCCTGCAGCGCACCGAGCCGTTTCACCGCCGAGATTTCTCCCATCGCGGCTTCGATCAGGTCGGCGTAACGTGGCCTTTATGGTCGACGCTTTCCCTCGCCGGAACGCCGGAACGCCGGAACGCCGGAACGTCGGATGGCCGGATGGCCGGATGGCCGGATGGCCGGATGGCGAGTATCGAACTCATTGCGCAGTGATCTGGCGTTGATTGCGCTCGCTTTGCGCTTTCATGGAGAAACGGCCCGCCGGGCGGCTCGGTCCAGGAAGTAGAAATGATCGGTCGGGCCCGAGCCGCCGCCGAGTGGAAGTCCGGCCCGGATGGCTTCCGTGATGTATCGCTTCGCGCGGGCGATCGCCTCGGGTAGAGGCGATCCGTGGGCGAGATGGGTCGCGATCGCGGCGGAGTAGGTGCACCCCGTGCCGTGCGTTGAAGTCGTGTCGATGAACTCGCCTTCGTACGCGCGCTCGGACTCACGGGACATCAGCAGGTCGGTTGCGGGCATGGCGTCGAGATGGCCCCCTTTGATGAGAACCGCGCCGCAGCCCCGCTCGAGTATCCGCCATCCGGCCTGCCTCGCGTCACCCAGCGTCTCGATGGTTTGTTCGGCCATGATCTCTGCTTCGTGGATGTTCGGGGTGACGAGATACGCGCGAGGGACGAGCACGGTCAGAACAGCGTCGACGGCGTTTTCTTCGAGTAATGGGTCACCCGAGGTGGCCACCATGACGGGGTCGAGTACGTAATTCGGGGTGATGTACCTATCGAGAGCGGCACCGACCGCGTTGATGCGATCGATATCCGCGAGCATGCCGCTCTTCACCGCCGCCGGCTGGAAATCGTCGTAGATCGCCGCGAACTGGGCGTCGATCAACTCGACAGGTAACGGCATGGCGGCCGTGACCGCCTTGGTGTTTTGCGCCGTCACGGACGTCAGGACGGATAAACCGTACCCGCCGTTGGCGCTGATGGACTTCAAATCGGCTTGGATACCGGCCCCCGCACCGCTATCCGAGCCGGCAACCGTAAGAACGATTTGCATCGGTTTCCGCCACTGCTTCGAGAACGTCACCATAAACGGCTGCCGGCTCGTTTGCCCGTCAACTCATCTGTCGTGATGCTTCCGATGCTCCGCGCTCGTCCCTTGTTCCTCAACTCTCGGCGTTGGGGCCGGCACCCACAATCGCGATCGCGATGCTATAGGCCATCACAACCGTGGTCTCACCACCGTCACGTCTCCTCGACGGGTTCCGCGGTTTGTACAAGAAAAACGCCGTCACGTCTGGGAATTGGCTGAATCATCGGCCAGAGATCGTCGATGGGTGCCACCGTCGCGACCTGGCAGAGAAACCGACATTTTTTGCGCTCCGCTCAACGAGGACGGTACGCGCCCCAGGACCCAGAATAGCGTAATGCCCGCTGCCTCACACGCCACTTCAATGCGGTGTTCATATTCCCTACGGCCCGCACTTCCGCGAACCGGAGGAAGATTAGGCCGAGGATCGGTTCGGAATACTCCCGGGCCTTGAGGCCAGAATTGGCGCGAAAGTCATCTTCGGCGCTCCAGAGTCTGGTATCGAGCGGCTGCGCCAAGCCCTATCGATTTTCGACTGTTTGCTCGTACCGCAGCCGTCAAGCGCCTTGAGCAGCTCTCGGCGCACGAGAGCGCGAGATCGGCCATACGCTGGGTCTCGTGCACAACTTCGTTGCGAGTAGCAGCGGCGACACGTCGGTCATGGACTCCCCCCATCCGCGCTTGGCGGTCGAGAACGGCCAGATCACCCTTGATAAGGCGTACGTGCCCGGTGGGGCAGCGGCGAGCAAGTCGTCTACAGCGGTGCCGTTGTCTCGATCGAACACGGCGTCAGGCTGACCCATACGTTTTCGTTCGAAGGTTTCGGCTTCGACGAAACCTCGAGCGTCAATGTCGCTATCCAGCAACAAGGTGACGTCGTATACGTCGCGGTCAGCCACGACGTATACAAAGCCCCCAAACTGCATCGACGATCGACCCTAATGGCTGGCTCAAATCGATCGTCAGGCAGAAGACCTGGCTCGAGACGGGCAGCGAAATGCCATGGCCGGACTTTTTGCCGGCCGGAACCCTAGGCAGATCTCAGGTCGTGAGCGGCAATGTCGATCACCCGAGCCGCTATCGTGCGCTAGTTGTCCCCGGCCGCCTGCCAGAACGGCGTTCCGACGACCGGTGTCGACGGGTGCGCCGTTTCACTTTCGGCCATCGCGCCGGCCCGGTAGGCCATCCGCCCAGCTTGAACACCATGCTGGAACGCAGACGCCATCGCGATCGGATCATCAGCTTGGGCTACGGCCGTGTTCAGCAACACCGCGTCGAAACCGAGCTCGAAAACGCGCGCCGCGTGGGAAGGCAAGCCGAGCCCTGCATCGACCAGGAGTTTGACGTCGGGTAGGCGCGCTCGCAGCGTCTCGAGTGCGTAAGGATTCATAAGCCCCTTCCCGGTCCCGATCGGCGCGCCCCAGGGCATGATGATCTCGCACCCGAGATCGCGTAGCCGCTGACAGACGACCAGATCGTCGGTCGTGTACGGGAACACCTCGAAGCCGAGCGCGATCAGCCGACGCGTCGCCTCGATCAGTTCGAAGGGATCGGGCTGAAGGTTGTAGTCGTCGCCCGTCACCTCGAGCTTGATCCAGTTCGTCTCGAAGATTTCGCGACTCATCTGGGCAAGCGTGACGACTTCTTTCGTCGAGTGGCACCCGGCGGTGTTCGGCAAGATCCGACAACCAAGCGACGCGACGTGATCCCAGAACGCTTCACCCGCGAGTTGCTCTGGGCTTTGGCGACGTAGTCCAACCGTGAGGACCTCGGTCTTTGCCGCCTTCGCGGCGTCCGCCATCACCTGCAACGACGGATACCGCGCCGTGCCTAAAAAGAGACGGCTGGTCAGGTCGACGCCATAGACGGACCATCCGTCGTCGTCGGCGCGTGAACTTGAATCGATAGCTAACGGCTCACTCATTGGTCTGTCCTCACCCGCCTTGGATCGCCGACAACACGTCGATGCGATCACCCGCATCAATCTCGCGCGATCCCCATTGGGGCTTCGGTACGAACGTCTCGTTCAACGCCACGGCGATCTTCTTGTCGGCGTAACCCAACGCTTCAATCACGTCCGCCAGGCGCGTTTCGGCTAGCTCGATCGACTCGCCGTTGACCGTAATCTGCATGCGGATTCCACTTCGTAAACGGCCCGATCGACGATCGTCGGGCCAATGAGATACCCATGTCGGAAACACCCGTTGACCGACAGCACCCCGTGGCACCACGCCACCCGGGGAAGATGGTCGGGATATGCAGGACGTAACCCCGACGCCATCTCGATGATCTCGGCTTCGGCAAAACCCGAATGCAGCGTGAATGCCGCCGACAGGAGTTCCAGTGCGCTTCGGACCGAGACGCGCGCATTCGATGCGCTTTCGATCTGCGTCGCACCGATCACGTACTCACGACCGGGTCGCGGTGACACGTATATCTGGTAGCGCGGATGCACCAAGCGGACGGGGCGACGAATCTCGACGTCGGGTGCCGACACACGGATAACCTCACCGCGAACCCCGCGAAGAGCCGGATCGTCGTTACCCACGCCGCGGCAGTCGACGACGACGTCCCCGTCGAGGGCGCCGAGGTCATCAACGGCAGATTCGAAATGAATCGGACCGCATGTGGATTCGAGCGCTGCCAACAACGCCCGGTTGTCGATCCAACCTTCGTTCCGCAGAAAAAGGCCGCGCTGGAACTGACGACCGAGCTCGGGCTCCAGTGCCTCGATCTCGGTGCGGCTGATCCAACGCGCTTTATCGGTATGTTCGCCGAGTGAGCGATGGAACTTGTCGAGCAGTGGCGCATCCATGCCGTGGGCGACGAACAACGCGCCGTCGATCCCATAGGGCACGCCGAGCGCGTCCAAGATCGCCGGCCAGCGGGCGATCGAATCTCGCCCCATGTCGAAGATCTCCGGTTCAGCGTCGGGGATCTCACTGACAGGTGCGAGCATCGCCGCGGCAATGTGGGCGGCGCTCTCCGGCGCTTCACGTGAAGCGCGCTCGAAAAGTTCGACGGTGTACCCCCGCTTAGCCAACGAGTGGCCGAGCAGACGCCCCATCAATCCGGCTCCCGCGATGGCGACGTGCATCGATCAGACCTTCTGGTAGATCTCGCTGCCGCTGTCGCGAAACTCCTCCGACTTCTGTGCCATTTCCGCTTCGACATCGATCATGACGATGCGGTCTTCGTTGACGCCAGCCGCTTGGCGAACATCCTGACTGATCTTCATCGAGCAGAACTTCGGGCCACACATCGAACAGAAGTGGGCGACCTTCGCGGAGTCCTTGGGCAGCGTTTCGTCATGGAACTCGCGTGCCTTGTCCGGATCGAGGCCAAGGTTGAACTGATCGTCCCAGCGGAACTCGAACCGCGCCTTCGAGAGCGCGTCATCGCGAATCTGGGCGCCGGGATGACCTTTCGCAAGATCGCCAGCATGAGCGGCGATTTTGTACGTGACGATGCCTTCGCGAACGTCTTCTTTGTTCGGCAGGCCCAAATGCTCTTTCGGCGTGACGTAGCAGAGCATTGCGCAGCCATACCACCCGATCATCGCCGCGCCGATGCCCGAGGTGATGTGATCGTATCCGGGGGCGATGTCCGTGGTTAGCGGCCCCAGCGTGTAGAACGGTGCTTCGTCACAAACTTCGAGCTGCTTCTCCATGTTCTCTTTGATGAGTTGCATAGGAACGTGGCCCGGGCCCTCGATCATCGTCTGAACGTCGTGCTGCCACGCGATCTTGGTGAGTTCGCCGAGCGTTTCGAGTTCCGAGAGCTGTGCTTCGTCGTTCGCGTCCGCGACCGAGCCGGGGCGAAGGCCGTCGCCCAGGCTGAAGGAGACGTCGTACGCCTTCATGATTTCGCAGATGTCTTCGAAATGCGTGTAGAGGAAGTTCTCCTCGTGATGCGCGAGGCACCACTTCGCCATGATCGAACCACCGCGGCTGACGATTCCCGTGGTTCGGCGCGCGGTCAGTGGGACATAGCGGAGCAGTACGCCGGCGTGGATCGTGAAGTAATCCACCCCTTGCTCGGCTTGCTCGATCAACGTGTCACGGAAAATCTCCCACGTGAGGTCTTCGGCAATGCCGTGGGTCTTTTCGAGCGCTTGGTAGATGGGCACGGTGCCGATTGGTACGGGTGAGTTTCGGATGATCCATTCACGCGTCTCGTGAATGTTCTTCCCCGTCGACAGGTCCATCACAGTGTCACCACCCCAACGGGTGGCCCACACGAGCTTCTCGACCTCTTCTTCGATCGAGGACGTCACCGCCGAGTTGCCAATGTTCGCGTTTACTTTCACCAGGAAACTCCGACCGATAATCATGGGCTCGGATTCCGGGTGATTGATGTTGCTCGGAATGATCGCCCGACCGCGCGCGACTTCCTCACGCACGAACTCCGGCGTGATTTCCGCCGGTGTGTTCGCACCGAAGTTCTGCCCCGGATGCGGCTCTACGTCGGACGGCGTGTTGGCGTGAACGAGGTTTTCGCGAATCGCGATGTATTCCATCTCCGGCGTCACTATTCCTTGCCGTGCATAGTGAAGCTGCGTGACGTTCTTGCCGGCTTTGGCGCAGCGCGGGGACCGCAGGTGAGCGAAGCGGAGACGTTCGAGCTTCGGATCCAGATTTCTTTCGTTGGTGAAACCCGACGAGAATCCATCCAACTGTTCCGTGTCGCCGCGTGCCTCGATCCAGGGTGCTCGGATCGGCGCGAGACCCGCGCGGATGTCGACGTCTACATCGGGGTCCGTGAAGGGGCCTGACGTGTCGTAAACCCGCACCGGGGGATTCGGCTCAAGCCGCGGCGTTCCGTTCGCACCTTGCACGCCGGTCGGCGAAACGCTGATCTCGCGCATTGGTACACGGACACCCGCTTGCTCGCCTTCTATGTGTACTTTGCGGGAACCCCTCAACGGCAACAGCATGTCGGCGCTGATCTTGGCGGCTTGGGAAAGATTCAACTGCTCGCTCATGGAAATCCTCCAACGGTGGTGTCGGAGGTTGCTCCCTTCGCCGGTATTAGCCGGATCAGGTTCAACGGGTCCGTTCGATGGGCGAACGTCTCAGCCTCGCGGCACCCCGACAATCCAAGTGCCGGGAGTATAGGTCAGTCGACTCGAGAAAACGACGCGAGCAGAAGTTGATCGATTGCCCGATTGGGATCATTGGCCCCCATGACGGCCCCAACCACTGCGATGCCGTGAGCACCGGTATCGAGGCACGTGCCAACCCGCGCGGCCGTCATTCCGCCAAGCGCGTAAACCGGCAGTGGCGTCTGTCGGGTAAATCGAGCCAACGCTTCCAACCCCTGCGCTTCGCCCGCTTTCCAGGAGGGCGCGAAGACGGGCGAGAAGAAAACGGCACCGACACCTTTCTCATCGGCGCGCAAGGCGGCATCGATCGAGTGGGCCGCCGCCGTTGAGCACGCACAGGCGGGTGTCGGTTCGGCCAGCCGATACTCGGGGTAGTGAACCCCGTCATACCCCAGCGCCTTAGCGAGCGACTCCGTCCCGTTCAGGAACATGGGAATCGTGGGATCGAGAACGTCCCGGGCGCGACGCGCGAGTTGGCCGAAAGTATCCGCATCTCGAGCGTTGAGTTCATGGGCGCGCAACTGCACCGCGAACGCCGACGGTGTTAGCGCTTCGAGACACCGCAACAATCGCTCCGACGAGCCGGCATATCCGTGGTCCGCGATGACCATGACCTTCGGCCACGGTCGGTCATCGCCCGTCATCGATCAGCCAAGCGCGGCGATGCATTCCGCCGTCGCCGCCGATACGTCACGCGACGCGACGATGAAAGAGAGGACGGCAACACCGTGGACGCCCGTTGCCATCACTTCAGGGATCCGTGCCGCGGTAATCGACCCGATCGCGATCACTGGTTTCGGACATGTCGCCGCGATCGCTGCAAGATTGTCGAGGCCCATCGTTTGCGCAGGGTTCGCTTTTGACGTCGTCCCGTACACAGGCCCGACGCCGAGATAGTCGACGTCCATCGCCCAGACCCGGCGCGCTTCTTCGAGCGAGTTGGCGGTCCCGCCGATCACTGCTTCGGGGCCCAAGATCCGACGCGACGTTGCCACATCGAGGTCGTTCCGGCCGAGATGAATCGCGCGGCTGCCCACCGACAGGGCAATGTCCGCCCGATCATTGACCAGGAGAATCTGCCCAGCTTGCTCACATTCGGCGTGCATGCACGCTGCCGTAGTGATGCGTTCCGCAGTCGTGCGCGTGCGTTTCTCACGAAACTGAACACAAGGGGCACCGCCCGCCAACACAAGCTTCGTGAGGTCGAGGTGAGAGTAGCGATCCTGAACCGTCTCGTCCGTGATCACCTGCAGTCGCGCGATCGTCTTTTCCATGGCGGAGAGCTTAGTACGGCCCCCGACCCGACTGCGGACAAAGCATCTTTCGATATGTCCGATGGCTTGGTGCTCGTAATGGCAACAAACGGGTCCAGAGCCCCGTACGGACGCAGGGCATCAGTCGGGAGTGGCGGTGGTGGTGGGGTCAGTAAACCCGAGCACGGCACGCTGCTCCTGCCAGTTGATGGGTAGACGTGTGTCCGCCATCAACTGGCGGGCGGTCAGGTCCGCGGGCTGGCGGCCCTCGAGGATGGCCTGAATGATGTCGGGTGCCAGAAAGCCGAGGCGTAACAGTCGGGTGAACCAGGCACTGCTCACGCCGGCGGCGGTTGCCATCTCGGCCATCGATTGACCGCCGCGCGTGAAGATGGCCTGCAACTCATGAGCCCGCGCGATTCGTTTCAGCAGGCTGGGGTCCACCTCCTGGTGGCCGGAGGGTGGGTTGGCACCATCAATCAAAAGCTTCTTTTCCATGCCCGTTCGTTTCAACCGCGCCGCGACCGTCAACACCAGTACGGAACCTTCCGAGCGTGAGCATGACAGCGCGTTCAACTCGCCAGCATTGACAAGATCATCGCAGGGCAAGCTTTCGGCCAGATACCCGGTGTGAACCCGGATCTCCAGCTTCTCCGGGTGTAGCGTCACGCCGATGATGAACACCTGAAGCCAGCGGCGTCGCTCGATGGTAGAAAGGCGCGGCCAGCGCTCGGCCAGCATCGAGGCGTCGGTGATCAGCGTCTCCACCTCATGCGCCGGCAAGGCCCGCGGGACAAGCGCCTCATGCAACGCGCCTTCGTCCCGGAGGAACGCCATGATTCGCTGCTCCACCAGTCGTTCCAGTTCCGCTGCCGGTACGCGCCGCGCCGTGTCGGCAGCTTTTGAGCGACCCCGCTTGAGTAAGGACTGACTGACGTAATAACGATAACGTCGGCCCTGCTTGTTGGCATGGCTGGGGGTCATCCGCTCGCCATGATGGTCGACGATCAGACCCGCCAGCAGGCTGGGCTCGCGGGCGTGAGCACCATGTTGCCGCGCAACCCGATTCGCGGCGAGTCTTTGTTGTACCGGCTCCCAGAGACCCGGCTCGATGATCGCCGCATGCGCCCCGGGGTAGCACGCGTCCTTGTGGACGATCTCACCCCGATAGAGCCGGTTCTGCAGTATCAGATACAGCGCCCCACGAGCCAGCGGCTTGCCACCCGTGTGGCGACCGTGTCTGTCCATGCGGACCTTGCTGACGATGCCTTCGTCGTCTAGCGCTTCCTTCAATGCCCGGACCGACCCGAGTGCTGCATAGTGTCGGTAGATATGACGCACCGTCTCGGCCTCGCGGTGATTGATGACGAGCTTGCGGTCGATAACGTCATATCCCAGCGGCGCCAACCCGCCCATCCACAGCCCCTTCTGCTTCGAGGCGGCGATCTTGTCACGGATCCGTTCCCCGGTGACCTCGCGTTCAAACTGCGCAAAAGTTAGCAACATGTTCAACGTGAGCCGGCCCATCGAGTTGATTGTATTGAACTGCTGCGTGACGGAGACAAAGGACACCCCTTGCTTGTCGAACACCTCAACGATGCGGGCGAAGTCACCGAGCGAGCGCGTCAGGCGATCCACCTTGTAAACCACCACCGTGTCGATGCGCCCCGCCTCGATATCGGCGAGCAGACGCGTGAGCGCGGGACGTGCCATCGTTGCGCCGGAGAGGCCGCCATCGTCATAGCGTGTCGGTAGCGCCGTCCAGCCTTCGTGCCGTTGGCTCTTGATGTAGGCCGCACAGGACTCGCGCTGGGCATCAAGCGAGTTGAAGTCCTGTTCCAGACCCGCCTCGGAGGACTTGCGCGTATAGATGGCACAGTGGGTCTCACGACTGGCCCGGCTATGCATCGCGCTTGTCCTTGCCGGCGAAGGGTGTTGGCCGTCGTTTCAGGCCAAAGAAGCGCGGTCCGGACCAGTGCGTACCCGTGATCTCCCGGGCAATCGACGACAGCGAGCGGTAATGCGTCCCCCGCCACTCAAAACCGTCTTCATGGACCCGCACGGTGTGGGTTTCGCCGCGCCATTCCCGCACCAAGGTCACACCCGGCTTCAGACGGATTGCGGGATGACCGGCAATCTCACCGGTCTCCCGCAACGCCGTAGCAATCCCTGCCAGTTGACGTTTCTGCGCCACCGTCAGCCCGCCCAGAACCTGCTCCTGAAGCTTCCAGGCAATCGCTAGGATCAGCAGGTCGCGGCGGGCACGCAGCGGGGGCTGCGTGGCATAGAGCCGGTGCCATTCCGCCCGCAGACCGGCCAGGTCGAGATCACCCAGCGACGCCAGTTCCTCAGCCAACTCAGCAGAGGTCGGGCGAACCCCGGTATCCGCGCGAGCCGTTGCGCGCCCACGGGTTTGTTTTTGTTGACGGGTTTTCATGGTTTCCTATCAGCCGTCCCCACCGGCCTTATCACACAGCGCATCACCGCTCCACTGGCCAGGAAAGTCCAGTGGGTTCTCTCACCAGATATTACCACCCTTCACCGGCTTCCCAGGCCCTGCGGCAGCGCGCGTATGACCACGGGTCAGGCACAAGAAAATGCTGGATACGCGAGCAGCGGGCCATGCCACTCTGTGACATCATTGGCTTGCCTCCCCCCCCCCCCCGGGTAAGGTGTCGACTTCTTGGTCTCTTGAGTGTGTGGGTTTGCAAATTTGTTTTCCCCTGGGTCGCGCCGGACGAGGCTCGATCACTGACGGTCGCTGGATGGTGGCCTTTCTCGTGAGTGGGCTTGCTATCGCGGGCTGTTCGAACTCGAAAAACGACCCTCCACGGATCACGTCATCACCGCCGCTTTCTTCGGTGCTGGAGGATTCAACCTACGCTTATACGGTCACGGCCGTCGATGACGGCCCGACGATTACCTTTTCGGTCGCCGGCGCGAACTGGTTGTCGGTGTCGGGTTCGGTCATTAGCGGGGTTCCCGAGAACGAGCACGTGGGTATCTCGAACGTCACGGTGACGGCTTCCGATGGCGAGCTCACGACGACACAGTCGTTCGCAATCGAGGTCATCAACACGAATGATCTACCGGTCTTTACGACGACGGATTTCTCCGGCGGCGAGCAGTGGGTGTCCGTGACGGGGCAACTGTTCGACGACGTCGACGTTGGCGACAGCCACACGATCACGGTCGTCGAAAACGAGATGGCGATTGAACCGATCGATTCGGTCTATACCACGTCGGTCGGCAGTTTGGTGATCAGCGGCGAGGCGTACACGTTCACGCCGTTCTCGTCGAAGTCGAGCCAACTTCAGGTTACGGTGGTCGACACGAGTGGAACCGATGTGTCGACCGATATTTTGATCGCCGAAACGATCGGTGATCCACTGGCCGGCGAACAGTGGCATCACGACAACCGCGGGCAGGCTGCGTTTTCCTTCCCCGACGAATTGGTTGCCTTCATCGAACAGGATCCCGATTTCGCGTGGCCCCCACTGCCGACCGAGTGTGCCGACCTTTCGGCGACGGCGTGCCAAGCGCATGTTGCCGGCTTCCGTACACCGACCGAGGACATCAATACCGTCGGCGCGATCACCGCTGGTATCCGAGGGCAAGGCGTTTCGGTGGTGGTGGTGGATACCGGTCTAGAGATCGCCCATCCGGACCTTGCCGCCAACCTCGTTCCTGGCCTGTCGATGGATTTCCTCTCTGGCGATGATGATCCGACCAACGACCTCAGCGTGTTCGGCGATCACGGCACGAGTGTCGCCGGAATTGTCGGCTCCGTCGGCTGGAACGATATCGGTGGCATCGGGGTGGCGCCGGAGGTCGGCCTGGCGGGGATGAACTTCCTCTTCGCCCAGGATGACACGTCGCGTGCCCAAACCCATGGTCTCTTCAACTCGTCGGTGACGGTGTCAGACCCCGTCGTTGCTTTTAATCGTAGTTACGGAATCAGTTACCGAATCGGTCCGATCTTCTTCCCGTGGAATGAATTCGAGGCCGAATTGGTCGCGAACACCGGGACGTTGCGCGACGGACTTGGGGCGATCAATGTGAAATCGAGTGGTAACTCATTCGATGAGTTTCGACGGTTTTTGCCCTACCCGGACTTGGACCTCCCTTCCCATACGGCGGAGGGCGAAACCTACAACGCACACATGGGGACGATGGTCGTCGGTGCGGTGACCGCGGCGGGCGACCGGGCTTCCTATTCGACGCCTGGATCGAGTCTCTTTCTTTCTGCCCCGGCGGGCGAGTACGGCCTCTTCTTTCCCGCCATCGTTACCACTGATCAGTCCGGCTGTGAACGCGGCTACAGCCGCGCGGACGAGTTCTGGGCCTCGCTTTGGCCGTTCAACTTTGGCCCGGGCGAAGACAACGAAAACTGCGACTACACAAGTTCGTTCAATGGCACCTCATCCGCCGCGCCGATGGTGAGCGGCGTCATCGCGCTCATTGCATCGGCGAACCCGGCGCTCGACTGGCGCCAGATTCGCCATGTTCTCGCGTCGACCGCGACGCAGCCGGAAGCGGACGATGCAGCCGTCATTCGAGCCGTTGGTGAGGGTTCGTTCACCGCGCATCTAGGCTGGGTTCAGAATGCCGCCGGCTACTGGCACAACAATCAATATGGGCTGGGCCGGCCGGACGCGAGCGCGGCCGTCGAAACCGCCATGAACGCGCCCGTGATGGGAGATCTAGTTGAAGCGTCCTCGACGTGGGGGCCTTACCATGATCCGACGACGGTGGCGGTTCCGATTCCCGACGGCGAAGCGGCAGGTGCCACGATTGATGTCGTGCTCGACGACGTGCCCATGGACTTCACGGAGAGCGTGCGGGTGCGGTTGAGCGTCCATGCCACCGGCCTTTGTTGGATCACGGAAGCCTATGACTGTTCTGCGGTGAACCCCGAAGGGTCGCTTTCGAACTCCGCCGGCGTCGATCTTGCGATCGAGTTGACCTCGCCAAGCGGCACGAAGGGCATGTTGTTGAGTTCTAACCAACTCGTGGTCGGTGAAGCGTTGGTGGCGGATCACATCTTGTTCGACACACCGATGCAGGCCTCGGCGTTCTACGGTGAGGATCCGAATGGCACTTGGCGGATTCGCTTCGTCGATGTCGATGCGACCCCGGTGCGACCGATCCCGTTGCCGATCGAGGCCTACGCGGTCGACATCGACGAAGACGGCAATCTCATCTATCCGGAATGGTTGATCCAAACCGCGGATGGCCAGACGACCTTCTATTGGGGCGTGAATAACCCGGAACCATCTGAAGTGCGCGGCATCGAGTTAACCGTGTTCGGACACGCGCAAACAGGAGCATCGGAATGAAGCGACAGACGCGAATCGCCTCGATCATTATCGCCGCCGCCGGCATCGCCGTTGCCGATCCCGTCGTCCCACAAGTCGTGTACCCAACCCACGAAATGGACGCCGTACAACCCGTTGTCCCGGTGCCGCCGGCGCCGGTGACGCGCCCCGAGGGGCAAGTCGTTCAAATCACGCGCCCTTCCTTCGGCGTCCGCACGCGCAATATCCTCATCGTCGCCGATCGTAGTGCCACCCAACTCGCGACCGCGCACGGACTAACCCTCGTCCAAGAGGCGACACCGCGGCGAATCACGGTGAATCCCGCGACGCCGCAAAAAACGCTCATGGTGATGACCGTCCCCGAGGACCGCGACATCGCCGAAGTCCTCGCGAAACTCCGCGCGGCCCCCGGCATTCGTTACGCCGAGCGCGAGTTCGTACGGCCGTATCGGACGTTCTAGGCGAGCACCGGGCGGCGCGACCGGGCGAGGGTGTCACGGCGCGGCAATTGAACTCGTTGGCGGGACGTAGACCGGGATCGATCTCCGGATCGAACGTCCAGATTTCGCCGCCGGTTTCCGGATCGAGCGCAATGACTTCGTTCTTCTGCGTACAAAAAAGCAGACGCCCATCGGCAAGCACGGGGGTCGCCTGGAACACCGTTTCGACGAGACCCGTCTTGTCTACCCACGCGACTTCCAGATCAGCGACGTTGTCTTTGTCGATTATCCCGAGCGAGGCAAATTTCCTGCCATCCACGCCGCCGTAGCTCGACCAAGCCGACGTCCGGCGCGGTTCCGCCGTGGTCGGGGAGGACGCGTCGAAGTTCGGCTCGCAAGCGGTGAGCCACAATATCGATATCAGAGCAGATCGCGTTTTCATGATGTTCGCCGTCGATGCTTCATAAGTACGTGTCGAACGAGGGGTAACAAAAGTTGTTCTCCGGCGCTAGATCGCACTCGAAGTTCGCCTGACGCGGAGTGGTCGTGGTTCGATGTTGGATGAGGGTTTGGCGAATCGCAGGGCAGGGCGCCGGTAGGCAATCTGTTTCGTTGGTTCGAAACGACGGCGATCTTGATCAAGAAGGCGGTGGACTGATGCGCGCGTTTCGACGCTCACACGAGGTTACCGATCTCAGGGAGCTGGCGGGAGGCAGGGATGACTTATCGCCTGACGCCTACGGCGCAGCGACGCGAGGTCGCGCCTGCGGCGCCGCTCGCATCGAACCCTGGGAGGGTCTCCCCTCGCTGGTTTTCAAGACTTCCTCTCCCAATCCCCGCGCAGCACTGGCCGTACCTTTCGGTAACTAGATCAACAGCTTACAGCTTCCTAACCGCCCGGTCGCACCTCTGCCTCCCGCATGATCTCCGGTCGCCCGTCGGCAATCTGTCGGTAAGAAAAGCGCGTTGCCGCCAAACCGATCGCGTTGCGGGTCATCGGCGACGCCAGGTAGCCCCAGGTCGGGCGACCTCGTCAGAAGACCCATCCGATCGATATTGCCACGGCATGCAAGAAAGTGGGCGCCCCGGTACTAGTCGTGTATGTATTGGTATTCCTTACTCAAAGAAAAGCCCATCGGGAGCAGAGCGCTGAGCGCGAACGTACCGACGCCATCTATAACTACGGGCGCATCCGGACCAAGGAACTCACACATGACCTGGAGACACGCGCCGCAAGGAAGGCGTGATGCTTCGGCAAGATCTTGCCCCTCTTCGCCGCACGACACAGCGATTGCCACGGGCTTTACGCCTTCTGATGTTACCGTTCGAAAAAGCGCTACACGCTCGGCACAAACTGCAAGCCCATAGCTGGCGTTTTCAACGTTCGCACCCACCTCGACCGACCCGTCCTCGCGCAGAACGGCGGCCCCCACGGGGAACTTCGAATAGATGCAATACGCCTGTTCTTTTGCGTCTTTTGCACTCTCAAGTAGACGCGCAAGTCTTTCGTCGCTCATGCTTTCGCCGAATTCCCGGAGTTGTAGTGAGGTGGTGTTAGACGACCGTGATTTCATGAGTATGGCAGTTAAACAGGCCCAAAAAAGCTTGTCCGAGGGCGGAATACCGATTGGCCGGGGCATCCGGGTGATGTTCATCCAGCCGGGCAAGCCGACCCCGAACGCCTACGTCGAACGGTTCAACCGGACCGTTCGACACGAGTGGCTCGATCTCCATCTGTTCGACTCAATCGAGCACGCCCAGGCCACCGCCACGCAATGGCTGTGGCAGTACAACAACGAACGGCCGAACACGGCCATCGGAGGCATCACGCCAAGCTCGCGAAAGCAGCGTAACCCTACTTCTCAACGCAGCTAGAAATGGGAGGATTACAGTTCTACTAGACGAGCTACGTCGAGACTGGACTCAAAATCAGATTGAGCACGTGCGCGGCGATGAATTACTTTGTCGCTCCGTAAACGCGAGCAGGCCTCTCATCGACCAGATTCGAATCGCGGATGTCGCAGGACCTCACGGACCCGTCGACGACTCCGGAACTACCGTGCGCTGTTCCATCGAAGCTACAAACGGGATCCGCGCCGCTTACGTCAAGAAGTGCACGGAAGGTCAGCTCGTCCGCGAGGTGATCGGGAATTTGCTCGCCCGCGAGCTCGTGGCCGCGCCTCGGGCTTACATCGTGCGAACGGGTGGGACTGCCCTAGATCATTTCGGCGCGTACGCTTTCGCCACCGATGCAGAACCGACCATGATTCGCTCGCTCGAAGTCAACGGTTCGTCGCTCGCTATCGTTCTAGCATGGCCGCGCCTCCCGGTCGCGATCGCCCTCGATACTTGGCTAGCGAACGGTGATCGATCTATGCAAAACATCCTTTTCTTAAGCCGAAAGGAGCTACTTCTAATCGACCATGGCGAATCGATTCCCGACTGGATGACGCACGTTGATCAGCCCCAGGGAAATCTTCTCGCAGGGCACTACTTGTCCCAGGTCAAAAATCGAAACCGGGCCGCCGACCAGATTCTGTCGGCGGCAGCGAACTTTGCAGACGTCGAATTGGCGCAGATTCCTAACGCGTGCGCTTTCGGTACGTGGTCGACTGAGCAGTTCATGGATGGCTGCCTGCGGTTCCTTGACGATCGCAGGTCATATCTCACGCAACTGGTGCACGACGTCTGTGGGTCCGGCCAGCAGGGACTAAAGCTATGAACGGTGTGGTAACAACCGAGATCTGGTGGGCGCCGGTTTACGTCGAACCGATCGCCGGTTCAGGCGAGCGAGTAATCGTTGCAGTAGTCGGGGTGTCGTCCGATGGATCCGCAGCATGCCTTCGTACGTTCAACCCGCGCACCGCAAGTGCGTTCTTTGGCGAATCCGCGTCGTACGGCAACATGCTGATAGGTACCGTGGTGGAGGAACTCGACCGTTTCGCCAAGACCAACGTCGGATTCGAGAATTGGTCGCCGCCTTTCGGAGGCGTTCATCTCGGGCAATCAACGACCGCGCGAGGGGACGACCTTTTGGCGGTCCTCGGCGGTGCCGCTACCCTGGTTTGCACTTCGTACCAAGGTCGCGACAACGTGCTCCAAAGCGCCACTCGACCATCCTTCGGTCATGAAGTCCGCGCAGGGTTGTTGCAACGAGATCACAGGCTAGAGCCTTTCCTCGACGTCAAAGTACATTTGACCAACCAAGATCAGCAGGCTGTTTTCTCATTCCTGAACCCGAGATATGCCGCAAACATCGTCGTCGTTCCGTCCGCGCGGACTCCTTCTATGAACCGCGCGAAAGCCGCATTGTGGAACCTCGACCTACTGGCAGATGCGCCGGCGTACTTATTTCGACCTGAAACCCGAGAACTGATTTTGGGCGTCAACAGTGTTGACCCTGACCCTTCCGTCCGCAGTGCCGTCGCAGAGATCACCGACGAAGCAGGCCGACGGGATTTAGCGGTTGTCGAGTGTGAGAGCCCGACTTACGCAATAGCGCATATTTCAGAAGCGGCGCTGTAGGGCGCGGTTAGCTTTGCGCGAGATTGCTCGGCTTTGCGCGAGATTGCGCGGGTACTTTTGTGGGAATGAGCGTTTCTTTTGCAGAGACGTGTTTGCTCGGGACTGGGTGCACCGCCACGCAGTCGTCACCTGGTAGAGCAGGACCTTGTTTTCTACCGATGATGCCCGCGGAGCCTTTGTTTCTGCTGGTTTCTGGGCCATGCGCTTCGGGCCACCGGATTGCAGAGACCACCTGGTCTAGAGAAGATGGTGCCGATCTGGCGATCGTCTCTCGCCGCCATTCATGTGGTCTACTTGGCCGATGTGGTGCATCCAGGAATCAAACGTAGAAGACATCAATCCAATGACAGAACTGACCGCACCAAACGAGGTGATCTCGTTCGGTCGAAATCGGAGGTGATCGTCGCCAACGAACTGCTAGCGCAAGGGATCGATCGTTACGAGTACGAGCAGGAGTTGAAGCTGGCATCGGGAGCGGTCCGGTATCCGGATTTCACAATCGAAAACGATGATACGGGCGAGGTTTTCTACTGGGAGCATCTTGGGATGCTGCATAACCCCGAGTACTTTCGACGATGGCAACGAAAGCTGCAGGATTACGAGGCATCAGGGATTCTACCGAGAGAAAAAGGCGGTGGTCCGAATGGTACGTTGATCGTGACGATGGACAACGACGTGGGCGGAATCGACTCGAGCGAAATTTCGGAATTCGTTTCGGAGATCGTCTCGGGTTGATTTCGCGAAAGCCGCGGCCTGGTCCGAACGGTGCACGACAGTGCGATCCTCCGCTTGTCGAAAACGAGTGCGGAACCTGTCGCGGGGTTTTGTCGTTGTGAACAACGGGACGAAGGACAGCTCTCAAGACGCGTGGGATCCTGCCCTTGTTGCGACATTGGCAAACATAAGAGGGTTCGCAGTCCAGCACGAACTTGTGCCGTTGGACGGACGTAACCTGGAACGACAAGCGCAAGTCGTCCCTCTGAACGAGTTGCCGACCGAGCTGAAGGAGTTGCCCGCCGACGAGCCCGAGGACACGCTTGCGCCGGTTCAGGCTTCTAGCGAGCGGAATGAACTGCTGGTCAGACTTCAACTTGCCGAATGCCAACTGATCGGTTGGCTTGCAATGTCCCCCCATTCCGACCTGACTGATCTGGCACGAGCGTTGAAGGACGAAGCCCGTGGTCTGTTAGCTCCTTCGCTGTCCGGTGTTTCGAGTGAGTCGGCGTCCGCATTGGCCAAGTTTTTTGAATCGAAGGGGTTCGACCGTAAGGCCATCGGTGATTCGATCAAGCGGAATCTGGACGACGTAGGCGATCTGATTGAGTCAGACAATAGCGTGATCGAACCCGTTGGATTCTGGCGCGACCTTGCATCCGACTGCCGTAGCCGAATACTGGAAGGAAACATCCGTCTCGTAGTCAGCCTGGCGTCTCGTCACGCGCGGGGTTTTGATCACCGTACGGCGGTTCTGGAGGGTCTGGTCGGATTCAATCGAGCACTGGACACGTATGAACCTGATCTGGGATTCCAAATGTCCACGTACGCGACGTGGTGGATCCGCCAGAGGATCACGCGGGCTGCAATGAACCATCGGAACCCGATTCGACTTCCGGTTCATTTGGCGGAAGAGATCACACGGCTCCACCGGGCGACAACGGCGCGTTGGCGATCCGGAAGGCCGGTGGCAGACGCTGTGAGAGCGGCCGCGCACGAACTGAACCTTGACGAGGAGAGGGTGTGGCGACTGGCGATCTATGCAGAGCCGAGCTGGCCCACATCCTGGATGACGAGTGGCACCGGGACATCGATCGAAGAGTCGCTTGTCGACCTGACAGCCGACCCGAATGCGGTCCTGACCTCGCCATCTACGTACAAGGACGCCTTACGTCTCGTGTCTGCGATCCTGTCGACCGAACTGGGGCGGGAGACGAGAACGGCCAGCCAGGCAGAAAACAAGGAGCGCGATTTCGACCTGTTGAAACGCCGTCTCGGCGTCGGGTTGCCGAGACGCCACACACTTGAACAGGTGGGGCGGGATTACGATGTTACTCGAGAGCGAATCAGACAAGTTGAATCGAAATCGCTTGCTCGGGTGAGGAGGACGAACGCCCGGATCCTTTCACACTTTCTTCGTGGACTATTGGGCCCCGAACGTGAATGAAAATGCCGCGACAGCACGTGGACTGCTGATTGCACTTCGGGCTCTAGGGAGCGTCAACCGAGCTGAAGCGTTCGAGACTGCATTCGAGCGAGTCAACTGGGATCTCGATAAGCAGCACATAGTCGAGCTCAATGCGGCTATCGCGGAAGCAGAAGGAGTATCGGTTGAAGCGGTGCAGCGACCGAAATCGCCGGCGCGCACTGATGACCTTCCGGACTGCTTGAAGCTTTTTGAGCCTTTCGTCATTCCGATCGAAGGCAATCGAGACATACTCGCGGCACTCAATGAGCTGGGCCGTCCGGGCGTTGGGGGCCATCGCGTCCAAGCCGTCCGCGACCTGTTTACCGAAGTGCTCGGTTTCGAGGCGCGGAATCTTGATGTCAGGGAGCGACTCGGTAGCCAGAAGACCATCACCGCCCTGCTGCTGATTGCGGAATTCGATGAGTTCGTCGTCACGGTTGCTCACGTGGACAAAGTGCTCCCGTACTCGAACGTATATCAGCCCGTTTTCAGGTTGTTCCCCTACGGGCTTTGCGTCGTCCTGGATACGAGCGGCCGTATAGTCCGATTCGTTTACAGTCACGGGCGGGATGGCGATGGTGCCCGAAGCATCTCGTACCGCGCATTCGCCGGGCCGGCGCCTGGGCGATCCGTCAACGACAACATCGTGGTCTGGCTGAAACGGTTCGACCTGATTCGTCCCGCGTTCGGAGATGATCGCAGCAAGGTCCGCGACCGGGTCGAGGCCGCATTGAGTGCAACGCCCGGGGATCTCGCGATGCGTTGGCCGTCGGGAGGATTGGACCCGACGCAGGACTTGCCGGGAGCTCAGTGGGGTGAACTACCTCGTGTCGAGGCGGATTCGTTTGTCCAGCTCCACGCAGATGACCGGATTCACTGGGGACTGGAGGCGGTACTTCGCGATCGTTTCCCGATGTTCGGTGCCCGCAAACGCGCAGTTCTTCGCTATGAGGGCCATCACGTCGACGGCGGAGCGGACGAGTTTCACTATCGTGTGACGCTGAAGCTGCGGCTCGAACCCGCCAGTCCCGCTGATACCACCGTGAGTTCGAGTTCGCTCGAGGTGGTCTGTGTCATACCTAAGCCGGATGTACACGGTCGGTTTGTTATTGAGGGATGCGCAATTGACGTTCCCTTCAACGACACCCCGGCAGAACGCCGGGGGAAAGTATCGATACCAGGCGGGCGTTTGGCACGCTGCCAGCGCCTTCAACGACACCCCGGCAGAACGCCGGGGGAAAGATCGGGGTGGGGCAAGCGCTCCGCACCGATGCCGAGGGCCTTCAACGACACCCCGGCAGAACGCCGGGGGAAAGGTGCGCGACAACGGCGACGCGGTCGTGTCGCTGGTCCCTTCAACGACACCCCGGCAGAACGCCGGGGGAAAGGGCAAAAGTGTCCGCTCAAGCCTCTGGCTGTTCTCACCTTCAACGACACCCCGGCAGAACGCCGGGGGAAAGCCGACCGGTCGCGGATGTGCATCACCTCGCCCTCAAGCCTTCAACGACACCCCGGCAGAACGCCGGGGGAAAGGCACGCTCATGCGGCTTGACGATGGCCAGAGCAAGATCCTTCAACGACACCCCGGCAGAACGCCGGGGGAAAGGGCGAGACGCAAGGAGCGCACCCATTTGGTGGCGAAGACCTTCAACGACACCCCGGCAGAACGCCGGGGGAAAGGGCGTGCGCGACGCGCGCCGGGCGTTTTCCGAGATCCACCTTCAACGACACCCCGGCAGAACGCCGGGGGAAAGATCGATCCGGCAGCACCGATCACGCCTACCGATATGCCCTTCAACGACACCCCGGCAGAACGCCGGGGGAAAGGTGGTTCGTTCTTGCCCTCGAACTCGCGCATGTGAGGTCCTTCAACGACACCCCGGCAGAACGCCGGGGGAAAGATCCGGTCACCAGCGAGGACACGCCGGTACTCGCCGGCCTTCAACGACACCCCGGCAGAACGCCGGGGGAAAGGATGCCGGCGGCGGCTGTAATCCTCCCATTTCTAGCTGCGTTGAGAAGTAGGGTTACGCTGCTTTCGCAAGAAGCTTCTGTCTTGGCGTGATGCCGCCGATGGCCGTGTTCGGCCGTTCGTTGTTGTACTGCCACAGCCATTGCGTGGCGGTGGCCTGGGCGTGCTCGATCGACTCGAACAGATGGAGATCGAGCCACTCGTGTCGAACCGTCCGGTTGAACCGCTCAACGTAGGCGTTCTGGGTCGGCTTGCCGGGTTGGATGAACATCACCCGGATGCCCCGGTCCTCGGCCCAGGTCCGGAACGCCACACTGCGCATCTCGCTGCCGTTGTCGCAGCGGATCACCTTCGGCTTTCCACGCCATTCAATGATCTGATCCAGGCACCGGGTAATCCGTGGTCCCGACAGACTGAAGTCGACGTCGATACCCAAACCTTCCCGGTTGTAGTCGTCGAGCACGTTGAACGTTCGGAACGGCCGCCCGTTGGCCAGCCGGTCATGCATGAAGTCGATCGACCACACCTCGTTCGCCTGTTTCGGCACGGCCAACGGGTCGGGTGCACCGCGTTGGATCCGGCGCCTGGGCTTAATGCGTAAGTTCAACTCCAGCTGCCGGTAAATCCGATACACCCGCTTGTGGTTGTACGGCAGCTTCTGCACGTTCCTCAGGTACAGGAAGCACAGCCCGAACCCCCAGCGCCGGTGTGCCGTCGTCAGCCGCAACAGCCAGTCCGCTATCAGCGCGTTGTCATCGCCCAGCTTCGGTTGATACCGGTAGCAGGTCTCCGAAACGCGGAAGGTCTTGCACGCCAATCGGATCGACAGGCCGTGTTCCGCCACCGCTCGTTTCGCCATCTCCTTACGGTGAGATGGCACTACCACTTTTTTTCCATGGCCTCGGCAATGATCTCCGCCTTCAGCTTCTCCTCGGCGTACATCTTCTTCAGCCGCGCGTTTTCTTCCTCAAGCTCCTTCAGCCGCCTCATGCTCGAGGCGTCCATACCGCTGTACTTCGATCGCCAGTTGTAGAACGTGGCGTTGCTGATGCCGTGTTTGCGGCACAACTCGGCCACCGGAATGCCCGCCCCGGCTTCCTTAAGTATTTGAAATATCTGACTTTCCGTATATCGGCTCTTCTTCATTCGTAGTGCTCTCCCTTCGTCGAAAAGTCTACTTCCAACCGCCGCTACTTTTCGGGAGGATTACACGGCCAGTTGCTCGAGGACGACGCCCCTTCAACGACACCCCGGCAGAACGCCGGGGGAAAGCTCGACGCCAGTCGCGACCAAGCGCACCGGGCGCTCGCCCTTCAACGACACCCCGGCAGAACGCCGGGGGAAAGCGGAGGCAGCGATGCCAAGAGGAGTCGAGGCATTGATCCTTCAACGACACCCCGGCAGAACGCCGGGGGAAAGGATGACGTCATCGTCGCGGTCGTCGTCGGGCTCCGCCCTTCAACGACACCCCGGCAGAACGCCGGGGGAAAGCTCTGCGCTGCGCTCTGCTATGCACACCTGATCGGTCCCCCTTCAACGACACCCCGGCAGAACGCCGGGGGAAAGTGCCCGACGGCAACCTGGGCGTCAAGGTGCCAGATCCCTTCAACGACACCCCGGCAGAACGCCGGGGGAAAGGCGCGCACGCTGGCTGTGCTGGCGGCGTTGACATCCCCCTTCAACGACACCCCGGCAGAACGCCGGGGGAAAGGGGGCCGTTCGGCGAGCCGTACCATACTTGCGTCTGGAGCCCGTTTTGCGAGCGCTTCACCTTCGGGTTGTGGGCAGTCTGGTCGTCGCGGTATGTACTACTCTTTTTCGCCCATAGCGAATTGATTCTATATGAAAAATCTGAAAACGAGCGCTCCGCGGAGCAACCGCCAGCACCTCAGCGCTCGCACGGCGCTAGCAGCCCCAATCCGACCCCGACGCCCGCGCCGAGAACGAGGGGGCCACGCACTCGATCATGAAATTCGATCGTCAGGTGGGTCCGTGGATATTGGTCGAGGTGCCGCGGAACCGGGTAGTCCGTCGCGTGCCCGGTTCCGGGTAAGCGCCCTGTCGGCTCAAGGACAACTCTTTGAACAGCAGCCTGTGGGATGCCCGCGTGTCGAAGGAGGCGTCGTGCTGTGCGTTGCGGGCGTGGTTTGCCGCGACGATGGTCGAAACCGGGTAGTACAACCGGGGTTACCGATGTCCATCGGCACGACGAGTGCACGAACGCATCGGCGACTCTGTCGTCTGCGGACGCGTCCGCTAGCAACGCCCAAGGAGCCGCGTGAGGGGGAGTCAGTTCGGCACCGCGAAGGCGACGAACAATGGCATTCCAATCGGACTCTGGGATTGCGTCGCTAGCGGTAATGAAAACCCGTCGAATACGTCCATCGGCCCAAGCGTGTCCAGCATTCGGCGCGGGTATTGCGTTGATCCTTTGTTTGCCGTCGCCGTGTCCCATGATCGCAGCGATGCGATCCTGCTCGAGCCCGGCACGCTTTGCAGCTTCATGAATGGCGTGCCGCACCATCGCGGCGATTGCGAGTCCTCTGTCACGGCTCGCCGCCATCGGCCGGTCGTCAAGTGTTCTTAGTCGAAAGACTGCGGAGCGAATCCTCGGCAGGGAAACGGGCGAGCGGTAGATCTGTGTCGCGTGCCGGGGCTCGCCCACGCCAACGACACTCGTGCGCCCGATCGCTTGCCGAAATTTCGAGTAACGCGTTTCGAGGACATCGAGCACGCCAGAATACGGGACTTGGAGGCGATCCCCCGATTCACCACGAGGCTCGAACAAGTACCCGGTTGGCGTTGTCGGATTGAGGCGTGCCCAGGCGAGATCAACGCCCTGACCCACGCAGGTCACACGGTCGGCCAACGCTTCCCATGCGGGCGACGGATTGCATTCCCACTGATAGTGGACAGGCTGATCTACCAGGCGTCCCGACCGTTCGCGAATGGCTTTCAGCTTGTCACGCAACTTGCGGGCGCCTAATACATCGCCTCTTGCGAGGTGCTCGTACTCACGGTCGGTATCGTTGTTGGGGACCGCCGCTCGTACCGCAGCGAAAGCTCGCGGCAGGGGTGCAACAATCACGGGCGGAGGCGTGCGCTCAAGGTCCTGAAGGATGACGTCGAAGTTATGCTCCCCACTGGGGTAGCGTCGTGCACTGGCGAGGAGTGCCTGAAAAACCCGAAGCGGGGACGGCGGCCACTCCGCTCCGTGATAAGTACCAGCTAGCCACTCCACGGTGAGCTGGAGCATCAGTCCTCGGCCTTGCTCTTCTTGTTCAGGGCGCGTCTCGCTCGCTTGACGTCGAATGCCGCGACCCGCGGCGGATCACCGATAGGAATACCAAGTTCATCGCGAGCCTTGTTCGCCGCCTCCCTTAGGTACTCGTCAATGTCACCGATCAGGACCTCTGATCGTTCTCCGTTGCGGAGCACAACGCGCGTTTCTGCATCCCCCTCCGGGACGAGCCAGCAACCCGCACGCAGTGCGTAGTCTCTCGCCCCGTAGATCAGCCCAACGAGGGCGATCCCGAGCACGTAGGCACTAAGCTCCTTTGGCTCAAGGTGACGGATACCTCCAAGGTGGACGACCGCCGAATGGAAGATGTCTCCGCGGACGCGCACGCCGCCGTGGTCATCAACGATAGGAGTAGGTGCAAAGCCTGCGTCGGCACCTTTCTTCCACTCGCCGTCTGTGAGCCCGAGATCCTCCTGGTTGAACGTCCTGGAGAACTGAGCCGATCTGGTGAGGACATCGACATCGTGCGCAACGATCTCAGAGCGGATCAGTCGAGGGATCTTGACTCGTGTATCGCGTGAGTCCCAAGCGCCGAAAACCAAAGCCGTCGGACAAATTTTCGCCACCGACACCGCGTTGCCTTGGGCGTAGTCCTCGAAGGCGGAGCGGATGTCTTCTTCGAGATCTGTGGCGCGTATCGCGGCGTCGGCTAGGCGGTGACTGAGTTGGGTGACCATCACGGTCTTCCCGCCGGCCTCGACGCCTACCCGCGGAACGCAGTCCGCGTAGATTGACGCGAAACACGCCTCCATCCGATTGGCTTGCGACGGTACGGAGTCGAGAGAAACGATGCGCGAACCATCACTCAACTCATTGATCACGTAAGGGGTGTCATGCCGATTGGCTCCCTGTTGCGAAGGTGCAGGATAGGTAGGTGGGAAGATGGCCAGGTCTCGACCGTCAACCGGCTCAAGTTTTTGGCGATAGTGCAACGCGACCATGTTGGGGCTGAGCAGGTCGTCGATCGTCATGTAACCTTCCTTCCCGAGAGTAAAATCGTGTTGCTGCCGGACTTGGTGGTGTGAACCAGATGCCTGTCGCTCGCGAAACGCCCGTGCCCCGCAAACGCAATCCGTGCAAGGGGGAACGCCACCGGCCGCCAGAGCGCGTACGTGAACCCCTCGTGACGATTTCCGCCGACCGAGAAGTGCTGCAAGCCGACGAACGCGAGTAGCTCCACGAAAGGTCGACAGAGCATCTTGACAGCCTTGTGCTCGTTGGGCGACCAACCGATCGTCAACGCGTTCCAGGATCCCAATGGATCGACGCCCAGCCGACCGGTTGTGGGTACGGTGAAATCGATCCACGGCTCGTTTTGGCCCGCGCTGCATGCGTGGGTGAGGTTCTTCAGTACTGACGTCGCGCTTTGCTGGCCTGCCCATAGCTTCATGTTCGGGTTCAACCCCCACGGTTCCCACCAGTCAAGCTGAATGCCGCCAATCTCTAGTTTGGCGGACTCGACGAGGTCCGTCATTGCGACATCGGCGCTTTCAAACGTTTCGCCGACGAATCCGGACTCCGCTAGGGGGTCCGCTCTTGCGGCCAGCGAAGCGATCCCACAGCACGCGAGGACCTCGCCGAGGTTGTTCGAATCAACGGTGACCTTCATGGTCGGTTACCTGCAGAGACCCACGCGTCTGCGGCCTTAACGAGGCTCTCTAGCCAAGCAAGAGCCCATGGACCGTAGGTTTGCTGGAGAATTGCGAATCGACGCTCCACTTCGTCGGCCAGACGGGCGTTCACCGTTTCAGGGATTTCCGGATCCCATTGCCGGGGGTTGGGGAACCCTGGACGCGCGTGACCGTGATGTGCCGCGATAAGGTGCAACGTAAGTTCACTCGAAGATCCGTCCTGTGTGGCATCAACGAGTGACCCGAATTCATGCCGAAAGCCGCCGAGCCATGCTGCGTTCATAACCCCCGATCTGGACTTCGCCATCGGTTTACCCCGGTTACCTGCCGCGAGTTGCCAGACTCGCCGTGACTTCCCGACATCGTGGTAACGACCTGCCGTCTGAACCGCTTCGACGAGTTCGGGCGACAAACCCACTTTGCGCGCGAGAGCACCAGCTGCCTCGCCGACCGATGTCCCGTGCTCTTCGAGAGTCTGTGCGCTTGCAGCGAGCCGTGTCACGTCATCGTTGTCGGCCCCCAACGTCATTTCGCCTATCCGCCTCCGTGCATAGATCAGCCAGTCCTCCGTTTCGTCGTCAGGTTCGTGCAGAGGAATCCGAAGTGTGATCGCCTGGTCGATCCAGTCTGGTGGCGACGAGTCACGTTCCCGATAGCGGACGCGTTCGTTACTGTCTGCGATGTCTTCGACGGCTCGCTTTTCGCTTCCTATGAAGAGCCCAGCAGGACTAAGTCCTCCAAGACAAGCAGGCAAAAAGATCGTCCCGAAGTCGATGTCGTCAAGCTCGCTAAGACGACGTGCATGCAGTGAACCCGTTCGATCTCGGAGCAGACACTTGCCGGCCGTTCGTTCGGCTATCTTGCCTAGCTCGGCCGCCACGTAGTGGGCGGGCGCCTTCAACACCTCATGCGGCAACGGCGGGAAGATGCCGAGTGCGGATTCGGCCACGTTCTGCTCAATCAGCGTTTCGATGTCGTTGCGCCAGACGACTTGGGTCTCCGGCCGTTCAGGATTGTCAGTGTCGCCTCGAAGGAACACGGCGACGCCGGCGTCACGCAACGACATTGATGTCGCGGCGAGAAGATCGACGCGCTCGCGCTCAAGGCGTCCGACTCGCGGGCTTGGCGTTGAGGCGGCCTTCCGGGCTACAGGATCAATCGACATCAAGGTGCGGGGCGAGAGCTCTGCTAGCCCCTTCAAGAGCTTCAGTGTTCGCCTATGGGCGGTGTTGAGCCGATCTCGCCACGTCTTCGGCTTTGCGGGTTTCTTCACCTCAACGTCGGCATCGTTGTAGACGATGTGGACATTGGCTCCGTTGGAATCCCCCGTTCGGTTCACTCTGCCGATGCGTTGAATAACGCTGTCGATCGGCGCGAGATCCATCACGACATGGTCGGCGTCTAGGTCGACACCGACCTCTCCAGCTGCTGTGGCAACCAAGTACACCGACTCGTCGTCGACTCGGTTGCGTTGCGGCCGAAACCGTTGCCAGATTGGCGACTCGCTAATCGCCGATCGCTCTTGGCCGCGCAGTGTGCCGGTTAGAAGCGCAACACGATCAGCCCCGACCTTACCGGCTAGTTTCCGTTCTAGCCCGACGGCATCCTTTACAGTACGGACGAAGCACAGGATCGACCCCATTTGGTAAGCTAACGCCAGTTCGACGAGTCGGTCGCGCTTCTTTGCCTTTGCCGCGTGATGGAGACTGAGTTCCTTCCTCGCTTCCAAGCGCTTTCGGAATGTCGGATGCGCATGGTCCTCTGGCGAGACCCCGCCCCGATTGATTGGGGAATCCGGGGTCGCCGACATGGTTAGAACACGGAACCGAGGCTGCCAGCACGCCGTCTGCAGGTTGTAGATGCCGCGTAGTAGATGCGCCATGGGCGTGGATAGATGGGCCTCGTCGAGGATCACGGTTGTGTCATATCCAAGCAGTCCGGCGTGCAAGGCGCGCCGGGTGCGGCCGTCGCTATACCCAGAAAACAATAGCCGTGACCCGATCATATCGACCGTTCCAATAACGACCGCTGGCCGGGCCGGATCGATTCGCCATTGTCCGGTATCGACTGAACCACCGCGGAGCACCCCGATTGGCACCAGACGTTCGACCTTTGGAAATGCCGAAAGCGCATCGATTCGGGTGTCGACCTCTGGGATCGTCTCCAGTCTCGTGACCCAGTCGTCCAGTTGCTCGGCGGTCTGATCAACGATCGCGCGTCGGTCGACGATGTAGGCAAGACGTCTTGGCAGGTCGGCACCTTGGGCGAGCGCGAGAAGGTAAAGGAGTACCGCGCTTGTCTTGCCGGTTCCTGTCGGCAGAGTCAGTTCAAAGGGAACGTCTCCCCGTAGCAGTTTCTGATAGAGGCGAACCTGCCACGGATACGGTTCGAAGCCCGTGATTGCCTCGAAGTGCGGAATCGTATGCATATACCCGTGCATCAGATGAGCGTGCCACAATCGCGCTGTAGACGCAGCAGCACCCGTAAGTGTCTCGGTTTGAAATCCGTTGTTGTACGGACCGCGCGGCCCCGGCTGCACTTCAGCTTGTCATCCTCGATCATCCAGCCGGATTTCTCATTGGTACCCTCTCGCCAGTCGTGGCCCTATCTTTTTCGCATTCGGCCCTGGTGCGTCTGCCGAATCTGCTCGGGATTGGTCGGGTATCTTGCAGGAATGAGCGCTTCCATTGCTTCTCTGCATCAGCTCGATCTTCTGCCATCCAGATATCATGCAGACCCTGCTTCGCTTTCTCCTGGACAGACTTCGGCAGATAGTTCAACACATTGCCGGTCTTGTGCATCCAGCAACGTTGAACATCCGTCTCTGGATACACTTCCTCCACTGCGGCCCAGAAGCCCAGAGCACCGTCTCCAATTGCCAACTTCGGGGGCTGGTCCAGACCCCGTTGTTTCAGAGACAACAACACCTCACGCCAGCTCTGTTTTGACTCCCTGACACCATCTTCGATTGCCAGGAAGTGCTTCTGGCCTCGGCTGTTCACGCCGATGATAACCAGGCAGCACAATCGGCCATCGTCGCCTCTGAGACCACTGTAGATGCCATCAGCCCAGATATAGACCCATTCATCAGACACCGCTCGAGTACACCATTGCTTGTATTCAGCTTCCCATTGCCGTTTCAAACGCCCCACGACATTGGCCGACAGCCCTTTAGCCTCGGGTCCGACAATAGCTTCCAGTGCGCTCTGCATCTGGCCACTCGAAACACCCTTCAAATAAAGCCAGGGGATCGCCGCGTCCAGCGTCGCCGTCCGCCGGATGTAGGGCGGTACAACCAGAGATTGAAAGCTTTCTGGCGTACCTTCACGGCTGCGGATCTTTGGCACCTCGACGCTGACCTTGCCAACCCCTGTAATCACCTCTCGTTCGGGATGATGGCCACTGCGGACAACGCGCCGTCGTCCGTCAGTTGTTTTTTGACCATCATACTTTGTCATCAACTCATCCAGCTCTGCCTGGATCGCTTCGGCGATTAACTGCTTCGCACCCGATCTGAGTAGTTCTGTCAGTGGATCAATTCCCTCTGGTACACCCAGATCAATCACAGTATCTTTTGCCATGTGTGGCGTGCTCCTCTTGCTACTTTCGATTTCTAGACAAAACCGATTTCAGCAAGGCACGCCGCATACTTCAAATTCTTTCAGACACCAGATTCGGTTATAACTCTAACGATCGTTCTGGATGTACTTACAGTATCAACTAGTGATCGTTGCGGTACGCATGAGTGACATCATCAGTTGTGTTCTACGCGCACGCCCGTGCGCGTCGTTCTTCAAGATGGCAATGAGGTAGTAGCACTCCGGGTCGGTGAACCCCTGCGTGTAGACCAGCCAAGTATCACTCGTACGATTGTACCGACGTTTTCCTTCCCATTTAGAGAAGCGCCGGCGCAAATGAATGTGCTGGATTTCAGAGAGCTTCGCGCTCGGGGGATCGTTGAGCGGCGCGTCGCGGCCAAACCGATCAGGGACCGTGCCGTCTCTTTTGTACGAGATAAAGTCGGATCGAAGCGTTTCGGCACCCAAAACGCGCCGCATCGCTTCCGAGAGATCGACACGGACCACTACGCAACGACCAACGGATCTCCCCGCGAGTAGCTTTCGAGGTACGCCTCGGAAGACTCCACAAAGTCCGTCCAGTCATCCTCGTTTAACCGTTCTACGAAGAAATCACGCATCGATCCGCGCGCCGCTGAGTTTGTCATTGCCGATCTTGTAGACGACGGCAGGGGCTCGCGGGAGTTGTCGGTGATCCGGCCGAGGCTGGTGACAACGAGGTTGGCCGCCCGCTCGCCGGCATTGATCGTCACCGGCCTGATCGTCGGGCGGGAAGATCACCGGCGCGGCGCTCGACGGGTTTCGAGCGAGCGCCCCGTAACAAAGTAAGGAGCCCATGGCTAGCGGGGTGCGCAGCGTCTGGCGACGCCATGATCTGGCGCGCTTCAAGGACCGAGTCTTAGAGTACTCGAAACGAAGGTCGCTGCCGAGGGCCTGGTGCTCACCGAATCGCAGGTCCAGGCGCTCGAAGTTCTTCGCGTCGAACCCGGGCATAGCGCGCGAACGTCAGCGGATCGGTCGGTGAGTTCATTCGTGTCAAATGAAAACGGTGGCGCTTACTTTGATTAACGCTGAGGCGGTTCCATAGACCGTCAAGTAAGCCGTTCAGGAGTGCTTGCGCCCTCTTGATAGGGGTAGTGTACACCCGCTGCTGGATGCGCGAGATTGCGCGACTTTGCTTGGGATTGCGCGGGTACTCTTGCAAGAAGCGCCTATTGCGGAGACGTGTTTGCTGAGGACTGCGTGCACCGCCACGCAGTCGTCTTCTGGTAGAGCAGGACCTTGTTTTCTGTTGATGATGCCCGCAGAGCCTTTGTTTCTGCGGGTTTGTGGGCCTTAGACTTCGGGCGACCGGATTGCGGAGACCACCTGGTCTAGAGAAAATGGGGCAGATCTGGCGATCGTCTCTCGCCGCCGTTCAGGTGGTCTACTTCGCGCTTTTATTGCGCATCACAAACCCACGCACGGCACCCGCTAGGCGCTAACGCTTTTCCTCGCGTATCGCAGTTGTGCTTGCCGCCGCCGGAAGGGGTCCGCTTTGAAGTTCGTTCGAATTGTATTGATGTACGTCCTCTCCTTCATTGTGGCGCTGATCATTGGCGGCATGTTTCTAGAGCAGCTAGGCGCTGGGGTCTTTGCACTATTCGCCTTCATCACGCCGGGACTAATCATTTGGTGGTACGAGAGGTGGCACGCCCGCCGTCTGGCCGCGAAAAAGGGAACGACGACAAATCCTGTCGAACAAGGAAGATTCCCAATCGCCCCGATAGCCACCAGTGATGGCACATCCCGCGCTCGCGCAGAGTTTGCGCAACACACTGCCTCCCAAAAACCAGGCATCAATCCAGTCAGACAAGCCGCCCAGCCACAAGGAGAATCGAACTATGGAGAGCCCGCGCCCTCGCTTGAGCCGCGCTACACGCCACAGAAGCAAGGCAATGCGGCGCTCATCAGAAAGACTCGCGAAGCTGGCCCACAACTAGCCGTTCTGGAAGAGAAGGGTCTGCTGGTTGGCGGCGGGACCGTGGTGGACGCAGCTATTGCTGCGCAAATAGAGGCTGAGAAAATGGCTCCGGCTCGTGCATCGGAATTTCAGCATCCGATCGCGCACTCACGAGCCGTCACTCGCGCCCTGCAAGCCACTCCGAAACCGGGAAAATCCGACCAGCATCAGGGATGGGTCCCCAAGGGTCAGGCGGTCGCTGTCCGTGGCCGCGATATCGCCGGGATGGTCTATGTCGGCACGCCCCCCATGATGGACCGATACGGCCACGGCGAGAAATGCCGGGCTTACATCGATCCGACCCTTTCGGCAGCGCGGGAAGGGAATGACAAAGCTGGGGCCGGGATGACCTATCGGCCTGGGTACTCCAGCATTCCGCCAGAATGCCGCGCCACCTATCTGGACTGGCTCGCGGGAGGTGCAACGGACGGATCGTACAATCCAGGCTACATGTTCCTCTATTTCTATGGGTTGGAGCAGCGGTTCTTCGTCGATGATCCGACTACTGACGAAAAACGCGACTTGCTGCTTGAGGCCTGCCGGTTGGCACAGCTCTATGCCGACAACCACTCGGCGCAACGCTATCTGGGGGAATTTATCGAATTTGCCATAGTCTCGACCACCGAGGTCGATTCGCTCGCACCCATATTCGACAATCCCGGCTGGGAAATTCCATTCTCGTTGAAGCTCGCCATCGGAGCACGGCTCGAGAAAGGCGAGAACCTCTGTGCCGACTGGGTGCTGAGTTGGCTCCTCTGCCACTCCGAGAAGAACCTGCGGACATCGGCGAGGCGATGCCGCGACGAGTTCATGGCGCTGTTCCGCCTTCGCTTTGAATTGAGGTTCCCGCGAGGGCTAAAAGTCAACAAGCCGAAAAAACTCCTCCAAGCCAATTATCAGGCCGCTTCGCGTGAGTTCAATGGGATGGTGAATCCTACCCTGAATGGCAAACCAGTCCCGGACATCTCTAGCCTTCGCAAACCGATCAAGTTAGCGCAGGAAATCGCTGATGAGGCGATGAACGATCTCGAAAAGTTCAGTCGATATCTCGGGCGCAACCCGGACGGACGTGGAAGCGCACGCGCTCTTGCCGCCAGAGTTACGGGAAATGTTTCCCTCAGAGGAACTCGAGCAAATCAAGGTCTGGGCAACCGGCATCGTTCAGTGCGGTGGACTTGTCCCGGTTGGCGATGTCATTCAACGCCTTGAGGGGGGAGCGTGCCCTGAAAAGCTTGGAAAACGACGGCTGACCGGGGCGGCGGATGCGTTGGCGCGTGTCGGCTTCGGCATGGCACCTGATCCCCGCTTTGGCTTGCGGTCCCCTAAGCTTGATGAGCCGGTGGTGCTTTTCGATCTGAGCGGACCCGTTGAGCAGTTGGAGGCGGTTTCTACTCAGTACAAGGCATCGCTCATGGAACTCGCATTGGCTTCGTTCGTCGCCCACTCGGACGGTGTCATAACTGATCGTGAAAAGACGAACCTTGATGATCAAGCTCTCTCCGTTGACCGCCTGACCGACCAAGAGCAGCGACGTCTCCGCGCAAATCTTGCGTGGTTTATGGCTGTACCACCCGACATGACACTTTTGCGACGGAAGCTGAAGGAGTCCGGTGCGGAGCGACAGTCCGCTATCCGTGCGGCGTTGGTCGCCGCAGCCCATGCCGACGGCATCGTAAAACCTGAGGAGGTCGCGGAGATTGAGAAAGTCTACCGCGCCTTGGGGCTAGACCCCAAGCTCGTCTACTCGGATCTGCATGCGGGTGAAATAGCCGATGCCCCCTTGCGTGTTCGCGAGGCCCGGCCCGGCATGCCGGGAGAGGCCATTCCCGACGAGCCGTCGCCGCAGGGCAAGAAGCTGGACGCCGCTCGCATTGCCAGCATCCGGCAAGACACGGATCGCGTGTCGGCGGTTCTGGCCGACATCTTCTCGGTGGACGCGGATGAGGAAGAAGGTGCGGACCACGGGTCTCCCTCGACGCTTGACGGGCTTGACGAAAAACACTCCGCCCTCGTTCGAGAAATCATTATCCGGCAGCACTGGTCGGAGGATGAGGTCGCTGACCTGGCGGTACGCCACGGGCTAATGTTGGCGGGAGCACTGGAAACGGTGAACGAATGGTCTTTTGGGGTCTACGACGAGGTCTTGCTCGAAGAATATGAAGGCTACGACGTGTCCCCGGAGATTGTCGACGCTCTGGCGGACGAGTTCGAGAAGGAGAATCAAAATGTCTAGGCTGAAGCCGCGGGAGCGGGATGCAGTCGTTCAGGCCCTGCGCGCCGGTGTCGTGCCGAAGCTTGGTCTTCGGCACATTCAGGTCGGACGAGTTCGCGAGATCGAGGAACTCGTGAAGGACATTGGCCGGATAGCCGACGGGGGCGCCGCTATTCGCTTCATTATCGGCGAGTATGGTTCGGGCAAAACATTTTTCATGAACCTGGTCCGTCTGATCGCTCTGGAGAAGGGAATGGTGGTGATGTTTGCCGATCTCGCTCCGGATCGGCGGATCCACGCGACCAGTGGGCAAGCTCGCGGCCTCTATGCGGAGATGGCGCGCAATTTTTCCACACGAACGAAACCCGATGGTGGCGCGATGGCCAGCGTGGTTGAGCGGTTCGTGTCCCAGGCGCATCGGGAAGCTGATGCCGTCCGGCGATACGCTCTCGGTCGGACAACAACAACGTCTCTGCATCGCTCGCGGACTGATCCGCAAGACACCGATTCTCGTCCTCGACGAGCCGACCGCGGCACTCGATCCAGAAACCGAAAACGCCCTCGTGACGGCGCTCAGGAGTCCGGGTGACGCGCGCCTGGTCGTGATCATTGCGCATCGGTTGTCGACGATACGTCGCGCCGATCGCATCATTTTTCTCGCCGATGGCGAGATTCGTGATGTCGGGAGTCACGATGAACTGATGGCGAGCGACACGGGTTATCGGCGCTACGTGGAACTACAGTCCGGGTGCACGCAGTCCCCAACAAACACGTCTCTGCAATAGAAACGCTGCAAAATACCCGCGCAATCTCGCGCAAAGCCGCGCAATCTTGAGCAGATTCAGCAGGCGCACCAGGGCAAAATGCCATAAGACATCGCCATAACTGGCGGGCAAGGCTCAGCTTCTTCTTGATCCCGAACAGCTTCTCCTCTAGTGATCGGGACGATAGATTTGGATTTCGATGGCTCGATCGAGAGGACTACCATGCAAGCCAAGGTAGTCCACGGTCAGCCAAGAGAAGAACACTTCCGACTTGCATACACATAGCGTTTACCCTGTGTGTCCATGAAGAGCGCAGACATCATCAAGCAACTCCAAGCCGATGGCTGGGTTCTACACCACGTCCGCGGTTCGCATCAGCAGTTCAAACACCCGACGAAGCCGGGCAAAGTCACTGTCCCTCACCCGAAGCGGGACTTGCCGATCGGGACCGTAAAATCGATCGAGCGCCAAGCCGGGTTGTCGCTCATCAGGAGATAGAAGATGGCCGTCTACACAGTGCTCGTTCGTAAAGATCCTGATTCGGATTTCGGCGTCGAAGTGCCGGACCTTCCCGGTTGCTTCTCGGCCGGGGAAACGCTGTCGGAAGCGTTGATCGAAGTGCATGAAGCGATCTATGGCCACATTGAGGGAATGGCCAAACACGGTGAGCTTCCGCCGGCACCCTCTGAGCTTTCAGAAGAAGATACGACCGATGCAATCATCGCGGCGGTCGAGATCGACCTCTCGAAGGTCTCTATCGAGACCGAACGCGTGAACGTCACCTTACCGCGCTGGTTGATCTCAGCCATCGACGCGAGTGAGCCGAACCGATCGGCGTTCTTGGCCGAAAGCGCGGCCGCGGCGCTTCAGGAGAAGCATCGAAACTCGGGCTCTAGCTAGATGAGGGCTTACCAAGGGCGTACGCGCCAGCGCTCTACAAGGCCAAGCGCGTGGCCGTCTTCGAGCACGTTTACGAGCAATACCCCGAGCGCGGTGCCAGTGTGTATGCAGAGCTGCTGTGATGACCGGCCGACGCGTTCAGCCATCCGTGCAAGCACGGACGGAAAATCGGCGATTCATTGCCGTCGCTGTCACCCAAGCTATGCAGGGCTCGATTGAGCTCAACCTTGAGCCATCAAGAAGCGACCGATACCAGAACCCCGATAGAATCCATGAAAGACTGGCATCGTCGAAAAACCTGCAACCGCCGGCGCATCTTCGCCTTCGTGAAGTTCTTATCGCGGGTATTCACCGCCTTGAACTTGCTGCCGTCGACGGCCACGAACGCGTCGGCAAAAGAGATCGAGCTTCCGACAAAGCACGACGAACTCTCGGCAGACGAGCCGGATTGCTTCGCCGTTGTCTTTGCGGAAGTCGGCAATCGTTTTGAAGTCCGGTGCCAGCCGACCCGTCAGCCACATGAGTTCGACGTTGCGCTGCGCCTCCCGCTCCAATCGACGACTCGACTGGATACGGTTCAGGTAGCCATAAACGTATATCTTCAGCAGCGTCGCTGGGTGATAGCCAGGGCGGCCTTTGCGAGGTGATGAAGATGTGATTGGCCAAGATGGCCGAGAGGCGCCGTACTTCAAACCGGAATTCTCGATCGATCTCCTGCTTGCCGAGGATTATCTCTCGTCGTGCCTCGCCATGACGCCCGCGTTAGCGAATCATCTGCCGAGGGAACACGTCGAAGATTTCGCAAGCCTCGCGCTACACCTGGTGGAACGGGCTGAGCGGATTGATCACATCCCTCGGTGCGTGAGTCATCGTGTTGTCGATCGATGTGAGCGTGGGTGCCGGTATTTCTCGCGGTTTGTCGAACGTCGCTACCCAGGGGCGGTGGTCGATGCAGCGACCCGTTCGGTGACCTTCGCGCCAACGCCGCCGAGTATTTCGGTCGTGATTCCCACGCGTGACAGACTCGACCTTTTGAAGCCTTGTGTCGAAGGCATCTTCGCGAGTAACCACGTTGATCCTGAGGTCATCGTGCTCGACAACGGCTCCGTGGAGTCGGAGACGCTCGAATGGGCTTGCGGACGTAGACGCCGACGACGCGCGAATTCAGGTTGTCCGAGCGCCTGGAGAGTTCAACTGGAGCGCATCGAACAACCGCGGTATCGATGTCTCGACGGGCGACGTGTTCGTGTTCTTGAACAATGACATTTTGCCGAGATCGACCAATTGGCTCGCGAAGCTTGCCGATGTCGCCGTGCGAGCAGATGTCGGCATCGTCGGGACGTTGTTGGTCTATCCGGACGAGACCATCCAACACGCTGGTGTCGGCCCTCGGTGCGGACGTCGTTCGTCCGGAACCGCCGACGGGCGATCCGCTGCGCGAGCGTGGCCCCAGATTCTCCGAGCCGAAGGACGCGAAAGGCGCGGACGGCGTATCCCTCTGGCACGCGTATTACGCATCCAACCGCCGCCGTTTTGTGTCGCTCGACGCGACAACCGATGCGGGCGTCCGGCAACTCCTGGTCGGGATTGCTCGGCTTTGCTCGGGTATTTTGCATAGACGTGTTTGCAGGCAGTAATGCATGACGCGATGAATTCGATAGCCGCCTGGGGGTGTCTTCGATTCGCCACTACACCGACGTTGGTGTCGATCACCACCGCTATCACGCCACTCCTGCCTTCTTGCGACGGAGGATGGCCTTCTGTGTCTCGGCGAACGCATGGGGACGACCCGCGTGGAATCATGACGACGCGCGCGGCACGGGACACATTAACCCATTCGCGCCGCGGCCCTACTCCTCCAACAACGACCGCGTAAATGCGATACGAATCGGCCCGGGTGGTGATCGGCAGGAAGTCGGACTCAGCCTCGGCGAGATCTTGCAATTCTTCCTGCAATTCCTCAATGCTGGCGCTCCTGGTGGCCCGACCGGACAGGTTTGTACCGTACTCGGCCTTGATCTCGGCGCTTGAATCCTCCTCGCCCTCAAACAACTCCTTTGCCGTCTCGCGCCAGGCGCCGAAGTGGTATTCATCGAACACCACGAGGTCCCAATTTACCGTGTGCAACCATTCGTTCCTGGCCTTGATGTTTCCCGCCTTGTCGCGCCCGAGCAGATCCTGGAAGGAGCCGAAATAGACCACAGGCTTGTTTCGGTCGATCTGAGAGGGGTCGCCACCGGAAGATTTCGACAGGTACTGCCAGCCGTTGAAGTCGGTGTGGGATTCAAGGTCCGTCTGCCAGGCATCCTCGACGGCGGGCTTGAAGGTCACCACCAGAATCGAAGTCACGCCGTAACGCACGTACCTCGCCGCGGGCATCCTCGACGGCGGGCTTGAAGGTCACCACCAGTACCCGTTTGGTGCCCAGTTTCCCGGCAAGCTGATAGGCGGTAAACGTCTTGCCGAAGCGCATCTTCGCGTTCCACAGGAAGCGCGGCACGGCGTGCGTGTCTTCCGCCCAGCGCGAGAGGTAGTAAGCGTGGGTCAACTTCACCGCTTCAGCCTGTTCCCGGCGCATTGGGAAGGTCTCATGATGCGTTCCCGTAAACGGCTGACCGGTGCGCAGTTCGGTGAGCACGGTACGCACATCGGCGACCGAGCACCGCATCCATTCCCCTTCGGAGTTCTCGAAACCTTTCTTGACAAGGGCGGCGCGCACCTCGTGATCAGTAAAGATGCCGCCGTTGTCGCGCTCGGCGGCCTCAATCAGTTCGATGGTGTTCGCCATCCGCGCTTCGGCTACCGCCGTATCCGGGTGCTCATGGGACGGGAGGGCTATCGTATGAGCTTCGATCGAGCGTATCGCTTGTGGCGCAAAGCCGCGCTGCCAGTGCCGAAGAAGCGCCCCAGGCGGCGTTTGGCATCGCAACCGAGGCCTCGGCCGGCGACACGAGCCAACGACCTCTGGGCGATCGACTTCGTGTTCGATCGTTGTGCCAATGGTCAGGTACTCAAGTGCCTGACGGTGGTGGATGAGTTCACCCATGCGTGTCTGTCGATCCATGTCGCCGGGCGACTGCGATCACGCCAAGTCATTGCCGAGCTCACGCGGCTGATGAGCCGGCATGGTGCACCGCGTGCCATTCGCTCCGATCACGGTCCGGAGTTCGTTGCCGCCGCCGTTCGTCGGTGGTTGCGCCAGGAGGCCATCGATACGGCCTTCACCGAGCCCGGCAAACCCTGGCAGAACGGGCATCAACGAGAGCTTCAACGGCAAGGATTTCGAAAAACGGAAAGGGGCCCAAACGGGGCCCCTTCTCAAGACAACTCCGAGACTAGTGTTGCGTACCGACTAGTTTGCGGTGTACTCCACCGTATCCGTGGCACCATCCCCGAGAAGGTTCACCTGCTGCGTCGCCACGTCGATCGAGCCGGCTTTGGCGACAATGGATAGGGTTCCAGCGGTTCGCGTCCGGTCGCCCGAGAGAGAGACGATGTCCTCAACCAATAATACCTTCGTCTTTTTGGCATCAATCATCATATCTTCGGCAGTAAGCTTGCTGGTTGCCATCGTGCCTTCCTCCGGCGTAAACGTCATGCTTGCAATTTCCACCGGCGTGGCATTCCGATTCACAATGATGATCCGTTGACGATAGCCCTCGAACGTCGTGAGGTATGGGAGTTGAACCACGACACCATTGCGATCGATTGCCCCCAAATCACCTGATCTTCCCCTCAGGGGTGTTACGCCTGCAGCCGCCACAGCAACACCATTGAATGTTGCAGAATAGCTCGACGCTTCGGCTTGTGTATCGCCAACTGACGTAAGGCAGACCGAGTAGGTGTGCTGACCATCCGCGGCGAGGTCATTCGCAATGTCAACCTCAAAACTGGCAAGTTCGGCCGCGACCGATGTCGCGTCAATCACGCCATCAGCCCCCGCGCAACCATCAGCGTCCAGCTGCACAGCAGCCTTTGAATAGGCGTTTTTGGTCGCATCACGCGGGTCGACGACATCGAAGGCGAGGCTATAGTCGCCAGCGACCTCGATCACACTTTTGGCGGAGTAGTTGGCTGAACCGCGAGTCCCGTCGCTGAACGTGCGAGCGCCGGAATTCGCGAAACCGATGGTCCCTACCGAGACCTTTTTCGCGCCGCCGACAAACACCTTGAAGTCCTCTTCGACGTCAGCCGTCACCGTATCGCCCTGAGTGAACTTGATTTTGATACCAGGTTCGAACTTGACGGCAACACCGTTCTTTTCGACAACCGGGCCGACGCCGTTCCGGGCACCGCTCAGGCTCTCGTACAGACCGTAAGCCACCTCCACTTCGTTCTGATCATCCACCTCGATACCGACATTGTCGATCAGAAAGTTCAGTATCGCGTCTTGCTTGATCCCGCCAGTCTCGACGGTAGACGCAAACACGACCCACGAGTCGCCCTTCCGACCATTCAGCGCCACAACGGTGTTGACCAGTTGGGGCCTGTCCGACGCATGGACGAAGTCGAACTCGTCCAACGCGGCGGCGAATTTGCCATTGAAGACTTCCAAACGAGCGTAGATCTTTTCGTTCTGTGAAAACCCAGCACCAATCTTGGTGCTGACTCTCAAGTCGCCTAAAACGTCGGTGACCGTTTTGCCAAGCCCAATGTCTAGTTCCGACTGGATCAAAACGGTTCCAGCCGGTTCTGCAGCGGCCGCATCTAAGTTGATCTCGGCGCTAGCGTCGACGGTCAACATGGAGGCTGTCGCTCCCAGCAGCAAGGCTAGTTTCTGCCTAGTTCCTAACACGGAGTTACTCCTAAGTTGCTAATTTTCTGTTGTCCTAGGCTGGAGACAGCCTATCTATAATGTTACGTTGCACCCCACTTGCCAGCGAGCCAGCAGACGACAACTCGTCCGGAGCGAACGGCGCTCATTATGCACAAGCGCTGTACCTACGCCAACAACGAAATCACGAGCTCGAGCGGGTTTGAGTTTGTGGGCGGGACGTTCAAGCCGGCACTAGTCCCATTCTCGTTGGTCGAAGCTGATCTCGGCAAATACGACGCAGCCTCATCGACGCTGCAACCTGGCCATGAGGTCCATTGGTTTCAAGATCACTCGCCAAGTCTCGCCGTTCGGCCGGGGCGCGCACGACACTTCGAGCCAAGCATCCGCCATCACTGCATCTTCCGGAATTCGCGAGCCGCGCGAAGGGAGTTATGACTGAATCTGGTGTCTGACGGGATTTGAAGTATGCGGCGTGCCTTGTTGAAATCGGTTTTGCGAAACTGATTTTTGACAAGAGGAACACGCCACACATGGACAACGATAATGTGATTGATCTGGCGATGCCAGAGGAGAAGGACACCCTCACGGCGGTCTTGCGAGAAGGTGCGAGACGACTGCTGGATCAAGCGATCAAAGCGGAAGTGGATGAGCTGTTGAACGGCTACCAGGACGAGGAGACCGAGATCGGTCACCGGCGGGTGGTTCGCAACGGCTATCAGCCTGAGCGGGAGATCTTGACCGGTATCGGCAAGGTCGCCGTCCAAGTGCCGAAAGTCAGAAGTCGACAAGGCGAGCCGGTCAGCTTTCGGTCGGCACTGGTGCCGCCGTACATCAGGAAAACGGCCACGATGGAAGCAGCCATCCCCTGGCTATACTTGAAGGGTATTTCCACGGGTCGGATGCAAGGGGCTCTGGAAGCGCTGGTGGGTCCGCAAGCGAAGGGTTTGTCGGCCAACGTCGTCGGCCGCCTCAAGAAACAATGGGAGGCGGAGTATCAGACCTGGTGTCAGCGCTCGGTTGCCGATGACTGGGTCTACATCTGGGCCGACGGTATCTACAGCGGACTACGCGGTGATGACGGTCGGTTGTGTTGTCTGGTGATTATCGGCGTCAACAGCCGCGGCGATAAGCACTTTCTGGCGATCGAGGATGGTGTTCGCGAATCGAAGCAAAGCTGGCGGGAAGTGCTGTTATCGCTGCGGCAGCGCGGCATGAGATCGCCAAAACTGGCGATCGGTGATGGCGCACTGGGTTTCTGGGCAGCGCTGGAAGAAGTCTATCCGGAGACAATGCTCGGGCGCTTACTCATCGAGCACCTCCTTTCTGCGCTTACGCGCGAGTTCCATTTGCCGTTTGGGCAGTTTGTTGCTCTCGACGGCATCCTTTACAGTACGGACGAAGCACAGAATCGACCCCACCTGGTAAGCTAACGCCAGTTCGACGAGCCGGTCGCGCTTCTTCGCCGCGTTTGCCACGTGATGGAGACTGCGTTCCTTCCTCGCTTCCAGGCGCTTTCGGAATGTCGGATGTGCATGGTCCTCTGGCGAGACCCCGCCCCCATTTATTGGGGAATCCGGGGTCGCCGACATGGTGAGAACATGGAACCGAGGCTGCCAGCACGTCGTCTGCAGGTCGGAGATGCCGCGTAGCAGGTGCGCCATGGGCGCGGATAGATGGGCTTCGTCGAGTATCGCGGTCGTGTCATATCATATCCAAGCAGCCCGGCGTGCAAGGCGCGCCGGGTGCGGCCGTCGCTATACCCAGAAAACAAAAGCCGTGACCCGATCATATCGACCGTTCCAATAACGACCGCTGGCCGGGCCGGATCGATTCGCCATTGTCCGGTATCGACTGAACCACCGCGGAGCACCCCGATTGGCACCAGACGTTCGACCTTTGGAAATGCCGAAAGCGCATCGATTCGGGTGTCGACCTCCGGGATCGCCTCCAGTCTCGTGACCCAGTCGTCCAGTTGCTCGGCGGTCTGATCAACGATCGCGCGTCGGTCGACGATGTAGGCAAGACGTCTTGGCAGGTCGGCACCTTGGGCGAGCGCGAGAAGGTATAGGAGTACCGCGCTTGTCTTGCCGGTTCCTGTCGGCAGAGTCAGTTCAAAGGGAACGTCTCCCCGTAGCAGTTTCTGATAGGTGCGAACCTGCCACGGATACGGTTCGAAGCCCGTGATTGTCTCGAAGTGCGGAATCGTATGCATATACCCGTGCATCAGATGAGCGTGCCACAATCGCGCTGTAGACGCAGCAGCACCCGTAAGTGTCTCGGTTTGAAATCCGTTGTTGTACGGACCGCGCGGCCCCGGCTGCACTTCAGCTTGTCATCCTCGATCATCCAGCCGGATTTCTCATTGGTACGCTCTCGCCAGTCGAGCCCTATCTTTTCGCATTCGGCCCTGGTGCGTCTGCCGAATCTGCTCGGGATTGGTCGGGTATCTTGCAGGAATGAGCGCTTCTTTTGCAGAGACCTGTTTGCTGGGGACTGCGTGCACCGCCACGCAGTCGTCTTCTGGTAGAGCAGGAGCTTGGTTTCTGCTGATGATGCCCGGAGAGCCTTTGTTTCTGCTGGTTTGTGGGCCTTCGACTTCGGGCGACCAGATTGCAGAGACTACCTGGTCTAGAGAAAATGGCGCAAATCTGGCGATCGTCTCTCGCCGCCGTTCAGGTGGTCTACTTCGCCGATGCGATGCATCCGCAACACCAGGAGTCATGCCGTACTCCGGCCAACTTCCGAAACCGCAACCGTCGGCCGCCAACCGACCCGGTCAACGCCTTCGAGAGGAGCGGGAGGTTTTGGGTAAGGCCACGGCCTGGTTGAGTTGAGAAGGCGTTCCCCAAAACTTACCGCAAGCTTGCGGTAACGCCCCCTTGTTCTCCCCAGAAGGCATACTTTGGCCTGAACCGTTAAGCAGAAACCCATCTCATGGTGCCGACCGGTTATCCGCGCAGAATTTTGCTGGCTGTCACCGGCCTGTCGCCACAGGTGGTGACGGAAACTCTGTATGCGCTTGCGGCCAACCGGCACGACCCCTGGGTGCCGTGGGAGGTCCATCTAATCCAAGCGGCGCGGAGTAGAGGACATCCTGAACGCCGTCGTCGACGGCCTCAAGCCGGCAAGCAAAGGGTAGAGATCGTCTTCTTTCAGCGCCGCAACTTACATTACACAATTGGAGCAAATACTAATGCTAGGATCGATTCTCGGGCAAAAGAATGCGTCGAAGGCGCGGATTGCGGCAGTGGTTATGACGTCTTTGATGTCTTGTTGCGTTTGGGCCGACGGATACCTTGGGGCACGGGCGGGGATGGTCTCAGTAGACGACGATTCCGCGGGGCTGAACTTCAGCGATCGTGCTCTGAGCGGCGGCGTCTACGGCGGGATCAACCTAAGCGAACGGATCGCGCTGGAGCTGAGCTATCTTTCGTCGGGCATACTTGAGGAAGACTTTGGCGTCGTCTCGGTCGAGGCTAAGTACTCGGGCGGCACTCTGGTTGCGGTTGGACGCCTCCCTACGTCTGCGTCTGGTAACTCGTCCATCTTCGGAAAGGTGGGCTTCTATGTCGGCGAAGTGGACGTTTCTCTTGGCTCACTCTCAGGCGGTGACAGTGACTCCGGGTTCACCGCTGGCATCGGTGCGGACATGGAGCTTACCGAGACCATCACGCTACGCGGCGATCTCGACTGGTTCGAGGGTGATGCGGGACTAACGACGCTGACTGTTGGGATTCAGTTCGCTGTAGGGAAGTAGCTACCCCTCCGTCGCTCCTCCTAATGACAACGCCCCGACCCGCGACGATCCTCAACTTCCGCCACCTGCTGGAGCGGCACGGTCTCGGCGAGATGTTGCTGAAGGAGATTAACCGGCACCTGGAGCGCAACGGTTCCGGGTTGAAGCCCGGAACTCTGGTGGACGCCAGCATCGTAGCGGCCCCTTCGTCGACGAAGAACGCCGCGAAGGCACGCGATCCCGAGCCCGAGATGCGTCAGACGAAGAAGGACAAGGAGTGGCCCTTCGGGATGACGATGCCTATCGGCGTCGATGACGCGGCGGGCTGCGTACGGGTTTTACCCCACTTCAGCGGACGGTTTAGTTAGGGTCGATAGGCGCATGGCCTGTCGACGTTCAGAAAGCCTGGCTCGTACGTCTTGAAGGGTTTGTGCCCACGCGCCGTCACCCCTGAGCTTGCGCAGGTTGCCCAGCCCATGTCGTCACAGACAGCGGTCCAGGCCGGACTGGGACACGTCCGGATGAATGAACTCACGTGTGGCCCGCAACAGATCATCCAGCGGCACCAGCAGCGTTGTTCTTCGCAACTCGACCACCACAAGTCCCTGTGCCGCGAAAGGGTCGTCCGCAGACGGTGCGCGGTGTGCGACTGGTCCTGAAAATCGCTCTGGCCTCGCCATTTGCGAATCGTGACCTCCGTTACCCCGAACCACCTCGCCAGCACCCGAGCCGGTTCGTCACTGGCCGCGATTTCCGCCCGCACGGCCGGTGTGGTTCGCGCGCCTCGGTGCAGTGCAATCTTCATCCCGGACTCTCCAGCCTCGAGCGTGGCGTACGCTGCGCCAACAGCTCATTCAATACCATTCGCGCCTGATAAAGTGCCCCTTGATCCGAAACAATACTACCGTCCGGGGATGTGACAACTACTAGCTCGAAAAGAAATCTGTCTGCTCGCCTCCAAACCCATATTCTGATTCTGCAACGAAGTGCTGAACCGACCTGTACGCTTGCGAGATCAGTACCGCAAGCTTGCGGTGATGACCCCCTTGTTCTCCCGGAAGGCATACTTTGGCCCGAACCGTTAAGCAGAAACCCGTCTCATGGTGCCGACCCATTATCCGCGCAGAATTTTGCTGGCTGTCACGGGCCTGTCGCCACAGGTGGTGACGGAAACTCTGTATGCGCTCGCGGCCAACCGGCACGACCCCTGGGTGCCAACGGAGGTCCATCTAATCACGACCAAAGAAGGGGCGGAGCGGGTGCGGCACGCGCTGCTCAATCCGGAGCACGGGCACTTTCATCGTCTGTGCCGGGAGTACGACCTGCCCACCATCCATTTCGGTATGGAAAACGTCTGGGTGATTCGTGACGACATGGACGGTCTGCTGGAAGATATCCGCAGCGAGGCGGACAACCGGCGTTGCGCCGACACCATCACCCAAACGGTGCGCGATTTGACTGCCGACCCGATGGCCAGTCTGCATGCATCTATCGCCGGTGGCCGCAAAACCATGGGTTACTATCTGGGTTATGCGATCAGCCTGTACGGGCGCAGCCAGGATCGGCTTTCGCATGTGCTGGTCAATGCGCCGTATGAGTCGCACCCCGACTTCTACTATCCAACGAAGCACAGCCAGTTGATCCACACACGGGGTGAGCAGCCGCGTGCTTACGATACGAAAGAAGCGCAGGTTTCTCTGGCCGAAATCCCCTTTGTGCGGATGCGCGAGGGCTTGCCGCCGAGCCTGATGAATGGCGCGAGCAGTTTCAGCGCCACGGTGGCGGCGGCCCAAAGTGCGCTGGGGCCATTGCAACTGGTGATTGATTTAGCCGGTCGTTGCCTGTCGGTTTCCGGCGTTGTGATTGAGGACATTGCGCCGGCTGAACTGGCGTTTTACAGCTGGATGGCGCGGCGTCGCTGCGAGGGATCGGACCCCATAAGATACGATGATGATGGACCAGGCATCGCCACGGCTTTTCTTGCCGAATACCGGCGGATTGTCGGCGAATTCAGCGCGGACTATGAGCAGGCGGAGCAGTCATTTTCCAGGGGTATGGGGAAGGAGGAATTCGATTCGAAAATGTCACGGACCAACGCCGCTTTGAAGAAAAATCTCCCGCCGCAGCTATTTGAGCCCTACAGAATAGCAAGTTCAGGTAAACGACCGGAAACCCGTTACGGGTTAAGCCTGCCTCCTGAAGCGATACGCTACGCTTCGGTTGAAGCGGATGCTTCGGATTAGAGCGATTGTAGAGATGATGAAGACACTGCAATACCGGGTCACTTTCACTACGCCGGCTTTTCTCGGCAATGCTGAGCAGAGCGGCCAATGGCGCACGCCACCTTTCAAAGCGTTGCTGCGCCACTGGTGGCGCGTGGCGGTGGCGGAAAGCCATGCCCATGAATGGAAAAAAATCAGGGAAGCGGAAGGTCAACTGTTCGGCAATGCCTGGTTGGACAGTGGCACCACGAAAAGCCTGGTCAGGATGCGGCTGAGCGACTGGCGCGAAGGCTCGAATGGATGGCATAAACTGCCAGGAATTGGATCCAAGAACCCAGTGGCTGCTGACCTGTATCTGGGTTATGGGCCTGTACAATATGATCGAAGAATAGGAACGCGCTTAGCGCATGGGTCGGCGATTCAAGCTGAAGGTTCGGCAACCGTACGTCTTGCCGTGCCGGAAGAACATGAAGATGACATCGCCAACACGCTGGCACTGATCGACCAATTTGGCACCATCGGCGGGCGCAGCCGCAATGGCTGGGGGTCGGTATCGCTCGAACCTCAAGACGGAACGCCGGAACTGGCGGTTGATGCCGGGAAATTCACCGCCAGGCTGGAACGCGCGTTACAGAGAGACTGGCCCCATGCCATAGGATGTGATGACAGGGGCGGCTTGCTGATGTGGCAGTCGGAAGCGGTTGCCAACTGGCAGAAGGCAATGACCCAACTGGCGCAACTGCGCAAGAATCTAAACAGCACATTCAAAACAAATCGACATTGGCTGAACTATCCCGTCACGAAACATGATCCCAAGAATTGGGGCAACAAGCGCCTGCCGAGCAGCCTGCGTTTCAAGGTGGTTCCAGCCTCCAACAGTAAAGTGAAGGCCCTTGTGTTTCATTTACCCTGCCTGCCGCCGCTGGATTTTTCCCCGAACAGAACCGAGCTTGTGACGATGTGGAAACGTGTCCATGAATTTCTGGACGACGACCAACACGATATCCAGCGGAAACCAGCATGAGCACCCCAGACACCTTCTGGCAGACCAAGCTGCACGCCCGCTTGCACGACCCGGCGGAAAAAGCCCTGGTGCTCTTGCGCGACCCGGCAGGCCATGAGGGCGGCACCTGCAAGGCGCTGCACCGCGACCTCGGCTTTCACAATCTACCGGTTGGCGACTGGCTTGATCCGGACAATACCGATGTGCTGGCCGGCGTGCTGTTCAAGAATGGTATTCCCATCACCCTGTACAAGGATGTCAAACGCGCTGATTGGTGGGCCGCGGCAGCGGATCGTCCCCAATGGCCTATGGAAGAAATCACGGTCGAAACAAAAACAGGCGCAACAAAAACCTTCAAGATCGCACCCGGCTGTCAGGTGCGCTGGACTCAATCGCCCATCCTGATTCACCCCTTGACCGGTGAGAGACTTGACCTGAAACGGCTGGCGGAAACAGACATTACGGACATCAAGCAACGCAGCTTCGAGCATTTTTCCAGCCTTGTCATCAAGGATGGAATCAGCGACAAGCCCGATTGGCAAAAAACCCTGCTGGCCTGCTGGCGCTTCGGCCCGAAACTCAGCGAGGAAGATGACGACGGCAAGCTGGGTTTTCTGTGGCCGTTGTTACCGGCGGATACCCGCGTGCCGGACCATTCCATCTGGGATCATCTGGACCTGACCAGCGCTTTCGCCGGTACCTTCGCGGCGGATGGCAAGAGCGAAGCCGCGCTGCTGGCGCTGTCGCTGGGGCCGGTGCAGCCTTTTATTGCTGCGGCCCGCTCTACCGCCGACCTGTGGGCCGGTTCGCATCTGCTGGCGCGGCTGTCATGGGAGGCCATGAAAGTCGTCTGCGAACGCCTGGGTCCGGACGCCATTCTGTTCCCGCGCTTGCGTGGCATTCCCCAGGTGGATGTCTGGCTGCGGGATGAAATGGGGCTCCCGGCCGAGTGGTTTAGCGATTGCGACTGGGCGAAGTCGGCAACAGATGCCAATCCCTTGTTCGCTGGCGCCCTGCCCAATCGCTTTGTGGCCGTCGTGCCTGCCGATCAGGCGAAGGGGCTTGCGCAAGACATCGAGCAACAGGTTCGGTGCTGGCTGCAAAGCATCGGCGAGCAAACCGTGAACTGTTTGCTGGAAGAGATCGGCGCGACGGGCGGCGACGAAAAATACTGCCACACACAAATGCGTGACCAACTCGACGGCTTCCCGGAAGTCCACTGGGCCGCGGTGCCTTTCTCTTTGATCAAACCCCGCAACGAAGACCAGCAGACCGACCTGGATGTGTCTCGGTTACAAGAAGCCATGGCACCGTTCTTCGACGCAAACGAAGGCGGGGTCGGCGGCTTCCTGGCATCCGATGCGTGGAAGGTGCTGGTGGAACGGTGGGACGACAACACCACCTTCTGGCGTCCGAATCCCGGAGTGCTTTATCCGGCGGTCTACGATCTGGCCGAGCGTGCCCTGTCCGCCGCCAAGGCGGTGCGACCCTTCGACCAACTGACGCAAAAAGGCTGGCGTGATTCCCTTACAGGGGAGAGCGAATGGCTGACGCTGGACCGGGCAGACCTTGATAAGCCGCAAGGCCAGCGCGACGACACGCTGTGGCAAAGGCTGCATGACAAAAAACCTTCCTGGGCCAAAAAGGGGGAATATCTCGGCGGGTTATCGGCGGTGAAACGCCTCTGGCCAACCCTGTTTGCGGAAGAGGTTGGGCGGGCGACAGAAGCCCGGGTCAATCGCTTTGTCGTCTCCACCCACACGATGGCGCTGGCGGCGCAACTTGAAAGCTGGCTGAAAAACAATAGCGAGCGTTCCGACGAGGCGCAGAAGCTACTGGACAGATACGACCCAGACCCAATGGCGCTACCCCGAAAGCTCATGGCGGATTACCGGAGCCACCCATCAATAGATCAGGCGAAGAAGCTGGCTGGCCTGTTGGACAAGGCGGATGACCTGGAGGATGAGCAAGAAGCGGATGAACTTCGCAAAGAGGTCAAACAGATTCTTGGCCTGGGCGCACAGGACCAACTGGAAGCCTACTACGCCCTGCTGTTGCTGGACGGCGACAATATGGGGCACATTCTGTCGGGCGATGAGAAGTTTGCAATCTCCTATGAAAAGAGTTTCCACCCGCAACTCCGGGAATTCGTGAAGAAAAAAGCGCGAGACAACGCGAAAATCGGGGAATACGCAGCGTCGCCCCGTGCACTCTCGCCCAACCGCCACCTGGCGATATCCGCCGCGCTGAACGACTTCGCCCTGCATGTTGTACCGCATATCGTGGAACGGGAGCACCTTGGCCGTTTGATCTATGCAGGTGGCGACGATGTATTCGCCATGTTGCCGGTGCAAGACCTGCTGCCGGCCATGCAGCGCTTGCGCAACGCTTGGAGTGGTGACGACGCGGACTATCAGAACAAAGACTGGGGCGATATGCAGCGGGCAAGGCAGGCGGGGAAGCTGGTCTGTAAGAAAGGCTTTGCCTTGTTGCGCAATCAACTGTTCAGAATGATGGGCGGAGCCACCGCCAGTTGCGGCGCGGTGATCGCCCATCACAAGGCACCTTTGGCAGCGGTTCGCCGGGAAATGAAAGACGCCGAACAACGCGCCAAGTGCCAAGGCGGGCGGAACGCCTTCGGTATCACCATCGTCAAGCGCGCTGGCGGCGCGCTAAAGCTGACTGGCAAGTGGGGGGAGTTGCAGTTGCTGCAAGATGTGCGGGAGTTTCTCGCTAGGCCTTCCGTATCCCGCCGCGCCGCCTATCACTGCCTGCTGTGGCTCAAGGACCTGCCGCACGATGCACCGCAGGACATGCTCGGTAGCCTGCTGGATGACCAGCTCCAGCGGCAGGCAGGCACTGGCGAGGACAAGGAATTCTGCCGTGAACAATTGCTCGCGAGTCGGTTGGCGACGCTCGCGATTAAGCAGGAAGACCGCCTGGACTATCTCGAAAACTTTCTCGGTGTGGCTGAATTTCTCGCGCGGGAAGTGCGCCTCGATAAACCGGAGCCAACGGCATCAGATCAGGAGAAGGTGAATGCACCCGCTGATTGAGCAGCATCGTGATCAAATCCTGACCCTGGCGCGACGGCGTGGTATTGAAAATGTGCGCATATTCGGCTCTATGGCGAGGGACGACGCGGACGAAAGCAGTGATGCGGACCTGTTGGTGTCCATTCCCCGCGACAAGAGCGCCCTTGAGTTGGGCGGGCTATTGGTGGAGATCCAGAGTCTGCTCCATCGCCGTGTGGATGTGGTGAGCGATCGGGGCCTGCATCCCGCATTGCGGGATCGCGTTCTGGCCGAGGCTGTGACCTTATGAAGCCCACGCGACAATCCGAACGGGTTCTGCTTGACCATGTACGCGAATGCATTGAACGCATCCGTGAATACACGGGTGGAGCGCAGGATACTTTCCTGCAGACGCCCATGGTCCAGGATGCGGTGCTCCGAAACCTGCAAACGCTGGCCGAGTCCAGCCAACGACTAAGCGCAACAACCAAGGCAACGGAACCGGGAATTCCCTGGGCGGACCTGGCCGGTTTTCGAAACGTGCTGGCGCATGGGTATCTCGGGATTGATCTTGAGGTCGTATGGAATGTGGTTGAGCGTGATCTGGCTGATTTGTTGGCGGCCGTTGAGCGCATGCACCGATTTATCGAAGGAGACGGTGCCTGATGACAACCTGTTGTTTTATCGAACCGCACGATGTGCTGTTCCTACGCGGTAACCAACTGTTCGGTGAGGCGGGCAGTTACGGCGAGAGCCTAGTGCCGCCGCATCCCTCCGTTATCGCTGGCGCAATTCGCTCCGCGCTGATGGTGCGCAAGGGCATTGATTTTGGCGCATTTGCCAACAACCGCGATTTTATGGATGCCGAGTTCGGCAATGCTGCCCGCCCCGGCGCTTTCCGGCTTACCGACGTGCAACTGGCGCACCGCGGCAAGAATAGCAAGGTAGCGCCCCTGTACGCGCTGCCTGCTGATCTGATCTCTCTGTGTCGAGTCCGGGCGCAGGATGAACAGAGTGGCGATCGAGTCGTGCGCCGTATCATGCCCGGTACGGCAAACACCCTGATGACCTCCGCGGTCACCGCACATCTCGCCGTGCTGCCCGAACCAGAACGCGGCAAGCCAGAAAGCGGCTTTTATCTCAGTGCCGCAGGCTGGCGGGCATACCTCTCAGGCGAGCCGATTGTTGACAGCCACCTGCTGGCTCAGGACAAACTCTGGCAAACGGAAGTACGCACCGGTATCGGTATCGAGGCCGCCAGCGGCAGTGTTGCCGAAGGCAGGCTGTTCACCACCCAGGCCGTGTCTTTCCAGCAGCGGCATCAAGGCAATGACTATGATGTCGGCTTTCTGGCGCGAACCGAGGGGGCCGAATGGCCGCCTAGCCTGACGCTGCGCCTGGGTGGCGACGGACGGGCGGCGCAGGCAAGCCTGATTGATGGCGCCGACGTCGATGGTGAACCGGATTGGGAGGCGCTATGGGAGCAGATATCCGCCAATCAACGCTGCCGTATTGTTCTCATCAGCCCGGGTATTTTTGCCGGCGGCTGGCGGCCTACCGGCCTCGACGAAAGCCGGCAGTTTAACCTCGGTGGCGTAACGGCCAAACTCGTTTGTGCCGCCGTCCCCCGTTCCAAAATCATCTCTGGCTGGGACTTGGCCGCGAAGCAACCCAAACCCGCGCAGCGGGTAGCACCAACCGGCAGCGTGTATTGGCTTCAGGATTTGCAAGCCACACCGGACGCGCTCCACAAGCTTGCCATCTACGGCCTGTGGCCCGACGGGGCGGACAATGGCGCACGTCGGGTGGAAGGTTATAACCGCTTCGTTTTCGCGACCTACTGATCAACCACCGAACCACGGAAAGCACCATGTTTCAGAAACAGGCAGCTATTTTTCTCTACGCCATCAGCCCGGTGCACATGGGCGCGGGTACGGCCACCGGGCTGATCGACAATCCCATCCAGCGTGAGCGTCACACCCATCATCCCAGCTTTGCCGGCTCCGGCATCAAAGGCGCGCTCCGGCACAGCTTTGAAGCCATTGGCGGGGATGCCGAATTGCTTCACCCGCTGTTCGGGCCCCCATCCGACAGCCAAAACCATCATGCCGGGGCCATCAGCTTCGGCGATGCGCAACTGGTCACCCTGCCGGTGCGCTGCCTGAAAAACGGCTATGTCTACGCGACCTGCCCGCAAGCCCTGGCGCGTTGTCAGCGGCTGCTGGCGCTGACGGGCCAAAAGGTCGCGTGGGGTGACCTGTCTGCGAAGGAAGGGAAATGTGTGGTCGGGAATGACAAATTACTGTCCGCAGACAACAAATTGCACCTTGAAGCCTTTGAATACTGCGCGCACACGGACGAGGCGATAAAAACCATCGGTAATGAGTTGGTGGATCGTGGTCTGCCCGATAGCGACGAGTACCAGTTTTTCCGGGAGAAACTGGCCGATGATCTGGTTATCTTGTCCGACACCGACTTCGGCTACTTCGCTGAATACGCCACCGTGGTCGAATCCCATGTGCGCATTGATGATGAGACTGGCACAGCCGCCGATGGCGGACTGTTCTATACGGAAAACCTGCCGCCGGAATCCCTGATGATCGCCCCGCTGCTGGCCAGCCGGAGTCATGACGAGAAGAGCAAGATGGAAGCCGCCGAGGTGATGGAAAAGATCAAAACCATCATTAACGGCTGTCCGCTGTTACAGCTCGGCGGCGACGCCACCACCGGTCGCGGCCTGGTGACGGCGCGAGTCGTGAGCGGGGGTTGATATGCCGAAAACAACCCCGACGCCAACCCTGGAACAGCAACGCGCCAGACATGCCTGGGACAAGAGCAAGAGCTGCTCAAAGGAATACACGAACCTGGCCAAGGGCCTGCCCGCGCTGATCATAAACAGCGGGCTGATGCAGGTAATGGCTTTTCTGGAGCAGAAAAAAGGCGGCGAGCACGAACAACTGGCAGGACATCTGCGCGGTTGGCTACATCAGCGCAAGGGTGTGCCCGAGGATTTCGAGGGTTGCATGGAGCACCTGCTGCAAACCGAGCCACGCGAGTTTCAAGAGATCACCACCGAAGCGATGGCCTGGCTACGCTGGATGCGGCAGATCGCTGCGGCGCAGCATGGCGGTGATGATCCAGCCCAATCCCGCTCGGATGGACCTGTTGAAGGGCCGGATGCCCGGCGGGGAGGCCAGTGAGATGCCTGTAGCTGCCGTTCCGAAATATTTGGGAGACAGTTTCAAAGACGCTTCGCCTGCCTCGCGATTCGGCATGTTCTTAAAGTTATGGCAGAAGGTCGATTGGTCCAAAGAGACCGATAGCGTATCTGCGTCAAAAGAAGCAGCAGCTATCAACCCCGCTGATCGTAAAATGTTGGACGCCTTCGGCAAGCGCCAGAAGGCGGTGTTTGCGAACCTATCGGAGGAGTCGCAGCTTCAACTGATTGCCAGGTCAGACTCGCCCTTCGCCACCGGCCTGGGTAACGAACACCCGCTGGAAAATGGTTTCTCCTTCCTCAACCCCTACGGCCTGCCGTATCTGCCGGGCAGCGGTGTCAAGGGCGTGGTGCGACGGGCGGCGGAAGAACTGGCCGGAATCGCGCCGAGTGTGACCTGGGCGGCTCAGTCCGAAGATGGCGTATGGACGCAGGAAGCCATTAATACCTTGTTCGGACCAGATTCCTCTGATGCGGGGCATGGTGCCCTGTCTTTCTGGGATGTCCTGCCGGAAATATCCGGAGGCAGGCTCGCGATCGAGGTCATGACCCCGCACTATTCTCACTATTACCAAGGCAGTGCCTCGCCCCATGACTCGGGCCAACCCATCCCCATCAATTTTATGACCGTGCCGCCAGGGTCGAATTTCACCTTCCATGTGGTTTGCGACCGCAAGCGCCTGACAACTGATCTGGCTGAAAATGATCGTTGGAAAACCCTGTTGGAATCCGCCTTTGAACACGCTTTCGAATGGTGTGGTTTCGGTGCCAAGACCGCCGTGGGGTATGGGGCGATGCAACGAGATACGGGGCAGGAGGCCGAGATAAAGCGTCGGCACCAGGAACGCCAGCAACGCGAAATGCAAGAGAGGCAGCGGGCCGAACGCCTGGCGGCGATGTCCCCGATAGAACGGGAGATCCAGGAAGTGCTTGAGGCGCGGACGGACAAGAACATGACGGAAATCGCTGCAATCATCCAGGCGGTGAAAGATGAGCTGTGGCGAGGTCAGGACAAAATCACCGTTGCGGAGGAACTCAAAGCCCGGATGCAAAAAGCAAAACAATGGCGTGAGACAAGTGCAAAGAAAAGGCCTGCCAAAGACAAGGACCATCAGAACACCCTGCGTGTCATGGCTTGGCTGACCGGCCAATGAACTCTTACCCCATCGTTCGCTACCGCTTCGAGTGCACCGTGCAGCAACCGCTGTCGCTGCCGCCTTACAGTGGCTCCATACTCAGGGGTGCCTTCGGCGCGGCCCTGCGGCGCATGGCCTGCGTCACAGGACGCACGGTGTGCGATGGCTGCCCGGTTCAGAGTGGCTGTTCCTATACGGCTGTTTTCGAGCCTGTGACCAGCG
>CATOTI010000003.1 GCA_951813295.1 uncultured Pseudomonadales bacterium
ATTCAGCGCGGACTATGAGCAGGCGGAGCAGTCATTTTCCAGGGGTATGGGGAAGGAGGAATTCGATTCGAAAATGTCACGGACCAACGCCGCTTTGAAGAAAAATCTCCCGCCGCAGCTATTTGAGCCCTACAGAATAGCAAGTTCAGGTAAACGACCGGAAACCCGTTACGGGTTAAGCCTGCCTCCTGAAGCGATACGCTACGCTTCGGTTGAAGCGGATGCTTCGGATTAGAGCGATTGTAGAGATGATGAAGACACTGCAATACCGGGTCACTTTCACTACGCCGGCTTTTCTCGGCAATGCTGAGCAGAGCGGCCAATGGCGCACGCCACCTTTCAAAGCGTTGCTGCGCCACTGGTGGCGCGTGGCGGTGGCGGAAAGCCATGCCCATGAATGGAAAAAAATCAGGGAAGCGGAAGGTCAACTGTTCGGCAATGCCTGGTTGGACAGTGGCACCACGAAAAGCCTGGTCAGGATGCGGCTGAGCGACTGGCGCGAAGGCTCGAATGGATGGCATAAACTGCCAGGAATTGGATCCAAGAACCCAGTGGCTGCTGACCTGTATCTGGGTTATGGGCCTGTACAATATGATCGAAGAATAGGAACGCGCTTAGCGCATGGGTCGGCGATTCAAGCTGAAGGTTCGGCAACCGTACGTCTTGCCGTGCCGGAAGAACATGAAGATGACATCGCCAACACGCTGGCACTGATCGACCAATTTGGCACCATCGGCGGGCGCAGCCGCAATGGCTGGGGGTCGGTATCGCTCGAACCTCAAGACGGAACGCCGGAACTGGCGGTTGATGCCGGGAAATTCACCGCCAGGCTGGAACGCGCGTTACAGAGAGACTGGCCCCATGCCATAGGATGTGATGACAGGGGCGGCTTGCTGATGTGGCAGTCGGAAGCGGTTGCCAACTGGCAGAAGGCAATGACCCAACTGGCGCAACTGCGCAAGAATCTAAACAGCACATTCAAAACAAATCGACATTGGCTGAACTATCCCGTCACGAAACATGATCCCAAGAATTGGGGCAACAAGCGCCTGCCGAGCAGCCTGCGTTTCAAGGTGGTTCCAGCCTCCAACAGTAAAGTGAAGGCCCTTGTGTTTCATTTACCCTGCCTGCCGCCGCTGGATTTTTCCCCGAACAGAACCGAGCTTGTGACGATGTGGAAACGTGTCCATGAATTTCTGGACGACGACCAACACGATATCCAGCGGAAACCAGCATGAGCACCCCAGACACCTTCTGGCAGACCAAGCTGCACGCCCGCTTGCACGACCCGGCGGAAAAAGCCCTGGTGCTCTTGCGCGACCCGGCAGGCCATGAGGGCGGCACCTGCAAGGCGCTGCACCGCGACCTCGGCTTTCACAATCTACCGGTTGGCGACTGGCTTGATCCGGACAATACCGATGTGCTGGCCGGCGTGCTGTTCAAGAATGGTATTCCCATCACCCTGTACAAGGATGTCAAACGCGCTGATTGGTGGGCCGCGGCAGCGGATCGTCCCCAATGGCCTATGGAAGAAATCACGGTCGAAACAAAAACAGGCGCAACAAAAACCTTCAAGATCGCACCCGGCTGTCAGGTGCGCTGGACTCAATCGCCCATCCTGATTCACCCCTTGACCGGTGAGAGACTTGACCTGAAACGGCTGGCGGAAACAGACATTACGGACATCAAGCAACGCAGCTTCGAGCATTTTTCCAGCCTTGTCATCAAGGATGGAATCAGCGACAAGCCCGATTGGCAAAAAACCCTGCTGGCCTGCTGGCGCTTCGGCCCGAAACTCAGCGAGGAAGATGACGACGGCAAGCTGGGTTTTCTGTGGCCGTTGTTACCGGCGGATACCCGCGTGCCGGACCATTCCATCTGGGATCATCTGGACCTGACCAGCGCTTTCGCCGGTACCTTCGCGGCGGATGGCAAGAGCGAAGCCGCGCTGCTGGCGCTGTCGCTGGGGCCGGTGCAGCCTTTTATTGCTGCGGCCCGCTCTACCGCCGACCTGTGGGCCGGTTCGCATCTGCTGGCGCGGCTGTCATGGGAGGCCATGAAAGTCGTCTGCGAACGCCTGGGTCCGGACGCCATTCTGTTCCCGCGCTTGCGTGGCATTCCCCAGGTGGATGTCTGGCTGCGGGATGAAATGGGGCTCCCGGCCGAGTGGTTTAGCGATTGCGACTGGGCGAAGTCGGCAACAGATGCCAATCCCTTGTTCGCTGGCGCCCTGCCCAATCGCTTTGTGGCCGTCGTGCCTGCCGATCAGGCGAAGGGGCTTGCGCAAGACATCGAGCAACAGGTTCGGTGCTGGCTGCAAAGCATCGGCGAGCAAACCGTGAACTGTTTGCTGGAAGAGATCGGCGCGACGGGCGGCGACGAAAAATACTGCCACACACAAATGCGTGACCAACTCGACGGCTTCCCGGAAGTCCACTGGGCCGCGGTGCCTTTCTCTTTGATCAAACCCCGCAACGAAGACCAGCAGACCGACCTGGATGTGTCTCGGTTACAAGAAGCCATGGCACCGTTCTTCGACGCAAACGAAGGCGGGGTCGGCGGCTTCCTGGCATCCGATGCGTGGAAGGTGCTGGTGGAACGGTGGGACGACAACACCACCTTCTGGCGTCCGAATCCCGGAGTGCTTTATCCGGCGGTCTACGATCTGGCCGAGCGTGCCCTGTCCGCCGCCAAGGCGGTGCGACCCTTCGACCAACTGACGCAAAAAGGCTGGCGTGATTCCCTTACAGGGGAGAGCGAATGGCTGACGCTGGACCGGGCAGACCTTGATAAGCCGCAAGGCCAGCGCGACGACACGCTGTGGCAAAGGCTGCATGACAAAAAACCTTCCTGGGCCAAAAAGGGGGAATATCTCGGCGGGTTATCGGCGGTGAAACGCCTCTGGCCAACCCTGTTTGCGGAAGAGGTTGGGCGGGCGACAGAAGCCCGGGTCAATCGCTTTGTCGTCTCCACCCACACGATGGCGCTGGCGGCGCAACTTGAAAGCTGGCTGAAAAACAATAGCGAGCGTTCCGACGAGGCGCAGAAGCTACTGGACAGATACGACCCAGACCCAATGGCGCTACCCCGAAAGCTCATGGCGGATTACCGGAGCCACCCATCAATAGATCAGGCGAAGAAGCTGGCTGGCCTGTTGGACAAGGCGGATGACCTGGAGGATGAGCAAGAAGCGGATGAACTTCGCAAAGAGGTCAAACAGATTCTTGGCCTGGGCGCACAGGACCAACTGGAAGCCTACTACGCCCTGCTGTTGCTGGACGGCGACAATATGGGGCACATTCTGTCGGGCGATGAGAAGTTTGCAATCTCCTATGAAAAGAGTTTCCACCCGCAACTCCGGGAATTCGTGAAGAAAAAAGCGCGAGACAACGCGAAAATCGGGGAATACGCAGCGTCGCCCCGTGCACTCTCGCCCAACCGCCACCTGGCGATATCCGCCGCGCTGAACGACTTCGCCCTGCATGTTGTACCGCATATCGTGGAACGGGAGCACCTTGGCCGTTTGATCTATGCAGGTGGCGACGATGTATTCGCCATGTTGCCGGTGCAAGACCTGCTGCCGGCCATGCAGCGCTTGCGCAACGCTTGGAGTGGTGACGACGCGGACTATCAGAACAAAGACTGGGGCGATATGCAGCGGGCAAGGCAGGCGGGGAAGCTGGTCTGTAAGAAAGGCTTTGCCTTGTTGCGCAATCAACTGTTCAGAATGATGGGCGGAGCCACCGCCAGTTGCGGCGCGGTGATCGCCCATCACAAGGCACCTTTGGCAGCGGTTCGCCGGGAAATGAAAGACGCCGAACAACGCGCCAAGTGCCAAGGCGGGCGGAACGCCTTCGGTATCACCATCGTCAAGCGCGCTGGCGGCGCGCTAAAGCTGACTGGCAAGTGGGGGGAGTTGCAGTTGCTGCAAGATGTGCGGGAGTTTCTCGCTAGGCCTTCCGTATCCCGCCGCGCCGCCTATCACTGCCTGCTGTGGCTCAAGGACCTGCCGCACGATGCACCGCAGGACATGCTCGGTAGCCTGCTGGATGACCAGCTCCAGCGGCAGGCAGGCACTGGCGAGGACAAGGAATTCTGCCGTGAACAATTGCTCGCGAGTCGGTTGGCGACGCTCGCGATTAAGCAGGAAGACCGCCTGGACTATCTCGAAAACTTTCTCGGTGTGGCTGAATTTCTCGCGCGGGAAGTGCGCCTCGATAAACCGGAGCCAACGGCATCAGATCAGGAGAAGGTGAATGCACCCGCTGATTGAGCAGCATCGTGATCAAATCCTGACCCTGGCGCGACGGCGTGGTATTGAAAATGTGCGCATATTCGGCTCTATGGCGAGGGACGACGCGGACGAAAGCAGTGATGCGGACCTGTTGGTGTCCATTCCCCGCGACAAGAGCGCCCTTGAGTTGGGCGGGCTATTGGTGGAGATCCAGAGTCTGCTCCATCGCCGTGTGGATGTGGTGAGCGATCGGGGCCTGCATCCCGCATTGCGGGATCGCGTTCTGGCCGAGGCTGTGACCTTATGAAGCCCACGCGACAATCCGAACGGGTTCTGCTTGACCATGTACGCGAATGCATTGAACGCATCCGTGAATACACGGGTGGAGCGCAGGATACTTTCCTGCAGACGCCCATGGTCCAGGATGCGGTGCTCCGAAACCTGCAAACGCTGGCCGAGTCCAGCCAACGACTAAGCGCAACAACCAAGGCAACGGAACCGGGAATTCCCTGGGCGGACCTGGCCGGTTTTCGAAACGTGCTGGCGCATGGGTATCTCGGGATTGATCTTGAGGTCGTATGGAATGTGGTTGAGCGTGATCTGGCTGATTTGTTGGCGGCCGTTGAGCGCATGCACCGATTTATCGAAGGAGACGGTGCCTGATGACAACCTGTTGTTTTATCGAACCGCACGATGTGCTGTTCCTACGCGGTAACCAACTGTTCGGTGAGGCGGGCAGTTACGGCGAGAGCCTAGTGCCGCCGCATCCCTCCGTTATCGCTGGCGCAATTCGCTCCGCGCTGATGGTGCGCAAGGGCATTGATTTTGGCGCATTTGCCAACAACCGCGATTTTATGGATGCCGAGTTCGGCAATGCTGCCCGCCCCGGCGCTTTCCGGCTTACCGACGTGCAACTGGCGCACCGCGGCAAGAATAGCAAGGTAGCGCCCCTGTACGCGCTGCCTGCTGATCTGATCTCTCTGTGTCGAGTCCGGGCGCAGGATGAACAGAGTGGCGATCGAGTCGTGCGCCGTATCATGCCCGGTACGGCAAACACCCTGATGACCTCCGCGGTCACCGCACATCTCGCCGTGCTGCCCGAACCAGAACGCGGCAAGCCAGAAAGCGGCTTTTATCTCAGTGCCGCAGGCTGGCGGGCATACCTCTCAGGCGAGCCGATTGTTGACAGCCACCTGCTGGCTCAGGACAAACTCTGGCAAACGGAAGTACGCACCGGTATCGGTATCGAGGCCGCCAGCGGCAGTGTTGCCGAAGGCAGGCTGTTCACCACCCAGGCCGTGTCTTTCCAGCAGCGGCATCAAGGCAATGACTATGATGTCGGCTTTCTGGCGCGAACCGAGGGGGCCGAATGGCCGCCTAGCCTGACGCTGCGCCTGGGTGGCGACGGACGGGCGGCGCAGGCAAGCCTGATTGATGGCGCCGACGTCGATGGTGAACCGGATTGGGAGGCGCTATGGGAGCAGATATCCGCCAATCAACGCTGCCGTATTGTTCTCATCAGCCCGGGTATTTTTGCCGGCGGCTGGCGGCCTACCGGCCTCGACGAAAGCCGGCAGTTTAACCTCGGTGGCGTAACGGCCAAACTCGTTTGTGCCGCCGTCCCCCGTTCCAAAATCATCTCTGGCTGGGACTTGGCCGCGAAGCAACCCAAACCCGCGCAGCGGGTAGCACCAACCGGCAGCGTGTATTGGCTTCAGGATTTGCAAGCCACACCGGACGCGCTCCACAAGCTTGCCATCTACGGCCTGTGGCCCGACGGGGCGGACAATGGCGCACGTCGGGTGGAAGGTTATAACCGCTTCGTTTTCGCGACCTACTGATCAACCACCGAACCACGGAAAGCACCATGTTTCAGAAACAGGCAGCTATTTTTCTCTACGCCATCAGCCCGGTGCACATGGGCGCGGGTACGGCCACCGGGCTGATCGACAATCCCATCCAGCGTGAGCGTCACACCCATCATCCCAGCTTTGCCGGCTCCGGCATCAAAGGCGCGCTCCGGCACAGCTTTGAAGCCATTGGCGGGGATGCCGAATTGCTTCACCCGCTGTTCGGGCCCCCATCCGACAGCCAAAACCATCATGCCGGGGCCATCAGCTTCGGCGATGCGCAACTGGTCACCCTGCCGGTGCGCTGCCTGAAAAACGGCTATGTCTACGCGACCTGCCCGCAAGCCCTGGCGCGTTGTCAGCGGCTGCTGGCGCTGACGGGCCAAAAGGTCGCGTGGGGTGACCTGTCTGCGAAGGAAGGGAAATGTGTGGTCGGGAATGACAAATTACTGTCCGCAGACAACAAATTGCACCTTGAAGCCTTTGAATACTGCGCGCACACGGACGAGGCGATAAAAACCATCGGTAATGAGTTGGTGGATCGTGGTCTGCCCGATAGCGACGAGTACCAGTTTTTCCGGGAGAAACTGGCCGATGATCTGGTTATCTTGTCCGACACCGACTTCGGCTACTTCGCTGAATACGCCACCGTGGTCGAATCCCATGTGCGCATTGATGATGAGACTGGCACAGCCGCCGATGGCGGACTGTTCTATACGGAAAACCTGCCGCCGGAATCCCTGATGATCGCCCCGCTGCTGGCCAGCCGGAGTCATGACGAGAAGAGCAAGATGGAAGCCGCCGAGGTGATGGAAAAGATCAAAACCATCATTAACGGCTGTCCGCTGTTACAGCTCGGCGGCGACGCCACCACCGGTCGCGGCCTGGTGACGGCGCGAGTCGTGAGCGGGGGTTGATATGCCGAAAACAACCCCGACGCCAACCCTGGAACAGCAACGCGCCAGACATGCCTGGGACAAGAGCAAGAGCTGCTCAAAGGAATACACGAACCTGGCCAAGGGCCTGCCCGCGCTGATCATAAACAGCGGGCTGATGCAGGTAATGGCTTTTCTGGAGCAGAAAAAAGGCGGCGAGCACGAACAACTGGCAGGACATCTGCGCGGTTGGCTACATCAGCGCAAGGGTGTGCCCGAGGATTTCGAGGGTTGCATGGAGCACCTGCTGCAAACCGAGCCACGCGAGTTTCAAGAGATCACCACCGAAGCGATGGCCTGGCTACGCTGGATGCGGCAGATCGCTGCGGCGCAGCATGGCGGTGATGATCCAGCCCAATCCCGCTCGGATGGACCTGTTGAAGGGCCGGATGCCCGGCGGGGAGGCCAGTGAGATGCCTGTAGCTGCCGTTCCGAAATATTTGGGAGACAGTTTCAAAGACGCTTCGCCTGCCTCGCGATTCGGCATGTTCTTAAAGTTATGGCAGAAGGTCGATTGGTCCAAAGAGACCGATAGCGTATCTGCGTCAAAAGAAGCAGCAGCTATCAACCCCGCTGATCGTAAAATGTTGGACGCCTTCGGCAAGCGCCAGAAGGCGGTGTTTGCGAACCTATCGGAGGAGTCGCAGCTTCAACTGATTGCCAGGTCAGACTCGCCCTTCGCCACCGGCCTGGGTAACGAACACCCGCTGGAAAATGGTTTCTCCTTCCTCAACCCCTACGGCCTGCCGTATCTGCCGGGCAGCGGTGTCAAGGGCGTGGTGCGACGGGCGGCGGAAGAACTGGCCGGAATCGCGCCGAGTGTGACCTGGGCGGCTCAGTCCGAAGATGGCGTATGGACGCAGGAAGCCATTAATACCTTGTTCGGACCAGATTCCTCTGATGCGGGGCATGGTGCCCTGTCTTTCTGGGATGTCCTGCCGGAAATATCCGGAGGCAGGCTCGCGATCGAGGTCATGACCCCGCACTATTCTCACTATTACCAAGGCAGTGCCTCGCCCCATGACTCGGGCCAACCCATCCCCATCAATTTTATGACCGTGCCGCCAGGGTCGAATTTCACCTTCCATGTGGTTTGCGACCGCAAGCGCCTGACAACTGATCTGGCTGAAAATGATCGTTGGAAAACCCTGTTGGAATCCGCCTTTGAACACGCTTTCGAATGGTGTGGTTTCGGTGCCAAGACCGCCGTGGGGTATGGGGCGATGCAACGAGATACGGGGCAGGAGGCCGAGATAAAGCGTCGGCACCAGGAACGCCAGCAACGCGAAATGCAAGAGAGGCAGCGGGCCGAACGCCTGGCGGCGATGTCCCCGATAGAACGGGAGATCCAGGAAGTGCTTGAGGCGCGGACGGACAAGAACATGACGGAAATCGCTGCAATCATCCAGGCGGTGAAAGATGAGCTGTGGCGAGGTCAGGACAAAATCACCGTTGCGGAGGAACTCAAAGCCCGGATGCAAAAAGCAAAACAATGGCGTGAGACAAGTGCAAAGAAAAGGCCTGCCAAAGACAAGGACCATCAGAACACCCTGCGTGTCATGGCTTGGCTGACCGGCCAATGAACTCTTACCCCATCGTTCGCTACCGCTTCGAGTGCACCGTGCAGCAACCGCTGTCGCTGCCGCCTTACAGTGGCTCCATACTCAGGGGTGCCTTCGGCGCGGCCCTGCGGCGCATGGCCTGCGTCACAGGACGCACGGTGTGCGATGGCTGCCCGGTTCAGAGTGGCTGTTCCTATACGGCTGTTTTCGAGCCTGTGACCAGCGGTCCTGACCACCGTCAGCGCGCAGCGATGCTGCCCTATGTGATCGAACCGCCACCCCCGGGCGACGCCATGTTGACTCCGGAAGATCAACTGGGGTTCCACATGGTGCTGTTCGGCAAAGCGCTGGCGCAACTGCCGCTGATCATCCTTGCCTGGCAGCAGGCCCTAGCTTGCGGGCTCGGTCGGAGCAAGGTGAAGGCGAGGTTATGCCGCGTCAGCCGCTGCGATGGCGAGCGGCACGAGAGCATCTGGCATGAGCACATGCCGGAAATCCCAACACACGAACAGCGTACCCGGGTGACTGCACCAACAGACGCCACCAGTATCCAACTGCGCATGGAAACCCCGCTGCGATTGCAACGCCAGGGCAAGGTGCTGGGGACAGCCAGACTGACGCCGGCGGATTTGATGGTCAGTTGCCTGCGCCGCATTCGCCTGTTTCAGGATACTGCTGGCCTGCCGTCGGATACCGGGGACATCAGGGAACTCACCGAACAGGCGAAAACGCTGGGGAGCGAACACAAGCTGCGCCTGCTCCACTGGTCTCGCTATTCCTCCCGGCAGCAGCAGAAAATGCACCTGCCCGGGCTGGTCGGTGACTGGCGCATCACCGGCGAGTTGCGATCTTTCCTGCCGTCCCTGTACCTGTGTGAGTTGCTGCATGTCGGCAAAAACACCGGATTCGGGCTTGGGAAGTTCACAATTCACAACGTGACATGAACAGCCCCGCTCTGCCACCCACGTAAGGGATGAAAATCTGATGGCAAAACTCAAAGCGCATATCGGCTTCGTTTCTGATCAACCCTTGCCGAACATTTTGCCGATGCTGCATGAGGGCATGAAACCGGAAAAGGTCTATCTGCTGTGCAGCGATCAGCAACGAGACAAAGGCAATGGCAAAGCCCAGCGCGACGTGATTCAACAAATGGGTGTTGCCGTGGAACTTGTGCGGGTCGCGGATGCCTTCTGTTTGCAAGGTATTGAAGATGCCGTAGACGGGCTAATCAACAAACACAGTCCCCACGAAGTCGTATTCAACGCCACCGGCGGCACCAAGCCGATGAGTATTGCCGCGTTCGAACAATGTTCGTGTCGCGGCGTTGGTGTGTTCTACGTGCAAACGCCCGAAATTGTCTGGCTGAACCCAACTGGCAATGAAAATAGCGAAAAGATCGTGATTGCCGGGTCGCTTCCGCTCCGGCACTTTTTGCAGGCCCATGGCATTGATCTGATCAAAGACGAAAAGTCCGATATACCCAAATATCTCCGTGACCTGGCCGGCTCTTGGGCTAATAGGGCGGAAAAATACGCCAACGCATACAGTACGCTCAACTATTACGCAGGAGAAGCGGAAGGAAAGCTGGAGCTGACTATAGACATACGCGAAGACAATAGGCCGAAACATCTAACGGATCTGTTAAGCGAACTTGAGAACGATAAGAGTTGATCAAGTTCATCAAGAAGGACAACCAAGATTCGGAGCAGTACAAATTCAAGGATGAATCCACGCGCCAGTTTGTCAACGGTGGTTGGCTTGAAGCACGGATATTCGATGAATTGAAGTCGCTAAGAAACGAATATCGACAAATCGCTGCGAGCGCCCGCAACGTGACCGTCCAACACCGTGCTGGCGCGACCAGAAGTGCGGTAAGAAACGAACTGGATGTGATCGCGCTGATCCATCACCAAATGTGGGTGTTCGAGTGCAAGACCGGCAGATTCCATCCCAATAGCGGGCGCTCCGACCGGCGCGGCGGAGAGGACATGGTCTATAAGCTGGCAGGCACTATGAAAAACCTGGGTGGCCTGCGCACCCGGGGCTGTGTGGTGTCGTTCAATCCCCTGAGAGATGTAGAGAAGTCTCGTGCCGATCTACTCGACATCGCCGTGATAGACGGTGGCAACCTTGCGAACCTGCGAAGCAAACTCGTCACCACGCTTGGGCTGGCGTCATAGCGGGCGCTCGCGACGACTGACCTGAAGCCCTGCCCCCTTACCAACACTGAACGGGATAACACCCCTTGAAACGCTGGCTTGTTACCCGCCACCCGGGTGCGGGGCAGTGGTTCGCTCGGCACGACTATACTTTCGATCACCATATCCCACACGCAGATGTGAGCCGCATGGCTCCTGGCGATGCGGTGTACGGCACGCTGCCAGTGCCCTTGGTGGCTGAGTTGTGCGAGCGCGGTATGGAATACTGGCACCTGTCTATTCCCATGAAGGCCGCAGATCGGGGAAGAGAACTGTCTGCCGATGACCTCGACAGCCTGGGAGCGACCCTGGAACGGTTTTGGTGTGTCCGGCACCCCAAGCAATAACCGACTGATGAAAAAGGCCAGTTTGCCGGGCGACAAGCTTACCAGCCCGGCATAACGCAGCCCCCGGCACTAACCTGTGCAGCAACTTTCGACAACCCCGGTGGCACCATGCCAGAGCGTCAATGCTACTTGTTCGCCTACGATATCCGCGACCCGCAACGGCTCCGCCGTGCGCTCACCGTCCTGAAGGACTACGCCTGGGGCGGTCAGAAGTCTGTGTTCGAGTGTTTTTTGACGGCAGCGGAGAAGCGCGAACTGTCCGCGCGGATCCGGGCAACGATTGATGAAGATGAAGACAGCCTGCTGGCGGTCAGAGTACCCGCTCCGGAGCGCATTCAAGGCCTGGGCATTGCCTGCCTGCCCAGGGACGAGCCACTGTTCTATGTTGGGTAAAACCATTTCGGGAGAGCAACGCCATGGCCACGCTGTATATTGACCGTCAAGGCGCTGCGCTCAGTCATGAACGCGGCCGACTGTGGGTTCGCTATGCCGAGGAAAAACAATCGGTTCTGGTGAGGAGCCTGGAAAGGGTAGTGGTCACCGCAGGATGCACCCTGGACAGCCGAACGCTGCTGATGCTGAGCGAGGCGGACATTCCCATCGTCATTCTGCACCCGCGCAAACAGACGGTGAGCTGGTGTGGCGGCTGGCACCACGGCAACACCGCCCGCCGCATCGCGCAATACCAACTGGCCCAGGATACCGCGCTGTGCGCCGAACTGGCCCGGCAATTGGTCAGGCTGAAACTGATGCGGCAAAGAAGGTTGTTGCGCCACTTGATGCCTCGGTATCCGGCGAAGCGCCGGGCGCTATTTGTCGGCTGCGCCAGGTTGGCTGAACTGGTCGACACGATTGGCACGCAGCGCATGGATGAAATACGCGGCCTGGAAGGAGCTGGTGCCCGCAGCTACTTCGCTGCCTATTGTCAGGTTTATCCCGAACGTTTCGATTTTACCAACCGCAACCGCAGACCACCTCGCGACCCGGTCAACGCCTGCCTGTCGCTGGCCTACACACTGTTGACGACCGACGCCTTGCGTAGCATGATTGCCGACAGGTTGTTGGTATAGAAGGCACCGTCGCTCTTCGCGGAGCCGAGGATGCGATGATAGAGCGGCCCCGCGTGATCGTAGCCCAGATCGCTCAGTGAATCGGCAACGCGGTTGGCGCATTCGGCAAGCGCGCGGATCGCATTATCGATGACCTCACCCTCGCGCAGCGCTGCAAGCGCCGCGAGAGCGGGTCTGAACACGGGCGCATAGTCCTTTTCGAGAATGGACTCCCAAGCGATTTGCAGAACTTCCCTCGGATTGCCCGCGCCGGCCACCTTGTCGAGCCGCACGATGGTCTTCATCTCCGGTTCATCGCGCAGGCGGCGTTGCAGCAGGCAGGCGTTGCAAAGCATGAGCGCGGCAACGGTGCAGATGCCCTTTGCGCCGCCGCCATCTTCCGGGACGAGGTCGAGTGCCTCGCCGAGCGACAGCTCTAGTTCCTCCTCCTGCAGCACGGCGCTTGCGCGACGGACCGCATCGGCGATCTCGTCGGCGACCAATTGGCCCGGTTTGCCGAGACCCGAGGCGGCCGCGACATGCGCGTAGATACCTTGTTCCGCGGCCTGGAGATCGAGTTGCTGTTGGATTTCCCCGCGCTCGGTTTCATCAGCCGTGCCGCCGCTCGACTCTCCCGGAGCGTTCTGCGAAGCCTGCTCATAGACCTTGATGAAGGTGGCGGGCGACTCGGCGAGGCGCCCGTCATGAGCCTGGAGCGCCCGCAGCACCCGGCCAACCGTCCTGTAGCCCTCTGAGCCGCGTTCCAGCGCGGATGCCACGTCCCGGTCCGGTTCGATCACGACCGGGACGATAATGTAGCCGAAGCGCTTGCCGGGCGCCTTGCGCATGACGCGCCCGACGGCCTGCACGACATCGACCTGGCTGTCCCGGGGATCGAGAAACGCCACCGCATCGAGTTGCGGCACATCCACCCCTTCGGTAAACAGCTTGACGTTGCAGACCACCCAGCATTCGCCGTCCCGGTCGGCATGGGCGAGGGCGCGAAGCGCCTGGTTACGTTGCAGCGCACTCGCTGACGCATCGAGGTGGCGGGCGACGACCTTCATCGCCCGGCCAGCCGGCATGCGCCGCGTGGTGGCTCTCAGCACCTCGCTTTCCATCAGTGCATCGGCATACCCCAAATCCCCAGATAGGATATTGATTGCGCTCTGAAGCCATGTTCGGGCTACTTTGCCGACCAGTTGATGACTGTTGAGGCGCACATCGTGGAGGACTTGAACGACAAATGCTGCCCAACATGTGATCCACAGCCAAATGGCCCTTTGAGGACGGATCTATCCTGTCAAACGATCAATTTTAGTGCCGATGTCCTCAGATCGGCGGCGGTTCAAGCCTCTTCAGTGCCGTGAGCACCTGGTCCAATAAGTTTCGATGTTGATCTTTCAATTTCACAAACAGTTGCCGGCCCGTTTTGACAATCTTTGCTGCTATCGCATAAAGCCGCCATCGGATGGTTATCGCTCTGTGCTGCGCCATATCTTCAGGCAGTAACTGGCGCATCAGTGCGAACAGGTTGTAAGACAAAGCAGATATTAATAGATACAAGGCATTGGCATTAAAATCTGAACACGGCAGCGTATCACCGCCAAAGTCCAGCTTGAGTTCCTTAATACGATTCTCGCTGTCCTCGGCACGTTGGTTGTACCAATGCACTATTTCGCTATCACTCAAGCCATCACGATTGGTGGCTATGGCACGATAGATATAGGTGCCCCGTGTCATTTCATCTGCGCTGTCCGTTGAATCCAGCACCAGTTCTACCTGGCCAGCAATCGCTTTCCTCTGGATCACCAACGTGAAAGCCTGCTCATAGTCACCCATGCAGAAGCTTGTTCGGCAAACCTCTTCACCACTAACAACCTCTCCCTGCCTGCTTAGCATGGGTTGCCATTCACCCTCGTTGATCGCTTCAATCTGCGACCGCAGCGCGGCACTTGTTTTGGCGCGAATGGCATACTCGATACCTTCAGCATCGCAGTGTTGGATGATTTTCGTTTGGTAACCTGCTGCATCAATGCGCAGGGCTTTTAATGTACAGCCTGCCGGTAACGCCCGCATGCATTGCTGGATAAATTCAAAGTTTGCCTGCGCTGGTGGCGTGTTGCCCTGGCGAAAGTCTATCGCCACAATCTGTCCAGTTTCGGCAAGATGTCCAACCATGGGCATAAAACCCTTGTTTTTATTGTAGGTCCATTCTGCATCCGCTTTATTGGCGATAATTTCTGTCGCATCGATATCTAGCGTCACCTGATGACAGTGGTGCAACGCTGATTGCAGCATCGTCCTGTTAACCTTCACCCAGGCATCCTGGATTTGTGGCTGGGAACCCACTCGTCTGAGCCAGTCTCCAAGGGTGGTCGCACAGGGCAGTTTGTCCAGCCCAAGGACCATGAGCAGGGCGTCATCATCACGAAAATGTCGAATGTCATCCAGATGAAAACTGCCTTCGTGCTGCATCAGGATCAGTGTTTTGACGAGCTCGGAAGGTTGATAGCCCCGGTTACTACCAGGCAACGGAAAGTGCTGATCAATGCGTTCGGCCAGACCCACAGACTCCATGAGTTCCGCAATACTCAATAAACCCGCTCGCGAGGTGAGTAAATCGTTTGTTGTGCCGAGTTTGTAGGGTAGAATCATCGTAAGCCTTGAGCTGTGCACCCATTGGGTGATGGTCTGTCTAATCGCTAACCATTATACAGCCAAGGCTTTCTGCTTTATTGGGTTTTCTATCTGGGGATCGGGGCATACCATTTTGATCGCAGGATGCTGTTGGCGAACGCTATGGTGCGCGGCAGTTTACCCGGTTGTTCGAGATCTTGGCCGTCGACAACACCGTTTAGCGCGAGAGATACGCCGAGCACCCGCGTCATGTCGTTGGCGGTCGGTGCCTGTTTTCGTTTCGTCGAAGTATCGAGGTCTTCGAGACGCCGACGCAGACCCGGTGTGACGCTCGTTTCGTTCACGCCGAGCACGATCACCCGATAGTCCGAGAGCATACCGTGTGCCACGGCCTTGGCGAACGGAAGCCGGTGAAACTCAGGCCCGTAGACGTCGTAATCGCCCATGTCGACGACATCGATGCCCTGTTCGGCGTATCTGTTCTTGGAACGCTCGGTGTAAAGCCGCGGGGTGGCGGTCATATAAAGCCGTTTGCGCGCGCGTAGACGCGTCTCGTCATGGAACTCCTGAAAGTCGACCTTCCGGGCGTCATCCGAGCCGCGCGCCCCGACGAGCGCTCCCGTGGTGCGATGTGCTTCGTCGGCAATGGCGAGATCGAACGCCGGCGCGCCATGATGCACCTGAGCATCAGTCACCCGACCCAGCGAATGATAGGTACAGAATACGACCCGGGTCGGGCCCTCGCCGGCAAGCGAACGCGCAATCTCCGCCGGGTCCGTGGAGACCGGGCACTCAAGCTCGGAGATCCGTATATCCTCGCTTTCGTTGCGCCCGCCGGCGGTCGGGTCGGAGCACACGACAATACAGGCGAGATCGCGGGTAGTCTGGCGCAGCCATTCGCGCCGTGCTTGCGATACCAGTGCGATGGTCGGGGCCGCGAAGATAATACGCTGTCCGTGTTCGACGAGTTGCTCGGCAATACGAAGAGACGTGAAGGTCTTGCCCGTGCCGCACGCCATGATGAGGCGGCCCCGGTCGTGGTTGGTCAGTCCGGCAACCGCATCCTCGATCGCCTCCGCCTGCAACGGCCAGGGCTCCCGCACCGGACGCGTGGCATCCTGCTCTTCGACCTGAATGTCGAGATACTCGCGGAAATCGATCTGCGTAATCCGGGGGTGGGCGTTCTGGATGGCGCGTTCCGCATTCGGTCCCCACCGGCACGTGGCCACGATCCAACGCAGGCTGAAGACCGGTTGCTGGGAGCCACCGAGAAATTTATCAATTTCCCCTTTGCCGAGAACGTGCCGATCCTCGTAGCACTTGCATTGGATGGCGACCCACTCTCCCGAGGTCCGCCGCGCCACAAGGTCGATTCCCATATCACGCCCATCAAGGCCGGTCATCGCCTCGCGTTCCGGCCAGTCAGGCCAGCGCCAGATGCCGTCGATCTCGAATTCGTCCTGCTGAAGCGCGATGCGCATGAACAGTTGCTCGAACCAGCGCCCCTTCTCGGACTCGTCCCGGCTCTCGACGCGGATGCGCTCAACAATGGCACCAGCACTCGGCCTTCCCGCAAGATCGAGGTTGATCTGTGTGTCAGTCATCGTGCCGCCCACGGATCAATGAGATCAATGTCCATCTCCATGAATGACACGTTCCATGCTGTTCCGCCTCCGATACCGCCGATCCTGGCTATATACCTTACACGGTGAGCTGCCACGAAGAACTCGGACCAGGGAAGGTGGGTTTTTCCGGCACATTGGAACCTCAAGGAGGAGGGATGTGCATGGCACGCAAGAGATTTTCGGTCGAGCAGATCGTGGCGGTGCCGCAGCAGGCCGAACAAGGGATGAAGGTGGCCGACTTAACACGTCGGATCGGGATATCGCAACAGTACCGTCCAACGTCATCGACAATCGACAACCATGACCGCGCGCCGAATCTGGTTAGCGCCCGTCGGCTTTCGCACGGGGAGAGTGGCATTACAACTAGCCACGGTGTATCGCCTGCAAGCGAGCACGCTTGAACCCGAACGGCGCGAGGGCGTGTTAAGGAAGGCCCGAAGGTTTGCGGCGATCGCGCGAACGCAGCTTGAGAAGCTTGAGTCTCCTCTGATGTGGGCTGCTGCACATCGGGAGACAGCAGAAATTCTAGAGCTCGTACTCGAGCAGATTCGCCTTGATGACATGGCAATCAGGCCAAAGATCGAAGCCCGACTAGAACGCGCTCGGGAATTCGGCAACCTTTGACCACGCGAGCGCGAGTTCGAGCCAAGTCGCAACTCGCCATTCAGTTCGGCGAACGGTTGTTATCGTCAGGTTTGCCCCTTCTTGAGAGTAGACCAGGTCGTCTCCGCAAACGGGTCCTGAGCCCCAATACGGACGCGGGGCGTCAGTCGGGAGTGGCGGTGGCGGGGTCAGTAAACCCGAGCACGGCACGCTGCTCCTGCCAGTTGATGGGTAGACGTGTGTCCGCCATCAACTGGCGGGCAGTCAGGTTCGCGGGCTGGCGGCCCTCGAGGATGGCCTGAATGATGTCGGGTGCCAGAAAGCCGAGGCGTAACAGTCGGGTGAACCAGGCACTGCTCACGCCGGCGGCGGCCGCCATCTCGGCCATCGACTGACCGCCGCGCGTGAAGATGGCCTGCAACTCATGAGCCCGCGCGATTCGTTTCAGCAAGCTGGGGTCCACCTGGTGGCCGGAGGGTGGGTTGGCACCATCAATCAAAAGCTTCTTTTCCATGCCCGTTCGTTTCAACCGCGCCGCGACCGTCAACACCAGTACGGAACCTTCCGAGCGTGAGCATGACAGCGCGTTCAACTCGCCAGCATTGACAAGATCATCGCAGGGCAAGCTTTCGGCCAGATACCCGGTGTGAACCCGGATCTCCAGCTTCTCCGGGTGTAGCGTCACGCCGATGATGAACACCTGAAGCCAGCGGCGTCGCTCGATGGTAGAAAGGCGCGGCCAGCGCTCGGCCAGCATCGAGGCGTCGGTGATCAGCGTCTCCACCTCATGCGCCGGCAAGGCCCGCGGGACAAGCGCCTCATGCAACGCGCCTTCGTCCCGGAGGAACGCCATGATTCGCTGCTCCACCAGTCGTTCCAGTTCCGCTGCCGGTACGCGCCGCGCCGTGTCGGCAGCTTTTGAGCGACCCCGCTTGAGTAAGGACTGACTGACGTAATAACGATAACGTCGGCCCTGCTTGTTGGCATGGCTGGGGGTCATCCGCTCGCCATGATGGTCGACGATCAGACCCGCCAGCAGGCTGGGCTCGCGGGCGTGAGCACCATGTTGCCGCGCAACCCGATTCGCGGCGAGTCTTTGTTGTACCGGCTCCCAGAGACCCGGCTCGATGATCGCCGCATGCGCCCCGGGGTAGCACGCGTCCTTGTGGACGATCTCACCCCGATAGAGCCGGTTCTGCAGTATCAGATACAGCGCCCCACGAGCCAGCGGCTTGCCACCCGTGTGGCGACCGTGTCTGTCCATGCGGACCTTGCTGACGATGCCTTCGTCGTCTAGCGCTTCCTTCAATGCCCGGACCGACCCGAGTGCTGCATAGTGTCGGTAGATATGACGCACCGTCTCGGCCTCGCGGTGATTGATGACGAGCTTGCGGTCGATAACGTCATATCCCAGCGGCGCCAACCCGCCCATCCACAGCCCCTTCTGCTTCGAGGCGGCGATCTTGTCACGGATCCGTTCCCCGGTGACCTCGCGTTCAAACTGCGCAAAAGTTAGCAACATGTTCAACGTGAGCCGGCCCATCGAGTTGATTGTATTGAACTGCTGCGTGACGGAGACAAAGGACACCCCTTGCTTGTCGAACACCTCAACGATGCGGGCGAAGTCACCGAGCGAGCGCGTCAGGCGATCCACCTTGTAAACCACCACCGTGTCGATGCGCCCCGCCTCGATATCGGCGAGCAGACGCGTGAGCGCGGGACGTGCCATCGTTGCGCCGGAGAGGCCGCCATCGTCATAGCGTGTCGGTAGCGCCGTCCAGCCTTCGTGCCGTTGGCTCTTGATGTAGGCCGCACAGGACTCGCGCTGGGCATCAAGCGAGTTGAAGTCCTGTTCCAGACCCGCCTCGGAGGACTTGCGCGTATAGATGGCACAGTGGGTCTCACGACTGGCCCGGCTATGCATCGCGCTTGTCCTTGCCGGCGAAGGGTGTTGGCCGTCGTTTCAGGCCAAAGAAGCGCGGTCCGGACCAGTGCGTACCCGTGATCTCCCGGGCAATCGACGACAGCGAGCGGTAATGCGTCCCCCGCCACTCAAAACCGTCTTCATGGACCCGCACGGTGTGGGTTTCGCCGCGCCATTCCCGCACCAAGGTCACACCCGGCTTCAGACGGATTGCGGGATGACCGGCAATCTCACCGGTCTCCCGCAACGCCGTAGCAATCCCTGCCAGTTGACGTTTCTGCGCCACCGTCAGCCCGCCCAGAACCTGCTCCTGAAGCTTCCAGGCAATCGCTAGGATCAGCAGGTCGCGGCGGGCACGCAGCGGGGGCTGCGTGGCATAGAGCCGGTGCCATTCCGCCCGCAGACCGGCCAGGTCGAGATCACCCAGCGACGCCAGTTCCTCAGCCAACTCAGCAGAGGTCGGGCGAACCCCGGTATCCGCGCGAGCCGTTGCGCGCCCACGGGTTTGTTTTTGTTGACGGGTTTTCATGGTTTCCTATCAGCCGTCCCCACCGGCCTTATCACACAGCGCATCACCGCTCCACTGGCCAGGAAAGTCCAGTGGGTTCTCTCACCAGATATTACCACCCTTCACCGGCTTCCCAGGCCCTGCGGCAGCGCGCGTATGACCACGGGTCAGGCACAAGAAAATGCTGGATACGCGAGCAGCGGGCCATGCCACTCTGTGACATCATTGGCTTGCCTCCCCCCCCCCCCGGGTAAGGTGTCGACTTCTTGGTCTCTTGAGTGTGTGGGTTTGCAAATTTGTTTTCCCCTGGGTCGCGCCGGACGAGGCTCGATCACTGACGGTCGCTGGATGGTGGCCTTTCTCGTGAGTGGGCTTGCTATCGCGGGCTGTTCGAACTCGAAAAACGACCCTCCACGGATCACGTCATCACCGCCGCTTTCTTCGGTGCTGGAGGATTCAACCTACGCTTATACGGTCACGGCCGTCGATGACGGCCCGACGATTACCTTTTCGGTCGCCGGCGCGAACTGGTTGTCGGTGTCGGGTTCGGTCATTAGCGGGGTTCCCGAGAACGAGCACGTGGGTATCTCGAACGTCACGGTGACGGCTTCCGATGGCGAGCTCACGACGACACAGTCGTTCGCAATCGAGGTCATCAACACGAATGATCTACCGGTCTTTACGACGACGGATTTCTCCGGCGGCGAGCAGTGGGTGTCCGTGACGGGGCAACTGTTCGACGACGTCGACGTTGGCGACAGCCACACGATCACGGTCGTCGAAAACGAGATGGCGATTGAACCGATCGATTCGGTCTATACCACGTCGGTCGGCAGTTTGGTGATCAGCGGCGAGGCGTACACGTTCACGCCGTTCTCGTCGAAGTCGAGCCAACTTCAGGTTACGGTGGTCGACACGAGTGGAACCGATGTGTCGACCGATATTTTGATCGCCGAAACGATCGGTGATCCACTGGCCGGCGAACAGTGGCATCACGACAACCGCGGGCAGGCTGCGTTTTCCTTCCCCGACGAATTGGTTGCCTTCATCGAACAGGATCCCGATTTCGCGTGGCCCCCACTGCCGACCGAGTGTGCCGACCTTTCGGCGACGGCGTGCCAAGCGCATGTTGCCGGCTTCCGTACACCGACCGAGGACATCAATACCGTCGGCGCGATCACCGCTGGTATCCGAGGGCAAGGCGTTTCGGTGGTGGTGGTGGATACCGGTCTAGAGATCGCCCATCCGGACCTTGCCGCCAACCTCGTTCCTGGCCTGTCGATGGATTTCCTCTCTGGCGATGATGATCCGACCAACGACCTCAGCGTGTTCGGCGATCACGGCACGAGTGTCGCCGGAATTGTCGGCTCCGTCGGCTGGAACGATATCGGTGGCATCGGGGTGGCGCCGGAGGTCGGCCTGGCGGGGATGAACTTCCTCTTCGCCCAGGATGACACGTCGCGTGCCCAAACCCATGGTCTCTTCAACTCGTCGGTGACGGTGTCAGACCCCGTCGTTGCTTTTAATCGTAGTTACGGAATCAGTTACCGAATCGGTCCGATCTTCTTCCCGTGGAATGAATTCGAGGCCGAATTGGTCGCGAACACCGGGACGTTGCGCGACGGACTTGGGGCGATCAATGTGAAAGCGAGTGGTAACGCATTCGATCGGTTTCGACGGTTTTTGCCCTACCCGGACTTGGACCTCCCTTCCCATACGGCGGAGGGCGAAACCTACAACGCACACATGGGGACGATGGTCGTCGGTGCGGTGACCGCGGCGGGCGACCGGGCTTCCTATTCGACGCCTGGATCGAGTCTCTTTCTTTCTGCCCCGGCGGGCGAGTACGGCCTCTTCTTTCCCGCCATCGTTACCACTGATCAGTCCGGCTGTGAACGCGGCTACAGCCGCGCGGACGAGTTCTGGGCCTCGCTTTGGCCGTTCAACTTTGGCCCGGGCGAAGACAACGAAAACTGCGACTACACAAGTTCGTTCAATGGCACCTCATCCGCCGCGCCGATGGTGAGCGGCGTCATCGCGCTCATTGCATCGGCGAACCCGGCGCTCGACTGGCGCCAGATTCGCCATGTTCTCGCGTCGACCGCGACGCAGCCGGAAGCGGACGATGCAGCCGTCATTCGAGCCGTTGGTGAGGGTTCGTTCACCGCGCATCTAGGCTGGGTTCAGAATGCCGCCGGCTACTGGCACAACAATCAATATGGGCTGGGCCGGCCGGACGCGAGCGCGGCCGTCGAAACCGCCATGAACGCGCCCGTGATGGGAGATCTAGTTGAAGCGTCCTCGACGTGGGGGCCTTACCATGATCCGACGACGGTGGCGGTTCCGATTCCCGACGGCGAAGCGGCAGGTGCCACGATTGATGTCGTGCTCGACGACGTGCCCATGGACTTCACGGAGAGCGTGCGGGTGCGGTTGAGCGTCCATGCCACCGGCCTTTGTTGGATCACGGAAGCCTATGACTGTTCTGCGGTGAACCCCGAAGGGTCGCTTTCGAACTCCGCCGGCGTCGATCTTGCGATCGAGTTGACCTCGCCAAGCGGCACGAAGGGCATGTTGTTGAGTTCTAACCAACTCGTGGTCGGTGAAGCGTTGGTGGCGGATCACATCTTGTTCGACACACCGATGCAGGCCTCGGCGTTCTACGGTGAGGATCCGAATGGCACTTGGCGGATTCGCTTCGTCGATGTCGATGCGACCCCGGTGCGACCGATCCCGTTGCCGATCGAGGCCTACGCGGTCGACATCGACGAAGACGGCAATCTCATCTATCCGGAATGGTTGATCCAAACCGCGGATGGCCAGACGACCTTCTATTGGGGCGTGAATAACCCGGAACCATCTGAAGTGCGCGGCATCGAGTTAACCGTGTTCGGACACGCGCAAACAGGAGCATCGGAATGAAGCGACAGACGCGAATCGCCTCGATCATTATCGCCGCCGCCGGCATCGCCGTTGCCGATCCCGTCGTCCCACAAGTCGTGTACCCAACCCACGAAATGGACGCCGTACAACCCGTTGTCCCGGTGCCGCCGGCGCCGGTGACGCGCCCCGAGGGGCAAGTCGTTCAAATCACGCGCCCTTCCTTCGGCGTCCGCACGCGCAATATCCTCATCGTCGCCGATCGTAGTGCCACCCAACTCGCGACCGCGCACGGACTAACCCTCGTCCAAGAGGCGACACCGCGGCGAATCACGGTGAATCCCGCGACGCCGCAAAAAACGCTCATGGTGATGACCGTCCCCGAGGACCGCGACATCGCCGAAGTCCTCGCGAAACTCCGCGCGGCCCCCGGCATTCGTTACGCCGAGCGCGAGTTCGTACGGCCGTATCGGACGTTCTAGGCGAGCACCGGGCGGCGCGACCGGGCGAGGGTGTCACGGCGCGGCAATTGAACTCGTTGGCGGGACGTAGACCGGGATCGATCTCCGGATACCGGCGGGTGGTTCGCAACGGCTATCAGCCTGAGCGGGAGATCTTGACCGGTATCGGCAAGGTCGCCGTCAAAGTGCCGAAAGTCAGAAGTCGACAAGGCGAGCCGGTCAGCTTTCGGTCGGCACTGGTGCCGCCGTACATCAGGAAAACGGCCACGATGGAAGCAGCCATCCCCTGGCTATACTTGAAGGGTATTTCCACGGGTCAGATGCAAGGGGCTCTGGAAGCGCTGGTGGGTCCGCAAGCACGTAGCCAAAGGTGATCGACCGTCCGCTGCGGCGCGATGAGGCCAGGAGCGTTGGACGGCGGATTCTCGAAGTCGTGGCGGTGCACCCAGTCCCCAGCAAACAGGTCTCTGCCATAGAAGCGCTCATTCCTGCAAAATACCCGACCAATCCCGACCAATCTTGAGCAGATCCAGCAGGCGCACCAGGACCACAACTACGACTGTTCGACCAGTCGGCGTGGTCGAACGAGTTTTCCACGAGTTCGGGAGTCATGAGAGGAAGCCGGGCGATCAAGTGTGCTTCAACTTCGATGGGCATACTTCGTGGCGCGGATCGATCCAAATCACATTGAAGTACTGTCGGTCAACCCAGCCCCATAGACGCAGTGTGCTGTTGACGCGTAGCGAAAATAGATCATCGAAACTAACCGAGACCTCGGGCACGCGGGATCGCGCCGCTGGCGAAAAAGCCTCTACCGGTACAGGGTGGTTCTGCTTGTGCGCATTTCGTATCTCACCCCACGTCTGAGTTTCGAGCGAGCGCATATAGGGGATGAGAGCCGCCAATTGCTCCCGAAACGCTTCGATTCCCCAGCCTGATTCAGTATCAAAATGCGTGAAGCGCCACGCGATGTTCCGTTTGAGCAACTCATCGGGGTCATCAGCAACGCGGACTGCGTGGCCCTCCCGTGGAGCACTGCCGACCTTAGGCCTCTTCTTCCGACGAGCCAAACTAGAGGGACGAGTAGTACTCGGCAATGCTCGCGTGGGAGATGGGCTCTCGACCCCGCTCGCCGTCTTCCAGGTTGCCAGCGGCTCGGGCATCGTGCCATGGCGCTTCCATGTGCGTTAGGTCGCTCAACCACTGGGAGTCTCTCTCGCCATAGAACTCGACAACCTTATCGATCGAGTCTCGCTCTTCGGCCGAGAGGTTCTCGGCGCTTCCCTTGTGAAAGTCCCCAGGATTGACCGAGTACTTCAATCGATGCGCCGTGTAGAGGTCACTGACTACCGGGCCGTTAGCCCACGCCTGGATCTCTTCGTCGTAAAGCGGTTTTTCGTCCCACACTAGCGACCACGCCTGCGCGTAATAGCACAGCTTCTGCAGCTTGAGCGCCGGAATGGTCCCTGTCTTGGACAAAATGTACTCGGCGACGTCAAAAACAGTAGCCATTAGTCTCTCCCGGGACGTGGTGGCGAACCGCCACTATCGAAGCAGACGTATCGTACATCAAGCACCACGGCAATATGGGGTTGACCTGCTAGGCGATTTTCGGACCATTGAATAGTTGAGAGGATGGCTTCCTACGGAGGAAGTCATGAAGAAGAGTCGCCAAACGCCGCCTGGGGCGCTTTTTCGGCACTTGCAGCGCGGCCTTGCGCCACCCCGATCGAAGCTCATACGATAGCCCTCCCGTCCCATGAGCACCCGGATACGGCGGTAGCCGAAGCGCGGACGGCTCGCCGCGAGGCATTTCATCACCGCGACAACGGGCGCATCCTTGGCCTCGAGACGTGAGCGGTAGAAGAGCGCCGATCGCGACACGGAGACTAGGCGGCAAGCCCGTCGTTGGGACAGACCGCGGCGCATGGCATACGTCGCTTGCTGCCGTCGAACGCGGGCGCTCACCACGTTTTTGCCTGGATCTCCTTCATGATCTCGACCTCAAGATCACGCTCCGCCAAGAGCTTCTTCAGTCGCGCATTCTCTTGTTCGAGCTGCTTGAGCTTGCGCACGTCGTTGACGTCGCCGCCGCCGTACTTCTTGCGCCAGGCATAGATCGTTTGTTCGCTGACCCCGTGGCGCTTGGCGACCTTCGGAACCGACTCCCGATCCGTCTCTCTCAGGATCCGTACCATCTGCTCTTCTGTGAATCGACTCTGCTTCATGACTTCCTCCGTCGGAAGCCATCCTCTCAATTATTCAATGGTCCGAAAATCGCCTAGCAGGTCAATACGCTCGATCGAAGCTCATCGGATAGCCCTCCCGACCCAACAACACCTGAATACGGCGGTAGCCGTAGCGCGGATGGCGTACCGCCAGGCGCTTCATCACCGCGAGAACAGGCGCATCCTTGGCCTCGAGACGTGAGCGGTAGGCGAGCGCCGATCGCGCCACCGAGACGAGGCGACAAGCCCGTCGTTGGGACAGACCCCGGCGCAGAGTTATGACTGAATCTGGTGTCTGACGGGATTTGAAGTATGCGGCGTGCGTTGTTGAAATCGGTTTTGCCGAAACTGATTTTGACAAGAGGAACACGCCACACATGGACAACGATAATGTGATTGATCTGGCGATGCCAGAGGAGAAGGACACCCTCACGGCAGTCTTGCGAGAAGGTGCGAGACGACTGCTGGATCAAGCGATCAAAGCGGAAGTGGAGGAGTTGTTGAGCGGCTACCAGGACGAGGAGACCGAGATCGGTCACCGGCGGGTGGTTCGCAACGGCTATCAGCCTGAGCGGGAAATCTTGACCGGTATCGGCAAGGTCGCCGTCAAAGTGCCGAAAGTCAGAAGTCGACAAGGCGAGCCGGTCAGCTTTCGGTCGGCACTGGTGCCGCCGTACATCAGGAAAACGGCCACGATGGAAGCAGCCATCCCCTGGCTGTACTTGAAGGGTATTTCCACGGGTCAGATGCAAGGGGCTCTGGAAGCGCTGGTGGGTCCGCAAGCGAAGGGCGTGGAGCAGAAGACATTCGCTGAGTTGGCGTATGAGCCCAAGACGCGTCGGGAAGAGTTCCTGGAGCGGATGGATGGTTTGATTGCGTGGAAGCGGTTGGAGGACCGGATCGGCAGACACTACCCGAAGGTCGGCCGCGGTCGCCGACCCTATGCCCTGCGAACGATGCTGCTCATTCATTGCGTTCAGCTGTTCTACAACCTGACCCCGCAATGGAAGACCTGCTTGACGATGTGGAGCCGGTCCTACGGTTCGTGGGTCTGCGTCTGCTACAGGATGAGCCGACGATATTCAACTTCCGACACCTGCTGGAGCGGCACGGTCTCGTCGAGGTGTTGCTGATGGAGATGAACCGCCAACCCGGGATTGTGGCCGGCCAAAGTCAACGACCAAATCGGCACTGTGAGCTACTGCGTTTGTCGTCGCGGTGGTGGACGAGTTCACCCATTCGTGTCTGTCGATCCATGTCGCTGGTCGACTCCGACCACGCCAGGTCAGTGCCGAGTTCTGCCAACTGATGAGCGACGCATGGCGCGCCTCGTGCCATGCGCTCGGATCGTGGTCCGGAGTTCGTTACCACTTGGGTTCGTCGGTGGCTACGGCGGGAGGGCATCGACACCCGAACTAAATCGGCGTCGATGTTGATAACGCTGCTGTTTGTTTTCTTTTCCTGGCACGCAACAGGGAAATGCTCAAGAATCCACTGTGTTATATTCGTGCGCTGTGAATTGCCGCCTGGTCCGTTCGGCGAGAAAGTATTGGCGTTCCTGGTGAGATTGAGGCCCATGTTTCAGTTTCCCTTTGTCTCAGATTAGGCCAAAGAACCGCTCCAAGAACGCGCCCAGCTTGTCCAATACCGTACGCTTCTTCACGGCATGGTCGTTGTTTTTGCTGAATCTTGAAACGGGCGGCAGAATCTTCGTGATGGCGGTGCCGGCAACAGGGATCGCGCCATCCCGGAACGCGTTATCAATAAACGACTTCGTTTCGTCGGCGTTGAGGCTTTCATCGGCAATGATGCGGTCAAGCTCCTCGACCTTTTTAGCCGCGACGAAGGACTGCCATTGCGCATCGACCCGGGCTTTCGTGGAAACGGTGTCCACAAACTGCTCGATGAGGTCTTTCTTGTTGCGCAAGCCGGGGCTGGCATTGATCGTGCGTTCGATGGTGGCGCGGATGTCCTTGTCTTCACCGGTGTCTTTCTCTTTCAGGCATTTCTCTACCAGCATCAGGATGTAATCAACGTTGATTTCGACTTGTTTGATCAGTTCGATCTCGAACACCACGTCGTCGTTGATCGATTCCTTTTCCGCCTCGGTCGCGCCACGCAACTCGGCATGCAGGTTCAGGTACACACTCTGATAATCCTGGAAGTCCCGTTCACTGAGGATTTCGTGGCCTGCAAAATCGTCGAACGCGGTCAGGATGTTCTTGAGCCGCAGGATTGTGCCGAAGAGCGTGATAAAAGCCTTCTGGGCCGTTTCGCCGATGATGGCCTCGCCGAGCGGAAACATCTCGACGAGTTCCCCGATCCGTTGCTGGTACTCCTTGTGGTACTCGGCGTAAGGTTTCAGCAGCACGATGCCCTTGGCGTCCTTGTTGCCGAACAGAGCCAAGGCGTCGTGGGTTTCCTGTTCGAGATCGCGGAAGGAGATGATGTTGCCGTAGGTCTTGACCGAATCGAGGATGCGGTTGGTGCGTGAATAGGCCTGGATCAGCCCATGGGCGCGCAGGTTCTTGTCCACCCACAAGGTGTTGAGCGTGGTGGCGTCGAAGCCGGTCAGGAACATATTGACCACGATCACGATATCCAACTCGCGGTTCTTCAGACGCTGCGACAAATCCTTGTAGTAGTTCTGGAACTTGTCGGCCGACGTGTCGAAGCTCGTGCCGAACAGGACGTTGTAGTGCTTGATCGCGGCGTCCAGGTAATCCCGCGAACTTTGATCCAGTCCTTCGGTTTCGAACGCCTCTTCGCTCAGCAGCCCATCGCCTTCTTCTTTATTGGCGGCAAAGCTGTAAATCAGCCCGACCTTGAGGCGGCGGGCGGGCGGCAACTCCTTTTGCTGCTCGGCGAACTCGGTGTAGTAGCGCTTCGCTGCGTCGATGGAGGCCGTGGCGAACAACGAGTTGAATCCGGCCAGACGCTTGCCGTCATGGCGGTAGGCGGCGGCACGCTTGGTTTTCTGGTTGAAGTGCTCGCGAATGTAACCCACCACCTGCTTGACGCGCGCGGGGGCCAGCAACGCCTGCTCCGTGTTGATGGCCTGCACCTGCTGGTCCTTGATGCTGGAACGCATCCTGATCGTGTTGATGTAGTCGATGCGAAACGGCAGCACATTCTTGTCGTTGATGGCGTCGACGATCGTATAGGTATGCAGCTTGTCGCCAAAAGCCTGCTCGGTCGTGCGCCTCCGATGGCGGCCGTGGGTACCCGCGTTATCGGCAAAGATCGGCGTGCCGGTGAAACCAAACAGGTGGTGGCGGTTGAAGGCCCGGGTGATGTCGCCATGCATGTCGCCGAACTGGCTGCGATGGCACTCGTCAAAAATGATCACCACATGCGCATCGTAAACCGGGTGCTTCTTGTGCTTTGCCACAACGCGCGAGAGCTTCTGGATGGTGGTGATAATGATGCGTGCGTTGGGATCCTCCAACTGCTTTTGCAGTACCGTCGTCGAGGTGTTGGAGTTGGCCGCGCCTTTCTCGAAGCGCTCGTATTCGCGCATGGTCTGGTAGTCCAGGTCCTTGCGGTCCACGACGAACAACACCTTGTCGATGTCCGCCAGGCCGCACGCCAACTGGGCGGCCTTGAAGCTCGTCAGCGTCTTGCCGCTACCGGTGGTGTGCCAGATATAGCCGCCTGCCGCTGTTTTGCCCAACTGCCGCAGGTTGGTGCTGGCGCGAATACGTTGCAGCATCTGTTCCGCCGCGACGATCTGATAGGGCCGCATCACCAGCAGCTTGCGGTCCACGTCGAACACGCAGTAGCGGGTCAGCACGTTTAACAGCGAGTGCTTGGCGAAAAACGTCCTGGTGAAATCGGTCAGCTCGGTGATGGGGCGGTTTTTCGCATCGGCCCACCCGTTGGCGAAGGCAAAGCTGTGGGAGGTTCTTTGGCGCGAGCGTTTGCTGCGTCGTTCGGCCAGATGAGCGTCGCGCACCGTGTTGCTGTAATACTTGGTCAACGTACCGTTGCTGATGACGAACAGCTGAACGTACTCGAACAGGCCAGAACCGGCCCAGAAGCTGTCGCGCTGGTAGCGGTTGATCTGGTTGAACGCCTCGCGAATGTCCACGCCCCGGCGCTTGAGTTCCACATGCACCATCGGCAGGCCGTTGACCAGGATGGTGACGTCGTAGCGGTTGGCGCGTGCCCCTTCGACTTGGTACTGATTGATCACCTGCAAGGCATTGTTGTGAATGTGCTGTTTGTCGATCAGGTAAATATTCTTGGCGCTGCCGTCGTCGCGCTTGAGAATTTGGATGGGGTCTTCCTGAATACGCGCGGTCTTCTCGACGATGCCGTCATTGGCCCCTGCAACGCAGGTGCCGAAAAAGCGGTCCCATTCGGCATCGGAGAAGGTGATCTTGTTCAGCTTCTCCAGCTGGCGGCGCAGGTTGGCAATCAGATCGGCTTGCGAGGTGATCGGCAAGTACTCGTAAGCTTGCATCCGCAATTGCGTGATGAAGCCCTTTTCCAGTTCCGCCTCGGACTGATGCGCCGACTTTCGTTCGTCATCGGCCGAAAATTCAGCCACCACCGTGCTTTCGTCCGATAGCGCGATGGGCTCGATGCGGTGCGGTGTGAGCTCGTCGCTCATTTACGTCCCTCTATCTACGCCTTGAAGCCTGGCCCGGCGCATCCCCGCCTTCTCTGGCCGGTTTGCCATTCCGCCAGATGACGGCGTATTGGCCCAGACGCCGCTTCCTCTCCAGGGCCTGGGCGACGGCCCGACGAAGCGATTCCAGTTGTCGTTGTCCTTCCGGCGAAGGGACGGCTTCCTTTACAACGTTCATCGGTGGGCCTCCTCAAGCAAAAGCCGGTAGTCGTCGTCATGGACAATAGTACGGACATCGCCGTGCTGTTCGAACACTAACTCAGGGCTTTCGCCGTCATTCATGAAGCACGTGCAACGATCGACACGATGACTGAATTCGCCAAGCAGGTGGCGCAGACTGCGTGGAAAGCGCCGTTCGATGTCCGTGGCGGGGATCGATCCCGTGCCCGCCGTGCGCGACCCGTTCGGCTACCCGTAGCCCGTAGCTTCGACATCTCGACGCTGGGCAAGGCCAGGTAGATCAACTCTATCCGCCAACCGTCGGCTTGTAGGCGCTCAACTAACCGCAGATAGGCACGTCCCGCCAGGGTGGTTTCAAAGGCGAAATCCTCGCGGGACACGATGTCCTGTTCGATCTCGCGCATAAAGAGACGGCTGGCCGCAAACAATGCCCGTTCAGGCGCGAGGGGCGACAGCCCGGCGGCGATCAGGTCAAACATTGATAAAACGGGCACGGCCCGCCACCCGCGGCAGGTATTCCAGCGCAAACGTGGTCTTACCGGCACCATTGGGGCCGGCAATGACCCAGCAAGTCGGTGCCCCTTCGTTCACGCGGCCTCTCGAAATGTAAGCAATCGGTCACGGTAGTGCTCATACTGCTGGCCGCGCGCCTTGATCTCCGCGGGCAGACCGCTCCCAAGGTCGTTTATCAGGGCATCGAATTTATCCAGAATGGCAACGATGCGGGCCTGCTCGTCAAGTGGTGGAATGGGGACTTTAAAAGACTGCAACTCCTTGACTTGGACATGAGGAACCCCGCTACCCTTTTTTATCGAATAAACCGCTTGTTGTCTTTTCTGAAGGAAATGAAAAATAAACCGAGGTAACAATACCGCATCATCAGGATGGACACTGAATGCATCAGTTAGAAAAATAGGTTGGTTCCAATAACTGACAAAACCTGCATTTGCACCTGAACGCGCAACTACGACTGTTTCACCCTGCCTATTGCTATCGCCGTGAAAATAAACCGGCGCGGGTCCGTTGGCCACGACAGGCACGTTCCCTTGAGTTGTTTGTTTTCCAGTAATCGCCGTCCCACGACGAAAGGTTGCAACCTCACCCAACGTCGTCCATCTTATGCTTGCTTGCTTGCTTGCTTGCTTGCTTGCTTGCTTGCTTGCGCCGCTCATGTGCTCATCAAAAGTGAGCAGCGCGTCGCGGTAGTACTGGTACTGCCGCCGACGCGCCTCAAGCTCCGCCTCAAGCTCCGCCTCAAGCTCCGTAAAGGCATCCAATACCTTGACGATCTCGCGCTGGACTTCCAAGGGTGGGACGGGGATGCGGTAGCTGCGAATCATCTTTAGATTCAAGCCACCACGCCCCCCATCACCAGCTGAAACACCCCGCAGCTTCTGATACTGGGTTCTCAGGAAGTAATAGAGAAAATCGCTGATCACTGTTTTGTTGCAGATAATTGAACAAAGAGATTGGTTCGTACAAAGGGATATGCGAGTCCTGGCAACAGTCGCTCTAGTCTTACCTTGACCTGCTAGCGCGATGACGACTGCACCGGGAGACACCATTTTAGTGCTACAGGAGTCAAAGCCAGTTTGAGTTATCTTCTTCGCTGTGTCAGAAATGTTCCCTTTATTTACCTCTCCCGAACTCATCCAAGGAATGGTTCCATTTTCCCAATATTCCGCTACCCCAGAGGTCGGCGTTGCCCCAGATAAACACTCCGCTATTTCACCGATTGTCTTAAACTCCACCCCTCCGGGCAATGCTCGGTGATCAAGTCATCAATCCGACTCATGCTTCGTCCCGTTCCAGGTCGGCCACGATGGCATCAATTTGGGTGCGCAACTCGGCCTGCCTTGTCACGATGGTGGCGATTTCGGCGTTGAGTTCGCTAATATTGATCTCTTCGCGCTCGTCCTTCTGCTGCACGTAGGAGGAAACAGCGATATTGTAGTCGTGTTCGGCAATCGCGCTGTTGTCCACCAGGCGCGCAAAGTGCTCGATGTCCTCCCGCCCGGTATAGGCATCCAGGATCTTTTTCTGGTGATCCGGGGTCAGCTTGTTCTTGTTCCCGGCGCGGGTGAACTCAGTGGAGGCGTCAATGAACAGGGTGGCGTTGTCGAACTTGGATTTCTTCAAAACGATGACGCAGGTGGCGATGGTGGTGCCGAAGAACAGGTCGGGCGGTAGCTGGATCACCGCATCGATGGTGTTGTTGTCGATCAGGTACTGGCGAATTTTTTTCTCCGCGCCGCCGCGATAGAGCACGCCGGGAAACTCAACAATCGCCGCCGTGCCGTTCACCGCCAGCCAGGAGAGAATGTGCATGGTGAAGGCAAGATCGGCCTTGCTCTTGGGAGCCAGCACACCGGCTGGCGCGTAGCGCGGATCGTTGATGAGCAAGGGGTTGTCCTTGCCCGCCCATTTGATCGAGTACGGCGGATTGGAGACGATGGCCTCGAAAGGTTCATCGTCCCAGTGGACGGGATCGGTCAGCGTGTCGCCGTGAGCGATATCGAACTTTTCGTAGTTCACGTCATGCAGGAACATATTGATCCGGCACAGGTTGAAGGTGGTCAGGTTGACTTCCTGGCCAAAGAAGCCCCGGCGCACCTTGTTGGGGCCCAGCACCTTGGCGAACTTGAGCAGCAGCGAGCCCGATCCGCAGGCGGGGTCGTACACCTTGTTGACTTCGGTCTTGCCCACCACGGTGATGCGGGCCAGCAGTTCGGAAACCTCCTGCGGGGTGTAGAATTCGCCCCCGGATTTACCGGCCGTTGAGGCATACATCTGCATCAGGTATTCGTAGGCGTCACCGAACAGGTCGATGGTGTTGTCCGAGAACCCGCCCGCGCCGTTGGAGAGTGGCAGATCGCCGATGGCCTCGCACAGCTTCACCAGCTTTTCATTGCGCTTGGCCACGGACGCGCCTAGCTTGCTTGAGTTGACGTCAAGATCGTCGAACAGGCCCTTGATGTCGTTTTCGCTATCGGTGCCAACGGCGGAGCCTTCAATGTCGCCAAAGATACGGCTCAGGGTTTCGTTGAGGTTGGCATCATGCCGGGCGCGCTGGCGCACATTACAGAACAGGTGCGAGGGCAAGAGGTAGAAGCCCTTTTCCTTCACCGTCTCGGCGCGGCCGAATTCGGCCTCTTCGTCACTCAGGGCGGGGTAGTCGAAATCCGGAGTGCCCGCCTGGCGTTCCTGCACATTGAGATAGGCCGTCAGGTTTTCCGAGATGAAGCGGTAGAACAGCATGCCGAGCACGTAGGTTTTGAAGTCCCAGCCGTCGACGCTGCCGCGCAGATCGTTGGCGATGCGCCAGATGGTCTTGTGCAGTTGCGCGCGTTCCGCTTCTTTGTTGTTCACGGCCTAAAGTTTCCCGTCTTCATCTTGTGGCGCGCCTGCGCTGGCCCGGTGGCATCTCGGCGCTCGAAAATCGGCGCGGCGCAATGATGCTGACGGATCGAACTATTGATCAGTGTTTCCCTAACGGTTCGGCACATAGGCGTTTAGCCCCAACTTGAATCCATCGGGCGTGCCAGGCACATATTGGTTTCCGAGCGTTGACGCGACGCGAACCGTTTTGCCAGAACTGCTAACCGCGCCACGATGACCGAGATCAATGGTGATAATGAGCTTGTTGTCTTTTACCTCGCAGTGAACGTTCTCCATCGTGAATCTCCTTCTGAGGATGTTGAATGGCTATGTTTTGGAACGGTTTACTCTTGTGCTTGCCGGAACAGGTTCGTCGACGCAAGCCCAACAAAGAGGATCTTGAACTCCCGTCGTTCAAATTCCGCCCCCAAACAATCCGGTTCCTTTGTCGAGGCGGATCGCCATCCCGGGCGAGATGCCGGAATGGCCGTTGACGATGCCGGAGGCCTGCTTGCGGCTGACCCCGAGGCGCTTGGCGGCCTCGGTCACGCTGAGGCCCAACGGCTCGAGACCATCGCGACGCACCGACCATCCCGCGGATGGGGTGGGTTCTTCATCGCCATGTCTTCGTGTCTAATGGTAATCGACCCGATCCACATCGCAGGCATGTGCACGCCATCGACACCGAAAGATGATACGCCAACCTTGACGAACATACCGAAAGCTTGGAACTCTGGTCGCCTGGCAATGCGCTGTTCCAAGCGCCGGAAGTCCTAGCCCCGTCCACGAACAAATCTCGGCAAGATCATTGATGGAATTGTTGGAGCGATGAGATGCGGGCAGTCTGGACCCGCTGGAAGTTGACATCTGGCTAAAGAAGACGGATCTCAGGAGAACTGAGGAAAAATCGAGGTGGCGGATGGCGCGGCGCGCAGCTTGAGAACAATAGGCGGTTGGAGGTAGGCGGAATGGCTCTGACGCAAACTGAATTCGAGACACTGCTCGCCGATGCGACCAAGCGCATCGAAGGCGATATCACCTGGCAGCACGACGAGGATCACTCGCCGTGCCTGGATTTCCGCACCGAGGTGCTTTCGAACAGCGGCTGGCCGCTGTTCGTGCGCGGTAGCTTCAATCCGCTGATCCCGGCTGTTACCTTCGCGCTCATCCTCAAAACCGAGGGTAGGGTCTATGCGCTCGACCTTGGCAAGGATCACCACAACCCGAAGTGCGATCGTGTCGGCGAACGCCACAAGCACCGTTGGACGGAGGCGTTCCGCGACAAGGAAGCCTATGTGCCGGAGGACATCACGGCGTCAGCCACGGAGCCGTCGGAAGTGTGGGCTCAGTTCTGTACCGAGGCTGGAATTCACCACGAAGGGCGCATGCTCGCACCGCCAACACAAACGGGGGAGCTATTCTTATGAACCAGGCCAATCTATGCCAGGAGCTACGGGACCGCCTGGGCGAGTTGTTCTCCTGCTCCGACCAGGGTGAGTTTCAGCGAATCCGTACGCCGTATCTGTATCCAGACGGTGACTACATCGACCTATTCGTCAAAGCCGACGGAGATGTCGTCTCCGTATCCGATCTCGGCGAAACATTGCGATGGCTACGCTCACAGACTCTGTCGCTGCGCCGTTCGCCCAAGCAGAACACGCTGATCTCCGATGCCGTCCTCACTCACGGTGTCGAGCTCTACAAGGGCATGCTGCTGGCTCGCTGCCGTAACACCGATTCGCTGGCCGAGGTTACGACGCGGGTCGCACAGGGCTGTTTGCGGGTGTCCGACCTCTGGTTCACGTTCCGCAACCAGGCGGTGGAGTCCGTGTCTGACGAGGTTGCCGACTTTCTGACCGAGAGGGACCTCAACTTCGAGTCGGGCGCCAGGCTGGCGGGACGATCGGGCCGAGGGTGGCGCGTAGATTTTCACGTACGGACGCACGCGCAAAGTTCACTCGTTTACGTGCTGAGCACCGGCAGCCGTTCGGCGGCACGCTCCGTGGCGGAGCACGTGTTGGCGGTCTGGTATGACCTGAACCACCTTGCCGCGGGACCGGAGGCGCTGCGTTTCGTCAGCCTGTTCGACGATACAGCCGACGTCTGGTCGACCGAGGATTTCCGTCTGGTCGAGTCACTGTCCAACGTTTCCCGCTGGTCCCAGCGGGAAGAGTTTGCGGAGGTGTTGGCGAGAGCCGCGTGATACCAGATTGGAATTCAAACGGTCTTAACGTTGGGCACGTTAGGTGACGAAGCGGCACGCCCTTCTGACCAAGTACCAGGGTCGAACAATTCGGTTCGGCATTGAGGTACTCACGAACAAGTCCGATACGCTGGACCTTTTGGCAAGACCCGATCCTGCGGTGCCTCGGCATCGAGGACAGAGCCCAAAGCCTTGTTCTACTAGTAAAAGATCTTCGTTAGCGCCAGTTGCGTTTAGCGACGATGAGCCCGTAGAGGTCGACGACCAGATCGATGCGTGGTCGCCCGAGGAGCTATTGTCAAATCTTGGTGTCTAACGACGTGACGATGCGGCGTCGTTGTCGGTCTTGCTCTGCTCGATTCCATCGCGGAATCTTACGCCTTCAATCACCTTTGCCAGGTGTTTGAATCCTCTCGGTTTGCGCCAGTTCCGTTCGGCACATTCGCCCATCTTGAAGATCATGGTCAGCATCGTCTTGCGGGTGACGCAGCCTTTGGCCTGTCTCGATCGATGTCGGATCGTCGCAAAGCTGGACTCGATCACATTCGTCGTGCGGATGTGGACCCAGTGTTGCGCAGGGAAGTCGTAGAACGCCAGCAGACTCTCGCGGTCCTTGCGCAAGGTTGACGCTCGCAGCGGATGGTGGCTGTAGCCGTCGTTGCATGTCGAGACTTGGCCTTTGAAGATATCGGTATTGGGCGTGTGGTCGGAAGTTCGATTCAATGTCGAGGGGGGAAGATGAAAGGAAAGAAAAAAGACGCGGGCCCGACGGACAAACAACTTCGAGTGCTGCTCGCGACGTACCAGTGTCCAACACCCTTTCATGCGGTGCGCACCCGATTTCTCGGCAACATCGCCGGGCCGGTCGGTTCGCCGGTACAGGCGATTCAAGCACTTTGGGGAGGCGAGTTGCCGGAGTTTGAAGATGAGGCCTCGGCCCAAGCACTCCTGAGCGGCTTATTAGACGGTCTATGGAACCGCCTCAGCGTTCATCAAAGTAAGCGCCACCGTTTTCATTTGACACGAATGAACTCACCGACCGACCCGCTGACATTCGCGCGCTATGCCCGGGTTCGACGCGAAGAACTCGAGGGGTTTGTGGACGGGTTGTTTGGCGACGAAGAGGCCATGGATCTGCCCGAAACTGCCCATAACGCAATGCTGCACCTGGGAGATATCCGAGGGCTCTTCGTGGGCATGGGCCAGTTCGCGAGCGATGATGATCTCCTCAACGACTTTGACTCAACCGTCAAAGACCTCGTCGAGTTGACGCGTATTGCCAAGCAAGAGATCCACGCCGCCGTGGTGTCCTGCGCGCAGGCAAGGCGCCAGCAACTCAACTCAGGGCCCGTGTTTCGCTAGCACGCGTGCCGACGTCGGCCTTCGGGTTAGTTTGACGTACAACCTTGGCGACGCTCGTTCGTTCGAGCATCTCTCGATTGGGACACAGGAGCAGATCGCATTACTGCTGCCGCGGAAGTGCTCGGGGCGTTCGTCGTGCTCGATGACCAACCGACGCAGACGGACCCCGAGCGAATCGCTGCGATGCGCGGGTTTCTGGAAGCGGCGGCAGACCAGATACAAGTGGTGCTGACCTGCCATCGCGAGGCGTATTCTCGCGAGCGGAAGCGCAGACCGCCTGCTTCAGTGAGGCCGAGGCTTTCGCCTCGGAAAAACACGACCGTCCGATGCGCGCTGGTCGAACCGCCGGTCTGGCTTCAATGAGGCCAAGATGAACGACACATCGCCCGGCCCAAAGGGCCGGGCGTGGATTGAAGGAACGCTGGGGCTTCGCTCTAGGTGAGAAATGCTGATGCTCAAGATAGCGCGGCTTTGCGCGAGATTGCGCGGGTACTTTGTGGGAATGAGCGCTTCTATTGCAGAGACGTGTTTGCTCGCGACTGCGAGCACCGCCATTTCGAAGAAATGGTGAGGGGAAGGGAGTCGAATGCGGGTTCGATGCGAGCGCGAAGCGCGACCACCGAACGGCTGCGCCGCCAGGCGTCAGGCCGTGAGTCATCCCTGCCTCTCCGCCATTTCGAAGAAATGGTGAGGGGAAGGGAATCGAATGCGGGTTCGATGCGAGCGCGAAGCGCGACCACCGAACGGCTGCGCCGCCAGGCGTCAGGCCGTGAGTCATCCCTGCCTCTCCGCCATTTCGAAGAAATGGTGAGGGGAAGGGAATCGAATGCGGGTTCGATGCGAGCGCGAAGCGCGACCACCGAACGACTGCGCCGCCAGGCGTCAGGTCGTGAGTCATCCCTGCCTCTCCGCCATGCCATGGGCGCGGCGCGGCGATGATTGACACTCGCTCGAACGTCGATGCCACCTCCCACGCTCATCGCATCTCATTCCATTCGCCACCTCTGCCCCGTTCCTGGGTTCCCAGGCCCTGCAGCGGCGCGCGTATGACCATGGGTCAGGCACAAGAAAATGCTGGATACGTGAGCAGCAGGCCATGCCCCTCTGTGACATTTGACTTGCCCCCCCCCCCCCCCGGGTAAGGTGTCGCTTTATTGGTCTATTGAGTGTGTGGGTTTGAAAATTTGTTGTCCCCTGGGTCGCGCCGGACAAGGCTCGATCACTGACGGTCGCTGGATGGTGGCCTTTCTCGTGAGTGGGCTTGCTATCGCGGGCTGTTCGAACTCGAAAAACGACCCTCCACGGATCACGTCATCACCGCCGCTTTCTTCGGTGCTGGAGGATTCAACCTACGCTTATACGGTCACGGCCGTCGATGACGGCCCGACGATTACCTTTTCGGTCGCCGGCGCGAACTGGTTGTCGGTGTCGGGTTCGGTCATTAGCGGGGTTCCCGAGAACGAGCACGTGGGTATCTCGAACGTCACGGTGACGGCTTCCGATGGCGAGCTCACGACGACACAGTCGTTCGCAATCGAGGTCATCAACACGAATGATCTACCGGTCTTTACGACGACGGATTTCTCCGGCGGCGAGCAGTGGGTGTCCGTGACGGGGCAACTGTTCGACGACGTCGACGTTGGCGACAGCCACACGATCACGGTCGTCGAAAACGAGATGGCGATTGAACCGATCGATTCGGTCTATACCACGTCGGTCGGCAGTTTGGTGATCAGCGGCGAGGCGTACACGTTCACGCCGTTCTCGTCGAAGTCGAGCCAACTTCAGGTTACGGTGGTCGACACGAGTGGAACCGATGTGTCGACCGATATTTTGATCGCCGAAACGATCGGTGATCCACTGGCCGGCGAACAGTGGCATCACGACAACCGCGGGCAGGCTGCGTTTTCCTTCCCCGACGAATTGGTTGCCTTCATCGAACAGGATCCCGATTTCGCGTGGCCCCCACTGCCGACCGAGTGTGCCGACCTTTCGGCGACGGCGTGCCAAGCGCATGTTGCCGGCTTCCGTACACCGACCGAGGACATCAATACCGTCGGCGCGATCACCGCTGGTATCCGAGGGCAAGGCGTTTCGGTGGTGGTGGTGGATACCGGTCTAGAGATCGCCCATCCGGACCTTGCCGCCAACCTCGTTCCTGGCCTGTCGATGGATTTCCTCTCTGGCGATGATGATCCGACCAACGACCTCAGCGTGTTCGGCGATCACGGCACGAGTGTCGCCGGAATTGTCGGCTCCGTCGGCTGGAACGATATCGGTGGCATCGGGGTGGCGCCGGAGGTCGGCCTGGCGGGGATGAACTTCCTCTTCGCCCAGGATGACACGTCGCGTGCCCAAACCCATGGTCTCTTCAACTCGTCGGTGACGGTGTCAGACCCCGTCGTTGCTTTTAATCGTAGTTACGGAATCAGTTACCGAATCGGTCCGATCTTCTTCCCGTGGAATGAATTCGAGGCCGAATTGGTCGCGAACGTCGGGACGTTGCGCGACGGACTTGGGGCGATCAATGTGAAATCGAGTGGTAACTCATTCGATGAGTTTCGACGGTTTTTGCCCTACCCGGACTTGGACCTCCCTTCCCATACGGCGGAGGGCGAAACCTACAACGCACACATGGGGACGATGGTCGTCGGTGCGGTGACCGCGGCGGGCGACCGGGCTTCCTATTCGACGCCTGGATCGAGTCTCTTTCTTTCTGCCCCGGCGGGCGAGTACGGCCTCTTCTTTCCCGCCATCGTTACCACTGATCAGTCCGGCTGTGAACGCGGCTACAGCCGCGCGGACGAGTTCTGGGCCTCGCTTTGGCCGTTCAACTTTGGCCCGGGCGAAGACAACGAAAACTGCGACTACACAAGTTCGTTCAATGGCACCTCATCCGCCGCGCCGATGGTGAGCGGCGTCATCGCGCTCATTGCATCGGCGAACCCGGCGCTCGACTGGCGCCAGATTCGCCATGTTCTCGCGTCGACCGCGACGCAGCCGGAAGCGGACGATGCAGCCGTCATTCGAGCCGTTGGTGAGGGTTCGTTCACCGCGCATCTAGGCTGGGTTCAGAATGCCGCCGGCTACTGGCACAACAATCAATATGGGCTGGGCCGGCCGGACGCGAGCGCGGCCGTCGAAACCGCCATGAACGCGCCCGTGATGGGAGATCTAGTTGAAGCGTCCTCGACGTGGGGGCCTTACCATGATCCGACGACGGTGGCGGTTCCGATTCCCGACGGCGAAGCGGCAGGTGCCACGATTGATGTCGTGCTCGACGACGTGCCCATGGACTTCACGGAGAGCGTGCGGGTGCGGTTGAGCGTCCATGCCACCGGCCTTTGTTGGATCACGGAAGCCTATGACTGTTCTGCGGTGAACCCCGAAGGGTCGCTTTCGAACTCCGCCGGCGTCGATCTTGCGATCGAGTTGACCTCGCCAAGCGGCACGAAGGGCATGTTGTTGAGTTCTAACCAACTCGTGGTCGGTGAAGCGTTGGTGGCGGATCACATCTTGTTCGACACACCGATGCAGGCCTCGGCGTTCTACGGTGAGGATCCGAATGGCACTTGGCGGATTCGCTTCGTCGATGTCGATGCGACCCCGGTGCGACCGATCCCGTTGCCGATCGAGGCCTACGCGGTCGACATCGACGAAGACGGCAATCTCATCTATCCGGAATGGTTGATCCAAACCGCGAATGGCCAGACGACCTTCTATTGGGGCGTGAATAACCCGGAACCATCTGAAGTGCGCGGCATCGAGTTAACCGTCTTCGGACACGCGCAAACAGGAGCATCGGAATGAAGCGACAGACGCGAATCGCCTCGATCATTATCGCCGCCGCCGGCATCGCCGTTGCCGATCCCGTCGTCCCCACACCCGTGTATCCAACCCACGAAATGGACGCCGTACAACCCGTTGTCCCGGTGCCGCCGGCACCGGTGACGCGCCCCGAGGGGCAAGTCGTTCAAATCACGCGCCCGTCCTTCGGCGTCCGCACGCGCAATATCCTCATCGTCGCCGATCGTAGCGCCACCCAACTCGCGACCGCGCACGGACTAACCCTCGTCCAAGAGGCGACACCGCGGCGAATCACGGTGAATCCCGCGACGCCGCAAAAAACGCTCATGGTGATGACCGTCCCCGAGGACCGCGACATCGCCGAAGTCCTCGCGAAACTCCGCGCGGCCCCCGGCATTCGTTACGCCGAGCGCGAGTTCGTACGGCCGTATCGGACGTTCTAGGCGAGCACGGCTATCATCGGACGGGGCGACCGTTCGGCGCATTGGAAGGTGAGTCGATCAGACGGCGCCCGAGTGTGGGTCCGTGAAGGTACCCAATACACAGCCAAGGCTCCCTGCATTTTCAGGACTTCTATTGGCGGACGCGGCCGAGACGACCGGCATCCGATGCGGCGATAGTCGTATTGGCCGCTAAGCTCTCGAACCTTTTTGCAATCGCACCGGATTGGACAAGTCAATCCCTCCTGCCATCGTTGCGCTGGGAGACATCCAATGAAGCGCGAGATCTATGGTCAGCATATGCCTGGGTGGCGCGCGCAGGACCGAACCTGCTTGCCGCGATCAAAGATGATTTCATCTCTGCGCTTGAGAAGTATCCGGAGCTGGGTGAGCGGCGCTCGCATCTCGTTTATCTGTTTCTGGCAGCCAGTATCGATGCGAACGCTGGCATCACGCATGAAGAAATTCAGATCGTGATGGCCAATCTGCCGGAGGACGGGCTTGTTGATGTCGCCGATTTCTTCGAAAATCGTCTTGGCAACAGCGAGGGGGACCGGTCGGGAGCATGGAAGAATATCTACCTCCCGTGGCTACGGGATTATTGGCCGAAGGCTGAGGAACGAAGTTCGACCAAAACGTCTATTGCGCTTGTCCGGTGTCTGATCAAGACAGGCGGCACCTTTCCCGAGGCTCTGCAGTGGGCGGAAGAGTTTTTGCGACCGGGAACGGCGGATGCTGTCCTGTGGCATGTTCAGAAGAGCGGTATTCACCAAAGCTGGCCCGCCGACACACTCAAGATGCTGACCATTATGATTCCCGGAAATATCGTCGAGAACTGGAACAGGCAAAAACTTCAGGAAATTCTCAACCAGATGCAAGAGACCGACCAAAACATCGCGCGGGACCAGCGATTTCAACGCCTTTACGGGCTGTAGTCGCATCAGACTCACTGCGTAGACAAAAAATCGCTTGCCAGTTCTGTCTCGGTGGATTCTTGTTGACGCGGCCCCGGATCGATTCCAACTTCCAGACGTACTACGGACCCGAGTTCATCTCAATCAGTCCGCATCTGCAGCGCAAGAGCAGGAGGGCTGGATGACAGTTCGAACGGTCGTGGTTGTGGCCCGTCCAGTTCCTTTGAGGTCCAGCGGGACACCTGTCGCCAGTCGTGGCCCTATCTGTTCGCATTTTGCCCTGGTGCGTCTGCTGAATCTGCGCAGGATAGCGCGGCTTTGCGCGAGATTGCGCGGGTACCTTGTGGGAATGAGCACTTCTATTGCAGAGACGTGTTTGCTGGGGACTGCGTGCACCGCCATTTCGCTTTAGCGAAAATGAAGGAGATAGAGGGGTTCGAACACCAGTTCGATGCGAGCGCCGGAGGCGCGACCTGCGAGCGGATGCGTCGCGAAGCGACGTCAGTCGGCGAGCCATCCCTCTCTCCGCCAGCAACATCTGTATCAATATGAAAGATAAGGAATTTATGCTCTGTCTTTCACATAGCCCACACCTCAACCCCCAACTCCGAGACGTCGAGTGGCGTCGACGCACGAGGAGTGGGAGCCTTCCGAATCTGGGGCTGAAGGTAAAGTTCCGTGGTACAAGCGCCCAGAGTGAGGGACGCACCCGGGTCCTAAGCGAACGGTCGGATATCCGATCACCTCTGCGGGGCTTTTGTGTCGCGCACAGGCGGGGCGTCGCGTGATGAAGTCGTGCGGGCTTCGGTCGATGATGCGCGAGTGACCGACAGTGCGGTTGAAGTCGATGTGCGCCGACATACCGTCGAGCGCTGTATTGGCTTCCTCCGGGCTCCTCCAAGCGCGATTGAGACCGTTGCCAACGTCCTGGTCGATATCGTCGCGATGCGTCTCCCAGCGAGTGTCACGGGGCACGAAGAAGGTGCCGCCGTTACGCCCCCGTCGTTTGCCTCCGCTGAAGTGCGGCGTCTCGGGTCCGTCCAAGGCTAAGCTGTTGCTCGTCCACCTCGTCGAAGCGCTCTTCGAAGGCATCGGAGCATCGTTTCGAGGTGTACAAGATCCTGGATCGTACCGAGAATGTCAGCGACAAACGCCCGGTCGCTGTCGCTGGGTCGGTTTTAGCGTGTCAAAGGGCCTGGAACAGCACGTACACGTGGACGATGTCGAAGTGGTCAACGAGCCTCTGATAGGCAGAGTCAACGTAGCCGCATCATTCGGAGCAGGGAGGGTTGGATGGTGAAGGGATTGGGAATGTGTTTCGAACGCTCGATTGCAGGGTGGAAGCTCGTAGCTCGTGTCCGAAGTCACGTGAAGCGGTCGTTGCCTCGTGCGTTAAGCGGCGTTGCGATGGCCCTGATCGTTGCGGGTTGTGCAACGACGCCGTCGGTCACTTCGATCGATTTCGACGTGCCGTCCACGCCGTTGGGCGGTGAGGCGGCCGTCGTTCCGGGCTCGACGCTGCCACTGCAAGACGTCGTCACCGCGGATACCAACGGCACCCTGATCCCCTTGTCGGATCTGTCGACCCTTCGAGTCGACGTCGACGGGGGCAGGTTCGACTTGGAAGGTGGTTCGATCACGTTCGATGCCGAGGCAACCGACATCCCGTCCGCGGGTTACGTCGTCACGGTAGCGGTGCTCGAAGCCCCTCAAGTCTCACGCACCAAAACCTACAAGCCAGATTTCGCTCGTATTCACGGGCCCGAGCCAGATGAAGTGACGGATGTGCGTGCGAACCTCGTTTGGGAGTACGAAGGCACGCAATACGTGATCGAAGAAGGGACGCCCTTGATCCCCGGCGAGACCTATCGACTTGACGTGGAGGTCGACGACGATGCGGGCCGTACTTTTTCGAGCAATACGCCCGATCATCCGGTGCCCCCTAGACGCGTGACGCCCGGTTTCGCACACCTGTACCCGAGCGATGAGGATCCGTGGGAGTTGACTGCCGGCCGACCGGGCTCGGGCGAGTCGGATTTCAGCGTCGAGCTTGTCTATAGAGGTGTAAATGGCGTCGGCCAGGGATCGCCCTCGACGGAGCTGAGTTTCCTGAATGATCCATCCATCGGAGAAGGCCCGGAACCTGCCTCGGTCAGCTCGATCGAGGTCGTCGGCGAATTGTCATCCGAAGGCGCGATCGGGCCCGGGGAGTCGAAGGTGCTCGACGTTGCAGTGACCGATATCGCCGGTCGAAGCTGGCACTTGGATCCGACCAAAACGCCGTCGCATCTGTCGCAGGAGTTTCGACTTCCGCCTGAACGACTGGACGTGGAAATCATCAACGGGCGCTATGATCCGGTGACCTACGAGATCACCTTCGAGCCGAACGCGAAGGCGATGCTGGGAGACACATTCAGGCTCGGAATCGGCTACAACGAGACGGGCTCGTCACCGATCGAAGGGGAAAGTCCTGGACGTCCGGATGTGCGCGTCGAACGCGAGTACGAGCCGGATTTCATTCGAATCTTGCCGTTGATGGAGGAGTCGAGTCTGACGCACGTCGGCCCTCAGGGGAGGGATGGCGACAGCGGTCGATCGGGGCAGGACGGTACCGGTGGCCGGGCTTCCAACCAAGTCTATGGCAGGGGCGGGCAAGGGCGCTCCGGCGGGCGCGGGACTTCCGGGCAGTCGGGCAGCCGCGGTGGCCCCGGCCCAAACTTGCGAGTGATAGCGCGGGAGGTGCGAACGGTCGACGCAGCAACGCGGCTCGTGCTTTTCGAAGTCCGTGCACCGCAAGTGCGCCCCGAGTACTACTTGCGTCGGTTCGATACGGAGCCCGTGGCTGTCATCAACAAAGGCGGCGACGGCGGTACCGGGGGTGATGGTGGCGACGGTGGTACCGGTGGCGACGGTGGTGACGCGTACATGTCGGGGAATGGTGGTGACGGCGGTGATGGCGGCGACGGTGGCGATGGGGGTGATGGCGGCCCCGGCGGCGAGATCGTGCTAATTCTCGCGAGTCACGATCTCGAGAGCTCGTTTGTGTTGTCTTCAGTTGGCGGACAGGGTGGGGAAGGCGGCAAGGACGGCACTGCGGGTGAACCGGGGTTGCCGGGCTCGACCGAATTGTGGGACCCGACCGACAGCAAGTCACGTAACAAGAATTTGTCACTGCCGGAGACCGGCGCATACGGCAACGAAGGAAACATCGGTCACGTGGGTCGAACGGGGCATGACGGCTTGCCGGGACGCGTCGATATGCGGGTGGACGAGGCGCAAGCCGCTGCGATGGTCCGCCGTGCGCCGGAATCCATAAAGCGGGTGATTCTTTACTGATTCTCCGGGCGCCGGCTCAGACATCGCGAGGTCTGAAGCCAGGCCTCCTCGATGTAGCGGCCAGAAGGATAAGCCTCGATATAGCGGCGGAGGTCGATCTCGTTGCACGTGTCTTTGATCGCTTGCCATAGCTCGTCTTCGGCATCCATCGCAAGTCGCGGGGGCGCCTGCGGCTCGGCCGGTCGTGGCGTGGGGGCGGCGTCCTTTTTCGCTTGTAACGCCTCAACCTCCCTTCGAAGGCTGTCCACCCGCGTGGAGTTGGGTTCGAGAGCGGCGAGGTTGTCAATCAGGTCCACCGCCTGCAAACCCGCGCCGCGGTCGAGTGCAGCTCGGGCGAGCTCGACATAGCGCTCAATCACGCGATCCATTCCCGAGAGTGCGCGTTTGTTATCGGGATCGAGAACCAGGACTTCGGTGTATTTCCCGGCCGCGTTGTCACCGGGAGGGTTGCGCAAGCGGTCGACCGCGAGGTCGGCTTCGGCCGAGGCCAAGAGCGACTCGACCTGTCTAAGTGACTCGGCTCGCTCGGTGATAGCCGCCACCTTGCTTCGGAGCGCTTCGAACTCGGCATCGCCCGCCCACTGGGCCCCGGCGGCATCGATCAGTTGCCGGGCCCGCGGGTTATTGCCCCCTGCCAATGCACTTTCGGCAGCCCGCGACACGTTATTGCGAGCAGTAGTGAAGGCAGATTGCACCCGGTCATCTTGCGGGTTCAGCTCGAGAGCGCGGCGAAGGTTCTCGAGTGCCACGCCGATTCGAGCGCCATCCTCTTCACCGCCTTCCAAGCGAATCTCGGCCAACGTCAGAAGGCGCGTAATCTCCTCCTTGGTGGCTGCCTCCTCGACCATCGAGGCGAGTTGACGCGGCAAAGGCCCAAGTTCGTGGTAGTCGGTGTCGTCGGGCCAAACCGCGAAGGCCGCCGCAATCAGGTCGCCTGCGAGCTCAAGCGCTGCGTCTGCGATCGCTGCATTGATAGCAGCGTCTAGCTGTCCTTTGAGATCGGAAATCGCTGCCGTCGCACCGACGTGGCCGGGATGGAGCGCGAGTGCTTCCTGGAACCCTTCCGCGGCCGATCTGAAAACCGCGGGCGTGAGCACAGAGGGGGTCCCGAGCTTCGAGGTGACCGTGGCCACGCGTTGGTCTGCAACGGTCTGGGAGTCGGGGCCTCGTGCCATGAGATAGACCATGAACGCAACAAGCCCCAATACGGCGACGGCTGCTAGCGCGAGTGTCTTACCGCGTCGCTCGGGCGCTCGAAAAAGTGGCGATGTGGGGTCGGGGCGCGGTGGCGAACTTGGCCTCGATTCGACCACCGGCAGCAGCCGGTTGATCATTTTTGAACGTCCGCATCCGGAACATTGGCCGCTACTACGAGCGAGGAACGCTTCCGACTGCATCTGGCGGGCGATCTGATTGACTTGCTGGCGCGGTTGCACGCCGGTACCCGACGAGACGCAATCGTCGCAGCGCGGCCCTTCAGCGTTGCGCAGGTAGTCGAAAACAAGGTCCTTGTTGGTCAAGCCCCGCCCCTCTGATCGAGCGCGGATATTCGCACGAACGCAAGAGCCAATCGAGGTGGTCAGAGGGAGCGACGACTAGAGGATACCGAGAAGGACATTCGCAAGAATCGTGCCGCGATCGGGCACGAACACGCCGCCGCCCGCTTCTGCCAGCGCGGTCAAGTAGTTTGCCGAGTCGTTGTTGTCGCGCACATGAACTGTCGAGATCTTGTAGCCAGGCGACGATGCGAAGCGTCTCGCCAAGCGGAGGCTCTCAGGGACCTCGTCGTCGTAAGCGAGCGCATCGGTTATGACCACGATCACGCGCTGGGTGACGCTCGGTCGAAAGGATGTGTTGACCGCAGCGGTCAATGCGGTGAGCACGGCTTCTTCGACGTCCGGGTTGGCGCCGCGAGCATCGCCCGCCTCGATCGTGCGGAGGAAACGTTGAATATCGCGCATGGCGTCCTCCCGACCAGTGAGCCTGCGCAGCTTGAACTCGCGCATGACGGGGGTTTCCTGCCGGTCGTTAAACGTGACCACACCGATACCGAGGGACGGCACCATACGCTCGAGCACGTCTGCGAGGATGTGCAGCTCGCGTTTCAGCGCGTCGATCTCGAAACGCATGCTGCCGGTCGAGTCGAGTACGATTACCAGATCGAGTTCGGGCAAGGGCGTGGAGGGCTCCTCGGGGCAGGCCGGAACGGGTTCCGGGTCCGAACAAACGGGACAAGGCTCGGGCGCGCGAGCGATCGGGGTCGGCACCTTCGGACAGACCGGGCAGTCGGGGCAGGCAACGTCGGGACAAACTAATTCCGGGATCGCTGGGCAAGCAGGACACGCGGCGATCTGCGGGCACGGCGGCGCGGGCGTCGGGCATTGCACGGGTGGAGGACACGAGGGCGTGTCCGGGCATGGAAGAGGGGTCGGACAGGACGGGGCAGGCACCACCGTTTGGCGCGCGGTGTTCGCGAAAAACACCATAAACAGCAGTGCCATGAGAATGAAGACGCCCATACCGGATGCGAACAGGTCGATCGCAGCCGTCCCGATCGGTTCTCCCTCGATGCCCGGGCGCTTCACGAGCTTGGCCGAGACTCGACACGCACCTCATCGGGATCGCGGTTCTGCAGCTTGTTGATGAGGTGGTCTAGGCAGTACTGTCCGGTCTCGTTCAGCGCGCGTTCTTCCTGGCTCGCCGCAACGTTCATCATAAAAACGAGCACGGCTGCGAGCGTCAATGCGACGAGCGTCGTGTAGAACGCGACGCCGAGCTTGCTCGTCAACACCGCCAACCAGCTGCCGAGCGCGTCGGGATCCTCAAGGTCGGGCAGATCGCCGGCGGACGCGAGTGCGAGGCTGATTCCGATCAACGTGCCGATGAAGCCTAGCGTTGGCAGCAGCCACGTAAGATACTTGAGCATTGTGTAGCGCAGGCCTACCTCGTGCTGGAAAAGCTCCAAGCTCGAGTCGAGAACGGTTTGCGACTCGCCGACGGACCCAGTCGCGCGATACTGCAGGATGACCCGGTGGATCAAACGATGCATATGGTGATCGCGCCCGGCCCCGTCCCGTTTCACGTTTGCGTGCACCGCATGCAGCTCAGTGGGATCGATCACGATACCTTCCGCCTCGGGCAGCAAGTTTTTGGCGATTTGTCTCCGCGCATCGGCGGCGCAGTAGATGCGCACGAGCACTTCGCCGAGCCCGAGGACGAACATTAGGTGCATAAGGTTTTGCACGGTCATCGGGTATGGAAAAGCCGAGCTTTGACGGTCTAACAGCACAATGGCGACGGTGGAGAGTGGGTCGATCAGGTAGCTCGCGGACGTCAGCAGGGCAATACCGAAGAGCAGCGAGGTCAGCGCTGCAATGATTCGTAGGTCGTCATGATTGATCGATTGCAGCATAAGCCAGCGCTCGAGGAGCGCGGTCCCCCGGTATGTTGCGAAGCGCGGCCAATATAGATCACCGGCTGTGTCCATCGCGAGACAGGAAGTCGCGTGATTCGGCTGGTGCACGATGGCTACGAACACCTCGATTGCCTCGATGGAGTCTCCGAGCCCGCCGAAGACTCCCGTGATTTTCCACCCAGGTTATTCGGCGTAGCGCCGCTAGACGAAGTGTGCGCGTCCCCATAGTGCGATCACGTAGCAAAGTACGTCTGTCATCCTCGGTACCCGGATGACGGTGTGTTAGCGCCGGGGTAAGACTGACCCAACGTCAGTTCGACGTGTCGCCCGCCCGGGGTGAAGGGGGTCGCCCTCTCGCCCCTCGGGCAGCCGAGCAGAGCTGACCGATAGCTTCGTTGGCGGTTGCCTCGTTAAGGCCGGCCCGCAGAACGTCCCCTCGTATCCGCGGTGCGCACCGCAGCGTGGTGAAACCATATTCGCGGCAGCAATAGCCTGTTGTTTTGACATCGATATGGGCTAACGACCTTTGCCGTGCTTCGACTCCCACTCCCCAACTGTCATCGGCTTCTCCGAGATGCTCATCGAAACTGCCTGCTCCGCCGTGATCTCGACAGCCTTCCGTGTCGGCGCGACGTAGTGGGCGACCTCTTTGTGCGCCTGCAATCGAAGTTCAACAGAATGGCTCTCGTCGTTGGCAATCTCCGCCATCGCGACGACGGGGTGATATTCGGGAAATCGCTCCTTTAGGAGGTCGATGACCGCCCGCGTGCGCTTGTTCGGCGTCCCTCTACGGCGACCGCCAGTTTTGTTGCGGTCCTTATCCATCTACTTTGGACTATGTTCCTAATAATCATTTTCGACGGGAATCATACATCTCGCGTTGACGACTACGGCGGAAAGGCATCGGTAGTTTGATCTTGGTTGTGTCCGGGTCGCGACCCATCGGGTAGGCCGGCTTCGATGAATTCGCCGTCTGGGAAAAGTAGCGCGATAGGGGATTCCCATTGCGCCGCGGATCTCGAAGGTGGCTTGTCAGAGACGCCCTGACCGCGTCGATCGCTCCGTCGCGCCACCCGGGGGTGCCTATCGCCTCCGATAAGCCCGCTCGATCACCACCGGCTCCGCGAGCATCTGGTTCTCTACGTACGGGTCGTCCGTCGCGACCGTTTCGCGCATCGCGTTGATCCGCCGAACGATCTGCATTCCTTTCGTGACGCGGCCGAAAGACGCGAATCCGTGACCGTCTTCATTTCGAGTGGCGCCGTAGTCGAGCGAGGGCTGGTCGCCGATACAGATGAAGAAACTGCCGCCGCTCCCCGTACCCGGCGCCGTCCGCCCGAGTGAGAGCACGCCGTCGGTGTGGGGGATTCCGGTTGCCTGGGTCGTTTCGTGGGGGACCTGGGCGGTGGGACCGAGCGTCGTCGAATCGAGAACACCGCCCTGAATCACGCTGATGACGGGGTTGCCGTTGTCGTTGTCCGGGCGCACGACGCGATAGAACCCGCCGCCGTCGAGTCGGCCACTATCGACGAAGTCGAGAAAACTACCGGCCGAGAGGGGCGCTTGGTCTGTGTAGATCTCGACCTCGATATCGCCCAACGTCGTCTCGAGCACGACAGGTACCGCGCCAGGGCGCTCCTTGCCCTGGTTCACCATCGCCCGAACATCGGCGAGGAGTTTCTTCGCGTCGTAGACGACGCCGGACTTGATGACGTGGTCGATGCCGCCGATGCGAGTCACTTGCCCCTTGTCTCGATCGAGATAGAGGTGCCCGGTGCCGTAGAGGAGCTTGAAGTTGGCCACGGGGTTGCCTTTCACCAGCACGATATCGGCTTGTCGACCGGGCGTGACGGCGCCGATCTCATCGGCCATACCGATCAGTTCTGCGCCGTTGAGGGTGGCCGCCTGGATGACTTCGAGCGGATGGAAGCCGGCCTCTTGCAAGAGCTCGAGCTCGCGGATGTAGGCGAAGCCGAAGAGTTTGAAAATGAACCCGGCGTCGGAGCCCGCGGCGACGCGGCCGCCGGCGTTCTTGAAATCGTTCACGAAGGCCATCCAACGGTTGAAGTTGCGTCGCCACGCGACCTCAAGACTCGTCGTCCAATCGAAGTGATACGAACCGTGGAGTCGTGGATCGGGCTGAAAGAATTTGGCCAGCGCGGGCCAGGTGTACTCGTCGTGCCAGTCGGCCCGTCGGGCGCGCATCACGTCGCGATTTGCTTCATAGATCGAGAAGGTCGGTACCAGCGTGAAATCGAGCTCGATCAGTTCGCGGATCGTCGCTTGCCACGTCTCGGAACCGGGCGCGGCGGCCTGTTTCCAAAGATTTCCCGCTTCGCCGAAGCGCCATTGCTCGTCGGAGTAGTTGTAGCCCGGTGGGTAGTCTTGAATGGTCCGGTCGGTGAACATGGCCTCGGGCAGACCGTACCAGTGCTCCATGCTGTCGAGACCCAGCCGTGCACTGTCGAGCACGTCCATATGATAGACGCCGTTCTGGTCGTGATGGTTGGCCGTACCCATCTCGAGCCGCGCGGTTTCTTCGTAGACCGCGGCCATCGCCTCCCGGGTCCCGCCCCTGAGTTTGACGCCGGCCGCGCCGTTCTTTCTGACGGCCCGAACCCAGGCTTTCGCGTCGTCCGCGCGCGTGATCGTCGTGCCGGGGAACATTGCATAAGGCACGATGCGTGGCGCGGTGATCGTGCCGGCTTCGCTTCGTCGCGCGTGATCGACGGTCCACTGAAGGCCGAGGATCGAGCCGACGTCGCGAACGGTCGTAATCCCGTGCGCGAGCCAGAGTTTGAAGACGTACTCGGGCGGCGTGATCGGACCGGCCAAGCCCTGGCCGGGGTTGCCGGCGTGCGCGTGGGCGTCGATGAATCCGGGTAGGGCCGTCATACCGTGCGCATCGATTCGTTCCTCGCCGTCGATGGGCGCTGGTGGCCTGGCCTCGATCGGAGATGGTCGAATCTTCGATGACGATGCTGACGGGGCCGCGCGGCGGTGAACCGAGGCCGTCGACCAACATCGCACCATCGATCACGAGGCGTGCGAACGGACCTGCACCCTCACCGTCGTCTCGGTCGGGCGCGGGGGCGGGGATCTGAACGCCGTAGGTCGCGGCGCGCTCAGCGCCCTCCTCACCCGGTTCCGCGCCCGCCGCCATCGCGGTACAGGCGAGAATCAGGATCATGGCTGCGATGCGTGGGGTTTTCATGGGAGGTCCTTATCGCGGAAAGACGCGTGACCGGATGGCGGACGACGGATCCACCACGTTCATCGCCGATTCGATGATCGTGACGGGCGTTCTCCGCTGGATTCTCCGTGCTGTGCCTCTCGTCGTCGAGTCTGTCCATCGGTGACGGTGAGGGGTTCGCTACACTGGGGTTCGAAGACGCCATCTTGTCTTGGCCGAGGACCCAACTCGTTCAGGAGGACTCGCTACAGACGGGGACGTTGTAACGAGACGAGCCGGAGGATCGAATGGCTGGATCGCGTCGCAAGGCTATCTACGTCGAAGGCCTCGGCCACGGCGACCACCCGATCCCGGCGGCAAGCCGGATCGGCGATACCGTCTATTCGGGCGGTGTGTCCGGTTTAGACCGAGCGACCCAGGCGATGCCCGAAGCGCTCGAAGATGAAGTGGTTCATCTGTTTGCCAACATGCGAGCGACCGTCGAGGCGGCGGGCGGCACGGTTGCCGACATCATTCGCGTCACGGTTTTTGCTCGAGATCGGGCCGCCGTCGGTCCTGCGTTGAACGCTCGCTGGCTCGAGATGTTCCCGGATGCCAACGATCGGCCGGCGCGACATGTGAATGTGGCGGAAATCCATCCGGCCATGCGGATTCAATGCGAATTCGTGGCGATCCTCGATGACTGACGGCGGGGTCCTTATCGGCTGGCCGCACTCGATACACCGGCGCTCTCGGATGCGCTCGACTGGGATCGAAGGGCAGGTCGTCGAGGATCGTAATCGCGCGGCGGTGGCGGCGGGTGGCAACCTGAGCGAGATCCGCTAAAACTCGCTTCAATCACGTCCCGCCTCCAAGGAAAAGTCAGATGTACAACGGCAGACCAGTTCTCGACGTCCATGGTCACGTGAGCCATCCGTTCGGCGGCATGGGACAGATCTTCATGTTCATGCAGGCGACCAACCGCCAGGTTCCGAGTCCGATCGGCAGCAAAGCCGCGGCTGCACAAGGTCTCGGAGCGGAGGACTTCGCCGTTACCGTCGGTCGCCACGTCGCGCAGATGGATGATCGAGGCATCGAGCGCCAGGTCATCGGACCGCGACCCTTTCTCATGCTGGGACACATGGGTCAGCACCTGTTGCCGGGATGGACACGGCTCGTGAACGACGCCATTCACCAGCAGTGCGAAATGGAGCCGGACCGGTTCGTGGGCGCCGCGCTGTTGCCGCAGAACCCACATGCAGACGACACGACGCATTGTCTCGAGGAACTCGATCGGTGCGTTGACGAACACGGTTTTCAAGGCGTTTACGTGAGCCCCGATCCCGAGGGTCAGCGCAATAGTCCGGGGATGCACGAAGCTTACTGGGATCCCGTCTACGAGACGTGTCAAAAACGGGGTTTACCGATCATCGTGCACGGTACGAACTGCAACGACCCACGATTCGCGCCTGTACCGAATAGCTATCAACTGGGTTTCGTAGCGGAGCAGTACTGGGCGAATCAGATTCTCTCGCACTCGGATGTTTTTGATCGATTTCCGGAACTCAAAGTCATCATCTGCCACTGCGGCGGCGCGCTCGACCGGTGGATCCCGAACGATCCGCACCTTTCGCAGAAGGATCTGACCAACAACCTCTTCTACGACACGTGCGCGCATGACGAAAACTATCTCGAATGCGCGATCAAGCAGAGAACGCCCGAGCGTATGTGCTTTGGCTCCGAGGTGCCCGGTTCCGGCGGCGCGCTGCGCAAAGACACGGGCCGGCCGGCTGATGACTTGGTTCCCATCATCGGCGGGTTCGATTTCCTGAGCGAAGACGAGAAGAAGACCATCTTCCATGATAATCCCGCACGCCTTTTTCCTGGTTTGCCGGGATGACCGATTCGTTGGTCGGCCGGCTGCGCCGGCTCGATGCGAGTGCAATTTCGGACGCGTGCGATCGCGAGGGACTCGAGGGGCGAGTCTCGATCGGACCCCGTCCGCTCACTGGCCCGATAAGGATTGCCGGGCGTGCGCTGACGGTCGAACTCGGTCCACCCGCCGGGTTGACGTCGTCGCGTCATCTCTGCGCAGCCGCGGTTGATGCCGGTAGTGCGGATGATGTGCTCGTGATTGCGCACCAGGGCCGGTCGGATTGCGCCGGCTGGGGCGGGAATCTTTCGCGTGGAGCGCGAGTCCGGCACGTGGCGGGGACGGTCATCGATGGTGCGATGCGGGACCTCGATGAGGCGATCGAGATTGGCTATCCGGTGTTCGCAAGCGCGACGACGCCGAAAACCGCGCGCGGCCGAACCGAAGAGAAAGGTTGGGGGCACCGGATCACTTTCGATGGTCTCATGGTCGAGACGGGCGACTACGTCGTCGCGGATTCGACGGGCGTCGTGTTCGTGCCGGCTGACCGAATGGAAAAGATCCTCTCGGTGGCGGAAAGCATTGCAGCGAAGGAGGCGGCGATGGCGGCCGATATCGAGGCGGGTCGTCCGGTCTCCGAGGTGATGGGCGCCGATTACGAGGCGATGCTGCGATAGGGCGATGGGCGGCCTGCCGGGTTCAGGCAGGCTCGGGTTCACCGGTGAGTTGCGACCGAAACCTCACCGGCCCACAACACCCACACGCCGACGGCGATAAAGCCGATTCCTGCAATCGACTTCAGGATTGCCGGACTGACGTATTCGCTCAGGAGCGCCCCGGCGAAGACTGCCACGATGACGGAGCAGATCAGGGCAAACGACGCGCTCAGTACGATGGTCAGTCGGCTTGTGGCGGGGTCGGTCGCGAAGAGCATTGTGGCGAACTGGGTTTTGTCACCGAGTTCCGCGAGAAAGACGGTCACGAAGACCGTGGCCGCTAGTTTCCATTCGAATTCCATGTCGACTCGTCCCTTTGGTCTACCGAAAGGATGGGCTGGGATCCGGTACAGATCGAGTACCGCGTGTCGGTGCGTCGCTCGAGTGTCTGCGCTGGCGGACGCTCTGCGGTGTAATCTGGACGCATCCAGTGTCTGGACGTTCGATCATGAAGAAATCCGAAGTCCTCGCTTTCCTCGAGGAAAACCAAGACGCGCGCGGAATCGCGCATTGGCAAACGCGTGGTCATGATTCCAGCGGCCTCGAAAGTTTTGGCGTGGGCCTGACCAAACTTCGCAAATTCGCCAAACGGGCGGGCCGCGATCCCGGCCTCGCCGGTGAGCTTTGGAAGGAACCCGTGTACGAGATGAAGATCATCTCGACGCTGATCGATGATCCCAAGACGATCACGGTTGAGCAGGCGGAAAGGCAGGTCGAAGAGCTCCAGGGTGGCGATTTGGTGCACGTCTTTTCGTCCTGCGATGCGACGCTCGCCAAAGCGCCCTTCGTCGTGGAGTTAGCGGATCGTTGGACGGGAAGCGACGAACCGGTGCGTAAGCGGTGCGGTTACGGCCTGCCCTATGAGATCTCCAAAAGCAAAAAGAAGAGCGCGCCGCCGGAGGAATACTTCCTCGCGCATATCGCCGAGATCGACCGGAAATACGGGGATGAACCGGTGACGACGCTCATGTCGATGGCCGGCGCGCTGATCGGCATCGGCAAGCGCAGCAAAGTGCTCAACGAAGCGGCGTTTGCGCTCGCCGAGAAGATCGGACCGATAGATTTTGATCCTGGCCGCTGCGCCCCTATGGACTTCGCCAAACACCTGCGGAGTGACTACATCCGCCAGAAGCTAGGGCTCTGAGCCGGACTCACGAACGTAGAAGCCAGCGTCGTCCGTGACTGAACGAAGCGTCCACGTGGTCGCGCTCTACTTCCGCCCTCGGGTCTGATCGCGATGGCGCGCGGAGGGCATCGCCCTCCGCTCGCCGGTCGCTTCGGTCCGTATCTCCGTCAGGGACGTTCGAGGCCCCGAGCCAGCGTCGCAAGGTCCGCAAACTCGTCGCTCGTCGGGTCGACCCACATGCCGCCCGCGTGTTCGATCACTGTGGTCGGCTTGTCGAGGTAGCGTTGCGCGCTGCCCAACTCGTTCAACTCGGCGTTCACGTACGCGCGGATAAGGCCGAGGTTGTACTCCGTGTGAGCGGCAACCGTGGCGGGGCGATAGCGCAATGGCGTAATGGCCGCGAAGCCGCCATCGACGTGGCACCAGATGCAGATCGCGAGCGTCGTGTTGCGCTGCACTTTGTTCGCGAAAAGCGCGAAAAGCGGATCGTTCGAGCCGAGGATGTCGGGATCGATTTGACCGCGGATCTCGCCACCTGGGTTTTCCGGCGTATGCACGTTGAAGTACAAGCTGCCGGCGAGGAAGTCCGCGACGCCTTGGCGATCGAGCATGGCGCCCGCGGGCGTCATCCAATGAGCCATGTCACCGGCATCCTGCTCGAGCCCGAGTGCCACGCCGCCGTTAGCGCCAGCCGCGCCGATGTGGATGTGCGCGGCACTCGCGTCATCGACGCCGTTGGTGTGTACGTGCGCAACGATGGCGCCCGTTACCGGGTTCAGCGTGGTTGCCGCAAGCCCGCGCGCTTCGGTGGCGACGGCGGGTACGCTCTGCTCGCCGTCGAGACGCGAAAACGCCAGCTCGATCGGGCCTGGGACGATCTGGCCACGAAGTTCGCCGCCCGGGTTCGTCGGCGTGTGGATATTGACGTAGAACTGACCGGCGAGGTACTGGGCTTGTCCACCGGTATCCAACACCGCGTCGGCAGACCAGATCCCCACCGTCGCCGCGTCCGCCGCCAGACCAACGGCGACGCCGCCGTTGGCGCCGGCGTACGCGCTGTGCACGTGGGCCGCCGTCGCGGCGTCGGCATCGGTGGTATGAACGTTGACCGTCAACCTGCCGCTCGCGTGGTGGTAGGTGCTCGCGACCGTTCCATAGGCGGTGCTCGCCACCTCGGGTACCGCTTGTGCGCCCGATAGTGGAGCAAAGATGACATCGACCGAATCCGGTGCAATCTGACCGCGCAGTTCACCCCCCGGATGATCGTTGGTGTGTACGTTCACGTAGAGCTCGCCCGCGTCGTAAAGCGCCAGCCCGTCCGTATCGAGAACGGCGCTTGTTGCCATGAAATGGCCCGGGTCCGCCGCGTCTTGATCGAGACCAATCACCACACCACCACCCGCGCCGGCGAAGCCCGAATGCACGTGAGCGGCGAACGCGTTATCACTGAGCCCCGACGTATTGACGTGAACGACGACGGCACCGGTCGCCGTATCGAGCGTCGTTGCGGCCATGCCCGTCGCCGTGGTCGACACGTTGGGAAATTGCTGCATACCGGATAGCGCCACGAACTGAACGTCGATCCCGGAAGGCGCGATCTGACTACGGATTTCGCCCGATGCATTTGTCGACGAGTGCAGGTTGAGATAGAGCTCGCCCGCCCGGTAAGCCGCTAGCCCGTCGTCGTCGAGAGTGGCTTCGGTCGACCATTGCGTGTCGTTTTCCTGTGCGAGGCCAATTATGACGCCACCGTTCGATCCGGCGAATGCACGATGGACATGCGCGGCGGTGGCATCGTCGATACCTTGGGTGTTGACGTGAACACGAATCTCGCCCGAAGCGGTGTTAACCGTAGTCGCGACCGTTCCGGTGCCCGCAGTCTCGACGACGGGAACTTCCTGATCGCCGGAGAGTTGGGCCACGACGATTTCCACGTTGTCGCCGCTCAGCTGGCCGCGGAGCGCGCCACCGGGGTTCAACGCGGTATCGACGCGAATGTACATTGCGCCAGCTTCCAGCATGTCGCCCTGCTCGGGCGTGAGCGTCTGCCCGGCCGGAATAGACCATCGGCTGTCGCTGGCTTGAGAAAACGCGATGAGCTCGTCGCCCTCGGTCCCGGCGTAACCGCTACGCAGCGTCACGCGCGTCGCCTCTACGCTTTCGAGTTCGACCTGCGCGCTGACGTTGCCGATGTCGCGGCCCGGAAAATAGGACAGGCGTACTTCGCCGGTGCCGAACGATGACGAACCGGCGACGACTGACATGGCGTCGAGGTCGTTCTCGAGTTGGATGGTAATGGCCGCGTCGGGGTTGGCCGTCGCCGGCGGGTCGACCGCCGGTGGTGCGCTACTGCTGCTCCCGCCGCAGGCGGCCAACATCAACGTTGCGGCCAACGTGGCCGCGCTTCGAAGATTACTTTGCATGTTCTCCCCCCAGAGTTTGCGCGCGCAAACTATCGCAAACGTGTCTTGGGGCGATGAATTGACCGACAAAGGACAAGGTGTCATCCGCCGCCAGCCGGTGATGGCGTGGCGAAATCCCTCAGCTGAATAGGTCGTCCTGGTAGCGCACCCCATGCCGGTCGAGGATCACCTTTGCCGGACCGAGGAACGCTTCGTACTTACGCCATCGGGCAACCGCGCTTCGATAGAGCGGACTGCGCACTTGCGCGGTGCTCGCGGTCGAAACGGCGCGGGTGTTCTCGTGAAAACGGAGGGTTTTCTCGGACCACGGTACATCCAGGTGATCGAGCAAACGCCTCACTTCGGCTTCCGGGGCGTCGGTCAACGCTTCGTAGCTGATCTCGAAATAGCGATTCGGGAATCGATCGCGCCAGTGCGCCATCAGTCGATCGAAGAGCGCGAAGTAACCTGCCGTATCGCCGACATCAAAGGCGTAGTTGTAGAAGGAATAATTGATCGCGAAGAGTTGGCGGAAGTTGCTGAACACCGTGTCGAGCGGGTGGCGTCGGACGACGATGACCTTCGCGCGCGGGAAGGTTCGGTAGATGAATCCCATCAAGAGGAAGTTGAGAGGCATCTTGTCGATGAGCCGTTGGTCCGCGCCGACGCCAAGTTGCCGGGCGGCTTCAATGATGCGTCGCTGGTAAATCGATGCGATCTCATCGGTGCGCGCGCGGGCGGCAGCAGCGACGATTTCCTCACTCATCACGACCGGCGATTGGTCGCCCGATACGCGCTTGAGACTGAGAGACAGGTCATCGCGCTCGCCCAATGACGTCAGATTCGGGTGGCTGTCGAGGATCTGCTCGATGAGCGTCGTGCCGGTACGCGGCATGCCGACGATGAAGACCAACCGCTCGCCGTCGTCTTGACCGTTTTCCTCGGGCAGATTCGCTTCGAGTGCTTCGATCAATCGTTCATCGCGTCTGATCGAGTAGGTGATCTGTGCGATGCGAGCTTGTTTGCCCTTTGTCAGCGCCGCGAACGCATCGTCGAACCGACCGAGCTTCTCGTAGGCGTAGTAGAGCGAGTGACCGAGGTAGAGCTTTGCGTCCGCTTTGAGGTCGTTTTTTGCGAAGTACCGCTCGAGCCGAGGCACCGTCGCGAGATCGGGGTCGTTTTTGTTGAGCTCCGCCAATGCCCAATGGGCCCGGTAGAAAGTCGGCGCGAGTCGGATCGCTTCTTCATAGTGACGCGCGGCGCCGTCCATCTCGCCGAGAAACTGGCTGGTCGATGCCAGATTGAACGTGAACTGAGGATGCCTCGGCGCTTTCTCGACGGCCTCAAGAAAAAACGTCTTCGAGCGCGCGAAATCGCCGAGTTTGCTGAATACGACGCCCAGCGTATCGGCGGTCAGCGCACTGAGCGATGAGGCGGTGCTCGCCTCGAGCGCGGCTCCCCGCGCCCGAGCGTGATCGTTCGTCATCACGAAAAGCTTGGCCTGTTGCGCGAGGTACTCGGGGTTTCCGGGTGCGAGCGCCACGGCCCGGCCGATCAGCTCCAGCGCCTTGGTGATCTTCACGTTAGCCGCCGCCACCATGCCCATGATGAACCAGCCGTCGGCGAATGCGTCGTCTTCAAGCAGGAGCGCGCGGGCGAGTTCGGCCGCACGACGATACTGGCCCCGATTGAGCGCCTGGATCGCTTGGGTGTGTTGCGTTTTGAAGGAGCTCACAGACCTCGAAAAAAGGCACCCGAAGGTGCCTTTCCCCATTGATTGCCCTGCGGGCGTTTGCCTAGCTAGAACGCATAGGTCGCGCTGATGCCGATGTTGCGCGGCGCGCCGACGTACTCGCCGTAGCTTCTCAGGGTGAAATTGTTGATCAGGTTACCGGGGCCCGCTTCGTTTTGCAGGAAGCGCCGCGAGGTGCGGGTCCCGAGCACATAGAACTCATCGAACAGGTTGTCGACGTAGGCCTGGACGGTCCAGTTATCGCGTCGGAACGTTGCCGACAGATGATGAACGTCGTAACCATCGATCGCTTCGCCGCCTCGATCGCCTGGATTGCCGTCGGCGTCGACGAGCGGGTCTTCATTCCCGCCGGGAATGTTGTAGACGTCGCTCTGGGCGATGAACCCATAGTTGAGGTTCATCTCGATGCCGTCGAGAACGGTGGTCGTGTAGGTGACGTTGAAGGTCCCCTGATGCTCGGCGTGACCGGGCAGACGTGCGCCATTCAATGCCGTGAGGGGGCCAACGACGCCCGGTGCATCTTCCGTCAGCTCCGCCTGGGTGTACGCGTAGGTCCACGAAACGTCCCAGTTGGCGTTGATGAGGAATCGACCGAAGACCTCGAAACCGTTGCTCTCGGCGGTACCGCCGTTAACGGTGATCGGCAAGCTGCCGAACTCGGTGGTACCCGCCACCTGGATGTCTTCCCAGTCGATCTGGAAGAGCGCGAGATTCAACGACAAGCGATCGTCGAAGAATTTACCTTTCATGCCGAGTTCAAAGTTGTCGATCGTATCGGGCGAAATCAGCACCTCGTCGGGCAGGGCGCAGAGTTGCTGCGTTCCGGATGCGAGTTGCTCTGGCGTACACGCGGGAACCGAGTTGACGCCGCCGTTGCGGTAGCCCTCGGACAACGTCGCGTAAAGCATGACGTCCTCGTTCATGTCCCACGCGAGGTTGAACTTGAAGAGATCGCCGGTCGACTCGCCCTGGTTGGGATCACCCAGGTCGACGTTGACCGCATCCTGGGGTTCACCGAGGAAAACGGTTTCGAACAGGGGGAGTCCGAAGCCGGACTGACTGTTCACTTCGTACTCGTAGTCCCGGTAACCGATGGTCGCTTCCAACTGATCCGAGAATGCGTAGGAAACTTCGCCGTAGAACGCCGTCTCTTTCTCGAACTGATCGGCGATCGAGAAGTACTCGAGTGAATCCGGGCGGAGCTGTACGCCGCCGAAATTGTCGACCGCGAACTGGTCGAATCCGGGTGTGAACTCCTCGGACGTGGAATAGGACTCCACCTCGTTCTGGAACCATCCTGCGACCCACTGGATCCGCCCGCCGTGCTGCGAGGTCAGGCGAATCTCGTAGGTTTCCGTCTCTTCATTGGCGATTTCACGCGTGAAGGCCGAGAAGCTCGGGAAGAATTCGTAGCCGTACTCGAAGTTGAGCAACAGGTCGGTCTGGTCGCGCTGGCCCAACTCGTCGTATTCGCTCTCACCCCAGACGAGGGTCGCGTCGGCGAAGCCGAGATCGGCCTTGAGCTCGAGGCTCAGGAGCTCGTTCGTGTAGTCGTTCGGTTCCTCATAGCGTAAGGCGCTTTGATAACCCGACGTGCCGAATGCCCGTCGATGGATGAGCTGGCGACCTTCGGCTTCGTTCTCTTGGTAGTACCACCAGAGGTTGGCTTCGAAGCGGTCATGTGGCGTGAGGCGCAGGTTGATGCGCGAAGAACGCGCTTCTTCGCCGTTGGCGTCTTCGACGCGGCGCAAGTTCGCAGCGACATCGCCGGCGTTGCTGCGATCAGGCTCTGGGTTCGACACGCCCCCCTGGCGGACGACGAAGTCGTAGTCGATGAAGCCTTCGTCCGTCACCTCGTCGTGGCTTGCGCGAACGGCGAGAACGTCTTCGATCAGCGGGATGTTGATCGTCATGCCGTACGAATGGCTCATGCCTTCGCTTTCGGCGTTCTGATAGATGTCGGCACGAACGTCGAGGTCGAATGCATCGGCCTGCGCGCGTTTGGGGATGTAGCGCACCGCGCCGCCCATCGTGCCGAGCCCGTAGAGGGTGCCTTGTGGTCCGATGAGGACCTCGACCCGCTCGAGATCGACAGGCTTGAGATCGACGAGAAGCGGCACCTCGCCGAGGTAGGTCGCGACCGTATCGCTCACGAAACCCGGACCGAGACCGGTTGTGTTGAGGCCGCGGACGAGAATGTCCGGAACTTCGTCACGTGGTCCGCGGTCGACGACGGTGAGCCCCGGCACGTAGCGGGCGATTTCCGCGATCCCGTCGAGGCGGAGGTCGTCGATCAGCGTGTCGCTGATGGCGGTGATGTTGATGGGAATGTCCTGTACGGACTCTTCGCGCCTCGAAGCAGTCACGATGACTTCTCGCGATCACCGCTTCGCTCTCTTCGGCGAATGCGGGAATGACGGGTAGCGTCACGAGCGGCGCCGAAGCCAGTGAAACGGCTTTGGCGATGGGATTGAGCTTGAAGGCAGAGAAGCTTTTTTGCGGCATGAAGTTTCTCCTGGGAATTCTCATTTCTGTTTTTTATGTACCGATTTCGGCTCGGCGGACCGTCTTCCAACGACAACCTTCCGATTGAACCTTTCGCTTGAGCGATTGCCAATTGATGTCATCCTTTGGTCATACAGCCCGACGAAGCCCTGCGACGTTCGATGAGCGAGTTCGAAGACGACGATGCGTTCAGCGCACTGACAGCGCGGCTCGATACCGAATCGGGCGATGCCTGGCTCGTTCACGAGCGTGCGCAGGAGATGAAAAAGCGTGGCGAAGACGTCGTCATGCTCTCGATCGGTGATCCGGACTTCCGAACACCCGATCCGATCGTCGATAACGCCGTCAGTCATCTTCGCGTCGGTCGAACCCACTACTCACCGGCGTTGGGCGAAATCAATCTCCGACGCGCGGTCGCGGACTACGAGACGCGGACGTCGCCGCACCGTTGTAGTGCCGACGAGGTGTCGATCTTCCCGGGCGTCACGGCGGCTTTGTATGCGGTGCTGAGTTGCCTAGTCGATGCCGGCGATGAAGTGGTCGTCGTCGAGCCGATGTACGTCGGGTATCAACCGATTCTGAACGCGCTCGACGCGACCGCGACGGTCGTGCGGGCACGCTCGGCGGATGGCTTCGAACCTCGCCTCGACGACATGATGGCAGCCGTTGGCGCTTCGACCCGCGTGATGCTCGTCAACACACCCGGCAATCCGACGGGCGCCATGATTCCGCCGGCGACGCTCGCCCGTCTCGCCGAACATTGCCGGTCCCGCGGTATCTGGCTCGTCTGCGACGAGGTTTACTCGATGTTCACCTTCGACAAGCCGCACATCTCGCTTCGTACGGCGGCCGATCGCCTCGACAATGTCGTGGTGATCGATGGATTGTCGAAGTCGCATGCCATGAGCGGCTGGCGGATCGGGTGGGTCGTTGCACCTCGAGCGCTGACGCGCCGCCTCGGTCAATTTGCCGCGATGTCGATGTTCGGCTGTCCGCAGTTCATTCAGGATGCTGCTGCGTTTGCGCTCAACAATGACGAGTTCTACGTACGTGAGATGCGTAACGCCTATCGGAAGCGTCGCGACCTCGTCTGTGATCGGCTCGATTCGATACAGGGTGTTCGCGCGCTCCGGCCGGATTCCGGCATGTTCGTGATGGTCGACATCAGCGCGCTGCACACCGACGACGTCGAGTTCGCGCGAGAACTCCTCGACGCCGAGAAGGTGTCCTTACTGCCCGGTAGTGCTTTTGGTGAGAGCACCCGGTTGCATCTGCGACTGTCGTTGGCGCAAGGCGAAGACGAACTCATTAGAGGCTGCGAGCGCATCGAAAGATTCGTCTCGTCGCGCTGAGATAGCGGCGATGGCTACCTGTGGCGAAGTGCTCGTCGAGATGCTCGGCAACTACGGGATCGACACGGTGTTCGGCATTCCAGGCGTTCACACCGTCGAGCTCTACCGCGGTCTCGCCCATTCCGGGCTGAATCACGTGACACCGCGCCACGAACAAGGCGCGGGATTCATGGCCGACGGCTATGCCAGGGCGAGCGGAAAGGTGGCGGCGTGCTTCGTCATCACCGGTCCGGGGGTGACCAATATCGCGACCCCGATGGGCCAAGCGCTGGCTGACTCGATCCCGATGCTCGTGATCTCTTCGGTAAATGCCCGGCGTGAACTCGGCATGGGCGAAGGCCGTCTGCACGAACTCGACCATCAACGCAATCTGATGGCGGGCGTTGCGCGCTTCAGCCATACGCTGCTCGACGCGCGCGACTTACCGGTGGTGCTCGCGCGCGCGTTTGCCGTGTTTCAAAGCGCTCGCCCGGGACCGGTCCATATCGAGATTCCCGTTGATGTGATTGCGAGTCGCGCCGACGACGTCGACCGTCGTGCCGCGGTGCTCCCCAGCGCACCGGGACCAGCACCTGACGCGATCCGTGCCGCTGCGGTGTTGATGCGGGAAGCCCAGCGTCCTCTGATCGTGGTTGGGGGTGGCGCGGTCGACGCGGGGGATGTGCTCCTCACACTTTCCGAGTCGCTCGACGCGCCGGTCATCAATACCGTCAATGCCAAGGGAGTGCTCCCCTACGGCCATGCGCTCGCGGTGGGCGGCTCGGCGTCCCATACGCTGGTGCGCGACGAGCTGCGTGCCGCGGACGTCGTATTGGCGGTCGGTACGGAATTCGGTGAGACCGACTACGACTTCTTTTTCGCTGGACCGGTGCAACTCGACGGCGCGTTGATCCGCGTCGATATCGACGCGGCGCAGTTGATGCGTAACGTCCGCGCGGATATCGCCATCGTGAGTGATGCACGGCTTGCCATCGAAGCGTTGAACGCCGAGCTAGCGGGTGCCGCCGGTGGCGACGGTCGCGGAAAAGAACGCGCACGACGTCTGCGCGAACGACTCGAGACCGTGCGTGAGCGTGGCTATGCGGAGTTTTTCGCGGCGATCCGCCGCGCGCTGCCCGACGTCACGATCGTCGGCGACTCCACGCAGCCGACCTACGACGCCTGGCTCCACTACGAAACCGATGCGCCGCGGCGCTATTTCCACTCGGCCTCGGGATTCGGCACGCTCGGCTACGCGATCCCCGCCGCCATCGGCGCGCAGCTCGCCGTACCCGAACGTCCCGTGATCGCGCTGATCGGTGACGGCGGCGCGCAGTTCACGATCGGCGAGCTCTCGAGCGCGGTCGAGGCGGGCGTTCCGGTGATCTTCATCGTCTGGAACAACACGGGCTTCGAGGAGATCAAACGTTTCATGGTGGACCGTGAAATCACGCCGATCGGCGTCGATACGTGGACACCCGATTTCATCGCTCTCGCCCAAGGCTTCGGTTGCGCGGCTACGCGGGTCGACTCGCCCGATGGACTCATCGACGCGCTGCGCGCTGCCACCACGGGATCGAACCCGACACTGATCGAGGTGACCGAGCACGCCTTTATCACGGCCGATTAACTGACCCCTTGCCGCCGCTTTTACCACCTACGCGGGTCTCGCGGTTTACGCCGGGCGATGCGCCGCTGATACTCCGGCTAAAACATCATGAGGAGTAGCGGATGGCTCTCCAACCAGGTCCTCTCAAGGTTATCAAGGGATTCTTCGATACCAAGGACGAAGTCCTGGAAGACATCAAGAAGCTCGATCTCTGGCCGACGACATACGTTTCAGGTCGCATGGACGAGCTGCCGCTCCACTGGCACGACGTCGATAACCGCGGATACGTGCTCGAAGGGAGTAGCTACGTCATCAACGAAGCTGGCGAGCACCTCACGCTCGAACCGGGCGACAAGCTCGAGATTCCGGCGGGCGCGATTCACGCTGAAGGCAAGGTCACCGAACGGATGGTCTACATCGTCGCCATTCCGGAAGCGGCGAATCTGATGGAGAAGTTAACTCTCAAGGACCCGAAAGAGAGCCCGCTAAGCGACGGCGTTTAGTGATGGGACCGAACCTCGTCGATCACCTCCTTTACGAGAAAGAAGACAACGGCATCTGCTGGGTCAAATTCAATCGACCCGAACGGATGAACGCGTGCTTCGGCACGCACGAAGAGAACGGCACGATTCGCAAGGTCGTCGAGTACATGCGCTTCGCCGACGATGATCCGGACGTGCGCGTGATCGTTCTAACGGACGTGGGCCGCGGATTCTGTGCCGGCGCCGATCTGAAGGGCGTTACGGAGGAAGCCATTGGGAAACCTCATCCGGGCGCGCGGAACATCGACAGGACGACGCTCGACGGTAACCGCCAGAGCTTCTATCACGGCCTGACACGAACCGTGTTCGAAATCGCGCAGGTCCGAAAACCGACGATCGCGATGGTCAATGGGCCGGCCGCAGGTCTCGGTCTCGACATGGCGCTGCATTGCGATATCCGTATCGGGTGTGAAGCGACGAAGTTCATGCCGTACATGCAGATCGGTCAGATCATGGAGAACGGCGGCAGCTACTACCTGCCGAAGATGGTGGGTTTGGGAAGAGCGCTCGAGTTCGCCTACACGGGGAAGATGAGCGCGGAGCGCGCGTACGAGTGGGGCGTCCTGAATCACCTGGTCGCGAGCGCCGACCTCGAGGCAACGACACGAAAACTCTGCGACGACATCATCAGCAAACCACCGCTGCCGCAGTGGATCAGTAAACGCATCATGCGCGCGGCGTTGGACTCGTCCTTGGAGACGACGATGGTGATGACGTCGAACGCGAGCGGCATTCTCGCGCTGTCGGAAGATGGGGCGGAGGCTCGCGCTTCCTTCGCCGATAAGCGCCAGCCCGACTACAAGGGACGCTAGGGCGAACGAAGTACGTAGCGGTGCCCCGTTCACGACGCCGCGACGATGAGACGCGGCGGCGTCGGGCGGAAGGACGTCGCTACCTTGGGCGGGACAACCGCTTCTTCACGTACCTCGGCGACGAGACGACCGCCTGACGCTTTCGTCTAGATTTTCTCCAGGAGGTTCTTGAGCTCGTCGCACTGGCGTACACGTTCGACCGTCGTGGTCCCCGTGAACGACGCCGAGAGATGGGTCACACCGGCCTCGCGATAGGCCTGAATCTGATCGCGGACGTAGCTTTCCTCGCCGACGAGGGAAGTTTCGTCGAGGTAGCGTTGCGGTACCGCAGCTTCCGCTTCGGATTTACGCCCGGCGAGGAACAGATCCTGGATCTCGTCCGCTTCCGCCTCGTAGCCGTACTTGCGGAAGATCTGGTTGTAGAAGTTCTTGTCGCGTGCGCCCATGCCGCCGATGTAGAGCGCGGCCCCAGAACGCGCGAAGTTGCGTTGTGACTCGAGGCCTTTGCCGATGCTGACGGTTCCGCCGGCGAAAACCTCGAGTGCCGGCAGGCCGGGGTCGCGCTTCGCAAGGCCGTTTTTGAGCGCGTCGCCCCAGACTTTTTGTGCGTGCACCGGGTTGAAAAACGCGGGCAGCCAGGCCTCGGCCTTTTCCGCCGTCATCTCGACGCTCTTGGCACCGAGTGTTGCGAGCGCGATCGGAATGTCTTCACGCAGCGGCCGATTGATGATTTTGAGCGGCTTGCCGAGCCCCGTACCCTGGTCGGCGGGGAGCGGTAGCATGTACTTCCGGCCTTGATGAGTGAGTTTGTCTTCGCGCTTCCAGACCTTGCGACAGATGTCGATGGTCTCGCGCATTCGCGTCAGCGGCGCGTCGTAAGGCACACCGTGGAAACCTTCGATCACCTGCGGTCCCGAAGCACCGAGGCCGAGCATGAAACGGCCGTTCGAAAGCGCGTCGATGCCGGCCGCCGACATGGCGAGAACGGTGGGTGTGCGGCTGTAGATGTTGACGATGCCCGATGCGAGCGTGGCGGTTTCGGTGACGGCGGCGAGGTAACCCAATGCGCTGATGGAGTCGAATGAGTACGACTCCGCGACCCAGATGACGTCGGCACCGGCTTTTTCGAGTTCGCGGACTTCCTGGGCTTGTTCGCTGATGTTGCCACGCGAGTAGTGCGCGCTGATCGAGATCTTCATGAAAGGCTTCTTCGTTGTTCGGCGATTTCGATCAACGATATGACCCGCACGTACGGGTAGGGGTTGATCGTGTGGAAAGTGGGCGATGTTGGCGTGAGGACTACCGCCCGATCAATCATCGTCCTGGTTGCGCTGGCGACGGGCATCGAGCGCGGCACCGAGGCAGATCCCGAGTACGAGCCCCACCCCGACGTTGTCGAAGGCGGCGCCGATCGAAATCCCCAGTACGATGCCGAGACCAGTGTTGGAACTCGTGCTGCGCTTGGTCACCATGGGTTGGACGATAGCACGCTCGGTATCGCGGTGCGGCTTGCTGAGTCCCTCGCGACGTTGCGAAACCACGAACGAAAATCGGGGTAGTTAGCCATGAAGTCACTGTCCAACAGCAACGTGTTTCAGAACGCTTGGGTCGTCGCGGATTTCGACCAGGCGATCGATTGGTGGACCGGACACCTGGGCGTCGGACCATTCTTTGCGCTCGATTTCGAGAGTTCGCCGGGACTCATCTACCGCGGCGAACCGGGCGAACTCGCGATGCGCGTCGCGTGGGCTCAGGCGGGTGATACGCAGATCGAACTCATCAGTCCACAGGCCGACGGCGGCAACGTTTACCGAGATCTCGTACCGCCCGGCGAGACCCGCTTTCACCACGTGTGCTTCTGGAGCGACGATCTCGATCACGATGTCGCGATGCTCGAGGACATCGGCTATCCGCTCGCGATGCATTCCGGACCGAACCCGGGCGGCGTGCGCTTCGCTTACGTCGATACGTCCGCGGCGAACGGACACATGATCGAGCTGCTGGAACGTCAGGACGGCATGGTGGCGATGTTCGACACCGTGCGCCGATGTGCGAGCGAATGGGATGGTTCGCGGCCGCTCCGGTCCTTCCAGGAACTTGCGCGCCGCTAGCGCGGCGCGGTAGCAGTTTTGCTTGTGCAAAAATCGACCGATATCCGATCGCTCATCTCGCCTTTCACCCGACCGTCTACTGCTACGCGTAGACGAGAGGGGAGCTCGGGTCAGCCGAACTGGAAGTGCTTCTCCATATCCGTGCGCACCTCGCCCTGGTGGTCGAAGTACTGCTTGAAACCGCCGTTGTAGTTACCGTCCTGGCGCCGGTTCGACTCGCCCTCGAAGTTGTAGTAGCCGGGCGTGCATTCCTTGTTGCGGTTGGTCTTGCCGCGATGGTCGATGACTTCCTGGACCCACCATTGTTCGGCATCTTCGGTCGGATCGATCGTCTTCAAGTCGTTGCTGCGCACATAGTCGATGCACGCCGCGATGTGATCGCCCTGGGTCTGAAGCATGTCCGTGAGGTTGAATTGGAACGATGCCTGATAGCCGCCCATGATGAAGAGGTTCGGGTAGCCGCGGGTGTGGATGCCGAGGAGGGTGCGAACCCCGTCGGCGTACTTCTCTTCGAGATTGAGCCCGTCGCGGCCGACGATCTGATTGTAAATACCGGTCTTCTGCACCTCGAACCCGGTCGCGTAGATCAGGACGTCGAGTTTGTAGGTATGTCCCTCGAATTCCGGTCCCTCGGCGTTGATCTGCGTGATGCCTTTGCCTTCGGTATCGACCAGATGGACGTTCGGCTGATTGAACGCGGGTAGGTAGTCGTTGTGAAAGCACGGCCGCTTGCACATGAACATGTACCAGGGCTTCAAGGCGTCCGCGGTCGTCGGGTCCTTGACGATGTCGTCGATGCGCCGGTGGATGCGCATCATGTAGTCGATGTTCGCGTTCTCCTGGCGGCGCAGCTTTTCTTCGCGTGTTTCGGTTGCTGCCTTCTCGCTATTGGCTTGCGTCAAGAGGGATCCCGCTTCGAGCGCGCGGGCGCGTCGCTTGGCTTGCCACCCGGGCTTCAGCGTGCGTGCCCAGTTGGGGTCGGTCGGCCAATCGTCGCGGATGTCGATCGACGACGGTGTGCGCTGGAAGACGTAGAGCTCTTTGGCGGTTTTGGCGACCTCGGGCACGATTTGGACCGCGCTCGCGCCGGTACCGATGATGCCGACGACCTTGTCGTCGAGATTCTCGAGATCCGCACCCGTGTAGTCGTAGTCCCATCGAGACGTGTGGAACGAATGCCCCTCGAAGTCGCGCATGCCGCTGATCTTCGAGAGCTTGGGCTTCGACAGCGTGCCGTTGGCACAGATGACGAAACGGGCGCGCATGTGGTCACCGCGGTCCGTTTTGAGATGCCAGAGCTGTTCGTCTTCGTGCCAGACCGTCTCGGTCACCGTCGTCTGAAAAACGGCGAGTTCGTAGAGGTCGTAGCGTTTCGCGATGGCCTGGCAGTGACCGTAGATCTCCGGACCACGCGAGTAGTGGTTGACCGGGACGTAGTCCATCTCATCGAGAAGCGGCAGGTAGTCGTAGCCGACGACGTCGCAAGCCGCACCGGGGTAGCGGTTCCAGTACCACGTCCCGCCGACATCGGCGCCTCGTTCGACGATGCGAATGCTCTCGACGCCGCGTTCGCGCAAACGCGCGGACGTCAGCAAGGCCGAGAAACCGCCGCCGATGAAGAGCACCTCCACCTCGTCGTCGATTGGCTCGCGGTCGATCGTATCTTCGGCGTACGGATCACGTTCGTACCTGGCGAGTTGGCCCGTAAGTTCGGAAGTGAACTGTTGGGTTCCTTCGGGGCGATAGCCGAGGCGTAGGTCCCGCTCGTCGGCGAACTTCTTTTTGATGTCCTCGTAGTAACTCTGCGGTCGTTTTTCGCGCGGCATGCTGGCCCTGGAAACATCTGAATCGCCAGAGAGTGTATTCAATTGAACTCTTGGCTCGAAGTGCTTTTCCGTTGTCCGGCTGGTTGATGGACGGTCTCGACTTCTCGAGGTCGCGTCCATCACATGATACGAACCGCCTGGCTAGCCGCCCGCTGCGACGACGTTCTTCGAATCGGAGGATTGGGTATCCGCAAGTCGTTTCATGGCGCTGACGTAGCCGCTGATGGCGTGATTCGCGAATCCGCCCCAGGGGACGCCAAATGTGATCGGCACGGCTTGGGGCACGTGGGTGTAGTAGGTCGGTTGAAAACCCGGGACGAGGATCGGCACGGATCCGGGCACCGGGTCGAACGTATTGAAGACGCGGAAGCTCGAGGGAACCGCACGCCCGTAGGTTGCCGCAAACTGCGGATCGCCCGTTCGGGGTGCCGCGAAGCTCACGACCGTCACGTCGCGCTCGAGTGTCACGGCGATATCCACGCCGTTCAACTCGGCCAGCGATGCGCCCAGGCTGTGGCCGGTCACAACCACCTTCTTTGTGCGATGGGCGCGCAGATAGTCGAGCACGACGGAGCGGGGTGATGGGTGGTTCGGGCGGTCTGCGGTGTAGAGCTCGTGGAAACCGGCCTCGACGTGCGATCCGTCGTCGAGAAACGAGCACACGACCTGACCGGTCTTTGCATCTTCCTGCCATTCGACCGGCAGAATCGTGCCGCGCCAGGTGACGTAGATCGTGTCCTCGCGCGTCGCGATGAACCCGATCGTCGGCCCACCGCGCTCGTAGGGTTCGTGAAGGGTGACCGCGAGCTCGAAGCCTTCGGGCGGTTGCCAGCGCGTACGCGTCATGGTGGAGAAGAGTTCGTTGTAGCTCGCGTTGCAGAGCGTAACCAGGTCGTACGCAAGCCCGGCGTCGAAGCTTTGGGGTAGCAAGGTGTTGTCCTCGTGGTTGAAGCGGCGGCGAATTAGAACATCGTTTTGTTGCACTTCCGTGCGCTTCCTCGAGGATTCCTGAGCCCGGAAGCAAGCCTCGCCTCGGATTCGGCAATCCGCGTTAGCATCCCAGCACCGAAGCAGTGACGTGAATGGGCGGCCTTCGGATGAAATCGTCGTTGATACAGGGGCAGCAAACGTGGCCACAGAACTCTATGACGGCGCACTCGGCGTGCTACCGCGGGTCATTGATCTGCGTCGCAAGATTCATGCGAATCCCGAACTCGGCAACCACCTGCCGGAAACCACGGCGGCGGTGCTTCAGGACATCGAGGATCTCGGTCTCGAGGTTCGCGCGTCGACAGAAACGACCTCACTTGTCGCCACCTTGCACGGCGCGCACCCGGGCCCGCGGATCCTGCTCCGCGGCGACATGGATGCCTTGCCGATGCCGGAAGACAACGATCTGATTTTTGCCTCGCGCAATGCCGGTCGCATGCACGCCTGCGGTCACGACACCCACACGGCGATGCTGGCGGGTGCGGCGCGCGTTTTGTCCGAACGGCGGGGGGAGCTTCACGGCAGTGTCGACTTCTTTTTTCAGACCGGCGAAGAGGGACATTTCGGCGCCAAGGTGGTGATGGATGAGGGTTTGTTCGATGGGCCGAACGAACCGGCGGCGGTCTTTGCCCTGCACATCTCGCCGTTGCTCGAGAACGGCAAGTTCACCGGACGGGCGGGACCGGTGCTCGCCGCCGCGGATTTCTGGGAAGTCGAAATCCGCGGTCGGGGCGGACACGCCTCCATGCCGCACGACTGCATCGATCCGATTCCGGTGGCGTGCGAGATCGTCCAGGCGCTTCAGCATCTTGTCGTGAGCCGCATCCCGGCGTTCGACCCGGTTGTTCTGACCACGACCAAGATCGAGGCGGGCACGACGAGTAACGTGATCCCGGAGTCGGTGAACATGATGGGCACGCTGCGTTCGACGTCTGAGAAATCGCGGCGGAAGGCCCATGAGGGTATCGAACGGGTCGTCACGCAGATCGCGCGGGCGCACGAACTCACCGCCGATCTCAACATGAATCTCGGCTATCCGGTGACGGTCAACGACGCTGGATTTACGGAGTTCGCGGCGGGGACGGTACGTAAGCTTTTCGGCGAGAACGCCTATCTGCCGATGCCATCACCCATGATGGGTGCCGAGGATTTTTCCTATATGCTCGAGCGCTGGCCGGGGGCAATGTTTTTCCTCGGCGTGCGGCCGGATGACGCCTCGCTCGCCGCGCCTTGTCACTCGAATCGAATGATGGTGAACGAGTCCGGCATGGCGCACGGTGTGGCGCTGCACGCACAGATCGCCGTCGATTGGCTGAAGGCAAACGCCTGATCGGGGCGCTTCAGCGGTGCGCCGGTGTGACGTACTCGCCCATGAACTTCCTGACCGCGGTCACGGCGGCTTGGGGATAGCGGATGCTCCCCGTGGTGACGACGACGGTGTCGAGGTCCTGCGCGACGAAGATGTTCTGACCGCCATAACCACGAGCGCCAGCGAGATCGCTGGGACCGTGGTCGGTCTCGATCCACATCTGATAACCGTACTTGGAGGTCTCCGAGGTCGTCGATTGGCGAACGGAGGTTGCGTCGTCCACGAATGATTCGCTCACGATTCGCTTGCCGTCGAACACGCCGCCGTCGAGCAACATCTGACCGAGCTTCAGCGCATCGATTGGCCTCGCGTGGAGCTGCCACCCCCCTTCGTGCACGCCGTCACGGTGCGTGCTCCAGCGGTAGCGGTCGATCCCGAGCGGCCCGAAGAGGTTCTCGTCGGCGAACTCCGCCGTCGGCCGTTGACTCACTTCGCGCACGATCGCGGATAGCAGATGTGAGCTTCCCGTGTTGTAAAACCAGGTCTTGCCGGGCGTGGAGAGCAGCCGCTCACCGAGAATGAACGCCACTGAATCGTCGGCCGCGGCCTGTTTCTCGAACGAACGTTCCGGGCCGAAGTCGACCCATTGGAGTCCGGACGTCATCTCGAGGAGATGCCGCACCGTGATCCGTTTTTTCCGGTTCGTGAGGAGATGTTCGTGGTCCGGCAAGAGCTTCTTGATCCGCTGGTTGGTCGAACGAATGAGGCCCTGATCGATGGCGATCCCGATCAGAACGGCCGTGAACGTCTTGGTGGCCGACTGCAGGTCGTGAAGGCTCTCCCGGTCGTAGCCGTTCATGTAGCGCTCGATGACGAGACGGTCGCAATGCTGAATCAAGACGCTGTCGACATGGGTCGCTTCGGTCTCGATCCACTGCATGCCTTGGTTGAGCAAACCATGATCGAGCTCGCGACATTCTTTCGCGAACACGGCCGATGTCGTTGCGGCAATCGAAAAGGCGACGATAGCGGCCTGGATCCAACGCAGGGCGAATCGGATCGACTTCATCCGGCTAGTCCTCGAACTAATTTGGGACTTCGCTAGGGCGGTTGCTCAACGCGTTTGCCTGTAACTCATTGATTTAAAAGGACCCGAACATAAAGAAAACAAACGCAGGCGGTCGTCCGCAGGGCTAGCGCAGGATGTATAGCGCGGCAATTTCGACGCTAGCGTTCCCCATTTGGAGGAACACAATGTGCATCGATTCTCATTCACCGCCCGGTTCGCTGCCACCCTCATCTGCTTTTCTGCCCTACATGCTGCGAGCGGCTGAGCAAGAGCCGTGATCTCGATCAGTGGTATGTCCTCGTCCGCATCCGCCACCCGAACTAGTGACTCGGCTGTCTGGACAGCGGGTTAAACGGGGTTAGCCTAGGGGTTTTGACGCCTGACGAGGTCTCGCCGTGCCATCTCGACTCTGTGAGAAGTTTGGAATCGAATTTCCGCTCTTTGCTTTTAGCCACTGCCGTGACGTCGTCGCGGCTGTTTCCAGCGCCGGCGGTTTCGGCGTGCTGGGCGCGACTGGCCACTCGCCGGAGACGCTCGAGATCGAGCTCGAATGGATCGATCAACATACCGACGGTAAGCCGTACGGTGTCGATCTTCTGGTGCCAGCGAGCATCGACAGCAAGGAAGAGGCACTCGCGCCGGAGGAAATCGAGGAGCGCATTCCGCCGGAGCACAAAGCATACGTATTGAATCTGCTGGCCGAGCACGGCATCGACACAGGCGGTCTGTACGAAGGGCCGGTCCGGGAAGGCGTAGGTGACAACATGCGCGAGAAGGGCGCGGGTCTCGTGATCGACGCCGCTCTCGAGCACGAACAGGTGAAACTCGTCGTCAATGCCCTGGGGCCGCCGCCGGACTTCATGCTCGAGAAGGTACGCGCGGCGAACCGCTACGTCGGCGCGTTGGCAGGAGCGCGGGAGCACGCGATCAAGCATGCCGAACGGGGTGTCGACGTCGTCGTCGTGTCGGGCACCGAAGCCGGTGGCCACTGCGGTGAGGTGTCGACGCTCGTGCTCGTGCCCGAAGTGCTGCAGTCCCTCGCGCGTTTCCCCGACTCGGCGGTCGTTGCCGCCGGCGGAATCGTGACGGGTCGGCAGATGGCTGCCGTCATGGCCATGGGCGCCGAAGGCGCCTGGACCGGGTCCGTGTGGCTGACGACAGCCGAGGCTGAGACCGCACCGGCCGTGAAAGAAAAAATGCTAGCTGCCAACTCGCGCCAGACCGTGCGTTCGCGCAGCCGTACCGGCAAGTACACCCGCCACCGCTCGGCGTGGACCGACGCCTGGCACGCCGAGGAGAGCCCGGATCCGTTACCAATGCCGCTGCAGGGACTCGTGAGCGAACCGGCACTCGGGCGGATTGCCGCGCTCGCCCGAGAATGGTCACCAAGGGGCCCGAAACCTGACGACCTATTTCGTCGGGCAAGGCGTCGGACTCATGAATCAACCGACCTCCGCGCGCCAGGTCGTCTTCGACTTCATGCAGGACTACGCCGAAGCCGTCGAGCGACTGAGCGGTACGGTCGAGGAGTAGTCCTCAGGCGCGGTAGGGCGTAAACCAGAGCACGCGCACCGGCAACGTCGCCGGCGCTAAGCTGCGCAGCGCGAATTGCTCGCCGCGGTAGGCGTGGACGCGAATCGTCCGCCGCGCCGTTCGGACGCGCACGGGTTCATCGATATTGTCCGGGGTCAGGACCTGCACGCTGTTCTGGTCGAGCAGGTAAAAAGGTAACCCCGTCGTTCGCACGACCTCGGCGTCGGCCTCTGAGAAGTAGTGACGCGATTCCTCATCCATGCGGCCGTGCGTATGCCACAGCGCAACGGCGGAACTCGGGACTTCGAACTGAATCGTGTCCGTGCTGCTGCAGTTGCGTTTGTAGGTCAGTCGGTAGTGATCGGCGATCGGGACGATCGCGCCGGCGAACTCGATATCACGCCGATACGATTCGGCGACGAACTCGGATGCCGCGAGGGTCGCCCTTTCGACGGATGTGAATCGTAGCGCGTGCCACGAAGTACTCGGTGAGCAGGCGTCCGCGGTCGGCGCAACGTATGCCATCAAAAGGCTCGTCAGAGCCAGAATTCGAGTCGTCATCCGCAACTGCCTCATGGCCGGGTCATAAAGGGAGGACGCCGTAGCGATCGATTTGGTTGCCGCTGGTCGGACAAAATTCATGGCCGTTCAATGACGGCGCGGGCGAGCGCGACCGGTTGCGGCGTCAGAGATTCCGTCGCAAGCCTGCCGCTCGAGGATGCGGGTTGAGATAGACCTGCGCCTTCGCGTACGGCTCATCGACGCGGCTGAGGTGATGCCGGAGGAGCGTAATGACATTGAGCAACGGCACCGCGCCGCGCCGGAAATCATCGATCAGCGCGGCCATCTCCTGGCGCGCCGCGCCGTCGATATGGCGTTTGAGATAGCCCTGAAGATGGGCTAGCGCGTTGACGTGTCCGCCGCGCGAGATGGGCGTTCGCATGGCGTCCATGAGCAACGCGATGTAGTCGGCCGCGCGTGCCTCGACGCCTGTCTCGAGGTTGGCGAGCAGCCGCCCGGCGTCCCGATAGCGGCCCTGGGCGTGCGCCATGAGGAGATACTTGTAGCGCGAATGGAAGGCGATCAGGCGACTGGCCGTCCAGCCGGCCGCTTCGTTCACGCGCCAATGGGCGTAGGCGAAAACCCGCGCAACAAACGCTTCGCGCCAGTCGAGGTTGAACAACCGCCCGCTCTCTTCGAGGGGTAGGTGAGGGAACCGTTCCATGACGGACGCCGCGAATACGCCGATACCGTCCCGCACTGCGTGCGCGTCCTCGTCCGGATATCGTTTCACGCGCTCGAGCCCACAACTCGGCGAATTCTTCATCAGAACGAATCCGTCGAGCTCGTCGATCATCGCGGCCCGGTTTGCCGCAAAAGATTGGATTGCGGTCGTCACGTCGCCGACGCTCGGATCGACGCTCATGGCGCGGGGCGCGCCATCCCGACCGATCAGCCGGATGATGGGACGTGGTGTCGGCAAACCGATACCCGTCTCGGGACAAAAGGGGACGAAGTCGAATAGGTTCGCGACCGCGTTATGGGGGAACGATGAGCGTTTGTGCCCGCCGTCGTAGCGGACTTCCGCTCCCGTCAGACAAGCGCTGATGCCGATTCGGGGACGTTCGGGCCGATCGACGCATTCGACATCGAATCGGTTGCCGGGGTTCGATCCGTCGAGATTCGGCAAATCGCTCAGGCGTCTGCCGTCTGAAAAGCAGAGCGGAGGCCGGGCCAGTCCTCGACGAGCGGGATCGATTGGTGCTTCATAGTTCTTGCGAGACGCGGTTGAACTTCGACACGTTGAAGATCGTCGCGTCAACGGTGCGTGAAGCGCAAGCGGCTCGGGGTCGGCACGAAATACACCCCGTTCGCCGCAGAGTCCACGCTCGTGAAGTGGCCGAATTGACGCGGTCCTCAATGGGTAGGGAGAAAGACATGGCGAAATGGGTTCCGCTGGCGGGCGTTTTGGGAGTCCTCTTGGCGGTCGCGGCGCTCGATTTCTTTGTGAGCGGTGGGTCGACCCGGGTCGGCGGCTGGTCGATCTTCACGATTCTTGCGGCGCTCGCGTTCGTCATTCAGTGGATCGTCTTCATTCCCGCGTTTGCGCAGAAGAGCGAGCACTACTTCGATCTCACCGGTTCCGCCACCTTCGTCACGCTCGCGGTACTGGCGCTTCTGTTCGACGGTTCATTCGACATTCGTTCGATCACGATCGCGGCCCTCGCGGCGGTCTGGGCGATTCGTCTGGGGTCTTTCCTATCGGGTCGCGTGCGTGCCGCGGGATTCGATCGACGCTTCACGACCATCAAGACGAACTTCGGGCTTTTCTTCATGACCTGGTCAATCCAGGGATTCTGGGTCGTCATGTCGTTCGCCTGTGGCCTCGCCGCGATGACGAGTGTCAACAAAGCGCCCGCTGACGTTTTTCTCGCTATCGGCGTTCTGATCTGGATCCTCGGTTTTGCGATCGAGGTGATAGCGGATCGTCAGAAAACGGCGTTCCGGGCGGACCCTGCGAATGCGCAGAAATTCATCTCGACGGGTCTATGGGCGCGTTCACGTCATCCAAACTATTTCGGCGAGATCGTGCTCTGGCTCGGTATCGCGGTGATCGCGGTACCCAATCTGGAAGGCGGACAACTCGTAGCACTCGTCTCGCCGCTCTTCATCGTGCTGCAACTCACGAAGATCAGCGGGATTCGAATGCTCGACAACCGCGCGAAACGGGCCTGGGGTGACGATCCTGATTACGTGGCTTATCGAGCCGCAACACCGATGCTGATTCCCCGAATGACCACGCCCCAATAGCGTGCGGGTCGTCGATCACGTCAAAGCTTTCCTGGCGCTGACGTTCATCACGCTCAACCTCGCGATCTGGATCCTCCCGCTTGCGGTACTCGCGTTGGTCCGCCTCGTATCGCCCGGTGAACGAAGTCGACGGGCAATGGCCGCGATTTACCGGACGGCCGTTCGGCTCGACGATTGGTGGCTCCGCCGGATGGGAGCGCGATGGCGTGCAAACTTGCCCGGCGACGCGAACAGCGGTTTGACGCTGCCGCGGCACGAACCGGTGCTCGTGATCAGCAACCATCGTTCCTGGGCAGACATCTTCATCATTCAGAGCGTAATCGTCCGTGACGGACCGATTGTCGTGTTCCTGGCAAAGCGGGAACTCGCGTGGATCCCGATTCTCGGCATCATCTTCCTCGCGTTCGATTTCCCCATCCTGCGCCGCCGAACCCGGAGCAATGCGGATCCTGAGGCGCGTCGTCGCGACGATATCGAGCGAGTCGACGCTGCTTGCCGGCGCCTGAACGACGCCCCAGCCGCGCTCTTGAGCTTTGCCGAAGGCACACGATTCACCCTAGAGAAGCACGCGCGCGATCCGCGCTATGCGAATCTGTTGGCGCCGCGGCGAGGTGGCATCGAGTCGTTCGTCCGAGCCGTACCTCGCGCGAAAGTCGTCGATCTGACGCTCGAGTACCCGGGAAACGCCGGGTTCTGGGCTTTCCTCGCCGGGCGGAGCGGCGACGTAACGGTCGATGTCGACTTCGTCGATTTGCCGTCTTCCGATGTCGGGTCCTGGCTGAACGCGCGGTGGTCGCGAAAGGATGAAATCCTCGAGAAACGAGCATCGGGACGGCTGAGGAACGGATAGGCAGCGTTTCAGCGATTAAACTCGCGCAATGACTCTGCCGAAAACCGTCGCTCTCGTGAGCTTGTTTCTTTGTTTGTCGTTCGAGGCGGCAACGTGGATCTCGCTTGGGGTTTTCTCGACTCGCGAACGCGCGATGGCGTTCGCGGAGGCAAAGGGAGCGACGATCCTCGATGAACCCGTGGTTGGCGGCGGCTACCGCTATCGTGTCGTGCTCGGACCCTACGCGTCACGAAATGCGGCACTCGAGCCGCTGGCGGAACAGCGAATCAAACACCCCGATGCGTGGCTGATCGAGCGCGGTGGGGAAGTTGCGATGAATAGTCCGGGGCCGCCCAGCAGGGCGGTTCGGCAAGAACCCAAACCCGGGCAGCCCGTCAGTGAGCGAAACCACGAGGATGACGAAGCACCTCAGGGCTACGGCATCCACGAACTACGCCGCTCCGAAGATCGACGTGAGTGAAGGCCCCGCGAGGCTGCTTCTCGTCCGGCACGCCGAGGCGCTGCCCGATCGAGACGTCCCGCATGATTGTTGGTCTTTGTCGGCCGCCGGGGAGACCGCGGCGGATCGACTCGCCGATCAATTGAGGCCTTTCGATATTCGCCGGGTCATCAGCAGTCCGGCGCGACGGGCGGTTGCAACGGTCGCACCGCTTGTCGACCGCCTCGGCTGCGGGCTCTCTACGGATGTACGTCTACGTGAGCGGGATTTCGGATCATGCGGCACCTGGATCGACGATTTCGACGCCCTCGTCGAGTGCGCTTTTGCCGATCGACGACACACCGAAAACGGATCCGAATCGGTCGACGCCTGCGCGTGTCGAATGCAGGCCGTCATCGGTGAGATCGAAGACAACGTGACTCTCGTCGCGAGTCACGGTCAGGCGATTGCTGCGTTTCTTTCCAGCATCGGTGATGACTTCACTTTCGCCGATTGGCGCGCGTTACGAATGCCGGAGGTGGTGGCGATCGAGGATGGCGCCTGGCGCCTGATTCACTAGCGCGCCTGATCGCGGCCACGTGCCTGAATCCTTCCGCGCCGATCGGCGACGGTTTCGGCCGGCGGCGTGACATGCTTGCGACTGATCTCACGTTCGAAAACCATCGCGTCACCGAGCGAGAGGTCGTAGCACTGATCGATCTGGCGTTTGTAGGCGAGCATCACCTCGGGAATGCAACTCAACATGTCTGCCGCAAGGGCCTGGCAGGTCGGTACGAGTTCTTCGGGTTCGACGATTCGATTGAGAAGACCCCAGGCGAGCGCTTGATCTGCATCGAGATAGTTGCCGGTGAGTGATAGCTCCTTCGCGCGATTGATGCCGACGACGCGCGCAAGCCGAGCGCCGAGTCCCCAACCTGCCAGCAAGCCGACCCGCGCATGAGTATCGGCGAACCTCGTTGCGGGCGTGCCGATCAGGAGGTCGCACGACAGGGAAATCTCGAAACCGCCGGTGACGGCGAAGCCGTTGATCGCGCCGATGACGGGTTGCGGCAATTGCCGCAAGAGGCTCGCCGGATCCGGAATCGCGGGCGCGTTTTCCCGTTCGACCGAGCCCATCTCTTTGAGATCGAGGCCGGCACAGAACGCTCGACCCCGCCCCGTGAGGATCACGACCTTGATCTCTGGATCGGTCCGGATTGCCGTGAGTTCGTCGAGAAGCGCTTGGCGAAGCTCGACTGACAAAGCGTTCATCTGCTCGGGTCGGTTCAGCGTCAAGGTGGCGACGCCTTGGTCGCGCTCGACGATGAGAACATCGGTGGTCATTTCAGCTCCAGTAGTGCGTTGGTCGTGATCCGAGGATCAGATCACTAAATCGTTCCGTGCGTCCAAGCGCGCATGTTGCGAGATTCTCGTTCATTCCAGTCGATGAACGATCGATGTTCGATAGTTCGACTTCGATCGGGTAGCGTTCGGTGCCTTTGCCGCATAGGGAGCCTGCAGCCGTGAGTCTGTCGTTCGATCACGTTCATCTCATCAGCGAAAACCCGGAAGCGACGGCGGCCTGGTATCGCGACATCCTGGGGGGCGAAATCAAGGCGTCGTACGAACTGCGTGACGCCCCGCAGATCAACATCGTCCTCGGCGGGATGACGGTCATCGTGCGCGGTAAACGCCCGGGCGAAGAACCCGTCAGCACTCGGCCCATGCGAGAGTTCGAGGCCTATTCGAGCCACAACGAGTGGGGCACCGATCATTTCGGCTTCACCTACCGCGGTGATCTTGCGACGTATTGCGAAGAGCTACGGTCGCGGGGCGCCAAGTTCGCGGTGGAACCGTGGGAGTTCTCCCCGGGCGGATTGCTCTGCTATATCGCCGCCCCCGACGGCGTCAGCATCGAGATCGTCCAGGGCAAATGACGAAACACCCGAGATAAAGGAATTCATCGTGCCGAAAATGACCGCTGCCGAAGTGGACGCGTTCTTCTCAGAACCGGGTGTCCTGATGCGGATTGCCACCGTTCGAGACGATGGCAGCCCGCTCGTGACGCCGATCTGGTTCATCGTCGAGGAAGGCGTCCTCTATTTCACACCTCGCAAGGAAAGCGAGTGGTTTGCGTGCTTGCGCCGTGACCCGCGGGTCGCGCTCTGTATTGACGAGTCCGCGCTTCCCTATCGAAAAGTGATTGTCGAAGGGCGTGCGGAGTTGCTCTTTGATCTCGGTGAAGACGACGAATGGCGCGATCGGTACCTGCGGATCGCCGAGCGCTATACGCCGCGCGAGGCCGCGGCCGCTTATGTCAGGAACACGGATGATCAACCGCGTGGGCTCTATGGCGTCGAACTCGCGAAAGCCAAAGTCACGAACTGGCGAATGCCTGTCGAAGGCGAGTCCGCCACCGGTATCTGGCACAACCGCTACTACGGCGCGGACACCCGCTACGGATCGACTTCGTGATCATCCAGCCGGGATCGTGGCGCGGCGCAGGCTCGTTTCGTGGCCTCGCCGAAACGCGCACATCCAAAGTCAATGCCTCGGTCCTGGTCGCCGAAGAGGACGCGGGTTATCTGATCCGCGCGGACTTGAACGGCGAAGAGATTGACGACATCGAATTGTCCGGCTGGATCGTGCCCGACGACTTCGGCACGTTCGAGATCTCGATTCGAATGGATGGGTTCGCGGTCTCGGGGATCGGCAAGCTCGAGAGTTCACCCAACCTCGCCGTACTGCGTTCGGAAGACCAATCGACGACCGTCAGCTTCGCGCTCTTCGAACTCCGCGAAGCCTTCGGGGTACGCGGGTTTCTCCTGCGTGATAAACGATCGATTACCTGGGAGGTCGCACTACGTCCGGAACATCGTGCGGTCGTGGGCGGCAACGTGGTTTCGTTCAGCAACAGACGCCGACGCTAATCCCCGCACTACCAGTTGGTCAGCAGTTTTTGCGCAAGCAAAAACTGCCTACGCGCCACGCTAGTGGCGCGCAACGTGGTTTCGTTCAGTAACCAACGCCGTCGCTAGTCCCACCTACAAACCACCTCACGCATTGACAACGACAGCCTTCCCGATCACCTCACGGTTGATGATGAGCGCCAACGCTTCGCTGGTCTGCTCGAGCGGGAGGCGATGCGAGATGTACGGGTGAATCCGCCCTGACGCGAGCCAACCCAGCAGAATCTCGTGGTTACGTGCCGCCCAGGCGGGGTCGTGCCGCGCGAGGGCACCGATCGTGAAGCCGATCGCTTCGGCGTCCTTGATCAGGAGGTGATTCGTCTTGGCGAGCGCGGGTCGTCCGCCGGTGAAGCCGATAATGAGAATGCGGCCGAACGGCGCGATACAGCGCATCGACTCGTCGAAAACGTCGCCGCCCACCGGATCGTAGATCACGTCGGCACCGCGACCGCCCGTTACCTCTTTGACGGCGTCGCGGAACCCGTCGGTGTAATTGATCACGTGATCGGCGCCCATTTCCTTGACGACTTCGAGCTTCTCGTCGGACCCCGCGGTTGCGATGACGGTCGCGCCCATCAGCTTTCCTACGTCGACGGCTGCCAGTCCGACCCCGCCGGCGGCGCCGTGTACGAGCAACGTTTCGCCCGCCTGGAGGCGGCCGCGCTGCATTCCGTAGAGCGCGGTTTGATAGTTCGAGCGGAATGACGCGGCCGTCGCCAGGTCGACGCCCGCCGGCAGTTTCGTCGCGCGTGACGCTTTGACGTTCGCTTCTTCGACGCAACCGGCACCGACGAGCACTGAATCACCGACTTCGAAGCCTTCGACCCCGGGACCGACGGCTGTGATTCGCCCAGCACCTTCGCCGCCGATGATGAATGGCAAATCCGGCTGAACCTGATACGCGCCCTGCGATTGCAGAATATCGGTGTATGAAACGCCCCGTGCCTCGATCGCCACGCGGATTTCGCCCTCCGCGGGCGGTCCGGGCGGGTCGATGTCGCGCACGACGAGTGCATCGGGTCCATCGTGCGTTTCGACAAAAACGGCTTTCATAGGTCTGCTCCAATTCGATGCAAGGGCTGGCTTGCCGCAGAGGTTAGCGTAAGCGACAACAACGGGAGCAACGATTGCGTGGCGATGAGCGTTTACCTGGCTTCGCTCCGGACCCCCGGGTATGTTCCGCGCTTGGACGTCGATGGTGCGGTGATGTGATCAGACGAGTCGGGACGATTCTCGCGATGGCGATCGGTGCCGCTGCCCTCGGTGTCGCGCCCACGTCCGCCGGGCTCGAACTGACGGATTGCTCGCTCGAGGCGATCGGCGGGCGCATCGAGCTCACCGCCGAATGCGGCACGCTGACGGTGCCGCTCGATCCCGCAGACCCGACGGGCGCTACCATCGATTTATTCGTCGCGCGCGTGGCCGCCGTTTCGGACGAAAAGGATCCCGACCCGCTCACCGTGATTGCCGGCGGTCCCGGTGATGCGTCGACGCGCTTTTTCGCGATGGGCAGAAACGCGTTCAACGAGGTTTTGCAGACCCGTGACGTCATCCTCGTCGACCAGCGCGGCACGGGCAGCTCTGCGCCGATGACCTGTCCGAACATGGCGGAACTCGAGGAGGATCCGGACCGAATACCGACGACCGAGGAGAGCATCGCGGCGGCGATCCAGTGCCTGGCCGATTTCGAGTACGACCCGGCGTTCTTCACGACGAGCGCCGCGGTTCACGACTTGGATCTGGTACGCGAGGCGTTTGGCGCCGAAATGCTTAATATTTACGGTATCTCGTACGGGACACGCGTCGCCCAGCATTACGTACGGCGCTATCCAGAACGTACCCGCCGAGTCATTCTCGATGGGCTCGTGCCCGCCTCGGGTACGCTGGGTCCGGACATTCCCCTGCTTTCCGATGCGGCGCTTCGATCCCTGTTTCGCCGCTGTGATGCCGACGACGCCTGCCGCTCGACGTTTCCGGACCTCGAGCAAAGGTTCGACGAAATGCTCGATGAACTCCGTCTCGATCCGCGCCGCGTGACGATCGCTCATCCGCGGACGGCGGAACCGACGCCGGTACTGATCAGCCCCGAGACGCTGGCCATTGCCGTGCGGTTGATGCTCTACAACCCGACGAGCATGGCGATTCTGCCGAGCGTGATCGATTCGGCCTGGCGTGGCTCTTATCAGCCGCTCGCAACGCAGATGATCGCGGTAGGTGATTCACTCGGTGAACTCGCGCAGGGGCTCAACTTCGCCGTGCTCTGTTCGGAGGATGCGCCGTTCTGGGGTTCGATCGATCGCGACGAGCAAGCGCGTTCCTACATGGGCGCCGATTTCATGGATTCGCTCGACGCGATCTGCCGAAAGCTGCCGCTCGGCATGGTGGACGAAGACTTCAAGGAACCGGTGCAATCCGACGTGCCGGCGCTTTTCCTGAGCGGTGAGTTTGATCCCATAACGCCACCAAGCTACGTGCCGGACGCAGCGTCGGGGTTCGCTAATCGACTAGAGATCGTGGGCGTTGGTCAGGGGCATGGCCTGCTGGCCGCCGGTTGTGTGCCACGTCTCATGACGGCGTTCATCCAGGCGGACGAACCGCTCGAGATCGACACGAGTTGCGCCGAACGGATCGGTCCCTTTCCGTTTTTTGTCTCCCCTAACGGGCCGACTCCCTGAGGTTAGTTGTGATCGAAGTAGAAGGACTCCATAAGAGCTTCGGTGACGTCCATGCCGTCGACGGTGTGTCGTTTAAGGCCGAGAACGGCAGGATCACGGGCCTCCTGGGTCCGAACGGCGCGGGCAAATCGACGACCCTGCGGATCCTCTGTTCCGTGCTCGCGTCGGATGAAGGTTCGGCAAGCGTCGATGGGATCGATGTCGGCGCGGACCCGTTGGCGGTCCGCCGTCGGATCGGCGTGCTACCGCACAACTCGGATCTTTACGGCAATCTCTCGGCGCGCGAGAACATCGAGTACTACGCCGCACTTCAGGGGGCTGCGGGGGACGAGCAGCGCACCGCCGTCGACCGCGTGGTTAATCTTCTCGGCATCGATGAAATCGAGGACCGTCCTGCTAAAGGGTTCTCTCAGGGTCAGAAGGTTCGTGTGGCGCTCGCGCGCAGCATGGTGCACGACCCCCAGACGTTGATCCTGGACGAACCGACGAACGGTCTCGACGTCATGGCGACACGAGCGCTTCGCGACGTCATTCGCGAACGCCGGGATGCAGGCTGCTGTGTGCTCTTCTCGAGCCACATCATGCAAGAGGTGGCGGCGCTGTGTGACGAGATCGTCATCATCGCTCACGGCCGCGTGGTCATGAGCGGAACGACCGAGGAGATACGCGAAAAGACCGGCTGCGACGATCTCGAGGATGCATTCGTGAGTGCAGTGGGGCTGACAGCAGAATGAAAGGCGCGCTCACTGTTTTTCGCAAAGAGTTCATCGACGGGATCCGGGAACGCCGATCCGTCGTCTCGGCGCTCTTTTTCGGCCCGCTGTTTGGGCCGCTGATGTTCGGCTTCATGATCAATTTCGCGATCAGCCAGCGCATTGACGAAGTCGATCAACCGATCACGGTGCCGGTGATCGGGGCGCAGCACGCGCCTAACGTGATCGCAGCGCTCGGCCAGGCACAGATCGACGTCGACCCGGATGAGTTCAGCGATCGCGCCGCACTCCGGGCTTCCGTCGCCGCCGGCGACACGGACGTGGGCATCGTCATCGATTCTGAATTCGGGGAGGCGCTGGCCGCGGGCAATCCCGCGCGGATCTGGATCGTTTCCGATCGATCGAACAACGCCGGTTCGACGCCGACCGCGCGGGTGCGTGGTGCGATTCGTACCTACAGCCAGACCATTGGCACCTTACGACTCAGCATGCGCGGCGTGGATCCGACGATCACGCAGCCGATCGCGTTGCTCGACGAGGATGTATCGACGCCATCGGGCCGCTCGGTGCTGCTCCTCAGCATGATGACGTACTTCCTGCTCTTCGCGGCGCTCCTCGGCGGAACGCAGGTCGCGATCGACGCGACCGCCGGGGAGCGGGAGCGGGGCTCGCTGGAGCCCTTGTTGACGATGCCGGTCGCACGCAACGAACTCGTGCTCGGCAAGATGTTCGCGACATTCGTCTTCATGGCGACGTCGCTCGCGATCTCGATCGCCGCATTTTCGGTTGCCGTTCAGTTCCTTCCGCTGGCGAAGCTCGGTATGACGGCCAATCTCAACTTCGTGGCGGGCCTGCAGATCTATTTCGTCATGCTGCCTTTCGCGATGCTGGGTGCTGCCGCGATGATGATCGTCGCGTCGTACACGAAGTCGTTCAAAGAGGCGCAGACGTATACGAGTCTCGCGATGCTGGCGCCGACGTTGCCGATCATCGCCGTCGCGCTGAAGCCCGTGTCGATATCGCTACCGCTCATGCTCGTGCCGAGCCTCGCCCAGCACCTATTGGTGACGGACATCGTCAAGGCGGAGGGTATCGAACCCGTTGCGGTGCTGGTTTCCTGGGTCAGCACCCTCGCGGTTGCGGGTTTGCTGACATGGCTGACGATCCGCCGCTACGGCTCCGAGAAGATATTGGTGTGACGGCATCGCCCCTCGTGATCGAGGTACGTCGATATCGTTTCCCCAGCGCGCAGTTGGCGGGCGACTTCTCGGCGTTTGCTGGGGATTCGATCATCCGTTCGGGCGCGGACGTCGGGCTCTTCCGCGTGGAAGGCGATGACCTTGCCGTCGTTGCCCTCGGGGCGCAGCCGTTCGACGAGAGCCTCGCGACCGATGATCGGTTTCCGTGTGAAGCGATCGATACGTCGCTCGTTCGCACGTTCGATTGGCTGCCGCAAATCGAACGCCGCTTCAGCGACGCGGCGAGGCGCTATCAGTTGCGGATCTATGAGCATCCGCACGTGGCGGCCGGGGTCACCAAAGCCGAGATGTTCGAAACGGAAGAAGTCGCGATCTTTCGTCGTGTCGGGTTGCACCCGGTCTTCTTCGGTAAGGCCGTAGCGGGACCGGAATTGCCGAACCTTACCTACCTGTTGGGTTTCGAGGACGCCGACGCGCGTCGTAGTGCCTGGAAGACGTTCATTGCCGACCCGGCTTGGAAACGGCTCTCCGCCATTTCCCGCTTTTCGGATGAACTTCTCTTCCGCAGGATCACGAATCTCGATCTCGCGCCCTTGCCCGGGTCGACCTTCTAGCCTCAGCGCAGATGCAGCGGCGTTGTCGAATCGAGGTCGCGATAACGCTCGGCGAGCCGGATCTGGCGGGATGTGAGATCGATCGACTCACCGCCGATGAAGATCTCGACCGGGTAGGTGGCGAGTTCGAGCGGATCGCCATTCCAGAGCACGAGGTCGGCGCGTTGGCCGACTTCCAGGGACCCGGTGATCGAATCGACGCTCAAGATGTTCGCCGGTGTCGTCGTCAGAGCGGCGATCGCCGCTTCGCGCGGTAGACCGTTCGCGACCGCGATGCCAGCGAGCTGGCGAATCTTGCGACTGTCGGACGCGCTGAATGGGGAGATCGCGATCTCGACACCGGCATCGTTGAGGAGTGCTGCATTGTCGAGCCGTGCACCGAGGTATTCGAATTCGGCGTCGTTCGTGAGCGGATTCATCACCACGGCGACGTCCCGCTCCGCAAGTTTCGACGCGACCTTCCAGGCATCGGCGCCGCCGAAGATCGTGAGGTCGATGTCGAGATTACCGGTGATGGTCAGGAGCATCTCGATATCGGCCGCTCGATTGGCGAAGGCGAAGAGCGGTACGTCGCCGTTTGCCACCTTAACGATCGCTTCGAGGTCCGTTCGCGAGAAGCTGTAGGGCGGATGGCTGCCGCGTTCGTACTGGCGCCGATTTCTGTCGTAGTGGCGTGCTTCGCTGATTGCGTTCATCAGGTGCTGGATCGTGGCTGCGCGTGAACCGCCGGTAATGGCGGCGCCTGCGCTGCCGAACCGCGCCAGGAGCCCGGCGGGTTCGTTCGTGAGCGGGTCGAAGGTACCGGAATAGGAAAAGACACGAACCAATCCGGCAAACGCGTCCGGGCCCGCGGAAGGTAGGACCGAGCCCGCCAATACGCCGTCGACGCGCGCCACCCGGATCACCTCGCTCGCCGGATTGAACGCGTAGGCCGGATCGAATCCCGCGCCTAGTTCGTAGCCGTCCAGGCGAGCATCGTTAGTGCCCTCGACCGAGGGCACTTCGACGATGCCGGCCGTACTGGCGGCATCGATGAGACCGGCGGTCAGCACCCCGCCGTTGGCGTCGATCACGTTACAGTCGCGACCGGCCGCCTCGGCATCGATGATCAACCCGTCGGCGAAGGCGAGCGATCCTTCTTCTACGCCGTTTGGCGTTTCAATCCTCGCGTTGTCAATTCGAACGCAATCGGCAAGGACGGGCGCGCACGTGACGGCGATTGCGGCGAGATAAAGCAATTTCATCGGTCGATCTCCTCGCGCAGGCCGAGTTCGAAGTCGGTCACCGGCGTGGTCTCGCCCCTTTCGTAGCGAACGACTCCATCGATCGTGACGAGCATGGCTCGTGAGTAGACGCTAAAGGGGTCGCCGTTCCAGAGGGCGACGTCGGCCGACTTGCCGACGGTTAATGTACCGATGCGGTCGTCGAGGCCGAGTGCACGCGCGGGATTGGATGTAATCCAGGCGATCTTCCGCGTGTGCGGGAAATCCACGCCGATTCTCGCGCCTGCGGCCGCGGCTTTGGCGGCTTCCTGGTTCAGGCGCTGGATATCGGTAGCCGAATCCGAATGCACGATCGCGCATGCGCCGGCTTTCTCGACGAGTGGTACGTTCGCGGGAATGGCGTCGAAAGCTTCCATCTTGAAACCCCACCAGTCGGCCCAGGTCGCGGTGCAGATCTGCTCGTCGGCGAGCACGTCGGCGATCTTGTACGACTCGACTGCGTGATGGAACGCCGTGATCGCGAAGTCGAACTCACGCGCGATCTCGATCATCACGATCATCTCGTCGGCGCGATAGCAGTGGTTGTGAACGAGGATCTCGCCGGCGAGCACGCCGGCCAAGGTGTCGAGTTCGAGATCGCGCTTGGGTGGCTCGATCTCGTCGTCGGGATCCTCGGCGGCGCGCTCGACCTTCGCCTGGTAGTCCTTGGCGTTGATCCAAGCGGTCCGGTAGCCGGCGACATTGCCCATCCGGGTTGCTGGCGATGAGTTGCGACTGCCGTAAACCCGCTTGGGGTTTTCGCCGCAAGCGATCTTCAGGGAATGCTTGGATTCTGGAAACGCCATATCGTAGACGGATCGCCCCGGAACGTTTTTCAGCGTCACGCCGCGACCGCCGATGAGATTGGCGGATCCCGGGAGGACGTGCAGGGTCGTGACGCTACCGGCAAGTGCGAGCGGTAAGCCGGGATCTTGTGGCCAGACCGAATGCTCGGCCCAGACTTCCGCGGTCACGGGAGCGGTGGACTCGTTGCCATCGGAGTGGGCGGCGACCGACGGGGCCGGATATACACCGAGGTGCGAATGCACGTCGATGATCCCGGGCGTTACCCAGCCGCCGTCCGCATTGACGATGCGCGCACCCGGGGGCGGCGTGACGTCCGCGCCGAGCGCCGTGATGACGCCATCAGACAACACGATCGTCGCATCCTCGATCAGGAGGTCTTCGGACAAGAGCGTCGCGTTGACGATCGCGATCGGCGGGGCGGGTGGAGCCTCGTAGGTTGATTCGTACGGCGCACCCTGCGTTGTGGTCACCCAACCCGCGACTAGCCACGCGTAGCCGATGGTCCGAAAGCTCCGAAAGCTCATCAACCCTCTCCCTTGCCTCAGAGCCCCGAGGCTACCTGGACCGAATGGGTCGACGTCAAGACGCCGTTTGCGCGAGGGCTTCTTCCGCGAGCGCGGCGTCCCGCTGCTGTTTGCGCCAGAGTTCGGCATAACGGCCGTCGCGCTCGAGCAGCGTGTCGTGATTCCCGCGCTCGACGATTTGGCCGTTGTCGAGCACGATGATTTCGTCCGCGTCGACGATCGTGGCGAGTCGGTGCGCGATCACGAGTGTGGTTCGATCGGTGGCGACTTCTTTCAAGGCGCGCTGGATTTCTCGTTCCGTTCCGGTGTCGAGCGACGACGTGGCTTCGTCGAGTACGAAGATCGGCGGATCCTTGAGCACGGTCCGCGCGATCGCGACACGCTGTTTTTCGCCGCCGGAGAGCTTGAGTCCGCGTTCGCCGACCCGCGTCTCGAAACCGGCGGGAAGTAAGCGGATGAAGTCGAGGATATGCGCGACCCGTGCGGCTTCTTCGACCTCTTCATCGCTGGCGTCGGGACGTCCGTAGCGGATGTTGTAACGGATCGTGTCGTTAAAGAGCACGGTGTCCTGCGGCACGATACCGATGTTTTTGCGCAGGCTTTCCTGCGTGACGCTACCTACGTCCGTGCCGTCGATCTCGACCGAACCGCGTTGGGGTTCGTAGAAGCGGTAGAGCAATCTCGCGAGGGTCGACTTACCCGCACCACTGGGGCCGACCACGGCCGTCGTCGTGCCGGGTTTGATCGAGAAACTCACGCCATCCAGAACGATGCGTTCGTCGTAGCCGAAGCGGATGTCGTCGAATTGCACGGCCGCGTTCGAGACTTCGAGTTCAGCGGCGTTCGGTCGATCCTTGATCTCGGGTTCGAGCTCCAAGAGCTTAAAGAGGAACTCCATGTCGACGAGCGCTTGGCGAATCATCCGATAGGACGAGCCGAGGAAGCCGAGCGGGATGAAGAGCTGCAACATGAAGGTGTTGAGCATCACTACCTCGCCCACGGTCAGCGTCCCGGCGGCAAAGTCGAGTACCGCCATCACGAGGATCGCGATCTGACAGGCGACCCGGACGATAAGCTGACCGCCGTTCAGGAACCCGAGTGTGGTCTGGCTCTTCACGGCCGCGACCATGTACTGCAGTAGCGAACCGTTGTACCGATCGGCCTCGAAGCGCTCGTTGTTGAAGTACTTCACCGTCTCGAAGTTGAGCAGGCTGTCGACGCCGATAGTCGTCGCGCGCGACTCGGCTTCGATCATCTCGCGACGAAATCGGGTGCGCCATTCGGTGAAGAGGAGCGTGAACAACACGTACGCCACGACCGCGATGAGGATGACCAGGACGTACTTGAACGGATAGCCGAAGCCGAGATAGAGCGCCACGGCGCTGATCTCGAACAAGGTTGGACCGATGTTGAACGCAAACAGGCGCGTCAACTGTTCGAGCGCCCGGGTGCCGCGTTCGACCGCCCGCGCCAGTCCGCCCGTGCGCCGATCCAGATGAAAGCGGATCGATAGATCGTGCAGGTGCCGGAACGTCTTGAGACCGAGCACACGCTGTGCGTATTCCGACACGGGCGTGAAGACGGCGGCCCGGATTTCCGTCAGCACGCCGGGAACGAGCACCATCGCGCCGTACAGAAAGGCGAATCCGAGGAGTGCTTGCACCGTGATGGCGTTGGTCGCGAGCGCGCCCAAGCCGTCGACGAGTTCCTTCAGGACGATGGGCCCGTAGACGTTGGCGGAACGTCCGAGAATGAGCGTTGCGACCGCGATGACGACGCGCACGCGCATGCCGAATTGATCGCGCGGCCACAGAAAAGGGAAAACGAGGGCAAGGACCTTACCGACTGATCGACTCTCGGTCGGTTCGACGAGCCGTTCTGAGTAGGCGAAGTCATGCGGATTCGACGGCATCTCCCCACTAAATACGAGTTCCCCACCCAAGGTCCAGTGTGTGTTCCTCGGATAGACGATTTGGCAGGGCTTAAGAGGTGGCATTACCCTCGTTTGATTCGCTAAAGGAGCATCCAGATGGCGGAACTCGAGATCGTGGATAGGGAGAACGGGGTTTTGCCGCCGCCGCGGGACCCGGAATCGGCGTTCGGCACGAAGGAGCCGGCGCGGTTGGCGCCGCGTTCGATCACGCGTGACCTCGATCCACCCGGTGCGGAGGCACTCGGGTTGTCGCCCGAAGAAATCGTGCAGTTCCGCGAGCAGGGCTACGTTATTAAGCGCGGGTTGATCGACCCGGCACTGTTCCAACCGTTCCTGGATCTCTGGTGGCAGCAACCGCCGGTTCGGGCGGCTGCGCTCGATCCGGACGATCGGTCGACGTGGCGCGCCCCCGGCAGGTTCTGGCCCGCGGAGAATCGCTGGGGTACACCCGACAACTGGATGGGACGTAGTCCCTGGCCTTCGGTCGACGTCGAACGAGCCGGCGCCGAATTGGGCGAGCGGGTGGGGCGTTTGCCCCACAAGCTGACGAAAGACGTCTCGAACGACGTCTGGCGCTGGCACGGTATCGGCCATGACCCGGCGTTCGTGGATGCAACCTCGGCGCATCCGAACGTGCTTTACATGGCGGAGCTTCTGCTCGGCGGTCCGATCAAGCGACCGCGCCGAAACCGCGGTATCTACTCGATCTTCCCACGTGATCTCGATGGACCGGCCTCGGCGCTCGGGCCGCACATGGATCAGAGCATGACCGAGATGCAGGTCGTCACCTATTTGAGTGAGATCGGTCCGCAGGAAGGTGGCTTCACGATCTATCCGACGTCGCCGCAGCGGCTCTACCACCATTCCACACAAGCCTATAACTGGGTGGCCGGCGAAGGTGCCGAAGAGGCGATGAACGCGATCAAACGTGAGGTGGAGCCGATTGAGTTCTGCGGCCGTCCGGGTGACGTGATCTTCTGTCACGGGTGGGTGGTGCACTCCGCCGGAGTCCATGAGGGAGAACGTGTGCGGCTCGCCTGTATTCAGGATTTCAATCGCAGCCGCGAACGCGGGCACATGCGTTGGACCGCGGCCGGGAAAAACGGTGGCGGGCGCGTTCATGCGACGATGGACGGCTTCTTTCGGATTCCGACCGACACCGACGATGATCCGGCGGACGGCCTTCGCGAAGTCACGAACCAATGGATCATGGACTCGAACGAGTTCGTGACGTCTCGTCGAGCGCCGTTCAACGACATGTTCGCCGAGTGGAATCTCGGTGCGCGTGAACCGCGCGGCAACGTCGTCGACGAGGTGCCGTGGTGGGAACGTTATGGGCTGCCCATGCTCCCATCGTTGAATGCGCCGCGGGGTGGTGGCGGTGTGCCGGCGGTTTCGCTCGATTCGGTGGCGGACTACGAAGGTGACGGGGTGTGGCGGATTCGGATACCTCGGTGACGGCCCGAGGGCGTCGGCGTTTCGATCGCTTCTCTTCTGAGCGGTCGTGAGTTCGGTCATCGTCACCGAAACCGCTACGCTCGTCGTCCGTCACGCGGTACTCGACCCCGGCGAGAAGACTCCCTGGCACACGGATACTTGTCGACGGATGACCGTCGTGGTGCGCGGCGATCGCCTGGCGATCGAGTATCGCGATACCGGGGAGATCAGCGAGTTCGATGTCTCGCCCGGAGGCGTCGATTGGGACGAACCAGAGACGCGTGTGCATCGGGCGATCAATTGCGGCAGCGAACCTTTCGAGGAAGTGGTGACGTTCTACCGTCCGTCGCCGAATGACGATCCTCAGCCAACCCCGCGCGAGCACGGCTGAGAGCGACGCGCGGCGTCGTTTGACATCTCCTCGGCGCGCCCGCATGGTGCGCCGCCATATCTAGGCGCACGGGTCGCCCGCCGCGGCGATCGGCAGTTCTTGCCCGCCATTGTCTGGAGTCATTTTTGACCGTTTCTGATTTTGCCGACTTGGGCCTTGCCCAGTCGCTCGCTCGCGCTGTCCGCGAGCTCGGCTACGAAGAGCCGACCCCTGTTCAAGCACAAGCTATTCCGCTCCTTCTCAACGGATCCGATCTCCTCGCCACAGCCCAGACGGGTACGGGAAAAACTGCCGGATTCGGCATTCCCATGTTGCAGCGTCTCAGCGCGGCCAAAGCGGGTAAGGAACCGCGTGGTCTCGTTCTTGCCCCTACACGGGAATTGGCGTTGCAGATCGTCGAGGAACTTCGATCGCTCGCACGTTTTACCGAGATACGCATTGCCGCCGTCTACGGCGGCGTTGGGAAAGGCCAACAAATTCGTGCGCTGCGCGCAGGCGTCGACGTGCTCGTCGCGACGCCCGGTCGTTTGCTCGATCTGATGGGCGAAGGCCACGCGCGTCTCGACCGGATTTCGGCACTGGCCCTCGACGAGGCGGACCGATTGCTCGACATGGGCTTCATTCACGACGTCCGCCGGATCGTCAACGCGACCCCGGGGTCGCGGCAGAGCATGTTGTTTTCCGCGACGATGCCTAAGGCCGTGATGAACCTCGCCGGCGAAATGCTCCGCAAACCCGCGCGTGTCGACGTCAGCCCGGAAGAGCCGACGGTCGCCAACATCCGACAGCAGGCGTTGCGTGTAGCGCGTGAAGCCAAGCAGTCGACGCTCACACAGATGTTGCGCGAGCCGAGCGTTAGTCGCGCGATCGTCTTTACGCGGACGAAACACCGGGCCAACCGGGTCGCCAAGGCGCTCGACAAGTCCGGCATCGCGGCCGAGGCCATTCACGGCAACAAGACCCAGAACGCGCGCCAGCGCGCGCTGCAGGGCTTCAAAGACAACCGGATCTGGGTGCTCGTCGCGACGGATATTGCCGCGCGGGGAATCGACGTCGACGAGGTGTCACACGTCGTCAATTTCGACGTGCCGAACGAAGTCGAAAGCTATGTCCACCGAATCGGCCGAACGGCTCGTGCCGGCGCGTCTGGCGTCGCTTGGTCACTCGTCGACCCCGAAGAGCAACGTGACATGGCGGCGATTTGTCGCTACGTCGACCGGCCGATCGAAGAAATCGACGAGGACCTCAACCCGGTGGGCACGTTTACGGTCGGTCGACCCCGTGACAATCGCGGTGGTAACGGCGAACGGCGCGCACAGTCGGAAAACGCCAAGACGGGAAGCGCCAACACCGGAAGCGCTAATCGATCACGGCGTCGCAAGCCGAGACGGCGCAAAACTCGCGCGACCGCTCCCGCCTGATCCGCGTCAGCCGAAAACTCGCTCGACGCGCTCGGACTTGAGGAAGTAGGCCGTCCAAACGCCTGCCCAGGCGATGGCGAAGCCAACGAAGCTCACGAGCATAGTGGCCGCGTTTCGTTCGATCGGGATGTCGCCCTGCACGATCCCGTGCAAGATTCGCGACGTGAGTAACGCGGCGCCCGTCCAGAGAAGTGCAATGTTCCAGAAGGGCGCGCTCGGTACCTTGAGGAACAGCAGCACGACCGGGACGAGAAAGGCGATAAAAATGCTCGCCAGTAGCGGGATCGGGTAGTCATATACCCACCCGGCGAGCCCGGCTGAGTAGAAGAACAACACGGGCAGGGAGCCGACGGCGTAGACCAGTAGCCAACCTTGGATATCTTGCATCGCGGGTTACCTCTTTTCTGACGTGATGCCGATTAAAGGCCTTCTGGCGCGGGAGGCGAACGCGGGGCGGTCAAGTAGCGCGATAAGCACCCCGCGGTATCACGGGATGGTCACGCGAAAACTCAGACCGGCTTCGAGATTTCCTCTTCCGAAGTCAGAAGCTCGCCGAAGTGGCGAATGCCATCGGCATCCTCCCAGAACGGAATCTCATCGTCTGCTGATCGGTCGAGCAGCGTCACGCGCTCCATTTCCCGATCGTGGGGCCAGAAATCACCGACCGCGTAGTGCTGGCAGCTGCGGTTGTCCCACATCGCGACCGAACCTTCCTGCCATCGAAATCGACATTGGTACTCCGGCGTCGAGTACATCTTGGCGTAGAGATCGCTTAAGAGCCGAGCGGACTCATCCGGTGCCATGCCGGTAATCGAGTTCGTGAAGGTTGGGTTCACGTACAAGGCTTTACGTCGCGTGACCGGGTGGGTTCGGCAGATCGGATGCGTGACCTCGTTTCGACCGCCGCGCCCGTGCATGGCCGTGCGGCCTTCGAGGAATCGCTTGAGGACCGGGTCGAGGGCATCCCAGAGCGCGTAAGCGTCGACGAAAACCGTGTCACCGCCGACGGGTGGTGATTTCCGAGCGAGCAGAATCGACCCGAGTGGTGGCCGGTTCGACCACGTCACGTCCGAATGCCAATTGGATGCCGCAAAGGGATGCGCTTCGCTGGCGTAGAGACGCAGAATCTCAGGATGTTCGTTCGGTAGTTCGCGGCGCGCGAGGGAATGCTGGCGACCGTAGGCGTAACCCGTGTCGCTGATGTGCTGGCCGAATGTGATGTGTTCTTCGCGGGTGATGTGACCCTGATCGCGGAAGAAGACGACCTTGCGAACGAGATAAAGCTCTCTGATCGCGTCGATCTGCGCGTCGCTCGGATCTGCCAGGTCGACGCCGTGGACGATCACGCCGATGCTCGGGCAGAGCGGCTCGATGGATAAACCGGCTATCGCAAGACTATCGTCGATCGCGGCGTCCGCGCTGCGAATGGATTCCGCCACTTTCGCGTTGTAATCGGAATCGCCCGCCATCCGGCGGGCATCCGCGCTCACCCGGCTCGCGGGGACCTCTTTGTAATGCCCGGTCCAGGTATCCGCGCGGCCGCCGATCCACCCGTCAGCGCGTTGATCGCGCTTCGCTTGATTCATGCCGCGTGCCTTGAAGATGTCTTCCATCGCCTGCTGTCGAGTCATGTCGCGCGCCTTAGCTTAGTACGCGGACGCGCCGAGCGCGTACGGCCGACGCTTAAAAGGAATCGAGCAACTCGTCGACCGTGTGCTGAAACGCCCGAGTCGGGTCCGTCAGGCCCATGAGGGTTGGCAGGTGACTGAACCGTCATCGGGTCGTTCGATTCAAAAGGGAGCGTCTGGTAGGGTCGGATTGTCGGATGAAAAGGTATGAGGAATGGCTGACAAACCCGACCGGTTTTTCCTGATTGTCTCCCTCCTTCTACTCACGCTCGTCTTTATCGGTTTTGCGCCCACGTTCTATTTGCGTGGCGCGATCGATGTAAGTCACCTACCGGGGCTCGACATCCCGGGTCACGTGGTGGCGCATGGACTCTTCATGACGGCCTGGTTCGTGGTGTTTGCGGTGCAGACGGCCCTCATCGCGCGTGGCAACAACGCACGCCATCGCTCCGTCGGGGTTGTCGGGATCGTGATTGCGATCGGCGTGGTGTTGACGGCGATGGGGGTGGCCGTTCAGTTCCCCGCGCGCGCGCCGGCCGCAGGATTTGCTCCCGGCGAGACGGTCTTCATCGCGGTGGCGAATACTTTCATCATCCCGATCTTTGCGGGCCTCTTTGCGGCGGCGATCTATTTCAGGCGTCGGCCGGAGATCCACAAACGACTCATGCTTTTTGCATCGCTCAGCATGATGGCCCCGGCCGTCACGAACTCGCGTCTGTTCGGCGCGCTCCTTCAGCCAATCGCCCCGATTGATCTTTTTATGCTGCTGGCTATCGGGGTGCTCGTCGCCCTCATCGTTCACGATGTTCGACGCGAGCGGCGTGTCGCGGCGCCCACCTACGTTGGGCTTGGGATAATCGTGGCGATGTTCGCCGGCATCGGCGGCGTAGCGAGCTCGGAGATCGGTGCGACGTACCACGACTGGCTTGCCTCGCTCTGACACGAGTCTTCCGGGCACGAGCATCACTCGGGGAGGCGATTGCCGCGTTCCTGAAGGCCGAGTACGACTCGCCGACCGAAGGCGCTCGATTGCGGCACACGATCGACGAATCTGGCTTCGACGTTGCGAGTATCAAGGGTAGGGCGACCGAATGCGCGCGATGATGACGCGCGCCTTCGCCTTTTCGAGCGATACCGCGGCGGCGAAACGCTTTTTCGTACGCTCGATCTTCGATCGCTCGAGTGGTGGTGGGCGGCGTTGTCGTCCGATGATCTCGAGCATGCTGTGTTCACTTGTCGACATGGCTTTGAGGAACGCTACGGCACCCGTCGTGCGGCAGCGATCGCCGCGATGTTCGAGCGCTCGGATGCGCCCAATGGTGTGCTGGATCGAATACGAAGGGGGGAGGTACTCGAACCGCCGCTCCTTGTATCGACGGGGCGTCTCGATCGTCTGGTGATTCTCGAAGGTCACAACCGCCTGCTCGGTTATCTGCGCGACCTGTCCGCCGTGACCCTGCCGTTGCCGGTGCTGATCGGGATCGACGGGTGTGTCGCGAAATGGCGGGAGTGGTAAACGCCGGCGCCCGCGAAACGCTTATGCTTCCAGCATGAAGAAGACGTTCGAGCCGGGGCGTGTACCCGATGCGGCGGAGCTTGCCGATCGCCTGGCGATTCACGAGGTGTTGGCCGTACACAGCCGCGGGGTCGACCGGGCCGACGCCCAGATCCTGAAATCGGCTTATTGGCCCGACGCCGAGGTCGCCTACGGCGCTTTCGACGGATCGGCACACCAGTTCTGCGATGGCTTGCCGAGAGGGATCAAACGCTACCAGTCGACCCAACACACGGTGACGAACGTTTTGATCGAGCAGGTCGACGCCGATGCCCTCGTCGAGAGCTACGTCACCGCGTATCACCTCTCTTCGGTCGATTCACCGGAGACCGAGATGACGTATCTCGGTCGATATCTCGATCACATGCAGCGCCGAAACGGCGTCTGGAAGATCCTCTTTCGCCGGGTCGTGATGGACTGGAATCAGCACCAGGGCGTGAGCGCCAGGTTCGACGGGCCGACGTTCAGCGGCCTCGCCCTGGGCGGTCATGCGCCGGACGATCCACTCTTCACCATGCGCGAGCAGGTGTTCGGGCGGGACTGAGCTTCTAACGTCTTCCTTCGATGTAATCGTCGATCAGTTCGTGGTATCGGCGAATCCGCTCTTCCTGCTTCGAAAGATAGACGCCCTTGAAACCTCGTGATCGGAAGCCGCGCTGCTGTGTGACGAAGACGCGCACGTCGTCGTCGATCCCGGGTCCGATAGAGCGCGTCGTCGGATCGATCATCTCGACGACCGCTTCGCCGTTCTCCTGAACGTCCGTGTGTTCGAGCCGGCGATCGAACCCCGCCTCGATCGACGCCGGGCTCGAGTACCACCAGTTGTCGAACAGGCAACGCTCGGGATTGTCGCGGTCGGGACGGGCACGCAGGAAATGAAAGCTGTCGGACCAGACCGTCACGGCGAAGTTCGGCAGGAGCGTGTAGTGGAAGGCGTCGGTGAACTGCTCGTCTGGAATGTTGGGGTAGTGCGAGAAACCGCGTTCTACACCCAGTTTCCGTTTTGCCGACTGGAGCGCTTCACGCGTCGCCGCGGGATTGTTCCGGAAGTCGTCTGGATCGAGGTTCCAGAACCGCAGCTCGCTCTTCAACGGTTCGAGCACGTTGCCTTCCTTGTCGGTTGAACCGACGCCGAAGCCGCCCTGCATGACCATGCGGTTGTGGCCCTCGTTCGATAGGTCGAACTGGGTTTCCTTGAAGTACGTGTTGATGTGGCCGCGGATCTCTTGGCGGTTGGTCTCCGTGGTCGCGCCCTGATGAACCGTCGGTACGTGGTAGGACTCGTTGAAGTTGTCGAGCACGACTTTCCAGTTACACGGTAGCCACGCACTTCGCGCCATCGTCCGACGCCACGTGTCGATATGGCGAGCTTGCCATTCGTCCCAGATCGGCCCGAGGAAACTGCGCAGGCTCTGACAATTCGGGTCCATGTTGACCCAGACGAATCCCGCGAAGGTTTCACACGCGACCTCCGCGAGACGGACTTTGCCGCAGGGATTGCCCTCGGGGAAATCCTCGCGATCAGGCGCGAAGTTGAGCTCGCCATCCGGCATGTAAGCCCAGCTGTGGTATTTGCAGACGAAGCGCTTGACGGACCCACTGTTGCCTTCGACCAGCGGGTTCCCGCGGTGCTGGCAGACGTTGTAGAACGCCTTCACGGTACCGTCGGTCTGGCGGACCATGAGGATCTCTTCAGGTCCGACGGGCTCCATCTGCCAATCGCCCGGGTTCGGGATCTCAGCCTCGCGTCCCAGGATCAGCCAGACCCGTGTCCACATGTTCTCCCACTCGAGCGATGCGAACTCGCGGCTCGTGTAGCGATTCCCCTGGAGCAGCGATCCACGGGTGGTCTGCTCCGGGTATCGATTCAGGACGCGGATGTTGTCGGCCATGGTGTGCAGGCTCCTCGAAGATCTCTTCGACCTTTCTCGACGTCTCTCGAGCGGTCGTGGCACGGCGACGGCGTCGCCGGTGGTGAACCGTTATCGTAAGGTCGTCGCGAGGTGTTGGGAATGCGAGGGGCAAGTGACACGAAGTATCTACATCCTCGGCGATGAGCTGACACCGGGTGAGGCGCGCTGCCCCGGACCGACGCCGAAGGACGTCATCGCGCGCGATGGTGATTCGCCGCCAAAGCCACTCCTTGCCGAGCGTTACGAATTTCTCGGCGACGAAGACGTTCCGTTCTCTCGCTATACCGATCCGGCGTTCTTCGATCGAGAGATCTCGCACATGTGGTCACGCACGTGGCAGTGGGCGTGCCGCGAGGAGCAGATCCCGAAATCGGGCGACTTCTACGTTTACGACGTCGCCCACTACTCCGTGATCGTCGTACGAGGCGACGATCGAATCCGCGCGTTCGTCAACTCCTGCCCACACCGCGGCATGCAGTTCGAGGGCGCGGGCGCGTGCGGCAGCGGCAAACAGTTTCTGCGGTGTCCTTTCCACGGAATGTCGTGGCACCTCGATGGCAGCTTGCGAGAAATCCCGTGCCGCTGGGATTTCCCGCACATCGACGACAAATCGTTCACCTTGATGGAGCTTCCCTGTGATAGCTGGGGCGGTTTCGTGTTCGTTAACCTGGATCGGGATGCCGAACCCCTCGATGACTACCTTGAGGTCTTGCCGGAACACTTTGAGACCTGGGACTTAGGCGCTCGCTATATCTCGATGCACACCGAGAAGATCCTCCCGGGCAACTGGAAGATGTGCATGGAGGGTTTTCTGGAGGCCTACCACGTAATTGCGACCCATCCGGAGGGGTTGCGCACTTCTGGATGGGCGAATACGCAATACGACATCTTCAGCCCTCACGTGACCCGCTTCCTGCAAACACTCTCGAGCGGTAACCCGCACTACGAGCGGGAGCTCTCCGAAGCCGAACTCTTTGCGTCCCTCGGCCACGAGGCGCAGGCGTTACCTGCTGGCATGGGCGCGCGTCAGGCCCATGCCGATATCGTGCGGGAACGCATGGGATCGCGGCTCGGCGTCGACCTCACGGACGTGAGCAACTCGGAGCTGCTCGACTCGATCGAATACCACGTGTTTCCGAACGCCTGCTTTTTTCCCGGCATCACGATTCCGCTCATATACCGGTTCCGGCCATTGGGTGTCGATCGCACCATTCACGACATCATGATGCTGAGCCCGCTACCCGCATCGGGCGAACGCCCACCGCCGGCGCCGACGGTGCGTCTCGCCGAGGACGACTCCTATACGACCGTGCCGTCGTTTGGTGGCTTGGGGCGAGTGCTCGATCAGGATACGGACAACTTCAAGCGCCAATGGGCGGGGATTCGGGCTTCGCTCAAAGGGCACGAGACGCTAGGTAACTACCAGGAAGCGCGGATCAGGCATTTCCATCAGACCCTCGATCGTTACCTCGTCCAGTGAGCCGCGAGCTTCGGGAAGTCGCGGACCGTCAGGAGATTGCCGATCTCTCGGGAATCTATATGCGTGGGCTCGACCGGCTGGACCGTGATGCACTCGCGAGCGTTTTCCACGACGACGCCTACATGGACTACGGATTCTTCCGCGGTGGCGTTGGCGGGTTTGCCGACATGTGTATGCGAGCGCTCGAGAGTCACCTTGTGAACCACCACATGCTGGGGCAGATCAACATCGAGTTCGACGGCGAGGACGTCGCCTTCGGCGAGGTGTATTTCCAGGCGTTCCATCGAATCGTTCGCGATGGTGAAGAACTCGATCTCTTCATCTCGGGACGTTATGTCGATCGATACGAACGGCGTGACGGCGCGTGGAAGATCAGCTACCGCAGTGAGGTGAACGACTGGGCGCGCGAAGACCCGGCCACGGACGGCTATTTCGAAGGCCAGCCGGCGGGACATCGTGGTGCTCGGAAGCCCAATGATGCGGTTTACCATCGGGCACGCATGAAGAAGCCAACCTGAGAAAGGACAACGAACGATGTCAGGACGACTCGAAGGAAAGGTGGCCGTCATCACGGGGGGTGCCAGCGGGTTCGGGGAAGCGGCGACCCGGCGCTTTGTCGCCGAAGGCGCGCGCGTGGTGCTGGGCGATATCCAGGAGGGTCGTGGTCGGGCTGTTGCCGAGTCCGTTGGCGATGATGCCGTGTTCCAGCGAGCGGACGTCACCGTCGAAGATGATGTCGCGGCACTCGTCGATCGAGCGGTCGCGGAATTCGGCCAGTTGGACATCATGTACAACAACGCCGGTATCGTCGGCGCGGTCGGGCCGATTGCCGAGACGCGCACGGACGAATGGTTGCGCACGATCGACATCCACTTAAACGGCGTCTTCTATGGCTGCAAACATGCCGCGCGCGTGATGATTCCGCGCAAGGCCGGCTCGATCGTCAGCATGGCGTCCACTGCCGGGATCATGGGTGGCCTGGGGCCGCACGCTTATACGGCGGCGAAACACGCCATCGTCGGGCTGACGAAGGGCGTCGCTTCGGAGCTTGCCCGCCATGGCATACGTGTCAACTGCATCGCGCCCGCCGGGATGGCGACCCCGATGGTCGCGGCCCTCGCCGGCGATCCTTACGCGATCGAGGAAACGAAGGAGCGCCTGGCCGCCGCTTCACCGCTCGTCGGCCGCCCCGGTATGGCGGAGGATGTCGCGAACGCGGCACTCTGGCTCGCCAGTGACGAATCCGGCTATACGACCGGACACACCCTCACGACCGACGCCGGCACGACGACCGGTTCTGCCAACCCGCCGGCATTTGCCGAATACGAGCCGCTCATTCGCGAAGACGGCAAACGCGGCCTCTAGGCTGAGCGGCTCAGGCCGACTTCGTGAAGGTGAGATCGAGCGACAGAGTGCCGAGCATGATGCCCGGCTGGTGTAGGAAGGTATTGCCCTCGCCGTAGGCCATCGAATCGACGCGTTCGAGCAAGCGCTGCCACGCGATCGTCTGCTCGAGGCGTGAAATCGTGGCACCCGGGCAGACGCGCGGTCCTTGCGAGAAGGTCATGTGCCGCGTCACGGCCTTTCGGCTCATGTCGAAATCGTAGGGACATTCGAACTCTTCCGGATCGACGTTCGCGGCGGCGTAGCGTAGATGCAGTAGCGACCCGGCGGGCACCTCGACGCCCTGGAACACCTCGTCATGCTTCGTCATGCGGGTCGAGAGTCCTTGGGTCGGGGCGCGCAGCCGCATTGCTTCTTCAGTGAACTGGCGGATGTCGTCGGGATTCTCTTTCAAGCGCGCAAAGAGCTCGGGGTGTTCGCAGAGGATCTGCGCCTGCTCGGCGATCGCGTACTGGGTCGTTTCGAGGCCGCCGATCACCATGGCGTAGACGATGCCATTCACTTCGAGATCGGTGAGTTTGCGGCCGAGCGCTTCATACGTGACGTCGCAAAGGAAGCTGATCATGTCGTCCTGGGGTTCGGCGCGCCGTTCCTGGACCTTGCCCGCGACATATTCCTTGAACTCGCCGAGATCATCGAACTGACCCCGCGTTTCCTCTTCGGTCAGGATGTTGCGATGGCCGCGACCGTAGACGAACGCTTTCACCTGCGCGTTGCCCCAACGTTCGAGATCCGGCACGTCCTCGTGTGGAAACCCAGCACGCTCGCCATCACCCGCTGTGGCAGGGGCCGAGCGAACTCAGACACGAACTCGACTCTGCCGCGGTCGATCCAGTCGTCGATCAACTCGTTGACGGTGGCCGTGATCATCTCCTGATGGCGGGAAGCGCCCGGACCGACCCACGGATCGGTCAGCTCCTGGCGATGTGAACGCCAGAGCGGAATCGTGGGTCTCAGGGTCACGATCGACGCCATCATGGCGTTGATGTTGTTCGATTCATCGAGAACGATGCCCCGCTCGACAAGCCGATCGACGTTCTGCGACATCACGGGCGGATAGCGGACCGGGTCTTTGACGACCCGCTCGATATCGTCGTACTTCGTCAGGATGAAAGCGTCGGAATCAGGCGTCAGCCCTTCTCCTGCCAGCCGCGGGATTGGGTCTTCGCGATGCAGTATTTCGTAGCTCTCGTACCAGTGCTCGGCGGCGCCGGGCCCGAATAAGGTCGACGTCGTCGAGCGCGACCGGGCAGGCCATTTCGGAAAGCGTGTGATTGGGTGTTTTGTCGGTCGTCATGGTTTCGTTCCGACTCAAGTGTTGAGCGGCACGGTGGCGGTCGCGCGCGTCACCAATTCGTGGCAAACGATCTTCCAGCCATCGTCGGTTCGCCGCATGTTCGTTTTGTAAGTCGCCCACAGGACGAATGCCTTGGCCGGATCCGCGGCCAGGACGTGTGTCGCCTGGAGATCGTTACGGGTTTCCGCGAAATCCCCCGCGATCGTCGCGAGCTGCGGACCGAGCATGTGTTGGGTCGGCCCGTACCGCTCGAGCGCTTTGATGACGAACTCGATCCACGCTTCGCGGCCATACACGGGTTTTGGACCCATGCCGTAGACCTCCAGGTCCTCGACGAAGCAGGAGCGATAGAGATCCATGTCGCGCTCATCGACCCCTGCCGTATAGCGCAACATCACGTCCTGTAGCGCCGCCCGATCACCGTCGCCCATGTCATCGCCCCCCTTGCTGGTCCGCCCGATCATCGCGCAGCGGCCGGGATGTCGCCAACGTTTCGCACGGCGCGTTTCTCGTCCGTCAAATCGGTATTGTGGTGCCCGCGCAATGAAGAGTCAGAGATAGAGCCATGGCATACGCACCCGACGCTCGCCCGTACTACGACGCGGACAGTCACATCATGGAGCTGCCGGATTTTCTGAAGTCCTACGCGGATCCCGCGCTGCGAGATGACATTCCCGAGGTCAGCTACAGCGCGTCGATCGTGACGGACGAAGAAGTGGCCGTCATCGTCTCGCAAGGCAACCGTCACTCCGACGAACATATTGCCGAGCAGATTGCGCTCGGCGACAAGCTGATTGAAAGCTCGAAGGAGATTCAGGCACTCGGCGCTTTTGACGGAACCGACCGGAGCCGCGCGATGGACCTGCTCGGCTTCAAGAAGCAACTCGTGTTCGCGACCCATAGTGTCGTTTCGCCGTTCCATCCGAGCTCGAAGAAGACTTCGCAGTGGCGCTACGGCGCGGCACGGGCGCACAACCGCCACATGGTGGATTTCTGTGCGGACGACGATCGCCTGATGGGGATCGGCGTTGCCGCCCTCGATGATCCGACGTACGCGATCCGAGAAGCCGAGTGGATCATCGACAACGGCCTCGAGGCCGTCTGGGTTCCACACCCTGCCCCGATCGGCCATTCACCGGGTCATGTCGACCTCGAAGGGTTCTGGGCGCGACTCGCCGAGGCGGGCGTACCGTTCGTGTTGCACGTCGGCGGTGCGCCGTTGCAGATCAACAAATCCTGGGCGAACAACGGCCGCGGCCCCACACGCGATTGGCTCGGCGGTGGTGAAAACGTACGGACGAAAGACGCGATGGTGCTGCATCAAGCACCCGAAATGTTCGTCAGCATGATGATGGCGGACGGTGTGTTCGAGCGGCACCCGAAGCTCAAGGGCGCGTGCGTCGAACTCGGCGCGGGCTGGGTGCCGGAGATGCTCCGCAAGCTGGATTCAGTCTCGCGGGCGTATCGCAAGGTTGACGAAACGATGCGGTTTGAACGTAAGCCGAGTGAGCAACTCACCGAACAGATGGGCTTTACGCCCATGCCGCACGAAAACGTCGCGAACATGATCGAGCAGTCGAACCCGGATCTGTACCTCTTCTCGAGCGACTATCCGCACATCGAAGGCACATGCGATCCGATCGGGCGCTTCGAGAAGACGATTGGTGACTTCGAGGAGTCGGTCAAGACGCAGTTCTACAGCGAGAACTTCCTGCGTCTCTGGCCGGAGGCGCGCGTTGGCTAGCCGAATGCCGCGCGACCGAACGGCGTGATGGCTGACGCGACGCGCTAAACATGAAGGTGCTAAAAGTCGCCGGCGCCATCGTCGCCGTGCTTGGCGTCGTTGTCCTCGCTGGTGTTTGGTGGCTGCTTGAAGAGTTCGCGCCGTCCGATATCCAATTGCCGAAACCGACGCACATCCTCGCCTACGAGGAGCGATTAACCGTCGAGACGCCCCTCGGTCGGCTGACGGGGCGCGGCAACGGCGAAGTTCATGCGTTTCTAGGCATTCGCTACGCGGAACCCCCGACGGGTGAACGACGGTTCCGAGCGCCGGTCGCCGTGCGACCTTGGAACGACACATTCGATGCGACGGCTTTTCCAATGGTCTGCACGCAAACGGCCGGTGGACTCGAGGGAAACACCGCATCTCAGATCTCGGAAGATTGCCTGTTCCTGAGTGTTTTTACGCCGTCGACGGAAGGTGCCCATCGCCCCGTGTTGGTCTGGATCCACGGCGGTAGCTTCACGGGCGGCGCGGCCAATGGCTACGACGGGTCGGTCTGATCTTCCCCCGAGAAACCGGACACCGGATTTGAGTCGTACCATGATTCGAAACGAGGTGTTGGATGACGCAACAGAAACGGCGGCGATTTACCGAGGAGTTCAAACGGGAGGCGGTTCGGCTGGTCACAGGCCAGGGTTACTCGTTTGGAGAAGCGGGGCGGAGCCTCGGGGTACGTGGCGATTTGATATCGCGTTGGAAGCGCCGGTTCGAGGCCGCTGACGAGACGTCGGGCCGGGAGGTCTCAGAGCAGCAACGGATTCGAGAACTCGAGGCAGAAGTCCGCAAGCTGCGGATGGAGAAAGATATTCTAAAAAAGGCCACGGCCTTCTTTGTGCAGGAAAAGCCATGAGGTATCGATTTGTCGATGCGCACAAGAAGGTCTGGCCCATCACCCTCATGTGCGCGGTGCTGAAGGTCTCGCGCAGTGGCTACTACGATTGGTGCGACCGGCCGCCAAGCGATCGAGACCGCGCCAACGCGGTGCTGGACAACGAGATCCAGGCGGTCTTCGAAGAACACCGCGAGCGTTACGGTTCACCACGGATCACCGACGAACTGAACGACCGGGGCATCGCGTGCAGCGAGAACCGGGTGGCGCGACGGATGCAAACCCGCGGGTTCCGCGCGGTTCAGCGTCGGAAGTTCAAAGTGACGACGGACTCGAGCCACGATAAACCAGTGGCCGATGACCTGATCGAGCAGGACTTTGCCGCCTCAGAGCCAAACGAAAAGTGGGTGAGTGACATCACTTACGTGTGGACCGACGAAGGTTGGCTGTATCTCGCCACGGTGATGGATCTGTACTCGCGGGCGATTGTCGGCTGGTCGATGAACCGGCGCATGACGCAGCAGCTGGCCATCGACGCATTGACGATGGCGTTGTTCCGACGGGCTTTCCCCGGCAGACGATCATCCACTCGGATCGCGGCAGCCAGTACTGTTCAGCGGCCTACCAGCGGTTGATCAACCACAACGGACTTCGTTGCAGCATGGGCCGTCGTGCCAACTGCTACGACAACGCTGCCATGGAGAGCTTCTTTCATACGCTGAAGGTCGAGCTCATCCATCGCGAGCGTTACCCGAGTCGAGCGTGCGCCCGTCGCGCGATCTTCGAATACATCGAGAGTTACTACAATCGACAACGAAAGCACTCAGCTATCGGCAATCAAATCCCGATGCTGATGGAGGACGCGGCTTAACTGACTGTCCGGTAAAACGGGGGAACTTCAGTCCTCGCGCCGCAGGGTGACGTGGTGGTCGTCGCCATCAACTACCGACTCGGGATTTTCGGCTTTCTCGATCTCGCCGAGTTCGGTGACGAGTTTGAAGGGTCGGCGTCGAACGGTATTCGCGATCAGATTCTCGCCCTCGAGTGGGTTCGCGCAAACATCGCCAGCTTCGGCGGTGATCCGCAAAACGTCACGATCTTTGGCGAATCGGCCGGTGGTTCTTCAGTGTTGGCGATTCTCGCTTCGCCATCGGCGAATGGTCTTTACCACCGGGCGATCGTTCACAGCGCTTCGGGGGTGCACAACCCACCCAATGACGTCACACACGAACTCGCAGATCACCTAGAGATCGACCGCGCCGATTTGCCGGAAACGCTACGCCTATTGAGCCCCGCGGCGCTGCTGGCGCTTCAGACCGACGTGGGATTCAGCGATGGCGGCGTCGTCGATGGGGTCGTCACGACCCGGTCGAGCGATGCAGCGATCCTCGATCGCGGTGAAGCTGGCGTGCCGTTGATCGCGGGCAGTAATGCCGACGAAGGCACGCTCTTCTCTCATCTCATCCCTTTGCCCCTTTATGGTTTTGTCACCGATGCGCTTGCACCGGGCGTGATCGAAGGGGTTGATGGCGAGACCTATTTAGCGGACCTCACCGACGCGTACCCGGACGACAGCGCCACCGAACGTTTCGAACGGGTATGGTCGGAATTCCTGCGGCGTGGTGCGATCAGTTCCGCAGCGCGAGCGAGTGCAGCAGGCCCGGGCGGATGGGTGTACCGGTTCGATCTGCCGGCGCAGCAGGGCGGCGCTGCGGAGCTGGGTGCCACGCACGGCGCGGAAATCGCTTTCACGTTCAACCAGTTTCGCAGTGAACTACCCGACGCGTCGTTCTTCTATGACCGCCATGATCCGGACGTCGTCTCGTTGGCGGAAAACTGGTCGAACCCCGTGATTCAGTTCGCGCGAACCGGCAACCCGAACGGCGCGGGATTACCGCGCTGGCCGCGATACACCGCTGAGACGCGAGAAACGCTGGTTCTCGATCGGGAATCCCGCGTCGAAGCATTCCTCGACGCCACCAATCGGCAGCGATGGGGCGACACGGAAACCGCGTCGGTGCATTACCTTCGCTGAACCCGGCGGATGCGTGGTCTCGGCCGCGCTCGAAACCACCGATTCGTCAGGCGGCTTTCATCCTCACCGGCAACGTTTTCAGCCCGCTCACGAACGTGGACTGGATCAGTTTCGGCTCGCCGTTCAGCTCTATCTCGCGAACGCGGCTGAAGAGTTCCTCGTAGAGGATGCGCATTTCCATCTTGGCGAGCAGATTGCCGAGGCAGTGATGCGCGCCATGGCCGAACGCCAGATGTCGATTCGGGCGCCGGTCTGCCTGGAACTCAAAAGGACTGTCGAAGATGTCTTCGTCCCGGTTGGCGGACGGGTAGAGCAACATGACCATGTCGCCGGCTTTGATGACCTTGTCGCGAAGGGGATAGTCCTCCGTGGCGGTGCGCATGAAGTGTTTTACCGGCGTGACCCAACGAATGGATTCGTCGACCATTGTCGGGATTAGGTCCAGATTGTTGCGAAGCTTCTGCATCTCCGCCGGATTTTCCAGCAGCGCCTGCAGTGCGCCGGCCGTGGAAGAACTCGTGGTGTCGTGACCAGCCGATGCGACGATCAGGAAGTAGCCCAAGGTGTCCATCAGGTTCAATGGATCGCCATCTAGCTGACCGTTCGCGATGACGCTGGCCAGATCTTCGGCGGGGTGTGCCCGGCGCTCTTCGGTGACGTGTGTGCAGTAGGCGTAGAACTCACCGAAGAGCTGCATGCGCTCCTCGTCGGTCAAGACCTTCGTGACCTCGGGATCGGCCGCGCCGAACATCTGCTGGGTCATGGTCAGCATCATGTCGCCTTGTTCGTCCGGCACGCCGAGGATCTTCATGATCACCTTCAACGGATACCAGACCGCCACATCTTCGACGAAGTCGAATTCCTCGCCCAACGAGAGCATGTGATCCACACTTTCCCGGGCGATTGCCCGGCAAATGGGTTCAAACCGCTTCAGATGCTGTGGCAAGAACCAGTCCCGCGTGAGGTCGCGTAGCTTCTTGTGGTCCTCCCCATCGACGCTGACGAGCGTTCGAACACTGGGCATCTGACTCTGTGCATCCCGAGCGGCCATGTCTTGCTTGGAAGCGAGCACCGGCATGGCCGTGTTGAGGAACTTCTCGTGTAGCCGTGCCACCTCAATGATGTCGGCATGTTTCGCCAGCGCATAGAACGGGTCGTGGGTGTCCGTCTCGATCAGCGCAACGGGATCGTTGGCCCGCATGTGCGTGAATATCGAGTGGATTTTCGCTTCGTCGGCGTACGTCGCCGGTCGGACGATATCGGTGTAGTCCATACGTCTCGCTTTTGAGAGTTCCAAATCGGTCTTCGCGCTCAAACGCGTTCGGTGAGTCTAACCCGGCCCTCGGCCTTCAGTTCCCCACGGTAGATTTTGTTCGTTTTCTGGCGGGATTCCGGGCCGATCCGATGCCCGTGCTGCTGCCGGGTCGTGGTGGCGCTACCAATCACAAGCCCCGCAAAGGCTCACCGGCCTGGCTCGAGAGACCATCCATGTCGTAGGTCATCATCACGAGATCGCGTGGCCGGCCATCACGGTCCTCGACGAAGTCACCGAGCATCGCTTCCGGCGTGAAGCCGAGGCGTCGAAACGCGGCCTGGGCGCCGATCTGATCGGCGGTCATGTTCGCCATCAGCTTCATGAGGCCGAGCGCGTTCGCGATATCGAAGATCTGTGCCGTGAGGTTCCGGCCGAGACCACGGCTGCGGTATTCGGGACCGACGTTCACCCGGATTTCGCCGACGCGGCGAGTCCAGCGCGCCTTCGTGCGATGCACCGTGGCGTATCCCGCGGTCGCGTCGCCCTCATAAGCGATGAGCGAGGTCGTGAGGCCGTTATCGATCGCGTCGAACCATTCGTCGACGACCGACTCCTCGGTGAGGTCCGTGCGCAGGAACAGCAGGTCTTCCTCGGGCAGGCTGCGCGCAAACGCGAGCACCGCGTCGCGGTCGCTGCGGTCCATGACCCGGATCGTGACCTTGCCGTCCGGCTTCAGGTCTACGTCGCGCGGATAGCGGCTCAAGAGTTCGTCGATGTCCATTTTCCTTCCCCCTTTAAGCCGCGCTGCGGCTCGTCGCGACAGCGACCAGTTCTGCGAACGAGTCCTTGATCCCGGCGAGCATACGATCGAGATCCGGTAGCAGCCGTGGATCCGAAACGAGGTTGAAATAGAGCCGTTGGTCATAGCTCCCGACGGCCACCCCGAATCCTAGCGTGCCGCTCAGCATCAGAGTGCCGATCGGGTCGATGACCTCGGCGCCGGCGATGTATTGGGGCACCTGCACGCCCGGCACGTTGGTGCACGTGAAATTGAAGCCGATGAGCGGTGGCCGCGGCCCGAACGGCGGCATCACCGGCGGCGGGTTTTGCGCGGCAAACGCGGTGGGATCGAACGGCGTTCCGACCAGGAGCGTCTGCGCCATCGTCATGGGTGGGGTGCCGCCGTTCATTTCCTGCATGAGTTCGAGCGCTTGCGGTTCCTGGTTGCCTTTGAGCGTTGCCGTTTCCTCGCAAACACCAATGAGGCGCTCTTCGATATCCATCGGCCAGGCGGGAAGTATCGGGAACATCGCGGAAACGCGGTTGCCGAGTTCTCCCGCTTCGCCTTCTCGTCGCACGCTCACCGGGCACATGAGGCGCAGATACCGGTCTCGCGTGGCCTCATTGTGGTGGGCCAGATAGCGGGCGGCCGCCTCGACGACGACGGTGAGCACGATGTCGTTGATCGTGCCGCCGAGCGCACGGCGGACCTGACGGAACTCCGCAAACGTGTATTTCGTCCAGGCGACCTTCCGCTTGGGGCCGACCAGGCCGGCATTCCAGGGCGCGGTGACGACGGGTTGCGTCAGGAAACGGCTCATCGCCTCCTGCCCGCGCTGCAGCATCTGCTGCACCTCGCCATCGGGTAAACCGCGCCGCAATTGCGCCTGGGCCGCGTCTGCGTTTTCGCGCAACGCCTCGTTCCAGAGCTCGAGCGGTGATGGCATCGGGGGCGGTGAAAAGGGCTCGCTCGGCGGCGGCGGTTGCTCGGCCTCGGGTGAGAGATCCGTGAGGATCTCTGAGACGTCGACGCCCGAAACACCGTCGATCATCGCATGGTGTGCCATCTGCACGAGAAACGTGTGTCCGGGGACACCTTCGATGACGACGAATTTCCAAAGCGGTCGGTCGCGCGGGAGCAATGGCTCAGCTAAATCGACACCGATCTGTATGGCTTCGTCGACTGATGTGCCGGGGGAGACGTGGTGACTCACCACGTGGTTGGCGATATCGAAATAGGGATCCGGCACCCACTTCGGGTGGGCGATGTTCATCGGCACGAAAGCGAGGCGTTCACGGAACCGCGGCACCAGATGCATACGCCCCTTGAGGTGGTCGAAGATCTGCTGGTGGGTGAGTTCGCCCTTCAGCACCGAAACGGTTGCGCCGTGCATCGGCCCGCTGGCGGTCTCACCGTATAGAAACGAAGCGTCGTGATCAGTCAGGCGCATAGCACCGTCTCCTTGCCCCGGGACTCGGTCGTCATCATTTACAGAGGCTACCAGTACGTCGGATCGGCAGCCGCCGACCCATCGATGGGTGAGACGCTATCAGTGCCATCTCGTCGGGAGCAAAATTCCGGTCTCGGGATACAAAACACACGGATAACGCTGAGCCAAGGAGGCCCGCGCTTCGCGTTGCTCATGCGTGCGGATACGCGCAATGCCGCGTTTCGCCGACTCGGTGGGCCGACTCGCGTGACAGATTGGCCTCGCTCAAGCGGTAGTAGACGCCAGCACGACCGTGAGAAGACTCGCGAGTGCGCTGATGAGCGTGAGCACCACGGGCGTCGCCCAGGCCGAACTTTGTCGATCGTGAAGGCTGACGGCCGTCTTCATCAGCTCGTTCACCGATTCGACCGGCAGCGGCTCATGAGCGAGAAAAACGTCTGCTGGCGCCGACGGCTGTACATATCGCCTGACGAGCGAAACGATCCGCTTCTTCGCGCGTTTCGAGCCCGCGGCGATTTCCTCTCGAACGCGAAAGAATTCCGGATGCGACTACCCAGGTGCGCGCGGATTGGGGTGCGGCCATGAAACTCATGGCGTAGCCCCAGCTCGCTTTGGCTCGGCTCCTTGCCATACGCGAGAACCTGGATCAGCGCGAGAACGTTGTGGATGCGCCCGTCCGTCTGGTAGCTGTCGTTGGTATCGGCGAAGTGCATCGGCGATCTCCTGTGGCGCGTCGCGTGCGAGCTGGTTTGGGTAATGTGCCGAGCGTGGGCGGCGCGGTCAGTGCATAAATGCACCGAGGTCGCCGAAGTCCTCGTAAGGAGTGATTCGAGGCGTCCGATGCGCCTCGCGGACGCATCGCTATTGTTGTTGGGCGTTAGCTGCACGCCGATGTGAGGACGGCAGCGCTCGCGACCAAGAACGATGCTCGTCGAATCGGACTAGACGCTGCCGGGTCCGGCGTCAGTCAGCGGGCGGCACCTTCGCGTGTAGCTCCTCGATCCAATTCTCGACGAGAACGTGCTGTTCGTTGATTTCCTCGAGTCGTTTGACGACAACCAGCTCACCAGACGCATTAGCGTGCCGCGGGCGACGAGATGAACCTCGTCGTCGACCAGCGGATATCGACGCACATAAGTGCCGACACCGCCCAGCGAAGCAATGTCCGAGAGATACGCCATCCAACGTCCGGACGGCGAGATCGTGGGACTACCTTAGTTCGATTCCGTCGCCAACATATCGCTCACCTCACCATCCGCCGCCGTCCCGACGGATTTCATGTCGGCCCCGCCCGAACTGAAATCCGTAAAGAGCAGCTCATCGCCGAGCGTCCAGGCCGTGGGAATACCCGATGACCCCTGTGACAGGCGGAACGACGCGCGCGGCCCCACGCCCAGAAATCAGGACGCGCCCCTTCAACGTCGCGCGCCCCGCGTCGTCGATGCATGCTTTCAACGGTCCTAAATTTCGCTGGTCCTACGACGGCTAAGCTGAGAGCAACCAGACTGGATACGCGACACCGGCAAGCACCATCGTGACGCCTGCACCAATTCGGATCGCCTGACCGGGCGGCGCGAGCTTTTCGAGGAGAACGAACGCGGTCAGGACTGCAATCCAGATCAAGTTCATGACACCGCCGACGAATAGGAGCGCCATGATGAACCAACAACATCCGACGCAGTACGCTCCGTGTGCCATCCCCATGCGTAGCGCACCGACTCGCCCCTTACGCCAGTGCTCCGCGATGAAACGCGCTGGGTCACGACAGCGCTGAAGGCACGCGTCTTTTTGCGGTGTGAGCTGATAAAAGCCGGCGCCCACAAGCAGAGCCCCCGCCAACAGCGCGCTGTTGGTGACCATCATCGGGGACAACAAGGCGAGCGTATCGAGACCCCACTGAGCCAACGTCGCGGCAACACTGAAGCCCGACCACGTCGCGACATATCCGACGACAAGCCAGCCAGCCACTGCGGCGGGCTCACCTCCCTTCCGGGCGACCGCCGCGAAAATCCGGAAGAACGGCAATGCCGTCGGCACCATCATGCCGACCATCATCACGATCCACATCACGAGAGTAAGCGCGACCTCGGCCGGCGACCATACGTGGATCCCCATCGTCGCCGCCATTTCGCTGGCCGCCATCTCCGCGGCGAGGAGCGCGAGATAGGCCCACGCCAATGCAACGACGAATGTGAGGGCGACTAGTAGGACGAGGTGCGATCTCGTCCGTACAGAGACGGTCTCGGCACTCAGCGGATGACGCCGTCCTGATTCATATGAAGCTCGCAGAATTGACCGTAGGTCCCGTCGAGCTGAAGCGAAATAGCGCCCTGTGTCCGCAGTTCACCTGTCCCCATTTCGGCGTAGGTGTACTCGAAGCCGTTCGGCAGGTGAATCCGCGACCGTGCAGGTTCACCGTTAAACGCATCGATGATGGGACGTCCCGACATCTCGATGAGACCCGGCACGGTGATCTTCGCGTCGCGAGCGGTCACATCGATAGTGGCATCGATCGGTGCCTGAACCGGGTCGAACACCTCGCTCATCATGCTGTTGTAGATGAAGTAGTGGGTTGCACCCGGCGTCGTCGACTCCCCGTGGATGATTTTCCGAAGGGCCTCTGCTTGATCGTCGTCCGCCCGCGAATCGATGACCGCCTGGCACTTGCCATTGCCGTCGGCGATTTCACCAGGCCATAGAAAGATTAGTGCGAAGCTGAGCCCGTCGAGCTCGGTATTGTCGAAATGTCCGGAGTCGATCGTGCTTACTAGCGTGCCTTGGCAATGGCCGTGTGTCGACGGTGCCCCGAACTGACAAGGACAACCCCAGTTGCAGTTGCAGATACCTGCTTCGCGGCCATGGATCTCCCATTCGCTCATGGCGTCACCTCTTTTCACCTGGCTGGACCTTATCACCGAACGGCGCCCGAAGCAGATGAATGAGAACCCGTACGTATGAGCGAAAACACCTTGGCAGACCGACAACCCGGCTAACGAACGTCGGCGCGGTATTGCTGGCGCCGATCCTGAGGTCAAGCGGCGCGCCCCTCGAGGGGCACGAGAACGACCGCGCGTTTTCAATTGGCGAACGCTGTTCGCCCCGGAATTCGGGGTTGGTGAAGGGTTAAGTGCTGCAAGGGGACGAGATGTAGGCAAATCCCCGTCTTTTCGGCCTAAGCTATTGATACGCAATAGATAGATTGACGCCCCGATAAGGATTCGAACCGTTCTGGGCGACCACTAGCGGGAGACTTAGCCCGAACAAATCAATGAGTTACAGAAATTCCCTCGCCTGGGAAAACCAACAAAAACACATACGTTGGCCTAAGGTTGGCTGAAATTATGTTGGCCGACACGGCGTCGGATGGAGCGCGGGCCGAGCCCAACTTCCTCGTCGCCCACGACAACAATAGCGATGAGCACGAGCAACGCGGCCGATTGACGTTCCCCCGAAAAAAGACGGCCCGGTTGCCTACCGATCGCGTTTCGATGCCAAGGATGCGCTCCGTGATTGAGCGCCTGAATGTTGAATGGTTCCGCACGCTTCGCGAAGCTTGCGTCCTGATGGAGCAGTGGCGACTCGACTTCAACGCCGGTCGGCCGCACTCGAGCCATGGCTAATCTCACACCCAACGAACGAGTGGCCAGATCTCCATCTGCTCGAGTCAATCATGCAAACCCAGACCACAGCCACACAGTGGCAGTACGACAAGGAACGGCTGAACACGGCCATCGGAGACACATGCCAAAATAGAAGCTCGCGCAAGCGGCATAACCCTACCTCTGAGCACCACTAAAAGCGGGGGATTACAGGGGGACTGGCGTTGACAAATTCGGTCTGCATCGCGCCGAGTTCTTGCGATCGGTTGCCAAACGCATTATGAAGACAGGCTGTCGATGAGGTCTGCGGGGGTTTATGAATCACGCGTGGGTTTGGGCGGTCGCGGCGCTTCTCCTGACCACATCGTGTGGCCTGTTCGACCCAGCAGATGCGCCGATGTCTTCACCCGGAGACCAGGTTTTCTTTGTCGGTGACCGCGAGATGATAGTTCACGCCAGTTCGTCCGAGGCGCGAGTGCGGCTTTTTGAGGAAGCCCGCGCACAACAAGCCGGCGTGCTCCGCTTGCACGTCCGAATCGAAGATGCCGAGGTCGTGTTCGGTTATCCATGGCGTCGGTTTCTCAGCGATGCCCACCAGCAGGGCCTTCGAGTCGAAGCATTGTTCGGCGGACCGGATGTGGAAATTCGCCGCGGGTTTCTGTCGACCGAGCTGGACGCGATCGCGACGTTTAATGCATCGAGCGGTCCCACCGAGGTGTTCTCTGGGGTCCACCTCGATCTGCAGCCTTATCTCGAACACGAGTGGAAGTCGCCAGCGCGCCGCCAAAAGCTTCTCCGGTCGTTCTTGCAAGGCATTGAAGCCTTAAGCGCTCAAGCAACCAGGGCGAATCTGACGATCAGCCTCGACGTACCGTTCTGGTGGGATAGGCCCGACCCCCTCGCCGAGGGGCGCGCCATCGCGGATGTGTTCTTCAAGGGGGAGACCAAACCGGCGAGCTATCACGCCGCTGCGTTGGTCGACTCGGTAGGCCTTATGAACTTTCGTAATGTCGCGTCGACCTCAGAAGTCCTCGATGAGGACAATGGCCTGATTGGCCATGGCATCCGGTTCCTTGAAGCCGTCGACAATCCCAACGTTCATATGCGGCTTCAAGTCGGCACGGCCAGTCAGGCCAAGTCCTATTGGTTCGCGCCCAGTGATGTTGCACGAGAACAGTTCTTGTCACGTGTCTTCGCTCGAATCGATCCCCTCGTTCCACAACAAATTGAAGGCTGTCAGACCGCGCTACTAGATGAAGCGGAAGCGCTGAAACACGCGCCTGACCACGAGCCGCGGATCCACGTTGGCATCGAGCTGGGTAGTTGTACAAGTGAGCAAGCGAATGCCGTGAAAGCCCATATTGCAGCCGAGTTTGCGGCGAACAGCGACTCGTTTGACCGCATCCCGGGTTCGGCCCTGCGCGCGCGCTCCTCTCAAATCCAGGCGATCAACATCATCAACGATCAACCGCTACCATGGCGCAACGACTGGTGGAGCGATGCACTGGAAGCCAACGACCGTCACTTTGGATTCGTGGTCGCGCGCAACATACCCGACAACTTAACGTTCGATACGAATCGCGAAGACATGACGGCTGAGATCGACAAAGCTCACGACGCTTTCCAGGCCTACGACAACTACCGCGGCATGGCCTACGACCGATTCGAGGGACTTGTCACCGTACTCGAGCGCCCGAAGTCTTTTTTTCCCGATCCACCAGAGCGGGAGGACGCCGTAGACGATGGCGGCGATACCACTCGGACGGAACTACCGCGCTCGGGAATCCCCGGCAGTCGCGGCTGATGTAGTGGAACTTGAGCTGAAGCTGGTCGTCGTTTCGACCAATGAAGCGCCTTTCTAGGCGCTAGCACCAACCAAAGTGGATCCATCGATGCGGCTTCGCAACTGCCGCCATGATCGAAGCAATCGAGTAATCGTCGGGCATCTTCCTCAGATTTGGTCGGGACGTCGATGAGGGCTTGTTTGCCCTCGAACCAGATGACATTCACCTAGAGCTCAAGCTCGATTAGTTCAGTTTTGTCTTTCAAACCCCGTGATTGAAGCTTTTCGACCGGCGTCCGAGGACGGCATCGATAGCCTGATACAAATGAATTCGCTGTTCAGGACATTCTTCGCGAGTCGCTCAATCGCCCATCACCCTAGCGACAAGCGAAGTATCCAGAGACTCCGTAAATGAAGCGATTTGACCGTCGGCAACCGTCGACGAATCCGGTACTGTCCGTACTGCCGGTTGGGACATACGTCGCCGTCAGGTGGTAATTCACGGCCGCTGTGTGTCCGTCAACCAACACCGCTCGGATGTTCATCGATTGCCACTGAAATGCGCCGAACGAGCTCTTCCACTGAAGCCTTCACCGTCGCGTCGTCTCGCGCGTCCGTCACGATCGGGACGAACGCTAGAGTGTAATCCCCCCGAAAAGTAGCGGTGGTTGGAAGTAGACTTTTCCACGAAGGGAGAGCGCTACGAATGAAGAAGAGCCGATACACGGAAAGCCAGATCTTTCGGATCCTCAAGGAAGCCGAGGCCGGGGTACCGGTGGCGGAGGTTTGCCGGAAGCACGGCATGAGCAACGCGACGTTCTACAACTGGCGATCGAGATACGGCGGCATGGACGCCTCGAGCATGAAACGACTCAAAGAGCTCGAAGAAGAGAACGCGCGCCTGAAGAAGATGTACGCGGAGGAGAAACTCAAGGCGGACATCATTGCCGAGGCCATGGAAAAAAAGTGGTAGCGCCATCTCGCCGTAAGGAGATGGCGAAACGAGCGGTGGCAGAACATGGCCTGTCGATCCGGCTGGCCTGCAAGGTCTTCGGTGTCTCAGAGACCTGTTATCGGTACCAGCCGAAGCTGAGCGACGACAATGCGGTGATAGCGGACTGGCTGTTGCGGCTGACAACGGCGCACCGACGCTGGGGGTTCGGGCTGTGTTTCTTGTACCTGAGGAACGTGCAGAAGCTGCCGTACAACCACAAGCGCGTGTACCGGATCTATCGGGAGCTGGAGCTGAACTTGCGAATCAGGCCGAAGCGACGGCTGCAACGCGCGGCACCGGATCCACTGGATGTGCCGCGGCAGGTGAACGAGGTGTGGTCGATCGACTTCATGCATGACCGGTTAGCCAACGGGCGGCCCTTCCGAACGTTCAACGTGCTCGATGACTACAACCGGGAAGGATTGGGCATCGACGTCGACTTCAGCCTGTCGGGGTCACGGATCACCCGATGTCTGGATCAGATCATTGAATGGCGCGGAAAGCCGAAGGTGATCCGCTGCGACAACGGCAGCGAGATGTGCCGTGCGGCGTTCCAGACCTGGGCCGCGCACCAGGGCATCCGGGTGATGTTCATCCAACCCGGCAAGCCGACCCAGAACGCCTACGTTGAGCGGTTCAACCGGACGGTTCGACACGAGTGGTTAGACCTGCACATGTTCGTCGATCGAGCACGCTCAGAGCACAGCTACGCAGTGGCTGTGGCAGTACAACAACGAACGGCCGAACACGGCCATCGGCGGCATCACGCCAAAACAGAAGCTCGCGCAAGCGGCATAACCCTGCTTCTGAACACCACTAGAAATGGGGGGATTACAGCGAGGGTAGTCGACTACAAACCGAGTTTCGTCGTCCAGTGATATAGAAGGTTCGATTCTGAGACGAGCGCCCGATTGCGGCCCGAGTTAGTGGGGTGCGACGACTGGTTTGAGTAAGGATGTGTCGTTGTCACCGAGTGAGGTTCAATCACGCCGGTCGATATCTGGACGAATCTCCGTTTCTCATGAGTTTTCTCGAGCACCTAGTAGGAACGAACGCGTTGGAGTTAAGTGAGGTGACGCGCTGGTATTTTGAGCACCGTAAGATGACCGTTCTACGGACCTGGGAGAGTGAGCCGGCGGCTGTGACAGGTGGTTTTGAGGCAAGAATTTGGGGGCGCTTAGTGCCCTAAGTTGATGCTCCTTTTGTCGCAGTGTTGGCCGAGATTGACTAAATTTATCGTAACTCGTTGATTTTATTGGCGCCCCGAGAAGGATTCGAACCTTCGACCTGCCCCTTAGGAGGGGGCCGCGCTATCCAGCTGTGCCATCGGGGCGATGTGCGTTTTCGATTCTAGCGCTGCGGATCATTGAAATCGCCGGGGTTGCTATCGCACGTGGCGGAAGGCATCAGTGAACGCGGAGTCGCGACGGAGGGGCTGGTCGAACTCGTCGATCTTTATCCGACGCTGGTCGACCTCACCGGCATTTCGGCGCCGACGCATGCCCTCGAGGGCGATAGTTTCGCGCCGGTGCTCGAGGCGCCTGATCGGGCATGGAAATCGGCCGCGTTTTCGGAATCCGTGCGCGGGCGGTTTCACGGTCGAACGCTTCGTGATGCGCGTTATCGCTACACGGAGTGGGCGTCGCAGCGCGGCCAGGTAATGAAGGAACTCTACGATCACGAACGGGATCCCTTCGAGCACACGAACCTGGCGGCGGGTGATTCTCACGACGCCGTGGTCGACGCGTTGTCGGCGCGGCTGCGGCGGGATGGGCCGCGGCACGACCGCCCCCGGGATAGTTTCGTTTGCCGTTGGCGGCTACGGTCGCTCTGCTTTTTGCACGCGAGGGATAGCCGTGGCGAACGTGATCACGATTGAAGACGTCCAGACGATCCTGACGCAACCCGGACGTTCGCGGCTGGTGATCGTCAAGGTGGTGACGTCGGAGCCGGGCCTCTATGGCCTGGGGTGTGCGACGTTCACCCAGCGCATACACGCGGTGGCGGCGGCGATCGACAAGCACTTGAAGCCGTTTCTGATCGGTCGCGATGTCGCGCGGGTCGAGGAGATCTGGCAGATGTCGATGGTGCACGGCTATTGGCGCAATGGGCCGGTGCTCAACAACGCGATTTCCGGTGTCGATCAGGCGCTCTGGGACATCAAGGGCAAGCGTGCAGGGATGCCGCTTTATGACCTCCTGGGAGGTAAATCCCGTGAGGCCGCGCACGTTTACGTACACGCCGATGGACCGGATCCTTCGGCCGTGCTCGAACGGGTCCGCGGCTATGTCGCCGAGGGCTATCGCTTCGTTCGTATCCAGATGGGTGGCTATGGCGGTGCGACGGATCGGATGGAGCGACCACGCGGTGCGCCCGATGGTGCCTACTTCGATCCCCGGGTCTATCAGCGCGAAATGCTCGAGATGATGGCCTTCGTGCGCGATGGCGTCGGTGCCGATGTCGAACTCCTGCACGACGTGCACGAGCGATTGGCGCCGATCGACGCGGTGCGCTTCGCGAAGGCGTGCGAGCCGCTCGGACTATTCTTCCTCGAAGACGTGCTGGCGCCCGAGGATATCGGCTGGTTTCAACGGATTCGCGAGCAGTGCGCGACGCCGCTCGCGATGGGTGAACTCTTCAATCATCCCTTCGAGTGGCGTGAGGTGATCGAGTCACGCTGGATCGACTTTTTGCGCATGCATGTGAGCCAGATGGGCGGTATCACGCCAGCGCGCAAGGTGGCCGACTTTGCGCATCTCTACGGCGTTCGCACCGCCTGGCACGGACCGGGCGATACCTCGCCCGTCGGGCATGCAGCGAATCTTCACCTTGATATCTGGGCGCCGAATTTCGGCGTGCAGGAATGGTACCGGCCGAACGAAATCGAATACGCGATGTTCCCCGGGCTACCGACGGTGGAGAACGGCTACCTCTACCCGAACGAAGCGCCGGGCCTCGGGATCGATATTGATGAAAGGCTCGCGGCCGAGTATCCGGCGGCGGACATCGTCGAGACCTGGACACAAACGCGCCTGCCGGACGGTTCGCCCGCGCGGCCCTGATGGTTTGTCTCAGGGCGTGGTGAAGAGCCGCTCGGCGTTATCTCCCAGCACGCGACGGCGACGGTCCTCCGACAATCCCGAGATGGATTCGCGGATGAGATCGGCCGCGTCCATGCGCGAATCGACGTGGGGGAAATCGCTACCCCAGAGGATGTGGTCCTCGCCGACGAGGTCGAGCATGGCGTCGATCGTGCGTTCTTCCGGTTCTGCGACGAAGTAACAGTTTCGTCGGATGTAGTCGCTCGGCTTCATCTTGAGCGGTGACATGGCTTTGAAGAAATGGAACTTCTCATCCAGCCGGTCCATGAGATAAGCGGCGTAGCCGCAGCCGGCTTCGACCGAGACGATCTTCAATCGCTCGAAACGTTCGAAGACGCCATCGAGGACCAGGCTCGTCATCGCCGGGATCAGTTGCCCGGTCGCACCGAGTGCGAAGCCGAAGGTCGGCCCGCCCGCGCCTGGAATCTGATGCCAGCGGGAGAACGGGATCGCCGCGCCTTCGAAACGCACGATCACGTGCAAGCAACCCGGGATCCCTGCTTCTTCGCAGCGCGACCAGATCGGGTCGAAGTGCGGGTCGGACGGACGCCGCCCGTCGATCGTCTCGGGCGGTACGAAGAGCCCGCCGAAGCCGCGTTGCAGACAACGGTCGAGTTCGGCGGCGGCGGTTTCGACGTCGTGCCAGTTGATCGCGGCGATCGGGATGACGCGGTCACGGATGCCGGACGAGAAATCCGCCTGCCACGTGTTGTAGGCGCGGCAGTAGGCGCTCGCGAGTTCGTTGTCATCGGTCGGGAACGGCAGAATGCCGATCGTCGGGAAGAGGACGCCGCGGTCGACCTGCCATTCATCGAGCATCTTCACGCGCGCGGCCGGTTCATAGCTCGAGGGTAGACAGCCGTCGACGTATTTGAGCGGTTGGGTGAAAAGCTCCATGCGGTCGATGTGGGCACCGCCGAGGGCGGCCAAGCGCTCGCGCAGCACCACTTTCTCGCCAATGATGAGTTCCTCGATGCCGTCGTCGTCGGTCTCGATGCGAATCGCGCGGTCGCGAAACTTCGGCTCGAGGTAGGTCTGCCAGAGATCCGGCGGTTCCATGATGTGTGAATCGCAGTCGACGACCGTCATCGTTTTCTCTCGTGAGTGGGGACACGGGCTATGCCCAACGTAACGCCTCGGTGCTCTGTCCGAACTGGCCGGTGTCGACGCCCATGTAGCGCAGGAGGGTGACAAAGAGGTTCGAGAGTGGCGCGTTGTCTTTTCCATCGAACGCGACGTGGCCGCCGTGATCGAACGAACCGCCCGCGATCATGATCGGCAGGTTGCGCGCTTCGTGCGAGTTGGCGTTACCGAGGTTGCTGCCGAAGAGCACGGCCGTCTGGTCGAGTATCGATCCGCCGGCGTCGCTCTGTTCGCCGAGGCGCGTCAGGAGTTTGTCGAATTCGACCATTACTTCGCGCTCGATCTTGCGCAGTTGAACGATCTTGCTCTCGTCCTGACCGTGGTGCGAAAGGCTGTGCTGGTCGGCCAGCACGCCGTCGACTTTCGGCACGACGCCGTGGTCCTGAATCATCAGGCTCGCGACCCGGGTCGAGTCGGTGACGAGCGCCAGCGGGATCAGGTCGAACCAGAGTCGAATACGACCGATGAGGTCTGCGTTGTCGGAGACATCCTGCGGCTGCGGTGCGGTCACTTGCGGCTTCGGGCGGTCCATCCACGCGGCCACTTCCGTGAGGTCCCGCTCGGCGATTCGCACGGCATCGAAGTACGCCTCGAGTGATTGTTGGTCCGCGGCACTAGCCTCTTTGGCGAGTGAGCGCGTTTGTGCTTTGAGCTCATCGAGGATCGATCCTCCGGCTTGAATGCGTCGACGTTCTTGCGCCACGGCGCGGGGATCGCCGCTCAAGAACATGTCCTCGAAAAGACGAGCTGGGCTCGTCGACGCGGGCAGCATCACGCCGTTGGTCGTGTACGACTGGCTCTGCGCACTCGTCGTGCCGAGCGTGATCGACGGGAATCGGGTCGTGTAACCGAGCTGATTCGCGACGATCTGGTCGATCGAGACCGTGTTTTGAAATCCATCCATGCCGGGGTGTTTGGCCGACGTCAGCCAGGTGATTTCGGAATTGTGCGCTTGCCGTCCGGTCTGCTCTCTGTGGGAGAGCCCGGAGATAATCGTGTACTTCGCGCGGTGTCGATCGGTGATCGAGAGGTATTCGCCCGCCGCGTAATCCCGACCCGCGGTCGCGGGCGTCCACGAATCGGCGTAAAGACCGAGCGTGTTGCAGATGTTCACCATGCGGGGCGTAAACGCGGTGGCGTGGGCGGTGCGGTGTATTTCGAGAAGCGGCAGCGCGAGGGCAACGCCGGTACTTTTCAGAAGTTTGCGTCGGTTCATCGCACTCGCCCCTTATCGAGTTTTAAACAGGTCACTCATCACCACGGCATGCAACATGTCACGCACACGAAAGTCGGGTGCGACGGATTCGCGGATCGCCTCGATCGCGCGCCGGTCGGCGAAATCGACCTCAGCACCGGTCGCGAGGGTCACGAACTGGCTGATGAAATGGGTCGCGATGGCATCGCGTTCGGTCTCGAGTAGCAGGTCTTTGTAGGCTTCGAAATTCGCGAATTGGTGACCGGCGGTCGTCTCGCCGCTCGGATCGACCGGCAGGCCCTTTTTGTACGGCAACGGCACCGTGAACCCTTCGCCCTCCATCACGCCGCCGCTGACGCGGTAGGTCGATCGGAATCCGCCGATCGGGTCGAACGATTCGAGGGCGAAACCTGGTGGGTCGATGGTGCGATGGCATGTCGCACAGGTGGGGTTGGCGCGATGGGCCGTCAGTTGTTCGCGGATCGTCGTCGTCCCACGGGTGTCGGGTTCGAGACCGGCCACACCGGGCGGCGGTGGCGGTGCTGGCCGCCCGAGGATGTTGGCCAGAACGAAATTGCCGCGCGGGACGGGTGAGGTCGTCGTGCCGTTTGCCGTGATCTTGTGCACGCTCGCCTGTGCCAGCACCCCGCCACGCGGCGAGTCCGAGGGCAGCGCAACACGGCGCATCGCTTGCCCTTCGACGCCGTCGATGCCGTAGTGCGCGGCGATCCGTCGGTTGAGATAGGTGAAGTCGCTGTCGATGACCGCGTCGATGCTCGAGTTGTTGGCAACGAGATCGGCGAGGTACAGCTCGGTTTCGCGTCGCATGGCAAGTCCGAGGCGATCGTCGTATTCGGGGTAGAGGCCTGGGTCGGGCGTGGTGGTCTTCATCTCGTAGAGACGTAGCGCCTGACCCGCGAAATCCTTGACGAACCGTTCGTGCTTCGGGTCGCCCGAGAGTCGCGCCACCTGGCTTTCGAGCACGGCGTCGTCGGTGAGCTTGCCGGCTTCGGCGAGATGCAGAAGTTCTTCGTCCGGTGTGCTGCGCCAGAGGAAATAGCTCAGCCGCGAGGCGATCTCGAAATCGCTGAGGTCCGTGGCGCCGCCCTGGTAGATGAATTGTGGGGCGGAGAGGATGGCCTTCAGCGGCACGCGCGCGGCTTCGACGAGGCCGGCTTCGAGGTGTGGCTCGGCGAGCTTCGTGAACATCTGCTGCTCGGCCTTGGTCAGCGGCCGCCGGAAAGCGCGTCGTCCGAAGCGATCGACGACATCGCGCACGTGCTCGATGACTGGCTTCGAGACGATCGGTTTACCGTTCATGTCGAATTCGACGCCGAACAGATCCCGCGTGCTCCGCGGCGGCCAAGCGTCGACGAGTGGTCCCTCGATGGTCATGCGTTGCATGACGATGCCTTCGCCCGGGTAGTCCTTGATGTTCTTCTCAGGCGCGAAGTAGTTGGTGTAGTCACCCTCCGGCTTAGCGAGTTCGGCAACCGACGGGCTGATCAGCTCGCCGGGTCTGAGATACGTTTCGACCTGAACGGTGCGCGCCTTGTCGCCGATGAGGTCGAACGAGCCGATCAGATCATCCAGTGAAGCGGTCTGCGTGGCGCCCTGGCGCGTGCCGCGATACACGGTCAATGTGATCGGCGACGATGGTTGGTAGGCGCGTGCTTCGAGGGTGATGCGATAGCGCCCGGGTGCGGTGACGTCGAAACCTTCCGATGAGCTGTGCATCAGATAGGTCGAGCCGACATCGAAAAACATCGCGATCCCGTCGCCCGTGTTCTTGGTGATACCGCCGCCGAGGATCTCGGCGTTACTCATGAAGTTGAGATAGCCGGACTTGGCATAGTCGATCACGAATGGATCCCGTTCGGGTGACGGACCCAGGCGAATCGCGGCATCGAGTGCCGCATCGGCGGCGGCAAGATAGCTTCGAATATGCAGCGGCGAGATACCTTGCCGTGCAGCGACGTTGTCGAAGCCTCCCGCGTCAGCTTCCGCCGGTAGCGACGTGCCGAGGTGCGCGGCCACTTCCTCGTCGAGCCCCAGCAGGTCTTCGATCGTGTAGGCGTATTCGAGCCGGGTCAGGCGTCTCAGGGGTGTTCGTTGGCCGTTGCGGCGGCGTTCGTTAGCGGCGATCAGCTCGTTTTCGAGACGTGCGAGCGCTCGTTGCGCGATCTCATCCTTCGGCCGGGGCGCACCGACCGGCGGCATCTGCCCACTCGCGACCCGATCGTAGATTCGCTCCCAGGTCCTTCTCGTCGCGGCATCGTTAAGGTCGAAGTCGAGCTCCCGCATGTCGAGAGGCGTCACGACGTCGTTACCGTGGCAGGCGATGCAGGCAGTATCCGTGAGCGCCGCGATGACGGGCGGAACGTTTGCGGCCGTCGAACTCGCGCCAATAAGAAACAGCGATAACAGCCAATGTTGCTTAATCACTTCAACCTCCTGCACTCGTCGGTTCGTCGACGATCGTCGCTGCTTGTATGTGGTTTGGCGGTGGATCGAAGGGGATGTCTCGAAAACCGCGCGGGTTCGCCTCGACGTGCTTCTGAATCGCACCGATGAGTTCACGCCGCCAGGGCGCGACACCGCACACGTTCGCTTCGGCCCCGAAACCGTCGAGATATTCCCAACAAGCGAGTTCCTTGCGGTGGAAGTGCCGGTCGGCCTCGTCGCTTCGCTCGGCGATGAACTCGCTGCAGTGTGCTTCGAGTTCGTCGCGCGATGGTAGCTCGAAATGTCCTGCCCAGAGGGCAGCGAGCCAGCGCGCCTGGATCTGACAGAGCGGGAAGGGCACCACCCGATAGGGCAGGCCGATGAAGGCGAGCTTCGGGAGGTCGATAGAGAGCACTTCACGATAAAGCCGCGGGACCCAGTCACGGCTCGTGTCGATATCCGGCAGAAACGGGAAGCGGTAGTGAAATCCGGTGCAGAAGACGAAGTCGTCGACCGGGCCGGAGACCTCGCCGTTGCCGAAAACCAGCCGATCGCCGTCGAAACGCTCGAGGGTCGGTGCGTAGGTGACGTTGCCGACGTGACGGTGATCATCGGTGAGCGAGTCGAACATCGGTCCGCTCCAGTAGACCTCGCGTGCCACCGCGCCGATCTCCCTGGCGAGGTCGACGCCGGATGCGGCGGTGCCGAGCAACGCGACGACCCGGTCTTGGAACGGTGTCGGTTCCCGGTAGTTGTGACTGTGCAGGATTCGCCCGTTGAACTCGTCGATTCCCGTGAGATCGGGCACGTGGGGAACGCTGTAGTGACCGTTGCAGACGACGAGTCCGTCGAACCGTTCGGTGGTCTCACCGGTCGAGACGGTCCATGCGTCGTCGTGACGCCGACATTCCGTTGCACGTGCGTCGAAGCGGATGTGGCGCACGAGATCACGCGAGGTAGCGTAGTTGGCGAGATACCGCGCGATCGTTCGATGGCCGGGGTAACGCCGCTCGTCTTCGTCGAGTGTATCCATCGGGAAATCGTCGAAAGCCATCACGTCACGCGGCAGGTTCGTTCTCAGTCCGTCGTAGATCGACGCGTGAATACGTTCTTCGTCGGGCACCTGACCGAGGGGATCCGATTCGACCTCGGTCGTGTAGTTCCAGATCCCGCCGACCAGGCTAGAGCGTTCGAAGATGACGATATCGATGCCGACGCGCAGAAGCTCTTCCGCGCTGGTGAGACCCGCGGCGCCTGCGCCGATGATGGCTACGCGCATGACCTCTCCGGGTTACTGAGGCGCGGATCGGAAAACGGGTGTCCGGTGAGTTCGAGGCTCATATTCCAGAGACGCGCCGCGGCTTCCGGTTGGCGGGCGGCAGCACTCGGCGCACGTGCCTTGCGACGTGCGAAATATTGGCCCGTGACGCCGGCAACCGCGGGGTCGGTCGCGAGATAGACGATCGTGTCGGCGCCCGATCGAACGCTGCGCATGAACGGGCTACCCAAGCCCTTCACCACGTCCCAGGTTCTCGCATTGTTGGCGCCGAGGCCGGTCCGGACGATTCCGGGATGCACCGCGTTGACGATGACGGACGACGACTCGAGGCGACGGGCGAGTTCGTAAGTGAAGAGCAGATTGCAGGCCTTTGACCGCCCGTAGGCCTTGAGCGGACTGAATCCGATTTCGTGCTGCAGGTTCTCGAAGTCCACCGAGTAAAAACGATGCGCCACGGACGAGACATTGATGACACGCGCTGCCGGCGCCGCTTCCAGGGAAGCGATGAGCAGGTTCGTAAAGAGGAAATAGCCGAGGTGGTTGACGGCGAAGACTTCCTCCAGGCCGTCGGGGGTGGTGCGCCTTTCGCGGTTGCCGACAGCGGCGTTGTTGATCAGGACGTCGATCGAGTCGAAGCGTCGACGGATTTCCTTCGCTGCTGCGCGGATGGCGGCTTGGGACGAAAAGTCGCAGAGCAGGCCGTGTGTGTTGCCGTCGATCATCGCGCGCGTGGCTTCGATCTTCTCGGTCGAACGCCCGACGACGATCACCTCCGCGCCATCGGCGGCGAGCGCGCGAGCGGCTTCACGGCCAATGCCGTTGGTGGCTCCGGTCACGATGGCACGCACGCGGTCTTCAGCTTTCCGATGGTTCACGAGACTGATCCGAGGGTAGCATCGATACATCGGCCATTGGCGAGGAGAGCGAGATGCTGGCGGCGGGAACTAGCAAGGGTGTTTTCTTAATCGACGAAGGAACGACGAGCCAGGTTCTCGAGAGCCGCGGGGTGCGGGATCTCGTGGTGATCGACGGGCGCGTCTGGGCCGGTACCGGATCGGGTGCTTTCGTTTCCGACGATTCGGGCCGAACGTGGCAGAGCGCCGGTCTCGAGGAATACGAGGTCTGGCAGGTACGTTCCGGCGGCGAGGGCGTGCTCTACGCGTCGACACAGCCGACGGGGCTATTCCGTTCAACCGACGCTGGTCGGTCCTGGGACGCGATCGATGCGCTCTTGAAGTGCCCCGGTGCGGATGAGTGGTGTGTTCCGGTGACGCCGCGCCTACCCGGGCGGGCGCGTGCCCTGGTCGTCGACTCTGCGGATCCGAAGCGCCTTTGGGTCGGTGTGGAAGTCGGCGGGATTGCCGTGTCCGAAGACGCCGGCGAAACGTGGGCGATGACGCTGCCGGGCGAGAACCCGGATCTCCACATGATGTTCGCGCATCCGGAAAACGGTGACGTTATCTATGCTTCGACGGGATACGGACGGCTCGACGGCGTAGCCGAGATGGTCGAAGGCAATGCTGGTGTTTTCCGATCCGAAGACGGCGGGACGTCATGGGAATACGCCTGGTACGGCATCACGCCGCGCTACTCGCGGCCGATGTGCATCGACCACCGCTCGCCGTTCGCGCTGACCGTGGCGAGTGCACCGACGGCGTTCTCGAGCTATCGGGACGACGACGGTGCAAGCGCGATGTTGTTCCGTACCGAAGATGGTGGGCGTAACTGGCGCTCGCTCTGTGACGACGCGCACTCGCCGAGTATGGCCAACATTCACGGACTGAACGTCGATCCGGACGTCGTCGGCGGGGTCGTCATCGGGACGGACACAGGGGAGGTCTGGCGGGTCAGCGACGACGCCGACTGGTCTCTCGCCGCGGAAGGTCTACCGGCCGTCTTCTCGGTCGCGGCGGCTTAAAGGCTCACCAGTCGAGATCGTCGGGGATCTCGAAGCCTTTGTAGGCGGCCTCCTCGTCGGCGAGTTGTTTGCCCGGGGCCGTGGTGCCGTCGGCTGCTTTATCGCTATGGGCGACCACGATCCAGCTCGCGTCCTTCGCGCGCACCCGATCAGCCGTCTCCCGGTCGATCAGGTAGTACTTGCCTTTGTTGTGCACGACGATCAGTTCGCCGCGGCTCAGCAACGGCACCTGATCCGTGCCGACGTAGAACCGTTTCACCTTTTGATCGTGAACGAAGTTGTACGGGACGTCGTCGTCGCGTGATTCCTTGCGGCGCTGATCGTGTTGCACGACTAGCTGCTTGATCTCGGCGCGGAGCGCGATGCGCGCAGCGCGTTCGTTGTCTGCCTGCGCCCGCGCCTTGTCCTGCGCGATCTTCTCGTAACGCGCCTGGCGTGCGCGCTCCTTCGCGAGAGCCGCCGGGTCGTCGACCGCCGGCTTGTCCGGGCTACCCGCTTTGCCGCTCGATTTGGACTTGTTGCGCCGGCGTCGTCCGGCATCGTTCTGCTTTTCGGCCTTCTTGGCCTCCGCCTGGGTGGCGAGACCGGCGGCAACGAGTTGATCGCGAAGTGATTTCGACACGGGTCTTGGCTTGGCTCGGATTGAGAGCGAATTGTCCCGACTGCGAACGTATCGTCAACGTCGATCGGCACGAATTGTCGACTTGTGGTCGCGCGCGATCGACACAAGAATCCTACCTGCACTGAAACGACGGGAAGTCCGATGGAGATACGACGATTCGCAGCACCCCTCGGCGCGGAAGTACTCGGCGTCGATGTCCGGTCGATTTCGGATCGAGATTGGCGGGAGATCCACGAGGCGTTCCTCGAACATCACGTGCTGGCGTTCCCGGAGCAGACGCTCGAGCCCGACGATCAGATTGCCTTCGCGAGCCGGTGGGGTGAGTTGATCCCGTTTCCGTACGCCGCGCTCGAGGGCTACCCGAACATCATTGAGCTCAAAAACCGCGGCAAGAAAAAGGACGTCAACCAGCACTGGCATTCGGACATGACGTACAACCCGGTGCCACCGAAGCTCACGATGCTTTATGCGCACGAAGCGCCGACGCTTGGTGGTGACACGGCGTTTTCGAACCAGCATCTCGCGTACAAGCATTTGTCGGACGGCCTGAAGTCCGTGCTCGGCGATGCACAGGCATTCCATACGGCCGAGGGCCTCGCCAAGCTATATGGCGAAAACGTCACGGAGGCACCACGGGCGACTCACCCGGTTTTTCGTCGTCACGACGAAACGGGTGAGCTCGGGCTCTACGTCTGTCGCGCGTTCACGCGTCGCTTCATCGATTGGACGCGCGAAGAGAGCAAACCGATGCTCGAGCACCTCTTCGAAGTGGCTATCCGGCCGGAATTCCAGGCGCGTCACCAATGGCGCAAAGGGGACCTCGTCATGTGGGACAACCGCAGCGTGCTGCACTACGCGGTGCATGATCACGGTGACGATCCACGCGTGATCCACCGTTGTCAGGTGCGGGGCGTCAAGCCGATCTAGCCGCCGTCGCGCTCGATCAAGCGCCACTCACCGCCGAGCGACTGATAGAAATCGACGACGGCGTCGAGGCGCGCGAGTTTGTTGTCGAGAACGCCGTTGCGCGCGGCGAAGAGCGAGTTCTGCGCGATCAGAAGCGTCTGGTAGTCGGTCACACCTTCCCGGTAGCGCACCGTTGCGATACGAAAAGCTTCTTCGGCGGCTTCGCGGTCGGACGCCGCGACCGCGGCCTGCGCTTTCAGGAGTTCGATGTTGCGCAACGCCACCTCGATTTCGTTGAACGCGGCGATGGCGATCTCGCGGTAGACGGCCAGGCTGTTTTCGAGCCTGAGCTGCGCGGCTTCGATCGATCGTGAGCGCGCACCGTTGTCGATCAGCGTTTGTGCCGCTCCAGCGATGACGTTGGCGGCCGTTGCCGTGTTGAATAGCGATCCGACACTTGAAGAACGCTGGTCGATCCCGGCACTGATCGTGAGAACCGGTAGCCAGGCCAGATCGGCGATCTCGAGGGCGGCGCCGGCGAAGAGTACGTTGGCTTGCGCTTCGATGAGGTCGGGTCGACGACGCAGCAGGTCGGCCGGTGTCTCGGGCGCGATCGTCGGGACGTCGATGGATTCCAGGGTTGTGCCGAGTGCGTCGAAATCCTGCACTGTTCGGGCGAGAAGCAACGCGAGTGTCGATCGTGTCGCGAACTCGGTCTGGCGGAAGCTTCGTAGCTGGTTGCGCCGGGCGTCGACGGCGATCTGCTGCTGGAGCGCATCGATCGGCGTGATCATGCCCTGGTCGGCGCGCGCTTGAACGATGCGCGCGATTGCGTCGGCACTCTCGAGGTTGAGCTCGGCCGTGGCGATCTGGTCACGGCTCCAGAGCAGCCGGAAGTAGATCGACGCCGTGGTCGCGAGCGTGCGCGTGGTGATGTCGGCGGCTGTTGCGCGTGCCGATTCGAAGGATGCCTGGGCTGCCAGCCAGCGCGCGGGTTTCGACAGGATGTCGTTGTATCGCGCGGTGCCGACAATAGACGCGCTATCCGTGCCGCCGTCGACCGCGGAAGAGTTCGGTGGGTCGATGACGTCGTATCGGCTTCCGGCGCCCAGCGTAATCGTCGGCGTCGGCAGGTTGTCGACACGACGCTCGACGAGGTTCAGTTCGGCCAATCGGAGGTTTCGCCGGTTGCTGTCGAGACCGAGGTTGGCGACGCGCACCGCGGCGACGATATCGATGAGTTCATCGCTCGAGAACGCGTCCCACCAATCGTCGGTGAGGCCGGGGTCGACGGGTGGAATCGGGCCGCTCCAATCTGTCGGAAGCTCGTCCGGCAGGTCGAGGGTTTCGAGCGTCGTACATGACGTCGCGAAGAGAACCATCAGCAGGATCGCCCAGAAACGTGGCATCAGTCGGAAGCCAGGGCGACGACCGGATCGAGGCGTGCGGCTTTGCGGGCCGGCGCGAAGCCGAAAACGAGACCGATTGCGGCCGCGCAGCCGAACGATAGAACCATGGGCCAGACGGTGTAAGCGACGGCGACATCGAACTGGCTGGCGACGCCGGCCAAGGCAACGCCCAAGGCGAGACCCAGCGCGCCGCCGAGGCCGCAAACGACCGTCGCTTCGATGAGGAACTGAACAAGAATGTCGCGCTGGCGCGCACCCGTCGCCATCCGGATCCCGATCTCGCGCGTCCGCTCGGTCACGGAGACCAGCATGATGTTCATGATGCCGATCCCGCCGACCAGGAGCGAAATCCCGGCAACCGATGCCAACAACAGGGCAAACGTCGCGTTTGCTTCCTGCCGGTTGGCGATCAGCTCGGTGCGGTTCAGCAGGCGAAAGTCCTCGCGGCCGTGACGTTCGACGAGGAGTCCGCGGACATCGTTTTCGGTCGCTTCGAGGAACTCGTCATCGTCGACGATGACCGTCATCGACTGGATCGAACGGGAGCCGAAGAGGCGTACCGCGCCGGTCATGAGCGGGACGAAGACGACGTCGTCGCGATCGTTGCCGCGATCGCTCGTGCCTTTTCTCGTCATGACGCCGATCACCAGGAACGGCACGTTCTTGAGGACAATGTATTCGCCGATCGGATCGGAGCCGTCGGGGAAGATTTCATCGACGACCGTCCGGCCGAGTACCGCCACCGGGGTCAGGTCGTCCGAGTCCGCCTGCTCGAAGAAGACGCCGCTCGCGAGCGGCCAGTCGCGCATGGCGGGGACGTTCGGCGTCGTAGCGGTGACCCGCGTCTCGTGTGCGTTCTGGCCCGACAGAACGTAGAGGTCGCGCCCGAGTTCGGGAATCACGGCGGTCACGTTCGGGATTTCGTCTTCGATCGCGCCAGGGTCGGAGAAGAGAATTCTTCCGCGCTGACGCCACTCCGGCCAGATCGTCAGAGAGTTCGCGCCCATACCTCTGTATTGATTGAGAATCTGTTCCTGCGCGCCTTCGCCGATCGCGAGGTTGGTCACGACGGCGGATACGCCGATGACGATCCCGAGCAATGTGAGGAACGTTCGGAAGACGTTCGTCGAGAGTGATCGGAAGGCCGTACGCATTGATTCCATCGACTCGGCGATCAGGTTCGAGCGTGTTCCCGGCGTCGGATCGATGGGGAGCACGGGGGATTCGTGCTCGCGTCGGTTCGTCACGCTGACGATCTCGCCGTCGAGCATTTCGATTTCGATGTCGGCCCGCGCTGCGACACGCGGATCGTGGGTGATCAGGACCACCGTGTGGCCCTCGCGCGCTAGCGATTCGAGGAGCGCCATCAGCTCATCACCCGAGTGTGAATCGAGGGCACCCGTCGGCTCGTCGGCGAGGATGACATGGGCGCCGTTCATCAGTGCGCGGGCGATGGCCACCCTTTGCTGTTGTCCGCCTGAGAGCTGCGAGGGTCGATGATCGAGTCGGTCCGTGAGTCCGAGCCTCGAAAGGAGTTCGCCTGCGCGGCGATGTCGCTCGTCCTGGCGTACGCCGGCATAGATCGCCGGCACTTCGACGTTTTCGATCGCCGTCGCGTGACTCAAGAGGTTGTACGACTGGAAAACGAAGCCGAACGATTCGCGTCGCAGTGCCGCCAACGCGTCGCCGTCGAAGTCGCTGATGTCGCGACCGGCAAAACGGTAGGTACCGTCGGTTGGCCGATCGAGACAGCCGATCAGATTCATGAGCGTCGTCTTGCCGCTGCCGGACTGCCCCCGGATGGCGATGAAATCGCCCGGAAGAATATCGAGGTCGATTCCGCGTAGCGCGTCGACGGCCATGTCGGCACCCGTCTGATACGTTCGACGTATCCCGCGTAGCTCGATGATCGGCTCGGTCATCGTTTGTCGTAGAAACGTCGGCTGCGTTCGTTTCGCTCGGCTTCTTCCACCTCCAGAACGCCGGCGACGACCGACTCGCCCGGTTCGATGCCGTTCAGCACTTCGGCGTTGATGCGGCTGGTGAGGCCGATCTCGACGCCGCGTCGCTCGATCTGCCCCGCGACATCGACCACTTCGACGTAGCTGCCCGATTTATCGCGTCTCACTGCCCCGAGCGGGATCGTCGTGACGTCGTAAACGGCTGAGCGGACGAAGAAGACCTGCGCGGTCATGTCGGGAAGCAACGCACCGTCGTTGTTGTCGATGTCGAAGATCACGGGGTAGACGACGACGTTGTCGCTCATCGAGGGTTTCGGCTGGATTTTTTGCACCGTCGATTCCCATTGCCTCGACCCGCTGCCGAGCGTGCGGAAGTAGACCCGCATACCGATGTGAAGCTTGTCGATATCGGCTTCGGAAACCTCGGCGTGGACGGACATCTCCTGCAGATCGGCGATGTTCATGATGAGGGGGGTCATTTGCGAGGAATTCAGCGTCTGACCTTCCTTGGCGGTCAGCGAGACGACGGTCCCGGCGAGCGGCGCGTAGATTTTGGCGTAACCGAGGCTCGCCTCTTCGAGCGCCAGTGTCGCCTCGGCCTGGGCGATGTCGGAGCTGAGCTGCACGATGCTTGCTCGAGATTGCGTGAGCTGCTGGTTGGCGGACTCGAACTCTGTCTGGCTGGTGGCCTCCTCGGCCATGAGATTGCGCTGCCGCTCGGCGCGCGCTTGGTTGAACTTGAGCGAAGCTTCCCGCGATGGGATCTGGGCACGCAGCGAAGCGAGCCGGGCGCTCTGTGCGGCGACCTTGTTGATCTGCACGGTCGCGTCGATTTCCGCGAGGAGTTGGCCTCGTTCGACGATGTCGCCCACGTCGACGAAGATTCGTTGGAGCTGGCCCGAGACCTGCGCGCCAATCTCGACGTTGATGCTCGGTTGCAGCCGGCCGGCGGCGGTGATGACGTTCTCGACGTTGCCGATGCTCGCTGAGCGAACCAATGGCTTGTTGGCGACGTCTTCGTCGCCCAGGAAATACCACGCGCCGACTGCTCCGAGGCCGATGATGACGATGGCCACGCCGAGTAAACGGTTCAAAGCGCGGGTCCTTGTTGCGTGGAGTGGTAGGACATCGGGTGAGGAGGATACCTGTGCGCGCACCTCAGCCGTTGGCGATTCCGTTCAGAAAGATGTCGGAGTGATTATCGGCGACTTCGGTGGGCGTGAAACGACCGGATGCGAACCAGATAGGAAACCAGTTGATGAGACCGGCCCGCACTTTCTCGGCGACAAAGCTGTCGGTCGCGCGAAAGTCGCCCGCGTCGACCGCCTGCTGGATGCGGTTCATGTCGCTGCTTTGCGATTCTTCGAGCTGTCTCAGGACCGTTTGCTGATGAGGCCCTTCCAAGGCGCGGACGTTGTTGTAGACGGGGAAGGGGCCGAGCTCGCTGATGTGGCGTTCGAAAAGCGAGCGCCGCATCAAAACCTCGTGTTCGTTGTTGTCGGCGGGCTCGACCGGTATGACGTTTTTGTTGAACTCGATAGCCCGCTCGTAGCAACGAAACAACAACTCTTCTTTGCTGTTGAAGTAGTGGTAGAAAGCGCCTTTGGTGACGTTCAGTTGCTTCGCGAGCTTGTCGATCGAGGTCGCTTTCACCCCGTCACGGTTGAACGCGTCCATCGCGGCGCGGAGAAAGCTCTGCAGCTTGAGCTCGGTCATCGCGTTCTTGTCGAAAGGTTCGGCGATCGCTAAGCGGGGGAACGGTTGTTCGAGAACCCGGACGGCATCCACTTCGTAGGGGCGGTCTACGGTCACGCCGCGCATCACGACATCCAGCATCGCCTCGGTCACTTCGTCTCGCGTGTAGCGAAGGCGGTTGGTGAACCAGAACGATATCCACTCGACGATTCCGATCAATCCGATGCCGGTCAGGAAAGGATCGCTCTCGCGCAAGGATCGATCGGCTACCCCGGCGGCAACGATGTCCTGCATCGCCAGGACGTTGTCGCGTTGCAGGCGGCGAATGCGATTTGCCCATTCGGGCTTCAGTGTGCCGATCTCGCCGAGTACGGCCGTTCGACTCTGACCTTCTCTTAAAAGCTGTCGGAAAAATTTGTCGATTCGAGCGCGCCCGGACAACGAGGTGTCGTTGGCTTCCTCGAGCTGCGCGCGTCGGACTTCGCAGCTATTGAGGTAGCAAAGGTAGGCGAGTTCTTCTTTGCTCTTGACGTAGTGGTAAAGGTTTCCGGGCGTCATACCGGCGGTATGCGCCAACTCTTCCATGCGCGTCGCCAGCACGCCCTGTCGATTGAACAGTCGAGTGGCCATCACGATGAGGTCGTGCAGGCGCGATGCCCTTCGGTCGGTAGGCCGAGAGGGTCGACGCGCTTCGGTGCTAGCGGGGTTCTGCGTCATCTTCGTGTTGCCGATGTTAGCACTCTGAAAATTTCGCCCCGGTTGGGCACCGTTTTTCGGTCGGATGCTCACGCTGTCGAAACGTTCTTCTAAAAATCTCGTTATGAATACATACCGGATATTTACTTCGGTGGAAAGTAGCGCTATAACTCGCCCCGACCGCACGAACCAGGGTTTTGCCGATGCAGTCTAGAGCGCTAGAAGTGCAACGACTTCATCGTGATGACGCGCTTTCGGCAACAGGGCGTGGGGGTGGAGGTGGCTCGTTTTCGCGATCCTGCCGGCTTCGAACGCGGGTCCGCCTCCATCCCCTCCACCTGGTCGGCCGGCGCCGACGGCGAGCGCCCCGGGCGCACCTGATTTCAGGCTAGGCGGCGTCTCCGGCCCGGTCATGAATCCAACATCCTCACCAACTCATCTGATGTCGAGCGCTGGCCAAGGCATTTTGTCGACGTCGAATCGTGCCCATGACATCGCGCTCGCGCGGTCGCAGAATCGAGCCAATGGAGGCGTGTGCCGAGCGCAGGGAGGCGGTGCACCTAGGTACAGGGGTAGTTGATGAACATCGCGCGTTTTGCACCGATGTGTCTCGCGTTCGTTCTGATCGGTTGCGGCGGCGGTAGTGGTGTTGATGCGCCGGTTGAACCGCAGTCGGTATCGGCACCGACCACGCCATCCGGCGGCCGCGTCGGCGTGGTCGGCACTCTGCAAGGCGAGCGCGGGGGCTCGACGTCGAATCATCAGCCGCCGGAGCGACCCCAAGATCCGGTCGACTCCCGACGAAGTCGTGAGATGAGCAGTGTTGAAGCGCTCGCACCCCACGGGATCGACTGGTTGATGGCGAATCTCGGCGAAGCCCTGACGACCGTTGCGGCGGCTGCGGTTGATGATGACGGAAGCCACGCGGTCTACCTTTTCCCGTCCGCATCGGAACCTTCGCGCCAGGGATTCGTCCGGGTGATCAACCATTCGTCGGTTTCGGGGTTCGTGAGCATCGAACCGGTCGATGACGATGGGCGCGAGTTCGACGTCATGACGCTGTCGATCGATGCCGGGGAAACCGTGCATTTCAACTCGGACGACCTCGAAAACGGCAACACGGGCAAAGGACTGGTGGGCTCGACCGGCGCGGGGCAGGGCGATTGGCGGCTGCGGTTTTCGAGCACGCTCGATATCGAAGTCCTTGGCTATGTGCGAACGAGCGATGGGTTCCTCACGGCGATGACGGATATCGCACCGGTTGATGGCAACGTTCACCGGATCGCGATCTTCAACCCGGGCAGCAACCCGAATCAGGTGAGTTCGTTGCGGCTCGTGAACCGGGGCGAGGCAACGGCCGCGATCACCATCCGTGGAACCGACGATGCCGGCGCCGCGGGCGGCGTGGTGAGCCTCGAGCTTGCCGGCGGGAAGGCGGCGTCGTTTACGTCCGCGGAGCTCGAAAACGGCACGAGCGGTCTCACGGGCATGTTGGGCGACGGTGCGGGGAAGTGGCGGCTCGAGATCGAATCCGCGGAGCCGATCGTTGCGATGAGTTTGCTCGAGAGTCCGACCGATCACCTCACCAACCTCTCGTCGGTGGGTCCCGGTCCGAGTGGCGACGTACATGCCGTCGCGCTCTTTCCTTCGGCGTCGGATAGTTCCGGTCGCCAGGGTTTCGTACGTGTCATCAACCGATCAGCGAGTGCCGGCGAGGTCGCCATCCAGGCGCGTGACGACTCGTCGACCACGTTCGACCCGATCACGTTGGCGATCGGCTCGAACGAGGTTGTGCATTTCAATTCGGACGACCTGGAGCTAGGCAACGCGGCCAAGGGACTCTCCGGAGGGGTCGGTTCGGGCCAGGGCGACTGGCGGCTCGACCTGACCAGCGCTCTCGACGTCGAGGTGCTTGCCTACATCCGCACGACTGACGGATTTCTGACCGCGATGCACGACGTCGCGCCAAACGCAGAGAGCTCGTACCGGATCGCAATCTTCAACCCGGGCAGTAATCGTCAGCAGGAGAGTCTGCTACGCCTGGTGAATCCCGGCCTCGTCGCGGCACAAGTCACCATTTCGGGTATCGACGGCAATGGCAACGCGGGTGCGAGCGACGTGAGCGTGAGCGTCGCCGCCGGTGCCACCCGGATGATCGGCGCGTGGGAACTCGAGTCGGGTACAGCGGACTTCACCGGCGCGTTGGGCGACGGCGCGGCCAAATGGCAGCTCATGTTGACGTCGGATCAACCGATCATCGCGATGAGCCTTCTTCGTAGTCCGACGGGCCATCTGACCAACCTCTCGACCGCGCCTGCTCGAGGCGCTGGCGCGGCCGAGCCCGACGACTTCAACGAAGCATCCGCCATCGTTCAGTCGAAGTGCATCAACTGCCATGTCGAAGGTGGTGCGTCGGGACATACCCGGCTCGTATTCGTTCCCGACACCGACCCCGATCACCGCGACAAGAACCGGGCGATGTTCGAAGCGTTGCTCGAAGACGAGGATGCCGATTACGTCTTAACCAAGATTCAGGGAGGCAACGGCCACGGCGGCGGCGTGCAGGTAGCGGCGGGCACGGACGAGTTTGTGGACATGCAGGCCTTCCTCGAGGCGCTCGAGGACGAATCGAATGGGGGTGACCCGGTCGGCGCGCCATCGGCGGTCGCCGCCAACGTCGGCAGACCCACGTTCATGAGCCCGCACGCCCGACCGATCGCCATCAATGGCGCTTATGTCTATGTCGCCAATACGCCGGCGGATACCGTCGATGTCGTGCACCGCGCAACACGGCAAGTCGTCAACCGAATCAACGTCGGCATGGACCCAGTCAGCGTCGTCGCTCGGCCGGACGGTCTCGAGGTCTGGGTCGCGAATCATATTTCCGACACGATCAGCGTCATCGACACGGATCCCGCGAGCCCGACGCTCCATCACGTCAAGCGAACCGTGCAGGACGTCGGTAGCGATCTCGTGACGGCGTTCGACGAGCCGGTCGGGATCGCGTTCGCAAGTAACCAAAAAGCCTACGTCGCGCTCTCGCCGTACAACGAGATCGCCGTCATCGATACGTCGACCTACCGCGTGACGGGGCGCTTGCCGATCGGCGCGCAGGATCCGCGGGCGATCGTCGTGCAGGGCGGGAAGCTTTACGTCATCCCGTTCGAGTCGAACAACAAGACGCAACTATCGGGATGCCTCTCGAGCCGCATCGACGGCGATGTTTGTACGTTCGACGCGGTGGAGCATGTCTTTACCAACAACAACGTTCTGTCGACGAACTACGACGCTGACATCATCAAGCACCCGGATTTCCCCGACAGAGACCTGTTCGTCTTCGATACGACGACGGACCAGTTGGTCGAAACCGTCGATACGGTCGGCACGCTGCTCTACGGGCTGGCGGTCGACTCGAATGGCCGCGTGTTCGTGGCGCAAGCCGACGCGCGCAACGACGCCAACGGTCGTGCCGGAACCGAGAAGCATGGCCTGGGCGAGCTCGAGAATCGGGCGTTCCTGAATCAGGTGACCCGGATCGATTGTGCGTCGGGTTGTGGTGCGCCTGAGTTCTTTGAGCTCGAGCCGCTGCCGCCGTCGCAGCCAAACCCGGGCATGGCGCTCGCGACCCCATTCGGGATTCAGATCAGTCCGGACGATTCGACGTTGGTCGCGACCGCGGCCGGGTCCGACAAGCTGTTCACGCTCGATCCGAACTCCGGGGACGTACTTGGGCGGGTCGATGTCGGCGCCGTGCCGCGTGGCATCGCCCTCTTCGCGACCGAAGCCGGTGCGCCGAGTGAAGCTTGGGTCTTGAATGCGGTCGACAACACGGTCTCGATTGTCGACGTCGCCGATGTCGCCGCGCCGACCCTCTCGGCCACGATTGCGCTCGACGATCCCACGCATCCGACCATCAAGGCCGGGCGAATCGCCTTCAACGACGCGGATGCATCGACCACGGGCACTTTTTCGTGCGAAAGCTGCCATCCCGATGGCCATACCGACCAGCTCGTCTGGGTTCTCGATACACCGATTTGCGACGTGGATGGTTGTACGCAGATTCCGCCGCGATTGACGATGCCCGTGCGTGGCTTGCGCGACACAGCGCCGTTTCATTGGGACGGGATACCGGGTGATCCCTACGGCGGCAACAACACGGCGAACATCAACTCGTCGGTCGAGCCGAACTGTTTCGGGGACGACCCCGCGAGCTGCACGCTGGTGCTGGTCGACGGTGGCCTCGCCACGACAATGTGCGACGTTGACGATTGTGCGGTGAATGACGAAGGCAAACCGGGCGCACTCGATGCGCTAGATCGTGACGCGATGGCCGAGTTCCTGCTCTCGGTACCGTACCCGCCGGCGCAGGCGCGCGCTTTCGACAACACGTTGACGGCCAGCGCTCGCGATGGATTCTTCGAGTTCAGCTTCATCAATGACGCCTCCGGTCGCGCGACCGGTGCGCAGACCTGCGGCGCGTGTCACAAGATGCCCTATCTGGTGAGCACCAATACGCCCGGGACCGGCATGGACGCGCCGACGTGGCGCGGGGCGTACGACCGGTTCGCGATGCTCCCGCAGGGACGGCTCAACATTCTGGACCTCCTCGACATCGTGGGGATGCCGGATCACTTCCCCGAGCGGAACATGTGGATCCTGGCGGGTGCTTCGTCCGACATCTGGGACATGGTGCTGCAGCTGAGCACGGGATTTCCTGGCGGCATGGGGCGTCAGGTGACGCTCGGCGAAGGCTCGACGACAGGTGAGAATCGCCTGACGATTCTCGGCGCCTTGGAGGCGCAGGCGCAGGAAGGTGCACTGATCCTGCAGGGCGAGGGCGTCGAGATCATTGACGGCGCGGCCACGGCGATTGCGCTCGAGTATGAGGATTCGCGCTATGTCGAACGTGGCGGCACGCGTAGCTTCACGCAAAGCCAGTTGGTGGATCTCGCGAGCCGCGGTGAGTTGCTCGTCACGTTAACGGGGCGGCTCGGACTGAATGTCGATCACGACCACCCGCCGCCCGCGTTGTGGCCCGTCGCGCCGATTCATTCGCAAACGCGGACGGTGGACATCGCTTTTCTTTCCGATTCCTACTCGCTGCGCGTCAACGGTCGACACATCCTCCCCGACGCTCAGATCTTCATCGACGGACGGCGGGTCGATGGCACCGTGCGCTGTGAAGTCGGGGACTTGCCGAGCTGCGAAGACGAAATCGTGCTCGTCGAACTGGCGGATGCGACCGCGGCGGGCGGTTTGCACTTCCTGCAGATTCAGAACGCCGGCGGGCTCTTCTCGAACGACATGATGTTCTTTACCGAGCAGTCGCCGATTCCACCGAGTTCGGCGAATCTCATCACGAGCGGCGGGAGTTTCACGCCGGGGCAGTGGGACGAGAACTGGAACGCGGTCGAGATTGCCACCAACCGAATCGACGACATCGGGGGCGAACTCCTCATCGATCTGGCCAACGAGTCGGCGTCGAGCTGGCATGCACAGATCAGTCACGCGGTCGCCGTGATCGGCGGGCAGGAGTACACACTCTGTTATGAAGCCCGTGCCAATAGTCCGCGCCCGATTCGCGCGTATACCGACTCGAACATGGATGAGTGGTCCAACACGTCGGGTGGCCAGTTCGAAGTTCAGCTGACGTCCGTCATGCAACAGTTTTCGCACACCTTCACGATTGAGGAGACCGATCTACACGGCCGCGTCGCCTTCGATTTCGCTCAACGTGACATCGACGTGTGGATGGACGACATCGGGCTTTACGAGGGTGATTCCTGCGGCGTGCCCTAGGTCTTCGCGACGTCAGACAGCGGCCTGCGTCAGGCGAGCAGCCGGTATCCAGTCCTGTATTCTCGCGCGCAGCAATTTGGGACGTTCGCGATGCGTGAATTACTAGCCGCTGGTTCGACTCTGGCGTTGATGTTTCTAAGCGGGTGTCAGGTGGCCGATGTCGCCCCCGCACCACCCGAGGTGGGCATAGAGCTTCTGGAAGTGGTCGAGCGACCGCCGGGAGACGAGGTCGTCATCCCGTATCGGAAATACGAGTTGTCTAACGGCCTCACCGTCATCCTGCACGAGGATCGATCCGATCCGTTGGTGCACGTCGACGTGACCTATCACGTCGGATCGGCGCGCGAGGAAGTGGGTCGCTCGGGGTTTGCGCACTTCTTCGAGCACATGATGTTCCAGGGTTCGGAGAACGTCGGTGACGATGAGCACTTCAAAATCGTCTCCGAGTCCGGCGGCACGTTGAATGGCACGACGAACACGGACCGAACGAACTACTTCAACACCGCGCCCGCCAATCAGCTCGAGAAGCTCTTATGGCTCGAGGCGGATCGCATGGGATTCCTGCTCGATGCGGTGACGCAGGAGAAGTTCGAGATCCAGCGTTCGACGGTCAAGAACGAGCGCGCGCAGAACTACGACAATCGACCATACGGACTCGTCAGTGAAAAGCTGGTCGAAGCGCTCTACCCGGACGGCCATCCTTACTCCTGGTTGCCGATCGGCTACGTTGAGGACCTGGACCGGGTCGACGTCGACGATCTCAAACGCTTCTTCCTGCGCTGGTATGGGCCGAACAACGCGACTTTGAGCATCGGTGGGGATTTCGATCGCGATCAGGTCTTGAGCTGGGTGGAGAAGTACTACGGGTCGATTCCTCGTGGTCCGGCCGTCCAGCCGATCGAACCGACGCCGGTCTCGCTCGATGACGATCGATATCTGAGCTACGCCGACAACGTGAACCTGCCACTTCTCTACATGGCGTTCCCGACAGTGCATGGCTATCACGAGGACGAGGCGCCGCTCGACGTCCTGATGTTCATTTTGGGCGTCGGTGAAACGTCGTTGCTCTACAAGAACATGGTTAAGGAACAGATCGCGGTGCAGGCCAATGCAAGCCACGGTTGCACGGAGCTCGCGTGCACCTTTGCCATCACCGCCTTACCGAATCCGGCGTCCGGTCGCACGCTTGCAGACCTCGAACGCATTGCACGGGATTCGTTGAAGGAGTTCGAAGCGCGTGGGGCGACCGAGGACGACGTGGAACGAGTCAAGATGACGATCGTCTCCGGCAAGATCTACGGCCTCGAGAGCGTGGCCGGGAAGGTTGGTCAGCTCGCCCACTACGAGTACATCCACGGCAACCCGAACTTCACGCCGCTGGATATCGAGCGTTACGAAAGCGTCACCACCGACGACGTGATGCGGGTCTACCGGAAGTACATCCACGACCGGCCCGCCGTCGTTCTGAGCGTCATCCCGCAAGGTCGCCAGGTGCTTCCCGCCAAATCGGACAACTGGAAAATGCCTGCGCGAAAGATCCCGCGGCGGAAGCCCGCGAGCGACCTCGCCGTACGTCGCGGGGTCGATTCGTTCGACCGTAGCGTCCAACCGAGTGCGGGCCCGAATCCCGCCATCACGCTCCCGGTGATCTGGCGCGACGAACTCGCCAATGGCGTGGCGGTGTTGGGCGCGCGTAACGACGAAACGCCGACCACGTCGATTTCTCTGCGTATTCGCTCGGGGCAGCGCGATGAATCGCTCGAGCAGTTGGGCCTCGCTTCGCTGACGTCATCGATGCTCAACGAGTCGACGCTGCGATCGACGCAGGAAGAGCTTTCCGACCGACTGCAGAAGCTCGGCTCATCGGTCAGATTTTCCTCTGGTAACAACTACACGACGGCGACTGTCCGGGCGTTGACGAGGAATCTCGAGCCGACGCTCGAGATACTGACCGAGCGTTTGTTCCAGCCGCGCTTCGATCCGGCGGATTTCGAACGGCTTCGCGCGCAAGCGGTGCAAGCCGTCGCCCAGAGTAAGAAGCAGCCTTCGTCGGTGGCGCAGGTGGTGTATCAGTTCCTCCTGCTCGGCAGGAACAACTCGATTTCGCATCCGAATCTCGGCAGCGAAGAAACAATCGGCCGGTTGTCCATTGATGACGTCAAGGCGCTCTACGCCGAACGGTTCTCGCCGCAGGCAGCGGACATCATCGCGGTCAGCGATCTCGATCAATCGGTCCTCATGGACAAGCTCAGCGCGCTGGGTGAGTGGCAGGGACCGGAAGTTTCGACCGCGCCGCTCGAAGCGTTTCCGGCCGCCCAGGAGACGACGATCTATCTGATCGATCAGCCGAACGCTTTCCAGTCGGAGATCAGGATCGGCACGCTTGCTTATCCGTACGATGCGACGGGTCAGTACTTTCTCGCGCGATTGGCCGCTTTCACGCTGGGCGGTGCGTTCAATAGTCGGATCAACATGAACCTGCGAGAGGACAAGGGCTACACGTACGGCGCGAGTGCATCGTTCTCCGGCCAGGAGGAGTTTGGTTGGTTCACGGCGTCGTCGAGCGTACGTCGTGATGTGACCGCCGCCGCGGTCGCCGAGTTCGAGAACGAGATTCGTGGATTCCTCGAGGGCGGTATCACGCCGGAGGAACTCGCGTTCACTCGAAGCGCGATCGGTCAGCGCGACGCGCGTGCCTATGAGACGCCGGGTCAGAAGCTTGGTTTTCTCGCCAACATCCTGACGTACGACCTCGACACCAGTTTCGTCGAGGAACAGAAAGCAATCCTCGAAAGCGTCGAGGCGGAGGAGCTGAACGACGTGTTACGCGCCGCGGTCGACATGGACCGTGTGGTGATTCTCGTCGTGGGTGACGCCAACCGGGTAGGCGAGGATCTGACCAAACTCGGCTATCCGATCGTGCGGCTGGATGCTGACGGATATCCGCTCGATCCGGCGTAAACTCGGTTTGAAACGAGGAGAGATGACATGCAGATCAAATCGCTAGGCCACGTGGTGCTCAAGGTGAGTGACCAGGCGAAGTCGGAAGCCTTTTACAACGGCGTGTTGGGGCTGCCTATCGTTGCGCGTTACGACGAGAGGCACATGACCTTTTTTTCGCTGGGCGACCATCACGATTTTGCCATCATGGCGCTCGGTGACGAGGCGGAGCATCCGGCGTCGCACAGCACGGGGCTTGCCCATGTCGCCTTCAAGATCGGTGAAAACCTCGATGAGCTTCGTGACGCGCGCGGCAAGCTCGAGGGCGCCGGGATCAAGACCAGCGCGGTCGACCACGAAGTCACAAAATCGCTCTATTTCGACGATCCTGATGGCAACACCATCGAGGTTTACGTCGACGTTTCGGAAGCGTGGCGTGACGAGCCCCAGGTGATTGCGCAAGGCGCATCCATGGAGCTCTGAACGTTCGTGTGGACGGGATCGATTGATCCCGTCGACGGAGCGTTACGCTGCTTCGTCGATTTCGGCGTAAGTCGAGCGAACCACGCCGCCAGCGTCGGAGTAGCGCAGGCACCAACGCTCACGCGAGTCGGTAGCGATCGCGCGAACGGACTCGCCATTCCAGGTCCGTACGACGAGAAAGCGTTCACCCTCGACACTGAGAATGGTTTCGCCGAATCGGGCTCTTTCTAGCTGTTGGTCCATTTGTTTCCCACACTCCTTGGATCGCGAACGTACTCGCGCAGGCGTTGTTTTTTGTCTTGGTCGCGCGGGACGGCTTGCGCGGCCGCGCGCACATTAGGTAGCAATGGGTGCATGGGCAACCGAAGAAACCTGATCGACGTGATCTTGCAGTCAAATTGCACGCTTGAGCGGCGAGGTCGCTCGGCGGCGAGGGATTAGCGCGTGAAGTTCCCGCATAGACATTGGTTGATCACGGTCGTCCTGACGGTGGTCACGTTCACTGTCGCCGGGATTTACACGGCGGTACGCGAGGTGCGTGTAGCAATGGTCGCGAGCGAGGCTCCGCCTCCGCGCGCCTGTGAACTCGCCCACTGGGAGGACGATCCCGAGCCGATCGTCTTCGGCTCGATCAATGATGATCGCGCCACGCCGCTCTTCTGGCACCGCAAGGATGGTCGTGGCGGGCCCATGAATCCGGGCTGCAATCACTTCTCCAAGGACAACGTCTGGATCGATGGTCGCGGTCGCCTTCATCTCGCACTCGAGCGCCGTGTCTTGCCGACCGGCGAAGAGGTCATCCACGCGGCCGAGATCGTCTCGACGACATCCTTAGGGTTCGGCGCTTACGAGGTGGTCGTCGTGACGGATCCGCAAGATCTACCAGCGAATGTGGTCCTCGGGCTCTTCACGTACATCGAGGAACCGGCCGTCGCGAACCGCGAGTTCGACATCGAGCTCTCACGATGGAGCGAATCTGACGCCCCCAATGCGCAGTTCGTTTCGCATTTCCTTTCGCCCGCTGGCGATATCGGACGATTGCGTGGACGTTTTGAGCAGTCCGGTACGTTCCTCACACATATCATCGACTGGCGCCCTGGGGAGGTGCGCTTCAGGAGCGGGGAGTTCACGGGCCGGGTAGTGCGTTTCGTGCCCGGTCCGGGGAATGCGCGCTTTCGGATGAATCTATGGCGGCATCGCGGCGCGGTGTCAGCGGTCGATGTCGTCATCGACGACATCACGTTCGTGCCGTTCGTCGACGGAAGAGAAGAAGATTGAAAGGTTGCGGTCGCCGACGGGCGGCCGTCACTGGGCGAGGATGACGTCCGGGCGACTCAAGGTGATGCTGCTGAGTTCGACTTCGAGCCGTTTGGCCGTATCTTCCGCGTTGGCGAGTCTCGTGCGCTTCTCGTGGACCTCTCGCTCTCCGGCTCCTGATACGATCAACCGGTCGAGATCGGCTTTTAGTTCTGCCACGAGCCGTAACTCGCCCGCGTGGCGAATCTGTTTCTGCTCCAAAAGGGTCAGGTAGTCCTGCCAGCGCTCGCGCGAGTCTTCACGCACGGTGGCTCTGGAAAAGAACTCGGCCAACCGACGCCGAACCTCCACCCGTTCGTGGATTGCCTCATTGCGAAAACGCGTCAGCTGGCGTTGGTCTTCGCGCGCGAACTCACGCTCTTCGAGGCCATCGACGACCAAAAACGTCACGACGAGTACCGTAATGGCGCTCATTACGAATTTTGCCATCGAGAGGTACATGCGAAGCGCTTCTCGGTCCATGCCTTTCCTTTCGCTTGGGTTGGGTTGCTCGTTCACGTGTCGAGTGGGGTAACGCAGCAGGAGGAGCGAAAATATTACGCCGGGGTTGGCGACAGAGCTATTGCAGCCTCAGGAACACCTAGTCTCGGTTCGAAGTTTCTCGATTTCGTTGTCGATAGAGACATCGGAGGCTAGTTCGCGGTCCGCTCGCCGGTACCAGTATCCGGCGTTTTTCCTATCGCCTTCGATCAGATGCACGATGCCGTGCGCCCAGGCCGCGAGTGCGGATTCGTCGCTTTGCACGATCTCGTGGGCGGCTTCCCAGTTGCCGGTCGAGAGGTGGTCGACGACGGTCTGATAATCGGTCATGGGTCGATGTCCTTTCCTTGCCGAGCGGTCGGTTACACTGCGCCGCGATTTGAAGGAGGCAAGTATGGTCGACATTGAGGAGCTGAAGGAAAAGTTCCTGAATCTGGAATTTGACCGCAAGGGATTCAACATCGAGGCGGATCAGGTTCTTAGCGTCGCAAAGCACACGGGTGAAACGCGGCCGGAATACACGGATCCCGATCATCCGGACTTTCAGGCACCGCCCGCCGTGCTCGCGAGCCTGGCATCGGGGCGGCGACTGCCGATTGATTTTCCATCATTCGGCGGGATCTCGATGGATGGCGGCAAGGCGGTTCAGGTGTTCGGTCCCGTCCGACCCGGCACCCCCTTGACGGGTCGCACGCACCTCCACGAGATCTACGACAAAGCGGGACGATCAGGCCGGATGGTCTTTCTCGTCTCGCGGATGGAACTCTTCGATGACGAAGGGACTTTGCTGGCGACCGCGGATTCTCGCCAGGTGATCCGGGAGATGCCGCAATGACCGTGCAAACGCTTGCTGATGTCGAGTTCGGTGAAGAGTTACCGACGTTCACCCCCGGTACGGATCTCGATAACGTCCGTGAGTTCGCGACCGCCGTGGGTTATGCCGGCGGTGGTCGATTCGAGGATCACGAGAAAGCCCGCGCGCAGGGACTCCCGGGCGCGCTTGTACCCGGGATCATGGGCATGGGCTTCCTGACGACGTTGATTCATCGGTGGGCGCCGACGTCGACGATCCGACAGATCGACACGGTTTTCCGAGCGCCGGTGCTGGCCGATCACAATGCCGTGCTCTCGGCGGTCGTGACGGATATCGAAGAAGACGAAGGCCTCGTGCACCTCGATCTCACGATCAAGAACGACGCCGACGAGACGCGTGTCTTCGGCACGGCGACGGTCGAAATCCCAGCCTGAGCCGACGCGTTTCTCTTTTGTCGGGGGCGCGCCTAGTCCGGCAGCCCCAACACGCGCTTTGCGATGATGTTGAGCTGCACCTCCTTGGTGCCGCCGGCAATCGTGAGCGCTTTCTGACGTAGCCACTCGCGGGTTGTGTTGATTTCGCGCGACTCGAACGTCTCACCTTCCCACCCGACGCCCTGCGTCCCCATGGCTTCGAGCAGCAGTTCGTGTCCGTCCTGGTGGTGGAGCGCACCGGAAAGCTTGACCGCGGACGAGGCAAATCCCGGGGCGCGGGCTTGTGTTTCCTCGATCACGCGCTGCTGCGTCAGTCGTTGAGCGTGGCCGGCTTGTTCGAAGCGGATCAGGCGATCGCGCAGGCCATGGTCGAGGATTCGACCCCGCGAATCGGCGTCGACGTAGGCGCTGAGTTTCTCCGGCATCCGGGCGTCTTCGCTGCCCCCCCCCTGAGAGCCCGATGTGTTGATTCCGGCGTGAGTGGACCGCTCGAACTGGAGTAGTCGCTTGCCTACCGTCCAGCCGTGATCGACGCCGCCGACGACGTCGTCGACCGGTGCGACGGCGTCCTCGAAGAGGGTTTCGTTGAAGGGCGAGGCGCCGGAGATCAGGCGGATCGGCCGCACCGTGACGCCGGGTTGCGACATGTCGACGAGGATCAGGGAGATACCTTCGTGCTTGGGCTTGTCAGGCGACGTGCGCGCGAGCACGAAGATGTAGTCCGCTTCCATCGCATCCGACGTCCAGATCTTGCGGCCGTTCAGAAGGTAGTTGTCGCCGTCCTTCACGGCGCGCAACGACAGGCTCGCGAGATCCGATCCCGCACCGGGTTCCGAATAGCCCATGGCCCAACCGCCGTCGCCACGCGAGATACCCGGTAACCAGCGGGCTTTTTGCTCGTCGCTGCCGTACTCGAGCAAGGTCGGACCGATGTAGTTGACGCCCCGGCCGGTGAGTGGCGGGCGCGCGTTGATGCGTTTCAGTTCATCGATCAGTACGGCGTACTCGTCGCGTGTGATCTCGGCGCCGCCGTATTCCCGTGGCCAGGTCGGCACCGTCCAACCGCGATCGGCCATTCGATCGAGCCAGAAACGGGTCGGTTCGTCGAGTTCGATCTGTCGGCTGCCCCAGGGGACAAAACCCGGTCGGCGTACTTCCTCGGGACAGTTCTCTTCGAGCCAATCGCGCGTTTCTGCGCGAAAATCTGCAAGCGTACTCATGCCGGCGAGCATACTCCGTCATCATGACAAACCCCCAGAATTTCAAGCTCGGTTCCCTTAAGGAAACGCCATGTCGGATCATCTGATCGAAACCTTCGAAACCTTCGAAACCTTCGAAAGCGGTGTCGCCACGCTCACCATGAACCGCCCGGAGGCGCGCAACGCGCTCTCGGGGCCGATGATGACGGCGTTGACGGAGGCGGTCCCAAGGCTCGGCCAGGATCCGAAAGTGCGCGTCGTCGTGCTCACCGGTGCCGGTGACGCTTTCTGCGCCGGCGGTGATGTCAAAGGTTTCGCGGCTTCGGCCGGTTCGACCGGTGAGCGTCGCGAACGGCCGGCGTTCGAGACGCGCGTGCAGGGTTTGCGCCAGTCGACCGTACTGATGGAATGGCTGCACGAAATGCCCAAACCGACGCTAGCCGTGATTCCCGGGCCGGCGGCCGGGGGCGGGCTTTCCTTCGCGCTCGCATGCGATATCCGTATCGCCGCGCGGTCTGCGTTTCTCACTACCGCATTCGCGAAGATCGGACTCTCCGGCGACTACGGCGGCTCGTATTTCCTACCCCACCTGGTGGGCGCGGCGAAAGCGCGCGAGCTCTACTTCACCGCCGATCGTGTGTCGGCCGACGATGCGCTCGGGATGGGGCTCGTCAATCAGGTTTTCGACGACGACGTGTTTGCCGAGCAGTCACGCCAGTACGCCCGGAAACTCGCCGACGCGCCGACGATCGCGCTCGGCTATATGAAGAAGAACCTCAACGCGGCCGAACGGGGATCACTCGGCGATGTGCTCGACCTAGAAGCCCAGCATATGACGCGAACGTTCGACACGGAGGATCACAAACACGCCTCGGCCGCATTCGTCGCCAAGGAGCAGCCGAGGTTCGAAGGCCGTTAGGCTGACATCGCCCATTCGTTGTCGGCTGCCTCTCCCGCCACGGTCGACCGTGCCATCACCCGCGCCTGATGGGCGGGCCACGGATGACCACGATGCAGCACGCAACGGTTGTCCCAAATCACGATATCGCCGGGTCGCCAGGCGTGTTTGAGCGTGCGCGGCGATTGCGCGCCGTTCTCGGTGAGATCGCGTAGCAACTGCCGGGAAGTCTCGACGTCCTCGCCAACGATGTGGCTCGCGTGGCGGCCGACGAAGAGGTTCTTTCGGCCCGTGGCCGGATGGGTGCGGACGATCGGATGCTCGACGGGCGGGAGTTCGTCGAGCTCTGCCGCGCTCAAGATCTCGAGGCCGCCGTGCCACGAGTGGCTGAACCGATACGAGTGAACGGCGATTTTCCCCTCCAGGTATTCGCGCGTTTCGCGATCGAGAACCTCATAGGCGCCGCGCATATCGGCCCACTCGGTCTCTCCGCCTTCGGCGGGCACGACGTGGGCGGCCAGAATCGACGCTTTGGCGCCCACTCTTTTATAGGAGCTATCCGAATGCCATTGCATATTGCCGCGCTGGAAACGTGCCTGAATGTGATCTCCATCGACCACCGCACCGTCGTTCGATACGTTCGACAGTCGTCCGAGTTTCGCCTGGGAGGTGCGCCTCAATCCCTTTTCGAGGCGCCCGAAGCAGCGGGTGAACGCAATATGTTCTTCGTCGGTCAGATGTTGAGCAGGAAAAACCAAAACCGCGTATTCGTGCCACGCCGCCTCGATTTCGGCGAACGCGGCATCATCTAGGGATGCGAGCGAAAGATCGGTAACGTTTGCGCCCAACGTCGAGGAAAAAGGTTTGATGTTCATCCTGAACACATCTCGAGGAGTTGATCTAAGGAAGCTTCGCTCGTGCCGGCGACGGGTGCAAATGCGACCCGCCGCCGTGATTTGGCAGCGTCGGGCGGCGGTCTTGCTCGTCGTACTACTGAGCGCGGCTGTTCGTCCCGCGGAGTCGACGCTCTACGAACTCGCCAATGGCGATGTATTCGAAGGCGTGATGGTCGACGGCCTCCGCCACGGCGAAGGGCGCTACACCTGGGCGACGGGCGCACATTACGAAGGCTCGTTTTTGAACGACAAGATGCACGGCAAAGGCAAGTACACATTCGTCGATGGACGGGTTTACGAAGGCGATTTCGTCAACGACGAACGGCACGGCCAAGGCGTCTTCCGCTTCGACGGCGACGAGTATTCGGGTGAGTTCCGCAACGGCGTCATGACGGGCGCCGGTGAGATTCGCTACAAAAACGGCGACGTATACAAAGGCGATTTTGTGACGGGCGAACCGCACGGTGAGGGTCGCTTTACGTGGATCGAGAGTGGTCGGGTCTACACGGGGGCGTTCCAGCGCGGACAACCGCACGGCCTCGGTGCCTACACGGATCCGACGGGCGAATCCTACGAGGGTGGTTTCCGCACCGGATCGAGGCACGGTTTCGGCGAACTGCAGCTCGCGAGCGGCAATCGTTATCGTGGTGAGTTCGCGAACGACCGCCGTCATGGGCTCGGTGAGGTGCTCTGGCTCGATGGCGAGAAATATCGCGGCGAGTTCGTGCGCGATCAGTATCACGGCTATGTCGTGGTCGAGAGTCGTGACAAACCGCCCGAGATCGGCCGTTGGCGTAACGGTGAACGGATCTGGCGCCGACCGATTACCGCTGTCGACGCCTGTAAGTTCACGATCGACGAAGCGGCCTGGATGTTCGACGGCACCGACTGCGTGAACGGGCTGGCGCATGGCCGTGGGTTTGCGGTGCGCCTCGACGGCCACGCGCTCATCGAGAACGCGCGGGCGATTCTCGGCCAGTACGTCGAGGGTGACATCAGGATGCTGTCGCCATCGCCATAGGACTCGACATACCGGGCTACACGATGCTGCGCCGTATCGGCGATGCGTCGTCTCGGGTCTATCTTGCGACCGCCGATGCGAGCCAGCGTCGGGTGGCGCTGAAGGTGTTTACTCGCACGGGCGGCGACGATCGCGACTCATTTCAGGGCGAAGTCGACGCGCTCGCGCGGCTCGATCACCACAACATCGTCAAACTCATCGATCACGGATCGTTCGATACCGTTCGTTACCTTGCGATGGAGTACTTCGCGGGCGGTGATCTCGCCAGCCGGTTGGCCCAGGGATTGCGGTTACGCGATGTGACGCGCGTGACCCGAGATGTCGTTCTTGCGCTGGAGCATGCGCATGCTCACGGCATCATCCACCAGGACATCAAGCCGACGAATATCCTCTTTCGTCTTCAGGGCGGTGCCGTGCTCGCCGATTTCGGCATCAGTGGTGCCAAGGCGACGGACACGGTTCATGGAACCCCGACCTACATGAGTCCGGAACAGTTGCTCGGTGGCGAACTCACGGGTTCGAGCGATTTCTACAGTCTCGGCATCGTGCTCTTCCGCATGTTGACGGGCCGGGTGCCGTTCGACGCCGAGACGCCGGCCCGAATCGCGTCATTGCACCTGCAGGCAGCGATTCCGCAGCTTCCGCCGTCGGTCAGCGCGTTCCAGGATGTTCTCAACGGCTTGCTTGCGAAGCGTCCCGAGGATCGATTCGGTGCCGAGCAGACGATCGACGCGCTCTCGCGTGTCGAATTGGACGGCACGTTGCCGAACGTCGTTCTACGAACAGACACCATCGCGACGGACGAGATTCTCGTGGTCTCGGCACCGATTGAAGTCTCGGTCGCGAGCCGAGGTGATCCGGGTGGAAGCACACGCGACCGACGTTTGGTTTATGGCGGCATCGCGGCGGCTGCGCTTCTCATCGTCGGGCTCTTCACCCGTCCGGCGTTCGTCGACCAGGCGCTCACCGCTACGGGACTGCGCGACGACCCCTTGCTCGTTGCCGCCTGGCAGGAAGCGGAAGCTTTGCGCGCGGATCCCAACCAGAGTCTCGCAGCGGTCGTCTCGGCCTATCGGCGGGTGCTCGAGATCGATGCGGATCAGGCCGAAGCATTGGATGCGATCGGTGCGACACAGAGACGTTGGAAGAACGACGTGCGCTCGGCGATCGAGACGAACGATCTGTCGTTCGCCGACACGCGCCTCGCGCAGTTGATCGATCTTTTCCCGCAAGATCCCGAACTCGACGAATTGGCGCGCCGGTTGACGGAGATGAGCATCGTTCAGCGCCTGCTGACCGATACCGACAGTCTGCTGGCGCGCGGCGGCGGCGAAGATCCCCGTTCGGCCGCAATGGCGATCCCGAGCTATCAGGAAGTGCTTCGCCTGAGCCCGGGTAATGAATCGGCCCGGCAAGGACTCGACGATCTGGCCGCGTTCTTTTCCGACCGCGCGACGACGGCGGCGCGCGAACGGCGGGTGGATGACGCCATCGATAGCCTCACGCTCGCCGTCAACGCGAACCCGGAGCATCCAACCCTCGAATCGGTGCGTGCGACGATCAACGATGCGGCGAGCCTGCAGGCTGAGATCGAGTCGATGTTGAGTTCGGCGCAGACGCTGCGCGCCGACGGCCGGCTGATCGATCCGCCGGAAGACAATGCGGCGGAGATGTATCAGCGCGTGCTCGCGACCGATCCGGACAACTCGCTCGCAGCGCAGGGCCTGGCGGAACTGAACGCGCAGGTACTCGGCCAACTGGCCGCTGATCTCGATCAACGTCGGTTTGCGCGAGCCGGTGCGCTGATCGAACGCGCCGCCGCCGTGGGGTTCGACGCGACGACGGTCATCGACATGCGCGATCGTCTGACCGCCGAGCGGACACGCGCCGCGCGGATCGATGAGCTTCTCGCGAGTTCACAAGCCTTGATCAAGGCGGGTTTTCTCACCGAGCCGGTGAGCGACAACGCCGTCACGCAATTGCGCGAGATCCTGCGAATCGACCCTGGCAACGAGACGGCGCAGGACCTCCTGAATTCGAGTGCGGCGCGGCTCGCGGGTGTGGCCGAGGAGGCCTACCAGGCCGGTCTCATGGAACTCGCGCGCCAGTACCTCGACCTGGCCCTGGCCATCACGCCCGATGTCGACGCCTGGCAGGAACGCCGCGAGCAATGGGTCGAGGAGACCGGTCGCGAGGGCAGCTGAGCGTGTTTGATGGCGCGTCGAGGCTCAAGAATCGGTTGCAATTCCGCGGGGATTCATAAAGATCGCGCCTCGGATCAAAAAAGCCCTTTGGTGTGAGGAAAGACGATGGCAGTCACGATTCCGTTCAAACGCGAACTGGACTACGAATACGCGCGCTGTGACGAGGTCGCACCGAACGTTCGACGGGTCATTTGCAAGAACCCGAGCGCGTTTACCTTCATCGGTACAGGTACCTATATCCTCGGCAAGGGCGACGTCGCGGTCATCGACCCGGGCCCCGTGGACGCGGATCACATCCAGGCGATCGTCGACGCGACTGCCGGCGAAACGATCACGCACATCCTGATCACGCACACCCACATGGACCATTCGCCGGGTACAAAACTGTTGCTCGAGCATTGTGATGCCAAGACCTACGGCTACGGGCCCCACGGTGCAGGCAAGATCGCCGAAGGTGTTCAGGTCGAAGAGGGTGGCGATATGGACTTCACGCCCGACGTGGTCGTCGGCCATGGCGACGTCATCGAAGGGGAAAGTTTTCGTGTGGAATGCGTCTACACGCCGGGCCACACATCGAATCACATCTGTTTCAAGCTTCTCGATGACGGTCCGCTTTTCACAGGCGATCACGTGATGGGTTGGTCGACAAGCATCATCTCGCCGCCGGACGGCGACATGAAGAAGTACATGGGCAGCCTCGAACTGTTACTCGAGCGGGACGACGAGGTTTACTGGCCGACCCACGGTCCGGCGATCACCGATCCGAAAGCGCATGTGCGGGCGTTCATCGCGCATCGCCAGGAACGTGAACAGCAGATCATTGATGCGTTGAAAAGCGGCTTCGAGCGGATCACCGACATGGTGCCGAGCATGTACAAGGACGTCGGTAAACATTTGTATCCGGCCGCTGCGCGCAGCGTCTTTGCGTCGATGGAGTTGCTCGTCGATCGTGGCGTCGTCACGTGCCACGGCGAACTAGCGCTCGATGCGAGGTTTACGCTGAGTTAGCGACGAGTGGCGGGGCGGTGGGCGTCACCGCCTCGGCGGCGAGTGGCAGGCGGATCATGAACGCGACCCCCGAGCCGTCGACGAGGTTCATTGCCCGCACGGACCCGCCGTGGTGTTCGGCGATCACGCGCACGACATAGAGCCCGATACCGAAGTGGAGTTTGTTGTCGGGCCCTCGCCTCGACACCATCGATTCGAATAGTGAGTTGGCCGCGTCCGGCGGGAGCGTCGGGCCACGGTTCGCGATCGAGATCTGCAGGAAGTCGTGATATGCATCCACCTGCACCTTGATCGGGCTGTGCGCGCGATGGAAGTCGATGGCGTTGTCGATGATCTTGTCGAGTAGCTGCTCGATGCGATAGTCGGCCACCTCGGCGAGCACTGGTTTACCGGCGCCGCGGAAGACGAACTCGTGATCGGTGTGCGTGAGCTTGCAGTTGTTCACGTAGCTCTCGATGAGCTCATTCAGATCGATCACCTCGAGATCTTCCGCGCCCAACGATTCTTCGAGGTTTGCGGCATCGGCGAGGTTCTGCACGATCGCGCCGATCCGCAGGAGCCCCCGTTTGGCGCTCTCGAGATACTTGCTGTCGCGCACTGCCTCGGATTCATTGGCGAGGTTCTGCAACGAGGTCGATAGCGTATTCAGCGGGTTGTTGATCTCGTGGCGTAGCGTGCGCGGCATGTTTTCGAGAAAGGTGTTGTGCTGCTGCAAACGCGTCAGCATTGCCGAGATGCTCCGCGCCAGATCGCCGATCTCGTCGCCGGCGGTGATATCGCGGGTGAGTGAGTCGCTCGTCAGGCGGCCATGCTGGTCGATGGCGGCGTTGGCGTCGCGCCGCAAGTGGCGAATCCGCCAGGCGAGCCGGCCGGAGAAGGCGAGTAGGGCCAGGAATCCGGCGATCAGGCTCAAGACGGAGAAGAGAACGACCTTGTCGACCCCCTGACGCTGAAACCTGAGGATCTGGTCGATGTTCTGTTCGACCGCGATCATGCCGATGACGACGTCGTTATCGCGGATCGGGTGGCCGGCAAAGATGACTTCTTCGGATTCGTTGAACTGTCGTCGTGCGACCGGTTCGCCCGCGAGGGCACGCTCGATCACCTCGTTCACGTGCGTCTCTTCCACGGGCACGGGATTGCCGAGCACGTTGTGGTCGAACCAACGCTCCAGCGAGTTCAGGCCGTCGCCAACGTAGCGAAGCACGGCTTGCGCGCCTTCGACCCAGGTCGTCTCGGTGGCGGGTTCCGTTTCGCTCGACCGATAGCTGCCAGACTCGGCGCGAATGCGACGTTCGGCATCGATCACGAGGATGCGGGCACCGGAGTAGCCGAGGCCTTCGATGATGTCGAGCAACTCCGGTGAGCGAAGAACGCGTAGATCGAACGCGTCTTTGTCGCCCGCCGGCAGCGCGTGGACGACCGTCTCGATGTTGCGCACCTGGTCGTCGTCGACGTCGACGAACGAGATACCGAAACGCCGCGACTCGAGTTCGTCGAGGGGCAGGCGGAACTCGATTGCCATGCCGCCATCCGTCTCGCGCAGGTATGCGCGCAGCTCGTTGAAAGGCGCGCCCGTTCGGGCCGTCTGCCAGTCGTCGGCCATCTCGTAGGCCGTCATGAAACCGGGGCTCGACGCGGTCACGGCGATTCGCGCCTGACTGCCGTCGGAGCGCCAGTAGTTCACGCGCAGGTGGTCGGCGTTCGACAGTCGCAGGAACTCGGGATCGCGATAGACGTGGCGATCGTCGACGATCGCGAGGTAGGCGTAGAGGAAGCCGCCGCGCTGCCCGAGACTCAGCGCGAACGCGCTATCGTCGCCTTCGCCGAACCTGAGTGGTGGCCTGACCGATCCATCACCCCAGTCGCTCAGGCGGCCATCGAGACGAACCGTCGCCGCGATCGGCTCGGCGTAAAGGAATTCGTACTCCTCCGGGTTGACGGGTAAATCCGAAAACAGCTCGCCCCGACCGTGAAATGAGGTGGCGATGCTCTCGGCCATCAGCTGTTGCTGGTGCGACTGCATACGCACCAGCAGTTGCTCCATCTCCTGCAACAGGAGGTAGGAGAGCCAGGGGATGACCAGCAACGCGGTGCCGAGCAGGGCGATCTTGGTGCCCAGCCGCGGCCCACGAATGCTGGAGCGAACGTTCACGGGGTGTTCCAGCGGTAGCCGAAGCCGTACTCACTCTTGATGCAGGCGAAATCCGGGTCGATCTTTTCGAACTTCTTGCGGATGTTGCGCATGTGGGTGTTGATGGTGTTGTTCGTGACGAGCGACTGCATGGTCGCTGCCATCAACGTCTCGTAGCTGACCGCGTGTCCGGGCACACGGACGAGTTTGGCGAGCATCCTGAATTCGGTACCGGAGAGATCGATGCGCTCACCGCGCCAGGAGATGAGCAACGCGTCCTGGTCGAGGCTCAGGTCGCCGACGATCTTGGCCGTCGACTTTGCCTCGTCGGCTGGATTGGCGCGCACTTCGTTGATCCGCAACAGCGATGAGATCCGCTCGGCGAGATAGTCGAGCGTGATCGGCTTCGGCAGGTAGTCCCACGCGCCGAGGCGGAGCCCCGAAATCTTGTCGATCTCGTTGATCCGCTCCGTCAGGAAGATTACTGGCAGGGTCGGGTTGCGCGCCAGGAGTTCGCGGCAGAGCTGGAACCCCGCATCGACCTCGTCACCAAGGATGATGTCGAGAATGGCGAGGTCTGGCATCCGCTCGTCGAATCCGTCGAGGGCTTCCGCGCGGCTTGAATAGACCGCGACCTCGTAGCCCTTCTGGACGATCGCATCCGAGTAGTTTGCGCGTTGGTCGGGATCGTCTTCGACGATGGCAATCAGTTTCGGCATGGCGGGATTCTACGGCGTCGGCGCGGACTGTGCGCGCGTGCGAATCGGCGGCCTCGCTGCAGCCATCGGCCGCCGCTAGCGGTTAGTATCGTGGCGACTTCCGGATGTTAGACCGCCATGAACCTCATCGCTCGTTTTGAAACCGTCTTCGCCGCCCGAGCCGATCAGGACGTCATCATTACCGACGAGCGAACGTGGACGTATGGAGACCTCGGCACCGAGGTCGGTCGTTACGCCGCGGCGCTGGCTGAGGCGGGCGTTTCCCCTGGTGACCGGGTCGTCGTTCAGGTCGAGAAATCGGTCGCAAACGTCGCGCTCTACCTCGGCTGTTTAAAGACCGGTGCCGTCTACGTTCCGGTTAACCCCGGCTATACCACGCAGGAAGTCGACTACTTCGTCGGCGACACCGAACCAACGGTGTTCGTCGGGGAAAACCTTCGCGACGACGTGACGTCGTTCTCCCTTGATGGCGACGGTAAAGGAACGATGGCGGACGCCGCCGCGGCGGCAAGCCCCGTGACCACGACTGTAGAGCGAAGCGCCGATGATCTCGCGGCGATTCTCTATACGTCCGGTACCACCGGGCGGTCGAAAGGGGCGCAGCTCACCCACGGGAATCTCACGAGCAACGCGGAGACGCTCGTCGACTACTGGGGATGGCAGCAGGACGACGTCCTCCTGCATGCGCTGCCGATCTTCCACGTGCACGGGCTTTTTGTTGCGCTTCACTGCGTCTTCCTGACAGGCACGTCGTTGATCTTCCAACCGCGCTTCGACATTGACGACTTGCTGGCTGCTTTGCCGAAAAGCACGGTGCTGATGGGCGTGCCGACCTTCTATTCACGCCTGGTGGCCGACGATCGGTTCACGCGGGATGCCTGCTCTTCCATGCGGCTTTTCATCTCGGGCTCGGCACCGCTGACGGAGCAGACGTTCGAAGCCTTCGAAGAACGCACCGGCATGAAGATCCTCGAGCGCTACGGCATGAGCGAGACGTTGATGAATACGTCCAATCCGCTCGACGGCGACCGGGTCGCCGGTACGGTCGGCTTTGCACTGCCCGGCGTCGAGGGGCGGATCACGGACGACGAGGGTAACGTGCTCGCGGCCAACGAAGTCGGCGGTATCGAGGTGCGCGGGCCGAACGTCTTTACGGGGTACTGGCGCATGCCGGAAAAGACCGCTGAGGAGTTCCGGGCCGATGGTTGGTTCAAAACCGGTGACCTCGGTGTGGTCGATGACGAAGGGCGTTTCTCCATCGTTGGTCGCGAGAAGGACCTCGTGATTTCGGGCGGCTTCAACGTCTACCCGAAGGAGGTCGAGCGTCTGATCGACGAAATGCCGGGTGTCGTCGAATCTGCCGTGATCGGTGTTCCGCACAGCGACTTCGGGGAAGCGGTCGTGGCCGTCGTCGTGCCGAACGGCGAGCCGATCGAACAAGCGGCGGTCGATGCCTACCTCAAGGATCATCTCGCTCGATACAAGCAACCCAAACGCGTGATTTCCGTCGAAGCGCTGCCGCGCAACGCCATGGGTAAAGTGCAGAAGAAGGAGCTGCGCGATACGTATGAAGCGCTCTTCAGTTAGCGATCGAAGGGAGGATTGATCAGTGTTGGAGCCGAAAACGGTCGCGTTCTACTGGGATGCCGGAAGCACCAACACCTACTTCGCGCTGCACCTCATCCGCCCGATCGTTGCGCGCCACGACGCGATCCTCGACTACCGCCCGTTTAACCTCGGCTACGTCTTCCGCCATCACAACTACGTGCTTCAGGAAGAACCGGCCGCAAAGCTCGCTAATCGCGGGATTGACCTGCGCCGCTGGGCCAAACGCTATCAGCTTAAGTTCCAGATGCCTTCGACGTTTCCGATCAAAACGGGATTTGCCCACCGTGGCGCGTTCGTTGCGCGCGATCTGGGTGCCGAAGAGGCGTATCTCGACGCGGTTTTCAGCCGCTACTGGGAACAGAACGACGCGTCGATCGCGACGGAGGACGGGATCGTCGCCGCGGCCGTCGATATCGGTCTCGACGGCGATGCGTTCCGGGCTGCGCTGCGCTCGGACGACGTGGCCCACCGTGAACGAGCTTCCACTCAGGAAGGCCTCGAGCTCGGCGTCTTCGGCGCGCCCACCTTCATCGTTGGCGACGAGATGTACTGGGGAAAAGACCGCATGGAGTTCATCGAGGATGCGCTCGCTGGCGTGACGACCTGACGACGGCGGTCACGCGAAATGCGGCATGACCTTCTCGGCGAAGAGCCCGAGCGAATCTTCGAGTTGGCGCGGGGTGTGCAGGCCCTGCGGGATCAGCAGGAAAACTTCATCGATCGGCACGGCGCTGCCGATCCGGTCGATTTCGCGTTTGATCGTGTCGGGACTACCGACGAGTAGCTCCGGCATACCCTGACCGAACGGCGTCGCCCAGGTTTTCCAGAACCAGTTCATATCCTCAAAAAGCTTCTGCGCTTTTGCGTCGGTCTCGGCACAAATCATGATCCCGCCCCAGGCCGCTTCCTGGCCGGGTGCCACGGAATGGCCGTGTTGATCGGCGACGTCACGCCACTCGCGCCACAGGAGTTCGAGGAAATCGGCATCGCCGGCCAAGACGATGGGCCGGCCCTTGTACTTGGCCCAGAACTTGGCCGTCGTGAGGCTTGCCGAAAAGCCGCCGTAGAGTGGGATCTCGGCTTGCAGGGGACGGGGGGCGATACCGATCTGATCGACCTTCATGGCCTGGTCGACGCCCTGCCCAAAATTCGAATAAACCGGGTGCTCGTGCGGGTTGACGAAACCGGCGGGCGGGAACTGCCAGAACTCGCCCTCGTAGGAAAAAGTCTCGTTCTTGAGGGCCGTGACGACGATGTCGACGAATTCGCTGAAGTACTCGCGGTTGAGATCGTCAGCCGGGCTGCCCTTGTTCCACGGGCCGACCGCGTTCAGTTCCTGCTTCACTTTGTAGTTCTCGACCCAACGGGCCTGGTAGCCGCGCACGAGGCCGACGCCGAAACGCCCGTCGAGCATGTGGTCCATCGTGGCGATCTTCTCGGCCGTTGCGACAGGGTTGTTGGTGGTCGACACGAAGCCGCAAGTAACAACCCTCAAGCGTTCCGTGTGTTGACCGAGCCACATGGCCATGAGGGCGGGATCGTTCGAGATCTCGAAGCCTTCGATCTGCAGGTGGTGTTCCGGGTGACCAAACGCGAAATAGCCGTTGTCCTCGGCGAACCTCGCGAGGTCACCGAGCTCCAACAGCATCCGGTGATAGAGCCCGCGATCGCGCCCCGCCAGGCCGCGTTCGAGTTCGGCACGACGGCCCACGGTGCAATACACGAAAAGTCCGAATTTCATCGTCTGGCTCCAAGCAATCCGTGCGCTAGACTGGTTGCCCGACGAGCGATACGCAAGCAGATGGACGACACCTGCCTACAACATCGGCTGACTGACGATGAACGAATCCAGTTCGACGAGGAGGGGTTCCTCGTCGTCAAGGACGCGCTGCCGCAATCGATGGCGAACGACCTCGCCAAGGCGAGTGATCGGATCGCGGTCGAGTATCGCGAGAAGCTCGCGATCAAAGACGGTCACCCCCTGAATCTGCTCGACGTGATCGGCAAAGACGACGGTTTCCTGCCGCTCCTCGACTGGCCCAAGACCTTCATGAAAGTGGTCGACGTCCTCGGCTGGCATATCCAGCTCTACCACTCCCATCTGATCGTGACGCCGCCGTTGCCGGCGGACTACGAGCCCACGTCGGCACGACTCGGCTGGCATCAGGATTCGGGACGGTTGAACATCGATCTCGAAGGCGAACCGCGTCCTCGAATCTCACTCAAGGTCGGGTTCTTCTTTTCGGATGTTTCCTCGCCCGAGCGCGGTAACTTCCACGTCATTCCGGGCAGTCATCGCTCGAATCGCCTGACACTCCCCGACGATGACACGATCGATCATCCTGACGCGATCCCGGTCGTCGTCGATCCCGGCGATGCCGTCTTCTTCGATCGGCGTTTGTGGCATGCGGCCGGACGTAACCGGTCGGAGGTGACGCGCAAGGTGCTGTTTCTCGGCTATAGCTATCGCTGGCTGAAGCCGCGCGACGATATGACCGTCGATCGCTACATGGCGGATGCCGATCCGATCCGTCGCCAGCTTCTAGGCGCGAGCCCGAACGGCGGTTTCGGTTTCACGTCGCCCGCGGACGAAGACGTGCCGCTGAAGACGTGGCTGGTCGATCGCCTGGGGGCGGATGGCGTCGTTCGTTGATCGGCGTCAACGCCGCCACGGACAGTCATTCAGGAACCGTATCTCCCGCTCATCCCACCGGTTGATCGCGAGGCGCGTGCAACTCGCCGGGTCGAAGTGGAACGAGATGTCGACCGATAGTTCGATCCCGAGCCAACCGCGAACGAGGCATTGGCCGGCGAGCCCGTGACCCACCACGACGTGTACGTCTTCGTCGAAGGTTTCGACGTGAGCAAGCGCTGCATCGGCACGTAGCTGCAGTTCGATGAACGTTTCTGCTGCGTCCCACGGTCGGTAGTCGATCGATCGTCCTGTCGGTTCAGGGTGTTTGATCTTCTCGGCCTCCTGAAGCGTCAGATTCGCGGCAACGCCGTTGTTGATCTCGCGCAGGAGCGGCGTCGTCATGACCTTGGCGCGGAGTTCGTTGGCGATCAGTTCGGCGCTCTGTCGCGCCCGGATGAGATCGCTCGCGACAATGGTCGTCGGCACCAGGTCGAGACTCGCGAGATATCGAGCGGTTTTTCTCACTTGCTCGACACCGCGTGATGTCAGCGGCGTGTCGGTCCATCCGCCGGTTAGGCCGTTAACGTGGTGTTCGCTCTCGCCGTGGCGGACGAAGATCAGGTCGCGGATAGTCACATGATCAAGCGTTAGCGGAGCATGAAGGCCTCGGGTTCGAGCCCGAGCAGCACTCTCCCCGCGTCTTCGATCAGGTGTGGCGCGACCGTCGCGTGCTGGCGGACGACACGAACGTCGCGGTTGATTCGCTCGAGCGGATCATCGAGGCGATTGGCGGACGTGCCGGCCGCTTCGGAGACGAGTTCGACGACTTCGACCGCGGCCTTCGCGGCATCAGAACTGACGATGTGGAAGATCGCCCGGTCGCGCGTCTCGACGAGGTCGCCGCGCGTGACGGTTTCCCACTGCTCATCGACGAGCGAAAGGATCGACGCTCGGGCACCGAGCAGGCGGGCTTCCGCTTGCGCGACGGCGCGCTGGGCGATGTGTCGATCGCGCAGCGATCTTGTAGTGAAACGTGGTTTCTTTTCGGTGGCGAGCGCGACGAAAGCGTCGATCGCGGCGCGCGCGATGCCGATCGCGACGGCCACCTTGTTGTAGGCCAGGCGGTTGCTCAACGGCAATCGCAGTTGCGGCGTCGTGGCAGCGTTACCGCCGATCGGCGCGATGATGTACTCGTCCGGAACGATCACCCCTTCGACCTTGACGTCGTGCGAGCCCGAGCCGCGCATACCGCCGACGTGCCATGTATCGAGAATCTCGTACCCGCCTTCCGGCACGATGGCGTATCGATTTCCGCCGGGAAGTTCCTCGTCACCGTCGTAAAGGCGTACGGTGGCGCCGAAGATCTGGGCGTTGTGGATGCCGCTCACGAACTGCCACTGCCCCGTCACTCGCCACCCGCCTTCCGCACGTTCCGCGCGCCCGACGGCCGCCGTCGAACTGGCCATGATCGTCATCGGGTCGTCGATCAGCTCTCGACACCGGACGAAACCCGGGCCGATCAGACCGAACGTCTCGATACCGATCATGAGGTTCCAGCCGGCGCTGCCGTCGATCCTCGACACGGCTTCGATCACGCCGATCTGCGTTTTGGGATCTGCATCTGCACCGTGGAACTCGGGTGGGCCGGCGACGCGATACAGGCCGTTCTCGGCGAAGGCTTGTGCGACGGCACGTGGCAGGTGGCGTTCGCGCTCAGCCTGGTCTGCGTTGTCGCGTACGAGCGGCGCTAACGATTTCGCGCGCTCAATGTAATCTGTCGTACTCACCGGGGCAGTCTACTTGCTCGGTCGGTCTAAGGGATACGAGATGACGACGGTCTGCGACAACTGCGGCGCGGAACGCAGCGGCGGGAGGTTCTGCCCCGCGTGCGGGCAAAATGACAGGGTCTATCTGCGCGCAGTGATCCCCGTGATCGGTGATCTCATTGCGACGACCCTCGATATCGATTCGCGTCTCTGGCGAACGCTGAAGGGCCTCTTCCTGAAACCCGGATTTCTGGCGGAAGAGTTCTCGAAGAATCGACGGGCCAACTACATTCCGCCGTTGCGGCTGTATCTCGTCGCGAGCGTCGCGCTCTTCTTCACCATCTCGTTACAGATCCGCGGCGTGGATCTGCAAGGGATCGAGATCAACGAACCGATCGTGGTGGGTGACGAACTCACTGACGAGGAACGCGAAACGGTCGACGAAGCACTGCGCCAGGCGGGTCTCGAGGAAGTGCTCGATCCGGACGCGGAACTCACCGCCATTGCGGAAACATTGATCGGGCTCGAAGGCGACGAGGCGGCGGGCGCAACGGCGCGTGAGATAGCCGCGCGGGCCGATGCAGCCGTTGCGGATATCGTGGATGCGGCCCAGGAGGTCGAGGCTGCTCAGCAGGATCAAGCCGCCGCGCCGGCGGATGAAAGCGACGACGGCGAGTTGACCCTCATCGAGCTCAAGGAAGTGCTGGGGAAAGAGGCGGCGGACAAGATCGATGTCATCGTCGACCGCCCGTGGGGCCTCGGAGCGCTCGAAACCGTCACCTTCGACTTGGACGAACAGCCGACCGAGTTCGAACTCTTCATTGCCCGGCAGTTCGTCGAAGCGCTGTATCGCCCGGAGCAGGCACTCGACCAACTCGTCGAAACCGTGCCGATCGTGATGTTCTTCGTACTACCGCTCTTTGCGTTCGGCCTGAAAGTCCTCTACTTCAGCAAACATCGCTACTACGTCGAGCACCTCGTTTTCGCGACGCATGTGCACACGGTCGCGTTCGTCGCCTTCACCGTGATCGTGCTGGAACTCGACGCGCGGATCGATACGGCAATCTTCGTGCTGCTTTTCCTGCACTACTTTCTGTCGCTCAAGCGCTACTACAACGACAAATTCGGCTGGGCGTTCGTGAAGTTCGGTTTTGCCTTGCTTGGCTACAACTTCCTGCTCATTCCAGCGAGCGTCGGCGTCTTCTTCGGCACGCTGATGCTGGTCTAATCGGTTTCGCGTTTAGCCGCTTCGAACGTTTTTTCGAGCAGATCGATCATCGCATCGACGCTTCGTGCGCCCGCCTGGAACATGGCGGTCGCGTTCAGCGCACCCCACTCGAACCCGAGTGACTGGACTTCGGCAACACGGCGAGCGACCGCGTCGACGTCGGCGTAGAAATCGCGTCCCTCGGGCCCGGTTGGTGGCGGGTCGAGCATCATCTGATAGCCGATGGTCGCGGGATCACGACCGATCGATTCGGCGTGGCGTTTGATGTCGTCGAGGCACTTCTGGATGAAGGTGTGATCCGTGAGTGCGGGCGCCATCCAACCATCGCCGCGCTCGGCTACGCGCACGAGTGATCGAGCGGAGGTCCCGCCGACCCAGATCGGTAGCGCTCCGCCTTGGGGTGGCTTCGGTTCCATCGCCATCGCGGTCGACGAGTAGAACTCACCCTGGTAGTCGATCGTCTCGTCACCCCAGTAGTGGCGCAGGACGTCGATCGCCTCGTCCATCCGTCGACCACGGGTCCTGAACGGCTCCTCGAGCGCGTCGAACTCCGACTCCTGCCAGCCGACCCCAACGCCGAGTCGTACCCGCCCGCCCGACAACGTATCGAGCGTCGAGATCTGCTTTGCGACCAGTACGGGCTGGCGTTGCGGGAGCACCAGGACTTCCGTGCCGAGTTTGATGGTCTTGGTGTGACCGGCGACGAACGACAGCGTCATCAGCGCTTCGATGATCGGCATCTGCGGTGGATAACGCGGCGCATCCCGCGTGTCGGTTGGATAGCCCATGATGACGTGGTCGAACATGTCGAGTTCATCGAAACCGATCGATTCGATCGCTTGCGCGAGTCGAATCACAGCGTCTCCGCCTTCGCGATACGACACGCTCGGAAATTCCACGGACAATTTCATGACGCTCCCCCGATATTCGAAACGGCCGAAAGGTTACTTCGCGAAGTCGCGATGCGCATGCGTTCCATGCCGCTGACTAGCTCCGTGCGATCAGCGTCTCGGCCCGCGCGATCAACCGGGGTACCTGAATCTCGAACGCATCCGAGGCCGGGTTCGACGCAGTCCCGGTTTTGTAGTTCACGTAGAGGCCTTCGAGGATGACGGCCAATTTCCACAGCGCCAACACGTGGTACCAGTCGAAATCGTGCATCGAGCGGCCGCTACGTTCGGCATAACGCTCCGCAAGCTCGTCCCGACTCGCAAACCCTTCTAGTGCTGTGACCGGAAGCTCCATGTCGTCGGTCGCGTCGTCCGGGCGTCCCCAGATGTGCATCAGCCAGCCGAGGTCGGCCAACGGATCACCGATCGTGGCCATTTCCCAATCGAAGACGCCTATCAACGTCGCCGGCCCGTCCGGCGCAAACATCACGTTGTCGAGTTTGAAGTCCCCGTGGACGACGGTGACGTCGGACGACGAGGGTTTGTTGGATGCCAGCCAGCCGGAGAGTGAAAGCAAACCCGGTAGATCGCGGACTTTGCCGACCGTCAGTTCGGCCTGGCTCGTCCAGCGCTTGAGTTGCCGATCGAGGTAGTTACCGCCCCGCGTCGTTAGGCCCACGGATTGCCAATCCACGGCATGGATCTCAGCCAGGGCATCGACCATCTCCAAACCGATACGCCGTCGATCATCCGGTGTATCGAGTGCTGCGGGCATCTCGTGGCGGATGACGTGGCCGACCTTTTTCTCCATCAGATAAAAGGGCGCGCCGATCACCTCCGTGTCTTCGCATAGGACAACAGGCTCCGGAACGCGTGCGGAGGTGCCGTGCAGTGCATCGAGATATCGAAATTCGCGCGCAACGTCATGGGCAGTCGGCAGGAGGGGACCGGGGGGCGGGCGTCGTAAGACGTAGGACGTGTCGCCCCGATGCACGAAGCACGTGACGTTCGAGAACCCCGCGATATGGGCTTCAACGGTGGCATTCGCGTGACCGCCGAGCGCGCTGTCGAGATAGCTCGTCAGCTTGTCGGGATCGACGAGGTCATGAATCGAGGGCGTAGTATCAGTCATGGCGGCGTGTCTTGATTGTCGCGCCGATCATAGGGCGCCCGGTCGGTTTTAGTCGCGCTCGAGGATAGCGTCCGATTTCCGGCAGCCAGTTCTGGATGAAGGCGAGTTGAGGTGGCCGAGGGTTGTGGTACTTCACGAAGACGAACTGGCTCGCGAACGCGACGAGCTTGCGACGGTACTCGTGCGCCTTTTCCTCGTACTTGAATACGGCCTGTACCGACGACAGCGAAAGCTGCATCCCGTCTGGTAGCTCCGTTGGTTCGAGGTAAACCGTGATGATCGGCATCTCGCGATCGACGGCGAAATCGACCTCGCGGCGGCAGTGCGGGCGTTCGACTGAGGTCGGTGTCGCGAAGAAGAGAAAAAGAGAAGCACCCGCGATCGCCTTCGCGAGTTCGTCACGCCAAACCGAACCGGGCTCGATGCCTTCGTCATACCAGACGTTGAAACCCTGCTCGTGCAACCACGAAATCTCGGGGTAGACGATGTCCGCATCAGCGTGGGCGTAGCTGACGAAGATATAGGCGGCATCGCCGACGTAGGCTGGGAAGGGTTTGTCCAAACGAGAAATAGCTCGTGCGCGAAGGGGGGATGCTGCCGCGACGGAGAAAGTGACGCAAACCGCCGCCCTGGAATCGGGGATGGATCAAACCTAGGCTCAAGGTGGCGCTAGTGGCGATGAGGATAAGAAACGATGTCGGCAGCTGAATTGGGTGACCCGCCGTACGTGAACCTCGTGACGTTTCGACGCTCGGGCGTTGGCGTGCAGACGCCGGTGTGGGGTGCTCTCGCGGACGGCGTCTATTACGTCTTCTCGGCGGGTAAGGCCGGCAAGATCAAGCGCTTGCGCAACAATCAGCGCGTCCAGCTCGCTGAATGCGACTTTGGTGGCAAGTTGCTCGGAGAATTTTTTGATGGGTCAGCGACGATCATTGCCGATCGTCAACACGAGAAACTCGCCCTTGCCGCGCTGCGACGTAAATATGGCTGGCGGATGTGGCTCGCCGATGTCGGCAGTGTTCTGACCGGCAAGATGAAGAAGCGGGCGTATCTGGCGATCGAACTCGATGCCGGTTGATGCTCGCAGGCTCCCAGATTTTCCGGCCCCCAAAACGAATCGAGGCGACCCATTGCTGGGTCGCCTCGAAATTGCGTGGGACTGCTTTTAAGTCCGACCCTTCCAGAAACTGGACAGCGTCGTTAGCCCCTCTTAGTCGATGACTAAGGAGTTAGGACTTAAGTCCCTCCACAATCAAATCCACTGATCACCTCCTTAATTATCTGTTGAACATGGCGTCGCACTATACGCTCCTTGGCGCCGTGGGCAACACGTAATCGACGAGTACGTCGAAGGCGCTTTTGCCGCTCGATGACGCATGCTCGAAAGCCGCTCGACTATCATGTCCGCGACGAACATCAAGGACATCGATGCGCTTCTCCTGGGTCGACGATGTCGGGCGAAACGAACCCATCGACGTGGCCGTCGCGTTCAATCCGCGACGCCGCACACGTATGGGGATTTCGTTCGATCAGGACGGCACTCTGCTGGTCGACGCGCCAGTCGGGACGACGGCCGCGGAAGTTCGTGCCGTTCTCGAAGCGCACGGTCGTTGGCTACGTTACAAAGCCCGATCCGCGCCCGACGAGGCCGCGACGTGGTTCCCCAAGGTTTACGAGGACGGCGTGATTCTTTTCTATCGCGGTAGCGCATTGACGTTGACGACGGAGCGTCGCCGTCGGGTGGTCGTCGATGGGTCGTCGCTTCGTGCGCCACTCGAGAATACGAAGTCGGCCATCTGGGACTGGTACGGTGACGTGGCCGGCAAAGCGTTACCGCGTCGCGTCGCGGAACTTTCTGACGGACTACCCTGGATCGATGAATCGCCGCCTGTGCGGACCCGCTTCATGAAATCGCGGTGGGGTAGTTGTTCGGGTACGGGTCGGGTCTCGCTCAACAACCATCTGATCAAACTGCCGAGCGAGTTGGTCGACTACGTGATCGTTCATGAACTCTGCCACTTGCAATACATGAACCACGGACCACGCTTCTATCAGCTACTCGACCTATACCTCCCCGACTGGAAGGAGCGTCAGACGTCGATGCGCCACCACACGCCCCTGCTGGCCGAAACACCGCCGTGAAGCGTTACGCGATCGTCGGCACGGGCGGGCGGCATGCGATGTATCGCAATGCGATCGTCGAGCGGTTCAACAATCGTGCATCCCTCGTGGCACTTCTCGATTCCAATGCCGGCCGACTCCAACTCGCGGCGAAGCGGGCGGGGAGCTACGCCGAGCGAATCGAGACGTTCGAGGCGTCGGATAACGAGGCGGCGGCATTCGATGCAATGGTCGAAGAGACCTCGCCGGACGTGGTGATCGTGACTTCGATGGACTCGACTCACGACCGCTACATCTGCCGAGCGCTCGAACGTTGCGACGTCATTACAGAGAAACCGCTCACGACGGACGCCGTCAAGCTGCAGCGGATTCTCGATACGTGTGAATCGACGGGCCGTCGGGTGACGGTCGCGTTCAACTACCGTTACTCGCCGGTGCGGGCTCAGCTCAAGGAACTCCTACTCGCGGGCACCATCGGGGAGGTGACCGCCGTCGATTTCCAGTGGATGCTCGACACCCGTCACGGCGCCGACTATTTCCGCCGCTGGCATCGCAAGAAGGAGAATTCCGGCGGGTTACTGGTGCACAAGGCAACGCATCATTTCGACCTCGTGAACTGGTGGCTCGCCGACGTGCCCGATGAAGTGACTGCCGTCGGTGAGCGAAGGTTCTACCGGCCCGAACAAGCTGTCGCCCTGGGGCTCGCGCATCCAGGGTCTCGCTGCACCGGCTGTGCTGAGTCTTCCAATTGTGCGTTCTTTCTCGATCTCGATCGCTTTGACGCCATGCGGCGGCTCTATCGTGAGAACGAGGCGTACGACGACTATTTTCGCGATCGATGCGTGTTTTCCGATGCGATCGACATCGAGGACACGATGCACGTGCGGGTCCGGTATTCGCGCGGTGCACGGCTCAACTATTCGCTCATCGCGTATGCGCCGTGGGAGGGGTATCGCATCTCGTTCACCGGGACGCGCGGGCGTATCGAGCACGATGTCCGCGAGTCGTCGCCTGCGGGCGAGGCCACCCTGGAGGGCGAGTCGCTTGGCGCGACGCTCAAGGTGTACCCGCATTTCGAAGCGCCGTGGGTCGTCGAGCCGCAAGCCGCAAGTGGCGGACACGGCGGCGGTGATGCGTTGCTGCTCGACGATGTCTTCAACGATGACGGACGTGCTGATCCATTACGCCGCGCGGCGGACATCCGTTCGGGCGCGTGGTCGATCCTGGTCGGAATCGCCGCGAATCGCTCGATCGAGCGCAACGTGGCGGTGCGACCTGACGAGCTCGTCCGCGGCTTGTCCGTCCCGCCCGCCTTAGCGCTCGAGTAGGAGCGATTCACATCGCTTGAGTGCGAGAGCGTATTCCGTATAGTCGCCGGTCCTCATCACACCGGACGGTCCGAATGCCCACGGTCTATTTCGAAACGCTCGATGGCGACGTCGTCGCCGTGAACGCCGATGCAGGCGACATCCTGATGGAAGTCGCTCGCGCGGAAGGCATCGACGGGATCGACGCCGAGTGTGGTGGTGGCTGTGCTTGCGCGACGTGCCATGTGCACGTCGACGTCGACTGGATCGAGGCCGTCGGTCCGGCGCCAGAAATCGAGCGCGACATGATCGAGTTCGACGGCGCAGTTGCGCCGACGAGTCGGTTGTCCTGCCAGATCGAGGTGACCGATGCGATGGAAGGCCTGAAGGTCAAAGTCGTCGGCCGCTGACTCGTCAACCCAAGAGACGCGATACATCAGACACACAAGGAGAACTCGCGTGGCGATCGACGCACCTGAGATCATCCGACAGCCCGTTTCCGTCACGCGAAAGATGTCGGCCTCGTTGCCGGAGTTGCGTGCGATAGCACAAGCGAACGGGTTGACGATTCACCATCTGGGTGCCGGCTACCCGAATCCCGAGGTAACGGACCCGCGCGGCTTCATCGCCCACGAACAGGCGTTCTTCGAGCACCTGCGTGAACGGCAAGGCCTCAACGACCCGGAAGCACTGCCGGAGTTTCTGCGCGAGTCCTACAACTATACCGATACGCTGGGGCCCGCGAGCCCACGCGAAGCATTTGCGGCGGTCTACGGCGCCGACTGGGGCGTCGACATGGCGCCGGAGCTCTTGCTGCCGACGGTCGGGGCAACCGGCGGGATCAGCCTCGTTTGTTCGCTCTTCGAGCGCCCCGGGACGCCGGTCGCGTACATCACGGACGCACCGACCTATGCGGGGTTCCTCGCCCGCGCCACACTCTGTCAGCACGCGCGCATCTACAGCGTCGATCTCGACGACGAAGGCCCCGATCTTGGCCAGTTCCGCGCCGCGATCGAGCAAGCGCGCGCCGACGGGTATCGGGTGGGCTGCTATTACACGATCCCGGACGGCCACAACCCGGCCGGTTTTTCGTTTTCGGGCCCGCGCCGCGAGGCCATTCTCGAGATTGCGCGTGAAGAAGGCATCCTGATCGTCGAAGACGCACCGTACGTCTACATCAGCTATGCCGCGGCCGAGGATCGCCCGGCGCCGTTCTTCGCGATGGATCCGAGCCAGACCGTTCACCTCTTCACGGGCTCGAAGATCGGCTTGCCCGGTCCGCGGATCGGTTTCATCTATACCGAAGCCGAACTCGCCATCCGCGACGGGGAGAAGGTCGCGTTACTCGACCTGCTACTGACCGAAGCAGCCGCCGACGTGCTCTTTCAGAACCCGCAAGCGCTCTGGTCGTTCGAGTCGCTCCTCGTCGACGAGAACTTCGAACGGCGCGAATCGCTGTGGCCGGTTGCTGAAAAGAAGCTCGATGTCTATCGCGAAAATCGCCGCATTCTGCTTGATGGACTCGACGCTGAGCTTGTCGCGTATCGCGACCGGGTGTCGTGGACCGTGCCGGAAGCCGGTTTTTTCTCGGTGTTCACCTTCCACGACGACTCGATCGTCACAGACGACGATTTCATCGCTAAGCTCGTTGCCGAACACGGTGTCGTCGTCATCCCGATGTACGGCTTCTATCCCGCTGACGCACTCGAGCGGAACCCGCGCGCGGGACTCGATCAGTTGCGCCTTTCGTTCGGCTTCACCGAGCGCACTGGGGACGAGCGGGTCAAGGACCTGACGGAAGCCGTCGAGGCGTTCGGGCGGGCGATTGAGGCCATTCTTCCATGAGGGCTTCTCGATGACGCGGACAATCCTCGTGACTGGCGCGACCGGTCGGCTCGGGTCGCTCGTGGTCGATCGACTACTTACGATGGAAGACGTTCGGGTTCGCGTGATGCTCCGTCAGGCGAGAATGGACGAGGGCGCGTTCGCCGCGAGCGACGTAGAAGCCGTGCACGGTGATCTCGACCAACCGGAGACGCTCAACAGCGCGCTCGAGGGGGTCGCCGGGATATTTCAGGTCTCGCCGGTCCACCCGGACATGGTCCAACGCGAAACGAACCTGATTGCTGCCGCGGCCGAGACTGTGCCCGATGCGAAGATCGTCAAGATATCGGGGCTTGCGACGCGCGAAGATTCGTTCGTCGACAGCGGACGATGGCACGCCGAGATCGAGGCGGGTTTCCGTGCCCACGGACTGAACGCGACCTGCCTGCGGCCGAACTTCTTCATGCAGAACCTCGCGTTCCAGGCGGGCGCCGTTCGGGAGTCGGGGGAGATCCGATCAGCCGTTGCCGATGCACGGATTGCGATGGTCGACACGCGCGACATCGCCGACGTGGCGGTTAGCGTTCTCATGCATGAGACGCCGATCGATGGCCAGTCGGTGGGCCTGACGACGGGGCGTAGCTGCGACTACGACGAACTGGCCACGGTCTTTGCTGCCGCTTTCGAACGGTCCGTTTCTTATCGTCGTCAGAGCGACGATGATCTACGCGTCGTGCTCGAGAAGGGTGGTCAGCCCGACTGGCACATCCGGATCATTCTCGCGTTCAACGAGGCGTTTCGTCGTGGCTGGGGCGCTGAGGTGACCGATCACGTCGAAGCGGTGCTCGGCCGCCCCGCACGATCTCTCGAGAGCTTTGTGGCGGAACTTGCGGCCGGCGCCAAACCGGGTGGCGCCGACCCCTTTCCGAGTTAGGCGGGATTGGCGGCGAGGTACTCGAGCTTCGCGCTTCGGTACGTTTTGGGTTCTGGGATCGCGAGAATCCGACGCACGTCGTCGATTGGTAAGGGCAAAAGCCTTTCCCAATCTTCGGCGGGTAGCCACGATGCGCGGCGGCCATCCTGGAATGCACCCCAGACGATCGAGACGATTCGGTTGCCGAAGAATTCGCGGAACTGATACATCCCGGCGAGCACGATCAGACCAACGCCTCGATTGCGCATCTGTGCATAGGTGAAGGCGAGCAAACACAACTCACCGAGTTCGTCGCGGCCGTATTGCGTGAGGGTGTGCCAGAGGTCGTGCTGATCGCGAATGCGATCGCCGAAGCGAACGAAGTTCGGATCGAGGTCTTCGACGGACGCATCCGCATTGGCGCTCGCTTCGACCAGTCCGTCCGCCGAGAGTGATTCGCCGTAGATGAAGTCGTAGTACCGACGGCCGAACGATCCCGCCGGGAGCGCGCGTAACGTTTCGCGATCGCGCAGCACGTCGATCAGATCGTGATCGCGGGAGAGAATTTGCTTGGCCGACGGCGTCGTCATGAATCGGCGATAGGCCTTCACGAGCGATGGCCCGGAGAGGGCGCGGATCACTTCGAACACCTTGGGCGTGTCTTCGGGGTTGGCGATCAGTTCACGTAGTGCCTTGAATGCGACGCGCGGTTGCATCCGTTGTTGGCGGTAGGCGTTCTTCATGTCTCTGCGGCTCAATGCTTTCCTCGCGGATTATATGGAAGTAGTGCGCGCGTCCGCGCGCGACGCCGCGTTATGGCTGGCGACGAGCGCTTCCCGCGGCTCGGCAGGATTCTATTCTTATCAACATTAATGTCAATAAGGGCGGCGGGCGAATCGATAGTTAAGGCGGACCTCGTCCTTTTATGGAATAGAATGATCGGTTCCGTTGATTGACGTTCCAGGTGGAAAGCCGTGCCAGCCGCGAAAAACAAGACCAAGGTGGAACGACGCCGACGGACACCTTCGGAATCGAAACGCCTGGTGCTCGACGCCGCGCGTAAGCGCCTCGAAGAGCAGGGGCTCGATGGTCTTGGCATCGTCGAGGTCGCGCGCGATGCGGGAATGTCGCACGCCACATTGCTTCATCATTTCGGCTCGGCCGAATGCATGCGCCTGGCACTCATCGATTCGATGGCGAGCCGGCTGATTCGCGATGTCGTCAAGTCGATCCGGGCTGATGATCCCGCGGATGTGATCTTCGAGAAACTCTTCGCAACTTTTACGAAAACGAACCATGCCAATCTTATTGCCTGGCGCGCGCTCAACACGTCTATGCGAGTGGAGTTTGGCGAGAGCTTCGGCCTCTTCGAAGAACTGATCGACGTCTGTGCCGAGCCGTCGGGCAATCGGGAAGAGGCACGCAAGATTGTGATGCTGGTTGCCGCCACATCGATCGGCTTCGGTGTTTCAGGCGAGGTGCTCAAGAAAGCGCTGCGCATGTCAGACGAGGAAGTCGAACGGTTCCCCTCCTGGTTGAGCCGGCGCGTCATTGATATGGCCAAGCGCGGGTAGCGCCGCGTCTTAAGCGCTAGGTCGGCGAAATGACCACCTTCTGGCTTGCAGTTCGGCCCTCGTCGACGACGAGCCCGATACCGCCGCTCGACAGAGCATCATCTTCAGCCGTGATCGAAAGGCCGTCGACCGATCCGCTGATCCGTTTGCCCTCGACGGCAAGCTCGAACGTATAGGTGTGATAGAGCTCGAGGTCGCAATGGAGCTCGGCGAGGACGGTCGTGCCGTCGAGTTCGCGCACGAGTTGTAGCTTACCGTCGTCGGTCAGGAGCAATCCGTAGTAGCGCTTCATTCCTTGGACCCGTGCCGCAAGGCCCGTCCGTCGCACGAGATGCGGCGTGACGTCGGCCTTGACCCGATAGTCCCGCCAATCGCGAGTGCCGTAGAGCAATAGCCCGGTACCTGTGTTCTGGATCAGCCGAAAGCTCTCCGGCCAGCGCGGGAAGTATTGATCGACGCCGTTCACCCACGCGCGATGCCACATCCGGCCCGGGATCCGGGTCAGCGTCACGTCCGGTGCACCGAACCAGCCAAGTTCGTCGAGGTAAAGCGTCCCGCTCGTGGTCGCCGCTACCACCTCGACGCCGACAGCCGCTACCGGATAGCCGTCGACATCGGGGATCGTCCACTCGAGTTCGGCGGTCTCGCCGGGTGATAACGCCGTCGCCGAATCCCTGAGTGTCACGAGCTGGTCTTCGCCGTTGAAAACGCGAATACAAATCGCGACCTCGACGAGATCGGAGGTGTTATGTGCGAGGGCCACCTTGGCGGTGACGGTTTGCCCGGATGTCACCATCGGGCTCGACATCAGCGCGTAGCCGCGCCCCTCGAAGTACTTGGCGGTCTCGACCGAATCGAGGAACGTCCCGGTGGTGGCGCGGATCGACTTGCCGTCCGGGTTGTCGAAATGAATGCCTAGGCAACGTCCGTTCGGTCCGACTTCGTTGCGCACCAGACACTCTGATCCGGTGAACCCCTGAACGGATCCCGGATAGCGGAAGTGATAGCGGCTCGCCGGCGCATCATAGGCTTCGCCTGCGAGTTCGTGGCCCATGCGTGTAATGCGCACGGCTTCAGTCGCCGCATCGCTGACACCGCCACCGGAGTCGGCGCTGGGTAGATAGCAGATGTCGGAGAAAGGCGTGCGGAAGTCGACGCCCGCATCGATCCCGTCGAGGCCGAGCTGAATACCGAGCAAGCAGCCGAGGTTGCCGGAGTTGCAGTCGGTGTCCCAACCCGACGTGTTGACGATCTTGAGCGCACGCTGGAAGTCGTCGTTACCGTGCAGCAGCGAGTGAATGATCAAGCCGTGGTTCGGCACCATGTGGCAGTTGCCGCCGTACTTGTCGTAACCGTAGTTCTCTTTGATCTTCTCGAAGGTAGCTCGCCAGTCGTCGCCGTGCGCGGCATGCCAGTCACGAATGTCGCCGATCATGCGGTAGAGCACGCTCGAATCCGGGATCTGCGATACGCCGATGTCGATCAAGCGGTTGGTGTCGCGCTCCGAAAACGCCGCCGATTCCATCGCCGCGAGTACCTGAGCGCCGTAAACCGCTTCGCCATCGTGTGAGACGCGCGCCGCGCGCTGCGCGAAATCGGCTGCCCGCTCGGGGTCGTTGGGGGCGATCATGGCCCACCCATCGATGAAGATCTGCGCACCGATCTGCTCGGCGACGACCTTGCCGTTTCTCGCCATCGATCCGCTTTCCGGGGCTTCGATGCCGCGCGCAAGCCGCATGTAGGCCGTGTGCTCCGTCGAGTTGCCGAGGCCACCCCACCAGAGAATGGTGCGGTTCTCGATCAAGTAGTTGAGCCAGGTTCGTCCGATTTGGGCGGGCGTGAGCTGCGGATCGAAACCGTAGTCTTCGAACGCGCGAACGAAGGTGAACGTGCCGCTGATGTCGTCATCCGTCACGATCAGGGGGACGTCGAGCTTGTCGTGGACGTAATAGTCGATCTCACCCAGCTCGCGTTCGATGCGATCGTTTGTCCAGCCTTCGAACGGACGGCCGAGATAGACCCCGATGATCTTGCCGACGACGCCGGCGTAGACGCGTTCTTCGTAGTCCTGTTGCAGCACGTTGATCCCCCAACTCCTCAGAAGCTCACTATTGTCGCGCGGGATCGCGTCACGGCGCGAGGGCAGCCGCTTTAGAGGTGCCGCCGAGTGCTAAAATCGCGCGCCATATGACAAAAACAAGCTTTACGAACGTCCGCATCTGGGATGGCCTGTCCGATACGTACCGCGACGATGTCGACGCGATCGTCATCGACAACGGCCGGATCGAGGTGCTTGCGGATGCGCAGGACATCCCGGCTCGCGATCGAATCGATTGTGCCGGGCTGACCTTGCTTCCCGGCTTGATCGATGCCCATGTCCACATGGTGCTCGATCCGGAAATCACGGCGGTCGACGATCAGTTGTCCGAAACGCATGAGGTCATGCGGAGAAAAATGCGTGAGCGTGCGCGGTTGATGGTCGAACACGGCATCACCACCGCGCGAGATCTCGGTGGTGGCGACTGGCTCGAACTCGAGCTTCGTGACGCGATCGCGCGGGGTGAAACGCCGGGCCCGCGCCTCGTGTGCGCGGGTCAGCCAGTGACGTCGGTCAAAGGCCATTGCCATTTCTGGAACGGCGAGGCGGCCGACGTAGAGGCCGCGGTCGAAGTCATCGACCGACAGGTGGAGCATTCGGTCGATCTCATCAAGGTCATGGCGTCGGGCGGCAATCTCACGCGCGGCAGCCAACCGCAGGATGCCCAGTGGACGGGTGAAGAAATGGCGGCGATCGTCGGCCACGCAAACGCGTGCGGTTACGACGTCGCCGCGCACGCCCACGGCACGGCGGGAATTCGGATCGCGGTCGATGCTGGCGTCAATACGGTCGAGCATTGCTCTTGGCTCGGTAGCGACGGCAAGCGAGAACCTTTCGACATCGCGCTTGCCGAGGCGATGGCGGCGGAAGGAATTTGGATTTCGCCGACGATCAACGCTGGCTGGCGCCGCTTTGGCGAGGAGTACCGCTCGCGTATCACGGCCAACCTCAAAGGTGTTCGTGAACGAGGTTGTCGCCTGATTGCATCGACGGATGCCGGGATTCCGCGCGTTCGCCATCACGATCTGCCGATCGCGCTCGGTGTATTCGCGGACCTCGCCGCGCTGACGCCGCTCGAGACGCTGCGCGCAGCCACCCGAGATTGCGCCGAGGCCATTGGTCTCGGTAACGTGACCGGCATCATTCAAGCGGGTTGGTCAGCGGATTTGCTCTTTGTCGAGGGTGATCCGCTTCACGATCTCGAAGCCTTGACGCGCCAGGCGCGCGTCGTTGCCCGCGGCCGAATCATCGAAGCTGACCAACGCGTCAGCGCTTAAATCTAGAGACGTAGAGAGGAACGGGAATGAGTTTTCGAGAAGAGGTGCGTGATTGGTTAGAGGAAAACTGTCCTCCGACGATCCGCCAACCAGCGGGTCCCGGTGAAGGAACCGGCGGCGGAAGACGCGCGACCTATCCCAATCCGGAAGGGAAACTCTGGCTCGATCGGATGGCCGAGAAGGGCTATACCGCGCCGATGTGGCCGAAGGAGTACGGCGGCGGCGGCCTCTCGAAGGACGATGCGCAGGTACTCGCCGAGGAGATGCGCCGAATCAACGCGCGCCCGGCCCACACCGGCATGGGACTCTCCATGATTGGCCCGGCGCTGCTCGAATACGGCACCGAAGAGCAGAAACAGGAGCACCTGCCGAAGATCGTGCGGGGCGACATCTGGTGGTGCCAGGGCTACAGCGAGCCCGGCTCCGGCTCGGATCTCGCGAGCCTTTCGACGCGCGCGGTGGAAGACGGCGACGACTACATCATCAACGGATCGAAGATCTGGACGTCGGGCGCCAACTTCGCCGACTGGATGTTCTGCCTTGTTCGCACGGATCCAAACGCACCGAAGTGGGACGGTGTTTCGTTCATCCTCTTCGACATGGAAACGCCCGGCGTCTCCGTGAAACCGATCAAGCTCATCAGCGGCATGTCGCCGTTCTGCCAGACCTTCCTCGACGACGTTCGCGTGCCGAAGAAGAACGTCGTCAGCGACGTCAACAAGGGCTGGACCGTCGCCAAACGCCTGCTGCAATACGAACGCTCGTCCATCGGCGGCATCGGCGGGAGCGCCCAGAAGACGAAAACGATGGAAGAGATCGCCAAGGACTACCTCGGCGAGGCCGACGGCAAGATTGCCGACGACGGCATCCGCGGCCGCATCCTCGACCACCGAATCACGGACCGCGCCTACGGTTTGACCGTGCGGCGTAGCGCCGAGGAATCGAGCTCGGGTCGCGCGCCGACGTTCCTGTCGTCGCTCTTCAAGCTCTACGGCACGGAACAGAACAAGAATCGTTACGACCTGATGCTGTCGATCCTCGGCAGCCAGATGCTCGGTTGGGAAGGTGACGAGTTCAGCGACCGCGAACTCGGCACCACACGCGAATGGCTCAGATCGAAGGCGAACTCGATTGAAGGCGGTTCTTCGGAAGTCCAGCTCAACATCATCGCCAAGCGCATTCTGGGTTTGCCGGATTGATGTAGTCCTCGCGCTACAAAAAAGGGGAAGGGGATTCATGAAAAGGTTTCTTGCTATCGGGCTGACGGCGCTGGCGCTCGGTGCGCATGCGGATGACCCGCCGCTCAACCTCGATCAGTTGCTCGAGATGTTCGCGTGGGACCTCGACGCCGTCGAAATCACGACCGAGAAGGTCGACGATGGTCTTTACGTACTGTTCGGCGCCGGCGGCAACATCGGTGTCTCGGTGGGTGAGCAAGGCGTGCTCGTCGTCGACGATATGTTCCCGGAGCTCATTCCCAAGGTGAATGCTGCAATTGGCGCTATCGGTGGCGGCGCGATCGATTTTGCCGTCAACACGCACTGGCACTTCGACCACGCCGAAGGGAATCTCGCGCTGGGCCCGCAAGGCACCTGGATCGTCGCGCAGGAAAACTCCACCCAGATGATGGCGAAGGACAACGTCCTGAACCTCGTCATCGCGAAGTACGCTCAAGACGCCTATCCGTTGGACGCGCGACCGGTGATCTCCTACGACGATCGGATGCGTTTCTATTTCAACGGCGGCGCGATCGAGCTGCTGCATTTCGGACCCGCCCACACGGACGGCGACACAGCCGTGATCTTCCGTGAGCACAACGCCGTTCATATGGGCGATGTCTTCAATAACTCCGGGTATCCCTTCGTCGATGTCGACAGTGGCGGCGGGATCGACGGCATGATCGCGTTCTGCCAGGGCGTGCTCGACGAGATCGGTCCGAACGGCATCGTCATCCCCGGTCACGGGCCGATCACGGACGCGCAAGCGCTCGCCGACTACATCACCATGCTCAAAACCGTGCGCGGACGGGTGGCGGATCTGATCGCGGACGGTAAAACGCTCGAAGAAACGGTCGCGGCGAAGCCGACGGCCGATCTCGATGCGACGTTCGGGCCGGAAGAAGCCTCGCTCGGCTTCGTCAATCGCGTCTACACCAGCCTCACGCGCAACAACTAAGGCGCACTCGACGCCGTCATGCAGATAGTTCCGATGACGGCGTCGTTCGGCGCGAAAGTAACGGATATTGATCTTCGCGCACCAGCATCGGAGGAGTGGCACCAGCTCGAAGACGCCTTTCTGCACTTTGCGGTGCTGATCTTTCCGCGCGTCGACTTCAGCGAAGACGACCACCTCGGCTTTGCCCGTCGCTGGGGACCGCTCGAACGCACGCTCTCGAAGCGGACCGATCGTGCGGAAATCTCGCTTCTCTCGAACGTGACGCGTGACGACGAGGTCGCGGGCCCGGACGACACAATCGGTCTTTACCTCAAGGGCAACCGCGCCTGGCATACCGACTCGTCGTTCAAGAAGGAGGGTGCGATGGCCTCGATCTTGCGCGCGGTCGAAGTGCCGTCTTCGGGCGGTGATACCGAATTCGCCGATATGCGCGCCGCTTACGATGCGCTCGACGAGGCGGAGCGTCGCGATTTGTCGAAACTCGAAGCCGTGCACTCCTACGCGTATTCGCAAGGCCTGGTTGGCGGTACCGAGCTTCTGGACAGCAAGGAATGGGATGATCTGCCGCCGGTCACGCATCCGGTCGTCCGGCAGCATCCGCGCACCGGCAGGAAGAACCTCTACATCGGCCGTCACATCTCGCACATCGTCGACATGGACGAAGAAGACGGTCGGCGCCTGGTGGCCGGTCTCGTCGATCGGGCGTGTCGATCGCCGCGCACGTTCCGGCATCGATGGTCGGCGGGCGACATCGTGATGTGGGACAACCGCTGCGTTTTGCATCGCGGTCACGAATGGCCGTTCGATCAGCGTCGGGTCATGCGCCGGGCGACGGTGGCGGGCCAAGGTGACAATCCATGGGCACTCGAGGAGGTGAGCCATGCTTAGACGAGTCGGTGGCTACCTTTTCCCGCGCGAAGGCGATGTGCCGGAAGAGAGCGCCACGATCGAACGAGACGGCTATGCCGTGATTCGCGGCGCTTTTAATGCCCGCCAACTCGGCCCGATCCGCAAAGAAATCGAAGCCGTTTATGCGTCGAACGCCGGTGACGGCCGGGCGATGTGGCAGGACAGCGATTTCCGCTACGAGATGTTCAACCGGAGCCCGCGGGCACAGAAGCTCGTCGGCCGACGTGAAATTCTCGACGTCATCGAGCCGCTACTCGGCGAGGACTGCCACATCATCGCGAACACCTGTTGGCGGAACCCCGCCAATACGGAGCATGTTCACGGCGGCGGCGGTTGGCACATCGACGCCGGGCCACATATTCCCCGACCCGAGGGCGTCGACTGGCCGGAGGAGGTGCCGTATCCGGTCTTTGCAATCGGCTGCCATATCTTTCTTCAGGACTGTCCCATCGAGTGTGGACCGACGGGTGTCATCCCCGGCTCGCATAAATCGGGTCAGCCGCCGCCTTTCGATCGGCGCATGGACGACGAACTCACCTGGCGCGATACGCCCGTTCTGCCGCTGCTCGCCGAGGCGGGTGATGTGGCGCTCTTTGCATCCGACGTCTGGCACCGTCGCCTGCCGACGCGGGATGGGGATGCCGGCCGTTTCTTCCTGCAGGTTCACTATGCGCGCCGCGACATCGCCCAGCGCGTCAAGCGGACGGAAGTGGTGAATCACGTCGACGAATCGGCGCGCACCCGGATTCGCTCGAAGCGTGAACGACGGCTGCTGGGCCTGCATCCGGCCGGTTTCTACGACGGTTGATCGGCACGGATGATTCCTGAGCGTTTTCGCACGCCGTTCGGCTTCCTCATCCTCGCGAGCGTGGCGATGCCGCTCGGCTTCGCCGCGTGGCAGGCGCTACTCAACAACTTCGCGATCGAAATGGCGGGCTTCACGGGCAAGGAGATGGGCTATCTCCAGTCGCTCAGAGAGGTGCCAGGCTTCCTCGCGTTCACGGCGGTCTTCGTCATCCTGGTGCTGCGCGAGCAGACCTTTGCCGTGGTGTCGGTCGCGACGTTCGGTATCGGTGTCGCGCTCACCGGCTTTCTGCCGAGCGAATACGGGCTCTATTTCGCGGCGCTCGTGATGTCGATCGGGTTCCACTACTTCGAGACCATTCGACAATCGTTGTCGCTGCAATGGCTCACCAAGGAAGAAGCGCCGCGCAAGCTCGGTCGCCTCATCGCGATCGGTTCGATGACGTCGCTCATCGGCTTCGCGTCGATCTGGTTGCTGCTCGAGGTCTTCGACCTCGACTTTCACTGGATATATCTCGGGGCTGGCGGCGCTGCGATCGTGATCGCTACCGGGCTTGCCCAGTACCCCGTGTTCGAATCGAAGACGCCCCAGCGCAAGACCCTGGTCCTACGCCAACGCTACTGGCTCTACTACGGGCTCACGGCCTTGTCCGGCGCGCGACGACAGATCTTCGTGGTCTTCGCCGGTTTCCTCATGGTCGAGAAATTCGGCTATTCGGCCGCCAATATCGCGGCACTTTTTCTCGTCAACCACGTCTTCAACTATCTCTTCGCCGAGCGGATCGGGGCATGGATCGGGCGCATCGGCGAACGTCACGCACTCACCCTCGAATACGCCGGCCTCATGCTGGTTTTCACGGCGTACGCGTTCGTCGAGAACGCGTATCTCGCGGCGGGGCTCTATGTGGCCGATCACCTCTTCTTTGCGCTTGCGATCGCGATCAAGACGTACTTTCAGAAAATCGCCGACCCCGCCGATATCGCGTCGACCGCGGGTGTTTCGTTCACGATTAACCACATCGCGGCCGTCATCATTCCCGCGATCCTCGGCATCGTCTGGCTCACTTCGCCGACGGCGGTGTTCCTTGTCGGCACCGCCTTCGCGGCCCTCTCGCTTCTGCTCTCGCAGAACATTCCCACGCGACCCGCCGAAGGCAACGAAGTGGTGGTCGGTAAAACTTGGACACGGAGCAGCAGCTATGGCTGACGGACCGCTCGATGGATTGGTAGTGCTGGATCTGACGATCGCTCGCGCGGGTCCCACCGCCGTGCGATTACTCGCCGACTGGGGGGCGGACGTCATCAAGATCGAACCGCCACCGGTGGGCGGCGGTTCGATCACGGGCGGACGGCGCGGCCCCGACGAGCAGAATCTGCATCGCAATAAACGGGGCCTCTGCATCGACCTCAAGAACGCGGACGGCCACGCGACCTTCATGAAGCTTGCCGAGCGAGCAGACATCGTCGTCGAGAACTTCCGCGCGGACGTGAAACACCGGCTGAAGGTCGACTACGACAGCGTTCGCGCCGTCAATCCGAGCATCATCTACGCGAGCATTTCGGGTTTCGGGCAGGAAGGACCGTACAGCGAACGGCCGGGCGTCGATCAGATCGTGCAGGGCATGAGCGGGCTCATGTCGATCACCGGTGAGCCGGGCCAGGGCCCCATGCGCGTTGGTATCGCGATCAGCGACACGACGGCCGGGATGTTCCTCGGCCAAGGCATCCTCCTGGCGCTCCTACACCGGGAAAAGACGGGTGAAGGGCAGTGGGTACACACGAGCCTGCTCGAAGGAATGCTCAACAAGCTCGACTTCCAGGGCGCGCGTTACACGATGAATGGCGACGTGCCGGGGCAGCAGGGCAACGATCACCCGACGTCCACGCCCATGGGCGCGTTCCCCTGTCAGGACGGCTGGGTGAACATCGCCGCTCCCACGGATCGGATGTGGCGCCGCTTCTGCGAAGGCGCGGGTGCGGAGTACCTCCTCACCGACGAACGATTTGATAGTGTCGGCAAGCGCATCAAGGCGAAGACCGACGTGAAGGCAGCGATCACCGAGGCGATCAAGGACATTCCGGTGGTCGAGCTCGTGGAACGGCTCAACAAGGCGGGCGTGCCGTGCGGTCCCATCAACGACGTCCAGGGCGGCTACGACAACGAGCAGGCGCAATATCTCAAGATGGCGCGACCGGCGCCGCACAAGGAGCTGGGCGACGTGTCGCTCATCCGATCGCCTATCAACCTGTCCGCATACCCACATCCGGAGCGCTTCGATTGCGCGGCGCCGGATCCGGGCCAGGACAGTGCGGCGGTGTTGGCGGGGTTCGGCTTCAGCGACGACGAAATCGGCGCGCTGAAGGCGAATGGGGCAATCAACACCTGATGACCCCGCGTGTCGCTCGTCGGGCGCCTGAAGGAATCTTCGGGCGCCCCTAGGGCAGGATCTACGCCGTGAGAGCGCCGATCACCGCCTCGACACACGCATCGGCTTTAGCGCGCATCTCGTCGTCCGTCGCGTCCTGAATCGGATGCGGAACGAAGATGCACTGCGCGTCTTTCATGCCGAGCGCGTTGCGCTGGGTTGCGGCCGCTTCTTCGAACTCGGAGCTTGCGATGCTGACCGAAGGAACTCCCTGAATCTCGAACCAGACCGTGTCATGCAAACTGCACGTGGTACACGATCCTCAGTCGGCGAGTCCTTCGATGACGAAATCGTTGGCTTCGCGAATGTCCTGACGCAGTGAATCCGGCGCCGGTTTCGTGAAGGTCGGTTTCGAGTAGCGATTGATCGTCACGTTCGGCAGACGCGTCGCGATCAGCGTTTCGAGCTGATCGAGCAGGATGTTGCCGCGTGGCTTGGAGATATCGAGCAGCGCGACCGTCCCGGCGACCTCTTCCGGTCTGGGGCTCAGTTGCCGCTCGACGGGGACGCGTTCGTCGCCCGGATCGAGAATCGTCGTCATTTGACGCTCCTAGTCTTCGATTTTCTGTGAGACCGGGATGGAGCCTATCGCGCCTCCCGCCCAGCCGTGAAATACGCCGGAAAACTTTCCGGCGTCAGAACCTGCTACCACGATGTGGATATTGTCCTTGGATGCGAACTTCGGCACGCGTTGCTCGCGCCGCTCCGGCGGCATCGCGGCCAACCGCTCGGGCGAGATTCCACCGCCGATGTCCTCCGTCGAGACCAACTCGCTCAACGGCCGCGCCGTGACGTACTGAATGTGCTCGCGGATGTCGTCTTTCGAGAAGTCGTCGTTCGCGAGCGTGTCGACATGCTCTGGACAGACCACGAGGATCGTATCGCTCGACATGTGCGCGCGGACGTTGTGTTGCGCTTCCATCGACGTGGCGAACGAACCAGCGAGGGCTTTCGCCGTGCGCGACGACTGATCGATACAGATCGTCGGGCCGCTCGACATCGCAAAGACCGTTATCACGGAATCTTCCGCGTCGAAACCGCGCTCGACGTGCAGCGGTTCCCAGTTGCTGCGCTCCTCGAATTCGGGGAAACACATCGTGATCTTCATCGGGTTACCGAGCGTCGAACGTTCGGTACCGCCCGGCCGGGCACCACCGATGTTGCGGCAGCACAGGCGCAGCGCCCGACCGATGGCCATGTTGGCGCGCGAACCCTGGCCCAACGCGCCTAGCTTCATGTTCATGCCGAGGCGATGGCGAATCGGGCCGTTGATGATCATCACAGGCGTGGCACCCATGGTCGTCGCCATCACACCGTGGATGTTGAACTCATCGGTACAGACCGCCTGGATACCCGCGATGATCACCGGCATGTACTCGGGCTTGCAGCCCGCCATCACGGCGTTGATTGCGATCTTCTCGACTGTCGCCGGTGCCATGTTCGGCGGCATCGTGGCGATCACTTCCTGACTGTCGCGCTTGGTCCCACCGATCATCCGCAACACGCGCTCGGGTGTCGGTGGGATAACCGGGAGCCCGTCGGTGAAGCCCTGGTCGTAGAGGAACTCGTGCACGTCGTCGGCGGGCGCAATTTCGATCTTGCGGGCCCGCAAGGGACTGTTCTCCGACTCGGCGCGCAAACGATCGGCAATCAACGGATCCTGCGTCAGCGACCCGCAGCCCGGTCGCCAATCGGGTAAGGCATCCCAATCGATCGCTGCATCGGGTGCGTGATCTGCGATGAACGACTGCCACTCGCCTTTGTCGAAACCGATCACGCGGCTCGACTCGATCCCAGCCGCGTCGGTCGCGAACATCATCGGCACCGTGTCGAGGTCGTAAGCGAACGACACCTTGAGCGCGGAATCATCGAGCACCGGCACGTCGAGGTGGTGCTTGTCGATCATGATCTGGTTGCCGTCCGCCGTCTGTCCGGGCGCGAGCACCCGAACGCCCGATGCGTGCATCGCATCGAGCACCGGCATGATGAGGTTGCAAGTCGGGCAATCCTCTTTCACGAAACAGATGATCGTCGGCGCTGCGTCGGGGAAGACGTGATTGGCGCCACCCATGTCGTCGAGTGAAAACGCGGGAAGTGCGGGATCGGGCATTAGTGGATCTCGGCTGCTTTGCCTTGGGCTTCTTTGAGTTTGTCGAAGCTGAAGCCAGGCTGTTGTGCGGCGGCGATGATGACGCCTTCGCGTTTGGCGATCTCGGCGGCGGCGTCGAGCACCTTGTCGGCGACTTCGAACGGGATGACGACCGCGCCATGCTGATCGGCATGAATCAGATCGCCATCACGAACCCGCATACCGCAGACGTTGACGGGCTGACCGTAGTTCACCGTGTGAACGAACGCGTGCGATGGGCCGACGCGTCCCGCCCACATCTGAAATCCATCGGCGACGTCGGGAAGATCGCGCACGCTGCCGTCGGTGATGACGGCCTGGCAACCGAGCCCGTAGTGAATGTTGCTGTTCACTTCTCCCCAGTACGAGCCATAGCCCTTCGCGTCACCGTCGAGGTCCTGGATTACTACGATCGAGGGTTTCGGGCCGCCGCTGTCGATGTACTTGTAGTAGCCGTCCGACATCTCGCGTGCTTCCGAACCGCGCAGATCCGACGGATGCATCGCGCGAATACACGCGGTGCGGGCGTAGCCGACCATCACGCCGAGTTCCGGACGCGTGCAAACGAGCGGCTCGACCGTGTAGCCGAATCCGCGGCGTTCCGGGATGACGATCTCGAGCGCGTTACACGCGGTCGGCGTGTCGATAGTGGTCAGTTGCGAAATTAACTCGGCCGAGATCTCCGGCATGTCTCCCCCCTCAAGGATTGCTGAAAGCGGCCCGTCGATCAGGGCCATCCGGTGCCATCATACCGCGCTCACACCCGGTTCTATCGCGATAAGCTGCGTTCCGGTTTTGCTACGACGCCGCCATCAGCTGGTGCTAGTCTTGCCGGTCCCTTGGATTTGCATAGCAGGGACACGTATGCGCGATTTGATCATTCGCGGCGGCACGGTCGTCGATGGGTCGGGGCAACCCGGGCGTGAAGCGGACGTCGCAGTCGACGGCGATCGGATCGTCGCAGTCGGCGACGTGGACGCAAAGGCGAAGCGGGAAATCGACGCCAAGGGCAAGGTCGTTACCCCCGGCTTCGTCGATATCCACACCCATCTCGACGCGCAAATCGCCTGGGATCCGATCGCCTCATCATCCTGCTATCACGGCATCACCTCCGTCGTCCTTGGCAACTGCGGCGTCACCTTCGCGCCCTGTAAGCCCGGCGATCGCGACTACCTCGCCGCGATGATGGAATCGGTCGAAGACATTCCGCGCGAATCGATCACCGTCGGCCTACCCTGGGATTGGGAAACCTACGGCGAATATCTCGGTTCCATCGATCGGATGGACAAAGGGGTCAACGTCGGCGGCATGGTCGGCCACTGTGCCGTCCGCGTACACGCCATGGGCGAGCGCAGCCTCTCGGACGATCCCGCCGAGGCGACGCCCGAGGACATCGAGCGCATGTGCGACCTGGTCGACGAAGCCATTAGCGCAGGCGCACTCGGGTTCTCAACGTCCCGCACCTTCCTGCACAAAGTGCCGGACGGACGCCACGTCCCGGGCACCTACGCCGATCCTGAGGAACTGCTCGCCATTGGTCGCGTGCTCGGCAAGCGCGGCAAAGGCGTCTTCGAAGGCGCGCTCCGCCTGGGTGAGCGTGATCGTGAAGAACATCTGCCGAACACTCGCGCGGAGATCGCCTGGGTCGGCCAGCTCTCCCGCGAAAACAACGTACGCGCCACCTTCGGTCTCGCGCACAGTTACCGTCGCCCCGACCTCTTCCGCCGCGTCATCGAATTCGCGGAAGAGGAGAACCAGCGCGGCGCCCAACTGCGCCCCCAGACGAGCTCACGCGGCATCGGCGGTCTCTTCGGCCTCGACCACCGCACGCCGTTCGCCGCTTCGTCGAGCTGGAAGAAGCTCGCGAACCTCACGTTCGCCGAACGGGTCGCCGCCCTCGAAGACGCGAGCGTGCGCGCCGGCCTCACCGAGCTCGACCAGCCCGTTTTCCTCGACCTCAATATGGCGTACGTGCTGACCGACGACGATCTCGACTACGTCCACGATCAATCCCGCTCGCTCGCGGCCCACGCCGAGCGGACAGGACAAACACCGGTCGAGGCGTTCATCGAGCTCAACCGCAAACACCAGGGCCGCGTGCAACTCTGGCACCCGGGACTCAACCAGGACATGGCCGCGATCGAGGAGATGATCACCAACCCGACCGTCGCGATGGGCCTCGCCGATTCCGGCGCGCACGTCGGTCAGATCATGGATGCGAGTTCGCCCACCTGGCTCCTCACCTACTGGGTGAAGGAACGCCAGACGATGTCGCTCGAAGAAGCCATCCGCGGCTGGACCGCCGACACCGCCGAAATCTTCGGCGTTCGCGAACGCGGTCGGCTCGAGGAAGGCTACTTCGCCGACATCAACGTGATCGACTTCGACAACCTCGCGATGGAACTCCCCGAGTACTGCCACGACTTCCCCGGCGGCGCCGGACGCTACGTCCAGAAAGGCCGCGGCTACGATCACGTGATCGTCAACGGGCAGTCTTTCATGGAACAGGGCGAACACGCGGGCGCACTCGCCGGCGTGACGCTACGGAGCTAATTGGTGACGACTCTCGAAAACTGGCGGGCGACGGCATTCAACACCGCGCCCAACTCGACCAACCGCATCCACTCGGATGAGATGGCGCAGGCCTACGGCTTCAAGGGCGGCCTCGTGCCCGGCGTCACGATCTCGAGCTATCTCATGCACCCGGCCGTCGTCGCCTGGGGCGAAGACTGGCTGACGCGTGGTTTTGCCCACGTGGTCGTCAGCAAGCCGCTCTACGACGATTACGAATTCGAAGTTGAGATCTCGGAGCCGACGGACACTTCATACCAGGCAGTGCTCGTCGATCAGGAAGGCACGCACTGCGCCAACGCCTTCATGCGCCTCACCGACGACATGCCCGAACCGCCGGTCCGCCGTGGCGACGCGATGCTCGACTCCGACGCGGAAATCCCGCCCGTGAACAAGGAAGTGCTCGAGCACCTGTGTGAAACCGGCATGCGCGCCATGTCGATCCGTTGGAATGCTGAACACTCGACCGCGAGCTACCTGCGCGATCCTGCCCAAATGGCGCCGATCCACCAGTTCGGCAACCAAGGCTTCGCCAACGGTGCCTTCCTGCTCGGCACCACCAACTGGGTGCTGTCGAACAACACCTACATGAACCCGTGGGTGCACCTGCAGACCGACTCGCAGTACTTCGCCCCTGTCGCCGACGGCGACGAACTCATCGTCGAATGCGCGGTAAAGGACCTCTTCGAGAGGAAGGGGGTGATCGCCCGCCGCGATCTTCGACAGCGGTTCGCCCGCCGCCTCGAGCGCTTTCGCCGGCACCACCCGACGCGTCTGCGTCTTCCGCCCATCGAAGATCGCTCGCACCATCCGCGCCGAGAAGATGATCGAATGCTCTTTCGCTTGCCCCACGTCCGCTCCCGACCAGAAAAAGCACCGTACCCGACGCTCCCATCGTTGACAGCCCTAAGGTCGGCGTTAACATACGCCGGCCCTAACCGGGGTGCTTAGCTCAGTTGGGAGAGCGACGGCCTTACAAGCCGTAGGTCGCAGGTTCGACCCCTGCAGCACCCACCACCGTACGGAGCGGTAGTTCAGTTGGTTAGAATACCGGCCTGTCACGCCGGGGGTCGCGGGTTCGAGTCCCGTCCGCTCCGCCATTTTCTCCTTTAAACTCAGCGGCTTGCGTCCAAATTGCGTCGATCTGTACCGCCTTTTGTACCATCGACATCCGATACGGCGCGTTCGCTAGTGGTCTGCGGTTCGCTCGGCCCAAGGAAAAGCTTGTTTGCTTTGGGGCGCGGTTGCCATCGAGCCCGGCCTGGTTTCCTTCGGACAACCGTTAACGTGGAACTGCGAAAAACGGCGCTGGCGGAAGTCCATGGTCTTTAGCTCGTCGACGTTTCTCTTCATCTTCTTGCCAGTACTTTTGGCGGCCTATCTGGTTACTGGCAAACGTCTGAAGAATCCTCTCTTGCTGGGAGCGAGCCTTTGTTTCTACGCATGGGGTGAGGCGTTCTTCGTTCTCGTCATGCTTGCGTCCATCGCCGTGAACTACGTGTTCGGAATCCTCATTGATTCGCGGCGCGGCAAACCAGTCGCCACCGTGGTCGTGTCCAGCGCGATCGCAGCCAACCTCGTGCTGCTCATCAGTTTCAAGTACGCGAACTTCATCGCCGAGAACGTGAACTTGGCCCTCGGCTCGGTCGGTTTAATCGGCATCGACGTTCCCCCGATTCACCTGCCCATCGGTATCTCGTTCTTTACCTTCCAGGCGATTAGCTATGTGATCGACATCTACCGCGGCAGGAGTGCATGCCAGCGAAACCCAGTCGATCTCGCGCTCTACATCTCGCTGTTTCCCCAACTCATCGCTGGGCCGATCGTGCGGTATCACGACATCGCGGATCAGCTCCGCGAAAGGCACGTCACTTCTCAGGACTTTTCGATGGGCGTCAGACGGTTCATCGCCGGGTTTGCGAAAAAGATGATCATCGCGAACCCACTGGGTGAGGTGGCTGATCAGGTCTTCGCTCTGCCAGCGGCCGAGATATCACCGGGGATCGCGTGGTTGGGGATCGTTTGTTACACGCTGCAGATCTTCTTCGATTTCTCGGGCTATTCCGACATGGCGATTGGCCTTGGGCGAATGTTTGGGTTTCGATTCCTCGAGAACTTCAACTATCCATACATCGCCAAGAGCATCCAGGATTTCTGGCGGCGGTGGCACATCTCGTTATCGAACTGGTTCCGCGACTACCTTTATATCCCCTTGGGGGGAAATCGCCGAGGAAACTACCGTACGTACTTCAACCTCGTCGTCGTATTCGTTCTCTGCGGCCTCTGGCACGGTGCGAGCTGGAACTTCCTCATCTGGGGTCTGATCCACGGCGCGTTCCTCGTGGTCGAACGACTGGGGCTGGATGACGTGCTCGCCCGTCTACCCGGCGCAATTCGCTATGCCTACGTGTTGTTTGTCGCCATGATTGCCTGGGTGTTCTTCCGCGCTGAATCGCTGCCCGACGCACTCGCGTTCCTCGAAGCCATGTTCGGCTTGAACACACTTCCGAGCGTCTTCAACGACATGAGTGCGTACTACGACAACAGCACACTCTTTACCCTCGCCCTGGGCATCGCGCTATCGACCCCGATACTGCCCTGGCTCGCCGGACGTCTCGAACACCTGGACGCGCGGAACGCCAAATGGGGATGGTTGAGAGAGACTAGTTCACCTATCGCCTATCTCGGCGTGATGCTGCTTGCAATGACTTATCTCGCGGCCGGAACGTACAACCCGTTCATCTATTTCAGGTTCTGAAGTGCCGAAAACCGATTCACGATGGTCCTCACGGGTGTTGAACGCGGCATTTCTGGTCCTGATCTCGGCGCCGTTGGCCGCATTTCTCTCTCTCGATACCCACGACGAGGACGCCGTTTCCGAGAATCGGAATCTCGCGCCTGCGCCGAAGGCAACTTCGATCGACGATTTGAGCGGATTCGCGCAATCGTTCGACGGCTTCTTCCAAGACCGCTTCGGCTTTAGATCTTGGCTGATCGAAACCCACACGCGTTTCAAGATCTTGTTCGATGTTTCCCCCTCAGACAAAGTGATCGTCGGCAAGGACGGGTGGCTCTTCTACACCGGCAATCGAGTGATCGAAAGCTACCGGGGCCTTCGGCCGGTGCAGGCGCATCAACTTCCCCGGATTACGAGATTCCTGGAAACAAGACGCGCCTGGCTTGCGGCGCAAGGTATCGAACATCTGTTCATGGTCGCGCCCGACAAGCACACCATCTATGGCGAGCACCTGCCGGCCCGAATCACCCGCGGGTCGACCAGCAGCCGATTGGATCAGCTCAAGACATACCTTGCCGCGCACTCGTCATTCGGTTTGATTGATATTCGCGAAGAGATGATCGAGGCCAAGCGGGACGCGCGCGTTTACCACAAGTCGGATTCACACTGGAACCAGCACGGTGCTTTCCTTGGATATCAGGCGCTCGCAACGCGGATCTCGTCGATGTTTCCAGATTGGCAACCAACAACAGTCCGCGAGTTCGACATCAGTTGGGAGACCGGGGCGCCGGGCGACCTCGGCCGTATCCTCAATATTGACGGGTTGTATGACGAAGAACGGATCATCTACACCCCGAGTGAGCCGCGGTGCGCTGCACCGAGTGCGCCTCTCCTAGATCCAGCCGAATTCAAGGGCCCCGGGGTGAGAGTCGAAGCGACCCGATGCGACAGCGGGTCACTCGATGTCGTCTTTTTCAGAGACTCTTTCGGAGGCGCACTCGTCCGGTTTCTCCGTGAAGATTTCGAGTTCTTCGAACACGTCAACCGAAGGTTCGATCAACAAGCGCTCAGCGAGCGTATCGCACGCAAGAAACCCCACCTCGTGGTAGAGGTCTATGTCGAACGATTGGCGGTTCGCAACCCGCCGCGAAGCGAGCTGAACGACATCGAAGCCGCGCTTCGAGGTATGGATGACTCACGCTCGGGACGATCCGGCGATGAGTGATTTCCCCACCTGACGACGAGGCGGTTGAAAACGACTCGCCGCACCATTAGCGATTTCGAAATTCTCGACGCGGGTGTGCGCGCGGGTTGTCTTCCTCGAGCACGATATTGAGGTATTCGATGATCGCGTCGTCGTTGAGGCGTTCAGTGATATCGGACTTGATGAACTTCTCGGACATCTAGACCTCCGTCGCCAGGGCTTTCGCTTTTTCGACGTCGCGGCGTTGCGAGTCCTTGTCGCCGCTCGCCAGCAAAAGTACCACGCCGGACCGTAGTCCTTCCGCAGTTCGGACACCCATTGCGGACGCTGTGGTGATCGCCGAAGTAGCCGTCCTCGCCGATCCGCTCGACCCGACGAGCGACGCGTCGTTACGCCTTCCGGTCGCGCAATGACGTGAGCCGTTTTGCGAACGTCTTGGACTGGATCCCTTCGTAACTCATGCACTTGTGGTGTCAAAAAAAACAACAGAACGGGCAAGTTGAAGTGTAAGCAGCCCCGAAAATAGCCCCATCTGAAAGCTAGAGATCTCCGCCATACTGAAGAGGAAGGAGATCGAAGATGCGGAAATCACGGTTCAAGGAGTCGGAGATCATTTCTGCGCTGAAAGCGGTTGAGGGCGGCCGAAAAGTGCGTGATGTGTGCCGGGAATACGGCATCTCGGACGCGACGTTCTACACGTGGCAGTCGAAGATACGGGTCCGATCTGCGATCGGTGGTATGAGCACGTCGGACGTTCGTCGGCTGAAGGATCTCGAGGACGAGAACCAACGGCTCAAACGGATGTTTGCGGACTTGAGCCCGAAGGCACGAGCGCGCTAAAGCGCGGCGCTGAAGGACATCGTCGAAAAAAAGCTCTGAAGGCGACCGTGAAGCGACAGCTGGTCGACCACGCCCGCAATGTCTTCGGGCTCAGCCCGCGCGGCGCCTGTGAGATTTTGAACCTTTCGCGATCGGTGTACCGCTATCGACCGAAGACAGATCGTGATCAACGCCCGTTGAAAATTGCCCCCCTTATGGAGTGAACCCCCCTGTTTGGACAAGGGTTCACTCCACGTGGGGGCCGTTTTACTCCGGCGCTAACATCGTGATCAACGTGTCATCGAAGCCATCCAGGCGGTGATCGATGAGAACCCGGGTTACGGGTTCAGCAAGGTCTTCTAGGTCCTGCATCGACAAGGTCATCCGTGGAACCACAAACGCGTCCACCGCGTGTCGACTGTTGAACCTGAACAGGCGGCGCGAAGCGAAGAGACGGCTACCGAGTCGTCATCCACAGCCGCTGACCGTGACGAACCAGGCAAACCGCTGCTGGTTGTGGCCTGCTTGATTTCTTCGGACCAATCAAAACTAGAGGATGGCGGTTGAAATTGCCTCCTGGGGCAACTGGTTGATGAACTCGTTGGGGGTGAGATAACCGAGGCTCGAGTGCGGCCGGACGGCGTTGTAGTCGCGTCGCCATTGCTCGATCAGGATGCGAGCTTCGCGACGTGTGCGGAACCATTCCATATTCAAGCACTCGTCGCGAAACTTGCCGTTGAAGCTCTCGTTGATGCCGTTCTGCCAGGGTTTACCCGGCTCGATGAACGCGGTGTCGATGCCCTCCTGTCGTAGCCATCGTCGAACCGCGGACGCCACGAACTCCGGACCGTGGTCCGATCGAATGGCACGCGGTGCTCCGTGCAGACTCATCAGCCGGATGAGCTCGGCAATGACCTGGCGTGATCGGAGTCGACCCGCCACGTTGATCGACAGACATGCATGGGTGAACTCGTCCACCACCGTCAGGCACTTGAGTACCTGACCATTGGCACAACGGTCGAACACGAAGTCGATCGCCCAGAGGTCGTTGGCTCGTGTCGCCGGCCGAGGCCTCGGTTGCGACGCCAAACGCCGCCTGGGGCGCTTCTTCGGCACTTGTAGCGCGGCTTTGCGCCACAAGCGATACGTTCGGTCGAAGCTCATTGGGTAGCCCTCGCGATCCATGAGCACCTGGATACGGCGATAGCCGAAGCGCGGACGCTGCGCCGCGAGGCGCTTCATCACCGCGAGAACAGGCGCATCCTTGGCCTCGAGACGTGAGCGGTAGGCGAGCGCCGATCGCGCCACGGAAACAAGGCGACAAGCCCGTCGTTGGGACAGACCCCGGCGTATGGCGTACATCACTTGCTGCCGTCGAACGCGGGCGCTCACCACTTTTTTGCCTGGATCTCCTTCATGATCTCGACCTCGAGATCGCGCTCCGCCAACAGCTTCTTCAGCCGGGCGTTCTCTTGTTCGAGCTGCTTGAGCTTGCGCACGTCGTTGACGTCGCCGCCACCGTACTTCTTGCGCCAGGCATAGATCGTTTGTTCGCTGACCCCGTGGCGCTTGGCGACCTTGGGAACCGACTCCCGGTCCGTCTCCCTGAGGATCCGCACCATCTGCTCTTCCGTGAATCGACTCTGCTTCATGACTTCCTCCGTCGGAAGCCATCCTCTCAACTATCGAACGGTCCGAAAATCGCCTAGCAGGTCAGTTTCTCGCGGATGTCTTCAAGTAACTGCGCGAAGGGGCGGAGTCGATCCCGGACCTGATCGAGAGGCGGTGTCGACTAGGTGCCGATGTGCTCGACGCGCTCGACGATCAGATTGTGCTGATGCTCAAGACGCTGGAACAGCGGTTCGATGGATATGGGGGGTGATAGGCGCCCTCAGCCTTTGGCGGCGTTAAGGGTACGCGCCCGCGCGACGAGATCGATATCGGCCTGGTTGGCTGCGATTAGTAACTCGCGATCGGTCGGACTCAACTCGTACGAGAGATCCCCGCGCCGATCAGGGTTGCTGTTATGCCGTGTCGCGGGCAATGGGGTTAGCTCGAATAGATGGGCAAAGCGCGCTACCTCAGAATCGAAGTCTTCACTGATGCCAAGAAAATCGAATCGTTGGAGATCGAACCCGCCGAAATACTTGCTGTAGGCATTGTGAAAACGTGCTATGCCAGCGAATTCAGCTAAAGAAATGTCGTGCTGAAATGCCGGGTCCTCGCGCACACGTCGGCCGTGAAAGTAACGCGATACGGCCCGTTCTACCGGGTCGCGTAGCCACACTACGTAGCTTTTTCGCCGAACACTTTTGATGTCGTATTTCTGCGGCATGAAGTGCCCGTGTATGCAGTCGTAGTCAACGAGCCTGCGCTTTCTCCGGTCGCTTTCGTCGACTTCGGCGGCGACTCGCTCCGTCTCTGAGACGTGCAGCACGCGATCCTCGTAGTCTTCAAAGAGCCGCTCGCCGAACCAGGCCCGCAACAGTCGACGAAAACTGGTGCCCGCAGTCTTTGGAATATGAACCGAGATTAGAACGTCTTGCATCTCATCGGAGTCTACCGCGCGCAGAGGCCATTCTAGCCACCGTAGCACCCGGTAAATCTCTTCTCTGGTTCAACGATCTGGGGGCTTAGCTAGGGGAACTCTACCGGTTCATATGGTCGCCTCTTATGATTTCGCCGACCCCTCGCGCTCGGCGCGGTTGGCTGCGCGCGCGTTACACGTCGATCGCACGAGCGTTAGCGAGGCCGCGGAATGATGTCGCCTCATTGACACACCCGGCGGTTACAAGGGTTCGTACCGGCAGGACGTCACGCCGTACACGAAGGAGGTCCAAGACTGCCTCGGCAAACGCGAGTACGAAGCCGTGGTCCTCGTCGCCTCGCAACAGAGCGGCGAGACGGACCCGATCATCAACTGGGCGCTCTGGTCAGCGCTGGTGTCTCGCCCGGTGATCTCGTAGTCATCCCTTCGAAGAGGACAGTTCATAACTGGAGTTCTGGCGGTTTTCGATGTCGCGTCGGAACTGGCTCGGCGGTTGCCGCCCCGGGCTTCGATGCGGTCGGTATTTCGTTGTAGAGGCGGCACCAGTCATGATGGTGCGCACCTGCTCGAGGTTGTTGAATACATAAGCGTCCAACACCCTATGTCGATAGGTCCTGTTAAACCGTTCGATAAAGGCGTTCTGATTCGGTTTGCCCGGTTGGATGTAGCGCAACCTGATTCGACGTTCCTCACACCAGCGGACGAGTTGCTGCGAGATGAACTCAGGGCCATAGTACATCTGGAAGATCAGCGAAAAGACCTGGCGAGCTCCTTATAGAGCTCGTCGCCAGGTCGCCATGGCAGCAAAGGAGTTCCCCTACCGTAGGAGTTGCGATTTATACGGAGGCGCTTTGCTGCCATGACAACTACAAACGATAAGCAACAACCCACGACGTTTGTAGCGATCGATATCGCCAAGTTTCGCCACGAGGTGATGATCGAACCACCGGGGCAGAAACGCTATCGACTGACCATTTTGAACGAACGTGCTGAGCACGACCGGTTGATCGATCATCTACGAGACTGCAGCCAGCCGGTGGCGGTTTGCTTCGAGCCGACGGGCGATTACCACCGCGCAATTGCCTGGCGCCTGGTCGACGCGGGCTTTGACGTCTCGCTGATCTCGTCGGTAGCGCTCGCGCGCATGCGAGAGGCCATCCACAACAGCTGGGATAAGAACGATCCGAAGGATGCGCAGGTCATGTTGCACATGATCAAGGCGGGCAATGTCATGCGCTACGTCGACCCGCTGGTGCATGACACCAACGATTGGCAGGAGCTGTCGAAGACCCACGAAGCTATCTCGAAGGCGAAGACTGAGGTGCTGCATCGGCTGATGAGTCACTACTATCCGCTGTACTTTCCAGAGATCGACCGGTATCGACACAACTCGCGCTCCGACTGGTTCTTTCGGTTCCTCGAGCGCTTCCCCATACCGGCGAGCATCACGGTGCTCTCTGAGCCAGCCTTCCTCGCAGAGGCTTGGGATCTCATCGGTCGCAAGGTCAATAAAACCCGTTTGTTATCAGACATCTACGCGACGGCGCAGACATCCGTCGGTCTCCCTGTCGAGATCGACTCGGCCACCGTCTCGATGTGTCGGCTGGTGATCCGGCAGATGCGCGAGCTGATCCGTCAACGCGACGAAGTGGAGCGCCACGCCCGAGAGTTGCTTGATGGCAACCGCGACTTCCAGCGCCTGCAACAGATCCCGGGCATCGGTCCGATCCATGCCTTGACGATCCTCGCGGAGGCGGGTGATCTACGCCGCTTCGATCACTACCGCCAGTTCCTGAAGTTCTGCGGTTTTAACCTATCGAGCCACCAGTCCGGTCAGTTCCGTGGCCAGCATAAGCTGTCCAAGTTCGGCAACGCTCGATTGCGCCGAACGTTCTGGATGGCGGGCCAAGTGGCCATCCGCCGACGCGAGAATACGTTCCGTGACAAATACCAACGCTACATCCGGAGGGACCCTGACAATCGAGATCTAATCGGTAAGGCACTCACCGCGGTGGCCGCAAAGATGGCGACCGCGTTCATCAACGGTCCAGGGGTCACATTTATCTTGCCGATTCCGATCCCGAAGGGGTCAGTTTTATGTTGCCGTTGACACTGTGGAGATCATCGACGTTGTTGGCCCGTTGTAGTGAACGAGCCCCGGGGTACTGCACCACGAGACCACAGGGCTCTATCAGCCAGCGTTGACCCAGGAACGCACTGCTGACGGACGCCGGTCATGATCGCAGCAGACCGATCAGGATGCGGTGGGATAGATCGAGTCCCGGGCCAGCCCTCCGCCGGGAAGCCCGGGACTCTACTCGTCACCAGCCACTTGGAGAACGAAGCGAACGAGCGCGCCCATAATGGCAGCGTTGATTTAGGAAGCGAGCCCTCGCGAACAGCGGCGAGCTTCCTGACTTTCCTTCGTGCGGCGCGCTCACCGAGCGCGATGAAGCCGCCGAGTGGGTTCCCAACAGATCAATTCGCAGTTCTTGGCCTGGACCAGGATGCCGGGCTATCGCTGTCCGGTGACCGACCAGTGAATCGACAACCTGCGTCACGACGAGACATCATGGCCACTGCGTGGCCTACCTCCGCGCGCAGGAGAATCAGCTGCTGTCGGTGCCGCGTGACGCGGTGCGCGACATGCCGAAGCTCCTGAAGCGGGTACCCGTTACCATCGTTTTGGGCTGGGTGTCGATGGACGTGATTCCCTCGATGTGCTCGACGACGGAGTCGTGGTGAATCCGACGGCGTAGCCGGCGGCCGCGTGGCCGGAATCGAACACGACTAGTGTCCGTCGTCTGCATGAACGGGACGAACCTCTCGCGGCAGCCACCACGGTGATTCCGTCGCGAACGCTCGCGTGGGCGAACCTTCCAGCAGCATCGCAGCGTCGGGGTGCGGCCACTCGGCACTGGCGAGCGCATCGGCAGTCGCATGGTCTCCCGAAAGCCGAGCGACGAAGGCGACCGTGAGGCGGCTGTCGGCGTCGTCGCGTGCTTGGCGTACGGCTCGAGCCCGGGCGCCCGCCATCTCGAGTACGCCGCAGAGCGCTTCGGCGCGGGCGAGCGCGAGATGGGCTTCACCGAGGCCCGGGCGTAGGGCGAGCGCGCGCTCGAGGTCATCGGCCGCGCCCGCGCAGTCGCCCCTACCGAGCCGCGCGATGGCACGCCAGTAGCGGAAGTAGGGCTCGTCCGGCTGCGCGCTGGCCAGGTTTGCGTAGAGGTTCGCTGCTTCCTCGAATTGGCCGCTCCGCATCGCGAACGCGGCGAGGAGCTTTCCCGTTCGAGCGTCTGCGTCGAGATCGTGTGAGCGTCGAGCGGCGTCCGCGGCCGCCTCGCGATCGAATCCCTCGTCGGACAGCCGTAAGACCCAGGCGAGCGCGAACAGCACCTCCGGTGTTTCCGGGTGCTGGTCGAGGAAGGCTTCGAGCGCCGATCGAGCGCGCTTCGGATGACCCGCTTCGAGCGTGATCTTCGTGAGACGCAGCACGTTCGTGACGGGTGCGTCGCCGCGGAGCAGTGCTACTTCCACCGCGTTATCGAGCGCCGTTGCGGCGGAGTCGACGTCGCCCCGAGCGAGGGCCCAATCCGCCGCCAGCTCGAAGAACCGTTCGGAGGCGCTCATCGACGCGACGTTCAGGAGCTTCGGGTCGTCGATCGTGGGGGCAAGCCGATTCTCCGGCGTCTCGTCGAGTAATCTCCGTGCCGCCTCGGCGTTACCGAGTCGGCGCGCCGCGAGGGCGAGCTTGTAGGTGAGCTGTCCGGCTTCCGGCTCGAGCGATCTAGCCTCGATCAGGAGATCCCTTGCCAGAGCCGGATCGCCGCGGGCGAGCGCCACGTCGGCGAGCCCCGCGAGGACGATGGCGCTCGTACCGAGGTGCGTAGCGGCATGTCGGAACGCCGCTTCGGCGCCCTCCAGGTCACCGCCGAGAAGCAGCGCGACGCCGTGTCGGTAGTGGATTGCCCCGTCGTCGGGGTCGAGTTCGGCCGCGGTTGCGAAGTCCGCAAGGCTCGCCGCGACTGCGCCGTCCTCACTCCTGACGATGGCCCGCAGGTAGTACCACCTCGACTCGGGCACGGCCTCGAGAGCCTGCCCATAGGCTTCTTCCGCCAGCCGCCGTAGGCGGTGGGCGTGGTACATCATCGCGAGGCGCCCCCACGCGGCCGCACGTGCCGTGTCCGAGCCCGTGCTGTCTAGTAGCCGGGCATGCTCCTCCGCCGCGTGCAGCGTCTCTGCGATCGCGGGCGGTAGCGAAGCGAAGGGATCCGGTGGGCTCGCCGCGCCTTCCTCGGCCGCGACAGGGGCCGCGAGAAGAGGAGCACCGATCGTCGTGACGGCGACGAACACGGCGACGGCGATGCACAGGGGTACGGTGGCTGACGGTCTCACTCGATCGGCTCGAGCCGGTGGTAGCGATCCACGGGCAGCGGACCGTACACCGCCGTCGTGCCGCTCGGCCAGCGAACGCGGATTCGCCTCGGCGCGTTGAAGGCACCGAGGCCGAAACGGATCCGCGGATCGTGCGCCGATGCGTAGCTCCCGTCCGTAGCTACGCGCTCGCTCGTGCAGTGCGAATCGACGAGCTCGATCGTTGCGCCGATGATCACTTGTCGCGGGTCCGGCGCGAGCTCGATCCCGATCCAGTGCCCGCCCTCGGACCGGTTTTCGAGGATCCTTGCGGGTCCTTGGTTGTTCGTGACGACGATGTCGACGTCGCCGTCGTCATCGAGGTCGCCGAATGCGGCGCCCCGGCTGACCTCGACGTGTGCAAGTGCCGGACCGGCGTCGATCTCGCGGTAGCGCCCGCGGCCGTCGTTCTCCCACACCTGGTTCTTCTGCTTGAGCGGGTAGTCGGCGCCGGCGTCACGCTGCATGGCGACCGGTGACACGGCGCCGTTCGCGCTGAAGAGGTCGAGGTCACCGTCGTTGTCGGCGTCGAACCACCCTGTGCCGAACCCGGTGTAGGGACCGCTCGACGCGCCGAGGCCGGCCTGGTTGGTTACGTCCATGAACCAGCCGCCTTCGTTCACGTAGAGCGTGTTCGTCTCCGTTGCGAGGTGTGTGACGAACAAGTCGACGTCGCAGTCGTGATCGTAGTCGGCAGCGTCAACGCCCATACCGGCCTCCGCCGCGCCGTTCTGATTGAAGGCGACAAAAGCGATCTTCGCCTCGTCTGTGAAGCGGCCCCTGCCGTCGTTGATCCAGAGCAGGTTGGCCGTGCCGTCGTTCGCCACGTAGAAGTCGCCGTCGCCGTCGCCGTCATAGTCGTCGGCGACGATGCCGAGGGTGGGCCCCGCGGCTGCGGCGATACCAGCCGTCGTCGTCACGTCCTCGAAGCGGATCAAATCGTCGGTAGAGACGTTTCGGAAGAGTCGGTCACCGACCGGGCGGTAGTTGTCGGGCGCGCAGTATGACGGCCGACCGGCGATGTCGGTGCAGTCGCGGTGATTGCCCTCGTCGAACTCGAGGTAGTTGCCCACGTAGAGATCGAGCCGGCCGTCCCCATCGATGTCAGCGAACGACGCGCTCGCGGACCACTCGGCATCGACGCCGAGACCGGACGTGGATGTCATATCGCGGAAGTGGCCGTCGCCGAGATTCTCGAAGAACTGGTTGGCGCCGTAGTTGGCGAGAAAGACATCCGTGTCGCCGTCCCCATCGACGTCGCCGGTGGCGATCCCCATGCCGTAGCCCGTGGCATCGATCCCGGCGATGTCGGTGACGTCCTCGAAGCGAAAGGTTCCAGGAGTGCCTACGTTCCGGTAGAGCCTGTCGCTTGGGCGCTCGGCGTCGGGATCGAAGAGCGGCCCCCCCTGGACAAGCCAGATGTCCCAGCGTCCATCGCCATCGTAGTCGAGCACGGCTGCACCCGCGCCGACCGTCTCGACCAGCCAGCGCTTGCCGACCATGCCGTTGTCGTGAGTGAAGCGGATGCCGCTCGTCTCGGCGGCGTCCCGAAAGCGTATATCGGCGTTCGTCGACGCCGAGGCGAGGCAGATTCCCGACCCCAAAAAAAGAAAAGCCCCGCGCCAGAGGCGCGGGGCTTTGAAGGTGGCAGCCTGTCCCGCCAATGGTCGACGCGACAGGCCTTCGAAACTCGTCAGAGTCCGAAGTTGAGCCGAACGAGGATGTTTCTCCCCATGATGTTGTCGAGATACGCCTCGTGTCCTGAGAACTGCGTGATCGGCGTCGGGTAGTTATCGAAGATGTTTCGAATCCCGACGTTGAGCGTGAAAGAACTCAGATACGGAACGTCCGACGTGCGGTAGCTGTACGAGAGATCCCAGTACGCTTCGGCACCGAGCTCACACACGGGCCACGGCTGGTAGGCGCAACGATCCGCCTCCGTCGCATCCGACGGTAAGCCCTGGAACGGCGTGTAGTGCGGATAGCCGTTGTTCTGACCGCCCGTGCCGTCGTAGGTCCACGACGGGATGACGGTCCGAGGATCCAACTCGTCGCGAGCCGCCATCTCGTCCCAGGCCACGTTGACGTTCGTGACCGAGTCGTGCCAGCGGACAGCGAGTTGGGTCGTGTGATTACCCCAGAACCAGCGCAGGGACGCGTTCACGCGCCACTCCGGCGTCGGCGGCAGATCGGAGTACAGCTCCATGCCAGGCGGCGAAAAGTACTGCGAGTTGCGGTTGCCGACGCCGTCGATCACGAGACCGGCGAAGACGCTGTCGTTCGGGCAGAAGCCGCCCGAGTTCCGTGCCGCATCGTCGCAACCGAAGCTCTTGAACTTCTGCAGGCTCTGCGTGAGAAACTGGGTCGCGTTCAGCGAGAAGACGAACGCGCCCGTCTCCTCAGGGAGCCAGTTGAAGGCTGCGTTGTCGGGAAGCTGGAAACCGTAGCGAACGCCGTAGATCAGCGTTTCCGCATGGCGGGAGCCCTGCGCCACGAACGGCGCCTCGACGTAGTTGAGGAGAATCGGGCTGCCGTCGCGGCCACGATCGAGCGCTGCGCCAGCAAACGCCTGCTCGCCCGCGCCGGCGTTTGCGCCGGTCTGGATCCAGGAGATTGCAGCGTCGCGCCGACACGCGAGGTCCGCGGCGTTCGTGTAGCCAGACTGGCGGAAACCGACGGCCGTGAGGCTCGTCAAATCCGGGTCGCCGTGCTTGTTCTGGTTGTCCCAATCGACGATCGTGCCGGGGCACTGACCCTGGAGATAGGCTGTGAAGCCGTTCTCGTTCAGGTTCACGTGCGTGCTTGCGTCGATCTGCTCGATGCTGCCGCGGAACTCGACGTCGGTGTAGTCGACATCGAAGACCAGGTCGCCGTCGAGGAACTTGAGCGAGAGACCGACGTTATAGAGATCCGACGTCTCGGGATCGAGGGACGTGTTACCCGAGTTGGCCGTACGAACGTTCGGCGTACCACCGCCGAGGCTTGCGCCGGCGTCGATGCAGTCCTGAATGTCCGGCACGAAGTCACAGACGTAGTCACGCACGGTGCTGATGGTCGTCGTGCCCGAGTCGCCGAAGAGCGAATACAAACCCGGCGTCACGAAGCCTTCCGTGATGCTTCCGCGCAACGCCAGCCAATCGGTCGGCGAGTAGCGGACAGCAAGCTTTGGAATCGTCGTGTCGAACTTCGCGCTTCCGGGCTGGCCGTAAATACCGTCGGCGGTGATCTCGGTGTAACGGACGGCAATCTGCGCCTCCATCTCACCCCAGGTGTCGCTCTGCAGCAGCGGCAGGCTCACCTCGGCGAAGATCGCCTGCGACTTCTGCTCACTTGTTCGCAGAGCAAACTCGTTGCCGCCGATGGCCGCCTGGCTGATGCCGTGAGGGCGGTACTCTTCTTCCTCTAGACGCCAGTGCGCACCGACGGCGAAGCCGACGGGCATGTCGTTGTACCAGAGGTTGAAGAGGTTGCCGTTCGATGCAACGACGTCCACCAGGGCCATCTGCAGTTCCTGGAGGTTGTATTGCATGACGAGACCGGCTAGTCGGTTCTCTTCCTCGGTGTTGACGAAGGGGTGGTCCGCCGGTGTTGTGCCCGGATCGTTGGGACCAGGGAACTTCACGTTCGGGTCACCCATAACGAAGCCGTTCTCGTCGACCATCATGTACGTCGTGCCGAAGGGGTTCCAGCAGGAGTTCTGCAAGTCACCCGCCTTGCAGCGCAGCGCCTGAACGAGGGCGGGCGTGATCTCCTGCGGCTGGTTGGTTTCGCGGAGACCGCGCGACCACACCCAGTCGGCATCGACAATCCAGTCCGAATCCGGGATCCGGAACTCGCCACCGAGACGCAGACGTATGTCGTTGCGCTGCGTACGGCGCAGGTAGCTCGCTACCCCGTCGTTGTAGGCCCAGTCGAGATTGATGTTGCGCGGGTTCTTCGAGAACGCGTGCAGCTCGCCGTCACCGAAGCGGACGTCGTTCATCAGGATGAGGCCGCCGGCGTCGGGATCGAAACGATCCTCGAGGCCGTCGCCGTCCGCGTCGCCCATACCCATCAGCATGACGCGGAAGGCGGGGTTGCGGTCGAGCAGCGGATCGTGGAGGCCGTCGTTGCCCATCCGGTCGGGGATGCCGTTGCCATCGAGGTCCTGGGCAAAAAGGAGCTTCTCGCCCGGCTCGCTGAGGTACTGATACCGGCCGTCGCCGTTCAGGTCGATGAAGTCGAGCGACGCGCGGTTGGACCGCAGATAGCCTTCCGAGTTAATGCCGTAGCGGCCGGGGAACTCGTAGAGGTTGTTCTCGTTCGGATCCCATTGGATGCCACCGGTCAGGTGGCCGGGAACGAACGACCCGTCCGCGTAGGCACGGAAAGGGTTACCTGGGTTCGAGCCGACGGCGATCGCCATGCGGTTGTTCACGGGGCCGTTGCCGTTGTCGAAGTCGTTCATCGAGGGAGCGTAGAGGCGCGTGTTGTAGTCGACCGATCCCGCAACGAGCTCACCGCGAACGGTGATGTAGTCGTTGAACTCGTACTCGAAGTACGCCATGCCCTTACGACGCTCGCTCTCTGCCTGCAGATCCTGGATGTCCGAGTCAACCATCCGGCAGTGGAATGCGGGGTCGTTCGGGTCGACGTAGCCGTTCAGGAAGTTGCCGTGCTTCGAGATGTCGTTATAGATGTACGTCTCACCGTAGGCGTTGTTGAAGCCACGACCCCACGAGGGGCCGAACGTCGATTCCCAGGAGTTGCGCTGTGCGTTCTGCGCGTCGATCCCTTGACCGAAGTCCCAGAAGGGACCGGTCGCTGAGGGCTCGGGGCCGCTGTCGCTGTGACCTGAGGCGTAGGCGTGACCACACGTGGGATCCCTCTGCAGAGTGCGGGCAGTCCAGCCGACGTTGTCGCGCCAGAGCTGACCGAAGTCCTCCCGGTTGAGGCCTGGGCCACCGGAGTGCTGACCCGGTGCTAAAAGTTCGCCATCCGGGCCCCGTACCTGCACGCCGAAACGGCTCGCCGGGTTGCCCCCCACGTTGTAGGCGTCCTTCCAGAAGCGTGACCACTGGGACTGCGGGTAGAACGGGTTGTTGCTCGACGCGTCGAAACGCTGCCAAGGGTTCTTCGTGTCGATGATGAAATCGGGGCGGTCCGTGAACCGCATCCTTTCCGTATCGCGTAGCTCCAAGGCGAAGATCGCGCGGCCGCGGTCGCCCTGCACACCGCCGAGGAGGCTGATGCCCTGGTTCGGCGCACCGTCCTCGAAGGGCTGGGACCAGTCGACGCTGACCTCGAAGCCCTCGAAGTCCTTGCGCGGCACCATGTTGATGACGCCCGAGACCGCTTCGGCCCCGTAGAGTGCCGAAGCGCCGTCGAGAATCGTCTCTACCCGCCCGATGGCGATCGACGGATACATGCCGGAGACGTCGACACCGGCACGCTCCCCGCGTGGGTTGGTGTCGGCCGGCAGCCGGTGCCCGTCCATCATGGTCATGGTGGCGCGGGTACCGAGTCCCCGCAGGTTCGCCCAGACTTCCGTGCCCTGGTTGCCCTGCTGGTTGTCGGTGCCTTCGCCCCAACCCCCGGCGGTACCGAGACCGTCCGAGCTCTCGGTGCCACAACAGATTCCCTCGAAGGGAGCCGCGTTAGCGTTCACGCCGAGCTGGAACGACTGGTCGAAGATCACGTCACCGATTTCTGCGTTGCCGGACAGTGCGATGTCCTCGCTGTCGATTACGTTCTTCGGCGACGGCAGGTCGAAGTTGTTGCGACGGATGTAGGATCCGGTGACGAGGACTTCCTCGACACTCTTATCCACATCCTCCGCGCCTTCTTCGTCCTCATCCTCAGCAGCAGCGACGCCGACGCACAAGCTGAGCGCAAAGCCGACACTGATGAGATACCGAGAAAACTTACTAAATGCCATGCGTTTCCCCCCCAGAAAACGTGGTCTTTGCCGACCGTTTACCCCTTGGGCCGGCGTTCCACCGACCAAAAACTTGGCGCCCATCGACGAGTCGCCGATGGAAGCCCCCTTTCGCTCACCCCTAGATGGACCATGAAAGAGTTTTCATAGCGCAACAATTGGGGAGAGTCAAGCAACGGGCCGGTACTCGGTCAAGCGCCGCCGAAGCCGGATCGGAGCCTCAGCGCGCGCTTATTCCCTCTCCCTGGCGCAATACGTGGAGACCCGTAGGTGGGTATTCGCCGAATCGTTCCGGGACCGTGGTCCCGGGCCACAGCACGGCCACCGAGACGGGCACGCGGCGCCCGCCGAGCCCGAAATGGGCGACGGGCTCGTTCGCCGCGAGAAAGCTTGCTGCGGTACGTATTTCCCTCACCATACGCTCGTCGTTGGCATCGACGACGACCCGCGCGCCGACGACGTCGCGGCCGCGGGCATCCAGCGCACGAAACCGCACCGATGTCGCGCCCACGGTCCGGTTCATCAACAGGGCCACGGAAGCGTCGCGGTTGACGACCACGAGATCGATACGGCCGTCGCCGTCGACGTCTCCCGCGGCGACGGCGCGGCTCGTGGCCGGCATGTCGGAAACGCCGCCGGGGACGACCTCGAATCGGGGCGGATTCGTCGCCGCGCCGCGAAACAAAACGTTCGACTCGGCGAAAGCGTCCAGTGTGGCGGTCGCATCCCCGATTACCTTGCCGTTCGCTTCGAAGAGATCGTCGTGGCCGTCGTTGTCGAAGTCGGCGAGTGCGATGCCGAATCGGGTGCTGCGGCGGCTGGTCGGCCCGAGACCGGAGCGAGCAGTGGCGTCGACCATGTAGCTGCCTTCGTTCAGGAAAAAGGAGTCGGTTTCACCTTCGAGGTTGACCACCAGCAAGTCCACGTCTCCGTCCCGGTCGACGTCGGCGGCGCCCACGCCCATGCCTGCCTTGGCGGCCCCCTGGTCGTCTACGGCCACGCCCCATCGCGAGGCGGCTTCTTCGAACGTGAGATCGCCCCGGTTGAGCCAGAGCTGATTGACGGTCTTGTCGTTAGCGACGAATAGATCGGTCAGGCCGTCGTCGTCGAAGTCGGCCGTGACGAGGCCGAGCCCGTTGCCGTAGGCGGCGGTAAGGCCGGCCGCACGGCTCACGTCCCGGAAGCTGCCGTCACCGAGGTTCTCGAAGAGCTTGTCCGGCGCCGACGCGCGGTAGGTCGTCGGCGCGCAGTACGTCGGGCGGCCGCGGACTCGGCAGTCGCGCTCGATCGTGATCGACCAGTGCATGTAGTTGACGACGAAGAGATCGAGGTCCGCGTCGAGATCGAAGTCGACGAACGCCGCGGCCGTACCCCAGCCGGGGTCGTCGACACCCGCGCTCGCACCCACCTCGTCGAATCGACCGTCACCCCGGTTGCGGAGTAGCACGTTCGGGCCGACGTTGGTGACGTAGAGGTCGACGTCGCCGTCTGCGTCGTAGTCGCCGATCGCAACGCCCATCCCATAGCCGGTGTCTTCGCCGTCGGCCGCGTCTGCGGGTTCGAACGTCCCGTCGCCCTGATTCGTGAAGAGCCGGTTGCTGGCGGCGGGCTCGGTCTCATCGAGGCGGCCCCCCGCCTGGACGAGATAGATATCGAGGTCGTGATCGCCGTCGGCGTCGAAGAGCGCCGCGCCGCCGGCAACGATCTCTGGCAGGTAGGGAAGCGCCGCGCCGCCCGGGTATCCCGATACGTGCTTGTGAGCGAGTCCGCGTATTGCTGCTTCGTCGACGAACCACGGCGCGACGGACGCAGTGTCGGCGCGAGCTTCCGCGGGCGTTGCCGAGGGGCCACAGCCGGTAAGCGAGGATACCGTTGCACCCAGGAGCACGGCGCGGGCGAGACGGGTCATGTCAGTCGACCGCTGAGGCGGGTTCGGCTAGCCGCTCGGCAAACCCTTCGGCGAGCCGCTCGATGTATCGCCGGGCGTCGTCGACGGCCTCGCGCGCGGCTGGGCTGTCGTCGGTGATGCGGTCCAGGGTGGCGGCCGCCGCCGCCGGGTCGCCCGATTCGGCGAGCGCGTAGGCAAGCAATAGCGTAGCGCGCGGATAGTTCGGGTTCGCGTCGAGCACCGCTCGAAAACCGACGATGGCCTCCTCCCAGGAGCCGGAGTTGGCCGCGATCGTCGCGGCGAAGAAGAGCATCCGCGGTGACCGTTCACCGTGGTCGGTCGCTTCATCTATTACCTCGGCGGCGCTCGTATAGGCCCCGTCTGCAATGAGCGCGGCGGCTTTGCGTTCGTACGCCTCCACGAGCCCCGGCTGCAGTGCGATGGCGCGGTCGAAGTGCTGGATGGCGCGGCGTCGGTCGCCCGCATCCGCGTATGCGGTGCCGAGGTTGTAGTGCAGGAGGTAGTAGTCGTCGTGAAGTGCGATCGCGTCGAAGAACACCTCGAAGGCTTCGTCGGGCCGGCCGTCGAGGCCATAGGCGACCGCGAGGTTGTTGAGCAGCGTGCGGTCGGTCGGGGCCTCTTCGCGCAGTCTCTCGAGGAGCGCAGCGGCGTCATCGGCACGGTCGCCTTCGAGTAGTCGCTCCGCATACGCGAGCCGGCCGCTATAGCCGCGGATGTGTGCATCTATGGCGTCTCGGACCGGGTCGGGCCAGCCGAGTGGGGCGGGACTCTCTCCCTGGCGCGAGAGCGCCGCGGCCTCATCGGCGCGGCCGAGTTGGCGGTAGGCACGGGCCAGAGCGGTGAGCATCCGTGGATGCGGATACGTCGGGACGATTGGCTCAAGCGTCGCGGCCGCGCGGGCTGCGTCGCCCGCGAGAAGGGCCGCTCGCGCCCGGCCGAGTGACGCGGCGTGGAACAGAGCCTCGTCGTCTACGTGATCGAAGGCGTTGGCGGCAGCCTCGCTCTCGTCCGCTTCGAGCAGCCAGTTGCCGAGGGCAAGCCATGCCGGTTCGTAGGTGCCATCCAGCGCAATTGCCGCCCGCATCGTCTCGATTGCCGCCGCGACGTCGAGTGGGGCAACGACCAGCGCGCGCAGATAGGACCACCGGAACGTGGCCGGGTCGAGTGTCGCGGCCTGGGCGTAGGTCGTCGCGGCTGCCTCGTCGAAACCGTTCGCGTGGTACGCCATCGCGAGCCGGCCGCGCGCATCGCTGTCGCGCGGCCGGGCGACAGCGTCCGCGTGGAGCAGGGCCAGGTAGTTACGGAGGTCGACTTCGTCCGCGTCACGGCCGTCGAGCACCGGGTCGTCGACGACCTCTACGCATCCGGACAGCAGCGCGAGAAGCAGGATCATGGTCCCGCGCTCGAGGGCTCGGACGAAGTGGGGTCGGCTGCGCATCGGCGCCAATGTAGTGGAGGCTGCGACCGACCACCAGGGTTCTACTCCACTTGAGCGGACACTCTGAGAAGGGCCGACAGTGGTCCTCGGAGGTGTCCAATGGCAAAGCAAAGACGATCGTTCTCGACGGCGTTGAATAAGGAGCCGTGGAGCTGTCGTACCGTTCAGGCTAGACCGTCGTCGACAACCAAGCGCTCGAGCGCAACGACACAGGTACAACTATCCCTCATCCCGCCGTCGTGACTAATTCGTCGTGTCCATGCCGGGATGCCGGGCGCGTCGACTCGACCACGCTTAGACCTTCGCCAACGAAAATGTAAACGTCGTGCCTTGATCCACCGCGCTTGCCACCTCGATGGGTCTGTCGTGCAGTTGCAGGATGCGTTTCACGATCGCGAGACCCAGCCCGCCACTGGCTGAGGGCCCCTCATCGCGATCGCCGCGGTTGTCTCGGTTCGAGTAGTACCGGTCGAAGATCAGGGGGAGGTCGGATTGCGCGATACCGACACCATCATCGGACACTGAGATCCGTGCCTCGCCTTCGTCGATCTCGATGTCGATGAACACGTTTCCGTCACGGGGTGTGAAGCGCAAGGCGTTGCCGATCAGGTTTTCGAGGACCCGTTGGATCAGGGCGATGTCGCCGCGAACGTAGACGTTCGTTCGTTCGAATCGGAGCGTGATCCCGCGCTCCTTCGCCTGTAGTTCGAACTCGAGCACGACATCGTTCAGTAGTTCCGTGAGAGAAAACGACTCGACGCTCAGTTCGACGGTTCCGGAATCCAGGCGGGCGAGTTCGAAGAGTTCGTTGATGAGGTCGGATAGACGCTGGCTGTGGCGATGGGCGATGTCGAGGAATCGTCGGCGTTCATCGGCGTCGATCTCCTCGCCTTTGAGGATGATCGTTTCGAGATAACCTTGGATCGAAGCGAGCGGTGTGCGCAGATCGTGCGAGACGTTGGCGACGAGTTCGCGTCGCACGCGGTCGGAGGCGTCCAGGGCCGCATACTGCTGGCCCAATTTGGCGATCATCTGCTCGATATCGTCCTTTAACCACTTGACCTCGTGACTCGTCGTTTCGACTTCGTCGAGGGAAGGCGGTCCCGTGAATCCCCCCTCGCCAAAACGGCGTACCGCGCGTTGGAGCGTTGCGAAAGGCGCGGTTTGGCGGCGGACGACCCAGAACCCGAACACGAGCGCTACGAGCAACGTCGCGCTGCCGACGACCGAGCTAAGCCGAGTGACGTAGCTGTTCTCGAACCTTCCGAGGGCAGACTCGAATTGTTTTCCGCCGAGAACGACGTAGAGATAACCCAGGCGTTCGTTGGCACGGTCGATGGGGAAGGCCGAAAAAGCCTGGGCGGCGCCGGGATTGCGCGGGTTGTCACCGAGTATCGGCGGTGTCGCGCCGTTGCCTAGGAACATCCGCACCGGCGCGAGGTCGACTGCGTCCATCAGGATAGTTTCAGGGGCGAGCGCGTGGGCGAGAATTCTGCCGTCCGGGTCCAGCAGATAAACCTCGACGGCGGGATTGAGCGTCATCGCGCGATCGGCGAGAACTGCTAGTTGCTCGTGATTGACGCCGCCGTCGCTCATGAGGTCCAGTCGATCGACGACGTACATCGCTATGCTCCGGTTGAGTTCCTGGTTGACCTCCTGGAAGTACCGGGTCATTGCATATTGCCCGCCGATCACGAGCGTCGAGGCGATCGCGATGGCGATCGCCGTGAATGCAAGGGCGAGTCGGGTGATGAGCGTCATGCGACGAATTTATAGCCGACACCCCACACCGTCACGATGAACTCGTGGGCCCCCGCAGGCTGGATCTTGCTACGAAGACGGTTGATGTGGGAATTGACGGTGTGTTCGTAACCCTCGTGACCGTAGCCCCAGACTTGGTCGAGTAGTTGTGACCTGCGATAGACGGCTCCGGGGTGCGCGGCAAAGTACGTGAGCAGATCAAACTCGCGCGGTGTGAGGTCGAGTAACGCGCCCTCCAAGCGAACCTCGCGTGACGTGGCATTGATCGACAGGCCCTTGGCGTCGAAGACCAAACTCATGGGTTCCGTTCGGTCCAGTTCGACGCGACGCAAGATTGCCCGGACGCGTGCCATGACTTCGATCACGCTGAAGGGTTTCGTAACATAGTCGTCCGCACCGATTTCCAGGCCGAGAATGCGGTCGAGTTCGGCCGACTTGGCGGTCAACATCAAAATGGGGACGCTGTTGCCACTTGCGCGGAGGCGGCGACAAATCTCCAGACCGTCGATACCGGGCAATCGGAGATCGAGAATCACGAGGTCCCACTCACGCGTCGAAGCGGCCTTCAGCCCTTGGTGTCCGTCTGTCGCGTGATCGGTCGTCGCGCCGAGGTCGTTGAGATGCAGGGCGAGGAGATCAGCGATATCCGGCTCGTCTTCGACGATCAAGATTCTGGGCTTCGTATCCTGCATGGTGTCGTCGTCGCCCTGCTGATGAAACCGATCCCGCGCTCGCTGCGAACGCGGGACCCGTGGCGCGGTTCCGGTGGGTGGTCCTTAGTGGACCAAGCTAGTCCGCGCGCCGGATTTGAACATGGGCGACCGGGTTGTCGAAACGTTCTTGTGAACTCAGGAGCGATTCGAGGAGCCCGTCGTCGAAACCCACGACGCCTCGATGAATCACCACGACATCGTGAAGATCATCGCGTACTTCGTCGTAGCCCTCTCCACCCACGGCGGGCCCCGGAATGGTACCGGCTGCTTCGCTGTTCGCCTCTGTGCCGGCATCATATGCGGACACCCATAAGGTCATCGAGTCTCCGGGGCCGAGGTCGCTGATGTCGACGCTCGCAAGCCCCGCAAACGCGTCGTTGGTGTTCACCAACATCGTCGCGACGCTCACCTCCGCGTCACCGAAATCTCTTTCCACGATCGAAAGTTGGACCGTCTCGCGGACACCGGGCCCAATGATCCCCGTACCGCGTGCGGTAGCCGCCACGCCCTCGTGGTCGTTGGCAGCGTCGAGCACATCGTCCGGGCTACCGCCTTCGGCCAGCACCTCGAGCTCATGGGAAGCGGCGCTGCCGGCGGCGAAGAGCTCGTAGCTCGAATCATGCGCGACGACGGCGATAGGTGACATCGGCTGGTTATTCGTGAGGTTCGTCAGATCCACCTCGACGTCGATTGTGACGGGTGGCGGAGGTGGCGGTGCTTCAACCGGTACGCTGGGGGTCGATGGCGCGGATCCGCCGCCGCAACCGACGAGTCCGAAGAACCCGAGCGCGGCTAGGACTCCTACATTGAAACGTTGCATGCCGGCTCCTTAGTTCACCGTCACGACAACGCGAGCGACTGGGTTCAGCCAGCGATGGACGGCGTTGTCGAGATCACTCGGGCCGCCCGCGCCGTCACCATCGCCGAGGTTGTTTCGATGGATGTGCACGGTCGTGTTGCTGTCGATGCCAGTCACGCCGGTACCACCACTCCCGGCAAAGCCGCCGGGGTCGGCCGGGATTCCCGGACTACCCGGTGCGCCGGCTCCGTTCACGATCTCATCGTTCGCTTCGGTCCCTGCGTCGTAGGCGATGACGTTGTACGTGTAGGTGCCCGGTTCTGACGGGATCATCACGCTGTTGAGACCGAGAAAACCGTCATTCGTCGGCAGCAGCATCCCCACTACCGAAAGGAGCATGTTGCTCGTTCCATCCGTATTGAGAGACGCCGATGCCGACGCGCCAGGCCCGAGCAGGCCCTCGGCCGGGTTGCTGAGCGCGATTCCGCCGAGGGCGACCACATCGCCTACCAACCCGGTGATGTCGCCGCCTTCGGCCATCGCTTGTAACGACGCTGATGCAGGTTCGCCTGCCGTAAACAGGCTGGTTTCAGCGGGATGTGCAGCGATAAGAAGCGGCGTGAAATAGATTCCGTGCGTCAGATTCGTAACACGCACCGTCAGGTCCGTCGCAGCGGCGCTTCCCGCGACGACGACGGCCCCGCAGAGGCCCAGCGCGCGTTTGGCAGTTTTCCGTAGCATGCCCGTTCGTCCTCGTTTAAATGACGGCGAGCAGGGTCGCTCCAAAACTTCACGAAAAGATCACGAGAACCTAAGCGATCTGTGAAACGGGGGAGCGGGGCCGGTAGCCGTGTACTGGAGTTTCGGTTGGGAACGGTCAGCGATCATTCGCGCAAGTACGAACGACTCGTACTCGCGTCATGTCTGATCTGCCGCGAATACCCTCACCCCAAGTTCTCACCCGACAGGTTGGGCCAGGACGCGATCAATCAGAGCAGTATCGAGATAGGCGGTGCCGCGACTGATCCTGCCGTCTTTGACGTCCATCACCCAACAATAGGCTTGCTCGTAGTCCGCACCGCCATGCGTGGGCGCACGGCTCGTGAATTGAGCGGCAACGGTGTCGCCGTCCGCAAAGATCCGATGTAGCGTCGGTTGTAGCGGTCCCGCGAGGTGCGGCATGAGCGAAGCATTCACCATGTCGAGGAATTCGCGCTTGCTTTTATAGCTGCCGGAAATAGCCGTTGAGCCGATGATCGTCCACTCGAGATCATCCGCCATCAATCTGAATACTGCTTGCGCGTCGCCGCCCTGCCAGGCAGCGAAGGCATCGGCGATTAGCTGTTGAGGTGTGATCATAAGGACTCCGGATTCAGGGCGTGAGACGGTGCAGGTTCGCAGGTCTTTAGTGCGAGCGCGTGCACTTCGTGGATGGGCGGTACAACGCCGCTCTTCACTGAACGGCGAGAGTATCGATGGGGTCGGTTGCTGACCGGCCTGGCGGCGGTGAGTCACCGTTGGGGCTTTCCAGCAATCGCCGACTGATTTTTCGGCTCGGGCCGGAGCATCCAGGCGGGTAGCACCGAGACGAGGAGAATCGCCGCGACCAGCACGAAACTGTCGCGATAACCGAGCATGGCCCCTTGGCTCGAGACGACGGCGAGGACGTAGCTGAAACTCATCTCGAAGCTCTGATAGCCGACGAGGCCCAGATAGGCGAACTGCTCCTGGACGAGCCGCATCATCTCCATCGTGCCGCTGTTGTCCCAAGTCTGGGTCTCCAGGGACTCGGCCTGGTGCGCCGTCGTGCGGGCGAGGAGCGCGAACGAGATCAGGTTTACCCCGAAGGCGCCGCCCAGTTGGCGCAGGAAGTTGATCATTCCCGATCCACTCGGGATAAGTTCCAGCGGCAACGCGTTGATCGCGGCGGCGTTCAGCGCCGGAAAGATCAACGCGAGACCGACCCGGCCGATGACGTACCAACCAACCATCGTCGCTACGGGGGTGAAGGCGTCGGCGTCTTTCATCAGGTAGCTGGACCAGGCGACGAGGACGAGCCCAATGGCAATGATCCCCCGCTTGGAGTAACGGTCGGCGAGATAGCCTGAGAGGGGGAACAGAGCGGCCATCGCGAGTCCGGCCGGCGCCATGATGAGGCCCGAGTCGGTCGGGATCAGCATCGAGATTTGCTGCAGGAAGAGCGGAAAGAGGTAGGTCGAGCCGTAGAGGCCGACGCCGACCGTGAGCGTCACGATGGCGGCGCCGACGAAGCCGAAGTGGCGCAGGAGGCGGAGATCCAACATGGGCTCGGGCGCATGCGTCTCCCAGAGTATCCAAAGCGCGCAGGCGACGACGCCGATTGAGAGCGGGATCAGCGTGCGGTCGTCGTACCAGCCTTCGCTCTGGGCTTCGGTGAGCCCCGTGAGAAGCCCGACGAGAAAGATCGAGCAGAGCACAACCCCAGTCCAATCGAACGAGGGTTTCGGGCCGGTCTCCTCGCGACTCGGAAAGAGGAACGTCGCACATGGGGCGGATACGGCGACGAACGGGATCGCGATGAAGAACACCCAGCGCCAGGAGAGATCGTCGACAAGGTAACCGCCGATCGTCGGGCCAAGTGCGGGCGCGAGTACGGTCCCGACGCTCATCACCCCCATGGCCATCCCGCGGCGGTGGACCGGGAAGACCTGTGCGACGAGGACCATCGAGATAGGCATGACGAGGCCGGCTGCCGCGCCTTGAACGAGGCGGGCGAGGACCATCGCCTCGCCGGTTGTCGCGAAGCCACCAAGGGCGGAGGAGACGGCGAAGACGGAGAGCGCGGCAACGTAAGTGCGTGCGATGCCGAAGGCGCGCATGCACCAGGGCGACATGAGCATCGTGACCGTCCCGGCAGCCAGGAAGATGGTGACGATGTTCTGCGCCTGGTCGATAGTGATCCCGAGCGCGCCCATGATGTCGGGAATCGCGACGTTGACGATCGTGCCCGTCAGGAGGGTCGCAAACGCGCCGGTCATGCTGACGAGGATCACCCACCACGGGTAGCGTGCGCCGTACTTTTCGTAGAGAGCGAGGATTCCGGGCGTCGCCTCGAGCCCCTCGGGAATATGACTCGACCGGCCGGGCTCGTCGTCGGCCACTCAGTCGCCCTTGGCGATCTTCGCCTCGACCATGAGCCCTGGGCGTAGCCTGGAATCGGCCGTGTCCAGAGTCATCGTCACCTCGACGCGCTGGGTGATCTTGGTGAAGTTTCCGCTCGGATTCGGATTCGGCAGCAGCGCGAACTCACTCCGTGCTGCACCGCCGACCCGGGCGACTGTCGCGGTTAGCGCCATGTCAGGATAGGCATCGACGGTCAGCGTGACGGGTCGGCCGACCGCCACGTGGCGGATGTCGGTCTCCTTGATATTGGCTTTGATCCACAACCGTTCCGGATCGTGCACGACCATCACACGTTGGCCCTGGGCGACGTACTCGCCGGAATCGATGAAGATCTCGTCCACGACGCCCGTGATCGGGCTTTTGACGATGTGGTCGTCGAGCTCGGCCGTTGCGCGCTCCCGTGCGATTTCGAGTTCGACCCGTTCGCTACGCAATCGTTCGAGATCGGCCTCGAGCACCTGTACCTCCGCGCCTTCGGCGCGCGCGGCGGCGACCTCCGCCTCGGCCGCGCGGATCTCGGCCACTCGCTGCCGTTCGCCCTCTTCGGCGTTGCGAAAGGCGTTGCGTTGGGCGGCCCACTCCTGCACTGAGAGGAGATTGCGTTCGCGCAGCGCCTCGGCCCGTCGCCACTCGGCTTCGAGTGTCTCCAGAATGGATCGTGCCACCGCGAGTTCGGACTGCGCCGCAAGGAGGGCGCTCTCCGCTGCCTCGACGTGGCTCACCGTACGAGAGCGCACCATCGCCATGCGGGCCTCGACCGCCGCCGATCGTGCGTCGAGCGAGGCGAGCCCGGCGCTGAGCTCGTCGCGACTCAGACGAGCCTGGCGATCGTCGATAAGGAGGAGGGCATCACCCGCTTCGACCGCGGCTCCTTCCCGTGCGGGCACGTCGATAACCCAGCCGGCGACGCGGCTGCTCAAGAGCACCATTTCGGAGGCGGCGCGCGCATCGAGGACGTAGACGTGGCTGAGTCGGTCGTAGAGCCAGAACGCCCCGAAGGCAACCGCGACCGTCACCGCGAGGGTGCCGAGGATGACACGCGGCGTCACGCGGCGGCGGCGCGCGAGCGGCGTCGGGGCGGGCACTTCGCGGTCGATGGAGATCGGGTCTGCCAGGTCCCGCTCCCGTCTGATGGATGAGTGGCGATGCTATCAGCCGGGATGGTCGCTCGGCTCAGTCCGTTCGCAGTCGCCTGCGCGGCGCCATGCTGCTGCGCCGGTGCAGGCGACGTGCAACGTGGCCCTTCGCAAATCCTTCGCCCCGTTGCGACCAAGTCCACGCGGAATCTCATGACCGTAGGGCTACAGATGCGGGGTCTCTTGGCCTGCTATCTCAGCACTAGGCTCGCATTCGCTCGAGCATCTCGGTCGAAGTCAGGACTAGCCCCAGGCTATCTGTGGTGCCTCAGAAGGTTCGAGTCCCGTCCTCTCCGCCATTTCCTCCCTTAAATTCAGTGTCTTGCGTCCAAATCGCGTCGATCTGTACCGCCATTTGTACCATCGACATCCGATACGGCGCGTTCGCCAGTGGTCTGCGGTTCGCTCGACCCAAAGAAAAGCTTGTTTGCTTTGGGGCGACTGGATCCCTTCGTAACTCATGCACTTGTGCTGTAAAAAAACAACAGAACGGGCAAGTTGAAGGATCGGAGAAGTTGCCTGGTCGAGGACTAGCGGCTCCATGGATCGAAGTCGTTGCTGGAACCCGCCAGGTAGGCGATCACGCTACGGTTCGAAATAGCGCCTATGAGGTCACGGTAGGCGCGCTCGAAATCTTCGTCTTGAAGCCTCTTCGTGACCTCAATGATATCCCGCTCTCGGAAGTGGAGACCGTGTTGTAGCGCCCGCCAAGTCTGATCTCCTCGACCGAGTAGATCGCGTGGCTGATGCGCTGCACGGCGCGCAGCGATGGTTCGAAGCTGATCGATCAGCTTGGGCCTGAACAGGCGCTCAGCATCTGTCAGGGCAGCACGGATACGGCTGACGAGATCGAGCGATTCGACCGAAGATATCGTTGCCATCACGACAACCGCTGGCGCTCCAGCCAAGACGTCCAGTCTCGCGCCGGCGATGTAGCCGCCGTCGGCGCGGAGTGCGTTATGAACGACCTGATCGACCAACGGCACCAGGGCCCGATAGAGCGCTTGCGACGCGACAGACGCGTCCGGTGCAGGGAGGACGATCGCGACGCCGCCATCGTATTGCTTGAAGTCGAGCGGTAAGCGAATCGGGGCATCCAGCCGGAATGGGGTAGCGTCCATCGGGACGAAGTCCACGCCCTGGAGCACGTGTCCGGCGACGAATTTGCTCAATCGATCTGCGACTTTCCGAGGAACGTTGCCGTACAGGAGCGCATCTATCGTGAGGGACGCACGGAATTCAGCCAGCCATTCACGAAATCCGACGAGATCCACCGCATCGAGCGCACGCACATAGCCGCGTGGTGAACAGAATCGCGCCAACGCACTTTGCAGGGCTTCGACGCGCAGCGCCTGATAGCGCGAGCGGTGTCCGTCTCTCGTCGCGAGCGCCGTCGCTTGCAGATCATCGCGAAACGCATCGAACGTCGAGCTGTCGATGCGCAGATCCACCAAGGTCCCCAGTAGCGCGGCCGTGTAGTCCGCGAGACGATCGTTGAAACCGTACGTTCGAACGACAATCCCGTCCGGGTCGATCGAGACATGTACGTCATAGCCCGCGGCTTGCCCGCCCGCGCGAGCAGCCGGCGCCCCAGCGCGGAGCAAGGCTTGCAGAATCGCCGTGTGCGCGGCGTCGCTAGCCTCCCGACAGGCTCGCGGTGAGGTGAGTTTCAGATAGACCGCCGCTTTCGGCACACCGCCGGCAACATCCACCACGCGAGTCATTCGAAGCCGGCCGCCGGCCATATCGATTTCGTCCGGCGCGGTCGGCGCAACGAGGGTGAGATCTCGGGGCAGAAAGGGATTGGCCGGTGGTTGAGAGAACGCCACGGCGACCGGGGCGATCCACGCGTCCATCCAACCGCGCGGCAGGGTCTCGACGCGACAGGGAATCATCAGCCATCGCCCGCAGTCCGCGGCTTTGAAGGTAGGCGCAGATAGCGTGGCGAGGACCCGATCAGGTGCAAATGCATCGAGTACTTCCTCGATCGCCCCAGCCACAAACCGATCCCATGCGTAGGGTCCGCGAATGACGTCTTCCGCCGGAAACCGGCCGATTTGGTAGCTCAGGTTACGTGCGTAGTCGCGGTTCGTCTGTGCGCCGTCGTACTCCATGGCTAGGTGTGCGATTCGTGCGTTTTCGTCGAATCGTGCGCGATCAATGCCGTTGCGCCGAAGGTGGTCGACGTAGGAAAAGAAGGCCGTGCCGATCGCTTCAACGTGATTGGCGCCAGCGTCCGTGAGGTCCAACGTGAGCGTAGCGAGTGCCCGAGCGCCACCCAGCGGCACGACCCGCGTGCCCAGACCGTGGATCCAACCACGATCTTGGAGGTGGCGTACCATGCCACCCTCGTGTCGAGACTCGAGCAACGACACGACGTAGCTGTGGCCCTTACTCGCGTAGGCCCCATCGGGATGGGGGATGGCAAACCCGAACGTCAGTCGTTGCGTGGCGTCCGTGCTGCGATAGCGCACCAACGTGGCTTTCTCGCGTATAGGCGATGCGAGCGGCACCGTCGGGTTGGTGTTTGATGCCGTATTCGTCAGACGCGCGAAAGTTCGATTCGCAACCGTGCGGATTCTTTGTGCCGGATGGGCGGAAACGATGGCCAGCGTCATCCGCTCGGGGGCGTACAACGAATGCCACGCCATCGCTATTGCCGATATCAGTCGGTGCCCGTCGTCACCAAGCGAGGCGCGATTACCCGTGAAGCCGCGCGCCCATGGATGATCCGGCGCCATACCGAGTTTGAGGGATTCCGTCTCGACCTGTCGCGGATCGGATGACCAATTCGCACGGTATTCCTCATCGATGACATCGAGTTCGTGGGCGACGTCTTCGACGGAGAAATTCGGTTCGACCAACACGCGTGCAACGCATTTCAGGACGCGGTTAAGGTCCGCCGTCGGGGCCGAGAAGTGATATTGCGTCGTCTCGTAGCGACGTTCGCCATTGGCTTTCCCACCGTGTGGCGCAACGCATCCGGTGATCGAGGGATGGCTTGTCGATGCCGAACCGACCACGACGTGTTCGATGAAATGGGTGAGTCCGGGCAACGCGGCCGGATCGTCCTTCGTACCCGCATGGACAGTCAGCGCGACCGTCGCCTGTATGGCCGCAGGATCCGTCACGACCACCACCCGAAGGCCGTTTTCCAGCCGAAAGACGTCATGCGCGCGGGCTTCCCGAGAACTCGTTAGGACCTCGCCGAACGACATACCCGCAAGCGTGAGAAGCAATGTGTTGACGATCCATGAAGCGACCCGGCGATGACGTCCCATCGTGTTGACCTCGGCATGTAGCGAGGCCAGGGGACGGCGGAACCATCCTTAAACACTTGAGATCGAGCTAGAGTTTTTCTTAGAAGTTCCTTAACCCTGATTACAGAGTTATCAGGACAGTAAATGCCAGTAAAAACAATGCGTTATGCGTGCGGGTGCAGGATCAACAGCATTGCGCCAAGACCGCTGTCGGACATCGTCAGCTGCATGGGCAAGCGTGGGTGAGGTCATTCTGCGGGCGGCGCTAAGACGCATGACCATGCGAGCGGGAGCCGAGGGGTCGGGCGCGGACTACCTCAGGTAGTAGGTCCGTCAGTCATGCGATCGACCCGACCGACTGGAACGGGCCTAGTTGATCGGCCGAGACTTTCGCAGGAGGATGTGGTTGGTAGGGAGGGACTATGGCGTCTGAATCTCTGCACGAACCATTTCGATTGGGCGAATGGCGGGTGCTTCCGCGAGAGAACCGACTGGAGCGTGGGAGCGAGTCGGTCCCCATCCTGCCGAAAGCGATGAACGTCCTCACCTACCTTGCATCGCGACGCGGTGAGGTCGCCACGTACGATGAGATCATCGAGGACGTCTGGGCGCCCGTCGTCGCGCACGAAAACAGCGTTCAGGGCATCGTGTCGACGCTACGCAAGGCCCTTGGTTGCGATGCGAAACAACCGTCGTACATCGAAACCGTACACACGCGCGGTTTTCGCCTGATCGCCGACATCGATCGTCCCGACGCGCCACGCGAAGCAACGCGACGTCGAGTCACCTCTCGAGTTATCGGTCTGATCGCGGCCGCGGTGCTCGTCATCGTCGTGGTCGGCTTCATGTTTGATACTTGGACGTCGCTACCGGAAGCGGAGGCCCCTTTGCCGACCGTATCCGTGGCGGAGTTAGTGCCGATCGGCGTTTCGGCCGAAGCGATCGCTCGAGCGCAGATCGCAACGGCGGACATCCGCGCATCGCTGCTAAAGACGAATGTGCCGATCGTGCAAAACGAGGGCGAATATCAGGTCGTTGGCACGGTTCGACGAAGCGGAGACGAGTTCGTCGTGGTTGTTGAGTTTATCGAAGCAAGCACCGGCGAGGGCGTCTGGGCGACGCGTCCGCTCCCAGTTGGCTCGAGCGCTTTCGCCAAAGCCCCCTTTGTCGCTCGTCGGGTCGAGGGGGAACTCGACACGGCTCGTTGGATCCTCAGCCACGACCACTTTTCGGATGACGCGGGTCAAGCGATGGCTGCGGCACGCGCCGCTTTTGATGCCTTCGTGAGCGGGTCGTCGGCATCGCGCGATTTTTTTCTAGCGCAACTCAACTCGTTCGAGAGCGACCCGGCGTTTCTCGGTGATTTGGCGAACGCCTATATCAATCGGTGGAAGCCGGTCCCCGTAGACGATGCTCGGGATCGGGCATACGAATTGTTGGCCAAGGTTCGATCGATCGATCCCGATGCGACGTACGTCACAGCCAAGGCGGTTTGGATCTTCGACCTCGACTACGACGCGGCCGCGCAAAACTTCGATCACAGCCGCCACAAGTACGGGCCCGACCACATGGTTAGTCGCAATGTACTCCTCGAACTCTGCAGGATGTACAAGGTAAAGGGCGAACTTGAGCGGGCCGAAAAATACTGCAAAAGAGCGTTGAGCGAAGGCGTCGATGACTTCCAGTTCTTGGCCCACCACGAGCTAGGCCAGATCTACGATGCAATGGGTCGCAAATATGACGCGCGCAAGCAGTTCGTAGAGGCAGAGAACAACACCGACAAACTCACGCCTGATCAGATCCCAAGCCTCATCTGGAATCTCTATCGATTGGAACGACTAGTTGAAGCGGACGCCCTGTTGGAGGAAGCATGGGAAGAGTATGGCGATGCCGCTCCCGAACATTTCGTTCACATGTTCGCATTGCTCGGCAAGGATGACCGTGCGCGAGAGCTACTCGAGGGAATCCGGCAAGATCCTCCAGGCGACGCCGTCGACTGCTGCACCGACTTTCAGGTTTTTTGGGCGTCCTACTTCCTCGGCCGACACGACGATGCTCTCTCCGCGCTTGAGCGCGGCCTCGCGAATCGCTCGACGGCTGTTGTCTCCTACATGCACAACGAACGTTTTCCCAAAGATGTAATGGAGGACCAGCGATACCTTGATCTCGAGAAAGAGTTAGAAGCGATAAAGCGTCGCGGGACCGAGGTTCGCACGCGCGCTACAGAATGCTATTTAGGGGAAGATCCACGACCGCCTTCAACGGAGTCTTGCGCTCGGTATCTCGACGAGTGAGTGGAGAAGGTACCTTCCATCCGGCTGGTCGAAGGCCAGACGTTGGAATACGCCCAACTTTTCGTTCCGGGGAGCCAAGACGTTGCACGTTGCCTGGGATTGAGATCGGCGTAGCGGCGTCCCTCGGATTATTCGACCCGGTGTCAGTGGGTCATGGAATCGACGGCCACTCGTTCGCCGCTGGCGCCGGCGCGACCCACCAGGTGTAGCCCTCGGCGAGGCTCGTGAACTCCGTCCAGAACGTCGGCCCCCGTCGGGCCGCGCGTGCTTTCGGCTTCGGCTGCGATCCAGTAAGAACTTTCCGGACTGTCCTCGCGACAATCAGTAAAAGAACGTGTAGAGAATCTTCTAGTGAAAGCGATTGCGACTGCCGTGCTGGCTCTGGGTCTGATTGTTTCCGTCGCCGTGTGGGCCGATCGGCAAGAGGCCGAACTCGACGATGGCTGGCGCGGGCATGAACACTCCGAAGAACACGAAGAACTCTCACGTGAGCTCGACGAGCTTGCCCATCATATTCGGGCGCACATGAACGAAGTCGCGGATGAAGTTCGACGTGTTGCCCGAGGGCTGGCTGGTGACTTGTCGCGGGAACACGCGAGCGAAGCGCGAGAACTCGCTCGCGAAGTGGAGGAATACGCGCGGGAATTGGCCCGAAACGTCGCGCGGGAAGGGTCTCGCGACGCGCGTGAGCTGGCTCGCGAAATCGAAGTGTTGGTTCGCGAAGTTGAAAAAGCGGCGCGAGACGTGGCACGAGAGGCGCTTGAAGCGCGAAAGCAGGAGTTGGAAGAAGCCCGTGAGCTGGCGCGCTTGAGGTCGGTCAGGGCGGTCTAGACAGATCGGCTGGGTCGCCCATTGATCCTGCCCTGCACTCGATCGTCGTGTGTTTTCCGGACCGGGCGCGCGCAAGACCGGACACTCCCCACTGACGAGTGGCGCGTGCCATGACCCGTACGGTCAGCTCGCGCTAAACCGTCAGTTGGCATGTAGGGTGGGAACGGTTAACCCGGTGAAATCGGTCCGGATCCATGATCGTCACGCGCCTAACGTCTCTTCACGCCCCCGCAATCTCCGACTGTTTCCGTCGCGTCTACGGCGAGAGCTATGCGAATGAACTCTTCTATGACGTCGAGCGGCTCGCGCGAGCGCTAGCGGACGGAAGCCTGAGTTCGGTGGGGGCGATCGCGGATGACGGTCGCCTGATGGGTCATATGGCCATGACCCTTCACGCGGGCGCACGACACGCGGAACTCGGCAACACGGTGGTGGATCCGGCCGCTCGAGGTGAGGGGCTCGCCTGGCGGGTCGGCGCCGGGTTGACGGATTGGGCGAAAGAAAAGGGCTTCGAGGACTATCTTCACTACCCGACGACGGACCATCACATCATGCAGGAGCGGTCGGTGAAGGGCGGGTTCGAAACGGGCTTGATGCTGGGCTACATACCGGCTGAGACCGACGGCAAAGTGAACGACGCGGGCAATCATTTACGCGCCGCCGCCACGATCGTGTTCGAACCGTTGATGCGGCTTCGCCATCGAGAATCGGGGTTCTTGCCGCCTCCCTACGCAACAATCGTTCGGGAACTGGCGGCCGCTTGCGGCGTGGCGAGAGATTGGGTGAATGGGGACGTCGGCGTGACACCGGCATATTCGTCGGATGCTGAAACACAAGCATTCCAGAAACGGGATCTCGTTCGCCTCGACTTCGCCCGAGTCGGGGCCGACGCAGACGCAGAGATCCGTCGCCTTGCAGCCTTGCCGCACGCCTGTAAGCAAGTGGACTTCCGCTTGGGAGACGACGCGATTGCGTATGGAGTGAACCGGGCGTGTGAGGCGGGCTTTGTTTTTTGTGGGTGGCTGCCCGGGTATCGCGAATGCGATGTTCTTCGGGTTCAGGCGGTCGATGGTCGAACGGATCTGTCTCCCGGTGTGGTCAACCCGGTGGGGCGGGAACTTAGCGCTCGGATTAGTCGCGAGCTGGGTCACTGACATGCTGAAGGTCGCTCGGTGGCTGCTCATCATTCTTGGGCTGCTCGGTGCGTTGTTTCTGGCGTTCTTCTATCGCAGTGATCTTTCCCGCGCCGAGCTAGCCGAGTACGTCTCCCCGGCGTCCGAGTTTTTAGCGTTGCCCATGGGGGCTAACGTTCACTACCGCGATGAAGGCAACCCGAACGGTCCGGCTCTCGTCATGCTGCACGGGGGTTTTGGCTCGCTGCACAATTGGGAAGTCTGGGTTCCGCATCTGGCGGATAAGTACCGCCTCATCTCGATGGACCTCCCGGCGCACGGCTTGACCGGCCGGATTAAAGGCGACGTCTACACCCGGGCGAAGATGGTCCAGTTGGTTCGAGAGTTGCTCGATGCCCTTGATGTCGAACGCTTTTCCCTCGCCGGACATTCGATGGGAGGCGGAGTGGCCCTGGCCTATGCGCTGGCGTTTCCTGACCAGATCGAGTCCATCGTTCTGGTGGGGTCGGAAGGCGTCCCGCCGCCCGGGGGATATGAATTAGAGGGAACGTTTTTCGAGGACTACACGGCGCGGGAGAGAATCCTTGCCGATACGTCGCTGTCCTTCACCGAGCGCTTCTTGACCAAGTTGGCGAGCCCCTGGGCTGTCGGCGCGGCGCTGCGAAGCATCGTGGGTGATGGGCAGCTCGTGGCGGATGAAGCGGGGGCCCGGTTCGGGCGCATCCTGCGCCATGAGGGCAACCGTCAGGCCATCGTGCTGATGTTTCGTCAGTCGCTGGCTGCGATGGATACGAACGAAGACCTCGCGCCGCGAATGGGTGAGATCTCAGCACCGGTGCTGATACTCCATGGCGAGGTGGACTCCCTCGTGCCGATGGTGGTTGGGGATCGTTTCCATCATCTGATCGACGACAGCGAGATGAAAGTCTACGAAAACGTGGGTCACATGATCATGATGGAGCGCCCGGAAAGGACGGCTGCGGATGTGGACGCCTTCCTCTCGCGCAGAGCGTTGCGGGGGTCGGGGTGACCTTGTCGCTGTGACATGCAATCGAGAACCGGAGATCCTATGACATTCACAGGCAAGTTCTTGTCGGCGTTGCTGGCTGCTTCCGCGTTGGCGGCGGTGCTCGGTTGCTCGGCAAGTGAGACCGACGGGAACGCTAGTCCGGAAACGAGTGCACCCACGGAGAAGACCGTTGCCGCGCCCGTCTCTGGAGCACCCGCACGGCGAGGCGAGCGCCATGCCTACTTCGGCGACCTCCACGTGCATACCACCTACTCGATCGATGCGTTTCAGTTCGGCACGTTGGCGACGCCTGATGACGCTTACCGCTACGCGCAAGGTGAGGCGATCACGCACCCCGCCGGTTTCGAGATGCAGCTCGACCGGCCTTTGGATTTCTACGCGGTCACGGATCACGGGTTTTACCTCGGCGTCGTTCGAGCGGGCGCCGACACTTCTACCGAGATCTCCGCGTATCCGGCCATGCGGCCGATCCACGATCTCAACGCGCCGGAAAACCTCACGTTCGAGAGCATCCCGAATCGCAACTTCCGCCGGTTCATCGGCGGGATGAGAAATGCGATCGCGAACTCCGAGCCGCTGGCCGCGGAGGTCGACCGCATCACCCGGTCGACGTGGTTGGATGAGATCGACGCGGCCGAGCGCCACTATCGGCCGGGCGAATTCACGACGTTCGCCGCCTATGAGTACAGCTCGTCGAGAGCCGACGGTGGCAGCATTCACCGCAACGTCATCTTCCGCGGCACGGACAACCTGCCGCCGGTGCCTTTCAGTCGTCTCATGTCGCTTGATCCAGAGGACCTCTGGAACTGGATGGATGGGCTCCGCGCCACCGGCGTCGAGAGTCTGGCGATCCCGCACAACTCCAACAAATCCAACGGCCAGATGTTCGAACTGACCACCTGGGCCGGTGATCCGATGACGCTCGAACACAACGAAAAACGGATGCGCAACGAACCGCTCGTTGAGATCACCCAAGTCAAAGGCACGTCGGAGACGCACCCGGCGCTGTCGATGAATGATGAGTGGGCGGGATTCGAGATCGATCCCTACGTCGCCGGTGGCGGTCGATTGAGAATGGCCGAACCGGCCGGCGGCTACGTGCGTGACGCCATGAAAAACGGGCTGGCATTAGAAGCGCAAGGTCTGGGGAATCCCTTCCAGTACGGCTTCATCGGGTCTTCCGACACCCACACCGCGGCGGGGTCCTACGACGAGACGAACTACTTCGCGAAGGTGGGCTTGCTCGACTCGACGGCTGCGCTGCGGGGATCGATCCCGGTTGGCGATGACGACGTCGCCACGCTCGGGTTGAGCGATGCCGACGAATCGTCGTTCTACATCGGCTCGGATGGCAGACGCTACCTGCACCGCAGTGCGACCGTTTTCGGTGCATCGGGGCTTGCGGCCGTGTGGGCCGAAGAGAACACGCGGGAAGCCATCTACGACGCGTTTCGCCGCAAGGAGACGTTTGCGACGTCCGGCCCGCGGCTTCAGGTTCGATTTTTCGCCGGTGCCGATCTCGACGAGACGATGCTGGAAACGGCCAACGGGATTCCGCGTGCCTATGCGCAGGGTGTCTCGATGGGTGGCGACCTGACGGTGGTGTCCGAGGATTCACCCGCTTTTATCGTGTGGGCGGCGCGGGATGCTTTGTCGGCGCCGCTTCAACGGATACAAATCATCAAAGGCTGGCTTCGCGACGGAGAAACCCACGAGCGCGTGTTTGATGTCGCTTGCTCGGATGGGTTGGCGGTTGATCCGACGACCCATCGCTGTCCGGACAACGGTGCCCAGGTAAATCTGACGGATTGTGCGATTTCCGCCGACCGCGGCGCGGTCGAATTGAAAGCACTCTGGAAGGACCCGGAATTCGATCCGGGCGAGAAAGCCTTCTATTACGCGCGAGTTCTCGAGAACCCGACCTGTCGATGGTCCACCTGGGATGCGCTTCGCGCCGGTGTGGCACCACGTGACAATCTCGCGCCGGTTCTTCAGGAACGGGCGTGGTCCTCGCCGATCTGGGTGAATCGGTAGATTGGAGGTCCCGGTGAGATCGGCGAAGGTCGCATGAGAACCGACACGGGCGACGGTCCCGGTTGCGTCTCCATTTCACGTCGTGGTTTAGGTGAAGACCATCGCTGACAACCAACGCACCCTCGACCTCCGTACGCTCGTCGCCTACGGCAGCCTCGGTTTTCCTATAGCCATTCTCGGCTACCCGATGACCCTGTTCCTGCACCCGTACTACGCGGGCGAATTGGGACTGGGCCTCGCTGCGATCAGCACGGTGCTGCTCGTTTCGCGTCTGACGGACTTCATCACCGATCCGCTCATGGGTTGGCTGTCAGATCGCACCGGCTCACGATTCGGTCGCCGGCGCCCCTTTGTCGTTCTGGGGGTGCCGGTCATGTTGCTTGGCATCTACAAGCTCTTTCTGCCGGAGCCGCCGGTGGACATCTGGTACATGCTGGTCTGGAACATGGTGGTGTATTTCGGCTGGACCATCATGGTTCTACCGTACGGCGCGTGGGGCGCGGAACTCACCGACAACTACATGGACCGTGCCCGGGTGACGGCCGTCCGACAGGTCTGGACTATTGCGGGTTTGCTCGGTGCTTCCGTCGTGATCTGGTTCTTCCAGGAGATCCTGGACTCACCCGGATCCGGCGACGTGCTCGGCGGCATCGGCATGACGCTTTTAGTGCTCTTCCCCATAGTCGTGGCCGTGCTCCTGCTCCTGGTTCCAGAACGGCCCGTTGCGATCGTTCCGAAGAAGCAGCACTGGTGGAAAGCGCTTTCCAGCATGCTCAAGATCGGCCCGTTTCGGCGGATGGTCTACGTAGCGCTCGCGATCGTTATCGGTGAGGCGTCACGACACGCGGTGGTCGTGTTCTTCATGGACGATGTGTTGCAGGCGGGTGATCGCATCGGCCGTACGTTCATCTTCTATTACCTCATGGGTGTCGCGGCCATCCCGATCTGGCAGATGCTCGCCCGCCGATACGGCAAGCACCGGTCCCTGGCGATTGCGATGACCTGGTCCGGCCTGATGGTGCTTGCCACGGCTTTTCTGGGCGCCGGTGACTACAACACCTTTCTGGTGTTCTACGTGTTGAAGGGGGCGAGTTTCGGCGCGTTCGCCTACCTGCCACTCGCCATCATTGCCGATGTCGTGGATGTGGATACCGCGGTCACCCGGCAGAAGCGCGCGGGTATGTTCTTTGCCGTGTTCGGCGCGGTAGACAAGATCGGTATCGCGATCGGTATGTTCATCGCCCTGCAGATTCTGAACGTATCGGGTTTTGATCCGAGCCAGACGATCAACGAAGCCGGTTTGTGGGTCATTCGAGTGGAATACGCAGTGATCCCGACGTTCTTCTTCGTTCTCGCGTCGTGTCTGGTGTGGAATTACCCGGTTACAAACGAACGCCACGCCAATCTCATTGCGGCATTGGAACGGCGGGACAAGAGGGAGGCGGTCTAGTGACCGATCGATACAAGCTCTATGGCGGTGGCGGCTCACCGTATTCGATGAAGATGCGCGCGATCATGCGCTACCGGCGTTTGCCCTTCGATTGGTATCAGATCACGCCCTCGATGCGCCAGTCGCTCAAGCACGACGGGCCGCCCGTGATTCCGATTCTTCAATTGCCCGAGGATGGCAGCCTGCATGTCGACTCGACGCCGCTGGCCTATCTTCTGGAGGAGCGGCACAAAGACCGGTCGATCATTCCGGACGATCCGTCGGTGGCGTTCATCGCTGACCTGATCGAGGACCTGGGCGATGAGTGGTGCACCAAGATGATGTTCCACTATCGCTGGTACCGGGAGGTCGATCAGGCCTACAGCAGCCGACAGATCATTTCCGACAACACGCCCGGGATGCGCGGCGAAGAGCTCGCCAGACTCGCGGCGGCGATTCGGGATCGTCAGGTATCTCGCATGCCGCTCGTCGGATGCACGGAGCAGAACGCGCCTGCCATCGAACGCTCCTATCTCGAACTACTCGACATCCTCGACAGTTTCGTCACACGCGATGAATTCTTGCTTGGTACGCGTCCGTCGCTCGCGGACTTCGGCCTATTTGGTCAGCTCAAAACACTGTCGAGTGATCACACGCCGATGCTGATCATGCGCGACCGTACGCCGAGCGTTTATGACTGGGTCAGGCGGCTCGACGACGCGAGCGGAATCGACGGTGAATGGCATCCGTTCGATGCGCTTCGCCCGGCGGTCAATGATCTGCTGCGATTTACGGGGCGTTGGTACCTGCCGTTCTTGTCCGCGAACGCCGAGGCGGTTGGCGCGGGTGAGGCCGAAGTGCGGCTGTCGCTCGATGGTCGGTTGTGGGTGCAGGCGTCCTTCAAGTACCAGGCGAAGTGCTATGACCGGCTGCGCAAGCGGTTGGCCGCCATTGACTCGGCGCCACTGCGGGAACTGCTCGCGGCGACTGATTGTCTCCGCTACCTCGAATAGCCGAACACCCTCGGCCGAACTCGCCCTTCATTCTAAAAACGCTGCTTCCCCGACAGTGTGATCTCCCAATCATCGACGCCCGGACCCTCGACGAGGGCACGAGCGACGTCGATGTGGAAAACGCGATCGCGGCGTGTCCTCGTCGATTCGAGGCGTAGTCCCACGCCCACGTTCGCGAGCGTATCGAAGTGATCGCCGCGTCGCGGCGGCACCCAGGCGGGCGGTTCGTCTTCGAACCAGGCGCGGCCGATATCGAGAAAGGCGGCATAGCCGAGACGAAAGAGGCCGAACGGGTAGGCGTCCGAGTAGTAGCGTTGTTCGACCGTCAACAGGAAACTGCGATCGCCCGGCTGATAGCGCGCGGGATAACCCCTCAAGGCCGTATCACCGCCGAGCGTTAACTGGCGATGCAGCGCGAGGTTCTTGGCATTGACGTAGCGCGCTCGTGTGAAAAGGCGCCATTTCTCCGCCTGGTGCCAGAGCAGTTCGACGCTCGCCTGCGCGACGAGATCTTCGGTCTTCGCATCATCGATGTCGTAGCGCCCGTTACCCACGGCGGTGGCGCTGAAGAGATGTCGCTCGTCGAAAATCCGGCGATAAGCCAATGAACCGCGCATCAGGAGGTGATCGCCGTCGCCGCCGACACTTTCTGTCGACCAACCCGCTTCGACGTAGCTCGACCAGCCGAGCCTGAGATCCTCCGTCACGCCGACCCGTTCAAGATTTCGTGTCGTGATGAAGTCGTCCTCGAGGAACTGCCACGCGAGATACGGATATACGCGCTTTTCGCGCGTGGTAGCTGCGCCGGGAAACTCGGACGGATACCCGTAGGTTTCCTCGAGGAACCGAAAACCCGCGTAAAGGCGACTGACCCAGCCGGATTGCCGCCCGCTCGAGCGCGCGATGAATACGTCGGCGGTATCGACTTCGGCGTCGAGTTCGTAGAGATCGGCACCCAGAAACTCGAGATCCACGTCACGGCTGGCGTGGCTCGCACTCACGCCGAACGCCCATGGCGAATCCAGACTGAAGAACGGGCGTTCGAGCGCGAAGCCGTATTGCTCGCCGTCGTCGTTGTCGGCGTAGGCGAGACGCCCCGCCCAACGCGATCCATTGATGTTCGGATCGATGTACTGGAGTGCGGTGCCCGAGCGATCCCGATCGTCGAAGACCTCGACACTGATGCTCTTGCCGCTCCCAGCGATATTGAGATCGCTCAAGGAAAGGCTAATTTCGTTGTCGCCGCCCGATCGGCTGATGCCGATGCCGGGTGTGAGCGTCCAGACGTCTTGCGTGACGATGTCGAGATCGGCGGAGGCGCCGCAGATCTGTCGTACCAGAACGGCCGCACCCTGCAGATAGGGCTTTTCGCGCAGCACTCGTTCCGCCTCGCGCCGAACCTTCTCGTCGAGCGAGTCGCCTGATTCCAGGATGAATGCGCTCGCGAGTGCGCGTTCACGGGTCACCACATGGAATCGATTCGCCTGCCGCGCGAGCCAATGACTCGTACGCGGAAAGACGTTCTGGCGGACGAAGCGAACGTCGCGTAGCCGATATTCGCTCGAGAGCGAGCGCCCCGGGCTGGTTTCGGTGAGGGACTCGAGATCGAGCGTCAGTAGCTCATCCGGCTGCAAGCCGTGGCCCGAGACGCAGTTCTCCGCTGACGACACGCAACTGCCGAGGCCCAGCAACAGGATCAACATCCGACGCATCGGCGGTGCCTTTCCCGAAATATCGACATGCTACTCGTTGCGGGTTTTTGCGCCTGCAAAAGACGATGGCAGGCAATTCGTCAACGGGACGTCACGATGTCGGGCTGCTAGCGTTGTGAGTTTTCATGAGCCGAGTCGCGGCGTCCGTGTGCCGCACAGAGGGCCGGCGTGATGATCGAGAGGTTCCCGTTGTCGATGGCCGATGATCTTTTCCATGCGTACCAGTTGAGCGAGGCAGACCTCGACGAACTGAATCAGGTTGGCCATTTGGTGCTGCCGGGACTTCTGACGGATTCGGCACGTCGTCGGCTGACGACCGCGCTCGCGCACGTTAGCCGGCAATCCGGGCCCAAAGGCTACAAACCAGGCGCGTATGCCGCCGAGTACAACGACTATCTCGAAAGCCTGATCGGGCATTCACAGATGTTGGGACTCGCGCGAGAGGTGCTGGGCGAGGAGATCCGTTTCGATCATTGCGTGGCGCTCAACCGACCGCCGGGCAACGAGGGACTCGGTTGGCATAGTCATGAGTACGGCGACACCAACCCGAGCCTCGGCTTCATCCGCATCTTCTTCTACGTCAACGGCTTCGCGTCGGATGACGGTGCGCTGAAGGCGGTCCCGGGCAGCCACCTGTTTCGAGATCGAACGATCCGCGCGTCAACGGACGCGGACCTGAGCGAGGGTTGGATGTCGGGCAAGGTCCACCCGGTGACGGGCGAACCGCTATCGATCGAGACGCTCGACGTCCCGCCGGGTAGCGTCGTTTTGATGTGGACGCATGCGGCGCACGCGGTAACGCCGCGTCGCGATGGCAGCGGCACGCGCTGGTGCGTCGTGTTCGCTTACCGCAATCCCGGCGAGCCTTCGGAAGCACGCTGGATCAGCGAGGCATTCGAACGCAAGCGCATCGTCGGCGCCGAGGGGTTGATGACCCTCTACTAGGGCGTCGGCGCCTACCGGGAGAAATTGCGGACTTCCACGCGCAGCGCCCGTAGCAACTCGGGCACCTTCTCCTGGACCCAGAGCGGCTCACGACGACGGATCATCAGCCAGAAAAGCGATTTCACGTCCCAAAAGGTCGCATCCAGCAAGCCACGCTCGTTCGGGTCGCGCTTGAAGTGCCAATGCACCGAGTTCGGGAACCGCTTTCGCGAGTAACCGCCGATGTGCGAGATGTAGAGGCCAACGCGTTGGGCGGCGCGTTCGACCAATCCCATCATCTCTTCGTTTGATATCCCGGTCGGGACGTCGACGTAGTGGTTGTCGGACTTCGGCTCCATGGAGGCCTCTTGGTTCCCCGAGTGCGTCGATGCCACAGGGACTTTTGAATGTCGTCAACTGGCGTTCGCCGTCCGGATCCGCCCGGGTCGCTTTCCATTGAAACCACGGGTGGTCGGTCACCCGCGACGTGCCCGTTCACTCGGTCTCAATTGGCATTGGTTCTGGCACGCTAGGTGCTACGGCGAACGTGGTGACCGATCGACCGCAGGACGATCAACCGGATGACGAGTTTGCGTTCTGGAGCAACTGACGAGCGCCGGGCGAAGACCACGGCTAAATTGTCGGCTGGTATAGAACAGGTATGTCAGTGATCGAACCCGAACTCCGTTTCATCGAGCTCAATGATGTCGAGCTCGCCTATTGGGAGCGTGGCGCGCGCCAGCCCGACCGACCGACGCTCTTCTTCGTACACGCGACCGGCTTTCACGGTCGGGTTTTTGATCGAGTGATCGACGCTTTTCCCGAACTCCATACGATTGCGTTCGAACAGCGTGGCCACGGCCGCAGCGAACACAGTCCGATTCGTCACTGGAAGATCATGGGTGACGACCAGGCCGCGTTTCTGCGCGCGAACGGCCTGGACGACGTCATCGGTATCGGCCACTCGATGGGCGGCCATGCCATGATCGAAGCGGCGCACCACGGCGGCGCGTTTGCACGCCTTCTCCTGCTCGATCCGACGGTCTCCTCGCCTGAATCAATGGCCGACGCGCCGCCACCTGATTTCAGCCAGCCGCATCCGGCCGCGAAACGGAACAGCCACTTCGAGTCGGCAGAAGACATGCGCGACCGGTTACTGCCGAAAGGGGCCTTTCGTCTGTTCGAACCTCGGGTTCTGATGGACTACTGCCGGTTTGGTCTCCTACCGGCCGAAGGCGGTGGTTGTGTGCTGGCCTGTCATCCCGAAATGGAAGCGTCTGTCTATCAGACGGCCCGTACGAATCCCGGCGTGCTCGACAGCGTCCACGCGTTGACCATTCCGGTCACCATCATGCGGGCGATGGAACCGAGCGGTACGCGGAGCGTTGCCGATTTCTCCATCTCGCCCACGTGGCCGAAGCTCGTCGACGAGTTTCACAACGGTCGGGAGTTCTACCTCCCCGATTGCACGCACTTCATACCAATGCAGATGCCGGATCGGGTCATCGACGTACTCCGAGAGGAAGTCGCCGCGTGGCGTGCCAACCGGGTCTAGCTACTCGTTCTGGGCGGGCAGGGGATCGATGACACCGCCTGCGCGCATCGACTCGATCGTCGCGTCGTCGTAGCCGAGTTCACGCAAAACCTCCGAGCTGTGTTCACCTACATCGGGCGCGCGGGTTGGCCCGATCTGGGTGACGCCGTCGATGTTGATTGGGTGGTTGATGATCCAGTCCGTAGGGACGCCAGGATCGGTTGGTTGGACGAGGACGTTGTTGAGCCGCGCTTGTTCGTCGTCCCGCATGTCCTCGACGATCGCGACGTGGCTGGCGGGAACGCCGCTGGCGGCGAAGCGCTGTTGCCACTCATCGAGCGTTGCGGTGGCGAAGACGGCGCGCAACCGATTCGCGATCTCGATGCCGTGTTCCAGTCGTCCTTCGGCGGATGCAAAACGGGGATCGGTCAACATGTCGCCGAGCCCGGCCGTCTGAAGCAGACGCTCCTGGTCCTCGGCGCTGCGAACCATGTTGAACTGCAGGTACCGACCGTCGGCCGTCTCGTAGAGCAACCGCGTGAAAACGGCCGCCGCACGATCGTTCGGTTGGCGACGAGCCGTGAAGTCGCCGCCGGCGAGCGCTGCCGAACCCAGGCAGCCGTTGGCCCAATAGCCGTTGGCGAGCAGTGACGTATGCACCATCGATCCCTCGCCGGTCTGCTGGCGCCGGTAGAGCGCGGTCACGATGGCAGCGAATAGCGCGACCCCGGTCGGGTGATCGCCCATGCCCGGTGCCGACTGACCGGGCGTCGCGCCGACACTGCGCACGAGGTCCTGTAAGCCCGAGCGCGCCCAGTAGGCGACGCCGTCGAAGCCTTCACGGTCTCGCTCGGGTCCGTGCTCGCCGTAGGCCGTCAACGACGCAAAGATCATCGTCGGGTTCAGCGGTTTCAGATCCTCAAAGGTGAGGCCTAACGCGCGTCGCATGGGCAGTGGCTGGTTGGTGATGTAGACGTCGCACTCCGCCACGAGCTTGTGCAGCACTTGCCGGCCGTCTTCCGTCTTGAGGTTCAACGCCAGCGAGCGTTTGTTCCGGGCATCCATCGTCCACGTGTAGTTGAAATCGGCGTTAGGTGTCCCGGGGGCTTCGGCGAGGCCGCGATAGGGATCGCCCTGGCCGGGGATCTCGATCTTGACGACGTCGGCGCCGAGGTCGGCCAGGATCGTCGCGGCCACGGGTGCTGCGATCCAGGTGGCGCAGTCGACGACCTTGAGGCCGGTGAATAACGACGTCGGATGATCCATGGTTCAGTCTCTCTCCGTACCTTCCTGCGACGCGCGCAAGGTTAGCAAGGTGCTACCAGGAAGCCGTGTCGTTCTCGCGGCCGCTTCGGCGCGTCGCGGTCGTGCGCGGGGTGATCGTCGATCTCGCGAGAGGCGCGCCGTCGCGGCGGACTGCTGAGTGATTCATCATGTCCTTCGGCGCGGTGCGACGCGCGTCGACTGGTCGAGATCATTTGAAACTTAAGGTGGTTAGCTAGTGGGTAAGACAGTTTGTATCGCTGGCGCGAGCGGGCTCGTGGGTGCCAATCTCGTCAAGTACGCGCTCGAGCACGGCTATACGGTGCGGGGCACGTTGCGCGACAAGGATGATCCGGACAAAGCACCCCACCTGATGGCATTGCCCGGTGCGGCCGAGCGGCTGACGTTGTTCACGGCCGACATGGCCGATCCCGGGGCGTTCGCCGAGCCGCTCGAGGGCGCCGACGCGGTGTTCATCGCCTGCCTGATCCCGACGTACTTCGGGCCGAGCGGGAAACCGGCGCGTGAAATGGACGACGCGCAGGGCGAAGCCGAGATCGTCATGCCGACGGTCGACGGCTGCTTGAACATTTTGCGCACCGCGGCCGAACAGGACATCAAGGACGTGCTCATCTGCAGCAGCACGAGCAGCACCAACCCGCCGGAGAGCGTTTCTGCGAAGAACGAGGTCGATCACTGGTCGAGCAAGGAAAAGCAGTATCGCGAGAAGAAATACACGTCGGCGGCAAAAACCGTGATGGAGAAGGCCGCGATGGAATTCGCGGAGGCGAACGACATTCGCCTATCGATCTTCCTGCCCACGCTCATGCTGGGCCCGACGGTTATTCCGCTACACGCGGAACAGGGATTTCTCGGGGCGCTCAAGAAGATGGTCGAATCCGGTGTCGCGCGGCACGAGCGAGTGCCGAACGATTCGAACTCGATGATTCATGTCCAGGATCTCGCCGCGCTCTTTTTTGCGGCTTACGAGGATCCGCAGCAATCGGGGCGGTTTTTCGGGGTCTTCGACAGTTGGCATTGGCAGGATATCTACGCGGAACTCGCCCGCTTGATCCCGAGTCTCGAGACGCCGGCACCGTTGGCAGAAGCGGCGGTTCCGCCGACGGGATTCGACTTCACGCGACGTGACAGCCTCGGTGTACCGCTCCGCGACGTACCGACGATTCTTGGCGAAACGGTCGAGTGGCTGCGAGGTGGCACGAGTTGAGTCGTATTAATAGGCCGCGGAGGTGAAGATCCGCGTGTTCGATCCGTTGAATGGCGAGGACTGAGATGGCACGCAGCATCAGCCGAAATGAAACCGAACTCGACATCGTCCGCGGTGTCGCTGCGAGCGGGCGTGATGAGCCCGTCTTGATGCTGAACCTCAACTGCTACTCACCAGCGGCGGGTTTTCCGGACGGGGAGCTCTACAAGGAGTACATGTCCGTTCTTGACGAATTTCTCCCGGTTGTCGGTGGCAAGGTGCTCTGGCGTCACCGCGTGCTGGGTCAGGTCGTGGGCGAACAGGCGCTCGATGAGGTGTTGGCTGCGTGGTATCCGACCCATCAGGCGTTTCTCGAACTACCGACGGCGCCGGGTGCTGAGGAGAACTTCCGTCTGCGAGGGCTTGCGGTGGAGTACGCGGTGATCCATCGATTCGCCGGGGATGTGTATCCGTTCGAGCCGTAGGTCGAGCCCTGGTTCGAGTCGCAATGGGTGCGCACGACTTTCTGCGCGCAGGTCGCGGGCGGGCCGGCGACGCCTGAATGAGTCGATACCTTTCGATGCGTAGTGCCGTCGTTGTCGCGCTATTGGCGGTCTCGCCTCTGACGACCGGTCGCGCGGCGGTCGCCGACGAACGTTTTTTCGGCGACTACGCGCTCTCCGTTAGCACGCTCCCGGGCTACCGACTCGAAATCGAGAGCAATCAAGACGGCGACATCGTCCTCGTGCCGTCAGGTGAAAACCCGATCGGGCTCAAGCAGATATCCGCGACGCGATTCCGCCTGGAGGGCGAGGTATCCGTCCTCCTCGACTTCGTCGTCGAAGGCGATGGCCCGGTCGAGCGTCTGGAGCTCACCAACCTCTTCGGCACGCGGCACTATCGACGCACGAGATTGCTGGCTGGAGAGGTTGAGGCGCTTTATCGCCCGCTGGTAGATGATGATCGCGGAGCATCGTTCCCCGTGCCCGAACGATGGGAGGACGAATTACGCGTCGGCTCGATCGAGCATTTCGCCGTCGAACCGGCGTACGTACGTCGTCTGATCGCAGGGCTCGAGCGCGGCTTCTTCGGCAACGTCAACAGCCTTCTCGTCGCGATCGGCGATCGGTTGGTCGTCGAGGCGTACTTCAACGGGTGGTCCGTCGAACGTCCGCATCAGACGCGATCGATCAGCAAGTCCGTCGCGTCTCTATTGGTCGGCAGCGCGATCGGCGAAGGTTTCATCGGGAGTGTCGATGATCCGATTGGAAAGTACTTACCGGACTATGTCATCGACGGCGGTCGAGAGTGCGTCGTCCGTGCTCGCTATTTCGAGCAGAGCCCGCTCGCCACGTTGGGTTTCCGCGACGTTAGCTGGTCGCGTCTGGCCGACGGGCGACAGGCCACGGCTTTTGGCCTTGCTTTGACGCCACGAGACTTCGTCAAGCTCGGCCAACTCGTTCTTCGCGACGGGCGCTGGGAAGACAAGCAAGTGTTGCCGCCCGGCTGGATTGCGGCGTAGACGGCGCGTTCGGTTCGTACGCCGTCGAACCATTGGCAGGCGTACGGCTATTACTGGTGGCTCGACACGTTGGCGGTCGGGGGACGGTCTTTTGATCTCGTCTTGGCCGAAGGATTCGGCGGTCAGTTCATCGTCGTCGTGCACGACCTCGACCTGGTGGTGGTCTCGACGGGCGAGAACTTCAACTTCCCCTACTCGCGCATCATGGCTGACGTCCTGACGAAGCTGATCATTCCCGCTTTTACGGATCCCTCAGGGGCGAAGGTTCAGCGCGACGTCCCGGCGACTGATCCTTGCGAGCGATCGAGCGTGCGAGCGAGGCGCGCGATACCCGGGTCGATGTCGTTGGTTTCGATGCCGCCGTACGACAAGGCAAGCCACAGCCCATCGGATGAGGCGCGAGCCAGCCCTTCGGCCAACACGGTCGCGCCGACATCCTCAGCGCGTAAGGTCTCGCGAACCGCCTCCGAGTAATCGAACCCCGCGAGGCGAACGGCGACGTGCAGGCCAGCCGAAGAGCCGAAGACGTTTTCTCGACCTGAGAAGTGCGCCGAGAGAGCGGCGAGCAGCCGGTTGCGGCGCTCTTTGTAGAGCTTTCGCACACGATTCAGGTGCTTCTGGTAGTGGCCGTCGCCAATGAACGTCGCAAGAGCCGTCTGGTCGATGGTCGTCCGCGGGCCGCAGAGCAGCGCCTTCATTCTCGCGAATGACGCGACGAGGTGATCGGGCACGATCGCGTACCCGACGCGCAGGTTCGGATGCAGTGTCTTGGAGAAGGAACCCGCGTAGATCACACGTTCGTCTATATCGACGGATTTCAAAGCCGCGATCGGGCGTGTGTCGTAGCGGAGCTCGCCGTCGTAGTCGTCCTCGAGAATGTAAGCCGCGCTTTCCTGTGCCCAGTCGTAGAGTACCCGCCGGCGGCTGGGGGGGCATCACGCCGCCCAGCGGAAACTGGTGCGACGGCGTCACGATGACGGCGCGTGCGGTTTGTCCTTCGAGTGTTTCCGGGCGTAGACCGTCGACATCGACGGGGGAGCGAATCAGGTCCGCGCCCCAGAGCCGGGCCGTCCATTCCACCGGCGCGTATCCGGGTTGTTCGATGATTACCCGTTCGCCGGGTTCGATGAGCGCGCCGAGGGCGATCGCGATCGTCTCTTGCGTGCCGCTCGTGACGATGACGTTCGTGGGTTCAGCGACGATGCCGCGGCTCAGCGCCACGTGATCGCAGATGGCGCCACGCAGATCGAGCGCACCTTCGACGGGGCAGTTGGCCGGGATCTGGCCAGCGTTGCGTAGGGCACGGCGTTGCTCATCCGACCAGGCCTTCTGCGACGCGTGCGGAAAGGCGACTCGACCGTAGCGGAAGTCGAAACGTCGCGTGCCCTGGTCGTACATCACCTCGAACAGGCGTGAAGCTTCGTATGGCTTCAGCCGGACTGGCGTCCGCGGGCGCTGTCGTTGCCGAGGCGACGGGGTTGGTTTTTGCGGCGCGCGGATTCCGGTCGTCGCGACAAAGACGCCGGAGCGGTTTCTGCTCGTTACGTAACCCTCGGCCTCGAGTTCACGTAACGCCGTGAGCACCGTGTTCCGAGAAACGCCAAGCTCATCCATCATCTTGCGCGAACTCGGCAGCTTCTCGCCGGACTGCAACGCGCCTCCTTCAATGAGGCCCTTCACGTTGCGGTAGATCTGGCTCGAGAGGGTATCCCGGCCGTCGAGATCGAAGAGCATCTGGTACCTGGAAAAGGTTTCAGTTTGGATCTTTGCATGGTGCCAGAGGAATGGAATGCTCGTTCGCGATTTGAGCGGATGAAACCCATGAACTCTCGACGACTCACCCAGATCAGCATGAGTGTCCTCACGGTTGTGCATCTTGTGCCGACCTACTTTCACGGACGCGATCACGCCAACCTGGAGGTGGGCCTACCCCCCGGAATGGCGTGGTTCGTCTACGGCGTGATCGTCGGCCTGCCCGTCGTCGGGACTTTGATCCTGTGGACGAGGTGGATGAATACAGCGCTCGGGATCGTGACGCTGTCGTTCGTCGGGGCGACCTTTTTCGGCATCTACCACCATTACGTGATGGTCTCGCCCGACAACGTCTTCCACCTCCCGAACGGGCCGGTCGAGTTCCAGGTCGCGTTCGCCAGCAGCGCGGGATGGGTGGCTGTCTCGGAAGGTCTGGCCGCGGCCGTCGGCATCTTCTGGTGCGGTGTCGCGGCGGCGTTGCGATTCACACCAAACCGAAACGGTTGACCAGTGCTGATCTGCCGATGGCTCTCTTGCGGCCCTTGTTGGATCTCGACCGCGAAATACGCGCGCCTGACGGCGTCGACGGCGAACTGCGCGAGCTAGTCTGCTTGCGTGTCTCGCAGATCAACGGCTGCGCCTATTGCGTGGATATGCATACCAAGGACCTGCTCGCGGACGGCTTTCCGGGCGAAAAGATCACGATGCTGACGACCTGGCGCGAAGCGCCGATTTACAACGAAACCGAAAGGGCCGCGCTCGCGTGGGCCGAGCGTTTGACAGAGGTTGCCGAGCGCGGCGTTGACGACGAGGCGTTCGAAGCGGCCTCGAGGGTTTTCGGCCACGCAAAGCTTGCCTATCTCACGGCGACCGTTACCGGGATCAATACGTGGAACCGAATCGCGATCGCCTTCGGATTCGAACCTGGCCACTACCGGGCACATGACATCAAACGTTGGCTCGGTCTGGATTGACGGCGACGGAGCGAGGCGCTAGTTCTCTGCCTTTGGCATAGCGGCGCGGGCGGCGCGATTGCGTGCTGACCACGCCGCCATCTTTTCCGGTACCGGCACGATCGGACCGTTCAGACGGCGGTCGATTTCGGCGGCGATCTTGTGGGGTAGGACTTGCGGGTAAACGGGTCCTCGCGCGGGGTCGCCGTTGTCGAGGGTTTCGTCGTAGACGTCGAATGGCGCCACCACCGTGTTCGGTCCGTACTTCTCGCTGTCGAGCACCACGTCACTGCCGAGATAGCGTAACGCCAGACCACGCCTTGGCCGGGCGGAGCGGTTGGCGGGTGCGCCGTGAAGAATGTTGGCATCGAAGATCACGAGATCGCCGCGTGCCAACGGAAAAGTGATGGCGGAAAGCTTGGCGTTGGTCTCGCCAGTCGTTGCCGAATTGATCGCCGGTAGCGTTTCCAGCGTATCGCTCGCAAACGGCAGGCGACCTTCGCTACCGACACCGATCGCCTGGTAGCGTTCGCCCATCGCGCTGCTCCCGGGTACGAACTCGAGCCCGCCGTTGTCGAGGTCCGTTGGATCGAGCGCGATCCAGATCGAGACGATCTGATGGCCGGTGACTGGCCAGAACGTAATGTCCTGGTGCCACGGGGTATTGCCGAGATCGCCTGCGCTATCGGCCGTCCGAGAGGTCCCGACGGGTTCGGCATGCTTGACGAACATCTGGTCGTAGAAGAAGCGCACGGGTTTCTCGGCCCCGTGCGGTTCCGGGTCGTCCGATGGCGCGAGTGCATCGAGTAACTGTTGCGCGAGGTACGCGATGGGACAGTTCATCACGACCTCGTGCATGGCGGGATCGTGATGCCAGACGTTCGCTTCCATCGCTTGCAAGCCGGACGTCGGCGCGTTCGCATCGACGACGGCGTCGAGGCGATCCAGCCACGCATCGCTCAGAACGCCTGATGCGTGAATCACCCGATCAGCGACGAAACGCTCAACCTCCGTTGGCGTAAGCAGGCGGCGCGGTGTTTCCGGTGGTTCGTAAAGGCGTGCTCTTGATGTATCCGTCATTGCACGTCATCAGTGGAATGGCGCCGCCTACTTTATGCCCGCGTCGCGTGGGTGTCGCGCGGCTGCTCATCAGAATGCGCGCGATGTTCGGCGCCGCCGGACCGCCATAGAAGCCACAAGCCCCAGGCCAAGACGATCGTCGCGATGACGACGAGCCCGCTCGCGTCCGCGGCCTCGTTGTCCAACGTCTCGCTGACACTGCCCTGGGCGGCGACCACGGCGATGTCCAGACCTGCATGGACGAGAATCGGGATCAGCACGGAGACGTCACGCGCGCGCGCGGCGGCGAAGATGAGCCCCAGTGCAAACGCGAGGAACGCCTGACCAACGATCACCTCGACCGGAAGGGTCGATGAAAGGCCGACGGCGAGGTGGATGAAAGCGAATGACGTGGCGGAGATTACGATGACCGAGCGGACCGAACGGCCGCGAAACCAGTGGAAGACGAGCCCGCGGAACATCACTTCTTCGCTGATTCCAACGGCGACGCAAAAGATCGTGGCCTTCATCAAGACCTCGGCACTCGGCAAGCCGTCGGCCCCCGCCCAGACGAGGCCGGCCATCAGCGCCATCGGCCAATAGAGGGGCAGCGTTCGCCAGTTGGCGCCTGGGACCAAGCCGGCCGCGCGGTGCAAGCGCAAGCCGAAGACGACGCCGCCGAGCAACAACACCAGAAGCCATTTGTTGAAGACGTAGATGTCGAGTTCCCCGGTCAGGCCGAGGGGCCCGTAGAGCATTCGCGCGACGACCGAGTACGCGTAAACCGCCACGAGCATGAGTACCAGGTAGAGATACGGTTTTTCCGATTGCGCCATGTCGAGCACTTGAATGTGATTTCCTGTTCACATTATCAATCGGTTAGTCTAAATGTAAACAGTCGTTCACAAAGTGGCGTAATCCGATGTCCTTAGTCCACGCACCGAAACAGTCCCGCTCGGCGGATACGCAGGAGAAGCTTCTCGTCGCGCTCGAAGCGCTGCTCGCCGAACGGTTCTTCGAGAGCATCACGATTCGGGACCTGGCCGAGCGTGCCGGGGTGGCCAGCGGCACGATCTATAGGCGCTTCAAGGACAAAGAAGCGCTCCTGCCGGTGCTCTACGAACGCTACGACGCGCGGCTCGCCGAGTGGGCGAAAACGTTCTGGTACGACTTCGACCTCGACGCCGAGCCCAGCGCGCGCGCTCGCGTCAGGCACATCGTCGCCAAACATCTCGATTTCTACGATGTAGAGCGACCGATCCTCAGAACGGTGTATCTGTACACGCGATTGCGCGGCGAGTTGAGCCTCGAGGACATCGACGAACGCCGGCAGCGTCACTACAGCGAGATGATCGAGCCGATCATTAGCGCCGTCGCGACGGACACGGCGATCGAACTCGATGAGCATCGCGTCAAGATCTTCCTCCTCATCCTGATCAGCTCGGTCAACGAACGATCGCTCTTCGGAGATCTGAAGCCGGCACGCACCTTACAGATGGACGATCAGGCATTTACCGAGGAGCTGACGACGGCGCTGTACGCGTATTTGTGCGCGTCGCGCTAGTCACTTCGCCGTACGACGCCTTACTCTGGATACGAGAATCAATGCAGGAAGAAGTCGTGCCACAAAACGCCGAGCCATACGACGCCATCATCATCGGCGCGGGATTCGGAGGCCTTTACGCGCTCCATCACCTGCGTGACATGCTGAAGCTCAATGTCCGCTCGTTCGAGGCCGCGAGCGGGGTGGGCGGGACGTGGTGGTACAACCGCTACCCCGGTGCGCGGGTCGACGCGCCGAGCAGTCCGTTCTATGCATACACGTTCAGCCAGGAATTGGTCGATGAATGGCAGTGGACGGAAACCCAGACGTCCGGCGAGGACGTGCGCCGCTATCTCGAGCACTTCGCCGAACGGTTCGATCTCGAGAAAGACATCCAGTTCGACACGTTCGTCAACGATGCGACATACGACGAAACCGCCCAGCGCTGGTCGATTCGAACGAATACGGGCCAGACCGCCCAAGCACAGTTCCTGATCTGTGCCGTCGGGGCGCTCTTCGTTGCCAATCGACCCGACTATCCGGGCATCGACGATTTTGAGGGCGCCTGTTACCACACGGGGCGCTGGCCGCACGAGAAAGTCTCGTTCGAAGGCAAGCGCGTCGGCGTGATCGGCACGGGTTCATCGGGTGTGCAATCGATTCCCGAAATCGCCAAGACCGCCGAGCACGTCACCGTCTTCCAGCGCACGCCGCAGTATTCGCTGCCCGCCCGCAATCGCCCGTTGACGCCGGAAGAGCTCGCCGAATGTCGTGACAACTGGGACGACCTGCGCATGTCCATGTGCAAGCGCGGCGGGTGGCCGTTCGCGACGAATCGGCGTCGTTCGTCCGACTACACGCCGGATGAGCGTCAGGCGATCTATGAGGAAATGTGGGCGTTGGGCGGCATCAACCTCGCGATCAATAGTTTCGCTGGCGTGCTGAGCGACAAGGAGCTCAACGAAGAGGTGGGCGCTTTCGTGCGTGGCAAAATTCGCGAGATCGTCGAGGATCCTGAGACGGCCGCGAAGCTGATGCCGAGTTATTACTTTGGCACCAAGCGCCAGATCCTCGACAACGGCTACTACGAGACATACAACCGGGACAACGTTGCGCTCGTCGACCTTCGAGCCGACCCGATCGAGACTTTTACGACCACGGGCGTTCGTACGAAGGACGGCGAACACCCGATCGACATCCTGGTTCTCGCGACCGGCTTCGATGCTGTGAGCGGATCGATGTTGAACCTCAACCCGAAGGGGCGCGGCGGGCTCTCGCTTCGGGAGAAGTGGGACAACCGTTTCGACAACTACCTCGGCGCCACGATCGCGGGCTTCCCCAATCTCTTCATGATCCACGGACCGGGCGCCCCGGGTGTTTTCTACACGATGCCTTTAGGTGGTGAGCGAACCACGGCCTGGATCGCGGATTGCATCGAGCACATGCGCGAAGCGGGCCTCGGTGCGGTCGAAGCGACCGAGGACGCGGAAGCGATCTGGGATCACGAGATCAACTCGATCGCGAACCGCACCCTCTACCCGCAGACGGACTCCTGGTACATGGGCGCCAATATCCCGGGTAAGCCGCGCCAGTTTCTGGGCCATCTGCGCGGTTCGCAGTACTTCGATCGCTTGGAGGAAGTCGCGCAGGACGGTTACGACGGGTTCGTGCTCGAACCCGTGATGACCGAGCGAGCGGGGTAACGATTCGCGTCGAACCGCAGCGGCTAGTCGAGGTCGATCACCACGAGGCGCGCGTTGAGCCAACCCGGTAGCCATTTCGGTGCAGTGGGCCGCAGGCGCGTGAAAACGTCCTGTGTATAGCCCGGATCGTCCAACACCGTTAGGGCACGACCGGTATGTTCTTCACCCTTGATGAAGAGCTTCACGGGTACGTTGCCGTCGCGGAATGCGCGCCACCATCGACCGTCGGCACCGACGAAGACCCGATCACCCTCGCGCAGATAGTTCACCGGGAATTCGGTTCCGTCCGGGAAGGTCAGCAGCATTACACGCGTGGCGCGCTCGCCGTTGGGGTCGGTGCGTAGCTCCTCCGTGACGCTCGCGTTGCCGATGAGCGCGAAATAGGCCTGTGCACCGAACCACAGCAGCAAGAGGATGCCGACGATCGCCGCTAGAATGATGAGCAACCATTTCATGCCAGACACTCTGCCGATGGCACCTTCAGTCGTCCAGCCGCACGAGCTGGCCCATGTCCCGACAGTCTTCGTCGATCTTGAGGCCGGCCGCGTGGATGCCGAAGGCCGCAACTTCGTCGTCGACTTCCTGGCGATCGCCGGTTACGCCGACCGCGCCGATGACCTCGCCATCGGTGTTGCGGATCAACCGACCACCGCCTTCCGCGAAGATCTTCTTGTCGGAGGCATCGTAGAGAAACGCCATGAAGGCCGGACGTTGCTTCATCCGTTCCTGGACCAGGAGCGAGGACCGCCCGAGGGCTAGGGCGGCATAGGTTTTGCCGAGCGCCATCTCGAGGCGAATGGAGGAGGCGTGGTCCTCCTTTTTGAAGACCTTGACGATGTTGCCGGGCTCGACGACCACCACGCTCATGGGCCGCAAGTCCAGTTCGCGCGAACGGCTGAGGATCGCGTCGGCGATCGTCTCCGCATCGGTGAGCGAAATGATGTTCATGGAGTCCCCCGTCTCTTTTCGGCACCAAGATAACCGCACCTCGTGCTTTGACGAAAAGTGATGGTTGGCTTACGTTGCCTTCACGCTTTGACGGCATTGGGAGGACGCAATGTCGGAGATCCTGGGCGTTGGCATCACGCACTATCCACCGCTGCTCGGCCAGCCGGCGACATACGCCAATCTCCTGCGCGCGATCCTTCGAAGCCCGCACATTCCCGACGAGCAGAAAGATCCGTCGTCCTGGCCCGAAGCCATGCAGGCGCAATGGAACGACGAGGTGGCAGAAGCCGAGGAGCACCAGCGTCGCCATGTCGAAGCGCTGAACCGCGTGCGCGAGGCGATCGATGCGTTCAATCCCGATGCGGTGATCATCTTCGGTGACGATCAATACGAGAACTTCAAAGAAGACGTCATTCCACCGTTCAACATGTATTGCATGGACGGTTTCGTGTCGAAGCCGTTCGAGAGGATTGGACCGCCCGCCCACGAGAGCGATATCTGGGGCGTTGGACCCGATTACGAGTACGAGTTGCCGGGGGCGGGCCGGCTGGCGCGACGCCTGGCGGACGCGATCATTTCGGATGATTGCCCGATCGCTTACTCCTACAAGTTCAATAACCAGGATCACCTGACCCACGCGTTCGCGAATGCGCTGGTTTATCTGGACTGGGACCAGGCAGGTTGGTCGTACCCAATCGTGCCCATCGCGGTGAACTGCTACGGCACGGGTGTCGTTCAGACCCGCGGCGGCATGGCGCAGCTCTTCGACCCGCGACCGGTCGACGAACGTGATCCCTACCTCGACGCACCGGGGCCGGCCGGCCCGACCCCCCGTTCCTGTTTCGCGGTTGGCCAGGCGCTGCGTCGGGCGCTGGACGCCGAAGACGGGCGCTACGTGGTGATGGCGTCATCCGGTTGGTCTCACGCGTTCCTGACCGGGAAACACTACTGGCTCTATCCCGATCGAGCGTTCGATCTCGAGCGTGTGAACGAACTCCGTGCCGGCGATCAGGCGAAGTGGGCGGAACTCACGAACGAAGCGGTCGAAGATGCAGGCTCGCAGGAGTTCAAGAACTGGATCTGCCTCGCCGGCGTCATGCCGGAACGCCGGCCCGAAGTGATCGAGTACCTCGACACGTGGATCTTCAACTCGCAGAAGTGCTTTGCGCTCTTCCAAGGCTGACGGCGGCATTCAGGAGAAACCATGAACGACCTGCCACTCATCATCGACGACCGGGAAACGCCTAAGTTCTGGGTCAACCGAAAGACTATGATCGCCCAGGACATCCTCGATCAGGAGCGCGCGGAAATCTTCGACAAGTGCTGGCTCTATGTCGGCCACGAGTCGGAGTTGCCGAACGTCAACGATTTCAGGACGCGCCGGGTCGGCGGCCGGTCGATCATTTTCACGCGCGGCCGGGACGGGGAGATCAACGTTCTCGTCAACACCTGCCCACACCGGGGCATGGAAGTGGAGTCACGCGCGTCGGGTAACGGGCGGTTGTTGCGCTGCTTCTATCACGGCTGGGCGTTCAACACGGCCGGTGATCTCGTTTCGATGCCGGATGAGGAAAGCTATCCCGATGGTTGGAGCAAGGCGGAGCGCTGCCTGCCGCGACCGGCGTATATCGACAGCTACCGGGGGTTCTGGTTTCTCTGTTGGGACACCGCACAGAAGCAGAGCCTGTACGAGTACCTGGGGGCCGCGACGGATTTCATCGACCTGATCGCCGATCAGTCCGAGACGTTGATGCAGGTTGCACCGGGTACACATCTCTATTCGATGAAAGCCAACTGGAAGCTCCTCGTCGAGAACAGCATCGACGGCTACCACGCGATGACGACCCACAACCGCTATATCCAGATGGTGACGGCGAGCGGTGTCGACATGAAATCGCGCATGGGCGAGACCGGTAATTCGAATGATCCGGCCGGCGGCCTCGATCTCGGCAACGGCCATGCGGCGGTTGCGAACGTGGACATGTCGGGCGGTGACTACGCTGGCACGCTGAGCCGCCAATTCCCCGATGCCGAAGCGGTCGCCCTTCATCGCCAGCGACGGGAAGGCCTGATCGCACGCTACGGCGAGCGGTGGACGAACCGAATGCTCGGCGGTCGAAACGTACTCATTTTCCCGAACCTCATGCTCATCGATCTCGGCATGGGCTGCACGATCCGCACGTTCTATCCGGACGAACCGGGCTATATGGAGATCACGGCCTGGGAGCTCTCGCCGCCGGAGATGGACGATCATCTCCTGAAACTTCGGCTATCGGACTTCCTGACGTTCTGGGGCCCCGCCGGGCTCGCGACGCCGGACGACGTGGAGGCACTCGAACGTTGTCAGCGCGGTTTTCGGGCGACGGGGGTCGATCCCTGGAACGACCTCTCGCGTGGCATGGGCAAGCGCCGACCGAAGGGCGATGAAGAATTGCAGATGCGGACGTTCTGGCGTCGCTACAACGAGTTGATGACCGGGGAGGTCTCCAAGCCCGAAGTCGAGGTCTACCGGCGAGTCGTGCGGGAAACCGCGGCGTGACGGGAGCAGCGGTCGACGCGACGATTGCGCTTCGTCTCGAGGTCGAGGCGTTTCTCTTCCACGAAATGGAACTCCTCGATACGTGGCAGCTCGACGACTGGCTCGCGCTATGGACTGATGAGCTGAGCTATCTGATTCCATCGACCGACAAGCCGGATGGCGACCCACAAGAGGACCTGATGTTCGTTCAGGACGACCGCTTTCTGCTCGAGCAACGCGTTCGATCGCTGATGAACGGTACTGCCTGGGTGGAATCGCCCCAATCGACGACCCGGCATATGACCGCCAACGTGCGGGCGAGCGAGCGCGACGACGGCGTCGTCGAAGCCAAGGTGAACTTCGTGGTCTACCGCTCGCGGGGTAGCACCTTACATACGTTTCCCGGCCATTCCGCCTACGAACTCGAGCGGGGCGGCGACGCGGGGTTTCGCATCCGCAAGAAGCGGGCCACGCTCGATCTCGAAGAACTGCGCCCGCATGGTCGGGTGGCGATTCTCCTCTAACGACGAGGTAGACACTTGAAGAAACTCGACAACCGCGTGGCCCTCGTCACCGGGACGAGCCCGAATATCGGCGGCGGTATCGCCGAGGGGCTTGCTGAAGCCGGTGCGGATGTCGTCTGCATCGATTCACGTATCGAACACGCCGAAGCCTGTGCGACTTATCTCGAGTCGACCGGTGTCCGGGCGTGGGCCTTCGCCTGTGACGTTACGAATGCCGACGAGGTCGCCGAAACGGTTCGACAGGCGACACAAGCGAGCGGCGGAATCGATGTTCTCGTCAACAACGCCGCCTATTTCAACCGCAAGGGTGTACTCGATATGCCGGTCGACGAATGGCGTGCGCAGGTCGACGTCATCCTGACGGGCGCGTTTCTTTTCACGCAGCACGTCGCGCGCAATATGATCGAGCGCGACTGCGCCGGGTCGATCATCAACATCATCTCGACCGCAGGTCACCAGGGCGAACCCAGGAACGTCGCCTACAGCACGGCCAAGAGTGGCCTCATGAACTTCACGCGCTCGTGTGCGATGGAACTCGCGGAGCATGGTATCCGCGTGAACTCGCTGACACCGACCGCGACGGATCCGGCCGAATCATTCGACCGTGCCGAGCGTTGGGGCATCGGCCGCGAACGACCGGCAAACTTGGGCAACGCAATGCGCCCGTTTCGCGACGGCATTCCGATGCAGAAGCTACCCCGGCCGAGTGATTACGGCGGCGTAGCCGCTTTCCTCGCCTCGGACGATGCGTCGATGATCACGGGCGAAGACCTTCGCGTGGACGGTGGCGCGGTGGCGCGCTACTGGGCGTGGACGCCCGATCCGAGCTGACGCACGCATCCAGGGACGTGGCTCGTCAGTTGACGGTCGGCTCGAGTTCCACGATGCCGGCACTGCCGTCGACTTTGATCATCTGACCGTCCCGGATGCGTTGGGTGGCATTGCCGCAACCGAGCACCGCCGGGATTCCGTACTCGCGCGCGACGATCGAACCGTGTGCGAGAACGGCGCCGATGTCGGTCACGAGGCCGATGGCCTGGCTGAAGAGTGGTGTCCAGGCCGGCGTCGTGGTGGGGCAGACGAGGATCGAGTCCGGTCGCATGCGATCGAAGTCGTCGACGGATCGGATCAGGCAAGCGGGACCGGTAACTAGCCCCGGGCTGACGGCGAATCCGGCCAGCCGGGCGTCGTCGTCCAGGTTGCGTTTCTGCGTTTCGAAAAGCTCGAGCAGGCGCGTAAAGTCCAAGGGACCGTACTTGAAACGAAAGCTCTCGGGCACCCGGCCGGGTGGATGCAGGCCCTTTCGGGCGTCACGAAGTTCCTTGCGTTGAATGATCGCAGCGGCGAATTCCGCCTTCGTTCCGCTCGTTGATTGGCCGTCGACGAGCACTTCGAGTTCAGCCGCCTGCAGATAGTAGATATCGTCGGCTTCCTCGAGGACGCCGGCGTCGACGAGGCGCCCGCCGAGCTCGCGGGCGATCGCTCGCAACGTCGGCCATGCAGCTCCCATGTAGAAGAGTGCTTCCTCGCGGTATGGCCCGGCTTGACGCGCCCAGGACAAAGACTTGTTGAAGAGGCCTCGTCGTAGCGGACCGAGTACGGTGCGTGTCAGCTCCACGAGTTCGTCCTGCTGGGCAGTGATTTCCACCTGGCGCGCTTTCGAAGACCGGGGCGACAAAACCAATGCCTTGAGGCCGATCAGTACGGGTGTCGGATCTTCGATCTGGGTCGGCTCGGCGAAATCCAGGTCGTAAACCTGGTGACCGTATTCCTCGAGGTAGTTCTCCAGGTCCTCGAGGACGGCTTTGCCACCGGACCGTTCGGCCAGGGCGGGAACGATTTCGTCCGCGGGTGTTGCGAGAAAAAGGTCTCGGAGCGCTTCGTCCTCGCGGATTCGTTCGGCGATCGCCTCGAGCGCTTGCTCGCCTTTGAGCGTTCTCGATTCGAAGCCCGCGAGGTACATGCCCGTCGTCAGTTTTCCCTTGAGACTTCGAGCCCTCAGGACCCCGGCGAGTAAGCCTTCGGCGATCTTCGCAGTACCGACCATCATCGTGGTGAAGAACCAGTACGTCGCATCGGCCCAGGCGAGCGAGCGGATTCCCTCGAACAAGGTTTTATCGCTTGCGGCGCTCCGATCGGCGTCTCGCCAACGAATGATCTCGGTCTGGTAGTCCGCTAAACCCCTTTGCCAGCGCGGCACGAGCGACCGCAGGATTCCGGGAAAGCGTGTGGCGGAGTAGTACCAGATTTTCGGCATTTGCTTGACGAAATCCCACCCGAAGTTGACGTCCAACCGGCAATAGCCGTAGCCGTTCGACGTAACGAAGAGCGGGCGGTTGACGATCGAGTCGAGATCGATGGGCATGTCCATCTCGACCATCAAGCCGTCCATCCCCTGATCCAACCCGGAGCTCAAGTAGAGATCCTCGAAGAGTGGCGAGAGGGGACCGGGCATGTTCTCGACTACCTGCCGTCGCACGAGCATCTTGGCGCCGGGTGGCGGCAACCAGACCACGTCTTCCGGCGTCGTTGGCAGGTTGGTGATCGGGCGCGATTGCACCAGGGCACATTGGTCGCCGACGACTACCCATTCCACGTCTTGCGGATCACCACCGAGCAGCCGTTCGGCTTCCGTTGCCATGTCGGCCAGTGCCAACACCGTTTCGGGTGCAAGGCACAGCCGTTCGCGCTGATCCTCGGGCACGGACGTTTGGATGGTTCCCTCATCCGCAGTGACAACCATGTCGGCCTTGCTGCCGCGCGTGGCGCTCGCGATCGTGTTCTTGTCGCGATCGACCAACCAGACATCGGGTGTGACGTCGCCGCCGACGATTGCTTCACCCAGGCCGTAGCTGCCCTCGATGACCATTTCCGAACGTCGGCCGGTTGTCGGATTGGCGGTGAAGATCACCCCGGAGACATCCGCCTCGAACATCACCTGGACGACGACGGCCATCGCCGCGTTCGCATGATCGAGAGACATCTCGCTTCGATAGGCGATGGCTCGGGCGGTCCAAAGCGACGCCCAGCAGGCACGGACCGCGGTCAACAACGATTCGGCGGTAGCAACGTTTAGAAACGATTCGTGCTGGCCGGCGAAGGAAGCACCCGGCAGGTCTTCCGTCGTGGCGGACGACCGGACGGCGACCGGCTCATCGCCGGTAATGCGCGTCCTGGTGGTGAGGATTTGCTCGACGATTTCCGGCGGTATGACGAGTGATTCGAATCGGTCGGCAAGCTTCAGCGCCGCGGCTTGCGCCGTCTCGCGACCGACGATCTCGAGAATCTCGGCGCCGAGGTCGTTGACTTCGACGACTGCCCGATAGACGTCCGTGGTGACGACAAACCCGGTGGGTACCCGAATCCCGCCCTGCATCATCGCCGCCAACGACCGCCCCTTACCGCCGGCGAGCTCGAGCGGCGGTACGGTTTCGTCCAGTGCGAGCGTGGTGCTCGTGATGTCGAAAGCACGGGTCATCGGTTTCTTTTTTGATCCGAATCGAGCGCCTCGGGTCAGGGAGTATGCAACCAAGTTCGCCGGTGCGGCTGCTCGATCATTTTCGCAGTTCGGCCAATTGCACGATGTTTCCCTCGGTGTCGATGACGTGCGCGAGAACGACGGGCGCATGTGGGTTGTCGTGACGCGACTCGAGTTCACCACCCGCCGCTTCGACGGTGGCGATGGCGGCTTCGAGATCGTCGACCGTCAGAATGACCATCGTGTGCACGAGCCGGGGTTCGGGCGGACGGTACGCTTGCAGGGCGAGGTTGCCGTCGCCGCAGGTCAGATTGGACCAGTGGGCGTTCGAGTCCTCGACGGTGAGGCCGAGGGATTGGTAGAAGCTGAGCGCCCGATCCATGTCGTCGACGCCGATGACCCGGCTGATTTTGCTGACTCGCATGAAGGTGTGACTCCTGTTTTGTGCGTCGGGAAAGATTGCGATGCGGCTGGAGGTGTCGTAAATAGGGCGTTCGGTCACTTTATCGGGGTAATCGGACAGCTCGTTCGATACCAGCCATGTTCCCGCCTTTTCTCGTGCGTACCTACGACTTCCCGAGTGGAACTCACGTTGCGCCTCATACGCATCGATCGTCGCAGCTCATCTACTCCGTGAGCGGCTCGATGGTGATCCAGACTGACACCGCGCGTTGGTACGTCCCGACGCGCCGAGGGGTGTGGATGCCGGAGGGGCTCAGTCACTCGATCGACTGTTTTGGTGACGTGACCATGAAGACGGCGTTCATTCGCCCGGATCGGGCAGACGGTCTGCCTCGGCAGCCGTGCGAGGTCGGTATCCCGGACGCCCTCCGAGAACTGCTGCTGGCGCTGGCGGAGAAGGACACTACCGCGGACGACATGCCTGTCGATCACTTGCTCGAAGTGATCAAGTTCTTGTGCGAGCCGCTCGAGTCTTCGACGCTGACGGTGCCGCTCGCGTCGTCGAGACCAATCCGCACGATTGTCGAGACGTTGCTCGAGAATCCCTGCGACCGAACGTCCCTCGACGCGTGGGCCAGGCGCTTGGGCTTTTCCTCGCGCACGATCACGCGGCACTTCAAACGCGCAACCGGTATGTCGTTCCTGCAATGGAAACAGCAGATCTCCCTGCTGCACGCCGTCAACTTGCTGGCCGAGGGCCGAAGTAGTGCCGACGTGGCGGACGAACTCGGCTACGAGAACGTGGGCTCTTTCATCGATCTCTTCAAGAAACGTTTCAGCGTCACCCCGCAGCGATACTTTGCGCCGCCAGCGGTTGCGGATCCGCCACGCGGATGATGTAGATCGGTGGTCGCGCCAGATTTTGCGCTCGGCGCCTTCGACAGTCACACCAACCGCGCGAGAGTCCTTATGCTCGCGAAATCTCAGGACAGGTAGCGCCATGGCCAAGAGCGACGAAGACTCGGAAAAGCAGAGGTTCTTGAAGGAGCAGGTCGCTGCGCGCCCGGTCGTGCCGATCGACGGTTCGATCGTTCACTACGACGCGTTCCCGTCCGCGCACGTCCGGCCGCGTCCCGTCGATGTCTGGCTGCCGGAAGGCTACGACGTCGCATCGGCCGACCGGTTTCCGGTGGTCTACATGCACGATGGGCAACTCCTCTTTCACGTGGACACGTCGCCCTTTGCGGGACTTGACCTCTTCTGGGACGTCGACAAAGCCATCACGCGACTCAGCCGGACGGGAGAGATCACCCCCGCCATCGTCGTTTCTGTGTGGATGCCGGAATGGGCGCCGGGTGCGCGTGGCGCCGAATACATGCCGCAGAAAGCGGTCGACGAAGCCGTCTGGCGTCAAATGCAGGAACAGGGCTGGGGCGATAAGGCGGGTGCCGACGAACTCTCTGGCGATAACTACCTTCGGTTTCTCGTCGACGAACTGAAACCGTTCATCGACGAAACGTACAAAACGCAGAGCGATCGGGACCACACCTTCATCATGGGGTCCAGCATGGGCGGATTGATCTCCGCCTACGCGATGGCGGAATACCCGGATGTCTACGGTGGGACGGCGTGCCTGTCGACCGACTGGACTATCGGCGAAGGTGCCGTGGTTCGCTGGCTCGCCGATCATTGGCCGTTCGCGGGCGCGCACCGAGTCTATTTCGATCATGGCACGGCGACCTACGATGCAAGTTACGGGCCGTATCAGGCGGAAATGGACGAGGTCATGCGGCGCTACGGATACCGCGACGGCGTCGACTGGACGTCACGATGTTTCGAAGGTGCCGATCATTCGCCGAAAGCCTGGCGTGAGCGGCTACACGTCCCGTTGAAGTTCCTGCTCGGCGAACCGCGGGATCCTTGATCCCGCCCGTTTTTCAGCATCGGCGCGGATCGTAGCTAGCCGGAGCGGGCGAACCACTGCCGAGCAGGCGGCGTATAGAGATAACAGAACCCCGCGATCTGTAGAGCAAGGGCGCTCGCCGTGATCGTCACCATCAACGTCGGGAATTTGCCGACGGCGACGACCACGCCGCCAGCCCAGAAGAGAACGATGCCGCCAATGATCCAGCGCGCGACGTTGCTTCGTCGGAAGACCAACAGGTAATACAAGAGGAGCGGGACGAAGAGCGCCGTTGCGGTGATCGAGGCCGGGACGAGCGGTGCGAGTTCGCCGAAACGGGGATCGGCCGCCGCGACATTGAAGTCCCAGAAGAGCAAGTTGTTCACGAGCACCAGCGCGGTCGCGGCGAGGTGGAAGAGCGTGAACAATCGAATTGATGTTGGTCGCATGGACTAGTAATAGCAGAAGGCGTTGGACCGATGGCTATTGCTCAACCAGGAGAAGCAAAGCGCGTGCTTGCCGAATCGACCGACTCGGCAATCAAACTATGAACGCGGTTGGTACGACATCCCATCAAAGACTGACGGGGCTGTTCTGTGTCGAGAATTTGGCCAGTGAACTTGCCGTCACGCGCCGCTGAAAAGTTCGTTGCGGACGCAAAGACATATTTTCCGATGCGCGCCACTGGCGCACGGTTTGGAGGCGTGCGAGCGACGCGCGTCGCGCTGGCCGCGCTCTTGAGCGTATTGATGTCAGCCGGCCGCGCGGCTTGGGGCGCCGAGGCCCCGACGGTGGATCAGACCGCCGATCGTCGTGCGATGGTCGAATCGCTCATGCTTCGTGTCGATGTGCTCGAAGCGCACGAACGATTGCAGAACGTCGGGTTGCAGATGGTCATCAGCCACGAACACCGGCGCATCCTCGAGGTGGAACTCGGTATGGCGGAGGTCGAGTCGTCGCGGGCGGTGACGGCCGAAACACCGTTTCTCATCATGAGCATCACGAAAGCGTTCACCGGGATCGCGCTTTCGAGGGCGGTCGAGCGAAGCCTTCTTTCGCCCGACGACTCCGTCGCCCGCTGGTTTCCGGATCATCCAGAACTTGCCGACGAACGCCGCACGGTCAGATCGTTGGTGACGCACACGGCGGGTGCGCCGCACCGTGGCCACCCCGAGCGGCGGGATCTCTACGATCGTCACTTCGAGACGGCCACTGAAGCCCTGGCGGCGCTTGACGGCAAGCAGTGGCGTGACGACAGCCGTTACCGACGACCGAGCTGGAACTTCAACCTGCTGCTCGGCGACCTCGGCGCCGCGCTCGGCTTCCACGGCTGGGCCGACCCCGGTGAGTACAGCTATTCGAGCGGCAATTACATGATCCTGGCGGCCATTCTGGAACGTGCGAGCGGGATGAGTTTCCAGTCGTATATGCACGAGCAAGTGCTGGCGCCGCTCGGGCTCAGCCGGACCGGTTTTCAGGACGTCCGCGATTTGCCGGTCGAACTCGCCCGCAACTACAGCCTGCAGGACATCTGGTCGTACGACGTTGGTGAGGAGCTACAGCGCGTCCCGCGATTCGATTACAGCTTCAACATGGGTGGCGGTGGGATATATGCGACGGCCGATGAGCTCGTCACCTTTGGGGAAGCGCATCTGGCCGCGGGGGAATTCACGCGGGGTGAACTCGAGAGAGCCTGGTTTCCCGCAGCAGACGGATCGAGCTGGAGTTACGGCTGGATCCTCGACGAGGATGCGTGGGGGCGTCGGCGACTGTCGATCAGTGGCGCGACCATCGGCGTCATGGCGTCGCTCCGTGTTTATCCAGCGGATGGAGTCGTCGCTGCAACGATCGTCAACTGCTGGTGTCGCGATGCGATCGATGGCGAGTTGATCTTTGCTTTGCCGGATGCGCTCGTGAATCGATATCTTGAGGGCGTGGCGGGCGCGGAACTCGTTTCCGACTAGTGTCGCCGCTACTCGTCGCGTGGGACCTCGAAAGGCTACGTTCGTCCGCCCGGTTTTCACGACCGAGCACGTGCCGCGCTAGGCCTGGTGCGTCGCGCGCGGCGTCTCGATCGCGGCGTCCAGCATCGACTGGTGAAGCGCCCACAGCATCTCCGATTGCAGTTCGCGAGCGTGCGCGCGGCCCCAGAGGTTGTCGACTTCGAGCGGGTCCGCTTCGTGATCGAAAAGCTCGCCGTGGTCGTGACCTCGATACGTCGTGATCCTGCCGCGGGCGGTGACGAGGGTGCGCATCCGAAGCGCGTGACCGGCGCCCACCCAGTCCTCCGGTTCATCCTCCTCGATCAAGACGGATTCGCGCACGCTCACCGTCGGCTCGCCCAGCGTCGGGACGAGGCTCACGCCCTGCAGGCCGTGATATGCAGGCACGCCGGCGAGTTCGAGGATCGTTGGCGCTAGATCGATGGAACTCGCGAGTTGCCGCGTTCGGACGCCGGCGCGGTCGGGATGCGCGATCACGAACGGAACGCGTGTGCATCCTTCGTAGTGCAACGCGTGTTTCAGCATGAGGCCGTGGTCACCGAACATGTCGCCATGATCGGAGGTGAAGACGACGATGGTCTCGTCCGCGACGCCGGTGCGTTCGAGCGTTTGCATGAGCTCGCCGACGCCTTGGTCGATCAGCTCGATCATCCCGTACTCGGCAACGGCCGCGTGGCGATATTGGTCTTCGTTCGGCGACCAGCCATGCACGGCCATGCCGGGAGTACCGCGTCGCTTGATCATCGTTTGGACGTGCGGCATCGAGCGGCCGTGCGAATCGTCGAAGGTCTCGGGCAGCGGGATTTCGTCCGGTGAGTAGCGCTCGGCAAAATCGCCCGGCGGCGTGAAGGGGTGATGCGGGTCGGGATAGGAGCAGTGGATGAAGAAGGGCCGGTCGTCTCGCGCTGCGGCCTCGATCTCGGCGACCGTCTGGTCGGTGATGTAGCTCGTCGGGTACAGCTCGACCGGCACCGCGGTCTGATAGACCTCGTGCCATCCGTCGAAATGCGAGAGGGCGTTGGCGCCTCCCCGCAGCGCCTCGGCATCGTCCGTTTGCTCGCGCAACCACTGTAGATAGTGGCCGGAGCACATGTCGCCGTGGCGGGTCACCATGTCGACGTTCTCGTAACCGTAAAAGTCATCGGGAAACGTTGCCCGACCCGGTTCCTGGAATCGTCGGCCGTGCTCGAGGCCGTCCCAGGATCGATCGGTCTCCTGGCGGGCTTCGCCCTCGCCGGGTTCGGGTAGACGCAACGGGTTCATCTGGCCGGGCACGCCCATGGTCTGCAGGTGAGACTTGCCGATGTGGGTCGTTCGATAGCCGCTGGTCCGCAATCGGCGCACAAAGGTCTCGACTTGCCAGTCGAGGGAGATGCCGTTGACGCGCGTACCGTGCGCTGACGGCATTCGTCCCGTGTGAATCGTCGCCCGGTTCGGGCTGCAGATCGGGTTCGAGACGAATGCACGATCGAAGACCGTGCCGCGCGCGGCGATGGCATCGAAGTGCGGTGTGCGCAGCACGTCGTTGCCACCGAATCCGGTGTGGTCGGCGCGGTGTTGGTCCGTGATGATGAAGAGAATGTTCGGGCGCATCCGGGCGATGCTAGCTCAAGAGGGCCCCGATGAAGACGAGGTGTCGCGCCATGGCGCTTTGCGTCTCGACCTAGCTCGCCAGACCAAGAAACCGCTCGGCGGCGCCGAAACGAACGCTTTCCGGATCGTCGAGCACGGCGTTCGCGACAAAACCGGCGGGATCGGTTTCCATGATGGCGTAGGGATAGTCCGTGCCGCAGAAGACCTGACCGGGTGCAAATTCGTTGGCGAGGTAGGCGAGATAGCCGGTGTCGTAGACGAGGTTGTCGTAGAAAAAGCCCGCCGCGTAGTCGGCGGGTGACCGCGATAGCACACCGCCGAACCCGGATGTCGTCTGTGCGCCTTTGCCGAGCCGATGCGCGAGCGGAATGACCGCGCCGCCGCCGTGGCTGAAGCCGATTCGAAGCCGCGGATAGCGTTCGGGCACGCCGGAGCGGATCAACGTCATCGCGCAGAGCGCGGTATCGACCGGAAACGCGGCGAAAGGAATGACGTCTGGCGTGTTCGCCAGGCGGTCGGCCCCGGCGGGATGGAGGGCATGCACGAAGATCGCGAGGTCCAGGCGCTCGGCTTCGGCAAAGAACTCCTCGAAACGGCCTTCGCCCAGGTAGTCGCCGTTGATGTTGCTGCCGAGTTCGACGCCTTGGATGCCGTCGCGGCGCAGGCGTTCGAGTTCCGACGCCGCCATCGCCGGGTCCTGCATCGGTACGATGCCGAGGGCCGAGAAGCGTGTCGGATGACGCGTCGACATGTCGGCCAAGGTGTCGTTCATCCAGCGACACATCTCGAGTCCCGCTTTGGGCTGGAACCAGTACGAGAGAAGCTCCGGCATCGGACTCAGCGCTTGGCGCGCGACACCGGTTCGATCCATATCGGCGATACGTACTGCCGCATCCCAGGACCGGTGGTCGATCTTGCGAAAGGATCGACCGGCGATTTGAACGTCTGCCTGGTGGGCCAGTTCGTGGCATACGCAAGGCCAACGCGATTCGTGGCCTTCGGTCGGTGCGTCGGGGAAATCATGAGGCACGACATGGACGTGTACGTCGATCAGATCCATTGCGACCTCGTGCGATACGCGGCGGGACTTCGTCGGACAGGGTATCGGATGCCGGGCGGTTTCCCGAATCGGTGCCGGGCGGCGGGCACCGACGTACACTCACGTCGTCGAAAAACAACGGACATAGTCATGGCGCTTCAGCGTTTGCCCGCGACGGGCCCGCTCGATGATCTGTTGGCCGCGCTCGATACCGATGGTGGCCTGGTCGTCGAAGGCCTTTTCCCCGTCGAGGTGATCGACCGGATGCGTGAAGGCGTGCTCAAGGCCGCCGAGAACTACGAGCCGGGCGCCGCCACGCAAGGATTGGGTGAAGCCGGCAGGTTCTTCGTCGGGCACAACACGGTTCGTTTTTCGAGCCTCGGTAAGGTGAGCGATGCTTTCTTCGACATGCTCGACAACCCGGTCTATGCCGCGATGGCCGACGCGGTATTGCTGCCGAGCTGTGGTTCGTATTGGGTCAACACGGGGCAGGCGATGTTGATCGGGCCGCAATCGCCGGCGCAGATGCTGCATCGTGACTGTGATAACTGGCCGGCGTTTGCCACGATGGGCTGGCCGAATGGGCCCGAGATCACGTTGAGCGCGATGATCGCCCTCGACACAGTGACGGAAAAGTTAGGCGCGACGCGTGTCATCCCGGGCAGTCATCGTTGGCCGAACTATCTCGACCACGGGTCGCCCGAGAAAACGGTTCCCGCCGAGCTCGAGCCCGGCGACGCGATGATCTACAGCGGCAAGACCATCCATGGCGGCGGCGCGAATCAAACGGAGAACGAGTGGCGCCTGGCAATGCACCTCTCCTTCGTGCTCGGTTGGATCGTGCCGGAAGAGTCATCGCCGATCGACTATACGGATGACGAGCTCGCGGGGCGTTCGGCGCGTGTGCGGCGCCTGCTGGGACACAAGAGCTACGAGCCGAAACCGCAGATGGGCGGCGGGCTGTGGCTGCGCCACGTTGATAGTTTCTAGGTCGGAGGTTCATTTTGCAGGCGTTTGAATCGCGCGTTGCCGTGGTGACGGGCGGTGCGAGCGGGATTGGCCTCGGGATGGCGCGGGCGTTTGCGCGCCGCGGCATGAACCTGGTGCTCGCCGATCTCGATCGAGCAGCCCTCGACGCGGCGGTCGACGAGCTACGTGCGGCGGGAACGCCAACCATCGGCCGTCTCACGGACGTCTCGAAGCTCGAAGAAATCGAGGCGTTGGCCGAACTCACGATCAGCGAGTTCGGCAAAGTAAACGTGCTGTGCAGCAATGCCGGCGTTGGGATTCCGACGTCCTCGCGCGAGATGAAGCTCGAAGACTGGAAGTGGATCATCGATGTCGACCTCTGGGGGCCGATCTACGGCTTGAGCGTCTTTCTACCGCACATCGAGGCAGCGGGTGAGGGGCACGTGAACGCGACATCGTCGATGGCGGGGCTCCTCGCGGGCCAGATGATGGGCGCCTACAACGTCGCGAAGCATGGCGTGGTCGCGCTCATGGCGACGGCCGAGCGAGAACTGCGAGCCCGCAAGAGCCCCATCACTGCCTCGGTGCTATGTCCGGGTCCGATCAATACGAACATCTCGCGTCATTCGGTCGAGTTCCGGCCCGGTGGTGGCAAACCCAAGGGTGACGGCGAACGTGCCGGACGAACCGCCGCCAACATTCAAGCGACGCTCGAGCAAGGCATGCCTCCGGATGAAGTGGGGGATCTCGTGGCCGACGCGATCCGTGACGACAAGTTCTGGATCCTCACGCATCCGCGCTGGGCGAAGGGCGTGCAGAACCAGGTGGAGGCGCTACGTGCGGATCAGACGCTGACCGACGTGGTGATGGTGCCACGCAAGAAAAGCTGATCGGCTAGAACGGCTTGCCCTTTTCGTCGAGTTCGGTGACGGCGAAACGTGATATTGAATTGGCCGCGGCATCAATGTCGGGACTCGACCGCATCGCTGGACCGTCATAGTCCGACTCGAAGATCCGATGCGGATCGTCGCCTCTGACGAAACCGAGATAGGGCCCGCCGTAGTCGTAGCCGAGCAGTCGTCGGAGCTCTTCGGAAAACTCTTGTGCGACTTCGGGCGGATGGGCGAGATACTGGTTCTCCTCTTGCCGTAGCCAGGCGAGGCTGTATTGCAGCGCCATCCCGGTACGGACGCGGTTGCTGACGTTTGCGCCGCCGCCGTGCAGGCTGCCGCCGAGATAGATCAGCACGGACCCCTGTGGCATTTCCGCGTTCAAGACCTCGTGCGGCTGTGCGCGCCGTTCGTGGGGCCAACGATGGCTACCCGGCACAACCTGCGTACCGCCGTTTTCACGGTCGAACTCGGACAAGGCCCACATGGTCGGCATCAGGGTCGTCATGCCGAGATGCGAGATCGGATAGAGGTCGCCGTCACGGTGTAGCGATTGTGCTTCGGCGCCGGGTTCGAGATGCATGATGCCGGTGAAGTTGAGCTGAAAGTTCGCCGCGTACTCGAGGAGGATCCGCTTCGCTAGCCCGAGCACCGTCGGATGCGTGACGAGTTCGCGCGCGGCGGCCGATTTCTGGAGGACTCCGCCGAGGCGTTTGGTTCGTGCGCCGAGAAACTCATCGTGGCCGTACGGCGCTTCTTCGATGTGTGGCGCAAGATCCGCGTGAGTCTGCCGGGCGAGGTCGCACGCTAACGCCTCGATGATGATGTAGCCGTGCTCGAGCAGGCGTTCATGCATCTCGTTGATCGCGAGGTCCGGGCGGACGATGTTCATCGGTGCCCTCGAAGCGGGTGCTTGCTTAGCTCTGGTCATGGCCGATCCCCGGGCTGTCTGACGCGGCTAACATAGCCTTACCCGGCGGGGATTGGCGAGGGGTCGGTTCTGCGCCTTTTTGGTATCGGGAGTGGGGATGCAAGCTTCGAAAATAGCGAATCCGTGTCTGGACCAGATCTCGGCGCTCGGGCTCGAGCGCCAGGCGCTGGAACTCGACGTCTGTGGCTATACGGTGGTTGAAGACGTGCTCGATGCCGATCTCATCGCACGCGCGCTCGAGGCCACGCTCGAGACGTTCGCCGAGCGCACAGGCAATCGACCCGACGTGGTGAGTGGCGCGGGCTTCGAAGGCTACTGGGTCCAGCGCTACCTTCTGCTGCGCGACCGGGCTTTCGAGGAAATCATCGTGGCCGACAAGATGTTGGCCCTCGTCGATTACCTGGTCGGCGAGGATTCGATCATCAGCACGGTCACGGGCCACATCCGCGGCGAGGGCGGCGGCAAAACACTGCCGACTGGCTACCTGCCGCTGCATGGAGATGACATCTCCATGCAACCGCATCCCGGCTTTTATCAGTTCGCTACGGTGAACATCTGCCTCACGGATCTCACTGAAGAGTCCGGATGCCTCGCTTTCGTACCCGGTAGCCACAAACGTTTGCGCCAACCGACGGAAGCCGAACGGGTTCTGTCGGGCGAGGGTGCCAATCCGGAGGCTGTTCCGCTAGTCGCGCCGGCCGGCTCGGCGATCATCTGGCCGTCGCATACGTGGCATGGCTCCTGGGTATCGGAAACGCCCGGGCTACGCGTCACACTCGCGCTTCTATATGCGCGCCCTCACCTGCAGGTCTACGAGCTCTACCGCGAAATGGTGTCGGACGAGATCCTCGAGCGGAACTCATCGCGCTTCGCGACGCTCGTCGGTATGGATCTCTGGAATGGTTGGAACGAAAACCAGGACGATTGGGCCAAGCCTTGGGGTAAGCGCGATCGTTCTCGCTACCGACCGCCGGTCGGTTGAACGAATCCACCCTCACAGCGTGTGTGCTTTCCAACCGACGGCGCGACACCACGGGAACGCGAGAAAAGCGTCTTCGGAACGGCTCCAGCTCTGCCAGGCGTTTTGGATTTGCTCGAGTTCGTCGCTTGTCAGCAAGCCTCGATCGGTGGCGGATCGTGAGTACCACGGGTCGTCGCAATCAGCGGCGCGGTCCAGGCCGAAGCGGCTCACGGAATCAGCGCTACCGTAAGTGAAGTATTTCGTTGTGGCGGTTACGTCCTCGAAACCGGCGCCGTGAAGGAGTCCACGCAACCGCCGGCCGAAGTAGGGGTCGGCGAGGCCGTCAGCGATCCAGAGCTTCTCGCGCACGTCGTAGAAGCGACGCAGGAGTTCGACGCTCTGACCTCCGATCAGGATCCCGCCGTAGTCGATCGATGCCGCACCCATCACGCCACCACCTCGAAGCACGCGGTGGAACTCATCGAGCGCCGCTGACGGATCGTCGAGCGCTTCGAGCACCGAGTGAGCGAGGCAAGCGTCGAACGCCGCGTCGGGAAACGGCGTCGAGTAGACGTCGCCAGTTTCGAAACGAACGTTGCGGAGTTTCTGTTGCTCTGCGTAGGCGACGGCGTCGGCGAATTGATGGGTGGCATCGAACGCCGTGATGGAGGCGCAATGGCGGGCGAGTCCCACGCTGATGGTGCCCGTGCCGCAGCCGGCATCGAGCAGGTCCGTCGATGAGTCGAGGTGGGGCACGAGAAAATCCGCGTATTCAGCAGCGGAACGGGTACGAATCTCGTCGGTGAAAGCCATTTGTCCAACATCATCCCGAAGAGCTACCGCCGGCGCGAGCGTGCGGTGCCCCCAGAAAAGGAGAGCGATCGCCGCGGTGGCGCGCGTCGTTGTTCCTCCGCGCGCCGAACCGGCCGATTTGTGAAGATGCACACCAACGGCGACGGCCGTTTCGACACCGCGGGGCGTACGCCTATGCGCCGGCAAAGCAAGGATTCAGGAAGGCAACCAGCATGGCTCTAGATCAGCAATTCAGCGACCAGGCCGAGTTCGCGGCGTACTGTCGCGAATGGCTCGCGGACAATCGACCCGACCCGACCGAGATCCCGCTCCCGCAGGCCGCCTACGAAGTCACGCTCACCGAACACCGCGACTACCTCGTCGACTGGCAGAAGAAATGCTTTGAAGCCGGGTTGATCGCGACGGACCTACCGCTCGAATACGGCGGGCACGGTTTTGACGGCTTCCAGCGTGTGGCGACCTCCGAGGTCCAGAAAGCCGGCGCGCCGTATTTCATCAACTGGATTGGCCTCGGCATGACCGTGCCGACGCTGCTCGCACACGGCACCGAAGAGCAGAAACGCCAGTTTCTCCCGACGATCTTCTCAGGCGAGGAAATCTGGTGTCAGGGATTCAGCGAACCCGGCGCGGGGTCCGATCTTGCGTCACTTCAGTCGAAGGCCGAAAAGCAAGGCGATCACTGGGTGGTCAACGGCAGCAAGATCTGGAACAGCATGGGGGCGCTGGCGGATTGGATGCTGTTACTCGCGCGAACGGACAGAGATGACAAGTACGGCGGCATCACCTATTTCCTCTGCCGCATGGACGCCCCTGGCGTCTCGGTAATACCGATCTACAAGATGACCGGCGAATCCGGATTCAACGAGGTCCATCTCGAAAACGTCGTCGTTCCAGACCATCAGCGTATCGACGAAGTCGGCGCCGGCTGGAAAGTCGCGATGTCGACCCTCACGAGCGAACGCGGTGCGGGAACGGGCGTCGGTGCCGTGGCGTCGAGCGATTCGCCGATGAGTCATTTGGATCGATTGATCGGGCTCGCGAAAAACACGCCGAAGAACGGCCGCCCGGCGTGGGACGACCCCGTGATTCGTGATCGCATCGTGAAGCTCTATGTACGTGTCTCCGGCGTCGTCGAAAACGCGCGTCGTAGCCGCGTGCGCGATCTCAACGGTGGGGCGATGCGTTTGCCGTTGCAGTTCAAGCTCGTCAACAGCGAGATCCTCCAGGAGGCGCACCAGGTTGCGCTCAGCATCCTGGGCCCGGCCGCGAGCCTCTACGTTGGTGACCCCGACGCGGTGGACAACGGCAAATGGGCGCTCGGCTACATGAATACCTACACCAGCACCATCTCTGGCGGTAGCAGCGAGATTCAGCGCAACATCCTCGGCGAGCGCGTACTCGGCTTGCCGAAAACCAAATAGGCGGGCGCCATGACGATACCGAGAGATTTCGGGTTCTCCGAGGATCAGCAGCTTCTGAAGACTTCGGTGCAACGATTCGTTCGCGATCTCGAGCCGCTCGCGTCCCTGTGACCGACCTTTGCGGGTTCGGAAGACCCACATGTCGGCTCGACCCGGGTCGGGTATTTCGACGAAGCCGCCTGGCGGGAGATAACGTCGCTCGGCTGGCACGCGTTGGCGCTACCGGAGGCGCGTGGCGGTGCGGACATGGGGCTCGTGAGCGCCGTCGCTTTGATCGAGGAGATCGGTGCCGGGGCGTTACCGTCGCCGCTCAACGTCACGATCGAGACCTCTTTCCTGCTTCGGGAGATGGAGTCGGCCGAAGCGGATAGCGTGATGGCGCGCATCGTGGCGGGCGAACCCGCGACCTGGGGCTATCTCAACGCGTCCGGCGATCGCGATGTCGATACCAGTACCGTCACTGAGGCAGGCGGCTCGCTCAGTGGGTCAGTTCATTTCGTGCAGGACCCGCAGAAGTGCCGGGCAGCGGTGCTTGCTGCACGACGGGAAGGCCAGACCGCCTGGTTTGTCGTCGACATCGACGCCCCCGGCGTCACCGCGAAGCGCGATCGGATCGTCGACCTGACGCGCGATCAGGGCACGTTGGTGCTCGACAACGTCGCGGCGCGACAACTCACACCCTATCGTGTGGACGACGAAACCTTTGCGCGCGCTCGACCCGCACTCCTCACCCTGGCCGCCGCGGATATCGCGGGCGCTGCCGAGTGGATGCTGCAGACGACGGCGGAGTACGCGAAGACCCGTGTGCAGTTCGATCGCCCGATCGGCTTCTTTCAGGCGGTGAAGCATCCGCTCGTGGACGTCATGGTCTCGGTCGACGAGACCCGTTCGCTCGTCTACGCGGCGGCCGCCGTGTTCGACCACGATCGTGCGAACGCATTGCCGGCGGCGTTGCTCGCCAAGGCAAGTGCGTCGGATACCGCCGAGTTCGTCGCTAATCGCGGCACCCAGCTTCACGGCGGCATCGGATTTACGTGGGAATCGGACGTGCAGATCTATCACAAGCGTCTGATCCACAGTCAGCACCTGTTGGGCGATGGCATGGCTTGTCGGGCTGAGTTGGGGGAGTGGCTCTAGGCCGGTTCACATCATCGCCGGCAGCAGATACTCCTCCATCGCCCGATTCGGATTGAAAACCGCCGTGTCTCCGTATTCGCCGGCGTTGAACACGACGACGGCGTCGAGCGTCGGGAGGATGAGGAGGTACTGACCGCCGTAGCCGTAGCCGGCGATGTGTGGAACGGGCGTCTCGTCCGGGCCCGTGAAGTTCGAATGCCACCACTGGTAGCCGTAGCCGACGGTGGCGTCGTCTTCAGCGCCGGCGAGCGGCAGGTGGCAGCGCGTGGATTCGTCGATCCATTCGGCCGAGACGACCTGCTCGCCATGCCACGTGCCGCGATTCAATACGAGCTGGCCCATCTTCGCGAGATTGCGGGCGGTGATGTGAAGACCACCGCCGGTGTGACGCGTGCCGTCCGGCGCACCGAGCCAGTGGTAACCCGCGACGTCCAATTGACGGAATAGGGTTTCGTCGGCCAATTCGTCGACGTATTGGCCCGTCGCGTTCCTGATCACGCCGCCGAGCAGGATCGACAGCCCGCTCGTGTAGGACGCCGAGCCGCCCGGCTCGCCGGCGCGTGGCCGGTCGAGCACGTAGCCGATCCAGTCGCCCGTCGCGTTCATGGCGGTGTTGGAGTTCTCAGGATTCGAATATGGCACGCGCTCGTTCCAATCGATCGCTGCCGACATCGTGAGCGCGTGACGCAGGTTGATCGGATAGTCCTCATCGACCCATCGCTTTGCGGCGTACTCCGGAAAGAAACTCGCGACGCGCTGATCGAGCGATTCGATCGCGCCTTGATCGTGGGCGATCCCGACGAGAAGTGATGTCACGCTCTTGGTGATCGATTGAATCGAGTGGGGTCGATCGGGCGTGAAGCCATAGAAGTACTCGTCGAGCACGAGCTGACCGCCTTTCGCAATGACCATCGTCTCGAGGCGGCCCTGCTCACCAGCGAGCACCGAAGCGACGAAAGCTTCGACTGGCGCGGTGTCGATGTCGTGGGCCGTGAGATCGTCGGTCGACTAGCCGTCGCCGAGATTCGCGGGTTCTGCGTATTCGTAGTCGAGGGCGGGGCCGCCATCGCTCGCGAGTCTTGGTGTGCCGAATGCGGCGAACGCCGGGTTGTGACGTATCAGCGTGATGGTGCTGCTCGTGCCGTCCGTGCCGTTGTAGGCGCCTTCGAGCGCCTCGCCGGTGAACGTAGCTTCGATAGTGGCACCGAACGGCGTGGCCACCGTGACCCGATCGTTGTCGGTCGACACGCTGACGGGCGCGTTCAAGGCACCGAGATCGGGCACGTCGATGAATCCGGTTGGAGAGTCGGTGTCGACCCCGGTCAGAGTGAGTTGCAGGCGCACCGTGCGCCACTCGTAGGGGATGAAGCCCTGCCAATTCCCGTCTTTCGAGGTCTCGCCCGACATCGTCGCGCCGGGCGCCTCCACGCCGGGCGCCTCCGCGGTTTTTGTTTCGCCGCATCCGGTCAGCAACATGAGGCAGCAGAGCATGTGCGCTGTGCGGTAACCCATCGACGTGACTCCTCGGTGCGCGGAGCAGCATCGTAACGCTAGCCCTCGGCAGTAGCGTCGCCGGCGCGGGCGGCGTACTATTCATTCAAACGATCGTTTGAATGAATAGACCGTGACGAAACCACAGCCAGATAGCAGTGCCGCGCCGATGACCGAGGATTCGCCCGGCGAGTCCGCTGGTGAATTCACGCGTCAGAAGATCATGGACGGCGCCGAGGCCCTGTTTGTCGAGCGCGGCTACTCGGCGACGTCGCTACGCGCGATCGCGACGGCTGCCGGCGTCAACCTGGCCGCGACCAACTACCACTTCGGCTCGAAGTCGGGATTGCTCGCCGCGGTCTTCCATCGGCGTATGGAACCGGTCGGAAAAGAGCGGTTGGCCGCGTTGGCCGCGCTCGAAGCAAGCGCGGAACCGATGACCGTACGAGCGGTTCTCGAAGCCTTCTTTGCGCCCCTCTTCGACGCCAAGGACCCGGAACTCTTCACCGTCATCCCGGCGCTCGTCGGTCGAATCTTCGCGGAACCTGCGAACGTCGCGATGCCGATGATGGCGAACGAGTTCGCTGATGTGATGACACGCTTCATCGCCGCGTTGCACGCGGCCTGCCCGACTGTCGCGGAGGAAGAAATCCGCTGGCGCTTCCATCTGATGGTCGGCTCGATGATTCAACTTCTTCGTTTCCAAGCGCCGCTTGGCGACGAACCGACCGAACAAACGCTCAAAACCGGCCTGCAAGCTCTGATCGATTTTGCGTGCGCGGGGATTGAACAGCCTGGAGGAGCTTCGTGATCAAGAGATTCCTGATGCCTTTGGCGATCTTTGTCGGCGGCATCGCGCTCGCCGCGGTGATCATCGTGACGGGCCCCGAACTCCAGCAGCAGGCACCCCCGGACAGCGCCCCACTGGTTCGTACGTGGGTCGCATCGGAACGCCCCGTGCGCATGACGTCGATCGCCCACGGGACGGTGTTGCCGCGAACGGAGTCGGAGTTGATCCCCGAGGTGGCGGGCCGGGTGACGTCGATTGCCGAAACCATGGTGTCGGGAGGCTTTTTCAAGAAGGGCGACGTGCTGCTCGAGATCGAAACCCTCGATTACGAGGTGGCGCTCGAGCAAGCGCGGGCGCGGCTCGCGTCGAGTACCAGCGAACTCACGATTGCGCGCCGGGCCCATACCCGCCAACTCGATCTCGCAAAAAAGCAGTCGACCAGCGAGTCTCTGCGCGACGATGCCTTGAATCGCCTGCGCATCGCCGAAGCATCACTTCGTGAAGCGAACGCCCGGCTGCAGCGCGCGGAACGCGATCTGGCGAGAACCCGAGTGCGTGCACCGTATGACGGGCGAGTGCGGACCGAACGGATCGATGTCGGCCAGTTCGTCAATCGCGGTACCTCGGTCGCGATGCTCTACGCCACCGACTACGCCGAAGTACGTCTGCCGGTGCACGACGAAGAACTCGCGTATCTCAACCTGCCCCTCGATGGGGTAGCAGGGAGCGGCGGTCACGGCCCGCTCGTGCATCTGCGCGCCGAATTCGCCGGCAAGGAGCACACGTGGGAAGGACGGATCGTTCGAACCGAGGGCGAGTTGGACCCACAGACGCGCATGATCAACCTCGTCGCCGAGGTCGACCGACCATATGAAATCGCGGAAGGGCGGCCGCCGCTCACGGTCGGGCTCTTCGTCGAAGCCGAGATCGTCGGTCGTGAGATATGGGGTGTGTTCGTCTTGCCGCGTTCGGCAATCCAGGCGAACGGGCAGGTCTACGCGATCTCCCCGGACGACACGATCGAGTTCAGGGACATCGAGGTTCTGCGTACGGTCGATGAAGAGGTTTACGTGTCGGCCGGAATCCGACCCGGTGAACTCATCAGCTTGTCGACGATCGAGAACGCGATCGACGGCATGCGCGTACGGCCTGTTGCGGAGGTGCCTGCCGCTGGGAATGATCGATTCGTCGAGGATCCGTCATGAAGCCGATCATTGCCTGGTTTGCGCGTAACCACGTCGCGGCCAATCTGATGATGGGCCTGATCGTCCTCGCGGGCCTCGTCAGCTTGCCGCAGATGCCGATGAAGTCCTTCCCGGACATCGACATTCCCGTGATCAACATTTCGGTCGCCTATCTCGGCGCCGCGCCCGAGGAAGTCGAGGAAGGCGTTTGTGTCCGGATCGAGGAGGAACTCGAAGGCATCGAGGGCGTGAAAGAAATTCGCTCCAACGCCAACGAAGGTTTCTGTTCGGTTTCGGTGGAGCTTTTCGAGAGTGCCGACGAGAGCCGCGCGCTCGACGACGTCAAGAACCGGGTCGATTCCATCGTCACGTTTCCTGAACAAACCGAACGCCCGATCGTCAACCTCGTGTCGCCGACCCGTAGCGTCCTGCAGGTCGCGATGACAGGGCCTAGTGATGAACGGGTCTTGAAGGAACTGGCCTATCAGGTGCGCGACGACATCACGAAGCTGCCGGGTGTCACTCAGGCGAGTGTGCTGAACGCGCGCCCCTACGAAATCTCGATCGAAGTCTCGGAGGCGTCGTTGAACCGCAACGGGCTGACGTTCGATCAGGTCGCGGCGGCGGTGCGTCGGGGATCACTGGACCTCCCCGGCGGTTCGATCAAGACCGAGGCGGGCGAGATTCTGCTGCGCACGAAGGGCCAGGCCTATTGGGGTGAGGAGTACGAGAATCTCGTCGTCGAAACCCGCACCGACGGCACCCGCCTGTACCTCAGGGACGTCGCCCAGGTCGTCGATGGTTTCGCCGACACGGACCAGACGTTGCGTTTCAACGGAAAGCCCGGTGCGCTGATTCAGGTCTCCCGAATGGGCGAGCAGGACGTGCAGGTGATCAGTGAGTCCGTGAAGGCGTTTCTCGTCGAAGCCGAGAAGCGGTTGCCGGAGGAGGTCGAACTCACGGTCTGGAACGATGACTCGGTGATCCTCGACGATCGCCTGACGACGCTGATCGAGAGCGGACGCCAGGGCTTCTTGATGGTGCTGATTCTCCTGGCTCTCTTCCTCCGCCCGCGACTCGCCTTCTGGGTCAGTATCGGTGTGCCCGTCGCATTCCTCGGCGCGATCTTCCTCACCAACGCCCTGGGTCTTTCGATCGATGCGATCTCGACCTTCGGGTTCATCCTGGTGCTCGGCATTCTCGTCGACGACGCGATCGTGGTTGGCGAGAACGTGCACTCGCGACACCAGGAAGGCATGGGCCTCCTCGAGGGCGCTATCGAAGGGGCACAGCGCGTGACGATCCCCGTCACGTTCGGCGTGTTCACGACCGTTGCCGCCTTCCTGCCGCTCATCTTCGGGATCGGCTTCATGGGACAGGTGATGGGCGTGATTTCGACGACGGTCATCTGCTGCCTGGTGTTTTCCCTGGTGGAATCACAGATGGTCCTGCCGGCACACCTGGGCCACACGAATACCAAGTCGGCGTCGGCGGAAGTCGGACTCGTGCTGTTGCCGATCGGCGCGATCGTGCTGATCGGCTTCGCCGACGACCTGCGCACCTACGTCGGGCTTGCGGTCGGTGTCGTGGCGACGTTCTTTGCGTTGCATCTCGCCGGTTGGTTCGCGCCGATCGCCGAGCGTTTCGTGGCGGTCCAGCGACGGTTCGCCGATGGCCTGCAGTATCTGATCCAAAATCCGTTTCGTGCCGCCGTCACGCGGGCGATCTCGGCGCGCTACGTCACCGCCATGCTCGCGGTGGTGGCGCTCATGTCGGCGGCGGCTATCCTGATCTCCGGCCGGTTGCCGTTCTCGTTCTTCCCGCCGCTCGCGTCGGACCGGGTCGTTGCACAACTCACGATGCCGTTAGGCACCAGCGCGCGCGTGACGAATCAGGCGATTCAGACGCTCGAAGCGTCAGCCGGGCGGATGAAGGTGGAGCTCAACAATGAGTTTCCAGAAGCCCCGCCCGTGACCCACATCATGGCGGTGATCGGGGATCAGCCGTCCCAGGGCAACGGGCCCCCCGATACGTCCGGTGGGTCGGGTGGTTCGACCGCCAAGGGGCACTTCGGTGAGGTGGTTTTGCAGCTCACGCCGAGCGAAACGCGTGATATCACAACACGTGAAGTCGCGGACCGTTGGCGGGAAGTGAACGGGCCCATTGCGGATGCGATCGAGCTCAAGTTCAACACCAGCCTGATCAGCGTCGGCAACGACATCGACATCCAACTCGAAGGTGAGGATGTAGAAGAGCTACGCGAACTGGCCGCGAAGTTGCGGTTCAAGTTGGCGGAATATCCCGGCGTCGTGGACATCACGGATTCGTTCCGTTCCGGCAAACAGGAACTGAAGCTCGACATCCTGCCGAGTGGCGAAGCGCTCGGACTCTCACTAGGCGACCTCGCCCAGCAGGTCCGTCAGGCGTTCTACGGCGAGGAGGCGCAACGAATCCAACGCGGTCGGGACGACGTGCGTGTCATGGTGCGCTACACGGAGGAAGAGCGGCGCACCGTCGCCGCGCTCGACACCATGCGTATTCGTACACCCGACGGCTCGCAAGTGCCGTTTGCGACGGTTGCGAGAGCCGAATTAGGGCGTGGCTTTTCGACGATTCGACGCTCCGAATCCCGCCGCGTCGTCAACGTCGTCGCGGACGTCGATCGAACGCAAATCACGGCCAACGAAGTGCTCGCCGACCTGAACGACGGACCGATCCAGGAGATCATGGCGCCGCATCCACGGATCTCCTACAGCCTCGAAGGGGCCCAGGCGGACCAGACGGAGTCGATCGCCAGCCTGATTCCTCTCTACGTTCTTGCGCTCTTTGTCATCTTCGCGCTGCTTGCGATCCCGCTGCGTTCCTACGCTCTGCCGATCATCATCATGAGTGTCATCCCGTTCGCGTTCGTCGGGGCGATCTGGGGCCACCTGATCATGAAGACGTTCGGCTACGTTTCCGGCCTTGCGATGATGTCGATGCTGGGCGTCACGGCGGCGTCGGGCGTCGTGGTGAATTCGAGCCTCGTGCTGGTTCACAACGTGCACCATCGATTGGAGAACGGCGAGCAATTGATCGAGGCCGTAATCAACGCGTCGGTTTCTCGTTGTCGGCCCATCCTGCTGACCTCCCTCACAACGTTTGTCGGCTTGTCGCCGCTCATGTTCAAGGAGTCGGTCCCGGCGCAGTTCCTCGTGCCGATGGCGGTCTCGCTGGCATTCGGGGTGGCGTTCTCGACGCTCGTGACGCTCTTCGTCGTACCGTCCGGTTACATCATCATCAACGATATCCAGCGAGCGTTCGGTCGGGTCTTTGCCGGTTCCGGAGGCGGTGACCTGCAGGGGCAGGTCGAGGGTTCATGACGGCGTTTCGGAACTGCCTTGGCAATCGTTGGACGGCGGCGTTCGCTTCGGGCCTGACGAATCTCGACGTTGTCTCGGCGAACGATCCTCGCGCCGCATCACCGTCGGATAACGCTTTGCGCCCAACGCTTATCCGTTGAGTTCCGTTCGCACGATCCTGGCGGCAGCGGCTAGCGATTGGAGCTTGCCGAATGCCGCCTCCCGGCGCAGGTACTTCATTCCGCAGTCGGGTGACGGCATCAGACGCGATGGTGCGACGAAGGGCAACGCGCGCCGAATCCGCTCCGCGAGCACAGCCGGCTCTTCGATTTCGTTGGTCGCAAGATCGACGACGCCGAGCATGATGGTCTTGTCGGTGAAACTCTTGAACACGCCGAGATCGAGGTGCGGCTGCGCGGCTTCGACCGAGATCTGATTGGCGCGGCAATCCGCGAGCTGCTCGAGAAAACGGTAAGCCTTGGGTTTGTCTCGCGAGACGACGAAGCCGTAGCCGAAACAGAGGTGAATCGCCGTCGTGGTAGAAACGTTCTCAAGTGCACGATTGATCGCTTTGACGGCGTATGCGTTCGCAGCATCCGGATCATTGCGCAACCACGGCTCGTCCAGTTGAATCACGTCGGCGCCGGCAGCAGCGAGATCGAGTGCTTCGGCGTTGACGGCCTCGGCATAAGCCATCGCGGCGGCTTCGCCGTCGCCGTAGAACTCGTCCTTTGCCTGCAGGCTCATCGTAAAAGGCCCCGGGAGCGTGATTTTTGCCGCCTTGGTGGTATGACGTTTGAGGAACTCGAGGTCCTCGACTTCGACGGGACCTCGCCGGCGGATCGGCCCGACGATACGAGGCACGGGGACGCTGAATTCGCGTCCTGCGAGTAGGTGCGGATTCTCGTCGTCGGCGCCGTCGAGGGCGGTCGCGAATCGATTGGAGTAACTCTCCCGGCGAATCTCGCCGTCGGTGATGATGTCGATGCCGGCATTCTCTTGCGCCCGAATCGCGAGCACGGTCGCGTCGTTTTGCGCGGACTCGAGGTGCTCGTTGTCGACCCGCCAGATGCCGCGTTGCCTGACGCGGGGGACTCCCGCGTCGATCAGCCGAGAACGGTCAACCAGCCAATCGGGTTGTGGATAGCTACCGACGACTGCCGTGGGAAGAATCGAAGGAATGGTCATGGCATCTCCGTGTGAGCGGATGGAGGCGCGCGTCGATGAGTCGTGAACCGCGTCGCTCGGGGCGCTTCTCGACGGCGTCATTCTTTGATGAGCTCCGTGAGGATGTCGTAGACGGACAGAACGTCGTCACGGGTGCAGTCGAACTGGCCGGCCTGAAAGCGAATCACGAAATCGTCGCCGCGTTTGGTCTGCGTGAGATACGTCCGTCCGTCATCGTTGATGCGTTTGAGCAATGCCTCGCTTGCTTCGTTGGCATGGGTGTCGGGCGGCGCGTACTGGAAGGTGAAGAGCGACAGACGCGGCTCGGTGGTGATTCGAAAGTCATCATGCGTGCGAATCTTCTCGGCGAGTTCGCCCGCCCATGCCACGTGATGGCGGATGCGGGTACGTAGTCCTTCGAGGCCGTATGCGCGCAGTAGGAACCAGAGCTTCAGAGCTCTAAAGCGCCGGCCGAGCGGTGTCGTCCACTCGTTGTAGTTGACGATCGTGTCTTGATCGAGGGTCTCGAGATAGTCCGGTCGCAGGCTCAGCGTGCGGACCTGATCGGTCGGATCGGCGAGAAACTGGATCGAGCAATCGAACTGTGCGCCGAGCCATTTGTGCGGATTGAAGACGATGCTGTCGGCGCCGTCGATACCCGTCCAGATGGATCGAAACTCGGGACAGACCATGGCCGAACCCGCCCAGGCGGCGTCGACGTGCGTGTAGAGCCCTTCGTCCCGAGCGATTTCGATGATCTCGTCCGGTCGGTCGGATGCGCCGATCGAAGTACCGCCGATGCACAGCACAATACCGGCTGGTGTCATTCCAGCCGCACGGTCCGCTGCGATGGCTTGGCGCAGCGCGTCCGGGCGCATCGCAAATTCTTGATTCGTCGGAATTTTGACGAGGTTGTCCTGCCCGATCCCCGCGATCCACACGGCTTTGTCGACCGACGAATGCGTTTCTGCGGAAGCGTAGATCCGCGCGGGTTTCTCGCCCGCGCTACCCGATGAGATCCCGCGCCACTCGTACGCGCGCTCGCGCATCGTGAGGACGGCCGTGAGCGTTGCGGTCGATGCGCTGTCGTGCACGACGCCCTGGAAATGCGGCTCGAGCCCCAACGCGTCGCGCATCCACTCGACCATGCGCGTCTCCATCTCGGTGGCGGCGGGAGACGTCTGCCAGAGCATGCACTGGGCGGCCATCACCGAGACGATTTGCTCGGCGATCATCGATGCTGGTGCCGCGTTTGCGGGGAAATACGCAAAGAAGCGCGGGTGCTGCCAGTGTGTCATCGCGTCGGGGACGATGCGTTCGAAGTCGGCAAGAATCGTCGCCATCGACTCGCCTTGCTCGGGCGCGGTCTTCGGGAGTTGCGCCAACACGTCGCCCGGGTCGGTCGGCGCCCGCACGGATCGATCCGCGATCGTCGTGAGGTATCGTTGGGCCCATTCGGCCACTCGCTTCGACCAGCGTTCGTAATCTGAATACTTCATGTTGCGGTGTAATTACTCCATGTCCTTCGGTTGGCATCGAACGGTCGATGACAGCACGCGCGTTCGCTCGGTGGACGCCCTGGGCTAGGATGGCGGTTCCAAGCGACTGAAGGGGAGTCGATCGTGACCGAACAGGATCGTTACGACGCCGTCATTGTCGGCGCAGGTTTTTCCGGCCTCTACATGCTGCACCACCTACGCGAACTCGGGTTCTCCGCCGTTGTTCTCGATCGTGCCGCGGGTGTTGGTGGTACGTGGTACTGGAACCGCTATCCCGGTGCGCGGTGCGACGTCGAGAGCCTCGTCTATTCCTACTCTTTCTCCGGAGATCTCGAGCAGGAGTGGGAGTGGACGGAAAAGTATCCCACCCAGCCGGAGATCCTTCGATATGCGAATCACGTCGCCGATCGTTTCGACCTTCGACGCGACATCCGTTTCGAAACGGGTGTCGAGAAAGCCCGTTGGGACGACGCGGCGAATACCTGGACGATCGAGACGGACACCGGTTCAACCATCGTCGCGCATCACTACATCATGGCAACGGGCTGTCTGTCGCACCGGAAGTTCGCCGAAGTCCCCGGCGTCGACGACTACCAGGGCGAGACCTATCACACCGGTCGCTGGCCGCATGAAGGGGTCGATTTCACGGGTAAGCGGGTCGGCATCATCGGCACGGGATCGTCGGCGATTCAATCGATCCCCATCATTGCCGCCGAGGCCGAGCATCTAACGGTGTTCCAACGCACGCCGAACTTCTCCCTGCCGGCGAACAATCGGCTGTTGAGTGCCGGTGAGCAGGAGACGATGAAGGCGAACTACCGCGATCATCGAGAGGCGGCACGGACGTCCGGATTTGGAATCCCCAACCCGGAGCCGGAAAAGTCGGCCCTGGAAGCGACGGAAGAAGAACGCCAGGCGGCCTACGAGGCGGCGTGGGAGGCCGGCCATCTGGTGCGGATGCTGCTGTCGTTCAACGACATGATCACGAACAAAGAAGCCAACGAGACGGCCTGCGAATTCGTTCGGGAGAAGATCCGCTCCATCGTCACGGATGCCCAGGTCGCCGAAGACCTCTGCCCCTACAATCACCCGATCGGGACCAAGCGACCGTGCCTCGACACGGGTTACTACGCGACGTACAACCGCGACAACGTCGACCTCGTCAACTTGCGTCGGACGCCGATCGAAGCATTCACGCCGAACGGCATCAAAACCAGCGGCAAGGAATACGAGTTCGACGCGATCGTCTTCGCGACGGGTTTCGACGCGATGACTGGCGCACTCGTCGCTGTCGATATCGAGGGCAAGGACGGCGTCACGCTGAAAGAGAAGTGGCAGGACGGGCCGCGCACCTTCCTCGGTCTTCTGGTGAACGGATTCCCTAACTTCTACACGATCACCGGCCCGACGAGCCCCTCAGTGTTCTCCAACATGATGGTCTCGATCGAGCAGCACGTGGAGTGGGTCGGCGCCTGTATGGCCAATCTGCGCGAGACGGGCAAAGTCGCGATCGAGCCGACGGTTGAAGCCGAGGATTACTGGGTCGAGCACAACAACGAAGCCGGCGACGAGACGCTCTATCCGCTCGCCGAGTCCTGGTACATGGGCTCTAACGTGCCCGGTAAGCCGCGTGTGCTCATGCCGTATATCGGCGGCGTGGGTGTGTATCGCGAGGAGTGTGACGAGATCGTGGCCGATGGCTATCGCGGCTGCGTTTTGACGGACGCCGCCTGACGAGGGGTACGGACCTTGGATAGGTCGACGGGTGGGAGCGGGCCGGCAACGACGGTTCGCTCGGCCGACTAGATCCCCGACACGAATTCGCCGATCACGCCGCTCGCTTCCGCTAGATGAGCGCGCCCATCGGCGCCGCTGTAGTAATGCGTCGCGCCTTTGACCATATGGATCCGCTTGTTGTCGTGACCGATGGCGTCAAAAAGCCGGCTCGTGTGACTCGGCGTGCAGGCGTCGTCCGCGGTGTTGCCGATCACGAGGGCGGGAATGCTGATCCTCGCGCCCGAATCAATCGCATCGCAGCGCGCGTCGTCGATACTCCACTGGCTCAACCAACTGCGCAGCGTGCAAAAGCGGGCTAATCCGACGGGACCATCGTTGACGATTTTCGGGTCGCCGAGATAACAGATGCCGGGCTCGCGATCGCTCGGTTCGATGGATGGATCGAGCCAGCGTGGATCGGCCATCGTGCCGTGCACCGTAAAAGCGAATTCGCTGAACGGGCTGTCAGAGGCGCGAATCGCGTCGAGTCTGGTCTTGACCCATGCGGTGATCCGTCGGTTGCGAGCCATCTGCGCGTCGGCGAAACGGGCCAGGAAACCGGCGGAATAGGGCGGCTGATTCGGATTGTCCGGGTCGTAGAGGTTGAGATTGCGATCCCGAACCTCCGGCCGCGCTTCATCGGCGATGGAAGGGTCGATCCATTCGGTGAAGATGCGGTGCCGGCTGACATGCGCGGCGAGCATCATGATCGCGTCGGCGGCCGGCATTCGTTCCGCAGCGACCATGTATTCGTCACCGGCGGCCGTGTCGCGGATGCCATCACCCGCTTCCGCCAGCGCCTGGTACCACATCGACAACGACCCGCCGCCGGACCAGCCCGCCAGCACGATCTTGGAGTAGCCGAGTCGCTCCTTCGCGTCCGTGATGGCTTCGCCGAGATCACAAGCGACCTTCTCCATGATCAGCGCGTAGTCGGCGCCGCGGTATCGGGAGTTCGCCCACAGCACGTGGTGACCTTGTCGAGCGAGTTCTCGCACCATGGGCAGATACATGCCGCCCCCGACCGGGTGCATGAAGACGATGAGCGTCTCGGCTGGCGTGCTTTTTGGTCTGATCAGGTGGCAGTCGAGACCAACGACTGCGCCACCACCGCCATAAACGTCGCTGTAAGTCGCGTTCTCGCGGAAGCCGACGCTAAAGGCCACGCGCTCGCAGCCTTTGGGTGTGCCGGGAATTGTCGCGTCCGCCATGGTCGTTCCTCGATTTCGTTCGCGTGGTTCAGGGCGCTCTTCTCGAGCGATCGCGCGCCAGGCGAGCGTAAATCAAATCGATGTCGCGGACCGATAGCGCCCACAAGACGGGTGTCGCGTCATCAGAGGGGTTGCCGATCGATACCGATGTCGGGACGCGCCATGCTTTTTGCGTGTGGCGCGCGGCGCAAAGTCGTTCCTGAAATCAATAGAATCGTCGTCGCGTAGCGGACGTTCCTGACGGAGGATGGATGAATATCGGAATGGCCACCCCGGCGGGATTCTGGCGGCAATCGGTCGAGGAGCGTCGACGAACGGTCGCCGCCGTCGTCGCGAACGGCATCGATCATCTCTTCATTGCCGATCACGTGTCGTTTCGCGATGGAGCGGGGACCGACGGCTTCGTGGAAATGGCGGCGCTGTCACAACTCGACCCTGCGATCGGCGTCATGACGAGCATCTATCTCCTGCCGTTGCGCCATCCGTTGCCCGTCGCGCGACAGCTCGCGACTATGCAGGACGTCGCCCCCGGCCGGGTCATCTTCGGTGTCGGGATCGGCGGCGAGGACCGCCACGAAGTGGAGATCTGCGGCGTTGATCCGGCGACCCGGGGGCGTTTGACGAACGAGAGCTTAGGTGTGATTCGTGGCCTGATGCGCGGTGATGAAGTGAGCCTCGACGGGGAGTTCTTTCAGATCGACAAGGCGCGTATCAGACCGACGATCGATCCGCCGATTCCGATCATCGTCGGCGGTCGCTCGAATGCCGCGCTCCGTCGAACCGGGTATTACGGAGACGGTTGGGTGGCGACCTGGTGCTCAGCGCGTCGCTATACCGAAGCGCTCCAACTGATTGATGTCAGTGCCGACGAGGCGGGGCGTGCCAGCGTCGATTGGCTGCACGGCTATCAGCCGTGGATCGGCATCGGCGATACCAAAGAAGAAGCCCGCGAGCGCGTCAGCCGGGCGATGGAAGCCTTTTACAAGGTGCCGTTCGAGAAATTCGAACGCTATACGCCCTATGGAAGGCCGGACGAGGTAGCGAGTGAGCTCATGCCTTACGTCGATGCCGGTGCGACGCTGGTGAATCTCAAGATCGTTGCGCCTAGCGACGAAGAAAACGTTGCAGCGGCCGGTGAAATTGCCGCTCACCTGCGCCAATGGAACGCGGCCGCCGCAAAAAGCTGAAGGAGATAAAGCATGTCGATCTACGACCACGCACTCGACAAGAACGACGCCAATTTCGAAGCACTCACGCCGATCAGCTATCTCGAGCGCTCGGCGACGCTCTACCCGGACTATCCGGCGACGCAGCACGGCGATGAGACGAGGACCTGGCGTGAGGTCCATCGCCGCTGCCTCAAGGTGGCGTCGGCGCTCGCGCGCCGTGGCATCGGCGTCGGGGATACGGTCGCGGCGGTTTTGCCCAACATTCCCGAAATGTTGGAGCTCCACTTCGCGGTGCCCATGGCTGGCGCCGTCTTCAATGCGATCAACACGCGCCTCGACGCGGCGACCATCGCGTTCATCCTCGAACACGCCGAAGCCAAGGTTCTCTTCACGGATCGCGAGTTCTGCGGCCCGGTGGGTGAAGCGGTCAAAGCGCTTGGGCGGGACCTTCTGATCGTCGATGTCGACGATCCGCTCTTTGAAGACGGTGTCGCGATCGGCTCGATCGACTACGAGAGCTTGCTCGCCGAAGGCGATGAGGGCTTCGTCGCCATCAAGCCCACGGATGAATGGGACGCGATTTCGCTCAACTACACATCGGGAACGACGGGCAATCCGAAAGGCGTCGTCTACCACCATCGCGGTGCGTACCTGAACGCGGCCAACAACGCACTCACCTGGGAAATGGGCATGCACCCGCGCTATCTCTGGACGTTGCCGATGTTCCACTGCAACGGTTGGTGCTTTCCGTGGACATTGGCTGCGGTGGCGGGGGTGACGGTTTGCCTCCGGCACGTGCGCGAAGAAGCCGTCTATGAGTCGTTTGCCGCGCATGATGTCACCCACTTCTGTGGTGCGCCCGTGGTGCTCAATACGCTCGCCAACGCGGACTCGTCACTAACGTCCGCGGTCAGCCCGGGGATCAAGGTCATGACGGCGGGTGCGGCGCCCCCCGCGGCAGTGATCCGGGCGATGGAAGAACTCGGCTTCGAGGTCGTGCAGGTTTATGGCCTGACGGAAACCTACGGGCCGATGGTCGTCTCGGCATGGCGCGATGAATGGAACGACCGTTCGATCGAAGAGAAATCGGATCTCAAGGCGCGCCAGGGGATTTCCTCGGTCCTTGCAGGATCGATGATGGTCGGCGACCCGGACACGTTGGAGCCGGTGCCGTGGGACGGCGAGACCCAGGGCGAGGTCTTCATGCGCGGCAACATCGTCATGAAGGGATACCTCAAGAATGCATCGGCAACGGAGGAAGCGTTTGAGGGTGGCTGGTTCCACTCCGGCGATATCGCGGTCTGTCATCCGGACGGCTATATCCAGATCAAGGATCGATCCAAGGACGTCATCATCTCGGGCGGCGAGAATATCTCCAGCATTGAGATAGAAGACGTGCTCTTCCGCCACCCGAAGATTCTCGAGGCCGCCGTGGTCGCGAAGTCCGACGAAAAGTGGGGCGAGCACCCGTGCGCCTTCGTCACGCTCCAGCCGGGCGAAACGTTGGCCGCCGAGGAGGTCATCGACTTCTGTCGCGCCAACCTTGCCCGGTTCAAGCTACCGAAGACCGTCGTCTTCGGTCCTTTGGAGAAGACGTCTACCGGCAAGGTTCAGAAGTATCGGCTCCGGGAAATCGCGGAAGCCCTCGACTGACGCTACCAGCCGTTGATGTGCATCACCGTTTCGATCGGTGGTCGATAGGCGGATTTGAAGCTGGTGCCCTTCGTGTAGCCGATCGCGATCAGCGCGACCTGCATGAAGTCGTCGTACGGAATGCCGAGTAACTCAGCCGTCTCGCGCTCGTGCATGAGGTGCAACGTCGTCCAGGCCGTGCCGAGCCCGCGGGCGCGCGCCGCGAGCATGAAGTTCCACGTTGCCGGGATGATGGAACCCCATTGGGCCGACTGCCCGAGCACACCCATGCTCGCCATCGCATCGGTGTCGGTACGCCCGCTGATGCAGGGGATCAGCATGGCCGGTACCTTGCCCATGTTCTCGGCGAGAAACTCGGCCGAGTCGGTCGAGCGCTGTTGACTCGCTTTCAGCGCGTTGTCGTCGCTATCGGCGTGCAAGTGGTGAATGGCGATCGGCATGTTGCGGTAGAGCGAGAACGCCTGCGCGTAGAACTCGCCGATCTTCGCTTTCTTTTCAACATCGGTGACCAGGACGAACTGCCAACCCTGGGCGTTGCTTCCCGAAGGCGCCTGCACGGCAAGTTCCAGACATTCGAGAAGAACGGATTCTTCGACGGGTCGATCGAGATCCAGGCGTTTGCGAACGGCGCGTGTCGTGCTCAGGAGTTCGTCGTTCGAGAGGTCTAGCTGCGGGTGGCTCAAGGTGGCGCTCGGTGATGACTGAGCCGGGTAAGCTAACGCAGATATGTCCGGTCGCAAGCGGTAAATGAGAGTGAGGGCGGCTTCATGACAAATGCGTGGAACTGGCGTGGCGCCGAAATGCCGGTGGAGCGGTGGCGGGTGATGTTAGCGCGACGCGATCTCGACGCACTCGACGAAGCGCTGAACGCGGTTCGCGATGTTCCGTTGGAAGAAATCCGGCGCGACGACTTCCCGCTGGCTGCGTTTGCGCCTCGGATCAAAGCGCTCGACGCGGCACTCGCTCGAGGTGTCGGGTTTCAGACGTGGCACGGGATCGACGTCTCGCGTTACTGCGCAGCCGAGCTCAAGAAACTTTACTGGGGGATCTGCCTTCATCTCGGTACACCGGTAGCACAGAGCTATCGCGGTGACGTCATCGGTGACGTGCGAGACATCGGCACGGGAATATCGGGCAAGAAAGGCCGCGGCTACACGAGCAACCAACCGCTGAACTTTCACGCGGACGCGGCCGACGTGAGCGGTCTCTTTTACCTCAAGAACGCAAGGGCGGGTGGGGTGAACGGGATCGCGAGCGCTGAAGCCGTGCACGATGAAATCGCAAGACGCCGCCCCGACTTGCTCGACGTCCTTTATCAGCCGTTGTGCTGGAGCTGGCAGGGCAACGAGGCGCCCGGCGAGCCTGGCTTCTACCGAATGCCGGTGTTCGGGCGGTCCAGCGACGGCGTGGCGTGCGCTTACGTGCGAACGAACCTCCTGGTGGCCGAAGCGAATGCCGGCGCGCCACCCATGTCGGCTGAGCAGGTGGAGGCCGTTGAGTTCTTCGCGCGTGTCGCAGCAGAGGAGCAGTTCGCCATCAGGACGATGTTCGAACCCGGCACCATGTTTTTCATCAACAACCATCGACTGCTGCATATGCGAACGGCCTTCGAGGATTGGCCCCAGCCGGAGAACAAACGGCATCTCCTACGGATCTGGCTGAGCTTGCCGACGAGCCAGCAGTTGCCCGAGTCGTTCGGGGTTTTCTTCGGCGACACTGGCGCCGGACGCTTGCGCGGCGGCTATACGAGCCGGTCCGATCGTCCCGTTTTCGCGACGGCGGAGTCGTAGTTCATCCGGGTGCAACGCGTGTTGCGAACGACAACGGATAACGTCCGAGGGCGAGCAGCAGCAGACAGCTGATCCCGAACGAAAAGGCGGCCAGCACGAACCCGGATTCATAGGTCCCGGTCGTGTCGAATACGTACGCAAAGAGTGATGGCGCCAATCCGGTGCCGGCCGCGAGGGCGGCGTAGAGCAACGAGTAGATCTTCGCGTAGTGCAAAAGGCCGAAGTACTTCGCGGCGAGAAATGACATCAGGTCGAGTTCCGCCCCGGCGGCGAAACCAAGCAAAGCGGCCGCGACACAAGCGAGTAGGAACCCCGGCTCGCCGAGGAAGATGAGCGACGCAAAGACCGAAAAGGAGATTGCGACAGCGGCGACGCCCGGCGCCCAGTAATGATCGACGAGATACCCCACGATCAACCGACCGGCAATCACCGAGACGCCCAACACGCTGATCGCCGTTGCTGCGAGCTGCGCGTCGATGCCCTGGTCCGTGAGTGCTGGAATGAGGTTCGTGATGATCCCCGACATCACGATGTAGACGAAGAAGATCGACAGTAGCAGTACCCAGAACCGATAGCCGGCCACGGCCTCGCTCACCGTGAACCCAGTAGCGGGAGCGTCGGGCACTTCGTCGGCATCGGCCAATTCTCGCGGACGAAAGAAGAGGTAAACGAAAGGACCGGCCAGCAGGAGCGGTAGCGCGGCGAGGCCGAGGTAGGCGATTCGCCAGCCGAACGACTCGACGAGCCAGACGGCGTACTGCGGGATCACGATGGCGCAGATTCCCGTCCCGCTCAGCATGATCCCGAGCGCCAAACCGCGCTGCTGTGAAAACGCGGCATTGACCGCGCGAGTCCACGTCACCGGGATGGTTCCTGCGCCCAACACCGCCATCGCGGTATAGGCGAGGTAGAAGAGCCAGATTTCGCCGTCGGCTTGCGATGCGATGATGAGAGCAACGGTCAGTCCGACGAGACCGGACAGCGCGATTCGTCGAACGCCGACCCGCTCGAGCAACCAACCGACGATGGGCGAGGTAATCACCCCGGCGCCGGTGCTGAAGAGCAGGTTCAGCTGGAACTCCGCGCGCGACCAGCCGAACTCCGTGGTGATCGGTACGACGAGTGCGCCGATCGAATAGAAGGGCAGGACGATGGAACTGCAGATCACACCCATCGAGGCGGCAAACAGCAACAACCAGTTGTTGCCGAGTTCTGACTTGGCCGTCACGACGTCGCCTGTGCTTCGCATCCCGACGATTGTTGCTCGCGGGCTTGTGGGCCAGCAAGAATGACAGGTATTGGCGGCCGTACCGGCCGATCGCGATCGAAACCAGCCGGGGAGTTTCGCGGATGATGAAGTGGTGGCTCGCTCTCGTAGTGGTCGTCTCGGGATTCGAGGGCTTTTCAGCAACACCTGATTTCGCGGGGGTCGAATACGCGCCGGCGGATCCACCGGGCACCAATGGTCATCTGCTGGACGTCTATCTGCCGAGCGACCGCTCGTCCCCCGTACCGGTCGTCTTGTGGACGGCGGGCTCGGCCTGGCTAATGGACAACGGACGCTCGTGCGCCGACTGGATCGTGCAAATGCTCGTCCCGCGCGGATACGCCGTGGTGGGCGCTTCGGTTCGATCGAGCGGCCAGGCGATCTTTCCGGCGCAGCTTCACGACATCAAAGCGGCCATCAGATACGTGCGCGCGAACGCGAATGAATACGGCTTCGATGCGGCCAACATTGGCCTGATCGGTACGAGTTCCGGCGGGTGGGTCGCGGCCATGGCAGCGACGACGGTCGGCCTGAGCGAGCTAGAGGGCACTATCGGCACGCCGGGGGTATCGAGCGCGATCAAAGCGGCGGTCGCTTTCTGGCCGCCAACGGATTTCCGCAAGATGGACGCCTGGGCGCTTGAACCTTGCGAACGAGCGTCTTTTCGAGGCCGCAAGGGCTTCTGCCACGACGATCGGGATTCCCCCGAATCCCGGCTGATCGGGTGCGCGATTCAGGAATGTCCGGACAAGGCGAGGGCGGCGAATCCGAATTCCTACGGTTCCGCAGAGAGTGCGCCGATCTTCATCCTTCACGGTCAGTCGGATCCTCTCGTTCCGCACCATCAAGGCGAGAGCCTCTATCAGGCGTACAACAAAGCGTGCGGTGATGCCGTATTCGTCAGTGTGCCGAGGCTCGGCCACGGGCCGTTGGCGAACCTCACCGATGCCGATGTCACCGCCGGCGCGACTCGACGTTCGACTACCTCGTCCGATTGCGTCGTCACCCACCCGACGCCGTTCGAGGGAATCCCCGCCGCGATCGAGTCGTTTCTAGATGTGCATTTGAAGGCACCGCGCTAGATCCCCGCGACATCTTGGCGCACGCTCGTGCGTCAAGACGCAGGCGAGCGCCACACGGGATTAGCAGTAGATGAAAGACCGGATCGACGAACTGTTTCGCGCATTCACGCTGGATGGTCGATTAGGCGCAGTCTCGGCCGCGGTCTGCACGAGCGATGGCGTGATCTATGAAGGCGCGTTCGGCAAGCGTTCTCCGGGCGGCGAGCCCATGACGATCGACAGCACCGGGTTGATCGCTTCGATGACCAAATCCGTTACGGGAGCGGCGGCGATGCACTGCGTCGAGCGGGGGCTTTTGCAGCTCGAGACGCCGGCAGGCGAGGTGTGCCCCTATCTCGGCGAGGCGCAGGTATTCGACGGCTTCGACGCCAACGGCGAGCCGATGTTTCGCGCCCCGGCGCGGCCGGTGACACTCAAGGACCTCCTCACGCACAGTTCGGGCTTCGTCTACGACTTGTGGAATCCGAATGCCGCAAGGGTCTACGAGAAGCTCGGTTTACCGGTCGGTTTCGTCGGATCCAAGCGGTCGCTCGAGGTGCCGCTCATGTTCGACCCGGGTTCGCGTTGGGAATACGGAATCGGCATCGACTGGGCTGGTCAGATGGTCGAGGCGGTGTCCGGGATGACGTTGGGAGAATACTTCGCGGAACACATCACGGGTCCGCTCGGGATGGCCGACACCGCGTTTGCTCCGACCCAGACGATGGTCGAGAAGTCGATGACATTGCTCGTGCGTGGTGAAGACGGTGGTTTGGTCGATCCGGGCACGCCACTGCAGGCGCAGCCGCCCGAATTCGACCAGGGCGGAGGGGGGCTCTTCTCGAGTGCGGCGGACTACTCGAGGTTTCTGCGAATGATGCTTCGCCGTGGCGAGCTCGGCGGTAGACGGATCCTCGAGGAAGCGACCGTTCTTGAGATGGCCAGCAACCAGATGGGCGATCTACGCGTGACGGCGCTTCCCTCCTTCAACAAGGCACTGAGCGAGGACGCTGAGTTCTTCCCAGGAGATGAAAAGAGCTGGGGCCTCACTTTTCAGATCAACGAAGTTCCGGGTTTCACCGGTCGATCGAAGGGTACGTTGATGTGGGCGGGGCTGACGAACTGCTACTACTGGATCGATCTTGGGCGCGATGTCGCGGGCGTTTTCGTCTCGCAGAGCCTGCCGGTTGCCGATCCGATCTGTCTCGATGCGTATTTTCAGGTCGAGACCTTCGTCTACGACGCGTTGGGTTGAGGCGGGCGACATGCACGTCGGGATTCTCAACGCGTTTCCACCCGGGGAGATTCGATGGGACGTCGATCCGATGTCTTTATACGTCGATTTCCTGAACGCGGGCAGCGACGCGATCTCGACAACGATTTACGAGGTCGCGGCGGGAATACTCCCGGCTGTCGTGGACGAATGCGACGCCTATCTCATCACCGGTAGTCCGCGCGGGACCTACGACTCGGACCCCTGGATCGGTGAACTCGCGGACTGTCTGCGTCGCGCGTATTCGGCGGGCGTCAAGCTCGTCGGGATTTGTTTCGGGCATCAGATGCTGGCGCACGCATTGGGCGGTAAGGCGGAACGATCGGCGAAGGGTTACCGGCTGGGACTCTTCGGGTTTGCGGTCCGGTACCAGGGAGAAGCGGAGGGGTCGGCGCGACTCTATTTCGCGCATCGGGATCAGGTTGTGGAGCTCCCGCCGGGCGCTGAGCTGCTCGGTGGTAACGAGTTCTGCCCCAACGGCATGTTCCGTATCGGTGAATCCGTCCTCGCCATGCAGGGTCATCCGGAGTTTTCGGATTCGGTCATGCGCCAGATTGTCGAATCCGTGACGCCATCCGTCGATCCGGCCGTGGTAACCACGGCGATCGAGACGATGGATCAAGGTGTGCCGGACAACGACCTTGCGGCGCGTTGGGTCGCCGAGTTCCTGAATCCAGCTCGAGGAAGGACTGTGGACGTTTCGGCATGACGCTGACCCCGTTCCATCTCGCGATACCCGTTCACGACCTCGCATCGACCCGGTCGTTCTATCGCGACGTGCTCGGCTGCCTCGAGGGCCGAAGCGACACGCGCTGGGTGGACCTCGATCTCTATGGTCACCAGTTGGTGCTGCACGAGGTCGACGATGCGCGTTCGCGTGTCGCGGCGACGAATCCGGTCGACGGTGACGACGTTCCTGTGCCGCACTTCGGGGTGGTCCTCGCGTGGGACGATTGGCAGGCGCTCAGTGAGAAGCTGACGGCCGCCGGGGTCAGTTTCGTGATCGAACCCCATGTACGCTTCGAAGGGGAAATCGGAGAGCAGGCGACGTTGTTTTTCCTCGACCCGTCGGGCAACGCGCTCGAATTCAAATCGTTCAAGGACATGAACCAGCTGTTTGCGAGGTAACTCATAGGAGGGGACCATGAATCGAGTCGCTTTTTTGCTCGTCGGCGCATTCGCGGGCGCGTTCGGCACGTATGCCATCCAGGCCGTTGCCGCAACGGATACGGCATCTCCTGACCCCGTTTACGTGCTCGTCAGTGCCAAGGTCAACGACGCCGATGGACTCGCCGCCTACGCGGAAGCCGCCGGGCCGCTCGCTCGGGAGGCGGGCATCGAAATCATGGCCCGGATCCAGTCGGTGCCCGATGAACTCGTCTTCGAAGGTCGGTGGCCGCACGACGGCGGCATCACGATCGAGCGCTTCGAGTCGATGGCGGCTTTTGAACGTTTTTGGAATTCGGACGCCTATCAGGCGGCGATTCCGCTGCGAGAAGGTAAAGTCGACATCAACTTCATCGTTGCCGTTCCGGCGAGTTAGAGAGGCAAAGAGGCATGCAACGACAGATCCAGCTCGAGATTGTTCGCGAGCTCATGCGCCAGCTCGATGAGCGCGTCAATATCGACTCGGGCGTGCAGTACAAGAACCCGACCAGTGTCTACACCGATCCGGTCCTGGCAACCCGTGAATGGGAGCAATTCTTCAAGCACCACCCGCAGATGATCGGGCTCTCGGGGGATCTGCCGGAGCCCGGTAGCTTTCTGACGTTGAACGATTTCGGCGTGCCGATCATCGCGACCCGGGCCGAAGACGGACGCTTTCGGGCGTTTCTCAACGCTTGTCGACACCGCGGCGTTCGCGTAGCGGGCGAAGGGCGTGGTGAGGCGAACGCCTTTACGTGCCCCTTCCACAACTGGACCTACTCGAACGAAGGCGATCTCATCGGGATACCGCGCGAGCACGACGTAGGTCGGATCGACAAGTCCTGCAATGGGCTCGTCGCCCTCCCGGCGGAGGAGAGATATGGCCTCCTCTGGGTTCACCCGGTGCCCGAAGGTCAACTGGATGTCGATTCGCTGCTCGGTGGGCTGGCCGACGAACTGAGCCGCATGGCCTACGGCGACATGGTCTACATGGGGGAGAGCACGCTCAGCTGCGATCTCAATTGGAAGCTCGCCAACGACACATTCGGCGAGACCTACCACTTTCCGCGCCTGCACCGGCAAACGCTCGGCAAGCTCTTCTATGGCGATGCGCTGCACTACACGGAGTTCGGGCGCAACCATCGCTTCGTCTGGCCGTTGAAAGGCATCGACGAGTTCAGGAACCGCCCCGAGGCCGAGTGGAGCTATGAGCACGCGACCGGTTCGCTCTATTACCTCTTCCCCAACGTGCAACTCGGTGGCGGTACGCGCTCATGCAGCGTCATCAAGATCTATCCGGATGGCGAAAACCCGGGTCGTTCGATCACCAAAGTCGGCCACTACGCGACTCGCGAGGTGATCGATGCGAACGTAGCGCAGCAAGCCGAAGTCGCGACGGACGACGTCTACGACCTCGAGCGGCGCCAGCGCGGCTTTTCGCTTCAAGCATCGCAAGAGGTTTTTCGATCGACGATCGAGCAGGAGGATTACCTCATGGGCGAAACGACGCAGAAAGCGGCGGAGTCCGGGGTCATGCCGTTCGTTCAGTTCGGCCGGAACGAACCGGCCCTGCACCACTACCACAACACCTTTCGGGCGGTGCTCGGAATGGAGCCGATGGAGCGGATCTAAACGCTTAATCGACGGGCAGCTCAGCCAAATCGGAATCGATCCGGCACCAGTTCGGTGCCGTCTCGAGTCGATGATTTGCCGACGGACGGAAATGCGATGCATCGTCGAAGGCCATGCCGTTGATGCTGGCGATGCCCTGACCACGATCGATCTCCGCCCAGACCCGTGATCCGCAAGTTCGGCAAAAACGTCGCGTATTGTCGCGGCCGCGATCCGACTTCACGGTATAGCCGGCCGGATCGCCCTTCAGGACCGTCAGTTTCGCGAGAGGGGTGATGTATGCGGCGTAGTAAGCCGAGCCGCTGACGCGCTGGCAGTCCGTGCAGTGGCAGAGGAGTGCCGCGATAGGCTCGGCGTCGGTCTCGAACCGGACTTCCCCGCACAGGCAGCCGCCCGTGACTTTTTCTGTTGCCATGGCTCGAGCCCCATTCCGTGAGATCACGGAGGATACGATGAAACGGCTTGCCTGATACCTGGAACGGCCAAGAACCGCCGGGGTCCGGACGACTCGTTTCGCTCACTTTCGTCTTGTTACTTTTCGTAACACGGAGCAGGATCGATTCGCTGATGATCCGCGGGTGAGGCCCTGGAGGTGATGGCGATGAGCATGTCGGGTTTGGTTGCTGCATTTGTGGGCGCTTTGATCATCTGCCTTCGCCTCCCGTTGGTTTTCGCGCCGGCGACCACGCTGCGGTGGCTCGGCCGCACCTTCAAGACCGAGGGTCGAACAAGGGCTTGCGGGGCCGTCGCAACCCTCGTTGCCATCCCGGCGATTTGGTGCGGCGTTTACGAAACTTCTGAGCTCGCGAACGTCATGTTCATCCTGGGCACCTTCTTCGGCGCGGTAACCGTCCTTGCCCTCATCGTGTTCCCCACCTTCTATATGAGCCTCGTGGAATGGTTCATACCGGATGATTTGTCCGGCGGCCTGTTCGGTTGGCGGATACTCGGACTCGCCGGTGTCGCGATCGGTGTCTGGATCTTGACGATTGGCTTACGAGCTCTGTAGCGCGGACCCCTTTTGACGCCGTGGGGCGAGAATGCTGGCTCGTCGGCATCGGCCTAGCCGACGCCGTTAAGTCTTCGGCCGTCCAGACGAGCGGTTCCGAACGACGCGGACGTATAGTGGCGATCTTCGCTCGGGAGACGCCATGGGCCGCAACATTCTTCTCATCACGACCGATCAGATGCGTTTCGATGCGCTTGGTTGCAACGGCGGCGAAATCGCACGGACGCCGGTGATCGATGGCCTCGCTGAAACGGGGATCAACTACACGCGCGCACACAATCAGAATGTCGTGTGCATGCCGGCGCGAGCGACGATCGTCACGGGTCAGCACGTCGCGAGCCACGGCGTCTGGATGAACGGCGTCTCGTTGCCGGAAGATCAGCCGACGATCGCGCACTGGTTGCAGGACCACGGCTACAAGACCGCGCTCCTCGGCAAAGCCCATTTCGAACCGTGGCTGGGAAACCCAGCCGAGTTCTTCGAGAACCGAATGGCGAAGGAGGGCAGCACCGGGCCGCACCGCGGTTTCGATCACATGGAACTCGCCAACCATTTCTTCGAGGGGCACAGCCACTACGACCGCTGGATGTCGGCTGAGCACGCCAAAGAGAAGGCCAAGTTCTATCCGATGGTCACGGATCGGGGCCAGAACACGATCGGTACGGGTGCGACGAACGCGCCGCAGGTGTGGCCGATGGATGTGCCGCGCGAGATCTATCACACCGACTGGGTGGCGGATCGCACGATTGCCTGGCTCGATTCACTCGAACGCAATGACGATTGGTTCTGTTGGATGAGCTTTCCGGACCCGCATCACCCGTGGGATGTGCCTGCCTCGGAACTCGGCCGCGTCGATTGGCGTGACGTGCCCTTACCCAAGCTCTACCGCGAGACGGACGCCGAGCGACGCGAACTGCTCGCCGACAAACCGAAGCACTGGCTCGGTTACTACGAAGGCAGCCTCTGGACGAACCTCGAATCACCGCGTGAGTTCGTGCCGGCGAACATGACGAATGATCAGGTGCGCGAAATCAACGCCCTGACGCATATCGAGAACGAGCTGATCGATGAAGCCTGTGGTCGGGTGATCGACTGGCTCGAAAGCGCCGGCAAACTCGACGAGACCGACATCTTCTTCACGACCGATCACGGCGAGTTCCAGGGCGACTTCGGCCTGCTCTTCAAGGGCCCCTATCACGTCGACGCCCTGATGCGGCTGCCGTTCATCTGGCGTCCCGCGGGCGGCATCGCGGCAACTTCGATCGATGCAACGGTTGGGCATCTCGACCTCGCGCCGACGTTCTGTCGTGTCGCCGGGATCGAGACGCCCGAGTACGTCGAAGGTCACGTATTGCCGACGACGGGCGCGGCCGCTGCCGATCGTGAAGTGGTGTTGACCGAGTGGGATTCCGAACACGGACCGGTCGACATGCACCTGAAGAGCATCTACCGCCGGGACGGTTGGCTCTTGACGACTTATGAGAAGAGCAGCGTCTACGACGGCACGGAGGGCGAGCTCTACAACCTGAACGAAGACCCGGATCAGCTGGTCAATCGCTGGGAAGATGCGACGAGTATCCGTTCTGAACTCGTCGATCAGTTGTCCGCGACGCTGCCGGCGGCACGTGCGCCGCGGCTCGAGCGTCGCGCGCCCGTCTAGAGGCTTAGCGCGGGATCTCGACGCCGAGCAACCGCGCGGCGTTTTCACCGAGGATCTTCGCGCGTTCGCCGTCCGTCAGACGCTGCATCTGCCGCTCGATCGCCTCGGGTGAGTGCGGCCAGGAACCCTCGGGATGCGGGTAATCGCTCGCCCAGCAGAAGTTATCGATGAGGTCGAATTCGGCCGCGACCGCGAGCCCCGAGCGGTCCTCGCCGAAGGTCGCGTATCCCTGGCGCTTGAAGTAGTCGCTCGGTAGCTCCGGAAGCTTTGGTTTGGCCCACATGTGGTGTTTCTTGTACGCCTCGTCCATCGCCTCGAGAGACCACGATACCCAGCCGATCCCGGACTCGACGACGGCGAAACGGAGCGCAGGAAAGCGTTCACAGATACCCGAAGCACAGAGCAGGACGAGCGGTTCGATGTTGGTGGTGCAACAGTGGGAGACGTAGTTCGCGACGGCGCCACCGGGTCCACGCGCCGTCGTGGGGTTGCGGCCGGTGCTGACGTGGAAGGTCGCCGGCATGTCGGTGTGCTGCAGCGCGGCCCATATCGGGTCGAACTCGGGCAGGTTGTAGTTACGCTCACGCGGCGGCTGCGGCCCGAAAACTGGCTTGTTCGGCAGACAGACGCCTTGAAAGCCGAGTTTCGCGACCCGTTCGATCTCGGCAACCGCCAGGTCGACGTCCGTTGTCGTGATGAACGCCATCGGAAACTGCACGTCCCAGTGGTCGCCGTACCAGTCGCGTGCCCAGTTGTTCCAGCCCTCACAGAGCCGCATCGCGAGTTGCGCGTCGTCGTTCGCTACCTGAGCCGCGAGGAAAGCCGCGCCCGGGAAGATGATCTCGGCGTCGACGCCGTCGCGTTGGTTGTCCGTGACGCGCTTGTCGGGATAGCGCCCCGAGAGCAGGCGCTCGAGGTCTTCACCCGCCATCTTCGAACGATCGAGCAGGTGCGACGGCACACTTGCCTCGCCGCCCTTGCCGACGGGTTTCTGTGCGGCCGTGACCGGCTGCTCCTTGGGCTCGCGCACGCCCTCGGCGCGCTCCTTGTCCATCTCTTGCTCGCGTCGCGAACGGCGGGATTTCAACTGCTCGCGAACTTCGTCCTGGATGTAGCCCGACATCCAATCCTTCGGTTCGATTGCATGACTGTCCGCGGAGATGACATAGAACTTGTCGGGATCGTCTGGCCGGACGGAGCGTTCCCAGCCGTCGTGTCCCGGCGTCTCGGTGCGCCACTCCTGAGCCTTCAGGAGTTCGGCTTCTCTTTCGTCAACGGTGGCGTTCTTGGTCATTGATCGTTCTCCGATTCGCGGTTCTCGGACTTGAGGAGACCCGTGGATTGCATACGCGCGATGTCGTCGGGCTCGAGGTCGAGCCAGTCGGTCAGGACGTCGTGGTTGTGCTCGCCGCGGTGCGCCGCCGGTCCACGGATTCCGGCCGACGCGTTGGAAAAACGGTACGGCGAGTTGGCGATCGGTCGCGTCCCGCCCGCGCGGTCGTCGATGTCGACGAGCATGTTGCGCGCAGCGAGTGTCGGTTGGTCCCGGAGCGTACGCGGATCGCGTACTTCACCCCAGGGCAGGTCGAGCGTGTCCATGAGTTCGCTGAACGCATCGAATGTCTCGCAGCGCGCGAACACGGCGTCGATAGCTTCGCGTCGAGCCCTGATTTTTGTCGCGAGATCGGCGCCCGGCGGCGTCGGGTCCTCGATCATCCCGCGACGCATCAGCTTCTTGAAGACGAGCCGCATCTCAGGATCCGCTGCGATATATACCGTGCCGAACTCGAGCTTCATGATCGGGCCCTTGACGATCGTGTCCGGCATGTCCTCGAGCTCGAAGTGCACTCGATCGTCGGTCGCGAACGTCGCATCCAGCATCGCCATGTCGATATGTTGGCCGATGCCCGTCTGCGCTCGCATATGGAGTGCGGCGAGCACGCCGACGAGTCCGTGCAGGGATGCGTTCGTGTCGCCCACGGATAGCGGGAGATCACCCGGTGGTGATTCGTTCCGCTCCGCGAGGCGGTGCATGAGGCCGAGCTCGGCATGAACGACCGGCGCGTATGAGGGCTTTTTGGACTCGGGACCGTCCTGCCCGTAGCCGGAGATCGACAGCATGATGAGCTTGGGGTTGACCTCGGCGAGCACGGGATAGTCGATGCCGAGGCGGCGCATGACGCCCGGCCGGTAGTTCTCGATGACGATATCGGCGAGCCGGACGAGGTCCTTGACCAGATCGATGGCGCCCGGTGCCGCGAGATCGATGCAGATGTTGCGTTTACCAGCGTTCTGGTAGTTGAAGAACGCGGGAATGTTGGCGACGTTGCGGCCATGGAATCGCGTGCCGTCGCCGTCGGGCGGTTCGATCTTGACGACGTCCGCGCCGAGGTCGGTCAGCATCCGGCCTGCAAACGGACCGGCGACGATGCGCGAGAAGTCGAGCACCCGGACGCCGTCGAGGGGTGAGGGCATCGTTTCATTCTCCGTCATGCGGGGGTGAAGACCGGTAGCACGACGTCGCTGTCCTCGATCGGCTCGAACGAGACACGAACGGGCGTATCGATGGCGAGCGTCGTCGGGTCGCAGCCGACGACGTTACTCATCATGCGAGGTCCTTCGGCGAGCTCGATCACCGCGATTGCCATCGGGCACTGATCTCGGAACACGGGGTGCGGCGGACGATGTGCGATCGTGAACGTATATATGACGCCGTCACCAGATGCTTCCGTCCAGGTGAGGCTTTTTGATCCGCAGGCCGGACAGTGTGCACTCGGCGGGAACAACCAATGCCCGCAGTCGTCACAGCGTTGGATGACGAACTGTCCGGCTCGCGCCGCGTCCCAGTACGGGCTCGTCATGTCGTTTCCGGGTGGGATCAGACGCGTACTCATCGTGCCGTCCCGAGAACGAGGCCCGCCTGTTCGGCGATGATGCCGCCGTTGCCGTGAACGTACGCGAGCTCGAGATCGTCAATCTGGCGTTCACCGCAGCGGCCTTGGATCTGCCGCACGGCCTCGGTGACGTGGCTCATGCCGCCGGCGATGCCGGCCTGGCCGAATGACAACTGGCCGCCGTGGGTGTTGAGCGGGAAATCGCCGGCGAAGGTGCGGTCATGGGATTCGACGAACGCGCCCGCCTCACCGCGCCCGCAGAAACCGACTTCCTCGAGTGTGAGCAGGACCATGATCGTGTAGCAGTCGTAAAGAGATGCGTAGCCGATCTCTCCGGGTTTGACGCCCGCCTGGCGTAGTGCAACGCGGGCGGCCCGCCCGACACCGGTGGCGTCGAGTGCGGGCGCCTGGGCGAAGGATGAATGCGTGACGGATTCGCCTGCGCCGAGGAGCCAGGCAGGCTTCTGTCGAGCGTCCTTCGCACGTTCCGCCGACGTGACGACCAATGCCGCGGCACCAGCCGAAGGCATGACGATTTCGAGCATGTGCAGCGGCTCGGCGATGATCTCGGAGGCGAGTACGTCTTCGATCGTCAAGCGCTCGGCGTGAAAGATGGCCGCGGGATTCGCGTTGGCGTTCTTGCGCTGATCGACCGCGACCTTGGCGCGTTGCGCGTCGGTGAGACCGTATTCGTGCATGTACCGGTTGGCGAGCATCGCGTAGCCGATGTTGGCGCCGAGCATGCCGTATGGAAAATCGAACTCGGCCTGGGGCGAGCGATCGTGGCCGATCGGGCGGGAACGGGGTGCGCCGTTGGACGCCGGCCGTTTTCCGCCCGCCCTGCGTTTGCGGGTTGTTCCGGTCAGGCAGAGACAGGTGGAGCAAAGTCCGGCGTGAATCGCGGCAGCGGCCCGCCAGATCATGCCCGCGCCCGTCGCGCCGCCCAGATCGACGATCTCGGCGAAGCTCGGGCGGAGCCCCATGAACTCGGCGACGGTCGCTGGAACCAGTTGCGAGACGCCGCCGATCGGGTGCGTGATCAAGCCGTCGATATCATCGAGTTGGAGGCCCGCGTCTTCGATCGCATCGATCCCGATCGAACTCAAGGCGGCGAGCAGAGTTTCGTCGCCCGAATAACGTGTCGGTGCTCGCTCCGCGACGCCGACGACGGCGGCCGCGCCGCGCAATGACATCTACTGCGTCCCGGCGGCGGGCTTACTCTCGTAGCGCGCCGGAACCTCGATGTCGAAGAACTTCGCAGCATTCAATCCCAGTACCTTCGCGCGCTGCTCATCGTCGAGGTCGCCCATCGTTCGTTCGATCGCCGCGGCCGAATGTGGCCAGGTCCCTTCGTGATGGGGGTAGTCGTTGGCCCACATGAAGTTGTCGATCAGATCGTGAGCGACGCCGAGCGCGAGGCCCGATCGGTCCTCACCGAAGCTCGCGAACCCTTGCCGTCGGTAGTAGTAGCTCGGCGGCTCTTTCAGGTCGGGCGATACCCACATGCGGTGCTTGTAGAAGGCCTCGTCCATAGCTTCGAGCAACCACGACACCCAGCCGATACCGGCCTCGATCGTCGCGAAGCGCAGCTTCGGATGGCGCTCCAGTACCCCGGATGCACAGAGATTCGCGACGGGCTCCTGACTCGCGGCACAGCAATGCACGGCGTAGTTGACGATCGCGCCGCCCGGGCCCGAGGCCGCGCGCGGATCGCGCCCGGTGGACACGTGGATCGTGAGCGGCAGGTTCACATCCTCGATCGCGGACCAGAGCGGTTCGAACTCGCTCTGGTTGTAGTTGCGCTGATCCATCCCGGTCGGGCCGTACTCGGGCTTCACCGGAATCGTGATGCCCTTGAAACCGAGCTTCGCCACTCGTTCGATCTCCTTCACGGCGGCGTCGACATCGAGCGTCGGGATCTGCGCCATCGGCAGGATACGGTCCTGATGCGCACCGAGCTCTTCGTGTGCCCAATCGTTCCAGGCCTGGCACATCGCCATCGAAAAGCCGGGGTCGTTCGTACCGAACGCATGAATGCCTTTGTTGCCAAAGACGATTTCGGCGTCGATGCCATCACGATCCTGATCGCGCAACCGTTCAGCGACGTTGCGTCCGGTCTTGTTGCGCTCGATGTCCTCGGGGCCCCAGTCGGTCGTATCGGTTTTGATCTTCCACGGCCGGTTGCCCTCGGTGATGATGAAGGCCTGGCCGTCGACGATCTCGAGGCGGGGTAGGCGTTTTTTGTATTCCGGCGCGATGCGCGACTTCACCCAATCTTTCGGTTCGTTGGCGTGACAGTCCGCGGAAACGATGAAGTATTTGTTCGGCGCCCCCGGGTGGGCGCTGTGCTTCCAGTCGGACGCGCCTGGGGTTTCCCTGCGCTTCGACATCGTGGTTTCGACTGATGGCATCACTTACTCCGAGTGGGATTAAGTAGGATACTATTTAGGCGTTGAAGTCTTGTAAACGGCCTGACGAATGAGTGCTCGGAGTGAAAGAGCGTCGACCCGCGTCGCTCGAAACATCGTGACCGATATCCGTGAGCGTCAATTGCCGCCGGGTTCGAAGCTCGACTCCGAGCACGTCATGGTCGACAAGCAGGCGGCATCCCGTGCCACGGTGCGAGAAGCGCTCAGATTCCTCGAACTGCAAGGCGCGCTGAAAATGACCGCGGGTCCGGGTGGCGGTCCAGTGGTCAACACACCCGGCATCGACCACCTCGCGAGCGCGCTGTCGTTGCAGCTTCAGTTCACGAACGCGACCTTCCGCTCGGTACTCGAGGCGCGCCGTTCGATCTATCCGGTGCTCGTCGGTGAAGCGGCTGACCATGCGACGGACGAAGAGATCGCCGCGCTTCGGGACTCCGTCGCGCGGCTCTATTCGGCAGTCGATGATCCCGATGCGGCCACCGCCGAGGCGCGGTGTTTTTTCGAGCTGATCGCGGGTGCGTCGAAGAACCTCGTGCTCGGATTCCTCGTCAACGCACTGCACCTGCTCTCGGAGCAGACGGGCTTCGAATACGACCTGAAGCACCGACGCGCGAGCGCGCGCCAGGCCGACCGGATTCTCGAGGCGATCGAGGCACGCGATGCGACGACCGCCCGCCGATTATCCGAAGAGATGCACCTCGCGGCCTGGCGTTACTGGCAAGAGACAGCGCCGGAACTCCTCGATGCGCCCGTCGCGTGGTTGCCCGCGTAGGTCTTTTGGTCAGGTGGACCGAATCAGGTCGACGATCACTTTCGAGACCTGCTCGGGGGCGTTCTCCTGGACGAAATGGCCTCCGCCCTTGATCGTGGTGTGGGGCAGATCCTTCGTGCCCGGCACTCTCGCAAGGAACTCCGTCTGCCCGCCGGAGGTGACGGGATCGTCGTCGGCAAAAGCGCAGAGGAACGGTTTCTCGAAGGATTCGAAGAACTCCCAGGCCTTGCCTTGCGCGTCGAGCGAAGCCGATGTCGGCAGTGTCGGCACGTGGCTCGGCATCGCGCGCGGACCCATTTTGTAGCTCGAATCAGGAAAGGGCGCTTCGTAAGCACGCGCGAGCGATGTCGGGAAAGGTGAACGCATGCCGAGCTTGTGCAGCAGAAACTTGAATGCCCGCGCGGCGTTGGAGCGGTTTTCCATGGTCATCGACATCATGAAGCCGACAGGCAGGTCTTCGTTTTCCCAGCAGAACTTCTGCCAGTAAGCGAACTTGGTTGCTGCGTGGGTTCGATCCGTCATCTGACCGAGCGCTTGCTGCATCTCGATGATGGTCGGCGTCGGTTTGTTGGCGCGGAAATCCTCGATCTCGGCGACTACCTCGGCCGGTACATCGGGGTTGTAGGGTAGGCCGGTGTTGGAAATCACGACGCGGTCGAAACGGTCGGGGTGATTGACGACGAGCCGAAGGCCGACGAGCCCGCCCCAGTCCTGGCCGAAAAACGTGATGTTGGTGAAATCGTTCGCATCGAGCCACGCGCCCAGCCACTCGACCTGTCGCTCGTAGCTGTAATCCTCGAGTGCTGCCGGTTTGTCGGATTTTCCGTAGCCGACGAGATCCGGCGCGATGACGCGCATACCGGCCGCAGTCAGGTGCGGAATCATCTTCCGGTAGAGGTAGCTCCACACGGGCTGTCCGTGCATGCAGAGAACGATTGGGCGGTCCGTTTCTCCTTCGTCGAGATGGTGGATGCGTAAGTCATCGCCATCGTGGGTTTTGATCACCGTGTAGTTCGGCTCGAAGGGATAGTCGGCGAGGTTTTCGAAGCGGGCATCGGGTGTGCGGAGGATTTTCATGGCGAGCCTTGGCGTTCGGAAAGCTCTATTGTCGCGTTTCCAGTGTGCAGGCTGAACCGCGTCGCGGGGCATATTCGAACTGAAGGAGGGGAGCACAAATGTCAGACGAGAAGATCGTGATCTACGGTCACCAGGCGAGCCGGGCGTCGCGCCCGTACTGGCTCTTGCGTGAGTACGGTAAGACGATCAACGAAGACTTCATCGAGGTCGACACCGGCGGTCCCGTCACCGGTTTCAACGAGGTTCGGGATTCCGAAGAGTTTCTCGCACTCAATCCCTATCGTCTGATTCCCGTCATGAAGCATGGCGATGTGGTGTTGTACGAATCGCAGGCCATTTGTCAGTACATCGCTGACCTGCTCGGCGGTCCGATGGCAGCGCAGGACGCGGGCGAACGCGCGCGCATCAACATGTACGGGCTGAACTCGATCGCGAACTTCGAACCGAACTTCCTGCCGATGGTGTTTGGCCAGGGCGGCGAAGAGGGCAAGAAGCGGTTCATAGAGAACCTCGAGCCGCTGCTTGGCGCACTCAACACGGAACTCGAAGGACGCGAGTATCTGATCGGCGAAGGTGCGGGACGATTCACGGTCGCAGACATCATGATGGCGTCGGTCGTCGGCCAGTACGGTCGGGCGATCAAGTTCGACTTCTCGCCCTGGCCGAACATCGATGCATGGGTGCAGCTGACGACCCGTCGTCCCGCGTTCTACCCGCCGCGCGACATGAAGGTGAACCCGCTCAAGGATTGATTCGCCGAACGGCTGCTAGTCGGCTCCGAGGCATCGTTCGAGGCGGTCGAGCGTTCGCATCGCCTCGAGGCCCTGGGCGAGGCTCGAATTCGGTTCGCGTTCTTCGCGGATCGCGGCAAAGAACTCGCGATCGGCGAGTTCGATGCCGTCGGTACTGACATCGATACCACTCACGTCGATCTGTTCCCCGTCGCCGGTGAAGAGGTCGTCGTAGTTGGCGACGAACGTGCCGTTGTCGCAGATGTAGCGAAAGAACGTCCCGAACGGACCGTCGTTGTTGAACGACAGCGAGAGCGTGCAGAGAGCCCCCGAGTCACTCTTGAGGCCGATGGTCATGTCCATTGCGATGCCGAGATCGGGATGGGTGGGGCCCTGGAGGGCGACCACGTCGGCCGCGGGTCCGCCGGTTTGATATTGGAATAGATCGACGGTGTGACAGGCGTGGTGCCAGAGCAGATGGTCGGTCCAGCTGCGTGGCTCGCCTTTGGCGTTGGTGTTCGTCCGGCGGAAGAAGAAGGTCTGCACGTCCATCTGCTGCACGTTGAGTTCGCCGGCGACGACTTTCTGGTGGATCCACTGATGCGACGGATTGAAACGGCGGACGTGATCAACCATTGCGATCACGCCCGTGTCGCTCGCAAGGCGTACGAGATCTTCGGCATCGGCGAGGTTGTCTGCCATCGGGATCTCGACGAGCACGTGTTTGCCTTCTTGCATGACCTGACGCGCCTGTGCCGCGTGGATCGGTGTCGGGCTTGCAAGGATCGCCGCTTCGACGTCCGGTCGAGCGAGCGCTTCGGCGAGATCGAGCGTGCAATGCGAGATACCTCGAGTCGCGGCGACTTGCTCGACAGCTTCCTGTACGCCGCCGCAGATCGAATCGACCTCGATACCTTCGATCCGTTCGAGCGCATCGAGATGTTTGTTGGCGAAAGCGCCTTCGCCGACCATGACGACCTTCATTCTTCGTACCTGAGCCCCGCGGCTCTTAGTTTTTCACGCATACCGTAAACGTCGAGGCCCATCTCGCCGTTGGCGAGCCGGGTGCGGGTATCGGCTTCCTTGTCTGTCCTTGCTGTCGACTTTTTGAGCGCGTCGTCAGCGGTTTCACGGGGCACGATGCAAACGCCGTCGTCGTCGGCGACGACGACATCGCCCGGATTGACGAGACAGCCGGCGCAGACGACCGGGACGTTGACCGAACCCGGCGTCGCTTTCACCGTCCCTTTGGCGGAGATGGCTTTCGACCAGACGGGAAAACCCATTTCCGTCAGATCGCGTACGTCGCGCACACCCGCGTCGATCACTAGGCCCAGAACGCCGCGTGTCTGTGCGGACGTCGCGAGGAGATCGCCGAACATCCCGTCGCTGTTATCGGAGGAGAGGCCGACGAGGAGGATGTCGCCGGGTTGGCAGAGCTCGATCGCGACATGCAGCATCCAGTTGTCCCCAGGATGCGCGAGTACCGTGACCGCGGATCCGGCAATTCGCGCGCCGGGGTAGATCGGGCGCATGTAGGGATGCAACAGACCGAAACGGCCCTGCGCTTCGTGAACGGTCGAGACACCGTGTTCCGCGAGCCCCGCGATGGTTTCGGGTTCGGCTCGGTTTATCGTCTTGATTGCGACGCTCGTCACAGCGCTCTCCTTTCACACATAGATCTCGCCTTTAAAGATGGTTCGTGCCGTTCGAATGACCCCGGCCTTGGTGACGCTGCCGCCATCGTCGTATTCGAGCACGAGACGAAAAGCGCCAGCGGGATGTTCGACGTCGAGCGTCTTGATCGAGCCGCTCGGAATGTTGGCGAGCGCAGCGACGGCTGAGGCTGGCAAAGCGCAGGCGGTCGCGGCCGATACCGCGCCGAGAACGCCGATCGTCTTGTGGCAGGTATGCGGGATGAAGGTCCGCGTCATGAAGGCGCCGCCGGCGGTGGGCGGACTGACGAGACACATCTTCGGCACGCTTTTGCTGGCGACGTCGCCGAGCCCCATGGCGGGACCGACCTTGAGGCGAATGGACTCGAGTGCCTTCTTCAACCCGTCGTTGCGGTCGAGAACCTCCGGCGCTTCGGTGCCGCTGATGCCCATCGCGTCGGCCCGCATCGCAACCACGGGCATGCCGTTGTCGACGCAGGTGACGCGAACGCCGTCGAACTCGTCGACGACGTTGCCGGTCGGCAGCAATGCGCCGCAGGAGGATCCCGCGATCTCGAGATAGTTGCAGATGATTGGCGCCGCGGTGCCGGGCACACCGTCGATCGACGTCTCACCATCGATCGCGACGACCCCACCGGGAGTCTGGATATCGAGGTGACAGACCGCGCCGGTGTTCTGCATCCGAATACGCACGGTCGTCACATTATCTCCGGGTGTGACGAGCCCTTCGTTGATCGCAAAGAGACCAACCCCCGCGAGGATGTTGCCGCAGTTCTGCATATCGCTCACGGTCTGCTGCGCGGGGTCGATCTGCAGAAAGAGATAGTCGACATCGATGCCTTCGGTGCTGCCGGAGTCGACGACCGCGACCTTGCTCGAGAGTGGATGGCCGCCGCCGATGCCGTCGATCTGTAGCGGGTCGGGTCCGCCCATCGCACGAAGCAAGGTGGCATTGCGCTCGTCTGGCGAGTCCGGCAGGTGAGCGCGATGGAAATAGGCGCCGCGACTCGTTCCGCCGCGAATGACCGTACAAGCGATGGCGGGCATCGGCGCTTAACCGCCGAGACGCGGAAAGACGCGTTTCGCGTTGGCGGCGAAGATCATTGCCTTGTCGTCCCCGGACGCGTTGGGCGAAGCATCGATGTAACGCTTCGTGTCGTCGAAGTGATGCCCCGTATTCGGATCGACGCCGCGCACGGCACCCAGGAGTTCCGACGCAAAAAGTACGTTCTCCGGCGGAATCACATCGAGCAGCAGATCGATCCCGGGTTGGTGGTAAACGCAGGTGTCGAAGAACACGTTGCCGAGCACGAGTTCCTCGAGATCCGGTTTTCCGTCCATCGCCTGGACGAGTCCACGGAACCGACCCCAGTGGTACGGCACGGCGCCGCCGCCGTGCGGGATGATGAATCGAATCGACAGGAAGTCGGTCAGCAGGTCCGAGGTCAGCATCTGCATGAACGCCGTCGTGTCGGCCCCCAGGTAGTGCGAACCGGTGGTGTGAAACTGCGGGTTGCAGGCCGCGCTCACATGGATCATCGCCGGGACGTTGAGGTCACACATCGACTCGTAAAACGGATACCAGTAGCGGTCACCCAACGGTGGTCCGGTCCAGAATCCACCGGTCGGATCGGGGTTCAGATTGCAGCCGATGAATCCGTATTCGTTGACGCAGCGTTCGAGCTCCGCGACGCATGCCGCCATCGATTCGCCGGGCGATTGCGGGAGTTGAGCGACGCCCACGAAGTTGTCGGGATAGAGCTTCGTGATCCGGTGGATCAGCTCGTTGCAGTGCTCCGTCCAGTGTTTCGACGTATGGCCGTTGCCGATGTGGTGGCCCATCCACGAGGCTCGTGGCGAAAAGATCGTGAGATCGGTGCCTCGGTCGGCCTGCATCTTGAGCTGGTTGCCCTCGAGGCTGTCGACGATCTGCTGATCGGAGATGTTCAAGAAGCCCTTACTGCCCACGGCGAGCGGGTCCTGTTCGAGCTCCGAGCGCTGCGCGTCCCGGTAGTCGCCGAGTTCGGACGGCGCTGTCGTGTAGTGGCCATGACAGTCGATGATCATTGCGAGAACCCTTAAACGGACGCCGCGATGCTATAACGCCGCTTCGCATTCGGCGATCAGCCGCGACACGAGAACGAGGGGAGAGCATGGATCCCGATTGGCTGCCGTTTCATCCAGACCCGTCGATTCCGAAGTACCAGGCGCCGCCCGGCGCCGTCGATGCCCATTGCCACGTCTTTGGCCCGGCCGATACGTTTCCGTTTGCGGCCGCGCGTAAATACACACCCTGCGATGCCGGTAAGGATGCGTTGTTCGCTCTGCGCGACCATCTCGGGTTCGATCGCAACGTCGTTGTTCAGGCGACTTGCCACGGGGCCGACAACCGGGCGTTGGTCGATGCGCTTCACTCGAGCGAGGGGCGCGCCCGCGGCGTTGCCACCGTTCGGCGTGACGTCGGCAACGATGAACTCGATGAACTCCACGAGGCGGGCGTCCGTGGCGTGCGATTCAATTTCGTCAAACGCCTGGTCGACAAACTGCCGCATGAAGATCTCGTTGCCATCGCGGAACGGATCACCGACTACGGTTGGCACATCGTGATCTATTTCGAGGCGCAGGAACTCGACGAGATCTGGGATCTGGTCACGCATCTGCCGACACGAGTCGTCGTCGATCATATGGGCCGGCCCGACGTGTCGAAGCCGGTCGAGGGGGCTGAGTTCCAGAGGTTCGTCGAGCTGCTCGCGACGCACGAGAACTTCTATTCGAAAGTCAGTTGCCCGGAACGGCTCTCGATCGAAGGGCCACCGCATTACAGCGACGTCGTGCCGTTCGCCCGCCACATCGTCGAGCGTTTTCCCGATCGCGTGCTGTGGGGAACCGATTGGCCGCACCCGAACATGAAATCGCACATGCCGGATGACGGCGCGTTGGTGGACGTGATTCCCGAGATCGCGACGACGGATGAGCTGCAGCGGCGGCTTCTCGTCGACAATCCGATGCGCCTCTACTGGCCCGAAACTGACTGAACTGGGCGCTTCGATGCAGTTTCATCTCGACGGTTTCCACGCGGGCGATCCCCGCGTACGGCGCCCCGCGCTTCGTGGTGGCGAATCGTTACCGGACGAGGTCGACGTTCTGATCGTCGGCAGCGGCCCGGCCGGACTGACGCTCGCCGCCCAGCTTGCGCAGTTTCCGGATATTCGAACCGCCGTGATCGACCGACGCGATGGCCCGATGACGCTGGGCCAGGCCGATGGCGTGTCCTGCCGGTCGATGGAAATGTTCAACGCATTCGGGTTCGGCGATCGGGTCGCGGCCGAGGGCTACCAGGTCAACGAAGTGGCGTTCTGGATGCCGGATGGTGCGGACCCGACACGGATCAAGCGCGTCGGTCGGGTGACGGACGTGCCGCATGGCCTCTCCGAGATGCCGCACATCATTCTCAACCAGGCGCGTGTGCACGACTATTTTCTCGAGGCGATGCAAAACGCGCCGACCCGGCTCGACGTCGACTATCAGCACGAATTCATCGGTCTCGATATCGATCGCTCGGCCGACTTCCCGGTTGTGGCGACGATTCGTGATCTGGCGCAGGACACGATCAGGAACATCCGAGCGCGGTATCTCGTCGGGTGTGACGGTGCGCGTAGCCGGGTACGTGAAGCGATCGGGCGGGAACTCGTCGGCGATTACGCCGACCAGGCCTGGGGTGTGATGGACGTCCTCGCGGTGACGGATTTCCCCGACATCCGTTTCAAATCGATCATCAAATCGGCACACGAAGGCAACGTGCTCATCATCCCGCGTGAAGGCGGTTATCTCGTGCGCGTCTACGTTGAACTCGACAGCCTCAAAGCCCGCGGGGACAGTCGGGATACGAGTCTCGCGGACGTGATAGCGGCGACGAAACGCATCTTCCACCCCTTTGAGTTCGACGTGAAGGAAGTCGCCTGGTGGTCGGTCTACGAAGTCGGCCACAGCCTGACCGACAAATTCGACGACGTTGACGACGTCGATCAGGACCTGCCGCACGTCTTCATCGCCGGAGATGCCTGTCATACCCACAGTGCAAAGGCAGGGCAGGGCATGAATGTTTCGATGGGCGATGCGTTCAACCTCGGCTGGAAGCTGATCTCGGTCTTGCGCGGTCGATCGGAGCATACGTTGCTGCACACGTACTCCGCCGAACGCCAGGCGGTTGCGAAAGCGTTGATCGATTTTGATCACGCCTGGTCGCGCATCATGAGCGCGCCGCCTGAAGAAGGGGCATCCGACGAGATACCCCTCGTGCAGAAACACTTCGTCGAAGGGCTCGAGTTCACGGCTGGGCTCCGCGTTCGATATGAACTGTCGAGCATCACCGGCCACGGCTATCGCCAGGATCTCGCGCCTGGATTCGAGGTCGGCAAGCGTTTCCATTCGGCAGCCGTTCGACGTATTGCCGATGCGAAACGGGTGCATCTCGGTCACGTCGTTCGAGCAGATGCGCGCTGGCACCTTTTTCTTTTCGCCGATCGCGATCGTCAGCTATTTGACCGAATGTGCTCTTGGCTGAACGACAGTCCTGATTCGCCGATTCGCCGTCCTACGCCGCCGGGCGAAGATCCGGATGCCGTGATTTCAACCTATGGGGTGCTGCAGCAATCGCACGAGGCAATCGGCTTCGATGCTTTGCCGGATCTTCTCAAGCCCCCAAAGGGCCGTTTCGCGATCACGGACTACGAAAAGGCTTTTTGCGCCGATCTCTTGAGCGGCGACGATGTTTTCGATCGTCGGGGCGTCGACCGGGCAGCGGGATGTATGGTCGTGGTCCGGCCGGATCAATATGTTGCGGAGATTCTCTCGCTCGAAGATTTCGAGCCCCTGATCACTTTTTTTGGCGGCATTCTCAGCCGCCGGGTCGAAGCGAGCCCAAAGGAGGACCTCGATGGATAAACGGCTCACGTTCGTCGCGCTCTCCGTCGCGGATCTCGAGCGCTCCACCTCGTTCTACCAAACATTGCTGGGCGTGCCTGTTCAACACACGACGCACGACGAGGAACTCGATGATCCCTGGTACGGCGGGGCGCATGCGGCTCATTCGTTCACGGACGGTGCGTTTCTGCATTTCGCGATCTACCCGGCGCGTCTTCCCGAACGCCCGCCGACGCAGGCGGCGCAAGTCGGTTTTCAAGTTGCCGATTTCGACGGCGTCCACGAGCGGGTCGAACGCGCAGGTGTCGAGGTGGTTCAAGCGCCGCGTGACGAGCCATGGGGGAGGACGGCACGCTACCTCGACCCGGACGGTAACATCGTGAGTATCACGGCGCTGTAGCGACCCCTTACGGAGTTCCCATGCCACTTCTCGACACCCGGAACATCGACGTGAAGGAACCGCTCGCCGGTTGGCGAGGCCGCTTCTTCAACACGGAGTCGATGACCTTCGGCTACTACGACACCGTTGCCGGCGCGGCCATCCACGAGCATTCGCACCCGAACGAAGAGGTCTGGCACGTCATCGAAGGCGAGCTCGAAGTCACGATCGCCGGGCGGACCGAACGTGCTGGAGCCGGTTGCGTCGCCATCGTGCCCCCGAACACGCCCCATCGAATTGTGGTGAAAACCGAAGGGCGGGTCATTGTCGTGGACCACCCGTTGCGTGCGGCTTTCGGTGACCTGAAAAAGTGACGAGCGCGATCGCACCCGACGGCGTAGATGTTAGCTTCGGTCGCGGTCCAGCCTGGAGACACTGATCGTTTTTGCCACTCTCGATATCGTCGTTTTCCTGGGCGCGCTCTTCGTCGTCATGGGCGCTGGGCTTTGGGCGAGCCGACGCGAAGGCACCGCCGAAGACTACTTCCTCGCCGGCCGGAGTGTGCGCTGGTGGGGGGTTGCGGCGTCGGTGTTCGGCACGAACATCAGCGCGAATCATCTGGTCGGGATGCTCGGGATCGGCTTCTCGATCGGCTTCGCCCAGAGCCATTTCGAACTGGGTGCCGTCGTCGCACTGATCGTGTTGGCCTATGCCTTTCTCGAGGTGTATCGACGCCTGGGGCTCTACACGCTGTCGGAGTACCTCGGTAAGCGTTTCGATGCACGCAGCCAAAGCCTCTATGCCCTCCTCATGATCGTTCTCGTGATGGTGCAGCTCACGGCCGCGTTCTACATCGGCTCGCGTTCGCTCCTGCTCCTGCTGGAAGGATCGGCCTTGGCGGTGAGCTATGAGATGGGCATCGGCTTGATCGCGCTCATTACGGGCGTGTACACGATTCTCGGCGGTTTGAAAGCGGTCGTTTTCACCGACGTCGTGCAGTCGGTCCTGCTGCTCGCGGCCGGGATTGCGGTCGCCCTGCTCACCTTCTCACAACCCGAGATCGGTGGCTGGGCGGGCATGATGGCGCAGGATGCGGCGCGCGAGGCGAGTGCGCAGAAGATGCATCTCTACCTCCCTTCGGATCATCCGGATCTACCGTGGAGCGGCGCGCTGACCGGGCTCATGGTCCTGCACCTCTTCTACTGGACGACCAATCAATACGTTGTGCAGCGCGCACTCGCCGCGCGGAGCTTGAGCGAAGCGCGGACCGGGATTGTTGCGGCTGGATTCCTGAAACTCCTCGTGCCGTTCTTTGCAATCGGCGGCGGCGTGGCGGCGTCGTTGCTCTTCCAACAACGTATTCCCGACGAGGTGATCGATCCGGATGCGGCGATGCCCGAGCTCATCCGAATGGTCGTGCCGATCGGTTTCGGTTTGGTCGGGCTCATCTCGGCCGGTTTGCTCGGGGCGATTCTCTCGTCGATCGATTCGATGGTGAATTCGGCCTCGACCCTGGTGACGTTCGACATTTACCGCAAGTGGATCAAACCGGACGCCTCGGATCGCGAGCTCCTCGTTCTCGGTCGATGGATGATCGCGCTGCTCATCGTCGTCGCGATGGCGTTGGCGCTCGTGACCTATGACGCCGAATCGAAGGGCAACTTCTTCCTCCGCGTATCCAGCATGAGTGGCCATTTCACGCCCGGGCTCTTTGTCGTCTTTGCCTTTGGGATGCTCACGAAACGCGCGACGGCGACGGCCTCGATGTGCGCGATCGTGGTGGCGCCGGTCTTTTCGTTTCTCATCGAACCGCTTTACGCGGCTTTGGCGAACTCCTCGCCCATGCTCGAGTCGACTTTCGGGAGCGAACTGAACTTCCTGCATCGTGTCCTGTTGACGACCGCGTTCGCGAGCCTGGTCATTCTCATAGTGAGTTCGCGTGGGGTCGCGTCGAACGAGCAGCAGGCCCACACGATCGCGAACATTCGGGGCTTGCGCGATGGTGCGCTCCGGCGGGTGGCGATGTTTGTCCTGGTGGGTGCGATCGCACTTCTCGCGCTGGGGTTGCTGGTCGACGGCAGCCTCGTGTCGACGCGTGTTGCGGCCGTCTTGGCGTCGCTTCTGGTGATCATTGGCGCCGTGCCGTGGATCCGTGCCGGACGGTCCGAAGGAGAGATCGGACTCGTGCGTCGAATCCTCGCTTCGGATCGGTTCTGGACCGTGATCCTTTCGGGATGCACTGTCTTCCTGATGTTCGAGTTCTTCTAAAAGGCGTTCACCATGTCGTGTCGAAGCGTTTTGCTGCTTGGCGGGGTGATGCCGGCCTTTGGGGTGGCTGCCGAGTTGCCGGTGGGTTCACCGCGCGCGCTTGGTCTGTCGGCGACTCCACTCGAGCCGTTCGTGTCGGGGAGCTATCAGGCGGTCACGAAGTCGGATCGCCGCTGATGGACTCGCAGCGGATCCTCGATGACCTTCCGATGCGGCCGCTGCAGGTTGTCGCCGTGTGCCTCTGTATCGCGCTGAACGCGCTCGATGGTTTCGATGTGCTGGCGATCAGTTTCGCCGGGCCCGGCATCGCCGCCGACTGGGGCATCACCATGACTGAACTCGGCGTCGTGCTGACGATGGAGCTCGTCGGCATGGCGGTCGGTTCCGTTCTACTCGGTTCGTTTGCGGACGGACTGGGGCGCCGACCAATCATTCTCGGCTGCCTCGTCACGATGGCGCTCGGCATGTTCGCGGCGGCAAGCGTCACGACCATCGGATGGCTGCTGGTTGTTCGGTTCGTCACGGGGCTCGGGATCGGCGGCATGCTCGCGACGATCAACGCGATGGTGGCCGAGTATTCGAATGCCAAGCGGCGCAGTTTCAACATAGCGCTCATGGCCACGGGCTATCCGATCGGCGTCATCGTCGGCGGTTCGATCGCATCGGCACTGCTCGTGCATTTCGACTGGCGCTCCGTCTTCGTTCTCGGCGGCGTGATGACGAGCACGCTCATTCCGCTCGTCTGGTTCCTCATGCCGGAATCGATCGCGCACCTCGCGGAAAGGCGCGGCGCGGATGCACTCACGAAGATCAACGCCACACTCAAGAGGATGGGGCACGACGTGCTCGATGCCTTGCCTGTCGTCGATCGGGTCACGCCGTCGCGTGGCTGGCGCGATCTCTTTTCACCCGCGCTGGTGCGCGTAACGGTGATTCTCACGCTTACCTATCTCGCCCACATCATGACCTTCTACTTCATCTTGAAGTGGATCCCTAAGCTGGTCGTCGATATGGAGTTCAGCGCGTCGTCGGCGGGTGGCGTGCTGGTCTGGGCGAACGTCGGCGGCGCGATTGGCTCCGTCATCCTGGGCGTGCTGTCGCACCGGTACCGGGTCAAACATCTCGTGCTGGTGGCGCTCTTCGGCTCGTTCGTCATGGTCAACGTTTTCGGCTTAGGCCAGGCGGATCTCGCGGGGCTTGCGCTCGTGTCGGCGATAGCGGGCTTTTTCACGAACTCGGCGATCGTCGGGCTCTATGCGCTCTTCGCGGAGTCTTACCCTACGCATCTTCGCGCTGGCGGTACGGGCTTCGTGATCGGTACCGGGCGTGCCGGTGCGGTGGTTGGGCCCGTGGTTGCGGGCTATCTCTTCGACAGTGGGTTCGAGCTGTCGACGGTATCGTTTGCGATGGCGATCGGCTCGATCGTGGCGCTCATCGCGTTGGCTTTCCTGAAAGATCGGCCGGCTCAGGTCGCGGAGGATTGAAGAAATGGCGGGACCCATGTTCAGGGCGGATCATGTCGGCAGTTTGTTGCGGCCGGACACCGTCAAAGAGGCGCGCCGACGCCCGTCGAGCGTAACCCTCGGTACACGAGGTTACGCGGCGAGTGCGGAACTCGGGCGTATCGAAGACGACGCGATCCGCGATGTCGTGAAGGCGCAGGAGTCGATTGGCCTCCAAGCCGTGACGGACGGCGAGTTCCGTCGCTCGTTCTGGCATTTCGATTTCCTGTGTGCGCTGGAAGGGCTCGTGCTGGAGGAGCGCGAGGAAGGCAGCGGCGTTCAGTTCTCGGGCGTCAAGATGCGACCGATCTTCCCCGTGATTGTTGGCGCGCTCGATTTTCCGGACGATCATCCGATGCTCGAACACTTCGCCTTCCTCGATGCAACGACGAACGTCACGCCGAAGATCTCGATTCCCGGTCCGAGTTCGGTGCATTTTCGCACTGCACCCGACGACATAGTCCATTCGGCGTATCAGGATCTCGAGGTGCTATTCGACGATATCGCCAAGACTTACAACAAAGCGGTGCATCGCTTTTATGAAGCCGGTTGCCGGTATTTGCAGATGGATGACATCTTCTTTGCCTACCTTTGCGATGAGAAACAGCGCGAAGCGAAGCGAAGCGAGGGTCTTGATCCCGACTGGTTGATCGAGCAGTACGCCGCGATGATGCACAGCGCGATCGCGGATCGCCCCGACGACATGACGATCGCGATGCACCTTTGCCGCGGCAATTTTCAATCGACCTGGGTTGCCGAAGGTGGCTACGACCCGGCGGCTGACGCGGTGTTCAATCAAACGGGCGTCGACATCTTCTTCATGGAGTACGACACGGATCGTGCTGGGGGGCTCGAGCCGCTGCGCCTACTTCCGAAAGGGTCACAACGCGTCATGCCTGGTTTCGTCACGACGAAGGTCGGCGAACTCGAACCGCTCGACGACCTGCTGCGCCTGTTGGAGGAAGCCCAAACCTACGTCGACCTGGACCAGCTCGGTATCGCGCCGCAATGCGGCTTTGCATCGACCGAGGAAGGTAACGCCATCACTGCTGATGCGCAGAAACGTAAGCTCGAGCGGGTCGTTGAGGTTGCCGAAGCCGTCTGGGGCGGCGTCGCCTGAAATGAATCTGGTCAAGGACACCATCATCGTCGCTGGGGGCGGTATCGCGGGCCTCACCTTTGCGCTGACCTGTCATGAGCTCGGTCTCGATGTGCGGGTGTTCGAGGCCGTGCCCGATCTTCGCCCGCTCGGTGTCGGTATCAACCTGCAGCCAAACGCCGTCAAGGAACTCATTCAACTGGGGCTCGAGGACGATCTCCGGGAGATCGGCATTGAGGCCGAAGAATGGACCCTCTGCTTCTACGATGCCCACCCGATCTGGTCGGAAACGCGCGGCACGTCGGCAGGGTACAAGTGGCCGCAGTTTTCGGTTCATCGCGGGCATTTCCACATCCGGCTGCTAGAGCTTGTGCGCGAGCGACTCGGTGACGACGCTGTGATCTCGGACGCCAAGTTCCTTCGCTTCGAGAACCATGAAACGCACGTGACAGCGACCTTCGAGCAGGCGTCGGGCGAGACGTTTTCCATCGACGGGTCACTTCTGATCGGTGCCGACGGGATCCATTCGGGTGTGCGGCGGCAGATGCATCCCGATCAGGGGGACGTGAACTGGAACGGCGCCATCATGTGGCGCGGCGTGTCGCGTGCGCGACCGCCGCGCGGGCGGATCGCGTTCACTATGGTCGGCGGTATGGCTCAGCGCTTCATCACCTATCCGATCGAGCCCCTCGATGAGAACGGCGAAACGCTCCTCAATTGGATCGCGGAGCTTCGACCCGACGACGTCGACAGCATCGATCGGAGCGACTGGAATCAGCCGGCAACGGCCGATGCGTTCATGGCCAAATTCGAGGAGTGGCGGTTCGGCTGGATGGACGTACCGGAAATCGTCGCGAAGGCGGAAGGTATCTGGGAGTACCCGATGGTCGACCGTGATCCTATCGAGACGTGGGTCGAAGGCCGGGTAGGCCTCATTGGTGACGCCGCGCATGCGATGTTCCCGCACGGTTCGGGTGGCGCGAGCCAGGCGATCGTCGACACGCGAATCCTCGGCGCATGCCTCGAGGAACACGGCGTTAGCAGCACGGCTCTCGAGGCCTATCAGCAGAAAATCGTCGAACCGATCAACGCACTCGTGCTGCGCAATCGTGGCGAGGGGCCACTCGGCGTCCTCATCGAGATCGAGGAGAAAGTAGGTCGAGGCTTGCCGATCGATCAAGCGATCGACAAACCATCCGTCGAAGCCTTCATGGCGCGCTACAAAGAAGCGGCGGGAACGGCCCGCGACGAACTCAATCGGGCACCGCCGATCATCACGCCCAAAGAGACTTGGTGGAGACTTGAGGCCATGACGGAAGATGCCGATCCGATCCTCGCGTCACTCGAGACCGTGGCCGAACGCGCCGGTGATATCTCGCCGCTCGTTTACGAGCGGTTTCTAGGCACCGATCGCGATGCCGCGGAGCTCATGCTGCACACGGATGAGCACATGCGCGGGCGGATGTTCCAGGTCGTGGTCGAGTTTCTCATCTCGGGTGACGATGCGACCGAAGGTGACTATCTCGCGTGGGAGATTGAAAACCATCGGGATGCGTATTTCGCGACTGCGCCGATGTACGCGTCGTTTTTTGCCTGTCTCGTCGAGGTCGTTCGCGAGACCCTCGGCGACTCATGGACCCATGATCTCGAGGCCGCATGGGGTGAGCGCGTACGTTCGGTCATCGAGCTCGCGAGCAGACTGCATACCGATCGAGCCGCGCGAAGAGGCGCATAATGGTTCGATCGTCGGGAAGGAAAAGCGCTATGACCGATTTCTTCGAAGGCATCCGGGTGATCGATGTGGATACGCATCTCACGGAACCGCCGGATCTCTGGACATCGCGGATTGCATCCAAGTGGGGTGACCTGATTCCTCACGTCGAGCGCCGCGGCGATGACGACTGTTGGGTCATCGGCGAGAAAGTGGTGCTCAAACCCGGCATCGTCTCGATGGCGGGTTTCGACGGGACGGTACCGGATCACCCCGCGACGTATGACGATTTTCCGGCCGCCTGCTATGACGTCGACGCCCGCGTCGCGCACATGGATGAGAACGGCGTCTACGCACAAGTGCTCTATCCGAACGTCGGCGGATTCGGATCGCAGTCGTTCCTGAAACTCAACGAACCGCGCCTGATGCTCGATTGTGTGGCGGCGTACAACGACTTCCTGGTCGACTGGGCTAAACCGCATGCCAACCGCTTTGTGCCGGTGATGGCGCTGCCGTTCTGGGACATCGAGGCATCGATCGCGGAAGTCGATCGGGCGGCCAAGATCGGCCACAAGGCCGTGCTGTTCCCGAGTCAGCCGCACGATTTCGGCCAGCCGGCGCTTTGCGATCCGCATTGGGACCCGCTCTGGGCGGCGTCGCAGGATGCGAACCTCTCGATCAGCTTTCACATCGGTGGTCAGGATCTCGGCACGTTGGCGCGACGCGGCACCGGCATCGGCCGGCGCGCGAACTTTGCGCGGACGTCATCGCTCGCCTTCATCGAGAATTCGAAGGGCCTCGCCGAGCTCATCTTCGGCGGTATCTGCCACCGTTTCCCGAAGCTCAATTTCGTATCGGTCGAATCCGGCGCGGGTTGGATCCCGTCGCTCCTCGAGGCGTTCGACTGGCAGTGGACGAACGGCGGTGTGCGCAACGAACACCCCGAATACGAACTGCTACCGAGCGAATACTTCAAACGTCAGGTTTATGCCTGTTTCTGGTTCGAGCGTGAATCCATGGGTAGTGCGCTCGAGCTCTATCCCGACAACATGCTCTACGAGACCGACTTCCCGCACCCGACCTCGATGTCACCCGGTCCGCAGACGCCCGCCTTACCGCCGCGCGAGTATGCCGCGCAGGCGCTCGGCGGACTCGATCCCGTCGTCATCAAGAAGGTATTGCAGGACAACGCCGCGCGCGTCTATCACGTCGCGTAAGCGCTTTCGCTCTCCATCAGGCGCAGGACGGCGTCCAAGTCGTCTTGCGCCGTGCCGCGGGCGACGACGTTTGGTTGTCGTTTGCCGCAACCGGTGCACTCATGGATGAGCTGCAGACCTTTCTTCGAATGCTTGAAGCCGATAGGCATCATCGGCGCACGACAGGGACTCGCCCGATCGCCTGGCCGGTGATCGACGTGTAGCGACCACAGGCAAAAAGGGCAGTGATTGCGATAGCTACCGTTGGTGACCGGCACGACGCGTGCATGGCAATGCACACAGGCGAATCCGGTGTTTTCTGTGTTTCTCGACAAGTTCCCATCTCCGACCACACGTCAAGCGGTGGTTGGAAATGGGTTCGGTTCATTCTCCCGCGCAGAGCACGGATCCAGGCTTACTGAGGGAGGGGTCTATTCACCGCACGGATCGTCGTTTGTGCGATTACTTTCGATTCCAGCTTCATCGGAGCCATCTTTCATCTCCGAGTCCGGACCTCGACCGGTTTTGGCGCCGTGTTCATCACGGATCGCGTTTTGTACCGGCCACTGTAACGCGGGCCCTGTCCATGACCCACGTTCCATCGATAGACGTCATCTCAGTTCACTGGCTTGGCGTCCTCCCCAATCAGGGAACCAGTCGATTCGTTTGCTTCTCTTCGGCGATAAAGTTGGCCCGATTCATGACGAACGGGGCGATCGTACACCGCTCGAGCGCCGGGGCGAGGGTCATTCGACCTTGATGATGCAGTGCCTGGCGTAGTTGCCGGTTTCTTCGAGAGTCCACTGCGCTTTTTCTTTCTCGTCGAGTTTTTCGCACCACGCTTCGCTTCCCACTTCCGGCGCGCAGGCGGCGAGAAGCGGCAGCAAGAGCAGGGCGGCCAGGCGATGTCTCATCGAAACACTCCAGTTCTTGAGGATGTTGGCGTCCGGGAAAGGGCCACTTCTAGCTATGATGGCCCTCGATTGCCCGATTTAAAGGATCAGGACGTGTCCAAATACCACCTCGTTAGTTCTTTTACGTGACCCTGGGTACAACGCGCCGTCATCGTGATGCGCGTTAAAGACGTCGAGTTCGATGTCACCTATATCGACCTGCGCGACAAGCCCGACTGGTTCCTCGCCATTTCACCGCACGGCAAGGTGCCGGTGCTCAGCGTTGACGAAACACCCCTGTTCGAATCGAACGCGATCGCCGAGTTCCTCGATGAGGTCGTCTCGCCGGCGCTGCACCCGAGTGATCCCGTGGAACGCGCACGCCATCGCGCCTGGACGGACTATGTCCCGACGTTCTCGAGCGGCGTTTCGGTCTACTACGCAAAGACTACCGACGAAGTAGAGTCTCGGCTGCCGACCGCACGCAAGCACCTCGAGAAGCTCGAAGAAGCTGTGACGAAGGATGGTCGTGATGGGCCGTTCTTCGGTGGCGGGGAGATCTGCCTCGTCGACGCCGCTTACGCGCCTTTCCTCAGCCGTTTGCTGTGGATCGACGAAACCTACCTCAAGACGAATCTGCTCGACGATTTCCCCGCCGTGAAGGCCTGGGCACGCGCGCTCTCCAACGATGCACGCGTCAAGGCATCGGTGCCGGAAAACTTCGAAGAAGAGTTCAAGAAAGGTTTGAAACGCCGCGGCTCGGTCGTCGCACCGATGCTCGAGGCCGCCTGACGGCGTGATCGTACGAAACGCCCTTTTTGCCTTGGGCGTTTGCTTCTGCGCGTGGTCGGCGACGGCGGCGGTGGATGTAGCGGACGACGAATTCCATTTCGTCGTCCTGGGCGATAGTCAGTTCGACGACCCACCGGTATTCAATCGCTCGATCGATCAGATTCGCCTCCTTCGCCCCGCCTTTGTGGTGCAGGTCGGTGATCTGATCAATGGCTATGTCAACGACCTCGAAGAGATCGAGGATGAGTGGGACCGCTTCGGCGGACAGATCGCGCCGCTCGCCCCGATCTCGTTCTTTGCCGTACCCGGCAACCACGACGTCTACAACGGCGATGGGCGAGTGGATCCAGCGATCGAAGCGCTCTATGAAGCCCGCTGGGGGGACCTCTACTACCGATTCACTTACAAGAACGCCGAGTTCATCGTTCTCAATTCGGATTCGAGTCGCCGCGCGAATGCGATCGATCGTGAGCAGATGGCGTGGCTCGATTCGGCCCTTGATGCCGAAGACGTAGAGCATACGTTCGTGTTTCTTCACAAGCCGCCCTTCAGCCTGGCGAACGGCGAAGCGCTACATCGCCTATTCGTCCGACGCGGCGTCGATTGGGTGATCTACGGGCACCACCATCACCATCACCAGCACTATGCGCTTCGTGATGGCGTGCGTTACGTGATGACCAACAACAGTGGAGCCAATCCCGTACCGCATGACGAGCTCGGCGCATTCAAGCACTGGCTTTTCGTCACGGTGCGCGATGCCGAGGCGTCCGTCGCGTCGATCGAAGTGGATTCGGTTCGACCGGTGGACTACGTCACAATCGAAGACAACTACGGCTATTTCCGATTGCAGCGCGACATGCCGTGGGACGTCGTCGCGCTGGGCGATGGCGAACGCTTCTCGTTCGATCTCGCGATACCGAATCCGACGACGCAAGCGCTGACCGCCTTCGTTTCTTGTTCATCGCCCGATGGACGCTGGCGGTTCGAGCCGACGGCTGTGCCTGCGATGCCGATCGATGCGGGGTCGAGCGTTACGGTTCCGATCGAGGTCTTGACGGACCGGAACCCATTGGGTCGACCAGAGTGCCTTGTCGAGATGCCGTACCAGACCTCGTCCGGACGCTGGCTGCGGTTCGAGCGGGACGTGCGGATCGAGCTGCGCGAGCGTTAGCTGCCCGCGGCTGCCGCCGCACTGCGGCGTTCCTCGAGATCGAGGCGGATCTGGTGATGCTCTTTCTCGTTCAGGGAGAAACGGGTGAAAAGGGCCGCGCCGATCAGATAACACGCCAGCGGGAAGGCGCTGTAGAGCGTTACCATCGCGATCTTCACTTCGAAGGTCTGCTCCTGGTTCGGGATGAAGCCGGAGAATGCGAGGACCATGCCGGTCAGCCAGCCCATGATTCCGCTCGCGCTCTTGTAAATGAAATTCCACGCCGAGAAGTACGCGCCTTCTTTACGCTCGCCTGTCTTCCATTCGTCGTAGTCGATCACGTCACTTTGCACCGACGGCGAGATCGTTCCGCCGCACCCGGCCGCGAGGCCCGCGAAGAACGCGAGCGTGAAGATGTTCCAGAGCCGGCCGGATTCGGACTCGATGAACGGCATCGCGAAACCGATGCCGAATGCCACACCCGTCAGCAGCATGGAGAAGAGCCAGAGGTTCTTTTTCCCGAACCGTCGCGAGAGTGGTAACCACAGCGGAACGGACAAACTCGACGGGATCATGTACGTCAGGATCATCAGCGGTGCGAGGTCGTAGCGGCCCACGACGTATTGCGCGATGAATAGCGTGAGAATGCCGATGGCGGCGGAGCCGATCTGCTCGATGAACGTCACGACGATGAGAAGCCGGGCGTGGGTGTTCTGCCAGACGTCTTTGAATGCCTTGAAAGGACGATCGGCGCCGCGTCCCTGAAACTCTTTGCGCTCGCGCAAGCGCCACACGGCGAAGCCGATCAAGAGCGCCGTGATGATCGAAGCGATGATGGCGAGTTCGAAGCTCGTCGCGCGCACGGCTTCCTCACCCTCACTTTCGGCCATGATGAAGATCTGCATCGCACCCAGCGCGAGGATCGAACCGAACGTGAACCAGGCGTGACGTTGGCCAAAAAGGCGCGAACGTTCGTGGTGATCGCCCGATAGTTCGGCGCCGAGGGACATGTGCGGCACGACGAACGCTGTCATGACGGCGTAGAAACCGATGACGGATACCGCCATCCAGCCCGCGAGCAGCCCACCCGAGAGGCTCGCTGGCGGCGAAAACACCATGATGAAAAAGAGCCCGACAGGAACGATCGAACCCAACAACCAGATTCGTCGGCGACCCATTTTGTGTTTCGTTGCATCACTCAGATAACCCGCCATCGGGTCGGTGATCGCATCCGACACGCGCGAGATCGCGAAGACGGCGCCCATGAACGCGGGCGAAATGAGCAATACGTCTGTCGAGAACTTCAACACGTAGAGGTTGATCAGGAGGTACATGTACCCGACGCCGACGCCCGGTGCGCCGTAGGCGAAAATCGTCGGCCAAGACAACCGGTCGTTTTGTTCGGTCATGGTCTTCCTGTGTCGTACCGCCCGCACACTAATTCAGTCGTTGGGTCGTTGGAACTCGATTTGTCACCTTTTTACGGCCCCGCGATTTGGGCTTCGCGCGAAAGCCGGACGGTCGTGGTCGCGACGCCGCCGCGTGCTAGCCTCGGCCTTCGGTCGATCGGTCGGGTACGGGGATGACGCCGCAACTTGAAATCGAATTCCAAAGGACAGTCGGTCAAGCGAGCGTCCTGACCGCGGAGGACGCTAGGCACTTCGTCGAGCGTGGCTACGTCGTGATTCACGACGCTTTCAGTCGCGAGATCGCCACCTCCATTGCGTCGAGCGCCTGGGACGAACTCGAGTCCGAATACGATGTCGATCGCCGTACCCCGGCGACCTGGCAGAGGAACGCCGAGGGCGCGGGTATCGGCGGCTACGTCCGCACAAAAGGTAACGGTCGGAAGTTCGTCCTGAATGACGTTGCCCCGAAAGCGTTGCAAGCACAGGCGGACGTTCTCGGCGGAATCGAGCGCATTCGAAACGGCGATCGGCTGGCCTGGGGCGACACGGCGATCGGCAATCTCGGCATGCCGGACGAACGGCCCTGGCAGCCGCCGGGCGTCCACCAACGTGGTTGGCACAAAGACGGCTGGCATTTCCGGCATTTCCTCGATTCACCCGAGCAAGGTCTGTTGACGGTGCCGATCTACAGCTCGATCGCACCGCGAAGCGGCGGGACGTTTCTCGCGATCGATTCGTTGCGCGCTGTGGCCGAGTTACTCGCCGAACATCCCGAAGGGATTCATCCGGATGGCGTTCAGGGGGCGGGCTATCTCATTCCCGGTCTAATCGAACGGTCCACCTCGTTCGTCGAACTCACGGGCGAGCCTGGTGATCTTGTGCTCGTGCATCCCTTCATCCTGCATCGCGTCTCGCGGAACCCGTCCACACGACCTCGGTTCATCGCCAACGTGGCCGTGGTCCTCGATGGACCGATGTGTTTTTCACGTCCAGCGGGCGAGTGCTTCTCGCTGGTCGAAATTGCGGTCTTGAATGCGCTTGGTGTGGAGACGATCGATTTTGCGGCGACGGCGGCACGCGAGGCACTCAAGCCGAGCCCGTTCAGAAGCGCTGAAGAGCGCGTGCGGGAAAGGCGTCGGCTCGACGTCGAGATGGCGAAGATGGCGTCGCGCGGTCGAAGAACACCCCGTTGGGCGGTCGATTTCGACTACGGGACCAACGTTTAGCTGTCGCGGTGCTGCTGCTCGAGATCGGCGTCGAATTTCTCACGAAACGACTGCTGCTCGTTCTTTACCGCGGGCCGCTTGAACCAACGGAGCCATCCTGACCCGCCGACGTTGCCACGGCGAAAAATGCTACCCAGCGCGAGGCCGATTCCCGACCAGGCGAGGGAGGAAGCAAGCCGATACCAGCTTTCATTCCAGCCGAGAAAAACGAGCAGTGCGACGGCGATACCTGCGATCGTGACGAACCCGGATTCGCGTGAGAGCGAAAAACTCGTCGGACGTCGCCAGCCGATGTACCCGGCGGCGGCCAGCGCACCGAGTTCGATGAACCAATCGCGACCGAAGAAGAACCAGGCGATCAGGATCGCGCCGAGGGCGATGTAGGCATAGCGCGCGCGCTTGCTGGACAGACGCGGCTTGTCCGAATCGCTCGCGCCCGTTTCTGGTTCGTTCACTCGGCGCGCGTCATCGTGAGCGTGTGTCCCCGCTTTGCTGGCGGCGGAAACTGCGACGCAATTCGCGGTAGTGCACGAGGCAACATCCGGCAACGAAAGCCAGCGCGCAGCCGGCGGCGATCCAGATGCGGACCTCGTTGGCGACCGCGATCGTGAACACGACGACACCGGCGAGGCACGACCACACGAGGCCGCGGAGCTGGCTTGATCGACGGGGTCCTTGGGAGGAAACGCTCGGCGTCAAAACGACTTCCCTCACTTGTGGGGAAGAAATCCTAGCGCCAGCGTTTCGGGGCGTTCCAGTTGACAGCCACCTCGCGGAGGTGCTTGTGCGCCGGGATCGACGCGCAGGCTATGAGGACTTCAGGCCGCTTTGGTTTCGGGGTTGTCGTAGACCAGCACCTCGTCATCGAGCGGTAGCGCCGGAATCGACTTGCACTCGGCGTAGTAGTCCTGGGGGTTGGTCCACGGTTCACGATCACTCTGCTTCGGCAACCGGTGTGCGCCGCGACGGACATAGCCAGGTGCAAAGTCGGCGGGATCGATGAACGCCTTACCGTTCATGCCTTTGTCCTCCTCGCGTAGGCGGGGCGTCACCTGCCGGACGCCGAGCTCGTCCATGTGCGTGAGCAATCGACAGACGTATTTCGCGATCATGTCGGAGCGCAGCGTCCAGGACGAACGGATGTAGCCGAAAATCCACGCCAGATTCGGCAGATCGGACATCATCATGCCGCGATAAGTCCACCGATCGTTGATCGACATGTTCGCGCCGTCGACGGCGAACTGGATATTGCCCAGACCGCAGAGTTCGATGCCCGTCGCGGTGACGACGATGTCGGCTTCGAGAACCTTGCCGTTCTTGAGTTCGATTCCGCCGGCAACGAATCGTTCGACTTCGCCGGTCTCGACCGACGCCTTGCCCGATCGGACCGCGTCGAAGAAGTCGCCGTCGGGCAGCAGGCAGAGGCGTTCCTTCCACGGGTCGTAGCGTGGTGTGAAGTCCTTTTCTATGTTCGCGCTGTCGCCCATGGCCATGCTCGCGAGGCCGATCAACTCGGCGCGCATCTCGTCCGGCGCGTTGAGAGAGCGATCCGTGATCTCGCGGCCGAATGCCAGCGCTTTTCGGCGCTGGATGTCGTAGATCGTGTCGTCCGGCACCTCGAGCGCCTGGAGTTCTTCGATGACCGGATCCGGCGTCTGATTGTCGACCGAGACGTAGTACGTCGGCGAACGCTGCAATTGCGTGACGTGAGCGACCTGTTCGGCAACGGCCGGAACGATCGTCGCGGCCGTCGCGCCCGAGCCGATCACGACCATCCGTTTGCCCGTGTAGTCGAGATCTTCCGGCCACTCTTGTGGGTGGATGATGGTGCCTTCGAAAGCATCCTCGTTCGGGAAGCTGGGGCGGTACCCACCTTTCGGGTCGTAGTAGCCCTGGCACATGAAAAGAAACCGCCCGACGAACTCGTGTCGTTCGCCGTTAGTCGTTGCGGTAACGCGCCACGAGGCGTCTTCGGTGGACCATTCCGCCGTGTCGACCCAGTGGTTGAAACGAATGTCTTTTTCGATCTCGTACTCGTCGACCACTTCGTGGAGGTAGTTGAGGATCTGCGGCGCTGTCGCGATCGGATTTGCGTACCAGGGCTTGAACTCGTAGCCGAAAGTGAAGAGGTCCGAGTCCGATCGAATGCCGGGATATCGAAACAGATCAGACGTCCCGCCGACCGCGTCCCGACCTTCGAGGATCACGTAGTTCTTGTCGGGACACTCCTTCTGGAGGTGGACGGCGGCGCCGAGACCGGAGATTCCGGCACCGATGATGATCACGTCGCGATGTTCTACAGACATAACGATTCCTCTGCTGGTTGGTAGCCGCCGCACGACGCGCCGGAGGACGAAACCGCGCATTGTAGTCAGTTCCGCGAAATTGACGATGGTTCGCGTGAAGTGGCGTAAGGTTTCGTTCCGTGCGAACTGGTTGACGGAAAAGGTTTGATGGCCGAGAAGCGAGACGGGGGTGGCGGGCGAGGGGCGGTTTTTGCACTCCTCGGATTTGCCACCGTGCTGGTGATTTTCATGATTTTCCTCGGCGGGGCTGTCGGATGACGCGCCCAACGTTTTTCGTGTTGGCCTGGCTGCTCCTTTTTCCGGCCAGCGTTGCGATGGGAGCCGAGGGGTCGGCCGCGAAGGTCGACGTCGTGGTCGTCGCGATGTTCGAGCGCGGTGAGATCGAGGGCGACGAGCCCGGTGAGTTCCAACACTGGATCGAGCGCTATCCCATGGCCGAGCAATGGGACTTCCCGGGTGGTCCATATCCGATCAGAGGTGACGGCAACGGCGTGATCGCAATCTGCGTCGGTGGCGGCGTCATCAACGCGGCGGCGTCGATCATGGCCCTCGGTTTCGATCCCAGATTCGATGTTTCCGAGGCCTATTGGGTGGTGGCGGGAATCGCGGGTGGAGACCCGGCGGACGCCTCGCTGGGTTCGGCCTTCTGGGCCCGCCATGTGGTCGACGGTGACCTTCTCTACGAGATCGATGCGCGCGAGATCCCCGATGACTGGCCCTATGGACTCATTCCCCTCGGCACCAAGCGCCCCGCGTCGAGCCCGCGGGATCTGACGGGTAGTTGGAGCCTCGACTCCATGCACTTCCCACTCGACCAGACGCTCGTCGATTGGGCTTACGAGAAAACCAAGGACACGTCGCTCGGTGACACGCCCGCGATGCGTGAGTTCCGCCAGCAGTTCTCCTCCCACGAAGCGGCGCGCCGTCCGCCGTTCGTTGGCGTCGGCGATACGTTGTCGTCCTCGACCTATTGGCATGGTGCGCTGCTCAACCAATGGGCGAACGATTGGGTTTCGCTCTACGCGGGTGAAGGCGCTAATTTCGTGACGACCAACATGGAAGACAGCGGCACGCTGACGGCGATTGAGCGACTCGACAACCTCTCTCGAGCCGATGCGAGCCGCGTGCTGGTACTACGCACCGTTTCGAACTATTCGATGCCGCCGAGTGATCGCCGCGCAACCTGGAGCGTGACCGCGCCGTATCCCGATCGCGGATTACCGGCGCTCGACGCCGCTTATCGAGTGGCCGAACCCGTGGTTCGTGCGCTCGCGTCGGGCGAAACGCCGTGACAAAAAAACGCGCCGACCGAGGAGGACCTCGGCCGGAGCGAATGAGCTGCTGGGGATAGTCAACACCGCGTCGAGAACGTGGAAAGACTGGCAACTCGATTGGATTGACGATCGAAGCGGTGAAATCGTTTGTTTTCCTCGTTCGACAATCTGAGCATCGCCGCTGAAGTAGGAGGAGTCGCCATCACTCGAGAATCGAACACGGCGTCCGGATCGCCTCCGAACGGCTCGCCCAACGAACTCAAGGCACTCTTCGCCGTTCTGCTGGACGGGGCCCTGTTACTCGTGACCGTCACACGTTCGATTCTGCGCGCGCCATGGCGTTTCGGTACGACGCTCGAACCGACGCTCGCGGAACTGAAGCGTGCGTTCGTCTACCTTATCGAGTCGATCGTCGTCGCGGTGTTAATCCTTCAGATTCTTCCGCCCGTGCCGCTGCCGGGTGCATCGCCCGAAGATCTCGAGTTGTTGGAATCGGATCTCCTAGTGGAAGGACTGACGATTGCGACCGCGGCGTTGATTACATTCAGCGGTGTCGTGGCGCACTACCTCGCTCGTCGCGCCGGAAGCGGCGCGCCGTTGTACGGCGCGGTGGCGGTGTTTCTCTACTACAACGGCTACCTCAACGTTCTCTTCGTGGTGCTGGTCGCGATCGCCGCCGTGGTAGCGCCGCTGGCGGAGGGGTTTGCGGCGATGATCGTGATCGGGATCGTGGGACTCGCCACGACGGCGTGGTGGATCTACTCGCTCGCCGCCATCGTCGGGTGGTTCGCCCAGGTCACGGATCTGGGGCTCGGTTCGTCGACCCTGATCTGCTTCGTCGCCTTTGCAGCGACGTCACTACCGGCCGTTGGACTAGTCCTTATGATTCAGGCCGTGTAACGAACCGGGCTGGTGCGCTACTGGTAACCGCGCGGCATCGAACGCCGGACGTCGTCGCTGAATCCCGACGCGACCCACTCGCATTGCGCCGTGTTCCAGTGTGAAAAGAAAAGCCGTTTCGTCGGATCGGCGTGGAAGACGAGCCGCTCGGGAAACAGGTTCCAGTTCGTCAGCACTGGCGTCGGCGGTCGAATGTAGCGGGTGTCCGTTTTTAGCCAGCCGCCGCGCGCGTAGTACTGGTGCCAGGTTCGACGCCGTTGCCGACCGTCGCCGTCGAGCCTCGTATGGAACGTTGCGGTGTCGTACAGCACACACGTGCCCGCAGGACCATAGATCGGTGTCTCGGCGTATTCGTCACCCAGTCCTTCGAATGCTTCGCCGAGGCTCGGATAACGGTTACTGCCCGGGACGACACAGAATGCGGGCGTTCCGGGAGCGACGTCCGTGAGGTAGTGAATTGCGCAGAGCCAGTCGCACGGCATGTAGGGCGTGCGTGTGAACCGATCCGGCGTCGTGGCGTCGTGATGGAAGTTCATCGCGCCGACCCCGGCATCTTCAGGCGCTTCGCGAAAGTTGAACTCGCTGAAGCGGACGCGATCCTCGCCACCCAGGATGCGTCCGACGATGCCATACGAACCCGGATGCTGCGTGTACGGGTCGAGCTCCGGATAGTCGAGTAAGGGCTGTGAGTAGATGAGACCCTGACCGACGTGATGCGGTTTTCGGTCGGGGGTCAGCCCCCACACCTCGGGCCGGTCGCGCTGCGTGCGATCGTAGAACTCGTTCAGATGCTCGACTTCGGTGCGATCGAGACAGTTGCCGAGCACGACGTAGCCGTTGTCGATGAAGAACTGGACGGCGGCGTCGCCTTCGTCGGCAGGATCATAGAGGTGAGGCGGTTCGGCCGCGCGACGCCCGAAGCCCTGGCTCGCGCGTTCGGCGTCGCCGGAGCGGTTCTCCTGCGTCTCCAGTTTGACGTTGTATGTCTCGACCATGGGACGTGGATCAGACGGGTTCGGCGACGAAGATCGGAATAACGCGCTCCGTCTTGTTCTGGTACTCGGCGTAAGGCGGAAAGGCGTCTACCGAAAGCTTCCAGGCATGCTCTCGTTCGGCCGCGTCGCTGATTTCGCGGGCGCGGTATTCCCGCACCACCGTTTCGTCTCGGATGGTGATGTCGGGGTTTTCGCGGAGGTTGTAGACCCAGACCGGGTTTTTCGGAGCGCCACCCATCGAGCCGACGAGGATGTACGTATCACCGTCCTTGACCGTCATGAGTGGCGTCTTTCGAACCGCCCCGCTCTGTCGACCGGTATGGGTGACGATGATGACGGGTAAGCCGGTTTCACGCAGGGTCGTGCCTTTCGTGCCGTTGCTGCCTTCGTATTCTTCGACCTGTCGTGCGACCCAGCCGACGGGGGAGGGAACGTAATCAGCCATGAACCTCTCGCTCTTCCGTTGTGCTCGAAGCCGCGAAGTGTAAACGCTTCGCCCGGCAGGTGGCGCGCCGAGCGGCCGGCTCGCGTGATAATTTGTCGCGGTTTTGGGAACCGAGTGAACGATGAATAACGAAGAGCATTTTGCGGAAACCGTGACTCGCTTCGAGCGGCCGGCCGAGCAACTGAGGCTCTTGTGCGCTGGTACGGGAGATTACCTCTCCTTCGACGGCGATCAGTTCAGCATCTCAGGGAGTGTCGACGATCACGCGATCTGGCGCGACGTTCCGGGGGGGTACCGGCACGTCGAAACGGGGATCGAACTCGAGCGTTCGGGAAAAACGCTCGTCGGCGAGCGCGGCACGATCACTGTCGAGGGCGAAAAGGATTTCGTCGACACGCATGGGCCCGAACGCTTGCCGAGTGAGTATCTCGACCATTTCCGTGCCCATGGCTGGGTATGCCTCACGAGCATTCTCGATCCGGAGATCGTACGTGGACTGGAGGAAGTGGCGTGCACGGACCGTTACGCGGACAGGACGTTTGACGGAACCGTCAGTCCGCTCGTTCAGAGTGCGGCGCTCGCGCGTTGCGCGGCTGAACCGCTCTCCCTTTGGCTCATCCGCCAGTACATGCAGATCGATGAAATCCGTCTCGCGCACGTGCCGGGGATCGCGGTGCTCGACCGTGACGATGGTCAGCGCAACGTGCAGGGCTGGCACTCCGACTTCCCGTATCTCTGGGGGATCTCCGGCCGGCGGAACGCGAATGGGATCGACGGGCGCGTGCCGACCGCTTCGGGCGCGACCGTGCTCGGGATTCAACGGAACGTCTGTGTGTCCGATTTCACGAAGGTCGGTGGTGCGACCGCGTTCAAGCTCGGGTCGCACGCACACGACTCGGGGCCGCCTCGCGAGTGGGGCCACGGGACGTTGCACTACCAGCCGGGCCATCGCGCCAAACATGGTTTGCCGTATAGCGGCAGTGAAGCAGACATCGTCGAAGCACCGGGCGGCAGCATCATCCTCTATGACGCCCGCACCTGGCATCGCGCCGGTGTGAATCGAACAGATGACCGTCGCGCGGCGATCCTCCAGGCCATGACGCCCATGTACGTCATGCCCTTCGCCGATACGAGTGGTGCGTGGAAGGAGCTCCGGAAGAGCGCGGTGTTCGACGAACTGACCGCGCGTGAACAGCGCGAGGTGCAGAGCCTGATGGTGCACTACATCGCGGGGCCCGCCGGTATCACCGCGATCACGACCGACCCGGAACTCTCGTCGATGCTGGCCGAGCAGCGCGGCGAACGCTAACGACACGTTACGCATCGTCTCCATGACCCGCAGAAACTGCGTAGCAGTTTCTGCAGACGAACCGGCGCCCCGCGCGATCGCCCTGTACCCTGACTCGCAGAAACTGTGCCAGCAGTTTCTGCCGACGAACCGGCATCGCCGGTTCGCAGTTTCTGCAGACGAACCGGCCCCGCCGGTTCGCGTAGGCTGGCCCCGCAGAAACTGCATAGCAGTTTCTGCCGACGAACCGGCCCGCCGGTTCGCAACTGCTCCAGCAGTTTTCTGCCAACGAACCGGCCCCGCCGGTTCGCGTTGACGTAAGCTTGACGAGCACAGTTAGGAGGGACCCGATGGCGCACGAGCAGATACTTACTGAAGTCACGAACCGTGTTGGCATCATCCGACTCAATCGGCCGGAACGTTTGAATGCATGGACGTTTCAGATGTCGAACGAGATCCGTGAGCAGATCGAGGCATGGAATGCCGACGATGGCATCGGCGCCATCATGATCACGGGCGAGGGGCGGGGTTTCTGCGCCGGCGCCGATCTCAACGATTTTGCCGACCGTGCCGAGACCAACAAAAAGGGATCCGGCGAATCGATAGCCCGCGGCGGTGCGGGTATCACGCATCTGATCCGCGAGTCGAAGCCGACGATTGCCGCGATCAACGGCTACGCAGTCGGCGTCGGGCTCACGATGATCCTGCCGATGGACGTTCGCATTGCATCAACGGACGCGAAGCTATCGATCCGCTTTATCAAGATGGGCCTCATGCCCGAGCTCGGGTCGACCCGCTTGCTGGCCCAATTGGTTGGCCTCGGCCACGCGACGGACATGTGCCTGACCGGCCGGCTCGTGCCCGCGGAAGAAGCACGCGACATGGGGCTCGTCACGACCGTCACCGAACCCGACGATCTGGAAGCGACGGCGCTCGCAAAAGCCGAAGAGATCGCTAACAACCCGACCGACGCGGTGATGATGATCAAAGAACTCCTCTCGAAGAACCCGCTCGATGCCGACCTCGAAGCGGTGATGGAGCGAGAAGGTCTTCGTGATCAGATCGCGCGACGACTCCCCGACCACGAAGAAGCGGTCAAAGCCTTTCTGGAAAAGCGCGACCCGAACTTCAATAGCTCGAGCTAGTAGTCCCGCTCGACTGCGTAGCGCGCCAGATCGCGTAAGCCATCGGCGCGCTCGTCCATGTCATCGATTGCCGCGAGGGCCCGCTCGACGCAGGCGGCCGCTTTCACGCGCGCGTGGTTGATGCCCAATAACGTCACATAGGTCGTTTTACCCTGGGCGGCGTCCGAGTTCTGGTCCTTACCCAGTTTTTCACTTGCCGTCGTGACATCGAGAATGTCGTCTGCAACCTGGAAGGCGAGGCCGACGTCGATGGCGAAGGTCGCGAGCCGTTCGCGGGTCTCGGCTTTCGCTTCGAACGCGCCCATCGTGACAGCCGCGCGGATGAGGGCGCCGGTCTTTTTACCGTGCAACGTGGCGAGTTCGGCCTCCGAGATCGATCGCTCCTCGGCCTCCAGATCGAGAACCTGCCCGCCCACCATGCCATCGGACCCGCTGGCCCTTGCGAGGTCGTGAATCCAACGGCTGACGACGATCGGCGGCAAGTGGTCCGCGGACGCGGTCTGGAAGGCAAGCGCCTGCAGGGCATCCCCGACGAGAATCGCCGTGGCTTCGTCGTACGCGAGATGCACGGTGGCTTGGCCATGGCGGAGCGCGTCATCGTCCATGGCCGGTAAGTCATCGTGGACGAGCGAATAGGAATGGATCATCTCGATGGCGGCTGCCGCGTAGTCGAGCAATTCGAGATCGCCGCCCGTGGCGGCGCCCGCGGCGTAGACGAACTGTGGACGAAGACGCTTACCGCCTCCCATGAGGGCATAGCGCATCGCCTCGGTCAGTTTCGGCGGAGCATTCGTTTCTCGTAGCCGCATTTCGAGAAACGACTCGATCCGGCTAACCCAGGTGGGATCGGGAAATTGCACATCAGCGTCCGGCGCAGGAGGCGCGATTGTACGCGCACGCGGTAAACAAACCCGCGAATACGTAAACTTGCCTTCATGAGCGAATCCAATGGTCATCCGACGCCGCTGGAGCGAGCCCGATCGCTCCACGACGACATCCAGAACGCCGCGGATCAGATCGATGTGGATCGGGAGATCCCGCGCGCCCTCATCGACAAGATGAACGAATTGGGCCTCTTTCGGCTTCTTGTCCCCCGCGAATATGGCGGCGAAGAGATGGATTGGCTCGAGTACCTCGATGTCGTGCGCACGATCGCCTATGCCGACGGCAGCGTCGCGTGGTGCTTCAATCAGGGCACGGTCTTTGCGACCACGAGTTGCCGTGCGCCCGCGTCACTCGCGAGCGAAATCTGGGGTGATCCGATGACCGTCGTTTCGAACGGCCCGCCGAAAGGCGTGACGGCCGAGGCGGTGCCGGGCGGAACGAAGCTCAGCGGCCAATGGATGTTCTCGAGCGGATGTCGTCACGCCAACTGGGTGGCGGCCGTTTCTCCGCGACCGGCGCGATTGCATTTGATCCCGCGTGATCAGGTCGACTTCATCGATGTCTGGCAGGTACCGGGATTGCGCGGCACGGGTAGCTTTTCCTTCGAGGCGCGTGACCTCTTCGTCCCGAGCGAGCACACGATGGCGCTCAACGTGGCGCCTCAGGTGGCGGGTCCGATCTACGTCGTGCCGCAAGGACTCTTGTTTGCCTGTGGGTTCGGCTGTGTCGCGCTCGGTGTCGCGCGAGCCGCGCTCGATGTAACCGAATCGTTCGCGTCCGAGAAGACGCCGCAATTCGGTGCGCGCCCGCTGGCCGAGAATCCCGTGGTTCAGCTGAAGGTCGGTCAGGCCGAAGCGGGCTGGCGCGCGGCCAAGGCGTTGCTGCACGAAACCGTTGGTGATGTCTGGGCGTCCGTGCAAGCCCATCACGCGATCACGGTCGAGGAGCGTATCCGACTGCGCATGGCCGGAACGCACGCGATTCGAGAGTCCGCACGCGTCGTCGACATCCTCTACAACCTCTCGGGGTCCAGTTCGATCTTCCAGACCACGGCGATCCAACGACGTTTCCAGGACGCCCACGTGATCACGCAGCAGGTTCAGGGGCGTGAAGCACATTACGAAACGGTGGGTCAGTTCTTTGTCGGCGAAGATCCCGTCGGGGTCTTTTGACCCCGGAATCCGTCGGGGTCTTTTGACCCCGGAATCCGTCGGGGTCTTTTGACCCCGGAATCCGTCGGGGTCTTTTGACCCCGGAATCCGTCGGGGTCTTTTAGGCGCGGAAAAGTGTCCCGAGGCCGACGGAGCGTAACCGTTGAAGTAACCAGGGCGTCAGCTGCTTCGGCTCGGTCCTGACGATCTCCTCGAGTTCGACGTGTTCGACCCAACGGGTGGAAGAGACTTCCTCGGGGTCGAGCACGAACGGCCCGTCGTGAGTGCAACGAAAGCTCGTGGTGACCTCCCGGTCGATGATCGCATCCCGCGCTGCGCCGGCCGGGAGAACGAGCGTCGCTTCGAAACCACGTTGAACTTGCGCGAAGGAATCGGTGCCTAGCTTCACCCCGATCTCTTCTAAGAGTCCGCGCTGCGCCGTTTCGACCGGCGCTTCGAACGGTCGCGCGTGCTCCGCGACGGAAAGGTCCCAGCGGTTGGGATAGACGGACTTACTCGCCGATCGCTGCTGCAGCAGGAGGGCGTTGTCGGTAGAAAACACGAAGACGTTGCTCGAGCGGTGGCGGAGTCCGCGTCGGTGCACGACGTGACGCGGGCAGATTCCGGCGACCGAGCCGCACGCGTTGATGATCTGAATCGGTTCGTCGTTCATGGATCCTCAGAGGCGCGCTCGAGCGCCTTGGCGGCGATACCTCGCCACCGGGGATCGGCATCCCAGAGGGCTGCCTTGCGCAGGTGGTGACGCGCTTTCGCTTCGTCGCCGGTGTCGAGATAGGCGATACCCAGGTGGAAGTTCGGGCGCGGTGCCCAAGGTACCCGCCGGTTGGCCGCCTGCAGATAGCCGAGCGCGTTGCCGGGCCGGTTGCGCAGCAGGTTGACGACGCCGAGTCCGTACGCGGCACCGACCTGAATTCCCGGTATGTCGGGATCAACCGTCGGATCCGAGCGATCGGCCGCGCGAAGCGCGCCTCGAAACCAACGTTCCGCTTCGACGATCGAGTCCAGACAGTCCGCGATTTTGTCGTCGCATTCGTTGAGTGCCAGTTCGGCGCGACGCAATTGTATGGCGGCATGTCCGGGTCTGGTTCGCTCGGCCTGGGTGAGGAGTCCCTCCGCGCGCTCCGGTTCGAGCCGCGAAAGACCGAGTAAGGCTTGAAGGTGATCGGGATTCGCATCGAGCGTCCGTTCGAGCCAGCGCCGTGCCCGTTCGTGGTTATGGGCCGCGGCTACCTCCGCCAATAAGACACGCGTGTCGTCGACATCGAGGCAACTGGTTTCGATCGGTTCGGCGACGGTCGCGACGCGCGGTTGGATCGTGACCGGCAAACGCGTCTGACGATGGACTTCGAGTGCCGCGACGAGTTCGTCGATGTCGAGGCCCCAATGCGCCATCAGTGCGTCGTTCGGCGTCCGGCCTTGGTCGAGATCCGTCATCAAGCGCCGAATCGCCCCGCGGCGATCCGCGGGCGCGGGTTCGCCGTGATGAAGGAAATGCGTCAGGAACCAGGAGAGGTCGTAGGCATTCAGGACTTTTCGGAACGTATCCTCGAACGGAAAGGGTTCGGTGAGTAGCGTGGGCAGGCGCCGCACGTAGCGTTTCTTCGGCACACTACGGCCGAACGGAACCGCACCGATTTCGACGGTCTCGTCGGATTCGACGAAGAAGGTGGATAGGTACGATGCGAGGCCTTCGTCATACCAGCTCGGAATGTTGAGTTCGGACGTGTTCCTGACCAGGTAGTGCGAGAACTCGTGGAAAGCCGATTCGTAGTCCGGGTCGATGGCAAAAGTGAGCGTATGGGTGCTCATGGACGGGCGCATGATTCCCACGATGCGCGTCGTTTGAAAGACACGTCGGAAATCACGCGAGCGGTCGAATGCTACTAGTCGGACCCCGACACGTTCCGTTTCGAGGTCCTCGGCCGTCACCTGGAACAGAGTCGAGGAAAACTGCGCCCGGAATTGCTCCAGCGCGCGGACGAGTTCGACGGCGTCTTGATCGGCCATGTCGGTGACGATTTCGAGCGACGACGTCGAGAAACGGCACCAACGGTGGTCTTCGACGCCCGCCCGGATCGGGGCGGCCAGGAGCGTTAGGATGAAACCGAGAAAGACGGTGGTGACCCACCGCCGATGGAACGGCCGGACGCAAATGAAAAAGAAGCGTATGAGGAAATTGTTTCGCTCGTTGCTCGCTAGCATGGCGTGCGCGTGCGCTCTGGCGTCCTGGCCGCAGGAGGGCGAATACGATCTGAGTTGGCTTCCCGCAAACTGCGACTCATTGCAAACGGCCGGTTTACACGACTTTCCCGATGAGGAGGAAGTGTACGAACCGACGGTTTTCGAAGGCCAGACGTTTTCGTTGGACAACAATCCTTTTGTGGCGACGCATTTGCGCGACGTCGATGTCGCGTTGACGCTCACGAGCGGCGAGGAGACGACTGAGTTCGCCTGCCGCCACGTGCGAGGGGCCAACGACGCACGTGGCTTCAGCTGCGTCGACTCGCCACCGTCGGACATCCTGCTCATCAATCCGGAGTCGATGCGCTACACGCGCGCGTCGATCGGCGGTTGGACGTTCTATAGCGCGCTGCCGGAGTCGGGAGGCGATTCGCTCTTCATCGAATACGGCACCTGTCGCCGTAACTGAGGTTGATCGACGTCAGCTCGCGATCGCTTCCGTCGCGGCAGAGAAGAGGCGTTCGATCAGGATTTTGGCGCAGCGTCGGTTCTCGGCGACGAAAGGCGCTGGATCGAAATGCTCGAGATCAATGGCTTCGTCGGACGAGAGAACGAGGCCGTCGCGCTTCAGCTGAGCAATCCCGCGGCTGTGCTTGTATGACTTGCCGCTATTGATCAGTGGAAGATCGATGACGCCGACCCGCGCCTCGGCGGATAGCGCTTCGTACAGCATCGAGACGGAATCGGACGTTACCCAGGCGCGTTCGGCTTTCGCCATTTTCGCGGCGAGGAAGTCGCCGGGCGTGTCCTGCCAGGCGAAATAGGTCGCGTTCTCGAAGTCGGATAGCGCGGCCCGGAAACCCGCCGGGGTGCGACGAGAGTCGCAGATGAGCCATTGCGTTTCCGGGTGCCGTCCGATGATGCGTTCGATATCGGCGGCGACGCCCTCGTTAGACCAGGCAAACGTCTTGTTGGTCCCGCCGACGAGGATCAGCGCTTCTTGCGGGTCTTTGACGTCGATGGTCGTCGGACAGATGACGCCGTGTGTTGCGACGACGTTGCCGGTCGCTCGAAAACGATCATGCTGCGGAACGAAGATGAGGTCGAAGAGTTGATGTGGCAGCGAAGGCTTCATCAGCACCACGGCCTTGCCGCCGCGGATCGCGCGGCTAGCGAGCATCGGCAGGTGCGTCTGATGGCCGATGCCGATGAGGAGGTCGGGTCCGGGCATGTCCCCGCCGCCGCTCCTCGACGCGCGCTTCAGTTGGCGACGTAGTAGCGCCGGAAAGCGCGTGTCGAACTCGAAGGCCTCGATCGTCGCCAACTCACTCAAGCCCTGGAGCAGGCCGAGGGACTGTTTCTCGTGGCCGGGTTTGCCATCGAGGAAACGCCACACGACGATCGGCCGCTCGGGAATCACTTTTTCGGTATCACCGCTTCGAGAAACATCAATGACTTGAGTTTCACGCGATCGACGACGTTCAGTCCATCCTCACCGCGTCGATCCAGACGGCTTTTGACCGAATGCAGATACTCGTGATTGAGGATCTTGCGTCGCAGACCGGGACTGTTGACCGTCAACATGAGCCCGGCGACGAGCAGGAAAGGAATGCCCGGAAGCACCGGGATGAGGATGCCCAGAATGCCCAAGGCCAGCAGCACGTAGGCGGTCAGATAGTAGGCGGGGGTTTTCAAATCAACCTCTCGAAAATCCTCTGTCGCTCGACCGAAGCAAGCCGTGTGCCAGGTGAGAACGGGATTTTCGTTTGAGTCTCAAGGCGTTGATTTAAAACACTATTTTATCGTCTGACGCGGTCGAGACGGTTCGCCGATACGACTAACTTTCGGTCATATCGGCGAGCGAGGGGGAGTTTCGTCCCATCAGACCGGGACTTCGTCCCCGGCGATGGTGATTCGGTGCATCCGACGACGCTGACCTTCGTAGTCGTTCACCGCGTAGTGCTGGACGCACCGGTTGTCCCAGATCGTCAGCGAGTCGACCTCCCAGCGAACCCGGCACTGGAATTCGGGGCGCGTGGTGTGGGTGTGCAGGTATTGAAGGATCGGTGCGCTTTCTGCCTGTGTCATGCCTTCGATGTGCATCGTATGGCCGCCGAAGTAGAGCGACTTCCTGCCCGAGTCGAAGTGCGTGCGAACGAGCGGATGGCTCGCTTCGGTCTGCATGTCCTCGGGCGGTCGCTGTTCTTGCATGTTCGAAGGTGGTCTCGTGCCGGGTTCTTTTGTGCCTTTGGCGCGGAGCTTTTCGCGGCTACCGACGTTCCAACCCCGCAAGCTCCCGAGGACCGCCTTTAGGCGATCGGAGAGGGCGTCGTAGGAGGCATACATATTGGCGAACAACGTATCGCCGCCGCGCGCCGGTACCTCCTTCGCGTAGAGCATCGTGAACTTCGCCGGCTGCGCCACGAACATCTGATCCGAGTGCCATGCATTGCCGAAAGCGGCCCGATCGGTTTCCGTCTTGACGATCTCGAGGATTCCCGGGTGCGTTTCGAGCCCCTGCATGAACGGGTGGGCATGAATTGCGCCGAAATGTTCGGCGAAGGTCGAAAACGAGTCGGCGTCGAATTGCTGGTCCCGGAAGACCACCACCTGGTGATCGACGATCAGTTGATAAACGCTATCGAACCCGGCCTCGTCGAGATTGGCGAGATCGAGTCCCCTCACGTCGGCCCCGAAGGTGCCAGAGAGTGTGTTCACTTCCATCTGTTTCGTACCCATGGTTTCTCCTCGAGTGGCGGGTCGTCGAGACGACGCGTTGGGGTAACGCGCGTCAGGAGATACTTCGTCCGCCGTCGATCGGCAGGCCGACGCCGGTGATGAAGGAGGCGTCGTCCGAGGCCAGAAAAGCCGCCGCGGCGGCGACGTCGTCGGGTTCCGTCAGACGGCGCAACGGGATGCCCTTGATGATCGCTTCGCGATTCGCATCGGGTAGTTCGTTGACGCCCAATGCGCCTTTCATGAAATCGGTATCGGCGGCGACTGGGTTCAGGGCGTTGACGCGGATTTTGTAGCGCGCGAGATCGACCGCGAGGCCCATGGTGAGCGTAAGTACGGCACCCTTGGTCGCGTTGTAGACCGAGACACCTGGTCTCGGTGCGACCGCGCCGATCGAAGCGGTGTTGATGATGACGCCGCCGCCCTGTTCGATCATGTGTGGTACGACGTGTTTGACGCCCAGCCAGACCCCTTTGACGTTGGTATCGAAAACCCGGTCGAACTCGCTTTCTTCGAGTTCCCACGGTCGCCCTGACTGGTGCGAGAAGCCCGCGTTGTTGCAGAGCACGTTGATGCCACCGAGGGCTTGCCCTCGATCGATCATCTCCAGGACGGCGTCGCTCGAAGACACGTCAGTCGTGATGGCGTGGACCCGCTCGCCACACTCGGACGCGATGGCTTCGGCCGCCGCGGCGTTGATGTCCGCCGCGACGACTGTCGCGCCTTCGTCCGAAAAACGCCGCGTCATGGCGGCGCCAAAGCCGGATCCGGCCCCCGTCACGACGACCACCTGATTCTCGAATCGACCCATCACAACCCTCCTATGACGTTCGGCTCATCCTCGCGGCGACGCTACCGAGTAGCGCGATGAGCAATGAGACCTCGATAAAGAGTGAAGCTTAAGTGTTGTCTTTCGAAATCACGAAGTGTGGCGTGGTGGCCTGGGTGAAGACGTGCTTTGCCAAAACGTTGTAGACATGACCGCATTGGTCGCAATGCACGACCACGAACCAGGGATCGCGGCTTTTCGAGACTTCGACGCTCTCGCGAGTGACGAAGTGCTCGATACCGACGATATCGCACGTTGGGCAGCGCGGTTCCGCGCGCGTACCGGGCGTTTCGCTAGTCAAAATCGAGCTCGATGGAATGATCCATGGAGAGCGCGGGGTTGTCGTCCGACGGCGCGCCGACGATTCGTGCGGGTACGCCCGCGACGGTGACGTGCGGTGGTACTGGTGCAAGTACGACGCTACCGGCACCAACCTTGGCGCCTTCACCGACGTCGATGTTGCCGATGACCTTCGATCCGGCGCCGAGCAGAACGCCGCGTCGGATCTTCGGATGGCGGTCGCCCGATTCCTTACCCGAGCCGCCGAGCGTCACGGAATGGAGAATCGAGACGTCGTCTTCGACGACGGCGGTTTCGCCGATGACGATCCCTGTGGCGTGGTCGAGCATGATGCCCCGGCCGATGGACGCGGCGGGGTGTATGTCGACGCCGAGGCCGACGCTGATCTGGCTCTGGAAGAACTGGGCAAGGGTGTGGCGGCCCTGGTGCCAGAGCCAATGTGCGACGCGGTGTGCCTGGACGGCGTGGAAGCCTTTGAAGTAGAGAAACGGCGTCGACAGGTCTTCGCAGGCGGGATCACGTACGAACGTTGCCATCATGTCCGTCCGTGCGCTGTCGAGGATCGAACGATCGTCGGCCATCGCCTCACCGATGACGTCGCGGATCAGCATCGTCGGCAGCATCGGGTTGTCGAGTTTGCTGGCGAGCCGGAACGACAGCGCCCCTTCGAAGCTGGCGTGGTTCAAGATCGTTGCATGGAAGTAGCTGCCGAGGATCGGCTCTTCTTCCGCCTTGGACGCCGCCTCGAGGCGCATCGCGTCCCAGAGGTTCGTTGCGTCGATTTCGCTGCTGTCCTCGAAGAGAGCGAGCAGAGCGTCGTGATGAGGTCGAAAAGCTTGTCCCATGAGGAGTGATCGCCTTGCCTTTGCGGGCACCTTGGGGACTCGTCATGAGCATTTCAAGCGTGGCGCAAAGGTGTCCTATCCGTGGCTATCCGCGTACGGCCACCCCGTGTAATCTCGCGCCTTCGCGACGGTCAGCCGTCAGCCGCCTTTGTTGAGTCGAACGAGAGAGATGAGCACATTCTCGACAGTCGGTGTCGTTGGGCGCCGCAGCAGCCCGCATATCGCCGATACTCTAGACGCGGTTGTTTCGATCCTCACAGCAGCCGGTAGCGAGATCATCGTCGAATCGGCGACCGCCCGGTTGATTCCGAACTATCGGTCCGTCGATCTCATCGAATTGGGCGCGCTCGTCGATCTTGTCGTCGTGGTCGGCGGCGACGGCAGCATCCTCGGTGTCGCGCGCGCCGTTGCCGGTCAGGAGGTCCCTGTTGTCGGGGTGAACCGCGGTGGGTTGGGTTTCCTCGCCGATATCTCGCCGAGGCAGCTGCAGGAAAAACTCGGCAGCGTCCTCGCGGGCGATTTCCATGTCGAGGAGCGTGCGCTCTTGCGTTCGACGATCGTTCGAAACGGCGAGCCGATGGGTCAGGCGATCGCGCTGAACGATGTCGTGGTTCACTCCGGTAGCGTTTCGCGGATGATGGATTTCAGTCTCTGGATCAACGACGAATTCGTCTACGAGCAACGTTCAGACGGCCTGATCGTCGCGTCGCCGACGGGCTCGACCGCGTATGCGCTGTCGGCCGGCGGGCCGATCATGAGCCCCGGGCTCGATGCATGCGTGATCGTGCCGATGTTCCCGCACACGCTGACCTCGCGCCCGTTGGTCGTTCCGGGAAGCGCGGAGATCAGCGTATTCGTCGGCGCCGAGGCCGAAACACCGAAAGTGAGCTGTGATTCACAGGTCGATAAGAGTCTGCAGCCGGGCGACGAGGTCCGCATCGTCAAAAACCCGGAATCGCTTCGGCTCGCTTTCCCCAATGACCACAGCTTCTTCGAGAGCTGCCGCTCAAAGCTCGATTGGGGAACGCGCCTCAGCCGCCCGAGTTGAGCGGCCGATCCACGTCGGCCAGGACGCCGCTGTCCTCGATCTCGAGAAGTGCGACTCGCGTCGGGTCGGCTTTGATGATCGCTCTCGCGCCCTGGTCGCCATCGATCCGGAGAAGCTCGGGGAAAACGGCCGCATCGAAGCGAATTGGATTGCCGGCGCGACCGGCATGAACGGGACGAACGATGGGTCGGCACGGCTCGTGCCCCGCGAGTGTCCGAAGCGTTTGGGCTCTCACGAACGGCATGTCTCCGAGCGCGACGAGGACACGGTCGATGCCGTCGAGGCTCGCGATTCCTGCCGCGAGCGTACGCGACTGCCCAGCATCGGCATCCGCCGCTTCGACGACCGTAGCACCAAGTTCCGTGACCGCCGCGGCGAGTTCGTCATCGCCCGGACGGAGCACGACGCGCACGTCGTCGAAGATGCTCGCGTAGATGGACGTCGTCTTGATGAGCATCGGCTCGCCGTCGATCAGGTAGCGACGTTTGTCGCTGCCGAACCGGCGACCGCGACCGGCCGCCAGAATCAGAACCGCCAGTTTCAACCGGCGGCGACTTGGGCGATCGCGCCTTCAGCTTCCTTGGTCGAGGCGAGCTTACGCACGGCCGTGATCTCGGCCAGGATTGCGATCGCGATCTCAGGCGGTGTCTTGCTACCGATGGGCAGGCCGATCGGCGCGTGCAGCCGATCGATTTCCGCGTCCGTCAGTTCCAGATCGAGGAGCCGTAGTCGACGGTTCGCCGAGGTCCGGGTCGAACCCATAGCGCCGATGTAGAAGGCGCTCGTCTTCAGGGCTTCCATCAGCCCCATGTCGTCGATACGCGGATCGTGCGTCAGCGCGATGATTGCGGAATAGGGGTCGTTCGCGTGGGCGCGAACTGCGTCGTCCGGCATATCCCGGATCTTGCGCACGCCCGCGACGTCGAACTGTTCGAGAACGTCTACGCGCGGGTCACACACGGTGACGTCGTAACCGAGCGCGCCGGCCATGTCAGCGACGTACGTGGACACCATGCCGCAACCGATGATGAAGAGCTGGTACTGCGGTCCGTAGGTCTGTACCAGCCGGCGGGCGTCGTGGTCGTAGTCGAGCTCTGCATGCGATTCGACATCGCGACTCGCGAACTTGCGCGAACCGAGGTGAACGGTTCGTTCGACGCAGGCCCGGTTGTCGAGTGTTTCGGCGAGATGAGCGAAATGGGCTTTGGCCTCGTCGGTTGGCTCGAGGGGTTCGATGACGATGTCGAGATGGCCGCCGCACGGCAGCCCGAGCGCTTCAGCCTCTTCTTCGGTCTCGCCGTAGCGGAAAAACTGAGCGTGATCCTGCGCGAGCTGACCGGACGTGAGCTTCTCGAGGAGGTCGTCCTCGACACAACCACCCGAGAGCGAGCCTGTGAGGTGGCCTTGGGTGTTGCAGGTGAGTAGGGAGCCGATGGGCCGCGGCGAAGATCCGTAGGTCGCGACCACGGTCGCTAGCCAACAACGTTGATCTTCTCGAAGCCAGGCATCGACTTGTGAGATGACTTGCTGATCGACGGCTTGCATGCGTTCGAGTGTATCACCGTTAAAATGCGGCTATGTCAGATCCCGCCCAAGATACCGCCGCGGCGCCGCCCGCGTTGACACGACTCGAGCCGGGGCAGAGCGCCGAGGGTCGACTTCATGGACTTGCCGGTGAAGCGGGTGCGGATGGCGTGATTCGCTACGCCGTCGATCTCGGTGATATCCGGGTCGACCTCAACGCGCTGCTCGATACGGGGATCGAGATCGAGATCGACGGTCGGGCGATTTGTGTCGGCTGCGGTGCGCCACTCATCAAACGCCCGAGCCACGGACACTGCTACGAGTGCTTTACGAAGAAAGCTTCCATGGATCTGTGCTTCGTCGCGCCGACACGCTGCCATTTTGATCAAGGCACGTGCCGCGAACCCGAGTGGGGCGAGCGCGTGTGCATGCAGCCGCACGCGGTGTATCTGGCGAACTCTGGGGGCCTGAAGGTGGGGATCACACGCCACCACGATGGCGTCCCGCGTTGGGTTGAACAGGGCGCGACAGCGGGTCTCGTCATTGCGCGAGCGAGTACCCGTCATCGGGCGGGGCTTCTGGAGGAGCGCATCGGCGCGCGCGTTAACGACAAATCGGATTGGCGGCGTCAGGTGACGGGTGGCAGCCCGCCGCTCCATCTCGCGCAGGAAGCAGAGCGGATTCGCGCGGTTGTCGCGCTACCTGACGACTGTGTTTGGGAGGCCAATACCGCTCATGAGATTCGCTATCCCATCGTTCGTTATCTGCGTCGCGTCGTCCGACTGCGTTACCCGGACGAACGGGTCGTCCGTGGCCGGTTGACGGGGATCGTCGGATCCTTTCTGTTGCTCGACCATGGCGCGTTCCACATCGGCGACCACCGGGGCTTCCGGGCGCGGCTGACAGCCGTCGGCACCATCGACGATCTACAAGGAGAATTGTTTTGAGCGATAGCTTGTCCGCGGTTCGGCTGGCCGACTACGAGAGATACCCCTTCGCCGTTCGAGAAACACGGCTCGCCTTCGACATCCATCCGGGAAGGACGACGGTGACCAACGAGATGACGTTGGAACGCACGGGTGAATCCGCGTCGTTACGCCTCGACGGGATCGACGTCGAGCTCGAGTCGGTGCGCGTCGACGGCCGCGAGCTGACAGGGAACGAGTACGCGATTGATGACGAATCGCTCACGATCTTCGACCTGCCGGAGAAGTGTGTCGTTTCGACGCGCGTCGGAATCGTCCCGGAGGACAACACCGCGCTCGAAGGGCTGTATCGATCGCGGACGATGTATTGCACTCAGTGCGAGGCCGAAGGATTCCGCAAGATCACCTACTTCCCCGATCGCCCGGATGTGCTGTCGTCGTTTTCGACCACGATCACGGCCGATGCGTCGGCCTATCCGACACTGCTCTCGAACGGCAACCTGGTCGCCGACAGCACGCGTGATGGCCGCCGCACGGTGACGTGGCAGGACCCGCATCTGAAACCGGCCTATCTGTTTGCGCTCGTCGCGGGCGATCTTGCCGTGCTGGAAGACGAATTCGTGACGGCCTCGGGACGGCGAGTAGAACTGAAGATCTATTCGGAACCGCACAACATCGATCAGTGTGATTACGCGATGGGTGTTCTGAAACGCGCCATGCGCTGGGACGAAGAGCGCTTCGGTCGCGAATACGATCTCGACATCTTCATGGTCGTCGCCGTCGAAGATTTCAACATGGGCGCCATGGAGAATAAGGGCCTGAACATCTTCAACACGTCTTGCGTTCTGGCGACGCCCGACACGGCGACGGATGCGGGACACCAGCGCGTCGAAGGCGTCGTGGCGCATGAATATTTCCACAACTGGTCCGGTAACCGGGTGACGTGCCGTGATTGGTTCCAGCTCAGCCTGAAAGAAGGTTTCACGGTCTTTCGCGACGCCGAATTCTCGTCCGACATGAATTCGCGCACGGTAAAACGGGTCGAAGACGTCGCCTTCTTGAAGGGCGTGCAGTTCGTCGAAGACGCGAGTCCACTTGCGCACTCGGTGCGCCCCGACAGCTACGTCGAGATCTCGAACTTCTACACCACGACGATCTACGAAAAAGGAGCTGAGGTTGTCGGGATGCTGGCGACGATTCTCGGTCGCGACGCGTTTCGTGCCGGCTCCGATCTCTATTTCGACCGCCACGACGGACAGGCGGTGACGACGGATGATTTTGTCATCGCGATGGAAGACGCCTCAGGGAAGGACCTCGAGACGTTCCGTCACTGGTACGCCCAGGCCGGAACACCGCGCGTCGCCGTCGCGGAATCTCGGGACAGCGATCGATTGACGCTCGAACTTTCGCAATCGACGCCGACGACGCCGGGACAGAACGAGAAGCTCCCACTGCACCTACCGCTCGCCCTCGGCGTCGTCGACGGTGCGGGCCGTGAGGTCCTCGGCAAGACCGGCGCCGACAATGGCTTCGACGTGGCGATTGCAACGACGCTCGATGTCGAGAATCCGAATGCCGACGGAACGTTGATCGCACATCTGAAGGATGCCAACGGGACGATCGAGCTAACGGGAATTCCCGCGGATGTCGAAGTCAGTTTCCTGCGTGGCTTCTCGGCCCCCGTCAACGTCGACTACCCTCGTTCGGCCGCCTCGCTCGGTCGTTTGGCGGCGCGCGACACGGATGGTTTCGCGCGCTGGGATGCGGCGATGACTTTGATGGCGGGTTCCATCCTGTCCTCGCTCGATGGTGCGAGCGCGTCGTTGGACGCCGTGCACGGGATGGTCACGGATGTCGCCGAGCAGACCAAGACCGCTGACGGCGGCCCCGAAACGCGCGCGTTGCTCGCCGCGATGCTCGTGCCGCCCCCGACGACACTTTTGCTGGATCAAGCGCCGGGCAGTGACATCCTCGCGATCGACGACGCGCGCGATCGGTTGTGTCGTGAACTCGCCGATGCGCTCGATTGGGAAGCAATCGTTAAGAGCTGCGATTCGATCACACCGTACCGGGCGACGGGTGAGGAGATTGCGCGTAGGCGCCTTCGTTCGGTGGCACTCGCATATCTCGCCACGCGGTTGGATCAATCGGCGCCGCTCGAAGCCCGAGCGCTCTGGGAGCACGAACTCGAACGCGCCGACAACCTCACTGAGCGGTTGGCCGGACTCGTCGGACTCTTCGAGCTGACGAGCCTCGCGGACGAAGCCAAGCAAGCCCACGCGGATGCCTTCTATTCACGATGGTCGTCGAAAGCGCTCGTTGTGGATGCGTGGTTCAGTCAACAAGTCGCGACACGTTTTGGATCGCTCGATCGTCTGCACGCCCTCGAAGCCCACGAGGCGTTCGATATCAAGAACCCGAACAAGGCTCGGGCGCTCTACATGGGTTTTATCAACGGCAACATCCGCGGTTTCCACGCGGCCGATGGCTCGGGCTACCGCTGGCTCGCGGACAAAGTCATCGAGATCGATGCGTTGAATCCGCAGGTCGCGTCTCGATTCGCAAAGACGTTGACGCAGTGGCAGCGTCACAACGACGAGCGCCAGGACATGATGCGCGGTGCGCTGGCACGGATCGCCGCCAGCGGCCCGTCCAAGGATGTCGCTGAGGTGGCCGAGAAGGGCCAGGTCGTCTAGTGCGACGGCGCGGGAAAGAGGGGCGGTAAGGGATCGTCGCGGTTCGGTACATCTAGAGCGTCGATGCACGCGATCAGCAGTCGACCCACGCTCTCACGGTCATAGGTCGTGAGCGTCTTGGCATAGAGGCTCGAATCGAGTGTCTTCAGTAGTTCCACGCCCGCGGCGTGGCGCATCAAGCGCTGCATCAGCTCGACGCGGGACACATCGTAGCGCTGACCCAGCGCTTTGATGATCTCCGCACGGGCCTGCGCCGGATCGGCCGGGAGATTGCGGGCGAGGCGTTCAACGTTCTTCGGCGCAGGCGTCGATGCCTCGACAGGCGAGGGCGTGCGGCGGCTTCTCCACATCATCACGAGGCAGGCCGCAAGTAGTCCCCAGCCGACGAACGCAAAGGTTGGCCAGGCGAAATCAGATGAACGAGTCGGTTCGACCTCGGCCGGCGTTTCGCTCGGGATGCCCGGTGCGGCGTCGTTGGTGGCGAGCGCGCCGACCACATTGAACCGGCGCACTGGAACGACGGAGGTTGCGAGACGGTCGGTGGTCGTGTTCCACCAGACGATCTCGACGGACGGTGAGAGGATCGCGCCTGGCCTTACGGGAACGAGTGTTTGCTGCTCGATCCGAGTTCCCCGCACGATTCCGTCTTCGACGTATTCGTCGAGCTCGACCGGATCGTCGTAGCGTTTGAGGTTGCTCGGCGTCTGGACGAAGAGTGGCGGAACGGTCGATCCGACCACGCCCGTGGCCTCGATCGTCAACCGCCGCATGATCGATGCGCCCACCTCGTAGGCCTGTTCGTTCGGTAGCCACTCGTCGGTGAGACGAAGCGCTTCAGTGGCGAGCCAGGGACTATTGGACGGATAGGCGTCCGGAATCGGCATGATCTCGACCGTCCGGACCGGCGACTCGATGCGGACCATACGCGGTCGCCGACGATCGTCCAGGCGGATATTCGCTCTGATTTCGATGGCCGGAATGGTGAGCGACCCGCTGGCGTCCGCGAAGACCGAGAAACGGTGCTCGAGTGCCTTGTACTCGACCCCGTTGCGGAAGTACTTGAGCTGCCGGGGATTGCCGTGCGAGACGACGAGCGTGTTCTCGATCGTGGGGGATTTGGGCAGGTCGTTGAAGAGTTGAACGTTGTTGGCATAGAGAACCCGGCGCGTCACGACGAGTTCGGCCTGCACGTAGACCGCTTCCCGCGATAGCTCGACCTCGAAGAAGATCGATTCTTCGGCGCGCACGTTGTCGTCGAGACGCCGCGCCGCGTCGACGACGGCGGGGTCGAACTCCTGCGCGGCCGGGTTGAGCGACAAGAGGAGTGAGACGACACCGAGCGCCACGGCGCCTGATGCGCTTAGCATTTGTCGAAAGCGTCGGTGGATCACCAGATTCGCTCGGTCTGGCGGTAGCGGTAGTCGCCCGAGCGAAGGCGCCGTTTGGTCTCGTGTTGGAACTTGCGTTCCAGCAGACCCGCCGGATCGTCGGGAATACGGCGTAACCATTGGTCGAGGGAGTCGAGCGCTTCGTCGCGGTATTCGAGATCCGCTTCGAGTTGGTCCTGCGGCTCCCCCTCGCCGGACTGTGTGTCGTCGCTCGTCTGTTGCTCGCTCTCGCCACTTTGCTGGTCGGACGTCTGCGGCTCTTGTGACTGATCACCATCGCGGCTCTGATCATCGGACTGACTCGACTCGCCGCCTTCTTCGGACTGGGCGCGCAAGAGCTCATCGACCAGCGCGCGGTTGTACGCGGCGTCCTCGTGGGTCGGTTCGAGCCCGAGGGCACGATCGTATGCACCGATGGCGGCTTCGAGTTCGCCACTGAAGGCGAGCGCATTGCCGAGGTTGAACCAGCCCCGCGCGGTCTGGTCTTGCCCGAAGAGTGCGGCCGCGGTCGCGAAATCGTCGCTGCGATACCGCGCGACGGCCTTCCAGTCGGGATCTTCGAACCACAGGGAAGCGAATTCGGGCTGTCCGTTCTTCAGGGCGCGATAGGCATGCTGATCCGGTCGAGCCCAGAGGCGATCCCATGCCGACACGTAGCCGCTCGCCTGCGGTGTTTCGTCCGCATGGGCCGGGCGCCACTCGTCCTCGATGGAGATGAGTGCGATGAGCGCGACGCTTGCCACCACGCCGCGACGAAAAGTGAGAATCGTCATTCCGAGCAGGATTGGGATCAGCCAAAAACCCATATCAAACCAGGTATCGAACTCGCGTTCTTCGGAATCGAGTTCGGCCTTGGGCGGTTCCATGAGAACGGTGTCGAGGTCTGTGTCGTCGATCGTCAGCTCGTGATAGCGGCCATGCGCGACGTTTGCGACGCCGGCGAGGCGAGCGGAGTCGAGGCGTGGCTCGATACGCGTACCGTCATCCGTGGTCAGGTATTGGCCCGGCTGGTTCAGGAGTCGCATGGGGATCGGCCCGCCCTCGGACGTGCCGACGCCGATGAATGAGATGGGAAACGACGGATCGACGAACTGAGTGACCTCGTCGATCGCGCCGACTCCGTCGGTCACGATCAGGATCTGGCCGCTATCGAACCCGGCGTTGTCGAAGAGCTGATGGGCGATTTCGAGCGCCTGCCCTGGGCGGCTGCCGTGTACCGGCATGATCGATGGATCGAGGCCTTTTAGTAGGTTGACGATCGTGTTGATGTCGTCCGTCAACGGTGTCACGAGATGCGCATCACCCGCGTAGACGACTAACCCGCTGAACCCCTCTTCACGTTGCTTCAGGATGTCCTCGACTTTGTGCTTCGCCTGGACGAGCCGCGAAGGATCGACGTCTTCGACGTACATCGACAGCGACAGATCGAGTAGAACGACGAGACCGTCGAGGCGTTGCTCCACGGCCTGCGGGCGCTGCTGCCATGTCGGACCGGCGGCCGCGGTCACGGCGATCACGAACCCGAGGCCCGCCAGCCAGGGAACGAATCGATGCGCACTGCGGCCTTCCTCGATCAGGAGGTCGAGAAAAGCTCTGTCGATCGCCGTCTCCCAGCGAGACCCACCTCGGGACAACCGCCGCCAAGCGAGCACGACGACGGGCACCAGCAAGAGTGCGAGGAAGGCGAAGGGGCGGAGGAAGTGAAAGTCGTCAATCATCGCTGCGTGCCATCACGAGCGAACTCAGGAGAAAGATCACGAGCGCCGCGGCGAGTGGAAAGTAGAAGAGATCGCGAACCGGCCGGAACGACCCGCGGTTCGTCTCCACCGGTTCCAGATCCTCGATTACTGCATAGATCGACCGCAGGCTCGAGGTGTCCTCGGCGCGGAAGTACTGCCCGCCGGTGCGCTCGGCGATGGTCGTGAGCGTGCCTTCGTCGAGGTCGGCCGAAGGATTGACGAGACGTCGGCCACTGCCGAAGGTCGCCGGCATCGCGAGGCGGTCACTGCCGACGCCGATCGTGTGGATTCGGATCCCGAGTTCCCGGGCGATCTCGGCGGCCCGGCGGGGTTCGATCTCGCCGATGTTGTTCGAACCGTCCGTCAGGAGCACGACCACACGACTTTCGACCGGTCGGTCGCGCAAACGCTTGACCGCCAGGCCAATCGCGTCGCCGATCGCCGTCTTGCCGCCCGCGATACCGACCGGTGCTTGACGTAACAGTTCCCGGACGGTGGCGAGATCGAATGTGAGCGGCGCCTGCAGGTAGGCGTACGTGCCGAACAGGATCAGCCCGACACGGTCGCCTTCGCGGCGTTCGACGAAATCCTCGACGACGGTCTTGACGACGGTCAGACGGTCGACGAGATCGCCATCGAGCGCCAGGTCCTCGGTACTCATGCTGCCGGAGATATCCACCGCCAGCATCAGATCTCGTCCGGATGTCGGCAGGGGAAGGACCTCACCTACCTCGCGGGGTTGCATCAGGGCGAGCACTAGCAGCACCCAGACGACCCAGAGCGCGGCGAGCCTTCGCGTCGCTCGCTTCGTCACGCCGCTCGTGGGCTGCATCGCACTCTCGAACCGGGCGAATTCCGGCACCACGAGAGCGCCACGTGTGGACTTTGCCGGTCGCCACCAGCGACGAGCTGCCCAAGGCGCCAGGATGAGTAGTGCGGCCCATGGCCAGGCGAACTCCATCAGGGCCGCGCCAATGCGTGGTTTGCCTGAATGAGTTCCGTCAGCCGATCGTACGTTTCGCGAACCTCGGGTTCGAAGCCGGGTTGGTATCGGCCCGCACCGAGTGTGGCGTCGAACAGCGGGAAGAGGTCGGGGCGATCAAATCGTTCGACGATCTCCTCGATCCACTCGCGGCCGAACGAGGTCGCGTCCGCTCGGTTCTCGTGCTGAGCGATGAGCCGCTTGAGGATCGCGTTGGCGCCATCGGCGAACGCGCGCGCATCCACCCGACCTTTGGCGTATGCATCGAACGCGGCTGCAAGATCCTGCTCGGCGATCCGGTAAGGGACCCGCGCCCGCTCGATCGCGCGATACCGGCGCCAGGCAAGCACAACCGCGACAGCGATCAGCGCGATGATCAAGGCGGCGAGAATCCACCAACCGGGCGCGGGCGGCCAGAATGGCGGCGGCAACGGCTCGTGAATATCGCGTAGGTTGCCGAGGAGTTCGGGATTCATCGGCTAAAAAGACCGCTCTTCGAGGCATCGCTCGAGGCGGTGATGTCGTATGTGGACACTTCGGAGAATCGAATGGCAGCGTTCTCGGCCAGCGACGCCACGCGTTCACGACGGGCGTCGAACGAATCGGCGAACTCGGCTCGAAACCGGTCGTTCGTTGCGTCGAAATCGATTCGTTCGCCGGCATCGGCGACCGCGTACATCCCCCGACTCGGCAACACCCGTTCGAGTGGATCGTCGATGAAGATGAACTCCGAACGGCGGTTAGCGCGGTTCGAGCTTGCAACCGTTTCGGGCCCCGACGGATCGGCGAAGTCGCTGATCACGACGATTCGGTGCCCGCGCTGCATGAATTGACGGGTCGTTTCGACCGCGACTCGCCAATTGCTGGACGTCGCAGTGGTCTTCAGGGATTGATTGGCGGCGACTAGGGCGTTCAAGAGTCGCGTGACCGTGCTCAACGACCGGCGGGGTTCGACGATCGTCGTTCCGAGCGGGCTCACGATCGCGCCCCCGACGCGATCATCCGACGTGAAACTGCGCCAGATATCGAGCGTCGCGACTTCTGCGGCGGCGATGGATTTGAATCGCTCGCGGCTGCCGAAAAACATCGATCGGGTCTGGTCGATGAGCAAAAACGTCGAGTGTTCGCGTTCTTCGCGGAAAACCTTGGTGTGGGTGTCCACTTTCCGAGCAGTCACCCGCCAATCGATATGGCGGGCGTCATCGCCGGGGCGATACTGGCGGACCTCGTCGAAATCGACGCCGCGGCCGCGCTGGCGTGACTCCACCGTACCCATGCGGCGCGACGGCGGACGGCGTCGAAGCCGGGCGTCGTGGCGCAGCCCCATGAGGTCGTCCAAGGTGAGATACGCGCCGGTGAGTGTCACTCGATGGCCTCAGGGCACGGGAACGGCTTCGAGCAGATCGTCGATCAGGCGGTCCATGCTGAATCCGACGACATTGGCCTCGAAACTCGGGATCAGCCGGTGGCGTAGTACATCGTGGGCAACGTTCTGGATATCGGCCGGACTCACGTAGTCGACCCCGTTCAACCAAGCGTGCGCCTTCGCGCATTGGTCGAGCGCGATCGAAGCGCGTGGGCTGGCACCGAAGGCGAGTTCGTCGAGTTGCCGCGTTGCGACGACCAGTTGGACGAGGTACTCCTCGACGGCCGGCGCCATGTAGAGATCGGCGACGGCGCGGCGTGCTTCGAAAACGTCCGCCGGGTCGAGTTCGACCGTGGGTGCTACGTCTTCGTGCTGGAATTCGCTACGGGCGATCGCCAGGATTTCGCGTTCGCTCTGCGCATCCGGATAGTCGACGACGACGTGGAGCAGAAATCGGTCGAGCTGCGCTTCAGGCAGTGGATATGTACCTTCCTGCTCGATCGGGTTTTGTGTCGCCATCACGAGAAAGAGCTCGGGTAGTCGATAGGTCACCTTGCCGACGCTCACCTGCTGCTCGGCCATCGCCTCGAGGAGCGCCGATTGGACCTTGGCCGGTGCTCGGTTCACCTCGTCGGCGAGGATCACGCTGTTGAAAAGCGGTCCCGCCTGGAATTCGAACTCGCCGGTTTCCGGCCGATATATCTCGCTTCCCGTCACGTCACTCGGTAAGAGATCGGGCGTGAACTGAATGCGCTGGAAATCGGCCGCGATCGCGCGCGCCAGTTCGCGGATCGACCGCGTCTTAGCCAACCCCGGGGCGCCCTCGACCAACAGATGCCCCCCGGTCAGGAGTGCGAGAAGCAGACGTTCCGTGAGTCGTTCCTGGCCCACGATGCGTTGGTTCAGCCACTCGAGAACCGCGTGGATCCGTTGTTGGGTGTCCACATTGGGAGCGTTCATGCACGGGGCCGTTGACGGAAAGGCGCCATTCTAAACGTGCTTCCGCGTCGCCGTCCGAACCGGGGCGACCCCCTGTGACGCCTGGTCGTCGCGTAAGCTCATCGTGTGTACTCGCTCATCCGCCGCCTCCTTTTTGCGCTTCCGCCGGAGACTTCCCACGGCCTCGCGCTCGCCAGCATCGCGATGTTGGGAGACGCTTTGGGCGCGCCGAGGAGAACGGGTCGTGTCGAGGTGGCGGGGCTCTCCTTTCCTGGTGTTGTCGGTCTTGCCGCCGGTTGCGACAAGAACGGCGTGGCGATCGACGGCTGGGCGAGACTCGGATTCTCGTTCGTCGAGTTCGGCACGGTCACACCCAAGCCCCAACCGGGCAATCCGAAGCCGAGGATGTTTCGCCTCGAGGACGACGCGGCGATCATCAATCGGCTGGGGTTCAACGGCGGCGGTCTCGCGCTCGCCAAGAGCAACGTCAGCCGCTCTAAAGCACGTTCGAAGGGCACGCCGGTCGGCGCGAACATCGGCAAGAACCTCGCGACGCCGATTGATCGTGCGCTCGAAGACTACGCGCGTTGTTTCGCGGGTCTGGTCGATGACGTCGACTATGTCACGGTCAACCTCTCGTCACCCAATACGCCCGGACTCCGCGACCTGCAGAGCGAGGAAGCCGCGCGTCGGTTGCTGTCGGCGCTCGTCAGTTCCCGTGACGCCTATCGCGCACGTACGGCCCGCCACGTGCCGCTGTTCGTCAAGGTGGACCCCGATCGAAGTGCCGACACGCTCGTCGCGAGCTGTCACGCCATGTGCGAGACCGGGATCGACGGCATCATCGCGACGAACACCACCCTCGCGCGCGATGGGTTGACCATGTCGGTCGATGAAGCCGGCGGATTGTCGGGCCGTCCGCTCTTCGATCGGTCGTTAGCGGCGATCGAGGCCCTACGGCGAAGCCTCGGTGATCAGATCGCGCTGATAGGTGTCGGCGGAATAGATTCCTCGGCGCGCGCGATGGCGATGCTTTCGGCCGGCGCGGACCTAGTCCAGGTCTACACGGGATTCGTTTACCGCGGGCCGAACCTGGTGCGCGATATCACGGGCTCTCTCGAATCGCTCGGCCACCTGCCCAACTGGAGCAGGTAGGAGCGATGGTGTAGTTTTCGATTTGCGCGGGTTCGGCCGCGCCAGCACACGGGACGCAAGACAAGCCGGCAAACAGGCGAGTGAAAGTGCAATTGAGCCGGTCCTACGTGGACGGCGGACATTGTGGGGAGGATTGAAAGATGTTGACGAGGCCGTTAGGCGCGCCAGATGGCCGCGCATGGATTAAGTGGCTGGGTGCGGCGTGCGTGCTCCTGGCGGGTTCCGCGTTTGCCGACGACCTGGTCGGCGGCGATACAGCGTGGATTCTGACCTCCACCGCGCTGGTTCTGTTCATGACCATTCCGGGTCTGTCGTTGTTTTACGGCGGCTTGGTTCGAAGTTCGAACGTTCTGTCGATCTTGATGCAGTGTTTCGCCATCACCTGTCTGGTGACGATTCTCTGGCTCGTCGTGGGATACAGCCTCGCGTTCGATGAAGGCAACGCGTTCATCGGCGGCTTAGGCAAGGTGCTGTTCGCTGGCGTGAGCGAAGACGCGATGTCCGGCACGATTCCCGAGTCGACTTTCGCGACCTTCCAGATGACCTTCGCCATCATCACGCCGGCGCTGATCGTCGGCGGTTTCGCCGAGCGGATGCGTTTCTCCGCGGTGCTCGTTTTCACCGGGCTCTGGCTGATTCTGGTGTATGCACCGCTGACGCACTGGGTCTGGGGCGGCGGCTTCCTCTCCGAATGGGGCGTCATGGACTTCGCGGGTGGTCTCGTAGTGCACGTCTCGGCCGGTACGGCCGCGCTCGTCGCGGCACTCGTACTCGGTCCTCGGCGAGGCTTCCCCACGACGCCGATGCTGCCGCACAACATGACCCTCACGGTAGCGGGCGCCGGCATGCTCTGGGTCGGTTGGTTCGGCTTCAACGGCGGGAGCGCGTTGGCGGCGAACGGTGATGCCGGCATGGCGATCACCGTGACGCACATCTCCGCTGCGACCGGTGCCTTCACCTGGATGGTGATCGAATGGATTCGCTACGGTAAGCCGAGTGCGCTCGGCGCCGTGACCGGAATGGTGGCGGGCCTTGGCACCATCACACCCGCCTCCGGCTTCGTCGGACCCGGTGGCGCGCTGATCATCGGTCTTGCCGCGGGCGTCATCTGCTTCTACGCGACGAACCTCATGAAGCAGAAGCTCAAGATCGACGATTCTCTCGACGTCTTCCCGGTACACGGTGTGGGCGGTGCCCTCGGTACGGTTCTGACCGGCGTTTTCGCGAGCAACGCGCTCGGGCTCTTCAGTGGTCAGGAAGACATCGCGATCGGCTCGCAAGTCGGCATCCAGGCGCTCGGCGTCTTGATCGTGTTCGTCTTCACGGGCGTGGTGACATTCATCATTCTGAAGATCACCGATGCCTTGATCGGCAACCGCGTTTCCGAGGAAGAGGAAACCGAGGGACTGGACCTCGTGTCGCACAACGAGAGGGGCTACAACCTCTAGGCAGCGGCGAGCGGCCGTCCCGCGCCGAAAAGAACCCCTGCGATTCGCGGGGGTTTTTTTTGGCTGCGTTTTACGCGTGCCTGGCGATCGCGCTAACGACGAGCGCTTTCGTCAGTCGCTCGAATGACCAGCCGATGTGCTGGCACGCGTCAGGATAGAGACTTGTCGGCGTCATTCCCGGCATCGCGTTGACCTCGAGCAGGACGAACGAGCCGTCGTCCCGGAGGATGAAATCCGCGCGTGAGAGATCTCGGAGGTCCAGCACCTCGTGTGCTTTGAGCGCGGCCGCCTGCAAGCCTTCGGCGCAAGCGGCGTCAATCGATGCGGGGATGATGTGCTCGCTTTTGCCCACGGCGTAGCGGTTTTCGAAGTCGTACCACTCGTCGTCCGCAACGCGGATCTCGGTAACGGGAAGGGCCATTGGCGCGCGACCAAAGAGATCCAGTACGCCAACCGTGATTTCCCGGCCGAGGACGTACGGTTCGACTAGTACGCCGTCGCCGAATCCGAGTGCTGTCTCGAGGGGAGCCTCGAGGTCCCCACCATTCGGCAGCGGTGTCACGCCCAACGCCGAGCCTTGCCCGACTGGCTTGATCACTACTCTTTCACCGAGCGCTTCCTTTACCTGCTCGACCGCGGCATCGAGCTCCACGTTGCGCTTCAGGAAGACAGTCGGCGCGACGGGTAGCCCGGCGTCGACAAAAACACTTTTGGCGATCCGCTTGTCCATGGCGACGGCCGAGCCCTTGACGCCGCTACCGACGTAGGGAAGGCCCATCATTTCGAGCAGCCCCTGTACGGTGCCGTCTTCACCAGGTGGTCCGTGCAACACCGGAAAGACGACATCGGGCTTTAACTGCAGAAGGTCTCCGATCAGGTCATCGCCGACTTCGACAAGCGACGTGTTCTCAAACGATTTCGCCAGCGCGCGATGAACGCCGTCGGCGGACGACGCCGAAACGGATGCCTCTGCCGAAGGGCCGCCGAAAAGCACGGCGACGACGGTCTCTTGGTCAACGGTCTCGTCTTCAACGGCCTCTTCGTCAACGACCTCTTCGTCAACGAGTCGTTGCTGCGCCGATTGGTCGCGGTCTGATCTGGTCACGGGGCTCGTTTTTCGGACGCTCAGTCCAGGTTCTCGATAGTGAATCCGTCCGGTAGTGTGTCCAACGGGATATCGAAGATCCGAGCAAAAAACGCGTATTCCTCCTGGATCGCGCGTTGGACGTTTTCGGCCCGTCGAAAGCCGTGCCCCTCGCCGTCGAACAGAACGTAGCGCGTCGGAATACCGCGCTCGCGCAGCGCGTCACACATCGCTTCGCTCTGATTCGGCGGTACGACCCGGTCTTCGGAGCCCTGCAGGAAGATGATCGGGCATTGCAGTCGATCGACTTGGTTGATCGGCGAGCGGCTATGGAGCGCTTCGTCAGATCCGATCAGTCCATCGAGGTAGCGGGACTCGAATTTGTGTGTGTCGCGGGCCAACGCACGAAGATCACCGACCCCGTAGAGGCTCGAACCGGCCTTGAAGACCGGGCTCGTCGTCAGCGCGGCGAGTGTCGTGAATCCGCCCGCGCTGCCGCCCTTAATCGCGATACGGGCCGGGTCGACCCGACCTTCCGCCATGAGAAAACGGGCACATGCGACGCAGTCTTCGACGTCGACGATGCCCCAGTTGGCGTTCAGGCGTTCCCGGTACTGTCGGCCGAAGCCGGTGCTGCCGCCATAGTTCACGTCGGCGACGGCCCAACCGCGGGACGTGTAGTACTGGATCGCCAGCGACAGGCTCCGCGCGGTCGAGCCGGTAGGGCCGCCGTGCGAAAGAACAAGCAGGGGCGGCAGTGTGTTGGGCTCGCCCACGTGGTCTGCGTTTTGGGGCGAGTAGACGTACGCGTACGCCTCGCCGAGCCGTGTCGGAAATGAAATGGATTCACCGACCGACACCACGCCTAGGTCGACACGATCTTCGTCGAATAGTGGGCTTGCCCGACCCGTAGTGAAATCGTACGACACGATTTCGGCGTGGCGGTCGGTCGAACCGGCGATGAAAACCAGTCGACCGTCGTGTTCGGTCAGCGAGTTGAAGGTCACGTACGGGCTCGCATCGATGGGAGATGACAAACCCTGGGCGCTGTCGATCAACGTCAGTGCGTGTTCGCCTTTGTCGATCACGCGTGCTGCGGTCACGTTCCGTCCCATCGGTACGTAACTCGTCATGCCGAACGCCCAGGGTGGTGACGCGTATTCGCGCTCGTCCTGATGCATCGGGTACACGCCCGACTGATCAAATGCGTAGAGATTCCAGAAACCCGTCTCATCGGATGCAAAGCAGAGCCGCGCACCGTCGGGGGTATCGCACCACGTCGGACTCAGGACGGACTCATCGAGGCCGCCTGCAACGACAACGGCATCGCCGAGCGCGCCCGCGGAGAATTGCGCGACGAATAGCTGCGTGCCATCCCACGGCATGTTGGGATGATCCCAGGCGACGAACGCCAGCCGCCCGTCGCTCGAGAAGCGTGGGCTCGAATAGAAGTCGTGGCCGCCATGGATTGACACGACGTCGCCCGTCGCGATATCGATCCGCACGAGATCGTTCACGACGCGGTCGTCCCCGTGTCGTTCGCGAACGGCAACGAGGCAATCGTCGTGGCGGCGGAAGTCGGCGAACCGCTCGGTCGCGTCGCCGGCTGTGACGGCTACAGGATCCGCCGCGTCCGTCAGATCGAGTCGATAGATGTTCTGATCCGCAAAGTTGACGAAGAACGCCGTACCGGCGTCGATGACATATGCGCCGCCGCCGTATTCGTGCACGCGGCTTCGAACGTTGAACGGCGGCGGCGTCAGGTCGTGGCGCGACTGGCCGTTCCATTGCACGAGAACCGCCCGTCCGCCTTCTTCCGGGCGCGTTTCGGTCCAGAAAAGGGAACCAGCTTCGGACTGCAACTCCGAGTAGCCGCGCACGCCTTGGGTCAAGCGCTCCGCGCTGATCGGTGAAGGCCAACTGCCGTATGCCGCGCTCGTTTTGGTCATCGGGTCATCCCGCGACGAGGGTCGATGGCGACCCATCGCTCGTGGTCGCGCCATTGACCGTTGATGAAGAGAAACGCACGGGAAACCCCTTCGCGTTCGAACCCGCATCGTTTGACGAGGTTGAGCGATCGTTGGTTGTCGGGCTGGATATTCGCTTCGATCCGGTGCAAGCCCATTTTCTTGAAGGCATGGTCGCGGACCTGCGCCAGCCCTTCCTGCATATAGCCGTTACCGAGGTGCGGTTGGCTGACGTAGTAGCCGAGCGATGCCGAAAGGAACGAGCCGCGGATGACGTTGTTGATGTTGATGACGCCGACGATTTCGTTGCTCGTCTTGAGGCAAAGAACGAATCCTTCATGGTCTTCGCGCTGCGTGCGTCGCAAATACATCTTGAACATGTGCGGGGTCAGCGGCGCCGCGATCCAGGGATCGTGGAGCGCGCGACTGGTGCGGGCCAGCGCCAGCAGTTCCTGCCGGTCGCCCGCCGTTACCGAGCGGAAGTAGATCCGAGCGTCGCTCATGTCTTGCGTTTTCGCTCCAGTTCCAGCGTGAAGATCTCCCACATCGCCGGCGGAATCATGCTGATGCCGAGCACGAGGACGTGGATGGGATGCGGTCGCCAACCATTGTCGAACAGGAGAACGCCAGCGAGATCAAACGATCGTGCATGCCAATCGACCAGCCCCAGAGTCGTGAGAGCGACGCCGAGCATGAGGAGCAGAAAGCGGAAGAAGTAACGCATGGGCGAATCGCGTGTGTCGTCTGGTTAGCCTAATTCTCGCGGCGGCGAGCGCCAAGCCGCGTTCGGGTCGATGACGTAGAAGACGCCGCGGTGTGTCATCCACGCACGCGTGAACTGCGCCAGGGGATAACGTCGTTCGACGGAATCGTTCGGTGCAGCTGGATCATGGACGATGACGCTTCGCTCGGCCACGCCACGCACGACGACCATGTGGCCCCGGGTCGAGTCCAAGGGCGAACCGTCGAGCTCACCTTGGCCGAAGCGAATGCTCGCGATGACGGGGCCTTTTTCGAGGAAAGGAAGCACATCGCCCCAGCTCGAGGCTGTTTCGATCGTTGCTGGATGCCCCACCCGTGCCGCAGCCCAGACGTTCTGAGGCCAGACACCGAAGAGTCGGCTCGGGGCATGCCAGGCGAGGCCACGAATCGTCTTGACGTCGCTCTGGGTAACCATAGCGACCGAGGTCGGCGAGCAGACGGCCATCCGGATCGGCTTCGGTGCGTCGAGCTGACTGATCGTCGGTAGCGGCCAATCGATCCGGGGTAGATCGTCGGGAATCGGCGGTGATGAAAGTTTCGATCGAACAGAGACGATGGCAATGAAGTGCGCCGGCGGCGCGTCGCCCGCCGTCTCGATGACAAGCGCAGCTCCGGGGATCGGTGCGCTCGGGCAGAAATAATCGACGGGAACATCCACCCGAGATCCGGGGCTCAGTCGGCTCGATTCGGGTCCGAACCAACCGGTCGATGCATCATCGAGGTGGAATCGGAAGCGCACCGCGGGATCGCGTAGCGCTAAGCTCGGAACGACGATGTCAGATGCATCGAGCGGGGGAAGCGGGCACGTCAGCCGATATCCCTCTACGCTTCGCTGCCAACGGGCTTCAGTGTCGACAGGTGCGGGATAGTCGACGTCGGCCGAAGCGATACGTTTGACGAAAGGCGAATGCGACATGAGCGTCGATCTCGAACTCTTGATGACGGACGCGTGCAGCTTGTGTGAGCAAGCCATGGATCTGTTGCTCAGTATGCCCGAGGTCGCGGGCCACCGATTGGTGACGCGGGATATCGTTGGCGACGACGCGCTGTTCGAGGAGTTCGCCGAGAAGATTCCGGTTTTACGTATCGGCGGCGAGGTGAGCTGCTGGCCGTTCGGCGCGCGTGAAGTCGCGTCGATGATCGACCAGGCGTCCGGGAGTTAAAACGGCAACCGAAAGAATCGCTCCGCGTTCCGGTGCGTTGTTTCTTCGATGTGGGCGATTGACTGATCGCGGCATCGGGCGACTTCTTGTGCGACCCAAGGCAGATTCGCCGGCACGTTCCGGCGGCTCTTGGGCCGCGGTCGCATCGTGCGCGGTAGCAGGTAGGGCGAATCGGTCTCGATCAGCAGTTTGTCGTCGGGAATGCGTTTGACCTGACGACGAAGGTCCGCGCCCCTGCGTTCATCGCAGATCCAGCCCGTGACGCCAACGTAGAACCCGGATTCGAGGTACTTATCGAGGTCCGCATCCGTACCCGTGAAGCAGTGCACGACGATATCCGGCAGGGCGTCTTTGAACTCGTTCAATATCGCGAAGGTGCGGCCCTCCGACTCCCGGTCGTGCACGAAGACGGGCATCTCGAGTCGCGTTGCCAATTCGAGCTGCGCCGCAAAGATGGCCTCCTGCTGGGGCCGTTCGGAGTAACCGCGATAAAAATCGAGCCCCGTCTCGCCAATCGCAACGACATGCTCGCTCAGCGCGAGGGCGTCGAGTTCTTCGTGCCAGTTTTGGCCGACGGCGTCGGCGTCATGTGGATGGACGCCGGTCGTGGCAAAGAGCGTCTGCCCGTCGGCGATCGCGACGGCGGCTTCGCTCTCGGCGATGTTCGTGCCGGTAATCACGATCTTCGTCACGCCGGCCGCGTGAGCGGCAGCGACGACTTCTTCACGGTCGTCCGTGAAAGACGGGTTGGTGAGGTTCGCGCCGATATCGATCATGGGTCGAATCAGGGGATCGTGCGTTCGCCGACCGAGAGCATCGGTATCGGCTGGCCTAGGAGGTAGCTGTACACGAGGTTGAAGGCGAGCACGTTCTTGACGTAGTTGCGTGTCTCGGTGAACGGGATGCTTTCGATCCAGACGTCGGTCGGGGTGCCGGAGACATCCTTTCGCCATCGGTCCGCCCGACTTTGCCCGGCGTTGTAGGCCGCGGCCATCAGTGCGCGGTGACCGTCGTATCGCCGCGCGAGCGAGGCGAGGTGATGCGTGCCGAGACGCAGATTGACGATCGGATCGAACAGGTCGTCGGCTTCCGGGCGGCTCGCACGGATTCGTGTGGCGACGCCGCGAGCGGTTGCCGGCATCAGCTGCATCAGACCGCGCGCGCCGGCGCTGGAGACGGCGCGGGGGTCGAATGCGCTTTCCTGTCGAGTGATCGAATAGACGAAAGATAGCGACAGATCGGTCTCGAAGGCGTAGCGCCGATACAAGTTCGAATACGGTGTGGGAAACCGCACGGCGAGAAGATCTCGTAGATCGGCCTGGAATGCGCCAGCGATCGCCTGCGATTGCCATCCGATGGCGTTGAGGCGTTCGATCAGGTGGCCTTGCCCCTCCCGGTCGAGTTGGGGGAACAGGCGATACCACTCGCGCCGTGCATTCACGAGGTCGTCGACGGCAAAGAGTTCTATCAGGCGGGCGACGGCGCGGTTTTGCAGCAACGCGCGTTGGGCGCGGTAGTCGTTGCGGGGCGTCTGTTCATTCATCGACGGTTCGATGCCGAGACGGTGAGCGGCGAGAAAGGCGTAGTACGTCCGCTGGGGCGCAATCGCCGTGAGGTGAGCTCGGCCGGCCTCCGGGTTTTCCTCGCTCGCGATCAGCGCACGGCCCAACCAGTAACGCCACTGGACCTTCTCGCGTAGTGAGTCGGGCATCGCTGTGATCCAGACGATGGCATCGCTCCATGCCTCCTGTTTGACGAGGCCGCGCGCGATCGACTCGATCGCATTGGGGGCGAATCCGATCGGATCGCGATCGATGGGCACACCGTCGTTGACGGCGAGCACGAGGAGTTCTTCTTCGATGTAGCGGCGCAGGCCCTCGTCGGCTTCGAAACGCTCGGTGTTCGATCGAAACAGCGTCAGCGCTTCGGCCGCGTCGCGTCGCGCGAGACGAAGGTATCCGTGGCCCAGCACGCGTCTTCCCCGTTCCGTTTCAGGGAATCGGTTCGGCTGGCGTACAGCTTGGGGTCGGACGTGGGTGTCGACGAATTGCACCCCGGTCGGCGGTGCGTCGAGGAACCGTGTGAGGTAGCGCGCGAGCGAAACTTCGTTCTCGCCGAGCGCGAGTTCGATCCGTTGCCAGACGGCAGCATCGTCGAGGTAGTCGGCTGCTATCCATACCCTGAAGAGGGGGTCACAGGCTTTCGGTAACGATTCGGGCGCGATCCAAATCGGCCGCACCTGCTCGAGTGCCGCCTTGCGTTCGCCGGAACGATATAACGCGCGTAGGTAGTTGCATTGTCCGGCGGGATCATTCGTGGGTTCGTAGTTGGCGAGATAGTCGTCCCAACGACCTCGGCGGGCGAGCCGCGCGAGCCAGGTCCGGTAGAGGCGTTGGACAGCCGGAACGTCGGCGAGGTCGGCGCGAAGATCGCCCATTTCCCCTGCGCTCATTGATGACAGACGGCTCTCGGCATCGTAGTAGCGTAAGTAGTCGTGCAGCGGATAGTGGGTCAGTTCGTCGAGCGCCTTTCGAAACGTCGCTGCATCGCCCGCGCGGATCGCCCGAACGGCCGCGCGGTACTGGGCGCGGTCGGCGTAGCTGTCCGCGAAGGCTGCGCGGCTCAGAAGGTGATACGAATCGACCGGCCAATCGATGGCGGTCACGCATGCGCATGCCCAGATGGCAAGAGCGACACGTCTGATGGGTCTCTCCTAAGCGCTAGCCCCGCAGCGTTGGGTCGTTAGACACCTAGTCGTCGGGGGAAAAATCAGGGCCAACGCGTACTGCCAAGACGTCGGTGGTCGCGCCGTGCAATACCCCGTTGGCTGTCGAGCCCAGGAGCAGTGCCAGGCCGTGTCGTCCATGGCTGCCGACAACGACGAGATCCATTTCGTCTTCGTCGGCGATGCGATGGATTTCACTTTCTGGGCGACCGAAAACGAGATGTTGTCGGTCCGCCGGTACGTCGATGCTCTTGGCAAACTCGGCGAGGTGTGATTTCGCCTGTTCGTGAATCTGATCCTGGACGGACGATAGATCCATCGGGATGTCGCCCCCATAGGCGAGGCTGAGCGGTTCGATGACGTGGACGATGTGCAGTTCCGCGCTGGAATCCTGCGCGATGTTTTTCGCGCGGAGTGCGACACGGCGGCACTCTTCGGTGAGGTCTACGGCCAGTAGAACCCGTTTGTAGCGTTCCATGATGTACCTCATCTAGAACCTTGAGTTAGGTGGTCAGGGCCGTCACGGTTGCCTGGAAGCTCACGATGGCGCGACGATACACAGACTGCTCTTTGGCGTTCAAGGACACCCATCGTCATGGTTTGGATCATCGTTGGGGTCATCCTGATCGCGGCTTTCGGCCCGATCTTCTATCTGCGCCCGTCGCCGCGCGATAAACAGGTCGCGAATGCGCGCGATGCCGCCCGGCGGGCGGGCCTCATTGTGGAAATGGGGCGCCTCGAGAAGCTCAACGCCAGCGCGCCGGAAAAGGTATCGGCGGGGGGGAAGGCGCGCGATGCTTCCTATGAGGTGGCGACCTATCGTCGACGGCTGCCGCGTACCAAGATCGATCCGCCGGTCTGGAAGATGATCTACGCACCGGACGAAAAACGGCTCGTCGGGGACCGCGTGCCGACCTATCGAATGCAGAACGTCCCGAAAAACGTCCCGGAGCACGCGACGGACTATTGGCGCCAGATCGCCGATCTCGCGACAAGCGCGCCCGCGGGTACACGTGGCATGGAAGCGCATGTCGAAGCCGTTCGCTGGATCGGTGTCGAAGCGCCGGGCGACGCGAACGCCGAGGAGTTCGTCGATTCCGTCGTGGGCTTTCTCGACACGTGGGCACGTATTCACGTCGAGGTCGTCAAGACGCAGGTTGAATCACCGCCCGGTTGACACTATTTCTGCCGAGCCCGTATATATGCGCGGCCTTGCGGTTCGGACCTCGTTCGAGCCGTTGTCTACATCACCGATCGGCTGATGGCCGTGATTTCTTGATTTGAATCCAGTTCACGAGGAGGTTCATGGCCCGCAATCTGGTCATCGTCGAGTCGCCCGCGAAAGCTCGCACGATCAACCGCTACCTCGGCCGCGACTATGTCGTGAAGTCGAGTGTGGGACATATCCGGGATCTCCCGACGAGCGGTCGAGCGGTCGACCCGAAGGCGCGAGCCAAGGAAGCGGCTAAAACCCGCAAGCTCTCGCCGAGGAAAAAAGAGCAATACAAGAAGAAGCGTGCGCGCGAGCAGCTCGTTCGGCGGATGGGCGTCGACCCTGATAACGGCTGGGCGGCGACCTACGAGGTGTTGCCTGGGAAGGAAAAGGTCGTCGACGAGCTCGCCAAGCTCGCAGCGAAATCGGACCTGGTGTATCTCGCGACCGACCGGGACCGCGAAGGTGAGGCCATCGCGTGGCATCTCCAGAAGATCCTGGGTGGCGATGCGTCCCGGTTTCGGCGGGTGGTGTTCAACGAGATCACGAAGTCGGCGATCGAAGAGGCTTTCGAAGATCCTGGCTCGATCGACGAAAACCAGGTGAACGCGCAGCAGGCGCGCCGGTTCCTTGATCGTGTGGTGGGCTTCGAACTCTCCCCCTTGTTGTGGTCGAAGGTCGCGCGCGGATTGTCCGCGGGGCGCGTGCAATCGGTCGCGGTCCGGCTGATCGTCGAACGGGAACGCGAGATTCGCGCGTTCGTGCCCGAAGAATTCTGGGACGTTCACCTCGACCTCAAGCGTCGAGGTGGCGATCAGGCCGAGATCCGATTCCAGGTCACGAAAGAGAACGGCGAAGAGTTCCGGCCGGACAACGAAGCCGATGCACTGGCCGCGGTCGAACGGATGCGTCAGGGTCCGTTCGAGGTCGTTTCACGTGACGACCGGCCCACCTCGAATCGTCCGTCGGCACCTTTCATCACGTCGACCTTGCAGCAGTCAGCCTCGACGCGCCTCGGCTATGCGGTCAAACGCACGATGAACTTGGCGCAGCGCCTCTACGAGGCCGGTCACATCACCTACATGCGGACCGACTCGACCAACGTATCCACGGAAGCGATTGCTTCGGTCCGCGAGCTCGTTTCGCGCGACTACGGCGGCCGATATCTGCCGGAACAACCGAATACCTTCCAGTCGAAGGCCTCGGCGCAAGAAGCGCACGAAGCGATCCGGCCGACGGACCTGTCGACGCGCCCGGAAGATCTCGGCACGCTCGAAGCCGACGCGCGGCGGCTCTACGACCTGATCTGGCGGCGTTTTGTGGCGTCACAGATGACGCGCGTCGAGTATCTGAGCACCACCGTCACGGCACGCGTGGCCGATTTCGAGCTTCGTGTCCGAGGTCGGATCCTCAAGTTCGACGGGTTCACGCGCGTCCTACCGACGGGTGGCAGCGACGACGACATACCGCTGCCCGATTACGAGATCGGTGAGCTGCTCGATCTCCTGACCATCGATCCGAGCCAGCACTTCACGAAACCGCCGCCGCGCTACGGTGAGGCGAGTCTCGTACGGGAACTCGAGAAACGCGGAATCGGCCGGCCGTCGACGTACGCGTCGATCATTTCGACGATCCAGGATCGCGGCTACGTAACGCTCAACAACCGCCGGTTCTACGCCGAGAAGATCGGCGAACTCGTCACCGACCGGCTGGTCGAGAACTTCCGTGATTTGCTCGACTACTCGTTCACAGCGGGCATGGAGACCGACCTCGACGAAGTGGCGGAAGGCCGACAGTCGTGGCAGTCCTTGCTCGACACGTTCTACTCCGATTTCACGGGCAAGCTCGAAGTTGCCCGCGAAGACGACGGCGGGATGCGTCCGAACGAGCCGACGTCGACACAATTCGTCTGCTCGAAGTGCGGCCGGGAGATGCAGCTTCGCACCGGGACGACGGGTGTCTTCCTGGGCTGTTCCGGTTACTCGCTGCCCGCCAAAGAACGTTGCACGCATACGTTGAATCTGGTGCCGGGCGACGAGGTCGTCGACGTCGACCAGGACGAAGAAGGCGAATCGAAGCTCCTGCGGTCGAAACGCCGCTGCGGGACCTGCGATACGCCGATGGATAGCTACCTCATCGACGAGGGTCACAAGCTGCACGTCTGTGGTAACAGCCCGGACTGCCCCGGGACGGCGATCGAGCGGGGCGAATTTCGGATCAAGGGATACGAAGGCCCGGTCATCGATTGCGACAAGTGCGGTGCCGAGATGCAGCTTCGTTCCGGGCGATTCGGTAAATACTTCGGCTGTACGAACGAAAACTGTAAGAACACGCGCAAGCTCCTTCGTAATGGCGAGGTGGCGCCGCCGAAGGCGGACCCGATACCCATGCCGGAGCTGCGTTGCGAGAAAGTCGACGACCACTTCGTGTTGCGCGATGGGGCGGCAGGCATATTTCTCGCGGCGAGCCAGTTTCCGAAGCATCGCGAGACGCGCGCGCCGACGGTGGCAGAACTCAGGGTGCACGCCAACGAGCTCGATCCGAAACTCGCCTACCTACTCGAAGCCCCGGAGACTGACGACAAGGGACGGCCAGCGGCGGTGCGCTTCGCGCGCAAGACGAAAGAGCAGTACGTAGCGACCGAAGCCGACGGCAAGGCGACGGGTTGGCGGGCGAACTACGTTGACGATCATTGGATCGTAACGAAACCGGAAGCGAAGCCACCGGCGAAAAAGAAAACTGCGGCGAAGAAAAGAGCCGCTACGAAAAAGACGCCGGCAAAAAAAGCATCGACGAAGCGTCGGTTAGGAAAAAAGCCGGCCGCGGGTACCGAAACGCCGGAGACCTAGGGCCCCGGCGTCTGTGTCGCGTCGTCCGATCGGTCTTTAGTGCCGGCGGATGACGCCGACCGAAAGTCCTTCGATTGCGAACGAAGACTCACGCAGGTCCACGCGGATCGGTTCGTAAGCGCTGTTCTCAGGCAAGAGCTCGATCGTTGCCTTGTCCTTCGTGTGCTTCAGGCGCTTGACGGTCACCTCGTCCTCGATACGCGCGACGACGATTTGGCCGTCGTTTGCGACCTCCGTTCGATGTACGGCGAGGAGATCGCCGTCGAGGATGCCCGCATCGATCATGCTGTCGCCGCAGACCGTCAGTAAATAGTCGGCGCGGGGACTGAAGAAGGTCGTCGGCAAGTCGCAATGATCTTCGATGTGTTCCTGCGCGAGGATCGGACTGCCAGCAGCGACCCGGCCGACGATGGGCAAGCCGCCGGACTCGACCAGGCGGATGCCGCGGCTCGTACCGGGGATCATCTCGATCGCACCCTTACGCGCCAGCGCCTTCAGATGCTCTTCGGCCGCGTTGGGTGAACGAAAGCCGAGTTCCTTCGCGATATCGGCCCGCGTCGGTGGATAACCCGTGTCGTCGATATGGGTCCTGACGATGTCGAGCACTTGAGCTTGTCGCGCGGTGAGACGTTCAGCCATGAAATATATACAGCCTGGTTAAATATCCAGCTTGTGATTATCTGCCATGGCGCCCGGATCGCACAAGGGCGGATTTTGCTGGTCTATTTGCGGCGAATTCGGCTCTTCGACTGCAGATTAGGTAGGCGCGATTGAACGATGGTTTTACACTCGCGCGTTCCCTTTGATCTGCCCCTGAAATCGAGTGAACGAATTCATCGAGTCGGTCGAGACCTTCTTGGCTAGTCCCTTCATCGATCCATGGGGCTACGTCTTCAGCGTTGTCTTTGCGACATTGCTCGTCCGCTTCTTTGCGCGCGGCTTTTTTGATCGCATCGCTCGGCAGTTAGAGAAGACCCAGAATCTCTATGACGACGCGCTCCTCGAAGCGGCACGTCGACCGATCGGTTGGGCGATCTGGGTTCTGGGCCTCCTGCTCGCGGCTGAAATCGCTTTTACCGAAGATTCGGAACTCGGCGAATTCATCGATGGGGCGCGCTATATCGCGATCATCTTCCTGGTCGCCTGGTTCGCCAATCGCTTCATCAATTTCGTCGAAGCACACGTCTCGGATCCCGAGTATTCGGACAGACCCGTGGATCAGACGACGGCAAGGGCGGTCGGCAAACTCCTGCGCGCCTCGGTGATCATCACCGCCATTCTGATGATGCTGCAGAACCTCGGGTTCTCGATCTCCGGTGTGCTCGCGTTCGGTGGTATCGGTGGTATCGCGATCGGTTTTGCGGCGCGCGATCTGCTCGCCAACTTTTTCGGCGCGATCATGATCTATTGGGACCGCCCGTTTGCCGTCGGCGACTGGGTTCGTTCGCCGGATCGCGAGATCGAAGGCACTGTCGAGGACATCGGCTGGCGATTGACGATCATCCGCACGTTCGATCAACGACCGCTCTATGTGCCGAACGCGGTCTTCGCGAGCCTCTCGGTCGAGAATCCCTCGCGGATGCGCAATCGCCGAATCTACGAAATCGTCGGGTTGCGTTACGACGACTTCGACGCGCTGCCCGCGGTCGTCGCGGACATCCGCACCATGCTCAAAGAACACCCGGCAATCGATCTCGAGCGAACGCTCATGGTCAATGTTCTGCAGTTCGGCGAATCGACGATCGACATCATGATTTACACCTTCACGAAAACGACGGTGTGGACTGAGTTCCACGAGATAAAGGAAGAGATTCTCATCAAGATCGGCAACATCATCGCAGCGCACGGGGCGGAGATCGCGTTCCCGACCCAGACGATTCATCTGCCGTCGGCAGAGCCGGGAGATGTGTCCTCATGAGCCTTCCCCCGGGTGCCCGTTGCCTCTTCGACGGCAAACAGATCGACAAGGCGGTGGATCGACTGGCCGTCAGAATGGCGGTCGATCTCTGGGATGCGGATCCCATCCTCATCTGCCTCATGAACGGCGCGCTGCCTTTTACGGCGGATCTCATGCGGCGGTTTCATTTCCCCATCGAGCTCGACTACATCCACGTCACCCGCTATCACGGCACGTCCGGTGGCGAGTTGCGCCGCGAGCGCTGGATCGATCGGCCGATCGAAGGGCGAACGGTGGTGTTGGTCGACGACGTGCTCGATGAAGGTGTCACGTTGACCGAGGTGGAACGTGATCTGACCGACGCCAACCCGGAGCGGATTCTGAGTGCGGTGCTCGTGCGCAAGGAAGTACCCGGCGTTCAATTCGAGCCGGACTACGTCGCGCTCGAAGCGCCGAACGAGTTTCTCATCGGCCGCGGCATGGACTACGACGGCGCCTATCGCCACCTTTCCGGGATCTACAGCGTCCATTAGCTAGTTCGGAGCAAATTTTGTCTTATGCGGTCATTGGAGGCACGAGCCTCGAAGGTTGGGGTAGCGGGGCGGTAGTCGGCCCCGCGCCACCGAATCGCTACGGGCGCCCGAGTGCGCTCTTGCGCCAGATTCCGGGACACGCGAGCGCGGTCTTTCTCAATCGCCATGGCGCGCGGCACGAGTACCTGCCACACGAAATCAACTATCGGGCAAACCTCTGGGCGCTCAAGGAACTCGGGGTGACGCATGCCATCGCCGTCTTTGCGGTTGGCGGCATCGAGTCCGGATTCTCAGTGGGCGATTTTGTCGTGCCGGATCAGTTGATCGACTACACCTACGGCCGTGAGATGACCTTTCGCCTGCCCGATAGCCGCGCGCATATCGATTTCACGTATCCGTTCGACCGCGACCTCTCGGCCAATATCGTCGCGACGGCCGCACGCCTCGGCATCGACATCGTCGAAGGCGGCGTTTATGGCGCGACGCAAGGACCACGGCTCGAAACCGCGGCGGAAGTCAGCCGACTAGCCCGCGATGGTTGCACGTTGGTCGGTATGACTGCCGCGCCCGAAGCGCCGCTCGCCCGGGAAGCCGATATCGCCTATGCGCCGCTTTGTGTGGTGGTTAACCCGGCGGCGGGGGTCGTCGACGGGCAGATCTCGCACGATGAAATGAGTGCTGCCGTCGAACGAACCCAGGCGCCACTCAAAGCGTTACTCGGTGCCGTGATTGAGTCGGAAGGCTAGATCCTCGAGCACTTGGGGCACCTCGAGGCGATCCATTCGAACGACGATGCCGATTGCCGGGTGGTCGAGATAGTGAACCTCCCGGCTCCGTAGCCGCCGGTGTTCCAGTAGAAAGGAAGCCTCATCATCGTGGTGGCGCCGTAAGAGATGCGCGTCGAGATGGAGATATCTCGCGAGCGTGAACGAGAGGTGGCCGAAGAGTCGTTCGCCGTCCAACGTCTGGTCGATCAGAACCGGTTCCGGCTCACCCCGCGGCGGGACGTCCAGAACGAAGCGGCCGGAGAAAAACACCCGGAAGCGGCGTGAGATGTTGCGCTCGGCTCGTCGAAGCCGATCGACCCGGGCTGGATTCAGACGCTCTTGGGTAAGAGATCCTTCGAACTGCGCCGCGGCCCGAGTCAGGAGTTCCAGGTCCGACGCGGGCGCCTCTTCGACGGGCTCGAGAGAGGGAAGGGGCGGTAGCGGTTCGAAGAAGCCGCGTTGGTCGAGATCGATCCCCGCAGCGTCGTGCTTAGGCGCTCGCCATGTCCAAAACGGTGCTTCGTTCCAGAGCCAGGCGGGGAATCGAAGGTTGCCGTAGCCGTCGTGTGAACCGATGCCGCGATGCGGCTCGAACAGCGATCGAGGCATGAACGGGTCGTCGAGTCGTTCATCGAGCGCCGCCGCGTTTGTGTCCACACGGTTTTGCAGCGCCGCCAACCAATCCGAATCGCGCGTCAGCGCGCGTGCGCGAAGCGGAATCTTGAATGCGCGGTGCTCGCGTTCGATGGCGAGGAAAGGTGGGGTTGCCTCATCGGGGCGTGGGTACGCGAAGACGATGACTTCGACCGTGAACCACGCGCGTTCGAAAAAGGCGTCCTGGTCGAACTCGGCCGCACGTGCGGCGCCGGACAGAAACGCCAAGAGGGTCGCCAGCAGGCACGTGCCGAAGCGCGCGCGGCAGGTGGGGTGACGTTGGCCGTCCGGCGTCACGCGGCCTCGGCGTTCGAGAGATGTTCGAGCACGTTTTCGACGAACTCGAAACGCTTCTCGACCTCCTCGAGCTCCGCGGTGATTCTGAGCCGTGTGGCATCGGCCAACTGATAAGTCGAGGGATAGGACTGCACCAGACGGACCAGGCGTATCGGATCGGCCGAGGTTTCCGGGCCGAATTCGAGGCGCCCCCCGCGCGGGCCGACGTCGACCTTCGCGACGCCGAGGGCCGACGACTTGAGTTTCAACTCCATCGTGCGGAACAGGTTCTTGACGGAATCGGGCAGCAGACCGAACCGATCGATCATTTCGATCTTGAGGTCGTCGAGGGTTTCGGTATCAAGCGCATTGTTGATGCGTTTGTAGAGGATGAGTCGAGCGTGCACGTCGGATAGGTAATGTTCCGGGATCAGCGAGGGTGCGTGCAGGTCGACCTCGTGCACGGTCTTGAGCGGTTTTTCGATGTCCGGGGTTTTGCCTGCCTTGATTGCCTGGACGGCGCGCTCGAGCATTTCCATGTAGAGCGAGAACCCGATCGTCTCTATCTGGCCGCTTTGATCCTCGCCCAGGAGTTCGCCTGCGCCGCGAATCTCGAGATCGTGGGTTGCCAGCGTGAAGCCGATCCCCAGCTCGCCGGACGCCTCGATCGCGTCGAGGCGCTTCTTCGCGTCCTCGGTCATGGCCTTGGGATGTGGCGTCAGAAGATAGGCGAACGCCTGGCGGGACGAACGCCCGACCCGTCCGCGGAGCTGATGGAGCTGGGCCAGGCCGAAGCGATCGGCACGTTCGATGACGATCGTGTTCGCGTTGGAGACGTCGATGCCGTTCTCGATGATCGTCGAGCACACGAGGACGTTGACCGAGCGGTGGTAGAAGTCCGCCATCACCTGTTCGAGTTGACGTTTGGGCATCTGACCGTGAGCGACACCGACACGTGCTTCCGGGATCAGGTCGGCCAATTCGCCGGCAGTGTTCTCGATCGTCTTCACTTCGTTGTGGAGGTAGAAGACCTGGCCGCCGCGTGCGAGTTCGCGCGTGATGGCTTCTTTGACGAGACCGCGGCGGTGGCGAGCGACGAAGGTCTTGATCGACAGACGGCGGGCCGGTGGCGTGGCGATGATCGACAGATCCCGCATGCCGCTCATCGCGAGGTTCAGCGTTCTCGGGATCGGCGTCGCCGTGAGCGCGAGCACGTCGCAGTTCGCGCGCAGCGCTTTCAGTTGCTCCTTCTGACGTACCCCGAAGCGGTGCTCCTCGTCGATGATGATGAGACCGAGGTCCTTGAACGAAAAATCTGTGCCGAGCAGGCGATGGGTGCCGATGACGATGTCGACGGTGCCCGCTCGAGCGCGTTGGGCGACGGCACGAATTTCCTTGTCTGCACGCATCCGTGAGACCACCTCGATCTCGACCGGCCATTCGGCGAATCGGTCGCGGAACGACTCGAAATGCTGTTGGGCCAGAAGCGTCGTCGGCACCAGCAGCGCCACTTGTTTGTGGTTCTGGCACGCGACGTAGGCGGCGCGCATGGCCACCTCGGTCTTGCCGAAGCCCACGTCGCCACAGATCAGCCGATCGGTTGCTTTACTGCTTGTGAGGTCTTCGACGACCGCGTCGATGGCGCTCGCCTGATCGGGCGTGACGTCGAACGGAAACTGCTCACAGAAACGGAAGAAGTCGTCGTCGGGCGATTCGAACTCGAAACTCCTGGCCGCTTCGCGCCGGGCGTAGATGTCCAACAGCTCGACGGCGACGTCATGCGCTTTTTCCGCGGCGCGTTTCTTCGCTTTCTCCCATTGATCGGATCCGAGCCGGTGCAGCGGAGCAGTCTCTTCGTCCGCACCGGAATAGCGCGAGATGAGGTGCAGCGACGTGACGGGTACGTAGAGCTTTGCTTCGTCGGCGTATTCGAGCTCGAGGAACTCCTGCTTCGCGTCGTCGATGCTCAAGGTCGTGAGACCTCGATACCGGCCGACGCCATGATCGAGATGCACGACGGGTGAACCGAGGTGCAGTTCGGAGAGATTCTTGACGACGAGATCCGGGTCGACGCCGCGGCGACGCTCGCGCGCGACGCTCGCTTCTGATCTGTGCCCGAGGATTTCGGTTTCCGTTATCACGGCCATCTCGTCTGCCCAGAGCCCGCGATCGATCGGTGCGACCGTGATCGCCAGCGGCGTCGCGCCGCGCGTGAACGCGGCGAAATCGTCGACGTCGCTTGCGTTCAGGCCGTAGCGCCTCAGGAAATCATCGAGGTGTGCGCGACGCCCGGCCGTTTCGGCTGTGAGGAGCACCGGCACGCCTGCGTTGGCGGTGAAGGCACGCAGCTTCGCCACCGCGTCCTGGGCGCGATGATTCGCATCGACATCAGGCAGCGGACGTCCCGCGAAGGTGACATTGTGTCTGTCATGTTCGGCATTGAGGTCGAGAGCGATCCGGGCGTGCGCGTTCAGGCCCTGACGAACCTCGTCGAGATTCAGGTAGATCGCTTTCGGCGGCAGGATCGGGCGTTCGATATCGTGGCGGAGGGACTCGAAGCGTGCGTTGATCGACGTCTGCAGCCTGTTGCCTCGCTCGAAGAGTTCGTCGTCGAGTACGAACACGGCGTCGTCCGGGATGTAGTCGAAAAGTGTCGCCGTCTTGTCGAAGAAAAGCGGCAGGTAATACTCGACGCCTTGCGAGGCGAGCCCGGAACTGACGTCCTGGTAGACCTGGCAGCGGCGGACGTCGACATCGAACGTGCGATGCCAGGCGTCACGAAAACGAGCGATGCCGTCCCGGTCGAGCGGGACCTCGTGCGCCGGGAGGATTTGCACGGTCTCGACCGTCTCGATGGTTCGTTGCGTTTCCGCGTCGAACGTTCGCAGCGACTCGATTTCGTCGTCGAAGAGATCGATTCGCACGGGTGCTTTCGAACCCGAGGAGAAGATGTCGACGAGCGAGCCGCGCACCGCGAACTCACCATGTTCATTGACCGTTTCGACGCTGACGTAGCCGGCTTGAACGAGGCGTTCGCGTTCCGCCTCGAGGTCGAAGGTCGCGCCGACGTCGAGGAGGAGGGCTTTGCTGCGCACATATTCCGTCGGTGCCAGACGTTGAATCAGTGTGCCGATCGGCACGACCAGAACACCACGACGCATCGTCGGCAGCTCATAGAGCGTCTCGATGCGTTCGGAGACGATGTCCTGGTGCGGTGAGAAGTTGTCGTAAGGCAACGTCTCCCATTCGGGGAAAAGCCGTACGTCGAGGTCGTCGGCGTAGAACGACAGTTCGTTGCCGAGGCGATGCGCGTGTTCCGTGTCGCGTGCGAGGAAAACGAAGAGCGACTGCTCGCTTTTCAGGATCCTCGCGAGTTCGAAGCTGGCGGCTGATCCGTTGAAGCCTTGCCAGTAGTTGACCTGCGTGCGGGCAGGGATCGTGAGTTCGGGTCGGCTCTCAAGCATCGGAAATCTTTCTCGTCTCGCGTTGGTTGTAGTTGCTGGTCTGAGATGCGGGAAATCGCCGACGTTCTAGCGCCCACGCGAGCGCTTTCCCGCAAAACGAAACTGCTGGCGAATGATAGTCGTATCAACCTAGAATGCCGTGGTTTCAAGCGTCGAAAATTTGAACGAAACCCTTCGAGCCGGGACGCAGGTATGTGCCATCGAAGTGGGGTCGTAGTTGCCTATAAGCGACTTTTATGAAACCAACTGATATTGCTGATCCGAACTACTTCCACAAGGTAGTTGATTGCCAATGGGCGTGTCCCGCCCACACCCCCGTCCCAGAGTACATTCGGTTGATCGCGGAAGAGCGATACACCGAAGCGTACATGATCAATTGGGACTCGAACGTCTTCCCCGGCATCCTCGGCCGGACATGCGACCGACCTTGCGAACCCGCCTGTCGTCGCGTGCGCACGGAAGAAAAGCCCGTGGCGATTTGTCGCTTGAAACGTGTAGCGGCTGATCACAAAGGCGACATCAGCGCCTATCTGCCACGGGTACCCGAGCAGAAAAACGGAAAACGCATCGCGCTCATCGGTGCCGGACCTGCGTCACTCGCCGTCGCGCGAGATCTGCTGCCGTTCGGTTACGAGATCGACATGTTCGATCGCGATCCGGGCGGCGGCGGCATGATGCGTAGCCAGATCCCGGCGTTCCGGCTGCCCGCGGACGTGCTTGAAGAAGAGGTCGACCTGATCGTCGATATGGGCGTCAACGCGACGTACAACTGCGACATCACGAGCATGAAAGAGATGCTCGAGCGCGACTACGACGCGTACTTCGTCGGCACGGGCGCGCCGCGCGGACGGGATCTCGATCTACCGGGCCGCAAAGAAGTCGGCGAGCACATTTCGATCGGTATCGACTGGCTGTCGAGCGTTGCTTTCGGCCATACGACGTCGATCTCGGGCAAAGTCATCGTGATGGGTGGTGGTAACACGGCCATGGACTGCTGCCGTACGTCGCAGCGGCTCGGCGCCGAAAGCGTCACGGTCGTCGTTCGATCCGGTTTCGAGGTGATGAAAGCCTCGGAATGGGAAAAAGAAGACGCGATGGCCGAAGGCATTCCGATCATCAACAACCGCCCGCCGAAAGAATTCGTTCACGAGAACGGCAAACTCAAGGGCATCATCTTCGAGTGCGTGAAGCCCGTCGAAGGCGAGAACGGGCGCCTGCGCTATGTCCCGACGGGCGATCCCGATGTCTTCATGGAGTGCGACCACGTCCTCATGGCGATCGGGCAGGACAACCATTGTCCGTGGATCGAGCGCGACATCGGGCTCGAGTTCGACAAGTGGGACTGCCCCGTGCTCGACGAGGTCACGTTCCAATCCACGCATCCCAAAGTCTTTTTCGGCGGTGATTCGGCGTTTGGCCCCGAAAACATCATCTGGGCCTCGGCCCACGCGCATCAGGCGGCGATCTCGATCCATCTGTTCTGCCAAGGCAAGGATCTGAAGGCCGATCGACCGCCGGAAGGCGTCAACCTCCTCAGCCAGAAGATGGGCGTGCACCAATGGAGTTACGACGCTGAGCACGACGCGTCGGCACGCTACCTCGTACCGCATGCCGAAAAGAGACGCTCGCTCGAAAACATCAAAATCGAGGTCGAACTCGGTTTCGACGAAAAACTAGGCCTCCAGGAAGCGCAGCGTTGTCTGAACTGCGACGTTCAGACGGTGTTCACCGAAAACCTCTGCATCGAATGTGACGCCTGCGTCGACATCTGTCCGATGGACTGCATCACATTCACCGACAACGCCGAGGAAGAGCAGCTACGCACGATCCTCATGGCGCCGGCCGACAACAGCGAACAGGACCTCTACGTATCCGAGGACCTGCTCACGGGCCGCGTCATGGTGAAGGACGAAGACGTCTGCTTGCATTGCGGACTTTGTGCCGAGCGTTGCCCGACGAACGCCTGGGATATGCAGAAGTCCATCATTCACGTGCCGCAACTGGGGTCCTTCGCCGAATGACGACATACAACGACTTTGTCATCCGCTTCGCCAACGTCAACGGCTCGGGGTCGGCCTCGGCGAATGGCATGTTCGCGAAAGCGCTGTTTCGTATGGGCATACCCGTTGCGACGCGCAATATCTTTCCGTCGAACATCGAAGGTCTACCGACCTGGTTCGAAGTCCGCGTTTCGGAACACGGCTATCTCGGACGACGGGAAGGTACCGACATCATGGTCGCGATGAACGCCGAGACGTTCGCCGAGGACATCGAGTCGATCGTGCCGGGCGGGTTCCTGGTCTATGACAATTCGAAGGAGTTGCCGCCCGACTTCCGTCGCGACGATATCGAACTCATCGGTGTGCCTATTTCGGAACTCGTTCTTCCGGAGTTCGATAATCCGAAGAACCGGGGGCTCTTCCGCAACATCGTGTACCTCGGTGCACTATCGGCGCTCATCAACATCGATTTCGACGTCATCACCGGAATGGTGTCTGCACAGTTCAAGGGAAAGGATGCGCTGATCGCGCCGAACATCCACGCCCTCGAGATCGGTCGCAATTACGCGTTCGACTACCTCGATTGTCCTCTGCCGATTCAGGTCCGCCATTCCGACGCCGTCGGTGATCGCATTCTGGTCGACGGCAACGCGGCCGCGGCCCTCGGGTCGATCTACGGTGGCGCGACGGTCTGCGCGTGGTACCCGATTACGCCCTCGACGAGCGTCGCGGAGGCGTTCGAGCTGCATTGCAACCGCCTGCGGATCGACCCCGATACCGACGAGCGGAATTTCGCGATCATCCAGGCAGAGGACGAACTCGCCGCAATGGGGATCGTGATCGGCGCGGGCTGGAATGGCGCGCGTGCGATGACCGCGACCAGCGGCCCAGGCATATCGCTGATGACGGAGTTCCTCGGCCTCGCTTACTTTGCCGAGATTCCCGCCGTGCTATGGGACATCCAGCGCTCGGGCCCGTCGACCGGCATGCCGACGCGGACCCAGCAAGGCGATCTCATTTCGTCGGCGTACGCGAGCCATGGTGATACCAAACACCCGCTGCTGTTTCCGTCGACACCAAAGGAATGCTTCGACTTCGGCGCCGACGCGCTCGATCTGGCGGATCGGCTACAGACCCCGATTCTCGTGCTATCGGACCTCGAACTGGGGATGAACGACAGCCTCTCGGATCCTTTCGCGTGGGACGACGAACGGCGTTATGACCGCGGCAAGGTCCTCTCGGCCAACGATCTCGACGAGATCGAGCGCTTCGGGCGGTATCTCGACGTGGACGGCGACGGCATCGGCTATCGAACCTATCCCGGCACGCATCCGTCGAAGGGTGCGTTCTTCACCCGCGGTACGTCGCGGGATGAATACGCAACGTATACCGAGAAGCCCGAGGCGTATGTCGACAACATGAACCGCCTGCTGCTCAAGTGGGAGACGGCGAAGACGCTCGTCCCGGGACCAATCATCGAATCGTCCGGTCGGCGCGCCGGCATCATGTTCTACGGCACCACGGCTTCACCCATGCCTGAAGCGCTCGATCGCCTGACGGACGATGGTGTTCAGCTCGACACGATGCGGATCCGATCCTTTCCGTTTTCGGAATCCGTGCAGGAGTTCATCGACTCTCACGAGATCCTATTCCTTGCCGAGCAGAATCGTGATGCGCAGATGAAGACATTGCTCGTCAACGAACTCGGCATCGACCCCGCTCGAATCATCTCCGTGCTCTATTTCGGCGGCTTCTCGATCAGCGCCGACACGATTCACGAGCAGGTGATCGAGTACTTCGAATCCAACAACCTCGCACGACTCGAGGAAGTCCGCTCATGACGTTCGTCGCAAAACCCAAAACGCACCATCCGCTGCTCCAGGTCAACGATCTGGGCCTGGTTCGACGCGCCTACGAAGGTTCTGTCTCGACCCTTTGTGCGGGTTGCGGCCACGACTCGGTTTCAGCGGCGATCGTCCAGGCGTGTGCCGAAGCATCGATTCCGCCGCACCGTTTCGCCAAGGTTTCCGGTATCGGCTGCTCCTCGAAGACGCCGAGCTATTTCCTCGGCAACTCGCACGGTTTCAACTCCGTACACGGACGCATGCCGTCGGTCGCGACCGGCGCGAATCTGGCCAATCGCAGCCTCTATGCGATCGGTGTGTCGGGCGACGGTGATAGCGCGTCGATCGGTCTCGGTCAGTTCGCGCATATCGTGCGGCGCCGGATCAACATGCTCTACATCGTGGACAACAACGGGACCTACGGGCTCACCAAGGGCCAGTTCTCGGCCACGAACGACCGCGGCTCGACGAACAAGAAAGGTGTACCGAACCTCTACGAGCCCATTGATATGGTCTCGATGGCTTTGCAGATCGGGGCGAGCTTCGTTGCGAGATCGTTCTCCGGCGACAAAGGCCAGCTCGTTCCGTTGATCAAGGCAGCGCTTTCGCACAAGGGATTTGCGTTCATCGACGTCATCTCGCCGTGTGTCGCGTTCAACAATCACAACGGATCGACGAAATCCTACGAGTACACGCGTGGTAACTCCGGCAGCGTCGTCGCCGCCGATTGGATCGACAAGCACGAAGAAATCACGGCCGACTACGATCCCGGCACCACCGAGGACGTCACGATGCCGGACGGCTCGACATTGCGTCTATCGAAGCTTGCCGAGGATTACGACCCCTACGATCGGGTCCGCGCGCTGACCTACGTTCAGGAAGGTCAGGAGCGTGGTGAGGTCGTGACGGGTCTTCTGTACGTCGACCGCGACGCGGTCGACTGCCACGACATTCTCGGCACCACCGAGACGCCGTTGAACGCGCTCGACGAACGCACGCTCTGCCCGGGTAGCGATGCGCTCGAGCAGGTCAACCAATCGTTCCGCTAAACGCCAGCAGCTAAGCCGCGCGCGAGCACCCGTTCGGCCGTCATCGGTCGGACGGCGTGCGAATTGCCCTCGTTACCCGCAATCGGGTAAGAACCTTGCACTTTCGCCTTTGACACCACGTTTTGCGTGTCGATAATTCGCTACGCCAGCGAGAGCGCTGGCAAAAAACTCGATATCGGGAGGAATTGATCAGTGACGCTACCGAACCTAGACGACTACTTCCCCGACTGGAAGGAGCGCGAAGCGCTCGCCGAAGCGATGATTCCGATCATCGGCAGGCTCTATCGCGACAACGTCGTCACCTATTGCTACGGTCGTCCGCTCTACCAACGCAGCGTCATCGCGATCATGAAGGCGCACCGCTACGTCCGTCAGGTAGCACGGAACGAACTGTCCGAATTCGAGAGCTATCCGATCTTGAAAGCGCTGTCGGAACTCGACCTCGGTCCGTCGCACGTCGACGTCGGCAAGCTCGCCGTCGAGTACATGGAGCGCGTCGAAGAAGACAGCGCGCTGACGCCGGAAGCCTACACGCGGGAAGCCTGCGCACAGGTGATCGGTAAGACGGATAAGCTGCTTGAACGGCCGCAGGATGTGGTGCTGTTCGGTTTCGGCCGCATCGGTCGCCTGCTGGCGCGCCTCTTGATCGAAAAGACGGGCGGCGGTGATCAGCTCCGCTTGCGAGCCATCGTTCTGCGTCCCGGCAAGGACGACGACATCCACAAGCGGGCCACGCTCCTGCGTCGCGACTCCATCCACGGCCCGTTCCACGGCACGATTCGCGTGGACGAGGAAAATAGCTGTCTGATCGCGAACGGCAACGTCATTCGGATGATCTATGCGAGTGACCGGTCGACGATCGACTACTCGCAGTACGGCATCAACGACGCAATCCTGATCGATAACTCCGGTGCGTGGCGCGACGAAGAGGGACTCGCCGAACACCTGAAATCGTCGGGCATTTCGCGCGTCATGTTGACGGCTCCCGGTAAGGGCGCCATCAAAAACATCGTTTCAGGGGTCAACTCGCACATCGTGGAGCCGACCGACAACATCGTCTCGGCGGCGTCCTGTACGACTAACGCGATCGTCCCGGTGTTGAAGGCCGTGAACGACGAGTGGGGTATTACCCACGGCCACATGGAAACCGTGCACGCGTATACGCCCGATCAGAACCTGCACGACAACTTCCACAAGAAAGCCCGACGCGGCCGTGCCGCGCCGCTCAACATGGTCATCACCGAAACGGGTGCATCCAGCGCGGTCGCGAAGCTGCTGCCTGAACTCGAGGGCAAGCTCACCGGCAACGCGATCCGGGTACCGACCCCGAACGTCTCGCTGGCGATCCTGAACTTGACGCTCGATCAGGATACGAGTCTGGAGGCGGTCAACGCGCATCTGCGCGACATGGCACTCAACTCGTCCCTGCAGCGCCAGATCGACTTCACCTCGTCGACCGAGGTGGTTTCGAACGACTTCAACGGTAACCGACACGCCTGCATCGTCGACGGCGGCGCGACGATCGTCGACGGCAACCGCGCGGTCCTCTACATCTGGTACGACAACGAATTCGGCTACTCGTGCCAGGTTGTTCGAGTCGTCCAGCGTTGGGCGGGGATTCGCTATCCGCTGATTCCGAACGACGTTGCACGGACTGGCTTCGACGGCGTGGCGGTCGCGGCCGGCGGCTAAAAAAACGTTCGTCAGGAGCTGACCAAAGCAGGCGCCTTCGGGCGCCTAAAAACGTTCGTCACCAGCTGACTTTATCAGGCGCTTTCGGGCGCCTGCTTTCGTTTTGGTCGGTCGTTGCGCGCCGACATGTCGACCTGGTGCATCCTTAGGCGGAGAGAAGTCCGATAGTGGGGGTTCGGTGATGCGAGGGGTGGGCGGTATCGATCGCCGGGTTGAACGGGCCTGTGGATGGGCTGATTGAGACTGCGTTCTCGAATCGTTCTCGCGCTTGGCTGCTCCATCGCCTTGCACCTGGCGTTGCTGACGATCCCTTTCGATCGAGAGGAAGCGCCCCGGGTGATCGATATCGCGCTCGAGACCGTTGCTGAGCCCGAGCCTGAACCGGAACCCGAACCCGAACCGGAGCCCGAACCCGAGCCGGAACCCGAACCGGAACTCGAACCCGAGCCGGAACCCGAACCCGAGCCGGAACCCGAACCCGAGCCGATCGAAGCGGCGAGCCAGCCACCAGCGCCGACCGAAGAACTGCCGCAGGATGACGTCGAGACCGCGCCGGCGCCCGTGGCGCCTTCGGTAGAAACCGAAGTCGTCGAATCCCTCGACGCCGAAGCGGTGATTCAGAAAGCGCCTTTCCTCCGACGCGAGAACCTCAATCTCGAGAAGCCGCCGAATTGGGACGAGTTCGCCGACTTGCCCGAGATCATCGATCCGACCGATCCCTTCCATCGCCGTCTGCGCGAAGCGCTCGAGGCGGAGGAGTATGAGAAAGCGATCGAAGCGGTGCTCGCCATCCGCCGGCGTGAACGTGAGGGCTTGTCGCCGGAAGAGTACGAACGCCAGGGCGTCTTCGGGACGTTGATCAAGTTGCCCGACGGATCGTGCATCGATCTTCGTGATGATCCGATGGGCGGTAAACGCGCCTGGCGGACGATTTACCTTGGACGCCTGGGTAGCCCTAATCCGACGTGCTACGACGATCAGAAACACGCGATCGAGCAGACGCCCCTGGAGTCGGACCCGCGCGGCAAGGCGATCCCACCCGAGCCGGACGACTAGCCCCGCTCGGAAGCTTAGGTCAGCTAGAACCCATCAGGCCGCTGGCGATATCAGGGCATCAGCGAGCTTGGTGCGGTGGTAACGACCGTCACCGAGGAGCGTTTGACTCATCATCTGGCGCTTGAAGAAGAGGTGAACGTATGCCTCCCACGTGAAGCCGATACCGCCGTGAAACTGCACGGCACGGCTGGCCGAGAACGCCGCCATATCGCTGGCCCGGGATTTCGCCATACGGGCGAGGTTGATCGCTTCCTCATCACCGACATCCACCGCGCAGGCCGCGTTGTAGGCGAGGGACTTGGTGTCATCGATTTCGATCATCAAGTTGACGAGCGGGTGTTTGATGGCTTGGAAGAAGCCGATAGGCCGATCGAATTGCACACGCGTCTGCGCGTATTCGGCGGTGGTCTGCAAGAGCCATTCGCCGGCGCCGACCATGTCGGCCGACAGAATGCTGAGCATGGCCGGTAGTGCCGTGTCGAGAGCGCGGTCGCCGGATCCCGGCGGCGCGATTTCTTCCGCGGTGGTGTCGCCGAAGCCGACGCTTGCCTGGTCGCGGGTCAGATCGATGATGTGATCGGGGCGGACGTCACACACGTCGGCTTCGACCCAGTAGAGCCCGATACCGCCGGCCCCACGGGCGCTGACGAGAAAGGCATCGCATTTTTGTGCTTCCTGGACGAACGAAGCCGTGCCTTCGAGTCGTCCATCGGGACCGACCGTTACGTCGGTATCCGTGGGCTCGAGGCTGCCGCGATGATCCATGACGGCGAGCGCGACGGCTGCCCCTGCCGCGATCCGTTCCAGCGCCTTGTCGGCAGCCTGGGTGTTACAAGCGGCGAGTACGGCGGTCGCCATGAAGGTCGTTTCCATCGGCGACGGGAATGCGGCGCGGCCAGCTTCTTCCGCAAGGGCAAGGGCCGCGACGAGCGGTAGACCCACGCCGCCCGCGCGTTCGGGAACGCACGCGGCCGTCCAGCCGAGTTCCACGACCTGTTGCCAGAGCGATCGACCCCATCGCGCTTCGCTCGAGCGTAGCGGGCTCGAGTCACCGGCGACGATGCCATGCAATGCCGCGGCGTCGAGATTGTCCTGGAAGAACTTGCGTGCCGCGTCACGCAGCATGGTCTCGTCTTCACCAAAGCCGAAATTGTCGGGCTGTGTGGTCATTTCGATCGCCTACTTGCTCTTGGGAAGACCGAGCACACGCTCGCCGAGAATGTTGCGCTGAACCTCGTTGGTACCCGCGGCGATGGTGCCGCCGAAACTGTTCATGTAGGCATCCGGCCAGACCCCGCCGTCGGGGGCTTTCTCGTCGGCAACGGACAGAGAACTTGCCACGCCTTGAATCTGGTAAGCGAGCTGCGCGAGGTCCTGGCTGAGCTCGGTGCTCACCAGTTTGTTCTGCATCGGTATGCGGGTCGGGTGGTCGGTTAGCGCGGGCACCCGGTTGCGGCGCATGTTCTGCAGGAATGCCTGGCGGCGGATATGGAGCTTGACGATGTCGTCGCGGATCAACGGGTCCTCCGACGCCGGCCGGCCGTTGCGGAACTGCTCTTTCGCGAGGTTGATGAGCGACTGGGTGCTCGCTGTCGATACGGCGGAATCCTCGCGCAGCGGCATGCCGCCCGCGCTCGGCGTGACCATTGGCCCGGCGCCGCGTTCGTGGCTCAAGGTCGTCATGGCGACCTTCCAACCGGCGCCGACTTCGTCGAGGCGGTACTCGTCGGGAACCACAAGATCGTCGAACAACACCTCGTTGAAGCCGGTTTCGCCGGTCATCTTGATGAGCGGACGCACCGTCACACCGTCACCGAGTTTGTCTTTGATGGGGACGACGAAATACGTAAGGCCGTTGTACTTGTCGCCCTTGTCGGTGCGGCAAAGCAGAATCATCCAGTCGGCAAAATGAGCGAGCGTCGTCCAGACCTTGTGACCGTTGATGACCCAGTTGTCGCCGTCGCGTTGGGCAAAGGTCGTGAGGCTCGCGAGATCCGAACCGGCGCCCGGTTCGCTGAATCCCTGGCACCAGATGTGCTCGCCGCTGAAGAGTCGCGGCAGTAGTTCTTTCTGGACCGAATCCCGGCCGTGGTGGAGCACCGTCGGCGCAGCCATGCCGAGACCAACGATATTGGGCAGGTACGGTGTCTTCGCGCCCTGCATTTCCTCGTTGGCGATCCGCTGGCAGCCGGTTCGGCCGGCGCCACCCACGTCGGCGGGATAGTCGCAGCCGATCAGACCGGCTTCGTAGGCCGACTTCTGCCAATCCTTGAGCCATTCGAGTGCGGCGGGCTCGCTCAGTACCAACGCACTTTGTGGTAGCTGCACCGGTGGTCGTCCGGGATGGTTATTGGCGAGCCATTCACGCGCGTACGCGCGGAATGCTTCCTGCTCGGCGGTGTCCTGGTTGAGCTCCTGCGCCATCTTTTTGCTCCTCGAGATCAGTGCGCGCGGCTAACGGGCATCCATTTTGCGTTCGACCACGCTGTAGCCCGCCTCGGCGGGGATGCAAAGATAATCGCCGTCCTCGCGACGATCGGTGTACGGCAGCACCGTGACGATCTCCGCTTCTCGTGTCACGGCGAGCGCTTCCTCGACGTTCTCGAGCTTACCGAGCTTCTCGAGGTTCATGAGCGTCGGGAAGATGATCGTTCGCTTGCCGGTCTTGGCGGCGATCATCGCGTCCGCGGGCGTCGTCCAGACGGAGTCGACCGCCTCGAAGCCATCGTGGACGCCGATGTGATCGTCTGGCGCCGGTGCCAGATAGAAATGCGTATCGAAACGCTTCGGCATCATGTCGGGGGTGATCCAATGCGCGAAGCGCACCAATTGACCGATGGCGAGTTCGAGACCCTCGGCTTCACAGAACGACGCCATCGTCGCCTCGCCCTTCTCGAGCGCTTGTCGGTAGGGGCCGAGTCGCGGTAGCTCCGATCCCGCGATCAGACCGTCTTCGCCGACCCGCCGCGCCAGGAGGATTCCGCACTCTTCGAAGCTCTCGCGGATCGTCGCGACTTCGATCGCCCGCATGGCGGGGTCGGCACTGGCACCTCGCGTTGCGATTCGGGCGTCACTGTCGGCTTCATCCACCCGGCCGCCTGGAAAAACGAGGGCGCCGGTCGCGAAGTCGATCTGGTGGTGCCGCTCGACCATGAACACCTCGAGGCCCGCCTCGCCGTCGCGAATCAGGAGTACGGTCGACGCCGGAACCGGGGTCACAGATGGCATGGATCTTCCATTGTTAAGGCAACGCGCAAGCATGCGACGGCTGTTCGTTCACGTCCAGATCACATGGGTCGGCGACGCTCATCCTGCTCGTTTCGGCTTGGCGCGCCCGTTCAGCTAAGCCAGAATCCGCACCTGTAACGGAGAGGTTCGCTGCATGCACATCGAACGGCTGGAATTGGATTTCCATCTCGCCGGATGTCGTTCGCTCAAGGAAAAGCGACGTCGGGTCGGCCGAATTCGGGACAAGTTCGGTAGTCGGACGAATCTCGCCGTTTGCGAGGCCGATGCGCAGGACACCCATCAGGTGTCGCGCTGGGTGATCGTCGCCGTGGGTGAGAGCGGGCGGGTCGTCGAGCAGACGCTTGCCGATGTCGAACGGTGGCTCGCGACGTCTATCGACGCGGTCATCACAAGGATGGAGCGGGGTGTGGTCAGTTGATTTCGGCGATCCTCTTTGGCGGTGTCGTGGTGCTCGTCGTGTTGTGGTTGCGCAGCACACGGCGCGCCCGCCTCGCCTGGTTGAAGCAGATCAACCTGGTCGGTACATGGGATCTCGATCGTGACGGCATCACGGCCACGCTGCGTTTCTCGGGCACCCTTTCCGAGGGCACCTACCTCGCGCGGGTGCGCGATCCGAGCGGCATCGAATCCTCGGAACGAGGCGACTGGCGAATTGTGGGTCAGACGCTGGAACTCACGACCCAAGGCCGGATGGAACGCCATGATCTGCGCTATTTCGACACCGGCAAGATCGGCATCGACGGACCGAAGCACGAGCGCGAGATCTACATCAAGCGAGCGGACAACGTCGTGCCGCTACGCTCGAGCCCCTAGACGACCGACGCAGTAGATGGCGGCGGCGCTCGCGATAAATGCGGGTAGAAGCTCGTAGACGTCGAACCATCCGCCCGATAGCGACCGCCAGGCGATGACGGTGATGGCGCCCGTCAGCATGCCGGTGATCAGGCTCGCGGTCGTGGCGAGTTCACGGAAATAGAGAACCGCGATAACGGCCGGCCCGAAGCTCGCCCCGAGCCCGGCCCAGGCGTACGCGACAAGACCCAACACCCGCGCATCGGGGTCGCTCGCGATCACGCCGGCGACCAATGCGACGACGACAACGGCGGCACGACTGACGAGCAGCAGACGCGAAGCGAGCCTGCGCACGAGCGGCGCGATGACGTCCTCGGCGAGCGCCGTGCCCGCGACGAGTAGTTGCGAATCGACTGTGCTCATTACGGCCGCGAGAATCCCGGCGATCACGATGCCGGCGATCCAGGGCGACAAGAGCGCGCGCGAAAGTTCGATGAAGACGGTTTCCGGATCGGCGAGCGAACCGAAGTACGTGGCGCCGGCCAAGCCGACGATCACCGCGGCCCCGGAGGCAATCACCATCCACACCATCCCGATATCGCGTGCCCGACTCACCGAAGCGTTCGCGTCCATGGCCATGAACCGGGCCAGTATGTGTGGCTGGCCGCTGTAGCCGAGCCCCCACGCCAGGAGGCCGAGGATGGTGATGAACGTGGGATCGAAGAGCGATGCCGAGCGCGTCGGTTCGATATCGCTGGTTGCGCCGATGGCGAGCACGCCGACGACGACGAGTGCGCTCGCCATGAGGATCGCCTGCAGACAATCGGTCCAACTGACGGCGAGGAATCCCCCGAACGCCGTATAGAGCAGGATCAGAACGACGCCGAGCCAGAGTGCGCCGTTGTAGGAAATGCCCGCGACTGACTCGAAGAGCTTTGCCGCAGCGACGAAACCGGCCGCTGTGTAGACCGTGAAGAAGGTAAGCACCAGGATCGTTGCAACGATCGCGACGGCGCTTGATCGGCCATGGCCGACGCGACTGGTACCCGAGCGCAGGAGCTGCGGTAGCGTACGGCAGCTTTCGCTCGCGGCGCGGTTCCTGAGTCGCTCGGCGACGAACTGCCAATTCGCCAGAGCGCCGAGGACCAGCCCGATCACGATCCACGATTCGGACAATCCGCCGAGGAAGATCGCGCCGGGTAGACCCAGGAGAATCCATCCGCTCATGTCGGAAGCGCCGGCAGACAGCGCCGCGACCGTGCTCGAGAGACTTCGACCGCCGATCGCGTAGTCGTCGGCCGAACGGGTCGCCTTGAGAGCACGCCAGGCGACGAACGCTATGGCGATCAGGTAAGCGGCAAAGCCGACATAGAGCGGCGAAATCGACTCTGTCATGACACCTAGCATAGTGGTCGAAGCTCACCCGGCTCAAAACGGATGTTGCCCTCGTCGACTCATGAAACCGACAATCCCGCGCCATGACGGATTCAGTGCTCGACCAACTAACGCGCCGCATGGCGGAAATCGCCCGCCGGCTGCTCAACATCGTTCCCGACAATCAAGACATCGACTGGGCAAACGTCCACGCGGCGCGGTGGCGCCCGCATGCGCTCGCCGGGTTCCTCGATCCGGTGGAGAGCGTCGCGACGCTCGGGCTCGACGATCTCTTGGAGATCGACTACCAGAAGGCGCAGTTGGTGGAGAACACGCGCCAATTCGTCGAGGGTTTCCCGGCCAACAACGCGCTCCTCTGGGGCGCTCGGGGCACCGGAAAGTCGTCGTTGATCCATGCCCTGGTGAGCGAGTTCGGCCGGGCGGGGCTACGGCTGATCGAAGTCGACAAAGAATCCCTCGTCGATGTCGATCGGATCGTGGCGCATCTTGCGAATGCGCCGTTTCGCTTCATCGTCGTTTGTGACGACCTGTCGTTCGAGGCCGAAGACCCCTCCTATAAAGCATTGAAGAGCGCGCTCGAAGGATCCGTGCTGGCGCAGTCGCGCAACGTGCTGATCTACGCGACATCGAACCGACGCCATCTGCTGCCGGAGTACATGACGGACAACACGTCGGCCCAGCATATCGACGGTGAGTTGCACGAAGCCGAAGCCGTCGAGGAGAAGATCTCGTTATCTGATCGGTTCGGTTTGTGGCTGTCGTTCTATCCGTTCAAGCAGGCCGAATACGTTGCTGTCGCCAGGTATTGGACCGAGACGCTTGCGCGCGCGCACGAAGTTGATTTCGAATGGAGCGAAGAAACGCAACTGAGTGCCGTTCGCTGGGCGCTCGCGCGAGGGGTGCGGTCCGGTCGAACGGCGCAGCACTACGCGCGAAACGAAATAGGCCGTCTTCTCCTCGAGAAGCGGGGGAGGACGACAGATGACTGACAAACCCAAAGTCCCGCGCAAAGCGGCGACCGTTCTACTGGTGCGCGATGGCACCGAGCGGCCGGAAGTCTTCATGGTCAAACGTCCGGCGCGTGGCGATTTCCCGGACCTTCACGTGTTCCCGGGCGGCAAGGTCGACGAGCAGGATCGACGCCTGAACGCCGCCTGCCGCGGTCTCGACGATGCGGATGCATCAGAACGACTCGCGCTCGAGAGTGGTGGACTAGGCTATTGGATCGCCGTGATCCGCGAATGTTTCGAGGAAGCAGGTGTGCTGCTCGGCTACCGCGGCAGTGAGTGGTTCTCGCCGCTCGACGATGCCGAGGATGATCGCTTCGAGGCGTATCGAAATGACCTCATTGCCGGGAGCCGCGACTTTTCCGAGCTCATGGCCAACGAAGGAATAGAGCTCGCGACCGACCGGGTGGTGTACTTCAGTCACTGGATCACCCCTGAGATGGCGCCGGCGCGATTCGATACGCGTTTTTTCGTCGCCGCCATGCCGCCGGAGCAATCGGCTGTCAGTCATGCCCACGAGACGGTCTCGGGCACGTGGGTGCCGCCTGAACAGGCGCTCGCAAACTTCGACGCCGGCGACTGGCAGATGATCTTTCCGACGATCATGTCGCTTCGAATGGCGAGTGGTTTCGGCTCGGTCACCGACATTCTCGAGGCCGTACGGGGCGGACACCACGAGATCGAGGTCACCGCGGAGATCCATCGTCAGGGTATGCAGTACAGCTGAGTCGAGCCCCTTGGCTCGAGCGCTCGTTGTCGGCCTGGCGCTGATTCTCGCCAATGCCACGTTCGGCGAGACGACGTTCCCGGCGAGCTGGAACGAACCCGCGAGAACCGCGAGCGAGCTTGGTATCCGCAACTTTCACCAGAGTCCGTTCCTCGACGATCAGGACCTACCGCCCATCGAGGATCGGCTGCCGCTCGATCCTGTCGTCGTCGAACCGCTCGAATCCATCGGCCGATACGGCGGCACCGCAACGATCGTGCATGCCGATTGGTGGACGTTCTTCAACGTCGAACCGCCGCTGACGATCGGCGCTGATCTGCGCACGTTCCTGCCGAACCTGGTCGAGTCGTTTGATCTTTCGGCCGACGGCCGGCGCCTGACGCTCAAGATTCGGGAAGGCATTCGCTGGTCGGATGGACACCCGCTCACGAGCGACGACTTCGCGTTCACGTTCGAGGACCTCTGGCTGAACGAAGACTGGGCGCCCGCCACGGATCGGGTCATCGTGGGTGGGAGTTTCGAGAAGATCGACGACTACACCTTCGCCTACGTCTTCGAACGGCCGAACCCGCTTTTCATCAACTATCTCGCGCAGTACGGCAATTTCTTCGTCGACCCGAAGCACTACTTCAAACAGTTCCACCCGAAGTACGTCGACGAAGAAACGCTCGACGAGCGTATTAGTGCGATGGGTTTCGTCACCTGGAACTCGTTCATTTCAGCGAACCGACTCGAGCGAATCGACGAAAGTGCGGACCTGCCGACGCTGCGTGCCTATCGGATCGAACGGCGCACGCCCATGCACGTGCGCTATGTGCGCAATCCCTATTACTTCAAGGTGGATCCGGCGGGCCAGCAACTGCCGTACATCGACGCCGTCGAGTCGCAGGTCGTCGAAAGCGCGGAGGTCGTCGCCGCGAAGGCGGCCACCGGTCAGCTCGATTTCGCGGGGTTTGCACTGCGTACCCAGGACATCCCGCTGCTCAAGATGGGCGAACGCGCGGAGCAAACGAAAGTGCTGATCTGGCAGCGGTTGCAGTCGAGCGACGTCGCGTTGCAGTTCAACTTCAACCACGAAGATCCGAAGCTGCGCGCGCTTTTCTGGGACGTCAGGTTCCGCCGTGCGCTCTCGCTCGCGATCGACAGGGACGAGATCAATACGGTGATCTACTTCTCGCGCGCGACACCTCGGCAAGTCACCGCACACCCGACCAGCTCGTTCTATGAGCCTGCGTGGGCAACGCTCGATGCGCAGTTCGACCCCGATCGTGCCCGCGCGTTGCTCGACGACGTAGGCCTCGTCGATCGCGACGGCGACGGCCTGCTCGAATTCGGCGACGGTACACCGCTCGTCCTCACGATCGAGTTCTACGACTTCGAGACGCCCAAGGGCATGACGATGGAGCTCGTGACGCAGTATTGGCGCGAGGTCGGCATCGACCTGCGGGTGAAGCTCGTCAACGGCGATCTCCAGCACGCGCGCGCAATCGCGGGCCAGATGCAGATGACGCTCTGGCACGCCGATCGGGTGACGGACATTCTGCTGCCGCTGGTGCCGGACTGGTGGGTGCCGCGTTCGGTGGGCTGGGATCGCACGATGTGGAACGACTGGGCGCGTTGGTACATGACGGACGGTGCAATCGGCGAGGAGCCGCCCGCGCTCGTTCAGGAACTACAGCGTTGGACGGATGAGATGCGCGTCACGACGGACCCGGCGCGGCGAATCGAACTCGGCAAAAACATCCTTCGGGTTGGTGCGGAAAACTTGTGGGTGATCGGCACGGTGGGACTCGCGCCTCAACCGATTGTCGTCTCGGCAGCACTGAAGAACGTGCCGAGTCAAGCGATCTGGGGCTGGGATAACCGGTGGACGCTCGCCTACCATCCAGTGACTTGGTATTTCGGGGATTCGCCATGAGGCGGTACATCGCACGACGGTTTCTGCTGATGGTGCCGACGCTCATGCTGATTTCCGTGATCGTGTTCGTCGTGATCCAGCTTCCGCCGGGTGACATCGTCACCTCGACTCTCGACCGGCTGCAGGCAAGCGGCGTCGAAGTTTCGGCTGAGCAAGTGCAGAACCTGCGTGCGCAGTACAACCTCGATGATCCGTATTGGCTGCAGTACGGCCGTTGGGCGTTCGGATTCGTGACGGGCGATATGGGCTATTCGTATCTTTTCGCGAGGCCCGTGAACGAACTGGTCTGGGAGCGGATCGGCTATACGCTCTTGATCACCGTCGCCGCGATGATCTTCACCTGGGTGGTGGCGGTGCCCGTGGGTGTCTACACGGCGGTGCGACAGTACTCGATCGGGGACTACGTCCTGACGACGCTGGGGCTGATCGGTCTCGCTACGCCGAGTTTTCTCCTCGCTCTCGTGATGATGTTCATTGGTTACGAATGGTTCGGTGTGAGCATCGGGGGCTTGTTCTCCCCCGAGTATCGCGAAGCGCCGTGGTCGCTTGCGCGACTCGGCGATTTCCTATCGCATCTCTGGATTCCGATGGTGGTGCTCGGCCTCGGTGGTACCGCGACGACGATGCGCGTGTTACGAGCCAATCTGCTCGACGAATTGAAGAAGCCTTACGTGGTGACGGCGCGGGCGAAGGGTGTGCGTCCGCTCAAGCTCATCGTCAAATACCCGCTTCGAATTGCGATCAATCCATTCATCTCGACGATGGGCATGTTGCTGCCGACGTTGATATCGGGGGAGGCGATCGTCTCGATGGTGCTCAATCTGCCGACGACCGGCGGGCTCCTGTTGCAGTCGTTGCTCGCCCAGGACATGTACCTCGCCGGGAGTTTCCTCATGATGCTGGCGATGCTCACAGTCGTCGGGATGCTGATCTCGGATCTCCTGCTCGCCTGGGCGGATCCACGGATTCGCTATGAGTGACCTGACCGAAGCCACACCGCGCCAGCTCGCCTGGCGACGATTCAAACGCCACCGCTTGGCGATGGTCTGCGGCGGGTTTCTGATTGTTCTCTATTCGGTCGCGCTCTTGTGCGAGTTCATCGCGCCGTATGTGCCCGATACGCGCAACGTACTGGCGATCAACGCGCCGCCGATGTCGATCAACTTCTTCGACGAGGAGGGCAACTTCCACCTCCGCCCGTTCACGTACGGCTACGACATGACCGTGAACGACGACACGTGGATGCGCGAGTACACGGAAAACCCGACGAAGCGCTACCCGATCTATTTCTTTACGCAAGGGGATACCTACGAGCTCTGGGGGCTCATCGAGTCGTCCACGCATCTCTTTATGGTCGAGGAGGGCTATATCCACCTCTTCGGCACGGACCAACTCGGACGCGACCTCATGTCGCGCGTCTTCTATGGCGCGCGGATTTCGCTCTCGATCGGCATCGTCGGTATCGCGCTGACATTGACCCTCGGCGTTTTACTCGGCGGTTTGGCGGGTTATCTCGGCGGCGCAACCGACTGGTCGATTCAACGGGTGATCGAGGTGTTGCAGTCATTGCCGCAGTTACCGCTCTGGATGGCGTTGACGGCGGCGCTACCGCCGCATTGGTCGCCGATCGGGGTGTACTTTGGCGTCACGATCATTCTGTCGTTGCTCGGTTGGACGGCCCTCTCTCGTCAAGTCCGCGGACGTTTCCTTGCGCTTCGGGAAGAAGAATTCGTCGTCGCCGCGCGACTGCTGGGCGCCAAGAAGACGCGTGTGATCTTCCGCCACATGTTCCCGAGCTTCATGAGCCACACGATCACGACCGCAACCCTTGCCGTGCCCGGCATGATTCTCGGCGAAACGGCGTTGAGCTTCCTCGGCATCGGGCTTCGACCTCCCGTCGTCAGTTGGGGCGTGCTGATGCAGCAGGCGCAGAACTACCAGGTGCTCGTCATGACGCCGTGGCTTCTGATCCCCGGTCTCTTCGTCGTCCTGACCGTCATGGCGTTCAACATCATGGGTGATGGGTTGCGCGACGCCGCGGATCCTTACAGCACCGGAGGGGAGTCGTGACGGATTCGGTTCTCTCAATCAAAGACCTCGCGGTCGAGTTCCGTACCGACATCGGCACGACCTATGCTCTTCAGGGGGTGAGCTTCGACGTGCCGCGGGGCGAAGTCACCGCGATCGTCGGCGAGTCGGGATCCGGTAAATCGGTCACCGCGAATTGCATCATGCGGCTGATTCAGCCGCCGGGTCGGATCACAGCGGGAACGATCGAGTTTCGACCCACCGTGACGGATCCATTCGAGATCGTCGGGCTCGATCGAAAGGATCCACGCCTGTTTGATCTTCGCGGTGGCTTGATCAGCATGGTGTTTCAGGAGCCGATGACGGCGCTCTCGCCGATTCACACGGTGGGCGATCAGGTGTCGGAGGCGATCCTTTGCCACCGCGACGTCTCGAAAGAAGAAGCGCTTCGTGAGGCGCACGATATGCTCGTCCGGGTCGGCATCACCGACACCGAGCGGCGCATGAGCATGTATCCATTCGAGTTCTCCGGCGGCATGCGTCAGCGGGTCGTGATCGCCATGGCGCTCGTCTGCCACCCCGAAGTGTTGATTTGCGACGAGCCGACGACCGCCCTCGATGTCACGATCCAGGCCGAAGTGCTGACGCTCATCCGCGATTTGCAGGCGGAACTCGCGAACTCGGTGATCTTTATCACGCACGATCTCGGCGTCGTGGCGCAGATCGCCGACAACGTCGTGGTGATGTTTGGTGGGCGCGTGCTGGAAATCGGCTCCGTTCGCCAGGTCCTCAAAGACCCGGTCCACCCTTACACGCGCGGACTCCTCAAAGCGATCCCGGGGCTCGCCGATCCGGGCGAACGGTTAGCGACGATCCAGAGTGTGATTGGTGACGTGGACCTCACCGCGGAGGTCGCGATGGTGACCCTTGCCGATGGCCGACAGGTCGCGATGCACGCCGAAGACGTGGCGGATCGGCTATGAGCGAACCGATCCTCGAGGTCCGGTCTCTTTGGAAGTCATTCGACGGCGTACCGGCAGTGCGTGACGTGTCGTTCGATCTCGCTCGTGCCGAGACGCTCGGCGTCGTCGGTGAATCAGGCTCTGGCAAGACGACGTTGGCGCGGGCGATCCTGCGGGCGATCGACCCGGATTCGGGAACCGTTCGGTTCTTGAGCCGCGGCGGCCCGGTCGATCTCCACACGTTGACGGAGAAGGAACTCGTCCCGCTACGCCAAGAAATGCAGATGGTCTTCCAGGACCCGTTTTCGTCGCTGAATCCGCGCATGACGGTTCGCGAAATCATCGAAGAACCGCTCATCATCCACGGCGAGAAGAACCGCAAGGAACGTCTCGAGTCCGTGCGCGAGATGCTCGATCTCGTACAACTCGAACGCTCCAGCATGACGCGCTACCCGCACGCTTTTTCCGGCGGGCAACGCCAGCGGATCGGCATTGCCCGGGCGTTGGTGTTACGACCGAGTTTCGTCGTCTGCGACGAATCCGTGAGTGCCCTTGATGTGTCCGTGCAAGCCCAGATCATCAACCTTCTCGAAGACCTGCAGCGCGAGCTCCAGCTCACGTATCTCTTCGTCGCACACGATCTCAGCGTCGTCCGGCATATCTGTGACCGGATCCTCGTGATGTATCAGGGCGAAGTCGTGGAGGCGGGCGCCGTCGAGGACGTCTTCGAGAACCCCCAGCAGAACTACACCAAGCTGCTGCTCTCGGCTATTCCTTCACCGGATCCGGACGTGAGGTTGGACCCGCTCGATCGCTCGATCCTGGAAGCGCCCTGACGCGGGCGCTATTTCGGCCGAATCTCGACCATCATTTCCGAGTAGCCGTTCACGAAGCTCGACAGCACCCGCTGGGGCGGCTCGACGATCTCGATGCTTTCCCAGCGCTTGAGGATCTCTTCCCAGAGCACCTTGAGCTGAAGTTCGGCAAGACGCATGCCGAGGCAGCGATGGATGCCGAATCCGAAGGAAAGGTGGCGACGCACGTTTTTGCGATCGATATCGACGACGTCGGCGTTCTCGAAGACGTCTTCGTCGCGGTTGCCTGAGTAGTACCACATGACGACCTTGTCGCCTGCGCGGATCGTCTTGCCGCGAATGACCAAGTCGCTATTCGCTGTCCGGCGCATGTACGCGAGCGGCGTCTGCCAGCGAATGATCTCCGAGACGGCGCTGGCGATGCGTGAAGGATCCACCTTGATCTTGGCAAGCTGGTCGGGGAACTGATTGAAGCCGTTGATGCTCCCGCTCATCGTATTGCGGGTCGTGTCGTTGCCCCCGACGATCAGGAGCAACAGGTTGCCGAGGAATTCGTGGTCCGGCTGATCCCTCGTATCGGGGCTGTTGGCGAGCATCGTCAGAAGATCGAAGTTGGAACCGCCGATTCGCCCCTCCCGGAGTTCCTTGAAATACGTCAGGCATTCCATCAGCTCGCGCACGCGGCCTTCCTGACCGTCGATCAGCGGTGAATCCGGCTCGGCGGTCGCCACGTCGGACCAGCGCGTCAACCGGCGGCGCTCCTCGAACGGGAAATCGAACAGCACGGCGAGCATCTGCGTCGTGAGTTCGATCGATACTCTGTCGACCCAATCGAAGGGCTCGCCGATCGGCAGCTCATCTAGCGTCTTGGTCGCCCGGGCGCGGATCCCCTGCTCGAAGTTCATCAGGCTGTCGGGTCGCACGATGTTCGTCACGGCTTTGCGCTGCGGCGCGTGATTCGGCGGATCCATGCTGATGAAGTTCTGGATGAAGAAGTCGCTGTCGACATCACCGAAGATGGCGTCTTCGATCATGATGCCGCCCACCACCGCACTCGATGAGAACACCTCGTGGTTGGTATCGACGGCCTGGATGTCGTCGTACTTCGTGAGCGACCAGTAGGGCCCGTATTGACTCTCGGGCGTGTAGTGAACGGGATCGTCGGCGCGCAAGCGTTTGAACACCGACAGGATCGTCTCGTCGGCAAAACGTCGTGCATCCGCCGGGTTCAGCGCGGCGAGTTCCGAAGGGTCGATTAAGGCTTCACTCATTTCCCTCTCCCCGAGGTCATTGGCTTGCGGCCGGCGTTCACCGGCTGATTCGTCTTGCAGAAAAGGTCCCGTCTCGGTATTGCGCCGTCAGGCGCGCGCCGTCGTCTTCGAACCTGAATACCCACTCGTCATCGAACGAGGCCCGAAACTCACCGTCGCCTTGTGCGAGCAAAGGGAGCGGCGGCGCGCCACTGGACGTTCCGCCGAAATGAATCACGAGTCCACTTCCCTGGACCGAAAAGCCGTAGATCGGCGGACCAAAGATGAATGGGTGAAGCTCGAAATCGCCGATGTACCGGGCGAGTTCCTCCGTCGAGAGCTCGACGTTTTTGATGTCGAGTTCGTCGATCCCGAGAACGATGCGGGCGATCTTGTTCTCGAGCGAAGGCATCGCGGGCGTTTCGGCCTGACGGTTGGCGAGGATCGCGATCGTGAGGTCGTCGTTGGGGTAGTACGCGTGGTTCGAGGTGAATCCCCAGATATCGCCCGAGTGCGAAAGCTTCTCATGGCCATGGAAACGACTCTTGATCAGCGCGCCGAGGGAATAAACGTTTTCAGTGCCGTCGTTCAGCTCGTTGGTCGTCGTGACGAGCCGCTGTACCTCGTTCGTCGTAGCGTCGCCAAACACCCCGCGGCGATAGCGCACGAGATCCTCTGCCGTCGCGACGAGCGAACCGGCGGCGAAGGGCACGAGATGCGACCAGAAGTCGTGGTTGACGAAACCCGCTTCGGTGATCTCGTAACCGCCGGCGCGGTTGGGGATGACTTCGGTGTCATTGCCGATGTACGTGGCGTCGAGTCCGAGAGGTTCGATGACCTGCCGATCGAGAAAAGTGTAGTAGTCGAGACCGGATGCGGCCTCGATGATCAGGCCGAGCAGGTAATAGCCAGAGTTCGAATAGCTGAACTTGTCGCCGGGTTCGAAGGCGAGCGGGCGATCGGCGAAAGTCGCCACCATCTCGTCGCGAGAAAAACGTTCGCGCTCGAAGCGTGGTCGAAGCTCGGCGAAATCGGTGTAGTTCTGAAGCCCGCTCGTGTGATCGAGCAGGTGGCGAACGGCGATTCCCTCGGCCGGCCCTTCGTAACCGTCGAGGTACCGACCGACCGGTTGGTCGAGGTCGATCCTGCCATCGGCCACCAGATGCAGAATGGCGAGAGCCGTAAACGACTTGGTGATCGAACCGATGGCGTAGGGTACGTCGACTCCGGCGTCGAGCCCGTGCTCGAGGTTGGCACTGCCGAATGCGCCGTCATAGATCGTCTGACCGCCCCGGTCGATCAGCACCACGATCGACGGTAGCGCGCCGGTCTGCATTGCCTCCTTGGCGATCTGATCGATCTGCATGCGCTGAGCGTCGGACAGCTCTGCCATCGAGCCGACCGCGGCCGCCAGCATCAGCGCCACGAGAATCTGTCGCATAGGCTTTTCCTTCCAGTCGACTGATGCTACTTATCCTTCGGAGTGCCTGCATCCGGAGGGTCCATGCGTACATTCGTCGCCGCGATCGGTTTGATCCTTGTCGAGTTCGCCATGGCGAATCCTTTCGACGTCTTGTTCGAGGGCGGGACGGTGGTCGACGGCACCGGGGCACCACCATCTCGCGCCGATGTCGGCATTCGCGACGGGCGGATCGTCGCGATCGGAGACCTGGATCCAGCCGACGCGATCGAGGTGGTCGACATCGAATCCCTCGTGCTCGCGCCCGGGTTCATCGATGTGCACAGCCACGCCGACGCGGCACTGCGGGATCCGGTCCACGCGGGCATCGTCGGATTCCTGCACCAGGGCGTGACGACCGCGGTCTTCGGCGTCGACGGTGCGATGCACCCCGGCACGATGCGGGACTACGTCGTCCTGGCCGAAGACGGAGGCGTGGGGCTCAACTTCATGGCGTATGCGGGCCACAACGGCATTCGGCGCGATGTCATGGGGTACGCGCGTCGGTCGCCAACGCCGGATGAACTCGCGCGCATGGCGGACATGGTCGAAGAAGCGATGGAAAACGGCGCGGTGGGTCTTTCCAGCGGGCTCATGTATCAGCCCGGCAGTTTCGCCGAGACCGACGAGCTGGTCGCGTTGGCGAAGGTTGTGAAGGCTTACGGGGGCCGTTACGACTCACACGTGCGCGACCCGGCCAATGAACTGTTGGCCTCGCACCAGGAAGCGCTCGACATCGCGGAAGCGGCGGGAATCGCCGCGCATCCGACACATGTCAAAGCGGTCGGCGGCAAGAACTTCGGCAAAGGCCAGGCCCTCGTCGAGCTTTACCAGAAGCGCATCGATGCCGGTCTCGACGTGACAATCGACGTGTACCCCTACGACGGCGCCGCGACGAGTCGTCTAGTCGGGCTGCTACGACCCGCCGACGATCCGATTGGCCTGCCGCTCTACGATCGCATTCAGGCGCTCCAGTCGGGTCGAGCACCGTCGACCGAGATTCCTCAACTCATTGAGGATCTGGTCATGTATTGGCGCACGATCGAGCCGGGCACGGACGTCTACCGCGAGGCGAAACTCAAAACAGAAGATCCACCCGATGGCGCATATAGCTGGGTCGAGACTGTCGGCTACCAGTCCATGCGCGTCGTCGTGAGTCATGACGAAGCAAAAGTGGGCGAGATGCTGCGGGACCTGGCGCTCGTTCATGAAGTGACGCCTTTCGAGCTCGTCCGCCGAATGGTCGTCGAGGAAGGCGGCCACGCGATGGTGACGCTGGGTGCGATTCAGGAATTGGAGGTCCAGCTTCTGTTGAAACAACCCTGGACGATGGTGGCGTCGGACGGCGCCGAGGTCGATCCCCAACACCCACGTGGACGAGGCACTTTTCCGCGGGTGCTCGGCCGCTACGTGCGCGAATGGGGCGTGATGACGCTCGAGGATGCGGTCTTCAAGATGACGGGCTTACCCGCCGACTATCTAAAACTCGGGGATCGCGGCGTCGTTCGGGTCGATGCCGTGGCGGATCTGACCGTTTTCGATCCTGAACGCGTCATCGATCGGGCCACGTGGGAAGAGCCGGAACGCTATTCCGAAGGCATCGTTCACGTACTCATCGGTGGTCGGTTCGCCCTGCGCGACGGCGAAGTCGAGGCCGCCCGGCACGGGCGTTTCATCCCGTTCCAGGGTAACGGCGGTTCTAGTCCCGGCTGCGATGTGCGACCGGGACGGGGAGGGTAGCTAGACCCGCTCGATGATGATGGCGGGGGCCATGCCGCCGCCGGCACACATCGTGATGAGTGCGCGCTGCTTGTTCTGCCGCTCGAGCTCATCGAGTGCCGTGCCGATCAGGATCGATCCGGTCGCGCCGATCGGGTGACCGAGCGCCATCGCACCACCGTTGACGTTGACGATCTCGCGATCGAGGTCGAGGTCGCGGATGAACTTTTCGGCGACCACGGAGAACGCTTCGTTGATTTCCCAGAGATCGATGTCGTCCGTCGTGAGTCCGGCACGTTCGAGTACCTTCTTCGCCGCCGGCACCGGTGCGTTGAGCATCAGTGTCGGGCAGTCGCCCATGTTCGCCATGGCGACGATTCGCGCGCGGGGCGTCAAGCCGTTCTTCTCGGCATAGCTCTCGGAGGCGAGCAGGATGCACGCCGCGCCGTCGACGACGCCGGACGAGTTACCGGCATGGTGGACGTGGTTGATGCTGCCATCGAGCTGCGGGTACTTCTGATAGATCATCGAGCCGAACGTAGTGCCTTCTTCGTCGAAGGGTGCCGCGGCCATTTGATCGAAAACGGTTCGCAGCTCAGCCAGCGAGTCCATGCTCGTTCCCGGACGCGGGAACTCTTCGCGGTCGAGCGCGACCGTGCCGTCGTCGTTGTGGACCGGCACGAGCGACTTATCGAAACGGCCTTCGGCCATCGCGCGAGCCGCGCGTTCCTGGCTGACGACCGCGAGTCGGTCGACGGCCTCCCGGTCGATGCCCTCGAGCGTCGCGATGGCGTCGGCGGCGCAAACGCCTTGCTGCGTCTGCGGGTGCAGGGAACGCAGGTGCTTGTTGCCGGCATCAAAAACCGGCGGAATCGTCGGATCGACCATCGTCGCGGTCAGGCTCATCATCTCGGTGCCGCCGGAGACGACCAGATCTTCCATTCCGGCCATAACCTGAGCCGCGCCCATGTTCACCGACGTGATGCCGGAACCGCAGAACCGGTCGAGTGTCACGCCCGACGCTTTGGTGTCGTAGCCCGCGTCGAGAGCGGCCATACGGCCGAGGTCGTAGCCTTGTTGACCTTTCTGAGAGCTCGTCCCCCAGATCACGTCGTCGATCTCGTCGGTCTTGAGGTTGTTTCGCTCGGCCAGCGCTTTCAGCACGGTGGAAGCGAGGCGTTGTGGGTGCAGGTGCGCCAGCGCACCGCGACCTTGTTTACCGATACCCCGCGGTGTGCGGCAGGCGTCGATGATGAAAGCATCAGCCATGAGGAATCCTCGGGTTTGCTCGTCGAGCGTACGTTAGGGTTTAGTTTGATCGGTCGCGACTTTAGCAAAGCGCATGCGCCGCGGCATCGGCGTGGCGGTTCGAAAATCAGGGAGAAGAATGCGTTGAGTACTCCACGGCTCTTTCACGTCGGCGTGCCGGGGTTCGTCCAGTCACGGGCGTTTCGTTGCATCTGGCTTCTGGAGGAAATCGGGGTCGATGATTTCGAGGTCGTCATGGTGACCCCGGGACAGCCCTACGGGCCGCAGATGCGAAGCTACGGCGTTCGCCATTCGCGCAAACTCCCGACCCTCGAGCTCGACGGCCAGGAGATCTCCGAGTCGGGCGTGATCTGCCAGGTATTGGCCGAACGATACGCCGAGCATAAGTCGCTCCTCGGACGTCCCGAGGAACGGCTGGAACTGCTGCAATGGATCGCGATGGCGGAGACCTGCATCACCTTTCGAATTCCGCTCCTGCCGACGCTCATGAGACCCGATCAGGACCTCGATTCGATCCGCACCGGCGCGGTCGAGCCGATGCGCGCCGTCTTCCGCGACAACATCGAGCGATTCGAGGAACACTTCGACGAGCGCGGCAGCGATTACCTGCTGGCGAGCGGGTTCAGTGCGGCGGACACCATGTGCGGGTGGAGTCTGGATACGTTGCACTCGTGGGGCGTCATGGATCTCTCGGCGGGTGATTCGCCGAAAACTCTCGCCTACCTCGAACGGCTACGCGCACGTCCTGCCTTCCTCGAGGCCGAGAAGTACGTGAACGTAGCGCCGGGTCGCTATTCCCGTGGCTGCGCGCCCCTCGACGATTGAACACCAACAGGTGAGCTTCCGGGCTTGGCAGCAAGCATCAGTCTGAAAAGGAGCCGACATGCCTGTTCTCGAAAACCAACACGCGCTCATCACCGGCGGCGGGAGCGGCATCGGCTTGGCTACCGCGCGCGTGTTACTCGCTGATGGTGCGCGTGTGACGCTGCTCGGACGCACTGTCGGCCGGCTCGAAGAAGCAGTCGCACAGTTGGGTGATGGTGCTTCGTTCGTGGCGGCCGATATCGCCGATGAAACCGTGCTCGAACGAGCGGTCGCTCAGGCCAACGAGCGCGAGCCGTTGACGATCGCGGTGGCCAATGCCGGCACCGGAACGGCCGGCCCGATGCTGATGACGAGTCGTGATGAGTGGCAGCGCGTCATGGACACCAACCTGAACGGTACGTTCTTCACCTTCAAACATGCAGGTGCCGCGATTGCGGCGAACGGTGGCGGTGCGATGTGCGCGGTGTCGTCGATCGCGGGACTTCGCACCCACAAGCTGATGGCGGCGTACTGCACGAGCAAGGCGGCCATCGACATGCTCGTCCGTAACGCCGCCGATGAGCTCGGCGCGCAAGGGGTGCGTGTCAACAGCGTCTGCCCTGGTCTCGTCGAGACCGACCTATCGGCCGGGTTGCACGAAAACGAGGCCATGCGCGCGGATTACGTTTCGTGCATGCCGCTCGCGCGGGTTGGTTCACCCGACGATGTCGCCTCGGTCATTCGATTCCTGACCGGGCCCGAGTCGAGCTGGATGACCGGCGTCGTGGTGCCCGTCGACGGCGGACACCACCTGCGTCGCGGGCCTAACCTCGAGGTGATGGCACCCTGAGCATCGTTTACCGGTTCGAGTAGCGGTCGCCGTAAGCGTCACTGTCGTCCAGCAACCGGCGCTGTGCGCCGCGCGCATCGTTGACGATTTGCGGTTCGACATCGAAGACCATCACAGGCCGAGCGTCGGTGTCGTAGGCCGGCCAATGCGGGATGAGCGCGTTGTTCGGATCCCCGGTCTTCGCAAAGGCAATCCACGTCTCCGAGAGGACATCGGCGACACGCTGTTGCTCCTCACCGATGCCGGACATGCTCGCTGAGTTGGCGACGTTGTCGAAAACGAAACCGATTTCGAGCGCGTGCGGTGAGCGCCACTTGCCGCCGTCGACGGGCGTATCCCAATTGAAGAGATAGAGGTAGGCCGGGGCGGTGCCTTGGGCCACCTTTCGTTCGGCTTGCGTGACATGACCGGCCGCCCAACGGGCATCGGTCGTAGCTTCGAAGAGCACGTCAGCGGGCGCGGCTTGCGGATCGAGTTCGCGATACCCGGCAATGACGGCATCGATATCCTTGTCGGGATAGGTCGTCGCTAGAACCTCTTTTACGCCGGACCAATCGAGATCGAACGAGGCGGGATTACTGGCGCCGATGAAGAGCGAGCTTTCCGTGCGGGTCGTGCCAAGCATCATCGGCACGTTGGCCCCGGTAGGGGACGCATCGGGTTCAAAGGGGTGGCGTAACAGGGTTCGGCCATCGATGGTCGGTGCGTTGCCGGCCCCGGTTCCTCGCCGCGCGGCGCTCAGTTCTTCGACGGATACCGATCGGATCTGATCGATTGTCTCGGCGGTGAGGCCGAGGTTCTCGACGACCTGGTCCGCCGACGCCTGGGCGGCGGTGGCCTCGGGAAACCGAATCATGGCGCCCGATTGCACGACGGCGCGGTGGAAGAGGCCCTCGGCCGCGGGCGTGTTCATCAACGTCGAAACCTTCGCGCCGCCGCCGGACTCGCCAAAGATCATGACGGTATCGGGATCCCCGCCGAATGCTTCGATGTTGTCGCGCACCCACTCGAGCGCCTGGACCATGTCGAGCACGCCCGCGACCGCTGAATTCTCGAATCCTTCGCCATAGTGGTTGAGTGCCATATAGCCGTAAATGTTCAACCGATGATTGATCGTGACGACGACGACATCGCCGCGGGCGGCGAGGCGAGAACCTTCGTAAGCGAGTGACGATCCACTCCCGCTCGCAAAACCGCCGCCGTGCAGCCAGACCATCACCGCGCGCTCTCGACCATCGGCGATGCCGGGCGTCCAGACGTTCAGGAACAGACAGTCCTCGCTCATCGGTGGTGCGGGATCGGGACGCCAGGACGTGAACAGACCGGCGGCGTTGCCCGTCGGCGTCTGTGGACAGGATGCTGCGTAGGCGGTCGTTTCGGCGGCGTCGGTCCAGGGCTCGGGGTTAGCCGGTGCCGCGAACCTCGTCATCGACGTGTCGGCGCCGTAGCGGATCCCCTTGAAGGCGAATACCTCCCCGCTGCGTTGCCCGCGGACGGGGCCGTACTCGGTCTTGGCGATCGGCCCGGCTTCAACCGCAACCACGGGTTCGGCCGGCGGCGGTGATTCATTCTGGCCACAGGCGACAAGAAGTGCGGTCAAGAGGGTGACCGCGGCGACAGGGGTTATTCGAGAAGAACGCATGGGCGCCCCGCTAACGTGATTCAGTCGTCGGGACTTTGCCACAAGCGGCGGGATGGCTGCCGGCCGCAGCGTCTCGGTACCGGACGAACGACACGCTAGGTTGCCGTGCGGCGCGCCTTGAGTTCTTCCATCATCGCCTCGTGCGATTCCTGGGTGATGTTGTACATGCCCATGAACAGCATGCCGGCGCCGACGATCAGCCAATACAACGGCCCGCACATGAAGAAGAGCCCGTCGAGGATCTCCGGGGTCAACGACTCCCGGGTGGCGTTCTCGGGGAATCCGATGATCTCGAGTCCAAAGCCGCCGATCAGTCCCCCCAACCCCGCGGTTGCCTTCAGAGCGAAAGCGCGAATCGCGAACACGACACCTTCGGCGCGCCTGCCCGTGCGAAACTCGTGCTCATCGGCGATGTCGACGAGTTGCGAGTCGATCACGATCGGGACGACCGGCAGGATCAGCAGACCGAGGAACAGGCAGCCGAAGAGGCTCGGCAACATCCAGACGGATTCGTTGGGCGGAAAGAAGCCGATCATCTTGAGGGTGTGCGGCAGGCCAACGAGCGTCGCGCAGATGATGCACGTGTAGATGACCGTCAGTTTCTTGTCGAGGCGTCGGGTGAGCCATGCCGCCGCGGGCAAAGCGACGAACATCCCCGGCACGCCGACCAGCGCTCGAAGTGCTAGCTCGTCGGTGCTGAGATCGAATCCGTAGATGAACGTGTAGGTCGCGACGACCCCGAGGATGCCGCCCGAGACGAGCATGACGAGCCAGGCAACGCAAACGGACAGATACGCTTTGCTGCGCACGAGCGACATGAGGTCGTTCAAGCTATCGCGCATTCTCACCCGCTGACCGTCGACAGAATGCAGCCGGGGAATCTGGTCTCTCGTGCCGGCAATGCAGATCAGGAGCGCGATACACATGATCGTCACCCCGGCGGTCGCCATCGGCAGATAGCCGGCCGGGTTCAGGAGGCCGTTTTCGAAGCCGTCGGTCTCGGGGAAGTACACGACGAGGACGAGCGCACCGAGCGCGGCACCGCCGAGCATGCCGATCACCGAATTGAGACCGAAAATTTGCGTGCGCTCGTGGTAGTCATCGGTCAGTTCCGCGCCTAAAGCGTCGTGTGGAACGACGTAAAACGTCTTGCCGAGGCGCATGAGGATGAGCGCACCCATGAACCACCAGAAATAGGCAGTTTCCGACAAGCCATCCGGCGGAACGTAGAGCAGAAAAAAGCCGAGGCACAATGGCGCCATCGCAATCAGCATGAACGGATGGCGACGCCCCCATTTCGAGCGGAAGTTGTCCGAGAGCGATCCGACCAGGGGATCGGAAATCGCATCGACGACGCTCGCCACCAGGAATACGACGCCGCACAGGTACGCATTGACGCCGAGCACCTGGTTGTAGAACAGCATCGTCGCGACGCCGGCGGCGCTCATGACCGCTTCGTCGAGAGCGCCCGCCGAGAACGCGAGCTTGGTCTTGAGCGTGACGTTTGCGGTTCGCGCGGTCATTTCGACGAACCTGGGTTGGCGGCACGTTTCATCGTTTCGCTTGTTGTTTGAGCGTCCTCGGTCTCGATTCCGAGAACGCGGTGGGACGAGCGCCGCGCGCTGAGCCCGAAGGGTTTACGAGGTAAAAGTCGGGGCAGAGTCCGGACTCTGCCCCGGTTCTCCCGCGTTCAGTTGGCGACCGAAGCGGGAATCCAACTGCCGTGAAAACCGCCCGGAATCCGCGGCAGGTCGATTGACGCGACCGGCGTTTTGTCCATCGTCGCTGCATCCAGGATGACGAACTGGCTGGTGTCGGTCGCGGCGTCGTGGACGTACGTCATCAGGTAGCCGTCGTCTTCAGCCTTCGGGTCTGCCGCGGGCACGAATACGGGTTCACCGGACGTGCGACCTTCGCCGAGCTCGATGTCGAGACGCGCCCCTGTGTCGCGGTCGTACTTCAAGATCGCGCCTGACTGGCTGCCGGGATCGTCTCCGCCGAACTCTCCGGACATCCCCATCATGTAGCCGTAGCGGTGTTTCAGGCCCACCACGCTATCCGCGACGCGCGGAAACTCCGCCGAGCGGTCGTCGACCTGCTCCTCGTGAACCTTCCCCGTGCTCGTGTTGATCGTCCACCGCCAGAGCTCGGGATTCGGGAAGTCCATGGACGATTCGCGCCACATGTGGCTGAACCGGGCGACGTCGAGCACGATGTTGTCGCCGTCCTCATACGAGTTCATGGGGTGGAAGACGTAACAGGGGTTGATGTCGTACCACGTGACGTCCTGATTCGTGCCGGTGCGGGGCATGACACCGAGCCGCGCGGGATAGTTGTCGTCCCAACGAATCGGCATGTCGCCCTGCATCGCAAGCTCGAGGTTAAAGACCGCGGGTAGGTCCATGAAGATGACGAAATTTCGAGTGACGTTGAAGTCGTGCATCATCGTGGGACCACCGACGGTGATGTCCTCCGTCTGGGCCAGCGTGCCGTCGGCGGCGACCCTCAGATAGCGCAGGTAGGGTTCGAACGACGAATAGCCGAAGGCCAGCATCTCGCCGGTTACCGGGCAGATCTTCGGGTGAGCCGTGAAAGATCCCGTCAGCACACCGTCGTAGTCCGTGGCGCCGACCGTATTCAGGTCGCCGTCGACGACGTACGGAAAGTGACCCTCTTCCAGCGCGAGAATCTTGCCGGCATGCCCGACCACGTGGGTGTTGGCCTTGGACGCGGTTTTGTCCATCAGGACTGACGGATCCAGGATGTTCAGATCAGGATTCTTGATGAACGGCGTCTGCACATAACGGTTGCGGTACCACTCGGCCTTGCCGTCCCGTAGGCGCACGCCGTGAAGCATCCCGTCGCCGAAGAACGGGTGGTCGCTCGTTCCGCTCAAGGGGTTCGCTCCGTTGCGTACGTATCGACCGTCGAGCTCCGCGGGTATCGATCCGGTGACCTCGAGATCGCTGAGGCTCAGCTCTTCTGTGACGGGGCGGCCGTTGCCGCGCAGGTGAGAGGGCGTGTCGTTGGTCGCGGGTTCTGCCATGGCAGGAATCTCCGGGTTATCGTTGGGTCGAGTATGCGGTAAACATCGCGCACGAACCCAAGGCGTCGTCGTGCCGCCTGGTGGGCACCCCAGTCGAGGAGAACCGTTGTGTCGAGCATTGAACGATCAGTCGATCAACGGGGAATCGTCACCCTGACGATCAACCGGCCGCATCGTCGAAACGCGCTCGATAGCGAAGCGATGGCGCTGCTCAGAAAAGAGATCAGCGGGCTTGCCGATGGGGGCAGCGAACGTGCGCTCGTCATTCGGGGCTCGGATGGTAGTTTCTCGAGCGGGCGCGACTTGAAGGAAGCCAAAGACCTGGCGCTCGAGACCGGCCTCAATCAGCAGGCCGAGTGGGTTGAGGTGTTTCGTGCGCTGCGCCGATTACCCATTCCATCCGTTGCCGGCGTGGAAGGCCATGCGGTTGCCGGGGGTTTCACGCTGGCCATGGGGTGTGACTTCGTTCTGGCCGAACGTAACGCGGGATTCGGTGCGCTCGAGATGCGCAACGGTTTCCCCGCGGCTGTTTGTATCCCGATTCTTGCGCGCCTCGTCGGGCCGCGTGTCGGCCTCGAACTTGCGATCTTCGGCGATATCGTCGGGGCGGAACGCCTCTATGAGGTCGGCCTCGTCACGCAGCTCGTCGACGACGGCGCGATGAGCGGTGCGATCGATGCGTTCACGGACAGGATCGTGAATCTCGCCCCCAATGCCGTGCAGGAAACCCTCGAAAGCTGGCGGGCGGCCGAATCCGCGCCGATCGAGCAGTCGCTGACGATGGGCCTGCGGCTCAATCAGCTACTCGATGCATCGGGGCGCTTCTCGCTGCCCGATCCGTCGTTCTCGAAAAAGGGTGACGACAAGTCGTCTTGAGGCGCGATATGGCGCCGTGATCACGGGTCCGCCTCTTCGACGTGGCAGGCAATGCACCGCCGGAGGGGTCCGCTCTCGTCGCCGGCGAGGCTCTTCTCCTCGTGGCAGCCACGACAGAGCTCGTGAAACTGCGCTTCGAACAAAGGCCAGACGTCTTGGTTGGTAACGTGGCAGTGCATGCAGGGTTGCGTACCGGTGTCGTCCACGTAGTTGTGGTGGCAAACCATGCAAGGCGTGTGGGTGTGGTCAACGTGTGCGAATGTCATCGGAAGAATCGGCTCCGGACTACCGTATCGGGCTGCGACTTCGGTGTTTTGACCGAACGGTGCACCGAGGTAGAGCACACTCGCGACGAGCAAACCCGCGACCAGGAATGCCGTTTTCACGACAGGTTCTTCATCAGCACGAAGCCCGCCGAGGCGATGCAGGTCGCGACCAGCATCAACACGGGCGACGCCACCGACGTCTGGCTTGGCGACAGCCGAACCGCGCGCGACGAACACACCCAGAGCGCGAGGGCGATGAGGCCCAGAACCTGGTAGTCGTGGCGCAGATAAAACCCGGCGCCGACGATGTGGTAGCCGGTTAGCGCCAGGGCGACGATACCAATAGCCCGATGGCCGTTTTTGAAAGATGTGTAGCCGCCGAATACCCGCATCCTGGCCGGGACGACGGAGACCATGACCGTTAGCACGATGAACAGAAGTGCCAGTACACCGGACCACATGTAGAGCGGCGCATCGGGTTTGATGTACTCGAGTGAAGCGCCGTCCGCGAGCAGGAAGACGCCGGCGTGACCGGCGGCCATTGCGGCGACGACGTAGCTCAACTGTTCGTGGCGTGTGAGATCGCGAGCACCGCGTGGGGTCGAGCTGAGATAGAGAAGACCCGCGAGGGCCGCGAAACCGAGAGCGTTCGCGCCGTCCCAGATCCAACCGCCGTTCAGCGTGGGGCTGCCCAGAAGCGCGAGGCTAAAGACCAGAGCGAAGAGGCTTAGGAAGAGAACCACCGGCGCAGTACAGGCGACACAGCCGACGCTGTCAAAAGCCGCGGTGGCAAAAGTGCTGCGTCGAGAGGAAGAACGACCCGGCTGAAGCCGCACCGGTCGCGCGACGCCGCGAGATGGCGTCCCCTAGGGGAGTCGAACCCCTGTTGCCGGGATGAAAACCCGGTGTCCTAGGCCTCTAGACGAAGGGGACTAAGCGCGAGGCGGCGCATTCTATGACCGCGTGAGCCGGCTTTTCAACCGAATGCACAGGTAAGACCGATAGAATGCGCCGGTTTCGAACCGAGCATCATTTTGAGAGCGATCCACTACTACTTCATCGGCACGGGCACGTGGTTCATCTCGCACGGCATTCAGAGCGTGATGTTTGCCTGGCTCGTGACGATGGTGCTGCTCGAGACGCCGGAAAAGGTTGGTCTCGCGCAGATGGTGATGCTCGTCCCCACGACGCTGTTGATGCTCGTCGGTGGGAGTTACGCGGACCGATTCGGCGGACGGCGCGTCGCCATGATCGCGCAAGGCTTCGGCGTGTTGCCGGTGCTGCTGCTGTTGTACGTCGTTGCAGCGGATTCGTTGAGCTTCACGACGATGCTCATCTATGCTGTCATGATGGGTTGTGCACAAGCCTTCGTGACGCCGGCTCGGGACGGATTGCTGAACCAGGTCGCCGAAGGTCGCATCCAGCGCACGGTCGTCCTCGCGAGCTTGATCCAGTTCGGAATCCAGATGGTGGGGCTCCTGGCGGCGGGTCTTGCCGATCAGATCGGGCCGATCGCCGTACTCTCGGGTCAAGCTGGCGCGTTGCTCGTCGGTGTGATCGCCTATCGGCGGATCCCGCGTCGGGTGCAGGCGCCGCAGACCACTCACGCGCCGATGTTGCCGTCGATCGTCGACGGGTGCCGGACGGTATTGGCGTCGACCGCGATGCGGCCCGTCGTTCTGCAGAACATTTTCATGGGGATCTTCTTCATGGGGTCCTACATCGTCACGATCCCACTCCTGATCCGGGAGGTTTACGACGGCTCGTCGGCGGATCTGGCGATCGTGCACGCAGCGAACGCGCTCGGGCTCGTCACCTCGATCGTCGGATTGCTGTTTCTCGGTGACATCAAACGCCAGGGGCGGGCGCTGCTGTTCACGCAAGGGATCGGTGGCGTGTTTCTCGCCGCCGCGGGTTTCGGCTTCGGTTTTCCCTTGATGGTGGGATGCATCTACCTTTGGGGTTTGTGCGGCGGCGTCGCGATGAGCATGTCGCGTACGATCATGCAGGAGCAGGCGCCCGATGATCAGCGCGGTCGCGTCATGGCGTTCTTCTCGTTTTCGTTCATGGGAGCGGGGCCGATTGGTGCAATCGGGTCGGGCTACGTCGTCGAGGCTATGGGCGCGGGTCCGACATTGATCGTCGCGTCCGTGTCGATGGCGTTCGTCGTGCTCGTCATCGGCTTCACCACGAGCCTCTGGCGGTTGCATCATGTCAGCGAACCCGTGGCGGCGCCCAGCGACGAACGTGCCGCAGCGGGTCCTTGATCGAGTTATCGCGCAGGAGGCAGATTTTGCGAGTCAAGAATATCCGTTACACGGCCGGCGGCGGCGCTGAAGTCATCGATGTCGACGTGCCGAAACCGGGCCGTGGTGAAGTGCAGGTGGAGGTATCCGCTTGCGGCATCTGCTCTTGGGATTTGCAGACGTTTCGGAGCGGCGCCGACTCGAAGTTCGCCGCGCCGCCGGGACATGAAGGCATTGGCTACGTGACGGAGCTGGGCGAGGGGGTGCGCGGGTTTGAGGTCGGCGATCGAGTTGCCGGCGGCGGTTTCGCCCAGATCCGCAACTCACCGGCCCGAAGCCTCTACAAAGTGCCGGACTCCGATCTCCCCGATAACCATCTCATCGTCGAGCCCGTCTCGTGTGTCGTGACGGGGATGGATCACTGTCAGTTGAAGGCCGGTGAGCGTTTGGCGATGGTCGGCTGCGGTTTCATGGGTCTGATGATGATTCAGGGATTGAAGGGCGCGGCCGCGGATCAGCTCATCGCGCTCGATGTGGACGACGCGCGACTGGATCTAGCGCTCGATCGAGATGGGTGCAACGGAGGCCCACAACGTCACGGGGGCCGATTTTGCGGACGTGAAACGCGATCTCGAGCGGCGCGGTATCGACATCGTCGTCGACACGAGTGGGTCGCAGGCTGGTCTCGATCTCGCGACCGATATCGTGCGCCGCGCCGGCCGGATCAACCTCTTCGGCTGGATCAAAGGCGAGGAAGCCCAATTCAACCCGAGCACCTGGCATGGCAAGGCGATCTCCATCGTGAACAGTTCGCCGGCCGCTCAGATGCGAGATCCGTTTCCGCCGGCGATCCGGCTCCTGCTGAACAAGACGATCCAGCTCGAGAAACTCGTCACGCACACATGCTCGATCGACGAATACCCGACGTTCATGACCGACGTCACAGGTGGACTCGTCGACGGCTACATCAAAGGCGTCGTGACCAACTAGCGTTCGACGATGCTGATGTGATTGCCATCGGGATCGAGGATGCCGAAGGTTCTTGCGCCGGTCGGGATGGTGCCGGGTTCGATGTAGAACGTCGCGCCTTGCGCCCGGGCACGAATGAGCACGCCATCGAAGTCGTCGACATGCACGACACAGGCGCCTTGTCCCGCCGGCATGTCCATATCGCGCGCGAGGGCGAGGTGAAAACCGCCGCCCGAGAGATCGAGCACCGCATAGTTGACGTCGCGACTGTTCTGTTCTGTTTCGTTGCGATAAGCAACGACGAGCGTAAACACGGATCGATACCATTCGATCGAATCGTGAACCTGATTGCTGACCAGGACAGGCCAGGCTGAATCCCCTGCGGCCATTGCGTTCGTCTCGCGCGTTGTAAGGTTTTCTTATACCTGAACGAACACCGCCGGGCCCGAAGGCCCGGCGGTGATGAGTTGCCCTTGGAGGGGGAGCGCGAACGACGCGGGGGAGTAGCCGTTGGGGTCGCCGATCTACGCTTAGTCAAAGCTCCGGGGGAGGGCTTCGACAAAAGCAACTCACCTATTAAGACGCGCGAACGAACAAAACAGTCGCTACGATTTGATCCGATTCGATTAGTTTTTGTTTCAGGTTGTTTCTCTTTTCTTTCGCGGGTCTGCGAAGGTCGGCGCAAGAACTCAGCCGAGCCGTCCGGCGGCCGCGAGGATCTCGAGCGCGTCGACCGTCAGATAGGCGTTTGCCTTGCCGAAATCGTCCCCGTGCCACGGCGCGTGGGTGAAATCGTCAGCCCCCTGCTTGTGGCTGAAGAGCTTCCGCTCTGCATTCAGGCCCTCTCCGGCGATCATTTTCGATTCCAGTAGATCGAGCGCGTCGGCCGTGCGCGGATCGTGCAGATGGCCCGATCGCGCGAGGATATGCAGGCCCGCCATGAAGTCGTAGAGCCGCGGATAGGGATAGGAAGGTTTGACGTAAACCGGGCGAAGGGGTTTGCCGTTCGTCCGCTTGAGATACACGCGCCGATCGAGCACGACTTGTGCCGCGGCATCGACCGCGTGGTCGAGTTCGACGCTCGGGTTTCGCGCGCGGTAAGTCGAGAGCCCGCGTAGACCGTACGCCGTGTGCACGATCGACGGGCCTTTCGCACGCGGAATCTTGCTGCAGTTCCAGCCGCCGCCGGGCCACTGATAGCGCAAAAGATTCGTTGCCAGCCGGTCGGTCTCGCGGTTCGCGAGGCCGAGCACGATCGACGCGAAGATCGCGTTGGCGTGAAACGAACCGTGCACCCGGTGTTTGTCGCGAATGAAGAGCGCATCGTCGTATTGCCCCTCCAGACGCGTAAGCCACGCAACGATGATGTCGCGATAGGGAATCAACGATCGATCGCCGGGTGGATAGTCGATGTCGGCGAGGTAGCGAAAGGTCAGGTAGATCGTCGAGTTGCCGGCGCGATCGCCCGAATCGCTCACCTCGAGGTCGCGTTTCAGGCTTTCGGCGATGGGTGACGTCTTGATGCTTCGCCTCAGACGCCGCATGGCGTTGCTCGACGGATCTTCGCCGAGTACGTAGCGTCTGAGCTTGTAGCGAATCACGGGGTTTGGTGATTCGTCGAGTTTCGCGATGATGGGATCGGCGTCCATTCCATTGCTCCACTTCTTTTATCGCCATCATGGGCCGAAATCGGGATGGAGGCATCCGCGTGTCAGCAGAAGAGCGCGATCGTTCGCCCGAGGCAACGGGGCGTTGTAGCGAGCCCGATGAACGACGGGTAGGCTCGCAGCCACCAAGAGCGGAGGACCCGTCGTGAAAAACCCCCTCGTCTTCATCAGCGGCTTCGCCGCAGCACTTGCGATCGTTGGTTGCTCGGAAACCGCGGTCGAACCCGAAGAGGTCGCGGTACCGCTCAGCCCACCGACGTACTCCGCCGCCGCGTTCTACAACTCGGTTTCGGTGGGTATCGCCGGTGACCACGCATGGTCCGCCGATGACTCGAAGCTTCTGATCCAGTCGGATGTGACCGGCATCTTCAATGCGTACGCGCTCGACGTCGAAACGAGCGGACTGACCCCGCTGACGCAGTCGACGGATCAGACGATGCGTGTCAGTTCATGGTTTCCGGAAGACGGCCGGGCCATCGTTGTGGCTGATCAAGGTGGCAACGAGCTAACGCACGTCTACGTCCGCGAAATTGACGGGACGTTGACGGATCTCACCCCAGGTGAGGGCCATCGGGCGATATACGGGGGCTTTCTAGACGACGGTTCCGGTTTCTACGTCGGGAGCAACGAACGTGATCCGCAGTTCTTCGATCTTTACGCCTACGACGCGAAGGACTACGCGCGCGAGCTCATCTTCGAGAACAAGGGCGGTTTCAGTATCGCGGGCGGGACCGACGGGTTGCTGGCACTCATCAAAGGGAACTCGAGCGCGGACTCGGACGTCTTTCTCGTCGACCTGAAGGATCCGGACGCGGAACCGACTCTCATCACGCCCCACGAAGGCAACATCACACACGGCGTCTACGGTTTTACGCGTGACGGCAAGCAACTCATCTACGGTACGAACGAGCATGGTGAGTTCCGCCAGGCGTGGTCCTACGACCACGAAACCGGTGAAAGGGCCCCCTATATCGCGGCTGATTGGGACGTCGTGTTTCTCAGCTTCTCGCGCTCGGGTCGCTATCGTGTCGTCGGGACGAACGAGGATGCGCGAACCCGGGTCGCCATTACGGACCTCGAAACAGGAGCGCCGCTGACCTTACCGGAACTGCCGGATGGCGCCGTCGGGCAGGTGCGCTTCTCACGCGACGAGACGCGGATGGCGTTCATGCTCTTCTCGGATACGTCGACGCCGGACATCTACCATGTCGATCTCGCGGCCGGCACGGTCAAGCGCCACACCGAAACCCTCAATACGGCGATCGAGGAGGATCGGCTCGTTGCCTCCGAGGTCGTCCGGTATCCGAGTTACGACGGCCTCGAGATTCCGAGCATCCTGTATCGCCCGAAGGACGCATCCGCCGAGAATCCCGTCCCGGCGCTGGTCTATGTGCATGGCGGCCCGGGTGGTCAGAGCCGGACCGGCTACGACCCGAGAGTCCAGCATCTGGTGAATCACGGCTACGCGATCCTGATGGCGAACAACCGTGGATCGTCCGGTTACGGCAAGACGTTCTACCACATGGATGATCGCAAGCACGGCGACGTCGACTTGAAGGACATCGTCGAGGGCAAGGGATACCTAGCCGGTCTCGACTGGGTGGACGCTGATCGCATCGGCATCATCGGGGGGTCTTACGGCGGCTACATGGTGGGTGCCGCGCTCGCGTTCGAGCCGGGCGTCTTCGACGTTGGCATCAACATCTTCGGCGTGATGAATTGGGTTCGAACCCTCTCGAACATCCCGCCGTGGTGGGGTGCGAACAAGGACGTCCTATACGACGAAATGGGCGATCCGGCGACGGATGCTGAGCGTCATCGCGCGATCTCGCCGCTCTTTCACGCGCAGAACATCAAGGTGCCGTTCTTGGTTGTGCAGGGCGCGAACGACCCCCGCGTGCTGCAGGTCGAGAGTGACGAAATCGTTGCGGCGGTGCGCGCGAACGACGTGCCGGTGGATTACGTGCTCTTCGACGACGAGGGGCACGGATTCAGCAAGCGCGTGAACCGCATCACGGCATCGGAGGCTTACGTCAATTTCCTGGACGAACACCTCTAAGTTCGATGACGTGCCGCGATTGTGCCGCCTCAAGCCGCGAGGGCGACTTGGCGCGTGGGCTACGGCAAGACTGATCATCGGCGGAGGTCGAGATGAAGAACGTCGTCCTATGGGCCCTGGTGGCCTATTACCTGCTGACCGGCCTCTATCTCATCGCCTTGCCGCTCACGTTCTACGAGACGGCACCGGGCGTCGTCGATACGGGCCCCTACAACATGCACTTCGTCCGCGATGTCGGTTTTGCGTTCACGGTGAGCGCGCTCGGGATTGCCTACGGAATGCGTCGCGCCAATAAACCACTCATCGTTTTCGGTTCAGCCTGGCTCGCGCTGCACGGGCTATTCCACCTGATTCTCTGGCTGGTCCACGACCATCACTTTGCGACGACGGCGCTCGTTGATCTGTTGGTCGTCGTGTTGCCGGCCATCGTCGTGACTTATCTGGCGGCGACTTTTGAACCCGCGGGGCAAACAGGGCTGTGAGGCGTTAGAACGTCAGCGGTGTCGCCAGGTGCTCATCAAACATCATGTCGCGGTGTGCCAGCAGTTCGGCGCTACATCCGCCGACCAGTTCGCCGCCGCGACCGTAAGACTTACGTAGGAAACTCGGCATCGGGCAGAGCGGCTCGGGCAGCGTCTCGAAGAGTTGGCTGACGAATGCCCAATAGACGTCGGCAGCGGACATTCGGGTGCCGAAGAAGTACGCGCTACCCGCCGCGCGCTGCCGCGCTAGCTGGTTGTCCATTGAATCGAGGACCGCGAGGACTTTCGCTTCGGCGGTCGCGAGAGCGGCTTCGCTGTAGCCGTAGTCCTTGTACATCGGGTTGCGCTCGGCCTCTTTTGCCGCCCGTTCGGGCCCGCCCAGGCCGAACAGGATGATACGCATCTGCCAGAGCATGCCGTTCTCGCCGATCATCTCGTTCACGAGTCCGACCATCGCCATGCGCTCCTCGAGCGCATCGGGCAAAAGCGATGGTCCTTCGCCGAGTCGCTCGGCGAGGTTCAGGATGTCGAGCCACCCCGCGCGTGGCGCTTCGTTCTCGTAGACGGTGACGGGTGCGTTCCGGTGGCCGGTCCAGGCGACGAGTTCTTCGTTCGCGCCGGCGGGCACCTGTTCGACCGGTATGAACGGTACGCCTTTGACGTCCATGATCTCGCGCGCGGCCATGGAGTACGGGCCGGGGACGCCCACGGTCAGTGCGAGCCGCAGGCCCGGTTGCTCGCGTGCCGCCGCGACGGAAAGGTATTCAATGGCCATGGGGTGGTTTCCTGTTTCATGTCCTGGATGAGGCGTGCATCCGCGCGAGCGGCGTATTTCGCCAGCGCGTGAGTGACGAGGTCGCCAAATCAAGCCCCGATGACGAAAACCTCGTGAAGCATCAATGCGCAATGAGCTTGACAGGAAGCTCCGCGTAACCTCGCACGAAGCTCGACAGAACCCGCTCGGGCTCGCCGACGACCTTCACGGTATGGAAGCGTTTCATGATCTCTTCCCAGAGCACGCGTAGCTGCATTTCGGCGAGCCGGTTGCCCATGCAGCGGTGTACGCCGAAGCCGAAGGACAGGTGGTGGCGGGCTCGCTTGCGGTCGATGATGAACTCGTACGGGCGTTCGATGACTTCGTCGTCGCGGTTGCCCGAGACGTACCACATCGCGACCTTGTCGCCTTTCTTCATCTGCTGGCCTCGGAACTCGAGGTCACGCGTGACGGTCCGGCGCATGTAGGCGAGTGGTGTCTGGTAGCGGATGATCTCCGAGACCATGTTCGGGATCAGAGCCAGGTTGTTGCGCAGCTTGTCGTACTCGGCCGGGTTCTGATTGAGAAAATAGACACCGCCCGAGATCGAGTTACGGGTGGTGTCGTTGCCCCCGACGATCAACAGGATCAGGTTGCCGAGAAACTCCATCGGCGGCATGTTCTGGGTGTCCTCTCCGTGGGCCAGCATCGACAAGAGATCCGGCTTCGGGTCCTCCTTGGCGCGATGCTCGCGAAGCTCGGTGAAGGCCTCCAGACACTCGAGTAGGGCCGCGCGCCGGACGGGCTCTGGCGTCGGGCCGCCGGCGAGTTCGCCGGACGTCGCCATGTCGGACCAGTAGGTGAGTTTTCGTCGATCCTCGAACGGAAAGTCGAAGATCGTGGCGAGCATTTGGGTGGTCAGCTCGACCGATACGCGGTCGACCCAGTTGAACGTTTCCCCGATCGGCAACGAGTCGAGGATGTTGGCTGCTCGTTCACGAATCGTGCTTTCGAGCCTCTTCAAGTTCATCGGTGCGACCACACCTTGCACGGTCTTACGTTGCACATCGTGCTTCGGCGGGTCCATGCCGATGAAGTTGGTGGTCTCGAAATCCTCTGGTCGGTCGGCAAGCACGATTCCCGCGGCGGACGAGAAATCCTGGTGGTTGCTCTCGATCTCCATGATGTCGTTGAACCGGGTGATCGACCAATACGGGCCGAAGAGATCACTCTTGCAGTAGTGCACCGGCGCTTCCTTGCGCAGCCGGTCGAAATAGCCCCAGTGGCTATCTGTCTGCATCAGTTCCGAGCGTGCGACGTCGATGTCATCGAGCGCGACCTCGTTGGGATCCAGGCTTTCCAAGGCGATGGCTTCGGCCATGACGAACTCCAAGCATTGATGGCCGCGAGATTAGCCCAGATCGAGGCCGGAACCGAGCGTCAGCACGTCGCGTGGGCTACGTTAGGATTCGACGCCCCAAGGCTTGAGGAGAGGAACGTTGCGCGAGACGAGATTCGCACCATCGGGTGACGCACGGATCTGCTTCGAGGTTGCCGGCGCGGGCGACGACTTCGTCATGATTCACGCCGGCGTCGCCGACCGACGGCAGTGGAACGCGGCGTTCGAACACTTTCAGAAGACGCATCGAGTGTTGCGCTACGACATGCGCGGCTACGGCGATAGCGAGCCGGTTGCGGGTGCGTACCGCGCGATCGATGACCTGTGTGTCGTGCTGGACGCGGCGGGTATGCGGGGCAAAAAGATCATGATGGGATGTTCGATGGGCGGTTCGCTCGCGATGGACTTCACCCTCACACACCCCCACGAGGTCCAATCGCTCATCATGGTGTGCTCGGGGCCCTCGGGATTGTCGCTCGACGTAGACGAGCCGGAGGAATTCGCCCAGGTGATGGAGGCCGAACGTGCCGGCGACTGGGATCGGGTCTGCGAACTCGAGACCCAGGTCTGGTTCGACGGACGCGGGCGTTCACCGGGCGACGTCGATCCGGGGGCGCGCGCGTTGCTCTTCGATATGAACCGACGTGCCCTCGAATACGGACGCCTCGACCTCGGGGAGCGCGAACGCGACGCGACCCCCGCAGCTTACAAACGCCTCGCCGAAATCGACCAGCCTGTTCTGATCGTGACGGGTGCCCTCGACGTGCCGTTCATGGCGGGCGCGGCGGAGGTCATGCGGTCGTCGATACCGAATAACTCGAGTGTCGAGTTCGCGGATGCGGCGCACCTGCCGAACATGGAGCACCCGGATCGATTCAACGATGAGGTTCGCCGGTTCCTCGAGTTTCTCTAATCGACCCCCTTGCTCCGCGTCACTGCGCGAGTGCGGAGCGCTCTTGCAGGCGCTCTCGAATCTTCGAAACTGGGCTATTCCTCGATCACGTCGCGCATTCCGGTCACCCAATCATCGACCACCTCGCCGAGCCGACGGATCTCCTCGCGGTGATAGTTTGCGCCGTCCTCGAGGCCGAACATCACGTCGATGTCGGTGATCGATGTCTCGGGGTAGCGCGCCCGTGACGCGTCGATGATCTCGCCGTAGCGACCGTAGTAGGGCTTCATCTCTGCCCACCACGTCGATCCGCCCGGTGAGTTCAGGATGCCGGCGATCTCGGGCCCACGGCTGGCGAAGTGGCCGGGTGGTAACAAGCCGTCTTCGCCCATCTCGATCTCCACGATCAGGATCGACATCGCTTTGCCGATCAACCCGTGGAACACCCCGCGTTCTTCTCTCGACAGGCTCGAGAGGTCATGCATCCCGCGTTGCAGGATGTCCGCCGTGCCTTCGTTCTCCCAGAAGCTCGCGATGTGATCAGCCCAGGCAAGCTGCACTTCGCGGAATGCTTCAGCCTCGGCGATATCGCGTGAGAGCTTGAGTTCGACCCCAACGAATATGAGCCCCGCGATCACGCCGGCGATGCCGATCCGCTCGACCCATTTGTATTCCGTCACCGGTGTGACCCCGTTAACTCGCGTTGGTGCTGAACACTAGCATTGTGATGTGCATCGGGCGGTCACCGGCGCGGACCACCCTACTGGACGTCACCGGCGTCGACTTCTTAGCCTTGGCGTGCGCGGATGAGACCTTTGAACTCTGCGAATGACACCCGATCGCTGCACTGGATGGAGTAACGATGAAAGCACTGGCCACTTCCCTCATATGCCTCTTCATCGCGTCGCCGGCGTTTGCCGATGTCGACCCACGTATTACGAGCCGCGCAACGGCAATCGAGCAGGACGTGATCGCGTGGCGGCGTGACATCCATCAGCACCCCGAACTATCCAACCGGGAGTTCCGCACGGCGAAACTCGTCGCGGACCATCTCAGGAGCCTCGACATCGAGGTCATGACGGAGGTCGCGCACACCGGCGTCGTCGGTATTCTCGAGGGCGGCAAGCCGGGGCCGGTCATCGCCCTGCGAGCGGACATGGACGGGCTCCCGGTCGTCGAAATGACGGGGCTGCCTTTCGCGTCGCAGGAACGCAGCGAGTACAACGGTCGTGAAGTCGGCGTGATGCACGCCTGTGGGCACGACAACCACGTGGCGATTCTGATGGGCGCGGCCGACGTACTCGCCGGCATGCGCGACGAGCTCGCCGGTACGGTCAAGTTCGTCTTTCAGCCAGCGGAAGAGGGGGCGCCGCAAGGGGAAGAAGGTGGCGCCGGTCTCATGATTCGTGAAGGCGTGCTGCAGCAACCGGACGTCGACGCCATCATCGGCCTGCACATCTCGCAAGGAGCTGAAGTCGGTACGGCAAGCTATCGACCACGCGGGATGATGGCGAGCGCGCAACGCTTTGCGATCACGATCGAAGGCCGCCAGACGCATGCCGCGAGACCGTGGGCGGGTGTCGACCCCATTGTGGCCGGCGCCCACGTCGTGACCGCGCTGCAAACCATCGTCAGTCGCCAGGTGGACATCACGCGGGCGCCTGCCGTCGTTACCGTTGGCACGTTCAACGGTGGCATCAGGAACAACATCGTACCGAACGAGGCCCACATGACCGGCACCATCCGAACGTTCGATCCCGACATGCGACTCGCGATCCACGCCAAGATCCGGCAAGTAGCGGAATCCGTCGCGGCCTCTTTCGGCGCCACGGCGCGCGTCGAGATCTCTCCCGGCGTACCGGTCACTTACAACGACCCGGGCCTGACGGAGGCGATGCTGCCGACCTTGCACAAGGTCTATGGCAAGGATCGGGTGATCCTCGCGCCACTCGTCACGGGTGCGGAGGATTTCTCTTTCTATCAGGAGGAGGTGCCTGGCTTCTTTTTCTTCATCGGCGGCCGTCCGGCGGACGTGCCGCAGGAACAGGCCGTTCCGAATCACTCGCCGCTATTCGACGCCGACGAAGGTGCTTTGTTGTTTGGCGTCAAGGCAATGAGCCAGCTCGCTGTCGACTACCTCGCCGCACACCGCGAATGAGGCTGGCGGGTTGTGCCGGTCTTTACGGGCGTCGAGCAAGAACCCAGTAGTGGTACTCGCCGCCATGCTCCCTGACTTCGGCGAACGACGGTCGAAGACGCGCGTCTAGAACGGCTTGTCGCGTCACCTTGGGATGCGGATGGCTCCAGAACATCGAAGCGCCGTGGAAATCCTCGATGCCCTCCCATTCGTGGCGTCCGCTACTGAAGAGGAGGGCGCCGCCCGGTTTCAGTAGTCGGGCGAAGTCCTCGATAACCGAGCGATGCAACTCCTTCGGAACGTGGATGAGGCTATAGCAGGCGATCACGCCGTCGAATGAGGCTTCGTCTAGCGAGTCGAGGTTCGTCATGTCGAGCTTCAGCAGTCGCGCTTCGGGAATGTTGACGGCGGCGAGTTCGAGCATCGTGTCCGAGACGTCGATGCCGGTGACGGAGAAACCCGAGTCGATCAAGAAGCGTGCGACGGGGACGCCGGCGCCGCAACCCGCGTCCAATACCGGACCCCCCGGGCGTAGGAGCGTACGAAACTCATCGAGGACGTCGCTGATTTCGAACGCGTCGCGGTTCGCGGCGTAGCGTTTGGCGATGGCGTCGTAGCCGGTGCGGACCACGGTTTTCTTTTCTGCCGGGTTCAGGGCGCGGCTCCAGTCAGCTTCAACTTCAGTGCAGTAGCCTACCCGCCGCGAAGCTGCGGTAAACCAAGGCGCAAAGGTGTGGTATCCAGCCACGCCGACGCGAATCGCCCTATAGGAAAAACGCGGCCGTGCGGCCCCATGTCGTTGCGGGAATGACGCCGATGAACAAGATTTGCGAGACGACGTAGCCCGGAACACCCCACTTGATCACGGGGTGGACTTTTCCTCGGCTTCGCCGATCGATGAGGAACGGGACCGCGAGAAACAAGTACGTTGCCAAGAGCGTGAACGCAGTGCTGTCGATGGGGATCAACGGCACGTACGCGATGCGTGTAATCGATGGCGCGATCATGCTCAAGCTGGCCAGCACGATCAGGCGTTGGTGCGTCTGGCGGTTACGCCGATAGCGCACTGACCTGCTAGGCGATTTTCGGACCGTTCGATAGTTGAGAGGATGGCTTCCGACGGAGGAAGTCATGAAGCAGAGTCGATTCACGGAAGAGCAGATGGTGCGGATCCTCAGGGAGACGGACCGGGAGTCGGTTCCCAAGGTCGCCAAGCGCCACGGGGTCAGCGAACAAACGATCTATGCCTGGCGCAAGAAGTACGGTGGCGGCGACGTCAACGACGTGCGCAAGCTCAAGCAGCTCGAACAAGAGAACGCCCGGCTGAAGAAGCTGTTGGCGGAGCGCGATCTCGAGGTCGAGATCATGAAGGAGATCCAGGCAAAAAAGTGGTGAGCGCCCGCGTTCGACGGCAGCAAGTGATGTACGCCATACGCCGGGGTCTGTCCCAACGACGGGCTTGTCGCCTTGTTTCCGTGGCGCGATCGGCGCTCGCCTACCGCTCACGTCTCGAGGCCAAGGATGCGCCTGTTCTCGCGGTGATGAAGCGCCTCGCGGCGCAGCGTCCGCGCTTCGGCTATCGCCGTATCCAGGTGCTCATGGATCGCGAGGGCTACCCAATGAGCTTCGACCGAACGTATCGCTTGTGGCGCAAAGCCGCGCTACAAGTGCCGAAGAAGCGCCCCAGGCGGCGTTTGGCGTCGCAACCGAGGCCTCGGCCGGCGACACGAGCCAACGACCTCTGGGCGATCGACTTCGTGTTCGACCGTTGTGCCAATGGTCAGGTACTCAAGTGCCTGACGGTGGTGGACGAGTTCACCCATGCATGTCTGTCGATCAACGTGGCGGGTCGACTCCGATCACGCCAGGTCATTGCCGAGCTCATCCGGCTGATGAGTCTGCACGGAGCACCGCGTGCCATTCGATCGGACCACGGTCCGGAGTTCGTGGCGTCCGCGGTTCGACGATGGCTACGACAGGAGGGCATCGACACCGCGTTCATCGAGCCGGGTAAACCCTGGCAGAACGGCATCAACGAGAGCTTCAACGGCAAGTTTCGCGACGAGTGCTTGAATATGGAATGGTTCCGCACACGTCGCGAAGCTCGCATCCTGATCGAGCAATGGCGCCGCGACTACAACGCCGTCCGGCCGCACTCGAGCCTCGGTTATCTCACCCCCAACGAGTTCATCAACCAGTTGCCCCAGGAGGCAATTTCAACCGCCATCCTCTAGTTTTGATTGGTCCGAAGAAATCAAGCAGGCCAGCACAGCTAGGATGAAGGATCCGCTGAAGAAAAGGAGCGCGTGCAGGATCGCCCACACGAAGCTCGTCCTGGAGGCGAGATGTTCCGCGGACCAATTCGCGTCGTAGCTGGTCATAGTGCCCGCCAACATCTGCGCCCCGGAAATCGCGAGGAATAACGCAAATCCAACGCTCAAGTAGCCGAGAGTCTTGTGGGCGGACACGCGTCTCGCGCCGATCAGCCCCGACTGCACAACGACCAATACATACCAAGCGAGGAAAGCGAATCCGTGAAGGACGATGCTGGGCGGGATGTTTCCGGTTGAGAACGCCAACGGTCCGAGGAAGCTCGGGATCAGCGTTGCCGTCGACACAACAAGGAGCACGACTGCGTACTCGCCGTAGGCGGAAAGGCTAAACGGCCGGGCGTGCCTTTGCGTGGCAGCGTCGATCGTCTGCACGTCGGGTTGGCTATTCACCACGTTCACTACCTCATTGCCGACCAACGGCGTGGCACGCTCTGCTGCTAAAATAGCATTATGCTAAAAAGATAGCACTTGTCGTGGCCGCCTTGTCGAGGAGTGGAGGCAAGCAGACATCAGCGGTTCGTTCGCTCCTTCGAGCGTCGGCAACCGTTATCGCGTCAGAACGTTGCACACCTCTGATCGAGCCGATCGGACCCGGAACCGCGATTGACCGCGATAGACCGGGGATCTGCCACTACGCGCGTTTCGATTTTTTATCGTTGTCGTAACGAGGTTTGCGTTTCGCGAACCCGACCTTCGACGACTTGGTGCGTTTGAGCGATCGCTTCTGACCGTTCTTCTTTGGCTTGGGTTTGGAACGTTCCTGCGTCTGGTCAGGCACACGGGGCCCAATCCGCGAAATCTTGAGGCGTTGGCCACACACCCACACTTTTTTCAGGTCTTTGAGGATCTCGCGAGGCATTCCCGGCGGCAGTTCGACCACGCTGAAATCGGCTTCGATCTCGACTCGACCAATGTGCTCCGCGCCGAGCCCGGCCCGGGTGGCGATCGCCTCCACGATGGCTGCCGACTCGGCGCCGTGATCCTTGCCCACCTCGACGCGGTATTTCTGCAGGGCTGGGCCTGTTGATTTCTGCCGGCGGGGTCGCGTCTCGCGCGATTCCCCCTGCGGCCGCGGCTTCGACGGCGTGCGTTCGCGATCGTCACGTCGAGCGGCCCGACCTTCCTTCATCGTCAAGCCGCGTTCGCCGATGGCCATCCTGGCCAGCGCCGCTGCAATCTCGATGGCGGGTACGCCGTGTTCATGCTCGTACTGTTCGACGATGTCTTGCGTCAACGTCAGATCACCAGCCGCCAACGTATCGGAGATACGTTGTTTGAAATCAGCGACGCGTTTGTTGTTGACCGTCTCGGTGGTGGGCAGCTCGAGTGGTTCGATCGGCTGCCGAGTTGCCTTCTCGATCGCTCTCAGGAGGCGCCGTTCCCGCGGCGCGACGAACAGGATCGCTTCGCCTCGCCGACCGAAGCGTCCCGTCCTGCCAATGCGGTGGATGTAGGCTTCGGTGTCGTAGGGGATGTCGTAGTTGACGACATGGCTGATGCGGTCGACGTCGAGCCCGCGTGCGGCGACGTCGGTGGCGACGAGGATGTCGAGGCCGCCCTTTTTGAGGTTCGAGATCATCTGCTCGCGTTGGCGCTGCGGCATGTCACCGTTCATCGCGGCTGCCGCGTGGCCTCGCGCCTCTAAACGTTGGGCGAGTTCGACGGTGGCCGTTTTCGTTCGGACGAAGATCAACACTGCGTCGAAGGTTTCGACTTCGAGGATCCGCGTCAGCGCGTCCAGCTTGTGCAATCCACTGACCATCCAATGGCGCTGTCGAATCGAGCCCGCGGTCGCCGTCTTCGATTTGACTGCGATCTTGCGCGGATCCTTGAGATGGCGGTCGGCAATTCGTTCGATCTGTTTCGGCATCGTGGCCGAGAACAAGGCGATCTGACGTGTTTCGGGCGTTTGCGCGAGGATCCACTCGACCTCCTCGACGAAGCCCATTCGCAGCATCTCGTCGGCTTCGTCGAGCACCAACGCGTTGAGCGCGCCCAGTTTCAACGTGCCCTTGCGCATGTGATCCATCACCCGACCCGGTGTGCCGACGACGACCTGCACGCCTCGTTTCAGTTGCCGGATCTGGCCCGTGTACGGCTGACCGCCATAGATCGGCAAGACGTGAAATCCCGGTAGGTGGGATGCGTAGCGCTTGAACGCCTCGGCCACCTGAATGGCGAGTTCGCGCGTCGGTGTCAGCGTCAGGACCTGAACATGGGTCGCCGTTGGATCGATGCGCGCGAGCAGCGGAAGGGCAAAAGCGGCGGTTTTGCCGGTCCCGGTGGGTGCGTGCCCGAGAATGTCGGCACCATCCAGAAGATGAGGAATGGCCTGGGACTGGATCGGCGAAGGGGTCTCGTAGCCGGACTCCTCCAACGCGGTCAGCAATCGTTCCGGCAAATTCAAATCGCGAAAGCGCGGCTCGGCCACGGGCGGAGTTTCGGTCATGGGTAGCTTCTCGGCGGCGTTGGGGGATCGCCGACGGGCCCGGCGGCGGCGCATCATACTCGATACTGGCTCTTCAACCAGTGTTCGATCGCGGTTAGTTGAGGCACGTACTGCCCCTCAACGGCGACATGTATTCGTGCTTCCGCTCTCGCAGCGAAAGCGCACGGCGATCTTTGCCATCCGCATCAGTACGCCGAACGCCGAAAAGATGGCGGCCGAGACGGTCCGTACAACGACCATGCGATCATCAGAAGAACCCGAGAAAAGCTGACAACGGCAACCAAGTAGGGGTTTCCACCGTGATCAAGAGATTTCTGATATCGATCCTGACGCTACTGGTCGTTGGATACGTGTACCTCGCGTTCGTGGGGATCGAGCCGCAGGACAGGAGACCGGGGACGTTGCTGTCGGGATCGACCGTGCCGCTGCCCACGGACGTATCCTTCGTGGACGATGTCGGCGAAATCACGCTCGAAACGCGGCCCTGGTACGGCATCCCGTTTTCGGTGACGGCGGTTGTCGTGTCTTATGACGGGGCGATCTACGTGCCGTCGCTCTACGATTCACCACAAGCGTTCCCGGGCACGAAGTACTGGAACAAGGTCGTATCGAACAACAGCGATGTCCGACTGCGGGTGGGCGAGAACCTTTACGAACTCGCGGCGGCGCCGGTTTTGGACCGGCAAGAGTTTCAAGCAGCGTTCGAGGCATTGGGCCGGAAACTTCCCTTTTGGCGCGAGCAAATCGCGCTAGACGATTTTCCGCCAAGATTCGCTCTGATCCGACTTTCGCCGAGATAGATCGGCGTTCAGCCCCGAGCCGTTGGGTCTTGCCTCTCACCAGCATCATCAGCGACTACGACCCGGCCTGGCCGACCCGGTTTGCCGCGGAAGTTGCCCGCGTCGAGCCCGTTTTCGCATCGCCGCTCCTCGCCATACACCACGTCGGCAGTACCGCCGTGCCATCGCTGAAGGCTAAACCCGAGATCGATCTGCTCGTCGTCGTCGAGGATGTCGGGATGGCCCCCGTGTGGGAAGTCGGCTTGACCGCATCGGGATATCGCCGCGGCGGCGACCTATCCTTGGGTCACCTTTTCTTCAAGCGGGACGTCGACGGCGTTCGCACACATAAAATCCACGTATGCCGGACTGGTCATCCCGAGATCGACCGGATGCTGCGTTTTCGAGACTACCTGCGGGCACATCCCGACGTACGTGCCGAGTACCAGGCGTTGAAACTTCGACTCGAGCGAGAAAACGCACACGGGATCCGTGAGTATCTCGATGCAAAAGCGCCGTTCATCGAAGACGTCTTGGCCCGCGTGAGCGAATGAATCAAGCTCGATCTGATTGAGACGTACTGATCGGGCGCCCGCCAATCCCAACGACGGAGATCCACATGAGCACCACGCTACCGACACTCGACGAAGCCATGGCGGGTTTCGTGGACTGTATGAGCCAGCCGACGGTCCCCGCGTCCGACGTGGCGCCCGATGTCGCGCCTCGCATCGAGGCGTTGGGTCTGGCCGAGAACTGCCGCCAACTGGCGGAAGAAGGCTACACCGTGGTGGAAGACGTGGCGTCAGCGGAGTTCGTCGCGCGCCTGCGTGAGGTCATTCTGACGAAGGCCAACCCTTACGGGTCCTTGCTGGCGCATCACGATCCGGTATTTGCCGAGGCCGCCCTCAATCCGAAGCTTCGCGCCATCGCGGATTTCTCGGTGGGTCCTGGCTCGTTGCTCAGTAACCTGGCGGCCACCGTGCGTCCGCAGAACGATCCATCGATCGACATCGACCTGCATACGGATCAGGCGTGGGTGCCGGCGCCTTACCCTGAGCACAACCTTTTCCTCACGTGCTGTTGGATGACGGATGAATTCACCCGCGAAGGCGGCGCCACCATGGTGGTGCCTCGTTCGCACCGGCACCGGCGCAATCCGAGCGCCGAAGAAGTGGCTGCCAAGGAAGGCGCCATCGCGATCGAGGGTCCCCCGGGTTCGGTCGCCGTCTGGGACGGCGCCGTGTGGCACGGCAACTGGCCACGAACGCTGCCGGGCGAGCGCGTCGTACTGCATGTCTCGTACACGCGCCTGATGATGCGGCCGATGGAGAGCTATCCAACGGAGATCGAAGAAGAGCTGCTGGCGGCGCACGGCGACGACATGGCGGAACTCCTGGGGCGCAACGATTTTCTCGGCAAACCCGCGGGCAAAAGTGATTTCGTCCGCTTCTATCAGGCCGTGCGCAACAGCCGGCGCTAGCGTTAGGCGCTACATGACGGTTTAGGGCGAAGCGGACCGTGCCGGATTAAGGAAGTGGACGACGAGGAGAAGATTGGCGTTAGGCGACGTTCACGCTGCTACGCGACTTCTCGTTGTCGTCGGCTGCTCGATGGTCAGATAGTGCAGATGCTCCAGGCCTTGGAACACCGATTCGAAGAGTTAGGATCGGCGAATGGGCAACGCCTGCTTTCGAACCCCTGCGGTCACTCAGTTGGTGCTCCGGAGTCATCGTCATCCACGTCACGCCTGCGTACTTTAACGACCTTGCCTTTTTCGGTCGGACTCGACACACCGCCAAACGACATGGCGTTGGCGGCCCAGAGTGAGACAGCCATGGTCTTGCGCCATTTTGAGCGAGGCTTGTCGTTTTTCCGTCGCCCGATGTAGACCAACAACAGCAACAGAGTTGCGAAACCTATAAAACCAATCGTGATTGGATCTTCCACGTCGTCCCTCCGAACTCGTCATCAGGTTAAAACGTTTCCAGGTTCAAACTCGGTGATTGCGGGAGGCTCCTTCGTGGTTCCACGATGGGAGGTGATTTGTCAGGATTGGTTCAGTCGCGGGGCCCACGGCGAAGGAACAAGCCGCCGTTCGAAGCGAGTTATGACTGAATCTGGTGTCTGACGGGATTTGAAGTATGCGGCGTGCCTTGTTGAAATCGGTTTTGCCGAACTGATTTTGACAAGAGGAACACGCCACACATGGACAACGATAATGTGATTGATCTGGCGATGCCAGAGGAGAAGGACACCCTCACCGCAGTCTTGCGAGAAGGTGCGAGACGACTGCTGGATCAAGCGATCAAAGCGGAAGTGGAGGAGCTGTTGAGCGGCTACCAGGACGAGGAGACCGAGATCGGTCACCGGCGGGTGGTTCGCAACGGCTATCAGCCTGAGCGGGAGATCTTGACCGGTATCGGCAAGGTCGCCGTCCAAGTGCCGAAAGTCAGAAGTCGACAAGGCGAGCCAGTCAGCTTTCGGTCGGCACTGGTGCCGCCGTACATCAGGAAAACGGCCACGATGGAAGCAGCCATCCCCTGGCTGTACTTGAAGGGTATTTCCACGGGTCAGATGCAAGGGGCTCTGGAAGCGCTGGTGGGTCCGCAAGCGAAGGGTTTGTCGGCCAACGTCGTCGGCCGCCTCAAGAAACAATGGGAGGCGGAGTATCAGACCTGGTGTCAGCGCTCGGTTGCCGATGACTGGGTCTACATCTGGGCCGACGGTATCTACAGCGGACTACGCGGTGATGACGGTCGGTTGTGTTGTCTGGTGATTATCGGCGTCAACAGCCGCGGCGATAAGCACTTTCTGGCGATCGAGGATGGTGTTCGCGAATCGAAGCAAAGCTGGCGGGAAGTGCTGTTATCGCTGCGGCAGCGCGGCATGAGATCGCCAAAACTGGCAATCGGTGATGGCGCACTGGGTTTCTGGGCAGCGCTGGAAGAAGTCTATCCGGAGACGACCGTTCAACGCTGCTGGATGCACAAGAGCCAGAACGTGCTGAACTATCTGTCAAAGGGGACGCAGGACAAAGCCAGAGAGGCGTTGAAGGACATCTGGATGGCGGAAACCAGGGTCGAAGCAGAGACAGCCTTTGACGCGTTCGAGACGCGATTTGATGCGAAATATCCGAAAGCGGTCGAGTGCTTGCGCAAGGACCGTGAGAGTCTGCTGGCGTTCTACGACTTCCCTGCCCAACACTGGGTCCACATCCGCACGACGAATGTGATCGAGTCCAGCTTTGCGACGATCCGACATCGCTCGAGACAGGCCAAAGGCTGCGTCACCCGCAAGACGATGCTGACCATGATCTTCAAGATGGGCGAATGTGCCGAACGGAACTGGCGCAAACTGAGAGGATTCAAACACCTGGCAAAGGTGATTGACGGAGTCAGATTCCGTGATGGAATCGAGCAGAGCAAGACCGACAAGGACGCCGCTTCGTCACGTCCTTAGACACCAGATTTGACAATAGCTCGTTCGAAGCCGTGAACTTCAACGGCGCTGGGAAAAACGACGTAAGTCATTGAAAAATGGAGCGGGAAACCGGGTTCGAACCGGCGACCCCAACCTTGGCAATTTTGGGTGTCGCTGTCGTAACGGCTGATCCGAAAAGCGAAATGGCTTGTTGACGTGGCAAAACGTCGGAACGTAGGAATGCGGCCTGCGCGCTCGAGCAAACCACTGGATATTGCTAACGAATTCGGATCGCGCGGCGATGTCGGCTTTCGGCCAACAACGGTCATTCACTTATCAGGATTTCCTGGCTTGGCACTGCGTTTGGCCATCAACTCCATCAACACGGACTCGGCCGCTACCGGCCAGGAGTGGACGGTTGGGGGCTGCGAACCGGTCAGCTATCTGACTCCAGTTCCGGGCTTGGGGCTTGCCTCAACATAGAAGCGTAGTGCGTTGTAGACTTGCTTGAAGCCAGTCTGCAACGATAGGGCGATTGCCTTTTCGTTCAGGCTGACGTGATCGACAAAAGCGGATTTTGCGCCGTGATTGCGTAAGCTCCTCAGCGCGTAAAGTTCCAGCGTGCGGCCCAATCCTCGGTCTTGATAGTCGGGGTGAACCCCCAACGGTTCGATCTGACCAACCGTTCCCCAAAGCCAGCAGATGCAAAAGGCGACGGGCGAATCGTCGGCGTCTACGATGACGAGGTCAATTTCAGGACGGTAGGCTGGATGCCGGAGAGTCCGGAGCCGCCAGGTAGTTGTCATCATGTCCGAGTCGAATGCGGCTCTGTGCAGACGAGCGTAGGCATCAGCTTCCTGCTTGCCCCGTAAAGGCCTGATGGCTAAGCCCGCTGGCAGGTCAGGTTCCGGCAGGTCTCGGTCCAAGTCCAGTGCGAATCGGGTGGTGTGCCAATCGAACTTCTGAAAACCGAGCGCTGTCAGATGCTCTATCGACTGTGCAAGATCGGGCGTTTGCTCGCTCAGCTCGACGGACCCAAAAAACGACACGCTGGCACGTTTCGCGTATGCCTGCATTTGAGCCTTCCCCCAAGCAAAGACATCTCGCTCCAGCAGCGATCCGTGCACCGAGGCGTGAACGCCGTAGTCCAGGTTCCACCAAGCCGGCTGAAAAACTGCCCAGGCCAGGGCCCGGTCTTCAACCATCCAGGTCGCGATTTCGCAGCCCTGATCCTGCCACGTTGAGGTCAATCGGTAGGGCATATCAACCTGGTGGATATGCTCCGGCATGACTTGCTTGTCCAACGTCGCCTGCAGGCGAGTCACGTCCGAGTCGACGATCAGAATAGCCTCGTTTGCTTCCATAGCTAGCTATCCGTTCCCGCGCTACCGAAACGCCATAGCCAATGACGAACACCCGGTCTCGGGGCCCCAGGCGGGCCGAGCCACCATCAGCAACACGCACACGGCTAGGTAAGTTCGTGTTTGATTCAGCATCTACAACAAACCGTAATGAAGCCGTTTATGTGCAGGCTCACGACCATGGAGTTCATCTGCAACTTATACACCACACTGGTACAGATCTCGTGATCACTTCCGCTTTGCGTCGACAACGGACGCCTCACCTGCCTTACCAGTGCGTTCTACAAGCCCGCTTCGACGTCGACGTAGCTCGTCTGGTATCCGCTCTCTTGGTAGTACTTCGTGAGGTCGGTATCGCGGTGGGCGAGGAGCGCTTGAACGTACGCGCGCGGGTGTCTAGAGTCCGCATAGAGTTTTGCACCGTACGATCGGAGCGCACGGAAGTCTGGACGTTCCTCCGGTTGGAGGTTTGCGTAGGCGCCTGACACTGCTCTAAGTCAGCCGCACCAGGCGGTGTCTCAGCCTGCAACTCAAGCAATCCCTGAACGGTTTTCTCAAGATCAACGGCGTCTATTGATACCACCCAATCCGGATACGCTTTGTGCATTGCGTCGAACAGGGCGGTTTGGCACGCAGAAGGCCAACAAAGCTCCTGGGATTTCAGCAGCGCCTGCCAATGCGATGCATCGATTATGACACTTCGCCATTGAAGCCGTAGTCGGTTGGACTAGGCAAAGCTATTAACGATAGTCGGCAAGCAGGGCGCCGCATATTCGTGGCCCATATCAAAGATCGCGAGCTTCGCGTTGGGAATAGCTGCCGCTAAGGCCTCTGCATGCGCTGGCGGAAATATCGGATCTTCGCGGCCATGGATTACGGTGGTTGCAGTGCTGCACCCCGCCAACAGAGGACAGCGATCTTTCGGCGTCGATCGGTGAAACGCACGTAGGTGATTGCCGGCTTTTGTAACGTCTCGGGCGCGGTCCCATGCCACACCAAACATGGATCGCATTGAGCCGCCTTCCGGTCCCAACGCAGCGACCTGTTGCTCGATCCACGCCGCTCGTTCGGCTTCTATGGGCGTCAACGCAGTAAGCGGTAGATCGTCAATATCCGTCTGACTACCAGCAGTGGGGGAAGAGCAAGCGATAGTGGCGCTCAGGAGCCTTTCTGGCACGTCGATCATCATCTGTTGAACGATCATTCCTCCCATAGACAATCCAAAGACATGGGCGTGTTCAATGTCCCATGCGTCGAGAATTCCAGTCGCATCAACGGCGAGATCGTGAAAGGTGTAAGGATCGGTACCGAAATCGATACACGACGACCGACCGACGTCACGGTTGTCATAGCGAATGACATGCCGACCACTGGCAACGATCATTTCGATCAGCGCGTCAGACCAAAAGATGCCTTGAGTGAACATGCCCATGATCAGCAGTACCGTGGCTTCGGACGGATTTCCGAAATCCTCAGTCCACAACTCGATGCCATTCGAATTAATCTCCCGTTCCATCACGCACTTCCCAGTTGGTGATCGACAGAAAACAAATTACCTCACGTCGCTCGGCCCGTGAGAGCACATTCGACAAAGGAATCTTCCGGCATCATTGGGAAGACAAGATGGCCGTTATGGGTCGACAACGGACGCCTCACCTGCCTTACCAGTGCGTTCTACAAGCCCGCTTCGACGTCGACGTAGCTCGTCTGGTATCCGCTCTCTTGGTAGTACTTCGTAAGGTCGGTATCGCGGTGGGCGAGGAGCGCTTGAACGTACGCCCGCGGATGCCCTGCGTCGGCGTATAGCTTCGCCCCATAGGATCGGAGGGCCCGGAAGTCCGGACGTTCCTCCGGTTCTAGGTTGGCGTAGGCGCCTGACGCTTCTCTCGTGGCTGAGAAAGCGTGCGAAAGATACAACGGCCGCACGCGCCACCAGTCCGGTCCGGGTCGTCGGCGTTCAGGCACGCGACGAATCAACGTCTCGCCTGCAATTGGCACCGCAAGCGCTCGGTCGATCGCCCGCTTCAGCCGCTTGCCCGGAAGAATTGCGAGGTTCGCACCCGTTTTGTGACGCGTGAGCCGGATCCTGCCGTCGACGATATCGGAACGCTCGAGCTCGAGCAGAACGGTGCGGTCCTGCAGGCTCGACACAGCGAGCTCCATCGCGATCTGCAGCCATTCATCGGCGGCGTTGTATATCGCTTGATAGCCGATGTCGGTGTGACGAGCTCGCTTACGCCGAACCTGTTTCGCGAGTGTTTTCCTCGCCCTGTTCTCCTGCCATCGACCCTTCGCGACGAGCCAGTCACCAAACTTCATCCAGACCTTGCGGTGATTGACGTAGGCAGAGTCGGCTTGCCGATCGAAGATCTGTTGCAGAACGGTGATCGTGATCTCGCCGACGAGGCGGTGTCCGATTCGACTGCGGTATCGATCAAGTATCCACTTCGCGTTTTGCCGCGTGCTGTCCTTGTTCAGGGACCGCGAGGGGAGCTCCGCGAGGTAGTGGACCACGGAAGCGTTGAGCGTGCCTTCGCCCTGTGTAGCGTGCGACTCGGCCTCGACGACGTCGTCGAAGTAGCGCTGGCCTGCTAGATTTCTTCGGACCGATTGAAACTAGAGGATGGCGGTTGGTGAGCCGCTCGGGGAATTCGGACCACCCCGAGGGTTAGCCTCCGGCTTCCGTGAGCCGCTCGGGGAATTCGGACCACCCCGAGGGTTAGCCTCCGGCGGCCAAGTCGACGTCACCGTTGTCGTCGACGTTGAAATTCGCTGCGAACTCGACCGGTGTCAGGTCATTGAGAGACTGGTGAGGTCGAGTCACGTTGTAGTCGATACGCCAAGCCTCGATGACGCGCTGGGCTTCGTCAATGCGTTCGAACCAGTTGACGTTGAGGCACTCGTCGCGGAACGAGCCATTGAAGCTCTCAATAAAGCAGTTGTCGGTGGGTTTACCTGGCCTCGAGAAGTCGAGATGCACGTGGTGGTGATACGCCCAGAGATCCATGACGCGGCCAGTAAATTCGCTGCCGTTGTCGACGAACACCCGTTTCGGAGCACCTCGTGCGGCGACGAGATCGGTACAGGTGGCGACGACCTCCTCGGCCCGTAGTCGAGGCCCGACCCGGATCGCGAGCGCTTCTCGTGTGAACTCGTCAACGATGGTCAAGGCGCGGAATCGCTGACCACTGACCAGCTGATCGCTGACGAAGTCCATCGACCAGGCCTGGTTCGGTCGTTTCGGGACATAGCGCTGTCGCCGATGGACCTGCATCTTGCGCCGACTTGGTTTTTTGCTGCGCAGTTGTAGTTGTTCCTCGCAGTAGAGTCGGTAAGCCTGATCGCGGCCCAGTTGCCAGCCCTCGCGCAAGAGCAGGACGTGAAGACGTCGATAGCCATAACGCACGCGACTCTTGGCGAGATCGCGCAGTCGTTGACGGAGCGCCGTCTTGGGGTCTTTTCTCGACCGGTAGTACTGCACGGAGCGATGCTGGCGAACGATGCGACAGGCACGCCGACGGCTCGTTCCGTAGTGACTGACCACATACTCGACGACATCGCGCTTCACCGCGGGCCGGGCCACTTTTTTGCGTTGATGTCCTGCAGGATGGCTTTGTCCAAGCTCAGTTCGGCGACAAGATTCTTCAGCCGCGCGTTCTCTTCTTGCAGCTGTTTGAGCTCCCGCACCTGATCGGACTGCAGCCCCGCGTACGGCTTCTTCCAGCGATAGAACGTCTGCTCCGAGATCCCTATCCGGCGCGTCAGATCAGCAACCTTCATGCCCTGTTCGGCTTGTTGCAACACCGCCACGATCTGCTCTACCGAGAACCGTTTTCGTGCCATGTATTCCCCTCCCTAGAGGTCTACTGTGCCGAAAAACTAACCCTCCGGTCGGTCCGTTTTCCTCGTAGCAGCTCACTCGGCGTACCACCAGCCACAGGACCAACGAAATGAGAATCGAAGGACCGGACGGGATCTACGCACGGCTACTCGGACCGCGTGACGAGATCGATCTGTTCGAGTGTCTGCGCGACTGGCCGAAGGACCTGAAGACCGGCCGGGTCACGCTCGAACAATGTCGCAAGACGACGTCCATTTACATCCAGCAGAACGACGACCTGTTAGAGGACCATCCGCACCCTTCGACGCGGACTCGTGGGGTTGGTTAACGTTCTGGTGTGGTGATGCGGAGGGCTGCATCGCCGTCACCCGAGCGAATGTCATCGGTGCGAATCACACGAAAGATCCAGCGATCGCGCCGAGCGTCTGTCTTTCGTTCCTGCCGACGAACTTTCATATGGGCTTTACCGCGGGACACCCATCACGCCGGGGGCGAGGGCTCTGGACGAAGGCGACCGATCTGATGCTCGCCCGCTGGTGGTTCGACGAAGCGGGTGGGGAGGACGTCGGCCGAACCGGCATCAAGCTCCACCGGACGACGCTCGATCGAGGGCGGTGGGAACACGAGAGCGCGGATGAAGCCCGCGCCGGATACTTCTCGGTAAGGCACACGGTTCCTCCTCATTCCTAGCTGGTTCTAACGCCAAAGGCAGTCAGCGTCCGACGCGATCGACGCCGGTTCTAGGATGTCGTTATCTTAAGCAAGAGACCGGCCCACCAGTTCAGCACGCCCAGTAAACTAGGTTCGCGACGGCGGAAAACCACTGTATTTTGCCAAATTTGGCAAAACACGAGTGAACGCCAGTTTCGGCGTTCTCGGTAACTCGTTGATCTGGAAAGGGAAACTGGAGCGGGAAACCGGGTTCGAACCGGCGACCCCAACCTTGGCAAGGTTGTGCTCTACCAACTGAGCTATTCCCGCTCGGGCTCGCCGCAGGACGCGGCGAGAGGGCGGATGATAATCTCCCGCGAAATGAGAATCCACGGTGCGAGCCTTGTCCGAACTACCACTCGGTCGTGAGTCGGTGTTTCCGACCGTGGTCGATCCCAAGCTGCTCGTCGGCATCGAACGATCGCGTGCCCGCCGAGACTTAGGGATCGGTGCCGCGCTTCCATTTCGTGGCGATGACGAATGGACCGCGTTCGAACTCTCCTGGCTCGATGACGCAGGCCGACCGGCCGCGTCGATAGCGCGGATTCGGGTCGATGCGGCGAGCCGAGCGATGGTCGAGAGCAAATCATTGAAGCTCTATCTCGGTGGATTCGCGATGACGCGGTTCGAAACGAAGGGCGCCGTTGTCGAGCGGATCCGAGGCGACCTCATAGCCGTGGTTGGGGGTGAGGTCAGCGTGGAGCTCGACGCTGAACCCGCATCGAAGGGCGCGCCGGGCTTCTGCCTGGACGACCTCGATCTGCCGCGCGCACCGAAATTCGAGCGTATCCCAGAGTTACCGCTGGGGACCGGTGCCGTCAGCGCGGAGACAGTACATAGCCGGCTCTTTCGATCGGTTTGTCCGGTCACCGGGCAACCCGATTGGGGCACGATCGCGATCGGCTACCGCGGTCGCCTGATTGATCGGCTGGCACTCTTCGAATACCTCCTCTCGTTTCTTGCCCATGCCGGTTTTCACGAAGATGTCGTGGAGCGGATCTTCCGCGCGGTCGCGGCGGCTTCGGGTTCGGAGGACCTTTATGTCGCAGGACGTTTTCTGCGGCGTGGCGGTATCGACATCAATCCGACGCGCTGGACGGGCGGCTGGGTGCCCCCAATCTGGCGCGACGAACGACAGTAAGCGGTATGACGAATTCGATCGAGTTACCGGACTTGGTACAGAAACGCCTGGCCGGGCTCGGCCGTGCGGGTGCAGAGTGGCAACTGCAGTTGCCGGATATCGTCGATGACCTGAGCCGGCGTTTTGAGGTCGAATTCGGCCGCGTATTGCATGGTGGCACCGAAAGTCTCGTGCTCGAGGCGAAGCGCGACGCCGAGTCCTTTGTCATGAAAGTCGGCGTACCGGGCGCGGCACTCGAACGCGAAGCCGCCGCGTATCGCCTCGTGAATGGTCGGGGCTACGCGCGCTTGATCGGCGAAGCGCTCGATCACAATGCCATCCTGCTCGACCGGTTGGGGCAGCCGCTGGCGGAGCAGGAAATGAGCGTCGACGAACAGGTCGATTGGGTGTGCAAGGCGCTATCGGTCGCCTGGATTCCGATTGGCGGCGATCCCGTCTTCCAACCCGCGAAAGAGAAGGCCGAGTGGTTGCGAAATTACATTCGCGCACATCGGGCGTTAGGAGATCTGAGCGATGAAGCGATCGAGCGTTCTTTCCGATTCCTAGACGACCGTGAGCGCGCCGACGATCCGTCGACTGCCGTTCTGATCCATGGTGACGGGCATGCCCACAATTTGCTGGCTTCGGTGACGGGTGGCTTTCGCTACGTCGATCCGGACGGTATGGCGGGCGAGCCCGCGCTCGATCTCGCGATCCCAATGCGTGAATGGCCCGAAGACCTGCTGGCATCCGGCGATCCGGTGGCCGCGGGACACCGTCGGGTAGAACGGATCGCGGCCGCCACGGGCGTCGCCGCCGCGGCGATTTGGCGTTGGGGGTACATCGAATGTGTCTCGACCAGCCTCCTATTGAAGGAACTCGACATCGAGCCGATGGCGGAGCAGTACCTCGCGGTCGCACGTGCGTGGGGAGACTGTTCGGACTTCGATCCCTGATCGATCACGGCATTCGGCTTCAATTGCGCGGGCAATGCGATTACGCTTGGCGGCCGCCAGCTAGCGCAGCCCAAAACGCGGTCAATGGCTGCCCGGCCGGTCCCCTCGCGACGATAAGTTGTCAACCCCGTCAGGCCCGGAAGGGAGCAGCGGCAGCAGCGAACTCGGGTGCCGGGGTGTGGCTGACCGGGCCGCCTCCATTTTCGGAGAGGTGTCCGAGCGGTCGAAGGAGCACGCCTGGAAAGCGTGTATGGGTGCAAGCCCATCGAGGGTTCGAATCCCTCCCTCTCCGCCACGCAGTCGTCTTCTGGTAGAGCAGGAGCTTGGTTTCTGCTGATGATGCCCGGAGAGCCTTTGTTTCTGCTGGTTTGTGGGCCTTCGACTTCGGGCGACCAGATTGCAGAGACTACCTGGTCTAGAGAAAATGGCGCAAATCTGGCGATCGTCTCTCGCCGCCGTTCAGGTGGTCTACTTCGCCGATGCGATGCATCCGCAACACCAGGAGTCATGCCGTACTCCGGCCAACTTCCGAAACCGCAACCGTCGGCCGCCAACCGACCCGGTCAACGCCTTCGAGAGGAGCGAGCGGGAGGTTTTGGGTAAGGCCACGGCCTGGTTGAGTTGAGAAGGCGTTCCCCAAAACTTACCGCAAGCTTGCGGTAACGCCCCCTTGTTCTCCCCAGAAGGCATACTTTGGCCTGAACCGTTAAGCAGAAACCCATCTCATGGTGCCGACCGGTTATCCGCGCAGAATTTTGCTGGCTGTCACCGGCCGCGAAGGCACGCGATCCCGAGCCCGAGATGCGTCAGACGAAGAAGGACAAGGAGTGGCCCTTCGGGATGACGATGCCTATCGGCGTCGATGACGCGGCGGGCTGCGTACGGGTTTTACCCCACTTCAGCGGACGGTTTAGTTAGGGTCGATAGGCGCATGGCCTGTCGACGTTCAGAAAGCCTGGCTCGTACGTCTTGAAGGGTTTGTGCCCACGCGCCGTCACCCCTGAGCTTGCGCAGGTTGCCCAGCCCATGTCGTCACAGACAGCGGTCCAGGCCGGACTGGGACACGTCCGGATGAATGAACTCACGTGTGGCCCGCAACAGATCATCCAGCGGCACCAGCAGCGTTGTTCTTCGCAACTCGACCACCACAAGTCCCTGTGCCGCGAAAGGGTCGTCCGCAGACGGTGCGCGGTGTGCGACTGGTCCTGAAAATCGCTCTGGCCTCGCCATTTGCGAATCGTGACCTCCGTTACCCCGAACCACCTCGCCAGCACCCGAGCCGGTTCGTCACTGGCCGCGATTTCCGCCCGCACGGCCGGTGTGGTTCGCGCGCCTCGGTGCAGTGCAATCTTCATCCCGGACTCTCCAGCCTCGAGCGTGGCGTACGCTGCGCCAACAGCTCATTCAATACCATTCGCGCCTGATAAAGTGCCCCTTGATCCGAAACAATACTACCGTCCGGGGATGTGACAACTACTAGCTCGAAAAGAAATCTGTCTGCTCGCCTCCAAACCCATATTCTGATTCTGCAACGAAGTGCTGAACCGACCTGTACGCTTGCGAGATCAGTACCGCAAGCTTGCGGTGATGACCCCCTTGTTCTCCCGGAAGGCATACTTTGGCCCGAACCGTTAAGCAGAAACCCGTCTCATGGTGCCGACCCATTATCCGCGCAGAATTTTGCTGGCTGTCACGGGCCTGTCGCCACAGGTGGTGACGGAAACTCTGTATGCGCTCGCGGCCAACCGGCACGACCCCTGGGTGCCAACGGAGGTCCATCTAATCACGACCAAAGAAGGGGCGGAGCGGGTGCGGCACGCGCTGCTCAATCCGGAGCACGGGCACTTTCATCGTCTGTGCCGGGAGTACGACCTGCCCACCATCCATTTCGGTATGGAAAACGTCTGGGTGATTCGTGACGACATGGACGGTCTGCTGGAAGATATCCGCAGCGAGGCGGACAACCGGCGTTGCGCCGACACCATCACCCAAACGGTGCGCGATTTGACTGCCGACCCGATGGCCAGTCTGCATGCATCTATCGCCGGTGGCCGCAAAACCATGGGTTACTATCTGGGTTATGCGATCAGCCTGTACGGGCGCAGCCAGGATCGGCTTTCGCATGTGCTGGTCAATGCGCCGTATGAGTCGCACCCCGACTTCTACTATCCAACGAAGCACAGCCAGTTGATCCACACACGGGGTGAGCAGCCGCGTGCTTACGATACGAAAGAAGCGCAGGTTTCTCTGGCCGAAATCCCCTTTGTGCGGATGCGCGAGGGCTTGCCGCCGAGCCTGATGAATGGCGCGAGCAGTTTCAGCGCCACGGTGGCGGCGGCCCAAAGTGCGCTGGGGCCATTGCAACTGGTGATTGATTTAGCCGGTCGTTGCCTGTCGGTTTCCGGCGTTGTGATTGAGGACATTGCGCCGGCTGAACTGGCGTTTTACAGCTGGATGGCGCGGCGTCGCTGCGAGGGATCGGACCCCATAAGATACGATGATGATGGACCAGGCATCGCCACGGCTTTTCTTGCCGAATACCGGCGGATTGTCGGCGAATTCAGCGCGGACTATGAGCAGGCGGAGCAGTCATTTTCCAGGGGTATGGGGAAGGAGGAATTCGATTCGAAAATGTCACGGACCAACGCCGCTTTGAAGAAAAATCTCCCGCCGCAGCTATTTGAGCCCTACAGAATAGCAAGTTCAGGTAAACGACCGGAAACCCGTTACGGGTTAAGCCTGCCTCCTGAAGCGATACGCTACGCTTCGGTTGAAGCGGATGCTTCGGATTAGAGCGATTGTAGAGATGATGAAGACACTGCAATACCGGGTCACTTTCACTACGCCGGCTTTTCTCGGCAATGCTGAGCAGAGCGGCCAATGGCGCACGCCACCTTTCAAAGCGTTGCTGCGCCACTGGTGGCGCGTGGCGGTGGCGGAAAGCCATGCCCATGAATGGAAAAAAATCAGGGAAGCGGAAGGTCAACTGTTCGGCAATGCCTGGTTGGACAGTGGCACCACGAAAAGCCTGGTCAGGATGCGGCTGAGCGACTGGCGCGAAGGCTCGAATGGATGGCATAAACTGCCAGGAATTGGATCCAAGAACCCAGTGGCTGCTGACCTGTATCTGGGTTATGGGCCTGTACAATATGATCGAAGAATAGGAACGCGCTTAGCGCATGGGTCGGCGATTCAAGCTGAAGGTTCGGCAACCGTACGTCTTGCCGTGCCGGAAGAACATGAAGATGACATCGCCAACACGCTGGCACTGATCGACCAATTTGGCACCATCGGCGGGCGCAGCCGCAATGGCTGGGGGTCGGTATCGCTCGAACCTCAAGACGGAACGCCGGAACTGGCGGTTGATGCCGGGAAATTCACCGCCAGGCTGGAACGCGCGTTACAGAGAGACTGGCCCCATGCCATAGGATGTGATGACAGGGGCGGCTTGCTGATGTGGCAGTCGGAAGCGGTTGCCAACTGGCAGAAGGCAATGACCCAACTGGCGCAACTGCGCAAGAATCTAAACAGCACATTCAAAACAAATCGACATTGGCTGAACTATCCCGTCACGAAACATGATCCCAAGAATTGGGGCAACAAGCGCCTGCCGAGCAGCCTGCGTTTCAAGGTGGTTCCAGCCTCCAACAGTAAAGTGAAGGCCCTTGTGTTTCATTTACCCTGCCTGCCGCCGCTGGATTTTTCCCCGAACAGAACCGAGCTTGTGACGATGTGGAAACGTGTCCATGAATTTCTGGACGACGACCAACACGATATCCAGCGGAAACCAGCATGAGCACCCCAGACACCTTCTGGCAGACCAAGCTGCACGCCCGCTTGCACGACCCGGCGGAAAAAGCCCTGGTGCTCTTGCGCGACCCGGCAGGCCATGAGGGCGGCACCTGCAAGGCGCTGCACCGCGACCTCGGCTTTCACAATCTACCGGTTGGCGACTGGCTTGATCCGGACAATACCGATGTGCTGGCCGGCGTGCTGTTCAAGAATGGTATTCCCATCACCCTGTACAAGGATGTCAAACGCGCTGATTGGTGGGCCGCGGCAGCGGATCGTCCCCAATGGCCTATGGAAGAAATCACGGTCGAAACAAAAACAGGCGCAACAAAAACCTTCAAGATCGCACCCGGCTGTCAGGTGCGCTGGACTCAATCGCCCATCCTGATTCACCCCTTGACCGGTGAGAGACTTGACCTGAAACGGCTGGCGGAAACAGACATTACGGACATCAAGCAACGCAGCTTCGAGCATTTTTCCAGCCTTGTCATCAAGGATGGAATCAGCGACAAGCCCGATTGGCAAAAAACCCTGCTGGCCTGCTGGCGCTTCGGCCCGAAACTCAGCGAGGAAGATGACGACGGCAAGCTGGGTTTTCTGTGGCCGTTGTTACCGGCGGATACCCGCGTGCCGGACCATTCCATCTGGGATCATCTGGACCTGACCAGCGCTTTCGCCGGTACCTTCGCGGCGGATGGCAAGAGCGAAGCCGCGCTGCTGGCGCTGTCGCTGGGGCCGGTGCAGCCTTTTATTGCTGCGGCCCGCTCTACCGCCGACCTGTGGGCCGGTTCGCATCTGCTGGCGCGGCTGTCATGGGAGGCCATGAAAGTCGTCTGCGAACGCCTGGGTCCGGACGCCATTCTGTTCCCGCGCTTGCGTGGCATTCCCCAGGTGGATGTCTGGCTGCGGGATGAAATGGGGCTCCCGGCCGAGTGGTTTAGCGATTGCGACTGGGCGAAGTCGGCAACAGATGCCAATCCCTTGTTCGCTGGCGCCCTGCCCAATCGCTTTGTGGCCGTCGTGCCTGCCGATCAGGCGAAGGGGCTTGCGCAAGACATCGAGCAACAGGTTCGGTGCTGGCTGCAAAGCATCGGCGAGCAAACCGTGAACTGTTTGCTGGAAGAGATCGGCGCGACGGGCGGCGACGAAAAATACTGCCACACACAAATGCGTGACCAACTCGACGGCTTCCCGGAAGTCCACTGGGCCGCGGTGCCTTTCTCTTTGATCAAACCCCGCAACGAAGACCAGCAGACCGACCTGGATGTGTCTCGGTTACAAGAAGCCATGGCACCGTTCTTCGACGCAAACGAAGGCGGGGTCGGCGGCTTCCTGGCATCCGATGCGTGGAAGGTGCTGGTGGAACGGTGGGACGACAACACCACCTTCTGGCGTCCGAATCCCGGAGTGCTTTATCCGGCGGTCTACGATCTGGCCGAGCGTGCCCTGTCCGCCGCCAAGGCGGTGCGACCCTTCGACCAACTGACGCAAAAAGGCTGGCGTGATTCCCTTACAGGGGAGAGCGAATGGCTGACGCTGGACCGGGCAGACCTTGATAAGCCGCAAGGCCAGCGCGACGACACGCTGTGGCAAAGGCTGCATGACAAAAAACCTTCCTGGGCCAAAAAGGGGGAATATCTCGGCGGGTTATCGGCGGTGAAACGCCTCTGGCCAACCCTGTTTGCGGAAGAGGTTGGGCGGGCGACAGAAGCCCGGGTCAATCGCTTTGTCGTCTCCACCCACACGATGGCGCTGGCGGCGCAACTTGAAAGCTGGCTGAAAAACAATAGCGAGCGTTCCGACGAGGCGCAGAAGCTACTGGACAGATACGACCCAGACCCAATGGCGCTACCCCGAAAGCTCATGGCGGATTACCGGAGCCACCCATCAATAGATCAGGCGAAGAAGCTGGCTGGCCTGTTGGACAAGGCGGATGACCTGGAGGATGAGCAAGAAGCGGATGAACTTCGCAAAGAGGTCAAACAGATTCTTGGCCTGGGCGCACAGGACCAACTGGAAGCCTACTACGCCCTGCTGTTGCTGGACGGCGACAATATGGGGCACATTCTGTCGGGCGATGAGAAGTTTGCAATCTCCTATGAAAAGAGTTTCCACCCGCAACTCCGGGAATTCGTGAAGAAAAAAGCGCGAGACAACGCGAAAATCGGGGAATACGCAGCGTCGCCCCGTGCACTCTCGCCCAACCGCCACCTGGCGATATCCGCCGCGCTGAACGACTTCGCCCTGCATGTTGTACCGCATATCGTGGAACGGGAGCACCTTGGCCGTTTGATCTATGCAGGTGGCGACGATGTATTCGCCATGTTGCCGGTGCAAGACCTGCTGCCGGCCATGCAGCGCTTGCGCAACGCTTGGAGTGGTGACGACGCGGACTATCAGAACAAAGACTGGGGCGATATGCAGCGGGCAAGGCAGGCGGGGAAGCTGGTCTGTAAGAAAGGCTTTGCCTTGTTGCGCAATCAACTGTTCAGAATGATGGGCGGAGCCACCGCCAGTTGCGGCGCGGTGATCGCCCATCACAAGGCACCTTTGGCAGCGGTTCGCCGGGAAATGAAAGACGCCGAACAACGCGCCAAGTGCCAAGGCGGGCGGAACGCCTTCGGTATCACCATCGTCAAGCGCGCTGGCGGCGCGCTAAAGCTGACTGGCAAGTGGGGGGAGTTGCAGTTGCTGCAAGATGTGCGGGAGTTTCTCGCTAGGCCTTCCGTATCCCGCCGCGCCGCCTATCACTGCCTGCTGTGGCTCAAGGACCTGCCGCACGATGCACCGCAGGACATGCTCGGTAGCCTGCTGGATGACCAGCTCCAGCGGCAGGCAGGCACTGGCGAGGACAAGGAATTCTGCCGTGAACAATTGCTCGCGAGTCGGTTGGCGACGCTCGCGATTAAGCAGGAAGACCGCCTGGACTATCTCGAAAACTTTCTCGGTGTGGCTGAATTTCTCGCGCGGGAAGTGCGCCTCGATAAACCGGAGCCAACGGCATCAGATCAGGAGAAGGTGAATGCACCCGCTGATTGAGCAGCATCGTGATCAAATCCTGACCCTGGCGCGACGGCGTGGTATTGAAAATGTGCGCATATTCGGCTCTATGGCGAGGGACGACGCGGACGAAAGCAGTGATGCGGACCTGTTGGTGTCCATTCCCCGCGACAAGAGCGCCCTTGAGTTGGGCGGGCTATTGGTGGAGATCCAGAGTCTGCTCCATCGCCGTGTGGATGTGGTGAGCGATCGGGGCCTGCATCCCGCATTGCGGGATCGCGTTCTGGCCGAGGCTGTGACCTTATGAAGCCCACGCGACAATCCGAACGGGTTCTGCTTGACCATGTACGCGAATGCATTGAACGCATCCGTGAATACACGGGTGGAGCGCAGGATACTTTCCTGCAGACGCCCATGGTCCAGGATGCGGTGCTCCGAAACCTGCAAACGCTGGCCGAGTCCAGCCAACGACTAAGCGCAACAACCAAGGCAACGGAACCGGGAATTCCCTGGGCGGACCTGGCCGGTTTTCGAAACGTGCTGGCGCATGGGTATCTCGGGATTGATCTTGAGGTCGTATGGAATGTGGTTGAGCGTGATCTGGCTGATTTGTTGGCGGCCGTTGAGCGCATGCACCGATTTATCGAAGGAGACGGTGCCTGATGACAACCTGTTGTTTTATCGAACCGCACGATGTGCTGTTCCTACGCGGTAACCAACTGTTCGGTGAGGCGGGCAGTTACGGCGAGAGCCTAGTGCCGCCGCATCCCTCCGTTATCGCTGGCGCAATTCGCTCCGCGCTGATGGTGCGCAAGGGCATTGATTTTGGCGCATTTGCCAACAACCGCGATTTTATGGATGCCGAGTTCGGCAATGCTGCCCGCCCCGGCGCTTTCCGGCTTACCGACGTGCAACTGGCGCACCGCGGCAAGAATAGCAAGGTAGCGCCCCTGTACGCGCTGCCTGCTGATCTGATCTCTCTGTGTCGAGTCCGGGCGCAGGATGAACAGAGTGGCGATCGAGTCGTGCGCCGTATCATGCCCGGTACGGCAAACACCCTGATGACCTCCGCGGTCACCGCACATCTCGCCGTGCTGCCCGAACCAGAACGCGGCAAGCCAGAAAGCGGCTTTTATCTCAGTGCCGCAGGCTGGCGGGCATACCTCTCAGGCGAGCCGATTGTTGACAGCCACCTGCTGGCTCAGGACAAACTCTGGCAAACGGAAGTACGCACCGGTATCGGTATCGAGGCCGCCAGCGGCAGTGTTGCCGAAGGCAGGCTGTTCACCACCCAGGCCGTGTCTTTCCAGCAGCGGCATCAAGGCAATGACTATGATGTCGGCTTTCTGGCGCGAACCGAGGGGGCCGAATGGCCGCCTAGCCTGACGCTGCGCCTGGGTGGCGACGGACGGGCGGCGCAGGCAAGCCTGATTGATGGCGCCGACGTCGATGGTGAACCGGATTGGGAGGCGCTATGGGAGCAGATATCCGCCAATCAACGCTGCCGTATTGTTCTCATCAGCCCGGGTATTTTTGCCGGCGGCTGGCGGCCTACCGGCCTCGACGAAAGCCGGCAGTTTAACCTCGGTGGCGTAACGGCCAAACTCGTTTGTGCCGCCGTCCCCCGTTCCAAAATCATCTCTGGCTGGGACTTGGCCGCGAAGCAACCCAAACCCGCGCAGCGGGTAGCACCAACCGGCAGCGTGTATTGGCTTCAGGATTTGCAAGCCACACCGGACGCGCTCCACAAGCTTGCCATCTACGGCCTGTGGCCCGACGGGGCGGACAATGGCGCACGTCGGGTGGAAGGTTATAACCGCTTCGTTTTCGCGACCTACTGATCAACCACCGAACCACGGAAAGCACCATGTTTCAGAAACAGGCAGCTATTTTTCTCTACGCCATCAGCCCGGTGCACATGGGCGCGGGTACGGCCACCGGGCTGATCGACAATCCCATCCAGCGTGAGCGTCACACCCATCATCCCAGCTTTGCCGGCTCCGGCATCAAAGGCGCGCTCCGGCACAGCTTTGAAGCCATTGGCGGGGATGCCGAATTGCTTCACCCGCTGTTCGGGCCCCCATCCGACAGCCAAAACCATCATGCCGGGGCCATCAGCTTCGGCGATGCGCAACTGGTCACCCTGCCGGTGCGCTGCCTGAAAAACGGCTATGTCTACGCGACCTGCCCGCAAGCCCTGGCGCGTTGTCAGCGGCTGCTGGCGCTGACGGGCCAAAAGGTCGCGTGGGGTGACCTGTCTGCGAAGGAAGGGAAATGTGTGGTCGGGAATGACAAATTACTGTCCGCAGACAACAAATTGCACCTTGAAGCCTTTGAATACTGCGCGCACACGGACGAGGCGATAAAAACCATCGGTAATGAGTTGGTGGATCGTGGTCTGCCCGATAGCGACGAGTACCAGTTTTTCCGGGAGAAACTGGCCGATGATCTGGTTATCTTGTCCGACACCGACTTCGGCTACTTCGCTGAATACGCCACCGTGGTCGAATCCCATGTGCGCATTGATGATGAGACTGGCACAGCCGCCGATGGCGGACTGTTCTATACGGAAAACCTGCCGCCGGAATCCCTGATGATCGCCCCGCTGCTGGCCAGCCGGAGTCATGACGAGAAGAGCAAGATGGAAGCCGCCGAGGTGATGGAAAAGATCAAAACCATCATTAACGGCTGTCCGCTGTTACAGCTCGGCGGCGACGCCACCACCGGTCGCGGCCTGGTGACGGCGCGAGTCGTGAGCGGGGGTTGATATGCCGAAAACAACCCCGACGCCAACCCTGGAACAGCAACGCGCCAGACATGCCTGGGACAAGAGCAAGAGCTGCTCAAAGGAATACACGAACCTGGCCAAGGGCCTGCCCGCGCTGATCATAAACAGCGGGCTGATGCAGGTAATGGCTTTTCTGGAGCAGAAAAAAGGCGGCGAGCACGAACAACTGGCAGGACATCTGCGCGGTTGGCTACATCAGCGCAAGGGTGTGCCCGAGGATTTCGAGGGTTGCATGGAGCACCTGCTGCAAACCGAGCCACGCGAGTTTCAAGAGATCACCACCGAAGCGATGGCCTGGCTACGCTGGATGCGGCAGATCGCTGCGGCGCAGCATGGCGGTGATGATCCAGCCCAATCCCGCTCGGATGGACCTGTTGAAGGGCCGGATGCCCGGCGGGGAGGCCAGTGAGATGCCTGTAGCTGCCGTTCCGAAATATTTGGGAGACAGTTTCAAAGACGCTTCGCCTGCCTCGCGATTCGGCATGTTCTTAAAGTTATGGCAGAAGGTCGATTGGTCCAAAGAGACCGATAGCGTATCTGCGTCAAAAGAAGCAGCAGCTATCAACCCCGCTGATCGTAAAATGTTGGACGCCTTCGGCAAGCGCCAGAAGGCGGTGTTTGCGAACCTATCGGAGGAGTCGCAGCTTCAACTGATTGCCAGGTCAGACTCGCCCTTCGCCACCGGCCTGGGTAACGAACACCCGCTGGAAAATGGTTTCTCCTTCCTCAACCCCTACGGCCTGCCGTATCTGCCGGGCAGCGGTGTCAAGGGCGTGGTGCGACGGGCGGCGGAAGAACTGGCCGGAATCGCGCCGAGTGTGACCTGGGCGGCTCAGTCCGAAGATGGCGTATGGACGCAGGAAGCCATTAATACCTTGTTCGGACCAGATTCCTCTGATGCGGGGCATGGTGCCCTGTCTTTCTGGGATGTCCTGCCGGAAATATCCGGAGGCAGGCTCGCGATCGAGGTCATGACCCCGCACTATTCTCACTATTACCAAGGCAGTGCCTCGCCCCATGACTCGGGCCAACCCATCCCCATCAATTTTATGACCGTGCCGCCAGGGTCGAATTTCACCTTCCATGTGGTTTGCGACCGCAAGCGCCTGACAACTGATCTGGCTGAAAATGATCGTTGGAAAACCCTGTTGGAATCCGCCTTTGAACACGCTTTCGAATGGTGTGGTTTCGGTGCCAAGACCGCCGTGGGGTATGGGGCGATGCAACGAGATACGGGGCAGGAGGCCGAGATAAAGCGTCGGCACCAGGAACGCCAGCAACGCGAAATGCAAGAGAGGCAGCGGGCCGAACGCCTGGCGGCGATGTCCCCGATAGAACGGGAGATCCAGGAAGTGCTTGAGGCGCGGACGGACAAGAACATGACGGAAATCGCTGCAATCATCCAGGCGGTGAAAGATGAGCTGTGGCGAGGTCAGGACAAAATCACCGTTGCGGAGGAACTCAAAGCCCGGATGCAAAAAGCAAAACAATGGCGTGAGACAAGTGCAAAGAAAAGGCCTGCCAAAGACAAGGACCATCAGAACACCCTGCGTGTCATGGCTTGGCTGACCGGCCAATGAACTCTTACCCCATCGTTCGCTACCGCTTCGAGTGCACCGTGCAGCAACCGCTGTCGCTGCCGCCTTACAGTGGCTCCATACTCAGGGGTGCCTTCGGCGCGGCCCTGCGGCGCATGGCCTGCGTCACAGGACGCACGGTGTGCGATGGCTGCCCGGTTCAGAGTGGCTGTTCCTATACGGCTGTTTTCGAGCCTGTGACCAGCGGTCCTGACCACCGTCAGCGCGCAGCGATGCTGCCCTATGTGATCGAACCGCCACCCCCGGGCGACGCCATGTTGACTCCGGAAGATCAACTGGGGTTCCACATGGTGCTGTTCGGCAAAGCGCTGGCGCAACTGCCGCTGATCATCCTTGCCTGGCAGCAGGCCCTAGCTTGCGGGCTCGGTCGGAGCAAGGTGAAGGCGAGGTTATGCCGCGTCAGCCGCTGCGATGGCGAGCGGCACGAGAGCATCTGGCATGAGCACATGCCGGAAATCCCAACACACGAACAGCGTACCCGGGTGACTGCACCAACAGACGCCACCAGTATCCAACTGCGCATGGAAACCCCGCTGCGATTGCAACGCCAGGGCAAGGTGCTGGGGACAGCCAGACTGACGCCGGCGGATTTGATGGTCAGTTGCCTGCGCCGCATTCGCCTGTTTCAGGATACTGCTGGCCTGCCGTCGGATACCGGGGACATCAGGGAACTCACCGAACAGGCGAAAACGCTGGGGAGCGAACACAAGCTGCGCCTGCTCCACTGGTCTCGCTATTCCTCCCGGCAGCAGCAGAAAATGCACCTGCCCGGGCTGGTCGGTGACTGGCGCATCACCGGCGAGTTGCGATCTTTCCTGCCGTCCCTGTACCTGTGTGAGTTGCTGCATGTCGGCAAAAACACCGGATTCGGGCTTGGGAAGTTCACAATTCACAACGTGACATGAACAGCCCCGCTCTGCCACCCACGTAAGGGATGAAAATCTGATGGCAAAACTCAAAGCGCATATCGGCTTCGTTTCTGATCAACCCTTGCCGAACATTTTGCCGATGCTGCATGAGGGCATGAAACCGGAAAAGGTCTATCTGCTGTGCAGCGATCAGCAACGAGACAAAGGCAATGGCAAAGCCCAGCGCGACGTGATTCAACAAATGGGTGTTGCCGTGGAACTTGTGCGGGTCGCGGATGCCTTCTGTTTGCAAGGTATTGAAGATGCCGTAGACGGGCTAATCAACAAACACAGTCCCCACGAAGTCGTATTCAACGCCACCGGCGGCACCAAGCCGATGAGTATTGCCGCGTTCGAACAATGTTCGTGTCGCGGCGTTGGTGTGTTCTACGTGCAAACGCCCGAAATTGTCTGGCTGAACCCAACTGGCAATGAAAATAGCGAAAAGATCGTGATTGCCGGGTCGCTTCCGCTCCGGCACTTTTTGCAGGCCCATGGCATTGATCTGATCAAAGACGAAAAGTCCGATATACCCAAATATCTCCGTGACCTGGCCGGCTCTTGGGCTAATAGGGCGGAAAAATACGCCAACGCATACAGTACGCTCAACTATTACGCAGGAGAAGCGGAAGGAAAGCTGGAGCTGACTATAGACATACGCGAAGACAATAGGCCGAAACATCTAACGGATCTGTTAAGCGAACTTGAGAACGATAAGAGTTGATCAAGTTCATCAAGAAGGACAACCAAGATTCGGAGCAGTACAAATTCAAGGATGAATCCACGCGCCAGTTTGTCAACGGTGGTTGGCTTGAAGCACGGATATTCGATGAATTGAAGTCGCTAAGAAACGAATATCGACAAATCGCTGCGAGCGCCCGCAACGTGACCGTCCAACACCGTGCTGGCGCGACCAGAAGTGCGGTAAGAAACGAACTGGATGTGATCGCGCTGATCCATCACCAAATGTGGGTGTTCGAGTGCAAGACCGGCAGATTCCATCCCAATAGCGGGCGCTCCGACCGGCGCGGCGGAGAGGACATGGTCTATAAGCTGGCAGGCACTATGAAAAACCTGGGTGGCCTGCGCACCCGGGGCTGTGTGGTGTCGTTCAATCCCCTGAGAGATGTAGAGAAGTCTCGTGCCGATCTACTCGACATCGCCGTGATAGACGGTGGCAACCTTGCGAACCTGCGAAGCAAACTCGTCACCACGCTTGGGCTGGCGTCATAGCGGGCGCTCGCGACGACTGACCTGAAGCCCTGCCCCCTTACCAACACTGAACGGGATAACACCCCTTGAAACGCTGGCTTGTTACCCGCCACCCGGGTGCGGGGCAGTGGTTCGCTCGGCACGACTATACTTTCGATCACCATATCCCACACGCAGATGTGAGCCGCATGGCTCCTGGCGATGCGGTGTACGGCACGCTGCCAGTGCCCTTGGTGGCTGAGTTGTGCGAGCGCGGTATGGAATACTGGCACCTGTCTATTCCCATGAAGGCCGCAGATCGGGGAAGAGAACTGTCTGCCGATGACCTCGACAGCCTGGGAGCGACCCTGGAACGGTTTTGGTGTGTCCGGCACCCCAAGCAATAACCGACTGATGAAAAAGGCCAGTTTGCCGGGCGACAAGCTTACCAGCCCGGCATAACGCAGCCCCCGGCACTAACCTGTGCAGCAACTTTCGACAACCCCGGTGGCACCATGCCAGAGCGTCAATGCTACTTGTTCGCCTACGATATCCGCGACCCGCAACGGCTCCGCCGTGCGCTCACCGTCCTGAAGGACTACGCCTGGGGCGGTCAGAAGTCTGTGTTCGAGTGTTTTTTGACGGCAGCGGAGAAGCGCGAACTGTCCGCGCGGATCCGGGCAACGATTGATGAAGATGAAGACAGCCTGCTGGCGGTCAGAGTACCCGCTCCGGAGCGCATTCAAGGCCTGGGCATTGCCTGCCTGCCCAGGGACGAGCCACTGTTCTATGTTGGGTAAAACCATTTCGGGAGAGCAACGCCATGGCCACGCTGTATATTGACCGTCAAGGCGCTGCGCTCAGTCATGAACGCGGCCGACTGTGGGTTCGCTATGCCGAGGAAAAACAATCGGTTCTGGTGAGGAGCCTGGAAAGGGTAGTGGTCACCGCAGGATGCACCCTGGACAGCCGAACGCTGCTGATGCTGAGCGAGGCGGACATTCCCATCGTCATTCTGCACCCGCGCAAACAGACGGTGAGCTGGTGTGGCGGCTGGCACCACGGCAACACCGCCCGCCGCATCGCGCAATACCAACTGGCCCAGGATACCGCGCTGTGCGCCGAACTGGCCCGGCAATTGGTCAGGCTGAAACTGATGCGGCAAAGAAGGTTGTTGCGCCACTTGATGCCTCGGTATCCGGCGAAGCGCCGGGCGCTATTTGTCGGCTGCGCCAGGTTGGCTGAACTGGTCGACACGATTGGCACGCAGCGCATGGATGAAATACGCGGCCTGGAAGGAGCTGGTGCCCGCAGCTACTTCGCTGCCTATTGTCAGGTTTATCCCGAACGTTTCGATTTTACCAACCGCAACCGCAGACCACCTCGCGACCCGGTCAACGCCTGCCTGTCGCTGGCCTACACACTGTTGACGACCGACGCCTTGCGTGCGCTGCATGCCAGTGGACTGGACCCGACCATCGGCTTTTACCACCAGCCCGCCTACGGTCGGGCATCGCTTGCCTGTGATCTGGTGGAAATCGTCAGAACCCAAGCCGACTGCTGTGTTTTGGATATGTTCCGCAAGCAGGTGCTGGACAGCAAGCACTTCAAGCAACGCGATGGTGGTCTGTTTCTCGACAAAGAAGGCCGCCGTCGCTTTTTCTCCCGCTGGGAGCGGCAGGCCGATTCGCACCGCCGTTTTTTGCACCGGACGGCATCGGCCTGGGCAACCCGGGTAATCCAGTTGGCGGAGCATTCTTGAGCC